>CAVPOM010000018.1:0-752680 GCA_963707025.1 uncultured Verrucomicrobiae bacterium | reverse complement strand
CCTCTCCGCCAGTTGGCGGGTTTGGGTCGCCGGAGCATCCATAAACTTCCGGCTTGCCACTTCGCATCCCGCGCCGGCGTGTGCCCTGGGTGGAGTTTGCTTCCTTTTGCCGCGCCGCGGCCGGGGTGCTCGCAAAGAAGCGGCCAGGGATCAGGCTCCTCCCTCCATTTTCAAATTTCATTTGGCCTTCGCGCCGCCATCCTGCCCTCCTCTGGGAAAAAGCTGGTCCATCTTGCGCCGCACTTCCTGGCTCATCCTGATCAGGGGGGGCCACTCGCGCTTGAAGCCTTCGCCGGGCAGCTTGCGGGTGGCGTCCAGGCCCATTTTGGAGCCGACGGCGAATTCGGCCGTGGCGTGATCCAGCGCGTCGGCCGGGCCTTTGGTGAGAAGGCTGTCGCGCTGCGGATCAGTCGTGGCGCAAAGCCGGAACAAGACCTCGCTGGTGTTGTGGACATTGACATCCTCGTCCACCACCACGATGTACTTGGTGAACATCATCTGGCCCATGCCCCAGAGGCCGTGCATGATTTTGTAAGCTTGCATGGGGTAGGTCTTTTTGATGCTGACAAAGACCAGGTTGTGAAAAACCCCTTCCGCCGGCAGGGCCAAATCCACCAGTTCGGGAAAAGTCATTTTGAAAACGGGCAGGAACAATTTGACGCTGGCGCTGCCAATGTAAAAGTCCTCCATCGGCGGCATCCCCACGATGGTCGCCGGATAAACCGCCTCCGCGCGATGGGTGATGGCGGTCAGGTGAAAGGCCGGATAAAAATCGGCCAGCGAATAATAACCGGTGTGATCGCCGAAGGGGCCTTCCGCGCGCAACGGCTCCGCGGGATCAACGTAACCTTCCAGAACCACATCCGCGCCGGCGGGCACTTCCAAATCGTTGGTCAGGCATTTGACCAGCTCGACCGATTTTTTCCGCAGCCAGCCGGCCAGCACGAATTCGTCCAATCCGTCCGGCAACGGCGCGGTGGCGGCAAAAGTGAAGACCGGATCGCCGCCCAAAAAAACGCTGACGGGCATGCGCCTGCCTGTTTCGTGGTAGCGCTGGCCGTGGCGCGCCCCCACCTTGTGCAACTGCCAGTGCATGCCGGTGGTCTGCCTGTCAAAAACTTGCATGCGGTACATGCCCACGTTGCGTTCGCCAGTGTCCGGGTCGCGTGTCACCACGCAGGGCAGGGTGATGAAACGTCCCGCATCCAGCGGCCAGCATTTCAGAATCGGCAGGTCGAGCAGGGTCGGCAAATTGTCGCGGCGGTCTGTGACCGCCGCCGTATTCTGCGCGCCATCAAACCTCCTCACCACTTCCTGACAGGGGCCGCCGCCCACCGTTTTTGGTTTGGCATGGCGCAGTTCCAGGGCGGTGCCGAGCAGTTTGATGACCTCGCCGAAACTGGCGGGCGGCCTAGCCCTCATCAGCGAACCCAATTCCGCCGCCATGGCTTCCACCGACTCCGCGCCCAGGCTCAGGGCCATCCTCTGATGCGAGCCGAGCGTGTTGATGGCGAGCGGGAAGGGCGAAGGCTGGCCCTCGATGGTCGGTTTTTCAATCAGCAGCGCCTTGCCGCCGCCGGGCGATTTCATTTCCCGGTCCGCCAATTCGGTGATCTCCAGCTCCGTGGCGACGGGCTGGCTGATGCGTTTGAGTTCGCCCGCCTTTTCCAGCGCCTGCAAAAAATCTCTGAATGAATCGTAGGCCATGCGATCATTTGCTCCCCGGCTTGACGGCGGGAGTGTTGGCCAGGTCCGTCGGCAATTGGTCCGGCGCGAAGGCTTCGACTTTGAGGGAAATCAAGCTGAAAGCCTGGCACGCCAAAACTCACCTCGCCGTTGGAACGGTCCACAATCATCGCCACCCCCAGAGCCGCGCCGTGGTGGGCGCGGACGATGTTGAGCGTCTCCTGCACGCGCCCGCCCTTGGTGACGATGTCCTCGACGACCAGCATTTTCTCACCGGCGGCGATTTTGAATCCGCGCCGCAAAACCAGTTTGCCGTCGTCATTTTTTTCCGCAAAAATAAAGCGCGCGCCCAGTTGCCGCGCCACCTCCTGCCCGATGACCAGGCCGCCCATCGCCGGGGAAATGACCGTGGCGGCGCCGAGCGGCCGCACCCTGTCGGCCAGCGCGGCCCCCAGTTTCTCCACCGTGGGCATCTCCTGCAAAGCCAGGGCGCATTGGAAGAACTGGCGGCTGTGCAAACCGCTGCGCAAAATGAAGTGCCCTTCCAGCAACGCGCCGGTCTGGCGAAAAACCTGCAACGCTTCGTCCTTCGTCATGCCCCATTTTAGAAGCCCAACGGTCAAGGTGGAAAGGGCAAAATCGGCGCGATGGGGCGCGCTGGGCATGGCGGGATGGCCGTAATAGGCGCCGCGCCAAACAAGCCCGGCGCCATCCGCAATGGCCCGCAGTTGGCGCAGGGGCAATGGAGCGATGGAGTCCACCAGCCAGGTGGCGATGCCAGGACCCCTTTCCGCTTGAAAGCCCCCCGCCTGCAGCGGTTTAAGAAATGATGTAGCCGAAACGAGGAAGGTAGGGCGCGCACTCCGTGCGCGCCGCGGCGGGTCCCGATAATTCGGGACCGGGACCCTCCCGCGTGCTGCGGCTACAATTTTCTTGAAAACGCTCTAAGCCGGAACGATGTAATTGGAACCACGGATGAACACAGATAAACACGGATAAGACAAGGCAATGATCAGCTTTTTCCTGCTACTGGATGGAGCCACCAAATAGTGGCCGAAATGGGCACGGAGAAGCCCCCTTTTCTGCGCCGGAGAATCCGTGTCCATCAGTGTTCATCAGCGGTTCTCTTCTGCATGGATTCGGCTAAGGAATCGCGCTGAGCCGGAAAAAATGAGCGCCGGATGGGCCGGGCGGGGTTTGCATCTGAAAGTTGTTCAAGCCGGTCTGGGTGAAAGGCACATTGGCCAGCGGGGTCCAGACAACCGGAGGGGTCAGGTCCGTTGTGCTCTGGAGTTGAAAATCTCCGGCTTGTCCGCTCACGAGTTGGAATTGAAGGGTCGCCACGTTGCCCGCGCCAAGGGCCGCGCCGAGGAAAACCACTGTCGGGGGCAGATTGGTCCAGGGCACGCTCGAATACCAAGCCAGGCCATAAGGCTCGCTCCCGCCGGAATTGGGAACAAAGTGGCGTTCCACCTTCAATTCGTAAGCGCCCGGCGACAAGCCGGTTAAGTGCAGATGTTGAATAGTGTCCAACGCGCTCACCGATTGGGCGATGGCCACTCCGTTACAATAGAGGACCAGCTCGAGTTTGTTCTGGGCATCGGTATTGTTGTTGACGTAGAAAGTATCTCCCGCGTCAATCCGGCCGTTGCCGTTCACGTCGGACCAGAAAGTGTGCCGGTCCCAAGCCAGAGTCACATCCAGGTCGGCGGAGGCGGCGGCCGGACTGCCGAGCCGGTAACTGACCACGCCGTTGGTGGAGCCGAGGGTGTTGACGCCGGGAGCGTTGGTGCCGAAGATGGGGGTGAAATCAAAGCCGGGGACGGCCACGGGACCCGTCGGTTGCCGGCCGGCGGAATACATGGCGTAAACGCGCTGGAGATTCAGAATGCCGGTGCCTTGCTGGTTATCCAGCGGCACAGTCTGCGAGTTGGACCAAGGCGAACCTACATCGTTCAGAGCAGTCACGCCGGAGTTCATGATCAGGGCTTTGATCAGGCGATGGTCCCGATTCAGGCCATGTTGTTTGGCGTAGCCAATCATCTGCACGGCGGCCCCGGTGACAAAAGGCCCGGCAAAACTGTTGCCCCAGAATCCTATGGCGTCCGGAAAACCCTCACGCCAGTCCCAGTATGGGGCGATGCAGTTGGTGGCGCTGTCGCCGAGAAGATCGGGTTTGCACCGGCCATCCAGAGTCGGCCCGTAGTTATCGAAACTCCAAGCCTGTTCCAGATCCTGGTCCAGCCCGCCGACGGTGATGACATTGCGGGCCGCGCCGGGCGCGGTGGGAATGGTGGGAAATTTCAGCTCGTTGACGTAGGCCACACAGACCATATTGCTGGCGTAAGCCAGATAATCGGCCATGAGGTCGGTAATGGGCGCTTCACCGCTTTCACTGTCGGGGACCGAACCGGTCCACCAAGACCAAGGCATATTGATCACTTCGGCGCCGTTGGTGAGGAGGACATTCGCGGCATCGAGAACATCCAACTCCGGCAGTCCGGCAACGTTGGCACGGTTGATGAATTCTGCGCTAACGTAACGCGCATCGGGCGCCAGGCCGGTGATGTCGCCCTCGTTCGCGCCCCGCGCCAGGACAATGCCCAGGACGCCCGTGGAGTGGGTGGCATTGGTTGGGCTGCCCCCAACGCCCAGGCTGTTCTGGACCGCCGCGATGAGCCGCGGCCGCCCGCGCGAGTCATTGCCGGTGAACCAAGGGTGCAGGAAATCAAACGCGTCATCCATGCTTCCAACGATCACATCCGTGCCCGTGCTCAGATTGCTGCGTCCGAATTCTACATCCACCAGCGCCCATTGCGGGAGGATGGAGCCGCCGACCACCAGGTTGATCGTCATCGTTTTGCCGGCTTGACCGGCTCCGGTAACCGCGTTGCCTGAATCCACCGTGGCTGTAATCGGGTAAGTTCCGGGTTTGTACATCAACCACGGGCCCCAAATATGGTTCCAGAAAGTCTGGCCGCTGTAACCGCAGCCCCAGTTGATGGGCGGAGCGGTGCTGGTCCAGCCGTTGACGACGCGGGCCAGGGTGTAGTAGGTGCAGACCGGGTTATCGTATTCAAAATCTATTTCCACCCAAAAGGGCACGCCCGCGGTTGCGGCAATGGGGTTGTCATTGCCGTCCACAATCCGAATGGCATTCACGATAAAGCCCGGTGTCGGAGGCAAGTTCGGGCGGGGCATCTGCGGCTGCGGAATAGAATTGGAACCATGCGCGGCCTCGGCCGCTTTATCCCTCCCGCCGGGCTGGCTGGAGTACCACGGAAGCGGAATCCCCTGCAAGCCGGCAGCGCCATTGGCTTCCGTTGCCTCTTGGCCATACCCCTGTAGTGCGGCAAAGAAAGCCACCCAAGGCAGACATAAAACTGCTGTTGCTTGCGACCGGAGCTTCATGCATCTACGGATTGCCCAAAAACTGGTGAAGACGCAATCAGAAAGTGTTCGTCACCAACGGCATGGGCGCTTCTTGACACTGCTGCCGGCGGAGTGCGGCCGTCCCCGGCCGCAGCAAGCCAGGGATTGTTTTATCTCAACGGGATGGAATCATTCAGCCCGGTGTTGCGCGCCACCCGCTCCCCCGGGAGGAGGTCAAACAACCCATTCATCCGCGCTGCCGGAATCCCGAAACTATCCGTTGACAACTTCTGACTTAACCACTACTATACCCTCAGTGATGACGGATCGCGCAAATGGCGGGCAAAACGCAACGGCGGCTGGCCGCCCCGCCGCCATCTCTCCACCACTCCATCACCCCATCACTCCATCACTCCAGAATCATACAATACTCTACCAAATCGGTGGACTTTATGATTCCTGCCTTGCGGCAGTGCCTTTTCCCGCGCGTTTTGGGCCATTTTGCGGTGCATCAACCCAAGTGCCTTTCCATGAGTAGCTTACACACCAAAACCAGCCTTCCAGGTCAAACCAGGTCAAACGTTGCGCCAGTGAAGTTGGTTGGAACGCGGGTGAAAGTCCCGCCCGTCGAATTAGGCTGTTCACGACGGAACACGACCTCAACAGCGCCGCCGCGAGGCGGGGTTGGAAGCTGAGGGAGATGAACAGACGGGCCGTAATGAAAATGAACCACATCCAATGAGCCTCGATAAGTTTAGAACCGGAGACAAGCCGAGCCGCTGTTTGACCGGCGAAGGCCGCAGGGAGGAGGCAGGGCAACAGTCAGAGCCTTCTCAACGCTCCGGCGGGGTCGGCGTGGACGGCACGTCTGGAAGTTCAACCAAGGTAAGCTGGGAGAACTCCGGCGGCGGGCGGCCAGCCCAACCGCCCGCGCAAGCTGGCAAGACCAGTCAGGCGAGCGGCCCTGCCGGAGAAGTCGGAGTTCCTCATAGTAGCGTGGACTTGTTTGCGCTCCAGGCGGATTTCCGCCGGGAGTTGCGCGAGCGAACGCAAAGGGGGAACACTTGCTCAATGCGTGGAGGCGAAGCGAAGGATGCGGGGATGGCCGGGGCGACCCGGATAGCAACCCCGGAGAAAGTTCGGCAGCTTCAAATCGCGCTCTATCGGAAAGCCAAAGCAGAGCCGAAGTATCGGTTCTGGAGCCTGTATGGGGAATTGCTGCGCAAGGACGTGCTCGAAACCGCCTTGGCAGCGCAACAGCGCAACGGCGGGGCCGCGGGAGTGGACGGACAGAGTATGGAGTCCATCACCGCCGACCCGGCCCTGCGCCAGCAATGGCTCGACCGCCTGCAAGCAGAACTCAAAGCCAAGACGTATCGGGCCAGCCCGGTGCGGCGGGTGATGATTCCCAAGAGCAGCGGAGGGGAACGGCCGTTGGGCATCCCGACGGTCAAGGACCGGGTGGTGCAAACGGCGGTGTATCTGGTGCTGATGCCGATCTTGGAGGCGGACTTTCATCCGCGCTCCTACGGCTTTCGGCCCAAACGCCGGGCACACCAAGCCATTGCGGAAATCCAACAAGCAGTGCAGCAAGGCTACGTGGAAATCATCGACGCGGACCTGACGAAATATTTCGACACGATTCCGCACCGGGAACTGATGAAGGCCGTGGCCCGGCGGGTCAGCGACGGCAGCGTGCTGCGGCTCCTCAAGAGCTGGCTGCGCGCCCCGGTCGCGGAGGAAGACCAGGACGGCACCAAGCGAGTGATCCCCAACCGGCGCGGCACGCCGCAAGGCGGGGTCATCTCGCCGCTGCTGGCCAACCTCTACCTCAACCCGCTGGATCACGGGGTGAACGAGAAAACCTCCGGCCAAGCCCGCATGGTGCGCTACGCCGATGACTTTGTCATCGCGTGCGCGGCGGGGTGCGGCGGAGGGCTGATAGCGCGGCTCAAGAAATGGCTTCGAGCCAAAGGGCTGACCCTCAACGAAGTCAAAACCCGAATTGTGAACATTCGCAAGGAAGGGATCAACTTCCTGGGCTTCAACCTGACCTGGCGCAAGTCCTTTGGAGGGCGCGGCTACCTGCACGTTCAACCCAGCCAGAAAAGCCGGGGGCCCTGCGCGAGAAACTGGGCGGCATCCTCAACCACTGGACGCAGGGGCGTCCGATACAGGAGGTGGTCAAAGAGGTCAACCAAGTCTTGCGCGGATGGGCGGGCTACTTCCACTACGGCAACAGCGTCTCGGTGATGAACCGGATGAAACACTACAGCCAAAACCGCTTTCGGCGCTGGCTGTGGCGCAAACACGGTTGCCGCCGCAGCCTGTGGGAACACTACGTTCCCGAGCAGTTGCACCAGCGTTATGGACTCTATGAACTGCCGACCACGGCGAAGTGGAAGGCGGCCCGATGAATGAGTTCGGAGAGCCGAATATGGGAAATCCGTCCGTTCGGTTCGATGAGGGGCGAAGTGGCAGCGCGAGACTGACAACTGCGGTCAGTTCAATCCGCCTCCTTCCACTTCGCCTACTCTACCGGGTCAAACCGGGTCAAACCGTTTTTTCAACCTTGACCACCCCCATCGCCCTGTCATTCCATACATTCATTACTCTACTGTTTTACTAGGGATTTAGTGTTTCGCGGACCAAAACTACCCTCAATTCTCACATAATTCCGGTTCTAATGAGTGGGAGTGCCCAAACAACGCGCTTGAAAATTGCCCTGCGTGGCGCCGTCCAAGGGGTCGGCTTCCGCCCGTTTGTCCATCGCCTGGCGGCGGAACTCCGCCTGGCCGGGTGGGTCCATAATTCCGGCCAGGGAGTTTTCATTGAAGCGGAAGGGCCGCGCGCCAGCCTGGAGCAATTTCTCGCGCGCCTCGAGACGGACAAGCCGCCGCCCAGTTTCATCCAGAGCCTGGAATCCTGGTGGCTGGACGCGACGGGCCTGGCCGATTTTGAAATCCGGCCCAGCGCAAGCGGCGGCGGCAAGACGGCCATCATCATGCCGGACCTGGCCACCTGTCCGGAATGCCGGCGTGAGATTTTTGATCCGGGCAATCGCCGGCATCTGTATCCCTTCACCAATTGCACCCATTGCGGGCCGCGCTTCTCCATTGTCGAGTCGCTCCCATACGATCGCCCCAACACCTCCATGAAAGGCTTCGCCCTCTGCCCGCAATGCGCGCAGGAATACCGCGACCCGGAGAACCGCCGCTTCCACGCCCAGCCCAATGCCTGTCCGCAGTGCGGTCCGCATCTGGAATTGTGGGACGCCGGGGGGGCCGTGCTCGCCACGCATCACCCAGCCCTGTTGCAGGCGGCGAAAACCGTCCGCGATGGAAAAATTCTGGCGCTCAAGGGCATCGGCGGCTTCCAGTTGCTGGTGGATGCGCGCCGCGAAGACGCGGTGCGGCGCCTGCGCCAACGCAAGCAGCGCGAAGAGAAACCTCTGGCCGTGATGTATCCGTCGTTGCAAGCGGTCCGTGCCGATTGTCGCGTCGAGCACACGGAAGCGCGCCTGCTGGTCTCGCCCGAATCTCCCATCGTCCTGCTGCAAAGGCTGGCGGCGCTGGCGCCTTCGGTCGCGCCGGGCAATCCGAACCTGGGTGTGATGCTTCCCTATTCCCCGCTGCACCATTTGCTGATGGCCGAACTGAACTTTCCAGTGGTGGCGACCAGCGGCAATCTGAGCGACGAACCCATTTGCATCGAGGAAGGCGAGGCCCTGCAAAGGCTCCACCATGTCGCCGACGTCTTCCTGGTGCATAACCGGCCGATTGTCCGGCATGTGGATGATTCGGTGGTGCGCGTGGTGCTGGGAAGCGAGCAGGTCTTGCGCCGGGCGCGCGGCTATGCGCCCCTGCCCCTGCGCTTGACGGACGGAAGGCCGGCCACCGCCCTGGACCCCGCCTCGCCGGTTTTGGCGGTGGGAGGACATTTGAAAAGCACGGTGGCGCTGGCCATCGGGCCGCAGGTGTTTGTCAGCCAGCACATCGGCGACTTGGAAACGCTGGAGTCTTACGAGGCTTATCTTCGCGTCATCGCCGATTTTGAGCGCCTCTATGAAGCCGAACCAGGGCGGATAGCCCATGACGGCCATCCCGGCTACCTTTCGACCCAATTCGCCACGACCCTTGCCGCCCGGAAGCCGGGCGCGCGGAGCATTTCGGTGCAGCATCACATCGCCCATGTCCTGGCGTGCGCCGCCGAGAACGAACTGGCGCCGCCGCTGCTGGGGGTTGCCTGGGACGGCACGGGCCATGGCCAGGACGGAACGGTCTGGGGCGGGGAATTTTTCTTGTTGACTGAAACCGGGTGCCGGCGCGTGGCGCATCTCCGGCCCTTCCGCCTGGCCGGCGGCGAGCAGGCCGTCAAGGAGCCGCGCCGGGCCGCCCTGGGGATGCTTTACGAAGTGTTTGGCGAAAGCGCGCTCGCCGCGGGCGAGCTGCCGCCCCTGAAGTCCTTTGCCGCGCCCTGTCCCAATTTCTCGCCGGAGCACTCGTCCGGGGAGCACACGCGCCCTCGCGTGTCGCGGTCGGCGCCCTCGCCGGCCGCATTGACCACCATGTTGAAAAGCGGCCTCAACTCCCCGCTCACCTCCAGCGCGGGGCGGTTGTTCGACGGCGTGGCCGCCTTGCTCGGCCTGCGGCAGATCGCCCGGTTTGAGGGGCAGGCGGCGATGGAACTGGAGTTTGCCATTGGCCGCATCAAGACCGATGAAGCCTATTCATTTGACATCGCCGGCCAGGACCAGACGGGGGGCGCGCAAATGCGTCAGTCATGGCTGGTAGGGCGGGCAGTCCCCTGCCCGCCGCACGACGGCAGTCCGACGTTCATTCCTCCGCCAATGCCCGACGGCGGGCAGCGGAGGGCCCACCCTGCCTTTCCCGGCCCACCCCTTGCTGAGGCAATGCGTGGCGAGCCTATGCTGGTCGCGGACTGGGGTCCCATGCTGAAGGACATTTTGCTTGACATCAAGCGCGGACTTCCCGTGGGATTGATTTCCGCGAAATTCCACAACACGCTGGCCGAGGTCATCGTCGCCGTGGCGAAGCGGACCGGACACTCGCAGGTGGCGCTGTCCGGCGGCTGCTTCCAGAACCGGTATCTGACCGAAAGGACGCATGCCCGCCTGGCACAGGAAGGTTTCCGGCCCTATTGGCCTCAGCGCATTCCGCCGAATGACGGCGGGATCGCCTTGGGACAAATCGTTGCCACCCTCCTGGGTCTTTCTGTTGACTTGCACGTGTTTTCTCCTTAGATCGGTGTCATGACCGCCGTTGAAGAACGCCGCTTGAAAGGACTCCTTAAAACCGCTCTGGCCGAAGTTTTGGCAGAACGCCAGGATTTGCTGCGCGATGCCCTGCGCGAGAGCCTGGAGGACTTGGCCATCCTTCGCGCCATTCAACTCGGCGAAAAATCTCCCATGATCAGTCGCAAGAAAGCCTTCCAGCGGCTCGAACGCGCGGCGTGGATAGGCGTCCGCGTGGGGCACCCCTAAAGCAGAAATGAAATCTGGAATCGGTGAGGCTATGATTTTTGGGTTTTTCCCAACCACAATAGGCTTGCGGCGCAAGCGAGGTGGAAGAAATGAATAAGTGGCAGATAACTTGCCCAGTCATTGCAATATTGATCGCCACAATGGCGCTTTCATTGTGGCAGAGCAGAAATGAAGGGAAGGCTGTGCAAAACGCCATCAAGGGCCAACTTGACGTTGCGCTGAGTCAACTGGAAAAGCTTCAAAGGGACGGGCGGTTTCCATCAGTGCAAGGGGTTCAAGACGCTTTGAAGGATGAAGCGGTGATGAGGCAGTTCAACACTACTTCGATCTTTGGCTATCGTGATCTCCTCTACAATGCTTCGGAGCCGCCTGTAGGTGGTCAGGCGCTCATACTTTGCGCTCGTGTGCCGGACTATGCACTGTTTGGCATATATGCCGACCGCAAAGTGCGAATCATCGGCGAGGCCGAACTCCGGCAGGCGCACCTTGTGTCGTTTTCCGATATGCCGACCCAAATCCAATCAAAACCACCCACACAAAATTCAAATTAAGGCACCCCCGAAAAATCAGGCGAGGCGGCGGAGATTGGCGCCGCGACCAAGCCTTGCCCATCGCCCGTCCAGGCCGTAGAATGTTCTACAATGTGTCTGGCCATTCCAGGAAGAATCACCACCGTGAGCGGCGGGGAGGCGCTGTCGCGCACGGGCCAGGTGGATTTCGGCGGCATCCAGAAGGACGTCAACCTCGCTTATGTGCCCGAGGCCAAAGTCGGCGATTACGTCATCGTCCATGTCGGCTTCGCCCTCAGCACCGTGGACGAGAGCGAGGCCAACGCCGTCTTCGAGTATCTGCGCCAGATGGAGGACTTGCTGGAATTGAAGGAAGGCGGCCCGTGAAATACCTGGACGAATACCGCGACGGCGCGACGGCCCGCGATTACGCGCGCCAGATTGCGCGCCTCACCACCCGGCCCTGGGCCATCATGGAGGTCTGCGGCGGACAAACTCATGCCATCGTCAAGTTCGGGATTGATGAACTTCTGCCCAAATTCATCACCTTGATCCACGGCCCCGGCTGCCCCGTCTGCGTCACCCCGCTCGAATACATTGACAAAGCCATCGAGATCGCCGCGCGGCCGGACGCGATCCTCTGTTCCTTTGGGGACATGCTGCGCGTGCCGGGAAGCGCCTCGGATTTGCTCTCGGCCAAGGCCGGCGGCGGGGACGTGCGCATGGTTTATTCGCCGTTGGACGCGCTGAAGATCGCCGCGCAAAATCCTTCCCGGGAAGTGGTGTTCTTCGCGGTGGGCTTTGAGACGACGGCGCCCGCCACGGCGATGGCGGCGCACCAGGCGGCCGAGCAGGGTGTCAAGAATTTTTCACTGCTGACCGCGCATGTGCTGGCGCCGCCGGCCATGGAAGCGCTGCTGGCCTCGCCCGAGTGCCGGGTGCGGGGCTTCCTGGCGGCCGGCCACGTCTGCACCGTGATGGGCTGCGCCGAGTACGAGCCGATCGCGGCCAAATACAAGGTGCCGATTGTGGTGACGGGTTTCGAGCCGCTGGACATTCTGCAGGGGGTGTTGATGTGCGTGCGGCAACTGGAGCAAGGGCGGGCCGCCGTGGAGAACCAGTATGTCCGCGTCGTGCGCCCGGGGGGAACGAACACGCCCGCGCCCTGATCCGCCAGGTGTTTCAAGTCGTGCCGCGCAAATGGCGCGGGCTGGGCGAAATCCCCGCCAGCGGGCTTGCCTTGAGGAGTCAATATGAAGCATGGGACGCCGAGAAAAAGTTTGGGCTGGCCGACCACCACACCGCCGAGCCGCCCGAATGCCTGAGCGGGCTGGTGTTGCAGGGGCGGATCAAACCGGCCGAGTGTCCGGCCTTCGGCCAGGGTTGCACCCCCGAGCATCCACTTGGCGCGCCCATGGTTTCCTCCGAGGGCGCGTGCGCGGCTTATTACCGTTATCGCAACCGCGCCCTGGCCGCCGAACCGGCGCGCTAAACCATGAAGCCCGGAACGGAATTGACTCCTGCCTGCCCGATCCCCATC
This sequence comes from uncultured Verrucomicrobiae bacterium, assembly GCA_963707025.1. GTDB lineage: Bacteria > Verrucomicrobiota > Verrucomicrobiia > Limisphaerales > Palsa-1400 > JBEKOF01. The sequence continues at coordinate 740,070 of CAVPOM010000018.1, read as the reverse complement.
GGCCAGTATCCGCGCGTTCTCCTGGCCCACGGCGGCGGCGGCAAATTGATGCATGAACTGCTGGAGAAGGTGTTCTTTGCCGCTTTCGGCGGGGTGCCCGCGGAAGGCCGCCACGACTCCGCGGTGCTGCCCTTCCCGGCCGGGCGGCTGGCCTTCACCACCGATTCCTACGTGGTCCGGCCGCTGCTCTTTCCGGGCGGCGACATTGGCTCGATGGCCGTCCACGGCACCGTCAACGACCTGGCCATGAGCGGCGCGCGGCCCCTCTGGCTCAGCGCGGCTTTCATCCTCGAAGAAGGGCTGGCCATGGAAACGCTGTGCCGCGTGGTCGGTTCGATGCGCGACGCGGCGGAGCGTAGCGGCGTGCGCATCGTCACCGGCGACACCAAGGTGGTGGATCAGGGCAAGGGCGACGGCCTGTTCATCAACACGGCGGGCATTGGCGTCATTGAACATGCTCTGACGATCGCGCCGGGCAGCGTGCGGACGGGCGACGCGGTGCTGCTCAGCGGCGATTTGGGCCGCCATGGCCTGGCCATCATGAGCGTGCGCGAAGGCCTGGAGTTCCAGGGCAGGATTGAAAGCGATTCCGCGCCGGTGTCCGATCTGGTGCGGCAACTCCTGGCCGCCGGCGTGGAAATCCATTGCCTGCGGGACTTGACTCGGGGCGGCCTGGCCAGCGCGCTGCACGAAATCGCGCAGGCCGCGCGGCGGAGAATTATGATTGACGAGAAATCCGTGCCCGTGCGGGAGGACGTTCATGCCGCCTGCGAACTGCTCGGGCTGGACCCGTTGCAGGTGGCGTGTGAGGGACGCTTCGTGGCCTTCGTTCCAGCCAGCGACGCGGACCGGGCTTTGCTCATTATGCGGCAGCACGAAGGCGGCGCCGGCGCCGGAAGGATTGGCGCGGTCGAAGAGGGCCACCCGCCGCTGGTGGTTTTGCAAAGCGCCATCGGCGCCAGCCGCATTCTCGACATGGCCAGCGGCGAGCAGTTGCCCAGAATCTGTTGAAAGCTGGACGTGTGAAAAATGGGAACTTGATGAACGGCGCGACTGAGCCTCGGACGAACCGGCCGGCTGATGTCGGCGCATCCCGGGACTGTTACCGGCGGAGTGCGGCCGTCCCCGGCCGCAGCAAGCCAGGAGTTTTTTGGGTGCGCAGAAAGATCACCGGCGCGCCGAGTTTCTCACGCTGCTGCGCCCGAGGACGGGCGCACTCCTGTATTATTCTTGTGTCTGACCCTCGTAGCACTGTCAAGAGGCGCCCGCCTGATGTCGGCGCACAATTCCCGGCTTTGCATTCGGGCCGCGCGGGGATAATATTGCCTTCAATCTGCATGCCTAAAGAAACCACACCCAAGAAATCAAACGGCGCGGGGCTTGACTTTGAAGCCCAGCTTTGGGCCGCCGCCGACTACTTCCAGGCGGATTTGCATCCCAACCTCAAGGCCGATTTTCTGCCCGTCCGGAAGGACCTCGCCAACCCGCCGTTCAACATGAGTGATTGGGGCGGCGAAAATTGCAAAAGGAAATCCGCGGCGTGTGTGGCGAGTTATGCCCGTAAATTCTCAATGTGCTAACCGGCACAAAATGACAACAACATTTAGCTGATGTATCTACCGAAATCAAAGACTAAGCGAAAGCGGACAGACAAGAAGCCAACTCAAAAAGTCCGCTACAAAGTCCGTCGAAACATTCCTGACCCGTCCCTCCATGCTCCCGAAGGAAACGGAAGATTAAACGACGAACAAATCGCCATGCCGTTCGTGGTGCCAAAACGCATCGAAGCGCAGCCGTTTCTGAAATGGGTAGGAGGCAAGGCCAGTTTGCTCCGGCAGCTTGAGGAGTTTTTCCCGCACGAGATTGACCGCTATTTTGAGCCGTTCCTCGGCGGCGGCGCCGTGTTCTTTCATTTGAAGCACCGGTTTCCGGATATGCGGCCATTCCTGCGCGACGGCAACAAGGAACTCATCAACTGCTTCCGCGTCGTCCGCGACCGCTCGGAAGAATTGATGCAGCTTCTAGACGAACATTCGCGCGGCTTCCGCGCCGATGGCGACACCTACTTTTACAACATCCGCAAGCAGCAGGATCTGACCGACGATCTGGCGCGCGCCGCCCGGACGATCTTTCTCAACAAAACCTGTTTCAACGGTCTCTGGCGTGTCAATGCGAAGGGCGAATTCAACACGCCCGTCGGCTCCAATAAAACTCCCAATCTTTATTCCCGCGACAACCTGCTGGCGGCGTCCGACGTGTTGCAGAATACGCAACTGGAGGCGCAGGACTTCCGCAAGACCGTGGACGAAGCGCGCCGCGGCGATTTCATTTATTTTGACCCGCCGTATCTGCCCATCTCCGCCTACTCTGATTTCAAGCGCTACACGCTCGAACAATTTCGCGAGGCCGACCAGGTGGAACTGGCGCGTGTCTTCCGCGAATTGGATGCCAAAGGCTGCCGCGTGGTCTTGTCCAACTCCGAACATCCGCGCACCCGCGAACTCTACGCCGGCTTTCCGATACAGGTTGTTTCCGCGCCGAGATTCATAAATTGCAAACCCGGCAGGCGTGGCAACATTTCAGAGCTTGTCGTTTCAAATACAAGCCCCGCAAAACAACCGCAGGTATTCTTCACCTCATCCGCCGAGCCGGAGTTTCCTGAAACGAAATACATGGGCAGCAAACAACGCTTGCTTCCCTTCATTCTCAAGCACCTTGCCAAGCTAAAGTTCAATTCGGCGCTTGATGCGTTTTCTGGAAGCGCTTGTGTCGGATACGCCATTAAGCAAACTGGCGCGCGAGTTTACGCAAACGACTTCTTGAATTTCTGTTTTCAAACCGCCCGCGCTACAATCGAAAACAACTCAACCAAATTGACGGAGGAAGATGTTAACAAATTGGTGCGACCAAACACTTCCGCACCGACATTTGTTCGCGATACTTACAGAGATTTATTTTTCGTCGAAATGGATTGCGTGTTTCTCGACAACCTTTGGGCGAATATTCACGAATTGGAATCACCGCTAAAGATTTCCCTGGCACTTGCGGCAGCATCGCGTGCGTGCATGAAGAAGCGTCCGCGTGGAATGTTCACATTTACCGGCATCAAAGGCTGGGATGGGCGAAAAGATTTGAAGCTTTCCATGCGAGAGCAATTTTTGATCGCGGTTAATGCCCTCAATAGCGCGGTGTTCTCAAACGGCCACCAAAACAAAGCCTTCAATTTAGACGTATTTGATTTGCAGCCTGACCTTGCCGACTTGGTTTACGTTGACACACCCTACATTAGCCCGTTTTCGGATTGCGATTACACGCGCCGTTACCACTTTGTCGAAGGTTACTGTAGTTATTGGAAGGGGGTCGAACTTACAGATACCACCACGAAAAAGATTAGGTCGTATGAAACAGCTTTTTGTACTAAAGCTCGCGCGGGTCAGGCGTTTCAGAAATTGTTTCATCATTTCCGCAACGCAACACTGGCTATTTCGTATTCTTCTAATTGCATTCCAAGTAAAGCGGAGATGATCGAGTTGCTGAAAAGTGAAAAATCGAAAGTGACAGTTTACGAATCTGCTCACCGATATCATCACGGCAACCATGCACACAAAGTTGGTGACAACAGGAACGAAGTTGTTGAATACCTATTCATAGCTGAATGAAAATCCTCCACAGCCATCCCACAGGAAATTGGAAAAAAGTGTTGGCTTGACCATTTGAACCTGCCACAAGGCAGGCATGAAAAACAAAAAAATCAAACCAACACGGTCCCGGTTTAACGTTTTGCGCCAGATTTGCAATCTCATTCCTGCGCATGAAGTCTCCAAAATAGCGCGGGAGACCGGGGCTCTGGATAAGTCGCGCACCTTCAGTCCGTGGAGTCACACGGTCAGTTTGCTGGACGCGCAACTCACCCATTGCATCGGACTCAACGATCTGTGCGACTCGCTGCAATTGCATTCCGGGCCGCTGTCCACTTTGCGCGGCGCCAGCGCCCCCAGCCGCAACGGCCTCTCCCACGCCAACCGGGAGCGTCCGGCCCAGATGGCCGAACAACTCTTCTGGCGGGTCCTGGAGCATTTGAAAGCACAGACGCCCGGCTTTGCCGCGGGCCAGCGCCGTGGCCCCGCCTTCCGTTTCAAGATGCCCATCCATGTGATTGATAGCACGACCATGGAACTGGTGGCCAACTGCCTGGACTGGGCCAAGCACCGCCGGCGCAAGGCCGCCGCCAAAACCCATATGCGGTTGAATCTGCAGAATCTTTTGCCCGGTTTTGTCATTGTGGACACTGCCGCCGAGCACGACAACCGACGGGCGCGGGAACTGTGCGCCGACTTGAAGAGCGGCGAAATCGCCTTGTTCGACAAGGGTTATGTGGACTTCGGCCACTTGCGGGATTTGGACGGGCGCGGGGTCTTTTGGGTGACGCGGGCCAAGGAGAACATGGGCTATGAGGTGGTGCGGAAAATGCCCGCCTCCAGAGACCCGAAGATTTTGCGCGACGAAGTGATCGTCCTGAGCAACGAGAACAAACCCGCGCCGGAGTTGATGCGCCGGGTGGTGGCGCTGGTCGAGATTGATGGAGAGGAACGGGAAATGACCTTCCTGACCAACAACCTGGAGTGGAGTCCGCGCAGCGTGGCCGACCTTTACCGCTGCCGCTGGCAGATCGAAGTCTTCTTCAAACAAATCAAGCAGACCTTGCAGTTGGCGGATTTTCTGGGCCACAACGCCAACGCCGTGCGCTGGCAGGTGTGGACGGCGCTGTTGACCTACGTGCTGTTGCGCTACCTCAGTCACCTCTCCAACTGGGCGCACAGCTTCACCCGGCTGTTCACGATTTTGCGGGCGGCGCTCTGGGAGAAATATGATCTGCTCAATTTGCTGGCGTGCTATGGGACAGCAGGCGGCAGCTTTCGCCACTTGGCGCGGCCCGAGCAGGCGTATTTCCCCGGCTTCCAATAAAGCTATGGGACAGCACACGCGCCCAAACAGGCGCATACCAAACCCAAAAGCCAAACTCGGAAAAATCAAAATCTCATTTTACCCCGAAGACCAATTAAACCCTTGCAAATGAACAGGTCAGCACCAGACTTTTCCCCTTATGAGACGGGTGTGAAAATCCTCCTAAACAAGCACGAAGGCACAACGAGCTTTAAGCAAGCGTTGGGCGAACTGGTTGAAGGCGCGGAAACGCTTTCGGTGGCCGTGAGCTATTTACAAGTAAGCGGCTGGGAATTATTCCACCAGCAAACCAGCAAACTCAACCTACCCAAGATGCGGATAATCTGCACGGACCAAATGGGTATCACGCAGCCGGCGGCAGTACAACGGGCAATCAGCAGCGGGGTGCAGATGCGGATTTTTTCCGGCAACGTCACCTACCACCCGAAACTTTATCTCGCCCACGACCTGACCGGCAAACCCAAGCGCTTCCTGCTGGGCAGCGCGAACTTGAGCAGTTCGGCCTTCACCACCAGCGTCGAGGCCGGAGTGTTGAGCGAGGACACCACGGCGCTCGGCACATTGACGCATTGGTTTGATGATCTTTTCAAAAAGCGCAGCGTGGCCTTTACGCAGGAAAGCCTGCTGATCATGGAAGCGCGCTGGCGGGCGGCAGCGGTCGCCCGCGCCCGCGCCTATCTGCTCACCCGCCGCGAATTGGTCATTCCCGCCCGCGCGCCCGCCGCGCCCATCAGCCCCGAAGATCTGGACACCTTGGAAGATGTGTTCGCCACGCTACAGCCGGACATCGGATTGTTGTGCATGGATTACGCCGGAAACACAGTGCGGAATATCCAGCGGGCGCGGGAGTTGTTGCGGGATTGGTCGCGGGTCAGCCGGTCACCCGGCGACACGGCAAACAAACAGCGCAGCGAATTGAAGAATCTTGGTTTCTCCGAAGGTCCAGTCCTTACCCCGCTGGGTGAAGCGGCTGCTCGCGCAAACTCCGATTCAGAAGTCGCCCGGCTCTGGTGCGCGTGGCTCAAACGCACGCCTGATGCTGAGCTGGCTGCTGTTAAACCCGAGTTATTAATAGCCAAGCGCGTGTTCTCCCAGTTCTGGCGGTTACAACCGGACGTCAGGGAGTTCTTCCTGAAACATGCCGTAGGTTCAAAGAAACATTCAGGCGAACGGCTGGTGCTAAATACGATTGAACTCTTGTGCAGCGCCAACGCCGTGGTGCAGGATTTGTCCTTGGAAGATTTCAAAACCCTCGCCCCACTGTTGTCGCAGGCGGAGCGGATTCCGATTTCAGTCCGTGCCAAGGTGGTTGATTATCTGGACAACAAAGGCACAAGGACGTGGGAATATCCTGACCGGCGGATATTGCTGCTGGCTTGGAAAGAAGCAGATAGTTAATCCTCATTAACATTACAAATAGACTATTAAATGAAAACGGCGGACAATAAGCTAACTACGTGGGCGCAGTGGAAACAAAACACTGTGGACGATTTCAAAAAACCGTTCGCCACGATAAAAAAGCAACCCCTGCAGTTTGTTGTTTGGTGCTTTATAGCAAATGTCCTGGGATTATCCGGATTCTGGCTTCCAGTGTTTCTTGCTTGGTATCGTGGCGCAGATGTTAATGCCGTTTACACTCAAGTAATCCAAACAGGCACCCTTGCTTCATTCAGCATGGTCATCTTGGCAGATGGTATCGCAACAACATTGTCAGTTTTTGGTGGTTCAAACATCACAGCAGCAGGTATTCGCGGATTGGCGGGAGCGGGCGCGCTCCTCCTTCTTATTCTTCAGGGTGGAATCTTATATGCAGGGTTATCCCCACATGCAGGTGAACACCCTAAATACGTTATTCAAATGATGTTTACAGCTTTAGCCATTCTCTGCGCGGCATACCTCTACTGCTTGCGTTTTCCCGACTGGGAAAAATCATGTGCCGAAGCTAAAGCCGAACAAGACACTGAGGTAGAAGACCTAGAAAAGGCAGCTACGGAGAAGAAAGATGATGGAACGGGGGTGGGGCTATGAGTTTTCCAACAATTGCATTTGAGCAGCCGGCTGGAGATTTTTTATTATCAGCCGTTCCGGTCGTTGAAGTAATCCGGATTTCTAAAGTTGACCCTCGCAAATTTGATAATATTTCGTTGGAGACAGTTGGGGGAATTCAGCGAGAGCCATCCAAACGTCGGATAAAGGACATAGCCGATTATTCCGAGACCGCCGATGCTGCATTTCCCACACCTGTGGTGTTGGCAATAAACAGTCACGATTGTGTGATTGACGGAAACACTATTTCCATACCGCGCAATGAAGTAGCTGATATTGTTGATGGCCAACATCGCGTATTGGGATTAGAGCTTTCACACCGGAAGGAGGATTTTGTTATTCCAGTGGTTTTTATTTTGGACGCCAATGAAGAGCAAAAGGCTTTGCTGTTTGCCACAATCAATGGGAAGCAGACGAAAGTGCCGGCTTCTTTGATTTACGATCTTTTTGGCGTTACCAAGAATCGAAGCCCGCAAAAGACATCTCACGAAATTGCTCGTGCAATGAATAGTCTCGATTCTTCACCGTGGTATAAGCGCCTCAAAATGCTAGGACGTAAGACGCCGGGTTCGATGGAGAGTCTTTCACAGGGAACTTTTGTGAAATTCTTGTTGCGTAATATCGGTTCAGACCCGGATGGTGACTTGGATATTATTAGACGCGGTTCAGAACCGCCGGCTCATCCGAATTGCATATTTAACCAGTATTTCCTAAAGAAGGAAGACGCCAACATCCTCAAGATCCTCTTAAATGTATTTGGGGCTGCAAAGGAAACATGGCCTGACGAATGGGATGATCCAGCGACGTATGTTATTTCAAAAACCCTTGGATATACCGGCATCATGTTAGCACTGCCAGCGATAGTTCGTAACGGGCGCAAAATAGGCGATCTTTCCATCAAATATTTCCGAGGGATATTTTCATCCGTCAAAACGGAGATGAGTGCGGAAAATAAGAGCATGACTAGCGACTTTTTTTCAGCGTCTGCCTCAGGGGAATCTGAATTCAGACGAATGATTGAGAAGGAAATTCCCAATTAAGTGGCCTGGACAGCATTCGGGCGCAACACGAATTTGGCGTCGAGTTTTTGCAAAAACTGCTGACCAACGGACTGAAAAGCCGCTCGAAGAAATATCTCGTCCGGTCCCGCTCGTTCGCCGAAATGCTGGAAGCCACGCTGTACAGATATCCGCTGGACAAGCAGGAGAAGGCAACTCAAACCGTTTTGGAGCAAGCGAAATTGCTTTGCGCGGAATGGGCGGAATAACCATGTCGGCGGGCAATGCCGGGCAAGGGCGACGCCATGGAGGTGAGGGAGGGCTGAACTGGAGGCCGGGCAGCACGAGCGCCGTATGGCCGTCATCACGGAAACGGCAGCGCTGGAAGGGGTTACAGATAGTATTGTGCAAAGCATGGGTGTTTTAACAATTCCGAAGATGTAACCAAATGTAACGGAGTGTAACGGCTCGAAAATGCGTAAGTGCTTGTGGTGCAACAGGTGTAACGATGTAACGGCTGTAACGGAGCAATGGTCCGGAGCGAACCCTGCGCTACTTCCAGCGGTTGTCCTGCCGGAACAAATCCGCTGAAAACAGCGAAGAACCGGAATATATCCGGTTGCCGCGTCAATAGGTGGCGGCGGCCTGAAACATGGCGGCCAAAAGAAGCAGCTCCGGATGGGCCAGCGACAATTTGGGCAGCACCACCCGGATGCGCGAACGATACGCCGCCAGCTTTTGGCGCAGCGGCTCCAGATTTTCCACCTTGTCCCAGTGCAGCTTCTTGAAATCCAGCACCAGTTTGCTCTTGCACCGCGCCAGCGAGTCCTGGATGCGTTGTCCCAGCTTTTCGGCATCGGAAGCCGAGAGCGCGCCTTCCAGGCGGATCCACACTTCCTTGGTCGAGTGCCGCAGTTCCACCTGGGTGGAAAAAGTCGGCGAGGCCGAGGCGGCATGGAATTTCTCCCACATTTCAAACGCGCCCCAGCGCCTGGCCCGGCACGCGATAGGTCGTGCGGATTAATTTCGGATGCTGAAAAAGGTCCAGCTTCAAGGTCAGTCCCGTCCACAACGCCGCCGCCACGCCCAGGACCGACTTGAGCCGTTGCCCGAGGGGAGGGGCGCCCAGTTCCGCGTGAATCCGCCGCTCCAAATCGCCAATCCACCGCCGCACCGCCGCGTTGGGGCCCAGCAGACGCCCCGCCAGGAAAACCGGGTAGGCGTAGCGCAACTCCCCCGCGTAATACTCGGCCTTGGCGCGCAGCACCGGGTTGGGCGAGTTCTTCATTTTCTGCAAACCGAGCAGGCGCGCTTCCAGCACCCGGTAAATGCTCGGACCCAGCCGCTGAAAGTCCTGCTCAAAACACCAGGTCTGGATCGCTTCGATTTCTTCCGCCGACAGGGTCGGATGTTTGATCATGGTGCGAAATCCGTCCGCGCGCCGATAGAACAGGTCCTTGTCGTCGGTATAAACGTCCTGCAACAGGTTCTCCTTGATGATGCGCTCGTGAAAGGGCGTGCCGGGCACCGGGCCGTAGATGAGGAACTGCGCCAGGGCGGGCTTAAGCTGCATGAGTCCATCCAACTCCTGCGCCACCACTTCCTGGTTCTGGTAATCAAATCCCACAATCATCGAGGTCAGCACCGTGATGCCGTGCTCGCGAAATTCGGTGAAAATATCCGCGATCGGCCGGCCTTGTTGTTTGGCATAATGGGACCGCGTCCCCTCGTAACCGATCCAGAATCCGTCAATCCCCATTTCCAAAATCTCTTCCACCGTGTACTGGCTGATGGCCCTGACGCTGGAGAAGGCGAAGATGGAAACCTTTTTGCCCCCGGCCAGGACGCAATCGCGGAACTGCATCGCCCGCTTTTTATTCAGCAGAAAATCCTCGTCCAGGATCAGGAACACCAGGTTCGGGTCCGCCGCCAGATAGCGTTCCACCACCGCGTAAATGTCCCGGCCTTCCGGCAGCAGCTTGATGTGTTTGCGCGAAAAGAAGTGCGACGTGCAGCAGAAATCGCAGCCGTTGGCGCAGCCCAGTCCGGCAAAAATCTTCCCCGTGCCCGACACCTTCCAGCCAAATACTTTCAACCAGCTCACGATCAGCGGATGCTTGTAGGGCATGGCAATCGGCGGTTCCTCCAGCAGCCGGCGGAAGAAGGCCACGCCCTCCTCGCGGCAGATATAATCCGCGTACGGTTTGAGCACCTCATCCTTCAAGATGGTGCCGTAGCCGCCCAGCACGATTTTGCTCCGGGGCGCGTAGCGCCGGATCAAAGCCACCGTCTCCTTCATCTTGTGCATCACCGCCATGAGGAACGACACGCCCACATAATCGTAGCCCTTCTTCAACTCCTTGATCAGTTCGCGCCGGGAGGGGTATTGCAACACCACCGTGGGCGCCTCCAGGTTCTCCGCGATGTATTCCAGGGAAAAATGGATGTTGACGGTGCGCGGGCTGAACAGGCCCTGGGCGCGCGTCACCTGCCGGTAAAGCAATTCATAACCGACCGACGCCGCATCCCCGTATTTTGGCCCCATGGGTCGGCACACACTGGTGAGAAGGATTTTCATTGGAACAACTCAGGTCATCATGGACACGCCGGTTTGAGGCCGTGCCATTCCGGGACGGCCGCTTCGGCTTCGGCGCGGGACTTGACGATGGCCGCGATGGCGTTGTTTTTGGTCATCATGTTTGTTTATTTTGTCCGATTATTCTTGTCCGCAATGATACTTTAACACGCCGGCCGCCCCGTGGGCTATAAGGTGTTCACCCCATATACAGTTTGAGGCAATGGCTCCACTATGTAGCCGTGGGCGGGGCGAGACGGCCGCCGCGTCTTCGTCTTATGGTCCGTTGGGCGGCACACACCCGTGCAAAGAATCTTCATGCAAATAGCTTATGTCCCTTGTGAACAAGCATCCAACTTAAGGCGATTCTTGATCGCAACCAGAGAAATATGGGAAAAAAGCTTGTCCAAAATTGCTCTCGTCCCGCCAAACAATGGTTGGCCATCGCCCCAAAAGAATACTGTGATGGCGCATGGGCGGAAGGCAGGGCGAAGGCAAAATGCGGCAGGGCGGCAAATCCGCGAACTGGCGAACGGGTCCGAATTTGACGATTCTCAGGAGAATTGCCGTTTGGCGCATGGGACCTCCTGGGGTCGGGAAGTGAAACTAGCTGAAACCACACTACCCCTTTTCTGCTTGCCGGGCCACGGCCTCCGATTCATACTGCTTTCATGTCACCGCACTCTCCATCGCGTCCACAAGGACAAAACTCCAATCCACCCTCCCTGCGCCGCGTCAATCGCCGCCGCTTTATTGCCACCACCGGGGCGGCGCTGGCGCTGCCCATATTTGTTCCCGGCTGCGCCGTGGGGCTGGGCAGCCGCCCCCGGCCTTCCAACCGCATCACGCTGGGCGTGGTGGGCTGGGGCTGGCAGGGGCCGGACAACACCAATCAGTTTCTGGCTTCCAAGGATTGCCAGGTGGTCGCCGCCTGCGATCTGGACAGAGGCCATTTGCGAAGCGCGGTCAACAAGATCAACGATCACTATCAAAACGAGGACTGCAAGGCCTATCACGATTACCGCGAAATGATGGCGCGCGACGACATTGACGCCGTGATGCTGGCCGTGCCGGATCACTGGCACGAACTGGTCGCCACCGAGGCCGCCCGGCGCGGCAAGGATATTTACGGGGAAAAGCCGCTGGCCCGCACCATTGCCGAGCAGCAAAACATCGTCAAAGCCGTGCAACAGCATCACCGCATCTGGCAGACCGGTTCCTGGCAACGGTCCAAAGACAATTTTCAAAAGGCGGCCGAGATTGTGCGCAACGGGCTGATCGGCAAAATCACCCGGGTGGAAGTGGGCCTGCCCAGCGGCCACAGCGACAACGACAGGCAGGGCAAAGCGCTGTTGGACAAGCTGGCGCTGCTCGATCCCCCGCAGAAAGTGACCCTGGAGACGATCGTCCCCGGCACCGCCGCCTGGGACGCCGCAGTTACCGAGCCGCCGGAGGGCTTTGATTACAACATGTGGCTGGGTCCCTCGCGCCAGGAGCCTTACATCAAGGCCCGCATCTTCAAGAACTGGCGCTGGAACTACAACTGCGGCGGCGGGCAGTTGATGGACTGGGTCGGGCACCATTGCGACATCGCGCACTGGGGAATGGATTGCGACAATTCCGGCCCGTACGAGGTCGAAGGCCACGGCGAATTTCCCGCCGCCAACGCGATTTGGAACACCTGCACTAAATATCGCCTTGAACTGAAATACCCGAAGGACATCGCCATGACGATTGCCGGCGGACACAATGACATCAAGGACGGGACAAAATGGATCGGCACGGACGGCTGGGTGTGGGTGGATCGGGATAAATTCAAAGCCTCCAACACCGAATGGGAGGACGTGCGGGATTTGCCCGAGGCGCTGCGCAAGGTCAAGCTGTATCATTCCAGAAACCACCAGCAAAACTTCCTGGATTGCGTCAAATCGCGCAAGCCGACGATATGCCCGGTGGAGACCGGCCATCATTCCACCATCCCCGGCCACCTGGGATTGATCTCGATGCTGGTGGGCCGGAAGATCCGCTGGGACGCCAAACACGAAAAGATCATCGGCGATGCCGAGGCCGCCAAACTGATGACGCGCCCCTACCGTCCCCCGTGGAAATTGGGCTGAAGCGGACGGGCGAACGATTGAACTTGGGTGCGGACAGCCTCTTGGCGGACCTGCTGCGCCCTGCGCCAAAGTTTGCAGCGATGAAAACACAAACCATACATTCAGATGGTCCCGATTCCCGGGCTGTCAGCCGGCGTGACTTTCTGGTTGCCGGCGCATGCGCAGCCGGCGCCTGGACGCTTGCACCCCGGCAGGCGCTTGGAGTGGGCGAAGGTCCGCCCAGTGATAGGCTCAACATCGCCGGCATCGGCGTGGGGGGCATGGGGGCGGCCAACCTTGCGAACCTGGCGGGCCAAAACATCGTGGCGCTCTGCGATGTGGACCAGGACTTTGCCGCCAAAACGTTCAAAAAGTATCCCAAAGCGCGAGTCTGGACCGACTACCGGGAGATGCTGGACAAGCAGAAGGACATCGAGGCGGTGGTCATCGCCACCCCCGACCACACGCATGCGGTCATCGCCCTGGCCGCCATGGGCGCTGGCAAACACGTTTACTGCCAGAAGCCGCTCACCCACGATGTCTTCGAAGCGCGCAAGCTGGCGCAAGCGGCCAAGGGCTCGCGGGTCACGACCCAGATGGGCAATCAAGGCCATTCCGCCGAGGGCGTCCGGTTAATCTGTGAATGGATATGGGACGGCGCCATCGGGGAAGTGCGCGAGGTGGAGGCATGGTGTGATCTGTCTTACTACCCTTGGGGTCATGAGTGGTGGAGCACCAAATGGAGCCAGCGTCCCGCCGACACCCCGGCTGTGCCCCCGACCTTGAACTGGGATTTGTGGCTGGGACCGGCCCGGCCGCGCCCCTATCACCCCGCTTATCTTCCCAGCGTGTGGCGGGCCTGGTGGGATTTCGGCAACGGCATGATGGGAGACCGGGGCGCGCACACGCTGGATGCCGCCGTCTGGGCGCTGAAGCTCGGTTACCCCGCGCGCATCCAGGCCAGCTCCTGCGGCCTCAATGCCGACGTGCATCCTGTCTCGGCGATGGTCACCTATGAATTTCCCGCGCGGGAGAATCTGCCGCCGGTGAAGCTGACCTGGTGGGAGGGGTTGCGCGCCCCCTGGCCCGAAGGCTTGGACAAGGGCTGGGACATGCCAAAAGAGGGCGGCATCATTTTTCATGGCAGCAAGGGCAAGATCATGGCGGGCGTTTACGACGAGCGCCCGATGCTCCTGCCGGCCAGTCTGGCCAGGGACTACCAACGTCCGCCCAAGAGCATTGCCCGCATTCCGGGCGAAGGCCACGAGATGGAATGGGTGCGTGCCTGCCAAGAAGGCCGCAAAGCCGGCTCCAACTTCGAATACGCCGCCTTGCTCACCGAAATCTGCCTGCTGGGCAATCTGGCCAAACGGGTGGACGCGCCCATTGAGTGGGACGGCCCGAATATGAAGGTGAGCAATTTGCCCGAAGCCAACCAGTATGTTCGCGCCGAATACCGGAATGGCTGGAGTATTTAACCGCGCCTTGCCCGGCAAGGGGCGGAGTATTACGGCGCAAAGATCCCTGGCGCCAAACCGCAACCGAATCCGGAATTAACCGCAGATGGACGCAGATTAACGCGGATAAGGGGCGGTGTTCTGAGAGCGCGTCCACGGCCTTCCTGCACAAAGCGAGCCTGCGAGCGACTGCAGGACTGGCGTCCCCTTGCCTTTTCTCTCCGCTGACTTTGGGTTGGCCTGCAAGTGTGGGGGACGACTTGTTCGACGCCCACTCATGCAGGCAGGGTGAGATGCGCCACACCCGTTACACCGTTACAGTTGTTGATTATCAACGGTTTACGAAAACTGCCCCCGTTACACCCCGTTACATTTTGTTACATCCAACTTACCGCCCTTCATCAGATCGGTCAGGTCTTCGATAAGTTGCTCCCTGTTATTCCCCATTCGAGGAAAGTGAATTGCGGGCATTGGCAAACAAGACTCTGGCAGAACACACGGCGGCAACCGGCCCAATCAACTTTGAGGTTGCCTGGCACGCTGAAGCTCCTACAATCCCGACGAAATGAGTTATGAGTCTATAGATGCTTTGCAGCGTGTCCTCGTGGAGAAGGTGTTTCATTACGCGAAGGACAGAAAAAAGGCAGCAGGCAGAGCTCTTGGCACGTTGGTGGAGATCATCACTTATTACGCGCTGAAGGGATGGGGTTTCCGCGAGAATCTTGGTATTGAGCGTTCGCTGGGCGAATATGCAAACCCGGGTATTACGCATCAAGTGGAATTCTCACTGCACCCCATTCTGCGTCAACAGCGCATACCCCTGCAAAAATTCACCCTCCCCTTGACCACAGCAAAAATGCGCCGAGCCTTGGAAAGCTTGGGTTTCGCCCATGAGGACCTCGCGGCCAAGAATGCACAGGTTCTGAGCAAGGACGGAGTTTTGAGGAATGCCTGCACCTTCGGGGAATCTCGGACTGCCTTTTGCATTGCAAGCGTGGATGAGACAAAAGATGACCAGTATGCGCTGACGGTAACGGTGCTTGGACAGCACCCGTTCGCGATTTTCGAGTGCAAGCGGGTTGGGGTGGAAGAGGGGATGAAAAAGGGGCCGCAATCCATAGAGAAGGCGAAGCAGGGGGCTTATGTGGCGAGGTCGGTCTCCGGCCTCCAGAAGGTACGATGCAGCAACGGACAAATCGGGGGAATGATCCAGTTGCCCGATGGCAGCTTTTATCATAAGCAATATGATCAACTGCTGGCGGAGGTGACAACCTCGAACAACCCCGCGATGCTGCGTGATTTCATCCTCACGGTTGGAGTCGTCAGCAATCATGGCAACTGGTTCACGGCAGAAGACCATAACAAGGAGTTGAAAGTCCTGGCGCAGTCGTATGACTGGCTGCTTTTTTTGACCGACCAGGGTTTGGGTGAATTTGTGAGCGAGCTCCTTTTGTCTCCCACCCCGGAACTGGCGGACGCGCGGGCCGCTTTCCAGCAAAGCTACGGCCCCGGAGCCAAGGCGAATCGGTTTACGAAAGTGAAAATGGATGTGAAGGCGGACATAGTGCTGAGAAACTACTTCACGGCGCATGCGGCAAGCATCGAATCGTGGTCACAGCCATCCCACAGGAAATTGGAAAAAAGTGTTGGCTTGACCATTTGAACCTGCCACAAGGCAGGCATGAAAAACAAAAAAATCAAACCAACACGGTCCCGGTTTAACGTTTTGCGCCAGATTTGCAATCTCATTCCTGCGCATGAAGTCTCCAAAATAGCGCGGGAGACCGGGGCTCTGGATAAGTCGCGCACCTTCAGTCCGTGGAGTCACACGGTCAGTTTGCTGGACGCGCAACTCACCCATTGCATCGGACTCAACGATCTGTGCGACTCGCTGCAATTGCATTCCGGGCCGCTGTCCACTTTGCGCGGCGCCAGCGCCCCCAGCCGCAACGGCCTCTCCCACGCCAACCGGGAGCGTCCGGCCCAGATGGCCGAACAACTCTTCTGGCGGGTCCTGGAGCATTTGAAAGCACAGACGCCCGGCTTTGCCGCGGGCCAGCGCCGTGGCCCCGCCTTCCGTTTCAAGATGCCCATCCATGTGATTGATAGCACGACCATGGAACTGGTGGCCAACTGCCTGGACTGGGCCAAGCACCGCCGGCGCAAGGCCGCCGCCAAAACCCATATGCGGTTGAATCTGCAGAATCTTTTGCCCGGTTTTGTCATTGTGGACACTGCCGCCGAGCACGACAACCGACGGGCGCGGGAACTGTGCGCCGACTTGAAGAGCGGCGAAATCGCCTTGTTCGACAAGGGTTATGTGGACTTCGGCCACTTGCGGGATTTGGACGGGCGCGGGGTCTTTTGGGTGACGCGGGCCAAGGAGAACATGGGCTATGAGGTGGTGCGGAAAATGCCCGCCTCCAGAGACCCGAAGATTTTGCGCGACGAAGTGATCGTCCTGAGCAACGAGAACAAACCCGCGCCGGAGTTGATGCGCCGGGTGGTGGCGCTGGTCGAGATTGATGGAGAGGAACGGGAAATGACCTTCCTGACCAACAACCTGGAGTGGAGTCCGCGCAGCGTGGCCGACCTTTACCGCTGCCGCTGGCAGATCGAAGTCTTCTTCAAACAAATCAAGCAGACCTTGCAGTTGGCGGATTTTCTGGGCCACAACGCCAACGCCGTGCGCTGGCAGGTGTGGACGGCGCTGTTGACCTACGTGCTGTTGCGCTACCTCAGTCACCTCTCCAACTGGGCGCACAGCTTCACCCGGCTGTTCACGATTTTGCGGGCGGCGCTCTGGGAGAAATATGATCTGCTCAATTTGCTGGCGTGCTATGGGACAGCAGGCGGCAGCTTTCGCCACTTGGCGCGGCCCGAGCAGGCGTATTTCCCCGGCTTCCAATAAAGCTATGGGACAGCACACGCGCCCAAACAGGCGCATACCAAACCCAAAAGCCAAACTCGGAAAAATCAAAATCTCATTTTACCCCGAAGACCAATTAAACCCTTGCAAATGAACAGGTCAGCACCAGACTTTTCCCCTTATGAGACGGGTGTGAATCGTGGTTTAACGTGATTACACCCAAAGGTCGGAGCCTGAAAAAACTCCAGGAGGAGCTTAAGATCTTGAATGGCAAAGATTGGATGAAAATCCTTGGAAAATGAGCGCAGGACGCACCATCAACACCCTCAGTCAGGATTGGGGCACACCCAAGGAATATGTCACATCTGTTAAAAAGGTGTTTGGGGGCGACATAGAGCTTGATCCGTGCTCAAATGAACATTCAGTGGTCGGCGCGCGCGTTGGGTATTGTCTGCCGCAGCAGGACGGCCTGAAAGAATCGTGGGATTTTCCCACCATCTTTGTGAATCCGCCTTATGGCATTGATCAGGAGCGGGGCACTTCGATAAAACACTGGCTGTATCGGTGCGCGGCCGCCCACCGGCAGCACTCCTCCGAGGTGATTGCCCTGGTGCCGGTCGCAACCAACACAGGACACTGGAAGAATTACGTTTTCGGGCGCGCCACCGCGATCTGTTTCCTCTACGACACGAGACTGCGGTTTTTGATCGAAGGCCGCGACGAGGGCAAGGGTGCTCCGATGTCCTGCGCCATGGTTTACTGGGGACGCGACTACGAGAAATTCTTTGAGGTGTTCAGCCATTCCGGGGCCGTGGTGGATTTGCGGCCTTTGTATGGGAAGCACCTCGGCGATTACGAGCGCCGCCTGGAACCGACGCTCCTTTCGGAGTTCTGAGGGCAGCGACCCATTTATGAAATCTCGCACTCTTAATGAAATGATTCGCGCCAAGGAAAAGATGGAGCGCGGCATGGCCACCCCGGCAAATGTTTGGGAGGTGCGGCCGGACGGCAAGGGCGGCTTCACGCGCCGGGCGATTGACCCGAAGGCTTTTCGGCGCGCGCAGAAAACGGCCTGGGACAAGAGCATCGCGGCCACGCGGGAAAAACTCGGCTTGTCCCAGACCCGGTTTGCCCGGTTATTGGGCATCAGCGTGCGCACGCTGCACCACTGGGAACAAGGCAGCCGCACGCCCAGCGGAGCGGCCCAAGTGCTCCTCCGAGTCGCGGCAAGGCATCCCGAAGCTGTCCTGGAAGCGGCGGCCTGAGAGGTTTGCGCCGCAAGGCGAATCTGCTGCGCCATGCGGGAAGAAGACTGGAATATGCGATTATGCGGGATCGACCCCTTTTCCTTTTCTAAAGATGAAGACCTGTTACATGTGCAACAAATCAGCCACCGGACTCGAACACGTCCCTCCCAAATGCATCTTCCCAGAAGATGCAGAGTATCGAAAGGGCCTGATCACCGTTCCGAGTTGCGACGAACATAATTGTGGAAAAAGTAGGCGCGACGAATATATAAAGTTCATTGTCTTGTGTACTGGAGGAACCAACGAACTAGTTAAGAGCACGTTTGACAGCGTTATCCGCAGCTTTGTTCGCCGGCCTGGTTTGCTCCCAAAATTCATGCCAAGCCTTCGAGAAGTTTCGATCGGCGGACAGGAAACGGGACAAATCACGTTGGACTATGCTCGCTTTCAAAATGAGATTAAATCCATCGTTCGCGGTCTTTACTATCACAAAAAGGAAGGCAAACACACCCGTCTCATAAGGGGAAAAGTCTGGTGCTGACCTGTTCATTTGCAAGGGTTTAATTGGTCTTCGGGGTAAAATGAGATTTTGATTTTTCCGAGTTTGGCTTTTGGGTTTGGTATGCGCCTGTTTGGGCGCGTGTGCTGTCCCATAGCTTTATTGGAAGCCGGGGAAATACGCCTGCTCGGGCCGCGCCAAGTGGCGAAAGCTGCCGCCTGCTGTCCCATAGCACGCCAGCAAATTGAGCAGATCATATTTCTCCCAGAGCGCCGCCCGCAAAATCGTGAACAGCCGGGTGAAGCTGTGCGCCCAGTTGGAGAGGTGACTGAGGTAGCGCAACAGCACGTAGGTCAACAGCGCCGTCCACACCTGCCAGCGCACGGCGTTGGCGTTGTGGCCCAGAAAATCCGCCAACTGCAAGGTCTGCTTGATTTGTTTGAAGAAGACTTCGATCTGCCAGCGGCAGCGGTAAAGGTCGGCCACGCTGCGCGGACTCCACTCCAGGTTGTTGGTCAGGAAGGTCATTTCCCGTTCCTCTCCATCAATCTCGACCAGCGCCACCACCCGGCGCATCAACTCCGGCGCGGGTTTGTTCTCGTTGCTCAGGACGATCACTTCGTCGCGCAAAATCTTCGGGTCTCTGGAGGCGGGCATTTTCCGCACCACCTCATAGCCCATGTTCTCCTTGGCCCGCGTCACCCAAAAGACCCCGCGCCCGTCCAAATCCCGCAAGTGGCCGAAGTCCACATAACCCTTGTCGAACAAGGCGATTTCGCCGCTCTTCAAGTCGGCGCACAGTTCCCGCGCCCGTCGGTTGTCGTGCTCGGCGGCAGTGTCCACAATGACAAAACCGGGCAAAAGATTCTGCAGATTCAACCGCATATGGGTTTTGGCGGCGGCCTTGCGCCGGCGGTGCTTGGCCCAGTCCAGGCAGTTGGCCACCAGTTCCATGGTCGTGCTATCAATCACATGGATGGGCATCTTGAAACGGAAGGCGGGGCCACGGCGCTGGCCCGCGGCAAAGCCGGGCGTCTGTGCTTTCAAATGCTCCAGGACCCGCCAGAAGAGTTGTTCGGCCATCTGGGCCGGACGCTCCCGGTTGGCGTGGGAGAGGCCGTTGCGGCTGGGGGCGCTGGCGCCGCGCAAAGTGGACAGCGGCCCGGAATGCAATTGCAGCGAGTCGCACAGATCGTTGAGTCCGATGCAATGGGTGAGTTGCGCGTCCAGCAAACTGACCGTGTGACTCCACGGACTGAAGGTGCGCGACTTATCCAGAGCCCCGGTCTCCCGCGCTATTTTGGAGACTTCATGCGCAGGAATGAGATTGCAAATCTGGCGCAAAACGTTAAACCGGGACCGTGTTGGTTTGATTTTTTTGTTTTTCATGCCTGCCTTGTGGCAGGTTCAAATGGTCAAGCCAACACTTTTTTCCAATTTCCTGTGGGATGGCTGAGCTGGACCCCTATTTTTAGACCACAGGTAAGTTTCGATTTTTGCCGGTTTGCTGTAGATAAGAAAGAGCAGACTTATGAAAGCAAAACGGAAAAGACACAGTGCGGCCTTCAAGGCCAAAGTGGGATTCGAAGCCCTGGTGGGGCTGAAGACGGTCGCGCAATTGGCGCGAGAGTATGCGGTGCATCCGGCGCAGGTCACGCAGTGGCGGGCGACGATTCGGGATCACATGCCCGAATTGTTTGAGCCCGGGCAACCCCGCACGGAGGATCAGGAACAGTTGATTGCCCAACTGCATGAGAAGATTGGCCAACTGACGGTGGACTTGGACTGGCTTAAAAAAAAGTCCAGGCAACTGGGGCTTTAACATGTTTAATCGCTCCCGATCCGCAGCTCAGCGTGCGGCGCCAGTGCGAGCTGCTGGCGGTGTGCCGTGGCAGTTATTATTACCAGTGCTGTCCGGAGACAGAGGAGAACCTGGCGCTGATGCGGCGGTTGGACCAGATGCATTTGGACCACCCGGTTTATGGCAGCCGCAAACTGACCGTGCTGTTGCGCCGGGAGGGTTTGACCATCAATCGCAAACGGGTGGTGCGGCTGCTGCGGTTGATGGGGATCGAGGCGATTTACGCCAAGCCCAAGACGAGTCTGCGGGAGATGGGGCACCAGATTTATCCGTATCTGTTACGCAATTTGGCAGTGACGGGACCGGATCAGGTTTGGTGTTCGGACATTACGTATGTGCCTATGGCAACTGGGTTTATGTATTTGGTGGCGGTGATGGATTGGTGGAGTCGTTACGTGCTGGGATGGCGCTTGAGCAACACGTTGGAGGCGGACTTTTGTGTGGACGCTTGGGAGGCGGCGTTGCGGGCGGGGCGTCAGGCGCCGTTGATTTCCAATACCGACCAGGGATCGCAGTTCACCTCCCCGATGTTTATCGATGCGGTGGAATCGGCGGGGGTGGACGTGAGCATGGACGGACGGGGTCGCTGGATGGACAACCGGTTTATCGAGCGGCTGTGGCGGAGCGCCAAGTATGAGGACATTTATTTGCAAGACTATGGCGACGGGTTGGCGGCAGGGCGCGGACTGGGCCGGTAGTTTGACGGCTACAACCGGGAACGACCGCACCAGGCGTTGGGCTATGCGACGCCGGCGGACGCGTATTTTGATCCCGGCACGCATGGAGCCCAACCGGCCAAATGGGAAGCGATGCAACCTGCCAGAGGCAGGAGCGATCGCAGCACTTGACAGAGAGGCAGGCGGCAGGAAAAGGCTTGAAATCAGACCGCCTGCGGCGGTAGAGTTGAGAACCCTAAGAAAACGGAGAGGGAGGACGGGCAGTGCTCCGCATCGCTCGTTCTCTCTTTTCGAAAGGGTTTTGAAACACGGAATGAACAGTAGTCAACTACAATTAGTAATGACAGCAATCGGCAAAAGTCGCGCTTATTTCATGCGCTCCGTGGTCTAAAGGATGGGGTCCACCTCAGGCTGTGGAAGGCAAATGCAAATTATTGGGTGACATTTCCGGCATTTTTTGGGAACAAATGCGCGGCGACGATGATTGGAAAGCAAGATGCCTCGAAGCAATTCGCAAGGCTAAAATCCCGGAGATTTATGAGGGGGCAAATCCGAAAGTTTTTCAGTATGCCTTCGATCTCCGGACAATCGGCAAAACCTCAATGTGCCGATTGCGTTTTTATGAAGGCGACCCTATTTGGATAACATGGGAAAATGTCAATGTTCATGAAACCTAACCCCTTTCTCGAGTTATTAGATTTCAATCTTTGCAAGTCGGGGGCGGAGCGCTTTGTTTAAGCGAACCATCGCGTCAATCATGTTATCTTGGAGCGCGGGCCATGAATCGGTTGTGGACAATCCACCATTCGTGAAACGCCGTCGGATGCGTGAGGCTCGTTTGTCGTCAAGCCTTTCCCATTCCAACTGACCACCGACTTCTTCCTCAATCTCTGCCTTTTCCTTGAAAAGTGCATCGAATATGACTTTATTGCCTCGGCCAGTTGAGCTGGACCCCTATTTTTAGACCACAGGTAAGTTTCGATTTTTGCCGGTTTGCTGTAGATAAGAAAGAGCAGACTTATGAAAGCAAAACGGAAAAGACACAGTGCGGCCTTCAAGGCCAAAGTGGGATTCGAAGCCCTGGTGGGGCTGAAGACGGTCGCGCAATTGGCGCGAGAGTATGCGGTGCATCCGGCGCAGGTCACGCAGTGGCGGGCGACGATTCGGGATCACATGCCCGAATTGTTTGAGCCCGGGCAACCCCGCACGGAGGATCAGGAACAGTTGATTGCCCAACTGCATGAGAAGATTGGCCAACTGACGGTGGACTTGGACTGGCTTAAAAAAAAGTCCAGGCAACTGGGGCTTTAACATGTTTAATCGCTCCCGATCCGCAGCTCAGCGTGCGGCGCCAGTGCGAGCTGCTGGCGGTGTGCCGTGGCAGTTATTATTACCAGTGCTGTCCGGAGACAGAGGAGAACCTGGCGCTGATGCGGCGGTTGGACCAGATGCATTTGGACCACCCGGTTTATGGCAGCCGCAAACTGACCGTGCTGTTGCGCCGGGAGGGTTTGACCATCAATCGCAAACGGGTGGTGCGGCTGCTGCGGTTGATGGGGATCGAGGCGATTTACGCCAAGCCCAAGACGAGTCTGCGGGAGATGGGGCACCAGATTTATCCGTATCTGTTACGCAATTTGGCAGTGACGGGACCGGATCAGGTTTGGTGTTCGGACATTACGTATGTGCCTATGGCAACTGGGTTTATGTATTTGGTGGCGGTGATGGATTGGTGGAGTCGTTACGTGCTGGGATGGCGCTTGAGCAACACGTTGGAGGCGGACTTTTGTGTGGACGCTTGGGAGGCGGCGTTGCGGGCGGGGCGTCAGGCGCCGTTGATTTCCAATACCGACCAGGGATCGCAGTTCACCTCCCCGATGTTTATCGATGCGGTGGAATCGGCGGGGGTGGACGTGAGCATGGACGGACGGGGTCGCTGGATGGACAACCGGTTTATCGAGCGGCTGTGGCGGAGCGCCAAGTATGAGGACATTTATTTGCAAGACTATGGCGACGGGTTGGCGGCAGGGCGCGGACTGGGCCGGTGGTTTGACGGCTACAACCGGGAACGACCGCACCAGGCGTTGGGCTATGCGACGCCGGCGGACGCGTATTTTGATCCCGGCACGCATGGAGCCCAACCGGCCAAATGGGAAGCGATGCAACCTGCCAGAGGCAGGAGCGATCGCAGCACTTGACAGAGAGGCAGGCGGCAGGAAAAGGCTTGAAATCAGACCGCCTGCGGCGGTAGAGTTGAGAACCCTAAGAAAACGGAGAGGGAGGACGGGCAGTGCTCCGCATCGCTCGTTCTCTCTTTCGAAAGGGTTTTGAAACACGGAATGAACAGTAGTCAACTACAATTAGTAATGACAGCAATCGGCAAAAGTCGCGCTTATTTCATGCGCTCCGTGGTCTAAAGGATGGGGTCCACCTCAAGTATCGTGATCGTGGTCAATATAAAGTTCTGCCGTCCCGCTGTCCATGAGGATAGCGTACGAAAACACAACTCCTGCTTTGCCCGCTCCCGTTGCTATCCAATGCTCTTTCCCGGGTGAAATGTTCGCGAAAAGAGGCGTTTTATCTTTGCTACGCTCCAGCAAACTTTTCCAAAACTCCAACCTCTTGAAATGCCGCTCGGCCCATTCTTTTTTAACTTCGCCAATTTCCTTAATCTGTTTATCGGGCTTTGCGAGCACGCTAAAAAGTGGAGAGATGGTATTTTCACCACTTTTTATGGCTTCTACCTTCACTAAGTAAAAGGCGGTGTCATTCGGCGAAGCCTCGTTCAACCATTCGATGACCCGTTGGTGCTCCGTTCTTGGATCACTTGTGACCCAAATCGCTATTTTCGCTTCAAGATTTACCAGGTAGGTGAGCAACTTGCCTAGGTGGTCGTGATCCGTTTCCTCCACTTGATTTTCAATGATGACTTTTTGCCCGTCACCGTCCTGGCAAAGTAAATCCACGCGGAAATCGCCGACGGACTTTTCTCTTTGCTCAATTGAGAGTTTCAAGCCAAGACGTTCTCCAAGAGCTTCGATATTTTCCTCCAACCATGGAGTCAAGTCCTGTGCCTCGTTTGGAAATGCTTGATCCAAGGGGACGGTTTCCAGCGCAACGATTTTGTGTTTTTGGTCATTCATATTAAAATTCTCCAATGAGGTCTGTGGCATAAGCTTTCGGTAGTAAAGGGGTCACCCATTAGGGCGGGGTCAGTTAATGGTATTGTCATTTTCTACGTCACTTGGCCAAAAGCTCAGGGGAGACGATTTCGAAGGGGATGGCGGGGAGGACGCCGAGGGGCGGTGGGGACTGGTTGCCACGGGCCGGAGCGCCGGCTCGGGCGGGCTGCTGCGGGCGCTTGGCCAGGACGTTGACTATCAGATTGCCTTTGACGCCGGGTTTGATCTTTTTCGCGTCGCTGTGGAGGGTGATTTCGGTTTCGGTGCCGATGGCGGAGATGTTTGCAATGGAAATGCCGTCGGGAGGATCGCTTAGTTCGAGTTGGAAATTGTTGGTGAATTGCACGCCGGGGGTCCGCACTTTTACTCCGGCGCTTCCGCCGGCGGGGATTCTTACGGAGGCGGGATCAATGAGTTTCAGGGGGAACCGGAACTGGCCGCGATTGGAAAGGGAAACTTCCAGGTCCTTCGCCGGAACAAGATGCCAGTAGGCAAAGGCTTGCATCATGTTTTCCGCCGGGACCGCCGGATGGATGACCGGCTGATCCTGAATCCGGGCGAAGCCTTCCACGGTGAGGTTGATGGGGCTGTCGGCGGACTGGGGCGGAGCGGTCAGGGTCAGCCGCACCTGGTCTTGATTGGCCGGGACGGTGCTGCCGCTCAGGGCGAATCCGGGAGGGGCACCTTTCAAAGCCAGGGTGATCTCGTTGGAAAAGCCATCCCGGCGCAGGGCATAGACTGTCAAGGGCACGGACATGCCGGCGCGCACCGTCAGGCTCGAAGGCACGACGCGCAACTCGAAATCAGGCCGGGGCGGGCTGAGGCGCAGGCGGTAGGCGTATTCCGGGCCGGCCTGATGCTGGGCGTCGCCCACATAGAGGTAGTAGGTGCCGGCGGCGGGCAGCTTGACGCGGAAATAGGAATCGGCGTACTGGGTTTGCAGGCCGGCACCCTTGTCCTCAAAGTCGTCGTTGAAGGCCAGTTGTTTGCCGGCGGCATCGGTCAGTCGGATGACCGAATCCAGCGGGGAATCGAGCCGGCGGGCGATGGTTTCGGCGACGATTTCATCGCCGGCGCGGCCCTCGGAAGCGGAAGACGTCCCACTGGCCCGGTTTTTCAATGCGCCCGTTGACGATGACGGGAAGGGTGACCGGTTGGGCGGTGGCCTGGGAATGGTTTCCTTCCCGAGAAAAAATTTCCGGCAAGGTGTCCACGGCAAAGGGGAGGTGGTTGGAAACATTGGTCTCCGAATGCACGGAAAGCGGGTAAGTGCCCGGCGCAACGGCCCGGTCATCCTGGGTGACGCTAGCGGCGGGCAGATTCCAGCCGGCCACCTGGACGGCAGTTTGAGCGCCCGCCGGGCCGCCGAGCGGGAAGATGCCGGTGAGGAAGGGCACTTCGCCGGCGGTGATGCGATAGACAAAATCCTCGCGGCCACGGTAAATGGAATCCCTGATCTGGAGAACGTATTCGCCGTCCCTGGGGACTTCATAGAACAGAACCGGGTCGGGATGGAAACGGAAGTGGTCGGCGTAGGCCAGTTCATGTCCCTGCGAGTCGTAAAGGGAGATGGCGGCTTGGAACCAGCCGGGCACAGCGTCGGCCAGATAGGGCATCAGTTCGCGGGCGGTGGCGGCGATGACCAGCTTCTGGCCTTTGCCGGCATCGAGGCGGTAACGGTCCACGCCGCCGGGGAGAATCTGGCCATTGACCACGCAGGGCAGAACGATATGCGGTTCCACGGGTGCGGCGGCCCGCTGGGCATTGGGATTTCCGGCGCGGTTGGGGCCTGGGAGCGGGGCGCCAACGGGCGGATCGGGCTTGTTGACTTCGGGCAGTTGGCCGACGCAAAAGACCAGCGGCTGGGACAAGGACATGGGCGCGCCGAGGCGAAGCTCGCGTTCGCCCGGCTCGGCGTCGGGAGCGATGGTGATTTTGAGGGTGACGGTTTCGCCAATGACGGGATTGGCCATTCTTTTTTGGAACTGGGCGAGTTTCTCGCGGATTTCGGCGATCAACCTGGCATCCTCCGCGGTCCAAGTGGGGCGGGGTTGCCCCGCGACGGCCGGGGCGCCGTTCCGGGCCGGTTGGGCGGCGGCGCGTTTGTCCTGAAGCTCCTTCTGCTGCATGCGCAATTGGTTGATCTGCTGCTGGGTGAGGGGCCGGATGTATTCGCTGACCACCGCCTGAACGCCGGAGCCGGAAACGTAGGCGTTAGTGACGCTGCCCAGATATTGCCCTCCCACCTTGACCTCGAAGGAAGCGCCCTGGCGGCCGCCGGCGGGAAAGACATAGCCGGATGCGGGGTGAATTGCTGCTGGGCGCGCAGGGCTGGGGCGAGGGACAGGAGGCCGGCGAGAGTCAAGATGAAATGTGTTCGCAAGAGGGACGGAATGGCGTGGGGTGGTTGGGGAAACACTGGGCGGACACTGTGGAGATTAAGATTAAGATTAGGATTAAGATTAAGAGTTTTGCGCAGGGCGTTGAAGGCAGGGCGGGCACTCCGCTGCCCGCCGCGGCGCGCACGGAGTGCGCGCCCTACCACCCAAGATCGTGGCCTTATTTGAAACAGGTTCTTCATTCGCCTGATCGCCCACGAATGGCTCACATGATTTCTTTCAAGAGTCCGCCGCTGGCCAGGCCATCGGCGGCGGAGGGGGTGACGCGTACATCCAAACCCTGGGGATGGGGCAGTTTGGCGTTGGGGATCAATGCCGAGCAGTTCATACATGCTGCCAATGCAGGTCGCAGGGATAGACCGGCCGCTCCTTGACCTGCTTCGCCTTTGGCATCCGAAGCGCCGACCACCTGGCCGCCCTTGAATCCGCCGCCGGCGACCACGGCGGAGAAGACCTCGCCATGATGGCCGCGCCCGCCGTTCCAGGGCGCTTCCCACATGACTTTGGGTGTGCGGCCGAACTCGCCGCCCCACCAGACGATGGTGCTTGTCCAACAGGCCGTGGTCGGCCAAATCCTGGAGGAGCGCGGCCATGCCTTTGTCCATTTCCGGCACGCGTCGGCGCATGGTCTGGAAATTGCTGCTTGTGCGTGTCCCAGCCGCCTTTGTAGTTGATGGTGATGTAAGGAACGCCGCGTTCGACCAGCCGGCGCGCCACCAGGCAGGATTGGCCGAAAGTGTTGCGGCCGTAACGGTCGCGCAATTCGTCCTTCTCCTGCGACAGATCGAACACCTTGCCGGCATCGCCCAGGATCAGGTCGTAAGCCTGCTTCTCACATTGGGCGGAGGCGGCCAGTTCGGCGTTGCCGGGCAGGACGTGGGCCAGCGTGTCCAGCTTGTGCAGCAACTCGCGCCGGCTCGCGCTGGCGCTGGCTCGGAGATGCCTTGGCTGACCACGCCTTCCACGGCGAACGGGCGTTCTGGCAGGATCGCCGCCCGTGGCGAAGGGCTTATAGCGCGAACCCAGGAAGCCGGCCTCGGAAAAGCGTCCCTGCGGCTCGGTCAGCACGATGTAAGGCGGAATCAATCCGCGATAGTCCGGCATTGTAGCCCTTGAAGAGCGAAACGACGGCGCCGACGCAGGGATAGACATCGCGCCCGCCTGCCGCGCGGGCCGTCTGCACCATGTAGGAGGCCGTTTCGTGGCCGTTGACGCCGTGGGTCATGCTGCGGATGATGGAATACTTGTCGGCCTGCTTGGCCAGCAGCGGCATGCAGTTCGCAGATCCTGATGCCGTCCACGTTGGTGGCGATGGGCTTGTCCAGCGGGCCGCAGTAGTCGTAGCCGGCTTCCGGTTTCGGGATCAAAGGTGTCCAGGTGCGCCGGGCCGCCCCACATCCAGATTTGGATGACCGACTTGGCCTTGGCTTGGGCGGAAGGCGCGGCGGCCAGGGCGCGCAGACTCAAGTGATGCCCCAGCATCAAGCCGCCCGCGCCGAGCAGGGCGCGACGCACCGCCTCGCGCCGGGAAATGGCGCTGTCGCGCATGCGCGAAATCAGGTGGTCCGAATACGGTTTGAAGGGGCCGTCCGCCGCGCTGGTTTGCATATTCATATTTTCACTTTGCCTTTCATTTTCATTGGGCCGGGGCCGCGATGGAGTTTCTGCTCAATGCCGGTAAAGAAACTCGCGCTGTTGATCAAGGCCCAGGCCAGGTCCACCGCGGCTTGACGCCGGTTGACGTTGCCGGACTGGAAATAAGTTTCCGCAATGTTCACCTCCTCTGCCGATGGGAAACGGGAAAGAATGCCCAGATACATGCGCGGCGGCAATGTCGCGCGGGGATTTGGCGGACTGCACCAGGATCTGGGATCATGCCGGCTCTGTTCGATCTTGCGCTGGATGTGGCTGGAATTCAGCAGATGCAGGCGCTGCTCGGCGGTGGGGCGGTTGTTGCGCTCCGACTTCCAGGCCGGTATCGCGCGGCGAACGGCCGAACATATCGAGGAAGGAACTGCTGATGCTGCCATCCTCCAAGCGCGATGGAGCGGATGTTCGCCGGGAATGAAAGTGAACGGCTCCGGGATGGCGCTGGAATAGCTCTCGGTCCCCCCGGTGATCTGGTCCAGAGCGTCAATCAGAACCTCCGCTTCCAGGCGGCGCAATGGATAGAAGCGCGAAGTTGGCCGCGCCTTCGGCATTGTCCGGCGCTGGCCAGCGCGGAGAGCTGGTAGGTTTTCGAGTTCAGGATCAGGCGGAAGAGATGCTTGAGGTCGTAATGGGAGGCGATCAAGTCCTTTTCCAACAAGGCCAGCAGTTCGGGATTGGAGGGCGGATTGTCGGGCCGGATGTCGTCCGGCTCCTGAATGATGCCGCGGCCCAGCAGCCAGGACCAGACGCGGTTGGCGATGTTTTGCGCGTGAACCAGGGGTTCTTCGGAGTCAATCAGCCAGTCGGCGAACACCTCGCGCGGATCCCGATCCGGCGACAAGGAGGCCGGGGTTCCGTCCGGGAAAACGCGCCGTTTTGGGCCAGGCAGGTTGCGTTGGTCTTGGCCAGATCGAACATGACGATCTCCTCCTTCCACTCCGCAGTGTACTTGTAGCCGATGGCGGAGAAAAAGGCGGCCATGCCGGCCAACTGGTTGGTGGGCCACTTTTCCGCCCGCGTTCCCATGAAGGTCAAGGCGACGGCTCGGGCGATGGCCGGCGGCTCCTTGCTTTGCATGGCCCGGTAGAAGTTGACCGGCGGCACGCGGAAATTGCTGCCGCTGGACGTGAGCATTTGGCGGACGAACTGATCGTAGGGCAGGTTGTCCTGGATGCTGGTGCGAATCCAGCGGTGATAGGCCTGGGCGGCATTGGGCCACAAATTGATGGGGAACTCCGCCTTGACCCGCAGCAGGTCGCTCCACTTCATGGCCCAGTAATCGGCAAATTCGTCCCGCTCCAGCAGGCGGTCAATCAAGACGCGGCGTTTGTTCGGATCACGGTTGACCAGGAACTGTTCGGCCTCCGAAGCTTTGGGCAGAGTGCCGATCACGTCCAAATAGACCCGGCGGACAAAGACGGCGTCCGAGCAGAGGCGGGCCGGCGGAAGGTTCAACTGTTTCAACCGCGCGAACACCAGTTCGTCCACCGGGTTTTGCGGCGTCAGGGCGGCGTTGCTTTCAAAAACGCCCGCCTGCCGTCCCGCGGCGGCATCTGCGCGGAACGCCGCCAGGACCAGGCCGCCTAAAATCAAGAACGTTTTCATCGCGTGGCCGCGGCTGCTCTGGCCGCATGCTAACATAATGTAATATAGACGCGGGCGCTACCCATAGGGATGCGTAAAAAACACACCATATCTTGCGGTGCTGCTTCACAAATTCCGGTTGACGGTTTAAATTGACTCCGAATGCGGCAGGGCGATGCAATTAAGATTAAGATTAGGAGCAAGATTAAGAGGGGAGCCCAAAAATCTGGAAGGCACCCTCCCTTGCCTGACGATTTTTCCACTTGGCACCACCGCCCAACCGGCCTACCTTGCCCCGATGGGGAACGCGCCGAAAAAAAAGAAAAAGACCGCCCTTCTGCTGGGCATCGGCGTGGATTCCGACGGCCACAAACGACTGACCACCGGCTGCAATTTCGCCCTCATCGGCGGCACGGAGGAAACCCATCAGGCCATGACGGAAAAGGCCATTAAGATAAACGAAAAACTCGCCGCCAAAGGCAAGCGTCTGGAAGACGTCAGCCGCGAGGAATTTGAAGACATCGCCCATTCCCTCGGGCTGCGCTGGCAGGACGGAGCCAGGGAGAATTAACC
This sequence comes from uncultured Verrucomicrobiae bacterium, assembly GCA_963707025.1. Lineage (GTDB taxonomy): Bacteria > Verrucomicrobiota > Verrucomicrobiia > Limisphaerales > Palsa-1400 > JBEKOF01. The sequence continues at coordinate 709,392 of CAVPOM010000018.1, read as the reverse complement.
CCGCCGCGGCCCTCCCACCATAATATAACCGGCCATGAGACTCCAAACCATGCACATCGGCATGAAGGTGCGCCATCCCGAACTGGGGACCGGCACAGTCAAGAGCATTTCCGAACATCTGGCCGACATTCGTTTCGACAGCGGCGTGCGCTCGCTGGCTCCCGAACAATCCGATTTGCAACCGGCCGAGGCCCTGGCTGAGGTCAGCGGTTTGGCCATCCCGCTCACCGCCCTGGTGGCCGAGACCGTCAGCGCCCTGGTCAAGGAGATGGGGCTGGAGCGCGACGACGCGGTGGTCGAACAACTGGCCGCCCGCTGGGGCAGGGGCCTGATGATCCTGCGTCCCACCGACCCCGCCTTGCAGAGCAAGGAGATTCCCCTGGAAGCCTTCTTCCACAAAATCGTCATGATGCGGAACAACTTCCGCGTGCTGGAGCAAAAGATCAACAGCCATCCCCAGTTGAGCGATGCCGAAAAAGTCGAACTCCAGCAATACATTTCCCGTTGCCACGGTTCGATGACCACCTTCAATCTCCTCTTCAAGCGCGACTCCGACCACTTCAAATCCAATCTTTGAAAGTGAGGACAGTGGATTGGCCGGCGGGTCGCGCCGGTGCGTCGCCGCCCCATTGCAAGGGCCGCCGAACAGGGGTGGTCACGCTGGAATTGGGCAGGTCAGTGAAATACGTGCGGAGCGCCGAAAAAAATCACGTAAAGTCCGTAAAGGAAAAGAGCTTCCGCGCCCGCGTAAAGTCCAAACGAAATGGACGGGGCCACGTAACTAAAGACCTTCCCAACCAGCCCTGCCAGAAAATCGAGTGCTGCATTCACAAAAGATGTCAAAGCACAAGCCGTGCCATCCCTGCACGACCCAAAACCCGGCCGGTTCTCAGGGGCGGCCAAGCCATCGCCAAGGTTCTACGCCCCAGGCGCTGCCCCAAAACTGGACACGCCTCAGGACACAGTGCGCCGCGACCGGAAGGTTGCCACACACAAACAGAGGCCCATCCCGCAGCAACTCCAGCCAAACCAGTCCCCGTGCAAATTGTAAAACGTCCGCCCCCGTTCGCCGCTCGGGCGCAAGGGAATTCTCGCCGTCAAAAAACCCGCCTCGTCAACCTGGCCCGCCACCGAGAAAATTTCCCGCAGCCGCCCCTGGGCGTCAATCCAGCAAGTCACGCCGTCGTTGGTGCAGCGCACCAGGGGCACGCCATTTTCCACCGCGCGAAAAACCGCGGCGGCGGCCTGTTGCCAGGCGGCCGGCCCCTTGCCAAACCAGCCATCGTTGGTCAGGTTCACCAGAAAATCGGTTTCGGGCGTGACATGTTCGCGCGCCTCCCGCGCAAAGGCGTCCTCAAAACAGATCAGCGCGGAAAAGCAGGCGTCAGGATTCTTCACGACGAATTGGACCGGCTCCTTACCCGGGGTGAAGGAGCCATCAATGGGCGTGACCCATTTCATAAACGCCAGCCACCAGGGAACATATTCCCCAAAAATCACCAGCCGCCGCTTGTGATAAACGGCTTGCAGCGCGCCCTGCGGGTTGATCAGTATGGCGCTGTTGAAGTACTCCGTCGCGCCCCCCGCCGAATTCTCGCCCAGGTCGGCCGTGGCCAGCAGCCAGATGCCATGCCGGATCGTCAGCCTGGCCAGAGCGGCCAGGTGCTCCGGGGTCAGGCTGGACAACGCCCCTTCCGGCCAGATCAACAGGCTCGCCTGCCCGGCCAGCGCCTGCTCGGACAGCGCCATCACCTGGTTCAGCCGCGCCTCATCCTCCTCCTCTTTCCAGATCATGGTCTGGGCAAAGGCCGGCTGCACCAAAGCGGCCTGCAATTCCTTCCCAGGCGGCAGAATTTTCCCCACCCGGTTCACCCCGAAACTCGCCACCACCACCACCGTCAAAAGCGGCACGCCCGCTTCACTCCACACCCCGCGCCCCGGCCGCTGCGTCAGCGAAACCAGGCTCATGACCAGCGCCACCGACATCCAAACCACCAGGAATGAAACTCCATACACTCCCGTCACCGCCGCCATTTGGATCAACGGCAGCATTTTGTATTGCGAAACGCCCAAAAAATTCCAGGGAAAACCGGTGAACAACCGCCCGCGCGCCATTTCCAGCGCCACCCAGAGCAACGCGGCGTTAAACGCCCAAAGCCCGCGCTGCAAAACCCCGGCGGAAAAGAACTGATCCAGCGCGGCGCGCGCCGGAAGAGCCGGGGCGGGCGCAGACGGCCAGATTCTCCAGCACAGCCAGACCCAGAGCGCCGGAAAAAGCGCGCAATACGCGCTCAAGACAAACCAGGCGAAGGCCGGACCGATGGGAATGCCATGATAGGTGTAGGGCATGGCCAGCAGCCAATAGAGCGAACTGAGATAATGCGCCAACCCGCCCGCGAACCCCAGCCGGAAAGCCTGCCCGCCGCCGCAGCCCAGCCCGCTGAACAGAATCAACCCAGGCCCAACCCACGCCGCTCCCGCCAGACCAAGCCCGGGAAAGGCCGCGCTCAACAAAAGCCCGCCGCCGGCCGCCAGCGCCAGGCGGACCACGGAAACGCGGTTGGCCGAAGATTTTTTCAGATGGGAATAGTGCGCCAACGCCGGCCCACTTCAAAACCATTTTACGCCCACCCCCGCCAGCCGCCAGCCGCCCAACCCGGAACGCCCCGAAGCATGAGCCAAGTTTCGGGGAGCGCGGTCGTCTGGAGCGCCTCCGTCGGCGACCGGCCGCCGGCATCTTTCCACCGAAACCGGCCCGCCTGTTCGGTCACTTCTCAAGCACATCGCTCTAATTTGGAGTGCGGGAGCTTGCTCCCGCATTCGCATTGGACCCAATTCCCGTCCGCCGTCGTGTCCGGCGCAGGCCCGGGGAAGGTGGAAAGACCTGCGAAGGAGGAAAGCTTGTCGAAGGAGAATGCCGGGAACAAAGCGGCGGCAAACCATTCCGGCGGCGGTCACAGACCGCCGCTACAACAGGGAGCGGGCGAATTTTTCGATGCGGTCCAGGCCCTTCTCCAAATTCTCCATGCTCGTCGCGTAGCTGATGCGCACATAGTCGTCCGCGCCAAAAGCAATCCCCGGCACGACCGCCACTTTTTCCTGCTCCAGCAGTTTGGCGCAGAACTCCATGGATTTGAGGCCCAGCCCGGAAATGTTCGGAAAAAGATAGAAGGCGCCCTTGGCGTTGACGCAGGAAATGCGGGGAATGCTGTTGAGCTTGTTCCAGGCGTAAGCCCGGCGGCGCGCAAACTCCGCCAGCCAGACCGGCAGATGGTCCTGCGGGCCGTTCAAGGCCGCCACCGCCCCCTTCTGCGCGAAGGAAGTCGGATTGCTGGTGCTGTGGCTCTGAATGGCGTCAATCGCCTTGGCAATCGGTTCGGGCGCCGCCGTCATGCCGATCCGCCAGCCGGTCATCGAATAGGCCTTGGCCAGCCCATGCACCAGGATGGTGTGTTCATAATGCCGCGGCGAAAAACCGGCCACGCTCACATGCTCGGCCCCGTCATAAACGAGCTTTTCGTAAATCTCGTCGCTCATGATGAGCACGTCGTTCTCCACGCAGACATCCCCCAGCGCCTGGATTTCCTCCCGCGTGTAAAGCGAGCCGGTCGGGTTGCTGGGCGAGTTCAAGATGAACAGCCGCGTCCGCGGCGTCAGCGCCCGGCGCAATTGCTGCGGCGTGATTTTGAATTCCGTCTCGTCGCTGGTGGGGAGGATGACGGGCGTGCCTTGGGCCAGCCGCACCATTTCCGGATAACTCAGCCAATACGGCGCGGGGATGATCACTTCGTCGCCCGGATTGCACAGGGCCAGGATGACATTGCAGCAGGAATGCTTGCCGCCGCACGAAATGATGATTTGCGACGGCTTGTAAACCAGCCCGTTGTCGCGCTTGAATTTGTCCGCCGCCGCCTGCCGCAATTCCGGGATGCCGCTGCTGGGGGTGTATTTGGTGAAGCCGTCGTTCAACGCCTTGATGGCCGCTTCGACAATATGTCGCGGCGTGGCGAAATCCGGTTCGCCGGCGCCGAAGCCCACCACATCCACGCCCTCCGCCTTCATTTGTTTGGCCTTGGCATCCACGGCCAGGGTGATGGAGGGGGTCAGGGCCGCGGCGCGAATGGAAATCTTGTAGTTCATAAAAGCCGCCAACAAATACCACCGGCAGGCCGGAGCGCAAGCCAGAAGTGCGCGCTGCGTCAGTCTTGGGTGGCAGGGCGGGCCGTCCCTCCCCGTGCGCCTTGGCCTTGGCGGCGGCGCATGTCCGCCGCGCGACGGTCGTGCGAGGATGCTGCCTCGGCCGGCCCCGTCAATCTGCCAGGCCGTCGAAGGCCTTTTGCCGCATGGCATTTCCCACCCGCGTGTAACCGGGCATTTGCGCGGACGGAACAGGTTGCGCATAGCCGGGAGGGTAAGTCGCCGTCATGGGCGACTGCCAATGCCAGTGCTCGACGTGTCCGTCGGCGAAGGACAAGTTGGCCCCCTGGTTGTGGCGGTTGGCGGGCATGTCCCACCACTCCGGCCCGTAGCCCGGCGGCGGGTACCCAAACTGGGGGTCTTCCAAGGTTATCTCGTTCTCGTCTATGAATACGAAGAGCTGGGTGGGCGGTGGATTGGTGATGACGGAGAACTTCGCAAAACAGGGTTGCCAGGCGTCCACCGCATAGCCGGTCTGTGGGTCAACCAACAGCGGATAGCCATTGACCGACTGGCTCATGTTGTAACTGCGGTTGCGAAGCTGTGGCAGCGGGTTCCCGTTGCCATCCTCGATGGTCGAGACATCGGCAGGACAATGATAAATCGCCGTGGAGGTGTTGTAGGGGAACAGCAGCCCTTGCTGGAGGTTGCTGGTGGTGGTGTCCAATCGGGCGTCGCCGGGGCACCAGGAATTGCTCACGTAGTCCTGGCTGGTGGGTCCGTTGGTGGACATGCCCTCGAAATCAATCCAGTCGTTGGGCACGAAAACACCCGCATAATCGTCCGCGTAGAGGTGCCAGCAAAGCTGCAATTGCTTCAGATTGCTCTCGCAGTTGATGTTTCGCGCCGAATCCTTGGCCCGGCTCAGAGCCGGCAGCAACAAGCCCGCCAGAATCGCAATCACGGCGATGACCACCAGCAATTCGATCAAGGTGAATGCCACCCCCCGCCGCGCCGCCGGACGGCGCAACAATCCCGAATCAAAACTGGTTGCGCAATTCTTCACCGCGAATTCCTTTATGAATTTACAATATACGCTGGTGCCCCGGAAAAATCCAGCCAAATTCGGGGATATTGGCAATGGGTCAGTCATGGCTGGCAGGGCGAGACTCCGTTCGAGCCGTGACTTCTTCCCAAGAAATCGAGTTTCGGCTCAACGGAGTCTCGCCCTACCGTCACTGACGCCTTGCAAAAGTCATGGCCCGTTTTCCCGCCGTCACTGAGGCGGTAGCGACACTGTAATATTCAGCGGGGTGGCTCGGGGCTTTCTTTCCTGGCCGCTCTGAGTTCGAGGTGCAGTTCCCGCAGTTGTTTTTCTTCCACCCGCGCGGGCGCGTCAGTCATCAGGTCGGTGCCTTTGGCCGTCTTGGGGAAGGCGATGACGTTGCGGATGCTGGAGACGCCGCACAGCATGGCCACCATGCGGTCGAAGCCCAGCGCAATGCCGCCGTGGGGCGGGGCGCCGTATTTGAAGGCCTCCAGCATGTAGCCGAAGCGGGCTTTGACCACGTTGGGCGGGATTTGCAGCAGTTGCTCGAAGATCAGTTTCTGCACTTCCGGCTGGTGGATGCGGATGGAGCCGCCGCCCAGTTCCGTGCCGTTGACCACGATGTCGTAGTGCTGGCCGCGCACCTTTTTCGGGTCGCTCCCCAGCAGCGGGATGTCCGCGGTGACCGGCGCGGTGAAGGGATGATGGCTGGAATACCAGCGGTTTTGTTCGCGGTCAAAACCGAGCAGCGGAAACTCGATGACCCAAAGGAAATGGAACTGGTCGCCGGCAATGGCCAGCTTGCCCTGGCCCTTGAGGACTTCGGCGCAATAAAGGCGGATTTTGCCCAGGATTTCGCAGGCGTTGAGCCATTGGTCGGCGGCGAATAGAATCAGGTCGCCTTCCTCGATTTTCAATTTCTCCGCCAGCGCCGCTTTTTCGGCGGCGTTGAAGAACTTGACGATGGGCGATTTCCATTCGCCTTTTTCCACCTTGATATAGGCCAGGCCGCGCGCGCCGAAGCTTTTGGCATACTCGGTCATGGTTTCGATCTGCCCCTGCGTGACCCCGGCCAGGCCCTTGGCGTTGAGGGCCTTGACCACCCCGCCGGCGGAAATGGCGCCGCTGAAAACCTTGAAGGTGCTGGCCCGAAATTCCTCCGTGAAATCGCCCAGCTCCAGGCCGAAGCGGGTGTCCGGCTTGTCGCTGCCATAGCGGTTGAGCGCTTCCTGAAAGGTCAGGCGCGGGAAGGGCGCCGGCACCTCGATGTTCAGCGCCAGTTTCCAGATGCGCACCAGCAGCCCTTCGATCAGCGCATAAATGTCCTCACGCTCGATGAAGCTCATCTCCAGGTCCAGTTGGGTGAATTCCAGTTGCCGGTCCGCCCGCTGATCCTCGTCGCGGAAGCAGCGGGCGATTTGGTAATACTTTTCCACGCCGGCCACCATGAGCATTTGTTTGAATTGCTGCGGCGATTGCGGCAGGGCGTAAAAAGTGCCCGGCTCGCGCCGGTTGGGCACCAGAAATTCCCGCGCGCCCTCGGGCGTGGATTTGAAAAGAATGGGCGTCTCCACCTCGATGAAGCCCTGCCCGTCCATATACGCCCGTGTGGCCGCGGCCACCTGGCTGCGCAGACGCAGGTGGCGCGCCATTTCCGGCCGGCGCAGGTCCAGGTAGCGATATTGCAGCCGCAGCTCTTCGTTGACCGAGCGGGCGATTTCCGGGTCGTCCACTGGAAAAGGCAGAACCTCCGCCATGTTCAGCACTTCAAGGTCCTTGGCGGCGACTTCGATTTCGCCCGTCGGGATTTTGGAATTGTTCGTGCCCGCGGGGCGTGCGCGGACCTTGCCGGAGATGGTGACGACGCATTCGCTGCGCAAGGAGGCGGCGCGCTCAAACAGTTCCTTGGGCAAATCCGACGGATCAAACACCGTCTGGGTGCGGCCTTCCCGGTCGCGGACATCAATAAAGATCACCCCGCCCAGGTCGCGCCGGGAATGAACCCAGCCGGACAGGACGACGGATTGCCCGGCGTCAGCGCAACGCAATTGGTTGCAGTGGTGGGTGCGTCGCCTCACTAATTACACCTCAAAATCGAAGATGAGGATGTTCTCCAACAGGGGGAGCGCGCCGGTCTTGAAGCGTTCGTGTTCCGGATGCACCAGGTAGGCGTCGCGCGCGGCGGCGTCGGCAAAGGTCATGATGAACCCGTGCGTCAGCCCCTGGTTGCGGCCCTCCGCGCTGCAGCAGGCGCCGGAGACGTAGTCGTCTATGCCCGGCACTGATTCCGACAAATCCAGAACCTCCTCGAAGAACTTGTTGGTTTGTTCTTCGGTCGTTCCCTCTTTGAACTTGAACAGGACAATGTGTTTAACCTTAGACATGGGGTTAGCTTAGTTTTTTTTGGCTTCCGCTCAAGCTTTATTCCTGGCGGACGAAAATTCCCCCCGCCCGGGGCCATTGCCCCGGTGGTGCCTGGCCCTGGCATGATCCCGCTTTCACTTGGCCGCCAGCGCCGTTTCCACCGTTTGCACCAGGTCCGCGTTCTCGGGCTGCACTCTGCTGGCGAAACGCTTGATCGGTTTGCCATCGCGGCCAATCACGAATTTGGCGAAGTTCCAATCTATGTCGCCCTTGGCGCCGGGGATCGCGGGGTCTTTGGTCAGGGCGGCATACAGGGGATGTTGTTCGGCCCCTTTGACATGGATTTTCGCCATGAGCGGGAACGTGACGTGGTAATTGTCCGTGCAGAATTTGACAATTTCCGCGGCCGTTCCCGGCTCCTGCGCTCTGAAATCGTTGCAAGGCACGCCCACCACAACCAATCCCTTGTCCTTATATTTTTCGTACATGGCCTCCAGGCCCTTGTACTGCGGGGTGTTGCCGCAGAGGGAGGCGACGTTGACCAGCAGGACGACTTTGCCGGCGTAAGCCTTCAGCGAGGTGGGCTTGTCGTTTATGTCGTTGAGTTTGATGTCCTGAATGTCGGCCGCGCCCGCCATCTGGGCGGCCAGCAGGACACAGAGCAAGGATAAGACAACTTTCATCCGAATATATTCGCCTTCCTGCGCAAAAAGTCAAATGACGATATTGCAGTTTTGGACGGTAGGGCGGGTCCCGAATTATCGGGACCCGCCGCACGACGGCAGGGGGAGACTCCGTTGAGCCGCGACTTTTTCCCAAGAAATGTTCGCGAGTGGCAGGGATGGCAATCCCCTTTCCGGCGCCCACCCAGGCGGCGGCGGTCTATGACCCCCGCATTATTATTCCTCGCCAAATTGCGTTCATCCCCAATCTGCGGCGGTCATGGACCGCCGCTGCAATCGTGGACGCCCGTTTTGCGGAGCGGTTGGCGGCACCAGCGACCCGCCTTGGCCCGGGCGGGGGCGGGCCAAAGAAAAAGGTCCGGGATTTCTCCCGGACCTTTTGCAGCGTCTCGATCTCAGCGATCAAGACTGAAGAGTTGCCTTACGGCAGACTGTGTGTAGCCGGCACGATGTTGCAGGTCGGTTTGACGCCAACACTGTTGGCGCTGTAGCTGGTGGCAAAGGTTTGCGCCGAGTCATTCGGGCAAACGGGCAGTTCACCGGCGGATCCACGGCCCATGTAGGGCTGAATATCCGTGCCGGCAGGTGTATCGGTGTTTTGCTTGTGTACTTCCAAGGCCCACTGGCCCTTGGCTCCGTCAATGATACGGAGGTTGCTGATGCAGGCGTTGGTCTGCGAGGTGGTGCGGGCGCGAACGAAGTTCGGAATCGCGATGGCAGCCAACAGGCCGATAATGGCGACAACGATCATGATCTCAACCAGCGTGAACCCTGCCTTGCGGCTTGTCTTATTTTGCATAGTTATTAGGACCCTTTCTGATGCGGCGTGAACAATGCAAAAGGCGGGTTTTAGATGAATACAATCATGCTCACTGATTGCCTTTTGCAACCGCAACTCTCAATTTAGCACCCCCCATGCCAATAGCAACCCCTCATGCAAGCTTCCTCACAATCCAACACACCCCAAATCCCAAAGCGTCCGGCCAAACCGGCTGGCACCACGCTGAACTCGTCCGCAAAAGTGCCGGCGGCCGCCCGCAGCCAGGGCGGACAATAGTCCCATGTCCCACTGGCAGAGCAACTTGTGCCTTGTGCAGAACCCTTTTGCCAGGATGGAGGCGCCATTATATGGGCTTTATGGCCTCATGGCGCGGTCAACCCTTCCGGGCAACGCTTGGCGCAGGAGATCCAGCGCGCGCTGGGAAATGGCGAATTTAAATGTCTTACGATCCACCGGACTGTACTGATTTTGGACAGTCGTTCCCTTTTTCTCGGACAATGCGATGTAGGCGGTGCCGACCGGCTTATCCGGCGTGCCGCCGCCTGGCCCCGCTATGCCGGTCACCGCCAGCGCGTAGTCGGCCCGGAAGAGTCGGCGCGCCCCCTCGGCCATTTCCCGCGCCACTGCTTCGCTCACCACCCCATGCTCGCGCAAGGTCTCCGCTCGGACTCCCAACACGTCTTGTTTGACCTGGTTGCTGTAGGCAACCACGCCGCCAAGAAAGACCGCGCTGGATCCGGGAACATTGGTCAGGCGATGGGCGAGGTAGCCGCCCGTGCAGGATTCGGCAACGGCCAGCGTCTTCTTGCGGCGGGTCAGGAGGTCAACCAGCACCGATTCCAGCGAGTCGTCGTCTTTCCCGAAAATCACCCGGCCCAGCATTTTCCTGACCCGGCGCGTGCCTTCGGCCAGGAGAGCGCCGGCTTTATCGCCGCGCGCAGCCAGCCGCACATCCACTTCGCCGACGCGGGCGCAATAGGCCAGTTGCAGACCGTTGCGGACCAGCGGTTGTAACGCCACGGCAATCTTTTCTTCGACGACCGATTCGCCCAAGCCGGTGGTTTTGATGGTGCGGCATAAGAATTTGGAGGGGGCGGGAAATTTCCGGCGCAACAGTGGAACGACGGAACGCAGGAACATGGGCCGCAATTCGCGCGGCGGGCCGGGCAGAACAATGAGGCACTGTTTGCCGGGGATGGTCTCCAAGGCCAGCCCGGGCGCCGTGCCGTTGGGATTGGGCAGAACAGTTGCGCCTGCGGGAATCATGGCCTGGACTTGCACATTGGCCGGCATCGGCCGGTGGCGCGCGGCGAAGAATTGTTCGATCGCGGCGAGGGTGGCCTTGTGCGGGACAAGTTTTCGGCGGAGCACTTGCGCGACCACATCCCGGGTCAGGTCGTCGCTGGTGGGGCCCAAACCCCCGGTGGTGATGATCAGATCCGCCCGCGCGAGCGACTCCTGCAGGGCGTCCTGGATTTGCCGGACATCGTTGGGCACACAAACTTGGCGCGAGACCTCGTAGCCCAAGTCGGTCAACTGGCGGCAAAGCCATTGCTGGTGGGTGTTGAGGACGCGCCCGACCAGCAGTTCCGCGCCCGTATTGATCAGTTCGATCTGCATGTCTCAAGGAATTGATAACGCAAAGTCGCAAGGGTGCAAAGGCGCAAAAAGTTTTCCTGTCTTCGCGCGCGCCTGGGTGAGGAAGCGCAACCTGCCGCCTCCTTTCCTAATCTTAATCCTAATCTCCTTTCTGCCACCGCCGCCGCGGAGTTCCAGCCGCCGGCGAATGAAATCAAAATCCAAAGACGCATTTTTTGCCGGGTTTTGCTCTGCGGTGCTGCCACTGATTTCCCTCGTAAATTCAATGGTTTATACGCTTTCGTCTTTTGCTCCGACTGGCGGTTTTTTTGCAGCATAAACGCGGGCAGGGATACAAAAAGGGATGCAACGGAATTCGTATTTACTGATTGGCCAGACTTGGAATGAAAAAGGTTCGGCTTTCATCGCGAGCAATGGCAGGTATTGGAAGGCGCATTGCGTGGACACGCGAAAGCCAATCCTGTGGCTGACACATTGCAAGACGCGGACGGCATCACTTACGTCATCGAAGGCAGGCTGATGACCCCTTCGGGGCGGGAACCCCATGTGCGCGCGGTCTGGCTTCTCGAAAACGGCGAGCTTGCGCCACGCTTCGTTACAGCCTACCCTTTGCAAGCATGATTTCTGAACTTGATTGTGTGGCGTTGACCGCGAACCTGCCTGAGCATGGACTCACGGCGGGTGATGTGGGGGCGGTCGTCCACGTTTACAAGGGCGGCAAGAATTTCACGGTCGAGTTCACCACTTTCGACGGTTCTACCGTTGCGGTCACAAAAGTTTCGGCGGCTCAAATTCGCCCACTGTCGCGCAACGAGATTCATCATGCCCGTCCCTTCGCGCCGGTGGCCCATTGAGACCGGGAACGCCGGGCAACAAACCAACCCCGGTGTGAGAGTGACGACTGAATAAAAGGCGCTGGATCGGGGGCAGTTTCCGGGGCGGGCAATCGCGGGGCGCCGCGCGCCCGGCTCATGAAGCGCAACCTGCCGCCTCCTCTCCTAATCTTAATCGTAATCCTAATCCTAATCTCCTTTCTGCCACCGCCGCCCCGGAGTTCCAGCCGCCGGCGAATGAAATCAAAATCAACTGGCTTGGCTCTTAAGATGCAATCCGGTCTTAACGCAAAGACGCAGAGACGCGAAGGCGCAGGGCCAGGAAGCAAAACGTGATCCCTGACCAAGGCTCAGCGATGGGCGACCCGAACTGCCCCGGGCAAAATCCTCATTGCGTCCTTGCGCCTTCGCGCCTTTGCGTTGAAATCCTCCTGCATTATTTAACGGATACGGCTTTGTGGCGTCCCCGCCTGGCCGAAATCGAAGGAGCGAGGCGCTGTGCAAGCCAAGATTGAAAACGCCCTGAAGTAAGAATAATTTTAAAATTCCCACATTTTTCCATTGACGGAGTTTCTATGTTCTGTCATATTCTGAACATGAGTATGACTGAAAGCGCCAATGCGGTCTGGTTCACCACCAAAGGCCAGGTGGTGATCCCGCTGCGCCTGCGCAAACAATTCCACATTGAAGACGGCACCAAGGCCATTGTCGAGGCCACGGAGGATGGCATTCTGCTGAAACCGGTCACGGCGGTGACCATCCGGCGGTTGCGGGGCATTCTGAAACGCAAACCGGGCGCAAAGCCGCTGGCGGAGGAAATGGCGGAGCACAAACGCGCGGAAAAACAACTGGAGGAGGCCAAATATGCCCGCAGCACCGGTTCTCGATAGTTTCGCGCTCCTGGCGCTGTTCCGGGATGAACCGGGCGGGGAGGCGGTATCGCTGCTCCTCGAACGCGCCGGCCAGCGCGACCAACCGGTCCACATGACCGAGGTAAACTACGCCGAGGTGCAATACATTGTGCGCATGAAGGACGGCGACGCCGCCTGGGCGGCCATCGCCAAAGAATTAAAAGCCGCGCCGATAGAATTTCATCCCGCCGACCGCCGCCTGGCCGATTTGGCGGCCAACTTCAAAGCCCGTTTCAAAATGAGCCTGGCCGATGCCTTTGCCGCCGCGCTGGCCAAGGAAAAGAAAACCGAACTCGTCACCGGCGACCCTGAGTTCAAGCCGCTGGAAAAGGAGATTAAAATCCACTGGCTCGGTGGCACTCCCGCTTGACCGACATCGAAGCTCTTGTCACTATAACCCCATGAGACCATACGCTAATCTGCCGCCGGATCAGAGGCCAACCCAGCGATTGCTGGACCAATTTAATGCCGATGAACGACTATGGAAGAAGCTGGAACCCAAGCGCCTCGCGCGCCGCAGAATCCGGCCGCGCCTCTCGCCCGGCAAACTCAAAAAGCTTGCTTTGCTGGAATTCGCCCAAGCCTCTCCGCCGCCGGAGTGCATCGGCCAGGCGATTCAGCCATGAAAAAGATCACCCGACCCGCACTCCTCCCCGATCTTGATAAGCTCATCCTTTCATTGCGTGATCAGAAAGTGATTCTCGACACGGATCTGGCCGGCATCTATGGAGTGCCGACTTTCCGCTTCAACGAGGCGGTCAGGAGAAACCGCGACCGCTTTCCCGAAGATTTCATGTTTCGCCTTACTAAAGAAGAGTGGGCGAAACTCCATTCTTTAAGATCGCAAACTGCGATCTTAAAGCCCGGTCGAGGCCGGCATCGCAAGTACCCGCCCCATGCCTTCACCGAGCATGGCGCTCTGATGGCGGCCAACCTGCTGAAGAGCCCGCGCGCAGTCGAGATGAGCGTTTACGTCATCCGGGCCTTCGTCAAAATGCGTTCCGCGCTCGCCCGCAACCAGGATATGGCGCGGCGCCTCGCGGACATCGAGAAGGTGCTGCTCGGCCACGACGGTGCTCTGCGCGACCTTTATGACAAGATTCGTCCCCTCCTGGCTCCCCCCGAGCTACCGCGGCGCGAAATCGGCTTCCACACCGGGCGCAAGAAGACCTCATGAACGAACTCGCCACCAGCCTGGCCGACGCCTTTGCCGCCGCGCTGGCCAAGGACAGGAAAACCGAACTCGTCACCGGCGACCCTGAGTTCAAGCCGCTGGAAAAGGAAATCAAAATCCACTGGCTCAAATAATCTCCGTCGGTCGCTTTCTTCGTTCCGCCTCAACTTGACTCATAGTCCATAGACTTCCCGCCTTTTTCGGCATGGACTATCAGTCATGCCGAATCGTGACACAGTCCTTTCCGCCCTTGGGCGAAACGTCCGCCGCCTGCGCGAAGGGCGAGGGCTGACCCAGGAAAAACTCGCGGAAACCGCGGCCTCCTGCTCTGATGGTTGATCTGAGACAACGGTTTTTAAAAAGTCGCTGTTGCCAGCCTGCTGTAGAATTGAGAGAATATTGCGAGAAATGAAAAGAGTTTTCATGGTCGCGTTCTCTGACGATGAGCCTCCTGCATTCCAAGAAGGGGATAATGCCGCAGAGGCGCTCGCAGATGCCCTGAGGCGTGCAAAGGAACTGGAGATACCAGTCAGTCTCGAACCCCGTGTTGAGCTCGACGGGGAATATCCCGACTTCGACGAATTCGGGCAACCTTTCACTCTCATGAAGAATCCTTTCGACGCTTCTGCCGCTCTGGACGGTTGTTCTTTTGGGTGGGTTGGTGCGGAATGGGAAATGGTGCGAAACGCGCCATCCGAAAATCTCTGGACGCTCATTGAATGCGAAGGATTGTGGTGGATTTCACCCGGCTTTCACTACGTCAACCGTATCGGCTACCTCCTGACAAACGAAGCACGTCAAGCAGACGAGCCCGATTACCTTTACGATTGAAAGATGAGCAAAGCACCCAACGTGAGATGGACGCGCGAACATTGCCTTATCGCGTTGAATCTGTACTGCAAATTGCCCTTCGGAAAACTGCACCGGGGCAATCCAATTATCATGGAAGTTGCCTCCAAAATGGGACGAACCGCAAGCAGCCTGGCCATGAAATTGTGCAACTTCGCTTCGCTTGATCCGGTGCAACAGGCACGCGGCATCAGAGGCTTGCCCGGCGCGAGCCGACAAGACCATGAAGTTTGGAACGAGTTTCACGCGCAGATCACGACTTTGGGAGTTGTGAGCGAGGAATTGATGCACGACCTGTTCACCAACGACCAAGAAAAGGAACTGGATTTTCTGGGGAGGGATCGGATTCGGCTTGCTCCGCCGGGCGGCCCGACGGAAGTTGCCGCTACGGTGCCGGTGCGGCGCGGCCAGCAGTTTTTCCGGCAAGCGATCCTCAATGCTTACGGGGTGCGTTGCTGCATCAGTGGCATCAACATCCCGCGTCTGCTCATTGCCAGCCACATCAAACCGTGGCGTGATTTTCCGGGCGAGCGCCTCGAACCGTGCAACGGACTTTGCTTGTCGGCCCTCCACGACGCGGCCTTTGATTCCGGGCTAATCACGCTCGACGAGAAATTGAGTGTTGTCTTAAGCAAGCGGCTGAAAAGCTTCTTTCCACAAGTCACTCTGGAACAGAACTTCGTGCCTTTCGAGGGAAAGCCAATTGATCTGCCTCACAAGCTAGCCGAACCCAACCCGGAGTTTCTCCGCTACCACCGAGAGGAGATTTTCGAGCGTTAAAGTTTGATTTGTGCCTGATGTTTTCTACAAAGCGAAGCGGTCGGAGGTGATGGGGCGGATTCGGTCGTCCGGGAATAAGGAGACGGAGGGGGCGTTGGCGAAAATTTTGCGGCGGCATCGCCAAAGGCTGGGCGGGGAATAGTGAATTTGGAATTGTGAATGGTGAAATCGGAACCCGGAAAGGGGGCGAAACGCCCGCATGACGAGGCAAAAAAGATTGCTTCCATTTGTCTCTGACAAATGGTATTTTAAATGGCATGAAGAACGAAACGATTCAAATGGACAAGGCAGGACGAGTGGTGCTGCCCAAGCCGCTGCGGGAGCAGTTCAATCTTCTGCCAGGCGACAAGCTTCGCCTGTCGGTGGAGGGAAACGGTTTCAGGCTTGAGCCTGCGGATACCGGCGGAGAACTTATTCGGAAGGGGAGCGTTTTGGTGTTCACGGGTGGTTTTGCAGAACCGATTACCACCGCCAAAGTCAATGAACTCCTGGAACAGGATCGCGAGGCAAGAATCCCGACCGGCACACCGAAACTGCGCCACAGATGAAGTATTTCCTTGATACCAACGTGCTGGTGGCGGCCTGCATTGCCGACCACGAACATCATGCTCGCGCCCTGCCGGTCGTTCAAACGGTCCACACAGGGAAGGCGGAAGGCTTTGTGAGCGCGCACAGTCTTTTGGAAGCGCATGCCATCCTCACGCGGCTGCCGCGCGTGCCAAGAATCTCCTCAATGCAAGCCGCCAGGCTGATTGCCGACAACATCGTCAAGCACTTTTCTGTGGTGGCTCTGACGGGCAACGAATACAGCCAACTGTCTTGGAAGCTTGGGCAAAACAACGTTGTCGGCGGGAAAGCCTATGATGTGCTTCATCTGACGTGTGCTGAGAAATGCGGGGCAGACCGGATTTACACATTCAATGTCCGCGATTTCACGCAACTCGCCGGACAACTGACCGGCAGAATTACAGCGCCTTGAGTATCCGTTGCGCACCCAAACCGGCGCATTACAGTTTGCATTGAGACCTCCGCTGCATTAACCATTCACTCATGCACGCCCGCAGATGGTATTCAACCTGCATGCTTCTCGCCCTGCTGGCCGCGGCGGCGGGCGCGCACGCCCAAACGCTGACGCGGCTGGAGCAGCGCGAATTTGGCAGAATGCCCGACGGCACGCCCGTGCAACAGTTCACCCTGCGCAATGCCCACGGCATGCTGGTCAGAGTGATGACTTACGGCGCCATCCTCAACGAGGTGGAGATTCCCGACCGCAACGGGGCCTTGACCAACGTGGTGCTGGGCGCCGATTCGCTGGAGCGCTATTTGAACGGGTTCCAATCGCCCGCCGCCGTCATTGGCCGGGTGGCCAACCGCATCGCCAACGCCCGCTTTACTCTGGACGGGGTGGAACACAAATTGGCGGCCAACGCCGGACCCCATTCCATTCATGGCGGCGTCAAAGGATTCGGCCGGGTGGTTTGGCAGGCCCAGCCCATGCCCGCCCGGGAACACGCCGCCGCCGTCCGCCTGACTTACTTGAGCAAGGACGGGGAGGAAGGCTATCCCGGAAATCTGACGGTCAGCGTGACCTATACCGTGACCGACGACAACCAACTGCGTCTGGACTATGAGGCCGCCACGGACAAAGCCACGCCGGTGAATTTGACCAGCCATGGATATTACAATCTGGCCGGGTCGGGCGGGGTGTCGGGGCATGAATTGTGGCTGGCGGCGGACCATTACACGCCGGCGGACGAGCTGTTGATTCCGACGGGCCAAATCGCCAGCGTCACCGGCACGCCGCTGGATTTCACCGTGCCGGCGCTGCTCGGCGCCCGCGCCGGCCAGCTCAAGCCCAAGGCCGGCGTTTACGACCACAATTTCGTCATCAACGGCGGCGGCGGTTCGTTGGTCCTGGCGGCGCGGGTGCGCGAGCCGCAGAGCGGCCGGGTCATGGAACTGCGCACGACCGAGCCGGCAGTGCAACTCTACACCGGCAATCCCCGCGCCTACTGCCTGGAAACGCAGCATTATCCCGACTCGATCCACCATGCCAACTTCCCTTCCACCGTGCTGCGGCCCGGGGAGACGTTCAAAAGCACGACGGAGTATACATTTTCCGCGCGGTAAATATACTTGACAATACCCGAGGCGCGGCCGGGAATATCCGCCGTAAATGCGTCAGCGACAAAAAGGACGGCAGGGCGAGACTCCGTCGAGGCGAAACTCGATTTCCTTGGAAAAAGTCGCGGCTCGACGGAGTCTCGCCCTGCCAGCCATGACTCCAGTTAGTGTGGCTGCGCCCCGCTGACAAATGCGGCCAGCGCATAGATCAGCGCCGAGTTCCAGTTGATCGCGATCTCGTTGACGCGGTAATTGGCCTGCACGTCCTGCCAGTTCATCGCCCCCGGATTCGAGCCGCCCACCAAATAGCCCGGCCACGGCTCCGCCAATTGCTGCGCGCCGGAGCGGCGGTCGTGCGGATGCAAGGGCGGCTGGAATCCGAGGCCCGTCACGAAAGAGCGCCCGTAATAATTCCGGCCAAAAAGATGCCCCAGCGCGTCCAGGCTGGCCGTCACGTACTCCGGCTTGGGCGAAAGCCGGTGCGCCGCCTGCAAAAGCACGACCTGCCGCGCCACCACGCCATTGCCGCCCCACGAATAGGCCGTGCCCGCCGGCCGCGCGTATCCGTGCGCGTCGCGCGCTTTGACGAGACGGTCAGCCGCGGCGAGCAGATTGGTGCGCAGCAGGGCGGCGAGCGTTTCGTCCCGGCCGGTGCGGGCGGAAAAGAGGTAGGTCAGTTCGCCCAAATTCTTGACATTGCCATAATCCCACTGCGTGTCAAAAACGCCGTTGACGGCCCGGGCCCGCGTCTCGAAATCGCTCAGGCAGCCGGCGTCGCCGGTGGCCTCCCACAATTCCGCCGCCGCCCAGAGGCGGCCATCGCCGTCACGGACCTGGTAGGTTCCGGTGGTGAACTGGGATTGGTCGGCGCGATGATCTTGCGGGTGGGCCTGGAGGAAGCGGTAACTTTTCCACGCCGCCTGCAGGCATTGCTCGGCAAAGTCCGGTTGGAAGGGGCGGTAATCCCGCGCCGCCATCGCCGTCATCGCCACAAATTGCGCCGTGGCCGCGCTGCCCCAGGGCGTGAAATAACGCGGCGTCTCTTCCGCCTCCGGCAGGATGAATCCGCCGAAGCCCTGGGTGGACACCTTGTGATAGACCGAGCCGTCGGCCGCCTGCATGGTCAGGAGCCACTCCAATTCCCATTGGACTTCGGTCAGGTATTCCGGGGTCCCGGGGCGCGCGTCGGGCAGATGGAGGGCCACGGCCCGGATGGCCGGCCCGAAGTCCTCCCAGGCCCGCAGCATCACCCCGACCGTCACCCCCGCGTTGACCACATATTTGTTGTAGTCCCCCGCGTCATGCCAGCCCTTGGTGGCATTCGTATTGACATGGCCGCCGCCCACGAAATCCAGCCAGGCGTCGTTGGTGTGGCAGGCGGCGTGGGCATAGACGATCCCGTGGTTGGTGGAGGAGACGGCCATGCCGCAGCGCCACAGGTACATGCCGCGCATCACGGTGTAAAAGGCTTCGTTGTAAATGGCGCCGCCGATGTGGAACGGGGCCGAGCGTCCCACGCCGGGAACGTCCAATTGGAAGGCGCCCAATTCGCGCAGGGCGGAAAAATCGGCCGTGTACAGCTCCTCCTCCGTGTCCGGATTGTGGCGCGGGCCGGCGACCGCATTGCGGAAGACCGCCTGGCCGTCGCTCAGGCGCACCACGGTGAAGTTGCTGCACGCGGCGGCGACGGTCGCCTGCTTGGGTTCCTCCGGCAGAAAGCCGATGGTGTTGAGGCGGATTTGGGTGGTTTGGGCGCGGACCACTCCGCCGGCCAGCAGAACCATCGCGCACAGTGCTGTCATCCATTTTTCAGCGGTCCTGGCTGGAAGGAGGGGAATGTTCATAGTTGACTTTCAACCATAAATCCCGCGCCCCCCTTTTCAAGACAAATGATGACATGCAACTCCCAGCGGCGCATCTCGACGCTCCCACCATGGGGTTTGCCAATTCCCCCACGAAGTGGAGAGGCTTAGCGAGAGGGGCGTGCTCCAGCCGACGGTGATAGGGACGATGACGGGTCATCACACGCCGAATGGCGGGCCGGTTCATTTTCGAGACTGCTTATGACCGGAATCCTTGAATCAAACGTCTCGCTCATCTGGAATTCGCAAGACTCGCCCCTTGTGTTGGAGTCCCAGAACCGCGAACTGCTTTTGCTGCGGGGAACTTAAAGTAAAGGAAGTGGCTCCGCTGGAAACCCAGATAAAATCACGTTCGAACTCAGCCAATCTATGGCCGTCGCGGTTAAGCCATTGTTTCAACCAGCGCAACTTGTCAAGAACCACCCGCACCTCTCTGTCGCTGGCGGTGTGGATTTCCACCCAGTAAATGCACTCCAATCTTCGGTTGATGTGCGCATAGCCAATGGCGAAATCCCACCGATGCGCGTTTGGCTCGTGCCTCTGAAGGGCGGCGTCCAGGTCTGCGCTACCGGTGAGCTTGCGAGGATCCTGAGCCGCAACATGTGGCTTGTCCTGTGCCCGCAAGGCTCCCAAGCCCGGTTTCCAAGCCCCCCGCAAATGGGGCGTTTGCGCTGCCGCGTTCCTTATGGTCACGTCACTCCCTCCTGTTCTGCATTCGCCACAGCCCGCGCCACGGCCTGATTCGCCCGCCCGCTGAACTCGGAGAGCCCGCCCCAGCCGCCTTCTCCTTCGCCTTCGGCTGACGGGTCCAGGTTGGAAATGTCGCTGGTTCGCCCGGTCTCCCGGTTGAAGTAAACCACTCTCACCTCCCTCTCCATCACGGTACCGGCCAGTTTTTGCATGGGCTGGCTGTTGGACGCTCCGAAGATATTGAGCAGGGCATCGGCACCGGCATGGTTCTCCCGCAAGTGTTTCAGCGCCCAAACAGCATCCAATACCTGCGTCGAATGGGTGGACAGACAGACGCGATAACCACGAGCCATGAGTTCAAAAACCAGTAAGATGACAACCGAGATCGCTCGCGGATGCAGACCCATTTCCAACTCTTCCAAAACCACCCATTTGATGTCACCACGTCTTGAAACTTTCGTGGCAGGCATCAACCAATAGAGGCCGAGCAGTAGCGGCACAAACTCGCGCTGGCCCGCCGACCAAACCATATAGGGCAGGGACTCCGCGTCCGGACCGGCTCCGAGCACGAGCCGCTTTTGCGAGCGAAACTTGTCCACTTTCAGATGAAAATCAGAAAACACATGCATTTGGAGCAATTCCCGGAACTCTCTTTTCAAACGCCGTTCTTGCGGGAAGAGGTCGCCACTTGCGCCAAATTCCTGCTCCACCAAAACCCGCAGTTTTTCGCTGAACTCGCGCACGGCAAATGGGTCGCCAGGGGTGTAATCCGTGAAGGGGCGAGGCCAGCCATCACGCAAGGCCAGGACCCGCTGGGCCGGGATGAAAAACAGCGACTCCACCTTGCTCTTCCGCTTGCGGGCCGCCAACTTGGGCAGATCAATCGCTCTTCCATCCCACTCAACCGATGTGCCGTGTGGCCGCCAGATGGAGCGCATCCCTTCGCCAAAATAGACATCCAAAAACTCCGGCAGATTGCCCGACCAATCCAGACCATAACGGCCTAGTTCCGCCTGCACGTGGCCAGCGTCCACCATCAGCTTCAGAAGTTGCAGAGCGATGCTTTTGCCAGAGGCTTGCGGGCCAACCAGCACGGTGAGGTCGCCAAAGGTTAAATTGGCTTCTTTTATCTGGCCCAGATTCTCAATGTTTAGTGTTGTCATATCGCTTCGATGCTGGGTTCTTTAAACGAGCCATAAACGGGTCCCGCATAATCGCATTTTATCGTTTTCTTCCCGCATGGCGCGACAGCTTCACCGAGGACCCGGCCGCACCGATGTTCACTCCTCTGGCCCTCCAGTGCAAGCTCATCGTCGGTAACCCGGTCCCGCATCATCGCCTAATCAAGGTCTCTTTCTGTGGTCCCCAGCCACGGAGGCTTCGGCGCCGCCACCCAACCACGGTGTCATCCGAAAAATTGCGAAGAATTGCTTTGCAACGGGTTGGTTTGGCGTTAAGTATTGGCCATGTCTGAGCCTTCGCAAAGCGGCGAGCGTGTGTACAAGGGGATTGCCGTCTCCGCCGGAGTTTGCCACGGGAAGGTGCTGGTCCTGCATCCCGCCGCGGTGGAGGTGCCGCAATATGAGGTGGCGGAAGCAGACCTGCCCGCCCAGGTGCAACGGCTGCAACAGGCGCTGCTGGAGACCCGCCAGCAAATCATGGAGGTGCAACGGCAGGTCAGCCAGGCCTTGAACGCCAAGGACGCCAGCATCTTCGACGCCCATCTCCTGGTGCTGGAAGATCCCACGCTGATTGATTCGGTCACGCAACTGATTTATCAGAAAAAAATCAACGTGGAGGCCGCCTTCCACCAATTTGCCGAGAAATATCAGGCCACCCTGCGCGCCATCAACGACGCCTATTTGCAGGAACGCGCCGCCGACATGCGCGATGTCACCTCGCGCATCCTGGATAATTTGCTGGGCCGCCGCCCGCGCCACGAGCCGCCGCCCCTGCAGGAGCCGTGCATTTTGATCGCGGAAGATTTGCCCCCCTCGGATGTGGCCCTGCTCAATCGCAAGAACACCCTGGGCTTCGGCACCGACGTGGGGAGCAAGACTTCGCACAGCGCCATCATGGCCCGTTCCCTGCAACTTCCCGCCGTGGTGGGATTGCAGGCGGCCAGCCAGAAAATCCAGAGCGGCGCCCACGCCCTGCTGGATGGTTACCGCGGGCTGGTCATTGTCAATCCCTCCGAGCAGACCTTGTTCGAGTACGGGCAATTGAGCAAGCGCCGCGTCTCCCTGGAGGATAAATTGCACGAGTTGCAATTCCTCCCCGCCGTCACGCTGGATGGAAAGAAAATCGTCCTCTCCGCCAACATTGAACAAATCGGCGACCTGGAGGCCGTCAAGTTTCACGGAGCCGATGGCGTCGGCCTGTTCCGCACCGAGTACTTGTTCATCAACCGCGAGTCCCTTCCCACCGAGGAGGAGCAGTTCCAGGTTTATCGCCAGTTGGCCGCCGCCCTGAAACCGCATCCGGTCATCATCCGCACCCTGGATTTGGGCGGCGACAAATTCCCTTCCCATCTCAAGCTCCCGGTCGAGATGAACCCCTTTTTGGGCTGGCGCGCCATCCGCTTTTGCCTGGAGGAACGCGATATTTTCCGCGCCCAACTCCGCGCCATTCTCCGCGCCAGCACGGAAGAGAACGTCAAGCTCATGTATCCCATGATCTCCGGCCTGGGCGAGTTGGAACAGGCCAACGCCCTGCTGGAGGAATACAAGGCCGAATTGCGCCGGGAGAATATTCCCTTCGATCCCAAAATCCACGCCGGCGCCATGATTGAAATCCCCTCCGCCGCCCTGGCGGCCGACGCCCTGGCCCGGCGGTGCCAGTTCTTCAGCCTGGGCACCAACGATTTGATCCAGTATTCCCTGGCGGTGGACCGCTTGAACGAAAAAATCGCCCATCTTTACCAGCCGACCCATCCCGCTGTCCTGCGCCTGATCAAATGGACGGCCGACGCCGCGCACCGCGCCGGCATCTGGTGCGGCTTGTGCGGGGAAATGTCCAGCGACCCGGCGCTGACTCCGCTGTTGCTGGGATTGGGCGTGGACGAGTTGAGCACGGCGCCCTCGCTGGTGCCGCAGGTGAAAGCCTTGATCCGCCAGCTCAAAATGGAGGATGCCAGGGCCTTGGCCGATTTTTCCTTGAACTGTGAATCCGGACAGGAAATCTTGGCCCGGTCGCAGGCGCTGGCCAAATTGGCCGCGCCGGGTTTGTTTGCCAATTCCTAAAACATGAAAGTCCTGATCCTCGCCGCGGGGTATGCCACGCGCCTTTATCCGCTGACCCTGACCCAGCCCAAACCGCTTCTGCCCGTCGCCCGCCAGCCGATGATCGAGTATGTGCTGGACAACCTGGCCCCCATTGGCGGCATTGACCGCGTCTATGTCGTGACCAATGCCAAGTTCGCCGCCCATTTTCAAAAATGGTCCCAGGCCTATCGCGCCGCCAAATCCAAACTCCCCTTCACCATCGTCAACGACGCCTCCACCGATGACACCAACAAGCTGGGCGCCATCGGCGACATCAACCTGGTCATCACCCGCGAAAAAATCCAGGACGACTTGATCGTGGTGGCGGGGGACAATCTTTTCAGCCAAAGCCTGGAAGATTTCGGAAAGACTTGCCGTAAAATGAACGCCCCGGTCCTGGCCGTCTATGACGTGGGCAGCCTTGAGGAAATCAAAAAATACAACTCCATTTCCCTGGACGCCTCCGGCCAAATCACCTTCTTCGAGGAAAAGCCCAAACAACCGGCCAGCACCCTCACCGGCATCGCCCTCTATTACTATCCCAAGGCCGCCCTGCCGTTGATCCACCAGTACGTGGCCGAAGGCAACAACCCCGACCAGCCGGGGCGCCTGGTGCAATGGCTCTACCCGCGCACCCCTGTTTACACCTGGCGCGTTCCTGGAATTTGGTTTGACATCGGTTCCAAGGAGAGCCTGGAGCAAGCCAACCAGATCTTCGCCAGCCTCAAAAAGAATTAAACTTTCCCCTTGACGCCTTTTGGATGACCAGCTACCTTGTATACAAAAAGGTAGCTTGCTCGATATTTTAACGATGAGCGTGAATGAAAAATTTTCCGCGATCCGGAAGGGTCTGCTCGAGTTGCTCTTGCTCCAGATCATTGCGGCGGAAAAGGTCTATGTGGCGGACATCTTGAAACAGTTGAGCGCGACCGAATTCGCCACCCAGGAAGGCACGCTCTATCCGTTGCTGAGCAAGATGCGCCGCGAAGGGCTCCTGGATTACGAATGGAAGGAATCCGAGGCCGGGCCGCCCCGCAAATATTACCAGCTGACCGCGAAAGGCCGGGAGCAACTGCGCGAAACGCTGGAGTATTGGGGCAAAATCAACGGGACGGTGAAAAAACTGGGACAGAAATAAAACGGAGACAACACCATGAACAAGGTTATCACGATCAATCTGGGCGGCACCGCCTATCAGCTCGAAGAAGGCGGCTATGATGCCCTGCGCGCCTATCTGGAAACCGCGGCCGCGCGGCTGCAGCGCAACCCGGATCGGGATGAAATTCTTTCGGACATCGAGCGGGCGATCGCGGAGAAGTTCCGCGCGCTGTTGGGCAGTGACAAGACGGTGGTCGAGACCAAGGAAGTGGCCGCGGTCCTGGCGGAGATGGGGCCGATCGAGGCGGACTCGGGCGAAGCCGCGGACCCGGGCGCCAGCGGCGCCGGCGCCCCGGCGGCGCGAGCGGACAGGAGACGGCGGGAGAAGAACAAACGGCCGGACACAGCGGGCCGCCCAGGCGGCTGTATCGGATCCACGAGGGCGCGATGATCGCCGGCGTCTGCAACGGGATCGCCGCCTATCTGAACATTGATCCCACCCTCGTGCGGCTGGCCTTCGTTCTTTTGACGATGCTTTGGGGCACCGGCTTGCTCGTCTATCTGGTGATGGTCGATTCGTCGTGCCCGAGGCGCGGTCGCCGGAAGAAAAGGCGGCGGCGTCCGGCGCCCCATCGACGGCGCAGGAATTCATCCGGCGCGCGAAAGAAGGCTATTACGAGGCGATGAAAGGCTTCCCGGACCGCAAGGCGCGCCGGGAATGGAAGCGCCGGTTCCGGCAGGAAATGCGGGCGAACGCGGACCAGTGGCGGCTATAATTGGCATAGCTATTGGGCGGAGCATGCCCCCGTTCATCCCGGGATGGGCTTCGCGCTGCCCTTGCTCTCGTTGCTGCACGGCGCGGCGAATGTCCTGTGGATCTGCGCCATGGTCTCGCTGCTGGCGACCGGCACCGTGTTCGGGCTTGGCCCTGCCTGGCGAACGTGCCGGTGTGGGTCGCGGCGCTGCTGCTGTTCGTCGCCTACGGCATTCTCGTGGGTCCGCTGAAAGTGGCGCGAGCGCGCCTGCCATCGCGGTTTGGGACGGTCGAACTGGGCCTGGTCCTTCGTGTTTCTTTTGGATGCGGTGGTCTGGCTCGCGGTCGCCGCCGCCCTCCTGTGGCTGGCCGTCCATTTTTTCCCGGAATTGCGCGAGGCGGTTCGGAGCCTCCCTTCGCTCGCGCATCAGGCCGCGGATGACATCCGGACATGGTGGAAAGGAAATTGACGCGGGCGCGTTGCTCAGGCGCCCGGCTCCGCTCAATTCTGCGGCAGGCTGGGCACGGGGGCCAGGGGCAGGGAGATGCGCACCAAACCGGGCTGCCCGTCCTGGGGCGGCGGGATTTCCAGCTTGCCGCTGTGCGTCTGGATGATTTTATTGGTGACAGCCAGCCCCAGGCCCAGGCCCACGTTGCGCGTGGTGAAAAACGGCCGCGAGGCCTTGTCCGCCGCCTCGGCGCTGAATCCCGCCCCGCTGTCCTGCACCTCAATGCGCGCCCAGCGCGAGCCGCTGGCATCGGTTTCAGACTTGGAACGGACCCGCACCTGGCAGGACTGGGTGTTGGCCTGGAGCGCATTCAAAATGATTTCGGCAAAGGCGTGCTGCAGGCCCACCCGGTCGCACGCCACCGTCAGCATCTCGTTGGACTCGAAATGCAACAGGACCGTGCTGGCCGGATGATAGGAACGGGCTTCGCGGAAGGCTTCTTCGATCAATTGTTTCACCGACACCGGTTCGACCAGTTCCATGCGGTCGCGCGCCAGATAGCGCATCTGGCTGACCAGCCGGGAGACGCGCTTAACGCCCTCCTGCAAGGCGTCGGCCAGCGACTGCTGGAAGTCGGGATCATCTATGCGCTCTTTCAACAATTGCTGGTGGGTGGAGATGGGCAGCACCGCGTTGCCGATTTCATGGGCCAGCCGCTCCGCCATTTCCTGCACCAGCCGCAAATTGGCCGTCTCCACTTCCAATTGCCGCAGGCGGTCGGTCTGGCTGCAATCTTCGATGGTCAGCAGCACCGCGTTGGGCACGGCCGATTGCCGCTTTTTGAAAGGGGTGGCGGTGACCAGATAACGCTTGTCCGGCATGCCCGGCAGGCTGAAAGCGATAGGCCGGCATGGTCCCCCCGGTGCGCAGCACTTCAAAAACCCGGCTGCCGATGGCCTGGGGCAGATCGCTGAATTCCATCGCCCCCGGAGCGCGTCCGGCCCGGGGAAACAGTTCCGCGCCATCTCGTTGGCATGGAGCACGGTCAAATCCCGGCCCACCACCACGCAGCCGCTGCTGAATTGATGCAGGATGTCCGACATCATGTCGTGGTCGGACGCAATCTGGTCGTGCAACCAGATGTTCTTGACAGATTGGCCCAGTTGTTCCAGCAGATGGAAGACCAGTTGCAATTCCTCCTTGCTCAGGCTCTCCCCAGTGACGTGCCCGTCAAACACCGCCACCCCCACCAGCGATTCCCGGTCCAGCACCGGAATGGCCACCTGCGCGCTCAACAGATCGAATTCCTTGCGCATCTGCGAGTCGCGCTCCGCCTCCGGGCTTTCGCAGCGCAAAATCCGCCCGTGCCGGAACAGATGACCCCCGATGCCCGATTCCAGCGACAATTCAAAATGTTCCAGCAGGCCCGGGGCCAGCCCGATGGCGCACGCCGAGTGCAGGCGCCGCGCCCCCACCGGCTCCGGCGTGTCCGTCAGCGACCCGGCCGGCTGGCGCAGGAAAATGGCCGCCCGGTTGACGCCGATGATCTTGCGCAGCGAGATCAAAAACTCCTTGAGCAATGATTCGGCATTCAGATCGTGCAGCAGAATGGAGGAGTAATTGCGCAACAATTCCAGGGTGGGCGACGGGATTTGGCTCGCTTCGGCCGCGGGCCGCGCCTCGGCCCGATGGGGGGGGTCGGCGGGCGCATGTTCCAGCGCGGCTTTGTCGGCCAACAGACGCCCCAGCACCGCATTGAGCAAAGGTGCCCGCACCGGCTTGGCCAGGATTTGGCTGGCCCCCAAAATGTAGGCCTCCTCTTCCCACTCCTGGCCCGGGGCGGCGGCGTAAAGGATCAAGGGACAATGAGGCAGTATCCGGCGCAGACGCTTGATGGTGCGGATGGGCTCCACCGTCGTCAAATCCGCCTCGCAAATGCACGCGTCAATCGAGGTGGCCGAGAGCCGCATTTCATCCTCGGTTAATTCGGCCTGCTGGATCAACTGGTAGAGGGCAGGATCCAGGGCGGCGCGCACGGCGGCGGTCAGGTCGGGCTGCGGGGCGATGACGACCACGGTGTTCATGCCGGGACGGCCTCCCCGTTCGGCTCCACCCCCACCCGCAGGCCGTTTTGGGCCGGCTCCAGTTTGCTGGGCAAATCCACCAGAACGGTGGCGCCTTCTTTCACCTTGCTGGTAATGCTCAGCGTGCCGCCGTGCAAATGGACAATTTTGCGCGCAATCGCCAGGCCCAACCCGAAGCCGCGCTTGCCGTCCCCGGTGTTCTTGGTGGTGAAATACGGCGTGAAAACCCGCTGCAGGTTTTCCGCGCTGATGCCTTCGCCGTGGTCCACGATCTTTATCCGGTGCCACTCGCGGCGCGACTCCCGGTTGGGCAGCGCCGCCAGTTGAATCTCAATCCGGCCCCCGGCATGCGAGGCGTCCACCGCGTTGGAAAGCAGGTTGTAGATCAATCGCTTGATCAAGACCGAATCCATTTCCACCTCCGCCTCCCGGCCCCCGTCGAAAAGGATTTCCACCTCCTTGGCCCCGGCCGCGGGTTGGATCAGCGCCACCGCGTCGCGCACCGTCTCGTTGAGCAGGCCCAGGGTCCCCTGCAATTGCGAGGCGCGGGAAAAAAACAGCGCTTCGTTGACGTAGGTGCGGACCGTCTCCAGATTGCGCAGGCCGACCGGCAGCAGCTCGTCAATGCTCGCCTGGTTGAGGGCCGATTCCCTCAGCAGTTGCAGCAGGGTTTGCACCGGCGTCAACAAATTATTCAGGTCGTGGGCCAGCCCGCGCGACATCCGGCCCAGCAAATCCTGCTCGTGGACCACCTGCAATTGGTGGCGCAGCCGGATTTGATTGAGCAGGATGCCCAGGCTGGCCGACAGCTCGCTCAGCAGCCGCAGGTCGTGCGGCGTGAAAAGGTCCCCGCTGGTTTTGGCTCCCAGCATCATAAATCCCACCAAATCGCTCCCCGAAAAAAACGGAAAGCAAAATTCCGGCTCGAAGGCCCCCAACTGCTGGCGCGCGTCCCGCTGCAGCATGGATTCATTGTCCGTTTCATACACCGGGTTGCACGACAAATACTTCACCCGCGTCTGCTGAAAATACCGGAAAACGGGCGATTCAATTTGCCAGTCCGAAAGCGCCTGGTCGGCCCGCGGCGGATGGCAGTGGAGCAGGGCAAACCCCCGGCTGGCCTCGTCCAGGAGGATGATCTGATAACTGCGCACCCGGATGGTCGTCACCAGCAGGTCGTTGAGTTCTTGCAGGGCCAGTTCCGGTTCCGGCAGCGAGCGGATCGTCTCGATCACGCTGTTGACCCGCGCATGATACTCGAAGCGGTCTCCCAAAATTTGCCGCTCCAGTTTGTCCGCCCCTTTGCCAAAAAACTGCGGGAAAAGGAGCGACGCCACCAGTGCGCTGGCCAGCAGCACCACGATGGCGGTGGCAAAGGAGATCGAGGTAAAGCTGTTCTCCGGCGCGAAATGCTCGATCACCAGCAGGAGAGTCAGTCCGGTCAGGAACATGAAACCCAGGCGCACAAATTGCGCGGCAAACCGGCTCATCGTCACATGAATGTCCAGCAGCTTGTGCTGCAACACGCTGTAGCCGATCACCACCACATAAAACAACGCCGACAAACTTCCCAGCGGATAAAACGGGATTTTCGTCCCGGGATAAGTGTCATAGCCCAGGATGGGGATAATATCGTTGGTCCCAAAAACCCACATCCCCAGAATGGCCAGCAGCATCGCGCGCAACCGCGTCCGCTGCGTCGGCGGGCATGATTTCTGTTTCCAATAAAGCATGACCAGCCCGGTGCCGGTCAAGATAACGTAGAAGATGCCATCCAATTTGAAAATCGGACCAGGCACCGACCAATATCCCCTTTCATTCACCCACCGCACCCCCGTTATGAAATAGTTGAAATAAAGGCTGACGGCGAATCCGGTGTGGATCAGATACAAAACGGGCAAAACCCACCGCGCGGTCCGGGTTCCCGAGACCACGGCGCACAAATGAATCAGCGTCAGCGGCATGAAGATCACGCCCAATTGCAGTATCTTGGCCCAGAAAAATGCCGTCGGCACGTCGGTCTGCTCGCTCAGATGATAGACCCCCAGGTTCCACAGCGTCACCGCAATCCCCCACAACAGGTAAACCCGGTGCAGCCGCGAGCGGAAATCGCGCCCCAGCACGAACAACATCAGCGCGACGTTTAAAAGCGTCGCCAGCAGCGCCGTAATTCTTATGACGTCAAATAAATGAAAATGCACGGCTTTATCACATTCTCTTTAGCACCAGGCACGCATAGCGTCCGCCAAATCCCGCGTTGAGATTGACCGCCACCCGCACCGGATAGGATCGCGCCTCGCCCCGCACATAATCCAGATCGCAAGCCTCGTCGGGGTCCTCCAGGTTGATGGTCGGCGCAATCTCCTGGTGCGCCAGCGTCAAGGCGCTGATCACCGTTTCAATGGCGCCCGACGCCCCCATCAGATGACCCGTCACCGGCTTGGTCGCGCTGATGGCCAACTGCCGGGCATGATCCTTGAAGACCCGTTTGATGGACATGGTTTCTATGGGATCATTCAGCGGCGTGGCCGAGCCGTGCGCATTGATGTAATCCACCTCCGTCGGGTTCAGCCGCGCCTGGCGCAACGCCTTCTCCAGGGAACGCCGGTAGCCCAAACCTTCCGGATGCGGATCGGTCGGGTGATAAGCCTCCGAGCTTCGGCCATGCCCGGCAATTTCCGCGTAAATCCGCGCCCCGCGTCCCATGGCATGCGCAAGCTCTTCCAGCACCAGGAAGGCCGATCCTTCCCCCAGGACAAAGCCATCGCGCGATTTGTCAAAAGGCCGCATGGCCCGCGCCGGATCCCCTTCCAGCTCCGACATGGCCCGGACCCGGCAAAAACTCATGTGCATCAATTCTATCATCTCCTCCGATCCCCCGGCCACCGCCACGTCCGCGTCATCGGAGCGGATGAGATGGGTCGCGTAGCCGATGGCGTCGTTGCCGGAAGCGCAGCCCGAACAATACGTCACCGCGTTGCCGTGGATTCCCAGCAGCAGGCCGATGGTGCTGCTCCCTTCTCCGCAATAACCCCCCACCACATCGTAGGGATGGAGCGCCCGGTAATTGTGCTGGCTCGAATTGTAGCTGTCCCGCAGGTGGATCACGCTGACCGCCCCGCTGATGGTCGTTCCCTCCACCACGCTGGTCCGATCCGGGTCCAACTTGGAAAAATCAACCCCCGAATCTTTGACCGCCAGCGACGCCGCCGCCACGCCGAATTGCACCGTCAATTCGTAATGCCCAAATTTCTTGGCGGAGGTGAACCGCCCGATGTCGAAATCCTTGACTTCCGCCCCAACTTTGACCGGGAGTTTGCTCGCATCGAACCGGCTGATCGTGGCCGCCGCGCTGACGCCTCCCCGGACGTTTTCCCAAAAACGGACAAGATCCTGCCCGCTGGGGGAGATGACACCCATCCCCGTAATCACAACCCGGCGTTGCGTGCTGTCCAGGCTCATTGGTTTCGGCGGTTGATAATAATAACAACAAAATACGGACCGGCTCGCCAGCATGCTGGCCATCCTTTGGCAATCCTTTGCCTTAATTTGTCCAGTGCTTTGCCGAGCCAAACCGGCCCACAGCCAAAATGACGCCCAGGGCTTTCCCGAGCAGGGAATAAGAGGGAAGGATTGCCATCGCCAATGGCAGTCGGACACCTGGTAAACTTAGCTGTGCTCCAACTCATATAGTACGCCACCAACCAAGCCTGACAAGATAAATCGGCATAAATTGCCGCCGGGGCGCGGCTGGCTCATGAAGGGAAACCTCCCGCCTGTTCTCCCTCTCCTCCGCACACTTGTGCAGGAGGGTCAGGGAGAAGTGGTTTCCAACCCCTCATCCGGCCCCTCCTGAGCCTGCCGTGGCCACACGGCATGTCCTAAACTTTGCGCTGCTATTTAAGTACACCGGGCGCGAACTTTCAACCAGATTATTCACATTTTATTCACAACTTGTTCACGCTGACCCCCGCCAGCCTGCCGCCCCGCCGGCCTTTCTTCATCGTCTATTGCGCCGACGCTCGAAGTTGGAGTATAAGACTGCATAGATGATCAACCGCCGATACCTCCCTGGGCATGCCCTCCCATCCCGCAATCCGCAATCCGCAATCAATAATCCGCAATCCTCCTCCCGCCCATTGCGCGCCGGCCTGTTCGGCATTGGTCTGGACAGTTATTGGCCGCAGTTCAAGGGTTTAAAACGGCGGTTGGAGGGTTATGTTCAGATTGTGGCCGATCAATTGGCCCGGCCCGGGGTGGAAATTGTCAACCTGGGCCTCATTGACTCTCCGCCCAAGGCCATGGCAGCCGGCCATCGCTTCCGCCAGGAGGATGTGGATGTCATCTTTCTGCACCTCACCACTTATGCCCTTTCCTCCACCGTCCTGCCGGTGGTGCGGCGCGCCGGCGTCCCGGTCATTGTGCTCAATCTGCAACCCGCGCCGGCCATTGACTACGCGGCGTTTAACAAAATGGCCGGCCGCACCGCCATGACCGGCGAATGGCTGGCCCATTGCGGCGCCTGCCCCATGCCCGAAATCGCCAGCGTCTTCCTTCGTTGCGGCATCCCCTTCCACCAGATCACCGGCCTGTTGCGCGAGGATCCGCCTTGTTGGCAGCAGGTGGATGCCTGGATCGAAGCCGCCCGCGTGGCCCGCCTCATGTCTCACAACCGCCTGGGCTTGATGGGCCACTATTACGGCGGCATGCTGGATATTGCTTCCGACATCACCCAGCATTGCGCCACCTTCGGCGGCCATGTCGAGCACATCGAAGTGGACGAACTGGCCGCCCTCCGCCGCGCAGTGTCCGCCGCGCAATGCCAAGCGCGCGTGGCGCGGTTCCGCCGCGTCTTTGCCGTGCAGCCCGATTGCCCGCCGCGCGAACTGGAACGCGCCGCCCGCACCTCCGTGGCCCTGGATCGTTTGGTCCAGCGCCACCAGCTCGGCTCGCTCGCCTATTATTATTCGGGCGCCGGCAACCCGGAAAACCAGGACGCCATCAGCTCCATCATCCTGGGCAACTCCCTCCTCACCGCCCGCGGCATCCCCGTGGCCGGGGAATACGAAATCAAGAATGTCCAGGCCATGAAAATCCTGGACAGCTTCCAGGCGGGCGGTTCCTTCACCGAATTCTACGCCCTGGACTTCCAGGACGATGTGGTGCTGATGGGCCACGACGGACCGGGCCACCTCGGCATCGCCCAGGGCAAAACCAAGGTGCGCCCGTTGCAGGTCTATCACGGTAAAACGGGCGGCGGCCTCTCTGTGGAAATGTCCGTCAAGCACGGCCCGGTCACGCTTCTTTCCGTCGTGCAGGCCGCCGGCGGAAAATTGCAGTTTCTCGTGGCGGAGGCCGAATCGGTGCCCGGTCCCATTCTGGAAA
Source organism: uncultured Verrucomicrobiae bacterium (assembly GCA_963707025.1). GTDB lineage: Bacteria > Verrucomicrobiota > Verrucomicrobiia > Limisphaerales > Palsa-1400 > JBEKOF01. The sequence continues at coordinate 676,524 of CAVPOM010000018.1, read as the reverse complement.
TCGGCAACACCAACAGCCGTTACCGTTTCAGCCTGGGCGCGCGCCGCTTTGTCAACGATTGGAGCAACCACGGCCCCGCCCATCATTGCGCCGTCGGCGCCGGCCGCCTGGCGGACAAAATCGGCAAGCTCGGCCAGCTCCTGCAAATGGAAGTCATCCGCGTCTGCTGACCGGCCCGGCGCTTTCCCTCTCCTAATCTTAATCTTAATCCTAATCCTAATCTTAATCCGGAATGCGCCCTGCCCAGCCTCCATTTCGGGGAGCACACGCGCCCTCGCGTGTCCCAGTCGGCGCCCTCGCCGGCTGGTTCCCCCGCCACCGGCGATCTCCGCCGCGGATCAAAGTGTGTGTAAGAAGTCCAGCAACTTTGTCCAGCCGACCCCTGCTCCTATGACGAAGGTGGAAAGGACCAAAGTGGCGATGCCGCCGGCGATGAGCAGGTGCGCTTTTTTGCTTGACCCCTTCCATTCGTGGAAAATCCAGCCCCATACCGTGGCGAAAATTATGATGCTCGCCATGTGCAGCGACCACGAGGCGAAATCGTATTTCGCCCCCATTTGCGTCGCTCCCATCGTGTAAAAGAAAAACTGGAAGTACCAGCAGGTCCCCGCTGCCGCGGAAAACAGGTAATTGCCCAGCACCGGAATTTTCAAGTCCAGCGTCCCGCTGCTGGCGGCGGCGGCTTTCTCCGCCGCGGCGTGTTCGCCGCTGGCGGAGCCACCGTGATGCGCATGCTCCTCGCGAACCTCCGAAGCCAGGTATTGATAGCCGGTCCGATTCTTGAAATTCAGATACATGCACCAGATAAAATTGGTGGTGAACCCGCCAAGCAACAGCACGGGCAGCGCGGCCAGCCCTTGCCAAAGACCGTAGCGCTTCTCCAGTGAAATCACATCTCCGCCTGCGGTGGCGATGCTGACGGCGACCTCCTTTTCCGAAAAATCGCCGAGGCTTTTGATCGTCTTTGCCACGGACGCATTGGTTCTGATTCTTTCATAACTTGCAGCGTAAGCCGCCACACGCTTTCCAACAAGATCGCCGGATGCCGCCAAAGCCGCGGCGATGTTCCCGGCGAACCGGCTGTTGGTTTCGATCTTCTCAATCGTGCCCGCAAAATCCAGTTTGTTGGTCGCGTTTAATCCCAAGGAGACCAGATTCAAATTGGTGGCAAACTGATCGCTTTCATTGGACGGGATTTGGCCCTGGTCAGCAACATGAACTCCCGCCGCCGCCGCGCCTTTGATGTAACCGGACTTTAACGAATCCACGTTGATGGATTTGCCCGCCTGCAACGCATAGGCAAAGCAGGCGCTCATAATGCCGCAAAAAGTGGCCACCAATATGCCCTTTTTGAAACTGAATTCCTTGATCGTTTTCTTCTTCTGCTCTTCCGGCATCTCCGATTCCTTCGTGTAGCCCGCCAGCGCCGCTATCCCAATGCCCGCCATGCAAACTGCCACCCCCGCCAGCGTCACCAATCCGCCAGTGGATTTTACAATTTCAACAATGCTCGCACTGTTCCCGAACACAAAAAAATTCGGGATGATCGCTTTGCAAATCGGCGGCACCATCGTCCCAAACGCTGCGCAGTACCCCAGCGCCACACCCGTGCCCAGCGACAACCCCAAATACCGCATCGTCAATCCGTAGGTCAGTCCCCCGAATCCCCACAGCAGGCCGAAGAAGTAAGTCCACGCCAGCGTGCTCAAGCTCTGCTGCTTGAGCACTGCGAACAAATCGCTCGTGATGAAATAGGCAAAGAACCACGGGCAGATGATCCACGAGAAGCACCCGCCCACCAGCCAGTAGGTTTCCCACGACCATTTTTTCACCCCCTTGTATGGCACATAAAAGCTGCCCGAAGCCAGCCCGCCCAGCCAATGCAGGAACACGCCCAGAAATGGATTTGGTGTCATGGCCAGCCTTTTTCCCCTGTCCGGCCCAATAAATCAAGCCTGCAAACCAACTTTCTTTCCCCCGGCCCGAGCGCATCTTGACACTGTTGCTGCCGGAGTGCGGCCGTCCCCGGCCGCAGCAAGCCGGGGATTTTTTGGGTGCGCAGGAAGATTACCGGCGCGCCGTGTTTCCCGCGCTGCTGCGCCCGAGGACGGGGAATGGCGCTTAAATAAGGGAAGCCTTTCTTTTGGCCCGGGCCAGACGGCGGCGTTTATTGCGGCTCCAGGGCTGGCGGTATTGATGCCGCGATTTGTTCAAATGGGGGTATTTGGATCGTTTCTTGACAGCGCGCGGCTCCGCTCTTCCCGGACGCCTGGGCACCAGATCGGTCGCCAGCCTTCGGAGCAGCCGCTGCCATAATTGGCGGCGCCGTCCCCCTTTGTTCCGGGCGTGTCCGAGTTGTGCCAGTGCCTGCGTCCATTGCCGGAAGGCGTCCAGGCTGCCTTTGAAACTGATCCGATCCAAGTCCACGTTCTGGCTTTGCGCGGCTTCGGCCATGATCCAGCGCAGGAAATTATGGGCGGTGAGGAAGAGCAGGAGTTCTTTCTCCACCATGCGGGGACAGAGGCAATGCAGGCTCTGCATGCCCAGGGTGGTTTTGAGATCGTCCAGGCACAGTTCCATGCGCCAGCGCCGGGCATAAGCGGCCGCCAGTTCCTCCGCTGGAAAAAGCGCCGCATCCAACAGGGTCGTGACCAGGGTCAGGTGGCGGGTGCGGAAGCCGGCCCGGCTCAGGCGCGCGCGCAGCACCCGCACCGTGATCTGCGGCGGCAGTCCGAGCCATTCCAGGAACGAAAGCAGGGGCGAAGGCCGGCCGGGTTTGGACCAGGTAAAGAGCGCGTCCCAGTGACCCAGGCGTTGGCGGGCCTGGCGGAAATCCACCTTGCGGTTGCGCACGGAGACCCGCGCGAGCAAATCCACGCCCAGGAGTTGGAGGACGGCGGCGATAATATAAACCCCATAGGCGCGGTCGCCCAAGAGGATGTCGCCGGGGTGCAAAGCCGAGCGCAAGCCGTGGAGAAACAGAGCCAGTTCGGAGGAGCGCAGGCTGCCGGTGGCTTTGGCCAAAAGGGCGCCGCTGGCGGCGGAGAACAGAGCCACCACGCGCAGGTGGGGAAAGCCGCCGCCGGGCTGCAGGCTTTGGCTGGGGGGAAAGGCCGCCCGATTGGCCGGGGTGTCGGGCAGGTGGGTGCCGCTGCCATCGACCGCTTTCAACGGGCGGCCCTGTAGCAGCGTACTGGCCGGGGCGCGCTTTTCGGCGCTGTCGGCGCTGGCCGCGAAGGCTTGCTCCAGCAAGGCCAGGGGGAGTTTGGCGCGGGCCTGGCAATAGGCGCTGCTGTCCGGCTCCGGTTCCGGGCCTTGGACCAAGGCCAGCAGGGCCTGCACCTGAAGGACGACGTGGCGGCAGGAAGTGTTGGCTTGGAAGACTGGCCAGACCCAGCACCACCAGGTGCGAACCAGAGTGTAAACCTGCTCGCGGGAGTAGTCGCCGGCGGCCGGTTTTCGCAGGAGGTCGGTGGGCAAGGCGGGAGCCAGGCGGTCCTCGATCTGACTCAAGGTGGCGTGACGGAGGCGCGCCAGGCTGTGGGCACAGCGGCGGCCCGCCGCCGCCAGACGGGGCCGCCAGGCCGGGAAGAAGGGGGTGTCGGGCATAAGGCGGTATATATACCGCCTTATTGACACGTCTGCTACTCTTTTCTTTATGCCGACTCACAAAACAACCCGGCCAGCCCAATGGCAGGCCCAATACGCCCAATTACGCGACCGGCTGGCCAGAACCGGCTGGATCAGCGAGGGCTACGTGCAAGACCGCGGCCCCGGAGCAGGCGGCCTTTGTTATCAGTGGACCCGCAAGGTCAAAGGCAAAACGGTCAGTGTCGCTCTCTCCAAAGAACAATATGAGTGGCTCCATGACGCCATTGCCGAGTGGCGGGAGGTGCAAGCCACCATCAAAGCCATGCAACGCTTGAGCCGTCAGGTCTTGTTTGAAACCATCCCGCATCCCCCGCGTCGTAAGAGGCTGGGTAAGAAAGTTTTAGGTCTTATTTAAGCGCCATTCCCCGAGGACGGGCGCACTCCTGCAGCGTTCTTGCGCCTGATTCCGCTAGCAGTGTCAAGATGCCCCCCCCCTGCCTGATTTCATTACTGTAGCGTTGGCGCAACCCGCCGATATTGTAGTGTCGGCGCGGTGCGCCGATCTCGAGCCACAGACTCGACACTGCGCCAAATCAGGACATTTTGCATTTAAATCATGCGGGCAATTCGTAACCGATCCCAAAAAGCCGGCGTCTATGCCCATGTGAGGTATTTGACTCCGTCCGCCAAGGCTGGATCGAGCGTCCGTCCACCAACCGACGCTGCCGCCAATCTTTCCCCCGGCCCGGAATTCTCATTCACGGTCAAACCGCTCCCCGGCGAAGGCATCCTGGAGATGTTCAGCCGCCTGGCGCTCGCCTTGAAGGATTCGGACACGACGCCGGTCAATTTGATAATCTTCGGCTCTCTCAGCGCCCATCCGGCGGCCCAAGAAGCCATGCGGCGGGTTTTCGGCGCCATTGATTGGCCGGTCACTTGGGTGGAAGGCGCCGGGTGTGATGGCCATCCGATCGCCGGGCATGCAGGCCTTCGCTTTCAGCGCCGGCCGGGTCCAGCCCATCGCGCTCCACGGCCGGGTCGTCGGTTCTGTCTTTGAAGACGGCGCCCTGCGCCATTGTCTGCTGGGCGGCCTGGGGCCGAGCCTGTTTTCCGCTGCGCGCCCCGATCAATTCCGGCAAACGCTGGGACTTATGGAAACCGCCCTGGCCCAAGCCGGTTTCGCGCTGGGCGATGTCGTGCGCACCTGGTTCTATCTCGATGAGCTTCTTTCCTGGTACCGCCCCTTCAACCAGGCCAGAACGCAGGCCTATGCGCGCATCAATTTTCGCAGCGGATCCTCGCCGGCCAGCACGGGTATTTCCGCCCGGAATCCCGCTGGCACCGCGCTGGTGGCCGGCGCCTGGGCGGTGCAACCCCTGGACTCCTCCGCGCGCCTTGCCGAAGTTCACTCCCCCTTGCAGTGTCCCGCCGCGGCCTATGGCAGTTCCTTCAGCCGCGCCATGGAGATTTCCTCCCTCCACGGCCGCCGTCTTTTGATTTCCGGCACGGCCAGCATCGCGGCCGGCGGGCAGACGCTGTGGCCGGGGAACCTGCGCCGGCAAATCCAGCACACCATGGAAGTGGTCGAAATCATTTTGGCCTCGCGCGGCTTTGCCTTTTCCGACATCACCCGCGCCACCGCCTATTTCAAGAATCGCGCCAGCCTGCCGGAATTCGCCGCCTGGTGCGCCCGGCGCGATTTGCGTTCCCTGCCGGCCCTGGCCGCGCAGTGCGGCATCTGTCGGGACGATCTGCTCTTTGAACTGGAGGCCGACGCCTGGAAGCCCGCCCCGGCCCTTTAATACCTTTTCCGGTTTGCTTTTGCACTGTAGCGGCGGTCTGCGACCGCCGCCAATCGCCTTGGCAATAGTGCCGTTACGAACTGGAAACGGTATAATTCGCTGTGGCAAACGCTTTGGCATTGTTTCCCCCACGGCATGGACAGTAAAGTTCTCCGGGTGCCGCGATGAAATTTGATCGTTCTCGATACGCTGCGGCCTTGCCGCTGCTGGCCGCGGTTTGCGCCCTGGCCGCGCTGCTTTTCTGGTGGGCGCATCCGGATGCAAAGACTCTTTCCGAGCGCCTTCCCGGAGCCGATCAGCCGCCCGGCGCTGACGGCGCGGCTGCGCTCAATCCCATCCTGGCCGGCAAACTCATCCCAGGCAAGGCCCAGCCGGCCAATCTCCCCGGCTTCTGGCCCCAGTTCCGCGGGCCTCATCGCGATGGCATCAGCCCGGAATCCACGCCCCTGGCCCGCGCCTGGGACCCCGCCGGGCCGCGCCAGTTGTGGGCCGTGGATTGCGGGGACGGTTATGCCGGCGTCGCCGTGCAGCAGGGGCGCGTTTACCTCATGGATTACGACAAGGCCAAAAAGCGGAACGCTCTGCGCTGTCTCTCCCTGGCCGACGGCGGCGAGATTTGGCGCTACGCCTACACCCTGACAGTCAAGCAAAACCATGGCATGACCCGCACCGTGCCGGCCGTCTCGGACAAATTCGTCGTCGCCATGGATCCCAAGTGCCATGTCCTTTGTCTGGACGCGGCCTCGGGGGAATTGCGCTGGGGCATGAACCTGGTCTCCGAATATGGAGCGACCGTTCCGCTGTGGTACGCCGGCCAATGCCCGCTCCTGGACGGCAACGCCGTCATTCTGGCCCCCGGCGGCCACGATGCCCTGCTCGCCGCCGTGGACCTTGCGACCGGAAAAACCCTCTGGCGCGCGCCCAATCCCCGCGGCTGGAAGATGACCCATTCTTCCGTCATGCCGATGGAATTCGGCGGCCAGCGGTTTTATGTCTATTGCGCCAGCGGCGGTGTGGCCGGCATTTCGGCCAAAGACGGCGCGCTGCTCTGGGAAACCAACTCCTGGAAAATCAGCATCGCCACCGTGCCCTCGCCGCTCGTGCTGGAAGGCGGGAAGATCTTTCTGTCCGGCGGCTACAACGCCGGCAGCCTGCTCCTCCAACTCGAGGACCAGGCTGGCCGGCTCGTGCCAAAAACGCTCTGGAAGCTCCCTCCGGAAATTTTCGGCGCGACCCAGCAGACCCCCATTTTCCACGATGGCCATATCTTCGGCACCCGGCCCAACGGCCAATTCGTCTGCCTGGGCCTGGACGGCAAAGTGGTCTGGGCCAGCCCGGCGGTGGATTCCTTCGGAAGGTCTCCCTTCCTGCTGGCCGACGGCCTTTTCTTTGTGATGAACGAGGACGGCAAACTCAGTTTGATGGAAGACAGCTCGACGCGCTTCCAGCTTCTGGCCCAGGCCCAAGTCCTCAAAGGCGGCGAGGCCTGGGGCCCGATGGCCCTGGTTGGGGGCCGTCTCCTGGCCCGCGACTTCACCCGCCTGGTCTGCCTGGACGTTGCGGCGCCCTCGCCCCCAAAATAATCTCCGGCCGCCATTCCTAATTTTAATCTCACTTTGGCTTCACAAAGCCAGCCACGCGTGGTATTTTCACAGATAGTTATGCTGACTATCGAAGGCACCTATAAGAATGGAAAAGTGGAGCTCGCCAAGACACCTCCGCAAGTGAGCCAATCACGCGTGTTGGTGACGTTGCTTGAATCCAGCGGCGTTGACTTGCCGGCGCGGGGAATTGACGAAGCTCAAGCCGCCGAACTTCGTGCGCGATTGAAGACCTTCGCCGAGGATTGGGATCGGCCGGAAGCCGACATTTATGACAAAGACACGACGCGGTGAGGTTGCCCTGGTGCTTTTCCCAAATTCCGATCTACGCACGGCCAAGCGTCGTCCCGCGTTGGTCATCCAGCGGAACAATCTCGACAGCGGTTTGGCACAAACCATCGTCGCCGTGATTTCGAGCAAGCTTGCCAGGCGCGGTCATCCAAGCCGGGTTCTTGTCGAGGTCAATTCCGCGGACGGCAAGCAAAGGGGTCAAAGGGGTCAAACCATATATTTGCCCTATCGGACAAGATGCCCCTGAGTTTTCCGGCCTTTCCAGGCTCCCTTTGCAATCCTCGCTTTGCTTGCGCCCCTTCCTCCTGCCTTCCTTTGTCGCCAATTCGTCTGGTTTCAGCCGGCCCCTCTTATGATATTGCCTTCCATGATTTTGCCCTCCGAAAGCATTCGTGCAAGGGTCAAGCCCGGAAAGCTGAACATGGGTTGCCCATTGGGGAGACGAAATAATGGGGACAAAACTGCCTTGCCTGAGACAAGTCGTGGAAAGCCAAACAGATATTATCCCCGCCCAAACTCCCGACCTTCCTAACCAACCAAAAACTGGATCATCAGTTATTTGCAAACGCCATAAAAACCAGCCCGGGGTAATGTCGTATATAATTCCCCTGATTAAGGCACTACCCGAGGCTTCGCCCAGTTGCGCCTGCGTCGAGCCTGACTTGTGCAGGGCTTCCCGCATACCGCGCAGAAAAAACGTCTTTGGGAATATTAATCTATTGACATATTATGTCTTTGGGAATATATTGCCAGGCATGAATGAACAAAACCTCCCCAATGACAGGCCGGGGCCGGCCCCTGTCACGGCCAATGAAAACAAGCATAAGCCTGTGCCCGGATCGGTTTCCTTGAAAAAACTCGCCGCCAACCGGCGCAACGCCCTCAAATCCACCGGGCCGAAAACCCCGCGGGGCCGCGCCGTTTCCAAAATGAACGCCCTCCAGCACGGCATCCTCTCCAGGGAGGTGCTGGTGCGCGGGTTGAATCTCCATGAAAACAGCCGGGAATTGGACGCCCTCTCCGAGCGGTTCTGGCAGGAGTTAAAGCCGGCCGGGCCGGTGGAGGAAATGCTCGTGGACCAGATCGTCACCACCCACTGGCGCCTGCGCCGGGCTTTGCGGGCCGAATCGGGCGAAATCGTCTTGAGCGTGGACCAAGGCCAGTGGGCGCGCGGCCGGCCGCAGATGGAATTGCGCTGGACGCTCTGGGAGTCCTTTGCAGACCCCATCGCCAGCATGGAAGAGTCGGTTTGGGGGATTCACCTGCTCGAAAAATTCCTGGACGATGTTCAATCAGCGGTGGAGAAAACCGGCGGGCTGACCGAGGCCGCCATCCAGGAGTTCGTCCAGCATTTTCACAAACCCAACCGCCTGACGCGCGGTTTGCAGGAACTCCGCCTCAAACTGCGGGAAAATCCGGAAGGTTTGCAGGCCGCCGCCCTGCAGGAGCGGAATAATAAGAAAGCGCTGGCTTATTTGAACAAAGAATTGGCCATGCTCGGCTGGTTGAAAGCTGCTTGTCAAAAGCGCGAGGCAAACGAAGAGCAGGCGCGCCAGGCGGCGGCCGTGCTGCCGGCGCCGGAGGTCCTGGACAAAATCCTGCGCTACGAAACCAAGCTGGAGCGGCAGATGTTTCGCGCCATGATCCAGTTGGAGCGCTTGCAGCGCATGCGCCACGGCGAGGCCGTCCCGCCGCCCATCACCATGGAGGTGTCGGACAGACCTTGACCAAAAAACGCTTTTTTGCCAAACGAACCCAAATGTAAAAACTCATAAGTAGTTAAAAATAAGCCCCTTATGGATGTTTTATTGAATCCAACATGCAGAGAAACGAACCCATTTTGGATATGATCTCTCCATACGGGCCAATCCGAAAACAAAGCAAGAAATGTCAAGGCTTGAACAAAAGAAGGTAAGCCTGTTTCTTTCCAATGGCGGATGCTGATGCCAATGGCTGAGTCATGAACAGACGCTCTCCCAATTCCAGCGCCGGCCGCCGCCAATTCCTGCGCGACGGGCTGCGCTTCGCCATCCTGGGCGGGCTGGCCGCGGTGACCGGCCGGCTGGCCGGGCGCGAGGCCGCCCGGCCCGCCGGCCAGGTCTGCATCAGCGCCGGCCTCTGCCGGGGTTGCGCGGTTTTTGAAGACTGCGGGCTGCCCAACGCTTTGTCCGCCAAGCAAGCGCTCGGCCCATCCACCTCGAGGCCGCTATGAAACCAGAACTTGAGCTGCTCGACCGAAGGGAGTTTTTCGGTGTCGTCGCCAAAACCGCCGCCCTCCTGGGCCTGGCGGGCGGTGCGCGGGCCGGCGCGGCCGGACAGGGAACGGCCAACCCTTTTGCCTACGACGTTTCCCGTTTCCAGAAGACCGATCCCAAACTCATCGCCTACGAGGAAGTCACGCGCTGGCCGGTTCCGCACAAGGACGCCCGCCGGCTGGCCATCGGGCCCGATGACCAGCTTTATGTGTGCGCGGGCAACTATATCAATTTGCTGAGCCGCTCCGGCCAGCCCGGATTGGAATTGGCCCTGGCGGGCCCGGCCGGCTGTGTCGCCGTGGCCGGGGAGGGAACCATTTTCGCCGGCTTGCGCGACCACATCGAGGTGTTTGACGCCAAGGGCGGGCGCACGGCCCGTTGGGAATCGCCGGACCCGAAGACCTGGTTTACCGGGCTGGCGGCGGGCGGGCAGGATGTCTTTGCGGCCGATGCCGTCAAACTGGTCGTGCTGCGCTACGACCGGAGCGGAAAGATCGTCGGGCGGATCGGCCGGAAGAATGCGCAGCGCAACGTGCCGGGACTCATCGTGCCCAGTCCGTTTCTGGACGTGATCATCCATCGGGACGGCTTGTTGCGTGTCAACAATCCGGGCCGGCATCAGATCGAAGCCTACACTTTTGACGGCGATCTGGAGGGCGCCTGGGGCAAACCCAGCGCCGCCACCGAGGGGTTCTGCGGCTGTTGCAATCCCATCGGCCTGGCCGCCCTGGCCGACGGGCGGATCGTGACCTGTGAGAAGGGCATTCCGCGCGTGAAAATTTACAGCGCCGGCGGCGAGTTTGAGTCCGTGGTGGCGGGGGCGGAATCCTTCCCGGAAAACGCCCACGCCTGCAACGACCTGAACGATTGCATCCACGGCGGCATTGATGCGGCGGTGGATTCCGCCGGACGCATTTACATCCTGGACATCGTGACCAGCAACGTGCGGGTGATGCAGCGGAAAGGGTAAACCCACCCAAGCCAGCCAACAGATGGACCCCAAACCTCCAACGGACGCACCGGTGACGCGGCGGCAATTTCTCCGCAACGGCGCGCGGCTGCTGACCATGACCGGGCTGGGCGCGGCGGCGGGCGCGCTGGCCACCCGCAGCACCGGCGCGGCCTGGGTGTGGCAAATTGACCCGGCCAAATGCCTGCACTGCGGCAACTGCGCCACCCAGTGCGTGCTGGAGCAGTCCGCCGTCAAATGCGTCCACGCCTATGCGGTGTGCGGCTACTGCCAGCTTTGCACCGGGTTTTTCGCGCCGAGCCCAACGAGCTGACCACGGCGGCGGAGAACCAGCTCTGCCCGACCGCCGCCATCCAGCGCGCCTACGTGGAAGACCCCTATTATCAATATAGTATTGACGAAGAGTTGTGCATCGGCTGCGCCAAATGCGTCGAGGGCTGCAACCGCTTCGGCAACGGCTCGCTCTTCCTCCAGATCCGCCACGATCGCTGCCTCAACTGCAACGAGTGCGCCATCGCCCGCTCCTGCCCCGGCCAGGCCTTCCGCCGCGTGCCCGCGGCCCATCCCTACCTGCTCAAAACCACCAGCCGCTAAGGTCATGCTTCGCCGTCTCAAATTCCTCGGCGCCCTGGGAGCCATGTTGCTGCTGGCCTTGGTGGTTTGCGCGGAACAGCGTTTCCCGCCGCCGGATTTTGAAAGCGGCTACCGCATCCCCTCCCCCTCCACCCCCGCCGCGCGCCAGCTTTGGCGGCAATACGCCGATACGGGCGTGTTCCTGGCCGCTCTGGGAATGGCGGCCTGGCTGATCTACAAAAAGCGCTCCCGGCGCGGGCTTTTCTGGCTCTCCCTCTTTTCCCTGGCCTATTTTGGGTTCTACCGCCAGGGCTGCATCTGCCCGATCGGCTCGCCCCAGAATGTCGTCTATGGACTGTTCAACCCGGACTACGCCGTGCCGGTGACGGTGCTGATTTTCTGCTTCGCGCCCATCGTGCTGGCCCTGTTCGCGGGGCGGGCTTTTTGCGCGGCGGTTTGCCCGCAGGGGGCGCTGCAGGATCTCATGCTGCTCAAGCCTGTCACCGTGCCGCTCTGGCTGGAACAGGCCCTCAGCGTCATCCCTTATCTTTTTCTGGGCGCGGGCCTGATCTACGCCGGCACCGGGACCGGATTTGTGATCTGCCGTTATGATCCGTTCGTTCCGTTCTTCCGGCGCTCGGGCGGAAGTTTCATCTTGACTCTCGGAGCGGCCCTGCTCCTGGCCGGGATGTTTGTGGGCCGGCCCTATTGCCGGTTCCTTTGCCCTTATGGCGGGTTGCTCAGGCTGGCGTCGCTGGCTTCCAAATGGCGCGTCCGCGTCACGCCCGATGTCTGCACGCAATGCCGCCTCTGTGAACAGTCCTGCCCGTTCGGCGCGATGCGCCAACCCGCCCCCGCCGCCACCCACCCCAATGGGCTGGGCGCGGAGCGAAAACGCCTCGGCTGGCTCCTCGTGCTCCTGCCGGTGCTTGTCGCCGCCGGCGCATGGGCCGGTTCCAAACTCAGCCCGGCGGCGGCGCAGCTTCATCCCGCGGTGGCTTTGGCGGAACGCTACCTGCGCCAGCAAAGCGCGCCGGTGGAGTACGGCTTGATGACCCCGGAGGCGCTTTCCCTCCAGCGCGCCGCCGAAAATCCGGAAGCCATCTTGACGGCGGCGGCCGATTTGCGCCACCGCTTTGCTCTGGCCTGCCTGTTGTTCGGCGGCTGGACCGGACTGGTCATCGGCCTCAAACTGGTGGCGCTGTCCGTGCGTCCGGGCCGGACTGATTTTGAGCCGGACCGCGGCGCCTGTGTCGCCTGTGCCCGGTGCTTCACTGCCTGCCCCAACGAACGCGTTCGCCTCGGCTGGATGCCGGCGCCGGACAAACCCGCGCCCTCATGAAACCCCGATCATTAGCGACTTTTCCGGGAGCGCGGGCGTCCCGCCCGCATCCGTCGGCGTCCCGCCGACGGAATCCTCTTTCCGAAACGGGCCCACCTTTTGGGTGAGTCCTTGAGCACATCGCCAATGATTCAGGTCATGAAACCTTTTCCTTTCCCTCGCGCGCTTTGGCTCACCGCCTGCATCGCGGGCCTGTTCTGTCTGCTCCTTTGCGCGGTCATGGTCTATGAGCATTTCGCGGCGGCCACCGGTGATCCTTGGAAATCCCCGCAACTGCTCGCCCTCAAGGAGAAGCTGGCCGACGCGCCGAAAAATGAGCCGCTGCAAAGGGAGATTCGCCAGCTCGACCTGAAATTTCGCCAGAAGTTCCGCCATCGCCTGGCGTTGGACAAAACCGGCGCCTGGCTGCTGCTGGGCGGGACGCTGGCCTTGGTGCTGGCGGCCGGCAAAGCGGCGGCCCTGACGAAAACCCTGCCGCTGCCGCAACCTAAAACCGAGGCCGGCGAACAGTCCCTGAAGCTGGCCGCGCGCGCCCGTGTCGCGCTGGCCGCCGTGGCCCTGGTGGTGGCGGGATCGTTGCTGATAATTCGACTTGACAATGCTTCCGTTTTGCCCGCCAACGAGGCCGCGTGGCAAAAACTCGCCGGCCAAAGCGGCGCGGAGGCGGCGCCGGCCGAGGAGGCGCCCGCGCTGGCCGAATTCCAGGCCAATTGGCCGCGCTTCCGCGGCTGGGACGGCAGCGGGGTGGCCGCGCAGACCAACTACGGGACCACTCTGGTTTGGCGCTCCGCCATCCCCGCCCCGGGCCACAGTTCGCCGGTGGTGTGGGGGGACAGGGTGTTTATTTCGGGAGGCACGGCGGCGAAACGCGAAGTTTTTTGTTACAACGTTGCCGACGGCGCGCTGCTCTGGCGGCGGGCCGTCGAAAATGTTCCAGGCAGTCCGCCCAAGGTCGCGGAGGTCCCGGAGGACACCACCTACGCGGCCTCCACCATGGCCACCGATGGGCGGCGGGCTTATGCCATCTTCGCCAACGGCGACCTCGCCGCGCTCAATTTCGACGGTTCGGTTGCCTGGACCAAATACCTCGGCCCGTTAAGGAATGCCTATGGCTACGCCGCCTCGCTGGCCGTGTGGGGGAGCAACCTGCTCATCCAACTGGATCAGGGCGAGACGCCCGGGCAGGGGTCAAGACTAATTTCGTTGCAGGGCGCCAGCGGACGCGTCTTGTGGGAGCGCAGCCGCGAGGTGCCCGCGTCGTGGGCCACCCCGATCGTCGCCGAAGCGGCGGGCAAGACCCAGATCATCACCCTGGCCAACCCCTGGGTGATCGCCTACACCCTGGCCGGCGGCCAGGAGCTTTGGCGCGCGCAATTGCTCGAAAATGAAGTGGTGCCTTCGCCCGTCTTCGCCGGCGGACTTGTCCTCCTCCTCAGTCCGGGGGCCAGGCTCATCGCCTTGCGCCCCGACGGCGCAGGGGACGTGACCAAGACGCATGTGGCCTGGACCGACGAAGGCAATGTCCCGGATATCGTCAGTCCGGTCAGCCAGGGCGAACTGGTTTTCACCGTCAACAGCGGGGGCCTCGTCAAATGTCTTCAGACCGGCGATGGCAAAAGGATTTGGGAAAAGAACCTGGATGCGGACGTGCAGGCCTCGCCCGGCATCGTGGGCGACCGTCTTTTTATTCTGGGCGAAAATGGCGTCCTGGTCGTCCTGCGGGCCGGGCGCGAGTTTCAGGAAATGGGGCGAAGCCAACTGCCGGACAAATTCCTGGCCAGCCCGGCCTTTGCCGGCGGCCATCTCTTCCTGCGCGGCGCGACCAACCTCTTCTGCCTCGGGCCGGACGGCGCCAACCAGGTGAAACAGCCGTAACGGTAACCAGTCGCAAGAGCTACCGATGCGAATCCAGAACAGGAAGCCGACGAGGGGAGCAACGCCCGCCTGCCGGAACAACCCGCTGGCCGCAATTCTGGCCTGTGCAAACACCTCCCGTTCCGCTAGGCTCTTGAGAGCCAGAAAAAAAAGCTCATGCCAACACTGGATTTCAAAGGTAAGAAACGGCTGCTGGTTTTCGCGGCGGCAAAATTCATGAGCCAGAAGGAACTGACGCGGCCAGGCGTGGAATTCTGCCAGTTGCCGTACGCGATGCACCGCATCATGGGGGATTGACGGATGGAAAGCGTTTACATTGATACGGCGGTGGTCAGTTTTCTCGTCGCACGCCCGCCGGCAGGCACGATGGCCCATCAATGGCATGTCTGGACGGAGGACTGGTGGCGGAGGCGCCTGCCTTATTTCGAGTGCTCGATTTCAGGGGAAGTGTTGCTCGAAGCGGCCGAGGGCGATCCGGAAATGAGCCGGCAGCGATTGCAAGCCTTGAGCACGTTGACGGTGTTGCGTCGCACGCCGGCGGTGGATGCGTTGGCGGAAGTGTTCTTGTCAGCCGGACCGCTGCCGCCAAAAGCCAAAGCGGACGCGGTGCATTTAGCATTCGCATCCGTTTACAAAATCAACTATCTTCTGACTTGGAATTGCAAGCATCTGGCCAACGCCGTGATACAGTCGCGGCTGCAACCGGTGGCGGAAAGGCGCGGCTATCGTTTGCCGATTGTTTGCACGCCGCTGCAACTGATGGGAACAATTGAGTATGAAGGCTGACCCGATTCTTCAAGAGGTTGAAGCCGTCAAAGACCGGCTGGCCGAACAGGCTGGCAGCGACCTACAACGCTTTCTTGATCAAATGGACGCATGGCTGGCGGAACATCCGCACTCCGGGCCGGTGGTGAATTCGCCTGAAGAACTGCAGGCGCGATTGCGCCGCCGTGAAGCGACCGAGCCGCCGCCGCCCCCTGCTGAACCCTACCGCGTCTATGATCCGGTCATTGCCGAGGTGCATCGCATCCGGGAGCAACTTTACCGCGAGCGCCAAACCGCGCCGCTTATCCTGAAAGACCAACCGCCGCCCAAGCCCTGATCCTGCGCGAAGCGACTCAAGGATTACCAGAACGACGTGCTGGAAAGCTTGAGCGGCTTGCCAGCAGATTGATTACCTTCAGCCTCGGCAAAATCTGTTGCGGTCTTGCCAAAATATGGGGAGTGTGCCTGACCTTCGTGCCCCAGTTTTATGGTGGCCATGCCAGGTGTTGACCTCAACTTTGTCGAGCAAACGGTGGAGCGGATCGGGCGCAATCCCGAGGCGCTCATCCCGATTTTGCAGGCCCTGCAGGAACATCATGGCTACCTGCCCCAGGAGGCCCTGGAGCATCTCCCCCAACTGACCGGGATTCAACCCTCGGCCATCTCCGGTGTGGCGAGCTTCTACGACATGTTCCGCCTCAAGCCGGCCGGCAAACATATTGTCCGGGTCTGCCGCGGCACGGCCTGTCATGTCGCGGGAGCGGAGCGGGTGGAGGACGCGTTGCGCAGGCACCTGCGCATTCCTCCGGGCGCCGATACCGATGCGGCCCAGGAGTTCACCATCGAACCGGTCGCCTGCCTGGGTTGTTGCACCCTGGCGCCCGTCTTGAAGATGGGCGGCGCGACGATGGGTTACGCCTCCGCGGAGAAATCTCCGGGGCTAATCCGCGACTATCTCGCCCGGCAGACCGCGGCAGCCGGGGTCAAGTCCACCGAGGAACCGGGAGACCGGGCCTGCCAGGGCCTGGCCCAAATCCACGTCGGCCTGGGTTCCTGCTGCATGGCCAAGGGGAGCGATCAGTTGTTTCACGCCTTGCGCCAGAGCGCGGGCCAATGCGGCGGCCAGGTCCACATCAAGCGGGTCGGTTGCATGGGCATGTGCCATCGCACGCCGCTGATTGAAGTCGCCCTGCCGGGCCAGGCGGCCCGCTACTATTCCAACCTGACACCCGGCCAGGCCGGCGCCCTGATGCAACGCTATTTTCGTCCGCGTGGTTTGCTGCGCCGCGCCCGCCTACTCTGGACCGGCCTGCTGGGCGGTCTGCTGCTGGATGAGGCCGCGCCGCAACAACAGGTGGCGCGCTTTTCCATGAGCAAAGCCGATCCCTCCGTCCGCGCCTTCCTGGAAGACCAGGTGCATATTGCCACCGAACATTTCGGCAAACTCGATCCGCTGGATCTGGATGAATATCTCGCGCACGAAGGGTTTGCGGCGTTGCGGCGCTGCCTGGGAATGCAGCAGCCCGCGCAACCCGCAAGTTCTGCGAGTGAATTGGCAGGGTTGGCGTGCTGCGCCGACCGGACGCTGCAGCGCGGCGTCCCTGCCACCGGAGATGGACGCCTTTCTCCCGAAGACCTCATCTCCATCATCGAAAACTCCGGCCTGCGCGGGCGAGGCGGCGCGGGCTTTCCCAGCGGACAAAAATGGCGCGTGGTCCGCCGGCAGCCGGGCGATGTCAAGTATGTGATCTGCAACGGCGACGAAGGCGACCCGGGCGCGTTCATGGACCGGATGATTCTGGAATCCTTTCCGTATCGTGTCCTGGAGGGGTTGGCGCTGGCCGCGGTGGCGGTGGGCGCGCACGAGGGCATTTTCTATGTCCGCCACGAATATCCGCTGGCGGTCCAGCGGGTGCGGGCGGCCATTGCGGAAATGGAACGGCGCGGCTGGCTGGGGGCGGGCTTGCTGGGGGCCCATTTTCCATTGCGCCTGAGCGTGGTGGAGGGCGCCGGCGCCTTTGTCTGCGGCGAGGAGACGGCCTTGATCGCCTCGGTGGAAGGCCGGCGCGGCATGCCGCGGCTGCGGCCACCCTTCCCCGCCGAGTCGGGCCTGTGGGGCAAACCGACGCTGATTAACAACGTGGAAACGCTGGCCCTGGCGCCCTGGATTGTCCGGCATGGGGCGGAAGAGTTCGCGGCCCTCGGCACGGCCAAAAGCAAAGGCACCAAGGTGTTCGCCCTGGCGGGAAAGATCCGCCGCGGCGGGTTGATCGAAGTGCCGATGGGGACCACCCTGCGCGAGATTGTGGAAAAGATCGGCGGCGGCGCGGCGCAAGGCCGCCGCATCAAGGCCGTGCAAATTGGCGGACCGTCCGGGGGCTGCGTGCCGGCCAGCCTGCTGGACACGCCGGTGGATTATGAATCGTTGCGCGAGGCCGGCGCCATCATGGGTTCGGGCGGGCTGGTGGTGCTGGACGACTCGTCGTGCATGGTGGATATCGCGCGCTATTTTCTTCAGTTCACGCAGGACCAGTCGTGCGGCAAATGCACCTTCTGCCGCGTGGGCACCAAAAGGATGCTGGATATTCTGGACAAGCTTTGCGCCGGCAAGGCGCAACGGGCCCATCTGGAGGAGCTGGAACGGCTGGCCCGCCAGGTCAGCGCCGGCAGCCTGTGCGGGCTTGGGAAAACGGCCCCCAATCCGGTGCTCTCGACCTTGCGTTACTTCCGCGGCGAATACGAGGCGCACCTGCAAGGGCGCTGCCCGGCCGGCCAGTGCGCCGCCCTGATCAAGTACGAGGTCACCGCCGCCTGCACCGGCTGCACCCTGTGCGCCCAGCATTGCCCGGTCCAGGCCATCCCGATGACGCCCTACGCCCAACATAAAATCAACCTGGAGATTTGCACCCGCTGCGACACCTGCCGCCAGGTCTGCCCGGAGGAGGCCATTGCGGTGAGATGAGCGCGTTTACAATTAGTATTGACGGAAAGCCGGTGGAGGTTGCGCCGGGCCGGACCGTTTTGCAGGCGGCGCGGCAGATCGGGCTGGACATTCCCACCCTCTGCCACCTGGAAAAGTGCGGGCCCCTCACTTCCTGCCAGGTTTGCCTGGTCAAGGTGGCGGCCAACGGCCAGGGCCGCCTGGTGCCTTCCTGCGCCACCCTGGCCGTGCCCGGCATGGTCATCGAGAGCGAATCGGAGGAAGTGCATGAGGCGCGCCGCACCGCGCTGGAATTGCTTTTCAGCGACCATGTGGGGGACTGTCTGTCGCCCTGCCATCGCCTCTGCCCGCTGCAACTGAATATCCCCGCGATGATCCGGCAGATCCAAGCCGGCCGCCTGGACGAGGCGGTGGCCACCATGCGCCAGGCGCTGCCCCTGGCGGGTGTGCTGGGCCGCCTTTGCCACCATCCTTGCGAACAAGGCTGCCGCCGCGGGGATTTCGATGAACCGGCGGCGGTGCGCGAGATGGAACGATTCCTGACTGAGCATGATTTCAAGCAGGATGGCAAACAGGCCAGGGCCTGCCTGTGCCAACCCGCCGCCGCCACCAGGCGCTCCGTGGTGGTCGTTGGAGCCGGGCCGGCCGGCCTGACGGCGGCGCATGACCTCGCCCGGCGCGGCCACGCCGTCACGGTCATTGACCGCAATGCCCAACCGGGCGGGAGGCTGCGGGACGTGCCGGAAGCCGAATTGTCCGCCGCCATCCTGGAAGCGGAAGTGGCCTTGCTGGCGGGGATGGGAATTGCTTTCAAAACGGGCATCGAGTTGGGCAATCATGTGACTCTGGATGGTTTGCGGCGCGGATTCGACGCCATCCTGATCACCGTCGGCGAACTGGCCGGAGATGACGGCGGGAAACTCGGGCTGCCGCTGGCCGGCGCCGTGCTCAAGGCCGACCCGTCCACCTGCCGCCTCAGTCCGCCCCATGTCTTTGCCGCCGGCGCCTGCGTCAAGCCTGTCAAACAACTGGTGCGGGCCATGGCCGAGGGCCGGGCGGCGGCCGAGTGCGTCCACCGGTTTTTGCGCGGCCAGCCGCCGCGCCGCCCGGAGAAACCGTTCTCCAGCATCATGGGCCGGTTGGAGCCGGGCGAACTGCGGGAATTCCTGCGCACCGCCAGCCAGCAACACAGCGTGGCGCCCTGCGCCCGGTGCTCTGCCATCAACCCCGGCGAGGCCATGACGGAGGCGGCGCGCTGCCTGCATTGCGACTGCCGGTCGTCGGGCAACTGCCTGCTGCAGCACTACGCGCAAGTTTATGGCGCCGACGCCAGCCGGTTCCGGTCGGAGCGCCGGCCCTTTAACCAGCAACTCCAGCCCGGCGGCATCATCTTCGAGCCGGGCAAATGCATTCTCTGCGGGATTTGCGTGAAGCTGGCCGAAATGGCGGCCGAACCGCTGGGCCTGGCTTTTATCGGACGCGGCTTTGACGTGCGAGTGGCCGGGCCATTCGACCGTTCCATCGAGGAGGGCCTGGGGGCGGTGGCGGAGGAATGCGTGCGTCATTGCCCAACCGGCGCGCTGGCCTTTGCCGGCAAAACCAGCGGCCTTTCCACGCCAGCGCCAAAGACACCGTAACCACGCCTGGCCAGGCAAGTGGTCAAGGGTAAAGGCTGACAATTTCTTAAACCGCCCCAAGTTGTCAAGTGGAATTTACGATTTCTGGCCACGGATTACACGGCGGCCTGTCCAGCGGCGGATTGGGAGAGCAGGGAAGGGAGATGTTCGAGGCAGAAGCGGGACCAGGATTCGTAACCCGGCGGATCTTTCAGCGCGTCGGCCATCGGGATGAATTCAGGACCGACGATGCCGCTGCGGCGGCCGGCCACGTTCTGGTTGGGCAGGCGCACGACGTGGACGACCCCAAAATGGACGCAGCCCACCTCGGTGCTGTCATCGTTGATCGCGGCCACGGCCGGCTCTTGCCCCGCATCAATGCCCGCTTCCTCCATCAGTTCGCGCCGCATGCCCACCTGGTAGCCGCGGTCGCTGGAGAATAGGCCATGATCTTCCTCGGAGATGTGTCCGCCAATGCCGACGGAATACAAGCCGTGCAGGCGGGTTTCCTGCCCGCCCTTGCCGCGCCGGTATCGCAATATCTTGTCATGGCAGATCAACAGGACGTAAGGGATAAGCTGCTTGTAACGCTTGTCCTGTTCGGCGTCGCTCCGGTTCAGGTAGAGCAAATGAGAAGAGGCGGTGAGGACGGGCAGGTATTTGCCGGCTTCCAGGCTGAGGCCCTGAAACACGCCCAGCTCTTCGAGAAGTTTCCGCTCAAAACAAAGCACTCTTTCTTCGGCCGCCATTTTGTCTATTCGCCTTTCTGTGTTGTGATTGCCGATAGTGGTTTCGTCCGGGAGCCTTCACGAGCGAAATGTATTATTTGTTGTTAAGATGTTATTCCGGAGTTGTTCACAAGGACGGCCAGGGGCAGCGCCACGGATCTTCCACTTCATTTCTTCTTGCGAAGGATTTTTTGCAGGGCCTTGAGGCAGCGCTGGTTCTGGCGGGGGAGGCCGATGGAGATGCGCAGCCACTCCGGCAATCCGTAAATCTCCATCGGTCGGACGATGATGCCCCGGGCCTGCAGTTCGGTAAAAACGCGCCGCCCATCGCCCACACGCAGGAGAATGAAATTGGCGGAGGAGGGCACGTATTCCACGCCCATTTGGCGCAGGGCATTTTCAAAGAATTTCAGGCCCTCAAAATTGTTTTGGCGGGTCTTTTGCATGTGGGTCTCGTCGTCCAGCGCGGCCAGGCCGGCGGCTTGGGCCATGGAATTGACGTTGAAGGGCTGGCGGATCTTTTCCAGGGCGGCAATGAAATCGGGATGGCCGATGCCGTAACCGAGACGCAAGCCGGCCAGGCCGTAAATTTTGGAAAAGGTGCGGAGCAAAATCAGGTTTGGTTTTTCCGCCCGCCGAATGAGCGGGACCAAGTCCTGCGGCTGCGGCAAATACTCGAGGTAGGCCTCGTCCAGCACGATGACCACCTGGGGCGGAGTTTGCTCGAGCAGATGGAGGAGAGCCTCCGGCTGGGCCAGGGTGCCGGTGGGATTGTTGGGGTTGGCCACGAAAACCACCTTGGTCCGGGGAGTAATCGCCCGGCCAAAGCCAGGCAGGTCGTGCCCGTAATCGCGGGCGGGGACGACGATGGGATTGGCCCCGAGCAGGCGCGTGACCAGCGGATAGACCAAAAAGCAGGACCTGCGACATCACCACCTCCACCCCCGGCCCCATCAAGGCGTGGGCGATAAATTCCAGGATGTCGTTGGACCCGTTGCCCAGGATCAGGTTGGCGGTGTCCACGCCCAGTTTGGCCGCCAGTTTTTGTTTGAAATAAAAGGCGTTGCCGTCGGGGTAAAGGTGCAACTGTCGGGCGGCGCCTTTGAGGGCGGCCAGCGCCGCCGGGGCAGGGCCGAGCGGATTTTCGTTGGAGGCCATCTTGATGATGCGGCGGGCCGGCAGGCCCAGTTCGCGCGCCACCTCCTCAATGGGGCGGCCGGGCTGATAGACGGGCAGATTCTCCAGCGCCGGGTTTAAGGAAAAAGGGAGGCTCATATTATTCTTAATCTTAATCTTAATCTTAATCTTCAGACCACTTCCGGTTGGATAACGCGCCCAGCCCTGGCTTCGCCCGGTTCAATCCGGGAGGGAGCAGGCCAGGGCGCGTAAAATTTTATTGACATCCACATGGGTCGCGATGATGTCGCGGATGACCGAGATTTTTTCCGTGTCGGCCGCCCGCGTCTTGACAATGAGATTATGCACGGCGGAAGCCACTTCGTATATTTCTTCCGAGGCACGCAGGACCGGGAAGGGCAGCTTTTCGATGATCCTGGTCAGGGCGGCCTGGGGATGGAACTCGCCGGTCAGCACCACGCCGGCCAGGGGCTGGTCCGGTTCCGCCGCCGAAGTGGCCGCCGCCAGGAGAATATCCACCCGGTCGCCGGGGGTGATGACCAGGACGCCGCGTTTAAAGAGGCGGATGGCATTCTGCACGCCCATGGCTCCCACCATCACGCTGTCCACCACTTTTTGACCCGGCGTGCCGGCATTCAAGCAATCCGCCTTCAAATCCTCGCGGATCAACTCCATGGTGGGGCGGGACAAGATGCCCTGGTAGGGGACGACGCCGAGCAGTTCCAGGCCCTTGCGTTTCAAGCCGCGCCGGGCGAACTCGGAAATAAAATCCATTTTTTCCGGGAGCACCTTGTTCAAGATCACGCCGATGATTTCCACGCCCTCGCGCTCGAAGACGGCCTGATTGAGATAGACTTCATCAATGGGCTTGCCGATGCCGCCCTGGCTGATGATAATCACTTTGGCCCCCAGGATTTTTGCAACCTGGGCGTTGGACAAATCAAAGACCGAGCCGACCCCGCCGTGGCCGGACCCTTCGCAGACCACAAAGTCCTTTTCCCAGGCGACGCGGTCGAAGGCCTTGGTGATTTTTTTGACCAGGGCCTCGTTGTTGGAGGATTGCAAATACTTGCGGGTGAAATCCGGCTCCACGGCGATGGGGCTCATGTCCCCCAGCGGACAATTGAGCTGGTAAACCTGGTCCATCAACACCGTGTCTTCATCAATGTTCTGCTCCTCAATTTGGACAAAGCGCTGCCCGACCGGTTTGATGTAGCCGATGCGCGGATAAGCGCTCTGCAAGGCCGCCAGCAGGCCCAGGGAGACGGTGGTTTTGCCGTCATTCTGCCGCGTGGCGGCAATAAAAACGCGCGGCGTAACCGTGTTCATGCGCCCCTTTCCGCCCCAGGCTGCGGCGGTTCAACCCGCGGATTTGGACTGTTCATTCGGCGCTCTTGTTTTTGTAGGGGGGATGGACTGTCTCTGGATGGAGATCGTCGTAGCGGATGGACTGGACGCCGACGATGGCGGCGACGCCGAGAACGTCATGGGCGTTGGAACCGCGGGAGACATCGGCCGCCGGGCGATCCAAGCCCAGCAGGATTTGCCCGTAGGCATGGGCCTTGGCCACGTGTTGCAGGAGCTTGCTGCCGATATTGCCCGCGTTCAGGTCGGGAAAAATCAACACATTGGCCCGCCCGGCCACCGGGCTTTCCGGGAGCTTGCGCACGGCGATTTCCGGCACCAGCGCCGCGTCCACCTGCAATTCCCCGTCGAAATCGGCGTCCAAATCCAGCGCGCGCGCTTTTTGTTGGGCCAGGGCGGTGGCGGCCTGCACCTTGCCGATGGACGGATGAGTGGCGCTGCCTTTGGTCGAGTAAGAGAGCAAGGCGACCCGCGGGCGGGCCCCAGGAGCAGCCGGGCCAACTGCGCGGTGGAGACGGCGATGTCGGAAAGCTGCTCCACCGTGGGTTCGGGGATGACGCCGCAATCGGCCATGAAGAGCACGCCGTTGTGGCCAAAGCGGGTGTCCTCGACCTCCAACACCATGCAACTGGAAGCGGTGGTGGCTTCCGGGGCGACCTTGACGATCTGAAAAAGCGGGCGGAGCACGCTGCCCGAGCTTTGATTGGCGCCGGACACAAAGCCGTCGGCCTGGTGCAAGGCCAGCATCATCGCGCCGAAAAAATTGGGATTGAGCATGGCCTCGCGGGCCTCCTTGCCCTGCACGCCCTTGACCCGGCGCAGCAACTCAAAGCGCTTGATGAACATATCCAGCTCTTCGCTCTGCTCCGGGTTGATTATGCGGACCCCTTCGAGCGAGACATTCCACTGCGCGGCCGCCTCCTTGATTTTGGTGCGGTCCCCCAGCAAAATGGGCGCGCCCAGGCGCAGGGAATGGTACTGGCGGGCGGCCTGCAAAACGCGCGGTTCGGTTCCTTCCGGGAACACCATCCGTTTGGGGTGGCGCTGCAATTTTTCAATGATAGTCGCGATGAATCGCATGGCGGAGTACGTGTACGCTCCGGTGGGGCGGCGTTCAAGTTTTAAAGCTCAACCCCTGGGCTTGCGCAGCAGCTTGCGCAGACGTTGGGTGGTTTGCTCGCGATCCATCCGGCCCGCCGCCACGTCCAGCGTTAATTCTTCCCAGGCGTCTGTGTCCAGTTTCTCCTTTGGCAAGAGGCCGTTTTCGCTGAGAAACACCAGGCAGGCGGCCAGGGCCGTCCGCTTGTTTCCATCCACGAAAGGATGATTGCAGCAAAGGTAAAAGAGATAGGCCGCGGCCATTTCAACTCCGTCCTTGAGCACCGGCTGACCCATCATTGTCGCCTGCGGTGCTCCGATAGCAGATTCCAGCAAGGCCTGGTCCCTCAGTCCTTCGGCGCCTCCGTGCGCGGCCAGCACCTCGGCGTGAATGGCTTTGACCGACTCCAGGGTCAGATGAGCCAGCGGCTGGCTCATGAAAAGCCGGCGGAAGAGTTCCGAGTTGGCGCGGATAATCCGGCGCGAGGTGGCGGAAGCCTTCTTTGCCGCAATCACCAAATTCAATGGTGTGATGGAGATGGTGCCGCCATCATGAATCGCAAGGTTCACCTGGTCGCCAACCTTCAGATGGGCCATGTCCATCAGGGTCGAGTCAAAAATGATTCCCTGCGAGTTGCCGAGTTTGGTAATCGTCTTGATCATGGTGTAATACTACGTTTGACCGTCTCATTTGGCAAGCCCCTTTCGCGCCGGGGGCGGCGTGCTTTTTTGGGCGGCGGTTTCCAAGTCCTCTCTTAATCCTAATCCTAATCCTAATCTTAATCTTTCCCCTTATCTGCATCCGAAGGAAGGAGATTAAGATTAGGATTAAGATTCAGAAGGGCTGGACAAGGAAGTGGAATGAACCCGAAGCGGGTGGCGAGCCGAAGGAGGATTGACACGGCGCGCCCGCCTATAGTTTGCTTGGGCCCGGCCATGATCCCCATCCGCACTTCCCATCCCGCCGCGGAGACGCCGTGGTCCGGGTTGCGCTGGGGCATGGCGTTCCTGATTAGCGCCGCCATCGCCATCAGCTACCTGGACCGGCAGACGCTGCCCTGGGCCATTGAGGCCATCAACGCGGACATCCCCATCTCCAACCAAGCCAAGGCCACGCTCGATTCGGCCTTCCTCGCCACTTATGGCTGCATGTATCTGGGCGGGGGCTGGCTGCTGGATCGCCTGGGCACGCGGCGCGGATTTCTGCTGGTCATGATTATCTGGTCGCTGGCTTGCGCCGCCCACGGGCTGGCGGGAGGGTTGCTGGCGCTGGGGGCCTGCCGGCTGCTGCTCGGCATGGGTGAAGGCGGCGGCTTTCCCGCCGCCACCCGCGCCGTGGCGGAATGGTTTCCCGTGCGCGAACGGGCCACCGCCATGGGCATCATCAACGGGGGCACGGCCGTGGGGGCGCTGGCCGCCCCGCCGCTGATCGCCCTGGTCCTGACGGAAGTCCATTGGCTGGGCCTGGCCCCTTGGCGCTGGGTCTTCTTCTTGACTGGAAGCTTCGGCCTGGCTTGGGCTTTCTGGTGGTGGGCCGTTTATGCCCCGCCCGGGGAAGCCGCCGGCGGCGCTGGGTCGGAGGCCTGGAAGAAACCGGTCATCCAGTTGCGCGAGTTGCTGCGGTTCCGCGAGATTTGGGCCGTGGCCGGCGCGAAATTCCTCAGCGACGCCACCTGGTATTTCTATCTGTTCTGGCTGCCGAAATATCTTCTCACCGCCCGGCACTTCGACATCAAACAGGCCGGTGCCGTCGGCTGGATACCCTACGCGGCCTCCGGGGTGGGATGCCTCTGCGGCGGCGGCCTGTCCAGCAGGCTGCTGCGGCGCGGCGGCTCGGTCAACTTTTCGCGCAAATGGGCCTTGGGCGCCAGCGCGGCCCTCATGCCCTGGGTGATGTTCATCCCATCCCTGCCGGATGTCGGCTGGGTCATGGCGATTTTCAGTCTTGCCTTCTTTGGCCAGCAGTCTTGGTCCACCCTCATCATGGTGCTGCCGACTGACCTTGTGCCCAAGGAAGCGGTGGGCAAAGTGGCTGGGCTGGTCGGCTTTGGCGGGGCGATGGGCGGGGTGGTGCTCGGCCAGCTTGCCGGCTACCTGCTCGACCACGGTTTCACCTACACCCCCATCCTCTTCATCGCCGCCTCCCTGCACCTGGCGGCTTTTATTTTGATTTGTCTGGTCATTCCCGTTTTACAACCGCTCCGCTTTGCCGCTAAATAGCCGGGATGAAAATAACCGAAATCCGCTGCCGCGTGGTGGAATGGCGGGGCCAGACCGTGGCCTTGCCGCCCCATTTTTGCACCAATCCCATGGATGTCATCGCCCCCATGCTCTCCCCGGCGACCATGGGCACCTTCACCTTCCACGGCTGGCTGGTCGTGGAAATCTTCACCGACAACGGTCTGGCCGGCCTGGGCAACGCCGCCCTGGCGCCGCGCCTGACCAAGCAAGTCATTGACCTTTATCTCAAGCCGCTGCTCCTGGGCGCGGACCCCTGGGACATCGAGTTTCTCTGGCAACACATGTATCGCAAAACGATGGCCTTTGGGCGCAAAGGCATTGGCATGGTGGCCATCAGCGCGGTGGACATCGCCCTGTGGGACATTCTGGGCCAGTCGGCCAAACAGCCGGTCTATCGCCTCCTGGGAGGCCGCACCAAACCGCGCATCCCGGTTTATTCCAGCCGCCTCTACAGCACGCCGCTGGCCGAACTGGCCGCCGAATCCAGGAAATACAAAAACGAAGGTTACAAGGCCCTCAAACTGCGCTTCGGCTGGGGACCGGTGGACGGCGCGGAAGGAATGCAGCGCAACCTGGCCCTGATCCGCACCGTGCGCGAGGCCGTGGGCGACGGGCTGGACCTCATGGCCGACGCTTACATGGGCTGGACGCTGGACTACGCCAAACGGATGCTGCCCCTCCTGGAACCCTTCCACCTGCGCTGGCTGGAGGAACCGGTCATTCCGGACGACATCCACGGCTACGCGGAACTCAAGGCCTATGGCCGCGTGCCCATCGCCGGCGGCGAACATGAATTCACCCTTTACGGTTTTCGCGAGCTGATCGAAGCGCGCGCGGTGGACTACATCCAGTTCGACACCAGTCGCGTCGGCGGCCTGACCCAGGCGCGCAAGATTGCGGCGCTGGCCGAAGCGCATTCCATCCCGGTCATTCCTCATGCCGGCCAGATGCACAACTACCACCTGGTCATGGCCAGCCTCAACTCGCCCATGGCCGAGTATTTTCCCTGCGTGGACGTGGAGGTGGGCAACGAACTTTTCTGGTACATTTTCAAAGGCGAGCCGGTCGCGCGGGACGGCTTCATTGATCTGGACGAAAACCTCCCCGGCCTGGGCCTGAGCGTGGACGAGGAAAAGCTTAAACAATTCAACGTCATGGCATGAGCACGCGCCTGGTTCAATTGCAAAACGGCCCGCTGCGCTGCGTCGCGCTGGTGGAAGAACCGCATCTGCGCGTGCTGCCGGATATCCTGTCGGTCTATGCCCTGGCCAAACTGGCCGCCAGCACCGGCACCCCCTTGACCGCGCTGGTCCGCCGCCACGCCATCGGCGAACTGCTCAACTACGACGCCATCTACGCGGGGCGTTCGGACTGGCGGCTCCTCGCGCCGATGGATCATCCCGGCGAAGCGGCCCGCTGCCTGGTTTCCGGCACCGGCCTGACTCATCTGGGCAGCGCCAAAAACCGCCAGGCCATGCACGGCTCCAGCCAGGCCGAAGAAACCGACAGCATGAAAATGTTTCGCTGGGGCGTCGAGGGCGGGCGGCCTGCGCCCGGACAAATCGGGGCCGCGCCGGAATGGTTTTACAAGGGCACGGGCCACCTGCTGCGCGGCCCCAACGAGCCGTTGCTCGTCCCCTCTTATGCCGGGGACGGGGGCGAAGAAGCCGAGATGGCCGGCCTCTACCTCATCGGGGACGACGGCCATCCGCGCCGCGTCGGCCTGGCGCCGGGCAACGAATTCTCCGACCACAAATTTGAGAAGACCAACTACCTCAACCTGGCCGGCTCCAAACTGCGCACCTGCTCCATCGGCCCTGAAATTACGATTGACGCGCCTTTCCAATCCGTGCCCGGCGCCGTCTCCATCGAGCGCGCCGGCCAGGTCTTGTGGACCCGGGAAATCGCCACCGGCGAGGCCGAGATGTGCCACAGCCTGGCCAACCTGGAACATCACCACTTCAAATTTGAAGGGCACCGCCGGCCCGGCGATGTGCATGTCCATTATTTCGGCGCGGTTTGCCTGAGCTTCGGCGACGGCGTGGCATTGGCGGACGGCGACGTGATGGTCGTGGAATGGACCGGCTTTGGCCGCGCCCTGCGCAACCCCTTGCGCGTCGCGCCCGCCGAGACTGCCCCAATCACCGTTCAACCCCTGGCCTGAACCGCCACGACGCCAAACCCCGCGTCGCCTTTCCCGGCCCTTGACGGACGGGCGGCGGCTTTCACCTCGCCTCTCCAGCGCGCCAGGGTCGGGAGAGTTTGCAAAGTGAGGATTGACGCCGGCATCGTCGCCCAGCCGCCGGACAGGCCAAATTGCCGGGTTGCCAAAGTGATGGATCAGGCATTATATTAATTAAACAGTTTAATTATGAACCCTGCTCATGTGACCCGCTTTAAAACGGCAGACGATCCTTGCTTTATCTTCCCGTCCTTGCACAGAAAGTTAACCGGCGCGGAGCGCCATGAACTTTGGCCGCATGGCGTGAAGGCGCGGCATCATGGCGCTTCTGCTGGAGAGGCCCCGCGGGTCAATTTGTGTCCGGCGTTTCGGGCGCCGCTTTCCGAGGCAAGTCCCAGGATGTTTCGGTCTCCACTGGACTTCATTCCGCCGGCCCCATGATCGGACGACACGAGCAGGCACTTCGCGAGCCGGCGTCAGGACCGGCGGCAGAGCTGACACTTGCCATGAACGAGGCCGACAAATTTGCATTAGTGCCGAGACCGCCGGGCGGGCTGGAAAAAGCGGAGGCGGGCGCGAAGCGCGTTCTGGCCGGCATGGTCGCGGACACACTCGCGCTGGCCCCGCAGGCAAAAGCCGGGGCTCCTTCGGTTGGATTTCGCCTCGGCGCATACGCATGGCGCGAGCCGGATTACCGGCAGATTTTGATGTGGGCGGAACAAACCGGCAAGCGGCCGGAAGCGATCATCCAGCGGCTGGTCGAAATGAAATCTTCCTTTGCCGACGGACGCCTCCTCGAGGTCAAATGGGACGAAGGTTCGATGCTGATTCGGAGAATGCGCTTCGTCACAGGACTGGGAATCAGAGTGTTCCACCTCTGCGGCGGCGGCCGGACCATTGGCATCGTCAGCACGTTTAAGAATTCCCCGCCTGGCGTCACGCCCATGGACTGCGAAGTCTCGGAGATCCATCTGCAAGGTTTGTCGGAATTGGAGGTGCTGGCCGTTTCGCAGCAAAACCTGAGGGAATTGGACCTCAGCGGCACGCCGAAAATAAAGAAGCTGTATTGCGAATCGAATGTTTTGACCCGCCTTAATTTGCAGGGCTGCAAAGACCTTGAGGAAATCCTGGCGCGCAACAATCAACTGGCCGAGCTGGATCTGTCAAATCTCCCGGCCCTGCAAGTGCTCGAATGCGGTCAAAACGAGTTGCGGCACCTGGATTTATCCGGCGTGCCGGCTCTGGAAGTGCTGGATTGCGGCGAAAACACCGCGGGCGTTTACGGCTGGGACCGCATCGAGGTTTTGGACATCACCCCGTTGCATCATTTGAAGAAATTGAAGTTCGACAAGGGGAAAACTCGTTTGATCCAACGGCCCGACCAGCATTTTTGAGCAGCATGAACGAGACGGACAAATTGGCATGGGCGCCCGCACCGCCGCTGGCGCTGGAAAAAGCGGAGCCGGGGGCGGGGCGCGTTCCGGCCGGCCTGCCATGACCGGAAACCAGTTACAGGAAGGGGAGCGCCCCGACCGCGGGCGCAAACGCCGCGGCTGAGGTCAGGACCAGAATGAACAACAAGGATTGGATTCTTCTCGACACGGAAACGACCGGCCTGGCCGCGCCGATTTTTGTGGTCGAGCTGGCCGCGCAACGCATGCGCGGTTGGACGGCCGACGGCGAACCGTTTCGCAAACTGCTCAATCAAAACGCGGACATTCCAATGGAAGCATCCTGCCTCCACGGTTACACCCGCGAAATTCTGGAGCGGGACGGCGAACCGCCGGTGCAAGTCTATCGGGAATTTGCGGAATACGCGGGCCATCTGCCGCTGGTCTCCTTCAATCTGGAATACGATCTGGATGAGGTGTTGAAACCGGAGTGGCGGCGGCTGGGCCTGGCGCCCATCGGCGCCGCGCGGCTTCTGCGCGTTGCGCCTGGCGCAACGTCTGCTGGACCCCGTGCCCGCCGGCAATTGCAAGCTGCAAACTTTGCGCCAGTATTATCGCCTGCCGGAACGCGGCGCGCCCACCGCGCTGGGCCAGGTGGCCACGGTGGCGGATTTGTTCGCGCAAGTGCTTCGCCCCATTGCCGGGCATCGCGGCCTGGACAGTTGGGAAAAGCTGGCCGCCTGCGCGGCGGAGGAATGGTATCCGTCGCGCCTCGCCTTTGGCAAACACAAGGGGCGCTTGTTTCAAGAAGCCCGCAAGGACGCCGAATTGCGGGCCTGGCTGGAATGGCTGGCCAGTTCTTCCAATGCGCGCAGCGCGAAAATGGGCCGGTGGTATTTGCGCCAGTTGGAAATCAAAACAGCGCCGCCGCCGGACGGCGCCCTGTTCGCCGCGCTGGTGATCTACGTCAATCCAGAGTTGGCCCAACTCCGGGAGTTGGTCGCCAGCGAACGGGCGCGCCTGGCGGAATTGGAAACCGATTACACCAGGGAAAAATCGCGCGTGGACGCCATCCAGGCGATTCTCTTCCGTCGCTTGCGCGCGCAATACCAGAAACGCGACCGGCTGCGGCTGGTCGTGGAGTATCGGCAGAAGTTTCTGGAATCACTGGTGCGCGGCGGCGATGAGGAGGCAAAAGAGGCGGAGCAGAATTACCAGCAAGCCAGGGCCCAGGCCGACAAGGATTACGAGGAAACGGCGGCGGCCGTGGCCGGGAAAGTGCAGTTGACGGCCGGGGAGGAGGCGGAATTGAAAAAACTCTGGAAGAAACTGGTCAAACTCTACCACCCCGACCGTTTCGCCCACGAGCCGGACAAGCTGGAAACTTACCACAAGCTGACCAGCGCCATCAATCGGGCCAAGGAAGCCGGCGACATCAAAACCCTGCGCGAGATCGCCCAAGACCCGCACGGCTTCATCCTGCGCCAGGGCTGGGAGAGCCTGGATTTCAGCGACGAAGTCGAACTGGCCCAGTTGCGCCGCCTGCATGAGACCTTGCAACTGGAAATCATCGCCGTCCTGGAATCGCTCAACCAATTGCGCGAGAGTCCCGACTACGAGTTGTGCCGAATCAGCGAGCAAAAGCCGGGCGTGTTGGATGATCTTGCGGCGGAGAGGGAAAAGATGCTGGAAAAGGAATGCGCCGAATTGGAAATGCAGGCCAGCCGCCTGGCCGATGAAATCAAGGAACTTTCCGGGCAAAAACCGGAGCGCATCTTATAATAACTGTTGCATCAATCGCATGAACTCCAACGATCCCAAACCCCGCATCGCCTTTCTCGGCCTTGGGCTGATGGGCGCGGGCATGGCCCGGCGGCTGCTCGGCGCCGGCTTTCCGCTCACCGTATTTAACCGCGACCAGGCCAAAACGGCGCCCTTCGCCGCCGGGGGCGCGCGCGTGGCTGCCACCCCGCGCCAAGCCGCGGCCGACGCCGCTTTCATCTTCAGCATGGTGGCCGACGACGCCGCTTCGCGCGCCCTTTGGCTGGGGGAAAATGGCGCGCTGGCCGCCGCCAGCCCCGGCGCGGTTCTCGTGGAATGCAGCACTCTGACCGTCGCCTGGATTCGGGAACTGGCCGCCGGGGCCGCGGCGCGCGGCTGCGAAATGCTGGACGCCCCCGTGACGGGCAGCAAACCCCAGGCCGCCTCCGGAGAACTGGTATTCCTGGTGGGCGGCGCCGCCTCCACGGTTGAAAAAGCCCGCCCGGCGCTTGCGGTCATGAGCCGCGCCTTGGTTCATGTTGGCCCTGCCGGCAGCGGCGCGCTCCTCAAACTCATCAACAACTTCCTCTGCGGCGTCCAGGCGGCCTCGCTGGCCGAGGCGCTGGGCCTGATGGAGCGGAGCGGCCTGGATCGCGGCCAAGCCCTGGAAGTTCTCACCGCCGGCGCTCCCGGCAGCCCGCTGCTCAAGATCTTTTCCGCCCGGATGACCGCGCGCGACTACACCCCGTTGTTCAAACTGCGCCTCATGGCCAAGGACCTTGGCTACGCCCGGCAGGAGGCCGCCCGCGTCAAAATGGATTTGGCCACCGCCGCCGCCGCTTTGAGCCTCTATGAGAAGTCCCTCGCCGCCGGCAACGGGGACAAGGACGTCTCCGCCCTCGTCGAGCAATTCCGTCAAACTTGACCTGTCAACTCCGTGTCAACTCCGGCACCGCCTCCGGTTTGGAGGCCACCTTGGCGGCGGGGGCCGGGAGGGGGCGGCCGGCAAGGAGCGCGCGGCGGTGACGATGCCATGCGCGGGCAGGCCCGGCCTGGAATTCCAAGCGAAGGGCGGCGAGCAGCCGGGATAAAAGTCGGGCGATGCGGGGCCGTAAGTGTCAGTCATGCATCCGCCGGTCAGGATGGTTAGAAACGTGCCGATCAGCAAAGAGGTTGTTCTCATAGTTTGTCAACTCTCAGTTTTTGAATGTCTGCGCCAACAGGACACCCGCCTGATTGCGCCTGGGAACCCCGGCCGGACGCTGCCATCAACAAACGCGCCTGCTTGAGTTGAACCAGGAATGGACGCTGCGACTTTCGTTCGCCCATCACCTCAAAGCGACCGGCTGTTTTTATTTGACGCTACGACACTCACCACTATTCATCTGGAGCCCGAAAAAATCAAGGGGATTGTGGCAGCCAGCAATGGGCCGGTGACGGCAAGGACAGTGTCGGAGTGCGCCCGTCCTCGGGGAATGGCGCTTAAATAAGACCTAAAACTTTCTTACCCAGCCTCTTACGACGCGGGGGATGCGGGATGGTTTCAAACAAGACCTGACGGCTCAAGCGTTGCATGGCTTTGATGGTGGCTTGCACCTCCCGCCACTCGGCAATGGCGTCATGGAGCCACTCATATTGTTCTTTGGAGAGAGCGACACTGACCGTTTTGCCTTTGACCTTGCGGGTCCACTGATAACAAGGGCCGCCTGCTCCGGGGCCGCGGTCTTGCACGTAGCCCTCGCTGATCCAGCCGGTTCTGGCCAGCCGGTCGCGTAATTGGGCGTATTGGGCCTGCCATTGGGCTGGCCGGGTTGTTTTGTGAGTCGGCATAAAGAAAAGAGTAGCAGACGTGTCAATAAGGCGGTATATATACCGCCTTATGCCCGACACCCCCTTCTTCCCGGCCTGGCGGCCCCGTCTGGCGGCGGCGGGCCGCCGCTGTGCCCACAGCCTGGCGCGCCTCCGTCACGCCACCTTGAGTCAGATCGAGGACCGCCTGGCTCCCGCCTTGCCCACCGACCTCCTGCGAAAACCGGCCGCCGGCGACTACTCCCGCGAGCAGGTTTACACTCTGGTTCGCACCTGGTGGTGCTGGGTCTGGCCAGTCTTCCAAGCCAACACTTCCTGCCGCCACGTCGTCCTTCAGGTGCAGGCCCTGCTGG
Organism: uncultured Verrucomicrobiae bacterium; assembly: GCA_963707025.1. Lineage (GTDB taxonomy): Bacteria > Verrucomicrobiota > Verrucomicrobiia > Limisphaerales > Palsa-1400 > JBEKOF01. The sequence continues at coordinate 642,837 of CAVPOM010000018.1, read as the reverse complement.
CCTTGGTCCAAGGCCCGGAACCGGAGCCGGACAGCAGCGCCTATTGCCAGGCCCGCGCCAAACTCCCCCTGGCCTTGCTGGAGCAAGCCTTCGCGGCCAGCGCCGACAGCGCCGAAAAGCGCGCCCCGGCCAGTACGCTGCTACAGGGCCGCCCGTTGAAAGCGGTCGATGGCAGCGGCACCCACCTGCCCGACACCCCGGCCAATCGGGCGGCCTTTCCCCCCAGCCAAAGCCTGCAGCCCGGCGGCGGCTTTCCCCACCTGCGCGTGGTGGCTCTGTTCTCCGCCGCCAGCGGCGCCCTTTTGGCCAAAGCCACCGGCAGCCTGCGCTCCTCCGAACTGGCTCTGTTTCTCCACGGCTTGCGCTCGGCTTTGCACCCCGGCGACATCCTCTTGGGCGACCGCGCCTATGGGGTTTATATTATCGCCGCCGTCCTCCAACTCCTGGGCGTGGATTTGCTCGCGCGGGTCTCCGTGCGCAACCGCAAGGTGGATTTCCGCCAGGCCCGCCAACGCCTGGGTCACTGGGACGCGCTCTTTACCTGGTCCAAACCCGGCCGGCCTTCGCCCCTGCTTTCGTTCCTGGAATGGCTCGGACTGCCGCCGCAGATCACGGTGCGGGTGCTGCGCGCGCGCCTGAGCCGGGCCGGCTTCCGCACCCGCCACCTGACCCTGGTCACGACCCTGTTGGATGCGGCGCTTTTTCCAGCGGAGGAACTGGCGGCCGCTTATGCCCGGCGCTGGCGCATGGAACTGTGCCTGGACGATCTCAAAACCACCCTGGGCATGCAGAGCCTGCATTGCCTCTGTCCCCGCATGGTGGAGAAAGAACTCCTGCTCTTCCTCACCGCCCATAATTTCCTGCGCTGGATCATGGCCGAAGCCGCGCAAAGCCAGAACGTGGACTTGGATCGGATCAGTTTCAAAGGCAGCCTGGACGCCTTCCGGCAATGGACGCAGGCACTGGCACAACTCGGACACGCCCGGAACAAAGGGGGACGGCGCCGCCAATTATGGCAGCGGCTGCTCCGAAGGCTGGCGACCGATCTGGTGCCCAGGCGTCCGGGAAGAGCGGAGCCGCGCGCTGTCAAGAAACGATCCAAATACCCCCATTTGAACAAATCGCGGCATCAATACCGCCAGCCCTGGAGCCGCAATAAACGCCGCCGTCTGGCCCGGGCCAAAAGAAAGGCTTCCCTTATTTAAGCGCCATTCCCCGTCCTCGGGCGCAGCAACGGCCGGACTTCCGCCGCGCCAGACAAATCCCGAAACCACCGGGTCCTTGACTGATGCTGCGCCCGAGGACGTGCGCACTCCTTCACTGACGCATTACGAGGCAATCCAACCTCAGCGCCGTGCCATCAGTTTGACAATGGCGGCCGCGGCGCGGCGGGCGGCGCCCGGACCGCCCAGGGACTGAATGACCAGGTCCAGTTTTGCGCGGATTTCATGGCGCCGCGCCGGGCTGGCCAGCAATGGCAAGGCGGCGGCGGCGATGTTCGCGGCGGTGGCCTGGCCTTGAATGAATTCGGGGTAGATGGCCTGGCCGGCCAGCAGATTGGGCATGGACAGGTATTTCACCTTGACCAGGCGGCGCGCGCCGAGACAGGTGAGCCAGTCGGTCTTGTAGATGGCCACCGCCGGCACGCCGAAATATGCGCATTCCAGGGTGATGGTCCCGGTCTTGGTGATGGCCAGGGTGGCGGAGGAGAGCGCTTCGGCCAGGCCGCCGGATTGCAGGTCAATCCCGGGCTGGCCAGCGGGTAAAAGAGTCCCGGCCATGGCCGCCAGCGTTGGGTCCGGCACAACCATCTTGAACTGGGCCGGTTGCCTGGCCGCGATCAAGCCCGCCGCCGCCCGCATCACCGGCACATGCCGTTGCAGTTCTCCCCGGCGGCTGCCCGGCAGCAGGAGGACGACCGGCCGTTGGGAATCCTGGCCGGGGGGAACCTCCGCCCGGCGGCGGACCGGGTAGCGGTCGAAAATGGGGTGGCCGACAAATTCCACCGGCAACCCGGGCGTCGCGCGGGCGAACCATTGCTTCTCGAATGGAAACAGGGAAAGAACCAAGTCGCAATTCCGGGCCATCTGCTGGGCGCGGCCGGGTCGCGACGCCCAGACCTGGGGTGAAATAAACTGCACAATCCTCGGCTGCCAGTTGAAAAAGCAGGCCGTCCGGGCGCGGACGTAATCCTTGATGGCGCGGGCGAGGCGCAAATTGAAACCGCCATAGTCAACGAGAATAATCAATTCAGGCTGCCGGGCGACGGCCAGGCCGGCCAATTCCTTCATCCGGCGCCGGAGCATGGGCAGCTTTTTGATCAAGCCGCCCAGGCCGATGACGGCATGCGCCGTCAAATCGCCGGACAGCTCCACGCCCGCCGCCGCCATTTTAGGGCCGCCCGCCCCAAAGAAAGCGGGGGCCAGCGGCGTGGTCAGCGGCTGGGAGTCGTGGGTGATTTGAAATTGGGCAGCCGGCACCGCCACGGCCAGCTCCCGCACCAGGTCGGCGGCATTGGCGTCCCCGCTGGGGTCGCCCGCCACGAGCATGATGCCGGTGCGGTTCATGCCGGGAGCAGCGCGACACGGAGATTCTCAAACGTGCCCCCGCCGGGACGCCGGGCACGGCAGGCGGCGGCGCCCGCGCTCCCCAACAAAAGGCCAAATCGGCGTCGAAATTTCATGGTCGCCATTATAGCTCGGCCTTCACACTGCGCAGAAACTCCGCGGCTTTGAAAGGCAGGATCGGCGCGGCCAGCCCGCTCAGGAAATTGGCGGTCCATCCCAAGTATTGCATCGCCGCGGGCGGGATAAAATCAACCCAGTTGCCATCTTCCAGATGGAAAAAACAAACGGGGACCGGAAAACCGATGACGCGGGTCCCGGCTCCCCAATGATATTCGACGAAAAGCGCCAGCCAAACGCCCAGCGCCACGCCCAGAGCGGCGGCCCCGGCCAACCGCGGCCAGGCGCGGGCTTGCGCCCAGATTTTGCATTGTTTTTTCCCCGTTGTGGCCAACAGCCAGACATCGAACGCCAGCACCGGAAGGATAATAATCAGGCGGCCCATGGTGAATTATGGGATCACTCCGCAAGGTGACACTTCGCTGGCATTTAGTAAAGAGGCGCGCGGGCGGTTTTCTTTCATGTCGTGGCGTGGCCGGACTGGATCTGGCGGGTGATTTCCAGGGCCAGATCCAGGGCGCGCTTGGCGGTGGCGCCGCTGACTTTCGGGGTCAGATGCGATTGAATGCAGCGGATGAAATCCTGCAGTTCGAGCTTGAGAGGCTCGTCTTTTTCAATGGGCACCGGTTCGCGCACGATTTTTTTGCCGGCGAACTGGCTGACGATGACGGAGTCTTTGGCATGGAGAAGTTTTTTCAAAAGGGACGACTCCTCTTCGCCTTCGCGGGCGACGCGGTAAATGAAACCTTCCTGCGCCCGGTAATCCAGCGAAACATAGCAGGTGACGGCCCCGCCGCTGAAAACGCGGATCTTGCGCATGCGCTCGAAGCTGACGCGGCTGGCGTTGAGGTTGGCTACGCAGCCGTTGGCAAAGCGCAGCCGGGCGTTGGCAAAGTCCTCCGTCTTGCTCAACACGGGGATGCCCACCGCATCCACGCTCGCGACGGGCGACCGCACAAGAGCCAGAATTACGTCCAGATCGTGAATCATCAAGTCGAGCACCACGCCGATGTCCGTGCTGCGCGCCGGGTAGGGCGAAAGGCGGTGGGATTCAATAAAGCGCGGATCGGTGGCCACGGTTTCCAGGTAATGGAGCACGGGATTGAAGCGCTCGACGTGGCCGACCTGCAGGACGACATTTTTTTGCGCGGCCCGCTGCACCAGGCGGGCGGCCTGGGCGGCATTTTCGGTCATCGGTTTTTCCACCAGCACATGTTTGCCGGCGGCCAGGAGGGTGTCGGCCAGTTGAAAATGCGTGCTGGTGGGGGTGACGACGCTGAATGCGGACGCGCCGGCCATGGCCTGACTCAGGGTGGCAAAAGCCGGCACGCCATATTTTTCGGCGATTTTGGCGGCGGTCTGCGGGGCGGCATCATGCACGCCGGCAAACTCGATCAGCCCGGCGGCGGCCAGATGGGCGTAGATGCGGGCATGTTCCTTGCCCAGGGAACCGACGCCCAAAACGGCCACTTTAAGCTGGGTTGACATGGGGAGAGACTGGAATGAAACGGGCGGGATGGCAATTCAGGACTGCGGGCCGGCGGCGCTGGCGGAGGCGGGTCTTCACCGGCCATTGACGGTGTTGGGATAGCACCAGAGGCGGTTTTTATTGGTGGAGTAAACGTCCTGATACCACAAGTTGGTTTTGACGTAACTGACCGAAGTGTCGAACAAGGCTTGAACGCCGCCGGCCAAGTGGCGGCCACTGACACCTTCGGACGGAAAGTTGGCGCCATCGTTGAAAAACTGCGGTTCATTCTCGTCGGTTTCCCAGAAGGCGCAGGCTTCCGAGTCCATCGCCGACAGTTTCACGGGCGGATAAATCTCGTTAAAATAATCCACGATGCCGCCGTTCATGGCATAACTGGAAATCTGTTGCGGGCGGGTCTCCACCCGCTGGTCCCTGACGGAAAGGACGGGAAGAGATGGATTATCCATCGGACAAAAATAGACTTTGGCGATGCGCAGGGTGTTCCACAACAATCCGGTTTGGACGACAAATCTGGCGGTGTTGTCCGGGACGTTCAAATTGACGGCGTAGAGCCAGCCGGTGTTGGTGCTGTGCGGGTCGGAAGCAGAACCGCCGCCGTCCCAATTGGGCGGCGGCAGGACATCGCTGTTGTCGGAGCAGTAGAGGTGGACCGCCACCATGATTTGGTGGAGATTATCCATGTCGGTGACTTTGCCCGCGTGGTTCTTGGCCTTGCCCAAGACCGGCAACAACAGCGAGGCGAGAATGGCGATAATGGCCACGACGACGAGCAATTCAATCAAAGTAAAGCCGCCGCCCCGCGCGCCATGCTCCCCATTTGGCGCGCCCGCGGGGGTGGGGTTGTGGGAGGGGCCGTGCATGTTACCCGGTCCCTTTTCCAGCAGGTTGAAAATCTCGCTCCGGTTCCATAAGCGCAAGAAAGAGGGTAGGGGAAATGCGCGGGTTTGTCCAGGCCGTTTTGCGGGCGATGGAAGGCGATGATTTTTAACTTTATACTTTGAAGAGGGACGGCATTCTTCTGGCGGGATTGCGTTTGGAAGTGGAGAACCTTGTTTTTTGGAGTTGCTTGCAAATCGGCGCTTACAGTCTGACCGTGGTGATCTCGTACTTGATCGGCTCGCTGCCCACCGGGTATGTGGCGGGGATGGCGCGCGGGATAGACATCCGCACGGCGGGCAGCGGCAATATCGGGGCGACCAATGTCTTTCGCGTGCTGGGAACCGCCGCCGGCATCTCGGTGCTGGCCTTGGATGGGGTCAAAGGTTTCGCGGCGGCCAGGTGGGTTCCGTTGCTGGCGGAGAAATGTTCTCCCGGAGCCTCGCCGGACAATCTGGCGCTGGCGGCGGGGGTGGCGGCGGTGTTGGGCCATGTCTATACTTGCTGGCTCAAATTCAAAGGGGGCAAGGGGATCGCGACGTTGGCGGGCGTGGGGTTGGCCTGGGCGCCGGTGGCTTGCGCGGCCACCCTGGCGATTTGGGGGATTGTTTTTGTCTCCACCCGCTATGTCTCGGTGGCTTCAATCGCGGCGGCGGTCGTGTTGCCGGTGGCCGTCTGGTGTTTTCACTACGGGAGCAAAATGACTTTGGTGATGACCGCCCTGGCCGTGCTGGCCATTTACAAGCACAAGGCCAATATGCGACGCCTGCTCGACGGAACGGAAAATCGCGCCGTGGCCAAAAAACACCAGGCCTCGCCATGAAAGTCACGGTCATCGGCGCCGGGGCTTGGGGGACCGCTTTGGCCGACTTGCTGTGCCAAAACGGCAACGAGGTCACGCTGTGGGGCAATGAACCGGCCCTGCTGCGGGAGGTGCAGCGCACGGGGCGCAACGAGGTTTTTTTGCCCGGCATTCAACTCTCGGCCCAATTGCGCTACGAGCCGGACCTGCTGGCGGCCGCGGCGGCCAGGGAGTGCCTGGTGGTGGCTGTGCCCTCGAAATTCCTGCGCGAAGTCTCGGCGCGCCTTCCCTGGTTCCGGGGAATTGCCGTGAGCGTGACCAAGGGAATTGAAGATGAAACGGGGCTGACCATGTCGGGCATTTTGCGCGCCACCATGCCGGAGGCGGCGGCGGGGGTGTTGTCGGGGCCGAGTTTCGCGCTGGAGGTGGCGCAGGGAATTCCCGGCGCCATTGTGGCCGCGCATCCGGACCCGGCCCTCGCCAAAAAAATCCAGCTTCTTTTCCATCGCCCGACTTTCCGGGTTTATACCAGCCGCGATGTGCTGGGGGTGGAGTTGGGCGGGGCGTTGAAAAATGTGGTGGCGATCGCGGCCGGGGTGGGGGACGGGCTGGGCTTCGGCGACAACACCAAGGCGGCGCTGATCACCCGGGCCATGGCGGAAATCCGGCGGCTGGGGGTGGCTTGCGGCGCCAGCGCGGAAACCTTTTCCGGCTTGAGCGGGTTGGGGGATTTGACCGTGACCTGCTTTTCGCGCTTGAGCCGGAACCGCCGTTTTGGCGAACGGGTCGGCCGCGGGGAAAAGGTGGAGGACATTGTGGCCGGCGCGGTGGCGGTGGCGGAAGGCTATCCGACGGCGCGCGCGGCCCATCATTTGGCGGGCCGGCTGGAAATCGAGACGCCCATCGTGCGGGAAGTCTTTGCCATGCTTTATGAACACAAGAATGTCCGCCAGGCCGTGCAGTCCCTCATGAGCCGGGATATGAAGCAGGAGGATTGAAGAATTCTAGGCCATGGCCCGCTGGATGGCCTGCATCAAATCGGGGTAACTCTCCAAGGGCGGGAATTGGGGGAATTGCGCCCGGATCGCTGCGGGGGCGCGGAAGAAAAAACCGGCGTGGGCTTCCAGGAGCATGGCGGTGTCGTTGAAGGAATCGCCGGCGGCGATGACGAAATAGTTCAGGCTTTTCAAGGCGGTCACCGAACTGCGCTTGGGCTGGGGCTGGCGCATCTTGTAGCCGGCGATTCTGCCGTCCTCGATGACCAGGTGGTTGCAGAAAATGGCGGGCCACTCCAATTGGCGCATGAGCGGCTTGGCGAATTCTTCAAAGGTGTCGGAGAGGACGATGACCTGGGTGAGGGCGCGGAGCTGGCGCAAAAAATCCAGCGCGCCGTCCAGAGGTTTCAAGGTGGCGATGGTGTCCTGGATGTCGGCCAATTTGAGGCCGTGCTCATCGAGGATTTTGAGCCGGCCGAGCATGAGCTTGTCGTAGTCCGGCTCGTCGCGGGTGGTGCGGCGGAGTTCGGGGATCCGGGTTTTCTCGGCGACGGAAATCCAGATTTCCGGCACGAGCACGCCTTCCAGATCCAGCACGACAACGCATTGTTTCACAGCAGGATTGTGCTAGGATCACAGGCAAAAGGCAAAAGGCAAAATGAAGAAGCCATGATGGAAGAAAGCCAGGACAGGATTGAGCAGGATGTTTCGTCCGGATTGCCGCCGCTGCGGCCGGGCACGCTTTACCTGGTGGCGACGCCCATCGGGAATTTGGAGGATGTGACGCTGCGGGCCTTGCGGGTGCTCAAGGAGTGCGACCTGGTGGCGGCGGAAGACACCCGCCACACCGGACGGCTCCTGAAACACTTTGGCATTTCCAAGCCGATGTTGAGTTGTTTTCAATTTAACGAGGCGGCGCGCAGCCGGGAAATCGTGGAGCGGTTGCGGCGGGGGGAGAAGATCGCGCTGGTGACGGACGCCGGAACGCCCGGCATCAGCGATCCGGGGGAGCGGGTGGTGAAATGGGCGCTGGCGGGCGGGTGCCGGGTGGAGCCGGTGCCGGGGCCGTGCGCGCTGGTGGCGGCCTTGAGCGCGAGCGGTTTGCCGGCGGACGAGTTCCATTTCCTGGGATTTTTGCCGCATAAACCGGGTCGGCGGCGGCGCCAGCTTGAGGCGGTGAAAGAGGTTCCGGGCACGCTGGTTTTGTACGAATCACCGCATCGGATCGTGAAGCTGCTGGCGGAACTGGCTGGAGTGTATCCGGAAAGAAAGGTGGTGCTGGCGCGGGAGCTGACCAAGAAATTTGAGGAATTCAAGACAGGCCGCCCGGCCGCATTGTTGCTGGAGATGGAGCAGCGGCCGGCCAAGGGGGAGTTTGTGGTGCTGGTGGCGCGGGATGCGGAAATGATAAATGATAAAGGGATGGGGGCCCGGGAAGAACTCAATAAAGAAAATTGAGGACAAAATCGTTTCGCCTGTTGACACCAAGCCCAAGAGCGGTTTCACAAATACTGTCGCCGCATTACGCGGTAGGGCGGGCACTCCGTTGCCCGCCGCGGCGCGCACGGAGTGCGCGCCCTGCCATCCTCATCTAGGGCTGCACAATTTCTTAAACCGCCCTGATGGGCGACCCCTTGGCCTGGCACGCGTCAACGGCCCGCTTCTTCGCGCGCCCAGAGATCGGCCGCCAGGATGCGGGTCAGGTCCGGGTGTTTCACCACGTCATGGCGGGACATGACGCGGGCCACCAACTCGCTGATCTGCGGAAAGTTAATGCGCCGGTTGATGAAGGCGTCCACGGCGACTTCATTGGCGGCGTTCAAGACGGCCGGCAGGGTCCCGCCCATCTCGCCCGCCTGGCGGGCCAGCTTGAGCGCGGGAAACCGTTCGGGGTCAGGCGGCTCAAAGGTCAGTTGCCCCAGCGCGGCCAGGTCCGTTTGCACCCGGTTGCTCAATACCCGGTCCGGATAGGTCAGGGCATATTGAATGGGCAGGCACATGTCCGGCGTGGACAACTGGGCGATGATGGAACCGTCCACAAACTCGACCAGGGAATGCACCACGCTCTGGGGATGGACCACCACCTGCACCCGGCCGATTTCGATGTCGAAGAGCCAGCGGGCTTCGATCATTTCCAGGCCCTTGTTGAAAAGTGTTGCCGAATCAATCGTGATCTTCCGGCCCATCACCCAGGAGGGATGCTGCAAGGCCCGCTCCACCGTGATGCCGGGAAATTCCTCCCTGGCCGTGGCGCGGAAGGGACCGCCCGAAGCCGTCAGCCAAAGGGCGCGCACCGAATCGGCGGGCTTGCCGTCCAGGCATTGGAAAATGGCCGAATGTTCGCTGTCCACCGCCAGGACGCGCACGCCATGTTCGCGCGCCTCGCGCATGATCGTCTCCCCCGCCATGACCAGGATTTCCTTGGAAGCCACCGCGATGTCCTTGCCCGCGCGGATGGCCGCCAGCGCCGGCTGCAAACCCGCCGTGCCCGAAATCGCGATCAGAGACAATGTCCGCCCCCGGCAGGGTGGCTAGTTTGAGCAAGCCATCGTCGCCCGAAAAAACCTGGACCGAAGCGCCGAGCCTGCTCTCCAAGCCCGCGGCCTGGACCGGATCGCCGATGGATATGGCCCGCGGACGATGTTGCAGGGTTTGCTGGAGGAGCAGTTCGGCATTGTGGCCCGCCGCCAGGCCGGCCAGGCGGATGCGGTCGGGCAAATCCTGCGCCACCTTGATGGTGCTGGTGCCGATGGAGCCGGTCGAGCCGAGCAATACTACGTTCTTCATCAGGTCAGAATGTGGCGCAAATACAAATACATCAACGGGGCATTGAAGAGCAAACTGTCCAGCAAGTCCAGAATTCCGCCGATGCCGGGAAACAGACGGCCCGAATCCTTTAAGCCGGCCTCCCGCTTAAAAAGGGATTCGATCAAATCGCCCACCACGGCCGACAGGCCCAACATCACCCCCAGAATGACGGCATGGCCCAGGGTCATCCCGGCCAGATGCCCGCCCGCCACAGAGGCAAAAAGCACGCTGGCGGCGGTGGCAACAAGGACCGCGCCGGCGAAGCCCTCCCAGGTTTTGCCGGGGCTGATGCGGGGAATCATTTTATGCCTGCCAATGAGCGATCCCACCAGGTAAGCCCCGCAATCGCTGAACTTGGTCACCACCACAAAATAGAGCAGGTAATAATGGCCCTCCACGTTGGGAGTGAAGAAATTGATTTTTTGGATGAAGTTCAGCAGCCAGGGCACGTACATCAGCCCCAACAGCGTGGTGGCGATGGCCACGATTCCGGTGGTGGTGTGCCGGGAAACAAATTGGCGGATGCACAATCCCAGGACGAAAAGGATGAAAAAACTGCTTTCAAAATCGTTGACCCGCGACGGTCCGGCGGCATGGCCCAATTCTCCCGAACAATCCACGAACGTGGCCGCCAGCAGGAGCAGGCCGGCAAACACGCCGCATCCGGCGTAACATTGATGCCCCAATTTGCCCACCATCCCGTAAAACTCCATCAGACCCGCCGCCGCCAGAAACATCAGGATGAGCAGGAAAAAATAATCCGACACCATCTTGTAGGGCGAAAAGAGCGCCACCAGCACAATGGTCCAGAGGATGACAAAACTGGTCAGACGCCGCAGGAAGATGGCCGCCTTGGACGGCGGGGAGGGCGGCGCTGGCGCAGGTTCTGGCATCAGCAGGGAAAATTAACGAACCGGCGCCAGGTGTCTAGCTTGGATTTGCCGGAGTTCAGACCTGGCCGAAGCGGCGGTGGCGGCGGGTGTATTCTTCCAGCGCCTCAAAAAACTGGGCTTTGCGAAAATCCGGCCAGAGGGTCGGCGTCACCACCAGTTCGGCGTAGGAAATCTGCCACAACAAAAAATTGCTGATGCGCATCTCCCCGCTGGTGCGGATGAGCAGGTCGGGGTCCGGATAATGGCGGGTGTAAAGGTGCTGGGAAAACAAGGACTCGTTGATTTCGGCCGGATCCAACTGGCCCTCCTTGATTTTCTGGGCGATGCCGCGCACCGCCTCGACGATCTCGGTGCGCCCCCCGTAACTCAAGGCCAGGATCAAGGTCAGGCCGTTGTTGCGCGCCAGGGCGGCCTGGGTTTTCTTCAACTGCTCCTGCACAAATTCGGGCAGGCGGTAGATCTGCCCAATCACGTCCAGCCGCACGTTGTTTTTGGTCAGTTCCCCGATCTCCGTCTTGAGAAACCGCGCCAGGTATTGCATGAGGGTGTCCACTTCGTCCTTGGGCCGGTTCCAGTTCTCCACCGAGAAGGCGTAGAGGGTCAGTTGCTTGACGCCGGCTTCGCCGGCGGCGCGCACCACCGCGCGCACCGACTCCACCCCGTGGCGATGGCCTTCCACGCGCGGAAGATGGCGTTGCTTGGCCCAGCGCCCGTTGCCGTCCATGATAATGGCGACATGACCGGGGATGGTGGCCTTGGCCTGCGCGCTGAGATGAAGGGGCCCGCCCGCCATAAGCAAACCTCACACAACTATGGTCTGGGCCCGCGCCGGGCCAACCGAAACCAGGCGCAGCCGCGCGCCCGTCAAGTCCGCCAGGGCCTTCAAATATCCGCGCGCGCGCCGGGGCAGATCCTTCCAGGTGCGGCAGTGCGAGGTCGGCGCGCCCCAGCCGGGCAATTCGGCATAAACCGGCTGGCACCTGGCCATCAACCCGCTGTCCGCCGGCATATAATCCAGCCGGGCCGAGCCGGCGCGATAGGCGATGCACACCTTGATCGTTTCCACCGTGTCCAATCCGTCCAGGTTGGTCACGGCCAGTTCGTCAATCCCGTTGATAATCGTGGCATAGTGGCGTGGCCACCGCGTCGAACCAGCCGCAACGCCGGGCCCGTCCCGTCGTCGCCCCGAATTCGCGGCCCATGCCGTGCAACATATCGGCGATTTCGGCGACTCTCGGTCGGGAGCGGACCTTCGCCCACGCGCGTGGTGTAAGCCTTCATCACGCCGACCACCCGTTCCATGCGGTGCGGGGCCACGCCCGAGCCGGTGCAGGCCCCGCCCGCGGTGGTGTTGGAGGAAGTGACAAACGGATAGGTCCCGTGATCAATATCCAGGAAGGTCCCTTGCGCGCCCTCAAAAAGAATCTCGGCGTTGCGCCGGGTGGCCTCGTGCAGCAGCACCACCGTGTTGGCGACAAACGCTTTCAAGCGGTCCCCGGCCGCGCGGTACTCGGCGTGGACCCTGGCGAAGGAAAGCGGCCTGGCCCCGAAGGCGCGCAAGATCTCGTTGTTCTCCTTGATCTTGAGGCGGAGCAGCGCCCGGAAACGCTCCGGGTTGATCAGATCAATCATGCGCAGGCCGGTGCGCGCCGCCTTGTCGCCGTAGGCCGGGCCGATGCCGCGTTTGGTCGTGCCGATTTTATTTTTGCCCTTGAGCATTTCCCGCTGCGAATCCAGTTCGCGGTGATAGGGCAGCACCAGATGGGCCGACTCGCTCACGCACAAATGTTTGACCCGCACCCCCAGCCGTTGCAATTCGTCTATTTCCGCCACCAGACTCACCGGGTCCACCACCACCCCGTTGCCGATCACGCAAATTTTTCCCGGGCGCAGGATGCCGGAGGGAATGAGGTGCAGCACATATTTCTTTTTGCCCAGGAACACGGTGTGGCCGGCGTTGTTGCCGCCCTGGGTGCGCACCACGATGTCCGCCTTCTCGGTCAGCACATCAATGATCTTGCCTTTGCCCTCATCGCCCCATTGGGCGCCGACTAAAATGGTATTGGCCATAATTTCCTTAAATGCTCCAAGCAACCGTCCGCCCTCTTTGCCGCCGCGGCAATAAAAATCCCCGAAATGTAAATTCGGGGCCTGTCACCAGTATTTACAGGCAGAGGGTAGTGACCCCGCCCGGCCAGTTCAAGACTTAAAATGCAAGGCCTGGCTCGCCGGGCGCATCCCGGTTTTTGGCAGGGTCGCGGCGTTGCGCCGGCCTTGATCCCGATTCCGAATCGGCACGGCGTCCCTGCCTGGGAAACGTCCAAAAAGTGAGTTGCGCCTTTGCATCACTCGATTGAGAATTGGTCATGGAAGATTTGTTATTGGTTATCGGAAGACCTTGGCCGGATGCCGATGACAAATGACCAATTCTCAATGAACAGTTTGCAATCGTTTGCATCGCGGGCGCATCCCGGTTTTTGGCAGGGTCGCGGCGCCCCGCCGGTTTCATGGCGGCGCCGGGGGCAACCGCAGGGTGGCCTCCAACGGCTGAATATCCGCCAGCCCCTTGGCGGCGGCGTTGCCGCCCAGTTTCAACAGCCGCTCGCCGGTGGGCCGCACCATCCGCTCATAGCTTCCCACCGCGTCATTGTAGGCCGCGTTGGCCTTTTCCAGCCCGCCCCGGATGCGCTCGAAATGTTCCATGAGCTTGACCACGCGGCTGAACAGCTCCTGCGCCGCCGCCGCAATCTCGCGCGCATTTTCGCTCTGGGCCTGCTGCTGCCAGCTCACGCTCACGGCCCGCAACAGGCCGATGAGCGAGGCCGGCGTGGCCAGCATGATCCGCCGTTGCGCCGCCCAGACAATCAAATCGCGGTCCCCCTCCAGGGCGGCGCTGAAGAGCGATTCGGCCGGCAAAAACAGCACCACGTAATCCAGGGCGTTGGGAAACTGGCGCGGGTAATCGCGCCCGGCCAGGTCCCGGATCGTGCTCTTCAACTTGGCCGCATGGGCGGCCAGGGCCTCGCCGCGCTGGCGCGGGTCGGCCGTGTCAATGGCCTTGAGAAAATCCAAATCCGGCACCTTTGAGTCAACAATGATGATCCGGTTGCCCGGCAGATGCACCGTCAGGTCCGGCTTGCTCTCCCCAGACTGGGTTTGCTCGCGGAAATCGCAATGCGCGCTCATCCCGGCCGCCTCCACCACCCGCCGCAGCGTTTCCTCGCCCCAGCGGCCCCGGGCCTGGTTGGAACTGAGCACCAGGCGCAACTGCAGGGTCTCGCTGGAAAGGGCCTGGCTGTTTTGGGCCAGTCCTTCGATCTGTTTCTTGACTTCCCCCAGAGTCGCCGCCTGGGCGGTTTCACTTTGTTGCAGGCGCTTCTGGTAGGTTTCCAACTGCTCCTTCAACGGCTGCACCAGTGTGGCGATGGCTTGCTGGCGCTGGGCCAGGTCCCCTTTGGCCGACTCCTGGAACTTGGCCAGCGTTTCATTGGCCAGTTGCAAAAACTGCGGCGCCGTTTGCTTGAGCGCCTCCGCGCTCAGGGCTTGGAAGGCCTCGCGCAAATCCGCCAAGGCCTTGTCCTGCCCCTCCTTGGCCGAGCGCAGGTTTTGCCCGTAGAGCTCCCGGCTTTCGGTCAGCAACCGCTCCGCCGCCTCGCGCCTGGCCTCCAAGGCCGCCGCCGCCGCGCCGGCTTGGTTGAGTTGCTGCCGGGCCTCCCCCAGTTCCTTTTCCCGCTGCTGCGCCTGCTGCCGCAGTTCCTCCTCCAGGCGGTGGTCCGCCGGCCAGCCGGACCGCCGCCCGAAAAAAAACCCCAGGCACCAGAAGACCACCGCGCCGGCCGCCAGCCCGGTCAAAAAATAAACGGCAGGGTTCATTCACTTGCTTCAATCATAATGCGCCACCACCTCGATCTCGACCTTCGCCCCGCGCGGCAGCGCCGCCACCTGCACCGTGGAACGCGCCGGGAAATCCGCCTTGAAATAGCGGGCATAAACCTCGTTCATCGCGGTGAAATCCGCCAGGTCCGTCAGGAAAACCGTTGTTTTGACCACCTGCCCGAAATCCAGCTTCTGGTCGCGCAGGATGATTTTGACATTCTCCAAAACCCGTTCCGTCTGCGCCTGCACGTCGTGGCCGACCATCTGGCCCGTCTCCGGAACCAGCGGGATCTGCCCCGCGCAAAAAAGGAAATCCCCCGCGCGCACGCCCTGGCTGTAAGGCCCGACGGCCGCCGCGCCGCCCGCGGGTTTGACGATTATTTTTTTCATGCCATGGGTGTACCGCCTTTGTCCAGCCCGGTCAATCCTGCGCAATGTCCAATCCTGCGATGGGCGGGGCGTCTCCTCCTCCTCCTCTATCACCGGAATCAAGGTGATAAATCCGCTCCATGAACTGGTCAAATGACCCACGCTCCATGACCAATTTGCAACCGTTTGAATCGCGGAAATCCTGCCCAAGGCAAAGAAGCGCCAAAAAAAGGGAAAGGCGCACGCTGCTTCCCCTGATGGGCGCCTTCTCTGGGAGCGCGCGCGTCCCGCCCGCCTCCGGGTTGCGTCCCCAAGCGCATCGCTAATGGTTCGGGTCCACGATTCTAACGGCGGTCTATGCCCGCCGCAAACCAGAGGAAATAAAGGCAGGCGACGGCCATAGCCTGCCGCCACTGGCACTACCCCAACCGCGCCGCCACGCCGCACCTCGGCCCGATGGCGCAGGATTTCTATGCCGCCTTCGGCGTGGGGGCCGACGACGAACACATTGCCACGGTGGACGAAGCCGGCGTGGCCCCGCCGCTCCACCACTCCAACACTTCAGCCGCGGCGCTCAGGTTATCCAGGATGGCACGGATAAAATTGCCGCTCTCTGAATCCATTTTGCATTCTGCATTTTGCATTCTGCATTTCTTCCACCACTCCACCACTCCAACGCTTCAGCCGCGGCGCTCAGGTTATCCAGGATGGCACGGATAAAATTGCCGCTCTCCGAATCCATTTTGCATTCTGCATTTTGCATTCTGCATTTCTTCCACCATTCCACCACTCCAACGATGAATCCATCCGTCTCTCCGGCGCCTTCTGACCCGCGGATTGCATTCCGCCGGGAAATGGCACAGACTCTTTGACAATGAAAACTCCGGCCGAACTATTTTCACTGCGCGGCAAAGTCGCCGTGGTCATCGGCGGCACCGGGGAATTGTGCGGCTCCATCGCCGCCGCCTTCGCCCAAGCCGGCGCCTCCGTCGTGCTCGCCGGCCGCGACGCCCAGAAAGCAAAAACGCGCCTGGCCCAAATTGCCGCCGATGGCGGCCAAGCGGACTTTCTGGCTTGCGACACCACTTCCAAGGCCAGCCTGGACAAACTGCTGGGCGACACCCTGGCCAAAACCGGCGGCGTGGACATTCTGGTCAACGGCGCCGGCGTCAATTCCGCCACCCCCTTTCTCGACATCGCGGAGGCGGAGCTGGACCGCATCCTGTCCGTCAACTTCAAGGGCCTTTTTCTCGCCTGCCAGGTCTTTGGCAAATACATGGTGGAACGCGGCTCCGGCAGCATTATCAACGTCGGCTCGGCCTCGGCGCTCACCCCGCTTTCCCGCGTCTTCACCTACTCCGCCTCCAAGGCGGCGGTGCATAATCTGTCCAAAAATCTGGCGCGCGAATGGGCGGCCCGGGGCGTGCGGGTCAACCTCCTGGTGCCGGGCTTCTTTCCCGCCGAACAAAACCGCCAGGTGCTCAGCCCGGAGCGCGTGGCGGCCATCCTGGCCAGAACGCCCATGGCCCGGTTCGGCCAGCCGCCCGAGCTGGCCGGGGCGGCCCTGCTCCTGGCCTCGGAGGCCGGCAGCTTTATGACCGGCGCTGAACTTATTGTAGATGGAGGCTTTGATGCCGTGTCCATTTGACCCGTTGAAAACATGAAATTTTGCGACCGCAATTTTCTGCTCTCCAACCCGCTGGCGCGCCAGCTCTACCATGGCACGGCCGCGGCCCAGCCCATCATTGATTATCATTGCCATCTGTCGCCGCGCGACTTGGCGGAGGACCGCCGCTTCAAAAATCTCCACGAACCGTGGCTGGAAGGCGACCATTACAAATGGCGCGCCATGCGGGCCGACGGCGTGCCCGAACGCCTCATCACCGGCCGGGACGCCACCCCGCGCGAAAAATTCCAGGCCTGGGCCGCCACCGTGCCCCACACCCTGCGCAACCCCCTCTTTCTTTGGACCCACCTGGAATTGCGCCGCTATTTCGGCATCAAGGCCCTGCTCGACGAAACCACCGCCCCGGCCGTGTGGGACGAGGCCAACCGCCTCCTGGCCCGGCCGGGCTGGTCGGCGCGCGGCCTGGTCGAACGCATGAACGTCGAAATAATATGCACGACAGATGATCCCGCCGATTCCCTCGAACACCACCAGGCCATCGCCCGGTCCGCCTGGCGGGTCAAAGTGCTGCCCGCCTTCCGCCCGGACAACGCCCTGCGCGTCGGCCAGCCCGAACGCTTCCAGCCCTGGACCAAGCGCCTCAGCCAGGCGGCGGGCGCGGGCGCGGACACCTTCAAGGGTTTTCTCCAGGCCCTGGACCGCCGGCACGCCTTTTTCCATGCCCGGGGCGAACGCTTGTCCGATCATGGCCTCAACCAGATGCCCGCGCTGGATTGCACGGAAAAACAAGCCGCCGCCATTTTTTCCGCCGCCCTCAAGGGCCGGGCGGCGAGGCCGGCGGACGCCGAGCGGTTTGCCTCCTTCATGATGGAATTCTTTGGCGCGCTCGACGCGGAAAAAGGCTGGACCAAACAGCTTCACCTCGGCGCCTGCCGCGACCCGAACACCCGCATGGCCGCGCTCCTGGGCGCCGACACCGGCTGCGACACCATCGGCGATTTTCCGCAGGCCGCAGGGCTGGTCCGCTACCTGGACCGTTTGAACAGCCGCAACCAGCTCCCCAAAACCATCCTCTACAATCTCAATCCGGCCGACACCCATTTGTTCGCCGCCATGCCCGGCAGTTTTCAGGACGGCTCCATTCCGGGCAAGCTGCAGTATGGTTCGTCCTGGTGGTTTCTGGATCAGGAGGACGGCATCCGCGCCCAACTCAACGCGCTGTCAAACCTGGGATTGCTCAGCCGCTTCGCCGGGCATGCTGACCGACTCGCGCTCTTTCCTCTCCTATCCCCGCCACGAATACTTCCGCCGCATCCTCTGCGACATCCTCGGCTCCGAGGTCGCCACCGGCCGCCTCCCCGACCGCCGCGACTGGCTGAAGAACCTTGTCAGGGACGTTTGTCACCGCAACGCCAAAAATTATTTCGCATTTCCCGCCTGATCGCGCTGCGAAAAATTCAGCCCGTGGCAGCGGCCTGCCGCAGCGGGCTGTTGTTTTTCAGCGGAAGATTTTATAAATCTGTGATGGGTTGGTGGCGTGGCACGAGCGCTTTCATGATTCCCCAGGCGACGAGGTAACTCAAGGCGCAGACAAGGAACATGACGAGGTAGGCGGTCTGCGGATTCTCCTTCAAGGCATCGGTCAGGCCGCCGGCGAGTTGCTGAACCACCACGCCGCCCAGGCCGCCGGCCATGGCGCCAATGCCCGTGACCGAACCGACCGTCTTTTTCGGGAACATGTCGGAAACGGTGGTGAACAGGTTCGCGGACCAGGCCTGATGCGCGGCGGCGCCGATGCAAATCGTCGCGACGGCCAGCACGGCGGCCCATTTCCCAAACTCGCCGACGTTGCCAAAATACTGTGTCGCCAAAACGGTCAGCGGAGCCAGGGCGATGAGGAACATCGCCAGCATGCGGGCCTTGTAAACCGCCATGCCCTTCTTAATGAGCGTCATGGGAATGCTGCCGCCATAAACGCTGCCGACAATGGAGACTCCGTAAACGATGAACGTCGGCATCATGACCTGCTCCTTGGTCATGCCAAATTGCTTGTTCAAATAATCCGGCAGCCAGAAAAGGTAGAACCACCACACGCCGTCGGTGAGAAATTTCCCCCAGAAAAACGACCAGGTTTGCCGGTAACCCAGCAACCCGGGGCTGCCTTCGTTGCCGAATTTATTCGAGCCGGAACTGCCTTTGCAGAATCCCAAAACCAGGAGCGATACCACGCTTCCAACGCCCGGCACGAGGTTGATCAGGACAAGCCAGCCGGTTTTTTCCAGGTCATGCCATCGCTTTATTTGCAGAGCAATGGCGATCCAGGCCACGACCAACAGCCAGGCCAGGCGAAAGGCCAGGGCAAAAATGTTGAGATTGTCATAAGCATTAATCCTGCCATGAACAATCATGGAAAAACTGGCATCGGGGATGACAAAGATGTTGTCAATAATACCCTTGACACCCAAACCGGGAACATAAAGATGCGCGCCGTGAGTCACGATCAGGCTGGTCATCAAACAGACAAACAGAGTCAAAATGCCGATCAGAATCATCGTTCCCCAAAAAGCGCCGCGCGGAATCCGGCCCCTGACGGAGAAAAGTTTTCCGAAGACGCCCTTGCCCGGCTTTTCCTCGGTGGTGGCATCCTCCTTGTCGCTGTGAATATAATCAAATTCCGCCTGGGAAAGCCGCTTTTGTCCGGCGGGAATTTCATAAAGCCAGAACCAAAAAATCAGCCAGAGAAAACCCGCCGCGCCGGTGATGATGAAGGCCATTTTCCATCCGCTTTCATCGCCGAAATAAAGCAGGCACCACGGAACGAAGAGGGCGGCCACCATCGCGCCGAAGTTTGAGCCGCTGTTGAAAATGCCGGTGGCCAGGGCGCGTTCGCGTTTGGGAAACCATTCCGCGACCGTTTTGATGGAAGCGGGGAAGTTCCCGCCTTCGCCCACGGCAAAGGCGCTGCGCACCAGAATGTGCATCGTCACCAGCCGTCCCACGAAGGCATTGGCCATGCCGAACACCGACCAGAAGATGAGCGAGAGCGCCAGTCCGATTTTTGTGCCGATTTTGTCAATGACCCAGCCGGCGATGATGGTCATGCCGGCGTAAAACGCGGTGAAGAAGGAAGTCAAATTCGCAAAGTCCGTGTTCGACCAGCCGAAGCCGCCCTCTGCCACCGGCGCGCAGAAGATCGGATCCTTCAAGTAGCTGATGACCTGCCGGTCAAGGTAATTGAACGTTGTGGCGAAAAACAGCAGGGCGCAAATCACCCAGCGGTAATGGCTGGCGGCGGGCCGGTTTGCCGTGCTGGAATTCACAAGTTTGGAAAACGTAACCAAAACCCGCGCCGCCCGGCAAGGTTCTTTCCTGCCTTCACCAGTTTTGGCGATGCGTTTTGCGTTGTCACCCTCCCGGCCATCTTTAAACTCGTGCCCATGAACAACTCCGCATCCCTCGGAAAATTTTCCTTTGGCATGGGCGACCGGTTTGCCCATCAGGCCGGGGCCCAATTGCAGGCCGTCATCCTGGCCGCCGGCCAGGGCGTCGAGGTCACCCCCGTTTGGAACAAATCCAATCGCGAACATCTCATCATCGGCTCCAAGCCCGCCAGCGTCCGGGAGGCGGCGGCCAAAGCCGTCGCCCAACTCGGCTGGAAAAAACCGTGGCATGTGGACGCCGACCACATCCGGCTGGACACGGTGGACGCCTTTCTCGACTCTTCCGACTTTTTCACCATTGACGTCGCCGACTCCATTGGCAGGCCCGCGCCGGAGAGCGCCTTGCGGGCCTTTGTGGACCGTCATGCCGCACTGGCCGGCCGCCTGGAAATCCCCGGCATCCAGCGGTCCTTTGAGCTGAATCGCGCCGAAGTCTCCCGCGTGGCCGGCCAATATCTTTGCGCCGTGCAGGAGGCGGGGAAGATTTTCCGGCACATCGCCCAGGCCAAAGGCGCGGGCAACTTCATCGCCGAAGTTTCCATGGACGAAACCGGCACCGCCCAGACCCCGCCGGAACTGCTCATCATCCTGGCGGCCATGGCCGATGAAAAAATCGCGCTGCAAACCATCGCCCCAAAATTCACCGGGCGCTTCAACAAGGGCGTGGATTACGTGGGCGATGTCGGCCAGTTCGAGCGGGAATTCAGCGAAGACCTCGCCGTCATCGCCTTTGCCGTCAAACATTACGGCCTGCCGCAAAACCTCAAGCTCAGCGTCCATTCCGGCAGCGACAAATTCTCCCTCTACCAGCCCATCCGCCGCGCCCTGGCCAAATTCAACGCCGGCCTCCACCTCAAAACCGCCGGCACCACCTGGCTGGAGGAATTGATCGGCCTGGCCGAAGCCGGCGGCGACGGCCTCGCGCTCGCCCAGGAAATCTACGCGCAGGCCCTCGGCCACCGCGCCGATTTATGCGCCCCCTACGCCTCGGTCATTGACATTGACCCCGCCAAATTGCCGGCCAGGGAACAAGTCGCCCGCTGGACCGCCGCGCAATTCGCCGCCGCGCTCCGTCACGACCCGCGCTGTCCGGAATTCAATCCGCACGTCCGCCAGTTGTTGCATGTCGGCTACAAAATCGCCGCCCAACACGGCCCGCGCTACCTGAACATGCTCGACGCCTGCGCCCAGACCGTCGCCCGCAACGTCACCCGAAACCTCTACCAACGCCACCTCAAACCCCTCCTGCTCGATTGAACGAGCCGCCGGCGCTCCCGTTCAAACTTTTTGTGTTGCAAGATTCTCCCGCCAGTGGCGTATTGGCTGGTGGGACGACTTGGTCCGGTTGCCAAGTTGACCGGTTTTAAGCGAGGAGCCGGGAAGGCTCCCAAACGGAAGCATTTTTATGAAAACAAACGGTACCTCGAAGTGGCAGAGAACCATGGCCGCCGCCGCGGTCTGCCTCGCCCTCGGCTGGCTTTGCTGGAGCGGGCAGAGCGTGGGGCGCGCCCAAACGGCCCCGGCCAACCTTTCGCCGGCCTTGCTGGATGTGGTGAAATTGGCCCAGGCCCACCTGCCGGACGATATCATCATGGCGCAAATCAAAAACTCCGGAGCGGCTTACTCCTTGAGCGCCGACGACATTCTCTATCTCAACAGCCAGGGCGTCTCGGCCAATGTCATCGCTTTGTTGCAACAGATGAAGCCGGCTGCGCCCCAGCCCTACGGCGGGCCTGTGCCCGTGCCCCCGCCCTCCACTCCAGCCCCGCCGCCGTACGGAATGCCGGCGCAGGCTCCGGCCATGCCGGCGCCGCCGGACGCCTACGTGCGGCCCGTCGCGCCGCCGGGATCGGAAATCAATCTGAATTATTTTCAGGATCAACTCGGGCCTTTCGGCAATTGGTACGATGTGCCCCCTTACGGCCCGGTCTGGAGACCGAACGACGCGGTCCAAATGCCAGGATGGCGGCCCTACTTCAATCAGGGCTGGTGGCAATACACCGATGCAGGATGGTTTTGGCATTCCGACGCTCCTTACGGGGACATCGTGTTTCATTATGGCCGGTGGGTGCGGGATTTTCGCTACGGCTGGGTCTGGGTTCCCGGCTATGATTGGGCTCCGGCCTGGGTTTCCTGGCGCCATGCCGAAGGCTTTGCCGGCTGGGCGCCCTTGCCGCCCGCCGCTCGCTTTGAAGTGGGCGTCGGTTTGATGTATCGCGGAGGCCTGGCGGTGGATGTGGATTTTGGCCTGCTGCCGGATGACTATATCTTTATCGGCTACGACCATTTCTGGGACCATGATTACCGGCCCTTCCTCCTCCCGCGGGAGCGGATGGGGATGGTGTTTCGCGGCAGCCTGGTGATGAATGAGCACCGGTTTGTGGACGGCCGGCTGGTCTTTGATGGCCTGGGCCGCGACCGCGTCGCCCTCTTCTCGCACCATGCCGTGGTGGTGGATAGAATCGCCATCCGCGACTCGCGAATTGAGCGGGGACGGGAACTGGAAAGAACCCGCACCATTGAACGGGTCAAGGAAATCCAGTCGCGCCCCGCCGGCGATCCCCTGCGCCGGAGCCTGGAATCTCGCGATGCGCCCCGCCGGCCGGAAGAGCTGCGGAGAGGCGGGCCAGTCCCTCCCGGCGGGCCGGAACGCGGCGGACCCGGCATGCGCGGCGGGCCGGAAGCCGGGACGCGTGGCGTGCCTGGAGGCAGGGACGCGAAAGATGCCAAAGACTCCAAGGAAGCGCCCGGTGGCAAGAGCGACCGTTGACGGCGATTGGGCGGGATGAAGATTCTGGCGTGGAACAGGTTGCCGTGCCGGCCAAAGCGGCGCGGCAACTTTGCTCTTTGCACCCGGCGCATTCAACTTTAGACTGCGCTCATGCCTCGGAAAGACGCAGCGCGTTCGCACCAGCATGGAGTCAATGATGTCATCGGCATCGTCTTGTGTTTGACAGGCCTTTTGTTGTTGTGCGCCTTGCTTTCCTACGATCCCAGAGACCTTCCGGCCAATCACACCGCCACCAACAATCCGCTCAATAACTTGATTGGACCGGTCGGGGCGCGCCTGGGCCTCTGGCTGTTCTGGGCTTTTGGGTTGACCGCCTACATGGTCCCGGCCTTGCTCATGATGTTCGGCCTGGGTTATTTGGTTGGGTTTCTCTCTTATTTGCAACAGCGCTGGGTTTGGGGGGCGGTTCTGATCGTCTGCTGCATGGGGCTGCTCAGCATGTTCGAGACCGGTCCCGGCCTCGACAAATGGGCTCAAGCCCGCCTCGAAATTCCCAGCAGCGGCGGTCTGGTCGGCCAGTTTTTCTATCGTCACGGTCTGCGCTACATCGGCAAGGTGGGAGGCAGCATCGTTTTGGCGGGATTGTATCTCATCAGCCTTCTCTATCTGACCAATTTCAGGCTGGGGCAATGGTGCCGCCAATGGTGGGCCATCCGCTTCGGGAGCGCGGCCGCCGCTGCCGCCCTGGCCGGCGAGAATGAACTCGAACGCCGCGCGCGCTTGCTGGAAAAGCAGGCGCGTCTGCTCCAGGAACAGTTGGACAAATCCGGCAAAGCCGCCACGGTGGCCGGTCCGAGCGGATTGGGCGCCGACATGAAGCCGGTGCCGGTCCCCACCGTGCGCGATTTGAGTGTCCCCCAATCCAATCCGGCCGCGGTGCCGAAGAAAGCCAAGGAAAAGGAACCGCCCAAAGAGCCGGCGCCAGCGGAGGAGGGCGTGGTGATTCCGGCCAAGGAGGTTGCCGCGGCCACCACCGTGGACATTCTTGGCAAAGCGGGGACAGTCGAACCGCCCGGCAAGGAAAGCGTCAAACCCCGGCCCGAAGTGGAGGCGGCTGTCCCGGAGGCCGGCGCGCCAGCCGTGGCCGCCTCTGTTCCCGAAGGCGCGGGCGCGGCCTCCGTCCCGCCGTCGGCGGCCAAAACCAAATCCGCCCCGCGCAAGCCCAAACCGATCACCGTGGCCGCCGCGCCGAAAATCGGGAACTACCAGTTGCCGCCCCTGGACTTCCTGCAAAGCGCCGACACCACACTCAAGCCGACGGAGACGAAAGAGGAATTGATGGCCAATGCCCGTCTCATGCAGCAGACCCTGGCCCAGTTCGACATCGAGGTTTCCCCGGGCGACATCACCAAGGGTCCGACCATCACCCGCTACGAACTGCATCCCGCCCCGGGGGTGAAGCTGGAAAAAATCGTGGCCTTGAGCAACAACATCGCCGCCGCCCTCAAGGCCGAGCGCATCAACATTCTCGCGCCGGTGCCGGGCAAAAGCTCCGTTGGGGTGGAGGTGCCCAATGCCGTCAAGACCAAGGTCATCGTGCGGGACCTGTTCGAATCGGAGGAATGGCGCGCCACCAAAGCCCGCATTCCCGTGGCCTTGGGCAAGGACGTCTATGGGCTGCCCATCATCGCCGACCTGTCGGAAATGCCCCACTTGCTCATCGCCGGCAGCACCGGCTCGGGCAAATCGGTTTGCATCAACGCCATCATCACTTCGCTCCTCTACCGCTTCCCGCCCGACAAACTCCGCTTCGTCATGATTGATCCCAAGGTGGTGGAACTCCAGCAATACAACGCCCTGCCTCATCTGGTCGTGCCGGTGGTGACGGACCCAAAAAAGGTCATCCTCGCCCTGCGCTGGGTGGTGAATGAAATGGAAAAACGCTACCAGATCTTTGCCAAAGTCGGCGTGCGCAACATCCGTTCCTTCAACGAACGGCCCAAGCATAAACCCCTGCCCCAGACTCAACCGGTGCTGCCCCTCCTGGCCAAAAAGGAAAAGGTCGAGGTCAGCTCAGACGGCTTCGCCGTGGAATTGGACGAAGAGATCGTGGTGCCGCGCGATGAGGAAATCGTCATCCCGGATTATCTCAGCTACATTGTCGTGGTGATTGACGAATTGGCGGACTTGATGCTGGTCGCGCCGGCGGATGTGGAAATGGCCATCGCCCGCATCACCCAAATGGCGCGCGCCGCCGGCATTCACTGCATCGTCGCCACCCAGCGGCCCAGCGTGGACGTCATCACCGGCGTGATCAAGGCCAACATCCCGGCCCGCATCGCTTTCCAGGTCGCGGCCAAGGTGGATTCCCGCACCATTTTGGACGGCATGGGCGCCGACAAACTGCTGGGCAAGGGCGACATGCTCTACCTGCCGCCCGGCTCGGCCAAATTAATCCGCGTGCAAGGCGCGTTGATCACGGACGGGGAACTGGAAAAAATCGTGGCCTTTATCGCCAAGCAGGGCAAGCCGACCTACGAAGTGGAGATTCATCAACAACTCCAGAAATCCACCGACGACCTGGACGCCGACAACGGCGGCAGCGGCGAGGATGAAGAACTGATCCAGCAGTGCATCGAGATCATCCGCAGCGAGCAGAAGGCGAGCGTCTCCCTCATGCAACGGCGTCTGCGCCTGGGCTACACCCGGGCCGCCCGCATCATGGACGAACTGGAACTGCGCGGCATCGTCGGCCCCAACAAAGGCGCCGAGCCGCGCGACATTCTCATTGACTTGGACGGCGGCGGCGCGGACGGAAACCCGCCGCCGGCAAGCGGCGATGGCCAAGCCTCTTAATGGTAAAAGGACCCATCGCCGCAGCCTTGCAAAAGTGCGGGATCATCCGTCAGAGCAAGCCCTTTATTAGCGTAATGTCCTGCCTGGGCAAAAGGTGACCAAGCAAGGAAAGACGGCGCGGATCAGCAACCAAGGCGGAGAGGCGGCGAAGAGGGAGCGACGGGCGGCGCCAGTCGGCACGGGGTATCAGGCGGAGCGGAAGCGGCCGTAGAATTGGCGGCGGCGGTTCAGGCGCGGGGTGTTGCTGGAATAGGTCTCCATGGCCGCCACCTTGAAAAGGATGGGGCTGCGCGGGCTGGGAAGATGCTCCACGGGTATTTTGCGGGGTTCCTCCGTTTGGTCCCGGTGCAGGCTGAGCAAGAGGGTGAAATGGGCCGGTTTTGGCGGAGAGAAGCCAACGGGCCGAAATGGCACCTGGTCCTCCACGCTCAAATTTCGCGGTGCTTTTCTCATAACATTGTCAAGCAGATTTCTCCTTCGGGCTGGCGCTGGCCGACAGGATGCCGAGGGTGGTTTTGAGAACCTCCCACTGCACCTTCAAATGCACGATTTCGTCCCGCAAGGCCTGGTTCTCGGCCCGGAGTTGGCTGACGGGGTTGAGCGGCTTGGCGGCTGTTTTTTGCGCCGGGGGCGGCGGGTATTTCCGCTTCCAAGTCCGCAGGTCAGCCGCAGCCAGGCCCAATTCGGTGGAGACTTCTTCCAGGCTCCGGCCGCTGTGGTGGAAGAAATGGGCGGCGGCTTGTTTGAAAGGTTCGTCGTACTGTTTGCGTTGTTCTAAGTTGCGTTCCATAAATTCGTCTCGTTTGCTCGAGGCCGTGTCTCCTTATCGGCTGTTTTCAGCGTCCGGTTAACTGTGCAAACCAACGTGAATCAGCAACCGTCGTGCCAGCGGGGATTATCTCACTTTTCTGGGACGGCCCGAAAACAGCCTGTTTGCGCAAATATCAGGGGCGAAACGGGTTGCGAATCTCTTTGGGGGAAAATAAGCGCGGCGCGAAGGCGGGCGCCGCCAGCACGTAAACCCAACCGACCAATAAATGGACAGTCCAAAAATAACCAAGTCCAAAGATATCCACCATCTGCCAGCCGTAGAACAGCAGGCCCAGGGCCAGCAAGACCGCTCCCGGCAGCAACGCAGCGCAGGCCAGCCGCCATGCGCCGGGCCAGGACAACCGCCGATCACAAAACCAAGCGACCAGTTTTGCGGCTGGAGAGTAAATCCACGCCAGCGTGGCCCAGAGCAGCAAAAGCCAAACGGCCACCGCCAGGCCCGCCCCGACTAAAACCACCGGCCGCCAGGCGCCCCACCAAGGCTCCAGGCGCGACCGGCTCAAATCCAGGGCGGACTGGTTGCCGTAATCAAACTCCAGCGAGCCCAGCGCCGAACTCAGCAGGGAAGAAATCTCCAGGTGGTCCCGGCGCAGCGCGATTTGCACGTCGGCGCTTTGATCCAGGTCGGCGGCGTCATCGGCGGTGATGGCGAGGGAGAGAAACTTGTTTTCAGAAATCGCCATGCCGGGCAGGCCGGCCAGTTGTCCGCCGGCCAGGCCGGCCCCTTCCGGCATCTTTTGGATCTCCTGCGTGATGACGGGGGCATAGCAGTGTCCCAGAAACCAGACGGCGCTGGCGGCGCAGAGCAGGGCGGCCAGCGCCTGCGCCAGGAACAACCGCCGCCACGGCGCCTGCGAAAACGCGGCCACTCCGCCAAAGCTCAACGGCTGCCGGGCCACCGGCGCCGCCGCCGGCGGCTCCCGCTCCGGCGGCGGGATGGCTGGCTTTTCGGCTTCTGCGCTCACAGCTCCGATAATTCTTGTTGACGCATCCGGTTTTAGACGGATGAGCCGCTCCAGTGCAATTTGCGGCGGACGGTGTCAAAAAAGGACCAGCCGCCCAGGTGGAGCAGGCGGACGGGGCGGCGGGCGCGGCGGATGGTGACAACGTCGCCGCAGCCCATGGTGGCTTGCATCTGGCCGTCCGCCGCCACGATGATTTCCAATTGTTCGCTCAAGACCTTGACTTCCACGGTGGCGTTGGCATTGACGATGACGGAACGATTGGAGAGGGCATGCGGGCAAATCGGAGTGATGGCAAAGACCTGCGCCGTCGGACTGACAATCGGCCCGCCGGCGGAAAGAGAATAGGCGGTCGAACCGGTCGGCGAACTGACGATCAGGCCGTCGCCGCGATATTGGGTCAGCGCTTCCCCGTTCACGCTCACATCCAGTTCAATCACTCGGGAGACGGCCCCGTGGCTGATGACGATGTCGTTGAGTGCGCAGGACTGGATCGTTTTGCCCTGGCACCGCCCGGTCGCCGCCAGGAGCGGACGCCGCTCGATGACGAAGTCGTTGTCCCAAATCTTTTGCAAGGCCGCGGGCAGGTCGCCGGCGGCCACGGCGTTGAGAAAACCAAGGCGGCCCACGTTGATGCCCAGAATGGCGGTCTGGCAGCCGTCGCTTTCGCGCACCGCGCGCAAAATGGTGCCGTCGCCGCCGAAGACCAGGAGCAGATCGGAGTGGCGGGCCAGTTCGGTCGCGCTGGCAAAGGTCGGGCATTTGAGGCCCGCCTGGCGGGCGGTGCTTTCCTCGGCGGCGGCGATGCGCCCGTGGCGGGCGATGAGGGCGGCGGCGCCCCGCAGGGCGGCGCGGCCGGCCGGTTTGGCGACATTGGCCACCAACCCGATGCGATGGATTTTTTCAGGATGTCTTTTCAAGCAGCACCAGAAATTCCTTGTTGCCGGCCGGGCCAAGCAGGGGTGATTCCGTCTCGCCCTGCCAGAGCACGCCGGAGTCGGCGGCGAGAAACTCGCGCAATTCGCGCAGCACCCGGGCGTGAATGGCCGGGTCGGTAATCACGCCCGCGCCCCGGTCCGCTTCGGCTTTGCCAGCTTCGAATTGGGGTTTCACCAAGGCGAGGATTTTACCCGAACGGCGCAACAATGCAACGGCGGCGGGAAAGATCTTGCGCAACGAGATGAAGGCGCAATCGGCCACCACCAGGTCCGCCCCGGTGAAGGGCGGGGGGAAACTTTGCCGGGTGAGGTGGCGCGCATTGGTCCGTTCCATGACGACCACGCGCGGATCCTGGCGCAGTTTCCAGGCAAGCTGGCCGCGGCCCACGTCCACCGCGAAGACTCTGGCCGCGCCGTTTTGCAGGAGACAATCGGTGAATCCGCCGGTGGAAGCGCCGAGGTCAATCGCGGTCAGGCCGCGCGCATCCAGTTGGAAATGGCGCAGGCCGTGTTCGAGCTTGAAGCCGCCCCGGCTGACGTAGCGTTCCGGGACGGTCAGGGCCAGATCGTCTGCCGGCTTGACCAGGTCGCTGGGTTTTTTGGCGGTCTGCCCGCGGAGCAGGACCTGCCCGGCCAGGATGGCGCGCCGGGCCTTTTCGCGACTGGGACAAAGGGCGCGCTGGACGAGGGCCTGGTCTAACCGGAGGTTGGGTTGCGGGGAGGACATCGCAAAGTCGGATTAAGTCACGCTGGCAAAAACCATGTTGCATCGGAGATCGGCAGACAAGTCAAAAAGAGCAGAGCGAAGTCGCGACTTGACTCCTCCGACCCCAAATCTTCCGCCGTGGCTAAAATCATGGCGGACAACAGGGAGGACATGGTCAAGGTTGAAAACATGGTTTGACTGGGTTTGACCGCGACTGCTTCGATCACATCCCAATGACTCAGCAACACCTTGCAGGTGAGGGTCTTCCACATTTTTATCGCTCACGTTGCTGGACAGCGATGGGTTTGACCGGTTTGACCGGCGCGGGACAAATGCATCCTCCTGCGCCGGGCCTTGCACCTTCGCCGGGCCTTCCACCACCGCTAAAGCTTCCACCTTCGCCAAGGCTGTGGCGGACAGTTCGGAGGACTGGACGGAGGACCGGGGAGAGGGAAGGGAAAACTTCGATTGCTTCTGTTGAATTCTTAGCTGGCGGAAGCCTGTCTTGCTTCCGTCCCCGTCTGATTCCACTGGCACCTTCCCTCTTCTCACTATGCCAAATTAGCATTTAACCCAGGTGGTGTCAAGGGGGAAAGGGGAGAAAGTATCAAGGCAGAAGGAAGAACAGGGGATGCAACCGGAGGCAACCGAGTCAACGGAGGGGGCATATTATATTTCTGGCAGGTGTCCACCAATCTGCCGTCGCTCGACAGACCTCCGTGGAAGAATTCGTGTCCGTCGCCTGTTCCCTCTCCGCTCCCATCCGATGGGAGGGGAGAGGGTCAGGGTGAGGTGAGGGTTTATGGAAATAACCACAAAAATGCCGTGAGGCGAGACCGGTTTATTTCGCTCACATCAATGACCAATCTTAAAAAACGGCGCATACTGAATTCCTTGCCAACTACATGCACAGCCATAATATCAAATCGTGTCCTTGGATTTCCAATATGATGTTTTCCTGAGCCACAGCACGAAGGAAAAAGCGGTTGTTCGTGATGTCGCGGAGCGGTTGAGGAACGACGGGCTGAAGGTTTGGCTTGATGACTGGGTGCTAAAACCAGGCGACAGCATCCCGGCGAAGATCGAGGAAGGACTGGAGCACTCGCGCGTGCTCGTGCTCTGCATGTCGGCGAATGCGTTCGGCTCCGACTGGGCGCAGTTGGAGGCCGGCACCTTCCGGTTTCGCGACCCGCTGAACAAGGAGCGCCGTTTCATCCCTCTTCGGCTCGACAAAGCCCCCATCAAAGGCTCCCTGGCGCAATTCCTTTACATCAACTGGCTCGCGGCAGACCGCGAGCAGGATTATCCGAAACTCCTCGAAGCCTGCCGTCAACCAGAAACGTGGCCACTATCAGACAACGACCATTACCGTGGTATCTGCGCCTCCGCTAACCAAGGAGACGAAAACCTGATCTCAGGATATGCGAGGGCAAGCGCGGAAGAACTTCTGGCTTATTGTAACCAGATCATCCACTGCCTTGCGGGATTCGACACCGTGTTCCTCATGTCGCCAAAGAGTGCCGCTGAACAGGCTTGGCAAATTGACGGCGAGTGGTTGCGAGGCTTCAACCATGCCCACGAAATCCTTTGCCTCGCTGCGACTGCGCGAAAGATCGACTTCGAAGCGTACAAGCGATTGGCGAATTCGGCCTACGCCTTCTGGCAAGATGGCTCAAAGTTGAAAGTCACCGAAACCAATTTGAAGGAGCTCCACACCCGTCTCATAAGGGGAAAAGTCTGGTGCTGACCTGTTCATTTGCAAGGGTTTAATTGGTCTTCGGGGTAAAATGAGATTTTGATTTTTCCGAGTTTGGCTTTTGGGTTTGGTATGCGCCTGTTTGGGCGCGTGTGCTGTCCCATAGCTTTATTGGAAGCCGGGGAAATACGCCTGCTCGGGCCGCGCCAAGTGGCGAAAGCTGCCGCCTGCTGTCCCATAGCACGCCAGCAAATTGAGCAGATCATATTTCTCCCAGAGCGCCGCCCGCAAAATCGTGAACAGCCGGGTGAAGCTGTGCGCCCAGTTGGAGAGGTGACTGAGGTAGCGCAACAGCACGTAGGTCAACAGCGCCGTCCACACCTGCCAGCGCACGGCGTTGGCGTTGTGGCCCAGAAAATCCGCCAACTGCAAGGTCTGCTTGATTTGTTTGAAGAAGACTTCGATCTGCCAGCGGCAGCGGTAAAGGTCGGCCACGCTGCGCGGACTCCACTCCAGGTTGTTGGTCAGGAAGGTCATTTCCCGTTCCTCTCCATCAATCTCGACCAGCGCCACCACCCGGCGCATCAACTCCGGCGCGGGTTTGTTCTCGTTGCTCAGGACGATCACTTCGTCGCGCAAAATCTTCGGGTCTCTGGAGGCGGGCATTTTCCGCACCACCTCATAGCCCATGTTCTCCTTGGCCCGCGTCACCCAAAAGACCCCGCGCCCGTCCAAATCCCGCAAGTGGCCGAAGTCCACATAACCCTTGTCGAACAAGGCGATTTCGCCGCTCTTCAAGTCGGCGCACAGTTCCCGCGCCCGTCGGTTGTCGTGCTCGGCGGCAGTGTCCACAATGACAAAACCGGGCAAAAGATTCTGCAGATTCAACCGCATATGGGTTTTGGCGGCGGCCTTGCGCCGGCGGTGCTTGGCCCAGTCCAGGCAGTTGGCCACCAGTTCCATGGTCGTGCTATCAATCACATGGATGGGCATCTTGAAACGGAAGGCGGGGCCACGGCGCTGGCCCGCGGCAAAGCCGGGCGTCTGTGCTTTCAAATGCTCCAGGACCCGCCAGAAGAGTTGTTCGGCCATCTGGGCCGGACGCTCCCGGTTGGCGTGGGAGAGGCCGTTGCGGCTGGGGGCGCTGGCGCCGCGCAAAGTGGACAGCGGCCCGGAATGCAATTGCAGCGAGTCGCACAGATCGTTGAGTCCGATGCAATGGGTGAGTTGCGCGTCCAGCAAACTGACCGTGTGACTCCACGGACTGAAGGTGCGCGACTTATCCAGAGCCCCGGTCTCCCGCGCTATTTTGGAGACTTCATGCGCAGGAATGAGATTGCAAATCTGGCGCAAAACGTTAAACCGGGACCGTGTCGGTTTGATTTTTTTGTTTTTCATGCCTGCCTTGTGGCAGGTTCAAATGGTCAAGCCAACACTTTTTTCCAATTTCCTGTGGGATGGCTGTGAAGGAGCTCTATTCGCCAGGAATCGGCGCATTACACATTCTGAAGCGCGTGCTGATGGTGGAAGTCGCCAACGTGCGAAGTGCGTCCCCACGCACTGAAACGACCGCCAACTCATTCAGCGCGCCGAACACGAACGAGTGCTCGAGTCCGAGTGGACCGTTGACGCGGTTGGAAGTCAATAAACTTGTGAACCGCTACATCGGAGTGAGCAGTGGCTATCTCGGCGACTTCAGCTATCGAACACACCATGACTTTTACGTTGACCTCGATCTGGATATCGATCCATTTAACTACGACGGAACAACACGCGTGCGCTTCATCAAGATTCTTACCGAGAGTCCACCGGATGTTCAGGCTCGGATTCTCCAAGGAATCTTGGACAGATTCCCGGCTGGTTCCTCGGAACTCCGGACGCAAGAGCGGCGTGACGAAATCGCTGGGTGGATTGAACGTCTAAGAACTTGACTCCACGTAAATCAAAATGTTTTCAAACATGCACCCGTGCCGTGGCCGTGTGAGTCCTGACCGCGTTTCCACTTTTCTTTTTGCCTGGTCTTTCCGCTCCGAACGCTTCACAGAAATCAACTGGCAATTGGGAGTCGGTGCCATACAATTACCCGATGATCGGAAATGGCCCTTGGAATGAAAAGTGGAACGAAATCGCGCCGCTCGATGGGGGCGGTCAGGGGGACACTTTCCTCGTGAAATCAGTATCAGGCGAACCTGCCCGAGCAGTCCTCAAACTGCTCAAAGCTCATAAGGCAAGAGATGGCAAAGCACGCGGAAGAATGGCGCAAGAAGTAATCAACCTCAAAGTTCTTCATAATGCTGGCGGCAAAGTGCCGAAGGTCCTGGAAGACAACACCGAGAAATTCGAGGATCCGAGTTGTCCGCTTTATTTTGTGATGGAGTTGATTGAGGGCAAAACTTTGGCTGACGTTATCAAAGCTGGACCCATGTTGGTCGGGACAGCCGTCCACGTTGTGCTCGATTTGTGCTGCACGGTTCGTTTGGCCGTTAATGCAGGAATCGCGCATCGGGACATTAAGCCTGAAAACATTATCATTCGGGGGCTCGTACCCGTGGACGCGGTGATGGTGGATTTCGGGCTATCCTTCAACCAAGATGATAATGTCAACCGCACCGATACGGATGAAACATTGGACAATAAATTCTTGAGTCTGCCAGAACGCCGCGGCCCTGGTGAGAACAAGCGAGATTTTCGCTCCGATCTGACGGGGCTTTGCGGCATTTTGTTGTACTGCCTCACTCAATGCTGTCCCAGAAACCTGCGAGATTCCCAAGGCCGGCCTCCCCATCGCTCACCCAACTATTCGATTGACAAAAGGGTTCAAGATCCAATTCAACTCGCCTTTCTTAACGCCCTCTTGGACAGGGGGTTGAGTTATGAACTTGATCTCCGCTTTCAGACTGTTGAAGAATTGGTCAAACGTCTCGAGGAAGTAATCTCGCCACCATCAGGCCAACCTTCCGAAGACTTGGAAGCCGTCGCGGCGCGAGAGACTGCTGCGCTGAAGAAGAATGACAGGCTAACCCAACTCTCTGATTTTTTTCAAGTTGTTTTCATGTCGGGGTTTCTGACTCCTTATCTGGGAAAGATAAACCAAATGCTTGCGAAGTCTGGGGGATTCTCACTCGAACAGGCCGTTCCCATTGTCCGAGGGAATGGAAAGTTTTTGGAGGGGGACCTGGTCTGCGAAAGCAGGCTCAGAGTGCGTGTTAGCAATTATGGTCATAACGTGGTGCTTATTTATTCGATTGCGGCTCATGGATTAGAATGCGTCGTTTATCGTCAAACAGTTGATGCAGGGGTGACTAGTTTGGGAATGGATACTCCGCGCAGCAAGCCAGCAGTTGTTTTACGGTACCAGGGTCACACGAGGCCCGATGCTTCTGTCCTACAGAAAGACATTGAAGCTGCCGTTGCAGGATCTATCACTGCGCTAACTAAACACATTCTGGGAAGGCAATAAATCAGATCGCCCAATACCCGCCCTGTCTGCCCGCCGTAGCGGCGCTGCCGCCACGAGTTTCCCGGCGTCGGTCTCTTTCTCAAGAATGATCCGCCCTTGCGCCTTAGGCGCAACGCTACGTGGAGAGAGGGGAGAGTTTTGGAGTGTTTATTCCGCCGGCGGGAGGAGGACGGAGGCGGGCGGGAGGGCTAGGCAGCGCTCAACTGACGCTTTGCTTCAGCCAGGGAAAGCGAGCGGGTTCGGCCTTCCGCGCGTTTGGCCTTGCGCAACTCCAAAAGGTCTTCCGCGTCCGCCAGCCGCTCTTGCAAGGCCAGGAATTCTTCGTAGGGGAGGACGGCGAATTGCTTTTTGCCGTTCTTGACCAGAATATCAGGGTGCAGGGTCAACATAGTTTTTGGGTTCACTTGGGGCGCATCTAAAAAGAGGGAAACCTCCTCACCCCGACCCTCTCCTCCACAAGTCCGTGGAGGAGAGGGAGAAGAAGCGCACGGTGGTTGTGTCAAGACGCGCGCTTTCACTTGGCAGGCGCGATTGGGGCTGGTTTTTATCGGCGGCTCCTGCTACAACTTTTCCGTCAGCGAACACAGGATTGCCATGAATACTGAAGAACAGATTGAATCGTTCCGCAACGCCTACGAAGCGCTGCGCGCGGAGATTGGCAAAGTCATCGTCGGCCACCATGCCATCGTCGAGGGGACTTTGATTGCGGTTTTCGGGGGAGGCCACGTTTTACTGGAAGGGGTGCCGGGCCTGGGCAAAACCTTGCTGGTGCGCACGCTGGGCGAAGTGCTGGACATGAGCTTCAATCGCATCCAGTTCACCCCCGATCTGATGCCGGCGGACATTCTGGGCACCAATATCGTCATGGAAGCCCC
The DNA here is from genome assembly GCA_963707025.1 of uncultured Verrucomicrobiae bacterium. Classification (GTDB taxonomy): domain Bacteria; phylum Verrucomicrobiota; class Verrucomicrobiia; order Limisphaerales; family Palsa-1400; genus JBEKOF01. The sequence goes on along the minus strand of CAVPOM010000018.1, from coordinate 607,920 downwards.
CGGCGGACGGCGCGAATTTCAGTTCCAGCACGGCCCTATTTTCGCCCATCTGGTCCTGGCCGACGAAATCAACCGGGCCACGCCCAAAACGCAGTCGGCCATGCTGGAGGCGATGCAGGAAAAAAGCGTCACGGCCGGCGGGGAAATCCGCAAGCTGGCCGAGCCGTTTTTCGTCATGGCCACGCAAAATCCCATTGACCAGGAGGGGACTTATCCGCTGCCGGAAGCGCAATTGGACCGGTTTTTCTTCAAATTGATTGTCGGCTATCCCAGCGGCGAGGAACTGACCGAGGTGCTGACGCGCACGACGGAGAGCGCGAAACCGGGAATTGCGCGCGTGATGAACAAGGAGCAAATCAACGAGTTCCAGCAATTGGTGCGCGGCGTGCCGGTGGCCTCGCATGTCAAGGATTACGTGGTGCGGCTGGTCTTGGCGACCCATCCCAAGACGGAGACGGCGGCGCCGATCAGCAACCAGTACTTGCGCTTTGGCAGCAGTCCGCGCGGCGGGCAAACGCTCATGCTGGGCGCCAAGGTGCGGGCGCTGGCCCAAGGGCGCTTCAACGTCAGTTTCGAGGACATCCAGGCGGTCACGCCCGCCGCCTTGCGGCACCGGTTGATTTTGAATTTTGAGGCCGAGGCCGAGGGGATCACGACCGACCACATTATTGCGCAGATTCTACAGGACGTGCCGAAGGACGCGGCGGCCGTCGCGGCGTGATGAAATGACTGTATTAGAGAGATGGAATTGCCGTCATCTTGCCAATGCCAACAAAACCAGCCATATTAAGCGTATCAATGCCAGGCTGGATTTGCATACTCCAGCGCTGGTGACGCCGTTGGAAATATTAGCAGAAAAGTAAAATGAAAAACGACCCTGTCATCCAGGAAATCCGCGACGTCCGCCACGACATTTCCGCCCGTTGCGGACATGACCTGGACCGGTTCTTTGCCTTTATGAAGAAGGACGAGAAGAGATTCCAGAAGCAGATCAAGCGTTTTCACGAGTTAAACAAGCAGTACGTGAAGGGTTCCCAGCCCATCGGCCTGAAATCAAAACGTCGTCAGAGTCCGCTGCAAGGCAACTGTGCGCCATCATCTGATTTGAAGGCCGCCTAGGGAAAACTCCTGCCCATCTGCCTTAAGAACGCCCACCATGGCCGCCGCGCTCCTGACTCCCGAATTGTTGCGCCGGCTGGAGCAGTTCCAGTTGCTGGCGGCCCGCCGCGCCAAAAGCTCGGCCAAGGGCGAGCGCCAGAGCAAGGCGCGCGGGCAGTCGGTCGAATTTGCCGATTATCGCAACTACGTCGCCGGGGATGACTTCCGCTATCTGGATTGGAATCTTTACGGACGGCTGGACAAGCTTTTCCTCAAGCTTTACGAGGAGGAACGGGAGCTGCCCGTGCGCATTTTTCTCGATGCCAGCGAATCCATGACCTTCGGCACGCCGCCCAAATTTGATTTCGCGCGCCAGGTCGCGGCGGCGGTCGGCTACGTGGCCTTGTGCGGGTTTGACCGGGTTTCGGTCTGCGCCTTTCCTGATTTGGACGCGCCACCGCCGGGCCTGGAGGCGGCGGCCTGGAGCGCGGAGCAGGCGGCGCGGGGCGGGTTGCGGGCGGTGCGCGGGCGCAAATCCGCCCTGGAGTTTTTCAAGAATATTGCCACGGTGACGGCGCGCGGGCCGGCCAATTTGAACGAGGCGTTGCGCCGCGGCGCCATCCAGGCGCGCCAGGCGGGGCTGGCGGTGCTGTTGAGCGATTTTCTGGACCCGGCCGGTTACGAGGCGGGTTTGAACGCGTTGATCGGGCGCGGCTTCCAGGTCAACGCCATCCAGATACTGGCGCCGGAGGAATTCGCGCCGCCGGCCTACGGGGATTTGCGGCTGGTGGACTCCGAGACGGGAGCATTGCAGGAGGTGACGTTTGGCAAATTCCGGCTCAAGGCCTACCAGCAAACGGTGCGGAATTTTTGCCAGCGCCTGCGGGAGTATTGCCAGGGCCGGGGCATCAATTTTTTCAGCGTCCTGTCGGACACGCCGCTGGAGCAACTGCTCTTGAAGCAACTGCGCCAATCCGAGGTGTGGGGTTGAGCGCGCCCAGGCCGTCTCCTGCCAAAACCCATGAAACTAAAATACTTGTTGACTCTATTCGTTCCTACTCGGACGAGGTGCGGCTGCAAACCATCGCCGCCATCCGGCGCATCACCCGCGGTCTGGCCCTTGCGGCGGGCCTGCCGGAAGACCGCCTGCCGGTCGTCCATGTCCTGGAAAATGATTCCACCCCGGTGATGGTGAACGATCCGGCTTTGACGCGCCGGTTGACGGGCGTTTTCCGGTCGGTCTTCGGAGAGGGGCATGTTTTCCATAAAGAGCCGGTGATGGGCGGGGAGGATTTCGGGCAACTGGGCCGGACGGCGGAAAAAGTGCCGACTTGCATGTTCTGGCTGGGCACGATCAGCGTGGAGTCCAAGATGGAAGCCTTGCGCACGGGCCAGCCGCTGCCTTCGCTGCATTCCAGCTTGTTTGCCCCGTTGCCGGAGCCATCCATCAAAACCGGCATCCGGGCGATGACCGCCGCCTTCCTGGAAATTGAGGGGAAGAGATAGGTTCTACCACAAAAAAGTGGGGGAGGGCGTGTCCTGGCAGGTGGATTCGACCTGGACATGGGTGACGCCCATCTGGCGCAGGCGCTCACGGACGACGCGAATGGCCAGTTCGGGCCGGTTGCAATCGCGGCTGAGATGGCCCAGGTAAAGACGGCCCAGGCCGGCGGAAACGATTTGCTCCACCAGGTCGGCGGCGCCGTCGTTGGAGAGGTGGCCATGACGGCTCAGGATGCGTTGCTTCAAACTCCAGGGGCGGCGCGGGTCGTCCTGCAACATTTTGACATCGTGATTGGTTTCGAGCAGGAGCACATTGGCGGCGCGGACCCGCTCGACCACCAGCTTGGTGACATGGCCCAGATCGGTCAGAATGCCGATGTTGCCGGAGGGCGTGTGCAGCAGAAAACCGACCGGATCACTGGCGTCATGCGGAACGGAGAAGGTGTCCACGGTGACATCGCCGACTTCGAAGGAGGCGCCGGTTTCGAAAATGCGGGCGTTGATTTGGATTTGCAACTGGGCTTCGATGGCTTCCCGGGTCAGGCGGTTGCAATAGACGGGCAGTTGCAGGCGGGTGGCCAGGCCGGCCAGGCCGGCAATGTGGTCGGAATGTTCGTGGGTGATGAGAATGCCGTGCAGGGTTTCCGGCGAACGACCGATGGTGCCGAGGCGCTGGCGGATTTGGCGTCCGCTTAAACCGGCGTCAATCAGCAGGCGGGCGACGGGCGTTTCCAGGAAAGCGCTATTGCCGCCCGATCCGCTGCCCAAAATGGTGAAATGCACCGGCACGCCCCACCATAGGAAAGCAGCCGCCGGCGGGCAATGTTTTTCCTCAAGGAAAACCGCCCCGGTGGATTGAATCCCGGCAATTCCCGCCTGGAATTTCCGGGCGGCGAGCCGGGGAGGCTCAGTGCGTTTTGAGCTGGAAGAAAGTCGAAGGCCCGGCGGCGCTGTTGGTGACATAAACCTGGCCGCCGATGACGGTCTGGGCCGAAGTGTTGGTTTGCCAGTTGGCCGGGTTTGCCAGGTTGGTGCTGTACTCCAGCAGAAAGGACACGCCCGAACTGGGCCAGGAGAGCACCACCCGCGGCGGCGCCGCCAGACGCTGTAGGCTCAAGGTCCTTTGCAGATCTGTCAAATATAATACTTCGGCGGAGGCGAAGTTGTCCTCATTGTCCAGGTTGCCTTCGATGAAATTGAGCGAGGCGGTGTTGACCAGGTCTCCGCTGACGGCGGAATTTCCCGTGATGGTGATGGTCAGTCCAAAGTTGTTGGTCAGGATGCCGGCGTTGCAGGTGAGGACGCCGTTGCTGAAGGCGCAGGCCCCCAGCGTGCTGCCGGCGGAAAGGTAATTGAGCGAGGCGGGCAGGAGATCGGTGATGATGAGGCCGGAGACGATGGACGGGCCCTGGTTTGTCACCGTCAGGGTGTAGGTCACGCTGGCGCCCGGCGCCAGGAGCTGGGACGAGGCGGTTTTGGTGAGGACGACCAGGCTCGGCTGGGTCACGGCGAAAGAGGCGGCGCTGACCGAACTGCCATCGGCGGAGAAAACGGTGATCGGGCCGGAGACGGCGTTGTACGGCACCACCACCTGCACTTGACTGGCGCTGGCCGAGGACGGCCTCGCGTTGACGCCGTTGAATTGGACGTTGGTCACATGGAGAAGGGTCGTGCCATAAATAACGACGACGGAGTTGGTCGGGCCGACCAGCGGGCTGAAGCTGTTGATTTTGGGCAGCACCTTGAACACATTGGTGTCAATATAAATGCCGCCGGGCGCGGCCAGCGTCATCGCGCCGGTGCTGGCGTTGGTCGGGATGGCCGCCACGATTTGCGTGGCCGTGCCGGTGAAACTCCAGGGCACGCCGTTGACCAGCAAGGAAGTGGCGTTGGCCAGGTTGCGTCCGTTGATGGTGACGGTGGCCGTGGCGATGGCGCTGGCGGGGGTGAAGTTGGTGATCCAGGGCTGAAGATAAAACAGCGCCGAACTGGTGTTCGTGCCGCCGCTGTTGGCGAGGCTGATCGGGCCGGAGGTCGCCGCGGCGGGCACGACGGCCTGCACCTGATCGTAGCTGGTCAGAGGGGTGTAGCTGGCGGCCGTCCCGTTGAACTCCACCCCCGGCGAGCCAAGGCTGGCAAAACTGCCGGAGATGGTCACGGTCATGCCCTGCGCTCCCCACGCCGGAGTAAATCCGGTGATGATGGGACCCGCTCCGGTGACGGTAAAATTACTGCTGGTGGTGAAGCTGTCCAATCCGAGCGAAACCGAGATGGGCGCGTTGGTGGCGCCGGCCGGGACGGCGACCTGGAGTTGGTTGACTTGCGTGACGGTGAAGCCGGCCGCGCTCTTGCCGCCGAACTTCACGCTCATCCCCGGCGCGAAATTGAAGCCGTCCAGCGTCACGTTCGCGCCGGGCCCGGCCGCCACGGGATTGAAATCCGTGATGACCGGCCCGGGGCTGGTCAGGAAATTGGAACTGGTGGTGAAGCTGCCGCGGGAAGAAACGACCGTGATGGGTCCGTTGCTGGCGCCCGGGGGGACCACCACTTGCATCTGGGTGTCGTTAACCGCAGTGATGTAATGGGAGCCGGGCAGGAGCGTGACGCCCGCGAAAACCAGGCTGGTCGCGGTGCTGAAGCCAAAGCCGTCAATAATTACATTCGCGTTCGATCCCCCGAAGGTCGGATTAAAATCCGTTATGCCGGAGGTGAATCCGGTCATGAAAATGTTGCTGCTCACATAAGCCCCGTTGGTGGTGGCAACGGTGATGGCGGCGTTGGTCGCGCCCGTCGGCACCACCGCCTGAAGCTGGGTGGACGCCACCACCGCGACGCTGCCGGAAGCATAACTGCCGAACTTCACCGTCGTGCCATTGGTGATGAAGTTGGAGCCGTCAATCACCACCGTCGTGCCGTTGGTGCCGGAGGCGGGCGAAAAATCGGTGATGGTGGGAGAAAGGCTGACCAAAAAATTACCGGCCGTCACCGCCGCCCCGGCGCTGGTCGTCACCGTGATCGGGCCGTCGGCGGCGTTGGTGGGCACGACGGCGACGACCTGGTTCTGGGCGGTGACCGTGCCGTTGACGGGGCTTGCCCCGGTGAAGGTCACGGTGGTGGCGCCGGTGACGAAATTGCCGCCGAAGAGGGTGACCGCGGTGGGGTGCGCTCCGCTGGCCGGGTTGAAGGAACTGATGAAGGGAGCCACCGTGAAAGTGCCGCTGCTGGCGCTGGCCACGCCTCCCACGACCACGCTGAGCGGCCCGGTGGTGGCGCCCAAGGGCACGACCACTTGGAGCTGGCTGTCCGAAACGAGGTCGAAATCGGCGTAGGTGACGCTGTTGAAAAGAAAACCGGCCGGGTGCGATAATCCGGAGCCGTTCACCGTCACCACCGTTCCCGGCGGGCCGGAAGCGGGAGAAAAACCGGTGATCGCCGCGCCTTGGGCCGCCAGCCAAAAAAGCGGCCACAGCGCCGTCATCTGCACGACACGCCGCCAACTCCTGGCTTCACTCCTTTGCAGTCTCAGCATAACAGTCCCGGACAAACTGACGAATGACCGCCACCTCCTCTTCGCCCGCTACAGTATGGCCTTTGACGAATTCGCGCCAGTCAATTTTCAGCCCCGCCGTCTTCAACAAGGCCACTTGCGGGCGCGCCCTTTCGATGGCGATGAGCGGGTCGTGCGTGCCGTGGGTGAGGAGAAACCGCTGCTGGCGCGCCACCGGCGACATTTCCCGGATCAACTGTTCCGGCTCATGCACGTAGCCGCTGATCCCCACGATTCCCCCCAGCCGGCGCGGATAACGCACCCCGGCTTCAATCGCCATGAGGCAGCCCTGCGAAAAACCGCACAACACGATCTGACCGGCGGGATATTCCTTGAGTCCATCCAACAATTGGAAAAGCATTTGACGGCTCGCGGCCAGGCCCGCGCCCGAATCCAAGTCGTACCAGGACCAGCCGCCGTAGTACGGCTCGGGGGCGTTGACCAGCAAGAAATTAAGCCAGGGCAGTTGCAGCGCCCCGGGCAGCCAGAGCCAGCCTTCCAGGCTGTCGCCCAACCCGTGCAGCACCACCATGAGGCGGCGGCAGGCCGGCGCGCTGGCGGGGATGAATTTGGTTCGCAACATCGGTTTATCCCGGCGGCGCTTCGGCCAGGGGGCTGGGCGCCAGCTTAAAGCGGGGAAACTTCCCGTCGCTTTGCCCGGCGGCGGCCCCGGCCGGCGGCCGGGATTCGGCCAAGTGGATGAATTCGTTCTGGCTGCGGCGCGCCGGGGCGCCCGGGCGGCGGCGCAGCCGCCGGTAGGAGCCGCCGCGTTGCAAAAAACGCGCCTTCTCGTTGTCCTGCAGGATGATTTCCAGCAATTCGCCCCGCAGGCGCTCGCGCAAATTGCCGTCTTCCACCGGGAAAACCACCTCGATGCGGCGGAAAAAATTGCGCGGCATCCAGTCGGCGCTGCCCGCGAAAACTTCCGGTTGGCAGGCGTTTTCAAAATAAAAGATGCGGCTGTGTTCCAGAAAACGATCCACGATGCTGCGCACCGTGATGCGGTCGCTCACCCCTTTGACCCGCGGGCGCAGACAGCAAATCCCGCGCACGATCAAGTCAATTTGCACTCCCGCCTGGGAGGCGCGGCAGAGGGCCCCGATGATCTGCGGGTCCACCAGCGCGTTCATTTTGGCGATGATGCGCGCGGGCAGGCCCTTTTTCGCATGAACCGCTTCCCGCTCGATCAGGGCGATCATGCGCGGGTGCAGTTGGAAGGGGGCGACCAGCAGCTTTTTCGTTCCCTGAAACTGGCAGATGCCGGTGAGCAGATTAAAAAGATTGGTCGCGTCCTCGCCGAAGGCCGGTTTGCAGGTCAGCAGGCTCAGGTCGCTGTAAAAACGGGCCGTGGCGGGGTTGTAATTGCCCGTGCCCAGATGCAGGTAACGGCGGATGCCGTCGCTGTCCTTGCGCACCACCAGGCACATCTTGGCGTGGATTTTGCAGCCGACCAGCCCATAGACGACATGCACGCCGGCCTCCTCCAGCCGCCGGGCCCAAAGGATGTTGTTGGCTTCGTCGAAACGGGCCTTCAGTTCGACCACCGCCGTCACCTGCTTGCCGTTGCGCACCGCCTCCATCAGCGCGCCGACGACTTGCGCGTCGCCGCCCGTGCGATAGAGCGTTTGTTTGACCGCGAGCACGCCGGGATCGGCGGCGGCCTGCTTGAGAAAATCCACCACGCTGCTGAAATTCTCGTAGGGATGATGCAGCAGCAGGTCCCGCTCCCGGATGGCGGCGAAAACGTCCGGACGCTCCCGCAGCGCGGCGGCCACCGGGGCGATAAACGGCGGATCGCGCAGTTCGGGCGAATGGTCGCCTTCGGTGATGGCGCTCAGGCGGATGGGGTTGACCGGCCCGTCAATCAGGAACAGGTCCTCTTCGGTCAGTCCGAGGTTTTCCAGAAGCTGGGCCCGGATTTCCAGCGGGCAGCCGTACTCGACTTCCAGGCGCACGGCCTCGCCGCGCCGGCGGTTGAGCAGTTCATTTTCAACCGCTTTGAGCAGGTTGGCCGTTTCCTCTTCATCTATGTAAAGCTCGCTGTTGCGGGTGACGCGGAAATGCCAGTAGCCGAGGATGGTGGTGCCGGGAAACAGGTCGGCCAGGTAATGCCCGATGACCGCGCCGAGGAACAGATAATGTTGCGCGGAAGAATCGGGCCGGGGCAGCTTGACCAGGCGCGGCAGCACCCGCGGCACTTGCACCACCGCCAGTCGCTGGCGCGTTTCCCCCTCCTGCGTGATTTCCAGTTGCACGATGCTGTTGAGCGATTTGTTGAGCAACTGCGGAAAAGGATGGGCCGGATCCAAACCCAGCGGCGTGAGCACCGGCCGGACCTGGGTGCGGTAGAAATTTTCCACCCAGGCGCGGTCGGCGGCGGACAGCTCGGCAAAGGCAAGGAAGCGGATGCCGTGTTCCGCCAGGGCGGGCCGCAATTCCTCCCGCCAGCATTTGTATTGACGCTCCACCAGTTGGCGCACCCGGCGGGTGACCGCCCGCAGGTTTTCCGTGACCGTCATGCCGTCGGGCGTGCGGTCCACCACCGGGCTGTCCAATTGCTGTTTCAGGCCGGCGACGCGCACCTCGAAAAACTCGTCCAGGTTGGAGCTGAAAATGCAAAAGAACTTGACCCGCTCCAACAGCGGCGTGGCCGGGTCCAGCGCCTCCTCCAGCACGCGATGATTGAACTCCAGCCAGCTCAACTCGCGGTTGAGGAGGTGTTCCGGGGCCAGGGTTGTTGCTTCGCCAGTCATCAAGCGCGGCAGTATATCCGCCTGCCCGCAAAAGTCATTCAAAACCAAACGGGAAGGCGGGACGGGGGCGCATCTGTTTTTTTGGCGATTCTTTGCCTTGGGCAGGATTTCCGCGATTCAAACGATTGAAAACTGGTCATTGAGAATTGGTCATTTGGGGCGCACAGGTCTGACCCGCCCCCGCCGTTGCCGGTCGTGCCTTAATTTGGTTGTTGTCTTGTCGGCGCAGGGCGCCGATTTCGAGGCGCAGGCTCGACCCTGCAACAAATCAGGATACTAACGGGGGTTTTCCTGAGTTGGCCCCGGCCGGCCGCGCGTGCTATAATAATGGCAGCGCGATTGGCCGCAACCTGTGCTATAAGAGGATCAGCCATGCCATTATACGAATATGAATTGTGCGAAGGGAATTGCCCGGTCTGCCAGGGGCGCTTCACTTTGCGCCGCCCGCTGGACGCGGCGGAACTGAAGGTTTGTCCCGCGTGCCGCCGGCCCGTGCGCAAGGTCTTTTCCACCTTCAACACGCCCCGCTCGCTTTCCATTTCCGACGCCAAAAAAGCCGGCTTCACCGTTCTCAAACGTGTCAACAAGGGTGAATACGAAAGACAATAAAAGCGCCGGCGGTCTGGCCCGGCGCCGCCGTTTTCGGCTTTCTTAATCCTAATCCTAATCTTAATCTTAATCTTAAGCCGAATGAATCTGCTCTTCGATCGTGAAAAACACGGAGGGGATTAAGATTAGATTAGGATTAAGATTAGGAGAAGATGCCCGGAAAAGTGAAATGCGCCCCTTGCCTTCCCAGCGCCGGCCAAAACTGGTGGTCGCCGGGTCTGTTTGCCGCGCTGTTGGCGGTGATGATTTTTATTCCGTTCCGCGAGGTGCTGCAAGGGGGGCAGACCTTCGCGGTGCGCGATTTCGGGCTTTTTAGTTATCCGGTCGCCGGTTATTTCCGCGAGAGCTTTTGGCGGGGCGAATGGCCGCTGTGGAATCCGCTCAGTTGCTGCGGCACGCCTTTTCTGGCCCAGTTGAACACGCTGACGCTGTATCCGCCCTCGTTGATCTATTTGCTGTTGCCGCTGACGTGGTCGCTGCCGTTTTTTTGTTTGCTGCATCTTTTTCTCGGGGGTCTGGGCATGTATTTTCTGGCGGCGCGCTGGAGCGGATCGCGTTTGGGCGGGGCGGTGGCCGGAACGCTCTTTGCCTTCAACGGTCTTTCCCTCAATTTCCTGATGTGGCCCAGTCATATCGCCACCTTCGCCCTGATGCCCTGGGTGATCTGGCTGGGCCAGGAGGCCTGGGAATGCGGCGGGCGCAAAATCATCCTGGCCGCGCTGGCGGCGGCGTTGCAGGTGCTGGCGGGCGGCCCGGAAACCATCCTGCTGACCTGGCTGTTCCTGTTCGCGCTGGCGGCGCTCTCCTTTGGCAAGGGAACCCTTCTCGCGTCTGGTTCCTCATCGGCCGCGGGTGGTAGGGCGGGCAGTCCCCTGCCCGCCGCCCCCGACGGCGGGCAGAGGACTGCCCGCCCTACCTTTCTTAGCGATATGTTGCCGCGCCTGATTTTGGCGCGCCGTTTTTTTGGGGTGGGTTGCCTGGCGCTGTGCCTGGCGGCGGCGCAATGGCTGCCGTTCGTGGATTTGAGCCTGCATTCCAACCGGAGCAATCAGTTTGGCAATTCCGCCTGGTCCATGCCGGGGTGCGGCTGGGCCAATTTTCTGGTGCCCGTTTTCCAAACTTCACCCTGGCAGCAAATCATCCAGCAAGAGCATCAACACTGGACCTCCTCTTATTATGCCGGGACCGGCGCGGTTTTTCTGTCGGTGATGGCGCTGGGCCGCAGCCGCTCCTGGCGGGTCTGGCTGCCCGGGGTGGTGCTGGGGCTGAGCCTGGTTCTGGCGCTGGGCGACCAGGGTTTCTTGTTCACGCCGCTGCGGCATCTTTTCCCATTTTTGGGCCTGTTCCGTTATCCGGTGAAGTTTGTTCTGGCCACGATCTTCGCCCTGCCGCTGCTGGCGGCGGCGGCCATCGGGCAATACGAGAATTGGCAACCGGTCCGGCCGGGCTGGTGGCGGCCGGACTTGGCCTGCGGCTGCACTCTGCTGGTTCTGATTGGGCTGATCCTCTGGTTTGCCCGGCAGTGGCCTGCCGGCGGCTTGCCTTGGGCGAAGCTGGCGGCCAACGGATTGGAACGGGCCGGTTTCTTAATTTTGATAATCGGCCTGGTTTATCTTCTGGTCATCCGCCCGGCTTGGCGCGGCTGGACCGGACTGGCCTTGCTGGGTATGTGCTGGCTGGATGTCCTGACCCATGAGCCTTGGCAGAATCCGACGGTGGCTCCTTCCATTTACCAGCCCGGGCTGGAAAGGATCTTTAAAACGGGGCCGGTCATGGCCGGAGAGTCCCGGGTCATGATGTCCCCCTACGCGGCCCACCAGATGTATTACAATTCGGCGGCGGATATGGCGACCAATTATTTGCTGAATCGGTCGGTCTTTTTGGCCAACTGCAATCTGCTGGATGGCGTGCCCAAGGTGGACGGCTTTTTCTCGCTTTACTTGCGGCCGATTGACAGAGTTCTTTCCCTCTTTGACATCAATGCGGAGGCCAGGCTGGCCGGATTGGAGGATGTCATGGCGGTTTCCCAGACCATTGCGCCGGGAAAAGTTTTCGACTGGGTGCGGCGGCCTTCCTATATTCCGTGGCTGACGGCCGGGCAGGCGCCGGTCTTTGCCAGCGAAGAAGCGACCTTGCAGGCACTGGCCAACCCCGCCATTGACTTTCACACCAGCATTTACCTGCCGCTGGAAGCGCAATCGTCCATCACCGCTCAACGGCAGGAGGCGGCGCGGGTGGTCGCCCAACAATTCAGCCCGGCCAGGATTGTGCTGGAAGTCGAGGCGCCCGGTCCGGCCATGGTATCCATTTCGCAGGCGTGGTATCATGATTGGAAAGCGAGCGTGGACGGCAAGTCTGTGCCATTATGGCGCGCCAACGAGGCGTTCCAAGCGGTCGAGGCCCCGGCGGGCCGGCACCAGATCACCTTGGTTTACAAGGACTTGGCCTTCCGTTGGGGAGCGTGTCTGTCCGTGCTGGGCTTGATGGTCTGCGGGCTGTGCTGGAGTTGGTTTGGCGCAGGCAAGCGGTGCGGGCCTTCCCCATGGTCCACGGCGTCCCCAGCGTTCGGTGGTTAGGGTTGGTTTGGCGAGGCCAGGGTTTTTTCCGGGGCGCGGCCGGGATGGAGCTTGCTTGGGAACGGAACCTGCTTTATTGTTGGTGCGCTCCAAACAAGCGCAATTCGCAGCTTGCCGTGGGCAATTTGTGAACATTAATGTCCTAATACTATACAAGCCCACAGCCTGGTTCACGGCGGCGAATGGAATGACATAAAGTATGCAGACCATTAAACATGGTCGGCGTGGGTTTACCTTGGTGGAAATAATGATTGTCGTCGCTATCATAGCGTTACTGGCGGCCGTCGCGATTCCCAACATCTTACACGCACGCGCGACCTCTCAAACCAAACTGTGCATAGACAACCTGCGGATGATTGATGCCGCCCAACAGGAATGGGCGCTGGAAACCGGAGCCTTGGGAACGACCATTCCCGTCGCTTCCAATCTCCAGCCCTACATCGGGCGCGGCAATGGGGAGCTGCCCATTTGCCCGGTTGATCCGGGCCAGTCGTTTGCCACCAGTTACATCCTGAACAACTGCCAGACCTCGCCGACTTGCCAGATTGACCCGACGGTCCATGTGCTGCCATAACGGCGGCGGTGGCAACCGGACGGATCGGTGAGTTGGCCCGGCGCAGGACTCAGGAGCCGGCCAAGGCCTGGCGCCAGGTGATGGTGAGCAGCGCGGCCAGCGCCAGGGCGCCGGCCACATTGAGCCAGCCGCCTTGCCAGACGGCCGGTCGGACCGCGTTGAAAGCCAGGCCGATGGCGGCCCCGGCCAGAAAGCCGCCGATGTGGGCCGCGAAGTCCGATCCCGGCGCGAACCCGATCAATACCAGGATGAGGAAGCCGGCCACCGCGCCGCGCACCATCAAACCCCGCGCCGCGCGATATTTTCTCCAAAGTGAGAAAGAATGAACGGAGAGCAACCCCAAGGCTCCCGTGACCATGCCCGACGCCCCAAGACTTCGACTGGCGTCTGAATGGACCAACAGGCCCACGCCATTGCCCGCCGCTCCGGCAAGAAATGCCGCCAGCATTGCCACTCCCGGCCCGAAACGGGCCATGGCCAGTCCCAGCAACAAAAGCCCCGTGACGGCATTGGCGGCCAAGTGCGGCAGATTTTCGTGCAGGGTGATGGCGGTAAAAAGACGCCACCATTGGCCTGCCGCCACGAGGCGGTTGTCCATCTTTCCCGCCTCTTGCAAGTCGGGAAAGGCCACCATCGTCCAATAATAAAACGCCGCCATGGCCGCCACCCAGACGAGCGCGCCCCAGTGAAAGACCAGGCCCGAACCGGGAAGCTGTTGTTTCCAGCGCCAGCCGCGATTTTCCACCCGGTATTGCCGGAGGACGGCTTGGGCCCGCTCAAAATCAAGCTCTCCGACCGCCAACCCCCAGCCTGGCTCGGTTCGCACGATCATGGCTTCAATATCCTGGCTGGCCAGAACCAGGCCCCAATCCATCACCTCTCTGCGGGACCGGGCCGGGATAATGCGATTGTCTGCATCCACAAATGGACTTTAGGCCCGGATGGTTTATCTTGAAACTGCAAAGTCGCAGGGCGGGTTGGAACTGATTATGCTGCGCCTGCTTTTATGAATGTGATCCAAGCCAACTGCCGGGTGCAATTCACCGCGGAAGACGTTGCTTTCATCCTGGCCGTGCTGGGAGACAAGGGCGGCGCGCCTTCGCTGACCGCGCTGCTGGGCGATCTGGAAACGCGCGATTTGATACTGGATAACGACGCCCTGTTTCACGCGCTGCTGGAACAACGCGGCTGCCTGCGGGTCTCCAGTCATTTCTATTTTTACGTGCTGGTGCGCCATGTCCTGCGCGAATCGGGCATTGCGGACCGGCCGGTGGCGGATTACGTGGCCGAGTTGCTGGCGGAATTCTCCCGCGCCGAGCGCAGCGGCTGGTCGCCCCCGGGCAGGCAGGCCCGCTGGATTATTTTTTTGAAATGCTGGCGGCGCTGCAAACCGCCGATGACCGCACCGCCTTTTATATTCGCGCGCATATCGGCAATCATTCCCTGTTCCTCTCCGGTGTTTTCCCGGAGAGCATCCGCCACCGGGCCGAGCGCCGGGCCTGTCCGGATCTGAGTTATTATGAGGAATTGGGCCGCATCAATTTTCATGTGGCCGGCAACCATCGCCTGGCCCGGCGCTATGACGTGGCCGCGATTTTCGAGACCCTCTCCACCCGCTTCGCCAAAACCCGCCTGGCCCTCAACGATTTGGCCGAACGGGTCTTTTCCCTGGGCGATCCGGACATGCCCTTACTCCCGTTTTTCAAACCGGAGGCGGAATGATTGGCGCCATCCCCGGAGTGTCCGGACAAACACCGCGTCGGCCCTCCGGTTGAAAACGCCGATGATGGAATCCCCGCGCTGCAGCGTCATGGCCATGGCCCAGACAAAAAGCACGATGGAGATGACGCCGTTCTGCCAGCCGTCCAGCCGCCACTGCCAGGGGCAAATCCACATCGGATGCCGGCTCAACGGGGCGAGATACCAAATGGGCCACTTGTCCCCCGGGTCCGGTCCGCGCGACCCAACCAAATCGCACAACAAGTGCAAATGATAGACAAGCAGCGCTAAAATCGCCACCCGCCCGCGCCGCCGGGCAAAGCAGGCCAGCGCGGCCGAAACCACCGCCGCCCCCAAGGCTCCGTGCATCAGAAAGTGATGAAAATCCTGGTAGCAGGCCGTCTCCTTGTGCCGGACCAGATGGTTGAACACATCCGCCACAATGCCCAACCCGTCCAGGTCCGGCAAAACCCCGGCCAGCGCGACCACCGGCAATCGCGCGGATTGTCGGTGGTTTTGGCCGCGATGATCCAACTGGCCAGCAAATGCGTTACCGGAGACATCGCCCCGCATCCTAGCATTGCGAGTTTGGTATTGCACCAGCCGGAAATCACTCCTCCGTCGCCATGGGTCCGTCAGGGTTGGCGGGGATTTCTTAATTCAGCGTAAACCTCGATGTCGCTCGTTCGGGAAGAGAGAATTCCCAGCGTGGTATCTTGCAGGACAATCAGGAAATCGCCTTTCTCAATTTGGTTGGTGCGGTTGTAAACCTTGGCTTGGACCGCTTTAAAAGCGGGCAAACTAGCCCGCTGCAACTTCGCGGCCTCCATCACGCCGTTGGTTCGTTCGACCTGCGAAAGCTGATCGGCGCGGATGAGGGCCACATTGACAGCATTGCCCCGCGTCACGCGCAGTGCAATTGACAGAATGCCCGCATGTGGAATGCTTAATGGTATTTTATGCGAACGATGAGCCGGCAGGCTCACCTGGGAATCATTCAACTCCACCGGCACGACCGGAACCGGGTGTTTGGCCAGCATGTAAATGCTGCCCGCCACAATCAAGAGCAAGGCCCCGCCGAATAATCCGGCCATGACTGCGACTCCGGGCTTCTTCGCGGGGCGGGGCGATTTGTTTTCGCCGAGGAAGTCCAAATTGGCCAGGAGCAAGGTTGTCACCATGCTCAACAAGCAGTAACCCACGAAATAATACAAGCCGGGACAGGGAATGGCTTTGGTGGCCTCCTGGGAATTGAGGGCGAAATAGGCCAGCAGGACGGCGGCCACAAAAACATCCGCCATGGCCCACTTGCCGATGGCATGGAGGAACCGGGTGATGCTGGCGTGGAGAGAGGAAGAGGCGGTCGTGCTGGCGATGACCGTCAGGGATGTCTTGATCAAGGGCGTGACGATACTGAAGGCCGCAATCAAACCGCCGATGAAACAATGGCCCGAGGAAAAGAGCCGCGCAATCACTGACAGGATGCTCCTGATTTCATGTTGCAGAACGAAGGCGAGTTTTCCCGATTCAACCGCCACGCTGGGCATGGTCAAAATCACCATGGCCGGCGCGGCCATGCCCACGGCAAAGGAAAGGGTGGAAACGCCGGCGAGCGCGAAAAGCACATGCCGGCTCCGATGGCTGTCCGGGACCGCGCTGGCCGCAACGAGGTAGAGAAGACTCGCACTCAAAAAAAGCCAGGACCACCAGGCAGCCAGGGCGGTCTCCCGGTCGGCCCATTGCGCCAAATGAGGAATCTCGAAGCCCAGTTCGTGCGAAGATTCCTGCAACGAGGGCAAGTCCAGGGCTTGCTTGATGGACGGCCAAACGAAAGGTCCGATGATCGGATGCTCCGCCTTTAAATAGCGGGAGACAAATTGGGCGCCTTCGTTTTGCACGCTTTCCTTGCTCCATATTTGATCGAAGCAGCGCGCCGCCTCGCTGGTATGCGCCACCGTCCGCCACGCGGCCCCGCCCGCAATGAGCAGATAAAATAACGCCAGAATGCGCGGCCAAATCCTCATATCACCGGAAGCCGTTGTTTATACGGAGATTTGATTCGCGGTTTTATTGGCAGAATCGCCCCCGAAAGACAAGCCTTTAAGGCAGGTGGCATGGTTGGAGGCGCACGCGGCGACAACACAAATGGCCCCAACGTGCGCCTGGGCGGAAGTGGCTCAAGGCAAACGCCGGCGGCCCGAGCCAGCCGCCGCCCTCGCTTAATCCGTCTCTGAGCGACCCGGCTGGCTCGCGCTGGCTGGACTGTCCGGCTCCCGGCCAATGGAGGCGATACCTCGAATCTGCTCCTGGGTCTGCGCGGAAAAGACGCTCAGATCCTGGTCTGTCAGCAGGCCCATCCTCCGCATGATGGCCAACTGCCAGACGGCCGTGGAACGCCGAAAGTCGTCGAAAGCGCGCCGCAACTCCTTGTCCCGCCTCTTGAGCAGCTTGCAGGCCCGGTCATACCGGTCAAACGCGGTCCCCTCGCCAGCCTTGAGGATCGCCGCCAACTCCGCCAGGACACCGGCACAGAAACGCTCATAAATCTCCCCATGCACGCGCTTGAAGTGCCGCCAATCACCTTCCGGAATGTGGGATGACATAATTTTTCAGTGCGCCGAAATATGACTCGGCTCAACGCCCGCCGCGGAAGCACTCTCAGGCGGCGACCCGTTGTGCTGCTGACTGTAAATTGAATGCTCTCTCATAAAACTTTCGAACGCCCGCTTCATTTGCAAACGCGCGTTTCGGGATGATGTGCGCTGAATGCACCGAGGTAAAAATGTAAACATGATCTTCGGCATCTGCCACCTGATAAATCCCCTGCCACAGATTCCGGGCTTCGTTGCAGGGCGTCACGTCAATAAATGCGTCATCTGCCAATGTCGCAGTGTGCTCGCAGAGAACCGACCGGTGCTTTTCGGAAGTGTAAGCGCGCCCCTGCGAAATGCGCGTCGCGATGAACAACCACAAACTCATCAGGCCCCAAAAGACCAACGCCAAGATGAAAAAGTAAGCAATGCGAAAACCAAGCCGATGGTCATCTGAGGTCAGGGTCAACCAAAGGCAAAGCGCAGCCATAACGGCTGCAGTCATGTAACGAACCCGGCGAGCGCTGGGAAGGTTCTTGAGCGCGTAACGCTGAAACGCTCGGAGGTCGGCAGATTCGAGCTTGTAAGTAACGCTCAGTTGTGTGTTGGAATTCACCGTCTGGTTTGTATGATACAACCGCCGTTTCGTTTGTTGAAGCAGAAAAATCCAGCCGCTCTGGCCGGCGCGGAGTCCCATCATTTCCCCTTGCGCTTGTGTTCCTGTCAAAATATGTTGAGTCCATGCCTGCGGTCACATTGAAAGCACATTTTAACGGAAAACAGATTGTTTTGGATGAGCCGTTCGATCTGCCTCACAACTCGCCGTTGATGGTGACGGTCCTGTCAAAGGAAGAATCCTCCGAGGAGGCGCACTGGCACGGTGCCGCCACCCGCGCCTTGGCGAGGGGTTATGGTGACGACGAACCGGTTTATTCCGCAGCCGATCTCAAAGGATGATCGGTTCCATCTCCGGCGAACGGCATCAACGCCTGCTTTCCAGGCTTTCCGAACACTTGCGTCCTAAAAGCAAAAGCTGATCCTGGTTCCTCCGCGGCTTGACCCGGGCGGCAAAAACCGTTCTGCTAGGGACGGACATTTATGAGTTCGCCCAAACCAGCCTTGGATGACTTGCGCATCGAGCGCCGCCCGGAAACGGCCGGCTCGTCCAAATCGTGGCTGGCAGTGGCCGTGGTTGTCCTCGCTGCGGTGGCGGGCGCGGCGCTTTGGTGGCGCGGGCGGGCGGAGACGGTGGAGGTGCGGACGGTTGTGGCCCGGGCCGCCGGCGGTGGCGGCGGTGGCGCGGAGCGGACGGTTTTGAACGCTTCCGGCTATGTCACGGCGCGGCGGCAGGCGACCGTTTCCGCCAAGGTCACCGGCAAGGTCATTGAGGTGGACATTGAGGAAGGACTGAAGGTCAAGGAAGGACAGATTTTGGCGCGGCTGGATGATTCCAATGTCCGGACCAGCCTGGAGCTGGCCCAGGCGCAGTTGGATTCGACGCGCCTGTCCCTGGAAGAAACGCGCGCCCAACTCAAACAAGCCGACCTGGCCTTCCAGCGCGCCACCGAGCTGGCCAAACAGAAAGTGGCCTCGCAAGCCGACCTGGAAACCGCCGAGTCCGACGCCATGACGATGCGGGCGCGCATCAAGCGCCAGGAAATGGACATTACCGCCGGGGAGCGCCAGGTGGCCATGTGGCAGCAGCAAATCGAAGACATGGTCATCCGCGCCCCGTTCGACGGCGTGGTCACGACGAAAAACGCGCAGCCCGGCGAGATGATTTCCCCCATTTCCGCCGGCGGCGGTTTCACCCGCACGGGCATTGGCACGGTGGTGGACATGAACTCGCTGGAAATTGAACTGGACGTCAACGAAAGCTACATCAACCGCGTCGAGCCGGCCCAACCGGCCGAGGCGGCGCTGGACGCCTACCCCGACTGGAAAATCCCGTGCCACGTCATCGCCATCATTCCCACCGCCGACCGCCAGAAGGCGACGGTGAAAGTGCGGGTGGGCTTCGACAAACTCAATCCGCGCATCCTCCCGGACATGGCGGTCAAAGTGGCCTTTCGCGAGACGGCCGCCGCTCCCGAAGCGGTCACCCGCGCGGTCATCGTGCCCAAAAGCGCCTTGCAAAACCAGGACGGACAGGATGTCATCTTCACGGTGGACAAGGGCCGTGCGCAACGGCGCGCCGTCACCGTCAGCGAAGCGCAGGGCGAAGACGCCGTCTTGAGCGCGGGAGTGGGGGCCGGTGAAAAAGTCATTGTCGAGGCCCCGGCCGGCCTGAAAGATGGGGCGGCGGTGAAAGAAAAAAAGTCATGAGCGAACATCAATCGAGCGACGGCGCGTTGGTGCGGGTGGAGCGGGTGGAAAAGGTGTTCCACCGCGGCGCGGAAGATATTCATGTTTTGGCCGACCTGAATTTGCAGGTGCCGGCCCGGGAATTCCTCGCCCTGATGGGGCCGTCGGGCTCGGGCAAGAGCACGCTGCTCAATTTGATCGGCGGACTGGACCGTCCCACCCAGGGTTCGGTGACGGTGGGCGGAGAGCGCATTGACCGGCTGGCCGAGCGGGAACTGGCGCACTGGCGCGCGCGGCATGTCGGTTTTATTTTTCAACTTTACAACCTCATGCCGGTGCTGAACGCGGCCCGGAATGTGGAATTGCCCCTGCTCCTCACCCGCCTTTCCAAGGCCGAGCGCGCCCAGCATGTCCAGACCGCCCTGGCCGTCGTCGGCTTGTCGCATCGCGCCCAACATTATCCGCGCACCCTTTCCGGCGGCGAACAGCAACGGGTCGGCATCGCCCGCGCCATTGTCACCGACCCGACCCTGCTGTTGTGCGACGAGCCGACGGGCGACCTGGACCGGAAGGCGGGCGACGAGATCCTGGATTTGCTCCAGGCGCTGAACCGGGAGCACGGCAAAACCATCGTCATGGTCACGCACGATCCCCACGCCTCGGCCCGCGCGGCGCGGACGGTCCACCTCGATAAAGGCCAACTGTGGAGCGAAGCGCAGAAATGAAGAAGAACCGGGAAAACGGAGTATTGGAGTGTTGGAGTGTTGGGATGGCGCGATCCGGCCCATCACTCCATCACTCCATCACTCCAACACTCCGTTCCTCCGAGACTCCAGGCCTCCGCTCTTCCCTCTTGCCGTGAAGTTCCTCCCCCTCATCTGGAGCAATCTCCAGCGCCGCAAGCTGCGCACGCTGCTGACGATGCTTTCCATTCTCGTGGCCTTCATGCTGTTTGGTTTGATTGCCGCCATCAAACAGGCGCTGGTCGGCGGCGTGGCCATGGCCGGGGCGGATCGCCTGGTGGTCCGCCACAAAGTTTCGCTCATCATTTCCTTGCCGGGCAGTTACCAGCAGAGCATTGAAAAGATTCCCGGAGTCGCCGGCTCGGCCCATTTCACCTGGTTTGGCGGCATTTACCAGGACGAGCCGCGCAACTTTTTTCCGCAGATGGCGGTGGTGCCGGAGGAGGTTCTGGCCATGTACCCGAAGGTCATTCTTGCCCCGGAGCAGAAGAAGGCCTGGCTCAGCTCGCGCAACGCGGCGGTGGTGGGACGCAAGACCGCCGATCGTTTTCACTGGAAAATTGGCGACACCATTCCCATTACCACCGCCATCTGGACCAAATCCGATGGCAGCCCGCTCTGGGAGTTTTGTGTGGCCGGCATTTTCGACGGACAGGACAACGCGACCGATACCACCCCGCTTTGGTTTCGCTACGATTACTTCGACGAGGGACGCCAATATGACAAGGGACACGTCGGCTGGTACGTCATCCGCGTGAAGGACCCGTCGCAGGCGGTGGCCGTCGCCAAACGCATTGATGACGAATTCGCCAACTCGCCCGCCGAAACCAAAACCGAACCCGAGGGCGCCTTTGTCCAGTCCTTCGCCAAGCAAATTGGCAACATCGGACTCATCGCCCAGGGGATCATGGGCGCGGTCTTCTTCACCATTTTGCTGGTGGCGGGAAACACCATGGCCCAATCCGTCCGCGAACGCACCGGAGAATTGGGGGTGCTCAAGGCCATCGGATTCACCAATGGCCAGGTGCTCTGCCAGGTCATGGCGGAGTCTTGTCTGCTGGCGGTGCTGGGCGGGGTGCTCGGGCTGGGCCTGTCCTGGCTGTTCATTTTGCGCGGCGATCCGACCAACGGCCTGCTGCCGTTCTTCTATTTTCCAGTCAATGATTTGTTGACCGGCCTGGGCATCAGCCTGGCCCTGGGGTTGGCCACGGGAATTTTTCCCGCCCTCCAAGCCATGCGCCTGCGCGTGGCCGACTCTTTGCGAAGGATGTAACATGATCGGACCGTGGACATGGTTGTTGCAAGTCGTCGCCGTCACCCGTTTTGGGTTGATGAGCGTGCCGCGCCGCCTCGGCTCAGTCGCCGCCACCATGGTGGGCATCGCCGGCGTGGTGGCGGTTCTGGTCGGCGTGTTGTCCATGGCCGTTGGATTCAAGATGGCCATGACCGCTTCCGGCTCGGACGACAACGCCATCGTGCTGCGCAGCGGGGCGGACAGCGAGATGGTCAGCGGGCTGAGCCACGAAATGACGCAGGTGATCGCCGATGCGCCCGAGGTGGCGCGGGGCAGCAACGGGCCGCTCTCGTCGGCCGAGTTGTATGTGATGATCAACCTGCCCAAGCGCTCCACCGGGACGGATGCGAACGTGCCGCTGCGGGGCGTGGACCCGGCGGCGCTGCTGGTGCGGGGGAACATCAAGCTCCTGGCGGGCCGGATGAACGAGTGGGGGAAAAACGAGGTCATCGCCGGCGTGGGCGCGGCCCAGGAATTTGGCGGGCTGAAGCTGGGCGGCACCATCAAAGTCGGCCGGTCCGACTGGCGGGTGGCGGGCATTTTCTCCGCCGGCGGCGGAGCGGCGGAATCGGAAATCTGGACCGACGGCAAAGTGTTGCAGGCCGCCTTCAACCGGGGCGACACCTATCAATCCGTCTATGTGAAACTCAATTCGGCCGGGGCCTACCAGTCATTCACCAATGCCTTGCTCTCCAACCCGCGTGTCAATGTGAAAGTGGCGCGGGAATCGGAATATTTCGCCGCCCATTCCGTCATGCTGACCGAGTTGATCAATACGCTGGGTGTTCTGATCGCGGCGCTCATGGCCCTGGGCGCGATTTTCGGGGCGTTGAACACCATGTACAGCGCGGTGGCGGCGCGCACGCGCGAAATTGCGACCTTGCGCGCGCTGGGATTCGGCAGCGGGGCGATTGTGGTGTCCCTCATGCTCGAATCGCTGGCGCTGGCGCTGGCCGGAGGAATTCTGGGGGGCGGCCTGGCGTATCTGGCCTTCAACAATTTTCACACCTCCACGCTCAACTGGCAGAGCTTCAGCCAGGTGGCCTTTGCCTTCCGCGTCACCCCGGCGCTGCTTCTGCGCGGCCTGGTCTGGGCGGCGGTGATCGGCCTGGTCGGCGGCCTTTTCCCCGCCATCCGCGCCGCCCGCCTGCCCATCGCCGCGGCGCTGCGCGAGCTGTAACGAAGAACGGCAAGGCGGAGTATCGGTTCATCAATATCCATTCCGCCATTTAAATGGACGAACCGTTGTTTGTATATTAGTTATTGGACATGCATCATGACCACATCATGATCCATTCCGACGGCACAATAGTATTTGAGTCACCGAGCGTGTGAGGTGGACCCCATCCTTTAGACCACGGAGCGCATGAAATAAGCGCGACTTTTGCCGATTGCTGTCATTACTAATTGTAGTTGACTACTGTTCATTCCGTGTTTCAAAACCCTTTCGAAAGAGAGAACGAGCGATGCGGAGCACTGCCCGTCCTCCCTCTCCGTTTTCTTAGGGTTCTCAACTCTACCGCCGCAGGCGGTCTGATTTCAAGCCTTTTCCTGCCGCCTGCCTCTCTGTCAAGTGCTGCGATCGCTCCTGCCTCTGGCAGGTTGCATCGCTTCCCATTTGGCCGGTTGGGCTCCATGCGTGCCGGGATCAAAATACGCGTCCGCCGGCGTCGCATAGCCCAACGCCTGGTGCGGTCGTTCCCGGTTGTAGCCGTCAAACCACCGGCCCAGTCCGCGCCCTGCCGCCAACCCGTCGCCATAGTCTTGCAAATAAATGTCCTCATACTTGGCGCTCCGCCACAGCCGCTCGATAAACCGGTTGTCCATCCAGCGACCCCGTCCGTCCATGCTCACGTCCACCCCCGCCGATTCCACCGCATCGATAAACATCGGGGAGGTGAACTGCGATCCCTGGTCGGTATTGGAAATCAACGGCGCCTGACGCCCCGCCCGCAACGCCGCCTCCCAAGCGTCCACACAAAAGTCCGCCTCCAACGTGTTGCTCAAGCGCCATCCCAGCACGTAACGACTCCACCAATCCATCACCGCCACCAAATACATAAACCCAGTTGCCATAGGCACATACGTAATGTCCGAACACCAAACCTGATCCGGTCCCGTCACTGCCAAATTGCGTAACAGATACGGATAAATCTGGTGCCCCATCTCCCGCAGACTCGTCTTGGGCTTGGCGTAAATCGCCTCGATCCCCATCAACCGCAGCAGCCGCACCACCCGTTTGCGATTGATGGTCAAACCCTCCCGGCGCAACAGCACGGTCAGTTTGCGGCTGCCATAAACCGGGTGGTCCAAATGCATCTGGTCCAACCGCCGCATCAGCGCCAGGTTCTCCTCTGTCTCCGGACAGCACTGGTAATAATAACTGCCACGGCACACCGCCAGCAGCTCGCACTGGCGCCGCACGCTGAGCTGCGGATCGGGAGCGATTAAACATGTTAAAGCCCCAGTTGCCTGGACTTTTTTTTAAGCCAGTCCAAGTCCACCGTCAGTTGGCCAATCTTCTCATGCAGTTGGGCAATCAACTGTTCCTGATCCTCCGTGCGGGGTTGCCCGGGCTCAAACAATTCGGGCATGTGATCCCGAATCGTCGCCCGCCACTGCGTGACCTGCGCCGGATGCACCGCATACTCTCGCGCCAATTGCGCGACCGTCTTCAGCCCCACCAGGGCTTCGAATCCCACTTTGGCCTTGAAGGCCGCACTGTGTCTTTTCCGTTTTGCTTTCATAAGTCTGCTCTTTCTTATCTACAGCAAACCGGCAAAAATCGAAACTTACCTGTGGTCTAAAAATAGGGGTCCAGCTCAGTGATCATTACCGCGCGGACGACCCGTGATGAATTTCTGAGTTCACCGCTTTTCGCCATTTCAAAGCCGATGAATCAAAACGCTCCGTGGTCTCGTTATTCCTTTCAACCTGTCAGAGGGAGTGGGGAAAATTTTGCTGGCGATATTTGCTTTTGTTCAGGAGCTATTTACTCGATGAGTTTGTGTGCCATTGGACCCAAATTCGGGAGTTCGTGGAGCGATGCTTCTGTTAAGAAAGAGCAGGCGAGGCATTGTTTTCACAAGCAGCTATTGCAAGGCATATTTGGACGTCCGCCAAATGAGCACATTCCGCGCGGACCGGATGAGCGAGACGCAGACATTGGCTATGTTTTTCCTTGGGGTGAGGTTTCTGCATGCACAGACGTCAAGACATATTGTTGTGGCATTTTTATTCAATATGCGGTCCAACAAAGTCGCTTGAGCCAAGCCCGATGGTGATCGTGATTTGTTCGATTTTCTGAGTCGCGGGTTTTCCGGTGTCCAATAACAAAGCAGAATCCAATGGCAGCAGCAGATTTGCATGTCAGCAATATTGCTCCACAACTGCCCGTTCCCTCAATTTAACTCATCGCCAGGGAGCGGCGGGTTGTCCGGGACGCGAGCCAGGATATCATCCACTTTTTGCCAGTTCACCCTTGCGGCGCGGGACGAAATGCTCTCGCGCGCCTGCGAAGCGGATACTTGCGCGGCTAGGGCGATGGAAACAAGCTGGTCCACGCTCACGTTTTCCTTCGCGGCGATTTCGTTGACCTGTTTTAACAACAGGTCAGGAATGTGTACTTCCAAAGTGCTCATTTTAGCTGACGGAGTTTAACCAAGAATTCCCTTGGTTTCAAGACCTGAATGCCCAATTCGACCGCAGGCTGCAAATGGCGGGTATTGTGGGTGAGCTGGACCCCTATTTTTAGACCACAGGTAAGTTTCGATTTTTGCCGGTTTGCTGTAGATAAGAAAGAGCAGACTTATGAAAGCAAAACGGAAAAGACACAGTGCGGCCTTCAAGGCCAAAGTGGGATTCGAAGCCCTGGTGGGGCTGAAGACGGTCGCGCAATTGGCGCGAGAGTATGCGGTGCATCCGGCGCAGGTCACGCAGTGGCGGGCGACGATTCGGGATCACATGCCCGAATTGTTTGAGCCCGGGCAACCCCGCACGGAGGATCAGGAACAGTTGATTGCCCAACTGCATGAGAAGATTGGCCAACTGACGGTGGACTTGGACTGGCTTAAAAAAAAGTCCAGGCAACTGGGGCTTTAACATGTTTAATCGCTCCCGATCCGCAGCTCAGCGTGCGGCGCCAGTGCGAGCTGCTGGCGGTGTGCCGTGGCAGTTATTATTACCAGTGCTGTCCGGAGACAGAGGAGAACCTGGCGCTGATGCGGCGGTTGGACCAGATGCATTTGGACCACCCGGTTTATGGCAGCCGCAAACTGACCGTGCTGTTGCGCCGGGAGGGTTTGACCATCAATCGCAAACGGGTGGTGCGGCTGCTGCGGTTGATGGGGATCGAGGCGATTTACGCCAAGCCCAAGACGAGTCTGCGGGAGATGGGGCACCAGATTTATCCGTATCTGTTACGCAATTTGGCAGTGACGGGACCGGATCAGGTTTGGTGTTCGGACATTACGTATGTGCCTATGGCAACTGGGTTTATGTATTTGGTGGCGGTGATGGATTGGTGGAGTCGTTACGTGCTGGGATGGCGCTTGAGCAACACGTTGGAGGCGGACTTTTGTGTGGACGCTTGGGAGGCGGCGTTGCGGGCGGGGCGTCAGGCGCCGTTGATTTCCAATACCGACCAGGGATCGCAGTTCACCTCCCCGATGTTTATCGATGCGGTGGAATCGGCGGGGGTGGACGTGAGCATGGACGGACGGGGTCGCTGGATGGACAACCGGTTTATCGAGCGGCTGTGGCGGAGCGCCAAGTATGAGGACATTTATTTGCAAGACTATGGCGACGGGTTGGCGGCAGGGCGCGGACTGGGCCGGTGGTTTGACGGCTACAACCGGGAACGACCGCACCAGGCGTTGGGCTATGCGACGCCGGCGGACGCGTATTTTGATCCCGGCACGCATGGAGCCCAACCGGCCAAATGGGAAGCGATGCAACCTGCCAGAGGCAGGAGCGATCGCAGCACTTGACAGAGAGGCAGGCGGCAGGAAAAGGCTTGAAATCAGACCGCCTGCGGCGGTAGAGTTGAGAACCCTAAGAAAACGGAGAGGGAGGACGGGCAGTGCTCCGCATCGCTCGTTCTCTCTTTTCGAAAGGGTTTTGAAACACGGAATGAACAGTAGTCAACTACAATTAGTAATGACAGCAATCGGCAAAAGTCGCGCTTATTTCATGCGCTCCGTGGTCTAAAGGATGGGGTCCACCTCAGGGTGACGATGATCAAAGCACTTGAGGCTTGCGCCAATTGCACCAGAGGCTCGTCGTCGGGGTCAGCCAATACGGGGTCCCAATCGTGCGTCAATGACCATTCTTCGCCACGGGCAGAGATGGCGTTCAAGAGTTCGTCAACGTCGCTGGCGCTTAATGACAGGCTGGCGGCATCTCGTTTAAGAACTTCTTCGTATTCGTAAATGAGGTGATTGCTCAAGACGGCGGTCCATTCGTCATTCAGCAATCGCCGAAAAATTTCAAAGGACGCTCCAGTCTTGGAACGGAACGCCGCCACAAGAATGTTTGTGTCCAATACCGCGCGCAACTTGCTCACCGATCCTCCTTGCAGACAGGCCAGCGATGGATGGCTCTATTGGAAGGATGAGATCGCGCAAGCATGTTCCAGATTAGGGGGCTTTTACTTGGTTGCAAGTTCATCCTTTCAAAGCTGTTTCTTTATTTGTGGCTGCCTCAGTCAACCGGAAGGCCCAGGTTTTCTATGAGGCTTCGCGTTTTTTCCGGCGTTTCATGCAGCAGGGCGCGCCAGCCGCGCGCGGCGCCGGCTTCCACATTTTCCGGGCGGTCGTCCAGATACAGAATGTCCGCGCCGCGGCGGCCGGTTTGGCGTTCGACCACTTCGTAAAGCCGGGGGTCGGGCTTCATCGCGCCGTGCTCGTAGGAAAGAACCCAGCCGTCGAAATTGGAGAAGAACGGGAAGCGGCGGCGGATGTGACGGGCCGCGATTTCATTGGTGTTGGAAAAGATCCAGGTGGGAACGCCGCCCGCCCGCAGCGCGTCGTGCAGCGCGGTCATCGGCTTGATCTCGGTAAAAATGTCCGCGAAGGCCGCGCTGAACTCCGCCAACCCGCCGTCGTAGCCCGAGGCGGCGCACACGCCCTCGTAAAATTGCGCGGTGCTGATCGCGCCGGTTTCGTATTGACACAGGAGGGGCGAGGTGCAAAGCAAGCGCTGCAATTCCGCGCCCCCAAGGCGGCTCCGCCGCAGGATGCGCCGCGCCGCGATGCTGTAATCGAAGTCCACCAGCACTTTGCCCAGATCAAAGACCACGACGGCGGGAGCTTTCATGTTGGCCGGATGAATTCAAGGCGCCAGATCGCGCCGGCCCTCCAAGGCGCGGCCGAGGGTGATTTCGTCGGCGAATTCCAGGCCGCTGCCGGCGGGCAGGCCGTAGGCGAGCCGGGAAATTTTGGCGCCCTTGCCCGCCAGGCGTTTGGCCAGATAGAAACTGGTGGCGTCGCCTTCGACATCGGTGCTGAGGGCGAGGATGATTTCCTTGACGCCGGCGCCCAGGCGCGCTTCCAGGGCGGCGATGCGCAAATCCTCCGGCTCGACGCCGTTGAGGGGCGAGATCTTGCCGCCCAGGACATGGTATTTGCCATGAAAGACCCCGGCCTTTTCCAAGGAGAAAACATCCACGGGCCGTTCCACCACGCAGATGGTGCCGGCCTCGCGCCGGTCGTCGGCACAGAGGGCGCAGGGATCCCGTTCGGTCAGGGCGCCGCAGAGGGAGCAGGCGCGGATTTTTTCGCGGGCGTGGAGCAGGGCCTCGGCCAGTTGGCGGACGGCTTGGGACTCCGTTTGGGCCAGGTGCAAGGCCAGGCGCTCGGCCGAGCGGGGGCCGATGCCGGGCAAACGGCCCAGGGCGGCGGCCAGGGAACTAATGGGTTCGGGGAGGAGCATCCGGCGGTTCTTACATCCCGGGCAGGCTGAAGCCCTGGGTGGCCTTGCCCATTTCCGCGCTGGAAATCTTCCTGCCTTCCTCCAGGGCCTGGTTGACGGCGGTCAGGATCAGGTCCTCCAGCAATTGGGCGTCGGCGGGATTGATGGCCTGCGGGTCGATCTTGATGGAGGCCAGCGAGCCGTCGCATTTGGCCACGACTTTGACCGCGCCGCCGCCGCTGCTGGCTTGGACGGTGCGGGCGGCGAGCTGGGCCTGGATTTGTTCGATTTGCTGCTGCATGCGCGCAGCCTGTTTCATGAGTTTTCCGAGGCTTGGCATATTTTTTGGATTGGGGATTTCCTCCTGCGCTCCACACGGCGGAGCTTCGGAGGACAGGGCGGATTTTAGGAACGGACCTCAACAATTTGGCCTTTGAATATTTCCAGGGCTTTTTGAATCAACGGATCGTTTTTAAAGTCATCCTTGCCGGCGGAAACCGGCGGCGGATTTTGCCGGAGCGGCGCGGCGGCGTCCGCCGGCCTGGCCGCCGGAGCCGCTGGAGCGGCCGGGGCCGGCGCGGGCGCGGCGGGAGGCGCCGGCTCCGCCGGGCTGTTGGGCGGCGCGGCGGCTTGCACGAACTTCACCTGCACATTCGGATAACCCAGTTCCGAAAGCTTGGTTTGCAGCAAGTCGTGATTCTTTTTGCAGTCAATGAGGCTAATTTGGTCCGCAAACTCCGGGTCAAATCCGATAGTCAACAAGTTTTTAGAAAGGGATACCGGGTCGGCCTTTTTGAGATAGTCAAGCACAAACGGGCTGGCCCGGCCGACCGCCTCCACCAGTCTGCCCCAAAGTGGCGTCAATTCGCCGCCGGCGGCGGAGACGGGAATGGCCTCCGCGGCCAACGCGGCGGGCGGGCGGACCGGCGCGGAGGATGGAGCCTTGGACGGCGCGCCGGCGGAATCGGTTTTGGCAGCCGTCGGGCGGGGCAAGGCGCCGGCGGCCTCGGCGCGCCATTGTTGCAATTGCTGCAAAATGACATCAATGCTGACGGCGTGGCGCGCCTCGATCATTTTCAGGAGCGTCACTTCCAGGAGTATTTTGCGCGAAGCGGTGTCGCGCAGGCGTCCTTCGCAATCGGTCAGCACGTCCATCATCCGGGTCAGGCCGTCGCTGTTGAGGCGGGCGGATTGGCCGGCCAGGACGGCGGCTTCGGCTTCCGAGGCTTCGATCAGGGCGAGATCGCCGCGCGAGACCTGGAAAATGAGCAGGTTGCGGAAATGCTTCAGCAATTCGGAGAGCAGCCGGCCCAGGTCCTTGCCGTGTTGCGCCAGTTCGTTCAACTGGCGCAAGGCCTTCTCGGTTTCGCCGGCCAGGACGGCCTCGCTCAAGGCCAGAATCTGGCCCTGGGCGGCCAGGCCGAACATGGACAGCACGTCCGGCTCCTCGATTTTCGTCGCCGCAAAAGCTGATGAGCTGGTCCAGCGTGGATTCGGCGTCGCGCATGCCGCCGTCGGCCCCGCGCGCGATGGCGTAGAGCGCGGCCTCGTCAATCTTCACCTTTTCCTTCTTGGCGATCTGGCGCAGTTGTTTGACGATGAGCGCGGCCGGGAATGCGGCGCAGATCAAACCGCTGGCAGCGGGAAAGAATCGTCGGCAGGCACCTTTTCCGGGTCGGTCGTCGCGAACATGAACTTCACGTGCGCGGGCGGCTCTTCCAGCGTCTTCAGCAGCGCGTTGAACGCCGCCGTCGGAGCATGTGGACCTCGTCAATGATGTAGATTTTGAACCGCGCGAATTGGCCGGGCGCGTATTTGCAGGTCTCGCGCAGCTCGCGCACCTGCTCGACGCCGTTGTTGCTCGCGCCGTCAATTTCCAGCACGTCCAGCGACGCGGCCCTCGGCGATTTCCTGGAAGCGCGGGTCGTCGTCGGAAAATCAACCTTCGGGCCGTCGGTGCAGTTGAGGCATTTGGCGAAGATGCGGGCGATGGTGGTTTTGCCGGTGCCGCGCGGCCCGCAGAACAGGTAGGCGTGGGCGATGCGTTTGCGCCGATGGCGTTGGCCAGCGTCTGGGTGACGTGCTCCTGGCCGACGACGTCGGCGAAACGCTGCGGGCGGTACTTTCGGGCTATGACTTGATATGACATCTGTTTTGGATTGCGGCTTGGCGATGGCGGATTGCGGATTAGAAACGCAGGAAGCGCAAGGCCACTTGTGCTTGTTTCTCAATCCGCAATCCGCCATCCGCAATCGCAATTAAGAAAATGCCAGGGTGACCACGGCAGATGCGGAGCAGACTGCCGTTGCTGCCTTCCGGCCCTGGCGGGGTTCGTAAGTCCACATTCCATGGGCCCTGGCAAATTCAGTTTCAAGATAGGGCCGGCGCCGCCGCCCGGCAAGATCTTGTTTTGCGGAGACGCTGCCAGAACCCATCCTGGATCGGCCGCCATCCTGCTTGACAGCCGGAAGTCAAGACGCTATAAATCGCAACCTTTGGAGCGGTTTAAGAAATTGTGTAGCCATAAATGAGGGTGGTAGGGCGCGCACTCCGTGCGCGCCGCGGCGGGCAACGGAGTGCCCGCCCTACCTTGTAATGCGGCTACAGTATTTGTGAAACTGCTCTGGAGTCCTATGAGAAAATCTCACATGGTGGCCGGTCTGTGGGCCTTTGCCACTGTTTTCGCAGCATGGGCAGGGGTGGACGATCACTGGGACGATCAATTCGGGCCGCCGGGCGTGGACTACGGCACGGTTTTGACCATCACACAAATCGGCGGCAATTTGTATATGGGCGGCTCTTTCGGGGCGGCGGGCGAAGCGGCCTCAACGGGCATCGCGCAGTTTGACGGGACCAATTGGACCGGGTTTGCGGGCGGGTTCAGTGGAGGCGGCCCGCTGGTGTTCGCAATCGCGCAATGGCACGGCAACATTTACGCGGGCGGCTATTTTACCAACGCCGGCGGCGTTGCCGCGCCGGGTCTGGCGCAGTGGAACGGCACGAATTGGTCGGGCGTCGGCGGCGGGGTCAACGGCATCGTTTCCAGCCTGCTGGTTCTGAGCAACAATCTTTATGTGGACGGCAATTTCACGCAGGCGGGCGCGGCGGTGGCCGCGACCAACATCGCCCGCTGGGATGGCACGAATTGGTTTGCGCTGGGACCCGGCCTGAGCGGCACGACCAACAACAACGGATCTGCCCTTCCGTCCGTGCTTTCGCTGACGACGAACGCGTCCGGGAGCCTTCTTGCCAGCGGCGTGTTTCGCTACGCCGGAAGTTTGGAAGTGGATAACGTGGCGCGCTGGGACGGCCGGCAGTGGAATGCGATGGGCGGAGCGACCGGCGGGCCATACCCTTCTGTCAATCAAATTGTCAGCGATGGCACCAACCTCTACCTCGCGGGCGCGTTTCAGTCGGTCAACGGCTTGAACATGACCAACCTGGCGCGCTGGGACGGCAGCCAATGGAATGCAATGGGTGGCGGCCCCTCCGGGACGAACTTCGCGCTGGCGCTGGTCGCGGGCCAGATTTATACCGGGGGCAATTTCACCAACATCGGCGGAACCGCGATTCTCAACGCGGCGCACTGGAACGGGGCCTCCTGGGAGCCGCTGGCGCCCGGTTCTGCCGGCCAGGTGAGCAGCACAGTGAGCTGCGCCGCGGCGGTCAACGGCCAGCTTTACATCGGCGGCAACTTCGTTCGCGCCGGCAATGCCGGGGTGATTGCCCTGGCCAAGTGGGACGGCGCCGAGTGGACGGGGGTCAATGGGCGCGCGACCAAGGGAGTGTGGCTGGTCCCGCGGGCGATCCTCAAGACGGCGACCCGTCTTTATGTCGGCGGGGGAGTGGTGCTGGCGGGCGGAATTCTGGCCAATCGCATCGCGCAATTCGACGGGACGAATTGGGATGCGATGGGGGGCGGCGTCACCGGCAACAATCTGCTCAGCCCGACGGTTACGGCCATGATTGAAGATGGCGGCTTGATCTACGCCGGCGGCTACTTCACCAATGCCGGCGGCGTGGGGGCCCATAACGTGGCAAAGTGGGACGGATCCAACTGGCATGGGCTGGGCAGCGGACTGAACAGCAACGTCAACGCGCTGGTGGTGTATCAGGGAACGCTGTTTGCGGGAGGCGCTTTCACGGCGCGCGGCGATGGCAGCGGCTCGCTGCATGGCATTGCGCAGTTTGACGGCACAGACTGGCAGGACGTGCCGACCATTTCATATTGGCGGGGCAATAATATTTTCAACACCCTGACAACCGACGGCGTCAATCTGGTACGCGGGCGGGAACTTTGACATTGGCTGGGAAACGGGTCCTCCCATTGTCACGGGTGATGACCTGGAAAACGTCGGCTACTGGGACGGGGCCGCCTGGCATTCGATGGGAACGGCCATGAGCGGCACGGTGGCCGCGCTGGCGCTGCAAAACGGAGTGGTTTACGCGGGCGGCAGCTTCACCAGTTCCTATTCGGGCGGGACACCCCTGCTGCGCATCGCGCAGTGGAACGGAAGCTCGTGGTCGCAGGTGGGGGCCGGGTTCAGCTCGGGAACCGTCAACGCGCTGGCCGCGGACAGCAGTACCCTGTACGCGGGGGGAACGATGACCAACTCCGGCGGAACGAGTTTCAACCGCATCGCCCAGTGGGATGGTTCGGCCTGGTCCGGATTGGGCGACGGGGTGACCAACCTGCCGGTCGGGAGCGCCACGATTTACGGCATGTCGCTGGCCGGGGGCGATCTGTTCGTGACCGGAAACTTTACGCGGGCCGGCCTCAAGCCCTCCTCCTACATCGGCCATTGGAACCCGGGCCTGTCCTTCGGTCCGCCGCTGCCATTGCTCCTGATGAATGCGCGCTTGAGTTTGGGACAATTCAGCTTCCAGGTCGGCGGCGTGCGCAGCGGAACTTTCACGGTGGAAGCTTCCACGGATTTGATGAATTGGGCGGCGGTGTTCAGCGGGGACAGTAGCAACACCAATTACACGGAGACGGCCAGCCCGGGCCCGCGCTTTTTCCAGGTGCGCACACCATGAGGCGGGCGCTGTCCTGGCAATTTGGATAATGGCGTTTTTGTCCTTGCCTCGGAGCGTGGCTCGATTCAATTTTGGACCGCGCCCAACATCGAACCGCCCCACCATTCTCATGCGTTGTTTCTATCATCAAGACCGGGAAGCCGTCGGCGCCTGCAAGTCATGCGGCAAAGGTCTCTGCCCGGAGTGTGCGGTTGACCTCGGCAAAGGACTGGCCTGCCGCGGGCGCTGCGAGGCGGAGGTGGAGGCGCTCATGCAACTCCTTGCCCAAAACGTCCGGCACATGGGTGAAGTGGAGCGCATCATGCAAAGGCAGGTCTCCGTTGTAAAACAGGGCAGTTCCATGCGTTACGCCAACGGGTTTTTTCTGGGTGCGACGGGCCTCATTTTCACGATCTTCGGAGCGGCTGACCTGGCCCGGTTCACTTTCGTCTTTGTGCTGGGAATCGCCTTCCTCTTTTTTGGCGCTTACTGGATTATCCTGGCGCGCCGCCTCAGCAAAGACAAACCGCCCCGGGAAAAACCCGGGGAGTGATCGGGTCTCCGTTGGCGCCAAAGATCTTGTGACTCGTCTATGAAGTCGGTTCCGGCGCCTGGCAATTCGCTTCTGAAACTCCGTGGATTGTCAAAGCTCGACGGCGGCTTCCATGGGACTATCATCGCGCCATCGGTCGCGCAGTTGAAAAGGCATGGATAACGATGTCGTCATTTTTTGGTGTGTGTTTTTCTACGCTCTGGTTGGCCTGGCGATGACGCTGACGCGTGTTCGCTCGGACCGGCGCGGCTGGATTGTGCTTTATCTCGCCATCTTGTTCATGGCGTTGTTCGGGAAACTGGAGGAACAGAGAGCTTGCATCCACGTCGCCGCCGCGATGTGGCTGATGCTCGTGTTGCTTCCCGGATTGATCGGGAAACTCTATTCCCGCCGGTTCCTCCAGCAGCAGTATGCGGCCGCCTTCCGTTGGGCCCGGCTTCTAAGCTGGCTGCATCCGGCCGACGGCTGGAGACAACAGCCGGAGATCGTTCGCGCGCTGGATCTGGCGCAACGGGGCGAGTTGCCTGCGGCTGTGGAAATCCTAAACCGCTTCCAAAATGTCAAAACGCTGATGGGGATGGCGGCGGTGATTAATCTCTACCGGCTCACCAACCAATGGGACGATCTTCTTGCCTGGCAGGCCCGGCATCAGCAGGAAGTGGACCGGCATCCGCAGCTTCTGGCCGCGGTTCTTCGGGCGCGAGGGGAGACCGGCGACTTGCGCGGACTGGTCGAATTGTATGACCGGCACAAACAGCAAGTCGGGAATCTCATTCCACCGGCCGCACGCGACCAGTGTCGCCTGATGCTGTTTGTTTTTTGCGGCCGGCGCGATCTGGCGGAACGCCTCCTCTTTGGCGGCAGCCTGGCCAGCTTGCCGGCTTCCATCCGCGCCTATTGGCTGGCGGCTGCTGATCTGGCGGCCGGCGCGTCTGAATCCGGCCAACGTCAGTTGGAATTGTTGTTGCCCGAGGCCGATCCGCCAACGCGCCTGGCCATTGAACGCCGCCTGGCGCGGCCGTTGACCCCGGCAGCGTCGCTGGACGCATCCGCTGCGGGCGTGATCGAGAGCGCCGCGCTGGAGCATGGCCACGACGAAATTTTTGGCGCGCAACCCTCGTTGTTTTCAAGGCGGGCGCGAGCCACGCAAATTCTTATCGGGCTGAATATGCTGATGTTCGGCGCGGAGATTTGCCTGGGTGGCGGCAGCAATCCGGAGGTTTTGTATCGCCTGGGAGCTTTGTATCCTCCCGCCGTTCGAGCCGGGGAATGGTGGCGGATGCCAGCCTCGCTGTTTCTGCATTTTGGACCGCTTCATCTGGCCATGAACATGCTGGCCTTGTGGCTGTTGGGACCGTTCGTGGAATTTGCCCTCGGCTTGAGAAGATTTCTCCTCGTCTATCTGCTGTCGGGCCTTGGCGCCGCGGGCGTGGTGATGGAGTTTGCCTCCGGACCCAATGGTGAGCAACTCATGGTGGGAGCTTCGGGTTGCATTATGGGCTTGGTGGGAGCCACCGGAGCGCTCATGCTCCGCGGTTGGCTGCGCGACAAGGCGCTGGCCGCCCGGAGGCGGCTGATGGTGGTGCTTCTCATTGTGGCGATGCAGATCGCCTTTGACTCATTCGTCCCGCAAGTGAGCATGACCGCGCATTTGTCCGGCGCTTTCACCGGCTTTGTGGCCACGCTGATTCTGCGTGACCGGCTGAGTATCCCGAGTATGGGAAGCTCGCGTCATTGATCGCTTGTCACGGGCTGTCCGAAAGGGGTTCCTGGGCTTGCGACAAGGCCGATCGCCGGGGGTGGGGTAAAAGACCTGACGGTTGATCAACTCATTAGCTCTTGAAGAACCGCGCGGCCAGAACATTGGCGGCCAGGCCGAAGGCCAGCAATACGGCCAGCGGAGTCAGCACGGCGCTGAAATCGCTGCCGAAGCTGATGAGTTGATGGAGGGCCCGCATGGCCCAGCCGGTCGGCAGGCACAGCGCCATGGTCTTGAGGGCGGGCGGCCCGATCTCCAGCGGCCACCAACAGCCGCCCAAGGCCGCCATCAAAAGACTGGCCAGCACGCAAATGCCGTTGACCCGGTCGTGCGCGGCGACCACCGAACCGACCAGCACGCCGAGCGATCCGGCAACCCACGCCAACAGGAGCAGCGTCAACGTCACGGCCGGCAGATTGGCGCCGAGGTTGACGTGGAACAGGAATTTGCCGGCCGCGAGGAAAAAGAGGATCTGCACCAATCCGAGCAGCATCAGGCCGTAGATTTTGCCCGTGACAATTTCCAGGCGCGTCACGGGATGGACCATGAGCCGCTTGATCACCCCGTTGCGCCGCTCCGCGGAGACGGTGGCGCCGCCGAAGATGAGCAGGTTCATCATGAGGTACATGACCAGATTGCCCGGCAGGGAGAAGTTGAAGCCGGAGGGCACCGGTTTTCGTCCGGCAAATCGCGCGTTCAAACTCACCGGATCGGGCGCGGCCATGATGTGCCGCAGCTTGCTTTCGGAAATGGCGCCGGGGTCATTTGTCGCCGTGGCCGCTTCGAGCAGATGGCCGTTCATGGCGATCAACGCCCGCACCAGGCGCACTTCGATGAGCGCGGCGTCGGCCTCCCCGGAAGCGTCGCGCTTGAGGAACCGCACCTTGCTCTGTTGCTGCGACAAGATCTTGCTGGTGAAGTCGGCGGGGATGCGGAGGAGGCGGGCGGCGGACTCGCGATTGGTTGGGCTCAAGAGCCACATTTTCTGCGAACTGAGTTCATCGAGGAAAATTCGCCCCAGGAAATTGGTGTCCTCGTTCTCGATGAGCAGCGGGGGCGTGCGATTATAGGGATCGCCAGGCCCCCGGTTGGCGAAGCCCATGAAATAAACGAAAGCGAGCGGCATGACGAACAACCAGATGTAGGCGCTCTTGTGCTTGAAAAAAAGGCGCAGGTCGGTGTGGCCGATGTCGAGGAAACGTTTCATGCGCGCCAACCGGTTTTGAATTTTCGCCGAAACAAAAAGGCCGCCAGCACGAGCAGCGCCAGACTGAGCAGCGCGAGCTTCAACACCACCCAGCCCCAGGCGACGCCCGCGCCGCCGTCCTGCAGGTTGCGCGCCGTGTCCACGAACCAATAGCTGGGCATCAACGGCGTGATGTGCTCGCGCAGAAAGGCCGGGAGCTGCTGCGGCGGAAAGGCACAGCCGCCCACCAGGCCCAGGCCCATCCCCGCCAGGTTGGTCAGCACGGCCGCGCGACGCTCATCGGGCATGAGGGCGACAAACACCGCGAACAAAGTCGCGGCGAAAGCCACGTAGCCGGCGGTGAGCGCCAGCAGCGCCCAGGGTTGCTGCCAGTCAATGCGAAAAATCAAGCCGCCGCCGCCGAGCATGATCGCGCTGCAGAGCAGCAGCATGACGAAGGCGAACACGGCCTTGCCGGCGAGGAACGGCACGAGCGAATCCCGCAAGGTCTGGTATCGCTGGAAAGTGCGCTGACTCAATTCACGGTAGAGATCGCTCATGGCGTTGCCGGCGAGGAAGAGCAGAAACATCGCCGACAACCCGATCAGCAGAAACGCGAAGATGGAATCAGCGGAACCGGGCTTTGCGGCGCCGGTTCTGGCCGGCGTGTTTTTCGGCGCGCCGCCCTTTGCCGCCCCGCCGTTGGCCGCCCCGCTTTTGAGTGAAACATTGGTGGATTCGTCCGCGGGCGCTTCCTTTTCGTAGCTCACCAGGGGCGGGTTGATGAACTTCCTGGCCGTCTTGAGTTTGTCGCCCGCGCGTTCCACCAGAAGGGACGCCTTGTGATAATCCTCCTTGCCTTCGATCACCGCCTGCCATTCGGGAAACTCGGAGTTGAAGTTGCGCGAAACCGCATTCAACGCCGAGACGACGGCCCC
Source organism: uncultured Verrucomicrobiae bacterium (assembly GCA_963707025.1). Taxonomy (GTDB): domain Bacteria; phylum Verrucomicrobiota; class Verrucomicrobiia; order Limisphaerales; family Palsa-1400; genus JBEKOF01. The sequence goes on along the minus strand of CAVPOM010000018.1, from coordinate 570,248 downwards.
GAGCAATTCCTCCAGCACCGCCGGATGAATTGACTCGGCCGGATTCTTGATCAGTTCAAGGCTGACCGCTTGGCGGGCCGTGAGATAGTCGCGCATGAAGTTGGTCGGGATGATGAGGACCGCGCTGATCTTGTTGGCATTGATCTCACGCAGCGCGTCTGCGCGCTCCATAAACACCGGTTCGAGATATTTGCCGCCTTCGCCCTGGTTGGCCGCGCCGCGCAGACCATCGCTCAACACCGTCTTGTCCTCGTCCACCACGGCGAAGCGGATGCGGCCCAGCGCGCCGCTGTCCGACTGTCCACCGAAGACCAGGCCGATGAGGGCGGTCATGGCCAGGGGCACGATGAGATTGATGAGCCAGGGCAGCGGATTGCGCCGCGCGCGACGCAGGTCTTTGGCCAGGAGAACGCGGAGCATGGCTATTCCCTCAGTTCCCGCCCCGTCAGTTGCAGGAAGACATCGTTCAGGCTGGGCCGCTTGAGCGTGACGTTTTCCGCGCGCACGGGAAGATTGAGCAAATCCTTCAGGCACTCGGAAGGATCCCGCGCGCCCACCGCCGCGACCACGAGCTGCCGCTCCGATTTCTGGATGACCCGGAAGCGCTGGTGAAAACCACCCCAGGCCTCGGGCGAAGTGTTTTTGAAATCCGCTTCCAGCACGAACACCCGGTCGCCGCCCAGCCGTTCCTGCAATTCACTCAACGTCCCTTCCGCCAGCAACCGGCCATGATCAATGATGCCGATGCGCTGGCAAAGGGTCTCGGCTTCCTCCAGATAATGCGTCGTGTAAAGAATGGCCGCGCCGCCGGCGCGAAGGTTGCGGATGAATTCGAGAATCTTCAGCCGCGCTTGCGGGTCTATGCCCACCGTCGGCTCATCCAGCAGCAGCAACTGTGGGCGGTGCAGCAGGGCGCAACCGAGATTGATGCGGCGCTTCATGCCGCCGGAATAGGTCTTGACCGCGTCCTTGGCGCGATCAGTCAGCGTGAGGGCGGCGAGCAATTCCGCGGCGCGCGCTCTGGCATCGCCCGAACTCAGGCCCGCCATGCGCCCCCAGAATTCCAGGTTCTCGCGCCCGCTCAAATCCTCGTAAATGGCCAGTTCCTGCGGCACCACGCCCATGATGCGCTTGGCTTTTTGCGGATCGGACCAGAAGGCCGCGCCCGCGACCAGGACCTCGCCGGCGTCGGGTTTGAGCAGGCCGGAGATGATGGAGATGGTGGTCGTCTTGCCCGCGCCATTGGGACCGAGCAGGCCGTAAATCTCGCCAGGCCGCACCTCCAGGCTGACGGAATCCACGGCGCGAATCGGGCCGTATGTTTTGGAAAGACGTTCGACCTTGAGCAAGCTCATGCCGGCCATCATAAGAGAGGGTGTAGGATTGACAAGCAACGATTGCGACTCAACGGCCACACTTGGGATCTGAATCCCGCGCCGGCCCGCGCGGGAGCGCGTTCGGGCACGCCCAACCCGGGCGTGCCACGAAGCGTGTCCCAAGAGTTGAAAGTGCCGGTTTGGTGGCAGCAGCGCCGCCGCAACCGCAAATTCCTTGAAACTGGTGGTCCTCACACAGTGTTGGAAAAACACCGTGTTGATAAGGATAATTTATACACGGCGCGGGCAAAGGCAAGGATTATTTTGCCTTTTCAATCCGCCCTCCTTCGCCGGGACTACGGAGGGTGAACCATCCGCCCGGCCTGGAATCATCTTTACATACCCGCGCCCTCCTCCAAAGATGACCGCCATGCGGAAGAACCCTTGGCGGCTGGCAGGGCTGCTGGCGGCTGCCTGTCTTGGCCTGGGGCTGTGGCTTGGCCCCGGCTCCCTGGCCCAGGCGGCGGGGCGGCGGTTTCATGTGGATGCCTGGGGAACGCACGACGGCCTGACCGCCAACGAGGTCGTCGCCATCGTCCAGACGCACGACGGCTACCTCTGGCTGGGCACCCTCAACGGCCTGGTGCGTTTCGACGGCCTGCAATTCAAGGTGTTCGACGAGCACAACACGCCGGGCCTGCCCAGCGGGCGGATCGTCTTCCTTTTCGAGGACAGCAAGACCAACCTCTGGATCGGCACCGAGACCGCCGGCGCGCTGCTCCTCCAAAATAATCAGATCACCGACCTCAATTTCGGCAAGGGCCGCCGCCAGGGCCGCCTGCGGGCGGCGTGCGAAGATTCCACCGGCGCCGTCTGGCTGCGCGCTTACGATGGGGAACTGGCCCGCTATCACGATGGCAAATTGGATCATTGGGGCGGCATCGGCTCCGATCACACGCTCATTGCCGAAAAATCCGGTCTGGTTTTCGCCGGAATCCTCCAGATTGATCCTGCCGCGGTGCGCGGTTCCATGCCCCTGCCGAGCACGAGAGTTTCCGGCATGTCCCAGGTGGATTTCCTGCTCGCCAGCCGGACCGGAGGCCGCTGGTGCCTGGGACAGGATGGCGTCACGAAAATGGTTGAGAAATGGGTGGGCGACAGTTTGGAACTCAATTTGGGGCCGTATGCGTGGAAGGATTGCGACATCACCGCCGCTTGCGAAGATCTGGACGGCAACCTGATCGTGGGAACGCAGGGCGCCGGGGTGTGGTGGTACGGGCCGGACAGAAAAGCCACCCAAGTTGAAGGGCTTTCGGGCGATTACGTTCTGGCGCTGCACATGGACGATGCCGGCGCCCTCTGGGTGGGTCTGGATCCCGGCGGGCTAAATCGCGTCCAGCGCCAGCTTTTCCATCCGCTGGACGCCTCCACCAACCTCACCATCCATTCGGTCTGCGAAGATGCCCAGGGCCGCCTCTGGTTCAGTTCCACCAGTCGGGGCATTGACTATTGGAAGGACGACATCCTCAAAAACACCGACTCCACCCGCTTTCGAAGGGGCTTTGACGCCCGCGCCTTGTTGGTGGATCGCGACCAGAATCTCTGGGCGGCCACTTTCAGCGACGGCCTTTTCCGCTGGACCCAAGACCAATTCCTGCCTGCCCAGGGATATCCGGACCGCAACCCGAGCATTTACGCCCTTTTTCAGGATCGCAGCAGCCGGCTGTGGGCCGGCACCCAGCGCGGCCTGGTGTGCTGGGACGGCCATGCCTGGCGTGTCTTCACCACCAACGACGGCCTTTCCGCCAACATCGTCCGGGCCATCGCCGATGATGCGGAAGGCCATCTTTGGATTGGCACCGAAGGAGGCGGGCTTAATTGCCTCAAGGACGGCAAAATAACTCCCGTCCAGCCGGCCCGCGAATTCCCCAGCAAAAATATCTCCGCCCTTTATATGGACCAGGAGGGCGTGCTTTGGGTGGGAACCCTGGGCAACGGACTCATCCGCTTCCAATCCGGCCACTGGATCAATTACACCACCGACAACGGACTGGATGGCAACGGCGTGGACTATATCATTGAGGACAGCCAGACCAACCTTTGGATCGGCTCCAACGCCGGTCTGATGCGGGTGAAAAAAAGCGACCTCAATGCGTTCGCCGCCGGCACGCTGGATTTCATCCCCTGCCATTCCTATGGCCAGCGCGACGGGCTGCCCAGCGACGAATGCACCCTCGGTTCCCAGCCCGCCGCCTGCCGCGCCGCCGACGGCACCCTCTGGTTTCCCACCATTGCCGGTCTGGTTCCCATTGATCCGGCGCAAATCCAAAACCACACCCGTGCCTTGCCCGTGCTCATCGAAGCCGTGCTCATCGAAGGCCAGGGCCAAGGCCTCAACGGCCCGCATGGCCAGCCGCCGCGCTCGGTCGTGGTGCCCCCCGGCAAGGAAGTGCTGGAAATCCGCTACACCGGCCTCGATTGCGATGAGCCGCAACAAGTCCACTTCAAATATTTGATGGGTGGATACGTCACCAATTGGACCGACGCCGGCCAGCGCCGCACCGTCCAATACAGCAAACTGCCACCGGGAACCTACCACTTCCAAGTCACCGCCCGCAATGAGGACGGAGTTTGGAACCCGGTCCCCGCCGCTCTGGAGGTCATCGTTTTGCCCGCCTTCTGGCAGACTCCGTCCTTCCGCGGGGTGGTGGCGGCCGCGCTCTTGTTCGGCATTATTGCGCTGGTTTATTTCATTTCCACCCAGAAATTGCAGCGGCAACTCGCCGGTCTCCGCCAGCAGCAAGCCTTGGAAAAAGACCGCGCCCGCATCGCCCGCGACATCCACGACCAGGTCGGCGCCAGCCTCACCCAACTCTCCCTCCTGGGCGAAATGGTGGAGAGCGACCGGGACGACCCCGCCGAAGTCGCCGTCCACGCCGGGCAAATCTCCCAGACCGCCCGCGAAACCGCGCGCGCCCTGGACGAAATCGTCTGGACGGTCAACCCCTCCAACGACACACTCGAAGGATTGGTCAACTATATTTGCAAAAACGCCCAGGAATATCTGGCGGTGGCCGGCCTGCGCTACCGGCTGGAAGCCCCCGCCCGGCTGCCGGCCGCCCAGATTTCGCCGGAAGCGCGCCACAATGTTTTCCTGGCGGCCAAAGAATCGGTCACCAACATCGTCAAGCACGCCGCCGCTTCCGAGGCCTGCCTCCGCTTGCGCCTGGCGCCGGGCGGGTTTACCCTGGAAATCGAAGACAACGGACGCGGCCCCGCCGGACTGGCCGGCCCGGCCGCGCAATCCCGCAGCGGCCTGCGCAACATGCGCCAAAGAATGGAAGACATCGGCGGCAAATTTGAAATCGGCCCCGGCGCCAAAGGCGGGACGCTGGTCCGCCTGACCGCTCCGCTGAATTAGGAATTGAGAGTTGAGAATGTAGAATTCAGACATTTCACTATTCATCATTCACCATTCACCATACTCATGACCAAAGTATCCATCGTCGAAGACAACGACCAGTTGCGCGCCACCCTGGCCCGCCTGCTCAATCGCGCCGAAGGATTCCAGTGCCTGAGCCAGTACCCCGATGCCGAAACCGCCCTGGCCGCCCTGCCCGCGGCGCGCCCGGATGTCGTGCTGGTGGACATCAACCTGCCCGGCATGAACGGCGTGGAATTGGTCCGCCGGCTGAAGCAGGCCGCCCCGCAAATCCTGGCCGTCATGCTGACCGCTTACGAGGACACGGAAAACATTTTCAACGCCCTGGCCGCGGGCGCGGCGGGCTATCTCCTTAAGCGCGCCCCGCGCAGCGAGCTGCTGGAAGCCATCCGCGAGGTCCGCCGCGGCGGTTCCCCCATGACCACGCACATTGCGCGCAAGGTCGTGCAATCCTTCCAAAAAACCAGCCCCTCTGCGCAGCCCGGCGGCGCCAGCGACACCCTTTCCACCCGCGAGCAGGAAGTGCTGGACCTGTTGAGCCAGGGCTTTCTCTACAAGGAAATCGCGGACAAGCTGGGCATCAGCTACGAGACCGTCCACACCTACATCCGGCGCATTTACGAGAAGCTGCAAGTCCGCACCCGCACCGAAGCCGTCGCCAAATTCCTGCGGCGCTGAACCTGTTGCGCCTTCTGCATTCTGCATTTTGCATTTACTCCTTGTCGCTCCCGTGCCGCTTGCCCATCCTTAAGCAATGGCGGATCGAATGATTTCGGATGTGCTGGCCCAGCCGGATGCCGCGTTGGAAATGACGCTGCGCCCCTCCCTGTTTTCCGACTTCACCGGACAGGCCAAGGTCAAGGAACGGCTGGAAATCGCCGTCCAGGCCGCCAAAAAGCGCGGCGAGGCGCTGGATCATCTCCTCTTTAGCGGCCCGCCCGGCCTGGGCAAAACCACCCTCGCCTACATCATCGCCAAGAGCATGGGCGTCGGTCTCAAATGCACCAGCGGCCCCACCATCGAGAAGGCCGGCGACCTCGCCGGGTTGCTCACCAACCTGGAGGCGGGCGACGTTCTCTTTATTGATGAAATTCACCGCCTGCAAAAGACCATCGAGGAATATCTCTATCCGGCGATGGAGGATTTCAAACTGGACATCATCATTGATTCCGGCCCCAACGCCCGCAGCGTCCGCCTGAATCTGCCGCGCTTCACCCTCATCGGCGCCACGACCCGCAGCGGGCTGCTCACCGCGCCGTTGCTGACCCGTTTCCCCATTCGCGAGCGGCTGGATTATTACCACGCCGACCAGCTCCAAAAAATTGTCGTGCGCTCGGCCAATTTGCTGGAGGTGGCCATTGATCCGCAAGGCGCGATGGAAATCGCCCGCCGCAGCCGCGGCACGCCGCGCATCGCCAACAACCTGCTGCGCCGCGTGCGCGATTACGCCCAGGTCCGCGGCGACGGCCAGATCACCGTGCCCGTGGCCGACCAGGCGCTGGCCATGCTGGCGATAGATCAAAACGGCCTGGACGAAATGGACAAGCGCATCCTGGATACCATCGTGCAAAAATTTGCCGGCGGCCCGGTCGGCCTCGGTTCCCTGGCCGTGGCCGTGGGAGAGGAGCCGGACACGCTGGAAGAAGTCTATGAGCCGTTCCTGATTATGGAAGGCTACCTCAACCGCACCCCGCAAGGCCGGGTGGCGACGGCCTTGAGCTACCAGAAACTGGGCCTCAAGCCCGCCGGCGGCAGCCAGTCCCGGCTGCTTTAGAAAATCATTCTCCCGCATTCTCTTGCCCTCCAACGCAAAGTGCGGTAGGTTTGCGGTTGCGCAACCATGACCCGCACACGATATGGAATTTAGCACCTTACAATTGAAGCAAATTGAACACTTGCGAACGCAGGAGCGCCGCTGGCCCCGCACCCGATGGATCTTGCTGGGGACCGGCATCAGCCTCGCCGCCGTTTACGGTTATATCCTGGTTTTATTGCTGCACCTGGCTTTCCTCTCCGAGAATGACCCCGCCCGTCTCGGCGAGGTTCTTTCCCACAGCAATATTCTGGTATTTGCCGTGTTCTGGCCCAATTGTCTGCTCGCCCTTTGCTTTTCCGCCTGGTGTATTTCCGCGGCCATCCGGAATTGGAACGGCAATACCAACCGCATGCTGCTGCTGAAATTGCTCGAAGCCCAGCAGAAGCAGTCCCCCGGCGCCGCCAAAACCACCTGAACCCCGCCCTGCCCGGTCGTCCCCCCGTCAAGCCCGGGATCCATCGCTCCGGGCGGTCCGCGCGGCAAAGTCGGATTTGACATCCGCCCCGGCTGGCCTATCCTGTAACCGGACTGGATTTGTCCGATTATGGATGCCACGACCGATACCATTGAAAGTTTTGTCAACTCGGAATATAAATATGGCTTCGCCAGCAATATTGAAACCGAGGCCTTTGCGCCCGGCCTGAGCGAGGACACCGTCCGCCGCATCTCGGAGATCAAAGGGGAGCCGGATTTCCTGCGGGAATGGCGCCTGAAGGCTTATCGCCACTGGACCACCATGACCGAGCCGCACTGGCCCAACGTCCATTATCCCCCCATTGATTATCAGGCCTATATTTATTACGCGGCGGCCAAGGAGAGGAAAAAACTCGGCAGCCTGGACGAGGTGGACCCGGAAACCCGCAAGATTTTCGACAAGCTCGGCATCTCCCTCGATGAACAAAAGCGCCTCTCCGGCGTGGCGGTGGACGCCGTGCTGGACAGCGTTCTCGGTCGCCACGACTTTCAAAGAGGAACTGGGCCGGCAGGGCATCATTTTTTGCTCGTTCTCCGAGGCGGTCAAAAATCATCCCGACCTGGTCAAACAGTATCTGGGCACGGTGGTCCCGCCCAACGACAACTTTTTTGCCGCGCTCAATTCGGCCGTGTTCAGCGACGGCTCCTTTTGCTACATCCCCAAAGGGGTGCGCTGCCCGATGGAGCTTTCCACTTATTTCCGCATCAACACCGCGGGCAGCGGGCAGTTCGAGCGCACCCTCATCATCGCGGACGAGGGCAGCCAGGTCAGCTATCTGGAAGGCTGCACCGCCCCCATGCGCGACACCAACCAGTTGCATGCCGCCGTGGTGGAACTCATCGCGCTGGACCAGGCCAACATCAAGTATTCCACCGTGCAAAACTGGTATCCGGGCGACAAGGACGGCAAGGGCGGCATTTACAATTTCGTGACCAAGCGCGGCAAGTGCGCCGGGCGCAACTCGAAGATTTCCTGGACCCAGGTGGAGACCGGTTCGGCCATCACTTGGAAATATCCCAGTGTGCTCCTGCTGGGCGACAATTCGGTGGGCGAGTTTTATTCCGTCGCCCTGACCAATCACCGCCAGCAGGCCGACACCGGGACCAAGATGGTGCATGTGGGCCGGAACACCACCAGCACGATCGTTTCCAAGGGCATCTCGGCGGGCCGGGGGCAGAACAGCTATCGCGGCCAGGTGAAAATTCTCAAAAGCGCCACCGGCTCGCGCAATTATTCGCAGTGCGATTCGCTCCTCATGGGCGACCGTTGCGGCGCGCACACCTTCCCCTATGTGGAAGTCAAGAATAGTTCTTCCACGGTCGAGCACGAGGCCTCGACCTCCAAGATCGGCGAGGACCAGATTTTTTATTGCAACCAGCGCGGCATATCCACGCAGGACGCCGTCAACATGATCGTCAACGGTTACTGCAAGGAAGTGTTCAAACAATTGCCCATGGAATTCGCGGTGGAAGCGCAGAAGCTGCTGGGGATCAGCCTGGAAGGCAGCGTCGGTTGAGCCGCGGCGGAAGGCGGCCGTCTGGCGGGCGTCCGCGCCGTTGATTTTCAGCTTTAAAACGTAAATCATAGCACAGCATGGAACTATTGGAGATTCGCAATTTGTCGGCGGGGGTGGAGGGCAGGCCGATTCTCAGGAACCTGAGTTTGTCGCTCAAGGCGGGGGAGGTCCACGCCATCATGGGCCCCAACGGCAGCGGCAAAAGCACCCTGGCGCAAATCCTGGCCGGACGCGCCGAATACGAGGTCACCGGCGGCTCCGTTCTTTTCCAAGGCGCCAACCTGCTGGAGATGAAGCCGGAAGACCGCGCCCGCGCCGGCGTTTTCCTGGCCTTCCAATATCCGGTGGAAATTCCCGGGGTCAACAGCACTTACTTCCTCCGCGCCGCGCTCAACGAAGGCCGCAAGGCCCGCGGCCAAAGCGAGCTGGCCCCCATCGAGTTTCTCAAGCTGGTCAAGGAGAAAAGCAAAATCCTCGAACTGGACCCCGCCCTGCTCAACCGCTCCGTCAACGAGGGCTTTTCCGGCGGCGAAAAAAAGCGCAACGAAATCTTCCAAATGGCCGTCCTGGAACCCAGGCTCGCCATCCTCGATGAAACCGATTCCGGCCTGGACATTGACGCCTTGAAAGCAGTCGCCGCCGGTGTCAACAAATTGCGCCGCCCGGACAACGCCAGCCTGGTCATCACCCACTACCAGCGGCTGCTCAATTACATCGTGCCCGACTTCGTCCATGTGCTGGTGGACGGGCGCATCGTCCGGTCTGGCGGCAAGGAACTCGCCCTCACCCTGGAAGACCGCGGCTACGACTGGCTTTTGGAGGAAACCGCTTCCCTGGCCAGCGCCCAATTATGACCACGACTTTAGACCCAGCCAAAGACCAGGCCCCGAGCCGGACGACGCGGCCCGCCGCCGCCAGCGCGCCTTTGGAGGCCCATCCGCCCCATCCCGGTCTGAGCCTGGCCGATGTGCTGACGGCTTTCGCCCGGAGTGATGCGGACCCGGCTCCCGCCTGGCTCAAATCACGGCGCCAGGCCGCGCTGGCGCAAGCCGTAAAACTTGGCTTTCCCACGGCCAAGCACGAGGAATGGCGCTTCACCCGCATCGCTCCGCTTTTGCATCTGCCGCTGCACCCGGCCCGGCCGCCGGCGCGCCGGTTGACCGCCGGGGAGATCGCCCCTTTTACTTTCGGCCTGGAGGCTTGCCGGCTGGTTTTTGTGGACGGCCATTTTTGCGCGGAACTTTCCTGCCTGCCCGCCCCGGGCGGCGGCCTCCAGGCCGGCAGCCTGCGGGCCGCGCTGGCCGGCGGCGCCCCGGAGTTGGAGGCGCATCTCACGCGCGTGGCCGGCGAGGACGCGATGGTCTTCACCGCCTTGAACACGGCGTTTTTTCAGGACGGCGCCCTGATCTGCGCCGCCCCCGGAAAAGTCATTGCCCAGCCGGTGCATTTGCTCTGCATCGCCACCGCCGCCGAGCCGGGCGCCACCGCGCATGTCCGCAACCTGATGGTGGCCGGTCCGCGCAGCGAGATGAAGATTCTGGAGACGTACGTCAGCCTTGCCGACGCCCCCCATTTCACCAACACGGTGACCGAGTTGGTCGTGGGCGCGGAGGCCCGGCTGGACCACTGCAAGATTCAGGAGGAGAACAAGCGCGCCTTTCACATCGCCGCCGTGCAGGCGCAACAGGGCCGGGGCAGCCATTGGACCTCGCACTCCGTCTCCACCGGCGGGCACCTGGCCCGCCATCAGATTGCCACGGTTTTCCAGGGCGAAAATGCACGCTGCATTCTCAACGGCCTCTATTTGATCCGCGGCGAGCAACTGGCCGATCACCACACCGTGGTGGATCACGCCCGCCCGCATTGCGAAAGCCATGAGTTCTACTACGGCATTTTGTCCGGGCGCGCCCACGGCGTGTTCAACGGCAAGATTTTTGTCCGCCAGGACGCGCAAAAAACCGACGCCAAACAAAACAACCGCAACCTGCTCCTTTCCGACGACGCCGTCATTGACACCAAACCGCAACTGGAGATCTTTGCCGACGATGTCAAATGCACCCACGGCGCCACCGTCGGCCAAATGGACGAGGAGGCGATTTTTTATCTGCGTTCGCGCGGGCTCGGACTGGAGCAGGCCCGGCAAATCATGGTGCGGGCCTTCGCCAGCGACGTGGTGGAGCGCATCCCGCTGGAAGCGGTGCGGGCCCACCTCAACCTCATGTTGACGGAACGCTTCAAAGACAAACCGTAGCGCCCGCCCGCCGCGCTCCCTTTCGCCATGAGCGACGACTTGAACGATCTTTACCAGGAGGAGGTTCGCTATCACGACAAGAACCCGCGCAATTTCCGCGCGCTGCCGGACGCCAACCGTCGCGCCGAAGGCGATAATCCCCTCTGCGGTGATCGGTTCACCGTCTTTCTCAAGCTGGACAACGACGTCATCCGCGACGTGAGCTTTCAGGGCGCGGGTTGCGCCATTTCCAAGGCCTCGGCCTCGATGATGACCGAGCGGCTCAAAGGCAAAACGGCGGCGGAGGCGCGGAGTCTTTTTACAGAATTCCAGAAGATGCTGGTCACGGGCCAGGGTGACGAGGAGGCGATGGGAAGCCTCTACGCCCTGAAAGGGGTGCATCAATTTCCCATGCGGGTCAAATGCGCTATATTGTCCTGGCACGCCATGCTGGCCGCGCTGAACGGCCTGCCCATCGTGTCCACAGAAAATGAGTAAACCGTGAACGAAGAAGTCACCATGAAGCGGGATTGTCCGGCGGTGCTGATTCCTGGCGGCACGGCCATCACTCTGCAAGCCGGCGTGCCCGTCGTCATCACGCAGGCCCTGGGCGGCAGTTATACGGTCATCGTGCATGGCAACATGGCGCGCATCGCCGGGGCCGACGCCGACGCCCTGGGCAGGCAGCCGCCGGCTGCCACCGCCGCCACCGAGCCGGGCCAATTGAGCGAAGAACAGGTTTATGAGGTCTTGCGCACCTGTTATGATCCGGAGATTCCGGTCAATATCGTCGAGCTGGGCCTGGTCTATGATTTGCAAATTCTCCCGCTGCCGGCAGGCGGCCACCGGGTGGAGATCAAAATGACCTTGACCGCGCCGGGCTGCGGCATGGGCCCTGTTTTGCAACAGGACGTGGAAAGCAAGGTTTTGGCCCTGCCCGGCGTGAAGGAGGCCGGGGTCTTTCTGGTGTGGGACCCGCCCTGGAACCGCGAGATGCTTTCCGAAGCCGCCAAGCTGCAACTTGGCATGTTGTAAGGCCATGCCCGTGGAACGCGCCAGAGCGGATTTTCCTATTCTTGACCAGATGGTCCACGGCCATCCGCTGGTCTATTTTGACAACGCCGCCACCGCGCAGAAGCCGCGGGCCGTCATCCAGGCGTTAAGCGGCTTTTACGAGCACGACAACGCCAATGTGCATCGCGGCATTCATGAATTGAGCCGGCGCTCCACCGAGGCCTACGAAGGCGCCCGCGCCCGCACCGCCCGCTTCCTCAACGCCCGCCAGCCCGCCGAAATTATTTTCACCCGCGGCACCACCGAAGGCATCAACCTGGTGGCCAACACCTGGGGCGTCAAAAACCTTCACGCCGGGGACACCATCCTCCTGACCGAAATGGAGCACCACAGCAACATCGTTCCCTGGCAGTTGCTGGCCGAACGGACCGGCGCCACTCTGGCCTATGTCCCGGTCACTGGGGACGACGGACTTTTGGATTTGCGCGGGCTGGAGGCGGCGCTGGCCAAAAGCGTGAAACTTTTTGCCTTCACCCATATTTCCAACACCCTGGGCACGATCAATCCCGCGGCCGAACTTTGCGCCCGCGCCCGCCAGCGCGGCAGCGTCACCTTGCTGGACGCCGCCCAAAGCGCCGGGCATCTCCCTTTGGACGTGCAGGAAATCGGCTGCGATTTTCTCGCCTTCTCCGCCCACAAAATCTGCGGCCCCACCGGCATTGGCGTCCTCTATGGCCGGCGCGAGTTGCTCGAGGAAATGCCGCCGTTCCAGGGCGGCGGCGACATGATCGCCAGCGTTGATTTTTTCCACAGCACCTGGAACACCGTCCCGCATAAATTCGAGGCCGGCACGCCGGATTTCGCCGGCGCGGTCGGCCTGCACGCCGCCATGGACTATCTGGATGCCATCGGCCGCGGCCACATTTTCCAGCACGACCAGGAACTGGCCGCTTATTCCGTGGACGGGCTGTCGCGGCTCAAAGGCCTGCGCCTTTTCGGCCCGAAAACCGGCCGGGCCGGGGTGGTTAGTTTTCTGCTGGACAAAATCCACGCCCATGACGTCGTCACCGCCGCCGACCAGTACGGCGTGGCCCTGCGCGGCGGGCACCATTGCAACCAGCCGCTGATGAAGAGGCTGGGCATTGATTCCACCGCCCGCGCCAGCTTTTATTTTTACAACACGCGCCAGGAAGTGGACCGGCTGGTGGAAGTGTTGGAAAAAATCCGGGAATTCTTCGGCCCATGAACGATTCCATCACCCCGCAAAGCAGGATGCAGCGCGTCCTGGAAATTTTTCCCGGCGCGCAGCGCGCCTTGTTCCGGCGCTTTCACATCGGCGGCTGCGCCAGTTGCGGATTTCAGCCGGAGGAAACGCTGGAGGCCCTCTGCCGCCGGAACAATCTAAACGTGGCGGAGGTCATCCAGCACATTGCCTCCAGCCACCAGCAGGACCAGGAACTGCAAATCGCCCCGCGCGACCTGGCCGCGCTCCGGCAAAATGGGACGGTGCGTTTGCTGGACATCCGCACCCGCGAAGAATTTGAGGCCGCGCGCATCGCAGGGGCCGTTTTGTTTTCCCAACCGCTCCTGCAGGAAATGCTGGGCCATTGGCCGCGCGCGGAACTTTTGGTCATTTACGATCATCGCGGACGGCAAAGCCTGGACGCCGCCGCTTATTTCCTGGGCCAGGGCTTTACGCAAGTGCGCTGCCTGCGCGGCGGCATTGACGCCTGGTCGAGCGAAGCCGACCCCGCCGTGCCGCGTTACGAACTGGAGTACGCCTCATGAACACCCCCGATGACCTGCAAAAACGGATCGAAGCCGCCGCGCGCGATCCGCAAAACCTCGGCGAACTGGAAGGCGCCGACGCCATCGGCACCGCCGGCAGCGCGGCCTGCGGCGACCTGCTCCGGATGTGGATTAAATTCAAGGAGCAGTCCGGCAAGAAGGTGATTGACCGCGCGACTTTTCAAAGTTTTGGCTGCGAGACCGCCATTGCCGTGGCCAGTCTGGCGACCGAACTCATTCGCGGCAAGACGGCGGAGGAAGTTCTGGCCATGTCTCCCGAACAACTGGCGCCCGGCCTGGGGCCTTTGCCTCCGGTCAGAATCCATTGCACGCAACTGGTTGAAAGCGCCCTCCGCTCCGCCCTGCAACCGTCCTCCGCCCGCAAAGCAGAGCCTTCCCCCGCCCCCGCACTGGCTCCCAGCTTGATGGATAAATTCGCCCAACCGGCCCATCCCGCCGGCAAGCCAAAAATCGTTTTCAAAACCCGCTAACAGGGCCGTCCTGGGTGGCATGCCCTCGTGCAGCCGGCGGTGCGAGACCGCCGATTCCCTGTCTTGCGGGTTGCCAGAAAGGAGGGAATGTGCGAATGATTCCCGATATGAGGAGTCGAATTATGATCCCGGCGGTGCTGCTGCTGGCTTTTTTGCCGGCGGCTTTGGGCCAAACCCAGTTGATTCAGAATGGCGGGTTTGCATCCCCAAGTTACGCCCCGTGGGTGTTGACGGGATCTGGCATCACGGTGGGCGGCGGCTATCTGTCCATGGGAAACCTCAGTGGCGCGACGCAAAGCGCTTATCAAACCGTCACTTTTCCCAGCAACCTTGTCGGCGCAACGTTGAGTCTGGATTACGACACGGTGAGCACCAACCCCCTCGGCGACGATTTGTTGCAGTTTGAAATCAGGGACGCCAATAACAATCTTCTGATCTCCCTGGCTTACACTTACAGCGCATATCCAACCTACGGTTACGTCAACTACACGACCAATTTTATCACCTACCCGGGATCGAACACGCTTTCCTCTTTCGCAGGAGAAACGGTGAATGTTTATTTTTCTGTGACGACCGATGCCACCTACGGCTATGCGACGTCCTTTAACATTACGGATGTCAGCCTGCTGGCCGGAACGACGGCGAATATTCCGTCCAGCGATAATCTGGCGGAGGCGGCCCCGATTCCCTCCGCCGGAATCACCAATGACGTCAACACGACTTACGCCTCGAAGGAACCCGGCGAACCCAATCACGCCGGCAACGCGGGCGGCCACTCCGTCTGGTGGAGCTGGGTCGCGCCGGCCATCGGCATCGTCAGCATCAACACCACCGGCAGCAGTTTTGAAACGCTCCTGGCCGTCTATACCAACTCCCCGCTCAACAACCTCGCCTTCAGCAACCTCACTTGTTTCAGTTCCAACAATGGCGCCAGTCGCGCCAGCGGCCTCGCCTCGGTGAAGTTCAACGTCTCTGCCGGCGCGCAGTATGACATCGCGCTGGACGGCTATAACGGGCAGTCCGGCAACGCCGTTTTCAACTTTAATTTTGCCCTGGACACAAACCCACCCACGGTGGCCTTCAGTTCCCCGGACAACGGGACGACCGCGACCTCCGTGACCAGCTCGGCGGTTCTGCTGAAAGGCACGGCGAAGGACAATGTGGCCGTGGCGGCCGTCGAATTCAGTTTGGCCAACGCCGGCGGCACCAACGCCTGGCAGTTGGCCGTCACCACCAACCAATGGACCAATTGGTCCGCCACGGTCACGAATTTGATTCCCGGAACGAACCTGGTGACGCTGGAAGCCTGGGACACGAGCAGCAATATGTCCAAGCTGGTTTCACATCTGTTCGATTACGATGTCCCCGCTCCCCTGGCTCTCTCCACCAATGGCCGGGGCGCCATCGCCGGCGCAACCAACGGGCAACTGCTCGATCTGGGCTTCCCCTACACCATCACCGCGAAGGCGGCGGCGGGATTTGCCTTCAACGGCTGGACGGGGAGCATTGCGACCAACCGCACCAACCTGACTTTTATCATGGCGACGAACCTGAGCTTCACGGCCAACTTTGTGGATGTGCAGAAACCGACCAATGCGATCACCGCGCCGGCACCCAATCAGCGATGGAGCAACAGCACGTTCACCGTCAAGGGCACGGCC
The DNA here is from genome assembly GCA_963707025.1 of uncultured Verrucomicrobiae bacterium. Classification (GTDB taxonomy): domain Bacteria; phylum Verrucomicrobiota; class Verrucomicrobiia; order Limisphaerales; family Palsa-1400; genus JBEKOF01. The sequence continues at coordinate 554,499 of CAVPOM010000018.1, read as the reverse complement.
AGGGACAATGTCCAGGTGTCCAACGTGTTCTGCCAAATCAACGGCGGCAGTTGGTTTCCCGCCGCCACCACCAACGCCTGGACCAATTGGACGACCAATGTGACGCTGACACCGGGAACCAACACGGTGCGCGCCTACGCGGTGGATACCAGCGGCAACGTCTCCACCCCCACCAATAGCTCGAGCTTTTTCTACGTGGTGACGGCTCCGCTGCTGGTCCAGACGAACGGCCGCGGAACGATCAGCCCTGATGACAACGGCAATTCTCTGGCGATTGGGTCAAATTACTTCATGACGGCGACGGCCGCCACCGGCTTTAAATTCACCAATTGGACGGGAGGGACCAACCAGCCGTTCAGCGTCCTGACCAACAACGCCAGGCTGAGCTTCGTGATGGCGTCCAATTTGACGCTCATCGCGAGCTTTGTTGATGTGACCCCGCCCAGCCTCGCCATCACCGCTCCCACGGCCGGCCAGCGATGGAGCAACAGCACTTTCACCGTCACCGGCACGGCCAGCGACAATGTGCAGGTGTCCAACGTGCTCTATCAACTTAACGGCGGCAGTTGGACGGTGGCCACCCCGGGCAACACCGCTTGGAGCCTTTGGACGGCTGATCTAACGGCCCTGGCAAGCACGAACGTGTTCGCAGCCTATGCGCAGGACACGAGTGGCAACCGTTCGCCCACCAACAAAGTGGTGTTCCTCTACATCCCCAGCGCCGCCCTCACCGTGCAAACCAACGGCCTGGGCGCCATCACCCCCGTTGCCAATGGCAAACTGCTGGCCATCGGCACCAACTACACCCTGACCGCGGCCGCGGGCCATAACTGGCTTTTCTCCAACTGGGTCGGCGGAACGACTCTCCCTTACTCTGTGCTGTCGCCCTCGTCCAGCTACACCTTCGCCATGCAATCCAATCTGGTGCTGCAGGCCAACTTTGTGACCAACCCGTTCCTGGCGGTGGCCGGTGTCTATAACGGACTGTTCTATCCCAGCAACGGCGTGACGGAGGCCAGCTCGGGTTTTATCTCTGTCACCATCGCGAGCAACAGCATGGGGGCCTACACCGCCAAACTGCTGCTGGACGGCGCCTCCAATTCCTTCAGCGGCTCCTTTGACTTGACGGGGACCGCGCAAACCAACCTCACCCGCAGGGGCAAGACACCTCTCAGCGTCACCTTAAGCCTGGACTTCAATCCAGCCGACGCCTTGTTGGGCGGCGCGGTGAGCGACGCTGCGGCGGGCTGGAATTCGGCGATCCTGGCCGACCGGGCGGTCTTCAGCGCGAGCGCCAATCCGGCGACCAACTACGCCGGGCAATTTACCCTGCTGTTGCCGCCGGGCGCCAATGCGCCGGTGGGAAGCCCGGACGGCTGCGGTTACGCCGCCATCACCAACACCCTGGGCGGCATCTCCACCCTGGGCGGAGCGCTGGCCGACGGCACGCCCTTCCTCTGGTCGGCGCCGATTGCCCGGAACGGAGGCGTCCCGCTCTATCAATCCCTTTATTCGGGCAAGGGAAGTTTGCTGGGCTGGATCTACTTCACCAACGGGCCGCCGCAGAACGTGTCCGTGAACAGTTCGTTCAGTTGGATCAAGCCGGCCGTGGCGGGCGCGTTGTATCCGTTGGGTTTCACCAACCTCATCGCCCAAGGCGTGGCCGGCTCGCCCTACACGAACACGGCCAGGGCGGGTGTGCCGGTGTTGAACCTGACCAGCGCCACCCTGGTTCTGAGCAACGGCAACCTGGCCGGCGGCAGCTTGATTTTCACCAACATCGGCACCAACAGCAGCAGCCATAACAACCTGACCAACCTGGACGCGGGAACGGCTCTGGGACCGACCAACCACCTGGTCATCGCCATCAATACGAACAACGGCCTCCTGACCGTGACCTTCCAGGCAACGGGGGTGAAAACCAACACCCTCGCCCACGGGGCGGTGCTGCAAAACCAGACCAACGCCGCCGGCTATTTTCTTGGCACCAATCAGAGCGGAGCGATTTGGCTGGAAAACCCGTGAAGCGCACGGCAGCTCGAGCCTCAAACCTTGGCCGTGCCCATGCCCTCTTCAAAGGAGCCTTGGGCCAGCGGGAAGCAAAGCCGGTCGCGCACATAGGCGACGCCGTCCGCGCTGGCCGCGTCCAGGTCGCGATAGGCGCTCTCCGCCTCCACCACCAGCGGCGCGGTTTTTGTCCCCATCACCGCGCAGTAGCGCTGCGGATAACCGGCCTGCACCAGCAATTCCACGTAGCGCGTCATGTTCAATTCGCCCGAGGAAATGTCCACAAACTGCATGGCCCGCTTCTGCCAGGCCGGCTCCATCATGCGCAAGGGCAGGCCGCGGCGGATGACGATATTCTTGACGTGGCAGGCGTAAATGCGCGGCGCCACCTTCAGAAAGCGCGTCTCCCAGTCCTCCCCCTCCCAGCAATGGGACGGGTCGGCGTTGACCGTGAGGCATTTGTCGCCGTCGCAAATTTGCGCCAGCATGTTGAAATCGTCCGCGCACATCGCGGCGGTGCCGGGATGGATTTCGTGGGCCAGATAGATGCCCAGCTTGTTGGCGCGGGCGCGCAGCCGCTCCGTCTTCTTGACAAACCTTTCCCGGCCCCGCGCCAGCAGATCGTAATCGCCTCCCTTCCAAAAGCCCCAGGGATAGCCGGTGGCCAGTTCCCATCCAAAGGCCACGCCCCAGAACATGGGCACGATCTTGACCCCCAGCGCCGCCGCCAGGTTCATCAGCCGCATCAGATAATCCTCGCTCCATTGCTCGATGTCGGTGGCCGATTTTTGCGCCACCTCCGGCGGCAGAAACGGGCGCACCGTCGGGCTGTCGGTCCAGGCGGTGGTGTGAACCCAAAAGGGGCAGTGGGCCGAAATGCCGTCCAGCGCCAGGCCGCGGCTGGCAAAAGCCTCCTTGATCTCCTCCGGGCTTTTGAACCGCTTGCCCTTCTCCAGCATGAAGTTGGAAGGCTGGGCGCCCGCCGCGCCGCTGGCCCGCGCATAATCCAAAAACTCGGTCAAAGATTTCGCGCCGTGCTGGGCGCCCTCCAGGCTGGGATGGAAACAGGTTTCAGGCATGTTCTCCTTTTCCTTCATTTTGCATGGCAATGCAAGCCCTTGTTTTTCCGGCCAGGGCAAATTAATTTGCCGAGGACAAATGACGCCCATTTTTTACGACACCCACGCGCACCTCGATTTCCCGGATTTCGCCGCCGATCTGCCCGAGGTGGTGGCCCGCGCCCAGGCCGCCGGCATCACCAAAATCATTTCCATCGGCACCGACCTGGAGAGCAGCCGGCGGGCCGTGGCCATCGCCGAACGTTTTCCGGCCGTTTTCGCCGCCGTCGGCTGGCATCCCGCGCATGTCAGCGGCGCCCCGCCGGACATCCGCCCCGCCCTGCGCCAACTGGCGGTCCATCCCAGGGTCGTGGCCATCGGGGAGACCGGGCTGGATTACCATCGCGCGCCCCGGGAATCCGGCGAGCTGGCGCGTTACAAAAGCAGGCAAGCCGAACTCTTCGGTCAGCAGATGGAAGTGGCGGTGGAATTGGGCTTGAACTGCATCATCCATCAACGCGATGCCTTTGCCGACACCCTGGCGCAAGTGCAGCCCTTCGCCGGAAAACTGCGGGGCGTGTTCCATTGTTTTTCGGAAAGCGTGGAAAGATTGCGCCAGGTGCTCGCGCTCGGCTCCCTGGTCAGTTACACTGGAATCCTCACCTTTAAAAACGGCGCCAACGTCCGGGAAAGCCTGGCCGCCACGCCGCTGGATCAATTCATGTTGGAAACCGATTGCCCGTTCCTGGCCCCCGTGCCCCATCGGGGCAAGCGTTGCGAGCCGGCTTATGTCAGCGAGATTTCCCGCGTCGCCGCCGAGGCAAGAAAATGTTCCCTCGAAGAACTCAGCGCCGCCACCGCCGCCACCGCCGTCCGATTTTTTCATAAACTTTAAACCTGCAGCCTGGCCAGAGCCTCCGCCGCGCCCACCCCGGCCACCGCCACCGTCTTGTGCCGTGAAGTCTGGCCGCGAACAATGCGCACCGCCGACCGCGGGCAGCCCAGCGTCTCCGCCAGAAAATGGATGAGCGCCTCGTTGGCCGCTCCCTCCACGGGCGGCGCCGTCACTTTGATCTTGATCTCCCGGCCCAGAGGAGGCCCGATCTCATTCCTGGCGGCGCGCGGCTGCCAGTTTCACCGCCAGGCAAATTCCCGCCTCATTCGTTGTCAAATAATCGGCTGCCATACCCGACATGATGCCCCACCTTGCGCAATCCGCAACCGCCAGCTTGCTGGCCCTTTCCATGAAACCTCACCTCACCCTAACCCTCTCCCCTCCCATCGGATAGGGCAAGGGAACAGCAGACGGACACGGTTTGTTTCACCGAGGTCTGTCAAACAGCGGCAGGTTCATGGTCCCAGTGCCCGCCAAAATATTGGCGTGGAGGCTAAACCTAATCTTAATCGTAATCTTAATCTTAATCTTAATCGTAATCTCAGCTTCAAATCTTCTTCAGCAATTCCTTCCAGCGGACCCAGGCGTCGTCATGGGCCTTCTTGTCCGCCTCGCGGCCGGCCGGGTCTTCGCCGCCCCGCATGAATCCGTGCCCGGCCCCCTCGTAAATGACCGGCTCATAAGTTTTACTGGCTTTCTTCATCAGCTCCACCGCGTTGGTAAAGGTGGCGGTGGCCGGCCCATTGACCGTCAGCGTGACCCGCCCGTCGTTGCCGCCGTAAAAGCCATAGACCGGACACTGGATTTTTTCCATGTCCGCGGCGGCGGGAGGGCCGCCGTAAAAAACGAAGGCGGCCTTCAAGTCGGGCCGGCTGCAGGCAAAGCGAAACGACTGGCTTCCACCCCAGCAAAAACCGCCCACCACGACTTTGCCATTGGCGGAGGGGAGCGCCTTGACGTAATCCGCCGCCGCATTCAGATCGCCAGTGACCTGATTGTTGGGCAGCCTGCCCACCGCCGCCACGGCCGCGCTTTGGTTGGGAAAATCGCTGGTCTTGCCGCCAGCGGGGCCTGCGCCCGAAAGGAGGTCCGGCGCGATGGCGATGCAGCCCGCCGCCGCCACCTCATCGGCCGCGTTGCGCGCCCAATCGGTCAGGCCGAAGATTTCATGGATGAGCACCACCGCCGTGGCCTTGTCCTTGACTTCAGGATAGACCACCCAGCATTGCACGGCGCGCGCGCCGTTGGTCACCGTGACCCATTCGCCGTGGCGCGGCGATTTTTCCAGCCTGGCCTTGGCCCAATCCTGGGCGGAAGCGGCCAAGGCGGCAACAGCCAGCAACGCCGGCAGCATCCATTTCAGTTTCATGCACCCCATTTTGTCATCTCGACAGCAAAATACAACCATAGATTTGGGCCGGTTCCTGCGCCCGTTAAACTCGCAACTGGTCCAGCGAAGCCATGCGGCGCAATTCCAAGGCCCCGTAGCGCTTGCGATAACGCCACATTTGCCAGGGGAAAATCGCCAGCAGGACAATGCCGAAAAAGCCGGCCGGGAACCAAACCCACCACGGCTGGCCCGCCACCGGCGCGGCCACGGCGGCCAGCGCCGCCAGCACGCCGAGCGCCGAGCCGGCGCCCGTCGCCGCCATGACAAACCCGCGGGCCTTGCCTTTGTGGGCCAGCCAGCCGGTCAGGCAGGCCAGAACCAGGATCAATGGGAGTCCGGTCCGGGTCGCCTTCCAAGCGATGAGGAAACTCCACCAGCCGGAGGAATAAAGCTCCTGCCGGACGACGGCGGCGATCCCGGCGGAGTCGGGGTATTTGTTCCATTCGGGATTTTCGGCAAACTTGATTGGGCCGACATAAACGGTGCCGCGGCCGGGCAACGCCAGGTTAACCTCCAGTTGCGTGGGCTTTTCCCCGACCCCCTTGCTGTCGAATGGCAGGAGGAACGGCTTCCAGCCCGAAGTGCGGCTGATCTTGCCCATCGGGCCGGCGGGTTCCAGCCCGCGCGAGAAATATCGTCCACTGGGAAACACGCTCCACATTTCCAAGTAACCGTCCCCTTCCACGCCGTCATATTTGATTTCGCCGCTGACGGAGTAGAAGCGTCCGGTCACGGCGGGATTGGTCAGCGTGGCCAAGTGGACTTGCACGGGAAGGCCGGTGGTGTTTTCAACTTTCAGGCAGGAACGGCCATCCACGGTCACGGGAGTTGGGCGCACCGTGGCCTCCTTCTCCGCGGCCCCGGCGGCCGGGAAGAGGATCTCCTGCACGCTGTTGGCTTGGGGATATTGAACCAGTTTGAGCGGGCCGACCAGCACTTCACCCCGGCCATTGAGGACCAAGTTCAGATCCAACTGCGTGGGAGCGTTGGAAGCGCCGCGGCGATCGAAAGGCAGAAGGAACGGCCGCCAGTCCGATTTTCCCGCGATCTTCCGCATCGGCCCGGTCTCCCCGAGCGCCCGGGTGAAATAACGATTGGTCCCGAAACCATTCCACATTTCCAGATAACCGCTGCCGTCCGTCATGTCGTATTTGACTTCGCCGCTCACGCCGTAAAATCGCGCCGACACCGCCGGGTTGGTGATGACCAGCAGTTGAATTGTTTGGTTTGGCGAGTTCCGGCTCACAATTTTCAGGCAGGCGCGTCCGTCGTCGGTGGCCAGCCCCGCCAAGGGTGAGGACGGCTTGGCGGACTCCTTGTCCCAACTGAATTCCGAAACCGTTTCCTGCGCGGAAACGGCCAGGGCGCAGATCAAAAAGAAGCTAAAGCTTGGGATTTTGTTCATGAGCATGGTCTTTCTGGTTTTGGTAGGCGGCCAGCAGGCGTTTGAAGCTGGCCGCCTCGATGTTTCCTTCGGCAAAATGAGCGCGCAGCAGCCGCTCAAAATCATCCTCAATGGTCTGATCGTCCAGGACCTTGATCTTGCCAATCAACCGGTCCAGGCGCAGGCGCAACGTCGGGTAGCTGACCTTGTAGGCTTCGGCCAAGTCCTTGAGCGACCCGGAAAACAGGAGGAAGCGTTTGATAAAGGCCAAATCCTCCTCCTCCACAAAATCAATCCAGCGCGTTTTTGACTGAGTATCCATTTGAATAAAGTTAAATTATGGTTTCATTTTATACTTCATTTTATTAAAGTCAACTTTTATTTTATTGAAGTCGAAGAACCGAACGGATGCAATCGGACCGTGGGGCGCCACGGGTGGCGGTTCATGGTCAAGGTGGTCACGGTTCAAAAGATGGTTTGACTGGGTTTGACCGGTTTGACCGGCTGGAGGGGCAATGCAGAATGCAAAATGCAAAATGCAGAATGGGAAGCTCGGTGATTACGATACCGATCAGGGGGAAAAGCGCCTTCGCCAAGCCTGCGGCCGTGGTTGAAACATCCGCCGTCGCCAAAGAGCGAGCGCGGGGAACGGAGCGAGGGAGTGGTGGAGAGCTGGCGTCGGCGCGGCCAAAGCCGGATGATAAATGGGGGAATCCCATCCTGGTCCCGCCGCCGTCTGATGCCACTTTTGCCTTTCCCGTCCTCACTATGCGAATTTTAGCATATAAAGTGGGGCTGTCAATGGAAAAGAAACACCTTTCATCGCCAAGTCGCCAAGACGCCATCCCGATTCCGAATCGGGATTGCGCCTTTGGGCCCTTGGAGTGCTATCCACAAGAATTGCGCATGCATGGCAAAATTTTCAGAACCACCCTTCCGAATGACAAATGAGAAATCCTCAATGACAAATTTTCAATTCGGGCTCAACGCTTTGGTTGCGGCGTCAGCCGCGCTGTGCCTTTGCGTTCAAGATCCCGCCGCCATCCCTGCCGCTTCGAAGGCAAAATCATCCCCGGGCAAAATCATGGGGAACGGACGGCACCCGAATGCGAACAGAAGCCAACGAAGGAATGGATTGGCGACGGTCATAGACCGCCGCTACAGGGCACGGAACGAGCGGTTCCGAGTGGTGCTGTGGAATTTTGCCGCAATGGCGCTCAGGCTGGCGGCTAAAAGCAGAAATAGACGTAAAGGGCCAGCGCCACCGCCACCAGCCCCGCCAGGGCCGCCAAGGACCAGAGCAGGTTGCGCTGGCGCGAGGCCATGGCCAGAGTCGCGATGATGACCGCCGCCTGCGCCCCGAGCATTCCGTAGAAGAACCGCTGGCTGCGGGCGTGGTGGTGGTCGGCGGAGAGATTGCTTTGGCGCACCTTCAGTTCATAAAGGTAGCCGACGGTCTGGTTGAAGCGGGCCTCGGCTTCGTAGCGCGCGGCGGTGAAGCGCAGCCGCGCGGCGGCAAAGGCCTGCCGCTCCGGCCCCAGGCCGGCCGCGCGGGCGATCACATCATTGAGGCGGTCCACCGTGGTGTTAATGGGTTTGACAGCGGCGTCGAATTTGCCCCCGGCGTCGGCCGCCGCCGCCAGGGCGTCGTCAATGGCTTGAGGACTGACCCGGCCGGCCAGCCGCGTGATCTCCGCTTCCGGGCGGGAGGCCTCCAGGGCCGCCACGGCGGCCTGGAGATCGGGGTTGAGCGCGACCGCGGGGGGCGGGACCGGCAGGCCGCCCTGCTGCAGGGCGCTCAGCGCCTGGCGTCCGGCCGCCGAGTCAAGCATATCGGACAGGGTGGACTTGACCTCCGGCGCCAGCCCGGCGTTTTGCGACGCGGTTCTGAGGGACGGCAAGTCCAGGGGCGGGACGGAGGTGACTTGTTGCAGGAGATCGAGGGTGTTGAGCTGGAAGGCTCCGCGCAGGCGCTTGCCCTGGAAAAAGTTCCATTCGTCGCTGGCTTTGTTCTGCTCCTGGGCCGCCAGGGACCGGTCATATTGGGCGCGGGTCATTTCGCTGGAGGCCAGACCGGCCAGGAGGGTGGCGATGACCGCCATGATGACGGGCGTGCCCGCCAGGACCTTTCCCCAGGCGGACTGCGGAACATCGGCTTTCAATTCATCGGGAATCTTAAGGGCCATAGTGTTGGCGGGGGGCTGTTTATTTGGCCGGGGCGTTGGTCGAAGGCAGCGAGGCGGCCGGCGGCGGCGCGTTGGTATTGGATCTGTAATTGGACGGCGGCGAGCCGAGCGGGGTTTCCCAGTCCTTGGTCAGGCGGAAAAGAATGCCCGAGTAATCCAGGAGAGCGTAAATCCAGATAAGAAAGAGGGCGGCGGCGGCGAATTTTGGCCAAAGGACCCGTTTCTCGGCATAGCGGTCAGTGGAGTTGAGGCTGGCGCCGTCGGGCAGTTTGGCGAGGGCGGTCAGGCGTTCGCCAAAGGGCACGTTGATTTTGGCCTTGGCGTTGATGGCCCAGCCATTGGCGTCAAGGATAGGGCCGAGGTTGCGTTTGCGCAACTTGATGAAGGCCAGGAGCAGCGACGGGCCGGAGACGACCAGCGCAATGCCCCCCAGCACGAGGGGCAGCAACGCCGGCGGGACTTTGCCGAGGAAGGCCAGCACGGTGGCCGCGCCCGCGGCCAGACTGCCGACCGCCAGGCTCAACAACGCGATGACGCTGGGGTCGAACAACGGCTTGGCCGGCGTCCCGGCGGCCGGCGCCGCGGTCGCGACGTTGGCCAACTGCGTTTGGATGTCGGCGTCCGCGCTGGCGGCGCGCTTGGCGATGTATTCCTCGATCGTGCGGACCATTTTTTTATAGGGCGACCAAAAGGCCTGCCGCAGGCTGATGGGGCTGGCGACAATTTTGGTGATGGTGGCGTCGTAATCGCGCCCCTTGCGGTCGTAGAAGACGCCGTTGCGCCCGACCATGAGGTTTTCATCGTCCCCCTGGGAAACGACGGCGACGATGCCGAGCTTGTCGCCCGTGCCTTTGCGCACGCAATCGCAATAAGCCAGATAGGCGCCGGAAAGCCCGGCCATGGAGGCGTGCCGGCAGGCGTCCTCCACTGTCAGACATAGGAAACAGGCGCGCTGGTCCAGGTAAAGCGCGCCGCACTGGAAAATGGCCGGACCGCCCGCGACGTAGAGGTCGCTGAAGTTGACGAAATTGCGGCAGAGCAGGCCGAGGTCGCGCACGTAGCGCAGAAGTTTTTCGACATTGGCCACGTTGGCCGCTTCGGCCTCCAACGCCTTGTCCCTGGCGATGAGGGCGTTGACGCCGGCGCGGGCCGGGCCGGCGAGCAAGGCGCGGACGCGGGCGACGCCGAGTTTTTCCACCGCGCCGCCGGCCTTGGCGGCCTGCCAGGCTTGGTAGGCGGCCAGCTTGCCTTGCAGGGCCGCCCAGTCAGCCTCGGTCAATTCAGAGCGGTCGCCGAGCAGCGGTTGCACGGCGGCGGTCAACAGGGCGGTGACGGCGGCGGCGCGGGCCGGATTGAGAGCGGCCCTGAGGGGCAAGGCCTTTCCGGGGGCGACCTGGGCGAGCGGGAAGGCGGCCAGTTCGCTGGCGTCTATGGTCAGTTCGTGCGCGGCCATGGGAAGGTATTCCTCCTTGGTGCGATTGAGAATGTCGAGAGCGCGCGGATCAAAGGCCGCCACCCGGCAGCGGCCGAAATAATCGTCCACCTTCGGCTTGACCGCCTGCAGGGCGGCGGCGGCGGCGGCGGTCTGCGCGCCGGCGGGCAGAACCGAGGGAGCGTTCGCCTCCGCCTGTTTGACCCAGGCGTCGAAGGCGGCGCAGGCCTCGAAGAATTTGTCCGCCCGCTCCTGGTCAACGCCCGGTTTGCCGGAACGATCAATGACCGCGCCCATGCAATCGGCGATTTCGCTGATGACGGCCGCAATGGCCGGATCGTCGGCGCACTGCGGCAGGATGACGCCGTTGCCGTTGAAGAGCGCGCAGGCAAAGACGCTGTTGGCGTCCATGGCCTGCGCCAGGGTGACGGACGGGCCGGCAGGCTGGCCGAGATGGGCCAGAATACGCCGGGCGGAGGCGAGGATTTGTTTGCCGTGGTCGGCGGCGTCGTTGATGTCGTTGAGGCTGAGCGCGTCGCCCCCTTGGATGAGGGTGTCCGGATTTTTGAGAGCGCGGCCGGCCCATTGCACGGCGGCGATGAGTTCGGGGGCGCGGATGCGGCCATCGTGGTCGGTGTCAATGAGGGCGGCGGTCTTGGGATCGAAGTCCAGCCCGGCAATGGGGCAAGCCAGGGCGACCCACAGTTTTTGGTCGAGCTGATCCAGGTTCATCAGATCGGCGGCGGACTCGAGCCGTACCTGGTCGAAGCCGCCGGCGCGAAAGAAGGCCCAGCGATGGGAGGGAGCCGTGGAGTCGGTCATGGCGGTGGTGGGTGGATTGTTGGATGCGGCCTGGACATTGGCCCGGTGTGCGCCTTCAAGTCAAGCACAAACCGCGCGCCGCCTCGAAACGGGCCGCGTCTTGACACTGCTGCCGGCGGAGTGCGGCCGTCCCCGGCCGCAGCAAGCCAGGGATTGTTTGGGTGCTCAGGGAAATCACCGCCGCGCCGTGATTCCCACGCTGCTGCGCCCGGGGACGGCCGCACTCCTGTGGCCTTCTTGCGCCTGAAGGCGGTAGCAGGGTCAAGATGCGCCCCTCGAACCGGGCGCATTACAGATTTTTGGCTTCCCGTCTTAATCATGCTCTTAATCTTAATCTTAATCGCATCGCCCTGCCGCATTCGGATTAAGAGCAAGATTAAGATTACGATTAAGAAAGAAAACCCAAAAATGTGAAATGCGCCGCCTCGAAACCGCCGAAGCCAAAGTCAGCCGGTTACTCTTTCTTGAGCAGATCGCCCAGGCCCTTGCCGAGTTTGCTGGCGGCGCCGCCAATGGGATTGTTGGTCCCGCCCGTTAATCCTTTGACGGCGTTGGCCGCGCCTTTGGCGATGGAGCCCGCGCTGTCCGCGGCGGTTTTGGCGGCAGCCTTTTCGATGGCGGCCAGAACTCGTTTGGTGAGTTCTGCGCTCGTGATGCCGGCGTCTCCCTGGCCGAGGCCGGTCAGATGAATGTCCGGCAGCGGCACGGTCGCGCTGCCGACGCCGGTGAGGCTGAAATGCAGTTTGGCGCCAGTGAGGAGGAAATCATCCACTTCCAGTTTCCGGCCTGGCCCGGTTTCCTTCGGTTTGGCGGCGGCGCTGGCGTCGTTGCCGCCAGCGGCGGTGGATTCGTTCAAGTTGGCGAGGATTTTTTTCAAATTTGATCCGCCGAGGCCGGATTCCAGGGTGATTTCCGGCGCTTCCACCTTGATATATTTGATGACAATCTTGTCCGAAAGCAGCGATCCGGGTGAAAGGGAGAGGCTGGCGCTGCCCACGCTGATGGCTTGCGGCGTGGTGAAGCCTTCCGGGTTGCCCACGACCAGGCCCTCAATCTTGCCCGAACCGGAAAAGAGCGACAGTCCGACTTTGTGCAATGTGACGTCCACCTTGGTGAGTTTGGGGCCGATCGTTTCAACGCCGCGTTTCACAATGCCGTCGAGCAAAAGGCCCACCAGCAGGAGGGCGGCGATGAAAAGAACCACCAGGCCGATGACAATTCTGACTATTATTTTTTTCATGCGATGACAAAGAATAACCCAAAATGGGCCATCGCGCCAGCCAATTGGAAGCGGGGGGCGGATTCTTCTCTCAGGCTCGCACGTCGTCAAACTTTCCGCGTCAGGCGCCGCGCCGCGACCGTGCCACAAACTGGGATGCGCCCCGCCTGAGGAAGGCCGGGAAAAGTTGTGGCGGTGGTCCGGGTTTACTGGTTAAGATCGGCGGCACTATGTTTGAAGTTGCTGAATTGGGGCGCACCGTCTCAAGACAGGAATTCGACGAAGCCGTGCCGGGAATGCGGTCGGCGCTGCTGGAGGCGCAGTTTGCCCTGAAAGGCCGGAAAATCCCGGTCATTGTTATTGTCTCCGGCGCGGACTGCGCCGGCAAAGGGGAGTTTGTCCATCGTCTCAATGAGTGGCTGGATCCGCGCGGGGTGGATACGCACGCCTTCTCGCAAAGCACGGACGAGGAACAGGCCCGGCCCCGGTTCTGGCGGTTTTGGCGCGCCTTGCCCGCGCGCGGCCGGATCGGGATTTTTTTTGGATCGTGGTATTCGGAGCCGATGGTGGGGCGGGTTTACCGGGAGATCAAAGCCAGCGAATTGGACGGGGAGCTGGACCGCATTGCCTTCTTTGAGAAGATGCTGGCGGAGGATGGGGCGCTGATCGTCAAGTTCTGGTTTCATCTGAGCAAGAAGGAGCAGGCGCGGCGGCTGAAGAATCTGCAGCGCGATCCCCATACCCGGCATCGGGTGCGGCCGGCCGATCGCCGCAATCTCAAACTCTATGAGCGGTTTATCAAGACCAGCGAGCGGGTCATCCGCCGCACCGATTCGGCGCCCTGCCCCTGGCACCTGATCGAGGCCAATGACCGGCGTTACCGCGAATTGACCGCCGGGCGGATCCTGCTGGAGGCGCTGCAAACCCGCCTCAAGGATGGCGGGGCGGGCCAGGGCCGGGCGGCCGCGGCCGGGCCGCCGCCGCCGCGGGCGCGGGCCAAATCCGGCGAGACCATCCTGGACCATGTGGACCTGACGCAAAAGCTGACCGGCCGGCGGTATGGGGAGGAATTGAAGAAGTACCAGGGGCGGCTGACGCGGCTGACGTGGGAGGCGCATATCAAGAAGATTTCTACGGTGGCCGTCTTTGAAGGCTGGGACGCGGCCGGCAAGGGCAGCGCCATCCGGCGGGTGACCGAGGCGATTGATCCGCGGCTCTACCGCATCATCCCCATCGCCGCGCCGACCGATGAGGAACGGGCCCACCATTATCTGTGGCGGTTCTGGCGGCATCTTCCCCAGGCCGGCATGGTGGCCATCTTTGACCGATCGTGGTACGGGCGGGTGCTGGTGGAGCGGGTGGAGAAATTTGCCGGCGAGCACGAGTGGAAACGGGCCTACTTGGAGATCAACGATTTTGAGGAGCAACTGGCCGACCGGGACATGGCCGTGGCCAAATTCTGGGTCCACATCAGCAAGGCGGAACAATTGCGCCGCTTCCAGGAACGCCAGGACATTGAGTTCAAGCGCTACAAAATCACCGACGAAGACTGGCGCAACCGCAAGAAATGGGAGGCCTACAAGCAAAGCATCAACGAGATGGTGGCCCACACCAGCACGGAATTCGCGCCGTGGACGGTGGTGGCCGGCAACGACAAACATTTCGCCCGGGTGCAGATTTTGAAGACCCTGTGCGAAGCGCTGGAGCGATTGCTCTGAGAGGTGGACCCGCCGACCCAAGTTTCCAGGCCGATGGCCCGCGATTTGTGGGGCGGCTTTGCCGCGATGCTGGTGGTGCTGCCCTCTTCCATTGCCTTCGGAGTGGCCACTTATGCCGCGCTGGGCCAGGATTACCTTTCCCATGGCGTGCTGGCGGGCATCTTCGGCGCCATCGCCACCGGGCTGCTTTCCTCGCCCCTGGGCGGCTCCCCCCGCTTGATTTCCGCGCCCTGCGGACCGGCCGCCGCGGTCTTGTCGGCCTTTGCCGCCGAGATGATGGCCGGGCACGGGGGCGGGGAAGCGATGCCGGCGGCGCGGGTGGCGGCGCTGATGACGGTGCTGGCGCTGGCATCCGGGGCGCTGCAGTTTTTCTACGGAGCGATTGGCGGCGGCAAGTTGATCAAGTTTATTCCCTATCCGGTGGTCTCCGGCTATTTGAGCGGGGTTGGGGCGCTGATTTTTGCCAGTCAGATTCCGAGTTTCCTGGGCTTTTCGGCCAGCACCGGCTGGCTGGCGGGACTCTCCACGCCGGCGCATTGGAGGTGGCAGGCCATCGCCGTGGGGTTGACCACGGTCGCCGGGATTTTGGCCGCGCCCAAGCTGACCAAGGCCGTTCCGGCGCCGGTGTTGGGATTGGGGGCGGGAATGCTCGCCTACTTTGGACTCGGCCTGGGCTTTCCGGAAATGCTGCGCCAATCGGGCAACCCACTGGTGCTGGGGCCGGTCGGCGGCGGGCTGGGCGCCTTCTGGCCGCATTGGGTGGAGCAGTGGAAAAGCCTGGGCGCGATCGCCCCTTCTGATTGGAAGCTGCTGCTGGTTCCAGCCCTCACGCTGTCCGCCTTGCTTTCGATTGACACGCTCAAGACGTGCGTGGTGGTGGATACGCTGACGCGGGCGCGCCACGATTCCAACCGCACGCTCACCGGGCAGGGGATCGGGAACGTGGCTTCGGCCTTGACCGGCGGCATGCCCGGGTCGGGCATGATGGGGGCGACGATTGTCAACCTGAACAGCGGCGGGCAGACGAAGCGTTCCGGCCTGTTCGAGGGTTGCTTTGTGCTGCTGGCGTTTGTCTTGTTCGGCCATCTGGTGGGCTGGCTTCCGCTGGCGGCGCTGGCCGGGGTGCTGATGGTGGTGGCGTGCAAAATGTTCGACTGGACGAGCTTCCAACTGCTGCGCAACCGCAGCACGCTGCTTGACTTTGTGGTGATCTGGGCGGTCATCATCACCGCCGCGCGCTTCAGCCTGATTGCCGCCTCGGGCACGGGGCTGGCCCTGGCCGTGATCATCTTCCTGCGGGACCAGATTCGCAGTCCGGTGCTGCACCGCAAGATTTACGGCAACGAAATATCGTCCAAGAAAAACCGCCTGCCCGCCGAGTCGCAGGCGCTGGAAAGATATGGCGGGGAGACGGTCATTTGCGAACTGCAAGGGACGCTGTTTTTCGGCACGGCGGACAAGCTCTACGTGGAACTGGAGGCCGACCTGAAGCGGTGCCGCTTTGTCATCCTGGACATGCGGCGGGTGCTGTCGGTTGATTTCACCGCGGCGCACATGCTGGAGCTGATCGAGGCGCTGCTGCGGGAGCGGGGGGCGTTCATTCTGTTCAGCCACATGCCCGCGACGCTGCCGGAGGGGCGGAGTTTGCAGGCTTATCTGCACAAGGTCGGCGTGACGGACCGGCAGGACAACGTGAAGGTGTTTGCCGAATTGGATGAGGCGATGGGCTGGGCCGAGGACCGCCTGCTGGAGGAACATCATCTGCTGCAAGATGAAAACGCGCAGCGGCCGCTGGAGCTGGCGGAAATCGAACTGTTCCGCGGCATCGAGCCGCCGCAGAACCTGGCCGCGATTCGGACCTGCGCCGCGGAGCGTTCCGTGGCGGCAGGGGGGACGATATTTCAAAGCGGCGATCGCGGGGACGAGTTGTTCCTGGTGCGCCGGGGCGAGGCGCGCATTGAATTGCCCGTGGGCGAAGGCCGGCATCGTACGCTGGCCTATTTTGGGCGCGGCAACTTTTTTGGAGAGATGGGGTTCCTGGATGCCCGCGCCCGGTCCGCCAATGCCGTCGCCACCGCCCCAACCGATTTGTTTGTGCTGCGGAGGAGCAGCTTTGATGAGATCTGCAAGGAGCGCCCGCTTCTCAACGAAACGGTCCTGGGCCGGATGGCGGCGGCACTGGCCGGGCGCCTGCGCCGCACCAACGTGGAACTGCGCAGCCTGCACGACGCGTGAGCTTTCCGAGGCTGGAAATTGTTCAAGGAAGGAACGCGAGAAGGAACGGAAAAGCGAACTGGTCACGGGCGACCCGGATTCCAAGGCGCTGGCGAACGAAATCAAAATCAACTGGCTGTCCCTGTCAACAGGTTCATCAGGGCAACAGGCAGGGCACGACTTGGCGGCTGTGGCGGCGGTAGATTTTGAAATCGGCATCGGTGGTCAGGACGACGGGGTCGGGCAGGGTTTCACTCATGCGCACCAGGCAGGCATCGGCCAGGCTCATGGGGACGTCGGCGTATTTGTCCATCAAGTCAAGAACCGGCGCCAGTTGATCGCCCAAAGCAAACGAGAGCACGACCGCTCCGCTCCGCAACAAATCGTTGAGCCTTGGCGCGCCCTTTTCGCCGAGCAGGTGGAATGCCTCGGTCAAAGCCGCCTCGCAGGTGAGCCAGGGCCAGGGCAACGTGTCGGTTTGCGCGGCGATCCAGTCATGATGCAGATCGCTGCGGCTGAGCAAGGCCACCAGGGCGGAACTATCGGCGATGTAGTTTTTTGGCACGGATTATCATGGGAAGATATTTTTTTTTGTTGCTGGCAAGGTCGGTTGGCAGGCCTTCCACTGAGCCTATCAGGCCGTCCAATAGTTCCCGCATCGTGCCGCGCCGGCCGGCCGGGCGCTGTGGCCGGCTCAAGCGCTCGCGCACTACGTCGGACTTTGACACCCGGCGGGCCTGCGACTCGTGTTCGATTTCCCTGAGCACCGAATCGGGCAGGCGAACGGTTAAACTTTTCATGGGCATACGGTAAGACAATTGAGGCAGTTGCGCAAGACGAAGGTGGTCAGAGGACGCTTGAATGATCACAAGAACGTTGCCCTTCGCGCCTGCCCTTCTCACCGCATGGCGGTTTCTGGTCGTCCTGCTTACTGCGTCCGTCATGGATGGGCCGGCAAAGGCAGGGTCCCGGCCAGCCGGGACTGCCCGGCGTCGGGCCTCGGCACAGGAGGCAGCGTCGCATTAACATCGTGCGGCGGGTCCCGATATTTCGGGACCCGCCCTACCCCCAGGCGGACGCATTGCCGTCCTGCTCCGTTTCTCATTGAACGGCGGAGGGTGGTGGTGTTTAACTGGTGGACAGGATCGGGCCAAGGTGTTCGATTCACTGGAACCGTTGTCATGGATAAGAATGCGGGAGCAAAGAATGAATGAAATTTCACCCAAGGAAGTCAGCGCGCTGCATGGCCGCATCACCCAGGAACTGAACAAGGTCATCGTGGGCCAGGAACAGATCGTGCGGCTGCTGCTGGCCTGCCTGTTCGCGCGCGGGCATTGCCTGCTCATCGGGGTGCCGGGCCTGGCCAAGACGCTGATCGTGCGGACCCTTTCGGAAATTCTGCGGCTGAGCTTCAAACGCATCCAGTTCACGCCCGACTTGATGCCGGGCGACATCATCGGCTCGGAGATTTTGCAGGAACGGGAACGGCGGCTGGAACATGAGTATCAGCCCGGCCCGATTTTCGCCAACCTGGTTCTGGCCGACGAGATTAACCGCACCCCGCCCAAGACGCAGGCGGCGCTGCTGGAAGCGATGCAGGAACGCAAGGTGACCATCGGCGGCCAGTCGCGCGCCCTGCCCGATCCGTTCCTGGTGGTGGCGACGCAAAATCCCATCGAGCAGGAAGGCACCTATCCCCTGCCCGAGGCGCAGCTCGACCGCTTCATGTTTTCGCTCTACCTCAATTATCCGGCGAAGAGCGAGGAAATGGAAATTGTCAAGCGCACGACGCTGCGGGAGATGCCGGCGCTGACGCCCACGGTCAGCGCGGAAGATTTGCTGCAGGTGCAACGCCTGGTGCTGGCCGCGCCGGTTTCGGATCACGTCGTGGATTATGCAGTCTCGCTGGCGGCGGCCACCCGGCCCGGCAACGCGGATTCGCCGGCGGTGGCGCGCGATTATGTGGAGTGGGGCGCCGGCCCGCGCGCCTCGCAGTATCTGATCCTGGGCGCGAAGGCCCTGGCCTTGTTGCACGGCAAGATCACGCCGGAAACTGCCGACGTGCGCGAAGTGGCCATGCCCGTACTGCAGCATCGCGTCATCACCAACTACCGCGCCACCGGCGCCGGCAAGAAATCGCGCGACGTGGTGCAGGGCATTTTGGCCGAGGTGCGGGAAAAAGCTTACTGACCCGCGCCGCGAGAATTCCGATCCAAGCCCATGAGCGATCCAGTCCAAGGCGGCCCCGGGGCGGGCGAAGCAAGGCGTCCGCCGCCGGTGATCGGGCGGGTGCCGCCGGTGATTCCAGTCCCGCCGCCCCTGCCCCCGTCGCAGCGTGGGCCTGGTCCGCGGCCGCGCTTCCTCAGAGCGGCGGCGCGGCCCACCCTGCTCTCGCCGGAGGAATTGGAACGGTTTGGCAACCTGCTGGTGTTCGCGCGCTCGACGGTGGAAGGTTATTTCGCCGGCAAACACAAATCGCCCCATCGCGGCTCCTCGGTGGAGTTCACCGATTACAAGCAATACGTGGCCGGGGATGATCCCAAGCGGATTGACTGGCGGGCCTACGGGCGGTCGCGGCGATTGTTCGTGCGGCAGTACGAGGCGGAAACGGACATGGTCATTTATCTGCTGGTGGACGTGAGCGGTTCGATGAGCTACGCGGGCCAGGGCCGCGACTCCAAATATATCATCGCCGCCAAAGTCGCGGCGGCGCTGGCCTATCTGATGATCCATCAGGGGGACAAGGCCGCGCTGGTTTTGTTCGCGGCAAAATTGAAATATTTTCTCCCGCCGGGCGGCACGCGCCGCCATTTGCACAGCCTGGTGAGCGAACTGGAATCGGTCCAGCCGGCCTTGCGCACCGGCACGGCGGCCGCGCTGGCCGAGTGCAATTTGCTCTTCAAAAAGCGCGGGCGGCTGGTGGTGCTGTCCGATTTTTGGGATGACACGGAAAAGACCTTCGAGGCCTTGAGCCGTTTCCTGCACCGGAAATTTGAGATTCTCCTCCTTCACGTCGTGCATCCGGACGAACTGGATTTGCCCGCGGTCCAGGCCGCGCGATTTCACGATCTGGAAACGCACGAGGAGGTGGAAGTGGAGGTGGAGGAAATCCGGGAGGCCTATGGCGAGACGGCGCGGCGGCGGGCGGAGGCGCTGGCGCGGGAAGCCAACCAGCGCCGCATCAGCCACGCGCTGGTGGCGACCAACCGGCCGTATTTGGATGCCATCGAGGCCTATCTGGGCTTTCGCGGCGGCAACAATTTTTTCGCCCGCTGACCCATGTCCTTTTTGAGTCCAACCCTGTTTGCGGTCTTGATCCCCTTGGCCGTGCTGCCGCTGGTGTTGCATCTGCTGAACAAGGGTTTTCCCCGTCATTTCAAATTTCCGTCCCTGGAGCTGATCCGGGCGACGATGGCGCGGCGCTCGCAATTGCACCGCTGGCGGCATTGGATTTTGTTGCTGCTGCGCACGGCGTTTTTGTTGCTGCTCTTGCTGGCCTTTCTGCAGCCGGTCTTGAACCGCTTCGGGTCAAACCCGGCGGCGCAAGGCGGACGCCAGATTTTGATGGTGCTGGATCACTCCGTCAGCATGGAACACAAAGGGGACGGTCCGGCTTCGCGCGAGCGGGCCGTGCATGAGGCGGGCAAACTGATGGATTCGCTCGGCGCGCAGGACACGGTGAACATCCTGCTGATGGAACCGGAGATGGGGTCGTGCTTCGCGTCTTTTTCCAAGGACATCGGCGAAGCGAAACGGTTTCTCAACCAGCTCAAGCCCGGCTTGGGCCGGGCGGACGTCAACCTGGCCAACACGGCGGCGGCGCGGCTGATCGGCCCGGGCGCGCCCCGGCCGGAAATTTATTACATCTCGGATTTTGCGCGGAAAAAGTGGGCCAGCGCGAATTTCCAGATGCTGCCGCCGGCGGCGAAATTGTTTTTTGTGGATGTCGGCCCGGCCCGGTTGGACAACCACGCGATTGTGGACGCCCGGCCTTCCCAAACGCAGATCCTGGCCGGCGACACCGTGCCGCTGGAAATCGCCATCGGCAATTACAGCCGCGACGCGCTGGCCGGACGGGTCACGGTCACGCTCGACCGGAAATTCAGTTTTGACCAGGAAATATCCGTGGCGCCCTGGTCGGAGGAAAAAGTGACCGTGCCGGTTTCCGTGGGGGAGCCGGGCACGCATCTTTGCGAGGTGCGCCTGCCGCCGGACGCGCTGGAATACGACAACCATTTCTATTTGACACTGCCCGTGCTGGAGAAGGAAGAGGTGCTCATCGTCACCGACGCCGCGGAGGACCGGCGCAACAGCGCGTATTTTCTCAAGACGGCGCTCAACCCCTTCGCCAACGACGGCGGCTCGCTCCTGCCGCGCATCATCACTTCCGCCGAACTGACCCCGGCTCGCCTGGCCGGGGTGCAAAAGGCCTTTTTCACGCAGGTGCAGCGCCTCGGGCCGGAGGCCTGCGAGGCGGCGGGGAAATTTTTGTTTCGCGGCGGCGGGCTGGTCTATTTTCTCGACGGCGCCGCGGATGCGGAGAATCTGGCCGCGCTGGAGAAGATCACCGGGCCGAACTCGCTGCCGCTGCGGTTGTCGCGCCGCCACCTGGCGACCAACGTGACGGCGGGGGCGCAGCAAATCGCGCGGGGCGATTTCAAATCGCCCTACCTGAAACTGTTTCAAGGCGCCACGCGCCAGGACCTGGCGCTGCTGGAGTTTTACGATTATTACCAGGCGGGCGCGAGCGGCGCGGGCGGGGTGCTGCTGGAGTACGGCGACGGCTCGCCGGCCATGGCGGCGCTGCACCACGGCCTGGGCACGTTGTTGCTCCTGAATTTTTCGGCGGGGGAATTTGCGAGCAACCTGGCGCGCCAGCGGATTTTTCCGGCGTGGATGCAGGAATTGATGAAAGCGCTGGCCACCACCGAGCCGCCGCCCTCCTCCCATACCATCGGGGAAACGTTGCAGACGGAGGTCTGGCGCAGCGAAATGCGCCACGATCTGGTCAGTCCCGCCGGGGCGGCGGTGACCACCCGGCGGGAACTCAACGGCGAGCGTTGCAGTCTGACCTTCACGCCCGACCAGCTTGGCTTCTACACGCTGGGTTCGCCGCGGCCGGCCTATGCCTTCGCCATCAACGCGGCGACCGATCAATCCGACTTGCGGCAAATTGACAAGAATGTTTTGCCCGCGGAATTCGCCGACCAGCACGAGGCCCATCTCGTCGCCGGGGGCGACGATTACGAGGAACTGGCGCGGGGCCGGCCGGTTTTTCACTGGTTCATTCTCGGCGCGCTGGGGGTTCTGCTGCTGGAAAGCGGCTTCCAATTTTTCCTGCGGAGGAAACCGGCGTGAACAGTCCGCCCGCCAGCGAAATCATCCTGGATCCGATTGTGCCGGCGGCGGTGATTGCCTTGCTCGGCGCGCTCCTGTTGATATTGACCGTGCGCATTTATTGGAGCGTCGGCTCGCCGGTCGGGCGCTGGCGCAATCTGGCGCTGCTGGCTTTTCGCCTGGCGGGCCTGGCCCTGGTGCTGGCCTTGCTGCTCCAGCCGTCGCGGCGCGAATCTCTGCCGCCGACGGCGGGGGAGCGCGTGACGTTGATCGCGCTGGACAGTTCCCTGAGCATGAAACAGCGCGATGCGGGCGACAAAACCCGATTCGACGCGGCCAAGAATTTTTTGCTGGAATCGGGCGCGGTGGCGCAAAACGGCGCGGCGGCCCAGCCGGGCCTGCGCTTGTTTGAATTCAGCGACGACGCGCGGCCGGTGGCGCGGTCGGTGCTGGACCTGGCGCCTGCGGGCCAGACGACCCGCTTCCACAAATCGGTCGGCACGCTCTTGAGCGCGCCCGCCAAGGATGAGGCGGTCAACGCGGTGATTTTGCTGACGGACGGCCATGATTTTGAGCTGGTCAACCCGGTGAAGACGGGCACGCTGGCGCGCAACCGCCGGGCGCCCATTTACGCCGTGGCCCTGGGCAAGCAAGGCAAGGTGCGCGACGTGGCGGTTCGCATCACGGGATTTGAGCCGTATTCCTACGTGAAACAAAAGGCGCGCATCAACGCGACGCTCCGGCTGGTGGGATGCGAGCTGGAAGACCTGACGGTGCAGTTGCTGCGGGAAGGGCAAGTCGTGCAGGCCAAAGCCCTCAACGCGCAGCAGCTTCAGGAGTTGCCGGTGGAATTTGAGGTGACCGAACCGGCAACCGGCCAGTATGAATACGAAGTGCGCGTGCCGCCGCTGGAGGACGAAGCGGACACGGCGAACAACAGCGCGATCACCTGCCTGAATGTGATTGACCAGCAAATCCGGGTCTTGCTGCTGGAGGGCGACCCGTATTGGGACACGACCTTCCTGCAACGCTCGCTCATGCGGAACGACAAGTTCGACGTGGACGCGCTCATTCGTTACGGGGCCAAACGGGTTCGCGCCCTGCGCAAAACGCCGGGCGGCGGCGAACTGCGCGCGCCGCAAACGCTGGATCAGTTTGCCGCTTACGATGTCATTATTCTGGGCCGCGCGGTGGATTCGCTGCTGGATTTGGCGCCCAGCAATGGGCCGGGGCCATCCGGCCAGCTTGCCTTGCTGGATCAATACGTCAAGGAACGCGGCGGCACGGTAATTTTCAGCCGCGGGCGCGCCTTCACCAATGCCGCCGCCAGCGAACTGGAACCGGTCTTGTGGGGCGACAAGGCGCGGGACCGGGTGCATCTGGACGTGACCGCCGAAGGCCGCGCGCTGTCGCCGTTTCGCGTTTTGAACGACGGGGCGGGCGGACTGGAGGCGCTGCCGGATTTGCTCGAGGGCAAAACGCCGCGGGAAACCAAGCCGCTGGCTTCGACCTTCGCCGTGGCGACGGGACGGGAGGATGCGACGGCGGAAGCGGCCGTCATCCACCGCCGTTACGGGCGCGGCCAGGTGGTGAGCCTGGGAGTGGCCGGCTTGTGGCGCTGGGCGCTGGCGTCCAAAGTCGAAGGCGCCAATTCCCCGTTCGACCGATTTTGGGACCAGATGGTCTTGTGGCTGCTGGCCGGACGCGATTTCAGCCCGAGCCGGCAATTTTCCTTTCGCCCGAATTCCGCCAACATTTTGCTTGGGGAAAAAGTCTATTTCCACCTGGTCTTGCGCCAGCCCGATCCGAAATTGATGTCGGTGCCGGTCACGATTCATCTGGGCGGGGCGGAAGCCGGGCGCGTCAATCTGGCGCCCGTGGCGGCCAGCACGGGCCGGCTGGCGGCGGAATTTCTGCCGGAACGCCCCGGGCGCTATCGGGCCACGGTCCTGCTGCCGGACGGCACGACGCAGGAATCGCGCTTCATCGTGTTCACGGAAAATCTGGAGGAAACCGAAGTGGCGACGGACACCTTGTATCTGCGGCGGCTGTGCGAAAGCAGCGGCGGGCGGCTGATCGCAGCGGGCGACTTTGCCAGGTTGCTGACCGAATTGGGCAGCGCCAAAAGCGAGCAGACGCCGAAGACCATCGTGCGCCCGATGTGGAATGCGGCTTGGGTTTTCTATCTGGCGGGGTTACTGTTGGGAGTGGACTGGTTTTTGCGAAGACGGTGGGGCTTATGCTGAACACGGCAAACATCCTGGAGCGCCTGGCCGCAGCCGACCGCGAGCATCAAAAGGAAGCGGGGGGGGAATTGTTGCTCGGCAGCGTGAAATACGCTTGTGCGGCCGTGCTGGCGGCTTTCATCCTCGATGTCATTTTTCATCTCCAGGCGGGCTGGCGGCTCGGCATTTTGCTGGGCCTGATCGCCGGGGTTTGCGCGCTGGCGGGTTTTGGCTGGCATCTGGCTTTTGTGCGGCGGAATTCACTCGAGCACACCGCGCGGTTTCTGGAAACGCGCGACGCGGCGCTCGGCTCGCGCCTGATCAACCTCCTGCAACTCAGCGGGCAAAGCAACGATGCCGCGCTCGGGCCGCTGACGCGCCAACTGGCGGGGCAGGCGGTGGAAAATTACGCCGCCGAGCTGCGCGGCCGGCCGGTGGAGGCGCTGGCGCGCACGGATGAATTGGGCCGCCAGTTCAAGCGCGCCGCCTGGGCGGCGCTGGGCTTCACCGCGGGGCTGGCGCTGGTCTTCCGGGTTTCGGCGACGGAGATCGCGCGTTTCGCCGATCCGTATGGCGATCATCCGCCCTATTCGTTCACCCATTTGCAGATCGTGCAGCCGGGGCCGGCGGGAACCAACGTGCCCTACGACAAGGGGCTGGTCGTGAAGGTCAAGGCGGCCGGCCACCAGCCGAAGGAGGTTTTTCTCACGGCCTTTCCGCCGGGGCATCGCGAGGAGGCGGTGACGCTGCCGATGTTTGACAAGAGCGGCGCGGGCTACGATCAGTTGCTCGACAACATCCACCGCGAACTGCTGGTCTTCGCGCACACCAAGGACCACGTCAGCGAATCCAGGCAGGTGCGCGTGGGGGTGGTGTTGACGCCGCAGTTGGAAAGGATGTTGGTCCGGATCGCGCCGCCGGCCTACACCGGCCTCAAGCCGGAGGAGAAACCTTACGCCTTCAAAAGCATGCAGGCGCTGGAAGGCGGCGAGATCAGATTCCGCCTGCAATCCAACCGTCCTTTGCGCGAAGGGGTGCTGGAACTGACCACGGGCCCCCAGGCGCCGCAACGCATCGCGCTGATAAAATCCGGGGACAAGGAAGTGAGCGGCGCGTTCCTGGCGGGCGAATCGGGCCGGATGCGTTTTTCGGTGACGGACGCGGCGGGGCTGGCGTCGCAGGGCGATTGGGAAGGGGCGCTGACCGTGACGCATGATTTGCCGCCGGAGGTGCATCTGGCCAATCCGGAGCAGGACGCGCTGGTGGCGATGGACTTCAAGCTGCAGGCGCAGATTGAAGCGAGCGACGATTACGGCCTGCGCGAAGTCCGCCTACAGCGCGGCCTGAACGGCGTTTTTTCCGCGCCCAGAATTTATGGGTACACCAACATCGTGCGCGACAGCCGGGAAACGTTTGATTTCAATTTCAGCGAGCTTGGCCTGCAGGCCGGGGATGTGATTTCGCTCTTTGCGGAGGCGCTGGACAACGCGCCGCAGCCGCATCTGGCCCGCAGCCAGACGGTCCGCCTGCAGGTCATCAGCGTGGAGGATTACAATGATTTTCTGCGCGAACAAAGCGACATCGCCGACGCCGAGGCCAAATACGCCGAACTGAACGACGATTTGCAGGCCCTGATCGAGCAGCAAAAACAACTGGGCGAAGAAACCCAACAGCTTAACGAGCAACTGGCCAAAACCGGCGGCAAACCAGGCGAGGAGCTCCCGCAGCAACTGGACAAGATCACCGCGCAGCAAAACGAGTTGAACCAGAAGCTCAACCAGCAAGCCGGGCGCATGGATCATTTCGTGCGCGAAGACCCGCTGTATGATGTGGAAAAGGATTTGCAGGAAGCGCTGCGCCGGCAGGCGGACGCCATCCGGGGGAGCACGCGGACCAATGAGGCGGCCGTGCGCGAGATCGCCCAGCGCAGCTCGCCGCCGGGCGGCGCGCGCCGGTTGTCGCCGGACATGCTGGAGGGCTTGAAAAAGGCTTCCGACGAACAGGTCGCGCGCCTGAGCGGGGCGCATGAGGAAAACGAAAAGGAAACCGTGCAGACGCTGGACCAGATGGACCAGATGCAGGAGTTGATCAATGATTTCAACTTGTTTGGATCGCTTTACCGGGCGCAACAGGATTTGGCCGGGCAATCCGGCGCCTACAACCGGCCCGGGCAGTTAAGCCGCGAAGACCAACTGGCCTTGAAGGAACTGGCGGCGACGGAAAAGGAGGTGGCGGACGCGCTCGGCCAGTTGCAGAGCCGGTTGCGCGAGGATGCCAGGGCCGCGGAAAAACTTTTCCCGAAGGCGGCCCAAAGCGGGCGCGATCTGGCGGATCAAATCGGCGCGCGCCGCCTGGAACCGCTGGCGCAACAGGCGACCGGCCAGATGCTGGCGGGCAGCGGAGAACAATCTTCCGAGCTGGCCGGCCTGCGCGGCGAAATGGAAAAGATGTTCAGCGAGTGCCAGAGCGGCAACTGTCCTTCGAGCAGCGAGCTGGACAGTTTTTTGAAATTGCAGCGGCTGAATCCGAACCGCAATTTCGCGCAAATGTCGCGCAGCCGCAAATTCGGTTTTGGGACGGGCCGCGGGCGAGCCGGCGGCCAGGGAGAGGGCGCGGCGGGCGCGTCCGGTTACGCGATGACGGAGGGCCCGGCCTTGAAGGTGCTCGGCAATGAATCCCGGCCGCGCGACGGCAGCAAAGCTTCCCGCCAGTCCAGCCGACTCGGGCAGGGCGCCGGCGCCTTGGCGGGCAACGGCAAGGCTGAAATCGAGCAAGCCGGCGCGATGAACGGGCTGCATCCGGTCAACCGCCAGTCCGCCGCCGTTTCGTCGGAAACGGTGATTGAGGAATACAACGATGTGGTGGAAAACTATTTCAAGGCCATCACCACGAGAAAGGAGAATCCCGCCCATGAAAAGCAAAATTGATTCCGGAAAATATTTCCGCGTCCGCGGCGCCGGCCTGGCGCTGTGCGTTCTGGCCCTTTCTTCTTTCAGCCAGCCCGCCCGGGTGGCCACGGCCACGCCGGTTCATTCCGATCTGACGCTGCTGCAATGCGGCAATTTGATCTACGCGGGCAGCCAAAGCTCGGTTTGCTTCGCGGACAATTTTCTCACGGACGTGGCGGCGCAGACCAACCTGAGAGTCAACAAGAAATTCTGCCCGGTGCGCCTGGACGCGGAGGCGCTCTTCGATTACCCGTTCTGCGTCATGTCGGGCAACGAGACTTTTTCGCTCCCGCAAAAGGAACGCCGGCAACTGCGCAAGTACCTCACGCAAGGAGGATTTCTGCTGGTCAGTCCGGGATGCTCGGACGAGAAATGGGACAAATCCTTCCGCCAGGAGATCAAAGTGTGTTTCCCGGAAAATCCGCTCCAGAAAATCCCGATGACGCATCCGATTTTTTCCATCGTCAATCCAATCCCCCGCCTGGTGGAGAAACACGGCAAGGCGGCCGCGTTGGAAGGCTTGGAGATCAACGGACGGCTGGTGCTGGTTTATTCCAAGGAGGGGCTGAACGACGTGCAGCACGCCAGCGGGTGCTGCTGCTGCGGGGGCGACGAAATCGAAAATCCGGCGCGCGTGAACGTCAATGTTTTCACCTATGCGGCGTTGTATTGAAGGCGCCCTGCTGGGTTTGCTTTTGCTCGCCGGCAGTTGCGGCAAAAGGCCGCCGCCGCCGGCGCTGGACCTGCCGGTTTACTTCACTTGTGACACGCGCGGCCGGCTGGAGCCGTGCGGCTGTTTTGCCGGCCAGTTCGGCGGATTGACCCGGCTCAAAACCGTGCTGGAGGCCGAGGCCTCCGGCCCGGCCCTGCATGTGGATGTGGGCGACGCCATCGGCGGACATGAGGATTACGATGTGATCGAGTATCGCTATGTGCTGCGGGCCTTCGCGGCCATGCACTACGACGCGCTCAACCTCGGCGGGCGGGAGGCGCAGTTCACCGCCGCGCAGCTCCGTGAGATCAAAAAAAATTCGCCGGCGCCGATCATCAGCGCCAACCTGCTCGACCAAGGCAGCGGCCAGCCGGTTTTTGAATCGTATCGCCTGGTGCAGCGCGGGGCCTGGCGTGTGGCGATCATCGGCGTCCTGGACCCCCGCGCGGCCGAGAATCCCGGCGCGGGATTGCGGGTGGGCAGCATGGAGGCGGCGGTGGAACGATGCCTGGGAGAACTGCGCGGCAAGGCGGATTTGATTGTGTTGCTGGCCTTTGCCGACGAAGCCACCCTGGCGCGGCTGGCCGGGGAATTTTACGAGTGCCAGGTCATTCTCGGCGGCAAAGTCTCCCAGCCCGCCCAGCAACTGCAAAAGGAAAACCGGAGCCTGGTTTATTTCGTGACCAACGAATCCCGCGCCCTGGGAATTCTCCGGCTGCGGCTGGCCAAAGGCGCGCCGCTGACGGTGACCGGAAATGAAATCCGTTTGCTGCACGACAAAATCGCGCAGGACCCTTCCTTGCGCGAACTGATGCAGAGTTATCGCGACGAAATTCATCAGACGCGCCTGGCGGTGGACGATCCGAATAATCTGGACGCGGACGCGGTTCCGGGCGTGCGGACAGTGGCGGGATATGCCGGCACCGAACAATGCCTGGCCTGCCATCCGGGCGCGGCGGCGGTGTGGAATAGCTCGGCGCACGCGCGCGCCTTCGCCACGCTGACGGGGCGCAAGGCGGAGGCCGATCCCAAGTGCATCGGATGTCACACGATTGGCTTCGGGACGGCTTCGGGGTATCGCCGCGAGTTTGGGGCGGCCCGGCTGGTGGAGGTGGGTTGCGAAAGTTGCCACGGCCCCGGCAGCCTGCATGTGCGCCAGCGCGCGGGCGACCCCGCGGTCAATTTTACCTTCCGGCCCCTGGGCGCCGGCGACTGCATCCGCTGCCATTACGGGGAGTTCAGCCGGCCCTTCGCCTGGGACCAAATGTGGCCCGTTGTCAAGCATGGAAAGGAGCCGGCCTCGCCCGCCGCGCTGTAATGAAGAAAAATTCAGCCATCCTGTGTTTGCTCCTGGGCGCCGCCCTGGCGGCCCGGGCGGAAATACCGGGCGGCTGGAGCACCAATTACACCGCGGCGCTGGCCGAGGCGGGAGCAGAACAAAAACCGGCGCTGTTTTTTTTCACCGCCAGTTGGTGCGGTCCGTGCAAAATGATGTCCCGCGAAACGCTGTCCGATCCGGCGGTCCAGATGACGCTTTCCAACATGGCGCGCGCCGCCATTGATATTGATGAGCAGCCGGAGATGGCGGCCCAGCACGGCATCGAGGCCGTGCCGGCGTTTGTCATGTTTTCGGCCGCCGGCGAGGAAGTGCGGCGGGCCACCGGTTTCCAGGAGGCTGGAGAATTTCTGCAATGGCTCAGCAATGGCGTCGCCGGAGCAAGGGAGTCCCTGCTGCGCCGCGAGGTTTTCCAGAAAAAGCTGGCGGAGGCGGATGAGCTTCTCGCTTCCACCAACGCCGGCGCGCTGCGGCAAGGCGCGGCGCAACTTTTTGACCTTTGCGCCGGGCGCGATGAGCCGCTGGTTCGATCGGCGGCGGAACGATTGCGCACAGTGGCCTCGCGTCAGCCCGCGGCATTGCTGGACGGTTTGAACGATGCGCGGCTGGCCGTGCGCATCCAGGCCGCCAACGCGCTGCGGCTGCAACTGGGCGACGCGTTTGGCATAGACCCGTGGAGCGACGCGGGCACCCGCGCCGACGCCGTGGAGAAATGGCGGACAAAACTTTTGCCTTAAGGCTTGGGGGCGGCGAGGCCGACTTTGGGGAACTTGGGCTGGACGTTGGGGACCGACGGACCCACCGCCTGCTTGAAATGCACCTTGGAACGGAGCAGCAAAGTGCCCAGGAACAAATCGGCCAGCGGAAGAACGACATTGAAATTTTTGCCCATGTAGCGGTGATGCAGCAAATGATGGCCGTTGAGGCGGAAGAAAATCCCGGAACGCTCCAGGTCGCGCTTGCGGGGCAGATGCATGCACCAATGCATGTATTCGTAGGCCCCGTAATAGGTGCTGATGGCCAGCGCCCCACCGCAGAGAATCCCCCACTGGCCGGTGAGGAGGGAGGCCAGGAGAAAAGGCAGCAGGGCCGCGGCGATCAGGGTTGGGCCGTTCCACCAGGCCATGGGAATGGTGTATTTGTCCTTTTCATCAATGAGATGATAGGTGTGGTCGGATTTGAAAATGCGATGATGCGTCAGGGTGTGGCTGCGGTAGGGGTAGGTGAATTTGCCCACCGGGCGGTGCATGACGTAGCGATGGAGCGTCCACTCAAAAAATGAAGAAGCAACAATGCCGCCGATAAAACCGATGGCCGACCAGTGCAAGAATAAATAGAACAAAACGTTTCGGGGTTGTGGGTTGCGATTTAACGGAGCCTGTAGGTAATGCGCGCTTTGGACAAGTCATAAGGCGACATCTCCATGCGCACGCGGTCGCCGACGGTCAGGCGCACGAAATGGCGCCGCATCTTGCCGGAGATATGGGCCAGCACCTGGTGCTGGTTGTCCAACAAGACGCGGAACATGGTGCCGGGCAGAACGGTTTGAATCGTTCCTTCCAGTTCAATGGCCTGTTCGGCGCCCGCCGTGTTCGTCAATGACATAGTTGTTGCTACAAGATTATTTGCTGCTTGCGGACTGTTCACGGTTTTCAGGTTGCAAATCATCATTTTTACCAGGCAAACCGGGTTCAAACGACGCTCCACCCCAACTTGAAGAAGTGGCAAGCAATTCAGAGTGCCGCGCAACATGCGCCCATCCGCCCAACAAAGCAAGCCTTATTTTCGACTTATTTTCGACCCTCGTTGGAACCCTCTTTCCCGCGCGGCGCGAAATAAGAAAATCTTGAACCTTTCCCCGCGCCCAGGGGATTGATACATGGATGGTCATCACCGACGAAGGGACAGAGGCAGCCGCATCCGGCGAAATTCTCCAGCGCGCGCGCGCCGGGGATGGGGAGGCGTTTTGTCGTTTGACCGGGCCTCTGCAAGCCCGCCTGCTGCGCCAGGCCGCCGCCATGGCGGGCGATGTCAGCGTGGCGGAGGACCTGGTCTGCGAAACCCTGGTGGAAGCCTGGAAAAGCCTGTCCCGCTATGATGAGAGCTGCCGGTCTTCCACCTGGCTCTACGCCATTCTGCTGCATCGCCGGCAAAAATGGGCGCGGCGCGCCCATGCCCGGCCGCTGGCGCTGGCCTGGCTGCCGGCCTTGGAGCGGCAGAAGCTGGCTGCGCGGCACGAGAATCTGCCTTCCCCGGAGCCTTCCCCGTCGGAAAACGCGGTGCAAAATGAATTTTCCGCCGGGCTGCGCCAGTGCGTTGACCGGCTGCCGGAGAAGCATCGCCGCGTCATCCTCCTTCGTTTCTTCGAGGACGCCTCCCTGCCGGACATGGCGCAGGTGCTGGGCTGCCCGGTGGGAACGGTCAAATCCCGCCTGCATCATGCCTTGGAAAAACTGCACCAAATGAAAATGAACCTGCCTGACATGAAAGGGGATCAACAGATATGAAATGGTTTTGCAATCCATGCCGCCGCCGCCGCCGGGAGATTTGCCTGCTTGCGGCCGGGGCCTTGCCCGAACAAGAGCGGCCTGAATTGGAACAGCACCTCGCCGGCTGTTCCGGCTGCCGGAATTATTACAGCGAGATCAAGGCTCTCGCCGCGCCGCTGGCCGGCTGGGAGAAAAATTTCGCGCAAATCGAGGCGACTCAAGCCATGCGGCATCGCTGGGCCGGGGCCGTGCAGGCGTCCGGTGTCATCACGGGCCGGCGCGAACCTCTGCTGAAAAATATCCGGCGCAACGTCTGGCGCGAACTGATCTGGCCGTGCCGCCGCGCCTGGGTTGGCCTGGCCGCGCTCTGGCTGGTGCTGCTGGCGGTCAACGCGCGGTTGTCGGACCATGCGGTGCAGTTGGCCGGCGGCCGTTCTTCTGCCGCTTCGGAGATAATGCAGTCGTGGGAGGAACAAACCCGCATCCTGGCGGAACTGACGCAGCCGGGCGCCGTTTTTGCTCCGGTCAAAGCTCCCGCCGCGCCGCCCAACACTCCCCGTCCGCGCAGCGAACGGAAACAGGACTGGCAAATTGTATGAGCGTATCCGCTCTAAATGAAAGCGATGACTTTCTGGAGTGTGCCGACGGGTCGGCACGGCTTTGCTTCCCGCAAATCGTGCGCGATCTGAAAGCGGGAGCAAGCTCCCGCACTCCATATTGAAGCATTATGATGACCTCTTCTCAAACGAAACGTTGGCGCATTCTGCGGCGCTGCCTGATTGGCGTCGCCGTATTCTTGACATTGGTCGCGACTTTTTACACCGAGGAAAGCTGGCGCGGCAAACGGGCGTGGGAGAATTGCAAGCGCGCCTTGGCGGCCAAAGGCATCAAGATGGATTGGGCGGAAGACATTCCCGCGCCGGTGCCGGATGATCAAAATGTCCTGGCCGTGCCGGAAATGCAGCAGTGGTTCTTGGGAAAAGGCCCCACGGTTTTGAGCGCGAGATTAGAGGACATAGCGGACCTATCTGAGGCCGGGGATACAAACCACCCGTCCACCCGCATCGTCGTGGCTGAAGTGGCCTTTAGCCAGCCGGGCTCCGATTCCCCGGCCGGTTTCACGGTGCTCTCCTATGGAGATCCGAAAGCCAAAGCCGAAGTGGCGAAGCTGATCGAAGATGCGGTCGGGACATATTTCAACGATCCCTGGACATTTCCCCATTTATTGCGGCGGCCAGAGGAGATTCAACCTGCCAAAATCCTGTTGCAGTGCCCAATAACCCCGTCGGCACAGGAATTGGAGCAATTCCTGACCAACGGCTTCCATTCCGATGGAGCCGTTAACTTGTACGAGGAGGAAAATGCGAGGATTGAACCCGCCGGCAACGGTTCCTACACAGTGACGATGGAAGTGCCGGGTTCAGCCGCCGAACTCCTTGCCCGGATTGCCGTCCTGGAACCGCAGTTCGCGGCGATGCGCCAGGCCTTGCAGCGTCCTTACGCCCGGATGGTGGGCGATTATCAAAATCCCAAGGCCGATTTCGACCCGGCCTTCCTTCACATGTCACATCTCGCGCGCGTGCTGGGAGGGCTGGCCCAATGTCATTTGTTGCTGGGCCAGCCGGAGGAAGCGTTGCGCGATCTGACTCTCAGCCAGGATCTGTGCCGTCTTCTGGAAAGCCTGCCACGCAACCAATGGGGTTTGCTGGTGACGTTGATACATGAGACGGTGACGGCAATTAACACGAGCGTCATAGCCGACGGTCTGCGGTGGCATGCCTGGCGGGAGCCGCAACTGGCGGCTTTGCAGGAACAACTCAAGAAAATCAACTTCGTGTCAGACTTGAGGCTAGCCTTCCTGAATGGGCAGGCCCGCATCTCTCATTATTATGACAATATAACGCCGTCCGAGCTGGGGGATTCAGTCCTCAGGCACTTTATTGAGGAAACCAATGCCTGGACACATTTGAAATCATCCGTCGTCGGCCATTTGATCCCTCGCGGCTGGGTCCGTCAGAACATGGTCCAACTCGCCAACGGCTACGAGGCCTTCAGCGAAAGCACGGACTCCTCCGGCCAAAAGGTGTTTCCGAAAAAAGTGGATGCCGCCGGCATGATGACCGGTTCTCATGCATCGCCGTATAATTTCATGGCGATCAGCTCCATGCGCCGATTCAACGGGACCTTTCGCAGCAACGCCAAGGTTCAAACGGAGGTCCATGAAGCGCTGATCGCCTGCGCCCTGGAACGTTACCGCCTGGCGCGCAATTCTTATCCCGACACCCTCGACGCGCTGGTCCCGCAGTTCCTCGACAAAATCCCCGCTGACCTCATCGGCGGCCAGCCGCTGCATTATCACCGCACCGAGGACGGCCAATTTCTTCTTTACTCAATCGGCTGGAATGAAAAAGACGACGGCGGCAAGCCCCACTCGGAGGACGATTGGGTTTGGGATGACACGGCCCGGTAGGGTGGAACCTGTCAGTATTGGATGTGCCTGCAAGGGTAGGGCGGGCACTCCGCTGCCCGCCGCGGCGCGCACGGAGTGCGCGCCCTACCACCCAAGACGGATGCGTCACGGTAAAGACCTCACTTTGCCGGCGGCTTGCGGCCAATCCAGAGGTTCTTCGCGCCGGCATACCATTCCAATTCCGGCATCGGGGGCGGCGCGGAACCCGGCACCTCCAGGCGGTCCTGCGGGCGCATTTTCTTGATCCACGGTTCATAGGAGGCCAGGTCGAAGTGGTTCCATTGCATGTTGCGGAGGATTTTCAAATCCTCCTCCGGCATGAGCGCCGGCTCGAAGCCCAGGATGTAGCGCCAGTTGGCCTGCGGATTCTTGTAAAATGTATTGTAAAAAAAGGCCATGTCGGGGTTGTAAAAAATGCCGTCCCCCTCCGGCAGCCAGCCGGCCAGGGCCGGGTCGCTGGCATCCAGGACCGATTCCTGCTGGTTTTGGGTGTAACGCATGCGCAGATCGCTGGTCGAATCCAGGAAGAACGGCAGGGCGATCAGCCCGCAGACGAGCAGACGCCGGCCCGCCGCGGCGGGCCATTTTTCCACCATCCAGCCGTCGAATTGCAGCGCCAGCCAGACCGTCGCCGCCGGCATTCCCCAGTCGGCCCAGAAACGGTCGGCCTGGAAGCCGAGGGTCCAAAAAATGGCGATCATCCAGAAGACCGGCTGGCGCAGCAGGCTCCCTCTTTCCATGGACCGACTGGAATCCTCCTCACCCCGGCCCTCTCCTCCACAAGTTTGCGGAGGAGAGGGAGAAGAGGCGCGCGGCGGTTCGAGGGTGCCAGAGGAGTTATTACTTTGGGAGATTCGCTTCTGGCCTTGCCGGTGGCGCCAGATATAGACCAGGGCCAGAATGGCCAGGGTGTAGAATTCGCCGTCGCTGGGCTGGAACTCCCCCACCAGCATGCACTTGGGGGCGTGTTCCTTGAAAACCGCGGCGGCCATATAGACGGCTCCATACAAAAAGGCCGCGGGTTTGCCCGAAAGCAGCGCCCCGGCGATGACGCCGCCCGCCCAGCAGGCCGCCAGCCAGAGGGTCTCGCGCCAGGCGCCCGCCATGAAAAAGCCGGCCAGAACGAACACCCACAAATACCAGGCCCCATGCGCCCAGACGGAAAGGGTGAAGCCGGCGGTTGTCAAAACTAATTTTTGCCAGGAGGGCTTGGGCGACCGCTCCCGCCCCCAGGCGAACAGGAGGCAGATCAGCACCCCTTCGCTCAGGAGAAAGGGCCGGCCCTGGTCCAGCCGGACCATCCAGTTGGGCAGCGCCACCAATTGGGCCAGGAGCGCGGCCATCCAGGCCTCGGGTCGGCGCAGCCACGGCAAGCCGGCCAGATAAATGCACAGCATCATCGCCAGCACCGAAAAGCTCATCAACTCATCCTCGTTCCAGCCGGCGGCGCGATGGAGCTGGCGCAACAGCCAATTCCAGCCGGGGCTGTGATCAATTTTGTATTCCGGGCGCAGGACGACGATCTGGTTGTATTCCTTGTCCGTCATCACTTTGGCCACATGGCGGCGGGCGTCTCCCCCGGGGACGAAGCCGGAGGAGGCGATCTGGAAAACGACAAGGAACAACGTGGCGGGCACGATGATCCAAGCGAGGAGGGGAACGTAGCGTTGCAGGCGGGGCGAATTCATGAGTTCAGCCGCGCAATTTGCGGAGGGCGGCCAGGGCGGCCTGGCTTTCGGCGGCCTTTTTGCTTTTGCCGCTGCCGCGGCCCAAGTCCTTGCCATCGTGGCGCACCACGCATTCAAAGAGGCGGTCGTGCTCCGGCCCGGTGACGCAGACGACTTCATATTGCGGGGAGAGCGGGGAGGCGGCCTGAAGGGTTTCCTGCAATTCGCCCTTGGGATTGTCCAGGGTGGGGATGGAGGTCAGCTCGCCAAAGGCCTCGTGGAAAGATTGGAGGACAAAGGTCTGGGCGGCGCCGAACCCGCCGTCCACGAAAATCGCCCCGATGAGCGCTTCAAACCCATCGGCCAGGGCCGAGGCCCGGCCCCGTCCGCTATTGGCCTCCTCCCCCCGGCTCAGAATCAGATAATTCTGCAACTCGATGCGGCGCGCCTGGTCGGCCAGGGTGCGGCGGTTGATCATTTGGGCGCGGGCCTTGGTCAGCGGCCCTTCGCTCACGGCGGGAAATTTGTCATACAACTCGCGCGTCAGCACCAGGCCCAGCACGGCGTCGCCCAGAAATTCCAGCCGCTGATTGTGCTGCGAGGCGCGGTCCCCCTCATGGGCCACGGAGGGATGGGTCAAGGCCAGACGCAACAAGCCGACGTTTTGAAATTGATAGCGGAGCCGGGTCTGGAAGGCGTGGAGATCGGTCCCGGCGGCGAGGTGCGGCGCAGGCGCTTCAAGGGGCGGTTTCATGGCAGGCGGGGGCGCCGGCTCCGGGCGCAGACGGAGCGGCCGCCTCTTCCGCGGAAGCCGGCGCGGCCGGGGCGGTGGCGGCAGGCGCGGCGGCGGGCGGATTGAGCAACTGGGTGATGTCCCGCTGCACCTGTTCCAGTTGATCGAGGCGGAGGTTGGGATCGGTAATGGTAAAAACATCCCCCGTGGCGGGCTGCTCGTAAATGAAGACGCGCGCGCCGTCGCGCTGGAACTGTTCCTTAACTTTGAGAATGCGCTTGCGTTCCAGCATCACGGCCAGGATGAAACAAACCGGCCCGTCCTTGGGCTGGCGGGCGGCGATGAGCTTGCGCAGCATGTCCTCGGCCGTTTCCCGGCGGATGGCCTCGGGCGGCGCGCCGGGGGGCGGGTGGTAAACACTTTGCCATTGCGAGATAAAACCTTTGCGGTCGGCCGCGCCCTGGCCGTACTGGGTTTCCCAGCAACGGCTGCAGACATCCATGCGCAGGTACTGGTGGCGTTCCTCCAGGAGCAGCGTTTGGCAGAACTCCCCGTCGGCGAAAGGTTTCCCACACGATTGGCAGGCGTGCGAGCGGGCTTGAATATTCCATTCGTTCATCAAATTTGCGCTGCGCCATTATTGACGGCCGCCCGCAAATTTCAAGACGCAAAGTCGAAATTGATGCGGGCGCATCCGGCCATGGAACCGCCTCCGGCCCGGGGTTCGCCAGCCGGGTGGGAAAGCTGGCCGGTTTTTCAGGCGGGGGCGGCGGCCGGGATCCCGCAGGACGCGCGCCAGCGGTCGCAACGGCCGCCCAGGCCGATGCCATCCAGGTATTCCTGATTGACGGGCGCCGGCGGTTCCTGGCCGCCGGCGCCGGCCAGGAGCGAGGCCTGGTGGGCAAAGATGTTGGCGGCATGCACGGCGGCGAGGAGGGAAAAGCCGGTGTCGGAAGACTGGGAGGGTTCGTGGTGCCAGGCCACCGCTTCAAGGATCGGCAAGGGCAATCCCCACGCGGCCAGCAGACAAGCGCCGAAGCGGGCATGGCTGACTCCGAAGACTTGCATCTCGGCGTCGTGGGCGGAGAGTTTTCGTTCGGCCGCCAAGGCGCTCGCCCTCGCGAACGTTTCCGGCAGGTTTCCCGCGAGGATCAATTTTCCGATGTCGTGCAACACGCCGGCGGTGAAGGCGGCCTCGGCGGTGCGGGAGCTTTTGGATTCGTTCAAGGCGATGGCGCGGGCAAAACCCCCCACCTGGACGCTGTGGAGCAAAAGAGATTGAATGGAGGCAGCGGATATCTTGGCGTCGCTGTACCTGGGAAAAAATGCCGCCCAGGAGAATGAGGGATTTGATCCGCTCACTGCCCAGGATCATGACCGCCTCAAACATATCGGTGATTTCGCGCGAGGCGGCAAAGAGGGCCGAGTTGGCGATTTGCAGCATTTTGGCGGACATGACCGGGTCCTGACAGATGAGTTTGGCCACGACATTCAACGAACCGTTTGGCGAGGACAATTCCTCGGAAACCTTGCGATAGAGAAAGGGCGTGGCGGGGAGCTTGCGGATCTGCGGCAGCAGCCGTTGCATGGCGGGGTCCGCCGACCAGTCGCGCAAGCGGCAGTTGCGCAGCAGGCTGGAGACGATGCGGCTGGCATCGCCGAAGCGGGTGATCATGGGCACGCCCAGGCCTACCCATGAGGCAACGACCTGGCGGTCCGACATGTCGCAACGCAGCATGAGGAGCGTTGGGTCCCCCGCCTTTTTGAGATGCTCGATCAATTCCCGCGCGCCCGGGACACTGCCATCCACAATCATGGCATGAACCTGCTGGACTGCGACCATCCCCGCCGCGGCGGGGCCATCGGGAACGTACAGCAACCGCCAATGAGGCTCAAGGCAGAGGAGGTCGCGTTTGATTTGGTCGAACCACAAGGCGTCGCCTCCGACAAAGAGCACGCGCCAGGCGGCGGAAACAAACGGCGGTGCGGTCTGGGATTCAGATGAGCCATCGTCCCCCTCTGAACTTCTGGAACCGGCAAAATCGTTGCTGAGGTCCGATGATTCCATATTGCGTCCGGGCCACGGAGGTCGCATCACGCAACCCGGTCGGCGCTGAGACCAGTTAACCCGTGTATTCCTCTGGTTGCAAGCATTAAATGAGCCAAAAATGAAGCCACTGGCCAGGCGGCCGGCCGCCGGAAGGACAAATCCAGGGCCGCAGCCGTGGCCAGGCTTTCCTCCGGCCCCGGCTGAATCAGCCGGGCGTTCCTCCGGGAAGTTTGGTCCGGGAAACCTTCTGTAATCTTTTGCTTCATTTTGGCCGGTTCCTGCCGATGAATGGATGTAATGACGAGACTGAACGAAATGGGGCTGGTATTTACCCAGAACTCCCCGGAGTACCTGCGGGCGGCTCTGATGGTCTCCTTGTTAAGCGTGTGGGTTCTGGTAGGTCTGTTTTTTTACCTGAACCGCTATACGCGGCGGGAGTATTTCACCATCTGGACGGCGGCGTGGTTGTTTTATGCCCTCTGGCTGACCTTGGGCCTGCGGGTGGAGAAACCGGCGCCGGGCGACCCGATCTTCATGATCAAGCAGTGCTGCGTTTCAATTTCGGCGGTCTTCCTGTTGTGGGGCAGCCTGCGTTTTCTCAGTCTGCCGGTGCGGCAGACCTCCTTTGGCGTGTTCATGCTGTTCCTGGTGGTCTGGACCTTCGTCAGTCCGCAGGTGAGCACCGATCTGCTACAGATCCAGTTGCCCATCTTCATCCTGCTGGGCTTGAGCAGCATGTTCGCCGGCGCTTGCTTCTTCCGCCTGCGCAAGCAGAAGGCCTTCGTGGGGGCGGGCATGTTGTCCCTGGGCTTTATACTCTGGGGCATTTACCTGGGCACCTACCCCTTGACCGAGCTCCATCAATACGCCAGCCTCTACAGCGACGGGTTTTTCGTGGCCGCCGTCCTGCAACTCTTCATCGCCGTGAGCATGATCGTGCTGGTGTTGGAGGAGGTTCGCCAGCACGCCGAACAAGTTCGCGCGGAAATCGCCGCGGTCCGCCAGGAGAAAGAGGCCTTGCAGGTCAAGGTCCTGACCGCCAAGGAGAAGTGCCAGAGCCTTTACGACCAGGTGCGGCTGACCGAAGGGACGCAAAAGGCCTACGATGAATTGCGCCGCACCCAGCAGGTGGTGGTGCAGCAGGAGCGGCTGCGCGCCTTGGGCCAGATGGCCAGCGGCATAGCCCACGACATCAATAATGCGATGTGTCCCATCACCGCCTACTCGGAATTATTGCTGGCCACCCTGCCCAATTTGGCCAAGGAGCCGCAGCACCAATTGCGGCGCATCAGCCAGGCGGCCCAGGACGTCGCCGAGATCGTCGCCCACATGCGGGAATTTTACCGCCGCGACCAGGATCCTGATAAACTGGCCCTGATCAACGTCAACGCGGCCATCCAGGACGTGATCGAACTCACCCGCCCGCGCTGGCGCGATCAGGCGCAGCGCGAGGGCCTCTCCATCCACCTTGAATGTCAATTGGAGTCGGAAGCGCCGCTGCTGCTGTGCAATGCCGGGGAACTCCGCGAAGCCCTGACCAACATCATCTTTAATTCGGTGGACGCCCTCCACAAAGGCGGCATCATCAGCATCGCCACCCGTTCGGTCATCCGCCCAGCCTTGGACAACGGCGCCGGCGCCGGGGAGGATCTGCAACTGGAAGTGCGGGACAACGGATCGGGCATGGAGGAAAAGGTGCGGCAGCGTTGTCTGGAACCGTTTTTCTCCACCAAGGGGCAGCGCGGCGGGACCGGCCTGGGACTGGCCATGGTTTATGGCATGGTGCAGCGCCACAAAGGCAGCATTGAGATTGAAAGCGTGCCGGGCCAGGGCACCTGTGTGCGCCTGATCTTCCCAATTCTCGAGCAGGCCGTTCCATCGCCCCGGCCCCAGCCGGGCCTCCAACCCTGCCACTCCATGCACATCCTGTGCATAGACGATGAACCCAACGTGCGCGAACTGCTGCATGATTGCCTGGAAAAGGACCATCACAAAGTGAGCGTGGCTCCGGGGGGCAAGGAAGGACTGGAGATGTTCCGTTCCAGCCTCCGCGGAGGCCATCCCTTCGAGGTGGTCATCACCGATTTGGGCATGCCGGACATGGACGGCTATCATGTGGCCCGCGCCATCAAGGCCGAATCGCCGCAGACGCCCATTCTCATGTTGACCGGCTGGGGCACGATGATCAAAGCCGAGGGGGAATCGGTTCCGGAGGTGGATGCGGTGCTGAGCAAGCCGCCCCGCATGCAGGAGTTGAACATCCTGCTGCAACGCCTGGCCGGGAACGGCCATTGAACATTTCTGCCGCGCTGCTATTCTGCGGCATGAGGCATGACCTGTTTCACGCGGTCTTGACCCATTTACCGTGGTTCCTTTGGAGGGATTAAGTTCTTTTCGACCGCAGAGGTGACGGGAATGGCCAAAGACCGGGCTGGCCGGCAAAAATGACGCATACCATGAGCCAGCAAGGGCACAAAAGAAACGTGCGCCAGAAAGGCCACCCTGAGCAATCGCGGCGAGAAATGCGAGCACGACTGATGAGCAAACTCATGATTTGTTCGCACGCATTGACTCATTCTCGTAAAGGTGAACGTTGCACTGCTAGGTCTGCGACATCAAAAACCTGTTTTACTAAGCACAATCCTTGCCATCCCCTTCTCCACGGAGGAACTCAACGCGCAACCTGTTCATATCCATTTACTTATGGCGAGTGGTTTTGGTTCCATGACGAACTTGAAAAGCACGGAAGTGTAGCCGAATCCGACACAAAATGGCCTGTCGTTTTTGGCTTGGCAGCAAAAGCTGTTGCCGTTCAACCTCTTGCGACAGTTCGTCCGCATTCTGTCCGACATTCCGACAAATCCAAATCAACCTAGTTCAAGGCGGAAGTTCCTGCCAGGCCACCGGCGTGACTACTTCCGGCCAAATGGTGGCCACCAAGCCTTTGCCTGGGCCACACGCCGGGCTTCATCCATCCGGTGAGCGAGGTGGCTGTCCGAGGTGTCACCCGCGTCCTGATAACGGTGTTACCTATGCCTTGACAACCCTACAGCAACGCGGCGTCCCTGCCTGGGAACTGTCCAAAAGGTGAAATGGGCTTCCCACCGGCGCCGCCCTTCCTTCTTCATTTACCATTTGGCTTTTTTCATTTATCATTCTCCCCAGTCCATGGCCGCCAATTATAAAATGGAACTGGTCGGAGTTCTCGGACAGCCTGTGGCCGAGAATCCCACTGGCGTGATGCAGGAGGCAGCCTTTGCCGCGCTCGGTTTGCCCTGGCGCTATCTCACCCTGGAGGTCGCGCCGGCCGCGCTGCCCGATGCCATCCGCGGCGTGCGCGCTCTGGGGATGCGCGGCGTCAATCTGACCATCCCGCACAAGGTCGCCGTGGTTCCCCTGCTCGATGAAGTGTCGGCCGAGGCCGCCCGCATCGGCGCGGTCAACACGGTGCGCCGCGAGGGCAACCGGCTGATTGGCGAAAACACCGATGGCAAGGGCTTCCTGCGCGGCCTGCGGCAGGAGGCCGGCCTGGATGCGGCGGGCCGGAACGTGCTCCTGCTGGGGGCGGGCGGCGCCGCCCGGGCCATCGCGTTTGAACTGGCGGCGGCCGGGGTGGGCCGGCTGGCCATCGCCAACCGCAGCGCCGAACGCGGGGCCGCTTTGTGCGCCGACCTCCGGCAGCGCGCCGGCCTGGCCGCCCGGTTTGAACTGTGGACCGGCCTGTGCGAAATCGGCGCGGAGGTGGATATTTTGGTCAACTGCACTTCCATCGGTTTGTTTCCCGATGTGGCCGGCCTGCCGGCGGTGGCTTGGGAGGAGGGGCGGCCCGATTTGCTGGTGTGCGACGTGGTGCCCAATCCGGCGGAAACCCGTTTCATCCAGACCGCGCGCGCCCAGGGGTTAAAAACGCTGACCGGCCTGCCCATGCTGGTCGGCCAGGGCGCCATCGGATTTGAGATGTGGACGGGCCGCCCCGCGCCGGAAGCGGTCATGAAAACCGCGCTGGAAAAGGCCTTCGCGTAGTCAACACCAAATCGCAGCGTAGCGACGCCCACATGAAAACCACCCGCCCGGCCTGCTTTTTATCATTGCTCCTGACCGTTTTGTGCCCGGCCGTGCTGTGGGGGCAGGCCGCCCTGGTTTTCCAGAACGGCAACATTTACACCGGCAACGAAAAAGAGCCGCGCGCCCAAGCCGTCGCCGTCAAGGACGGGCGCATCCTGTTTGTGGGATCGAATGCGGCGGCGGCCCGGTGGCGCGGGCCGGACACGCGGATGATTGACCTCGGCGGAAAAACCGCGGTGCCGGGGCTGACCGACGCCCATTATCATTTGAGCCGGGTCGGCGAACGGGAGATGAATTTGAACCTGGAAGGCCTGACCAACCTCGATGATTTTCTGGCGCGGGTCAAAACGCGCGCGGACCAGGCCAAACCCGGCGCGTGGGTCACCGGCGGGGGCTGGATCGAGACTTTCTGGAAGGGGCAGGCCTTCCCCACCCGCTGGGATTTGGACAAAATCTCGTCCAACCATCCGGTCTTCCTCGACCGCGCCGACGGCCACGGGGCGGTGGCCAACAGCCTGGCCATCCGCCTGGCCGGCGTGGAGGACGCCACGCCCAATCCGTTTGGCGGAGAAATTATGCGTGACAAGAAAACCGGCCAAGCCAACGGCATGTTTCTCGACAACGCCCGGCAACTGATCACCCGCCTGATCCCGCCAGCCTCGCCGGAGGAAAACGAGCGCGCCCTGCTCCTGGCCGTGCGGCGCAGCCTGAGCCTGGGCTGGACCGAAGTCCACATTCCGGGAAATACCTTCGCCGAAGTGGACCTGATCGAGCGCCTTTATCAGGAGGGCAAAATCAAATTGCGCATTTACGACGCCATTCTCGGCCCAAGCCCGGACAGCGCGCGCCTGCTCAAGGAAGGTGTCCAGACCAACGCTTTCGACAACCGTTTCACGATGCGTTCCATTAAAATTGTTCTGGATGGCGCTCTCGGCTCCAAAGGCGCGGCCCTCCTGGAAAACTATTCGGATTACGACAGCGCCGGGTTCCTCAAATGGAAGGAGGAAGACCTCCTGCCCACGCTGGAGCAGGCCCTGCGCGAGGGCGTGCAGGTCTGGACCCACGCCATCGGCGACCGCGCCAACCGCGAAATTCTCAATCTTTATGAAAAAGCCTTCCGCGCCGTCCCGCTTGCGCAGCGCAAAATCCCGGAGCCGCGCTGGCGGGTGGAACACGCCCAAATTGTCGCCCCGGCAGACATCCCGCGCTTTGCCCGCCTGGGAGTCATTCCCTCCATGCAGCCGTCGCACGCCATCAGCGACCTCCATTTTGCCGCCAGCCGGCTGGGCTTGAAGCGGCTGGAAGGCGCCTATGCCTGGCAGAGCTTTCTCAAAGCCGG
This sequence comes from uncultured Verrucomicrobiae bacterium, assembly GCA_963707025.1. Classification (GTDB taxonomy): domain Bacteria; phylum Verrucomicrobiota; class Verrucomicrobiia; order Limisphaerales; family Palsa-1400; genus JBEKOF01. Next base: position 510,803 of record CAVPOM010000018.1, on the reverse strand, counting down.
CTCCATCATTCCCGGCGGTTCGGACGCGCCGGTGGAGAGAGGCGAGCCGATGATTGAGTTTTACGCGGCGGTGGCGCGCAAGGATTTGGCCGGGTTTTCCGGGGAAGGCTGGCATCCCGAACAAGCTGTTTCCCGCGAGCAGGCGCTGAAAATGTTCACCCAATGGGCCGCCTACGCCGCGTTCGAGGAAAACTCCCGAGGCACGCTGGAACCGGGCAAACTGGCGGACATGACCGTTCTCTCGCAGGACATCATGACGGTGCCCGAAGCGGACATCCCAAAAACAAAATGCCTCATGACCGTGATCGGCGGCGAAGTGGTTTTTGAGGACGGCAAGACCCCGGCGCAAACTCAGCCTTGAAATCAATCCGTGCCATGCCAGAATCCGGCCGCAGCGATGTAAACGCCGCGAGAAAAACCCGCTCTATGCGTCTTATGAAAATGTCTCCTGTTTGCTCTGGCCAGGCCAGGCGGTCCGCCGTGCTGGGCCTGGCTCTCCTGCTGGCCGGCGGACTCGCCCGGCCCCTCCACGCCGCTGATGAAACCAACAAGCCGGCGTCGGCCTACCCAAAAATCCAGGTGATTGATCCGCCGGAGAATGGTTTCTTCACCAAGGTCCTTTCCTTCAACGGCATTCTCATCAAGGCCCCGGCTGTCGTCGTGGACGACGCCATGTACCGCGCCTATGACCGCATGGCGCTGGAGACGGCCCGCATTCCGATGGCGGTCAGCAACATCGCCGCCGCTGGCGGCGAATTGCACATCATCGGCCGCAACCAGGTCACCACCGATCTTCCCGAATGGCGGCAGGACAAACATGTGCCTCTCTACGAACCCACCTACAACGGCGCCACCCGCGACCGCCGCACCCGTGGCATGGGTGGATTGATCACCTCCTGTGGCGAGGAGAACCTGCTCAACCTCCCCACCGACCGCTATCGCGGCAGCGATATTTGCCTGCACGAATTCGCCCACAACATCGAAGGCTCCGGCATGGGCCGGGAAATCCGCGCCAAGTTCGACGCCCAAGCCCAGATCTCAAAGGACAAAGGGCTTTGGCTGGGTTCCTACGCCGGCTCCAACCCGGCCGAATACTTTGCCGAGTTGACCATGTGGTATTTTAACTCCCACGGCAGCCTGGGCGGTCTGCGCGGCACCCGGCCGGAACCCGGCACCGAGGGACTCAAGAAGTACGACCCGGAGGCCTTCGCGCTTTTTGACGAGTTTTACAGCGGCAAAATGGACATCCCAAAATTGGAACCCCGCAACGGACGCCGCTCACCACGCATGGGCGAGGTGGGAGGCAACCGCAGCCCGGCCGGGAGAGTGGTGGGCCGCCTCAATTCATACAAAGTGGGCGAAACCAAACTCAGTGACCTGTTGACCGATGCCGGAATGACCGCGCTGGGAGAGGCCGGCAAGAATGGCTGGGTGGTTGCCCTGCGGAATTCACCCCAGCCTGATAACGACACAAGGAACAACGCCCCTTCCGGCGATGCGCCTGGCAACGTCAGTATCCGGGTCAGTTTCCACCACGACACCTACGGCAACGCTCCCATCGCCGATTTGGAATTCAAAGACGGGGTGCTCACCGACTTCAAATGGGATAACTGAGAATTCCCGGCAGGGCGAGACTCCGTCGAACCCTGACTTTTTCCGACGAAAGCGATTCACGGCTCGACAGAGTCTGGCCCTGCCGAGTTGGAAAGGCGCCCGACTCAATAGGCTGCCTGGACGCCTTTGACGGAGTGTTTCTTCATCCAGGGCATCAATCCGCGCAGGCGCCGGCCCACTTTTTCGACGGGGTGGTTTTCGCCGGCTTTCAGCAGGCGGTTGTAGCTTTTGTAGCCGCCGTTGTATTCGTTGATCCAGCCTTTGGCGAATTTGCCGGACTGGATGTCATTGAGGGCGGCCTTCATGCGTTTTTTGACCGAGGCATCAATGATTTTCGGGCCGACGCTGACGTCGCCCCATTTGGCGGTCTCGGAGATGGAGAAGCGCATGCCGCTGATGCCGGCTTCGTTCATCAGGTCCACGATCAATTTCAATTCGTGCAGGCATTCGAAATAGGCCATCTCGGGCTGGTAGCCCGCTTCGACCAGGGTTTCGAAGCCGGCCTGAATCAGGGCGGAGGCGCCGCCGCACAGCACGGTTTGTTCGCCGAACAGATCGGTTTCGGTTTCCTCCTTGAAGGTGGTCTGGAGGACGCCGGCGCGGGTGGCGCCGATGCCCTTGGCCCAGGCCAGCGCGACTTGCTTGGAGTTTTTGCCCGGGTCCTGGTAAATGCCGATGAGCGAGGGCACGCCTTTGCCTTCCACATACTGGCGGCGGACGATGTGGCCCGGCCCTTTGGGGGCGACGAGGATGACGTTGACGCTGGCCGGCGGGACCACCGTCTTGAAATGAATCGAAAAACCGTGCGAGAACAAGAGTGTCTTGCCCGGGGCCAGGTTGGGGGCGATGTCCTTTTGGTAAACTTTGGCCTGTTTGGTGTCGGGAATCGCCACAAAGACGACGTCGGCGCGGCGCACGGCTTCGCCCGTGCCCACCACTTCAAAACCCCTGGACTGGGCCACGGGAATGGATTTGCTGCCCTCGTACAGGCCGATGATGACTTGGCAGCCGCTGTCCTTGAGGTTCAGGGCGTGGGCGTGGCCCTGGGAGCCGAAGCCCAGGACGGCCAGGGTCTTGTTGCGCAGATGTTTCAGGTCGGCGTCTTTGTCGGTGTAAACTTTGGCAGGCATAATCAATGGGGCAGGTTGAATGATGAATGGTGAATTACTGCGGGGACGATGGTTTGCGGGCCAGGGCGATTTTCCCGGTGCGCGTCAACTCTTCCACGCCAAAGGTCTGCATGAGGACCAAAAACTTTTCCACCTTGCTGTCGTTGCCGGTGATTTCGATGGTCAGGCTGCGGGGCTGCACGTCCACGATTTTGGCCCGGAAAATATCGGTCATCTGCATGATCTCGGCGCGGGCCTTGGCGTCCACCGAGACGCGCACCAAAACCAGTTCCCGGTCAATAAAATCATCCTCCCCGAAATTGATGACCTCCAGCACGTTGACCAGTTTGTTGAGCTGTTTGACGATTTGATCCAGGGTGGCCTCGTCACCGCTGGTGACGATGGTCATGCGCGAGGTGGCGGCTTGCTGGGTGGGGGCGACGTTGAGGGATTCGATGTTGTAGCCGCGGCCGCTGAAAAGGCCGGCGACGCGCGTGAGGACGCCGAACTTGTTCTCCACCAGCACGGATAAGGTATGACGCATAATGTGGCGCGTGTTTTGTCTATGGGTTCCGGGACTAAAAAGCCCGCGTCCCTGGCTCATCGGCGGGCGGCCTGCGGGCCGGAACCATGCCTCCGGCCGCGTCAGTCCATGACGACGACGCGAACCACTGTCAACAAGCCGGCCCGATATTTCATGGGGCGCAGAGTAGCAATGGCGCGGAGCTTGGTCAACACGCAATTTCAGGAATATCTGGCGGGGGCCAAGGGCGTGAGAGGGCGGGGGAGGGGTGGAATGGGGGGAAGGAGGAATGACAGGAAGGGTAAACGGAGGTTGACGGAATTACCGGTGGGAGCAAGTTTCGGGCCGGCTCCAAGAAAAGCACAAGTGATTGATGGAAAGCAACATATAAACAATTCTCCGAAGGCATGATGTCTGCGGACGACGGAACTGGCTCAGGGAATGGAGGACGGTGTTGTAAGGCAATCCCAGTCCATCCCACAAAACCCCACTTTAAGCTTGACGTTTTGCGCGAAGATGTTAATAATACAGCCTTGATGACTGTTCGGAAAGAACTTGCAAAAAACCCTTTGACAACACGTGTAGTATAGTGTATTCGACTAACATTGGATTTCGCTGCGGAAGCGAAATTGACTAAAGATGCGATTGTCGTAGTGCGCTCTTTCTGGAAAGTTGTTGTGATCTCGATGGGTGTGGATTCTAACAAGATGGCGGCTGTCCGGCTCGCGCGGTGGCGATGGGAAAGGGTGTTTTGCAGATTTGATAACCGGGGGATGCGGCCCGGCGCCGCTGCGAAACCGAAGGGGACATTGCGGGAGAGGCTGTTTTAGATTTTTTCTATGCAAAGTTGTGAGTCAGCTTGGTACTGTGCCAGGACAAAGCCCAAGCACGAGCATATCGCGGCGGCGAACCTGCAAAGGACGCTGGGTTTGGAAGTGTTTCATCCGCGGTTGCGGATGGAGCGGGCCACACAACGGGGCATCATGCGGGTGGTGGAGCCGCTGTTTCCCTGCTATCTTTTTGTTCGTTGTCTTCTGGCGGAGAACATGGAGAGCATCCGTCACGCCGCCGGAATAAGCAGTCTGGTTCATTTTGGGCAGCGGATACCCATTGTGCCCGACGGGGCGATTGAGGAATTGCGCCAGTGCTTCGAATCGGAAGAGCCGATGGCGGTGCAGGACGGATTGGTGGCCGGGACTGAGGTGACGATCGCCGAAGGATCGTTTCTTGGCTGCCCGGCGATGGTGGTGCGGGCATTACCAGCGGTGAGAAGGGTACAAATCCTGCTGGATTTTTTAGGTCGTCCAATTTTGGCAGAAGTGAATCGCAGCTCGTTGAAGCTGTTGCATCAACGAGTGGCCGATCGCCTGCCTTTATTAGCGGCAGCGTAGTTCGATGGCTGTTGTCGCGAGGGTAGGTGACAGATCTGTCACAAAAAATGGCGTTGATGGGCAAAGGAAGTCCATTGTTGGCGCAAAATGACCGCGCCAGCAAGTGCGGAGCTTTGCGCAAGATGCCTTGGTTCTTGGGTTTACATGGATTCGGGGTTGAGTTGTTGTAAGATTTTGACACGCAAGAGATACTAGTGTAATTCGTGCAGACTGTTCATGCAATTGAGCCTGCCTGGATGGGATGGCACGAGAAAAAAAGATGGGCGATGAAGGCTGTAGATCGTTTGAGACAGGGGATCGGGTTGGAGGGATGGGAAGCGATTTGCGCCGGAATAGGAAGGTTAATTTTGAAGTGACGTTTTTTGCGGCGTTTGAGGCGGTATCCGCCTTCATGCCGCCGCGAGAAATGGCAGAATTGAAATGACTTTCCAGAGGCCGCCTGGCACTGAATTGTATGAATTCTATCTTTGAAGATCACTCCTCCGCCCCGGAGAGAATTGACAGGGTCTCGGCCGAATCGCACGGGCCCGGGTGCCATCGTGGAAGCGCATGTTGGATTGCAGCCTGATCGTGCTGACGGCGCCGGTTTGGCTGCCTTTGGGATTGCTGATTGCGGCTTGGGTGAAACTGGTTTCTCCCGGCCCGGCCCTGTTCCGGCAGGAACGGATCGGCCACATGGGGGCGCGCTTTTTCTGTCTGAAGTTTCGGACGATGAAGGTCAATGCGGACACGGGTGTGCATCGGGAACATCTGAACCATCTGATGACCTCCAACCGGCCGATGAAGAAGCTGGACAGCAATGGAGATTCCCGGTTGATTCGGGGCGGCCTATGGCTGCGGGCGCTGGGAGTGGACGAGTTGCCGCAGATCATCAATGTGCTGCGGGGCGAAATGAGCCTGGTTGGGCCGCGCCCCAGCACCGTGTACGAGTTTGAGATGTTTCAGCCGCGGCATCGGCAGCGTTGTGAGACGCTGCCCGGGCTGACCGGCCTCTGGCAGGTGAAGGGAAAGAACCGGACCACTTTTGAGAAAATGATGGAGTTGGATCTGGCCTACGTTGAGACCAAATCGCTTTTGCTGGATGTCAAAATCATAGCCAGCACGCCGCTGGCCATTTTCATGCAGGCGTGGGATGTTCAAGCCGTGCGCAGAGCGGCCGCGAAGGCGCACTCGGCGGAGATTGCGGCGCGGGTTGAGCCGCAAAGCAGCCCGCAGGGCAGGGTTCTCCGGCCCGTTTTTGGTGGGACAATTCAAAGTAATGGCTGCCACGGAAGCCGGCGCGGGACGGTTCCCAGGCCCGAGGGCGCGGAACCGAGGCCAGGCCCGGCACTGGCGGCGGCGGAATCCACGGGGCTGGGGGGCGGCGCTTGGGCCGACGGGTGGTTGATTCTACTGCTCCAAGAATTACAAAAGTCACAGAAACGGCACAAGCCGGTGGGAAAATGTGACGATAATGTACAAGACGTAACGCGATAAGCGTATAAAAGGCGACACAACCAGCGTATAAAAGACAACAAATGAGCAAACAAACCAAAGTCGGAGTGGTCGGATGCGGCTATTGGGGGCCGAATCTAGTGCGCAATTTTCGAAGCTTGCCCGGATGCGAGTTGACCACGATGTGTGACATCAGCCCGGAGAGGCTGAAGCATCTCAAAGCGGTATATCCCGAGGTGAAGGGGGAGATGAGTTACGAGCAGATGCTCAGCGACGGAAGCGTGGATGCGGTGGCCGTGGCCACGTCGGTCAGGATGCACTTTCCCATGGCCAAGGCGGCGTTGGAGGCGGGCAAACACACCTTGATCGAAAAGCCGATGGCGTCGTCGGCGGGGCAATGCGAGGAATTGATAGAAATTGCCAAACAGAACGGGCTGGTGCTGATGGTCGGGCATACTTTCCTTTATTCACCGGCGGTCAAAAAAATCAAAGAGATCGTGGACCGGGGCGATCTGGGGCAAATCCGCTACATTTGCGCCCGGCGGCTGAACCTGGGGTTGTATCAAAAGGACATCAATGTGGCCTGGGACCTGGCGCCGCATGACATTTCGATCATCCTGCACCTGCTGAAGGAATTTCCGGAAAGCGTCAACTGTTCCGGGAGCGCGCATGTGACGCCCGGGATTGAGGATGTGACCTCCATGTGCCTGAGGTTCGGCCATGACCGTTCGGCCATCATCCACAGCAGTTGGCTGGACCCGCGCAAGGTGCGGGAGATGACGATCGTGGGGAGCAAGCGGATGGTGGTGTATGACGACGTGGCGCAGCAGGAGAAGATCCGGATTTTTGACGCCCGGGTGGAGCGCCCGCCGCACTACGACACCTTTGCTGAATTTCACTATGCCTATCATTACGGGGACACTTACGCGCCGTATTTGAAACAGGAAGAGCCGCTCAAATCCGAGTGCCAGCATTTCATTGACTGCATTCAGGAGTCCAAAACGCCGCTGAGTTGCGGCATCCGGGGCTTGGAACTGGTCAAGATTCTGGAAGCGTCCTCCGCCTCCCTGAAGGAGGGAGGGAGCCGGATACCATTTGTGCATGCAGAGCGGCCGCGACCGGTCCGAGCCGCCGCCAGTCCCCATGTAGTGGAGGGCAATGGCGCCTCCAAACAGGAGAAGAAGAACCCACCCCCGACGGCCCGCCACCGCGCGACCCCACCCGCCGTCACCAGCTAGCGTTTTGGAGATCCCCCCGGCCAAACGCTTATGGCTGAATCGCCGTCCTATCAACTGATCGCGCCCGATGTGAAATTGGGCAGAGGCGTGCGCATTTATGCGTTCACCAATCTGTACGGCTGCCAGGTTGGCGATGACGTAAAGATCGGCACTTTCGTTGAAATTCAAAAAGGGGCCAGCATCGGCCACCGCTGCAAAATCTCCAGCCACACGTTCATATGCGAAGGGGTGGTCTTGGAGGAGGATGTATTCGTGGGGCACAACGTCACTTTCATAAATGATCTCTACCCTCGTGCCACCAACGAAAACGGAGCGCTGCAAACGGAGGCGGATTGGAAATGCATTCCAACGCGGGTGGAGCGGGGAGCCTCCATCGGATCCAGCGCGACGGTGCTGTGCGGGATCACGATAGGCCGGCGCGCGATCGTCGGCGCCGGCAGCGTGGTGACCCGGGATGTGCCCGCGGATGCAGTCGTGGCCGGCAACCCCGCCCGAGTCATCCGCATGCTCAAAGGCGGCAGGACGGAAAAAGAGAGGAAGGCGGCGGCGCCGGCGCCAAAAGCAGCCCAACGCTGAAACAACCCATTGGAGAAACATGAAAGTACCATTCCTTGATCTCAAGGCGCATCACGCGCCGTTCCGCGAACAACTGGATGCGGCGATTCGTGAGGTGATTGACGCGGGGGCCTTTGCGGGCGGCCCGTTTGTGGCCAAATTTGAAAAGGAGTTTGCGGCTTATTGCGGGGCGGGGCATGCCGTGGGGGTGGGCAACGGAACCGATGCGCTCTGGTTTGCCTTGCTGGCGCTGGGAGTGGGGCCCAACGATGAAGTCATCACCGTTCCGAGCACCTTTATGGCGACGGTGGAGGCGATCAGTTATTGCGGGGCGCGGCCGGTCTTTGTGGACATTGAAGAGACGACTTACAACCTGGATCCCGGGTTGCTGGAGAAAGCGATCACGCCCCGCACCAAGGCCATCATCCCGGTGCATCTGTTTGGCCAGTGCGCGGATATGGACCCGATCCTGGAAATCGCGGCCCGGCACCGCATCCCGGTGATTGAGGATGCCTGCCAGGCGCACGGGGCGACTTACAAAGGGAAGAAGGCGGGCACCCTGGGGGTGGCGGGCTGTTTCAGCTTTTATCCGGGCAAGAACCTCGGGGCGCTGGGGGAGGCGGGGGCGACGGTGACCAACAACGCGGAATTGGCGGGGAAAATCCAGGGACTCCGGGATCACGGCCAGGCGCGCAAGTACTACCATTCCCAGATCGGTTGGAACGGGCGGATGGACGGCATCCAGGGAGCGGTCTTGAGTGTCAAACTCAAGCAACTGGATGTCTCGAACCTGCGCCGCCGTTCCCATGCGCTGCTTTACGACCAGCTTTTGGGGGAGACCGAAGAAGTAATTGTGCCGGCGCAGGCCCATTACAACCAGAGTGTGTATCATATTTATGCGGTGCGGGTGAAGGATCGGGACCAGGTGTTGCAATCCATGGCGGAGAAGGGGATCGCCTGCGCCATTCATTATCCGATTCCGGTCCATCTACAGGAGGCCTATCGGTTCCTGGGCCGTGGGAAGGGCAGCTATCCGGTGGCGGAACGGTGTGCCGGGGAGTTCCTGTCGCTGCCCATGTTTCCGGAATTGACCAAGGAACAAATTCACGCGGTGGCGGAGGAATTGAAACTGTGCCTGAGCGCCGCCCGGCCGCTGGCCGGGTGCGCTCAGTGATATGCAGCGTTGAACAGGAAGCCGTGCCAACACCGGCTCATGGCCGGCTGGAGGGTTCAGTCCTCATCAACCCACTCCAGCAACCGGGATGGGATGCGCTGTTGGCGGCGCACCCGGACGCCTGGTTCTTCCACGGGACGGCCTGGGCCAGGGTGCTGCAGGAAACGTACGGGCATGTTCCGGTTTTTGCGGCGCGATTTGCCGACGGGCAATTACGAACCCTGCTTCCCCTGATGGAGGTGAGCAGCCGGTGGACGGGGCGGCGCGGGGTATCACTGCCGTTTACTGATTTTTGTTTTCCATTAAATGCGGAGGGTCAGGACGCGGGTGAGCTGTACGCAATGGCGATGGCAGAAGGCCGGGCGCGCGGCTGGCGATATCTGCAATGCAGGAGCAGTGATGAAGACTGGCCGGGCAGTTCTCCATCGCTGGTTTTTTATGGACATCAGCTTGAGCTGGGAGTCGGCGAGGAAGCTCTGTTCGAGAAACTGGAGGGTCCGGTGCGGCGCGGCATCAAGAAAGCCAAGGCGGCGGGTTTACGCATCCAATTTGACAACACCCTGGAGTCTGCGGACACCTACTACCGCTTGCATTGCCGGACACGCCGGCGGCACGGATTGCCGCCCCAGCCGTTCCGGTTTTTCGCCAATATCCAGAAATATATGCTCCAGCCCGGCCTGGGTTTCATTGCCATCGCCCACTGGGAAGACAAGCCAGCGGCGGCGGCGGTTTTTTTGCATCAGGGCCGGCAGGCGCTTTATAAATTTGGGGCTTCGGACTACGGATTTCAGCATTTGCGCCCGAACAATCTGGTGATGTGGGAAGGCATGCGCCAGTGCGCGGCGCGCGGTTGTGCGCGGCTGCATTTTGGACGCACCTCGGTGGGCAATGAAGGGCTGCGGCGGTTCAAACTTGGATTTGGTCCGCGGGAAGAGGAAATCAAGTGTTGCAAATACGATTTCCGCGCCGGGCGGTTTGTCCGGGAGGTGGATCGTGCGGAAGGGTGGCACAACCGGGTATTTGCAGCGCTGCCGCCGCTGTTGCTGCGGCTGGCAGGCCAACTGCTGTATCGGCATTTGAGCTGATGATTGAACAACCAGGGCACGAGGAGTGTTAAATGTTAAACAATGATGGTGTTTTGAGCAGCCTGATGTAGATTGAAATGGCCATGAATCCAAAACAAATGTCTCCACCACCCGCTTCCGGGCCGAATTTGGGGGACATCTATTATATTTTATTCCGGCGCAAGTGGTTGATCCTGGGGTTTTCTTTGCTGGGCTTTGTCGCCGCCGGGTTGGTCCTTGCCCGCTGGCCCGTCAAGTATGTGTCGGTGGCCGAGCTGTACATCGGCTACGTGATTGACGCGCAGGCGCCAGATTCGCCCGGTTCGGAAGCCCGTCCGATGATGGGCGACCAAAGGGCTACCATCCTCAATTCGGAACTCACGATAGTCCAGAGCTTCGATCTGGCGAAGGCGGTGGCGGAAAGCATCGGCCCGGCGGCCCTCCTGGGTGAGAGGGCGGGGACCAATGCGGGCAGTGTGGACGCCGCGGCGCACATGATTCAGGATGGTTTGAAGGCTGAGGTGCCCCTAAACACCCAGATCATGCGGCTGTCATTCTGGCATGGGAACCCGGAGGTGGTCAAACCGGTGCTGGATCAATTGATCACCAATTACATCGTCAAGCACGCAAACATCCATCAGAGGACCGAAGTGTTCGACTCCTACCTGCATTCGCAGACCGATCTGCGGCGGATGCGGTTGAAGAACACGGAAGATGAACTGGCCAAAGCAAAACAACGGGGAGGGTTTGTTGACCTACCGGCAGAGCTGGCGGCCTTCACGGCGCAGGAAGGGATGATCGAACAGGAGAACTCCCTGGCGATGGCGGAGTTGGACGGAGCCATGGCGAAAGCCAACGTGCTCTCCAATATGCTCAAGCGAACGATGGGGCAGGTTCATGACCAGGGGGCCTCAACCAATGCCAACGCCGTGCGGACGCCGACTGCGGCCGAGGTGGAGGCCTACAACGAAGCCCGCCGGCGCCTGGTGGAGCTTCAAACCAAGCAGGCCAAGCTCGACTACCTGACCACCAACAGCATCCTGGTGAAAACCAACTTGATCGAGATTGAAGCGGCCCTTGCCCATAAGAATGCTCTCGAGGAAACGAACGCCGGACTCTTGATGGTGGCGGCGGCGGAGACAAAAGCGCCGGGCGCTGCCGCCAGCCTGGTGGACCCTGCGACAGCTTATGATAATGAGCTGGCGCGGATTGCGGAACTACAGGGGCGGATCGCCCGGCAGACCAATGAACTTGCGCTGATGATGGATAAAGGATCGAACCTGGTTCAATTGGCAGTCACCATTCATGACTTGGAGAGGAACAAGGAGATTGATGAGGGGGAGCTGAAACAGATGGAAAAGGTCATGGACAAGGCGAATATGGATGAGGAGCTGGGACCCAACCGGGTATCGAGCATCAGCCCCAGCCAGCAGCCCACCCCGCCGTTGCGCGACGTGAAGAAGCGGCTCAAGCTGGTCGCCGCCCTGGCTGGAGGGGGTGTGGCGCTGGGGTTTGGCCTGGCCTTTTTATTGGAAATGTGCCTGGATCGCACGTTCAAGCGTCCTCAGGAAGTCGTGTCAAAACTGGCGTTGCCATTTTTTCTGTCGGTTCCCTACCTGAACGGCAAGCGCCCGGCCGGCTTGTCCAACGGGGGCCAAGCGGTCAAACTTTTACCGGGCGGCGGCGATGGGTCCCCGGGCGGGGGGGCGCTGGCGCGGGTGGGGGAGGCAACGATGGCGTCGTGTGAGGAAGAGCACCTCCTGCGGCCTTTTCATGAAACGTTGCGCGACCGGCTCATTGACTACTTCGAGGTGCTCAATCTGACTCACAAACCAAAACTGGTGGCGCTGACCAGCAGTCACGCTGGCGCCGGTGTGAGCACCATGGCCGCCGGGCTGGCCTCCGTGCTGTCCGAGACGGGAGACGGCAACGTCCTGCTGGTGAATATGAGCTCCGAGAAGGGGGACGCGCATCGCTTCTACAAGGGCAAGCTGAACCTTGGTTTGGACGACATTTTCGAGAAAGAGAAGGCGAACCGGGAGAATGCGCTGGTGCGGGAGAAGCTATACGTGGTCAGTGAATGCTCGAACCGGGACAAGCTGCCGGCCATCCTGCCCAAACGATTCGGCCACCTGGTCTCCAAGATGAAGGCGAGCGATTACGATTACATTATATTTGACATGCCGCCGGTCACGCAAATCAGCGTGACGCCCCGGCTGGCGCGGTTCATGGACATGGTGCTGTTGGTGGTGGAGGCGGAGAAAACCGACCGCGAGGCGGCCCAGCGGGCGACCTCGCTGCTTTCGGAATACAAGGCCCAGGTGGGGGTGGTGATGAACAAGAGCCGGACTTACGTTCCCCGACGGCTGCAGCCGGAGATTTGAGGACAGCCCGCGGGCGATTGGGATTCTGATGATGACCGCCAACGGGGGCGGGGAATTTAAGGGAAGCCAGATAACTGATAGAGGAGGCCGAAAAAGTCTGAAGCAGCATTGCCAAGATTACCCCTGTGCCTTCCTACCTTTTCAGGCGGGGCAACCGCCGCACCTTGTGATGCGCACCCGGCTTTACTATCAGTTTAAACCGCTGGTTCCGCGCCCACTCCGACTGGCCGTTCACGGCTGGCTGGTGCGGCGGACGCGCCGGCATACCCGCGAGTTCTGGCCTGTTCTGCCCGGGTCTGGGAAGAGGCCTGGCTGGCCTGGCTGGCCGGATGGGAAGGAATTTGCCATAGTCTTGACGCATGATGTGGAAAGCCAGTCGGGCCTCGATAAATGCCGGCAACTGATGGAACTGGAAGAGAAATGGGGGTTTCGCTCCTCCTTCAACTTTATCCCCGAAGGGGATTACCGTGTGACAAAAGAGTTGCGGGATGAGTTGACCGCCGCCGGGTTTGAAGTCGGCGTGCATGACCTGTACCACGACGGCAAACTTTACCGTGACCGGAAGAAATTCGTGGCCAAGGCCGTGCTGATCAACGAGCATCTGGCAGCGTGGGGCGCGGTCGGCTTCCGCTCCGGTTTCATGTTTCACAACTTGAATTGGCTGGAGGACTTGAACATCGAATACGACGCCTCGACTTTCGACACGGATCCGTTTGAACCGCAGCCCGACGGGGTGGGAACGGTTTTTCCATTTTGGTGCGAGGGGGCGCGTGGACGGGGATTCGTGGAACTGCCTTACACCCTGCCACAAGATTCAACCCTGTTCCTGCTGATGCGGGAGCGCAACCCGGAGATTTGGTTGAGGAAGCTGGACTGGATCGCGAGGCAGGGCGGCATGGTTCTGATGAACGTGCATCCAGACTATGTAGATTTCTCCGGAGGGAATGGAAACTGGAAAACGTTCCCAGCCGCGTTTTATGAGCAATTTCTCGAATATGCGCGGTCCAAATACGGCGGACACTTTTGGGAAGGAACACCCCGGCAGGTTGCGGATTACGTGCGGAGCAGCCGTGGGGCCGGCTGAACCCACGGCGGCCCTCGCGCCGGCGGTGGAAAACGCTGGCGCGCCCAGGACCCGGGAAAAGATCCGAACAGATCTGGATAACACGCCCCAGTGGAATGGCCGCTTAACTGTAAAATGCGTCACCGTATGCAAGCCCCGACGCACTAAGGACTTGACGCAGTGCTCCCAGACCGTGATAAACTTTTCGGGGTGAAAGTGATCTACCGCTCCTTGATCTTTGGTTTTTGAGAGCGGGCTTGATTCGGCAACCGCGTGCGGCTCGATTGTAAATTATGAAAGTCCATATCTTTGGCCTGGGGTACGTTGGCTGTGTGACCTCCGCCTGTCTGGCTGAGTTGGGCCACGAGGTCACCGGCATTGATACGGACCGCAACAAGGTGGCCCTGATCAACAGCGGGCAAAGTCCGCTGATTGAGCCGGGATTGGATGAGTTGATTCAGGCGGGAGTGAAGGCCGGCCGTTTGCGGGCGCGGCAAGAGATCGGGGAATTGGGCGATGTTTCCATCATTTGTGTGGGCACGCCGAGCAACCACAACGGGAGCCTCTGCCTGGATTATGTGCAGCGGGTAGCCGCATCACTGGGGGAGGCGTTGCGCCAGGCCGGCGCCTACCACGTGGTCAATGTCCGCAGCACGGTGCTGCCCGGAACGGTGGAGGAAAGGATCATTCCGCTGCTGGCGGAGAGATCGGGCAAAGTTGCCGGGCGGGATTTCGGGGTTTGCATGAACCCGGAATTCCTGCGCGAAACCACCGCGGTGGCCGATTTTCACGCGCCGCCCTTCACGGTCATAGGCAGCCTGGACGCCCGCGGCGCCGAAACGGTGGCCAAACTCTACGAAACGATCAACGCGCCGCTGGAAAAAACAGCGATCCGGACGGCAGAGATGATTAAGTACGCCTGCAATGCCTTCCACGCGCTGAAGGTTTGCTTCGCCAATGAAATAGGAGTCCTGAGCAAGAGCCTGGGCATTGACAGTTTCTCGGTGATGGAAGTGTTTTGCAAAGACGCCAAGCTCAACCTCTCCCCATATTATTTGAAGCCGGGCTTCGCCTTTGGCGGTTCGTGCCTGCCCAAGGACTTGCGCGCCATCTTGCACAAAGCCAAGAGCCAGGACGTGGACCTGCCGGTGCTGGGGTCGCTTTTGGAAAGCAATCGCAAGCATCTGGATCATGCCTTCGAATTGGTGCAACGAACGGGCAAAAAGCGGATCGGAGTGCTGGGCCTGAGCTTCAAGGCGGGCACGGATGACCTGCGGGAAAGCCCCATCGTCATTCTCATAGAGCGTCTTTTGGGCAAGGGATACAAGTTGGCGATCTTTGACGAAGAGGTTTCGCTCTCGCAATTGATCGGCGCCAACCGGCGTTACATCGAGCAGACGATTCCCCACATTTCCTCTCTGATGGTGCCAAACTTGGGCGACGTTTTCGCCCAAAGCGACCTGATCGTGGTCAGCAAGAAGACGCCTCAGTTTATAGAGGCGTTGGAAAAGAATCGTGATGGCAAAGCGGTGCTCGATCTGGTGCGCATTTGGCGCCAACCGGCGGCCGGGCTGGCCAACTACGATGGGATCTGTTGGTAAGCCGCTCCTCGAGTGGACCGACCAGATATGCCCGCAAAACGCCAGCGCATCGTGATGCTTGTGGAGAATTTCTACCCTCAAGACACCCGGGTGCGCAATGAGGCGACCTTGCTGGCCGGGGCGGGCTGCCAGGTATCGGTCATTGCGTGGCGCAAACGGGGCCAGGCCTTCACCGAGGTAATTGACGGCGTGAGAGCCTATCGAATGCGTCCTTGCGAGTTGTTCAGCAAGACGCCCTCCCGAGACGCCGGTCCTTTGGGGTTGGCCTGGCTCAAGGCCAAGTCTTTTCTGGGCTACATGGCCGAGTACGGAACTTTCACCGGAGGCTGCCTGGCGCTGAGCGCGTATATCTTGCTGAAGGAAGGGTTTGATGTCCTGCATGCCCACAATCCGCCGGACACACTTTTTCTGGTCGCCCTTCCCTACAAGTTGTTGGGCAAGAAGTTTGTTTTTGACCACCACGATCTTTGTCCGGAACTGTATCAGTCCCGTTACGGAGCCAAGGACGGTCTTTATTCCAGGTTGTTGCGCTTTTTTGAGGCGGGCAGTCTTCGGCTGGCCAATGTGACTGTCGCCACCAACGAATCGTACAAGCAAATCCAGATTGAGCGCGGGGGGCGCGATCCCAAGACTGTTTTTGTGGTCCGGAACGGCCCGGACGGTTCGCGCATGACCCCGCCCGCGCCCAGTCCACGCCTGCGCGCCATGAAGAAAACGATCCTTTGTTATATCGGCGCTTTGAATCCGCAGGACGGGGTGGATTATTTGCTCCGTGCGCTCGGTTATCTGTATCACGACCTTAAACGGACCGATTTTTATTGTGTGGTCATGGGCAGCGGGGATTCCCTCCCGGATCTGCGCGTTCTGGCCGGGGAATTGCATTTGGAAGCATGCCTGGAACTGACCGGTTTTGTCTCGGAAGAAGATTTGAGGTCAAACTTGGCGGCCGCCGACATTTGTGTAGATCCCGACCCTTCCAGCCCGCTCAATGACGTTTCGACCTGGATCAAGATCATGGAGTACATGGCGTTCAGCAAACCCATCGTGACGTTCGACCTGAAGGAGACGCGGTTTTCCGCGCAGCAGGCGGCCTTGTATGTGCCGCCCAACGACGAGAAGGCCTTTGCGGCGGGCATCGCCAAATTGATGGACGACCCCGGTTTGAGGAAGGAAATGGGGGACTTTGGGCGGGCCCGGGTGGAACGGGAGTTGCAGTGGTCGGTGGTCGGGAAGAACTTGCTGAACGCATACGAATCGCTCTGCCGTTAAGGAACGTCCTTTCTATATTATGTCAGATAAAAAAATCAGCAGCTCGGTTCTGAAACTGGAAGAGTGGGTTGCTGCCAAAGATTATCGAGCCTACGACACGTTCGATGGTTTATCATCCCCTTATGCCGGTCTCTTCACCCTCGGGCGCCCCTTGCTCAGACGCCTTTGGCAGCAGGCGGTGCGCAGGTTTCCCATCAACCTGCGTCCGCTGTTGGGCATCAAACCTGCCCAATCCAGCAAGGCCATGGGTTTCTTTGCCCAAGGTTATCTTCGCCTCTTTCAAACGACTGGCTCGGACGCCTACCGGGTGAAAATGCGCTTTTGTTTGGATTGGCTGAGGCAGCATCGTTGCCCCGAATTCAAGGGATATGCTTGGGGAAATCATTTCGACTATGAATCACGCGGCGGACGAATTCCCTGTGGCACACCCACAGTGGTGTGGACCAGCCTGATCGGCCACGCCTTTTTGGACGCCTACGAGGCTTTTTCTCTCGAACAGGATTTGGCGGTCGCCTCAGGCGTGGCGGAGTTTATCTCCAAGGAGTTGGGTTGGATTGAGACGGGCCAGGACATTTGCTTGAACTACATTCCGGCCAACGGCGGCCAACCGGTCAAGGGCGAGCATGGCATCCACAATTCCAATGTGTTGGGGGCCGGCCTGCTGGCCCGTGTCCATTCGCACTCGCCGAATCCGCTTTACACGCAGATCGCCGAACGAGCCGTCCGGTTTACCGTGCGAGATCAAATGCCCAATGGGGCTTGGAATTACGGCTCGCATCCCCGCTGGCATTGGGTGGACTCCTTCCACACGGGCTACAACCTGGAGGCGATCGACCATTATGGCCGCCACAGCGGCGACTCAAAATTTCAGCCCGCGTTGGCAAAAGGGTACAAGTTCTACGTGGATACTTTTTTCGGGCCGGACGGAACACCGCGCTACTACGATCACAAGACTTCTCCGCTGGATATCCAATGCGCTTCCCAAGGGATCCAAACGCTGGTCAACCTCCATGAAATGGATTCCCGGAGCATTGACATGGCGGAGAAGGTGGCGCTGTGGACCATCGCCAACATGCAGGACCCGGCCGGCTATTTTTATTATCGCAAATATCCTCTGATGACGAACAAGACGCCGACCTTGCATTGGGGCCAGGCGACCATGTTTGCCGCCTTGTCCATTCTCTTGCATCACCAAAAGGCCAAGGTCGCCCGGCAGGAAGGTCAGCTATCACGGTAAGCGCCGGTGTGCTTCCATGATCACGGTTGAGGTTAGCTCTTATGGCCGACCCTGTTCACAAGAAAGTTCTGCTCATTTCCAATGAAGTGCCGGGTGACAAACTTGACCATCTGGCCAACGATCCAGTGGTTCTGCCACTCAACCGCTATTGCCTCCGAGCAATTTGCGCATTTTACCAACGCCGCCGTCATCACAGCGTTTAGAAGCAAGTCCCGCATTTACAGCGGGCGTATGATGGGAGACAGGCGGCCAGACGGTTTTATGTACCTCCTCGTCTATTTCTTTTACAAGCTATCCAGAACACTCTATAAAGCCCGGGTGCCCGTGCTCCCATCGCTCATCAAGGTCTTCATCCGGATTGTCTTTTCCTCCGTCATCCCGCCGTCGGCCGACATCGGCCCCAACACGCGGATTGGTTATGGGGGCCTCGGCACGGTCTTTCATCGGAAGTGTGTGGTCGGCCGCAATTGCATCATTCACGGGGGAGTGACGATTGGCGCCACCAGTTCCATCCTGGATGAAGCGCCGGTCATCGGAGATAATGTGCTCATCGGCGCCGGTGCCGTGATTCTTGGTCCGATCAAGATTGGTGAAAACGTGGTCATCGGGGCCAACGCCGTAGTGCTCAAGGATGTTCCGCCCAATTGCCTCGTTGCCGGCGTTCCTGCTAAAATCGTGAAGGAAAACATCAAGATTACCGACTATCGGAGATTGAAAGAAAAAGGGGAAAATTAGCCATAAAGCTCGTAGTTTGCCATATGCGTGATCGACAGACGACAACAGCGTCAGCCATTTGATGAAAACGGTTCTTCTGATTTCCAGCAAAGTCCTGCACTATCGCGTGTCGGTCTATAATTATTTGGCGCGCCGCTTTGGCGAGCACGGCTGGGAATTCAAAACGCTGACCAGCGGCGTGCAACCGGGCAACCCGCGCCCCGTGCGCTTTGCACTTCGGGAAGAGCCTTTTAGCTTCCCTCGCTACGCCGCGCTGGTGCGCGCAACGAAACCGGAGGTGGTCATTCTTTTCCTGCACATGAAAGAGCTGATATTCTGGCCGTTGATTCATTGGCTGAAATGGAGGCGCATCCCGGTGATTTGCTGGACGAAAGGCATCAACCTGGACTTACCCAAGAGTGTTTGGCGCTATTGGCTGTTCAACCACATTCACGCATTGAGCGACGCGATCATTTTGTATTCCGCCAACCAGGTTGACCAGCTCAGGCCGCGCCATCGCGCCAAGGCGATTGCCGCCAACAACACCATCAATTTTGAGGACATTCCCGCGGTCAACGAAAGCAAAAATCAAATCAAGGCCGAATTCGGCCTGCCCTTTAAGCTCCTGGTCTTGTTCGTCGGCACCATGGGACTGTCGGGCGAGCGGAAAAAAGTCGAACATCTGATCGAAGTATTCCGGGTCGTTGAGCGGGACGACATCGGCGCGGTGATTGTCGGGGCCGGGATGCCGGAGGCGCTGCAGGCCCGGATCAATCCAAAAAACACGCGTTATCTGGGCGCGCTGCACGACCCCCAAGATCTGAAAGTCAGCCGGCTTTTCAAGGCGGCGGACATTTTCGTGGTGCCCGGTCACATCGGATTGGGTTTGAATCAGGCCTTCTATTGGGGCCTGCCAGTTGTGACCGAAGCCGGCTTGCAACCGCCGGAGATTCACCTTCTCAAAACGGGCCGCAATGGGTTCATAGTGCCGCAAAACGATGTCGCCCAGCTCAAGGAAAAGATGCTTTACCTCTTGGACAATGAAGGGGAGCGGGAGGCCTTTTCGCGGAACGCCCGCGAGGACGTGATGCGCGAGGCTTCGACCGAGAACATGTTCCAGAATTTTCTGCGCGCGGTGGAGTACGCCGTCGCCGCGCGCGACGGCGCGCCGGCACGGCCACCGCTCATGCAATTCAAGACGAATTAACACTTATGCGCCAGAAATACCAAGCCAGCTTAGGTACCCGGCAATGCCAGCGACTTTTGCTCGGCGTCGGGTTCCAACAGCGCAAACCGCAGCCCTTGATGGCACAAACTGAGCCTGTCGCCCAAGAGACTTAAGAAAAACTCGTCGCGCTGGCAAGAAATCCGGTGCTGGACTTGTTGAGCCTGGATCCAGGTCGGGGCCACCACATTCCTGATGAAGGATGGCATGAAAGAAAATCAAATACGGGGCGGGAAAATCGGCCTGCCATCGGCCATGATTGAAGAGCGCGAGATTGTGACTACGGGCCGATGGCTTAAAACCGCCCACATCAATGCAGAGGATTACGCGGAAGGCCAGCCTATTGAAGAGCCCGCTGAGTTTGTAGCCAAGCTAAAAAATTCA
This sequence comes from uncultured Verrucomicrobiae bacterium, assembly GCA_963707025.1. Lineage (GTDB taxonomy): Bacteria > Verrucomicrobiota > Verrucomicrobiia > Limisphaerales > Palsa-1400 > JBEKOF01. The sequence continues at coordinate 490,824 of CAVPOM010000018.1, read as the reverse complement.
AAGCTGCTGGCGGACATTTTTACCTTCGCGCAATCTATTCATCAACTAAACCCAAAGTTCACGCAATACCACATGGAATGGGACAATTTTGCCGCGATTTGTCTTACGAGCTATGAGGCTTGGTGGAAAGGACTTTCGCAGGATTCGAGAAGAAATGTCCGCGCGGCAGAAAAACGCGGTGTTAAAGTAACGATAGCGCCTTTGGACGACGATCTCGTTCTCGGGATCAAGGGGGTTTATGATGAAGTGCCTGTCCGACAGGGTTTCCCCAACAAGCATTACCAGGAGGACTTTGAAACGGTCAAGAGAAACAATTCCACTTTCCTTGGGCGTGACGCTTTTCTTGCGGCCGAGGCGGACGGGGAATTGATTGGGTTCATCCAACTCGTTTACGTGGACAAGACGGCGAGAATTATGCAAATCGTATCAAAAATGGCCCATTTCGACAAGCGCCCTGCCAGCGCCTTGGTCGCCAAGGCGGTTGAGATTTCCTGCCAAAAGGGCCTGACGCACTTCACGTACGGCAAGTACAGCTACGGAAAAAAGGAAAGCAGCCCGCTTACTGAGTTCAAAAGGCGGATGGGCTTTCAGAAGCTGTCCTATCCGAGATACTATATCCCCCTGACGCCTCGAGGGAAAATGGCGTTGAAGTTGAGGCTTCACCTTGGCGTAAAAAATCTGCTGCCTTCTCATTGCCTTGCTTTTCTGTTGAAAGTGAGGGCCAAGTATTATGAATCGAAGCTTGGTCGGCCGGAGGCGCTCCATTCGGCGCCCTCAACAAAAGAGAAGAAAATCATGGTTGAAGAAGGATAATTTGTCTGCGGGTGTAGCTCAACGCCAGAGTGCCTGGTTTCCAACCAGGAGATGGAGTGTTCAATTCCTCCCGCCCGCTCCAACTTCGTTTGACAGGCACCAGAATGCCAGGAATCACAGGAATCATCGGCAAACACTCTCCGAGTGAGGGAAAGGCTGTGCTTGAGGCCATGCTCAAGCCCATGTTCCATGAGTCCTTTTATACTGCTGGTTCGCTCCAGCAGGATTCTTTGGGAATTGCCGTCGGATGGATCTGTCACCAAGGGTCGTACTCGGATTGTCTGCCGATCTGGAACGCAGCGCGCGACATTGTCCTGATATTTTGGGGCGAGCATTTCGCCGATGCGTCCGAAGTTCAGGCCCTCCAGGCCGCCGGCCAGGCCTGTTCAGGCTCGACCGCCGCCTATTTGGTTCATTTGTATGAGGAACTGGGAACGAAGTTCTTCGAACGGCTCAACGGGACTTTTAACGGCGTGCTGGCCGATTTGCGGGAAAAGAAGGTCGTCCTGTTCAATGACCGCTACGGGCTGGCCCGGGTTTATTATCACGAAGGCGGGGACGGATTTTACTTTTCGTCCGAAGCCAAGTCCCTGCTGCAAACCGTGCCGCAACTGCGGCGGCTGGACCTGCGGAGTTTAGGGGAGGCTTTCTCGTGCGGTTGCGCGCTGCAAAACCGGACGCTCTTCGAGGGTATCTCCCTGCTTCCGCCCGGCTCGAGGTGGACGTTCCGGCCCGGGGTGCCTGTGCAGAAGGAAACGTATTTTCGCAAGGAGGACTGGGAAGCCCTGGCTCCCTTGCCGGCCGAGGAATATTACCAGCGCCTGAAGGAAACTTTCACACGCATCCTGCCGCGGTATTTTGGCGGACGCCAGAAGGTGGGCTTGTCGTTGACGGGTGGCTTGGATAGCCGGATGATTATTGCCGCCGCGCCTTGCGCCCCCGGCCAACTTCCGTGTTACACGTTTGGGGGGATGTACCGGGACTGCGAGGACGTAAGCATATCGCGTGAGGTGGCGAGACGCTGCCATCAGCCGCACCAGGTCATCACGGTGGACCAAAGTTTCTTCCCGGAGTATTTCGACCAGGCCAAGCGGTGTGTCTATATAACCGACGGCGCGATGGATGTCAGCGGAGCAGTGGGGATGGTGGTCAATCGGCGGGCCAGGGACATTGCGCCCGTTCGCATGACGGGCAACTACGGGAGCGAGATTTTGCGATCGGGCGTGGCGTTCAAGCCCGATTATGTGGATGAGGAGATGTTCGCCCCCGACTTCGTGCCGATCTATCGCAATGCGGCCTCGACCTTCGCGGAAGAATTCAAAGGACATCGTCTCTCATTCATCGCCTTCAAGCAGGTGCCCTGGCATCATTACTGCCGGTTTGCCGAGGAGAACAGCCAATTGACGATTCGTTCGCCCTACTTGGACAACGAATTGGTGCGTCTGGCTTACCAGGCGCCGCCGGGCCTCCTGCTTAACAAACAACTGGCTTATTGCTATACCGAGGACGTCAATTCCGCGCTGGTGGGCGCGCCCACCGACCGGGGCAACCTTTCATGTCCGCGCTTCCTGCCGGAGAAGGCCTTTCTCTTTTGGAAAGAGCTTTTGCCCAGGGCCGAGGACCGCTACGACTACGGCATGCCGCAATGGCTGGCCAAAGTGGATCGCGTTCTGGGGCCGCTGCACGTGGAACGCCAGTTTCTGGGGCACCAGAAGTATTACCATTTCCGCCTCTGGTATCGCCACGAGCTGGCGGACCGTGTCAAAGAAGTCTTGCTGGACCCCGGCACGCTCCGGCGGCCCTATCTTGACGGACGGCGGGTGGAGCAGATGGTGCAAGACCATACCCGGGGGACGGGTAATTATACGCTGGCCATACATAAGCTGATGACCAGCGAATTCATTGAGAGAGACTTAATTGAGAGCGGAAACTAACGAGATCGGTCCGCATAAGTTCGCAACAAATTCCAACCAATAAAGGAACTCTTATGGCAGCAAACATGTTTCGTGACGAGATTGCCGAGCTGGTCAACCGGCAGTTTGAAGGCAGGACGGACCTTAAGTTTCTGGAGGCCGGCTGTGGTTCAGCCAGCCATTTCAAGTTCATCGGGATAAGCAAATCGGTTGGGATCGACATTTCCCGAGTTCAATTAGATCGGAACACGGCGATCCAGGAAAAAATTCTCGGTGATTTGCAGACCTATCCCCTGGCGATGAACGAATTTGACCTCGCGGTTTGCTGGGATGTGATTGAACATTTGTCCCGGCCGCAGGAGGCGCTGCGCAACCTTTTCAACAGCGTCAAGCCCGGGGGATTGGTGGTGCTGGGTTTTCCCCATGTTGCGTCCTTCAAAGGCCTGATGACGAAATTCACCCCGCACTGGTTCCATGTTTTTGTATATCATAAGATTATGAAATACAAGGGGACCCCCTTTCCGAGCTACCTGCGACTGACTATTCTGCCCAAGAACGTCGTTCGCATCGCAGAGGACCACGGCTATTCTGTCCTGATGATCAAGCTGGTGGAGGGCAAAATGACGACGAGACTGTGCCGATGGCCCCTGATTAGGCCGCTCTTTTCGAGTATTGATGCACTTTTCCGCCTGGTCTCCGGCCGCAAGGCCGTGTCACTTTTTGTAGATAATTGCGGAGTCGTCCTGAAGCATGACGCGCCGAAGCGCCTCGCGGCCGCTGGCGAGGCCGCTCCCAGCCTCGCCCCAAGCTCACAACCCTCGGGCCAATAACGTCTCATGCACATTAGTGTTTGCATCTGCACTTACCATCGGCCTGCGCTGCTGACGCGGTTGTTGCAGGAATTGGAAAAGCAGGACACCGGAGACCTGTTTACTTATTCAGTCGTGGTCGTGGACAATGATGCGCAGCAATCGGCGAAGGCAACGGCGGCGGAATTTGCGAAGCGCCTGGAATTGGTCTATTGCGTTGAGCCGGAGCGTAATATCGCCGCGGTCCGGAACACGGCCGTGCGGCAAGCCCAAGGAGATTTCATCGCCTTCATTGACGATGACGAATACCCCGAGAAAGATTGGCTCTTGCAGCTCTTCAAGACCTGTACGGAGCACAACGTGGCCGGGGTGCTGGGACCTGTGGAACCTTACTTTGAGGAAGCGTCGAAGGCGCGGATTCTTGACGTGAGGATCTTTGTTCGTCCCAGGCACGAAACCGGCCATGACATAGACTGGACCGGGTGCCGGACCGGAAACGTCCTCATTCGCCGATCGATCCTGGCCGGGGTGGCGGAGCCCTTTGACCGGAAGTTCGGAACCGGGGGCGAGGATATGGACTTTTTCCGGCGGATGTCCGAACAGAAGCATGTTTTTATTTGGTGTGATGAAGCGGTGGCCCACGAGTTGGTGCCAAAGGAGCGGCAGACGCGTCGCTACTTGCTCAGACGAGCTTTCTATCGGGGACAGGTTTCCCTCAAGTATCCGACGGATCGTTTGCAGAAAGTAGTCAAGTCTCTGATAGCCCTTCCTCTTTACACCCTTGCCCTGCCCTTCCTGGCGTTGGCCAGCGGCCGCCTGTTCATGTGGTACCTGATCAAGATCTCTGATCATGGCGGCCGGCTGCTGACTTTTTGCGGCCTCAAACATTCCAAAGTGCGGGCCGATGAAATCGTGCTGAAGCTTGACAAGATGGAACGCCCGGCTGCAGTTGGCGGGACCGCCGCCAGCGCCGCCACCGGCCCACAATCCAGAAGCCAGCAAAGTCCCCTGCACATCAGCGTTTGTATTTGCACCTACCAGCGGGCGGCATGGCTCAAACGCTTATTGACGGAGTTGGGCCGCCTTAAGACCGATGGCCTTTTTGCCTACTCCATTGTCGTGGCCGACAATGATCCGGCGGAATCGGGGCGCGCGGTCGTCGAAGAAATGCGGCGTGGCTGCCCGATTGAGATGACTTATGGCGCCGAGCCGGCCCGGAGCATTTCATTGGTCCGGAACCTGACCATCGCGCTGGCCAAGGGGGACGCCATCGCTTTCATTGACGACGACGAATTTCCGGAGAACGACTGGCTGTTAAACCATTACCTGGCCTTGACCCAACATCAAGTGGCCGGGGTGCTGGGGCCTGTGCGGCCTTTTTTTGACGACAGCGCACCGAAGTGGATTCGCCGCTCCCGTCTCTACGATCGTCCCGAGCATCCGACTGGTTTTGTCATGTCTTGGACGGAGACGCGCACGGGCAACGTGTTGTTTCACAAGCGCATCGTGCAAGGGCTTGACCCGGTTTTTCTGCCGCAATTTGCGGCGAGCGGCGGCGACATGGACTTTTTTCGGCGGATGATGGAAAAAGGCCACAAATTTATCTGGTGCAATGAGGCAGTGGTCCACGAGTATGTTCCACCAAAGCGCTGGAAACGAAGCGTTTTGTTGAGCCGCGGCTTGCTGCGGGGTCACCACTCTTATCTCCATCCCGAAGGACGAGGCGGGCGTCTCATCAAAGCGGCCGCGGCCGTGCCGCTTTATGCGGTGGCGTTGCCCTTTCTGCACTTGGGCGGCCATCATCTTTTCATGCGCTACCTGGTAAAACTTTGTTTTCACATGGGTACAATGTTGGGCGCGCTGGGCATCAATCCCGTCAGAGAAAGGGAGATGTAGAATCGTATGCCGCCGAAATTAGCGCTCCTGGGCTGCCTGGTCCTGATTTATTGGATGTTTCGTCAAGATCTCAAGCGCCGCCACTTTGAGTCAAAAGCATTGTGGATTCCCTTCCTCTGGCTGCTGATAAGCGGCTCGCGACCGGTGGGGGCTTGGTTTGGGAGCGGCAGCGCCACCGATCCGGGGAACACCACCGTTGACCTGCTTTCCATGAGCGCGCTCATGGGAGCCTCGATCATCGTCCTGTTCCAGCGGCAGATGCGATGGGGCGACTTTGCGGCTCAGAACAAGGCCTTGCTGGTGATGTATTTGTTCTTTGCCATCAGCATGATGTGGGCGGAACATCCGTTTGTGGCGCTGAAACGTGTGTGCAAGGACTTCGGTTGTGTCCTTGTTGCCTTGGTTTTTCTGGCCCAGAAGAATCCGCTGGAGGCCATTCGAACCGTTTATGTCAGATGTTCCTACATCCTGTTTCCACTGTCGGTCATTACCATCAAGTACTTTCCGACCATCGGGCGGCGCCCGTTGCGGAGTGGCGATGCCAGCTTTGGGGGCTTGACGGTTGGCAAGAACTCGCTGGGGTTGACGGTGCTCGTCTTCGGCCTCATTCTTGTTTTGGATCTGATTCTGCTCTATCGGGAGCACCACAAGTCTGAGCATAAAACCGACAAACGTATTAATGTGGCTATGCTGTTGTGCGGCCTCTGGCTGTTGCAGACGTGCGACAGCAAAACGTCGCTTGTTTGCTTGGTGATCGGCAGTCCCTTGCTCTTGCTCAGCTCCTGGTATGCCCGTTTGCGCCGCCCCCGCCTTACGTTGGCGGCGATGGCGGGGGTCGTCTGTTGCTGCATTGCTCTGGATGGCACGTTGGACATTTCTGGCCAGATACTCACGATGCTGGGGCGGAACAAAACCCTCACTGGCCGGACAGAGATCTGGCGCCTGGTTAAGGCCCAACATACCGATCCGATCCTTGGCTGCGGGTTCCGTTCCTTTTGGGACGGCCAAATGGGCAAGGAAATTGGAGAGGAGGTGATGGTCATCAACGAGGCGCACAATGGCTATCTGGAAGAATATATTGATGGCGGCATCGTCGGCGTGGCCCTCTTCGCGATCATGTTGCTGTCGTTTGGCAAAACCGCGGTTGACGGGATGGCGCGGGGCACGCACTACGGGGGACTGGCATTCGCCGTTTGTGTGATCGCTATCCTGTATAATTTCTCCGAAACCGACTATTTCCGCTTGAGCTCGTTATGGCTGACGCTCCTCCTGGTTTGCATTGAGCCACAGCCGTGGCGAAGGCAAGCCGAGCAAGTGGAGGAGGCCGCAGCCGGCACGGCGGAAGCTCTGGCGGACTCGCGGAGCGGGTCGTATTCCCCGGTATGATGCGTTGCCCCTTGACTCTTGGGACAGCCCACCGGTGGCGCAGGCAACGGTCGTCTGGTGGCGGTGGCCCAGATGCCCAAGCCACCGAAACGGCGGATCCCCAGGCAGGCGGCTAAATGCTCTTCAATTCCATTCAGTTTGCGGTCTTCTTTCCCCTGATGGTGGCGCTTTACTTTTCGCTGCCGCGCGGGCTGCGGGTGCCGATGTTGCTGGCGGCCAGTTGCGTGTTCTACATGGCGTTCATCCCGGTCTATATCCTGATCCTTTTTGTCACGATTGGGATTGACTATGTAGCTGGAATTTACATCGAGAGAAGCGAGGGCGGTCGTCGGCGGGCGCTGCTGGTGCTGAGCATCGTCTCGACGTGCGCCGTTCTCTTTGTCTTTAAGTATTTCAACTTCTTCACCGGAACGTTTGTCGGGCTTGCCAATCTGGTGGGGTGGCGCCTGCCGCCGGTGGTGGCGCATATTATTCTGCCCATCGGCCTGTCGTTTCATACTTTCCAAAGCCTCAGCTATGTGGTGGAAGTGTACCGGCGCAAATACCGGGCCGAGACAAACTTCGTCACCTATGCCACATACGTGATGTTTTTCCCGCAGTTGGTGGCCGGTCCGATTGAACGTCCGCAAAACCTGCTCCACCAGTTCTACGAGGACCACCGCTTCGACTATGACCGCGTCACCTCCGGCCTCAAGCGGATGGCGTGGGGATTCTTCAAGAAACTGGTCGTGGCCGATCGCCTGGCCTTATATGTGAACGACGTTTACGCCGCACCCCACAACTACAACGGCCTCCAATTGACCATCGCAACGTTCTTCTTCACCTACCAGATTTATTGCGACTTTTCCGGCTATTCGGACATCGCCATTGGAGCGGCGCGCATCCTGGGTTTCCGTCTCATGGAGAATTTCGACACTCCGTATTATTCCCGCTCGATATCCGAATTTTGGCACCGCTGGCACATTTCCCTTTCCACCTGGTTCCGCGATTATCTTTACTTCCCATTGGGTGGCAACCGCGTGGCAATGCGCCGCTGGGTGTTTAACATCCTGGTCACTTTTGGCATCAGCGGCCTGTGGCATGGGGCCAATTGGACCTACGTCGTTTGGGGCATTCTCAACGGCTTTTACCTTCTGGCAGGCAGGGCGGGCCAGGGGCTGCGCGACCGTTTCTTTGGCGCCCTGGGTCTGGATCCGAACGGCTCCGTGCGCGGCGCCGTGAGCATGGTCACGACCTTTGCACTCGTGCTGGCGGCCTGGGTGGTGTTTCGCGCCAAGAGTGTGGGGGACGCTTGGTACGTTTTCACGCACTTCTATTCCAATTGGGACTTCGCATCCATCACGACAGAGCAGTTTCAACTGAAACATTTTCCCGCCGCCATATTGGCGATAATCACCCTGGAAGGGATTCAATTTCTTGAGCCGAAATTTTCATTCAGGTACAGGCTCTCCATGATGCCAGGTGTGTTGCGCTGGGCCGCTTATACGCTCATGATTCTCGGCGTGATACTGTTCGGCGTTTTTCGCAAGACCCAGTTTATTTACTTCCAGTTTTGATGATGGCAAAAAGAATTCCCTCAGGACGTTCCACTGTTCAGCAAGTCGCGCCTGACTTGAAAGAGTTTGAGCACGGCAAGGACGAGTTGTCGCCTGGCGTGCCACAGACTGAAGCTCATGGCAGGAAGCCTGATGAGAAAAGTATCTGGATGGGCGTTTTCAGAATTGTTGCCTTCTTTCTTTTAGTCGGTGTCAGTGCTTTTGCATTAAATGCCGCCATAAATTTCGGATTGAAGAGGATCAAAGTCTCAAAGTTCGGGGCCTTGAACGAGATCATGAGTGGTCATGTCAATGCGGATATTATCATAAGCGGGTCATCGCGGGCTTTGAATCACTATGACCCGCGGATCATTCAGAATCTTACAGGACGAAGCGCTTACAATATCGGAGTGAACGCGTCCCAGATTGATTTTGAGTTTGTTATCCTGAAAACGTATCTGGCGCATAATGCCAAACCGAAATTGGTGGTTCAGAATCTGGATCTGTTCAGCTGTGAAACAACAAAGAAAGGGGAGCTGTTCGATCCTGGCTTGTACATGCCCTACCTCCGTGATCAGGAGCTTTATGGTTTTATTCATCGGGTGGAACCGAACGCCTGGAAATGCAAATACATACCCCTCTACGGATACGCCGCGGAGGATATGGCATTCACGTGGGTCTGGGGAATTTTAGGGTGTTTTGGGGTTCAGGGCCCCGAAGATTATTATCAAGGTTTTAATCCGCGCCTCTCGACCTGGAACGGCGACTTTGAACGTTTCAAAGCAGGTAATAGCGCGGGTGTGCATTATGCAATTGAACCCGAGGGCGTGCGCAGCCTGGAGGCGTTGATTGATTTGTGCCATCAGCAGGGAATTCAAGTCGTTTTGGTGTATTCTCCAGAGTATTATGAACTGCAAAAGCTGGAAACGAACAGAAAACAAATCATGGAAAAATTTCGGGAACTCTCTCAACACTTCGAGGTTCCCTTCTGGGACTATAGCGGGTCGGATTATTGCAAAAACCGCGACCTCTTCTTCAATTCGCGGCACCTGAACGCGCGTGGAGCGGAAGCGTTCTCGCGTGATGTGGCCCAGCGTTTGCAATTGTTGGCCCGAGGCAATGGAAGCGGCCCGGGGCGGATGGCTTTGCCGCCCAGCCAATAATCCTGTCATGACGGCATGATCTTTGATGCGGTTAATGAACTTTTCGAACTTGAAGACCAGAATCCTTGGCCGATATCAACTCGAGATGGCTCGTTATTTTGGACGGCGCGTGGCGGATTTGCGATCGAAAACTCCCATTATTTCCTTCACGTTCGATGATTTTCCCGTCTCGGCGCTCAGGACTGGCGGGGTCATTCTGCGCCAATATGGTGCTGTAGGGACGTTTTACGCGTCCTTTGGGTTAATGAATCAGGATTCCGCCGTCGGGCGAATCTTTAATGGCGGTGATATTGAGCGGCTGCTGGCCGATGGCCATGAATTGGGATGCCATACGTTTGGCCATTGCCACGCCTGGAACACGAAGCCGTCAGCCTTTGAGGCGTCCATCCTTGAAAATCGGCGCGCGTTGCAACAATTGGTTCCGGGGGCTGTTTTCAAAACGCACTCGTATCCCATAGCGTGCCCCCGTCCTGCTACCAAGCGCCGGGCGGCTCGTTACTTTTCCGGCTGCCGCGGCGGGGGAATGGTTTACAACGCCGGGGCCACCGACCTCAACAATTTATCGGCCTTTTTTTTGGAGAAGAGCAGGAACGACCCTGATTTTGTTAAAAGCACGATTCAAAGCAACCGCGCCGCCAAAGGCTGGCTCGTTTTCGCCACGCACGATGTCTGCGAAAACCCGACGCCGTTTGGGTGCAGGCCTGATGTTTTTGAGACAGTGGTCCGTTGGTCCGTCGAGTCCGGCGCGCGCATCCTGCCCGCAGGGGTCGCGCTGGAGGCGATGAACCTGTGCGCTCCATGAGGTCTTCTGGCGATATGTTCCGCCTTTACTGGCATGCTTTTTAATTCCATTCAGTTTGCCGTATTCTTCCCCCTGGTGGTGGCGCTTTACTTTTCGCTGCCGCGCGGGCTGCGGGTGCCGATGTTGCTGGCGGCCAGTTGCGTGTTCTACATGGCGTTCATCCCGGTCTATATCCTGATCCTTTTTGTCACGATTGGGATTGACTATGTAGCTGGAATTTACATCGAGAGAAGCGAGGGCGGTCGTCGGCGGGCGCTGCTGGTGGTGAGCATCGTCTCGACGTGCGCCGTTCTCTTTGTCTTTAAGTATTTCAACTTCTTCACCGGAACGTTTGTCGGGCTTGCCAATCTGGTGGGGTGGCGCCTGCCGCCGGTGGTGGCGCATATTATTTTGCCCATCGGCCTGTCGTTTCATACTTTCCAAAGCCTCAGCTACGTGGTGGAAGTGTACCGGCGCAAACAAAAGGCCGAGACAAACTTCGTCACCTACTCGACCTATGTGATGTTTTTCCCGCAGTTGGTGGCCGGGCCGATCGAACGACCCCAACACCTGCTCCACCAGTTCTACGAGGACCACCCCTTCGACTATGACCGCGTGGTCTCGGGCCTCAAACGCATGGCGTGGGGATTCTTCAAGAAGCTGGTCGTGGCCGATCGCCTGGCCCTTTACGTCAACGACGTCTATGCCGCTCCCGCCGCCTGCAACGGATTGCAGCTTTCCATCGCCACCTTCTTTTTTGCCTACCAAATCTATTGCGATTTTTCCGGCTATTCGGACATCGCCATTGGAGCGGCGCGCGTCCTGGGGTTCCGGCTCATGGAGAATTTCGACAATCCGTATTTTTCCCGCTCGATCTCGGAATTCTGGCAGCGCTGGCACATTTCCCTTTCCACCTGGTTCCGCGATTACGTTTACTATCCTATGGTTGGCAAACGCGTGGCAATGAAGCGCTGGGTCTTTACCATCCTGGTCACTTTTGGCATCTGCGGCCTGTGGCATGGGGCCAATTGGACTTACGTGGTGTGGGGCTTGCTCAACGGATTTTACCTTCTTGCCGGCAGGGCGGGCAAGGGTTTGCGCGACCGTTTCTTTGGATCCATCGGTCTGGGCGTGGAGAGCTCTTGGCGCGCCGGAATCAGCATGGTCACCACGTTTTTTCTCGTTTGTGCCGGTTGTGCCGTATTTCGCGCCCGTAATCTTGGTGACGCCGCTTACGTTCTGACCCATTTCTTTCGCAACTGGGACATCCACCACGTTGCCACGGTGCAGTTCTACCTGCGCCAAATGCCGGTGGCGGTGATGAGCATCCTGCTCCTCGAGGTGGGCCAGTTGATTGCGCGCACAACATCCTTCACCGACCCTCTCTTGCGCCTGCCGCTGATTCCACGCTGGGCGGGCTATTTTGCAGCGGTCTTTCTTGTCATTTTATTTGGCGTTTTCCGACAGACACAGTTTATCTACTTCCAATTTTGAAAGCGTTTCCTCGAGATGTGCGGCGGCTTGTCTTGTTCTTCGGCCTCGCCGGCTTACTGGCCATCGGGCTTCACCTGCTGATCGGCGCCGGTCTAAAGCGCGTGAAAACTGGCGATGGCGGCGCTTTCAACCGCGCCATGACCGGCCGCGTCAACGCCCAGGTGATCATCGGTGGCTCCTCCCGGGCCTTCCGCGGTTACGATCCCAGGATCATCGGCGCCATGACCGGCAAAACCGCGTTCAACTTGGCTCGCAACGCCTCGCATACTGACGTTCAACTGGCCGTGCTCCAGGCTTATCTGCGTCACAACGCCAAACCGGAACTGGTCGTGGAAAACCTGGATGTGCATAGTTTCGCTCTCACGCCGCGAGATGAAATCTTTGCGCCTTTCCAGTACGTGCCCTATTTAAGCGAACGCCCACTCTACCAAGCCCTGCTCCAAATCAATCCCAGGGTGTGGAAATGGAAATACATTCCGCTCTACGGTTATGTGGTTGAGGACGTGAATTTAGGCTGGCTCTCTGGCCTGCGGGGCCTCACCGGTCTGAACCCTCGCGAAGACGATTTCGACGGCTTTTGTCCGATGAACAAAGCATGGAATAGCGACTTTGATCTCTTCAAGGCAATGCATCCGGATGGCGTCGGATTCGACGTCTCCAGCAACGGCGTGCGGGTCTTGGAAGAGTTGATCCAGACCTGCCAAAGCAAAGACATCGGCATTGTCTTGGTTTATTCGCCGCAATATTGCAAAATGCTCAACATGGTCACCAATCGCGCGGAGATCTTTGCCAAATTCCGCGAAATCGCTGACCGTTATCATGTCCCGTTTTGGGACTATAGCGAGTCGGAGTTTTCCAAAAACCGCGACCTTTTCTACAATTCGCAACACCTCAATGCGATTGGAGCGGAAGCGTTCACGCGTGACGTGGGCAAGCGTCTCCAATCGCTCATCCAAGCCTCGGGAAGCCAAAAGGGGGGACAATCCGCCCCGACAGCAAACCGTTGAGTAAGCACTTTGCGGCATAATTGGTGCGCTTTAAATGTCTTCTTTTCGATGCGCGGAGATTCTGAAGGGTTAACCGGGTGGGTCTTGGCATGGGTCTTGCTTCAGCATCGTATGATAAACAATATTGAGCCCATGAAAATTTTCAATCGCAATCGCTCCCAATCCCTCCCTTTAGGGTGGGTTAGGCGCGGCCCTGATTTTCAACATAATGTTAAGGACATCCAATGTGACGCCTCCGGTGGAAGCGGCGAAGAAGCCGCTGCCCCAGAGTGTGTGGGCGTGAGGGCCATCAAACTGCGCCTTGTCATTTTTTCCTTGCTCCTCTGCCTGACGGCTTCGGTTCACGGGCAGTCCGGTTCCCTGGGTTTTTTCCCGGATTTGGTCACGGATTCAGTTGGCAGTTATCTAAGTTCAAACGGTGTTTATGCAGGAACCTTTAAAGTCGCCGGCCAGCCGGTCTTGACGCTCTGGGAAAGTGCCGGTGAGATTTCTCCCGGCGGTTCATTCAACAACATCAAGATCGTCAGTTCCAACACGCTGGCGGCGGGCCAATGGCCTTGGCCGGCCATGACCATCGGGGGGGCCAACGTCTCAGCAATGCTGACCGGCAGCAAATGCGCCGAGTGGCAGTCCGGGGCGAACATGGTGGGATTTTTGCAGGGAAGAGGACTCAACGCGGCCCAGGTGACGGTCTATCAGGTTATCACGTTTACCACGGTGGTGCCCCAATTTAACAACTTCGACTGGCTGAACCTGAATACGGCGCCCAACAACCACAATATGTATGACAATTTCAACGATCATCCCGACCCCGGATCGTATGTCACGATAGAGAACGAAATCAGCACCCAAGCGACTCCACTGCTTCATATGACTTTCAACCACACGCTGGCTGTGATTACCGATGCGCCGTCGGGCGGCGTGATGACGATGTATGTCTGGGATTGCGCCAGTCAAACCTATCTGGGGTCGGCCACCGTGACCGACAATGTTGGCAGCGGCGCCACCGGCCCGGCCAACTGGACGACGATCCAAGGGATTGTGGGTTGCGAGAATACCGAGGAAAACACGGCCACGGGAGAGAACTTTGACACTTACGGCACCGTGTATGTGCTCAACGGTGGCACGCCTGTTCCGGCCTATTCGGCACCGCCGACCAATTCGGCACTGCCATTGATGCCGGCTGGATGGTACATTAACTGGACGAGGAGCGGGGTCGGCGTGCAGGGTGGCATCCCCACTGTGACCAACGTCTTTTGCAACTGCGCCACTGGTGTTTGCAGCAATGGTACCATCACCAATCTGGCTTACCGGTTTCACGGCGACAACGTGAACGATGACTCCGGCATCCTGGCCAGCGTCCTCGCGCACTGCCCGTCCAACTGGGTGATTTACATTCCGACGGGAACCTATTTGATGACCAACCTCGTTGCCAACTACAACCGTAACGGCGTGGTCATCCGCGGCGATGGCGCGGGCAAGACGATCTGGCACGAGAAGAACCCTGTGGGTTCCAGTGATGCGCTGCTCGTCGGCGACACCTATTGGATCAATACCAACGCCGCCCGTGTTTGCCCGGTCCATTCCGGCCTCACCATCGGTTCCAGCAACATCTCGGTGGTCAGCGTGGCGGGCAACGCCGCCAGCATCACCGTGGGTATGATGTTGCAAATAGACCAGTTGAACACCAACATGGCAACGGGGGACATGGAAAACAGCTTCGTGACGCCGTTCGGTTCCGACGCTTTGGGCAACTATGACCGGCCCCACAACGGCAGCCGTTGCTTGAGCCAGCTCACCCAGGTCAAGGCCATCAGCCAGGTGACGAACCTGACCGTCTGGCCGCCCATCCAGTGGAACTTTGACATGGCCGAATCGCCGCAGGTCGCCATGATGGAAGCGCCGGTCCAGAGGTTCGGCCTGGAAAACCTGACCATCAGCAATGATGTGGCCAATAATACCGGCCAGAACCTGGTGGACTTTGAGGGTTGCTTGAACTGCTGGGAGAAAGGCGTTGAGACTGCCTACGCCAAACGCTGGCATCAGTGGTGGAACCAATGCCTGTTCTGCGAGATGCGCGAATGCACCATCCACGACGCCACCACCTACTCCATTGATTACGGTTACGGGCTGGAAGTGCCCGGCTGCACGGATTGTCTGTGGGAGGACAATATCGAATATAACCTGCTCATGTTCGTGTTCATCGAAGGCGGCTGCACCGGCAACGTTTATGGCTACAATTATTTGACGAACCTCATGGGATCATCCGGGTTTCAAGACCCCTACATCGGCATCCACGTCCCTAATCCGGTGATGAACCTGGTGGAGGGAAATGTCTGCCCGAACGTCACTTTCGACCACACTCACGGCAGCGGCGGTACCTGCCAGACCGTCTTCCGCAACGCTTTGCAAGAGCTTTCCCCGACGAATTATTTCTACCAGAACATCATCGCCGTGGACCTGGACGCATGGACACTTTCCAACAACATCGTGGGCAACGTCCTGGGCGAGCCGTCCCGGCTCTACACTTTTGATCTTGGCGACACCAACAATTATGACGACTACTATACCAGTTACGCCATTCGCAAATTCGGTTATCCGGCCTCGGCCAAGACGACCTACACCGGCTCGCCTACCGCCGTGCCATTTTATCCGCTGACCAACGCCTACGATTTGAGGGTGGAAACAAATACATTCTGGCACGAGAATTACGACTACGCCCACATGTCCACGGTCATTTCCAACGGCTATGCGACCACGCTCCCAGCCTCGCTCTACTATTCCTCCCAGCCATCGTGGTGGCCGGTCGGTTTCGCCTGGCCGCCCATCGGACCGGACCGGACACCCATGGTGAGCATGATCCCGGCGCAGGCGCGCTTCAACGCGTTAATGAATCCCGGTCCACCAACCGGCGGTCAACCACTGCCGGCGCCGACTGGTTTGCACGTAGTGCCGTGAGTTGGAGATGCTTGTGGTTCCACTAAGTTGGAGCTTTGGCGGACCTGGTTTCTGAAGGAAGGGCGCCGACGCCGTTCCGTTGTCTGGCAGGTTTTCTTGAAGGATGAGTCTGGCGGCCCGAAGAGGCCTTCGCAATCTGAGCCAGTTGCCCCCGATACTTTGACTGGCGTGATTCCTTTGACTGATTCCAATAGAATTGTGGGCTTGGCAGGCCCCGACCGAGCTTGTGGCGGTCCGCTCTGGGCTTGGCTGGAAGAACTTTTGCCCGTCCGTTTCGAACGCCGCAACGCCCACGAAATGAAGGGCCTGGACGCGGTGATCGCCTGGGGCGGGATTCTGGAGGAAAGCGCGCTGGAGCTGCCTTCACTGCATCTGCCCTGCGCTGCTTCCGGCGACCTTTCTTTTCCATCTGCTGAAATCCAATTCGGCCAAAGCGCGGAGGTTCCGAAAGCATTTCGCGCGCACCGGTTTTATCAAGAGGATGTTCGCCAAGGCGCGCCGCCCGGCTTGAGGGAAGGGGACGTGATTATGGCGCGATTGGGAGACAAACCGTTGTGGGTCCGCCGTGCAAATGGCGTTCTTCGACACGACGTGAGCGCGATGCCGTTGCCGGAGGTCAAGAGCGAGGGCTGCCTCTACCGTTATTTTCATTCTGGCAATTTCATCGCCATGCTTCCCTTGATAGACTTTCTGCGACAACTCACCGGCGAGGAGCAATGGCTCTCTTCAGGGCCAAGGGCCTGCTTTCAGTTCGACGATCCGAATTTGCACGCCGGGCGATACGGGTGGCTGGATTTCAGGCGCTTGGCGGCCAGCGCGCGGTCCTCGCCCTACCATGTTGCTTTTGCCACGGTGCCTTTGGATGCGTGGCTGGTGCGGAGGCGGACGGCGGAGGTTTTCAGCCATAATTCCGGGCAGCTCTCACTGATGATGCATGGCAATGACCATCTGCACTCCGAACTGGCCTCCTTTGGCTCCCAGGAAAAAGCGATCGCGTCTCTCGTCCAGGCGCTGCAACGGATTGGCCGCGCAGAAAAAGCTGGGCGGCTTGAAATTTGCCGGGTGATGGCCCCGCCTCATGGTGTCTGCGGCGAGGAGGTCCTTGAGGCCTTGGCCAGGCTTGGATTTGACGCCGTGTCCACCGCCGTGCCCTGCCTGCTGGAAACAAATGCGAACAAGCCATGGTCCCATGGCCTGGGACTACGAGTTTCCGACGTTGTCGCCGGTTTGCCCGTTCTGCCCCGCTTCCGCTTCAAGAGCAAGCAGTATGACGCCGCGATTCATTTGGCCGCGTATCTGCACCGGCCCATTATTCCTTATGGCCACCATGAAGATGTGGCCGAAGGCTTGGGCATTCTGGAGGAGGTAGCCGCTTCCATCAATGCGCTGGGGAACGCGCAATGGATGCGCATGAGCGCCATCAGTCGGCACAATTACCAAACGCAGAAGCAGGGCGGCCTTTTTCGCGTGCGGGCCTACTCCAGGCTCCTTCATGTGGCTGTTCCGCCGGAATGTCATTCCATCTCGGTGTTGCGTCCCCATTCCACGAACGGACGCAACGAAGGCATGCGTCTGGGCGTTCCAGGAGGCGAAATGAAGTTCATCGAAAGTTACGCGGGGGAATCCTTGCCCGTGGAGCCTGGCAGCAGCGTCGAAATTGCCTTTATTCATCCAGAAGCCATTGCTCAGAACTTGGTCAAAATTCCCCATCTCAACGTCTGGGCTTTTGCACGACGATTGCTTTGCGAAGGTCGAGATCGTTTTGCCCCGTTGGCGGGACGCTTCGGTAAGCGACCGCAGCATGAAGCCATCTGATAAAGGGCTTGCTGTAGCAAGCAAGATTCTAATTTCTGCACGTCTCTTTCCCTGATGAATCATCCGGAAATTCCTGATCACGCGCCAGGTGCGGGAGAATCCGCGGTCCTGGCCGCAGCGCAAGGCCGGCACGACAAGCATTTTAGCACTGACCACTTGATGACGAACCTGGGCGGACGAGTCATCTCCGGCGGGCTGGTGACGGTGGGAGCCCAGGCGGCCAAGTTCGGCCTCTACTTCATTTCGACGGTCATCCTCGCCCGGTTGCTGTCCAAGGAGGACTTCGGGTTGGTGGCGATGGCGGCGGTCTTGATTGCCTTTCTGCGCCTGTTTCGTGAGGCCGGGTTGTCCGCCGCCACGGTGCAGAGGGATAAAGTTACGCATGCCCAAGTTTCCAATCTCTTTTGGATCAATGTGTCGCTCGGCATTTGCGCCGCTGCGATTGGGGCCGCCCTCTCGCCCGTTATGGCATGGTTTTACCGCGATCAGCGGCTGGTTGCCATTACGATCTGGCTCTGTAGCACCTTCATCCTGAGCGGTTCGACGGTGCAGCATTTGGCGCTGCTCAACCGGCAGATGCGGTTCAAAGCCTTGGCGTGGGTGGATATTGGTTCCATGGTCCTGTCGTTGATCGTCGGAGTCGGGATGGCCTTGCTGGGATACGGCTATTGGTCGTTGGTCGGCTCGCAATTCGCGATCGCCGTGGGCGAGCTGGCCCTGGCATGGACTTTGTCGAGCTGGCGTCCGCAGCTCCCCAAGGCCGGTGCAGGAACCCTATCCATGGTTCACCTTGGAGCCAGCCTCACGGTGTCCGCCGTGTTGCGGCGTGTCTCCAGCAACATGGATTCGGTTTTGATTGGCCGCGTTTGCGGCGCGGGGCCGCTGGGAGTGTACAGTCGAGGCATGGCGCTGCTGATGCGGCCTCTGGACCAGTTTCTCATTCCGTTTGACACGGTCTTCATCCCGATGTTGTCGCGTTTGCAAGACGCGCCAGAACGGTATCGGCGCACTTTCTTGCAGATTTACGACGCGTTGGTGCTCGCCAGCTACCTGATGGCTGGCTTGTTTCTGGGACTGTCCCGTCCCCTGGTGCTGGCGACGCTCGGGCCACGCTGGCTGGAAGTGGTGCCCGTTTTCGCAGCCTTGGCCATCGCCGCCACCTACTATGCGGCGGCCGGATCGTCCATGTGGCTGTTGACGACCCAGGGACGCAATCGGGACATTCTCTGGACCGGCCTGGCCGTATCGCTGGTCTCAGTCGCCTCATATGCCATCGGGCTGTTTTACGGGATCACGGGCGTGGCTCTGGCGTTTTCGCTGGGGGGACTGCTGGTTCGATTGCCGCTGCAGAATTATATCGTGGGTCGTTTCGGCCCCGTCAGCAATGCTGACCTCTGGCGGGTGTTATTCCGCCACGTACCGGTGTGGGTCGTGGCTTTTGGGGCGGCGTATGGAACCAGCCTGGCCTGCGCAAAAATAACACCCATCCTGCAGCTCTGCGTGGGTGTTCCGGCAACACTGGCAGCCGGCTTGGCGATTATTTGGATTTTGCCCCATCAGCGTCGGACGGCGCAAAGAGTGATCCACGAAATGCGCGGTTTTTTGTCAAAAATGACCAAGAAAGACGCGGTCCAGTGACGTGATGGATGGAAAGAGAGGTTTCGCTTTGAATCCGCCGATGGAACGTCCACGCCAAAAACGGCCATCGGCCTTCGGTGGCTTGCTGCGCCGCCGGGAATGCTGGACGTTGTCCCGGGCCGGTTGGCTGCTGGTGTTGGCCCTTGGGCTTGTGATCCTAGTTACGCTACGGTTCGGCGTGCATTCGTTTTTAGCTCTCACAGATCGAGTTCCGGCAAAGTTGCTGGTGATTGAGGGTTGGTCTCCACCCAATACGATGAAGCAGGCTGCCTCGGAGTTTTTGCACGGCGGCTATCAGCGTGCCGTTCTGATTCGACCGGTGCTGGAGGAGGGGGACCGATATGAGTCGGGCCGCTATTCCGGTGATTTTGTGAGCCGACTGTTGGTCCAGGACGGCGTGCCCCAGGAGAAACTCTCGACGCTCTTCCCCAATGTGGCCAGCAAAGACCGCACTTACCATTCGGCCTTGGTGGTGAAACAGTGGGCCAGGGAACAAGGGATGGAGGTAAAGTTTTTGGATGTTGCGACAGAGGGGCCGCATGCGCGGCGCTCCCGGTTGATGTACGAAAAAGCGTTCGGGGCCGGGGTAAAGATTGGCATTATTGCCATGGACAGTCACGAATATGATCCGCGCCACTGGTGGCGCACCAGCGAAGGGGTGCGGAATGTGGTCGGCGAGAGCATCGCCTACCTTTATGCCCGTTTTTTCTTTCGTCCGGCGGCTTCCTGAGAAGTTCTGGGACGCGCCGCGGTGGCCTGAGGAAACGTCGAAGCGGCATGATTTTGCACCCGCTCTCCTCAGAACAAAGTCGGGACTGCTTCCCGGTCGTTGCGGCACAACTTGAAAAGGCTGGATTTGGTTATCAGTTGAGCGTGAAGCTGCTGCGAGGAGAGGTTCGTCAGCAGTTTCAAGATATCCTGGTATCTGCCTATCGGAAAGACTGAGGCCCAGCCATGGAACCTTTGATATCAATACTCATACCTGCATTTAATGCAGAGGGGTGCATCGCGGAGACGATTGAGTCCGCCCTGTGTCAAACGTGGCCCAGGAAGGAAATCATTATAGTGGACGATGGTTCCACCGACCAAACTCTGGCGGTGGCCCGTAAATTTGCCGGGAAGGAGGTGTCGGTGGTCAGCCAGCCCAACCAGGGCGCGGCGGCGGCCAGAAACAAGGCTTTTTCCTTGTGCCAGGGGGACTATATCCAGTGGCTGGACGCCGACGATCTCCTGAGCCGTGAAAAAATTGCCAGGCAAATGGAGTTGTTCAGAAGCTACGGCAGCAGGCGGACGCTCGTTTCGTCGGCTTGGGGCTACTTTTTTTACCGTGTGAACAAAGCCCGCTTTCGCCCCACGGCCCTGTGGTGCGATCTTTCTCCGGTGGAGTGGATGACGCGGAAATGGGAGCAGAACGTCTTTATGCAGACAGCAACGTGGCTGGTGAGCCGCGAGCTGACAGAAGCGGCCGGGCCTTGGGACACCCGCCTGCTCGGGGATGACGACGGGGAGTATTTCAGCAGGGTCGTTCTCAAAAGCGACCGCGTCTGCTTTGTGCCCGAGGCCAAGGTGTACTACCGCAGGTGCCCCGTCGGCAGCCTGTCTTATGTGGGCCGCTCCAAAAAGAAAAAGGAGGCGCAGTTCCTGGGCATGCGCCTGCAAATCGGCTACCTGCGCTCGGTCGAGGATAGCGCGAGGGTACGAGCCGCCTGCGTGACCTTCCTGCAGAACTGGCTGCCTTTTTTCTATCCTGAGATGCCTAAAATCGTGGAAGAGTCCCGGCGGCTGGCCGCGACGCTGGGGGGGCAATTGCAGATTCCCCGCCTCAGTTGGAAGTACGCCTGGATTCAAAGGGCTTTTGGAATGAGGGCGGCCAAGCTATCCAGCTTGCTCTACAATGAATGCAAGATGTTCTTTGTAGGATCGTGGTATAAGATGCTCTTTTACTTGACAAAACCGGCCGCGGGGAAAAGGCGGAGGCAGGGGCAATTTCATCCTCCGGCAGAAGCCCGTGACCACGAATCTCCCCAGCACCAGAGTCACTGATCGAATGAAACCGGGCTCCGGCAGCGTGAAGTACCGCGTTTTTTCAAAGGCGGATTGGCCGCAGCCGGAATGGCTTCTTGGCGCAATGATGAACGCAGTGCTGGATGCCCTCCGGTTCATTAAGGATTTCTGGCGTGAATTCTCCACAAAGGTGTCCGACGGCGCTTTCCGGCCTCTTTGTTCGCAAGGAAGCCTGGCTTTTAGCCTGGCGCGGCAGGCTGCTGACCCTCGCCCTGCTGCTGGGCCTCCAGCGTGGTGTTTACGGCTTCCGGCCGTCAACAGCCGCGTGGGCGGGGACTACCTGGTGGTGGAAGGCTTGATCCCGGCCACCAAATTGCGGGAGGCTTGGGATCAGTTCAAGAAAGGAAACCACCAAAAAATCATCACCAGCGGGGGGCCGGTCAGGGATCAATGGGATTCTAACCTTAAAGCGACCTTTGCAGACTGGGGCGCCTCCAAACTTGTCCGGATCGGTCCCCTGACCCAAATACTCCTGGGAACTTGAGCAAATGATGTCTTAATGCCTTGGGGACGTTCCCCCCAGATTAACAGTTGGACTTTTCAGCCCGGCAACCTCTCCTGCCTGTCACCGTCATCCGGTTTGGAGAGACTGTCCTTGTTGGAAGTGGCTGATTTTGAGTGGTTTGTATAAGAGAATTGGTGTGAGCGATTTGAACTCGGTTTTGTCATTTCTCGCAGCAGCAGCGATGCCAAACTGGCATCATGCGTGCCAATTAAAAGAAACTTCGGCGGGGGCGGGCCCTCCATATCCGCCCCTGCTCACACCGGATTCATCCCTCCATTGCCGACGGTGTGGAAGAACTCTGGATACACCACCGCCCCTGGCTCGGGCCGGGGGAGGAGGGCGAAGATCTGACTTTTCTTTGCGGCCACGAGCAGCGAAGCGCGTCCCAGCTCGCCAGCAACGGCGTGTGCGGCTCTTTTCCTGTCAAGCAAGCGGAGAATCTGGTGGTGGCCTGTTCGCGGAAAAATGGCGTTGACTTCAAAACGACGGCGCCGCCTCCGCCGTCCTTGCGGCCCATCGTTCGCAAGATTCTGGTTGAAGTGCGTGACCGTTGCAGTCCGATGGTTGGCTGGAAGAACAGGTATATTTGAGCCGTTATGGGCATAAGTCCGAATAATTTATTTTCCTTGTCCGGCCGGACGATTTTGGTGACCGGGGGCACGCGCGGCATTGGTCGCGCCATTTCACTTCGTTTTGCGCGGGCCGGAGCCACCGTCATCGCGAACTTTGTGCGCAACCAAAAGGCGGCAGAGGAATTGAAGGCGATCGCCACGGAAGAAGGTTTGGGCATCCGCTTGTGCCGGGCGGATCTGACGAACGACCGGGGTTTGGAACAGTTGGACCGCTCGGTTGCGGAGGTGGGTCCGCAACTTTCCGGATTGGTCCATTGTGCCGCGACCGGGGTTCATCGCTCCGTGGAGGAACTTGACTGGCGGCATTTCGACTTTACTTTTAGCCTGAATGTCGGCGCCTTTTTCAAGGTGATCAAGCTGCTGCTGGCGCGCTTTTCCAAGGGATCAAGCGTCGTGGCGGTCAGTTCCTGGGGAGCCTTGCGCTTCCAGCCGGGCTATGGCGCAGTTGGTTCGTCCAAGGGCGCGCTGGAGGCCCTGGCCCGCCATCTGGCCGTCGAACTGGCCCCGCGCGGCATTCGTGTCAACATTATCACGGCCGGGGCGGTGCTGACGGATGTCTGGAAGGCGTTGCCGGATGCCGAAAACCGAATTGCCGAGGCCATCCGCCGGACTCCGGCGGGGCGTCTGGTGACAGCCGAGGAGGTTGCGTATGGGGCGCAATTCCTTTTCTCCGATGCGGCGTCGGGGATCATCGGGCAAACTCTTGTTATAGACGGGGGCACGGGGATAATGGTATGAGAACAACTTACGAAAGATAAACACATTAAATGAACGATACAGACGGCATTTTAAACAAAGTCCGGGAAGTCTTCAAAGCTTCCTTTGACATCGAACCACAAAAAGTATCCATGGAGACTGCCGCACGCGATATCCCGGGTTGGGATTCTGTGGGTCATTTGTCTTTGGCCAGCAATCTGGAGACGGAGTTCAAAATCAACCTGGATGTGGATGAGATGATTGAAATGGAGAATGTTCGCGAGATCGTGCGCATCATCCAGGCAAAGCTGGCCAAGGGAGCCTAAGGTGACAGCGGCGGCAGAAGTAAATTTTGCCGGGCGCCTGGTGCAGCGCCTTGGGCCGTGTTCCTGGCTGATTGATGCGGCCACCGGCCGCGCGATTGACCCGGAAGATTTGCCGCGGTTGATCGCGGCGCATGGCCTTTCCTTGGTTTCGGCTGGTTTGAGAAAAGGAGACCGGGTGTTGATCGGCTGTTCTTTGTCTCCTGCCAGCGCCCTGGTCTATCTGGGAGCCATCTACGCCGGCCTGGTGGCGGTGCCGGTGGAAGAGCGCGCGGTGACAACGTCGCTGGGGACGCTGCTGGAGGCAAGCGGGGCCAAAGCCGTGTGGACCGAAACAGGTCTCCGGGACGGGGGGATTGACCAAGGCTCGATCCTCATGCTGCGCGGGGACTTGGCCGGGGACAGGTCAGACAAGATGCCGGCGGCGGCAGTCCATGACTCGGATCTGGCGGCGTTGATGGCCACGTCCGGATCCACCGGCGTTCCTCGTTTCGTCATGGTCAGCCACGGGAACCTGATCGCCAATACCGAAGCCATCATCCGCAGCCAACAATTGGCGGGCGACGACAGGGCCATGCTGATTCTCCCGTTGAGCTACTGTTTTGGGACGAGTGTGCTGCATACGCATCTATATGCGGGAGGTGGCGTGGTCTTTGACCGCCGCTTTATGTTTCCAGACAAAGTGCTGCGAGCGGTGGCCGAGCATGGCTGCACCACCTTTGCCGGGGTGCCGACGGTTTATAATGTGCTGCTGCGACGTTCCAATTTTCGGGGGATCGCCATGCCTTCCTTGCGGCGTTTTCTCCAGGCCGGGGGCCGCCTGGCGCCGGAGAAAGTGAATGAGATGCGGGCGGCATTGCCCATGACGAAGTTTTACGTGATGTACGGACAAACTGAAGCGACGGCCCGCATATCGTGCCTGGAACCGGAACGGTGGGAAGAGAAACCCGGCAGCGTGGGCCGCCCGCTGGACAACCTGACGGTGCGGATCATGGATGAGCAGGGAAATGATTTGCGCACAGGGCAAACCGGCCAACTGTGGGCCAAGGGACCGTCCATCTCCTCGGGTTATTGGAACAACCCGGTGGAAACGGAACGGGTCTTCGGGGACGGCTGGCTGCGCACCGGGGATCTGGCCCGGCAGGATGAGGAAGGGTATCTGTGGATCGAAGGACGGCAAGGGTCCTTTCTGAAAATGCGAGGGATGCGGGTGAGTTTTACGGAAGCTGAGGAAACCGTGGCCTCCATGCCAGGGGTCTATGAATGCGCCGCCCGCGCGGTGGAGCATCCGGAAGCGGGAGAGGCGCTGGTGTTGTTTATCGTGCCCGAGCCGGGAGCGAACCTTGGGGTGGAAGAGGTTCGCCGCCATCTTCCGGCCCATTGGGCTTTGGACTCCATTCATTTGGTTTCTGAATTGCCGAAGACCTCCACCGGGAAGATAGCGCGCATCTCGCTCCCCGTTCAGGGCAAAAGCCTCCATGCAATCATTGGATGATAAAATAAGCCGCTTGCTGTCCATTCCTCCCTATAGCCAGCCTCCCGGGGAGAAACAGGCGGGGCTGTTGGAATTGCTCAAGGATGAGTTGCATTACGCCTGCCAGCGCCACGCGGGTTATGAAAATTATGTGCGGGGCTGGCCATCGGACTATAGCGCCGCAGGTGACGTGGCTTCCCTTCCTTTTTTGCCTGTGGGGGTTCTTAAAGCCAATCCTCCGCTGTCCCTGGTGGGTCCGGGCGAGATTAAGAGAACCCTGACCTCGAGCGCGACAACCTCTCAATCGCCCAGCCGTGTGGCGATTGATGGGCCAACCTCGCGACGGATGACCAAGGGAATTGTGACCATTGTGCGAGATTACATTGGACCGGCCCGCCGGCCGTATTTGGTGGTGGACGTGCCAGGCTACAGGGGAGACGGGAACGAACTTGGGGCCAGGGGGGCGGCGATTCAGGGGTTGCAGCCTTTTGCCAGCGAGGCCACCTATTGTCTTGGCCTAAATGACCAGGATGAACTGATTTTGGATCGGGACAAACTGAGAGAATTCGCCCGGGACCGGCAGGATGCCGAGTTGCTGGTTTATGGCTTCACCTATATTCTGTGGAACCACCTGGTCAAGCCGCTCCTGGCCGATGGCGCGTGTTTGAATTTGCCCAAGGTCCGCATCCTGCACAGCGGCGGCTGGAAACGTTTGCAGGAACAAGCCGTGGAAAAAGCAGCTTTCAACGAGGGCTTGGCCCGGGTCTTTGGGTGTTCGCCGGAATGCGTCATTGATTTCTATGGCATGGTGGAGAGCGTGGGGGTTATTTTTCCGGATTGTCCCGAGGGGAACAAACACAGCCCGGCCTTTGGCGAGGTGATTGTCAGGAATCCATTGACGCTGCAGCCCGTTGCCGCGGGAGAACACGGCATCGTTCAGGTTTGCAGTGTTTTGCCCACCAGCTTCCCCGGCCATTTGCTGCTCACGGAGGACTTAGCCAAAGTGGTCGCTTATGATTGTTGCCCTTGCGGGAGACGGGGCATCAGTTTCCGCTTTGCCGGACGCATTCCCAAGGCGGAGGTGCGGGGCTGCGGAAATCTGCAAAGCAAACGAGATCCCGTAAGTTGAACGGCGGGTTTTTCGATGACAAATCTGATCCATGATGTTCAGGCCCCCGCCGAGATTTCCTGCGCGGCGGTCCAACTGCGCCAACGGGTTGTGGAGCGGGAAATCCCGCCCGACGATGTGATGACCGTTTTCGATGCTTGGGCCGGGAGCCTGGACGCACGCGAAATGGACGATATTCCCGGAATACTTTTCCTTCGGATGTGGCTGAAGCGGGGGAATTTGGAACCGATTATTGCGCGCGAACTTGGAGCCAACGCGTTGCATGGCGGGTGGACTGAATATGGCCGCGCCCAGTGCAAGGCCTACCCCGTCGGCGTGGTGGGCCACTGGCCTGCCGGCAATGTGGAAATCCAGCCGCTTCTGTCCATGACGTGCGCTCTGTTGGGGGGCAATGCCGCTATGGTCCGCGTCCCGGAAGGTTTGACCGAGGTGACGCGGCGGGTGATGGGAAAGCTGGCGCAAAGCGACCCGGGGCAATCGCTAACCTCCCGCATTTTTATGGCGGCATTCGAGCATGGCCGGCAGGATTTGCATGAAACGATGGCTCAATCGGTGGACGGCGCGATGATTTGGGGCGGAAAAGAGTCTGTTTTGAGCGTGCGGGCACTGCCTTTTCCTCATTGGGCGAGAATCGCGGTCTTCGGTCCCAGAATGTCCGTCGCCGCGATGGACGCGGGCACTTGGAACAACCCTGAGGTCCAGGAGACTTGGTGCGTGCGGCTGGCGCGGGATGTCTGGCAATTTGACCAGCAGGCCTGTTCGTCGCCCCAGGTTCTGTTCCTCGAAAATGAGGCGGGCCTGCCGACGGCTCAATTTCTGTCAGTCCTGAGGCGCGCCTTTGAAGCCGAAAACAAGGCGCATCCGCGGCAAACCATTGCATCCGGATTGACCTCAGCCATTTGCCAGGCCCGCACGGCCTGGCTGTTGCAGGACACCGCGCATCGGGCCGTCTTTCCGATGGGGCCGGATTGGACGCTGCTCTTCGGCGCGGGATCGGACCTGCCCCAACCCACGCAAGGGAAAACGTTGACGGTTCTGGAGGTGGACAGTTTAATTGAGGCGGCTTCAAAGTTTGATGGGGTCATGCAGACGCTGGGTTTGGGCATGGCGGATCCGGAGAAAGAGGGCAAACTGGCCGGACTGGCCGCCAGAAGAGGCGTGGATCGGATCGTCAAGCTGGGACGCATGCATGCTTTTGTCCCTCCGTGGGACGGGGTGGATCTGGTCCGGCCCATGGTCCGCATGGTGCGTCATGTTCGCTCGGCCGATGGAACACACTAAACACACTAACGAGGAAAATTCAAATGGTGACCGACGCCAATTCGTTTCTAAGAAGTTTGGAGAAAAAGGCCAGGATATTTGCTCCCGCCGTGCGGGCCACCTATGAGGCCAATGCGGGCCTCTGTTCCTGGTTGTTGGATCCCCTGGCCCTCTGGGCTGGCGCGGCCTACGGCGAACGCGCCTTTGACGACGCCGCCGAGGGCTACGCCAAGTACTGCCTGGGCGTCTGGAAGTGCCAGCAACAGTACGAGAAAACCGGGCGCTACGAACCTCAAGCAATGCCGGATGTCATTTCCAATGTCTATGAGTCAGAAGGCTACATGGTTCCCTACATGTGGGCCGCCATTTTAATTTATCCATTCTGGCCTTCGATGATCAGCCACATCGCCTTATACCGGGACGAATTCATCAAAGGGGTGCCGAAGGGCGCGAAAGTCCTCGAACTGGCCTCCGGCCATGGAGTCATGGGCCTGCTGGCAGCCAAGGAAAGGCCCGACATTCATCTGGACGGTTTTGACATCAGTCCGCCGGCGGTGGCTGTCTCAAAGCGGCTGCTGGCCGTGACCGGGTTTGGGCAGCGCGTGAACTTCGAGGTTAAGGACGCGCTCAATTTGAACCTGATGGGTCCGGGTAAGACGTATCAAGGCATCATTGCCGCCATGCTGGCAGAGCATCTGCAAGATCCGCGCCTGTTGTTTAAAGTCATCGCCCATCATCTCGCCGACGACGGCCTGGTCTTTTTCAGCACCGCGCTGGAATCAGCCCAACGCGATCATACTTACGAGTATCATCGCGAAAGTGAGGCGCTCCAGATGGCCGAGGAAGTCGGCCTTCGTGTGACGCGGCTGGTCTGTGATGCGGGCAACCCGGTTCCGGGCGGCCGTTTTCTCCCCCGCGCCCTGGCCATGATCCTGCGCCGGCGTTGAGCCGGGCCATCCGAATTGCCCAACCCTTCATTATGGTGATGACCTTTGCGGAACTGAAAGACCACTTGAAGCAGCGCTTCCCGCTGATCATGGTGGACCGGGTCTTGGAATTGGAACCGGGCAAACGCATCAAGACCCTCAAAAACGTGACGGGCAGTGAGATTCAATTCCTGGGCCACTTCCCAGAGTTCGCCATCATGCCCGGAACTTTCATCATTGAAGCCATTGGGCAAAGCGCTTCCATCCTCTTCAGCCAGACGACGGGCAAAGGCATGAAGCCGGGGGAATTCATGGCGCTGGCCGCCGTCAACGACATGAGATTCCTGGCCCCCGTGTTGCCCGGTCATACCATGACCATGGAAATCAATGTCCTGAAAATGGTGGAGAATGCGGCCTTGGTCGAAGGAGTCGCCCGTGTGGAGGATACTGTGGTGGCCCGGGGCAAGCTGAGTTTTGCCCGGAAGGTCGTGTGAGGTTGTCGGTTTGGACAATGCTGCGGGAGAGAATCCAAGGCCGGCAAAAGCTGTCTTTGCGCCACGGCGCCAGGGTGGACCGGCTGGTTGGAGCCATCGTTTCCGCTCAAATTTATGGACACAAAAATCAGGCTCAAGAATGACGGGAAAATATGGTTGGTGACCGGCGTCGCCGGGTTCATCGGCTCGAATCTTCTCGAAACGCTGCTGAAGTCTAATCAGCGCGTGACCGGGCTGGATAACTTCGCCACCGGCCACCGGAAGAATCTGGACCAGGTCAGAGAGGCGGTCTCGCGGGAGCAATGGAGGCGTTTTAAATTTTGGGAGAGCGATATCCGGCGACTGGAAGATTGCCGGCGGGCGGTCAAAGGGGTCCAACTGGTCCTGCATCAGGCGGCTTTGGGGTCGGTGCCCCGCTCGGTGGACGATCCGCTGGCGTCGCACGCCAGCAATGTCACCGGATTTGTCAACATGCTGGTGGCGTCGCGAGAGGCCGGGGTGGGCCGGTTTGTCTATGCCTCCAGCAGTTCGGTTTACGGCGATGACGACCGGCTGCCGAAGATCGAAAAGCGCACCGGCCATCCGGTCTCGCCATACGCCGCGACCAAGGCGATGAACGAGATTTACGCGGACGTGTTTGCGCGATGCTACCAGATGGAAACGATCGGGCTGCGCTATTTCAATGTCTTCGGCCCGCGGCAGGATCCGGAGGGCGCTTACGCGGCGGTGATTCCCAAATGGATTGCCGCCATGATCCGCAACCAGCCGGTGCGGGTCAATGGCGACGGGGAAACGAGCCGGGACTTCTGCTACATCAGCAACGTGGTGCAGGCCAATCTGAAGGCCGCCACCACAACCCGTCCGGGCGCGATCAACCAGGCCTATAATGTGGCGGTGGGCGAGCGGACGAGCTTGAATGAACTGTGGCGCCTGTTGCGCGAGCGCTTGCTGCCGCGCTGCCCGCACCTTAAAAACTTCAAGCCGGTTTACCAGGATTTCCGCGCGGGCGACGTGCGCCACACGCTGGCGGACATCAGCAAAGCGCGCCGGTTGCTGGGTTACCAGCCTGACTATGGCTTTGAACGGGGCCTGGATGCGGCCTTGGATTGGTACGTGGCCGATGCCGCGGGCGCGCCCGCGTCAAAAACAAAGACCGGCGCGCGGCGGGAAAAAAAATAGAAGACGACCTGCCTGCGTGAAGCCGCTCGATCCACTTTTAGCCCGGTGTTGCGAATTGGCCGTTCAAGCCGGCGCGGCGATTCTGGGTTTTTACCGACGCAACGCGGCGGTTGCGCTCAAGAGCGACTCGTCGCCCTTGACCGGAGCGGATTTGGCTTCGCACCATTTTTTGGCGGAACATTTGCCGGGCCTCATGCCTGGCGTTCCGGTGATTTCCGAAGAGTCAACCGAGTCCCGCCGGCGGCCAGCGGACGGCCAGGGCCGCTTCTGGCTGGTGGACCCATTGGACGGAACCAAGGAATTCGTGAAAGGCACCGGAGAATTTACGGTGAATATTGCCTTGATCGAAGGCGGCCGGCCCATGCTGGGCGTCGTGCATGCGCCGGCGCTGGATTTAACCTACTTTGCCGCGAGAAAGAGCGGCGCCTGGCGGCAACTGTCCGCCCAGGCCCCCGTCCCCATCGCCACCCGCCGCGCGGATTTTTCCCGCATGACGGTCGTGGCCAGCAAGGACCACGCCGGCCCGATGGTCGCCGCCCTGCTCGCCCGTTTGCCCCAGCCTGCCCTTCAAAGCATGGGCAGCTCCCTCAAGTTTTGTCTCGTGGCCGAAGGCCGGGCGGATATCTACCTGCGCGACCTGCCGACCATGGAATGGGACACGGCGGCGGCGCAATGTGTCGTGGAAACCGCCGGCGGTTCGGTCTGCTCTCTGGATGGTCGCCCGCTTCGCTATGGCAAGCCGGACCTCAGGAACCCGGCTGTTATAACCATCGGCGATTCCCAACTCAAGTGGCCCGCCCTTCTGCCGGACGGGAAAGGGGCGATTGGCCGCCTGACGGAGGCAGCTTCCAGCGCAGGCTGGTGACGTAAAGGGGAGCGTTCAACAAGGAAAAATGAAGATAACGATCATCGGCACGGGCTACGTGGGGTTGGTGACAGGCACTTGTTTCGCCGAGGGCGGACATGAAGTGGCCTGTGTGGATTGTGATGTCAATAAAGTCAAGGTGCTGCAGCAGGGGGGAATGCCCATCTATGAACCCGGCCTGCCCGAACTGGTGCAAAAGAATGTCGCCGCCGGCCGGCTCTCCTTCACCAGCAGCACCCAGGAAGGGGTCGAGCGGTCGAAGGTCATTTTCATCGCCGTTCCCACACCCTCCCTGCCGGATGGCTCGGTGGACTTGAGCTACATCGAATCCGTCTCCCGCGACATCGCGGCCGCCATGAGCAGTTACCGCATCGTCGTGGACAAAAGCACTGTCCCGGTGAAAACCGGGGAGAAAGTCGCCGAAACCATCAAGCGCTATGGCAAACCCCAGTTGGAGTTCGATGTCGTCAGCAATCCCGAGTTCCTGCGCGAGGGGTTTGCCGTGGAAGATTTCATGAAACCGGACCGTGTGGTGGTGGGCGTCTCTTCCGCGCGACCGGTCGCCGCCATGCAGGAGATTTTCGCGCCCTATCACGCCCCGGTCATCATCACGGACATTAAGTCGGCCGAACTGATCAAACACGCGGCCAATTGCTTCCTCGCGCTGAAAATTTCTTATATCAATGCCATCTCTGTGGTCTGCGAATTATCCGGCGGCAATGTGCAGGAAGTCGCCCGGGGCATGGGGATGGACTCGCGCATCGGAGGCAAGTTCCTGGAGGCCTCCCTGGGTTTTGGGGGCAGTTGTTTTCCCAAGGACCTCAGCGCCTTCATCCACATCTCTGAGGCGCTCGGCTACAACTTCGGGTTGCTTAAGGAAGTCCAGCACATCAATGCTGCGCAGATGGATCGCTTCGTCAAAAAAATCAGCGACACTCTCTGGATCGTCAAAGGCAAGACCCTGGGCGTCCTCGGCCTGGCCTTCAAGCAAAACACCGATGACATCCGCATGTCCCCCGCCATCGAACTGTGCCAGCGCCTGCAAGCGGCCGGCGCGCGGCTGCGCGTCCATGACCCGCAGGCGATGGACAAGGCGCGGGCGATCCTAAAAGACGTTACTTACGTGGCCGACATGAATGAAGTCGCCGAAGGTTGCGACGCGCTGGTGATCGCGACCGAATGGCCGGAGTTCAAGCATCTGGATCTGGACCGGGTGCGCCGCGGCCTGAGCCACCCCATCATTTTCGATGGCCGCAACCTTTTCGACGCCGCGGAAATGGACCGCCTGGGCTTTCTCTACAAGAGCATCGGACGTTAAGCGGCGGTTCTTCCGCTGGTTGCGGAAACAGTTCCGGCTGGCAATTACTTTGATTCCAAACCTCTCTTTTTTCCGAAACGCCTTGCAGCATTGAAACTTAAAAATATGAAGATTGCCATCGTCGGTTTAGGTTACGTCGGCCTCCCCCTCTCACTCCAATTCGCCCACTCCGGGGCGGCCGTGCTGGGGCTGGACGTGGATCGCGCCAAGGTTGAGGCCATCACGGAGGGGCGCAGCTATATCAAACACATAGCAGCCGCCGCCATCGCCGAACTGGTCAAGTCCGGGAAGTTTTCCGCCTCGACCGACTTCCGGCAAGTCAAGCAGATGGATGCGGTGATCATCTGCGTGCCGACGCCGCTGAACAAAAACCGCGAGCCGGATATTAGCTTCATCCTCAACACCGGGCGCAGCATCGCGCCCTATTTGAAGAAGGGAATCCTGGTCGTGCTGGAATCCACCACCTATCCGGGCACGACCGACGAAGACCTGCGGGCGGTGCTGGAAAGCGGTTCCGGCCTGAAGGCGGGGACCGATTTCCATCTGGCCTTCTCGCCGGAAAGAGAAGACCCGGGCAACCCGGACAGCAAAGTGGCGCTGATTCCAAAAGTGATCGGCGGCTACACGCCGGCCTGCCTGGAACGGGCCAAGGCGGTTTATGGCCTGGCCATCAAAACACTGGTCCCGGTTTCCTCCTGCCGCGCGGCCGAAGCGGCCAAGCTGACGGAGAATATTTTCCGCAGCATCAACATTGCCCTGGTCAACGAACTGAAGATCGTTTACACGGCCATGGGCATTGACGTGTGGGAGGTGATCAATGCCGCCAAAACAAAACCGTTCGGTTTCATGGCCTTTTATCCCGGGCCGGGCCTGGGCGGCCACTGCATCCCCATTGACCCGTTCTACTTGACATGGAAGGCGCGCGAGTACGGCGTCAACACCCGTTTCATCGAGCTGGCCGGGGAGATCAACACCGCCATGCCCGCCTACGTGGTTCATCAGGCGGTCTCCGCCCTGAACGCGCGGAAAAAGTCCCTCAACGGCTGCAAAGTGCTCGTGCTCGGCCTGGCTTACAAGGCCGACGTGGACGATGACCGCGAATCGCCCAGCTACGTTCTGATGACGTTGCTGAAGGACCGTGGCGCGGAGGTTTGCTATCACGATCCCTACGTGCCGGTGATCAAGCCCACCCGCGAGCATCCGCAATGGGCGGGGGAGCAGTCCGTTGCGTGGAATGAAAAAAACATCGGAGGATTCGATCTGGTGGTGATTGCGACCAAGCACAGCGCCGTTGACTACGAGCAGTTGGCCAAGTGGGCTGGTTGCATTGTGGATTCCCGCAACGCCATGGCCAGCGTCAAATCAAAACCGGGGCAGGTTTGGAAGGCCTAAGCTCGGAAAGCCAAGGACAGCTAATGATCGTCTTGCTCGGTTCCAGCGGATATTTTGGCAGGGCTTTCGCCGCCGAATTGCGGCGGCGCGGCCAGTCCTTTATCCCGCTGACCCGCACGGCGTTCGATTACACCCGTTTCGACTACCTCTTTGATTACCTGCGCACGATGAGGCCGCTGTTCCTCATCAACGCCGCCGGTTATTGCTGCTGGCCGGAGGAAGACGGGTTGGAAGCGGCGCGGGAACAGGCCATGCTGGCCAACGCCCTGCTGCCGCAGATGATTGCGCGGGTCTGCCTGATGACCAAGACGCCCTGGGGCCATCTGTCCTCCGGTTCCATTTACACCGGGGCAAAAATCATGGAGGAGGGCCAGGCGCGCGTGGAGCGAGACCTGAGCCGGCCCGGCGTGCGGGAGATGTTTGAGAAGCAGCCACAATTGATCTCCGGGTTTAACGAGCTGGATGAGCCGAATTTTTCCTTCCGCAGCCCGCCCTGCACGTTTCACAGCGGGACCAAGGCGCTGGCGGAGGAGGCGATCCGGGACATTGGGCATAGTTATATCTGGCGGCCCAGGCTGGCCTTCAGCGAGCGGGAGGATCCGCGCAATTTCCTGTGGCAGTTCCAACGTCAGGCCCATCCTGGCGACACGATTGATTCGCTGTCTCACACGGAGGATTGTGTGCGGGCCTGTCTTGACCTGTGGAAAATCGGCGCGCCGTTTGGCATTTACAATGTGACCAATCCCGGCGCGGCCACCACCTTGCATCTGGCCGAGTTGATGCACCGGGTCGGCAAACTGCCGCGCCCGCTGGATTTCCGGCCGGACGAGGAAGAGCCGGCGCGGGCGGGCGGCAAAGCGCCGCAATCCCATTGTATTTTGGACGTTTCCAAACTTCTGGCCACCGGCGTCAAAATGCGGAGCCTGGAGGAGGCCTGGCAGGATTGTCTGCACAAAGTGCGCCTGGCGGCGCGCGCCCCGCAAGCGCCGGCGAGTCCTCCCGGGCCATCTCCCTCCACGCCGCCTTGATTCTGGCAAGGTCGCACGAAAGGAATCGGATGAAAGGAATCATACTGGCCGGCGGGGCGGGCTCGCGCCTCTTCCCGCTCACCCTGGTGGCGAGCAAACAGTTGCAGCCGGTATTCGACAAACCAATGGTTTATTATCCGCTGACCACTTTGATTGAAAACGGCGTGCGGGAGATTTGCCTCATCTCCACGCCGCAGGATCTGCCGCGCTTCCAGCAACTCCTGGGCGACGGCCGGCAATTGGGGTTGAGCATGGATTATCGGGAGCAGGCCAAGCCCGCCGGCATCGCCCAGGCCTTTTTAATCGCGGCCTCGTTCATCGGCGCCGATCCGGTGACGCTGATCCTGGGAGACAACATTTTTTACGGCGCGGATAGTTTCAAGGCCGCCTTCGAGCAGTTTGACGGGGGCGCCTGCATTTTCGGCTATCGGGTGACCGATCCGGAACGGTATGGCGTGGTGGAGTTTGACCAGGACGGCCGGGCCATTTCCATTGAAGAAAAACCCAAGTCGCCCCGCAGCCATTACGCGGTGCCCGGACTTTATCTTTACGACAACACGGTGCTGGAAATTACGCGGCAACTGCGGCCGTCGGCCCGGGGCGAACTGGAGATCACCGAGGTCAACGTGCAATACCTGCGGCGCGGCCAGTTGCGGGTGCGCCAGTTGAGCCGCGGCTTTGCCTGGCTGGATGCCGGGACCAGCAGCAGCCTGCACGAAGCTTCCGCCTACGTGCAGACCATCGAGAAAAGACAGGGGATAAAGATCGGCTGTCCGGAAGAGGCGGCGTTCCGGAGCGGATTCATTAACCGGCCCCAATTTGAAGCACTGGCGGCCCGATCACCCAACTGCGAATACCGGGATTATCTGTACCGGGTGCTGGCGGAAGGACAACCCTGAGCCAGATCGTATTATTAGGCGGGACCGGTTACATCGGCCAGGTTTTTGCGCGGGAACTGGCGGCGCGTGCCCTCGCTTTTGAGGCCCCGGCCCGCGTCCAGACCGACTACACCCGGTTTGACGTGTTGCGGGAGTTGTTGCGCCGCACCAAACCGGATTTTTTAATCAACGCGGCTGGTTACACCGGCAAACCGAACGTGGATGCCTGCGAAACAAACCGGGCGGACACCTTGCAAGGAAACACGCTCTTTCCCGCCATGGTGGCCCATGCCTGCGCCGCGCAGGGCGTTCCTTTCGGGCATGTTTCCTCCGGCTGCATTTATGCCGGCGCCAAAATTGGGGGGCGGGTGGAAAAAGATCTGACCACGCCGGACTGCCAGGCGTTGTTCCAACAGAATCGCGGGGCCATCGGGGGCTTTACCGAAGAGGACGAGCCGAATTTCACTTTTCGCCGGCCCCCATGCAGCTTTTACAGCGGGACCAAGGCGCTGGCGGAGGAAGCCCTCGGGCAGTCGGGTCAACACTATATCTGGCGGTTGCGCATCCCCTTTGACCAGTGGGACCATCCCCGTAATTACCTGAGCAAAGTGCAAAATTACGCCAAGGTGTATGACAACGTCAATTCGCTCTCCCAGCGCGGGGATTTTGTCGCCGCCTGCCTGGATCTGTGGCAGAGGCGCGCCCCTTTCGGGACTTACAACATGACCAATCCCGGTTTTGTTTCCACCCGCCAGGTGGTGGCCATGATAAAGCGCATCCTCCAGCCGGCCCGGCCGTTCGAGTTTTGGGCCGATGATGAGGAATTTTACAAACTGGCGGCCAAAACCCCGCGCTCCAACTGCGTTCTGGATGTTTCCAAACTGCTGGGCACGGGCGTCAAGCTCCGTCCGGTGGAGGAGGCCCTGCGGGAGGCGCTGCAAAATTGGACGCCCTCGGCCGCCTGAATTTATATTTTACATTGAACTTATTAGTGACAGGGGGCGCCGGCTTCATCGGATCGAACCTGATCCATCACATTATTGACGAGCCGGAAGTCCGGCATCTGGTCAATTTGGATTGCCTGACCTACGCGGGTCATCCGGGGAATCTGGAGCGCGTCGCGCATCAACCCAAATACACTTTTGAGAAAACCGACCTGCGCGACAAAGCCGCGGTTCTGGGGGTGGTGGAGAAGCATCGCATCACCCATGTTTTGCATCTGGCCGCCGAATCTCATGTGGACCGCTCCATCACCGGCCCTGGCGACTTTATTCAGACCAATGTCGTCGGTACGTTCAATCTTCTGGAAGCATGCCGCGGTTTCTGGTTTAATCCGCAATCCGCAATCCGCAATCCGCAATTAGAATGCCGCTTTCACCATGTTTCGACCGATGAAGTTTATGGGAGCCTGGGCGCCACCGGCTATTTCACCGAAACCACGTCCTATGCGCCCAACTCGCCTTACTCGGCGAGCAAGGCCTCGAGCGACCTGCTGGTGCGCGCCTATCACCGCACTTATGGCCTGCCGGTGGTCACCACCAATTGCTCCAACAACTACGGCCCCTACCAGTTTCCAGAGAAGCTGATTCCGGTCATCATCGAAGCGGTCTGCCAACGGCAACCCATTCCTGTGTATGGCGACGGTCTGAACGTGCGGGACTGGCTTTATGTGCGGGATCACGCGGAGGCGCTCTGGCAGGTGCTGACGCGCGGGCGCGACGCGGAGACTTACAACATCGGCGGGCACAATGAATGGTCCAATATCCGCATCGTGGAATTGATCTGCGACCTGATGGACGCAATGGCCCCGCAATTGGGCGGGCATTCCCGGGGCCTGATTAAATTTGTCAAAGACCGTCAGGGCCACGACCGGCGTTACGCGATTGATGCCGGCAAGATTGAAAAGGAGCTGGGCTGGAAGCCGGCGCACACCTTCGAAAGCGGCATCCGGGAGACGATCCAATGGTACCTGGATAACCAGGGGTGGGTGAAACAGGTAAAGAAGAAGACTGCTTAAGCCGCTCTTTACAGCCCCGGTTTGAAGGGGCTATCCTTTCCCCGGACGTTGCAAAACTGAAACGCGGCCGCTTTTTGGACAAAACAATCACATTTCGTCCGTGGCGTCGGCCAGCGGCGGCTCATCGCCGCGAAGGCTGCCGGGTTCTTGGGCGCGGACTTCTTCTGCTCGGTTTCCTGGCGGGCGTCACCGGGGCGCTGGCCCAAGGGATCCTGGCCCCGTCGTCGGCCGATTTCGAGAAATCAACTCTGGCGCCGTCCCTCCCCAGTTACCAAACGGGGGGCGTTCCACCCCCGGGCGGCTCCATCCCCCAAACGC
Source organism: uncultured Verrucomicrobiae bacterium (assembly GCA_963707025.1). GTDB lineage: Bacteria > Verrucomicrobiota > Verrucomicrobiia > Limisphaerales > Palsa-1400 > JBEKOF01. The sequence goes on along the minus strand of CAVPOM010000018.1, from coordinate 453,118 downwards.
TCGGTCCAGTGCAGTTAGGTCCGGTGGATTTCCACCCGCATTTGCTTTATCGGTTCATTTACGGCGATGGCATTCCGGTCTCGCCGACCAACCATCTGACCACGGCCATCCAGGAGATATCCCCCGGCCTTCTGCTTAATGTAGGCTCCCATTGGACCCTGGATTACACCCCTACTCTGCGTTTGTATTCCAATCCGAAATTCACTGATGGAACTGACGAGAATGCGCTCTTGAATGGGACCACGCATTATGAGGACTGGACCTTCGGTTTGTCCCAAGCATACATCTATACCACTGAGCCGCAGGGAGAAACGGAGGCCCTGACCCAGCAGGCGAGTTATGCGACAATATTGACGGCCAGCCGCCAGCTGGGAAGCCATCTCACGGCTCAATGGAGCGTGAATCAGACCATCACCTCCACTTCAGAGAATTTAGGCCCCACGACCGGCATCTCCCAGGATGTCCATTCATGGGTATTATCCAGTGGCTTGAATTATCAGACAGAATACAAATTGGGATTCGGCATCAATGGCTCTGCCGGCTACGACCTGATCAGTCCTGGTGCGGATATCCAATTTGAACAGGTTCAGGGCACATTGAATTGGCAGTTGGCCAAGAAACTCTCCGTAGTGGCGAGCGCCGGGATGGAGGTCTCTCAGTTGATGGGGGCGCAATTGGTGGATCCTACTTTTTCCGCCGCGATCAACTACCAGCCCTTCGAGCACACCAGCGCGTCACTCGTCGCCTCCCGTACGGTTGCCCCCGCCCTTTTCCAGGACGATGTGACGGTAACCACCTCGATCAGCGCCACTTTTCGCCAACGGTTTTTTCAACAATTCAACTTCGAAGTCAACGGCGGCTACTCCAGCATACCTTATGTGGGGTTTGCCACGGTTAGTGAATTGCTCCACCCAAACCAGATAGGCTCGCCAGTGGTGCTGGCGAGCGTTCAGCAAAATCGCACGGATAATTACCGGTTTGCCAGAGTGAGTGTGGGCAGCACGTTTCGGCAACGGGGCACGGTTTCCATTTTCTATTCCTATTACGACGATGCTTCCAGCTTGTCCGCTTTTAACCTGAGCAGCAAGCAAGTTGGAATTGAAATAGGGTGGCATTATTAGAGGAGTTGTTGCGATGGTGGGACGCGCAGGACCGAGCACAAATGATTCGATTGAAGGGGAGCCATGCCATGGAGAATTCCGGCGATGTTGTTTTGGCGGGTGATACGCAGAAAACCTCTCCCGCGCCCGCGCCCGGCCTTCTGCGGGGAACGGGGCCGCCTGGGTGGAGAAAGCTGGCGGTGCTGGCGGCGCTGACGGCCGTTCTGGCACTTTGTTTCATCGTTCCGCTGTGCGATTGGATGGGATTCGCCATGGACAGCGAGTTCTACTCCTACATGCCGCTCATGCCCCTGATCACAGGCTATCTCATCTGGCTCAGGCGCGCCGGGTTGGGCGCGGAGGTCCGCCCGAGCTGGGGAGCGGCGGCGGCGGCGGCGGCGGCGGGAGGCGCCATCCTCGCGCTTTATTTTCGGGCCCGCCAACAGGGCTGGTTTCCAGCAGAAGCGGATTATCTGTGCGTGATGATGCTGTCGTTTTTACTGCTGCTGCTGGCGGTGGGTTTTGCCTCTCTGGGCGCCGCCACGATGTCGGCCATCGCCTTCCCGCTGGCGCTGCTGCTTTTCATGGTTCCTTATCCGGAGCGTGTGAATGCGGGGATGGAAAACTTCTTCCAACATAGTTCTGCCGCTGCCGCTCACGGCTTTTTCAGCCTGGCTGGGACGCACTGCGGCCAAAACGGGCTGATACTGAATCTGCCGACTGATTTCAGTCTGAGGGGTGGCGCCGGAGTGCAGCGGGATCCACTCCACCCAAGTCCTGCTCATTACTAGTCTTCTGGCAGGGAACCTCTTCTTGCGTTCACCCTGGCGGCGCGCCTTCCTGGCGTTGTTCATCATTCCTCTGGCCATCGTCAGAAACGGCTTTCGTATCTTCGTCATCGGTGAACTGTGCGTTCAACTCAACCACGACTGGATAAACTCGTGGATTCACCACCATGGCGGGCCGGTCTTTTTCGCGCTCTCGCTGATCCCCTTCTTTTTGTTTCTGGTGTGGCTGCGAAAGTCCGAACCCAAGCCGCAAAGCAATGTCAAACCTGGAGACAAAACTTAGCCAGATGCCTGCCATGCTGACTTTAAAGCGATCCCTCGCCACGATGGTGGCCCTGGCCCTGGTTGCCGCCGCGGGCGGGGGTTGCACTAAAGCGGCGCGGAGCAAACGCGCCGTTGCGCGGGCCGACTATTACTATCAGGCCGGGGATTACAGCGCAGCGGAAGTCGCCTATAGCAACGCCTGCCGGATGGCTTATCCCCCAAATCCCATCGCTCTGCGCCAACTGGGCTTGGTCTATGTCAAGGAAGGCCGGCCGGGGGCGGCGTTTGGGCTTTTGCAGAGGGCGGCCACGAACGAACCGGACAATGCCGAGGTCCAGGTCGAGTGGGCCGCCATCTTGCCGATGGTAGGCCGCATTGCGGACGCAAAAGAGGCGGCCCGGCGCGGCCTCAAGCTCCTGCCGGGCAACGAACGGGCTCTCCTGGCTCTGTGCGATGCCTCTCAAAGCGCCGAGGATGCCGGGCAAACGCGCCAATATATCGAACAACTGCAAAAGCAGGACCAGGACCGCGCCAGTTATCATTTGGCTTTGGGCATGATTGACGCCCGCGAAACCAACCTGGCCGCCGCCGAGACCGAATTGAACCAGGCCAGGAGCATGGACCCCAAGTCCAGCCTGGCTTATGTCGGTTTGGCCAGATTGTCTGAAATGCACCACAATCTCAAAGGGGCGGACCAAGCCTACAAAACGGCGGTTGAACTGGCCCCGCTTCGTTCTCCCGTGCGGATGATGTATGCTGAATTCCAGGCCCGAACCGGAGCGACCAATCAGGCCAGGCAGGGCATGATGGAGTTGATCCGCCAGGCGCCCGATTACTTGCCGCCGCCATTTTTCTTGATGAAGCTTGCCTATAGCGAAGGCAACTACGAAGAATGCAAGTCTTACATTTCCCAAGTCCTGGCTCATGATCCAAACAATTACGACGCGCTGCTGATGAAAGCCGATGTGAGCATGGGAAGGCAGGACGGAAAACAGGCCGTGGCGGACTTTGAATACCTGATGGCCCAGTATCCAAAAGATCCCCGCCCACAGGTTCCCTATCAACTGGCCTCGGCTTATCTGCTCAGTGGGAACCGGACCAAAGCCCTCTCCAACCTGAACCGCGCCTTGGAACTGGACACCAATTTTGTGCCCGCCAAGCTGATGCTCGCCGAACTGAACCTGCGCCAGGGCAATTCCGCGGCGGCCATCTTCCTGCTCACGCCATTGACCGAACAGACCAATCTCCCTCCGGCGGTCATCGTTCCAGCCAGCTTGACCCTTGCCCTGTCCTACCTGATCCAGAAATCCCCCGATCAAGCCGTCGCCATCTATCGTCGGGTGGAGGAAGCGTTTCCGCAAGAACCGCAAATTCCTTTTCTCGAAGGACAAGCCTGGGTGACGACGGACAAACTCGTGGAAGCTCGCGCCGCTTTTGAGAAATCCCTCGCCATCAATTCCGATTACCTCCCCTCCCTGGAGGGACTGGTGAACCTGGACCTTGCAGAATCCCGTTACGCGACCGCTTTGGAACGTGTGAAACAGCAAATGGACAAGAACCCCAAAGCCCCCCTGCCCTGGCTCCTCCAGGCCGAAATCCATGTCAAACAAAAAGAGAATGCGGCAGCCCGAGCCGACTTGGAAAAGGTCATTGATTTGGATTCCAAACTCCCCCTGCCTTACCTCATGCTGGCCAAGCTTTACCTGGACCAGCACCAACAGAAGCAAGCGCTGGACAAACTTAACGCCCTCATCAATTTGACCAACAGCGTTCCCGCTTTGATGGAAATCGGCATCATCCACACTCAATTGGGAGAATACGAACTGGCGCGCCAGGCCTACGAAAAGCTTCTCGAGGTGGACCCGCATTTCGCCGGTGCCTTGAACAATCTGGCTTATCTCTATTCCGAGCACTGCAACGACCTGGACAAGGCATATAAGTTGGCGGAGAAGGACCGGGAACTCGCGCCTTATGATCCTTACGCGGCCGACACCCTGGGGTGGATTCTTTACAAGCGGCACGACTATGAGCGTGCCCTGGCCTTGTTGCTGGAAAGCATGGACAAGCAACCGGCCGATGCCGACGTTCACTACCATGTGGGCATGGCTCATTACATGCTGGGAGAGGAAGAATCCGCCAAGTTGAATTTGAAATTTGCTCTTTCCCAGAAGAATTTTGATGGCACCAACGAAGCCCGGCTTCGCTTGAGAATTCTCGAACTCGACCCCAAAACCGCCTCTGCCGCCGAGCGCGCCGAGTTGGAAGAGCAAATCGGGAAGGATTCCGCCGATCCGGTTGCCTTGGTTCGGCTGGCTGGCATTCAAGAGCATGATGGCGCTTTTGAAAAGGCCGCCGCGACCTATGAGAAAGAGATCAAACAAACCCCGCAAAATGCCCGCGCCATTATCCGGCTCGCACTCCTGGATGCCACCAAACTTAATCAGGCCGGGAAGGGTTTGGACTTGGCCAAGACCGCCCACACCCTCGCCCCGGATGATCCCTACATCTCCGCGACCTTGGGCCGGATGCTCTTTCAGGCCCGCGACTATCCTTACGCCCGGAGCCTGCTGGAAGCCGCCGCCCGCCTGCTGCCGGCGCAGCCGGATTTGCTCCACGACCTGGCTTGGGCTTACTTCGGCGTGGGCCAAGTCGCCGAAGCGCAGGATGCCATGCAACGGGCAATGCAAACCGGCGCCCCCTTTGACCAACTCGACGACGCCAAACAATTCCTCGATATGATGTCGGCCTTCAAAAACCCGGACCAACCTCAGGCGGTCGCCCGTGTGCAGCAGGTTTTGCAGACGAATGCCGACTACGCTCCCGCGTTGATGGCCTTGGGCCGTGTGCAGGAGCATCTAGGCCAGGGCAAGGAAGCGGAACGGACCTGCGAGAAGGTGTTGGCCGCCTATCCTCTCTTTCTCCCCGCCATCCGGCAATTGGCCATCCTCTACGCGCAAGACGGCGGCAATGATTCCAAGGCCTATAGTTATGCGGCAAAAGCCGCTTCGGCCTATCCTGGCGACGAGGACGTGGCCAAAGTCATCGGCATGGTGGAGTACCGGCGCAAGGATTACGCCAAATCGCTCCGATCACTGGACCAAAGCGTCCGGAAAAAAGGCGATGACGCCGAGTTGTTTTGGTATATGGGCATGGACTACTATGAACTCAAGCAGTCCGCCGAAGCTAAAAAAGCCCTGAAACAGGCCGTGGATTTGAAGCTTCCCGCAAAGCTCGACGCCGAAGCCCGGCGCGTTCTCGGGCTGTTGCAGCAATGATCGGTCCGTTCCTCAATTAGCAACCGTCCGGTAAAAGCGCATCCGGAGGTTCGGGGCGGCAGGGTCCTGGAATTGCACCCAGATATTGGTGGTGGCGTTGGTTTGCCAGATGGTTGCCCAGTTTTTCAAGTCTGTGGACGCCTGCACTGAGTAAGACTGGCCGAGCGCCACCGGGAAGTTGACGGCCACGGCCTGCCGTGGGCCGTTCACGACGGACAGTTGCAACACGCCCGGGACGTAATAAAGCGTCTGGTTGGACGGCGGGCTCTCGTTATGATTGACATCATAGGCCGTCACCACAAAGTAATTAGTCTGCCCTTCCTGCAATCCGGCTACGTTCCAGCTGGTGCTGGCGCCTGCGTCCACCTGGTTGTTGTAATTGGTGCCGTTGTTCCCGTAGTAAATCTTGTAACCGGTCACGTTGGTGGCGGGGCTGGCATTCCAGGCCAGCGTCACGCTTTGGGTCGCGCGCGCCGCTGGGCTCAGCGCCAGGGCCAGGCCCGCGACAAGAATGAGAATCGCCCGACGGCTGGAGATTCCTGCCAAACTGATTTTTGAAATGGTCTCACGCATCATTACCCCTGTTTAGCAGCCGGTCTGCCAACCTGGCCTTCGGGCGCGCCAGGTATTTCGCGGCGGACGGCATGTCAAAGATCAGGTCCGGGGCAGTGTGTTTTTCTGATTTTGCAACCGGCTGTCCGGCAACAGGTTGCATGAAGCCATTTGGCGGTGGCCCCGTGCATCCGGTGGGCGGAGCGGCGCGTTTTTTCTTCAGATTATTTTCGGAAAACCCCGCGACGGCTTCTTGATTGACTGACGCGCGGACGGTCTTGGTACACGACCGGCTGTTTTCTGGACAAAGTTTTCCGGCGCAGGACCGATTCTAATTCCGCGAATCCGACCCGCCTGCCCCCGCCGCTTTTTCGCATGGTTGCGAAAGCGAGCCGCGCCAAGAATGCGGGCATCGAGCAGGAAGGTTGGAGGATGGGAAAGGCCGGGCCGCAGCGATCACAGCACGGCCTGAGGTGCGACCATCCCTGTCCGGCCGGCCGGCTCGCGCCAAAGTTTTCTTGACCGCAAACCGTTTGTCCTCTAAACCAATCGAACAATCAAAGAGCGCCTCCGCGGCGCCGAATGGAGAAAAAATGTTGAAATATTCAAGCGCGACAATTCCATTGAAGAACAGCCTCCCTGCCGGGGCCTTGCCCTTTCGTCCGTCTTGCCATGCCGTCGCCGCCACCCTAGGGCTGGTCCTCTGCTTCATCCTGTCCGGATGTGCCACCGCAACGCTTCCGCAGATCCCGCTCAACGACACCAACGCCACATACTCCTTGTCGTTGCACGAAGGAGATGTCTTGCAGATCAAGTTCCCCGGCGCGCCGGAAATGGACGCCTTGCAAACCATCCGGGCCGATGGCAAGATCACCATTCTCAACGCGGGCGAAGTTAAAGTCTCCGGTCTGACCCCGGACGGAGCGGAGCAGGCCGTCCTGAAGGCTGTCGGTGAACAGATCAAAGTCAAGCAGGTCAGCGTGACCGTGCAAAGCTCCGCCTTCATCGTCTATGTGACAGGGGCGGTCCTCCGGCCGGGCAAGCTCATCTCAGACCGGCCGCTGACAGTCTTGCAGGCGGTCGTCGAGGTCGGCGTTGATTCCGCCAAGTCGAACCTCGCCAAGGTCAAAGTGATACGAACGGACGCTGGTGGACACAACACCTATAAGGTGCTTAACCTCAAGAAAACCATTGATGGTGAAGTGCAGTCTGAACCGTTCTCGCTCAAGCCCTACGATACCATCTTCGTGCCGGAGAAATTCAGTTGGTTTTGACCTTGCCCCAGAGCGCCAAATGGCCCTCAAAACGTCGGTAATACCTACAGAAAACCACGAAATCGCATATCTTATTTAATATAAGGCACTTACGTCTGATTTCGGGCTCACAATCGGATTTTCTGTCGGAAATGACTACGGTTCGGCCATAAACGCCATTCTCTGGAGGGTTAAAACTTTGGTTGTAATATACTGTTTATCAACATGTTACGACATTCCCACTCGCGCTGAATTACCCTTGGCACATAACTGGCTATAATCCAAGAAGCTGCAAGAGTAGTGGGACGCGCAAGAAATGTGAAACCAAAGTAGCAGACAATGAAAACGAAGATTATCATCACAGGGCTCATCGGCGCGGCGCTTCTGGCGGTCCCCTTGGCAAAAGCAAATTCAGTCTCATTGGAAGTAATCGCCAACGGGACGACCGTATATAATGTGAGTGCAACGGGGGTAGCCAGCGGAGGCACGCTGGAGTATTCCGCCACGATCGGCAGTTGGAATATTACAATCAATTCTTTCACATATCCGTTTCCCACTTACGGCTCGCTTGCGTCTGCCGATTTGGACACATCCACCGTGGACGTCTATTCGAGTTCCGGCGGAACCTTGGAGATTATCTTCTCCGGGAACGATTATACCGGTGTTGGCACGGGCATTCTCACCGTCGGTGGAACGGCCCGCAATATGAGCGGTTCCTACAGCGCTTACTACGACGGTGGCAATACGCTGGGAGCTGAAACCAGCCTGATCGGAACGACTACGGGAATCACAAGCGGTTCGGCGGAAGGCAGTGTTGGAAGCACACCCTGTTCTTTAACCCAAGACATTTTTCTTACGGCGGGTAGCGGTGGCGGTCACGCCAGCTTGGATGCTGAACTCACGGTTCCTGACGGTGGGTTGACGATCGTGCTGTTGGGGGGCGCGCTGGCCGGTTTGCAAATGTTTCGCCGCAAACTGATCCGCTAAGGACTTTGTTTGCCATAGGTTTTCACAGAGGCAGGGCTTGATTGTCCTGCCTTTTTCATTTTTCCGATGCGCTCCTTGAGGAAGGCGCAAGACCCGGGAACCCGGGATTTTTCCCGCGGAGAGGCGCGGAGAACACAGAAAGACCGGGGAAGAAGATCGGAAACTTATGATTTTCCCTGCGCTCTCTGCGACACGGCGGGGAAAGCTTCCTTGACGCGGTTTTGGCTGCGGTTTGCCGCTGTGGGTCCCGCCCCGCTTTTCCATTGCTGGCCCCGGATTCCGGGCTTACTATCGCCTGAGAAATAAGCTTGTTCCGTGCTGATCCCTTGGCGGGCTCCAATAAACTAATGAGTGCTGCTGTGTTTGACTACGCCAGCGCCTTTTTTGGAGGCGCGATAGCGTTGGTCGCCGTTTCTCGTGAGCGGCGCTCCGTGGCGGTCTGGTTTTTTGTTGCCGGCATGGTCTTGCTGTCCTGTGAAAGTGTTTTTTCCGGACTGATGGCAGAACGCTGTCCGCCCGGAGGTGGCGGGGCATTGGGAGGATTGGGCTTTATTGGCCGGGTCGCTGCTGCCGGGAACTTGGCTTGCTTTCAGTCTAAGTTACGCGCGGGGAAATTATCGGGAGTTTTTGGGCAAATGGCGGGTGGCCTTGGGAGCTGCGTTCATCATCCCAACAGCCCTTGTGATCTGCTGTCATGGCCGCCTTGTGGCCCTGCCGGTTCCTCTTCCCGCAACCTTGCGATGGCTGTTCCCATTGACACGCGCCGGCTGGGCCTTGTTTTTGATCTCTCTGTTGAGCGCGGTCGTGGTTCTGATGCAACTGGAAATGACCTTCTGGGCGTCAGTTGGGACGATGCGGTGGCGGATCAAATTCATGTTGCTTGGCTTGGGCCTCTTGTTTGCGGCGAGGGTTTATACTGCCAGTCAAGCGCTGGCCCTTCCGACCCAACTCCTGGACAAGGAACAAATGATTTCCATGACAGGACCGCAAAGTTCTGCCCCGACAGTCAATGCGGCGGCGTTGCTGCTGGGCGGCCTGCTGGTCTTGCGTTCGCTGTTCCGCGGGTCGTTGAAGGTGGCCGTCTATCCTTCCCATAAGAACCTGCACAAATCGGTCACTGCCCTGGTCGCGGGTCTTTATTTGCTGATCGTGGGAGTGCTGGCCAAGTTGGTGCAATGGCTGGGGTTGACGGGTTCCTTCCCGCTTCGGGCGTTTTTGATCCTGGTAGCCTTGCTGGTGGTGACGGTCCTTTTGCTTTCCGACCGGGTGCGATTGCATGCGCGTCGCTTCGCCAGCCGGTATTTGCAGAAGCCGCTTTATGATTACCGCACCGTCTGGCGGCGTTTCACCGAAGGCACGGCCAACCGGGTGACGAAAAAAGAACTGTGCCTGGCCTCGGTGAAGCTGGCGGCGGATATTTTTCAGGCCCTTTCCGTCAGCATCTGGCTGATGGACGACAAGGGGGAGAATTTGGAGCTGGCTGCTTCCACTTCGATCTCCGGGCCAATGGCTGAACTATTGCGGCCGAACCGCGAGGAGTCGTCCGAGTTGATTCAGGCCATGCGAAATCGTCTGGACCCGGTGGATGTGGAGTACTCCGGTGAGAAGTGGGCGGTGACCTTGCGGCGTTGCCATCCTTCGGAGTTTGAGGAAGGCGGCAGCCGGGTGTGCGTGCCCATGATCGCGGCGGGCCAACTGCTGGGCCTGATGCTGTTGGGCGACCGGGTGGGCGGGGCGCTCTTTTCCCTCCAGGATTACGACCTTCTCAAATGTGTGGGCGACCAGGTGGCAGCCAGCCTGCTCAATTGCCAACTCTCGCAGAAGCTGTTGCAGGCCAAGGAACTGGAGGCGTTTCAAACCATGTCCGCCTTTTTCGTGCATGACTTGAAGAACACCGCCTCGACGCTGAATTTGATGCTGAAAAATCTGCCCGTCCACTTTGATAATCCGGCCTTCCGGGAGGATGCCTTGCGGGGCATCGCCAAATCCGGGCAGCATATCAATAATTTGATTGGGCGGCTGAGTGTGCTGCGCCATGATCTGCAGATTCGCCCGCAGTTTTCCGATCTTAATGACTTGGTTTCCAAAATCCTGGCCGGTTGGAACGGCGCCCCCGCCATTGAATGGGCGGCCCATCTGGACCCCATCCCGAAATTTATATTTGACTCAGAGCAGATTCACAAAGTGGTGACCAATCTCGTCCTCAATGCCGCCGAAGCTGTCCCGCCCAACGGTCAAATCCGGGTGGAGACCAGCCTGACCAAAGGCTGGGTGGTGCTGACGGTGGCGGACAATGGTTGCGGCATGGCGCCGGAGTTTCTCCAGGGATCGCTGTTCCGGCCCTTTCAAACCACCAAGAAAGAAGGCTTTGGCATTGGCATGTTTCAGAGTAAAATGATTGTTGAGGCGCACGGCGGCAGGGTTGAGGTGGAGAGTCAACTGAACAAAGGCACGACCTTTCGAGTGTTTTTGCCGGCGAACCAGCGCAGCTGATGAATCCTAAATTATTGATTGTTGACGACGAAGAGGAAATACGCACCCAGATGAAATGGGCGCTGGCCGGCGATTATGACATTATTCTCGCGGGCGACCGGGTGAGCGCGCTGGAGGCTTTTCAGGCGGCCCGCCCCCTGGTGGTCCTGCTGGATCTGGGCCTGCCGCCGCGTCCCGCCGATCCTGAGGAGGGGTTGGCCACGCTGGCGGAGTTAACCGCCTTGGAAAGCCTGACCAAAGTCATCGTCATCACCGGCCAGGGCGAAAAGGGGATCGGTCTCCACGCCATAGACGGAGGGGCCTACGATTTCATGGCCAAGCCGGTGGAAATGGAAGAACTGCGAATTGTTCTGAAACGGGTCTTTCATGTGGCGCACCTGGAACGGGAACTGCGCGAGAGGCAGCGGGAAGAGCGCCCGGACGTTTTCGAGGGGATGCTGGGGACCAGCGCGGCCATGCGCAGCTTGTTTGAGGCGATCCGCAAGGTGGCCACGACGGACGCTCCGGTGCTTTTATTGGGGGAGAGCGGCACGGGCAAGGAAATGGTGGCGCAAGCCATCCACCATTGCGGCGCCCGCCAGAAGGGGCCCTTTGTCGCCATCAACTGCAGCGCCATCCCGGAAACGCTTTTGGAAAGCGAATTGTTCGGGCACGAGAAAGGCTCCTTCACCGGCGCCCACGTCCAGCGGAAAGGGCGGTTTGAAAGCGCGATTGGCGGCACGCTGTTTCTGGATGAGATTGGGGAAATTCCCCTGCCGCTCCAGGTCAAACTGCTCCGTTTCCTCCAGGAGCAGTGCATTGAGCGGGTCGGCGGACGGCAGCCCATCCCCATTGATGCGCGCATCATCACCGCCACCAACGCCGATCTCAAAAAAGGGCTGGCTGACGGAACCTTCCGCGAGGATTTGTTTTATCGCCTCGCCGTGGTCAAAATAGCCCTGCCCCCGCTGCGGGAACGGGCGGATGACATCCGGTTGCTGGCGCAATATTTTCTGCACCGTTTTGCCGAGCAGGCCGGCAAACCGGGCTTGGCGTTCGATCGGGAATCCATGCGCGCCTTGAGCCGCAACCCCTGGCCGGGCAACGTCCGCCAGTTGGAGAATTGCATCCACCGGGCCGTCATCATGGCCGAGGGAAAGCGCGTGACAGTGCCTGACCTGGAATTGCCGGCGCGCGCCCCCGGCTCCGGCGGCACCACGCTCAAAGAGGCCCGGGAGAATCTGGAAAAGGAGATGATAAAAAATGCCCTGCGCAAGCATGACGGAAAAATTGCTCCCGCCGCCGTGGAACTGGGCATCGCCAGATCCAACCTTTACGAACTGATGGACAGGTTGGGAATGCCCCGGAAGTGACCCAGGTCCAGCGGCCCGGCGCCGCCGTTTTCCATTCCTGAGCCGACTGCCGGCGCTGGTTGTCAAAGACATTTGCGCTTCCCGGTTTCTGTGTTACGGTTTAGCCGGATCGCGAAACATAAACAAAAAGTGATGATAATTAGTGGCCATGCCACGATTACCCCCTGCAATGACCGCTTGCCATGCCCTTCTGGCGGTTGCGCCAGGCAATGCTTTGTCCATCCCCCCGCGTGGATGCCGGATGGCAGTTCAACGAAGGCGATTTCACAACTTAAACTCGGACGGCTGGGAAAATTAAGGATACCACCGCCGGCCAAATCGCCGGCTTCGATGAGGGTGAGGTGCGCACGGGCGGGACAAACGACGTTGACGAGAGCACCCGCGCCCGGCTTAATAATAGTGGCGGGCGCCGGCTTTTACGAACAGACCAACGGATCGTGCCAAGTCTCCGGGCAAAGGGCAGGGAGCAAGCGCCGGAGCCAAGCGGCTTACGGGCATCAGGCGACTGAAACCGATTAAAGGCAGTGGAGAGCGTAAACGACGCAGATAGCAGGACAGTCAAGAATGGTCCTGCGAATTGACCGGCACGGAGTGTGGCCTTGAAGCGCCAGTTTCGTCGTCCTGGGCTGGTTTGCCGGTGGTTTCCCGTCTGGTGATGGGGTTGGCGTTCTTCCGGGTTTTCATTCCTGCTGGACATGCAGCCTGGTCGGAGGGAGCTTCTACCGGCCATCGCCTTGGCGCTGCGGTTAAGTTGCACTCCGTTGATGACCTTCAATCCAGCGCTGCCAACTCGTCTTGGCTGAACCGGAAATATTGGAGACAATTCCCATGCGCATTTTCGTGACCGGAACCGATGGATATTTGGGCAGCCTGCTCGCAGTGGACCTCCTCCGAGCTGGCCATGAGGTGATGGGACTCGACACCGGGTTTTACAAGGAGGGCACCCTGTACCGCCACGGGCCGTTTGCGCCACTAACCCTGGTCAAGGATCTGCGGCAAATCGAGCCGGCCGACTTTCGCGGAATTGACGCCGTGGTGCATATGGCCGAACTGTCCAACGATCCGATCGGACAACTCGCGCCGAAGATCACTTACGAGATTAACCATGCTGGCTCGGTGCGGCTGGCTGAACTTGCCCGCCAGGCCGGTGTCAAGCGCTTTGTCTATATGTCATCCTGCGCCGTGTACGGTGTGGCGGAGGAGGACTATGTGGACGAGGAGTCGCCGGTGAATCCGCAAACCACCTACGCCATCTGCAAAACGCTGGTCGAACGCGACGTTAAACCACTGGCCAACGACAAGTTCTCACCCACTTTTCTGCGCAACGCCACCGCCTACGGAGCCTCGCCGCACATGCGGTTCGACATTGTGCTCAACAACTTGGCGGGGCTGGCTTGGACGACCCGAGAAATCCGCATGACCAGCGATGGCACGCCCTGGCGTCCGCTGGTCCACGGCCTGGACATCTGCCGGGCCATCAGCGCGGTGCTGCAAGCCCCGCGTGAAGCCGTGCATAATGAACTTTTTAATGTCGGCGACACGCAGCACAATTATCGGGTGAGAGAGATCGCTGAGATCGTGGCCGAGACATTCCCCGGCTGCCGGCTCACCCTCGGCCCGCCCAGCCCGGACAATCGCAGCTACCGGGTATCGTTTGAAAAGATCCGGAAACACCTCGCCGGGTTCCAGTGCGCGTGGGATGCGCGGCGCGGCGCGCAACAGCTTTATGCCTTGTTCAAACGGATCGAGATGCCGCCGGAAGTTTTCCAGCACCGGACCTTCACGCGGCTGAAGCAAATCGAGTATCTCATCCGCACCGGGCAAATCAACGAACAATTTTTTTGGCGCGACGCCATTTAGCCGGCCGTTGCAGAATCCCGCCGGCGGGCGCAGCCGGCGACTGCGGAAGCGATGATTTTCATCCCGACGAAACTGTCCGGAGTTTATATTATCGAACCGGAGCCGCACAAAGATGCCCGCGGTTTTTTTGCGCGGACCTTTTGCGCCCGCGAATTCGAGGAGCACGGGTTGGCGGGGGAATTTGTGCAATGCAGCATCTCCGCCAATCGAACCCGGGGCACTCTGCGCGGACTGCACTATCAACTGGCCCCCGCCTGCGAAACCAAGCTGGTGCGCTGCACGAGCGGCGCCATCTACGACGTGGTGGTTGATCTTCGGCAGGATTCCCCGACCCACCTCCAGCATCTGGGTGCGGAATTGACCGCCCGGAACCGGCGCGCGCTTTATATTCCCGGGATGTTCGCTCATGGCTTGCAGACTTTGGCGGACGAAACCGAGGTCTTCTATCAAATCAGCGAGTTTTATGCGCCCGACAAATCGGCCGGCCTGCGCTTTGACGATCCAAAACTGGGCATTGAGTGGCCCCTGCCCGTGACCGTGATAAACGATAAAGACCGGAACTGGCCGCTCCTGGCTTGATGGTTGATATGCTTGACACTGGCGGCCAGCGGCCCGCCGGCGCATCCCGTGAGTGGGATGCCGCCCGGGAAGGCGCGGAACTATACCGCATCGTGTCGGAACTTTATCCGATCTGCCGCAGCATTACCGGAAACGGGCTGCGCGCAAGCCTGCGGTTGCTTCAGCAGCAGGCACCGTTGTCCCTCCACGAAGTCCCGAGCGGAACCAAGGTTTTCGATTGGGTGGTGCCGAAGGAATGGAACATTCGTGATGCCTATATCAAGAATGCAGGAGGCGGGAAAGTGGTGGATTTCCGCAAGTCCAATCTGCATGTCGTTAACTACAGCGTTCCGGTGCGGAAGAAGGTGGGCCTCTCAGAGTTGCGGCCGCACTTGTTTACGTTGTCCGGATCGCCGGACTGGATCCCTTATCGCACGTCATATTACAAGGAGACTTGGGGATTCTGCCTGAGCCATCGCCAGTTGGAAAGCCTGGCCGATGCCGAGTACGAGGTTTGCATCAATTCCACACTGGAACCCGGCCACCTGACCTATGGCGAGTTGCGCATTCAAGGCGCGACGGATGCCGAGGTTCTGATCTCGTCGCATTGCTGCCATCCCTCGCTTTGCAACGACAATCTGTCCGGGATGGCGGTCGCGGCCAGGCTGGCGCAACATCTGTCCGGCCGGCCGTTGCGCTATTCCTACCGGTTTGTGTGGATACCGGGAACGATTGGCTCGATTACTTGGCTGGCGTTGAATGAGGCGCACCTCCCCAATATCAAGCACGGCCTGGTCCTCTCCTGCGTCGGTGATCCGGGACGTTTCACTTACAAGCGCAGCCGCCGGGGAAACGCCGAGATTGACCGGGTGGTTGAGCATGTCTTGCAGCAGTCGGGCCGGGAATTTCAGTTGCTGGACTTCACTCCTCATGGATACGATGAGCGCCAGGTACTGTTCGCCCGGCATCAACCTGCCGGTGGGATGTTTCATGCGCACACCCAATGGCGGATATCCGCAATATCACACTTCGGCGGATAACTTGAGTCTGGTCAAACCTTCGAGCATGGCCGAATCGCTGCAACAAATACTGCAGATCATCACCGCACTGGAGGAGAACGAGAGCTACGTGAACTTGAATCCGAAA
Source organism: uncultured Verrucomicrobiae bacterium (assembly GCA_963707025.1). GTDB lineage: Bacteria > Verrucomicrobiota > Verrucomicrobiia > Limisphaerales > Palsa-1400 > JBEKOF01. The sequence goes on along the minus strand of CAVPOM010000018.1, from coordinate 437,490 downwards.
TGCGAGCCCCAACTGGGCCGGCGGGGACTTTATCACCCGGTTGGCGGAACAAAAAACGCCGGCGCCGAAGAGGCGATGTTGTGGGTGCTAAATTTTTCGGACGGCGGGCATTCGCTGCTCGATATCGCGACCCGATCCGGCCTTCCGTTGGCAGCGCTGTCGGCCGCGGCGGATCAACTGGAAAATGCCGGGCTGCTTGCCAAGGCCGGCGGAGCACGGCCATGTGCGCTCTGACTGGTGATTTGTAACCCAGGCCGAAATGATGAAGATTTACGGCTGCCAGCTTGACATCGCTTGGGAAAACAAAGGCGAAAACTTCAAACGAATCCGGGCGTTGCTGGACAAACACAGACTTTCCCCGGGCTCGCTCCTTGTCCTGCCAGAGATGTTCGCCACTGGCTTCACCATGAATGCGCGCGCCATGGCGGAACACGACAACGGTCCGACCGATGGTTTCCTCCGCGAACTGGCGCGGGAAAGGGGTGTCTTCGTCCTTGGCGGACTGGCCCGATCAGCCTCCCGCGGCCGGATATGTAATGAAGCAGTCTGCATCGCCCCGTCGGGCCGGCGCGTTGCATGCTATGCCAAGTTGCACCTGTTCTCTCCGGGCGGTGAAACCCGGCATTATGCACCGGGCGCGGCGGTTACCCTGTTCCGCTGGGGTAAATTTAAGGTGGCGGTATCCATTTGTTACGATTTGCGCTTTCCGGAGATATCCCGGATGGCGGTCCAACGGGGCGCGAACATGCTGGTGGTGATCGCCAACTGGCCGGGCAAAAGACATTCGCATTGGACGGCGCTGCTGCGCGCCCGGGCGATTGAAAGCCAAGCCTACGCAATCGGAGTGAATCGCTGTGGCAGCGACCCGCAACATGATTACGACGGAGGCAGCCTGGTCGTGAATCCGTGGGGCGAGACGGTGGCCGAGGCCGGGCGAGGTGAAACGCTCATTGCCGCCAAGTTGGATTTGCCCGCGCTGAACCGGATGCGCCTGGATTTTCCAGTGCTGCGTGACATCCGGACTCGTTTCGTGTTGAAGAAACTCAGCGGCACATGAAGGAAGAACTGAGGGAATTATACAAGCATCGCGAGTTGCTCTACATGATCACCTACCGCGATATTAAGGTTCGGTACAAGCAGTCGGTGATGGGTTTTCTCTGGGCGATTTTGATGCCAGCCCTCATCGTTATGGCTGGCATTATCGTCCGTTATGGGTACGCGTTGGTGGCGGGCAAACACCTGGAGACGGCAGATATCGCCGGAGTGGCCGTGAAATCTGTCCCCTGGGCATTCCTGGTCTCTGGTATTCGATTTAGCTGCGGCAGCCTCACTAACAACACCGCGTTGGTGACCAAGATTTACTTTCCAAAGGAGATTTTTCCTTTGGCGGCAGTGCTGGCCTGCCTCTTCGACTTCATTGTGGCGTCCGCGGCCCTCGTGATTCTGCTGCTTGTGATCAAGACCGGCTGGAGCGTGGCTCTTCTCTGGGTTCCAATACTGCTCTTGACGATGGTGCTGCTGGCCATTGGAATAGGAATGTTCGTATCGGCGGCCAGCCTTTTCTTCCGCGACGTGAAATACATCGTTGAGGCAGTGTTAACCTTCGCGATCTTCTTTACTCCGGTCTTTTACGACGCACGGATGTTCGGCGACAAAGGCAAATGGTTGTTGCTCAATCCGGCGGCCCCGATTCTGGAAGGGTTCAGCGCCTGCATTACCCGGCAACAAAGCCCGGACCTGTCTTGGCTTGGCTACAGCCTTGCTTTCGCCATGGTGACTCTCCTCGGTGGGTACGTTTTCTTCAAGCACTTGGAGCCGGCCTTCGCGGAGAGCATTTGACCGGGAACTTATGTCTGATGTTGCACTCAGGATGGAGCATGTGTACAAAATGTTCCGCAAAGGCGAGGTTTTCAACTCCCTGCGCGACCTGATACCCGCATTAACCGGCAGGATGTTTCGCCGGCAGGAACTGAGCGGGACTGACCGGCGGGAGTTCTGGGCGTTGCAGGACATCTCGTTTGAGGTCAAGCGCGGAGAAGCCTTTGGCCTTATCGGGCACAATGGTGCGGGCAAGAGCACGGCATTGAAAATACTCAGCCGGATCATGAAACCCACCAAAGGACAGTTCTTTGTCAATGGGCGGCTCTCCGCGCTCATCGAAGTGACGGCAGGCTTCCATCAAGACCTCACTGGCAGGGAGAATATCTTCCTGCACGGAACGATCCTCGGCATGAACAGGGTCGAGATCAAATCGAAACTCGACCAGATCGTCGCTTTCTCCGGGCTCGAAGAATTCATTGATACCCCGGTAAAACGCTACTCCTCGGGCATGTACGCCAGGCTGGGCTTTGCGGTGGCCGCTCATGTCAATCCGGATGTGTTGATTGTGGACGAGGTTCTCAGCGTCGGCGACTACGTTTTCCAGCGCAAGTGCGTCGAGCGCATGAGCGAGGTGATCCGAAGCGGCGCCGCCGTTGTCTTCGTCTCACACAACCTGAAAAACATAGCCGAGTTTTGCCATTCATGCCTGCTCCTGGAAAGAGGGCGCACCCTCACGATCGGCCCGCCGCAGGAGGTCATTTCGGCCTATCTGGCCCGGTCTCGAAGCGCGCGCACGGAGGATGCCGAGCGCACTCCGGTCAGAATCTCGAAAGTCACCGTACGCAATCAAAGTGGAGAATGCCTGCACTTTCAATCCGGCGAGAAAGCGTGGATTGACGTTGAGTTGTGTGCGCACTCGCGCTGCAGCAAATTATCTCTCACTATTTATATAACCAACAGCGAACACGAAAACATTTTCGACACTTCCACCGAACGCCTCGGCCACGGTAATTTCTCCCTCGACGAAGGTGACGTTTACTACTGCACCTTCGAACTCCATTTGAATCTGGCCAACGGCATTTTCCACCCTTCCATCCTCGTTTACCGGTATGATACACAACGTGAATACGACAGATGGGAGCCGGCCGCCGCCATTCATGTCAGTTCTGAAGAGGATGTCCGCGGCGCCGCCAATTGCTTTCCGAAAGTTACCCGGCAGGAGATTCGCACGGCTTCGGGTTCGAGGCCCGCTCTTAGGGCAGGAGCCACATCCGCGGCGGAAAATGCGACGTAGATTGGCCATAGCAAATGGAAGATCTCGTTGTGGCGTTGGGCCGCGAGGTCAATGACAAGCTTGCCAGCCTTTCCTCGCCTCCTACAGCGGCCTTGAGATGCGAGTCTAGGTTCCAGGCCGCGAAGGCAAATTATGTCCACATTTCGACAAGCAGCGCGCAAGAAACTTAACGCCCTGCTGGCGCGTGCTGGTTTCCAGTTGGTACGTCCCGGCGAGCAGGCTCATATCAAGTCCTTTCAACCTTTTAGGAGGACATTTGATGAGGCAACCAAGGCTGGGTTGTCAGTGGGAGACTACATTGACCGAAAATTCCATGTGCCTGGGGCAACTCAATCAACCATTGACCAGCTCGTGGCGTGTGGAATACTGAGCAGGGACGTGCAAGAGGTGTGCGAAATCGGGCCTGGGTCGGGCCGGTATCTTGAAAAAGTGCAGCTCTTGTGCGCTCCGCGCTCCTACCAAATATATGAAACCGACCAGGAGTGGTCTGATTGGCTGGCGCGCAGTTATCATGTCACGGCCCATCCGGCGGACGGGACGAGTCTGCGCGACACGGTTACCGGGTCGGTGGATTTGGTTCACGCGCACAAGGTCTTTGTGTATTTGCCCTTCGTTGTCACCTGCCAGTACCTTTGGTGAAATGATTCGCGTTGCCCGGAGCGGGGGCTGGATTGTTTTTGACATTGTTTCGGAAAACTGCATGCCGGATGCGACGATCGAGAAATGGATCGCCGGCAAGGTCTATTATCCATGCATGATGCCGCGCTCACTGCTGATAGACTTCTTCGCCAGACGACAGTGCCGTCTGCGGGAGAGTTTCTTTGCTCCTATGATGCCCGGGCAAAGCGAATATCTCGTGTTTGTCAAAGGTGGCGCCTGATATGGAGATTTGGCCGCTTCCGGGAGGACTGCATCCCAATGGCCTCCAGAGAACAGTGGAGCGGATGGTTTGAGCACGGGCTGCGACGCCCGACCATGGAAGCGACTATGAGGCGTTTGAGAATGCTGGGGATTGCGGCTATTAAGAGGCTTCTTGATGCTTGTCTTGCTTTGGCGTCGAGGGGTTTTAACAAGGAGCTTGACCTGCGGAATTCCGCGCGAGGAGGGGATTCCCTGCACTGGCTTACGCCGGAGGAGACGGCAGTCGCCGAAGCCTTGGCCAGAATAATCATTCCGTCGGAGGAAGGATCTCCCGGAATTGACGAGATCTGCATATTTGGCCCCAGCGCCGTTGCCTTGCTCGACAAGATGATCGGGGAAGGCCCGGACCGGCAGCACTTCTATTCGCGCGGCCTGCTATCCTTCGATATTTGGGCGGTCAGGCAGCACGGATGCAAGTTTGCCGGGCTGCCGGCGGAGCAACAGACCAGCTTGTTTCGGGCGGCCCAGGAGTTGCATGATAGCTGGACGGCGGCGGCATCTCCAATCCTGAAGGCAGGCCGCAGGCTTCGGGCCGTCACGCAAGCCGGGAAAGGAATGTATTTCGCCGCAATGTTGTATCCGATGATCAGGGACGATTGTATCCAGATATTCTATACCAGCCGTGTGAGTTGGACCTGGTTGGAGTATGACGGACCTCCCATGGAAAAGGGATATGCAAATCTTACGCAGCCGCGCTGAGGCGCAAGCACCTTTATGGCAGAAGTGTCTCAAACTTGCAGCAAAGGAATCGAGGAATGTGCGCAGAATGAGAGCCGCTCGTTTGTCCTGAGCCGGCCGGTTAGGAGATTGGCTCTTCTCAGCCCCTGGTCAGGAGGCAATTTGGGAAATACCACAATCCTTTCTTCTGTGATTTTGAACATATCCAATCGGATCCCGGCCGTGGAGTTTGTGGGAATCACTCTGAGCCTGGAGCAAACCCGCCGTCGCTACGGATTTGAGGCTTTCCCGCTGGCAGCGGGTTCCCGCCTCCACTATTACCAAGACAGTCCAAGCAGTTCCCAAACCCGCGAAGGGAAAGCCCGCGGGAGCGGGCGGATTAAGCAATGGTTGAAGCGGATTCCGTTGTTGGTGATTCTTGTAAAAACTGTGCGCATGTGGAGCCGGGAACTGGCCCATATTGCGGCGGCGACGCGCGTTGTTCGGAGATTAGATGCTGTCATTATCCCGGGTGGGGGCGCTTTGGACGAGTTTTGGGGCGGCCCTTGGGGGCATCCCTGGTCCTTGTTGAAATGGAGTGTCCTGAGCAGAATTTATCGAGTTCCATTTCTGTTTGTAAGCGTGGGGAAATGCTCGCTGGAACATCCGCTCAGTCGTTTCTTCGTCCGCATCGCCCTGAGACTGGCGGCTTACCGTTCCTACAGGGACCCGGATTTCGAAGATCGCCGTCCAAGCTTTGATCAACGCGTCCAACGATCCCGTGTTTCCAGATTTGGCCTTTAGCTATCCCGCTCCAACGATCCACACCGCAGAGACCGGCGCCCGGCGAGCTGGCCGCCTCGTGGTTGGGGTTAGTCCCATCGCCTATTGCGACCCGAGAGTTTGGCCTGAGAGCGATGAACGCCGTTATGGCGCATACCTCAGCCAATTTACGGAGATGGTGAAGTGGCTCTTAAAGGAAGGGCATCGGTTGATTGTCTTCGCGACGGACAGCCCCGATCTCGAAACCATTAAGGATGTCCTAACCGGCATCTCTGGCATCCCAAGAGACCCCGATGCGATTCTGACGCTTCCGGGTCCGTTCGAGCAGAGCGTTGATAATCATTTGGAAGGAATTGGGCAGGCCGATTTGATCATCGCGAGCAGGCTCCACGGCGTTATCCTGTCACACCTCATCGCCATACCCGTGCTGGCCATTTCTTTCGACCGCAAGGTGGATGCACACATGAAAAGCGTGAAACAGAGCGGGTATTGCCTCGATATCAATGCATTGAAACTCGACGCGTTCATCGAACGGTTTGAGGCACTGCAAGCCGCCCGCCAGCGGGAGGCGGCCCGCCTCCGTTCTGCTGCTCTGCTTTTCCGCCAAGCGCTCGATTTGCAGTATGACAAGATTATGGGTGCGCAAGCTGGCCGACACACCGGAAGATCATAAGCATCAAATGTGCGCGCTTCCGCAGGTGCTGTAAGCTGTGTAGCATGACAAAGGACAGCGCAGATGTCATAGTGATCGGCTCAGGCGCCGGAGGCGGGGTCATGGCCAAGCAGTTGGGGGAAGCAGGACTGGAAGTCATTGTACTGGAAGCCGGAAGGCGCTACGATCCTTATAACGACTACCACACAAGTGCCATTGATTTTGAGGTTCGCGCGGCTGACGTTTTTGCGCCCAAAGATCCACGCCGGGATCAATACACCTCCGGCGGCAAAAACCGGTTCTCCTATCATCGCGTCAAGGGGGTCGGTGGTTCAACGCTGTGCTACCACGCCATGACGCCCAGGCTCCATGAATCCGACTTTCGAGTGCGAAGCCAGGACGGAGTGGCGGACGATTGGCCGATCAGCTACGCCGATCTGGAACCTTACTATACAAAAGTCGAGTACGAGCTGGGTGTTTCGGGGCCGGATGGCGCCGACGCCAACCCCTTCGATCCGCCCCGTTCGCGACCGTACCCTACTCCGCCACACGGATTCAACCTGGCCAGCGGCGCGGTGAGACGCGGTGCGGAAAGGTTGGGATTGCACCTGGTGCGAGAACCGCTGGCCATCCCCACCAAGGATTGGAACGGCCGACCGGCCTGCAACGGCGCCGGGACCTGCAGCCTGGGCTGCAAAATCTCGGCGAAATCAAGCATTGATGTCACTTACATTCCCAAGGCGGAACGGACTGGCCGGGTATCCATCCGCACCGAATGCATGGCCCGGAGAATCACGGTTGGGCTCAAGGACAGAGCGCGCAGCGTGATCTACTTTGACGCGGAAGGGCACGAAAAGGAGGTTTTTGGACGCGTGATTGTGGTGGCGGGTAATGCGGTCGAGACCACTCGCCTTCTGCTATTAAGCACCTCGCGCTTATTTCCTGATGGGCTGGCCAATTCCAGTGGACTGGCAGGCAAATACTTTATGGAACACTTGTCGGTGTTTTCGCATGGGATCTTCTCCGAGCGCCTGGATTCCTGGCGCGGGGTCCCGACGGGCGGCATCATGCAGGATTTCTATGAAACCAATTCCAGGAACGGTTTCGCGCGCGGATGGACTATTTCCGTGGAGAATGAGCCGCAATGGCCTCTGGCCACGGCACGTTCCATCCCCGGTTGGGGGGCTGAACACAAGGCGCAGGTCAAGGAACGCTTCGGACACATGGTGGGCCTTGCTACCGACGGGGAACAATTGCCGGACGAGCGCAATCAGGTCAGGCTCGATCCAGTTGTAAAAGATATTTATGGATTGCCCGTGCCGCAGATTGTCAACACCCACGGCGCGAATGACCTGGCCATGATCGGCGCGATTTCGTCCAAACTCCGCGAGATACTCGAAGCCGCCGGGGCGCGCAACATAACCGTGGGCGAAATCATTGCCGGGGCTTCCTCGCACTACCTCGGCACCTGCAGAATGGGCAAGGACCCAAGGACATCGGTTGTGGATCCGTGGTGCCGCACGCATGACGTGCCCAATCTGTTCATAGGGGACGGCAGTGTTTGGGTGACCGGGGGTGCGGCAAACCCCGCGTTGACCATCTCCGCGCTGGCTACGAGGACGGCTGATGGAATTATCGAAGCGTTCAGGCGGGGAGACTTCCCCTGATGCTTGCGAGGTCCCGGGGGAAACAGGATTGGGGAAGATGGTTGGCAGAACAATTTCCTAACAGGTGAATTCACTGGTTTGCATAGCGTACGTCCCTGACACCGAGACAAGGTTAAGATTGCCGCCGATGGCAAAACGATTGATGAGAGCGACGTGAGGTGGATCATCTCTCCGTATGACGAGCTGGCGCTGGAGGAGGCGATCAAGCTGAAAGAGTCGCGGGGTGGCTCGGTGACGGTCACTTCGGTTGGCGCCGAGCGCGTCAAATCCGGCCTGCTGGAATGTCTCGCACGCGGCGCTGACGAGGCAGTGTGGGTGCGGACGGCCCGAGGAGGCGATCTGGACGCCCTCGGTGTGGCCAGGAACATCGCGGCCGTTTATGGCGAAGGCAAATTCGATCTCCTCTGGTTCGGCCAAAAAGGCGCCGGGTGGGATGAGTCCGTCGTCGGACCGATGACGGCTGAGCTGCTGGGCCTTCCCCATGTGGGGGATGTCGTAAAATTCGAGATGGCGGACAGCTCGCTCGTTTGCGAGCGGGAAATCGAAGGGGCTCATGAACGTGTGGAAACCTCGGTTCCCTGCGTTCTGACAGCGCAGAAGGGATTAAGCGAGCCACGGTACGCGTCGCTTAAAGGAATCATGGCGGCCAGAAAGAAGCCGATGCGGGAGAAGCCGGCGGTGGCATTCGCGCCCGTAACCAATGTGCGCCGGCTCGAACTTCCGCCGCCGCCAAAACCCTGCTGCTTCGTGCCCGGAGGCGACGCAAAGTCCTCGGCGGATGGAGCGGCGGCCGATCCGGCGGCGGCGGCGCGGGTGCTGGCGCGGATACTGCGTGAGGAAGCGAAGGTGATCTGACATGAAGTTTCTCGTCTTTGTCGAGCAACGTGAAGGCCAGATCCGCAGAGCCTCGCTCGAAGCCGTGCGGCTCGCCTCGCGCCTGGCCGGCGGGCCGGTTGCCGCCATCGTGGCGGGCCACGGCGTCGCGGACGCCGCCCGGGTGCTCTCGAAATACGGCGCGGAAGTCGTGTACGTCGCCGACCGGCATGAGCTTGCGCTTTACTCCAGCCAGGGATACGCCTCCGCGCTCGACGCCGCCCGAAAAGCCGCAGGCGCCGACGCTGTGTTAATCGCGGCGACCGCGATGGGAAAGGACCTGGCGCCCCGCTTCGCCGCACGTAACGGCGTCGGCGTTCTTGTGGATGTCATAGATCTCCAGGTCGAAGGCAATCAACTCGTCGCCAAACGGCCCGTCTATTCGGGCAAGGCGCGGGCGACCGTTGATTGCGGCGCGGCGCCGCTTCAGGTTGTGACCGTCCGGCCGAACATTTTTCCCGCGGATCCCAAGGAAGACGCGGCCGTTCCGAAGATCGAAATGCTCGACCTCGGCAAACTCGAAATCGGGGCACGCGTCACGAACGTGGAGACCACCGCCGGCAAAGAGCTTGACGTTACCGAGGCGGCCATCGTGGTTTCGGCAGGGCGCGGCATCAAGCGGCCGGAGAATTGGCCGATCCTCCGGGACCTCGTGGAGGCCATGGGCGCAGGCGCGGCGGCCGGAGCGTCGCGGGCGCCCGTGGACGCGGGGTGGATTGACCATCAATACCAGGTGGGCCAAACGGGAAAAGTCGTCTCGCCGACGCTTTACGTCGCAATCGGAATCTCCGGCGCCATCCAGCACCTTGCGGGCATGGGGACGTTGAAGGTGATCGTGGCGATCAATAAGGACGCAGATGCTCCGATTTTCAAGGTGGCCACCTATGGTGTGGTGGCGGACTTGTTTTCCTTTGTGCCGGAATTCACGAAGGCTGTGCGCGCGATTAAGGCGGAGCAAAGAAATGAAGACAAGGGCGGTTCCGCTGGTCCGGGCGACAGTCCCGGCCGGGGCTTCTACGCGGATGGAAGAGCGCAGTGATGACGGATAACCTCATAGCGCCCACGGCCCAGAGCTATTTCGGAGTATCCGGAATCCTGCTCTTCGGCATTCTCGTCGCGCTCGCGTTTGGAGCGTTTTCCTGCTCGATCTCCCGCCGCTTCCGGGCGATCGCGCTCGGAACGCGCGAGAACCGTTTCGACCGCGTGTTCACACGAAGCTGGCGGACCCTCCAGTACGCCCTTCTGCAATTGAGAATGTTCAAGGACCCCTACGCCGGGATCATGCATATTCTTATCTTTTCGGGTTTCGTCCTTCTGACCGTGCGAACCGCGGCGCTCACCGTCGAAGGATTTGTGCCGGGTTTCGAGATCTTCACCGGACGGTTCGGGCATGCTTGCAACTGGGCGAAGGACCTGGTCGAGCTCTTCGTCCTGGTCGGAGTTGCGATGGCGGTGTACCGGCGGGCCATGGCGCAGCCGAAGAGGCTTGACCTTTCGTTCGACGCCTGGTTCATCCTGTTCCTGATCGGCCTCCTCATCGTCACGGACCTGCTGGCCGATGCTTCACGGATCGCGCTCAACCCTTCACGAGGGGGATGGTGGTCTCCAGGAGCCGGAGCGCTGGCCCTGGTGCTGGCTCGATTCCCGGCTCCGTCCTTGCACAGCCTCTTCGCGTTCTGTTGGTGGGTTCACTTGATTGACATATTCTTCTTCGCCAACTACCTGCCTTACTCCAAGCACTTCCATGTCATCACGGCGATCCCGAACATCTTCGCGCAGCAGCTCTCCCCAATGGGACAACTTCCGGCCATCAATCTTGAAAGCGCTGAAAAGTTTGGGGCCTCCAGGGTCGAGGACTTCAGTTGGAAGGCGCTGCTCGACGGCTACGCCTGCACGGAATGCGGCCGTTGTCGCGTGGGCTGCCCAACCGCCCTGACCGGCAAGCCGCTCGATCCCAAAAACTTTATCCAAGCCTTCCGCGACGCGTTCTACGCGGACACGCCACGACTGCTTGCTCGCGCCATGGACCGGCCGGCTGGCGGAGACGGACAGCCGATTCCGGAGCAAGCCGCGAAGTCCCTGATTGGCGGTTGGATTTCCGAAGATACAATCTGGGCCTGCACCACATGTGGATACTGCACATCGGTTTGTCCGGTGTTCATCCTTCCCGCGGTTGATAAAATCGTCGAGATGCGGCGTCACCTGGTACTGGAACGCGCGGAATTCCCGAAGGAGATGCAAACGGCTTTTCGCGGGATGGAAACCAACGGCAATCCCTGGGGAATCGGCACGGCATCGCGAGCGGACTGGGCCAAAGAACTGCCGGTCGTCACCATGGCCGAGGCAGGCAAGGGAAACATCGAATACCTGTTCTGGGTCGGTTGCGCCGGCAGCTACGACGACCGCGCGAAGCGAGTTTCAGTGGCTCTCGCCGAAATCCTCGACCGCGCGGGAGTCAAGTTCGCGATTCTTGGCACTGAGGAAACATGCACTGGAGATTCCGCGCGCCGCATGGGCAACGAGTATCTCTTCCAGACGCTGGCCCGACAAAACATCCAAACGTTGAATGGCTACGGGGTGAAAAAAATTGTCACAAATTGTCCGCATTGCTTCAACTGCCTGAAGCATGAATATCCCCAGTTCGGGGGAAATTACGAGGTCGCCCATGGCAGCCAACTGGTCGCGGAACTCGTGGCACAGGGCCGCGCGGTGTTCGAGAGGGAGATTCCGGAAACGGTCACTTTCCACGACCCGTGTTACCTCGGTCGCTATAATCAGGTTTATGACGCCCCCCGCCAGATTCTCGAGGCAATTCCGGGGCTTAAACTCAAAGAGATGGCCCGTTCGAGGGAAGAGGGGCTTTGTTGCGGCGCGGGCGGTGGCCGAATGTGGATGGAAGAGAAGCTGGGCAGCCGGATCAACCAGACGCGCATGCGCGAGATAGCGGACATGGGCGCGGACAAGGTGGCGGTCGCCTGCCCGTTTTGCATGGTCATGATTGCCAACGCAAAAGAGGAAATTGCCGCGGGGCCGCCCGCGTTCGACGTTCTCGAGCTGGCCCGGGCAGCGATGGCTCCGAAATCAAACATGCCGGCGTGATGAGTTCGCTCATCTGACCGGGCTTGTTGCCTTGCGACCGGGAAGACGAGAAGTGATGACGCAGAACATGAAGATCACGGTCATTTTATGCACCTATAACCGTGCCGGCAGTCTTGGGAATACTCTGGCTAGTGTTGCAGCCTCGACAATACCCAAGTCTGTCGAATGGGAGGTTCTGGTGGTGGATAACAATTCGACCGATCAAACGCGTGCTGTAGTCGAGGATTATTGTCGCCGGTTTCCGGGACGCTTCCGTTATCTCTTCGAACCACAGCCGGGCAAGTCGTTTGCTCTGAACAGCGGCATTCGCGAAGCGCGAGGCGACGTCCTGGCCTTCACCGACGACGATGTGACCGTGGATCCGGCATGGTTGTGGAACTTGACGGCGCCCCTGAAGGAGGGTCCTTGGGCGGGCACCGGAGGACGAACGCTTCCGGCAGAGACCTTCTCACCGCCCCGCTGGCTGCCACTGGACGGTCCGAACAGCATGGCGGCAACTCTCTATGCCCACTTCGACGCGGGTGACAAGCCATGTGAACTTGCTTCGCCTCCTTATGGAGCGAACATGGCTTTTCGGAAGGCCATGTGTGAAAAATACGGGGATTTTCGTACCGACCTCGGACCCAGCCCCAACAAGTCAATCCCGCCCCACAGTGAGGACTGCGAATTCGGTCGCCGCTTGATGGCCAAGGGGGAACGGTTGTGTTATGAGCCCGCCGCCGTTGTTTACCACTCGGTTCCGAAAAATCGGATACGAAAGGATTACTTTCTGGCCTGGATATTCGACCAAGGTTCGAGCCGGTGTCCGCGTATGGGGACTCGGTCCCGCTTATTTTGGCGTTCCGCGGCGATGCTTCACGGCTTTGAAAATGATTGTAATCGAGCTGCCGAAAAGAACACTCCTGTGGATGCTGGACTTGAACCCGCGGCGGAGATTTATCCACAAGTGTGAGGTGTGGAGAGCCGCCGGCCACATCGTGGAGATGTACCGCCTGCTGCGCGACAGCAAATGGCGCGCAAGAAAAAAGCATAATATAAGAAGTTGCGGCGGGCCTGTGGGATAATACTTGAGAAACCTGGAGGCACTACATCGAAAACGCGGATCTAACAGAAGCTTTTGACGCTCTTTGGCCGCCCTTCCGGTGATCTCAATCGTCGCTTTTCCCGCTCTATGGCGGCTTGGTTGTTGCTTTCTTGATCCGCGCGAAATGACGGGCCGATCCCAGGACGGAAGCACCGTTCGATGGCATCCATGAGGCTCGATGCAATTGAAAAGATAGAGTATCGTGAGCACCGCCCCTCTTGTTAGCATCGTCACACCATTTTATAATACACAGGAGTATCTGGCCGAGTGTATCGAAAGCGTGCTGCGCCAGACTTATGAAAATTCGGAATACCTCCTCGTGGACAATTGCAGCACGGATGGGTCGAGTGCGATCGCCGCCAATTATGCGTCGCGTTTCCCAGGGAGGATACGTGTCATCCGTCCGCCGTCATTCTTGTCGCAAGTCCAGAATTACAACTTTGCGCTTTCTTGTATTTCACCCGGGAGCAAATACTGCAAGATGGTTCAGGCGGATGACTGGTTGTTTCCAGATTGTGTCCGGAGCATGGTCGAGGTGGCCGAGGCGCATCCCGGCGTCGGCATCGTCGCCGCTTACCGGCTGGAAGGCGCTGAAGTCGTTCTGGACGGCCTCCCTTATTCCAGCGGCATGTTTTCCGGCCGTGACGTTGGCCGCCTCTATTTTTTCCACGGCACGTATGTTTTTGGGTCGCCCACTTCACTGCTGATGCGGTCGGAGCTGGTCCGCTCGCGAAACCCGTTCTATGACGAAAGGTACGCGCCCTTCGAGGACGGCCATGTCTGCTTTGACCTGCTCCGGGCCTGGGACTTTGGCTTCGTCCATCAGGTCCTGACCTATTCCCGCTGGGGTAATGCGGGGGTCATGTCGCGTGTACGCCAGTTCGGGATCGGTCCCTTTGTGCATCTTTCCATGCTCGTCGCGCATGGCAGAGACTACCTTTCCGGGGAGGAGTATGATCGCTGTCTCAAGCGTGCCGAACGGGAATACTTCCTGCAACTTGCGCAGTCAGCTTGCTCACTACACCGTAAGACTCGCGAATACTGGGAATTTCATAGAAGCGGGATGGCGGCCATCAACTATTCCTTCGATTGGAAGATGTTGGCAAAGTGGCTGCCTCGTGCGGTCATCGAAAAGGCTTGGCATGCTTTCTGGAGAAGGTGGGATAACGACTTTCGCCCAGACTTGGATGACGGGCGGGCGCTCCTGCAGCCGCGGACAGCAGGGCAAGCGGGAGCGGATCGGGGCGAACCCAGAACAGAATTGCCATAGGTTTGAGCCTCCACCAAATGATACACCATCCCCGCTACCTAATAACAGATCACTTCCTTCCCAGGTGACCGCTTGGGCCGGACACTGGGTCAGCGGAATGATCACCCTGCAGAGGTTGACACAATTCTTACCGCACGAGGCCGCAATGGAAACAAATCGCTTTTTGTTAATAGCTTCTGATTGGGGCGGGGCAATGATATGGCCCGGAGGAGTTGACACTTATCTAGATAGCCTGATGCGAGGCCTTATGAGCCTCGGCGACTCGGTAAAAGTGCTGGCGGTCGTTCGGCCCGACGAAAACGAACGGAAAGGATTCCTGGAAAAGTACGAAGCATGGGTGATTCCATTCCAACTAATTTGTGACGGTAAACCCGCAAACTGGCTGGGCAGGAAATGTGTCAGCCTGCTGGAAATCCTTCGATGTTTAAGCCCCAATTGTCGCCGTGTTTTGGAGGGGACCTTCTTTTTTAAGGCCTCGACCGCTTCGATCGCGGAACTGGAGGGGATTCTGTCAAAGGAGAAGCCAACAGCGGTTGTTTTTGGGTATTTGGACCTGAGGCTCTATCCACTTGCCTTGTCCTTGATCGGACGGCACCGGCCGTATGGAATAATAGCTCACGACGCTGAAATTCGCCGGCTCCCGAATCACAAGAAGAACGACCTCGTTAAAAGGGGAGTGATGTTGAGAGGGGCTAGCTGGATTGCGGCGAATTCCCGCCACACTAAATCATTGCTGGAGGCGTGGAAGGTTCCACCCGATAGGGTCAAGGTCATTTATCCGCCGATATCCGAAGAGGCACTAAAAGCATCCGCCGTTTTGGAGCCTAGGGCTAAAAAGGACGATTATCTCAATCTTGTGACAATTTGTAGGTTGGTGAGGGGCAAGGGCGTTGACATTGTGCTCCGTGCCCTTAAGATTCTTGCTGCAAGAGGGATTCCCCATCGGTATGTCATCGGCGGGGATGGCCCCGAGAGAAGCTTTCTTGAGGCGCTTGTGGATGAACTTGGATTGCGGCACAAAGTTCATTTCGAGGGCTCCGTTGCTGGCGAGAAAAAATGGTCTCTCTTGCGCAATGGCGATGTATTTGTTATGCCTTCGCGGCTCGATCCGACGATCCCATGGCAGGAAGGTTTCGGCATAGCGTTTGCCGAGGCTGCAGCATTCGGAGTTCCCGCGGTTGGATCGAGGAGCGGCGGCATCCCCGATGCTGTGGTTGATGGCGCAACAGGCGTTCTAGTGCCGGAAGAGTCTCCTGCGGAGCTTGCGGATGCGTTGACTTTCCTTTACCAAAAACCAGAAACAAGGAAGGAGATGGGCAAGGCTGCCAGGGAACGAGCCAGGAGGCAATTTTCGCCGGAGGCGATTGCAGCTCGTTTTAGAGAAGTAGCTTCGAATGGGGTCCGACAATGATCGTCAGACACTTATCCCCATCGTCGGAGAATGTTGCTCAAGTGGCTTCAGCGCGCACTGTCTTGCCTCAGTTGAAAATGGACTTTTCCAAAATTTGGGTTAGCAGTAACTCAGACTGGAAAACATGACGGATAATAAGAATGAATGAAGGAAAAGTGAGAGGACTCGCATGAAAACAATGGAAACCACGTACGCGGTGTCTTCGCGTGGGGTGGGAGACCGTGCGGAAAGGCACAAATCGCAGCGAAGCACCCCTCTGCCAGAGAAAAATCGAGGTCGGACTGGAAACGAGACTTGCAAACTTGTGGCGAGGGAAGAAAATCACGAAAAAGCCCCACGCCGGTCTTGGGCAAAAGCCCAAATGGGAAATTCCAGATAACATCGTGTATGCACGATATTCTCCAGGCCTTGTGGCGGCAGCGGATCTCGTGTTTCTGGCCAATCTGGATCACCCTGACCGTGGTGGCAGCGGTCGCTTCGGCGTGGTTTGTCAGCCGGGCAAGGATGAGGGTGCCTGACGAGAAACAGGAGGTGCCGAGCAATCCAGTTCGGCCTCAGGCTTTGATTTGGTCCCGTAATGTCTTTGCAGTGCTGGTGTTGTTCGGCGCATTCCTGGCGTGTTATATCGCTCTAATGATGCTATGGGAGGGCTTCGCCTACAACGACAATTCCGTCTTTACCTTGTTTACGCTTAAAAACCACAAC
Organism: uncultured Verrucomicrobiae bacterium; assembly: GCA_963707025.1. Lineage (GTDB taxonomy): Bacteria > Verrucomicrobiota > Verrucomicrobiia > Limisphaerales > Palsa-1400 > JBEKOF01. The sequence goes on along the minus strand of CAVPOM010000018.1, from coordinate 421,253 downwards.
ATTGATCCGCCGATCTGGCCATACGGCGGCCGCTTTTTCCCTCTTGGCTTCCAGGAGTTTAACTTGGTGCGTCACTTTGGCAGGAGCGTTGCCGCCTATCACGCTCTGCCTATACTTCAGCTCCTGATTGTATCCCTCCTTCTCGTCAACCTTGATGGCGGGTTGAAAATTGCTGCGCCTGTATGTCTGGCTGCATGTGTCCTGATGACCCCAAGTGTTTTTGTCGCCTTCGGCGGCTTGATTTATCAGGAGCGCAACGTGGTGTTCTGGCTTCTTTGCCTGTCGTTTTTTATCAAGCGTTTCGACCGGACTCAGTCCACCTCAAGTGCCGTGGCTGCAATCGTCTGTGCTCAGTTCATGATCTATTACAAGGAGACGGCCTTCCTTTTCCTGTGGGGCTTCGTTGGCGGGCGGCTTTTATTGCGGTGTCGAAACCCCGACCGGCCAGGATGGGATTTCAGCCGGCTCCAGGAGAAGGCAAGTCGCCTGGACCTGTGCTTTGTTTCGCTTGGGCTGGTTTTCGTGCTTTATTACGCCGCAGTAATGTTTCGGCATACGAGTCTGCATTACGCTCATCAACAGCGGCTTCCGGAACTGGAAGTGCTGCTCGCCTACTTGAGGATGGATCTCATGGCCTGGGTTTTTGTCGCCTTGGTGATCGGCCGGACCTATTTGATTTGGCGACGCAGAATTACGCCATCGCTGCTTTGGGATGGATTGGCCTATGGCGCCATGGCTTATTTCGCTGGATTCCTTATATTAGGCATGGCAAGCGCCTACTACCTGGCGCCTGTGGATGTCATCGCGGCCTTGTGCCTTGGCAGGCTCGCTATTCGGTCGTTTGGAAAACTGAGCCTCGGGATCAGGATTGCCTCTTTGTTGCTGCTGTTTGCGATCCTCTTTCAAAGCGTTTTGCTTTCAGCCTTTCGTGAATTCGAGCGAAAGAACTGCATTCATGGCAATGCCGAAATTGGCAGTGTGATTCAAGCGCAGTATCAACGTCGGGCGGGTAAAACGCTAAGGCTTTTCTTTCCCTTCTCCAGCCACTATGTGATGATGGAATTTGGCGCCTATCTCAGCTATCGCGGGCTGCCTGTTGAACGAGCGGGGGATGAATCAGCGGGAACGAACAATGTTGTGTTGGTCAGTCGGGTTGTGGCCAATGACGGACTGCTTGAGGAATATCATGGGATCAGGGGTCATGCCGGTCGTGGGCCTGAGCCGGGAGATCTTGTCATTGTTCTGCCGAAGGACGATGCTTCTCTTGCTGAAAGCACCGTATACCGGGAGGGCGGCGACCTCTTATTTTCTTACGAGCCTGGCCCTCGCGTTCCGCGCGCATTTAATTTTCTCAAGCGCTATCTTCATTTCGCGTTTCCCAACCGGCCTGTAATTCCAGATCGTTGGTTGGATGCTTCAATAACACGGTGGACTATATCCCAACAGCCTGATTTGCGCGATGAGTTACAGCCTGTTCCCAAGGCATCGGCGGCTCAGCATTGACCAAGTTGGAGAGCCTTTATGATCCGGCAAAGCAACATTAATCGCAAAAAGAAAGACCGTCGGTGCCTATTTCGATTGAAGGATTTCTTTCCCGCATGTTAAAAGTGGAGGCCACCCGGCAGCAGCGCCAGCGCAGGCGCCGGGCTGCCAGGGCCATGCCTGCTGCGCTCGAGGAAAAAGCGCCACAATCGCAAAAATCGGGTTTGACAAATCAAACGGCGGCTGCCGGAGTGGCCACGTCCCGCGAACCAGAAGCGGCCTCTGCTCAAGAGCGAACCGCCGAGGGATAACGGGATGAGGCGACGAAATAAAAACGTCTGCACTTTTTGGGGAAGCTAAAAACCTCCCCGAAAAAACTTGCTGGAGACCTTTATTTTAGAGCCTCCGCATGCCTCAAAAAACTTGGGTTTGGGGCAGGAATCCACAGCCTTATTAGTACTTAAGCGTGAACTGGGAAAGTCCATTTCACGCTGAATCAAGATAACCCGTGCTTTTAGTCGCTCTGTAGTAGTTTCCGTTGTCGCTTTCGTAACCTCCAAGCCATGGTGCAATCCTCGCACGCAGTTGACTCCGAGATTCCTTCGGGCACTCCGGCCGGCGCTCAGACGCCGTATCTTCCCCTGTTGGCGTTGGCCGTCGTTGTATTGGTCACGCTTGCGTCGCTTTGGTGGAGCCATGAGCATCCTTATGGATTTAATTGGGATGAATCGCATTATATCAACGAAATGCAAACCGACATTGGCCATTTCCACGCAAACGGAATCCACGGGCTGATAAAGGCCTGGTTTGCCGAAGATAGGGAGCGCCCGCCGGCCTACCGCATCCTCGCCTTTCCATTGGCCGCCCTCTTTGGTCCAAGCACCTTTGTGCTCCGAATGGTCGCAATCTTGTTTCGTGTCCTCACATTCTGGTTGCTTTTTATCGGCGTAGCCAGCGTCGCCGGGCGCAAGCCAGCCGCGCTGGCGGTGATTTTTCTAGCCTTGTGCCCCGACATTGTCTTCTTCAATACGGTGTTCTACAACGAATACCCGCTCTACCTTGCCACTGCGGGAACGTGCTGCTTCGTTTTCCGTAATTGGGATCATGCCAGCGAGAGCTTAGGCAACTGCCTTGGACTCGGGGTTTCCTTGGGAATCGGAGCCTTGGCCAAGGCCAGTTTTGCGACCCTGGCCGGTTTTTTCTTGTTATTAGTTGTTTGCTTTCGCCTGTGCAAGAAGATCACTGGCCCCAGCCCCCAATTCATCGTCAATGCCTGCGTCATTGGAAGCCTCATCGCCGCCCCTTGGTGGCTCGTGAATTTTCGCTCCGCCGCTTCCTACGCGCATTACGCGCTGGGTACGGTGCGACACGGCTACGGCCCCCCGGGAGTCCACGCCACCGCACTCTGGTTTCAGGAATTTGTCCGGCAAGGCATCGGACTCCCCCTGGCTTGTTGGTGTATGGCGGTCCTGCTCTTGGCCATCATTGGCCGCCTGGCCAGCCTGGCACCGCCAACTTCGAGGCCATCAGCCATGTCCATTGCCTGCGCCTTGCTCGCTCCGCTGCCCCTCTGCCTGCTTTCCGTGAGTGTTCCCGACCCGCTTATTTATCACGTCAGTGCGACGCTGATCCTCTTCGCAGCCGGCTTTGCCTTGCTCGCGCAACGGCAGGGATGGATGTCTTCTCCCTTGCGCTTCCTCGTCTTGAACCTCATCGTTTTCGTGCAACTTGCCATGATCCTGAAACCGCTCGCCTGGCCGGAGGATTTTCCGGGAGTGCGCACCGCCTGGACGGCCTTGGCTCGAAGGGAGCAGTGGGATTGGAATCAACTGCGCGTGCTGCTGCGGTCGAAAGGAATTACAAATCCAACGATCGGGTATCTCGGCGGCGTTGGCGAATTGAATCCCGAAGGAATACAGTACCCCTGGCTGCGGCATGATGAAACGCCACCCCGTGTCAACTGGCTTTGGCGCCACGACGATGGCCCAACCAACTTGAATTCGATTGTCGCCGCAGCGACCGCTTGCGATGTCGTCCTGACCAGCGCGGACTTCACGGCCCATGCCTATACCGATTTCCTAGCCGACAACTTATACAATGCCGATTTTATTGTTCGCTTACGCAACTCAACGCAGTTCCAACCGCCTATGCATCTTCCTATGGGGCGACAGAATGCGGTGGACCTCCTGGTTTTTATAGGGAACAACCGTCCGAACAAATAAAGCCGGGTCGTTGCTGTGAGGGCGGTTCCCCCGAACGACTGCACAGGCGTTGACAGGTGGGGCACACTGGTATAACAAGACAATATGATAGAAACGATTATGTATGCACAACCGGTTTCGGCCTGCGGATGCGCAAGACGTTGGGCACGAAATCATTTCCTTTGGGAAACATTGGCGGTGTTGTGGATGTCCTTCGTACCGTATTGGACAATTGCCGGAGTGGCCTATCCGCTGAAATACAATGCCGGGCAGCATTATCTGGTGGACCAGAACAATGTCCCCTATTTCATCCAAGGCGACAGCCCGTGGTATCTGACCGAATACATCACCAGTTCCAACGTGGACTGGTATCTGAGCAATCGGTGGGCGCAGGGCTTCAACTCGGTCATCTTGGACATCACCGCCCCGCAACTGAGCGATTGGAATGTGCAGACCAACCTATATGGGCAAAACCCCTTCACCGGCACCATCGCCGGGCCGCAAACCAATCTCCTGACCTGGAATGTGAATTATTTTACGAATGTGGATTGGGTGATAAACCGGGCGGCCTACTACGGAATCTGCTGCTTCATTTACCCGATGTTCGACGGGGGGTCGGACAACTGGTATGGAATAGCGTCGGCCAATCCGAGCAACAGCGTCTTTCAATGGGGGGCGTTCATCGGGGGCCGTTACGCTTCGTTCCCCAACATCGTCTATATCGGGGCAGGCGACAATGATGAGCAGAATGTGTGGACCGTCATCGCCGGTGGCATTCTTTCCCAGGACACCAATCATTTGATCACCGCGCAGTCCATTCCTTTCGAGCCTGCCAAGCTCTTTTACACCAACAGTTGGTGCAATTTGAACGACACCTACCCGCGCACGCCTCCCGGGAGCGCGAATTACATAACGTATGACCATGCCAAGACCAACTGGTTTTATTCTCCGACGATGCCCAGTTTTGCGCGCGAGCCGTGGTATGAATACTCAGCTTATCTTCCCACCAGCGCGGGCGCCACCGGCTATGATTGCCGGCGTTACGCCTGGGGGTCGGTCACTTACGGCGAGTGCGGCCATTTCTACGGCAACGCCAACATCTGGCCCTTTGCGGCCAACTGGCAGACCAACCTCACGTCGCCAGGAGCCAGCGTGAGCAACGTCATAAAGTTGATGAACACAAGGCCTTGGTGGAACTGCATCCCTGATTACAGCAACACCGTGGTGACGGCGGGTTACGGGATCTACGGGCAGCAAAATTATGTGACCTGTATGCGCGAGGCCACGGGCAAGTCGGTCATCGCCTACATTCCGGGTTATAGCATGACGCCGACGGTGAACATGACACAAATTTCCGGCCCCGCGGCGCTGGCGTGGTGGTATGATCCGCGCAGCGGCGCGGCCACCGCCATCGGCGGCTACGCCACAATCGGCACGCAAACCTTCAGCCCGCCGGACACCAATGACTGGGTGCTGGTGCTTGACGATGCAGCTCAAAACTATCCGCCCCCAGGCGTGAACATTAATTCGCTCAGCATCAAGGCGGTGGGCGTCGGGATGTTGCAACTCAGTGTTTTAGGCGTCCCCGGCCAGACGTACACCATCCAATTCACAACAAACCTGAGCGCTCCATGGCACACATTGCAGACCGGCACGCCGGATAGTTCGGGAACATTTTTGCTTGATGTCACCGCAACGTCATCGGCCAGGTTCTATCGCTCCTCGCAATAGTGATTGCGTTGCAGGTTCTCTTAGGCGCGATGGCGGGGCGGCGGTGAAAGCAGAGAGGAGATCAAACCAACATGAAAGTAGTTCTGTTTTGCGGAGGGCTGGGGACAAGGTTGCGCGAGTACGGCGACAATATCCCCAAGCCCCTTGTGCCCATCGGTTATCGTCCGGTGCTCTGGCATGTGATGAAATATTACGCCCACTTCGGGCACAAGGACTTCATCATCTGCCTCGGGTACAGGGCGGACAAGATCAAGGACTACTTTCTGCACTACGACGAGTGCATCTCGAACGACTTCGTGCTGTCGGGCGGAGGCAAGGCCGTGTCTTTGATCACGAGCGACACCCAGGATTGGAACATCACCTTTGTGGACACGGGGCTGAGCACCTGCATCGGCCAGCGCCTCATGAAAGTGCGCCATCTCCTGGGGAACGACGAATACTTCCTCGCCAATTACAGCGACGGCCTGACCGATATGCCCCTGCCCAGGATGCTGCAAAAATTCAAACGCAGCGGCAAGGTGGCCGCGTTTGTCTGCGCCCCGCCCTCCCAGACCTTCCACACCGTCAGATTGCGGGGCGGCTGCCATGTCAGCCGCATCGAGCCGGTGAGCGCGGCGGGCCTGCTGGTCAACGCCGGCTTCTTCACCTTCCGCCGGGAGATTTTTGATTACATCCGGGAAGGGGAGGATCTGGTCGGCCCGCCCTTCGACCGGTTGATCAAGAAAAACCTGGTCATGGGATACAAATACGGCCGGTTTTGGTCAATGGACACCTTCAAGGAGCAGCAGGAATTGTCCGACCTTTGCGCGGCCGGCGATGCGCCCTGGGAAGTCTGGAAGCGCAAGGCCAATCGCTGACACACTGCGATGGATGCCAACGCCAACAGATCGCGCCAGCTCCAAAGCCGGTTCCACCAGGTCATCCCCGGGGGCGGCCACACCTACGCAAAAGGTGATGACCAATATCCGGAAACGCCGCCGATCTACATCACCCATGGCAAGGGCTGCCATGTATGGGACATTGAGGGGAACGAATACATTGAGTACGCGATGGGGCTGCGGACGGTCACTCTTGGACACGCTTACCAAGCGGTGGTGGAGGCGGCCTCCCGCCAGTTGAGCCAGGGCAGCAACTTCAACCGCCCCTCTCCCATCGAGCTGGAATGCGCCGAGAAACTGCTGGAACTGGTGCCCGGCGCCGACATGGTCAAATTCGCCAAGAATGGCTCCGACGCCAACGATGGGGCGGTCAAGCTGGCGCGGGCCCACACCGGCCGCGACCTGATTGCGATATGCCGGGACCAACCGTTCTTTTCCGTCGGTGACTGGTTCATTGGCACGACGGCCATCAATGCCGGCATCCCGCAGGCGGTGAAGGATCTCACGGTGGGATTTCGTTACAACGATCTCGCCAGCGCCGAAGACTTGTTCCGCCGCCATCCCGGGCGGATTGCCGCGGCCATGCTGGAGGTGGAAAAGGACACGCCGCCGGCGGAGGGCTTCCTGACTGGGCTGCGCGACCTTTGCCTCCGGGAGGGCGCACTTTTGATCCTGGACGAAATGATCACGGGCTTTCGTTGGCACAATGGGGGCGCGCAGGCTTATTACAATGTTGTCCCCGATCTTTCCACCTTCGGCAAGGCGCTGGGCAACGGCTTTTCGATCTCGGCCCTGGCCGGCCTGCGGGAGATCATGCGGCTTGGGGGACTGGACCACGACCAGCCGCGCGTTTTCCTTCTCTCCACGACGCATGGAGCCGAGACCCATTCTCTGGCTGCCGCCCTGGAGGTGATGCGCATCTACCAGCGGGAACCGGTCGTGCCGACGCTCTGGGAGCAAGGCCGAAAACTGGCCGCCGGAATCGCGCAGGCCATTGCCGACGCCAAGCTGCAGGGCTTCTTCTCCCTCGCCGGCAAACCCTGCTGCCTGACCTATGGAACCCGCGATGCGGAGCAGCGCCCGTCCCAGGAATTCCGCACGTTGTTTTTGCAGGAAATACTCAAACGCGGCATCCTGGCGCCTTCCTTCATCGTCAGCTATTCGCATTCCGACCGCGACCTTCAGCGCACCGTCGAGGCCGTGCAGGCGGCGCTGGTTGTCTATCGCAAGGCGCTGGAGGACGGCGTCGGAAAATTTCTCGCCGGCCGGCCCGTCAAGCCCGTTTACCGCCGGCTCAATTAAGGCCGGCCTCCCATGACCGCGGTCAATGCAACCATCCAAAGCGAACCTGAACTGGGCAAATGCCGGCTCTGCGGCGCGCCCTTGCGGCGAACTTTTGTAGATTTGGGGATGTCACCGCTGTGCGAGAGCTATGTCGCCCAGGAACAACTCAACCAGATGGAGCCGTTTTATCCGCTGCACGCCCTCGTCTGCGAAAAATGCTTTCTCGTGCAACTCGGCGATTACGTCAACGCCAGCCACATCTATTCCGAGTACGCCTATTTTTCCTCCTACTCCGACTCGTGGCTGCGGCACGCGCGGGAGTATGCGGACATGATCACCCGGCGCCTCGGCTTGGGGCCGCAAAGCCTGGTGGTCGAACTGGCCAGCAATGACGGCTACCTGCTTCAGTATTTCGTGCAAAAATCCATCCCGGTGCTGGGCATTGATCCGGCCGCCAACATCGCGCCCCACGCGATCAAGAAAGGCGTGCCAACCCTGGTGCGGTTTTTTGGAGTCGAAACGGCGCGGGAAGTGCTGGCCCAAGGCAAGCAGGCCGATCTTCTGCTCGGCAACAACGTCCTGGCCCATGTCCCCGCTTTGAACGATTTTGTCGCGGGTATGAAGCTGCTGCTCAAGCCCGGCGGCGTGATCACGATGGAATTTCCCCACCTGTTGCGCCTGATGGAGGCCAACCAGTTCGACACGATTTATCACGAGCATTTCAGCTATTTTTCGTTTCTCACCGCCGAGAAAACCTTTGCCCGTCACGGACTGACGATGTTCGACGTCGAGGAATTGGCCACGCATGGCGGCTCCCTCCGCATCTATGCCCGGCATTCCGAGGATGAAGGCAAACCGGCGACCCCGCGCGTGGCGGCATTGCGCCAGCAGGAACAGAAGCTGGGCTTTGCACATTTGGAGAGCTACACCGCCTTCGACGGACAAGTGAAGGAAACCAAGCGAAAGCTCCTGGAGTTCCTGATTGCGGCGCGGCGCGCCGGCAAGACCGTGGCCGGTTACGGCGCGCCCGGCAAGGGCAACACTTTGTTGAATTACTGCGGCATCAGGACGGACTTTCTCGACTACACGGTGGATCGGAATCCATACAAGCAGGGGAAGTTCTTGCCGGGAACGCATATCCCCATTTACGCTCCGGAGCACATTGCCCGGACCAGGCCCGACTACGTCTTGATCCTGCCGTGGAACCTGAAAGATGAAATCGTCAAGCAACTCGCTTACATTCGCCAATGGGGCGGGAAGTTTGTGGTTCCCATCCCAGAAGCCACCGTCCTTTAGCATGAACCTCTGGCGCCGCGTGATGGACCCGGGGCTGTGCGGGGACCCGTGGAAACCGGCGCTGCGACCCGATGAAATTCCTGGCATGGGCCGGGATTCTCCGGCTCTGTGCCAGCCAACTCTTCCGGAATAGCCGGCCATGATCACTTGCCATCTCGACAGCGTCAGACGGGTCCTGTGTCTGGGGCCCACGGCGACGACATCGAAATCGGGTGCGGCGGAACCGTCCTGCGCCTCATCGCCGGCTCAGACCGGATCGAGTTCTACTGGCTGGTGTTGTGTTCCGATCCGGAGCGGGCCGGCGAAGCGCGCCGCAGCGCCAACTCTTTTTTAAAACGCGCGCGCAAAAAGACCGTGGCGGTGAAATCCTTCCGCGACGGTTTCCTTCCCTACCTCGGCCCGCCCGTCAAGGAGTGTTTCGAGGAACTGAAGAAATCGTTTTCGCCGGACCTGATTTTCACCCACTTCCGGCATGACCTTCATCAGGACCATCGCCTGGTTTGCGAGCTGACCTGGAACACCTTTCGCCACCACCTGATCCTCGAATATGAGATCCCAAAATACGACGGTGATTTGGCTGCGCCAAACTTTTTTGTCCCGTTGTCCGACGCTATTCGTCGCAAGAAGGCGCAGCGGCTGATGCGCTATTTTGGAACGCAACGGAACAAGCATTGGTTTTCGGCGGATTTGTTTCAGGGCCTGATGCGCCTGCGGGGCATGGAAATGGCGTCGCCCACCCGCTACGCCGAGGCCTTCCACTGCCGGAAGCTGGTCCTGGGGGACGCGCGTTGAGTCTGGCGGCCGGCACGGGCCGCGGTGGCTCATCGCCTCGGCGCCATTCGCGGGCTCGCTCGTTATCGCGCCAACATCGCGTCGCGCACGCTGATTCCAGCGCCCGCCCTCAGGCCGGCCGCAAGTTGGTAGCGAGTTCGGTTCGGCATTCTTCCGATGGCCTGCAACAGCATCGGGCGCAACAGGCGGAAAAGCCTGGCTCCGTCCCCTTTTTGGTGCAGGAGATAATTCTTCAAGTTTAGTTTTTCTTTTTTTTGTGGCCGTGTATATGTTATACACATATACTTCCATCCATGAATGCCAAACCCACTCCCCAATCGCTCCTGCGCGACATCGCCCGAATTCAGCGTCTGGAGCGCGGCACCGTCAGCGTCCTGCGCCAAGGCCCGCAAGGCCCCTACTACAATCACCAATGCTATGAAAAGGGCCGCAATGTCTCCCGCTACGTGCCTGCCGATCAAGTGCCCGGCCTCCAGGCCGCCATCGCCGGCGGCCATCGGGTTCAAGCACTGATGGCGCAGTACTTTCAACTCCTGGTGGAAAAAACCCGCGCCGAACGGGCGGCGGGCGCAAAAAAAAGGTTCCCCGGCGTTTTCAGTGGGTAAGAGGTTTGTTCGATGCGGCACATTCATGGAAAGGTCTTTGCCGGCAGGCGCCTTCTCCTGTCGTCTTTCCAAAAAGTAGAACCCACCGAAAACGTCGGGGAACCGGAATGTGGGAATATTGGAACTATAATTTACGGATAAACTCTTAAGGGGAGACGACACGATAGAAGCGTTTCGGGTAGTTGGTCGCCGGCGTGTCGGTGAACTGGAACTGGCCGGAAGAAACTTCCGTAACCCCGCCCAGCCAGTCCCAGTTGGTCAATGGATCAGTCAGATTCGTGGTGCCAAACACATCGAAGTTAGCGCCCGGCAGGTTGGTGAAGGAGAATTGAAAAGCGCCTCCTTTCAGCAAGCTCAGATTAGTCAGAGTGATGGATGTCACGGTCCGTCCCGGCACGCTGAAAGCGTAAACCATGTTGTCGTTGGCGATATAAATGCGCCCGCGCGCCACAATGCCTGTGCTGAAACGCCTGGTGCCGGTCATCAGCTCGCTCGCGCCGCCGCCGGTGAAAACATTCGTCCCGGTGTCGCCATCGAACCCGTGCAGCCGCTGGTCGCCTTCGGAGCCGATGCCCCAAACGATTACATTGTTCGAGCCGTCCGTTGAGGTGACAAACGGGGAGCCGCGCCCATTTTCCGTCGCAGTCCAAACGGTCGTGATGGTGGGCGGATTGCTGGCTCCGATACGGAGGGCAATGAGCTGATTGGCATTGGCAAAAAAAACGTAGCTGCCGAGCGCTGTCCGGTAGGTGGCGGCCGCCTGGATGATGCTGCCGCCGGCCACATGCGCTTGCGCCAGCGGCAGGCTGATCCCGCCCAGGTTGGTGCGATTGAGGAGATAGGCATTTCCATCTTTGCCAAGCGCAACCACCAGATTTGAAGGCGTGGCCCCGGGCACGTCCACCAGCAACGGGCCGGAGCCGCCGAGATCAAGGTCATTCGTGTCCAGCGTGCGCCAGTTGGTCGGCGCCCAGTAGTTGGTTATGCCGTTGGTCAGGACCAGGCTGGGCTGGAGACGCAGCACCGCCTCGCCACCGCCCCACGAACTGGCGCTGAATGTGTTGCCGGTGGCCACCAACGGATTCACCCCGTCGCTGGCCACACCGCCCACCGCCCAGGCGCCGCCTCCACGCGCCTGGGTGGCCCACGCCATGACCGTGCCGGGATTGTTGAGCGGCACGCCAACCACCCAGCCGTAATAAGTCCCGCAATCGCCGTAAAGGCCGCCGTAGGGCACGTAAAGATTGGTGCCAACGATGGCCAGGGCGCCGCGCTGGCCCTGGGCCGTCGAGGTGAAGACCGTCGTTCCGAATTTTGCCGTGCTATTAACGTCAACCGGCCAGCCGGGGTTGATGTCCCCAGTATCCACGTTCAACGAGAAAATAAGGTGTTTGACCGTGGCGGTGACCGGATCCTTGGTCATCGCGTCAAAGAAGAGCGCGCGCGACGGCAGGTCCACCACGGGCGTGCCCGAAATGCCAAACGGGGAAAGGTTGCCGCAGGGGAGGGCGTTGGAGGCCACCGGCGGAGCCACATTGGTTTGCCAGACGACGCTCCCGTTGACGGCGTTGAGCGCGAAAACATTGTTTGACTCAGTCACGGCGATGATGACCGCCCGGCCCCTCGGCCCGCCTTCAATGTAGAGTGGTTGGGCGTAAACATTGCCTGTAATGCTTCCGACAAACGCCGTGTCCCGCGCCAGACCGGCGGCCAGCGCGGTCGTGAACGCGGGATCCACATAAAAACCGTCGCGCGAAAGGTGGTTATGGTATTGGGTGACATTGACGGCGCCATTCGCCCGAAAGACCGCACTCAGCATGACCAAAATGCAGCCTTGCACGACGACGGACAAGCGGGAGTTCAGACGTTTCAAGCGCCAATACTCCGTAACGCGATCACGCAAATCGAGATTTGATCCGCAAGCCGATATTATGTTCCTTAAAAATTCATTCATAATTTCCCGGACTGTGTTAAGTTCAGACAAACGCCCTAACATTAGCACAGGTTCGGGTCGTGCGTGATTACAATCACACACGACCCAGGCTCGCGCCGGCTTGATGAAGGAAGTTTTTCACCATTGGCATCGCTTAATGCAGGCTTGCTTCCCGGCCGCAAATGATCAATCTGAGTTCATGGATGATTTACCCTGGTTCGTGGCCCACACTAAGCCACGCTGTGAGAAAAAGCTGGTTCGGTTTTGCCAGCGAGAAGATCTATCCGTCACTCTGCCGTGCTACCGGGCCTCTCACAAATATCGCGGGAAAACGGTGGTGTTTGACAAACCGTTGTTTCCTGGTTACGTCTTTCTCCAGATTTCGAACAACCAGCGCGGGAAGATTTACCAAAGTGATTGTTTGGCGAACCTGTTGGAGGTGATTGACCAGAAACTCTTCCGCCGGCAACTGACAGAGATTCTCTGTGCGTTAGAGACGGGCCTGGAGATACGCCTGGCGCCCGCGATAGGAGAGGGCATGCGCGTCAAAATCAAACATGGACCGCTGCAAGGAATCGGGGGCTGGGTCGAACAACGCTACGGCATGAACACCGTCCTGCTGCGGTTGGATTTTATCGGCCAGGCCGCGGCGCTGAAAATGGAGGCCACAAATCTGGAACTGATCTGACGGAAGTTTTCTTTCCATCCAGCCCTCCCTGGCCTTCAGAGGAGAAACGTCGGCTCATTGCAATTGGAGGATATAGAACTGCTGGGCCGATTGGGGGTTGACGGTGTTGGTGGCGGTGAAGGTGAAATTTCCATTGTTGGTCATGAAATTGGTCGCCACCCGCGGCCACTGGTTCAAGGCCAGCGCCATGTTCGTGCTCGCCAACAGGTAATAGGTGCCGGTGGCCAGGCCGTTGGTCCCGCTGACCACCAGATTGGTCCCGGACAGGGCGATGCTGACGATGCCAGGCTGCGGCGGAGGCAGGAGGTTGTAGCCCTGGACATCGAGAGCGATGAGTTCGACACCCATGTTGGGCGTCGCACCGGGTGTGCCGAAAGCGTCCTGCACCCTCGGCGTGCTTGATGTGTGCCAATCGCCATAGTCGCCGTCGGATTGCTGGTTGAATTGCACCAGGAGATTCGTGCCATCCAGGGAGAACCAGGCGTCATCCCCGTTGGTAGTGAACGTTCGGGTCCCGGCGGAAGTGTAGCGGAAGAGATCCTGGGGAAAGGGGCCAACGCCGTCCTGGAGGCCTGATCCCAAGCCGAGGACTTCATCTATCTCGTGCTCGGCGACGGACAGGAGATCGTATTTGGACGGATCAACGGAGCCGCGGGTGAGATTCATGATGGAGGTGTTCAGACTGACTATGCCGTCAACCCCGCCGGGCAGTTCGGAGTTGTAGCCGGTGATGCCGATCGCTTTGAGGTTGGCGGTATGGACTTCGATGGTCGGGCTGCCGGTGACCGGATTGGTCAGGTCAACAGGGACCGTGTTGCTTAGGCCATAAGGAAGATGAGCCAAGGCATAGGCGTCATTCGTCGTGGTGGCATCGTGATGGAGACTGCTGATGAATTCGTTGTAGGTGATGGGGTAGTAATAGAAAGTCTGCACGCCCAGGCTAACGTTCGTTTCCTGGAACTCGATGGACACTGTGATCGGGTCGGCGAAACGCGCCTCGTAAAACTGAATCGCCATTTTGATGGTGTTCGTGATGGTGGCGGCGTTGGGGTCGCTGGTGATCGAACTGTCCCAAACCGGAATGATGACCAGGGCGCCAGAGCTGGTGGCGACGGCAAGAAGGATGACGACGAGCAGAAGCGCCGGGCCAATGGACCACCTGTCCCGGTTCAAGAGCGGAGGAGGGGGGTGGACCCGGGAGCTCGATTGGATCGGCGAAATGATTCTCGACGGGATTGGGAAGTACAAATGGATGGTTCATGCTGGCCATTTTTGGCGATGCTAAAGGGGCATGGCACGGAATCAAAGTAAACTTTTGCGGCAAATGAGGCGTCACTGGTGTGCCTCCGGGCAGTGATGGGGCGAGCCTGATCCTGCGCGGCGTCCGGCATTGGGTCCTGAGGTTTCCGTCAGGTCAGGGTTGCCCGGCAGCAGCCAAAAAGTGTAGTGATTCCTGACAAAAATACACTTTTGCAGGTAAAAGCGCGGTATGGAACGGGGGCATTCGGGGTTAATTCCTTGGTTTTTTGAATATTGTAAAGTGTTGTAACATACTTATTATAAGCACTTTGCACATACACTCTCGGTCTGTGGGACGAGACCAATCCTGCGCTGACTCCGCCCGCAATGGAATTAGGCATGGGAAGTGCTGAATCTAGCCGGATTGTATTAAAACGCGCGTTGTTGAGCGGCGATTGCGCAGTGAAAAGCTGAGATATTATGATTAGAATTAAAAGCATCGGATTGGCGGGTTTGGTTCTGGCGGCTGGCGTGCTTTCTCCTGTCGTGATGGCGCAACCACCGAGTATAACCGGGACTCTTCAATTGTTCCAAGGGCCGTATAGTTATGATGTTGGTGGCGAGTTCACCGCTGTAAGCACTCCGGGCTTGGATGCTGCTTACATGTACACTGGCTCTCAGGTGGTGCAAACCGTCGGTGGCAATGTAGGCTTCCAGACATTCTGCCTGCAAACGTCGGTGGATTTTTATCCGGGTAATACCTACAATTACCTCGCCGCGAGCTTGAACACCGTAGGCTCACCCCAAAACGGTATCCCTCTGTCGGCGGGTGTGGCATGGCTTTACGGGGAGTTCGCCCAAGGCAAGTTGAATGGTTACGATTACGCTAACTCCGGCACCGGCACAACCACCGCTGGCCTCAGTGCCACGAGGCAGACCGACGCTGGCGCATTGCAGGCCGCCATCTGGGCGCTGATGGGCGAGGCCGTTTACGGCGATGGGAAGTATGTTACGCCGACCGCCGCAAACAACATTTTCTACGCAGACGCATTGAATGAGTTTGGCGGTTCTTTGGCCCTTGCAGACGCCAGCGTAACGGCCGCCAGCTACGGCCTTTATAACGTGGGAATTCTCAATTTATCAGACAGCAGCGGTTCAGCCCAAAACCAATTGGTTTGGTTCGGGGGGGAACAGGATACGGCAATCAGAATCCTCCGGTGCCGGATGGCGGCGCGACGCTGGCGCTGCTGGGCTTGGGTCTGGCCGGTCTGTCGGTTTTTGCCCGTAGATCGGGCGGCCGACGGGCGGCGTAACGTTGCCCGCCACAGCAAGGCGTTCGCGAATCGTTCCTATCCGCTTTTGTTAAAACCCCGTGCCGGTTCTTCCGGCGCGGGGTTTCGCATTGCGAAGAACTGCGGTTGAAGGCTGGCTTGCACCAGACTCTGAGTGGCTTGCTTGGCCCTTGAGCCACGGGTGTGAAACCAGTCTCCCTGCCCGATCAGGCGTCCAGCAGATCGGGCGGATTTCTTCCGCCGATGGCCATGGCCAGCGCCGCCAGTGTGGCCCACAGCGCGTTGCCTTTATTGTCCGAACGATGGCAGGGTAAATCGAGCAGAACCATGTCAGCGGCAATCCTGAGTCGTTTCCAGACGAGAATGCCATATGGCAGCGGGTAACCAGTTACAAGCGAAGCAGATTCTTGCCCTGGAAAAGGGGTCGCCTTGTTTGGATTTGCGGGGCGGGGCAGCCGGAGCGCCACCTAGTTCCCAAAGGCACCTCCCCGGCAGGGCCGGTTTTGACTGCATGGCCCTCATTAAGAGAGCAGCAGTAATCGCGATCTTGAAGAAGATGGGACCGCGCAGACAGCGTGGACGAACTGGACGAAGTGGACGGGAAGGGCGACCGGGGTTGGTTCCTGAAATACGCTGTCGGGTGTGGCAAAGCCACCGCCTGCTTCCGACAGGCCTGGCATTTTGCGCTGGCGCAGGGGCGGGCACCATCTCCATCATCGGCCGGATGGAATTCATCCGCGATATTCATGCCAGGAAGGCCGCCGCCGGGCAACCGGTCGTCTCCTTTGAGTTCTTTCCGCCCAAAACAGACGAGGGCGGCCGCACCCTCCTGGAAAACACCCTCCCGGCCCTCAAGGCCGTGCAGCCGGATTATTGCCCCGGCATCATCCCGATCCTGAGCGCGCATCAGATCCAACGCTTCACCGCCCTGGGCGGCGCGGCCCTGCCCGCCCTTTTGCTGGCCAGCCTGGAAAAATACAGGGATGACGACCAGGGCTGCGCGGAATTCGGCATCGAATACGCCACCCAACAATGCGCCGAATTGCTGCGCCGGGGCGTGCCGGGCCTGCACTTTTACACCTTGAACAAAGCCCGTTCCGCCGCCGCGGTCGTGCGCAACCTCTCCCTGGGCCGGTGACCCCCCCCCGCTTGACCGGCCGTTTCCCTTTCACCATTCACCATTCACCATTCACCATTCCTCATGCCTCCCGATTATCACATGCACACGCCGCTTTGCCGCCATGCCACGGGCGAGCCGGCGGAATACGCGGCGCAGGCCCTGGCCGCCGGTTTGAGCGAGATCGGCTTCAGTGATCACTCGCCCATGCGGCAGGATGATTTTGACAACTGGCGGATGCGCCTGGATCAATTGGGCGAGTATGTGGAAAAAGTGCGGCAGGCGCAAAAGGACCATCCCGCCCTGCGCATCAAGCTGGCACTGGAGGTGGACTTTCTGCCGGGCCACGAAGATTGGATTCGGGACCTGGCGGCCCGTCATCCCTGGGACTATTTCATCGGCTCGGTTCATTACATCTCGGACACCTGGGCGGTGGACAACCCGGAGCATCTTTCCCGCTGGCAGCAGGCCGATGCCTTCGAGGTTTGGTCCATTTATTTTGAGCGGCTGACCCAGGCGGCCGCCTCGGGCCTGTTTGAGATCATCGGCCACGCCGATCTGCCGAAAAAATTCAACATCCGCCCGCGGCAGGATTGCGCCCCGCTCTACCTCCGGTTCCTTGATGCCGTCCACAAAAACAATATCGCCATCGAACTCAACACCGCCGGCCTGCGCAAGGATTGCCGGGAAATCTATCCCAGCCGCGCCTTGCTCCAACTGGCCGCGCAAAAAAAAGTGCCCGTCACCTTCGGCTCCGATGCCCACGCGCCGGGTGAAGTGGGCCACGCCTTCGGCCAGGCCGTGGCCCTGGCGCGCTCCGTCGGTTATACCCATTACCGCCGCTTCTCCCAACGCCGGCACAGCGAAGCGCCTCTCCTCTCCTAAGGCGAATCTCCGCCAGTCCCCCATTGGAAATTGTCAAACTGCGTCACGCTGTCCGCCTTGGTCCAGACGCCCACCGCCCCGGCATTTTTGAACGTCTCGTCGTCCCAAGTCAGCGCCTTCCTGCCGTCAAACGTCACGATGAAGTGCGGCCCGTGAAAATCCAGGCGCAAATCGTGCCACTGGCCGGAGGCGACATCGAAGGAGGCGCGGCCCTTCTCCGTCCGGATCCCATGGATCGTGTGATAAATGGTGACATTGTTCTCCAGCGCGTTGGCGCGCGCCACGTAGTAATTGTCGCCGTCCTGCCAGCGCCAGATCAGCCCGCCGGCCTGGTCTTCCTGGCCCGAAACCGGCTTGAACTTCACGGCCACAAAACCGTCCCGGAGCAAAAGATGGGTCTGCACACACCAGCAAAACCTGGCCCGGCCCGATTGTTGGAGGACGTTCGGACCGCTCGGCGCGCCGGGGTCCGCCACCACCGCCCATTGGGCCTGGCCGGGACCCGTGACACCCGCCAGCCAGGCGGGGGGCAGTTCGCCCGGTTTGACCTCATCAAAATTTTGCGAAGCCAGGAATCCCGGAACGTTCAGGGCTACACACCCCGCCAGGGCCAGGGCCGAAATCGCCGTCAATATGAAGAATGTTTTCAACTTTAAATGGGATGCGTTATGGTGTAAACTTAAACTGCATTGCGACAATGGCAACAATTATGACCCTGACGACGGCCAACAAAGTCACCCTCGCGCGAATTATATTCGTGCCGCTTTTTGTTGCCCAGATTATCAGCTATGTCAACACTGGAAACGAAGGCCATCGCCTGGCGGCCATCGGCTGCTTCGCCCTCGCCGCCCTGGGCGACGCGCTGGATGGATACATCGCCCGCCGCTACAACCAGAGAAGCGAGCTGGGCGCCATTCTCGATCCGCTGGCGGATAAATTGCTGCTCGTTTCGGCCCTGGTCATCCTGAGTGTTGACAGCCGCCAGCGCTTTGCGCAAATTCCCTGGTGGCTGGCCGCGATTGTGGTGACCCGCGAACTGATCCTGCTGGGCGGCATGGTGGCCATCCGTTGCGCCTGGGGCAAATTCACGGCCCGGCCCCGCCTCCCCGGCAAGCTGGCCACCGTCCTGCAAATGACCGCGGTCCTCTGGACGCTGCTCCAATTTCCCGCCGCGCCCCTGCCTTTTATCACCGCCGGCGCGGGCCTCTTCACCGTGGTCTCGGGACTGTTGTATTTGCATGACTTCACCCGGCAGTGGCGGGGCGGGGATGCGGGATTGAAAATGGAGCCGGGAGCGCAAGTGGAAATTCACCGCAGCTAAATCAATCCGTTCAAGTCCGCATCCAGCCGGGTGGTTTTGCCCTTGTGCAAGTTGAGATCAATCGTCTTGACTCCGTAGCGAATTTTGCAGGGCTGGCCGTCCAAGCTGCGGATGGTGGCGGCAGTCAATTGACCGCCACGCCAAAACAGGCCCACCTCGAATCCGCCGCGGGCGCGCAAGCCTTTGACCGAGCCATCGGGCCAGGCGGCGGGCAGCGCCGGCAGGAGATGGATTTCCCCCTCGTGGCTTTGCAGCAGCATCTCGGCGATTCCCGCCGTGACGCCGAAATTGCCGTCCAACTGCACGGGCGGGTGCAGGCCAAAAAGATTGGGCGCGCTGTTGCGCGCGGACAATAATTGCTGGAGCATGCGATGCGCGCTCTCCCCGTCATGGAGCCGCGCGTAGAGGGCGGTGCGCCAGGCAAAGGACCATTCGCGCACGTCGCTGCCGGGATCGGTCCCGCGCGCCTCCAGCGAGACTCTCGCCGCCGCCGCCAGCGCGGGCGTTTGGGCCAGGGTGATCTGGTGTCCGGGAAAAACGGCGAACAGATGGGAGGTGTGCCGGTGGTGGTCGTTGGTCGTGTCCAGTTCGGGATAGCGGCGGTCCTTCTTCTCCGTCAGCCATTCGAGCAACTGTCCCCAACTGCCGATGCCGGGGGCGGCCAGCCGGTCGCGCATCCCGGCGATTTTGCCGCGATAATCATCGTCAATACTAAGAACATCGCAAGCCCGGACATAGTTGTCGAACAGGTCCCAGACCATTTCCTGGTTGTAACTCACCCCGTCCTCCTCCGGGCCGTGCTCGGGCGACCAGCCGTTGGGGACCACCAGCCGGCCATCGGGCAGTTCCTTCAAATGATCCTCCCAGAACTGGCAGACTTCTTTCATGATGGGATAAGCCGTGTGGCGGAGGAAGTTTTGGTCCTGGCTGAAAGCGTAGTGCTCCCAGAGATGGTGGCAGTACCAGGCATTGGCGGTTTTGTCCCATTTCCAGCCCATCCCGCCCATGATGTTGTGGGAGGTGCGCAGGGCGAAGCCGCGCGCGGTCAGGGCGCCGGCGGGCGTCTTCAAGTCGGGGGAGAGCGCGCTGGTCTTGCGCCACGCTGGCAACTGGCTTTGCATCAGGTCGAAGAACGGCAGGTGGCACTCGCCCAGGTTGGCCGTTTCCGCCGGCCAATAATTCATCTCGACATTGATGTTGGCGTGATAATCGGAGTGCCAGGGCGGGCTGTTGTTGTCGTTCCACAGCCCCTGCAAATTGGCCGGCAGCCCGCCGGGGCGCGAGCACGAGATCAGCAGATAGCGCCCGTATTGGAAAAGCAGTTGCTCCAGTCCGGGGTCCACCGTCTGCGCGGCGGCCAGTTTGCGCCGGTCGGTCGGCTCGGCCAGTTGCGCGGGCGTGGACCGTCCGAAGTCCGCCGCGACGCGGCTGAAGAGGCTTTGAAAATCCTTCTCCTGCCCGGCCGCAAGCGCGCCATAGCTTTGGCGCGACGCCGCCTCCAAGGCCGCCGTCAGCCGCCCATGCGGGTCCTCGCCGCGGTAGTTTTTGGCATGGTCCATGGCATAGTCCGTGCCCGCGGCCACGAGGAGGGTGAGACTGTCGCAATCTTGGAACTCCAGAGTGGCGCCGCGAGCCTGGAGCGAGCCGCCCTCGTGCAGCACCCGCGCCTGCCATTCATATTTGAGACCGTTGTTGAGCTGGCCCGAAACGATCAGCCGGTCGCCGTCCACGACAGCCACTCCGCGATGGGCATCCGCCAGTTCGATGGCGCCGGCGTAGCGCTGCGGTTGATCGGCGCTGAACCGGGCCACCAGCACGCCGGCCGGATGGCTGCAAAAAAACTCGCGCCGGTATTGGACGCCGCCGGCCTGATAGCTGACATGCGCCCGCGCCGTGGCCAGGTCCAGGTCGCGGCGATAGGCGCCGGCGTTGGTGTGGCCCGGCAGGTTGACATACAGATTGCCGAAGACCTGATAGGCCCCCATCGTGTTGTCGTTGCCCGACGGATTTTCGTCTCCCGTCCAAAGGCTGTCCTCGTTAATGGAGATGCGCTCCCGGGCCGGGGCGCCGAAGATCAAGCCGCCCATCCGGCCATTGCCGATGGCCAGGGCTTCCTCCATGGGCTTGTTATTGCCGGCCGGATGATCATACCAGAGCGTTAAATCGGCCGGCACAACGGCAACCGGATCGCGGACAGGCTCGTGCTGGCATCCGGCAAGCAAGGTCAACAACGCGCCCGCGGCAGCGGCTAAAGACTGATGAAAGAATTTGCTCATAACATGGCGGACAGCGCCGAGTGTATCGGCCTCAACAAAGAGGGCAATCTGCGAATTGGGGCGAAGCCGGAACTTCTTTCGGGCCAGTGGCCTGGCGGGACGAGTCCGAATTGGATCGGGATTCCACCCGGGCGGTATGGAATGGCCTGTGTCTTACTGCGGCGGCAGGAGGGAAATGATGCCGGCGTTGGTCGTTCCAAGGAAAAATCCCCCGCCATTGGTCTGATTCTGCAAGACGGCGCCCAATCCCGGCGTGGTGGTCTTGCCGTTGCCAAAGGCCAAGGTCAGCAGGCCGGTCTTGGGCGCAATCGAACCTGTCAATGAATTGGTCGGCTGAGCGCCAACTTTGACCAGGGTGTTGCTGGTGCTGACCGACACGTTGGTAAAGAGGAGGAAAAGGTTGGCGTTGGAAATGACCAACTGCCCTGCCGACAAGGCGATGGCGGGCGTTTTGGCCGGCGGATTGGTCCAAGGCGCGCCCTGCACGATCAAGGTATTGGTGAACCCGTTGGTGTAAGGAGGGTAGCTGCGCGATGCCTTCTTAATCCAAGCCAGCGTGTTGCCCGGCGGAGCGGCCTCCAGATTGGCCAGGTTGATCCAACCCAGCAGCAGCCCGGTGTTTCCGTAGAGGCTGGCATAGACCGGCAGATCCCCGTTCTGGGATTCAGCCGCGGAGGGAGTGATCGAGGCTCCGTCAGCCAGATGGCCGAGGAAGGTTACGTTGCCGAGGTGATTGGTGACCGCGGCATAGCCGTCGCCCGGCGGCGTATTGGCGGGCGCGCTGGCGGATGGCGCCAGCAGCAGGGTGTACTCCGCTGAGGGCAGATTGGTTCCGGCCAGCTCCGCCGTCAAATTGGCATTCCATTGGGTGTTGGAAACCGTCCCCACGATTTGCTGCGCCACCCGGTCCACCGTCCAGTTGGCCTGCAAGACCCCGCCGGGCGCGGAGGCGGGGCCGAAGCTGGCAGAGAAGCGCCCGGAAACATCGAAGCGGCCCGTGAGAGTGTAAGTCGTTCCCGCTTTCAACAAATGTCCGCTGAAGGTGCCGTTGGTCCCCAGCAACAGGCTCCTGAGCATGCCGGAGGATTCCGCCGCGACGGCGTTGGTGTTGAAGAAAAGGCCGTTGTAGGTTCCGTGCGCGGCCAGGAAGAAATTGGTGGCGAAATTGGCTGTCAACACCAGGTTGGATTGCATGACAAAGTGCAAAACGGCGCCGGTGTTGGTGAAGCCGGCCAGGTCCGAGGAGCCGACCCAGTTGCTGAACAGGGAATTTTTGTCCGCCACCGCCGTGATCGAATACCCCTCCCCAATATTCAAGACCGCGCCATTGGCCGGGACCGGGTCGTTTTTCACCGAAGCCGCCGGGCTGCTGAAGGAGCCGAGGCCGTCGCCGCCCGCCCAGAGGCCCAATGAGTTGGTCACTTTGTAAAAGAAAGTCTGGACGGCGGTTTTTGATTTCAGCCCCGACGAATCCACGCTTTGCACCGCCAAAACATTGGTGCCGGGAAATGGCGTCACGGCGATGGACCAGTTGGACCCCCCGCGCGTCAGCGCGGCCGTGTTGCTCAGGACTGGGCCGCCATTAAGATTGGTCAGCCACCAGGCCACATTGGTGACCCGGGAGTTGTCCGAGGCGGTTCCGTTGAAGACGGGCGCATTGGTGCGTGCCTTGGCCACCGGCGAGGCGATGGCCACGGTGGGCGGCTTGGTGTCGGGCGTCACCGTCAAAATCGCGGTCGCACTGTTGGTCGCGCCGTAATCATTGGTGACGATCACCGCATAGCTTCCGGCATCGCCGGCCTGGAGAGGGCCGACGACCAGGGCGCTGGTCGCCGAACCGGCGATGTCGCCGCCGTCGCTCAACAGGTTGGTTTTATTCTCCAACCATTGATAGCCCAACGGCGGTGCCCCTTTGGCCGCCACGTTCAACGTGACCCACATCCCGGCCACCCCGCTCAATTTGGCCGGAGGCTGGGCTGTGATCGAGGGCGGCTGGTAAGGGGAGGCAAAAGCGGCATTGGTGTAAGAAAAGATCGTGCCGGTGCCATTGGCGCCGCCGGCCAGGCAACTGCCGGTACAAATTGCCATCCCGGCCCTGGGTCAGGGCGGCGGATGGATTTGCCCCGATTGGATTCTCAGAATTCGCATTCAACGCCGCGAAGGAATAGATGGAGCTGAACGCGCCCGCCGGGGAGATTTTAAAAAGCGTGCCGTTGCCGTTCACGCCCGCGCCGGCAGTGGTGCCATAGAAATTGCCGTCCGATCCCAGGGTCAGCGCGGCGTTGGGAAGCCCGCCGTCGTTGCCGCCCGAAAAGGAATAAAGCACCTTCTCCGCTCCGGAGGGTGTCATTGCAAAAATTGTCCCGCTCAGACCGGAACCGCCGAAGGTGCTCGTGCCATAAAAACTGCCATTGGCGCCCTGCACCAGGGCGGCTTGCGGGGAGGCGGCATCACTGTCCGTGGCGGCAAAGGAATAAAGCGGGGTGAGCGCGCCGGCGGTGGTGAACTGAAAAAACGTGCCCCATCCATTGGCGCCGCCCGCCTGGGTGGTGCCGTAGAAATTGCCATCCGTTCCCAGCGTCAGACTGTTGGGCGTGGCGCCGTCGGCATTGGCGTCGAAGTTAGCGCCGCCCAAGGCGCTGAACGAATAGACGCTGGTGAAGGCCCCGTTGGGCGTGATTTGAAAGATCGTCCCGGTGCCGTTGGCCCCGCCGTATTGGGTCGTCCCGTAAAAAATGCCGTTCGTCCCCTCCACCAGGGCGCCGGTCGGAATCATGCCGTCGGGGTTGGAACCGGAAATATTGCCGGAAGCATTGGTCCCTTCCGCGCTGAAAACATAAAGGTCCAGTTCTTGTCCTGAGGTCGCCATCTCAAAGACGGTGCCATTGCGGTTGGTCCCGCCGCGCTGGGTTGTGCCATAGAAGAAGTTCCGGGGCCCGGGCGTCAGTTCGTTCAAGCCGAGGTCGTAATATGCCAGGCCGTCGCTGTCCACGATTCCCTGGAAATCGTATAAATCCGTCAAATTGCCGGACGTGGACAGGCTAAAAATTATGCCCGCCCCATAGAGGCCGCCGGTGGTGGTGGTTCCATATAAGGTCCCGCCGTTGCCGAGGATCATCCTGGCTCCCGGACTGGCCCCGTCGGCGGTCATTACGGGCGAAGGGAAGGCCAACTCGGGCGCGGAAAAAGTGTGAACCAGCGTGACCCCCGATCCGGCCGCCG
This sequence comes from uncultured Verrucomicrobiae bacterium, assembly GCA_963707025.1. Taxonomy (GTDB): domain Bacteria; phylum Verrucomicrobiota; class Verrucomicrobiia; order Limisphaerales; family Palsa-1400; genus JBEKOF01. Next base: position 397,011 of record CAVPOM010000018.1, on the reverse strand, counting down.
CACGGCTGGACAGGCAGGGCAGCACCACGGCCGCGGCCAGCAGCGCCAGACGGCGGCGGCGGACCAGGGCCGCCGCAAAAACAGGCAACAGCGGCCAACCAGCCGGCCTCATCATCCTCCGCAGAACGGCAGTCATTCTCATGCAAATTAGCGGGCGCGATTAACGGCGCCATTCTCCTTTGATTCAAGAAATTGTCATCCCAAAACCAGCACGGCACTAACTTGAACCGGCGGGCCGGAATTTGCAAGAGTTTTTTGCGGCTTGGTCCCGCCAAGGGGCCCATTTCACTTGTTTTGGCGCTGCTCTGACCCGGGCAGGGTTTAAGCGATGCAAACGATTGAAAACTGGTCATTGCGAATTGGTCATTTGTCATTTACAACGTCTTCCGATAACCAATAACAAATCTTCCATGACAAATTCTCAATCAAGTCGTCCCAAGTCATGAAAGGAAAAATTAGCATCCGCGCCGCCAGGCCGGCTGATGTGCCGCTGATCCTGCAGTTCATCCGCGAATTGGCCGCCTACGAAAAGCTGGCCCATGAAGTCACCGCCACGGAAAAGTTGCTGCGGCGCCATCTTTTTGGCCGGCGTCCCACCGCCGAAGTCATTCTGGCGCGCCTGGGGCGGGAGGCGGCCGGGTTTGCCGTTTTTTTCCATAATTTCTCCACCTTCGTGGGCAAGCCGGGGATTTACCTGGAGGATTTGTATGTGCGTCCGCGGTTTCGGGGACGGGGCTGCGGCAAGGCGCTGATGATATATCTGGCGCGCCTGGCCCGGCAGCGGGATTGCGGACGGTTTGAATGGTGGGTGCTGGATTGGAACAAACCTTCGCTTGACTTCTACCATTCCCTGGGCGCGCTGCCGATGGCGGATTGGACGGTGCATCGGCTGACCGGCCAGGCGCTCCAGGCCCTGGCGGCCCGGAGCCTGCCCGGGGAAACCTGACGCCGCGCCGGCTTTAAACCACGAACTCCGGCTCCGGCGCCCGCGGCACCAGCCCCCGCTCGTGCGCCAGACGCAGAAACCGCCGGATCGCCTCCCGCCCTTTCTCCCCGTAATCCAGCGTCCAATGATTGACATACATCCCGACAAACTGCTCCGCCCGCTCCCGGCCCATGTCCCGCGCGTAGGGCAAGGCGTGCCCGACCGCTTCGGCCCGGTGTTCCAGGCCGAATTGGATGCTGGCCTTTAAAATCTCCGCGATGACCCGCCGCGTCGCCGGCTCCAGCCGCTTATGCACCACGTTGCCCCCCAGCGGCAAGGGCAGCCCCTCCTGCGCCTCCTTCCACCACGCCCCTAAATCCTGGCACAACTCCAGCCCCTGGCTCTGGTAAGTCAACTGGCCCTCGTGGATGATCAGCCCGGCCTCCGCCTGGCCGCTGCGCACCGCCTGAAAAATCTGGTCGAACGGCACCACCACATAATTCAGCCCGGCCGCCGGACGTTCCAGCCAGAGCTGCAGGGCCAGGAACGCGCTCGTCATCGTGCCGGGCACGGCGATCTTTTTGCCGGCCAGTTCCGTCTTCCCCAACGCGCGTCGCGCCACCAGCAGGGGCCCGTAGCCGTCCCCCATGCTGGCCCCGCTGGGCAGCAGGGCGTATTGCCCGCTGACGTAAGCGTAGGCGTGAAAGCTGATGGCCGAAACATCCAGTTCCCCGCGCGTCGCCCGCTCATTCAAGGTTTGGATGTCCTGGAGAATAAGCTGGAACTCCAGCCCGTGCCTCGGAATCAACTCCCTGGCCAGCCCGTAAAACATGAAGGCGTCATCCGGGTCTGGCGAATGTCCCAATGTGATTAGTTGCGCCATGCCCCCAAACTACCCGCTCCCCCCTCCCTTTGTCAGCAGGAGAATCAATAAAGAGTGTGAGCGCAGCCGGCCGGGGCTGATTTCAGCCGCCTTTAATTCGCGCGCAAGCCATTGGCGCGGAGCGTGTTATGCGCGGCCATCCCATTCGGGTCAATTTTTTGCTTGCATTCGGCCCGCCATCTGTCATGTTGATGGGCAGATTAGATCATTCTACGAATCCGCTATGGGAATTCTCCAAGTGAACTTTGTTCAGTGGTGATTGAGACCCGATCGTCGGGAACCGTTGGAAGCGCAGTAATCTTAATCTATCTGAAGTAAAGTAATTGAAATTAGAAGTATGAATACCAAACTATATGTCGGGAACCTTTCATTTGACACCACCGAAAACGACTTGCAGGACCTTTTTGCCGCCTGCGGCCCCGTCTCGGAAGTCAACCTGGTGATGGATCGTTCCACCAACCGTCCCCGCGGCTTCGCCTTTGTCACCATGGCCACCCCGGAAGGCGCCCAGGCCGCCATCGCCCAGGTCAATGGCAAGAACATCCAGGGCCGTGATCTGACCGTCAACGAAGCCCGTCCCCGCGAAGAGCGTTCCGGCGGCGGCGGCGGTTCCCGCGGCGGTTACGGCGGCGGCGGCGGCGGCGGACGCGGCCGTCAGTATTCGCGATAATCCTTCGCGAGCCAACTTTTCCCGAATCACATTTCGCGGAAATGCCAGGGCGGAATCCATCGGGTTCCGCCCGTTCTCTTGCCCCGCTGGAACTTCCTCTACAGTAATTCCTCCCGCCTGTGCTGCACATCATGGCCGGCCAGCATCCAACTCGTCCTTGATTTCGGCTAAAGCGTCTTCTTCCCTTCCGCCTTCACCCTGGCCCATCTCGCTTTGGCTGCGGCAGAGAGTTTGGCCCTCAACGCCGGACTGGCGCGCCGATATTTCATCCTGGCCGGCTTTGAGTTGCCCTTCGCCTTCCCTTTGACCTTTGCCCAGCGTATTTTCCGCGCCCGCACCAGGGCTTTAATGAGTTTACGCTTGTGGGCGGCGGTCATGTGATATTTGCGCCTGGCGGGAGCGGCCGCCTCTTCGGCTGACGGGATTGGAATTTCGCCTCCGCCACCAGCGATTGATTCGATTTGGCCTTGGAGAGCCTCAATCTTCTGCTTGATGGCGATAATTTGGTTGAGTTGGGTTGAGGTTAAACTTGTGATATTTGTCATGGCGGAATTTGTAAGGCAGGCAGGGATTTGCAGTCAATGACAAAACAGGTCATTCTCAGGCAATTATCCCCTGAAATCGAACTGCGCCGTTTTATCCAGGATCACGGCATCAAGGTGCTCAACGTGGCCGGGCCGGGAGCATCGAAGAAGGCGGAGGCGGGGCCTTCCTCCAGGAGGTTTTGGGCAAAACATGGCCGTCGCAAGGTTTGCATGATGTCCCTGCTGGTGCCATTTCATAACTGTTGTGCCATCATTTCCTGTGGCACAAGCCTATCCATCCAGAAGCTGTCATGATCCTCTCATTCAGGCAAAGTCTGCCCTGCTCATCGAATACGCTACTTGGTGCTAATAACCAGCTCCTTCCCCCTTATTAGTTCATGATGAGGTATAAAATAGCCATCAGTTCTTCGATTATCATAAGTGATGTCCGAAAAAACAAGTCCGCATGTTGGAGATGACCCAATTGGTGTCGGGGCATGTGGAGAGCCTTGCTGTTACACGAACGAGGGAAGGACAGTTGAATTCAAGCACCGAGCGCATTAAGCCGAGGCTCAATCTCCTACCAGCGAATTCAAATACACCTCCACCTCCGTGTATCCCTCGGCGTTCACCGCATTGGCCACATTCAGATCGTTCAACGGGAGCGCGTGCGCCTTCTTCCATTCATCCGGAATGCCGTCGTTGGCGCTACAGACCGGAGGATTGCCTGACTTATATTCGGGCCAGCCGCCAACCTCACTCTCGTTATTGATGATCTTGCCGGTGCCGTTGCGCGCATCGGAAACGGCTCGCGCGTCCACAGCATCGCGTTTGGGCAAAGTCGCTCCGGCGTTTTGAAGCACCAGTTCAAAGGCTTCCTGCGCCGATTGCGTCCGCACCGGGGGCGCGGAGAACGGCGACGACGCTTGCAATACTCGTGGTCCATTTACACCTTTCCAATTGTCGCTGGTGACGTTGGGCATTCCGGTCATGATGTTTCCGTCCAAATATAAGGAGGCTGGCAGGGCGACTTTCGGGTCAATGATGAAGTACGGCGGACGTTGCGTGGTTGAGGGGCCTGCGCGAAGGTAGTTGCTGACGTAATCCAGGGTGCGGATGTCTCCATAACCGCAAGTACTGCCCCAGTCATAGATGACATTATTACGAAAGTCGCATTGCACCGTGATGTCTCCCCAGCGCGGAACGCGACTGCGCATGTGTGCGAATAGATTGTGATGCCACGTGCTGCGGTCTCCCGCTATGATGGTTGAAAAGGCGTGATCCTGGGCGTTATTCCCTTCGGACATGATGCACCATTGCACCGTGCAACGGTCCACCGCCCCGGCGGCGGAGAATGTTTCCGGATTGCCCCAGCTGCTCGAACAGTGGTCAACGATGACATTCTCGCTGTCGGAGATGCGGAAGGATTCGCAGCGCACGTCGCCGGTGTTGTTGCCGGCGCGAAAACGCAGATAGCGCAGGACCACATCGTGCGTCCGCGAGACATCGAATGCGTTGGCGTTGCCCGCGCCTTTCTTGATGCAAATTCCATCGCCGGGAGCCGTCTGGCCGGCGACGGTGAGGTATGGTTCGCGAACGTCGAGGCCAGTCGTCTCGATGATGCCGCCCACTCCGAAAACCACCGTGCGCGGTCCCTTCGCCTCGATGGCTTCTCTCAGGCTGCCTGGTCCGGAGTCGCTGAGATTGGTTACGATGAAGATTTTCCCGCCGCGTCCGCCTTTAGAATACGCTCCATAGCCTTCGGCTCCGGGAAACGCCAACGTGCCGCTGCCCAGCGGAGGTGACTGCGCATCCCACTGCCGGTAAAACTCCCGGTAGCTGGATTGCACAAGGGCCGGGTCAATGCGGAAAGTCTTTGCGGGTTTTCCTGTCACGTAAGGAGTCATTCTGCCTCCGGCATCGGCGACACGCGCATTCGTCAACAGGATATCGCATTTCTTTGGGCCACCTCGATAGGTAAGTGTCCACTCGTAAGCTTTGCCCGCAAACTCCGCCCGCACCGGCGCGCCCCCTGCCAATCCGGTGAACCCGCCCTCGCACGGGTTGGCCGAACCGACCAGAAGAATGTCGCCCGATGGCGGCGCGGCGAGCAGGCCGATTCGCAATTGGCATGTTCCCACGCCATTGCCTTTGCCATCGGGAACAGGAAAATAAACGCGCCCCTCGGTCTTGCCCCACGTGAAGACGGGTGTGACGCCATCGGCATCCAGCTCGAAATCCAATTCACTCGTGCTCGGCGGGGGATTGCTTTCCAGGCTCAAGTAATTATAAACGCCCACGCGTAAACCGTCTTCCACCAGCACCCCCGAGGCTTTTGAACCGACCATCCGCAGCGTGCAGTGGCTGCCGGAAGACAGCCCCATTAAGATGGACTTGGTGACCATGCTGCCGTTTTGAATTTCGACAACCCCCCGTCCTCTCATCCCGGGGCCGCCGCCGCCGGAAACGAAGATGGTATTGACAAAAAGACGTCCCGACTTGAGCAAGAGGCGGCCTTCCGAGCCGTCGTATTTGCCGACATCGCAGCCTGCAGTAATCGCCAGGGAAGGACCATCCAGGACCAACGACGCCCGGCTGTTGCCGCCATCGCCAACACCCAACCGGCTCAGCAGCGCATCGGTGGCGGACAACGTCACCTGGCTCGGTTGCTCGGGCGTGCCGTTGATCCGCGCCTCAGACGTTCGCGACGGCAGCGCTCCGCCCCACCTCGTTGCCTCTTCCCAATTGCCCGCGCCGCCTTTCCACTCGACGGTCGTTCCCGCTCTCAACGCCGGCATCCCTGCCAACATCAGGACGCCGACAGCCCGAACAACCGTCAGCGCGAAACCGCCGGCCAAACTGAATAAGCGAGCTGAACCAGGGCTGGAATGGGCCAGTGAGGTTTTCAGACCCTGAGTTCGCAGCGCTCGTGGCATGACGGGACAAGTCTTCCTCAATTCTTCGGCAATCATAGTATTCTCCGAACTGCGTTTTCCGTTGGCCCGAATCGTATTTCCACCGGACATCGGAAAACCAGGAAAAAGATGGCGCCCCCGCCCGGAATTGAACCGGGATCTACCGCTTGGGAGGCGGTAGCTCCATCCAATTGAGCTGCGGAAGCGAGCCGTCGTTCGAGTTCAGCGTAACAATTCAGGAGGTTTTGACAAGCAACTGTAGCGTCAACTAGAACTTCCTGTTCCACTCCTCCGCCGCGTATTTCTGCTCCAGGCGGGGCGGGATGACCGGCGGCAGCTCGCAGGATTGGGCGGCCGACCAGGCTTGCCGCAAGGCGCCTTTGATCAGCCCGGCCGGCACCTCCAGGTTGGTCAGAAATTGCGCGTGCGGCCGCTCCTGCCGGTACTCCGGCCGGCGCGACGGCATGGGCAAGAACTTTTCCATCATGGCCAGGTTGAAGTGCAGCAGAAATGTGCCGTGAAAAATCAGCGCCTGCCGTTTGCGCCGTTGCGCGTTGCCGGAAAATTTCCGGCCGTCCACCGCCAAATCCGTGATGCCTTCCACCCGCACCGTCCGCCCCAAAACGCCCGCCATGGCCTGGCGCTGCCGCGCCATGATATGGCCGTTGGCGCCGGGGATGCTGTGCAGCTCCGGACGGGCGGCCAGATTGCAAATCAGCGCATAGTTCAGGCAGCCCGGCCCCTGCAACACCGCGCCCCCGCCGCTGCACCGCCGGTAAATCCCCACCTTCTCTTCCCGGCACGCGGCCAGATTGACTTCCGCCTCCGCCCGATTGGCGTAACCCAGCACGACGAAGTAATGGCGCGGCTCCCAAAAACGCAGCATCTCCGCATCGGGGCTGTCCTCGCACGCCTCCAGCAACGCCTCGTCGCACGCCAAATTGGCCGACGCGCCGGGCAGGGTTAAATCAAGGCATTTCATGGCCGGCCATTCAAATCTTTCGTCAGTGTGCCGGTTTGGATTGGCAAAACAAACCTTTCCCCCACATCAAGCCCTCTGCGGGCGCAGCACAGAATTCTTGGCGGCTCGCCCTCATCCTAACCTTCTCCCCCTGGGAGAAGGAACGGACCTCGCCCGCCTCGGGTTGGGCTGATGCATGTCCGGCAAATCCCAGCGCGGGCCTTTGGCGAGGGCGGCGGATATTTCCCCCTCTCCTGGAGGAGAGGGCCGGGGTGAGGTCGAGCTTCTCCACTGACTTGGCTTTTTGCTCGCCACCAACCCGGCGGGCGTTTAGCCTTGGCGCCATGCAGGAACGCAGCATCAAATTCATCGCGGCAAATCTGCTCCTGGCCTTTTTCGCGTTGCAGCCGCTGGCCGCGCAGGACAACCCTTCCACCACCACCAACCACCATTCGTTATGGAGGATCCAGGGCCACAGCAACGTCGTTTACTTGCTGGGTTCCGTTCATGTGTTGAAGCCGGAAAATTTTCCGCTGGCCGCGCCGCTCGAAGCGGCCTTCAGCAACGCGCAAGTCGCCGTCTTTGAAACCGACGTTATCAAGCTGGAAGAGCCGCAAGTTCAAATCCAGCTCATGAGCAAGGCCCAACTGCCCGCGGGCGAAACGCTCCAGCAGCACCTCTCCGCCCAGACCTATGCCGCCTTCACCAACCACGCCCGGCAGAGCGGCCTGCCCTTGGAACTGCTCCAATCCATGAAACCGGCCATGGCCGCCATGATGTTGGAAATCGTCGAACTGACCAAGCTGGGGGCCGATCCGGCCAACGGGGTGGACCAATATTTCGCCCATCGCGCGGTCAAGGAGGGCAAGCAGCTCATCGGCCTGGAAACGGTGGATTTCCAGATTGACCTTATCACCGGCTTTGCGCCGGACGAGGACGAGTTGGTCATGAAAACCTCGCTCAAGGACCTGGACAAGACCCGGCAGATGTACGGCGACATCATTGCAGCCTGGCAAGCCGGAGACAGCGCCGCCATCGAAAAACTGTTGAACGAGGCGCTGTTCGAGGCCCCGGCCATCTACAAGCGGCTGGTGGCCGATCGCAATAAAACTTGGGTGCCCAGGATCGAGGAACTGCTGCGCGGCGGCAAAGACGCCATCGTCATTGTTGGCGCCGCCCATCTGGTGGGTGCTGAGGGCGTGGTGGAACTCCTCAAGAAAAAAGGCCTCAAAGTCACCCAACTCTGACCACCCCATCGCCCGACGGCGATTCCGGGGAGCGCACGTCCCGATTCCGAATCGGGATGCCGCGGCTGGCTCATGAAGGGCAACTTCCCGTGTGTTCTCCCTCTCCTGGGAGGAGAGGGCCGGGGTGAGGTCGAGCTTTCTTAGAGCGGATCAAAAAATCATGTAGCCACAACGAAGCTCCTCCCTCTCCTCCTCAGGAGGAGAGGGCCGGGGAGAGGAGGCCGTTCGGTCGGCTTCCACGCGGCTACAGTTTTCATGAAATTGCTCTAGCTCCGCGTAGCGCTAATTCTTTCCAATTGACCCTGCAAGAGCCAGCCGCGCCCGTGTGCCGTGGGCCGCGCCATGCGGCCCGTCTCATCCACCCTCGAAGATTCAGATGCCTCTGAACATCTGCGCCCGCCAAACCGCCCTGGCCCCGATGGCGAAAAGGCCAACAAACGGGCAGTAATTGCCAAGAATAGGGGAGCTTTCCACACGATGCCTGGGCGATATTATCAACTGGGTTACGAATCATGGTTTCAAGAAATCGCAATCCAAGGAAGGTAAAGACGCAAACTTTAAACGCTTCATTCGGCGTTGGCATTCTCATTCTGGCAGGCTTGTTGCCCGGCCCACTCCAGGTTTGCCGCGCCCAAATCCTGGTCGGCGGATTCACCAACCAATCGGACACGCTGGCGCCACTTTCCACGGTGCCCGCCAGCGGAACGTTTTGGAGCGCGCAACTGAACATGCCGCCGTGGCCGGTGGACTGGCTTCCGCAATTGCCGGTCTATGGGTATGGACCGGCCAGCAACCAAATGTTTGTCATTGACGACCGGAATTGGGATTACCCCTCGTATTGGGCCTCCGTGGCGGCGACTGCCACAAACAACGGCGGGATGGGCGCAATGATTGCCGGTGACCCGCCGCCGCTGCCGACAAATGGCTGGACCAATTCCTCGGGCGGCGGCGTGTCCAGTTACGGATTGCCGTTGTACTTGCCGGATGATTTGTACCTGACGAACTTCGCGCTGGCCAACGGGACGACGGCTGAGTTCGTGATTCATCAGCCTTCCAACATTACCGCCACGAACGGCATGTGGGATGTTTTTTACACGACCAATCTGGCGCCGCCGATCTCCTGGCAATGGGTTTTGACCAACGCGCCGGGGCTGACCACCCTGTACGTGACCAACGCGACCAACGCCCAAGGCTTTTACACCATCGGTTTTCCGTCCGCCGGAACCGACTTCTGGGTCGCGTTTATGGCGACAGTGGTTCCTGACTATTTGCATACCGGCGCTCAATGGTCTCTTTATATTTCGACTCAGGTCACAAATACGATAACGGTAACAACTGCTGGTTACGGAGCCCAATCCTTCCCGCTTGCCGCCGGGACGGTGACTAACTTTGGCATTTCGATTGGCGATATTATTTACAATTACGGCTATGATTCTTCTACAAACTATGGCATTCATATCACGTCTGACCTGCCAGTGAGCGCATACGCGGTGTGCTATTATGATGAAGAAAGCTGGGCCTTTACCGCTTATCCGACGCCGATGATGGGAACAAATTACTGTCTCATGGCCCATCCTTCCTACGAATACGGTTTGGACAACAGCCCCTATGATTATTATTCCCAGTTTGCAATTTTAGCAACTGCGGACAATACGACCGTCTGGATCACACCTTCAACGAACGCCAATCTGGCGGTCTCCTCTGGAACGAACAGGTACAGCATAAACCTGAACCAAGGACAAGCCTATGAAATCAACAGCACGACCTGTACAAACGATGTGACCGGCACCGTGATCACTTCGACGAATCCAATTGCAGTATTCGCCGGTGCGAATGCTGCCTATGTGCCTGATACCAACACTCAGTATGAGAATCCCCTTGTGCAGGAGCAGCTCCCTGTCGCTTCGTGGGGAACACAAGCGTTGGCTCTTTCCTTCGCTGGTCGCACCAACGGGGACAGTTTTCGCGTCCTCGCTGCTAATGATGAAACAGTCGTGATCGTAACGACCAAAAACGGCGCGGTTACCAACAACCTTGGAGCGGCGCAATTCTTTGACACGATCCTGGATGGGTGGGTTGAATTTCAGGCCAACAATCGCATCCAAGTGGCCCAATTCGCCAATGGCGCTCTCTTCGAGAGTACGAATGACAACACGTAAGGAGATCCTCTGGAGATGTTGTTGCCGCCAGCAGGTCATTATTTGAGCTCTTACACAATCGTTATTCCAGCCTATCTCGACGCGAACGGATTTCCATACGAAACTTTTTTGAATCTCATTCACACCCGTCTCATAAGGGGAAAAGTCTGGTGCTGACCTGTTCATTTGCAAGGGTTTAATTGGTCTTCGGGGTAAAATGAGATTTTGATTTTTCCGAGTTTGGCTTTTGGGTTTGGTATGCGCCTGTTTGGGCGCGTGTGCTGTCCCATAGCTTTATTGGAAGCCGGGGAAATACGCCTGCTCGGGCCGCGCCAAGTGGCGAAAGCTGCCGCCTGCTGTCCCATAGCACGCCAGCAAATTGAGCAGATCATATTTCTCCCAGAGCGCCGCCCGCAAAATCGTGAACAGCCGGGTGAAGCTGTGCGCCCAGTTGGAGAGGTGACTGAGGTAGCGCAACAGCACGTAGGTCAACAGCGCCGTCCACACCTGCCAGCGCACGGCGTTGGCGTTGTGGCCCAGAAAATCCGCCAACTGCAAGGTCTGCTTGATTTGTTTGAAGAAGACTTCGATCTGCCAGCGGCAGCGGTAAAGGTCGGCCACGCTGCGCGGACTCCACTCCAGGTTGTTGGTCAGGAAGGTCATTTCCCGTTCCTCTCCATCAATCTCGACCAGCGCCACCACCCGGCGCATCAACTCCGGCGCGGGTTTGTTCTCGTTGCTCAGGACGATCACTTCGTCGCGCAAAATCTTCGGGTCTCTGGAGGCGGGCATTTTCCGCACCACCTCATAGCCCATGTTCTCCTTGGCCCGCGTCACCCAAAAGACCCCGCGCCCGTCCAAATCCCGCAAGTGGCCGAAGTCCACATAACCCTTGTCGAACAAGGCGATTTCGCCGCTCTTCAAGTCGGCGCACAGTTCCCGCGCCCGTCGGTTGTCGTGCTCGGCGGCAGTGTCCACAATGACAAAACCGGGCAAAAGATTCTGCAGATTCAACCGCATATGGGTTTTGGCGGCGGCCTTGCGCCGGCGGTGCTTGGCCCAGTCCAGGCAGTTGGCCACCAGTTCCATGGTCGTGCTATCAATCACATGGATGGGCATCTTGAAACGGAAGGCGGGGCCACGGCGCTGGCCCGCGGCAAAGCCGGGCGTCTGTGCTTTCAAATGCTCCAGGACCCGCCAGAAGAGTTGTTCGGCCATCTGGGCCGGACGCTCCCGGTTGGCGTGGGAGAGGCCGTTGCGGCTGGGGGCGCTGGCGCCGCGCAAAGTGGACAGCGGCCCGGAATGCAATTGCAGCGAGTCGCACAGATCGTTGAGTCCGATGCAATGGGTGAGTTGCGCGTCCAGCAAACTGACCGTGTGACTCCACGGACTGAAGGTGCGCGACTTATCCAGAGCCCCGGTCTCCCGCGCTATTTTGGAGACTTCATGCGCAGGAATGAGATTGCAAATCTGGCGCAAAACGTTAAACCGGGACCGTGTTGGTTTGATTTTTTTGTTTTTCATGCCTGCCTTGTGGCAGGTTCAAATGGTCAAGCCAACACTTTTTTCCAATTTCCTGTGGGATGGCTGTGAATCTCATTGTGCCACAATCAGCGATATCAGCGACCGACTTGGATAGCACGAACGTGGCAGGGACAAATTTCCTACAGGTTGGGAGCAGTGTCTATTCCGGAGCCCGCGTCCCGGTGGCTTGGGGTACGCATAAGGTCACAAGTGCCGAGCCTTTTGAACTCCAGGTTTATGGATTTGGGTTTTGCGACGCCTACGGGTATATTGGCGGCCTCACCAGTTTTCGGTAGACAAGGCAGGGTGAAGAAGTGAAATGAACAGACAAGAGGTTTAAATGGAAAACATGATTCTTGGCGGCATGATTGCTTTAATGGGCGCGCTGTTGGAGGTGCCGGCGGTGCAAGCCCAATTCGTTTACATGACCAATGGCGGGGAAATCACCATCAGAGCTTACGTCGGCCCCGGCGGGGCTGTCATCATCTCGAACAACATATCCGGCCTGCCGGTCACCAGCATCGCGGAGTGGGCGTTCGCTGGCTGCTCCAACTTGACCAGCGTCACCATTCCCGGCAGCGTCGCTGACATCGGGGATTATGCCTTCGAATCGTGCGTCAGCCTGACCAACGCGACGATCGCCAATGGCGTCACGAGCATTGGTGAGGGGGCGTTCTGTGACTGCTCCAGCCTGACGAACGTCATGATTCCGGCCAGTGTCACCGACATCGGGAGCGTGGCGTTCGGAGCAGCCCCCAACATGGGCGGTCCCGGTGTGTCGGGTGGGTGCTCCAGCCTGACAGCGATAAACGTGGATTCACAGAATTCGTTTTACAGCAGTATAAATGGCGTTCTATATGACAAGAGTGGGTCCACACTCGTTCAATACCCGGGTGGAATCGCTGGCAGCTACACCATTCCAGGCACCGTCACCACTCTTTGGGCAGGGGCGTTCTGTGGAACCCTTGTGAACAGTCTGACGATTCCGGGCACGATCACTAACTTTGGAGGTTATGCGGTCGCTTACTGCCCGAGCCTGACAAACGCCACGATCGCCAACGGCGTGCCCAGCATCGGTTCTTTTGCCTTCAATGGCTGCTCCAACCTCACTATCATCACGATACCCGCCAGCGTCACCAGCATCGGCGATTTGGCGTATTACGACTGTATCCGCCTAACCAGCGTCTATTTCGACGGCAGCGCCCCCACGCTTGGCGACGCCGTGTTCGTGCCTGGCCCCGTAACGTTCTATTATCTGCCAGGCACCACTGGTTGGAGCAATTCCTTCGACGGTTGGCCGGCCGTGCTCTGGAACCCGCTGATTCAAACCGGCGACGGCAGCTTTGGCGTGCGGAACGGTCTATTTGGGTTCAACATCACCGGCACCACCAATATCCCCATCGTGGTGCAAGCCTGCACCAATCTCGCCGGCCCCGTTTGGACGCCACTGCAAAGCCTCGCCCTGACCAACGGCGCGTATTATTTCAGCGAACCCTTTCAGCCGGGCACTGCGCCTCGCTTTTACCGCATCAGCTCCCAATGAGGCGGCCGCAAGGAGATTAGGCGCAGAGGACACCGACCTATTGGGAAGCAATTCGCCGCTCGGAGCCTTGCGGCCGGCCGCCCCAACTCAGCCGCCATCCTCCATCCCCCGTGCAGTGCAATGCGTCCGTCCTGGGTGGCAGGGTCCCGATTCATCGGGATCGAGCCGATATTCGATTTCTTAAGAGAAAGCCACGGCTCGAACGAGTCTCGCCCTGCCGTCTTCCATGGATAGTTTATCCTCCATAATTTCCAGGCCTCAGTATCTAATGCTCAGCGCCTTGCGAAAATCCACATATTTCCGTTGACGGCCCTGATTTATATGCTAAAATTTGCATAGTGAAAAGGGGAACGGCCACAGCGGCATGGGACGGCGGCGGGACCAGGATTCCTGGCACGCTGCCTTCTGCCTGCGACCCCCAGCCGGTCAAACCCCGGTCAAACCCCGGTCAAACCCCGTCAAACCATTGTCGGAAAACAAAGCCAAGTGCCTGTGCATGAACAATTTACGCTGCGAAATGAGTTTTCAAAATTAAGACCCACAAAGCTAATCAAGGTAAATCAAAGCACCTTTTTTTTGAACCACCGCACCCATCACTCCATCACTCCGTTGTCCGCCATCTCGTGCGCCAAAGTTTTAACGACGGCGGAAGCTCGGCCACGCCGGGCGACGGCGGAACCACTGGAGTTCGGGGTTCGCGTATTTGCAGTATTTGGCGGTTCAAACCATGCCGCTTGTTTTCACTCAATTTCACCTAATTTCACTTCCCGACCCCAGGGGGGCCTGCCGTGCATCCAATCTTGAACACTCTTCCTAATCTTAATCGCACCGGGGGCAGGGATGCCCCCGGAACCGGCAGGCTGGAAGCCGGCCCGAAGGCGCAGGTGTCGTGTTACGACCGCCAAAAGAAACTTGTCAAAAAAAACTTTGAACTTTGAACAAGGAACTTTAGAATCCAACCAGGGTATGAGCGCAGCGCATGCCCGGACTTTAAACCGTAAACATTGAACTTGCAAAGCAGACCTAAATCCCGCCGGCCCGCCGCCGCGGTCCGGCCGGCCCCGCCGCCCAGGGCGCCCGGCCCGTCCGATCACAGTTTGGTCAGCGCGCTGGAGGGGACCATTGAGGCGGGGCTTGGAAACCTGGACGCGGAAGTGGCCCGTTTGTTGCGCAACGACCTGATTCTGCGCCTGCGCTCGGCGGGGTCGGCGGCGGCGCAGCCGGTCAGGACGCCCTACATCAACACCATCCCGCCCGGAGCCGAGCCGCATTATCCCGGCAACCGGGAAGTGGAGCGGCGCATCAAGAGCCTGGCCCGCTGGAACGCCATGGCCATGGTGGTCAACGCCCAGCGGGAGGGAGCCGAGGTGGGCGGCCATATTTCCAGCTATGCCTCCATGGCCACGCTTTACGAAGTGGCCTACAACCATTTCTTCCGCGGCGGCGACCATCATAAATGGCCCGCCGACCTTGTTTATTTTCAGGGGCACACCTCGCCGGGCAATTACGCCCGCGCCTATTTGGAGTACCGCCTGGACGAGCGCCAACTGCACAATTTCCGGCGCGAACTGGGCGAGGGCGGCGGGCTGTCTTCCTACCCGCATCCCTATTTGATGCCTGATTTCTGGCAATTTCCCACCGTCTCCATGGGTCTGGGCCCCATCATGTCCATCTACCAGGCGCGCTTTGTCCGCTACCTCAAGGCGCGCGGCCTGCTGCAAACGGAGCAGGAACCGCGGGTTTGGGCCTTCGTGGGCGATGGCGAAGCCGATGAGCCGGAAACCCTCGGGGCCCTGAGCCTGGCGGCGCGGGAGGGGCTGGACAACCTCACCTGGGTTGTCAACTGCAATTTACAGCGCCTGGACGGCCCGGTGCGCGGCAACGGCAAGATCATCCAGGAACTGGAGGGCGTTTTTCGCGGCGCGGGCTGGCATGTCATCAAAGTCATCTGGGGCTCGGCCTGGGATGACCTCTTCGCCCGGGACGAATCGGGCCAGTTGCTCAAGCGCATGGATGAGGCGGTGGACGGAGATTTCCAAAAATACACCGTCGCCCCCGGCAGCTACATCCGCCGCCATTTCTTCGGCAAATATCCCCAGCTCCTCCGGCTGGTGGACCATCTGAGCGACGACGACCTGACCCGCCTGGTGCGCGGCGGCCACGATCCGGTCAAAGTTTATGCCGCCTACAAGGCCGCCGTGGAACACCCGGGCGGCCCCACCGCCATTCTGGCCAAGACGGTCAAGGGCTACGGCCTGGGGGAAGCGGGCGAAGGCCGCAATATTTCCCACCAGCAGAAGAAAATGAACGAAAAGGAGCTGCGCGAGTTCCGGGCGCGCTTCGACGTGCCGATTGGCGATGAAGATATTGTTGACACGCCCTTCTTTCGCCCGG
Organism: uncultured Verrucomicrobiae bacterium; assembly: GCA_963707025.1. Taxonomy (GTDB): domain Bacteria; phylum Verrucomicrobiota; class Verrucomicrobiia; order Limisphaerales; family Palsa-1400; genus JBEKOF01. The sequence continues at coordinate 381,287 of CAVPOM010000018.1, read as the reverse complement.
CCCGGGATTCGGCCGAAACGAAGTACTTGTTGGAACGGCGCCGGAAGCTGGGCGGATTCGTCCCCAAGCGCGAGGTCAAGGCCGCGCCGCTCAAAACGCCGCGTCTGGAGGCGTTCCCGGAATTGCTCGAGGGTTCCGGCGCGAGGGAGGCCTCCACCACCAAGAGTTTTGTCCGCCTCCTCACCATTCTGGCGCGGGACCCGCAGGTGGGCCGGCGGGTCGTGCCGATCATACCCGACGAAGCGCGCACCTTCGGCATGGATCCGCTCTTCAGCCAGATCGGCATCTACTCCTCCAAGGGACAGCTTTACGAGCCGGTGGACAAGGAGGCCGGCTTCAGCTACTACCACGAAGCCAAGGACGGGCAGATTCTGGAAGAAGGCATCACCGAAGCCGGCGCGATGGCCTCCTTTGTCGCGGCGGGCACGGCCTACGCCAACCACGCCGTCAACCTGATTCCCTTCTATATTTACTACTCCATGTTCGGCCCGCAGCGGGTGGGCGATGAATTCTGGCTGGCGGGCGACAGCCGGGCCAAGGGTTTTTTGCTCGGCGCCACTTCCGGCCGGACCACCCTCAACGGCGAGGGGCTGCAACACCAGGACGGCCATTCCCCGCTCAGCGCCTCCACCATTCCGACTCTTTACGTGTATGATCCGGCCTTCGCCTACGAAGTGGCGGCCATTATCTGCGAGGGCATGAAACGGATGTTCGAGGACGGCGAGGAAATCATGTATTACCTTTGCCTTTACAACGAAGCCTATCCCCAGCCGGCCATGCCGCCGGATTGCGCCGAGGGGATCATCAAGGGCCTCTACAAATTCAAGCCCGGCCCGCAGGGCCAGCCACACCGGGCCCACCTCCTCGGCAGCGGCAGCCTCATCCATTCCGCCCTGCGCGCCCAGGAAATTCTGGCGGCGCGCTACGAAGTCTCGGCCGACGTTTGGAGCGCCACCTCCTACAAGAATCTGCGCAACGAAGCCCTGCTGGCCGCGCGCTGGAACATGCTGCACCCGACCCAGCCCGCCCGCAAGCCCTACCTCCAGCAACTGCTCGAAAGAGAAACCGGTCCTTTCATCGCCGTTTCCGACTACATGAAAATCGTTCCCGACCAGATCGCCCGATGGGTTCCGGGCGGTTTGACCACCCTGGGCACCGATGGTTTTGGCCGCAGCGAAACCCGCGAACACTTGCGCCGCTTTTTCGAAATCGACGCCGAAAGCACCGTGCTGGCGACGCTGCACGCCCTGGCCCAACGCGGCGCCATCCGCCCCGAGATCGTCGCCCAGGCCATGCGGGACATGAACATTGACCCCGAAAAAAACTTCCCCAAGATCGTGGCGTTCTAAACAGGTTTGCCCAATGTTCGGCCAATGGCAGGGAATTGACCGGACTGCGTTCCGGGCGCGTCGAGCGTCCCTGCCAGGGCCATGTGATTTTTTATTATGTTGACAAGGCGATACTCATGGCGGAGCGCGTTCCGCCGGGAGCAGGCGATCCGGCCCGTCGCCGGCTGCGGTCACCTTATGAAGATGGGCAGATTTCCTTGGCGCCTCACGCGGCCGATGCAGTTGTTTGGCATGGCCCAAGACGATAATAAATTGGCGAGATGATCAGAATCGGCATGTTGGGGGCGGGGCGGATTGGACCGGCGGCCATGGTCCGACCCGCCCAAGCGCTGGCCGGGCAGGTGCGGGTCGAGGCGGTGGCCGCGCGGGACCCGGCGCGGGCGGGCGAATTTGCCCGGCGGTTCGGGATACCGAGGGCGCTGGGAAGTTACCAGGAGTTGACGGAGGATGCGGGGATTGACGCGGTTTACAATGCGCTGCCCAATAGTTTGCACGCGGAGTGGAGCATCCGCGCCCTGCAGGCGGGCAAACATGTGCTTTGCGAGAAGCCCCTGGGCTGCAATGCGCCGGAAGCGCAACGGATGCAGGAGGCGGCGGCCAGGGCCGGGCGGATTTTGGCGGAGGCATTTCATTACCGCTGTCATCCGCTGGTGTTGCGGATGAAGGAGATTGTGGCGGGCGGGGAATTGGGCGGGTTGCAGCGGATGGAAGCGCATTTTTGCGCGCCGCTCTGGAATCGTTCCGACATCCGCTACCGGTATGAGTTGGGTGGCGGAGCGACGATGGACGTGGGCTGTTATTGCATTAATGTGATTCGCTTCCTGGCGGGGGCGGAGCCGGAGGTGACCGGGGCGCGGGCGCTGCTGGCTTCGCCGCAAATTGACCGCTTTATGGAGGCGGATTTCCGGTTCCCGGCGGGCGCAACAGCCCGCATGACCTGCTCCTTGTGGTCGCGGGTTTTGCTGCGGACCTGGGCGCTGGTCCGGGGAACGAAGGGGGAATTGCGGGTCTGGTTTCCGTTCCAGCCGCATCTTTTCCACCGGCTGAAGGTGCGGAGTGAGGGCGGGACACGGGTGGAACGGTTTTCGCCGGAGCGAAGTTATGCCTGGCAGTTGCGGGCCTTCGCCGCGGCGGTGCGAGGCGAGGGGCCCATCCTGACCACGGCGGCGGACGCGGTGGCGAATCTGCGGGTGATTGACGCGGTTTATGCGAGGGCGGGCTTGAAGCCGCGGGGTTTGTAGCCATTCCAACCCCGGTTCTCTCCATTCCCTGCGGCTGGGGAGAGCAGGGCGGGGATTATTCCTTCGCCCCCCCGGCTTCGGGATCGCCGATGAGACGATGGATTTCGGCAGTGATCTGGGAGAGGGAAGCGGTTTTGTCCAGGTAGCTGGCGACTTTCTTCTCGATGACTTCGCGGACGGCGCCCTTGGCGAAGACAGCGCCGGTCAGGAGCATGAGCGGGATGCCGGGATAGAGGTTGCGGAATTCGTCAATCAAGACAAAGCCGTCGCCTTCCTCGATTTGAAAGTCAAGGATGATCAAGTCAGGGCGGTCGGCCTTGGCGATTGTGCGGGCTTCGCCGGGGGTGGCGGCGGTGGAGACGCGGTAGCCCTGCATGCCCAGGCTTTCCTGGAGCAGTTCGCGGATGTCCTTTTCGTCATCAACTGAAAGAATGTGCTTTTTCATGGATGTGCGGTGGGCCTGACGGTCAGGACGCCGCCCACGACTTTGTTGTCATCGCGCAACGGGACGAGGTTGAAGCGAACCGGGATGGTGGCACCGGATTTGGTGAGCACCACGGCCGGGCGTTCCTGGAGTTCGCGGCCTTCGTTCAAGGCGGCGAGAATGGGGTTGGCCGGGCCGTCGGGCGGCAGTTGCAGCACGCGCCCGATGGATTGGGAAATGAGGTCCTGCTCCTCCCATTGGGTGAGATGGGTGACGGAGGGGTTGACGCGGCTGACATTGAGAGCTTTGCTGACGACAAAGACCATTTCGCTGATGGCATTGACGATGAGTTGATTGTAACGGAATTGGTGATCGAGCGCCTGGTAGGACCAGCGGCGTTCCAGGTTCTCCTTTTTGAGGGCTTGGTTGCTCTGGACGAGTTGGGCGGTGCGTTCTTGGACTTTGGCCTCGAGTTGGGCATTGGCTTGCGCCATGGCGGTGGCGGCCAGGCGCCGGGCATGGAGGTCGTCGCGAATGAGCATACTGGCGAAGAGGAGCAGGGCGAAGTTGACCACGACACCGGCATAAATGAGATGGGTGGTATCGTCGGCCTGTTTTTTGGCCTCTTGGTCGCGCTGGCTGAGGAGCCTGTTTTCCAACTGCTTGAGGTTTGCAATCAGGCGGTCAATCTCGTCGGTGGACTCCGCCTCCGGATGGGCCAGGGCGGCTTGGCGGGCGCCGTCCACTCCTCCTTGTTCACGAGCCAGGACCAGGGCTTTGCAAGCGGCCAAGTGCTGGAGGAGGAGCTTTTCCAATTGCAAAAACTCGCCGTGCTGGGCTTCCTCGGTGCGGTCGCGGCGGGTCAGGGCCTTGGCATCTGTCAGAGCCTCGAGCATGGCGTAGTAGCCATCGCGGCGATAATTGTCCTGATCGCGTTGGGCGCCGCTCAGGAGGTAGGCGTTCATAAAAGCATCGCCGGCGTGAAGGTAGCCGGAGATGTCGGTGGCACGCTGCAGGACGGCGTGGGTGTGGTTGACCCAGTCGGACTTGTCCTTGGAGTTCTGGATATTGTTGACAGCAGCCCAGGCGACGGCGGCCAGGATCACCAGCATCAAAAAAAAGAGGGCGGCGACCCGTTTTTCAACATGGTCTTTCATTATCCGGATATGGATTTTTTAAAAATCAATCTGGATGCTGGGGGTGGCGGCGCCGGCCACCGGGTCCGAGCTGGCCGGCTCGGTTTCAACCACGGTAGCCAGGATGGTGGTGACGCCGTTGGAATAGGTAAACTCGGAGGCGGAGGTCCAGTTTTGGCCGAGCGAGGTGGACAAGGCGGTGGCGATTTGGCGGATGGTCGAACCGGCAGGCGCCAGGGCGAAGGCGCGGTTGGCCCCGTCATAGAAAAGAAAGCTGTTCTGGTTGGTGACATAGCAAACGTCGTCGGAGGAGATGCCCGGCATACGCACGAGCAGGAGGCGGTTGGTGTATCCCTGGCGGGCCAAGACATAATCGGCCAGCACCATGTAATCGTAGGGCATCACCACCTGGTAGAATTCGCAGGTGGGGGGCGTCCTGTCAATCACCTCGTAGTTTTGCGCGGCCGGAACGAAGGCGAGGTTGATGGCGGATGGCGACCCTTGATTGGTTGGGGCAGCCGCGGCCGGGTTGGTCATGGTCAGGTTGGTGATCGTGGTCCAACTGTTCAGATTGGCGGGGTTGGTGGTGCTTTGGATCATCAGAGTGGATGCCAGCGTGCCGGAAATGGCCAATAATGGGTGATGGTTGGTAAAGCTCAAAGTCAGCACCGGCGGCACCCCCGGAACAGAAACCTCACTCGTGAAACCGATCCCGCCGCCGGTCCCGGGAGGACCGGTGGACAGGATTTCCGGGGCGTTGGTGAAACAAATTTCGCCGGAATCGAGGCTTTGGGTGCCATCTTGCGCGGTGGCCGTGACCGCGAAATAATAGACTGTGTTGGGCGACAAACTGGTCACTGTCAGGCTGGTTTGAGTGCCGGTATAGGCTTCGAAAATGTAAACTCCGCTGTTGGTGCCCCAGAGCAAGGTATAATTGGTGATGGCGGCCCCTGGCACGGGGTTCCAAGCCAGGGTGACATCCGCTTTGGCCGCCAAACCCTGGGCCGCTATCAGCAAAGCAACAATACTTCTCAGGCGATTCAAATTCATGCAATTGGGACAACCTCCTCCATTGCCAAGATATCAAATCAGAACCGTTTTGTCCAATGATACCTCCTGTTTTCAGCCGCCCTGGCCGTTGGCAACTGCGTCCGGCAATGAGGCCCCAGCCAGACGACCGAGCCGTTGGATATCTTCCGGCCGGTCAATGTCCATGGCGGCCTCCGGCAAGGGAATTCGCTCCGCGTGTTTCGCATGTTTGACAATGACTGGTTTGGCGCCCCGGTTGCCGCTCAACGCCGCCAACTCCGAATAATAGGCCCGGCTGAACAGCGCCGGCACACCGGCTCCTCCCTCATATTCGGCCGCGACGATGCCGCTGCCGCTGGACTGGTGGACGGCGACCAGGCGGTCCAGGAATTGGGCTGAAATGAGAGGCTGGTCGCACAACATAATGAGGACGGCGTTCGGCCCCGCCCCCTCCGGCGCCAGGGCCTTGAGGCCGGCGCGAATGGACGAACTGATGCCCTCATTCCATTGGGGATTGATGGCCACGGTGACGGGCAAGCCGCGCAATTCGCCCTTCAGCCTGTCGGCCAAGGCGCCGAGCACGACGACGACCGGGCGGCAAGAGGAAGCCAGGGCGGTTTCGGCGGCGTGTCGCAGGAGACTGCGCCCCCGGAACGGCAGCAACTGCTTGGGACGGCCCAGGCGGGTGGAGGCGCCGGCGGCCAAAATCATCAAGGCGCTGGCCGCGCCGCCGCGGGAGGTGAAGAGGTTTGGCGCCACGCTGTTCATAAGCCTCAGGCAGGGGCATGGATGGAGCTGGTCTTTTCGCGGAGCAAGCCGCCGGCATGGCCGGAGAGGACGGCCTGGATTTCGGCCAGGATGGCCAGGGCGATTTGTTCCGGATTCTCCGCGCCAATGTCCAGCCCCACGGGATTATGAATTTGGCGGAGCATGGCCTCGCTGGGCCCCCCGTCATCCTGGCGCAATTCCTGGAGCATTTTCTGGGCGCGGGCTTTTGGCCCCATCAAACCGAGGTAGCGCAAGGGGAGCGGCAGCAGCGCCTTGAGGAAGGCGCGGTCTGTCAAATAATTGTGCGACATGATGACCGCCGCGGTTTTTTCGTTGAGCGCCAGGCGGGTGGCCTCCTCCGGGCGCACCACCACGACGGCATCGGCCTCGGGAAAGCGGTCTGGCCGGGCGTAAGCCGGGCGCACATCGGCCACGGTGACATGAAAACCCAGCTCCTTGGCCAGGCGCACCATGGGGGCGGCGTCGTAGCCGGCCCCGAAAATCACCAGGGGCACGGGCGCCTGGATCACCTCCACGAAGACTTCGGCCGTGCCGGCGGCCAGCTCGAATTCCACGGTCTTGGAACGGTTGGCCGGGAGGGTTTCGCGGGCGGCCAGGAGCATTTTGCTTTTGAGCGCCGGGTCCTGGACTTCCCCGGCCACGGTGCCGCCGGGGTCCAGCATCAGGCGGTCGCCCAGCCGCGCCTGGATGAGGCCCTGCAATCGAAAAACCGTGGCGGCCACGCCGCTTTGCCGCAGTTGGAAAAGATGGTTGACAAACTGGATCAACCCGGCCGCGGGGGATCCGGGCCGGACCGGTTCGACCAGAATATGGACCGCGCCCTGGCAGCCCAGTCCCGCGCCAAAAACCAGGTCCTCTTCCGCCGTGGTGTCATAGGTCAGCAGGAGGGTTTGGCCTTGTTGCATGACGCCCTGCGCCTTTTCGATGACGTCGCGCTCCAGACAACCGCCGCTGATGGAACCCACCGATTCGCCGTCCGCGGAAATCCACATGCGGGCGCCGGGGCGGCGGTAAGTCGAGCCGGAAGCCTGCACCAGCGTGGCCAGGGCGGCGGTTTTATCCGCCTGGCGGGCCTGGGCGCTGAGGATGGCGGCGAGTTCTTTCACGGGCGGAGATTATGAAATGAAAAATGCAAAATGAAAAATGCAAAATGAACCTGCATTGGAATGGAGGGCCGGAGTGGTGGAGTGGTGGAGTGGCGGACTTGCAAGCAAAGCGAGGATTACTCCGTCGCCCCGTATGTCATAGATTAAGTTGTTCCGGGCTTGATTTCGATGCTTTTGCCAAGAGTCCCAGTCGAGCTTCCGCCGGGCCAGTGGCCCGGCGGGACGGGCGAGTCGCCCGTGCCACCCATGAAGAAAAAGAACAAGCTACGCCTTCAGGCCGTCGGGAATCATGGGCATGTTGCGCAGGCGGATGTTGGTGGCGTCAAAAATCGCGTTGCCCACGGCGGGGCCGATGCTGATGATGGGGGTTTCGCCCGCGCCGGCGGAAGCCATGTCCTTTCTGTCAATAAGAACGATTTCAATTTTGGGAGCGTCGGTGAAGCGGGGCACGCGGTAATCGGCCAGATGCGGATTGGTGATCATCCCCTTCTCAAATTCCACGGCCTCAAAAAGAGCGCCGCCCAGGCCCATCACCATGGCGCCTTCGATCTGGTTTTTGAGATGGTTGGGGTTGACGACCGCGCCGCAATCAAACGCGGTCACGGCCCGCACCACTTTGACCGTTCCGCTGGCGGTGTCGGCCAAAACTTCGGCGCAAGTCGCGATGTAGGAACCCTTTTCCGTCCCGCCCGCAATCCCGAAGCCGCGTCCGCCCGAGGCCTTGACCGTGCCCCAGCCGAAGGCTTTGGCGGCGGCTTCAAAGACGGCGCGGAGGCGGGAGTTGGTCAAGTTCTTGAGGCGAAACTCCAGCGGGTCCATCTTCAAGAGCCGCGCCAGTTCGTCCATGTGGACTTCACGGGCAAAGTTGTTGGCGGTGGCCGCCAGCGCGCGATAGGAAGTCTGCCGGAGCACCAGACGGGTGGAACGAAAGACGGAGGTTTGATTTTGCAGGTAAGGGCTGCTCAGACCGGCATTGCCTGAATTGTAATTGGTAAAGTCCCAGGAGACCAGGGTGCCGTCGTTGCGCACGCCGCTGGTCACTTCAATGACGCCCGCCGGACGGAAGGCCGCCCAGGCAAATTCCTCCTCGCGCGTCCAGACCAGCTTGACCGGTTTGCCGACCGCCCTGGATAAACGCGCGGCTTCAGGGGCTGCTTCGCTGTTGTGTTTTCCGCCGTAGCCGGAGCCTGTGTCCGGCACGATGACGCGCACGCGCTCCTGCGGGATGCCCAAGGCTTGGGCCACGCCACCGCGCACGCCAAAGGGGCTTTGCGATCCCGCCCAAACGGTCAGTTTGTCTTCCTTCCAATCCGCCACGGCGGCGCGCGGTTCCAGCGCGGTGTGGGCAATGTAGGCGATGTGGTAGGTTTGCTGGAGCGTGTGATCGGCCGCCGCGGTCGCACCCGCGGCAGGCGCCTCCTGTGCGACGGCCTCCTCGACGAATGGGGCGCCTTCGCCACCCCGTCCGCCACCGCCGCCGCGTCCGCCGCCCGCGGCCACGTTGTTTTTCAAATACTCGAAAATCGTCTTGTCCGTGGGCTGCTCGGTGGGAGCGGACCATTGGGCGGTGATGGCGTTGAGCGCATACTCGGCCAGCAGGGAGTCCGGCGCCACCACCCCGACAAAAGTCCCATTGCGCGTCTCTTCGCGCACCACTTTCACTCCTTCCATCGCTTCGGCCGCCGTGGTGTCAACGGAAACAATCTTCGCATCCAGCGTCGGGCCGCGCAGGACCCGGCCAAACAACATGCCGGGCAATTTCAGGTCGGACGAGTACTTGTGTTGGCCGGTGACAAAGTCCCGTCCGTCCACTTTGGGGAGGGAGGTGCCGGCGATTTTCCATTCGCTGGCGGGCGTAATGGGCGTGGCATTGTCAATCGTCTTGGTGAATTTCTGGCCCTTGGTCAACTGGCCGAAGGTGACGGATTCAGTGCCGCCCGTTTTGGAAATCTTGCCGTCGGCCACGGTGAGAGCAGCGCGATCCACCTGGAAATGTTCCGCGGCCATGTCGAGCAACACGCCGCGCGCCGCCGCCGCCGCGCGATGCAAGGTCGGCGCCATCCGCGGCGTGGTCATGCTGCCGAAAGTGCCCGCGTCGTAGGGAACCAGGTCCGTGTCGGCCATCAAAATCTTGATGGAGGAAACGGGCACGGGCAGTTCCTCGGCCACCGCCTGGGTCAGGGAGGTGCGGATGTTCTGGCCGACTTCCGCTTTGCCCGTGTAAACCGTCACCGTGCCGTCCTCGCCGATATGGATCCAGGCGCTGATTTCGGCCGGTGGGGCTGCTCCGCCGCGTCCGCCCCGGCCGGCGCCTCCGCCGCCGCGCGCCAGCGCGGCGGGAACGACAAAGAGCACCATCACTCCGCAGCCGAGAGTCTTGAAAAAGTCGCGGCGGCTGACCTCCAAATGCGCCGGGGCGGGCCTTTCCAGCCCGTATTGTTCCGGCTCTAAAATTTGCGTGTCGTCTGGGTTCATTTGTTTTGCAGCGCTTTGGCGCCGTCCTTGATGGCCGCCATGATGCGTTGGTAAACGCCGCAGCGGCAGATGTTGCCGGTCATGGAACGGATGATTTCAGCTTCCGAGGGATCGCGGCTTTTCTGGAGCAAGGCGTAGCCGGACATGATCATGCCGGAGGTGCAATAGCCGCACTGCATGGCGTCGTGTTTGAGAAAAGCCTCCTGCAACGGGTGCAACTGGCCGTCCTTTTCCAGGCTTTCGATGGTGGTGATTTTGCGTTTGCCGGCTTCGGCGGCGGTGGTGCGGCAGGAGCGGACGGGGTTGCCGTCGAGCAGCACGGTGCAGGCGCCGCATTGGCCTTCGCCGCAGCCGTATTTGCTGCCGGTTAGGTCGAGATCGTCGCGCAGGACGCTCAACAGGGAGCGTTCGCCGTCCACATTCACCGGAACGGTTTTGCCGTTCACATAAAGTTCTTTGACTTTTGGCATAAACAGATCGGCTGCCTCAATTCATGGATGAATTGATTGCGGCAAGGGTAACAGGGCGGCCGGTTTTGCGCCAGCATTTTCCTGCGGGCTTATTCCTTTTTTTTCCCGCCCAACCCCCAGATCAGCCAGGCGGCCAGGGCCAGCAGAAAAATCACCCACCAAAAATAGCGCAGTTCGCGCGCCGCCATTTCGACAAATTTCATCGCCCCGGGAAAAAGGAGGACCAACCCGGCCAGCACGCCCAGCAACACAGCCATTTTCAGCAGCACGATGAGCCAGCGTTTCATGGCGGCAAATCAGCGCGGCGCCGGCGCCGGCGCCGTGGCCGTGCTGCGCAACTTTTGCAAATCGGTCAGCGGCAGGAGCATGTTGGCGCCCTCGCCCCCGCTGCCGATGACCAGCGGGGCCTTGCCGTCCCATTTTTCGACAATCTGCAGATCAATGAAGGTGGGGTCGGCCTTGAGCGCCTCGCCGCGGATGCGAATGGATTCGGCATCGCCCTTGGCCTTGATGATGACGGTGGCCGCTTCGATTTCCGCCTTCTGCTGCGTGAACTTGGCCTTGGCCGCCTCCTGTTCCTGCACCATCTTGGCTTCGATGGCGGCCTCCAATTCCTTCGTCAAGTCTATGTTCTGTATGACGACGTCTTCGACCACCAGGAGCGTGCCCACCTTGGTCCGCACCGCGGCCAGGGTTTTGGATTTGACCTCCTCGCGGTTTTTGACAATTTGCTCGGCGGTTTGCATGGCCGTGACCTCCTTCAAGGCCTCCTGCACCCGGGGGGCGATCAGGCTGTCGAAGGGGTCGCCCGCGAAATCCTGGTAAATCTTGACCACCGAGCTTTCCGGGACGCGATAGAGCACGCGCAATTCGGTCTTGACCTGCTGCAAATCGGAGGAGTAACACTCGGCCTGGAGTTCCTTGGTTTGCTGGCGGACAGTGACGGGAACGATGCTGGTGATCAACGGCGTTTTGTAGCCGAAGCCTTCCGGCTTAAAGACGGGCGAGACCTTGCCCAGGGTCACCTCCACCCCGCGGCTGCCGGGATCGACGACATAGGTTCCGGTGGAGGCCAGGATAACCACCACGAAAATAATGATGGCGACCCCGATGAGAGTGGCCAGGGATTTGGCGCGCATATAATAGATAGTTGGCCGATTGGGCTGTTTGGGGCGAGCTTAAAGCAAAACACTTTCATGTCAATTACAAACGCCGGCCAAATTGGCACGGTCCTCCTCCACCGCTTGGGGTCATGATTCAAGGCGCGCCAGTTGGATTATGACCCGTGATGGCCCTGCTCTTCCGGTTTTTTTGGGGAAAAGGTGTGGGTGGCGTAGCCGTAGAAGGCTTCGGCGGCTTCCATGATCGTCTCGGACAAAGTGGGATGGGGATGGACGCATTCGGCCAGGTCGCGCGCGCTGCCGCCCATTTCCACGATGACGACGCCTTCGGCAATCAATTCGCCCGCGCCATAACCGACAATGCCGACGCCCAGCACGCGCTCGGTCTCCGCGTCAATAATTAATTTGGTCAGGCCGCCGGGGTGGTCAAAAGTCAGGGCGCGACCGGAGGCGGTCCAGGGGAATTTGGCGACTTCGACGGCGATGCCCCGGTCCTTGGCTTCGGCCTCGGTCAAGCCGCACCAGGCCACTTCGGGATCGGTGAAGACCACGGCGGGGATGATGACGCCGGCGGAGGTGCTGGCTTCGCCCGCGATGGTTTCGACGGCGATGCGGCCTTCCTTGGTCGCCTTGTGGGCCAGCAGGACGCCGCCGGCGATGTCGCCGATGGCCAGAATGGCGGGGTCGGCGGTTTCCTGGCGGTCGTTGACTTTGATGAAGCCGCGGTCGTCCTGCTCCACTTTGGTGTTTTCCAAACCCAGGTCGCGGCAGCGGGGCACGCGCCCGACGGAGACGAGCACGCGGTCGTAGAGTTCCTCCCGGGGCGTTTTGTCCGGGCCTTCGGTGACGGCGAGGATTTTTTTGCCTTTGGTCGCCATTTTCGTGACCTTGGTTTTAAAGCGCAGTTCGCGGAAACTGGCCTGGGCGCATTTCAAAACGGGCCGCACCAGGTCGGGGTCGGCGCCGCTGAGGATGGTGTCGAGCAGTTCGACGACCACGACTTTGCTGCCGAGGTTGGCATAGACGCTGCCCAATTCCATGCCGATGTAGCCGCCGCCCACCACGAGCAAATCCTCCGGGACTTCCTCGACTTCCAGGGCCTCGGTGGAAGTCATGACGCGCGGATTGCCCAGGTCGAAGGCCTTGGGCAGGGCGGCGTTGGAGCCGACGGCCACGATGGCTTTTTCAAAATTGACGAATTGCTGGCCTTCGGCTGTTTCGATGCGGAGGGTTTGCGAGTTTTCAAAATAGCCGCGCCCGGTCACGACCTGGACGCCGCGCTTGCGGGCGAGGAAGGAAACGCCGCCGGCCAGTTTTTCGACGACGGCGTTTTTCCAGGCGCGCAATTTGTCCAGTTCAATCTGGGGCGGGCCGAAGGTGATGCCGCGATGGGCGGATTCGCGCGCCTCGACAATCATCTTGGCGGCGTGGAGCAGGGCTTTGGACGGAATGCAACCGCGGTTGAGGCAGACGCCGCCCAGTTTTTTATCCTGCTCGACGAGCAGCACTTTTTTGCCAAGGTCGGCGGCGTAAAAGGCCGCGGCATAACCGCCGGGGCCGGCGCCCAGCACGACAATTTCCGTGTTGATCGGTTCCATGGGAGTGGTGGGGTGGTGGAGTGATGGGATTAAATTCCCTTCTCGTCAAATTCTTCAAAGCCTTGCACAATCTCGAGCAGGAAGCGGACGGCCGCGCCGCCGTCAATCACCCGATGATCGTAGGCCAGGGTCAGGGGCAGCATGAGGCGCGGCTCGATTTTGCCCGCGCGCACGACCGGTTGCAGGGCGGCGCGGCCCAGGCCGAGAATGGCGACTTCCGGGTGGTTGATAATCGGTGTGAAATGGCCGCCGCCAATGCCGCCCTGATTGGAAATGGTGAAGGAACCGCCCTGCAATTCTTCCAACGACACTTTGCGGTCGCGGGTTTTCGCCGCCAAGTCATTCAATTCCCTGGAGAGCGAGAGCAGGTTCTTCTTGTCCACGTCGCGCAGCACCGGGACGATCAGGCCCTGATCGGTGTCCACCGCCAGGCCGATGTGAAAGTATTCCTTCCAGACCAGTTCGCCGGCGGCTTCATCCAGGCTGCTGTTGAAAATGGGATGCTTTTTCAGCGCCCCGGCCACAATTTTCAGGGCGAAGGAGGTCAGGGTCAGGCGCGCCCCCTGTTGTTCGTAGGCCTGGGAGTGATTTTTGCGCAATTCGTTCAGGGCGGTGATGTCGGCCTGGTCAAACTGGGTGACGCGCGGAACGGTGTGCCAGCTTTGCGCCAGCCGCCCGGCAATCACCTTGCGCAATGGGGTGAGGGGACGCTTGGCGATGGGTCCCCATTTGGAAAAATCAATGGGTTCAGGGGCCGGTTGGACGGGCGCGCCGGCAGCGGTGCGGGGTTGGGCGGCGAGCCGTTGCAGCCGCTCAATGTAAGCCCGCACATCCCCAAGGACAATTCGTCCGCCCGATTGGCTGCCGCGAATCTTCCTCAGATCAATGCCCAATTCGCGCGCCATGCGGCGGAGGGATGGCGAAGCGGCCGGCGGCGGGCCGGCGGACGTTTCCGGGCCTGCCGGCGGCGGTTCGGCGTCCTGGTCCGCGGGCGGAGGCGGGGCGGCGGCGGGGTGGCGCCCGGGGTGGGGCGCTCTGGCCGGGGCCGGTTTGGCGGCGGGCGCGGTTCCTGGCGCGGTGGCGGTGGCGGTGGCGTCAATGGAAAGAATCGGCTGGCCGACGGAGATTTTGTCGCCCACCGCCACGATGATCTTTGTCACCATGCCGGAGGCGGAGGCGGGCACCGGGGCGACGGCCTTGCCGGTTTCCAGTTCAATGAGGCCCTGGCCTTTGGCGATGGCATCGCCCTCTTTGACCAGGATGCTCACGACATTGCCTGAGTCAGCACCTTCTCCGAGCGGAGGCAGTTTCAAATCCATAGAATTGTTGCAACCTGGCTGCTGTGAAAAACATTTTCCGCAAACTTTCCCTGCCATCGTAGGCGGCGACCCTGGGGAAACAAGAAAAAAAAGCGGCCCGGGATGGAGCGGAAAATCCTGTTTGACACGTCCCGAGGCGCGACGTATAAGACCTTTGAAAGGGTAACCAGTAAACTCAAACAATAATTGTATGCCTATCAAAGTCGGTTCCAAAGCCCCGGACTTCACGCTTAAATCCAAAACCGCCACCGGACTGGTGGATGTCAAACTGAGCAACAATTTCGGCAAGAAGAACACCGTCCTGCTTTTTTTCCCGGCGGCCTTCACCGGGGTTTGCACGCAGGAAATGTGCGAGATCAGCGCCGGTCTGGGCCAGTATGCCCGGCTCAATGCCGCCGTCATCGGCATCAGCATTGACACCCCCTTCGCCCAGGAAGTCTGGGCCAAACAGGAAAAAATCGGCATCCCGCTGGCCAGCGATTTGAACAAGAAGACGATCAAGGATTACGACGTGGTTTTCCCCAACCTGGCCGGGATCGGGGACACCGCCGCCCGCGCCGCTTTTGTAATTGACAAGCATGGCGTCGTGCAATACGCCGAGCAAACGGCCTCGCCCAAGGAATTGCCGAATTTTGACGCGGTCCGGCAAACGCTGACCAAGCTTGGTTAGGCGGCGCGGCCGGGCCGTGGCGCGCCGCCGGAGGGCGAACCCATGTGGCAAGTCTCCATCACCACCTCCGCCGCACGGGAAGAGGCGGTCGTCGGCTGGTTGGAGGAAACCTTTCACGTCTCCGCCGCGGTTTATCACGACGCCCGCACCGGCAGGCAGACCGTCACCATCTACCCATCCTCCTTGCGGCCGACGCCCCCCCAGGCGCGGGCCGGGCTGAGGCGCGCGTTGCGCCGGCTGTGGCCGGGCCGGGCCGGTCTCCTCATCCGGAAATTGCCGCGCCAGAATTGGGCGGAGTCCTGGAAGCGCCATTTCAAGCCGATGGAAATTGGCCATGCCTTGCTCATCAAACCGGGCTGGAGCCGGCGCCGTCCGCGTCCGGGCCAGCGGGTGGTGCGGCTGGACCCCGGGCTGAGTTTTGGCACCGGCCATCACGCCACCACTGCCTTTTGCCTCGAACAATTGGCCGCCTGCCGCCGCCACGGCCTCGGCCAGTCCTTTTTGGACATCGGCGCCGGAAGCGGCATCCTCGCCATCGCCGCCGCCAAACTGGGCTACGCGCCCATCCGGGCCTTTGATTTCGATCCCGAAGCCATCCGGGTCAGCCGCGCCAATGCCCGCCGCAACCGCGTGCAAGACCGCGTCCGGCCCCGCCGGCAGGATCTGACCCGGCTGCCCGCGCGCAGCCGGCGGCGCTGGGATGTGATTTGCGCCAATCTGACGGCCGATGTGCTGGCCAGCCAGGCGGAGAAGATCTGCGCCCGCCTCAAACCGGGCGGGCAACTCATCGTGGCGGGCATTCTCCGAACCGAATTTTGCCAAATTCAAAACAAATTTGTAAATTTCGGGTTGACATTGGCTGGAAATGAAGTAAAAGAAGAGTGGCATTCAGGACGATTTGAATGTCCTGTTTGTTTGAGCAGATACGCAGTGAAGCGGCGCGGGGAAAGGGCAGAGTGCTGTTTTATTTTGGCCAGATTGAGAAGAGCATCGCCTGTTGTTGTCAATAGCGATGTGGTCAAAAAAAAAACGCTGTATGACTAAAACGCTGGACTTGATTCACGAAGCCATCCGCAACACGAAACACGCCTTCCGCCAGACCGAGCAACGGCCGGCCAAGGCCCAAAAACACCGCTACGAACGCCGCAAGGTGAAGGAAATCATCCGGCTGAACGACTGGACCACGGAACCGGAATTTTAACCCGCCCGCAGCCGCCAGCATGGAGTCGGGACCGTTCCCCGCGAAGGCGGGTTTTCCTCTGGATGCGGCGGCGGTTGCGGCGCAAAGGCGGGCCGCAGAGAATCATTTCACAATAATTTTGTCCCCATCCTTTGGCGTCGCCGAGATTGGCCCGCCATCGCCCGGCGCTCTCCTGCCCCCGGCAAACGGCTCATTCTCAATGAGTGGGCAATTCCCAATGACCAGTTTTCAATCGTTTGAATCGCTTCAACCCTGACCGAGTCAGAGAAGCGCCAAAACAAGTGCAACGCGCCCGCTGCCATGGGCGCCCACTTTGAACCTTGAACTTTGCCGCCGGAACTTTAGCCTTGGCCGGTGATTTCTGAGAAGCCGTGGAGAATTGAAATGGTCGCCTGCCTGGGCCTGGGCATCCTGGCGGCCATCTGTTTCGCGCAATTTTTGGGCATCGTGCTGGACAGTGAAAAGATCAAGCTGTCTGCCGAACATCGGCAATTCGCCAAGATGGCGCTGGGTTCGGTTTTTCTCGATGGCGCAATCCTCGTCTTTGTCGGATTTTTTCTGCGCGCGAGCCGCCTGTCTTGGAGCGACGCGTTCGGCCTGGCGAAGGCGCGGCAACCCGGGGCGGTTGTGTTGGGAATGCTGGCGGGGTTGATGTTCATCCCGTGGGAGGTCGTGTGGATGGAATTGTCGCAACTCCTGCTGGAAAATCCCCAAGCCCAGCCGCTGGTGGAGGAGTTGCAGAAGACTGATATGCCTCTGGTGGAAAAGGCGGTTGCAGGGGTGCTGGCTGTGTTCATCGCGCCCTTGGCGGAGGAAATGATCTTCCGCGGGATACTTTATCCAACCATCAAACAGGCGGGCTGGCCGCGGACCGCCTGGTGGGCCACGTCGTTGTTCTTTGGCGCAGTCCACTTCAACCTGATCGCCTTCGTGCCTCTGACCGTTTTGTCGCTTCTCCTGATTTATGTCTATGAAAAGACCGGCAGTTTATGGGCGTCCATTACCGCCCACAGCTTCTTCAACTTGACCAGTTTTACCATGCTCATGATGACGCCGATCCTGCCCGGCGCAAATCTTGTCAAATGAATGAATTTGAACTCATCGCCAGCCTGAGCGCCTCGCTGCCCTCCCATGCCGGGGTGATCGCGGGACCGGGGGACGATTGCGCCGTGCTGGATGGCGGCCGGGCGGGACACGCCCTGCTGTTCAAGACGGACGCCGTGGTCGAAGGGATCCATTTTTTGCCCGCGGCGGAACCGGAGAGCATCGGCCACAAGGCGCTGGGACGGCCCCTGAGCGATATTGCGGCGATGGCGGGCCGACCCCTGGCGGCGCTGGTGACGCTGGCCCTGCCCAAGGGCTTTGATCCGGGATTCATCCAAAGAATTTACGCCGGCATGAACGCGCTGGCCCGCCGCCACGGCGTGGCCATCGTCGGCGGGGAAACCACCTCCAATCCGGAGCGGCTGCTCATCTCCGTCGCGCTGCTGGGCGAGGTGGCGCGCGACAAATGCGTGCTGCGTTCCGGGGCCAAGGACGGGGACGCGCTCTTTGTCACCGGGGAACTGGGCGGCGCACTGGGGGGAAAGCATTTGGAATTCGAGCCGCGCCTGGCGGAAGGGCGCTGGCTGGCGGAGCATTTTTCCATTCATGCCATGATTGATCTGAGCGACGGCCTGGCGGGGGACTTGCGCCATCTGATGGAGCGCAGCCAGGTGGGAGCGGAGCTGCTCGCGCGCAGCATCCCCATCAGCCGCGCCGCGCGCCAGCGGGCCAGAACGGGCGCGCCGGCCAAGCCGCCCCTGGCCGCCGCCCTGACCGACGGAGAAGATTATGAACTGCTCTTCACCGTGGCCGGCCGCGACGCCGTGCCGCTGGCGGACGCCTGGCGCCAACAGTTTCCCAAAGTCCGCCTCAGTTGCATCGGCAAAATGACGGCCGCGCCCGGCGTGAAATTGCGCGACGAAAATGGCCTTCGCGCCCTCGAAGCTCATGGTTACGTTCATTTCACATAGCCCGTCCCAGACCGAAGCGCTGGGCGAAGGCTGGGGCCGCGAGTGCGGCCGCGGCTGGATGATCGGCCTGAGCGGCGGCTTGGGCGCGGGCAAAACGCAGTTGGTCAAGGGGCTGGCCCGCGGCTTGCAGGCGGGCGCGCGCGTCATCTCGCCCACTTATGCGCTGGTGCATGAATATCCCGGCGGCCGCCTGCCGCTGTTCCATGTGGACCTCTTCCGCCTGGACACGCGCGAACAAATCATCGCCGCCGGCCTGGAGCCGTATCTGGTCCGGCCCCACGGTGTCACGGTGGTGGAATGGGTGGAACGATGGCACGACGGCGCCGGCGCGCCCTGGCTTGGGCCGGGCCGGTTTCGCCGCGCGCAACTCAACATCCTGGGCGAAACGGACCGCGAGATTTGCTATGAAGATTTTGGCGGTTGAGTTTTCCTCGGCGCAACGCAGCGTGGCGGTGTGGGAAGGCGGCGGCGACACCGCCCCCGCCTTGCTGGGCAGCGCGCTGGAGCCGCCGCAGCCCCGGGCGGATCAGGCGCCAGGCCCCGGTCAACCTTCTCCAATTCCATCCCGCCGCAGCCTTGGACTGGTGGAGCAGGCGCTGGCGGAGGCGCAGTGCGGGCGGGAGGAGATCGGCGCGCTGGCGGTGGGGCTGGGGCCGGGTTCCTACACGGGAATCCGCGGGGCCATCGCGCTGGCCCAAGGCTGGCAGTTGGGCCGGGGCATCAAGCTGCTGGGGGTGAGCAGCGTGGAATGCCTGGCGGGCCAGGCCCGGGCGGAGGGCCGGCGCGGCCGGGTGAATATTATTGTTGACGCACAGCGGAATGAGTTTTACCTGGCGCGTTATCAAATCGAGGAAGGCGGGTGGCGCGAAGCGGAAGCGCTGCGCCTGGCGGCGATGGCGGAGATCCAGGCGCTGGCCGGGTCGGGCCAGGCTTTGCTCGGGCCGGAGATCAGCCGCTGGTTTGGCGGCGGGAAGGATCTGTATCCCGAGGCCGCCATGCTGGGCCGGCTGGCCTGCGGGCGGGGCGATTTTGCGCCGGGCGAAACCCTGGAGCCGATTTACCTGCGCGAGACCGCCTTCAAAAAAGCGCCGGCGCCGCGGGTGAATCCCTGAGGACGGTACCGACGCGGATGGGGCCAGGGCAAAGGTTGGGTGGTTGATGTTGGAGGGCGCCTCCAAATTGACGGTGCTCTGATGCGGGTCGCGAGGGCGCGGCCCGCCGCACGCGGGGCGCGTGCGCTCCCCCTGAGACATAATAAGTGCGCCGGCCCTGATGTTTGATGTTTCATGTTTAAAAAACTTTGGCAGGATGCGGCGGCGGCCGTTTGCACGCGGCGCCTGTGCATGAAAAAGAAATCGCTTGGAATCGTATTTTTCACGGTGCTGATTGACCTGGTTGGATTCGGGTTGATCCTGCCGCTCATCCCCATTTATGCCGACCACTTCAAGGCCGGCGGTTTTTTCATCGCCGCCATCTTTACATCGTATTCGCTGATGCAATTCCTCTTTGCCCCGCTCTGGGGGCGGCTGTCCGACCGCATCGGGCGGCGGCCGGTTTTGTTGGCCAGCACGGGGTGCGCCTGCGTGTCCTACGTGATTTTTGCCCTTGGCTCCGGCATGGAAAGCCGGGGGCTGGCCCTCTGGTTCATGCTGGGCTCGCGCATCTTCGCCGGAATCTGCGGCGCCAACATCACGGTGGCCCAGGCCTACATCGCCGACATCACCCCGCCGGAGGAACGTTCGGCCAAAATGGGACTGGTGGGAATGGCTTTCGGCCTGGGCTTCATTTTTGGGCCGGTGCTGGGCGCTTTGAGCACAATAAGTTTCGGTCTGACCGGTCCGGGCTGGACGGCCGGCGCGCTGTGCGCGATTAATTTTATCTGGGCCTCGCTCATGCTGGCGGAAAGCTGGCAGCCGGCCGCGCACTCCCAAACCCAGCGGCCGCACCTGGAGCAATGGCAGCACGTTTTGCGGATGCCGCGCCTGAACCTGCTGGTCGGCATCTTTTTCCTGGCGACCTTTTGTTTCAGCAGTTTTGAAACGAGCATCGGGTTGCTGGTGGAGAAGAATTTCCACCTGGCGGAGGAAAAGGGGCTGGATTCGGTGCTGGGCAAGGTTGCCTGGCTGATCGCCTATTGCGGGCTGATCGGGGCGATAACCCAGCGCGGGGTGCTGCGGCGGATGGTTGAAAAAATGGGCGAACCCAAAGTCATTGCCGTCAGTTTGTTTCTGGCCGCGGTTGGCATCGCGGTTTTGCCATATCTGACGACGTGGGCCGCGCTCCTTGTGGCCCTGGCCGTCTTTTCCACCGGCTCCAGCCTGACCCGCCCGCCGGTCTTCGGGATGATTTCGATGCTCACGCCCGCCCATGAACAAGGCAGCACGATCGGGGTGGCGCAAGGCATCGGCAGTCTGGCCCGGATCGCCGGGCCTTTTTTTACCATTGGCATCTTCGGCAAGGATCATCTCCCCATTCCTTATCTCTGTTGCGCCGCGCTCTGTTTCGCGACGGCCTGCATCACCACCCGATATTTGTCCCTGCCCAAATCCGGCGGGGGTGATCCGCCAATTGTGGCGAAGTGACGCGAATTCCGGGAAAAGCTTCAAATCGTTGGTTGCCAGGCGCCTGTTCATGGGGTTGATAGGGTCACCCCTTTTATGGTTTGACTGGTTTGACCGGTTTGACCGGTTTGACCGGGTATGACCGGGTATGACCGGGTGGGGTGAAAGTTCTGCCATTTGGCCATCGTTCCCGGAAAAAAACACCTTGATTTGGCTTGATTGGGCTTAATTGCTCCTGCCTGGATGACGCTCGATTTGAGATGTAAATTGTTTAAGGAAAGGCACTTCCGTTTGTTTTCCACCAAATGGCTAAAAACGCGCAGTGTAAGATGCTGTTGCCGTACATGAATGGTAAAGTTTGGTGATTTGGCAAGGTATCGGTGTGACGGAATTGGAGCGATGGAGTGGTGGAGTGATGAAGTTATGGCATAGGTCAAGGTCCAAGAAATGGTTTGACCGAGTTTGACCGGCTGTGGGGCAAAAGAAGGGAACGAAGGGGATGGACGCTGGAGGATGTCGAAAGCAGCGCCGGGAAACCCGTCCTGGTCCCGCCGCCGTCTTACTTTTCTGTCCTGGCCCATCTCCACTATGCAACAATAACGGTTACATAGATATTGTCAACGGCAAATGCAATATTTTTTTGGCATTCTCCTTGGCCGGGCCTTGCTCCTTGGCCGGGCCTTCCTCCTCCACAGGTGTCCTCGTTAATAAGTCAAGAGCAGGCGGCGGCTGGGTAAAGCGGCCGTTTGCTGTGTGCATTCGCCACTTTCAACTTTTGGATTGTTCGCCCCGATTCGACCGTCCCACCGACCGTCCCTTTTCCGCTTGATAATTTGGTCCGGTCAGAGCAGAAAGGAAAATGTGTGCCCGATCCGATGCTGACTTGACTAACGCACAGCGTGCGTAGATTCCGGCCAAGGCCGGGCAGATGAACACCATCAAGCCTTAAAGTTTTTACACAGCCATCCCACAGGAAATTGGAAAAAAGTGTTGGCTTGACCATTTGAACCTGCCACAAGGCAGGCATGAAAAACAAAAAAATCAAACCGACACGGTCCCGGTTTAACGTTTTGCGCCAGATTTGCAATCTCATTCCTGCGCATGAAGTCTCCAAAATAGCGCGGGAGACCGGGCTCTGGATAAGTCGCGCACCTTCAGTCCGTGGAGTCACACGGTCAGTTTGCTGGACGCGCAACTCACCCATTGCATCGGACTCAACGATCTGTGCGACTCGCTGCAATTGCATTCCGGGCCGCTGTCCACTTTGCGCGGCGCCAGCGCCCCCAGCCGCAACGGCCTCTCCCACGCCAACCGGGAGCGTCCGGCCCAGATGGCCGAACAACTCTTCTGGCGGGTCCTGGAGCATTTGAAAGCACAGACGCCCGGCTTTGCCGCGGGCCAGCGCCGTGGCCCCGCCTTCCGTTTCAAGATGCCCATCCATGTGATTGATAGCACGACCATGGAACTGGTGGCCAACTGCCTGGACTGGGCCAAGCACCGCCGGCGCAAGGCCGCCGCCAAAACCCATATGCGGTTGAATCTGCAGAATCTTTTGCCCGGTTTTGTCATTGTGGACACTGCCGCCGAGCACGACAACCGACGGGCGCGGGAACTGTGCGCCGACTTGAAGAGCGGCGAAATCGCCTTGTTCGACAAGGGTTATGTGGACTTCGGCCACTTGCGGGATTTGGACGGGCGCGGGGTCTTTTGGGTGACGCGGGCCAAGGAGAACATGGGCTATGAGGTGGTGCGGAAAATGCCCGCCTCCAGAGACCCGAAGATTTTGCGCGACGAAGTGATCGTCCTGAGCAACGAGAACAAACCCGCGCCGGAGTTGATGCGCCGGGTGGTGGCGCTGGTCGAGATTGATGGAGAGGAACGGGAAATGACCTTCCTGACCAACAACCTGGAGTGGAGTCCGCGCAGCGTGGCCGACCTTTACCGCTGCCGCTGGCAGATCGAAGTCTTCTTCAAACAAATCAAGCAGACCTTGCAGTTGGCGGATTTTCTGGGCCACAACGCCAACGCCGTGCGCTGGCAGGTGTGGACGGCGCTGTTGACCTACGTGCTGTTGCGCTACCTCAGTCACCTCTCCAACTGGGCGCACAGCTTCACCCGGCTGTTCACGATTTTGCGGGCGGCGCTCTGGGAGAAATATGATCTGCTCAATTTGCTGGCGTGCTATGGGACAGCAGGCGGCAGCTTTCGCCACTTGGCGCGGCCCGAGGAGGCGTATTTCCCCGGCTTCCAATAAAGCTATGGGACAGCACACGCGCCCAAACAGGCGCATACCAAACCCAAAAGCCAAACTCGGAAAAATCAAAATCTCATTTTACCCCGAAGACCAATTAAACCCTTGCAAATGAACAGGTCAGCACCAGACTTTTCCCCTTATGAGACGGGTGTGAAGTTTTTATGAAGACGGCATGCTTAAAACTTGTTCGATTCCACTCTTTCGTGTTCTTTGTCGTTTGGGCCGTGGCGCCACCGGTCTCTGCTCAAACTCGACCCAATCTTGGTCTTGAATTGTCCTCCGGTCAGCCGACGCTGAGCCTGAAAGGAACGGTGGGCGGTGTTTACTCCATCCAATACGCCTCTGACCTTTCCTCCACAAATGTTTGGGTGGCTCGGACGCTGCTGCAAATAACTGGCGTCAGCGATGTTTGGATTGACCCATCGCAACCCGCGCCGGCCCAGCGGTTTTATCGTGCCGTATCAGTTCCTACACCAGCGGACACCAACTTGGTATTCATCCAGCCGGGGACGTTCACGATGGGCAGCCCGACGAACGAGGCGGAGCGGTCTTCGGACGAAGTTCAGCACACCGTGATTATCAGCCGGGGTTTTTGGATGGAGAAGTTTTTGGTGACGGAAGGGGATTATCTCGCAGTGGTGGGAAGCAACCCGAGCGATATGCTTAACGGCGTAACCGGCGCAATTAACGGCGGCAGTGGGAGCGCGATTGCCAACGAACTACTTCAACCGGTAGAGCAAACGAGTTGGTATGATGCATCCAACTATTGCGCGCTGCGGACGCAACTGGAGCGAGCGGAAGGTTTAATTCCCACCAACTATGTGTATCGGTTGCCGACCGAATCGGAGTGGGAGTATGCGGCTCGCGCCGGCACGACGACGGCGTTTTATTTGGGGAGCGGGTTATACTCGGGCCAGGCAAATTTCTATGGCACATACGGATACGATGCCTCGGTGGGCGACATCTATGATCCGAGCGGAATCTACCTTGGGATAACGACCGCGGTAGGAAGCTATGCCCCGAACGGCTGGGGATTGTATGACATGATCGGGAACGTTTTGGAGTGGTGTCAGGACTGGTACGGGCCTTATCCCACTGGGACTGTCGTCGACCCGCAGGGGTCTGCGACGGGCTCGACCCGCACCCTCCGCGGCGGTTGGTGGTACGTCGGCGCCGTGGGAGAACGGGCAGCCGCTCGCTGGGGCGGAATAGACCCAAGCTCAGCGCTTGACTCCATTGGGTTCCGGGTTGTGCTGGCCCAAGTTCCGTGAACTGAAGAGCCAGAGCGAACCAGTCGAGTCGAGCAAAGAACGGGCGAACACTGCCTGCGGAGCAGGTGTCAGACGCATCGTCAAATCCACTCTGCGCTCAAACCTCCAGCACAACGCTTCAAATCATCAACGGTGCGCCTGATCCCGAGGTGGTTCAGACGACGGTTACCCGGCCCTTCAGCTTCAGCTATGGTTTTCTGATGAGCCAAGACACCGATTATGATCCGGCAAGGATGTTTGGAGCACCCGACAAAGCGAAATGAAAACTTGAATTTTAGGAGTAGGGCCCTCAGCCAGAAATGGGGTTGGCTTTGAGCATGTCGCATGGAGCGCCGGGAAACCCGTCCTGGTCCCGCCGCCGTCCTACTTTTCTGTCCTGGCCCATCTCCACTATGCAACAATACGGGCTATATAGATATTGTCAACGGCAAATGCGAGCTTTTTGGCATTCTCCTTCGCCGGGCCTTCCTCCTTCGCATGGCCTTCCTCCTCCACGGGGCTTACGGAGGACAAGTCGGAGGACAGGAAACCATGGCGGGACAGAATCATAAATGAGAAAACGATTAGAGCATTTTCAACAGAACTGTAGCCATAACACGTCGCCAGAAGGCGATGAACTGGTTTACCTCGTGTGGCTACAGTTTTCTTGAAACCGCTTTAATGATTCGGGCGCATGACCTCCAACTCCATATTTTTCTCGACAAATGACGAGATTGAATTTATTCTGCCCACATTGCAGCTTTCAATGTGGGCAGAATAAATTTTAGACTGTTCAGATTAGAGCATTTTCAATAAAACTGCAGCCATAACACCTCGCCAGGACGCGATGAGCTGGTTTGCCTTGTCTGGCCACAGTTTTCTTTAAACCGCGCCAGAGTCGCGGCTTGGGAGGGAGTTCGCGGCCGGTGGCGTAGGCGCGGAGGGCTTGGATGACCTTTTCAAGCTGCGCCTCAAATTTGGCCTTGTCTTTGTCCCAGCCGGTGAAGTCGGCGGCGACGCGGCTGGTGATTTCGGCTTTTTTTTCCGCTCCGGTACTTCTCGCAGACGGCGCAGACCGCGGCAATCCGTGTTGCTTATCAAAGGCGCATGAAAAGGAATGCGACGGTCATAGACCGCCGCTACAGCGGTCAGTAACCGGCGGCTTTGCCGTCGCCGCGGGTGGCGTCGTGCGCGCCTTCAATCCAGGCCTGGACGGGAGGGCGCTCCTTCCAGAAATTGGGGTTGATCAGGATGGCCTCAACACGGGCGGCGACGATCGGCGAGCGGTCCTTGATTTTGTAGCCCATGTTTTTCAGTTGGGTGATCGTCTCCGGCGGCAGGGAAGCCTCGACTTGGAGCCAGTCGTCCTGGGGGACGGGGTTCCACAGGTGATGAATTCTCGGAAAATCCACGGCCTGCTGGGCGGACATGCCGTGGTCAATAACGTTGAGAATGACTTGGAGCACCGCGGTGATGATCCTGCCGCCGCCGGGAGCGCCGAGGATGAGGAATGGCTTGTTGTCCTTCAAAACGATGGTCGGGGACATGGAGGAAAGCGGTCGTTTGTTGGGGGCAACGGCATTTTTCTCGCCCTGGATAATGCCGAAGGAATCCGGGAAGCCGGGCCGGGTGGCGAAGTCGTCCATCTCGTCGTTGAGGAGGAAGCCGGCGCCGGGCACGGTGACGCCGCTGCCGAATCCCAGATTCAAGGTGTAAGTGACGGCGACGGCATTGCCGTCCTTGTCAAAGATATCGAAGTGGGTGGTGTCGGTGCCTTCGGTGGCTGTGAACAGGCCCGGCTTGACGGCTGCGGTGGGGGTGGCGCTGTCCGGCGAGATGCTGGCCGCGCGATTTTTCAGGTAAGCGGGATTGAGCAGTTTGGCCATGGGGGGCATCATGAATTCGGGGTCGCCCAGGTATTCCATCCGATCGGCGAAGGCCCGGCGCATGACTTCGGCCAGGAAGTGATAACTGCGGGCTGAACCCTGGCCCGCATTGGTGTAGGCGGTGGCGTCGAGCATGCCGAGCATTTGCAGGAGACAGACGCCGCCGGAGCTGGGGGGCGGCGCGGTAATGAGGTGGCAGCCGTGGTAATCGCCTTCCAGAGGTTTGCGCTCGACGGCCTGGTAGGCGCGCAGGTCATCCAGCGTGATGAGGCCGCCGTGGGCGGCCATGGCCGCGGCCAGAAGCCGCGCCGTTTGGCCGGTGTAGAAATCATCGGGGCCGGCCGCGATGCGGGCCAGGGTGCGTCCCAAGTCCGGCTGGCGCAGGAGGGCGCCGGCGGCAAAACCAGGGCCGCCGGCCAGGAAGATTTTTTCCGATTCGGGATCCATTTTCAGCCTGGCTGCGCCGGCGGCCAGAGAGGCGGCGTTGGCGGCGGAGAGCTTGTAACCGTCGGTGGCGAGATTTATGGCAGGCTGGATGAGGGCGGCCCAGGACTTGGTCCTGCTCCCGTAGCGGGTCCAGGCCAATTGGAGTCCGCGGACTGTGCCCGGAACGCCGGCGGCGCGCCAACCCTGGGTGCTTTGGGTGGCGGCGGCGGGGTCCAGGTACATATCATGGCTGGCCTTGCCCGGAGCTTTCTCGCGGAAATCCAGGAAGGCGGTGCGTCCATCGGCCATGCGGAGGGTCATGAATCCGCCGCCGCCGATGTTGCCGGCCGCCGGATAAGTCACGGCCAGGGCGAAGGCGGTGGCCACGGCGGCGTCAATGGCATTGCCGCCGTCTTGCAACACCTTCAAGCCGGCCTCGGCGGCGAGCGGCTCCTGGGCGACCACCATCCCATTGGTGGCATAAACCGGCTCCCTGGCATTGGCCGCCGCCACGAGAATGCCGGACAGCAAAAAGAAAGAGAGAGAACCGGTCCGGCGGCGGGTTCCCGGCGGAATGGTGTCAAGGAGACGATGATCTTTGGAATCTTCGGGGGCGCTCATGGAAAAAACCGTATCAGAATAAGGCGCAGGATCAAGCCCAGGCGCCGCGGCCGGGGAGATTAAAGAGCGGCCGCCCGGCGTGAGGCGGGGCAGGGCGGGCGGGGCTGCCGGCGCCCGCCAAGCCATGGCCTGTGGCGATGCGAGATGGGGCGGTTTTGCCAGGGGCGGGCAGGTTTTAGAAAAGATGATGGTGAGGGTAAATTATATTCTTTCAACTTTGGCCAGGAAGCATACACTGGGATTTGACAGCATGATGGCGGAACAACTGCAAATGTCATTGATGGAAACATTTTTCGGCGCAGGAGTGTCGCCCCTGGTGGTGCTGGGAGTGGCGGGGGGCAGTTATGCATTGGGGTGTTTTTCGACGGGCTATTATGTGGTGCGCCAGCGGACGGGCCAGGATATCCGGGAACTGGGGAGCGGGAGCACGGGGGCGCGCAACGCGGGGCGGGTGCTGGGGCGGAGGGGGTTTATGTGGACGCTGGCGGGGGATCTGGCCAAGGGCGTGCTGGCGGTGTGGGCGGCGCTGGCCTGGACGGGCAACGAGCGGCTGGTGTTGCTGGCCTGGCTGGCCGTGGTGGCCGGACATATCTGGCCGGCGCAATTGGGGTTGCGCGGCGGCAAGGGGGTTTCGACTTCGTTGGCGGGTTTGTTGATTTACGACTGGCGGCTGGCGTTGATTTATGGCGTTGTTTTTGCCGGGGGACTGGCGGGGACGCGCCGGCCGGTGGCGGCGAGCCTGGGGGCGTTTGCGTTGTTGCCGGCCGCCGGTTGGTGGCTGGGCCGGGACGAGGCGCAAATCTGGGGCATTTCCGTTCTTGCCGGATTGATCATCCTGGCGCATCATCGCAATGTGGTGGACGGAATCGCCGAGCTATGGACCCGGCGGGGTGTGGGGCCGCAATCAGATCAATCTGTCAAAGAATTATGAGCACGAGCGCTTTACAGTTCAAGATAGCCACAGAGGATTGGGAATTTGAGCAGATTCACGAGTTGAATTACCGGACATTTGTGGAGGAGATTCCGCAGCATCAACCGGCGGAGCAGCCGCGTCTGGTGGACAAGTTCCACGAGGAGAACACTTACCTGATCTGCGTGGCCGGAAACCGGGTGGTGGGCATGCTGGCGGCGCGGGGGCGGCGGCCCTTTTCTCTGGATCAAAAGCTGGCGAATTTGGATTCGTTTTTGCCGCCCGGGCGGAGGCCTTGCGAGGTGCGCTTGCTGGCGGTGGAGAAGGATTTTCGCAACAGCCAGGTCTTCCGTGGCATCATCTCGCTGATGTGGCAGTATGGGACGGAGCGGGGCTTTAACATGGCGATCATTTCGGGCACGACGCGCCAGCAGAAGCTTTACCGGCATTTGGGCTTTGTGCCCTTTGGACCGCTGGTGGGCAAGGGCGAGGCGATGTTTCAGCCGATGTATTTGACGCTGGAGGGATTTGAGAAGAAGGCGGAGGAGTTCTTCAGCATGCCGGTCAATTTGCCCGGGCCGGCCAGTTTTTTACCGGGACCGGTCAGCATCCACCGGGAGGTGCGCAAGGCCTTTGAGCGGCAGGCGGAGTCGCACCGCTCGGATCGTTTTGTGGCGGAGTTTCAAAGGATCCGCCAGCGGCTCTGCCAGTTGACCGGGGCGCGCCAGGCGCAAATCCTGCTGGGTTCCGGGACGCTGGCCAATGACACGGTGGCGGCGCAGTTGTCGTTGCAGGAGAAGCCGGGACTGGTCTTGAGCAACGGGGAGTTTGGCGAGCGGCTGGTGGACCACGCGCGGCGGTTTGGGCTGACGTTCGACACGTTGAAATTTCCCTGGGGGGAGGCGTTTGACATGCCGGCGATCCAGCAGTTTTTGTCCCGTTCGCCGGCGGTGGGATGGCTCTGGTTTGCGCACGGGGAGACTTCGACGGGGATGTTGAATCCGCTTTCCCCGCTGCAGTCGCTCTGTGGCAAGCGGCGGATCAAACTGTGCGCGGATTGCATCAGTTCGGTGGGAATGGGTCCGGTGAATTTAGCCGGGGTGTATATGGCCGCGGCGGCGAGCGGGAAGGGATTGGCGGCCTATCCGGGCTTGTGCATGGTTTTTTACAATCACACCATCAGCCATTCGACGCGCTTGCCGCGGTATTTGGATTTGGGTTGGTACGCCGAGCACCAGGGGATCGCCTTTACGCATTCGTCCAACTTGGTGCAGGCGCTGGATGCGGCGTTGCGGCGGGTGGATTGGCCCAAGAAGTACGCGCAACTGGCGGAGGATTCGGCCTGGCTGCGGGGGCGGTTGCGCGGGCTGGGCTTGAACCTGATCACGCCGGACACCGAAGCGATGGCCGGGGTGATCACGCTGGCGGCGGCGCCGGGTCAGAGCGGCCTGGAGTTGGCGCAGCGGTTGGAACAGGCCGGTTTTCTGCTGAGTTGCAACAGCGATTATCTGCGGCAGCGGAATTGGATTCAGATTTGCCTGATGGGCGAGTATTCGCGGGAGAAGTTGGACGGGTTGTTGGCGTGCCTGGCCCGGAATGCCGCGGCGGGGGCGGAAGCGGGGGCGGGGCGCGGAGTGGCCGTTCAGCCGATGGTGGCGGCATATTGCCCGGAGTGTGGATGAACGGATGGATCGGTCGCAATATGTTGCAAACCGGCGTTGCCAATGACCGTGAGCCTGCGAGAGGCGCGGCAGGCCGCCGTTGCGCTGGAAGGAGATTATTGGAAATCTATGAAAACTTTTGACCATCGTTGGATTGCGGTTCCGGTTGCCAGCACTTGCACCGGGTTCTTTTGGCGGGAGCGGGGAGGCGGCGGCGGGGCGCGGCGGCTGGCGGGGCTGGCCGCGGTTTTGGCGGTGCTCTGGAGCGGGGCGGCGCAAGGGCAGTTGACGTTGAACACTGCGGCGGGGAACTTTGATGTGACCAAGGTGAAGGGGAACGAATCGGACGGAGTCATTGCCTACAATCCGCAGAATCCGGCGCAAATGTTTATCGCGGCGAACACGAACGTGGAGGCCGGGCTTTTCGGCGCTCTGAGTATTAACGGCGGGAGCAATTGGACGGCGGTTTCGCTGGGCAATCTGCCGGCGGGGGCGTATCCGGCGGTGGCGTGGGACGGTTTGGGGAATTTGTTCCTGGCCTACGTGGATGGCGCGGCGCAAGGGTCGGGGATTGATGTGGCGGTGAGCACCAACGGCGGGACCAATTTTAGCGTGCTGACCAATTATGCCAGCGGCTTGACCAACCTGGCGACGGGGGATTTTGTCTTGGAGCCAGGATCGCGGCCGGCGGGACGAACATGGGCAGCGTTTGGGTGCTGTACAAGGATTTCAGCCTGGCTTTCAGTCCGCTGGTGGCGCAAGGGGCGGCGGTGACGGGAACCAATGCCTTTGGGACCTTCGGACCGGCGGAGATTGTGCCGGGTTCGACCAATAACTGCGGTTTTGGGGACATCGCGGTGGGCCCGCAGGGGCAGGTGATGGCGGTCTATCAAAACCTGTTCGACGCGGCCGGCACGGCGACCAATTACGTGAGCGTGGACCCGGACGGTTTGGGACCTGACCCGTTTAATCCGGCGGTGGCGGCGGCGGAAAATGCGCTGGGCGGCAACACGCTGCTTCCGGCGACGCCGGATGGACAGGGGATTAACGCGGCGTCGGGACTGGCGTGGGACACCAGTCCGCTGAGTCCAAATTATGGCCGGGTTTACCTGGTGTGCGCGGGGCCGGGAGCCGGCGGAGACTTCACCAACACGGCGATTTATCTGAATTCCTCGATGGATAACGGGCAGACCTGGAGCATGCAGTTGGCGGCCAATGACGTGGGCACGAACAGCCGGTTTTTGCCGCGGGTGGCGGTGGACCCAACCGATGGGGTGCTGGCGCTGAGTTGGTATGACTGCCGCAACGACATGGGGGCCATCGTGACCTCTACGACGTTAATGAATGCCATTGACGTGGACACCAATGGGAACCCGATCCTCAACAACGGCAATACAAACTATGTAATAACCAACGGCAACCCCACTTACGTGACCAACGCCGCCGCCAACACCCTCACCGCCAATGCCCTCAGCACTAATTTCAGCACCAACCTCTCCGGGACGGTGACCGGGATCGCCAACCAATCGGCGATGATGTACGCCACGGTGAGCCTGGATGGGGGGGCGTCTTTCCAGAAGAATGTCAACGTCACCAGTTCCAAGTTCACCACCAACGGTTACTATGCGCCTTACGCCATCAGTCCGACGGATTTTGGGGATGATACCGGCCTGGCGTTTTACGGGGGGACTTTCTACCCGGTCTGGGCGGATAATTCTGGAAGCGGCGGCGGGAATCCCGACGGCAAGACCAACAAGTTGGATATCACGGTGGCGCCGGTGGTGCTCAAAGGACTGGCCGACGTGTCCATCACCTCGGTCCTGATCAATACGACCAACATTTTGCAGATTGGGTCGGTGATCAATTACTTCCTGACGGTGAGCAATGCCGGCCCGAGCGCGGTTACGGCGGCCAGCGTGACGGATGTTTTTCCGTCCGAGGTGAGCGTGGTCCTGGCCTTCCCGACGAACAACGGAGTCAAGCAGAACTATGTGCTGAACGGCAATACCCTGACCTGGCAGGTGGGGGCGCTGCCGCTCAAGGGCACCGCCACCATCCTGGTGCGGACGACGGCGGTGGGGATTGGCAACGCGACCAACTTTGCCGCGATCACACCCGGCCCGGGAGTGTTGGATCTGTTTACCAACAACAACTTCACCGGCCTGGCGGCGACGATCCTTGGGGCTGATTTGAATTTGGCGATCACCGGCTCGCCCGCCCAGATCGGCTATGGGGCGCCACCGGTAACTTACACGGTGACGGTGAGCAACCAGGGGCCGGTGACGGCGCTGGGGGTTTATGTGTCGAACCTGTTTTCGGGGAGCCTTGCCTTGACAGGCGTGACGCTGCCGCCTGGAGGAAGCTACTTTACCAATGCCGGCCAGAATGACGTGGTGGTGAGTATAGGAACGATGACCAACGGGCAGACCGTGGTCTTTGGGCTGACGGCGGTGGCGGCGCTGCCGCCGCCTTTCTCGGGATTCGGCCCGGTCACGTGCAGTTCGATTGCGCTGGGGATAGTTGATCCCACCATCACCAATAACTTCGGTGTGGCGACCAATTTTGTCGTGCCGGCCGACCTGGCGATTGGCATGACCGGCTCGCCCGCGTTCATGACGGTGGGGGATGTGGTGACTTACACGCTCAACTTCACCAATTTGGGGCCGGTGCCGGCTTTTGGGGTGGCGGTGACGAATTTCCTGCCGCCCAGCCTGCAATTGGCCAGCGTCAGCGTGCGCAAAGGAGCTTACACGGCCGGTCCGGACCCCGGCACCAATGGCCAGACGGATATTATCGCCACGTTGGATGAGCCGTTGCTCCCCGGCGAGAGCGGGTTGGTGGTCATCACCGCCACGGGTCTGTCCGTTGGGCGGGTTCCCAATGTGGCGGTGGTGGGCAACTTGGTGCCGGATGCCAATCCGGCGAATAACATGGCGACGGAGCCGACGGCGGTGGACGCGCCCGACGTGTCTTTGACCATGACCGGCAGTCCCGCTGCGATCATGGTGGGCCAAACGGTGGCCTATACCCTGAACGTGGTGAACCAGGGGCCGGTGCGGGCGACGAGTGTGGCGCTGACCAATACGCTGCCGGCGGCCCTGGCCTTTGCGGGGGTGTCGCTGCCGCTGGGCCTGACTTACAGCGCCAACCAGAACACGATCATCTTCAACATCGGCACCCTGTCCAACGGCCAGGGGGCCAGCGTGACCGTCCTGGCCACGGCGCTCACCGCCGGCAAGGCGACCAATACGGCGGTGGCGGGGGACAGCCTGGCGGACAGCAGTTTCGGCAACAACAGCGCCAAGGTGGTAACGACCGTGAGCGCGCTGACGCCGTTTGCCAACCTGACGGTGGTGGCGGGAGTTACCGGCGTCTTCATCACTTGGAACACGGTCTCCAACACCACGTCCCAGGTGGATTACGGATTGACCACCACCAGCAACGTGTCGTACTTGAATCTGACGCCCACCAACCGCCACGTGGTCCTGTTGACGGGGCTTATCCCGGATACCAACTACGTCTTCCAAGCCCGATCCATGACGCCGGCGTTGGCGGCGGTGGACGTGACCAACGGGTCGGTGGTCACCATCGAGAACGCGTTTCCGTCGGTTTTATACACGACCAACGGAACGTTCTCCACGACCTCTTCGCTGACGCTCGGCACAATGGACGCGGACTATTCGGGCAGCGGATGGACCATCGGCTCGGTGGCGCAGGGCATTTTCGGGTCGGCCAACTACGAATATGTCCAGGGTGTCGCCGGGAGCCCGACGGCCTCGGCCGCTTATTCGCCGAACATTATGGTGGCGGGCCTTTACGATGTATCCATCTGGTATCCCACCAAGCCCGGGGCATTCTCCAGCAATACGCCAATGGTTGCCAACGGCGGGACGAACGTGGTCCTGGCCTATGTCAATCAAACCATCAACGGCGGCGGTTGGCAGCCGCTGGTCACGGGAATATATTTTGCCACCGGCACCAAGGGCAACCTCACCATCCGCAACGACTCCGGCGACCCCACGACCAGCGTGGTGGCCAATGGCGTGCGCTGGGCTTACGAGCTGTCCCAGGACGTTCCGGCCAGCGGCGCCGTGCCGGCCTGGTGGGCTAATTTCTATTTCGGCGCGAACGCCACCAACGCCGCCATCGCCGGGGCTTCCGCCGACCCTGATGGCGACGGCTATTCCAATTACGCGGAATATGTGCTGGGCACCGACCCCACCTCCAGTTCGAGTCAACTGCAATTCCTGGTCACGCCCGGACCCTCCACTAATGTGACGGTCACCTTTGCGCCTGACCAGGCCGGGCGCGTTTACCAACTCCAGTCCTCCGCCACCCTGGTCAATCCCGCCTGGGTCACGCTGACCAACAGGCCCGCGCTCAACACCAATGACGGCAGCGGTTTCTTCACGGTCGGCCAGACGCCGGGAGCCAGCGTGTTCTACCGGCTGGCCGCCAGCCTGGCGCCGGCGCAGTGAGGGGGGATTGGATTCCAAGACGGGAGGACGAGACCCTGTCGAGCCGTGATTTTTTCGAGGGAATCGAGTCACGGCTCGATCCCGATGAATCGGGACCCTGCCGGGGGGGGGAATTGAATCGCCGGGTCTTGGTTATTGCAACTGGAGGATGTAAAATTGCTGGCCGGCGCCGGGAGTGACGCTGTTGGTGACCAGGGTGGTGAAATTACCGCTCGTGCTCAAAACGTTGGTCGCCAGGCGCGTCCACTGGCTCAACGGCAGGGTGAGGTTGGTGCTGGCCAGCACATAATAGGTCCCGCCGGACTGGCCATTGGTCGCGTTGAGCACCAGATTGTTGGCGGACAGGGTGAAGCTGGCAATGCCGGGCTGCGCCAGCCCGAGGTTGATGGCATCGAGTCCGAGATAGCCCGGGTCATCGCGGAATCCGAATTGCAGAACGGAGTTGGTGCCGGAGGCCGTGACCAGGAACTGCAGGTTGGTCCAGCCGATGGCGGGGATATTCGTTTCATCCCAGAGGGTGCTGCCAGCCCAGGAGACGAGAAACTCATTGGGAGTCTGGCCATCGGGGCTGTCCAGCCACAGCGAAAGGAAATAGGACGTTCCGGGGCTGGTGGACAGTGCTTGGGAAAGATAACTGAGCGAACCCACCGGGCCCAAAGCCGCCAGATAACCGCCGGAGTAGGGCTTGATTCCGGATCCGGAACCACTGTCAACAAATGTATCCAGAACGTTGGAAACGGCGCCGGCAACAGCCCAGCCGGTGAAATCCCCCGTTTCAAAGCCGCCGTTGAGAATCAAACCTGAATAGCCGGCCGTATTGGTGACTGTAATCAAGGCGGGGCCGGACCCGGCCAGCGTGTTGCCCAGGTTGTTGGTGGCAAGGAGAGCGGGGAAATAGGCGCCGGAGGTGGTGTAGGTGTGGGAGGGGTTCTGCGAGGTGCTGGCGGCGCCATCGCCAAAGGTCCAGTTCCAATTGCTGATGGGATTGCCGGCGTTGTCAACGCCTGCCGCGGCGAAGCTGACCGTGAGCGGCACCAGGCCGCTGGTTGGATTGGCGGTGAACAAAACGGTGGTGGGCGGGGACACGGCGATGGACGGCCCGGTTTCGGAAATGAGGAGGCCGTTGCTGTTGGTAGCCAGGAGGCTGGGAAAGAAAGTGCCCGCGGCGGTATAAATGTGCGATGGATTCTGCTCCGTGCTGGCGGCGCCATCGCCAAAAGTCCAGTTCCAACTGGTGATGGCATTGCTGTAATCGTCAACCCCCGGCGAACTGAAATTAACCGTGAGCGCTGCCGCGCCGGCGCTTGGGTCGGCCAGGAACTGGAGGATGTTCACACCCATGCCGAAGAGGGTGCCAACGCCGCTGCTGCCGCCTTGGTGCGCGGTCCCATACAGGGTGTTGCCGGACAGCGACAATTCATCCAGCGGGTAAGCTCCGTCGCTGCCGTAAGTTAAATTATAAAGGGGTGTAAAACCCGTGCCATTGGTCAGGAGGGCGAAGACCGTGCCATTGCCATTGGTGCCGCCCTCCTCCGCCGTGCCATACAGGGTGTTGCCCGATAAAATCAATCCGCCTATCGGAACAGAACCGTCGCTGCCGTTGGTGAAAAGATAAAGGGTCGTAAAATTCGCGCCGTTGGTGCCCAGAGCGAAGACCGTGCCATAGCCATTGCTGCCGCCTGAATTTGCCGTCCCATACAGAGTTTGCCCGGATAAAAGCAAGTCATCCTCGGGATACGCTCCGTCGTTGCCGTTGGTAAAGAAATAGAGGTTGGTGAATCCCAAGCCATTGGTGCCGAGGGCGAAGACGGTGCCAAAACCCAAACCTCCGCCTTCCAGCGTCGTCCCATAGAGCGTGCCAAGGGAAAGAACCAGATTGTCGAACATATAGGCTCCGTCGCTGTTGGTGGTATATCCATACGCACCAATGCTCTGACCCGCCGCAAAATTATGAAGGCTGCTAAAAACCGTGCCATTAGTGTTGAGCGCGAACACCACGCCGGTGTCGTTGGTGCCGCCCGCATAGGTCGTCCCGTACAGGGTGTCGCCGGATAAAATCAGGCCGGCATACGGGTAAGCTCCGTCGCCGCCGTTGGTAAAGCTGTGCAAGGTCTTAAAATGCAGGCCGTCGGTGCTGACGGAAAACACGCTGCCAAAACCCTCATCGCCGCCCTCCACGCAAGTCCCGTAGAGAATGTTGCCCGATAAAAGCAAACCGGCCACCGGATAAGCGCCGTCGTGGCCGTTGGTAAAGCTGTGCAAAGTCGTGAAGATCAAGTCATTGTTGTCGAAGGCGAACACCGTGCCATAGCCGGGGCGGCCTCCTTGCTCCGCGGTCCCATAAAGGGTGCTGCCCGATACGACTACGCTATCGTTGGGGAAAGCTCCGTCGCTGCCGTTGGTAAAACTATACAGGTTGGTAAAGTTCTGCGCCGCCGCCCGGCCCGCCGGCAGCAAGAGCAGCCCGGCCATCAGCGCGCAGAGGAAGTTTGCTTTTTTCATGGATGCTTTCATGGGCCGAATCTTACGGATGGATTTTGTGCGGCGCAAGCTCGCAAAAGATGACCAATCTGGCGGCGGTGCGCCCTCACTTCTGTGCGGCCAAGGCCGGCGCGTGCCGCGACGCGCCGGGCGCCGGCACAACCAGGGCGGGATGCAACGGCACGCCGCCAGCACGGGACTCCGCCGAGCCGTGAATTGATTTCAAAATGGCAGGGCGAGGCTCCGCCGAGCCGCAACTCGATATCCCCGGAAGAAGTCACGGCTCGGCCAAGGGCCATCCGCCTTTCCCGGCCCGGCCAAAACCGGCTGGTTTTCTTTTTTTGCAATTTTTTCATTTTTCCCATTGACATTCCGGCCAAACTGTCATACTGTCCTATGACAGTGAGATTTTTATGCTGATTCAGATTGATTTTAAATCGGGCAAGCCGGTTTACCTGCAAGTGGTGGACCAGATCCGCTACGCGGCGGCTTCGGGGGCGGTCCGGCCCGGCGAGCCGCTGCCCTCCATCCGCCCGCTGGCCGAGGAGTTGCGCGTGAACCGGAACACGGTGGCCAAGGCTTACACGGAGTTGGAGAGCCAGGGCGTGATTGAAACCATCGCGGGCAAGGGCTGCTTTCTCAAGGAAAACCATTCGCCGTTCACCAAACAAGTCCGGCACAAGCTGTTGATCAAGGAAATTGACGAGGCGGTGGTCGCCTCGCACCACCTGCAGGTGGATGCGGAGACTTTTTTGACCCTCGTCCGCGAGCGGCTGGGCTTTTTTGAGGACAAAAAAGCGAATGCTAAATGATAAATGCTAAATGATAAAAAAACTAAACGATCGCCATGAATTCTCCGATTATCGAAATCAAGGATTTGACGCGGCGCTATGGGAAATTGGACGCGGTCAACGGCCTGAACCTGAGCGTGCGGCCGGGGCGCTGCTACGGCTTTTTCGGCCGCAACGGCGCGGGCAAGACCACCACGATCAAATGCCTGCTCAACCTGCTTCAGCCCACGGCGGGGACGGTGCGCGTCTTTGGCCTGGACCCGGGGAAGGAGGAAGTGGCCGTCAAGTCCCGCCTTTGCTACGTGCCGGATGCCGTGGCGTTTTATCCGTGGATGACCGTGCGGGAGACGCTGGATTATCTGGCGTCCTTCCGGCCGCGCTGGAACAGCGGGGTCGAGGCGGGCCTGCTGCAACGCTTCCATTTGGACCCCGGCCAAAAAACGTCCCACTTGTCCAAAGGCCAGAGAACGCAACTGGCCTTGATCAGCGCCATTGCGCCGGAGCCGGAATTGCTCGTGCTGGACGAGCCGACTTCGGGGCTGGACCCGATCGTGCGCCGCGAATTCATCGAGACGGTCATCGGCGCCTACCAGTCGGGCGACCCGGAGAACCGCACGGTTTTTGTCTCCACGCACCTGATCGCGGAGTTTGAGGGATTGATTGACGAATTCACCATCATCGAGCAGGGGCGGGGGATTTTGACGATGGAGGCGGACAGCGCGCGCGAGCGATTCCAAAAGATCCGCGCCCGTTTTGCCGAACCGCTGCCGCTCTCCGTGAAGCTGCCCGGCGCGCTGGAGGTGCGGCGCAACGGGCGCGAGCTGGAATTGCTCTGCAACGGGTCGAGCGGGCCGCTGCTGGAAATCCTGCGGGCCTGCCGACCCGGAGGAAGTGCGCTGCGAAGCGTTGTCGCTGGAGGAGATTTTTGTCTCCTCCAAAATCCTCAGCCCGGCGAAATTATGAATGCCCTGCTGCGCAAGGAATTGCGGTTGCTGCGGCCGGCCTGGGTGGCGGCGCTGGCGGCGGCCACGCTGCCGCTTTGGGCGGGGCGGAATTATCAAGGCGCGACCATGCCGTGTTTTGACCTGGCGATATTATTCTTAGGTTTGACTCCATTTGGACAGGAAATGAGTTGCGGGACGTTCGGCCTCCTCTTGAGCCAGCCGGAAAAGCGCGAGCGTTTTTGGAGGATCAAGGCCGGGCTGCTCGCTCTGGCGATGCTGAGCGCCTGGGCCGTGTTTGTCTTGTGCGGGTGGTTGAGCCTTCAATTTTTCTCTTATGATTTTTATTTCGATTCTTTTACGGACATGGCCGTGGGCAGCGGGGTGGCGGCGCTCGTGGCCTTTTCCAGCGGGCTCTGGAGCACGCTGTTGTTGCGGGATGTCACCACGGCTTTCTTTGCCGCCGTCATCGCCCCAGCCGCATTACTCATGGCCACGGTCCTCGCTTTGTTGCATTGGATTGACAACGGTGCCTTGATGGAACGGGCCGTCTTTTGCGTCATGACGGCCTATTCGGCGCTGGGATTTTTTGCGGCGCGCAAGCTCTTCCTGGGCGCGGAGGATGTGCCTTTGGCCTGGACGGGCCGGCAGGTTTCCCTGCCGAAGATGCGAGGGTTGCCGTTGCGCTGGCTCGGCTTCGGATTCCAGGAACGGCGCGGCCCGTGGCTCGCGCTGATTTTCAAGGAACTGCAATTGCAGGAGTTGACGATGATGATCGTTCCCTTGCTCCTGCTCCTGCATCTGGCGGCGCTGGCCGTGCGGCATTTTGCGCCGGCGTGGGCGGCGAACACGGGGGTTCTTGAGTTCGCGGGGCTTCTCTGGCTGGCGGCGCCTTTTGTGGTGGGATGCGTGGCGGTGGCGGAGGAGCGGCGCTACAACACCCTGGAAGGTCTTCTCTGCCTGCCGGCGCGCCAGAGGAGTCCATTCCTGGTCAAATTCGCGGTGGTGATGGCGCTGGGAATTGTGCTGGGCGGGGTGGTTCCCTGGGTGTTGGAAAATGTGGGCGGCGCCAGCCGGGCAATGGATCGGATTCGACCCGTTGCAAAAACTTGTCGCAGCCGCCGCCATCACCGCCGCGGTTTCCTTTTTCGCCTCCACCATGAGCCGCGGCATGTTGCAAGCCTTCACGGTGGGCTTGCTCTTTCCAATCCTATTCTTGACAGCCGTTGGAATTGTATTGCCGAAAACCGGCCTTGGCTCGGGCGTGATTAGTTTTGGCGGCTGGCTTTCTCCTGCTCTTGCCGGGCCGGCCATGCTCATCGCCTATTTCTGGCTGGCCTTCCGCAATTACAAAGTTTTGCAAACCGGCTGGCGCCTCTGGACGGGGAATTTCATCTGGCTCACCGCCGTGTTCCTCTCCGCGTTGCTGGCGGCCAGCGCGATTTACGCCCGCGCTTGGGAATATGTCCTGCCGCTGGAACCGCGCCACGGCCCGGCCCGCTTGAGCGGCCCGGGGCGGGCCATG
The DNA here is from genome assembly GCA_963707025.1 of uncultured Verrucomicrobiae bacterium. Taxonomy (GTDB): domain Bacteria; phylum Verrucomicrobiota; class Verrucomicrobiia; order Limisphaerales; family Palsa-1400; genus JBEKOF01. The sequence goes on along the minus strand of CAVPOM010000018.1, from coordinate 341,559 downwards.
ATTGCCGAGGCATGGTCGGATGGATATTTTTATGCCATGCTGCCCGATGGACGGCTCTGGGCTGGCCAAACGGATCGAACCCGGCCGGATCGCGCGTTCAAAAATCTTTCCGGCCATTGGGTCGGCGGCTCCAACTGGGTGGACCTGGCCGCCAGCCGCTCCGAAGGCGCGGCCGTCCTCAAATCAGACGGCACGCTCTGGAAGTTTACCCGCAAGGGGGCTTCCGGCCAAATTGGATCTGATTCGGATTGGAAGAAGGTGGTTGCGGGACAAAGTTTGTTCCTGGCTCTCAAAGAGAATGGCACGATCTGGGGATGGGGATACGATCAATTTGGGGCCCTCCCCACCCGACTCGGCACAAATGGGCGCCCGATGGCCATTTCTGATCCTGTTCAGCTTTGGCCGGAATCGGATTGGGTGGATGTCTTTGCGACGGGGCAGGCCAGGGCCGTCAAGCGCGACGGGAGCATCTGGACCTGGGGCTACGACGGCACGCCCGTGAAGGGAGGCATCACCAACTACTCTGTCTATTACCGATTGGTCCGCACGGACTTGGAAGGGACCAATTGGTCGTCCCTGGCGGGCTATGATTGGATGACAATGGCCGTTCGCACCGATGGCACCCTGTGGGCCGGCGGTCTTCGTCAAGCCTATGTAAACCCGTGGGCGGCGACCACCCTTTTCGGCTCTCAAATCCCCAAAGGCGGCGTGTTGGAGCTTGGTCGCATCGGAACCAAATCAGATTGGTTGGGCGTGTCTTACGGTGCTTTTCAATTCATTGCTCTCGAGGCGGATGGCACATTTTGGGCGATTGACCGCACCTCGTTTCAAACCAAGCGCCCGAGCCGATACCACGACTGGCTGACCGCCTCGGCGGACGACTTCGAGACCTGGGCCTTGGCGAAGGACGGCACGCTCACTTGCTGGGCGCCCGTATTCCGCATGTTTCCGGACGCTTACAGCGACGGTTATAAGGACGGGAAATCCCATTTTTTCCAGCTCAGGCCGAGCCGCCGCCCCCTGGCCAGCATAAACATTCTGGATGCAAACTGAACGGCCGTTTTCTGAAATTTAGCATTTAGCATTTAGCATTTAGCATTTCCTACAGCAGCAGCATGGCGTCGCCGTAGCTGAAAAAGCGGTAGCGCCGCTCCACCGCCTCGCGGTAGGCCCGGAAAATGAATGCCCGCCCGCCCGTCCCCCCCGGCGCGGCAAAGGCGCAGACCAGCATGAGCAGGGTGGAGCGTGTCAAGTGGAAATTAGTGAGGAGCGAGTCAACAATTTTAAACTCAAACGGCGGGTAAATGAAAATATCCGTCGCGCCGCGCCCGGGGACGATCTGCCCGGCGTTCGCCGCCGCCACGCTTTCCAAAACGCGCAGCGTGGTCGTGCCCGCCGCCACCAGGCGCGCCCCGGCCGCCTTGCCTTCGGCGATGAGGCGCGCGGTTTCGGGAGGGATTTCAAACCGCTCCCGGTGCATGCGGTGCTCCGCCAGGAATTCCGCCTTGACCGGCGCAAAAGTTCCCGCGCCCACATGCAGGGTCACGAAACCAATTTTCACGCCGCGCGCGCGGATCTTTTCCAGCAGCGCCTCCGTGAAATGCAAACCCGCCGTGGGGGCCGCCACGCTGCCGGGCGCGCGGGCATAAACCGTCTGATACCGTGCGCGGTCCTCCGGCTCCGTGCCGTCCCGGCCGATGTAAGGCGGCAGCGGGACTTCGCCCAGCGCGTCCAGTTCGGTAAATATATTATTGACTTCGGAGAAGCGCAGGCGGCGGTGGCCGGCGAGGTTGATTTCCTCGACCGTGGCGGCGATGCCGGCTGGCCACTGGCGATGGTCGAGAATCTCGATGCGCGTGCCGAGCCGCGCGCGGCGGCCCGGGCGCAGCATGGCCCACCAGACGTTGGTCCCGGTTTCTTCCAGCAGCAGGATTTCAAAGTGGCCGCCGGTCTGAGGATTGCGTCCGCGCAGGCGGGCGGGGATGACGCGCGAATCGTTCAAGACCAGCACATCCCCGCTGCGCAGATGTTCCAGCAGGAATGGAAACTGTTGATGTTCAATAACTTGGGAGTCGCGGTGCGCCACCAGCAGGCGCGATTGGTCGCGGGCGGCGGCGGGCCGGGCGGCGATCAATCCGGGCGGGATGTCCATTTCGAAATCGGCGGTGCGCAATCCGGACGGCATTAGAATCGAGCATAGCACGTTGTGAATAACTTTGTGAATAACTTTTCCTAAAATTTCCATTGACGAATATGGGAAAAAGTGTTTATTATCGGGGAAATTCGGAGAAATATGTGGAGAAATGTGTTTCATTGTGCTAGTGTGGTATTGGCAACTTAAACCAAGAAATGTGTTATGCCGGCCCGGCCCCCAGAAAGTGACGTATCAATCGCTCTACCGTTACACGGTGGATGCGAACCGGCGGGTGCAGATGCCGCTGGCGTGGCGGACCGCCAAACCGGTGGAGTTGACCATGATCGTCTGGCCGCAGCACGATTGCGGCCCCTGCCTGCGGGTTTTGCCGCCGGACCAATTGGACAAGCTCCGGGAAAAGATTGAGAACATGGCCGCCCCCGAAAAGACCTCGCTCAAACGCCACATCGGCAGTTCCTCGGTCAAGGTGGAACTGGACAGCGCCAGGCGGATCGTCATCCCCGCCGAAATGGCCGAGACGGTGGGCATCGGCGACGAGGCGGTTTTTGCCGGAATGCTGGACTACTTTGAAATATGGAGCACCGCGCGCTACGCGGACATGCACTCGCAGGAAAAACGAGTGGTGGCGAGCGCGCTCAAATCCCTCGAATGAAAAAACGCCTCATCACCTTACTGACGATGGGCCATACGCTGGATCGGGCGAAAGACCGGACCGGGGCCTACAGCTTGCGCAACGTGAACAAGTTTCCAAAATTCGGACCGGCCGCGCGCGCGGCGGCGGCGGGGCCGCTTCCCGCCAGCCAGGCCGCGCCCTCCGCCCAGCCGGTGCTGTTCGCGGCGGCAAAGGCGCCGGCGGCGGCGCTGCCTGAAAACAGGGCGGAGCGGGCGGACCCGGCGGATCGGACAGATCGGGTCCCTCCGCCTCAGGCGCCCAAAGTCTTTTTTCGCCGGTGCGCAAAATTAGGAGCGTTCCTTGCAGCGGTGGTGGCTTTTGTCCCAAAGACCGTCGCGCATCTCCGGGATCGGCTGGGCGCCCCGTCGGCCGACGCCGGCCCGCGCGCCCAGGCCGAGCTGGCATTGGAGAAAGTGAGGGTGATTAGAAACGATTTGAGCGACGCCGACGTGGTGGTGGTGGCGGTGCAAGCCAGGCCGGAGGACTCCCGCGCCGCCAAGGCCGAAGGGGGCGGGGCGGCCGGAAATCCCTGGACGCGCGTGACGGCACGCTGGATCAAACTGAAAAGCCCGGGGCAGGACGAAAGCCTGGAGTCCGTGGCGCCGCGCGCGCCCGCCGCGTCTCCGGCGGAACTGGCGCAGACACCGCCCTGGAAGCCATGTTAAGTGCCCGAGTATTTTCACAAATCAGTCTTGACAACGGAGGTCCTGGCGGCGCTCCGGCCCAGGCCGGGGGGCTGCTACGCGGACGGGACCGTCGGCGGCGGCGGGCACGCGGCGGCGCTGCTGCGGGCCAGCGGGCCGACTGGAAAACTGTTTGGATGCGACCGGGATGGAGCGGCGGTGCAAGCGGCCAGAGCGCGGCTGGCGGAGTTCGCGGGACGGTTTGAAATCCGGCACGGCAGTTTCGCCGACCTGGACCAGTGGATCGAGGCCGGGAGCTGCGAGGGGGTGATTTTGGACCTGGGGCTTAGCTCGGTCCAGGTGGATCGGCCGGAGCGGGGCTTCAGCTTTCAGAGCGACGGCCCCCTGGACATGAGAATGGACCCGGCACAGGAACTGACGGCGGCGGCGCTGGTCAATCAGACCGGGGCCGAAGAGCTGGCGGAGATTTTTTGGGAATACGGGGGCGAGGCGAAGGCGCGGCGGATTGCGCGGGCCATCGCGCGGGAGCGGGAGACGGGGCCTTTGCAGCGGACGGGGCAATTGGCGGAATTGATTGAGAGAGTTTCGCCCCGCGGCGGCAGAAAAGGCCATCCCGCCACGAAGGTCTTTCTGGCCCTGCGCACGGTGGTGAACGACGAGAGCGGGCATCTGCAACGGGGACTGGAAGCGGCGGTGAAGATTTTAAAACCGGGCGGCCGGCTGGCCGTAATTTCGTTCCACGGATTGGAGGACCGCGTGGTGAAGAAATTTGGCGGCCGGCTGGCGCGGGGTTACGAAGCCGGCGAACCGGATGTGCCGGAGTTGCGGCGGCCCCGCCCGGCGATTTTGCGGTGGGTGCAGCGCAAGGCGATTCGGCCCGGCGCGGCGGAATTGGGCGAGAACCCGCGCAGCCGCAGCGCGCAATGCCGGGTGATGGAAAAATTGTAGCGGCGGTCCCGGACCGCCGGAAGACCGATGAAGACGAACAAGCAAAAACAAACGGACTGATGGAGTGATGGAGTAATGGAGTGATGCAACCCTCCAACGCTCCAATACTCCAACCCTCCAACACTCCATTCCCGAACGCCATGGCCCGCAATAAAAAGAATGAATCCGGTTTCCGGCCCGGCCCGGTGGTGACGGCGCTGGTGCTGCTGGCGCTGCTGGTGCCGCCGGGCATCGGTTACGTGTGGTTCAAGGACCAGATTGACGTGCTGGGCGATCAAGTCAAGAGGAAGGAAATCGCGCTGGCCGAACTGGAGCGCGAGAACCGCGCCCGGCGGGATCAACTGGCCATCTTGTGCCTGCCCGAGGCCCTGGACAAACAGGTCCGAAGCATGAATCTGGGCCTGGGTCCACCGGCCCAGGCGCAAGTCATCCGCCTGACGGAAGCGGCGGCGGATGCCCCGGTGGCGCCGGCGGAGCCGCGCCGGGCGCAAGGCATGGCAGGAGAAAGCAAGAAATGATTTGGCCGCCGCTCGCGCATGTTCGGTTGGAGGAGCCGGACAGCGCGGGCGGCCGGCTGATCTTAATAAAATGAGCGTGGTCTGGCAGTATCGGAAAATGATGGGGCTGGCCTTCGGGTTGTTGGCCGCCTTCGCCTTGCTGGCGGGGCAGTTGGTCAATCTGCAGGTCGTCCGGCACGAAGAATTGCTGGGCCTGGCCGCCAACAACACCGTGCGCACCATCGCCCGCGAGCCGATGCGCGGCCAGATTCTGGATATCCGCGGCAATCCGCTGGCCACCAGCATCCCGGCCAAGCTGATCTGCGCCGATCCGGCCCTGCTGATCTGCCCCCAGCCGTCCCTGGCGGTCAACTGCCGGGCGGCGGTGGCCCATGCTTTGGCCCCGTTGTTGCAAACCAACGAGGATTATCTGCTGGATCGCCTGGCCCCGCGCCTGGTCGTGGCGGGCGGCAAAACCAACCTCTCCCATTACGTGGTTCTCCAACACCAGGCCTCCCTGGAAACCTGGGAAAAAGTCAGGCGCGCCATGGCCACCCTTTCCCTGGGCGTGGACGAATCCAGGCTCAAGAGCGAGGAGCAATTATTCTGCCGCTCGCTGCGCGCCAAGGCGGTTTTTGCCAGCGATGAGCAAAAGCGCGTATATCCGGGCCAGACCCTCGCGGCCCATGTGGTCGGTTATATCAGCGGGGAAGGCGAAGAACAAACCGGCATGAACGGCATCGAGCTGGAATTCAATTCCAAGCTCAGCGGCATCCCCGGCTGGCGGCACACCGAACTGGACAAGCGCCAGCGCGAATTGGTGGCTTACCGGGACGAGGACATCGAGCCGCGCGACGGACTCAATGTGGTTTTGACCCTGGACGCCGGCTTGCAGGACATCGTGGAGTCGGAGCTGGCCGCCGCCATGCGCCAGCTTTGCCCCATCAGCATCTCCTCGGTCATGATCCGCCCGCGCACCGGAGAGATTCTGGCTTTGGCCAATTGCCCCACCTTCGATCCCAACCACCCCGGCGCGTATCCGCCGGAGGCGCTGCGCAACCGGGTGATCGCCGACTACCACGAGCCGGGTTCCACCTTTAAAATCGTGGTGGTCAGCGGCGCGCTGGACGAGCGCCTGGTCAGCCTGACCGACATCTTCAATTGCGAGCACGGGCATTTCGCCTACGCGGGGGCGACGCTGCATGATCATGAATCGTATGGCGATCTGTCGGTGCAAAGCATCATCACCAAATCCTCCAACATTGGCGCCGCCAAGATCGGGCTGCGCCTGGGCGAAGCCGCCCTTTACCAATACATGCGCGACTTTGGTTTCGGCTCCCGCACCGGCATTTTTCTGCCGGGCGAAGTTTATGGCAGCGTGCCCCCGGTCAAAAGCTGGACCAAAATCTCCCTGGCCCGGATTCCCATGGGGCAGGGCATCGCCGTGACCCCGTTGCAGATGGTCATGGCCATGAGCGCCATCGCCAACCAGGGCCTGTTGCTGCGCCCCATGATCGTGGACCGGCTGGTGGACGCGGACGGCCGGGTAGTTGTCAAATATAACCCGCAGCCGGTGCGGCAGGTCGCGCGCCCCGAGGCCATGAATCAGCTCGTCACCGCCCTGAAAACGGTGGTGGGCAAGGAGGGCACCGCGCCCAAGGCCCGCCTGGAGCGCTACACGGTGGCCGGCAAGACCGGCACGGCGGAAAAAGTGGAGAACGGGCACTACGTGAGCGACAAGTATTTCAGTTCCTTCCTCGGCTTTTTCCCGGCGGACAACCCGGAGCTGTGCATTGCCGTGTTCATTGATGAACCGCCCAAGGGCGACCATTTCGGCGGCGGGGCGGCGGGCCCGATTTTCAAGGCCATCGCCGAGCGCGCCGCCAATTATTTGAACCTCAAACCCGACCTTGACCCCGCCGCCCCCGCCAGCCCGGCGCTGGCCGCCGCCGCTTCTCCGGCCGGGCCCCGTCCCGTGAAAAGCAATTAGTGAGTCAAACCTAAAAATCCAGGCCCCATGCCGCCACCTTTCTCATTGCCCTAGCCGATGGAACCGCGCCCGCTCCAGTATATCGCCCAGGCCGTCTCGGGTGAACTGCGCCACGGTTCCCCCGGCAAAATGGTGGCGCGCCTCTGCACCGATTCGCGCCTGGCGGAGCCGGAGGATCTGTTCTTCGCCCTGGCGGGCGCGCGGTTCGACGCCCACCGCCTCCTGGCCGAGGTGGCGCGGCGCGGGGTGGGCGCCATCGTGGCGGAGCGGGACAAATTGCCCGCCGATTTCTGCCCGTGCGCGGTCATCGCGGTGGAGAACACGCGGCGCGCCCTCGGTGAACTGGCGGCCCGTTACCGCCGCGACTTCGATCTGCCCGTCATTGCCGTCGGCGGATCGAATGGAAAAACCACGACCAAGGAATTGATCGCCTCGGTCCTGCGCCAGCAAAAAGCCGCGCTCTGGAGCGAAGCCAGTTTCAACAATGAAATCGGGGTGCCCCTGACATTGTTGCGGCTGGAGCGCTGCCACCAGGCCGCCGTGCTGGAAGCCGGCTCCAACCACCCGGGCGAATTGGCCCCGCTGGTGCAAATGATCGCCCCGTCCCACGGGGTCGTGACCAACATCGGCCGCGAGCATCTGGAGTTTTTTGGAGACCTGGCCGGGGTGGCGCGCGAGGAGGGAACGATGGCGGAAAGTTTGTCCGCCTCCGGCACGCTTTTTATCAACGGCGATGACGGCTGGTCTGAATCCATGGTGCCGCGCTCTTGCGCCCGCGTCATCCGCACCGGCTGCAATGAGGGCAACGACTACAGGGCGGTGGACATTCGCAGCGACGACACCGGCTCGGTTTTTTGGGTGCGCTGCCGCCAGCCGCGGCTGGACGGGCAGTATCAGATCCAGCTTCTGGGCCGACATCAGGTGGCCAACGCGCTTTTGGCCCTGGCCGTGGGGGCCGAATTGGAGCTGGAGCGCGCGCCTATCGCGCGCGGCCTGGCCGCCTGCGCCCCCTCGAAAATGCGCCTGCAACTCTGCCAGGCCGGCGGGGTGCGGGTGCTGGACGACGCCTACAACGCCAACGCCGATTCCATGCTGGCTGCGCTGGAAACGCTGCGGGCCCTTCCCTGCCAGGGCCGGCGGGTGGCGGTGCTGGGCGACATGGCCGAATTGGGCCAATCCTCCGGCCCGGCCCACGCCGAGGTGGGCCGCCGCGCCGCCGAACTGGGACTGGATCATTTGTTCGCCATCGGGACGCGCGCCGCGGAAATGGCCGCCTCGGCCCGCGGCAGCGGCCTGCGCAGCGTGGCGGAATTTTTGGACTTGGACGACGCGGCGCAGGCGGTGAACGACTTTGCCCGCCCGGGCGACGCCGTGCTGGTCAAGGCCTCGCGCATCATGCGGCTGGAACGGATCACGGAAACCTTGTGCAACTTAAGGAGCAAAAATGAAAAATGACAGAAAAAGCGGGTCGGTCCGCGCCTGGCTGTGCCGGGCCGGGTTTGCGGGGACGCAGCGAGACCGGCTGGCGCAGGCCGGCTATCCCAGATTCCTGTTCCGCCTGGCGGCGGCGCGCCGCGCCTGGGCGGGAGCGTCCGCCGAACCGCGGCGCCACGACTGATATGTTTTATTACCTGAGCCAAAAAACGATGGAGCTGGCGGCCGGGACCTTCCTGGAACCTTTCGCCTCGCCCCTGCGCCTGTTCCGCTACATCACCTTTCGCAGCGCGGGCGCGGCGGTGACGGCCCTGCTGCTGAGCTGGTGGCTGTATCCCCGTTTTATTCTCTGGCTCAAGCAGTTGAGGTTCGGACAGGAGTATGAGGACCGCGCCCATGAAGGCGGCGGGCTGCCGGCGCAGTTTGTCAGCAAGAAGGGCACTCCCACCATGGGCGGGCTGCTCATCGTCCTGGTGCTGGACGTCACCGCCATGATCTGGGCGCAGTGGAACACCCAGATCCTGCTCGCCCTGTTTTCCGTCATCGTCCTCTGCGGGCTGGGATTCATAGACGACTACGCCAAGATCACGCGGCAGAACAGCGGCGGCCTGCGCGAATTCATCAAGCTCTGGGTGCAGGGCGCCCTGGCCCTCTTTGCGGCGGGCTACTTGTGGAAGCTGCCGGCCACCACCACCCTCATCAGCCAGGTGATGGTGCCGTTCTACAAATACCCCGTGCTGACGGGCGGGGCCGGCGCGGCGCTGGGGATTGTGCTGACCGGCTGCACCATTGTGGGCGCCTCCAACGCGGTCAATCTGACCGACGGCCTGGACGGCCTGGCCATCGGCTGCACCGTCATCGTTTCCTTCGTTTTTTTGGTCTTGACTTATCTGGCGGGCAACGCCCGGACCGCGGCCTACCTGCAAATCCCGCATGTGCCCGGGGCGGGCGAGTTGACGGTTTTTTGCGCGGCCATGCTGGGGGCGGGGCTGGGTTTCCTCTGGTTCAATTGCCACCCCGCCTGCCTTTTTATGGGGGACACCGGTTCGCTGGCGCTGGGGGGCGGGCTGGGCATGATCGCGGTGCTGATCCATCAGCCCCTGGTTCTGGCCATTGCCGGCGGGGTTTTTGTGGCCGAAGCCGGCTCGGTCATCGTGCAGCGGAGCTGGTTCAAGTACACCAAACTCCGTTATGGCCAGGGGCGGCGGGTCTTTCTCATGGCGCCGCTCCATCATCATTTCGAGAAAAAAGGCTGGCATGAATCCCAGATTGTCACCCGTTTTTACATCCTGGGCGTGCTCTGCGCCGTCGTGGCCCTCTCCACCCTCAAGATCCGGTAACCCATGAAGATCGCGAGCACCATGAGGCCTGAAAAAAATTCGCTTTTTCCTGCTTGCCAGCCGCGGCCAGGGTTGCTAAAAATGAACCAGGAAACGGAGATTTTTTCGTTTCAAAAGAACTTGTGTTGGCCGTGTCCGGCTCGTTGGCGCGTTGAAAAATTCAATCAACTCAACTGCCGGGGGTTTTGTTGCCTGGGTTAAAACGGGGGCGGCGGCGCCCCATTGGTGGTGGTGGGCCGCGCCGGGGCCACAAGATGCAGCGGGCATAAGGAATGCGAAAGTGATGTGTTAGAGATTTTTGGAATAAAAAGTGATGAATTTATGCTTTGCTCCGGGGTTTTTTGAGGAAAAACCCCGGCGCAAATTAACAAATAAATAAACCTCAAAAAAAACGAAAGCAGCGCGCAAATCTATGAATACTCCCAATCCACTCCTGCCGCAGGGAACTTTGCCCCCGTCGGCCAGATCCAACCTCTATTTCAAAATCCTGATGATCTTTGTCGTGCATATCGTCGTGCTCGGCGGCATCTTGATGGTGGGATGCAAAAACACGGCCACCACGGAGAAACCCAAAACGGATGATGTGGCCGGCGGCCCGGCCAACCCCACGACCGCACCGGGCACCGACCTTTCCACCCCGGCTCCTATGACCTCCCCATCTGGCACGACGCCGGGCGCCGCGACATTGCCGGGCGCCGGCGCCAGCGGCACTTTGCCCGCCTTGGCGACAACGCCGGCCACGACCGTGACGCCGCCGTTGAATACACCAGCGGTTGCGCCGGCCACGGGAGGCAGTGTCTATGTGGTTGCCGCCGGTGACTTGCTCAGCACCATTGCCAGAAAGAACGGGGTTACGCTCAAGGCTCTGGAAGAGGCCAATCCGGGCGTTGATCCGAAGAAGCTGCAAGTTAAACAGAAGTTGCAAATCCCGGCCAGCCCGGTTGCCGCCACCGATGCGGTCAAGGCCGGCGGCGATGCTGCCGCGACCGCTTCCGGCGATGCGACCCTCTACGTCGTCAAATCCGGCGACGTGTTGGTGAGAATCGCCAAGACGCACAACACCTCGGTCAAAGCCATCCTGGCGCTCAACGACATGAAGACCTCGGCCATCAAAGCCGGTCAAAAACTGAAAGTACCGGTGATGAAAATGGCTTCGGCGGACGCGGCTCCCGCCGCGGCCCCAACGGCGGCGGTCCCGGCTCCCGTATCCGGCGGTGCCGCGCCGGCGCCCATGATCCGGGCGAATTAGTGGATCGCCCCACCGGTTTGAGCGGGACGTCCGACGGCCTCAGTCGGAACGTCCGCCTTGCATTTTGGATTTTCGTGAGGCGGACAATGCTGTTATGAACAGAGCCACGAGCATCCTGGTTTTTTGTGTGGCCGTGTTGCTGGGGCTGGGAATGATCACGCTCTACAGTTCGAGCATGAATATAGAGTTGAACCGGTCGGCGGTCGGCTCTGATTTCCTGCGGTCGCAGATGGTTTGGGGCGCCCTTGGGCTGGCGGGGTGCGCGGCGGCGGCGGCGGTGGATTACCGGCGGTTGAAAAGAATGGCGCCTTGGATTCTGCTCTTGGCGGTTCTCCTTCTCATTTTGGTTTTTGTGCCGCACATTGGCTGGGCGGCCAAGGCGGGGAGCAGTGCCGGCGGCAGGTCGGGGGCGCATCGTTGGATTGGTGTTCCCTACCATCCCCAGCTTCCACACTTCCAGCCTTCCGAACTGGCCAAACTGGCCATGATCTTGTTCCTGGCGGCGTATGCGGACCGTTACCAGCGGCAAATGGGCACTTTGAAATTCGGTCTGGCCATTCCCATCGCAATCCTCGTTGTTCCGCTGGCGCTGGTTTTCAAGGAACCGGATCGAGGCTGCACCATTCTGCTGGCGGCGGTGGCCGGGGCGATGCTCATTGTGGCCGGGGTTCGGCTAGTCTATCTGGCGCCGCCGGTCCTACTGGCGGCGGGCGGGCTGGCGTTGTCATTGCTGCATGATCCGATGCGTCTGAAGCGGATCCTGGCCTGGCTTCATCCCGAGTTGAGCAAGGACCTGACGGGCTACCAGGCTTATCAGGCCATGATCGCCTTCGGAGCGGGCGGGTGGACGGGCCTGGGCCTGGGCGACAGCCGGCAGAAACTGGGTTTCATTCCGGAGCACCACACGGATTTTATTTTTGCGATCATCGGCGAGGAACTGGGCCTGGTGGCGACGCTGGGGGTGGTGTTGATTTTTGTGGCGCTGATGTTTTGCGGCATTTACATCGCGCGCCGGGCGGCCGACACCTTTGGCCGGCTGCTGGCCACCGGGATCACCTTCATGGTCAGCCTCCAGGCGTTCATCAACATGGGTGTGGCCACCAGCCTGCTGCCCAACAAAGGCATGCCCCTGCCTTTTATCAGCTACGGGGGATCGAATTTATTGTTGATGCTGGTGAGCATGGGTCTTTTGTTGAGCATTTCCAGGTCGGCCACCGCGCCGGCGGCGGTAAAATCCAATCCCTTCGATGCGTCCCCCAAGTTGAGCGATGAATAACTGCGCCGCCACATCCAGCTTTCCCAAGGTGGCCGCCATCGCCTGTGGCGGCACCGGCGGCCATTTGTTTCCGGGGCTGGCGGTGGGCCGGGAATTGCAGCGGCGCGGCTGCGCCGTCACCCTGCTGGTATCGCGCAAGGAAATTGACCGCCAGGCCGCGGCCGCGGCCGGGGAGATGGAAGTGGTGCGGCTGCCGGCGGTGGGGCTGGCGCGGGGCAACGCGGCGGGGTTTTTCTGGCGCTTCTGGCAATCCCGCAGGTTGTCAAGCCTGTGTTTTAAAAAGCGCCCGCCCCAATTGGTGCTGGCCATGGGCGGGTTCACCGCCGCGCCGCCCATCCTGGCCGGCAAAGGGCTGGGCGCGCGCACCTTTTTGCACGAAGCCAACAGCGTGCCCGGACGCGCCAACCGCTGGCTGGCGCGGATGGTGGACGGGGCGTTTATTTATTTTGCCGCGGCCCGGGAAGGGTTGCGCGCGCGCCGGATCGAAGTCACCGGCATGCCGGTGCGCGAGGAATTTTTGCAGTTGGGTCCGGCGGCGGCGGCGCGAGCGGCCCTGGGGTTGAAAGCGGACGCGCCGGTCCTGCTGGTCATGGGCGGAAGCCAGGGGGCGCGCCGGATCAATGAATTGATCGCCGGCATTTTGCCCCAATTGCTGGAGGCCATGCCGCGGTTGCAATTTGTGCATTTAACCGGGCCGGACGATCTGGAAAAGGTGCGGGCCGCCTACGCGGCGCGCCAGTGCCCGGCAGTGGTGCGGGCGTTTCTGGGTGAAATGGCGCTGGCGCTGGCGGCGGCGGATGTCGCCGTCAGCCGCGCCGGGGCGTCCTGCCTGGCCGAATTGGCGGCCTGCCAGCTCCCGGCGCTGTTGATTCCCTATCCCGCGGCGGTGGACAATCATCAATTTCACAATGCCCTGGCCTTCGCCCGCAGCGGCGCGGCCCGCGCCCTGGAGCAGGACGCGCTTGCGCCGGGGTTGTTGACGCAGGAAATACTGGACTTGCTGGGCAACGCGGCCCAGCGCACCGCGATGCGGCAGGCCTTGCGCGCCTGGCATTCACCCCAAGCCGCCGCCCAAATCGCCGACCGCATGCTCCACTGGAGCACAGCCGGGCAGTGTGGCGCGCGCCCGTCCCCGGGCGCCGCCGTGCTCAAAACTCCGGCCGTGCCGGGATTTGGCGGGCGCGGCGGAAATCCGGATGTTGCTGCCCCCGGGGACAGGCGCACCCCGGCAGAACCCCCCGCTGAGGCCGCCCGCGCCCAACCGCTCACGGGCTCTGTTGTCTCCGGCGCAAACGCGCCTAAACTGGGGGTGCTCAATGTCTGAAATCATGGCTGCGGAAGAAGTAATATTCGATGAACTGCGGGCCGCCTTGCCCGGGGCCGTCGTGCGGGCCGGCAAACCTTTGGCCGACCGGACCACCTTGCGCGTAGGCGGCCGGGCCGACCTTTACGTGGAGCCGTCTTCGGAAAGTGACCTGGCGCGCGTCGTCCGCATTTGCCGGGAGCGGGGCGTGCCGGTGCTGATTTTGGGGCGCGGCTCCAATTTGTTGATTCGGGACGGCGGCATTCGCGGCGCGGTGGTTTGCCTGGCCCATGCGAGTTTTTGCGGGATCGAAGTTTTGGGACGGCAATTGCGCTGCGGCGCGGGCGCAAAATTGAACGCGGTCTCGGCCCGCGCGCGCGGGGCGGGCTTGACGGGGCTGGAATTTCTGGAGGGCATTCCCGGGAGCGTGGGCGGCGCGTTGCGCATGAACGCCGGCGCGATGGGCGGCGCGATTTTTGACGTGGTCAGCCAGGTCCGGTTCATGGACGATCAGGGGCAGATCCATGAGCGCAGCGCGGCCGCGATGAGCCCGGGGTATCGCTCCTGCCCGCTGCTCCAGACCTGCATCGCGCTGGGGGCGGCCTTCCAGGGCGAGGCGGCGGCGCCGGAAATCATTGCCGCCCGGAGCCGGGAATTCAACGAACGGCGCTGGCGTTCCCAGCCCAAGGAGCCGAGCGCGGGCTGCATTTTCAAAAATCCTTCCCCGGCGATTTCCGCCGGCCAATTAATTGACCAGGCCGGGCTGAAGGGCGCGCGCGTGGGGGGCGCGGCGGTTTCCGCCGTCCATGCCAATTTTATCATCAACGACGGCACGGCCTCGGCGCGCGACGTATTGGAATTGATCGAGCTGATCCGGTCGCGGGTCAAGGCGGCCCGGGGCATTGACCTGCAGACCGAAGTGGAAATCGTGGGCGAGGATGTTTGCTAACCGAACATATTTTGAAGGGCTGAACCACAGATGGACGCGGATGAACACGGATTGGAAGACGAAGAGTTAGAGCGATGAGATTTCGATCGTAAGAATCAAACGGAATTGTGGCAAAACGAAACGACAATCCAGGGAAGCCGGAACTTTTGGCCATGCCGGAAGCGCGCAAAAACAGAGCTTTGAATATTTGCGTGATGTTGGGCGGGCCGTCCGCCGAGCGGGAGGTGTCGCTGCGCTCGGGGGCGGCGGCGGCCAGGGCCTTGCGCGCCCTGGGCCACAAGGTGACCGAACTGGATCCGAAGGATTGCGCGTGGACATTGCCGCCGGAGACGGAGGTGGTTTTTCTGGCCTTGCACGGCACGTATGGGGAAGACGGCGGGGTGCAGACCCGGCTGGAAGAATTGGGCGTGCCTTACACCGGCTGCGGCCCCGAAGCCAGCCGCACCGCCTTCGATAAAGTGTTGACCAAGAAACGCTGCCTGCAGGAGGGCATCCCGACCGCGCGCTTCGCCGTGCTGGACGGGCCGCAGCCGGATTTGCCGCCCGGCTGGACTCCGCCGGTGGTGCTCAAGCCGGTGCGGCAAGGCTCCAGCATCGGGCTGCAGTTTGTGGAGCGGGCCGGGGAGTGGGCCGGGGCGCTGGCGGAGGCGCTGCGTTACGACACGGAGGTGTTGCTGGAGGAAAAAATCCAGGGCCGCGAAGCCACGGTGGGCATCCTGGGTGACCGCGCCCTGCCGGTGGTGGAAATTCGCGTCAAGAACGGCGTTTTCGATTATCGCAACAAATACACGGCGGGCGCGGCCGAACACATTTGCCCCGCCGATTTTGACGCGGGCACCACTGCCAGAATCCAGGCCGCCGCGCTGGGCGCTTTTCGCGCCATCGGCGGGCGCGATTTCGCGCGGGTGGATGTGATGGTTGCCGCCGGAGGGAATCCGGTGGTGCTGGAAGTCAACACCCTGCCCGGGCTGACGGAGTTAAGCGTGCTGCCCGACGCGGCCGCCGCCGCCGGGGTGAATTACGCGCAACTTTGCCAGCGCATGGTGGATATGGCGCTGCAACGATCCGCCCGAAAATAACATGATCCGCTGGCTCCAACGCAATCGCAACCGCCGTTCCGGCGAGCGCCAGTTCGTGCTCGACGTGAAGTTGCGCACGCGGCAGATGCGCGTGGCGCGCTGGCGGGCGGCCGGGACAGGGCTGGCCGGGGTCATCGCCCTGGCCTTGTTCGCCCTGCTGTTCTGGCGCGGCGGGCAGTGGTTGCTGGCCGACGCCGTGTACGACAATCCCGCCTTCGCCATCCAGCGGGTCGAAGTCCGCACCGACGGGGTGATTGCGCCGGGGGTCATCCGGCGCTGGGCCACCGTCCAGCCCGGGCAGAATTTGTTGTCGCTGGATTTGATGCGGGTCAAGCGCGACCTGGAAATGTATTCCCCCATCGCCGGCGTCTCCGTCGAGCGTGTGCTGCCGGGCACGCTGCGGATCGTGGTGGCCGAGCGCCAGCCGATGGCCCAGGCGATTACTCTGCAACCGCGCCGCGGCGGCGGGTTCAATGCCCTGACCAATGATTTTGATGAGACGGGCGTGGTGATGCAGCCGCTGGATGCGGCCTGGCGCCTGACGCCCGCCCCGACCAACACGCTGCTGCCCACGCTGACCGGCGTGCCGCCCAAGGATTTGAACCCCGGCCATGCCGCCGAATCACCCCAGGTTCTGGCCGCCCTGCGCCTGCTCACGGCGCTGGACCGCTCGCCCATGGCCGGGATGGCGGAGTTGCAGAGCATCAATGTGGCCTCGCCGGAAATTCTGGAGGCGACGACCAGCCAGGGGGCGCGCATCACTTTTTCCCTCGACCAATTCGATGTGCAGTTGCGGCGCTGGCGGGAAATTTACAACTACGGCCAGGCCAGGGGCAAAGCCATCGCCAGCCTGGACATTTCCATCTCCAACCACCTGCCGGTGCGCTGGGTGGCCAGCAACAGCCTGCCTCCGCTGCTCCACCAATTTGTCAAACCTAATAAACTGAAAAGGAAAAATGTTTGATTCCTCCTCCATCATTGTCGGCCTGGAAATCGGCACCTCAAAAATCTGCGCGGTGGTGGGGGAAAGCGGCGCCGGCCACGCCCTGAACATCATCGGCGTGGGCCAGGCCCGCTCCCGCGGCGTGCGCAAGGGCGAGATCGCCGAGCCGGCCCTGGCCGAGGAGGACGTGCGCAACGCCATCGTCGAGGCCGAGCAAATGGCCAACGTCGAAATCCGCAGCGTTTACCTGGGCGTCACCGGCAATCATATCCGCGGCTTCAGCAATCATGGCGTTCATCCCGTCGTCTCCGCCGACCGGGAAATCACGGAAGAGGATGTGCAGGACGCGATCAAAAACGCCAAGGCGATCAATCTGCCGGTGGAAAACAGCATCATCCACGCCATCCGCCAGCATTTCCAGGTGGATGCCCAGACCGGCATCCTCAACCCCGTCGGCATGTTCGGGGCCAAGGTCGAGGTGGATGTTCATGTCGTCCACGGCCACGGCAACCGCTTGAAAAACTCCATCGCCGTGGTCAAAGGATTGCAGTTGGACGTGGAGGAGGTGGTGTTCAACGGGCTGGCTTCCGCCCTGGCCTTGCTCTCCAACGAACAGAAGGAACTGGGCTCCCTGGTCATTGACATGGGCGGCGGCACGACCGATTACGCCGTCTATTCCGACGGCATCATCAAACACACCGGCGTGCTGGCGGTGGGGGGCGACCATGTTTCCAACGACCTGGCCTACGGGCTGAAAGTGCCGCTGGGCCGGGCGGAACAGTTGAAACTGGACCACGCCTGCGCCGTGCTGCAAGCGGAGGCCAAGGGCCGGACCATTGAACTGCCCGGCCAAATGGGGCTGCCCTCCAAAACCATCAATCTGGAGCACCTCCACCGCATCACCTCCTTGCGCCTGGAGGAGATTTTCGAATTGATCGAGCGGGAGATTTCCCATCTGGGCTGGCTGGAGCGCCTGCGCGCCGGGGTCTTTCTCTGCGGCGGCGGCGCGCGCATCCCGCAGATCCAAACCCTGGCCGAAAGTGTTTTCCAGTTGCCGGCTTTTCCCGGCAAGACCAATTCCATCAGCGGGTTGAAGTCCGCCCTGGACCAGCCGGAGTTTGCCACCGCCATCGGCCTGGTCCGATTTGGCTCGCTCCAGCAAAAACGCAAAAACAACGGCGGCCTGGCCGGCGGCTTCAAGCGGACCCTGGCCGAAATGTTTAAAAGGTAACCATGACCACCCCCTTTGCCAGCACCCCCGGCGCGTCCGTGGAAAAAGCGGACCAGGCCGCCCTCAAGAAGAAAATCTGCATCAAAGTGTGCGGCGTCGGCGGCGCGGGTTGCAACGCCGCCGGCTTCATCGCCCAAAGCAAGTTGGACTGCGTTGATTTTCTGCTCTTCAACACCGATGCCCAGGCCCTGGCCGCTTCGCCCCTGCCGGACAAATGGGTGCTCGGCCAGCAGCGCACCCGCGGACTGGGCACCGGCGGGGATCCCGAACAGGGCCGCGCCGCCGCCGAGGACGATGCGGCGCGGCTGGCTTCCTTCTGCGCGGGGGCGGACATTATTTTCATCCTCGCCGGCCTGGGGGGCGGCACCGGCACGGGCGCCGCTCCGGTCCTGGCCCGCGTGGCCCGCGAAGGCGGCGCGCTGGTTCTGGCCCTGGCCATCCTCCCCTTCGACTTCGAAGGCGGCCGCCGCCAGGGCCAGGCGGAGGCCGGGTTGGAGCAGCTCAAAGCGGCCGCCGACGCCGTCATCTGCCTGCCCAACCAGAAACTATTCAAGCTGCTGGATGAAAAAACCAGCGTCCTGGAGACCTTTAAAATCGGCCACACCCTCATGGCCGAGGGTCTGCGGGGCATCTGGCGTCTGCTCACCCAGACCGGGTTGATCAATGTGGATTTCGCCGATCTGTGTTCGGTCACCCGCGGCCGTCATGTCGCCAGTTCCTTTGCCACGGCCGAGGCCGGCGGCGAGAAACGCAGCGAACAAATCCTGGAAAAGCTCCTGGCCCATCCCCTCCTGGACGGCGGCCAGGTCCTCAATGAATCCGACGCCGTCCTGGTCAGCCTGGCGGGCGGCCCGGATTTGACCATGAGCGAAGTCAACAAGATTATGGAGCCGCTCCAGCGCCAGTGTGAAAACGCCCATCTGATTTTCGGGGCCGCCATTGACGAGGCGTTCACCGGGCGTCTCTCGGTGATGCTCATTGCCTCCAGGCGCCGCCCCGCCGAACCGGCGCCCTGGTCCGCCCGCGCCTCCGCCCCGGCGGGCGCGCCGGCGGAAGCCCCGGGCAAGGCCGACGCCGCCGCTCTGCAATTCCTCGACCCGTCGGCCACGGCGCGTCCTGCGTCCCGTTGCGTCGCGCCTCCGCCGGAGTTGTCCAACGAAAAGAAGGAGCAGCTTTACACCCGTCAAACCGGGCAGGCCCGCCGCAAAAACTCCCGCATGCAGAAGGAACTGCCGTTGGAAATAGTTTTCAAAGGCCGTTTCGACAAAAGCGAGCCGACCATCCGCCACGGCGAGGATTTGGATCTGCCCACCTACATTCGCAAGGGCGTCGCTTTAAACTGATTTTCGCAAAGCGGTGAAGCCCTCCTGCTCGAAACTCACGGTTTCTTGGGTTCTCCGCTGACGTGGTGGCCGTGGTTGAGCACGTAGTCCTTGGGCCAGTGGGGACGCGGTTTGGACGTTTTGAGCACGGCAGCAAGGAATGGATCATCCTTGGGAGCAAGGTCAAGCGTTTCTATCTTTACATCCGCGCCTTCCGGCAACTTGGTTCCCGCCGGGAGCACGACCACGCCATTCTTGACTTTTCCGGTTACGCTCATGGTTATCCTCTACCTTGAATCTGCCGCAAACGCAAGCTACTTGATCAGCCGACCAGCCTCCGCAAAGGCGTGGCGCTGAACTGACCGGGATTCCAGGAGGCCGATCCAGGAATTCTATAATGCGCAGGCTTTGATGAGCGCGGTTTTTATGGCTTTTAAGTCCGCCGCCGGCAAGACGCCGAGGCGTTTTTCAAATCGAATCGAAGGAAGAGCCCCAACGCCCTGGGTGTTGGCCACAGACTCAGGGTCGAGAAAAGGCAAATGGCCCAGCGGCACTTCCAGTTCGCTGCCACGATTCTGCCGCGTGATTGGAATATGAATAATAAGCGAGCGCGGGGTGTTCAGGTGGTCAGCTAGCAGCACTACCGCAGGGCGGGTCTTCCCCGCCAGTCCCATGTCCACCAACCAGACTTCACCGTGGCGCGGATTCATGGCCGTCGAGGATGTCCAATACTTCCTGTTCCACTTCACGCGTTGGCAGCATATCGGCCCACCTCTCCTCCTCCCGCTGCCGGGTGAGATATCTCAAGTAGTGCCAGAGCTCGCGCAGCACCGGTTCAGGCTGGTTCTTGATTTCCGCCAGCAGCATTTCCTGAGTGCTCATGGGATAATTATCCACAAAAACCCACGCCGGGCAAGTTGCAAACGCCATTTTCTCCCGTTTAAAAATCCTTAAATGGCATCAACCTGCCCGAATCATTCGTGACATCAAAAGGCGTGGCGCAGGACTGGCGACGGTTTTGAACGGGCATCCCTTATCCGATGACCGGCCGCTCCAGCCGGGCGATGCGTTCTTCAATGGGGGGATGGTCGGCCAGCAGGGCCATCAATCCGCCGCTCTTGCCGGAGATTTGCAGGGCTTGCAGCGCCGGATTGGGCGGGCCGGCGTGATCGGCGCCCTCTTCGTGGATGAGTTTCAGCCGCCGCAGCGCCGAGAGCATGTGGTCGC
The DNA here is from genome assembly GCA_963707025.1 of uncultured Verrucomicrobiae bacterium. Classification (GTDB taxonomy): domain Bacteria; phylum Verrucomicrobiota; class Verrucomicrobiia; order Limisphaerales; family Palsa-1400; genus JBEKOF01. Next base: position 321,299 of record CAVPOM010000018.1, on the reverse strand, counting down.
GGCCGGCCAGACGCGCCCCGCCGGCGTCGGCCCGGAATTCACGCCAGCGCGAGAACTTCGCCACCACCAAAGACCCCAACACCATGAACACACTCTGGAAAAGCTGCTGCAACATGTATTGCATGAACCAACTGCCCCCGCCGCGGCGGTCATTGCCGCGGGAATTTTGGGAAAGCAGGATGGCCAGCACCCAGCCCATGAACATGGCGATGGTGTTGACCACGCCTTGAATCAACGTCATCGTCACCATGTCGCCGTTGGCGATGTGCGTCATCTCGTGCCCCAGCACTCCTTCGATTTCGGCCGGCTGCATGGTGTGGAGCAGGCCGGAGGAAACGGTCACCAGCGCCTGCGACTCCGACGGGCCGGTGGCAAAGGCGTTGATTTCGGGCGACGGGTAAATGCCGACTTCCGGCATGGCGGAAAGGTGGGCGGCCCGGGCCAGATGGTACACGGTCTGCACCAGCCATTGCTCGTTGCGGTCGGTCGTGTTGGGATCCACCACCCGCACGCCCTGCATCATTTTGGCCAGGAACCGGGAGAGGAGGAGGGAAATAAACGCGCCGCCCATGCCCACCACGCAGCAGACGATGAGGAGGGTGGTGAAATTGGCGTTGCCCAAACGCTGTTGCACGCCGAAAAGACTCAAAAGGATGCCCAGCGTGAGCATCACCAGGATGTTCACGACCAGAAAAAGAACCGTTCGCTTTGCGATTTGAAAGAATTTCATAACTCGTTCTCCATCTTCATTCCTTCCAATAATAACCACTCCGCCAAAAAAATCAAATGCTGGAACATGGCGGGGTGGGGTGCCCGCGGATTGCGGGTTGCGCGCGGGGCGGAAAACATTATGCTTTTGCCGTGCCCAAAGCCCTTCCCTGCCTGATGCGGCTCTGTCTGCTGGCCGGATGCTGGCTGACGCCGGTTCCGGCGGCCCCGGTTTTCGCCGCCAGCGCAGCCTGGTTGTCGCGCGCCTGGCAGTCCGATGACGGGCTGCCGGACAACACCGTCTCCGGGGTGGCGCAAACGTCCGACGGCTACCTCTGGGTGGCGACGGCGGGCGGGTTGATGCGATTTGACGGGGTGCGTTTTCAAGAAGCGCCGCTGGTCAATCTGGAGGGTGTCCCCAACCGGGTGGTGCGGGTGATGTGGCTGGATCGCCAGGGGAAACTGTGGCTGGGGATGGACCGGGGGCCGGTGGTGTGCCTGGAAGCGGGCGCGGCCCGGGTCTTCAAGGACGACCTGCCCGATTCCCGGGCCAGCGGCATGGCGGACGATGCGGAGGGCGGCCTCTGGATTGCCTACGCCAACGGCAGCGTGTCGCGGATCAAAAATGGGCGGGGGCAAACCCGCCAACTCCCCGGGGACGCGTCCGGCCCGGCCGTCTGCTCGCTGGCGGCCGACGCGCAAGGCCGGCTCTGGTTCGGCAAAGACCGCCAAGTAGGCGTGAACCAGGATGAAAAATGGCAGACTCTGCTGCACTGCCCGGCCCCGGTCACGCGCATCGGCGCAAAGCGGGCGGGAGGCATTTGGATTTGTTCGGGCGGGAAGCTCTGGCAATTTGAGGCCGGAGGCCGGCCGGAGGAGTTTGCCGCACTGCCGCCGGAAATGGCCCACGACGAGGTGACCGCCTTGCTGGAGGATCGCGCCGGAGCGGTCTGGATCGGCACCGCCGCCAACGGATTGTTCCGCTGCCAGAAAGCCAGCCACGAATGGGTGCGCACCTCGCATCGCGAAATCACCTGCCTGCTGGAGGATCGCGAGGGAAATATCTGGGCCGGGACGGCGGGCGGCGGCTTGAACCGCCTGCGCCCGAGCACGGTGGAGTTGCTGGGCACGGAGAAGGGCCTGCCGTTTGAATCGGTGCGCTCGGTCTGCGAGGATGCGCGTGGGGCGATTTGGATCACCACGCAAAATGGATTGTTGGCGCGCGGGCCGGAGGGAGTCTGGCCCATTGTTTCCCAACAGGCCGGCTGGCCGGGCGGCCATCCCACCTGCGTGGCCGCGGACGGCGCCGGCGGCGTCTGGGTGGGCACGCGCGAGAACGGTTTGTTGCGCTGGCAGAACGACCGATGGAGCGCCTGGCGGACCGAGGATGGATTGGCCAGCGCCAATGTGCGTTCCATCCTGGTCAGTCCGGCAGGGGAAGTCTGGGTGGCCACCGATTCTCCCAACCAGTTGCAACGGCTTCGGGGCAAGAACTGGCACATCCTGGACTTTCCCTCCGCCGCGCGCAGCCTCCGGGCCATGGCGCAGGACCTGGCCGGGGATGTTTGGGTGGGCAGCGCGGACGGCCAGCTTTTTCGGGTGCATGGGGACCAAGTCATCAGCGAAACGGGCCGCACCTCGGCGCAGTTGCTCTCCATCCGCTGCCTGGAGGCCACCCCCGACGGGAGCCTGTGGATTGGCTATGCGGGCTGGGGTTTGGGCAGGTTGAAAGACGGACATTACGCGCGCATCACGACGGAGCAGGGATTCAATGACAATTATATTTCGCAGATGGCGGCGGACGGACGGGGCTGGCTGTGGTGCGCCGGCAACCGCGGCCTGTTCCAGGCGCGGCTGGAGGAATTGGCGCAGGCCGCGGACAACAAAAGCAAGACGGTGCGCTGCCTGCTGCACGGGCGGGGAGAAGGGCTGGCCAACTTGCAGGCCAATTTCGACAATTTCCCCGGCGTGTTGCACGGGCGCGATGGGCGGCTCTGGTTTCCAATGCGCACCGGGCTGGCGGTGGTCCATGCGGAAAACCTGCCGCCCAATGCCACCGCCCCGCCGGTCCTGCTCGAACGGGTGGCGGTGGACGGCCAGGCCGTGGCGCTCTACGACAGCCGTTCGCCGCTGCGCCAAAAATGTCCGGCGGACCTGGCGGACCTGCGCCAACCGGCCGCGCCGCTGCGGCTGGGGCCGAATCTTGGCAAGCTGGATATTGATTTCACTGCGCTCAGTTTCACCGCCCCGGAAAACGTCCGCTTCCAATACCGCCTGGAAAATTACGATGAAGGATGGATGGAAGCAGACTTGGACAGAATGGGAAGGAGCGTCAGTTATCCCCCTCTGCCGCCGGGCCGCTACCGCTTCCAGGTCAAGGCTTGCAACAACAACGGCGTCTGGAACGAAACCGGCGCGGCGCTGAGTCTGGTCGTCACCCCGTTTTTTTGGCAGAACTGGTGGTTTCGCGGCGCGCTGCTCGGCGGCTTCACCCTCGGCATCATCGCCGCCGTGCGCTACGTTTCCTTCCGCCGTCTGCGCCGGCAACTGCGCCTGCTGGAACAACAGTCCGCGCTCCACCAGGAACGGGCCCGCATCGCCAAGGACATCCACGACGACCTGGGCGCGAGCCTGACGCAAATTGCCTTCCTCGGCGAATTGGCCGGGCAGGACCACGCCAGCCCGGAAAAGGCGGCGGAGCGGACGGAAACCATTTCGGCGACGGCGCGGCAGGCCATCAAGTCGCTGGACGAAATCGTCTGGGCGGTCAACCCGCGCAACGACACGCTGGCCCACCTCATGGACTACGCCGGACAGTTTGCGCTGGATTATCTGCGGGTGGCGGGCATCCGCTGCCGGCTGGATTTTCCGGAGCAGCCGCCGCCGCGCGAGGTGTCCTCCGACCAGCGCCACAACTTGTTCCTGGCGGTCAAGGAGGCCCTGCACAACATCGTCAAACACGCCCAGGCCAGCGAAGTCTGGGTCAGGGTCCAGGCCTCGCCGGAGAAGCTGCTCATCACCATCGAGGACAATGGCCACGGTTTTGCCGGCGTCACCGAAAACGCGCTGGCGGACGGGTTGCGCAACATGCGCCAGCGGCTGGCCGAGGTAGGCGGCAGTTGCCGCATCGAGAGCCAGCCCGGCGCCGGCACACGCGTCAGCTTTGATGTGATCTGGCGGGAGCGGGATTGACCGTTGCCGCCTCCAACGTTTGTTCGATTGCGCCGGGGGCGGGACGGGAGCAGGCTGACCTTGCCTTGAACACTGCCCGCATCAAAGTCTCCATCGTGGAAGACAACCGCGGCACCCGGGAAAGCCTGGCCGAGCTGCTGGGGCGCGCCCCGGCCTTGCGCTGTGTGGGCGCGCACGCCAGCGGGGAAGAGGCGCTGCGCCTCATTCCCGGCGAAGCGCCGGACGTGGTGCTGATGGACATCAACCTGCCGGGGATGAGCGGGATCGAATGCGTGGCGAAATTGAAGCGGCAGTTCCCGCAAACGCAGGTGTTGATGCTGACCACCTACGAGGAAAGCGATTTGATTTTTGATTCGCTGCGCCAGGGGGCCAGCGGTTACCTGCTCAAAAACATGCCGCCCAGGGAGCTGATCCAGGCGGTCGAACAGGTGCAGGTCGGCGGCGCCCCCATGTCCATGCCGGTGGCGCGCAAACTGGTCAATCATTTCCAGCAAATCAAAAAGCCGTCCTCCGAGATGGAAAAGCTGACCCGGCGGGAGCAGGAGATACTGGCGCTGCTGGCCAAGGGTTTTCTTTACAAGGAAATCGCCGACCAGCTTCACATCAGCCTGAGCACCGTGCGCGCCCATTTGCATACGGTCTATGAAAAGCTCCATGTCCAGTCGCGCACCCAAGCCGTCGTTAAATTCATCACCAAGTAGCCGCCCGCCCGCTCCCTTCCTCCGCCCGGGGGCGGTGCGGGATTATATAGTTTGCAAACGCAGATTTTTCGGGTTCTGCGCTGTTTTGAGTGGATTTCTTCCGCCAGGACAACCGCTGGAAGTAGCGCAGGGTCCGCTCGCGACCATTGCTCGGAAACAGCCGTTACATCGTTACACACATTGGGTATGATGGTGAAGTCAAGCGGAAGGGGAGCATTGCTCCGTTACAGCCGTTACATCGTTACACCTGTTGCACCACAAGCACTTACGCATTTTAGAGCCGTTACACCCCCGTTACATGCCGTTACATCTTCGGAGGTGTTAAAACGCCCATGCTTTGTGCAATACTACCGGTAACCCCTTGCAGCGCTGCCGTTTCCATGAGGACGGCCAGGCGGCGCTCGTGCTGCCCGGCCGCCAGTTCAGCCCTCGCCTCACCTCCATGCCGTCGCCCACCATCGCGGGCAGGGGAATGGGAAATTATAAAATTATAAAGGATAAATTATGAATGAAGGAATGCGCGGAGGGGAGGGGGGTGGCGGGAAAGGCAAAATGATAAATGATAAATGGCAAGAAGGGTGGCGCAAGGGCACTGGGGCGCGGTTTCTCAGGGAGGTCGCATCGCGCGGGCGTCATGGTGAGAGGGCATACCGGGCTTGTATAGACCAATCTATAACTCAATGATTTGCAGGCTATTACGCATCTTATTGGGCAAAACTATGGTCTGACCCCTTTGATCTTTGATTTGTGTTGGCGGCTCCACCTTGACAGTGCTCGCCGAGGCGGGGCGGGGCGTGCGATTAGGATTTCGCGCCGGGACTTGTGGCCAGAGGCTGAAAACCTCTTTGGCCAGCATTTGCGTGACGCAGGAGAGGGCAGAAAGCACTTTGCATCGGCACGCTCGCATTGTGCGTGCTATGGTGTGTGGTAAGCTGCGGCCAGAACAAACATTCATTCAACCTTCAGCTTGGACTACGATTGAATATCGCAAGTGAACAAGTTCGCCAAACTCTGGACAGCCTTTATCGCGCGGAGTCCGGGCGCATCCTGGCCACGCTCATCCGGTTGCTGGGCGATTTTGATTTGGCCGAGGATGCGGTGCATGATGCGTTCGCGGCAGCACTCGAACGCTGGCCGCTGGATGGTGTTCCGGCCAATCCCCGCGCATGGCTAATTTCAACTGGACGGTTCAAAGCGATTGATGTGTTGCGCCGCCGCGCGCGGTTTGATGCGTCGCGGGAAAAAATCACGGCTCAACTTGAAAACGCGACGGACGATTTAGTGCAGGGATTATATGACGGATTGGCTGACGACCAATTGCGCCTGATTTTCACCTGCTGTCATCCCGCGCTCGCGCCGGAAGCGCGAGTGGCGTTGACCTTGCGCGAAGTCTGCGGGCTGACGACGGAAGAAATCGCCCGCGCCTTTCTCACCACCGCGCCGACGCTCGCCCAGCGCATCGTGCGCGCGAAGGCGAAGATTGGCGACGCGCGCATTCCTTACCAGGTGCCTTCAGCGGAGGAACTGCCTGACCGCCTGGACACGGCGTTGCAGGTGGTCTATCTGGTTTTCAACGAGGGCTACTACGCATCATCGGGCGCGTCGCTGACGCGGGCGGAACTTTCGGCGGAAGCCATCCGGTTGGGGCGGTTGCTGCTCGAATTGTTGCCCGAGCCGGAGGTGATGGGCTTGCTCGCGTTGATGCTCTTGCAGGAATCGCGGCGCGCGGCGAGAACTTCGCCGTCGGGCGAACTTGTTCTTTTGGAGATCCAGGACCGTTCGTTGTGGAATCGCGGGCAAATCGCGGAAGGCATCCAGTTGGTGGAGCGGGCGTTGTTGTCGCGGCGGTTCGGCCCTTACACGCTGCAGGCGGCGATTGCCGCCGTGCATTCGGAGGCGTGCGATGCCGCCGCGACGGACTGGCCGCAAATCGTCGCGCTTTACAGTGTGCTCGCGCAGGCCGAGCCGTCGCCGGTCGTGGAGCTGAACCGCGCCGTGGCCGTGGCGATGCGCGACGGGCCGAAAGCGGGCCTGGCGCTGATTGAAGCGCTCATCGCGAGGGGCGATCTGGCTGATTATCATCTGGCACATTCAGCCCGGGCGGAATTGTGCCGGCGTTTGGGCAGGAAGGATGAAGCCCGTTCGGCCTATCAACGTGCCTTGTCACTGACACAGCAGGAACAGGAACGACGCTTCCTGGAAAACCGGCTGCGGGAGCTGGACGAAAGAACTGATTAAAAAAAGTGAGGGGCGTTGTCGAATTGCGCGGACGCCAAACGACCAGCTTGTGGAACAGTCAATTTAACCAATCAACAGGAGAACAAGAAATGAGATTCATAGTAATGGTCAAAGCAACGAAGAATTCGGAAGCTGGCGTGTTGCCGACGCCGGAGCTGCTCGCCGCGATGGGCAAATATAACGAGGAACTGATCAAGGCCGGCATCATGCAGGCCGGTGACGGATTGAAGCCCAGCTCGAAGGGAGCGCGGGTCACTTTTTCCGGAACGAAAAGAACCGTGACCGATGGGCCTTTCACCGAAACGAAGGAACTCGTCGCCGGTTTCTGGCTTTGGAAATGCCAGTCGCTAGCGGAGGCGATTGAGTGGGTCAAGCGTTGCCCGAATCCGATGCCCGGCGAAATTTCGGACATCGAGATCCGCCCGCTCTACGAGATGGAGGATTTCAAATAACGAAGCTGAAGCTCGCAACACCCAATTTTTTTATGAAATACATCTGCCTTGGCTACATTGAGGCGAACAAATTTGAATCCATGTCCGAAAGCGAGCGCAACGCGATGGTGGACGAGTGCTGGACCTACGACGAGGAGTTGCGGACGAAGGGACATTTCGCCGCCGGTGAAGGGTTGCAGCCGCCGCAAACGGCGACGACCCTGCGCTGGAAAAATGGCAAGGTCTGCATTACCGACGGCCCTTACGCCGAAACAAAGGAACAGCTCGGCGGCATCCTCATCCTGGAAGCGCGCGATTTGAACCACGCCATTCAGTTGATGTCCAAACATCCCGGGGTGAAGGCCGGGCCGTTCGAGATACGTCCCGCGCTCGATATGTCTGAAATGATGCGCGAAAGCGAAAAGCGGCGCGGCGGCAACCGAGAAACAACCCAGTAACCACCAGGCAGCCATGTCAAAAATTCGCGTTCACTGTTTCGGCATCTCCCTTGACGGCTTCAGTGCCGGTTCCAATCAGGACATTGACCATCCCCTCGGCGTCAAGGGGACGGACCTGATGCAGTGGGTCTTTCCCACCCGTGTGTTTCAGACAATGCACGGCGGAGGCAAGGATGGGACCACGGGCATTGACAACGACTTTGCGGAACGCTCGTTCCAGCGCATCGGCGCATGGATCATGGGCCGCAATATGTTCGGCCCCGTGCGCGGCCCATGGCCCGATGACTCATGGAAAGGCTGGTGGGGCGACAATCCACCGTATCACACGCAGGTGTTCGTGCTCACGCATCATCCGCGTCCGCCGCTGGAGATGGCAGGCGGCACCACGTTTCATTTTGTCAGCGACGGCATTGACGCGGCCTTGCAGCGGGCCAAGGAAGCCGCCGGTGAGCTGGACATTCGAATCGGCGGCGGCCCCGCTACCGTGAGGCAATACCTGCAAGCAGGATTGATTGATGAAATGCATCTGGTCGCGTCGCCCACGGTGCTTGGCAGCGGCGAACGTCTTCTGGATGGCATTGACCTTTTGAAGCTCGGCTACCGCTGCAAAGAGCATGTGATGAGCACCGCCGCCATGCACGTGGTGCTGGCAAAGTGACGCGCCAACAGTGCTGAAGAATTGTCAAAGGGGTCGAAGGGGTCAGACCATAGTTTTGCCCAATAAAATGCGTAATAGCCTGTATATCATTCAGTTATGGATGAATCTAATCGCCTCGGAGACAACCTCACGCCATGTAGCCCGTGGGAGGCAAGCGGGCTGAGAAACCGCACGCCATTGGCCACGCCATTTTTCCGTAATGCGTCCGTCATGGGGGGGCAGGAGCGGCTCGCCGAGCTGTCCGCTGGAGATTCTCGCCGGAGCGGTCGCCTCGGCGAGGCGACCCCACCTCCCCAGCCCCGCCGTCACTGAGAATTTGTGAAAAAATTCAAAAGGCCGCCAAGATGCAAAAAACCGGCCTTGTCAATCAACGTCTTAAGACAACAGATTTTAACTTTTTTTAATTTTTTCACAGGTTCTGGCGCATTACCGGCAAATAGCCGCGCGTCCGATCCCCTCCTCCGGCCGGGCGCAGTTCATAGAACAAACGTTCAATACAACCCCAGGCGGGATTATGGCATGATTCAGGCACAACTAATCCCGAAGCGAACTGGACACCGTATTATTTTCGAGTTTGGGGTCGGAATGAACGTGAGAAAACTATGAAAGCAACAACCCAAAATCAGTCGGAACCCATGAAGAATTGCTGCAAAACATCTCCCCGCCCGATGTTCCTGACGCCGCGGCGCCGCCCAGGGTGGTTCTTTGGCGGCTGGGCCGGAACGATGCTGGCGCTTGGGTGCCTGGCCCCGGCTGCCTTTGCCGCCAACGGTCCGGCGCTTTATTTCGCCGCAGGCAACGTCGCCGGCGACATGAACGGCATCTTCTGGAACACCACGTCGGACACCGGAACCCCCTTGGCAATTTGGACCGCCAGCGACCAACTGACCATCGGCAACAATGGAACGGACACGGCCTTTAATAATCAAACCGTCACGATTAATTTGGATCTGGGCCAGAATGTGAATGGCGTTCTCATCAACAGCCCCGGCAGCAGCGCCAATATCAATGTCATTTTTAGCGGCACGGTCAATGTGCGGGCGGGAGCTGCTGCAACATGGACGGTCAATTCGGGCGCCACGTTGACCCTGACCACCACGGCAAATAATAATGGTTTCAATTTTAACAAGACCCCCGTCACCTTTGCCGGCAATGGCATAATTAACTTCCAGGACGCTTTTCTGGCCAACGGAAACGCGACTACTCCCAACATCATGAATATGCCCGGCGGGACGGTGCAACTGAACCAAACTAAAACCAGCAATTTTGGCGCTGCCAACGGGAGTGCCAATGGTTCCCTCACGCTGACGGCCGGCACGCTTCAATTTGGGTCGGCGACTGCGTTGGCCGACGCCTTCCAAGGATTCGCCGGACCTGCGGCCAGCTTCGCGATCAATGGGGGGACGATTGACAACACCAGTGGCTTAGCGGGCACGCTTGCCCTTGGCCAAGGTACCTACAAACTGGGCGGAAACTTCACCTTCCCAGGCAGCAGCAGCCTGAATCTGGGCACGAACGCCGTGATCCTGACCGCCAATACCATCATCACCAATCTGGCCGGCACCCTGACCCTCGCTGGCATCAGCAACACCGCCTTCGGCCTGACCGTGACCGGCCCCGGCGCTTTGGTGATCTCCAACTTGAGCACTTATACCGGCGCCACGGTGGTTGAGGGAGGAACATTGGTCTTGGCCGGTTCCGCCAATCTTCCCAGCACTTCCGCGATCACCTTGTACACCAATACGACCCTTGATTTGTCGGGACTGACCGGCCCGTTGGCCAATCCCAACACGCTGACGATGACCAATACGACGCTGCTGCTGAAGGTTCCGAGCGACTCCTCAACCAATGTGGTGGTTGGGGCCTTGAGCCTGGGCGGCTCGGCCAACACCATCACTATCACTCAATTGCCGACGGTGGCAGGCTATCCGGTCACCCTCCACCTCATCAATTACAGCAACACCCTCAGCCTGACTAATTTCGTGCTCACCACCCCGTTGCCGTCCCTGGCCGGCGTGCCCTATGTCGGGCATCTCGAAACCAACACCGCCAACCTGATTGATCTGGTGCTGACCAGCGGTCCCGTCCCGGCGCGATCGCTCTGGTGGGCTGGAACCGACACCGCGCACAATGGCACGGAGGCCTGGGATGTGGCCACGAGCCTGAACTGGACCAACGCGCAAGGCGCCCCGACATACTATAATCAATTGGACTACGTGCAGTTTGATGACACGACCGCGCCCGGCAGCCCGACGCCCGGCCTGGTGCAATTGACCACGCAGCTCACTCCTTCCACGCTGACGGTGAGCAACCATGCGGTCACTTACACCTTGAGCGGCATCGGCCCTCTGGCCGATCCCACGCCCTCACTGCATCTGCAACTGGTCAAGCAAGGCTCGGGCCTTCTCATCATGGATGAATTCACGCCAAATACCTTCAGCGGCGGCACGCTCATTAGCGCAGGCTCCGTGCAGGTCGGCAACAACGACGGGTCGGGCAACTTGGGGACCGGCCCGGTGGTCAACAACGGCACCCTCATCTTCGACGGTGGCATCAGCAGTTTTCCCAACCTCATTTCCGGCTCGGGCTCCCTTGTCCAAAGCGGCGGCGGAACGCTCAACTTGAGCGGGGCCAATACTTTCTCCGGCAGCGTCACCGTCTCGAACGGCATTCTCCAGGCGGGGAGCGCGACCGCGTTGGGCACCAACCGAATTACCATTAACAACGGAGCGATCCTCGATTTGAGCGGCCAAAGCCTCGGGGCCATACCGGTCTTCGCCCAGGGCGCCGGGGTTGGCGTTCAAGGCGCCATTGACAACAGCGGCGCGACCGTGCCCAATGATTTGGGGCTGGAATTTGTCACTCTGACCGGCGACACCACTTTCAGCACTTCCGGCGGTCCCACCGCAGGGCGTTGGGATCTCCGCTCCCCTGGCGGCGATGCCGGCGTGGTCGGCGCCTCGCCCGCCACGAGCACAGCGGCTTTGAGCACCAGCGGCCAGGGCTACAACCTGACCCTCCTGGGAACTGGATTCCTCGGCATCGTCAGCGCCTGGGTGGATCCCCAATTGGCCAACATTGATATCCAGGGCGGCACACTGGACTATGAGGGAGGCACCACCGGACTGGGCAACCCCGCCGCCAATCTCACCGTCGAGGACGGCGCCGTTCTTTTCCTTTACAACACCAGCAACGCCCTGAACAAGAACATCATTCTCCAGGACCTGAGCACGCTGCGCAACAACAGCGGCTCGAATAACGTCACCGGCCCCATCACCTTGAACGGCTTGAATTCCTACGGCCAAATCCAGGTGGACGGCACCACCACGCTCAATCTGAACGGAGTGATCAGCGGCCAGGGCATCCTCTCCAAATACACCGGCACCGGCACGCTTAATCTCAACGGCGTCAACACCTTTACCGGTGGTCTTCAGGTCAACGCCGGCACTCTTAATCTCAATGGCGACCATACCGCCGCCACCGGCGCCAGCACGCTTACGGCCGGGACTTTGAACCTGAACAACACCCTGGGCGGCGCGGTCACCACCTCTTCGGGCAGCACTCTTTCCGGCGTCGGCCCGGCCTTGGGATTGGTGGATTTAAGCGGGACGCTGACTCCGGGAGGCGCCAACACCGCGGGCACCATTACGGCGGGCGGCGGTCTGACGCTGGAAAGCTCGGGCACGGTGGATTTTGACCTCGCGGCGGTCAACACCGTCGGTGGCGGCGTCAACGATTTGGTGGTCGTCAATGGCGATTTGACCTTCAATGGCGGCACCCTCTCCATCAACGCGCTGGGGGGGCTTTTGCAGTTGGGTGTTCCTTACCGCCTCTTCAATTATTCGGGCACATTGACCTTAAATACCGCGCCTGCGGTACCGACCACTTCCACCGGCTACGCCTTCACCCTGGACACCAGCACTGCGGGACAGGTCAACATCACGGCCAATCCTGGGAGCGGGCCGCCGCTGTGGAATGGAGGCAGTGTGACCGGCAGCGACTGGAGCGATGGCGCCAATTGGGGCGGGATCACCATCGCGCCCGGCAGTCCCTTGTACTTTGCAGGCAATACACGGCTCGACAACACCAACGACACCCCGGCGGACAGCCAGTACGGCAACATTCTTTTCGTGGCCGGGGCCGGGCCATTCGTCCTCAACGGCAATAATATTCAGATGGGCAACGGCATCCTCATAAACGACTCATCCAATCCCCAGACGATTAATCTGGGCATTGATTTCAGCAGCAGCTTTGCCTTCGATGGCGGCAGTTCCGCCGCCGCACCGTTGATCATTGGCGGAGGACTCAATGAGCTGGCCAATGCCACGTCCAATTTCTTCAACGGCTACGGCGTTCTATCCAACAACCTCACCTGTCCCGCTGGGGGCGGCACTGGGACCAACTCCCTCGAGATGACCAACAGCAGCGCCAACTGGACTTTGATGGATAATCCGGCGTCAACTCCCATTACCCTGCCGTGGGGCTTTGAAATCCTGGCCGGCACCTTCAACTTTGGTTCAGCCAGCAGCGCCCCCAATTTCACCAGCACCCCGGCCAATGCCGGGATCAACGGCCAGGACAACCAGGTTGGCGATCTGGCCAATGCCACCGCCACGTTCAACATGGTCAACGGAACCTTGACCACGTTGGCTCGCTTCAACACCGGCATTGCGAGTGGTTCGACCGGCATGATCAACCAAACGGGCGGGACACTCAACATCGGCAGCCAGTTTCAAGGGGCCAACGGCACGGGCGGCGCTTCCTTTGTCACCAACAGCGGCGGGACGATGAATATCGGCTCTGCGGCCGACCCCACCAGCACGTTCTACGTCGCCAGCCGTGGACCGGGCGTTCTGACGGTCAGTGGTTCCGGGGCTGTCAACTGCGGCACGCTGGATGTATCGCGCAGCATCAACAGCAGCATTCCAGGCACGGTCAACCTCAATGGCGGGATATTGACGGTCGCCAGAGTCGGCACCGCTACCGCAAACTCAACGTCGTCTTCCACTGGTTCCACCGCCGTGTTTAATTTCGATGGCGGCACGCTTAAGGCCAGCACGAACTCAACGACCTTCTACCAGGGAAGCACCGTCGCTCCCATCATTCCGATCACGACCATCGTCAAGAGCGGCGGCGCCATCCTGGATGACGGCGGTTTTGCCATCAGCGTTCTTGAACCCCTCCAACACGACAGCACCTTGGGCGCCACGCCGGACGGCGGCTTGACCAAGCTGGGCGCCGCCATTCTGACGCTGGCCAAAGCCTGCACTTACACCGGCCCCACCACAGTCGGCAATGGCACGCTCACCGTCAGCGGCTCGTTGGCGGCGGCCAGCACCGTGACCGTGGCGGCGGGGGCGACACTTAATGTCACTGGGGCCATCGGCGGCAGTGTCACCAACAACGGGACCGAAACCGGCGTGGGAACGATTGGCGGCAATGTCGCCATCACCTCCACGGGGACCAATTTCGGCACTGGCGCCATCAGCGGCAGCGTCACCAACAGCGGAACCCTCTCCCCGGGCGGTTCCGGCACGGTGGCCTCGCTCAGCGTCCTGGGCAGCGTGACGGACCTTGCGGGCAGCACCACCGCCATGTCCATCAACCGCGGCGCGGCGCCATCCAACTCGGTGCTCTTGACCGTTGGAACACTCACCTTCGCCGGCGCCTTGTCCGTGCCGAACAGCGGCAGCGCCCTCCAGGCCGGCGACAGCTTCAAGCTCTTCAGCGCCGCGGCCTACGCAGGCTCGTTCACCAGCATTGTGCCGGCGATCCCCGGGCCGAACTTGATTTGGAACACCAACAACCTGGCGGTCAACGGCACTCTCTCGGTCATGGCGCCGATTCCGGTCAGCATTGGCGCGATTGCCGTTTCCGGCACCGCCTTGACCATCAGCGGCACCGGCGGGTCGCCCACCGCCACCTATCGTGTCCTCTCCGCCACCGATGCGACCTTGCCGTTCGCAAGCTGGACCACAGCGGGGAGCGGCTCTTTTGATGGCGGCGGAAATTTCACCTTCAATGGCGCCATCAATCTGGCCGATGCCCAGCGCTTCTACGTGGTCGTGTCGCCATAGCCGCCGCCTGGCGCGGTTTAAACAAAATTGTAACCGGACGAGGCCAACCCGTTCATCGCCTCGTGGCGGGAGGTGATGGCTGCGGTGGTATTGAAAATGCTCCCGGCTCGCCGCTGCGCCATTTTAATGGTTGACGAAATAAGCCGTCCAGCAATGCTGGGGAGCGTCGTGATCGTTATGCGGCCACCCGCGCACATAGTCGTTTTGGGGGCTGGATTTGGCGGGCTGGAGTTCTGCCATCGCTTCCGTCATGCCTCCGCCCGCGTGACGCTGGTGGACCGGTCCAATCATCATCTGTTTCAACCTCTCCTTTACCAGGTGGCCACGGCCGGCCTCTCCGCCCCCGAAATTGCACAGCCGATTCGATCCATCCTTTCCCGCCGGCCCAACATTACCGTCTTGATGGAATCGGTCCTGGATTTCAAGTTGCCGGAGAAGAAAGTCGTCCTGGCAAATGGGGAATTGTCTTACGATTACCTGGTGCTGGCCTTGGGGGGATGCACCAGTTATTTCGGGCATCCCGAATGGGAGGAACATGCGCCGGGCTTGAAAACGTTGGAGGACGCCCTGCGCATTCGCAGCCGGATTTTGCTCGCGTTTGAAAGGGCCGAAACGGAAACGTCGGCGGAAGAACAGGCGCGGTTGATGACCATGGTGGTGGTTGGGGGAGGGCCAACGGGCGTGGAATTGGCGGGCGCCTTTGCGGAATTGGCACGGCACGTTTTGCGGGCGGATTTCCGGCGCATTGATCCGGCGCGCGCGCGGGTCATTTTGCTCGAAGGCGGGCCGAGGATTCTGGGGCATTTGCCGCCGGATTTGTCCGCCAGCGCGCAAGGGCAGTTGGAAGGGCTGGGAGTGCAGGTGCGTCTCCAGGCGGCCGTCAAGCGCCTGGGCCCCGGCCAGGTGGAGTTGGAGAGCGGCGAAACGATTCGAGCGGCCAATATTATTTGGGCGGCCGGTGTCGCGGCCTCGCCGCTGACGAAAAAGCTGGGGGCGGAACTGGACCGGGCGGGGCGCGTCAAGGTGAATCCCGACTTGAGTGTGCCGGGCCATGCCGAAGTCTTTGCCATCGGCGACATGGCCCTGGTTTTGACAGAGGAGGGCAAGCCGCTGCCGGGAGTGTCGCCCGCGGCCATGCAAATGGCGCGGCATGTGGCGCGCATCATCGAAGGAGAACTCGCCTCCCCCGGCGCGGCCGCCCGCCCGCCCTTCCGTTACTGGGACAAGGGGACGATGGCGACCATCGGGCGTTCGGCGGCGGTGGCGCAAGTGGGTTCGTTGCATCTTTCCGGTTTGGTGGCGTGGCTGGCGTGGCTGGTGATTCATTTGATTTTTCTCGTCGGTTTTCGCAACAAAATCGCCGTGCTCTTCCAGTGGTTCTATTCTTACCTCACCTATAAGCGCGGCGCGCGCATTGTGATCGGCGGCAACCCGGAATAATCCAGGTTTGAGAATGCCAAAAACGGCAGATTGCCTGGGGAACACAGATTCTGACGCACCGATAAGCGCACCAATTTCCCCGGCCTGCCCGGACTTGCAGAAAGTTATCGAGGCTTGGCCGGAACCGAGCGAACCGTTGCGGCGGGCCATTCTCGCCATTGCTGGCACAGTCGCGGGAAAGGACAGGCCCCGATGAAAGAGACATCCTCGCCGTCATCGCGACCGCCACCCGATAACCAGTGTGGCCGATGTGAGAATTTCACTTGCGGCGGTGCTGCCAATAGTCCGGGTCACGATGCAGGTGCTTCACCGCCCAAATAACGACGTTGTCTTCTTCGATGGTGTAGTAAATGCCGTATGGAAAACGGCGGATGAGATACCGCCTTACGTCGTCTTTGACCACACGCCAAACCTGAGGGGCATTGAGAATGGCCCGGATACCGGCTTCAACCTCATCAACAAAGGCGTCACCCAGGCCGGAACCTGCTGGTTGTAATACCGGCCAGCCGCAATGAATTCGTCCAATGCCTCCTCAACAAAGCGATGCTTCATGTCCGCACCGCGGCGCGGGCCGTCCTGCTTGCTTCTGTCCCCTCAACAAACCTCGACTTGCCAGAGCTGACAGCGGCGCGGCGCTCCCGAACATCATCCAAATGGGCGCGTTCCACCGTCGGGTTTGCCTCGCCTGCCAGACTGGCAAGGAGCTTTTCCACCAGCAACTCGCGTCCGCTTGCCGGCAGATTCATCGCTTCTTCTGTGACCATTTCAACTGAAAGAGCCATGTTGGAAGCATACAGTACGGGACATTGTTTGCAAGCCTGCTCTTGGTGCAATTTTGGCGATAGGGGGAACGGACGATGAGCGCGGCAACCTGTAATGGGTTTGGAACTCCGGAATCTCCCGGCAGCGCGGTAAATCGAGCAGAACCGGGCACTGAGCTACACTGCTCGCCGGTTCTGCGGCCGGATGTGGTGACAACCCGCCTTCGCGGGGCCTACGGCGGGCAGGCTGGCGACAGCGAGAGGCGGCGGGGTGGCGCCCAGCGCCGCCCCCCGCCTCCGCTGGGCTTGTCTAAAGCGCATATGCCGGTGTCCCCTGGCGGTTTCGATTTGCAAGCGGTGCAGGCGCGGCTAATATCGTCCGCGTCAGATTTTCAAAGTGAATCCGTGCCGCCGCTGAACTGCCTTGGAAAAGACACGCCTGACGAAACCAAACTGAACGAGACTGCCACAAAAGAACACAAGGAACACAAAAGATGAAAACGATTAATGAGATCTGTGACGTGGTGAGGAAAACAGCTTACGCGATTCATGTCTATCACGGGCACGGGCACTTGGAGAAGGTGTATGAAAACGCTCTCGTCCATCGGCTGCGCAAGGCTGGCATCGAGGTCAAACAGCAGCATCCGCTCAAGGTTTACGATGAGGACGGGACTTTGCTCGGAGACTATTTAGCCGACTTGTTGGTGGAGGGCTGTTTGGTCGTGGAGTTGAAGGCGTGCCGGGCTACGACCGAAGAGCATGTTGCGCAAATCCTGGGCTATCTCAAGTCTTCCAAGCTTGAGGATGGACTTTTGATCAACTTCGGCAGCTACAAATTCCAGATCACAGCCATCCCACAGGAAATTGGAAAAAAGTGTTGGCTTGACCATTTGAACCTGCCACAAGGCAGGCATGAAAAACAAAAAAATCAAACCAACACGGTCCCGGTTTAACGTTTTGCGCCAGATTTGCAATCTCATTCCTGCGCATGAAGTCTCCAAAATAGCGCGGGAGACCGGGCTCTGGATAAGTCGCGCACCTTCAGTCCGTGGAGTCACACGGTCAGTTTGCTGGACGCGCAACTCACCCATTGCATCGGACTCAACGATCTGTGCGACTCGCTGCAATTGCATTCCGGGCCGCTGTCCACTTTGCGCGGCGCCAGCGCCCCCAGCCGCAACGGCCTCTCCCACGCCAACCGGGAGCGTCCGGCCCAGATGGCCGAACAACTCTTCTGGCGGGTCCTGGAGCATTTGAAAGCACAGACGCCCGGCTTTGCCGCGGGCCAGCGCCGTGGCCCCGCCTTCCGTTTCAAGATGCCCATCCATGTGATTGATAGCACGACCATGGAACTGGTGGCCAACTGCCTGGACTGGGCCAAGCACCGCCGGCGCAAGGCCGCCGCCAAAACCCATATGCGGTTGAATCTGCAGAATCTTTTGCCCGGTTTTGTCATTGTGGACACTGCCGCCGAGCACGACAACCGACGGGCGCGGGAACTGTGCGCCGACTTGAAGAGCGGCGAAATCGCCTTGTTCGACAAGGGTTATGTGGACTTCGGCCACTTGCGGGATTTGGACGGGCGCGGGGTCTTTTGGGTGACGCGGGCCAAGGAGAACATGGGCTATGAGGTGGTGCGGAAAATGCCCGCCTCCAGAGACCCGAAGATTTTGCGCGACGAAGTGATCGTCCTGAGCAACGAGAACAAACCCGCGCCGGAGTTGATGCGCCGGGTGGTGGCGCTGGTCGAGATTGATGGAGAGGAACGGGAAATGACCTTCCTGACCAACAACCTGGAGTGGAGTCCGCGCAGCGTGGCCGACCTTTACCGCTGCCGCTGGCAGATCGAAGTCTTCTTCAAACAAATCAAGCAGACCTTGCAGTTGGCGGATTTTCTGGGCCACAACGCCAACGCCGTGCGCTGGCAGGTGTGGACGGCGCTGTTGACCTACGTGCTGTTGCGCTACCTCAGTCACCTCTCCAACTGGGCGCACAGCTTCACCCGGCTGTTCACGATTTTGCGGGCGGCGCTCTGGGAGAAATATGATCTGCTCAATTTGCTGGCGTGCTATGGGACAGCAGGCGGCAGCTTTCGCCACTTGGCGCGGCCCGAGCAGGCGTATTTCCCCGGCTTCCAATAAAGCTATGGGACAGCACACGCGCCCAAACAGGCGCATACCAAACCCAAAAGCCAAACTCGGAAAAATCAAAATCTCATTTTACCCCGAAGACCAATTAAACCCTTGCAAATGAACAGGTCAGCACCAGACTTTTCCCCTTATGAGACGGGTGTGATTCCAGATTAAGAAATATGTCATGAGCCGCGACACCATGAAGACAGCGCGCCAAGCCCCCGGTGTTTTCCTCTCCTGTTTCTTTGCGTTCATTGCGTTCCTTTGTGGCTAAATCCGCAGATGGGTTTAAAATCAAGGGCGCGTTTGCTTATGCGGGCAAGCGTTACATGGCGAACAAAGAGGAAATGCCGGCGATGGAACAAAAGCCGGGCCGGTATTGGGGTGTGATTGGCCGGGAACACCTGCCGCTTGGCAATCGAGAGGATCGGGAAGTGACCGCAAGCCAGGCGGTGAAACTGCGGCGGGTCATGCGGCGATACCGTTTGGCGAACACCCCGCCAGAGAAGCGGAAATATCTGCGCAAGAGCCAACTATGGTCGGAGGATTTCACGGCCAAGCTGTTTTGCAACGTCGAGTTTTGGGTGGAACGTCTGCCGAAATTGATCGGCTCTTTTGAGAGTTTATCTAAAGGGTCGCGCATGGCGAGACCGGCAGAGGGTTTTATCGTTTCGTCTGGTTAAAGGCTTGACGTTGGATTCTTGCGGCGACATCGTTCTTGGCCGGGACGGTCAGAAACCGTTCCAGTTTATGTTCACTTGGCAAATGCAACGGCAGCCCTTTGAGGAAGTCGCAATATCGCCTGAGTCAAGCGCAGCAAGTCCGCTCGGTCGCGAGCGCAAGATATTTGCGTCGAACAACTACCGTAAGTCGCCGCACCGCTTCGTCAGAATTCAATTGGTCATTGTAATACTCGAACAACCTGTTTTCACACCCGTCTCATAAGGGGAAAAGTCTGGTGCTGACCTGTTCATTTGCAAGGGTTTAATTGGTCTTCGGGGTAAAATGAGATTTTGATTTTTCCGAGTTTGGCTTTTGGGTTTGGTATGCGCCTGTTTGGGCGCGTGTGCTGTCCCATAGCTTTATTGGAAGCCGGGGAAATACGCCTGCTCGGGCCGGCGCCAAGTGGCGAAAGCTGCCGCCTGCTGTCCCATAGCACGCCAGCAAATTGAGCAGATCATATTTCTCCCAGAGCGCCGCCCGCAAAATCGTGAACAGCCGGGTGAAGCTGTGCGCCCAGTTGGAGAGGTGACTGAGGTAGCGCAACAGCACGTAGGTCAACAGCGCCGTCCACACCTGCCAGCGCATGGCGTTGGCGTTGTGGCCCAGAAAATCCGCCAACTGCAAGGTCTGCTTGATTTGTTTGAAGAAGACTTCGATCTGCCAGCGGCAGCGGTAAAGGTCGGCCACGCTGCGCGGACTCCACTCCAGGTTGTTGGTCAGGAAGGTCATTTCCCGTTCCTCTCCATCAATCTCGACCAGCGCCACCACCCGGCGCATCAACTCCGGCGCGGGTTTGTTCTCGTTGCTCAGGACGATCACTTCGTCGCGCAAAATCTTCGGGTCTCTGGAGGCGGGCATTTTCCGCACCACCTCATAGCCCATGTTCTCCTTGGCCCGCGTCACCCAAAAGACCCCGCGCCCGTCCAAATCCCGCAAGTGGCCGAAGTCCACATAACCCTTGTCGAACAAGGCGATTTCGCCGCTCTTCAAGTCGGCGCACAGTTCCCGCGCCCGTCGGTTGTCGTGCTCGGCGGCAGTGTCCACAATGACAAAACCGGGCAAAAGATTCTGCAGATTCAACCGCATATGGGTTTTGGCGGCGGCCTTGCGCCGGCGGTGCTTGGCCCAGTCCAGGCAGTTGGCCACCAGTTCCATGGTCGTGCTATCAATCACATGGATGGGCATCTTGAAACGGAAGGCGGGGCCACGGCGCTGGCCCGCGGCAAAGCCGGGCGTCTGTGCTTTCAAATGCTCCAGGACCCGCCAGAAGAGTTGTTCGGCCATCTGGGCCGGACGCTCCCGGTTGGCGTGGGAGAGGCCGTTGCGGCTGGGGGCGCTGGCGCCGCGCAAAGTGGACAGCGGCCCGGAATGCAATTGCAGCGAGTCGCACAGATCGTTGAGTCCGATGCAATGGGTGAGTTGCGCGTCCAGCAAACTGACCGTGTGACTCCACGGACTGAAGGTGCGCGACTTATCCAGAGCCCCGGTCTCCCGCGCTATTTTGGAGACTTCATGCGCAGGAATGAGATTGCAAATCTGGCGCAAAACGTTAAACCGGGACCGTGTTGGTTTGATTTTTTTGTTTTTCATGCCTGCCTTGTGGCAGGTTCAAATGGTCAAGCCAACACTTTTTTCCAATTTCCTGTGGGATGGCTGTGACCTGTTTTATATTAACTATGGAGCCAATCCTCACCCTCCCGTACTCCGAGTGGCTTGTAGCCGACCAGCTCATGAAGGCGCTTCCGGCTAGCCAAGGGTATTCGGTGTTCGCGCCGCTGTCCCGCCAAGAGAAAGGCGTAGACCTACTACTTTCGCGTCGGCTTCGTGGTGGCGTCACTCGCACGGCGTCGCTGCAAGTCAAGTATTCGCGCGCCTACGAACAACCTCACAAAGCAAAGTTTCGGTTCGTTATCTGGTTCCGGGCGTTTCCGGTTTCGGAGCGAGCAGACTTCTTCGTTCTCGCGTCGCTTTATCCGAATGTAACTGGCCACGGCGGCGGCACCAGATCGTCCTGGTGGCTACCGTTGATGCTCCTATTTCGGCGGGAGGAAATCGTTGATCTACTGTCGTCGCTCCGGACGCGGTCGGGCAAACGTGATCGCATGTTCTATTTTGGGTTCGATAAGCCAGACCGGATCGTTCTCACACGTGGCGCACCTGAAGATCTCGATTTCAATTTCAGCTCCTTTTCTCTCGCTGCGGGGCTGCCCGTCCTCAGGCGTTACCTCGGCCCTGCCTAACCCCTCGATGCAGCGGACTCGCTACGCTCGCCGCTGAACTCGATGTCGTTAGGCAGCATTCGCGCGTTGCATGAGATGTGGCCGTGGGCTTGGAAATTGACAGTTGCGGGTTGACTATGTGGATCGCGGCAGGATACTGGGAGAAAAAATGATGTCCGACTATTACGTGTACGTTTACATTGATCCTCGCAACTACGAGGAATTCTACTACGGCAAGGGTTGTGGGAGCAGGAAAGACATTCATCTGGCGGATGTTGGGAAGTCGCGGAAAGCGCTGCGGATCGCCGACATTCGTAGCGCTGGATGCCAGCCAATTGTTCGTGTTGTCGCGCGCGGTTTGACGGAGGATCAAGCTTTACTGGTAGAGGCAACGCTTCTTTGGAAGCTCGGTAAGTTCACGACGAATGAGGTTGCTGGGCATTTTTCAGATAGATTTAGACCTCACGACACTTTTCACCGGGACCTCCCGGGATTCGATTTCCAGAATCGTCTTTATTATTTCAATGTGGGCGAGTGCAACCGCAGAGCTTGGGATGATTGTCGCCGTTATAGTTTCATCGCGGCTGGAGGTGACGAAAAACGTTGGCGGGAGGCTATTTGTGGTTTTCATCCCGGAGATGTCTTCGCCGCGTATCTCAAGGGTCGCGGCTACGTTGGTATTGGCCGCATACGGACCAAGCCAATGCCGGTGAATCAGATTTTCATTCAGGGGAAGCCTCTTGTCACCTTGTGCCCGCAGATGGCTGTTCGATTCGGATTCCGCCGAGAAGTCGGAATATGTTGCGATGGTGGATTGGATCAAGTCTCTCCCGCGAGAACAGGCGCAGATGAAGCGCAGATCAGGCATCTACACGACCACCCATGTGCGTGCGTCTCTTGATGGACAGCCCGAAACCGTGGCGTTTTTGAGCAAGGCATTCGATGTGGACTTCAACGATATTTTGGCCTGATGGGTGACTGGTGGTAAATCTGATACTGTATGGGATTTTGCAGGCAGATTCGGGAGGATTCGGGATGAGGTAAAATGCTGTAAAGGCTTGATAATCAAGGCTGGGATGACGTGTGAGGACTCCTGATAAATAGCGTTGTCAATTTCGAGTCAGGGGCCTGCAAGCAGCAGGGCACAAACAACCGGATAGCCAGCGGGTAGAAGCCAGAAAAAGGAAATTGCCGCCCCTCGCGGCGGCTGAGAGCGAGTTATGGCCAGTCTGATTTCTCCCCCTCCGCGCCAGCGGAAAACAAGGCGGACACCCCAAAAGCGGCTTCTCCTCGCCTGGCGTTAACTGCCTGGTGGTGATGGCGGTGGATTCCATGTTGCGAAGGGCAGATAGGGCGCAAGCTGGAATCCAGCGACTTCACGACCAGGCACTTGTTGGGGCGGAGCGTTCGCGTGTTGGCATTCCACCTTCGCCGGGCCTTTGGCCTTCGCCGGGCCTACGGCGGACAAGACGGCGGACAGGTCGGCTTCGCCTTCCTGCCTTTTGCAAGCCGGATGATCCGCCTTCGCTAGAGCTACGGCGGACAAGATGGTGCGCGCTGCATGTTTCGGAATGGACTTTGCCGGGCGGCAACACCAGACTGTCTAATGCAATCAAAAGGATTTTTTAGGCGTGGAATAGGGATGGCCGCGCTGGCGATGGGCTGTGCGGCCGGCTTGCGGGCTGACGATTGGCCGCAGTGGCTTGGGCCGGAGAGGGACAGCGTTTGGCGCGAGTCCGGCATCGTCAGTTCGTTTCCGGCCGGCGGTCCGCCGGTGGTGTGGCGCGCGGCCATCGGCTCCGGCTATTCCGGCCCCGCTGTGGCCCGAGGGCGCGTCTATCTCCTCGACCACCAGTTTGCCAAAGCCTCCGACAGACCGACCAACGCGATGGAGCGCGGGAGCATCCCTGGCACCGAGCGGATTGTCTGCCTGAACGCGGACGATGGCAAAGTCCTGTGGCGGCACGAATACGACTGTCCCTATACCGTGGCCTACCCGGCTGGTCCGCGCACCACGCCCGTGGTCAGCGAGGGCAAAGTCTTCGCGCTCGGAGCGGAAGGCAATTTGTTCTGCCTGGACGCGGCGACGGGCAGGGTCGTGTGGTCGCGGGATTTCAAAGAGGATTACAAGATCAAGACCCCGACGTGGGGCTTCGCGGGAAACCCGCTGCTGGACGGCAACCGGCTGATTTGCCTGGCCGCCGGCTCCAACTCGACGGTGGTCGCTTTGGACAAAAACACCGGCCGGGAAATCTGGCGGGCACTGAGCGCCAAGGAGCCGGGCTACTGTTCCCCGGTGATCTTTCAGGCGGGCGGCGTCAGGCAACTGATCGTTTGGCATCCGGAATCGGTCAATTCGCTGGATCCGGAAACGGGCAAAGTTTATTGGTCCTTGAAGTCGCCGGAGCCTGTGCGCGCCGGCATGACGATCCCGACGCCGCGGCAAATGGACGATTTGCTTTTTCTGACCTGTTTTTACAACGGCTCGTGGATGCTCCGGCTGGATGCCTCCAAACCGCTGGCCGCGACCGTCTGGCAAAGCCAGCGCGTCAGCGAACAGAACACCGACGGGTTGCATTCGACCTTGAGCACGCCTTTCCTGCAGGACGGATATATCTACGGGGTTTGCAGCTACGGCCAATTGCGCTGCCTCAAGGCCGGCACCGGAGAGCGGGTTTGGGAAACTCTGAGCGCCACCACCGCCGACGGCAAGGCCATGCGCTGGGCCAATGCCTTCATTATCAAGAATCAGGACCGCTTTTTCCTGTTCAACGAAAAGGGCGATTTGATCATCGCCCGGCTCACGCCCAAGGGCTATGAGGAGATCAGCCGGGCGCACGTCATTGAGCCGGCCAATCGCGATCCCGGCCGCCCGGTGGTCTGGTCGCATCCTGCCTTCGCCAATCGGCGGATGTATGCGCGAAACGATCAAGAAATCGTCTGCGTGGATTTGGCCCAAAAATGAGCGGGCGCGCCCGCGCCGACGACGATTGCCTTCGCTGAAAGTGAGAGTGGCAGGCAGGCAGACCGTTTGCCGGGCGACAGAGGGGTCCGGGGGCGTCCCTGGCCGGCCAGACGGTGATTATCCCGCCATTCGGTTTCAACCGCCTCTAATCTTTTTTAGAAGGAATGCCGATATGAATACAGGGAATATTGGGAATTGTTGGTTTTCGTTTCTGCAAACCCACATTCCGGGGGGAACTCCCTTCGGAATGTGGGCCTTTTTTGCGCCAGCGGGTTTGCAGGGGTTCTTGCGCGCGGGAATCGGGCAAAGAGAATGTCGTGCAAATGTTCTGGCGGACGCCGGGGCTGATTTTGTAATTGTATAACATGAAAATCCGCCGCCAGTCCGCCTTGCCCGGGTTTATGGTTCGCGGCCCGCTTCGGTACGCGACGGCGGTTCTGTTTTTCTCCACCACCGCCCTGGCTGGCGCGTTGCCGGCGGGGCCTTCTCCCCAAACGCCGGCCATCCCGGACGCCGCCGTCACCGCCTCGCCGGAAGCGCGCCTGGATTACCCGCCGGGCCAGGCACCGCCGTTTTGGTCGGTCGCCGCCGCCGCGACGATCATGGCGCGCTGGCCGGATTTCGCCAAGGCCTATTTCAATTCCTGGACGTACGTCAACGGCTATGAGCTTTACGGCTTTGACATGCTCTATCGCGCCACGGGAGACAAAAAGTATTTTGACTATGCCAGGCGTTACATTGACCAGTTCGTGGACGAAAACGGCGCTTTTCGCGGCGTGGTCAACGCCCGAGGCCAGACCAACCGCCCCAATTTCAACAACCTGGACAACATGATGACCGGCACCACCCTGGTCATGCTCTACGAAGACACCCAGGACGAGCGCTACCGCAAAGCCGCCGAAAAGATCCGGCGCGCGCTGGACGATTATCCGCGCAACCGCGACGGCGGTTTCTGGCACAACCGCGCCATGAACGGCCAGATGTGGATTGACGGCATTTTCATGGGTCAGATGTTTGTCATCCGCTACGGCAAATCCATCGGCGACAGCCCGTATTGCTGGGACGAGGCCGCCCAACAAATCACCGTCTATGCCCGGCGCGCCCAGCGCGACGACTCGGGACTTTATCTGCATGGGGTTTTTGAACCGGGCCACGGCGGCAACGTCCCGAAGTGGGCCGACGGCCAAACCGGATTGTCGCCGGAAGTTTGGAGCGAAGGCCTCGGCTGGTATGCCCTGGTCGTGGTCGAAACGCTGGCGGTTTTGCCGCCCGGCCACGCGCGCCGCCCCGAGGTGGAAGACATTTTCCGCCGTCTCGCCGCCGGGTTGAAACGCACCCAGGATGCCGCCAGCGGCCGCTGGTTTCAGGTCGTGGACAAGGGCGGCCTCCCCGGCAATTGGACGGACAATTCCGGCAGCGCCATGTTCACTTACGCATTGCAAAAGGGCATTGAACTTGGTTTGCTCGATAAAAAGGAATACGGGCCGGTGGTGGCCAAGGGTTACGCCGGCATCACGCAAAACGCCAAAATCAATGACAAGGGCCTGGTGGACATTTACAGCGCCTGCGACGGCGTGGGCGTCCAAAACAACTGGCAAGCCTACATCAAATACCAACAAAAGATCAATGCCAAGGAAGCGGTCGCGGGTTTCCTGTGGGCCACCGCCATCGTTGAGCGGCCGGCATTGGAAAAATTGAAGAAACCATGAACAACGGAATTTTACGGGGATTGACCGCGGCCGTCATCGCCGGCGCTGTCTCCGCCGCGCCGCTGCTCCGGGCCGGGGAGGCGTCCTGGCCCAAGGGCGCTTCGCCGCAGGAAGTCGGCCTGCGCGTGGCGGAACATTTCGTCCTCACCCCCCATGGGAATCCGGGCCGGACCAATGCGGTAACGTCAATCATATATCCAGAGACGTGCGCCTGGTATGGCGCGCTGACCTTCGCCCAATTAAGCAGCAACCACGACCTGGCGGCCCGGCTCATCCGGCGCTTCGACCCGCTCTTGGGCGAGGAAGCCAGGCTGGTGCCGCGTCCGGTCAACGTGGACTCCACGGTTTTCGGCTCCGTCCCGCTGGAGATTTTCATCCAGACCCGGGAGCAGAAATATCTGGATTTGGGCAAACGGTTCGCCGACGCCCAATGGGAAACGCCCGTCGGCAACGCCAGGGCCAGGCTCAGTCCCCAAGTCTCCGGCTGGGTGGAGCGCGGCTTGAGCTGGCATTCCCGTTTCTGGATTGACGACATGTTCATGATTACCCTGGTGCAGGTCCAGGCCTTCCGCGCCACCGGCCAGCCCCAGTATCTCGATCACGCCGCCCTGGAAATGACCGCCTACCTGGACGCATTGCAACAAAGCAACGGCTTGTTTTATCACGCTCCCGACGCGCCGTTTTTTTGGGGACGCGGCAACGGCTGGGTGGCCGCCGGCATGAGCGAGCTGTTGCGGTCGCTGCCGCAGAACCATCCGCAACGCGCCCGCATCCTGGACGGCTACAAAAAAATGATGGCCTCCTTGCTCCCCTACCAGGGCCAGGACGGCTTGTGGCGCCAGCTTGTTGACCACCCGGAATCCTTCGCGGAAACTTCCGGCTCCGGCATGTTCACCTTTGCCCTCATCACCGGCGTCAAGAACGGCTGGCTGGACGGGCCGGCCTACGCCGCGGCGGCGCGCCGGGGCTGGCTGGGACTGGTCCAATCCATCAACGATCACTCCGAGATCCGCGACGTTTGTGAAGGCACCAACAAAAGAAATGATCTGGAGTATTATCTGACGCGCCAACGCCTCACCGGCGACCTGCACGGCCAGGCGCCCGTTTTGTGGTGCGCCTCGGCCTGGCTGCGACCCGCCGCCACGCTGCCAGCCCCGGTTTCGCGATAATGAGATTGCTTTGCGCTTGTGGCAATTGGTTGAGGAGGGCGGTCGCTCCCGCCCGGCCGGCCCGGCGCTGCGCGGGGCGCATCTTTCACATTTTCCCTGTCACAGTGCTGGCGATGGCAATCCACGCCCAGTCTGAAAGCGGATTGGGACACTCCTTCGTCTGCACCGACTACACTCAAGGCAAAGTCTTCATCGTTTCGCCGGAAGGCAGGATTGAGTGGGAATACGATGGCGCCACCAACGCCAATGATGTTTGGGCTCTGCCCGGCGGCCATATTCTGTTCACCACCGGCCACGGGGTCAAAGAGGTCACACGCGATCACCGGGTGGTTTTCCAGTACAACTCCTCCAGTGAAATTTACGCCTGCCAGCGCCTGGCCAACGGCAACACGTTCATCGGCGAATGCAGCGCGGGCCGCTTGCTGGAAGTTGACCCGGACAGCCGGATCGTCCAGCAACTGCGCTTGCTGCCCGAGGGCAAAAACGGCGGCCACACCTACATGCGCAACGCGCGCCGCCTGGCCAGCGGCAACTATCTGGTGGCCCATTACGGCGATCAAGTCGTGCGCGAGTACGACCCGCTGGGCAAAGTGGTGCTGGAAATCCCCGCCGCCGGCGGCCCCCACAGCGTGGTGCGCCTGCCCGGCGGCAACACCTTGATTGCCTGCGCCGACGGCCAGGGCGGCCGCCGCGTGTTCGAGGCCGATCCGGCCGGAAAGACCGTCTGGCAGGTGCAAGGCGATGAGTTGCCCGGCATCAGTCTGAAGTTCATGGCCGGTCTGCAACGCCTGCCCAACGGCAACACCGTCATGGCCAACTGGCTGGGCCACAATCAATTTGGCACCGCTCCGGACTTGATTGAAGTCACTCCCGACAAACGCGTGGTCTGGACATTTTACGGCCGCCAAACGATCAAAACCATCTCCAGCGTTCAGATCCTAGATCTCCCCGCCGGTCCGCTGGCGCAAGCCGTGCTGCATTGATTTTGTATTTCAATAAGCGAGCCGTCGGTGGCATATTAAGAGGAAGTAATGTTGATGATCAACGACTTGGGAATTTCGGATTCGGCGAGAAGACTGTTTTCGAAAGACGAACCGGACGGCATATAATAAAATCCGGTCGCAATCGCAGCTATGAAGAAATTTCGTTGCCTTGCTCTCGCAACCCTCGCAGTCCTGCTGCTTGGTTCTTCTGGATGCAGTTCAATAGTGACTCGATCTGGGCGGGAGAGAAACCGCCGCGGAACGGATGAGCATTTGACACGGCCTTTCCTCCCCTGCATATTGAATTGATGAGGATTGCATTGGCCAAAGACGTTGAAGATTTTTTGCAGGAGCAAGTTCAGGCAGGGATTTGTGCTGATGCCAGCAACCTCGTTAATGATGTGCTTCGCTCCGTGCGCGACCAGCAGTCCAGGCCTTTCACCGTCACGCCCGACCTCGAAGCCTGGTTGTTGGAAGCCGCGGACAAGCCAGCCACGCCGCTGACGGCAGCGGATTTCACGGCCATCCGGGAACGAGCGCGGGCGCGCGTTGAATCGCCCGCCTCATGAACGTCCGCAAGACGGACGATTTCATCGCCGACGTTGAACAGCAGTTCGATTGGTACGTCGCCCATGCGGGCTGGGATGTGGCCGATCATTATCTCGACTCAGTGCAGGCCACCTGTCAACTGTTGGGAAGGCATCCTGGGCTTGGGCCGCGCGGCGGCTTTGCGCATCAGCGGTTGCGTGACTGGCGCTTTTTTCTCGTCTTTCGCCCGTTTAAAAAACATGTCCTCTTTTACGAAATCCTCTCCGGAGAGGTCGTGATGCGCCGTGCGGTGCATGGGCGGCGCGACCTGCCGCGAAGGTTGCTCGAACCGCCCAGACAGGATTGAACCAAGTGCCCGGCGCATTCTCGGCTTTTCAAATAGCCGGCCAAATGTTATGTTCCCTGGCGGTCGCATAAGTGAGTTTTTGAATCCTTTGAATGCCGGCGCGGACATTTTGCGGTCGGACGTTTGCCGGGAAACCGTTTTGCACGGAAGGTGTCGCGGCAAAGCGCGCTGGTTTTTCGCCTTGGCGGTTTTGGCAGGCGTGGCCCAGGCGGCTGATCCTGGCGTGAGCCTGGCCCCTTGTTCGCCCTGGATTGCCCCGCTGGCCTTCCAGCGGCTGACCAAGGCGGAAGATTTGAATTCGGGCCTGGAATCCCGTCTCCTCTTGCGCGATGTCCAGGTCAATGCCCGCACCCAGGAGACTTTTCATCACGAGGCGCGCCAGTTGTTGACCCGGGAGGGCGTGCAAAACAGCTCCCATCTCTCCATTGATTTTAATCCCAGCCGCCAATCCCTGGTCCTGCACTGGGCCAGAATCTGGCGTGGCCCCAATACCTTCGACAAACTGGACCTGGAAAAAGTCAGGGTCATCCAGCCGGAACGCGATCTGGACCAGTATCTTTTCACCGGTGAGAAAACGGCCCTCCTCCTCCTGGACGATGTGCGGGCGGGCGACATTGTGGATTACGCCTGGACCATTCAAGGGGACAATCCGGCCGGCGGGGCCAAAATGTCCAGGGCCGTGGTGGTGCGGCAGTACGAGCCGGTGGAGCATCTGGCCACCCGGTTGCTTTGGCCCACCGACCGGCATCTTTACTTCAAGAACCACGGGACCGACTCCAAACCATTCGTCGTCAAAAAGAATGATTTGATGGAGTACACCTGGGATTACAAGAAGGTGCCGGGCCTGCGGCGCGAGGACCCCCTGCCCGTCTGGTACGACCCCCGGCCCTGGGTGCAATGGAGTGAGTGCCAAAAATGGTCCGAGGTCAGCCAGTGGGAGCTGACCATCTTCACCAACGCCACGCCTCTCTCGCCGGAACTGGCCCGGCAGATCAAGGAGTGGCGCCGTCTGCCCGGCCCGGAGGAACGGGTGCTGGCCGTCCTGCGCTTTTTGCAGGACGAAGTCCGCTACCAGGGAATTGAAACCGGCGCGGAAGCCTTCACCCCGGCCGATCCTTCCCTGGTCTTTGCCCGCCGCTTTGGCGATTGCAAGGACAAGACCATGCTCTGCGTGACCATTCTGCGCGCGCTGGGCATCGAAGCCAATCCGGTTTTGGTGTCCACGGTTTGGCGTCAGACCATTCAGGACTGGCAACCCACCGCCGCCGTCTTTGATCACGCCATCGTCCAGGTCTCGGTGGACAGCCAGAACTACTGGCTGGACCCGACGGCGGGTTTTGAGCGCGGCCCGCTGGCGGCCCGCTCCTGGCCCAATTACGGGCGGGGCCTGGTCCTCCATGCGAAAACGACCAGCCTGGCCGTCATCCCGGAGTGTCCCGTTCCGCCGAAAACCACCGTGCTGGAATACGCCCTGGTCCGCGTCCTGGGCCTGCCCACCGAGCTCAAAGTCGTTACCATCACCGACGGCGCCGATGCCGACGCGATGCGGCGGCGGTTTTCCACCACGGAGCCTTCCGTCATCGCCAATGAGAACTTAAATGCGTTCGCCGCCCTTTATCCCGGCATCGTGCGCGTGGTTCCGCTGGAGTACAGCGACGACGAAAAGGCCAACCAAGTGGTGGTGACCGATTATTATCAGATCGAAAAGATCTGGAGTCCCTTGCCGGCGGGGCCTGGCTATGTCTGCCGGTTTTATTCCTACAACATTGACCGCGCCGTGCGAAAGCCGCTGGTGTCCTTTCGCTCCATGCCCTTGGGATTGAGCCATCCCCAACACCAGGTCTTTCGCGCGGAAATCACCCTGCCCCTTTCCGTCCCGGTTGAGCCGGGCCAGT
The DNA here is from genome assembly GCA_963707025.1 of uncultured Verrucomicrobiae bacterium. GTDB lineage: Bacteria > Verrucomicrobiota > Verrucomicrobiia > Limisphaerales > Palsa-1400 > JBEKOF01. The sequence goes on along the minus strand of CAVPOM010000018.1, from coordinate 289,945 downwards.
GGGCCATCAATAATCCGGCTTTTCATTTCCACAAAACCGTGGCCCGCTCCGGGGACAAGGTGCTGGTGGAGCACGAGTATGATTCGCTGGCGGAAACGGTGCCGGTCGAGGCCATGCCCGGCTATTTGCTGCAGCTCGACCAGGTCTCCGACCTCCTGGGCTACTCCCTTTTTTCCTATTGACACCGCGGAAATCCGCCTTCTCCCCCAGGGCTTCCCCCGGCGGAGCGGCGGCGGAAATCCGCACCCCTCATTTGCCGATGATGATTTGCCAGGCCGACTTCAGCGAGTCGGGCAATCCCAAAATGTCCATCGCCGTAATCAGCAGCGCGCTGCCCCAGCCGGCCACCATGAGGAACCAGCCGTTTTTCCAGGCGCCCATGCGCGCGCGGGAACTGGTGAAATGGAGCAAGGGGAACATGGCGAAGGGGAGCTGGAGGGCCAGCACCACCTGGCTGAGGTTGACCAAATCAGTCACGCTGCTGTCGCCGCGCAGCCCGATGATGAGCACCGCCGGGATAATCGCCAGGGTGCGGGTGATGAGCCGGCGCAACCACGGCCGGATTCTCCAGCGCATAAAGCCCTCCATCACCACCTGGCCGGCCAGCGTGCCCGTGATGGTGCTGCTCTGTCCGCTGGCCAGCAGGGCCACCACGAACAACGTGCTGGCCGCGGCCGTGCCCATCAAGGGCGCCAGCGTCAGGTAGGCGATGCGAATCCAGTCGCTGTCGGGGCTGAAGGTGACAAGCTGCCCGCCGGCCACGGTGACGCTGGTCTTTCCGTAGAAGACCATCGCGGCCAGCACCATGATGGCGGCGTTGACGAAGAAGGCGACCGTCAGGGCCGTGACCGAGTCAATGGTATTAAACCGGATGGCGGTGCGGATGGAGGCTTCCCCCTTCTCCAGCTTGCGGCTTTGCACCAGGGCGGAGTGCAAGTAAAGGTTGTGGGGCATGACGGTGGCCCCGATAATGCCGATGGCCAGGTAAAGCATCCCGGCTTGCCCCAGGCCGGGCAGCACCAGGGCGCGCCCCATCTCCCCAAACCCGGGGTGGGTCTGCGGGAGAATGAAGATTTCGATGTAGTAGCACACGCCGATGGTGGCGATCAGCACCAGCACCACCGCCTCGATGGTGCGGATGCCAAAGCGTTGCAGGGCCAGGAGAAGCAATACGTCCAGCCCCGTAATGATGACCGCCCAGAACAGCGGGATATGGAACATGATGTTGATGGCGACGGCGCTGCCGAGCACCTCCGCCAGATCGCAGGCGCCGATGGCCAGTTCGCTGAACAACCAGTTGGGCCAGCGCGTCCAGCGCGGGTACCAATCCCGGCAGCACTGGGCCAGGTCCTTCCCGGTCACTATCCCCAAGCGGGAGGAGATGACCTGCATGAAAATGGCCATCAGGCTGGCCAGCCCGACCACCCAGAGCAGCCCGTATTTGAATTGCGCGCCGCCCTGCAAGTCGGTGCCCCAATTGCCCGGGTCCATGTAGCCGACGCTGATGAGCAGCGCCGGCCCGACAAACGCCCGCCAGTTCTGCCAGAAACCAGCCTGGCCGGAAGGCACCGCCACCGTGCTGTGGATCCCCTCCAGCGACCGATGGCCGGGCGGCGGCACGACGCCTTCCTGCCCGCGCGCGGCGCGCGTGTCCATGGGCGGCAGCGTCTCCATTTACCGCCCCCGCCCCCCGCCGGCTGCAAAAAAGTCTGTTTCGGTCACTTCCCAGCTTTAGCGCAGGCTGTCTATTAACGCAAATAAAATGTATTGAGCTTAATAATTTTAGGGGCGGCTAATACTGGCGGACGGGAAAGACTGGCCATCCGCCGCGCCCTTTGCTATTAAAAAGGGCGTGAAAGGAAAACAGCGCCTGGCCCAGACCGCCGCCCGCGGCCGGTCGGAATCCACCGAAGACCACCTGGAGCGCATCCAGGAATTGGTGGACCGGAAGGGCTATGCCCGCGTGACCGATATCGCCGATTCGCTGGGCTTGAGCAAATCGGCCGTCTCCAACATGGTGCGCCGCCTGGCCGCGCGCGGCTTTGTCAATTACGAAAAATACCGCGGCTTCACCCTGACCCCCCGGGGCCGGGCCGTGGCCAGCCACATCAAGGTGCGCCATCAAACCCTCACCGCCATGCTCGATCTTCTCGGCTTGAGTCCCGGGACGGTGCAGGAGGAGGTGGAGGCCATCGAACACCATCTCAAGCCGGAGACCCTGCACATTTTCACCAAGCTCGTCCGCTTCTGGCGCACCCATCCCGAGCAACTCCAGGCCTTCCTCAGGCACAGCAAGGAAACCTGACCGGCCGCATTCAGGCTTGGCATCCGCCGGCGGATGGGCTTAATTAAAGGCATGATTGGAAATTCACACCGCCCGCGCCGCGGCTGCCTGTTGCTATGCTTGACTCTGGGTCTGGCCTGGCTGGGCGGGAGTTGTTCCCGCGCGCAAAACCTCGTCCCGCTCAATATTAAACTGCCCGCCCCCGCCTTCATTGGCACGCCGTCCGACAAACCCCTGCCTCCCAACGTCGAACCGCTCAGTAAAACGCCCCGCCCGCCTTTCCTGGCGCCCGCGGGCGTGGCCAATGTGGCCCTGCACAAAAAAGTCACCAGCAGCGCCACCAATGCCGCCGCCGAAGATCTGGCCAAAGTCACCGACGGCGAAAAGGAAGCCACCGAAGAAAACGTGGTCCTGCTCACCAAAGGCAGCCAATGGTTGCAAATTGACCTGGAGAAACCGCAGGAAATTTACGCCATCGTCGTCTGGCACGCCCACAATACGCAAAATGTTTATCATGGCGTCGTGGTCCAGATCGCCGACGGCCCCGAGTTCAGCCCGGCCCAGAATGTGCGCACCCTTTTCAATAATGATGTCGAAAACGCCGCCGGCCAGGGGGTTGGAACCGACCGCGAGTATTTCGAGACCAACGAAGGCAAACTCATAGACGCCAAGGGCGCCAAGGCCCGCTACGTCCGCCTCTACTCCAACGGGAGCACGGCCGCCAGGTACAACGAATGCACCGAAGTGGAGGTTTACGGCCGGCCGGTCCAATGACCAAAGGCTTTCCCTGGTGGATGTTGCTGGCGGGCCTGCTCGCCCTGGGCCTGCGCTCCGTCCAACTGGAGCGCCGCCCCATGCACAACGATGAGGCCAACAATGCCCTCAAAATCCGCGATTTGTGGGAGGGACACGGCTACCGCTACGACCCAAACGAATTCCACGGCCCCACCCTGGCTTACTCCACCCTCCTCTGGGAAAAGCTGACCCTGGCCGGGGATTTCGCCCGCTTCACCGAAATCCGCCTCCGGTCTCTGACCGTTGTCTTCGGCGTCGGCCTGGTTCTGCTGCTCTTTCTGGTCGCCGACGGCTTGGGCCGCCAGGCCGCCTTGGCCGCCGCTTTCCTCACCGCGGTGTCGCCCGTCCTGGTCTATTACAGCCGCGACTACATCCACGAGACCCTCTTTGTTTTCTTCATCTTTCTGGCCCTCGCCTCCGCCTGGCGTTACAGTCAAACTGGCAAAATCGCCTGGATTCTGCTCGCCGGCGCCGCCATCGGATTGACCCAGGCGACCAAGGAAACCTTCGTCTTCAACCTCGCCGCCGTGATGGGCGCTTTGCTCCTCAACGAAGGCCTTCCGCGCGCCGCGCCGGCCTTCCGCGCCGCGGCAGAATCTTTTTTGCCCCGCCCACCTCGCGGCGGCGGGCCTGGTCTGGATGGCCGTCGCGCTGGTCCTGTTCTCCTCGTTCTTCTCCAACCGATCCGGTCCGCTCGACGCCGCGCGGACATATCTGATCTGGTTCCAGCGCGCCAAGGGCGCTTCGCCTCACATTTACGGATGGAGCTTCTATTGGGAGCGCCTCCTTTTCTTTCACCGTCCGGGCGGGCCAATCTGGAGTGAAGCGCTCATTCTGCTCCTGGCCGTGTGGGGCGGCATCGCCGCCTTTGCCCGCCGGGGATTGCCCGGCGCCAGTTCCGCCTTCGTGCGTTTCCTCGCCTTTTACACCGTCATCCTCGCCCTCATTTACACCGTGCTCCCCTACAAGACGCCCTGGAGCGCCCTGGGCTTCTGGCACGGCGCCGTCCTCCTGGCGGGAGTCGGGGCGGCGGCGCTTCTGGGCCGGCTGCCGGGGCGGCGGCTGAACCGCGCCGCCGGAATAATAGTATTGACAGGAGTGGCCCAACTCGCCGTGCAGGCCTGGCAGGCCGCCGTCCGCTTTGCGGCCGATCCGCGCAACCCCTGGGTTTACGCCCAAACCTCGCCCGACCTCCTCAACCTGGTGGACAAGGTGGACGCCGTGGCGCAAGCTTCGCCCGAAGGCCGCGGCCTCTACATCAGCGTGATTGCGCCCGGCTCCGATTATTGGCCTTTGCCGTGGTATCTGCGTTCCTACGGCAACGTCGGCTATTTCGAAAACGTGCCTGGTTACTCCAAATTTGCCCCGGGGGACATCCGGGACGTGGATGCCTTCCTCCGCAAGGTGCAGGCCAAATCCGATCCTATTTCCAAATTCTTGCTCGACTCCGGCCTCACCAACCATATGGACGCCGCCCCTCCGGCCAAGGGTGGCGCAGACTATTTGGAATCCTTGCTCGTCACCAACCTCAACAAAATCATCGCCGGGCCATCCCTCTACGATTCCAACCGCTTTGAAGGCATTCATTTGCGGCCCGCCACCGTGGAACTCCGCCGCCAGAACCCGCACGGCCAGGACCTGACCCGCCTCAACCGCCGGCTGTTGGAAGACGCTTACCCCGCGGAACTGGGCACCAACAATCTGCCCGTGGAACCGTATCCGCCCATGACCATAATCTCGACCCAACTGGAACCCGATGTGGACCAGGACAAAGCCGGCATCATGGCCCACATGTATGCATTGCGTCCCGAGGTCTTTTTGGAACTCTACGTTCAAAGCAACCTCTGGAACGCCTACCTGCAACACCGCGCCAAATGAACGGAGCGCGCCCCAATTGGCGCCCGCCTCCGCCATCCCATCCGCTCCTCATCCTGGAATCGTCAATTGGCGCGGACCCAATCCAACTCGCGCGCTTTGAGCACGCCGATGAATTCAAGCGCGTATCCGGCCAGTCCGAGCAGCAGTCCGATGCTGGCGAAACGAAGGCTCCGGGTGAGCAGGTAAATAAGAATTATCGCGCCGACACCCAGGGCGATGAGACAGGTTTTTTGACAGGTTTTGGAATCCAGATTCGTGGCCAGGAAAGGCAGCGCCGCCGCCACGATGCCGAAAAACAGGACGCCCCAGCCGAATCCGTATTCAATCTCGCCGCCGGTAATATAAACCCTCATGCCCTGGGGCATCATCCCGCTGACATTGGGGATGCTTTGGGGCATGGGCAATTGACGCATCAAATCGTTCATGGCGCCTTGAACGTCGCCGACCTTGACGACGAACCACGGGAGAAAGAAACCGATGAGGAGCAGAGCCGCGCCGATCCACACCAGCTTGCGATGCGGCGAGGGGGTGGATTTAGCGGCCAGCGGCTGGGCCGACTGACCCAGGGCATTGAGCAATTCGGCGCTTTCCGAGGCGGTGATTTTGCCGCCATCCAGCATTTTAAGAACACGCTCCCGTTCGGGAGACAGGGCGTCGGTTGGAGCCGCGGGGGCTTGGGCGGTGGTTGGGGCCGTGGCCATGTTCAAAAAGGGAAACGCCAGCAGCGCCATCAGGGCCAGCGCCAGCGGGCTCCAGAACGAGTATCCGAAACCGATCCAAAAACTGAGGGCGACCAGGACGGCGCAGGCAAGATTGCCGCCGCGCAGCCAGGCGCGGACACCCTGGATGCCGGGAGCCTTCTCGTCGTCGGTCACGGCGCCCGCAATCCAAGTGAGGTAAAGTTTGGCCAGGAAAGGGATGGCCACCAACGGCAGCAGCGCTGCAAAACCAATCGAAAAAGCCACGGCGAAGTCGCGGTCCCCAAATTGGATGGTTGCCTCGACCTGCCCCCGGCTGATTAGATCGGCCCGCCAGAAACCGACGCCAATGGAAAGCAACACGGCCGCGACCAATTGCACCGCCGCCTTGCCGCGCGAAATGCGCAGATAGCGGCCGTAGAGGTTCGCGCCCAACGATATCACTACGAAAACTAAAATGACCAGGGCGATGATCCCGAAGATGGGGAGGGTATTTTGGTTCATGCGGTTCTCTCTTTTAATAGTTGGGTTGCTTCCGGCACGGAGATTTCTCCCCGCTCCAGTTGTTCCAGGATTTGCGTGCGGTTGACGGGCGTTCCCTTGTTGCCGAGCAGTTCGTTGACCAGATCCAGCCGTTTGCAGACCGTTGGGTAGGAAATGCCCAATTCCTTTTCCACATCGCGAATACTTCCCCGGCAACGCAGGAAGATGAGCACGAATTCCTGCATGTCCTGCGGCAGCCGGAAGAACAGCGGTATCGGCAATTCCGAATCAATCTGCGTCTTGCATCCACAGCAGGAAAGCCGGGCAATGGCCAGATCATCCCCGCAAAAGGGACAGCGCGTGATCAGTTTCTTGCCGGCTGTGGACGGATTTTTCATTTAATAAATCAATATAATAATTGAATAATTCAATCAGTCAACAGAAAAAAATCACTTTTTTTGATAAATATGTTGATTTACGGATTCTGCCGGGCTGTCAGTTCCAACGGGATCAATTGCCTTCCACCCCACACTTCACGCAAACAACAGGGCAACAACGGGTTCGGCACCCAGCACAACTTGGCAGAGTTCAACACCCCGGCTCGCTCTCCTTTCCTTTTGCCTTGTTTTTGCCTCTTGCCTTTCTACCGAACAGGCGTATGATGCCCCTTGCCTGAACGCCGTGTGTGCGGCGTTCCTTGAGGCTGAGAAAAAAAAGTCAACCATGTTTCCTAACTTTTACCTCCGTTGCCAGACAACGTGGTCAGGTAGGCAATGGAGTCTTCGCGCGCCGCTCCGGGCGTGTCCAAGCCTCCCGCAGTTTATGAACTCATTCTAATTATGCTCACAATGGAAGAAGCCCTGCAGCAAAGCTCGACGCGCTTTGCCACAGGTCAAATCGTCAAAGGCACCGTCATCGAAGTCCGCCCCAAGGAAGTCCTCGTGGATATCGGCTACAAAAGTGAAGGAGTCGTCTCCGGCAACGAATTTGAAGATATTAAAACCGTCAAGATTGGCGACGAGGTGGATGTCCTCATCGAAAAACTGGAGGACAAGGAAGGCATGGTCGTCCTCTCCAAGGAAAAGGCCGAATTCAAAAAGAACTGGGATAAAATTCTCACCATCTGCAACGAAGGCGGCACCATCACCGGCAAAGTCAAGGCCGCCGTCAAGGGCGGCCTGCTCGTCAACATCGGCGTCGAAGCCTTTTTGCCCGCCTCCCAGATTGACATCGTTCCGCCCAAGAACCTGGCCCAGTTCCTCGGCAACAGCTACGAATTCAAGGTCGTCAAAATCAATCAGGACCGCCAGAACATCGTCCTGTCCCGCCGGGAATTGATCGAGCAGCAGCGCAACGACAAGCGCGCCAAACTCCTCACCGAAATGACCCCGGGCGACATCCGCAAAGGCACGGTCAAGAACATCACCGATTTCGGCGCCTTCATTGACCTCAACGGCATTGACGGCCTGCTCCATATCACCGACATGAGCTGGGGCCGCATCGGCCACCCCTCCGAAATCCTCAAGGTCGGCCAGGACATTGATGTCGTGGTGCTTGACATAAACCGCGAAAAGGAGCGGGTCAGCCTCGGACTCAAACAGAAGCTGGCCAATCCCTGGGAAAACATTGACGCCAAATACCAGGTCGGCGCCCGGGTCAAGGGCCGCGTCGTCAACCTCGTTCCCTACGGCGCGTTTGTCGAATTGGAGCCGGGCGTCGAAGGGCTGGTCCATGTCACCGAACTTTCCTGGACCAAGCGCATCGCCAAGCCCTCCGACGTGCTCAAGGCCGACCAGGCCATCGAGGCCGTCGTGCTGGGCATCAATCGCGAAGAACAAAAAATCTCCCTCGGCATCCGCCAGTTGGACACCAATCCGTGGGACAAGGCCCTGGAGAAATATCCCCCCGGCGCCAGGGTCAAGGGCAAGATCCGCAACCTCACCAGCTATGGCGCCTTCATCGAGTTGGAAGAGGGGCTGGACGGCATGATCCATGTCTCTGACATCTCCTGGACCCGCAAAATCAATCATCCTTCCGAAGTCTTCAAAAAAGGCGACGAAGTCGAAGCGGTCGTCTTGGAAGTGGACAAGGCCAACCAGCGCATTTCCGTCGGCGCCAAGCAGCTCACCGTGGATCCGTGGAGCAACATTGATCAGTTCTACAAAGTGGGCGATCTGGTCACCGGCAACGTCACCAAGCTGGCCAGCTTCGGCGCCTTTGTCGGCCTGCAACACGACATTGACGGCCTGGTCCATATCTCCCAAGTCAGCGAGGAGCGCACCGAGAAAATCAAAAATGTGCTCAAGGTCGGCCAGGAAGTCACCGCCCGCGTCATCAAGATTGACAAGACCGACCGCCGCATCGGCCTGTCCATCAAAGCCGCCGCCTATTCCAACGAACAACTCAAGGCCGAGCAGGCCATCTTGGAATCCCTTAAGCCGGGCGAAGACCTGGTCGCCTTGCAGCACGCCTTCGACGCCGCCGACGAAACCGCCAAGCAGCAATAACCGCCCCGGCAAACGCGGCCCGGCGACATTGGAGCAGGGAATATGGAGGATGGAGGATGGCAACCGCAAAGCCCGCCATCCTTCATCCTCGCCTTTTTACAGGGCATTGCTCATGCTTGCTCTGCTGTGAAAACGTTGTACGGCTACCTCACCCGCCAGATGCTGGCGACCTGGGGGATGACGGTCTTTGTTTTTACCTTCGTGCTGATGCTGGGCAATGTCATCAAGGAAATCCTCACTTTGCTGGTCAACCGCCAGGCCACCCTCGGTCTGGCCTGTCACGGCATCCTTTTGCTCCTGCCTTACGTGCTGGCCTTCTCCCTGCCCATCGGCATGCTCACGGCCACCCTCCTGGTCTTTGGCCGCTTCAGCGCCGACCAGGAATTGACCGCCGCCCGCGCCAGCGGCATCAGCCTGGTCAGCCTCCTGCCGCCGGTGCTGTTGCTGGGCGTGGCCGTCAGCGGCCTGTGCGCCTGGCTCAATTTCGACCTCGCCCCGGCCAGCCGCGTCGCCTACAAGGAACTCCTGGCCAGCGTCGGCCGCAACCGCCCGGGCCGTTTCCTCCTCGACGGACAATATGTTCCCTTCGGCAAGTACCAGGTTTTTGTCGAACATGTCCACAAGGATGGAACCAATCTCGACAGCGTTATCGTGATTGAATATGACGCGGGCGGGTCGCAGATTCGCTGGGCCAAGGCGCCCAAAGGCGTCTTAATAATTGACAACGTCGCCAGAAAAATCACCCTGATTCTGACGAATATGACCAGCTTTGAGCACGACCAAAACGGCTGGATGCCGATGCTGATTGGCGACTGGCCGCTGGAACCCAGAGATTTCCCCAAGGCCGACGAGGCCCTCCCCATTGCCATTAGCGACATGACTTTCCGGCAGCTTCAGGCCGAATTGGCCCGCCAGGAACTCGGCCGCGCCGTCGTCCCCCCGCGCGGCGCCTCCCGGGATGCGCTGCTGGATGCCCGCCAACAGATGCAACGCGCGGCGGCGGAAACGATCATGCCGGTGCTCGTCTATCTCAATCAGCAGGTGGCCTTTTCCTTTGCCTGCCTTGCCTTCACCCTGATTGGCATTCCCCTGGGGATTCGCGCCCACCGCCGCGAGACCAGCGTGGGGGTGGCCACCGCCTTGGTGCTGGTGCTGGCCTATTACAGCTTCATCGTGCTGGGCCAGGCTTGGGCGGCTCATCCGGAGCGCTATCCTTGCCTGATTATCTGGCTGCCCAATTTCATTTTCCAGGCCGTCGGCGCCGTTCTCCTCTGGCGGACCAATCACCGGGTTGGGTAAGGCGGCGCAACCGGCGGCGATTTTACAAATCCATGACAATTGCGCTGTGGCTTTGCCCCAGCCTGCGCTATTGTCGAACAAACCCGCGAACAATATTGTAGCGGCGGTCTATGACCGCCGCATTTAGAAAACATCCATGGACAGTTCCAACAGCGGCAAGCGCCCCTCCTTTTTCTGGCAGGGCCTGATGATCATCCTGCCGGTGGCGGTGCTGGCGGTGGTCGGCCTCTTTTCCTTGCGCCAGGACGAGCAGGCCGCCGAACAAGCCGCCCGCAAAAGGGCGGCTGAAAACGTTCAAAGCCTCGCCCGTGCCATCGCCGACATGGCCGGCGAGGAACTCCAACACTACCTGGGCTTGCAAAACGGATGGATGATGGGATTAGGCCCCGCCAATACATTCCCGGACAAGGATTTTGAGGCTGGCATTGCCAAATGGGAGCGAACTTACCCCGGACTCAAGCTGGCCGCCCTGGCCGAGTCCGAATGCGACATCCTGACCGATGGCCGCCAGATCACCCCGCCGGATATTCCCGCCACGCCTTCCCCGCCCGAATGGTTTCGTGAACTTTCCCCCAAACAGAAAAACCTCTGGGAGGCGCTCCGCCAGAACCAGCGGTCAGTGCCAGACCAGGTCTTTCTTGACACCAATCCGTCCGCAGAAGCCCGCCAGGCGGCACTGGCCGTTTGCCGTACTCCGGAACAGATGCTCTACGCACCTCCTTTTCCCCTCACCGAAACAGGCATCTCCTTTCAAGACCTGGCCTATTACCAGTTGCTCCAAGTCGAAAGGCCGTTGTCCCGTCCGCTCCTGGAAATGCTTTGGCATCGCCTCTTTGACACGCCGTCGTTTGTCGCCCCGGCGCTTCTGGCGTTGACCGAAAGCCAGACCAACCGCGCGGATTCTTTCGCCCAGGAGAAAGTCCGCTCCATGCGCCAATTATGGGACAGCCAGTCCGCCGCCCGCCGGCACCTTGCCGCTTTGCGCAAGCTGCCGGAAATCCGGTCCGGCAGCACGAACTCCTTCTGGGCGCGCTGGAGCCAAACTCCATCGGACCGCGCCCTTGGCATTTTCTGCCCTTGTCTTTACAAAGATTATATAGGGAGTGACGACACCAACGGAATGCCCTCTTCCGGGCGTGGTTGGATCATTTCCTTTGTCCCGGCCCAAGTGCTCCAAGCCATTTTCGCCCGCGCTTTGGCCGACAACCAGTACCTTGTGCCCGATTACGCCACGGCGGCCATTTCCATTGAGAACGAACCGTTGTCCGTTGGCGGCGGCGATTCCCGGCCCGGGGAAAAGTCGCGCCTCGCCAATGCCACGCGAAAATTTGGGGCATCCTCCCGGCCCGATGCGGCCAGCCTCAGCGTCACTTTTTACCTCGCCAGCCGCGAGAAAATGTTGTCCGCCGAACAGCGCCGCGCGCGGCTCTTTGGCGCCCTCATTGGCGCCGCCGTTCTCGCCGCCCTGGCCGGCCTGCTCGCGGCGCGCCGCGCCTTTTATCAGCAACATCGCCTCAGCGAAATGAAAACCAATTTCGTCTCCAGTGTTTCCCACGAACTGCGCGCCCCCATCGCTTCCATGCGCCTGCTGGCCGAATCGCTCGAGCGCGGGAAGATTTCTGAAGCCTCCAAGAAGATGGAATACTATCGTTTCCTGGTGCAGGAATCCCGCCGGCTCACTTCCTTGATCGAGAACGTTCTCGATTTCTCGCGCATCGAACAAGGGCGCAAAGAATACCGGCGCGAGCCGGCCGACCTGGAGGCCATCCTTGCGGAAACGGTGAAGCTGATGCGACCTGCCGCCGCCGACAAGCAGGTGGAACTGGCCTGGAATCCCGGCCCCGGCCCGGCCCCCCTCCTTTCCTGCGACGGCCTGGCCCTCCAGCAGGCCCTGATCAATCTCATGGACAATGCCATCAAACATTCTCCCCCCGGCGCCAGCGTGACCATCGGCCTGGAGAATTGTGCCTGTGACGGGAGGAGGGAAGGTAGGGCGGGCACTCCGCTGCCCGCCGCGGCGCGCACGGAGCGCGCGCCCTGCCAGCCAATGATCCGTCTTTGGGTGGAGGACCGCGGCCCCGGCATTCCGCCCGAAGAGCACGAAAAGATTTTTGAGCGCTTTTATCGCCGCGGTTCGGAGCTGCGCCGCGAAACCCAGGGCATCGGCATCGGTTTAACTATTGTCAAACATATTGTGGAAGCCCACCGCGGCCGCGTCCTGGTGCGCAGCGCCGTGGGACAAGGCAGCCGCTTTACCATCGAACTGCCCGTCACACCGGAGCAACCCTAAAATGGACCCGCCCAACCATCCCAGAATTCTGGTCATCGAGGATGAATTGCCCATGCGCACCGCGCTGCAAGATTGTCTCGAAAGCGAAGGCTACCGCGTCCTCACCGCCGCCGAGGGCGAAACCGGCCTCCGCCGCGCCATCGAGGAACGCCCCGACCTCCTCCTGCTCGACATCATGATGCCGCGCCTGGACGGTTACGCCCTCTGCGCCGAGTTGCGCCGTCTGGCCAACCCGGTGCCCGTCCTTATGCTCACTGCCAAAGGGCAGATTGACGACCGGGTCCGGGGTCTCGATGCCGGCGCGGATGATTATTTGGTCAAACCGTTCAGCACCGACGAACTGCTGGCGCGCGTGCGGGCCCTGTTGCGGCGCGCCCGCAAGCGCGGGCGCGTCCTGGATTCCCTCCGCCTGGGCGACGTGCAGATTGATTTCGCGCGGCAACAGGCCTGGCGCAAAAAGACCCCGCTCCATCTGACCGCCAAGGAATTCGCCATGTTGCGCCTGATGATGGAGACGCCCGGCGAGCCGGTTTCGCGCGAACGTTTTCTGGACGTGGTCTGGGGCTACACCGCCTTTCCCACCACCCGCACCGTGGACACGCACATCGCCAGCCTGCGCGCCGCCCTGGAACCCAATCCCGAAGCGCCGCGCTGGATCAAGACCGTCCACGGCATCGGCTACCGCCTGGACCCTCCCTCCGCATCCTAATCTTAATCTTAATCCTAATCCTAATCTTAATCTCAATCCTGCTCTCCCCCCGATTTTACAAAACCATGACAACGCATCGTTCCCAACCGGGCAACCTCACACCATGAAATTAAAAATGACTGCCATTTTCGCGGCGCTCTTTATGTCCGCCGGATCTGTTTTCGCCGCTACCAACGACATCACCGCCCTGCTGCAAAAGGGCCTCTTCGAGGAGGAAGCCAACCACAACCTCCAAGCCGCCATGCGCCACTACCAGGCGGCCATTGACGGTTTCGACACGGACCGCCAGCTTGCCGCCACCGCCGTTTTCCGCCTGGGCGAATGCTTCCGCAAACTGGGCAAGACCAACGAGGCCGGCGTTCAATACGAACGCGTCCTGCGCGAGTTCCCCGACCAGACCAATCTGGCCAAACTCTGCTCCGACTATTTGGGCGGAGCCAAGGCCGCCACCCTCGCCGCCGGCGGGTCTGACGCCAAACTCCAGCAACTTCAATCCGCTTACGATGACCTAAAGCTGAAACTGATTCCCGTCGAGGCCGAGCTGGCGGCGGTCACCAATATGAGCAAGCCGGAGGAGGAAAAATACTTTACCACCGTCAAGTCCGATTCCACCCTGGTGGGTTTTCTGAGTGATCGCGCCAAAGCCGTCACCCAATTCAGCGAGGCGCAGCACATGGGATACGGATCTAACCATCCAGCTTATTCAGCAGCACAGAATGTTTTGACCGAGGCTAATTACAGGGTGACCAACCGTGTTGACGCTCTCGTTTGGGGCCTCCAGAAAGAAGCTCAAGTGCTGCACGATCAGGGCGATTCCCTGCGGGTGCTGCTCGATCAAGCCCGGCAAGGGGTGGCCGCAAACGCGCCGGCTGGCGGCTCTGCCGTGGAGAATTCCGCCACTTCCGCCGAAGACGAGGAAGTCCGCAAGATCAGGGAAATGATTCGCAACAGCCCCGATCTGATCAACACGCCGAACAACGGAGTCACTCCTCTGCAACAATCGGTTCTTAACGGAAACATCGCCGCGGCCGAACTGCTCCTGGCCAATGGCGCCAATGTTGATAGCGCCAGCTCCAGGGGTGAAACGCCCCTGAGCCTCGCCGCGAAAAACGGCAACAAAGCCATGATCGAACTGTTGCTGGCCAAAGGGGCCGATGTCAATGCCGGGATGCCGCTCTACAATGCCGTCGTCAAAGGATTCAAAACGGTGGCAGAAGTCCTTATTGCCCACAATGCCGCCGTCAATGCGCGCCGCTCGGACAGATCCACCGCCTTGCATGTCGCCGCCAGCAGTGGATTCAGCGCCGTGGCCGAACTGCTCCTCGCCCACGGCGCGGAGGTCAACGCGGCCTCCCTGGATGGCCAAACGCCGCTCTTCCCGGCGGTTTCCTACAACCACACCGAGCTGGTGCAACTGCTCCTGGCCGGCAAGGCGGACGTCAACTATACGGATTCCGCAGGCGAGACGCCGTTGTTCATGGCCAGGCAGAACAACCAAACCGAAGCCGCTAAACTGCTTCTGGTCGCCAAGGCCGAGGTCAACCACCACAATAAATCCGGTTTTACCCCGCTGCATTCCGCCGTCCTAAACAACCAGGTCGAGTTGGTTAAACTGCTGCTGAGCGACAAAGCGGACGTCAACGCCACCTCGGACTCCGGCATCACGCCCTTGCTTTTTGCGGTCGCCAGATCGGACGTTGACGCCAGCGGAGGATACTCACAAGGCCCGCAAAACGTGTATGCAATGGGCGCCGGTCCCGGCAACGCTAACTTTCCCGGAGGACTCCCTTTGGGTGCCTATCCCGGACGGCCCGCCTCCTCCTCGGGCTTGGGTTCTGCTGCCACCTACCTTGTAAAAATTCTCTTGGACAACGGCGCGGACCCGCAAGCTCACAGCAAGGAAGACGGCGGCTCCTGGGGCCCTATTGTTCCCGGCATCCATGCGCTGGATTTAGCCATACAGTTTGGCCGGACCGATGAGATGGAACTGTTGCTGGCCAGCCATGCGGATCCCAACGCCTGGTTTAATGATTATGCCAACAACATTTTTCAAGGCTCCTTCACGCCATTGCATTGGGTGTTGCATTGCAACAACAACAACCAGGCGGAAGAACTCAAAATCCTTTTGGACCACGGCGCCAATCCCGACCTGGCGGACCGGGAGGGAAAGACACCGTTGTCCCTCGCCGTCATGCGCGGCCAGCTAAAATCAGTTCAGGAGCTGCTCGACCACCATGCCGATCCCAACAAACCCGACGAGCGGGGCATGCCTCCGCTGGCCTTTATGGGATACTCACCCAATTCCCAGGAAGAAATAAAAGCCGCCTTGCTCAAAGCCGGCGCCAACGAAGATTACCAGCGCCTGGCGCGCATTTTCATCGCCCAAAAAGGCACCGGCTCCATTGGCCAGGATGTTTTCTACAAGGGAACCAATTCAGCCAATCATTACACCCTCCTGGAAACCCTGGCCGAGGCCTGCAAGAGTCACAACGGCTACCCGCCCGTGGACTTTCCCGACTTTGCTCATGTCGTCATCAATCGTCTCAAGCCAGGCGGCGGCAAGGAGGAAATCAACGTTAATCTGGAGGACATTCTCGCCTCCGGCGACTGTTCCAAGGATATGCCCTTGGCATGGGGCGATGTGGTGCAAATTCCCCAATCGGATCATCTCCTCAACCAACCTCCGTCTCCGCTGTCCGACAAAGAAAGGGAAACCCTCACAAATTGTTTGAAGCGCCAGGTGCAAATTGTGGTCAAAGGACAGACCACGAAGCTGACCCTGTTGCCCGCCATCCCAGAAAACCCCGGGCCAGGCTCCGTGTTTTTTTCAGGCGGTACCGTGACCGTGGCGGGGACCGTTCTTCCCGCAGGTGAAGCGCCCAGTCATCCCGCGGAAAGAACTCTTTACACCTTTTCCCTCAACGAGGTGGTGCATCAAGCCAATGTCCTGTTGCTTTCCTCCGACCTGTCCCGCGTCAAAGTCACCCGCAATGGCAAGGAACTGCTTTACAGCCTTGAACCGCTCGGCCCCGGTATGGGGGGCAGAGGCCGCAGGGGCGGAGGAGGAGGCGGCGGCGGCGGGGGTGGTGGAGGTGGCCGGGGGTTGGGCATGGCATCCAACAACGATAATGATCTCTGGCTGCGCGACGGCGATGTCATCGAAATCCCCGAACGCGATCCCAACGCCCCCCTTGTGAAATAAGCCTCCGATTCAATGTAGCGGCGGTCTGTGACCGCCGCATTTTTCCCCCGGCAGAATGTGCGGCGCTCATAGAGTGTCCGTCCTGCCCTTCGCGGCCCGCCCAAAACTAGCCGGCTGCTTGAAATAAACCTTTTGAATTCCCGCCCGGCTGAAGTAGGCTCGGAGCATGAAAGCGGACGAGATTCGGAAGAGGTTGCACAACCAACCCTTCCGCAATTTTGTGATTGTGGTGGCAGATGGCGGGAGTATTCCTGTCAAGCACGAAGACTTCGTGGCGGTCGCGCCCACGGGTCGGGAGATGATCGTTTACCAACCGGACGGCTCGTATAATGTTATGGACATGATGCTCGTAACACGGTTGGAAGTGGGGACCACCACCGGCAAAAGCAAGCCCCGCAAATAATGTAGCGGCGGTCTGTGACCGCCGCATTTTTCCCTGCGGAAAAAGTGCGGCGCTCATAGAGTGCCGCTACCGCAGGCTTATTGCTTCGTCCGGCGAAAAACCTTGTGGATGGCCGCCTGATCGGTCGGCTTGATCACCATCTCGTCTATGTTCACATGCGGCGGACGGCTCGCCATCCAGACCAGTGTTTCCGCGATGTCCTCCGCCGTGAGCGGCTGGATGCCTTCATACACTTTTTTGGCCTTGGCCTCGTCCCCTTTGAATCGCACCCTGGAAAACTCCGTCTCCGCCAGGCCGGGATCCAGGGAACCGACGCGCACGCCGGTCCCGCTCAGTTCCAAGCGGAGCGACTGGGTGATTTTTCGTTCGCCCGCCTTGGCCGCGCAATAGACCGCCCCGCCTTCGTAAGCGGTGTGGCCGGCGATGGAACCGATGTTTAAAATCGAGCCTCCCGCATGGTCCACCATCAGCGGCAGCACCGCCCGCGTCACCCGCAGCAAGCCCAGCACGTTGCTTTGCAGCATCGTTTCCCAATCCTCGTCCCGGCCCGAGGCCACCGGGTCCAGGCCTTGCGCGCCGCCGGCATTGTTGATCAACACATCCACCCGGGCGGTTTTCGCGCGCGCCCATTTCACGAACTTCTCCACGCTCGCCGTGCTGGCCACATCGAGGACGTGGCTGGCGCCGGGCTGGCGGATTTCCGCCGCGATCCTTTCCAGCCGGTCCACCCGCCGCGCGCCCAGCAGCAATTGGCCGCCGGCCGCCGCAAACGCCCGCGCCGCCGCCTCGCCGAACCCGCTCGAAGCGCCGGTGATCAAAACCCATTTGCCGGACAATGGTGAATCCATGAAAAAATCATAACCCAACCCGGCAGGACGATAAACTGAAATCTCTTCACTTGCCTCAACCGCTTTTTCTGGAAAGGGTGAGGGCGGTTGATTGGGAGTGCGGGAAGCCCAGTCCCGCTTGCGGGTTGAGCCTGATCCGCGCGCGACAAAGCCGCGGCAAGCCGCCGCACTCCAAAGGGTCGGAATGCGCGGCGTTCATTTGGTCATGGCGGGCCGGGGACGCGGTTTGTAAAGGGCCAGGATGTCGGTTTGATGCCGCGCGCCGGAGCGGTTGGGGTGCGCGCTGCCAAAAGTGGGGCTGTCCAGATTATGGCTCGGCTTGCCGGTCTTCAGTTCCTCCACCAGATCGCCCACGCTTTGGAGAATGCGGGTGGGCTGATACACATAGTCCCCCACGTTTTCCAGTTGCGTCGAGCCGCTCAAGACCAGGAACGATTGCAACCCGGCTTCAAACGCGCCGCGGATGTCGGTCTCCATGGTGTCGCCGATCATCACCACCTGGTCGGGCTGGTTGAGGGCGTGCCCGGCCAGTTTGCGTTGGGCCTGCTGAAACATATAGCCGTTGGGCTTGCCCAGATAATAGGCCCGGCGTCCGGTGCTGGCCTCCAGGAAAGCGGCGGTGGCGCCGGCGCCCGGACGGGTGCTTTTGCTGGAGACCGGGCACCAGTTGTCGGGATTGGTGGCCAGCAGGCCGGCGCCGCGTTCGATGCATTCGTGCGCTTTGGCCAGCCGTTCCATGGTGGCGGCCCCTTCGCCCACGATGACATAGCGCGGGGCGATGGTGTCGCTGGCAATTTTACGCTGGTGCAGCGCCGCCAGCAGGCCGCCCTCGCCAATGACGAAGACCGTGCAGCCCGGGTCGGTTTCACTCAGAAAATCCGCCGTGTTGAGGGCCGAGGTGTAGAAGTGCCGTTCGGACAAGCCTTGGATGCCCAGATGTTTCAGGCGCACCGCCAGATCCTCCGGGGTGGGAGAGGAATTGTTGGTGAGGAACAGAAACGGGGTTCCCAGCGCCAGCAAGGTCTGCACAAAGTCCGCCGCTCCGGGAACCAAGGACTCCTCCCGGTAGATGACTCCATCCATGTCTATCAGGTAACCTGTTTTCATAGCGTTCAAATTGCATGCCTCCTTTGCGGGCCGCTCCCCTGGGGCGGCGGTCTGGGCGGCAAGGCCGCTGAAACTTTTCACCCCCGCCGGCATTCTACTTAACGTGAACGCGGAAGACGTTGGCAAAGGAAGGTGTGCCGGATTCTGGCACGCTTCCATGAAGCATAAACCAGGCCAAGGCCAAGCGCTGCTGGGGAGGGGCGCAAACCGCTGGCCCCTCTCGCCGGACGCCTTGCAAAAACAAGCATTCTGTAAAAAAGGAGCCATTCACCGCCCTTGACCGGCCTGACCTCATTCGCTAGTCTGGCGTGGAGCGTTTGGTTTGGGGCAAAGGGGGAATCGTCAGGGAATGGCGAATCAGCTTAAAATTAGGAGAAGCCACCCAAAAACGTGAAATGCAACCACTCATCCGGCGGAGTGAAAAAATCTCACAGCCATCCCACAGGAAATTGGAAAAAAGTGTTGGCTTGACCATTTGAACCTGCCACAAGGCAGGCATGAAAAACAAAAAAATCAAACCAACACGGTCCCGGTTTAACGTTTTGCGCCAGATTTGCAATCTCATTCCTGCGCATGAAGTCTCCAAAATAGCGCGGGAGACCGGGGCTCTGGATAAGTCGCGCACCTTCAGTCCGTGGAGTCACACGGTCAGTTTGCTGGACGCGCAACTCACCCATTGCATCGGACTCAACGATCTGTGCGACTCGCTGCAATTGCATTCCGGGCCGCTGTCCACTTTGCGCGGCGCCAGCGCCCCCAGCCGCAACGGCCTCTCCCACGCCAACCGGGAGCGTCCGGCCCAGATGGCCGAACAACTCTTCTGGCGGGTCCTGGAGCATTTGAAAGCACAGACGCCCGGCTTTGCCGCGGGCCAGCGCCGTGGCCCCGCCTTCCGTTTCAAGATGCCCATCCATGTGATTGATAGCACGACCATGGAACTGGTGGCCAACTGCCTGGACTGGGCCAAGCACCGCCGGCGCAAGGCCGCCGCCAAAACCCATATGCGGTTGAATCTGCAGAATCTTTTGCCCGGTTTTGTCATTGTGGACACTGCCGCCGAGCACGACAACCGACGGGCGCGGGAACTGTGCGCCGACTTGAAGAGCGGCGAAATCGCCTTGTTCGACAAGGGTTATGTGGACTTCGGCCACTTGCGGGATTTGGACGGGCGCGGGGTCTTTTGGGTGACGCGGGCCAAGGAGAACATGGGCTATGAGGTGGTGCGGAAAATGCCCGCCTCCAGAGACCCGAAGATTTTGCGCGACGAAGTGATCGTCCTGAGCAACGAGAACAAACCCGCGCCGGAGTTGATGCGCCGGGTGGTGGCGCTGGTCGAGATTGATGGAGAGGAACGGGAAATGACCTTCCTGACCAACAACCTGGAGTGGAGTCCGCGCAGCGTGGCCGACCTTTACCGCTGCCGCTGGCAGATCGAAGTCTTCTTCAAACAAATCAAGCAGACCTTGCAGTTGGCGGATTTTCTGGGCCACAACGCCAACGCCGTGCGCTGGCAGGTGTGGACGGCGCTGTTGACCTACGTGCTGTTGCGCTACCTCAGTCACCTCTCCAACTGGGCGCACAGCTTCACCCGGCTGTTCACGATTTTGCGGGCGGCGCTCTGGGAGAAATATGATCTGCTCAATTTGCTGGCGTGCTATGGGACAGCAGGCGGCAGCTTTCGCCACTTGGCGCGGCCCGAGCAGGCGTATTTCCCCGGCTTCCAATAAAGCTATGGGACAGCACACGCGCCCAAACAGGCGCATACCACACCCAAAAGCCAAACTCGGAAAAATCAAAATCTCATTTTACCCCGAAGACCAATTAAACCCTTGCAAATGAACAGGTCAGCACCAGACTTTTCCCCTTATGAGACGGGTGTGAAAAAATCTCAAAGGATTTTTCCGGCTCGCTCGTCTCAGGGATTGAAAGAAAGGTGCATGCGTACACAAACGGAGGTTTGGTGGTGTCTATCTAATGAGAACCGGGCTGGCCGGGATCAAAATTGACGACGCCGGCCAGGCCGGCAAAGGAAACCGATGGCCAAAACTAAGAGCAAGAAAAAGATTGTCATTTTTTTAATCACCGCCGCCGCCGGCATTGGGCTGGCGGTGGTTGCGTCCTTGAAGAAAACCGAAGTGCCCGTCTCGGTGGAGACCGAGAAGGTGCTTCGCCGCAACCTCGTCGAAAAAGTCGTGGCCAACGGCAAAATCGAGCCGGTCACCCAGGTCAAGATCAGCCCGGAAGTCAGCGGCGAAATCATCCAACTGGCGGTCAAGGAGGGCCAGCATGTGAAGAAAGACGATCTGCTGGTCAAGATCAGGCCGGATAATTATCTGGCCGCCAGCAATTCCGCCGCCGCCAACTACAATCTGGCCGTGGCGAACAAGAGCACGGCGGAGGCCAACTTGGAGAAGGCGCGCCTGGAATTCGAACGAAGCTCCGGCCTTTACACGGCCAAGCTGATTTCCGACTCCGACTTTCTCACGGCCAAAACCACCTGCGATGTGGCCAAAACCACCCTGGACGGAGCGCGCGAATCGGTGGCCATGGCCAAGGCCTCCCTGCAAAACGCCGCCGCCGACCTTTCCAAAACCACCATTTATTCGCCCTTGGAAGGCACGGTCAGCAAACTCAATTCCCAGCTCGGCGAAAGGGTCGTCGGCACGGCGACCATGGCCGGCACGGAGATCATGACCATCGCTGATTTGAACGCGATGGAGGCGCGCGTGGATGTGGGCGAGGTGGACGTGGTGTTGATCGCCTGCGGCCAGAAGGTCCATTTGGAGGTGGACTCCTTCAAAGACCAAAAATTCAATGGCGTGGTCACCGATGTCGCCAATTCGGCCAATAACAACGACACCAGTTCCGCCGCCTCCTCGGCCGCCTCCACCACGACGGACGCGACCAAATTTCAGGTCAAAATCCGCGTGACGGAGAAGGAGGCTTTTCTGCCGGGCATGTCGGTGACGGCCAACATCGAAACCCGTTCGCGCACCAATGCCCTGACCGTGCCGATTCAAAGCGTCACCACCCGCCTGCCCCTGGCGGCGGCGGGTCAGACCAATTCTCCGCCGGCCAGCCTGACCCCCACCAACGAGATCGCCTCTTCGGGCAAAACCAACGAGCCGCCCAAACCGGTCGAGGTCGTTTTTCTGGTGGAGGGGGACCACGCCAAGTCCGTGCCGGTCAAGCGCGGCATCAGCGATGATAATTACACGGAAATTACCGAAGGGTTGCAGGAAGGCAAGGTGGTGGTTTCCGGCGGCTACAAGGCCATCAACCGCGATTTGGAGGACGGGAAAAAGGTGGTGCTGGGCGAGGCCGCCCTGGCCGGCAAACCCAAGTCGGCCGCCAACTGACTTTCCGGCCGCGACAAAACGACTCCGGTTGTGAGCTTGATCCGACTCCAACACATCACCCGCCTCTACGAAATGGGCGGGGAGACCATCCATGCCTTGCGCGATGTCTCCCTGGAGGTGCAACGCGGAGAATATGTCGCGATCATGGGGCCTTCCGGCTCGGGCAAATCAACCCTGATGAACTTGCTGGGGTGCCTGGACACGGCGACTGCGGGAGTCTATGAATTGAACGGCACCAACGTCAGCGACCTGGATGACAACCAACTGGCGGAAATCCGCAACCGGGAAATCGGTTTCATCTTTCAAACCTTCAACCTGTTGCCGCGGGCCGACGCGCTGCGCAATGTGGAATTGCCGCTCATCTACTCCGGCCTGGATGCCGGGGAGCGCCGGCGCAAGGCGCGGGAAGTGCTGGCCAGCGTCGGCCTGGCTGACCGCATCCACCACCGGCCCAACGAAATGTCCGGCGGCCAGCGCCAGCGCGTGGCCATCGCCCGCGCCCTGGTCAACGGCCCCTCCATCGTCCTGGCCGATGAGCCGACCGGCAACCTCGATTCCAAAACCGGCGAGGAAATCATGGCCCTGCTCCGCGTGCTTTCCGACAAGGGCAACACCATTTTCCTGGTCACCCACGAGGAGGACGTGGCCCGGCACGCCCACCGCATCATCCGCATCCGGGACGGGCTGATTGCCAGCGACGATGCTGTCCAGAAAGCGGGGGCGCCGGTGTGAACTTTTTCATCGAAATCAAGGAAGGCCTGCTCATTGCCTGGGACGCCATCAGGGCCAACAAAATGCGGGCGGGGCTGACCACCTTGGGAATCATCATTGGCATTGTCAGTGTCACTTTGATGGGCGCGGCCATGGACGGCCTCAACCGCTCCTTTCACCAGAGCATTTCCACCATGGGGGCCGACGTGCTCTACGCCGATCGCATGGCCTGGTTCATTAACAGCGAGGACGAATGGCTCAAACAGTACAAAAGGCGGATCGTCACCCGCGACCAGGTCAGAACCGTGGAAAAGCAGATGACCCTGGCCAGCGCGGTCGCTCCGGCCGTGTATATGGGGCGCTCCATCCGTTACCAAAATCGCAGCACGGCCAGGGTGACGGTGATTGGCACCACCGAGCAGTTTCTCATCACCGCCGGTTTTGGGGTGGCCCAAGGCCGGTTTTTGACCGCCAGCGATGCCGCCGGGGGGCGTCCGGTCTGTGTCATCGGCAATGACGTCGCCACCAATCTTTTCCTCAGGGAATCTCCTCTCGGCAAAAAAATCAGGATCGGTCCCCGCTGGCTGGAGGTGGTCGGCGTGCTGGAAAAGCGCGGCAGTTTCCTGGGCATCGAGAGCATGGACAACCAGGCCATTCTTCCCATTCCACAGTTTCTCATCGGCTACTGGCGCGACCCGGACTTTGAAATTCAGGTCAAGGTGGCCGACCTTTCCCATCTGGAGGATGCCCGGGAGGAGTTGCGCGGCGTGCTGCGCAAGATCCGCCACGTCGCCCCGGGCGAGCCGGACGATTTCGCCATCAACCAGCAGGACACGATCGTCAAGATGTTCAACCACCTGGCCGGCACGATTGCCGCCGTGGGGTTGGCCGTGACGGGGCTTTCCCTCTTCGTGGGCGGGATTGGCATCATGAACATTATGTTTGTCTCGGTGGCGGAGCGGACGCGCGAGATCGGCGTGCGCAAGGCCATTGGGGCCAAGCGGCGCACCATCCTGCTGCAGTTTTTGATCGAGGCGGCCAGCATCTGTCTGCTCGGCGGCCTGACCGGCCTGGGCATCGCCTTCGGCCTGACCCTGCTCATGTCCAGATTCTTTGCCGCCTCCCTGTCGCTGCCCGTGACGGCCCTGGCCTTGCTCGTCTCATTATTGACAGGCGTGGTTTCCGGCTTCCTGCCCGCCTGGCGCGCCGCGCGCATGGACCCGGTCGAGGCCCTGCGCAATGAGTAGCCAATTAGGAATGATGAATGATGAATTATGAAAAATGAATCAGACATTCCGAATTCTTTCACTATTCACCATTCCCTATTCACCATTCCGATCATCCTGGCGGCGGAGGTCAAGGAAAGCTTCCTCATGGCCATGGGCGCTTTGGTGGCGCACAAGCTGCGCTCGGCGCTCACCTTGCTCGGCGTCCTGGTCGGCGTCTTCTCCATTATCGTCGTCATGACCACCATGCGGGCCATGCAAAAGGACATCGAGAAAAACATGGCGCAATTGGGCGGCGACACCTTCGTGGTGCAGCGCTGGCCCCAAGTGCAATTTGACGGCCCGGCGGGCTGGGAGAAGTACCGGCGCCGCAAAAGGATCAGCCTGGCGCAGGGACTGGCCCTGGCCGGCCGCGCCACCCTCCCCCGCAGCATCGGCTTGGAAGAAGGTCTGGCCAACGGCACCATGACCTCGCGTTACGCCAAAGCCCCTCCCAATGTGTTCGTCACGGGGGACACGCCCGGGAGCTTCCCCGCCCAGGACTGGACCATTGAGGAAGGGCGCGCCTTGATTGATTCGGACGTGGACAGCCAGCGCGATGTCTGCGTCCTGGGCAACAGTCTGGCCACCAACTTGTTCCCGCACTGCCCGGCCGTGGGCGAAGTGGTCAATTACGACGGAATCAAATATACGGTCATCGGCGTCCTGGAATCCAAGGGGAGCATGTCGGGAGGGCGCCAGGACAATTTTGCCATCATCCCCATCACCACCGGTTTGACCCGCTATTACGAAAAGCAATGGATTGACATCAGCATTCTGGTGCAGGCCCCCAGCCAGGCGGACTACGACAACACGGTGGACCAGGTGCGCGGCATCATGCGCATTTTGCGCAAGGTCCCTCCCGGCCAGGAGGATGATTTTGAAATCTTCTCCAACGATTCGGTGATGGACCAAATCAAGTCGTTCACCTTCAAAGTCCGCCTGGGCGTGAGCCTGATCAGCTCCATCGCCCTGCTCGCCGCCGGCATCGGCATCATGAATATTATGCTGGTCTCGGTGACAGAACGGACGCGCGAGATCGGAATCCGCCGCGCCATCGGGGCCAAAAAACGCAACATCATGACCCAATTCATCATGGAAGCCATCGTGCTGTGCGAAGTGGGGGGGGTGATTGGCGTGGGGTTGGGCATCGCCGGCGGCGACTTTTTGGCCAAGTTGATGAAGCTGGCCCCCGTCATCCCAATGGATTGGGCGCTGATTGGACTGGGAATATGCTCGCTGGTGGGCATTATCTTCGGCACCTATCCGGCGCACAAGGCGGCCAACCTGGATCCCATTGATTCCTTGCGCTACGAGTAGGCCAAACCTTAATCAAAGCAAAGCCATGACCACGACCCACCTCCCGGCCTTCGCCAAAACATCCCGGCTCGCCCTTCCCGCGCTGGCCCTGACCGCGCTCAGCCTTTGCCCGGCCTTCACCGCCCGCGCCCAACTGCCCGCCCCGGCCCCGCCCGCGGCGGAGGGCAGGATACGGCTGCTGTCCGTGGACGACGTGGTGCAAATGGCGCTGACCAACAACCTCGACATCCTCATCAGCAGATACACCCCCATTCTGGACCAATTCGCCTTGAACGGCCTGTTTTCGGCCTACGACCCAGCCTTCTCCTTCAACCTCTCCAGAGCGTTGAACACCGCGCCGGGGCAATTCTACCTGGGGTTCAACTTTCCTCCGTACGCCACGATCGTCAACAACTACACACCCAACCTGGGCGGCACGCTCCCCTTCGGTATGAACTACAACGTGACCACCCCGTTAAGCCAGCAAACCACCCCCTTCAGCCAATACAACACCACTCCCGCCCTGACGTTGGCTCAGCCCCTCTTAAAGAACTCATGGATAGACAACACCCGCTATCAAATCCAGCTCTCCCGCAGAACCCTGCGCAGCGATCTATTGGCCCTGCGCCTTCAGATGGAGAATTCCGTCAACACCATCAAGACCGCTTATTACAACCTGATCGCCGCGCGCGAAAACGTGGCCGTGCAGCGCGCCGCCGTCAACCTGGCCCAGCAATTGGTGGACGAAAACGCCAGGAAAGTGCAACTGGGCGCCCTGGCCCCGCTGGACCAAAGACAGGCCGAATCCCAGGCCGCCAGCAGCCAGTCCGATCTTCTGGCCGCCCAACTGGCCCAAGCGGTGCAGGAAAACACCTTGAAATCCCTCCTCGACCCCATTCACCTTGACCAATGGCGCGAGGTCACTCCCGTGCCCTCCGAATCCTTGCTGGCCGTGCCGGAAAATCCCGACCTTTCCCAGAGCTTGCGCACCGCCATTGATTCGCGCCCCGAAATGCTCCAGGCCAAAATCACCGTGGAAAAGCAGCACCTCGCCATCAAATACACCCAAAACCAGCTTTACCCCGAACTGGATTTGAAAGGCAGTTATGGATTCAACGCCGTCGGCGCCCTGTTCGGCCGAACTGTGGAAACCATCCGCGAGGGCACCGATCCCACCTATTCCTACGGCCTGGCCCTCACCATCCCGCTGGAAAACACCGGCGCGCGCAACGCCTACAAATCCGCCAAGGCCACCCTGGAGCAATCTCTGCTCCAACTCAAGAAAATCGAAACCACCATCGTCGTGGCGGTGGACAACGACATCAAGACCGTCCGCTCCGATTTGCTGCGCGTGGACGCGACCCGCAAGGCGCGCGAATACGCCGAAGACGCGTTGCGGGCGGGGCAGGCGCGCTTGCGGGCCGGTTCGACCACCAGCTTTGAAGTTCTCCAGCTCCAGAACAATCTCACCACCGCGCGCTCCGCGGAAATCCGGGCCTTGGCCGACTACAACATCGCCCTGGAACAACTGGCTCTGGATGAGGGAACCACCCTCCAGCGCAGCAGGATTGACATCAAAATGCCGTGATGACCCGCAGCCCGGCCCGCTCGGCCGCCGCCGGGGCGATCGGTGGAGAGGCGGCCCCGCCGGGCAGCCTGATCTGATCGGCGCAAACTACTTGTCCCCAGCGCATTCCGTGTTATGCTTCGAGAGTGAGTATCGGAACGACCGGCGCAAGCAAACCGCTGAAAATGGTCACTTGCGGCCGATGCAAATCCAGAACCTTTATTCCGGGCGATCTTGCCCCGTTTGCCACGACGCCGTGCAGCAAGTGCGAGCACCCGGTCATGCTGCCGGTCATGCTGCGCAATTTCGAGTTGCTCACCATCATCGCTTCCGGCGGCATGGCCACGGTTTATACCGCGCTGGACGCGAAATTGCAGCGCCAGGTCGCCCTGAAAATGATAAAGCGCGAAATGGCGGCCGACCCGGCCATCCTCAAGGCCTTTTATCGCGAAGCCCGCGCCAGCGCCTCCCTCAACCACACCAACATCATCCATATTTACAGCTTCGATGAATTCGAGGGCCAACCCTACCTGGTGATGGAGTTGGCCGACCAGGGCAGCCTGGACAACCGCATCGAAACCGACAAACGCGTGCCGGAATTGGAGGTGCTTGATGTCGGCATCAAAATGTGCTCCGCCCTGACCACCGCCCTCCAACACAAACTGCTTCATCGCGACATCAAGCCAGGCAATATTCTTTACAACATTGACGGCGAACCCAAGCTGATTGATTTCGGCCTGGTCCGGGCCGCGGAGGACGACACTTGGGAAGAGCACATCTGGGGAACGGTCTATTACGTCGCCCCGGAAAAACTTGAACGCAAGGGCGAGGATTTTCACTCCGACATGTACAGCCTGGGCGGCACCCTTTACCATGCCTTGACCGGCCATGTCCCTTTTGAAGGGACGGTGGACGAAGTGGTCTCAGCCCATGTGCATACCGCCCTGACACCTCCCAACCTCGTCGCGCCGGACATCACCGAATTAACCAGCAATGCCCTCTTGCAGGCCATGGCCAAGCATCCCTCTCAACGCTTTGAATCCTACGACGATTTTCGCATGGCCTTGGAAGCCGCGCGCAGCCACCTGCTGAGAGGCCAAATCCAACAAACCGGACACACCGACCCCTCCAAAAGTTGGTGGCGGCGCTGACGGAATAAACGGGCGTGGCGGACGGCCAACGCCGCCTTTTCCTTTCCTTAAGTCCCTCTTTGTTTCGGCGCCCGCCCGGGCCAGGGCCGTGGCGGATCAATGGCCGCCATTGGTGGCGGCATTTGTTTTAACCGGCGCAACAAAAGTCTTCAGCACCGGCTCCTGCAGGGGTTGTCGTGGATCCCCAACGTTCAATGTTTCCGCGTACCATTTTCCGGCGGCATCCAGGCGCTCGATGCCCGTCACCGCCTGTTCGGCGGCCAGGGCGCTGAAAGTGGCCGGCGTTTTAGCCTTGATGATCCGGGTCTTGTCGGTGATTAAAATCACAATCTTCACGCCCCCTTGCAGAGCGATTGATTTGGCCTTGCTGTCCACGCTGAGTATCTTGCCGGAAAATCTCCGGGCGGGCAGTTTCGTCGCCGCGGCGGGCCGGTTGGTGGCCTGGGCGGGGGCGCTGGTCTGGGCCAGGGACGTGGTGCTGCCGGCCCACGCCGCCAGCAGAAAAAAACAGGCGCTTTTGGCAAATGTTTTCATAATGTGACTCGTTCTGTCCTAATACCATAACCAACCCCGGTTCGGCCAGCATTTTCTTTCCAACGCCCGGCCTTCGGGGCATCCTGGCATCGTTACATCTCATGCCGCTGCCTTATAAAATCTCCACCCTGCTCTACTGCTTCAGCCGGCGGGACGAGGTTCTCCTGCTGCGGCGGCGGCAGCAACCCAACCGCGGCCTTTGGAGTCCCTGCGGCGGCAAGCTGGACATGGCCGCCGGCGAGTCTCCCCACGCCTGCGCCTGCCGGGAAGCCGGGGAGGAAATCGGCCTGAAATTGCGGCCGGCCGACCTGCATTTGACCGGGCTGGTCAGCGAACACGGTTACGCAGGACAGGCCCACTGGCTCATGTTTCTGTTTGAAGTCGGACCGCGCCTGGCCGCCTTGCCGCCGCCGCACCGCGAAGGCGATTTCGCCTTTTTCACCGCGGCGCAAATCTCCTCGTTAAGAATTCCACAAACCGATGCCGAGCAAATCTGGCCGCTCTTCTGGCGGCATCGTGGCGGCTTTTTCTCCGCCCATTGCCGTTGCCGCGCGCCCGGCCGCAACCAGTGGACTCTGGAGGAATCCATTCTCAAATGACCATGAAAGAAACAGAAAAGCCGTTGATTGACCTGGAGAGCGACCACTACTTCATGGGGGAAGCTTTGCGCCAGGCGGCGCGCGCCTTCGCGGCGGCGGAAACGCCGGTCGGCGCGGTCATCGTGCGCGCAGGCCGGATTATTGCGCGGGCCTTCAACCAGGTGGAAACCCTTAAGGACGCCACGGCCCACGCCGAAATGCTGGCCATCACCCAGGCCGAGGCGGCGGTGGGCGGCTGGCGGCTGGCCAGCGCCACCCTCTACGTGACCAAGGAACCCTGCCCAATGTGCGCGGGAGCCATGGTCCATGTGCGCCTCCAGCGCCTGGTCTTTGGGGCCGCCGATCCCAAGGCGGGCGCGGCGGGGAGCGCGCTGAACCTGCTGCAATTTCCCTCCCTGAACCACCGCTGCCAAATCACCGCCGGTGTCCGCCAGGCGGAATGCCGGCAACTGCTCCGGAGTTTTTTCGCCGAGCGCCGCGCGGCGGCGGAGTTGAAAGGCCCCACGGCCAAAGGCTAATGCCCGACGCAGAGCATGGAAACTTTCTCGTCCTGCTCATTGCGGGCCACCCCCTGGGCCCGCGGGTCCAGCATCGGTTTGCCGTCCACCAAAAACTGGTAATGATGATGGCCGGCGCTCAAGGGCAACTGGGCATGCCAGCAGCCGTCGGGCTGGCGCTTCATCGGCGTGGCCTGGGGATGCCAGTCGTTGAAGTCGCCGATCAAGGTGACGCGCCTGGCCGTGGTGACGGCGCAGATAAAATTGACGGGCTTGATGGTTTTGGCGGGCGACAAACGCGGCTGGGGGCGGAGACGGGAGTGCGGCACAGGCATGTTTAATAGTCCTTTTTTTCGCGAGCTTGATGCACAACTGTTGGCGCAATATAATTTCGCGCGCTAAAAAAGCAATGCCCAAATCAGAAGCAAGCCGAACCTGGTTGAAAGTCCGGCCCGGGAGGCGCGCCGTCCCTGAACTTCGATCCCTCCAAAACCGCCGTGCGGCAAAACTGCCATGCGCACCGGGCCGGTTGCGCCGCGGCCCGTCGCCAGGATCCCCGCTCACTTTCGGTTATGCGGCGGAGCCAGGGCGGAGGGTTGGTTCAGCTTGGTTTGAATGGCCCGCCAGCGTTTGTTCCAATCCTCCCAACTGGACTCCCACGCCGGCCCGGTGAATTTTTTTTGGGCTTCCGGCAGGACTTTTTCCAGCGCCTTGGCGGCCAGCACGCCTTCGGAGCGATCGTTCCACTTGAGGCACGCTTCGATCAGATTGAGATGATTCTCGGGATATTCCGGGTGCGATGCGACGGCGCGCAAAAGATGCTGCCGGGCCTTGGCGCGGCTGCCGAGGCTCAAGGGCCAGCCCGGCGCATCGCGATAGAGCAGGCCGAGATTTCTGTCCGGGCCGGCGTAATCAAAGTTCTCGTCCAGTTTGATGGCCGTTTCCCACTCTTTCTCCACTTCGCCCAGCAAACCGAGCGCTCCGATCAGCTCGGTGCGCGCCAGTTGGGCCAGGTCCATGCCCAGGTAGTAATGCGCGGCGGCAAGATTCGGCTCCAAGCCAAGCGCCTGCCGGCAGGCCGCGATGCCCTCGTTGGCGACCCGCGCGCGATCGGTGTCGTTCTTGGAAAACTCGCATTGATCGAAGCAGGCGGAGGCGAACTGCCAGGCGGCAACCGGATTGGTGGGTTGCGACTCGAAACGGGCGCGGCACTCGCGATAGGCCTGCCCGGCGCGACTGGCCGGGGTGGAAGGGGCTGCCGGGGGGGCGCCGCCTGCGCAAACTGGCTGCGCCAGGAACAACCCGGCGAGGAGCAGCGCCACGGGCGCCAGGGCTTTGGCGAGGAAGCGGGAACGCATGTTGCCTTGGGAGAATAGATCAAACCCGCCCGGAGGGCAATGGCCGTTTGGCCTTTTCCGCAGGGCACACCACGACCAAAAGAGCCGAAACACCTGTTTCGGCTCTGGTTGGAAAGATCTGGCGGCGACCTACTCTCGCGGAAGCTAGACAACCACTACCATCGGCAATGCTGCGTTTGACGGCCGTGTTCGGGATGGGAACGGGTCGGACCACAGCTTTATGGCCACCAAAAAATGATAAAGAGCAACCCGGCAAGTTCCGGGAAGTTCCCTGAAAACTACACATAGATTTTTGGGGCACCATCCAATTCGCGAGTCGAAATCGCTTCTCCTGTGAAGGAAAAAAGCGATCAAGCCGCACGACCAATTAGTATTAGTCCGCTGAGCAGATTACTCCGCTTGCACGCCTAACCTATCAACCCGGTGGTCTGCCGGGGGTCTTTAGGGACTTGCGTCCGGGAAACATTATCTTGGGAGGAGCTTGGCACTTAGATGCTTTCAGCGCTTATCTCTTCCGCACATGGCTACGCAGCGCTGCCCCTGACGGGACAACTGCCACACCAGAAGTGCGTCATTCTCGGTCCTCTCGTACTAGAGAATGAACCCCTCAAGTTTCCTGCGCCCACAGTGGATAAGGACCGAACTGTCTCACGACGTTCTGAACCCAGCTCGCGTACCGCTTTAACCGGCGAACAGCCGGACCCTTGGGACCTTCTCCAGCCCCAGGATGCGATGAGCCGACATCGAGGTGCCAAACCGGGTCGTCGATATGAACTCTTGGACCCGATCAGCCTGTTATCCCTAGCGTACCTTTTGTCCGTTGAGCGACGGCAATTCCACATTCCACCGTCGGATCATTTGGGCCTGCTTTCGCATCTGCTCGACTTGTTGGTCTCGCAGTTAACCTGGCTTCTACCCATACGCTCGACGCATGGTTGCCAACCATGCTGAGCCAAGCTTCGCGCTCCTCCGTTACCATTTGGGAGGAAACCGCCCCAGTCAAACTGACCCGCACGCACTGTCCTCCATCTGGCTGACAGCTTGGAGTTAGAATCCTAGTTGGCGAAGAGTGGTGTTTCACATTGCGACTCCACCCCGGCCTAAACCGGGGCTTCAAAGTCTCCCACCTACACTAAGCATCACCAGCCAGAACACAATACGAGCTTACAGTAAAGGTGCAT
Source organism: uncultured Verrucomicrobiae bacterium (assembly GCA_963707025.1). Taxonomy (GTDB): domain Bacteria; phylum Verrucomicrobiota; class Verrucomicrobiia; order Limisphaerales; family Palsa-1400; genus JBEKOF01. The sequence continues at coordinate 257,921 of CAVPOM010000018.1, read as the reverse complement.
AGGGTCTTTCCGTCCTACTGCGGGCATGCGGCATCTTCACCGCAATTACAGTTTCGCCGAGATCCTCTCCGAGACAGCGGTTCAGTCGTTACACGATTCGTGCAGGTCGGAACTTACCCGACAAGGAATTTCGCTACCTTAGGACCGTTATAGTTACGGCCGACATTCACGGGGACTTAGGTTCGGAGCTTCGCCTTGCGGCTAACAACTGGCCTTGATCTTTCCGCATTGGTCACGTGTCACTCCCTATACGTCGTCTTGACGACTTGGCAGAGAGCTGTGTTTTTGTTAAACAGTCGCTAAACCCAATTTACTGCGACCCGTCTTGCGACGGGCACCCCTTCTCCCGAAGTTACGGGGCTATTTATGCCGAGTTCCTTAGAGAGGTCTCTCTCGCGCGCCTTGGTATACTCTACCCACCCACCTGTGTCGGTTTGCGGTACGGGCGACCGGGGAAAGGGGCTGGAAACTTTTCTCGGCATGACGTTTGATGATGCGCTTCGGCCGAAGCCTAAGCTCACGATTCGATCGGTTAGTCATCTGTACCGGTGTTGCCACCTGTACGGTCATGCGCATTCCCAGCTTTAACCCCAGCCGGCGCAGGAATATTTAACCTGCTGTGCATCGATTACGCCTCACGGCCTCATCTTAGCTCCCGGCTAACCCTGGGGGGACGAACCTGGCCCAGGAAACCTTGGGTTTACGGCGACCAGGATTCTTCACCTGGTTTATCGCTACTCGTGTCTGCATTCTCACTAATCAGCGCTCCACCTTCCGTTTCCGTCCGGCTTCGCTGCGCTGATTACGCTCTCCTACCACTCAGCCCCGGCGAACCGGGACTGAATCCATAGCTTCGGTATACGATTTGATCGCCAATCATTTTCGGCGCGACATCGCTCGATGAGTCAGCTATTACGCACTGTTTAAATGATGGCTGCCTCTAAGCCAACATCCTCACTGTCTAAGCAACGTCACATCCTTTCCACTTAATCGTATTTAGGCACCTTAGCTGATGGTCTGGGCTGTTGCCCTCTCGGCTACGAAGCTTATCCCTCGCAGCCTGATTCCTATGATACTGAGACCGGCGGAATTCGGAGTTTGATTGGTTTTGGCAGCCTGGTGGGGCCCCTAAGCCATTCAGTGCTCTACCTCCGCCGGGTACTTCCATAAGACTCGCCCTCAAGCGATTTCGGAGAGAACCAGCTATCACGGGGTTTGATTAGTCTTTCGCTCCTACTCTCAAGTCATCTCAGAATTTTTCAACATTCACGAGTTCGGTCCTCCACCCAGTGTTACCTGGGCTTCAACCTGCTCAAGAGTAGATCACCTCCGCTTCGGGTCTATTGCCAGCGACTGGCCGCACATTTGGTACTCGCTTTCGCTTCGCCTCCAGTCCAGGGGACCTTAGGCTGACGCCACTGACAATAACTCGCAGACTCATTATGCAAAAGGCAAGCAGTCATCCCGACAAGTCGGGACTCCTACACATTGTATGCAATCGGTTTCAGGTCTCTTTCACTCCCTTAAAAAGGGTTCTTTTCACCTTTCCCTCGCGGTACTTGTTCACTATCGGTTGCCAAGGAGTATTTAGCCTTATCCCGTGGTCGGGACGGATTCATGCAGAGTTTCACTTGCACCGCATTACTTGGGATGCCTCTAGGGGGCTTTGAGTTTTCGCGCACCCGGCTGTCACGGTCTTCGGCCGATTTTTCCAAATCGTTGCACTAACTCTCCGCCTCCCATATCAAGGTCCCGCAACCCCGGGAAGACAAGTCCTCCCGGTTTAGGCTGTTCCGCTTTCGCTCGCCACTACTTACGGAATCACATTCGTTTTCTTTTCCTGGGGTTACTGAGATGTTTCACTTCACCCCGTTTGGCCTCGCCGGACTATGAATTCATCCGTCGATAATGCCGTGTTACCGGCACTGGGTTGTCCCATTCGGAAATCCCCGGATCAAAGCCTGTTATGCGGCTCCCCGGGGCTTATCGCAACCTGCTACGTCCTTCATCGCCTCTTGGCACCAAGGCATCCACCGTTTGCACTTAGTAGCTTGATCACAAAGATAACCATCTTTCGATGGTAACTCAGCGAATTGTAATTTACATGCCCTTAATTATCTATGTGTAGTTGTCAAAGAACAATCCCGGCGGCCCCGGCCGGGGCCTTGCGGCCCCAAACCTTCGCCTCCGGGCAAATCGTCGCAAGTGGTGGGCGTGACTGGATTCGAACCAGTGACCCTGCGCTTATCAAGCGCATGCTCTAACCAACTGAGCTACACGCCCCTTTTTGGCGGGTCGCTTCCGCCCGCCGGCGCGCGGCGCGCGGCGGCGGGCAACTTTCGCTCCGCGAAAGTTGGTGGAGCTGAGGAGATTCGAACCCCTGACCTATAGCTTGCAAAGCTACCGCTCTACCAACTGAGCTACAGCCCCCACAACCGGATGGCCGCCATTCCCCCAAAAGTTCGTCTCTCCACCACTTGTTAAAGAACGGAAGTCCGGGCGCAAAAAAATGTCTGCGTGCCGAACCGGGCGAACCAGCGCCCTGCAAAAGGCTCACGAATATTGAATTGTGCGATAGTGAAAGCCATATCAACCCCGGCAAGCCGGGATTGACCGACCTAGGAGCACGGTTTTCAACCCGTGTCCATGTTCTCCTTAGAAAGGAGGTGATCCAGCCGCAGGTTCCCCTACGGCTACCTTGTTACGACTTCATCCCAATCACCACCCATACCTTCGGCGCCTGCCTCCTTGCGGTTGGCACGGCGACTTCGGGTACAAGCGGCTTTCATGATGTGACGGGCGGTGTGTACAAGGCCTGGGAACGTATTCACGGCGCCGTAGCTGATGCGCCATTACTAGCGATTCCAGCTTCATGCCGTCGAGTTGCAGACGACAATCCGAACTGGGCCCGGTTTTGGGGGATTTGCTCCATCTTACGATCTTGCTTCCCTTTGTGCCGGGCATTGTAGTACGTGTGCAGCCCTGGCCGTAAGGGCCATACTGACTTGACGTCATCCCCACCTTCCTCCTCATTTAGATGAGGCAGTCTGTCCAGAGTGCTCCAAACTCTCGTTTGGGTGGCAACAGGACACAGGGGTTGCGCTCGTTGCGGGACTTAACCCAACATCTCACGACACGAGCTGACGACAGCCATGCAGCACCTGTGCAAGCTCCCCTTGCGGGGTCGTCCCACTTTCATGGTTCTACCACTTGCATGTCAAGGCCAGGTAAGGTTCTTCGCGTTGCATCGAATTAAGCCACATACTCCACCGCTTGTGCAGGCCCCCGTCAATTTCTTTGAGTTTTAATCTTGCGACCGTACTTCCCAGGCGGCATATTTAACGCGTTAGCTTCGCCACAAAAGGGGTCGATTCCTTTTACAGCAAATATGCACCGTTTACGGCTAGGACTACCAGGGTATCTAATCCTGTTTGCTCCCCTAGCTTTCGTGCCTCAGTGTCAGGAGTCGTCCAGGGACTCGCCTTCGCCACTGGTGTTCCTCTCGATATCTACGCATTTCACTGCTACACCGAGAATTCCAGTCCCCCCTCCGACCCTCCAGCCGGATAGTATCCAATGCCGTTTCGGAGTTGAGCTCCGAGATTTCACATCAGACTTACCCGACCACCTACGCACCCTTTACGCCCAGTGAATCCGAACAACGCTTGGGACCTCTGTATTACCGCGGCTGCTGGCACAGAGTTAGCCGTCCCTTCCTCTTCCGTTACTATCAGCTTTCCACTTGTTCGGTGGAAAGGTTTGTTCACAAATGACAGGGGTTTACGGGCCGAAGCCATTCATCCCCCACGCGGCGTCGCTCCATCAGGGTTTCCCCCATTGTGAAAAATTCTCGACTGCTGCCACCCGTAGGTGTCTGGACCGTGTCTCAGTTCCAGTGTGGCTGGTCGTCCTCTCAGACCAGCTACCCGTCATCGCCTTGGTGGGCCGTTACCTCACCAACTAGCTGATAGGCCGCGGGTTTATCATTAAGCGCCAGGCCTTGCGGTCCCCAGCTTTAGCCAGACGGAGATGCCTCCATCGGGCCACATTCGGTATTAGCTCGCCTTTCAGCAAGTTATCCCCAACTTCATGGCAAATTACCCACGTGTTACGCACCCTTGCGCCGCTCCAGTTGAAGAATATTGCTACCCTCCAACCAGCGCTCGACTTGCATGTCTTATCCACGCCGCCAGCGTTCGTTCTGAGCCAGAATCAAACTCTCCGTTAAAAACGTTAGCTTGAATCTCGTCCGGGGGTTGGCCGGACTGATTTTGCAATTTTAAAACTCTCTAAAGCCCGCCAAACTAACAGGCGAACTTCAAAGGGGCTCTCACTATTCGCACAATTCAATTTTCAATGAGCACCGGGTGTCTCCACCCCAAAATTCTCTTCCCATCCAATGGACAAAAACACCTGCTTGCCGAATTCTCCTGCTTCATTTCGGCATCGCAGATACCTGTTCTTTTCGTTGAAGCAATCTGTCTCTTCAACGCCGGATTGTCAACGGTTTATTGTCGCGCAATCTTCTCCCAGTTGGAAGGAACGGCCCACACTACCACCCCCAACCAGTTGCGCAAGCGTTTTTTTCACTTTTTTTGCATTTTTCCGCACCGCGGCCAAATTTGAGGCCTCCCCACCCAAATACGGCAGCGAAAAAACCGGAATTGCCGGAAGCAGCTCACAAATGGCACGAATGTTGCTCCTAGATGATAAATCCGGCTTTCTTCCTGACATCATCACAATCTTAATGTCCTTTACACCAATGGCTTGCATGTATTTCGCCGTCAATAACGTGTGGTTGATGGTCCCCAGACTATTGGGCGCAACAAGCACAGTTTCACAGCGGAGCAGCGAAATTAAATCCGCCACCGCGTAATTTTCACCCAACGGGACCAGCACCCCGCCGGAACCTTCCACCAGCAGGATTCTGCCGCGTTTGCCCAGGCGCCGGATCTTCCCCAGAGCGTGGCGCAAAGGAATCTGCGCCCGGCCATTCTCCCTGGCCGCCACCCACGGCGCCAGCGGCCGCCTGAAAAAAAACGGGTTGGTTGCGGCCAGCGTGAGATCCTCTTTTTGGAGGCGTTGCAGCAGGCGGGCGTCCTTGCGGGAACCGGAGCAAAACGGTTTGATGGCCAGGGCGTCAAGCCCTTGCTCCCGCAAATGGCGCAGCAACAGAGCTGTCAAAACGGTTTTTCCAACCCCGGTGCCGGTGCCTGTAATGAACAAGATTCGGCCCACCGGAACAGGCTCCTAGCCGGTTTTGCCGCTGCGCAGATATTCCTGCACCGCGGCGCGGACGATCTCCAGGTTGGCCGCGGCCTGGGCCACGAAGTCATCGGCGCCGGTCAGATCGCCCTTGCGCCCGCGCGCCTCCAGTTCCCGGAGGGGAGCCACCATGGCCGACATGCCGCAAGAGAGGCTGGCCCCGGCCAGCCGGTGGGCCAAATAATCCACCTCGCCCGCGGAACGCTTTTCCAAGGCGACGACCAGGGCGGCCATGATCTCCCCGGCCTGGTCGAAATAAAGCTTGGTCAGGTCCCGCAGGAAGGTGGGATCCTCGCCCGACGCGTCGCGCAACTGTTTAAAATCCACCGCCGGCTTGCCGGCGGCGGCCTGGGATTGGTTTTCGTTGGGTGTCACGGGTGTTGGTATTCGCGCACGTAAGTACCGACTTTGCTGCGGGTCAATTCCAAATGGCGGCTGGTCTGGGCAAACAAGGCCTCGGCGTTGGTCAGGCGGCCTTCCTTGCCCTGGCGTTCCAACTCGCGCAACGGCAGAACCATGGCCGACATGCCGCAGGCCAGACTGGCCCCGACAAGTTTGTGGGCGAAATGATCCACGTCCTTGGCCGACCCGGCGTTGATCGCTCCCCGCAGGCCATTCATCAAATCCTTGGCCTGGGCAAAGTAAAGCTCCACCAATTCCTGCAACATGGCAGGGTCTTCGTTGGCGGCGGCTTCCAGTCTTTCCAGGTCCACCAGGTCATTGTCGCTGGCCGCCTCCGGCGGCACAAAATCGGCGGCCCCATCGGCGCCGGCGCCGGCCGCCGGCAGAGGAGCGCGTTCCAGCGCTTTCTTCAATTCGGTGTCCTTGACCGGTTTGGAGAGGTAATCGCTCATCTGCGCCGCCAGGCATTTCTCGCGGTCGCCCTGCATGGCGTTGGCCGTCATGGCGACGATATAGACCGGTTTGCGGCCCGCGGCCTTTTCGCGCGACCGAATTTGCTCGGTGGCTTCGTAGCCGTCCATCTCCGGCATCTGGACGTCCATTAAAATGACATCATACGCTTTCTGGACGGCCATTTCCAAAGCTTCCACGCCGTTGCTGACCACGTTGGGCGAGTAGCCGAGTTTTTTCAACTGGGCGACCGCGACGCGCTGGTTGATGAGATTGTCTTCGGCCAGAAGGATGCGCAGGGGGCGGGCGGCCAGCACAATGGGCGGCTTGGGCGCGGGGCCTTGGTTGGGGGCCGCCCCGGCAGCGCCCTTTTCCTTGGCCGGGCCGGTCAGGCACTCGTAAAGCCGGGCGCGTTTGACCGGTTTGACCAGGCAGGCGTCCACCCCCGTCCGGGCCAGTTTGTCGTCGTCCATTAAATTGCCCAGGGAGGTGAGGAGGATGACCCGGGTTTTGGCGATGGCCGGGTCTGATTTGATGACATGGGCCAGGGTGATGCCGTTCATGCCGGGCATGTGCATGTCAAGAAGAACAGCATCAATGGGATCGTGGGTGGATTCCTGCAATTTTTCCAGGGCTTCCTGGGCGCCGTGGGCCGCGCAGGAGCGCATGCCCCAACTGTGCAGCAATTCCTCCAGTATCTGCCGGTTGGTCTGGTTGTCGTCCACGATCAGGACATGGAGATTGATCTTGTCCGATTTGGCGGCCGCGGCTTTGGCGCCGGCGGGTTGCTTGTCGAAGCCGGCCGTAAACCAAAACGTCGAGCCTTGTCCCGGCACGCTGGTGAAACCAATCTGCCCTCCCATCAATTCCACCAGTTGCTTGGAAATGGCCAGGCCCAGGCCCGTGCCCCCGTACTTGCGGGTGGTCGAACTGTCGGCCTGGCTGAACACCTGGAACAGTTTGGGCTGGGTGGCCGGATCAATCCCGATGCCCGTGTCCCGCACTTCAAACCGCAGCTCCACGTGTGCCTGGCTTTCCCTCACGCTGGAGACGGAAACCACCACTTCCCCGCATTCGGTGAACTTGACGGCGTTGCTGACCAGATTGACGACAATCTGGCGCAATCGTCTGGGATCGCCGCGGAGCTGGGTGGGAACATCGGCCAGCACAAACCCCGCCAATTCGATGTTCTTGGCCTGGGCGCCTTCCGCCAGAAGCTCCAGGGAGCCTTCAATGGTTTCCTGCAAATCAAAATCCATCGTCTCAAAAATCAGCTTCTTGGCTTCCGACTTGGAGAAGTCCAAAACATCGTTGATCAACAGCAGCAGCGACTCGGCGCTGCGCCGGATGGCGTCGGCATATTCGCGTTGTTGTGAACCCAGCGGCGTGTCGCGCAACAGGTTGGCCATGCCGATGACGCCGTTCATGGGCGTGCGAATTTCATGGCTCATTTTGGCCAGAAATTCGCTCTTGGCCTTGACGGCCGCGTCGGCTTTGGCCTTGGCCTCCCGCAGTTCTTCCTCCACCTTCTTGTATTCGGTGATGTCGCGCATCGTGCCCACGTAACCGCCGCTGTCCTCGCTGGCTTCAATCGCATCCCCATTTTCATCCTTGGCCGGCTCTTCGGTGGGAATCAAGGCGGCCCGGCAGGATACCCAGTGGACTTCGCCCTGCGGGGTCACCAGGCGGAATTCCTGGGAGTATTCCTTGCGCTCCCGCACGCATTGTTGCCACCACTGCACCACCCCGGGCTTGTCCTCCGGATGCAAAGCCCGCATCCAGCCATCCCCCATGCTTTCGCTGGGCGTCAGGCCCGTCATCTGCAGCCACTTGGAATTGCTGTAAACCCGCCCCCCCGAAATATCCGCCAGAAAAATGCCGGCGGGCGAAGACTCGCTCAACGAACGAAACCTCGCTTCGCTGCGTTCCAGGGAGGTCTGCACCAGCCGGTAGCGGGTGTTCTCCTGCTTGAGCGCCTCGATCCGTTCGGCCACCTCGCGCGCCACGATTTCATTGAGAATCTCCTCCTCCGCCTGGTGCCGCGCCAATCCGGCCATCAGACGCAGGCTCTCCCATATCCAGATGGCCAGCAGCGTGTCCTCAAACAACACCCAGCCGGTGAATTCCACCCACGTCCACGGCATCAAATAGGTCGGATTAAAAAATATCGTCTGCACCCATTGCCCCAGCCGGTCATCCAGCGCCACCACCAGCGTGGCCGTCATCAAAACCTTGATGTCCCGATACGCCGCCAGCGAGGCCAGCGCGCCGAATACAAAAAAATGCGTTTCAAATCCCCGCCCCGTCAGAAATATAAAAAGCGACGGCGTCAACATCTGCCCGACGGCAATGACATGCCGCGTGTATGCCCGCCCCGGATGAAACAAGGCCAGGGTCAGCGGCAGCAGGTAAATCAGCCCCGACAATCCGGCCGCCATCTCGAACAGGTGCCATTGGGGGATCTCCTTCAACTGATCTATGGTAGGGGCGATCAGCGACGCCGCCGCCATCGCCGCCAGCCACTCGAAAGCGATCAGCCAGGCGAACATCCGGTCCGTCGCCTTGAAATTGACCTGTTTCTGCTGACGAAAAAACTCCCCGGCTCGCTTGGTCGCCGGGTTTTCAGGGGCCGTAACTGTTTCGACTGAACTCACGCAATTGGACAAATGACTTCAGGCAATTTCGAGCCTTCATGCTATCTCCTTATCGGCAAACATGACAACTTAATTTAGGCACCCATTCTCCTCATTTTGACCGGCATCGGCCAGGGGGTGGCGCTGCACGCCCCGGATTTTCGCCCGGACCTTTCACACCCGTGTCCGAACCCGTTGGGTGGCACAGGCGGCTCGCCGGCCGGAACGGTAAACGACACCCCGCCGACAAACGCCGTTGTTTAGAGAATGAGACCTCTGCAAAACGCGCCTCCACGATTGTAGCGGCGGTCTCTGGCCGCCGCAAACCAGGGGAAATAACATCATGGCGGCGGCTTGCCGCCGCTTTCGGAAAGCGGCAGTGCCGGCCAGTCGGCGCACTCCAGGCGCTCAACATTTTGCCCCCCATGATTTTGCCAAGCTTTCCATAATTCCTGCAGCCGCGTCGTCTGTTTTATTGCGCAACTGACAAAAAGTGGTTTCAATGGCCTCTTGAATCCGCTTCGCGCCATGTTCACTTTTCGCGCCTCCTTCCCTTTGCTCCTGCTGCCCGCCTGGCTCTGGCCCGCCCCGCCTGCTTTCGCCCAACTCTCCCTGGCCGACTCCCCCGGTCCGGACGCCTTCGTTCTCTGCGACGGCCAAAACCCCGTCCCCATTTTTGTCGAACCCGGCGATGACCGCGCCGTCCTCCGCGCCGCCGGTGATCTGGCCGCCGACATCGCCCGCGTCACCGGTCTCCAACCCGCGCTCCAGCAAAATACGGACGGCGCCAAAAACCTCATCATCGCCGGCACGCTCGGCCGCAGCCAGGTCATGGACCGCCTCGCCGCCGCGGGAAAAATCCAGGCCGGCGGCATTGGCGGCGGGTGGGAAAGTTATCTGCTGCAAGTGGTGGACAATCCCCTGCCCGGCGTGGACTCCGCCCTGGTCATCGCCGGCAGCGACCGGCGCGGGACGATTTACGGCCTCTACCAATTATCGGAGTGGATCGGCGTCTCCCCGTGGTACTGGTGGGCCGACGTGCCGCCCAAACGGAAAAATTTCCTGGCCGTCCACAAGGGAATTTTCACGCAAGGGCCGCCCGCCGTCAAGTATCGCGGCATCTTCTTGAACGACGAGGATTGGGGGCTGCGCCCCTGGGCGGCCAAAACCCTCGAGCCGGAGACCGGCAACATCGGCCCACACACTTACGCCAAAGTCTTCGAGTTGCTCCTGCGTTTGCGCGCCAACTATCTCTGGCCTGCCATGCATCCCGGCACCCCCGCCTTCAATTCCTTTCCCACCAACAAGCAAATCGCCGGCCTTTACGGCATCGTCATGGGCTCCTCCCATTGCGAGCAAATGCTCCGCGACAATATTGACGAATGGAAGCCTGAAAAGAACGGCGAATACAATTACGTGCTCAATCGCGACGGCGTGCTCAATTACTGGGAAGAGCGCGTCCGCGAGAATGCCGCTTTCGACAACGTTTACACCCTGGGCATGCGCGGCATTAGCGACGGCGCCATGCCCGGCGGCGGCGCCCCCTCCGAGAAAGCCGCCCGCCTCCTCCACATCATTCAGGACCAGCGCGCCCTCCTCGCCCGCTGGGTCAACACTAATCTTTCCTCCGTCCCGCAGATTTTTTGCCCCTACAAGGAAGTCCTCGACCTCTACCGCCTCGCCCCGGACATTCCCTCCGACATCACCCTCCTTTGGCCCGACGACAATTACGGTTACGTCCGCCAGTTTTCCGACGCCCGCGAGCGCGCCCGCGCCGGCGGGGCCGGGGTCTATTACCATGTTTCCTATTGGGGCCGGCCCCAGGATTATCTCTGGCTTTGCTCCACCCCGCCCGCTCTTATCGGCGAGGAAATGTCCAAGGCCTATGACTACGGCGCCAATCACGTCTGGATGCTCAACGTCGGCGATTTGAAACCGGCCGAGATGGACATCGAATTCTTCCTCAAGCTCGCCTGGAATCCCCATTCCTGGAACGCCTCCAACACCGAGGCCTTGATCGAACAACAATTCGCCCGCGATTTCGGCCCCGATCTCGCCCCCCAAATCTCCGCCGTCTTCGCCGAATACAACCGCCTCAACTTCCAGCGCAAACCCGAACACATGGCTCTCACTTCCGGCGAAATCTTTTCCAGCGCCGCCAACGGCGACGAGGCCGAACAGCGCCTGCAATCCTGGCGCGCTCTGGGCGCCCTCACCGCCGCTCTGGCCCAAAAACTGCCCCCGGAAATGCAGGATGCTTTCTTCGAACTCATCGGCTATCCCGTCATCGCCTCCCTCCTCATGAATGACAAGTGGCTCGCCCTCAGCCGCTATCAGGCCTGCTCCAAACTCGGCCGCCCCCCGCCTCTCGATCTTCTCGCCCAGGCCCAAAGCGCCCAGCAGGAAATCGCCCGGCAGACGGACCTTTACAACAACCGCACCGCTGGCGGCAAATGGCGCTTCATCATGTCCGACAATCCCCGCGCCCAGCCCGTCTTTTCCCTCCCCAAAATTCCAGTGCCGGAAAGGCCTTTCTCCCCGGCCAAACTCGGCCTTCTCCTGGAAGGCGCCGGTCAGGCCGTCCTGGCGGGCACGGAAGGAAGTCTCTCCACCAACGTGCTGCCGCAGTTCAGCAAACTGACCCGCCGCTCTTATTTCGTGGATGTCTTCAATGCCGGCTCCCAACCGCTGCGCTGGACGGCCGCCCCCAGCGCGGATTGGATTCAGCTTAGCCGAAGCGCCGGCGGCCAGGAGGCTCGCCTCTGGGTGACCATTGACTGGCCGCGCGCGCCGGCGGGCGACGATGTCCGCGGCTTTATCCGGTTCGCCTCCTCCAACCAACCGCCCCTGGCGGTGCTCCTCAGCCTCTTCAACCCGGCCGACACCGCCCCGATGCGCGCGGCCGATTTTGTGGAGGACAATCACCACATCGTCGCCCAAGCCGCCCACGCTTCCGCCTTTTTGCCCGGCCTGGACGCCCGCTGGGAAACCATCCGCGGCCTCGGCTACCAGGGCAGCGCCGTTGCCGTTTTCCCAACCCTGGTTCCCGTCCGCTCCGACCCGCAAAAAATCCTCGCCGAGTCTCCCGCCTTGCATTACACAATCTGGATGCAGCATCCCGGCGACTGGCATTTCACCGTGCGCGCCCTCCCGACCTTCTCCGTCGAAACCGGACGCCCCCAGCGCTACGCCATCGCCCTCGACAACGAAACCCCCAGGATCGTGGCCTTGCCGGTTTCCACCAGCGAAACCGACCGCCGCTGGCAGGAAGATGTTCTGCGCAACGCCGCCTTGGGCTCCAGTTCCCATCCCGTCGCCCGGCCCGGCCTGCACCTCCTGAAAATCTGGATGGTGGACCCGGGCATTGTTATTGACACCATTGCCGCCGATGACGGCCAGGCTCCGGCCCCCGGTTATCTCTGGCCGCCGGAAACCCGGCCCCTTCAAAAATGAAAAAAAACGCATTCCGCTTCGCCTTCGTAATCGTTGCGCTGGTTGCTTCCTGCACCGCCATGCCGCCAAGGGTCCGCCCCCCTCTTTCCTCGCCCCGCTCCACCCAGTCCTTCGACTCCGCCTGGCTCTTCCTCAAATCCGACGCCCCGGGCGCCGAACAACCCGCCTTGGCCGACGCCGCCTGGCGCAAATTGGATGTGCCCCACGATTGGAGCATCGAAGGCCCCTTTGCCTCCTCCAATGCCACCGGCGGCGCGGGCGCCTTTCTCCCCGCCGGCGTCGGCTGGTACCGCAAACATTTTTCCCTCCCGGAAAATTTCTCCGCCCGCCGCGTCTTCATTGAATTCGACGGCGTGATGGCCAACAGCGATGTCTGGATCAACGGCTTCAACCTCGGCCACCGTCCTTACGGCTACGTCGGTTTCCAATACGAACTCACCGGCCATTTGCATTTCGGCGGCGCGGATAATGTTCTCGCCGTCCGCGCCGACACCTCGGCCCAACCGGCCTCCCGTTATTATTTCGGCGCTGGCATTTACCGTCACGTTCGCCTCGTCGCGACCGGTCCGGTTCACATCGCCCACTGGGGCGTCTTCGTCACCACCCCGCAAGTCTCCGCCGCCCAGGCCACCGTCCGCGTCCAATGCGCCGTCACCAACCAATCCGCTTCGCCGCGCGAAATTTTCCTGATGGTTGACTTGCTCGATCCGGACGGAAAATCCGCGGCCAAGGGTGACAGCAAATCCCTGAATCTCGCCGCCGGAGATTCGGCGCAATTTGACCAGGACATTGTTGTCAACAATCCGCGGCGTTGGGATTTGGACAATCCCGTCCTTTATCGCGCCCGCGTCACGCTAATCACGCTCGCCGCCGCAGCCGATCCCCGAACGATATTCCATCCGGTCAGCACCGCCGCCTCCACTGAAGCGGTGAAGCTCGACGAGGAAGTCATTCCCTTCGGCATCCGCGAGGCCAAATTTGAGGCGGACACCGGATTCTGGCTCAACGGAAAAAACCTCAAAATCAAGGGCGTCTGCCTCCATCAGGACGCCGGCGCTTTCGGCATCGCCGTGCCCCCGGCCGTGTGGGAGCAGCGCCTGGCCGCCCTCAGGCTCCTCGGCGCCAACGCCGTCCGCACCGCCCACAATCCTCCCGACCCCGCCTTCCTCGATGTCTGCGACCGCATGGGCTTTCTCGTCATGGACGAAATGTTCGATTGCTGGACCGTGGGCAAGAGCCGCTACGATTATCACCTTTATTTCAACGACTGGTCGCTGACCGACACCCGCGACACCGTGCGGCGCGACCGCAATCATCCCTCAATTATACTTTACAGCGCCGGCAACGAAATTCACGACACCCCCAATGCCGCCCTCTCCAAGAGAATCCTCGCTGGCCTGGTTCAGGTCTTCCATGAAAACGATCCCTCCCGTCCCGTCACCCAGGCCCTCTTCCGCCCCAACGTCAGCCACGATTACGACAACGGCCTGGCCGACCTCCTCGACGTCATCGGCACCAATTATCGCGACAACGAACTGCTCGCCGCCCATCAGCAAAAGCCCTCCCGCAAAATCATCGGCACGGAAAACCATCACGACCGCGGCGCCTGGCTCTACGTGCGCGACAACGCCCCTTACGCCGGCCAATTCCTCTGGAGCGGCATTGACTATCTGGGCGAAGCGGGCCGCTGGCCGGTCATCGCCGCCGGCTCCGGCCTGTTGGATCGCACAGGCGCTCCCAAACCGATGGCCGCCGAGCGCCAGAGCTGGTGGAGCGGCCAGCCCATCGTTTCCATCACCCGCCGCAGCGCCGCCTCCATGCCTTCCCCAACCGATCCCGGTTACGAACCCGCCCAGCAGAACGTCCTGCGCCGCCCCCAGGTCCTCTTCGACGATTGGACCCCGCAAAACTCAGCTCCCCACCAGGAAAACGTCGAAGTCTATGCCAACTGCGAGGAGGTGGAATTATTTCTCAACGGCCAGTCCCTCGGATCGCAAAAACTGCATGATGACGCCACGCCGCGCACTTGGAAAGTGGACTTTGCGCCGGGAACCCTCAGCGCCGTCGCCAAAAACCGCGGCGTCGCCGTCGCCGAAAGCCGGCTCCGCACCGCCGGCCCGCCCGCCAGAATCCAACTCGCCGCCACCGCCTCCAAAATCGCCGCCGACTGGGATGATGTTTGCCGCGTCACCGCCACCGTGGTGGACAAAGACGGCCAGCCCGTCCCCGCCGCCAACGATCTGATCACCTTCAATCTCTCCGGCCCCGGCGTTATCGCCGCCGTGGACAATTCCGACAACTCCAGCCACGAACCCTTTCAGGCCGCCGAACGCCGCGCCTTCCAGGGCCGCTGCGTTGCCTTCCTCAAAGCCACCGCCCCGACCGGCACAATCCTATTGACCGTCACCGCCCCCGGCCTCACCGCCGCCACCCTCGCCCTCCAAGCCGCCGTTCCGCTGCCCCCATAATACTGCATGGGTGGCATCCCGATGCAGTCGGGACCCGTCCCGTCGGGCCACTGACCCGGCGTTGTAGCGTCGTGCCTGTGGCTCGACAGAATCCCCTCACCCCACGAGGCGCAGTTCGCACGGCTTGAGAACAGTCAGCGTCGCCAACAAAAGGGGCAGGAGCGGGCGAAGATCTTCAATTTTGTTGGACGGCGCGCGCAACACAACCACGGCCACCGGCAGGGCGGAGAGGTTTTGCTGGTACGCCAGATTGCTGTCCACAGTGATGAAGGCGTCAAATTGACCACGAATCAAAGAGAGCAGCTTGCCATTGGAAATGCCGCTCCATCCCATTTGCTGGACCGTGCGGGCCTCGTGTCCAGGCAGTTCGCGGGTCAATCGCCTTGGCAGGCACTCGTCGAGCACGACTCTCATTTCAAGCCGTCACAAGGAGTTTGGCGCTGGCCTGCTCCAGAAACGCAACCACCTGGGCTTTGGTTACTCCGGGAAAGTCATCCAGAAACTCGTCGAGCGTGTAACCGCCCTCCAGGTAATCAAGCAGGTTGCGCACCGGCACGCGAGTACCCGCAAATACCGGCGTGCCACTGAGAATTTCAGGGTCCTGGACGACGACGCTTTCGGTCATGACCGTAAATAAACACCAAACGAGCCTGAATGCAACCGCTCTTGCTGCTCAAAATCAAGGTGTTCCCGCCGTTTCCGTATTCCCGAGAAAGTCCGGCTTATCCCCGCGGCTCGTTCCCGTGTCGCCTTTCCACCGTCTTGTCCGCCGTCTTGTCCGCCGTAGGCCCTGCGAAGGCAGAAGGCCCCGCGAAGGTGGGATGCCAACACGCGAACGCTCCGCCCCGATGATTGCCTGGTCGGGAGGTCGCTAGATTCCAGTTCGCCCCCGGTTTGCCCTTCGCATCTTGGAATCCACCGCCATCTCCACCAGGGCAGGGCTTCGCCTTTCGTAAGCGGTTTTCCGTTTTCAAATCACCGCAGGCATGGTAAGTCCGATGCCCATGAGAAACCGGATCATAGCAATTGTCCTGATCCTGTTCTTCTGCTTAGGCGCACTGCTTGTCCTTTCAGGACAGTCGGAACGAGACGCCTGCATGAAGGAGCACAGATACATGCTAAAGATCGCCGCCGAGGATTTCGCGAAGTATGGATACGTCACGAACGTCTCCAGTTCAGCCGACCGGTTCTGGCTATCCACCAACGTCGTTACAATTGCTGGCACTCAGTACAAGTGCTACCCTGAAATCGGCGGCGGCCAGTTCGGAGACGAGGGCACACTAGCCGTGACCACAAATCAAGTGTTTATATGGCTCGCCCGCAACAAGCCGCCGAAGATTATACAGGCCAAGTATAAATCACCGCTCTTCGGCGGTTTCTAGCGACGAATTCTAGGCATCGGCTCGCCCGCCGTAGAATCCACGCACAATCTCTGTCTGCAAACGGTCGGCTTCGCCGGAATCTTTCGCCTCGGCCATTTTCCTCGCCAGTTCTCCCAACTCGTCGGGGGGGAGACGGCGGACTTCCCCGGCTTTTCGGACAAAATCAATGACTCGGTTCTGTTCCGCTCGAGGCAGGCGTTTGATCTCCTCAATGATTTCCGCTGATGTCACGTTGCCATTGTACGCGACGGGGCGCTCTAATGCAAGCCGGGGAGGGGAGAGATTAATATCTGAAAGGTGAAAGTGTCAGCGAAAGGGTTACCCCAAGTTCATTCGGATTTCCGCATGATTTTGCCCTCAATGATTTTGCCTTGTCAGTCTGGTTCGAACGAGGTTCCCATGACAAAATCCACTTTCCAACAGGAGCTTGACAAAAATTAGAACCTATGGTTGAATACTCAGCGTGAGACACGGAGGCACAGTCCAAGGCCGCATCCGGGAGGAGGCTCCCGGCGCAGGCGCGGTCTTGGAGCGCGCGGCGGCATCCCGGAGCGGGAATTTCAACAAGGATGATCTTCCCTCCGCTGCCATCACTCCTTTCCGCAAAGATTTTACCGCGAATGGCAGTGGGATTTTTAACGCAAAGCCGCCAAGACGCGAAGGCACAAAGAGCTTTTTCCGCCTTGGCGTCTTGGCGTCTTGGCGTCTTGGCGTTGAAGAGTCCTTTTTATCCATGAAATCCGTGAAATCCGGTGCTCAATTCCTTTGGTTCCGCTTGGCTGCGCTGAACTCGTTTGCCTTTGCGCGCGGATTCGCCCCCGCGATGACAGTCTTTAAGTGTTCCCAGCTCCGAAAAAGTGGCTGTTTCTGCGCCTTTTGCGCCTTTTTGCGGCAAATCAATGGAAGTTACTATCCATGAACTACTTACGCGCAAGAAAGGGCTTTTCCAATCAACATCAATCAAGCCTAATCAAGCCTAATCAACGTGTTTTTTATGTTCTGGCCCTGTGGCTTGGCCTTGTGGCCGGCCGCGGCCAGACCCAGCATGAGTTGCCGGCCGGCGTGGAGTTGCGGGATTACACCGGATGGGCCAACTGCCTGTTTCTCAACGCCAGCGAAAAACCCGTCCAGGCCGTCGTCGTCCCGGCGGTCGGCGGGCGGATCATGCACTACAGTTGGAACGGCGCGAACATTTTGCTGGAGAATTCCGCCAGCCAGGGCGCCACGCTGGGCTTGAAAAACGAGGACCTTTTTCTCGGCGGCTACCAATGTGATGCCACCGCGGGCGCCCGCGTCCTGCCCGACCACTGGCAACTGTCCGAAGGGCCGCAACGCTGGCAGGCCGACGCCAATTTCTCCGCCCGGGTTTTCAGCCGCCCGGACGCGACCCTGGGCGTGGCGCTGGACAAGGATTTTGTGCTGGCGGGCGACACCGGCGAACTGGGCTTGGTGCAATGCCTGCGCAACATCTCCGACAATCCTGTCAAGTATGGCCTGGCCGACCGGACGTTTTGCAAGGGCGGCGGTTTTGTCCTTTTCCCGCTCAATAAAAAAAGCCGGTTCAAAGCCGGCTGGGCCCGCATCCGGGAAGCCGGCGGGCAAAAATACTATGATGGCGACCACCCCGGCTCCTCCGCCGTCAGCCTGCTGGGCGGGGTGCTGGTGGCGGAAACGGGCGGGGACGCCACCCGCCTGGGCGCGGACAGCGACGGCCAATGGATCGCCTACGCGCGGGGGCGGCTCCTCTTTGTCAAGTACTATTTATTTTCGCCGGGGGGGGACTACGGCGGCGGCGGCAACTCGGTGGAAGTCTATTTCGACCGCCGGGTGACGGAGCTGGATCCGCTCAGCCCCGAAGCCACCCTGGCCCCCGGGGCCAGCTTCATCTTCCCGGAAAAATGGCTGCTGCTGCCCTTGGACAAGGATGTCACCACCGCCGAAGAAGCGCGCAAATTGGTCCTCAAAATCCCGCCACCGCCCTTCCGGCGGTGAGGCTAAAAACACTTCCCGCCATGCGTCCCATCCGTCCCATCCGTCCCATCCGTCCCATTCTTTGCCAATCCAACCCCGTCCTGATTTTTGCCGCGCCGGCCGTGAGTTCGCGCCACATTAAACTTTCCACCAAGGCAAGCCGTGATTAAACAATGGTCAGCAGTGCATTGAGCAGTGATGATAAACCCTGATTTCGTGCAGACATGGAACGAGAAATAATAAGCACGCACCAAAAGGCCCTCCAGGTCAACCTCGACCCGGCCAAGTACGGCACCTTCGCCGAGATCGGCGCCGGCCAGGAGGTGGCGCGATGGTTCTTCCGCGTCGGCGGCGCGGCCGGGACCATTGCCAAAACCATTTCCGCCTACGACATGACCATCAGCGACGCCATCTACGGCCAGGCCGAGCGTTATGTCAGCCGCCAGCGGCTGGAGACCATGCTGCAGCGTGAATACGGCCTGCTGGTGGAGCGGCTGGCGCAAAAACGCGGCGCCAACACCCGCTTTTTCGTCTTCGCCGACACGGTCACGGCGCGCAGTTATTCGCGCCATGACGACGCCCACGGCTGGCTGGGCATCCGCTTTCAAAAGGAGCCGGGAGAGGAACCTTCGCAAATCATCGCCCACGTCCGCTTGTGGGACAAAGAAAATCTGGCCGAACAGGAGGCCCTCGGCATTGTTGGGGTCAACCTTGTTCACGGCGCCATGTACCTGCACGCCGATCCCAACACCATGATCGTCTCGCTGGTGGACAATGTGGGCGCCGCCAGGGTCGAGGTGGACATGATCCAGCTCACCGGGCCGGCCTTCGCCCATTTGGACAACCGCCTCATGGCCCTGCAACTGGTGCAGAGCGGCCTGACCAACGCCGTCTTGTTCACCGCCGACGGCCAGGTCGTCCAACCCGCCGACGCCTTTTACAAAAAGTGCATCCTGGTCGAGCGCGGCAGTTTCCGCCCCGTCACCAATGTCACCCTGGACATGTTGCGCTGCGCCCAGGCGCTCTTTGTGCAGGAACCAATGGTGCAGGGCGAAGACGTGCTCACGCTGATGGAAATGACCCTGAAAAACCTGACGGACGGGGACAAAATTGATCCGCGCGATTTTCTGGATCGCGTGGATATTCTGGGCGCCCTGGGCAAAACGGTTCTCATTTCCGATTTTGCGGAGTACCACCGCCTGGCCGCCTACTTCTTCCGCTACACCAAAAAGATGATCGGCGTGGCCATGGGGGTGCCGACTTTGAAGGAAGTTTTTGACGAAAAGTACTACGCCGACCTCGAGGGCGGCCTGTTGGAATCCTTTGGGCGCCTGTTCCGCAACGATTTGAAGCTCTATGTTTATCCGTTGCTCGAGGCCAAAACGGGCGCCCTCATCACCGCGGGCAATTTGCGCGTGGCCCCCAATTTGCGCCATCTCCACGCCTACCTCATGGAGAACCGGTTCATCGAAGGCCTGCGCGACTACGACGAAAAATCGCTCCCCATTTTTTCGCGGGAAATCCTCGCCAAAATTCGCGCGGGCGACCCGGCTTGGGAAGCCGCCGTGCCGCCCCAAGTCGCCAAAATCATCCGCGAGCGGAAATTGTTTGGCTGCAAGGGAGCAGCGTGATGTGACATTGCGGATTGCGGATTGCGCATTACGGATTGAAGATCAGCCTGTCAATCGCGGTCTTCCACGAGATGAAATGGATTTTTCTGCCGGGATTTGATGGAACAGGGATTTTGTTTGCACCGTTGCTTCGTGTGCTGCCGCCGGAGATTGAGCCGGGGGTGGTGGCTTACCCGGCTGACCGGAGCTGTTCCGCCGATGAATTGGCCGGGCTTGTGCTCGCCCATCTTCCGCAAAGTGAACCTTACGTTTTGGTCGCCGAATCTTTTTCCGGCCCCATCGCGCTGAAGGCAGCTTCGCGCCATGTCATGCCTCCCAAAGCGGTAGTCTTGTGCGCCTCCTTCGCGCAATGTCCCCCGCCTCGAATTTTGATCGCGGTCTTAAGATTTTGCGGAACCGCTCTGACCAGGACGCGGCTGCCCCGCTGGCTGGTTCGCCGGTTTTTATTGGGAGATGCGGCCGAGGAAGTTGTTGCTTTGTTTTATCATGCGCTTGGCGGGGTTTCCCCCCGCGTGTTGGCGCACCGGTTTTCTGTTCTGCTGGAATTCGATGAGGATTTCGTGCCGGCGGCGTTGAATTTCCCGTTGCTCTATTTGCAGGCGGGACAAGACCGTTTGGTCAAGCCGCGCGATTTTAAAATCGTCCAACGGCGGTTTCCAGAGACTCACCTCGAAAGGATTGCGTCGCCGCATCTCATTCTCCAGGTTCACCCAGAAGCTTCGGTCCGCGCGATTTCAGAATTTCTGGCCCGGCTGCAACCGGGCGCGCCGCCGCCGGCCAAAAATCTGTTTTCCCCGGCGGGCGGTTCGTGGTTTAGTGAGGGGACGTGATGCCTAAAACCGCACTGTTGTTCGCCGGCCAGGGCGCCCAATACCCCGGCATGGGCCGCGATTTGGCCGAAGGGTTCCCCTCCACCCGGCCCTGGCTGGAGCAAGGCCGCGCCCTCCTCGGCTTTGATCTCCCCGCCCTCTGCTCCCACGGGCCGGAAGAGGAATTGACAAAAACGGAAAACGCCCAGCCCGCCATTTTTCTGGTGAGCTGGCTGGCGCTGCAATTGTTAAAGGAAAGCGTGCCGGGATTCTCCTTTCAGGCGGCGGCGGGCTTGTCGCTGGGGGAAATGACCGCCCTGACGGCGGCGGGAGTTTTTGAGTTTGGCGACGGCCTCAAGCTCGCGCGGCAACGGGGCCGTTTCATGCAGGAAGCGTGCGATCTGACCCGCGGCGGCATGGCCGCGGTGCTGGGGCTGGATCTGGACGCCACCCGCGCCGTTTGCGCCGAGGCGGACGTTGAGGTGGCCAATTTGAATTGCCCGGGGCAAATCGTCATTTCGGGCGAGACGGAAAAAATCGCGCGGGCCTGCCAACTGGCCAAAAGCAAAGGCGCCAAACGGGCGGTCCCCCTCCCGGTGGCGGGGGCCTATCACTCCCGCCTCATGGCGGGCGCGCGGCCCAAGGTGGCGGCCATGCTCGCGGCTGTCTCCATAAATTTCCCGGCGGCGGCGGTCATTTCCAATGTCACGGCGCGGCCGCATACCAGCCCCGACGCCATCGCCGCCCGCCTGGTCGAGCAAGTGACCTCGGAAGTGCGCTGGGAGGATTCCATGCGCTATTTGCTGGAGGAGGGGTTCACGCGCTTCATCGAACTGGGACCGGGCACGACCTTGAGCGGTTTCTTGAAACGAATTGACCCGCGGGCTCAGAGTTTCAACATCGCCGACGCCGCCAGTTTGGAAGCCACGGTGCGGGGGCTGGCCGGGTGAGGCAGCGGGCATGGCCGGTGGCAGCTTTGCAGAAAAACGCTGGCAACCGCGGGCAAATGCCTTAAAGTTTCGCCCGCTTTATGCCCAGGCGCCCAGACATTCACTCGGTGCTGATTATCGGCGCCGGGCCGATCATCATCGGCCAGGCCTGCGAATTCGATTACTCGGGAACGCAGGCCTGCAAGGCTTTGCGCGAGGAGGGCTATCGCATTGTCCTGGTCAATTCCAATCCCGCCACCATCATGACCGACCCGGAATTCGCCGACCGCACCTACCTCGAACCCATCACCCCGGAGGCGGTGGAGAAAATCATCGCGCGCGAAGCGGAGGAAATGCGGCGGACGGGCGCTACGGGCAAACTGGCCCTGCTGCCAACCCTGGGCGGACAAACCGCCCTCAACACGGCCATGGCCCTGGCCCGGAGCGGCACCCTGGAAAAATACGGCGTGGAAATGATCGGCGCCAACGCCGCCGCCATCGAGCGGGGCGAAGACCGGCAGATTTTCAAGGACCTCATGCTCTCCATCGGGCTGGATGTCCCCATCAGCGGCACGGCCCATAATTTGGAGGAATCGCGCGCCGTGGCCGAGCGCGTCGGGCCTTTCCCGCTCATCATTCGCCCGGCCTATACCCTGGGCGGCACCGGCGGCGGCATTGCCTACAATCGCGAGGAATTTGACATCATGGCCCGGCGCGGGCTGGAGCTGTCCCCCGTCTCGGAAATTCTCATCGAAGAATCCTTGCTCGGCTGGAAGGAATTTGAAATGGAAGTCATGCGCGACAAGGCCGACAACTGCGTCATTATATGCTCCATTGAAAACTTCGATCCCATGGGTGTGCATACCGGCGACTCCATCACCGTCGCCCCCATTCAGACCTTGACCGACAAGGAATATCAACTCATGCGCGACGCCAGTTTCGCCGTGATTCGCGCGGTGGGGGTGGAGACGGGCGGCTCCAACATCCAATTTGGCGTCAACCCGGACAACGGGCGCATGGTCATCATTGAAATGAACCCGCGGGTCTCGCGCTCCTCGGCGCTGGCCTCCAAGGCCACCGGTTTTCCCATCGCCAAGATCGCCGCCAAGCTGGCGGTCGGTTATTTGCTGGACGAAATCCGCAACGACATCACCCGCCTGACCCCGGCCAGTTTTGAGCCGACCATTGATTATGTGGTGACCAAGGTGCCGCGCTTTGCCTTCGAGAAATTTCCGCAGGCCGATCCCACCCTGCACACCCAGATGAAATCGGTCGGCGAAGCCATGGCCATCGGGCGCACCTTCAAGGAATCGCTGCAAAAGGCCCTCCGCTCGCTGGAAATCGGCCGCGCCGGTTTGGGCGGCGACGGCAGGCCCTGGCGCCTCGGCGCCACCATCTATCAGGACCGCGATATTTTGCCGCGGGAAATCATCAGCCAGAAACTCAGTTCGCCCAACGCCGAGCGCATTTTCTTCATCCGTCACGCCTTGCGCGCCGGCTTCACCGTCGAGGAAATCTTCCAACTCACCAAAATTGACCGCTGGTTCCTGGTGCAAATAAAAGAGATTGTGGATTTTGAGGAGGAACTGGCCGCCTCTGCCGGATAATCTCCGCCGCAGGTCCTTTGGGCGTGTTGCCGGGGCTTTTCCCAATGGATTTTTTCTGAACAAAGTTTGAAATCCGGCTGTCTTTTAGGCATTATTATTTGCTGTTTGTAATTATGAATACCGGAATCAGTGCCATCAACGATGAGGTGCAACGGGCCAGCGCCTTTGTCCGGCCCCTCTTTAGTGAAATTGCCAAGGTCGTCGTCGGCCAGAATTACCTGGTGGAACGGTTGGCCATTGGTTTGCTGGCCAACGGTCACGTCCTGCTGGAAGGCGTGCCGGGTCTGGCTAAAACCTTGTCCGTCAAGGTCTTGTCGGCGTGCCTGAATGTCAAGTTTTCCCGCCTGCAATTCACCCCCGACCTGCTCCCGGCCGACTTGATCGGCACGCAGATTTACAATCCGCAGACCGGCGCCTTCACCACCCGGCGCGGGCCGATTTTCGCCAATCTGGTCCTGGCCGACGAAATCAACCGCGCCCCGGCCAAGGTGCAAAGCGCGCTCCTGGAAGCGATGCAGGAAAAACAGGTCACCATTGGAGACCAGTCCTTCAAGCTGGAAGAACCGTTCCTGGTGCTGGCCACGCAAAATCCCATCGAACAGGAAGGCACCTATCCGCTGCCGGAGGCCCAGGTGGACCGCTTCATGTTGAAGCTGAAAATTGTCTATCCCTCGCGCGAGGAGGAGCGCCAGATCCTGGATTTAATGGCCCGCACCGGCGCCATCCCCGCCGCCAGCCCGGTGGTCAGCGCCCGGCAAATCCTGGAGGCCCGCCAGGTCATCAACGACATTTATATTGATGACAAGGTCAAGGATTACATTGTGGACATGGTTTGCTGCACCCGCGATCCGGCCGCCTATAAAATCCAGGGACTCCAGGGCCTGATCCAGCTTGGGGCCTCGCCCCGCGCCACCATCGCCCTTACCCTGGCCGCCAAGGCCTTCGCCTTTTTGCGGGGGCGCGGCTACGTCACCCCCCAGGATGTCAAGAGCATCGGCATGGATGTCCTGCGCCACCGCGTCACCGTGACCTACGAAGCCGAGGCCGAGGAAAAAACCAGCGAAACCATCATCACCAAAATCTTCAACGAACTGCCCGTGCCGTGAGCGTGGAATATGGCAACTAAATACAAACCTCGGCCACGCGTTCCGCAGAAATTCTTTGACGATCCGCGCTGGCGAGCAAAGCGCAAAATCATGATGGAACGTGACGGCTGGCGTTGCCAATCCGAAGGCGACCACGCTGGCGACCTGAATGCTCACCATCGCAACTACACAACCAGTGAACCGTGGAATGAATTAGACGAGAATCTGATTACGCTTTGCGAAAAACACCATCAAGCTGAACACGATGGTTTGGGGTTGACGGCGAGCGAAGTTGCAGATGCTTTGAAACACAGCAATTGGATGGTTAAACAGCGCAGAACTTTGATTCGCTGCATCGAAGCAAAATTGGTTTCGCCAGAAGAATTGACAGCATTCATCGAAATACGGTTGAGCAAAGGAAAATGATTCCCCGCGAGATTCCCAGAAAAATCCGGCAGACCGAGATTCGCACGAACCGCACCGCGAGAATCTTATCGCCGGTATTTCAGTTGTTCCGGTTCGCGGCTCGTATGAAATACGGACATAATCACGATGCCATCCTTTTCGACGAGAAAGTGAATTACATACGGAAAGCGGCCGAGAACGACTGCTCGCCGGACCTCGCCTCTGACTTTCGGAAACCGCTCGGGGGTTTCGGCGATGCGGTGAAAGTATTTCTCGATGGTGGCTCGAAATTCCTGCCCCAAGCCTTCCCGTTCGCCTTCATACCAAGCGATGGAATCGTCATACTCCAGTTCCGCGACGCGGCGAAGGACGAATCCGCGTTTCATTTTCGGTATTTCGCGTCGAGCTTGGCTTTGACTTCTTCCCACGAAACCACGTCGTTGGGATTCTCCAGGTGGTCTTGCAGACGGCGGTCAATTAGTTCCGCTTCGCCGGGCGTCAGTTCGTGCGAACCCACGATTCCATTCCAAAGGTTGCGGCACAGCTCAATTTGTTCCACGAATGGAAGTGCGCGGGCTTCTTTGAATATTGTTTCCGAACTCATGGCATTAATTTACCATGCCCCCTTGGACGCGCAAGCACGGTTTTCCACCCGCGAAATCCTCAAAAAAATCCGCCAGATCGAGATTCGCACGAACCGCATCGCGACCGAACTGCCTGCGGGCTTTTCATTTCAGCCGCCGGCGCAGTTCAGCGGGATTGCGCGCGCCGTGCCAGATGGCCAGCACCTTTACTTCGCGATGTTCCACGTTGATGGTGAAATAAACAGAGTAAGGCCACGGCGGCGGTACTTTGGCTTTATGCGTCAACCGGGTGGCGCCGGAAAATCGTTCTGGCTGTCGGGCAAGCGTTTGAAGAACTGCACGAATCGCAACATTGAGCCGATGACTGATTCCTGGTTCGCGCTCATCATTCCACATCACGGCCTCATCCCAGTCCCGTTCAGCGTCAGCCTCGACTATGACCGTCAAAGTCATTTCTTGGCGCGAAGGCGTTCCTCAATTTCAGCAAATACTTGGTCAACGAGTTTTCCGCGTCCGGGATTTTTCAATGCGTCTTCTGCGCGGCGGTCAAGTTCGGCGATTTGCTCTGGAGACAAACGGTCATCGAAATGGAAGCGTTGCCGCAACTCGGCTTTGACTTGCTCCAGGAGAATTCCGGCTCCGGGGTTTTTCTCGAAGTCAGCGAGACGGCGCTCGAGTTCCGCTGTTTGTTCCGGCGTCAAATCGGGATCGTATCCGTTGCTGGTAATGTCTTCCCACAAGCCTTGGGCAATCTCGATTCGCTCTTCGAGCGGAAGCGCCTTCGCTGCTGCAAGAATTTCTGTCGCACTCATGGCCCTAATTTACCGCGCGGATTCGCCCGCGCAAGCAGAGTTATTCGCCCGCGGAATCCGCAATCCGCAATCCTCAATTCCCCATGATCCCGCGCGACATCCTTAAAAAAATCCGCCAGATCGAGCTGCGCACCACCCGCCTGGTCACCGAGACCCTGGGCGGCCAGTACCACAGCGTCTTCAAGGGGCAGGGCATGAATTTTGAGGAGGTGCGCGAATACCAGCCCGGCGATGAAGTCCGCTCCATTGATTGGAACGTCACGGCGCGCATGAACCATCCCTTCATTAAAAAATACGTGGAGGAACGGGAGCTGACCCTCATGCTCCTGGTGGACCTGAGCGGCTCGGGCATCTTCGGCTCGGGCGCGCAAACCAAACGCGAACTGGCGGCCGAGATCGCCTCCGTCCTGGCCTTCTCCGCCATCCGCAACAACGACAAGGTGGGCCTGATTCTTTTCACCGAGGAGGTCGAGAAATATATCCCGCCCAAAAAAGGACGCCGCCACGTCTTGCGCGTGATCCGCGAAATCCTGCTCTTTCAACCCGCCCGGCGCGGGACCCGTTTTAGCGAAGCGCTCGATGTTTTGAACCGCCTGGCCCGCCGCCACGCCATTGTCGTGGTGATCTCGGATTTTCTCTTCGAGCCACGCCCGCCGGCCGGAGAAGCCGCCCGCCAGCGGCCCGGAGGCTATTTGCTTTCGCCCACGCTCGGATCCGGCTCCCTGCCCGCCTTGCGCCAGACCAACCGGCGCCACGACGTCATCGCCATCCAGGTGGTGGACCGTTTCGAAATGGAATTGCCGCCCCTGGGCCGGCTGCTGTTGACCGACGCCGAAACGGGCGAGTTGGTCGAGATCAACACCCACGACGCGCGCAAGCGGCGCGCCTTTGCCGAACGGCGCGCCCGCCACCAGGAAGACATGCTGCGCGCCCTGCGTTCCGCCAAGATAGACACCATTGAAGTGCGCACTGACCAGCCGTACGCCGCCGCCCTCGGCTATTTTTTTGAAACGCGCGAAAAACGGCGCCGCCACGGATAAGGACCGGCATGCTCATCACCAATTCATCGGCGCTGATCGTTCCCGCCCCATCGCCCGCCACCAACGGCGCGGCGGCCGCGCCCGCTTTTCAGGAGTTGCCCAAGCCCCTGATTTATATTCCCAACACCTGGGCCTGGGTTCTCTGGGCGGTGGTGATTCTGGCGCTGCTGACCGCTCTTTATTTTGCCTGGCGATGGTGGCGCAAGCAGCCGGTGTTGGCGCCCCCGCCCATTCCGCCGCACGTCCGCGCCCGGCGCAAGCTGGAGCAGGCCCTGGCCATGCTCAGTGAGCCCAAGCCGTTTTCCATCCTGGTTTCCGGCGCGATTCGCGAGTACTTGGAGGAGCGGTTCAACTTCCGCGCCCCGGAGCGCACGACCGATGAGTTCCTCTGCGAGTTGCAAAGCAGCTTCCTCCTCACCCGCGACCAAAAGCGCAGCCTGGGGGAATTTCTGGCCAGTTGTGACCTGATTAAATTTGCCAAATACGAACCGGCCGAAATGGAATTGCGCGGTCTTTACCAGTCGGCCCTCCGCCTCGTCAATGAAACTGAGCCGCGCCCGGTTCCGGCCCACGTCCCGCCGCCCCTGCCCAGCCTCCGGCCCGGCGGTCCGCCCGCGCCTCTTCCCCCGTCAGCCCTGTCCTCCGCCCCGTCCTCGGCAGGCTTGGCGAAGGAGGCAGCTTTAGCGAAGGAGCAACTCCCATGACCTTCGCCCACCCAGCCGTTCTGTTGTGGTTGATGCTCCTGCCGGTGCTGGCCTGGCTCAAAGGCAAGTGGGGGCGAAACGCCTCCTTCCTTTATTCCTCGGTGGATTTGGTCCGTCCCATTTCCGGCCTGAACAAATCGTGGGCGGGCCGCATTTTGGCCGGCCTGCGCTGGCTGGCCCTGGCCGTCTTTGTCGTGGCGCTGGCACAGCCGCGTCTGGTCAAGGGCGAGACTCAAATCAAAGCCAGCGGCATTGATATTGTGGTGGCCATAGATCTTTCCGGCAGCATGGCCTCCTTGGATTTTGTGGAAGGAGGCCAGCGCGTCAACCGCATTGATATGGCCAGGAAAGTCCTGTCCAAATTCATAGACGGCCGACCCAACGACCGCATCGGCCTGGTCGCCTTCGCCACCGAGGCCTTCACCGCCTCGCCGTTGACCCTGGACCACGATTTTTTGCAGACCAACCTGGCCCGGCTGCAACTGGGGGTGATAGATAAGAACCACACGGCCATCGGCTCGGCCCTGATGGCGGCCTTGAACCGCTTGCGCGACATCCAATCCAAAAGCAAGATCATCATCCTCATGACCGATGGCCAGAACAACTCCGGCAAAGTTCCACCATTGACCGCGGCGGATGTGGCGCAAACCTTGAAGGTCAAGGTCTATACCATTGGCATCGGCCTGCGCGGCATGGCCCCCATGCCCGTCCCGGATCCCTACACCGGCCAGATGACGACCCGGCTCATGGCGGCGGACGTGGACGAGGACACCCTGCAAAAAATCGCCGACAAGACCGGCGGCAGGTATTACCGCGCCGACAGCGCCGACACCATGCGGCGCATTTATGCGGAGATTGACAGCATGGAAAAAACCGAGGTGGAAGTGAAAAAATACGTGCATTTCGACGAGTTGTACCGGCCGGTGGGGCTGGGCGGTTTGAGCCTGCTCCTCCTGGAAATCATTTTGAGCCAGACTGTGTGGAGGAAACTGCCGTGAAAGAATTTGCCAGTCATTTCGCCAAACCCGAATTCCTTTGGATTCTGCTGCTGGCCCTGCCTCTGGCCGCCGCCGCTTTTTACTGGTCGTGGCGCGTCAAGCAAAGGCTCATCCGCCAGTTTGTGCAGGCGCGCCTGTTCTCCACCCTGACTGTCGGCCTGTCCGCGGCCCGCCAGAAGTTGCGCCTGGCCCTGCTGCTGGCGGCCTTGGCCGGCGTGCTGGCCGCCCTGGCCGGGCCACGCTGGGGATCCACTTGGGAAGAGGCCCGGCAGCGCGGCCTGGACATCGTCGTGGCGGTGGATACTTCGCGCAGCATGCTGGCCAGGGACGTGCCGCCCAACCGTCTCGAAAAGGCCAAGCTGGCCGCCTTTGACTTGTTCCGCCTGGCCGGGGACGACCGCCTCGGCCTGGTCGCCTTCGCCGGCGCCGCCTTTCTGCAATGTCCCCTGACCCTGGACGACGAGGCCTTCCGCCAAAGCTTGCAGGCGCTCAACGTAGGGGTCATCCCGCAAGGCGGCACCGCCCTTTCCCAAGCCATTCGCACCGCCATCGGCGCCTTCGCCAAGGGCAACAACAATCACAAGGTCCTCGTCCTGTTCACCGACGGGGAGGACCACGACGAGGACGCCGAAACCATGGGAGCGGCGCAGGAGGCGGCCGAGGCGGGACTGCGCATTTTCACGGTGGGCGTGGGCACGGCCGAAGGGGAATTGTTGCAGGTGACCGACGAGCACGGCAACACTTCCTTCATCAAGGATGAGGACGGCAACGTGGTCAAATCGCACCTGAACGAAGAGTTGCTCAGGAAGATTGCCACGGCCACCGAAGGATTCTATCTGCCCTTGCGCGGAGCCAGCCCGATGGAAATCCTGTACCGCCAGGGCCTGGCGCCGCTGCCCAAATCCGAAGCCACTTCCCGCCTGGCGCTCGTTCCGCGCGAGCAGTATCATTGGTTCCTGGGATTTGCCGTCCTCTGCCTCGCCGCCGAAATGTTGCTGCCGGAAGGCCCGCGGCCGCGCCGCGCCGAAACCGCCCGCGCCGCCGCCAAGGCCGGCTGGCAGAAGGCGCTGGTGATCTGGTGCGCGCTGCTGGTTGCGGCCCCAAGCCAGGCTTCCGGGCCGGGCGCGTTCCATGAATACCAATCCGGCGATTTCAAGGCGGCCTTCGAGGAATACAACCGCCTGGCCGGCGAGAAAACCAACGATTACCGCCTCCACTACAACGCCGGCACCTCGGCCTACCGCGCCAAGGAGCTGGAGGCGGCGGAGCAGCAATTGGGGGCGGCGCTCAACTCCCCGGAGATCGTTTCCGACCTGGCAGCCCAGGAGCACGCCTATTTCAACCTGGGCAACACCCTCTACCATCTGGGCGAGCCGGCCGCCGACCCGCAGAAAAAGCAGGAGCGCTGGGAGCAGTCCATCGCCAATTACTCCCGCGCCCTGCGCCTCAACACCAACGACCTGGACGCGCGCAACAACCTCGCGTATGTCAAAAAGAAATTGGAGGATCTCCAGCAGCAGCAGCAGCAGCAGCAACAGCAGAAAAACCAGCAGGACGACGACAAAAACCAGGACCAAAAGAAACAGGACCAGCAGCAGCCGCAGAACCAAAAGGACCAGGACCAGAAAAACCAGCAAGACCAGCAACAGAAATCCGCCCGGCAGGATCAGCAGGACAAGAAAGATCAGCCAAACCAGGCCCAGCCGCAACCGAACAAGGACCAGCCAAACAAATCCGACCAGGCCAAGGCAGGCCAGGACGGCCAGCGCGGCAAGGAACCCGGCCAAAACCAGCAAACCGCATCCGCCCTCTCCGCCCCAATGTCCCTGCAGCAGGCCCGGCAGATGCTGGACGCGCAAAAAGACGACGAGAAGGTGCTGGTTTTCTCTCCGGAAAATCAGCCCGCCAAGACCGTCCAGGGCAAAATAAAGGACTGGTAATTTCCGGCGTTTGCTGCTAGAGTTCAACTGTATCTGAATGTCCCATGCGTGGCCCTGTTCCTGTTCCACAACCGGTCAACCTCTCCCAGCGCGGTGGTTTCACCCTCGTCGAGTTACTGGTGGTGGTGGCTGTCATCGGCATTTTGGCCGCTTTGCTTTTGACCGCCCTGGCCGGCAGCAAAGCCAAGGCGCGGGGCCTTTTCTGCCAGAACAACAATAAACAACTGGTCACCGCCTGGCTGATGTATGCCGACGACCACTCTCAGCGCCTGGCCTATAATCTGGCCGACGCGGCCGCCCGCACCAACATCAATTGGGCGGCCGGCACGCTGGACTGGGAGTTGACCCCCGACAACACCAACCTCGCCGACCTCTCCCAATCCGCCCTGGGCTCTTATGTCGCCAACGCCACCACACCCTATCTCTGCCCTTCGGACTCCGTCCTCAGCCCGCTGCAACGCGCGGCGGGCTGGAGCAGCCGGGTGCGCAGTTATTCCATGAACGCCTCGGTGGGGGACGTGGGCGTCGTTACCCAGTCTGGGGTCAATACTAATAATCCGGGCCTCGTCCAATTCTTCAAGCTCACCGCCATGCCCGTGCCCGCCCGCATCTTCGTCTTTCTCGACGAGCACCCCGACAGCATCTCCGACGGCTACTTCGTCAACCGCAACTCTTATCCGGAATGGCTCCGGCTGCCGGCCTCCTGGCACCATGGCGGGGCCACTTTCTCCTACGCCGACGGGCACCTGGAAATCTACCGCTGGAAATGCCCCAGCACCATGCCGCCCTCGCTCCCCGACGCCGCCAACCTGCCCATTGACGTTCTCGGATGACCCGCGCGACTTCAATTGGATCATCGCCCACATGAGCGTGCTCCAGGGACCGCAGATCAGCGCCCCCCCGCATCCCTATAACTGATTTCCGACTCATTGCACCTCCGTTCCGCCCAACCCGGCCGAAGGGTTTGCTTTTTCATTTTGCATTTCCCTGTCTCTCCCTACACTTTGCGGATGACATTGAAATTGGGCCGGCTCAACTCCTGTTCTCCGTGAAAATTATCGGCATCATCCCGGCCCGCTACGCCTCCTCCCGGTTTCCCGGCAAACCGCTCGCCCGCATCGCTGGCAAGACCCTCATCCAGCATGTCGTCGAACGCTGCCAGAGCGCCCAATCCCTGGCCGAAGTCATCGTCGCCACCGACGACACCCGCATTTGGGAGGTCGCGCAGAATTTTTGCCGCGCCGAGATGACCGCCCTGGATCACGCCAGCGGCACCGACCGCGTCGCCGAAGTGGCGCGCCATTACCCGT
Organism: uncultured Verrucomicrobiae bacterium; assembly: GCA_963707025.1. Lineage (GTDB taxonomy): Bacteria > Verrucomicrobiota > Verrucomicrobiia > Limisphaerales > Palsa-1400 > JBEKOF01. The sequence continues at coordinate 226,043 of CAVPOM010000018.1, read as the reverse complement.
GCGACGCCGTCTTGAACATCCAGGGCGACGAACCGCTCCTGGACCCCGCCGTGGTGGACGCGGTCGCCCGCGCTTTGGAGCGCGCGGAAATGTCCACCGCCGCCACGGCCCTGACCGACCCGGCCGAATACGCCGATCCCAACGTTGTAAAAGTCGTTGTCAACGCCGCCGGCCGGGCCTTATATTTCTCCCGGCGCACGATTCCCTATGTGCGAGACGCCGCTCCCGGTGCCGAGCCGTTGGCGGCGTTTCCGTTTTTGAAACATTTGGGCCTTTATGGCTACCGGCGCGAGACGTTGTTGCGCCTGGTGGCCTGGCCGGTTTCTCCGCTGGAACAAGCCGAGAAACTCGAACAACTGCGCGCCCTGGAAAACGGCATTCCCATCGCCGTGGTCAGGGTCAACTATGACAGCGTTGGCGTGGATGTGCCGGCGGACGTGCCGCGGGTGGAAAAATTGTTAAGAAGAGGTTAGATTCTAACTTTATGAAACGGCTGACATACGAAATTGTGATCGAACGCGAAGAAGATCCCAAGGCTGGTTTTTCAGTTCACTGTCCGGCTCTGCCGGGCTGCGTCTCCAACGGCGGGACGGCTGCGGAAGCCAAGCGCAACATCCGCGAAGCCATGGAACTTTATCTGGAAAGCCTCATAGCTCATGGTGAGGAAATCCCCAGACCGCGCAAAGCCGTTCAGGTGGGAAGGGTCGCGCTGCTGGCGCCTGCATGAGCCGGTTCCCGACTATACGGGCGACGGAATTGGTCAAGTTTCTCAAGACGCATGGTTTCATGCTTGACCGCCAACGCGGCAGCCACGTGATTCTTCGGAATCCGGCGACGGGCCAAACCGTTTCGGTTCCGGTTCACACCGGATATGACATTGGCCGCGGCTTGGCCTTGCAAATACTGAAACAGGCGGGTTTCGCAGCCGATGATTTCTTGAATTGGCGTTGAAATGTGCGTGCTTTATCTAGAAATTAACGAGAGCAAATGAAATTCATCTTTGTCACCGGCGGCGTGGTCAGTTCCCTGGGCAAGGGCCTGACCGCCGCCGCCCTCGGCACCCTCCTGGAAAACCGCGGCCTCAAGATCACCCTGCAAAAATTCGACCCCTATCTCAACGTGGACCCCGGCACCATGAGCCCCTACCAGCACGGCGAAGTCTATGTCCTGGACGACGGCGCCGAAACCGACCTGGACCTGGGCCATTACGAGCGCTTCACCAGCGTCAAGCTCACCCGCTTCAACAGCCTGACCAGCGGCCAGGTCTATCAAACCGTGCTGGACAAGGAACGCCGCGGCGATTACCTCGGCACCACCGTCCAGGTCATCCCCCACATCACCGATGAAATCCAGCGCCGCATCCGCCTCTCGGGCGAACTTTCCAAATCCGACGTGGTCATCACCGAAATCGGCGGCACTACCGGCGACATCGAGGGGCTCCCCTTTTTGGAGGCCATCCGCGCCTTCGCCTTGAAGGAGGGGCACAACAATGTCCTCTTCGTCCACCTCACCTACGTCCCGTTCATCAAGGCGGCCGGCGAACTCAAAACCAAGCCCACCCAGCAATCCGTCGCCAAACTCCGCGAAATCGGCATCACGCCCCACATCCTGGTTTGCCGTTGCGAAAAACCCCTGGAAAAAGACGTCCGCGAAAAAATCTCCCACTTTTGCAACGTCCCCAACGACGCCGTCATCGAGGAACTGGACGTTGAGCACACCATCTACGAACTGCCCCTCATGCTCCAGCGCGAGCGGGTGGACGACTTGGTTTGCCAGCACCTTCGTCTGGACACCCCCGCCGCCAACATGGCCCACTGGCAGGAGATCATCCGCAAAATCATCGCCCCGCGCCACCGCGTCCACATCGCCGTCGTCGGCAAATACATTGAATTGCACGACGCCTACAAATCGGTCTATGAAGCCATCATTCACGGCGGCGTGGCCAATGATTCCGGCGTGAAAATCGAAAAGGTCGAAGCCGAGCAAATCGAGAAATTCGGCGCCGAGGCCATGTTGAAAGGCCTGGCCGGCATCCTCGTCCCCGGCGGTTTTGGCGAGCGCGGCATCGAAGGCAAAATCCTGGCCGCCCAGTTCGCCCGCGAAAAAAAGGTGCCTTACCTGGGCCTTTGCCTGGGCATGCAAATTGCCACCATCGAATTCGCCCGCCACGTCCTCAAACTGGCCGGCGCCCACTCCACCGAATTTGATCCCAAAACTCCCCATCCCGTCATCGCCCTGCTGGATGAGCAGAAAAACATCACCCGCAAAGGCGGCACCATGCGCCTGGGTCTCCAGCCCTGCCAGTTGGCCGTCGGTTCCCAGGCCGGCCGCCTTTATGGCGCCTTCGTGGCCAACGAGCGCCACCGCCACCGTTACGAATTCAACAATGCCTATCGCCCCGCTTTTGAAAAAGCCGGCTATGTCTTCAGCGGCTCTTCCCCCGATAACAAGCTCGTCGAGCTCATTGAGATGCCCTCCCATCCTTTCTTTCTCGCCTGCCAATTCCACCCCGAATTCCAGAGCAAGCCCAACCAGCCCCATCCCCTCTTCAAAGGTTTTATCGCCGCCGCCTGCGCCAAAACCCTTCACACCCCCGCTCTGCCATAAGCCCGCGCTTCTCCGGCCCCTTTCTTAATCTTGATCCTGATTTTAATCTTAATCTCAAACTCTTCCGTGCGCGTTCTCATCATCGGCTGCGGCTACGTGGGCCTGCCTCTGGGCGTCCAACTCCTCCGCCTGGGCCATGCCGTCTCCGGCCTCCGCCGTTCCGCTGCCGGCGCCGCCAGCCTGCAAAGCGCCGGCCTTCAGCCCATCACCGCCGACATCACCCGGCCCGGCGATCTGGCCAGGGTGCCCCTCCCCTACGATTGGATTGTCAACACCATTTCTTCTGCCAGGGGCGGAGCGGAGGAATATCAGGAGGTCTATTTCGAAGGCACCCGCAATCTGCTCCGCTGGCTGGCCCCGGCCCCGCCCCAAAAATTCATCCACACCGGCAGCACCAGCGTCTATGGCCAGAGCGACGCCTCCCAGGTCAAGGAAACCAGCCCCGCCCAACCGGCCACCCCAACCGGCCGCATCCTCCTCGCCGCCGAAAAGCTCCTGCTCGATTCCGTCCGCGAAATACAATTTCCCGCCGTCCTCCTGCGCGTGGCCGGCATTTACGGCCCCGGGCGCGGCCATCACTTCCTCCGCTACCTGAAAAACGAGGCGACCATTCCGGGGCGGGGCGAACGCTGCCTCAACATGATCCACCGCGACGATGTCATGGGCGCCATCCTCACCGCCCTGCAAAGCGGCCGTCCGGGGGAAATCTACAATCTGGTGGACGACGAGCCGGTGCCGCAGATCCATTTCTTCCGCTGGCTCTCCGAGACCCTGGGCAGGAACATGCCCCCTTTCGTCCCCGAATCCGCCGCCTCCGCCGCCAAGCGCGGCGTCACCAACAAAAAAGTTCTCAATCGCAAGCTCAAAATGGAGCTGGGCTATTCCTTCCGTTATCCCACCTTCCGCCAGGGCTACACCGCCGAGATCCAGCGCCTGCAAGACGCCGGCCTTTTGTAACATGAAAATTATAACTGACATACGTTGCGCCGAATTCTCGGCCCCCGGCCATCCCGAAGGCCCCGGACGCATCTTCGCCGCCCTTGCTGCCCTCAAATCCCAGGACGCGCTCCGCCTGGCCTGGGGCGAACCGCTTCCCGTCGAGGAAGCCTCCCTCCTCCGCGCCCACTCCCCGGAACACCTCCAGCGGCTGGACATCCCATTCGACATTGATGCCGACACCCCTGCTTATCCCCAAATTGCCGCCCACGCCCGCCGCGCCGTGGGCGGCGCTTTGCAAGCCCTGCAATCGGCCCGCGCGGGCGAGATGGCCTTCAGCCTGATGCGTCCGCCCGGCCACCACGCCACCCGGGACCGCGCCATGGGCTTTTGCTACCTCAACTCCATCGCCATCGCCGCCCTGGAGGCCCGCGCCGCCGGCTGCCAGCGCGTGGCCGTCTTCGATTTTGATGTCCACCACGGCAACGGCACGGAAGATATTCTTCTTGACCAACCCGGTTGCGCCTTCCTTTCCATCCACCAGCATCCCTGCTATCCCGGCTCCGGCCAGGCCGATCGCGGCGGCAATTGTTTCAATTTCCCAGTCCCGCCTGGGACCCCGCGCCCGGAGTACCGCGCCATTTTGGAAAAGGCCGTGGCCCGGCTGAAAAAATACCAGCCCGGCCTGGTGGCCGTTTCCGCCGGCTTCGACGCCTATCGCGGCGATCCCCTGGCCGAGGGCACCCTGGAAGAGGAGGACTTTCATTGGCTGGGTCAAACCGTGCGCCGGCTGGCGGTTCCGTCCTTCAGCGTTCTGGAAGGCGGCTACAGCGACGATCTGCCCCGATTGATCCTCGCTTATCTGTCCGGCCTGGCCGGCTGACCTCCCGCTTTTTCATGTAACGCGCTGGGCGCCATTTTCGTCTTGTCATTTGGCGCGGCTGTTCTAAAGTGACGGCGCCATGAAACAAAAAGTTATTCGCGGCACAAACTTCAAATAAACTCAGGAGAACAGAAATCGCACTATGAAAATGTTAAAACACGCATTTATTGTCACAGCGCTCAGCGCGGCCACGGTATTGCCCGCTCTGGGCGGAGTCAGCCCTCATGATACGGTCAGCGCCACCATCGGTGGCAACGCTGTCAAGATTACTTACGGACGGCCTTTCAGCAAGAAACCCGGCACCGATGTGGTGCGCAAAGTCTGGGGATCTCTGGTGCCGTGGGACAAGGCCTGGCGGCTGGGAGCGGATCAAGCCACCACCCTGGTCTGCGAAAAAGGCATCGTTCTGGGCGGCACGACGGTGCCCGCCGGCACTTATACTCTCTACATGGTTCCATCGGAATCCGGCACCTCCAAGCTGGCCATCAGCAAGACCACCGGCAAGTGGGGAATTCCGGTGGATGAAAAGAACGATTTGGCCCGGGTGGACTTGAAGAAAGCGCCGTTGGATACCCAGATGGACCAACTCACCCTTTCCGTGGCCGCGGAGGGTTCCGGTGGCGTGATCAAGATCCAGTGGGAAAAGACGCAGTATTCCGTTGCGTTTAGCAATGCCCCTTAAGGCCAGGCACGCGGTGTTTTCTCCTTAATCTTTGCCGCGGCCGGCTGCCGGCCGCGGCGAATCTCTGGCCAATCGCAATTTCTTCTCCGAGCCATGAATCCCGCAAAATTGCCCTGCGCGCTCCTCTTCGTCTCCGGGCTGGCTCTGGCCGGGGGCGTGCCGGCGCAGACCCCGGCGGCCATGCAGCCCGCCACTCCCCCCATCCGGTTTCCAGAGCTTCCCCAGGCCAGCCCGGCTTGCACCAATATTCAACGCGTCGGATTGACCGAGATTAAAATCGTTTATTCCCGGCCCAGCAGGAGGCATCATGCCGTTTTCGCCGGCATCGTTCCCTACAACGATCTCTGGCGTACCGGCGACAACGCCTCCACCAAGATCTCGTTCAGCACTCCGGTAAAATTAGGCGGGGCCGACGGCCAGGAAGTTCCCGCAGGCGAATACGGCCTCTACACCATCCCGGACGAAAAGGCCTGGACCGTCATCCTGAACAAAGATGCCGGACTTTGGGGCAAAGACGGTTATGACCCCAGGAAGGATGTCGCGCGCTTCAAAGTGACGCCGGTCAAGATTGATCCGCCCGTCGAGACTTTTACCATTGATGTCAACGATCTCCAGGACGATTCGGCCACCATCAATTTGATTTGGGACCGGGTGCGCGTTCCGGTGAAAGTGGAAGTCAGCATCGTCAGCGATCTCCTGGTCCGCATTCAGGCCTCCATGGATTCCCCGGCCAAAAAGCAGCCCGAAACCTACCTCCGGGCCGCGACCTTTTACTTCGACCACACCAAGGACCTGACTCAGGCCTTGCTGTGGGTCAACATGGGGCTGGCGACCCATCCGCCCATCTCCTATCAATTGCTCCATCTCAAGGCGAAAATCCTGGCCAAAGAAGGCGACCGCGATGGCGCCGTCGCCGCCGCCAACCAATCCAGCCAACTCGCCATTCAGGTGGAGGGGCCGGGCACTCCCTACTTCAAGATGAACCAGGAAGTGATCGCCGGCCTGCACTGATGCATGGCCGGCAAACTTCGCAACAGGGCGGTTTTAGAAATTGTGCAGCCCTGAATGAGGATGGCAGGACGTACACTCCGTGCGCGCCACGGCGGGTCCCGATAATTCGGGACCGGCCCTGCCGCGTGCTGCGGCTACAGTATTTGTAAAACCGCTCTGCTTGGCGTTTTTGAACCCGGTTATCTCCATCCACCCCGGACAAATACATGCCGTCCGTTGCGATACTCGTAATGGTGAGCCACCCAAACCGCGCCGCGATGCGGCGGACGGGCCCAGTGACCTCGTTCCCACTGCCAACGACCGCCTCCCCAGAACCAAGCTCCGCCAATCCAGATGAAATCCGGGCCTGGACTGAGCGTCACCACATCCACGTAGGGAGGGGCGGGCGGCGGAGCTCCCTCCACCACCACCTCGCCTGGCGCACTGACAGCCACTTGGGCCGCCGGCGGCCTGACATACACAGTGCATCCCGCCGCGAACAGCCCCGCCAAGGAGGCCAACAAAACCAATCTCAATAGTTTAGTTTTCATGGCATAACATCCGACTCTCCCGGAAAAAGTCAAACGGCAGATCTTGCCCTGCCAGGGTCAGCGTGCCAGTGTCCGTTCTCGCTTTTGAAATTGATTGCCAATGGCACGAAGAAGATTAAGATTGTGATTAAGATGAAGCGCAGATACCCAGGAAAGTGAATGCACCTGATGCCGTGATGATGCCGTTGCCTCTCCTCTGCCCAAGCCCTGCGCCCCGGTTCCGCGGGGCGGCGCGCGCCTTACAGGCCCGCCGCCGCGGGCCTCTTTTTCTGGGCGGACTTCTTCCTTTTGCCTTCATCCTTTTGCCGTTCCTCACCCTGGCTGGCGCGGATCCTTCTCCGGACATTCTCCAGGAACTGCGCAGTTTTCGCCAGATGGGAAGCCTGCTCTTGGTTGCGGCGCATCCGGACGACGAAGACTCGACCCTGATCGCCTTTCTGGCCAGGGGCCGCTATTGTCGCACCGCTTATCTCTCGGTCACGCGCGGCGACGGCGGGCAGAACGTGCTCGGACCGGAGATCGGGGACGAGCTGGGCGTGATCCGCACCCAGGAATTGCTGGCGGCGCGGCGCATTGACGGCGGCCAGCAGTTTTTTACCCGGGCCAAGGATTTTGGGTTTTCCAAGGATTACCGGGAGACGTTCAAATTCTGGGGCGAGCAAGAAGTGTTGTCCGACGTTGTGCGGGTCATGCGCACCTTCCGGCCGGACGTGGTCGTCGCCAACTTTTCCACCAATGGCGGCGGCGGCCAGCACGGGCATCACACCGCCTCAGCCATACTGGCGGGCGAAGCCTTCAAACTGGCGGGCGACCCCAAGGCTTTTCCCGAACAACTGGGCGAATTAAAACCCTGGCAGCCCAAACGGCTTCTCCAAAACCGCGGACGCTCGCTGACGATGGAGGTGCCCGCGGAATTCGGGGTCATCGCCGGCCGCAGCCGTTCCATGCACAAAACGCAGGGCCTTGGCAATTTCGGCAGGGGCGGGCGCGGGGGCGCGGGCAGCGCCGGTTTTACCTTCCTGGCCGGGGAACCGGCGACCAACGATATATTTGACGGGGTGGACACAACCTGGGGCCGCGTCCCGGGCGGCAAGGAGATCGGGGCGATGACCGATGAAGTGATCGCGCACTTCGACCCGGCGCACCCGGCGGCGAGCGTGCCCGCCCTGATTAAAATCCATCACCTTCTGGCCGGCCTGCCTGCGGACATCGTGCTGGATGAAAAGCGCCATCAATTGGATCACATTTTGCAGGAGTGCCTTGGGCTTGAGGTGGAAACGACTATCGCGCAGGCCGAAGTGGTGCCGGGCGAAACGCTGCCACAGCGCACTAAGGTGACCCTGCGCAGCGACGTGCCGGTGCGCTGGCTCGGAGTGCGCTATCCTGGCAGGACCAAGGAAATAATCGGACCTGGGCCGAAGAATTTGGAGTCCGGCGGGTTCATTATGCACGAGTTGAACAGCGTCCTCCCAACCAACACGCCGATTACCCAGCCTTACTGGTTGCGCGAAGAGGGCACCGCCGGGCGTTTCCGGGTGGACGACGTTTCGCTGATCGGCCGGCCGGAGAACCCCCCCGTTTTTCCCATTGAACAGGTCTTTGCGGTGAACGGCGAAGAATTCTCCGTGACCGACGAGCCGGTGCAAAGAGAGAGCCATCTTCCATTGCGGGTCATCCCGCCGGTGTCGCTGAAATTTGTGGACGATGTAGGACTTTTTCCGCCGGGCGCGGCGCGGGACGCGGAGGTGGAAGTCACGGCGGCGCGGGACCATGCCAGGGGCACGCTGCGACTGGAGGCGCCGGCGGGTTGGAAGGTGACGCCGGCAGCCCAACCTTTTTCCCTGGGCAATTCAGGCGGGAGCGCGCGCTTTACCTTCACCATCACCGCGCCGACCCAGACCGGCACGGGGGAGTTTCTGGCGGTTGCGAATGTGGGTGGCGCGACCTGGCACACTGGCCGGGTGGAGCTTAAAGAACACTACGAGCATATCCCGCCCCAGTTGCTCCAGCCGCCCGCGCGTCTCAAAGCCTTGAGCCTCGAAATGGCCATGCGCGCCCGCAAAGTCGGTTACATTCCCGGCGCGGGCGACGAGGTGGCCGAGGCGCTGGCGCGGATGGGCTGCGCGGTGACACCGCTGACCGGCGCGGATTTGACGCCGGAGAAACTACAGGGTCTGGATGCGGTGGTGGCGGGCATTCGCGCCTTCAACGTCCGCACCGACCTCGCGCCGCATTTGACCGGGTTGTTCGATTTCGCGACCAACGGCGGCAATGTCATTGTTCTTTACAACCGTCCGAGCCAGAGAGGGCCGAGCGTGATGCAGCTTGCCCCTTACAGCCTTGCCGTCTCCGGGGAACGGGTGACGGACGAGACGGCCGAGATGACGCTGCTGGCGCCCGATCATCCGGTTTTCAACACGCCCAACAAAATTGTCCCGGCGGATTTCGACGGCTGGGTGCAGGAGCGCGGCGCTTACTTTGCCAGCCAGTGGGATGAGCATTTCACCCCGTTGCTCGCCTGCCATGACCCTGGCGAGGCGCCGCTCAAGGGCAGCCTGCTCGTGGCGCAATACGGCAGGGGTTATTTCACCTATACCGCTCTCTCCTGGTTCCGGCAATTGCCCGACGGCGTGCCGGGAGCCTACCGGCTGTTTGCCAATCTGGTCTCGCTTGGAAAATGAAGTCGCCGGGAACTCCAGCCCCGCCGGGCGCGCCTGAATCTAGTATTGACGAAAAGGGCACCGGCCTGCCCGGCTTCCGCACCTGGCGGGCGGTTTACTTTTTTGTGGTGGCCGCCTTTGCCGCCTGGGTGGTTTTCCTGGCGGTGTTGACCCGGGTTTACTCATGAACCCGCTGGATTACCTGGTTCTGTTCGTCACGATGCTCGGGATCGCCGCCTACGGTGTCTGGCGGACGCGCGGCCAGCGCGGCTTGAGCGGCTACCTCAAAGGCAGCGGCACCACCGGCTGGGTCACCATCGGGCTTTCCGTCATGGCCACCCAGGCCAGCGCCATCACCTTCCTCTCCGTGCCGGGGCAGGGCTATGAGGACGGCCTGACTTTTGTGCAGAATTATTTTGCCATGCCCCTGGCCTTGATCGTCGTGGCGGCGTTTTTCCTCCCCATGTTCCGCCGCTTGAACGTTTACACCGCCTACGAGTTTCTCGGCCGGCGCTTCGATGCCAAAACCCGCCTGCTCGGCGCGGGGCTGTTTCTCCTGCAACGCGGCTTGGGCGCCGGCATCACCATTTACGCCCCGGCCATCGTGCTTTCCACCGTCTTCGGCTGGCCCCTGGGCCTGACCATCATCTTCAGCGGACTGCTCGTCATCCTTTACACCGTCATCGGCGGCAATGAAGCGGTCAGCGTGACGCAGAAATACCAGATTATGGTCATCTTCGGCGGCATGGTGACGGCCTTGGTCATTCTGCTGGCGCGGCTGCCCGCCCAGCTCACCTGCACCGACACGTTGTCCCTGGCGGGGACGTTCCATAAAATGAACGCCGTTGATTTTTCACCCGATCTGCACCGCCGCTACACCTTCTGGTCCGGCATGTTCGGGGGAATGTGCCTCATGCTCTCTTACTTCGGGACCGACCAATCCCAGGTGCAGCGTTATATCTCAGGAGCCTCCACCCGGGAATGCAAGCTGGGCCTGATGTTTAACGCCGTTTGCAAAATCCCCATGCAGTTCCTCATCCTGTGGCTGGGGGTCCTCATGTTTGTCTTCTACCAATTCGAGCCGCCGCCCGTTTTTTTCAACCAATCCTCCTGGCAGGCCGCGGCCGCGCATGACGGCGCAAAATTTCACGCTGTCGAGCAAAAATTTGCGGCCGTTTATTTGCAAAAGGAGCAATCCCTCCGCGCCTGGCTCGAGGCCCGTCACCGCCACGACCTCTCCGCCGCCACCGCCGCCCGCGCCCAGGCCCTGGCCGCGCACGACCAAAGCGAAGCCATCCGCGCCGAAGCCCGGGCCGCGCTGCGCCAGGCCGATGTCCACGCCCAAACCAACGATGGCGACTACGTGTTCATCACTTTCATCCTGGCCCATCTGCCGCATGGCGTGATTGGTTTGCTGGTCGCGGCCTTTTTTGCCGCGGCCCTGTCCTCCAAGGCGGCGGAATTGAGCGCGCTGGGCTCGACGACCTCGGTGGATTTTTACCGGCACCTCCTCAAACGCGAGGCGGGCGACGCGCATTACGTCAAGGCCTCAAGATGGTTCACGGCCATGTGGGGATTGGTGGCCCTGGGCTTCGCCCTCTATGCCCACCTGGCGGAGAACCTGATCCAGGCCGTCAACATCGTCGGTTCCGTCTTTTACGGCGTGGTCCTGGGATTGTTTCTCGTCGCCTTTTTCGTCAAATGGGTGCATGGGACGGCCGTTTTTTGGGGGGCGGTGCTGGCGGAAGGGCTGGTGTTATACTTCTATTTCCATCTCAAGAATACCCCTCAAGAAATCAGTTATCTCTGGTACAACCTCATCGGCTGCGCCGCCTGCGTCCTGTTCAGTCTGGCGATTCAGGCCGTGCATGCTAAAAAGGAAGAGGCGCGCCCCGCTCCATGACGACATCGCCCATTATTTGTTTTGGCCAGCAGCCCTGCGGATTCTTTCCGCGCCGCTTCCTTTTTGCCAAAATCCAGACCGCCCGGCGGCTCCAGGCGGAAATGGGCGGGGAGATCGTTTTCTTTTATCACGACAGCGACCACGACCCGCGCGAGACCGCCACCATCCTGCGCCATCGCAAAACCGGCGAAGCCTTGCGCCTCAATTTCGCCTGCGAAAACAAGTGGCAGCGCAAGTTTTCGCCTCTTTTCGCCAAGCGCATCGCCGCCGGCTGGCGCGACCGGACCGCCCTGCAACTGCCGCCCTTCGTGGACCCGCGCTGGGTGGAGGCCTTCGCGAATACGGACGCCGCCAACCCCGCCGATTTTTGCCTGGAGATGTACCGGCTCATGGGCCTGCTGGCGGGCGTGCGCGTGGCGCGCTCGGGCGATCCGGCCTTCCGGCGCGCCGCCTGCGACGTGGCGGAATTCTTTGTGGACGTGCCCTACGCGGGCGAACTGGTGCGCGCCCGCTGCGTCAACGGCGCCCTGACCCTGCACCAGGGCGGGAATTCCTTCATTACCCTGCCCCGGACCGATTTCGGCAAGGAACAGATCAGCCCGGCGCGCGACTCCCGGCTGCGCTGGATGCAATCGGTCATCCACTGCACGCATTACATTGCCGGCCTGGGCGAACAGGCGTATCTTTGCCCCGCCGATGCGCCGGAAATAACTTTTGTCAAACGCGATCCCATTGACCGCTCCGATGAAGCCTACACTGAAATCCCCTCCTGAACCCGCGCCGCTCCTGGCCTTTGGCGCGCATCCCGACGACATCGAATTTGCCTGCGGAGCCGTCGTCGCCTGCGAGACCCGCGCCGGCCGGCCCGCGCATTTTGTCATCTGTTCCCGCGGCGAAGCCGGCACCTGCGGCACGCCCGCGCAACGCGCGGCCGAGGCGAAAAGAGCCGCCGCCCTCCTCGGCGCCACTCTTCAATTCATCACGCTGGACGGCGATGCGCGCCTGGAAATGCGCGCCGCCCACGCCATCCAGCTTGCGGCCCTGATCCGGCGCGCCCGGCCCGCCATCGTGCTCGCGCCCAGCGTGGTGGAAAACCAGCACCCCGATCACGCGCGGCTCGGACGCCTGGTGCGCGACGCCGCGCGGCTGGCCCGCTACGGGGGCTTGAAGGAATTGCGGCGCCAGACGCCCCACGCCGTTGACCAGCTTTTCTTCTACGCCGTCACTCCCGAAGCGGAGCCTCCCGATATCACGCCCGTGCTGATGGACGTTTCCGCCCCGGAAATTATCGCGGCTTGGACGGCGGCGATGGCCGCGCACGCTTCCCAACTTCGCGCCCGGCCCTACGTGGAACTCCAACTGGCCCGCGCGCGGTTTCAGGGATTGCGGGCCGGGGTTGGCCATGCCATTGCCTTGTTTCCCAGTGATCCCGTGGTCGCCGGCTCGCTTGCGCAACTCAGCCGCGGCGCCCGGCGCTTTTGACGTGGCCCGCCCCCTGAAAATCGGCATCACCTGTTATCCCTCGGTCGGCGGGAGCGGAATTCTGGCCTCGGCGCTGGGCGAGCAACTGGCCCGGCGCGGCGAGGAAGTGCATTTCATCGGCTACGAACGCCCCTTCCGCCTCCCGGCGGAGGCGCCGCGCCTGTTTTTCCATCCCGTGGTGATCAACGATTACGGGCTGTTCAAATACCCCGACTACACCTTGCCGCTCTCGGTAAAAATGGCCGAGGTCAGCCGCGACCACCAACTGGACGTGCTCCATGTCCATTACGCCGTGCCTCACGCCACCGCCGCCATCCTGGCGCGCGACATGCTGCCGCCCCGGCAACAGCCGCGCCTGGTGACCACCCTGCACGGCACGGACACCACCTTGCTGGGGCGCGATCCCGGTTATGCCCCGGCCATCCGCCATGCCCTGGCCTGCTCGGACGCCATCACCACCGTGTCCGCCTACCTGCGGCGGGAGACGCAGGAGGTGCTGGGGGTGACGCAGCCCATTGATGTCATACATAATTTTTTTGAGCCGCGCCCCGCCCGGCGTTCGCGCGACGAGGTGCGGCGTGAACTGGGCCTGGGCGGCGAAGTGTTGCTGTTCCATTCCTCCAACCTGCGCGCGCCCAAGCGCATTGATCTCTTGCTGGAGGCCGCCGCGCGCATTCGCCCGCGCGATGCCTTCAAGCTGCTCATTTTGGCCGGAGACAGCTTTGCCCCTTTCCAGGGACAAGTGCGGCGGATGGCTTTGCAGGATCGGGTGATCGTGCGCGAAAAAGTCAGCGACATTGAGGACTACCTCCAAGCCGCCGACCTGGGACTCTTCACCTCGGAGCTGGAAACCTTTTGCCTCAGCATTTTGGAAGCGATGTGTTTTGCCTGTCCGAGCGTCTCCAGCCGCGTCGGCGGCATCCCGGAAGTGGTCGAGCACAACGTCAGCGGAATTCTGGTCCCCTTTGGCGACGTCGCGGCGATGGCCGCCTCGGTGGAAGAATTGATTCGCGACCCGGCCCGCCGCCGCCAACTGGGCCTCGCCGCGCAAAGCCGCGCGCGCGATTTATTTTCCGCCGCCATCATCGTCCCGCGCTACCAGGCCCTTTACCACCGGGTCTGTGGTCAATAAATTACCAATGACAAATTTTCAATTGGCAATTTTCAATCCTGAGAACCCAATAAGGTATTGCGCCCGTCCTATAATTGAGAATTTGCCATCGAGTACTTGTCATTGGTAATTCAGTGGTCTCCAGGGCTAATTGAACAGCCGCAAAAAAGCACAGAAATCGCAAAACCGGGGGAAAAAGAATTCAGTTTTTTTGCGCTTTTTGCGCCTTTTCGCGGCCATTTCTTTGAATTCCTTTTTTCTGTTTCTTCCTGCCAGTCCGGGGGCGATTATTTAACGCCCGGAGAAGGTTGACGAAAATTGTCTCATTTCCGCTTCGGCGTGCATTTATAGGGTGATGATGAACGATGACATGGAGTTGCTGCGGGAATATGCCGCCCGCCGGTCCGAAAACGCCTTTGCCGCGCCGGTGTCGCACCGGGTCAAATTCGTATCGGCAACTTAAAGCAATTCCAGCACCACCACCGACTTGGCGGGCAGTTTCACCGAAAGCCTGCCCTCCGCCAGGGACGCGCCAATGAAAGGCTGCGGCGCGACGGCGTTGGGCGCATCGAAAGTGTTGTGAGAATTTATTTCCGGCGCCGTCAGGATGCGGCCGGACACCGATTTGGCCGCCAGGCCGCGCAATTCGCACGAGACCATGACGGCGGCGTGCGGGTCCACATTCACCAGCGAAAGATGCGTCTTGCCCGCGGCGTCGCGCGAGGCCGTCGCGTCCACCATCGGGATGGTCCGGTCGCCAAACTTGTAATCGGGCGTCACCACCGCCACGGGCAGATAAGTCGCGTCCTGGTGGACTTTGTACATTTCAAAAACCCAGTAGGTGGGCGTGACCGTCATCTTCGGGCCGTCTGTCAATACCATGGACTGGAGGACGTTGACCATCTGCGCGATGTTGGCCATGGGCACGCGGTCGGCGTGCCTGTGAAAAATGTTGAAATTGAGCGCCGCCAGCAGCGCGTCGCGCAGGGTGTTTTGCTGGTAAAGAAAGCCCGGGTTGGTGCCCGGCTCCACATCATACCAGGACCCCCATTCATCCACGATCAGCCCGACCCGTTTCTTCGGGTCGGTGCGGTCCATAATGGCCGAGTGCCGGGAAAGAATTCCGTCCATCCCCAGCGTCCTGGATAACTGGGTGATCCAGGCCTCCTCGCCAAAGTCGGTCGCGGACCCTTTGGGGCCGGTCCAACTGCCCGAGGGCAGGGTGTAATTATGCACCGAGAGGCCGTCCATCTGCGAGCCGGCCTGGTTCATCAGCACCGTCGTCCAGTTCAAGTCGCCCCCATCCGCGCCGCTGGCGATGCGGTAGGGTTTGTTGGCCCCGTAATTTTTGACAAACGTGTTGTAGCGCCGGAAAAGGTCCGCGTAATACTCCGGCCGCATGTTCCCGCCGCAGCCCCAGTTCTCGTTGCCCACGCCGAAATAGGCCAGCTTCCACGCCTTCTCCCGCCCGTTTTGCCGGCGCTGATTGGCGATGGTCGAGTCGGTGTCCGAGGTCATGTATTCCACCCACTCCATCATTTCCTGCGGCGTGCCGCTGCCCACATTGCCGCAGACATAAGCGTCGCAGCCCAATTGCCCGCACAAATCCATGAACTCGTGGGTGCCGAAGGCGTTGACCTCCACCACCCCGCCCCAGGTGGTGTTGATCATTTTGGGCCGCTTCTCCCGCGGGCCGATGCCGTCCCGCCAATGATATTCGTCGGCGAAACAGCCCCCCGGCCAGCGCAGCACCGGGATGCCCATCTTCTTCAGCGCCGCCACCACGTCACTGCGGATGCCGCGCGTGTTGGGGATGGTCGAATTCTCCCCCACCCACAATCCGCCATAAATGCCGTGCCCAAGATGTTCGGCAAACTGTCCGTACTGGTGGCGGTTGATCACCGACCCGGGTTGATCGGCCTTGAGTTGCAGCAGGGCATTGACCATCGCCCCATGGTCCTGCCCGTCCGCCGAAAAAACGGCGGCGGCGAAACAGGGAATCAGCCAAAGTTTGGCAAGGCGGTATTTCATCACAGAATCAAACTACAACCCCCTCCTCCTTTTCAACCCAAAACCGCCCCGCCCTTCCACTTTGCTCTTTCCACCCGCGCCGCCGCCCGCTATACCGTCGCCCCAATGATGAGCCATCCGCTCCATGCCGCAGAACCGTCCGACGCTCCCGCCGCCGGGGCCGGCGCGCCCCCGCCGCGCCGTTCCTTCAAAAAATTGCTTGTGGCCAATCGCAGCGAAATTTCCATCCGCGTTTTTCGCGCCGCCACCGAATTGGGTTTGCGCACCGTCGCCATTTACGCCCAGGAAGACCGCCTTAGCATCCACCGCTTCAAGGCCGATGAAGCCTATCTCATCGGAGAAAACCAAGGGCCCGTCGGCGCTTACCTCGACATCCCGGGCATCGTCGCCCTGGCCAAGGAAAGGCAAGTGGACCTCATCCATCCCGGCTACGGATTCCTCGCCGAAAACGCCGGCTTCGCCCGCGCTTGCGCCCAGGCCGGCATCCAATTCGTCGGCCCGCGCCCGGACATCCTGGCCATGATGGGCGACAAAACCGCCGCCCGCGCCCTCGCCCAAAAACTCAACGTTCCCATCCTCCCCGGCACGGAGCAGGCCGTGGCCGGCCGCGCCCAGGCGCTCCGGATTGCCCGCCAAATCGGCTTTCCACTCATCATTAAGGCGGCCTTCGGCGGCGGCGGCCGCGGCATGAGAGTGGCGCATAAACCCGCCGACCTCGCCCGCCTCCTCGATGAAGCCCGCGACGAAGCCGGCCGCGCCTTCGGCAACCCCGCCGTCTTCCTGGAAAAATACATCCCCCGCGCCAAACACATCGAGGTGCAGATTCTCGGCGACCACTACGGCAACGTCGTCCACCTCCACGAACGGGATTGTTCGGTCCAGCGCCGCCACCAGAAAGTCATCGAAATCGCCCCCGCCTTCGCCCTGGACGATTCCGTCCGGCGCGACTTGTGCCAGGCCGCCGTCCGCCTGGGCCGCGCGGTCCAGTATGACAATGCCGGCACCGTCGAATTCCTCTATGACCTCGACCGCCGCCAATGGTTCTTCATCGAAGTCAACCCACGCATCCAGGTCGAGCACACCGTCACCGAAGTTGTCACCGGGGTGGACCTGGTTCGTTCGCAAATCCTCGTCGCCCAGGGCCTCTCCCTCCACAGCCCCGAAATCAACCTGCCGCCCGGCCGCGACATTCCCCGCCACGGCTATGCCGTGCAATGCCGCGTCACCACCGAGGATCCGGAAAATAAATTCACCCCTGACTACGGCAAGATCCTCACCTACCGCTCCACCGGCGGCTATGGCGTGCGCCTGGACGGCGGCATGGGCTATGCCGGCGCGGTCATCACCCCCTTTTACGATTCCCTCCTCGTCAAGATCACCGCCTTCGGGCGCGATTTCGACCTCGCCTTGGTGCGCATGGACCGCGCCCTGCGCGAATTTCGCATCCGCGGCGTCAAGACTAACATTCCCTTCCTCGAAAACGTCATCGCCCACCCCGAATTCCGCTCCGGTCGCGCCACCACCAACCTGATTGACACCTCGCCCGGCCTCTTTGCCTTCGCCTCCCGCCGCGACCGCGCCACCAAACTCCTCGCCTTCCTCGGCGATGTCATTGTCAACGGCAACCCCCAGGCCAAGGGACAGTCCCTCCAGGCCCCCTTGCCTGCGGTCACTCCGCCGCCCCACGACCGCAAACAAGCACCCCCGCCCGGCACCCGCCAACTGCTCCTGCAACTGGGGCCGCGCCGCTTCGCCCGCTGGACCCTCGCCCAAAAAAGACTCCTCGTCACCGACACCACTTTCCGCGACGCCCACCAATCCCTCCTCGCCACCCGCTTGCGCACCTACGACATGCTCGCCATCGCCGACGCCCTGGCCCGGCGCACCCCGCAACTCTTCAGCCTGGAAATGTGGGGCGGCGCCACCTTCGACACCGCCATGCGCTTCCTCCGCGAAGACCCGTGGGACCGCCTCCGCCTCTTGCGCCAAAAAATCCCCAACATCTGTTTCCAGATGCTGCTCCGTGGCGCCAACGCCGTCGGCTATTCCAATTATCCCGACAACGTCGTCGCCGGCTTTGTCAAACATGCCGCGGCTTCCGGCATTGATATCTTCCGCATCTTCGATTCCCTCAACTACACCCCCAATCTCCAAGTCGCCATCGAGGCGGTCCGGCAAACCCACGCCATCTGCGAAGCCGCCATCTGCTACACCGGCGACATCCATGATCCCCGCCGCGCCAAATACTCCCTCAAATACTACGTCAAGCTGGCCCGGCAACTGGAAAAAATGGGCGCTCATTTCCTCGCCATCAAGGACATGGCCGGTTTGTGCCGCCCCTATGCCGCCTACACCCTGGTCAAGGCGCTCAAGGAGGAAATCGCCCTGCCCCTGCATTTCCACACTCACGACACCAGCGGCGTCAATGCCGCTTCCGTCCTCAAAGCCGCCGAGGCGGGCGCGGACGTGGTGGATCTGGCCATTGCCGCCATGAGCGGTTCCACCAGCCAGCCCAACCTCAACTCCCTGGTCGCCGCCTTGCGCCACACCCCCCGCGACACCGGCCTGGACCTGGCCGCCCTCAACGAATTCTCCGATTACTGGGAAAAAGTTTGCCTGGCTTACGCCCCCTTCGACACCGCCCCGCGCAGCGGCAGCGCCGAAGTCTATGACCACGAAATGCCCGGCGGCCAATACACCAACCTCAAAGAACAAGCCGCCAGCATGGGCCTGGCCCAGCGCTGGCCCGAAATCGCCCGCACCTACGCCCAGGTCAACCAGCTTCTGGGCGACATCGTTAAAGTCACCCCCAGCAGCAAAGTCGTGGGCGACCTGGCCATGTTCCTCATCAGCCGGGGCATCAATCCCGCCGACCTTCTCAATCTTGAGCCCGGCAGCGTCCCCTTCCCCGCCTCTGTTATTGACATGCTCGGCGGCCAACTCGGCCAGCCCCTGGGCGGCTGGCCCCGCCGCCTGCAAAAAGTCGTCCTCGGCCGCCGCCAACCCATTCGCGGCCGTCCCGGCGCCAGGCTCAAGCCGCTCCACCTCAAAAAAATCCAGGACCAACTCACCCTCAAACTCAAGCGCGACGCCACCCCGGACGATCTCTACAGCCATCTCATGTACCCCGAAGTCTTCGCCGAATACGCCAAATTCGAGCGCGACTACAGCGACCTGGCCGTCCTCCCCACCAGCGCCTTTTTCTACGGGCTCAAGCCCGGCGAGGAAATCTCCGTGGACATCGAGGCGGGCAAGACCCTTTTCATCAAGCTCATCCACCTGGGCGCGGTGGACAAGGATGGCCGCCGCATCGTCACCTTCGAACTCAACGGCATGACCCGCGAGGCCTCCATACTTGACAAGACCGCCCAGGTCAAGGCCAGGACCCGTCCCAAGGCCGACCCGTCCGACCCCTGGCAAATCGGCGCGCCCATTCCCGGCCTCCTCACCGCCCTGGCCGTCAGCGTGGGCAGCAAGGTGAAAAAAGGCGACAAACTCCTCACCTTGGAAGCCATGAAAATGCAAAGCACCCTCTACGCCAGCTCCGACGGCGCCGTCCAGGCCCTCTTCGCCCAAGTCGGCGAAACCGTCGCCAGCAAAGACCTCCTCATCCAGCTCCGCCCGTGATTGCCTGCGCGACCCGGAGGCAGCCTTGCGCCTGGGGCGCCCGGCCCGGTTCATCCCCGCTTCCGGGGAGAGGTCGCGCCGGCGCGGCCTCGGTATTTGTGAAACCGCTCTAAAAGGCCAGGAATTTGAACAACTCGAGGTCGTTGCCGAAACGGAGGAGGATGCGGTTGCCCTCAATGACCAAATTCCGGGGGCGTTGCTCGCGGTAAAGGCTCCAGAGGGCCTCGCCGGTGGCGGGGTCCATTCTGTAAAGATGAAAATAGACGGGGCCTTCGCCGGGCGGCTGGTTGAGGGCGTCGCTCAAGGCGGCGGCGAGGCCAGCGCCACCTTGCTGCACGCTCTCGCAGTAAAGGAACTTGCCGGAGACTATGGTGCGTTCGCCGCGTTGCTCGGCTTTCCACAGGATTTTGCCGGAGGCCGCATCCACCTTGAGCAGGACGGAAGGGATTTTTTCAAAGCTGATGGTGTTGGCATACTTGATGTCGTCCGGGCCGGCGGCGGTGGAATCCACGTAGAGCATGCCCTGGTCGTCGAATTGGATGGCGCTGATGCCAAAGCTGGTCAGACGCCAGCGCACCTGGCCGTCCGGGAGGGAAAAGGCGGTGAGGACGCCCTGGTCAAAAAAGTAAAGTGTGTTGGCGCGATCGGCGGCGGGCATGAGGTGTCCGGCCAGGTCGCCGGTGGTGAAGCGCTCGCTCACCGGGTAACTAAGCTGGCTGTCAAACAACTTGTGATTTTCCTTGTCGAAAACGGCCAGACTCTGGCCCGCCACCAACAGGTCCACGCTGGCGAGGGGAAAGAAGGAGGGCGCGCCGGTGGCTTCGCCCTTCCATTCCACCGGCTCCGCTTCGATCCAGCGGCGCAGGCGCACTTCATAACGGCTCTCATCCACCGGACGCACCCCGCCGGTCTGGCTGCGCTTGAGGTCGTTGAAAATTTCCTCGCCAATCACGCCGGGGCTGGACCCGGCGGTGGTTTGCCCGTTGAGATGCGGCGCGCCGGGGGGCTTGATGCTAGGGACGTAGGTGACTTTGGCTTCGAGCAATTTGACGCGCAGTTCGACAAGATTTTTTCCCGCCGCAAAAAACTCGCTGCTCATGGCGTCGAGCGGTTTGTTGAATTTTTGCTCCTCCAGAATTTGGGCCGTCAAGACGGCGGCGGTGGGCAGGACGTTGGGCGGAAGATCGTTGGGCAGGGTCTGCTTTTCCTTGCGCGGGACGGTGATTTCCTGGCTGGAAACCGCGCCGGTGGCCAGCTCGATGTGGAGGGCGATGCGCCGTGTCTCATCCGGGGCGGAGACCACGAGGAGGCTGGGGCCGGCCGGGGTGAAACTGACGAACTGACCGGTGATGGGAATGGTTTGTTGAATTATCCCGGTCGCTGCGTCCAAACATTTGACCTGATCTCCCAGGCAAATCCAGAGTTTGTCATGGTCGGCAAAAACCGGCGGCGCGCCCATGGGGGAGGCGGCGTCGGACAGCTTGGCGGACCAAAGGACTTTCTCCAGGGAGAGATCGCGCACGCTGGCTTCATTGGCGGTGGCAATGAGAATCTTGCCGGGTCCGAGGAACTGGATCTGAGCGGGCGCGTCGCCGGGCAGTTTGAGCGTGGTGGCCAGATGCGGTTTGGAGCCGGCGAAGGAATACCAGGCCCACCCGCCCAAGCCGGCGGCCAGGAGGGCGGCCAGGCCGGCCATGAGCCGCGCGCCTTTGCGATAGGCGTGTTCTTCGGCATGGCGCTTTTGGGCTTTGAACGCGGCGAGATCGAGTTTTGGCGCGGCAGGCGGTTCCGAGCGCGGTGCGGCGGGCGGCAGGTTTTCGGAAGGTGTCTCGTGGAGGCGCAGGCGCGGGGCCGGCGCTGGCGGCGCGGAAGCGGAGATGATCTGGTTGGCGGCCCCGGTGCCGTCGGCGTGGCAGGCCGGGCACTGCACCGTCCAGGGCATGCGGCCGTCCAGCGGCTCAACCTCGAATGAGTAACGGGTCCCGCAAGAGCATTGTATCTTAACGTTCATGGCAGGGGATTCAAGAGGGTGATGCCGGGCGGAACGGGCAGGTCCTGCGGCGCATTGGTGCCGGAACTGATGGCCTCGCCGCTGCCAAGAAGAAGATTGCCGCCGTCCTTGTCGTGGTTGTTGGCCGGCTTTTTGCCGTCGGGGGAGAAGAGCGGCTGGCCTTTGCTTTTGGGCAGGTTGTTGACCTGCCAGTCCGACAGCATGACGTTGGCGCTGCGGTTGGTGGAGCGGCCCATGTAATAGGCGTAACTGATGCGGCGCTGGGCGAAGGGTTCGCCTTCGGGCAGCGCCTTGTCGCGGCTGCCCGGGCAGATGAAGATGGCGGTTTCGGTGGTGCCGCGGGGCACGAGCAGGCTGAGGGGCCCCGCTGAAACGGCGGCCTCTTTCAGGAAGGGAAAGGTGCCATGATTGTCCTCGGCGTAGAGGGTCATGGCGAGATAAATGGTCTGTAGATTCTTGCGGCACAATTCCTGGGCAGTGCGGCGGCGGGAGCCGGCCAAACGGCTGTCCAACATGGTGGCCAGGATAATGAGGATGACCAGCACGCAGAGGAGTTCGACCAGGGAAAAACCGGGGGCGGCGCGGGGCGATTTTCCAAATCGTGACGGCAACGTCATGCCCTCAACAAAGCACGAATTTCCCCGGAAAAACAGTTTTAATTATTTCGTCGCCACCGCAAAAACCAACTTTCGGCTGATCGGCGGGATGGTCTTCCCGGCTTGCCAGGAAGGGCAAATGGGATAGTCTTACAACCATGAGCATGTTCAAAGTCAATGTCATCGCCCGCAATCCCAAGCGCGAGGAACTGGCCACCAAGCCGTTGGAGGCTGTGGTGGACAGCGGCTCAGAACTCACCTGGCTTCCAGGAGAGGTTTTGAAAGGGGCCGGCATCACGCCGCGCCGGAAGCGGATAATTGCCATGGCCACGCAGCAGAAGGTCGAGCGGGAAGTTGGCTACGCCATCCTGAGCGCCGAGGGCTACGAAACCAACGATGAAGTGGTCTTTGCGGAACCCGGCGACATGACTTTGCTCGGCGTGAGAACTTTGGAAGGTTTTGGCGTGATGGTGGACCAAATCGGCCATCGGTTTGTGGCCACTACAACAATAGTGGCCGGTACGGAGTGAGTTTTGATTATCTGGCGATTGTGGCGGCGCTCCATGACCGCCGCATCTTTCGCGGTTTTTCATTGCGGCGCTCATAGACCGCCGCTACAGCAACTCGGTTACGGATAAGCTCTAAGATTGTCCAGTCACGGTGCTGTTCACTACGCCCTTTTTCAAACGCGTGGCCAACTTTTGGCCGGGAGCGGTTTCGGCGGCGGCGCGGAGGACGCGGCCGCTGGCGGCGTCCAGGGTGATGGAGTAGCCGCGGGCCAGCACCTGCTCCGGGCCGAGCAACCGCAGGCGGGCGGTGAGCGACGCGGCGCGCTGGCGCAAATTTTGCAGACACCGGCGCGTCTCCTCGCGCAGGCGGTGTTGCTGGCGGTCAAGCGACTCACGGCGGAGGGCCAGCATCCGGCTGGGACGGACGCGGGCCAGCCGCTCGCGCCGGGTTTGCCAGGCCTGGCGCAGTTTTTGCAGTTGACGCCGCGCGCCGCGCGATACGGCCAGTTGCAATTCGTCCGCTTGCTGGCGGCGCTGATCCAATTGGCGGCGCGGATGGACGGTTTGCAGGCGGCGGGTCAATTGCTCAAAGTGGCGGCGCTCGCCCAGCAGGCGGCGTCTCACCTTTTCGCCCAGTTGCGCCGGAACTTGCGCCACCCAGCGCGCGCCCGCAAAAACGCCCTCGGTCAAAATCTCCGCCGCCGCGCTCGGCGTGGCGGCGCGCAAGTCGGCCACGAAATCGCTGATGGTGAAATCAATTTCGTGGCCGACCGCCGACACCACCGGCAGGGCGGAATGGAAAATGGCGCGGGCCACCGCTTCCTCGTTGAAGGCCCAAAGATCTTCCAGGCTGCCGCCGCCGCGCGTGACCAGAATCAAGTCCACCGCGCCGGGGGATTTTTGCGACCACTCGTTGAGCAGGCCGATGGCCGACGCGATTTCTTCCGCCGCGCCCGCGCCCTGCACGGCGCATGGGGCCAAAATGATCTGCACCGTCGGATTGCGGCGTTGCATCACATGGCAAACATCGCGCAGGGCCGCGCCGGTGGGGGAGGTGACCAGGCCGATGCGTTGCGGAAAGCGCGGCAGGGGACGCTTTCGTTCCGGGGCAAAAAGCCCTTCCGCGCCGAGCTTCTCCTTCAATTTTTCAAAGGCGGCCTGGAGCGCGCCGACGCCTTGCAGTTCCACGGCCAGCACCTGCAATTGGTATTGTCCGCGCGGCTCATAGACGGTGATGTCGCCCTTGAGAATCACCTTGCGCCCGTCGGCCAGCGCGCCCCGATTGGCCACCGCGTCGCCGCGAAAAAGAACGCAGCTCAACTGCGCGCCGGCGTCTTTGAGGGTGAAATAAATGTGGCCGGACATTTGCTGGCGGAAATTGGTGATTTCGCCCATGACCCAAATCTGGCCGACTTGTTTTTCCAGCGCGCGGCGGATGCCGGCCGTCAACTCGCTCACGGAGAAAACGCGCCGCGTCGCCTCGGGCGGAAAAAGTTCCCCGCCAAAATCCCATTGTGAGGTTTGCTTAGGCATCTTCAGGGAGCGGCTCGGAAATGCGGCGGATGCCCAAGGCCCGGCCGGTGGCCGCGTCAATTTCAATCAAGGCGCCTTGCAAAAGAATGCGGCCTTTGGCCACGTCGAACTTTTGCGGGGTGTTGGCGCGGAACCGTTCGATGACCGGCTCGATTTCGCGGCCCAGGACGCTGTCGTGCGGGCCTGTGAAACCGGCGTCGCTCAGATAGGCGGTGCCGCCGGGAAAGATCTGTTCGTCGGCGGTTTGCACATGGGTGTGGGTTCCGACCACGGCGCTGACGCGCCCGTCGAGCATGCGGGCCAGGGCGATTTTTTCCGAGGTCGCCTCGGCGTGCATGTCCACGAAAATAATCCTGGTGATTTTGCGCAGATGTTCCGCCTCGGTCTTGCCGCAGAGAAAGGGATTGTCCAGCGGGGGCATGAAGGTGCGGCCCTGCAAGTTGAGCACGGCGACCGGGGGGAGTTTTTCCGAATGCCAGATCGTGCTGCCCTGGCCCATGACGCCGGGCGGATAATTGAGCGGGCGCAAAAAACGCGGTTCGGTTTGCAGCAGAATGGCCGCTTCCTTTTGGTCCCAAAGATGGTCGCCGGTGGTCATGATGTCCACCCCGGCGCCGAAAATTTCGTTGGCCGTGTTGACGGTGATGCCCGCGCCGCCGGCGGCGTTTTCGCCATTGGCCACCACCATGTCCAGCCGGAGATCCGCGCGTAATTTGGGCAAAAGCTGTTTGACGGCGCGCCGCCCCGGTTCACCCACGATGTCGCCAATGAAAAGAAGGTTCACGGGGGAAGGTTAAACGTCCACCCGCTGCTGGCAAGCGGCAAAGGGCGGGGTTTCCATCTTAATCATAATCTTAATCCTAATCTCCGTCATCAGTCCTCAGAGATTAAGATTAAGATTAGGATTAAGATTAGGACAGATCCCTTCCAACTCTCCCCTCGACATGGCGGGACGGTTTGGGTAAACACTCCGCCTGTGGCCGAGGTCCATCCCAGTGTGTTGTTGCTGATACCTGCTTACAACGAGGAGGATCGGATCGAACCGGTGTTGCGCAGCTACGCCGAGTTTTTCCGGCGGAATTACCAGGGCAAGTTCCAACTGGTGGTGGTGCTCAACGGTTGCCGGGACAATACCCCGGACGTGGTGCAGCGGGTGGCGGCGGAATTTCCCGAAGTCAGCGCCCTGGAATTTCCCGCGCCCATTGGCAAGGGCGGGGCACTGATCGAGGGGCTGCGCCTGGCGCCGCGCGCCGATTTGATCGGCTACGTGGATGCCGACGGGGCCACGGCCCCGTCGGCGTTTCTGGACCTGATCCGGCACATGCCCGAGGCGGATTGCGTGATTGGCTCGCGCTGGCTGCCGGGGGCGGTGCTGCACCAGATGCAGGCGGGGCGGCGGCGATTTGCCAGCCGGGTTTTTCACGGCATCGTGCAGTTTTTTTTCGGCATGAACATCCGGGACACCCAATGCGGCGCCAAAGTGATGCGGCGCGCCGCCGTGGAAAAAATCCATCCCTTCCTCTGCATTGCCGACATGGCCTTTGACATCAATCTTCTTTACTTGCTCAAGCGGGAGGGTTGGCGCGTTTTGGAAGTGCCGACGGAGTGGACCGACAAGGTGGGCTCCAAGGTGGCGCTGGGCCGGACTTCGCTGACCATGCTGCTGTCGGTCATCCGCCTGCGCTGGATTTATTCGCGGCTCAATCCGCTGCGGAAACTTTTCGCCCCGGTGGAAAACTGGCTGTATCGGAAACTCCACGCGCCCCCGCCGAACCCGGATCCGAAACTGCGTTCAGCCGGCTTGCGCCAGGTGAACCAGGCCGCCACGCCGAACAAGGCCAGGTTGGAACAGCCCAGAGTTTGGATCACCCGCGTCATGGCAGGGAGGTCCGCCATAATCTGCATCTGGAGCAATTCCTTGGGATCGGTCATTCCCCGCGCCAGGGCGGTGAGGTCGGCCATCTTCACCATCAGCGGCGAGAGCAGCAGGAGCGCCAGAGCGTAAAACACGGGAACCAAAATGAGCCACTGCGCGGCGTAATAGCGTCCCCGCGCCATCAAATTCAGCATGAGGACATAGGCCAGGGTGAGGGGCAGGAGCGACCACGCAAACCAGGGGACCAAGGGAGCGGCCTCCAGCCGGAAATGGAGAACGGCCAGAGGCAGTCGCGGAAACAAAGTGCATCCCACCGCGGCCAGACATCCAAAAATGCTGGTCGCGGCCAGGGTCAGGAGCAAGGCGTCGGTCTTTTTGGACAGGGCCAGGTTCCGGACAATGGTGGGAAACATCACCAAGCTGATTGGGGAGATGAACTGGCCGAGGGCATAGCCGATCAGCATGGCGTTATAGTACAACTTGACTGGGAACGGATCAAAAAAGAGGCTCTTGGTGAAGACACGATCCAGGCTGGACATGCAAACATAGGTGCCCATGGCCAGGGTCAGGGGCGCGCCCCGGATCAGCCAGGGCTTCCAGGAAAAGGAGGCGGAGGTTTTGGCGCGCCAGACATCGCGGGTCCGCCAGATGGCCAGGGCCAGCGTGAGATAGGCGGCAATGCAGACCGCCCAAGCAGCTCCCGCGGCCCGCCACTTGAGCCACATCACGAAGAGAAAAAATATGGCCAGGCGGAGGACGCCTTCCATGATCTGCAGCCAGCCCAGCGGAGCGAAGCGGTGCAGGCCCTGCAACACCCCTTTGAAGGTGGGCAGGCAGATCACCGCCAGCACGGCTAGCATGACGATGCGCAACGCCGCCGGATCATTGACCCCCAAGGCCGAAGCCGCGGATCCGGCGAAAATCATGATCAAGCCGGCGATGACAAACCAGAACCAAAATATAGTCCGGAGAAGGGCGCGCAAAGTCGCCGTCAACTCCCGCGTCTTTTCATCGCTCACGGCCGCGGCCGCCTGCTGGGCAAAAATGGTTTGCAGGGCGGCGGAGGGCACCCCGCCAAAAATGATTAAAAGGCCGAGCAGGGCAATGAAGGTGTTGGAATCGGCGGTTTCCATCACCCGGCTGTTTTGGGCCGCCATCTGGACGCTGACCATGAAGATGCCGCCCAGAAAGGTGGACACCACCATCCAGCCGCTTTGGCGGAAAAAAGAGGATTTGCTTTCGGAACTCATCAGTTTTACGGCAGCGACCGCAAAAAACCGGCCAGCAGCGCCGTCGCCGCCTCCAGTGACTTTCGCGCAATCCACTCCTCCGCCGTGTGGGCCTGCGCGATGTCCCCCGGCCCGAACACCACGCTGGCAATCCCGGCCCGCGCCAGCACGGAAGCGTCGCAGAAATAATCCACCCCCGCCGCTTTTTTCTGGCCCGCCAGGCGAAAGAACTGGCGCACCAGCGGCAGCCGGCAATCCGTTTCCATGGGCAGGCAGGCCGCCTGCTTTTGGTCCGCAATGGTGACGCGCAGGTTCCGGCTGCGAAACAAGGCCATCATTTCCGCCCGCACGCCTTTTTCCGTTTCCCCCGGCAAGGTGCGGCGATCCACGCTGATGCGGCAGGCCGCGGGCACAATGTTGGGCTGCGTGCCGCCCGCGATGACTCCGACGTTGACGGTGGCGTGGCCCAGCAGCGGATGGCGCCGGCGGCGCAGGCGCCGCGCATAATGGGTTTCCAGCAGGCAGACCACTTGCGCCATTTCATGGACGGCGTTGCGCCCCAGTTCGGGGCGGGCGCCGTGGGCCGATTTGCCCCGGGTGGCCAGGCCCAGCCAGAGACTGCCTTTGTGGGCGGTGACAATGCGCAGCCGGGTCGGCTCGCCCACGACGGCCAAATCCGCTGTGCCGCCGCCGGCGGCCAGGGCGCGCGCGCCGCTCTGCGCGTGTTCTTCATCCACCAGGCCGGCGAAAACAATTTCCGTTTCCGCCGGGCGCGGGCCTTGTTTGGCCAGTTGGCACAAGGCGGTGAGCATGGCGGCGACCGAGCCTTTGGTGTCGCAGGCGCCCCGGCCGTAAATGCGCGCGCCTGCCAGCCGCGGCACATATTGTTCCCCGGCCATTGCCGGCACGGTGTCCAGGTGCGGGGCCAGGAGGAGGCGGTGGCGGGGCCGGCCCGAGGGCCGAAGAGTGGCCAGCAAATTGGAGCGGCCGGGTTGGACGTTTTGAAAATGGACATCCAATCCGGCCTGGGCGGCGGTGGCCGCCAAAAACTCAGCGACCCGGCCTTCGCCGGCGCAGGGATCGCGGGCGGGCAAAAACGCCGGGTTCACGCTGGGCAGCGCGATCAGTTCACACAACAATTTTTCAGGAGCAGTCATTCCAACGGGAATACCAGGTCAACCGCTCCCATGATGAGATGCCGGACGCAAATGTCAAACCGGCGCATGAGCCGGCAGCGGCTTGGTTTCATTGTTGTAGTGTTGGCGCTGTGCGCCGAAGTCGAGCCACAGGCTCGAGCTCATGGAAAAAAACGGCCTCCAACCCATGCTTGATGGCCGGGCCAATCAGGGCAGTTCCAGTTGGAAGAATTGCAAAGGCTGGGCGGGGTTGGGCGGATTGGTCAAGATGAAGTTGCCGCCGGTGTCGAAGACGTTGGTGGCCACGATGCTCCAGTTGCTCAACGGGGTGACGAGGTCGGTCGAGGAAATGAGATAGTAACGGGCGGAGCCGACGCCGCCGGTTCCAGCGAAAACCAGGCCGCCAGAGGAAAGGACGGGCGGCGCGATCAGGGGACGGGTGATGATGATGACGGAGATGACGCCGGCGCTGTTGAGTTGATTGGTGTTCCAGCCCAGGCCGAACGGCAGGGGAGGCAGGATAACCGCGGCGAAATCGCCGTCGTGGCTCGCGGCGTTGAAGAGTGAAAAGGTTTGGTTCGCGGCGGGAGCGGCGGCGCTACTGTTGCTGACGATGAGGACGCCGCCGTTGGTCAACGCGCCGGCAATGACGGCGGCATTGTTGGCCAGGGGAGACGGGCTGATTTGAAAAAGGTTGGTGCTGCCCGCGGAGAGGGTGACGGAGCTGCCGAAATTCATTTGGCCGAGAGAGCCGCCGGGAGAGAAGACCCCGCCGCTCTGGATCGTCACTGGGCCGTTGACGGTTCCCGTGCCGCCGAGAACGCCGCCGCCGGCGACGGTCACGGCGCTGCCGGCAGCCAGCGATCCGTTGACCAGCAGTTGGCCCGCCAGGACGGTGGTTGCGCCGGTGAAGGTGTTCGCGCCGGACAGGGCCAGCGTTCCGGCCCCCGTCTTGGCCAGGCCGCCCGCGCCGCTCAAGATGCCGGAGAAGGCGCCGGAGGTGTTATTGCCGCCAACTGTCAATACCACGGATGCGCCGCCCAGATCGGCCAGGGCGATGTTGCCGCTGCCTTGCAACCCCCCGAGGACCGGGGCGTCCTGGCCGGCCAGAAATTCCACGCCGTAGAGGAGGGTGGCGTCGGTGCTGGCGGCGGGGCGGACGCCTTGCAGGTTGACGGTGGCGAATTGCAGGGCGTTGTTCGCGCCCAGGGCCAGGGCGAATCCGCCCAGGGCGGTGCCGGCGTTGACGGTGATGGTTCCGCTGTAGGTATTGGCGGGGTTGTCAATCCAGATTCTGGCGCCCTGACTGGTGTAGCCGCCGGTGCCGGACAGGTTCAGGGCGGCGGCGCCGGAAAGCAGGCCGTCGCACAGCAGGGCCTTGGTTTGATCGGCGGTGGAGTTGTCCCACTGCCGCAGGAGGGAGGAGGCGGCGTTGACGGCGATGGAGCCGGTGAGATGTTCCTGGCCGTCGTTGCCATAGAGGGTGCCGCCGTTGAGCACAAAGTTGTTGCTGAAGGTGCTGGAAGTTTTTCCCGCGCTGCCGCCCGGCGGGGCCAGTTGGAGTTCGCCTCCAATGTTGAGGGTGACGGGGCCGGAACCGAGGGCGGCGGTGAAAGCGGCGCTGCCGTTGGCGCCGGAAAGGGTAATCATGCCGCCATGGATCACCGTGCCCCCGGTGCAAGCGTTGGCGCTGGTGACGGTGACCACGCCTGAATTGGTCTTGACAATGCCCGACGGGCCGGAGATGCCCGCCCCGCCCGCGCTCAAGGTGTAGGCGGCGGTGGCGTTGGAGAAGGTGACGGAGGCGGGGTAAACCGCGCCGGTGATGGCCACGGTGGTGGTCGCGGCCGAGTCATCGAAAGCGACAGGGTCACCGTCGGCATACACCGCCACGCTGCCGCCATTTATCCAGTTGGCCGTGGTCGTGTCCCAGGCGGTGCTGGCCGCGCCGGTCCAAATCCAGGTCGAAGTTGAAATGGTGGCGCTTGGGGTCGCGCTGGCTTCGGGGGAAGGCGGGCCGGTGCCGCCGCTGGCGGTCGCGGCGACGACGTAATAGTAAGTCGTGCCGTTGTTGAGGCCGGTGTTGGTGTAGCTGGCGCCGGCGACGCCCGAGGCGACGGTGGCGGTTTCATTGCCGGAGCTGGTGCCGCGCTTGATGACGTAGCTGGCGGCGCCGGGCGCGGCGGGCCAGAGCAAGGTGACTTGGGCGTTGCCGGGGATCGCGTTCAGGCTGGCGGGAGCGGGCGGGATGAGGGCGGTGCCCATAATGGTGGAATTGGGCGAAACGCCGCCCGCGTTGACGGCGATGACGACGTAGTAATAAGCCGTGCCCAGGGGCAGGGCGGCGTCGGTGTAACTAGTTTCGGTCAGGCTCACGACGAAGTTGCTGGCGAAGGCAAATGGGCCGGCGGAGCCGGCGGATCGCTCGATGATGTAACCCACCGCCCCGCTCACGGCCGACCAACTCAAGGTCGCTTGCTGGTTGGAGGAGGTGGTGGCCGTGGTCACGGTGAAATTGGCCGGAGCGCCGGCCGGCGGCGCCGGCCGGGGTGTAGCGTTGATCCAGGCGGAATTGGGGCTGGCGCCGGCGGCATTGGCGGCGGTGACGGAGTAGCTGTAGTAGGCGCCGTCGGTCAGCCGGGTGTCGCTGTAGGCGGCGGTACTGATGGTGTTGTCAAGAATATTGGTGCTGAGGATGTTGGAGGCGCCGCCTCCGGTGTCCGCCAGGGTGGAGCGCCAGACCGAGTAGTAATTCGCGCCGGAGGAGGGACTCCAGGTGAGGGTGACGTTGGTGTGGGCCACCGTGACAGCCAGACCGGTGGGCGCGGCCGGGGCAGAGGTGGTGATGGCGGCCGAGGGTGTGGCGGCGGCGCTCGCAGGGGAGCCGGCGCTCGCGCCGACGGGGTTGACGGATTGGACAATGTAATAGTAAGCCGTGCCGTCGAGTGCGTTGGTGTCGAGGTAAGTGGCGTTGTTGGAGCCGCTGCCGCAGACCGGGCCGGGCACGTCTGTGGCAATGCCGGCATAACCACTTCCGGAAGTGGTGGAGCGCAGAATGTTGTAGCTGGTGGCGCCGGGCGTGACCGGCCAACTGAGCAAGTTGCAGTTGTTGCCGGGCCAGGCGGTGACGGCGGCAGGCGGCGGCGGCACGTAGCCAGACAGTTCCAGGCGGATGTAATCATACATGATGTGGTCTTCGGCGCCGCCGCCATTCATTTTGATGGTGATGGTGTTCGGGCCGGAGGTGAGCAAGGTCGCGGGAAAAGTGATGCGCTCGTCTGAATAGCAACCGTGAATCCCCTCGCGAATGGTGGTGTCGCTTTCGTCGTTGCCGCCGGAGAAAGCCGGGCTGTAACCACCGGAGCCATTCGCGTTGGGAGTGGAAGTCACACCGCTGGTGCTGCCCAGATTATGACCATTGACGCTGACGACAATTGGCCCGGTGAAATCGGAAGCGGTGGCCATGTAAAACGAGGCGCTGGCGCCGCCGGCGGGCGCCGAGGCCAGATTGAAGGCAATGGTGGAACTGGAGCTGCTGGCGCCGCCCGAGGAGTTGAACACGGCGGGCTGGCAGAAGTTCCAGTCGGTGGACCACCGGCTTTGGCCCACCGCGTAGCTGGGTCCGTTGGGAAAGTCGAAGGGGTACTCAAAGTATTTGCTCCAGATGGGGCTGGGCGCGTTGGAACTGGGGCCGATGTCGCCCACCCACCAATCATCGCTGTGGCGAAACTTGTACTCGGCGGTCCGGTTCGGATAGCCGATTTCAAAGACGGTGGGGCCGACGCGGGTGGGGGTCCAGGTGACCGCGCCCAAATTGTTGGTGGCGCCGCCGGTGACGGTGACGCTGAAAGGAGCGGCCGGGAGGTTGAAGGTCAGGTCCGGATTGCCGCCGATTTGATTTTGCGACATGAACATCCCGGCCGCGCCGGGGCCGAAGGCATAGAGGGTGTAGTTGGCGCCGGCAATGACGTTGGAGACAGTGAAAACGCCGTCGGGACCGCTCTTGACCCAGAACTGGCAGCACTTGCACCAATCCTGAAAGTCATAGATTCCGTCGGTGGTGGAAGGTTGCTGGATGAGGCCCACCCAAAGGCCGGCGGCGGAGGCATTGGTGTTATAGGTGTCGTTGATGACGATTTGGCCGGAGACAGCGCTGCGGCTGGAGGCCGGGGCATAATTGGCGTTGGTGAGCCAACTGTAGGGCCAGGCGGCGGCCTCGGCGCCGGCCTGCGCCTGGGCGTCGGCGTAGAGGGCGGCGGCGGCCTGGGCGGGATTGGTGAGCGTGTTGGTCACGTGGTTGCAATAAATAAACCATGGCCCGTAAACCTGGGTCCAAACTTCCCAGGCAGCCCAGTTGCCATCCTGGCCGCCGCCGTAATGGCCGCCATGGGTCATGTTGAGGATGGTGGTGCCGATGTGGGACATCAGCTCCCGCTTCATGGGGCCGCCATTATAATATTCGGTGCTGGCCAGGACATTCCACAGGCCGACATTAAGCCCGCCGCTGCCGGTGGAGGCGTTGACGCTGGCCCAACCCCAGACCCGTTGCGCGCCGAAGTCGGCGCTGTATTTGTATTTGTCCTCGTAGCGCCCGGCGTAGAGTCCGTTGGTCCAAATTGAAACCTCCACCGGAGCGCCGTACACGCCGATGGCGGAGCCGCCGGACACCTCCATTAATTGGTTGCGCCGGGAGTCCACGCACATCCAGTTGAACATGCTGCCCGCATAGATGTTATCCCGCGTTTCGCCCATGCTCATGGCGGCGTCCACGCTGCGGTGGCTCCAAATGGCGGTGACGTAAAAGCCGGGCGAGCCCCGGAGCATGGAGAAATGAATGTCCACGGCGCCGTTGTTGGCGGAGGTGGTGAGGAGGTCCATTTCGGCGTAGTCGCCGCCGCTGGCCACGGGCGAATAGACAAAGCTGCCGGAACCGAAGCCGCCCAGTTCCCAATACAACTGGCCGCCATTATGGCCGCCGTTGAGCAACTGGGTGGTGGTGGGGCCGCCGCCGTTGTTGTAAGTGTAGTTGATCTGGTTGATGGTCGCCCCATTCGTGGTGCAAAGGATGGAGACGATGCCGTTGGACATGGTGACGGTGCCGTTGCCATTATCGAGCAGCACGACGCTGGGGCCGGTGCCGTCGGTGCCGCCGGGCCAATTGGCCAGCGCGGGAAACGTCGTGCCGCCCAGCCAAAACACGGCGACAAGGAGGCAGAGCCCAATTGGCCAGGGCAGCGAGCAAGCTTTCATGGATAGACTGCGGCAAATTTAACCCGGAAAAGCACGCTGTCAATTTGCCTCGCTACGCACAATCACCAGCAGCCCACTGGCACGTTTTCGCGCTGAAGATCAAAGCCAAGAGTCTCATGCGCCCAAGCGATACAGTCTGGTAACACGATTATCGGCTCCCGTGCAGGCTGTGCGCCGAACACGAGACCGAAAAATGCCTGACAACAATCGCTGGTTAATTCCTCGGTCTTTTCGGACAAACAAATCTGAAATGCGATCTCGTCGCGATAGGTGTTGACGGTGTGTTCGACAAGCCACTGCAAGGCAAGTTCGGCCGCCTTATCTCGGACACACATAAAATGGAAGCCAACAACGCGCTCTTGACGGTCAACCAGATGATCAAAAAAGTCTATTTGTCCAAGCATAGAGTAGGTTTTACCATTATAAACGACACGTTTCGGTATTTCGTCCGATACGTCCGATGTGAATGGTATCTCACCCGCCACCACACGTCCCTCGTTCGGAAAGAGGACAAAATGTCTCACGGTAACAACTAATCTTATATCCAGCCGGCGCGGTATTTGGCTTGGATGAATTGGGCGGCTTCGGGATCGTTGACGGCCCGCATGCCCGGACCGTCCCATTGCAGCTTTTTGCCGGCACGAAGGGCGACGACGCCGGAGAGAACGGTTTCGGTCAGTTGCCCGGCCAGTTCAAAATTGGAGTAGGGGGTTGCTTTGTCGCCGGTCCGGCAGGCGGCCAGCCATTCCTGCATGTGCCCCCGCACGCGCGGCAGGGACTTGGCAATGCCGCGGGTGGCGGGATGATTGGTGATGGGCGACACATCCTTTTCATCGTTCAACTGGATGAAGCGCGCTCCGGCGTGCGGGTCGCCAAAGGTATATCCTTTGTCACCAAGAATTAACACGCCGGCATTCGGCATTTCTCCGAGGAAATCGGTCATCGCCTTTGGCATCGCGTCCGTCGGCGGCAGCCGCCCGCCGTCATACCACCAAACAGTCGCCGCCGGCAAGGCGCCGCGCGCGGCGAAGTCGAAGTGGATGCGCACGTCCTTGGGATAGCAGGCGGAGATTTCGCCCTGCATGTCGGTTTCGATTTCGGCGGGGTAACCGAGGTTCAAGGCGCGGAAGGGAAGGTTTAAGCCGTGGCAACCCCAGTCCGCCATTGAGCCGCCGCCAAAATCGTACCAGGCCCGCCAGGCCTTGGGATGATAGATGGTTTTTTTGTAGGGATGGAAGGAGGCCGGGCCAATCCAATTGTCCCAATGCAGCCCGTCGGGCACGGGGTCCTCACCGGTCGGGGCCGCCTGGCCGGGCTTGAAGGAGCCGCTTTTCGCCACCCAGACATGGACGGTGCGGACCTGCCCGATGGCGCCGCCTTGAATCAGTTCAATGCCGCGGCGCATGGTTTCGGTGGCGCTGCCCTGGTTGCCCATCTGCGTGACCACCTTGGAGCGGCCGGCCCGCTCGCGCAAATCGCGCACTTCGGAAATGGCGTGGGCGAGCGGCTTTTCGCAAAAAATGTGCTTGCCGGCGGCAAAGGCCGCCCGGCAGACGGGCGCGTGCCAGTGATCCGGCGTCGCGATAATCACTCCGTCAAGACTTTTTTCGGATTCCAGCATTTTGCGGAAGTCAACGTAGGAATTGGGATTGCCCAGGGTGGCGGCGGTGGCCTGGCGCGCGGCGGCGATCATTTTATCGTCCACGTCGCACAGGGCCACGATGTTGGCGCCGCATTGCAGGGCTTCCTTGAGCCGGGAAAGTCCCTGCCCGCCCACGCCGATCATGGCGATGTTGAGTTTGGGCGCGGGCTGCGCCCGCAAGAGGGACGGGCCGGGCCAGGCGGCCGCGCCGGCGGCCAGCGCGGAAACTTTGAGAAAGCGGCGGCGGGAACAGGTCTGTTTCATTTGGTCAGCGGCGCGGCCAGTTGGGCGCAGGTGGCGTTGAAGAATTTGACGGACTGGGCGATCTCCGGGCTGGAGGTTGTCCAGTGATATTCGTATTCCACGCAGATGGCGCCGTGGAATTGCTGGCGCTTGAGTTCTTCCAGCAGGCCCTTGGAATTGCAGACGCCGGTGCCCCAGGGGACATCGTGGGTGTTGGGGTCCTTCTCCGCCAGGTCCTTGAAATGAACGGCCAGGACATGCCCGTCGAGCTTCTTCAGGCATTCCACCGGGTCCAATCCGGACCGAACCCAATGGCCCACATCGGCGCAGGCGCCCATGAGCGGCCCGCGGCCTTTGATGGCGTTGAGGACGAACTGCGGGTCCCAGTATTGATTGGGTTTTTTATGCTCGTGGATGGCGACTTTGATGTTGTATTCCTTGCACAGCTTTTCCACCACATCCAGCGCATTGGGATTCGGCTCGGCCACGAGGATGGGTATTTCCCACTTGCGCGCAAACTCGAAGACCTTGCGGCTTTGCGCCTCGTTGGCCGGCAGTTGCACCACGCCAATGTTGACGAACGGCCAACTGATCCCGGCGGACAGCATTTTGGCCTTGATCGCCTCCATGTCCTTGTCCGCCACGTTGACCGTGGTGACCGGATTGGTGCCGGAGAGCAGGACGCTTCCCGAAATGCTCATGTGTTTGATCCCCAGCGCGGCGGTCTTGTCTATCGCGTCAAAGATGGTGAACAGCCTGAAGGAATAGGAGTGCAGCGCCAGGGTCCAGCCCAGCTTCTCGGCGTCCGTGGGCGCAGCGGCGGCGGCGGCGCGCACCGGGGAGAGGCTGGCGAGCAGGGCAAGGCAGGCGAGGGCGGGTAATTTTTTCATGGCAGGGTTTGAGTTGGCTGGGTGTCAAATATTGGGTTCGGAAGAGATTAAGATTAAGATTAAGATTAGGATTAAGATTATGAGGGGGCGGAATGGGGGTCAAACCTTCGGCTCCCAACCGGGCGCGTAGTCGCGCCCCCACAATTTCGCGGCTTCGGCATCGTTCTTGATGTGGCCGTTGCTGCTGTCCAGATCGAGGGCGCGGCCGGTGCGCCAGGCGATGTTGCCCAGTTGCAGCATGGCCACGCTCTTGTGGCCTTCGCTGACCGGGGCGGTCAGCGGCGTGCCCAGGCGGATGGCGTCCACAAAGTTTTTGAAATGGAGGGTGTCCATGTCGGCGCCGGTGGCGCTGATGGTGTTGGTGGGATCGGCCACCACGCCGCTTTTGAGCTGGAGAAGCGTCTTGCGGGAGTTGTCCACAATTTTGCAATTGTCGCCTTCGAGCAATGCCCAGCCGCCGGTGCCGTAGATGATGACGCCGCGTTCCAGCCCTTCAATGGGGTGGTTGTTGCAACTGTGGCCTTCCCACGTCATGGTTTTGCCCGCCGCGAAATCCCAACTGATGACCTGGGTGTCGGGCGTTTCCCAGTCGTCCTGAAAAGCATAACGGCCGCCGTTTGAGGTGACGCGGGCGGGAAAATCCAGGCCCAAGGCCCAGCGGCAGACATCCACTTCGTGGGTGCCGTTGTTAAGGGCCTCACCGGTGCCGTAATTCCAAAACCAGTGCCAGTTGTAGTGAATGAGGTTGCTCATGTAAGGGCGGCGCAAGGCGGGACCCTGCCACAATTCATAGTCGAGCCACTCCGGCACCGCCACCGGCTTGCCGTGGCCGATGGATTTGCGGTCGTTGACATACCAGCAACGGCCCATGTAGGCCTTGCCGATCATCCCCTCGCGAATGGCCTTGACGGCGGCCTGGGTGTTGGGAAAGGAGCGGCGCTGGCTGCCCATCTGGCAGAGGCCCTTGCTTTTCGCCGCCGCCTCGACCAGCCATTCCCCCTCGCGCGGGTTGTGGCTGCACGGCTTTTCCACATAGACATGCTTGCCGGCCTGCAGCGCCAGGATGGCCATGGGCGCGTGCCAGTGGTCGGGAGTGGCGATGGTGACAGCGTCAATGGTTTTGTCTTCCAGCAGCTTCCGAAAATCCTTGGCGCCTTTCGGCGCGGTCTGCTGCCCTTTGGCGGCGGCCTTGATGCCCTTGGCGATGGCGCGGTCGTCCACGTCGCAAATATGGGAGATTTCCACACCTTTCAGGGCGAGGAGGCAATCCACATGGGCCAGGCCCCGGCCGTTGGTGCCGATGACCGCGGCGGTGATTTTGTCGTTCGGCCCGAGGGTGCGTCCCGTGGCGGGGGGCGTCTGCGCCCAACTGTCGGACGACGAGGCGAAATAACCGGCCACGCTGAGGCCGAGGCCCGCGGTTCCGGCCTTCTTCAAAAACAGGCGGCGATTGATGGCATCGTTCATAAATTGATAGTCCTCATGGCTTTTGGGTTCGGCCAGTTTATCCAGACGGCCAAGTTACGCAATCCCAAATTGGGAGAGTCTTGAGTTGGCGCATCTGGATTTTTGGGAGGGTCGGCGCGCTGCGCCGACCCGGATCCCGATTCCGAATCGGGACGGCGTCCCTACCTGGGGATTGGCTAAAGACTGAGCCGGAAAAATGCAATAGGAACCACCGATGGACACGGATAGACACGGATGGGGCGGGGCGATAATGTGCTTTTTTCTGTGTGAAGCTGGCACCAGCGACCTGTGGCCGGAAAGCGTCCGGAGAAACCCGCTGTTCTGTGCCGCTGAACCGGTGCTCATCCGCGTTCATCTGTGGTTCTCTTTGGCTAATACATAAGTGAAATGGTTATGTATTGGAGCGATGGAAAGATGGGCACGGAGGTTCAAAAAACTACCTTGACCAGGTTTGACTTGGTTTGACCCGGAAAACTCATTTTGGCGTGTAAATGGTTCATGGAAAGGCACTTGAGTTTATTTGCCGCAAAAAGGCTCATCTTCCTTCGCTGAAAGCTGCGGAGGACAGGAAATGCGCCGGGAACCTCAAAGTACAGTGAATTGGTTATGTATGGAATCGTCCCCGATCCAAACGCGGGACTGAAGCTCACCGACTCCATATTGACCGCCCTTTTCACGTAGGGAAGATTAGGCTTTAAGGGCGGCTTTGTCAAAGGGAAAATACGGAAATTGCGGAAATCGGCGCGCAGCGCCGACACTACAACAATTGGATTAGAGCATTTCCATAAATCATGTAGCGTAGCGGGCGTTTAAAAAGAAGCCCCGGCAATCGGCGGTGGAGATGGCTTCAAAGGCAATCTTCGCCGCTTGGAGCAGTTCCTTGGCGGTTCGCGGCGCGAGACCTCGCATAATTTGTTTGACCTTGCTCCACATATTTTCGATGGGATTAAAGTCTGGCGAATAGGGCGGCAGATACAGCAGCGTTGCCCCGGCCTCTTCGATGGCTTGGCGGACTCCGGTCACCTTATGCGTGGCCAAGTTGTCCATGATGACCAAGTCACCCTTGCGCAACTCCACCACCAGCCCCTGCTGGATCCAGGCCAAAAACATTTCCCCGTCCATGGCCCCCTCAAAGAGGCAGGGGGCCGCAGGCCCGGCCAGACGAATGGCGCAGACCAGGGTGGTGGTCTGATAATGTCCCTGCGGGACGTGGGCCGCCAGTCTTCGGCCCACGGGTGACCGCCCGCAAAAACGGGTCATCTTGGTGTTGGCCCCGCTTTCATCCACGAAGACCAGTCGGGCAGGTGGGTCACTTGCCAGACGCTCATGCCAATGGGCCCGCTTTTCGGCCACGTCCGGACGGTTCTGCTCGGCGGCGCAGAGCGTTTTTTTTATAGCTCAACCCCAGTTTGCGCAGCCACAAATCCACAGTGGAGGTCCCGAAAGGGCGGTCCAGACGCGCCCCCAACTCGGCCAACGTCGCGTCGGGCTGGGCCGCCACCAGCTTTTGCAGGCGAGCCTGGCGTCCGGCGTTCAGCAGCGTTTTGCGCCCGCACAAATGGGTTTGCGGCTGGAGCGTGCCGCGCTCTTGGAACTGCTGTCGGACCCGGCGCACCGCCGCCACGCAAAAGCCGAAAAAGTCCGCGATCTCGCGGGTGCTTTTGCCTTGTTCATAGAGTTGCAGGATGCGCTCGCGCGCAGACACGGGTATCGCTCGCATGGCTCAAGCCTGCCAGCCCTCTCGCCCCAGTCAAGCTATATCATTTATGGAAACGCTCTAGCCACGGCCCTATTTTGGAGGGTTGGGGACTGGCTGTGGCCGGGCCATGGGCATCTCCTCGGCCGTGTGGAGGCGGTTGCCGGCGGGGTCAATGAGCGTTGGCGTAATGAAGATCAGGAACACCGGGTTTTGGTTGGTGGCGTTCTCCGCCGGGAGAGGGCGCAGGACAAGCGTATTGCCATCGAAAACATTTGTCGTGATCACCGTCTGTCTCAGACGGTAATGAGGCACGGGCAAATGCGCCGTCACCGGGTTATCATATCCGACGAATTCCGTGGAGCTGGGGATGATTAGCATTTGGATGGAGAAGCCGTCCGCGGAAACTGTGGGAAGAACGTCCACGGTCGGACCGGTCTCCGGGAAATAGTTGGTGTCGCCAGGCGCAAAGATGTCTGGGATGGCGATATGCGCCGCTCGCCCGCTCTCCGTTGTCACTCGGGGCGCGCTGAGTATATCCGCTCCGTTTTTTCGTTCAATGGCGTTGATGACGCTGCGGAACTGCCGGTCATTCAACGAATCGAGGATGGTG
The DNA here is from genome assembly GCA_963707025.1 of uncultured Verrucomicrobiae bacterium. Taxonomy (GTDB): domain Bacteria; phylum Verrucomicrobiota; class Verrucomicrobiia; order Limisphaerales; family Palsa-1400; genus JBEKOF01. The sequence continues at coordinate 185,889 of CAVPOM010000018.1, read as the reverse complement.
GGGCTGTTTGTAAGCAGGGTGGCGTTTGTCGTCGGCCAGTCCTGGCCCAAGCTTTTGTAACCTCCCACTGGCATGCTGGCGAACTTGACGTCAATCTGGACTTGGGGCGGGGTTTTGTTGAGCAGTTGGATGACCCGTTCCACCGCATCCAAATCGTGCGCCGTGGTTCGGACCAGGATGTCGCCAGTGCGGTTGTTGAAAAAAACGAACGCCCCATTATTGGTCAGGTTAATGCCCAGGCTCGTAAAATAGCGGCTCACCATAAGGTTATCCTTTGTAGCGTTGGTGAGGGTGCTAAAAGGAGGGCCTCCAAGCGGAACTACAACTCCGCCGCGACCAGCCGTTGCGTTGGTGAGGGTGCTAAAAGGAGGGCCTCCAAGCCCGGCGCCAATACCTCCTCCGATGCCTCCAGTTCCGCCAGCCAACCCGCCGCCGCCGATTCCGCTGTCGGCGATTCTGGCTCCTTCGGGTGCATTGCTTTGTCCGGCAGGGATTTGCGGAGACATTTTTTCCAATCCCCGGACGAAAATATCGGGGCTGACATGAAACATCCGCGTTTCCAGCGAAGCTGGCTCAGGCGGCTCTTGACCTTTCACGGCCGGCGAAGATGACTTCCCAGACCGGGCCGGTTCGTTGTCCATCTCGTCAATGATTCTCGTGATTTGGACCATGGTATCTTTTGAAGCGGTGACCAGGACTGAGTGGGTGCGCGGATCAGGCACGGCGTTGACGGCGGCTTGCTCCTTGAGAGTAGCGCCCCGGCCTCCGTTTCGGTTCGGCTGGTTGGCCTGGAGTTTTGGTTCGGGGAAAAGGGCGAGCAGGTGGTTGGCCACGTCGGTGCAATCGGCACTACGGAGTTTAAAAAGTTTGATCTGGACGGTGTCTTCTTGCGGAATATCCAGCTTGAGCAGGATGTTGGAGATGCCAGGCATCCAGTCTCCAGGGGCGCTGACCAAGACGGCGTTGTTCCTGTCATCCGCGACCGCATTGAGGCGAGCCGCGGCGCGCCCGGGGCGTCCGCCGGCAGCCGCAACGCCGCCGCCGCGTCTGGAGTCTGGAGCGTTGAAAACATCCTTCAATGCAGAGGCGACGGCCTTGGCATCAGCGTATCGGAGCAAGAAGACCTCCGTGGTGGCCGCTCCATTGGTGGGAGTTTGCATCGCCTTCAACGCATTGGGAGGAAGCGCAGGTTCGGGCGCTACCTGCGGCGCGAGATTGCCCTGCTTCGCTGCGGGACTGGGAAGAGGGACGGGCTGAGTCCTGATTTCCGGCGGCGCGGCCTCCGGTGGTTTGACGAAAAACCACACGGCGTAATCTGTCACCGAAAAGTCAAGGGGCTGGTCAGCCATTTGGCGAATTGCGTCCAACAGTTGCAACAGGGTCACGTTTTTGAGGGGCGGAGTGATTTTTATGGTGATGGTGCCGGGGTCAACCAGCTCCCCGGCCGCGTTGGCGCCGGCGCGCGGATTGAACAGGAAATTGACGCCGCTGTGGTCAGCGTCCTTTGAGATGGAGAGCTTGTTCAAGATGTTCAGCACTTCACTCAACGGCAGGCCTTGTTCAAAACCGGACGGCTGTTCCTTCATGGTGAGGTCTTGCAGTCTGCTCATGACAGCCTGGCGTTCCTGGCTTGTGCCGGGACCGGGATTAAGCAAGGGCTGAAGCCTGCTTTCCAGCGCGGCGTTCGCCGGCGGTTTGACGAAAAACCACACGGCGTAATCGGCCACCGAAAAGTCAATAGGCTGGTCGGCCGTATGGCGGATCGCGTCCAACATTTGCAGCAAGTTCACGTTTCTGAGGGGCGGAGTGATTTTTATGGTGATGGTGCCGGGGTCAACGAGTTCCCCTGCCGCGTTGCCGCCGACGCGCGGATTGAACAGGAAATTGACGCCGGTGTGGTCAATGTCCTTTGAGATGGCGAGCCTGGTCAGGATGTTCAGCACTTCACTCAGCGGTAATCCTTGTTCAAAACCGTCCGGCACTTCGCCCAATTTGATGTTTTGCAGCTTGCGCACGATGGCCTCGCGGCCATTGCTAGTGCCAGTCTGATCGGTGTTAGCGGCGGCGTTCCGAACTCGCGGATGCGAGTTGAAGGTAATCTCATACCCAGCGCCCAGTTGACTGGCGTTGGCCTCAGCGTTGGGAACCGGCGGACTGCCCGGCTGGCCGGCTGCAACGACCCCCAACTCAAATTTGACCGGCAGGGCGGTAATCGCTTTTGGCGCGGGAGGTTCGGGTTTTCCAGCCGGCAGCGCGGAATGCCAGACGGTCGCGGCGGGCGAGGCGTCCCAGGCCTGGCTCAAGTTCGCCTGCAAGGTCGGTTGCTTTACGGCATCGCGGTTTTGCAGACAGCCGGACAGCCCAACGGCGGCGGCGGAAATGGCGATGATGACACCGAATCTCGCGGCATGGGCGCGCCAGCCATAAGACGGTTGCCGCGCCGTGTCCGCCAGGCGAAGCAGACGTTGCACACGCTCGGCCAGATTGGAACGGAAACCGCCGCCTTCCACGCCCATCCGGCTCGCGGCGGGAAACCCGGTCATTTGCTTCCCCAAGCTCACCAGGCACCGGGCCAGCGCGCCGGGGCCGTCGGGGAAAATCGCGGCGGCTTCGTCGGCGGCCAGTTCGCTGGCGCGATGGAGCCGTCGGCGCGCCCACCAGGCCTGCGGATGCCACCACAACGCCGCGCTGCTCACGTCCGCCAGCAAATACCAGAGCGGATCGCGCGCCGCCAGATGGGCCAGCTCATGCGCCAGCATGGCGTCTTGCTCGGCGCGGCTGAATTTGGCGGCGAAATCCACCGGCAGACCGACGCTGGGCCGCAGTATGCCAAAGGCAATCGGGCCGGTCAGGCCCGGAGACTGGAGCAGGCGGATTTTACGGCGCACCGCCAGCCGTTGCAGGATGGCGGCGACGCGGTTGTTCAAATCGCCGCGGGCCAGATGGGGCCGGCGGCGGCGAAGCGAAATGAAAAGAATCTGCGCCGCAGCCACACGGCCCAGAACGGCCAATCCGCCCCCGAGCCAGAGCAGGCCGGGCCACCAAACAGGCCGGGCGATTTCAGGTTTGACCACGGGCAGGGTAACGGCGGCCGGAGCGGGCGCGAAGGAGCGCGGCGGCGGTGGCAGCGGCATTGGCGCGGCTTCCACGGGGCTGGTCCAGACGGCGAATTTTTGTTCCGGGCGCGCGTGGCCGAAGACAAAAGAGGCCAGGCCGCGGCCAAAACCGCTCAGATCGGAGGCGGTCAAGAGCAAGAGGCAGACGGCCGCGCTTTGCCACAAGGCGCGCCGCCAAAACGCCGGGCGAATGAGCCTGTCCAGGAGCAAAGCAATCCCCACCACGCAAGCCGCCTCCACCGCGATGTGGGCCAGCAGCCGCGTCCAAAAAGGCAAATCCGGCGTCATCATAATTTCCTTTTTTGCTCCGCGATGAGTTTTTCCAGCCGTTCCAACTCCTGGCGGCTGATGTCCCGGGTTTGGAGCAGGTGGGCCACCATGTCGGCCAGGCTGCCCTCGAAAAGGCCCTCGATGAAATGCTCGGACATCTTGCGCGCCACCACCTCCTCCCGCACCAGGGCGCGGTAGAGGAACTTGCGGTCCAGCAGGCGGTGTTTGACCAGCCCGCGCCCCTCCATCTTGCGCAGCATGGTGGCGATGGTGGAGTGGGCCAGGCCGCCGTCGGGCGAAACGGTTTGGTGGACTTGGGAGACGGTGGCTTCGGGGCGGTCCCAAAGCGCCTTCATGATTTTGAGTTGCAGATCGCCGAGGCGATGGATCCTTGGATTGGTCATAACAGTTACCACGGTAATACTAACCGGGTAACAGTGCAAGGGAAAAATGCGGTTTTTTTTGTAATGGCCAAGACCGGCTGGTGGCCGGGCCGGGCCGGCCGGGCGCATTTCACTTTTTTAGGTGGCGCTTTCTGTCTCCTAATCCTAATCTTAATCCTAATCTTAATCCGCATGAACCGGTTGCCCGAAGGAGATTAAGATTAGGATTAAGATTAAGATTAGGAGGCGGTTGCCCAACAGAGTGAAATGCTTCCGGCCGCGAGCGAAAACGCCGCGCTTGTGTTCGGGCGGAGGTCTGCTATTTTTAAAGGGTCGTTGACAGTGAAATTGCCCATGCGGCAACGAAATTTGAACTCTAAACATTAACACGCAAAAACTATGGCATACGTATTACCTCCCCTGCCCTATCCCAAAGAAGCGCTTGAGCCGCACCTGGATGCGCTCACCATGGAAATCCACCATGACAAACACCACGCCGCTTACGTCAACAATGTGAACAAGGCCATCGCCGGCAAGCCGGAACTGGAAGCTACCACGGTCGAACAGTTGATCAGCAATCTCAAGGCGGTTCCGTCGGAGATTCGCACCGCCGTGCGCAACAACGGCGGCGGCCACGCCAATCATTCGCTGTTCTGGAAAATGCTCGGACCCAACGCGGGCGGTGCCCCCTCCGGCCCGCTGGGCGATGACCTTGCCAAAACCTTCGGCAGTTTTGCCGCGTTCCAGGAGAAAATCGAGACGGCCGGCGTCACCCGGTTCGGCAGCGGCTGGGCCTGGCTGGTGGTCAATCGCGGCAAGCTGGAGGTTTGTTCCACCGCCAACCAGGACAACCCCATCATGGGCCGGGGCGTGGCCGGTTGCGAAGGCCAGCCCATTTTTGGCGTGGACGTTTGGGAGCACGCCTACTATTTGAAGTATCAAAACCGCCGGGCCGATTATCTCAAGGCCATCTGGAACGTCGTCAACTGGGCTGAGGTGGCCAAGAATTACGCCGCAGTCAAAAACTAGCCCCGCGCGCCGCCGTAATGCGCCAGTCACGGGTGGCAGGGCGGGTCCCGAATTATCGGGACCCGCCGCACGAAGGTGGTGCGACGTCGGTTCCTCTCCCAAGGCCCGACGGCGGGCAGTCCCGGCTGGCCGGGACCCCACCTTTCCCCGGCGTCCCTGGCGCATGACCGGCGGCTTTTTTTCCGGTAATTTTCTCGCGGGCGTTGACAGCGCCCGCCGGGGAGGTTCATAGTTTATGCCGGCCTGCGCGAGTTGGCAGCGCCGGATAAATGCTGTTGCGCGCCCGCCAATTTGAATATGCCTTTCCCGGCCGCGCCCTGCTCATGGGTGTGGTGAATGTGACCCCGGATTCGTTTTCCGACGGCGGGGAGTATTTTTCCACCGACCGGGCCGTGGCCCGCGCGCTGCAACTGGCCGGCGAAGGAGCCGACTTCATTGACATTGGCGGAGAATCCACCCGGCCCGGAGCCAGGCCGGTGCCGGAAGGGGAGGAGTTGCGGCGGGTCATTCCGGTGATCGAACAATTGGCGGGCAAGCTTGCCATTGCCATCTCCATTGATACGATCAAACCGGCGGTGGCGCGGGCGGCGTTGCGCGCCGGCGCCAGCCTGGTCAATGACATCGCCGCCAACCGCGACGACGAGGAGATGTGGCGCGTCGCCGCCCAAAGCGGTGCCGGCTATGTGCTGACGCACATGCAAGGCACGCCGGAGACCATGCAGCTTAATCCTGTTTACAAGAATGTGGTGGCGGAGGTGAACGAGTTTTTTGGCGGACGCCTGGCCCGGCTGGCCGGGTGCGGCCTGCCGGCCGAGCAGGTGGCGCTGGATGTGGGGATTGGTTTTGGCAAGCGGCGGGAGGATAATTTGCAATTGCTGGCCCACCTGGGCGCTTTTACAAAATGGCAGCGCCCGCTCTTGCTGGGAGCCTCCCGCAAATCGTTCCTGGGCCAGATGTCCGGGGCCGCCCCGCCGGAGCGGCTGCCGGCCTCCCTGGCCTGCGCCTGCTGGGCGGCGCAGCAGGGCGTGGGGATCATCCGCACGCATGACGTGGCCGCGACCCGGCAGGCGGTGGAGTTGACCCGTTGCCTGATGGAAGGGCAAATTGATGCATAGCATTCTCCACGACATAAATGACGGCTGGCGGCCCGTGCTGGAAATTGCCATTCTTTCGGTGGCCATTTATTTCAGCCTCAACTTTGTGCGCGGCACGCGCGGGGCGCCGGTCGTTTACGGCTTTGTCCTGCTCCTGCTGAGTTTGACCCTGCTGGCCCAGGTGTTGCAACTGGAGGTGTTGAACTGGCTCCTGCGCTCCTTCGTCGCCTTTGCCGCCGTCGCCGTCCTGATTATTTTCCAGCCGGAACTGCGCCGCATTCTGGCCGAACTGGGCACCCATCCGCTCTTCAACGCCACGCGCGAACAGCGCGAGAACATCGAAGTCATCATCCAGACCGTCGAGCGCCTGGCCGACGTGCGCATCGGCGCGCTCATCGCCATCGAGCAATCCATCCAATTGCAGGAAGCCACCGAGTCGGGGCTGCTGGTGGATTGCGAAGCCACCCCGGAGATGCTGGAAACGATCTTTTTTCCCAACAACGCCATTCACGACGGCGGCGTCATCATCAAGGGCGACCGCATTGCCTATGCCGCCTGCATCTTCCCCTTGAGCCAGCGGCAGGATTTGGCCGCCTCCCTGGGCACCCGCCACCGCGCCGCCATCGGGCTGTCCGAACAAACCGACGCGGTTGTGGTGGTGGTGTCGGAGGAAACCGGCTCCATTTCCCACGCCTACAAGGGGCAGTTGGTGCGGGGCGTGACCGGGGAACAGTTGAGAGCTTTCCTGTCCTCCGTGCTCCTCCAGCCCGGCAAGCCCCATCGGATTTTGAAGTGGCTGCAACCCCGCGCCTCCGAACCGGCCAAGGCCGGTCTGGCCCCCGCCAAGGTGGAGAACAAATAGCCATGTCCCTGCGCCACCTCATTTTCCATAATTTCTGGCTCAAGATTTTTTCCATCGCCTCGGGCACGATCATTTGGATGGCGGTCCATTTCAGCATGGACCATGACCTCACCCTGAGCGAGCCGTCGGCCAGCCAGCATTTCATCCGGCAAGTCCTGGCGGTGCCCATCTCCATCCTGCAAGAGGAGGGGGATGCCCGCGCCTTCACCCTCACTCCGAGCAACGTGCTGGTCACCGTGATGGGCGAGGCCAAAACACTGCGCGGGCCGGAAGGCAGGGAAATCAAGGTGTATGTGGACCTGACCGATTATCATTCCCCGACCGCCACCCAGGAGGATTTGCATCCGGGCGTTCCCACTAATATCTATGTCCTGGAATTCAAACCCCACACCGTCAGCGTCCAAGCCACCCTCCCTTGAAAGGCCAACCCCCGTGAGCCAACCCACCAAGATTTTTGGAACCGACGGGGTCCGCGGCACCGCCAACATCGAACCGGTCACCGTTGAAACCGCCCTCAAGCTGGGCCGGGCCGCCGCCCACGTTTTCAAGAACCTGGAAACGCAGGCCCGCGGCCGGGGCAAACACAAAATCCTCATCGGCAAGGACACCCGTTCTTTCCGGCTACATGCTGGAGAACGCCATTTCCTCCGGCGTCCTTTCCATGGGCGTGGATGTGCTGCTCATCGGCCCGTTGCCCACGCCGGGGGTCGCTTACGTCACCCGCAGTTTGCGGGCCGATGCCGGCATTGTCATCACCGCCTCCCACAACCCCTACGCCGACAACGGCATCAAATTCTTCCGCGCCGACGGCTACAAGCTGGATGACGTCATCGAGGAGCGCATCGAGAAACTGGTCTTCAGCGGCGAGATCAACACCATTCGTCCCACCGCCGACGCCATCGGCAAGGCCGTGCGCATTGACGACGCCCTGGGCCGTTACATCGAATACGCCAAAAGTTCCTTCCCGCGTCATTTGACCCTGGAGGGCATGCGCCTGGTGGTGGATTGCGCCCACGGCGCCGCCTACAAATCCACCCCCTGCGTGCTGCGCGAGCTGGGCGCCCAAGTCATTGTCTATTGCGACAAACCCGACGGGACCAACATCAACCAGGATTGCGGCTCCATGCACCCGGAACACCTTTGCCAGCGGGTCCTCCAACACAAGGCCCACCTCGGCCTGGCCCACGACGGCGACGCCGACCGCGTCATCTTGTGCGATGAGCGGGGCCGGTTGATTGACGGCGATGACGTGCTGGCCATCATCGGTCTGGAATGCCTGGCCCAGGGAACTTTGCGCGGCAAAACCGTCGTCGCCACCGTCATGAGCAACGCCGGCCTCCAGGCGGTCATTGAGCGGGCCGGCGGCAAGCTGCTGCGCACCCAGGTGGGCGATCAACATGTCCTGGCCGCCATGCTCCGGCACCATTACAACGTGGGTGGAGAACAAAGCGGCCACATCATCTTTGCCGATTACAGCACCACGGGCGACGGCTTGATCGCCGCGCTGCAAATCCTGCGCGTCATGAAAGCCAGCGGCAAATCCCTCTCCCAATTGGCGGCCTGCTGGACGCGCTTCCCGCAATTGTTGACCAACATTGTGGTGCGCGAAAAAAAACCGCTCGAACAGGTGGACGGCCTGCCCTCCCTGCTGCGCCGGGCGGAAGCCGAACTGCAATCCCACGGCGGCCGGATTTTGCTGCGCTACTCCGGCACCGAGCCAAAAGTGCGCCTGCTGCTGGAAGGGCCAAAAGCCCCGCTGCTGCAACGCTGGAACCAGCGGATTACCCGGTTGCTCGAAACCGAACTGGGCGCCTGAGCCAACCCGCCATTCACCCTCCGCCATGGGCTTACCCCCTCGGCCAGAACCGGAACCAGAACCGCAAGGGCGATTGCTGGACGATGTCCCGCCATAATTCCTCCATCGTCACCGCCTGCGGCTCCTCCAAGCGGCGGCACAGCACCAGCGTCCACAGGAAAACCGCGCACACCGCCGTGAAAAAAATACTGAAGCGGTTCCACTCTATTCCCAGCCAGGCCCCATGAACGGTGCGCAGCGCGTCAATCCCGGCGCCCCAAAAAACCGGGGCCAATCCCAGCGTCAAATTTGCCGCCACGGAATAGAAGGTGAAAAAATGATCGCGCCCCATCGGCGGCACGACCGTCAGGGCCAGCCGGGTGGTGGACATGGCGACCAGCGACGAAGCCAGGCCCATGACAAATTGCAGGAGCAGCACCGCCCAAATCAAAGGGGCCATCACCCGCCCCGCGATGACAATCCAGCCGCCGACGATGAGCAGCCACGACGCCATCGAGAACGTCAAAACCGGTTTGCTCCCCAACCGGTCCAGGCGCGAGCCCAGGAACACCAGGCTGGTCAGGCCGCCCAAAAAGGAAACCGACGTGACCAGCATGATTTCACTTTCCGACATGCCGCACTCCGTTTTCAAGAACGCCACCACAAAAGCAGTCAGCCCGCCGTAAGCCAGCGACCAGCCCGCCGCCATCCATACTAATTTTTGGAAGGGCCGGTAGGCAATGATCTCCCCCCACGGCACCGGCCGGGCCGAAGGGCGCCCTTCGGCCGGAGCTTCCACTTCGGGAACACCCCGCAAAAACTTCAGGCTGGCCCAGGCCATGACGGCGCTCAACCCGAAGAGCACCGCGAACCGCCACGCTTCCGAATGCCCGCTCAAGACCAATGCCGCCAGCACAAAAACCGCCACCCCGCCCAGATTCTGGCAGGACGCGTCCCGCACCAAATAACGCCCGCGCAGGGCCGCCGGAATCAGCGCCGAAATCCACGGCAGCCAGCCGCAAGTGCAAATCCCGCGAATGAGATTGAAGGCGAACAGATTGGCCAACAGCAGCGCCAGGCGGCCGGCCGGAGGGAGGAACCCTCCGGCCAACGGCACCAGCGCCATCCCCACCACAAAGATCGTGCGCATCCACCACCCGGAGAAAAAGAGGCGTTTGCAGCCGATCCGGCCGACGTGTTTGGCCATGGGGATTTGAAAGATGACCAGCAACGGCGTCATCCCGGAGATAATGCCCAGCACCGTGGCGCTGGCCCCGATGCTTTTGGCATACAAAATCATCGGCGTATTGAGGATGATCTGATAGGAGAGCGCGTTGAAGAGCACAAACCACAGGACCTGCCGCACCCCCTCGGGGAATGTTTCCGCCGCAGCGCCGGCGCTTTTCAATTGTTCGGTTTTCAGGCTCAACTTCCAAACATCAATAGAGGAACCTCCCTTCCTGCGCCATCCCGGAGTGGCCTCGCGCGAAAAAATCAACCCCATCCCATGCCGTGGAGGGCGCATCCGAGTTTTTGGCAGGGTTGCGGCGCTGCGCCGGCCTTGATCCCGATTCTGAATCGGGACGGCGCCCCTGCCTGGGAACCGTCCAAGACTTGAGATGCGCCACGGACGGCAATGAGGGCTTTGTCACGGGGCGCGATTTTGCTAGGCTTGGGCCATGTCGAAGATGAATTGGCGCCGGGCGGCGGCGGTTTGGCTGGGCGGCCTGGCCGCGGCCGGTGGACTGCCGGCGCAGGAGAGGCCGAAGCCGGAGGGGCTCCCGGCCGGGCCGACGCTGGTGTTTGACTCGGAGACAAAGGAATACCACGCCAGCGCGGAGGAGGCGGAGGCGTTGTTCACGTTTCAGGCCACCAATGTCTGGACCAATACCATCGTCGTCCAGGCGGTTTATGCTTCCTGTCATTGCACCGTTGCCACCCTGCCGGCCAATCCGTGGATTCTGCTTCCCGGGGCGAGCGGCCCCGTCACGGCCCGGGTGGATCTGGCCGACCAGGAGGAGGGAACGGTGACCAAGACGCTGACGGTTTTTACTTCCGTGGGGGAGCGCGTCCTGACGCTGAAGGTGGCGATGCCCCCGCCATTGCGCCCGGCCGGCGCGCCGCTGACACCGGCGGAGCGCAAGGCGGCGATGGGCAAGGCGGCGGCGGATGCCAGGGCGATTTTCAAGGGGGATTGCGCGACCTGCCATGTGGACAAGGCGCGTGGGCTGCTGGGAAAGGAGTTGTATGCGGCGGCGTGCGGCATCTGCCATGACTCGCCGCAACGGGCCAGTTTTGTGCCCGACCTGCACGGGTTGAAACCGCCCACCGATTTGGCTTACTGGAGGACGATCATTGCCCGCGGCAAACCGCATACCGTCATGCCGGGATTCTCCGGCGCGGAGGGAGGGCCGCTGTCGGAAATGCAGGTCTCTTCCCTGGCGGCGTATCTGGACAAGACGATGGCGCCTCGCGCGCCGGCGCGGTGAAACCGGGTTGGACAAAGTGAGATCCGCACAAAACTCCTGTAGCGGCGGTCTGTGACCGCTGCCATGCTGCGGTTTCGGCAGTGGCCTGATTTGTTGCCGCGCCGAGCCTGTACCTCGACATCGGCGCACATCCCCCTTTGCCGAGGCGACGGCGGACAGGGCGCCGACACTACAACATCAAATTGGGACGCGGCCGCGGTTTCCCTCGATGGGCGGCGGTCACAGACCGCCGCTACAATCGTGGAAGCGGGTTTATTGAGCGGGGCGGTCGAGTTCGGACAGGGCCTGACGGGCCGCCGGGTAGTCGGGCTGGATGCGCAGGGCGGCTTGGAAATGGGTCCTGGCTTCCTCGCGGCGGTTTTGATGAAGGAGGGACAGGCCGAGGTTGAATTCGGCCTCGTAATTGCGGGGATCAATTTGCAGGGCCTTGAGATAGCAGGGGATGGCTTCGTCGAGTTTGTTTTGCGATCCCAAAGCGTTGCCCAGGTTTTCCCAAACGCCGGAGTCCCCGGGGTTCAACTCGGTGACGCGCCTGAATTGGCGGGCGGCTTCCTCCATTTTTCCCTGCCTGGCGTAACAAACGCCCAGGCCGTTGAAAGTTTCGGCGCGGCCGGGGTTGAGGCGGGCGGCGGCCTGGTACTGGGTGATGGCTTCGTCCAGGCGGCCCGCCCGCGACAGGGAATTGGCCACGTTGAAATGGCCGAGTTCGAAATCCGGTTTTACGCGCACGGCGGCTTCAAATTCGGGGATGGCCAGGTCGTTCCGGTTCTGGTCCTGCCAGACCATGCCGAAATTGTTGCGGGTCGCGTAGGAATCCGACTCCAGTTGCAGCGATTGCTGGAAGGCCTGGACGGATTGGGCGAAGAGGCTGGTGTCGTGGCGGGCGCGGGCGGTGTCGGCCAAGGCGTTCGCGAGGTTAAACCAGGCGGTGGCGGAGGGCTTGAGGCGGGCGGCGTCCTGGTAATGCTGGATGGCTTCGTCATACAGCTTTTGCTCCAGGAGCACCCCGGCCAGGTTGTTGTGGGCTTCGGCGTAGTTGGGCTCGGCGGCCAGGGCCTCGCGGTAATGGGCCACGGCCAGAGCGGCTTGGTCGTGGCGCGAGTAGTAGTTCCCCAAATTGAAATGGGCCATGAAGTTTTTATTGGTGACGGCAATCATTTTCTTGAAGAGCGTTTCGCTGTCCTGCCAGCAGGGGATCTGACGGGCGGTGAGAACCAGGCAGGCGGCCAGGGAGAGGGCGGCGAGGAGGACGGGGACATATTTGGGCGGGCGAAACCGGGCGGCCAGATCGGCGCCGCCCCAGGCCAGGATGATGAACAGGCCGACCAGGGGAAGATAGGTGTAGCGGTCGGCCATGGTTTGCATGCCGACCTGCACCAAACCGATGACGGGCACCAGCATGCCCGCGTACCAAAACCAGCCCATGGCCAGCCAGGGCCGCCGCCGCGCCTGCCCCACCATCCAGGCGGTCAGCCCGGCCAGCAGCAGCACCGCGCCGCCCACCTCCCAGGCCGGCCAGTCGCCGATCCTAATATACAGGGCGGAAAGATTCGCGGGCCAAAACATTTTTGCGGGATAGCGGAGGTAGGAAATGAAGGCGTTGCCAAGGCGGGAGAGGAGGGGGAGATTGGCCGTGTCCAACATCGCCCCGCCGCCCTTCTGCACGAGGAACGTCTTGCAGCACAACGCCGCGCTGATGGCGAAAAAGGGGATTTTTTCCAGCAGCAGGCGCCAGGACGGGAGGCGGCCGACGGCGGGTTGGACAAGCGGCGGCGCCGGGCGGGATTTGGCCCGGCCCGACCGGGGGGACGGCGGCGGGGCGCGGAGCTGGAACCGGCCCAACGGCCAGAAATCCAGGAGCAGGAGAACGCAGGGCAGCGTCACCACCATGGGCTTGGACATGGCCGCCAGGACGAAAAGAAAAACCGCCAGGGAATAAAATAGTTTTGACTTTGAACCGGGATTTTTGCAGGCATCGGTGTAAGCGAGCCAGGCCCAGAGAGTGAGCCACCAGAACAGCGCGCTGAGAACGTCCTTCCGTTCCGCCACCCAGGCGACCGATTCGACATGGAGGGGATGCCAGGCGAACAGGGCGGCGACCAGGGCGCTGCGCCAGAGCGCGCCGGTCATGCGCTTGAGCACCAGGAAGAGCAGCAGGGTGTTGGCGGTGTGCAGGAGGAGGCTGGTCAAATGATGCCGCCCGGCGTTGAGCTTGAAGAACTGGCAATCGAGCATGTGGCTGAGAATGGTGAGCGGATGCCAGTTGCGGGCGACCTCGGCGCCCAGGGCGTAGTGCAGGCCGGGCACGGTCAGGCCGGCTTGCACCGTGGGATTGGCAGTGATGAAGTCGGGATCGTCGTAACCGACGAATTCGTAGCCGGTCACCGGCCAATAGACGGCGAGGGTGATGGCCGCCAAAAGGAGGCAAATCCACAGGGCCTGAGGGCGGCAAGGCGGAGAGGCCGTTGGCGGGGAAGGGGTCACGACAGGTGAACGTACTTCTGAATCTTGTGGACGGTATCCTGAATCGGCCCGATGAACCCTGCTTTTACCAGCGCCAGGATCAAAAGGGTGTAAAGAACAGAGATCGCCAGGTCCCTCAGCAAACTCTTCCGGGAATAAGGCCGGTCCTCCCCGCTGATGATTTTCGCGCCGCCCTTTTGCATGAGGAAAAAGCCCAGGAGGTTGGTCAGCCAGTAACCCGCGATCAGACTGGCGGTGAAGGCGGGTTTGCAGAACCAACTGACGACCCAGGCGGCGGCCAGCGCCAGCGGCCAATTAACGAAGAGGTCGTTCCACCAGGAAAGCGGCGAGAGCATGTAGCCGATAAAGACCAGCAGGCCGCCGGAGACTTTGCGTTTTGTGAGCGCCGGGTTTGCCATGGGGGCGGAAGTTTGGCAGGCGAAGGCAAAATATCGGTTGGTTGCGTGCTTCAAGGCGGATCCGGGCCGGCTTTTTCATCGTCCATCAATACCGCCAGCTTCCCCAGGATTTCCGCCAGAACCTCTTCATCCAAACAGCCGATAAAGACCGCCCGGCGGCTCTTCCAATCAAGACTCCGCACTTGATCGGCCAGAATCACGCCGGTGATCGGCAAACCCTCCGGCAGTAAAACTTCAAACGGATATTGTTTCCTTTGGTTTGTGACCGTGCAGGCCAAAAGCAACCCAACCTTCCTGTTGTATTGGCCGCTGGAAATAACCGCCGCGGGCCGGCGTCCTGCCTGCTCCTGACCGGCCTGCGGAGTGAAATCCAGCCAGATCAAATCGCCGCGTTTTGGAACGTATCCGGCTTTCACCAGACCTCTCTCCCCATCGGCCCGCCCCACCCGGTTTCTGAATGCAGATTCGTCTTCCGCACCCGGGCCAGCAGACCGCTCAAGCTGTAGCGGCGCTTTCGAGCGCGGCTGATTACCAGCGTCCCCGCTTTCAACCGCAGATCCACTTCAGTGCCGCTGCCCAATCGGGTTTCCTGGGCGAACGCGCGCGGAATGCGGACTGCCAGGCTGTTGCCCCATCTTTGCACAGCAGTTTTCATTCCCATGTATCTACTATGAATATACGAAATCGGCAAGGAAAAACCGCCTCAAAAATGCGCGAAAAAAAGTTGTATGTATTTGGGAAAGGGATAGAGTGGTCTGGTCACACAACCCCTGGTCGTGGATTTGAACGGTTTTGAGCGCCGGCCGGGAGAGCGCCATTTTTTATGAGGGACAAACCATTATCGCGCGGAGATTTTCCCATTTCAGGGGCTGGAAATGGCGCCCGCCCGCCCGCCCGTGCCTTTACCTTGATTGAATTGCTCGTGGTCATCGCCATCATCGCGATCCTGGCGGGGTTGCTTCTGCCCGCCCTGGCCAGGGCCAAGGACCAGGCCGTTCGCACCCAGAGCAAAAGCAACACCCGGCAACAGGTGGTGGCTCTGACCATGTACGCCAATGAGAACAAGGATTTCCTGCCCACCCTGCCCGGCAATACTACCTACCAGCCGTGGGACATGAGGCAGGAAGTTGGCAGCTACATGGAAGTCAGCGGCGCTCCATACAAGGTCTGGTATGACCCAGGCACAGAGCATTTATATACAGACGCTGATTTTTTAACCCTGTGGAACAATTTTGCGGGGGAAGACGGCGGGGAAGGCAATCGCATTATTGGTTATACCCAGACCTTTAGTGGCGCCACACTTTTCGATGACGCCGGTGCATGGTACTTTAGCACCAACATCAATACCAAGCTGACCGCGGCCACGGTGGCGCCGATTTCCGCTCCTTCCATGGTTCTCCCGATCCGGGTCGCCAGCCGGGTGCTCCTGGCCTGCTCCACCATCACCCTGGGCCAAAACCTCTCCATCAGCATGACCTTGAAGGACGGTTATCAATGGACCGGTCTTCCGCATTCTCTGGATCCGGACGATCCGGTCAACAAGCCCCTCACCACCTCGCATCTGCTCAGTTCCAAAATCCCCTCCGGGGGCAATCAGGCCATGATTGACGGCCATGTCGAATGGGCGCCTTTCCGTCAAATGATCCCGCGCGCCGGCTCGGGCAGTCCGGCTTTTTACTGGTAAATCCAGCGCTTACCGGCCTACGATGATAATGTCCAGCAGGCCCGGACCGCCGCCGCGTCCGCCCCGTCCGCCCCGTCCGCCGCGCCGGTCGCCACCCGCCTGGTCCCCGCCTGGCGGAGGAGTCGCAGGAGTCGCCGCCACCCCGGGCCTGCCCGCCGGCGCCGGCTCGATGGCGGTCAAAATGATGTGATTGTTTTTGGTGTCGAGCGTGCAACACTTGGCGCGCGGCTTGGTCTTCACCGTTTGTTCCACCTCAAAGCTGGTCGGGCTGTTCTCCTTGATGATGGTCAACGTGCCGTCGCCCTGCGAACTAAACGCTTCCATCGTCTTGGGATTGAACCCGCCGCCGTCCGTCCCGGTCCCAATTGGCAGGTTGGTGATAATGGTTCCGTCCTTGGCGCTGAGAATGACACAGTTTGGGGGTTGGTGGCACATGGCGAAAAGGATGTGATTTTTGGCATCCAGACCCAGGCCGCCCGGCCCGCCGCCCTTGTCCCCAAGCGGGTAGTGCGCCGTCACCTTGAGAGTTTTCAAGTCAACCACGGCGATGTTGTTTTGGTCCTCCAAGTCAACATAAAGCGTGCCCTTTTCATCGCTGGCCGCCTGCTCCGGCCCGCCGCCCAGATCAATCGTGCCGGTCACCGACCCGTCCTTGGGGTCAATCAGCGTGGCGTTGGGCGCGCTGTGGCTGAGGATAAAGACCCGTTCCGACACCGGTTCAAAGAGAATGCCGTCCGGCCGGCCTTGCACCTCGACGTTCTTGATCAACTCCAGGGTCTTGGTGTCGAACATGCGGACCGGACCGCTGCTGCTGAAACCATGGTGGGATTTGGGATCAACCGCCACGCCGTGGCCGGCCTGGCCGGTGACGCTGTTGGAGCCGACCAGCGTGCCTGTGTCCAGGTCAAAGGCCAGGATCTGGCTGCCGCGCGGAACATAGAGGCGGCGGCCGTCGTTGTCCGCATACACATAATCAATCCCGCCCGTGCCCATGGTCTGGGTGATGCTGAGGATTTTGTACAGGCTCCGCCGCCGAGGCGGTTTGGGCCGCAAGGCCGACGGCCAGCCATCCCAGTCCGCCCGCCATCAAGACGCCTGAAAAATAATTTTGGTGTTTCATAGGCAAACATTCTGGCCGGCGGGCCGGAACAAACAATGACCGAAACATGACAGTTTTGTAATCTGCCCGACAATCATTTAATCACCCCGCGCTGCCGCAGCATGGCGTCCAGCGCTTTGTCCATCAGCAAATCGGCCAGCGGCTTGGTCACTTCGTCCAGCGAGGCCAAAGCGGATTTGAGGGCGGCCGGTTCGCCTGGTTCCACTGCCAGTTGATCTTCCACGGCTTTCACGGCGGCTTCCACTTTGCTTTTGTAATCCGCCTCAATTTCCCCGGCGCATTCCACCAAAGCCTTGCGGGTGGCGGCCAGGGTTTCGTCGGCGCGCAGTTTGGCTTCGATCCATTGCCGCGCCTGCAGGTCGTCCCAGGCGTGGGCCACGGATTCCTCCACCATTTTTTGCACCTGGGCGTCGGCGACATCCACGGCGGATTTCATCTCGACCATCTTCTGCCGGCCCGTTTTGGTGTCGCGCGCCAGGACATGGAGCAGGCCGCTGGCGTCAATTTCAAATTGCACCCCGACGCGTGCGACCCCCTTGGCCGCGCGCTCGAATTCCAGATCAAACCGGCCCAGGCTCCAATTGTCTCGGGCCCGTTCCCGCTCGCCCTGCAGGACGTGAATTAGCATGCTGGCCTGATAATCCACCGCGGTGGTGAACAGCTCCCCGGCTTTGACCGGGATGGTCGAGTTGCGCGGAATGATGACGTTCATCAGGCCGCCGAAAGTTTCCAGGCCCAGCGACAGCGGGGTCACGTCCAGCAGCAGCATATTCTTGAAGCCCCCGCCCAAAATGCCCGCCTGGATGGCCGCGCCCAGCGCCACCGCCTCATCGGGATTCTGCGAGGTGTTCAGCCGCGGCCCGGCGGAGCGGTGGTAATCCGCCCCCAGGCGCAGATCCCCGCGGCTTTCCTCGAATTCGGCGCAGCCAAAAATTTCCGCCACCATCCGGCGGACCAGCGGCATGCGCGTCTGGCCGCCCACCAGGATGACCTGGTCCAGGTCCGCGGGCCGGAGCTTGGCGTCGGACAGCGAGCGCAGGCAATGCTCGCGCGTGCGCCCGATGATGTCGCCGGTCAGGTCTTCCAGTTCCGTCCGCGCCAGGGTGCGATGAAAATGAAAATCCGCCGTGAGAAAGGGCAGCGCGATCTCGGCGGATTCCGCGGTGGACAGGCTGATTTTGACCGCCTCGGCCGTCTCGCGGATGCGGGAGAGCATGGGCAGATCGCCGCTGGCGTCCGGGCCGCCAGCCGCCTTGATTTTTTCCACGATGAAATCCAGCAGCCGCTTGTCCAAATCATCGCCGCCCAGGCGCGTGTTGCCGTTGGTGGACAGCACCTGAAAAACGCCGCCGTTGATCTCCAAAATGGACAGATCAAAGGTCCCGCCGCCCAAATCATACACCGCGATTTTGCCGGGCCCGGCCAGGTTGCCCAAGCCGTAGGCCAGGGCGGCCGCGGTCGGCTCGTTGAGAACGCGTTCGACGGCAAAACCGGCCAGCTCGCCGGCTTGTTTGGTGGCGTTGCGCTGCGCGTCGTTGAAATAGGCGGGCACGGTGATGACGGCGCGGCTGATCGTTTTGCCCAGGGCGGCTTCGGCGCCGGCTTTCAACTTCTTCAAAATCTCCGCCGAAATTTCCTCGGGCGTATAACGCCGCCCTGCCATTTCCACCGTCACCGGCCCGGCGCCTTCGCCGCGCACCGCATAGGTGACGAGCATTTCTTCGCGCGGGATTTCCGCCCCGCGCCGCCCCATGAAACGTTTGATGGAATAAACCGTTTGCGCCGGATGCGCCACGCGCAGGCGCGCGGCCGGACGGCCCACCAGCGGCGCGGCGCCGCCTCCTGGAAAATGGACCACCGAAGGCGTCAGCCGCTGTCCCTCCGCATCGGCGATGACATAAGGGATGCCCGCATCCACCCCGGCGATCAACGAATTGGTCGTGCCCAAATCAATGCCAACAATGTCACTCATCCCCGCCAGTCTAAAGTTTGCAGTTCAAAGAGCAAAGAAGTTTGCTAGTCTCCTTGTTTGTCGTGTCGAGCCTGTGGCTCGAAATCGGCGCGCCGCGCCGACGCTGCAATTAAAGTCATGAAATGCATTGTCACAGCCGGGCCGACCTATGAAGAACTGGACGAGGTGCGGAGACTGACCAATTTCTCCACCGGCGCCCTCGGCACCGGCCTGGCCGATTACCTGGCCGGCCTCGGACACCAGATCGAGTTGCTGGCCGGCTATTATTCCACCTGCCCGCCGGCCGTCCAAGCGCAGCGCCAGCAGACCTTCACCACCACGGAGGATTTGCGCCGGCGCCTGGCCGCCCTGGCCTCGCCGGACGTGGGCGCGGTCTTTCACGCGGCGGCCGTGAGCGATTTCACCTTCGGCAAAATCTGGGAACGCGCGCCAACAGGGGAATTGCGCGAGATCAAATCTGCGAAAATTCCCACGCGCGGAGAAGACGATGTTCCTCTGGAAAAGCAATACGCCGCCCTGGCTAAAAATTCCCCGATAAAACCGGCGCCCGCCAAAGATCTGCTGGCGGAATTGAAACCGACCCCGAAAATCATTCCGGAATTGCGCGGTTGGTTCCCAAAGGCGTTTTTGGTGGGCTGGAAATATGAGTTGGAACGGCAGAACAAGCCCGCCGTCCGTGAGTGGACCCTTGGGGCGTTGCAAATGAAGGAAAACCAGACCGACGCCTGCGTCCTCAATGGCCGGGGGTACTTCAACGAGGGATTTGGCCTGCTCCATAAAGACATGACCCTGACCCGGTGCATGGACAATGCGGCGTTGTTCACCGCGCTGGCAGCGGCGATGGAAAGCCGGCGCTAAAGCTCAAATTCTTCCACACGCTGCAGCCCCAGGCGAAACGGCATCCAGCCCACCGCCACGGACAGCGCGGCGAAGCCCGCCCAGCCCGCCAGAATCCAGCCGACCGAAGTTTCCCCGTGCCAGCCCCACGGCGAACCCATGGCCAGCAGCGCGACCGAGCCGACAATGTAAAGAAAACTGGCCAGCAAACAAAGCGTGCCGCCGAAACCGCTGACGATTTTCGCCGGATTTTCCTCGCGAAAATTGGGAAACAGCGCCCCCAATCCCGTGGCCAGCGCGGTCAGGGTCAGCGTCATCGTCCCTATGATCAGGCCCAGATAAACCGTGCGGTCAAAAGGAATGCGCAACATGCGGCAGGAAAGGACAATCAGACCCAGGCTGACCACAAGGGCGGCCCGGCTGGCCAGCCAGAATTTGATCCGCAACACCTGCACCAGGCCCAGCGGCGCCAGGCCGACAATCCAGAGCCGTCTGCCTTCCATGGAAAACTGGGGATAAACAAACCGCGTGGTCAGCGTCGCCAGATTCAGCGCGCACGCCCCCAGGTTCAAATAACACACCAGATGCACCCAAAACGGATTGGTCAATTGCTCGGAAAAATGGCGCAGGTTGATCACGTAAACGCCCAGCAATCCCAGCAGCACCAGCGTCTGGCCCCATTGCGCCGTGTCCCGCCAGAACATGCGCGCATCCTTGACCAGCAAGGCCAGCGCGTCGCACGGCGGATGGAATAAAAAACGGAACGCTCTTTCCGCCGCCCCGATGCCATAGTCGAACCGGCGGTTGCGCTCCCGCCATTTTTGGAACCAGCCCCAGCGCAGGAAGATGCTCTCCCGGCTTTGCACCATGGAGAACGACTCATAGAAAAGCTTCCCGGCGCAAGTAAAGGAGATGCAGCCAAAAAACAAAACATGGCTCAGCAGCACCAGCAAAAAGAATCCGGCCGACGCCAGCGCCCCTTCCGCCCACTGTAACATGCTGGTGGACAGCCAGAAACTCGGCAGCCAGGGCCATTCCGCAAAACGCGTCCGCGTCAGCAGCTTGTCCAGATTGGACAGGACCCGCGTATCCACCGGATTGTCCGGCAGCGCTTGCGGACGGAACCAGACGGCCAGCAGCGGCAGCAACACCAGCAGCGCCAGCAGGGCCAGCACTTGAAAGGCGCGCCGGTCCAGATAACGCGCCAACACCAGCGCCACCCACGCCCCCGCCACACCCGGCAGCACGATGAACAAACCCAGGGACACACCCGTCATCACGTAATAATACCACGGCACGCCCCGCGTCAGCCCGTATGCCGCCAGCAGCGGCGCGATCAGAAACAGAAAGGCCCACGAAGCCAGCACGGTGGTCTCGATGAATTTCCATTGAAAGACCACCCGGGCCGGGATGGGCAGGCTGAACAGATACTGCGTCTCCCGGTTGCGGAAGAAATTGCCGTAGCCGATGACCAGATTGCTGAACAGCAGCATCACCAGCAGAAAGGCGAACAGCAAAAAAAACAGCCGCTCCAGCAACAGCGCCCCCAGCGCCGAAAAATTGTTGACAAATTTGAATCCGCGCGAGAACAGCAGAAAGGCCAGCGCCTGGTAGCCCACGACGAACGATCCCACCGCCAGCGCCATGACCCCGGAGGTTTTGTGAACGGATTTCAGCCGCCGCCAGGAGTGGAGCAGATTGACGCGCAGCAACAGCAACAGCGGGCTTTCACCATTCACGCCCGCCAATTTACCCATCCCCGTCCCAACTTCAATGCCAACTTCGCGCCGCCGGAACGGCGGGGGGAGCATACGCGCCCTCGCGTGTGCTGACCGGCGTCCTCGCCGGTCAGTCTTCGTTTCCAGGCGCCCTTGCCGCGGCTCGACAGACCTCCGCGGAAAAATCGTGTCCATCTCCTGTTCCTTCGGCGTGGCCCGTTCGGGCTTGTGTCGGGGAGGTTCTCCCGCAGAATAGAACTCCATGACTGGCAGCAATCACATTTTGGTGACGGGCGGCGCGGGGTTTATCGGGTCGCATCTGGTCGAACGGCTGCTGGCGGACGGCAAAGCGGTAACAGTGATTGATGATTGTTCGACCGGCCGGCTGGAGAATTTGCAGGCGGTCAAGGCGCACCCCAGGCTCAATGTCATCGTGTCCAAAATCTCCCATTGCCCCGATCTGGGCGCCATCGCGGCGGTGGCGGAGTCCGTTTATCATCTGGCGGCGGCGGTCGGGGTGGAGCTGGTCATGAATTCCGGGCTGGCCACCATCGAAACCAATTTGCGCGAGACGCAGGCGATGCTGGACGCGGCCAGCGCGCACGGCACCCCCTTTTTGCTGGCGTCCACCTCGGAGGTCTATGGCAAGAGCCAGCGGGCGGCCTTCGCGGAGGAGGACGATCTGCTGATCGGGCCGCCCCATCTGAGCCGGTGGGGTTACGCCTGTTCCAAATTGATGGATGAATTCCTGGCGCTGGCCCACGCCCGGGAACGGCAAACGCCGGTGGTCATCGCCCGGCTGTTCAACACCGTCGGGCCGCGCCAGACCGGACGATACGGCATGGTGCTGCCCCGCTTTGTGGAGGCGGCGCGGCGGGGGGAGCCGCTGCGGGTCTATGGGGACGGGCGGCAGACGCGCTGTTTTTGCTATGTGCTTGACACCGTTGAGGCGCTGGTGCGGCTGCAAAACTGCCCCGCCGCGCGCGGCCAGGTCTGCAACGTCGGCAGCTCGGAGGAGATCAGCATCCGGGGCCTGGCCGAGCTGGTGATCGGGATTATGCGGTCGGCCTCGCCCATCGAGCTGGTGCCCTACGCGCAGGCCTACGCGCCGGGGTTTGAGGACATGCTCCGGCGCAAACCGGTTTTGGACAAGCTGGCGGCCTGCACCGGATTTCGCCCGGCCACCGGCCTG
This sequence comes from uncultured Verrucomicrobiae bacterium, assembly GCA_963707025.1. Taxonomy (GTDB): domain Bacteria; phylum Verrucomicrobiota; class Verrucomicrobiia; order Limisphaerales; family Palsa-1400; genus JBEKOF01. The sequence goes on along the minus strand of CAVPOM010000018.1, from coordinate 163,446 downwards.
CGGGAGATCGTGGCGAAAACGGCGGGCGACAAATTATGATTGACTCTCTTTCACCCCGGCTCCCGCCGCCGCTCCGCCCGGGGGTGCGCGCATGAAAGCCGTGGTGCTGCACGGCCGGGAAGATTTGCGGGTGGCGGATCTCCCGGCGCAACCCCTCCAGGCGGGCGAGGTGCGCGTGGCCATCGAGGCGGCCCTGACTTGCGGGACGGACTTGAAGGTTTTCAAACGCGGTTATCATGCGAAAATGATCTCCCCGCCGGCGGTCTTTGGACACGAGCTGGCCGGGCGCATTGCCGAACTGGGCCCGGGGGTGACGGACTGGCGGGCGGGCGAGGCGGTGGCGGCGGGCAATTCCGCGCCGTGCGGCCACTGCCGCCCTTGCCAGGACGGGCGGGAAAATCTTTGCGACGATTTGCTTTTCCTCAATGGCGCTTACGCCGAATCGGTGGTCATCCCGGCGCGCATCGTCCGGAAAAATCTCCTGCGGCTCAAGCCGGGGACCGCCTTCGCCGACGCCGCGCTGACCGAGCCGCTGGCCTGCGTGGCGCTGGGCTGGGAGGAGTTGCAGCCGCGCCCCGGCCAGCGGGCGCTGGTGATCGGGGGCGGGCCGATTGGGTTGATGTTCGCCGCGCTGGCCCGGCACGGGCAATGCGCCGTCACCCTGGCCGGACGGGGAGCGGAGCGGCTGGCGGCGGCGGCCAAACTGGGGGCGGCAATTGTTGACATGACGGGGCGGCACGACCTGGCGGCGGCAGTGAAAAGCGCGTGCGGCGGCGGCGGCTTCGACCTGGTGATCGAAGCGGTGGGCAAACCGGAGACCTGGGAAGCGGCCCTGCGGCTGGCGCGCAAAGGCGGCAAGGTCAATCTCTTCGGCGGCTGCCCGGCGGGGACCAAGGTGACGCTGGACACCGAATTGCTCCATTATTCCAGTCTGACCGTGCTGTCCAGTTTTCACCACACGCCCAGAGCCATGCGGCGCGCCCTGGAGCTGATTGAGACGGGGGTGGTTTCGGCGCGGGACTTTGTGACGGGCGAGTGTGCGCTGGCGGACTTGCCGGAACTTTTTCGCCGCATGAGCGCCGGCAATCGCGCCGTCAAAACGCGGGTCCGCACCCGGCCCTGACCGCCGGCCTCATTTGGGCTTGGCCCAGCTCAGGTCGGATTTGGTCTGGACGGTGGCCAGCACTTTGTTCTGCTCATCCAGGAGGGTGATTTCAATGGTGTCGGCGCTGAAGATGGCAGGGCCTGGCGAGAGCGCCCGAACCCTGAAATTGACCAAACTGATGCCCGGGCCGGATTTGATGGGGACATCCTCGGAATCGAACCAGCCGGCGCTCTCCGGGTTGGCGGAATCGTAAAGGCGGGCATGGATTCGGCCGGAGTCAACGCCCAGGTTGTAATGAACCACCGCCGAACCGCTGAAGGCGTTGTTCTGTGTGACATCTCCAATCCGGGCCGTGCTCCCGGAGACGGCGGGGGCGGCGGCGGCGGGCGCGGCGGCGGCGGCAGCTCGCGGAGGATGCCATACCAGCAGCATGGTCGCGCTGGAGATGTAAGTCTTTTCACCGTTCGGCCCCGCCAGATAAACCCAGACTTTGTTGGTGCCGAAGGACCCGCTTTTGGGGATGGCTTCGGAGGAGGGATTGAACTTGACGGGGAACAGGAGGAATGAGCGGCTGCTTTTGCCAACGGTCGCGGCGGGGCTGGTGAAGTAAGTGCTGGCGGCCGCGTCGTCGGCGCTGGCAACGTCAACCCCCATCAGGCCCAGGCCGTCCTCGGCTTTGTAGTCGTATTTGACCTCGATGGTCATTTCGCTGCGATCCAGGCTGCGGTTGACGACATCCACATTGCTGACCTTGGTCCGGGCCGTTTTGGAGAGGACGAAGGCCGCGCTCCGGGAGGAGGTGGAGGGGGTGATGCCGGCGATTCTGGCGGCGGCCTCGGCCCTGGTTCTTTCCTCGGCCAGATGTTTTGCTTCAGCCGCTTTTTCGGCGGCGACTTCCACCTTCAATCGCTCGGCTTCCCTGGCCTGCGCCGCCGCCTCCTCCTGCGCACGGGCCAAGTCCGCATCCGCCTTGGCTTTTACATCAGCGAGGCGCTTTTCCTCCAGATCCGCTTTGGCCTTTTCCTCTGCCAGACGCTGGATGTCGGCCTGGCGCTGCGCATCCTCCGCTTTGGCCTGTTCCTCGGCTTGACGCTTGATTTCGGCCTGGCGTTGCGCATCCTCCGCTTTGGCTTTTTCATCGGCTTGGCGCTGGATTTCAGCCTGGCGCTTTTCCTCGGCGATCCGCCTGTTTTCCGCGTCCACCCGCAAGCGCTCGGCTTGTTCCTTGAGTTGGGCGGCGTCGCGCGCTTTTTGCTCGGCTTGGGCCTGCAATCGCTCCAAATCCTTGGCCCGCTTTTCGGCTTCGGCCTGGGCGCGTTGGGCCGCCTGCTTGTTCTGGGCCGCAAGTTGCGCGGCCTTGGCCTCATCCGCGGCTACGGGGGCGGAGCGCTCCAACGGGACCGGTTTGATGTTCGGGTTTCCCCATTTGATGGTTTTGAGGACAGGGCTCTCGCTCACCACGCTGTTGCCGCTGTCGCTGAGCATGATGAGGCGGATGCGGTCGGTGGTCAGCTCGGGCGGGACACCCGGTTCGTCGTTGAAAAACTTTACTTTGAGCGAGATGGTGCCTTTGCCTTGGCCGACCACCTTGGTTTCCGCCCCGAACCAATGCGAGACCTCCGCTTTCTTTCGGTCGGAGATAATCGGGACAATGCGCACCGTCGGGCCGCGCAAGCCATCGTAGGTCACCTCCATGGTCAGCTCCAATTCGGTGCCGTCGGCGGATTGCCGGCCGACGCGCAGGTTGGAGATGTTGTTGACGATGGTGGCGCCGCGCCCCTGCGGCTGCAGCAGAATCTGCCGGGCGCAGAGCGAGGCCAGGCCCATCTGGAACGCCAACAACCCAATGCCGCAGCGATGGAGCGATTTCATGGACGCGCTTTGTTTAGAGAATATATCCAATTTCGCGCCCCTGTCAAAATGCTTGTGGCGGCATCCCGGGCGTGAGGCGCATCTTGACACTGCGGCCGGCGGAGTGCGGCCGTCCCCGGCCGCAGCAAGCCAGGGATTGTGTGGGTGCTCAGGAAAATCACCGCCGCGCCGTGTTTCCCACGCTGCTGCGCCCGAGGACGGGCGCACTCCTGGCGCGTTCTTGCGCCTGACGCCGGTAGCAGTGTCAAGATACGCCCCTGGGCGTGAGGGGTTCACTTTTTTGGGCAAAGGAGGTCCTCATCTGAATCGTAATCTTAATCTCTCCCCGGCTGCACGAGGAAGGAGATTAAGATTAAGATTAGGATTAAGATTAGGATTGGGAAACAAGGAAGGGCGGAGGGCTTACCCGGCAAAGGCGCTGAACAAGGCCCGGATTTCTTCTTCCACCTGCGCCGGATCGGCCAGGGTTTGGCCGATTTCCTCGCGCAACAGTTCCCGGTAACGGCGGCGCAGCCGGTGGACCGCCACCCGCACCGCTCCTTCCGTCATGGCCAGCCCGGCGGCGGCCTGGGCATGGGGAATGTCGCTCCGGCCCAACATTAAAAATGGCCGCAACTGCTCGAAGAGCAAGGCCTTGCCCTCGGCGGCGTTCTCCGCGCGCAACCGGCCGATGACCCGTTCCAGCAGAGTCACCGCCCAGGCGCGGTCGTAAATTTTGTCGGGGCTGAGCTGGTCGGCGGGATCAATTTGATAACGGCTGTCGGCATCCTGCCAGTCGAGGGAAAGGAGCGGGACGCCGCCGCCGCGTTTCTTCCGGCGGGCGCGGTCCCATTCATTGGCCAGAAAATGTTTGAGCGCCGCGAGCAGAAAGGCGCGAAACTTGCCGTGCTCGCTGCGGAGTTTTTCGAGGTAATTCTTTTGCAGAAAGCGCGCGAAAAACGATTGCGTCAGGTCTTCGGCATCCTCGCGCGAATGCCCATGGCGCCGCACGCAGGCGTAAAGTGGATACCAATAAGTGCGGCACAATTCCTCCAGCGCCACATCGGCCTTGGGCGTGCCGCGGCTTCCGGCGGCGAGCACGACCGTCCAGCGCGTCGTGGCAAAATAATCGCGCGGCGGGCCGGTGGCGTGGGTTGAATCGTCGGGCGTCAATTGAAATCATTGGTTGGTCTTGACGGTGGAATTGGACCCGGAGTTTATCAAGAGAAGAGTTCCGTCCTGATTGGTCCTGACCGTGATATTTGTTGCATTATCAAACCACTGGTAACCGAGATTGGTTCCATCCAACTGCCACTGATAAGACAGCCCGCCGTTTGTGAGTGGAATGACGGTAAAACTGACTGGCGGGCCCGGGTTGGTGGCCCGGGTTACCTCGAACTTCTGCGCGTTGTCGCCAACGACGGTCTCACCCGGTTGCAAACCGCTTTGGATCTCCGCATTGGTGCCGTCCATTATTCCGACAACGACTTCCCTTCGAGTAAATGAACGATCCGGATTGATGACCAAAACGCGGTCTGAAAGATCGTGAATCAGGGCCGTGGCCGGCACGATGACGACATCGTGTTTCATCTCCAGAAGCAGCCGAACGGACACGAACTGGTTGATGAAAACCACCCGGTCTGGCTCGGGTTGAAGACTTGCCTTGCATTTGACAGTGCCAGTGGCGGGATCAACCTGACGGTCAACCGCCAGCAAAATGCCGTGGCCCAGTTTGTTGGTGTCCTGAACGAAGGCCTCGACGGGCAACGCATTGCCCGCGCCAAGTTTTTTGATGATTTCCTCGGCTGCGGGCGCGGGAATGGCGAAGACGACTGAATTGGACGACTCCACTGCACCGACGCCATCTTGATACCTTCCGATGGAGCCTCTGATAGCAGTGGCTTCCGTTGGTTTGGCGTGTCCGACCCCGCCTTCTGCGGTGGGATTGATTGGCGGGAGGTCGGACGCTGCGGTCGGGTTGGCAAGGCCGGGATTTGCTTGCTCCAGCCGCTTCTTTTCGGCCCGGAGGGCTTCAATCTCCATTAGGTTGGTTTTGACCATGGGGCTGTTCGTCGAGTACGCGGACTCGAGCTTGGCCTCGAGGGTTTGATGGAGCGCCAATTGCTGGAGGACTTTATTGTATTCATCCCTTACGTGCAGGGACTTCTGGCGTTCCTTCATTCGGGCCACCGCCTGGCGCTGCATTGCTTCCGCTGCCTGCGCCTCCCTTCGGACCACGGCTGCATACCGCAATCTGGCAATCACCATTAATGCAGCGGCCAGAACCAGTAGTCCCACGATTACAATGGTGACCGTGCGTCGGAACTGCGTTCTCACCATGGTGGAGGCCTGTCCAACCTGTTCGCGCCGGCTCATCATGCCAAAAATCAGGGCCAGTAGCAGGCTCAATCCCGTGAAAGCTCCCACCGCGTTCTCATCAGCCCGAATCGCAATTAACAAAGGAAGTCCCAACACTCCCAGGATCAAAAACCCCAACGCCATCCATCCAAAAACCGCCTTGCGAGAATTGCCATCGCCCCGACCCGGCGCGCGCGCCGCCGCCTTTTCCGGCGGCCTCCCCGGCGGTGTTGACGAGATCGTGTCAATCTCGGTTTTGACGTCGCCGGCCTGCTGATAACGCAGCTCCGGCTCCCGCTCCAGGGCGCGCAAAACCACCTCGTCCAGCCGCGCGTCAATCTCCACCTTTCTGGAGGGCGGGGCGAATTTTCCCAGCGGCAACTGGCCGGTCAGCATTTCGTAAAACACCACGCCCAAAGAAAAAATGTCCGCCCGGTGGTCCACGGTCTGCGGCTGCTCCACCTGCTCCGGCGCCATGTAATGGGGCGTGCCGATGGCCTGACGGGTGCCGGTCATGCCCGTTCCGGCCTCCTCGCCGCCGATGATTTTGGCGATGCCGAAATCGGCAATCTTCACCCGCCCCTTCTTGTCAATCAATATATTCTCCGGCTTGATGTCGCGGTGGACGATCCCCTCGTCGTGCGCGAATTGGAGCGCCTGGCAAATCTGCGGCACGATGCGCAGCGCCTCGGCCGGCGAAAGGCGTCCGGCCTGTTCCAACTGGCGCAGGGTCAGCCCGTCCACAAATTCCATGAGGAAAAACGGCGAGCCGCCCGCCTGCCCGAATTCGTGGACGGCCACGATGTTGGGATGGTTGAGCCGGGCCAGGGCGCGGGCCTCGCGATTGAATCGCTCGGCAAAGCCCGGCCCGCCCGCCGCCTGCGGCGGAAGGATTTTCAGCGCGACCAGCCGGTCCAGCGCGGGCTGGCGGGCCTGGTAAACCGCCCCCATGCCGCCCTTGCCAATGAAAGCCAGGATTTGCAATTGTGGAAACAAGCGCGCCACCTCCTCCAGGCTGGGCGGCTGGAATGGCACCAGCCCCGGCGGCGGCCCCGTTTCCACCCCCTGTTTGAGCAGGCAGGCGGGGCAAAGCCCCTCCAACCCGCCGCCCGGCAGCGCCGCGCCGCATTGGGGGCATTGCTTTGGCATGTTTTTGTCCGTTCCAGCTTCATTCATATACCCCCTTCAGAAGCAATACCCGCAAAATGTTACAGGCTGCCAACCGTTTCGGAGCCTGATCCTTTTGAGATTATGGGAGGCGTCAAACCATCACTTATCCATTCCCCAAACCTAGCGCAAAAACGTGCCTGTGCCGCTGCCATACATCGTCGGCATCTGCTGCTGCGTTGGATCCTCCGGCCCGCCCTCCGGCCTCCAGAGCACTTCGTAATTTCTGACAGCCTCGCGGAACCCCTTGAGATTCTCCGGCAGCCGTTCCACGCACCGCGCCGCCAGCTCGGGGTCGTCCCGCTGCAAGGCCAGATAGGTCGCGTGCGAGATGATGATTCTGCCGTAACCCGACAGGGTCTCCAGCCGGGAGGCCAGGTTCACTTCCCGTCCAAACACGGTGTAATTAAGCCCGTCGGCATCCGATCCCATCATTCCCATGATCGCCACCCCCGTATTGATCCCGGTGCCCATGGCCAGGAGCGGCAGGGGCGATTCCGGCGGCAATCCCTGCGCGGCGCGGGCCGCGCTATCCCGGGCGATCCTCTTGTTCTCGGCGTCCCGTTTCAGGTTCAGATCCAGCATGGCCCGCTGCGCGTCAATGGCCGACCGCACGGCATCGCCGGCATGGCGCGGATTGGGCAGCGGCCCGCCCCAGAAGGCCATGGCGCAATCGCCAATGTATTTGTCCAGCGTGCCGTGGTGTTTCTTGATCGCCCCGGCGATGGTCCCCAGGTAAGTGCTCACCGTATCCAGGATTTCCCTGGCCACCCGGTTGTGATAGGCCTCGGCCTGTTCCGGGGTGAGCTTGTGTTGCTTGACGTACTCCACCGCCTGGGTTTGGGTTCTGTCGGTCAGCGTCGTGAATCCCCGCACGTCGGCAAAATAAACCGTGATCTCCCGGCGCACCCCGCCCGTGGAAATTTTGGCCGCTTTCAACAATTCATCCACCACCTCCGGCGCCAGCATCTTGGAAAAAACCGACTTCACCCGCTTCTTCTCCGCCTGCTCGGCCTGCACCCGGTAAGTCAGCGCCATGGCGTGGGTGACCAGGCCCGAACAGCCCAGCGGCAGAATCACCGGCAGCCAAAACCGGTGCCGGGTATAAAGCCAGCAGGCTAGCCCCACGTAAACCGCCACCACCGCGGCCATCAGGGCCGTGCCGGTCAGCGGACGGGACACCGCCGAGGTGATCCACCCGGCAATGACGCCCATCACCAGGATCATGAGTAATTTCAGCGCCAGCGGACTGGTCGTGACAAAACGATTGGTCAGCATGGCATTGGCCACATTCAAATGTTTGAGCACCAGGCTGGTCCCGCTTTCCAACGCCGTGTTCCCCTGGTCCGCCACCGCGGAGAACGCCGTCACGGCCGAGCCGATTACGACCAGCCGGTTCTTCCACCGCCCGGTGTCCACCGCCTGGCCCTCGGCCCGCGCCTTGGCTTCCAGCAACAATTCCTCAAACGACCCGGCTTGAAAACCGGGCCGGAGCACAATTTGATTGGTGAGGACAACCTGATTGGTTGCACCCGGATGATTGGTTGTCACCCGGGTGATCTGGCTCAGGGTGTTGGAGCGGCCCAGTTCCCAGTTTATATAGTAGCTGCCGTCCGATTCCAACGGGATCACCCGGGTGACACCCTTGTCCCCGTGCAAAACCACCCGGTGCTGCCGGCGTTGGATTTCCGGGCTGTCCAGGTCCAGTTTCAACTCGCTGGCGGCCAGGACGATTCCCATGCTCCACACCCGCGTATAGGTGAACGGGATAAAGAGCGGCTGATTGGCGGGCGCATTGCTTGTGATCTCCGACATGGGCACAAAGCCGTCCTTGTCGCGGTGATAAGTGACCGTGGGCGGGTCTTTCCGTTTGGTTGCGATAACGATTGCGGCCGCCTCGTTCCTCGCCAATTCCAGCGGATAGGCGTCTTCCAGGAGCAAGCGGTTGAGCCGGGCCACTCCGCCATCCTCATAATCCCGGTCAAAAAGCCGCAGGGTTTCCGGGCGCAGCTTCACTGCCGCAAAACGGCCATCCTCGTAAATGGAGGGGCCGGCCACGATTTTATTCAGCGCCTGGATCAGCCCCCCCGCCAAATCATTCGACGCCGTCCCGGAGCCTTGATATTGCAGCAACGCCCCGGTCGTGGCCTTATCCAGCCGCCTCCTCAAGAACTTGGAGACGGCATCGGGCTGGCCGGCCAGTTTGGCGGCAAAGGATGGCAAATCGGTGATATCCCCCGCCTCGAACGCCTGGGAGTCGAACTGGATCTTCACATCCTCCAGGTCCAAATGCCACTCCAAAGCGATTTGTTTGACAAATAACGGATCCCAGATCCGGTATATTTCATAAGGCCGGTCGCGTCGCAATACCCCGTCCTCATCCCGTTCGGCATTGATATTGCCCAGGTCCGACGCGCTCTGCTGGAAAAGCTGCGCCGGGGCCACATTGTGCGCCATGGCCAGGATGGCGTTGCCCGCTCTTTTCAGCGTCTCGGCGAAGAATTCGTCCGATCCGATTGTCCGCCCGTCCATGATCACCGGCGGATCGCCCGGCCGCCTTAAACTAAAATCAACGTCAAACCCCGCCATCCCGGCCCCTTGCAGGGAAAGTTCCTGCAAGGCCCTGGCGTAAACGCTGCGCGGCCACAACAATCCCGAACTGTATCCCAGCGTTCCGCCACTGACGATGTCCACCGTGTCATCGGTGATTTCCACCAGGCCCAGATTGGTCGCCGCATTGGGATGGGGGCCGGCCAGGCGGCCCGCCAGCTTGACCCGCCAGTCATAAGTCATGTCCTCCACTTTCTGCAAGGCGGCCATCTGGCCGATCTGGAGCAGGCAAACCACCGTCACCACCGCTGCCGTAATGAGCACCATCGGCAGTTTCCTCTGCTGCGGCGACCCTCCGCCCGGCAGCAGCCTTTCCCAATCCCTCAGCATTGCATCCCATTCCTTGTAACTGAGCAGATCGGAAGGAAGTTTGGGCAAGTCCGCCAGTTTGGGCAAAGTCGGGATCTTTGGAAAGCGCAGCCGCACATCCCCATTTAAAACAAAAGACCCGGAGCAACGCAAGGCTGCTCCGGGCCAAAAATCCAAACTTCCGTCAACTCAGCCTATTAATCAATAGGCGGGGGCGGCACATTGCCACCAGTCTCGGAGGGAGATTCGTTGGGCGGTATGTAAGGGCCCACCAGCGGAGGCGTCGGGGGGGACGGTGGGGGTGGAGCGGGAAAACCTTCGAAGGCCTTAAGTATCGCGGCATACACCACCGGAGGCAGTGTCACAGGCGGGTTAATGACCAGCGTTTGGCCCTGCGCATCTGCCGTTACCGTCCATGATTCGCCATCTATCAGTGTCCGTGTATCCTGGCCATTTTGACCCGCCGGAAGATTTACGGAGCAAGTGATCGGGCCTGTCACGCTGGTGAATACAATCGTCCAAGATCCGTTCCCCTCAAAAGTCGCCGTCACCTGGTAATCCGTGCCCCGAATACCGGCCACGCCGTTGAGCACCGTCACTCTATAATCGGAATTGGCGGAGAGCTTCTTTACTTTGGCCAAAACCGAGCCGCCGTCCAGTTTCAAGTCCGTGGAAGTGTCGCCCGCCCCCAAGTCCTCCATTTTCCTCAGCACCAAGGTGGTTCTTTCCGCCACCTTTACCATGGAAGTGGACCCGTTGACTTGGAGGAACGCCTCGGCGCCATCGCCGGATTTCACAACGGTGCGCGGGACCAATTCCATGTTGACCTTCAGAGGCAGATAGGGCCCCCCCTCCGGCGCCTGGTAGGTCACGTAGCCGTGGACGGAGCGGACGATTGCTTTTGCGTCCCTGTTGCCGCTCGCCGCCACGAGCAAAGTGGTCAAGCCAGTCAGCGCCAACACCAAGCCGCAGATTAAAATGGATTTAGTTCGTTTCATAACAGTTCTGGATTAGAATGTTGTAACAGTGCGAGATTACCCCCTGCCGGTAGAATGTCAACAGATTTTCGACCCTTTTTTTGGCCTTTTTTTGTTCATTTTTGCCAAAACCCCCATTTCAGGCCATTTCAAGCCGTTTTCCACCCTTTTTTACCGCCCGGCCGGCCTGGCCCTTGCGCCCTGTGCCCTCTATTCCTGTGAGGCAGAGGCCTATGGAGAACTTCACTTACCCCATATACTCGCGCGGGTCGGTGATGTGCCCGGTCAACGCGCTCGCCGCCACGGTCACCGGCGACGCCAGAAAAACCTGCGACTCCTTGTGACCCATCCGCCCCGGGAAATTCCGGTTCGTCGCGCTGATGCATTTCAGCGGCGAGTTCATCCGCCCGAACGTGTCCACCGGCCCGCCCAGGCAGGCCGCGCATCCGGCGTTCTCCGTCATCTGCACCCCGGCGTCAACCAGGATTTGCCACACCGTCTTGTCCTCCCACCGCGCCGTCTGCAAATCCTGCACGATCTCCGGCGTGGCCGGCACCCCGAAGGTGTCAATCACCACCCGCCTGCCCCTCACCACCCGCGCAAACTCCAGAAAGTCGCTCGTCTTTCCGCCCGTGCATGACCCCACATAAGCCCGGTCCAGCTCGATCCCCCCCAATTCCTTGGCCAGCCGCCGTTTTCCAGGGTCCGGATGACAGGCCACCGTCGGCTCCAACTTGGCCAAGTCCACCACCATCTCATAGACAAACTTCTCGCCCCCATCCCGTTCCACCGGTTCATAAGCCGCCTTGGTCCCGTTGAGCCGGCAACGCCTATCCACCGCCGCCTTGGTTTGATCATCAAACTCAAAAATCCCGTTCTTCCCTCCCGCCTCAATCGCCATGTTCGCCACCGTCATCCGGTCGTCCATGGTCAGGCCCCTGGCTCCCTCTCCGTCGAACTGCATGGCCCGGTAAGTCGCCCCGTCAAACCCAATCTGCCCGATGCAATGCAAAATGATGTCCTTGGCCATCACGCCCCGTTGCAGCCGTCCCTCCAGCCGGAAATGCATCGTCTCCGGCGCCTTCAACAACAGCTTGCCCGTCCCCATCACAAATCCCGCGTCCGTGTTCCCAATGCCCGTGGCAAACTCATTGAACGCCCCCGCCATGCAGGTATGCGAATCGGTCCCAAAAAGAATCTCCCCCGGCCGGGTATGCCCCTTCTGCGGCAGCGCCGTATGACACACCCCCGCGTAACTGGCTCCATACTGCCGTTGCAACATTCCTTTGGCCGGATCAAACTTCCAGGACCCCTGTCCCTCCTCAACCACGTCGTAAAAATAGGGCAAATCCTGTTCCCGCGCGAACTGCCGCAAAATATCCACGTTCCGGTTCGACAGCGAATCCGCCGTGAAAATATAATGATCCGGGATAATGACCACCTTCTGCCGGTCCCACACCTTTGCTTTCGCCCCAAACTCCCGTTGAAAAACCCCAATCGTCCCCGGCCCGCACACATCATGCGTCATGAGAATGTCCGCTCGCACCCAGACATTCTCCCCGGCTTCCACCGATTTTTTTCCCGCCGCGCGGGCCAGGATTTTTTCAGTCAGCGTCATAAATTAACCCCAGCCTACCCTCCGCCGCCCGCGCCCGCAACCCCGAACATTGCCAGACCGCCCTAATCGCCTGCGTGGGAACTTTTCGTCCCATCGGTCCCAGTCCTCCCATCCCTCCCATCCCCGCTTTCCCCGGCATCTCCGGTTTCCATGGCAGGAAGGCCGCTCGCAATCCCTGAACCCGCCCCGCCGTCCGAAAAATTTGCGTGACACCGGCCAACGAAAAAGCCACTTCTATGGCCATCAACCGGTAATCAATTGACCGTCGCCATAAAACGAGCCATGATGCCAAAAAATTACTTCCTGAGAGGACTGCTGGCCTTGCCAGCCGTTGCCCTGCTCATGAGCACTCCAATTTCACCAGCCCAGGATAAAACGCCTCCCCCCGGCAACGCCGCAGGCGCGAGCAGTTCGCAGGAAGAACTTTTCGACAAAGCTCTTCTGGCCATGTCCAAACGCGCCCAGGAACTCAACATCAAAGGCGTCGCCCTGGTCGCCTTTGCCCCCGGCGACACCGTCCAATCCTGGTCCTCAAAAATGGTCGTCGTCGGCAACCTGAAAACCCCCACGACCGACAAGGACAAGGGTAGCAATTTGCTCGGCATTGCCTACGCCAAAGCCGCCGAGATGGCCGACACCTTGAAGGACAGCGGCAGCAAAGTCCGCGCCCCCCTCACCGGTGAAAACGGCTGGGAGGGCGGAGTCACCGCCCGGGGAAAAATCGGCCAGTTGATCGCCGCCTTCAGCGGCGGCGTTTCCGCCGACGACGTCAAAGTCTCCCGCGCCTGGCCTGGCCATCCTTGCCACCCAACTCTAGCCCGCGCGCTTTCTTCACTCTCCACTCTCCACTCTCCACTTTTCACTCCCGTATGGCCTTTCCCGACCCATTGCAACAATTCAACCGCACCTTCATCCGCTGGAAGAACCGCCCCTGGTCTTATTTCGGAGGCTGCGATTATTTCCGCCTCTCCAGCCATAGACGGGTCATGTTCGCGTTGCGGAAGGCCTTGAGAAAATATGGCTTGAACGTGGCCGCCTCCCGCCTGACGACCGGCAATCACCCGATTTACGAGCAATTGGAGGCCGCGCTGGCGGTTTTCTTTGACACGCCCTCGGCGACTCTGGTTTCCAGCGGCTACGCCGCCGCCGCCATTGCCGCCCAGGCGCTGCAAGGCGGTTTTTCCCGCGTGCTCATAGATGAAAAAGCCCACCCCAGTTTGCACGATGCCGGCCGTCTGTTTGGCTGCCGGGTCCAGTCCTTCCCACACCGCGATCCCATCGGCCTGGCCCGCCTCCTGGCCCGCGGCGGCGCCCAGGACAAACCGATTGTCCTGACCGACGGCCTTTTCGCCCACAGCGGCGAAGTCGCGCCCCTGGCCCACTATTTGCAAATCCTCTCCCCGCGCGGCCTGATCCTGGTGGATGACGCCCACGGCGCGGGCATTTTGGGCGAAAAAGGCCGGGGGACGCCCGAATACGCCGGCGTTTCGCGCGCGCGCATTATCCAGACCATCTCCCTGAGCAAGGCCTTCGGCGTTTACGGCGGGGCGATTTTGGGCGCGCCGCCCCTGCGGGAAAAAATCGTGCGGCACAGCCGCATGTTTGCAGGGAGCACCCCCTTGCCCCTGCCGCTGGCCGCCGCCGTGCTCACGACGCTGGACATGGTGCGCAACGATCCCCGCCTGCGCCAGCGCCTGGAGCGAAACATCCAGCTCGTTAAAACCGCTCTGCGCGAGCAGGGCTTTCCCCTGGCCTCCGCCCCAACGCCGATCATCGCCTTCCATCCTGCCACCGCGGAGGAAGCCGGCGCGCTGCGCGCACGCCTGCTGGCGCGCAAGATTTTCCCATCCTTCATCCAGTATCCCGGCGCTCCCGAGGGCGGTTATTTTCGCTTCGCCATCTCCAGCCAGCACAGCGATGAGCAACTGAATAGTTTGCTCAAGGCCCTGACGGCGGATTAATTCTTGCCGTGCGGGACAAGAAAGGACATATTGCTGCGAGCAGTGCCGCACCGGAATGGCCCTGGCCCGCGACCATGATCTGGTCGAGCCGCGGCAGGCCCGGGCAGCAGCGCGCGTAGCTCAATTGGATAGAGTGACGGCCTCCGAAGCCGCAGGTTGTGGGTTCAACTCCCGCCGCGCGCACCAAGTTTTATTGTGAAAATCTATTCAGCAGCGCCGCAGAAAGCCGCCAGCGCGCCGGACAAAACCGGCCTGATGAAGTCCATTCTGATGCTGGAGGATGAAACGGCCCTGACGGAGGAACTGACGCCCTTTTTCGCCTGCAACGGTTACAAATTGGTCTCGGTCACCAACGGCGTGGACGGCTTGAAACAAATCATCGCCCGGGATTTCTCCGCCATCATCTGCGACATGATGATGCCCAATTTGCCGGGCGACATGTTTTATCGCGCCGTCGAACGCACCAAACCGCGCCTTTGCCAGCGCTTCATTTTTATCACCGGCTATAAAGGCAACCGCGACATCGAGGATTTTATTCGCAAGGTCAACGGCGTCATGCTCTGGAAACCCTTTGAAACGCATCAATTAATGGACGCAATCCAGGCGGTCCTGCAAAAAACCGGCGGCTGACCCGCCCGCCTTCCGCCGCGGCCGGCCCGCCCCCATTTTCCCCACCCAAACTCATTATGTCCGAAGATAAATCTGTAGTGCAAAAGGTGGCAGCGCCCCCCCTGGCGGCGCTCAAGCTCAAATCCAAACTGGCTCCCGCTCCGGCCTCTCCGCCCCGCTATTCCGTCCGGGTCAGAAACGCCGCCGGCGGGGAGGTGTTGCTGGGCGATCCCCGCGCCACGCGCGCCCTGGTCGCCCTCATGGACGTTCATGCCGTCAACGGTGGCGCCGCCAGTCATTGGGGCGGCCCCGCCGCCTTCGCCGAGATCATGTCGGCCATTCACGGCTTCCTGTTTGCCGTGCAGGGCCGGCCCTGGCACGCCGCCTACAATTTCGTCAACGACGCCGGCCACACGGAGAACGGCATTTATGCCTTGCGCGCCAACTATGGCTTTGACGGCATGACCTTCGAGGATTTGAAGGGCTTTCGCAGCCTCCAGAGCAAACTGACCGGCCACGGCGAATCCCACCTCAACCCGCAAGGGGTGCTCCTGAGCAACGGCCCGCTCAGCTCGGCCCTTCCCCAAGCCCAGGGGCTGGCCCTGGCCGACCATGTGCTCAAAAATGACCGCCTCACCGTCTGCACCGTTTCCGACGGCGCGTCCATGGAGGGCGAAGCCAAGGAGGCCTTCGCCGCCATTCCCGGCCTGGCGGCCAGGGGCCTGCTGAATCCTTTCCTCCTGGTCATTTCCGACAACGACACCAAACTCTCCGGCCGCATCACCAAGGACTCCTTCAGCATGCAGCCGACCTTCGCCGCCATGAGCGTTTTGGGCTGGAATGTCATCCAGGTGCCCAACGGCAACGAGCTCTCCTCCGTCTATCTGGCGGTCGAGCGCGGCCTGCAACAGGCCCGGGCCAATCCCCTCGCCCCGGTTTGCCTCTGGGTCAAAACCATCAAGGGCTTCGGCGTCAAGTCCACCATGGAAAGCTCCTCCGGCGGACACGGTTTTCCCCTGGCCGGCGGCGAGAAAATTGCCGAGTTTGTCAACGAGATTTACTTTGGCGGGGAGGTTCCCGCCGAACTGGCCGCCTGGTCCCAAGCCCTCCGCGCCGACTGGGAGAAAAAGGACGCCGCCAAAAAAGCCCAGGCCGCCGCCGCCCCTCCCGCCGCGCCCTCCGTCAAGGCCGAAAAAATCCAGGCCGGCCTGGCCAAAGGCGCGGTGCGCGCCGCCCAGGAGGGCCTGCCCGTTTTTTCCCTTTCCGCCGACCTGGCCGGCTCGACCGGTATTTCCTTTTTCCAGAAGACCTTTCCCGACCGCTTTGTGGACCTGGGCGTGGCCGAGGCGAACATGGTCAGCGCCGGAGCCGGTCTGGCCAAAGCCGGGCTGATTCCCATCGTGGACACCTTCGGCCAGTTCGGCGTGACCAAGGGCAACCTGCCTTTGACCATGTCCGCCCTCTCCCAGGCCCCGCTCATCGCCATCTTCTCCCATGTCGGTTTTCAGGACGCGGCCGACGGCGCCTCCCATGAGGCCACCACTTATTTCGCCGCCACCTCCGCCATTCCGCACACCGTCGTCATCGCCTGTTCCTGCTCCGACGAAGCGGAGGCGCTCATCTACCAGGCCATCAAACGCATCGCCCAGGCCCGCGAACAGGGCGGCGACGGCGAATCGGTCATCTTTTTTGTCGGCCGCGAGAATTATCCCGTTCACCTGGCCGAACAGGCCCGTTATGAATGGGGCAGGGCGCAAATCCTGGCCGGGGGCGGAGACGTGGCCATCATCGCCTGCGGCCCGCTGCTGGGGCAGGCGCTGCAAGCCGGCCGCCTGCTGCAGGAACAAAAAATTGCCGCCACCGTCATCAACAATCCGTTTGTCAACCACGTGGACCTGGAGACCATCGGCCCGGCCGTGCGGCAATGTTCCGGGCGGGTCGTCACCATCGAAGACCATCAGGCGATTTGCGGGATGAGCGCGCAGGTGGCGCACCAGTTGGCCCAGGCGGGCATCCATCACCAGATGAAAACTCTGGCCATTCGCGGTGAATTCGGACAGTCGGCCTACAAAGCGGCGGACCTTTACAAAAAGCACGGCCTGACCAGCGCCAAAATTGTCGAGGCCGCGCAGGAACTCATGCGTTAGACGATATGCCTGGCACCTCCAACTCCTGGCAGGGGCAACTGCTCCTGGACGGCGGGAAACTGCACGGCTCCTTTTTCCATCGCGCCGTCGTCCTGGTTTGCCAGCACGATGCCGAAGGCGCTTTCGGCCTGATTCTCAACCGTCCGGCCGGCAGCAAGGTGGGCGACGCGGTGGTGGCCAACTTGCCCCAAGCCCTCAAGCAGCAGCCCCTTTTCCTGGGCGGCCCGGTCCAGCCCGGCGTCCTGAGCTTTCTCCATTCGGACATTTTCGTGCCGCACGCCAATGTCCTGCCCAATTTGAATCTCGGCCACTCCATTGAGACGCTGATGGATTTGGCCGAATCCTATTCCACCACCCAAAAGCTCCGCCTCTTTGCCGGCTACGCCGGCTGGTCCGCCGGCCAGTTGGATCAGGAAATGGCCCGGCACGACTGGCTGACCCATCCCGCCAGCGTGGATTTGATCTTCCAGTCCGAGCCGGAACTGCTCTGGAAGGAAATCCTACGCCAGAAAGACCACACCCTGCGCTGGCTGGCCGATTCCCCCGACAACCTCTCCTGGAACTGAGGCCGTGGCGCCGCATCACCCGCCGCAGCTTCACGGCCTGGCTTGCGCTCAACATCCGAGCTTCCCGTTTCCCAGGCGACAGGTGTTTCCGGCCAAGGAGACCCCAATCGCGGCCCCTTTTTTTCGCCATGTTGGAGCGGTTTAGGAAACGATGCAGCCGACACGAGGGAGGTAGGGCGCGCACTCCGTGCGCGCCGCGGCGGGTCCCGATAGTTCGGGACCGGGACCCTGCCGCGTCGTGCTGCGGCTACAGTTTTCTTGAAAACGCTCCAGGTTTGCCCGGCGACTACAAGACAGGATCGGATGCCCGCCGGCCATCCCAACAACGGAGCACTTCCACGGTTCGTGACTCAGGTTGCACCCGGTAAAACACCTTGAAGTATTTCTTTATGATAAATCGCCTGATTCCCGGACGTTGACGAACTTTGGGGTGACGCTCTGGAAAGAAACAGAGGCTTTCACTGCTTTGAATAATCATGTCACCCAACTTGCGCGCGGCGGACGGATTATGAACGGCAACAGACCTCACAATTCGTTCGAGGTCGGCCAGAAAGGCGCCTTTGAAAATTACCCGGTAGTCCATTCGTTCAGCCGGGCGCGAACCTCGCTCCCCGAATGTCCCTGGCCGGGGGTCGCGTCGGCTTTGGCAATCGCTTCGTCCAAGGCGGCCAACAGGCGCGGGTCACCCTCGTCGCACTCGTTGACCCCGTGCTGGCGCTGTTCCTTCTCCACAAATGTCCTCCACGATTTTAAGGCGAGGTGGCGGAGTTCATCCGGTCCCAATTGCTCCAACTCAGCTTCAATTTCTACCAGGCTCATGGCGCCT
The DNA here is from genome assembly GCA_963707025.1 of uncultured Verrucomicrobiae bacterium. Lineage (GTDB taxonomy): Bacteria > Verrucomicrobiota > Verrucomicrobiia > Limisphaerales > Palsa-1400 > JBEKOF01. The sequence goes on along the minus strand of CAVPOM010000018.1, from coordinate 145,342 downwards.
TTAATGTAGCCCCCAGGGCCGGAAAGACAAGCAGGTTTCGGCATTGGAGGAAAGGGCGACAGGCGCCTCCCCCTCACCCCAACGCCGCTTGTTGCAACGCCAGCAATTGTTTGATCCCGCTTTTTCCCAGGGCCAGCATGGCCCCCAGTTGTTCCTCAGTGTAAGTGGATTCCTCACCCGTCCCTTGCAGCTCGATGAATTCCCCGGCCCCGTTCATCACCAGATTCATGTCCACCGTCGCCGCCGCGTCTTCATCGTAGGCCAGGTCCAGCAATGGTTGTGCGCCGACGATCCCAACACTCACCGCCGCTATCGGTTTGACAACCGCACCCTCCGCCAGCTTCCCCGCGGCGGCCAGTTTGCGCATGGCCAGCGACAAGGCGACGTAACTCCCGGTGATCGCAGCGGTGCGCGTGCCGCCATCGGCTTGCAACACATCGCAATCCAGCCAGACCGTGCGCGGGCCGATGCGTTCCAGATCAATCGCCGCGCGCATGGCCCGTCCGATGAGTCGCTGGATTTCCTGCGAGCGCCCGTCAATTTTGCCTTTGGCAATGTCCCGCGGCTTGCGCGTCAGCGTCGAGTAAGGGAGCATGGAATACTCGGCGGTGATCCAGCCCCCCGTCGCGCCCTTTTCCTTCATCCAGCGCGGCACCGCTTCCTCCACCGTCACGCCGCAGATCACCCGCGTGTTCCCCCATTCCACCAGCGTCGAACCGGTCGCGTACGGAGCGATGCCATTTTGAAAACGCACCGGGCGGAGTTGATCGGGGCGGCGTCCGTCGGTGCGGACAGCCGCGCCCGTGGCATCAGCAGTCATAGCAAAAGCGTAGCGGGCGGCGCGGAACGGGGCAATCGCAATCGCAAAACTGTGTCGGCAATCGCAAAACTGCCGCGGGATTTTAAAGTTGAACCTGGCCGTTCTTTCCAATTTGTCCGGCCCCTTTCCACTCGTCTCCAATCTTCTTCAGCACGAGAATAGTGTCCGGCAGTTTGTCCGGGCGCGACGGTGAATGGACATGGAGGCGGACCTCATCATCGGACACGATCTCTTTTTGAGTGATTTGCAGGTCCAGAACTTGTCGGGCAGCCATATACGCGCGCCGGGCCTCCTCTTCGGATTTGCCGGTCCGCCGGGCGTCATCTCTGGCTCCCGCCACGGTTTGTTCCTTTTCCTCCGGCGAAAGGCAGGCCAGGAGCTTTTCAAAATCCCCCTGGCTTGCCGCCCAAAGAAACGACTGGAGCGCGGCCTCGGGCGTGTCATATCCCGGAAAAGGCACGGAGGCCAAAGACGTTGGCGGCGTTGGCTTGATGGATTTGACAATAAGGACGGTGGCGGTGCTGGTGACCAGGAGGGCGGCCAACCCGGCCACGGCGGCAGTTTTGAGCTTTGTCCATGCCATAAGTTTTAGTGTTCCTTTCAGTAGGGTTAAGGTTGAGGTGCTGACGGAGGTTGCTTTAATGGCGGTCGCGGCAACCGAGGCCGCCAGCCCGCCGGGCGCGGCTTGCACCCAGTGGGCGGTCACCGCTCCGGCGATCACGGACGCCGACAGCGCAATGCCGCGGCGCACAAAGAAAGCCCGCAGCTTCTCCACGGCGCGGCTGACGCGTTTCCGGGCAGAAACCTCGTTCATGCCCAGGCCCGCGCCCACGTCCTGCATAGACTTGCCTTCAAAAAAACGGAGCACGATGGCGTCGTGATCTTTGGCGCCCAACTCCGCCAGCGCCTCGTCCAGTAACGGAGCGATGTGCGTCCACGCTTCGGGTTCGGATGGGTTTGACATAAATTGGGTTTGGGCCTGTTGTTCGCGGCGCTGGCGGCGCTGCTCGCTTTTCCACGCGTCCGCGCAAGCGTAGCGCGCCGTCCGGCACAGCCAGCCGGACAGGACGGTCTTGGGGCCAAGCGAGCCTGCCTTGCGCGCCAAAATGATGAAGACGACCTGGGTGATTTCCTCGGCCAGATGCGCATCGCCAACCCGGCGCAAGGCCACCGAATACACCAGGTTGAGGTGGCGCGTGACCAGGGCGGCGAACGCCTCCTCGGAATTGCTCCCGGCATATTCCCTCACCAAGGCCATGTCATCATTCATCATCTCACTATATACACGGACACCGCTTTGAAAAAGTGACCGTTTTTTTCAAGGTTTTTGACGCGGCTTCGCCATTTTCCTTCCTCCAGCCTCGCCTTTCCCGCCCGTCCGGTGTAAGCTCGCCTCAACGATGCCCAACGACCGGGCCATCACCAGTCTCTACGTTCATGTGCCCTTTTGCGCCAGGAAATGCGCCTATTGCGCCTTTTACTCGGAAGCCGCCGACGGGGCGCTGGTCAATCGCTATGTCCGGGCGCTGGTCACGGAAATGGAATTGGTGGCGGCGGACTTGCAACCGCAGACCGTCTTCTTTGGCGGCGGCACCCCATCGCTCCTGAATTTGCGCCAATGGCAGGCCATCTTCAAAGCCATGGATCGCCTGAATATGCTCGGCGCGACGGAATGGACGGTCGAATGCAATCCCGCCACCGTCTCGGCGGACAAGGCCCGGCTCCTGCGCGACTGGGGCGTCAACCGCGTTTCCATGGGCGTGCAGTCCTTTGATCCCGCCTTGCTGCAACGGCTCGGCCGGGTCCACAGCCGGGAGATGATTTTCAAATCGTTCGACCTTCTCCGGGCCGGCGGTTTCGACAACGTGAATCTGGACTTGATGTTCGCCATTCCCGGCCAGACCATGGAGATGTGGCGCGCCACTTTGGCCGAAGCCATCGCCCTGGGCAGCGAACACCTGGCTTGTTACGAGGTCATCTACGAGGAGGACACCGCCTTGTTCGCCCAGTTGCAGTCCGGCAAAATCTCCCCCGATGAAGACCTGGCCTGCGCCATGTACGACGAACTGCTGGCGGCGGGGGAGGCGGCGGGCTTCCGCCAATACGAAGTGGCCAACTTTGCCCGGGGCGGCGCCGGGCGGGACGAATTGCCGCAACGCGCCTGCCGGCATAATGTCAACTATTGGCGGGGCGGCTGGTTCCACGGCTTGGGGCCGGGCGCGGTCGGTTATGCCGCCGGCCGCCGGACCACCAACGTGGCCAACACCACTTTGTATTGCGAGCAGTTGGAGCGGGGCCGCCGCGCGCTGGCCTCCAGCGAACAGTTGCCGCCTCTGGCGCGGGCGGGGGAACTGGCCGCTTTTGGGTTGCGCATGACGGCGGGCTGGCCGCTGGACCAATTCCAGCAGCGCACCGGCTTTGCCCTGCAACACGAATGGGCGCCGGAAATTCAGCGCATGATCCAACTGGGATACGGCCGGCTGGACGGGGAGCGGTTTCAGTTGACCCGCCAGGGGCTGCGCTTCGCCGATTGGGCCGGCGCGGAGTTCCTGCGCGGTTAAGCAAGCCCCCAACTCTGGCTAGTCCTTTTGGCCCTGCTGGCCCGGCTGGCCCGGCATTGGCGGAAATTGCACATTGCGCAGCGGCCCTGTGGAAATGGGGGTGGAATTCGGCGGCAAGGACGACTGGCTGCCCAGATTGCCCGGAGAATTGAAGGGATTGACATTCATGGCCGTCGGCGCAGTCGTGGTGACGGGGTTGACGGTTCGCGTGGCCCCGCCAACCATGGTCCCGCCGTTGTACCCTCCAGAGGACGCTAGTTGGGCGATGCCTGGCTGGTTCATCACCTGGGGTGCTCCACCGATAACTGTCCCTCCGCCTGGATTACCCACGTTTGGGCCGGCCACATTGATGCCGCCGCGACCTGTCATGCCGGCGGCAGCTCCGCCCACATATATGCCTCTGGATTCTGTGTTCTGCGCCGCAGGCTGTCCCGGCTGGCCAGCCGGCATGTTCAGATTGGGATTGCCCCGCGCACCCTGCTGCAATCCCGGCGGGCCAGTGCCACGCGCGGGGGAGGCTTGTTCCTTTGCAAAACCGTTGTCTTTCATGTTCAGCACCATGCGCGTGCCGGAATTCATGATCTCAACCTCGTCTCCACCTTTCATAATCTTCAGCAACTGCACCGGACCCTCCGTCTCATTTTCTTTGAGGCAGATGTAACTGGTCGTGTCTTGCGCGCCGCCGGCTTGTATCGCCTTGGGGTCCTTGGGGGCCTTGGACCGGACCGCAAACATGGCCTTCATTTGTCCCGCGTTGATCATGGTGCCGCTGAAGATTACCTCCGGCAGTTCCGGCGCCGGCGGCGGCGTAGCCAACTGGGGCGGCGGCGGCGGGTTCAGACGAAAGGGGTTCCGGTCAACAATGACCGCGTATGGATTGGCGTTGTCCGCGTCTCCCGCCGCGGCGGAAGGCGCGCTGGCCGCAAGAACGCACCACAGTCCCTGGCCGCCCAGCAGAATCGCTCCGCCGACCAGGCCGGGCCATCTCATGTTTGACATCACACTCATATCATATCACTTCATCCTGATGAACACCATCCAAAAATCAAAGTTGCGCTTGGTCTTAAGGGGCGGAACCAGAGGCAGCCGTGCCCGCAGGGCCGGAGTTTTCCGGGTGGCGGCGTTGGGAACAGATGACCCTGCCTGGCCACCCTCACCGATCCACCAGTTCCCGCACGCTGACCAGGTTGACGGCAGGCTCGGCCAGACCGCCCAGCAGGTTGCGCTGGAAACAGGCGCCGGCAATCGTGTTGTCCGTGCAGGAGGCGTCGTTGACCTGAAAGGCCTTCCCGCCGCAATCGTTGACCACCAGGTTTTCGAATCTGTTGCCAACGCATTCGGTGTTGGGCGAATACTGCCAGCCTTGGGCGGTGAGCGACGCGGTTTGGGCCATGAAAATCCCATCGTGCCGGCTCTTGGAAATGGTCAGCCCTCGAAACTGATTGTCCCGCGAGTCCCGCATGAAAACACCCAGGTCGTTGCCGGCCAGCACTGCGTTGGTGATGAGATTGAGATCGAACCCAAGGTCCACTGACAGGCCCGCCGCCAGATTGTCATGCAGCCGCAAGCCGGCGAAGCGGCTTTGCTGCGTCTGGTAACAGGCCAGCCCGTCGAATTGATTGTCAAAACCCTCGTAATCGCTCACCCGCAGGCGGCGGACTTCGACCGTGACCAGGCCGCCGGAACGGCAGCGGCAACACACCACATGCTCGACCACCGCATCGGTCGCCTTCCAAATCTGCACCCCGTTGTTGTTGATGGCCGGGCCGTCCCCAGCCGACCGCCAGCGCTCCGCGCTCTGGTTTTTCCGGTTGCCGTCAATGACCAGATCCGCCAGGCGAAGATGCGCGGCCGGATGACTGCTCCTGGCCAGGGGCGGCCCCAGAATCACCACCGGGCATTCCGCCTGGTCTGCCAGATGCAAAATGGTGGTTGCTCCCGCGCCGCGCAACGTCAGGCCGTCGTGCTGCAACAACAGCGGCTGGGTAATCTCGCAGGTGCCGGCGCTTAAAATCACTTCTCCTCCGGCGGCAGGCTGTCCAGCGCCTTCTGGATTTCCGCGCCGCCGGCATAGGCAGGCAGCGTGACCATCACCGGTGTGGCGCCCAAGGCGGGGAAGCCGGGCAGCATCGCCAGCAGCAGGCCGGGGCAAAGCCTGAGACTCAGGCGGGGCTGGCGAACTTTAGTCGGCGGCATGCGACGCTGTAAGCTTAAGGTTCTCGCGCTCGTAAATGAGACGGCTGCTTTCCATAAATTGTTCATTATTCCGCCAAAAAAATGTTGGCCGCGGCCGGCTCCGATCCTTTCCCCAAACCGTCTCCGCCAGCCGGCCCATCGCTTCATCGGCAGCCGCCCGGTCTCTTCACTCCACTAACGGCAATTCGCATGTTAAACATAAGCTGGACGGCGCATCAAGAAAACCAAGCGCCTCATCATTAGTCCCCAATTTGCGGCGCCGTTCAGAATGGAACAGGATCGCCGGAGCGCTCCTGAGTGTGCCACAGCACCGGCTTGAGGCAGGCCACCGGAGCAGACGGCAGGATGATTGGTAACACAGCCGGTTTTGGAGTGCGGGAGCTTGCTCCCGCTTTGGGAAGCGGCGCCGACCCGTCGGCACACTCCAAAGATGATTGGGAATGGAATTTTGGTGCCGACCCTTTGGCAGGCTGCCCTGATTTGCACCAACTTACGAACTCCGACCCCCTCCAGTTGGGAAAGTCGGGCTAAGGCGCGCCGCCTGTGGCCACCTCTGATTGTTCCGCCGCCTGATACCCTTCCAATCCGTGCGCCGCAATAAAACGGCCCAGCCCCGCCGCCGGATTCCTGGCCGCTTCCTCCAAAATCAGCGCGTTTCGAAATCGCCCCAGACCCAGATATAACTGATAACTTTGCCCAACTGCGCCGCCCGCCCTGCTTTGATCGTTCCAACCGGTCTGTGGCGGCCCAGCCGCCGTCTGGACCTCCTCCGCCGCAATCCGGTGCAGTTTGTTCAAAATCTCCCGCTGCGCCGGCGTGACCAATTCGATCCTCCCCACCATCACCCGCGTCATCTGCGCCGGCAGGGACACGCTCAGCGGCAAATACAAATCCGTCCACACCCGCGGCACCATGAAGAAAACGCGCATCCCGGTCGTCTTGAAATACGACAACTCCCATGTATTGAGCAGCGCCCGAGCCTCATCCCCAAAAAGTCCCTCCTCCACCAGCGCGGCCTGCAAGCCCGTCTTCAATTTCTCCAGATTGCCCGCCGCGTAATCCCCCGGCCCGAAACGGCTGGAGATTTTCCCCGCGATCTTCCCATTCCCATTCAGCGTCAGCGCCGGCCCGGCGCGGAAGGCCGCCTTGCCATCCGCCCGAATATCCACCAGCCAGACGGACCGCACGTTCAACCCCGGCTTGCCCTCCAGTTCCGGCGGACATTGGCTGCGCAGCACCAATTCCGCCGTGCTGGCATCCTGCGAAACGGCCAGCGGCGCGTCCAGGTGCCCCACCCCTCGATAAAACAAAAACCGCTCGCTTTCCCCCTCCGCCGTCCGCACCGGCGCGGCCCGCACCGCCCGCGGCGCCGTCCAGACGCGCGCGCCTGTGGCCGGCCCGGCCCAAGCGCCGCCCACCGCCAGATTCTTCCAGGCCAGCGTCCCCTCCGTGCTGGAGTTCAACGGCCCAAATCCCATCGTGTTGGTATTGAAGCCCGGCGCGGCCGCCTCCGCGTTCGGATAAAACTCCGACAACCACCCGCCGCGAAACCTTGCCCTCACCTCAATCCCCGTCGCCGTCGGCTCCGAGGCCGGCGGATGAAAATAAAGCACCGGCGTTTCCAGCCGCATCGTCACCCCCGGATGGCAATGCGGCGTGCCCTTGCTGCCGGCCGGCCAAAGCTGCTCCGGCGTCAGCAGCAAATAATCCGCCAGCCGATGCACAAATTTCGGCGTCGGCTCATCGTCCGTATTGATGCCTCCAATCGCCTTGCCCGCCTCATCCTGCAACGAGGTGAAGGTGCCCCATTCATGAATCACCCAGGGATCAGCCGTTTTAGGCGCATCGGCCGCATGACCCGCCGCCGCCGGCGCCAGCAAAGCCGCCAGACCAAATATCCAACCGCCGACCCGGCCAAAAGGCGAAATCAGCCCGTCTAATCTTAAAAATAAAGTTGTCATCAGTCCATCAGACGGCACCCCGCAAAATTTGCTCCCATGTATTTATGGGCCGGCTTCAACCACAGCACAACATTTCGATTGAACGCAGCCCGGAGCGCGCAGTATCATCACTTCGTGATACGTTGATTTTACGTTCATAACTTCCGGTGTTTGGAGAATTTCGAACTGCCGATCGCGGATCGCTCTTCCGTGCTGCTGATTGGAAAGAATGGCGCGGGCAAGACCACGGTCGGGCTTGCGCTCGAAATCCTTCAGAAGATCGCTCGAGGAGCGAGCCGCGTGGATGATGTTGTGAAACCGAAGGATCTCGCTCGCGGGCGTGCTGACGTTCCTATGAGATTCGAGATTGAAGTCAAGCTGGGCGGTCAGATCTATAAATACTCTATCGCCTTCGAATTCCCGCCGGGGTTCAAGGAATTGAGGGTATTTGAAGAGAGTCTTGCGGCAGACGGCAAACCGGTCTTCACGCGAGAATTAGCCCAAGTGCATCTTGCAACAACAAGCCAGGAAAAAGAAGCGAGATTCCTCATTGACTGGCATTTGGCTGCCTTGCCGATAGTTCAGGAACGGACTACGAAGGATCCTCTGTTCATTTTCAAGCAGTGGCTCGCTCGTACGCTCATTCTTCGTCCGATACCCAGCTTGATTAAAGGGAACTCCGAGTTGGAGACTTTGCAACCGAACACTCAGGTCACGGATTTCGGCGCGTGGTTTTCTGGTCTGCTGGCCTACGCGCCGGCCGCATACGGAAAGATTGATGCCTACCTCAAACAAGTCATGCCGGACATCAAAGACATAAAGAATCCGGTGATTGGTAAAGATTCTCGAAGCCTTGAGGTGCAATTCTCGAACGACCTGGGAAACATGACCATTTCTTTCGCAGACCTGTCGGACGGCGAGAAATGCTTTATGATTTGCGCGATGGTGCTTGCGGCGAATGATGCTTACGTGCCGCTGGTGTGTTTTTGGGATGAGCCAGACAATCATCTCGGTCTGTCCGAGGTCGGGCACTTTATAACGGCTCTTCGCAAAGCCTTCCAATCCGGCGGCCAGTTCATCACAACGTCGCATAATCCAGAAGCGATTCGACGGTTTTCTGAGGAAAACACCTTTGTTCTCTACAGGAAGAACCACCTTGAGCCCACCAATGTCCGGCCTCTAAGTGATATCACCGTAAATGGAGAACTGGTGAGCGCGCTCATTCGCGGGGATGTCGAACCATGAGCGTGAACAAGTATCTGCCGCATGTCTTCGTGCTTCCGGAGGACGATGCCAACCGGCAATTGGCCAACGGCTTCCAACTCGATCCGCGGTTGGACACTCGGAGAATGCAAATACTTGAGGAGGCGGGTGGCTGGCGGGAGGTTCTGGATCGCTTTCAGGCTTACCACGTCCCGGAAATGGATCGAAATGCCAATCGGTTTATGGTTCTTCTGATTGACTTCGATGGCAGGGAAGGTCGGCTGAATGAAGTGCGGGCCGCGATTCCAGATCCCTTGAGGGAAAGAGTATTCGTTCTGGGCGCGCGGAGCGAACCCGAAGAGTTGCGACAGAATCTCGGTTCTACATACGAAACCATCGGCTTGGCGATGGCAAGGGACTGCCGTGACAACACCGACGAGACATGGGCGCATGGTCTCCTTTGTCACAATGCTGGCGAACTTGAGCGTTTGCGAAGGCACGTTCGCCCTATCCTGTTCTCGGATATCTGAACCGTGACTTGGGATGTTTTCTGCCGCGCGACCTGGGCCACCGGGAGTCACCGCCTGACTGAAAGTTGCTCCTGCGTTCTCAGTACTTCCCGGACTGGCAAAAGGTCACCATTATCATCCGCGTCAAAAAGATCTGCCCTTCATCATTTTTCCTTTATCATTTAGCATTTCTCCAACATTCCAGCCGCATCCTTGTCTCCCGCCCGGTGTTGCGTTAAACTGACGCCCATGGCCAAGCCGCCCGACCCGGATGCCGCGCTCATGCTCCTCGCCAAAGAGGGAGACATGCGCGCCTTCGAGCAATTGGTCGAAAAATACAAACAGCCCATCGTCAGCCTCATGTTCCGCATGCTGCACGATCTTTCCGAAGCCGAAGACCTGGCCCAGACCGTCTTCGTCCGGGTTTACCAATCGGCCTCCCGCTACCAGGTTTCCGCCAAATTCTCCACCTGGATTTTCACCATCGCCCGCCATGTCTGCCTCAACGAAATCCGCCGCCGCTCCCGCCATCCCGCCCAGTCCATCGAGTCCAGCCTGCCGGACACCGACGAACCGGCCACGCGCCAATTTGAAGACCAGCGCACCTTCACCCCGCCGCAAGCCATTTTGCATAACGAACTCGAAGCCAAAATCCAGCAAGCCCTGGATCAACTGCCCGAAAAACAGCGCCTGGCCGTCCTGCTTTGCCGCCAGGATGAGCTTTCCTACGAGCAAATCGCCCGCGTTATTGGCCTCTCCCTTTCCGCCACCAAGTCCCTCATCCATCGCGCCCGCGAAACCTTGAAACTCCGGCTCAAACCTTATCTCCAAACCGGCGCCTGGGAGGAGGATCCGGCCCAAACCACGCCTCTTAAACAAACCGAAACCATGCCGCTCAAACGGTGTTTATGAATAGTGTGAATGATGACATGCCCAGCCCTGTTTCGCAGGAACTGACCGAACTGGCCTGGCGTCGCGGCCTCACGCCGGACGAACAGGCCCGTCTGCGCCAATACCTCGCCGCCCATCCCGCAGCCCGCAGCCAGTGGGAATTGGAGGCCGCCCTCACCCGCGCCTTGGACCGCCTGCCGCCCGCGCCCGTCTCCTCCAACTTTACCGCTCTGGTCCTCAAAGCCGTCCAGCGCGCTCCCGCCCCCTCCGCCTGGCGCTACCGGCTCGACCCCGCCTCCTGGCTCCCGGCCGGCTGGATGCCGCGTCTGGCCGTCGGTCTGACCATGGTTTGCCTGAGCCTCGCCACCGTCCTCGAATACCAAACCGTCCAACGCCAAAAAATGGCCCGCGACCTGGCCAGCGTCGGCGCCCTGGCCACCCTTCAGCCGGTGGACTGGCTGCAAAACTTCCACACCATCGAAAATCTCAGCCGCGTTCAAGTCGCCGATGACGCCCTCCTGCAAATCCTGCAATAAATGAACTTGCTCATCCATTTGCGCCGCCTTGTCCTGGTCACTTTTGCCGTGGCAGCCGCGATTGGCCTCCGCGCCCAATCCCCCCCCGCCCCTCCTCATCCCGGTCTTAATTCCAATCTTAATCCTAATCCTAATCCTAATCTTCCTCCCTTTCCTCCTCCCATTGAATACAAAGCTGTCGCCCCCGGCGTCACCCTCCATCAAACCTCCCCCGTCCTTTACTTCCGCGGCATTCTGGGCATGACCGCGGCCCAGCGCGAACGCGCCCTGGCCGACAAACCCGCCGACTCCAAAAAAATCCTCCTCGCCAAAGTCGAGGAATACCAGGCCCTCCCGGCCGACATCCGCGAAGCCCGCTTGCGCCAGACCCAATTGCGCTGGGAACTGTCCCGCCTGCTCGGCCTGGCCCCCGCCGAGCGCCCCGCCTTCATCAAGGACCTCACTTTGGAAGACCGCCCCCTTCTGGAAGACTATGCCCGCTGGCTGACCAATTCCCCGGCCGGGAAAAAGGCGATGCTCGCCCAACTTTCCCCCGACCGCCACCAGGCCCTCACCCTGGCCCTGGCCCAATGGGATTCGGTCCCCGAACCCGAGCGCCTGCAACGCAGCGCTCAATTCGGCCAATTCTGCGAGGAGGACCAGTCCCGCCAGCAAAAAACCCTCACCGCCTTCAGCGAGGCCGAGCGCCACACCATGGAAACAGCCCTGAAAACCTTTGCCGGCCTGCCCGAAGCCCAGCGCAAAATCTGCATCCAGTCCTTCGAAAAATTCGCCGGCATGGACACCGCCCAACGCGATGAATTCCTTAAAAATGCCGCCCGTTGGGAGACCCTGACCCCCAAGGAGCGCAGCCTTTGGCGCGCCCTGGTGCAACGATTCCCCATCCTGCCGCCCCCGCCGCCCGGCTTTCGCCCCGTGCAATATCCTCCCATGCCTCCAGGCATGATCCTGCCCCCGCCGCTGCCCCCGGGCATGAGCCCGCCCATTATCTCCACCGCCTCGTTCCAACCGCCCGCCCGCCCGCCTGCCAAAGCCGCCGCCGCCACCAATGCCCCGCCGCCGATGCGTCAGTGAAGCGTTGGCCGGGAAAGGCTTGGGACTGGTTTGGTTCAACGCACCCCAATGTCCTCTTGTGTGTTAGACCAAAATGCAGGCAGGGTGAGATGCGCCACACCCGTTACACCGTTACAGTTGTTGATTATCAAGGGTTTACGAAAACCGCCCCCGTTACACCCCGTTACATTGTGTTACATCCAACTTACCGCCGTTCATCAGATCGGTCAGGTCTTCGATGAGTTGCTCCCTATCGTTGGCCCCTTCGAGGCTCTCGATTATCTTCTCGACGGCTTGATCCTCGATTTGCCCGTCAACCGCCTCCTGAGCGGCCTTGGCGGCTTCCAGCGCCTCCTTTTCCTTCTGTGCCTGGCACGCGAGGTCGTTCATGGCGTGGAAAGGGGTTGACTGCCATGCAGATTTGCCTTAAGCTGTGCCATGAAAAATGAACTATGATTGCACTCACCGACAATTTAGACGCCGTGAATGGGTGCCAGATTGCTGAATTAAAAAGGGCCGCCGCCACGCTCGACCCCATTGCGGATTGTGACAAGATTTTCCAGCACGTTGTAAATGTGAAGTCAGCAATAATGCACACTTATCAGTTAAGTGCTTATACTGCGATTCAGCAGGCAGACCCAAAAGAGGCCGCCAAAATCTGGAAGAAGATGGCCGATTTTTGTGATACTGCCCTGAAAGCATTACGAGAATTACGAGTAAATCATCCAGCATGCGGGACTGGTGATCTTTTCGATCTGGCCCTTGATTACAAATCGGAAGCCCAAGACCGTTATTATCAAAACCTACAGGATTCTGAATGCCAGGTGATTCCAGCGGGGTTATTTGCGGAAGTGACATAGATCAGCTTGTTGCCTTATTTGTGCAATTTGAAGGGGCTTCCGACCCCCTTGCAACCCAATGCAAGGAAGCGAAGGAGGCATTTAATACCTTAATCGAGAGACTTCATGCTGAGAAGGTTTCAGTTCATCCCGACTTCAAATCCATCAATCTCATTCAATTCCGGGCTTATGCCAGGAAAAAATGTCGGGATGTAGCGGTCAGTAACACGAAACGATATTTGTCGTGCTTTTAACGGGCTGTGCGTTATCTTTATACTTCCGTTTCCGATTAATCTCCCTCCCGTGAAAACGTCGCTCCTCAACCTGGCCCTGGCCGCCTGGCTCGCCGCCGCAAATCCCGGTTTCGCCGGCGGCCTGCCGGACACACCGTTGCGCCCCGTCACCAACGTTTACCACGGGGTTACCGTCATTGATAATTACCGCTGGCTGGAAAACTTCAACGATCCGGAAGTCAAACAGTGGAGCGCCGCCCAAAACGCCTTCGCGCGCGCTTGCCTGGACAATCTCCCCGCCCGCTCCAACATTGTCAAACGCCTGGAAAAAATTTACTCCCAAACCGCCCCCGGCTACTTCGGTCTCCAGTCCCGCCCCGGGCTCCTCTTCGCCCTGAAATTCCAGCCCCCGGCCCAGCAGCCCTGGCTCATCACCCTCAAGTCCCCCAACGATCCCTCCTCCGAACGCGTCGTGCTCGACCCCAACCGGCTCAATCCCAAAGGGACCACCACCATTGACTTCGCCGTGCCTTCCCTGGACGGCAAACGCGTCGCCGTTTCCCTCTCTGACAACGGCTCCGAGGACGGAACCCTTTTCTTCCACGACACCGCCACCGGCCAGCCGCTTGCCGACAAAATCCCGCGCGTCAATGGCGCCACCGCCGGCGGCAGCGCCGCCTGGAACGCCGACGGCTCGGGCGTCTATTACACCCGCTACCCCGCCCCCGGCGAACGGCCGGAGGCCGATTTGGATTTCTACCAGCAGGTTTGGTTCCACCGCCTGGGCACGCCGCTCAGCCAGGACCGCCTCGAGTTGGGCCAAGGCCTGCCCCGCATCGCCGAAATCGCCCTCAAATCCCGGGAAGATGGCCGTTACCTCCTGGCCACCGTGGCCAACGGCGACGGCGGCGAATTCGCCCTTTACTTGCGCGATCCCGACGGCCAGTGGAAACAACTGGCCTCCTTTAGCGATCAAATCAAGCAGGGCGAATTCGGCAAGGATGACTGCCTCTACTTGCTTTCCACCAAAGACGCCCCGCACGGCAAAATCCTGCGCCTTTCCCTGACCGACCCTGTAACGGCGGTCTCTGACCGCCGCACACCGCTCCCGGTCGTCGTCCCCTTGAGCGAGGCTGTCATTGAGAATTTCTGCCCCACCGTCAGCGGCCTCTACGTGCAGGACCTGATGGGCGGCCCGTCCCAAATTCGCTACATCGGCGGCGAGGGCGTCCGGCGCATTCCCCTGAAGGACCCCATTTCCGCCGTCTTGGAAATGCTCTCTCCCCAAGGCGACGAGCTGCTGTTTGACACCGTCAGTTACACCGAGCCTTACGCGTGGAGTGAATTCGACGCCGCCACCAAAAAAATCCGCCGCACCGCGCTCGTCGGAAAATCGCCCGCCGACTTCAGCAACGTCGAAGTCCTGCGCGAATTCGCCACCTCCAGGGACGGCGCCCGAATCCCCATGAACATCATGCGCCGCAAAAAAACCAAACTGGACGGCAATAATCCCACCCTCCTCTACGGCTACGGCGGCTTCGGCATCTCCCTGACCCCCGACTTCTCCGCCGCCCGCAGCCTCTGGTTGGAGCACGGCGGCGTTTACGTCGTGGCCAACCTCCGCGGCGGGGGCGAGTTTGGCGGGGAATGGCACAAAGCCGGCAGCCTGACCAACAAACAAAATGTCTTCGACGATTTCGCCGCCTGCGCCCAATGGCTCATTGACAAGAAGTACACCCAGCCCTCCAAGCTGGCTGCCGAGGGGGCCAGCAACGGCGGCCTGCTCATGGGGGCGTTCCTCACCCAGAACCCAAAGCTGGCCCGCGCCGTCGTCTCCCATGTCGGCATCTACGATTCGCTGCGCGCCGAACTGGAGCCCAACGGCGCCTTCAACGTCACCGAATTCGGCTCCGTCCAGGACCCGGCGCAATTCCAGGCCCTTTACGCCTACTCGCCCTACCAGCATGTGGTGAACGGGGTGCGCTACCCCGGTTTATTATTATTGACAGGTGACAACGACGGCCGGGTCAATCCTTACAACTCGCGCAAATTCGCCGCCCGTCTCCAGGCCGCCAGCCGCGATCCCTTTCCCTCGCCCGTTTGGCTGCGCACCGCCTCCGCCGCCGGCCACGGCATCGGCAGTTCCCTGGACGAGCGCATCGCCGAGGAAGCCGACGTTTACGCCTTCCTCTTCGCCCAGCTTGAGATGGAATGGGAGAAATAACCCTCTCAGTTCAGCTCCTCCCACCCGCCGCCCAGCGCCCGGTAGATGTTCACCAGGTCCGACGCGATGGCCTGGTTGCTCTGCGCCAGGGCGGTCTCGGAAGCCAGGAGCGAACGCTCGGCGTCGAGCAGCACCAGAAACTCCTCGGTGCCGGCCCGGTAAAGCTGCTGCGAGAAGTAGAGCGCGCGGCGATTGTGGACCACGGCGTCGCTCAACGCCTTGCGATGGTCCCACTCCTTGGCAAACGCCACCAGATAGCTCTCCACGTCCGACAAGGCCGCCAGCACCGTCTGCTGATACTTGATATAGGCCGCGTCCGTCGCCGCCTGCTGATACCGCAGGTTGGAAATGGTGCTGCCGCCCGAAAATACCGGCCAGCTCACCGAGGGGCCGCCGGAATAGATGCCGTTGCCGCCCGCGAACAAATCCCGCGCCAGGCTGCTCTGGTAATTGAGATTCCCTGTCAAGGAGAATTGCGGATAAAAGTCCGCCACCGCCACGCCGATGAGGGCCGCCGCCTGATGCAAACTGGCTTCCGCCGCGCGGATGTCCGGCCGCCGTCGCAACAGGTCCGAGGGCAATCCCACCGGCACCCCCGGCGGGGTCAGCGGCACGGCGCCGGGTTTGGACAAATCCTCCAACAAATCGGCGGGCGGACGGTTGAGCAAGATGCTCAAGGCAAAAATATTCTGCTGAATGCTGGTTTCCAGCACCGGAATGGTCGCCGCCGTCGTGGCCACTTGCGCGTCGGCATTGGCCTCGTCCAGGGCGCTGACGAACCCGGCCACCCCTTTCTGGCGGGTCACCTCCGCCGTATGCACCTCCGTCGCAAGATTGGTCCGCGCAATGGCGATTTGTTCCTGCGCGCTGCGCACTTGGATGTAGTCCAGCGCCACCTCCGAGACCAGCGTCACCTGCGCCCCATAAACATTTTCGCAGGCCGCCTGGATGGCGGCGTCGTCGGACTCAAGCTGCCGCCGGGTCGCGCCAAAAAAATCCAAATTCCACGCCGCCCCCACGCCCGCCCGGATCGCATTGGGGTTCGCGACCTTCGCCCCGTTGACCGTGCCGGTGCGGGTGGCCGATCCCGAAGCCGTTACGGACGGCCACAGTCCGCCCGCGTCCCTCCCGCGCGCGGCGCGGGCCTGGCGCAGCAGCGCCTCGGCCAGTTGCACGTCCAGGTTGGTTCGCAGCGCCGCGTTGACCAACTCGGTCAGCTTGGGGTCCTGGAATTTGCTCCACCAACGGGCCGTGTCCACCGTGCTGGCCGACAGTCGCGTGCCGGCGTTGGTGGTGGTGTTGGTCGGGCCGGACCAGGCCGGCGGCGCCGCGGTTTTCGGCGGCTGATAATCAGGGCCGACCATGCAGCCGCTGCTTAGGGCCAGCACGGCCAGAGAAACGGCCAGGGCCGCGCGCGCCGTTGAAAACGTTTTGTTCATGGCACTTCGATGACAGATCATCCCGCTCATTTATTCGTAACGCAGCGCGTCAATCGGATCCAAACGCGACGCCTTCCACGCCGGATAAAATCCAAACAGCACTCCCACCAGCGCCGAAACGGCCACCGCCACGATGATCGCCCCCACCGAGACCGCGGTCGGCCAGTGTTTGATCA
Organism: uncultured Verrucomicrobiae bacterium; assembly: GCA_963707025.1. Classification (GTDB taxonomy): domain Bacteria; phylum Verrucomicrobiota; class Verrucomicrobiia; order Limisphaerales; family Palsa-1400; genus JBEKOF01. The sequence goes on along the minus strand of CAVPOM010000018.1, from coordinate 128,722 downwards.
TCCGCACCAGGATGGAAGTCGCGCGTCCCACCCCAATCCCGACGGCACCCCCGATCAGGCACAGCACGATGGCCTCTGTCAGGAATTGATGCAGAATATCGCTGGACTGCGCGCCCACCGCCATGCGCAGCCCGATTTCTCGCGTTCTCTCCGTCACCGAGACCAGCATGATGTTCATGATGCCCACCCCGCCCACCACCAGCGAAATCGCCGCCACGATCAGCAGCAGGGTCGTCATCAACTGCGTCGTAGAACTCATCGTCCGGGCCATTTCCGTCATGTCGCGAATGGTGAAATCTTCCGGCATGTCGGGCCGGATGTGATGGCGTTCCCGCAGCAGGGCGGTGACTTCGTCAATCGCCGACGCCACTTCGCCGCCGGATCGGGCCGCCACCACGATTTGATTGACATTGGCAAACCGCACCGGCTGGGGCGTGTCGGCCTGTTGCACCGACGTCGGCACTGAATACAAGGACTCCGGCGCGGGAGGATAAACCTGGCTGGGCAGGACGGTCGTGGTCGTCGAGGTCGCCGTGGCCGCCGCCGCCGTGGACCCAACCGACGACACGCGGTATTTGATCGTCGTCCAGGGCGCCAGGATGATGTCGTCCTGGTCCGAACCCATCATGTTGGCGCCCTTGGCCTTGAGCACGCCGACCACTTTGAAGTTGACGTTCATGAGGCGGATTTCCTTGCCGACGGGCGGTTCATCCTGGAAAAGTTGTTTCTCAATCGTCTTGCCAATCACGCAGACCTTGCTGGCGTTGCGCACGTCCCGGTCGGTGAAGGGATTCCCCTCCGCCATGTCGCTCCAATCCCGCACGTCCAAAAAAGACGGAGTGGTTCCACACAGGCTGCCGGGCTGCCAGTTCAGGTTATTATACACCGCCTGCGCCCGCGCGTAGACGACCGGCGCCGCCGCCGCCACCGACGGACAATCCATCAAGATCGCGTCCGCGTCCCCGGGCGAGAGCCGCATGCTGCCGCCGGTCCCCGTGCTGATGCCGGCCAGCAGGGAGTTGCCGGGAAACACCATCAGATTGTATGCGCCCATCGTGGCGATGGTATGTTGAATGGCCAGCGAGGACCCGTTGCCGATCTCCATCATGGCGATGACCGCGGCCACCCCGATGACGATCCCCAGCGTCGTCAGGGCTGCCCGCATCACGTTCCGGCGCAAAGCCCGCATGGCGGTTTTAAAGGTGCGATACGCTCTCATGGTTGTTGCTCCTCTCTTTTTGCCTCCGCCGCCCCCTCGATCACGCCGTCGCTGATGCGGATGATGCGTTTGGCGTGGCGCGCCACTTGCGGGTCGTGCGTCACCAGGATAATGGTCAGCCCTTCCTCTTCGTTGAGGGTTCTTAACATTTGCAGAATCTCTTCGCTGGTGCGCGAATCCAGATTGCCGGTCGGTTCGTCGGCCAAGAGCAGGCGCGGCCGGTTGATGAGCGAGCGGGCAATCGCCACCCGCTGCTGCTGTCCCCCCGAAAGTTGTGAAGGCTGGTGGTCCATCCGGTCGGCCAGCCCCACCTTGTCCAGCATCTCCGTGGCGCGCGCCTTCATTTCTTCCTCGTGGACATAGGTGCCGCCGTAGGTGAGCGGCATCGCCACATTGTCCAGCGCCGATGTTCTTGTCAACAAATTGAAACTCTGGAAAACAAAGCCGATCAGCCGGTTGCGCAGGCGGGCCCGTTCATTGGCCGAGGCCCCCGAGATCTCCTGGCCGTCCAGCCAGTACTCCCCCGAGGTCGGATGATCCAGGCAGCCCAGGATGTTCATGAGCGTGCTCTTGCCCGAGCCGCTGGCCCCCATCAGCGCCACCAGTTCTCCTTTGCCAATGGACAGGGTGACGCCTTTGAGCACCGGCAAATCCATTTCCCCCAAATGGTAGGTCTTGCAGACCTTGTTCAACTCAAGTAATGCCATAACCGTGCTTTGCCCTTCTCAGCCTCCCCGCCTGCCGCCGCCGCCGCCTGGCCCGCCCCGCCGGCCAATTTGCGGGATGAACGGATTGGCTCCCGCCGCCTCCTCCGCCGCCGCTTCCACGCTCAAGGTGCCCGTCACCACCACCATGCCTTTGGTCAGGTCTTCTCCTTGCACTTCCGTCCACGTCCCATCGGTCAAACCCAGTTTGACCGGCACGGGCCGCACAAAATTTCCCTCCGCCGCCCACAACATTCCCATTTGCACCGGCGCCACCCCCTGTCCGCTGCCGCGGGCGTCCCCTCCCTGGCGGCCGCTCCCGCCGGATGCCGCGCTGGGGCCGTCGGTCCCGCCCGGCTCGGCCGCCGCCCTGGCCCCCGCCGGGCCTGCCTCGGCCCCGTTGGCCGGTTGGCGGAATGCCGGCGCGATCAAATCCTTCTGGGGGTGCCAGCGCAAGGCCGAGTTCCAGGCCAGCAGCACGTTGGTCGCCTGGCCGGTGAGAAAATTCACATTGGCTGTCAAGTATGGCAATAGCTTGCCATCGGCATTGTCCGTGTTCACCTCCACGGTGTAGGTCACCACGTTTTGCGTCATGGTCGCGTTCAACCGCACCTTGTTGACTTTGCCGTGGAAGGTCCGGTTGGGAAAAGCATCCACCGTAAAAGTCACAGCCTGGTTGGTGTGGATGCTCCCGATGTCCGCTTCATTGACCGAGGCCCAAACCTGGATGCGTGTCAGGTCCTTGGCGATCAAAAACAAACTCGGCGTGTTCAAGCTCGACGCCACCGTCTCTCCTATGTTGACCCGGCGGTCAATGATCACCCCGTTGACCGGCGAGATGATCGTGCAGTAATCCAGCGTCTGTTGCGCCTTTTGAAGGGTGGCTGTCGCCTGGTTGGTCGCCGCTTTGGCCGAATCCACCGCCGCAATGGCCAGATTCACGTTTGCCTTGGCGATTTCATAATTCGCCTTGTAGGAATCATAGGTCGTCGGCGCCAGCGCTTCCGACGGGCCAAGGACCTGCGCCCGTTTCCAGTCCGCCTCCGCCTCCGCCTCCTTGGCTTTCATTTGCTCCACATTCGCCTCTGCCTGCGCCACCCCGGCCTGGTCGGAGGCCAACACCGCCTTGTCCAAAGCCACGTCCGCCTTGAACAAACTGGGGTCTATCCTGGCCAGGAGCATGTTCGATTCCACCACCGACCCATAATCAATGGGATTTCCCTTCTTGTCCTTGCCAAACTCCAGGAATTGCCCCGAGACCTGCGCCCCCACGTCCACCACTTCCTCCGGTTCCACCGTGCCGGTCGCCGTGATCATCGCCGTCAGGTTTCCTTTCCGCACCGTGCCCGTCCGCCACAAAGGCCGGTTGGTATGCCGCGCGTGCCAGAACCAGGCCCCCGCCGCCCCCGCCAGCGCCAGCGCCGCCACCGCCACAATTATCACTCTGAATGATCCTCGCATAAATTTATATCCTTGGGGATGGGCTTTCCGCGCCACCCCGTCCGATTGATTGATTCACCCTGCCGCCCGATTAGACGACACTGCCGCCCTCCAACATTCACCCCGGTCATCCGTTTTCCTCGGGCCGACAAATCCACTCCAACCCGCTCCCCAAGCGAGCAGGCATCTTAGTTCAGGAAAGAATCCCCCTGCAAATAAAATTTTCTAATAGTTCACGACAGGGGCGCACCTCTCTTTTGAGACAATTTCCAGCCAGGGACGCCGCGCCAGGCGCAGCGCGCCGACGCTGCCAAAAACGGGGATGCGCCCCCCTCCGATTGATCTTGCATTCCGTGGGGAAATGTCCGGAACATGTTTTCTCCGACGCCACCGCGCCATAACTTATGAAAAAGCGCTCCGCCATCAGCCGCCGCCGTTTTCTTCGGCAAACGATGGTCGTGGCCGGGGCGGCCGGATTGCAAATGGCAGGGCGGTGCGGCGTCCGGGCCTCGCCGCCGCCGGCGGTGCCACCGGCCCGCCAGGCCATTCCAGTCATTCTCGCCACGGATATTGGCGATGATATAGACGACACCTGGGCGCTGGGCTTTTTGTTGCGATGCCCGGAACTGGATTTGAAGCTGCTGATCGGCGAATATGGCAAAACGCAATACCGCGCCAAGCTCATCGCAAAATTCCTGCAAACGGTGGGTCGCCCGGATATTCCCCTCGGTCTGGGTGCCGACGCCGATCCGCGAGGCGAAGGGGCGCAAGCGGGCTGGATTGGCAATTACGACTTGAACAGCTACCCTGGCAAGGTGCATCGCGACGGGGCGCAGGCCATCATTGAGACCATCAACCAATCCCGCCAGCCGGTCACGGTGATTTGCATTGCGCCGATGCCCAACCTGGCCGCCGCCCTGGCGCGGGACCCGCAAATGGCCGGACGGGCGCGCTTCGTCGGAATGTGCGGCAGTCTGCGCGCCGGCTACAATGGCAGCAAGACCGTTTCAGCGGAATGGAACGTCAAGGCCGACGCCAAGGCTTGCCAGGCCGTCTTGGCCGCGCCCTGGGAGAAGACGATCACACCGCTGGACACCTGCGGCCTGGTCAGACTGGAGGGCGAGCGCTATCGCCGGCTTCGCGATTCAAAGGACCCGGTGGCCGCGACGATAATCGAAAACTACCGGCTCTGGTCCAGGGCAAACAACAATCAGGACACGGCCGCCCAAAGTCATTCCAGTGTGCTGTTTGACACCGTGGCGGTGTATCTCGCCTTTGCCCGGGATTTCTGCCGGATGGAAAGGCTGGGGGTTCGGATTTCAGATGACGGGTTCAGCCGGATTGATGAAAAAGGAGACCCTGTGACCGCAGCCACGGCCTGGAAGAACCTGGATGGCTTTTGCGAGTTGCTGGTCTCGCGGCTGCTTGGCTGATGCCCAGGAACGCCACGGAAGCCGCCGCGAGGGGCGGCCTTCGGCTGCGCCGTCAAACCAACATTCTTTTCCATCCCCGGACGTATGACAAAGGCCCGGCAAAGAAAGTGGGGTGGCCAACGGGATTCGAACCCGCAACAACAAGCTCCACAAGCTTGGACTCTACCAATTGAGCTATAGCCACCAGCCGGCTGCCAGGATAGGTTTCCCGCCCAAAAAATTCAAGGCGGAATGTCCGAAAGAACAAATGGGCGCGACGCCACCCCGGCGCGGATGTAGGATCGGACCATGATCCCCTTTCGCTCCGGGATTTCCAATCCGCCCTCCTCCCTGCGGCCGCCGCCCTTTTATTTCAACAACTCGGCCACCATCGCCTTGAGTTGAGCCGGGGGATAGGGCTTGCTCAAAAACCGGTCCACCTTGGCCGCGTGATTCAGAGTGACCGATCCATCCACCGTGCCGCTGGCCAGGATGGTTTTCATGGAGGGATGAATTTTGTGGCAGTTGACAATCAAATCCAATCCGTTCATGGAATGCGACCCCATGTCGTAATCGGTCACCAGCAGCGAGGGCGGGCGCGCGCTCTCCCCCAGCGCCTTAAGGAGGTGGCGGGGTTCGGTGAAGGATTTGACCGCGTAGCCGGCCGATTGCAGGACCATGGCGGCAAACTCCACCAGCATCGCGGAGTCGTCCACGACGAAAATGAGAGACGGGGCGCCGCTTTCGGCGGAAGATGGCGCGGCATTGCTTTGGCTCATAGCTTTGTTGACCGGACAACACGCATTTAAAGGCCGGCGATTGTTCTTGGCAAGCAGGTTCATGGGGAGTCAAGGAACTTTCTGGTTGCGGGCCGGGAGAGCCTCGGCGATAATGGTTGCAGTTTTATGACAAGCTTCCCGCACGCCATCATTTATGAAATCAAAAAAGCCGGTTCCGCCGCCCAAAGCAAAGGCCAAAGCCGCCAAGGCCGCCATTTTCACCCCGCCACCCGCGACCAAATCCCGTAAAAAGGCGCCTTCCGCCCCCGCCGCCGCTTTGGCTGCCGTTGTCGCGGCCAAAGCGGCCCCTGCTCCGACGGCCCCGGCCAAAGCCGCCCCTGCTCCGAGGGCTCCGGCCAAGGCTGGCTCCGCCCTGAAGCGGGAGCAAGCGCCCGCACTCCAAAAGGCGGCTGCGGCCGGCCCGGCCAAGGCGGCAGGCCCTTCCGCCGTCAACCCCAAAAAATCTGCCAAGCCGGCCCGCTTAAAGATACCGCCAATTCTGCTGGAAGGGGATGAGGCCGCGCCCTCGCGGGCGAGCGGCCCGGGACGGCGTTATGTGCTGGGGCCGACTCCGCCGGTTCATCCTGCGCCTGCGGGGGTGGATTTGCCGGAATCCTACGGCACGCAACAACTGTTTTTGGCGGCGCGCGATCCGCGCTGGCTTTACGCGCACTGGGATTTCACCGCCGGGGAATTAAAAAAATGCAATGCCCGCTCCGCCGACGGGCATCTATTGCTGCGGCTGTATCGCGACACCCCCGCCGGCCAGCCGCTCTTGCAGATTCATCTGCATCCAGAATCGCGGCACTGGTTTGTGCCGGCGCCCCATGCTGGCGCCAAATACGTGGCCACCCTGGGCTATTACGACGCGACGAAACAATGGACCGAACTGGCCCGTTCCGCCGCCACCCTGACGCCGCCGGATTCGGTGGCGGATGACACCGGCGTTCGCTTTGCCACCATTCCGGCCGACGTGCCTTTCGCGCAGTTGCTCTCCTCGGTGCAGGCGGCGGTGCGCGAACATGTGCCGCTGGCGGAGGCCGTGCAGCAGTTGCGCGCCGAAGGTTTTTCCAGCCTGCCGGAGCCGGAGCAGATCGCCGGCCCCTGGGCGCCGGCCCAGGAAAAAGCCCTCGCCGAAATCGTTATGCTTGACCAGGCGCGCCGGATTTGGATCGGCTCGCTGGAAGTGACGGAGTTGATCCGCCGCCAGCTGGCGCAGGAAGTTTCCTCCATCGGCGCGGCGCAATTGGGCGGGCCGGCCTCTCCGGCGGCGGCGTTTGGCGGCGTCTCCAGTCCGTCCGCGCGGCCGGAACAGCGGCGGAGTTTTTGGTTCAACGTCAACGCCGAATTGATCGTTTATGGTGCCACGGAACCGGATGCGAGCGTCACCATCGGAGGGCGGCCGATCCAGTTGCGGCGGGACGGGAGTTTCAGTTTCCGCTTCGCCCTGCCCGACGGCCAATATGAGCTGCCGGTGGCGGCGCGCTCGGCGGATGGCGAGGAAGGGCGCCAGGCGGAATTGCAGTTCAGCCGGGCCAGCCAGTACCAAGGGGGAGTCGCGGCGCATCCGCAGGATGAAAAGCTGCAACCGCCGTCGGTCAGCGCCGTGGGATGACGGTCCCGGGTTCCAATGCAAGGCCACTTTGCCCTCCTGTTGCACGCGCATCTGCCTTTTGTGCGTCACCCGGAGCACGAGAAATTTCTGGAGGAGAACTGGCTTTTTGAGGCGATCACCGAGACTTACATACCCCTGGTCCAAATTATGGACGGCTGGCTGGCCGACGGCATTGGCGCCCGCCTCACCCTGTCCCTGTCCCCGACGCTCTGCGCCATGTTGCAGGACCAGCAACTGCAGGAGCGGTATGGGCGGCATCTCAACGGCCTGATCGAACTGGCGGAAAAGGAAATCCATCGCACCCACTGGGACCGGGCCTTTCGGGAACTGGCCTGGATGTATCACCATCGCCTGAGCGACATTCGCGACACGTATGCCGCTCATGGGCGCAATTTGCTGCGCCCGTTGCGGGAGTTTCAGGAACAGGGCGTCTTGGAAATCGCCACCTGCGCCGCCACCCACGCGCTGCTCCCCTTGCTGGCGGATGATCCGCCCTCGCTGCGCGCGCAAATCCTGGTGGCCCGGGACGATTACCGGGAATGCTTTGGGCGCGATCCGCAAGGCATCTGGCTGCCGGAATGCGCCTTCGTGGAAGGGGTCGAAAAGGTGTTGCAGGAAGCCAACATCCGCTGGTTCGTCACCGACACCCACGGCCTCCTGCACGCCCGGCCGCGGCCCCGTTACGGCGTGTATGCCCCGGTCTATACGCCCAACGGCGTGGCGGCCTTCGGACGCGATTTTGAATCCGCCAAACAAGTCTGGAGCAAACAAGAAGGTTATCCGGGCGATTACCGCTATCGCGATTTTTACCGGGACATCGGCTTTGACCTGGATTTCGATTATGTCAAACCTTATTTGCCGGTGCCGGACGCGCGGGGATTCACCGGGATTAAATACCACCGCATCACCGGCCCGACGGCAGAGAAGCAGGTGTATGATCGCGCGGCGGCCCTGGGCGCGGCCGATGAACACGCCGGCCATTTTCTCCGGTCGCGCATGGAGCAATTCGCCAAGCTGGGGGCGGTGATGGACCGCCCGCCCATCGTGGTCGCGCCCTACGATGCGGAATTGTTCGGCCACTGGTGGCATGAAGGGCCGGAGTTTTTGAATTTCTTCGTGCGCAAGGCCGCTTGCGACCAGCAGTTGTTCCGGCTCCAGACGCCCGGTGAATATCTGCGCTTGCACGCCACCCATCAGGTGGCCATGCCCGGGGCCTCCAGTTGGGGTGAGGAGGGCTATTGGCGGGTCTGGCTCAACGAGAGCAACCAGTGGATCTATCCGCATTTGCGGGCCGCCCAAGCCCGCATGGCCGATCTGGCCCAAAAATTTCCCAACGCCGGCGGCCTGCTGGAGCGCGCCTTGAAACAAGCCGCCCGCGAACTGCTGCTCGCCCAGTCCAGCGACTGGCCCTTCATCCTCCACACCGGCACCAGCCCCGATTACGCCGCCGTGCGCGTCAAGGAGCACCTCCGCTGCTTCCTCGCCCTCCATGATCAGCTTCACCGGCATGAGATTGACGAGTCCTGGCTGTCGGGCCTGGAGTGGACCGACAACCTTTTCCCAAACGTCAATTATAGATACTGGAACGGCCGCGCTGTTTGATCGCATGCGGCTGACGCGCGACGGCGACACCCAACTCCGCAAGTTTGGAATGAATTATATTACAATACCATGACAAGACCGTTTTTAGAACTCATGCCAAACGAACCCAGCTATGGGTTGACCCTTTTCTTTTCCAAAAGATCAAAACCGCAACCGCGCCTCGCAAAAATGCTTCCAAATGATCGACGACAATCCGCAACCAATTGACTACGTGAGATAGTTTGTGATCTGACGCAGGACTTTCACTATTTTTCGCCGGTTGCTACGATTTCTGTCAACAAATTGAGGACTAGGGTGCGGCATCGTGAAAAGACGAATGGGTGGAAAATTCTTTTCCAGGAAGCCCTTCGCTCGCTCGGCCTTTCTTCCAGCCAAGACGACAGCCCGGAGGTGAGGCAGCATCCTTATCAGCTGAACTAGATGCGAGACGCCGCGGATAACGTCCTCAGTGGTCGCCGGCGTAATACGCGAACCCGACCCCACATACCAGGGCACGATATTCCAGGAAACGGTGAGGGAACGGGCCAGCCTAACTTCCTCATTGAGGATGAAGAAGTTCCTCGCAGTTTCGTCCGGATTGTTTCGCGAGATAAAGCCGCTTTCTACAGCTTTCGGGCCAGGAGCCTCAAATAGAAACAAACACAGTGCGCGCGTACCACCGTCGAAAGGATCGAAATACGGGATCAAATCGCCGTAGCCAGTGCGACGCCGTAGCTTCTCGACAAACGCGGTAAGCTGAGCGACATGCGGCTCCCGGAGACCCCAACGTCTCTCCTCATTAACCAAAGGGTCTCGTAAGGACTTGGGACTGTCCTTATCTTTGTGGCATGTGCTCAAACATCCTCGTGTATGCAATCAATCGTCATGATCGTAGTTGATACTAAGATCTTATCTCGCAGGCGCTTATAACGCCGTTGAATGAACTGTGCCAGTTCGAGAATATTCCTCTCCTCGTCAAGGTCCCGGCAGAATGCCGATGGATACGCGTCTTCAAGGAGGAGGCGATTGAGCCGAGGCAAGGTGGCGGCTGCCTCTTCCTTCTCCAAAAGCCTCCTCGTTTCGCGCCGCAGCGAGATACCTTTGAATCGAGCACGGTCGTAGAGGCGCCATTTTCCAATTACCTCATTAAGAGTTCGCAAAATAGCCTCTTTAGTGCGATTGGCGTTTGGTGCCGAAGGGTGAAACCGCGTAAGAACTTCTTTGTCATGAGCGGGAAATGCGTTCCAGAGAAATACGGACAATGGATCTGACTGTTTCGTGAGTGCTGAGGTGGACCCCATCCTTTAGACCACGGAGCGCATGAAATAAGCGCGACTTTTGCCGATTGCTGTCATTACTAATTGTAGTTGACTACTGTTCATTCCGTGTTTCAAAACCCTTTCGAAAAGAGAGAACGAGCGATGCGGAGCACTGCCCGTCCTCCCTCTCCGTTTTCTTAGGGTTCTCAACTCTACCGCCGCAGGCGGTCTGATTTCAAGCCTTTTCCTGCCGCCTGCCTCTCTGTCAAGTGCTGCGATCGCTCCTGCCTCTGGCAGGTTGCATCGCTTCCCATTTGGCCGGTTGGGCTCCATGCGTGCCGGGATCAAAATACGCGTCCGCCGGCGTCGCATAGCCCAACGCCTGGTGCGGTCGTTCCCGGTTGTAGCCGTCAAACCACCGGCCCAGTCCGCGCCCTGCCGCCAACCCGTCGCCATAGTCTTGCAAATAAATGTCCTCATACTTGGCGCTCCGCCACAGCCGCTCGATAAACCGGTTGTCCATCCAGCGACCCCGTCCGTCCATGCTCACGTCCACCCCCGCCGATTCCACCGCATCGATAAACATCGGGGAGGTGAACTGCGATCCCTGGTCGGTATTGGAAATCAACGGCGCCTGACGCCCCGCCCGCAACGCCGCCTCCCAAGCGTCCACACAAAAGTCCGCCTCCAACGTGTTGCTCAAGCGCCATCCCAGCACGTAACGACTCCACCAATCCATCACCGCCACCAAATACATAAACCCAGTTGCCATAGGCACATACGTAATGTCCGAACACCAAACCTGATCCGGTCCCGTCACTGCCAAATTGCGTAACAGATACGGATAAATCTGGTGCCCCATCTCCCGCAGACTCGTCTTGGGCTTGGCGTAAATCGCCTCGATCCCCATCAACCGCAGCAGCCGCACCACCCGTTTGCGATTGATGGTCAAACCCTCCCGGCGCAACAGCACGGTCAGTTTGCGGCTGCCATAAACCGGGTGGTCCAAATGCATCTGGTCCAACCGCCGCATCAGCGCCAGGTTCTCCTCTGTCTCCGGACAGCACTGGTAATAATAACTGCCACGGCACACCGCCAGCAGCTCGCACTGGCGCCGCACGCTGAGCTGCGGATCGGGAGCGATTAAACATGTTAAAGCCCCAGTTGCCTGGACTTTTTTTTAAGCCAGTCCAAGTCCACCGTCAGTTGGCCAATCTTCTCATGCAGTTGGGCAATCAACTGTTCCTGATCCTCCGTGCGGGGTTGCCCGGGCTCAAACAATTCGGGCATGTGATCCCGAATCGTCGCCCGCCACTGCGTGACCTGCGCCGGATGCACCGCATACTCTCGCGCCAATTGCGCGACCGTCTTCAGCCCCACCAGGGCTTCGAATCCCACTTTGGCCTTGAAGGCCGCACTGTGTCTTTTCCGTTTTGCTTTCATAAGTCTGCTCTTTCTTATCTACAGCAAACCGGCAAAAATCGAAACTTACCTGTGGTCTAAAAATAGGGGTCCAGCTCACGCGGTTACGAGTAAGGATAAATCCCTGATAGAGTCAGCTGCAAAAATCGAGGACAAATCTGGCAATATCAAATAGCTAATATAGTCTGGGTGAACGCGCAGTGCATATCGCGACGCGAGACGTTTATGAAGCGCTTTTATTTTTGACATGTTACAATAATCAGACCGAGGCAAGAATATTGAACCGGCTTCGCGAAGGTCCGGTACATATCGCCATTCTCTTTCATCATAAAAACGCACGTTCGGGGCCACCTTATTATTTCTCCATGCGGCCCCAGTAACAGGCTTTGTATAAGCAGGCAAAAGCGATCTGCGATTGCGTGCCGTCGAAGTAGTGAGTTCGGATGCCTCGGAGGAAAGGTCTGATATGCTCCGGAGAGTCCGGGCATTTTGATGTGTGTAAATGACAGGCGCCGCGCCGTTTTCGCGCCCCCAATCCTTGTCAACGCCAATTCCAAAATTGCCGTATTCGGCAAGGTGCTTGTTAATTAACGACAGGGGCAAGTCACAGAAGCACACCATCGGGGCGGCACGCAATGGCGAAAGCCCGGCGGCGGCGGCTCTTCGGTCATCCGGGTCGAGGGTGTATTCGGGGCAATAGCGAGGGTAAAATCCGTGTCGGAGAATGCGTTTCAGATTCCTCATGGACGTAGTAAAGTGAAAAAGCACATTAGAACTGACGTTCTCTGACATATATGGAAAAGGGCTCAACCCATAGTTTGGTTCGTTTTGGTTTTGGCATTGTTTTTACGTGACGCACATCAATCAAATAGAACCAAAATATGGGGTGCGCCTCGCTTGACGTTTCTTTCTCTGCGCTCTTTGCGTGCTCTGCGGTTGCTTCAATTGCCGTTTTTGGATTCATTCGCCACCTGCTTCGATGCGGCGCACTCCCTCGGTTGTCACCGTCGGTGAATCGGCGGGCAACTGGAAAACCACGATCTCGTCCTTCTCTTGGGAAGGGGCATAATCCGGGGTCACATCTGATGGCCGTGCCGGGCTATGGACAGGTACTGTTCATTTGAGCTGCGCCACAAAATAAAAGGCATCGGCAAGAACAACCTTCATGGCCGGGAATGACCGTGAACGTAATGGTCGAGATTGGCGGCGAGATCGGCGGGCAGGTCATCCGCCATGCCGTCAAATTCCTTGAAAGTGTCCAGAAGCGTGGGCGACTGCTCGTCCACCGCCTCGATGCGCACGATCGTGCCGGATTTCCACGGAACATTCTTGGGAAGTTTGATCATTCCCTTTTCGATGACAGCAGTGATGCTCATGGCAGGACTTTACACGGGAAATTCGCCAGCGTCAATCCGCGTACATCCGTAATGCGTCGGTGACGGCGGGTCGAGGTAGGGCGAGACTCTGTTCGAGCCGTGACTTTTTCCAAAGAAATCGAGTTTCGGCTCGACGGAGTCTCGCCCTACCAGCCTTGACTGACGCATTACCAAGGTCAATCCGCGTTCATCCGCGAAATCTGCGCACAGCCATTGCGGTTCAGAGTGGCCGGGTGCGACAGGGCGCTGACTCTTCACGGAGCACGCTCGAATCCGAAGGAATCCCGCTGCCCCGAATGGCTAGTTCCCGTTCGCGCAAGGCGTCGAGCAGGCGCAGCTTTTCTGCCATAGGCCGCGCGGCCAGTCTGCGGCGCACAGCCCGTTTGCTTTTCAGAATCTTTTGCAGGTCGAAGCTCATGTCTCGTCGCTCAAGAATTGTCGTTCAAATTTCCGCCAGGCATCAAGCAGCCCATGCCGTGAAAGGATGGTTTGAAAGCGCGCGGCCTGGAGCGCGCCAGCCTCGATGAACTGGAGGAGGCGGGCTTTATCCTTGGCTCGTCCGGTCTACAGAGCGATGGCGGCCAGGTGTTCGGCGGTGCAGACACGCGCTCGGGTTCCATCCACATCCCGCTCCACCGCTTCCAGCAATGCTTCCTCCACCAAGGGGGTTCCCGGCGGGAGGAATTGGACAGGCCAGCCAGCCACGACGATGTATTCGTCCTCCATCCTGGCGCCTCGTGCCCTGAGATAATCAAGAATGGGTTGCGGACTGACCAGCACGCTTCCCGGCTGAGGCCGGAAAGCCACAAAGATGTCCACGTCGAGCGTGGCCACGGGTTCAAGGTAGAAGGTTGCCCCCACCGCCCCGGCTATGGCGTAACGATCCATGACGCCGTCGGCCTGCATCCGGTTGATAACGGCGATCACTTCTTTGATGTCCATATTCAAAGTGTATCAGGCGGCAGGGGCTTCGTTCAATTCTTCAAGCAACTTGGCCTGTTGGCCACCGGTAGCCCGCCAGGAGTGCGTCCCGGTCCTCAGATTTCGAAGACTTTCTCGAATTTGGTCAGGTTGCGCGGGCCATTGCCGGTGACGCAGGCAACGTCTTCCAGCCGGACGCCGCCCAGTTCCGGGTAGTACAAGCCCGGTTCGATGGTGAGGACGTGGCCGGGTTTGAGGATGTCGGCGGAGTTGTGGCTCAGGCGCGGGGGTTCGTGGATTTCCAAGCCCAAGCCGTGGCCGGCGCTGTGGAAGAAACCGGCCATGCGGCCGTTTTTTTTGCAGGTTTTGTAGCCTTGGGCCTCGAAAAACTCCTGGACGGCGGCGTGGATTTTGGCGGCGGCGGCGGCGGCGCGGATTTTGGCGAAACCGATTTCCTGGGCCCGCCAGACGGTGTCGTAGAGACGGCGCACCGGCTCGCTGGCGCGGCCGCGGACGACGGTGCGGGTGATATCGCCAAAATAGCCGGTTTTCTGGGAACGCGGGAAGACATCCAGGATGATCGGTTGGTGGCCGCGCAGCGGGCCGTGGCCCTGCTCGCGGGGGTCGCAGGCCTGCCGGCCGCAGGCGACAATGGTGTGGCCGGGACGGCCGCCGGCCTGGAGGATGCCGACGTCAATGATGGACCGGAGTTTCTCCGAGGTCAAGGGCACGCCGTGGTACATCAATTTGCCGTCCCGGGCGATTTTGGAGCTTTTCAAGGCCTGAAGGCCTTCGGCCAGGCCGACTTCGGCCATGATGAGGGCGGCGCTGATTTTTTTAATCTCATCGGCGTGCTTGAATTCGCGTTCGGGGAAAACGCCGTCCTTTTTGACGCGGACTTTAATTTTATAATTGCGCAAATCGCGGGCCAGGCCGACCGGGAAATTGGCGGGGACAAAGATTTTGCGCAACCGCTGCTCGCGCAGGAGGAGGTTGATGACGGCGGCCATGCCGGGACGTTTGATGCGGACGCGCCGCAGCTTTTCCAGGCATTGGCTGTAGGAGATGACCCGGCAATGGGGGACCTTCTTTTTAACGCGATCCAGTTCCAGATCGTTGACCACGGCGTGACCCTTGCCCTCCACGCGGAAAAAAATGAACGGGTCGGCCGCGAACAGGCCCACGGCGTAAAGCATGTTCGCGTCGTGCTCGCTGTCTGCGACGATCAATAGGTTTGGAGAATGAGACACGGTTCGGCGCCGGAGGAATTCGCCGGTTCAAATTGAATTTAAAAACAACTGGCCATCTTGCAGCCGGATCCATGGTCGCCGGTCTGCGGCATATTTAATTCATCACTTTTTCTTGACCGGGGCATGCGGCGGCATGCCCGGTTGCGAGTTTGCTGGCTCGGACTTGATGAAAGCAATTTCGCGGCGCGGATGCAACTGGATTCGGCAAGAAACCCCTCCGGGGCATTGCCGGATCGGCTGGGCAAGATTTCAGCCTGAGGCCGTTTTGCCGTGGCGGGGGGCATCACCCGGGGGCAGGAGGGACCCCCTCTGTGCAGATAAAAAATAGTTGGCCGCCAGAGCCTTGCCCCCCCCTAAATCCGCACGTTTGGGGAAGCGTTATATGTTGAAGTCGCAGCCGTTTTCCAAGGCCAGCCGAAGTTGGGCGACGCTGAGAACGTCCGTCTTGAGGGACCGCGGAATAAGCTTGCCGCTTACCCGCGCCCGCGCAAAATAAAACCCGGATGGAACGTAACGAACCGGATTGGCAACCGGGCTGCTTGCCCGCCGTGATTCGCTGGATTCTGTCTTCATTTAAGCAGTATCAGGTTGTCAAGTTCTCATTTCCAAGGGTTTATGACTTTCACGTCATCCCGAATCCTCACGAATCTGCCTGAAAATTGGCAAACAGTATCAGATTGCAGTATCAGATTCGCCGAGGAGTGCCGGGAATCACCTGCCCTGAGCGCCGCCCCCCCGACTCCGCCAATTCAAGCCGGTTCCACTCCGCTCCATTCCAGCAGATCGGCCCGCAAATGGAGGTATATGGAGCAGGGGGGAGTCAATCGCAAATTTCCAGGCGGTAGCCCACGCCGGGCACTGTGATCAGCAACTTGGGCTTGGCCGGGATGGCTTCGATTTTGGCGCGCAGGTAGGTCATGTAGACACGCAGGATGGTGGTTTTCTCGGCGTCGTCCGTGTGCCAGATTTCGCGCAAGATCTGGCGGTGGGTCAGGATCCTGCCGGCTTGTTGGACAAAAAATATGAGGATCGAGGTACTCAGTGCCGGTGAGATTGACCGGTTGTCCTCTGACTCTGACGGAGCGGGTGGTCAAATCCACCTGAAGCTCGCCGGAGGTGAAGAGCTTTGGTTTGGCGGAAGGCTGGTTGTATCGCTGAATAACCCGCAAACGCGCCAGGAGTTCGCTCGTGCTGAACGGTTTGGAAAGATAGTCGTTGGCGCCGTGATCGAGCGCGGTGACTTTATCCATGTCGCGGTCCCGGACCGAGAGGATGAAGACGGGCGCTTTGCTCCATTCGCGCAACCGCTTGAGGACGACCAGGCCGTCCATGTCGGGAAGCACTTGGTCAAGAAGAATAACGTTGGGCTGGCAGCGGATGGCTTCGGCCAGAGCCTGTTCGCCGGTGGCGGCCTCCACTACTTCGTAGCCGTTGCGCTCCAGGCAGCCGCGCAGCAGCCGGCGGATTTGCACTTCGTCATCCACGACCAGGACGACGGTGTGGAGGGGCGGGGAGATCCTGTCCGCCGCCGGTGGCGGGGCGGGTTCGGATGGGGACTCAACGCTCATGTTCGCATTTAACTCCATTCCCTCGCGATTTTCAAGCCCGTGATCTGGAGGAGTTGGCATCGGGGTTGGGCAGAATCACCGGAAGAAAAGCCACCACACAAGGAGCAGCATGGGGAGCATGAAGGGAAGGGTGTACTTAAAGATGTAGGCGAGAAAACTTGGGGTGTGAACTTTTTGATGGTCGGCAATGGCTTTGACCATGAAGTTGGGGCCGTTGCCGATGTAGGTGTTGGCCCCGAAAAAGACCGAGCCGATGCTGACGGCCAAGACGTAGGCGCCGAGGTTTTGATTTCCAACCAGATAGGCGACGTGAATCTGATCCGTGGAGGCAAAGCCGCTGGCCAGAACGGCGGGATGGAATTGTTGGAGGGCGGCAAAGGCGCCGCGAATTTCCTGCGCATGTGTGCCGGTCACTGCCGCCAAACCGGCCCCATGGGTATGCAAGAGTTGAGACAACTGAGCCGTGGAGTCCGGATGGATAAAGCGGCCGCAAACCGCCTGGAGGAAACAAAGATAGGTGGGCGCGTTGTCCAGGACGCTGGAAAGGCAGCCGGAACCGGCATAGAAAAATGCCGCGCTGGGTGAATTGATCCTGCCGGCGTTGGCTTGCAGCCAGTCGAGAGCGGGCATCATGGTGGCAAAAATCCCGATGAACAGGATGGCGACTTCTTTGATGGGTTGGAGGTTGAAATGATTGGATTCGTGAACGGTCTTTGGGGTGGTGAAATAGGAAGCGGCGGCGGCAGCCAGCATTACGGCTTCGCGCAGAAAGGGAGGGTCTTGAATGAAGACGGCGGCGAGAATGATCCCGAGAAAAAGAACATTCTTCAAGCCGTCGAAACGCCATTGCTCGCCGCCTTGAGTCTCTTGCAATTGCACGGTTTTGGCCGCGCGGTGGAAATTATAGGAGTCCACGGCGTAAAACATCAGGAGCAGGGTCCCCACCCCGACGCACCAAATAAGAAAACCGTGCGCGGCCACCCACCAAAATGGCACTCCCATGAGGTAGCCGAGGAAGAGCGGAGGATCGCCCACGGGCGTGAGGCAGCCGCCGACGTTGGAAATGATGAAAATGAAGAACATGACGTGATGGCCGGTGATGCGGTACTTATTCATGCGCAGCCAGGGCCGGATAAGGAGCATGGAGGCGCCGGTGGTGCCGAGGAGATTGGCGGCCAGCGCGCCGACCAGGAGAAAGAGGACATTGGCCCTGGGTGTCGCCTCGCCTTGGACGGTGATGTGGATGCCTCCGGAAACGACGAAGAGCGATCCCACCAAGGCGATGAAGCTGAGGTATTCATGGGCGGTGTGGCCAACCCGTTCGCCATCGTTCAGGCCGGCGAAATAATAGACAACCACAACCAGTGCCAGCAGGCCGACTATCTTGGGATAATGCCTTCCCCACCAGTCAGAAAAGAACAGCGGGGCCAGGGCAATGGCCGCCAACAATGCTCCGAAGGGCAGCATCATGACCGGATTGACGGAGAGCCGACCAGGGATGGCATCCATAAGACTAAAGACAAGGAGCTTCGATACGAACTAATTGACTGTTCAAAATAAGCGCGGCGCGGGTCACCACACCCGCGCCGGCTTACCTGCTTTTCGCAGCATGGCATCCAGCCAAGCGATTACCGGCTCATTATCTGGCCGCCGTCAGGCGGAGGCGGATCTGGCGGTAGAGCATCACACCGTAGCCGGCCATGACCCCGCCGGAAAACCACCATTGGCCGCCAGCGGAGAACAGGAACGGGCAGATGATCTGCGCCAAGCCAAGGGCGGCCAGCAGAACGATAATGCGTCTGCTGGAGCCTCGCACCACCACCCACTCGCTGCGCAAAGCGTCGGCTTGCTGGAGTTTTTCGTAGCGTTGGCGCGCCCACTTCTGCAGCAGGCCAAAGGCGAGTCCGAGACCTCCGCCGGCGAACGACGCAATCAGCCATTGAACAATATTTAACAGGTTCGCATTCATGGTATTAATCTCCGTTCATTTTGCTGGGTGGTGCGGGCACTTAGGCCCGCACAACCGGGTTCAAGTCGCAGCCCGTCACTTTGAGGCCGGTGTTTCCGAATGTTTGTCCATGACGATGCCGCAATAGCCAGCGATGCCCATCTCCGGGATGTCCAGGCCTTCGAGTTCCACTTCCGGTGTCACCCGGTGTGTGCCGAGGATGGCTTTGATGATGTAGAAAACGAATAAAGAGAGGAGGCTCAAGGTGAGGAAGCAGGTTAGCACGCCAATGAATTCGGCCGTGAGCTGGCTGAAACCGCCTCCGTAGAAGAAGCCTTTGACACCCTCCTCGACTGCTCCTTTGGGGGCGGCGCTGGGATCCATCATTTTGTAAGTGCCGTCGGGCAGCGTGAACCAGTGCGCATTATTCCAGCCCTGGCCGTACGTGCCATCGCCAAAAAGTCCCAGCGAAAGACAACCCCAAGCGCCGCAAGTGCCATGCACGGAAATCGCGCCGACAGGATCGTCAATGCCGATCCTGTCAAAGAAAAACACGGATTCGACCACCAGAATCCCGGCCACCAAGCCCAAAGCGCAGGCGCCGCGCGAGTCCGACAAAGGCGCAGGGGCAGGTAATGGCGACCAAGCCTGCCAGCATTCCGTTGCAAGCCATGCTCGGATCCGGTTTCTTGGTGCGAACCCACCACATCCAAAGAACCGCTCCCATGCAAGCCGGTGGCGGAGGCGAGCATGGTGTTGGTGGCGACGACGGCGATGCGCAGGTCCGTGCCGGCCAGGGTCGAACCGGGGTTGAACCCGAACCAGCCAAAAGCCAGGATGAAAGTGCCGAGGATGGCGTAAGGAATGTTGTGCGGCGGCATGGGATTGGCGCTGCCGTCCTTGTTGTATTTCCCGATGCGCGGTCCAAGCAGCCAGGCGAAGATCAGGCCGATCACGCCGCCCTGCATGTGGACGACCGAGGAACCGGCGAAATCCACATGCCCGTGGCCCAATCCCCAGTTCGTGCCCATTTGGGAAAGCCAGCCGCCGCCCCAAACCCAGTTGCCGAACACCGGATACATAATCGTGCCGATAAAGCAGCCGTAGAGGCAGAAGGCGGAGAATTTCCATCGCTCGGCGGCAGCGCCGGTCGGAATGGTGGCCGTGGTGTCCATGAACACCATCTGGAAGAGGAAGAGACAGAATACGCCTACGTCATAAGTGTCCCACGAAAGAAAGAACCCCTTTAACCCGATGATGCCCCAATCATGGCCGAAAAGGTGCCAAGTCCATTCGTGGTTCAGACTGGAACAGGAGCCGAGGGTTCCACCTCCCAATGCACCCACCCCGCCGAACATGAAGGCGAACCCGCACACCCAGAATCCCAACATGCCCAGCGGGTAAATCAGCATGTTCATGGTCATGGTGTGGGAGGCGTTCTTGGCGCGGCACAAACCGGTTTCCACGAGCGCGAAACCCGCCTGCATGAACATGACCAGGAAGCCCGTGACCAAAGTCCAGACGAAGTTGATGGAGATGCGGTTGTGGCCGACGGCATCCGCCATCTTCACGGCGAGCGGTTCGGCTTTGGCTTGGGCCGTGTAATCGTCGAAAGCCTTCTTGGCGTCGGTGTAGGCGGCCACTTTGTTGGTGTCCTTTTTGTCGTCGGCGCTCAGCTCCGCCGGGGCGCTGACTTGGAAGGTGGGGTAGCTGTAGCTGCCGCCAGAGCCGCCGAGGTCGCCAATCGTGCCGGTGTTGCCGCCGCCGGGGTCAAAGTTGGGAGCGGCCGCCGCCGGAGCCGCCGCCGCGGGAGCGTTGGTGTCGGGAGCATTGGTGGCCTGGCCGAAGGCGGCGCGACCAGCGAGCAGGAGCAGGAGCGAGGCAGTGAGCGAAGCGATTGTTCTTTTGATCATAGGATGCATATTTTAGGTGCGATACGATGGGTCTTGTTGCCAGTGTTGTTCATGGCCTTAAATGGCCGCTCCTCCCTTGTCTCCGGTGCGGATGCGGATGACTTCGTCGAGGGTGGTGACAAAAAGTTTGCCATCGCCAATGGTTCCCGTGCGGGCGGCCTTGATGATGGCAGCCAACGCCTGGTCAAGAAGCTCATTGGAGACAATGACATCAATTTTTATTTTGGGGATGAAATCCAATTTGTATTCGCTGCCGCGGTACGTTTCGGTGTGGCCCTTTTGCCGTCCGAAGCCTTTGACTTCGGTGACGGTCATGCCCTGGACCCCGATTTCCGCGAGGGCGTCCTTGACCTCATCCAGTTTGAACGGCTTGATAACCGCTTCGATCTTTTTCATGTAACAAATGCCTTTTGTTGACGGTTGATTATGGTCATTTTCCAATTTAGACTTGACATACTTACGCGGCGGGAGAACACAATTCTTCCGGGAATTCCGCCTGCGCCGTTGCAACACAACCCAAGCGTCCTTTAGCAACAGCCATGCCAGCGCGGGCAATTATTTAACCAATTCCTAATCCCGCCGGTTGAAGCCCGGGCCGGGAAGCAGGCGGATGCGGGAGGGTTTGTTCCAGAGGGACGCGCCTAGATTCCACGGGAGCGCGCTGAATGAAGCGGCCCAATTCTAGCGATTTACTAGCAAATGAAGAATGCCAAAACCGACATGCGAAACGCCAAGCTTTCATCGCGGTCAGATTAACGTGCTAAAAAACTGTTAATAAGACTTCTGTTCTGCAGCCTCGCTGAATTCTGGGCTTGCCGGCCTTTTGCGGGGATCAATTCTAGATCAATTCTCAGCCCGTTTTTGCCCGTCGGTTAAGCCTGCGCTTGCCGTTTTGCGGAAGATGGCGGTGCTTAGAAATGGGCGGAATTCCGCCATGACTTTGAAACGAAACGACCAACCTGTTCAAATTGCTACAGGCTCGCGGGAGTTAGTCTGCTTGATTGGCAGGCGGATGGTGAACTCCGCGCCCCCGCCGGTGCGGTTGGCCGCCGCCACCGTGCCACCGAGGGCTTCCACAAAGCCTTGAACCAGAGAGAGTCCCAAGCCTGTGCCGCCAGTTGGCGCACCCGGACCACGGTAAAACTTGTCAAAGATTCGCGGCAAAGACTCTGGAGGAATGCCCAGGCCGCGATCCGCCACCGTGAGGAAGAGAGCGGACTCGGAAGTCCAGACGCGGACTTCCACCAACGTCCCCGGCGGCGTGTGGTGGGCGGCGTTAGAGAGCAGGTTCATCAGAGCCTCTTGCAAGAAGACGAAGTCCAGCCGCATCATGGGCAAATCGGCGGCCATTTCGACGGTCACTTTGTGCCGTGCCAATTCCCGTTCCGTCCCAGCCACGGCAAAATGGACCACTTCGCTAACATCGCATTCGCAGAAGGACGGTTGGACTTGACCGGCTTCCAGACGCATGATGTCGAGGACCTTTCCGACCAGACGGTTGAGCCGTTCGGTGGCTTCGCGGATTTCGGCGATCAATGCGGCGCCGTCCCCGGCGGCGTGGCCCAATTCAGCCAGGCTGCTGGTGGCGTTCTCAATGGCGGCCAGCGGGGTGCGGATTTCGTGAGACATGGAGTCGAGCAGCATCTTGCTCAGGCGTTCGGATTCGGCCAGCAACGTGGCCTTGCCGGAAAGCTCGCTCAAGCGTTGCCGGTCGAGGGAGAGGGCGATTTGCCGGCTGAGCGCGTCCAGCAGATTGTGCTGTTGAATGGTCGGCGGGCCTGGCTGCCGCAGACGCAGGCCCATCACGCCCAGGGGTCCGCTCGTGCTGACGAGCGGGACAAACAATGAACCGGCCATAGGCAGGTGGCCGGTGAATTTCCCCGCTGGTTGACGATGCTCCAGAACCCAGGCTGCCACCTCACGATCCTTCTCTCCAGAAACCGGCGAACCGGCCGGCGGAAACTGTAACCGCCCCGCGCTGTCGGCCAACAGGACGGAGACTTCTGCATCAAACGCGCGCTCCATCTCTTCGACGACCTTGCGGACGATTTGATCCAAGGTGGTGGCTTCAGCCAATTCGCGAGTCAGCAAATAAAGCGCGGTGGCGCGGCGCTCCCGCTGGCGCTCGCCCGCCTCCTGGGCGCGGAGGCGCGCGGTCAAATGACCGAGGACCAGTGCCACGAAGAAATACATCGCCAGCAGCATCACGTCCTCGAGATGCGAAAGACGGAACGCAAAAGCCGGGGGGAGAAAAAAGTAATCGCAACTGAGGGCGCTCACCGCCGCTGCCACCAGAAACGGACCGCGGTCCACGACAAAAACGAGGATGACCACCGTCAGCAGATAAAGCAACGCCGTGGCATGGGGACTAATCCATTTCGTGAGAGGAAAGCCGGCCAATGTCACCAGACCCATGATGCCAGTCACCAGGAGGTACTGCCGCCACCCTGTCCCGGAGCGGGCGGGGCGGGTTGGCGCCGCAGGGGCGTTGCGGTTGACAGCCACGGCGTGAACGCTAATTTCCCCGCTTTCCCTCAGGAGGCGGGCTATGCCGCTGTCGCGCCGAAACGGATGGCACCACGGAGCCGGCCCCGGTTTGCCGACGATGATCTGGGTGATGTTGCGGGCCGACGCGACCCGCAAAATCGCGCTCACGACATCCGCATCCGTCGTCGTGATGACTTCAGCCCCCAATTCTCTCGCCAGTTCCAGATTGCGGGTCAAGCGCGATTCCTCCTCAAAGCTCGCTCCACGCGGGGTTTCGACGTAGAGAATAATCCAGGCCGCATTCAAACTTCCAGCGAGCCGGCAAGTCCAAAGAATCAATGGCTTCGGGTCCCAGCCAGACTCGATGGCAACGAGCATGCGATGGGTTGAATTCGCTGGGCCACGAGATTTGGAGGTCTGGCGAAGTTCCTGGGCTTCCTTTGCAACTCGCTCGGCGAAGAAGCGCGCGGCCATCTCCTTCAACGCCATGAGGCTGCTTTCCTCGAAAAAGCGCGATTTTGCCAATTCGCCATCTTCAGGCAGGCGGATGTCCCCGTGCCGAAGGCGGCGGATCAGATCCTCCGGCGCCAAATCAACCAAATCAATGGCTGCATGATCCAGGATGCTGTCAGGAACAACGTGTCGGCTGGCGATCCCGGCAATTGGCCGCAACAGGTCCGCGCGGCTGGTGATTTCATATATATTGAGAGTGGTGTAAACATCAATACCCGAATCCAGCAACTCCTGCACGTCTTGGAAACGGCTGAGGTGACGCGATGCGCCGCTGTTGGCATGGGCGAGTTCGTCCACAACAACAATGTCCGGCCGCCGCGTGAGCACCGCCCCCAAGTCCATTTCACCCTCCGGCCCGCCCTGTTCCTTGCGCACCCATGGAAGCCGTCCCAACAAAGCGTCCACCGCGCGCCCACCTCGACGATTGGCAACGCCGACGACGACCTGACGTTCCGGCCAGCTTCTCCGCCAACGCCGCTTCCAACATGGCAGCAGTCTTGCCGACTCCCGGTCCAAAACCAAGGAACACCCTCAGCTTGGCCCGCTTCCCGCGCCGTTCAGGGCTGCGGGCCGGAGGAGCAGTCGGCGCTGAATCAGGCGAAATCCCGTCCGTCACGCCTTGATATTACTCCAGCGTGTTTCAAATTCAGCATCATTTCTCGCAGTTAATGCACTTCCCAAATTGATACTGAAAACTTGATGCTCACCGCTTTGGCTCCTTTTGACCACCCTGCTTGATTTTACTGAAAGTTCAACCTGTTCTCCACGCTCGGAAGCTGGTTTTGAATTTATTTCAAGCACAAGGAGAGCATCTCTGATTTTCTTGGCATTAACTTTGCTTATCCATTGTGCATGACAGCCAGTTCACTTTGCGTTGCACGCTCTCTGCTGCAGCACCATGAAGAAGATCGAAGCCATTATCAAACCCTTCAAGCTCGATGAAGTGCGGGATGCGCTGGCCGATCTCGACATCGGCGGCATGACCGTTTGCGAAGTCTCCGGGTTCGGACGGCAAAATGGCCGCACGGAGCTCTATCGTGGCAGCGAATACGCCTCAGACTTTCTTCCGAAACTCAAATTGGAGATTATTGTAGCCGATGGCCTCGTTGCGGCGGCTTCCGCCGCGATTGTGGAGGCGGCCCGCACCGGCAAAATCGGCGACGGCAAAATCTTTATCTCCAAAGTGGACGAGGTTATTCGTGTCCGCACCGAGGAAAGAGATGGGTTGGCGGTTTGAGCATCTTCCACGCAGGGCTTGCGAGCGGCTTTCCAATCCGTGCTTGAGGTTGGCCCGGATACAGGTATGCTCCCGCGCGATGTTTTTAGCCCAACCCAATGACCCTGACTACCAGCACGCGACGACCGCGTAATGTGGATGCTCCTCGGGCAGCCGCCATTCTGTACGGGGACTGGGGCACCAGCAAAGCCTATGTTATCGGCATCGCCTTTGCCGTGGGCGGTTATAGTTCGTTCTGGTTGATCGCGGCCATGTGCCTGCTGACCGCCCTGGTGGGGGTCAACTACATGGCCATCTGCAAGCATTATCCGGACGGTGGCGGCGTCTATGCCAGTGTCCGACATCGGTCGGAGATCATTTCGATTGTCGGCGCTTTCTTGTTGATCGCGGATTACATTGTGACAGCAGCGATTAGCTCACTGTCGGCCTTTCAATACCTGGGGGTCTCGCACCCCGACATCTGTGCCGCTCTGGCCATTCTTTTCATCGGATGCCTGAACTACTTCGGTCCCAAACACACCGGCGGCCTTGCGTTCCTGGTCTCGGTGCCGACGATGACGGCGGTGGCGCTGCTGGCGCTTTTCTCCCTTCCGCATTTGGGGACGGCGGTGGATAACTTGCAACCGCTCCAGGGCGGTTTCGTCAAAAATTGGAATGGATTTGTCGGTGTCGTCCTGGCCCTTTCCGGCGTCGAGGCCATTGCCAACTCCACAGGCGTGATGAAACTCAACCCCGGCTGTAGCGAGGCCAACCCCAATGTTTCCAAAACTTCCACCCGCGCCATCCTGTGGGTCCTTCTGGAGGTCTGCATTTTCACCGCCTTGCTCAGTTTGGCCATGCATGCTCTGCCCAACCTGACGACCCAGATCACCGTTGCCGGCCAACCCGCTCAAGTCAACGCCCCCGGACATGCTGGTGTGCGCGACTACATGCTCAAATACATGGGCGAGCAATTCGTGAGTGGCGAGTTCCACTCCATCTGGGCCGGACACATTGCAGGTCTGATCATTAGCATCGTTTTTGGGTTCCTTCTCCTCTCGGCTGTGAATACGGCGATTGTCGCTCTTGTCGGCATCACTTTCCTCATGTCGCGGGACGCGGAATTGCCACCGCAATTCCAGCGCCTCAACAGTTTTGGCGTGCCCAATGTGGGTCTGTTCGCGGCGTCGCTGGTGCCGGCGTTCCTCGTCCTTGCGGTGAAAGATATGGGCGGTTTGGCCGAACTTTATGCCGTGGGCGTGGTTGGGGCCATCGCCACCAACCTCGGAGCCAGCGCCACGGACCGGAAATTGGGCCTGGCGCGGTGGGAGCGCGTGCTAATGTTTTGCACGTTTCTCATCATGCTGGCCATCGAATTGTCGTTGTTCGCCGACAAGCCCAACGCCCGCATCTTTGCCAGCACCGTTCTACTGATTGGATTGATCATGCGTGGATTGGCCCTCGAACATTCCCACCGCCAAAAAACCGCCGCCGCCGCCGCCGCCGCCGCCCCCGCTATGGCCGGACAAACGGCCGCGATCACGCGCCCCACCCAGCCGCCACCCGCTACGTTCACTTTTCCCTCCCAGGAGGTTTCCGGCTCGCCCATGATGTGCGCCGTCCGAGGCTTGGGAAAGACGCTCGACTTCGCCATTAGGGAAGCCCGGCAAAGCAACCGCCCGCTCTACCTCCTGTTCATCCGCACTGTCCCGGTCTTAACGTCGGACGACTATAAACGCAAATGGCAGGACGACCCCGAGGCGCGGGAAATCTTCCTTGAAGCAAGGAAAAAAGCCGGCACCCACCCCGTCTTTCCCTGTTATGCCGTGAGCGACTCCGTGGCGCACACGATTGTGGACATCACCGCGACGATGGGAGCCTCGCATCTGATTTTGGGCGCACCCGAGCGACATGGCCTGTCACATCTTCTTCGCGGCAACATCATTCGGGAAATCTCCGACAACCTGCCCGACGACATCGATCTCCTGGTCTATGCCTGAACCGAGTTGCTCAATGAAGGGGTGATACACCATCAGCAGGACGTAAATCTCGAAGTTGGTACTGCCAAATTGTCCAATGCCCGAGGTTTTCGGCTTGCGCGACCGGCGAATAAGCTTGCCGCTTACCCGCGCCCGCGCAAAATAAAACCCGGATGGAACGTAACGAACCAGATTGGCAACCGGGCTGCTTGCCCGCCGTGACTCGCTGGTTTTTGTCTTCATTCACGCAGTATCAGGTTGTCAAGTTCTCATTGAATACAGATTCATAAGTGATTCATTTTAAATTACTTGGGCCCATAGCTCAGCGGTTAGAGCAAGCGACTCATAATCGCTTGGTCACTGGTTCAAATCCAGTTGGGCCCACCATTCAAAAATGCCTGTAAATTAGTGGGTTTTGCTGGTTTATCGCCTTCCACCTTTGCGCTTGAAAAAACTTTGCCGGCCGGTTTATGTCCGGTTTTTGCGCTTCTGGCGGTGCGCCGCGTCATGGCTTCATAGTGCTGGAGAACTGTGCGGGCGCTACAAGGTGTTCACCCCATGCCGGAGTTGCCGAATCGGTCTCAGCTATTCCCGTTCAATTTGCGGGCCTCTTGCCGACCAAAGCCTCTTCCTGGATGGGGGAGGAGGGTTTTCTGCGTCAGACAATGGTCAACTGGACGCTGTTCTCGATGATGCCCGCGCTGATGGCGTAACGGGTCAGCCCGGCGGTGTCGTGGATGTCGAGCTTGGCCATGAGATTCTCGCGATGCTTCTCCACGGTCTTCATGCTGATGCCCAGTTCCGCGGCGGTTGCCTTGTTGGCCTTGCCTTCGGCGATGAGTTGGAGCACCTCCATCTCGCGCGAAGTCAGTGGCGCCACGGTTTTGTGAAGCCGCCCGGAGCGATCCAGCGATTTCGGCTGGAGCCGATCCTGGCGCCGGGCGACGGAGGGACTGAAAAACGTTTTCCCGGCATGGACTTGCCGAATCGCATGGCAGACATCGTGGGAGGAGGTTTGTTTGAGCAAAAATCCCACGGCGCCGGATTCGGCGGCGCTTTTCACGTAGGCGTCATCGCTGTGCGCGGAGAGCATGAGGACTTTGGTGGCCGGGACGGCTTTGCGCACCTGGCGGGTGGCTTCCAAACCATTGAGCAGGGGCATGGCAATGTCCATCAAGACCACATTGGGTTGAAGTTTTGTGGCCAGGGCGACGGCCTGGCGGCCGTCTTGGGCTTCGCCAACGACTTCCAGATCGGGATCCAGTTCGAGCATCATGCGAAAGCCCTCGCGCACAATGGTATGGTCTTCCGCCAGCACAACAGTTATTCGTTTCATAGACTTTTCAATTTGGTTTCAGCGGCGCCACGACTGCTTCCACCCCCCGCGCCTTTCCCGGGCCGAAGTTGCGCGGTGATGGTGGTGCCGTTGCCCGGGACGGACTGGACATCGAAACGACCGCCCACCATCTCCAATCGTTCCCTCATGCCGAGCAAACCCAGGCGATTGCCGCCGCGCGCATGCAGCACACGTTCCACTTCAAAGGATTTGCCGTTGTCGCATATCTTCATGCAAATAGAGTCCGGCAGTTGCTGGATGCTCACTTCCACCCGGCTGGCTTGCGCATGGCGGGCCACATTGGTCAGGGCTTCCTGGACGACACGAAAGAGCACCGTGCGCCGGGCCGTATCCAGATCTTCCACTTTCGCAAAGGCCGTCAAATGGGTGCGGACGCCGGTCCGCGCGGTGAAGTTTTTCATGAAGGAGTGCAGCGCGGGGATCAGGCCCAGATCGTCCAAAACCGCCGGGCGCAATTCGCGGGCGAACTGATGCACGATGTCCACCGATTTTTCCACCAGCCGTTGCGTGCGGGCGATGTTGCGGTCCAGCCCCTTGGTGTTGACCGCGGCCTCCTTTTTCAAGGCGGCCAGCCGGACATTGATGGCCGTCAGGGTCTGGGCGATGACATCATGCAGTTCGCGGCTGATTTCCTTTCGTTCCTGCTCCTGCGCGGAAAGAATCTGGCGGGACAACCCCCGCAATTGTTCCTGCAGGCGCTCGGACTTTTCCAGCAACTGCGCGTAATGGCGCTTGCTTTTTTTGAGCGCCGCCTCCACCGCCTTGCGCTGGCTGATCTCGTGGCTCAATTCCAGGTTGGAAGAGGCCAGTTCCACCGTGCGCTGGCTCAGCGCCTCAATGAATTTTTGAAGGTGGACGGCGGCCTCCCGCGCGCTGCGATGGGTTTTCTCAATCGGGGTGACCGCCGCGGCAAAGAAAATCCCCGCCTGCTTGATGAGGGCGGCGCGTTTGTTCGCCGGGCAGCCGGGCAAGACCTGCTTGAGCAAGGTTTGCTCGTGGAGCTTGGCCAGGTCCAGCGTTTGCAGTCCGGCCGCCAGGGCCTGGCTCCCCAGTCCTCGCGCCGACTCCAGGCCCGCCTGGCGCCCCTGCTTCAGATGCGTTTGCAACGCCGCCTGATAGCGTCGTGGCAAGTCGAGGAGTTTGCCTTTCATGGGTTCCTAAATTGGCGGGCGGCCCGCCGCACGGACTGGGCTGAGTTTACCACCAAGCCGCTGCGTGCTGGCGATTTCATTCTTGAGGCCCGTGGTGTTGATTTTCGCCCCTCTTTTCAACGAGAGCAACCGGACATTAATGCCCAACAAAGTCTGGGCGATTTGGTCCTGCAGCTCGTGGCTGATCTTGTGGCGTTCAACTTCCTGCGCCGCCAGCACTTCGTGCGCCAGTTGCCGCAAACTTTCCTGTAAATGCAGGGAATCCCGCAACAGCCTGGTGTAGCGTTTCCCGCTTTTGTCGAGGGCGGCTTCCACGCGCTTGCGCCGTGCGATGCTCCATCGCAACTGACGGTTGGTGGCGGCCAGTTCCGCCGTGCGTCGGCTCAGCGCGTGGCCCAGCCGGTGCAAGTCAATTTTGCTCTGGCGGGCGGCGCGATGGGTTTCCACGATCGGGGTGATCGCCTCCATAAAAAAAATTTCCGCCCGCTTGATCATCGCGTTTTTGCCGCCGGACAGTTTCAGCAGGGTGATCGCTCCCTCGTGCATCCGGGCCACTTCCAGCGTCTCCAGGCCCAGGACGACTGCCCGGCGTCCCAGGGCCATGGCCGGCGACAAGCTCGCGCGCGGACCCCGCTTTAGATGCTGGCGCAACGCCGCCACATATCGTTGCGACAAACCATTGAGTTTTTGTTTCATGCTCTCATGCCGGCTTCAGCGGGTCTCTCCGCAAGGTTGCATCTCTCAAGCTCAAACCGCCCAGGCAAGGGAAGTATCGCGTATTGGCGTCCATCTGCATATAAGGTGAACACCCCATAGCCAACGCCCCGGCCGGCGCGTAGTTTGCATCGGCTGAGCAGAAGTAAAACGCGTCAAAAGAAGAAAGAGACCCGCATGATGAAAACAATGGAGCCACGGGCGCGGCGCGCCGGAGAGGCCCGGAACGTCAAACTCCCCATGAGCGCCGCCACCTTATCCCTGACTCCGCTGGGCCGGGCTGTCTTGCACTTAAAATGCCTTTGTCATCACCCTGGTGCCGCCCGTTTCTATTTCAGGGGTTTGGCGCGGAATCTGCGCGAAGGCGCACAATCCGCAAAAAGGCCGGCGCATGCCCATGAAAGACTTCAGGTGAACCAGCGGCGCAGTGACCGGACGATTTGAAGAATATCATGAAACCAACGGCCCTCACGGCAATCCACGACCGCTCCGCCCGGTGGCAGGCGCGCGCGGGCCTTGCCTTGAAAGGAACGCAGGAGTCTCAACCATCATGCGCGACCACCACCTACAAACGGAGTTTCTGAAGCATTGCCTTCGTTACGAGCAAAGCGGCGGGCGCCAGAAACTGGAGCAGGAGATCACTCAGTTCCAGCGCGACGAGCGCTGTGTGCAACGCGCGGCCTGGCTGATGGCCATCTTGACCGCGCTCGCTTTGATGGGCCTTGCCTATCCGGCGATTTTGCTGGCCAACTTTCCCTACAGCGCGCCCCAATCCATCGTGAAACTGGATTGCGCCCTGGGTGTCGGCTCGCTCATCAGCCTGCTGGCGTTTGTGGGCCTGGGGACGCTCTATCGCAGGAAGCTGGACCAGCGGCGGGAGGAATGCCGCCGGATGGTCACCCGGCTGTTGGCGTCCCGCTTGGGCGACCCGGCCGCCACATCTTGGCGGGATGCCCCCGGCAACGACGCCAGCCGCGGCCCGGCCCAGACTGCGCCCGGCGGCAATGGTTCTGCGCCAGGGATGGAATCAGCCGCATAGGGCTGAAACTCCGGTTTGTGCGGCACTGCCACAGTGTCACGGGGTTGTTTGATTTTTCAATTTTTCCGCCGCCGGGTCAGCCTTTGGAAAGCACCTCCCATCATCCGCGGCAGGGTTACACCCCATGGCGGGGTCGCACAGAGGTGGTTTATCATCCGGCGTTCCTCGAGGCGTCATGACCACGATTCCAAGAGTTGCTCGAAGCGGCCTTCGACCCGGCGGACCATCTGCGGCGCAGCAGAGGGCGGATGCGGAATGCGAAAAGCCGGCCGCGTTGGGCGTGACGGGCATCGCCGGGTTATCCGAAACGGAACAGGGGCTGAACGAACTGAATATGCGTCAGGGTTGGGACAGGCAATAAAGACTGTGCCGGGTGCGGAGGAAAAGGTCCTTCTCCGTCAGCGCGAGAGAGGCGTCGGAATGGTCGTCGGCTACTTTGTTGACTGCCAGCACCACTGGCGCGGGGCCTTTTTTCAGCACAACGCACGCGCCTTCCCGGCTCAGGATATAAACCCGGTCCCGCGCCGCCACCGGGGAGGCATAGACCCCGTAAACCCCCGCCAGCCTCTCATGCTCGAAATAAACCTGGCCGCTGCCGGCCTCGAAGCACGAAACAATGGCGTCGTTACCGGAAATGACGTAGAGAAATTTATCGGTCAGCAAGGGCGACGGCACGTAAGGGGTGTTCTGGCCGTGGCTCCAGACAATGGCATCGGTGCCGGTCAGATCGCCCTCCCGTCCCAGGCGGACGGCCTGCAACGCGCTGCCTCTGAACCCGCTGGTCAAATAGACCACCCCGCCCGCGGCCACGGGGCTGGGAATGGCGTTGTCGGTCTGTCCTGAGCAGGACCAAAGCTCCTTGCCGCCGGCCAGATCGTAGGCGCGGACTTTTTTCGTGGCGTTGACGATGACCTGCCGCTGGCCATTGTATTCGACGATCAGCGGCGTGGACCAGCCGGTGGCTTCATCGCGCGAGCGCCGCCACAGTTCGCGGCCGGAGGCCGTGTCCAGCGCGACAATGAAGCCACCGCCTTCCTGGTCCCAATTGACGACGACCTTGTCGCCCCACAGGGCCGGAGAGGCGCCTTCCCCAAACCCCATTTTGGTCTTCATTTTGCCGAAATCCTTTTCCCACTGCAAATGGCCCTCGAAGTCATAACAGTGCAGCCCGCGCGAGCCAAAGTAAGCCAGCAGCCGCTGGCCATCGGTGACCGGGGAGGCGGAGGCGAAAGTGTTGTTCTCTTGACGCCCCTCGTGCGGCGCCTCCTGGCGGGCGATTCGTTGCCAGAGGATTTTGCCGCTGGCGCGGTCCAGGCAGAGGACGGCGAATTGGTAACTCTCAGACGGGGCCTGCGGCGCGGCGGGCGCGGCGGCATTCGTTCCGTGCGGAATGGCCGCCAGGAGAAAAACGCGGAAGCCCCAGACGATGGGCGTGGAATCGCCCTCGCCGGGGATCATGGTTTTCCACTTGACGTTATTGGTTTCGCTCCAAGTCAACGGCGGGTCCGCGCGGGGCGCGTCACCCGTCGAGAGCGGCCCCCGCCACTGCGGCCAAAACAGTTCCGCGGCCGGGTCCGCCAGGGCGGCGGCATTGGCCGCCAGGCCGCCTGCCATCGCCGCCAGCAGAAAGAGGAATTGGCCTCGGGACGTGAAAACAGGGCGGGCGGGCGCGGCAGCATTCATATGGCAGACAACATCTTTGTTGAGGTCCATTTCATGCCCTGGAATCCAAGCCGCGACAAGCCAATTCACCCGTGGAGGCAACCGCAGCAGAGCACGGGATTATGCGGGACAGACCTGTTCCCTTGCTTTTCTCGGGAGTAATAGCGCAAGGCTTGCGTCTAATGAAACATGAAAACAAACGACCTTTTGAAAATCGCGACCGCGGCCCTGGGGACCGCCACACTCACCGTGGCGTTTCTGGCCAGCCCGCTCATGTCGGGAAACGACGCAAATCCCCTGGCGGCGACCATCGCCAAACCCAAGCTGGCCGCCAACGGCATTGAGATGACACTCTCCTGCGCCAATGGCCGCGAGTTCAAGGCGGGCGATCAGCCTGAATTTGAACTTCGGGCGGTCAACACGCTCCAACAGCCTTCGGTCGTTTCTGTTTGCGCGACCCTGTCCGCTGCGGCGCCGGTTAGTCTGTTCTCGCGGGCGATGCCGATACCGTCAATTCTGTGGCACGAAGAACTGGCGCTTGCCCTCGGTCCCAACGAAACCAAAGTGCTCACCCTTGCCGCCCGAACGAATCTGCCTGCGAACAGCGTCATGTCCGTTTCCTTGGCGCAAGTTGGCCTGGGCGGGAAGGCCGCGGCTGTCGGCAATCCGGGGACTGCGTTCCTTGCGCCGCTCTGGCCGGGCGGGCAACCGGGCATTGTCGCGCTGAGATTTTCCACCGTTCCACCGGTGGCGGCACCGGCTTACGCCGCCGCCGCCCCCAGGGCTGCGGCGATTCCGGCCACACGGTAAACGCCAGTTGTTATGTTCCGCTGGCAAACCGCGCTGGGCGCCGCCATTGGGCTGGTGGTTGGATTGGCGGTGCTGGCCTTGTCCGGCAGCGGTTCGGATAAGACGGCGGCCTCCGGGCCGATTCTTTCCGAGTGCGATGGGCGGATGCGCGAGTTGGTGGTTCATTATGAGCCATCGGCCAAGGAGATTGTGGCAGCGGTTTACCGCGATTTCCTCGGAGCGCTGGAGCCTGATGTCACCGTGCATGTCGTCTGTCCCGACCGTCCCGCCTTCGAGGATTTTGTCCCGCTGCTGGGCCAGATCCGATGCCCGGCTTGACCCCATTGTCACCCATCATCCCATCACAACCTGGTCGCGCGACCGCTGGGTGGTCCTGACGCCGGCTTCGGCGGCGGGCGCGGTGACCATCTGGAGTCCCCGCGGCGAAACCGCCGGGGAGATCTGGCCCGCGCGCGCGGGCGACGAACGGGTGGCACAGGACATTGCCACGGCGCTGGGGCCGCCGGTCAGGGCGGTCCGCAGCGGGCTTTATTTTGACGGCGGCGATTTTCTGTCTGACAACGACAACGTGTTTGTGGCGCCGCGCGTCCTGCAGCGCAACCTTCAGCACACCGTGGGCAGCCGAGTGGAGTTCCTGAGCACGCTGGCCAGACAAGTCAAACGCCGGGTCATCCTGCTCGAGGAGGCGCCTGACCACCACGCCGGGATGTTCATGGCCTCGCCAGGGGGGCGCCTCATGCTGGTGGGCGACCCCAGGCTCGGAAGAAATCTGGTGCCGGCCCAATTCCAGGCAGAAGACCGCGCCGTGGGCAATGAATTCATGAATCTGCCCGGCGGCCCGGATTTCACCGTCGCGACACAACATCTGTTCGATGCGGTCGCCCAACAGTGTGAGGCGACAGGCTACCGTGTCGTGCGCATCCCCGTCGTGCCCGCCCAGGATGGAAGAACCTACCTGACCTATGTCAACGTCCTGCTGGATTGCGCCGGCGATCGGCGGATCGTTTACCTGCCGTATTACCGGGGTGCGGAGGCGCTGAACGCCGCCGCCCGGACGGTCTGGGAGAAACTGGGCTTCGAGGTCCGGCTGGTTGATTGCACCGCCACCTACCGCCATTTCGGTTGTCTCCACTGCCTGGTAAACGTCTTGAAGCGTTCCTGAGCCGTGCGGTCCGGAGGAAGGCACGCCCACCCCCCCTGTGGCTTCGACCTGCTTCAGGACGCAATTCCACGGCATGGTCTGGCCGGGTTTTCTCGTCGTCCCGGGCGTTCGCTCAAGATTCGGGCGGCTTCATTTTTCATTTTCTTTCATTTTTTTCGTGACAAAGCGCGGCCTTTATGGCAGTCATCTGCAAAGCTGATTTCGTTCATGAGGTTCGTGAGTGAAATCAGGCTGATGGTCTG
Organism: uncultured Verrucomicrobiae bacterium; assembly: GCA_963707025.1. Classification (GTDB taxonomy): domain Bacteria; phylum Verrucomicrobiota; class Verrucomicrobiia; order Limisphaerales; family Palsa-1400; genus JBEKOF01. Next base: position 93,983 of record CAVPOM010000018.1, on the reverse strand, counting down.
GGTTCCATTCTTCCTCCACCCGCTCCATTCGTAAATGGGTTAGGCCTTTTCCTCCATCGCCCGACTCGGGCTGCGCGCGCCCTGTTGGCGGCGTGCCGTCAACACTAAACTTTAAACGATGAACGCCTGGTTGTCCTATGAAAAATCTCTTTGCCGCCGGCGCCGCCCTTTTGCTGCTGGGCTGCGATCTCCATCATAACCGCTCCGAACACGTCGAGCTGATTCTCAATCCTTCCCCGCCCGGTCCGGCCACGACCTTTGAAGTGCGGTTTGACCAGCCGATGGCCGGGCCGGAAAAAATCGGCCGTCCGGCCGAACCGTCGCCGCTGGTCATCCAGCCGGCCTTGCCTGGCGTCTTCACCTGGCTCAGTCCGCGCAGCGGCGCGTTTGTGCCGTCCGAACCCCTGGCGCTGGACCGCCGCTACGCACTTTCTTTGCGGTCCGGTTTGCCGGGCGCGGATGGACGCCCGTCTCTGGCCGTTTTGCGCCGGCGCGTGCAAACGCCGCCGCTGTCCCTCGTCTATCCGGCTCCCCGGCCGAACCATGCGGAGATGAATTCGGAACCGGTCGTCACGCTCGTTTTCAACGCGCCCGTGCGCGCCGCCGAATTGGGGGCGTACGCGGAATTCCGCGACGCCCAGGGCGAGCGCCGGGCGGCTGAAATCTGGCAGGGCACAAACGAAGACGTGCCTTGGGATTTTCCGCGCTGGGAGGTGCGGGCTAATCCCGCTTCCAACCTGGTCCTGGCGGCGCCGCAACGGCCGTTGCCGGTCGGCAACGACTGGCGGTTGGTCCTGCGGCCTGGTCTTCCTGCGCTCGAAAAGGGATTGCGCCTGCGCACGGGCACAGAAATCCAACTCGGCGACGTGCGTCCGTTTGTTTTTGAGGGGGCTGTCGCGCATCACTTTATTGAAGGCGGCGCTTCGATTGTTCTCCGGTTTTCAAAGCCGGTGGCGCCGTCGTTGACCAACCAATGGAACCGTTGGATCAGACTGAAGCCATTCGCCTCCAACATCGTGGCGGAGACCGGCGGCCGATGCCTGATTTTGCGGGGCGATTTTCACAGCGGCACCTGCTACCAGCTTGCCGCGCGCGCCGGCTTGCCCGCCGAGGAATCCTTCACTCTGGACCAGGCCGCGCGGACCAACCTCATCATGCCTGCCATTCCGCCGCGGCTTTATTTTCCGGCTTTTTCCGGGGACCAGCAGGCGGTGGGACGGCGCCAGCTTCCACTGCTGGCTGTCAACGTGCCGACCGTCCGGCTCCGCGCCAAACTGCTGGAACCGGACGCGGCCATTTACGCCTTGCGCGGCTACGACAGCTACTTCCGCCCCTGGCCTGACTATGGCGTCGCCGGCGAGCGCTACCGGCGGGTGAATTATAATTTGATCGCCGGTCGAACGGTCTTCGATAAAGAGCTGGGCGGCGCTTTACAATCGGACACGGCCACCAACGTGATGCTGGACTGGGATCAAATGCTGGGGGGGCGCAAGACCGGGGTCATTTTTGTCGAGGCGGAGCGGGCGGGCGGGCGTTATGAATCCGGCCCGCGCCTGGGCACGCAGGCCCTGATGCAATTGACCGATCTCGGCCTGGCCTGGAAAACCGCCGGCGGGGACCTGCATGCCTTTGTCTTTTCGCAAAGCACGGGACAGCCCGCCGCGGGCGCGGGCGTGCGCTTGTTGGACGACGAAAACCAAGTTCTGCAAGAGGCCATGACCGACGCCGGCGGCCTGGCGCATCTGAAGTGCCCGACCAACGCGCAATGGCTGGCGGCCGTGCTGGGACAGGACTTCCACGCCTTGAAAATCGAGGAGCACGGCATCCCGCTTTACGGCTTTGATCTTCCCTGCCTCGGGCGCGGCGAAGCCGTGCCCGCCCCTCCTCTGATGGTCTTCAGCGACCGCGAATTTTACCGCCCGAATGAAACGCTCCATCTCAAGGCGCTGGCGCGGGACTGGACGCGGGTCGGTCTGGCGATTCCATCCGAATTGGCCGGCAGGTTGGAATGTTTTGACGCGCGGGGAAAATCGTTCTATTCGAACAACGTCCAGTTCAGCGCGCGCGGCGCCTGCTCGGTGGATGTGCCCCTGCCGGCGGGGCCGTGCGGCGAGTATGTCGCGCGCTTCCATTTGGCCGGTTCGGATGCCGTGCATGCCATCCAAGTCCGCGAGTTTCAGCCGAACCCGTTTGAAGTGAGCGTGCAAGCCAAAACCGAATGCGCGGCCGGGGACAAAGTGGAGATCCCCGTTTCCGCCCGTTATTACTTCGGCCAGCCGGTGTCCCGGGCGCGTGTCAACTGGACAATGGAGGTGGATGCGGGCGGTTTCAACCCGGCGGGATTCGATTCGTTCAGTTTCCTCGGTGTTTCGCCCGGCTCGCATCTGGCCCTCTCCGGCCAGACGCGGATGTCCAACTCCACAGGCTGTGTCATCGGCCCGGAAATACCGTCGAATAACCTGGCGCCCGGCCCGCGCCAGGTATCGCTTTTGGTCGAAACCACCGATATTGACCAGCAAACTATTTCCAGCAGCGCCCGGTTCACCTGTCACAGCTCGGATTTTTATCTGGGTTTGTGCCAAACGAACTCGGTTTGGACCGCCGGCCAGGAAGCGCCCCTGCAAATTGTGGCCGTCGGGGCGGACGGAAAATCCTGGCCGCACCCGGTGGCCGCGCATCTGCAACTCCAGCGTGTGGATTGGCAGCCGGTGCGGGTGCAAGGCGCCGGCAGGACCATCCGCTATCGCACTCAGGCGGTTTATTCCAACGTGCTCGAACGCGACATTGACTTCCGCGGGGTGACAAACCAATTCCTGGCCGCCGCCCCGGCGGGACAATACGTGCTGGAGCTTTCCGCCGAGGACGCGCACGGGCGCAAGGCGGCCAGTTCCCTGGAATTCTCTGTCGCCGCGCCCGGCAGGCTGGCCTGGAATTATCGCAACGAAGTCCGCATGGACCTCAAGCCCGACCGTCCCGAATACGCGCCCGGAGAGACGGCGCGACTGCTGGTCAAGGCGCCTTTCAGCGGCGTGGCGTGGGTAACTATCGAACGCGACAAAGTGCTCCGTTCCTTTTCCGCGCGGCTGCAAGGCAACGCGCCCGTGATTGAAATTCCCATCGAGCGCGGCGACTCGCCCAATGTTTTTGTCTCGGTCCTTTTGGCGCGCGGTTCCGATGACTGCCCGCGTCATATCAAGGAGCCGGAGTACCGCATCGGCTTTTGCCAACTGCCTGTGCGCGACCCGGCCAGCCGGCTTGCCGTGTCGGTCGTCTGCCCGGCCACGAATTATCTGCCCGCCCAAGCGGTGGAGGTCACGGTTAATGTCAACGATATTTCCAACGCTGCCGTGGCCGGCGCGGAAGTGACGCTCTACGCGGTGGACGAAGGCATCCTTAGCCTCGGCAGCCCGGCCTTGCCCGAGCCGGGCGCGGTCTTCTATGCGCCGCGCCCGTTGGCGGTCCGTTCCGGCATTTCCCTGCCGAACCTGCTGCCGGAGGACCCCGCACCGCGGCGGTATGCCAATAAAGGCTACATGGGAGGAGGAGGCGGGCGGAGCCGGGTGCGCCAGAACTTCCTCGCCTGCGCGTTTTGGAACGCGACTTTGGTCACCGGCCCGCAAGGGTCCGTCACCGCCACGTTCCCTGCGCCCGACAGTTTGACGCGCTACCGCATCATGGCGGTGGCGCACCTGGACGACCGATTCGGCTCCGGCCAATCGGCGTTTGCGGTGAGCAAGCCGTTGCTGATCGAGCCGGCGCTGCCGCAGTTCGCCCATATCGGCGATCACATCCTGGCGCGCGCTGTGATTCACAATCAAAGCAGCCATGCGGGTGTTGTCGTCGTAAAATTGGAGCTGGATGACAAGGCGCGGGCCAACAGCACCAACCAACAAATTCAAATTGCCGCCGGCGGATCGGAAGCGGCCGAATTCCCCGTCACCTTTGCCGCCGCCGGACCGGCGAAGTGGATATGGCGGGCCTGGTTCGCCGAGGCCCCGCGTGAATTCACCGACGCCACCGAATGCCGCCTCGAGGTCGGCTACGTTTCGCCGCTGTTGCATCAGACGCTCCTGGCAACCGTGGATGGTCTTGCGACCAACTTGTTTGCCAGGGCGAACCCGCAGTTTCTGGCTGGAACAGGCACCGTGACCATCCGCGTTTCCAACACGCGCCTGAGCGAATTGAGCGAGGCGGTCTCGCAGTTGCTGCATTATCCCTACGGCTGCGCCGAACAAACCGGCTCCAGTATGCTGCCGTGGATTGTGTTGAGCGACGCGCCGGCGTTGCGTTCCGTCATGGGCGGCCGTTCCAATGATGTCGCGCGCGCGATCCAGGCCGGCGTGGAGCGGCTCTTTACGATGCAAACTCCCGGCGGCGGCCTGGGCTACTGGCCGCAGGCGCGCCAACCGACGCTCTGGGCCAGCGCCTACGGGGCCATGGTGTTGACCCTGGCCCGACAGCGCGGCTGGACGCTGCCCGAACCGGAATTCGACAAACTGCTTGCCGGCCTCAGCGCGCAATTGCGGGAACCGGGCGCCGACGAGGGGTCGCTCTCCGACACCTGCCTGGCCCTTTACGCCCTGGCCCTGGCCGGGCGGGCCGAACCGGGTTACCACGAGAAATTTTTCTCCCGGCGCGGCCAGCTTTCGGCCGAGGACAAGGCCCTCCTGGCGCTGGCCGTTCTGCAAGCCCACGGCCCGCCGGAAATGGCCGGGGAATTATTGATGACAAACCGGGCTTCCCGCCGCGCGGCGCCGGACGGCTTGGCTGGCGCGCCGCGCGCTCTGGCCATCCGTCTCCTGGCCTGGATGCGGTTTCAGCCCGGAAGCCGGGAAGTGCCGCCGCTGTTTGACGCGCTCCTGCGCGAACAGCGCGAGGCCCATTGGGGCACGACCCAGGGCGACGCCTGGGCGCTGCTGGCCTTGACGGAATATGCGCGCCGCGTCGAAGGCGCTCTCCAGCCCGCCGCCGGAGAGTTGCGCTGGCGCGGCCAAACCATTCCCTTCCGGCTGGACGCGGCGCAGCCGTTGTTTGACAGGACATTCGACTTGACGGGAGATGCGGAATCGTTTCCCGTCATTCTAAATTCCCCGGCGCGCCGCCTCTACGCCTCCGCCGCCTTCGAAATCCGCCCGCCCGGCGCCGCGCAACCCCGGGAAGACGAGGGATTCGGATTGCAACGGCGTTATCAGCGTTTGGACGGGGAAAACCAGCCGTGCGGCGGCGAATTGACCGTGGGCGACCGCGTCCTGGTCACGCTGGAATTGTCGGCGCGGGAGGCGGCCCGCTACGTGGTCGTGGATGATCCGTTGCCGGCCATACTGGAGTCGGTGCCCTCGGCCTTTGCGGCCGGCGGGGAGCCGGACTGGATGTGGGACTTTCACGAATTCCGCAAGGATCGCGCCTTGTTCTTCGCCGACGCGTTGCCCGCCGGAAACTACAAGCTGAGTTATGGCGCGCGCGTCCGCGCGGCCGGCGAGGTTCACGCGCCTTCGGGCACGGTGGAGGAAATGTATCATCCGCAGCGTTTCGGGCTGACCGGGACGCAAACCCTCCTGGGAAAATGAAGAAACGCTTGATCGAGGAGACGGCGGGGTGCGCGACAAGCCCGGAGTGCGCCCGTCCTCGGGCGCAGCACCGCGAAAGTGCAAACAAGCCGTGGAATACTTGGTCGCGTCGGGACACTCCAAACTTGCTGCGCCCGAGGACGGGCGCACTCCGATTCAGGCTCCGCATTATCACGGGGCTGGGCGCGGCGATAGGGTTGGTCCTGCTTGCGCCGATCCTGGTTTCCTTCGTGCCGTTGCCGGCAGCCTTGTTCACGCCTCCATCGCCGGTCGTCGAGTTGTTGGACCGGAACGGCGAGCCTTTGCGCCTGACCCGCGACGGCGACCGTCCTTTCCAACAGGGCGCGTCCCTGGCGGAAATGCCCCAGGCGCTGGTCAGCGCCACGCTGGCGGCGGAGGACGGCCGGTTCTGGCGTCATCACGGGGTGGATTGGGGGGCGGACTTGCGCGCCGCCTGGCAATTGATTTGGAACCGGCGCATCATCTCCGGCGCTTCCACCATCACGCAGCAATTGATCAAGTTGAGCGCGCCCCGGCCGCGGACGTTCCAGGCCAAAATCATGGAGACGGCGCAGGCGCTGCGCCTGGAGCAAATCTGGGACAAGCAGCGGATTCTGACCGAGTACCTGAATCGGGTTGATTACGGCAACTACAACCGCGGTTGCGTGGCGGCGGCCCAATTCTATTTCGCCAAACCGCCGCGCGATCTGAGCACGGCCGAATGCGCGCTGCTGGCCGGGTTGCCGCAGTCCCCGGCGCGATTGAATCCGCGCGCGCATTTCGCCGCCGCCCGCCGCCGCCAGGTCTGGATTCTCACGCGCATGCGCAAGGCGGGTTGGTTGACCGGGGATGAATTCCAGCGCGCGTGGCGCGAGCCGCTGCGGCTGGCCCAGGGTGGCCGCGTCTTCGAAGCCCCGCATTTTGTCGATCTGCTGCTGGAACAGGGAGGAGTGGCGGCGGGAAATCGCAGTGTCCGCACCACGCTGGACTTGCGCCTCAACCGTTTCGCCGGGCAAACCTTGCGCCGGCAACTCGACGCCTTGCAGGCCGAACGCGCCGGCGAGGGCGCGCTGGTGGTCATCGAGAATCAAACCGGCAACGTGCTCGCCCTGGTCGGATCGCGCGATTATTTTTCGGCGCAGTCCGGGCAGGTGGATGGCGCCTGGGCCCCGCGTTCGACCGGGTCGGCTTTAAAACCGTTCCTTTACTGGCTGGCGTTGCAACGGGGCGCGACGCCCGCCTCCGTCGTGGCGGATGTGCCGACGGAATTTGCCACCCGCACCGGCCTGTTCTCGCCTGTCAACTATGATCGTCATTGTTACGGCCCCGTGCGCTATCGCGAGGCGCTGGCCAATTCGCTCAACATTTCAGCGGTGAAGGTCCTCGATTCGTTGGGCGGAGCAGGGCCGCTGCTCGATCTGCTGCGGCGCTGCCGGCTCTCCACCCTGACCCATGCGGAGGATTACTACGGACTGGGCCTGGCGATCGGCAACGCAGAAGCGCGGCTGCTCGAACTGGCCAACGCCTATGCCTGCCTGGCCCGTTTGGGCGTCTGCCGGCCCTACCGCCTCCTGCCGGCCGCCCCCGGCCAAAACGCCGGCGAGCGCGTGGGCGACGGGGACGCGGCCTGGCTGATCGCCGACATTCTGAGCGACAATGACGCGCGCGCGGGGGCTTTCGGGCCGGAATCCTCGTTGCGATTTGAATATCCAGTGGCGTGCAAAACGGGGACCAGCTCGGATTTCCGGGACAATTGGGCTTTTGGTTACACGCCGGAATTCACCGTGGGAGTTTGGGTGGGGAATTTTGACGGCTCGCCCATGCGGAACATTTCCGGTGTCGCCGGCGCCGCGCCCATTCTGCACGAACTCTTCGATTATCTGCACCACCAATGCGGCACGAGCTGGTATGCCCGCCCGGCGGACATCGTGGAACGCGGGATCAATCCTCTCACCGGCAAGCTCTCGTCGCAACCCGATGCTGTCAGCGATAGATTCATGGCCCAGGTCCTGCCGCCGGCCAACGGGCCCGGCGATTACGACGACGCCGGACGCGTCATCCTCGGCCCGGAATACCGGGAGTGGCTGGCCGGCAGCGACAACTGGCTGGGGGGCCGGGCCGTTCTGCGCGACACGGCCCGCAGCCTGCGGGTCACGTTCCCCTTGCCCGGCACCATCCTTTTTCTCGACCCCGACCTTCCGGATCACGGTCGCCTGCTCTATCTGAGCGCGGAGGGGGCGGAGGCAGCCGAATGGTCCAGCGATTCGCTGGAATGCCGCCAGCAAGGCGGACGGAGCCTGGCCCTCCTGGCCTTGGGCCGGCACGAATTGACCGTGCGCGATCCCGGCACCGGGGCCACGCGGCAAACTTGGATCGAAGTCAAAGAACGGTGAGGCTGCCGGCCGGCGGTTTGATGCTTTGTCCCACCCACCAAAAGCCGGAGCCTCCCGCTAAGAATCAGGTGTTAATTGCATCACATAAAGCGATTTCCAGGTCTTTGTAGCGCGATAGACAAGCACCCTATGTAAGGTGCTTAAATTAAACACGTTAAAAGCCGAATTCCTTATCTAAGCGCCGTTCAGCTCAAACCCAAATCCTGCTCATTCAACGAAACCGTCCGAGACTTGGCTCGCATCAGGCCGGCCGCTTTGATTGGCAAAACCGTTTCTCCAATGCGCCTCCGGGGCGGCGATGGCAGGCGACGGACAAGCTGCTGGACATCACCGCCCTGCCGGTGGATAGTTGAACACGAAGCCAACCAAAGGAAAAATATGATCGTCAAATGTTCCTGCCAGCATTGCAACGGACACATTGAATTTGAAACGCAAGGCTTTCAGCCCGGCACGCGTTCCGAGTGTCCGCATTGCAAAATGGAAACCCCGCTCTTCATCCCAAACACGCTGACGGCCAAGCAGCGCGTCAAAGCCCACCTTGGTCTCATCCGTTCAAATTCCGCATATCCGGCCATTCGCTTCATCATCAATGTCTGTCTTTTGTTGTCAATTATATCCATACTTTTCCTCACCCCCACGGTCTGGGTCATGGCAAAAGGGCTTGATCTGGCCACCTGGAAAGTGCCGATAGTCACCATGATGCTGGAAGGGCTGGCCATCGCGGCGGGGTTCGCCATTCAGCAATCCATTTTTAGCGTCATTGACATCGCGGACACGCTGCTGCACGAACATTCCAAGTCCAGGTTCTGAGCCAGTCTTTTTGCCGCGCAGTGCGGTTGCCGCGGCGCGAGGAAGGAACTGTCATGGCTTTGCCATGGGCACATATCCGAAGCTGGGCAACGGCTGCCCGGCAAAGGGATTGAAAGCGCGGGTGTTAGTGGCTTGAGTTGGTGAGTTGGAGCAAGGTGTTCAGGGAATTGCGGTGAATGACAAAGTCCAGACGAGTCCGGTTGGTCTGGCCGCGCAACACCGTGATCGCCACGCTGCCCGCGCTGAAACCGCTCATGGCTTCCACCACTTGCGCCAGTTTTTGGCCGGTCATCGTCGCGCCACTGACCTGCGTAATCACGTCCCCCCGGCGCAGTCCGGCCCTGTCCGCCGGCGAGCCTGCCAGGACCTCCATCACCGTCGGCAGCCCCACCGCCGGATCCATGGCCAGCACCACGCCGACACCGCCCGTGAAGCGGCTCTGGACAAACTGCGTGGGATTCGTGGCCAGCGCCTGCATGGCGTTCCCAAGGCGGGTTGAAACCGGGCCTCCCCCCGCGCAGGAATGGCTTGCCCACATCGCCAGGATCGCACTGAAGACGGCGCACCAGATGGCCAGCGTAATCTTCCGGGACCACGGTTGCCCCGGCTTCTCGAACGGCGGCTCCTGGTCTTTCATGTCTTTGAACGGAGCCACGCCGGGCGGGTGATGTCAACCGCGAAGGCGGAGTGGAACCGGCTTTACTTGGCGCAGTCAGGCCCCAAACCTGCCGATGTGTCGTTGACAGTCCTGGCCAAGCGGCTTTGAAGCAGGTGCGGGCGTCATTCTAGTTGGTTTTCGGCGGCGCCTTTGTTGGTTTCGATGCGCCATTCTTCACCAGGTTCGCGGTTCCACGAGGAGGCTCGCCGAAAAGCGGGATAGTGAAAAGACCCAACAAAATAGGGCCTGAAACGGGTGTTTCAGGCCCTGAAATTGGTTGCGGGGGCGGGATTTGAACCCACGACCTTCAGGTTATGAGCCTGACGAGCTACCAGACTGCTCCACCCCGCGTTCCAGCAAGACCGTGCCACTTTAGCGCCTCCGCCCTGGTTGCGCAAGCCCCATTTCAATTTTTCCGTTCTCCCTTCCGCTTGAACAACCCGCGCCGCCGGCTAATACCGTTTCCAGTTCGTAACTGCACTATTGCCAAGGCGATTGGCGGCGGTCGCAGACCGCCGCTACAGTGCAAAAGCAAACTAGAAACGGTATAAGTTTGTGCGAGCCTAATTGGAGCGCGCGGCCGGGTTGAGCCGGATTGATTTCGAGATTATTAGAAAGTGTGGCACAGTCTCGCCCTGCCAGCAATGACTGACGCGTTGCTCGTGAACCAGCCGAGCCTACTGGGAAGCCGGCAAGCCGGAGGAACCAGCGCCCGTTCGCGGACGCTGGAGAATGGCCAGCCGGTTGGAGGCGTCGCGCAGTTGCTCCCGCAGCGGCAGAATCTTGGAGCGCAATTGCAGCAATTCCTTCTCGTCTGCGCCGCTTAATCCCGGCGCGGAATTTGCCGGGGGTTCGGGGAGGGCCGACAGACGCGCGGACTTCTCCAAATCAACCTGCTTTCGCAATGAATCGTTGTCCGCACGCAAAGTATTCAGCGTCCGCTGGCGCGCCACGAACAAAGCCGCCAGCGCAACGATCACAGTCAAAACGAAATAGGCGGACTTCTTGCTCATAAGGAGGGCGCGAGGTTCAAGGCTGGTCCATGATTTGTTCCTCCACCGCCGCGGCGTTGGTGTCGAAGACACATTTCCAGCCCGTGTCGGTCAGGCGAAGGAGAATTCTGTCGGTGTTGACGACGCCATTGGTTTGCATGGTGTCCGCGACAACCCATTGGTCATTGTTTGGCCCCGGCTGCTCTTCCAGGAGGTGGATCTCAATTTGGTTTTCCCCTTCTGCCGGCTTGGCACTCCTGTTGTTCTCGTCGGTGAATAGTTTCGTAATCTTTTCCAATGTCGCCGAGTCATGCTGAGCATCCACCCCGGAACCAATGGCTATGAGCTGGAGGAATCGGTTGGTCTCATTATTCCTGAGGGCCCACAAGAAGGTCTGCATTGTCGCTTCAGGTGTGGCCTCGCCAGGCATCCCGTGCGTCACTCGGACGCAGGACTCCTCCCAACACCTTGCCACCTGGCTTATGCCACGGCTTCGCGGCGGCCAACTGCTGCGCCTGAGCGGAGAACTCCGCAATTTTGGCCCGCAACGCCGGCGCTTCCAGCCGCAGCCGTTCCAGATCGGCGCGGTCCCGCGCCGCGATGTCAATCGAGCCAGGAACGGGCCGTGTCGGCTGAAGGGTTTGGGCAGGCAAATCACGCAGCCGCGCCTGCAACTCTGTTTGTTCCGCGCGGACGGTGGCCAGCGCTTGTTGTTGAATCAGAAGCGGCGCGGCCAGAATGCCGGCCAGCAGCGCCGCGCCAATGGCGATTTTTGTTTTGGTCATAATCAGAAGGTTGGAAATCCAACTGCCTGCGCCGGAAGCCGCCACCCCCGCCGAGCCTGCGGCCAGCGAAACCAGCAATCCCGCCGGCACCGTTTCGACGGCATGGGCCGTCAGCGCGCCGCCCAAGGCCGCCGCCGTGGTGCTGATGCCACGCTTGACAAGCTGTTCGCGCAGGCGTGCCAGGGCGCGATCCACTCTTTTGCGCGCCGCCTCCGCGCTCGCCCCCAGCGCCGCGCCGACCGCGGCGAAATCCCGCTGCTCGAAATAGCGCAGCAAGAGCGCGTCGCGGTCCGCCGGGGCAAGTTTGGTCAGGGCTTCATCGAGCAGCGGGCGAATCTCCTCCCAGCCGGGCCGGGGATCGGGGTTGGGTGCGTTCATTTCAAGGGATTGTTGTTCGCGCCGGAGCCGCCGCGCCTCGGCGCGGAGGAAGTCCAGCGCGGTATAGCGGGTGTCCCGATGCAGCCATCCCGCCAGCACCGTTCCTGCGGGGATGGAGCGGGCCTTGCGCGCCAGGTTGGCAAAGACCACCTGCGTCACGTCCTGCGCCAAATGTTCATTGCGCACCTGGCGCAAGGCCGCGGCATAAACCAGCCCGATGTAGCGACGCGTCAGTTCCGCGAAGGCCTCCTCCGAAACTTCCGCCACATAGCGCGCGAGCAATTGCCGGTCATCCGTCATGCTTTCATCCATTATACGCCGCCCGGCGCCGGAACCGGACAAAAAAGTCCGCCCGCGCTGTCACACGAACGTAACCCAAACGTGACTTGGTTTAAACAATGGGATATGATACCGCTTTCGAGACTCCCATTTCCATGAGCTACCGCATCGAGAAAAACGAGGCGCTCTCCGACGCCCTCGGTCGAATTGCCGCGGAGGAAATCGCGCTGGCCCTGGCGGAATTGCGCCGCCCCAACCGCGCCCAGGCCATGCATAATACGCGCAAATCCCTCAAAAGACTGCGCTCCCTGCTCCGCTCCTTGCGCGTCGCCCTGCCCAAGAGATTATTCCGCCAGGAAAACCGGCGGCTGGCCGCGGCGGGCCGCAAGATCGCTCCCTTGCGCGATGTCCACGTCCAGTTGCACACCCTGCGCCGCCTGCGCGCCGCCACCGGTCCCATCGCCAAAAAAACCCGGCAGAGCCTGCGGCGGCGGCAGGACGATTACATGCGGAAAATTCCGGCCTTGCGCCGCGCCGTGCGCCAGATGCTGTCGGCTTCGCGGCAGACCATCGCTTCCTGGCCGATGGACAAGGCCACGCCGGCGCGCCTGGCCGCGGGGCTCAAGGGCATCTACAAGCGGGGCCGCGCGGCGCAGAAGGCGGCCCGGCAAAAGCCGACGCCGGAACACTTGCACGAATGGCGCAAGCAAGCCAAGACTCTGGGCCACGGCTTCGCCTTGATTGAACGCCTCAGCCCCAGGAAGGCCGGAGCCATGATCCAACACACCGAGCAATTATGCCAGGCGCTGGGCGATGACCACGATTTGTTCCTGGTTCTGCAAGCCCTGCGCCAGGAGCACACCGCCCATCCGGCCCGGGATTACCGCCGACTGTCAAGTCGAATTTTAGCCAAACGCGCCCGCCTGCAAAAATTCGCCTTCCGGTTGGGGAAAAAAATCTTCGACGAAAAACCCGGGGCTTTCGCGCGCCGTCTCGAAGGCTGGCTGTGCCGCCGCCCCTCCAACAAATGACCCGCGGCGCGACCAAATACATCGGCATCCTGACCTCGGGGGGCGATTGCCCCGGGCTCAACGCCGCCATCCGTGGCGTGGGCAAGGCGGCGCAGGGTATTTTCGGCATGCAGGTCATCGGCTTTCGCGACGGCTTTCGCGGGCTGATGGAGAACCGCACCGCCCCGCTGGGCCTGGAAAATCTTTCCGGCATTCTCACCGTGGGCGGCACCATTCTGGGCACCAGCCGGGACAAACCGCGCCGCATGCTGGTCGGGGGAAAGGAAATAAACGTCTCCGAATCCATCATCGCCAACTACCAGAAGCATCATCTGGACGCCCTGGTTTGCATCGGCGGCGGCGGCACGCAAAAGAACGCGCTTTATCTCAAGGAAAAGGGCCTCAACGTCATCACCCTGCCCAAAACGATTGACAACGACGTGGCCATGACGGACTTCAGTTTCGGCTATCACACCGCGCTGGGCATCGCCACCGAGGCGATTGACCGTTTGCACAGCACCGCCCACAGCCATTACCGCATCGTGGTGGTCGAGATCATGGGGCACCGGGCCGGATGGCTGGCGCTGGGGGCGGGGATTGCGGGCGGGGCGGATGTGATTTTGCTGCCGGAAATTCCTTACGACGTGGAGAAAGTGGCCGAAGCCATCCGCCAGCGCAGCCGGGCGGGCAAACATTTCAGCGTGGTGGCGGTGGCCGAAGGGGCCATGTCCCTGCGCGATGCCGCCCATTTCCGGGCGGCCGACGAGAGCAAACAGGAGGCCCGCACCAAACTGGAACGGAGAAAAGCCAAAAGCACCCTCCAGGAATTTCAGACCCGCCACGCCGGCAACACCTTGCGCCTGGCCAAACAACTGGAGGAATTGACCGGCTTGGAATCGCGCGTCACCATCCTCGGTTACGTCCAGCGCGGCGGCTCCCCTTCCGCGGTGGATCGTTTGCTCGCCACCCGCCTGGGCACCGCCTGCGCCGACTTGATCAGCGAAGGAGTCTATGGAGTGATGGTGGCGGCGCGCGGCGACAAAACCGAGCCGGTGCCGCTGGAAAAAGTGGCCGGCAAACGAAAAACGGTGCCGCTGGATCATCCTTGGATTACCAGCGCCCGGCTGGTCGGCACGAGCCTGGGGGACTGAAATCGCGCGAGGCTGGTCCTGGCCGCGGCGGTCCATGACAGCCCGCGAAAGGCAGTTGATTATCCGGCGGTCACAGACCGCCGCTACAGGGAAAGTCATTCGTAGGTTTTTTCCAGTTGTTTCATCCGGCCATAGACGGGGGAGTCGGGCTGGAGGCGCGCTTTGACTTGGGCGAAAACTTTGCGCGCTTCGGCCGGGTCGCTCTGCGCCACCACCAGCACATAATCCAGCTCAATCCAAGCCAGGCGGGGGTCGGCCACGTTCTTGCCATGGCCCGCCAGGAAATCGCGCAAGCCCGCCGCGCCGCGCTGCTGGGCCGCTTCCAGGACCGGCTGCAACTTGGGCGGCAGGCCGGGCAATTGCTCGCCGTTGGACACCGTCTCAGGGCCGGGCGCGACGGCGGCCCGGGGCGGCTCCTGGGCTTTGTTCCAGAACTGGAGGATTTGCCAGGCGCCCAGACTCAGGCCGACCACGATGACTAAACCGATGAGGAATTTCATGCTCCTTCCAATCTTTCAATGCGCGCTCCGAGCCGGCGCAGTTTGTCGTCTATTTTTTCGTAACCCCGGTCAATATGATAGACCCGGTTGACCTGGGTCGTGCCGCGCGCGGCCAGGCCCGCGATGATCAGGGCCGCCGAGGCGCGCAAATCGCTGGCCATGACCGGGGCCCCGCTCAGGGGCTTGCCCCCTTTGACGATGGCGCTGGGGCCTTCGATGGCGATGTCCGCCCCCAGGCGCGCCAGTTCGCTGACATGCATGAAGCGGGACTCAAAGATGCGCTCGGTAATGATGCTGATGCCGGGAGTCAAGGTCATCAGCACCATCATTTGCGCCTGCACGTCCGTCGGGAAACCGGCGTAGGGCAGGGTCGTGATGTCCACCGGCTTGAGCCGCCCCCGGCGCGAAATGCGCAAGGCCGGCCCGCTGCGCTCCACCTTGACGCCGGCCTGGCGCAACTTGTCCAGCACGGCATGCATGTGATCGGCGCGCGCGCCCTGGAGGGTGACTTCCCCGCGGCTGGCGGCGGCGGCCACGGCAAAGGTGGCCGCTTCGATGCGGTCGGGAATGACTTCGTGATCGGCGCCGTGCAAACTTTTCACGCCGGTGATGGTGAGGGTGGGGCTGCCCGCGCCCGCCACTTTGGCGCCCATGGCGTTGAGGAAATTGGCCAGGTCCACCACCTCCGGTTCGCAGGCGGCGCTTTCGATCAGGGTCACCCCGTCGGCCAGGACCGCCGCCATCAGGACGTTGGCCGTGCCCAGGACGGTCGGGCCGCAGCGGCCGCCCAGGAACAAATCGGCGCCCTTCAAGCGCTGGGCGCGGGCGTGGATATAGCCGCCGTCAATCCTGATTTTCGCCCCCAGCGCCTCCAGGCCCTTGAGATGCAGATCAATGGGGCGCGCTCCGATGACGCATCCGCCCGGCAGGGAGACGACCGCCTGGCCGCGCCGCCCCAGCAGCGGACCGAGGATGCAAACCGAGCCGCGCATCTTGCGGATCAAATCATAATCGCCCAGGCCCTTGACCCGGGCCGCCCGCACGCTCAGGGTGCTGCCTTGCCATTTCACTTCCGCCCCCAGCGAGGTGAGGATTTCCCCCATGAACTCCACGTCGCTCAATTGCGGGACGCGCCGGATGACGCACCGCTCGCCGGTGAGCAAGGTCGCCGCCATGATGGGCAGCACCGCGTTTTTCGCCCCGCTGATGGCGACTTCACCGCGCAAGGGCTGGCCGCCTTTGATGACAAAGCTGTCCATAATAAAAACCGGCCTGGGCCGGGCGCGCCCTCAAACAGTTGGGTGGCGCGCGATCAAAATTCTCGGTCGCTGATTGTAATCCGATTCAATGGCTTCGACAACCCAGTTCTGTTGCCGGAAAATTTCCGACGCCGCCGCGGGGCCGTCCTCGTCCAACTCCAGCATGAGGCGTCCGTCCGCCTCCAGGAAAGCGCCCGCTTGCGCCGCGATGCGCCGGTAAAAATCCAACCCGTCCGCTCCCCCGTCCAGCGCCTGGCGCGGCTCGTGGTCGCGCACTTCCGGCTCCAGAGTGGCCAGCCGCTCCGTCGGGATGTAGGGCGGATTGGAGACGATCAGAAGGAAACGGGACGAGGGCGGGAGCGCGGCGAAAAGATCGCCTTGATGAAACTGGATGCGGGCCTGATGCCGCGCGGCGTTTTCGCGGGCCACGGCCAGGGCTTGGGCGCAGGCATCGGTGGCATGCATGGCCGCCGCCGGGACATTGACAGCGATGGCAATGGCCAGGCAACCGCTGCCCGTGCCCAGGTCCAGCCCGGCCGGCGCGGCATGGCGGGCGGAGGATTCCTGGAGAAATTTCCAGGCCCGTTCCGCCAGCAGTTCCGTTTCCGGGCGAGGCGCCAGCACATGGCGATTGACGCCCAGCTCCAGAGTGCAAAACGCCGCCGAGCCGGTTATATACTGGAGCGGTTCGCGCCGGCCGCGGCGCTGCACCAGCGCGCGCACGGCCTCCAATTGTGCCGGCGTCAGTTCGCGTTCAAAATTCAAGTAAAGCTTCATGCGCGGCATTTGCAGCGCGTGCGCCAGGAGATGTTCCACCTGCAGCCGCGGCGAGGAGACCCCCTTTTTGGCCAGAAAATCCGTGCTGCGCTGAATGACGGCGAGGATGGTCACCGGGCCGGGCCTTTCTGCGGGAGCAGACTTCTTCCAGCCGGCTCACTTTCGGAGTCAGGGGCAAACGTGGTCAAACCTGGTTTTTGTGGTTTGACTGGGTTTGACCGGGTTTGACCGGGCGGACGAACAGGGAGAGTTCCGGCCCTCCCGGGGGGGGCCGCGAAGTGAAAACAAGTGAAAAGAAGTGAAATTAAATGAAAATAACTGAAATTGGCCGCCTCGCTTTTTGGCGTCTGCCGGCGTTGCGGCACTGCTGCAAATCGAAGAAATGGCCCTGGCGCGCAGTTGGCGCGGAGAGCATCAAAAACACCTTGATTAGGCTTGATTGGCCTTGACTGACCTTGGCTGGAAAAGCTCCTTCTTGCGCGCAAGTGATTCAGGGAAAGGCATTTCCATTGCTTTTCCGCATAAGTTCCCGGATGCCGCGGAATCGTCCTCCGTTTTGGCGCGGTGCGCAAAAAAAAGGGGACGATTAACCGGCCGGGTAAATCTCCGCGCCCGCCGCGCCTGCGGTGGGGACATCCTGCCGGATGCGGCCTTGGACTGGTGCCTACGTGTCTCACGCTGGCAATTCAACCATAGGTTCTAATTTTTGTCAAGCCCCGTTTGGGAAGAAAAGTGAAGGCGGGGACGGGTGGAGTGATGGAGTGGTGGAGGTCAGACCCAGTGCAGATCCTTCCTCGCAACCCTGGCCTGCAAGATTCAATCCTGTTGTGATTGGCCAACCCCACCGGACTTTCGCAACTGGAGGGGGTGGGAGTTGGTAAGTTGCTGCAAATTGTGAGCGGCGGCGAGAACGGAATGCAAATCAGGCGGTTGACCATGGACCGGGCCTTTTTGTTCACAAATAACGAGTGTGGACGGAGCGGGTTGGCGACTACCGATTTTTTACGATTGACCCTTGACATGCCTAACAATGTTATGTAACTTGCCATCATGCTTTCAAAAGAACTGGTCGCCGCCTCCACCACCACCCTGGTGCTTTCGATCTTGGGCGAGGGGGAGAATTACGGTTACGCGCTCATCCAGCGTGTGACCGAATTATCCGGGGGCGAGGTGCAATGGAGTGAGGGCATGCTTTACCCGGTGTTGCATTGGATGGAGAAGGAGGATTTGATCGAATCGGAATGGCGCGAGGCGGAAAGCGGGCATCGGCGCAAGTATTACCGCCTGCGGCAGAAGGGCCAAAAGGCACTGCACACGGAAAAAGAACAATGGATGACCGTCCACAATCTGCTCACAAAATTATGGAAAACCAAACCCCGTTTGACTTAAACGAAGCGATTCGTCGCTGGCAGCAAAAGTTCAGCGCCTCACCCTCTTTTGGCGCAGATAATCTGGAGGAACTGGCTTCGCACTTGCGCGCCTCTGTCCAGAGACTGAAGGCCACTGGGCTTTCGGAGGAGGCGGCGTTTCAAATCGCCACGCGGCGGCTTGGAGAGCGCCGTGCGCTGGAACAGGAATTTGCCAAGGTGAACCCGGCCCTGAATTTGTCGTTGCCGGGATTTTTATTTTGTGCCGTCGCAGGCCTGTTCCTCATGCGGGGAATCCGTTCATGGGCTGACTTTTTCGGGTGGATTTTCCCAGTGTCCGCGCCGCGCCGCTATACGCTTTTTGATTGCCTGTGTGGTTATGCGGTTCCATCCACTCCAAGGCCCATGCTGTCATCGCAATTGCTGCCACTGCACTATTCGCTTTTTGATTGGATGGGTGGTTATGCGATGGTGTTTTTATTGGTCATGGTATTGGCTTTGCTCGTAATTTGGCGTTTGACCACGGGTCGTTGGCGCGGTTTCGCTGCATTTGTTGTTGCGGGCTTTGAGATCCTTGTACGCACCAAGCCAATCCGCACCACACTGAGTTTGGTCGTGTTGGTCTTCATTCTAACAATTCTACCCGCTCTTGGGGCGTTCCTTGCAGACCAATATTTTACAATGTTGGATTTGGGAAGATGGATGTTCTTTACGGGATGGGTCAATGTCGTTTTGGTTGTGACCATGGTTTTGCTGGCCCGGCGGGGACTGCGTAAAAATTCGCCGGTTGCGGGAACAATCGAAAACCGTGCCATGAGCAGTGCGCGTTGAATGGGACAAAAAGGCGGCTGGGGAGAGCCAGCCGCCTGTGAGATGGGAAGTCAGACTTAGGGTGCCTCCGCTCTCCAAAAGCGGCTGTGTTACCGATCAACCTGCTGTCTGCTCCGGTGACCAGCAACCGGGCGTTTTACAAGGTCCAGCCGGGGCGGTACTCCCGGCGGACGAACTTGTTGGCGTCATCGAGGTTGGTGAAGCGCAGCGCGGCGGAATCCCAATTCAACCTGCGCAAGGTCAGCTCTTCGCGAAGTTGCACGCGCAAGGCGACGTTGCCGGCCAGCACAGACTCGGCCAGCGGCCCCGCCCAATCGAAGTTGGAGCCGGCCGGTTTGCCGCCTTTGCAGGCCTCGACCCATTCGCGATGGTGCCCTGGCGAAGGGGGAATGGACTCCGGCAAATTGGCGACGGCCTTGGCGCAGGCCTCGGGATAAACCGAGTTGTTCAAGATAAACCCCTTGTCGCCGACGAGCAGGCGTCCGTTGGCGCCCATCTGTTTGCCGTCGGGCAGGCCCTCCGGCCGCGCCGGGCGCAGGCCGCCATCATACCAAACCAGCTTGCAGGCCGGCATGGCGACCGCGCCGGCGGCCGCGCCGCTCAGTCCGGCGACGTGGCAGTTGATGGCTTGAGGCTCGGCGGAGCGGGCCGGGAATTGGTAGGTGACAATCGAGCTGAGCGGGAAAGTCTCTTCGTTGACGCGCGTGGAGGAAGCTTGCACGGTGAGCGGCGCGCCGAGTTTGAGCGCGCGGAACACCGAGTCCATCGTATGGCAGCCAATATCCCCCAAGGCCCCGGTGCCAAAATCCCACCAGCCGCGCCATTTGAACGGCAGATAGGCTGGATGGAAGGGGCGCGCCAGCGCCGGCCCGAGCCACAGATCCCAGTCCAGCGTGGCGGGCACCGGCGGCGCGTCCTGGGGGCGAGCCACCCCTTGGGGCCGGTACTCGGCGAACAGCCCATTGGAAGGGCGATCGGTCCAGATGTGAACTTCCCGCACGTCGCCGATGGCGCTCGCCCACACGTACTCGCAAAGACGACGCGTCTCCTTGGAAGCCTGGCCGCCATTGCCCATCTGCGTGGCTACTTTGGCCGCCCGGGCCGCCTCGGCCAGATGGCGCGCTTCAAACACCGAGTGGGTCAGCGGCTTCTCACAATAGACATGCTTGCCGCGCCGGATGGCTTCCATCGCGGCGAAAGCGTGGTGATGGTCGGGCGTGGCGATGACCACCCCGTCAATCTCTTTGACTTGATCGAGCATTTGCCGATAGTCGGTGAATTGACGCGCGTCCGGGTATTGTTTGAACGTCTTGGCCGCGTAGTCCCGGTCAACATCGCACAACGCCACGATGTTCTCGCTCTTCAGCAGGTCGAGATCCACGGCCCCCTGGCCGCCGATGCCGATGCCGGCCAGGTTGAGCTTCTCCCCAGGGGCCGCAGCCCCGCCCAGGCCGGGGAAAGCGCCGGGCACAAAGGTGAAGGCGGCCGTGGAAAGCGCCGCGCCGCGCAGAAATCGCCGGCGGGTGATGCGGGTCTTGGGGGTCGTGGTCTTCATATCGGTTTAAGCGAAGGGATGGGAATTCGGTTTTTGATCTTCCAAGCAAGTGCTGTTGCGGCTCCGCAGGTGCTGCGCGCTGCGCGGGGAGGAAGAATAACCTTTGTTCCCACTCATCATAATCCGATGCTGCCAAAGGCGAGCCGTGATTTCAAGCGGCTAGTTTCTCCGGTTTGCCAGGCGAGCGCCGCCCTGGGAAAAGCGCATCCGCCCCTCCGCGGCCGCCCGGAGGCGAACGCGGCGGCCAAATAATCCCTGACGGCGGGGCGCGAGGCGATTAAACTTCCGGCGTGATTCAATCGTGGACAGGAAGTTTTTCGAGGCGGCTCTGCTGCGTCGCGCTGGTCGGAGGCTGGAGCGCGGTCCAGGCGTCGGTCATCATGGTCGGGCCGGGTGACAATTATTCGAAGATCGAAGGCGCCCAGCCCGGCGACCAGGTCCTCATTGCGCCCGGGACCTATGCGTTTCGCGTCTATTTGACGAAGCAGGCGACCGCCGCCAAACCGATCGTGATTCAAGCGCAGGACCCGGCCAACCCGCCGGTATGGGATTTTGGGACGACCCTGGTGGATGACGCGCCGGGCGACTACACGGCCGGGGACCGGGCGCGGGGCGCCTGGCAGTTCAGCGGGGCGCGGAATTACAACATCTCGGGGATCGTGTTCCGCCATTGCCGCAACGCGGCGGCGAACTGCGGCGCCATCCGCTATTATGAGGCGACGAGCAATCTCTACATCAAGGATTGCGTCTTCACCTTGAACGACAACGGGATGACTGGCGGCACCCAGGACAGCCAGGCGACGGTCGAGTACTGCGAATTCAACGCCAATGGCAATACCAACGCCTCCTCCTCGGCGCCGACCCACAACCTCTACATTTACGGCGGCTATTTCGCCATGCGCTATTGTTTCGTGCATGACAGTGTGCAAGGCCAGAATTTCCATCTGCGTTGCCGCGCGGCCACGCTGGAATATAATTGGTTCGCCCGCGCCGCAAATTACGAGGGCGATTTGATGAGCGACGACGATTTCAGCGGGGCGGGTCCTTTCCAACAAACGTTGACCTTGCGCGGCAATGTCATCGTGCAGAATGCCGTTCCCGGAAATCATTCCCAGGTCATCGCCCTTTACAATGACACCGGTCTGAGCGGCCTGACCCTGTCGTTGGTCTCCCTCTACAACACCTTCGCCGGCAACGGTGGATCATCCGCCTTCGTCCACGTCTCGAACGCCGACGGCACGGCGATGAGCGCGGAGATTTCCGACAATATCCTTTCCGGCACCACCGTCGCGACCCTGATCGAAGATGCCGCCGCCGCCAGTGTCACGGGCGTGAGTAATTGGCAACCGTCCAATGCCGCCGCCTCACCCCTGACCAATCCGGTGAAGTCCGCCTCCCCCGGCTTTGGCAATCCCGCCCAGGAAGACTTTCATCCGGGCGCCGGCAGCGCGTGCCTCGGCGCCGCCAACACGTCGGTCTATGGCCTGCCTGGCAAGGAATACTATTTGAACGAAACGACCAATCGAATGTGGCGCCCGCGCCCGTCGGCCCTGGACGTTGGCGCGTTGGAGAGCACGACCACGGGCAGCCCGGTTGGTCCCTATGATGCCGCGCCGCAACCCCTCCTCAACATTGCCCCCTCCGGCCGAAACGCGGTGCTTTCCTGGCCGTTATTCGCGCAGGATTATCAACTCGAAGCTTCCGGTCTGAGCGGGCCAATCACCTGGCTCACCGCGCCACTGACAACGGTCACCAATGGCACCGGCCTGGCCTCAACCATCATCGCTCCGGCCAGCAACAGTCTTTTCCGCCTTCAAAAATAGCGGCCGGGGTGTCAATTCACCACCGGCCGCAACACGAGGTTTCGATATTCGATGCCAGTGTGGTCGCCTTGCAGATAAATCGGGCCGGGCCGGTCCACTTCCGGCCAGAGGGCGCCACCGGTTGGGCCGGCAATGGGCTGGTTGTCTATGATCCTGGCGCCGTTGAGCGCCACGGTGACGTGGCGATTTACGTAGGTAATGTCCAGCGTCTGCCATTCGCCGGCAGGCTTCTCGGCGTTGACCGCCGGCCTGATGCGGCTGTAAATGGCCCCCATGTTGTGCGAGTCCAGCGGCTTGCCGAAACTGTCAAACACCTGCACCTCATAGAGGCCCCGCAAATAGATGCCGCTGTTGCCGTTCTTCGGCACGCGCGTTTCAGCGTGCAGCATAAAATCCTCAAATTCCGCGACGGTGCGGAGGTTTCCGTAATTCTTGTGCGGCTGGCCTTCTTGCTGGGTCGCGTTGTTGCAGAGAAGTCCATCGTGAACGCTCCAGCCGTTGACCGCGCCGGTTTCGACCAGCCGCCAGCCGTCGAGGTTGTGGCCGTTGAACAACGGCACGCTTTCGCCGAATTTTACTTTGCTCAAGTCGGGCGCGGGCGGCATGGGCGGGAGACGTTTGCCGGTGAATTCGGAGCGGTCCTGGCCGTTGCCATCGGCCTTGGGCGTGACGCTGACGAGTTGGAGCGATGCGCCGTCCCGCGTCACGGTGATGGTTTCAGCCAGCTTGATTTTGGCAGTCGTGCCGTCCGGCTTTTTGCTGTCCACCTGGTGCAGCCGTGTGAGCACCAGCCTTTCCCCGTCGAGACGCGCTCCATCCAATTTGAAGACGCTGCCCGAGCGCCAAAGCATTTCAGCGTTGATTTGATTCCCATCCGATTCGACGCCGAGCCAGCCGGGGTAGCCGCCCGGCAGTGTCAAAGCCCAGCCGCCAACAAAAGGATTTTGGGCTTCGGCGCCCCGTGAATAATGGAGCAGGCAAAACAAACCGAGGAGAAGAAGCGCCGGTTGGCAGCGGGATGATTTCATGCGGCAACTATGTGGAAAAAATGTCCGGGTGCAAAGCGAAAACGAATCACTTGGCAGAACCGCCGGGCGCAGGATCGGGGATGAGGCTTCCGGTTCCTGTGGACGCAGGCGCGCTGCCGGAAAAGGCGCCTGACGGGGATGGGCAGGCGCGAAGATTGACAAAGCGCCGCTTTGTTGGACATTATTGCAGCCTCAAAACAAAATGCCGCCGCCGATCAAAAAGAAAAAACTGGATTATCCGGACGAAACCGAAGGCAGCCGCCTGGCGGCTCGAATTCGACAACGGGCCAATAAGATGACCTCCGCGCAACGGGAGGAGTCCCTGAAAAAGGCGATGTCCATTATTTATGGAGGCACGCAGGCCTGGAAAACAACTGGGGCTCGATACTGATCTGCTGTTGGGCCTTGCAGCGGATGGGTTCCCTTCACCCTGTCAACATTGGCCAGGATGAGGTTTGTGGACTCCTAAAAAATATCATGGTCAATTTCGAGCCATTTTTCTGACCCCATTTTTTTTGACAGTCAGAAAGATGGGGTCAGAAAAATAAAAACGAAATCGTTGTTCTCGCGTAACACCACAGTGAAGGCAGGGCAACTCCGTCGAGCCGTGACTTCTTCCCAGGAAATCGAGTTTCGGCTCGACGGAGTCTCGCCCCACCCCCATGACCGGCGCATCGCATTTTCCCGCGTTTTTCCGTTGACAGCCATACTTTACATGCTAAAACTAGCATAGTGAGATGGGGAAAGGCAAACAGTGGCATCGGACGGCGACGGAACCAGGAAGGGGTTCCTCCGCGCCGCCTTCGCTATCTTGCAGTTTCCATCCCCCTTCGTTTCAATTGCTTCTGTTCACCCCCGCCTCACACCACTCCATCACTGCACCACTCCATCACTCCGCCACTCCGCTGAGGTATCCGTATTTCGCGGCCCAACACCGCCCGGTTTTCATTTTGCTTTTGCCTTGGAACCACGCCACAATTCCCATTCGTCATGGAACGTGACCTAATTGCATGAACAAACTCAACTTGCCTCTTTTTCTGGCCGCTGCGGGCCTCGCCTTTGCTCAAGGATGCGCCCACCAACCGGTGGCTTGCCCGCCCGAGGCCCAGCCCGCCACGCCGCCGCCTGTCCCGCGCTTTTCCGTCAACTACATGGATGCCTCCGTTGATCCCGGCGCGGACTTTTTCCGCTTCGCCTGCGGCGGCTGGCTGACCAACAATCCCGTGCCCGCCGACAAATCGCGCTGGGGCGCCTTCGAGGAGCTGAACGAACGCAACCTGGCCCTGATCCACGACATTCTCCTCTCCACCCTCGCGGACTGCGACGCCAAGCCGCCGCCGCCGCGCTCGCCCATCGGCGAGGTGGCCGCCTTCTACGCCTCGGCCATGAACACCAACCGCCTGGAGGAACTGGGGTTGACCCCGCTGCGGGATGATTTCGCGCGCATCGCCGCGCTCAAGTCCTCCGCTGAAATTCTCCGCCTCGTCGCTTACTTCCAGGACAGCGGCATTCCGGCTCTCTTCGGCGCCGCCGTTTCCCCCGACGCGAAAAACAGCGGCTTCTACGCCTTGCAATTCAGCCAGGGCGGCCTGGGCCTGCCCGACCGCGATTACTATTTGTCCGCCGATTTTGCCGGCAAACGCGAAGCCTATCAGGCTCACATCACCAAAATGCTTGTCCTGGCCGGCGAAACGGAATCCGACGCCAAGACCCACGCCGCGACCATTCTTGACCTGGAAACGGCCCTGGCCAAAGCCTGCAAAGCCCGCGCCGATCTGCGCGATCCCATCGCCAATTACCACAAATTCACCGTCGCCGATGCCGTGCAAAATTATCCCCACCTGGCCTTGCGCGAATTCCTGGACGCTTCCGGCATGCCTTCGTTGCGCGAGGTCATTATCCGCCAGCCCGACTTTTTCGCCGCCCTCGACACCCTGGTCAACCAGCGCCCGCTGGACGATTGGAAAACCTACCTGCGCTGGCACGTCCTGCACGCCTCCGCCCCCTATCTGAACGCCGCCGCCGAAACCGCATCGTTCGCCTTTTACGGCACCGTCCTCAGCGGCCAGCTCCAGCAGGAACCCCGCTGGCAACGCTCCGCCCGCACCATTGATTCCCACATCGGCGAGGCCCTGGGCCGGCTTTATGTCGAGAAGAATTTTCCACCCGAAGCCCGCGCCCGCATGAATGAGCTGGTGGAGAACCTCAAGGCTGTTTTCCGCGACCATTTGCAAAAAGTCCCCTGGATGTCCCCCGCCACCCGCGCCAAGGCGCAGGAGAAATTCGACCGCTTCACCCAGAAAATCGGCTGTCCCGCCAAGTTCCGCGATTATTCCTCCGTCAAGCTGCTCCCCGATGACTTGATCGGCAACGTCCGCCGCTCCGTCAGCTTCGAGTCCAAACGCCAGCGGGCCCGCGTCGGCAAACGGGTGGACAAAGCCGAATGGCACATGACCCCGCAAACCGTCAACGCCTACTTCAATCCCGAACAGAACGAAATTGTTTTCCCCGCCGGAATTCTCCAGCCGCCGTTTTTTGACCCCGCCATGGACGACGGCGTCAATTACGGCGCCATCGGTGTGGTCATCGGCCATGAAATGACCCACGGCTACGACGACCAGGGCCGCAAATATGACGCCAACGGCAACCTCAACGATTGGTGGACGCCCGCCGACGCCGCGGCCTTCGAAGCCCGCGCCCAATTGGTGGTGGACGAATACAACGGCTTCGAGGCCCTGCCCGGCGTCCATGTCAACGGACGCCTGACCCTGGGCGAGAATCTGGCCGACCTGGGCGGCATTACCATCGCATACGACGCCCTGGAACGGGCCCTGGCCAAAGACCCCTCCCGGCGCAAAAGCGTGGACGGCTTCACCCCGGAGCAGCGCTTTTTCATATCCTTCGCGCAAATCTGGCGCACCAACTGGCGTCAGGCTGCTTTGCGCCAGCGGCTCGTCACCGATGTTCATTCCCCGGGCCAGTTCCGCGCCATCGGTCCGGAGGAGAATTTCCAGCCGTTTTACGACGCCTTCGGCATCAAGGAGGGCGCGCCCGTCTGGCGCGCCCCCGCCCTGCGCGCGGTCATCTGGTAGGCTGTGTCAATTATAATTGAAGCGCCGTCCTGAAAATGCAAACCCCGGCCCGCCTTCCTTTCCGCCCATGATCGCCACCCAGGATCTACATGTCGCGGAAATCGTCCGCCTGCTGCCCCCGCGCGCCTTGAAGGCGGAACTGCCCATGAGCGATGCGGCCAGGCCTGACCGTCACGCAGGGCCGGGAAACCATCCGCCGCATCCTCGGCCTGGAAGATCCGCGTCTGCTCGTGGTGGCGGGGCCTTGCTCCATTCACCATGTTCCCGCCGCGCTGGAATACGCCGGCAAGCTCCACGCCCTGCGCCAGGAACTGCGGGGGCGGCTGGAAATCATCATGCGCGTTTATTTCGAGAAACCGCGCACCACCATCGGCTGGAAGGGGCTGATCAACGATCCGCATCTGGACAACAGCCACGACATCGAGGGCGGCCTCAAACTGGCCCGCCGCCTTCTCCTCCAGCTCGCCGTCATGGGCCTGCCCGCCGCCACCGAGTTTCTGGACCCGATTGTGCCGCAGTACATTGACGACCTGGTCACCTGGGCCGCCATCGGCGCCCGCACCACCGAATCCCAGACCCACCGCGAAATGGCCAGCGGACTTTCCATGCCGGTCGGCTTCAAAAACGGCACGGACGGCAGTTGCCAGACCGCCATTGACGCCATGGGCGCGGCCATGCGGCCGCACAGTTTCATCGGCATTGATCAGGACGGGGTGACCAGCATCGTGCGCACGACGGGCAATCCGGCGGGCCACATTGTCCTGCGCGGCGGCCGGGTGCGCAGCAATTACGACGCCGAAAGCATCCGCGACACCGAAGCCAAACTGGTCCAGGCCGGGCTGCCGCGCGTGCTGATGGTGGATTGCAGCCATGCCAACTCCGGCAAACTCCATGCGCGTCAAGAAGAAGCCTGGCGCAGCGTCCTCCAGCAGCGCCTGGCAGGCACCCGTTCGCTCATCGGCCTGATGCTGGAAAGCTTTTTGCACGAAGGCAACCAGCCCTTCCCCGTGCCAAACCCGGCCGCCCTGCGCTACGGCGTCTCCATCACCGACGCCTGCCTGGGCTGGGAGGCCACGGAGCGATTGCTGCGCTGGGCCGCCGGGGCGCTGGCCGGCGGAAGCCAAGGATAGAGGACGGCGGAGGGCCTTTGCTCCGGCAGTTGTTTCTGATTCTTAATCATAATCTTAATCTTAATCGTAATCTCCTTCTGGGATCCTGAGGATTGAGATTAAGATTAGGATTAGGATTAGGATTAGGATTAGGATTAAGAACCCCCCTGAAGATAGGAGGTTGCCAATCGCGTGATCTGTGGCAGAATGGACGTGTTGGTAAATCTGAATTGATTGGAATATGGAAAAGCCCAAGATCATCGCTTATTTGAAACCCAGTTGCGGCTGGAGCCAGGGCGTGCGCGCCGTGCTGCGCAAATACGACCTGCCTTTCGAGGACCGCGACATCATCAACGACCCGGCGCAACGCCAGGAAATGATTGAGAAGACCGGCCAAATGTTAAGCCCCTGCGTGGAAGTCAACGGCAAGATGCTGCCGGACGTGAGCGGGGAGGAAGTGGAGGCTTATCTGCTGGCCAGCGCGCTGATCAGCCCCAACGAGCGCGTGCCCGAAGCGCCCACCAACCAGGCCTGCGCCCACGAGACGCCCGCCGCGCCCGCCCACATCCGGTTCAAGACGTAACGGGCCGGTTGGGGAGCAGGTTTGCGCGCGCCTGTAGCGGCGGGTCTATGACCGCCGCTGTCAATAAACGGGCCGATTTTTGATCGGTTTCGCCCTGGTTCCGGCTGGACGCGGTGGGGTGATTTGTGCCTCCAAACCCGTCTTGCGGCGCGGGGATGCTTCTGACAGAATGCAACCATGTTAAAGCTGACCAAAGTCTCGCTAGAGGGCTACAAATCCATCAGGCAATGCCGAGAACTGAGGCTGGAAAACCTGAATGTCCTCATCGGGGCCAACGGGTCTGGGAAGTCCAATTTCCTTTCGCTGTTCAAACTGTTGCATTTCGAGATGATCGGAGCGCTTCAAGAGTTTATTGGCCGCATTGGCGGCAGAGATTCTTTGCTGTATCTAGGAGCCAAGGTGACTGAATTCCTTGCCGCGGAACTGGATATGACCTCTGATTCGGGTGTTAAGTTACAACTACCGGATGGCACTTGTGGATGCTGCACCCGACACTTTGGCTTTAAAGGAGTCGAATTCCAGAAACCGAGTCGCCCCCCAAAACCCTAGTTTTCACAGCGGAGCAGTTTCCAGCCACTGAAGTGCATTTCAATGGTGACCACCCCATACTCGTCCCAGGGCGTTGGAATCTTGGATCTCGGCCACCTCGAATCTGCCCTCCTCTCCCCCAAATTGGCGGAGAATGAGGAGGCCAAATTCTGGAGAAGCACGCTCAGTCGCGTTCGACTCTATCATTTTCACGACACATCGGATCAGTCTCGCATGCGCAGCCGCAGTGATCTTAGTGGTCCGCCATATCTCTACGACGATGGCAGCAATTTGGCCGCTCACCTCCATCTTTTGCGTGAAAAGCAACCGGAGTGCTATAAGCGTGTGGTTGAGACTGTCCATTTAGTTTTTCCTCTCTTCAAAGACTTCGTTTTGGAGCCTGATAATGGCGGGACTTATGTGATGCTCCGATGGAGAGCGGCTGGTTCAGCGGAATACGAATTCGGACCCCACCAAATCTCGGACGGCACACTCCGGTTCATTGCGCTTGCGACGCTGCTCCTCCAGCCTCACGACTGGTTGCCGCCGTTGATTGCCATTGATGAGCCGGAACTGGGGTTGCATCCATACGCCATCAAGATTCTGGCGTCCCTTCTTCAGGATGCTGCCAATTTTACACAGATCATTGTGGCCACCCAATCCGCCGGTTTGGTGGATCAAATGGAGCCGGCAGATGTGATTGTCGCCGACTTGGAAGAAGGCGCAACGAATCTTAAACGGCTCGATCGGGAAAGCCTGGCGGACTGGTTGCAAGATTATTCCCTAAGCCAAATGTGGGAGAGCAACCTTTTCGGAGGGCGGCCGTGACGGCCTGGGTGAAACTGCACCTGATCGTGGAGGGGGAAACGGAACTGGCCTTCGCCCGCGACACCCTGAAACCTCACCTCGCCCAGTACCACGTCTCCGTTAACCCATTCATGCTGCCCACGAACCGAAGCCTGGGCGCAGCAGGCGGCGCGTTGTCGTGGGATCGCTTCCGTTACAATGTAGGCCGCCTGCTCAAGCAGTTCGCCGGCATATCAGACCGTTTCTCTACGATGATTGATTGGTACAAACTTGACCCGCATTTTCCAGGAGTCGGCGAAGCTCGCAAACTTGCCCAAGCGGCAGACCGCGCCGCCACCGTCGCCGCCACCGTCCAAACGCATTTCAACTCCCCCCGCCTCCTGCCGTTCTTCACCCTGCATGAGTTTGAAGCTCTTCTCTTTTGCGACCTGATCACGGTGGCCCGCCGCCTCCCCGGTCGCGACCGAGGCATCGCCAACTTGAAGGCTGAAATTGGTTCCACTCCACCCGAAGAGGTGGACGATGGATCGAGCACGCATCCATCCGCACGGCTGGAAAAACATCTGCCCGGCTACCATCGCGCCAAAGTGCTTGTGGGCGCTCGGGCCGCCGGAGAGATCGGCCTTCCTGTTCTTCGTGAGAAATGCCCTCACTTCGGCCAATGGCTGACGCGTTTGGAAAACCTTGGGCAAAGCGTTCAGCTCCGGGAGAAACCTTGATTTGTTCTGGCGTGTGCGGCTCGAGTGGAATAGTTTGCGGCCATGGACGCATTGCCCAAGCCTGATGTCATCCTGACGCATGAAAGCGACCTCGACGGCTTCGTCGCGGGGTTGCTCCTGCAGCGGCTGGCCCGGCATCTTTTCAAGTCGGAGACGCGGCTGGAGGCTTACAATTATAACGGCTGGAAATTGCGCGAGCTGCGGGAAAAATCCGCCTGGGTGTGCGATTTCAGTTTTGAACCGCGGCTGGATAAACCGGACTGGCTGATCATTGACCATCACGCCACGGAGGCGCGCCCGAAAAATGCGGTGTTGATCCACGATTTGACCAAGTCGGCCGGGCTGCTGTGCTATGATTTGTGCCGGCAACACGGCCTGGGCTCGCCGGAATTGGACCGGCTGGTGCGCTTGAACGATGTGGCCGACTTGTTCCTGGAGGACGATGCCGATTTTGTCCCGGCCAACGATTGCGCCAACCTGGTCAAGACCTACGGCTTCTGGAATCTGCACGCCCTCATCGGCGGCCAGTTGGAACGGCTGCTGGAGCATCCCTTGCTCGAAGTCATGGCGGTCAAGCGGCGCATCGAAGACCCCATCGGCCTGGAATGGAGCAAGCGCAACGTGGCGGAAATCAGCCCGACGGTGGGTTTTGTGGACACGGTGGTGGGCAACACCAATGCCATCGTCCATCGAATGCTGGAGCAGGGCGCGACCCCTTATCCGGTATTGTTGACGTTGTTCCGCAAAGCCAACAGCACGGTCGTGGTCAGCTTGCGCAGCCGCAACGGCGAGGCGCTCAAGATCGCCGAACAACTGCACGGGGGCGGTCATGCCAACGCCAGCGGAGCCACCTTGCCGCGCTCGGTCAAGAGCATTGCCGACGCCCTGGATTATATGCGCGCCCATCTCAATCCCGCCCCGCAAAAGGCCGCCCTCAACAGTCTGGAAAGCCTGTTCGACGAGGTGGAAGCCGGGGAATGACCGGTCTAAAGCAGCAGATGGTCCCAAAGCTGGGCGGGAGAAAGGCGCAGGTTGACGAAGAAGGGGCCGAAATCGCCGTAACGCGCGCTCACTTCGTCGAAGCGCATTTCATAGACGATTTCCTTGAGGGCGTCCAGTTGATGGGCCATCAGTGTCACGCCCCATTCCCAGTCGTCCAGACCGGTGGAACCGGTGATCAATTGGGAAACCCGCCCGGCGTATTTGCGCCCGACCCGCGCGTGGCCGCTCATCAAATGCCGGCGCGCCGCAAAATCCAGGACGTACCAATTGTCCTGGCCGCTGCGCCGCTTGCTCATGGGATAAAAGCCCATCACTTCCCAATCGGGCATTTCCGGGTAGAGGCGGTATTGCTCGGTACTGTTTCAGGCGCGCCAGCAGCTCGCCCAGGCGTTTTTCATAGGCCTCGCTCCCCGGCTGGAGTTTTTCTTCTTCGACCAGGGCGCGGTGGTGGTCGTCTTTGGAGGGCATGTATTCGCTCAATTCGGTGAGGCTGAGAAAGGAAAAAACGGGGGTCAAGGTTCCCGGCGGAAAGCAGGCTTCCAGGTCGCGATGCATTTGGGCGATTTGGCCCAATTGGGCGGCGAGCAGAAAGAAGGCCAGGTCGGCCTTGTTGCCCACGTTGGCGTAGGTGGCCAGGCGCGGGTGGGAAGGGGCGGCAAGGGCCGCGCAAAGTTTTTCCAGCCGGGCGCGGGCCTGCCCGGACTGCGCGGCGGACAATTGCGCCCACCGCTCCCGGTCCACCCGGTAGAAGAGGTGCATGACATGAAGCCCGCGCTCCAGTTTGATTGGCGGCAAAGTGAGGCTCATTTCGCGGTGGGATTTTGCACGGCTTAGAGCTGAAGGACTTGCTCGAGCAACTGCGGCAAATGTTCCAGCATCGCCGCGGTGCCCGCCAGGAGGGAGACGCCCGCCTGCCCGGCGGCGGCTTGCAAGGCCTTGCCGCGCGAGGCGGAGAAGGCCAGGACGGGAATGTGGCTGGTGGCGGGAGATTTTTTGACCAGGGCGATGCCGTCGCAGGCCCCGGGGCGGTTGGACACTTCGGTCAGAAGGACGAGCGGTTTTTCGCGCGCGCATTGCTCCTGGAGCGTGGCCGCATCGCGGACGGTCTGGACGCGATAGCCCAAGTCCTGCAAACGGCCGGCCAATTGACCGCCGAGCAACGAATTGGAACAACACAATAGCGCCAGAGGTTTCAAAGTTGGAAGCGGCGGGTGGCGGGCGGATGGGCCTCCGTGGCAGGACCCGCCGCGCCGGGGCGGTTATTTTCCTTCGGCCAGCATTTTTTCCAGCTTGTCGCTCTTTTCATGGCCATCATCAACCGCCTTCTGATAATGCCAGCGGGCCAGCGCCAGGGAGGGCGGCTTCTCCGCCGCATAGACCAAGGCGAGGTTGAAGTGGGCATCGGCGAAGGCCGGGTCTATCTCCAGGGCTTTGCGGAAGGCCGTCTGCGCCTCGGCGCGCAATCCTTTGGCGGCCAAAACGCTGCCGAGGGAGAATTGGGTGGCGGCGTTGGTCGAGTTGAGGGCGGCGGACCGGCTCAAGGCATCGAGGGCGTCGTCCAGTTTCTCCTGGCCATAGCGCAAAATGCCGAGCAAATAAAGGTTGCCGGGGTCGTTGGGGGCGAGGGCGAGGGCGCGATGCACCGTTTTTTCGCAATCGTCCAGACGGCCGGCGGCAAACTGGACATGGCCGAGGTAGTAGAGCACATCCACGTTGTTCTCATCCTGCCGGAGCACTTGGAGATATTCTTTTTCCGCGTCGGCGTAACGCCGCGCCTCGGCGTCCCCCCGCGCCTGCCGCATAATGGCGACGAGGCCGAAAGACAAATCCTTGACCGAATGCGCCTTGGACGGGAGTTCCTTCGCGGCCAAGGGAGCAGCGGGCAGACCGGCGGAAGGCGAACTTTTCAGCACGGCCAGTTCTTCGGCGGTATAGGGCACCGCCGCGGCTTCCAGCACGGCCAGGCGCGCGCGCAACGATTCGAGTTCCGCGCTGGAGCCGGCGGCCGACGCCGTGGCGCGCTGAGGCGGGGGACCTGGTTTCATGGCGGCGATCTGTTTCTTCAAGTCGTCCCTCTCCTTTTCCACCGCCTTGAGCTTGTCGGCGTCGGCGTTGGAGGCCGATGGTTTGGCGCCGGGTTTGGCCGCCTTTTGTTGCTCCAGGGTAACCTTGAGGAGGTCGCGCTCTTTTTCGAGATCAGTGATTCTCGCCCGGGCCTTGGCCAATTCATCGGGGGCGACCGCGGCCGGCTGGACAGAAAGGGCTTCCTTGAGTTTCATCTCCAACCGGGCATTGGCGTTGGTCAACTGGCCGATTCTTTCCTGCAACATCGCGGCCTGCTGTTGGGCGGAAAGGGTGTCCTTGAGTTTCATTTCCAACTCGGCCTTGTCTTTGGTCAAAGCACTGATTTCTTCCTGCCACATGGCCGCCTGCTGTTGGGGGGTCAGAGGGACGGCCGGTTTGGGGGCGGCGGCGCCAGCGTTGGCCGAAGGGAGGTAGGGGGCGAGTTCCTTGAGCTTGTCCGCCAGGTAATCCAGCCGGTAGGTAACCGCCGCCGCGTTGGCGGCCGGGAAATCGGCGTGCAATTTTTGCAAGGCCTCGCGGGCGTGGAGATATTCAGTGGCCGCGGCCGGCAATTGGCCGCCTTTTTGGAGGGCGTCCGCCCGCTGGATTTGAGTGTAGATAACCAAAAAATCATCGTCCGGCCCGGCAGCCAGAGCCACGCCGGCCAGGGCCAGCAAAAACGCCAGGGTTGCAATCCTTCTCATAGGGGCGGAATAGTAAGCCTTTGGGTCAGGGGTTGGCAAATTATTCCACGCGAAAACAAATGGGCCGGGTCTGGGACAGACTTCTCCAGATGGGGCGACCACGCCTGCGTCCGGGCCACAGCGGAACCGGCCTTAAGCGCTCCACGGTGCTTGGCGTTCCGGGCGCGCGGCCGATGTGGCGGCAGGTCAAGGAGTGCGCGGGCGACCGCGCCGCTTTGCCGCTCCCGCCCCCCATTTTGCAGTTTCATTGCCACAGCCCTGGTGTAGTTTGGCGGCACGTTTCAGGAATTCAAATAATTCAAACCATGGAAAATGTTCTCCAGCAAAGGCTGGTTTGCGTGGCGGTGATTGACCATCCCGAAGATGCGGTGGCGCTGGCCCGGGCGCTCCTGGCGGGGGGATTGCACACCATCGAGGTGACGTTCCGCACCGAGGGCGCGGCGGAGGCCATCCGGCGCATTCGCCGGGACCTGCCGGCGATGACCGTCGGCGCGGGGACGGTGCTCACGCCCTATCAGGCGGCGCAGGCGGCGGAGGCGGGCGCGCAATTCCTGGTGGCGCTGGGCCTGGATGAGTCGGTGCTGGCGGCGGCCCTGGCGCGCAACCTGCCGTATATTCCCGGGGTGGTGACGCCGACGGAAGTGGGGCGGGCGCTGAACTTGAAATGCAAGCTGCTTAAGTTTTTTCCCGCCGAAGCCTCGGGCGGGGTGGCGATGCTCAAGGCGCTGGCCGGGCCGTTCGCCCACACCGGCGTGCAATTCGTGCCCACCGGCGGCATCACCGCGGCGACGCTGCCAGCCTACCTGGCCTTGCCGCAAGTGGCGGCGGTGGGCGGATCGTGGATGGCGGAAAGGGAGCTGCTGGCGCGGCGTGCCTGGGAAAAAATCACGGCGCTGGCGGCCGAAGCGATGAAAGCTTGTTAGCGGACTTTGTTCCTTCGCCGGGCAGCGCGCGAAAAGGCGGGGTCCTGCGAAATTGAGGCATCAGCCCCATGCCAGGGGCGTCGCGCGCGGATGGATGGCGGCGTTTCCCGGATGAAGGATTCAAGAGCCGCCATTGCGGCGGGAAAGCTCCCTGGCGGAGACGATCTGCAAAGGATCTATATTGTTTATGAAACCTTGCCTGTCGAGAACCGCAATGCTGTATTTCCCGAAGAGAATGAATTCGGGATGCGGGACCTCAAACTGCCGCCCATCGGCCGTGCAGATCGAAAACGGACGAAAGCCGCCACCGCTCACCTTCTTTTTCAACTCTCGAACGTTCACCTTTTCTATTTGAATCACCTGCCAGCCGGCGTCAAGCCCGACCGCGCGATTTGGTTTTTTCATGCCCGCGACTCCGTCCACCCGGCCAGCACATCGAGCGCAGGACCCGCTTCACCGATGGCGCTGAAGCAAGACCCGCCCGGAGCGGGAATGGCTGCGCCGGTTGCCGAGCGGGTTCCGTATTCGCAAAGCCAGCCTGCTCTAACTTCGGCTGCCCATCAGGTCCACGAGACCCAGGACGGTGGCCCGCTTGAGACAGAATTCCAGGCCGTCGGCCACGCCATGGCCATGCAGGAGCTGGCTGACATATCCATTCTGGCGGCGCACGGCGTCTTTGACCGGGTCAATGGCGTTGGCGGGCGCGACCAGCCAGCGGGCATGCTCGCGCAACAGCATCGGCAGATCGTTGAAGTGGTCGCCGGCGGCGAAGGTTTCCTCGCGGCCCACGCTGAGCAGACGCGCGATTTCGCCCAGGGCGCTTCCCTTGTTGAAGTCGCGGTGGCTGAAGCGGGCATAGACATCGTTGCGCACCACCGTCAGGCCCGGCACTTCCCGGCAATAACCATCCAGGTACTGGTGAATGGCCTCGGCGTCCTGGTTTTTCTCCGCGATGAGGCAGAGTGGGGAATAGGAATCCTCGTAGAGGGTGGCGCTGAAGCGCTGGCGCACCCAGGCGGTCAAACGCGTCAAATCCGGGCGCACCCGCTCGAACAACTGGCGGTGGGCCTCCGAGCAGGCGCGATTCCATGCCTCGCACTCCAGGTACTGGGAATCGCGGCGAACGTAAATCTCCCGTTCCACCACCACCAGAAAATCAGGTTTGACAGGCAGATGGGCGCGCCCCAGCGATTCCAGGAGGCTGGAAAGATCGCGTCCGGTATTGATGACCCAGCGGGCGCCGCGCCCCTGCAACTGGCCGAGGATGGTTTGCAGGGCGGGTGGAACCGGAGGGTTCTCGAATTCGGCAAACAAAGTCCCGTCAAAATCCGTTGAGATCAGTTTTATGGGCAGTGCCATGAAAGGGTGGACTCTACCGGCCCCGGCGCGGGAAGGCCAGTGAAATTCAAGCCAAGTCCCGTGGCTGGCACGGCTGGCTCCTGCAGGGAAACCTCCCGCCGGCTCTCCCTCCGCTCCACAGACCCGTGGGGCAGAGGGAGACGGATTGGAGCGAGGGCGCCGGCGGGATGCGCCCTTGCCGCTCAACGGTTTGAGAAAAGGCCGGGCTGCAAGAAGGCGAATGGGCACGCCGGGCCGGCGGAGGCTCTTTTTGGTTGCCAGTTCCTCCTCCATTCTTCCTCGTTCCTGGGCGCTTTATTTCCCCTCAAGTCCGCCTCCGGTTCCGCCGATAAAACTTGTAAGATAGCGAACATCCTGCCAAGATCGTTCCTGTCCAATGATGATATATGGGCAATAAACACATTTTAATCGCGAACGCTGATCCGCCCACGCTGGAGGAATACGGCCGCGCCCTGGGGAAGGAGTGGACAGTCAAATTAGTGGCCAGCCCGAACGAAGCCCTGGCTGAAATGGCCGCCCACCCCAGCGATGTGCTGGTGGCCGATTGCGCCTTGCCGGGAGCCAACGAGGGAGTCGAATTATTGGATCGAGTCCATGCCGAATATCCCAAAACCATCCGCATTCTGCTGGCCGGAGAGCTGGACAAGGAAAACCGGATGGCCGACGTGGAAGGATCGCACCTGATTTTGACCAAGCCGTGCGACAGCGAGACCCTGAAAAACGCCATCGAACGGGCCCTGTCCATTGACCTCTGGCTGACCAACGACAGCCTGCGCGAACTGATCTCCCGTCTGCGCACCTTCCCCATTGTCCCCTCCCTTTACCTGGAAGTGATCAACGCCCTGAAATCCCCGCACACCACCACGGCCGAAGTGGGGGCGATCATCGCCAAGGACATGGCCATGATGACCAAGCTGCTGCAGGTGACCAATTCGGCCTGTTTCGGATTGCCGCGCAAGATCAGCGACCCGGTGGAGGCGGTCGGCATCCTCGGTTTTGAGACGGTCAAGTCCATGGTCATCACGCTCAAACTTCTCAGTCAGTACGATAAAGTCAAGCCGGTGTATTTTTCCATTGACCGGCTGTGGCGCCACAGCACGGAGGTGGCGCGGATCAGCCGCCGGCTGGCTTTCACCCAGCAGGATGACCCGGTGCTGGCCGAGTCGGCTTTCACGGCGGGCTTGATGCATGATTTGGGCAAGCTGGTGCTGGCCTCCAACTTTGACGAGCAGTACAGCGGCGCCCAGGCGCTGGCGCGCCGGCAGCAAATCCCGCTCTGGGAAGTGGAGAAGCAGATTTTTGGGGCCAGTCACGGCGAGATCGGGGCCTATTTGCTGGGGCTGTGGGGGATGCCGCTGGACTTGGTGGAAGCGGCCGCCCTCCATCACAACCCGTCCCGCTGCCTGTCCAAACGCTTCACCCCGCTGACCGCCGTCCATGTGGCCAATGCCCTGCTTTATGAAGCCAAGCCGGACAAGGAAGGCTATGTCCCCGCCCAAGTTGATGAGGCCTACCTGGCCGATTTGGGACTGGACGGCCGGTTGCAATACTGGCGCGAAATGGTCCTGACACCGGAATTGGAAGGCCCCGAAGCCCGCACCCGGCCCGGCGAAAGCGGCGCCGCCAAAAAGCCCGCCGCGGCCAGCCCCAAGCCGGCGCCCAAGCCGGCGCCCAAGCCGGTCAAGCCAGCGCCCGCCCTCCCGGCTGTTTTTTCCATTCCGCGGCAGCGTTGGGTTTACGCCGGGCATCCTGGTCGTGCTGTTTGTTCTCACTTTCCTCCTGGGCACACAAGCTTTCTTGCGCCTGGCGCTGCCGCCGGCAGTGCCACCGGACAAGAACATGGCTGCAAAGCCGCCCGTCACCGTCGCCGACGTCACGCCTCCTGCCCCCGCCCCGGCGCCCGTGGCTCCTCCGGTCAAAGTCGCGGAGGCTCCCCCTGCGGTGACCGCGCCCGTGGAAACCCCTCCCGCCGCGCCGCCGCCTCCCACGGCCAAGGACCTGGCCTTTGCCAATTTGCGATTGCAATCCATCTTCTATTCCCAAAGCAACCCCACCGCCGTCATCAGCGGCAGGCGGGTGCGGCCGCAAGACCGGCTTCCCGCGGGCGCGACCGTCGTGGCCATCGGCCCTTCCTCCGTCACGCTCGAATTTGACAACGAGCGCAAAGTTCTGGCCCTGAAGTAAGCCCGGCCGCGCGTCGGGCGCAGGGGGCAATTTAATTTTCAGGGCGGCGGTTTCTGCGCCCAATCTTAATCTGCTTCGTGCCAGCGGATTAGGATTAGGATTAAGATTAAGATTAAGATTAAGATTAAGATTAGGAAGCAGAGCAGGAGCAGCGACCCAAAAAGTTGAAAGGCGCCCAGGCGCAATTTCGTTTCGACAACGCCGTCCTCCTCCCTTATGTTGGCAACCACTTATGCAAGCCGTTTTGAATTATCTGGAGCAAAAGAAGGCGCATTTCCTGGACCAGCTTTGTCAGTACGTCCGCTTTGCCAGCGTCTCCGCCCAACCGGCCCATCGCGGCGATCTGGCCGCCTGCGCCGCGTGGCTGGTGGCGCACTGCAAAGACATCGGCCTGGAAAGCCGCCTTTGTCCCACCGCCGGCCATCCCGTCGTCGTCGCCAAAACGCCGCGCTCGCCTCATTCCACCAAGCCGTCGTTTCTCATTTACGGCCATTACGATGTGCAACCGGCCGAGCCGTTTGACCTTTGGAAAAGCCCTCCCTTCGAGCCGCGCCTCGAAGGCCGTTCCCTCTTCGCCCGGGGCGCCAGCGATAACAAGGGGCAAAACCTCGCCCACCTCAACGCGGTGGAGGCTTATCTGGCCACAAAAACTTCGCTCCCCTGCGACCTCACCTTCATCATCGAAGGGGAGGAGGAAGTGGGCAGCAAAAGCCTGGACAGCTTCCTGCTGGCCAACCACGACGAACTGCACTGCCGGGCCGTCGTCATTTCCGACACCGGCATGCCCGGCCTGGATCATCCCGCCCTGACTTATGCCTTGCGCGGCATCTGCGCCGTGGAAATCACCCTCCACGGGCCGGCCCGCGATTTGCATTCCGGCATCTACGGCGGCACGGTGGACAATCCCGCCCTGGCCCTGAGCCAGTTGCTCGCCCGGTTGCGCGACAAAAACGGGCGCGTCGCCATTCCCGGTTTTTACGACGACGTTGCCCCGCTCTCCGCCTACGAGAGAAAACAAATGGCCCGCTTTCCCATGACGGAAGCGGCCTATCGGAAGTCCCTGGGCGTGCCGCGGCTGTTTGGCGAGCGCGGCTATAATTTCATCGAGCAACGCAGTTCCCGTCCGACCATCGAGATCAACGGCCTGACCAGCGGTTATCAGGGGGAGGGGAGCAAGACGATCATTCCGGCCTGGGCCAGGGCCAAGCTGACCTTTCGCCTGGTGCCCGAGCAAAACCCGGAGCGCATCCGCAAGGCGATTCTCAAGCAGCTCAAAAAAATCTGTCCGCCCACCGTGCGTTTGCAAGCCGAGGCGGGACACGGCGCCGAGCCGTATCTGGTTTCCCCCTCCGGCGCGCTGGCCCAGGCCGGCTTGGCCACCCTCAGGGAAGCCTTTGGCTGCGAACCCATTCTCATCCGCGAAGGCGGTTCCATTCCCATCGTCACCCAGTTCAGAAAAGTTCTGCGCGCCGATTCCTTGCTCCTGGGTTTGGCCCTGCCCGATGACAACGCCCATTCTCCCAACGAAAAATTCAACCTGGATTGCTACGAAAAAGGCTCGCGCATGAGCGCCCTCCTTTGGCGCCGGCTGGGAAAGATGAATTGAGAATGTAGAATTGAGAATTCAGAAACTTCACTATTCTCAATTCTCAATTCACTATTCTTATTGCACCGGAATCTTCAACAAATCATCCGGCGTGAACGGCGCGGGATGCGCTTTGATCGCTTCCCGGATGGTTCTGACCTGATCGGGCGTGATCTTCGATGCTTTGTTGCCCCACTGCTGGCGCACGTAGGTCAAGGCCGCCCCCACTTTCTCATCGGTGTAAGTGCCTCCCAGCGGCGCCATGGTGGCATTGAGGCCGACCGGGCCGTTGGGACCTCCTTCAACCCGGATGGGCCCGGTCAGGCCGTTCAAAACAATGCGGACGATCCGGTTTGGCCCCGGTGCATTCAGCCAGTCCGACCCGGCCAGCGGCGGGAACTGGCCTTCCTTGCCCGCGCCATTGGCTTGATGGCACAGAATGCAGGATTCTTTAAACACCGACTCGCCCAACGCCAGATAGTCACCTTCCGGATTGTGCGGCTGGCATTGCGCCACTTCCGCATAGGTGGTGAACGGCTCATAAACTTGCGCATTGAACCAGCCGCCGTGCTCATTGACATAATTCAATCCCCAGTAAACCAGCAAGCCCAGCAGAAGAATCAGCCAGATGGGAACAGCCGACGGCCCGACGGCAGGCTCATCCCGTTCCACAGCGGCGGCTGGCTCTGGAGGATTCTGGTTCATGGCGTGACGGATTGCATTCTAATCTTAATCTTAATCCTAATCTTAATCTCCATTCTCAATCTTAATGGTTGCGGATGGCGGATTACGGTTTGGCCGCATTCGTGCCGCCAGGCAGGCCGGGCGCTCCGCTGCCCGCCGCGGGTGCATTGGTGCCTCCCGCCGGCGCATTGGTCCCGCCGGCCGGCGCGTTGGTTCCTCCCGCCGGCGTGTTGGTGTTGATCGCACCCGGCGGCGGCGGTGCTTCAAAAAGATACGGCTCCTGGCGCATATTCGCCACATACGCCGCCAGGGCGCGCGCCGCCGGCCGCGGCACAATCTCATAACCTGGCGCCGCCGCAAATTGCGGCGCAACCACCAGGGCGTCGGGCGATGGCATCCGCCCGATTTTGCGCACTTCAAACAAATACTTGTAGGACGGCATAATGGAATGGGCGGCGTCCAGATGATTGATGGTGCGGGCATCCCACAGCCGCACCAGCACGGCCATGGCATCCATGCGCAACCCCGCATTGGCCAGGTCCGGCCCGACCCGCTGCGTGCCCAGCAGGACCGGACGATCATAAATGTAGTCATGCGCCACGCTCCGCCGGATGCCCCAGCCGTGGGCCAAGTCCGAGCCCAGCTCCTCGGGGCGGACCTGCTGGGTATGGCAATAGACGCACCCGCAGGCCCGGTACACCTCGGCCCCCTGCCGCGCCAGGCCGGGCGGGGTGTTCGGATAACTGACCGGCAGCGACCCCACCGTCCGGGCGGGCAGCAGGCCGGCCATTTGCACCTGCGGGCCGAGTACAAAGGTTACCCACGAAATCGCCATCGCGGCAAACAATCCCAAATAAAGCATCGGCCCGTTGTTCATGCGTCCCCCTTTCGCATCTCCCGGCCGCCCCATCTTTCCCGGCGGCAGCGGGCGCAGCAACCTTTCAGCAGCAGCGCAAAATTCAGCAGAAAGGCGATCATCCCCAGCGTGAGCAACAGGGGACCCAGCGTGCTCAGGCGCAGCGCCATCATCGTGCCCCTCATCACCGCCGCGAACGAATGGGCGGGGCTTTGGAACTCCACTCCCTCCCAGACGCCCGCCACCAGCAAGGCCATGTATCCAATCACCACCCCCGCCAGCATCAGCCGGAAATGCCATTGGCTTAACCACCCTTTCCACAGTCCGTCCGGCGCGGCGGACTTGGCATCGGCCAGCCGCGGCACGATGTAATAAATCGCCCCGAACATCGTCATCCCCACGAAACCGTAGCGGAACAGGTCCCGTTGCGCCGTGGTGAACCAGGTGAAATCGGTCAGCGCCCCGACCGACGGCAGCGCCCCCGCCACCTCCTGCGCGCTGGCGATCACCCAAAAAATCAGGCCCGCGCAGGTGAAACGAAGGCTGGGGCAGGCCTCCCGCGCCAGCGCCTCCCCTCTCACCGTCAAATACAAATTCATCGCCACCGCCGCGATGGGGATGACCGTCAGCACCGTCCCCGCCACGGACACGCTGACCAGCCAGCCCGGCAGCGGCGCGCCGCCGGGAATTCCGCCCCAACTGCCCGCCAGCGCCAGCATCCAGAACGCCAGCGCCGCCTGATAATAACTGTGCAGCGGCCGCCCGGTCAGTTTGGGGATGAAATAAAAAATCGAAGCCAGCCCGGCAAACCCAAAAAACACCGTGCCCAGATTATGCTCATACCACCAGTTGACCAAGGCCTGGAGAACGCCGCGCACCGGCGCGCCCAGCAGCAGCAGCCCCGCCGTGGAAAAAATCCACCCAAACCAAAAAAGCGCCCCGAGCACGAACCATTGCGACGGATAAAGCGGCCCCGCCTCCCGCTGCCCAAAGGTGACGACCCCGCAGATTCCGATCAGCAGGTACGACAACAGCAGAACCGGCGCGATGGCCCCCGGCATCTCAAACCCTTGGTAGCCGGTCCCGCCGCCGCGCAGGATGGCCCAGAGACCCGCGGCCACCGCCGCATTCCAGGCCAGCGCTCCCACGGCGGCCACCGCCGGCGCCGCCAATCGCGTCCGCCCCAGGCGGCAGAGCAGCCACAGCCCGGTTCCCAGCGCGGCCGGAACGCCAAAGCCATAGAGCAGCGCCGTGTCCGCCGCGGCGTGGACGCGCCCATAAGTGAACATCGGCCCGGAGGCCAGCAAGCCGGCGGCATGCAGTTTGAGCGAACAGAGCAGCGCCAGCAGCAAACCCAGCAGGAGCCAGACCGCCGCGCCGGCGAACAGGCCCAGGAGCGGCACCGCCCCGGAAGTTTCGAGTTGGGTCCTCGAAACCTGCGGGCCAGCCGCCGTTGCCGCCGTTGCCGCTGGTGCCTCAGTCACGCTCATGGGTATCTGCTCCTGGTCTTAATCTTAATCATAATCTTAATCTTAATCGTCCTAATCCGAGTGAATCGAGTCTTCGACCACGAAAAGCTGCAAGTATATCATCGTTTCGCTGCTCGTGGGCTTGATCAAAGCCAATTCTGATTACCGATTGCACGAATGAGATTAAGATTAAGATTAGGATTAAGATTAAGAGAGGGAAGCACCACCCAAAGCAAC
Organism: uncultured Verrucomicrobiae bacterium; assembly: GCA_963707025.1. Lineage (GTDB taxonomy): Bacteria > Verrucomicrobiota > Verrucomicrobiia > Limisphaerales > Palsa-1400 > JBEKOF01. The sequence goes on along the minus strand of CAVPOM010000018.1, from coordinate 50,915 downwards.
ATTCGCCCTCTTCATTTATCATTTATAATTCTGTGCCGCTACTCGTACGGGTTTTTCGCCACGGCGGCGGGGGCGAATTCCCTGGCCGCCCGGTTGGTCAGATTGGAGCGGCCCGCCGCCGGATTCTGCCATTCCTGCAAGATCAATTCCTTGGCCCGCTCCACCGGGATGCGCACAAATCCCTTCTCCTTGTCGGCCCAGTCATACCCGTTGAGCAGCGGGGCGTTGGCCGCGTCGAACTCGGCCTTGATCTTCAGCCGCTCCACGGCGCGGGCCTCAGCCAGGGCGGGCGGGTGCGTGTAGGCGCGCATCAGCCAGACCAGCCAGGCCATCACTAAAAACGCTCCCGCCACCCCCAGCACGGTCAGGCCCTGGCCGCATTTTCCGCGGATGGATTCAGTGCTCATGGTTCATTTATCATTTATAGTTCTTTTACCCCGGGACCGGGAATAATGGCGGCGGCGCTGGCCGGCGGCACATAAACGTCCAGAGCTTCCGCCATGCGCGGGTCCTGCAAGGGATAGACGGGATGCCGGTTGAGCGACCACAGAAAAAGTTTGGCGAGGAATCCGCCGATGAACATCAGGCAGGCCAAGTCCACCAGCAGGCTGGCCGTCAGGAAGGGAAAGGTGAAAGTGAATACCCCGTTCTCATGCAGGCTGGGCATGACTTGGAACTCCACGTCCACCAGGTGCATGAGCCAGGCCCAGGCGCACAACGGCAGCATGGCCGCCAGCTTCAGTTTCACATCTATCCGCAGCAGCGCCAGAAAGGGCAGGAAGAAATGGCCGAAGATGATGATGATGGCCCCCGTGAACCACCACGTCCCCTTTTCGCGCAGCACGTACCAGAAGGTCTCTTCCGGCATGTTCGCGTTCCAGACGATAAAGTACTGCCCAAAGCTGATGTAGGCCCAGAACACGGTAAAGGCGAACAAGAGCGAGCCAATCATGTAATACGTCTTTTCCGTCACCACATCCCGCAACGCCGTCGTGCGCTGCAAGATCAGCGTAATGACATACACTGTGGCCAGCGCCACCCAGACGCTCGCCGCGAAATACCAGACCCCGTACATGGTCGAGGCCCATTCATACATCAGCCCCTTCATCCACACGATCGCGGCCAGGGTGAGCGTCCCCGCAAAAAGGATGATGCCCAGGGCGGAATAAAACCGCATGCGGCGCATGCAATGGGCCGCGCCCGTCTTGTCCTGCTGCAGCGACCAGTGCCGCAAACGGTTGGTAAAGAGCCACCAGACGCCGAAGCAAACCGCCGCCACGATATAAAAACCCTTCATGGTGAACAACGGATATTTGGCCGCCAAGGCATGATCCGGATGCCGCAGCTCGTTCATCCATTCATAGAGGCGCGGCGCCAGGACGGCAATGGGGACAAACAGCAGCAGCATCGGCCAGCCCGCCAGACAGGCCAGGTGTTCGCAAAACCGCCGCGTCGGCACCGACCAGTTTGCGTCAAACAAATGATGCACCATCACCAGAAACCAGGCGCCCAGGCACAAGCTCAAGTAAAACATGAAGGCCACCAGCCAGGAAAAGGCGAACTGCCGGCTCCCGCAGGCCGCCGCGCCCAGCCCCGCCCCGATCCCGCCCGCCGCCATCAAGATCACGGGCACATGCCGCCATTTGGCCAAATCCAGCGGCGCAACCGATGAGGATGGAGTGTCCTTGTTCATAATCCTGGCCTTATTTCTTAATCTTGATCTTAATCTTAATCTCTTTTCTTAATCTTAATCTCATTTCTTAAATTCTCCCCGTTTCGCCTCGGGCACGTCTTCCACCGTCGCCAACTGGCTGCGTTGCAAGGCGCGGATGTAGGAGATGATCGCCCAGCGGTCTTCCACCCCAAGCAGCGCCCCGTAGGCCGGCATGAGCGGCAATTTCCCGACCGTCATGGTATTAAAAATCTCACCGTCCTTCATCTCCACCAGGCGCTGGGCGTGAAAATCGGCCATGCTCACCATGCCGTATTTGCCCGTGATCCCCTTGCCGTCTCCCGCCGGGCCGTGGCACGGCAGGCAATAAATCTGATAACGCTCCTGGCCCCGGTCCAGCAATTCCCGCGTGATGGCCAGCGGGCCGGTTTCGATGAAATTGGTCGTGCCCGTCATCCGCCCGGTGTTCATGGGGGCCTCTTCGTAGGGATAAACCGGTTTGCCGTTGACCAGCACCAATTGGCCGTTGAGTTCATAAGGCAGGCTGCGCTCCACCGTGCCTTCGGGCCGCGCCCGCGAACTGCGGCCGTCGGCGAAGAAATCGCTCGGCGTCTGCGGGCGCACCTTGTTTTGGCGCACCATGTCGTTAAACAGCTCAATGGGCGGCTGGCGCGACTTGCTGCCGCGAAAACCGGCCAGGCCGATCACCGTCACGCAGGTCAGAAAAAAAATGAGGTAAAAGTAGCGCATTATTCCTCGACGAATTCAACGTGCTTGCTCCCCAGCGACTCCAGCATTTGCCGGGTCGCCGGCTCGGCGTATTTGGGATCGTTGGTTTCGATCACCACGTAAAAACGGTCGTGGCTGGCCAGCTTGAACCGCCCGTGCTTGAGCAGGGGATGATGCAGCCGGGGCAGCCGGTTGAGGAACAGCATCCCCAGCAGCGCCCCGAAGGCCCCGAACAAAATCGTCAATTCGTAGGACGGCGGAAAAGCGGAAAACGGGCTGAACATCGGCTTGCCGCCGATGACGATCGGATAATCCACCGTGTTCATAAACCAGATCATCAACATCCCCGTGGCGTACCCCGTCACGCCGCCAATGAAAGAAAACCAGCCCACTTTGGAGTTCTTGATCCCCATCGCCCGGTCCATGCCGTGGATCGGGAACGGGGTGAAAACGTCCCAATTGCGGTATCCCTCCCCGCGCACCTTGTCCGCCGCCTGCAGGATGGCCGCCGGGCTTTCAAATTCCGCCAGGATCGCGTAAGGCCGTCCGCTCATGGGTGGTGCCCTCCGCTTTTCGCCCCGCCCAGCGGATGGTGCGGGTCGGCTTGCGGCGTCACGCCCTTGACCTCCGCAATGGCGATCAACGGGACGTAGCGCAGGAACAACAGGAAGAACGTAAAGAACAAGCCAAACGTTCCCAAAAATTGCAAAATATCCACCCACGACGGACGGTAATATCCCCAGTTGGCCGGAATGAATTCACGGGTCAACGAAACGATGATGATGACAAATCGTTCGAACCACATGCCGACGTTGACTAAAATGGACAGGATGAAAACCAGGATCATGGTGGTCCGCACCTTCTTGAACCAGAATAGCTGCGGCACCAGCACGTTGCAGATAATCATCATCCACCAGGCCCACCAGTAGGGCGCCGGCTCGATTCCGTAGAGCGGGGCAATGATGAACGGGTCCGCCGCGCGCTCATGGAGAAAGAGGTATTTCTCATAAGGATTGCCCCCGTACCAGGCGATGAAAAACTCCATCACATAGGCATAGCCCACGATGGAGCCGGTGAGCAGGGTCACTTTGCACATCAACTCCACATGCCGCACCGTGATGATGTCTTCCAGTTTCAGCATCCGCCGCAGCGGCACCAGCAGCGTCAGCACCATCCCAAAACCGGAGTAAACGGCCCCCGCCACAAAGTAGGGGGGGAAAATGGTGGTGTGCCAGCCGGGGATTTGCGAGACCGAAAAATCCAGCGAGACGATGGAATGGACCGAGAGCACCAGCGGCGTGGACAGGCCCGCCAGAATGAGGTAGGCCTTCTCATAATTGCTCCAGTGCCGGTTGGAGCCGGTCCAGCCCAGGGCGAAGAGGCCGTAGCCGAACTTCCGGCTTTTCGTCGTGGCCCGGTCCCGCATCACGGCCAGATCGGGTATCAATCCCATGTACCAGAACAGCACCGAGACGGTGAAGTAGGTGGAGACGGCGAAAACGTCCCACATCAGGGGCGAGCGGAATTGCGGCCAGATGCCGTTGGCATTGGGGATGGGGAACAGCCAGTAGCCCAGCCAGATTCGCCCAATATGGATGAGAGGAAAGATGCCGGCGCACATCACGGCGAAGATGGTCATCGCTTCGGCCGCGCGGTTGATGGAAGTCCTCCATTTCTGCCGCAGCAGAAACAAAATCGCCGAGATCAGGGTTCCGGCATGGCCGATGCCGATCCACCACACGAAATTGACGATGGCATAGCCCCACATGGCCGGGTGCGCCACACCCCAGACCCCCACCCCGGTGGACATCAGATATAGTATGCACAGAAAGCACACCGTCATCATGGTCGCGCTGATGGTGAAACAAATCCACCACCAGAACTTGGGCTTGCCTTCGGCCACTCCCGCTATGGTGTCGGACAGCCAGCCGATGCCGTGGCCGTTGGCCACGAGCGGCTCGCGTTCCAACTCCACGGGCGGCGCCTGCACCACCAGCGGCGCGTCCTGCGTCAACATCGGGGCTGGAGTGGCGTCCGCCATTACCGGGCTCCTTTCTCAGTCGCCTCACCCTCCTCCAAGGCGGGCCGGCCCATGGTTTTGGAATAGTCGTCGTAGCTGTAAGGCGCGGGGTGCTGCTTGTAATCGGGCATCTCGGGATTGGGATTGCGCACCTTGGCCAGGTAAGTCAGGCGCGGTTTGGTGTGGAGAACGTCCAGCACCGTGTAATTGCGCGGATTGTCCTTCCATTTGCTCACGGTGCTTTCCTTGTCCAAAATGTCGCCAAAGGCAATCGCCTCCGCCGGACAGGCCTGCTGGCACGCCGTCCTGGGAATGGTCCCTTCCTTCTCCGACAAGCGGATGTGGTCCGAAGCGCGCGCCTTGACCTTCGCGGCGATCTTGGCCTGCTCCAGCCGTTGCACGCAGAAGGTGCATTTCTCCATCACCCCGCGCATCCGCACCGACACGTCGGGGTTCTTGACCATGCGCACCAGTTGCCACTGGTCTTCCGGCAGGTTGCCCCGGTCCGGATTGTCCCACCATCGCAGGAACTCCCATTTGCCGTCCTTCCGGTTGAGCGGATCGAGCGGGCTGTCGTAAAGTTTGTCCAGCGGGCGGCGGTTGTAATCAAAGAAATTGAAGCGGCGCACTTTGTAGGGGCAGTTGTTGGAGCAATAACGCGTGCCGACGCAGCGGTTATACACCATCACGTTCAGCCCTTCGTCATCATGCGAGGTGGCATTGACCGGGCAAACATTCTCGCACGGGGCGGCTTCGCAATGCTGGCAGAGCATCGGCTGGACCACCGCCTGCGGATCATCCTCGGGATTCTTGCCCACACCGGAATAATAACGGTCAATCCGTATCCAGTGCATCTCGCGGCTCTTGCCCACCATTTCCTTGCCCACAATGGGGACGTTGTTCTCGCTCTGGCACGCCACCATGCAGGCCGAGCATCCCACGCATTTGCTCAAATCTATGGCCATGCCCCACTGATGCAATCCTTTGGCCTTGGTGGTGTCGAATGGGTTGGGATACATCGGCGCTATGGTGGGCGGCTTTTCCAAGTCCATTTTCGCCGCGAAATCCGGCTGCTTGCGAAAATCCTCCAGATTGGCTTCCCGCACCGGCGCGCGCCCTTCCATGCTCCAATGGCTCTGCGTGGTGGACAATTGATACGCCGTGCCCACTTTCGTCAACTTGGCGTTCGACCCGTAATGCATGGCGTCGGTCGTCCGCACTTTATACGCGTTGTAGCCGCAACCGCGCCCGATCCGCCCCGTCTTCACGCGACCATATCCCAGCGCCAGCCCCACGGTATAATCCGCCATGCCGGGCTGGACCCAGATCGTGCCGCGCACTCTCCGCTCGCCCAATTGAATTTCCACCACCTGGTCGTAAAATCGCTGCGTCTGGTCGCGCTTCTGCTCATCGGGCGCGAGCTTCAGCTCATGGGCCGTCTTGGGGCTTACCAAAATCGCGTTGTCCCAGGTCAGCTTGGTGATCGGGTCCGGCAATTCCTGCAACCAGCCGTTATTATTATGCCGTCCGTCGTCCATCTTGGAATCGCGATGGAAAACGACGTCCAAGTTGCCCGGTCCGGGCGCGGCCGCGGGCTTCAACAAATCCAACACCGGCGCGAGCAGCTTGGCGTTGAACTGTACAGTGGCCGGCACCGCCGCGCTGCCTGCGAGGAAACCGTCGTGCAAAAACTTCCGCCAATCATTCTCGCCGGGGCCGCCAAGGAGGCGAAATGTTTCGCGCACGATTTCGTAAGGCTTGGTCTTTTCCGCGCCCGCCAGAATCGCCAGCACTTCCAATTCCGTCAGCCCGTCAAACAGCGGCTCGATCAGCGGCTGAATCGGGACCAAAGTTCCGTTGGCCGTGCGCGCGTCGCCCCACGACTCCAGAAAATGCGCCATCGGCAAATCCCATTGACTCGTCATCGTTGGAGGAGGGGGGCACGACGTTTCATCTTCATAATAACCGAGCCGCACGATTGTCCTTTGGAGTTTCCCCCCTGGATACGCCTGCGACCAGTTCAAGTCCGCCGGAGCATTGTAAGCCAGATTGCCGCCCAACATGATCAAAGTCTGGAATTGGACAGCGCCCAGCGCCTTCACGAGGATGCTAATGTCCTCTTCGGTTGCCTCGGGAACTTCATGAAATTCAATCGTGTGATCCGCCACCGCACCAAGAGCCTCGTTCATCGCCAGCACCAGCAAATGGGCCGCTGGCGGCAAACGATAACCGCCCATCACCAAACCTTTCCCGCCGCTTGCCTTCAAATCCTTCGCGCAAGGCACGATCCAATCATCAAAGCCCTGCGCCGGGGCGGACAATTCCTTCAGCTTGGCGTCCCAATCGCCGGAAGGCAGGATATTGAGCGCCATCCGCGCCACCACCGCGACCATCAGGCTGGGCGCGACGCGCAAACGATGGTCCGCGTTCATCCCTGTCAAGGTGAACAAGCTCTCCACCGCATAGAGCCGGCTCATTGGGTCGTCCTTGCCCGCGACATGCCGGCCCTGGGCGAAGCGCCGGATGTTGACCGTCGCATTTTCCTCGGTGCCGATAAAATCACAATCCAGCGCCAGAATTTTTTCCGCCTTTTCCAGGTTGTAATAAGGCGCCACCGGGATGCCGTAAGCCAGCGAGGCCGCAATGCGCGCCGCATCCAGATCCACCGCCTCATAAACAAACCAGCGCGCCTTCGGATATTTTTCGCTGACCATCCGTTGCAGCCGCGCGCGGGAAGGCGAGCTGCTTTGCTCCATGAGAAACGCCACCCCGTCCCCGTTCCCAAACTTCCCGGCCAGCGCGGCCAAGGCATCCAACGCCGCCGCCTTGGTGCTCAGGCTCCCGTTCCTGGCGTAGCGTTGGGCCCGGTCGGGATCATAAAGACTCAACACCGACGCCTGCGCAAACGGGTCCGTGCCGCCGTTGCTGTCCGGGTGGTCGGGATTGCCCTCCACTTTGGTCGGGCGCCCGTCGCTGGATTTCACCACCAGCGGCACCGCCCCGCGGCGGGACGGCATGGCCGTGGCAAAAAACTGCGGCAGGCCATGCGCATAATTCTCCGGCATCTTGGCGAACGGATAAATGTTCTCCACCGGCCGGCGGCAGCCCGTCGCCCCGAGGCCCGCCAGGAGGAAGGACGCCGACATGATCTTGACGAAATTGCGCCGCGTCACCGGATCAAACAATTCGCTCGCCCCGGCCGGAAACTCCTTTTCCACCCATTGGCGGAACTGCGGCGTGTCCGCCAGTTCGTCCAAACTGCGCCAATAGGCCGGGCCTGCCGGTGCGGGTGTGGGTGGGTTTTTCATCGGTGACAAGTCGAGCAGGTTTGCAAGGATTGAATCCGCCAATCATGCATCATCTTTTCGCCATCCTCCCTTTGCCTGGCCGCGGACTCGGGTTTCCAATCCAAATGCGTGATCTCGGCCAGCGGACGAACCCGCATCGTCGGGTCGCGATGGCAGTCCAGGCAATAGGACATGCTCAAAGGTTTGGCATGATACACTTCGTCCATCTGGTTGATCTGCCCGTGGCATTCCACGCAACTGACACCCCGGTTGACATGGACGGAATGGTTGAAATAGACAAAATCGGGCATCTTGTGGATTTGCACCCAGGGAATCGGCTGGCCCGAGGCCGCGCTTTCCCGCACCAGCGCCAGCCGGGCATCGTCCTTCAACACCTGGACATGGCAGTTCATGCAGGTGGACGTGGCCGGGATGTTGGAATACCAGGATTTCTCCACCGTATTATGGCAATAGCGGCAATCCAGCCCCAATTGCTCCACATGCACGCTGTGGGCAAAGGCCACCGGCTGGATCGGTTCATAACCCACCCGCGTGTACTTCGGCGTGAAATAATAGGTCACCCCGGCCAGCACCCCGGAACCCACCAGCACCGCCCCAATAATAATGTTGCGCGGCAACCGGTTGGTCCACTTTGGAAAGATATCGGACATCGCTGCGTCATTAAATCGTCTCTACAAACAACGGGTGCTTTTTTACGCAAAAACCATGCCCCCGGCAAGAGAGTTTGTGAAATTTTTCACGAATTAGGAAAGGGTAATCTCCATCATTAGTTTTAGTGAAACCGTTCTCCAGGTTTCGAACCAGCAAGAGAAGACAACCGAACCCGTCAACATCCTCCAGGGCGGTCACAAGCGCATGGCCGAAGTCCTGTGGTTGGAGATCATGCCTCTGGTGAAGGATTATACATAGTTGGGGAGGCCGGCGCCTTCACGGCAGGAAGAGGTCGGCAGAGACGCCAAAGCGCCCCGCCAGCGTCCGCACATGATTGAGCGTGAGTTTGCGTTCGCCGCGCAAAATCATGGCACCCAAGTTGCGGCTGCCGCCCAAAAGGCGCGAGAGATCCGCCGCCGCAAGGCCCTGTTCGCCAAGCAGGTGTTTGAGCGCATCCACTCCCGTTGCCTTCGGCCACTTGACATTCTTCGCATCGTACTCTTCGATGAGCGAGCAAAGCAGGTCAAAATAATCCGCCTGGTCGGGGGTGAATTCATCGTGCCACAGGACCATCGCGTCGGCCACTTCCACAATGTTTGCGTAGTCCACCGCGTCGTGGATGGGGCGCGGCAGGAACACGCGACACAGGGCCGCGTAGTCCTTTGGCAAGTCTTGAAAGCGGAGTTTCGTCTTTGTCTTCATAATCCTCCGCAAATGATCCGCACGCATACAATCTGTGTTCATTGGCCGGATTTGTCAACCACGAATAAAAACCATCCGCGGTTCTTCTTCCGAAAGAACGGCGTTTATCTGATAGGTCAACCGGCGAAACTGACGTTCGTAAGGCTGGCGCATTTCCCGCGCCACGCAGGCATTGCCTTCCTTGGCCCCGTCGCCGATGAAGACTTCCTTCACCGGGTCCCATTGGAATTTGCGGCCCAGACGCAGGGCGATGACGATGAGATGGCCGACCGAGGCCGAGCGATGGCCCGACTCCACCGCGGAGACGGGATCCTTCCTTGATTTCATGCAGTCAAAGAAATTCTTCATGTGATTGCCGGAGCTTTCCAGCCGCACCGCATTCTCCGGCAGCGGCTGGGTCGCAAGATCCTCATCGCTGGAGGAGAACCCGTCGCGGTTGACCCAGATCCAGCCGTTTGTCCCCTCGAATCGGATGCCATTGCGCTGTCCCTCTTTCTTCAGCACCGCTCCATAAGGGCTGTCATCGAGCGTCGTCTTGACAATTTGCGTGATCCCGTTGGCCCAGGTCAGGGTGGCTTCATATTCGCTGGGCGTGGTGTAGCCGCCGGGGATCGGCGGCGTCACCACTTTGGCTTCGACGCTTTCCGGGCCGTCCTGGCCGATGCCCCAGCGGGCGATGTCGTTGTGATGCGCGCCCCAGTCGGTGACCGGGCCGCCCGAGTAATCCCACCACCAGCGAAAGTTGGCGTGGCACCGCTCCTTCATATAGTCCACCTTGGGCGCCTGGCCCAGCCAGAAGTCCCAGTTCAATTCCGCGGGCACCGGCACGGTCTGGAACGGCCCGGCGCGCAACCCCGCCGGGACAAACACCTTCACCGTTTTGAGCTTGCCAATGCGGTCGTTGCGCACCAATTGACAGGCCAGATGAAAATTGCGGTCGCTGCGCTGCTGCGTCCCGGTCTGAAACACAATTTTGTTGTCGCGCACCGCTTTAGTGATGAGCCGCCCTTCGTCAATCGTCAGCGTCAGCGGTTTTTCCCCATATACATCCTTCCTGGCTTTGGCCGCCGCCAGATTGACTAGGGTGTGCCAATGATCCGGGGTGGCGTGGATGATGGCATGGACGTCCTCCCGCGCCAGCACCTTGCGGAAATCGTTGAATTTGTCCGGCGTCTTGCCATTGCGCGTGAACTGCTTGGCCGCCGCCGCCGCGTGATTGTCGTCCACGTCGCAGACCGCGACGATGTCGCCCCACCGGCTGGCGGCGCCCGCGTCGCCCCGGCCCTGGCCGCCACAGCCAATCAAGGCCAGGCCGGGGCGGTCGTTCGGGCTGGCGGGTTGGGGCGCCACTTCCTGCGCGGCGGCCAATTCCCTTTCGACGAACCAAAGGGGCAACCCCGTGGCGGCGGCGGTGGCCGCGCCGCGTTTTAGAAAGGACCTGCGGGAAATCTGGAATGGCTTGTTCATGGTCTGAGTCAAACGCCCGCTTTGCTCCCAGTCAAGCCCAAACGCCGTCGCGCCAGAATGCGGTTGTCTTGGACGGGCCGGGAAAGGTAGGGCGGGCAGTCCTCTGCCCGCCGTCCAGCATTGGCAGAGGAATCAACGTCGCGGCGCGGCGGGCAGAAGACTGCCCGCCCTACCAACCAAGACGGCATTCCGCGGCGCGATGGTCAACCCCGATACGGGGTGACTTTTTCGGGAGCGCATTATTGTCTGAACATGACCTTCCGCACCTGCGGATCGTCGAAACTGGCGGGCACGTTCGTATCGCCCGGCTCATGGGCGGCGAGGGTGAAGATGCCGTCCTGGATTTGGTAGATGGCGTATGCGGTTTTGCCCACATACTTCGGATCGGCACAGTCGGTGATGATGGCGATCATCTGCTTTGGATTTTTGTCTTCCAGCAGCGTAAAAGTCGCCTTGTACCATTCGCGGGGGTCCGACCCGTGGAACTCCAGATTTGTTCCCGTCAGCACGAGGGAATCGGAACCAGTCGCATTGGTTTCCTGGCCTTTCCAGTTTCCCTGCAGGACTTTCGCGTCCGGCTTGGGTGTTTTCGAGCATCCCGGCGCTCCCAGCAGCGCGGCCAAAAAGACCAGGGCCAAACCGGACATCATTTCTGTTGATTTTTTCATTGGCTCCTCTCGTTGGTTGATTATGAGATTAAAATTAGGATTAAGATTAAGAGGAAGAGCCGGCCCTCACCGGCTCATCAGCCGCTCCACTTCCCCGGCCTCGATGGGAATTCTTTCCATCAAGTCCACGTTGCCGCCCTCTTGCACAAGGATGTTGTTTTCCAGGCGCACGCCAAATCCCTCTTCGCGCAGGTAAATGGCCGGCTCGACCGTCAGCACCCAGCCCGCCTGGATCGGTTCCACCGTCAGCGCCAGGTCATGCACGTCCAGCCCCAGCGGATGGCCCACGCCGTGCATAAAATACTTGCGAAAGGCCTTGTCCTCGGGATCCTGTTTTTTGATCTCCGCCAGGGTCAACAAACCCAAATCCACCAGTTCCTTTTCCACCAATTGGTCCGCCTCCGTCTGCCAGTCCCGCGGCAATTTCCCCGGCGCCGCCGCCCGGCTGACGGCGCGCAGCACCCGCAAGACGGCGTTATAGACCTGTTTTTGCCGGCGGGTGAACCGCCCGCTGACCGGAATGGTGCGCGTCATGTCCGCGTTGTAGTTGGCGTAGCTGGCCCCCACGTCCAGCAGCAACAACTCGCCTTTCCGGCAAGGCTGGTCGTTCTGCACATAATGCAGGGCGCAGGCGTTGCGCCCGGAGGCGATGATCGGGTTGTAGGCGAAGCGCCCGCCCCGCCGCAGAAATTCGCGGGAAAATTCCGCTTCCACCTCCATCTCATTGACCCCCGGTTTGACCAGCCGGCAAACCCGCCGGAAACCGGCCTCGGTGATCGCGCAGGCCTGGCGCAGCAGGGCGATTTCGGCGTCGGACTTGACGGCGCGCAAGCGGTGCAGGAGCGGGGCCAGGCGGCGGTAATCGTGCAGGGGATAGCGTGCCTGCACCTCCTTGATGAAGCGGGCGTCGCGGCTTTCCACCACCACGCGGGCGCGCTTGTGCTCGTTGGAATTGAGCCAGACCTGCGAGCACTCGCACATCAGCCGGTGAAACAGCGCCGGAAAATCCGGCAGCCATTGCACCTGCTCCACGCCGGAAATCTTTTGCGCCTCCTCCTTGGTCAGCTTGTGGCCCTCCCAGGTTTCCAACAGCGGATTGGGCTGGCGCAGGAACAGAATCTCGCGATGCTTGGGTTCGTGGGCCTCCGGGTAAAGCAGCAGCAGGCTTTCCTCCTGTTCAATTCCCGTCAGATAAAACAAGTCCGAATTTTGCTGCAGCAGCAAAACCGCGTCGCCATTGACCGGGAGAATATCATTGGCGTTGACCGCCGCCAGCGCGTTGGGCGGCAGCAATTTCTTCAGGTTGGCCCGGTTGAGCCGGAACAATTCCTTGTCTATCGGCGCATATCTCATGGTGGGCCCACCTTGTCCGATCCGTCTCCAATCTTCAATCCCAATCTTAATCCTAATCCTAATCCTAATCCTAATCCTAATCTCTGATCACCACCAGTGCGATTAAGATTATGATTAAGATTAAGATTAAGAAACCCCATCGGCCCCGGCCCGTCCTATTCCTGCATGGGGACCAGGCGCAGCACATGCCGCACCGGCACGAAGGCCGCCGCCATCGCCTCCACCAGCGGCGCGCGCTCCGCCTCCGTCCTGCTGACGACCGCGTCCATGTTGGTCCGGGCTTCCGCGCTGTGAAAGGAGGTCTTGATCTGCCGGGTCTCGTAGGCCTGCTTGGCGGCCACGGCCTTGTCCACCTTCTGGAAAGCCTCCGAGAAGGGATTGACCGCAAACTCGTCCGCCAGATTGATGCCGGCGGAGAGTTGATCGGCCAGGTAGGCATTGGTGACGCCGCCCCAGATCACCTGGCAGCGCGGCGCGCCGATGTTCCTGACCACCAGCATGAGCCGGTTGAGTTCCCGGTTGAACGGCACCAGCGACATGCCCCCGCGAATCGCGCTGGTCGCGTTGCTGGCCCCCCCATCGCAGAACGGATAGCGCGTGCTGCTGATGGCCAGTTCGCCGTTGGCAAAGGACTCCATCTTATGCCCGGCGGTGACCTCGGCGTGTCCGCCCTTCAAATCCACGGTGAAAGTGCCAATGTCCCCGTCCAGACCCAGCGCCCGGAGGAAGCAATGCGCCATGACCAGATGCCCGGCCCAGTTGGGATGAAGTCCGTCGGGTCCGGGCAGCGCGAAGGGCTTGTCGGCCGTGCCGTAGCGGTTTTCACCCTCGTAGGCCGCCTGCAACATCGGCCAGAAAACGTCCGCGAAGCGCACCCCCTCGCTTTGCGCGATGCGAACGTCCAGGTCGCGCATGGCGCACAGATTCAAATTGCGCTCGTCCAAAGTGCCGCCGCCGGCGTTGCGCGCTTTGTTGAGCGTGCCGAGCGAACCGGGCGAGCCGAGAACAACCCTGGCCCCGGCCGCCTTGAAGGCCCGCACGATGGCCGTATAGTTGGAGGCATACCACTGCCCGTTGATGTCGTCATACGGCCGGTACTTGGAATCATTCATGCCGTAGGCAAAAGTGGCGACGGTCGGCTTGAAGCGCAGGCAATCGGACTCCATCCGCCGGCGGAATCCTTCCGCCGTTTCGCCGCTCCAACCGACCTGGCGCACCGTGATTTTCAGTTGGGGCACGCACACCGTCAGGTAAGTCTCCAGGATGCGGGAATACATTTTCTGCTCGGTGATGGAATCCCCCACGATGGCCAGGCGGTCGCCCGCTTCCAGCAGCAGCGGTCCCGGGGCTGGGGCCAGGCGCGGATTGAACTTGGCGAAATAAGGATCTCTCGGTTTGGTCTCGTAAGCCGCCGGCGCCGCCGCCGGTGCGACGGGCCCGGGCTGGGCGATGGCGGTCGGCTGGCGGGTTGTCTGACAGGCGGCCAGGACCAGCGCGGGCAAGGCCAGCCAACAGGCAGAGGGCAATTTTTTCATAGGGGACAAAGCATTAACTCCCGCCGCCCATTTGGCAAGGCCGGGGTTTGCGCCGGCCCGGCAATCGGGGCAGGCCACTTTCTTCAACGGTTTGTTCTCCTAATCCTAATCTTAATCTTAATCTTAATGCGCCAAATCCTCCAAAGAGATTAAGATTAGGATTAAGATTAAGATTAAGAGGAATGAGAGGAGCCGGGAACGGCAATCCCGATCAATCCCCCGCCGTTGCGGCCAGCGCCGCTTCGCGTTCCAGCAAGGTGGGATGCGAATAGTAAAAACCGCTGTAAAAAGGATGCGGCGTGAGATTGCTCAGGTTTTTTTCGTTCAATTTGCGCAGGGCCGCGATCAAGGGCTGCCGCTGCTGCATCAGCCGGGCGGCAAAGGCGTCCGCCTCGTATTCATGGCGGCGCGACAGGGCGTGGAACAGCGGTGACAGCCAAAACGTCACCACCCCCGAAAGCAAGGCGAAGAGCAGCAAGGCCGGCGCCATGTCGCCGGGCTGGAAACCAAAGGCGCCCATAAACCATTCCTGCCGCGCCAGCACGGCCAGCAGGTAAAAGCCCGGCAGCCCGGCGCCCAGGCTCAAGGCGATCATTTTGGGAACATGCCCTTTCTTGTAGTGGCCGATCTCGTGGGCCAGGACGGCCTCCATTTCCCCGCGGTCCAGTTGCTGCGCCAATGTGTCAAATAAAACAATTTTGCGGAACCGGCCCAGTCCGGTGAAAAAGGCGTTGGAGTGGCGGGACCGTTTGCTCCCGTCCATCACCTGGATGTCGCGCGCGCCAAAGCCGGCGCGCCGGCCCAGGGCGAGCAGGCCCTCGCGCAATTCGCCCGGCGGCAGCGGCGTGAATTTATTGAACAGCGGCAGAATCAAAACCGGCCCCGCCAGCAGCAGAACCAGTTGAAAGACCGCCAGGCAAACCCACGCCCAAAACCACCAGCCCGCCCCCAGCCACCCCGCCAGATGCAAAATCAACACCAGCAGCGGATAGCCCAAGGCCAGCGCCAGCAACAATCCCTTCACCCGGTCCATCCACCAAGTGGCCGCTGTGGTGGTGTTGAAGCCGAACCGCTCCTCCAGGCCAAATTGCCCATGCCACTCGAAGGGCAAATCCGCGGCCGACAGCGCCACCCCCGCCGCCGCCAGAAAACCCGCCCCGGCCCAGATGGAGGAGCCGGCGGCGCGCCGGAAATCTTGGTAGAACCACGGCAGAACCCCGCTAAAAAGAACCCCGGCCAGAACCATCGCGCCCCAGGTCAACTCCACCATCTCAAACCGGCTTTTCGCCAGCGTATAATCAACCGATTTGGCGTAAGTCTCGGGCGTGACGGTGTTGGCGAAAGCGGGCGGGACTTGCCGGGCATGCCGGCGGACCTGCCGCTGGTTGAGCCATTCCAGCCAGAGTTGAGCCATCCATTTGCTCACGATCAACCCGGCGCAGACAATGAGGAAAGGCGCAGTCATCGCGCAAGGAATCTACACGCAAAACAGCGGCGCGCATCCAAAAAAACCAAAAAAGGGAAACCTGTCGTCCTTGCTCCGCCAGGGGATGCCTCGCGGAGGATGCTGCGACCGCCGGCTGGCTTGGCGGTGATCTTTCAAACAGGCGGACCCCGATCCAACTCGACGACGCCTGGCCCGCCCAGGCCGCCAAACTGCCTCGCGAGCAAGGCGGCGGCCGGCCGCCTCTCATCGCGGGATTAGAGCATTTCCATAAATCATGTAGCGTAGCGGGCGTTTAAAAAGAAGCCCCGGCAATCGGCGGTGGAGATGGCTTCAAAGGCAATCTTCGCCGCTTGGAGCAGTTCCTTGGCGGTTCGCGGCGCGAGACCTCGCATAATTTGTTTGACCTTGCTCCACATATTTTCGATGGGATTAAAGTCTGGCGAATAGGGCGGCAGATACAGCAGCGTTGCCCCGGCCTCTTCGATGGCTTGGCGGACTCCGGTCACCTTATGCGTGGCCAAGTTGTCCATGATGACCAAGTCACCCTTGCGCAACTCCACCACCAGCCCCTGCTGGATCCAGGCCAAAAACATTTCCCCGTCCATGGCCCCCTCAAAGAGGCAGGGGGCCGCAGGCCCGGCCAGACGAATGGCGCAGACCAGGGTGGTGGTCTGATAATGTCCCTGCGGGACGTGGGCCGCCAGTCTTCGGCCCACGGGTGACCGCCCGCAAAAACGGGTCATCTTGGTGTTGGCCCCGCTTTCATCCACGAAGACCAGTCGGGCAGGTGGGTCACTTGCCAGACGCTCATGCCAATGGGCCCGCTTTTCGGCCACGTCCGGACGGTTCTGCTCGGCGGCGCAGAGCGTTTTTTTTATAGCTCAACCCCAGTTTGCGCAGCCACAAATCCACAGTGGAGGTCCCGAAAGGGCGGTCCAGACGCGCCCCCAACTCGGCCAACGTCGCGTCGGGCTGGGCCGCCACCAGCTTTTGCAGGCGAGCCTGGCGTCCGGCGTTCAGCAGCGTTTTGCGCCCGCACAAATGGGTTTGCGGCTGGAGCGTGCCGCGCTCTTGGAACTGCTGCCGGACCCGGCGCACCGCCGCCACGCAAAAGCCGAAAAAGTCCGCGATCTCGCGGGTGCTTTTGCCTTGTTCATAGAGTTGCAGGATGCGCTCGCGCGCAGACACGGGTATCGCTCGCATGGCTCAAGCCTGCCAGCCCTCTCGCCCCAGTCAAGCTATATCATTTATGGAAACGCTCTAAAATCCAGCCGGAGTTGATTCAAAAATTTGACAAATCAATCCCATCAGATAAGTTAAACGAGTTATGTCGCGCAGTTGCCTGTTTCGCGGGAAAAGGAGGCATGGCGGTTTTTCGAGAGCGATTTGCCTGATGCTGTTTGCATTCGGGCTGGGCGCTGCCCATGCCCAGATGATAGACCTGAACGGCAACGGCATGAGCGATATTTGGGAATGGATTTACAATGCCTACGGCATTGATCCGCGGACCGATCCAGACGGCGACAGCTTTTCCAATTTGCAGGAATCCATCGCCGGCACCAACCCGTTCGATTCCAACTCCTATCCTTTTATCCCCATCATCGCCAATTCGCCGTCCAATTTCTCGGTGACCATGCCCTGCGCGCTGGGAAAGCAATATCAGTTGCAAAGCATCACCCTGCTGGGCGGCACGAATTGGTTTGTCGAAACCAATCTGGTGGCCCGCTCGGGAAGCAATGTCACCTTGACCGCGCCGGCGGCGACGGCCGCGAAGTTTTACCGCGTGGCCATCTCGGACGTGGATACGGCCGGCAGCGGGATGAACGATTGGGAAAAATATCAACTGGGCCTGGACCCGTTCAACCCATTTAGCAACGGCCAGCAAGATGCCAACGGCAATGCCCTGAGTGATTACGCCTGCGTCACCAACCTGCTGGCCTCGCAAAATGTGATCTCCATCACGGCCACAGGCGCGGGCGCCACCCAGCCTGACCCTGGACAAAAATCCACGCTCACCGGACAGTTCACCGTGACGCGCGGCGGCTTTCCGTTGGACCCCATCACGGTCAATCTGGGACTGGGCGGGCCGGGAATTGGTTTTGCGGCGGCGGGCGTGGATTATG
Organism: uncultured Verrucomicrobiae bacterium; assembly: GCA_963707025.1. Classification (GTDB taxonomy): domain Bacteria; phylum Verrucomicrobiota; class Verrucomicrobiia; order Limisphaerales; family Palsa-1400; genus JBEKOF01. The sequence continues at coordinate 33,240 of CAVPOM010000018.1, read as the reverse complement.
TGGCCCTGCCGTCTTCGGTCGCTTTAGGGGTGGGCGTGAGTTCCCAGACGGTCACAGTGACGCCGATGGCCAACACGAATTTGCCGGCGCCCGTGCTGGCTCAACTGCAACTGTTGCCGGGCTCCAATTACACCCTGGGCGTTGCAAGCAACGCCAGTGTCGTCATCTATCCTTCTCCCACCCGGGCGGCAGCGGGCTGCTCGGCCAGTATTATACCAATTCGAGCACGACCTACACCAACAGCAAGAATTTCAATCCCAGCAATCTTTTCCTGACCCGCCTTGACCCGGTCATTAGTTTTATTTGGAGCAACGGCCTGTCGCCCAACCTGAGCAACGGGTATTACACCGTGCGCTGGACGGGCCAGGTGCAGCCCCAGTTTTCCGACACTTATTTCTTTGATGTGAGAAGCGACGATGGCTGCCGGCTCTGGGTGAACGACCAGTTGCTCATTGACAAATGGCAGACGCAAGGCGCCACCGACTGGACCAACGCCCTCGCTTTGCAGGCCGGCGTGCGCTACGATCTCAGGCTGGATTATCTCCAGTCCGGCGCCTCTGCCCGGGCGCATCTTTCCTGGTACAGCGCGGACCAGGCGGAAGAAATCATCCCGACCGCTTGTTTGTATCCGTCCAACAGCGTCGGCAACACCAGTTCCAACGCGCCGGCGGTGGTGACGAGCGCCTTGAGCGCGGTCGCCTTTCTCGGCCAGCCCTTCAGCTTCACGGTGACGGCTGCGAACACGCCGCTTGGCTTCACCGCCAATGGCCTGCCGCCGGGCCTGACTTTCAACAACACCAACGGCGCTCATCGCCGGCGTGCCCGCTCTCGCCGGCAGTTTCCAAGTCACCCTCACCGCCAGCAATTTAACCGGCCTTGGCGCGTCGGTCGTGGACATTTCGGTTTTGAACACCGGCAGTTCCGTCGTTCAGGAAATCTGGACGAATGTTCCCGGCGCCAATGTCACCGATATCCCGACGGGCACGCCGGCCAGCCTCACCAACGTTTTGGGCGCGCTCGAAGGCATCTCCAATTACGGGGTCAATTACGGCGAACGCATTCGCGGTTATTTCACCGCCCCGGTCACGGGCAATTATTATTTCTGGATCGCGGGCAGCGATGCGGCGCAGCTTTGGATTTCCGACGACAACCAGCAAGTCAACCAGGTGCTGCGCTCCTGGGTCGCTCCCACCAACAATCCAACCATGCCGGGGCAAAATGGCACGGCCCGCAGCAATGGAATGTGCAAGCCAGCCAGCAATCCCCCTGGCTCGCGCTCGTCGCCGGCCAGCAATACTACCTCGAGGTTTTGCACAAGGCGGGCGCCGGCGCGGGCGACAACTGGTCGGTGGGCTGGATGCAAGACCCGACCGGGACCAACACCACCCCCGCCGGCGTGGTGCCGGGTTATCTGTTGTCGCGCTATTATCCGCCGTTGCCGGCCAATACTCCCGGCACGCTTTACACCGCCAACCTGCTGGCGCTGCCTGGGGTGGTCAGCCAGGGCGTCGGCTCGGCCACCTTGCGGGTCAGTGCGGACGGTTCCCAGGCCGCCTTGAATTATTCGGACAACAACCTGTCGGGCGCTCCCACCGGCCAGTCCATCAATTCGGATCCCTATTTGAGCGATCCGGGCGAACTGATCTTTGACATTTCCGCCGCCAAGCCGCAGGCCGACGGCAGCTATCTCTGGAAAATTAAAGCCACCGGCCCTCTGGCGGCGCCGGACATTTTGGAAATCATCAATGAGGGCAAGGCCGCCATCGTCATCGAAACCACCGCTTTTGCCAATGGCGAAATCGGCGGCCATTTCACTCTGGCCAACGGCTCGCAGACGTTCTCCCCGCCGCCCCCGCCGCCCGCCTGGACGGATGATTCCGCCAATGCCAGCGCGGCCGCCCGCTTCCTGACCCAGGCGACCTTTGGCGCAAGCTCCAACGACATCGCCGCCGTGCAGGCGCTCGGTTACAGCAACTGGCTGGCCAATCAGTTTTCCCTCCCCGCCACGCATTGCTTGAGCAATGTGCTGGCCAATCCGAACTCGGACCCAACCGATCTTTATCAAAGCCCTTTGTGGTTCAACACCTGGTGGCGGCAATCCATCACCGCCCCGGACCAATTGCGCCAGCGCGTCGCCTTCGCCTTGAGCGAGATCTTTGTCGTCTCTGAAAATGGCACGCTCCAGAACCATGCCGACGCGCTTTCCTCCTACTACGATATGCTGCTGGACCATGCCTTTGGCAATTACCGCTCCCTGCTGGAAGCCGTCACCCTCCATCCGTCCATGGGCTTGTATTTGGGCATGCTGGGCAACGACGCGGGCAGCATCATCACCGGCATCCATGCCAATGAGAATTACGCGCGCGAAGTCCAGCAGTTGTTTTCCATTGGCCTGAACCGGCAATGGCCGGATGGCACCTTGATCCTCAATGCCCAGGACAACCTGGTGCCGACTTACAATCAAAATGTCGTCATGGGCTTTGCCAGCGTCTTTACCGGCTGGAATTATTATCAGACCAACCAGGCCAACGGACGCCTGCCGTCCAACTGGTATCCGGGCGCCAACTACACCAACCCGATGGTGCTGGTGCCGGCCCATCACGAGCTCGGCGCAAAATTATTGCTCGACAATGTCATGCTCCCGCCGGCCTGGGGCGGCCAGGCCGTCTCCTCGGCCAGCAACGACGCTTATTGTTCGCAGGATTTGGAATCCGCGCTTGAATGGCATCTTCAACAACCAGAACGTCGCCCCGTTCATCTGCCGTCAACTCATCCAGCGCCTGGTCACCAGCAATCCCGAGCCGGGATTATGTTTATCGCGTCGCCCAGGTTTTCAACGATGACGGCACCGGCGTCCGGGGCAACCTCCAGGCCGTCGTCCAGGCGATTCTGCTGGATTACGAAGCGCGCAGCCCGGACCTGATTTCCCAGCCGACCTACGGCAAACAACGCGAGCCGCTCCTCCGCGTCACCGCGGTCGCGCGCGCCTTTCCCGCGCCACCCGCCATCAGCGGCACCTACAGCCAGACCACCAACCAGCTCATCACCGTCACAACTCCCAGTCCGCATCGCTTGAATAACGGCGACACCGTGTGGCTCAATTTCACGGATACTTCCGGAAATCCCGCGCCGCAATGCGCAAGCTTACAGCGTGACCGCAACCAGCCCGACGACGTTCACCGTCAATGCGACGCAACTTGCCACCGGCAGCTACGGCCAAACCAACGGCATCATCACCGCCGCCATTTCAGGCCATGGCTTGGCGGCGGGCGATCCGCTTTACCTGGTGTTCACCACCGGCGGCGCCTTGAGCGGGTTGTTCCAGGTCGCCAGCGTGGTGGATGCGTCGCATTTCACCGTCACGAACGCGGATTTGGTTCAGCACGCCGGGCAGTTGCCTCATGCCAAAACTGTCCGTGGGCGGTTACACGCAGGTCGGGACCAGCATTACGGTCAGCACCACCGGACCGCACGGTTTGAGCGCGGGCAACAACGTCTTCATCAACTTCACTTCCGGCTCCGCGGTCAGCGGAACTTACCCGGTGGCGAGCGTGCCCGACGCGACCCACTTCACCGTCACCTCGGCCAATTCGGCCAGCCAGAATGAAAACAGCCTCTCGGTTTATCCGCTGGTCGCACCGCCGTTGGCGCGCAACGGCGCCGTCCTGGTGCGGGAGGACACCTGGAACATGAGCTACACCGATACGGGGACTTCTTCCAGCCTGTCACAATCGCCGCTGCGCTCGCCGACCGTGTTTAATTTCTTTTATCCGGGCTACGAATTCCCCGGCCCGCTGGCCTCGGCCGGATTGACCACGCCGGAATTTCAACTGACCTCCGACAGCAGCGTGGCGCTGCAAATGAATTTCGCTCGAAGGCGGCCTTTTGAACAATACGGGCAACACCAATGGCTTGAGCAGTTTCACCGGGGGCAACGGCTCCATCGTCCTGGACATCGGCCCGTGGATGACGGCGGCTTACACGGCCGATGCCGGCATCCCGGGTCTGGTGGACGGACTCAATGCGCTGCTGCTGGCCGGCCAGTTGTCCCCCGCCGCCAGGACGGGCATTGTCAACTATGTCGCCACCGCCAGTAACTTCCCCTACAGTTCGCCGCCCACGCAAACGCAGATGCGCGACCGCGTCCGCGCCGTGATTCACCTGATCGCCAGCTCTCCTGATTTCATCATCCAAAAATGATTTTATGAGCCACAACCAATTTTCCGGGGTGACGCGGCGCCAGTTTATTCGGCGGGCCGCCTGCGCGGCCGTCGGCACCGTCGCCATGACCTCGGCCATCCGCGATCTGCGGTTTATGAACGCCGCCGTCGCCCAATCCAACATCACCGACTACAAGGCGCTGGTCTGCATCTTCCTGCAGGGCGGCAACGACTCCAACAATCTCATCCTCCCGACCATCCCGTCCGAATACGGCAATTACGCCGCCATCCGCTCTCCCGTGCTGGCCATTCCCCAAAGCGCCATTCTGCCGGTCACGTCTCTGGACGGCGATGGCCACACCTATGGTTTGCATCCGAGCTGCCCCGAACTGCAGACGCTGTTTGGCGAAGGCAAGCTGGCCTTTTTGTTCAACACCGGCACGCTGGTTTATCCCATTACCCGCGCCCAGTATCTGGCCGGCTCCACCGCCACTCCGCCCCAGCTTTTTTCGCATGCTGACCAGCAGACGCAATGGCAGACGTCCATTCCCGACCAGCCGCCGCTGACCGGGTGGGGCGGGCGTTGCGCCGATTTGCTCGCCTCCATTCAACCCGGCGCGCCCATTTCGCTGATGGTGACGCTGGCCGGCGCAAATACTTTTGAAGTCGGCAACGTCGTCTCGCAATATTCCGTTTCCACTTCGGGCGCGATTTCATTAAGCCTGCCCTCCACTCCCTCCGGCGGAGCCAATACCAACCGGTTGCCAACGTTGTTGAACATCCTCGGCCTGCCTTACACCAACCTCCAATCCCAGGCCTACGCGGCGGTGGCCGAACATACCATCAACACCGGCAGCCTCTTAAACTCCGCCATCGCCGCCACGGCGGGCAATTATTGGACGACCCCTTTTCCGGTGAAAATCACTCCGCCCGAAGGCGGCGCGGCTTTTAACTCCGCCTTGAGTCCGCAACTGCAAATGGTCGCGCGCTTGATCGCCGCCGGCAACACCCCGGCCGCCTCCGGCGGCTTTGGCATGAAACGCCAGATTTTTTTCTGCCAGATCGGCGGCTACGATCTGCATACCGGCCAGACCGATTACAACGCCAACACGCCCAACGATGTGCTGTTCGGCGCGCACACCAACCTGCTGGCGGAACTGAGCCAGTCCATGTTCGCCTTTCAGCGCGCCATGGAGCAGCTTGGCCTTTCCAACAACGTGACCAGCTTTACCGCCAGCGATTTTGGCCGCACTTTCCCCAGCAACGGACAGGGCAGTGACCACGGCTGGGGCAGCCATCACCTGATCCTGGGCGGTGCGGTCAACGGCCAGCGAACTTACGGCACCTTTCCCGTCCTCACCATCAACGGCCCCAACGACACCAGCACCGGCCGCTGGATTCCAACGACCGCCATAGACCAATACTTTGCCACCCTCGCCACCTGGTTTGGCGTGGACAACGGCAATCTTTCGACTGTCTTTCCAAATCTGGGGCGATTCGCAACGCCGAATCTGGGCTTTATATGAAACAGCGCGTTGGCCTCGCTGCGCTTTTATTGCTCATCGCCTTGGCGCTGTATTATTTGCCCAATCCAAATAAAACAGAGCCGGCGTTGGTTGCTTCTGCCGCTCAAAACTCCGCCGCCAGCCTGGCCGGAACTTCATCGGTGGTTCCTTCCGTTCCGACTGCGGGCACGGGCTTGCATTCACCGGCCATCATGCCGTCGCCCAACCAGGCGCCGGCGCAAGGTCTGGCCGCCAGGGCGGGCGAACTCATTCCCGATTCCAGTCCGCGCACCGGGGTGCCGCCGGAAACCGCCCTGCAAAATGTCCGGCGGGCGGTCCGCCAATATGGCGAAATGTTTGGCGGAAACCCCGTGGGCACCAATCCTGAAATCACCAGCCAACTGAGCGGCGACAACCCCAGGCACATCAACTTCCTTAATCCCCAACCCGGCATGCGCATCAATGCCGGCGGCGAATTGGTGGACGCGTGGGGCACGCCCTATTTTTTCCATCAGATTTCCGGCTCAGACATGGAAATCCATTCCGCTGGTCCGGACAAAATCATGTGGACCCCGGACGATCTGGTAGTCAAATGATGCTAACATCAGCCCGCCCCACGGGCTAATTCCCCAGGAACAGGGAAACAGGGATGGCATGCGCTTCAGGAGAAAGGAAAAGGGAGTCGCCGGTTGGGGGCGCCGTGACCGGATTGGTGCTGCCGAGCCAGCGGGAGCCGCCCAGGGAGGCATCCCCGGTGGCGGCACTGGACGACGCCACGGCCCACTGGTTGCCGGGGGGCGGGTCGGCGGCGCCGACGGTCTGCTCCATTTTGGGCGAAAAATAAAAACCCGCCGTCAGGGCACCGCCAACCGCCAGGCCCAAGGCATAAGCCAGCACGGGCCGGACGCGGAAGGCCGGCCACCATCTTTCCCAAAAGCTGGGCTGGCCTTCGCCATATTCGATGCGGTTGATGATGCGGTCGGGCAGCAGGTGGAAATAACCGGGCGGCGGCTGCTCATAGCGTTTCAAGGCGATGATCCGCTCCACCTTGACTGTCGGTTTTGATTGTGGGTCCATGCGGTTTATTGCAAATAATCGGCCAGCCAGGCTTGTAACTGTTGCCGGGCGTAGAACAAGCGGGAACGCACCGTGCCCACGTTGCAATCCATGATCGCCCCGATTTCCTCGTGGGACAGCCCCTGGATGTCGTGCAATACTACTACCATTCTGTGGTGTTCTGACAGCTTTTGCATGGCCGCGTTCAATTTTTCCTGCAATTCCGCCAGGCCCAGGTCCCGCCGCGGCGTGTTGTGCGAAACCAGCGCCAACAGGTCCGGGTCGTGCTCGGCGTTGAAATCCATGTCGTTCAGGCTCATTTGCACCCGGTTCTTGCGTTGTTTGAGGAAGTTGATGGTCTTGTTCACGGCGATGCGATAGACCCAGGTGTAGAAGCTCGAATCCCCCTTGAACGATTTGAGGGCGCGATACCCCTTGATGAACGCCTCCTGGGCCAGGTCGTTGGCGTCCTCGTGGTTGGAGGTCATGTGATAGACCGTGGCGTAAATGCGTTCCTGATAGCGCCGGACCAGCTCATCGTAGGCCGAGGTGTCGTCGCGCTGGGCGCGGCGAACCAGTGCCAAGTCGTCCTCCGGTTGGGCGGCCGGCGTTGGGTCCGGCTCCGGGATGGACAGGGCGCGCATCGGTTTTTCGAGTTCTGCTTTCGTACGCAGCAATGGGTTACATCAGGGATCTCGCTCTCAATCGTTCTAATACACAACCCCCAGCGCGGCCGTTTGTTCCGCCAAATAATGCGTCAATCCCGCCAGCTTGGCCCGCCCTTCCGACGCCGGCAACGCCGCCAGGGCCTGTCGCGCGGCGGACAAATAGTGTTGAATCACGGTGCGGGATTCGGTGAACGCATCGTATTTTTCGATCAGGGCCACCAGACCGGCCAGATTGGCCGGGTCCCAGTTCTGCAGCCATTCCCGCAATTGCTGCCGGTCCTCCGGCCGGGCGCGGTCCCGCACCATCAACACCGGCAGCGTCATTTTGCCCTTGGCCAAATCGGCCCCGAGCGACTTGCCCGCCACCGCTTCGCAACCCAGCACATCCAGGCAGTCATCGTACAATTGGTAGGCCGTGCCCAGGGCCAGCCCGTATTGGCGCAAGGCTTCCCGGCGCGGCGCCGTCGCCTTGCTCAGCAGTCCGCCCAAGTGGCAGGACAACGCAAAAAGCTCGGCCGTTTTCATGGCCAGCATCTTGAAGTAATGGCTGCGCGCCACCTCGAAATTCCCCCGGCTGCGCGTCTGCAAAATTTCCCCGGCGCAAACCGTGTTCGTGGCCGAAGCCACCTCGCGGCAAATTGCCGGCGTCGGAAAACTGGCCGCCAGCTTCAAGGCATGGGCGAATAGACAGTCCCCCAACAGCACCGAAACTTCCGTCCCCCAATTGGCCGCCAGACTCGGCCGGCCCCGTCGCAAATCGGCCTCATCAATAATATCGTCATGCACCAGGGTGGCCAGATGAACCATCTCGATAATCACCGCCACCGTCAGATGCGAGTCGTTCAATCCTCCGGCCGCCTCGCCGCTCAGCGCCACCAGCACCGGGCGCAACTGTTTTCCCTGCGCCGTCAGCGCGTATTGGGCATAGGCCAGGATTTGCGGTTCAAACTCATTCGCTTGGGCCACCAACCGCGCGGCCACGCCCTGCAAAAACGGCTCCACCGACTGGACAATTTGAGTCCAGACCGGTGGCGGCTTGGGCGGCGGGGCTGCCGCGGGAGCGGCAGCCGGACTGGGTTCAACAACCAACATTTCCCCCAGTCTAAATTTCCCCGCCCCTCAAGTCAAACGCGGAAAATGGATTCTCTTTTCCTTGCCCAGGCGCGGCGCTGCCGCCACATTACGCCATGAATCGGCGCCAGTTTCTCAAGGATCTTTCCGGCACAGCCCTCGCCCTGGCCGCCGCGCCGGCTTTCAGCCGCGGCCAGGCCCGGGCGGCCCCGGCCCAAGGCGCGCCGCCGTGGATCGAACCGGCCCTGGCCAAATCGTGGCTGGAGCAATGGCAGCAATCTATCCGCAACGACGCGCGCTCCCGCTCCTGCGACAAGGAATTGGGCGAGGAAATCGGCTGGCTCATCAGCCCGTTCCTCAACGGTTTTTACTACGGCTGGCTGGCCACGCGCCAGACCGAGTGGGTGGACCGGCTGGCGGATTGGACCGATGCCTGGGTGCGCCGCGGCCTGACCGAGCCGGACGGTTTCACCGGCTGGCCAAAACGGGATGCGGCCGGCACCGACACAGACCAACTCAACTCTTACAACGCCGACAGTCTGCTGGGCGAAGCCATGGCCCTGCGGCCCGTCACGCTCATGGCCGGCCAAATTCTCAAAGACCCCGCCCTCCAGCCAAAGTATCTGGCCAAGGCGGAAAGTTACCTCAAACTTTCCGAACAAATATTCCTGAAATGGGACCAGCGCGGCGCTTGGCGCGACACGGCCAACGGCGGCGCTATTTCCATTGTTTTGCCCTTTGGCCTGGACGCCTCCACCGGCCAATGGTCCGACGGCTACGCCAAAAGAAACGATCCCGCCACCGGCTTCTCTCATCCCGACAACAAGGCCAACGCCGTTGCTCTCTGGCTGCTGGCGCTGCACGATGTCACGGGCAAGCCCGCTTACAAAACGCGCGCGGAAAAGTGGTTTCGTCTCATGAAATCGCGCATGAAAACCCGGGACAACGGCAAATTCTTCGTCTGGAATTATTGGGAGCCGCCGGCCCCTGGGATTACAAAAGCGGCGGCGACCCCAAACATTGGGTGGGCGTCCATCCCAACGGCGGCTACTATGGCATTGATCTCGAGGCCATCGTCTGTGCTCGCGAGCACGGGCTGGTCTTTGACCAGGACGACCTGGCCCGTCTTATCGCGACCAATCGCGATTTCATGTGGAATCAAAAAGTGCAGGGCGCGGCCTTTCAAAGAATGGACGGCGGCGAGGCTGACCCGCGCTGGAAGGACAGTCCCGGCGTGTTGTGGACCGCGCTGACACCCTACGACCAGACGCTGCGCAAAGTATTCCTGGCCAACCACAAGCCCGGCAGTTGGGCCGGGCTGGTCACGACACCCTGGTTTCTTTCCCTGCCCCAATCCTGACGGTGCCGCCGTCAGGCAGTGTCCTAATTCGGGGAGGGACTATAAGCACACGTCCCGATTCCGAATCGGGATGTAGTGGCCGGCGCCCTCACCGGCCATGTCTTCGCTTATGATACACTTGATTTTGAACCCGCAAACCGCGGGTGTTTGGGGAGCGCGGTCGTCTCGACCGCCGCGTTCGGCGTCTCGCCAAACGCCCTTCAGGTGTCGAAACCCTCGCCTTAAATAGGAAAATCTAAAAAAAACACAATATCATGATGGCCCCGTCGACCACTTTTGGGAGTGGCAGTGCTGGTCCATCCACTTCTTAATCCGAGGATTCTTTTCGGGTTCCTTTAAATCTCGCGCCAATACATATGGTCCTGCCATGAAACTTTTTTCGTCGGGATCAGGTCCGAGCCAGCAGCCCATCAACACACCATCTTGCGGCCGGCCCTTGAGCAAAATGGTTCCAAAGCTTCCACGTTTAACGTGGCTCCTCGGGACGATAAGTGAGGAGAAGTAAATCATAATTTTCGTAATACGTTCCTTTGACTGTCCAAGCACGGACTGTCTTCATCGCTAATGTTGTTATTGTACCCTCGATTGCCACCTCGCCCTTTCTACGGCTTCGTTCCCTCAAGCGAACCTCGTCATTTCCAACTTCAAACATTTCATGAAGAGAGCTGTACTCCTTTCATTCCCCAAACCATTCTCCATTGAAATGACGAACCCTGGGAAACCACTCCCTGATTTTGTCAAGATTTTGTAGAATCGCACTCAAGAGAGCACCCAGGGCCACGCTTGCGATTTCTAAACCATAATTCGCAATTATTTGTGTAAGGCTCATCGGAGTGTCGAAAGTCATATTCCTTAAGTTTGAGGGTGTCCATATTAAAATGCGGTCAGAGGCTGAGAGACAAGCCACCGTGGCCCCGCGACCAATCAGGATTGAGATGTTTTCAAGTCCTTTTGTCGTGCATTCCTAGCCTCTCGCTCTCGGCTGGCTGCTTCCAATGGGGGGCCGTCTAAGTCAAAGTCAAATGGGTCAACCTATACTTTTGCGCACTGCAAATCGTAATCAGTTGGACTGCAAGTGCTTATGGCTAATTGGATCAAGGCGGGAATCCGGAATTACAATGGCGATAATCTCAGAAGACCCGATCATTGTCGGCAGACGTTCCCTCCTTCGCTCTGCGAACTGCGGCGGGCTGGCAATCCAGAACTCGACGTTGCAAAACAGCTTGGCCGTGAAATCTGCCCACCACTCCAAACCAATTGCGGGACACCCAGCACTTTAACGAGTCCGCCCTATAGACCTGGCCATTCGGGACTTCCCCGCTGTCCGGCATTGACACCGGCGTGACGCCGGCGCGTTAATCGCCGGGCGGGACCGGAACGGAAAGATTGCGGCAGATGGTACGCGCCAAGTGTTTCTTGATTTCGTTGTGCCGGGGAATGGATTCCTTGCGGCCCGTTTGAGGATTGCTCCAAATGGAATGGCTGCCGCCCTCCCGCACCGGCTTGCAGCCATGTTCGCTTAGATGGCCGAGCAAGGCCCGGCGTTTCATGCCAGCAACAGTTCCGCCGTCTCTGCCTGGGGGTCGAGACGCAAGGCTTCTTCCCGCCCCGTGTCCAGCAGAAGTTGAACAGCTTGGGCAAGGTTGCGCAGGCATTCATCCTTGGTTTCACCTTGTCCATTGGCCCCTGGCACTTCCAAACAGGTCGCCCAGAAACCTCCTTCCTTCGGCTCCCCTTGATGGATGATCGCGGTTAGTTGTTTCATACAACCATTTTGACATCTTCGCATCCAGATTTCAAGCCGATTCAGCGTCAATTGCGTGCCCCGAAACCCTGCCCATGTCGTCGCCGTTTCTCAAATGAGGACATTGGTCTCCGTCACGATAAACGGACAAGCCGGTAACAATCTGGTAACACCGGTGGTTTAATGTGTTCGTGGAAAACGCGGGAATCGTCCCTGGCGCCTTCCAAAAATGAATATGAACTCCGCCAAACTGAACAAAATCATCCTCGTGGTCTCGATCCTCCTCATCGTGGCCGCCCTGGCCTCCTTGTCCCCCAAAATCTATCACGCCATCCGCGCGGCGCGCGCGCCCAACATCGAAGGCGCCTGGCAGGGCACTCTCCAAATCCAGCAAGCCTCCTTGCGGGGGGTCTTGAAAATTGGCAAAAGCAACGGCCTCTATCATGCCACCCTGGACAGCATTGATCAGCGCCTCGCCGACATTCCGGTGAGCAAATTGGTTTATGATTATCCGACGGTGACGGCGGAATTGCCTTCACTGGGCGCGTCTTACGAGGGAAAGGTTGACCCGGCGGGCCGGCAAATGTCGGGGACCTTGAAACAAGCCAATCTCAAACTCCCCTGGACGCTGCAATGGACCGCCACCCCGGACAAAATCCCGGAACCGATGGCGGAAAGCGACTACCAGCCCGGCTCAGCCGCGCAAGGCGCCTGGCAGGGAACTTTGCGGGCCGGGCCAATCCCCCTGCGCTTGAACTTCAGAATCGGGGCCAATGCCGATGGCGCCTGTCGCGCCGAGATGGACAGCGTGGACCAGGGAGTCACCGCGCTGGCGGCCTCCTCGGCCTCCTTTGACGCGCCGACAGTCAAGGTGAATTTCAACCAAATCGGCGGGGCCTTCCAGGGCGATCTCAGCGCCGATCAAAGCCAATTGGCCGGAACTTGGACGCAAGGCGGCAAAACTTTTCCGCTCACCCTCAAGCGCGCCAAACCGGGCGACGCGCCGGCCCCGGAGTCGGAAGCCGATTACGCCTACACCAGCCAGGCCGAGTTGCAGGGTCATTGGCGGGGAACCCTGGCCGTTCAATCCGTCAAAGTGCGTGTCGTCTTTAATATCGCCAAAATGCCGGAGGACGCTTACACCGCGACGCTGGACAGCCCGGACCAGGGCGGGGGCCACGTTCCCGCCAGCAGCGTGGCCTGCGCTGCGCCCAAAGTTCATCTGGAATGGAGTGGCATTGCCGCCGCCTACGACGGCGAACTCAAGGACGGCAAGCTCGACGGCACCTTCACCCAGGCAGGCGTGCCCATCCCGCTGGTCCTGCAACGGGACGCCTCGAAGTGAGCGCGCAACGCAACATCCCGGCCTTGGCTGGTAGGGCGCGCACTCCGCTCCGCGCCGCGGCGGGCGGGAGGACTGCCCGCCCTGCCTCAGTTAATGTTCTTCTCCCCGTACCCCAAAGCAATAAGACCATGAACTGAGGTAGGATAATCAACGATCTCACCGGTTTGATGAGGCAGGGAAAGCTGGATGTAACGGGATGTAACGGGGTGTAACGGGGGCAGTTTTCGTAAACCGTTGATAATCAACAACTGTAACGGTGTAACGGCTGTAATGCACCTCACCCTGCCTGCAAGAGTGGGCGTCGAACAAGTCCCCACCCACACTGGCTGGCCTATCGAAAAAAAGAGTCGCAAGCCTTTCCCGGACCGCCCAGCCATTGCAACGTGGACAAGAAAAGGATGCGGCGGTAATAATTGTGTAACAATCGCTCGTTAGATTATTGCCCATGAAAATAAACTATTCTCTCTCGGGCCGGGCAACAGCAATCTTGTCCCTGCTTTCATTCGCAATCCTAACCAGTTCCGCCCCGCTGGCGCGGGCCGACTCGCCTTCCGAAACCCTGGAGATGGCCATTTATTCGGAGGAGACCAAAGGCGACCTGGACGGCGCGATGGCTCTCTATCAGCAGGTCATCGCGCAGGCCAAAACCAGCCAGGCGCTGGCGGCGCAGGCCCAGTACCCGTTTGGGCGTCTGTCAGTACAAGAAACGAAGCTATGCCGCGGCCTCCGCCTCCTTTGAGGCGCTGATCAAGGATTATCCCGATCAAAAGGAACTCGTGGCCCGCGCGCGCGATTACCTGGCGCGCAACAACGATCTTCTCCCCGCGCCGTGGGCGGACGGCGAGGAGGAGCGGTTCGACGTCAAGCTGGCCGGCGGCCTCAAAATTGGCTTCGGCGCCTGGACGGCGGATGCGGGGGAAATGAACGGCAAAAAAATCTGGCGGACCGGCTTCCTCATGATAGGGCAACGCAGCCGTGTCGAAGTGGACGCCGACACCATGAAACCGCTCCACAGCCTTTGGAAACACTCCTTGCTGGGCGAGGCCGATGCCGTTTATGCCCCCGATCACGCGGAGGTGAAGCTGGCCGGCAAGGACGATGTCAGCAAGATTCCTTTGGACAGCCCGGTCTATGACAATGAAGAGGCATTCCATTTGTTCCGGCGTTTGCCCCTGGCCACGGGCTACAAGTCCACCGTCAATGTTTTCTCCAGCCTCGCAGGCGGGTCCATTGTGCCGCTGCCCTTGGAAGTGACCGGGACGGAAACGGTGACCGTTCCGGCGGGAACCTTTCCCTGCTACAGATTGGACCTGCACATCGGGCAGGTCTTCTGGATTGCCACCAACGCGCCCCGGGAAATCGTCAAAATCGAGGGGGGCGGCGTGATCATGGAATTGACCGGCACACGCCGGCGCAATCCCAGCGATGCTGTCAACTATGTTGATCCGGCGGGCTTCTCCCTCGCCGCCCCGGCCGGCTGGCTCATCGGCTCGACCGCGCAGGAAAAGGCCAAGACCACCGTTCTCGCTGCTCGACCCGGAATTGACCGGGACCTGCCTGCTGGAGTGGAACAGCCTGGAGGTCATCGAGCCTAAATCGGCCACCAACTCCGTCCGCGCCCTGGTCGAAAAGGAACTGGCCGACGCCGCCAAGACCTATAAAAACTTCCAAGTCCGCGCCGATAGCTGGCAGGAACGGACCGTGGCGGGACAACCGGCCCTGGGCGTCCTGGCGGATTACATGGACGGCGAGAAACCCCAAGTTGGCTACGGCGTCACTGCCATCATCGGCAGCCATGCCGCGGCCTTCCAGTTTTCGATCCCGGCGAAGGACTTTGAGGCCTTTCGTCCCGCGCTCGACGCGGTTGTGGATTCCTTTAAAATGAAGTGAAGAAAAATTTCCTGAGAAATTTCACGCTCAGCGTCAACCGGCCCGGCCGCGGCGGGTTGACGCTGCTGCTGTTGCTGGTGGTGCTCGTCCCGTCGGTTTGCCTGCTCTGGTTCATGAACCGCGCGGTGCAAAACGAGCGGCTGGCCATGCGGCAAAAGATGCTCGATCTTTATCAGGGACAGCTTACTGATATCGCGGGGCGCGTGGAGGGCTTTTGGAAGAACAGCATAGACGCCTGGGACGATAATTACTCTCATTCTGTGTTCCCGCCCTCTTTTTCTTATCTGGGCGGTGGGGCTGATTCCGTGATTTATCTTGATTCTGCGGGCAAGCTTCACTACCCGAGTCCCGCCTTGTCTCCGCCTCCCGTATCGCTCCCCGCCGCGTGGGAGGAAGCTGAACGCCTCGAGGCAAACGACCCTGCCGCCGCTGCCGCCGCCTATGGCCGCTTTGGCGAGACCACGACAAACGATACGCTGGCTGCGCGCGCTTTTCAGGCGAAGGCGCGATGTCTGATGCAAGCGCGACAAACCAATGCGGCCCTGGAGGCGCTGACGAATGCGCTCACGCAACAAAGATTTCACGCCGCCACCGATGCCCAGGGCCGGCTGATCGCGCCCAATGCGGCATTGATGGCCCTGGAATTGATGGTCCCCTCGGAACCTGCGCAAGCGAAGCGGCTCTTCAACAAGCTGCAATCGCAGTTGAATGATTATGACCGTTACGAAATGCCCGCGGCCCAGCGGCGCTTTCTGATGCGCCGGCTTGAGCAACTCTTTCCGCATGAGGAAAAGTTTCATACGCTCGATGCCGAAGACCTGGCTGCCCGCTATCTCGATTCAAACCCGGTCTTTCCGCCCCAGACGGGTTGGCGGCCCACCGCAGTGCCCGATCTTTGGCAAGTTCCCTCCCCGCGCGGCCATCTGCTTTTGCTGTACCATACCAAGAGCTTGCGTGACCAGACGATGGCTTTGCTTGGCGACGTGCCGGCGGAGATCAAAGCCACCATTCTCGCACCCGGCGAGTCCGCGGATTCTTTCTTCTCCAGGCCGATCGGCCCGGACATGCCGGATTGGAAAATCGCTTTTTCCTGGAAAGACAAGAAAACGATGGACCTGGCGGCGGACGCAGGCATCGCCACCCTGCTGTGGACGGGCGTGCTGACGGTCGCCGGGATCATCGCGCTGGGGTTGCTCGCCGCTGGTTTATTGCGCCGGCAAATGGCGGTGGCCCAGTTGAAGAACGACCTGGTGGCCAATGTCACCCATGAGTTGAAAACCCCGCTTTCCTCCATGCGCCTGCTGGTGGACACCCTGTTGAACTCGCCGGCGCTGGAGGAAAAAACCGCCCGCGAATATCTCCAGCTCATCGCCCGCGAAAATCTTCGCCTCAGCCATCTCATTGACAATTTCCTCGCCTTCTCCCGCATCGAGCGCGACAAATACGCCTTCGACTTCCACCCCGTGCCGGCCCGCCAGATTGTGGACAGCGCCGCCGCTGCCGTGCGCGAGCGCTTCAACACCCCCGGCTGCCGCTTCACCGTTGCCGCCCCGCCGGAGCTGCCGCCCGTCCTGGCCGATGCCGGCGCGATGGTAACGGCCCTGCTCAATCTCCTGGACAACGCCTGGAAGTATTCCGGCGATGAAAAACAAATCGTCTTGACAGCGGAAGCGCGCAACGGCGGCGTCGCTTTCGCCGTCCGGGACAACGGCATCGGCCTGCCGGAGGGCGAAACCGGCCGCATTTTCAAACGTTTTTACCAGGTGGACCCGCATCTGTCCCGCACCGGATCGGGCTGCGGCCTGGGCCTGAGCATTGTGCAATTCATCGTCACCGCCCACCACGGCGGCGTGCGGGTGGAAAGCCGGCCGGGGCAGGGGAGCACGTTTACCATTACCCTTCCGGCGGCGGGGTCCCACAGTTTGCAGGAGGCTGGAAAATGAATGGTCCTGCGTCAGTCTTGGGAGGTAGGGCGCGCACTCCGTGCGCGCCGCGGCGGGCAGAGGACTGCCCGCCCTGCCATTCCCGGCCGGGCGCACCCGCCAGGCCCTGCGCTGCGGCTGAACGGTTACGAACATGAATCCGCAATCCATTTTGATTATTGAAGACGACCCCGCCCTGTTGCGCGGGTTGAAGGACAATTTTGAAACGCAAGGCTACCTCGTCCGCCTGGCCAACAACGGGCAAAAAGGGCTGGACACCCTCCTGGCCGACCCGCCCGATTTGGTGCTGCTGGACCTCATGCTGCCCAGGGTCAATGGCTACGAGATTTGCCGCGCCGCCCGCGCCCGCCAACTGGACATGCCCATCATCATGCTCACCGCCAAGGGACAGGAGGAGGACATCGTGCGCGGCCTGGAACTGGGGGCGGATGATTATGTGACCAAGCCGTTCAGCATTCGCGAGCTGATCGCCCGCGTCCAAGCCTTCCTGCGCCGCCAGGGCGCGGCCTCAGCCGAATATGATTTTGGCCCCTTCCGCCTCGATGTCGCCGCCCACAAATTATTTCGCGAGGGCGCGGAGATCGTCCTCACCGCCAAGGAATTCCGGCTGCTGGAATTCTTCCTCAGGCGGGCCGGCCGCGCCCTCACGCGCGACGGCATCCTCGACGCCGTTCTGGGGCCAGGAGGTGGTGGTCACCGACCGCAGCGTGGACCGCTGCGTCACCACCTTGCGCGCCAAGCTGGAAGCGGACCCGCATCATCCGATTTTTATTCAGACCATCCGGGACATCGGTTATCGTTTCGAGACGACGCCATGATCGAAGCCCGGCAACTGACCAAGGTTTTCCGCGATAAAAAGCGCGGAGAAATCCGCGCCGTGGACCAGGTGAGCTTTCGTTGCCAGCCGGGGCGGATTTTTGGGTTGCTCGGCGGCAACGGCGCGGGCAAGACCACCTGCCTGCGCCTGCTGGCCACCATTCTTCAGCCCAGTTCCGGCGCTGCCACCGTCGCCGGCTATGAAGTGGTGACGCAGCCGGAGAAAGTCCGCGCCCACATCGGTTTTCTCTCCACCGGCACGGCCCTCTACGGACGGCTCACCGCGCGGGAATTGGTGGAATACTTTGGCCGCCTGCACGGGCTGGCCGAGGACGTTTTGCGCCCGCGCCTCCAGGCTCTTTTCACCGCGCTGGACATGAATGAATTCCGCGACGGCCGCTGCGACAAACTTTCCAGCGGCATGAAACAAAAGGTGTCCATCGCCCGCACCCTCATCCACGACCCGCCCGTCATGATTTTCGACGAGCCGACGCACGGGCTGGATGTGCTGGCCGCCCGCGCCGTGGTTTCTTTCATCCGCGAATGCCGCGCCCGGGGCAAGACGGTGATTTTCTCCACCCATGTCATGAGCGAGATGGAGAAACTGTGCGACACCATCGCCATCATTCATCACGGGCGGATCATGGCGGAAGGCAGCCTGGGGCAGTTGCGCGAGCGCTTTGCCTGCCAGGACCTGGAGGACATTTTCGTCCGCGTGGTGGAGGCAACGCCGTGAGCCGCCGCAATATCAGCCTGGTCTATCGCAAGGAACTGCGCGATTTGCTGCGCGACCGGCGCACCATTATTTCCATGATCGTCATGCCCGTGCTGGTGATGCCGCTGCTCATGACCGGCATGATTATGGCCGCGGTCAAACTCGGCGGGAAGGTGCGCCAGGAAATTCCCAAGGTGATGGTCCTGGGCGGCGAGGCTTCCCCCAGGACCATGGCCGCCTTGCGCGCCACCAACGCCTTCTCCTTCGTGCCCCCCAGCCCGGATTTCACCAACCTCATTTCCGACAAGAAAATCAATGCCGCCGTGGACCTTCCCACAAACTTTGATGCCGCCATCCAGGCGGGCGAGACCACGGCCGTCACGATTTACACTTACGAAGGAGAATTCAAATCCATGATTGCCTGGCAGTCGCTGGATCAGTTTTTCCGATCGCGGCGCGACCACATCGTCCGCGACCGGCTGGCCGAACACCAGTTGCCGGAAAAACTGCTCACGCCTTTTGACATCCGAAAGACCAACGTCGCCTCGCCCAGCAAAGTCGGCGGCAACCTCATCGGGATGATTCTGCCCTACCTGGTGATTGTCATGTGCATGACCGGGGCGATTTATCCTTCGATAGATTTGACGGCCGGCGAGAAGGAGCGGGGGACGATGGAAACCCTGTTGTGCAGTCCGGTGGCGCGCACGCACCTGGTATTGGGGAAGGGACTGGTGGTGCTGACCGTGTCGCTGGCCACCGCCTGCCTCTCCCTGGCTTCCAACGGCGCGGCCCTGGTGATGGTCAAGAAAGTGGTGGGCGACGCTGCCAAGGGCAATCCGTTGCCGCTGACCATTGATCCCTCCGCGCTGCTGGCCGTGATGGTGATGTTGCTGCCCCTGGCCATTTTCTTTTCCGGCGCCATGCTGGCCATCGGCTTGTATTCGCGCAGCGCCAAGGAGGCCAACTCTTATCTCCAGCCGCTGCTGATTCTCACCGTCATGCCGGCGGCGGTGGCCGCCCTGCCCGGCGTGGAACTCAATTATGGGCTGGCCTTGGTGCCGGTGTTGAACGTCAGTCTGGCCGGACGCGAGATCATGTCGGGCCTGTTTCATTGGAACTACATCGCCGTGGTTTTCCTTTCCATGTGTCTTTATGCCGCCGTGGCCGTGGCCGTGGCCGTCGCCCTCTTCAAACGCGAAGACGTCCTCTTCCGAACCTGACGCCGGCGAAGATTGCTTGGAACCCGCGGAAAAACCGGCCAGATTTGCTCATGCCGACCGTTCTGCGTTTAGGTCCATATCGCGCCTTCTTCTACGCCGGAGACCGCCATGAGCCGCCCCATGTGCATGTCGAACGCGACAGAAGCAAGGCAAAATACTGGCTCGAACCCGTGGCGTTGGAGTCCAGCAGCGGTTTCAGCCGGGGTGAACTGGTGGACATTTACAGGTTGATTTCAGAGCATCAGGTGGTACTCTTGGAAAAATGGCATGACTACTTTGGTGATTGACAGCGCCGCCAGCCGAGCGAGGGCAGTCCGGGTGACTGAGGACACTCTGGTGGTTGATTTGGCCGATGGCCGCACCGTTTCTGTGCCGCTGGCGTGGTATCCCCGATTGTTGCAGGGTTCCCCGGAGGAGCGCGCCAACCACAGGTTTATCGGCGAGGGTGAAGGAATTCATTGGCCTGATTTGGACGAGGATGTCAGTGTCGGGAACATCCTGGCTGGCAGGGCCTCGGGCGAAGGCGCGAAATCCTTTGGGCGATGGCTTGAGGCCCGCTCCGGCCGGACCGGAAGCGCGCCGAAGGTCCATATCCCAACTTAACCCAACACCGAAAGAGGAACGGCCTGAGTTTCCTTGTGGAAGTCAGCAGGACAGCCAACTACGATATTGGCGTCATGGCGCAGACGCTTGAAAAACGAATGAAAGAGTTGGATGGTTATTGATACAGACCACTTCCCGGAAAATGTTTTTCCTGAAGCGAATTCTCTTCCTGGTTCCGTTGCTGCTGGTCATCAGCTTCCTCGCCTTCGCCTTGGTGCGCGCCGTGCCGGGCGGGCCGTTTGATCGCGAACGCAAACCGGCCTCGCCGGAAATTGAACGCAACCTGCGCGCTCAATACCACCTGGACGAACCGCTCTGGCAGCAATACCTCCGCTACCTCGCCGGCCTGCTGCACGGCGATTTCGGGCCGTCCCTCAAGTACCGGAATCATTCGGTCAGCGACATCATCGGGCAGGGTTTGCCGGTCTCGCTGACGTTGGGAGCGGCGGCGTTTTGCTTCGCGCTGGGCACGGGGATTCCGCTGGGTTTTTACACCGCGGCGCGGCGGGGGCGCTGGCAGGATTATGCCGGCAGCCTGGGGGCGTTGGTGGTGATCTGCGTGCCCGGGCTGGTGATCGGCCCCATCCTCATCATGTTCTTCGCCATCAAACTCCGCTGGTTCCCCGTCGCCCTGTGGGGGTCGCCCTGGCACGCCATCCTGCCCACCCTCACCCTCGGACTCTATTTTTCCGGCCGCATCGCCCGCCTCATGCGCGAAGGAATGCTTGACACCCTCCAGGCCGAATTCATCACCACCGCCCGCGCCAAGGGCCTGGGCGAAATCGCCGTCCTGGTTAAACACGCCTTCCCCATCGCCGTGCTCCCGGTCCTGTCCTATTCCGGGCCGATGCTGGCCGACTTGCTCACCGGTTCGTTCGTGGTGGAAAATCTGTTTCAAATACCGGGCATCGGCGTGTTCATGGTCAACAGCTCGCTGGATCGCGATTACACCATGGTCGTCGGCCTGGTGCTGCTTTATGCCGTGCTGTTGCTGGTGTTGAATCTGGCCGTGGATTTCGCCTACAGCGCGCTGGACCCGCGGGTGAAATATGAATAGCCACGCTCCATCCGCCGGCGCCGCCCGCCCCGCCGCCGCGTCACCCGCCGAGTGCCTCAGCCCCAATCAGAGGGCCTGGCGTCGTTTTCGGCGCAACCGGGTGGCGATGGCCTCCACGTTTCTTCTGGCCTTGCTCGTGGCCTGGATCCTGATTTGGCCGCTCTTCAGCCGGCCCAGCCTGGCGCCGCATCTCCCGGCGGCCATGACCCACCCGCCCAACGCCGTTTCCGACGCCCAATTCCAGCCGCCCGGCAGTCAATACTGGTTTGGGACCGATGTTCACGGGCGCGATTTGTTGAGCCGGGTTTGCGGCGGCGCGCGGCTTTCCCTGCTGGTCGGACTGGTGGGAACAGCGGTCAGCCTGGTCATCGGCGTGTTGTGGGGCGCCATCGCCGGCTACTGCGGCGGGCGCTGGGACGCGGTGCTGATGCGGTGCGTGGATGTGCTTTATTCCATGCCGTCAATCGTCTTTGTGATTGTCCTCATCACCACCCTCAACGCCCTGCTGGGGAAATGGCAAAACGGGCCGGAGCGCCTTTCCGATGGCGCGGTGCAATGGCTGCAATTCACCGCCCTGTTTGGCGGGCTGGGCGCGGTCTCCTGGCTGCCCATGGCCCGGATCGTGCGCGGCCAGGTCCTGTCTCTGCGCCATCGCGCCTTTGTGGACGCCAGCCGCGTCCTGGGGGCGGGGCACGGGCGGATTCTGCGGCGGCACATCCTGCCCAACGTTTATGGCGTGATCATCGTATATTTGACAATGACGATTCCTTCGATCATTTTGTACGAATCCTTTCTGAGCTGGCTGGGGTTGGGCGTCCAGCCGCCCCAGGCCAGTCTGGGTTCGCTCATTGCCAGCGGCAGCGAGCAGATCAACTCCATCCGCATTTACTGGTGGCTGATTGTTTTTCCGGGGGCCATGCTGGCCCTGACCCTGCTCGCGCTCAATTTCGTCGGCGACGCCCTGCGCGACGCCTGGGACCCGCGCGCCGGGGATTGAAAGATGACCAATGACCAATTTTCAATCGCCAATTTTCAATACTGAGAAACGGCGAGGCAATGCTCACGGACGGAAATTGAGAATTGGCCATTGAGAATTTGTCATTGGATATTGGGAGTTTTTCCTATTGTCATTATCGCCTTGCCTTCCGCCGCGAAATGTGTTTGACTTGTTGTTGGAGGCTGTATGAAACAAAAAGCGATGCGCGATATGTCCGCAATGACGATCATTGAATTGCTCCTCGTGATTGTGGTCATCGGGGTGCTGGCTTCAATGCTTTTGCCGGCCTTACGGCGGCCGAAGTCTGGAGGGGGGCCTTCGTGCATGAATAAACTTCACAGCCATCCCACAGGAAATTGGAAAAGAGTGTTGGCTTGACCATTTGAACCTGCCACAAGGCAGGCATGAAAAACAAAAAAATCAAACCAACACGGTCCCGGTTTAACGTTTTGCGCCAGATTTGCAATCTCATTCCTGCGCATGAAGTCTCCAAAATAGCGCGGGAGACCGGGGCTCTGGATAAGTCGCGCACCTTCAGTCCGTGGAGTCACACGGTCAGTTTGCTGGACGCGCAACTCACCCATTGCATCGGACTCAACGATCTGTGCGACTCGCTGCAATTGCATTCCGGGCCGCTGTCCACTTTGCGCGGCGCCAGCGCCCCCAGCCGCAACGGCCTCTCCCACGCCAACCGGGAGCGTCCGGCCCAGATGGCCGAACAACTCTTCTGGCGGGTCCTGGAGCATTTGAAAGCACAGACGCCCGGCTTTGCCGCGGGCCAGCGCCGTGGCCCCGCCTTCCGTTTCAAGATGCCCATCCATGTGATTGATAGCACGACCATGGAACTGGTGGCCAACTGCCTGGACTGGGCCAAGCACCGCCGGCGCAAGGCCGCCGCCAAAACCCATATGCGGTTGAATCTGCAGAATCTTTTGCCCGGTTTTGTCATTGTGGACACTGCCGCCGAGCACGACAACCGACGGGCGCGGGAACTGTGCGCCGACTTGAAGAGCGGCGAAATCGCCTTGTTCGACAAGGGTTATGTGGACTTCGGCCACTTGCGGGATTTGGACGGGCGCGGGGTCTTTTGGGTGACGCGGGCCAAGGAGAACATGGGCTATGAGGTGGTGCGGAAAATGCCCGCCTCCAGAGACCCGAAGATTTTGCGCGACGAAGTGATCGTCCTGAGCAACGAGAACAAACCCGCGCCGGAGTTGATGCGCCGGGTGGTGGCGCTGGTCGAGATTGATGGAGAGGAACGGGAAATGACCTTCCTGACCAACAACCTGGAGTGGAGTCCGCGCAGCGTGGCCGACCTTTACCGCTGCCGCTGGCAGATCGAAGTCTTCTTCAAACAAATCAAGCAGACCTTGCAGTTGGCGGATTTTCTGGGCCACAACGCCAACGCCGTGCGCTGGCAGGTGTGGACGGCGCTGTTGACCTACGTGCTGTTGCGCTACCTCAGTCACCTCTCCAACTGGGCGCACAGCTTCACCCGGCTGTTCACGATTTTGCGGGCGGCGCTCTGGGAGAAATATGATCTGCTCAATTTGCTGGCGTGCTATGGGACAGCAGGCGGCAGCTTTCGCCACTTGGCGCGGCCCGAGCAGGCGTATTTCCCCGGCTTCCAATAAAGCTATGGGACAGCACACGCGCCCAAACAGGCGCATACCAAACCCAAAAGCCAAACTCGGAAAAATCAAAATCTCATTTTACCCCGAAGACCAATTAAACCCTTGCAAATGAACAGGTCAGCACCAGACTTTTCCCCTTATGAGACGGGTGTGAATAAACTTAAAGAGATAGGCACGGCTTATCGCCTCTGGGCGCTGGATAACGGCGGTCGCAACCCCGCCGAGCAGACGGCGGCCAAAGGCGGATGGGGAGATTTCCTCACCAAGGCTGAGCAAGGCGCCATCTGCTGGACCAACTTCGCGATCCTGAGCAACGACCTGGGCCAATCTCCGAGACTGGTCGTCTGTCCTAGTGACGAACGGTTGCCCGCTGCGGATTTCGGCGCAAATTTCAAGGACAACACTCACCTCTCTTACTTTGTGGGGGTGAGCGCTAAAGACAACTATCCTCAGTCAATCCAAGGCGGCGATCGCAATCTAGGCCCTGGAACCGTGCCGGATTCCGAATACGGCTTCTCCTCCAAAAGCGGCAAAGGCAACGATGTGGCCCTCCCAATCTCTGGCCCCGTTTCATGGTCCTTGAAGATGCATTCGGCAGGGAACACTGTAGGCGCTGGAAATATTTTGCTCGGTGACGGCAGTGTTGAACAAGTATCCAGCGCCAGTTTCAACCAAAATTGGCTGCGCAACGCAGAGCCAACCACCAACTGGCCCCCCGGCCACGTCCCGCCCTCTCCCTCCATCCGCCTGGTTTTTCCCTGAGGCATCTTCCATGATTTTGCAATCTCTTCGTCTTGGATGGTAGGGCGCGCACTCCGTGCGCGCCGCGGCGGGCAGGGGACTGCCCGCCCTACCGTCAAGGAGGCACGCTTTGGTTCTTCCCATCACTCCACCACTCCAACACTCCGTTCGTTTTCGATTTTTCGTTGACCTCTCACGCCGCGCCGCTAACATGCCATCATCGGATTGGTAATTCATGGTAATTCATCATCATCAATAGAAAGAAAGAACGAAATATGCCTCTCAAAGTTGCAATCAATGGATTTGGACGAATTGGACGCCTGGTCTTCCGGGCCATCGCCGAGGAAGGGATGATCGGCAAGGACCTGGAGGTGGTCGCCGCCGGCGATATTGTCCCGGCCGACAACTTGGCCTACCTCCTCAAATACGATTCCACCCAGGGCCGCTTCCAAGGCGAAGTTTCCTCGCGCAAATCCGCCCCGGACAAACCGGACGATGACATTCTGGTGGTCAACGGCCGGGACATTCACGTCGTCAGCGCCAAGGACCCCTCGGCCCTGCCCTGGAAAAATCTGGGCGTGGACCTGGTGATCGAATGCACCGGCCTGTTCACCGACGGGGAAAAATCCAAGGGCCATTTGGCGGCGGGCGCGAAGAAGGTCATCATTTCCGCCCCGGCCAAGAACGAGCACATCACCGTGGTGATGGGAGTCAACCACGATAAATACGATCCGGCCAAACATCACATCATTTCCAACGCCTCCTGCACGACCAATTGCCTGGCCCCGGTGGTGCATGTGCTGCTCAAGGAGGGTTTCGGCATCGAGGAAGGTCTGATGACCACCATCCACGCCTACACCGCCACCCAAAAAACCGTGGACGGCCCCAGCAAAAAAGATTGGAAGGGCGGACGCAGCGCCGCCATCAACGTCATCCCCTCCACCACCGGCGCGGCCCGGGCCGTCGGCCTGGTCTGCCCGGAAGTCAAAGGCAAATTGACCGGCATGGCCTTCCGCGTCCCGGTGCCGACTTCCTCCTGCGTGGATTTGACGGTGCGCACGGTCAAGGAGACCAGCTATGCGGCCATCTCCGACGCGATGAAGAAAGCCAGCCAGACCTATTTGCAGGGCATCCTCGATTGGACCGACGACGAGGTGGTCAGCTCGGACTTCATTCACTGCAAGTCGTCCTCCATCTTCGACGCCGGCTCGGGCATTGAGTTGAACAAGCGCTTTTTCAAACTGGTGAGCTGGTATGACAACGAGTGGGGCTATAGCTGCCGCGTGGCGGATCTGGTCAAGTACATGATCAGCCGGGGAATTTAGCGCGGCGGGCTGCCCGCCCGCCGGCAATGCGATGCGCATCATCGGTGGCAGCGCCGCCGGGACGATTTTGAAGGCCCCCAAAGGCTTCGCCGTCCGTCCCACGCCCGACCTGGTCCGCCAGGCCGTTTTCAACAGCCTGGCCCCGCGCATCGTCGGGGCCAGGGTGCTGGAATTGTTTGGCGGCACCGGCGCGTTGAGCCTGGAATGTCTCAGCCGCGGCGCCATCCAGGCCGTCTGCGTCGAGAAATCCGGCCGCCACGCCCAATTCATCCGCCAAAACCTGGCACTGGCCCGCCTCCCCCCCGGCCGCCTCGACCTCCGGGTGCAGGATGCCTGGGCCGCCATCGGCCAAATGGCCGCGGCCAGTCAACAATTCGATCTGCTTTTCGCCGATCCGCCCTATGGCGAAAAAAACACCGGCCGCCGTTCCACCTCCTTTGCGCAGCAATTGCTCGACCACCCCGCCTTGCCCGGGCTGGTTGCCGCAGGCGGGCTCTTCATTCTGGGCCAAGCCCGGCGCGACACCTTGAGCGTCCCCGCCACCTGGGAGGAAACCAAAATCCTCAGGCACGGCGACAGTTGGATGCGGTTCTTGCGCGCCGCTTGATCAAAGCGGCGGGAAGAATCCTCTTGTGAATCAACCAACAGGTTGGTAGGTTGGATGAAATGACAACGATTGGCCTTTTTGAGGCGAAAACAAGATTCTCCGAGGTTTGCGAACAAGTCTCCAAACGACGCGAGCCGGTGGTCATCACGCGGCGCGGCCGCCCGATTGCGCGGCTCGAGCCGATCCCCTCCGGCCACGCCGCCGGTTCCTCGGTCTGGAGCGCCCGCCGGGACTGGGAAAAAAAACATGGGCCGCTGCGCGAGAAATTTAATCTGCCGCGCCGCTCCCGGCAAGCCTGGCGCAATCCGCTGGAGAAGTAACGGTGGCCCTTTCGCATTTGCTGGACACATCGGTATATTGCCAGCCCATCAAGCCCAGGCCGCTGCTCCCGGTCCAGGAACGGTGGGCGGCGCAGGGGGATGACACTCTGGCGGTTTCAACCATCTCTGAAGCCGAATTGCTTTACGGGTTGGAATTGAAAAAATCCGAAAGACTGACCGCTCTTTATCACGCATTGCTGAAAGACCGGTTGAGGACATTGGGGGTGGACTCCGGCGTGGCCCGGCATTTCGCTTTTCTTAAGGCTTGGGCCAGGGTGAACGGGCGCGTCCTGTCAGACTTCGACTTGCTCATCGCAGCCACGGCGCGGACACATGGGCTGACGTTGGCCACGCTCAACGTCCGGGATTTTTGTAATCTGCCTGGCGTTGCGGTGGAAGATTGGTCTCGCAGGGAAGGCGGCTGAGTCCGCCGGCCAGGCTGCTACGGTTCGTCAATCTCCCGAATGCGCAGGGCGTGGCGGCCGCCGGCGAAGGGCGTGTCCAGCCACACTTGGACAATCTGCAGGGCCAGTTCCAGCGGCACCATGCGCTCGCCCAGGGAAAGCATGTTGGCGTCGTTGTGTTGGCGGCCCAGGCGCGCGGTTTCCAGGTTCCAACACAGGACGCAGCGGATGCCCCGCACCCGGTTGGCCGTAATCGCCTCGCCATTGCCCGAACCGCCCAGCACGATGCCGCGCTCGCATTGGCCCGCCGCCACCGCGGCCGCCACCGGACGGATGAAGCGCGGATAATCCACCGGCTCCAGGCTGTCGGTGCCGAAATCCCGCACCTCATGGCCCAGGCTTTGCAGGAAGGCCTTGATTTTTTCCTTGTACTCGAAGCCCGCGTGATCGGAACCGATGCCTATCTTCATAAGTTGTCCTTTCTCTTATACACGTCCACCAGGAAATCCGTGTCGTTTCTTTCCACCTGCGCCGCGCCGTCCCAAAGGTAATCGCTGCGCGTCGGATAAATATAGACGCTGCCGGCCCGCACGTAGAAATTGCGGATATATTTCCCGCCCCAGTCGCTCAGGGTTTTGTCCGCGCCGGGCCAGGCCAGCCAGGAGCTGGAAACATCCACCCTCACCAAGTACTGCGGCTTGGCCGCTTCAATTTCGCCAATCATGTCCCGCTGGAATTGGCTGGCGTAAGGGTGCAACTGCACCAGGTCGTACATATAGATGAAGCCGCTGGCGGAATGGCGGTGGGCGTAGAAATAAATCTGCGGTTCGGAGCCGAGCACCGCCACGCGGGCATCCGGCGCGGAATGTTCCTGGATATAGCGGCCGATTTTCACCGATTCCAGAAATGGATTGCGGCCATAAGTGGCCCGGCAAACATCCTCCGTCCTCATTTGAAACCAGATGGCGCGATGTTTGACAACAAAACCCGCGCACGCCAGGACAAACAGCGCCGCCGGGGCCAGACGCACCGCCGCCAGCCGCGCCCCGGCCAGGGCCTGCGCCGCCGCCGTCACCGCGATGGCGCTGAGCAGGCTGACCACGGGAAGCATGACGATGAAATAATGCCGGCTGAAATAAAACGCCGCGGCAAAGGCCAGCAGGGAAAACGCCAGCAGGGTGGTGAGAATAAACTTTCGGTCCGCCTTGTCTTTTTCCCGGAGCAGGCAGACCAGGCCGGCCCCGGCCAAGGGCAACGACCATTTCACCCAGCCGCAACTTTCCAGAAACGAGACGAGCTGGTCCCACGCCATTCCGCCGCTCAAGATGCCGGCGTGGACTTTCGCGTAGGTGAAAGTCCAGAACCAGAACTTTTGAAACGTGCCGAGACGCCAGAGGATCAAACAGGTCAGCGCGAAGGGCAGGACCATTCCCGCCGAAAACAAACCGGTTTTGCCCAGAAACGGCCGCCAGGCCAAAGGCGCGGTCCGGGTGGCGTCGCGCAGCACCAGGCAAAAGCCGAACATCCCGAAATAAAGGCCGGGCTGTTTGCACAAAAACGCCAGCCCAAAACAGCAGCCGCTCCAAAACAAACCCGCGCCGCCGCCTTCTTCGCGGGCGCGCAAGAGCAGCCAAAATCCGCCCAGCGCCGCCAGCGTCACCAGATGGGTGGCGTGTCCGGCCAGTCCGAGCACGCCCGGACTGAGGGACAACAGCGCGTAACAGGCGCAGGTCAGGATCGCCCCCCAATCCCCGGCCAGGCGCCGCGCGATAAAAAAGAGCAGCGCCAGCGCGCCCAGGTTGGCGAGGAGAAAACCGAAATGGATTCCCGCGGGCTCTGTCCAAACAGCCCCATCATCACGGCATAGGCGGCATAAGTCCCCGGCAATTTCATGTTCCAGGCCAATTGGTAGGGCGGAATTCCCTCCAGCATCAACTGGCCCGCGTAGGCATACTCCCCTTCGTCCCGTTCCAGGGGAACTTGGAGCAGGCGCAGCCGCACGAAGACCACCAGCGCGACCAGCGCGCAGACGGCCAGGGCGCGCCAGCAGGCGCCGCGCGCCGGCCAACACAGGGTTTCCGAGTTCAAAATCAATGTTCGTTGCCGCCGGGCCGCTCCCGTCCTTAATCTTGATCTTAATCGTCATCTTAATCTTAATCCGTTTTGTCTCTCCCCTTTTTCTTGAACCCGGCTTGCTCTCAATCTATAGATTGTTGGGTGCCGCCGCAACATTCTTGCCATGTCCAAAAAAAATAAGCCGCGTTTCGTTCCAGACGATTCGCCGGGGTTGAATAATCCATTCTCCCGCTTGTCCAGCGAAGGCCTGCCTCCCGGCGCCGCCCCGTCCGCCTCTGCGCCGGCCGCCCGCCAGGCCAAACCCGGCCGGGTGGTCTTGCGGCGCGAAACCGCCCATCGGGCTGGCAAGGTGGTCATCGTGATTGACGATTTCGCGCCTCACATCAGCCTGGCTGCCATCGAGGAGTTGGGCCGAAGACTCCGCCACACCTGCGGCTGCGGCGGCGCCATCCGCCAGCGCCGCATCGAACTTCAGGGCAACCAAGCCGCCAAAATCCGCTCCTTCCTCGAAGAGGAGGGATTCCAAGTGGCCGGAATCACCTGAAAACGCAAAGACAAACGGACGGTTGGCTGATGAATGGTCAAGTGTCATGGACACGTTTACAAAAGATCCACGGCAGGGTTGGCTCCGAATCTGGTTTTTTTGGATTTCCTGGGCCGGTTTATTGATGGTGTGCGGTGGTTTGCGGCGCCAGCAACCTTCCCTTGCGGTCCTCGGCTGGGTGACCGCCTTCATCTCGTTCTGCCATGTTCTGATCGCTCCAGAATTTTAACTCAGGTTGAGGCGATCAGCGCGCGGAATTGGGCGAATAACGGCGTGGAATCGTGCGGGCCGGGGGAGGCTTCGGGATGGTATTGCACGCAATAAACCGGCTTGGTCTTGTGGCGGAACCCTTCGACCGTTTGATCGTTGAGGTTGATGCGGTCCACCACCACTTCCGCCGGCAGCGTGGCCGGGTCCACGGCAAATCCGTGATTTTGCGAGGTGATTTCGACTTTGCCCGATTGCAAATCCTTAACGGGCTGGTTGGCGCCGCGATGGCCGAATTTGAGCTTGAAGGTTTTTCCTCCGAAGGCCTGGCCCAGAATCTGGTGCCCCAGACATATTCCAAAAACGGGGATGCCGTGCTTGACCAGGTCGCCCGCCGCCCGCACGGCGTAGCCCAGGGCCGAAGGGTCGCCCGGTCCGTTGGAAAGAAAAATTCCGGCGGGCTTGTAGGCCAGCGCCTCGGCCGCCGTGGCGGTGGCGGGAACGACTCGCACGCGGAAACCATGCTGGCGCAGACGGCGCAAGATGTTGTATTTCATCCCGAAGTCGAAGGCCACGATGGGAATGTCCGCCGGCGGCAAGGGAGAGGGCTTTTGGAAATTATGCGAGCCGCGCGCCAGCTCAAAGGCCGCGCTGCGCTGATCGTCTTCGTCCCATAGAAACGATTCTTTGTGGGTGACTTCCTTGACATAATCCACCCCCGCCAGACCGGGCCAGTTCCGGGCGCGGGCCACGGCCTCCGCCTCCGGGACGGCGGGGAAGGCGATGAAGCCGTTGAGCGCTCCGCGCACGCGCAGTTTTTTGGTGAGCGCGCGGGTGTCAATGCCTTGCAGGCCCGGGATGCCGTTGTTTTCCAGATACGCGGCCAGGGAGCTTTGCGCGCGCCAATTGCTCACGACCGGGGAGAGTTCGCGGATGGCGAAGCCCGCCACCTGCGGCTGCCAGGATTCGACGTCTCTGATCGTTGACGCCGTAGTTGCCGATGAGCGGGTAGGTCATGGTCACGATCTGGGCTTTGTAGGAAGGATCGGTCAGGATTTCCTGGTAGCCGGTCATAGCCGTGTTGAAGCAGACCTCGCCGCAGGCCTGCCCGGGCGCGCCAAAGCCCTGGCCGTGAAACACCGAACCGTCTTCCAGAGCTAGAATGGCTTTCATGCAGGGCAATCCACCGGCGCCACCGGCCTCATTTCTTCCTGGCTTCGTCCAATTTGGCGATGACGGCCTTGGGTCCGCCGCCCCCATAGCCCAAATCCTTCAAGAGCATGGTGCCGTCTGGCTTGAGGACAATGAGCGTTGGATAACCCATGATTTTATACTTGTCTTTCAAGGCGTCGTTGGCCTTGACCAATCTGGCGGGCTGTTTTTTTTGCGCCGGAAAATCAACCTCCACCAGCACCAAGTTTTTTTTGGCGTAATCCGTGAATTCCTTTTTCGAGAAGACCTCGGTGTCCAGATCCTTGCAATTAGGGCACCAGTCCGAGCCGGTAAAATTGAGAAGAACCAATTTGTTCTCCTTCTTGGCCTGGGCCTCGGCGTCGGGGACGCTCGTCAGCCAGGTCAAATCCGCGGCCGACAGTTGGAAAGCCATCCAACAGCCCAGCCAACATAAAACAATTCTTTTCATCGTGTTTCTTCTCAGCGTTACACTCATTCAGACCTTTCCGGTCAATTCTGCTTCACTGCGCAACGGAGCAGGCCGCCTGTTCGCCCACGGGCTCCCCGGCAAAGACAACTCCGCCGCGCACGATAACCGCCTTGGCCCGGCCTTTCAAGCTCCATCCGGCAAACGGGCTGTTCTTGGACTTGCTGGCCGAGGCGGCGACATCGAAAACCCATTCTTCATCGGGATCAAACACAGTCACGTCCCCGTCCGCCCCCACGCTCAAGTGGCCTTTCTGGCGCAGCCGCAGCAAACGGGCGGGCGCGACGGTGAACTTGGCGACGAGGTCGGAAAGCGACAGCCGGCGCGCATGGTAAAGCTGCATGAGCGAGAGGGCCAATTCGGTTTCAAACCCGATGATCCCAAAAGGAGCATAATCGAACTCCACCGCCTTCTCATAATCACAATGCGGGGCGTGATCGCTGCTGATGATCTCCACCGTGCCATCGGCCAACCCTTCGATCAGGGCGGCGCGGTCCGCCGCGGTGCGCAGCGGCGGATTCATTTTGAAATTCGTATCGTAGGAGGGCCAGCGGGGCCGTTCCCCCTGGCCGGCGGAAAGATATTTTGGCCGTCGCTGCTCCAAAACACGTCGCTGCCCGCCAGGACGGTGTCCGTCAGGGTAAAATGATGCGGGCAGGCCTCGCCGGAAATGGGCAGGCCGCGCGCCTTGGCCGCGCGCAACAATTGCACGCTGCCCGCCGCGCTCAAATGCTGGCAATGCACCTGCGCGCCGGTCAGTTCGGCCAGGAGGATGTTCCGCGCCACGATCAATTCCTCGCCCGCAGCCGGCCAGCCGCGCAAGCCCAGGGCCGTGCTCCAGTAACCTTCATGCACCACCCCGTCGGTCACCAGCGAATAATCCTGGCAATGATCCAGCACCGGCAAATCAAACATGGCGGCGTACTCCAGGGCGCGGCGCATCAATTCATGGTTTTGCACGCAATGCCCGTCATCGGTGATGGCGATGACCCCCGCCTGCTTGAGCGAACCGATGGAGGCCAGTTCTTCGCCCGCGATATTTTTGCTGATGGCCCCCGCCACATACACATTGACCTTTCCTTCCCGTTCCGCGCGCTCCCGAATCAGGGCGACCGTGCCGGCATTGTCAATCGCCGGGGAAGTGTTGGGCATGCAAACCACCGAGGCAAATCCGCCGCGCGCCGCCGCCGCCGTCCCGGTGGCGATGGTTTCCTTGGCCGATTGCCCCGGTTCGCGCAAATGCGCGTGCAGATCAATCAGGCCGGGGCAAACCACCTTTCCCCCGGCCTCAAAGCGGGCCAGGTGCGGCGGGGCCTGCGCGGCGGCGGCGGGGCCGACCGCGGCGATTTTTCCATCCACAATCAGCACATCGGCCACGGCATCCAGGCCATTGGCCGGATCAATCACGCGTCCGCCCGCGACGAGAAGCGATTTCGGCAAATTCATCGGGACGGGATTATGGCGCAGAGGAATTGACAAGGCAAGCGCGCTCATTAGAATAAGGGGATAAATGGCGCGGGTGTAGCTCAATGGCAGAGTTCCAGCCTTCCAAGCTGGTCATGAGGGTTCGAT
>CAVPOM010000017.1:0-228081 GCA_963707025.1 uncultured Verrucomicrobiae bacterium | reverse complement strand
ATTAGTCATCGAAGTCCTCCGCTGTGGTGGGTGGGTGGTGTTTTTCGGCCTCGTCCCCGTTTGCAACGGGGGCGAGGTATTTCATGTACCCGTCTCCTAGTGGCGTGGCACAAACTGGCATTCGTGTTTTCATTCGCCGTTAATTCGAGATGTCCTGCCCACTGGCTAGTCCTTCGGAAACAGCGCCGTACCAACCTTCTCTGGATCAAAAAAGACCACCCTGCCGCATCGGGTATGTGGAATTCGGCCAGCCTTTGTTGCTCTCGCAGCCACCGCACCGTGGGCCGGCAAGATTTGTAAAAAGAGCTTCCAGAAGGCCATTGCCATCAACCAGCTTGGAAATATCAATTTTATTGTGTATAGGTAATACCTATAGACATTCCTAAACTCCCCTGCAATCCATTTTTTTCACTTTTAATGCTTTTAATGCCTATAGATGTGGGCTTTAGAATATGGAAGACACTTGAATTTTAATATGAGACGATCACCAGAGAGACACACGCTCGCGATCTTGCGTAAGATAATAGGCTTAACACAAGCTAAGTTTGGGAAGATGGTCAACAAGTCAGGACGAACGATTCAGATGATAGAGCTGGACCCGAACTACCGACTTACGCCGGAACTCGCCGACAAAATTTCACACGAAACACACGTTGACCTGGACTGGCTTCTCCGCAATGACGTTTCAATGCCACCGATCTCACAATACAAGACGCCATACACGAAGGACGACTTTGAATGGGCACAAGCAGTGAACTGCGGCAGGGCGATGGACAAAAGTGGCCCTGAAGGGTTTATTGTCGAACTTCAGGTGTTGATCGCAACCCTGGTTGCAAGAATCGGCGCTACAGCTCTGGCGGCTCAAAAATCTGGAAAGGTCAATTTATTCAGGTGGAAATCACCCGGGAGATTCAACGAATTGGGCCGTGAGTTCGGAGCGAGCGCAAGTGACGCCAATGCGTTGCTCTCCGCGTGGACCCTGGCGCGGCGAAACTTATGACCTTGAGGAGTTTAAGTTGGACTCAATGATGAAACTGTTGAACATTAGATTTGTGCTCAGGGAACGTCAGCGTGCAAAATTGAAGTCAAATCAGTTTAATCGAAAGGTCATGTTAGCAGAGGCGATTACGGGTGCAAGAGACTTAAGCGGCGCGCATCTTGAGAATTTTGCCGTTGGCGGTTGTGAGCATGATTTGCCAAAATTCCTTTGCGTCCTTGGCCTTGCCCTCATGCTGATGTTTGGCA
Source organism: uncultured Verrucomicrobiae bacterium (assembly GCA_963707025.1). GTDB lineage: Bacteria > Verrucomicrobiota > Verrucomicrobiia > Limisphaerales > Palsa-1400 > JBEKOF01. Next base: position 226,836 of record CAVPOM010000017.1, on the reverse strand, counting down.
AGCCGGGCGGGGCGTTAAAGATGTGCTAAAAGATTTGCTAAATTTGCTAGGAATTGAACAGAAAGAAGATGACGCAAGAGGAAACAAAGAAACAACCCGCAGAGCGGGGATAACTTGCAAGCCATTGATTTTCACAGCCATCCCACAGGAAATTGGAAAAAAGTGTTGGCTTGACCATTTGAACCTGCCACAAGGCAGGCATGAAAAACAAAAAAATCAAACCGACACGGTCCCGGTTTAACGTTTTGCGCCAGATTTGCAATCTCATTCCTGCGCATGAGTCTCCAAAATAGCGCGGGAGACCGGGGTGATAAGTCGCGCACCTTCAGTCCGTGGAGTCACACGGTCAGTTTGCTGGACGCGCAACGCATCCATGTGATTGATAGCACGACCATGGGACTGGTGGCCAACTGCCTGGACTGGGCCAACCACCGCCCGCGCAAGGCCGCCGCCAAAACCCATATGCGGTTGAATCTCGAGAATCTTTTGCCCGGTTTTGTCATTGTGGACACTGCCGCCGAGCACGACAGGCCAACACCACCGCGTGGGCATGTCTTTGAGCAATGTTGTTCCGATATCTGTGGGACTCGGAAGATACTTTTTGATTAAGGCATTCATCTTAGCTGCCTCATCCAAGTTTATTGGATTGGGGCAAATGACATGTCCAATATCACCTCAAGAAGAGTTTCTCCTAGAGTAGTTGGTATAGGCGGCCACGGCCCTGGGGGGCCAGCGAGCCACAGATAGGCGCCGGTTTCTGAGTCCTCCGTCTTTATATATACTCAGGGACAGTGTTGGTTGTGAATGTTGATGCACACTTTAGTTTAGGACAGTCGCACTTAAACGGTCTCGTCACTGACCTCGAGTAACTACAAGCAGACCTGAGCTCGTACCGCCACCGTCGCTGGTCTTTTCATAATCACTGTCCGGCTCAACCTTGGCCTTTTTCAGGCAGTAGCACTAATAGGCGGCCCACTAAACCCGCATTTTCGTACGAAAGTCCTTTGACATCGTAGATGTTTATGAGATCATTCCTGCAAATGTTATACAGATTGAGTCCGGCATCCTCTCGCTTTGGGTCCCTGATAACCAACGACCAGTTTGCGGATTGTAAAAGGCGATTGCTTGGTTTGATGTCAACAAACCAATAGAAAGGAGCACAAAAGGAAGAATTTTATTTTTCAAGTTCATATTTTATGGGGGTTGAATGGTGACATTGGGAGTGAGCTTCGATGTATCTGTTGGGGGTGGCTGTCCGGCATGCTGTCGGGTTTCCATCATGCCCCGGTTGTACTTATTCATGGTGTTAACAAATGCCACCGGGTCTTGCGGGGATTGCGCGGGATGGACGGAGGGCATCGCGTAGGATGGGATAACCCTGGGTTGGAGTAGTGCCAAAAAAAATTGGTGTTCAGGCCATTGCGGAGTCAATGTCTGTGCTTCGTGATATGCTTCCCGGGCTTCGCGAAGACGAGCGGCGCTCTTAACAATGTCCGCGTGTTTCGAGAAAAAGCGATAAATCTTCGGCTGCCGTGAGCGATTTGAAGTACGAATTCTCCTTGATGTCTTGCTCAGTGATCGGGAACGGCCACTTCTTGTAGTAATTGTCCTCTGGTGTCGTCAGCCCTTGCCCTGTGGCTTCGATGTTAAACCGTTCCTTGCCGTCGGCGCTTTCCCAACGAGCAAACAGATGGTCTCTGGCCGTCACCAATTTCATGGGATATGGCACGGGAAACGAGCGCGGCGCCTTATCCGGCGTTCACGAAGCCTGGCGCAATGGCAACGCCACCAGCCGCTCTCCGTTCCGTGGCGTGATTGTGGGCGGTTCCCCCCGGCAGTATTAAAACCGGCATCCGGCAATCAAGGATTACAAACTCAAATGAAAGACGAGCAACATCAATTTCTGTCGTTGGTTGGGCAGCTCCCGGCCCGGCTGACTGTCGAACAAGCGGCCTGGGTGCTCGGTTGCCAGTTCCATGACATGCCGATCCTGACTTCAACTCGTCTGCTGAAACCCCTCGGAAACCCGCCACAAAACGCCGTCAAGTTCTTTTCCACGGCAGAGGTTGCGGAATTGACCAAAGACCGGGCATGGCTGGCAAAGATGACGAACACCATCAGCCAGCACTGGCACAAAAGAAACGTGCGCCAGAAAAGCCACTCCCGGAACACTTCGGAACATGGGCACTCCCCGCTCCTCGCTCTGTCCGAGGCGGTGTAGTCCTGCCAAGAATTGCCCTTGGCAGGGACCGATTATTGATTCACCGCCAGCTGCATCGGCACGATTTTCCTTTCGTAGTCTTCCAATGAGGGAACGATGACTTTGGCCTTTTTGGAATACGCCCGCGCAAACGCTTTGGAACTGTGCCCAAGCGCCTGCTGCGCGAACCGTTCGGGCATTCCCACGGTCTTGGCCCGCTCTGCCCATGCGTAACGGTAGCTGTGCATGGAAATGCCGGTAATCCCTACCGTCTTGAGCCGCTTAATGAACATCTTGGCGCGATGGTTTTCTTTGATTCGTGCCATGCGTGGGAACAAGGGGCCAAACTTCGGAAGCGACTCCAACAAGCTCGCAGCCTCCGCGCCAAAGGTGATAATCACCGGCACGCTGGTTTTGCGGCGTTGGTAGGAAATGGTATGGTCTTTCCAGTCAATGTCCCCGGCGGTCAACTCCGCGATGTCCGTTTGCGAGCCGCCCAAGTGCCACAAAAATTGATAATACGCCCGGATTTCCGGGTTGTGTTCGCGGTCAATGATTTTCAGGTGTTCCTCAAATGTAATCGCCCGGCGTTCCTTGTGCTTCACGGTAGGCCAGAGGCGTTTCGGCAGCACCGGCCAGGGAAGCCAGTGCATCCCGCTCGCGTAGTTGTGCAGCCGGCGCAAAAACATGTTGGTGGAGATCGTGCCTGTCGTCAGGACCTGCATGAAATGCTCTGAGGCTGTTTCGATGAGTTTCCGGTTGCGGATGAGATCAAATGCCTTGTCTCGCATGGCCGATGTCCAGCGGGCCTGTGTCGGGCCGGTTTTGAGCGGACCCATTGCGTCCATGACGTTTTGCCAAGTGCGGGTTGCCAGGGTTGGGTCGCTGTGCTGCAAATAGACCTGGGCGATTTGCAGGTTCATTTCGACATGGCGGACGGCTTCGTTCCGGGCCTCAACGAGGCGCTGGGCTTCGCCGGCGTCATTGATTCCCAGGCTCTCCCGCTTTTTGGTCAGGGTGTCGAAACAGTAATAGGCATCCCGGATTCCCCGATAGATTAGACGATAGCGCTTCATAACGTATGATCGTAAATGAAGTGCGAGCGTTCGCGTTAGCGCGTACTGGCGTAACCCTGACAGCATTCTGGCATGATTCTGACATCATAGCCAAGTTGGTGTCCAAAATGGTGTCCACCGCCGCTCTCTCCTCTCCAACCCATTGTGTTACAACACATTGGAAATGGAGCCAGTTGCCGGATTTGACCCGGCAACTGGTCCAGACGATCAGGGCCGAAGACAAGCAGCACTTGTTATTCATCGAAGGGGGCAGTCTGGCCACCGATTTCTCGATGTTCGGTAAACCCCCTGATGCGAACTTGGCCTACAGTTTTCACATTTACACCTGGTTCAGAGACGACCGCAGCCAACGGTTGACCGATTACCAGCGACTCGCCCGGAAGCAAAATGTGCCCCTTTGGGTGGGCGAGTTCGGCGAGAACAATTACCAGATGATCGGCACCACGGTTAAAATGTTCGACGAACACCCTGAAATCTGCGGCTGGGCTTTTTGGTCCTGGAAAAGGGCGCCAACGTCTCATCCCGGCCTGGTTACAGTGAAAGTTCCCGCCGGCTGGCAAAAGGTGATGGCTTGGATTAACCACCCGATCCTGCGCCAGAAACCGGCCACCGCGGAGACGCGGGAGGCGATGCAGGAATTTCTGGAGGCCGTGAAGCTGGAAAACGGCCAACTGGACAAACAAATGTTGCAAGAACTGCTTCCCCAATGAAAAACCGCCGCCTTGCGCCGGCCGGAAGGAGCGCAGTTGGCGCCGGCCTTGTTGGCTTGTGGTTTCCGGATTATACGGAATCCGTGAAATGCAGCAGGCCCCATTCCTGCTGGCGATGGAAATCCGCCACGGAATGAGGGGAGCTGGAGGAAATCACCGGGCCGCCACCGCCACGCGTGCAGTCGTAGCGGCTAAAAGAAAAACACCACCGGCTCCCTGCGGTTAGCCTGGCCTGGCCGCAGACCGCGCCGGCCGGAATGGCGGCATAGACGAACCACTGCCGGTTCGCCGGCTGCACCCACGTCACGGAATGAAAAACGTCCCCCCGCAGGAGAAACTCATCGAACACATTGGCCGTCTGGGCGCGCCGCAACGCCTCCGTGTTCGGGAACCGCAATTGCAACCGCTGGTTGTTCGGCGTGACGTGAAACTCGACATACTCCGCCTGGCCGGCTGGCCGCAGGAAAATTTCCAGCGTGTCGCCCAGCTCCCACATCCGCTGGTTCAGCGCAGTGGCGTCGCTGAAAATGTCGTGGTCGGTTAATTCAGCGAACAGCCGCAACGAATCCTCCCGCCAGCCGGTGCGGACATGCCCCGGCGCAAAGCCGGGTTCCACCGCCGCGCGCCACGCCTGGCCCAGCGGGCAGGGCGCCGCCGCCGCAAAGGCCGCGCGCACCGCCACCAAGTCGCGGTCGTCAAAGGCCGCCAGGGGCAGACAGCGGATCACCGGCGTTTGACGAGACGGGGGTGCTGTGGGATCGAACTCTGTTGAGCGAAACGACGCGCGCATAAAACAAAATGGCCTCGGATCACGCCGTTTTATTTGGCCGGGCTGGGCCAAATCTTGACGTTGCGGAAAAAGATCGGCCCGGGGCGGCCGCCTGGCAGACCGACGGAGCCGGCAGGCTCTTACCCCAGCCCCTATTTCTTCAAGTGCCCGGAGACCAGCTTGGTCATCTCAAACATGCTGACCTGCTTTTTGCCGTTGAACACAGCCTTCAAGTTCTCGTCGGCGTTGATTTGGGTCCGCACCTTTTTATCCTGCAACCCGTTCTTTTTGATGTAGGCCCAGAGCTTTTTCGTCAACTCGGTCCGGGGTAGGGGTTTCTCACCCACGACCAGGGCCAGCTTCTCGTCTGGCGTGACCGGTTTCATGAACGCTGCGCTGGGTGTTCGTTTTGCCTTTTTAGGTGTTTTAGCCATGCCCTTTATCTGCCCGTTTGCCTCGGAAGAGGCAATCATAATTGTTCTGGCAAACAATTCGGCGCGGGCATCGCACCCGCGCCTTCATAAGTCCACGACGACTCGCGAAATGCCTCGCAGACCGGGAAAGTCCGCTGAAAGCCTGCGGCCATGGTGGCTTGTCTTAATATGCTCTTTTCGCTTTCAATTGCAATCCTTTTTCTGCCGAAGCACCGTTTACGACGAAGCAAAACTCATCCGAAACGAATCAGCCTCCGAATCCTTGGACACTCAGCCGCCCCAGAGACCGCCGCCGTCGCCAACCATTTGAGCTGGTTCGCCCCCTCCCAGCCGTCCAGGGATTTGACCGGCTTGGCCCCGCCTCATGAAGTGGCTTTCTCATGATTTGATTTCAAAAGATAACGGATTGCGGGCGCACTAACATTGGAACCGCGGACGCAACTTCAGTCGTAGAGCTTTGGATCCTTTCGCCAATCCTTGTCTTTGTCGTGGGCCATTTCGGTGACCCGCGGACGGCGTCCGCGCAAACGGAGGGACTCGATGCCGCAGAAATAGCCGCTGGAAACTCCGTTCTTGCCGGTGCATTCCAGACGCAAGGTGTATGTGCCCGGATCGGGCCAGAAGTCCAGCAAATGGGATTCCTCGTTGACAATCCTGGCGCTGTAAAAATCCAGGGGATCACCCAGCTTCACCCCGTTGAGCGAGGCCTGATAGAGGCCAAAGTCCGGCGCCTTGGTCAGGTTGAGCAGCAGACGCACCGGCTCTTTGTTGGTCACTGTAAAACGCATTTCCAGCCACGCTCCCCGGGCGGCGGCCGGTTGGTAAAGCAGTTGCGGGTCCTCGTAAAAGTCCAGTTGTTGCGGCCGGGCATGGCCCTCGCCATGGAAGCGGGCGTCCGCGAAATTGGTCGCCGCCACGATAAGACGTTCCAGGCTGGGCAGCCGCCGCTGGCTGGCGTCGGGCGCGCGGCAGTCGAAGGTCGGCTCGCCGGTTTGGTACCAAAACGCCACGCTGGCATAGTCGTCCTCCCGCTCGTTCCAGCTCGTGTTTTTATATTCCGGATTTTCATCCGGTGACATCCAGCCCCAATGTTCCATCGTCACCCGGATGCCCGTGTTGAAGAGGATCGGATCGTTGATATGCCAGCGATAGGCCTCGGCGTGCCCGCCCACAATGCCCCATTGATCGCAATACGGGCAGCCATAGTAAGGCGTGTTGCAAGGCCGCAGCCCCCACGCCATCAGAAAGTAATCCTCCGTGCCCGTGCCCCAGATCGAAGCCGTCTTCTCCCCGTCAATATAAATCTTCTCGTCCCCCTCGCCGAACCAGGCCGGACTGCGCGTGCGCACGGCCAGGACGGTGCCGACATAGTGGCCCTTGCCCTTTGTGTCCAGTATCAAATAATCCTGGCCGTGCCCGACCGGGTACTCCTGGCGGTATTGCGCGTAAAAGTAGGGCGTGTCCTTGGGCAGGCTCTTTTTCTTCACCCAATCAATGTTGTAGTAGAGCAAACTCAACGGCTTCTGGCTTTGGTTGACGATCTCGATTCGCGCCGATTTCCGAAAAGGCATCGGCCAGAAGCAATTGTAAGCCGAGCCATCCGAAACAACCACCGGCAGGCTGATGACCTCGTGCCGCTGCCCGAAGCAACTGGCGAAGAAATCCCCCACCGGCGCCTCCACGCCCGGCCGTGCGCGGCCGTCCCAATAGATGCGCAGGAGCATCTCCTGATGGGTGGCCGAACCGTTTCTGGCCCAATCCTGCTTTTCCGGGCCGAGAAAAGTCATCCAGATGTGGTTGATGACTCCGGGTCCCGCTTCATCCAGCAGCACATGGGTGTGGCCGGGGGCGACCCGGAAGTTATCCATGTTGCTCAGTTCGTTGGAATCGCCGCGCGGCGGCGCCTTGGGGAAGAGCTTTTCATGGCCCATGCGCCGGTCTTCGCCCTCCCGCATGGTGGAGGTGGCGCGCATGGAGCGGCCCTCCATCGGCTTGTCCAGGTTGTCCAGCGGACCGGCGCCTTGGGCGGCGGCGGCCGGGGACGGTGCGGCGGCCAGTTGCAACACCACGCCGACGACAACGGCCACAAGGCCGCGTTTCAAGAATTTGCAGTCCGTGACGGCAGACACACTGTTTTGGTTCATATAGGTAGCATGCGGGCGTCTTGACCTTTCCCGCGACCAGGAATGTTTTCAGCGATCAGTTCTCCTTCAACCCCAGGGCCTGGGCGACCACCGCGTCCACCACCGTCTTGCCATTCACCATTCTGCGGTTGAGGCCGAAGCCCTCGTCCCAGCCCCATACGGCCCAGCCGATGTGGCTGGCGGCGAGCACCTCGCCGAAGTCGCGGAACCAGTTGGCCCGGTGCTCCGGCTTGCAGTATGGGGGATAAACGCCGAACTCGCCGCAATAGAGCGTCACCTGGTTTTTGGCGCCCCACTCGATGCCCTGACGGAAGCGGGCGGCCAGCTTTTCCTTGTTCCAGCGCTCGTTACCGTAATTCTCCACCATTCTCCTGGACGCGGGCGACGCCTCCAAGGCAGGCAGAAGCGGCGCCACCGCCTCGGGACTGGAGGGGTAGGGCACGCCGCGCAGAGGCTTGACGCTGTCGGCAGTCCACGTGGCTCCCTGGTGCGTGAAGGGGAATGGATCGTAGCAGTGGAAGGAGTAAATCACGTTGCTATCCGGGAGCAGCTTGAGCTTGGTCAGCCCGTCAATGCCGCCCCAGTTGGCACCGGTAGAGACGATGGTGTGCGGCGGCGCATTTTGCCGGATGACGGCGGCCAGGCGGGCATTGAGGGTATTCCACTCCTCCTCGCGCCGGTCGAACACCGGCTCGTTGATGATTTCCAGCATGGTGAGTTCCGGGTCGAACCGGGAGAGCCGCCCGGCCAGCAATCCCCAGAACCGGACAAAGGCGTCCGGCCAGGCAGGGTCAAGTTCTACGGCGCGGTCCTCGTTATGAATGTCCACCATGACCAGCAGGCCGGCGCGGTGAAACCGCTCGATGGCCGCTTCCAAGTATTTGGCGCGGTCCTCCCGCACGTCGCCGGTGCCCGGGTTCATGATGACCCGGGGCGCGACGCACAGGCGGACGTGCTTGAGCCCCAGGCGGGCCATCAACGCCGCCTCGGCCTCCGGGATGTAGCCGCTGAAATGTTCGGCGGATTCATTGCGGGGCGAGCGGAACCAGCGGCAGACATTGGCGCCGGCGGCCAGCCGTTCCAGGCGGCGGCCAGGCACCGCGGGCACAGCGGCGGCGGCGGGCAAAGAAATGGCGGCCAGGCTGCCAGTGGCAAGCGCAGTCAGGCGCACAAAGTCGCGGCGGTTGATGGGAGGCAGATTCATCATACCCCCATCCTTGCCACAACTTGGCCCAAAGCGCACTCCGTTTCTGATTCAGCACCTGCCGAGAAACTCGCCGTGCGGCTGCGCTGCGCGCCAAAAAGTTTGGCATTTCGCGCGGCCCCCTGCTGGTAATTGCCCGTGCGCATGCATCCCTGGATGGAGCAAAGGGCCGTTTGGCGCAGTCTTCGGGCGAGGTTGCAGAGGATGCTTGTGGTGCGCGAGATGTTGAATCTGACGGCGCTGAATTTGACCTTGGGCCAGCGCGCCATCCCCAAGGAGAATATATTGTTGACCGAAGGAATCCATGATGCGTTCGTGCCGAAGAATGAGGTCGAGGCCCTCTGGCAGGCGCGGGGGCGGCCCGACATCGGGCGCTTGCCGCACGGACACGCCGGCGTTTGTTGCGGGGGTGTGCCGGGCTTGACGGGGCGCGTCCTGCGCTGGCTTGCGCCACGGTTGGATGCGCCCCCCGTCCAAACGGGTCAGTTTGTTTCACCCCCTTAGCGGTCGGCGCGTCCCGCCCATGGAGGATCAACTTTCTTGCCTTACTCACCGTCAGTTGCCGGCCCCGGCTTTTTTTGTCAACAGGTGCCATGTGAATAACCGGCGCATAAGGCGTGAACAAGAAAGAATACATTTTACTCGTGCAGGCTCCCGGCTGAAAGCAGTATCGCAAAACAGCAGAGAGAAATCGGACCAGCAGCGCCATGCACGTTTTACGCTCCTTACAGCCATGGGGGATCAAACGAGGGATGTGGGGTTTGAGACAAGTTTTGCAGCGTTGCTTGACACGGCCGCTGTTTGCCCATCTGCGCAGGGTTCGAGACGCCATGCTCAAAAGGCATGTTCCCATTGCATACGAAGATGAAACGGGCTTCCATTACGGAGTGGAGCGCGGCCCAAGCGCGGATGGAGGAGGCAGCCTTCCCCAGCCGGGCGGAGCGAATGTCGTGGCGAAACGCCGCACGGATGGCCGGCCGGGCGGATGACATCGCTGGCGCGCCTGCCGGATGGGGGGAAAGGGTTTCTTTGGGGATTTTGAAGAATTTTGTCTCACTCCAGTCCCTGGGGATTGCTCCTTTCAAGCTGGCTTCGCGCTTCAACCTGGCCTATCAACTGTGGCCCGTGGATCAGCGCTGAGATGGACCATTGTCAACAAAACCAGGGCCGCGGCCGGGCGCCCGTTCTTCTGGCTTTGCTCATGTTTTCCGCCGCGGCGGCGCGGGCGGGAGACGGCGGCGCGCACGAGATCCCGGTTGCGGCGGGCACGACCCCGCCCTTGGCGGCGGTGTTGCCCGCCGCCCAATGGCGTCAGGTGGAGAATGGCGTGGACCGGGCTTTGGCTTGGCTGGCATCGCGGCAGGCGGCGGACGGCTCATTTCCCACCTTGCCCCAGGGGCAGCCGGCGGTGACGAGCCTGGCGGTGATGGCCTTTTTGTCCCGGGGGCATCAGCCGGGGGTTGGACCTTATGGCCGGCAACTCAATCGGGCCATTGATTTTGTCATCGCCTGCCAGAGGCCGGACGGCTTGTTCTCCTACGCGGCCCCCGCCCCGGTGTATCAGATGCGCCGGGCCTCCCACACCGCGTCCTATAATCATGGCATCTCCGGCCTGATGCTGGCCGAGGTATACGGGCAGGCGGCCGGCCCGCGGGCCGAGGCGGTCAGACAAGCGATCGAGAAGGCCCTGCAATTCACCCGCGTTCTCCAGACCCGTTCCAAAGCGGCGGAAGATCGGGGGGGCTGGCGCTATCTGCGGGTGAACGGTTCCCCGGACTCGGATCTTTCGGTGACGGCGTGGCAGCTTATGTTTCTGCGCTCGGCCCGGAACTCGGAGTTCGACGTGCCGCAGCAATATGTGGACGAGGCCATGGCCTTCGTCCGCCGCTGCTGGAATGAAAAGGCGGGAGGCTTCACCTACGCCGCCGCCGGGGCGGGTGAGAATGGGATGGGCCGCGGCTTGACGGGCGCCGGCATTGTTTCGCTGGCCATGGCGGGACAACATCAAACCAAGATGGCGCAGGCGGCGGGCGACTGGCTGCTGGCCCATCCCTACCGCGGGTATGGGGAGATCCTGGGAGGCCACGACAAATTCATCTATAGCACCTTTTACTGGAGCCAGGCGGCGGCCCAACTGGGCGGGCGCTACTGGCAGCAAATGTATCCGCCGATGGCGGAACTTATTGTGAAAGCCCAATCGCCGAACGGTTCCTGGCGGTCGGAACCGGATCTGGCCGAGTTTGGCGATGAATTGACAACGGCGCTGGCGGTGCTCTCGCTGACCCCGCCCTACCAACTGCTGCCGGTTTACCAAAGATAACGCCTTGAAACACGGCCGCCTTCGTTTATAATCGAGCCATGAACACCACGGCGGCCGCCAAACCGGCAGAACAACCCGCGTCCCCCAAGACCAAATCCGCGGCCGCGCCGGGCGGCCGAATTCATCCCGTGGTTATTTATCCCTTCCAGCAACCGGACGATTACGCCGACCTGGAACCGCTTTACCAGTTGGTGGCCCGTTTGGGCGCGGAAACCAAAAAATACACCCAGCCCATCACCGTGCTGGACCGCAAGACCCATTTCGCCAACGAAGCCAACCAACGCTACCTGGATTTCCGGCAAAACGCCGTGGCCCGCCACTCCAGAATCCTGGACGCGTGGTGCGTGGACACCTGTCAGATGTGGTACTCGGGGCTGGGCCAGGCCTTTGAGGAAGGCGGGGAGGAGGATGTGGTACTGGCTGATCCCCGGCGACTTCAATTATGGCACTCCGGTCGGCCTGGAAATCCTTTGCCGGCTGCACCTCTTGCCGGAAATCTGCCTGGAACAGAAGCAGGACTTGTGCATCGGGGAGATCGAGACCAGCCACGACAACTCCAAGCAACTGATTGACACCTACGGAACCTTCGCCCTGCTCTACAACTGGTTTCCAGCCGAGGCGCAGCAGATCCGCCAATACACCCAGCGCCCGCGCTCGGAGTTTTTCGCCGTGCGGCACGGTTTCCTGGGCGAGGCCCTGCGGCGCCGCTGGTATGCCCACGAACAGACGGTGGTGATGTTGTTGCAGGCGGTGACCTTCCGCCAGCGCATCAGCCGGTTTTTCGTCGGCGACATCTCCGACCTGCCGGAAGGCCGCGAGTCCCTGGCTTCGGCCTTGCAACAGGTCGAACGCACCGAGCGCGTCCTCAAATCCCTTTGGTGCGAACGCAGCCAGGCCAATCCCGGATGGGTTGAACAGTACCGGGTTTTGGAAAACCAATCCGAGCAAGTCCGCCGCAGCGCGCTGATCCTGCTCAAGAACCTTTTGGCCTGAAACGCCACGCCCAGCCGATGAGCCTGAATCGGACTGAAGAAATCTCCGCACCGCTTGCCCGGCGGCAATTTATCAAGACACTAGGGCAGGCGGCCGCGTCCGCCACCCTGGTGGGCGGGCCTCTGGCGGCCTTGGGGCAGGAGAATCCGCCCAAACTGGTGTTCGCCCTGGCGGGCGCGGCCCACATTCACACGCCCAACTACATCCGCCTTTTGAAGCAGCGCAAGGAGGTGAACGTAAAATATGTCTGGGACCATGACCGCGCGCGCGCCACCAAGGCAGCGGCCACGCTGGGCGGCCAAGTGGTGGATGACGACAAGACGATTTGGGCCGACCCCGAAGTCAAAGCAGTGGTCATTTGTTCGGAAACCAACCGCCACCCTGAATTGGTTTTGGCCGCCGCCGCCGCCGGCAAGCATGTGTTTGCCGAGAAACCGATGGGCATCGGGTCGCAGGAAAGCTACGCCATGGCGGCGGCGCTGGAGAAGGCGCACGTTATTTTTACCACGGGCTATGCCATGCGCACCGGCTCATCCATCCTGTTTTTGAAGCAACAGGTGGAGCAGGGCGCTTTTGGCAAGATCACGCGCGTGCGCGGCTCCACTTGCCACAATGGCTCCCTGGCTCGCTGGTTTGACACGGACTGGCGCTGGATGGCCGATCCGAAAATCGCGGGCGTCGGCGCCTTTGGCGACCTGGGCACTCATTCCCTGGACATTTTGATGTGGATGTTCGGCGGCGTGGACGCGGTCGCGGCGGACATTAAAGTGGTGACGGGCAATTACGGCGACTGCGACGAATCCGGCGAGGCCTTGTTGAAATTCAAAAACGGCATCACGGGGACACTGGCCGCCGGCTGGGTGGACCTGGCCGACCCGGTTTCATTGATGATCAGCGGCACGGAAGGCCAGGCCTACATTGACCGGGGCAAGTTATTTTTCACCTGCAAGAAGGTCGAAGGGGCTGACGGCAAGGAGCCGTGGACGAAACTTCCCGCGCCTCTGCCCGAGCCGATGGATCAATTCGTTGATGCGGTGGCTGGCAAGCCCTCCCCGAACCTGGTCGCGCCAGGGGAAGCCGCCGCGCGGGTCAGCGTCATGGAAGCGGCCTACCGCAGCGCCAGGCAGGCCGGCTGGGTCAAGCCAGTACCTAACAGGTAGTTTAGGGATGGTGGCCGACGGCATGGAGGTGCGGCGAGGGCTGAACTGGCGGCCGTGCAGCACGAGCGCCGCATGGCCGTCATCATGGAAACGGCAGCGCTGGAAGGGGTTACCGATAATATTGTGCAAAGCATGGGTATTTTAACACCTCCGAAGATGTAACGGCATGTAACGGGGGTGTAACGGCTCTAAAATGCGTAAGTGCTTGTGGTGCAACAGGTGTAACGATGTAACGGCTGTAACGGAGCAATGCTCGGGAGCGAACCCTGCGCTACTTCCAGCGGTTGTCCTGACGGAAGAAATCCACCGAAAGCAGCGAAGAACCCGAATTCCTTATCTAAGCGCCATTCAATTAGTGGGAAATCAGAAAGCTGGCGGATTCCATCATAAATCCATTAAAACGCGCAACCTTCATGGACAACAGGGCTGCTGCTGTGATAAATGATTTGCAGTCCAAATCTCAATAGAACGGCACCCATGCGATTGAACCGGAGACAAACGGCAGCACCGGGACTGGCGGGAAAGTCAAAAACCGCCTTCATTATCTTGGGGTGAGCGCGTCCGCCAATAAAGGTAAATCCGTGGTGGCGCTCATCATTGATGATGAACTGCAAATCCGCCGTCTGCTGCGCATCATGCTGGAAGCCCAGGGCTACCAGGTTTATGAAGCCAAAACCGGGGAGGAGGGATTGATCGAGGCCGCGCAATGCCGCCCGGAAATCATCCTGCTGGATCTCGGCCTGCCCGATATGGACGGGGAGACCGTGCTCAAGCGCCTGCGGGAATGGAGCCGCGTTCCGGTCGTCGTCTTGTCCGTGCGCGACCGCGAGGAGGACAAGGTGGCCGCGCTGGACGCCGGGGCGGATGATTACGTGACCAAACCCTTTGCCGCCAATGAACTGCTGGCGCGGCTGCGCGCGGCCCAGCGCCATGCCCACGCCGGGGCGGACGCGCCCGTCTTCCGCTCCGGCCCGCTGGAGGTGGATTTGGCGCGGCGTTTGGTGACGGTGGCCGGGCAGCCGGTGAAGCTGACCGCCACGGAATACTCCTTGCTGGCGCTGTTCGTTCGCAACGCCGGGCGCGTCCTGACGCACCGGCAGTTGCTGACCGAGGTGTGGGGACCGAAGGCCGCCGAACACAATCTCTACCTGCGCGTCTATATGGCCCATCTCCGCGAGAAACTGGAAGCCGATCCCGCCAAGCCGGAGTTGTTCATCACCGAAGCCGGCATCGGTTACCGCCTGAGGGAGCCGGCCCGGTAGGCTGCGCCTTTCTTAATCTTAATCCCAATCTTAATTTTAATCTTGACAGTGGGATTAGGATTAAGATCAGAACCAGGAGGGGCTGCCCAAATAGCTGAGAGGCGCCCCGCGTTTGCGGAAGGCCCGGCATTTTTCGTTGCGCCCGGGCAGGCTTGCCTTCAGCATGGGCTTATGTGTGATTTATCGCGTTGTTCCCCCCTCTTCTTTGGTCTGCTCGCCGCCGCCGCGTTGCGCGTTTCCGTCCTCCCGCTGGCAGCAGCCGGGGCCGTGCCCCAAAATGACAAGGCGGAGACGAATGCCGTCCCGGCGGCGCCGGCCGCCGCCCGGAATGACGCGGTGGAAAACTCGGTGGTGAAAGTGTTCTCGACGGTGCGTTATCCGGATTATTTCCATCCGTGGACCAAGGACTCGCCCAGTGAGATTTCCGGTTCGGGCGTGGTGATCGAGGGGAAGCGAATTCTTTCCAACGCCCATGTCGTCCATTACGCCAGCCAGGTGCAAATCCAGGCCAACCAGGCCGGCGACAAGATTGGGGCCACCGTGGTGGCGATAGATCCCGGCATTGATCTGGCGGTGCTGAAGCTGGATGACGAGACCTTTTTCGACTCCCACGCCCCGCTGGAGCGGGCGAAAAAGCTGCCGGAGATCAAGGAGGCGGTGATGGTGTACGGCTACCCGACCGGCGGCTCCAGCCTTTCCATCACCAAAGGGATTGTCTCCCGGATTGAGTTTGCCCCCTACAATTTCCCGGTTTCCGGCTTGCGCATCCAGATTGACGCGGCGATCAATCCCGGCAACAGCGGCGGGCCGGCGGCGGTGGGCGACAAGATGATCGGGCTGGCCTTCAGCCATCTGCAGAACGCGGAGAACATCGGCTACATCATTCCGTGCGAGGAAATCGAATTGTTCCTCCAAGCGGTGGCGGCGGGCCAGCACGAGGGCAAGCCGGCCATGTTCGAAGAATGCCAGACGTTGGAAAACCCCGCTTTGCGCGCCTTTCTTAAGCTGGACAAATCCGTCAATGGCATCGTGGTCCACCGCCCGGGCAATCCGGACCCGGCCTATCCGCTCAAGGAATGGGACGTCATCACCCGGATCGGCGACACGGCGGTGGATGATGAAGGCATGATCAAATCCGGCAGCCTGCGCCTGCGCTTCACTTACCTGGTGCAAAAAACCGCCCGGAACGGGAAAGTCCCTCTCACCCTCATCCGGTCCGGCCGGGAAATGCAACTGGACCTGCCGGTGCAGTCCAAACTCCCGGTGGTGCTGGGCGGGCTGGACGGAGCTTACCCCTCCTACTTCGTCTATGGTCCGTTGGTGTTTTCAACGGCCACGCGGGAGTTCCTTCAGGGCCTGACCCACGGCGAAGGCGGAATTTGGACCAGCTTCCTGATCAGTTCCGGCAGCCCGCTGCTCAAGCGCGCCATGGACCTGCAGGCCTTTCCGGGCGAACGTCTCGTCGTGGTTTCCTCCCCTCTTTTTCCGCATAAACTGGCCCAGGGCTATTCCAACCCGCTCTCCGAAGTGGTCAAGTCGGTCAACGGCATTGCCATCAAGAACCTCGATCATCTGGTCGAAGTCCTGCGCGACTGCCACGACGAGATGATCTCCATTGAATTTGACAATCGCAGCGGCGAAGCGCTGGTTTTTCCCCGCGCGGAAATGGCGGCGGCGACGGAGGAAATTCTGACCGACAACGGGGTGCGCAGCCAAGGCTCCGCCGACACGATGGCCGTCTGGAATGCCAGGAAATGAAAGGGGAGGGCGGAAGCTCAGGCATCGGCTTACGATCCGCCCGTGGACAGCTCCATCCCTAGGTCTTGGCGGGGACAGCCGGCGCGGGCTTCTTAGGGTCCATCTCATCCAGGGCCAAATTGAGGAGAAGGACGTTGACGCGCGGCTCGCCGAGAAAGCCCCATTGGGAACCCTCCTTGAATTTGTCCACCAGGACAGAGACCTTGTCCAGGCTGAGGCCGCGGGCGGCGGCGACGCGGGCGATTTGCAAGTGCGCCGCTTCCGGGCTGATGTGAGGATCCAGTCCGCTGGCGGAGGCAAACACCATGTCGGCCGGCACCGGAGTGTTGGTGGGCAGGTTGTTGGCGCTGAGGAAGGCGGCGGTGTTGTTCTGGACGTTGGTTTGCAACTGCCCGCTGGTCGGCCCCAGGTTGCTGGCGCCGGAGGGGACCAATCCGGCGGCGCCCGTGCCGTAAGAGCAGGCGGAGGGCCGTGGCCAGAAGTAGTTGGAGCCGGTGAATTGCTGGGCGAGGAGGGAGGAGCCGATGATTTTGCCCTCGCGCCGGACGAGGCTGCCGTTGGCTTGCTCCGGGAAAGCCAGTTGGGCAATAAGTGTCATGGCGGCGGGATAGGCCAGGCCGCAGAGAATCGTCCAAAGGACCGTCTGGCGAATGGATTGGATGAGGAGTTTCATAAATTAGCGGGGATGGTTCGGTATTAATTGACCAGATGGGCGGCGACCAAAATGAGGTCCAGCAGTTTGATGAAGATGAAGGGCACGATGATGCCGCCGACGCCGTAAATGAGCATGTTATTGCGCAGGATGACGGCGGCGCCGAGCGGCTTGTACTTGACGCCGCGCAAGGCCAGCGGAATCAAGGCGACGATGATGAGGGTGTTGAAGATGACGGCGCTGAGGATGGCGCTTTGCGGCGAATGCAGATACATGATATTGAGCTTGTCCAGCGGGCCGTGTTCGCCGGCCTTGGCGGCGTAAAGGACGCCGAACATGGCGGGGAGGATGGCGAAGTATTTGGAGACGTCGTTGGCGATGCTGAAGGTGGTCAACGCGCCCCGGGTCATGAGCAGTTGCTTGCCGATTTCCACCACTTCGATCAGCTTGGTGGGGCTGCTGTCCAGGTCCACCATGTTGCCGGCCTCGCGCGCGGCCTGGGTGCCGGTGTTCATGGCCACGCCCACGTCAGCCTGGGCCAGGGCCGGGGCGTCGTTGGTGCCGTCGCCGATCATGGCGATCAATTTGCCCCCCTCCTGCTCCTTGCGGATGCGGGCCAGCTTGTCCTCCGGCTTGGCCTGGGCGATGAAATCGTCCACCCCCGCCTCGGCGGCGATGGCGGCGGCCGTGAGATTGTTGTCGCCGGTGATCATGATGGTGCGAACGCCCATTTTGCGAAGCTGGGCGAAGCGTTCCTTGATGCCGCCCTTGACAATATCCTTGAGGCGGATGACGCCGAGAATGCGCGCGTTATCGGCCACCACCAAAGGGGTGGCGCCCGAACCGGCGACTTCCTCCACGGTGGCAGAAACGGCCTTGTCCCGCACGCCGCCCTGTTGCTCGACGAATTGGAAAACCGATTCGGCCGCGCCTTTGCGGATGCGGTGTTTGACCCCGCCGTTGCCGTCGCCCAGATCCACGCCGCTCATGCGGGTTTGGGCGGTGAAGGGAACAAATTGGGCGTGGGGCGTCGCGACATCGCGCCCGCGCAAGCCGTATTTTTCCTTGGCCAGCACGGCGATGGAGCGGCCTTCCGGGGTTTCGTCGGCCAGCGAAGCCATTTGCGAGGCATCGGCCAATTCCTCAATTTTCACGCCCGGGGCGGGAATGAACTCGGTGGCCATGCGGTTGCCCAGGGTGATGGTGCCGGTCTTATCAAGAAGAAGAACGTCCACGTCGCCCGCCGCCTCCACCGCCCGCCCGCTGGTGGCCAGGACGTTGCGGCGCATCAGGCGGTCAATGCCGGCGATGCCGATGGCGCTGAGCAGGCCGCCGATGGTGGTGGGAATCAGGCAGACGATGAGCGCGAGCAGCACCGGCGCAGAAGTCAGGACGGCGTCCTTCTGCCCGGCCTGGGCTTCGTTGTAATGGGCAAAGGGCGGGAGCGTGTAAACCACCAGGATGAACAAGGCCGTCAGGCTGATCAGCACGATGTTCAGAGCGATTTCATTGGGCGTCTTTTGCCGGCGCGCCCCTTCGATCATGCCGATCATTCTGTCCAGAAATGAATGGCCGGCCTCGGCCGTGACGCGCACCACGATGCGGTCGCTGATGACGCGGGTGCCGCCGGTGACGGCGCTGCGGTCGCCGCCGCTTTCGCGCACGACGGGGGCGGACTCGCCGGTGATGGCGGATTCATCCACCGTGGCGATGCCCTCGACGATTTCGCCGTCGGCGGGAATGAAGTCGCCGGTTTCACAGACGAAGCGTTCGCCGATTTTCAAATCGTTGCCGGGCACGGAGACTTCCTTGCCGTTGTCCAGTTTGCGGGCCATAGTTTTCGTGCGCATCTTGCGCAGCTCGTCGGCGTGGGCCTTGCCGCGGCCCTCGGCCATGGCCTCGGCAAAATTGGCGAACAGGCAGGTGAACCAGAGCCAGAGGCAGATCTGGAGGTTGAACCTGTTTAAATTTCCTGGAAAGAAAAGGTACACGGTCGTCCAGATGGAGCCGACATAAACGACGAACATGACCAGGTTCTTGAATTCGTCGCGCGGGTTGAGCTTCTTGAACGAATCCAGGACCGCCTGTTTGACCAGGGAGGAATATTTGACTCCGGCTTTTGTGCTCATAATTCTTGCGGGTCGGATTTTAGAAAGTGCGCGCCGCCTGCATCAGGCCGTGCTCGGCAATCGGGCCCAGGCACAAGCAGGGAAAGAAGGTCAGGGCGGCGATAATGACGATCACCCCGAACAAGACGCAGGCGAAAGTGAGGTTGTTGGTCGGCAGGGTTCCGGGCGAGGCGGGCACCGTCTTTTTGGCGGCCAGGTTGCCGGCGATGGCCAGCACCGCCAGCGCCACCACAAACCGGCCGAGAAACATCGCCGCCCCCAGCGTCAGATTGTAGAAGTTGCTGTTGGCGTTCAACCCCGCGAAGGCGCTGCCATTGTTGGCCGACGCGGAGGCGTAGCCGTAAAGGATTTCGCTCAAACCATGCGGACCCAGATTGTTCAAGCCGGCCAGGCCGGCCGGCACGCTGCACGCGAGGGCCGAACCGGCCAGAATAAGAATGCTCGGCGCCAGGATGGCGATGATCGCCCAGGTGGCGTCCCAAGCCTGAATTTTCTTGCCCAGATATTCCGGCGTGCGCCCGATCATCAGCCCGGCGATAAAGACCGCGATCAAGACATGCATGAGGATGCCATATAACCCGGCGCCCACGCCGCCGAAGACGATGCAGCCGAGCATCAGATTCCACAGCGGCGCCAGGCCGGCCAGCGGAGTGAGGCTGTCGTGCATGGAGTTGACCGCCCCGCACGAGGTGCCGGTGGTCGCCACCGCCCAAAGCACGCTGTTCATGATGCCGAACCGTTGTTCCTTTCCTTCCATCAACGATTGCGCGCCGGCTATGACGGGGTTGGGCTGTGACTCAGAGTGCCAGGCCAGCGCGAATTCTCCCACCAGCAAGGCCAGCATCACGCCGAACAAACACCAGGCGTGGCGGCGGTCGCCAATCATCACGCCAAAGGAATAGACCAGCCCCGCCGGAATAATGATCAGGCCCAGCATCTCCAAAAGGTTGGTCAGCGGGGTCGGGTTCTCAAAGGGATGGGCGCTGTTCTGGCCGAAGAATCCGCCGCCATTGGTGCCGAGCTGTTTGATGGCGATCTGCGAGGCCGCCGGGCCGGTCGGGATCGGTTGGGTGGTTACCTGCGTCTCAACCATCACCGGAACATTTGTCATCACCACATTGCCTTTGGCGTCTTTCTGCGGCACATCCGCCATGACGGGCGCGCCGTTGGACAGGACCGTCTTGCCCTGGGCGTCCAGCACCGGCGCCGACACGGTGACGGCGATATTGGTCATGATCGGCTGTCCCTTGGCATCGTTGGTCCCGGCTTGGGCCGTGTAAGACTCCAACAGGTTGGCGGTGGCGTACGGCTTGAAATTCTGCACGACACCCTGGGCGCTCAACGCCGTGGCGAGAACCACCGACAGCGGCAGGAGCACATAGAGGGTGGCGCGCGTGAGGTCCACCCAGAAATTGCCCAGGGTTGCGGCGGAGGCGCGTTTCAATCCGCGCGTGACGGCCAGGAGGACGGCGATGCCCGTGGCGGCGCTGAGGAAATTGTGAACGGCCAGCCCGGCCATCTGCGTCAGGCAACTCATGGTGTTTTCGCCGGAGTAGGCCTGCCAGTTGGTGTTGGTGATGAAACTGACGGCCGTGTTCAGCGCCAGCGCCCAGGGAACGTTGTCGAAATGTTGCGGATTGAGCGGCAGCCACTTCTGGGTCATCTCCAGCCCCATCAGCGAGAGCAGGCCGACCACGTTGAAGACCAGCACCGCCAGGAAATATGTTTTCCAGGACATTTCGCCCCGCTCCTCCACCCCGCCCGCCCAATAGACCATTCTTTCCACCGGCCGCAGCAGCGGATGGAGGAAGGTCTTCTGGCCTTGAAAGACCCGCGCCATGAAGCGGCCCAGGAGCGGAGTCAGGCCGATCAGTAGTCCGAAGAACAGCGCGACTTGAATAACTTCATTCGTTTTCATCGCGGCCAAGGTAAAGCGGCGCAGGCGGAAGGGTGAATCAAAAAGGCCGCGCTTTGCGTTAAAAACCTGTTAATGACAAAGGGGGCTGCTGTTTGCCAAGGGCGCAAACATCCGCTTGTCAAATATCTTCTTGACTGGGTGCGGCCAAGACCTGCCGGCAGATTTCGTCGCGCAGGTAATTGAGCAACTCCTGCGGGGTCTGTCCCCGCCTTTGCGTCTCGCGTCTGGCCCAGCGCAGGAGCAGCCAGAGGCGGGCCAGGGGCATGCCCGTGGAACTGAGGGCCAGGGTGTTGCCACACGGGCAGTTGGCAAAGGTCACGGTGCCCACTGGATGCAAGGGGCTCCAATGGCCCATATCCGCGTCGTAGGGCATGGCCGGGCCAAGATGCCGGGTGGTCAGCAGGTATTCCCGGAGCGTGGCAAAACGGCGGTGGCAATTGGGACAGGTTTTCGGGAATTGTCCTTCCAGGTGCTCGCGCATTATTCTGATCACTTCGGCTTCGGTCATACGCTTGTGACATCTCTTCTGCGCTCATTCGGGTGAAGCGGCCTGGCAGCCAATGGACAGCGCGCGGTGCCGCCCGTTCGTTCTCATTAAAGGAGCGTGGACCGGACCAAAAGCGTTGTCCAGCGCGCCAGGCAGGCGCCTGTCGTTATTTTTTGCTCAAGTGATGCCAGAGCAGCAGGAAAGCCAGGACTTGCAGGGCCAGCGGGATGACAATCCACGGCAGGATCAGCCGGACCTTGCGCCAGAAGCGCTTGGCCGGGGTGGCCGGCTCCAGGCGCTCGCAGCGTCCAGTTATTTCTACTTGACCCGGGCCGTCCAGGTCGGCCTGGAGGGCCGCGGCGGTCTGGTAACGCCGGGCGGGATCGCGCTCCATGGCGCGCAGCACGATTTCCTCCGCCTGGGGCGAGATGGCGGGGTTGATCCGGCGCGGGGCTTCGGGATCGCCGGTGACGCGCGCGTTCATAATGACCCTGGGGTCCTCGTGCTCGAAGGCGATGACGCCGGTGAGCATCTCGTAGAGGATGGCGCCCAGGCCGTAAATGTCGGTGCGCGCGTCGCCGCGTTTGCATTGGACCCGTTCGGGCGCCATGTAATGCGGGGTGCCGGGCGCAAAACCAACGAAGGTCAGCCGGGGCGAATGGGCCGAGCGCGAGATGCCAAAGTCCATCAGCCGGATCGAGCCGTCGTGGCAGAGCATGATGTTCTCCGGCTTCAGGTCACGATGGCAAATCCCCTGCCCGTGCAGATAATGCAACGCCTCGCAGACGCGGCTGGCCAATTTGAGGGCTTCCGCCTCGGGAAAAAAGGGCTGCCGCTTCATCGCCTGATAAAGGGTTTCGCCTTCGAGCAATTCCATCACCAGGTACGGCCGGCTTTGCTTGGCCGGACCGGGAAAAAACTGCATGACGAACGGATGGTCCACCCGTCGGGCAATCTCCTCTTCGCGCTCGAAGCGGGTCATGGTCTTGGGATCCATGCCCAGTTTCTCCAGCGGAACCTTGAGCGCGACGGGCCGGCGGTCGCGGTGCAAATCCTCCGCCTCAAAAATGGTGGACATGCCGCCGTGGCTGATGATGCGGGTGATGGTGAAACGCCCGTCCAAAACATGGCCGGGGCGGATTTCGCCATGGCGCGGCGGTTGCTGGCCAATTGCGCTTCGCTCCAATTCGGCCAAGGCATCGGGAGTCAGACCCAATTTCATGGGGATAGGTTGGCTCCGGGAAGATGTTTCCGATAATAAAAAGGGGCGGATCGGGCGTTAAAACTTCGTTAAACCGCGCGCGGGGCGCGGTTTGCGGATTCGGGATGATGCTGAAGATGCGTCTGACTTGCCGTTCAGGATGAAGCCGGGGACCAAACCAAACACCCGAAGGAAAGCTTCACCTCACTGGACGGTGACGCTTTTGGCCAGGTTGCGCGGCTTGTCCACGTCGCAGCCGCGCGCGACGGCGATGTGGTAGGCGAACAGTTGCAGCGGCACGGCCGCCAGGATCGGATAAATCGGCTCCAGCGCTTTGGGCAGGTAGAATCACGTCGTCGGCCACTTTCTTGGATTTGTTTGTCGCCTTCGGTGGCCAGCGCGATGATGGGGCCTTTGCGGGCGCGAATCATCGCCAGGTTCGCCATCGTCTTGTCGTACATCGAATCCTGCGGCACGAGGAAAACCGTCGGCGTTTTGGGATCAATCAAGCGCAATCGGGCCGTGCTTCATTTCCGCCGCCGAATAACCCTCGGCGTGGATGTAGGAAATTTCCTTCAGCTTGAGCGCGCCTTCCAGCGCAATCGGGAAAGTGTAACCGCGGCTCAGGAAAAAGAAATCCTCGGCCTTGACGTATTTCTTCGCGAGTTTCTTGATCGCGTCGTTTTGCGCGAGAATGGCTTCGATCTGTTTGGGCGCGGCTTCCAGCGCGTGCAGAATTTCCATGGCGCGCGCTGGCGGAAAGCATGCCGCATCCGGCCCAGATGCACGGCCAGCAAGGTCAGGATGGTGAGCGTGGAGACGAAGGCCTTGGTGGAGGCGACGCCGATTTCCGGCCCGGCGTGCATGTAAATGCCGCCGTCGGATTCGCGCGCGATGGTGCTGCCGACGACGTTGACGATGGCCAGGGCGCGATGGCCGCGGCGTTTGGCTTCGCGCAACGCGGCCAGCGTGTCGGCGGTTTCGCCGGATTGCGAGATGACCAGCAGCACGGTGTCGCGTTCGCAGCGGCGCGTTGCGGTAACAAAATTCGTGCGCGAACTCGACTTCCACCGGGATTTGCGCCAGTTCCTCGATCAGGTATTCGCCGACCAGCGCCGCGTGCCAGCTCGTGCCGCTGGCGGCGATGACGATGCGTTCAATGGAGCGCAATTCCGCCGCCGTCATGTTCAAGCCGCCGAACTTGGCGGTGGCGCCTTCATTGTCCACGCGTCCGCGCAAGGCGTTTTCCACCGTGCGCGGCTGCTCGAAAATTTCCTTGAGCATGAAATGCGCGTACTTGCCGCGCTCGGCGTCTTCCTGGCTGAATTCCAGGTTGCTGATCTGGACATTGGCGGTGTCGGCGCCCAGGTTCAAAACGTCGAAACGCTCGCGGCGTGACGGTGGCCACGTCGTAGTCGTTGAGATAAACGACCTTTCGGGTGTGGGCGACAATGGCGTTGGCGTCGCTGGCCAGAAAATTTTCGCCCTTGCCGATGCCGATGATGAGCGGCGAACCGCGCCGGGCGCCGACGATGCTGGCCGGGATGCTCGGCTGCACATGACGGCGATGCCGTAAGTGCCGATGACTTCGCGCAAGGCGTCGCAAACGGCCTGGGTCAGCGAACCCGGCTGGCCGTTGGCCGTCGGCGGCTGGCGTGTTCGTAATAATCGCCGATCAAATGCGCCAGCACCTCGGTGTCGGTGGCGGAGCGGAATTTGTGGCCGGCCTTGAGCAGCCTCTGCTTGAGCGCGTCGTAATTTTCAATGACGCCGTTGTGGACGACGGCGATTTTGCCGGATTGGTCCAGGTGCGGATGGGAATTCTCATCGGACGGCGGGCCGTGGGTGGCCCAGCGCGTGTGGCCGATGCCGAGGTTGCCCGCGACCGGTTCGGTCTTCAGACCAGGCGCGCCAAGCCCTCGTCAATCCTGCCCTTTTCTTGCGCAGGAGCAGGTCGGCCGTCGCGAGAGCACGGCCACGCCCGCGCTGTCGTAGCCGCGATATTCCAGCCGCCGCAAGCCTTCGAGCAGGATGGGCGACGCTGCTTTCTTGCCGACGTATCCGATAATGCCGCACATATTGTGTTGAGCATTGCCACAAGAGAGTGCGGCTGTCGAATACAAAGCGGCCTTGGATTGCGCCCGAGGCGCAGGTCGCTTTTTGGGGAGGCGGTCTCCTCTCCGGTTCTTAATCTTAATCTTAATCGTAATCTTAATCTTTCTGCTTATTTGCATCCGAACGAAGGAGATTAAGATTAAGATTACGATTACGATTAAGATTAGGATTAAGAGAGGGGGCAGTTGCGGATTGCGGGGCCGGCGGTGAGGAAGGTAGAGTGCCCGCATGGACGCTTTGGTGTTGCATGAGTTTCATCGAAAGGCGGGCGGGCGCTTTCTCGATTTAAACGGGCTGGAAGGGGTGCAGGATTATGGGGACGCGGCGGCGGAATACCGGGCGTTGCGGGAATCGGCGGGGATTCTGGATTTGAGTTTGCGCGGGCGGCTCTGCGTGCTGGGGGCGGACCGGCTGGCTTTTCTCAACGGCCAGGTGACGAATAATGTGAAGGAGTTGAAAACCGGGGAAGGTTGTTACGCGGCGCTGGTCACGGCCAAGGGGAAAATGCAGAGCGATCTGAACATTTATTGCCTGGAAAATGAATTGCTGCTCGATTTTGAGCCGGGGTTGAGCGCGGCGGTGCAGGCGCGGCTGGAGAAGCATATCATTGCCGAGGATGCCCAGGTGGCGGATGCCGCGCCGCATTACGGGTTGTTGAGCGCGCAAGGGCCGCGCGCGGCGGCGGTCCTGGAAAGCCTCTCGCTGCGCGCTCCGCAAAAAGCCTTTGGGGTGGCGAGGATGGAGGACGCCGCGCTGGGGGAGATTTATGTGGCCAACCAGCCGAGGATCGGAACGGCCGGATTTGATTTGTTTGTTCCGGCGGACGCATTGCCGGCGGCGGCGGAAAGATTATTAACTGCGGCGCGGGCGGCGGGCGTGGGCTTATGCGGATGGGCGGCGCTGGAGACGGCGCGGATCGAGGCGGGCCGGCCGCGTTTTGGCGCGGACATGGATGGCACCAATCTGCCGCCCGAAGCGGGGCTGGACGACCGGGCGGTGAGTTACAGCAAGGGCTGTTATATCGGGCAGGAGGTGATGGCGCGCATCCGCACTTACGGCCAGGTGGCCAAGGTTTTGCGGGGATTGCGGCTGCCGGATGATCTGGCGGCGCTGCCGAAACGGGGCGACAAACTTTTCCTGGGCGCAAAGGAGGCCGGCTATATCACCAGCGCGACGGTCTCGCCGATGTTGCGAGGCAACATCGCCCTGGGCTACGTCCGGCGCGAGGCCAACCAGATCGGAACCGAATTGATGCTGGAGACCGGCGGGAAAAAAGTCCCGGCGCGCATCGTGGATTTGCCGTTTTTTGCGCCGGGCCAACGTAAATGAGCGCGACGATCTATAGAACCGACCTGACGAAGGAGGAATGTCTCCGCCGTCTGCAAAAGCACACAAGCCGGGGAGGCTGGGTGCCGTTGGCCGAAGGATGGTGGGTGCCGTGGGCCGAAGGGACGATCGCCGCGAAGATTCGCGGGGATCGCTTCAGGCTCTTTGCTTGGGGCCCGCTCAACGTTGGCAACTCGTTGGCGCTAGCCCCATACTTTTATGGACGCCTCGACGGAGGGGCCAGCGGCACTTGCATCCGAGGGCGTTTTCGGTTTCATCCGATTATCCGAGGATACCTTTTTGTCTGGTTCGGCGGGTTGGTGGCCATGTGCGGCCTGTTGCTTTTGCTGCCGCAGTCCGCGTGGGGTGGGCAGCCGCCGCCTCGGTACGCAGTCCTTGGCCCGATAGCCATGATGTTTCTCGGAGTGGGTCTGCTCCGCTGGTGCCAATGGCTCGCCCGTCGTCAGTTGGAGAGCCTTCGGAATTTCCTGGCCCACGAGTTGCAGGCACAACTGGATGTTGATGGCAGTCCGTGAAGGAATGCCGATGTCAGGCGGCCCATCGTCAGAACTTGACTTTTCATGCAAAGTGATGGGACAATCCCATTATGACATTAACCGCAGATTCAAGGGGCCGCATCGCCAGCCTGGAATTGTTTCCTCCGGGCACGAGCTTTGAGCCAGAGGTGGAGGGCACGCGAATAATTTTGAAGCGATTGGTGCCGGAGGAGCCCAAACGCGTGCTGGGCAAACTGGTTCGGCGCAACGGCCGACTCATGCTGGTTGTTTCCGGTGAAATCACCGGTGAGGCCATCGCCAAGGCGGTCCGCGAAGAACGGAATTCGCGGGCATGAAAAAATACTACTGGGACAGTTCGGCGATGATCAATGCCGCCGTTTCCGATGCGGTGGCGAAGCGCCTCGATGCGGACACTCATCTGGCTCGCGCCCATAATCTGTCGGAGTTCTTTGCGATAATGACGGGGCGTGGCGTGGAGATTCGAGGATCGGGAGCGCGGGCGGTTTGGTCTCCCAAGGATGCAATAAAGTGGCTGCGTGATTTTGTATCAAAGGTCACAATTGTAGAAGTGTCGGCCGGCGAATGGCTCGATGGCCTGGAGCAGGCAGGTTCGAAAGTGGTTGGTGCCCGCGTCTATGATTACGGCCACGCCCTGGCGGCAGTGAAAGCCGGCGCGGACGCGGTTCTGACCCGGAATCAGTCGGATTTCGAGGGATTGACTGGAACAGCGGTGATCGAACACCCATAGACCGGGCCAAGCAGGCGGCACAGATCAGGAATGAGGACGCTGGACGGCTCATTTGTTCAGGGCTGGAGGTTGAGGCGGACGGCGGTTTCGAGGCCCGCGGCAAAGCGGCGGATCGTGTTGGTGACTCCGGGCGCCGGCACGTAGTCGTAATGGCCCGCCGGATAACCGTTCAGGGCGACGTAATCGTACCGGTGGACGGCCGGCCGCTTGGGAATATCGGTCAGCAACAGCAGGCCGACGGCGATGGCATCCGGCGCGGCCCCTTCCACTAAAGCGGCGGGGCGGGCGGGCACGACGTTGGCGCGCGTGAGCCAGGAATGGTTGAGCGGCGGTTGCAACAGGCCGGTATAACCGCTGTCCACGACCAACCCTGACGGAGTTATCTGCAACACCCGGCCGCAGACATGACGCCGGCCCAGGATGCACCGGGTTCTGATCGCTTCGACCGGGTCCGCGGCGGGCGCGGATTGGCCCGGGCCGGGCGCAAGGGCGGCAGGACGGGAGGGCACAGGTGCGGGCGCGGGGTTGACGGTGGCGCGACCGGCGCAGCCGGCCAAAGCGGTCAGGAGGAACAGCATGGCCAAATTCCCGCCGGTCCTCCCCCCCTTCCAGGCGCGGATCGGAAGCCCGGTGGGCATGGCGCGGCGGAACCTGTTCACGGGAATTGAATAACGCGATAAAACCGGTAGGGGAAACTGGCAGCGTTGGTGTCGGCCAGGGTAAAGGAGTTTGTCGGCGCCACGTTGGTGCTGATGGGAACCCAGTTGATCAGATTAGTCGAGGCCTGCAGGGCGTAGCTGGTGTTCGACACGCCCAAAACCGGCAGAATGAACTGATTACTGACAAAGCGCCCTGGCGAGGTGAAGAGCAGCGGCTGAATGGCAAACCGGGCCGTGGACGGGAAGCTGTTGATGTAGCCGCTGGCAAAAGCGCTGGCGGTGATGATGACATTCGAGGTGACAAGAAAGGGCGCGGCGAAGAGAATGGAAGCAGCGGTGGGGAGCGTGCCGTCCAGCGTGTAATAAACGGCCGCGCCGCCGTTGTTGGTCTGCATGGTGACGCTGGCGAAGTTGACGAACGCGCCGCCGGCCGGGTTGATGGAGGGCGGGGCCAGGGCGGGCGTGCCGCCCAGGCTGTTGATCCAATCGCCGATGACCTGGACGGCGTTTGTGTCAATAATATTTCTTGCCAGGGGCGGCATGGCCAGGGTGGGAAGATTGGTGTTCATCCGCACCCAGAGCAGGGAGCGCCAAACGTCGTTGGACACCACCACCCGCGTGGCTGGATCGCCCAGATTGCCCTTGGCCAGAATGCCGTTGAGGATGTTCTGACTGGCCAGGGGCGTGTCATAACGCCCGTCGAAGGTGGGGCCGCTCCCGCCGGGTTGGTGGCACTGGGCGCAATTGGCATCCAAATAGGAGCGGGTCCGCTGGACGTAAGCGGCGGCGGCATTGGTCAGGGAGGAGAGTTGCTCGATGCCGGCGATCTGGGATTCGTCAATGGCGGGATAGAACAATCCCATGCGGTTGAGCGCGCGGAGCTGGTTGTCCGTCACGCCATTGGCATAAATCAGGTTGCCGTTCATCTGGCGCGCGTTGACGCCGAGAACATAATTGGCTGGCGGCGTGTGGCACTGCAAACAATCACTCGGACTGGGATAATACCACAGGTTGGTCGTCAAGCCGCCGGGGGTGAGAACGGGAATGGCTTCGGTCAAATTGGTCGCGAGCAAGTCGGCGTCGCTGTCGTCCGCACGCCATTTGTAAGTGACGCCATAGACCGCGCCGTTGGTGTCGCGCACCAACAGGCGGGTTTCCAGGCGGCGGAGGGAGGCGGGATCGCTCTGGTTGGTGAGCAATTCGAAGGTCTTCACGAAAACCGTGCCCGCCGGGAAAGACCAGGTGTAGGTCGGGGCGAAAGCAATTTGTTCGGCGGGCGTCAAAGGCGCGCCGGTGTTGGGGACGGAAAAGTAGCGCACCTTCTGCGCGCCGTCGGACCACAACGGCACGTTGGGCGCGTAGGCAATCAGGCTGGCGGCCGGGGCCATGGCCGGCGTGCTGGCGAAGACGCCCGTCAACGATAATTGCGCCGGCAACGGGCCGGTGAAAACCGGCGGCATGTTGTAAAAGGCCGGGGCGGAGACAACATTGGTCAACCCGTAAGGCTGGCCGCTGCCGGAATTGACCGTGATGGTGGCCGGGGCCGAAGTGTTGGTGAGGCCGGAGCCATCGGTGGCGGCGGCGGTGATGGTGTAACTGCCCGCGGCCAGGCCGGTGATGGTGGCGCTGTAAGGCGGGTTGCTCACGCTGGCAACGATTATTCCATTAGTGTAAAAAGCAACCTGACTCAGGCTGTTGTATTGTGCGGCGGCATTGGCGCTGAGGGTGACGCTGGCGCTGGCGGTGTAGGTGGAACCGTTGGTCGGTCCCGCCAAGGCGACGGCGGGCGGCGGGTTGGCCACCGGGTAAAGCTGGCTCTCGGGAATGATCGCCCGGGTCGTCGAGGGGCTGCTCCAAGCCAGGGTGGCGGAAGCGTTTCCGCCGTTTTGGTAGTAGTCCATTCTGAGGTTGTAGCGCTGCTGCGCCTTGAGGGCAATGGCGCCGCTCCATTCCGTGGCGCCCTGGTCCACCCATTCATTGACCAGCAACTGGCCGTTGACCCAGAGCCGCGTGCCGTCATCGGTCGTCGTGTAGAATGTATAGGTTTCGTTGAACTGCGGCACGACCGACCCGGTCCAGCGGGCCGTAAAATTGGTGGCACTGATGCTCGGATCCGGCGAGCTGGCGCCCCAGTTGAAATTTATGTTCGTGTCAATGCGGGTCAGGGTTGGCGGGGTGTTGAAGCTCAAATTGGTGAAGGCGGCGCTGCTGGTCTCGGTCCAATACTGTCCGAGCAATCCCGTGCCGCTGCCGACGGACGCACTGTTGATGAAGCTGGCGCTGGCAGGCGCGCTGGCCACCGCCCCGGCCAGGAAGGCCCCGGCCGTCACCGCCAGGGAGTTGGTCACCACAAAGGGGCCGGTGTAGAGAGTCGAGTTGGTTGTCGGCGTCGTGCCGTCCAGCGTGTAGTAAATCGCCGCTCCCGCCGTCGTGTCCGACAGGCTCACCGTCACCGCATTAGTGTACACCCCGCCGTTGGGACTGATGACGGGCGTGTTGACAAATACCTCCGCCAGCCCATAGACCGTCAGGGAGTACTGCGCCCCGACATAGACCTTGCCGTTGGCAATCGTGGGTGCGGTAAACTTCACGGCGTCGCCCGCGGAATCCCGCGCCGCCAGTTGGTCGCTGGTATAAAGTTCCTGGGTGATATTCGTCGCATTGTAGGCCCGCAAAATGCAGGGAGTGGTGGGGGAGTCGGCGCCTGAATTGTAGAGCGCCCACACGATGGCATTGGCGGCGCCGTTGGCCGAAATGCAAACGGTGGCGCCGCCCTTGTTATCAAAAGTATCGGGAGTTTCCACGGGGGTCGTGTTGAACATTCCGTTGGCGATCGTAAAGGCGCCGATTCTGCCGTTCGCGTCATACACATAAAGGGTGTTGTTGAAGAAGGCGGGCGTCGTGTCCCGGTCTCCACCCGAACTGCCATTGAATTGCTGCACAATGAGGTTTTTGCCGGTCGTGCCGTTGAAGCGTCCCATGTTGTCCCGGTCCACAAGGTAGATCGGCGAGGTCTTGCCCCCGCCCACCACCAAATGAGGATGCGCCACGCTCCCGGCCGAATCCGGCAAAATAATCGGCGCGCTCGAGCCGAGGTCCTGGTCCCCGCCGCTCAAGGCCACGGCGTTGGACGGCGCGAAATAATCCACCAGCGTAATTCCGTTGGTGGTGGCCAGCTTCAGCAAGCTCATGGAATAATTAGCCGCCGTGGATAGAGTGGCCGTGCCGTTAAAGTCGCCGTTGCCGGTCTGGAAGTACAGGTTGCCTTGCCCATCCACGGAGGGGCCGCCGCCGCCGTCCCAGAAGCCGCCCAGGCCGCCGTTGGGGGTGCTGTTAAAGACGCTGGGCGGCAGCGCGACATTGGTGGCGTTATAGCCAAAGAACCAGCCGTGATAAGGCCCGTTGTCGCCATGCGAGGCAAACGACATATAGACCACGCCATTGAGCAGGGTGAGCGCAGGCCGGCTGTGCTCGCGCAGCGGGTTCCAGCTCACATGAGGAGGGTTCCCGCCGTCATTATCGCCGCCGCCGTTTCCAAGATAATTTGTGCAGGAGATGACGACCGGGCTGTTGAAGCCGGTTCGCTCAAATCCGGTGGTGATGTCCAGCGCGTGCAGACGATGCACATAGGCGCTTCCTTCCTTGGTCTTGACTTCAAGGTAAATGGTGCCGGTGACCGGATCAATCACCGGCGTGCTGGTAATGCCGATTTCAGGGACGATGTCGCCCGTGCTGACATCGCCGCTGGGCACGGTCGTGACGCCCGGCCCGAGAAAATTGGTCTGCCAAAGCGGCACGGCGTTTGCGCCCGAGTTGTTATCCGCATCCAAGGCATAGACGCTGTTATGTTCGGTGGCGACATACACCACGTTGTGCGTTCCCTTGCCGGGGATGTTGACATTGGCCACGAGGAGCGGCTGCGCGTACACGAAACCGTCCAAAGCGCAGGAGAACAGCCTTCCAAAACTGTTGGTGTTGACGTTGGCCAGCGTCAGGATCGTTTCGTTGGAGTTGACTCCCATGCGGGTGTTGTCGTTGTGATAGGTCAGGACGGCCGTGAGCATGGAAACCGGGTTGGACGCGAGCGTGGTGAAATTCAGTGACGGCGTTGCCCAGGCCGTGGCCGCGCTATTCACCGCCCTGGCCGTGAAGTAATAAGTTGTGTTGGACGAAAGCGACCCGATGGTTTGCGCGAACAGGCCGCTCTGCAAACCGAGCGAGACATTATTCGGCCACGCGGCGGCGTTGGCGCCGCCGTCATTGGTCCCGTAGAAAATAGTAATGGCGGGCGGCACACCGCCGGTCGAAAGGACCTGCCCGTTGAGGGTCGCAAAGGTGGCGCCAAGGGCCGTGGCCGGGGCATTGGCCACTTGCGGCGGCGAGGCGGTGGTCGTGCTAAAGCTGAGGGAGGGCGAAGCCCAGGAAGTGCCGGCAAAATTGACCGCCCTGGCGGTGTAATACCAGGTCGTGTCGGGCGACAACCCGGTGATGGTCTGGCTGAAAGTCCCGGACTCCACACCCAAGGCAAAACTGTTGGCCCAACTCGCGGCGTTGGTGCCGCCATCGGCGGGACCGTAGAACAGGGTGATGGTCGGCGCGAAGCCGCCGGTCGAAAGCACCTGTCCGGCGAGCGTTGCCGCTGTGGGCTGAATTCCCGTGGCGGGCAGATTTGTCACCACCGCCAGCGTAAAGTTATTGGATCCGCTCACGAAGGCAAAGTTGCTGATGATCTGCGTGGATCCGACACCGCCGTCGGCAGAGCTGAACCCGACGTAGGCAAAGCTGCTGCCGAGCAGCGCCGTAATATCCCCAATGTTGTAGTTGGTGGTGTAGCTCTGTGCCGTGACGGTATCCACCAGCGTTTCCTGCACCGCTCCCCCGGGCGTGTACTGGAGGGTGAAGTTGATGGGATCTCCGCTGGAGACGTTGACCGCACCCGTGCTTTGATAACCAAAGGTGGTGCCATCGGTGTTGTAGATAATGCCGATCCCATTGGGAGAGTACAGGTTAATTTCCCAATCAGCGCTGGGGGTGAGGCCGCTGATGGCAAGGCTGCCGCCACCGGTGCCCAGATAGGTGGGGCCGCTTTCTTGCAGGTCGAAAGAAACGCCATCCGCGTTGGCGCCAGGAGAGCCGCCGACATCCTGATAGGTGAAAGCGGCGACAAAACCGTTGATATAAACCAAACTGTTATACCAGGCGGTGACCGCCTCGCCGCCGTTGCCGTCGGTGCCGTGGAAGACGTTTCCGGTGATGTTGGCGGAGGCAAGGCCCGATTGGTTGACGGTCCAATTGGCGCCATTGTCGTTGAAGCTGATCGCGGCAGGCGGAGGCTCGACGGTGACGGCAGCCGAGTTGGTGACGGAGCCATTGCCATTGCTGGCAACCACGGTGATGTTGGTGAATCCAGCGCCGACCGGGAGGGTCGTAAAGGACGGGCCGGACGCGCCCGCAGCCAGAATGTTATTGGTGTACCAGGCGTAGGCAATCGTGCCGGGACCGTCGGCCAGGGCGTTGAAGGTGGCGGCGCTGCCGGAAAACACAAACGAGGCGGCCAAGGGCAGGGTAATGACGGGCAGGCTGTTGGACTGAAACACCAGGAAATTGTCCCAGGCGCTGATGCCGGCGTCCTCGAAGGCGCGCAGCGCCGGCCAGACCGCCGTGTTGGTCGCAAGGTTCTTCGCGGCATGGCTGACCGCGGTGGAGAAAGTGATGACATTGGCGCCGGGCGTCAGGCCGTTGGTTCCGTAATCAAAAAGGGCGCAGCCGGCGGCCAGGTTGCCCGACGCGCCCGAAGTATTGGTCACACCGACGACGAATTTATACCATCGCCCCGCGGCCACGGTGACCGATCCGAGGGAGCCGCTGGTCGTGGTCACGTTATTAGTTCTATGCTGTTCATAGAGTGTCCAACCGGTCGCGCTGGCCGGAATGAAGCGGAACGTTTCGAAGGCGGCTCCCGCATTGCTGTTGAGGCCGTTAGTGGTGGAGTTGATCAAGCCGAGCTGCACTTTGTCCCCGCTGCTTTGGCCGTCGGCATAGATGAGCACCGACACCAGGACCGTCGCTCCATTGGTGGAAAGATTCCAACTGCCGCTCTTGTAAGTTGCCGTGGTGTCAACACTTTGAAACACCGCGACGCCGCCGCCGCCCACGCCGTCGGTGGTGTTTTCCTGGAAGGAATAATTGCCGCCATTGACGCCGCCGTTGTCGTTCCACGGATTAAAATTGCCGGTGTATTGTCCCGCCGTGTTAAAATCCAAAAAGACCGTCTGGGCCGCCGCCGGCGCGGCACACGCCCAAAAGAAGGCGAGCCATCCCGGCGCACGGCGGGCCAGCCGGGGCCACCGCCGGAGGCAACCTGAAATTGCGGAACGATTCATGGAGCGCAGACAACATCAACCCCGGACACAAAGGCGCAAAAACCCGCTGCATCCTTTCCTCTCAAACTGCATCGTGGAACCTAACACACCCTGCCAGCGCAATCAAGCTGCAGCCGCAGCCTGGCGGCCCCGCCGCGCCAACACCGCGGTTGCGCCGGGGCCGCCGGCCATGGCATAAAGAGTCCGATGAAAAGCCTGACCGAATACCTTTGGTTTGAGATTCCCGCGCGACGCGGGTTCCTTAACATTACCGGGACGGTGGAAAAGCTGGTGCAGAAAAGCGGGGTGGTCGAGGGCCTCTGCCTGGTCAACGCCATGCATATCACCGCCTCGGTCTTTATCAATGACGCAGAAGACGGGCTGTTGCACGATTATGAGGTTTGGCTGGAAAAACTGGCGCCGCATGAGCCGGTCAGCGGCTATCGCCACAACCGCACCGGCGAAGACAACGCCGACGCCCACATGAAACGCCAGGTCATGGGCCGCGAAGTGGTGGTGGCGATCACCAGCGGCAAACTGGATTTCGGCCCGTGGGAACAGATTTTTTACGGGGAGTTCGACGGGCGGCGGCGCAAACGGGTGCTGGTCAAAATCATCGGGGATTGAGGCGGGCGGCGCGCCCGCCATCCCTGAACCCTTCAGTGCCAGGCCTCTGTCGGCGGCGGCGCTGTTGCGGATACCGTGACGGTTATCGCCGGCGCGCTTTTTCCCGGCGGTTTCTGGCGCGGAGCCGGCTGGGGACGCGGAGCCGGTTGGTCGTTTTCAATCCCATCTCCCAAGCCAGCATGTAAATTTCCGAGATGGCTTCCCAGCGCGCATCCGGCGCATAGAGGTTCAGGGTCTGGCCCTGGTCAATCCATTTTTGGCGGCGCGCGGCGCATTCAATCAGCCAGTGCGGCTCGATTTCAAAAGCCGTCCGGTAAATTTCCCGCAAGGAATCTGGAATCCGTTTGATCTGCTGGATGGAGTGCTCGTTCTGGCGCAACTCCTCCCGCATGGCAGCGTCCCACAAATGCAGCCGCCGCAAATCCTCCACCAGATGCAGGTTCCACGCCCCGCGGCTGCCGCCCGCCCCCTCGCCGAACACGGCCCTCCCCGCCGGCTCGATGGAGGGCGTCACCCCGGCAATCCAGGAGCCTTCCAGCGCCGGCCCGATGGCGGTGACGGCGCCGTTGCGCATGCCGTGACGTTTGATGCTCTCGCGCACCAAGGTCCAATCCAGGCAGCCCGACCGGTCCAGCGTCAGCCGGCCCCGCGCTGCTTTTCCAGCAACTCCAGCGCATCGGCGGGCAGCAGGCCGGTGCTCCATCTTGACCCGGCATAAGCCGGGAACGGGCCGCGCTCCTGCGCCAGCGCCGTGGAGGCCAGGATCGCCCCATGCGAAATCAATTCCATGCTGCGGTCGGCAAATTCCGCCCCGGCGGCGCTGCCGTAGCCCAGGCGCAATTGATAAAGCGCCTCCTGAAAACCGGTGATCCCCAGCCCGGCGGCGCGCTGTTCCTGGCTGGCCGCCCGGAGGGCGGGCGTGGGCCAGGCGCTGAGGTCCAGGGCATTGTCAAGCATACGCATCGCCGTCCCAACCGTCCGGCCCAGCCGCGCCGCGTCCAGGCCCAGTTCACCCACATGCGCCGCCAGGTTGATCGCGCCCAGGCTGCAGGCGGCCGGGGTGTGGAGCAGGGTGCCGGCGTCCAGTTGGGCGCTGCGCACCGCTCCGACGGAATCCTGGAGCGAGCGGACATTGGCGGTGTCCTTGAAGGCCACCCATGGCTGCCCGGTCCCGGCCAGACAGGCCAGCATTTGGCCCCACAGTTCCAGCGCGGGGACTTGCCGAAATTCCTTCATTTCGCCGCGGGCCGCCTTGGCTTCATATCGGAGGAAACGCGCCTCGAAGGCGGCGCCAAAAAGCCGGTGCAAATCGGGCACCTCCAGCGGGTCGAACAGCGTCCAGCCGCCTCCTTCCCGGACGCGCCGCATGAACAGGTCGGGAATCCAGCCGCCCTTGTTCAGATCCTGGTTCCACGGCTCCTCGCCGGGCCGCGGATGCGCCAGAAAATCGGGCATGCCGATATGCCACGGCTCCAGCCAGGAGCAGGTGAGGCCGGTGCGGATTCGTTCGCTCATCCGGCCGCCCGGATGCGCGGTGATGTGTTCCAGATCATTCCATGCCGTGGCCGTAAAACAGGCTGCCAAGTGAGGTTGCGGCGTGCCCGCGTTGAAGAGCAGCGGCGCGGAAGGCACAAAAGCAAACGAGGAGAGCGCCTCATAAAACTCCAGCGCGCGTTCCCCCGCCTGCGCTCCTTCCCGCAACGCCAGCCCCATGGCCAGGCGCATCCAAAAGTACTGGGGAGTTTCCAGGCACCGGCCTTTGTCCCGCAACAGATAGTCGGCGGACAACACCTCCAGGCCCGTTGCGCTGAATTGCCCGTCGCGTTTCAGTTGCAATCCCTTGGCCAGGGATTCCAGATCAAAACCAGCCATCTCCGGCGCCAGCAGCCCTTTACGAATCGCTTCCTGGATGTAATCGCTGAAACTCCGGCGGCAGACCGGCTCCACCTCCCCGCCCTCCTTCAATTGGGGCAGGGCCTGCCGGTAAATCCTGCTTAACCGCACGCGGGCCGCCACCGTGTCATAGGCTGGGTCCGCCCCCAGGCGCGAGTCCGCCGCCAGTTCCATCGCTTTTTCCAGATCCTCGACGCCCCTCCGCGCCCGCCGCGAAGCCTCCTCTGCCAAATCTTCTATCGAGCACCACTCCTCCAATCCGCGGCAGGCCGCCGCCGCCCAAGTCAGCAAGCGGGAGGGTGCCGTGGCCGGCGGCGTCGGCTCCGGTGCGCAAATCGGGGGCTTTGCGGGGGGCGGGACTGGCGGGGCGGATTTTTCCCGTTCCACCCGCGCTCGCCGCCGCTCCTCGCGATAAAGAATATAACTTCGCGCTACTTTCCAATGTCCGTCCCGCATCAATTGTTCCTCCGCCACATCCTGGATGCGTTCCACCTCCAGCGGTTGGCCTTTGATGGCCCCGCTCAGCACCCGTTCCGCCACAGCCTCCGCCGTTTTCGCTACGGCCGCCAGCAACTCCTCCGGCAGCGGCTCATCGGGGCCAACACCATGGACTGCTTTGAAGGCGCATTCGATGGCCATGAAAATGCGCGCCTCATTGAAATCCTCGCGGGACCCGTCGCGTTTGCACACCAGGAAGCGTGTTTCCTCGACAGGATCAATCCCGATCATTTTGAGCTGGCCGGCCTCGTGTATCATATCGTCGTCTGAGTAATGGCAAACCAAATTCACCCAACAAATGGTAGGTGGGCGAAACGATACCGCCACTAATAGCGGTTCTGGCTTCAATTGTCAATGCTTATGGTGACTCGTTTGTAACGCCGCCGCGTTGGGTGGCAGGGGTTGGACAATCCGTGTTTGGGATGAGGGCAAATGCTAATTGATCAATGGAAGGTGAACAATCCGCACAAAGAAGATGAACGGGTTGCTTTTTTCCCGTTGCCCCTCCGGGGTTTTGCAAGGCTTGTCCAAGCGCGCCTCTTGGCCGCGCGTCGGACCTTGTGTGACGTGCTGGTTCGCCCGTCGCTTCGCTGCTCTGCTGCGGGCTGGCTGCGGCGGTCGGGTGGGCCGTCTGATGGACAGATAGGGCCATAAACATGATAGTTCGCCTTTGGTCCCGATTTTCCGGCCTGGTCGTTTTTTTGCGAGCTTGAGTTGCTGGAAGTTGCTGACAGTTTGTTCACATGGCCGGCGCTTTTGCCCCTGGCAGCCGTCTCCACGCCTTGCGTGAACTGCCGCTCCCTCACGAATTCTTCGTCCCCCTTTCCGCTTCGCGCCAGCGCGTTGAGCAGCCCGATTCTTCGCCCTGCCCAAGGTGGCGAGGCGGGTTTCCGGGCGCAGAACTCGCCTGCCTTGCTCTCCGTTTCTTCGGTGGGAATGGTTTGCGCGCCTGAAGGAACGGCTTGGGTCCCTTCCGGGTGGATCAGAAGAACGGGTTGTTGGCCTTTTCCTGGGCAACGGTGGTCAGGGGGCCGTGGCCGGGGCAGATCAGGGTCGCGCCGGGCAGGGACAAAATTTGCTCGCGCACTTTTTGCCGGGCCAGGTCCCAGGATTGGTAGCCCCGGCCCATGGAACCGGCAAAAATGGTGTCGCCCACCGCGGCGGCATGGGGCGCGTCGTCGGGCCAGTTGCCAATAATATAGGTGACACCTTCCACGGCGTGGCCGGGGGTGTCGCGATGGGTGATGCGCAGGCTGCCGAGGTGGAGAAAATCGTTGGGGCGGTTGCGCTGCTGGACCGGCGCGGTTTGGGAATTGGTGTGGAGATGGAGTTTGGGAAACTTTTCCCGGATCTCCCCCATCGCGGCAACGTGGTCTTCGTGCAGATGGGTGAGGAAAAGATGGCGCAAATCCAGATGGTTGTCCTGCAGCAATTGCAGGACGGGAGCGGCCTCCCAACCGGTGTCAAACAGCGCGGCTTCGCGCGAGAACTTCGTCCCAGGCGAGATAGCAGTTGACGGTGGTGCCGCCGGCGGTGGTGGTGATCTGGCGCAACTCGCGCCACAAGGACAGATCGGCCGGGGCCGGTTTCCAGCCTTGGGCGATGCCTTGCAGCTTGCCGGCATCCAGGCCGAGGGCGCGGCCGAGCGCGGCAAAATTGAGGGGCTTGGGCGCCAGGCCGGTTTGTGCCAAAGCATTCCACTCGGGCAGAGTCAAACCGGCCGCTCGCGCGGCGGCGGATGCGTCCACACCGGAGGCGGCGCAGCCCTTGCTCAGGATGTCGCCCAGATGGTCTTCCAAATTCACGGGCACAGGGTAACGGAGGGCGGAAGGAACGTCCAGAGTGGTGTTCCTCCAAATCTTAATCGTAATCTTAATCTTAATCTCAATCTTTTCGCCCAAACGAGGGGAGATTAAGATTAAGATTACGATTAAGATTAAGAGGAGCCCCCCCCCGCCCTGCTCGCATTTTTCTTCACTTGCCGCCCGATTTAGGCTAGGTAAAGGCCGTGTACCTGGACTATTACGGTCTGAAGGAGCCGCCGTTTACCATTACGCCGAATCCGCGGTTCCTCTTTTTCAGCGGCAAGCATCGCGAAGCCTTCAACCATTTGCTGTACGGCATCCGCGAGCGCAAGGGCTTTGTCCAGTTGACCGGCGAAGTCGGCTCGGGCAAAACCACCCTGTGCCGCGCCCTGCTCGAGCAACTCGGCCCGCAGTTCTCCACCGCCCTCATTCTGAATCCCGTGCTCGACGCCGACCAGCTCATCAAGGCCATCGCCATGGAACTGGGTTTGGCGGTCCAGGGCATGGACCGCCTGGAAACCCTGGCTGCGATCAACCGCTTCCTCCTCCAGCAGGTTGAGCGCGGCAAGGACACCGTCCTTATTATTGACGAAGCCCAGGCCCTCACCCGCGAACTGCTCGAACAGGTCCGCCTCCTTTCCAACCTTGAAACCGACGAGCGCAAGCTCCTGCAAATCGTCCTGATGGGCCAGCCCGAATTGCGCGACCGCCTCAACGAGCACGGCCTGCGCCAGTTGCGCCAGCGCATCAGCGTCCGCTACCATCTCCATCCCCTGCGCCACGGCGAGATCAGCCGCTACATCCAGCACCGCCTGCAAGTTTCCGGGGCCAACGGCGCGCCCCGGTTCACCGGCCCGGCCGTCTGGCGCATTTACCGCTACAGCGCCTGCATCCCCCGCCTCATCAACACCGTCTGCGACAAATGCCTGCTGGCCGGCTTCGTCCAGCAGCGCGACAAAATTGATTTCCGCATGGTCGGCACGGCTGTCCGCGAATTGGAAGGGCGCATCAAGGTATGAGCCTGATCAACGACGCACTCAAGCGCGCCAGCCAATCGGAAAAAAACCGCCCGCGCAAGCCCGGCCCGCACGCCGCCATGCAGCCGGCCCCTGAATCCCGCCGTTCCCTTGTCCCGGCGCTGGGGGGCGTTTGCATATTTATTTTGTTGGCCTTGGCAGGCTGGTTGGTTTGGCGTTCCTTTCCGCATCGCGCCAATCCCCAACCCTTCGTCGCTTCAGTGAAGGAGCTCCCGCCGGTAGTGGTGATGCGACCGCTGCCCAAGGTTGAACCCGCTGCCGTCCCGGCTCCGGCGCCTGTGCCCGCGGCCGCCCAAGTTGAACGCGTTCCGGTTCCAGCGCCTGCGCCGCTGCCCGCCGTAGCTTCAGCGAAGGAGGGTCTGCCGTTTCCCGAGTTGAAACTGCAGGGCATTTTCTACAACCCCAACAATCCGAGAGCGGCCATCAATGGACAAATCCGCGCTCAAAACGAACAAATCGGCGATGTCCGCATCCTCGCCATCACTCAAAACAAAGTGACCGTGGAATGGAACGGGCAGACCAAGGACTTGAATTTGGGAGCGCATTGAGTTATCAGAAAAGGGTTCAATCCGCGAATTTCGCGAATTGGAGTGCGCCCGTCCCCGGGCGCAGCAACGTGAAAGTGCAAATGAGCCGTGGAAAACTTTGTCGCGTTAGCATAGGCCGAGCTTTCTGCGCCCGAGGACGGGCGCACTCCGCTTGGGTCTATCTTGCGACCGTAGCAGAAATTCGCCGCTAGAATTTATTTATGGATAACGAACACAAATCGCCCGACGACCGCCAGCAGATGACCGACTTGGAACGCCTCCGCCATTCCTGCGCCCATGTCATGGCCACCGCCATCCTCCGCCTCTGGCCCGAAGCCCAATTCGCCGCCGGCCCGCCCGTCGAAAACGGTTTCTATTATGATGTCGAACTGCCGCACCGCATCACGCCGGAGGATTTCCCGAAAATCGAGGCTGGGATGAAACAGGAAATCAAGGCCAACCACACTTTCGAGAAGATGACCGTCACCCGCGAACAGGCCCTGCGCGACGCGGA
The DNA here is from genome assembly GCA_963707025.1 of uncultured Verrucomicrobiae bacterium. Lineage (GTDB taxonomy): Bacteria > Verrucomicrobiota > Verrucomicrobiia > Limisphaerales > Palsa-1400 > JBEKOF01. The sequence continues at coordinate 185,790 of CAVPOM010000017.1, read as the reverse complement.
AAGCGGACGGCTCGGGGCCCTGGCCGAGCGCCCCGGCCAGCCGAGCAAATTCAAAATCGGCAACCTGGCGGACATTCCCGAAGGCGAACAGATCACCTATTTCAAAAACGGCGATTTTCTGGACCTGTGCGCCGGGCCGCATGTCATGCGCACCGGCAACATCGGCGCGTTCAAGCTCACCACCGTCGCCAGCGCCTACTACAAAGGCGACGAAAAAAATCCGCAGCTCCAGCGCATCTACGGCACCGCCTTCAAAAACAAGACCGAGATGGAGGCCTATTTCGCGATGGTGGAGGAAGCCAAGCGCCGCGACCACCGCAGGATTGGCCAGGAAATGGGCCTCTTCGCCATGGACGCCGAATACGTCGGCCCCGGCCTCCCGCTCTGGCTTCCCAAAGGCACCGCCATTTTGGAGGAGTTGGAAAAGCTCGCCAAGGAAACCGAATTCGCCGCCGGCTACGTGCGCGTGAAAACGCCGCACATTGCGAAAGAAAAAATGTATCTCACGAGCGGACATCTGCCGATTCTTTACAAAGATTCGATGTTTCCTGCGATAAGACTTCCAATTGAAAACGAAGCGAATGTCCAATCTCGGATTCAGGCGATTCGTGTGAACGAAAACAAATTCTGGGAGGACATGACGCAAATTGAAAATCGTGAACAATCCGAAGCCTTTCTTAGTGACCGTGGTCGCGCCATTAACAAGGAGAATACAGAACGGCTCAGATTGGAAGCACAGTTGGCAACAGGCGAAGTCTATTACCTCAAAGCCATGAACTGCCCGCACCACCACCGCATTTTTGCGGCGGAGCCGCGGAGTTACCGGGATCTGCCGTTGCGCCTGGCGGAATATGGCACGAACTATCGCTACGAACAATCGGGCGAGTTGTTCGGCCTGATGCGCGTGCGCATGTTGAACATGAACGACGCCCACATTTACTGCACCCCGGAACAATTCGCGCAGGAGTTCAACGCCGTCAACGAATTGTATCTCAAGTATTTCAAGATTTTCGGCATCGAGAAACACGTCATGCGCTTCAGCACGCACGACCCGGCCAAGCTCGGCCAGAAATTCGTCAACGAACCGGCCCTCTGGATTCAGACCGAGAACATGGTGCGCGACGTGCTTAAAAACAGCGGCATCCCGTACGTCGAGGTGCCCAACGAAGCCGCCTTTTACGGGCCGAAAATTGACGTGCAGGTCTGGAGCGTCATTGGCCGCGAATTCACCCTCGCCACCAACCAGGTGGATTTCGCCGTCCCCGCCAGATTCGGCCTCACCTACCGCGACAAGGACAACACCGACAAGACGCCGCTCTGCATCCATCGCGCCCCGCTGGGCACGCACGAGCGTTTCATCGGATTCCTCATCGAGCATTACGCCGGCAATTTCCCCTTGTGGCTCGCCCCCGAGCAGGTCCGCGTCCTGACCATCGGCGACGACGAAAAGCTCGTCACCTATGCCAAGTCCATCATCGCCGAACTGCGCGCCAAGCAAGTCCGGGCGGAGGGCGATTTCGGCACCGACAAAATCAACGGCAAGATCCAGCGGGCCGAGGAGGCCAAAGTCCACACCATGCTGGTGATCGGCCAGCGCGACCTGGAGGCCGGCCAGGTGAGCGTGCGCGTCCACGGCAAAGGCAACCAGGGCGCCAAGCCCAAGGGCGAAGTCGTGGGGGGAATTCTCCAGTCCATCGCCGAGCGGCAATGAGTTGATGAACCGTATGGCTGGAGGGGCACCCATTGACCGCATCCGCTTCCGGCTGGAGCCGTTTCACAAATACTGCAGCCGCATTGCACGGCAAGGGCGGGTCCCGAATTATCGGGACCCGCCGCGGCGCGCACGGAGTGCGCGCCCTACCACCCTCGTTTAGGGCTGCACAATTTCTTAAACCGCCCTGGAAGCAAGGCCGAACCAAAACTTTTACACCTTCGATTCTGGATCGGCGAACACTTTGGACCATTACAGATTTTTATATTTACAGATTTCTGTTGAAACAGGTGTTTAGATGTGCTAATGAAATGTCTAATGGCAAAGCAAAGGACTGATGGTTTATCTTGGCGGTGCCTTGGAAACGTCCGGGTGGCCCGGCTGACGTGGACGCTGATGGCGGTATTTTGGCCGGGAGCTGTTCTTCTCGCGGCGGAGGGCGCGCCGGCCGGTTCCCCCTCCTCAAACGCGACGGTGGCTTCGCTGGAATATCAGGAAACAGCCTATAGCGTCAACAACTGGGGCGTTGGCCTGGGGACGCAATCCATGCCTTTCAAAAAGGAGCCGGCGGCGCTTTCGGGCAAAATCGCTCGCGGCGCTTTGAATTTCGCGGGCGATGCGGGCAATGCCATTGCCTTTCTCTGGCAGCGCGACGCGCGCAAACTTTACCTGGACCTCAATCGCAACCAGGATTTGACCGACGATCCCTCCGGCGTGTTTTTGGCCGGCGCGACGGGGCCGGCAAATTATCAGGGCTTCACGAACGTCCACCTGCTTTTCAACACCCCTGCCGGCAGGTGGCGGGTGCTGGCGGACCTCAACTTCTATGACTATGGTCCGCCTTCGCAACTTGTCTGTTCCGCGGCGGTGCGCTCGTTCTGGCAAGGCAAAATGACCTTGCAAGGGCGGGACTGGCAGGTGGGCATCGTGCAAAATATCTGGGGCCCGTCGGGCTTGTTGCAGAACAGCCGGTTGCTGCTGCGCCCCTGGGAAAAGCGAGCCCAGGCGTTCAACGCGGGCGACGGTTTGCTCGCCAGTGTTCCTGTTCCCCCTTCGCGGAAAGTTTTCGTGGATGGCCACGCCTATCAACTGGAGTGGACCGCAGGTTCGGAAAACGGCGAAGCCAGGCCGACGCTCCAATTCACCGAGCAATCCGTCGCGCTGGGCGAAGTGAAAATCACCGGCCAATTGATCGGCCGCCTGGTTCTGAGCGGCGGGCCGTATCTGGTGATGCTCGATCAGCCGGCAGGCCTGGTCAAAATTCCGACCGGCAGCTACAACCAGCTTGAGATCCAGCTCGAAAAAAACGGGGCCGCGGCCTTCCGCAGTGCCAACCAGACGCAGAGCCTCGGGCAAATGGCGGTGGACGGCAAGACCCCGCTGGTGTTGAACGTGGGCGGGCCGTTGACCAATACCGTCAGCGCCAGCCGCCACGGGCAGGATTTGCGGCTGGATTATCTCCTGGTGGGCGCGGGCCGCGAATCTTACCAAATGGCGGCGCAAGACCGCTCCAAGCCGCCGGCCTTCGCGATTTACTGCGGGGAAAAGAAAATTGCGACGGGCGATTTTGAGTTTGGCTGAGGCGGGACCTGTTCGCACTCGTGGCGAGTGCCTCTCACCGCCGGCGGCAAACTGGCCATTGTGGCTTCGTCGGACCTCGGTGCGCTGGGCGCGAAGGAAGGGCCGCAGGTCGCCTACGACTGGGTGCTGCCCGGTTTTGCGCCGCTGTTGCTGCCGTGGCTGGCCATCCTGGGGTTGCTCGCCTTCAAACCCAATCGTTGTGGCGCCGCGTGGTTGATCTGGCTGCCGCTCGGATGCCTGATCGCGCTGACCCTGGCGCCGCCGGACATCCTGCCACCGGGAACGAATTTTTTCCTGGATGTCATCGCCGCGCTGGCGGTTGGTCTGGCCGCAGTCTGGCTTCTGTCAAATTATCTGCGGCGGCAACATCGGTTCGTCACTTTTCTGTGCATCCTGTCCGTCTTGACGGGTTTCAGCGGGCTGGCCTTTGTCGCGCGGCAAGACTGGAGTTCCACGGACGAAGCGTTTCCAGTCGCCGTGGCGCTGGCCCTGTGCGTTCTGGTCAGTTCGGTGGCGCTGAGTCTTGCCGGCCTGATTTGCCGCGGTCGTTACCGTCCGCTCGGACTTTATATCTGGCTGCTCGTCCTGCCGGCCGTTCTCTGGGTGCTGATCGGCTTGCCTTTCTTTTTAATAGAGATGATAGGCTCAAGCGGGCGGATTGACTGGAGCGTATTGTTTGCTCCCGTTCTCCTGGTGGCGGCCTTCCATTTCGCGGTGCTGCTGCCGTTCTTGATCCTGTCGTCGGCCAGTCCATTTTACCGCGAACGGCTCAAATCGCTGCTGCACGTGAAGCCGGAGTTGCCGCCGGTGAGGGCGCCATTGCTGGAGGCCAGTCTGAAAACTTGAATTTGAGGAAGAAAAAATCAACCGCGACCTTATGAAATTTTCCAAACAATTGATTCTGGCCGGAATGGTTCTGGCCGGCAGCGCCTGGGCGCAAACGGAGCAAAGGCTGCAATACCACACCGGGGCGCAGGGCCAGGCCTACCACCAATTGGACCTGACCACCAATCCGCCGCCCGGCGTCGCCCTGCCCAAGCTGAACGCCGCGCCCTATTTCGCGCGCTGGGTGACGCCGATGGATCCCAGCGGCGGGCGCTGGGTTTGCCTGGACCGCTCGCGCAAGGGCGGGCCGTATGACCGGCTCTTCATTGACAGCAACGGCAATGGCCGGCTGGACGACAAAACGCCTCTCCAAGCGCGGGCCAATCCCAACGCCGAATTTCCGCCGGCCCGCCTGGTTTTCAAGGGCGGGGACGGGCCGATCACCTATCATCTGGAGTTCCGGCTTTATGAATCCGCAACCGGCCCCGCGGAATTGCTGGCCTCCTCCGCCGGCTGGTATGAAGGGATGGTGAACTTCGACGGCGTGAAAAAGCGCCTCCAACTGATTGACGGCAACGTCAATGGCACGTTCAACGACGTCGGCGCCGATGCCTATGACAGCGACCGAGTCCAGATCGAGGGCGACCAGACCAGCGAACATTTCTTGGGCCGGATGCTGGAAGTCAACGGCAAGCTTTACCGGATCGAAGTGGCCCGCGACGGCGCGTTTGTCAAGGTGCAAAAGGCGGAGGACGTCACGCTCGGCCAGGTGCGCGTGCCGGAAAACATTTCCGAACTGGTCGTTTTCGGTGAGAACGGCCATTTCGTGCGCAAACCGGTCAACGGCGAAGTCACCTTGCCGGCCGGCCATTACCGGGTCGTCCGCTGGACGATCAACCGCAAGGATGAAAAAGGGGCGGCCTGGACGCTGTCCGGCTCTGGTTTTCCAAAAACCGCCGGCTTCCAGGTCGCCGCCGACAAGACCGCCTTGCTCAAAATCGGCGAGCCGGTGCAAGCCGTGCTCAAGGCGGCGGAGGGGGCCGACCGCCAGATCAACTTTAGTCTCCAATTTGTGGGCCGGCAGGAGGAATCCATAGAAATGCTGCGCGGCGGGCAGCGCCCGCAGGGGCCAAAACTGGTGCTGGCCAGCACCACTGGAACCCTGGTTTTTTCCAGCACTTTCGAGTTTGGATGAGGCGGCGTTTGTTCGCTCTCATGGCGGGAGCCCAAAAATACGCAGCGTCCGTTGACTGGCAGCGTCAAAATTGTCAGCCCGTTCCAGGTGGAGACCAGTCCGCTGATGCTCAAACCAAGAACTTAGATTTTGCCCTCGACGAACTGGAGGCGGAGATCAAAAAACTGGCGAAGTGATCGCGCTAGCGGCCGGGTTGAGTTTCACGAGCAGCATGTTGATCGGCATGGTTTAATTTACGAAGGGATGGCGACTGTCGGATACATACTTTTGGTGTTTGGCCTGATTGTGGCGGGCTTGGGCGGCAGGATGACAGACGTTGATTGGCCGATGTAATTTATTCGCATTGAAGTATCGGCCAAACCTGTCACAATAGGTGTATGAGGAAGCCCACCGGAAATAAATCACGCCTGCCATCGGCCGGCGGCGCAGCGACCCGGTGCGGAGGTGTGGGGCGGCCTGGTGGCGCTCCTGGTCTTCAAAACCAGTGTGGGGCTCAACAAAGTCCCAGGTGGGTTCGATTCCCATCCACCTCCGCCAATTTGCCCCCTCCACCCCTTTAGCATGTTCAAACGAGTCCCACAGCCACCGGTCAACCGCGCGTTGCGCGCGCGGGAAGGCCACGATTTCTGGGGCGGATTCGTCGTGGCGCTGACCGGCGCGGTGGTGGTTTTTTGCGGCGCGCGGCATCTGACCAAGGTGGACACGGTGGACGGCAACACCGCGTGGGAAACGCAGTTGGTCACGGCCTTCTCCTCCAGCGGCCTGCAATACCCGGACCAGGTTGCGCCGCCACCGCCGCCCAAATTGGATAACGTGGCCAATCCGGGCGAGGCGCTGGACCGCTGGGCCAAACAACAGGCCAATTACCGGCCGCCGGCGTGGAAAATCCGCGTAAACACGAGCGCAAAAACACCCTGTCCCACTTGAATGAAATAAACCCCGGCCGCATGGCGTGGCCGATTAGAAAGGCTAAAGGCTAAAGGCTGAAGGCTAAAGGTTGAAGGCTAAAATCGGCTGCGTTTTTGAGATAAGTTTGAATTTGAATGTGAAATCTGTCGTTTGCATTATGAGTGATGAGCCGCAAGATTTGAAACCGAGAACGAAGGCGTTCGCGCTTCGGATCATTCATTTGTATTCCAAGTTGCCCAAGTCCAGCACGGTTGCGCAAGTGCTGGGCAAGCAGGTGCTTCGTTCGGGAACTTCGGTCGGGGCGAATTATCGCGAGGCTTCGCGCGGACGGTCGAAAGCCGAGTTTATTTCCAAGGTTGGAGACTGTCTCAAGGAAATCGAAGAAACCGAGTATTGGCTCGGACTGCTGGTGGAAGGCGGTTGTGTCACGCAAGCCCGGATGGCCGGCTTGCTCGAGGAAACGCGCCAACTCATCGCAATTTTCACAAGCGTTGATAAAACGGCCAAAGGCTGCGCAAAAAGCTAAATTCATGAAGATTTTTCCCACAACCCCCATGTTTCAGCCTTTAGCCTTCAGCCTTCAGCCCTCTTAATCCATGAGCCATCAGCCACCAGCATTGCCCCAGGCCGCCGCTCGAGGGCGGATGCTTGCCCGCGTCCGTCCCTGGGTGCAAACCGGTTTTCTGGGGGTGTGGCTGGCGCCGGCGGGCCAATGGCTGCATGGCATTCCCGGCTGCGTGTTCCACTGCTACTCGTGCCCGCTGTCGGCTTTCGCCTGCCCGATAGGGGTGATGGCGAACTACGCGGCGCTGCTGCCGGTGGTTGGGGAAGCGCCGTATTTGTTGATCGGCGTGCTGCTGCTGGTTGGCGCGGTGGGCGGTTCCATCGTCTGCGGCTGGGCTTGTCCGTTCGGTTTTCTCCAGGACTTGCTTGGCAAAATCACAACTCGGAAAATCAACCTGCCGTCCTGGACCGGCAGCATCCGTTACGTGGTTCTGGGCGGGCTGGTGATTCTTTTGCCGCTGATTTTGGGTTACAAAGGCATTCCGTTTGAGAAGCAGGTGGTGTCCATCTGCCGGCTTTGTCCGGCGGGCGCGCTGGAAGCGGGCGTGCCTTACTCGGTGCAAAGCCTGCTGGCCGGCCACGGGTGGATCATGAGCGGTTTTAAGACCGGGCTTTTGCTTTCATTCCTTGCCGTCGCGCTTTTCATTCACCGGCCGTGGTGCCGGATGTTTTGTCCGCTCGGCGGACTGCTCGCGCTCTTCAACCGATTCAGCCTGTTTCATCTCCGGTTCAATCCTCAGCAGTGCGTCGAATGCAACCTCTGCCGCAGCCGCTGCTCGATGGGCGTGAAAGTGGACCAGGCCGTCAACGTCTCCGGCTGCATCCGCTGCCTGGAATGCGCCACCTGCGGCGCCCTGGAGCCGTGCTTCGCCCTGCCGCAAAACACGCCGCCGAGCGATACGAACAAGTCATCAATTTAACGCGCTGCTGGCGGTGACTTGGGGGGCTTTTTTGCCGCACCGCACGTTCACTTGGCTTCTTCCTCCACGCCCTGGCTATGATCCGGCAGGTCGGAAGTCGCGGGTTCAAACACGGGTCCTTCAATCTGTTTGCCGGGCAAAGGCGCCTGACTCAGACGCGCCAGCGCGGCGGCGAGCAGGTCGTCCCGACCGCCTTCAAACGCGCCGGGCGCCGGCTGAAACGGAATCTGCGGTTGGAACCCGCGCTCATCCAGCGGCGTGCCGTCCGGCAGGTAATCAATCCACTGCGGCACGCTCACCGTCATGTCCAGTGGCAGGCGGACGATTTCGGGGTTGCCGCTGGAGCCGCAAGTGTGATCGCCCATGGTCGTGACCTGCGGGTCGCCCGTCATCATGCCGACGAAGGATTCATCGCTGCTCATGCACTTCTGGCCGATGAGCAACAGGACGGGACGGTCGTAGCGCCACGGCCCGCGCGGCGCGATGGCGCGTTGGGACTTGTCCGTCAGGTTCGTGTGGCTTGGGCCGTTCCGAAACTGGCTAAAGGCATAGACGAACTCCTTCTCCAGAAAACGGCCCGCGAATCGTGCGGCCAATGGTTCGCCACCACCGCCGTTCAGGCGCACATCCACAATCAGCCCGCGGGTAGCGCGCATTTGTTCCAGGGCTTCGCCGCACTGCGCCGGAATCTTCGGATCGTCCCAGCCGAAGATGGCGATGAAGCCGATGTGGTTGGTCGTGACGGCCCAAGCCACCCGTCCTTCCTGTTTGAAACCGCCGAGAAGGGCCTGGCAGGCTCGCGGATTGGCATTGGCTGACCGGGGCCGGTTAAACACCGGGACTGGCGCGCCGGCGACCGTCAGCCAGATGTGCAGGTCGCGGAGCTTGGCCAGCATGTCCGCGCAGACGCCGGCCAACTCATAGGCGGATTTGCTGGCGAGCGCCGGCGGACGATACTGCTCGCGCAACTTTGCCCAATCCACTTCCGGGCGGAGCACGAACATGGCGTAGTCGCGATCGAATGCCTCCCAGAGTTGATCAAAAGCCGCCTGGGCTGCGCCTTGCGTCAGAGGCGGCGGGAGCTTGACGGACCGGTTGGCGAAGGCGTCAACGTATTCTGCCGTTTGGGACTGCTGATCCACCGCGAAGAACCGACGCCAGCCATTCTTGGCATCCACATCCACGGTCATGTCCTTTGGCTCCGGAATCATGGCCCTGCCTCCGGCCTGCCAGCTTGAAGTCATCTTGGCATTGGCAATGAGGCGCATCTGGGCTGACAAGTTGACAGCTCCGCCGGCGAACACCGTCTCCGGCGGGAACAGGTGTCTGATCTCCTTCGGGTGAAACCGAAGCCACACATGGGCGATGGCTTCCTGGTTGCTCTCTTGACTGGTCAGTGTTCCGCCGGCTCGCGGGATGAGCACCGCCCAGACGGCGCCATCCGCGCAGTGGCCGATGCCCAGGTCAGCGGGCCCTGTCTCCACCCGCAATTCCTTGCCCGCCGCCAGACGAAACTGTGTCACCCGAAAGATGTCGCCGTCCGTGAATTCCCATGACCGGGCTTGATTCGGGTTGGTATCGCCCGCCGCCAACTTGGTCGGATAGCGTTGCAACAAGTCAACTGCGGCGCCAACCGCGGCCCCGGCGGCAGGTGGACTTTCGCGGGCCTTGGCTGGCGGGCAAGCGGAGAGAAACAAAATCAAAGACGCCAGCAGAACCCCGGTGTTTCCGGCAGCGGCTGCTTGGAAACATCGAGGAATGATCAGGGAGGTTCTGGCGGCCCGATCAGGTTTCATAACATTGATGGCAACCATTCAGCAGCCCGGGAAGCATCAGCGCGTTACGGAACAGTCACGGCGCATCGCTCGTTTTGAAGGTGTAGGTCACCGGTTTCAACGGAACGCCGTCTTCGCTCTGAAAGCCTTTGTACGACAGGCTATTGAGGCCCAATTGATACGACGAGCCTGGTTTCAGCTCCACCGGCAATACACAAGTTTTGTGGTCCTTGCTCCAAGAAGCTTTCTTCCCGGCAGGAATAACGGGATACCTGGGACCGCCGCCCGTCCAGGAACATCCATTCCCCATGGCCATGTTGAAGGTGACCCGCAACTCGGTCAGCGCCGGGCTGACATCGCTCGCGCCATTGGCCGGGTTGAGGCTGACAATCTCAGGCGCTTTGCTTTCGACCTTCGGGCCGCTGGTCCTGAAGACAATGGCGGTGGGCGCGGCCGGCACGCTGGCGGCGCTCCGAAAATTCTGAAAGCTGGGTGAATTGATGCCGACGCGGTAGTCATGGCCGGTTTGGAGCGTCACGGGCAAAACGCAGGTGCGCTTGTCGCGCCAACGGGCCTTCGCCCCCTCCGGCGATTTGGGAAAGGCCGGCCCGCCTCCGGTCCAGGACATGCCGCCTTCCATGTCGCGGTCAAAGGTGATGGTGATCTCCTTCAGAGCCGGATCCACATTGTTGACGCCGCTCTTGGGCGAGGTGGCGAGAATGCGCGGCGGACCATCTGCCTGCGCGGGGGCCGTGGTGTCGGGATTGGCGCCGGTTTGCGCGTCCGTCAGCGTCACCAGTCCGAGGCCCGCCAGCAAGAAGGCCGCCACGGCAAAGCCGCGGTTTGCTTTATGGAACTTTGGGATCATAAGGATTCTTTCTTTCATTGAATTTTTGTGCCAGCGGACGACAAGTTTGGTTGATCCGCGGCCCGGCGCCCCGTTCATTCGCGATAGACCGTGACGGGGCGGCTGGCGCTGACCTTGCCGTAAAGTTCCAGCGTGTCGTAAAACACCTGGATGTTGAAAGTTTCCGCCCGGCCGTCCAGTTTGAGATCTTTTGGCACTCGCCATGAATACCCGCAGGTGCCGTCTCACCCAAAGGGCATGACGCCCTCAGCCACTTTCTCGCCGCCGGCCCGGTGATGATCACGGTGGGATCCAGCGGCAGGGTCCGTTCATAGCCCAGGGGCTTGCCCTCGGCATCCTTGGTCTGCTTGCGCGAAGTGTCGTCCAGTCCGCGGATCATGATGTCCAGTTTCGGGTCCACCAGCACGGCCATGACCATGAGGGTGTCGCCCGCTTTGATCCGCTGACCCGGGGCGGGGGAAGCGAACATCACGTCGGGTTTGTTGGAGAAATCCAGCACGAACGGCTGGTCCTTGCGGACGGCCATTCCGAAAACGTCCGCCCGGCCTTCCCGGCTCTGCCGTTTGCCTTCCGAATGGTAGTTTTGCGAAACATTTATTTGCAGCCGGCCGAATTGCAGGGAGAGATACTCCGGCAGGTAATCGCCCACCGGAATCTGGCAACGCTTGGCCTCGACAGGCCGGCCGTCTTGGATGTCGCCGCCCACCGGCACGGCCCAATCCTTGGCGCGCAAAGAACCGGACAGGCTGAAATTGGTCAGTTTTCGGGCGCCTGCTCCCACTTCAAAGGTTCCCAACTCTCCCTCATAAGGATGCACGGTCAACTCGCCGGCCGGGGTGGCGGAAAGGCGGTAGAAGTGGCCGTCCACCTTGTGAATAGCCGATTGCCGGTCCCCGCCCCACCAATCAATGGTATTGCGCCCCTGGCTCAGAACCAGGGCGGTCGAGGGGGAATCGAAGCCGGGTGTTATGGCATAATCATTGCCGAGCTGGGCGTGAAACTTTTCGCCGCCTATGCGGATGTCGCCTTCAAAAAGGCGGGTGCGCACGAAAAACAGGTAGCAGTAGGTTTGCGTGTCGCTCGCCGTGACGAGGAGGCGCGGCATGAGTTCCACCAGGTTGGAGGCGCCGTCGCTGCCGGCCAGGTTGACCTTCAGAAAATCGAAGGCCACGTTCGCCTTGGTGCCGCCGAAGTTCACGGCATTAGCATGATCGGGCGAATGCTGCTGGAGTTTGGCCACCGGATCATTGCGCAAGTCCAAGTCCTGGTTGCTGTCAAAATAAAGGCGGTCATAGCCTTTGCCGGTGCCGCGGCTTTCATCCACGGCAAAATAATACAGCCAGCCGGAGTTGGTCTGGTCCGCTTTCGCGCCAAACCGAACCGACCCGAAGATGGGCGCCTTGGAGGCGAAGTCGGGATAATTCTTCACCTCCGCGAATGGCTTGTCCTGGCAGCGGCAGAGTTGTCCCCGGAGGAAGTGGTCCTTGTCCACGCCAAAAGCGGAAACCTCGCGCAGCTTGAAGGTAGTGCTGACGCCAGCCCCGCCCGCGCCGGGGATGCGGAAGGCCAACGCCGCGCCGATCAGACCGCAGACGAGCACACCCAGGATGAGTTTCGATTTGCCCGCCGAAAACCGCTTGTCAACGCCTTGGCTCATGGGCGTATGGTGGCGGGATTGGCGGAAGTTGTCAAGGCTATTCGCGCCGGCCAGGACCGTTCTCCAGTCAAGTGTACGGGATGCCAGGATGATTTTATGCCGCCGGGATAGTGATGAAGGGACCAGAGGTTGACGATGGGGTTGCGGGCCGGGGCCGAAGGTGGCATTGTCCGGCGTGCGGGAAGCTTGGTCCCGCTTGGCGAAAGTGGTGCCGACTTGCCGGCACACTCCAAAGCTGAGTCGTGAAGTGAAAACTTTTCTGAAGGCATTCTATCTTTTGCCGGTGGTCATTGTCCTGGGCGTGGTTCTCTGTTTGGTGTGGAACCGCTCCAAACCGCCGCCCGTCCATGTCATGTTCCGGCCAGCCTTTTGCCACCACGCCGATTACCAATCTGACGGCCAATCTGTTCACTTCGGAAGGGCATTTGGGACCGGCGGGCAATGACGTCTTCATTGAGTTCCGTGACGGCGGCGGGAGGTTGGTGGATGTCGGCGCTGTCCGATTTGAACTGGGCTTGGCCGGTCCTGGCTCCATCACGCACAGCATTTTCAAAGCCCTGCGCACTTCCACGCCCGGCCAGTATCGCGTGACCGTGCAACCGCAGATCGCCGGGGATTGGCAGGCCAAACTCATCATCGTCGGCCCCCCAATCCAAGCCGAAGCCAGCTTCCCAGTGACGGTGAAGTGAAAGATACTGGTTAGAGCGGTTTCACAAATACTGTAGCCGCATTACAAGGCAGGGTCCCGGTCCCGAATTATCGGGACCCGCCGCGGCGCGCACGGAGTGCGCGCCCTACCACCCTCATTTAGAGCTACACAATTTCTTAAACCGCCATAGTGTCACAGTGGCCCACTTGAATTGCGACTTCCATGTCGTATAAGAGACATAATGACACTCTTTATGATTTCGAAAGGATTCGATAATAATTCACAAGTGACTCATAATTAACATATTAAACAATAACAACACGGCAAACGATTCTTTGGCACGGGATTGGCTATATAAGGACTCAGTGGAAAACATGATTAAGTTTGAAACTGAAAGCGATAGAAACAGAAAGGATTGATTTTTATGACACTTACCAGATGGCAACGACCTGAAGGATATGGCCTGGCTCCGTGGGGCCGGGGTTACACTCTGCCAAACGACTTGAGCCAACTGCTCCAATCGTTGGACAGCGTCTTCGACTCGCCTTTGGACGCCAGGCTTGAAACACAGTTCTCCGGCGGATGGCTCCCGGCGGTGGATATCCATGACAACAAAGAGGCTGTCACGGTCAAGGCCGAGCTTCCCGGCATGAAAAAGGAGGACATTGACATCTCGCTGCAAGATGGCGTCCTCACCCTGTCCGGCGAACGCAAGGGCGGCCGCGATGAGAAGCAAGGCGGCGTGTCCCGTTCCGAGAGATGGTTCGGCCGCTTCCAGCGCAGCATCAGCCTGCCTTGCCAGGTGGACACCAAGACGATCAAGGCCGCCTATAGCGATGGCGTCCTGACCATTCAACTGGCGAAGGCGGAAGAGGCCAAGCCGAAACAAATCAAAATCGAATTCAATTAATCCCGGTTCAATGAATCGCGCCGGTGGCGGCGGAAAATCCCGTCCCGGCCCAATCAACAAAAAGGAAACATTTACTTATGAACACAATTGTCAGCAATAATACGGAGCAGGCGGCCCCGGCCCAGCCGGCCGCCGTCGCAGCCGAACGCGAGTACATCCGTCCGGTGGTCAACATCTACGAGACCCAGGAAGGTTACGTCCTGGAGGCGGAATTGCCCGGCGTCAACAAAGACGGCGTAAGCGTCCTTGTGGAAGGGACCGTTTTGACCGTGCAAGGCCGGCGTGCGGCGCCAGCCCTGCCGGAGACCGGGTTGTCCTACCGTGAATCCAGCGCCGCTGATTTCCGCCGCGTCTTCGAACTGGACCCTGTCATTGAGGCGGAGAAGATCAGCGCCCGGATGGAGCAAGGCATCCTGACCCTGACGCTGCCCAAAGCGGAGGCGGCCAAACCGCGCAAGATTGCCGTCGCGTAAAACGCGGCGCCAAGCCAGTGGGGAGCAAAAAGCACGAACCCGGCACGCCTGCGCGTGCCCGGGGTTCGTGACTTTTAAGCCTTTCTTATCTTCCAACCTCCTGAGAATTGCAGAAACTGCTGGGGGAGAGAGAAAGCGCGTCCAGGCGGGAGGATGGCGGGGGTGGAGATTCTCTCCAAGTGCCTGCCTCCAAAACACATCCAAATCAACCAGCGTCGCTTTTTGTCGCAGCGGGCGGGGTTGCCATGGCGATGAGAACTGTCAACTCTCCCTATTCCTTCCCGTTATTTGAACAAGCAGGTCCTACCGGATGAATCGGGCGCTTGTTTTCTTTAAGAAAACGGGGATAGTGTCTGATGAGGCAATCATGAATACCGGCCTGGTCATAGACGAGGATGGCGAGTTTCGTCGTGCCGTGGCGGCTTGGTTGAAGGAACGGGACTGGACCGTTCTGGAAGCCGGGGACCGCGCGACGGGCCTGGAACTTTCCCTGCAACATCCTCCGCAACTGGTCGTGTGTGATCTGCTCAAACCCCGCGGCGACGGCTTCCAATTCTGCCGCGATCTCCACCAGCGCCAGGACCCGGCCCATCCGTGCGTTATTATCGCCACCGGCAACGGCCGGGCGCCCGAACGCTTTCATTCGCTGGAAGCCGGCGCGGACGAATACCTGGCGCGCCCCCTGGATTTTGAAAAGTTTTCCGCCATCCTGGCCCGGCGTTTGGGCGGGCCGCCCGCCGCCGGCGCGCGGCCCCGGCCGGCGCCGGGCGGCACCCGGCTCAAGTTCTGGGGCGTGCGCGGCTCCATTCCCACGCCCGGGGCGGAGACGGCCTATTACGGAGGGAACACGGCGTGCGTGGAAGTGCGGGCGGGGGGCGACATAATTATACTTGACTCTGGCAGCGGCATCCGGCCGCTGGGCCGGGCGCTGGCGGCCGAGTTTAAAGACCAGCCCATCCAGTTGAGCGTGCTCATCACCCACACCCATTGGGACCACATCCAGGGATTCCCCTTTTTCAGGCCGGCCTACGATCCCAGGAACCAGATCACCATTGCTGGTTTTGAGGGCGCGCGCCAGGGATTGCAAAGCACGCTGTCCAGCCAGATGGAAAGCCCCTACTTCCCCATCAGCATGCAACAAATGCCCGGCCACGTTTGCATCCAGGAACTCAAGGGGCTTGACTTCAAAGTGGGCGCCGTGCCCGTGCGCGCCCAGTTCCTCAATCATCCCGGCGTCTGCACCGGCTACCGGCTCAGCACTCCGGGGGGCGCCATCTCCTACCTGCCCGACGTGGAACTTTGCCAGCGGCTGCGGGGCAGCCTGGAGGCCCGCGCGGCCGAGCCGGATGCCGGACAAGGCCAGCGCGCCAGCGACCCTGATCTCAAGGTCCTCGAATTCATCCGCGACTCCGAAGTGCTCATCCTGGACTCGCAATACAACGCCGGGGAATACCAGCAACACATCGGCTGGGGCCACAGTTGCGCGGAAGACAGCGTGGCCTTTGCCGTCGCGGCCAACGTCAAGCGCCTGTTCCTGTTTCATCATGATCCGGACCACCACGACGAGGAGATTTCCCGCATGGTGGCGCGCGCGCGGCAAATGGCCGCCCGGGGCCATTCCCCCCTCCTGGTGGAAGCGGCCCGCGAAGGCTTTGAATTAGTCCTCCATCCCGTCCGCGAAAACCTTTGATAAATCCGCCCAAAGCGTCCAACCTTGGCGCGCGCAACCCATCCCCGTCAAAGCCGCAGGCTGGGAAGCGCCCGCGCCCCGCTCATGAAGACCGCCTTGCTAATAGATGAGGATCGGGTGGTTCGTGAATCGCTCGCCCGCTGGCTGCGTCAGGCCGGGCTGGCGGTGATCGAAGCCGGCGATGGCGAAACCGGGCGCGACCTGGCCCTGACCCACAAACCCGACCTGATCCTGTGCGATCAACTGGCCCCCCGCTGCAACGGTTTCCAACTCTGCCGTTTTCTGCGCGCCCAGCCGGGGCCGCATTCCCGCGCCCGCTTCGTCCTGACCACCAGCGGCGGTTACCGCGTGGACCGCCAGGGCGCGGTCGAGGCCGGGGCCGACGAATATCTCGTCAAACCTATTTTAGAGCAGGACCTGGACCGCCTCCTGGAAGTCTTCCGCGGCGGCGGCAACACCACCCTGGCCTCCCCCCCGCCGCGCGCCGAAAAAGGCCCCGGCCCGTCCGCCCTTCCCGGCCCCGGAGCCATCCCCCCCGGGCCGGCGACCGTCCGTTTCTGGGGCGTGCGCGGCTCCCTGCCCACCCCTGGGCCGTCCACCGTCCATTATGGCGGCAACACCTCCTGCGTGGAAGTGCGCGCCGACGGTCAATTGATTATTCTGGACGCCGGCACCGGCATCCGCGGGCTGGGCCTGAGCCTGGCGGCCGAATTCAAGGGGGTGCCCCTGTCCATGACCCTGCTCATCAGCCACACCCATTGGGACCACATTCAGGGACTGCCCTTTTTTGACGCCGCCTACAATCCCGCCAACCGGGTGCGCATCCTGGGCTACGAAGGCACCCAGGCCGGCCTGCACACCGCCCTTTCCAGCCAGATGGAAAGCCCCTACTTCCCGGTCGGCTTTCAGCAACTGCCCGGGCACATCACCATCGAGGAAATGAAGGACTCGGCCTTTTTCATCGGGCGCGTCGAGGTCAAAGCCATGTTTCTGAACCATCCCGGCGTCTGCGCCGGTTACCGCCTCAACACCAGCAGCGGGGCCATCGCCTACCTGCCCGACAACGAGCCTTTCCAGCGCTACAAATTCCATACCAGCCAGCCGGAAATCGCCGGCTCGGCCGAATTCCTCCACTACGCCCAGCGCATGGACGGGCGGCTGGCCGACTTTATCCGGGGGGCCGAAGTGCTGATCCTGGACTCCCAATACGATCTGACCGAATACCAGAGCCGCGTCGGCTGGGGCCACGGGTGCGTGGACGACGCCGTCGCGCTGGCCGCGCAGGCCGAGGTCAAGCGCCTTTTCCTGTTCCATCACGATCCCTCCCACAACGACGAAAAAATCACCCGCATGACCGGATGGGGCCGCGCCTTCGTGGCCGCCCTGCACGAAAAATTGCAAGTGGACGCCGCCCGCGAGGGCTTGCAAGTCGTGCTGCAACCCGCCGCCAAAGCGGGGGAAGGCCCCCGTGACGGGTAACCCAAAATCCGACCGCGCCATGGATTCCGGCAATGCCTCCTTCGCGCTGGCCCTGGAGAAATTCGACGCGGAAAACGCGCGCGATCCCAACGTGGAAGTGGTCCAAGGCCTGGCGCGCCCGCGCGAATTGCTCTACGCGGAGCGGCTGAGCGAGTGGGTGCTCAAACTGGCCCCGGGCGCCTCGGAAACGCTGCGCCTGGCCGCCCGCTGCCAGCATATTTGCCGCTGGATGATTCCCCGGCAATCCCAACCCATGACGCGCCCCGGCTACCTGCGCTGGCGCAATGAATTAAAAGAATTCCACGCCCAAACCGCCGCCAAAATCCTGCGCCAGGCCGGCTGCGGGGAAGACCTCATCCAAAAAGTGCGGGACCTGAACCTGAAAAAGAATTTTCCGCGCGATCCGGAAAGCCGCGTTTTGGAGGACGCGCTCTGCCTGGTTTTTTTGGAGTTCCAATTTGCCGCGCTGGCAGGCAGGATGGAGGAGGACAAGATGATCAACGCCGTGCAAAAGACCTGGCAGAAGATGACGCCCGCCGCACAAGCCCGCGCGCTGGCCCTGCCGCTGGGCCCAAAGGAGCAGGCGCTGGTGCAGCGCGCCTTGCAGGCCGCCGCCCGGCCCGGCCCGGCCCGGCCCGCCGCGCCGGCCGCGCCGCGGCCCCGCCAAGGCGGGTTCCCGCCCACCAACTCCACCGCGTAGAACCCGCTTCCCTTCCCATTTCATGAAATCATCAAAACCAAACACCGCCAATCCCTGCGTCCTGCGATGGGTGGAGGAAACGGCCAAACTTTGCCAGCCGGACCACATTTTCTGGTGCAACGGCTCGGCCAGTGAGAAAAAAGCGTTGACTGAGGAAGCCGTGGCGCAAGGGGTATTAATCCAGCTCAACCCGCAAAAGCTGCCCGGCTGCCATTACCACCGGTCCGATCCGTCCGACGTTTCGCGCAGCGAGGACCGCACCTTTATCTGCACGGAAACGGCCGACGAGGCGGGACCGACCAATAATTGGATGGCGCCGGCGGAGATGTACCGCCAACTCAAAACCCTCTGCGGCGGCGCCATGCGCGGCCGCACGCTCTACGTGGTTCCCTACCTGATGGGACCGCCCGGCTCGCCGCTGAGCAAGGTCGGCATCGAGTTGACGGACTCCATTTATGTGGTGTTGAGCATGCGCATCGTCACGCGCATGGGGCAGGTGGCTTATGAACATTTGGGGGCGGGGGAAGATTTCAACCGCGGCCTGCATTGCATGCTGGACCTGGATCCCAAGCACCGCTACATCGCCCATTTTCCGCGCGACAACGCCATCATCTCCACCGCCTCCAATTACGGCGGCAACGTCTTGCTGGGCAAGAAATGTCTCGCCTTGCGCATCGGCTCGTTCCTGGCCCAAAAGGAGGGCTGGCTGGCCGAGCACATGCTCATCCTCAGCGCCCAGTCGCCCGACGGGGAAAAAACCTACGTGGCGGGCGCCTTTCCCAGCGCCTGCGGCAAGACCAACTTCGCCATGCTCGTCCCCCCGCCGCATATGGCCGGGTGGAAAATTCAAACCATCGGCGACGACATCGCCTGGATGAAACCCGGCCCGGACGGCCGCCTCTACGCCATCAATCCCGAAAACGGCTATTTCGGCGTCGCCCCCGGCACCAATGCGCAGACCAACCCCAACGCCATGGCCACCATTTCCCACGACACGATTTACACCAACGTGGCTTTGACGCCCGACTTGGATGTCTGGTGGGAAGGCAAGACCAAGGTGCCGCCGCCGCGATTAACCGATTGGAAGGGACAGCCGTGGACGCCGGAATGCAAAACCCCGGCGGCCAACCCCAACAGCCGTTTTGCCGCGCCCATGACCAACAATCCCGCCTTTGCCGCCGAGGCCGATGATCCCAACGGCGTGCCCATCAGCGCGATTATCTTCGGCTGCCGCCGCACCACCACCATGCCGCTGGTCTATCAGGCCTTCAACTGGATTCACGGCGTCTTCATTGGCGCCACCTTGAGTTCCGAAACCACCGCCGCCGCCACCGGGGCGGTCGGCCAGGTGCGCCGCGATCCCATGGCCATGCTGCCCTTTTGCGGCTACCACATGGGCCATTATTTCCGCCACTGGCTGAAGATGCGCAAACAGCTTTTGGCGCCGCCCCGCATTTTTCACGTCAACTGGTTTCGACGCGATGAAAACGGGAAGTTCCTCTGGCCCGGATTTGGGGAGAACATGCGCGTGCTCAAATGGATTGTGGACCGTTGCCACGGCCGGGCCGACGCCCGCGAGGCCGCGCTGGGGTGGGTCCCCGGCCCGCGCGACTTTGACCTGCGCGGCATGGACCATTTCGATGCGGCCAAACTGGCCAAAGCGCAGGAGATCAATGTGGAAGAATGGCGTCGGGAATCACTGGCCAGCGACGATCTTTCCTTCAAGCTCCACTCCGACCTTCCCAAGGAACTGGCCTACCAGCGCGAACTGCTCGTGGCCCGGCTGTAAACCCGTGTATGAGAATTGGTTTGTTAGGCGGGTCGTTTGACCCGGTGCATCTGGGGCATCTGCTGGTGGCACGGGCGGCGCGGGAGGAACTCGGGCTGGACAAGGTTCTGTTTTATTCCGGCGGCGCAATCGCCCTTCAAACCGGGAGCGGCCCCCGCGCCCGCGCCGGAACGCCTGCGCTGCTTGCGGCTGGCGCTGGCCGGGGAAACGGGGACCGAAGTTGACGATCTGGAAATCCGGCGCGGCGGCATCTCCTACACCGTGGACACGCTCCGGCATTACGCGGAAAAATTCCCCGGCGCGGAGCTTTTTTATCTGATCGGCGCGGACCAGACGGCGCAGTTGCCGCGCTGGCGCCAAGCCGGGGAACTGGCGCGCCTGGCGCAATTTGTGGTCGCGCCCCGTCCGGGGGAAGGGCCGGCGGGGGTTCCCCCGCCGTTTCGCGGACGGACCTTGCGCGGGTTTGCCCTGGCGGTGTCCTCCTCCGAGATCCGGGCGCGGGTCAAGGCGGGGCTGCCGGTCGCCTGGCTGATGCCGGCCGCGGTGGCGGAGGCCATTGCCAACAATCGGCTTTATCTTTGAGCGCGGCGGGGTTAGGGTAAGGACGAAAAATGGAATCCAAGAAACTGGCGCTGCTGTGCCGCGAGCTGGCCGAAAATAAGAAGGCCGAAAACACGGTCGTCCTTGACGTTCGGAATCTTTCTTCCATCACGGATTTTTTCGTCATCACCTCGGGGGCGGCCGAACCGCACTTGCGGGCCATCGTCAACGAGATCACAGACCGGCTGCGGGAGGAGCACGGCCTGTCGCCGCGCGCCGTGGACGGGGCGGCCAATGCGCCGTGGCAGGTGATGGATTACTTCGACGTGATTGTGCATGTCATGCGGACGGATGTGCGGGAAAAGTACGACCTGGAAGGGCTGTGGGGCGACGCGGGCAAGCTGGAGCCCAGGCGGGCGAAAAAGCGCGCGGCGAAGGGGAAGGCCCGGGCCAGGACCGCGGCGCGGGGCAAAGCAAGGGGGAAAAGCAAGGGGAAGCCGGCTTCCCCGCCCCATATTTCTACTTGACAAATCCCGCTGGCGGCCCCCGCCCCGCGGCGGGCTGGCTTGCCCCGGCGGGCGGCCCGGACTACGGCTGCTGATCCTTGACGGGAATTTCCGCCGCGGCTCTCACCATCTCATTCAGGACTTTGCTGAACTCGTCCAAGCCTGTGGAGGGGATGATGACGTTGTTGCGGCGGCCATTGACGTTTTCGGTGATGCGCAGGAACCGGCCGCGCGGATTTTCCTTCAGCGTAAAGATGAAGGTCTTGCGCTCGATCTGGATCTTTTCCGTTTTTAAGGTGTCCTCGTTGACCGGGGGACGGGGAGGACCGGCGCTGTAGGACCGGTATCCCTGAGGAGATGGGCGTTCGTTTGAAATCATATCTGTTTATGTTTCATTGTCACTGTCTGTCTGTGTCTCTTCTGCGCCCGCAAGCGACGCGCTCACATGTCAGTTAACGGTGCTCATTGCCGTTAATTGACCACATCTTCACGTTACACTGTATTTATTCAATTTCAACGGCAATATGTCAACTGCGCATTTTGTCCAGGTTCAGGTTTCCAAAGCGGGCCTGACCGGCCGGGCGGCTGACACGCCAGAGATAAATCAGCAGCCCGCCAATCGTCACCAGATTGCCACATTCGGCGGCCCCATGCCAAGCCTTAAAGGCGAGCCTGGCCTGGTCTTGCGCCTGCTGGGTGGCGCCGTAATACATCTGGTGCTGCAAATCCTTGAGTTTGGGCTGCATCCATAAGCCGCCGGCCAGGGACAGCCCGATCAGGAGCGCCAGAAGGGACAGGTCCCGTCGCCGGGGCGGCTTGCCGCAGTAGAGCCATTCCAGCGCCAGATGCGCCAGGCCGACGGCGCCGCAGCAATATTGCAGGATGAAAAAGCGGGCGAGAACCATCTGCGCGGCCAAGCCGGTGATGGTTGGCCCCTTGGGCGGCACGAGGTAGTTTTTAAGTTCATCGGAAAAAAGGGCGGGCAAACCGATGATGAGGAAAACGGCCGCGCCCAGCCACAGGGCGGCATTGAGAACACCGAAGTATCGCAAAAAAGCAGTCACAGAGCCAGGGTAGCGGGGGCGGCCTGAAAGTTCAACGGCGATCCGGGCTTACAGCAGGTCCAGGCCCTTGAGTTTGAAATTCACCCGCTCGCGCTTCAAATCCTGCGGGTAGCGCAGGAGCAGTTGGAACGGGCCGGACACCTTGGCGCCGTTCTGGTTAAAGATCGAGGCGTTGATCTGGAGGGTGTGCGTGGTTTCCCCGCCCTTGGAGCTGACGTTCATCTCCGAGGAATTGCTGTAACCCCGCCCTTGCTCCGAGCCGGGGACTTTGGCCTGGACCTTCAAGTTTTTCACGGTGGCCGGTCCTTTGATTTGCACTTTCATGGTGAGCATGTTGTTCTTGTTGGAGAACTTGCTGATGACCAGTTTGGCGCCCGGCAGCAATGCGCCGAGGCCAAATTCGTTGGTGGACGTTTCGGTGATGTTGGTCAGCGTCATTTCCTTCCAACTGCCGGCGGTCACGGCCACCACTTCGGCGGTGACCTCATCAATGGCCTGCGCATCCGCCTGCGGCAACTCCAGGCGAAGCTGCATTTCCGCGCCGTTGTTCTCCTGACCCTCCTCCATGCCGGATTGGACAAAAGCGAACGCATTCATTTCCTCCCCCTCGTCATTTTTGCCGGCGGCGACGGCGCGTCCTTTGTCATCAGTGGCGGTGAGCAGCTTCACCTCGGTCACCGATTGGAGGGTGCGGCCCTTGGGCGCAAACAACTTGGCGTGGACCATTGTGCCGCCCTGTCCCCCGAAAGGCAGAGTAAATTCTTTGAAATAATGCTCGCCGCCCGGAAAGACATGGAGCGTGGTCGTCATAATGCCCTCGGCTTGGGCGACAAAGCCGGCGCCGCCCTCCGTGATGGGCAGGTCGTCTCCCACTCCGCCGGTCCGCCCCTCGCGGGGCCGCAGCTTCTTCAAATCGAGCGGTTCCTTTAGCGTCAGGCCGGCGGGTTCGGCAGTGATGACGATGGGGCCGTCGTAAAGTTTGGCCAGCGCGTCCAGGGTTTCATCCTTTTGGGAATCCACCGCAATCCAGGTGGCGTTGGTCTGGGTTTCGGGAAAGCCGCTGAAGAGGACTTTGCCGGGGAAGACGAATTTCAATTCGGCATTCACACCTTCCATTTTCCATTCCGACCGCATGTTTTTAAGTCCGCGCTTCATGGCCGTGGAAGGGGTGAGCGTGACCAGGAGATGGCCGTTGGTGTCCTGTTCAAAGCGCATGTTTTCAAAATAGAGGAGGCTGGCCGCGGCCTGAAACCCGGAGCGGCTTTGCAACATTTCCTGGATGGAGGCAAAGGACGCCTTTTTCGTGACGGTAACAGTATCTTTGTCCACGGTGACATTGGGCTTGTCCGCCTCGTCTTGCTCTCCCATCGCGGAAAACTCCTCTTCCATCGTTGCCAGGTATTTTTCTTTCAACTGCTCGTCTGTCAAGGCGTTGGTTTTTGCCTCCGCCTGGGCGTTGGTCATGCGCGCCATATCGCCGTTCTCCGCAGCCTCTTCCATCTTTTTCTGCATCTCCATCATCCGCACCTGCTGCTCGGCCATCGGGCGGCTGATGACGGACAGGCTCCCGACCTCGCAACGGCCGTCGGCATGGATAGTCAGGACGAGGTTTTGACGCGCCCCCCGCCCGGGGAAAAATTGGGCGTTTAATGTTGACTGATACTGTGCCAGCCAAGCCGCGGCCAGAGTCAAAGTGCATCGAATGAATTTTATCATGATTCGGGTTCCTTTCCTGGAATTATTTTGCGGTGAGGGGCACATGTTCCACCAGGACGGGCACTTCCACGCTGGAACCGGCGCCGCTGGCCGTGAAGGCCAGGGAGAGCGGCGGCTTGGGCGAGCCGGCGATCATCAACTGGCAACTGCTGTTGTCGCCCATGCCGGTGTTTTCCATTTGCAGGAAGGTCGGCCAGGGCTTGCCGTCGGCGTCAAAGGCCTGGGCGTCCACCAGCGCTCCCTTGCCGCCTTTGATTTCAAGTTGCAGCATAGTCATGCCGCTTTGCGCCATGCCCGTTTGCATGGAGAGCGCCAAACCCAGTTCCCCCAGCCGTGGGCTGTTGAGATGCTTCTCCGTCATGTCCATGCCTCCGCCTCCGGCCATGGCCTGGGCCATGTTCATGATCCAGGTGGCTGGAATGGCATTGGTCAGCTTCACGACTTCCGCTCCGGCAAAATAATGCAGCGTGACCGAACCCTTGAGCCGTCCGATTTCCTTGACCTTCCAGTCCGGAGGATGAAAGGAAAACATCACGACATGGCGCAAGTCGGAAACCGCGTTGGTGGAAGCCTCTTCATCCACGTCCTGGTCTCCAGCCGGTCCGAAATAACGCCCTCCAAAATTCATGCCCCCGCCAAATTCGCCCTCCGCGGATGGCTTGGGTTTGAGGTCGTTGCCCTTGGCGTCCACCGCCTCCTGCAAGGCCGGCTCGCCCCATTTCTGCGGCGCGAATTCCGGCGGGACCACCACCGCCCCGATCAACTGCGCCCCGCTTTCGTTCATGCCGCCTTTGCCGCTCAAATCCACCGCCCGCGTCACCGTCAGGCCGTAAGGAACAAATTTCACCGCCGCGGCAATTTTATTGGTGTCCAAGGGGGGCGCTTTGGAGGCGCCGGCTCCCGGGGTTAATTGTGCAAACGGCTGCAACCCCAGCCGCGCGGGGGTCAACGGCGTGAATTTCAACCCGTCCGCCGTGCAGCGGGCCTCGGCGACCACGCCGAGTTGCTGCGCAAATTCCGCCGCGTCCTTGCACTTGACGCGCTCCACCGTCCAGGCGGCGGTTTTGCCGTCGCGCGCGCCGTTGGCAGAGGTGACGGGGTTGGGCAGGGTGATGCGAAATTCCGCCCGCATTTCGCCGGCTCTTTTTTGCGCGTCGCCGCCGGCCATTCCCGGCAGGCCCATCATCCCCATCATCCCCAGGCCGGTGTCGTCTTTCATTTCGGCCATCCGCGCCGCCGCTTCCATGCCCGTGACGGCTTTGACCGCCAGACCGTCCTTGTCCAACTCCACCGCCAGTTGGTGGGCGCGTCCGTAAGGGCTGGCCAGCAGCGTGTTGATGTCTTTGTATTGCGCCTCGATCACCGTGATGCTGTCCCCGTTTTCCGCATTGGTTTGCCTGGCGGTGAGGACAAAATCCTTCCCTGGAAAGAATGTCTTCGCCTCCCCCGGGCTGCTCGGCGGGTAGATGGCCAGGCCTTGGCCACCCATGGCGCCGGCCATGCCCGCGGCGGCTGCCGTATTGGCCCCGGCGGCGGTGCGGGTTTCGATCCGCACCTGGCCCGAGCCATCGGCGTTGATGGTCAGTTCATCCTTGGTCTGGAGACAGCCGGTGAGGCAGATCAGCAACAAACCGGCGCTGAGTTTTTTTCGCATGACAAATTTCCTTTCGTGAGTTGCCTGATGCAGCCGTCTAAGGGCTGTTGACGGTCCGCAATTTTTTGTTGATGTCCAGCCGCAACTGCCGGGCGTCAGCGCCCGACATGCCTTGCAAGGCTTGCAGAATCTTGCGCAGTTGCCATTGATCGTTGCGGGCTGCCACCATTTGGCGCAAGGCGGGCAGGTATTTGGCGTCCTGGCTCAGAGCGATGGCGGCCATGATGGCATCGTCCAACTCGTTTGGCCCGCCGGCCTTCTTCGCGGCGCTGTGCGAGAGCAGCCGGTCCAGCCCGCCGAATTGCCCGTACTGCGCCAGCAGCAGGGCAAAGGGCGCCTCTTCCTCCGGCTTGGCGGCTGCGGCCCATTTGGCGGCCTGCTCCAGAAACGCCGGCTTGCCCTCCAAGGTCGTAAAAGGACGATCATTATTTGGATTGATGCCTTGCCCGAAATCAAAACTTCCCCCGTAGCTGCCATCAAACTCAAATGAATTCAACTGGCCCTCCAAATCCGCCGCCTGGCGAATTTCCGGCTCCAAAAGCAAGGTGGCAACCAAGCCCGCTACCGCGACATTGGTATCCGACAGGAGCGGCCCCAAACGGGCTTCCAACGCCGCGCGGTCCTTGGTGTGCCGCGCCAGGGTTTGCGCGGCGGCCCGGCGGACCCATCCATTGGGATCGCCGGCCGCCTTTTCGAAAATCGCCGTGTTTTGCTCCGCATCCGTGCGCAAGCCCAGGGAATAGACCGCCGCCGCCCGCCAGGCCGCGTTGGTGGATTCCAGCAGCGTGAGCGTTATGGATTTCACCCGGTCGTTGTCCGCCCAGAGCGACCACGGGGCGGCGGCGGCCGGCGCGGCGCCGCCTGCCAAAATGCCTGTGACCATAACGCCCTCGCCGCCGAAGGAGGGCTGGAGGTAGCCAGCCAGAATTTGCAGCGCGTCCCGGAGCGGCTCGCCGCTGGCGCGTTCCAGGGCTGATTTAAACCGGGCCGGCTCCAGCAGATAATCGGCCGCGGCGGGGGCGGCGCGTCCACTGGCCGCGCGTCCACTTTGTTGCGCGGCCATGGCGAACAAGACAGGGGAGCCGCACAATTTGTCGAGCACCGCCCGGCCTTCCGGCCAGGGCAGCTTGGCCATAATCAAGCCCAGAGCCGCCGCATCCTGGTCCCGCAGCGCGGGCGCGGCTTCCGGCTTGTCCAACGCGGCCAGGAGCAGCGGCAAATCCATTTTGGCGTCGCCTGTGGCAAACACGGCCGCCGCCAGGCGGAGCGACGGGGCGGGGTTGGTTCTTTGCAGCAAGGCCGCGTGCCACGAGGCCAACTGGCTGGCGCTGGCCGGCGGCGCGTTGGTCCCGGCCGCGGCGCCAGATCGCGAGACCATCCCCGGGCTGGCCGGAGGAACGAGTATTGACAGAACCACGTCCGCCGCCGCCGCGCGGGTGGCCGGGTCCTCGTCCGCCAGCAGCGGGGCGACCAGTTCGGAGGAAAGATTGGCCGGCTGCCGCAACAGCGCCTCCGCCGCGCCGCGCCGCAACCGGGCCTCCGGGGAAGTGGCGGCCTTTGTCAACAAAGATTTCCAGCTTATATCCTCCTCCGTTGCGCCGGCGTTCCCACTTGGGAAGAACCCGTTCAGTCCGAATTCCAGCGCCGCCGCGTTGCGCCCGCCCCCTTCGCCGGCCATGGCCTGGAGGATGGCGATTTGCCCGTTGACATCGCTGGCATTGAACATCCCGGTCACGGCGTCCATCGTTTCCTTTGTTTTTGACTGCAACATCGTGGCCACCGCGCCCGCCCGCAAACCGGGCAGACGCCGGGCGATGGCGGCCAGTGCCTGGGTGTCGGGCGGGGCGCCCAGCTCATTGAGCGCCGCCAGGGCTTTTTGCACCACGAAACCGTCGGTGTCCTCCAGCAATTTTTTCACTTCGCCGGCCAGGTCGTGCGCGCCCATTTTTCCGGCAGCCTCCGCCGCCGCCGCGCGCACCCGCCAGCGCGGATCGCCCAAACCGCGGCGGAGGGCGGCGGAAATTTCCTCCGGCACAGCCCGGTTGGCGGGCAGGCCGTTGCCGGCGGAGCGGGCCTCCTGCAAGGCGGCCAAGGCCGTGCAAGCCACCACTTCATTGGGGTCATCCGCCACCGTGAGCAGCGGTGGGATGGCGTCCTCGCTCTTGGTGTGGCCCAGGGCCTGCGCCGCCGTCATGCGCAAATTGCTGTCGCCCGCGGTGAGCAGCGCGGCCAGGGCGGGGATGGCGTGATCGCCGCCCACCTCCGACAAGGCGCGGGCCGCGCTTTCCGCCACAATGGGATCGTTGTCGTTGACCATCTCGGTCAAGGCGCCCAGGGCCTCCGCTCCCATCCGGCCCAAGCGTTGCGCCGCCGACTGCCGCTCCAGGCTCTTGCCGCGCGCCAGGATTTTGCGCACGCCGCCCGCGTGCTCTTCCAGGGCGTCCGGGATGAGAATGGCCCAGCGCACATCCTCCAGCCAGCCGATCATGCGCGGGTCGGCGCTCCGTTCCGCCCGCCGGATGGCCTCGCGCACGGCGGGCAGGGCGGCGGCGCCCGCGCCGGCCAGCGCGGCCATGGCGGCGGTGCGCCGCACCGGATCATCCCCGCGCAAGGTTTCCAAGGCCGCCTTGACGGAATTGTCCAGCGCCGGATCGGCCGCCTCCGCCCGGCCCGGCGGCGGGAGCGCGCCGGCCGCGGCCCACCACTTTCTGAGATTGGCCGCCGCATCGGCCAGTTCCTCCGGCGACTGCCAGGGATCCAGGGCCGGGATTTGCGGCGCCAGGCGCCGCAGCAATTCCGCCGCCCCGATGCGCACGCCCAAGTAGGGATGATTGACAGCGTCAATCAGCCAGGGCACGGCCTGTTCCCGCTGCGCCAGCAGGAGGCCGGCCAGGCCGGCCCGGTCCGCCGGGTCCGGTTCGCCCAACATTTCCACCAGGCGCCGCAGGTCATTGGTGGTCAAACTGTCCGCCGCCGCTTTTTTGAGATATTGGTCCAGCGGATTGGCCGGGGCCAGGCCGTCCCATTGTCCCAGGTCGGCGCGGCGCCGTCCGTTGTCGAGAAAGGCCAGCATTTCAGTAGTATTGACAAATCCGGTGCGGCGGTCCGTGATTTTGCCGTCGGCGGTGAGCAGGACGAGGGCGGGGATCGCCTCCACCGCAAAATCGCGCGCCATTTTCCGGCTGGCATCCACATCCACCTCCACGACATGCAGCGGCTCGCCCTGCAGGAGGAACTCCGGCGCGGCCAGCGTTTCCTTTTTCAATTGCTGGCAGGGCCCGCACCAGTCCGCCCCGAAGATGAGCAGGACCAGCGACTGGTCCGCCGCCGCCGCCGCCGCCGCCGCCCGGAAGGTGGCATGGAACACCGGCTGGTTGGTCGCCTCCGCGCCGCCCGCCGGCCAGCCCGCCGCCAGGAGCGCCGCCACCGCGAGCCGCGCCGCGCCCCGTTTCAGGATGGCCGGCCAGATTTTCATGTCATTGCAGCAAGGCGTAGGCCAGGATGTTGGCGTTGACTTTCTGGCTGTTGCGAATCTCGTTGCCGCCGCAACAGCAGCAGCCGGTCATGCTGGCCGTGTCGTTCAGCCCGTCCGGCGAGTAAATCACCACAATCTTGCCGCCGATGGACAAACCGAGCAGCTTGGCGTCGCCCCCGTGGCTCATGTCCAGCCGGTCCACATCGAAGACGGTGCGAAAAATAGGATGGCTCATGGGGACTTCGGCCAGCTTGCGCTCGGGCAGGATGGCCTCCATTTCCCTGGTAAACGAGTCGCCCCATTCCTTGCTGCTGCACCCGGCGCTGGCCAGGAGGAACCCGCCCTTTTCCAGGTAGAGCTTGAGATTTTTGCGCTCCTCCTCGGTCAGGGTGAAGGCGCCCTCGCCCGTCATCACGGCGAAAGGAAAGTTAAAAACTTCGCTCTCACCCAGTTTCACCGGCTTGAACTTGCGGGAGGTGTTGATGCTGGTCTGGCTGGCCACCGTCGCCAAAAACTCTTCCCCGAAACAAACCGAGCTTTTCGTCCCGGCATAAATCAGGTTGGCGCATTCCACCTCGTTCCCGGCCGCCCCGGCCGTGGGCGTATGCGCGGCACAGAGCGCGGCCAGAAGCAACATCGCCCCGGCCGGAACGTCTCCTTCCTAATCCTAATCTTAATCCTAATCTCATAATCAGTTTCCTTCCTTTTGGGATTCCGCGACGGCGCGAAAATACTCGCCCACCAGCTCCCGGTAGCGCAGGGGGAATTTGGCGTCGGGCTGCAGGCGGACGCGGCCCGGCGCCTCCGGCTGCGCCAAACCCGGGTCGCGCGCGTCGCCCGCCACCTGCTGGTCGCGGCGGCTGGTGTCGGCGCGGGCCTCGCCCCGGTTGCCGGCCTGCTCTCCGGCCAATTGGACGTTCGGGCCGTACACGGCGACGCCTTCATTAAACAATCCGTAACCATCCCGTCCCCCCTGGCCCTGGCCCGACCCGAGCGCGGCCAGAATCTGGGCGAGGGTGTTGCCCAGGCCGGGCTTTCTGAGAAGAGGCGCGAAGCGCAGGGTCAGGGCTTGGTCGCCCGCCGTGCCCGCGGCATTGCAGCGGGCGATAAGCTGGTCCATTTTGGCCGCGGCGCGCGCGGCCAGAGCCTGGCCGGTGCGCGCCTCCGGCAAATCCAGCGCCTGCGAGGCGGCGGCCAGGTCCTCAAATATTTTCAAATCGCCCGCCGCCTGGAGAAAATCATTCACGTCCTCATGCAATTGTTCGTAGGCGGCGTTGCGCGGAATCTTGTTCAGCAGCTCCGGCAATCGCCCCAGCAAATCCCGCAGTTCGTCCTGCACGCGATGCTGTTGGTGGGCCAGTTCCTGCAATTCCATCTGCTCCAGGCGCGACAAGGGATTGGGGATTTGGGCAAAGCGCTCCAGCAATTGGGCCAGGGCGGCCTGGCGCTGGGCCAGCTTGACAAAAGCGTCCGCCGCCGCCAGCAGATCCACCACCGCCGCAATTTCCTGCGCCGGCAGGAACACCGCCGCCGCCTCCTCCTGGCTCAACGCGCCCAGTTCCTCGCTCAACTTCTTCAGCGCCTCCGCATCCAGCACGCCGCCGGCGAGGGCCTTGTCCAGCCTCGATTTCAAGGCCTCGATGGCGGCCAGTTCCGCGGACAGTGTCTCCCGGAACGACTGCTCCACGTCGAACATGGCCGGCTCCTGCAAAAGTTTCTGCAGCGCCTTCTGGTATTCGTCCAGCAGTTTGGCCAGCGCCGCCGCCTCGTCGCGCGCGCCCGGATCGGTCTTTTCCGCCTTGGCTGCGGCGCTGCGCGCCCGTTCCGCCAGGCGCTTGAGCCAGGCGTCGTTTTTGAAATAGGATTCAAAGAGCGCCTTTTGCGCGGCGTATTGGCGCAACATCGCTTCGTATTGTTCGGGCGAAATGATCTCCAGCCGGAAGGGGCGGCTGAACACGACATTGGGCCCCTTGGGATTATTGTCCGCCGCTTCAAAATAGTAATCAATCACGTCCCCGGGCCGCACCCCCAGCTTGGCCAGTTCAAACGCTCCGGCCGCCTCGACCGCTTGCGGGCCGCCTTGCAGTGTCAGCTTCATGTTCAGCGGGCGTTCGGTCGAGCGGTTGAATCCGCGCAGCCAGCCCACTCGCGTCACCGCGTAATCATCCGTCGCCTGCACCCGCACCGGGACGCGGGTCGTCGGCGTCGCCACCGCGTCTTTGCCCGGCTCCAGCACAAAGAGGCGCGGCGGCTGGTCCGGCAGAATATTAAACCGTCCCCGCCGGTTTTCCGCTGAGTCCAGCCCGCCGGTGTCCCGCACGGAAAGGCTGAAGGCGACTGCCTCGGTCAGGATGAAGCTGCCGCTGACGACGGCAGTGCCGGCTTGGGCCGGGGCCAGTTTGACGGTGGCCGGTTTTCCCCCCAGCACCGGCGTCAGCTCAAGCGCGCCCGATTGGAGCGGGCGGTTGCTGGTCACGCGGAAGCTGACGCGGGTGTCTTCCGGCAGGGCCTGCGCTTCCTCGCTCAATTTGCCCGTGTGGGCCGGTTTGCCGGTGTATTGGGGAAACTCCGTTGTCACTTCCACCTGCGCGATTTGCGGCGTGTTCAGCACCGTCACGGCAAACCGCCGGCTGCGCGCCGCCCCGTCCGTCACCCAATACTCGGTGGCTTCCCGCAAATTGGCCAGGGTTTGAAAAAACGATTTGTCCGGGGCCAAAAACATGATGGCGCGCGTCTCCCGCGTGCCGGTCCGCTGCACCAGCCACAATTTGTCCACCAACCTGCCGCTGGCCGTCGCCCGCACTTCCATCTGGCCGCCGTAGAGAATGGAAGCGGCCCCGGGAGTCACCTGGAGGATCAACCGGCTGAAGGGCGGATGGTCCCCTCGCGCATCCAAAAAGCGCGGCACAACGGCCCGGACCAAATCCGGCGCCGCCAGCCGCAAAATTCCCCAGGCCAGCAGGCTGCCCAACAAAATCAAAAACGTCCGCGGCACGCTGCGTCCCAGGAACAGCCGCGCCGGCAATGCCGCCGCCGAGCGCCGTCCCAGCTCGACGGCCTGGCGCCGCAAGAATTCCTGCGCCGGGCTGTCGCCGGTTTTCCGCGCCAGGTCCACGGCGTTGGTCAGGCGGTTGCCCAGCGAGGTGTCCTTGCGCTCCAAGGCGCGGGCCAGCCTTATTTCCGTCAGGCGCCGCCACAACACCCATCCGCCCAGCACCACCCCCAAAACCGCCGCGGCCAGCAACGCGGGGGCGGCCACCCGCGCGCCCTGCGGCAAATCCACCGCCGCGTCCGCCAGGACCAGCGCGAGTGTGAGCGTGCCCAGCATGGCCAGCGCGGCCAGCACCGAGCGCAACGCCATCCACCGGCCAGGCGCGAGCGCAAACTGTGCAGCACACTTTTCATAATAATCCTTCCTGGCGGCGCAGCCACCATTCGGCCCCGAGCAAGCCGGCCAGCGCCGCCCACAGCCACCACCGGTCCCAAACCGGTTGTTCGCGGTGCGATAATTCACGCCGGACTTCCCAGCGCCGGATGACTTCGGACAGGCGGGCCACGTCGCCGGCCTGGACCACCGCGCCGCCGGAAACCTCCGCCAGCTTGCGCATGGTTTCGGGGTCGGCGGAAAGCTCCCGGTTTTCCACCGACGCGCTCACCACCTCGATGGTTTGGGTCAATTCGGCCGGTTTTCCCACATTGTTTTTCAGCGTGACCCGATAGGATCCCGGCGCGAACGGACCGGCCTCCGCCACGAGGGAGTCGCCCCGGGCGCGCGGTTCCACTTCCGTGCTCCGGCCCAAGCCGGCGATGACCAGGCGCGGCTGGTAAGCGGCGGCCTCCAGGTTGCGCGTGGCGATGAGGAAGCGCATGGGCTGCTCGCTGGTGTAATAGCGGCGGGCGCTGGTCAGGGCCAAGTCCGAGCCGGGCAAAAACTGGCTGCCGCCCAAGAGCCACTGCAAGAGCGACACCCAGAAGCGTTGATAGGCCGCCTCGCTTTCCTCCTGGCCGGTCTGGCGGAAGGACCACCGCCACAATCCGCCCGCGTTCAAACTCAGCGCCTTGCCCTGGCCGTAGCGCTGATAGGCCAGCAGGATTGGGCCGTCCGGTTCCAGGGAGTTGGCCAGCACCACTGCCAGCGGTTTCTCCCCCAACGTGACGCTGGCCTGGTCCAGCGCCGGCAGCCGGTCCAGCAATTCCTCCAGCGTCCCGGCCGCCCCCAGGTCAAAAATAGGATTGTCACGCCCCGCTTCGGTGGGCCGCAGCTTGACCGCCGCCGCCGGCCCGCTGCCCCAGGCCACCGGCTCAAATTTCGCCAGCGCCGGAAACCGCCCGCCGTAGGCCTTGCCGCGCGCGAAGACCAGGCTGCCGCCCCGCCGCGCCACAAAATCCGTCAGCAGCGCCTCCGTCTGGTTGTCAAAAAAAGCGTCCACCTCGCGCCCCAGCACGATCACGTCGTAGGCGTCCATCGCCTCCGCCGTCCGCGGGAAAAGGTCCTGTTCGCTGCGCATTTCGCCGTTGGTCGCGGAAAGGACCGCGACGTGGCGCTGGGCATTGAGGCGATAAACCGCGGTCAGGTCCACCTTGGGATTGCGCTTGAGCGACTGCACCAGGAATTTCGTGTCCCACGAAGGCTGTCCCTCCGCCACCAGCACCCGCACCTGCCAGGCGCACCGAGCGCAGGAACACGGCGCGTTCATTGTTGGCCGTGTCCGCCTCCTCCGGTTGCGGCGGCACGCGAAACAGATAGCGTTGTTCGCCCTCCTCCGGCGCCGTCACCGTCATGGAGACGCGCGCCGCCCCGCCGCTGTCCGGCGTCCATTCCTTCTCCGCGATCACTTTGTCGTCCTGGAGCAACTGGACCTTGAAACTGCGGTTGGGGTAGCCGGCCTCGCGCAAGGTTGCTGTCAACTCTACTTCCGCCCCGCTGAAGGCCAGCGCTTCGGACGAAGCCGTCTCGATCCACAAATCGTGCTTGGCCACCGGCCCGCCCAGGGTCCAGGTCCACAGCGGGACGGACCGGGCCAGCGCCAGTTGCGCCGCCTGGCCGGTCTCCGGCGTGGTGGCCCGCCCGTCCGAGACCAGCAGCACACCGGCTTGCGTTTTTTCGTCGCCCAGTTCGGACACCACGCTCATGAGGGCATGCGCCGTGTCGGTGGCGTCGCCGTCCGGCTTCTCCCCGGCAAGCCGGGTTAAATCGGCCGGGCCAAGGTCCCGGTCAAAGCGGCGGACATCCAGGACGAAATCCCGGTTCAACCCCGCCAGGGTGGAGGCGTTGGTCAGGACGCGCAAGGCCGCGCCCAGCCGCGCATCTCCCCCCGCGTCGCGCACCGCCATGCTGGCCGAGGTGTCCAGCAAAATAACGAGCTTGGGCTGGCCGGTCCGTTCGCGGGGGAGCGGCGCCTGGGGATTGAGCAGCACCAGGAGCAGACCGCCGACGACCAGCGCCCGCAAGGCCAGCGGCCCGCCGCCCCGGCCTTCCCGCCAGCGGCGCAGGCCCGCCAGCGCCAGCAAACCCAGCGCGATGGCGGCGATGAGACGTTCGCTCCAGACGGGGGTGAAAAGCCAGTTCATGGCAAGGCCTCCTTCGGGATTGCGGATGGTTTACCCTCCGCAGGCTCGGCGAAGGAGGGCGGATTTCCTCCTCCGCTAAAGCTTCCTCCTTCGCCGGGCCTGCGGGGGACAGGAGGGAGGACAGGGAGGGTTGAAGACACTTTCCGCGGTTGGCGCCAGAGGGAGAGCAGCAACATTTCCGAGGCGAGCAAAGCCGCCGCCGTCCCGGCCAGCCAGGGCCAGAGCTGCCGCGTTTTTCCCGCCAGCAATAAATCGTCCTCCTCCCGCGCCACCGTGACGGCGGAGCCCGGCCCGCTCTTCAAATTCTCCAGTGCGATGGGACGGGTGTCACTTTCGCGCGCGTCCACGTTGACCACGGCCTGGGCGATGATGGCCTCCCCCTGTTTGACGACGTAAACCCCGGGCAGGCGGGCCGGGGCCAAGGCCAGGCGCGTGGTGCGCCCGCTGGCCACCACCCGCGCTTCCACCGCGCGGCCCTGTGGATCGGTCACGCTGACCGCCCCTTCGCCCCGGGCCGGAACATCGAGCATCCAGGCGAACCCGGGCGTGACCGGCTGCTCCTCCGAAGAGCGGCGCAGGCTGCGCAACAATTCATGCAGCATCGCCGGAAACAACGGGTGCCCGATGAAACCGCCGCCGTCCGGCGTCAGCGGCAGGTTGACAAAAACGGCAGCGCCCAGCCCGTGGCTGCTCAAGGCCAGCGCCGGCGAGCCGTCCGCATGCCACAGCAGCACCTCGCCCCGCCGGCTTTCCACCATTTGACACTGATAATGCCGGCGAAACCGCAGCGTCGCCAGGTCCTCCGCGTCGCCTTCCTGAAAAAGTTTGCCCGCGCCCGCCGTCACTCCGTCTCCCGTTTCCGAAGTCACGGTGCGCTGGAGATGAAAGGGCGCGTCAAAGGCCGGCGGCAGGAGCTGCGCCGCCGTCGGACCATCCAGAAACACCATCAGGCGCGCCCCTTCCTGGACGCGTCGCGCCATGATCTCGACGGCTTCCCCGCTTAAAGCCGCCGGAGCGACCAGCACAAAAACATCCGCCGTTTCCAGGACGCCGCGGTCGGTGTCCTGGCTCTGCCGGCGCGTCACGGACAGACCGGGCGCGGCTTGGGGCGAGGGCGCCAGGGCGCGGCTGATATAGAAGGCGGCGCTCTGCTGGTCGGATTCGTCGGCATCGTTGACCAAAAGAATCTTGAGGGCCTGGCTGACCCGCGCCACCAGCCAGCGGGTGTTGTCTTCCACCAGGTCATCCGGTTGCAGGGAAAGTTTGCCGGCAAACGATCCGGCGCGGGGAACGGCCACGTTGAAAACGGCGTCGGCCGTGCCGAAAGCCGGGACTGTCACCCGCGTTTCGTGGGTGAAGTCGCCCAGTTCCAGGCGCAAGCTTTCCTGGCGCGGCCGGGCGGTGCAGTTAAAAATCGTGCCCAGCACCTCCAGCGGTTCGCCGATGACCGGCTCGGCGGGCGACAATCGGGCCGCCGTGATGGCCACGTTGTCCACCGCCTCGCGCGCCACCGGGCGGAGCCGGCACACCACCCCGGCGGGCAGTTCGCGCGCCTGCTCCCAATTGGATTTTTGGAAATCACTGAACACGTAAATCGTGCCGGCCCCGCCCAGCATTTTCGCCGCCAAGGCCAGGGCCGCGGCCGGGTCGCCGCACTCGAAGGTCGGCGCGGTTTTCACCAGCGCTTCGTGCAGGGCGGGCAGGTTGCGCGAGAGGGCGGGCAGGAGGGCGCGCGGGGTGGTTCCTTCCAGAATGACGGCGGCTTGCGCGCCGGATTCCAGCCCGCGCAGGACATCGGCGGCCTCGGCCTGGGCTTTGGCAAACAGCGGCACCCCCTGTTCCACCGCGCGCATGGAAAGCGATGCGTCCAGCACAACGACAACCCGCGTCCCCGCCGCCGCCCCGGCCGCCGCGCCGGCCGGTTTGAAAAAGGGGCGGGCGAAGAGCAGGGCCAGCGCCATCACCGCCAGGCAGCGGAGGGCCAGCAGCAGAACAGTGCGCAGGCGGTGCAGTGCTTGTTGCCCCGCGCAGGCCTCCAGCAGAAAATGATACGGCGGGAAGGCGATGCGCCGCGGGCGCGCCCGCGTCAAAAAATGAATCAGCACCGGCAGCCCGGCCGCCGCCAGGCCGGCCAGCATCCAGGGATGGACAAAAGCGGGCCAGTTCATCTTGATTTCTCGCGGGCCAGAAAGCAGTTGCGCAGAAAATGGCAGGGATCATCCGAGGTTCTGGTCAGATACCAGTCGCTCCCGCGCGCCTGACAGTTGGCCTTGATTTCCGAAAGAAACGCCTCAAACCGGCGGCGGTAAAGCGACCGCACCACCTCCGGTTCCGCGTTGAAATGGCCCGTTCCTTCCGTCTCCACAAACCGGGCGGACATCACCTCCGGCAATTCCAGTTCCTCCGGATGGGCCACTTGAAACAGCATCACGTCAAAACGCGAGCGCCGGAACAAATCCACCGCCTTCCAAAAACGCGCGTCCGTACCCAGAAAATCGCTGAAGACCGCCAGAATGCCGCGGCGCCGGGTCTGTTTGAAAACCTGCTCCAGGCAGGCCCCCAGGTCGGTCCGTCCCTGGGCGCGGGCCTTGCCCAATTGGTCGAGCATGCGGTTCATCTGCGCCCAGGAGGCGGCGGCGGGCAGATGGCTGTGCAGGCGGTCGTCGGCCAGTGACAGGCCCGCTTCGTCCCCCTCCCGCAAGACCAGATAGCCCAGGGCCGCCGCCAGGCGCGCCGCGTGTTCCAATTTCGAGGGCGTGCGGAGGACCGCCCCCTCGAATTCCATCGAGCCGCTTTTGTCCACCACCAGGTAGGTGAGCAGATTGCGCTCCGCATCGTAGAGGCGCACGTAATGCCGGTCGGTCCGCGCGAACACTTTCCAGTCCACCAGCCGGATGTCGTCGCCCTCGGAGTACTCGCGGTAATCGGCAAACTCCACCGCCGTGCCGCGAAAATGCGATTTGTGCGGTCCGGCGAAAGTGCCTTCCGCCGCCCCGCGCGGCTGCAGGCGCACCTGGCGCAACGCCTCCATCGCGGCGAGGTCCAGGTAACGATGTTGCAGGATGGCCACAACCTTCAGCCCGCCGGCGGGCGGCCGGGCGGTGGCAAGCAAATGTTTGACAATGGCGTCGCTTTCGATCCCTTCCCCCAGCGCGTTGTAATTGGGGATGATGCGGTGGCGCAGCACCGGGGCGGCCATGCGTTGCAGATCGCCCGCTTCCGGCGTGGGCCGTCCGTCCAGCAGGGCCGAGGCCTTGGCGGCCGTGACCAAATGCTGGCTGGCGCGCGGGCCGGCGCCCCAGGCCACATAA
This sequence comes from uncultured Verrucomicrobiae bacterium, assembly GCA_963707025.1. GTDB lineage: Bacteria > Verrucomicrobiota > Verrucomicrobiia > Limisphaerales > Palsa-1400 > JBEKOF01. Next base: position 148,258 of record CAVPOM010000017.1, on the reverse strand, counting down.
CGGCGCACATAGTCATCGGCCCCAGCGCCCTTGGGCCGGCTGGCCGTGGTCAGCGCCACCGCCTGCTCCAGGAAGGGACGCGACGCCGGCATCTGGTCCACAATTTGGGTGAACTTGCGGAAATCCTCCTTCTTGGCCAGCGGGGCGAATCCGTCCCACTTGGCGCGCAAGGAACGGCCGGCGATCTCCACCTCGTCGGCCTGCGACGGATAATCCACCTGGATGCTGAACATGAACCGGTCCAGTTGCGCCTCCGGCAACGGATAGGTCCCCTCCTGCTCAATCGGATTCTGCGTGGCCACGACAATGAACGGCGCCTCCAGCCGGTAAGTCTTGCCGTTGACCGTCACCGCCAGTTCCTGCATCGCTTCCAGCAAGGCCGCCTGCGTTTTGGGCGGCGTGCGGTTGATTTCATCCGCCAGAATCAGGTTGGCGAAAACCGGGCCGCGATGAAAAATCAGGTCGCGCCGCCGCCCGCTCTCATCGCTCTGCAGAATCTCCGTGCCGGTGATGTCCGCCGGCATCAGGTCCGGCGTGAACTGGATGCGGCGGAAATCCCAGCCCAGCAAATCGGCCAGGGCCTTGACCATCATGGTCTTGGCCAGGCCGGGCACGCCGATGACCAGCATGTGGCCGCCGGAGAGCAGCCCGGTCAGCAGCAGCCGCACCACTTCGCTTTGGCCGATCAGGACCGTGCCCATTTGTTTTTGGAGGGATTGGCAGCATTCCCGAAGACGTGCCACGTCGGCTTCCGCCTCCTGCAATTCATTTGGATTCATGCGTGGACTCCTGTTTTGGGTGTAAGATGGTTGTAACCCCCTTGCCGCCCCATGTCAACCCGGCGATGCCGTGGCTTTCCTCCGCGTTTTCCTTTTGATGATTCTGTCCCGCCCTGATTCTGCCGCTCTATCATCATCGCACTCTCCTCCTGCGCCATTCCCGCGAACCTGGAACCAGTCAAGTATTACTAATTGAGACCTCTGCAAAACGGCTTCCACGATTGCGGCGGCGGGCAAAGACCGCCGCTGCAGGCGTTTTGCAGAGGTCTCTAATTCTGCCGCCGGCGCGTCAGCCACAGAATGGCGCCCGCCGCGCCCAGCATGGCTGTCAACTGCAAGGAAAGCAGAACGATCACCGCCACCCGGTGCCGTTGCGGCCAATGCCCCAGGGCGGTCCAGGTCCAGCTTTGTTCTTTTAACGGAGTCAGCCGCGCGGGAGCCTGGGGCGCCATCCCGAAGCCGCCTGGCGCCGCCTGGCGCGCGCCCAGCTTGACGACGACATTCAAGTCGCCGGCCTGGGCCTGGACCATGGCGGAGCCGAGCTGGCCGTTGACCGTGTTGGCCGGCACGTTGGCATAAACGCGGAGCGATCCCTCGCACACCTGCAAGGCAAAATGCCCGCTGGCATCCGAGCGCGTGCTGTCGTTGGGCTGGCCCACCCCCATCACTCGCACCATCGCCCCCGGCACCGGCTGGTCATCCGGCCCCACCACCTGTCCCTCCAGTCTTTGGTCCGCCGGATTGAGCTTGATGGGTGGCAATTGCAGGCTGGCCGTTTGCGTCTGATTGGCCGCGACCGGCGTGCTGGCGGAGCCGAAGCCGGGCGCGCTCACATTCAAGTTGTAAGCTTGTCCCTGCGGCAACGCGCCCATGGTGAAGGCCCCTTGCTCATCCACCGTGCCCGGTTGCCGGTTGAACTGGGAACTCATCGGCGGGGTCATCATGATGAGCCGCAGCGTCGCGGTTCTCACCGGCGCGCCGCTGTTGTCCTGCACCGTGCCCGACAAGGTGAGTCCTCCTTGCAGGTGAAGGTCCATGCTCGTGGTCTGCTCGTCAATTCCGGCGGTGGCGGCAAAATTGCGCTCCAAATCGCGCCCCATTAGCAAATACTGGACCGTCGGACTCCGGCCCCCTCCCACGAAGTTTATGGGCGTCCAGGAAACTGTAAATTTGCCGCCGGCATCGCTCCTCGCGTCTTGCAGGAGGCCGGCCCCCGGCGTCACCGACATCGCCACCCCTGGCGCGGGCGCGCCGGAGGGATCAAACACCGTGCCGGTAATCGTCAGTCGGCCGGGGGCGGCGAATCCTCCGCGAGCAGGCCCCGGCAAGGCGATGTTCATGCCAGCCTGGGGATTGTTATTACCCAGCCGGATGATCACATTGGTATCCCCGCCCACGGTTTGGGCGCGGCCCGCCGCGCCTTGCAGGCTGGCCGTAACGCTGACCGCCCCTTCGCACAGAGTGAGGGCGAAATGTCCTGTGGCATCGGTTTGGGTGTTGGTGGACGGTTGTCCCTGCCCTGCGATGGTGATGCGCGCGGCGGCGGCCGGTTGTCCGTCCGCGCCCAACACCTGGCCCGCGAGTTTGAGGTTGGCCAATCTGAGCACCACGGCGGGCAGTTCCAAGCGGTTGGTTTGCGTGTCCGCCGCTTCGATCATCGGGGTTCGGCCCACCCCGTAACCAGGCGCGCTGACGGCCAGGTTGTAGGAGTAACCTTGCGGCAGCGCGGCGATTTGGACCCGGCCGGTTTCATCGGCTTTGACGGGCGGCCTGGTGATCGAAAACCCGATGCCGTTGGCCCCCAAAAAAATAATCAGGTTGGCGGTGGCGCTGGAGATCGGTTTGCCATTAACGTCCTGAACTTTGGTGGAGATGGCCAGCCCCGGTTGCAGGCGCAGGTCCAGGCTGGTGGTCGTGGCATCCACCGCATGGCTGGCCACGACATTGTGCTCCAAGTCGCGCGCGAACAGCGAATACTCGCTGGCCGTGACCAAGCCGCCGGTCCCCTGCCGGGCTTGCCAGTTGAGCGTGTATTTTCCATTGGCGTCGCTTTTGATGGGCGCGTTTTGGCCGGCGGTTGGCGGCGCCAGCAACAACAACACTCCGGGCGCCGGCGCGCCGGACGGGTCGAACACCGTCCCTGTGATCGTCAGCGCCGGCCCGGCATTCGGATTGGCCACCCCGAATCCACCCCCGCCCCCTCCTTGTCCCTGGCAGACCAGGCTGGAAACCAGGACCGCGCCCAAAACCAAAATCCATGTGTGAAATCTCTTCATAATTCTGTTTGGTAAATCGAGTTGACAGGGCAATTCTTCAACATTTCGGATGTCTCAGTTGAGAATTGGTCATTGAGAATTTGTAATTAGTCATTGGAAGAGCCGCAGACTGCCACCATCGGGCGAAGAGCGCCCTGGGCTTCAGGCCGACACTACTCAGATGACAAATGTGAGATTCTCAATCACCAATTCACCATTCACCAATTCACCATTCACCATTCACCATTCACCATTCACCATTCACCATTCCCCCCGTTCAGCGCCGCAGCGTTTCGATGGCAAACATCCTGCCCGCCGTCATCCCGCCGTGCGCCATCAACTCCACCGTGACCTTGCTCTTTCCTTTGGTCACCCCGGGCGGAATCTTATATTCCACGTCGAAATAATGCCCGGGGTTGTTCATGCACAATTGCTGCGTGCCAATGATCTCATCCTCCACGATGACGTCAAAGATGCGCAAGGTCTGCTCCGTGCCATAATAACGGCAGTTCACGCTCATCGCCGCGTCGGGCAGGACTTTCATCGCATAGCTGAAGGCTCCCCCGGAATAGGCCTCCCGCCAATAGTTGTGCGCAAAGGCGCCGTTCCGCGCAAATCCCCGCGTCAACAGATGGTGCTCCGTCTCATTCCCGCCCGCCGCGGCCGGCCGAGCTTCAACCTCGTCCACAATCCGGGGCTGCAACGCCTTCAGTTGCGCCGGTGTTGTCCGCTCCACTACGACCGGTTTATACAACTGGTGCATCAGCAGGAACGGCCCGAAAATCGCCAAAACCAGCCCCAGCATCGCATAACTGATCGCCAGGCCCGCCGTGGCCATCTCCTTTCCCTTCAACAGCGGATTCTTCCGCATCTTCGCCCGCGCCAGATGTCCGCACAGGATTCCCGGAATGAACCCCAGCACGACCCACGCCGAGCAAAACAACGACGCCATCGCCAATATCGAATTACCTGTCGCCGGCGTCCCCGCCGCCGCCGTCCCTGCCTCCGCCGCCGGCGGGGCTGAGGCCAACTCCCAAAGCGACGGCTTCGGCCCCGGCGGCGATTTTTCCGCCGGCCCGGCGGGCGCGCCGGGCGGAGGCGGAGGACCGGTTGGGTCAGCGCTCCGCGCCGGGAGCGGGGCCGCGCCCTGCGCCGGGACGGCCGTTGCACCCAACGGGACAACTGCCGGCGGCGTGACCGGCCCCGCCGCCGGAGCCGGCGCTGGAACGGTCAACGGCTGCCGGCAGGTGGGACAGGTGATCTGCGTGCCGCCGTAACTGCCGTCACAGGAGATTTTCTGGCCGCACTCCGGGCAGCCGAAAGTAAAATCACTCATTGGATGGTTGCCCAGGGTGTTGGTTGGTTCATAGACAGGCCGGTCGCGGTTCAGTTCCGCGCCGAAGTCCGCTGTTGCATCCAGGACCAGTCCAATTGGTCCTTTGCATCCGTGATGAAACCTCTCGGCCCGGTCTTCGGGACCGGGCCAAGCCATTGATGGGTTTCCGAATGCCCGTCGGCAAAGGCAAAACCGCACCCGCCGTTGTGGTAATAACCGGGCATGTCAACCCATTCCGGCGTCTGCATTCCGAAAGCAAAAGCCGCGTCGTTCAGCCCTCGTGGATCCTCGTCCACCAGCACCCACAACATCGCCGGGCCGGGCGCTGCAATCTGCGAGGCCTTGCCGTAAGTCAGCCACGGCGAATTGCGCCGATGACTATCCTGGCTGTTCAACCACGGACCGTTGACTGACAGAGTGGGCGCGCCGCTGTGTCTAATCCCCGGCTGGCCGCCCGGGCCGGTCGCGTCGAAACTTGGGCAAATCGTGCCCACGGCCTGGCTCATGGAAAAAGTCCGCGCGACGGGGACCGTCTTGCCCAGCATCTCCGGGTTGGTTCCCTGATAGGTCCCCTGGCGCAGGTCGGAGGGACATCGAAACACCTTGGCATTGCCCGACAGATCCGCGATTAGCAGCGAGCGCGTCTGGTCCAGCAGCACATCTGGATCGAATTCCTCCTCCTGTCCAATTCCCGCCTGCCCGGAACACCAATTATGGCCGGGAATCGTGTTCCCGTCGTCCGGGTTGGGCGGATAAAAATCGTGGTTGTCGTTGCAATACATGGACATCGCCAGCATCATTTCCTTGCCGTTGCTCAAGCAGGAGGTGCCTTGGGCTTTGCCTTTGGCTTTGGACAGGGCGGGCAAGAGCAGCGACGCCAGAATCGCCATGATGGCGATCACGACCAGCAGTTCAATCAAGGTAAACGCCCGGCGGGTCTTCATGTTTGGTTGGACACTCCCAGTGTCAATTAAATTCAAAATTAATTCGCTCCTGCCGGGCGCCGGCCTGCTTTCCCCGGCGGCGGTTGCAGGCCACTTTTTCGGGTCAGCACCGCCGGCCAAGCAAAGAGTTTATGCTTGGGGCCTTCGGGATGGAGAATTGGTCATGGCAGATTTGTTATTGGTTATCGGCAGACGTTGTAAATGACAAATGACCAATTCTCCATCGCCAGTTTTCAATCCTTTGCATCGCTTAAACCCTGCCCGGGTCAGAGAAGCGCCAAAACAGGCGAAATGCCGCCGCCCCCGGCGGAGGCCCCGGCATTTTGATGCTTGACAAGATTCAGCGCCTCAGCGTCTCCACCGCAAAGATGCCCCCCGCCGTCATCCCCTCGCGCGCCTGGAATTCCACCGTGACCCGGCTCTTTCCCTGGGTCAGGCTGGTTGGGACTCTGTACTCCGCGTCGAAATAATGGCCGGGCATGTTCCCGTTCAGTTCCTGCGTGCCAATGATCTCATTATCCACGATGATATCAAAGAGGTGGCCCTCCCTCTCGCCGCCCCAATAACGGCAGTTCACGCTCATCGCCGTCCCGGGCATGACCCTCATTTCATAAGCGAACCCTCCCCCACTTTCGGCCTGCCGCATGTATTGGGAGAAAAATGTCCCGCTGCGCGAGGCGCCCCGGGCCTGGAGACGGTGCTCGTTCTCATTGCCGCCGGCCAACGCCAGCCGGGTTTCACCTCGTCCACAATCCGCCCCTGCAACTCCTTCAGATCCGCCGGCGATTCCCGCACCACATAGATCGGTTTGTCATGCAGTTGGACCAGGATCAACGTCCCGAACACCGCCAAAACCAGCCCCAGCACCGCATAGCTGATCGCCAGCCCCGCCGTCGCCGTCTCCTTTCCCTTCAACAGCGGATTGCTCCGCAGCTTCGCCCGCGCCAGATGTCCGCACAGGATTCCCGGAATGAACCCCAGCACGACCCACGCCGAGCAAAACAACGACGCCATCGCCAACATCGAATAACCCGTCGCCGGCGGCCCCGCCGCTGCCGTCCCTGCCTCCGCCCCCGGCGCGGCTGAGGCTAACTCCCAAAGCGACGGCTTCGGCCCCGGCGGCGATTTTTCCGCCGGCCCGGCCCCTGCTGCCGCCGCCGCCTTCCCCGTGCCGCCATCATGCATCCTTGTCCCTTCCTCCTTCTTCCTTTCCAAGGGCGCCGCCGGAACGGCCAGCGGCTTCCGGCAGGCGGGACAATGGATCAGCGTGCCGCTGCAACTGGTGTCACCTGAGATTTTCTGGTCGCACTCCGGGCAAGTGAATTCAAAATCACTCATAAGATTGTTGCCGGGGTTTCTTCTCCGGTTCTCTCGCAGGTCAGATCCCCCGGTGAGCCGGCGTCCTCAAACTCAGGGCAGGTCGTGGCGGCGGGGGAGTTGCGGCCCGCCGGGCGCGGACGGGTCTTCCTTGGCAGGCAGATGCCCGGTGATATACAGACGCCCTGGCACCAGCATGTTCAATCCGCACGCAAGAAACCGGTCACAGGTCCTTGGGGTCCCTCATGCAAATCGCCATCAGGGCCAAACTGGCCCCCAGCACCACCGCCACCGCCCCGAAAAACTTCTCGTTGCCCGAGAGCGGAGCGGGGCTTTTATACATCACCATCAGGGCCGTCGCCACCAGCAGCAAGTCCGCTCCAAACAAATACCACCGGGGAACGCGCGAGTGCCGCGGAGGCGAAGAGGGCGGATGGCCGCGAAATAGCGAACGCATGCCCGGGCCCGGAGGCCTGGTCCGGGGGCGAGGGCAGCGGCGACGCCCCCGCGGCGTCGGCGCCTTTGCTCATCAGCGCTCTCAGTTTTCGACCTATCACAGTTTTTGGCACACCCTCAGATTGTCGTACGAATGGACTCGACACACCCATACAGTAACACCGCCACCCTGAAATTGCATGCACTATCTCACAGGCTCATGGCATGCTGCGCGCTTTCAAAACAGGTTCGGTTGGTCCCCGGCTGGAGTTTTTCCTTCCGCATTTTCCGGTTTCCGCCCGAGGCGTTCGAGGAATTCCTTCTCGCTCATTATTGGCACGCCAAGCTCCCTGGCTTTCTCCAGTTTTGAACCGGCTTCCTCGCCGGCGATCAGGAAATCTGTGTTCTTGCTCACAGAACCAACGACACTCCCGCCGCGCGCGCGAATCTCCTCCGCGGCCTTGTCCCGGGTCATGGAGGATAAGGAGCCTGTCAGGACAAAGCTTTTTCCACCAAAGGGCAAATCAGCGGGGGGCAGGCCCGTCTTGCCCTGCTGTGCATCCCCCGCTGGATTAATCCCCAGTTTCCGAAGCCGCGCAAGGACGTGATGTCCAGCTTCAGACTGAAAGTAGTCCACGATATTCTTCGCGACCTTGGGTCCCACAACCGGGAGAAACTCCGGGACGGTTTTACTCTCCTTCTCTTGCACAAGCCTGGCCCATTTTTCGTTTCGTTTGGCCACGCCCTGCCTTTCCAAATCCTCGCCCAATTTCAAAATCTCCTCCTTCAAGGTTTCAAACCTTTGCTTGCGTTCGGCTCTTTCCTGCTCATTTTTTGGCTGGTCATTCCTCTTGAAAGGCGAAACGGCAGCCAGCTCGTCGTATAAGATGCCCAGTCGGGCAATGCCCTTTAACAACGGGGAAGAGGCCACGTGTTGCAAATCCCGGTGAACTCTTGCCACCTCGTAGGAAATGGTTTCACCAGCTTCCTCAATCCCCAGGGCGAGGAGCCATCGTGCCAGGGAAAACGATCTGGCGCGCTTCACCGCGTCGCAAACCCGGGTCGCGTTTTTCCCGCCAAAAATGCGGGGTTCTTCCTTCGTTCCCAGATTTAATTCACCCAGTTGCCCAAGGTTTAACTCAAACAAATCGAGCCATTCTTTGATCAGGCCGCTCTCAATAAGTTTTTCCGAAACAACACTGCCGATGCCCTCAATGTCAAGGGCGTTGCGTTGCGCCATGAACTGAACCCGCCGGACGCTTTGCGCCGGACAACCGGCGATGTTCTGGCAGCGCCAGGCGACAAACTTGGGGTCGCGCGCTATCAGGCCGCCGCAAACCGGGCACTTCCCCCCGACGCTTCCAGAAAGATCGAACTCCTTTGCATCCGCGGGCCTCTTGGATTTCACCACCTCGACCACCTCTGGAATAACCATGCCGGCTTTCCGAATGATCACAGTATCCCCGATGCGAATGTCCTTCTTTTTTATCTCATCCTCGTTATGCAGAGTGGCCCGCGAGACGGTCGAGCCTTGCACGGAAACAGGATCCAATACGGCCACCGGCGTCAATACCCCGGTCCGGCCGACTTGCACTTTGATGTCTCGCAGCACGGTTTCGGCCGGCGTTATCCACGGGATCGGTTTGTGGACGATGGCGTAACCGGGGGACCTTGTTTTGGAAGGAATCCTTTGCCGGTCCGCCAGTTTGTTGACTTTCAAAACGATGCCGTCTATTTCGTAGGGCACCTTGGTCCGCAAATCCTTTCCTTCGTCGTAATGACAGACCACCTCATTGCGATACCGGTCCAAAACCTCTTCGATTCCCTTGCAAACCCACCAGACTGGCTGCGTTGGCAGTCCCGCTTCCTTGAGAAATCGCAGGGTCTCTGCATGGGTCGCAAAACTTTTCCCTTCACAAACTCCCAAGGCGTAAAAAACGGCGCGCAGCGGCCGTTTGGCGACAATGCGCGGGTCAAGCTGTTTGAGCGTGCCCGCGGCGGCATTGCGGGCATTGGGAAAGGGCGCCTCTCCGGCCGCTTCCAGTTTGGCATTAAGTTTTTCGAAATCCTTGATGGCAATAAAAGCCTCGCCGCGAACCTCCAGCCAGGCCGGCGGATCCTTCAGTTCCAGTTCCAGCGGAATCGCCCGGATCGTTCTGATATTGGTGGTGATATCGTCGCCCACTTTTCCGTCGCCTCGGGTGACCCCCGTGGCCAGTTTGCCGTTCCGGTAGATTACCCCGATGGAAACGCCATCCACTTTCGGTTCCAGCACGTACTCCATCACCTCTTGGCCGGCTTGTTTGCGCACGGTGGCGTCAAAGCGCTTCAGCTCCTCCAACGTGTTCTCGTCCTGCGCTTGTTGGCGCCGGGCCGGGTTTGGTTCCTCCTCGCTCGTCGGATGCGATGCCGCCTTGATCTTCTCCAACGACAACATCGGCTCCCGGTGCTGCACCCGTGCAAAGCCTTCCACCGGCGCGCCGCCCACCCGCTGGCTTGGGGAATCCGCCGTCTCCAGTTCCGGAAATTGTTCTTCCAGTTTGACCAGCTCATCGAACAGCGCATCGTATTCCCAATCCGTCGCCGTCGAATTGCCCAGGTCGTAATAAAGATGATCCAGCTCGCGAATCTTGGCCGCGAGTTCTTCATGGCGCGTCCTGGCTTGGCCCGGTGTCATGCCCAAAATTTACGCCTCCGCCGAGGGGCGGGGCAAATTGTAAATGCGCAAATGCATCCGGGAACTTCGGCGGCCGCCCACCCGGCGTTGGTTCCAGAATTTGTCAGGCGGCATTATTTTAAACACCACCAAACGCGCAAAGTTTTCCCTGGCAAGACCCATGAATCCCAACCACCCAAAGTCAGGTTTTTGAGGCGGTTATTTCGCGGCTTTCCCGGTCCAGCCATCGCGGACGCATTGCGGCCCGCGTAATTTACCTCTTGACACCTTCGTTGTTAAGTCATATTCTTCCTCCATGACAGACGCTCCTCAGGAGAAACGTCAGCCCGGTCCAATCCGGCCAATCCGGCGGATGCCTTCGCGGGCGGCGTGCCCCGTTTTGGCCGCATTCGCCGCGAAAACCGGCCGCCGGGAACGGCCCGCATTTTCAGATAATTTCACCTAATTTCACCTGGTTTCACCTAATTTCACTTGATTTCACTTCGACCCCAGGGGGGGCGCTCCTGAAAATGTTTGCAAGCCGCCACCCCTTGCTCAAATTTGTTGCAGTACTGTTATGGATGTTGGACGAACCGCTTTTGGAACCTGGAACGGCGGACGCTTCATGAATTTTGGCGAGGCGCTCCCCGAGGAACGCTGGATCACGCTCGTCCGCCACGCCTACGAGCGCGGCATCCGCACGTTCATGACCGCCGATGTCTATGGCGCCGGCGCGGCCGATGACCTCCTGGGCCGCGCCCTGGCCGGCCTGCCCCGCGAAAGTTATTGCCTGGTCGGCGCGGTGGGGCACGACTTCTACAAGGGCCGGCGCCAGGGCGCCAGGGGCTGGCCCCGCTTTACCGACCCCGCCTTGCGTCCACCGGCCGAGTACCACAGCTATTTGCGCATGGCCGTGGAAAAATCCCTCGAACGCTGCCGCGCCCGGAACTTCGATCTGCTCCTGCTGCATAACCCCGACTCCACCGGCTACGGCAGCGACCGCGTCTGGTCGGCCATGGACAAAATCAAGGCCGAAAAACTGGCCGGCCGCATCGGCCTGGCCCCCGGCCCGGCCAACGGCTTCACTCTGGACCTGATTCTCTGCCTGGAGCGGTTTGGGCCGCTGCTCGATTGGGCCATGATTATTCTCAATCCTCTGGAACCGTGGCCGGGGCGGCTGGTGTTGCCGGCGGCCGTCCAGCAGGAGGTCCATCTGCTGACCCGCGTGGTGGATTACGGCGGCTTGTTCCATGAGGACGTTCGGGCCGGCCACAAATTCCTGCCCCAGGACCACCGCTCCTTTCGCCCCGCCGGCTGGGTGGAGGCGGGCCGCGCCAAGATGGAGCAAATGCGCCCCATCGCCGAAAAACACCATCTCACCATGCTGCAACTGGCCTGCCTTTGGAACCTCGCCCAACCCGGCGTCAAAACTGTCGTGCCCACCTTGATCCAGGAAGCCGGCCCGGAAAGCCGGCCCATCGAAAGCAAGGCCGATGAATTGGCGGCCCTTCCCAACCCGGAGTTTTCGGAAGAAGACCTTGACCTGATCGCCCGTGTGGGCGACAACCAAGGTTGCATGACTTTGAAAGGCGCCAACCCCAGTCACACCGGCTCCCCCGAACCGGATCGCTGGGGTTTGACGGCTGATCTGGAAGCCGTGGCCCGCCGCTGGCACATCCGTCCCGACCAGGACCTGGCCTGCACCCACGAAGTGGCACCGCTATGAAACGAAGTTCGGCCATCATCACTTCATTCTTTGCATTCTGCATTTTGCATTTTGCATTTGCCGCTCCCGCCCAATCCAGCAACGGCTCCCCGCGCCGGCGGCTCCTCATGGACTTCGGCTGGAAGTTCCACCTCGGCGACGACTGGGGCACGGCCGAACGCCTCGCCAAAGCCGGCCAGAGCGCCGGCCCGGCCGCCCCCAGGTTCAACGACAGCGCCTGGCGCTCTCTGAACCTTCCTCACGATTGGGCCGTCGAGTTGCCCTTCGATCAGCAGGCCAGTCTCAACCACGGTTTCAAGCCCGTCGGCCCCGGCTACACCAACAACAGCGTCGGCTGGTATCGCCGCTCCTTCCCCCTGCCGGCCGAAGACCGCGACAAGCGCCTCTGGCTGGAATTGGACGGCGCTTTCCGCGATACACGAGTTTTCCTCAACGGCTACCTCATCGGCCATCATGAAAACGGCTATGACACTTACCGGTATGACATCACCGACGTGGCCAACTGCGGCGGCAGCAACCTCCTGGCCGTCCGCGTGGATGCTTCCGAATTCGAAGGCTGGTTCTATGAAGGCGCCGGCCTTTACCGCCATGTCTGGCTCATTGAAACCAGTCCTTTGGCCATCGCCCCGGATGGAACGTTCATTTACTCCCAATTCTCCAACAACGTTCCTCACGGGCCCGCCACCATCCAGATCGAAACCCAGATTCGCAATACCCAAACCAATGCCGCCGACGCCACCTTGCAGTGCCGCATCCTCGACCCCGACGGCAGGGAGGTCGCCAAGTCCGACCAAACCGCCACTTTCGACCCCTTGTCCCTCAAAACCGTTTTGCAAACCACCCAGGTCGCGGCCCCCGTCCTCTGGTCCCCGGAAAAGCCGCGCCTGTGCAAACTGGTGACCACGGTTACTATGGGCGGCGCCGTCGTGGACCGCACCGAAACCGAATTCGGCATCCGCACCATCGCTTTTGACCCTGAAAAAGGGTTCCTCCTCAACGGCGCCCCTTGCGTCATCAAAGGCACCTGCAACCACCAGGACCACGCCGGCGTCGGCGCCGCCCTGCCCGACGCCCTCCAGGATTTCCGCATCGCCCGCTTGAAGGAGATGGGCGGCAACGCCATCCGCACCTCGCACAACCCGCCCACCCCCGAATTGCTCGAGGCCTGCGACCGCCTGGGCATGCTGGTCATGGATGAAAACCGCCTCCTGGGCAGCGACTCCCGCAACCTGGGCCGTTTGGAACGCCTGGTCCGCCGCGACCGCAATCATCCCAGCGTCTTCATCTGGTCCCTGGCCAACGAAGAAAACGTGCAGCGCACCGCCACGGCCGGGCGCATCGCCGCCACCATGAATCGCCTGGTCCACCAGTTGGACCCGACGCGGCTCTGCACCGCCGCCATGAACTCCTGGTCCTCCGGCGCACCCGACGGCATCTCCCTGGGCATTGATGTGCAAGGCTTCAATTATCTCCTCAATGGCAACATGGACCGCTTCCACTCCAACAATCCAGCCATGCCCGCCATCGGCACCGAAGAGGCCAGCGCCTACTACACCCGCGGCATTTACGAAATAATGGACCATTACCGCACAGCCTACGACACCAACAAGCCCCGCTACGGCGCGACCGCCGAGGAATGGTGGCAATACTACAGCGCCCGTCCCTGGGCCAGCGGCGCCTTCGTCTGGACCGGCTTTGATTATCGCGGCGAACCCTCCCCCTTCCGCTGGCCCAACATCAACTCCGAATTTGGCATCCTCGACACCTGCGGCTTCCCCAAGGATGTCTTTTACTACTACCAATCCTGGTGGACCGACAAGGTCGTCCTCCATCTCATGCCCCATTGGACCTGGCCCGGCAGGGAAGGCCAGGACCTGGACGTGCGCTGCTTCAGCAATTGCGAAGAAGTCGAACTCCTCCTCAACGGACAAAGCCTCGGCCGCAAGCCCATGCCCAAAAACTCCCACCTGCAATGGACGGTTAAATACGCGCCCGGAACCCTCCTGGCCCGCGGCTACAAGGCCGGCCGGCAGATCGCCCACGACCAGGTTGAAACCGCCGGCGCGCCCGCCGCCGTCAAACTTTCCACCGCCCGCGCCGCCCTGCGGGCCGACGGCGAGGACCTGGCCATGGTCGCAGTAATTATAATTGATAGTCAGGGGCGCCCCGTGCCGGCGGCCGACAGCCTCGTTCATTTTGAACTCTCCGGCCCCGGCGCCATCATCGGCGTCGGCAACGGCGATCCCGTTTCCCACGAACCCGATGTTTATCTGGCCGCGCCGGACACGACCAACGCGCCCGGCTGGCAGCGCCATGTTTTCAACGGCCTGGCCCAGGTCATCGTCCAATCCGCCAAAAACCCCGGCAAAATCCAGCTCACCGCCCTTTCCGACGGCCTGGCCCCGGCCACCCTGGAAATTTCCGCCCAGCCCTCCCCCCCGCGCCCCGCCGTGCCGTAACAAAAACCGCCCATCCCTATGAAGCACATCATCCACGGCGTCACCGGTTCCATCGCCGCCTACAAGGCCGCCGAGTTGACCAGTTTGCTGGTCAAAGACGGCTGCGACGTTTCGGTCGTCATGACCGCCGACGCCCTGCGCTTCATCACGGCCCTTCCCTTCAAGACCCTTTCCCGCCATCCGGTGGTGACCGATCTTTACGGCGAGGCGGAGGAATGGAAGCCTTCCCACATCCAACTGGCCGACCAGGCCGATCTGCTCCTCGTCGCCCCGGCCACCGCCCAGACCATCGCCAAACTGGCCCTCGGTCTGGCCGACGACGCCCTGACCTGCATCGCCCTGGCCCTCAACCCCCGCGCCCAAGTGCTCATCGCCCCGGCCATGAACGGCAAAATGTGGCTCCATCCCGCCACCCAACAAAACGTCGCCACCCTCAAAAAGCGCGGCGCCCAATTCATCGGCCCGGAAAAAGGGCTGCTTTCCTGCGGCTATGAGGGCCTGGGCCGCTTGTGGCCTTGCGCCCAAATTGCCCGCCGGGCCGCCCGCCTGCTGTGCTAAACCCGGCACCGGTATGGCCTTCCCCGGCGAACAAACTTATCAAAAGCTGGCGCGCCTCCTGGTCGCTCCCACCTTGGAGCCGAGCCAGCGGGCGGTCCGCATTCAGGCCGTGGAGAGGGATGTGATTCTGCCGCTGCGGGTGCTGCTCATCGCCGTCCTGGGCTACTTTTTCTTCCTCAGCCATTGGAGCGACGTCATTGGCAGCGTGCGCGAGGTTGGCCATCGCTGGTTTGCCCAATACTTTTGGCTTTATCTGGCGGTCAACGTCGCGGCCGGCGCCGCTTTTATCTGGGTGCGCCAAATGTCGTTGCACACCACCCAGTTCATCATTTTCATCGTCGGCCTCCTCGATGTCAATTTGATGGCGGGGATGGTCTTCATGGTGGATGGCTTCGACAGCCCTTTTTACTGGGTGTTCCTCGTGCTCATTCTTCACAACGCCGTCGCCATCCCGGTCGCCCTCCCTCAATTGTTGCTCAACTTTCTGGTCACCCTCGGCTTCGTCGTCGGCGGGATGCTGGATCGAATGCTCATTTATCTGCCGGACGCGCATCGGGCGCTTTACGATCTGCAATACGCCGCCGTGGCCGTCCGCGATGAGCCGCGCACCGAAAAACCCCTCGAGCGCATCCTCGTTTTGGTCATTTGGGCCGCCTGTTGCTACGGCATCCAGGTCCTCTTCGAAAAACAAAAGCGCGCCGAGGCCGAAGCCACCGAATTCGCCGTCCGCCAGGAACGTCTCCGCACCGCCGGCCGCCTCGCCGCCGAAATCGCGCATAAAATCAAAAACCCCCTCGGCATCATCACCAACGCCGCCTTCTGCCTGCAGCGCGCCGTCAACGACGGCGAATTCGCCGTCGAGGAACAAATCAAAATCATCCGCGAGGAAGTCGGCCGCGCCGACCAGATCCTCACCGTCCTGATGGGCTACGCCCAACTGGCCGAAGGCCGCGTCGAGCGCCTGGAGGTCGCCGCCGAAATTGACGACGCCCTCCTGCAAGTCTTCCCCCCCGCCGCCAAATACGAAGTCCGCATCAAGCGCTTCTACTCCTCCGAGCTGCCCGCCATCCTCATGCAAAGACAGCACCTCTCCAGCGTCCTGGTCAATTTGCTGCAAAACGCCCGCGAGGCCCTCGACGGCCATGGTGAAATTGAGGTCGCCACCCGCTACGGCGCGCAGGATTCCATCATCATCACCATCGCCGACAATGGCCCCGGCATCGCCCCCGACAAGATGGACAAGATCTTCGAGGCCTATTTCACCACTCGCGCCAAAGGCACCGGCCTGGGCCTCGCCATTGTCAAACATAACGCCGAAATGTACGGCGGCGCCGTCCGGGTGCAATCCGAGCCGGGCAAAGGCACCCGCTTCACCCTGGAATTCCCGCCGCGTATTTTGATGAGGATAAATTCATGAGCCTGCCCCTTCCCCCGGTCCTGGTCATTGACGACGAAAGGAACATGCGCCTTTCCTTGAAGTCCATCCTGCACGGCGAGGGCTATGACGTGCAGATGGCCGAATCGGCCGAGGAGGCCCTCGCCGCCCTGGAAAAACTGGAATTCCTCATGGTCATCACCGACGCCCGCCTGGGCAAGATGAGTGGCTACGAGTTCCTGGCCCAGGCCTGCAAACGCTGGCCCGCCGTCCCCTTCCTCATGATCACCGCCTACGCCACACCCAAGCTGGCGGTCGAGGCCATCAAAGCCGGCGCCATTGACTACCTGGCCAAACCTTTCGCCCCCGAAGAACTCCTCCACGCCGTCTCCCGCTGCGCCGAACGCCACCGTTTGCTCCGCGAAAATGCCGCCTTGCGCGCCCACGCCACCGAAGCCTACCAGCTCGAACAGATCATTGGCGAATCGCCCAACATGGTCGAACTGCGCAAACTCATCCAAAGCGTCGCCCCCGCCAGCACCACCGTCCTCATCCTCGGCGAAAGCGGCACCGGCAAGGAACTCGTCGCCGGCGCCCTGCACAGCCTCAGCCGCCGCTCCCACAAAAATTACATCCGCATCAACTGCGCCGCCATCCCCGAAAACCTCCTCGAAAGCGAACTCTTCGGCCATGAAAAAGGCGCCTTCACCGGCGCCATCCGCCAAAAACTCGGCCGCGTCGAGGAAGCCGACGGCGGCACCATCTTCCTCGATGAAATCGGCGACATGAGCCGCTCCCTTCAGGCCAAGCTCCTCCGCTTCCTCGAAGACGGCTCCTTCACCCGCGTCGGTGGCAACGACGAACTCAAGGTGGACGTCCGCCTCATCGCCGCCACCAACCGCGACATCTACGAAGCCATCCGCCAGAACAATTTCCGCGAAGACCTCTTCCACCGCCTCAACGTCGTCCAACTCCGCCCGCCCCCCTTGCGCGAACGCGGCAGCGACATCGTTCTTCTGGCCGAGAACTTTTTGCGCCACTACAACGGTTTCATGAACAAGCACATCCACTCCATCACCCCCGCCTCCCGCCAAAAACTCCTCGGCCACCACTGGCCCGGCAATGTCCGCGAACTGCGCAACGTCATCGAACGCGCCGTCATCCTCGAATCCTCCCAGGAAATCCTGCCCTCCTCCCTCCCCGATTTCCACCTCGAAGGCCGCCTGCGCAAAACCGAAGTCAGCCCCGTCACCGGCGCCCATTCCCTCGACGAACTGATGGCCGACTTCGAACGCCAATTGATCAACGGCACCCTGGAACAAAACCGCTACAACATCTCCAAAACCAGCGAACAATTAAAAATCAGCCGCCACGCCCTCCGCTACCGCATGCAGCGGCTCAACATTAACCTCGACGCCGCGGATGAAAATCCCCCGCCCGCCGGCAACGACGCCGCGGCCTGATGACCACTCACAGCACAGCCATTACCCGCAAAAGCGCCTCCAACCTCGCCCTCGCCTTTGTCCTCCTGCCCAAGCCCAAGCGCGACGCCATGTCCGTCCTCTACGCCTTCTGCCGCGAAGTGGACGACGTGGCCGACCACCCATCCGAACCCCTTCCCGCCCGCCGCGCCCGCCTCGCCTCCTGGCGCCAGGAAATCCGCCGCGCCTGCGACGGCGCCCTTCCCTCCTTCCCCGTCGCCCGCGAACTCCAGCCCGTCATCGCCCGCTACCGCCTCCCCTTCACCTGCTTCGACCAACTCATCCGCGGCGTCGAAATGGACCTCGACATCAACCGTTACCAAACCTATCAGGACCTCGATCAATACTGCTACCGCGTCGCCTCTGTCGTCGGCCTGCTCAGCGTGGAAATCTTCGGCTACCAGGACCCCGCCTGCCGCGACTACGCCGTCCACCTCGGCAAAGCCTTGCAGTTGACCAACATTCTCCGCGACGTCCGCACCGACGCCGAACGCGGCCGCATCTACCTTCCCCAATCCGAACTCCAGCGCCACCGCGTTCCGCCCGAAGAAATCCTGCGCTTGCAATACTCCGACCGCTTCCAGCGCCTGGCCTCCGCCGTGGCCGGCGAAGCCAAAAAATACTACGCCCTCGCCCGCCAAACCCTGCCCGCCGCCGACCGCCGCTCCATGATCGCCGCCGAACTCATGGGGTCGGTCTATTGGCGCCTCCTGAAAAAACTCGAAAACCGCCGCTTCCAAGTCTTCGGCCCCGTTCCCACCCGTCTGAACAAACCCCAAAAAATCCTGCTCGTCCTCCGCACCTGGTACCGCCTCTTCTCCAACGCCCCCGCCCCCAACTACGGCACCGCTTAGGAGGCGTGCAAGAACAACCTCCGATTTTGCGTTTGGAGCAAGGCCGATTCGGGATTGAGAATTGGTCATTGAAAATTGGTCATTGGCAATTGAAAACCACCTCCCCGCCCGCCTAATGACCGATGACAAATTGTCAATTTTCAATTCTCAATTGCTTTCAAGGGCGCGCTCCCGGGCGCCACTTCGATCCTGTTCCAATTGCGCCTCAATATCCGGAGTTGTTTTTGCACGGAGCCTTAGCCCGGCCTCAATTCACTCTTCACTCTTCACTCTTCACTATTCACCTTTCCGCCATTCCTTCCAATCTTTCAGCGTGGCCTCGGCCATGACCTCGGTGGCTTGGTGCAGCCATTTCTCTTTACGCTGCCGCAAATCCCGTCGCACCGCCGCCATCCCCCGGCGGCCGCCCAGATGGACATTGGCCAGCTCCCGCCCCATGGCCCGCAACAACTTCTCTTCATCATGGCCCCGCGGCAGGTCCGACAACTCAATCCGGCAGCAATAAGGCGACAACCGCCGCAACACCCATCCATTTTTCATCGCCAGGAACGGATCCGGCGCCCGCACGGCCTGGGCCACGATGCGCCCATAGTAAATCTCCTTGTTTGACAATCCACCCGCCCAGGCGCAAGCCGACGGCAGCAACGGCTTGGTCTCCCGCGCGATCTTGCCCCCGCACCAATCGGCCAGGCCCGTGAATCGTTCCCGGCCCAGGCTCCCCAGCCCGGCCTGCCGGTGCGCCACACGGAAAGCCAGGCCGCGTTCCGGCATGGCCTCTGCCAGCATCCGCCTCACCTTGGCCGGCACCTGGCGCAGGGTGGGCAGCGCCCCGAATTTTTCCCAGAAGCGGGTCGGATCGCGCTCCCGGCTCGTCACGGCCTCGCGCAGCAACGGATGCTTCTCCGCCAGCACAAAGGGTTCGCCGCCATTCTCCAAGCCGGTGGTGTAACCCTCCAGAATTGGCGCCGAAGCGCTGGCCGGCACCAGCGACAAATGACCCAGCTCAAAGGCCAGCCACGCGCTGGCGGTCAGCCGCACCAGATCCACCGTGTAAGGCAGCGGAAACGCCTCGTCGAAATCATTGATGCCCCACACCAGCCGTCCCTCCGCATCGCGCCAGGTCCCAAAATTCTCCACATGCAAATCTCCCACCGCCAGGGTCCTGGGCGCCGCCGCCAACTTCGGGCAAAGCGCCGGGAAAAGCTGCATCCAGCGATAAAACGTGGCGCGGAGAAAGGAAAACGCATCCTGCGCCATGAACGCATGCTTGGCCTCCAGGTCGCTCTTCACCACCCGGATATGGCCGCCCAGCCACGTCTCATACTCCCGGCTCGCCTGCTGGATATTCATCTCCGGCATCGTTCCAGACACGGCCTT
This sequence comes from uncultured Verrucomicrobiae bacterium, assembly GCA_963707025.1. Classification (GTDB taxonomy): domain Bacteria; phylum Verrucomicrobiota; class Verrucomicrobiia; order Limisphaerales; family Palsa-1400; genus JBEKOF01. The sequence continues at coordinate 128,706 of CAVPOM010000017.1, read as the reverse complement.
CCTTGTCAGCTAAAAATTCTCAATTCACTCCCTTGCGCTGTCGCGAAGGTTCAGGGTATGCTTTTCCCGACACCAGAGTGGCGCCGCATGGCGCCCGCGCTCAAGCGATCATAAGAACTATCACCCACCGCTCACCATGAACTCCCTGACTTTAACCCCCCTCATCATGGGCGCGCTCGCCGGCGCCGTCTCCTGGATTCCCGCCCCCGCGTCCGCCGCCGACTCCGGCCAGCCGCAGTATTACGAACTGCGCGTTTACTCCACCAAGTCGGAACTGCAACAAAAACTGGTCAGCGACTACTGGCAAAACGCGGCCGTCCCCGCCTGCAACCGCATGGGCATTCGGCCCGTCGGCGTCTTCACCGAACTGCAAGACTCTCCCACCAACCATGTTTATGTCCTCGTCCCCTGCGATTCGCTCGAAGTCTTCGCCGCCATCCCGGCCCGGCTCGCCGCCGACCCCGCCTACCTGGCCGCCGCCGCCTCATTCATGGCCATGCCGAAAACCAACGCCGCTTATGAACGCATCGAAAGCTCCCTCAATATCGCCTTCGACACCATGAAAAAACTGGCCGCGCCTCCGTCGGCGGCGGACAAGAAGCCCTGGATTTTCGAGTTGCGCATCTACCAAAGCCCCAGCGAAAGCAAGGGGATCAACAAGGTCCGGATGTTCAACAGCGGTGAGACCGCCCTCATGCGCGACGTCGGGCTGTCCCCGGTCTTTTTCTCCCAGACCCTGGTCGGTCCGCAAATGCCCAACCTCGTTTACATGCTTTCCGGCGAGAACATGGACGAACACAAGAAGCATTGGGATGCGTTTCGGAACGCGCCCGTCTGGAAACAATTAAGCAGCGACCCGCAATACAAGGACAACGTCTCCGGCGTCGCCAATATTTTTCTCAAGCGCACCCCCGCCTCCCAGATCTGACGGCTCACTTTTTCCGGGGCAACGCGCGCGTCGCCCCGGTCGAGATGCCTCCGTCCACCAGCACCGTCTGCCCGGTGATGTAGGCGCTGGCGTCCGACGCCAGAAAAACGACCGCGCCCTCAAGATCCTGCGGCGCGCCCGGTCGCTTCAGCGGGATGCGGTCGCAAAGATATTCCACCCACTCCTGGTCCTCGTACATCACCGCATTTTGCCGCGTCTTGAACCACCCGGGGGCCAGGCAATTCACCGTGATCCCGTGAATTCCCCAGTCATCGGCCAGGCTCATGGTCAACTGTTTCACTCCGCCGCGGCTCGCCCCGTAAGGACCCAGCCCGGCGTAGCCCGCCACGCACGTCACGGAACCGACGTTGATGATGCGGCCGTATTTGCGGCCGATCATGTGGCGCGCCACCGCCTGCGCCACAAAAAACGTGCCGCGCAGATTTGTGTCCAGCACCAGGTTCCAATCCTCCCAGGTGATTTCCAGCGCCGGCTTGCGCACGTTGCATCCCGCATTGTTGACCAGGATGTCTATTTTCCCATAGTGCGTCACGGCTGCTTCCGCCATGCGCCGAATGCTCTCGTGGTCGCGCACATCCAGGGCCAGCGGCCAGGCCTGGCGGCCCAAACCTTCTATCTCTTTTTGAAAAGCGCTCAGCGCCGGGGCCTGGCGGCTGGTGATCACCAGATCCGCCCCGGCCCGGGCCAGCGCGCGCCCGAAACATTGGCCCAGGCCCCGGCTGGCGCCGGTGACCAGGGCCACTTTGCCGGTCAGATCGAACGGGTTGGCATTCATGGATAAATCGTATTGACGTTCAATGGAACCAGTCAGGGCCGGAGCACCACCTTGAGCAAGCCCGGTTCCTTGCGGTGGAGCCGCTCAAACCAGGCCGCCCCTTCCGCCAGCGGCGCCGTGGCGCTGATGAGCGGGCCGGCTTGCAACGCTCCCCGCCCCAGCATGTCCAGGACCGCCGGATATTCGCCCCGCGACGCGCACGAACCGTGAATGGTCAGTTCGCGGGTCACCGCCGTTTGCAGCGGGAACTCAATCCGCGGCCGGACATTGCCCACCAGCGTCGCCGCGCCCCCTTTGCGCAGGCAGCCCAGCGCCAAATCCACCGTCGCGGTCACCCCCACCGCTTCGAAGGCCAGGTCCGCGCCGCGCCCCTGGGTCCACTCCAGGATTTGCGCGGCGGCATTTCCCCCGGCGGAGTTGACGGCATGGGTCGCGCCAAACTTTTTGGCCAGGGCCAGCCGCCCGTCCGCCACGTCCACCACCAGGAGCCGCCCGCACCCCGCCAGATGCAAAGCTTGCGTCAGCGCCAGGCCAATCATGCCGGCGCCCACCACCACCACCGTGTCGTTCAGCGTCACAGGCGCGCGGCCGATCGCGTGCAACGCCACGGCAAAAGGTTCCACCAAAGCCGCCTGTTCGAACGGCAACCCCTCCGGCAGCCGGTATAATATGCGCTGCGGCACCGCCACAAATTCGGCCATGGCGCCCGCTTGCCGGTAAGACTCGCACGACACCCCCAGCACCCGCCGGTCATCGCACAAGTTGATCTCCCCGCGCCGGCAAAAATGACATTTACCGCAGTATAAGGTGGAATCGAAGGTCACGCGGTCTCCCGCCGCCCAGCCCCGCACCGCCGCCCCCGTCCCGGCAATGATACCGGACGCTTCGTGCCCCATGATAATCGGCGGACGGCGCCGGCCCGTGCTGCCGTCCATCCCATGCACGTCGCTCCCGCAAATACCGCAGGCTTTGACCGCGACGAGCACTTCTTCCGGGCCGGGTTGCGGCGCCGGCGTCTCTTCATACGAGAACCGTTTGTATTCGGCCAGGACCAGCGCTTTCATAATCAGCAAGTTTGGACGAACCGATATTCCGCCAAATCTTCTCCCCACGCCAGCCGTAATTCCTTCTCCGTGCCCCTCATCTCAATTTCCATTCTTCATTTTGCATTTTCCATCCCCCTCGCCCTCGGCAACCAATACGACAGGCCGGCGGCGATCAAAATCCCCAGCCCCAAACCATCGAAAGGAAGCTCCAGGCTGCCGGACTTCAGCTTGAGCCACCCGACGATGGCCGGCCCGACGAACCCGCCGAGATTGCCACAGGCGTTGACCAGCCCCATCACCGCTCCCCTGGTGCTGCGGGGCAGCGTCTCGCTCGGGATGGCCCAGAAAGGCGCCAGCGCCACCGACGGGCCGGGGATGGACAGGCAGAGGAACCCATAAGACCACCAGAAATGATTCCGCAAACTCACACTCACGATCAGACTCAGCCCGCTCACCACGTAGGTCAACGCCACATGCATCCTGCGCTCGTTGACTTTATCCGAGTGGCGGGAAACCAGCACCATCAGCACCGCCGTGAACGTATAGGGGAGGGCAAACAACATCCCGTTTTCCATCGCGCTGAAATGCCGGCCTTCCAGCCTGCTGGTAAAGAAGGGCATGCAACCGTAGGCCAGCGCATTATGCAGAAAGTTGATGGCAATCATGACCAGGACGGCGGGCTGGCAAAATTTTTCCCGGAAGGAAAGCCCCGGGCCGGCTCCAAGGCCTCCGCCTCCTTGCGCAAGGTCGTTTCCAAATAATCCCGCTCCCCCTCCGAAATCCATTTCGCCTCCTGCGGGCGGTCCCGGATGAAGCACCACCAAACGGGCAGCCAGACAAAGGGCAGCATCCCCTCCAGCACAATCACCGTGCGCCAGTCGTAATGCTCCAACAGCGCGCCCGTGGTGAGCGCCGCCACCACCACGGCCAGGGGCTGGCAAAGATTCCAGTAGGCGTTGGCCCGCGCCCGTTCCGATTGTGGGAACCAGTTGGCCAGCAGCACCAGCATGGCTGGAAACACCCCGCTCTCCGCCACTCCCAGCAGAAACCTCGCCACCTCAAACTGCCGGAAAGTCTGCGCCAAACCGCATCCCACCGCGCACACGCCCCAGCCCGCCAGGCAAAGGCTGATCACTTTGCGGGCGCTCCAGCGCGACGCCCAATACCCGCCGGGAATCTGCAAGAGCAGATAACCAAAAAAGAAAATCCCGTAGGCCTGTCCCTTCATTTGGTCGTTCATCGCCAAATCCGTCATCATCGTGGAAATCTTCGGCGTGAGCGCCAGATTGAGATTTGTCCTGTCCACGTAGGAAATGGTGTACATGATCAGCGCCACTGGAATAATGCGCAGCCAGCGTCGTGAAGTCATCCGCCAAGGTAGCCGGCCCATCCTGCAAAAGTCATCTTCTAAACACGCGCGCACGGCGCGCCTTTTTGGCGGATGGGGGCACCGGCGCTATTGCTTCGTCGTCGCCGGCGGTTTGGGCAACAGCCGTGCAATGAGGAGGAGCAGCACCACGACGACCGCCGCCAGAATTCCCCAGAAGAGCAGACCCCCCCGGCCCGGCATCAGATTTTCACGCCAGGCAGATTCTTTGAGTTGCTCCTCGGCGGACAAGGACGCGGCATTTTTCTCGGCCGCCAGCAATTGATCGGCGACCAGGCTCAAGTCGTAGCGCGGCGGCGCGACCCGCGGATTGCCATAGTAAAGAAAAAGTTCGTCGCCGGCCCTGGCTTTGAACAAAAGGCGCGTGGCGGGGTAAAACATTTGAAATGTTTCCAGTTCAATCGGCGGATTGTCACCGTTCTCTGTTGCCAGAAACAATCTGTCGCTCTGCGGGGCGCTGTCCAGCACGAGGGCAAAGTCCTTCGATTTGCGTTCCGGCGTTTGCTTCCACGAAGCTCCACCCAGCACATGGCGATAGGCGCCGCCGCGCTCGTCGGCCAGTTCCTCGTCCAGCGACAGGGAGCGTTCAAACAGCGGTGTTTGCGCCACGCAAGTCAGCCGGGTGAGCGGCAAACCGGCGCGCGGCAACCGAAGAATCCAGCGGCTCAACTTCGGATCTTTGGCCTCATTCGTCGCGGCCACGGCGGGCGCGAGCCAACGGCTGATGGAGGTGCGCTCGATGAGGCAAGGCACTTGATTGCTGCCCTGCAGCACGCGCAAATCCGCCAAGCCCGGCTGGGCGTGGGCCAGCACGCCGAGATCCAGCTCCGCTTCTTGCGCGCCGGCGGCGGAGATTTTCACCCGCTTGCGGAATTGCCATTCCGAAACGTCGAGGGCCGCCCCGGCCAGCTCGACGCCGGGCAGGGCCTCCGGCGCCTGAAAACTGGGATTGTTCGACGGCGGCGGGATGAGGACCGGCGAGACCGCGACGGCTCGCAAGTTCATGTTCAAAGCGGCCAGGTCATAACGCGGCGCCTCGCAATGGCGGTTGCCCGTCAGCAAATGAAAAGTTCCCGGTGGCCGCGCCAGAAAGACCAGGCAAGCCGGACGCCGCCCGGCCCGCACTTCGGAAACCGGCAGCGGCGGGCTGTCCCCGTTTTTGAGCAACAAAAACAGTTCGCGTGAACCGATTTTATTTCCCAGCGGCACGGCCAGATTTTCCGAAGCCGCCTGGCCTTCCACGGCCACGCGGTAAATCACACCCTGCCCGATGGTTTGTTCCTGGATGGAACCTTCCGCCATGTGCGGCACGGCGCACGCCACTTGCCGCATGAAAAGCGGCTCGGTGGTTCTAATTTCCAGGGCGGCGACGTCCAAATTGGCCGCGCCCAGATGGAGGGCCAGCCGCGTTTCCCCGGGGTTTTCGTCGCGCCCGGAAATTTTAACGGGCATCCATTCGATGGGCCCCGCCTCGCGGCCGGCCGCATGAACGCGCGCGCCGGTGAAGGGAACCGCCTGCGAACGCCGGTCGTCCACGGTGAGCCGCAGCCATTTTGCAGCGGCGGCCGGCCAGGAAATTTGCAAACTACCCGCGCCGAAGGGCTGGCGAAAGACCGGCTGGCCCCGCGCCAGGATTTGCCAGCGCTCTCCATCGTCGGAACTTTCCACCCGCACCGCTTTGATGAAATTGTTCGGCCGGCGTCTCCAGCGTGACTCCGTCGAGCGGTTGCGTCAGTCCCGTTTCCGCGGTGATGACCGTGTTGTCCGGGTTCAGCGTCACCCGGAATGATTTTGCTTCTTGCACGATTTGCGGAGCCGGCGCCGGACGTTCGATCAGATAAGGAATTTCCTTTCCCGCATCGTCGCAGAGGCGCAAATCTTCCAGCGCGGGCCGCGCGCTGTCGAGTGTTTCAACCGGCAGGCTTATTTTCACAAGCCCGGCAGTCAAAACGGCAAACGACTGCTCGCGCTGCCAGTCGGAGGGCAAATTGGCCGCCGCGGCGGAAAGGCCGGCCGCCAACGCGCCCAGGCGAAACCAATTTGCCGGAAAATTATTGCCGCGCTTCATCTTTTAATTCCGCCGTCCTCGCGGCGGAGAAAAATTTTTGATAGGCGAAGGAGGCGAGCATGGCGATGACCGCCACGCCCACAAACGCGCCGATGCGGTAAAGTTGGCCGAGCTGCGCCAAGTCGTGGAAGAAAAGTTTGAGGAGCGTCACGCACAGCAAACCCATGGCGGCGTAGCGCGCGGCGGGAACCTGTTGCACAATCCCGGCCACCAACAGCACCAGGGCGAACAAACCCCAGGTGATGGAATAGGTCATGTCGCGCGCGAAATTGCCGCTGAAATCAAACGTCAAGGTCGAGCCGGGGGCGCTGAAATAATCGGCGATTTCGATGTTCAACAAAAGAAACGCCAGCACCGTGCCGAGTCCGGCCAGAATGGGTTGAACATTGCATTTCAAAATCGGCCTGGCGCGGCGGGGCCAGCAGTTTGGCCCCGGCGAACAGGCAAACCGTCACGATGCCGTAGGCGTAAAGATACCAGTTGAAGACCGGCGTGGCGGCGCGCGCATGATAGTCGAGCACGGTCGGATTGAGCGCCAGCCGCACGAAGGCCGCGCCGAGCAGGCCCAGGCCCGCCAGCCTCAAGCCCGGGTGCGGCACGCGATGAAACAGCCACAGCAAGGCCGCCCCTTCCAGCGCCCAACCGATGGTGATCCATTGCCGCTCGAACTGAATTGGAAAAATCAGCGTGATGAAAAACAGCGTCACGCCGCCGAACCACGCCACGTGCGTCATGCGGGATTTGTGTTCAGCGGATATCCTCTTCAGCACCACGACCAGGCTCAATAATCCGGGAATGGCAAACGCGGCGGGCAGCAGGCCCATCACCGGGTTCGGATAAACGGCTTTGATCAGGCGGTGGATGAGAAAGAACTGCAGCGGCCCGGCCATGGCCGCGGCGGCCCACGGAGCGGTTTTGTCCGCGAAGCGCCGCAGGAATAAAAACGGAAACAGGGCGAACAGGGCCAGGAACACCAGATACCACAGGAGGGCCAGATGCGACTGCCAGGCTGGATTGGTGGCGCTGAAATCGTTGAAATGCCAGGCGCATTCCAGTGCGGTCACGCACACCAGGCCGATGGCGGGCATCCAGTCCAGTAAGAACAGTCTAGTCACCCCCAGCAGCAAAACCACCAGGAGCAGGGCCAGGCCGAAGACCGGCGATGGGTTGGCCAGCCGCAGCCGCAGGGTCGCCATGATCAGCAGCAGGAATGGCAGCACCACCGCGCAGGCCGGCAAAATCGCCGCAACCTCTCCCGGGGTCTTGGGGTCCTGCTCGAACTGAATCCCGGTTTTTAGGGCCTCGGGCTTGAATTTGCGCACCAGCCAGATGCTCGCCGCGACGAAGAAAACGATGAACGCGCCGAGCAGAAAAAAGGATGCCGGCAGGCCGGTCAGGTCGAACGGGATTTTGAAAATGAGCAAGCCGGTGGCGGCCAGGGTCAGCAACAGCACCGCCAGCACCGACCACAAGGCGGCCGTCAGCACGGCCAGCGCGATGGCCAGCAAATCCACCAGCAAAATAAACGGCCAGACCAGGAAGGAGACTTCCGCCAGCTTGAAAACCGGCACCAGCACCAGCGCCAGCGCCAGAAGAGGAAAAAGGTGGATCGCCCAGCCCCCGGCCCTGGCGCCGCTCCGCCGCTGCCGCAGCGCCGGCAGGGCCGAGTGCAGGATCGCGAAGATAAAATAAAAGGCCAGCGCGGCGTTGAGCAATTCCTGGGTCAGCCATGCTTGCGTCCAATATGCCAGCAATCCGAACACGGCCAGTCCGGCGATGGATTGGGCGGCGGCGATGGTTTCATCGGCCCCGGCCAGCGCCGCGACCCCCAGATCAATGAGGAAGACGAAACCGAACATCAGCGCCGGACGCTGTGCCAGCGGCTGGAAACTCAAAAACCACCCGCTGAACGCCAGCGCCAGGGCCGCCAGGCCGAGGGTGGAACCGGAGAGCCACGTTCTCGCGTTCATCCCCGTCCTGTCCACACCCGCCGGCTTTTCGCCCGCCGCGGCCGGCGGCATCTTCGCCCGCCAGGCCGCCCCAAGAAAAAGCGCGTTGAAACCGAGCAGCACGGCCAGCACAATCAGAATCTTGTTTCCGGCAAAGTATTTTCCGGCCTCGAAGAATTCACCCGCCCAGAGGATTTGCAGGATGGCGGTGCCCAGCGCCGCCAGCGCGGTGAGAAAAAGCCAGCGGCGGTGCAGCGCCACCAGGATCAGCCCGGCGTCGAGAATGGCAATGTATCCGAACAGCCCCAGCGGGTTGTCCTGGCCGGTGGAAACCAGAATGGGCGTGAGAAAACCGCCCAGCATACCGAGGATGGCAACGACCATGGCCTCCAGCCGGACCGCCAGCAGGAAGGCCGTCACCGTGACGAGCGCCATCAGCAGAAAAGTCGGAATCGGCCCAAAAAAATCAAAACGATAAATGGAGCGGCAGGCGAACGTCACCGCGTAAAGAATGACCACTCCGGTCGCGCACAAAGTTTGCGAAAGGGCGGGATAATTTTTGCGCGACATCCCCACGCCGCCGGCGAGCAGGCCCAGCCCGGCCAGGAAACCCAGCGCCACCCGCAGGGCGGGTGGAACCAGGTTGTTATCGAACGAGTATTTGACGAAAAAGGCCACGCCGAGGAACAACGCCAGTCCCCCAATCCACGCGAAAAGTTTCACCCCCATGAACTGTTCCCAGTTGACCGCCGGCCTGGCCGGGCGCGGCGGCGCGGGTGGGAGCGTGGGCGGCGCGGGCGGAGTTGGCGGAGCCGGCAGGGTCGCAGCCAGCCTCGCCAGCGCGGGTCGAATTGGGGGCGGAATGGCCGCGGGCGGCGCAGCCACGGGGGCTGGCGGCGGGACCGGCGGCACCATACTTTTTGGAAGCGGCGCCGGCGCGGGCTCAACCGGACGGCCTGATTCCCGGTCCCGTTTCAGCCGAAAAAGTTCCAATTCAAGTTCGGCAAGGCGGCGCGAAAGATTTTCGACGAGGTGTTGCGCTTCCTTGGCCCGAACCGTCAGCCACACGGCCCACGCGATGAGAATTCCCAGAATCAGCACGATTGCGGATATCCGGTCCATAAAGGCCTTTCAATGGGTTGCTCTCATGCCAGGACTATGGACCCCGCCCGCCGCGGCGGCAACTTGATAAAACTGCGGCCAACATCGAAAATTTCAATTCATCGCATTGGAAACCGGCCGTTTTTCATTTATCATTTATCATTTATCCTTTATCCTTTGCCCCTGCCGTCTTGCCCGAGCAAGGCCGGTCAACACCGCACAATGAAACTGCTGCAAAGTCTGGAACACCGCTCCCGGCCCTTTTGGATGCTGGCCGGATTGGGTTTTTTGGCGCTGGTCGGCCTGATTGATTACCGGACCGGCTTCGAGCTTTCCTTTTCGGTGTTTTACCTCCTTGGCATCGGGCTGGGCACCTGGTTTATTGGGCGGTGGTACGGCCTGTTCCTTTCGGTCTTGAGCGTGGCCGTCTGGATCACGGGCGACTTGGCCGCCGGTGTCCATTATTCCAGCCCGTTTATTCCCATCTGGAATTCAACGATATTGTTGACCTTCTATTCCATCGTCGTCTGGCTCCTGGCCAGCCTGCAATCCCTGCACAAAGGACTGGAGGACCGGGTGCGGCAAAGCACGCGGGCCCTCACCCAGGAAATGGCGGAGCGGGAGCGCCTGGAAAAGGAAATCCTGGAGGTGAGCGAACGGGAACAGCGCCGCCTCGGACGCGACTTGCATGACGGCCTTTGCCAGCACTTGACCGGCACGGCCCTGGCCGGCCAGGTCTTGCGCGAAAAGCTCCAGGCCAGGTCCGCTCCCGAAGCGGCTGACGCCGGGAAAATCATCGGCCTGGTGGAAGACGGCATCAGCATGGCGCGCGATCTGGCCCGGGGAACGTATCAGACCGACCTGGACGCCGAAGGTCTGATGGCCGCCTTGCAGGAACTTTCCGCCAACACCACCAAATGGTCCAAAACCGCCTGCGTGTTTGAGCACGATACCCCGGTGCTCATCCATAATGCCACCACCGCCATGCATCTCCATCGCATCGCCCAGGAAGCGGTCAGCAACGCCATTCGCCACGGCAAGGCCCGGCGCATCGTGGTCGAGCTTTCCGAGCGCAACGGCCGCGTCGCGCTGACGGTGGAAGATGACGGGGTCGGCCTGCCTGACGGATGGCAAAAAAGCCCGGGGCTGGGGACGCGCATCATGGCCCACCGCGCCGCCATGATCGGGGCCGATTTTGCCATGGACCTCAACCCCACCGGCGGGACCTTCGTGAAATGTTCCCTTCCCATCCCGCCCCTGTCCGGAGATAATGCCCCGGGCCAATCATGACCCCTGACACTGACAAGCGCAAAAGGACCGTGTTCATCGTGGACGATCATCCCCTGGTCCGCGAATGGCTCACTAATTTAATCAACCAGCAGCCGGACCTCCTCGTCTGCGGGGAAAGCGAGGGCGCGCCGGACGCCTTTGCCGCCATCGGCGCGGCCCGGCCCGATGTGGCCGTGGTGGATATTTCCTTGAAGAATTCTTCCGGCATCGAGTTGATCAAAAACCTAAAACTCTCTTATCCCGCCGTCGCCGTGCTCGTCCTTTCCATGCACGAGGAATCTCATTATGCCGGACGCGCCCTCCGCGCCGGCGCCCGGGGTTACGTGATGAAACGCGAGACCACCCGCAAGGTCATCGAGGCCATCCGCCGCATTCTGGAGGGCAAGCTCTACGTCAGCGAGGCCCTGGCCGGTGTGCTCGCGGCCCATTTTATAGACGACAAGAAGGGGGCGGGCCATTCCCCCATCGAGCAAATGAGCGACCGCGAACTGGAAGTCTTCGACATGCTGGGCCGGGGATTGGGCACGCGGCAAATCGCCGGAACGCTCGGCATCAGCCTCAAAACCGTGCAGGCCTATTGCGCCCGCATGAAGGAAAAACTCAACCTCAGCAGCGGCACCGAGCTGCTGCGCGAAGCCATCCGCTGGAACGACAGCCGCCATCCCCGCTAAAAAATGCGTTAGTCATGGGTGGTCGGGCGGGCAGTCCTCTGCCCGCCGCACGACGGTGGTGCGACGTTGATTCCTCTGCCAAAGCCCGGCGGCGGGCAGTCCCGGCGCACCGGGACCCTGCCTTTCCCGGCCCACCCATGAGTGACGCGGTGCCCCGTGGACGGCGGCCGCGGCGGTTGGGCCGCGGGCGTGTCGGACTTGGCCTGACACGGGAATTAGGTCTGGCCTGACAGACAAACATGCCGTCCGTCGCGAAAATAAAAGGTCTGAGCAACAATTACACGGGCCCTTTTCCAGCTATCCTGAGCCTTCGCGGCGGCGTCGGCGCGCTGTTGCTATTGCCGTGGTTCCTCACGGCCCACGCCCAGCCGGCCACCAACGCGCCCGTTTCCGGTGCCGGGGCGGGCGGGACCAGCCAGCCGCTCTCCTTGGACGACGCGCGGCGCCTGGCCTTTGAGCGAAACTGGGATTTGCTGGCGGCCAGGAGCGGCATGGCCGCGGCCGCGGCCCAACTCATTGTCTCCAAAGAATTTCCCAATCCCACCGCTGCTTTATCCACGGCCAGAATCGGCACCCATGAAACAGCCACCATCCTGGGCAGCGGTCTTTGGGACCGCAGCTACGACAGTATCGCCGCCATCAACCAACTCATTGAGATTGGCGGCAAACGCCACGACCGCCAAATCGCCGCCCGGGCCGGTGTGCGCGGCGCCAAGGCCCGCTTTTACGACGCCAAGCGAACCCTCGATCAAGGCGTCACCAAGGCCTATCTCGCCGCCTTGCTCGCGGCCGAAAACGCGCGGGTGTTGACCCAATCCGCTGACTACATGCGGCAGGAAGCCGGCATCGCCCAACAACAGTTTAACGCCGGCGCCCTCTCCGAGGCGGACAAAAAAACACTCGAGATCAATGCCGAGCAATTTGCGCTCCAGGCCAAAGCCGCCGACGCCACCGCCCTTCAAGCCCGCATCGCCGTGGAGGTGCTCATGGGTGTCCCTCAGCCCCAGGGCAACTGGATGCCCGGCGGATTCTCTGGAAAAGTTGGTGGAGCTTCCTCCGGCGCCGCCAGAACCTGAACCCAAACCCGGCGCCTCCCGCCCGGATGTGCTGGCCGCCGAAGCGGATTTGCAAGCCGGCCAGGCCCAGCTTCAATTGCAGAAGGCCATGCGCATTCCAGACCCGACCGTGACCGTCGGGGCCGAACACAACCCGCCCGGCGGCGGTCCCGCGGTGGACACATTTCTCCTCGGCGTCTCCTTCCCTCTGCCCCTGTGGAACCGCAACGCCGGCAACATCAAGGCGGCCCAGGCCGCGGTGGACCAATTCGGGGACGCCCTTGGCAAAATCCAAGCCGTGGCCGCGGCGGAATCTGGCCAACGGCCAGTCCGCTTACCACGAAGCCCGCGAGCGCTGGTCGCGGTATCGGGACGAAACCGCCCCCAAATCGGCCCAAGTCCGCCAGTCCGTCGCCTTTAAGTACCGACCGCGGCGCGGCCTCCCTGGTGGATTTGCTCAACGCCGAGCAAACCGACAACACCATCCGTCTGGCCCTCGCCCAAGCCATGAACGACACCGCCAGCGCCGCCGCCGATCTCATGGCCGCGCGCACGGTCTTGACTGAATCGGAATTGAACCTATGGAAATGACCCGCCCATCCGCTGTCAATAATTGCAGAATGGCGCCGCGTTCACCCCGGCCCCCGTCAGGCGCGCCAGCCCCGGCGAAAGTCTTCGCTCTTTTGGCCCTCTTCGCCTTCCTCGGCTGCCGCAAGGAAGAGCCTCCAACGCCCGAACCGCCCGCCCCGATCGTGGAGGGCGAGACGGTGAGTTTTGCAACCAATGCGCCGCAACTGGCTTCCATCACCGTGCAAGCCGCCCAGCCCCGGTCCCTGGCCCTCACCCACCTGACCGGCCGCCTTTATTGGAACGACGACCAGACCGTGCGCGTCTTCACGCCGGTGTCCGGTCGCGTCACCGCCCTCCGCGCCGATCTGGGCGATGCCATCACGGCGGGCGCGCCCTTGGCGGAAATTGATTCGCCGGATTTCAGCCAGGCCCTGGCCAATGCGCGCACGGCCGCCGGCAACCTGGCCGCGGCCGACAAAGCCTTCACCCGCAGCAAGGATTTGCTCCAACACGGGGCGGCCGCGCAAAAGGATGTCGAGGCCGCCGAAGCCGCCTATGTGGCCGCGCGGGCCGAGCGGGACCGCGCGGAATCCGTCCTGGCCAACTATGGGGGCAATGACCAGAGCAGCAATTCTCTTTACATCCTGCGCAGCCCTCTGGCGGGTGTGCTCGTGGAAAAGAACATCAATCCCGGCCAGGAACTCCGCGCCGATCTCATGCTGGCCAACGCCCCGAATTTGTTCGCCCCCAGTTTTGTCATCAGCGACCCGGCCCGGCTCTGGCTGCAACTCGATGTGCCGAGAGGCCGGCCTCGCCTCCTTGCAACCCGGCCGCCCGCTCCGCGTTTACTCCACCAACGCCCTGCCGGGAAAAGTTTTTGAAGGGAGGATTGACAAAATCGCCGACTCGCTCGATCCCGCCACCCGCTCCCTCAAGGTGCGCGGCGTGGTCAGCAATCCCGACAAGCTGCTCAAGGCCGAAATGTATGTCCTGGCCGATGTGCTGGCCGACCCGGCCAGCGTCGCCCAAGCCGGGGTGGAAGTGCCCGCCAAGGCCCTCTTTATGCGGGGCGACGACTCCTGCCTTTTCCTCCAGGATTCCCCGGGCCGTTTTCACCGGGTGCGGGTCAAAGTGGGCGTGGAACAAGACAACAAAGTTCCCGTGCTGGAAGGCGTCAGTGCCGGCCAAAAGGTGGTCATTGAAGGCGCCCTTCTCCTCCAGGCCCTGGTGGAACCGGCCTCATGATTGCTAGACTTGCCAGCGCCGTTTTACATCACCGCGCCATCGTCCTGGCGCTGACCGTGGTGTTTTTGCTGGCCGGCGCCAACGCCTTTCGCGAACTGCCCGTCGAGGCTTATCCGGACGTGACCAACGTTTCCGTCCAAATCATCACCCTCTTTCCGGGGCACGCCGCCGAAGAGGTCGAGCGCATGGTTACCATCCCGATCGAAAACGTCATGAACGGCATCCCCAAACGCGTTTCCATGCGCTCCATTTCCTTGTTCGGATTGTCCCAGATCACTCTGGTGTTCGAGGACGACGCCAGCAACGACCTCATCCGCAACCTGGCCAGCCAGCTCCTGGCCACCGCCGCCCTGCCGCCGGGCGTCCAGCCCAGCCTCTCGCCCGACGCCACCCCCATTGGCGAAGTTTACCGCTACAGCCTGCGCGCTCCCATCGGTTACCCCCCGGAGGAAGTCCGCGCCCTGCAAGATTGGGTGGTGGAAAAAAAATTCCGCTCCGTGCCGGGCGTGGTGGACATCAATCCGTTTGGCGGACTGACCAAGCAGTATCAAGTGCTGGTGGATCCGCTCAAGCTCAAGTCCTGCAATCTCTCCTTGCAGCAGGTCTTTGCCGCCCTGGCCAACGGCAACGGCAACGCCGGCGGCTCTTACGTCGAACACGGCTCCGAGCTGTATGTGGTGCGCGGCCTGGGCATGATCGGCAGCGTCGCCGATATTGAAGCCATCGCCGTGGACACCCGCAACGGCACCCCCATTCGCATCCGCGACCTCGCCACCGTGCTCATCGGCCACGCCGTCCGCCTCGGCCGCGTCGGCAGGACCGAGGGCAGTCAAGATGAAGATGACGTGGCCGAGGGCATCGTGGTCATGCGCCGCGGCGAAAACCCGCTGGAGGTTTGCCGGCGCATCGAAAAAATGGCCGACGACATCAACCGGCGCTATCTCCCCGACGGGGTCAAGCTGGTCATGTATTATGACCGCACGGCGCTGACCAACCGCACCCTCCACACCGTGCGGGAAAACATGCTGGCCGGCATCGGCCTGGTCCTGGCCGTCCTGGTTCTGTTTCTCGGACCGGGCTACTGGCGCTCCGCCCTGGTCGTGGCCCTGGCCGTGCCCTTTGCCCTGCTGGGCGCCTTTCTCCTCCTGGATTGGCGCGGCATCCCGGCCAATCTCATTTCCATGGGGGCGATTGACTTCGGCATCATCGTGGATTCTTCCGTGGTCATCGTGGAAGACCTCCTCCGCATCCTGGAGGAACGGAAGGGCCGAATCCGCTCCCTTCCCGCCGCCATCATCGAGGCGGTCTCGGAAATGGGCCGGCCCGTCCTGTTTTCCAAGGTCATTTTATTGACCGCCTTCATTCCGCTTTACACCTTGCAGCGGGTGGAAGGGCGCATCTTCAAACCCATGGCCCTGACCCTCACCTTTGCCCTGGCCGCCGGAACCTTCTTCGCCATTTTCGTGGTGCCCGCCCTGGCCAGCTTTGCCGCGGGAAGGAGGGAGGCCGCGCGCGAGTCCTGGATTGTGCGGCGCCTGGTGCGGCTCTACCGGCCCGCCCTCCATTTCGCGCTCCACGCGCCGGGGCCGGTCTATGCCGCCGCTTTGCTCTTGTTGACAGCAGGCGCCGTCTCCTGGCTCTTCCTCGGCAGCGAATTCCTCCCCAAGCTCGACGAGGGCGACCTGTGGGTCCGCACTTTCGCCCCCCAATCCATCTCCCCCTCCGAATCGGCCGCCATCACCCAAAAGGTGCGCCGCCGCCTCGCCTCCTTTCCCGAAGTCCGCTGCGTCGTCAGCCAGCTCGGCCGGCCCGATGATGGCACCGACATCAACGGCTGGGACGTGGCCGAATACAGCGTGGCCCTCAAACCCCGCGAAGAATGGAAAACCGCCCACACCCGCGACGCGCTCTGCGAGGCCATGGCCCGCAACCTCCGCGAAATTCCCGGCCTCCAATCCCAATTCAGCCAATACATCGAGGACAACGTCAACGAGGCCGTCTCCGGGGTCAAGAGCGAGCTGGCCATCAAATTGTTCGGCGACGATCCGGTGCAGCTCCAGGCCCTCTCCGGCCGGATCGCCGCTATTATTGACAAAGTCCCCGGCGCGGCCGATGTCGGCGCCGATCTGTTGCTCGGCCAGCCCCAAATCCAGATCGCCATTGATCGCGCCGCCATTGCCCGCTATGGCCTGGCCGTGGCCGACCTCCAGACCGTCGTGGCCACCGCCATGGGCGGCCAAACCGCCACCCAGGTGCTGGAAGGCTCCCGCACCTTCGACCTCGTCGTCAAACTCGCCCCCAAGGCCGTGGCCGATGTGCAATCCATCCGCAACATCCCCCTCTTTGGCTCCAACGGCGAACGCCTCACCTTGGGCGATCTGGCCTCCGTCAGCGTCAAGGCCGGGTTGTCCCGCATCGAGCGCGAGGAAAACGAGCGCCGCACCGCCATCAAACTTTCCGTGCGCGACCGCGACCTCGGCTCCTTGGTGGCCGAAGCCCGGCGCAAGGTCGAGGCCGCCGTCCGCCTGCCCGCCGGCTACCGCCTGGAATGGACCGGCTCCTTTGAGAACGAGCAGCGCGCCGAAAAACGCCTGGCCGTCATTGTCCCGCTCACCATCGTGGCCATTTTCTTCCTGCTCTTCGTGGCCTTCGATTCCGCCAAATTGGCCACCGCCGTCTTGTTGACCGTTCCCTTCTCCGCCGTGGGCGGCCTGCTCGCCTTGCCCCTGGCCGGGTTGAACATCTCCGTCGCCGCCCTGGTGGGGTTTGTCGCCCTCTTCGGCGTTTCCATCCAGAACAGCGTCATCCTGGTCACCCGCATCCGGGAATTGCGCCGCGAGGAGATGGCTTTGCACCAGGCCATCATGGAGGGAGCCGCCTCGCGGGTGCGGCCCATGGTCATGACCGCCCTCATGGCCCTGCTCGGACTGTTGCCCATGGCCCTTTCCACCGGCGTCGGCGCGGAAACCGCCCGGCCTTTTGCCGTCGTCATCATCGGCGGCCTCATCACCGGCACCATTCTGACCCTCTTTATACTCCCTTTGCTCTATCCTATTTTTGAATCCAGCCACGCCAGCCCTCAATCCGTCAGCCGGCCGGCCTGAAGGAAATGGATCTTGCTTCTTCCGCGCCGGCATTTTTTTCACGATCTTTGCCCCCTTTGCGGTTATGCTTCCGGCTTCCATGGCGCTGCCAGATATTAAAGTGCAAAAAAGCCCGCCGCCGAAAAGACGGCTGGTCGTCAATGCGGATGATTTTGGCCGCTCCCAATCCATCAACCAGGCCGTCCTGCGCGCCCATCGCGAGGGCATCCTCACCAGCGCCAGCTTGATGGTCAATGAGCCGCACGCCGGCGAGGCCGTGGCCCTGGCGCGGCAAAATCCGGGCCTGGGCGTCGGCTTGCACCTCGCCCTGGTGTGCGGGGCCGCCGCGTTGCCGGCCGGGCAGATTCCCCAATTGGTTGATGCGCGGGGGCAATTTTCCAATAATCCCGTGGCCACCGGGTGGCGCTACTTCGCCTCCGCCAAATGCCGCGCCCAGTTGCCCCTGGAAATCGCGGCGCAATTTGAGAAATTCCGCGCCACCGGCCTGCCGCTCGATCACGTCAACGGCCACCTCCATCTGCATCTTCACCCGGTCGTGTTCGGCATCTTGATGGAAAATGCGCAACGCTGGGGCATCACCGCCCTGCGCCTGACCGACGACTGGTTCGGCTTGAACGCCCGGCTCGCTTCGGGCCGGTGGATTTACCGCCTGAGCCACACCGCCATTCACCGCCTCCTTTCCGCCCGCGCCCGGCCGGTGCTGGCGCACAAGGGCATCCGCCACACCCGCGTCGTCTTCGGCCTGCTGCAGAACGCCCGGGTGGATGCGCCGTTCGTGGCCAAACTTCTGCCCGCCCTGCCGCCGGGCGATTCGGAGCTTTACTCCCATCCCTCCCTCGATCAATTTAGAAATGAATTTGACGCCCTGATCAATCCAACCCTTAAAACCCTGGCGGCGCAATTGGGCATCCAATTGATCCGCTACCAAGACCTTTAATTATGGCCAAAATCATTGTCATTTTAATTATCGCGGCAATCCTTGAAAACATCGGCGTGGTCTTTATCAAAGGCGGCCTGAACCAGATCACCCGCCCAAGCCAAATGAGCGCCTCCGCCATTCTCCGCGTCGCCCAGGCCGGCGTCACCAACCACAAAATCATCCTCGGTGTCGCCCTGGAGGCGGCCTTTTTTGGATGTTTCCTTTACCTGCTTTCCCAGCGCGATGTCAGCCTCATCTGGCCCCTCACCTCCATTGGCTTCATCATCGCCACCCTGGCGGCAAAGTTTATTCTGGATGAAAAGGTTTCCGCCGTGCGCTGGGCCGGGGTGATCCTCATCACTCTGGGCGCGTTCCTCACCAGCTACAGCGAAGCTGTCAAGACTAAACAAAATCCGCCGGCGGACGCTCCCATGATGACCCCGCCCGCTGATGCCAGGTAGGACGGGCCGTCCGCTGTCCGCCGCCGGGCGGGGGGATTGCCTGGCTGGCGTGCCCGTCTTGGCCAGCCTCCATCCTCCATCGGCCATGCGCGCTTTGGTCTGCCGCCTCAACTGCCCTGCGCGCGCAATAATTGCCCCAGCACCGCCCCCAACTGACGCGACGCCGCCATCGTTTGGCGCTGGAAATCCATCAGCTTGCCGATCCGGCCCGGTCGGCTCAACACCGCCCAAATCAATTTCGGGTAATGAATCCGGTCCTCCGGCGTCATCAAGGCGTTGAAGTCCAGCGGCAAATCCTGGCCGGCGTCGTCGGAAATCACCCGGATGGTCGCGCTCGGGATTTTCTGCTCGCGACAGATATTCCGGATCGCGCTCGATTCCATCTCCACCGCGTCCGCCCCGGTGGATTGCCAGAGGGCGGCTTTCTCCCCGGCGGTGATGGCCACGCGGCGATGACAGTAAAATGTCCCCCGGACCGCGCCCGCCTGTTCCAGTTGCGGTCCAAACCCGGCGTCGAAATCCTCGTCATAGACGATGGTCCCAAACTTCAGCTTGGGATTCAATCCGCCGGCGAACCCGGAGGTGATGACCCGTTTGGGCCGCACCAGCGCGATGGCTTGGCGCACGCCTTCCACCGCGTTGCGCCGTCCCATGCCCGTCATCCAGACCTGATAAAGCGGAGGGTGCGGTTTTTTGCCGGCCTGATCGGCTTGGCAAACCATGCCATCCATGAAAAACCGCGCCTCCTCCTTGACCGCAAAGCAGACCAGCAGTTCCGCCGGCTTGCGCGACAGCTTTCCGATGGGCCCGCAATCGTTGTGAGTCTTGACCATGTTGAGTGCTTCCATTCGGCCTGTTTTACTTTACACCACCCAGCCGCTCTTTCCAAATTCTATAGAGCAGCACCGTGGCCTGCACGTCGCCCAGGCAATACTCGGCGATCTCCCGAAATCGTTTCTCGGCCAGCATCCCGTTGATGTCCATCCCCGTGACCCCGTGGCTCTTGGGCGACTGGATGCCGAAGGCCTTGCAATAGAAATCCAGGTTGAAGCGCCGGGCCGCGCCCTCCCTTCCGCTCACCCCGTAAAAGGTCAACTGCTCGATCAAGTCGCAGTGCGGCTCCACTTGAAACCGGTAGCCCAGCCAGCCTTTCTGCGTCACCGCCACGTTCAAAATGGCCGAGCGCAAATAAATGAACGGCACGTCAAATCCCCGCCCGTTGAACGTCACAATCGAATCGTAATGCCTGGCCAGCTCCCAGAATTCCCCCAGCAACTGGCCCTCGTCCGCGCAGGCCCTGAACTCCACCGCCCCCGCCTCCGCCCCGTCCTCCTCGAAATCCTCCGCCACAAACAGCACCTTGCCCCGGCTGCTTTCCGCGTTGAGCATGGCAATGCACACCACCTGGGCCGTGAAAGGCCAGAGATTAAATTGGCGCAGTACTTCCTCCTGCCGCTTCTGGCGCGCCTCCGCGTCGGCCAGGTTCAGCGCGTCGCGAAAAAGATACTCCTGCTGGACGGCGTCAAATTGCGCCAGCGGCAGGGCCGAGGTTTCAATGTCAAACACTAATTTCGCCACGCCGGCCAGAATAGCCCCAAAATACAACGGAAGCCAGTCGGAACTCCGCGCCGAACCCCGCGCCGAACTCCAGGACCGGAAGTCCACGAAAGGTGCTCCACGAGAGCTACTCCACGAAAGGAACTCCAGGAAAGGAACTCCAGGAAAGGCGCGTTTAAAAAGAACTTGGTTTCTGCGTTCCATTTTCGGTCGTCAGAAAAGATTTTCCTCGACAGGTTCGCCTGCCTGGTTAAAATAAGCACATGGGCATTGCTGGATTTCAATGCCCATGTGCTTATTTGGAAAGTGCTGAATTCTTCGTTTCGTCAGCCGCCGCTTGGTTACGGACGATTGAAGGCTGAGCCAGAAATGGTCGTCAAATGCCAAAGGCAAGGAAGTTTGGTTTTTAACCGGGTTCACCCTGAAGTTGGCATGCCGCAGCCCGGGCGCGGAAACTCGCGGCGGAACACATCCCTGGCCTCACACCTCAATTCTTCCCTCAAAGGCAAAGTCCGCCGGGCCGGTCAGACGCACGTTGGCAAATTGTCCGTCCTGCTTTTCGAAACTCACCTCCAGCACATCCCCGCCCCGCACCTGCACCCGGACCGGCAACGTCAGGCCATGCAGTTCGGCGGAAATCAAGGCGGAGGCCGTCACCCCGGTGCCGCAGGCCAGCGTCTCCCCTTCCACGCCCCGCTCGTAGGTGCGCACGCGGATGGCGTTGCCGCCGCCCAACTGCACAAAATTAACGTTCGTGCCGCGCGGCCCGAAATGGGCGTGGCCCCGGACTTCCGCGCCGAGGGATTGGACCATGGCCTGGTCGGCGTCCGGCACATACATCACCGCGTGAGGCACGCCGGTGTCCACCGAATGCACCGCCGTGGTTCCGCCGCGCAAGTCAATGGTTTGGTTCAGCCGCAAATCCCTGGGCGGCGTCAGGCTCACCGTGACCCGTTGGCCCTGGAAACTGGCCGTGATGATTCCGGCGCGCGTCTCAAAAGTGAGGCCGCTTTGCGCGCCGGTCAGCCGCTGGGCAAAGCGGGCAAAACAACGCGCCCCGTTGCCGCACATCTCCGCGTTGCCGCCGTCGTTGTTGTAAAAATCCCAGGCCCAGTCCGCGCGCCCGGAAGCGCATGGCCGCAGCACGATCAGCCCGTCGGCCCCGACGCCGGCGTGGCGGTCGCAAATCCGGGCGATCTGGCGGCGGTCCAGCTTCATTTTTCCCGCGCGGTCCTCCAGCAGCACAAAATCATTCCCCGCCCCGTTCATCTTGGTGAATTCAACCAGCATGCCCAACCCATACCAGCAGCCGCATAAGACTTCAAATTCTAAACGCCACCGGTCAGCTTTGGCTGGGCCGTCAACGGCAGGGCAAGACTCCGTGGAGCCTGACTCGATTTCGGGGGCATTTAGTCGCGCCTCGAGTCTCGCCCTGCCTTTTTGAACGGTTGCGGTAGTCAACGTGTCAATTAAAGCGAAGGGAATAGGCCGTCTTGTGGCTGCGCGTGTTGCTGAATTTGACGAGAACTTCACAGGCAGAACACCTCGCAACCCCGAACAGGTGAGAACTCATGTGTAAGACAATATTCCGTGCCTTTCCAGGCGATCCCAGACTGCTGGCCGTGTTCATCAGAGTATTCGTGGCGGTCTTCGCCGCCGCGCTGGTTTGTAGTGCCATCGTCGCGTATGTGTCGCCCCGAGTTTATCTCGGCATCGTGAGACTCGAGGTTATTGTTGACGTTGATGGGACGCGACATGGGCTGGACAACCAACACTGGTACCCTCAATCCCTTGACTCGCAGTGTAAAATCATCAGCTCATTTGACTTCTCAGAGCAGGTGACCACCAACCTGAATCTCCAGCAGGCGCTTGCCAGCCAAGCCGGCGAGCCTGACTGGCCCGTGCAGAAAGCAGCGTGGGAACTCGAACAAAAAGTCAGTGTCACCCAGGTGCCCGGCACCAACGTGATTGCCATTTCGGTCCAGAACGCCGACCCAAATTTGGCGGCCAACATCGCCAATGCCCTTGTGGGCGTTTATCGCGAGTACTGTCTGCAAAGACGGAATCAAGAAGAGAGCAGTGAATTACACTCAGCATCCCCAGTGCCGGACAAACAGATCACCGCGCAGGCCACGATTTTAAACTTGGCCAGACCAAACCTGAGTTCCGTCGTCCGATTCAAGTCAGAGATATTCTCGATATGGGCTCTCGGAGGAACGCTTTTGGCTTTGCTGGCTGGCGGAGGAGGCGCTCTGATCAGTTTAGTGATCCGGCCCCATTGTCTCCCGCACGGCTCGCCGCCGCTTTGATCTCCGCAAATCGTGGCCGGCCTGAAAGCGGGAGCAAGCTCCCGCACTCCAAAGCGTCCGGGAAACACCATTAGAAGGCACTCCGATTTTCGTCCAAGATTTTTGTCATGTTCTTTTCAGAGATCGCCCTTCGACCAAAGACCATTTGCAGCCGGGCAGTGACATCGGGCATCCGTTTTGCCGCGGTGTTCCGGCGCGGGACCGGCACCAGGCGGACCGCGGAGCGTCGCCGGCCTGCAGTGGCCGCTGCCTCGCCATCGTCCACCCGCTCCACAGCGCGGTGGCAACGTTGCCCGACATCACGATTTGAGGCTCTGCTCATGCGAAATATGAAGTGTCACATCCAATCCAGCGTCCATCTCCATTTTTCGACATCCTCAATTCCGCCCTTTACAGCCTCTCCTTTACTCCGCACATTGGGGAAGTGCCGGTCAATGTTTTAAATCACTCTAACGGGCTAATGACGGCGGCGGAGATGCCGGCGCCGGAACCGGCCTTGTTGTCGTTCGCCGAACTGGAGCAAGCCATTAAAAGGTCGCAAACCTGGCTCCTCGGCCAGCAGAAGCCCGAAGGCTACTGGATCGGCGAGTTGATGGTGGATTGCACCCTGGTGGCCGATGTCGTCGCTTTCCACCATTGGAACGGCAAGGTGGACCTGGCTTGGCAGCGCAAGGCCGTCAATCATATCTTTTCCCTGCAAATGCCCTCCGGCGGCTGGAGCATTTATTACGGCGGCCCGGCCGAAGTCAACGCCACCATCAAGGCTTATCTGGCCCTCAAGCTGGCCGGCGTCCCCGTGACCGACCCGCGCATGCTGCGCGCGCGGCAGACGGCGTTGAGCCTGGGCGGAGTGCCGCGCCTGAACACCTTTTCCAAATTATACCTCGCCCTGTTCGGCCTGTATCCCTGGGCTTACGTGCCCACCATTCCCTGCGAAATCATCCTCATTGGCAAATGGTTCGGCGTTCAATTCTATGACATGAGTTCGTGGAGCCGCTCCATGCTCGTGCCCCTGTCCATCATCAACCATTTCAAGCCCACCCGCCCCCTGCCCAACGGCGTCTCGCTGGACGAGCTTTTCCCCTCGGGCTTGCACGAGCGCGATTTGATGCTGGCCCGCGATCCCGAATGGTTTACCTGGCGCAATTTCTTCATCGGGCTGGACAAGCTCCACAAATTTGCCGAACATTTCGCCGCCCTGAAAATCCATCCTTTCCGCAAGCTCTCCTTGAAAAAGGCCGAGCAATGGATGATCCAGCGCTTCGAGGGCAGCGATGGCCTGGCCGCGATTTTTCCCGGCATTCTGAATTCCCGCATCGCCTTCAAGGCCCTCGGTTATCCCGACGATCATCCCCTCATCCGGCGTTGCGCGGAAGAATTGCAAAAGCTGGAGCACCAAACCGCCGACAGCGTCCGCTTCGAGCCTTGCACCTCCCCGGTTTGGGACACCGCCATCGTCGCGATTGCCCTCCACGAATCGGGTCTGGCCAGCGATCACCCGGCCCTGACCCTGGGCACGCAATGGCTCATGGACCGGGAGGTCCGTTTCCGCGGAGACTGGCAGTACAAAAACCCCGCGCCCGTCGAACCGAGCGGCTGGGTCTTTGAATTCAACAACAAGTGGAACCCTGACGTGGACGACACGGCCATGGTCCTGCTCGCCCTGCGCAAAATTCCCACGGCCAACCCGCGCCGCCGCGACGAATGCTTCCGGCGCGGCCTGAACTGGATGCTCACCTTCCAATGCAAGGACGGCGGCTGGGCCTCCTTCGACCGGGATTGCACCAAGGGCATCCTGGAAAAAGTCCCCTTCGCCGACCACAACGCCATGCTCGACCCGGAATGCGCCGATATCACCGCGCGCATCCTGGAATTGCTCGGCTACGAGAACTTCGACCTGCAGAACCCCCAGGTGCGCAAGGCCCTGGAATTCATCCGCGCCCACCAGGAAGCCGATGGTTCCTGGTACGGCCGCTGGGGCGTCAATTATATTTACGGCACCTGGCAGGTCCTGCGCGGCCTGCGCGCCCTGGGCCTGGACCTGCGCCAGCCCTGGCTCCTCAAAGCCCGCGACTGGCTGGAAAGCGTGCAGCACCCGGACGGCGGCTGGGGCGAACGTTGCGACACCTACGACGACCCCGTCTTCAAGGGGCAGGGACCCAGCACCGCCTCCCAGACCGCCTGGGCCGTGATGGGCCTGTGCGCGTTTGGAGACCCCAACCGCCCCAGCATCCAGGCGGGCATGGCCTGCCTGGTCCGCACCCAAAACCCCGACGGCACATGGACCGAAGCGGAGACGACCGGCACCGGTTTCCCGCGCGTTTTCTATTTGAAGTACGACATGTACCGCAACAGTTGGCCGCTCCTGGCCCTGGCCACCTATCGCAATCTTTTCAGCCAGTCCGGCGTGCGACGCGGCCAGCCAGCGCTGGCGGGACTGGACCCATTAAACTTGTCGCGCCCCCAGCCCGGGCTGCCCGTTCTGCCGTGAGTTGGTTCTACCGCAGCCTCATCCGCCCGGTCCTTTTCACGCAAAACTCGGAGAAAATTCACGACCGCACGCTCCATGCCCTGGCCTGCGCCTCCCGCCACCGGCTTCTCACCGGCCTGACCGCCGCTCTGTATGCCGCGCCGGAACTCCCCGTTGATCTCCTCGGTTTGACCTTTCCCAACCCCGTTGGTCTGGCGGCGGGCATGGACAAGCTGGCCCAGGCCGTTCCCATCTGGCCCGCCCTTGGTTTTGGCTTCAGCGAACTGGGCGGCGTCACCCGCCATCCTCAGCCGGGCAACCCGCCCCCGCGCATTTTTCGCGCCATCAAGGATCAGGCCCTTGTCAACAGCATGGGCTTCAATAACCCCGGCGCCGAAGCCCTGGCCGCGACTCTCGCGCAATGGAAACAAGCCGGACTCTGGCCCTCCCACCCGGTCGGCATCAATCTGGGCAAATCCAAAAGCACCCCTCTGGCCGACGCCGCCGGGGACTACGCCGACTCCTTTCGTCTCCTGCGTTCCCACGGCGATTTCTTTGTGGTCAACGTCAGCTCCCCCAACACCCCCAACCTCCGCCAGCTCCAGGACAAAGCCGCCCTCGACGAAATCCTCGCCGCCCTCCAGGAAGTTCAGAAAACGCCGTCGCAAGCCCCGGTCCGCCCAATCCTGGTCAAAGTCGCCCCCGACCTCTCCTTCTCCGCGCTGGATGAAATCCTCGAATTAGCCGGTCCGCGCCAGATCGCCGGGATCGTCGCCACCAACACCACCATCACCCGTCCCCAAACCAGCGACCCGGCGTTACAGCGGGTCTATGCGGCGGCGGGCGGATTGAGCGGACGGCCCTTGCGCGCCCGCAGCACCGAAATCGTGCGCCATCTCCATCGCCAGACCCGCGGCGCGCTGCCGATTATTGGTGTCGGCGGAATTTTCAACGCCGCCGATGCCTGGGAAAAAATCACCGCCGGGGCTTCCCTGGTGCAAATTTACACCGGCCTGATTTATGAAGGCCCCGGCATCTGCCGGCAAATCGTGCGAGGTTTGGCCCGGCGCATGGCCGAAAACGCCTTCACCGCCTGGCCCCAGGCCGTCGGTTCCGCCGCCAAAAACTGAGAGCGGTCAATGGTGAACTGGCGCCATGCTGCCGGGTGTTTTCATTTCCGGCAAGGCAGCCCCGGCCGTGGATTTGCAGGTCTGTCACGCGCTCAGGAATTTGAAGTGGACGCCTGGCAATCCACCCTCTTTGGAATCTAGGGTGAACTGCACTCCACATGTCTTCCGCAGGCCAAGGCAGCCCTGTGCGGAAAAAAAGGCAGAAAACCAGTCAATTTTCAATGGCAAAAAAACCAGGCAGGCCGCACATTAGGCGCTTGGATGGCAAATGAGTAATGTGAAAAAATCCGCGGGCAAGCCCGCCCTGCAACGCGAGTTTCTGGTGCTCAACAAGCTGGGCATCCATGCCCGGCCCGCCGCCATGTTTGTCCGCCTGGTCAATAAATTCTCCTGCAGCATCCTGGTGGAAAAGGACGGCGAACGCGTCAACGGCAAAAGCATCATGGGCCTGATGATGCTCGCGGCCGGGCCGGGCAGCAAAATCATCGTTCATTGCGAAGGCGACGACGCCCACCAGGCCCTGACGGAGATCGAAGCCCTCATCAAACGCAAGTTCGACGAGGATTGATCGGCGGATGTTCCAGATTCAAATCTTGATATTCAAAATTCCATGCCCTCCGACTTCAACATCCAGTACGTGGCCCATCTGGCCCGCCTGTCCCTCTCCCCCGCCGAGGAGGAACAATTTGGCGCGCAATTGGGCGGCATCCTCGGCTACATCGAAAAGCTCAAGCAACTGGACGTCCGCGGCATCGAGCCGACCGCCCACGCCGTGCCCCTGGTCAATGTCTTTCGCCCCGATCTGACCCAGCCTTCCCTGAGCAACGAGGAAGCCCTGCGCAATGCTCCCGCCAAGGCCAGCGGCCTGTTTGTCGTTCCGAAAATTGTGGAGTGATGGCGCCCGATCTCATGCTCAACCAACTCACCACCTGGCAACTGGCCGCCCAACTCGCCCGCCGCGAAGTCTCCGCCCGCCAGGCCATGCAGGCCTGCCTGGATCAAATCCAGCGCGTGGACGGCCGCCTGCACGCTTTCCTCAGTTGCGATGCCGCCGACGCCCTGGCCCAGGCCGACGCCGCCGACCGCGCCCTGGCCGCGGCTCCGTCCGGCCAGCCGCTGCTCGGCGTCCCCATCGCCCTCAAGGATGTCATTGCCGTCCGCGGCCAGCCGCTCCGTTGCGGCTCAAAAATCCTGGGCAATTTTATTTCGCCCTACAGCGCCACCGTGGTGGAAAAATTACAGGCCGCCGGCGCCGTGGTTTTTGGACGTTTGAACATGGACGAATTCGCCATGGGCAGCTCCACGGAAAACTCCGCCTTCGGCGCGACCTGCAATCCCTGGGACCTCACTCGCATTCCGGGCGGTTCCTCCGGCGGTTCCGCCGCCGCCGTGGCGGCCGATGAATGCCTCGCCGCCCTCGGCTCCGACACCGGCGGTTCCATCCGCCAGCCCGCCGCTTTGTGCGGATGCGTTGGCCTGAAGCCGACTTACGGGCGCGTTTCCCGTTACGGTCTGGTCGCCTTCGCTTCGTCGCTCGATCAAATCGGCACTTTTACCAAGGATGTTCGCGACGCCGGGCTGCTGCTGCGCGCCATCAGCGGCCCGGACCCGCGCGACTCCACAAGCGTCCCGGAACCCGTGCCGGACTACGCCGCCGCCCTGAACGGCAACATCAAGGGCCTCAAACTCGGCCTGGCCGGCGAATTCATGATTGGCGGCCTGGACCCCCAAGTCGGCGCCGCCATGCAATCCGCCGTCAAGCACCTGGAAAAACTCGGCGCGGAAATCGTGGAAATTTCCCTGCCCCACACCGATTACGCCGTCGCCACCTATTATATCATCGCCACCGCCGAGGCCAGCGCCAATCTGGCCCGCTTCGATGGCATCCGCTACGGCGCCCGCGTGGACGGGGCCGACCCCATCGAACTCTACGGCAAGACCCGCGGCGCGGGCTTCGGCCCGGAAGTCAAGCGCCGCATCCTCCTGGGCACCTACGTCTTGAGCAGCGGCTACTACGACGCCTACTATTTGCGCGCCCAAAAAGTCCGCACCTTGATCCGCCGCGATTTCCTGCAAGCCTTTGCCAAAGTGGATGCCATCGTCACCCCCACCACGCCGACCGCGGCTTTCCGCGCCGGCGAAAAATCCGGCGATCCCCTGCAAATGTATCTTTCGGACATCTTCACCATCTCCTGCAATCTGGCGGGCATCTGCGGACTGAGCCTGCCCTGCGGGTTCACGTCCAATCCCAAACTTCCCATCGGCCTGCAGCTTCTGGGCAAGCCCTTTGGCGAACAAACCATTTTGCAGCTCGCCCACGCCTACGAACAGAGCACCGATTGGCACCAGCAGAAACCGCCGCTCAACTTCTAGCACCAATTCCCATGTTGCCCCTTAAGCCCAGTGAGTCCGATTTCAAGGAGGCCATTGTGGAAGGCAAGCGCCGGAGAGTCTTGTCCAGGGCCAAATTCGACGCCTTCAACCCCTCGCTCCTGGGTCTGGGAGATTTGGCCCAGCCGGCCACGGTGATGGAAGTGGTCGCCGCCGTCTTCGCGTTGGAAGGCTTCCCGGATTTTTGCAAACACGTGGAAACCGATCAGGCCATTCCCTTTTTCATCAGGGAATTCCTCCCCTGGCTCATGCTGCAACTCAAGATGGAAATGAAACGCAAGGATCACGAAGGCGGCGTCATCCTCTGGAGTCCCCTGCCGTTTTTCGTCAAATTCACCGGCGACGGCTTGCTCGTCCTCTGGGACACCTCCGGGGAGAGCGCGGTGGCCCGGCGCAATATCCTCGCCAACGCCCTGGTCATCTGCGGCAACTACCAACGCGACTTTCTCTTCCGGATTCGCGGCCGCGTGTCCGATCCGCCTGCCGCGCTGCGTTGCGGACTGGCCCGCGGCACCGTCTATTCCCTGGGGGAGGGCCAGGACTACGTGGGTGCGTGCATCCAGATGGCCGCGGCCTTGCAGAGCCTGCGCGGCATCACCTTTTGTTTTGACAGCCGCGGTTTTTACATCAAAGACGCCGACAAGAGCGACTGGATCAAAAGAGAACGTCATTATCAAGCGGGTTTCCAGCCCCGCCATCGGCGAAGAGGAACTGATCGGCATTCTCAGAAGCGAATCCCGCGCTTTGAAATGGGACGAAAAAAGGCAATTCAAACCCCTGTAAGATCATGGATTACGAAGCTGTCATCGGGCTGGAAACTCATGTCCAGCTCAAAACCAAATCGAAAATGTGGTGCGCCTGCGCCAATGAATTCGGCGCGGCCCCCAATTCCCGCGTCTGCCCCGTTTGCCTGGGCTTGCCCGGCGTCCTGCCCGTCGCCAATGAGGAGGCCCTGCAACTGACCGTCCTGACCGGCCTTCTCCTCCATTGCGAAATCCCCCCCTGCGCCAAGTTTGACCGCAAGAATTATTTCTATCCTGACATGCCCAAGAATTATCAAATCACCCAATACGATCAGCCCTCCACCCGCAACGGCTGGCTGGATTTCGAGTTCCAGGGCGGCTTGGCCCGCGTCCGCATCACCCGCGCCCATCTGGAGGAGGACGTCGGGAAAAGTTCCCACTTCGACCGCCACAGCGGCGTGGATTTCAACCGCGCCGGGGTGCCCCTCCTGGAAATCGTCTCCGAACCGGACCTCTCCAGCCCCGCCATGGCTTACGAGTACCTCAACGCCCTCAAGGATATTCTGATTTACGGCGGCGTCAGCGACGCCGACATGGAAAAAGGCATGGTGCGATGTGATGTCAACGTCAGCGTCCGCCCCCGCGGCACGGCCGAACTGGGCAAAAAGATTGAAATCAAAAACATGAACAGCTTCAGCGGCGTGCGCCGCGCCCTGGAATATGAAATCCCCCGCCAAATCGAAGTCCTGACCCGGGGCGGTCAGCTCCGCCAGGAAACCCGCCGCTGGGACGACGCGGGCGGCATCACCGAAACCATGCGCAGCAAGGAAATGGCCCATGACTACCGCTATTTCCCCGACCCCGACCTGATGCCTTTTGCGCCGACGCCGGCCTGGCTGGAACAGGTCACCCGCCGCGTGGTCGAGCTGCCCCTGGCCAAAAAACAGCGCCTCATGCGCGAGTTCCAATTGCCTGCCTCCGATGCCCAGACATTAGTGTGGGACCCACCGTTAAGCGCCTATTTTGAATCACTGGCCCGGCAATCGAAAGATCCCAAAAAGCACAAAGCCGTCGCCAACTGGGTCATCAACAATCTCCGCGCCAAGCTGACAGAAACGCAAACGACCCTGGCCGGTTTGAAATTCAAACCCGAACACATCCTGGAACTGATCGCGCTGGTGGACGGCAAAAAGATCAGCAGCTCCATCGCCCAGCAGGTTTTCGCGGAGATGTTTGCCAGTGGCGACCCCCCCGCTTCCATTGTCGAGAAGAAAGGTTGGGCCCAGGTCAGCGACACCGCCGCCATTGAAGCCTTTTGCGACCAGGCCATCGCCGCCAACCCCGGCCCGGCCGCCGATTTCAGGTCCGGCAAAGC
This sequence comes from uncultured Verrucomicrobiae bacterium, assembly GCA_963707025.1. Classification (GTDB taxonomy): domain Bacteria; phylum Verrucomicrobiota; class Verrucomicrobiia; order Limisphaerales; family Palsa-1400; genus JBEKOF01. Next base: position 98,141 of record CAVPOM010000017.1, on the reverse strand, counting down.
CGCCGCGCTCAATTTCCTCAAAGGCCAGGTCATGAAACTGAGCCGGGGCAAAGCCAACCCCACCCTCATCGGCGAAATCCTGGAGCGCAAATTGAAATAATTCGGCCAAGTTTGACTGAACAGCCCATGGCAGGTTGCAATTCTTAGCAGTTTGTGTTACACACAGAACATGAGTGACACACTGACAGTTCGGATTCCGGGGCGCGAGAAAGACGTTCTGGCAAAAGGTGGCTCAAGATGTTGGCGAAGACTTGAGCGAGTTTGCCCGCAAGGCCGTGCGCCAACGCGTGCAGGCCGTGCAGGCCAAACAAGGCTCGCCTTGGGATGATCTGCTGGGAAGCGTCAGCACGGATGCGCCGCCAGCCACCAATGAGAATGTCCGCAAGGCGATGCGTTCCAAGCGGTCATGATCCACATTCTTGACACCGGACCGCTGGTGGCGGCTTTCCGCCGCCCGCAGGATAAAGATCCATTCACTCCCTGGGCGGCAAGGCTCCTCCGCTCGCTTCCCTATCCGCTGTTCACCTGCGACGCCGTGCTGACGGAAGCGGCCCACTTCCTGCACTCACCGGGGAAGCTTCTGGAGGCCGTCGAGCGGGGCTTGTTGGTATCGCGGTTTGACACGCAGGCCGCCTCGCCGCGTCTGCGGGAGTTATTGAAGAAATACGCCGACCGTCCGATGGACTTTGCGGACGCCTGTTCTGGTGTGCATGAGCGAGCAGACGAAAGATTGCAGAATCGTGACGATTGACCGCGCGGATTTTACCGTTTATCGCCGGCACGGCCGGGAGGCGATCCCGCTGGTTCTGCCCGATTAGCGTCCATGGGCCTCGGCTTCGAGGGCTCGACGGAGTCTCGCCCCAGCGATTTGGGGTCCAGTCACGGCTCGATAGAGTGTTGCCCTGCCGTGTGGGGCTGGGGGCGCGAGGGATGGGCAAATCGCAGTGGGGCACCGCCAACGATGGAAGGATGGAAATTTCCGGTGGCAGTGTCGGCGGTGTGGGCCGATTTCGAACCCCAGGCTCGACCGTGCAGCAAAAGGGGACACCACCCGTTTTTTGGCGAACCAATCATGAAATGACGCGGGCCGATTCATTTCCGACTTTCCTGTGGCGCTGATTTCGCCATTATTCATCCAACATGTTCTCGGAAATTAAATCGGTCCATTTCGCCGGCATCGGCGGCACGGCCATGGCCGCCGTCGCGGTGGCCATGCGCGACAAGGGCTTCGCCGTCACCGGTTCGGATTACAATGTCTATCCCCCCGTGTCCACCTTCCTGGCGGCCCGGCAAATCCAGGTCATGCCGGGCTACGCCGAATCCAATCTTTCCCACAAGCCGGACTTGGTGGTGGTGGGCAACGCCCTTTCCCGCGGCAACGCCGAGGTGGAAGCGATCCTGGACCACAAACTGCGCTATTGCTCCCTGCCCGAACTGCTCAAGGAGTATTTCATCCGCGGCAAACGCTCCATTGTGGTCAGCGGGACGCACGGCAAAACGACCACGACTTCCCTGCTGGCGTGGGTTTTCGAGCAGAACGGTTTGAACCCCGGTTTCCTCATCGGCGGCATCCCGAACAACTTCGGCCAGGGCGCCCGTTTCACCGCCAGCCCCTGGTTTATCATCGAGGGCGACGAATACGACACCGCCTTTTTTGACAAGCGCAGCAAATTCGTGCATTACCTTCCCGAAGTGGTGGTGATCAACAACCTGGAATTCGACCACGCCGACATCTTTGAGAATCTGGCCGCCATCCAAACCTCCTTCCGGCGCCTTATTGCCCTGATCCCGCGCAACGGCCAGCTCCTGGCCAATGGCGACGACGCCAACCTGGCGCCCTTGCTCGAGGTGACCCATTGCCCGGTCAAACGCTTCGGGCTGGGCGCGGACGACAGCATTCACGCCTTCAATCTGCGCTGCGGCCCCACCGCCGCCGAATTTGAAATCCCCAGCTTCAAATTCCATCTCAATCTGGTGGGGGAGTTTAACGTGCGCAACGCCCTGGCCGTCATCGCCGCCGCCAAGCATTGCGGGTTGTCCAACAAGCAAATCCAGTCCGCTTTCGACTCCTTCAAAGGCGTGAAGCGGCGCATGGAAGTGCGCGGCGTGCCGGGCGGCATCACCGTCATAGACGATTTCGGCCATCATCCCACCGCCATCCGCGAAACCTTGCGCGCCCTGCGCCGCCGCTACGCCCATGAGCGCCTCTGGGCCGTCTTCGAGCCGCGCAGCAACACCACCCGCCGCAATGTTTTTCAGCGCGAGCTGGCCGAATCCTTCGCCGAGGCCGACGCCGTGGTCGTCGCCCAGGCCGCCCGCCTGGAATTGCTCAAGCCGGAAGAACGGCTCAATCTGGACCAGCTCCTGCAAGACATTAAGGCCGCCGGGAAAACGGCCGCCTGCCTGCCCCATGCGGATGCTATTGTCGCCCATCTCAAAAAGGAAGCCGGCGGCGGCGACGTGATTTGCATTTTCAGCAACGGCGGTTTCGGCAACATCCACGAAAAACTGCTGGCCGCGCTGGGCGGCGCAAAACTGTGAAAACCGCGGCCAGCCCCACGCCTTGTCAATATGATGAATAATTTCTGGATCGCGGGTCTTTCCCTGGTCAATCCACAAACCTGGGTGGGGGCGTGTTTTTTGGGGCTGATTATCGGGCTGCTGGCCTGGCTGCTGGGCGAAGCCGTTCGCCTGGTGGTGCTTCAAATCATCGAAAAGCGCGGCGGCAAGGCGAACCAGAGTGGCGTTATCTTCCTCGGACACTTGGCGCGGGCGGGAGTCTGGATGGTGGCGCTTCGTGCTTATGCCGACCTGGTTCCTGCCCTGAAGAACTTGCTCACTGAAAATCCTTTTGTGCGGGCGGCCTTTTATGCCGCCGTCGTCGGAGTGGTGGCCTGGCTGGCCAGCGGGGCCTTGCACCTGACCTTGCATCGCATCCTGCAAAGGCGGGGCGAGTCGGTTGACCAGACCGCCGTCCGTTTCCTCAGTCAATTGGTCCGGGTGGGCGTTTGGGTTCTGGCCTTTGTTTCCTATGCCCATCTCGTGCCGGAGGCTCAAAGATTTGGGCACCGCCTGGCTGGCCAGCGTGGGCGTTGTTTCCGTCGTAGTGGGCATGGCCGCGCAAAACACCCTCGGCAACTTGATCGCCGGGGTTTCCCTGGTGCTCTACCGGCCCTTCCATCTGGGTGACAAGCTCCAGGTCAGCGCCCCCGGCGGTTTGGAAACCGGCATAGTGGAGAACATCAGTCTCGGCTACACGATTTTGCGCACGCCAGACGAGCGCCGCCTGGTCATTCCCAACAACCTCATCGCCAGCCAGACCATCATCAACCTCTCCATGTCCAGCCAGCCCGTCCCTTGCGTGGTGGCCATTACCCTGGAACACGATGCGGATGTGGACAAGGCCCGCCAAATCCTCCTCGAGGTCGCCAAGCAGCCTCCCAAGGCGCTGGGCACTCCCACTTGCCGCATCACCAATTTATCCGGCGCGGGCGTGACCGTGACCCTCACGGCCTGGGGGGCCAATCCCCAGGCCGCGTCCGACATGAAGAGCGACCTTCTCGAAGGCGCCAAAAAACAACTGGATCACGCCGGCATTAAGATCCACCGCGATTGCTGATCCGCGGCCTCCGGCAAATAAACTCAAATAACCTATGAACTCGACAAAAAAAATCCTCCTCCTCGCTGGCACCAAAAAAGGCCTTTTTCTGTTTGCCAGCACCGACCGCCGCCGCTGGAAACGCAGCGGCCCGTTCCAGCCCGGCCGCGAAATCAACCACGCCATTTACGACGCGCGCGACGGCCGCATCTGGGCCGCCGCCAACGACTCCTGGTTCGGCTGCGAACTGGCCTGTTCCTCCGATTTGGGCAAAACCTGGAACAACACTCCCCTCAAGTTCCCCGAGCAGTCCGGCGCCAAACTGGACCGCATCTGGCACCTCGAAGCGGGCCGCCCCAGCCAGCCCCGCGTGCTCTATGCCGGGGTCGCCCCCGCCGCCCTCTTTCGCAGCGAGGATGGCGGCCAAAGCTGGAACGAAGTCGCCAGTTTGACCCGGCACCCCACCCGGCAGTACTGGCATCCCGGCGCGGGCGGCCTTTGCCTGCATTCCATTGTTATTGACAACAACAGCGCCCAGCGCATGTTCGTCGGCATTTCCGCCGTCGGCGTCTTCCGCAGCGAGGACGACGGGGCCACCTGGGAGGTGGCCAACAAAGGCACCCGCGCCGAATTTCTCCCTGATAAATATCCCGAATTCGGCCAGTGCGTTCACAAGCTCCTCCTCAGCGGCGGCGAGTCGCCCCTGCTTTTTCAGCAAAATCATTGCGGCGTCTATCGCAGTTCCGACGCCGGGAAAAGCTGGCGCGAGATTTCGGCGGGACTCCCTTCGGATTTCGGCTTCCCGCTGGCCATCCATCCGCGCCAGCCCGGCACCATCTACGTGCTGCCGCTCAAAGGCGCCGAATTCCGTTGCCCGCCCGAAGGCAAACTGCGCGTCTTCCGCAGCCGCGACGCCGGCGAAACCTGGCAGCCGCTGGCCGCCGGCCTGCCGCAGGAAAACGTCTATGCCGGAATTTACCGGGAAGGCATGGCCACGGACTCGCTGGACCCGGCCGGAATTTATTTCGGCACCAACACCGGAAAAATTTTCCGTTCCGCCGACGAAGGCGACACCTGGCGTTTGCTCGCCGACAATCTGCCGCCCGTCTATTCCGTCGCCACCGGGCTTATTGTGTAGGTCCTCCTTGCCATGCCAGCCCCAGTCACGCATTTTGAGCCGGCCCATTTTATCAATCGCGAGTTGAGCTGGCTCGAATTTAACCAGCGCGTGCTCAACGAGGCGCGAGAGCCCGGCAATCCGCTGCTGGAACGGCTCAAGTTTCTTTGCATCACCGCCTCCAATTTGGATGAATTCTTCGAGGTGCGCGTCGCCGGGCTGAAGCAGCAAATCGAAAGCGGGGCCGCCGGGCGCGGCATGGACGGCTTGACGCCGGCGGAGACCTTGCGCGCCGTCCGGACCCGCATCCGGCGCATGGTGCGCGACCAATATATCTGCTGGCGGCGGGAATTGGCGCCGGCCCTGGCCAAACACGGCATCCGCTTTCTCCAACCCGCGCAATTGGCGCGGGCGGATTTGAAATGGCTGGAGAATTATTATCGCACCCAGGTCCTGCCCGTCCTGACGCCCCTGGCCATTGATCCCAAACATCCCTTCCCCCAATTGCTCAACAAGTCGCTCAACATCATCGTCCAGGTGGAAATGAAAACCGGCGCGGAAACCCTGCGGCATCTGGCGGTGGTGCAGGCGCCGCGCGTGCTGCCGCCCGTGGTGCGCCTGGCGCGGGAGGGGCGGGATTATGTTTTTCTGGGCCGCCTCATCGGCTGGTTTTTGCCGGAGATTTTTCCCGGCACCAAAATCCTGGGCCACTGGCATTTTCGCGTGACGCGCAACAGCGAGCTTTACATTGACGAGCAGGACACGGGCAATTTGCTCAAGGCCGTCGAGAACGAACTGCACAACCGGCGCAAGGGGGACGCCGTCCGCCTGGAGATTGACCAGGATTGCCCGGAGGGCATCCGCAAGGCGCTGCTGGGAACTTTGCGGCTGACGGAGGAGGACGCTTATCTGATTGACGGTCCCCTCTCGCCGGCGCGCCTGATGGCCATCTATGAAGGCGATCACTCCCCGGAGTTGCGGGAAAAACCCTTTGCCCCGCTCCCCCCGGCGGCGGTGCGAAATCATCCCGACCTCTTCCACGCCATCCGGCAGCGGGACATCCTGCTGCACCATCCCTATGAGAGTTTCGCCACGGTGGTTGATTTTCTGCAACAGGCGGCGCAGGACCCCGCCGTCCTGGCGATCAAACTCACCCTCTACCGCACCGGGGGCGACACCCGCATCATCGGCGCCCTCATGCAGGCGGCGACCCGCGGCAAACAAGTCACGGCGGTGGTGGAATTGCGGGCGCGGTTCGACGAAGCCAACAACATCGAGTGGAGCCGCAAGCTGGAGGAGGCGGGCGTGCATGTGGTCTATGGGCTGGTCGGCTATAAGATCCATTGCAAAATGGGCCTCGTCGTCCGCAAGGAGGAGGACGGCATCCGGCGCTACGTTCACTTGAGCACGGGCAATTACAACCCCACCACCGCCCGGCTTTACACCGACATCGGCCTGCTCACCTGCCAGCCTGATTTTGGCGAAGACGCGACCAGTCTGTTTAATTTCTTGACAGGCATCGGACGGTTTCAGGCCACGCGCAAGCTCCTGGTGTCGCCCTTTGAATTGCACGGGCGCATCCTGCAATTCATCCTGCGCGAGGCGGAAAACGCCCGGCACGGCCGCCCGGCCCGCATCATCGCCAAGATGAACGCGCTGCTGGACGGCCAGGTCATCCAGGAGCTTTACCGGGCCTCGCAAGCCGGGGTGCAGATTGATCTGTTGGTGCGCGGCATCTGTTGTCTGCGCCCGCAATGGCCGGGCGTGAGCGACCACATCACCGTGCGCAGCGTGGTGGACCGGTTCCTGGAGCACAGCCGGATCTACTATTTTGAAAACGCCGGCCAGCCGGAGATCTTCCTGGGCAGCCCGGACTGGATGCCCCGAAATTTTTTCCGGCGCATCGAGGCCGTCTTTCCGGTGGAAGACCGCCCTTTGCGGGAGCGGGTGAGGAACGAAGTGCTGGAAACCTGCCTGGCCGACAATGTCAAGGCCTGGCTGCTTCAGGCGGACGGCCAGTACGTGCGCCGCAATCCCCCGGACGCGGCGCCGCGCCGGAGTCAAATAGAATTCATCGCCCCGGCCGCCGCCCCCCGTTGACGGCCCGGCGCTTGCTGTCTCCTCATCTTCAGCCTCATCCCCAATTGAAATTAAAAAGCGAACGACTGTTGCTGCTGATCCTGGCCGCCATCCAGTTTTGCACCACCCTGGATTTTGTCATTATCCTGCCGCTGGGCCCGCAATTCAGGGATGTCATGGGGCTGAGCCCGGCGCAGTTCAGCGCCATCGTCTCCGCTTATGCCATCGCGGCGGGAATAACCGGCGTGGCGGCGGGATTTCTTCTCGACTTGTTTGACCGCAAGACCGCGCTGCTCTGGCTGTTCTCCGGTTTTGCAGCGGGCACGCTGCTCTGCGCGCTGGCCCCAACCTACCCCATGCTGGTGGCCGCGCGGGCGGCGGCCGGCGCGTTTGGCGGCGTGACCGGCGCGCTCGTTCTCTCCATTGTGGGCGACGTTATCCCGGAGGAACACCGGGGCGAAGCCATGGGCCTGGTCATGTCTTCCTTCTCGGTTGCTTCCATTATCGGCGTGCCGCTCGGTCTGTGGCTGGCGGCCCAGTTTTCCTGGCATGTGCCGTTTTTTATTATTGCCGGAGTTTGTGTGCCGATTCTCCTGGCCGTTGCCCTGCGCGTGCCCTCCCTGCGCGGCCATTTGCGGCACGGCCGCGGCCAACATCCTGCGGCCCGTTTGTGGGCGGTATTGCTCGAGCCGAACCATCAAATGGCTTTTGTCTTCATGGCGGCGCTGACGTGCGCCGGGATAACCATCTTCACGAATCTGGCCAATTACATGGTCTCCAACGTCGGCTTGAGCCAAAAACAACTCCCGCTCATTTACTTGACCGGCGGAATCTGCACGGTTTTCAGCATGAACTGGATTGGCCGCTGGGCGGATCGCGCCGGCAAGTTGCGCGTCTTCACTCTCATGTCCCTGTCCGCCGCCGTTCCCATCCTCGCGCTGACCAATCTGCCGCGCGTGCCGCTGCCGGTCGCGCTGGCCACCTCCACCCTGCTCATGATCTGCATGTCCGGCCGGTTCGTGCCGGCCATGGCGATGATGACGGCGACGGTGGAAGCGCGCTACCGGGGCGGATTCATGAGCGTCAATTCGTCGGTCCAGCAATTTTCCTGCGGTCTGGCGGCGTGGCTGAGCGGGGTGATTGTGGGCCAGGGTCCCAACCGGGAAATCACGCGCTTTTCGCTCGTGGGTGTGGTCTCCCTGTTGTGCGTGTTCTCCTGCATCTGGCTGGCGCGGTTTCTCAAGCCCGCCGCCCGGGAGCCGCCCGGCGCGCGCGTTTTCGCCGAGCCGGTCTGAGCGGCGGCGCCGGTGTCATCTACGGGCGCGCCAGCCCGGCCCGGCGGTCGCGGAACAGTGAAACGCACACCACGAACAGCCCGGCGCAGACGATCATCATGATCGAATAGAAATAAAAAACCGACCCGCCTTCCGCTTTGAAGTTGCGGTGATTCAGCCCCGTGATGATGACGATCAGCAACTGCCCGGCCGCGTTGGCCAGATACCAAAGCGCCATGATCACGCTCTTCAAGTGCAGCGGCGCCTGCTCAAACGCAAACTCCAGCGCCGAGGCCGAGAGCAGGACTTCGCCCGCTTCCAGCACCGTGTAAGGCGCCAACTGCCACAGCACGCTTAATTGCCGGCCCCGGTCAAGTTCATCCTGCACCATGCCGGAAACTATGAATGACGCTGCTGCCAGCAACATCCCCGCCGACATCCGGCGCAACGGCGTCGGATTCAGCCCCAGCCGGCGCGCCAGCGGATAGATGCCCAGCGTCAGCACCGGCACCCAAATCATGACCAGGAGCGCCCCGGATCCTTGCATCGTTTCTCCGTTCAGCAGATGAAACGCCCTCATGGAGTTGCCTTGCAGGACCCAGGTTGAATTGACCTGATTGAACAACGCCCAAAACATCGGAATGGGTGCGAAGATCATGAGGATGCCCAGCACCGCTTTAAGATCCTCCTGTTTCTCTCCCGCCGGGCGGACGCGCTTCTCCTGCCGCGCCGGCGGTTTGTGAACGTAATAGCGCCGCCCCATCCAGAATACCAGGGTGGCCAGCCCCATGAAAAATCCCGGCACGGCAAACGCCAGCCAGTAGCCTATGCCCAGCTTTTCGCTGTGCAACCACGGCACAATGAAAAACGCCCCCGCCGCCCCTACGTTGACTGCCCAGTAGAACCAGCCGTAAACCTTCGTCATCAAATGCTCCTGGTCGGCACCAAATTGGTCTCCCACAAACGCCGCCACACTTGACTTGATTCCCCCCGCCCCCAGGGCGATGAGCGCCAGCCCGGCGAAAAGTCCGGTCCTCGTCCCCTCGCTCGCCGCCAGCGTCACCTGGCCCAGACAATAAACCAGCGAAAGGCTGAAGATCGTCCAGTACCGGCCAACCCACCAATCCGCGAGCCAGCCTCCCAGCAGCGGCAGAAAATAGACCGCCATGCCGAACAGATGCAGAACTTGCGTGGCATGCCCGCCGCTCATGTGCAGCCGGTTGACCAGGTACATCTCCATGATCCCCATCAGCCCGTAATAGCTGAAGCGCTCGCAGGCTTCGTTGCCGACGATGTATTTGATCTGGGGCGGGAAACGCTCCGGGCTTCCCCCGGCGGCAGGCGCGGGCGACGGGGCGGCAGGTAGGCTCATGGGATCAATTTCAGCGCGTCATCGTCGCTCCAACCGGCGCGGTGCATGTTATGGTCCAGCATGGCGTTGGCCACGGCGCGGAGGTAGAATTCTTGCTGCGTGAGGCGGAGGCGGAGGTCAAGGCAAAGAGGGCCGCGCCGAGAGTGATATAATGGGAAAATTGCATGAGTGGGATTGGGTCAGGGCGCGGGAGTGGCGGTGAGGGCGTTGGCGTCGCCGAGTTGGGATTTGCCGAGGAAAGTGCGGACGAAGAATTCTTCGAGGCGATGCGCGCCATAGGGCGTGCTGGCCACGCCGTGGCCGGCGCCGGGCATGTAGAGCAACTCGAAATCTTTTTTGGCTTTGATCAGGGCGTTGACCACTTGCATGGTGCTGGAGGGGTCCACGTTTTTGTCCAACTCCCCCACCATGAGGAGGAGACGGCCTTGCAGGAGATGGGCGTCGGTGACATTGGAGGAGCGTGGGTAACTCTCATCCAGCGGCCAGCCCATCCATTGCTCGTTCCACCAGATCTTGTCCATGCGGTTGTCGTGGCAGCCGGAATCGGCAACGCCCGCCTTGTAAAAATCGCCGTGGGAGAGCAGGCCCCGCAAGGCGTTTTGGCCGCCGGCCGAAGTGCCGTAAATGCCGACGCGGCCCAGATCAAAACTGGCATCCCTGGCGGCCGCGGCCTTGATCCAGAGGATGCGATCGGGGAAGCCGGCGTCGGCCATGTTTTTGCAGCAGACATCGTGGAATTTCTTCGAGCGGTTGGCCGTGCCCATGCCGTCCATTTGCACGACGATGAATCCCAGATCGGCCAGCTTCTGCTGCTGGGAGGCGGCGCGGAAGGGCTTGGGCGCGAAGGACCCTTGCGGGCCGGCATAAATGTCTTCGATGACCGGATATTTGGCGTGCCCGTCGAAATTCTTCGGCCGCCAGATCACCCCATAAATATCGGTGAGGCCGTCGCGCCCCTTGGCGGCGAAGCGTTCCGGCGCCTTCCAGCCGGTGGCGAAAAGCTCGCTGGCGTCGGCTTCCTCCAGTTGGCAAACCACTTTGCCATCCGCCGTTTTGCGCAGGACGCTGACGGGCGGCTGGTCCACGCGGGACCATGTGTCAATAATAAATGAATGGTCCGGGGAAGTCTGGACGACGTGCGTGCCGTCGCCTTCCGTCAAGACGGTCAACCCCGTGCCGTCGAAATTCACCCGGCAATACTGGAGGTAATAAGGGTCCTGGCCGGGGACGATGCCGCCGGCCTGGAACTAAACCTGGCGTTTTTCCCGGTCCACGCGCTCCACCGAGCGCACGACCCATTCGCCCTTGGTAATCTGGTTCTTGACCGCGCCGGTTTTGGCGTCGTAGAGGTAGAGATGGTTCCAGCCGTCGCGCTCCGACATCCAGATGATTTCGGAGGTGGCATCGAGGTATTCGGCAAAGAATTTTCCCGAGTAACAGATGAAGGTTTTGCTGGCCTCATCCACGATGGGCCGGACCGCCCCGGAGGAGGCGTCCACCCCCAGAATGCGCAGGGCCTGGTGTCCGCGCTGATTGAAAAGAAAGGAGAACCCCGCGGAATTGGAACTCCAACGCAGATCACTGATGGACCAGGGGTTGGCATAGAGGGCATCGTCCAGGGGGATTTCCTTTTTGGATTCGAGGTCGAACAGATGGGGCTTGTGGATGGGCACGGTGTCTCCCGGTTTGAGGTAGGGGTAAGACTCCAACTTGGGCTGGAACTGGTCTTCGGGGGAAGACTGGACCTCATAGACCGAGCGTTCCGTGCCCGGCTGATAACGCAGGGCGACGAGGTGGCGGGAATCGGGGGACCAATAAGCCTCCGGGGTGGGAATATCCGGATCGCGGACCTCGAAGTTCATTCCGACAGAGCGTTCTTCCTCGGCGGTGCGGGCGTAGCTGCTGGTGGGATTGCCGTCGTAGGTCAATGGGGTGACGTTGTTGGATTTGACATCGCGCAAGAAGAGGTTGTGGCCGCGGACCAACACTTCCCATTTCCCGTCCGGTGAAGGGATGGCGGGACCCGCCGCCCGGGGACCGCGTCTGGCACCACCACCACCACCTCCTCCTCCGCGCCGGCCCAAGCCCGGCCCGGCGGTGAGGGCGCTATCCGCCGCGGTGCGCGTGGACTCGGTCACTTTGTAGGTGGCCAAATCACAGTCCCAGGCGGCGTTGGTGGCGACGAGGCGGAGCGACTGGCCGTCGTCGGAGAATTTGATGGCGTCGAAGGGCAAGCGGGTGGGGGCGACGTTCGAAGAGGTCAGATCGCCCAGCGCCTTGGCCAGCCGGGCATGATCGAAGGCGGGGCTGCGCCGCCCGGCCACCGCATCCACCAGGACGAATTCGCGCTGGTGATCGGCCAGATCCACCCGATACCAGAATTGATTGGACTGGCCGCCGCTTCCGGCGAACCAGTGCGCAACGATGTTGTCGCGATGGACCAGGATGGGGGTGTTGGTGCCGGGCGGCTGGGCGAAGGCGGCGGCGGCCAAAAAGAGGAATCCAAAAACGAGTGATTTTAGAAATGCTTTCATAATCATTATTATCAGTGTCGGGATGAGATGGCGGGAATCATTAGCGGGACCGGGGTTTTAAGGCAAGGACGGGATTGGGATCAGGATTAGCCTGCTTTCTCCTCAAAGCACGCATCGGGACCATGAACCTGCCGCTGCTCGACGGACCTCCGTGGAACAATTCCTGTCCGTCTGCTGTTCCCTCTCCGCTCCCATCCGATGGGAGGGGAGAGGGTTAGGGTGAGGTGAGGGTTCATGGAAAGGGATTAAAGTGGTTATTGGAGCGGGCTGGCAGATTCGCGGACGCGTTCCAGGATGACCTCCGCCATGTGCGGTTCGCTGCCGACGCTGGCGGTGTACCAGAGGCGTTTGCCTGCGCGCTCGGTCGGGTTGCGCCAAGTGGGCTGGCCCCGCTTTAACCGCTCCCGCACCACCGCCCTGGGCGCGCCCAGCATCACCGGGATGTCCTCAAAGGAATGCAAACCGTCGCTGATGAAGAACGGGGCCACGACGAGGATTTTCGTTTGCGCCAGTTTGTAGCAATCGCCGATGCGCGGGTCTTCCTCCATGAAGACGGCGTGGACCTGGGCAAAAAGGTTTTTGGCCCGGATCAATTCCACCTGGCACTCGATGGCTTTGCGGGAATTCTCGTTGTTGCCCGTGCCGTGGCCGGCGATGAAGAGGGTGGTCTCGGCCGGCTTGGGGGCGCGCGGGAAGGGAAATTTCTCCACGATCTCGCGGGCGCGGGCCAGGAGCACTTCGGTCATGCTGGGATGCGTTCCCACCGGGTCGCAGTAAAAAAAAGTCTGGCCGCCGCGCCGCTGGACGCGGGAGAAACCGGTTTCCCCCGTCCGGCAAAAGCCCAGTTCGCGGGGGAGGACTTCCTGGGTGAAATAGCCGTCGCTGATAAACAGCGGCACGACGAAAACGCGCGGCGCAAAAACGCCGCGCAGCACCTGGGCGAAATACGGCTCCTGTTTCCAGAAGGTCTCCTGCACCTGCGCAAAAATGCCGCGCCGGCGCAATTCGTCGGCGTGCTGATAGGTGGGCGCGGCGGAGTCGGCGTTGAGCGTCGAGCCGTGCCCGGCCAGGACGAGGGCCGCGTCTGAAAAGTCATCGGTCACGGCGATGCAGGGTTATCCAGGCCGCCGGGGAACGCAATCAAAGCGCGGATGGAGAATGGAGAATGGAGAATGGAAACGGCGCACCGTCGCGCAAAACGGTTGACAAATGGTTTGTTCCCGGGCGAGATTATGGCGGTGAAGATGACACGGACAGGACAAGTCACAATACCTCCGGCGATGCGCCGCAAGCATGGGCTGCAGGCGCAGGCTGAAGTGGAGTTGGTGGACCAACCCGACGGCGTGCTGGTGGTCAAGGCCGCGACAAGTTCACGCGGCAAACGCGTCCTGGCGACTCTGCTACGCGGCGGCAAAATTAAAGGCCGGACGCAAGACTGGCTGGAGTTGACACGCGGATGACTCTGGTTGATACCAGCGTCGTCGCCGATATTTTCACCAGGGATCCTGACTGGTTTCTGTGGTCCAGCAGCCAAATCGAGCGCGCCGCCAGCCAAGGGCCAGTTGCCTATGACACCATGATCTTTGCCGAGTTGGCCGTCAAGTTTGACACTCAAAAGGAATTGGAAAACCGGCTCTCTGCCTTCACCTATTTGCCACTCCCGCTCAACGCCGCTTTTCAAGCGGGGAAAGCGTTTGAAAAGTACAGGCGGGCAGGCGGCAAGAAAGCGCGTCCGCTCCCGGACTTCTTTATCGGGGCGCACGCCTATGTCGCCCACCTCCCGTTGCTCACCCGCGATCCCCGGCGTGTCAGGACATTTTTTCCTTCCGTGCAACTGATCACACCCTGAAAAGTGATTGACGCCGGGCTTTGAAGGCGCGGCCTGCCAAAAAGCCTGGCTCAAAAACATGCCACCACATTCGTCCGGCGGGCAGGGGACTGCCCGCCCTGCCGTTCCATCCGTAGCATCGCGCGGCCTAATTCTCTCTTTGCGAAATAACACGGTAAGGCGGTTCTGGTTCATGTTCAGCGCAGGAAGATTTTTTTTGTTTCATCGGTGGCCTGGTCGAGATCGCGCAGCAATTGGTCCCAATTGACGGTCAGGCCGGCGGCGGCGACGGACGGCTCAAGCGTGGCGCCTTCCAGGGCGTGGGCGTCCACCAGGCGCTGGGAAATTTTTTTGTCGCGCAGAAAATCGAAAAGTTGTTGCGCGGCCTCGGGATGGGGACAGTTTTTGATGACGGCCACGGTGTTGGGAAGAAAGAGCGTTTCCGCGGTGACGGGCAGGGCCAGGATGGGCGCGCCCTCCTGCTGGGCGTCGGCGATGTCGTCGGAATCGGCCAGGCCGATCCAGGCTTCGCCGCGCGCGACTTGCTTGACGACCACGGAGTTGCCGTCCACCACGAAGGGATTGTTGGCCACGAGGGCGCGGCACCAGGTCTGCCAGGCGGCGTCGCCCCAAAGCTGGCGCAGGGCCTGGAAATGGGTGGAGGTGGTGCCAAAGAGCGGGAAGGCCAGGGCGACTTTGCGGGACCAGATTTTATTGGTGACATCAGTCCAGGCGCGGGGCGCGGCGGCGGCTTTCACATAATTAGTATTGACCACAATGCGGCGGGTGCGGTAGCCGAGATGCGTCCAGCCGTCGGTGGCGCGGAAGACGCCCTTGGCGGCCAGTTGGCGGGTGCGGAATTCCTCGTTGTTCCAAAAAACGTCGCATTGCGGATTGCTCTTCTCCTGAAGGAGCCGATTGGCCAGGCCAACTGTTTTCACCGCCTCGCTGTCAAAGACCGTCTTTACCTGGATACGGGTTTGTTTTTGAAAATCCTTCAGAATCGGCTCGGCATAGACTTCGTCCTGCGAGGTGTACACCACGACGACGTCAACGTACCCGGAGCTTGCCCAATTGCCGAGGGCTTCATCCCCTCCCTTTCCATGGCGTCCCAGAGAATAAATATCGAATCTATCCGGGTTATGAAGGCCGGGAAAGCGATAGACGTAATGATTTCCCCATGGGTCTGTCGGCAAGCTGCTTATATTGAGATAAGGGCCTTGCCAGACGCCTTCAGTAATTGTCGCCGGCCGTTTCATCAAAGCCTCCAAGCCCTCCGCGGTTGTTGGGCAACGACCGCAATCAATCTCAAACATGTTAACGGCAGTTATCAAATGTGCTATTTCACGAAAAGCCCCCGAGGCCGGCGTGCTATCGGTATTGATCTCTGGCCGTCGCCAGACGACATAAGCCAGAACGGCCAGAACGATCAGAATGGTGATAATAAATGAACGCTTCATGGCTCGCTGTTGATTATAGGCCAGTCCTGGGCAGTGGCGCGAGTGCGTTTGGTGATGCGGCCTTGGCGCAATTCCAGCACTTCGTCGCACAGGGCCAGGACTTCCTGGCGGTCGTGGGTGACGTAAAGCATCGGCAGTTTGAACTCGTCGCGCACGCGGCGGAGATAGGGGATGATCCTGACCTTGAGGGCCTGGTCCAGGCTTTGCAGCGGCTCATCGAGCAGCAGCAGGCGCGGCGAGGTCAGCAGGGCGCGAGCCAGGGCCACGCGCTGCTTTTCGCCGCCGGACAAATCGGTGACGCGGCGCTGGGCCAGGGCCTGGATTTCCAAAACTTCGGTGATGTGGCCCAAGCTGAAGAGGGGGCCGGCGCGCCCTTCCGGTTTTTTGCCGTAAAGCAGATTTTGGCGGACGGAAAGGTGGGGAAACAACGCCAGGTCCTGCGGGACGTAGCCCATTTCACGCAGGCGCGGCGGGACCAGCGTTTTGTCGGCGGTGCTGGTCAGGACGCGGTTGTCGAGCTGGATGAAGGCGGAGGCGGGGCTGCGCAAGCCGGCGATCAAATCGAGCAGGGAGGTCTTGCCCGCGCCGGAGGGGCCGAAAATGGCGGTGACCTGGCTCTGCAATTCGACATCCACCTCAATGCTGAAATCAGCGACGGGCAACGAGATGTATTTGAGGAGGAGGTTCACGGTGGATTTTAATGCCTGGGGCGGCGCAGGAGCAGGCATTGGGTGATCCAGACGGCGAGGAAGGCCAGGGCCACGGAGACGCCGAGCAAACGATAGGCCTGGGTGTCCTGCCCAAGCTGGACATGCTGATAAATGGAAAGGGAAAGGGTGGAGGTCTGGCCGGTGATGTTGCCGGCAACCATGATGGTGGCGCCAAATTCGCCCAGGGCGCGGGCGAAAGCCAGGGTCATGCCGCCCAAAATCCCGCGCCAGGCCAGCGGCAGGGTGATGGTGAAAAAAACGCGCGCCTCGCCCGCGCCCAGGGTGCGGGCAATCTGCTCGAAGCGCGGGTTGACTTGCTCGAAAGCGATGCGGGCGCCGAGCACCAGCAAGGGGAAGGACATTACGGCCAGGGCCAGGAGGACGCCGCGCCATGTAAAAACAATGTCCAGGTCAAGGGTGTCATGGAAAAACCGCCCGAGCGGGCCGTGCCGCCCCAGGAGTTTGAGCAGGATCAAACCCGTGGCCACCGGGGGCATGACCAGGGGCAGGGTGACGAGCGTTTCCACCAGCGATTTGCCCGGCCAGTCGCGGCGCGACAGCAGCCAGGCTGCGGCCAGGCCAAAGGGCAGGATGAGCAAGGTGCTCAGGGCCGAAACCCACGCGGTGAACCAAACGATTTGCCATTCCTCGGCGGTCATGGGGCGTCTATTTTGGAATGAGAAAGCCGAATTTCTCGAAGACCCGCGTTGCTTCCGTCGAGTTGAGGCAATCGAGGAATTGGCGGGCGGCGACTGGGTCCTTGGCATCCCGGACCAGGGCCATGGGATACAGGATGGCCGGGCCTTCGGCGGGCGGCACGGCGCAGGCGATTCTGACGTGCTTGGAAATGGCCGCGTCGGTTTTATAGACCATGCCGGCCTGGACGTTGCCGGATTCCACCGCGGCCAGGGCCGCCCGCACATTGTCGGTGGGAACGACTTTTGGAGAGAGGGCGGGCCAAAGACCGAGCTTTTCCAGATATTGTTTGGAATAAATTCCCGCCGGGACAGTCTGCGGGTCGGCCAGGGCCAGGCGTTTGACGGCGGGCTGGGTCAAATCTTTGGCGGAGGCGATGGCCAGCTTGCTGTCGTCGGCCACGACGATGACCAGCGAGTTGGACAAGCGGCTGCGGCGCGTCTCCGGGACGATGAGGCCCCGTTTCTCCAGGGCATCCATTTGCGCCTGGTCGGCGGAGAAAAAAATGTCGGCGGGGGCGCCTTCCTGAATTTGCCGGGCCAGGGTGCCGGAGGAGCCGAAATTGAGGGCGACCTTTTGGCCGGATTGCAGGCTGTAACCGCGGGCGATTTCCTGCAAGCTGTCGGTCAAACTGGCGGCGGCGAAGACGACAACGGAGCCGGCGCGGGCGGCGCCCGGGCCGAAAACGAGGCCGGCCAGCAGCAGGGTTTGGAAAAATGGCCGGCTCATCATGGCGCGGGCTTGCGGCGTGGAGGCATGTTCATTTTCGTATGGCGGGATTGTTAAGGAGGCCGGGGGATGGAGCAACCAGAATTTAACCCTTGTCATTTTGCATTTTGTATTTGGCATTTCCCCGTTAGAATCTCCGGATGAACAATCAGGCAACCGGTTTCATCAAAGAAGATCCGTGGCGCGTGTTCCGCATCATGGCGGAATTCGTGGATTCGTTTGAACTTCTCTCGCAGGTCGGGCCGGCGGTGACGATCTTCGGGTCGGCCCGGACGCGGCGGGATGATCCGTATTACCAGGCGGCGGCCGCCATGGCCAGGGGGCTGGCCAAAAACAACCTGGCGGTCATCACCGGGGGCGGTCCGGGCATCATGGAGGCGGCCAATCGCGGCGCGGCGCGGGGCAAGGGAAAATCGGTGGGCCTGAACATCGAGCTGCCCTTTGAGCAGAAGGGCAACCCTTACGTCAATGTCCCGATTCATTTCCATTATTTCTTTTCGCGCAAGGTCTGCTTTGTCAAGTATAGCATCGCCTTCATCTTCATGCCCGGCGGCTTCGGCACCCTGGACGAGTTCTTTGAAGTGCTGACCCTGGTGCAAACCCGGCGCATCCCCCGCTTTCCCTTGATTTTGTTCGGGAAAAAATATTGGAGCGGCTTGTTGCACTGGGCCAAAACCACGGTGGAGAAGGGGCAATTCATCAGCCCCGGCGACCTGGATTTGGTCACGGTGACGGACGATGCGCCGGAGGCGATCCGCCTTATTTCCGATTATATGCGGCAGGTCGGCCCGCCGGCGGCGGTGCCCAAAACGGTGGGATGATGGCCGGGACGCGAGCGGAGGGATTAGGATTAGGATTAGGATTAAGTTTAAGATTAAGATTAAGAAGCCGGGCATAAGCGGTTGGATGACCGGCGGGGCAAATTCGTTTTATTGACCTTCCTCATGTACCAAGTCACGCGGCTGGAGAACGGATTGACGGTGGCCACGGCGGAGATGCCGCACATGGCCAGCGTCAGCCTGGGGATTTGGGTGGGAGTGGGCGGGCGGTGCGAGGGGGCCGCCGTCAGCGGCATTTCCCATTTTATCGAGCATCTGCTCTTCAAGGGCACGCGGCGGCGCTCGGCGCGGGAGATTTCCCAGGCGGTGGAAGGCCTTGGCGGGTATCTCAATGCCTTCACCAGCGAGGAGCATACTTGTTTTTATGCTCGGGCGCGCCATGACCATTTCGAGGAATTGCTCGAGGTGCTGGCGGATATGTTTCTTCATTCCACTTTTGATCCGGCGGAAATCGCCAAGGAACGGGAGGTGATCAAGGAGGAACTGGCCATGTACCTGGACCAGCCGCAACAATACGTGCAAGAGTTGCTCAACGCCACCCTCTGGCCGGGCCAGCCGCTGGGCCGCTCCATCACCGGCACGAAAAGAACGCTCGACGCCATGACCCGCCGGCAAATCCTCGACTTTCAACGGAAAAATTACACGGCGGCCGGCACGCTCATCGCGGCGGCGGGACGGCTGACCCATCGCCAGGTGGTCAAGGCGGCGCGCGCTTGCGCGGCGGAATTTCATGGCGGGGCGCGCTGCGGTTTTGCCCCCGCCACCGCCGTCCAAACCAGGCCGGTGGTCCGCCTGCGCACCAAAAAAACCGAACAAACGCAAATCGCTTTTGGGATGCGGGCCTGTTCGCGCCATCATGAACGGCGCTTTGCCTTGCGCCTGCTCAACGCGGTGCTGGGGGAGAACATGAGCTCGCGGCTTTTCCAGACGGTGCGGGAGGACCAGGGGCTGGCCTATTCCATTTACAGCGGCAACAGTTTTTTTGACGACACGGGCGACCTGGTGATCTCGGCGGGCCTGGATTTGGCGAATTTGGACAAAACCTTGAAGATTATTTTGCGCGAGTTGCGGCGGCTGCGGGAGGAACCGGTGCCGGCCGCCGAATTGCGGCGGGCGCGCGATTACCTGACCGGCCAGTTGGATTTAAGTTTGGAAAGCACGGAAAGCCAGATGATGTGGGTGGGGGAACAGTGGCTGGGCTACGGAAAAATCGTCGCGCCGGAATCGCTCAAAGAGCGCTGGAGCCAGGTGCGCGCCGCGGAGGTGCGCGCGGCGGCGCGAGAGTTTATCCGGCCGGAACAATTCAACCTGGCGCTGGTCAGCCCGCTCAAGTCGGCGCGGGCAGTGGAAAAGTTGCTGGCGGCGGCGTTTTGAGAATGCAGAATGCAGAATGCAGAATGCGGAAGCCTTCAGAACGCGGTTGCGCAGACAATAGAAGCGCGCGCAAACCGCATGTCGTATAATCAGAAAAAATGCGTCCGTTGCTCCAGGAAATCCAGACCCGGCACACGCCCCAATCGCTGGCGGGGCGGTTGCGCGGGCAGCGCGGGCTGGTCCTGCTGCGCAGCGCGCTGTTGCAACCGCCGCACGGGCGCTATTCGCTGGTCGCAGCCCGGCCATTCCTCACGTTTCGCTCCTTTGGTTCGCGCTGCGAGCTGGACGGGCCGGACCATCCCCAGTTCGGCGATCCCTGGAAAGTGCTGGACGGACTGATGGCGCGCTACGAGTTGCCGGACGAAATTGACCGGCCCTTTCCGCTGGGCGGCTGCTTTGGTTATTGGGGCTACGACTTGAAGAATTTCGTCGAGCCGCATCTGCCGCGCCGGGCGGTCAATGATCTGGAGTTGCCGGATTGCCAGGCGGGCTTTTACGACAGCCTCGTGGTGTTCGATCATGGCCTGGGCAAAACCTGGATTGTTTCCACCGGGCTGCGGGCGGATGGTTCCAGCGAAGCCCGCCACGCCCGGCGGCAACTGGAGTTCTGGCGCGCGCAATTGGCGGCGGCGCCGGCAAGGCCGCGCCCCGCCGGGGAACGGGTTTGGGGTGAGGTGGTTTCCAATTGGTCGCGGGCGGAATTTATGGCGGCGGTGCGGCGCACCCAGGAATACATCCGGGCGGGCGACATTTACCAGGTGAACCTGTCCCATCGTTTCGCGGCGGTGACGAGCTGGGGCGGGCGGGATTTTTTTCAGCGGCTGTGCGAGGTTTCGCCGGCGCCCTTCGCGGCCTTTTTGGATTGCGGCGATTTTCAGCTTTGCTCCTCCTCGCCCGAGCTTTTTCTGCGGCTGAGCGGAACGCACGTTCAGACCCGGCCCATCAAAGGGACGCGCCCGCGCGCGGGGGATGCGGCGCGCGACGCGCAACTGGGCTGCGAGCTGCAAGCCAGCGCGAAGGAAAGGGCGGAGTTGGTCATGATCACCGATTTGCTGCGCAACGATCTGGGGAAGGTCTGCCAATTCGGCTCGGTGGAGGTGCCGGAGCTGGCGCGGCTGGAGCGGTATGCGCAGGTGCAGCATCTGGTTTCGACGGTGTGCGGGCGGCTGCGCGCGGGGCAGACGCACCTGGCGGCCTTCGCCTCCTGTTTTCCCGGCGGCAGCGTGACGGGCGCGCCGAAAATCCGCGCGATGGAAATCATTGATGAGTTGGAGCCGCTGGCCCGCGGGCCTTACACGGGGGCGCTGGGTTACCTGGGTTTCAACCGCCAGAGCCAGTTGAGCATCACCATTCGCGCGGCGATTTGCCGGCAGGACCGCCTTTATTTCCAGGTCGGCGCCGGCATCGTGAGCGACTCGGTGGCGGAGGCCGAATATGAGGAGACGCTGGCCAAGGCGGAGGGATTTTTTGCGGCGCTGGCGCCTACTGCATCGCCTGGGCAATGGCGTTCCACCAAAGAACGTGCAGCGCCGCCACCGGCCATTTGAACTCGGCGGGGGCGGTTTTGATGGACAGATCCGCGCCTCCCACGACACCGAGTCTGGCCGCGCTGACTTCCATAATCCGGGCGCGCTCCAGGACTTTGACGGCGTCCAGCGGGGCGACGGAAATGACGACCCGGCCCTGGGCTTCGCCGAAAAGAAGGGCGTCCAGGCGCGCGCCGGCAAAGGCGGCCAGATCAATTTGCGCGCCGATCAGCCTGGGCGTTTCGCGGGCGATCTGCTGGCTGATGCAGCTTTCCGCCAGGGCCACCGCCAGGCCGCCTTCGCTGCAATCGTGCGCGCTTTTCACCAGGCCGGATTGAATCAAGCCGAGCAGCGTGGTGTGCAGTGTCCTCGCTCGTTCTCCAGATCGCAACGCGGCGGCGTGCCGGTTTTCAGGCCGTGAATCAGCTTGCAAATAAGCCGAGCCGCCCAGACCGAGCAGCGGATCGGCCTGTGTCCACAATGTCGCCCAGCAGGATGATCGCGTCGCCTTCGTCCTTGAACCATTGCGTCGTGATGTGCTCCGGCTTTTCGATCAGGCCGACCACGGCGACCGTCGGGCGTCGGGATCAATCGGGCCGTTGGGGCTTTGGTTGTAGAGGCGAGCAATTGCCGCCGGTGACCGGCGCGTTGAACGCCCGGCAGGCTTCGGCCAGGCCGCGCACGGATTCCTTGAGCTGCCAGAACAATTCCGGCTTGAGCGGGCTGGCGAAGTTGAGATTGTCGGTCGCGCCCAGCGGCACGGCGCCGGAACAGGCCAGATTGCGGGCCGCTTCGGCCACGACGATTTTGCCGCCTTCGTAGGGATCGAGATAAACGTAGGCGCCGTTGCCATCCACCGTCAGGGCGATGAATTTTTCCAGGCGCGGGCGGCGTCCGGCGCGTCGGCGCCGGCGCGGGCAGCGAATCGGCCTTGATGCGCAGGACGGCCGCGTCGCTGCCGGGGCAAACCACCGAGCCGTCGCGCACCATGTGGTCGTATTGGCGGTAAACCCAGTTCTTCGAGGCGATGGTCGGCCAGGCCAGCAGTGTCTTGAGATCGCGTCGGCGGGGTCCTGGGTGTCCGGCAATTCCGTCGAGCCGGAACGCGCGGACTTCCTTCAAATACTCCGGTTCGCTGCGCTTCGCGCTGATAAACCGGCGATTCGTCGGCGATTTTTTTGGCCGGAATGTCGGCCACGACCTTGCCATGGTGCCTCACCACCATGCGGCCGGTGTCGGTGACGAAGCCGATCTCCGCCCACGGCAAATCCCATTTGTCGAAAATGCGTTTCACTTCCTCCTCGCGGCCCTTGTGGACGATGATGAGCATCCGCTCCTGCGATTCGCTAGAGCATGATTTCGTAGCTGCGTCATGTTCGGCGCGCGTTGCGGGACCTTGTCCAATTCGATTTCGATGCCCGTGCCGGCGCGGGCGGCGGTTTCGCAGGTCGAGCAGGTCAAGCCCGCCGCGCCCATGTCCTGGATGCCGGCGACCGCGCCGGTGGCGAGCAATTCCAGGCAGGCTTCGCACACGAGTTTTTCCATGAACGGATCGCCCACCTGCACCGCGCCGCGCTGTTGCTCGGCGGATTCCTCGGTCAAATCCTGCGAGGCAAACGCCGCGCCGGCCAGGCCGTCGCGGCCGGTGGCCGGGCCGACGTAGAAGACCGGATTGCCGATGCCCTTGGCCGCGCCGCGCGCGATTTGTTCGTGGCGCAGCACGCCGAGGCAGAAGGCGTTGACCAGCGGATTGCCCTCGTAGGATTTGTCGAAATAAACCTCGCCGGCGATGGTCGGAATGCCGAAGCAATTGCCGTAATGCGCGATGCCGGCTGACCACGCCGGCGAAGAGGCGGCGGTTGTTTGGCAATGCGGTTCGCCGATTCGTAGCAGCGATGTGTCGAGCTCTGATTGTCGGATTCGAATGAGATACGTCGCTGCACTCGTGATCGGCCCGAAGCGCAGCGAATTGACCGAGCAAATCGGCCGCGCGCCCATGGTGAAGATGTCGCGGATGATGCCGCCGACGCCGGTGGCCGCGCCCTGAAACGGCTCGACCGCGCTCGGATGGTTGTGCGACTCGATCTTGAACGCGATGGCCAGGCCGTCGCCGATGTCAATGATGCCGGCGTTTTCCTCGCCCGCGCCGACGAGGATTTTCGGCGACTTGGTGGGAAAGGTTTTGAGCAGCGGGCGGGTGTTTTTGTAGCTGCAATGCTCGCTCCACATCACGGAGAAAATGCCCAGTTCGGTGTAGCTCGGCTCGCGGCCGAGAATGTCCTTGATCTTCTCGTACTCCTCCGGCGTGAGGTTGTGCTTTGGCAACCAGTTCGGGGGTGATGGCGGGTTCGGTCATGGCTTGATTATTTTTGGCGCATCCGCCGTGCGGGAGATTCGAGCAGGCGGCGCGTCTTCTCAATTTCTTTTTCCAGCAGGCGCAGGTCAGGCAAGGCCAGCTTGTATTGCGCGGCGAGAATTTTGTTGGTCAGGTTGCCCATCGAATAGCGCGCCACG
Organism: uncultured Verrucomicrobiae bacterium; assembly: GCA_963707025.1. Taxonomy (GTDB): domain Bacteria; phylum Verrucomicrobiota; class Verrucomicrobiia; order Limisphaerales; family Palsa-1400; genus JBEKOF01. The sequence continues at coordinate 74,491 of CAVPOM010000017.1, read as the reverse complement.
GCTTCGTCGTGTTCGGAACACAACACGAGGCCGACGGGCGGATTTTCCTCCGGCAATGTCAGATGCCCGGCGGCGTAATTCACATACAAATTCATCTGACCCGCGTCCGCGTGCGTGAAACGGCCCAGCTTCAAATCGAAAATGAACAGGCAGCGCAGCCGGCGATGAAACAGCAACAGGTCAATGCGATACCATTGCTTGCCGACGCGAATCCGCTTCCGCCGCGCGACGAAGGTGAAATCGTTTCCCAACTCCAGCAGAAACGCTTCGAGATGGCGGACGAGAGCGTCCTCCAAATCGCTTTCGGCATAGTCATCGCGCAGGTTCAAGAATTCCAGAACGTAGGGGCTTTTGATTTCCTCCTCCGCGCTCACGGCGTCTTCGGGGCGCGCCTTTGCGCCGGTGGTGAGCAGCCTGGCTTTATTCTTCGACAGCGCGGTGCGCTCGTAAAAGAGCGTGCTGATTTGGCGATCCAACTGACGCACGCTCCAGCCGCCGCGCAGGGATTCGGTTTCGTAAAACTGGCGCGCTTCCGGTTTCTCCACGGTGAGCAAACGAACGTAATGCGACCACGATAGCGGAAAGGCGTGGCACAGGGCTTCGAGGTAGAACGCGAGGTCAAGTTCAGATTTACGCGACGCTGTGGCGCGAATTGGCCCGGCGGAGGTGCCAGACAGCGTCTGGCAAATTTGAAGCGTCATGAATTGTTCAGACGGTGTTCTGAACATTTTCGATGCTGCTTTGCACATCCTTCACCAATTTGCCAGACAGTGTCTGGCAAATCTTTTCTGGTGGATTAAAAGCGTAGAACTGGCGTATTTGCTGAAGGTTTTGCCGGGAGAATCCGCGGCCAAATTTTTTTGTTAGATCGCGGGAAAGGCGTTCCAACACCTCATCTCCATACTCCGCCCGCTTCTCGCCTTGCTGCGCGAACTGCACGATGCGGCGGCCGATTTCCCAGTAGGTCGCGGTAAGGATGACGTTGACAGAGCGGGCGGATTGGCGGCGCGCTTCCTCCAGCAAGGCCGCGATGCCGCCCGACCAGGCGTTGTAACTCGACCGCCCCCCGCTTTGTGTGGTGCGATGGACGGCGGAATTTTTTCGCTGGAGGGACAGGGTTTTCACGGAATCAAACCTTCCGCGAAACCGCGCGCCCGTCCAGGGTGAGGCTGTGCAGTTGGACCAGTTCAGGGGTGATGGCGGGTTCGGTCATGGATTAAATCTTTTTGCAAAGCTCTGAATGTGATTTGCGGCAATTGTTTCAATGGACTTGTCGAATTTGGACTCTCGGTCTTGCACCAGTCCGACCGTTGGATGATATCGAAGACCCGAATGAGTTTTGGCCGCAGCTTCAAGGGCAACGTTGGCGAGCGCCCTGGCCTTTTCGGTTTCTCCCTTTTGCGCTGCCATAATCGCGCGAATTCCGAATGTTTGATAAATTTCAACGGGAAACTGGAATTCACTTAACTTACGTTCATCAAGCACTGCTAAAGTTTCGTCGAAAAGCTGTGCCAACTCATTTTCGACCACAAGTTTTCCAAACTCAATATAAGCCTGAGTTCGCACATGTGGAAATCTGCGCTCCCTCTCAAGAGCGCAACGATAAAAAACAAGGGCCTGATCAAGTTCACCGAGTTTAGCCAAACAGCTTGCTTTCTGGCCGTAAGCAGAAGCCAATTCGATTGAATCTGGAAATTCACCAAGCATTTTGTCCAAAAGTGTGATCGCCGACCGCAGAAGTTCTGGTGAACCGACGCCTTCAAGATAAATGGCTTGAATTCGCAAATATTGTGCTTTGTTGCCCGCGCCGCGGCTTCTTTTGAGGCGAGCAAAGTAATCAGCTTGGTCGGCCTCACTCCAACTTGTTTTTCTGAACCAATCGTTCGCCATGATAATCACGCCAGTTCCGCCACATGCTCGTCCTCGTATTCTTCGATAAGGACGCCAAGAACTTCCATCATGGAAGCGAGCGGATGGTTTTCGTCCTCGCCCACTTCGTCAACGAGACGATCGAGGAGTTTCACGAGTTGGCGGTACTCGCGTTCGTTGCGTGGCGCTGGGAGTTTTCGCTGCATGGAAAGTGTGATGCCAAGCTCATGCGGCAATTTCGATTTCTCGCATGGCGCTTGGCTGCGGGATGGGTTCGCCTCGCTCACGCATATCTTCGATGTGCATTTCCAAGGCTTCCTTCATTAGTGCCAATGTTTCCTGTTCGGTGGCCGCGGCAGCGACACAGCCGGGGAAATCCGGCGCATAGGCGCTGAAGTTTTTCGGCCCGTGCTCAATGAGGATTGTATAACGCATATTTATTTGAGTCCTGATTGTCTCAGAATACTATTTAAGGTCTTCGGGTGCAAATCTTCTCCCGGATGTCCGGCAATTGTCACAGTGCCTGGCTTCGTTGCATGGTGATATTGACGATGACTGCCACGAGTCCGCACCAGGAACCAGCCGTCCTCTTCTATTCGCCGGATGATTTCCCGGATTTTCACAGGCTTTTACCACAATGTTTTGTGCTTTTTTCAGACGGGAGGGCGAGACTCAGTTCGAGCCGTGAATTCCTGACTGCTTGCGAACGGACGCTGAAGGGCATTAGTCCGGGTTCGACGGAGACTCACCCTGCCGTTTGGGATGGTGCGGGAGCACGGAGCCCCAATAAACCGATGGCCCGCCGGGAAGCGATGGCGGTCAGGATGCAAGCGTTCAGCAAGGGCCGGTGAAATGTAGAGGGATTCAACTGTCGCCTCGCGGCGGCCGAGCAAGGTTGCTTGCGAGGAGCGGCCAGCTTCGAGTTCCACCAGATGCAAACCGAGCCGCGGCGGAAGCCGGCGACCATGAGTCTTTTCTCCCGTTTTGCCGTCGTAGCTGACGAGATAGCTCATGTTGCGGCAATTCAACGAATCCAATTGCTCAACAAAATCGTCAAATAAAATGGACTTCAAATATCGCGGGTCGCGGTTGGCGCAGACGCCCTGGTAAGGGGGATCCATGTAAATCAGATCGCCGGCCCCGGCTTCGGCGAGCACTTCCTTGTAATCCTGGGAACGGCACTCGGTGCGCCCTTTAAGCAAACGGGACGCGCCGAAAATATGCTCGCGCAGGGTCGCGGGCAGAGCGCCCATGCGGCGATTGTCCGGGCTTTGGTTGAATGCACCGCTGGTATTGTAGCGCACGGAGGCTTTCACGCAACGCGCGAGCAAGTAGAGCAGGTGTTCCGGCTGGCCTGTGCGATTGAATTCGTCGCGGACCGCATCGTAATAGCGGCGGCGGTCTTCGGCGTGTTGAGCTTTCCAGAGGGATTCGTACTGGCGGGCCAGCCGCTCCGGTGAGTTGATGATGGCGCGCCACAGGTTCATCAACGGCTCGTTCAAGTCGTTGATAACATAGCCGGAAGCAAGACCACGGGAAGCTGCGGCCAGGGTGAGCGCGGCGGAACCGGCAAATGGTTCAATCAGGCGGCCCATTGGATCGGGGAAGTAAGCCAATATCGCTGAAGCCAGACCCCGCTTGCTGCCTTGATAAGGAATGGGATGCGGGATTCTCATTTGCGGGGCGGTCCTACTTTGCGGCAATCTCGATTTCTCGCATGGCGCCAGGCTTCGGGATGGGTTCGCCCCGTTCACGCATGTCTTCGATGTGCATTTCCAAGGCTTCTTTCATCAGCGCCAGGGTTTCCTGTTCCGTGGCCGCGGCAGCGACACAGCCGGCGAAATCCGGCGCATAGGCGCTGAAGTTTTTCGGCCCGTGTTCAAGGAGGATTGTATAACGCATATTCTTGTCGATTTTCACAGGCTTTTATCACGCCGCTTGGGCGAGTTTGGCTTGGAGCCAGGAGACCAGGCTGTCGAAAATCAATAGGCCGTCGGCGCTGCCCAGGAGCGGTTCGCTGGCGCGTTCGGGGTGGGGCATGAGGCCGGCCACGTTGCGCGCGGGGTTGCAGATGCCGGCGATGTTGCGCAGGGAACCGTTGGGATTGGACTGGTCGGTGAGTTCACCGGCGGCGTTGACGTATTGCCAGAGGATTTGACGGCCGGCCTTGAGTTTCTCCAGGGTGGCGTCGTCGGCGAAATAACAGCCTTCGCCGTGGGCAATGGGAATGCGCAGCAGTTTGCCTTCGGGAATTTTGCCGGTGAAGGGACTGTCGTGCGCGGCGGTTTTCAGGAAAATGTGCTCGCAACGGAATTGGAGGGAGCGGTTGCGGATCAAGGCGCCGGGCAGGAGGCCGGCTTCGCACAGGATTTGAAAGCCGTTGCAGATGCCCAGCACCGGGCCGCCTTGCGCGGCAAAGGCCTGCACGGCCTGCATGATGGGGCTGAAACGGGCAATCGCCCCGGTGCGCAAATAATCGCCGTAGCTGAAGCCGCCGGGAATGATCACGCCGTCGCAGCCGGCCAGGGAATGGTCCTTGTGCCAGAGCAGCCGGGCGGAATGGCCGAGCACGTTCTGGAGGACATGGAGGGCGTCCTGGTCGCAGTTGGAGGCGGGGAATTGCAGGACGGCGAAATTCATGGCTCGATTTCCAGTTGATAATCCTCGATGACGGGGTTGCTAAGGATTCTATGGCAGGCCTCGTCGAGCTGCCGGCGCCAGGATTCCCGGTCGCCGGCGGGCAGCTCGATTTCGAGGTATTTGCCGACGTGGACGGCGCCCAGGCCCTTGTAGCCCATTTGTTCCAGGGCGTTGGCCACGGTTTTGCCTTGCGGGTCGAGCACGGCCTTTTTGGGAGTGACAATAATTTTTGCTTTCATGCCAGTCGAACGCAGGGATGTTGGGTGAAGAGGGCGGGCTGCGCCAGTTTTTTTTGGAGGCGCGAGCGGAAACGAAGCGCGTCGTTATGATTTAAACTTCGTGCGGAGAGCGGTTTGGCGGCTTGCTTTTACTCTCAGTGAGCGATAACGTTTCGGTATGAGCACTGTCGTCGAAATCAGCGCGGCCATTGATAAACTGTGAGGGGGTCCCCAAAAACTAGACCACTGCTGAAGAAGATAGACTTTTGTTGGTCTGCTGGAAATGAGAGAAAGCAGACTGATGAAAACAAAACGGAAGCGGCACAGTGCGGCCTTCAAGGCCAAAGTGGGATTCGAAGCCCTGGTGGGGCTTAAGACGGTCGCGCAGCTGGCGCGAGAGTACGCGGTGCATCCGACCCAGGTCACGCAATGGAAAGCGACGATTCGCGACCGGTTGCCCGACCTGTTTGAGGCGGGGCATGCGGGCAGCGCAGACCAGGAGGAGTTGATCGGGCAATTGCACCAGAAGATCGGGCAGTTGACGGTGGACCTGGACTGGCTGAAAAAAAAATCCAAACAACTGGGCCTTTAAAGAGCCTGGCGGAGTTGGTCGGCCCGGATGCGCAGGTGAGCGTGCGGCATCAGTGCGACCTGCTGGATTTATGCCGGAGCAGTTACTATTACCAACCGTGCCCCGAGACGCCGGAGAATCTGGCGCTGATGCGGCGTTTGGACCAGTTGCACTTGGACCATCCGGTCTATGGCAGCCGCAAGTTGCGGGTGCTGTTGGGCCGGGAGGGCTGGGAAGTCAATCGCAAGCGGGTGGTGCGGCTGTTGCGGGTCATGGGCATCGAGGCCATCTACCGCAAACCCCGGACCAGCCTGCCGGGGCCGGGCCATCAGATCTATCCGTATCTGTTGGGCGAGTTGGAGATCACCGGGCCCGATCAGGCTTGGTGCGCGGACATCACCTATGTGCCGATGGCACAGGGGTTTATGTATCTGGTGGCGGTGATGGATTGGTGGAGCCGGTATGTGCTGGCGTGGCGCTTGAGCAACACGTTGGAGAGCGCCTTCTGCGTGGACGCCTGGGAAGCGGCGCTGCAGAGCGGGCGGAAGGCCCCGCTGATCGCCAACACCGACCAGGGGTCGCAGTTCACTTCGCCGCTGTATATTGACGCGGTGGAATCGGCGGGGGTGGACGTGAGCATGGATGGCCGGGGGCGGTGGATGGACAACCGGTTTATCGAGCGGTTGTGGCGGAGCGTCAAGCATGAGGACATATATCTGCAAGATTACCTGGACGGGATCGAGGCCGGGCGCGGGCTGGCGCGCTGGTTTGAGGATTACAACCGGTTGCGTCCGCACGCGGCTTTGCACTATGCGACGCCCGCGGCCGTGTATTCTGATCCCGGGGCCTACGGAGCCCAACCGGCCCGATGGGAAGCGATGCAGCCCAAGGAGGGCTCGGCCGGCCGGAAAAACTTGAAATCAGACCGCCTGCGGCGGTAAGGTTGGAAACCCTAAGAAAACGGAGAGGGAGGACGGGCGGTGCCAGGCGCGGCTCGTTCTCTCTTTCGAAAGGGTTTGGAAGCGCGGAATGAACAACAGACAAACAAAAATACAAATGACAGCGGACCTCCAGAGTCTATCTTATTCTCCGCGCTCCGTGGTCTAAAGGATGGGGTCCACCTCACTGGATGTGAAAGAGCAGGTGGAGTTGCTCCGAATTCTCCCGCGGCATCTGAAGATCTCGCTGGACGATTTGGCCTGGTCCCGGTTGGCAGAACCGGCCTTCGAATTCTGGAATAATCCGGAAGATGCCATCTATGGGCGGATGTTTTAGCGCCGTCAAAGGCGACTCACTCCAAAGGTGCCGTTGGCCGCTGTGTCATGGGCCGACTTCCGCAATTCGATTTTTCCAATAGCCCGGACGCCTGGCTTCCATGAGCGACGGCCACCACCCAAACATACTCAGTTCGGTTGACAAAGATAAGGGAAAAAGGGGTAGTGGGCTACTTTGAATTTTCTTTTCGCCCGCCCGCCCTGGCATGGTAAGCTGGCGGCATGACGAAACAAGCCAAAAAACGTCGCCCGGCAGACGCCAACATGCGGATGCACTCCATCATGCAGGACGTGATCGCCCTGAGCAACCAGCCAATTATCGCCCCGCCCGTCAAAAAACCCAAGAAAAAGCGGTAATTTCGGGCTTTCTTCATGGGCGGGATTTGGGCTTTATTTCGGAGTGCCTAAGCCTTTGATCTTCCCGGTGAGCCTCAATGAATTTCTGAGGCGAATTGTGGGCGGTCAGATCGGAAGTGCTCGCACACTCAAACGACGGATGAAATTCTTTCTGGATTTTCTTCCCTGGTGGAAGCAGCGCCTTTTAACTCCTCCAACACTTCCACCTCACGAGGCAATCATAGAGATGACAAACCCAAAGTTTAGGGATGGAAATTGGACAGCGGAAACAATCGTAAAGCATTACAGCGAACACGGGTTTACCAATGATGAATATCTTAATATGGAGTGGATATTCTTTCAGTGGTCACGACTCAGACGCCATAGAAGGGCAAAGATTGCGGCGGCAGCACGGTGGAAACACACCAAAAAACCAGTTTTGAAGAAAATTTCAAAAGAGGGAAAAACACCCAAAAAATTCTCATCTAGCATCAACAAACACTCACCAAGCATAAAATCGCCCTCACCAAGCATCCAAACGGGACTCACCAAGCACAAAAAAAGACTCATCAAGCATACGTAACACCTGTTACATCAATATGTTACGAAAATAAGTGCTTGCACAAATCCAGGTGCGGTTTATGATGCTCTCGGTTTTTAATAAAAAACCCTTGACTGCCCCGCCTCCGCTGATAAACGACGGGTGTAGGTGAATTTGTTCTTTGATTTTGGGTGTCAAAACCCACGGCCTCGAAACCGTTTGCAGGCGAACTGATCTAGAAACCGCTTTGGTTCCAAAATGCCCCGCCTGGGTTTTTCGAGTTGGAACTGAGGCGGTTTTCTTTTTGTGATTATGAAACTAAAACGATAGCGCTCACGTAAATCAAAACGCCGTACGTGACCGCCAGACATAGGGCAACGGCGGTCAGGTGATAATGCTCGTAAGGCAACCTGACCGCCGTAGGCGTAACATAGTGGGGCCAGTCCCCGTTGGCCGGATGCCGTAATGCGGGTTTAGACCGCGAGGGGCACTGTGTGAGCAGTGAGGGTTCAACTCCCACTGGTTCCACCATTTACTGGCGCAATCTTGCCACGCCGGATGTGAGAATGCAAGGTTTTTCTGGTAGTATTTTTGACATGACCGCGCCATCGTATTGCGGCAAGGCCGCGTGCGCGTTCAGCGGCGGCCTGGCGTTGGGCTGGCGTCAGTGTCTTTTTAACGCCGCGTGCCATGCGCCCTAATTTTTGGGCTGTTCTATTCATACGCTCCACGATAACCGCTTTTCGCATAATGTCAAGCGTGAATATGTAAAGCGGTTGTCGCATAAGCCGTGCCAACACGATTAAAATGGTGAAGATAAACTCAAATAAACCAGTTGCATACGTAAAGCGGTTCACGTATGGTAAATCCAACGAAAGAAAAATATGAATATACTCGCAACCGATAAACGCGCTCAAATCCTCAATTGCCTGGTGGAGGGATGCTCCATGCGCTCCACAACCCGCCTGACCGGGGCGGCCAAAAAGACCGTGGAAAGAATGCTGGTTTCCGCTGGCACGGCCTGTGCCGCTTTCATGGACAAAATCATGCGGAGCCTGCCGTGCAAGGTTTTGCAGGTTGACGAGCTTTGGAGCTTTACGCGATGCAAGCAAGCCAATGTGCCGGAACATTTGAAAGGCGCGGAGGGGCTTGGCGACACATGGACTTGGATTGCGATGGATTCCGACACAAAGCTGATTCCGTGCTTCCATTGCGGGAAGCGGGATGCCACAGATGCTTACACGTTTATCAATGACCTTGCGGGAAGGCTCGCCAGCCGCGTCCAATTGACCTCAGACGGGCTGAAATGCTACGTGCAAGCCGTGGAGGATGCCTTTGGCTCTGAGATTGACTACGCGCAACTCGTAAAACTATACGGCAACGAACACGGCCCGGCCACAGAAGTCCGTTATTCCCCGCCCGTTTGCATCGGGGCACGGAAAAACCGCATTAGCGGCAATCCAGACAGCCGTTTGGTTTCCACTAGCCACATTGAACGGCAAAACTTGAGCGTCCGCATGGGCAATCGGCGGTTCACCCGGCTTACGAATGCTTTTTCAAAAAAGCTCGAAAACCACAAGCACCATGCCGCAATCCACTTCATGCACTACAATTTTTGCCGGATTCACACAACCTTGCGCGTCACCCCGGCAATGGAAGCCGGTTTGACCGATCACGTCTGGACTTTGGAAGAGGTTGTGGCTTTAATTGGCACATGATTGAGCCGCCTATATTGACTATTTTTGAAGACGACGAAAACAATATCACCTTCCATATTAAGGCTTACCGCCAATTGAGTTATGCCGAGGCATATCAGCAGGTTTTAATCGCCCTGCGAGATACCAAGCTCCAAACCGGGCTGCCGAAACGGAAGGTCGTAAAGATACTGACTTTGATACGGAACTAGCCAAACCACAAATGAAGGCAATAACCATTCTTTCAGAAAGGGAAACTGAGGCGGTTCGTTTGTTGCAAATCACAAGCACCGTTTTTCCTTTTTTTAAGTGCAAAGACATTAAGGGTTTAGGGGTTTTCATCTCACAAAACGCCCGATGTCAACCATGCTAATATGGATTACCTAAAAATGAAGTGCGGGGGTTGTGGTGGTTGGATTGAGTTTCCAAGTGAGGCAAAAGGGCAGGAATCACCATGCCCGCATTGCGGCCAAAACATCCTCTTGTGGGCCGATGAGGCTCAATCCCCGCCAAATTTCACGCCACAAACCGCCCCGGAATATCAAATCGAAAAAAAGATCGAAATGGCCGGGGGCGGGTGCCTGATTCAAGGCGTAGGCGTTCTGGTGATTATTTTTGGGTTTTGGCTCATTGTTCCGATATTCCTTGGTTTGGGATTGATTTATTGGGGCAGTAAACTGGCCGTCAAATATGTCTGCCCCCAATGCAAAAACCCGCTGGCGGGAAAAGACGTGCGAATATGCCCGGTTTGCAAATGTGGCCTTCATGGCTGAATTTCAAAGTAGCCCACTACCGAAAAAGGGAATTGCTTGAGCCGCAGTCTCTGGACACCCACCAAACCCGGTTCGGGCGGATGGCCTTCCGGTTGGGACGCGATGATATTCAGGCCGTCCGCCACTCGCTGTTTGAACCGCTCCACCCTGTGTTCACCGCCGCGGTTCCGGTAAAAATTGACCGATTCCTGCAACTCGGCTCGCGCTTCCGGGTGCAGTTGAACTGGTTTGCCTGGGCGCGGCATTTACATCTTTTTGAGTGCCTCCAGCGCATCCACGCCTTGAACTTTACCGGAATCAATTTCGTCTATGCGCCGCTGAATGTCGTTCCTGAAAGCCGGATCAAGACTCCGGGCTTCTTCGCGTTCATGGATGGACATGATGAGATGCTCATGGAGAGCCAGCATGTCCTCCAATGGCAGATGCTGGATCTCTTCTTCAATCTTCTTGGCGATTGCTGTCATATTACAATTCGAGCCGTTGGTTTGATGGTAGCGCTTTTCCTTCCCATTATACATCATTATTTCAATCCGCATCCCAAAATTTCCCCGATGAGGATTGGGCTGGATTGGCCGTGGTTGCGGTTTGACAGGGCGGGGAGGCGGATTACGTTTTGGGCTGCATGAGGAAAAAAGCGCCGGACTGCATCCGCCTCCGGGGGGTGCGGCAAAATAATTTGAAGAATATTGACCTGGACGTGCCCTTGCGGAAATTGGTGGTCATCTCGGGGTTGAGCGGGTCGGGAAAAAGTTCGCTGGCCTTTGAAACGCTTTTTGCGGAGGGGCAGCGGCGTTATATCGAAACTTTTTCGCCCTACGCGCGGCAGTTTTTGGACCGGATGGACAAGCCGCAGGCGCGCCGCATCGAGGGGATTCCGCCGGCCATCGCCATCGAGCAGCGCAACAGCGTCAAGTCCACCCGCTCGACCGTCGGGACGATGACGGAGATCGCCGATTACACGAAGGTTTTCTGGGCGCAACTGGCGCGCTTGCATTGCCGCGGTTGCGGCCGGCCGGTGGAGCAGGAACCGCCCCAGAAAATCTGGCCGGTCCTGCGCGCGCAGGCGGCGGAGGCGGAAACGCTGGTGACGTTCACGCTGGAATTGAGCGGGAAATTCTCGCTGGAAGAATCGCTGGCGCTGGTCGGGCGCCAGGGCTATCAGCGGCTGCTGCTGGACGGGGCAGTGGTGGCGCTGGACCAGGCGCTGGCGCGCCTGCAAGGTTCGCCGCCCGCCCGCTTGACGGTGATTCAGGACCGGGTGAAATTGAAAGAGTCCAACCGGGCGCGGTTTGTCGAGGGGTGCGAGCAGGCGTATCATTTTGGCAAAGGCAAACTGGCCGTTCACCTGCTGGCGGAGAAGGGAGGGATTGCGGAGGTGAAACATTTTTCCAACCGCCGGCACTGCGCGGCGTGCGACCTGGAGTATCGCGAGCCGTCGCCGGCTTTGTTCAGTTTCAATCATCCGACGGGGGCGTGCCCGGCCTGCAAAGGTTTTGGCCGGGTCATCGCCATAGATTACAACGCCGCCATTCCAGACCGCTCCAAAACTTTGGCGGGCGGGGCGGTTAAACCGTGGCAGACCAAGACCGGGCTGGAATGCCAGGCGGATTTGTTGAAGTTCGCCAAGCTGCGCCAAGTGCCGGTGGAAGTGGCTTTCGGGGATTTGCCCAAAAAATGGCAGGACTGGGTGGTGGAGGGCGACCCGGGCTATGGCCAGGACAAGGCCCATGAGTGGCCGCGCGCCTGGTATGGCGTCAAAGGGTATTTTCGCTGGCTGGAATCCAAGGCCTATAAAATGCACGTCCGCGTGCTGCTGGCCCGCTATCGCAAGTATAATCCCTGCCCCGCTTGCCACGGCACCCGGTTTCAACCGGAGACGCTGCTGTACCGGATGCACGCGCCGGAAGGCGGAGGCGGCCTGACGCTGGCGGATTTTTACCGGCTGCCAGTGCGGGAGGCCCTGCGCTTTGTGGATGGGCTGATCGCGGGCCTGCCGGGGCCAAGGCGTCCGATTCGCGCCAACTGGCGCTCCACGAAGTCCGTTCCCGGCTGGCCTTTTTGCTGGACGCGGGGCTGGGTTACCTGGGCCTGGATCGCTCGACCCGTTCGCTCTCCGGCGGCGAAACCGAGCGGGTCAGCCTGACCAGTTGCCTGGGTTCGCGGCTCGTCAACACTTTGTTTGTGCTGGACGAACCGAGCGTGGGCTTGCATCCGCGCGACACCGCCCGGCTGGTGCGCATCGTGCGGCAGTTGCGCGACGCCGGCAACACGGTCGCGCTGGTGGAACACGAGGCGGGTGTCTTGCGGGCGGCGGATCACATCATTGACCTGGGCCCCGGCCACGGCGCCTCGGGCGGCCGGGTGGTTTTTCAAGGGACTTACCCGGAAATTCTGCGCGCGCCGCAGTCGTTGACGGGGCAATACCTGGCGGGGAAAAAGCAGATTGAAATCCCCGCGCGGCGGCCGGTTTCTTTGCGGGGCGCAGGCGGAACCTCAGCCATGCCCGGACTGATTTTGCGCGGGGCGAATTTGCATAATTTGCGGGACGTGACCGTGGAAATTCCCCTGGGCCGGCTGGTTTGTGTGACCGGGGTGAGCGGCTCGGGCAAGAGCACCCTGGTGCGCGAGGTGCTGCTGCCAGCCTTGCAGGAACGGCTGGCCGGGGAACCGGCCGGCGCGGGCGCCGCGGAAGACCAAGCCGGCGAAACGCCTGAGGCCGGTGCGGCCAGAGCAGCCGGCCCTTTGCTGGAAGGATGGCAGCACCTGGGGCGCGTCGTCGCGGTGGACCAATCTTTGCTGGGCCGGACGCCGCGCTCCAATCCGGCGGTTTATATCGGGGCGTTTGACGAAATTCGCGAGTTGTTTGCCCGGACGGCCGGCGCCCTGCAGCGCGGCTTGAGCGCCAGCGCCTTCAGTTTCAATTCCGCGCAGGGCCAGTGCGAACGCTGCCGGGGCGCCGGTTTTGAAAAAATCGAAATGCAGTTTCTGAGCGATGTGTTTGTCCGTTGCCCGGATTGCAACGGGCGGCGCTACCGTGCGCACATTCTCCAAGTCACGGCGGAGTCGGCCGGCCACCGCCGTTGGAACATCGCCGATTTATTGGAAGCGACGGTGGATGAAGCCATCCAATGGTTGAACGACTTTGGCCCATCCCGCCACGCAGCGCGCGCGGCGGCCAGTCTGCGACTTTTGCAGGAAGTCGGGCTGGGTTATGTGCGGCTGGGCCAGCCTATCAACACTTTGTCCGGCGGGGAGAGCCAGCGGTTGAAACTGGTCAGCCACTTGGCGCGATGCGGCGCCAATGAAGCGGGTGCGGAGGATGAAAAAGGGAGGATGGAGAAAGGCGCCGAGAAACCGGCGCTGTTCATATTTGATGAGCCGACGACGGGATTGCATTTTGATGATGTGCGGGTGCTGCTCAAGGTTTTTCAACGGCTGGTCGGGGCGGGCCATTCGGCACTGGTGATCGAGCACAATTTGGATGTGATTAAATCGGCGGATTGGGTCGTTGATCTGGGACCGGAAGGGGGCGAGGAAGGCGGTCGAATAGTGGTCCAAGGCACGCCGGAACAGGTGGCGGCGTCGCCGCAAAGCCACACCGGAAAGGCTCTGGGTGGTGTATTGCTCCGGGATGACCACAAGCCGTTGTGTTCTGCCCCAAATAAGCCCGCCAAGGTGATGAAAAATCGTTGTAAATGTTAAATTCTTTTTGTATTAGCAAGTGTTTCGACTCCAAGTACTTACATAAAAAACAGCCCAAATCGGCCGCCAAATCGCCAATTTATTGCATTTCTGTCTTTGACATAATCGTAACACTATGTATTCTAATGCCGCGGCGGCGGTTAGACTGGTTTGGGCGCCATGCGGCTCATGGGGCGTTCCGAATTTGCGAAATCGCGCCTTTTTTTGCGGGATTTGCAAACGGCAAAAATTGCCGTCTTTTAATGAACCCAAATCCTGAAAAGGTGTCAGAATATTATGTCCAGAAAGAGAATCAACCTGGTGAAAGGCCCGAGCCTTGGCAAGTCCCTTACCACCTCCAGCAAGAAGGGGGCGGTGGCGAAAAAGCCTCGCTTTAGCTTCGATGCTCAAACCAGCGGCAAGGCAAAAAACGGCAACGGCCTGGCCAGCCACGGCCATCACCCGCCCGCGACGGCGGCTGGTTCTCCCACCGCTGGTTTGCCGGCGGGAGCGGTGACGGTGGATTCGCCCGTCATCGTCGAGAAGATCAAGGACCTTCTGCGCATCGCGCAAGACCAGGGTTACCTGACTTACGACGACATCAACGACGCCTTGCCCGACGAGGTGGTGACGCCGGAAGTGCTGGACGCGATTTATTCCAAACTGCGGGGCTTCGAGGTGGAAATCGTGGAGGCGCCCGATCTGGAGCGGCCCAAACCGGTGGAACCGGTGGAGGAGGAGGAGGAAAGCCGCCTGGATATTTTGGACGACCCGGTGCAGATGTATCTGCGCCAGATGGGCAAGGTGCCCTTGCTCACCCGCGAGCAGGAAGTGGCGATTTGCAAACGGATCGAAGAAGGCGAAACGGAGGCCCGGCGCATTCTCTTCCGCTTCGGCTTCACCGGCAAGGAGCATGTGGCGCTGGCCGAGAAACTGTTGTCCGATCCCCCCGGGAACGGTTTGACCGTGTTATTGTTGACAAGAAGGTGGAAAGCCGCGCCACCCATCTCTCCGTCTTGCGCCGCCTGGTCAAGCGCGCCCGCGTGCTCAATGATCAGCTCGACGCGGCTTTTGAAAAGACCATTCCCGCCAACGGCAAGCCGGCGGCCCCCAAGGCCCTCAAGGAATTTGAGCGTTTGAACAAGGCGCTCCAGGCCCATTTCCCCAAGTTTTACTACAAGCCCAAGGTTTCCGAGGAAATCATGCTCGTGTCCGACAATGTGTCCGACCAGATTCAATCCACGCTGCGGACCCTGCAGGAATTGGGGCAGCGGCGCAAATCGGCCTCCACCACCCAGCAACTGGGCGAGGCCCGCCGCAAACTGGCGGCGCTGGAAAAATTTGTGCGCATGCCCCACGAGCAGTTTGCCGCGGCGCACGCCGAAATGAAAAAGGCCGCCGGCCGGGCCGACGCGGCCAAATGCGAAATGGCGGCGGCCAACCTGCGCCTGGTCATTTCCATCGCCAAAAAGCACACCAACCGCGGCCTCTCCTTCTTGGATTTGATCCAGGAAGGCAACATGGGGCTGATGAAGGGCGTGGAGAAATTCGAGTACCAGCGCGGCTACAAATTTTCCACCTACGCCATCTGGTGGATTCGCCAGGCCATCACCCGCGCCGTGGCCGACCAGGCCCGCACCGTGCGCATCCCCGTCCACATGATCGAGGTGATCAACCGCCTCATGCGCGTGCAGAAGCGCCTCATGCAGGAACTGGGGCGCGAGGCCGAGCCGGAGGAAATCGCCGACGAACTGAACCTGACCGTGGAACGGGTGCGGGCCATTTTGAAGATGGCGCAGCAATCGGTTTCCTTGCAGGCCCCGGTGGGCGACGGCGACGACGCCAGCGTGGGCGATTTCATCGAGGACAAAAAAGCCGCCAATCCGTCCGACGTGACCAGCTACAGTTTGCTCAAGGACACCTTGAGCGACGTGCTGGCGACGCTGACCGAGCGCGAGCGGCGCATTGTGGAAATGCGCTTCGGCTTGGTGGACGGCTACGAGCGGACGCTGGAGGAGATTGGCCGGCAGTACAACGTGACGCGCGAGCGCATCCGGCAAATCGAGGCCAAGGCCCTGCGCAAGATGCGTCATCCCACGCGCCTGCGCCACCTGCAAGGCTTCCTGGAGAGCGAACAGACCATCTTTCAGTAAGATTGGCTGGGGATAGATGGAGGGCTGGTCCCGCAAACAGGCCAGTTGTGGGCAACTAGAGGCACGATCATCTGACCACAGTTCGTCAAGGTGAAAGAGCAATCGAAAACGATTATTCGACGGCTTAGGAGGGGTCACTTTAGCTTTCTTCCAGAGCTGCTGAATGACAGCCGTGCTTCAAATCCAAATTGGGCAAAGATATGCGTGACCCCTTTGACGCAGGGAGGAAGTTGAATGAATGAACACCGGCGGAATAGTTGTGGCCTGCGCCTTCTGGTTACCCTTGTGACGTTTCTAGGGCGGGTGTCGAGAATTTGTTTTCTTCTGATTGCCATGGAGGGCCTGGCCGATCCGCTGAACAATTGGGCTTGGCGATTCCCCCATCCCCAGGGAAACATTCTTGAAGGCGTTACCTACGGCGCCGGGCAATTCATCGCCGTCGGCGACAATGGCACCATCATCACTTCGACCGACGGTTTTCATTGGTCCAATCAGATTTCGGGAACTTCCGTCTGCCTTCGAGGCGTTGCCTACGCCAATGGCGAGTATGGGGCCGTCGGTGACAACGGCGTCATCATCACCTCCACGAACGGCCACGATTGGACCCAAGTGCCGGCTATCACCACGACGGCGCTTCGAGCCATCTCCGGGGGTGCTGTTGGCCCGCCAGCCGCACCACTTATGCAGTTTCTTGCCGTCGGGGATACGGGCACCGCCATCGCCTGCGATTACGGAACAAACTGGTACCAAATATCATCAGGAACATCCAATGACCTGTTCGGGATTACCTGGCAATCGTTCTACACTGTTGTCGGCGCCTCGGGGACTGTTCTCAATACCGACCAAGGCATAAGCCAGATTCCCGCAGCTTATGTGGGCACTTCCAACAATCTCTACGCTGTTGCCAGTGACGGGGGTTCTCATTTTTGTGGCCGGGGGCGACTTGAACGCGCCTCTATTTTCATCACCTATGACCGATGAAATTCTCTATTCAACGCATGGCGGGTATAGGTGGGGAAGCACGAAATGGCTCAACGGCGTAGGCCAATCACCGCCTTACCAAACGCTTTGGTACCTCAGCGAGTCTTTCATCATCACCGGCATGGCCCACGGCGCGGGCGGATTCGTTGCGGTGGGGTACACGGGTTATGATCTTGAGTATCACCCCGCGGTGGTTCTCACCGCACCAGACGGCATGACGTGGACCGAATTACCCTCTTCGATTTGTGAAGACGGACTCAACGCGGTTGCCTACGGTAATGGGAAGTACGTCGGCGTTGGTGACTTCGGGTCCATCGTCGTATCAACCAACGCGACCAATTGGACCGAAGTCCTTCCGGATCGCCGTGGATTCGTTGTCGCCATGGCCTGCAATTCCAACCTCTGCATCGCCACGTCGGGCAGTTTTTGGTACTCGTGGGGCTATCCCGATTTCAGCGTCATTGTGTCCACAAACGCATCCGATTGGGCGGTATCAGGCTATGCGCCGACTTTTTTCAGCGACAATGCGCCCGCTCCGACGTGCATTTCCGATCTTGCCTGCAGCAGCGCGGTTTTCGTTGGCGTCAGCAGTGCCGGAATCTGCACCACCACCAACGGCTACAACTGGCAGACCAACTCAGTCACAACCAATTCTCTGCACGGAGTCAAATATGCCAACGGCCTCTTCTTTGCCGTCGGCGACAACGGCGCCATCTATTCATCCGGTGATGGCTTCAATTGGACCAATGTCTCATTGACCAATGCTGGATCATTCTACGCCACGGACTATGGCAACGGCGTTTATGCCTGCGCTGGAAACATCGCGGCCAGTTCGCCAGACGGCGTTACCTGGTCCCTCGCACCAAGCAATTCGCCTGAGCCCATCTGCAAAATGGCCTACGGCGACGGCCTGTTTGTCGGCGCATCCTACTCTGGTGTCATTCTAACCTCATCCGACGGTCTGAACTGGCAAATTCAATACACCAATCCGAACGGTGAAGCATTCTCAGGCGTCGCATTTTGCTGCGGTGTTTTCCTTGCCATCTCGGGCCAATCTGGCGCCACCTTCGAGTCCTGTGACGGTGTGCATTGGCAGGCCACCGGCTCGGCGTTGCCTTCCACCCAACAAGGCTACGACGGATACGAAAGTTATCCTGCCTCTAGGCCGCTGGGTCTATTTGGATACTACCAGTCTCAGTTTCCAGGCTGTTATTCCAGCATCTGCGCGTGCAATGGGACATTCCTTATTGGCGGCGCGGAGGGAATGATATTCCAGTCCGGAATTATTCCGCCTTCGATTTGTTCTCCACGAATTACCTCAAATCAGCTCAGCTTCTCTGTCAATGTGTGGGACGGTGTCTCCTATCGCATTCAAGCCTCCACCAATCTCCTGGAGTGGACCGACGTTTACAGTTCTACCAGCAGCGGCCAACCCGCGCTCTATACCGAAGCCATCTCAAATGCGATCCCTGCCAAGTTCTTCCGCGTCGTTTCTGGGAATTGACAGTGCCGGTGTGCCGGTTTCAGTCCTCACTATTGACACAAAGATCAAAGGGGTCAGACCTGCATCTGCACCTGCACGTTTTTAGATCAACCGGTTATTGTGGCACAGCACGGTAGAATTGCTGCCGGTTTGTCGGTGAATTGTAATCACACCCGTCTCATAAGGGGAAAAGTCTGGTGCTGACCTGTTCATTTGCAAGGGTTTAATTGGTCTTCGGGGTAAAATGAGATTTTGATTTTTCCGAGTTTGGCTTTTGGGTTTGGTATGCGCCTGTTTGGGCGCGTGTGCTGTCCCATAGCTTTATTGGAAGCCGGGGAAATACGCCTGCTCGGGCCGCGCCAAGTGGCGAAAGCTGCCGCCTGCTGTCCCATAGCACGCCAGCAAATTGAGCAGATCATATTTCTCCCAGAGCGCCGCCCGCAAAATCGTGAACAGCCGGGTGAAGCTGTGCGCCCAGTTGGAGAGGTGACTGAGGTAGCGCAACAGCACGTAGGTCAACAGCGCCGTCCACACCTGCCAGCGCACGGCGTTGGCGTTGTGGCCCAGAAAATCCGCCAACTGCAAGGTCTGCTTGATTTGTTTGAAGAAGACTTCGATCTGCCAGCGGCAGCGGTAAAGGTCGGCCACGCTGCGCGGACTCCACTCCAGGTTGTTGGTCAGGAAGGTCATTTCCCGTTCCTCTCCATCAATCTCGACCAGCGCCACCACCCGGCGCATCAACTCCGGCGCGGGTTTGTTCTCGTTGCTCAGGACGATCACTTCGTCGCGCAAAATCTTCGGGTCTCTGGAGGCGGGCATTTTCCGCACCACCTCATAGCCCATGTTCTCCTTGGCCCGCGTCACCCAAAAGACCCCGCGCCCGTCCAAATCCCGCAAGTGGCCGAAGTCCACATAACCCTTGTCGAACAAGGCGATTTCGCCGCTCTTCAAGTCGGCGCACAGTTCCCGCGCCCGTCGGTTGTCGTGCTCGGCGGCAGTGTCCACAATGACAAAACCGGGCAAAAGATTCTGCAGATTCAACCGCATATGGGTTTTGGCGGCGGCCTTGCGCCGGCGGTGCTTGGCCCAGTCCAGGCAGTTGGCCACCAGTTCCATGGTCGTGCTATCAATCACATGGATGGGCATCTTGAAACGGAAGGCGGGGCCACGGCGCTGGCCCGCGGCAAAGCCGGGCGTCTGTGCTTTCAAATGCTCCAGGACCCGCCAGAAGAGTTGTTCGGCCATCTGGGCCGGACGCTCCCGGTTGGCGTGGGAGAGGCCGTTGCGGCTGGGGGCGCTGGCGCCGCGCAAAGTGGACAGCGGCCCGGAATGCAATTGCAGCGAGTCGCACAGATCGTTGAGTCCGATGCAATGGGTGAGTTGCGCGTCCAGCAAACTGACCGTGTGACTCCACGGACTGAAGGTGCGCGACTTATCCAGAGCCCGGTCTCCCGCGCTATTTTGGAGACTTCATGCGCAGGAATGAGATTGCAAATCTGGCGCAAAACGTTAAACCGGGACCGTGTTGGTTTGATTTTTTTGTTTTTCATGCCTGCCTTGTGGCAGGTTCAAATGGTCAAGCCAACACTTTTTTCCAATTTCCTGTGGGATGGCTGTGAATTGTAATCAATGTAAATGTAAGGTTGCGTGGGCAGCGCCACATTCGTCAGTGTCGTCCAATTGCCGCCCGCCAAATTGGACGTGGCTTCGATGAGGTAGTTCGACCCCAACGGGCCGTTCACCACTACCCCGGCATACAGCTTGATGTCCACGCTCGCCACCAGGGTCGGTTGACTGGTGACGCTGCCCGTAGGATTGCTGACGGTGACGGTATAGGCCCCGGCATTGGCCGATCCCACATTGGTGATGGTCATGGTGGCATTGGTGGCCCAGGTAATCGGCGTGCCATTCCAACACCACTGATAGGTGAACGGCGGCGTGCCTAGAACGCCAACGGTCAGAACCACATTCCCGCCACCGGAAACGCTGCTGTTGGCAGTTGAGTTGGTGATGCTGGGTGGATACACCCCCGGAACACCGATGCTGAAAATGGCGCTCGGGCTGGGGATCCCATTGACGATCACGGTCGCCAGCGCATAGCCCAACGGCAAACCACTTACCGGGGCGGAAATGAACGAATTGGTGGACCAGTTCGTGGCAAGCAGGAACAGGGTCTGCTCGTTGCCCAATAGTCTCACTTGCACCAACGGATAATCAGCCGGCGAATCCTGAGTATTCCCGCCCGAACCTTCGGACAACCCCCGGAATTGGGAACCGGTGACGACCAGACTGCCGCCGAAGGCGAGGGCCGGGGTTAATGAGGCAATCTGTGGCTGCCAGGAAGGGATAAACCCGCGGACGACATAGAATAACTCGGCGCTGGCCAGATAACCGCTGCCACCTTCGCCTCCTGCTACCAGCACATGGCCATTGGGCAGCAACGTCGCCGTATGATATTCGCGTGCAGTGTTCAGCGGGCTGGTCAAAATCCATGTTCCACTACCTGGATCATACAGTTCAGCGCCGTTAGTCAAACCGGTGCTGCTGCTGCATTGGCCTCCCGCGACGAGCACCTTGCCGTTGCGCAGCAACGTCGCCGTGTGGTAAGCGCGCGCGGTGTTCAACGAGCCCGTCAGCGTCCATGTCCCGCTGGTCGGATTGAAAAGTTCGGCGCTGGCCAGATAACTGTTGTTAGTGTCAAGCCCCCCCACGACGAGCACTTCGCCATCGGGCAGCAATGTCGCCGTGTGCTCCACCCTTGTCGTATTTAGCGAGCCGGTCAAGGTCCACGTCCCGCTGGCCGAATCGTAGAGTTCCGCGCTGGCCGAAAGAGAGATGCCAACGCCCCCCGCGACGAGCACCTTGCCATTGGGCAGCAATGTCGCCGTGTGACCTTCGCGTGCGGTATTCAGCGAGCCGGTCAGGGTCCATGTCCCGTTGGTCGGATTGAAAAGCTCGGCGCCGGCCAGATAATTGTTGTTAATGTCAAGCCCCCCCACGACGAGCGCTTCGCCATCGGGCAGCAATGTCGCAGTGTGCTCCACCCTTGTAGTATTTAGCGAGCCGGTCAAGGTCCACGTCCCGCCGGTCGGATCGTAGAGTTCAGCGCTGGCCAGAATAGTATTGTCGCCGTTACCATGCCCCGCTGCGACCAGCACTTTGCCATCGGCCAGCAAAGTGGCAGTGTGAGCATAGCGTGCGATATTCATTGAGCCGGTGTTCGTCCACGTCCCGCTGGTCTGAGAGTATAAGTATGCTTCGGCGCTGTTAGTCGTTCCGCTGTTGCCGTACCCCCCAGCGACGAGAACATCGCCGTTGGGCAGCAAATTGGCTGAGTGAGAACGGACTGCGGTGTTCATCGGGCTGGTCGTTGTCCATGCTCCACTGGTCGGATCATACAGTTCGGCGGGATTATAAGCAGTGCCCCCCGCGACCAGCACCTTGCCATTGGGCAGCAATGTCGCCGTATGTTCCAGGCGGTGGTAATTCAGCGAGCCGGTCAGGGTCCATGCTCCGCTGGCCGGATCATATAGCTCGGTGCTGGCCAGATAGAAGCCGTTGGCATCAGAGCCTCCCGCGACCAGCACCTTGCCATTGGGTATCAACGTCGCCGAATACTCTCCCCTGGCAGTGTTCATTGAACCGGTCAAGGTCCACGTCCCGCTGGCCGGATCATACAGCTCGGCGCTGTTAGTCACAAGGCTGCTGACAAACCCACCCGCGACCAGCACCTTGCCGTTGGGCAGCAATGTCGCCGTGTGACCTAGGCGGGCGGTGTTCATTGGGCCGGTCAAGGTCCACGTCCCGCTGGCCGGATCATACAGCTCGGCGCTGGCCAGATAACCGCCGCCACCTTCGCCTCCTGCTACCAGCACATGGCCATTGGGCAGCAACGTCGCCGTGTGCGAATCGCGTGCGGTGTTCAGCGAGCCGGTGTTCGTCCACGTCCCGCTGGCCGGATCATACAGCTCGGCGTAGGCCGTATCGCTGCTGCCAGGCCGCCCCCCGGCGACGAGCACCTTTCCATCGGGTAGCAACGTTGCCGTGTGGAGAGCGCTTGCCATCACGCCTGTCAAGGTCCACGTCCCGCTGGCCGGATCATACAGCTCGGCGCTGGCCGGAGAGAAGCCGTTGCCATCACCCCCCGCGACCAGCACCTTGCCGTTACGCAGCAGTGTTGCCGTGTGCCAAAAGCGCGCGGCGTTCAGCGAGCCGCTCAGGGTCCATGTCCCACTGGCCGGATCATATAGCTCAGCGCTGTTTGTTACACCGCCGGAGGAGGGATTTCCCCCCGCGATGAGCACCTTGCCATTGGGCAGCAACGTTGCCGTGTGCGACTGGCGTGGGGTACGCAGTGAGCCGGTGATGACCCAATTCGTCGTTTGAGCCGTCGCCCTGACCGGCAAACCCATCATCAGCGCGGCGGCCGCGAGCGTGAATAGAACGGTGTTTCGGGGATGCGTTTTCATGGGAACTCCTTTCATGGGCGGACAGTCTGTAGCCGCAAGTTCAGGTTTGGAATAAAAGTGGGAACCCAGCACGGAGGCCAGCCATTGGGTGATTGCAAGATTTGTATTCATAAAACCTTTGCACACCCGTCTCATAAGGGGAAAAGTCTGGTGCTGACCTGTTCATTTGCAAGGGTTTAATTGGTCTTCGGGGTAAAATGAGATTTTGATTTTTCCGAGTTTGGCTTTTGGGTTTGGTATGCGCCTGTTTGGGCGCGTGTGCTGTCCCATAGCTTTATTGGAAGCCGGGGAAATACGCCTGCTCGGGCCGCGCCAAGTGGCGAAAGCTGCCGCCTGCTGTCCCATAGCACGCCAGCAAATTGAGCAGATCATATTTCTCCCAGAGCGCCGCCCGCAAAATCGTGAACAGCCGGGTGAAGCTGTGCGCCCAGTTGGAGAGGTGACTGAGGTAGCGCAACAGCACGTAGGTCAACAGCGCCGTCCACACCTGCCAGCGCACGGCGTTGGCGTTGTGGCCCAGAAAATCCGCCAACTGCAAGGTCTGCTTGATTTGTTTGAAGAAGACTTCGATCTGCC
The DNA here is from genome assembly GCA_963707025.1 of uncultured Verrucomicrobiae bacterium. GTDB lineage: Bacteria > Verrucomicrobiota > Verrucomicrobiia > Limisphaerales > Palsa-1400 > JBEKOF01. Next base: position 51,232 of record CAVPOM010000017.1, on the reverse strand, counting down.
AGCGGCAGCGGTAAAGGTCGGCCACGCTGCGCGGACTCCACTCCAGGTTGTTGGTCAGGAAGGTCATTTCCCGTTCCTCTCCATCAATCTCGACCAGCGCCACCACCCGGCGCATCAACTCCGGCGCGGGTTTGTTCTCGTTGCTCAGGACGATCACTTCGTCGCGCAAAATCTTCGGGTCTCTGGAGGCGGGCATTTTCCGCACCACCTCATAGCCCATGTTCTCCTTGGCCCGCGTCACCCAAAAGACCCCGCGCCCGTCCAAATCCCGCAAGTGGCCGAAGTCCACATAACCCTTGTCGAACAAGGCGATTTCGCCGCTCTTCAAGTCGGCGCACAGTTCCCGCGCCCGTCGGTTGTCGTGCTCGGCGGCAGTGTCCACAATGACAAAACCGGGCAAAAGATTCTGCAGATTCAACCGCATATGGGTTTTGGCGGCGGCCTTGCGCCGGCGGTGCTTGGCCCAGTCCAGGCAGTTGGCCACCAGTTCCATGGTCGTGCTATCAATCACATGGATGGGCATCTTGAAACGGAAGGCGGGGCCACGGCGCTGGCCCGCGGCAAAGCCGGGCGTCTGTGCTTTCAAATGCTCCAGGACCCGCCAGAAGAGTTGTTCGGCCATCTGGGCCGGACGCTCCCGGTTGGCGTGGGAGAGGCCGTTGCGGCTGGGGGCGCTGGCGCCGCGCAAAGTGGACAGCGGCCCGGAATGCAATTGCAGCGAGTCGCACAGATCGTTGAGTCCGATGCAATGGGTGAGTTGCGCGTCCAGCAAACTGACCGTGTGACTCCACGGACTGAAGGTGCGCGACTTATCCAGAGCCCCGGTCTCCCGCGCTATTTTGGAGACTTCATGCGCAGGAATGAGATTGCAAATCTGGCGCAAAACGTTAAACCGGGACCGTGTTGGTTTGATTTTTTTGTTTTTCATGCCTGCCTTGTGGCAGGTTCAAATGGTCAAGCCAACACTTTTTTCCAATTTCCTGTGGGATGGCTGTGAAACCTTTGGTTTTGGACACTTGATCGAATAATGGCCGGTGACCATCGCGAAACCATGCGCTGCCTTGAAAGATCCCTTGGTTCTCCGGCAAGGTGGCACTGTGCAGACAGCTTTCCTTATTGCTTTCACGGCATTCACAGGTCACCACAGAGGTTAATCTTCCGCCTTGTCATTACCACAAGGCTCCAATTCTAACAAACGAGGCACCACTGGCAAGCGCCATTTTTGCTTTCTCCAACGACATCGGGCCGCCAGTCAAAGGGGGCATAGGGGTCAGAGCATAACTTTGCCCAATTGGGAGTTGAATCATGGCCGTCTTTGAGCAGGATGGGACAAAGTTATAGGGCGTGTTGCCCAAACCGAAAACTGGAGAAAAGCATTGCCGGACAGGTCCGATGTCTGCATGAATTTGTGAACCGAAGCAGGTTTGGATAATGCTGCGACCGAGGACGGTCGCACTCCGCGATTTGGGCAACACGCCCTATAGTTCGAAAATCAACAAACGGATTTTTTAACAAGAGTGCATGGAGGCGTTCGCCGTCGCTCCGCAATGGCGCGACAAGAGGGAGAGGGGATTGAGGAACTTCTCATCTCTGTGCTCTCTGCGTTCTCCTGTTGAGATGGTTTTTCGATTTGCAGAAGGGTTTTTAAGGCAAAGCCGCAGCGCGGCCAGCCACAACGGAATCCGGAGTTGCCCGCAGCCTCCTTCGCCAAGGCTGCGGAGGACGGGGATTGACGCAGATGAAGAATTTTGTTTTTGTGGATCAGACTGGTTCTGAAAAGCACGCGCCGAAGAATTTTGCCGCGCTGGCGCCCAGTTTTACTAAATCTAAAAGCCGACCATGATGACGCTCCGCCAACTCGCCGCCGAACCGCCCACGCTGCCCACGCGAACGACGTGGTACCTGACCGATCTGGCCGAGGCGCGCGGCAAGCAAGAACTCTTCACCCGTCAGTCTCCGCAAAAGCTCAAGGTGCTGCGCGAACACGCGCTCATCGAAAGTGCCGTTTCCTCCAACCGCATCGAAGGCGTGGAAGTGGACAAGTCCCGCGTCGCCACGCTGATGTTCGGCAAACCGGCCTTGCGCGACCGCGACGAAGAGGAGGTGCGCGGTTATCGCAACGCGCTCAAGCTCATCCACGAGAACCGCGCAAAACTCCCCATCTCCGAAGCCACCATCAAAACGCTTCACAAACTTTCGCGTGGCCAAATCTGGGATGCCGGCGCTTACAAAGAAAAGGACGTGGACATCATCCAGACCTTTGCCGATGGGCGCAGCCGGGTTCGCTTCAAAACTCTTCCCGCGAAACAAACGCCCAAAGCGATGACCGAAATGATCGAGCTTTGGCAGCGCGGCGTGCGCGAGAAATGGGTTCCCCCGCTGGTTCTCGCCGCCGCGCTGAGCCTCGACTTCCTGTGCATCCATCCGTTTCGCGATGGGAATGGCCGCGCCTCCCGCCTCCTGTTCCTTCTCGCCTCCTACCATTGCGGCATCGAAGCGGGGCGCTACATCAGTCTCGAACGCATTATCGAGGACAACAAGGAGCGCTACTACGAAGTCCTCGAACAAAGCTCGCAAGGCTGGCACCAAGGCAAACACGATCCGTGGCCGGCCATGAATTTTCTCCTCTTCATCCTCACCCAGGCCTGCAAGGAGTTCGAGCAGCGCGTCGGGCACCTCAGATCGCCGCGTGGCGAAAAGACCGCCGCCGTGCTCGCTGAGATTGATCGCCAGACCAGCACCTTCCGCGTGGCTGATTTGCAGGCCGGGTGTCCGGGCGTCGGCTTGGATTTGATCCGCAAACTCCTTGCCCGGCTGCAAAAGGGAAAGAAAATAAAATCGCTCGGCACGGGCCGAAACGCAAAATGGGAGAAAACCACAAACTAGGTATTAACTCGGAAACTAGGTATTAAACTAGGTATTGAATCCAAAACCCTAAAACCCAACCATGCACAAAAAAAGGAGCGGCCAAGGAATTAATCACGGAGTCGGAAAGGTCCGGCCCACTCTGGTCGTCATATATATAATACACTTGCCAAGCGTTTTGTAAACCCGAAAATCCTGATTATGGCCCGCACCCAAGCTTCTGAACGCTACGAAGTCTCCGACGGCGAGAAGCGCCACCTCATCAAGCTCATCAACAAAGGCGAGCCGCTCCCGGAAGAATACCGCTTCCTCTCTTCGCCGACCAGCGCGAGGTGGAACTGGTCTGGAACGGCAAGAGGCGAGGGCTGAACTGGAGGCCGGGCAGCACGAGCGCCGCATGGCCGTCATTATGGAAACGGCAGCGCTGCAAGGGGTTGCCGGTAATATTGTGCAAAGCATCTGTGTTTTAACACCTCCGAAGATGTAACGGCATGTAACGGGGGTGTAACGGCTCTAAAATGCGTAAGTGCTTGTGGTGCAACAGGTGTAACGATGTAACGGCTGTAACGGAGCAATGCTCGGGAGCGGACCCTGCGCTACTTCCAGCGGTTGTCCTGGCGGAAGAAATCCACCGAGAACAGCGAAGAACCCGAATTCCCTATCTAAGCGCCTTCGGCGACCCCTTTGTCGAGATTTGTCGGCCGCGGCCGAAGTCCGGACGGTGCTGCGCCCGGGGACGGGCGCACTCCGACGGCTTCGCTGCCGTCACTGACGCATTGCCTTGGCATTGACTTTTGCGGAGAGAGCGTGCCAATCTCCGGCATGATGCTGAGTATTTGCCTGCTCGCCTGCCTCTGCGCCACCACCGCGCACGCCGGGCCGATCCAACACGAATTCATCGCCATTGACGAAGGGAAAACCAACCTCCTTTATGTCAACGAGAAGGATCCCGCCAGGAACTGGATTGTGCCCATCGGCAAATCGCATCCCCGCGACATGCAGTTGGTGGGCGGCAACCGCATCCTCATTGGCAATGTCACCGGTTACTCCGAGTTCGACATCGCCACCGGCACACGGTTGGTGGATGTGACCAACTTTGCCCCCGGCTCGGCCAGGACCGACACGGACGAGGTCACCTCGGTCCGGCGCCAGCCCAACGGCCACACCCTGGTGGCCAGCATCAGCATCGGCGGGTCCAAAGGGGTCGTCGTGCTGGACGTGGACGCCCAGGGCGAGGTGAAAAACAAGATCGTCTATCCGGGCAATTATGTCCGGCTCCTGCGCCAAACCGCCCAAGGCACCTATTTGATGGTCTGCGACACCGCGATTCGTGAAGGCAACAGCGCCGGCCAATACATCTGGGAGGCGCCGGTCGAAAAATTCAGCCATGCCTGGAAGGCGGTGCGGCTTGCCAATGGCCACACCCTGGCCTCAGCCGGCTATGGCGGCTTTATGGTGGAGTTGGATCCGGCCAAGAACATCGTGCGCAAATTCGGCGGCAAAGACCAGGTTCCCGCCGCCGTCAATTCCGACTTTTTCGCCTCCTTCCAGCTCCTGCCCAACGGCGATGTCGTCGTGGCCAATTGGCAGGGCCACGGAGCGGACCACGGCCACTCGGGCATTCAGCTCGTGGAGTTTGACAAGACCGGAGCCATCGTCTGGCAGTGGAGCAAGGCCGAACTCATTTCGTCCATCCAGGGCATTGTGGTGCTGGACAACCTGAACACCGCCCTGCTGCACGACGAGCGCAACGGCCTGATGGAGCCGATTGCGCCGGGCCGGTGACACCCGGTTACTTGCTCACCTTGACCACGAAGTAGAGGAAGGGCGTGCTGGTTTCGGTGAACCAGTGCGGAACACCATTGGGGATCAGGATCACATCCCCTTTCGCCAGGTGCCGCACGTCGCCGCCCACAATCTCTGTGGCCCCAAATTCTCCCGGTGATTTCTCCTTCACCTCATTCGCCTTCCCGCCCGTGACAAACGTCGCCGTGCCGTCCACGATGTAGAAGATGTCGGTGTCTTTTTCATGGATTTCGACCGTCCCCGGACCGCTGCGGCGGCCCGCCATGATCTTGTAATTGTTGGTCCGAAGCAGCAATCCCCCCTTGGCAAAAGCGGCGTCCACTTTTTCGTGCCCAATGTGAATGACCGCTTCGGGTTGCTCCGCGGCGTAAGCCAGGCCGATCAAACTTGCGGCCGCCAGCGCCAGAATGGCTTTTGCTGATGTTGTCATGGCGTGAGTGTTCTCAACTTCTAAAGCCAAGTCAACCGGCTTTGCGCGGCAATTCCCGGGTGCCTCTGGATGCCACCACCATTGGCGGATTGAAACCCCTCACGCCAACCCTCGGCCCGCTTTGTGGCCGGGGGGAATTGGCAAGCCGGGATGCGCGGAGGGAACGGCTGCGCGCAGCAAAGCGGTGACCGGGCACACTTCCGGCTCATGGAATCCTGCCCCGGATGGAACAAATTTGGCTGCGAACCCCCTTACAAGCGCGGGCGCAAAGTTCAAATCAATGTAAAGGTCCAATATGACAACTGAAAAACTGTTTGGCAATTCGTGGCGCGTGCTCCGCCGCCTGGCCGGCTCCCTTGGCATCGCCATCCCCGCCGCTGTCTTTCTGCTGGCGGTCACCAGCGTCAGGGCGGAAGACTTTCGGCTGCAACGGGGCTTCAACGAAGAGGGCAACATTCTCATCGCCGATCAATTCAATAACCTGGTCATTCGCATTAATCACCAAGGCCATATCCTGGCCAGCTACGGGCTGCCCCTGGCCGGGGGCGGCGCCATCGGCAACAATGCGGGCTATGACCTGCGCACCACCCAGCGTGGGTTATACTCGCCCTATGATGCCAAAATCGTGGGCGACTTCACTGGCCTGACTCCGCCTTTTGCCGACGATGATGACGGACGGTGAACGCGGCACGATTCGGAAGGCCGAGTTGGCCGATTCGGAGAGGCCTGCCTGGGTTACGGCGCGAGAATCCGGTAGAAGCGCATCGGGTATTGAGCAGCGTTGGTGTCGGTGAAGGTGAATGGGTTCGAGGTCGGCAGGAGCGAGCCGATTTGCACCCAGGAGTTGGGATCCGCCGGGGTCGTGGTCGCCTGAATCACAACCGTTTGCAGCACGGTGCCGCCTTCGGACGCGGTGATTTGAAACCCGCCGCCGGCGGAGGGCGTGGCGCTGCTCAATTGCGCGGCCGCAGGCAGGGGATTGACCGCGTAAACGCCGGCAGCCAAGCCGGAGACATTGCCCCCCGCATCGTAACCGCGCACGGTCCATTCTTCATAGGTGCCGGGAGTGAGGCCGGTGATCGTGGCCGTCGTGCTGGTGAAGTTCGACCCATATTCAATGGTCGGCAACAAACCGCCAATCCAGCCCCAAATCTCATAACGAGTTATCGGCACCGGGCCGGGTGAAGGATCCCACGCCAGGCTGATGCTGGTGGAGGTAATTCCCATTACCCGCAGATTAGGCGGCTGCTGCGGCCCCAAGGTGGTGCCGGAAACGCCCGCGTAGCCCGACTTGCCGCCGGGCGCTGTGGCATTGAGGGAATAGCCATAGGAAATATTCGGTGTCAGATTGCTTATGGTTATGTTGGTCGAGGTGGTGGAACCGATCAACTGGTAGTTGACACCGCCCCCGCTGCCCCTGGGACTGTGGTAGGGATGCGGGATGAAAATGTTAAAAGTTGCCGGCCCAACCACCGGGCTTTCGGGATCCCAACCGAAAGTCAGCGTATATTCGGTTGCGCTGACCAAATGAATGTTGGCAGGTATCGCTGGCGGCGGGGTGGGGACGGTAATGGTGAAACTCCAATCGGCGAAGCCGGCCTCGTTGGTGGCCCGAATGGTCACCGGAATGGAACCTACCTGTTCGGCCTGCGGCGTCCACGTAATGGCGCCGCTGTAATAGTCAACCTGCAACCCGGCGGGGCCGCTCAACACCAGATAAACCGGCTGCGGATTGCCGCTCGCGCTGATGGACGAGGTGTAAGGCGTCTGGTAGGTGCCGTTGGTGCCGGGGTATTGCGTGAAGGTTGGGACGCTCTCGGCCACTCCCAATTGCTGGCTGCGCCAGACATCGCTGACGTCGTTGCCGTTGGTGTCCATGCCACCCATTACAATCAACCGGCCCAGGCTGTCCACACCCATGGCGGAGGCGGTCAAGCCTTCGGGCAAAGGCGTTGAAATCACCCATGAATTGGCGGCGGGATCGTAAACCTGAACCACATTGGTCGTGACACCGCCGGAAACACCGCCGACCACATAGATTTTGCCGTCGGCCCCCAACGCCGCCGCGCTGCCGGCGGTGGCGGTGGGCATTGCAGCCATTGCGCTCCAGGTGTTGGCGCTGACGGAGTAACGGAGCACCGTGGCGGTTTCCGGCCCGGACGAGGTGTTGGTCCGTCCGCCAAAAATGTAAATATGGTTCGTGCCGTCAAAGACAGCCGGGAAACTGTAGAGGGCTGTCGGGAGACTGGCGATGGCGGACCAAGTGGTCGAGTCCTGGCTGTAGCGCTCGGCGGATGAAAGCGGCTGGCCGGTGTCGTCCAAGCCGCCAATGGCGTAAGCGTCGCCGTTGCGGTCAGGGGCATAACCGAGGTCCGAACGGGCGACGCTCATCGAGGCCAGGGTGAGTGTGCCGTCGCCGGAAGGACTATAACCGATCACGCTGCTGGTGGAATTAGTGCCGTCGCTGCCGCCATAAAGGGTGATGGTATCACCGCCCGCCACGACTCCGGGCGCGATGCGGACGCCAGGCAAGGCCGGCAGGTAAGTCCAAGAGCTGTTGGTGGCGGCCAAACTTTGAGGTAAACTGAAATCATAGGAATCGCCGCCAATCAGGAGGTTGTTGCCGCCGGAGATAACGATGGTCGCTGCGCCGCTGACGGGGGCATCCAAGGACGGCCCGGGAAACCATGTCAACGTCCCGGCGGACAAGCCCGCCCCGACAAACAGCGGGACGATTCCGGCCAGACATCGGAGAGGAACTGAACGGTTCGCTTTCATAACTGCTAATTCTGCGGTTCTCTGTTGCCGAACCTGATGCTCCAATCTTGCCATCCGCCCGGCAATTTTAATCAAACTACACCCGTCTGCGGCGTTGTCAAGCACCAGTGTCAGCCGGCGTGTCGCGACGCTGAACTCTTCGCCGCGCCAATCCGCCGGGCCGCCGGCCACCGGCTTCTCCGGAAGGTTTGCTTCATGTCCGCTCTCTTCCGCCGGACCAGCGGTCCGGCGGGACGGGTCCCGATTGCATCGGGATTCCACCCGTGTGGTGGGAAGGTGGAAAGACGGGACTGCGCGATTGTTTGTTCAATGAGGTTGGTATTTTGCCTGTGTCTGGCGCAACCTTGGGACGGGGCGTGCCGCCATTGAGCAAGCCATGCCGCCGGACTGTCAATGCCAAGGCATCCAAGTGACCATGAGTCTGGAAACTGAAGCACAATTGATCGCGCTCTGCCGCCAGGGCGACAGGGAGGCCTGGGACAGGCTCTTTGACCTTCATTATGCCGCGTCCGGCCGGTTCATTTTCCAATTGTCGCCGGGCTTGTCGCGCGAGGACATGGAGGAAATCTGCCAGGAAACCTTCCTGGCGGTCATCAAGAACCTGCCTTCCTTCAAGGGGGGCAGCCGGCTGCAAACCTGGGTCTTCCGCATCGCCGCCAACAAGGCGCGGGATTACCGCCAGCGCCAGCAGGCGGCCAAGCGCGGCGGCGGAGTGGCTCCCCTTTCCCTCCACGCCGCCCATCCCGAGACCGGCCTGGCGCCCGATCCGCCCAGCCCCTTGCCCGGCCCGGACGCGCTTCTGCTCCAGGCCGAGCGCGGCGCGCAGGTGGCCCAGGCCCTGGAACAATTGGGCCAGCCCTGCCGCGAGATTATTGAACTGCGCTATTTCGCCGATTTGAGCTATGATGAGATTGCGGCGGAATTGAGTCTGAATTCCAAAACCGTCAGTTCGCGCCTGAGCAAATGCCTCGGCCACCTGGAGAAAATTATGAACAAAGTGCTTTGCGACGGGAAATCAGCGCGTTTTACCGTCTAATCCTATATGCCGCCGCCGGATCCAAACAAGAAAATGGAAGACCTGCTCCGGGCCTACGCCCGCCAGCGCCGGGAGGAAGCCGGAGCGCCCTTCGAGATGTCGCCCGACGTTCGCGCGCGCTTGCAGGAGGAGGTCCGCCGCACCCTGGGGAAACCCACCGCCGCGCCCGCGCCGCGCTGGGGACTTTCCCTGACCGGCTGGCTGCGTCTGGCCCTGGGTGGAGCGGTCGCCGCGCTGGTGATGTTCTGCCTGCTGGGCGTGCCGGGCAAAGCCAAAAGCAAGCAATTTGCCAAAGCCGATAAAAAAACCGCCCCAGCTTCGCTCGCAGCCGCTGCGCCGGCGCCGGCGCCCGGCCAACCGGCGGCCGCGCCCGCCATGCTGCCGCCGGTGGCCGCCAAAGAGGCCCCATTGGCCGAGGCTGCCAGGACCCCGCTTGGGGCTGCCGCTCTTTCCGCACCGGCCACGAACGACCTGCTGGCAATGGATCGGTCGCGTTCGTTGGACGAGGCCGGCGCGAAGGCGACGTTCGAGAAATCAAAGGAACCGCCGAACCTGGCAACCACCGGCGGTCTCCCCGCCAACGAGCCTGCCGGCATTGCCGGCGGCGAAATTGCAGGCGGCGCAGCCAGAGGCGGTGTCGCTGGCGGCTTCGGCGGAGGCGGCGGTGGCGGCCGTGGTGGCGGTGCGCGCTTGGCAGCCGCAAAACCGCCTTCGCAACTTGCTTCCATTCCACCGGCCGCAACCGGAAGACAGGTCGTGGCCGGCCAAGCCGAATCTTCGGCCGCAACCCGCCGTGCGCAAGCCTCTGCCACCTTCGCGCAACGCATGTTTCGATCAGAACTGCCGCCGGCCCAAAATGCCCTCGCGGATAGTGTCAAGAAGATCGAAACGCCGTCGTCCCAGGTCCTGGCCTCGTTTCAGATTGAACGGACTGGAGAGTTGGTTCGCATCGTGGACGCGGACGGCTCGGATTACGAGGGGCGGGTGGTAACTCCGGAGCTGCTCGACAAGTTGCAGGCGGCCGACCTGGCCGAGCGCCGGGCCGCCAAGGATGCGGGTGTTCCACCCGGCGCGGCCAACGCGGCGGGCGTGGCGCAGCAGAACGCTTACAGCGGCAATGTCGCGGCGCAAAAAAATGGATACGTGGATGCCCAGGCCAACGCCGGCGAGTTGCCGCCCAAGTCGGCGATTTATGACAACGCCGCGCAAATTCAAGCCCCGGCCCCCGGCGCGGACCTGGCGAAATTGGCCGGAGCACCACAGGCCGGCGACGGCAGCGGCTTCGCCTTTCAAGTCAGCGGCTTGAACCGGAAGCTCAACCAGTCCGTCACCATCGTGGGAAGCTGCATCAATGTGCCGTTGCAACCGGGCGCATCTCTGGCCGGCGGGAATCTGTCCAATCAATCCCAGATATTGGCCGGCAATTATGAGGCCTTGAAAAACGCGGCGCCGGCGCCAGTCCGCCCCCCGGCCAGTCAAAATCAGAACTTTCTGGACAACAACAACGTCAATTATAAAAACAACGCGGCCAACGCCTCCGGCGCCGCGCCCGCCGGCCCATTCTGGCGCGTGACCGGCCAGGTGCAAATCGGCCCGAGCAACCGCTTCAATCTCGACGCCGCCACCGTCCCGCAGTGATTCCCAAACCCCCCTGTAGCGGCGGTCTATGACCGCCGCCAGCATGGCGCCTTCCCCCTGGCCAGCGGTTCTCCGGGGTTTTGGCGCGACGAACATCAATAAGCCAATAATTCGGTTTGACCCCGCCGAGACCCCTGCGCCGACGACAACTATGTACTCAAGGCCGGCTCTGATAACGGTCGGTCAGGAGGATGAAAGCGTCCCCGCTTGCCACCATTCCGACTCGTTTCGCGGTGATGTCCAAAAGGTAGATTCGGCCATTGGCCTCGAAGAGGCATTCCCGGCCACCCTCGAGAAACGCAGCGTCCGAAGAAAACCTGGGCAAGGGATAGCGAGCTTTTGGCACCGACAAGTATAGGATGGGCTTTTCCGCTTCATTCTTCCGATGGACTGAGAGAATGCTCCTGCCATAAGCATCCAAGTCCACCACCTCAACGTCTCCGTAGGAATCTTGAGCATAAGACTGTTCTGAATCATCGCCCGCAGAGTGACCGTAGCACACAAAAACAACCAAACCGTTGGTGCCGGCAATCGGGTGGTAGGTGAGGGTGAAGTCCGGCTGGATTGTGATCGCGGAATCGGCGGTGAAGCCACGCACAATAAGCCGGCTCTCTTCACTTGACCACGCGATGGAAGGGTTGCCGGAGCGGATTGCTTGAGCGTCCAACGATTGGCGCACCCCTTTGCCAGACGCGACGTTAATTACTTCAACATACTTCCCCAGCGCGCTGGCAAAAGCCACGAATCGCCCAGAGGGGCTGAATGCAACTTGGTTCATCCGAAATCGCTCCTCGGTTCCCAACACCAGATTGACCAAATTGCTCTGACTGGCATCCCGGCGATAAAGGCAAAGATTGCGGAACGAATCCCGGAAAAGGCAGGTCTTCAAATCCCCTGAAACCAGATAATCCCTAACCTTCATCGGCACAACCGTCTCCCGGTCAGACCCGTCCACACATACCGATTTTAGGCGTCCATCCTGGCCGTCAATGAATACGACCTTTACTTTCGGATGGCTCGACCACGCGGCGTTGGAGGCAAACTCGCGAATCGGGGAGATCGGGTGAGAAGTGTAGTAAAACAGCGGCGCAAGCACGGCGTAAGTGGCCAGGTTTGCGAGCAGAACTCCTTTCCACGTTGTGTTGGCAGGCAGCGCGGTCTCACTCCGGCGAAGCCAGCGGAAGGCAGTTGCACCCTCTACCATTACGGTGGCAAGGAAATAGATCAAGGCCACGGTGGAGAAGGCCAACGGTTCCTTGACAGAGTAACCCGGCAAATCCTCCGGCACCATCCTGTCGTGTATCCAATAACTCAGAAACAGAACCGGGATTCCCGCCAAAAGCGACCAGCAGTTGGCGCGGAAAGTGAATCGGCAGAGTTGACGAAAAGGTCGCCCCCACAACTTCGACAAGAGGGCCGCTTCCACCAAGATTTCAAAAAGCATTACTGGTGCCAGAACTAAGATCCCGCCCTCCAATACCATTGGGATGTTGATGCCGTCTGCAAGGATCGGGGACATTTATCCTAAAGGTTCATTTGGGGGCTACGGGCCGCGCAGCCAGTCTTTTAGGATGGCGGCTTGCAGGGCGGTGGGATGCGGCTGGGGGGTGATGGCGAAGGTGGCATTGTCCATCTTGCGGCCCAAGGCAATCCTGGCGGTGTGGGTTGCGCCGGCGCGGGAATAGGCGACTTCAATTTCATCGCCCGGCTTCTTGGAATCGAGGAGTTGGTTGAAGGAGGCGGCGGTGACGGCTGCACCGTCGGCGGTGGCGATTTCGTCCTGCGCCAGAAGGCCCGCCTGGGCGGCGGAGGAAAGGGGTTCCACGGCGGTGACGGTGAGTTTGCCGTTGCTGTCGCGCACCATCGCGCCAAAAGCGCCGCCGGGCAGCGGTTTGGGCATGACAATATCCAGGCCGGCATAGTCGAAATACTTGGGATAGTCCACCGGCTTGGTGGTGTAGGCGCGGTCGAACTCCTCCTCCAGCCTGGCGCCGGCCATGCGTTCGCACATCTGGCGAAATTCCAGGTCGGTGAAGCCGCACTTCTTATCCTGGTAATACTCCTTGTAGAGGCCGCGCATGACGTCATCGAGGGACTTTCTGTTTTGCGACTCATGGCGGATTTTCAAGTCGAGCAAGGCGCCCAGCACGGGGCCTTTGTCATAATAGCTGATGGTCAGCCTGGGGCCGCCGCGGTTGGAGCCGCCGAAGGAGGGCTGGTCCCATTCCTTCCAGCTCGCCTCCGCCGCCGACTGGTAAAGATGGCCGGGAGAGTTTTCATAGGCGGCGATGGACCCGGACAAACCGCGAAAGCCCCGCTCCCCGCCCGAACCGTTCAACACATCCTCCGCGTCCAGCAGGCCGGCGCGGCGGAGGATGATCCATTCGTAATAGACGGTGAAGCCCTCGGAAACCCAGAGCATGCTGGTGCGGTTTTCGTGCTCGTAATCAAACGGGCCGAGCACGATGGGGCGGATGCGCTTGACGTTGAAATTATGAAAGTACTCGTGCGCCACGAAGCTCAGCCATTTTTTGTTCCCCACCGCCGTGCTGATGCTCGAACCGTTAAATGGCAGCGTCGTTTCGTCCAGATGCTCAATGCCGCCGCCGCGCCCGCTGACGATGAAGGTATAATGTTGGTAAGGAATATCACCCATCATCGTGGTGGCCGATTCGACCATGCGCTTGAGTTCGCTGACGAATTTCGCGCGATCAAATTCGCCCAGGTTCAGGCCGTCGAATTCGTGGTGGATGCCCCGCACCGCAAAGGGCAGGACCTCCAATTTGCCCAGCAACGTCGGGCAGTCATAGAGAATATCGAAGTTCGGCGCGTAAAAGGTGTTGCTCCGGCCGGGCACGGGGTCCAGGCCGGTGGCGATGGTGGTCCAGCCGTCCTTGGGCTTGAGGGTGACAGTGACGGGGTGCAGAATCTGGCCGTCCAAGTGCATGTAGGTGCCGGTGGGCGCGATGTAGGCGCTGGCTTCGCTCAGGCTGCTTTGGAAAATCGCCTGGCCGGGGATGACATCGTAGCTGACGGTCAGGACGGCGGCGCCGCCGGATTGGACCCGCCAGGTGTTGCTGTCGGTCCTGGCCCACGCCAGGGCGCGGCCCGCGCCGTCCCGGGCGGTGAAATTGGTGACGTTTTTGGCGTAGTTCATCATCCGGTAGTACCCGGGCGTCCAGGCTGGCATGATGAAGTCGTGCGTCCCGCCATTCAGCCCGTCGCAATGAAAATCCACATGGCAAAGCCTGTCGGCGGGGTGCTCCAGGGAGACGACGAAGGACAATGTTTGCGGCGGCGGCTGGAGGAACGGCGCGCAGGAGGTGGTCACCAGCGCAGTCAATACTAAGAATATGCTCTTCATAAGATCAGGCCGCGATTACGCCCCCCCCTCAATTCGGAGTGCGGCGGTCACAGACCGCCGCTACAACGGACAATCAAGGCTGCGCCTTGATCCAGACTTCGGAACGCACCGGGCCGCCACGGCCGCCACGGCCGCCGGCGAAACCGCCGCCACCCGCGGCGACCCGGTTGGTTGAGCCGGGCGCGTTGGTGGAGGTGTTGCCGGCATAGTTGATGGAGGCATCGCCGCCGGCCGCGGGGGCGGGGGCGGTCTGGGCGAGACGATTGAGGCGGGCGTAATTGGGAATGGCCAGGAGCGGGCTGCCGTCAGCCCAGGTGCCGGTGATGGCCATGACGCCGTGCAGGAGGTCCGGCCGCCACACCGCCGTCAATGGCCCGTTGCCGATGGCATTGGTGATGGCGGCGTTGTCCGCCCGTTCCACATTGTAAAGCAGAGGACCATAGCGCAGCGCCTCCAGTCCCCTGTCCGCCGCGATTTGCGGGTCGGCCGTGACGCGCTGGACTTGCATGGGCAGCACGACCTCAATCTTGTCGCCGGCGCGCCAGGTGCGGTTGATGACGGCGTAACCTTTGTCAATTTGCGGCGTCATTTTTTGGCCGTTGACGGCGAGGGAAACCAGGCCGCTAACCTGGGGAGCATCGGTGTAAAGCTCGCTGGTGCCGCGGTTGGGCACGCGCACATAAACGGTGAACTTCTTTGATTCCTTGGGATTGACGGTGATGGAAACATTGCCGCTCCACGGATAATCGGTTTTTTGCACCATTTGCACTCCGGTCTTGGGAGTGGGGACGAGCTCGGTGTAGCTGGCCTGTTTTCCCAACGGGCGAAACCGGAAGGAAGGGGGGCCGGAAACCTTTTCCACGTTGATGGTGCTGCCGATGAAAAGATTGACGTAGAGGCCGTCGTCGCCCCGGACATAGGTCCAGGTGGGAAGCATGAGGAGGGTGCGGGGGATGTTGCCGACGCAGCAGGGGCAGGTGTGCCAGGAGGTGCGCCGGCCGTCCACCAGCGGGTTGTCGTAAAAGAAGGTCTGGCCGTCCAGATCGGTCGCGCCGAGCAGGGCATTGTAAAGGGATTCCTCGTACAAATCGGCGTACTTGGCGTCGTGGTAGGCCAGGTTCATTTTGTATTGGAAGAAGATCAGGCCGCAAGTGGAGCAGGATTCGCAGTAGGCGCCGTTGCGCAGGGAATAGTTCGGGCCGAATCCTTCCGAGGTTTCGCCGCTGCCGATGCCGCCGGTCACATAATACTTCTTGTTGACGATATTGTCCCACAGGGAAAGGACCGCGCTCTGGTAGTCGGTGTCGTGCGTTTCGGCGGCGACGTCGGCCATGCCGGAGTAGGTGTAGGCGGCGCGGACGGCGTGGCCCACGGCCTCGTATTGCTCGATCATGGGCAGGTGGCTCTGATCGTATTCCGAACCGCCCTGGCGTGAATCGAGGAGAAATTTGGCCAGCTTGACGTAGGCGTCGCCGCGCCTGTTCCCCTCCATGTCGTTGACGAACCGCCCAAAGCGGACCAGCGCCTGCTCCATCTCCTGATGGCCGTCGAACCAAACTTTCTTGCCCGGTTCCGGCCCGATGTGGGCGACCCAGCAGTCGGCCAGCTTTTTGGCGGCGTCATAGAGGCGGGTGTCCTTGCCGCCGGTCATGGTGTAATGATTGATGGCGGATTCGATAAAGTAGCCCGCGGTGTAGCCTTCGTGATTGCCGCGAAACCGCGGAGACCAGTGTTCGGTCCAGGGTGAATTTGGCGGCCGGGCGGTGAAAGCGGTTTGCAGATAGCCGTCCGGCTCCTGGGCGGCGAGAATCTTGGGAATCCAATCCTCCAGGGTGGCGCGGAATTTTTCCTGGGCTTTGATGATGTCCGGGTCGCCCCGGGGATCAATCATGAGTGCGATGGACATGGCCTCGACGGTTTGATGGACCCAGGCGTTGGCGAAAACATACCCTTTGTGGGGCGTGTAAGGCTCCCCGCGCAACGCCTTGGCCGCTTCGATGAAATTATCAATCCCGCCCTGGCCCTGCGTCAGGTTGGTGCGGTTGATCTGATCAATGCAATGGGGAATCCAGCCGGTGATCAAGGACTTGGCGCGGTCGTTCCAGAGCGGGCTGTCAATTATATAGTTCTTCGTATAGACCACGTCCAGGCGGTCCTTGGGCGGCGCCTGTGCCACACGCACGGTCAGGGTGGAGGCGAGGTTGGTCGCGCCGTTCTGGCCGCTCAATTGCAAAACATAAGCGCCGGTTTGGGAGAAGGTCGCGGTCGTTTCCGCCTTGTCCTTGTCGGCGAAGGTCACCGTGCCGGGGCCGGAAGCCTTGGTCCAGGCGACCGTGACCGCCGGGCCGGTGCGGGCCGGTGCGCCGCCGCCGTTGCGCCGTCCGCCGCCGCCGCCGCCGCGGCGCGGGGCGGGATTGTTATACCCGGCATACCCAATGAGGTAGGTTTTTCCAGGCATCACCACATCGCGATCAACGCCCGCCACCACAAACAAAGGCGGGGGAGGCGCTGGAGCCTCGGCGGCGGGGGTGTTGGTGGAAGAGGCATCCTGGGCATAAGCCGCGCCGGCCAGGAGGACCGGGAGGAGAGATAAGAGGGCAACTTTTTTCATATTAAAAGGATGGAGCTTTGACCGTGCTTTCCCGAGGAATCGCGGCCCGCTGGCCGGGGCGGGAACGCGGTACTTGGAGGACTGGCGCGGGTTTCATATCGTCAAGGATGAGGCCAGGGCCGGGAGAGAGTCAAGGGCGGGTTTCGCCGCGCTTTGTTTTGGAATGGCCGGACAAATCATAAGTTGAAAGGAAAGCAATGTCCGAATCGGTGTGAAAAACATTCCCGCGAAGCCCTCCCCCCCTGCCCTCCGGAACTGAAATTAGCTGAAATCAAGTGAAACCAGGTGAAACCAGGTGAAATTAACTGAAATTGGGGCTGGCGGCGCGCCCCATCCGATTCGCCGGTAGTTGGGGAGCGCACGCGCCCTCGCGTGCCGGGTTCAGCGCCCTCGCTGAACCCACGGCCGGATGTCAGCGACGGGGGCGTCGCTGACTGCACGCGAAGGCGCGTGCGCTCCCCAATCGCCGCGCCCAAGTCGCCGCTGTTTCTCAATTGGGGAGACGCGCAGGGCTTGGTCGCGGCGGTGGCATCCCCTTCCTCATCGGTGTCGTGGCTGGCATGTTCCGGCTGGACTAATGTTAATTTAGGGTTCATAGGACTATTAAACCACGGATTTGAAAAAGCGACTGCCCACCGTGGGTACAAAATGCATGCCGAAAAACGGGGTCTTCGACCCCAATAAAAGCCTTGTCAACACCCGGTCAAAGTGGTTTTGCCCCCAAACAAGCGGATTTGCAAAAGTGAAAATAGTTTGTGGGAAAGGCGGTTTTGGCTGCCGTGGGGGCTGATTTTGGCCAAACGGAGTGTTGGACTGCCGTGCAGGTTGCCAAAGAAGGACATTTTAACGCAAAGGCGCGAACAGGCAAAATTTCGGAAGAAAAATTTCACGTGCGTTTGCGCACGGAAACAGGCGATTAAAATGGGCGCTAGACGAACGCCCGCAAGGCTTTCGACTCCCTGCCGCATCGAGTTGTGGTCGGACTTGTGTCAACAGACGCAGCGTTTGTCTATCAGCGGTTCCTGCAACATCTCAAGCAAAAGACTGAGGCCCCATGCCGCTTTCCCGATCACCAATCACTCCGCGATGCTTTGATGCGAGACAGCAGGAAGCATTCGAGGGAAAAGTGCGCAGGGGATTATACGTCCGAATGAGCGATGAAGAGGTTGAGGCCGCCCGCCGCAAGTTCCTCAACCCCGCCCACGAAACGGAAGGCGCGCCCTGAAGGCGAAGGCTCGGGGAGGGCAGATCGCCGGTTCCGCTTTGGCCCGGACACAGGCGTTGCCGACCCATTTGAAGAGTTTTTCTGACGCCCGGTTCGCCGCCCCGGCGGAAGCCGGGCAAGGGAGGAGTGCAAAAAAACAAGAAAGGAGTTGGCAATGCCCGGCCCGCGTGGCATTAGTTTCCGCGATATATGCTTAAAAAGAAACCATTCCTTTGGGCGGCTCTCTCAGCCGCGGTGCTCACTCTTTCACCCCGCGTTTTTGCCGGTGAAGCGGATATTAAGATTCCTGATTTAACCGGGGTGCATTTTGACGGTCTGGGGGGCATCCACGGCGCCACGCTGATGTATCTGGGCCTGGGGATGTGCCTGATCGGGGCCATTTTCGGCCTGGTGCAATACATGCAGACCAAGGCCCTGCCGGTGCATGAGAGCATGGCCAAGGTTTCGAACACGATCTGGGAGACCTGCAAGACCTACCTCTTCACCCAGGGCAAATTCCTGGCCATCCTCTGGGTGCTGATCGCCGGCTGCATGGTTTATTACTTCGTCGGCCTGCAACACGAAGCCATCGGCAACGTCGTCATCATTCTGCTCTGCTCCATCCTGGGCATCCTTGGCTCCTACGGCGTGGCCTGGTTCGGCATCCGCATCAACACCGTGTCCAATTCGCGCACCGCCTTTTCCGCGCTGAAAGGCAATCCGCTCGCCACCCTCGGCATCCCGCTTGCGCTCCGGCATGAGCGTCGGCCTGCTGCTGGTGGCGGTGGAACTGTTCTTCATGATTTGCATCCTGATGTTCCTCAAAGAACTGGCCGGCCCCTGCTTCATCGGCTTTGCCATCGGCGAATCGCTCGGCGCCAGCGTGCTGCGCATCTGCGGCGGCATCTTCACCAAGATCGCCGACATCGGCTCCGACCTGATGAAGATCGTCTTCAAGCTGCCCGAAGACGACCCCAAGAACCCCGGCGTGATCGCCGACTGCACCGGCGACAACGCGGGCGACTCCGTCGGACCGACGGCGGACGGTTTCGAGACCTACGGCGTGACCGGCGTGGCGCTGATCGCCTTCCTCGCCCTGGCCCTGGCGGCCAGCCACCAGGGCACTTGGCGCGACGCTCATCATCTGGCTGTTCGTCATGCGCGCGCTGATGATCGTCACCTCGCTGGTTTCCTACTTCGTCAACCAAGGCTTGAGCAAGGCCATGTACGGCAGCAAGAAAGACTTCGATTTCGAAGCCCCGCTGACCCACCTGGTCTGGATGACTTCGCTGGTCTCCATCGTGGTCACTTTCGCTGGCCAGCTATTTGCTGCTGGGCGATTTCAAGGACGGCGCGGGAACGGCGCAACCGGCTTTGTGGTGGGTGTTGTCGGTCATCATCAGTTGCGGCACGGTGGCCGGGGCGCTGATCCCGGAATTCACCAAGATCTTCGTCAGCACCAACTCGCGCCACGTCCGGGAAGTGACCAACTGCTCCAAGCACGGCGGCGCCTCGCTCAACATCCTGTCCGGCTTCGTGGCGGGCAACTTTTCCGCCTTCTGGATGGGGCTTGTCATCATGCTCCTGATGTTCGCTTCGCTATTATTTCTCCCAGCAACCCGGCGCTGCATGTCCCTCATGCCGGAAAAGTTCGCCTTCGCCGCGCCGATCTTTGCCTTCGGCCTGGTCGCCTTCGGCTTCCTCGGCATGGGGCCGGTGACCATCGCCGTGGACAGCTACGGCCCGGTCACCGACAACGCCCAATCGGTCTATGAGCTGAGCCAGATCGAAGGGCATCAAGGACATCAAAGCAGGAAATCAAGCGCGACTTCGGCTTCGACGCGGACTTCGAGAACGCCAAGTATCAGCTCGAAAAGGGCGACGGCGCGGGCAACACCTTCAAAGCCACCGCCAAGCCGGTGCTCATCGGCACGGCGGTCGTGGGCGCCACCACCATGGTGTTCGGCATCATCATGCTGTTGCAGAAAATGTATGAGAATCAGGTGGCTTCGGGAGTGGCCGGCCTGTTCAAGCCCGTCGTCGGCGCCTTGAGCATCGTGCAGCCCGAAATCATCCTCGGCCTGATCATGGGCGGGGCGGTCATTTACTGGTTCACCGGCGCCTCCTGCCAGGCGGTGGTCACCGGCGCCTATCGCGCGGTGGTCTATATCAAGGAACACATGAAGCTCGACGCCACCACCGCCTCGGAGAAGGACAGCAAGGAAGTCGTGCGCATCTGCACCGTCTATGCGCAGAAAGGCATGTGGAACATCTTCATCGTGATCTTCTGCTTCGCGCTGGCGCTGCCCTTCTTCAATCCTTACTTCTTCATCGGCTACCTGATCGGCATCGCCTTCTTCGGCCTGTTCCAGGCCATCTTCATGGCCAATGCCGGCGGCGCCTGGGACAACGCCAAGAAAATCGTCGAAGTGGACCTGCGCCAGAAAGGCACCGACCTGCACGCCGCCACCGTCGTGGGCGACACCGTGGGCGATCCTTTCAAAGACACCTCCTCCGTCGCGATGAACCCGGTGATCAAGTTCACCACCCTCTTCGGCCTGCTGGCCACGGAAATTGCCGTCACCATGAAAGACCAGCAACTGAAGACCGGCATCGGCGTTTTCTTCTTCATCGTTGCGCTGATCTTTGTTTATCGCTCCTTCTACTGCATGCGCATCCCCGAAGAAAAGGCCGCCGCTTAAATTCAGGCCGGATGACATGGCGGCTGGCGGGGGGTAATTTGTTGTAGTGTCGAGCCTATGGCTCGAAATCGGCGCACAGCGCCGACACTACAATAATCAAGTCGGGACACTGCCTGGCGGCTTGACCTTTCGTCCGTTCTTCGTCATTGGTTCTGCCATGAGAGCCAGCCGGATTGTCTCGTTGCTTCCGAGTTGCACCGAGATCGTTTGCGCCCTGGGCGGCGCCCAACGGCTCAAGGGCCGCTCCCACCAGTGCGATTTCCCGCCGGAAATCAGCGCCCTGCCCGTCTGCACCTCGCTGCGCCTGCTGCGCCCGGACGGCAGCGCCGCCATAGACCGCGAGGTCAAGGCCCTCGGGCAGCGCGCCCTGTCCCTTTACGAGATTGACGCGGAGCAGCTTCGCAAATTGCGCCCCGATCTGATCTTGACACAAGCCCGGTGCGAAGTTTGCGCCGTCAGCCTTTCCGACCTGGAGAAGGCGCTGGCCCAGGCCCCCGCGCCCGGCTTTCGCCCCAAAATCATTTCCCTGTCCCCCGCCCGCCTGGCCGATCTGTGGCAGGACATTCAAACGGTGGCGGACGCGCTGGGCTTGACGGAACGAGGCCGCCAATTGCTCACGGCCCTGAAGGAACGCGTCGTGGATGTCATCCAAAAAACCTGCCTGATCCAGCGCCGTCCCGCCGTGGCCTGCCTGGATTGGCTGGACCCGCTCATGGCGGCCGGCCATTGGGTTCCCGAGATGGTGGAATTCGCCGGTGGCCGGCACCTGTTTGGCCAGCCCGGCCAGCCCTCTTCCTGGCTGGAATGGGAAACCTTGCGCCGGAGCGACCCTGACCTCATCGTCCTCATGCCGTGCGGATTCGATCTGGACCGCACCCGCCGCGAAGCGGCCGCCTTGGCGGCAAAGCCCGAATGGCAAACCCTGCGGGCCGTCAAGACGGGCCAGGTTTTTTTGGTGGACGGCAACTCCTATTTCAACCGGCCCGGCCCGCGCCTGGTGGATTCGCTGGAAATCCTGGCCCAAATCATCCAGCCCGCCCTTTTCCCCGCCGCCCCCGCCGGCAAAGGCTGGGAGAGGTTGTAAACTCTGCCTACGGCGGGTTGCCGACCGCCTTGTTCAATCCGTACTGGGCTTTGTTGTGTTCCGCGACGGCCGTGACAAAGTCGGCATGCGCCTGGGTCAAAGCCTGCTGCGCCTGGATGTCTTCCAGCACGATGCCGACTCCATATTGCTTGCGTGCGCGTGTCAAGCGAAAGGTCTCATTGGCCGTGGCCAGGT
This sequence comes from uncultured Verrucomicrobiae bacterium, assembly GCA_963707025.1. Classification (GTDB taxonomy): domain Bacteria; phylum Verrucomicrobiota; class Verrucomicrobiia; order Limisphaerales; family Palsa-1400; genus JBEKOF01. Next base: position 29,519 of record CAVPOM010000017.1, on the reverse strand, counting down.
TCCGTTGGGCGAGGGCAATTTGGTCGGATAAGGACTGCATCCGCGTGGCGGCGGCGACGACCTGGGAAATGACGGCATCTTTGAGCTTGGTTTGACCCAGTTGTGTGGCGGCCAGGCGGGCCTTGTTGGCTTTGGCGCGTCCGGAATCAAACAGCCCGCCTGGGCCGATGCGCCAGCTCAAGCCCAGGAGATAATCTTCCGCGTGGCCGAAGTTGTCGGGTCCGCCCTGGTAGCCGCCACCCAGGCCGCCGGCAAAGACTTGCGCGCCCACCGATGGAACGAGCGGCCCGTAGACCGCCCCGTTTTTGGCATCGCGCGCCGCCGTAATGAGAGCCTGGCCGGCTTTCAATTCCGGGCGCGAGTTCAAGGCTTGTTGCACCAGGGCGTCCAAGGCGGCATTGGTGGGAAAAAGCAGGAGCGGCACCAGGTCCTGTTCATGCGGAACCAAATCCACGGTGGAGTCCAGATGCAGAATCTGGGCCAGGTTGACCGCCGCGACGCGCTGCTGTTCGAGCGCCTGCCGCAAGGAGATTTGCCAGCTTTCCGTCTGGGTTTGCACCCGGAGTTCATCGCCTTTGAAGGCGACGCCGGCGCCGACGGCCTGGTGCAACTCTTGCTGGTAGTCCTGAGAAATGCTCACCGCCTCTTTGCTCACGTCCGCCAGGGCCTTGGCTTTCACCAAATCAAAATAGGCCTGGGCCGCGCTTAAGGCGGCGTCCTCGCGTTGCGCTTGCAAGGATTGATCCGACGCCTGGACCAGTTGTTTGGCGGCCAGCGCCTGGTAAATGGAGTCGCCGAGAACGACCTGGGCCGCGACCGTGCCGCCGGGGGCATAGGATTGGAAATGAGTGTCCGAAACGGTTCCCGCAGGCACGGCTTGAGCCATGCCATCCCGCTGATGGTAAGCAATGCCCGGACTGAGTGAGGGGATAAACTGTTCCAGCGCGGTTTGACGGTTGGCTTGCGCTTCGTTCAACCGTTCCCGGGCGATTTGAACATCGAGATTGCGGGCGCCGGCCAGACGAAGCACGGTCGGCAGATCAATCGGGCTGGCGGCGGGGTTGGTGGTTTGGGCGCGCGCGACAAACCCGCAGAGGGTGAGGGCGCCGATGGCGGTTATGGAGAACCTCATTTGGCCTCCACGGGATTGACCGGCTGGCCGTCGTTGAGTGTCTGTTTGCCAATCAGGATGACCGGCTGGCCAGGCTTGACACCGTCGGTGATTTCAACATTCACGCCGTCGTTGAAACCAGTCCGAACCGGGGTTTTATGGGCCTTGCCATCGGCTGCCGTAAACACGGACGTGCCCGCTTTTTCGACCAACAGCGCCGGCACCGGCACCAACAGGGCATCCTTCTTGCGTTCCACCTCCAGTTGCACGCTGGCATACATGCCGGGCCGCAGCTCGCCGGCCGGGTTGGGCATTTCGATTTCCGTCAGCATGGTCTTGGTCGCTTCGTCCAGGGCGTTGGCGTAACGGGTCACGGAACCACTAAAAGTTTTCCCGGGCAGTTCCTCCACCGTGACTTGCACCGGCACGCCGTTGGTGATGAAGGGCACTTCGGGTTCGGGCACGAACACCTGGATGCGCAGGCGGCTGAAATCCATCAGCGTCACCACCGCGGCATTTTGCGCGGGGGTGCCGGAGGTGGCGGCGGGAATGTAGGCGCCGGGATCCACAAATCGGGCCGTGACGACGCCGGCAAACGGCGCGACCAGCCGGGCATATTGCAGCAGGGTCCGGGTCCGCTGAAGTTTGGCCTGCGCGACTTCCCAGGCGCCGCGCAAGTCGTCCACGGTTTGCGGCACGACCAGGTCCGGCGCCTTTTGCCGCGCCTGGAACATGCGGTCATAGTTGGTGTGCGACACCTCCGTCTCGGCTTGGTATTGAATCTCGTCGGCCAGCAATTCCGGCACTTCGATCTCGCCCAGCAACTGGCCGGCCTGGACCGCGTCGCCCTTGTCCACCGTCAGCGTTTTCAAATAGCCGGGCACTTTGGCATAGATCGTGGCAGCCTGCAGGGCCAGGATGCGGAACGTGGGCAGGGTGATGCTGCGGGCAATTTCACCGCGCCTGGGAAGGACAGTCTGGACCGTAATGGGTGACGGTGCTTGAGGCGGCGCTTCGGTTTGGGAAGGCCCGCAACCGCAAAGGGCGGCAACTCCGGCGATGGCCGGCAGGGCCGTGAAGAGGCAAGGGGTTTTGGCTTTCATAGGTTTTGGCATTGATGGGCTTCTAACCGGCCTTCCTCGCCGGGTTTGGCACGTCATCCGGGTGGAGTGACGCCGAGCGCCGGTGCGCACGGCTCTGGACGAGCGCAAACATGGCCGGCAGCGCCAGGAGCGTGGCCGAGGTGGCGACGGCCAATCCACCGACCACCGCCCGGCCCAGAGGCGCGGTTTGTTCGCCGCCTTCACCCAAGCCCAAGGCCATCGGCACCATGCCGGCGATCATGGCCACGCTGGTCATCAGGATCGGCCGCAGACGGCTGCGCGCTCCTTCCACGGCGGCATCGGACGCGCTGGCGCCCGCCAGCCGGCTGCGTTCGGCAAAAGTCACCAACAGGATGGCATTGGCCACCGCGACGCCCACGGCCATGATGGCGCCCATGAAGGACTGGATGTTGAGGGTGGTTCCCGTCAGCCAGAGCATGAGGACCACCCCGGCGATCACGGCCGGAGTGGTGGAGACAACCAGGAAGGAGAGCTTGAGGGATTGGAAATTGGCCGCCAGCAGCAGGAAGATCACCACCACCGCCAGGAGCAAGCCGCGGCGCAGGCCGTCCAGCATTTGTTGGAGCGGGACGCTCTGGCCGCGGACGGCGAGCGTGATGCCGGGAGGCGGCTGGCCCAGCGCGTTGAGCGCGGCGCTCACTTGCCGGGCCACGCTGCCCAAGTCGGCGCCCGAGACGTTGGCCGTCACGGTCACCATCCGCTGCATGTTGTAGCGTTCGTATTGTCCAATGGCGGCGCCTTCCGTCACGCTGGCCACATTGCGGAGGAGCAGGCTCCGGCCGCCGTGGTCCATCACCGGGACGTTTTTCGCCTGCTCCAGCGAGTCCATCCGCGCCTGGGGCACCTGCACTTGAACCTGGTAGGCCACGCCGCTGTTCGGGTCGGCCCAGTAATTGGGCACGACAAAGCGGCTGGAGGAGGTGGCCGGCACCAGCGCGCGCGACACGTCGGCCATGGTCACGCCCATCACCCCGGCCTTTTCGCGATCCACCTTCACGTCCACGGTGGGATAATCCAGCGCCTGGCCAAACTGGAGGTCGCGCAGGGAGGGGATTTGTTGCAGGGCTGCTTTGACCTTTTCGGCGAAAGCCCGGTCGGCGGCCAGGTTTTGGCCGCTGATGGCCACCTCGATCGGGGTGGGCGAACCGAGGCTCATCACCCGGCTGACGATGTCGCTCGGTTCAAAGGAGAAGCTGACCCCGGGCATTTTTTCGGCAAAGACTTTGCGCAGCCGGTCCTTCAGCGGTTCAATTCGGACCGGCGTGCCGGGCTTCAACTGCACCTGGAGCACGCCCTCTTCCGGCCCGCCGTTCCAGAGGTAGATGAAGTTGATGGGGTAAGGAGAACCATGCACGCCCAGGAAACCCAGCGTAATCCGGACATTTTGCGGGCCGACCTCCTGCTGGATGAGATCCAGCGCTTGCAGGGCAATGGCTTCGGTGCCGCCAATCTGCGTGCCGGTCGGCGCCCGCAGCCGCAGTTGGATCTGCCCGGCATCCACTTTGGGAAAAATCTCCGTGCCCAGCCGCCGGCCCGCCAGCCAAACCACCGCTGCGGCCGACACCAAATAGAGGCCCGCCACCACCCAACGCGCGGCCACCAGCTTGCCCGCCAGGGCGGCATACCGGCCTTGCCATCGCGCCAGACGGCTCTCCGCCGCGGTGTGGCCGGTGGCGGCCCTTTCGTGCCCGCGCAGAAGCCAAACCGACAGGATGGGCACCAGCGTGCTGGACAACAGATAGGACGCGACCATGGCAAAGCCGACGGCCAGCGACAGCGGCAGGAACATGGCCTTGGCGGCGCCCGCCATGAAGAGCGTGGGGCTGAAGATCGCCAGGACGCACAGCATGGCCAGCAAGCGCGGCACCGTCGTCTCGGTCGTGGCGTCCAGGGCCGCGCGGCCGACCGTTCGGCCCTGCATCAAATGCGTATGAATATTTTCGATGCTGACGGTCGCCTCGTCCACCAGGATGCCAACGGCCAAAGCCAGCCCGCCCAAAGTCATGATGTTGATGGTCTGCCCGGTCAGCCACAGAGCCAGCACCGAGCCCATCAACGAAAGGGGAATGTTGATGACGACAATCAAAGCGCTGCGCCAGTCCCGCAGAAACAGCAGCACCATCAGGCCGGTGAGAACCGCACCCAGGGCGCCTTCCAGAGTCAGGCCGCTGATGGCGCGGGTGACGGAGGGGGATTGGTCAAACTCATAGCTGATTTTGACATCGGCCGGCAGCACGCTCTGGAACTTGGCCAGGTTGGCCTTGACCAGATTGACCACCGAGAGAGTGGAAGCCGTGGAGCGCTTGGTGACGGGGATATAGACGGTGCGATGGCCGTTGACCAGCGCGTAACTGGTCACGATGTCCGAGCCATCCACCACTTGTCCCACGTCGCGCAGGAAGACGGTCGGAAAGGTCCCGGTTCGGATGGGCACCGCCTCCAGATCCTTGATGTTGCGGGCCACCGAGTTGAGGGGCACCATGGGATATTTTCCGTGGATGGGCATGTTCCCGGAAGGGCTGATGAGGTTGGCCGCGGTGATGGCGGTCACGACTTCATCCGGCGACATGCTGTAGGAGCGGAGCCGTTCGGGCTGGAGGTTGACCACGATGCTCCGGGCGCTGCCGCCGAAAGGCGGAGGGGCCGACACGCCCGGCAATGTGGCGAACAGGGGCCGGACTCGATTCAAGGCCAGATCCTGCATCTCGCCCACCGTCCGGGTCGTGCTGGAAAAAACCAGGTCCCCCACCGGCACGCTGCCCGCGTCAAAGCGCATGACGAACGGCGGCACCGTCCCCGGCGGCATGAAGGCGCGGGCGCGGTTGACGTAGGCCACGGTTTCCGACATGGCCTGCGCCATGTCCGTGCCGGGATGAAACTGCAGCTTGAGGAGGGCCGCCCCCTGGATGGATTTGGACTCCACATGCTCGATGCCCGTGATGTAAAGGAAATGATACTCGTAATAATAGGTCAGGTATCCTTCCATCTGCGCCGGGTCCATCCCGCCATAAGGCTGCGCCACGTAAATGGTGGGAATGCCCAGCGTGGGGAAAATGTCGCGCGGCATTTGCTGCAAGGCCAGCCAGGCGCCCAGCGCCATGCCCATGATCAGCACCAGGATGGTGAGCGGGCGGCGCAGCGCGATTTGCACCAGATTCATGGGCCGTAATGCGGTTGAGGGTGAGTCTCAGACATAATTGAACAGGCCCATAAAGCCAAAGTCCATGTGCAGTTGCATGTGGCAATGAAAGAGCGTCAGACCGGGGTGGTCCGCCGTGAAGTCAACCTCCATTTCCTGGTAGCCGCCGAGCATGGCCACGTCTTTGATCACCCCGGCGGTGGGTTTGCCCGCGACCTTGGTCAACTCGAAGCTGTGGCGGTGCAGGTGCATCGGATGGATGTCGTCGCTGGCGTTGCCCATGCGCCAGCGATACCGCCGGCCTTGGCGCAGGGGAAACATCGGCTCCATCCTTTCCATCGAGAAGGGCGCGCCGTTGATGGTCCACACATTGAAGCCATGGTCGGCGGCGTTGCGCTTGGCAAAGGTCATTTCGATGATCTCGTCGGGCTGGCGGGCGGCCGCGCCCGGCGCGGCAAATCGTGTGTAGTCCCAGTGAAATGGTTCGGGCTTGCTCCACCGGGGTTTGCCACTGCGCCCCGCATACTCGACGACGATTCCCATCCCCCGTGCGCGGTCGTCATCGGCCAGGTCTCCCAGCACCCAGACGCCCGGATGACTCATCTCCACGATGGCGGAAACCCGCTCCGCCGTGCCCAGCCAGAGCACGGGAACCTCGGCCGGAACGGGTACCGGGTTGCCGTCCAACGCCACAACTTTGAATTTGTGTCCGGGCAGTGCCAGGCTGCGAATCTCCGTGGCGCTGCCGTTGAGCACATGCAGCAGCACGCGCTGGCCTTGTTTGACACGGATCGGTTCGCCGTGGCCCAACATGCGGCCATTGATCGAAAAAAGGGAATAGCCAACTTCGTAACCGCGCGGCATTGCTTTGGCCAGGGAGTCTTTCATCGCCGATTCCCCGGCTTCCTCCAGCGTTTTGACCTTGGCGGCGGGGGCAAGGAAATCCATCGGCATGTCGCCGCCCCTGCTGAACGTTGGCCCAAATTCCTTGAGGACGAGAAAAACCTCCTGGTCGAATAATCCCGGCTCGCTCTTGGGTTCGATATAGACTGGTCCAACTTCCCCGTTGTATTGGCCCGCGTTCAAATTGTCGCGCGCGCTCAGGTGCGTATGATAAAAGCGAAAGCCCGCCGGACCGGGGGTGAAGGCCACGCGGCGCCTCCCCTGCGCTGGAATAAAGGGCGTTCCTTCCTCAGCCGCGCCGTCCACCTCCACTGGCACAAACTGCCCGTGCCAATGGAACTGTTCGGGCGTGTCCGTGTCGTTGTAAACATCCACCACAACAGGCCGCCCCTCCTTGAACCGCAACAAGGGGCCGGGAAACTGTCCATTGTAGGTCGTGGTTGAAATGATTTTGTCCGGGGCCAGTTCCACCAAGCCCGTGCCGATGCGCAATGTGTAGCTGGCATCGCCCGCCGGTGATGGTGCCGATGAGGAGGGAGCCTGGTTTGCTTCTGCCGAACCGGCGTGCGGCGCGAGGCATAGCCCGCCAGTCAGGAGTCCAGCACGTTGCAGAAAACTGCGGCGAGATGTGTGGTTGGACAGCAGCGATTTCTCATGGCTGACCTCCCGATGATGCTCATTCGTTGAATCTGTTTTCTTCATCGTAACGTTGAGTTTTTGATTAGTTCCCATTGGGCGGAGGAGGATTCGTCCCGCGTTGCGCCAGACGGGCATCCGCCGACCAGGGACCGCCGCCGACAATGAGCAGGAACAGCAGTCCCATCAGCATCGAGAAGTCCGCGCGGCCTTCGTGAGCCATGCTCCAAAAACCATACTGTGCAAGGTTGGGAAGGCTGAAATTCCAATATCCGTGCCCCAGGAGAATTGGAATTTTGGTGGCGAGTATCGCCACGAAGATGTTGATCAGCAACGGAATGCTCGCCAGCCGCGTCAACAATCCAAGCAAAATCAGGAGCCGACAAGTTGTTTCCACGCCGCCGACAAAAAGGGCCATGATTTCAGGCGACGGAATCCCGATTTTAATGAAACGCCCCGCTCCATCGGCCTGCGGGAAAAGAAATTTTTGCAAACCTTCGGACAAAAAGATGGACCCGACCATGAGCCGGATAATGACCACTGCCCGCGGCGACCGAGTCACGCTGAAGCGTTTGAGCAGGCTCATATTTTTGGGTTTTTGTGTTTGGCTTCGAGGACGACCTCCTGGTAAAGCTCCTCGAGCTGCTCCCGAATCAGCGCCAGGATCTTGCGGCCTTGGGAACTCAGACGATAATCCTTGCGCGCTCTAGGCCCCCCAGCAGGGTCCACTTTGCACCTGAGCCAACCCAAGTGTTCCATCCGGTTGAGCATCGGATACAACGTGCCCGGACTGATCTCGTAGCCGTGCCGGCGCAACTCGGTCAGAATCCACTGGCCATGCACCGGCTCCTCATTGGCATGATGCAGAATATGCACCTTCCAGAAGCTCAACAGAATTTCGCGATTGGCCGCTTTCATCCAACCATGTTACGACAACTGATGACGAATATCATAATCATCGCCCCCGGATTGTCAAGCGATATTTTGCCCAGGGCGCGCTTTTCCTCCGCAGGCCATGACCGGACATTTTCTGAACGCGGCCAAAATCATGGCGCGGGCCGTTTGCCGGAAGCTGGGCCGGCAAGGGGCCGGCTGGCGCAAAAGGAACGGCCCGGTTGGAGGGGAAAGGAGGCGGGGACAGCCAGGACGGCCCCTCCGGGGGCTTGCTCCGTTGGCCGGAGCGCCGCCGGCCGTCTTCAGGCAGTGACGATTCCGGCCGCTCCAATGGATTTCAAATAATCCAGGTCCAGTGGCGCGGTCTCAAGTTGATCCGGGCAACTTTGCCGGCGGGCCAGAATATTGGCGATGTAAAGCGCATCGCTGGCGTTGAAATCGGGGTGCGGGGTTTGCCAGGGGGCGTGCTGCGAGGCGATGGCTTGGGCGGCGGCGGCCGGCATGCCCCAAAGCTCAATGAAGAAAGCGCTGATTTCGGCGCTGCGAATGCCGAGCGTCTCCTGCTCAACTTCGTGGAGCGGACGATGACTGGCGGCCGCCTGCTGATAAACCCCCCGGGTACTGGTCGGGCATGTTTTCCATGAGAACCAGCCGGCCCAGGTCGTGAAGAAGGCTGGCCAGAAAGGCGTCGGTCGCGTGGTCGCGGGCCTCCATCTTCCGGCAGAGTTCCTCCGCCAGTTGAGCGGTGCGCAGGCAGTGCTGCCAAATGCCTTGCACCGAAGTCTCCGGGAAGATCAGCGCATGGTAAGAGTCAAAGATATGCAGCGACAGGACCACCGCTTTGATGTTTCGCAGGCCCAGGCACAAAATGGCCTCCTCGGGACCGGTCACGACCGCGCCGTGGTTGAACAGGGAGGAATTGGATAATTGGATGATGCGAGTCATGATGCCGCCGTCTTGCGCCAGGAGAAAGGCGATCTCCTGGGTGGTGCTGGTGTCTTGATCCAGCAGGGCAATGAGCCGGTTGAATATCGCCGGAACCACCGGCAGCGAGCGCAAGCCGGAGATGATTTCGCCCAGTTTGGCGTGAGGGCGGAGCCGTTCCTGCACCTTCAGCGAGTTGGTGACCACCGCCACCACCTCGTCGCCCAGGAAGGGCTTGGCGATGAACTGATGGGCCGAGGTGATCTTGTTCAGATTGGAAATATTCCCGGACATGAGGATGCGGATGGTCGCCGGCGACATCACCCGGACTTTATCCTGCAGCTCCGTTCCCGTCATGACGGGCATCCTGTAGTCGGCGATCACCACATTGGGCGGCCGGCCGGCCACGGCCCGGATCAGGTCGCTGGGCTCCTCGAAGGCCTTGACCTCCCAGGAAGAATCGCTGCCTTTCAGGAGCATTTGCAGCATGCCGCCGATCAGGGCCTCGTCGTCAATAATATAAATTAGCTTTTCCATCATTGAAATCGTGTTGGCCGCCCTGCCGGCATTCACCGGCTGAATGCTCTCCCGCCATCACCCTGATTCCTCCCGATAAAAATGCCACAAACCGTCAGATTCTCAAGCGCTTGATTTTCGGCCGCCGGCGCCTTGTGCAACTCTGGGACGGCGCGCGCGACGGCGCCGCCGGCTCCGCCGCCCTTTACAACTTCTCCAGGAGATGGTCCAGGTCATGGCCCGAGGCCGGGAGGCTGCCCAGGAGGGTTGGAAAATGCTGGCGCGCCCAGGGTGAAAGCGCGCCGGGCGGCTCGGCTGGCGTTTGCATTCCCAGCAATCGCTGCCAGGCGGCGTCATGGACGCGGTCGTAGTTTTGCAGCACCTCCAGCCCGGATTGGTCGCGCAGGATGGATTTGAATTTGTCCGCCAAGTCCACGGCCTCGCCCAGGCCGGCGTTCATGCTTTGCATGCCGGCGGGGCTGGCTTGATGGGCGGCGTCGCCCGCCAGCCAGCAGCGGCCCTCGCCGAAGCGCAGCGCGAGCTGCCGTTCAAATTGGGCGTGGGCGATCCAGAGGATGTCCTTGATCCCGCCCTGGAACCACGGAGCCCGTTCGGCCAGGAACCGGCGCAAGTGATGCAAACTGTCCCGATCATTGGGCGGCTTGACCACAATCAGGCGGTTGTGGTCCTCCGGCACAAAATCCAGGGCGGCGTCGGTGGGGCTGATTTGGAAACTCCAACGGCATTTGTTGTCCGCCAGCGGCCACAACGCGCTGATCCTGGAATCGTTGAAGACCAGTTTCACTTCATGGTCCACCGGCTCGACCGTTTCAATTTCATAGACGCCGAAAAGCAGCGGCTCGCCGGCCCGGATCGAGGGGATGCCCAATTGCTGGCGCACCAGCGAATGGTGCCCGTCGGCGCCCACCACCAGGTCGGCGCGGACCTTGGCGCCGGTCTGCACGGCGGTGGCCAGGTCCGGGATGACGTAACCGCGTCCAGTCGGGGCCAGCTTCTCAATGGAGGCATCCACTCCGTGGCCGTCCCGCTCGATTTTGCACAGGCGTGTTTGCCACTCCACATGAACGCCGGCGGCGCGCAGCTTCTCTTCCAGCAACTCTTCCAGGAGGAATTGCGCCAGGACCACGGCGAACGGATAGGGGCCGGGAAGATCAGATAGTTTGACCTGGGCGCGGCGCGCCGCGCCTTCGTAAAGGCCCACGCTTTCGACCCGGCGGCCCAATTTGATGACCGCGTCCGCCACGCCGGCCCGTTGCAGGATGCCCAGGCTGCCCGGATGCAAGGCGCAGGCGTAACTGTGCCTTGCCGTCCGCGATTTCTGGTCAATGATGCGCGTGCGCAAACCGTGTTGTGTCAACAAGAGGGCGGTCAGCATCCCGACCGGGCCTGGCTCCGCCACCAGGACTTCGGTTGGATCGTTGTTCGGCATAAATTTGGGCTTTTGCACGGAACATAACGACTCCGGCCAAGGCAGTCACGCATTCTCTTGGCATTCTCCGGGCGGGAATCCCCTCCCCATGCCGTGGGCTCGCTTAATTCAATGCCTGCGTCGTGGCCCAACGGACGGCGTACGCCACCAGCGCCGGACCGCTTTCGAGCCGGAGTTTCTCGCGAATCTGGCGGCGGTCGGTCCGGACGGCTTCCGGGTCCAGGCACAGGCGCTGGGCGATCTCGCTGGTGGCCAGGCCCTGGCCGATCAAGCCAAACATCTCGAATTCCCGGTCGGTCAGCTTTTCCAGTTCCCCTGAGCGTATCCACGCAGGACCATCCGGAGGGTGCGACCGACCCGGTCTCATGGGAAGGGTGGATTGACCGGCCTGGGTCTGGCCTTCCACGCCGTAATGGAAGCCCGTCTCGTCCTGGTATCCCATGGGGGCCAGCTTTTTGAGCATCGCCCTGAAGGCCGGCAACACCCGTAAAAACCACGCTGGCGCGCGGCTGGCAAACCCGCTTGGCGGACTTCTCTTGTTAAACATCGGCGTTGCCGGTCCAATCACCCAAGTCTTAAATTAAAGGCAATGCGGCTCAATGACCGGCCTCCTTCTTTGAGGCCATAATGTTGATGGTACGGTCTCCTCTCCATGCCCAGTGGCGTGTCTGGCATGGTTCAATGACGAGTTGTTATCGCTCGGTTGGCCGGCAATGCGCCGGCCGGGTTCATTCATTCAGGCACAAGTCTGAACTCAATTCAGGCCGGTGCTCAACGTCAGTCCACCGCCCCGTCTGTGTCAGAGCGCGTTTTGGGATGCTTTCCGCAACCCGCCCGTCTGCACAGCGCGGGGTGTCGCGGAAATGGGTCATCACGGTTACGTTCTTTGCCCCGGTTCCCGCCTGCAGCCAGGAAATCATTTGGGTGGCCGAATGGCGCTCGCGCCCGGCCGCGTCAACGGACGCCACCAAGGCGAAGGGTTTGTCCGTCCTCCGCTCCAGCCATCGCTCCAGCCAGAGCTTGATGTCGTCCGGCATCTCTCTGCCGCCATACATGGAAAGCAGGACCATGTCCTGCGCGGAAACTTCGTTGCGGGCGATTTTGGAGGTGGTGGCTTCCCACAACACGTCCCAGCCCCGCTTGCCCCAATTAAAGCGCGGCGCCCCCGGAGACACCCGCGCCTTGCATTCGAGCACGTAACTGGCGCGCAATTCTGTGCCCGGCTCTCCGTAGATCAGCACCGCATCCAGCGCGAGCAGCACCCCGCCGCGGGCGGCTTCAATTTCATGCAATTTATCCGAAGAACTCATATTTCAAGAGAATGGCAACGGCAACATGCGATCCTGCCCTTCCTTATTTGTAACGCAAACCAAGCCGTCTGGCTATCCGGTGGACTCCTGAAATAATCTCCTCCAAATGCTGAGATCCGCCTAAAGCAAGGCCTGGGTCCCGGCCCAGCGGACGGCGTATTGGATGAGCGCCTGCCCGCTGTTCAGACCCAGCTTGGCGCGAATATGGAGGCGGTGGGTCTCGACGGTTTTCGGGCTGAGGCGCAGCCGCCGGGCAATCTCGCCGGTGGTCATGCCCTGGCCGATCAAGCCAAACACTTCGAATTCCCGGTCCGTCAGATTGCCGATGGTGCTGTCGTCCGCGCGCCGGCGCCCGCCGGAGAAGACCGCCAGGACTTGGCCGGACAGGTTCTCGCTGATGTAGATTCTGCCCTGCAAGACTTGACGGATGGCTTCGACCAGCTTCTCCCCTCCTTGATTCTTCATGATATAACCGCGCGCCCCCGCCCGCAGCGCCCGCTCGGCATACAGCCCTTCATCGTGCATGGACACCACCAACGGAATGACTTCCGGATGGAGCGCTCGCAGGTCCTTGATGAATTCCAGCCCCTCTCCGTCCGGCATCGTCAGGTCGGCCAAAACCACCCGCGGCTTCAGCACCTTGACCGCAGCCATGGCCCGCGGAGCATTCTCCGCTTCACCGCACACCACCAGGTCGGGCTCCTGCTCGATCAGCCGGCTGATGCCATACCGCGTCATCGGATGGTCGTCCACAACCAGGACTTTGGTCCGTGTCCTGGCGGCTGACGGGTGCTTTTTGGCGGGCATAGCTCAGGTCAGGCAGAGGGTTTTGCCGGCGGTTCGGGAACCGAACAAACGACGGCGGTTCCGCCGTTGCGGGATTTGCGCACGAGCACAGTGCCACCCAGGACACTGGCCCGCAGGTCCATGATGCGCAAACCCAGGCCACTGCTTCTGGGCAGGCGGGGCGGGATGCCCCCGCCGTTGTCCCGCACGCTCAGCACCGTTCTCTTCTGCCCGGTCTTCAGGCCGATCTCGATCTGCCGGGCCTTGCCGTGCCGCACCGCATTCCTGACGGCCTCCTGCGCAATCCGATAAAGATGCATTTGAGTGGTGCGGTCATCAACGGGCGCCGGGGCTTGACCCCGGAACCGGCAATCAATCCGGAAGATGGCTGTGGTGTGGGCGGCCAGGTCCTGCAGCGCTCCCGTCAGCCCGTCCGGGTGCGGATCCACGGGGGACATGCCGCGCGCCAGTTCGCGGGCGTGGGTCATGGCCCGGCGTGTCAACTGGCCGATTTCGCTGGCCTGCGCGCTTTCGTTTCGGCCGTTGGCCTGCAACCTCCGTTCCAAAGCCCTGTTCAGAAACTCAATGCTGGTCAACTGCGGGCATAAATCGTCATGCAAGTCCTGGCCGATGCGCTGGCGTTCCCGGTCGCTGATGGCCAGGATCTCTTTCTCCAAGGCCACCCGGCGAGTGACATCCCGGATAAACCAGCGCGAATGAACCAGCTTTCCATTTTCCCACCAACCGTTCGCATCCACCAAGACGTGCAGCAGCGGGCGGTTTTTGCGCTCGAACCGCAGTGGATCGTCATGGAGCGATTCCTTTCGGGCCAAACGCTCCAGCATGGCGGCTACCACTTCCGCCTCGGCGCCTGTCTCAGCCCACCGCCTGCCGATCAGTTCCTCCCCGCGGCAGCCGAGCATGGCGCCCAGGGCCTGGTTGGCGCGCAGGATGCGGCCGTCGGGCGCCACGCACAGCAATCCCAAGGGCGCCTCGGCGAAAAAGTCAGCCAGCGCCTGCTCGCTCTGCCGGCTGGAAGCCAGCAGGTGTTCCAGTTGCGCGTTGGCCTTGTCAAGTTCCGCGGTGCGGAGGCTGACTTTTTCCTCCAGCTTGTCGCAGGCTTCGCACAGGGCGGCCTGCGACCGCCTCAACCCGGTGATGTCAAACAGGGCGATCCGGCACTGGCGGATGCGGGCGGCCCGGCCCGCCACCGGCAGGCTTTCCAGGTGAACCGGCAGTCCGGCGCCATCGGCGGTGCGCAGCGCCAGTTCACACCTCTGCGGTTGATGGCTGGAAAAAACCGCCCGGCGCAGCAGGGAGGAGGTCTCCCGCGAAGCCCCCTCGAGGAACCGCGAAAAGGACCGGGCCAGCAGTTTTTTGCGGGGCACGCCAAGCATATTGGCCGCGGTAAGATTGGCCTCCAGGACGGTTCCTTGCGAATTGACGGTCAGGCAGCCCGCCGGGGCGAATTCATAAAGATCCCGGAACCGGTCGCGGGATTGCTGCAACTCCAGTTGGATCCGGCGCAGCTCCTCATTTTGCCTCTCCAGCTCCATCTGATGGACCTGCAGATCGTGGACCCGTTTCTGCATCTCCTCCACCGGCGGCCGGGAACCGGGCCTGGGCGGTTTCAGCGCCTCAGCCCGCGGGCGCATTCGTCCGCTCCGGCCGGTGACTCGTTTTTTCTTCTCTGGACTGCTCACTGGACTGCTCGTGTCTTTGGCCTGCCAGTATACCACAGGCGGTTCCAAAAGTCAGCTTGTTTTTTAGCCTCGTTCGCGGAGGGGGCGCCTCGCGCCACCCTCACCGCGCGATTTGCCATTTCCTTTGCCGCGCCTGCCGGGGAGGGGTGCCGGGAGAGGGGTTTCCTTCCAGCGCAATCATGGATTTGCAGCCTGCCACAACCCGCGCTGCCCGCCTTCCGCCGCCCAACCTCTGAAAGAGCGGGGTCAGATCAAAGTCTCTCCATCCATGCCCGCCTTACCAGCCTGCATTCTTAAGCCACTGGATGGTCGTGGTCAGATCAACCCCATTGGCAAAATCGAGCAAATCTTGCGAGCGCTGCCAATCGTCCAGCGCAATGTTGGTTCCCGAAGGAAAGACCGGGGCCAGCCGCTGGTAATTATTTCGCAGCAATTGCTGGCATTGGAAGTCGGCGATTCCCATGCTGGCATCCAGCAGCAAATTCAACAAGGGTTTGACCCATTGCGCGTCGCCCCAATCCAGATTCTGCCCGGCGATATAGCTCAAGACAGTTCCAGTGCCCAAGGACAAGAGTCGAATATCACTCAAGGCCGGCCGGGTTGGCTCAATTTCGGCCCGCCCATCCTGGGTTTGCGCCAGGGCCGCCATGCTGGGATTGTTGGCCACCACTCCCCCGTCCACATAATTGATGTAAGTGGGAAAATAGGTCGGAGCCGCGCTGGTGCTCATGGCCACATCCAACAACGATTCCCCGCCGTCCGAATCCACCCCCGGGAAATTATGGAAGAACACCGGTTTCCAAGTCCGCTGGCCCGGATCGGGCGAACCATCGTCCAAAGGGTGGTCGGCCCCGTTGTCCAATTGAAATGATGGAATTAAAACTTTTTTCCCCAGATCCCCAAGCCTGGGATTGCCCAGCGCCGCTTGCAGAATTTGTTTCAGCTTGGCGTTGTCATATTTGGCGCCGATGATATTTCCCATGTCCACAATATCGCGCAGCCACGTGGAGTCAAAAATGGCCCGTCCGTTGTTTAAATACAGATTGGTCAGGTCGTCCACGCTTTTGCCGGCCGCCAGTCCCAGGGCGATAATGCCCCCCGTGGATGTTCCCGCCACAAAATCAGCATTCTTGACAAGATCAGGAACCCCGGCCTGCAAACCTTTCAGCAAACCCAGGGTGACCAGACCGCGGATGCCGCCGCCGTCAAAGGTGAGTATTTTATACATAATTATGATGGGTGTTCATCCCGTCGGGCGATTCACACCGGGAATACTTTTGCGGCGAGACCCAGCGCTTTATCAATGGCGCCGGTCAACTGGGTGGCCAGGGCGATGACGTGAATCCAACTGTTGATTTGAGCCTGCACAGCCGTCAGTTTGGCATTGACCGCGTCAACATTCGTTTTGAGCGTGGCATACTGCGCCGTGTCAGTATCCAAGGCTCCCTGGTTTAACGCGGTCAGGATGTCATACGCAGCCTGGGCCAAACCATGAATCGCATCTTTTGCCTCTATCGTGGAGGCAACCCAATACGCTTGGTTCAGTGAGTCGTACAATTGTTGCAGCGCCTGCTGATAGGCAGTCTGTGTGGCGGGAGGGATTTGCATGGGCGTGTTTCTTATTTGGCGGCTTGCAGGGAACCGTAATAGGCGGCGATTCTTTGCGCTTCAGCGCTGAATTCGCCGATCAGTGAGCGGATGCTGGCGGTGTCCTTGGAGAATAGATCGCCCATGGCATTGTGGGTTGCGGCCAGCCTGGCCGTGGCCGACTCCATCAACGCGAAAATGGCCGCGTCATTTTTCATTTCCCTTGTTAAAACGGCCATCTCCCCAATGGCGGCGCGCCTGTCACCGGGGTTGGTGAGAAGGTACTGGTTTTCGTTTAACAAAGTCTGGCTGTGATCGTTGCGCAACTGTTGTCCAAGAATGGCCAGGTCCTTCTGGAGAAGCTGGCAAATGCCCGCCACCGGCTGTTGCATCGTCGCCATGGCTTGTTTGGCCTCCTTTTGCTCTTTGTAAGTTATCAACCAGTGCCCCAAGGCGTTGACTGCGGCCGTAAAAATCTGAAGCTCTTCCTTCGTGGCCGGCGCCGTCTCGAAAAATGAGTCCTGGACAAGGTTGGTATCAACCGCGCTTAAGGCCGATCCCAGCTTGGTCGTGTCCTGGTCGAGGTTGGTCAGCGGACCGTTGCCCATCAGGGCGGACAAGTTGGCCGCGTAGGACTTTAACCCATTGAGAACATCCAGCCTGGCCTGCAAAGCCTTCGCCTCCATGAAAGGCCGGATGAGGTCCGGATTGAAGCCGGCTTTGTTGTCGTAATTCAAAACCGCCTCGCTGATCTCCTCCTTGAAATGACTGTCCTCAACCAGCTTGAAGGCCTGCGTCGTGTTGTCGGCTGTTAGTATGGCGGCATCTGAAAAGCTTTTGATTTGTTTGGCCGCATCAGTGCTGGCGCATCCGGCAATGATGGTCACCAGAACAACTGGCAGGACAAAACGGAGGACTTTCTTTTGAAGAATTATGACTCCGGCTTTGCTCATAAGACGGTGAATTTTCCGCCAGCCAAAATTCACCGGCGGATTCTCGTGGAATATCTGCTTTAAATTGCCTGCCAATCTTTAACTTCAGGGCGTTTCAAACACGCTTCTCATTTATCAGCCATCAGCCGCGACCGCTGCTGTCAATCTAAGTTCCAGACTCTAGAAAATTTCTTCGCTAATGCAAGCAAAATCCGACGAATATTAAAATGCGGCAGTCATGGGGGGCAGGGACGCCGTCCCGATTCGGAATCGGGATCCCGGCCGTCGCAGCGCGCCGCCCCTGCCATCTCATTTGCACCCATCACTGACGCATTACCGAGTATTTGAGCCAGCATGGAAAGGGGTCTTCGGCCATGAGCCGGTTCCTGGCATGCCCGCATGGTGGATTGACACAGGCCAGGGCGGGGGTTGGCCACGCCACTTGGACGGCGCGCCGGGATGCCCGAAAATGCTCGGGCCCAATTCGCCAATCCCCAATCCACCAATGCTTTTGCCCATGCGGCAACTTTAAGCTTTGCACTGGGCGCTTTGAACTTACCTTATGGGCATGATTGAGACGGCTCCAGTCCAGACCGGCGGGCAAAGTGATTTTGTCACGCGCATCCCCCTGGCGCCGACGCGGCTGGACGCCCTGTCCCGCGACATTCTCGGCTTGAAACGAAAGTTGAACGCCGTCGTGCTCGCCCATAATTATCAGGTCCCGGAAATCCAGGACGTGGCCGATTACGTGGGCGATTCCCTCGGCCTTTCCCAGCAGGCCGCCAAAACCAGGGCCGAAGTCATCGTCTTCTGCGGCGTCCATTTCATGGCCGAAACCGCCAAAATCCTCAACCCCGGCAAAATCGTCATCCTGCCCGACCGCGACGCCGGCTGCTCCCTGGAGGAAAGCTGTCCGGCCGCAAAGCTCAAGGCGTTGCAGGAGACCAACCCCAATTTCCACACTGTCACATATATTAATTGCAGCGCCCAGGTCAAGGCCCTGAGCAACGTCATCTGCACCAGCGGCAACGCCGTTAAAATCGTCAACGCCTGCCCCCCGGAGCGCGACCTGTTGTTTGTCCCGGACGAGAACCTGGGCGCCTGGGTCATGGAACAGACGGGGCGGAAAATGACGCTCTGGCCCGGCAGTTGTTATGCCCACGTCGAATTCACCCACGCCGGCGTCATGCGCATCCGCCGCCAATTTCCCGACGCCCCGCTGGTGGCCCATCCCGAATGCACCCGGGGCGTGCGGCTGTTGGCCGACGCAGTTTGCTCCACGGAAAAAATGGTGGATTACTGCAAAAAGAGTCCCGCTCCCGCTATCCTGATCGCGACCGAAGCGGGCATGATCCACCGCCTGCGCAAGGAATGTCCCGGCAAACGCTTCCTCCCCGTTCCCATCGAGCACTGCCGCTGCAACGAGTGCAAGTTCATGAAAATGAACACACTGGAAAAACTTTTCGATTGCATGGCGCGCCTCAGTCCCCGCGTGGAATTAAGTCCGGACATCCTCCAGCGCGCCCGGCGGCCCATCGAGCGCATGCTGGAAATCTCCTCCCAGCCCCTCGCCAATGCCGGCTGACGGCCGGCCGGGGCGCGCGGCAGGCGCCTTGGCCCTGAGCCACAAAATTGACGAAAAAGCTAGCCAAACGCCGCCGGATTGTATAAGTCTATGTGGGTGAGCAACAAGGGAAAGCACAGGAACAATCTTTATTATCTGCTGCCAGGCATGGGGCGTGGGTCGCGCCAGCGATTTTGGCGCAACATGGCCATCGGCGTGCTCGTAGGTCTGCTGATGGCAGGGCTGATGGCCTGGTTTTTCTGGTTCTATTACACCCGGTGACCAACCACACCATGCCGATCCTTGCCGTTTCCGACCTGACCGTGCAACGGGGTCGCACCCTCCTTCTCGACAACCTATCCTGGAAAGTGGCGCGGGGCGAACATTGGGTCATCCTCGGCCCCAACGGCTCCGGCAAAACCTCCCTCCTCAGCACCCTGACCGGCTACCTCACTCCCTCCGCCGGCCGGATCGAACTGCTCTCCAAAACCTACGGCGCCGCCGACTGGCGCCAATTGCGCCAGCGCGTCGGCCTGGTCAGCTCCGCCGTGCGCCAGAGGATTCCAGACGACGAACCGGCCCTGCACACCATCGTCAGCGGCAAACTGGCCATGATCGCTTTTTGGGGCGCCATGACCGCCGCCGACCGCCGCCGCGGTTTGCGCCTGCTGCGCCAGATCGAATGCCGCGCCCTCGCGGACCGTCCCTGGCTTTTCCTTTCCCAAGGCGAGCGGCAGCGTTTGCTCATTGGCCGCGCCCTCATGGCCCGCCCGCCCTTGCTCATCCTGGACGAGCCTTGCGCCGGGCTGGACCCGGCCGCGCGCGAACATTTCCTGCAATTCCTGCAACGCCTGGCCTGCGGCAACAATCCTCCCACCCTGGTGCTGGTCACACATCATGTCGAAGAAATCATGCCCGTTTTCAGCCATCTCCTGGTCCTCCGGGCAGGCCGCGCCGTGGCCTGCGGCCCGAAAAAAACCGTGCTCACCTCCGCCGTCCTCTCCCGGGCCTTCCAGGCCCCCATCCGCCTCCAGCGGCGCGGCGGGCGCTACACCCTCAAACTTCTCCAACCAACCCGCCGGCTCATGTAATGGGCCGCGGCCCGCCGTGGCCGTGGCCGGTCAATCGTCGTGCCGCGACCAATAATAAATTCCGATCAGAATGCCAACCCCGGCCAGACTCATCCAAACCGCCGAATTGGCCAGAAAATAAGAAATGCCGATCAAGGCAATCCCGCCGAAAAGCGGCGGGGCCGAGCGCTGCTTCTTGCCATAAACAAAAAAACCCATGCCAATTCCGCCCCACAACACGCAGGCAATCAGCCCGCCCGCATCCATGTGCAAAGATGAAAAATCTGGCATCAACCAACCCCAGGATAACAGACCGGTGCGCCAAAGCGAGGAGGAAGGAGGCAGGGCCGGCTACCGGCACGGCTGGCTCATGCAGGGAAGCCTCCAGCCTGTTCTTCCTCTCCTCCACAAACTTGTGCAGGACAGGGTCGGCCTGCCCGCAGTAGCCTGCGCAAATTGGCTTGCCACACTTCCGACCCAAACATAGCGTGGAGGGGAGTTTGAAGCCAGTTTAGCTCAGTTGGTAGAGCAATGCTTTCGTAAAGCATGGGTCGCCGGTTCAAGTCCGGCAACTGGCTCCATTTCCAATGTGTTGTAACACAATGGGTTGAGGAGGAGAGAGCGGCGGTGGACACCAAAATGGACACCACTTTGGCAAGGAGGTCAGAATCCTGTCAGAATGCTGTCAGTGTTACGCCAGTACTCGCTAACGCGAACGCTCGCACTTCATTTACGATCAACCGTTATGAAGCGCTATCGTCTCATCTATCGCGGAATCCGCGATGCCTATTACTGTTTCGACACCCTCACCAAGAAGCGGGAGAGCCTGGGAATCAATGACGCCGGCGAAGCCCAGCGCCTGATTGAGGCCCGGAACGAAGCCGTCCGCCATGTGGAAATGAATCTGCAAATCGCCCAGGTCTATTTGCAGCACAGCGACCCGACCATGGCAACCCGCACATGGCAAAACGTCATGGACGCAATGGGGCCGCTCAAAACCGGGCCGACACAGGCCCGCTGGACATCGGCCATGAGGGACAAAGCATTTGATCTTATCCGCAGTCGGAAACTCATCGAAACAACCTCTGAGCATTTCGTGCAGGTCCTGGCCGCAGGCACGATCTCGACCAACATGTTTTTGCGCCGCCTTCACAACTACGCGACCGGGATGCACTGGCTTCCCTGGCCGGTGTTGCCGAAACGCCTCTGGCCTACCGTGAAGCACAAGGAACGCCGGGCGATTACATTTGAGGAACACCTGAAAATCATTGACCGCGAACACAACCCGGAAATCCGGGCGTATTATCAATTTTTGTGGCACTTGGGCGGCTCGCAAACGGACATCGCGGAATTGACCGCCGGGGACATTGACTGGAAAGACCATACCATTTCCTACCAACGCCGCAAAACCAGCGTGCCGGTGATTATCACCTTTGGCGCGGAAGCCGCGAGCCTGTTGGAGTCGCTTCCAAAGTTTGGCCCGTTGTTCCCACGCATGGCACGACTCAAAGAAAACCATCGCGCCAAGATGTTCATTAAGCGGCTCAAGACAGTAGGGATTACCGGCATTTCCATGCACAGCTACCGTTACGCCTGGGCGGAACGGGCCAAGACGGTGGGGATGCCCGAACGATTCGCGCAGCAGGCCCTTGGGCACAGTTCCAAGGCATTTGCGCGGGCCTATTCCAGAAAAGCCAAGGTCATTGTTCCCTCGTTGGAAGATTACGAAAGGAAAATCGTGCCAATGCCAATGGCGGTGAATCAATAATCGGGCCCCTGCCAAGGGCAATTCTTGGCAGGACTACACCGCCTCGGACAGAGCGAGGAGCGGGGAGTGCCCATGTTCCGAAGTGTTCCGGGAGTGGCTTTTCTGGCGCACGTTTCTTTTGTGCCAGTGCTGGCTGATGGTGTTCGTCATCTTTGCCAGCCATGCCCGGTCTTTGGTCAATTCCGCAACCTCTGCCGTGGAAAAGAACTTGACGGCGTTTTGTGGCGGGTTTCCGAGGGGTTTCAGCAGACGAGTTGAAATGAGGATCGGCATGTCATGGAACTGGCAACCGAGCACCCAGGCCGCTTGTTCGACAGTCAGCCGGGCCGGGAGCTGCCCAACCAACGACAGAAATTGATGTTGCTCGTCTTTCATTTGAGTTTGTAATCCTTGATTGCCGGATGCCGGTTTTGGTCCTGCCGGGGGGAACCGCCCACAATCACGCCACCGGAACGGAGAGCGGCCGGTGGCGTTGCCATTGCGCCAGGCTTCGTGAACGCCGGATAAGGCGCCGCGCTCGCTTCCCGTGCCATATCCCATGAAATTGGTGACGGCCAGAGACCATCTGTTTGCTCGTTGGGAAAGCGCCGACGGCAAGGAACGGTTTAACATCGAAGCCACAGGGCAAGGGCTGACGACACCAGAGGACAATTACTACAAGAAGTGGCCGTTCCCGATCACTGAGCAAGACATCAAGGAGAATTCGTACCTCAAATCGCTCACGGCAGCCGAAGATTTATCGCTTTTTCTCGAAACACGCGGACATTGTTTAAGAGTCGCCGCTCGTCTTCGCGAAGCCCGGGAAGCATATCACGAAGCACAGACATTGACTCCGCAATGGCCTGAACACCAACTTTTTTTGGCACTACTCCAACCCAGGGTTATCCCATCCTACGCGATGCCCTCCGTCCATCCCGCGCAATCCCCGCAAGACCCGGTGGCATTTGTTAACACCATGAATAAGTACAACCGGGGCATGATGGAAACCCGACAGCATGCCGGACAGCCACCCCCAACAGATACATCGAAGCCACCTCCCAATGTCACCATTCAACCCCCATAAAATATGAACTTGAAAAATAAAATTCTTCCTTTTGTGCTCCTTTCTATTGGTTTGTTGACATCAAACCAAGCAATCGCCTTTTACAATCCGCAAACTGGTCGTTGGTTATCCAGGGACCCAAAGCGAGAGGATGCCGGACTCAATCTGTATAACATTTGCAGGAATGATCTGATAAACATCTACGATGTCAAAGGACTTTCGTACCAAAAATGCGGCTTTAGTGGGCCGCCTATTAGTGCTACTGCCTGGAAAAAGGCCAAGGTTGAGCCGGACAGTGATTATGAAAAGACCAGCGACGGTGGCGGTACGAGCTCAGGTCTGCTTGTAGTGTACTCGAGGTCAGTGACGAGACCGTTTAAGTGCGACTGTCCTAAACTAAAGTGTGCATCAACATTCACAACCAACACTGTCCCTGAGTATATCATAAAGACGGAGGACTCAGAAACCGGCGCCTATCTGTGGCTCGCTGGCCCCCCAGGGCCGTGGCCGCCTATACCAACTACTCTAGGAGAAACTCTTCTTGAGGTGATATTGGACATGTCATTTGCCCCAAGTCCAATAAACTTGGATGAGGCAGCTAAGATGAATGCCTTAATCAAAAAGTATCTTCCGAGTCCCACAGATATCGGAACAACATTGCTCAAAGACATGCCCACGCGGTGGTGTTGGCCTGTCGTGCTCGGCGGCAGTGTCCACAATGACAAAACCGGGCAAAAGATTCTGCAGATTCAACCGCATATGGGTTTTGGCGGCGGCCTTGCGCCGGCGGTGCTTGGCCCAGTCCAGGCAGTTGGCCACCAGTTCCATGGTCGTGCTATCAATCACATGGATGAGTTGCGCGTCCAGCAAACTGACCGTGTGACTCCACGGACTGAAGGTGCGCGACTTATCCAGAGCCCCGGTCTCCCGCGCTATTTTGGAGACTTCATGCGCAGGAATGAGATTGCAAATCTGGCGCAAAACGTTAAACCGGGACCGTGTCGGTTTGATTTTTTTGTTTTTCATGCCTGCCTTGTGGCAGGTTCAAATGGTCAAGCCAACACTTTTTTCCAATTTCCTGTGGGATGGCTGTGAAAATCAATGGCTTGCAAGTTATCCCCGCTCTGCGGGTTGTTTCTTTGTTTCCTCTTGCGTCATCTTCTTTCTGTTCAATTCCTAGCAAATTTAGCAAATCTTTTAGCACATCTTTAACGCCCCGCCCGGCTTGCCAAACATCAGCATGAGGGCAAGGCCAAGGACGCAAAGGAATTTTGGCAAATCATGCTCACAACCGCCAACGGCAAAATTCTCAAGATGCGCGCCGCTTAAGTCTTCTTGCACCCGTAATCGCCTCTGCTAACATGACCTTTCGATTAAACTGATTTGACTTCAATTTTGCACGCTGACGTTCCCTGAGCACAAATCTAATGTTCAACAGTTTCATCATTGAGTCCAACTTAAACTCCTCAAGGTCATAAGTTTCGCCGCGCCAGGGTGGCCACGCGGAGAGCAACGCATTGGCGTCACTTGCGCTCGCTCCGAACTCACGGCCCAATTCGTCGAATTGCCCGGGTCGATTTCCACCTGAATAAATTGACCTTTCCAGATTTTTGAGCCGCCAGAGCTGTAGCGCCGATTCTTGCAACCAGGGTTGCGATCAACACCTGAAGTTCGACAATAAACCCTTCAGGGCCACTTTTGTCGATCGCCCTGCCGCAGTTCACTGCTTGTGCCCATTCAAAGTCGTCCTTCGTGTATGGCGTCTTGTATTGTGAGATTGGTGGCATTGAAACGTCATTGCGGAGAAGCCAGTCCAGGTCAACGTGTGTTTCGTGTGAAATTTTGTCGGCGAGTTCCGGCGTAAGTCGGTAGTTCGGGTCCAGCTCTATCATCTGAATCGTTCGTCCTGACTTGTTGACCATCTTCCCAAACTTAGCTTGTGTTAAGCCTATTATCTTACGCAAGATCGCGAGCGTGTGTCTCTCTGGTGATCGTCTCATATTAAAATTCAAGTGTCTTCCATATTCTAAAGCCCACATCTATAGGCATTAAAAGCATTAAAAGTGAAAAAAATGGATTGCAGGGGAGTTTAGGAATGTCTATAGGTATTACCTATACACAATAAAATTGATATTTCCAAGCTGGTTGATGGCAATGGCCTTCTGGAAGCTCTTTTTGACAAATCTTGCCGGCCCACGGTGCGGTGGCTGCGAGAGCAACGAAAGGCTGGCCGAATTCCACATACCCGATGCGGCAGGCTGGTCTTTTTTGATCCAGAGAAGGTTGGTACGGCGCTGTTTCCGAAGGACTAGCCAGTGGGCAGGACATCTCGAATTAACGGCGAATGAAAACACGAATGCCAGTTTGTGCCACGCCACTAGGAGACGGGTACATGAAATACCTCGCCCCCGTTGCAAACGGGGACGAGGCCGAAAAACACCACCCACCCACCACAGCGGAGGACTTCGATGACTAATAATCACATAACCACGCCCCGTTGTCAAGATGAACTGGTTGGCGGCCAGGAGGGCGAGCCCGAATACCAGGATTTGGAAGCGTTTCCGGGTGAGATTCCGTTTGATTTGATTGGGGGTTCAGAAGGCGAGCCGCAATCGGCCGAACCAACTGGGTTTGAACCCGCTGCACAGAAGGCACTTCCATTGGAGGCCGGCGAATTTCCTATTGATGGCCTGAACCCGACTATGCCGGCCGTTGCTGATGATTCGGCTCCGGTGCATAGCACCGCGCCGGAGGTGATGGTGCCGATGGGTGATTGGCGGCACGCCAGGCTGAAAAATCTAAGTGCAACCGACAAGCGGCGGGATAATTCACATGTTGGAAGTGGATTCGGCAAAAATATTTCTAACTGGGTTGGTCGGGACATGGCATATCCGTCCAACGTTTTACATTTGGCAACAGAAGCTTCAAACAAATGTCATTCGGCTACTTTCCCAAAGGCTTTACCGGAATGGTTCATTAAACTCTTTACGGCTCCAGGCGATTGGGTGCTTGACCCGTTCACCGGCTCCGGGACGACAAATATCGTGGCGTGGCAACTTGGGCGCAATTCGGTTGGCATTGACACTGTTCCCAAATATGTCGCCTTGTCAAAAGCTTGCTTGGCAGAATTAAGAAAGGAAATTTAAGGGCAACCCTGACCAAACTTATCATGATTAACGGTCTGACCATTTATCTATTACCAGGCCGTCCTGTGCCGCTTTGCGGCATTCGACAGGAGATTCCGGGCCGGATGGGGCTTGCTCACCATCCGTGCTTCCGGCCGGCCTAGCTTGTTATGGATATTAGAATGGGCCGCTGGGCCAACCGCTCGGCGCCCTTTTCAACCATAAAAACTATTATGACAAAATCTCTCGAATCCCAAATTCCGGCGCCGACCGAGGCGCAAAAAGCGGCCTTGGCCAGGCACATGAGCACCATTGAGAAATGCAAATCCGATGAGAGGGCGAATTTCCAAAGCCTGGCTGACGCAGTTTATCAGATCCAGGAGCAGGAACTGTATCGCTGTGCCGACTACGCCACGGAGGCGGCGTTTTTCAAGGCCAAGCTTGGTTATAGTCGTTCCCATTCGCTCCGCCTGGCCAGCGAGGGCCGCCTTTTGAACCGATTGTCTCCCGTGGGAGACAATGCCGTAAAACTGTTCACCAGCGACCGTCACCTGCGGCCGTTGTTGAGGCTCGACTCTGGCGAACAGGACGCAGCCATTGACCTTGCCCAGCGTTGGATGAAATGGGCTGGCACAACTGAATTATCACCCAAACTGATGCAGGCTGCCGTCATGTTTCTGAACCCGCCGGCGGCACCGGCGGCGCCAAAGGAATCAATGGCGGCACAGTTGGCCGCACGGTTCCGAAATCTCGTGCAGGAGGAGAAGGCCCAATTGCCAGAGAAGACGACTACCGCGATTCTCCAGGTTTTCGACAATCTGGCGAAGAAGGCGGCGGCCCTGGGCGGTCCGCGCCGCTCGACGGGCATAGATTGGACAGAGGCCACCTGGAATCCGTTGCAAGGATGCACCCGGGCGAGCAGCGGTTGCGACAACTGTTACGCGGCCAAATGCGTTGCCACCCGGGAGGCGGATGTTTTTCCGGGACTGGCAAAGAAGCTGGCCAATGGCAAATATGCCTTCACCGGCAAAATCCAACTCCTGCCGCAGGAATTGGCTGAACCCCTCCAGGACAAGACGCCGAAACGCTGGTTCGTCAACTCCATGTCCGACTTGTTCCACAAGGACGTGCCGGATGAATTCATCCAGGCTGTCTTCACGGTGATGGAAAACGCAAGCTGGCATCAATTTCAGGTGCTGACCAAACGCCCCGAGCGCATGGCCGTATTTACCCAGAGGCGTTACAAAGAACGTCAGCCCCTGGTCAACATCTGGCTGGGCACCTCGACCGAGAACCAAGACGCCTTCGATGAACGCTACCCGCACTTGAAAAACACCAAGGCCGCCATTCGCTGGCTGAGCGTTGAGCCGATGATTGGTCCCGTTAAGTTGGCCGATGCGGTCGGCATCGATTGGGTGGTGGTTGGCGGCGAGAGCGATCTGAACGCCGCATGGAGAAGGCATGGGTGATCGCCATCCGGGATCAGTGCGCCAAAGCCAAAATCCCGTTTTTCTTCAAACAATGAGGCGACTTTGGCGAGGACGGAAAAAAGGTGACGCGCAAACAGAAAAAGGATGGATTGACCCCCAAGGCCAAGTTGGATGGGGTCATCTATAACGCCTACCCGGAGCCGCCTGACGAAATGGTCGGTGATTAGCACACGGATACAACGACACCCGAAACCTGCAAGCAGCACTCGCGTTCTGTTTTTCTGCGCACATTATGAATTCTACCACTATGCTGCCGAGAGAAACACCATTTTATCCTCCTACTCTATACCGTGAAGAAGCGTGTATGTTGCACACATTGCATCCTATAAACATTGTTATTAAGTCGTTCATGTAAACATTGCTTTAGTAAGTCGAGAATACATTGTCTCAAATCTTCATTGCAAATGTCCAATACGAGGTTATATTACATTTGTGCTGCTAGAAAGGTCAATTTGTATTTGGAGTCCGTGCGCCTGGGAATGGGCTGGCAGCACACCTTCCTATTTGCGTTTCAAGCGCCGGACTCCCTTCTCATTTACTAGCGCGGAAAGGCACAAAATATGAAGGAGATGTTTCCTCGCTATAACAAGGACCAACCGCCTCCATCGCCGGGCGAACTGGCCTTGGCCCAGAACCCGGAGACATTCGAACGGGAATTGATTTTTGGGATGATGCGGCATTATCGGTTTTACATTGAGATGCGCGATCAGATATGCCCGCGGGACGCCGTAATGGGGGTTTACAGGCGCGATTTCATCACTGACCGCTACAATGTATTATTTCAGGCATTGGATGCCTATTGGCGCAAATTTGACAACAGGCCAGAATGGGCCAATGTGGATTTGCCGGCGCCAGAAAAGCAAATTGAGGCTTATGTGGTTGATTGGATTAACATAAAAACGGTCAACCAGGCAAAGACGGTGCCGTTGTTGGCAGAGCTCGTGGAGGAAAGGGAACTTGCCCGGGAGATTACGCTGGAGGATTGCCGGGCGAAAGCGAACAGCAGTGAATTTAAGGTTTGGATGGAAGGCCGGATCTGCGCCGGCTTAATTAGCGACATTAACAAAAGGCAAAATGCCAAACCCGCAAAACTTGCGGACCTCCAGGGAATCCTCGAAAAAGCACTAGCTGCCTCCGCCCCGGCCACAACTGACTTCTGCACGGTTGACAATCTCGTCGACGACCCTTCCGTGGTGCTGGCGCCGGAGATAATTAAGGGCCTGTTGCGAAAAGCAACGAAAATGTCATTGAGCGGCAGTTCGAAAGCGCGGAAGACGTTTTTGATGTTGGATTTAGCAACAGCCGTTGCAACAGGCACAAATTGGCTGGGCTTTCCCACAAATCCCGGCAATGTGTTAATCGCCGATTTGGAGATGTCGAAAGCTTCCATGAAGGAACGCAGTATCGCTGTCTGTGCCTCTAAACAAATCGATGTCGGTGGAGGCAAACTTCCCAATCTGCATTTCGCTAGCCTTCGAGGCAGTGTCACCAACATTTCGGATCTGACCGCCCTGATTTTGAAGTATCACCGGGAGAAAGGGCCTTACGATCTGATCATTATCGATCCTGTTTACAAACTGTTGATCGGACAGGACGAGAACCAAACCTCTGCGATTAGCTCCTTTTGTGCAGGCGTGGACGAGATTCTCAAATTAACGGGCGCGGCGGTATTGTATGTCGGACATTTCTCCAAAGGCAACCAGGCGGGCAAATCTTCCATTGACCGCATTTCGGGGAGCGGAATCTACGGCCGGGATGCGGACTCCATCACGACAATCACCGACCACTCAGTGCCAGATTGCGAGGTTGTGGAACTCGTAGTGCGAGATTTCCCGCCTGTGGCTCCTTTTGTGATAGGCTTCACATATCCATTATTCAAAAAGAGAACCGATCTGGATCCGAAGGATCTTAGACAACCAAACAACGCCAGCAAGGAGAAGATCATGCCCGAGGATGTCCTGGAATCAATTCCCGGGGACGATGCTGAACCTATCGCAAATAAAACCTTGGAGGAAATGATTATTGCTATGGGAAGCTCCGAACGGGGTGCCAAAGAGTTAATTCAGGTCATGGTAGGGGATAATTCGATCTACCGGGTCCGAATTCCACGCAAGGGCGCAAAGGCGGCAGTTGGCTACAGGCGCAGCTTCATGGCGCTGCCATCACCCACCGCCATGTCGGCACCAACCGACCCTGTTCCGGGGTCTGAAAACATTGAACAATAACCGGGCAAAATGTGTGAATAAAAATATTGAAATGTATACACGGATTTTATCACCCTTTCTCCAGAATTTCTGGTCCAGGGTGAAGATGATAGCAGCGCTATACTTACTATAGCGCTGCTATCATCATCCCGGCCCCACCGCCATCGTGAAGGAAACTGTGTGCAAACTACTAAATAGCAACATCTTACAACTATTCTCCCGGTTAAAGCCACTGTTTTCC
>CAVPOM010000016.1:0-188046 GCA_963707025.1 uncultured Verrucomicrobiae bacterium | reverse complement strand
GCGGTGAATCAGTGAAGGCGAACGCCAAGACCGGTGACGGCGTGCCGTGGCGGATTCTATGGCACCAGGGCGGCACTCTGAGGTTATCGGTGGTTACGGTTTGCAAGATTTGGCCCACTGCTCCGTAAAGGAGTGGACCCGAGATTCTTATCAGTTAGCATGTGAAAAATTTATGAGCGACCAAATGTTTTCATGCCTCGCCAGCGGCTCTGGACTCGCGGGCATTTCCGTTGATGAGGCGCTATTGTTCGGAACCGGTGGCGCGATCTATCCCCGCCTCATGATTCCCGTTAAGCTCGATTACTATCCTCTGCACGAGAAGCTCGCAGATTATGTTTTCACTGGGCTTGACGCGCAATTGTCGCGCGATAACGTTGGAAAATTGGCGGACGCAATTCCTTTAAGGCTGGTTCGTGTTCAGCGCACCCACGCGCATTATGTCGGCCCTGAATACCTGTCCCTGGAGTTTCCCATTGATGCGAAGCGTGTCACGGCAATGGAACGGCAGCGTGATGGCAAAGACTTGGCTCTGAACATTGATTGTCAACTGACCGTTGAGGAACATCGGCCCATCGAAGGAGATCCAAAGACGCAGCGCCCGGCAATATGGGGAGTTCGCAGTGTGCTCCGCCTGACGGCAAAATTATCCATCAGGATTCCTCGGTCAACCTGGATTGAACGTGTTTTACCAAACACGGGCTTTGGGGTGGTTCACCTGGTTGAACTTCCCGCAGTGCCAATCGAAAATTGCCAAGCCCTTAATCGGTCCTACGAAGCTCTGCGCCAGGCACAATCACTCCACGCAGAAGGCTTCTATGATATGGCCGTAGCCAGATGCCGCACGGCGCTCGATCCGTTTTTCACGTCAGTTCCCGTGGACCCAAAAAACAAAGACTCGGCCCGGCAGCCCGAATTAAAGCGAAGCTGGCAAACGCGGCTTGGTTCCGCTACCTCCACCTGGTTGAACAGCGCACTTACCGCGATCAAAACTGCTGCGAACCCCACGGTTCACCTTCCCGAACCGCACTACGACCAATTTGAGTCGCAGATGATCCAAGCCATCACCACCACCGTCATCGCCTACGCTGCGCGGACGATGCAACCAGACGACAAAAAATAGTCACGTCCGCTCCCGCGAACCAACGCCATGTTTCTCCACCCTGTGCGGGACTGCAATTCGGACGCGCCTTTCACGCTCAACCGTTTTCGCCAGCGGTGGTCGCTAAACTTGCTCGTTCTAAATTCGGGGACAAACCGTGCCGCGCTCCATTTGGAGAATGACTTTTCTGGCGCACATTTCTTTTGTGCCAGTGCTGGCTGATGGTGTTCGTCATCTTTGCCAGCCATGCCCGGTCTTTGGTCAATTCCGTAACCTCTGCCGTGGAAAAGAACTTGACGGCGTTTTGTGGCGGGTTTCCGAGGGGTTTCAGCAGACGAGTTGAAATGAGGATCGGCATGTCATGGAACTGGCAACCGAGCACCCAGGCCGCTTGTTCGACAGTCAGCCGGGCCGGGAGCTGCCCAACCAACGACAGAAATTGATGTTGCTCGTCTTTCATTTGAGTTTGTAATCCTTGATTACCGGATGCCGGTTTTAGTACCTGCCGGGGGGAACCGCCCACAATCACGCCACCGGAACGGAGAACGGCCGGTGGCGTTGCCATTGCGCCAGGCTTCGTGAACGCCGGATAAGGCGCCGTGCCGGCTTCCCGCGCCATGTCCTCGTACGACCGCCAGGCATACATCACGCCGCCCACGATGCAGTACTTGGCCGTCACGCTCGTAAGCTCCTTGTCCACGCCCAGGACATAAACCGACTTGTCTGACAAGACTACCGTTGTGACCAAGCGCCCGTTGCGGTCCGGCGTGGTCATCACTCCCACGAAAAACACATCATGGGAAACGGTCGGCACAGACTCAGACGCCGCAAACACAGATTCCGCGACGGTCCTGGCATCCAACCGCGGAGCCGCGGGCAACGGCCTGCCAATCAGATTTGGCTTTTCCGCCGGCGCAACGGCCCCGATCTGGCCGGCAGGCAGGCCCGCCACGGCACCCGCCGACGGAGCATCATTCGCGCCCCCTGGCACAACCCGCGCCACCGTCCCGCCGTCCACACGATTAGTCTGATGTTGCACCGCCGCCAAAGCGTCCACCGATTGCCCGAAGAACTTATGCACGACATGCTTGGAAATCATCCCATACGCCGGAAACAACGACGCCAGGATTATCGGAAACAGCAACGCCCACCGCCACGAAATGCCCCGCGCCGCCGCCTCTTTGTCCGCTTTCATGGCTTCAATCCCGATGCCCTTGGCCGTCTCGTAACAATCCGCCAGCCGAAAATCCATCCGAAAACTGCGCGACCATTCCGAGGCTTGCCCAGGCGCTCCCGTGAACACGTCAGGGTAAGCCGCCATGCGGAAGAACCTGGGAGGCTGGAAGATGCCGATCTTCTTCTTCCCCACGTTGGTCAGGTATATGTATTCCTGGGTGAAACTCCGCAGCATCTTGTCCACGTTTTCCGGCTTCTGCGTATAAACGTAAATGTCGTCACCGAGCTTGCGATGCTGCGACAGGTAAAAGGGCATTTCCTCCGGGGCTTCCGCATACTTGCGCACGTTGTAAAACAACTGGCATTCGTCCAGGTGGTAAACCACGCCCTGCCCGGCAAAGCGGCCCTTTGCGCCCCACGGCGAGAAATCCAGGCACACCGGATGCGACGGCCCCTTGTCGCCCGACGCCCGTTGATTCACTTTCGCCACCAACTCCGCGCCGGTTTGCCGGTAACGGTAGAACTCCTTCAACTCATCATCGCCCAGGATGCGAATGCGCGAAGGCACCAGCACCATCGCCACGCCGTCCACCACCTTGCCGACCAGGCCGGGCGCAAATACCCCCGCCCCCGCTGGACACTCGAAATCGGTGGCCGGCCGCCAATGGTCGTAAAGGCAAACATCATGGGATGGGTAATGCTCCGCCAGGTAATCCGAGAACTCCGGCAGCTTGATCGGGAGATTGGTCACGATCAAACGATGGCCGTGCAGGATTTCGTCCCGGATGTTCACCATCCCGCGATAGGACTTGCCCGACCCGATTTTACCGCTGACAAAATAGAGACTCATAAAGGGAGAAAAGATCGCGCTCCAAATACGGGAGCGGTTCGTCAAGAAGATCAATCACGCCATCCAGCCGGCACATCATGTGCGCGTAGTCCAAGCCGCCGGCCCAGGTCCGAACCAAGCGCCGCCCCCGTGTCACCACGACGCAGGTGTTCTCAAAACGCCTCATACCCAATCCTGGAGCGTTTCTTTTCACATTGTGGGCGCCTCCCCGCCGATGTTGCGGACTTGCCGCCAAATCAGTTGATAGGCAATCCCGGTGCAGGCCAGGGTGAAACCCGCGATAAACCACGGCCAGAGGAACTCTTGCGCCTGGTCAGGCCGGATGTAGCCGTAATTCACGACCGAGACGCCGCCCAACCCGCCCGCCGCCAACGAACCGCTGTCGCAAACGAACGTCACGACGTTGACATTGGTTCCGCTCAAATCCATCGCCGGACTGAACGTGTCCCCTTCGTGAGTGTCCGACGGGCAAAACGCCTGGAAATAACACCCGCCTGGAGGCACCAGAACCCAGGACAGCGCCGAAACGCCCTGCACCGGCCAAAGCGTGTAGTAAATGCCGCTCCCGCCAGGCTTGGCGCAATCCACCTCGACAGCCGCGCCCGTCTCATTGTCCCAAATCACCGGGACCATGACCGATCCGTCAGACAGCACGCCGACCGGCCCGGACCCGCTCCCGACGCCCGTAACCGTGTAACCATCGGCCCGCGCCGTCGCACACAGGAGCAGCCCCGCGCCGCAGATGCCCCAAAACAACGCCCGGCGCCGTCCCGCCTCCCCATCCACGACCGCAATCAGAGTCGCGCCGCCAAGAACTATCGCCGCCGCAAAGCAGCCAAACACGCGCAAAGCCAGGTAATCAATCATAGGTCAGGAGATTAGGGATTTGAGCACGAGCATGGACATGGCCCAGATCGGCCCCGCCGTGAGGCGGATGAAGACGTACCAGAGCACCGAGCAGATCAGGAAATTGATGGGGAGAAATTGATCGGCCAGCCAGTAGGCTTGCTGCAAAGCCGATGTCAGGCCGTCAGGCCGAAACGGGATCACCCCGCACGCCCCAAACCAGGTGGAACCGACGCCCGTTGTCACCGCGACCCCGATAAACAACGGAATGGCCCCGGCCAGGGCCACCATCAGAGGCAAATACACCGCGCCCGACAATTGACCCACCGAGTTGCCCAGAACGCTCATGCGGTTGGCTTGCAGTTGCGTGGTCCCGGCCAGGCCCGCCGAGTATTTCTCAAACAGTTTCATCACCAGCAGGATGAAAACCACGCACGCGATCCACTGTTCACAAGTCCGGCTCACCCCGGCCAGGGAAGCAATCCCGGCATTGTCCATTGGGTTGAGGTCAAACGAATAGGTCTTGTCGCCCATCACACAGTTCAAATTCCAAAAACTGCTGTCCAGCGACGAAATCGGCCCTGTCCCCAAGTCGTTTGCGCCTGCTTGCGCCAGGGACCCTTGCACATTCAAATTGGCGAACTGCGAAGCCGCGAACCCGGCCAGGTGATTGGTCATGCCCGCCACATTCGCCCCATCCGACCAGACCCGCGACAGCCCCCCAACCGCGTCATTGGTGGCCGCCAGCGACGCCGCCGCGAAATTGGACACGATCCCAAACTGGCCCGCCATGTCCCCGGTATTGGAAACGATTAGCTCGACCCCGTTGGACATGCCCGACAGAGTCCCGTCAGCGATCCAGAGCAAATTGGAGATTCCCCCAAGCCCCTGAATGGTATTGCTGCCCACGGCTGCCGCGTTATTCGACATGCCGCCCAATGCGCCCTGGATGCTGCCCAAACTCGCATTGCCGGACGAAATGCTGGAATTGATGGCCGCCAAATCGCCGTTGGCCGCTGTCAGCAATGCGTTTCCGGTCCCCTGGCCGCTCAAAATGCTGCCCTCGATACCCCTGATGGCTCCCAGGCCCGCATTGTTATCTACATCCAGCTTGCCCACCCCGTTGGCCACATTGACCAATTCCGCAAATACCGCGTCAAACCCCGTTATCAGGGTCGCATTGGACGCCAAGCCGGAACCCGCCATGCCGGCATAGTTGATCGGTGAATTTGTCCCGCCAGGATAGACGCTGTCGCCGCCTGGCCCAGGGAATGGTGGCCCCATTGTTATTGACCACCGAGCCGGACGAAGCCCCCGGAGGAATGGCCGTCCCGACCAAATTCGTCGAGGCAATGGTCCCCGTGAAATTGGGGTCATACCCCGCCATCGAACTGCACCCGCCCGCCTTGCGGCCCCCATCCCCAATCAGTGGCAAACTGACTTGCGTGGACTGCGAACCCATCCCGCCGCCCGTCTCCGTGACCAAAGCCAGGTTGTTTGTCGGCCCCGCCGTCGTGCAGATCTGCGCCGACCCGCCCGCCGGCACATAAATCTCATTATCCCCGCAGGCGTCAATACTCAGCAAAACGCCGTTGTCCACGTTGGCAATCCCATAGGAGTTGCCCACGCCGGAAGTATTGTTGATCGTGACGCAAAACAGGGAATTGGTCGAAACCGCCGGCCCGGCGCCGCCGCCGCGCCGCCCCACATATACACGTCAATTGTGACCGGACTCCCGGCGGATGTTCCAGGCAGCGTGTAGGTTGTCCCGCTGGAGAATTGGACGCTCGTAACGGCGCTCCCATCCAGCCAGGCGCAGTTGTTGGCCCCGCCCACGAACGAAATCGTGTCGCCCTGATACACCGGCCAGGCGCTTCCCCAACTGACTTTTGTGTAACTGGCCCCTGCCGCCAGGAACGGCGCCGGAAAACTGACGCTGATGTTGAAGCCCGTGTAGGAGTCGCGCAGCGTGCAATACTGTATCCCCTCAGACGTGCCGTTGTTGTGGAAAATGAAGGTGTTGTAAAGGCTCACCGGAGGTTGCGCTTGCACCGCCAGCCCGCCCAGTAACATCAGCCCGCCAAGTAACAATTTTCTCATAAATTCTTTTCACCATTTGAACAGCCAGAACAGAGCCAGAGGGATTGCCATTCCGGCACAGAAGCAAATCAGTTGAGGCATAAATCCTTTTTTTGAGGCTATCGGGAGCCAGCCACCCTTTTCATCGGCCCATGACCGGCCCCCGACGTTTGCAGGAGCACTACAAATTAGCCGCGGATTTTCTTCACCAGACGGAAGATCACCCAGAAGCCCAACACGCCGACCATGAAGGTCGCGATTGCCGTGAACGCGGTCGTTGCCGCCGCCGTGATGGTGGACGGGTCAGCAAACACCGGAGTATAACCCCCGTCAGCCAGAGCAGAACTCAGACTGATAACCAGAACCGCCAGGAGGCACAGAATCAACTTCATCTTTTTCATACTTACTTATCCTTTCACTTCATTGTTTTTCCCCAAGTGAACAGCCCGCAAACGCGAACCACGAACCCTTGGAAATCCCTCTCCAATCCCTTCCCCATCAGGGCAGAAGGTTTCTACAAGGAGCCTTACCAGGGGGGCGGCCTGAAGGCCGCCCCCCTTGGTAAGGAATCCATTGTAACTTTGACACGCGCCACAATAGCTTTGGCATTTTATCCCTGACATCTGATGGCGGATTTTCGCCGCTCCGTCCCACACCGTGGCTCACAAGGAGCTCTTAGGCCGTGGCGGATGCCGGACTGCCCGCATTCAGGGAGGATGTCTCATCGCAAAGCGCGTCCCGGCCAGCGCCTTCGCCAACCGCCCTCGCACCATCCTGTTTTCTCATGTGTCCATCGCCGCCGCGTCTTTCCCCACTCGCGTCAATACCCGCTATCAAACGGATAACAGAAGCGGAAAGCGTCACGGAGTTGGCAAAACTGTACTTATTCAGTTCGTAGGCATTGGCCCCAAGGCACTTGCACACGTAGTCCGCTCCAGCGAGTGAGCGGTCGTATTGCCGAACATCTACACGCGCCCCGCCAGACTGGCGCTTCCAAAGCCATTCCGCCTGGTGAAGCAGCGTGTGATAGTTGCGCGTAAGAGTTCCCCCCACCAGACAGTGGAAGTGGAAACGCCCTTTTTCTTCGCCCTCTTCACCACGCAGTGCAATGAGAAGGCGATTATAGGGACGACCGCAAACCCGGGCCAATTCCTGCAACCAGCGAAACGCAAGACCATACGCAATTTGAGGTTTGGGCACGGTGCCCGCGAAGGTCGGGGTTGCAAAAAAGTCCCACTGGATTCGAGCCAGTGTGATGCCAAAGTCTGTGGCGACCTCGGAGCGGCGAATCGGTTCGCGCCAGTCTCTGTCTCTCCGGGGATTTTTGGTTGCCATAAGCCCTTATTTTTTGGCTTCGACGATGATGGAACCCAGCAGGGTGGCCTTGCCGCCGTTTTCGCCGTGCCGGATTTTGGACACGCCCACCTGGATGGTGGTGCCGACCGACTTGCCCCAAACCCTGGGACGCTCCTCCTCCTTGGTCCGGTAATAGAGCATCTCTTCCATGCGATGCTCCGGCGGGTTGCTTTGGTCCATGCAAAGCAAATCATAGGATTCGCCCGCTGGTTTTCCGTTCTTGGCCGGCCACGTATTGTGGACCTCCTTGAACACGATCAATGTCATTATCATACTATCCTTCGTTTCATTGTTATTGGTTCTCTTCCCCGACTCGCACATACGGGCCGGAAATCGCTTTTGTTGCCCGTCGCATTCGCCAGTCTCTCAATCCCCGCCCGCCCCTCCCGCTCCCGCCTCATGCGAATGGCCTCTATGAACCGCAGGGGGGTCAAAAGGTATTGATGCGGAAATGAAAAAACGCCCGTCAATAGGGGCGTTTGAGGCATTTTGACCAGGTCAAAACAAGGTCAAAATGGGGGTCAATCTTCGCTGTCAGAATCGGAATCATCCATCGCGCTCTTGCGATGGATATGCGCCGCGCGGTCATCCGAAAGCGAATCGGCTATGCGCTCGAATTGGGAGGAGAATTGCCGCAGTTCAGCCGGTTTGCGACCGAGCTTGTGTTCAATCGCCTGCAATCGAACCGTAATCAGTGACGGCACGCAATGACACTGCCGGGCCACTTCTTCGCGAGAAAGCCCGTCCTTGCAGTAAAGCTGGAAAACCCGCGTCACCGGCGCTTTCCGATAGTTTGATTCGGATTCCAGGGCCTCCATCAATGCGAACAACCGCCGGGCCTCATCATCGCTCGCCGGTTCGCTTGTCTGCGGCAAAAACCGCGAGAACAACTCCCCGCCGCTCTTCCGCGCTTGCAGCACCCCGCCCGGCAACATGGTGACATGCGAAGCCAAATCGAAAAACTCCGCCCGCGCGCCGTGTAAAAGTCCGATGCTGTTTGCATCCAGGAACCGGCTTGTCGGCCCCAGCAGAATGAACGGCCTGCCAAGTTGCGCCACCACACCCGCCACCGCCTGTCGGAACTCATCCCGGTCATCCTGAATCGTCAGCACCACCGGCACCGCATTCGCAAACTTTGAGCCTATCTGCCAGGTGAGGGGCAAATGCAAATCCGTTTCCCGGAAATCACATTCAAACGCCTTGCAGATCGCCCGCCCCAGGCGCGACCACTTCAGTTCCAGCAGCACAGCCTCAGCCCGCGCCACGCCGAAGTCGTCACAGTTCCAAGGATCACAAGTGCAGACCGCGACAAAAGAACCATCCGCACGCCGGACCAGATCATGCGCGCAACCGCACTGGCGCGGACACGGGTATGACTTGGCCGGTTCTGCCCTCCTCTCCAGGAATGCACGCTCAAAGGTGGCAAACTCGCCGCCCAGCCAGCTTCGCCAGAGTGCGGGCACGCCGGCCAGCCCGTGAATATTATCCAGACACTGCCACATGCCTGACACCCCTTATTCTTTGCCCTCCGTTGCCCCTTGCGCCAGGTCAGCCGTTTGGAGAACCGCCAGCGGCGAAGTCGCGCAGAGAATATGCTCCGCAAAAGGTCCCACCCCTGCATTCCTCGCCGTTACCGTTTCCCGGAAGTGTTTTTCGGACAGCCACTTTTGCACCACCGCCGCGTCGCAACGACGGCCCAGCTTGAGAATGTTCGGAGGACGCACCTGCACCTTGCGCGGCTTGCCCATGCCCCCAAAATAGAAATCGAACGCCGCCCTCACCAGTCTGCCCCCATCGGGGAACGCTTCCTCTCCCCTGGCCGCTGCGGCCGAAAAAATATCCTCCGCCTTCCGAATCAGGAACCTCGTCACGGCCGCCACCCCAGGCGATTTCAAATTCGCGCAAAACGATTCGATCAACGTCTCCATTGCCCTTCCACTCTAATGCGCCCGCCCCATCCAAACGCAACGGCTCCAGCGTAAAAGCATTCCGCTCCGAAAAGTATTTGCCATCCCCGCGCAACCAGACGCCAAACTCCCGCCGGTAAAGTTCCTTCTCTCCCTCTGTCGCCGCTTGAATCCGAATCTCCTCATGCCCAGGAGAAAACACGACCACGTCATCCTTCACCGGGCGAAACTGGAACAGCGTTGTCTCCTGCCTTTCGACTTTCGCAGTGCGCAACAACGTGTCCCCGTGCCTGATGACAAACCACCACTCCCCGTCAATCTCATGGTAACTGATCTGGGTCGTTTCATGGCCCCGGTTATGGCTCACAAACCAGCCATCCAGGTCCGCCCGCAGACCCTCGATTGCTGCTGCATTCCAAGGCCCGGCAAATGGCTTCCCCTTCTTTTCAGCCAACTTTGTCCCGAAGTACTCAAACGAGGACAAACGCCGCAACTGCTGCCCATTGTGCTTTGCCGCCAACAACTCCGGTCTCGCAAGCCAAACCTGCATCGCCACATCCCCGTGCGACGACTCGGCTTCAAACTTCACCTCCAGTTTGCTTTGCGCCACCGCATTTTGCAGCCCTTCCTGCCCCGCATCATCCGCCATCTCATCAATCGTGAACAGCGCCTCGCACAAATCGCCGGGCAGCCCTTCCGGCGACAACAGCAGCCTGGACAGCCCGCCGAAGTATTCATCGTCAGGCAAATCCCCTTTCGGCAGGTCCACCTTCTTCTCTGCCAGTTCGCCCCTGAACCGCTCAAAAAACCGGGCCACCAATTTCCGGCCAACTCCTTTTAAAAAATGCAGCTTCGTAAACCTCTTGCATCCCAACGTCGCCATGTTTCTTTCTTTCTCTTCGCTCAATTTCCCAATCCTGCCGCAATCTTGCCAAAACCAGTTGGACATTGGCTGTCCATGCGAAATGATTTATGGAAATAGATATGGCGTTGAGAACCAACGGCTTACAAACGAAACCCACTGAAAACATCAAAACGCGGCAACAGTTTACCGGCCAATTATCGAACGCCAATGAGTCCCCGGAAGCACCTTCCAACGACACATTGACTGGGTGAGCCGGTGCATTTCTCGCACTTTCTCGGCATGTATTCCCTGGACGGCCTGCCGACCAGCCGGCGCCAGCGGCTGATTTAGCCTCAGCACCTTCCGCCTCACAACACCGGAGACTGCGGCTGCCGTCTTACCGTCCGTTGGGGCTGTCAGGGTAACACCAAAACTGGTTTGCGGTGGACTGGGCACAGCCGTTGTTCCAAAGGCTCTGTTCCATGAAGGCCACCGCGCCATCGAACTCCCCATAAACACCGCCCTGCAAATGCCGGGCGGTCAAGCCCTCATTAGGGCTGCTGGCACCGTCATTAAAATTGTTGATGTCATTTTCGTCCGGCTCCCAAAAGACAATGCCGCGTGGCGGCATCTGGTTTAATTTGATAGGGGGATAAATGTCCAAGTTATAGCCGTTAATCGCTCCATTCATCACGTAAGTCGAGCATTGCTGGCCCCGCAGCTTAAAGGTCGGGGTGAGTTTATCCCGCGGGCAGAAATACATGTTGCTGTTCTGTAGGACCGGCCACAACGCGCCGGTGCGGGGGTCGAACTGTGCGGTGCCCGAGGCCTGGGGATTGATGGTATAAAGCCAGCCTTGGCGGTTGGTGGCATCGCCGGCCAGCCAGTTGGACCAGGGGGAGTTGTCCTGATTGTCGTTGCCATACATGTCCAGGGCCAGGACCATCTGCTTTATATTGTTGACGTCTGTGGTGCGCACGGCCGTGTCCTTGGCGCTGCTCAAAGCGGGCAGCAACAGCGCGGCCAGAATGGCGATGATGGCGATGACGACCAGCAATTCGATCAGGGTGAAGCCGCGCGCGGATACGCCGGACTTCCCGAGTTTTCTGATGCAGGGCGGGAAGGGCATTTTGGTTCAGCTTGTCAGACTCCCACGGGTCATAGCAAAACTATACGCTCGAACGCGAAAACTTCAACCTTACTTTTGCCATTATTTCATTCGACGCCATCGCGTGCCGGATTGTTCAAGTAATTTGATTCTTTCGACGCGTGAAAAGCATGCGATCCCAGGCTGCCGGTGCAGCGCCAAGCCATACCGCGCCAGTCGCCCACGCCCTCGAACGAGGCGATGGACCGGATGCGGAACTAAATCGCCGGCTCAAATGCCGGACCGCCACTCCCTTTTGTAATGGGGCGCACAGATCGTTTTGCCAAACTCGTAATGGTCATGCCGACAGCCATGGCAAGCACCGGCCACCCCTTCCCAACCAAAAACCACAACCCAGAAGCGTGCTGTGGTACGACCGACGGTCCTCTTCAACCAACCGGAGAACGTCAGAGGCCAGCCGACCGCTTCCCAAAATCCTGGCTTGTTCCCGCAAAATTCACCGATGAATCTCCTTGCGCAAACCACGAAATCCGTTGAATATCCATGAAGTGGGGCAAATGATGAAAAAATGTCAGCAAGCATTTTTCGCGTTTTGAAGCTCTTGGATTCAGTTCGCAATGCCTTGAACACCAGGCAGCTCCATGCCTGGCCTGCGCTGGCGTTCTTTTCCGCGTCGCTGTTTGTTTTATTCTTTTTCTCGACACACTTTTATGATCCAAATCAGATGCGATGGAAATCCAGCGAGCCGGAAGTTTTCAGCGGTGATGAGCCGCATTATTTAATCATCATTTCCAGCATGCTGTTGGACGGGGACATTGATCTTCGCAATAACTATCGCGACGTTTCGCTCGGTCACGCAAACGCCGGCCGCCGATTCAAAGGAAGCCGCCTCGACCATCACACGCTTATCCAGGATTTGCGAACCGGAGAAAGCCGGCTGTGGGAGCAGGTATTTGACATGTCCAAACCGTTGGGTCGCGCATCCACAAATCCTGCTTATGTCGGATTCAAACGCATTAACACTCAATTCCCCGATTACACCCCAATAAACACGGATTACAAGGAATTGCCGAAACACCCTGTCCCCTACCCCGGAACCTTGGCACTAATCCTCGAACTCTTTGGCAGTACCATGGATAAATTGGAGGCGCGGGCCATTTACGCGCAAATATTTCTCTCGTGGCTGACCGGCATTTTTACTTACCTGTGCGCTCTCAAGATTGGCTTGGGATCAAGAGGCGCCCTGTCGGTGACCGCGCTGCTTTATTTCGCCAGTCCCTGGCTTGTGTATTCCCATCAGTTGTTCCCGGCCACCTTTATGGGACTTCTCCTGCTGGTGGCACTGTGGGCTTTGCTGGACAACTTGTTTTTGATTTCGGCTCTTTTCCTTGCCGTTGCGGCGATGCAGTCCGAAGCATTCGTATTGATTTTTCCCGCATGGATATTTTTGCTTTTCCTCTGCAAAAAGCGGCGTGAAGCAGGATTCTTTGCGGCGGCCAGCGTGATTTCGATTGCCCTCACCAGTCTCTTTAACCATCTGCTACTCGGCCACGCATCAATCCGCGACACGGGTTTCGGGTTCGACCTGACCCGTGTATGGCGCACTTTCCTTGAGGCTGAAACAGGCGTCCTGCTCTTTCTGCCGTGGTCGCTTGCTGCATTCTGTTTCTTGCTTCTCGCTTTCCTGCATCGCAATCCAAACGCCCCTGAGCAACAGATGCTGTTAAAAATGGTGGCCGGTGGCATTTTGCCGGTGGCGGCGGTCTATATGATTCTTCCTTACACCGGGCAGTTTTGTTATGGCCCGCGCTATTGGGTGCCCTATGTCCCATGGCTGGCTCTTGCCTTTGGCATAGGCGTCAAACAGGTACCTGGGGCATCATTCCAACGTTGGTTCGCTTACTTTTGATGATTTTGATCTACATTTCAGGCGTGATTGCGATAACAGCAGCCATTCTTCCTCCCGACGATATTTGGCACCACACCTCTTGGCATCCGTTAAAGCTGCTTTTGAGTCTATAGCTTCGCGACGTTTTCGACACCACGCCGTGGACCCGTCGTTGGCATTTAAAGCAGCGCCCGTTTCTGCAAATGGGATTGGAAAACACCCAAAGCGATGGTTGCGGGTATCAATGTGAAATAGATCATGCCGAGCGTAAATTTCAGAAAATCGAAGTCTGAGTAATTGACTTTGGACCATTGCCACAGCGCGAACCCCCCGCCTGTTACGAACGCACCGAAAAATGCGATCAGGCCCCAAAACAAAATATCCTCTCTCAATAGGGTCAGGGACGCAGCAAGCTTCGGCACCGGCTTGAGCTTTGGCGCCTGGGCGTAAAGGGACAGGGCCAAACTCAAAAACGCAGCCCCATAAAAACCGATTACAATAGAAATGGCTTCCGTGTGCAGTCCAAAAAAACGGACGTGGCCGACAACACGAAAAGGCCCCCAAAATGACGGCAGCACCAGACCCAGCGACAGCCCAAGCAAAGCCAATCCTGGATGCCAGAATACTCCGGGAGCGCCGGCCAGAATGGTCAACAAATGCCTCATTCCGTCTCTCCATGTCTTGAGATGGGGAGCCCGCTTTGGCTTGCCACGCCGCAAAGTGACGGGCACTTCGATGACCTTCGCGCCCGCCGTTGCCGCGCGGATCAGCATCGCCGACGCATATTCCATTCCCTGGCCGGAGAGGTTCCACTTTTCATAAGCACTTCGCCTGACACAACGGATGCCACAGTTACAATCAGTGATCGGCACCCGGTATAATTTGCGAATGAGAAGCGAAAGCGCCGGTGTTCCGATGTGCCTGTGGAGCCACGGCATAGCGCCAGCTTCTATCGTGCCGCGAATTCGGGAGCCGATTGCCAAATCCGCCGCATGACACCTAATCCCATCAAGAAGCCTGACCGCATCGGAGGGAGCATAAGTTCCATCGGCATCGGCAAAAACCACATATTCCGATTTAGCCGCGAGAATTCCAGCATGAACGGAAAAGCCGTACCCTTGTGCGGGCACTCGAAGGACGGCGACGTCTTCCTCCTGGGCAATTTGAATGGATACATCAGTCGAGCCGTTGTCTGCCACAAGAATTGCCCACTCCGTGTTTGCATCTTCCGCAAAGACCGTTTTGCACTCCATTAAGAATTCACGCAACGTCTCCGCTTCGTTCAGACACGGAATCACAAACGTCGCCGTTCTGGCGTTGCCGGACTTCATATCCTGTTGGCAAATCAGCATAATCAATCTCAGGTCAAACAAGGCAGTCAAGCTTGAGTGGAACCAACGGAGCAATTTGCACCGACGCCGGTTTGCATTTTATCCGTGTTTCCGAGTCGGCATATTCGCCATTGTTCCCTCACCAGCAGCCACCAAACCGCCACGAGAATTAAATTCCGCGTGACCAGAACCATCGTTTCAAGAGAATTCAAACCTCTGCTATAGTCTGCACCAAAGGACGGGAAAATGACCGGCGTCAACATTGTCGCCAGTGGAATGCCCAGGACGATCCACGGATTTCCCTCCAATGTCGCAACCGCCGCCAGCGGCAGCAGCCAAATCATAAACTGCGGACTGAGAACTTGATTGAACACCACAAACGCGAGCAGAGGCCCCAGCAGCAAACGCGCCACCCGCCCTATGGAAGGTTTCGGGCAACGGGCGGCGGCACAGGAGGCTATTGCGACAGAAAAAACCACCGCCGCAATGAACAGCGCCCTGGCCCACGGCAGCAGCGCCGTAGCCATGGGACCATGAACCTCTGTCCACCGCTTGACCCCCACCCACGAGGCATGTGTCAAGCCAAGGTGGTTTAGTCCCCATATAAGCGACGCCACGAGGGATTCGCATTGCAGTCCACGAGCCCCTTGGAATTGCGCAAAGCGCCACCACGGCAGAACAAAACTCAGCAATA
The DNA here is from genome assembly GCA_963707025.1 of uncultured Verrucomicrobiae bacterium. GTDB lineage: Bacteria > Verrucomicrobiota > Verrucomicrobiia > Limisphaerales > Palsa-1400 > JBEKOF01. Next base: position 172,868 of record CAVPOM010000016.1, on the reverse strand, counting down.
GAATCGGCGACAGTCCGGCGATCAAACCGGCTGAAAACCGCAGCGCTTTCCCCTGGCGCAACGCCAAAACAAAAAGTGGCGGCACGAAAACAGCGGGATAAACCTTGACGCCAATACCGATGGCGATCGCAAGGCCCGACCATCCGGGTTTGTCGGCGCAGAACAGCAACAGCGCCGCCACACAGATCAGCGCCGGCCAAAGATCAAACCGCTGAAAGAAGAAGAACCGGAGAAACGGAACGGAGGCGCAATAGCACACAACCGGCAGCAGGGAACCTAATGACTTGGTGTTCCGCATTCCGCCCCAAAATAACCCTCCCCTGATGGCCAAGTCACACAAAGCGGCCAGCATCATGAAGCCATACACGTAGTTGCCAACGCCAAACACCCCGGGCAGGACAAAAATGGGGATGGCGTAAGGCGGGTATTCCACCATCGTATCACGGTAAGGCATCTTGCCTTGCATCAGGCTGTCGGCATCATTCCTGTAAATCGAGATGTCTCCCTGCGCGAATCCGTCAAGAGTGGCCAGGAATGGCAGCCAACTCAGCACCACGATGAAATAGGCCACTGCAAACCGATGCCGCGCGACCCAATTGGCAACATAGGTCCACAAGGCCGCACGGCCATGATTGAGAGAGTCCATGTTCATCATCCGGCCCACCTATAATTCACAAATCGCCAGACCAATATCAAATGCAAGGTGACGAAGGTCGCCAGGAACAGCCAGCGCCACCAACGCATCCCAGACTTGCTCAAGAACACTGCCAGAGCCACAAACAGCGGAAACACCACCGAGGCAAACCGCGTGTAGGAGGCGAACCCGCCGCTTACCGCTGGCACCACCCCGAGGAAAAACGCCCATAGGCCCCAGCTTTTGTCCAGTTTCCAGATCAGCGGAAAACAGTAGATCACCAGAATAAAAACGCAACGATCCAGCACCGATCCTCTGAATGCGTGCCATTCGGTTGCATTGAACAACTGCGTCACAAACCCAACCGGGTCAAACAGATTATGGATGGATTGCGCATGAAACTGTTTCTGGGCCTCAATCCCCTCGAAGGCATTACCCGTCCATTTCTGCATAAGCAGAAAGTAAGCGGCCCATCCCAACAATGGAGCTAGAAACACCCACACAGCGCCCGCCCCACTCCAACGTGGGGAATTCAATACCGGCAAATCGCCGGAACGCGGCCCTACAAACCGTGCGATCCTGGCGGCCCAGTTCTTTCGGTCGGCCAGTGCCACCCACCAGGCCGGCGGCGACCTGAAAAACAGAAGCCACAAAAGCGGAAAGACGCAGAAAATGCCCACCGCCCGTGTCAGCGGCAGCAAGAAACCCGTCACCAGCGCCAGCGAACGATGTTCCAGCTCCAAGGCGTAACAAAAGAGCATCAGTAAAAGAAAAAACAGCGACTCCGTATAAATAAATTGGTAGAACAGCGAGCCGGGAAAAACCAGCAAGAGCGCCAGCGCCAGAAGGGCCACCTTTTCGCCATAACGCCGGGCGACCAGGTGAAAAAAAAGCAGGAAAGCCGCCAACGAAAATAGATTCGCCAGCAGCATGGCAGTCAAAACCTCGTGGCCTCCCATGGCTGCTGAAACCCACCGGATGACCATCGGATACAGCGGATAAAACGCACACGCCGCGAGACCGCTTTTGTATCCTTCCCGGCTCAAAAACAAGTAATGCTCTGCGTCCCATGTGTCAAAATGGCTTCCGAACTTCAGATAACCCTCCACTGTCCAGTTCGCCCCGGCAGAATGGAAAATGGTGTCCTCTCTAGACGTTGGCCACAAAAGCAAAGCGGCAGAAAGGAGTGCGAGATACAAACCTTTGAACAAAATCAGGCATCCATAAAGATGTTGATCGTGGCGCGATAGTGTGATCATGGCTTGCCGCCCGGCCTCCATCCGAACCTCAGATTCAATCCAAAATTCCAAAAACTCACGATTAAAATCGCCACCAGATTTCCAAGATACATATTCATCTGAAAACAGCGAGTTTCCACATTGAGCAGCAGCACACTCAAGCCGATGCCAGCCAAACATATGAGGTTAAACTTTCCAAACCGCAATGTTCGAGCCGCGCATGAATTATTCACGGCCAGATCGCGAAATGTCCAGAGTTCATTCCAAGTGAAATTCCAGAGAATGGCAATCTCTGCCGCCAGGGCCTTGCTCAAGGACAAATCCAACCCAAGCATTCTGGGGTTACCCAGAATGAACAAAGCGGCCATGTCCACCGCGATGCCGCTGCCTCCGACAACTCCAAAGCGAAAATAACGCTTTATCAGAAGCGCCAAGCCAGGGTTGGCACCCTCCGTTTTCAAAGGTTTCCGAATCGCATTCATACAATCAAGCAAAGTGCTCATTGCTACCGTTTGCTATCTTACCACATGTCCATCATCCGGACAGCCTAAAATTGACAAATCGCCACACCAAAATCAAATGAAATAAGACGAATCGGCTAGTGCTTTAAAAGTTGTGCAAAAAAGAGGAGGGTCATGGTGGCCCCTGGGGCATGTTAGGAAACCACTAAAAGAAAGGCAGAACCATGACGCCAAAGAGCAAAGTGACGGACGCGAAGAAAGCAACCCTGGATGTCGCGGAAATGAGGTCCCCTTTTTGACGGAGCAGAAGGATTTTTTTGGCCCCGGCGGTGCAGGAAGCGGTGCAAGGGATCCTGGAATTGGAGATGGAGGAATGCTTGCAGGCCGGCAAGTATGAGCGGAGCGCCCAGCGGGCGGCCTACCGCAGCGCGTATATTACCGGCGGCGCTTGATTACGCGGGTCGGCCCGATCCTGCGGCGGGTGCCGCAGCATCTGGCGGGGCATTTCAGCACGCAGGAGTTCGAGCAATATCAGCGGAGCGATAAGGCGTTGGTTGCGGCGCTCGCGCAGATGTATGTGCAAGCAGTCTCGACGCGCAAAGTGGCGGCGATCACGCAGGAGTTGTGCAGGCACGAGATCACCACGTCGAGCCTCAGCGGGCTCCCGGCGCCCCTGGACGAGCACTTGGAACAGTTCAGCCGGCGGCAAGCAGCCAAACTACCCAACCTTAGATGACGAGCAGGACAAAAACTACAGCCATCTTGGTTACAAACAACAACCCCACAGTCGCGCGTAGCTCCAATTACGATAAAAAGCAACCGCAATCAGTATTCTCTGTATCAGTCGGCTGACAGGAACACGTAGTGCCGCTACTGCAATATATAATTCCACCTCCACTAAAGCTGAAGCAATCATTATACACGCAAGTGTAAGTTATCGTCACATTACATTGACGTGAAGCCATAGCAACAGAACCACCCGCCATCAATCCTATAATCATAGCAGCTATCGAGATATATTTCTTATACTTTTTCATTGTTTAACTCCTGATTTCTTTGTTTTTGTTTCCTTCTTACTAGCACAATTACGGCTGGTGCGAGTAAAACCGCTAAAAGAAGCCAACTCGTCCACATTCTTCCATTGTTGGCCCAATGTGTATACTTTCGGCCATGCTCAAGATACTCAGCAGCCCTGGCTACAAGTATCGGATCATCGCCAGATTTCCACAAATCGCCGGGCTCTAAATTATACTCGGCATACTTGAAAATTCTGGAGGAATTTACCCGTTTATAGCGGTAATCCTCAACCTTCGTTAACACCTCAACTTCTGGCAAAAGGCTCGTTACAGGTGGGCGAATGTCTACGTTTGTAGCTTTCAAAGTGACAACGTGGAATGGATAACGCCCAATTCCACGTCTCTCATCCCACCAGTATACCTCAAGTTTCGACTCACTTGGCACCTCTCCCAAGCTGGTATCCGCCCATTTTGTACATTTGTACTTAAGTTTGACGAAGCCATCAGGAGTATCCCTTTTAAATCGCAGCAAAGTCTGGTAATCATTGTAATCCGCCAAAGTATCTGGGTAATTCAACTCTGATCGGAATAATTCATCTGCCTCCCTTTTGTCAAGAGCGTGGTCTCGCACCACCTGACAATTACTCGCATATAGCCCACCATCGGAAAAGTTGACGAGCCATTTATAGCCAAAAGATCTCGGATTCTCACGCACATTGCCGCTTGGCAACGGCAACTCCACGAATCCATTCGTGTTAGTGCCTAAAAGCCACTTCGAGAAACCGTAAGTAAACCATCCGATGCTTAATTGCATTTCATCTGACTCGGGAAGGAATCTTGCCGATCCTTCTACAAGAACCTCATTCAAATTGGTTTCCGGCACTTGATCTTCATTAGTCGCAAGACTCCCATATTTGGTAGCAGGTTGAATTATAAATGTACTGCTTCCATCATAAACAAGTTGCGCCCACCATCTAGGCCGACTCATGTTCGTGACGCATATGCTCCAAGACTTCCCCGAAATCATCGTTGTAAATACATAGTGCTTATAATACCTAGTTGAGGGTTTGGCCGTAACGAAATCGTAGTCCTGCCAATCCAACAGGCCACGAATTGCAATAGTGTCTCCGGCCTTGGCGTCTAATTGTCCAAGAGTCATAGTCATCGACACCGCAAATAGCACCAATGTATAGAGTCGGCACATCCGTTTACATATTCTCAGGATGAATGGTGATGCGCTCACGATGAGCAACATCAATGTAAGTACAGGAAAAGTCCTTTCTTGAGCGGGTGTAAAATGGAACAGTCTGCCTAGAAGACCGGTGCAGCTGCAACGTATTCCTCCTGCGTAATAAAATGCCCATCTGTACCAAATCATAACTCCGACAAATGTTACAATTGTAATGCTAATTGCCTCGTGGCCACGTCGGATAAAACAAGCAACTCCGAGAATTGTCTCGATTGCTGCCACGATTAGATAAAGTGTCCAGTTGTTGATAATCGGGAAAACTAAATTGTGAAGCTGGTGATTATGATCGCGAAGCGTTAAAAACCCGAAATGTGAAGCGCCGTATATTAACAATATTGTGCCGGCACAAACATGAAGTGCGGAAGCTACTCCTTTTGGGTCGCACCGAGAACCCTCATCTCTTTGTGTAACAACTAAGCGCTTGAGGGGGTCTTGCATGTTAGTAATATTAATCACAAGTATGATTAAGAGGTGGCTTGGTGTTCTCCGCCAGCGTCAGGAACGCAATACAACTACCGATCAGCATGTAGAAAAGAACCGCTATCAGAATCAGGTCGGCAGTTCTTTCAGGGATTGCAAGAGCGGCAGTCAGGCTCCCTAAGCACGGGCACGGTCGCGCATACTTCAACCAGCCAAGTTCGGTCCTATAAAGAAAAAAGCAAGCTGAAAGCCAGCCTAATATTCCGGCCTGGAGCAAGCGACGTGTTCCGAGAAAACAATACAATGCGATGCTGATTTCAACCAAACCTAATAGGATGAATACATAGCGATAGGTAAACCCGAGGATGGGATCATGGGAGTATAATATTGCCTGCTTCCCAGATGCGCTAATGACCTTTGCGATCCCGGTAATTAATAACAGGCCACCTCCTGAACGAATGAAAAACTTGAACAGCATACTTTTACTGAATCCTCGAAAATCGCCGACCCGAAAAGTCGCAGAACCGGTGTGAGAGCCTGTTTTGAGAACGTAAGTGCCAACGTGAGGAGGATCTGTCTTCCCCATGGGCTCCCGGAAATTTGAGCCTCCTCACGCGCCGGCTCCTACAATGAAAACGATTTTCAAAACACGCTCTGGGCTCTTCTGCGAACTAAGGGCAGAGCGTTATGGGGTCGGATTGTTTTCCGTTGTTGGGGTCGTACTGGCAAGTACAAGCACCACCACCGCAAGTTCCCACATACCACAATTGACCCAACAATATTCCTTTGTGGCCGTCCGGACACCAAGTGTCCTGGCTCCAGTAAACGCAATATGATTGGGTTGTGGGAGGGGTGGCAACAGTACATCCATCTGGCGCTTCACAGGGGTCATATTCTGGCTCATTTTGAACAGCGATAACACAGCTGTCTGGACTGCCTGGCCAATAACATGTTGACCATTCGTATGGTCCCTGTGCAAGCAACATTTTGGCCGGAGCGATGCACAGAGTGGCTAACACTATTCCGATAACTACTTTTGTTTTCTTTGTTGTTTTCATAAGTACTAGTATTGTTGCAATTTATCTGCTGTTTCGGGATTTTAAGCGTGACCAGAAAAGAGGCACAAATGCCAACAAGACTACCATAATCCCGAAAATTATCCTACCCCTACGAATGGATATGCCGTGCTCAAGAGGTGCAAAAACCGCCAGCCGTTTGAATTCCGCTTGTAATCGTGGGTCGTTTGTTGGCCATAGCGCGCTATTCGTGGTGGTATAAGTGATAGCATCTAGGACTTTAGTTGGGTGCCTGAAGCGGAAGTCCTGCACCGTCTGCTGCAAATTCGTATCGAATACCGATGCTGGCGGTCCACATTCTCGAATAGAGAGCATCTTACCAAGACCCGCCACATAGGGATGCCAACCCCCTTTGCGATCCGGCCGATAATCAACGTAACTGAACTGCGTCGGGAATTGCCATCCATCAAAATTTGTGACCTGTTTAACTTCGTAATGGAACTTGAGGGTTCCATCGGGATCTGCCGGTACAACTGGATTCAGCGCAGCCAATGCAGCAGGAGTGTTCCGGTAAATTCGTTTATCCTCTAAACCTCGACGATATTGATCTTTGGACGTCAAAAGATCAAGAGTATATGGCAGCCCGAATTGATCAGGAAAAGTGACTGTTTTATCTACATAGGCGAAGGCATCCTCCGCTTCGCTAATTACAGTCGTCGGAAGGGGAATGACCCTGGCTTGCTGCTTTAGATAGCTTCCGGAACAGTAAGCGAGCCACGGGATGTTTACCCCAAGGTCGCCAAGCGGATGGCCGCCCAAGGACGGTGTAACGTGGATTGTAAGGTTTGATTTGATGATTTCTGGATCAGCAAGCGCCGGCCTTGGCCGCATCTTCTGGGAGAACTGCTTCATCTGCACAAACGCTTCATCGTTTGTGGTACGGTTGGCCTCATAGACATCGGTGCCGTCATAATACCATGTATCCTGGATAAATGGTGAGAAACCCGTTTCGATTCGCCATTCGTTTGTCCCTACGATACATGTGAACTGAAAACTTCTTTTCGTTTCAATTGGCGCACCATTTGTGTCACGTTTAACGTAGCTGACCATGTCAACCTCAGCGGAAATCTCAACATAGCGCGGTTCCTGAGCAGAAACCGAGAGAGCGTGGGCAGCGGTCAATGCAAGCAGAAGCATCAAGCAGGCCCGAACAAAGCTTGCTGTCAAACTTGCAAGCGATCTGAAATGGCCAATCCTAGAAAAATAGAATTTCGCATTTTTCAAAGCGAATTCCAAGGAAAATGAACTTCCTCGAGAACTGTAAAACCAATCGTTGGCCGCATTCATGGGCGTAAAGCGGCTTTGTTTCATTTAAACCTGCCGCGTATGCCTGAAATCGTATGTTCGGTGAACATGGTGATTCAAACATTCTTCCCGATCCTTGTCAACGGAGTTTTTACAGTTTTTATTGCTCATTAGCGACATTATTGTCTAAAAGCGACAATTTTTGGCTCTTTGCATAGACCGGAGCAAAAGACTGCGGCGTTCTGCCGGACAGTTTCTTGAAGGCGTGGCAGAAATGGGATTCGCTGGCAAACTTGAGTTCAGCCGCGACAGCCTTGGTGGACCAGCCTTGCGAGATCAAATCTTTGGCAAGTTGACATTGCAGGGTGCGAAGCCACCTGCCGGGGGTCAAACCAAATCGTTGGAGGGAAAACCGTTGCAATTGACGATCCGAGACCAAGCACAGCATCGCCAGTTTCGTTGGTTGGAAATCGGCTTCCCGTGCCATCTGTCCCCATTCTTTGATTCTCAAAAGGCGTCCCGCCATATTTGGCATCCTTCATGTGGCTCCGCCTCCCGAGGTTGATCCGAAGTCACCCCCGGACGATTCACGGGAGCAGGGATGTCTGCGGCACTGGCTTCTTGTTGCATCATAACGATTTGGCCTCTCTTTCCGGCTTTTCTGCCTTTAAGTGCTTGCTGTTCAACCACCTGTGCGAATGTTGCCAATTGGCAACATTTTCATCGCTACTTGCGTTCGTCTAGTAATGCCCGCTTGCCGTTGACCAGTTGCCGGCCCACATCAGCCCAACCCCCCGAACAGGAGAAGTGCCATCACCGCGCGCGGGCCACAAATCCCCTTACTATAAATACGCTGCAAAAACGCCAATCTATCAGAAATCTGTGTATTTCTGATGATTTCGCACGAAACGCAGATCATGTGCCCGGGAACCCCATCGCCCGACCCTGTTGCCAAGACTTGTCGGCTTTGGCTTCCCCTTCAAAGACTACGCCGCCAAAGACGCAAGACTTGGCTCCCCCACGGAGGCTCCCTTGATGAATTTCTAAATCCGCCGCTCCACTCCGCTTTTTGTTCTGTCCGCTCCACGGCCCTTTCCCCTACGCGGGCGGCCAGCCCAAACGCTCCGTTACGCTCACGGATTCTGAAATTCACAAGCGAGCCGGGAATCCAGACAACGCTCCTCTGTCATGCTTCATGCCCGCCCGTCAACCTGGCATGAAGCCCGCCAGCCGTGCCGCTCCGCGATAGTGGGCCGACGATCCCACGGCTTCAACGACCCCCAGGGCGTGAGGGCATGACGCGCATCTGTCATGTTTCATGCCTGCCATAATCCTGGCATTGAAACCCGCCAGCCGCGCCGCTCCGCGCAGAGTGTGAGGCAATTACCCTTCTGCCGGCCTCATGGTTGTTTTCAAGTGTTTTTTGCCGTGCGTTCCCAGCCTGTCGCCCTCCACTAGCCTGCTTTCCACAGGGGGCCGGACGCGGTGCCCTCTAAAGACTACTCCCGCTGGCCGCCCTGTGCCGCAGGCTTTTTCGTGAAGGGCGACAGTCCGAGAACGCACGCGCAGTTGTAAAAAAAACACTATGAAAACAAACACAAATTCAGTTTCAAATTCGGATTCGGGGCTCTTGAACCGGACCGCACAGCGCATTGAAAACCAAGTGCCGCAGATTGATTTCAGACTCCGATTTCAAAACCGGGGACTTTCCACCGAAAAACTCTTGGACATGCTTTATCACGAGACACCCCGCTTTTGGGAATTGGCGCAGGTAGTGGGCAAGTGGGTTTGGATTCAGTTTGAGGATAAACAGCCGCCGGAGATTACCGCCGCCCTGTCCCAGTTTGGTTTCCATTGGAATCGGAAACGCCAGACTTGGCAACACCCTTGCGGCCACTTTTCCACCGCCAGTCACCGCGACCCCCGCGATAAATATCAGACCTACTTCCCGGCAGACGCCAAAGCCGCTTGAAAGGCGAACCCACCATGAAACGAAACAGACGCCGCTTGCCCATTCCGCAACACGAATTTTTGTTTGCCGGGGACACCTTCAATCTCGCACTCGAAACCGGATTAGACGGAGATCGTCTTGCCCGCGAACGAGCCGAGGCAGACCGTGCCCGCCGTGCCGCAGAGTCCGCGCAAGCGCGTTTGTTTGCTTCTCAAAAGCCCAAATGAAAACCTTTTCTCCATTCCGACTCCGCGCTGGCGATGTCATCCGCCTGGACGGCAAGCCGTGTCGCGTTGTCCGCGTCACCGATTGTTCCGCCGTTGTCGCCGTGACCAAGCAGCCGCGCGAGTTCACCACCCTTTTTGGCGTGCGTGTCCGTATTCAACCCAAGCCCGGTTTGGTTCGTATCTCTCCACAATCGGAAGTCCCCATTCTTAACCGCTAAAACACCATGAACACAGACAACGAAAACTCGCCCTTTGGCGAAGTCATCTATTCTTGCACCCGATCACAGGCCGTCGCCGATGGCGTGCAGATTGAGGTTTCCAAAACCGCGCAGGAAGCCGGAATCCGCTTTCCGGTTTTTCTCACCCGCGCCGTTTATGATGCTTACGTGACCGTGCCGCCCGGCGTGGCCTGCCAGGACGAAGCCGGCCGGCTCTGGGATATAATCACAATGGCCCGGTTTGCCGTCCTCCGCAGCCGCCCCGGTTGCGACCGCTTGCCGGTTGCGCTGTACGTCCGCAATGACAATCGCGCCCCTCGACTTGTCAGGTTGACCGCCGTTTGCGGCCCCCTCGACATTGATGACCCGCAGCCTGCAATTACTGTCATGCTAATGGACGAGGATTGACCGCCCGGACAAACCCACCCGGCTGGATTGGCAGCGGTTCAGCCGTTTTTCTGTCGTTGGGGACTTGTTTAGGGCGCTGATTTGAGTTTGACGGCCACAGCTTGTTAGGGTGCAATTCAACCTGAAATTGAATACACCGTGATTCCGATTTTCGTTGCCGCATTGTTGGCTCTCCTCACGCTTCTGGGGGGCATGGCGATTGGCTTACTTGCTGGCCGTTTTCAACATTTGCGCCGCAACATCGGCGAAGCCTTGGTTGCCAACGCCATCGGCGGCAATTTTCAACGCCCCCACGTTTTGCTTAACAACGTGACTTTCGAAAACCAGCGGGGAACGACGCAGATTGATCATATCCTGGTGGCCGATACCGGGATTTTCGTGATCGAAACCAAGCACTACAGCGGCTGGATTTTCGGTCGTGCCGACGACCCGCAGTGGACTCAAGTGATTTACAGGAAGAAATGCCGATTTCAGAACCCAATTCGCCAAAACTACGCTCATGTAAAGGCTTTACAGGTGCTCTTGAGCCTGTCCCCCGACGCTTTCGTTCCGCTGGTTGTTTTCACTGCCGATGCCGACTTCAAATCCAATCTTGGGCCCACCGGTACTGAAACTTCCTGAATTGATTGCGTGCCTTTCCGCAGAACGTCCCATCCTGTTTGACCAACCTACAATGGCCTGCTTGATTGGCCGCGTTGAAATGGCCCGGATGCGCCGATCCCTCGAAACCGACGAATACCACCTGAATTCAATTCGACAACGAATTCGACCTTCCTAAACCTCAGATTGGTTTTCTTGGGGACTGCGCCGTCCCCAAACCCCGGCGCCGGGCCTCACGCCGGCCCAGACCCGCGCCAAAGGTCTTTGACCTCATGGACTCCAGTTCCGCTCGCGCTGGCCTTTTCGCTCTGCGCCCTTTCCTTTGAGCGGAAAGGAAAGTGAATGTCGGCGTGTTTGCCGACTCTCCGAGATTGGACACCAAAATGGACACCATTTTGGACACCAAATGAGTAAAGACGAATTCTGAAAAATAGTGACGGAATTGTCTTGAATTCTGGATGCATTCATGGCATATTCTCCCTCGTAAATGCAGTGCGAATTTTATTCGCAACCTCTTCATTTGGTGGAGTTACCGAGTGGAAGGCCAGAACGGAATGGAAAGCCCAAGTCCGGCAACTGGCTCCATTTCCAATGTGTTGTAACACAATGGGTTGGAGAGGAGAGAGCGGCGGCGGACACCATTTTGGACACCACCCTGGCTATGATGTCAGAATCATGCCAGAATGCTGTCAGGGTTACGCCAGTACGCGCTAACTCGAACGCTCGCACTTCATTTACGATCAACCGTTATGAAGCGCTATCGTCTCATCTATCGCGGAATCCGCGATGCCTATTACTGTTTCGACACCCTCACCAAAAAGCGGGAGAACCTGGGAATCAATGACGCCGGCGAAGCCCAGCGCCTGATTGAGGCCCGGAACGAAGCCGTCCGCCATGTCGAAATGAACCTGCAAATCGCCCAGGTCTATTCGCAGCACAGCTACCCAACCCCGGCAAGCCGCACATGGCAAAATGTCATGGAAGCAATGAGTCCACCCAAAACCGGCCCGACACAGGCCCTCTGGAAATCGGCCATGAAAGACAAGGCATTCGATCTCATCCGCAGCCGCAAGCTCATCTGGGCCCCTTTGCAGGAGACGTATTATGCACAGAAGTTGTTCCCAGAATCCGTTCCCCTATCCCGGCCGCCGTCAATTTCGACGGTTGTGAGGATGCCGAGGAAGTCATACAGGATGGCACGGCGCTGGCCGCGAAAATGATGCACAACGCTGAACGTGCCGGCACGAACCTATTAGAAGTTGCTACAGGCGAATGATTCGTTTAACTTCATTAGCATGACTTTCCCAAACGCCACGCTCCTTGCGCTTGCTGTCATGCTGGCGCAGAAGACGTCGCCTCTCTCCGCTCAAAGCATCCCTTTGCCGGTCATTCCGGCAGCGACGTTCAACATAACGAATTATGGCGCCGTAGGCGACGGCCGGACGCTGAACACTGCCGCCATTCAGAAGGCCGTGGACGCCTGCGCCGCGGCGGGCGGGGGAACCGTGGCGGTGTCGGCGGGGAATTACTTGACCGGGCCGTTCACATTGGCCAGCAGCCTCAATTTCCATCTGGACAAAAATGCCAGATTGCTCCTGAGCGACAATCTTGCCACCTATCCCGTTCGCGGCGCCCGCTACCAGAACGGGATCAGCGCCACCCGGGCGCATGATTTGGAAATCAGCGGGGAGGGAGTGATTGACGGCCAGGGGGCGAAATGGTGGGCCGAATTTCGCGCCAACAGCGCGATGACCCATCGTCCCAACCTCCTCAGTTTCTCGGATTGCAGCAATGTGGCTGTGTTGGGCATCACGCTGACCAATTCGCCGATGTTTCATCTCGTCCCGCAAAACTGCATCAATGTGACCATCCGCGGCATGACCATCGGAGCCACTTTCCCCTCGCCCAATACCGACGGCATTGATCCCTCGGGATGGAATTTTCTGATCGAGGGCTGCCACATTGATGTGGGTGACGACAACATCGCGGTCAAGCCCGGCAGCGCGCGCTCTCCTGGCGACAAAAACTTCACGATTCGGAATTGCGTCTTTCTCCACGGGCACGGCATGTCGGTTGGGTCCGGATCTTCCGGCGGGTTGGAAGACATGTCCGTCAGCAATTGCACGTTCGATGGCACCGATTCCGGCATCCGCATTAAGAGTGGGCGAGGCCGGGGAGGGGTGCTGCAAAATTGCACCTACGCCAACCTGACCATGAATAATGTGAAGCATCCCATTTACATTGTTGACTATTACCCGGAGAGTACCGCGCCCAAGGATCCTTCCACCTCGACCAACGTCCCGGTCAATGATCGCACCCCGATTGACAGGAACATCACCATCCGCAATCTGACCGCCAGCAATTGTCCGACCGCCGGCACCATTTACGGCCTGCCGGAAGCGCCCGTTTCCAATGTGACATTGGATCAGGTGAACATCTCGGCTGCCACCGGGTTGCAGATTTATTTCGCGCGGGAGATTCAATTCTCCTCTTCGCAAATCCAGGTGGAACGAGGTGAGAAGCTGATTCTTTACGACGCCAAGCCGACCGGTCTGGAATGACCAAAGTTATATCTTAACTTTATGAGAAATCACGCTTCGCGCGTCCGGGGCCGGGCCACTCCAGCGGTGATGTTGGGCGCGGGAATTTCGCGGAAGGCCGCCGCGAATTATGATGCCGTCGTGGCCGAGGGCGGCTCAGGCGCCTGCACCAATCTTCACTCCGCCCTTGCCGCGGCGCCGGACAACGGCTCGAACGTCTTCGTCATTTTCATCAAGCCCGGCACGTATCAGGGGCAGATCATCGTGCCGAAAACCAAGCGACACCTTCACTTTGCCGGGGCGGATACAGAAAAAGCGATCCTCACTTGCGCTCTCAATCAGACCGAACCCGGACGCGCGTTTCAAACGGACCCGGCAATTAACCGATGACCAGGCCAAGGCTTGTACGGTGGAACATATCCTGAAAGGCGCCGATGGCTGGAAACCAAATGACTGACGAACAGGGCCGCGGTATCGCATCGTGTTTCAATTCCGATGCCATGCTTCGTGCCGCTGTCTTCCTTGTGTTCGTTTTGACCGCGCTTGGCCCGGTTCACGCTGCCAACCCCGCGTTGCCGGGCATTCCTGCCAATGTTTTCGTGATCACGAATTACGGCGCCATCGGTGACGGCGTGCAAGACAACACCACCAATATTCAAAACGCCATCAACGCCGCCAGCGCCGCCGGCGGAGGCATCGTCGAGATCCCGCCCGGCACTTATTTGAGCGGCCCCATCACCCTGCTCAGTAGCATTGACTTACAGGTGGACAGCAATGCCATGTTGCAGATGCTGCCCTTCGGGACCTATCCCGGCGGCGCCACCGGCGCCCAGACCTTTATCGGCTGCGACAACGTCCACGACCTGGAAATCAGCGGGTGGGGGAAGATTGACGGGCAGGGCGCGGCCTGGTGGGCGGCTTACGCCACCAATGGCGGTTTGGTCCGTCCCATGATGCTGAACTTGTATTCCTGCAACCGTCTTTTTATTCACGACATTACCTTTCAAAATCCGCCCTATCACCACTGCGGCCTGCGGGAGAACGGCGGCAACATTACGATCAGCAATCTGACGGTCAACACGCCTTCGCCTTCCCCGAACACCGACGGGCTCAATTTCGTCGCCACCAACAGCATCATCGAGAACTGCCACATCAGCGATGGCGACGACAACATCGCCCTGGGCTCGACCGGACCGATCAACGATCTGCTCATCACCAATTGCACTTTTGGCAGCGGCCATGGCGTTTCCATCGGCAGCGGCGTCACGACCGGCATCACCAATTTGACGGTCATCAACTGCAGTTTCGACGGCACCGAAAACGGCATCCGGATGAAATGCAACATGAGCAGCAGCGCCCCGGTGAGAAACCTCAATTATCTCAGCCTCGCCATGACCAACGTGAATCTGCCGGTTGTCATCTATAGTTATTACAACGACACCGGCACGCCCGACCACATCACGCCCGCGGAGGTCCTGGCGGCTTCCAACGCGGCGCCGGTGGTGGCGGCCACTCCCCTCTGGCGCGACATCACCATCAGCAATTTGTTCGCCAGTTCCCCCGGCGGCGATATTGGGGGAATCATCTGGGGACCCACGGAAATGCCCATCTCCAACGTCACGCTCATCCGCGTCACCAACACCGCTCCGCAGACGTTTGACCTGTATAACGTCAGGGAAGTCAATATTATTGACTGCGAATTTGATTTTGCCGGCGGCAATACTCTTACGCTCTGCAACGCCGGCCTGACCGTCAGCAACACCGGACCCGGCCGCCGGGCGATCACGATCGGCGGAGCCGCCGGCACAAACTCCCTGGCGCTCTGGAATGCCACCGCCAGCCTGGCCAGCACCAACCTCTTCGCCGCCAATCCGGTTACCATCAGCGCCGGTATCCTGACCGACACCACCAGTCTGGCGCTGCCAGGTTCAACGGCGCAGACCTTTGTCCTCGGAACCAATGCCAGTACCGTGACGGTCGTGGGCAATCTGGCGCTCAACAGCACGATCAACGTCTCCAACGGCGCCGGTTTCACCGCCACCAACTATGCTTTGTTTACTTACACGGGAAGTCTGAGCGGTCGGCCGGTTTTGGGTTCTACGCCTGGCTTGGCAGGCTACACCTATGCGCTCGACACCAATACGATGGGACAGGTTCTGCTCGTGGTTTCCAATTCACTGCCGTCTCCGCCGCGGTTTACGGGCGTCGTTTTTGACGCCGCCAGCGGCCATTTGGTTCTCAGCGGCGCCGGCGGCGTGACCAACGGCAGTTACCATGTCCTGACTTCAACGAACATTGAAGTGCCTTTGAGCCAATGGACGCCCGTGGCCACCAACCAATTCGACGCCGGCGGTAATTTCTTCTTTACTAATTTGACCGGAACCAATTTCGGGCGCCGGTTTTACGCGCTGCAACTTCCGTAAAACTGCCGCAGCGCAAAAAAAGCCCCGCGCCCTTCGCGGGGGCGCGGGGGGCATGTATTTAACTTTATGGCGCGACCATCCGGAAATACACGTTGGTGTTATTATGACTGATCGGGATGATTTCGCTGGAGACCGAGGTTGATCCGGGATACGGGAACCAGTTGCTTGGGCTGGCAACGCTGACCGAATTGGTTTGCAAGATCCAGCCCTGGTAGTTTGCCGGCCAGCTCAGATTCAGGTTGCCGCCGCTGACGCTGAAGGAAATGTTCGTCGGAGTGCTGGCGATGATCTGAGACACGGTCAATACACCCGTGGCCGGGTTAAAGGTGTAGTTGGTAAACCCGCTCGTAATGTTGGTGAAGTTGCCGGAAAAGCTGGCGGCACTGAACAGTTGGAAGCTGTCGTTAACCGCCAGGGGCGTTGGGCCGGCGTTTGTCACCACCAAGCTGCCGCCGTAAACGACGTTGCTGATTCCCGTGATGAGGTCGCTGGTCAGGGTAGTGCCGGTCTTGCTGATCCGGAAGGTGGCGGTACCTTGCAACGTCAAGTTGTTGGTGATGGTCAGCGTGCCGATCTGCGCCCGATCTCCCACCCCGATATTGGCCCCGCTGGCCACCACCACCGGACCAGCCAGCGTGCCCGCACCGGCGAGGGTGCCAGCCCGGTTGGTGATCGTCCCGAAGACGATCGGATTGCCGCTGGCATCCGTCAAGCCGGCGGCCTCGACGCCGTCATAGAACAACGTGCCCGCGCCCGTCTTGGTCAAAGCTCCGGGGGCTGGGGGCGGCAAGGAGTTGGCGAGGGCCGTGGCGATGGCCGCGTCGTTGACGCTATCCAGAATGATACCCGACAGCGTGGTATCCCCGGTGTTGTCAACCTCCAGGGTGCGGTTGGTTCCGTAAAGGTCTATGGCGCCGGCAAGCGTCAGACTCTGTGACCCGGCGACTATGAACGGCGGTATCACGATGTCCAATTGAAAGTCAATGGGGTTGCCCAGCGACTGCGGACCGTTCGAGGCGACCAAGGCGGCCCCCCCCGACACCAAATTGGTGGAAATGACCAACGGGCCGGTCCCCAAAGGACCGGACTGAATGGTGGGCGGCACCGTGGCCGGCGTTACGAACACGGTGCTGGCACCCACGGCAAGATTGCCGCTAATCAGCGCCGTGCCGCCGCTATAGGTGTTCGAACTGTTGTTTAACAACGTGGTGCCTCCGGCGCCGTTTCTCTCCACCCCGCCCGCATCGCTGATGAGGCCGGTCCAGGACTGGACCCCGTTGGTGTTCCCGGATGTCAAGTACAACTCTCCTCCGAGCGTCCCGACATTGATGTCCACCGGCAGGTTGAAGGTCAGGTTGGAATACAGAAAGAAGATTAATGGATTCGCCGCCCGGGTGGTATTGTTCACAAGGGTCAAATTGCCCGATGTCCCGACGAGGTTGTTGGTTAGGTATAGATTCTGTCCGCCGCTGCTGTTAACCCCGATCGTGCTGCCTGGGCCGGTGACATTGACCACATTGGAGATGCCGACGGTGCCGACGTTCGGCGAGGCCAGTTGGCCCCCCGCCAGGGTGATCGGGCCATTGCCAAGGCAGGCCGACCGGGTGAAGGTGACAACGCCGTTGCTGATGACAAGGCCGCCGGTTTCCGTGTTGGGCGCGGCCAGGGTCAGGCTGGCGGTACTATTCATGAGGATGCTGCCGGGGCCGGTCAAGGCGCCAGGACCGTTCAAGAGGTAAGCATTCCCGCTGCCGTTGACGGTAATGGTCGAGGGACTCAGGTAACTGCTGTTCAGCACCAAGTTGATGTTGAAGGAAGTGTCGTCAAGCGTGACATTGTCGCCAAAATTAAACACCGAGGTCGCGGCCCCGCCGCTGGATGTGGCCCAATTGGTGGACGTATCCACATCCCACAAATTGGAAATACCATCGCCCACCCAAAAAAGGTTGTTCGGAGTGCCGATCACAAGCGCGTTGGTGACCGAAGTGGCCGAGTAGGCGCAGGCATTCGTGACCACGACGTAGTAACCGTTGGCCGACGTGGCCGCATCCGCCGGTCCCACCGGATAAATGACGAGATTGGAGGTTTGGACGCCCGAATACTCGCCGCCGTTGGCCAATGCCGTGCCACCTTTATACCACTGATACACCTGGCCGTTGCCGGAGGTGGCAACGGTGAAGGCCGCCAGCCCGCCCGTCGGCACGCTCACCGGCAAGGGCTCCGCCGTGATCGCAATCGGAACCAGCAACAACAGGTTGGCGTCGCCGCTCATCCATCCCACATTGAGCGTCGCGTTATTGCTGCCCAGCACTGTGTAATCCCCGCTCACGGTCTGCGCTCCGAAGGAGATGGCGGTGCCGGTGCCGGGGACGAAGACAGGTCCGCTGCTGTTGGTGACTTCGATTGCATTCATATAAAGATAATAGTCCACCCCCACATCCGAACCGCTCAAGCCAACGTTGACGCTGGAGGATCCGCACTCCACAGTGCCGCCCGCACCGCCGCCGGTGACGCTGTAGATGGTTCCGGGGGAAGGAAAGGCGGGAGTAACCCCGGCCCAATTGGTCGCCACCCGAATCTCGTCCATATAGATTTGGGGCGGGTTGGGTAATTCGTATATGCCGATCCCGTGAAAGTAATTTGACGCCAGATTGGCATTGTTAGTGATGGAAATCGTCGGTGGAGGAACCGCGTTGGTGCCCAAGGCAATCGGATTGACCCACAGATCCACCTCGTCGTTAGTGTTGGGAGGAGCATTCGTATTGTTGTACTGGTAGCGCATGACAATCAGGCAGGTGTTGCTGACCTGGAGCGGAGCGGTCGCAGCCGGGGCCGGCGTGGCCGAGTTCTTGGAAAGCTGCAATTGCAAGGAACTGTTCAGAAAAATGGACGCGCCGTTTTGATTGACAGAGGTGCCAGAGGTGGAGGTGGTTAAACCGAAAAATGGATAGGGCAGCGTGCCGGCGGCGTTCCGATTTGTCTGAATGTTGATCAGCAGGGAGGCGTAGATCGCCTCCGGCGCGCCCGGATTGTTGGTCGGTATGGCCATCGCGACGCCGCGGTTCTTGGTGGAAGAAGTGTCCTTGGAGTAGAGGGTGAACAGGCCGGTTTGATAGGCGGCGTCCACGTTGGTCAGGCCGGGGTATTCCAGGCCCGATACACCATTGGTGCATAAGATCCGGCCGCAAGAGCTGCTGATGCTGTTGCCAATGGTCCAGACATTGGAGGAACAGGCGGCATAGCCGCCGATGCCTTCGCTCAGCGGCTGGCCCAACTCTTCGTTATTGGCATAGGCATAGCCATTGGGTGAAGTGTTGGCAATGGATACCGCGCTGGGAAACGGTTCATAAAACGGCAACGGAAAAATCACCTGTTGCGCCTGCCCGGGCCTCGTCCCCAGGCATCCCAAGGCGCCCATAGCTAGAACAATCCATTGGTCCCGGCAAAAACGCCTGCTCCGGCGCATGCGGGGTTGGGGTGTCTGATAATCGCTGGCGTGCCGGGTGCTTTTCATGGCCTGGGTTCCTTGTTTATGTTAGTGGTTTACGCGTTGGGCAGACGACACGGGTTACCGCACACTTTTCGTCGCCGCGCCGGGGTTGGGGGCGAGCACTTCGTCTGAAACCCGGCGAAGCAGACATGGACCAAAGTTGTCATGGCAATCAGGAAATTGGCGCGCAAGATACAACTTCCGGCCGCTGCGGTCAAGTTGTTCTCAGCACTAATTCCATTGCCGGTATTCAACACCCGAGGCGTCATACTTTGGCTGATACTGTTGGGCAAAACTTGACTTTCCTGTCGAATTGATTCAGCTTCGTCATGCTCCATGAGCCAGCCGACCTATCTCTCTGTGCGAATTGCTGTGTCCGCACTGGCTGCCTTGCTCGTGGTGCGCCCTTTGCCCTTGACAGCTCAGACGCCCCGATCTTTCAGCGTCCGCGATTTTGGCGCGGTCGGCGACGGCACCAACAAGGACACCGCCGCCTTTCAAAAAGCTCTCGATACTTGTGCCGTTTCCGGCGGCGGTGAAGTCGTCGTTCCTGCGGGCAGGTATCTGATAGGCAGCATCCAGATGGGCAACCGCACGATCCTCCGCCTCCAGCCCGAGAGCATCCTCGTCGGCAGTCCGGATGCGGCGGATTATCCGACGATGGACATCCGCTGGGAGGGCCGCTGGCAACCCGGACGGCGCGCCCTGATTTACTCGGCCAACGTGGATCATACCGGCATCATTGGCCCCGGCCGCATCGAAGGAAATCCCGGCGTCGCCGCTCCGCAGAACCCGCGCGGCTCGGTCGTGCTCGAACCGATTTCGTGCCAGGACCTCCGTTGGGAAGGTTTCAGCGTCAGCCAGGGGGGCAACTGGGCGGCCCACCCCACCTACTGCTCAGATGTCGAAATCACCAACCTCCAAATCCGCGGCAGCCGCGACGGCATTGACATTGATTCCTGCAAAAACGTCCGCGTGGAAGGCTGCCATCTGGATACCGGCGATGACTCCATCAGCCTTAAATCCGGTCGCGGCCTGGACGGCGCGCGGATTGCAAAACCAACGGAAGACGTCCTGATCAAAAACTGCACTTTGAATTGCCGCACCTTTGCCTGCATCGGCATTGGCAGTGAAACTTCCGCCGGTGTGCGCAACGTGCGCATCGAGCATTGCAAACTGAGCGCGCCGCGCTCCTTTGCCATTTACGTCAAATCACGAATCGGCCGCGCCGGTGTCAACGAGAACATCATCGGTGACGATCTGGAGATTTCGTCGGGCAACTTTCTCCGCATTAACCTGGCCAGCGCCGGCAACAGAAACACCGCCGACGATCCAGTGGACGGATTGCCCGGCATTCCCGAGGGCCGGAATTTCCAGTTTTCCAATATTCGCGTGGCGGGCGGCACCCTGGCGGACGTTACGCAGATTCCGGTCGAAAAGCCGCTGGACGGCCTGATCCTGGAAAATATAACCGGCCAATGCAGCCACGGCATCTCCCTGCAACACGTCCGCAATGTCCGGTTGAGCGGCTTGAGCGTGACCGGATTGACCGGCCCGCTCGTCGCCACCAATGACGTGACCGGCGCCGGCCTTGACTCCGCCGCACCCTACACGCCGCCGCCCGCGCGCGGGGTGCCCGCCTCACCGCCAGCGCGGTAGAAAGGGCCTTGAGAATATTTTATGAACGCAAAAACCTCATTCAGGGCTTTCGCTCCCTGGCCGTCGCATTTGCGTCCAACTAACATTGCGCCGATTTCTTCCCTCTCTCCCCGCCGGCGGGGAGAGAGCCGGAGAGAGGGGTTTTCGCAAAACGAGGCGAAGACAAACTCACGGATTCAGCGCCATCGGGCCCCTCTGCCTATCCCTCTCCCGGCGTTGCGGGGAAAAGGGAGCCGACCCCAGTTGGCATTTGACCGTCCTTGCTGGACGTCAATAGGTTCTTCGGGAAATCCGGCCGGGTGTTTGTCCCTTGGCGATGGACTTTTTGCCGTGGGCCGTTGGAGATGCCGAACCGCATTTGTCGTCCGCTGGTTGCACGCGGCTTCAGTCGGCGCTCTCGCGAGCGCCGCGATGTGGCTGGCCGCACCGCCTCTGCCCGCCGCCATCGTCGGCACCAACACCCCGGCGCAGGAAATCGCGCCCGCCACCATCGCCACCCTGCCGCCGGCGCAACAAGGCGCCTGGAAAGAATATCTCGATCGCTCCAACCGGCAGATGCGCGCGGACCAGGACTTTCTGGCCAGGGAGTTGAAACAGTCAGGCTTAAAAGAAGCAGTCCTGCCTCCCTCCGGCGGTTCCGCGCGCAGCCTTCCACTCAATCGAGACGCCGCCTGGTACGGCGCGAGCAACGCCCAATTTCTGGCCGACAATGTTGTTTCCTTCCAGACCCCGGCAGGCGGCTGGAGCAAGAACCTCGACTTTTCCCGCGGCCCGCGCGCTCCCGGCGGGCATTTTGCCCCCAATAATCTTTCGCGCTTCAGCAATCCCACGGATTTCGACCTGCCCCGCGATACCAATTGGGATTACGTGGGGACGTTCGACAACGACGCCACCACCACGCAAATGCGCTTCCTCGCCAAGACCGCCATGCCCGGTTCGCCGGATCAGGCCAAAAAATGGCGGGCCTCATTTTTGCGCGGCGTGGATTACATTCTGGCGGCGCAATTCCCCAACGGTGGCTGGCCGCAAGTCTGGCCGCTGCAAGGCGGCTACCATGATACTGTCACATTTAATGATGGAGCGGTGCTCCACACCATGGAATTATTACGCGACATCGGCGGCGGGCAAAATGAATTTGCCTTCGTGCCGGTGCAAACCCGCCATCTGGCCAAGGACAGTTTGGACCGGGGCGTCCAATGCACCCTGGCCGCGCAAATTCGTGTGCAAGGGCGGCTGACGGTTTGGTGTCAACAGCACAACGCGCTGACCTTGACGCCCGCTTCCGGGCGCAATTACGAAATGCCCGCCGCAGTCAGCTCGGAAAGCGCCCAGGTGATGAGCTTTCTCATGTCGCTGCCCAACCCGGACGCCGCGATGATCGCGTCGGTGGACGGCGCCGCCGCCTGGCTCAAGAAGACCGCCATCTATGGCATGGCGGTCCGCGTTTCTCCCAGCGAAGGGCGGGTGCTGGAAGCCGCCCCCGGAGCTGGACCGATCTGGCCGCGCTTTGCCGAGATTGGCACAGATCGGCCGCTCTTCGGGGACCGCGACAAGACCATTCACGACGCCATGAGCGAAATCTCGGTGGAACGCCGCCGCGGGTACAGTTGGTACAACGGCGCCCCACAAGCGGTGCTGCAGCGTTATGCGACTTGGCGGGCTGGACTTGCGCCAGCGATACCGGCAAAGCCGTGAAAGGCTGGATGGACCGGCAGCGCAAAGGTGGTGCTTTTCACTTCAAATAAGGCTCAATTATCTTGGTCCAGAGGGCGTAGCCCTTCGCATTCATGTGGAGCCTGTCCGCGAGGAAAAACTCAGGCTTGGGCTGGCCGTCCTCTCCCAGCGTGGCGGGGAACACATTGATGAAAGTGAGATGGTCCTGCCCGATTATCCAGGAGGAAATGAGGTCATTGGCCTTCTTGACCTGTTCCACCTCATGCCAGCGCAACGGGCTGGTGGTGATGGAGAGGTAATCCATCTCGACTTTGGGCAACGCCAGGCGGACCTTTTGCACCAAGGCTTTGAAATCCTTGAAAACCTGCTCCGGGGTTTTCCCGGCATCAAGGTCATTCGAGCCGGCGAAAAACACAATCCTCTGCGGCCGGTAAGGAATGACGATGCGGTCGGCGTAATAAACCGCGTCGCTGATTTGGGACCCGCCAAACCCCCGATTGATGACTTTGTGCCCTTTAAAGTCCTGCGCCAGCGTGGTCCACCTGCGGATGCTGGAAGAGCCGGTGAACAAAATGGCGCCGTGCGGCGGCGGGTTGGTTTTGTCCGCCGCTTCGAAGGCCAGGATTTCCGCTTCAAAGGGCCGGGAATTGGTCGTTTGGGCGGGCGCATGTGCCGCGGCCAGTTGCCACAAGGCTAACAGCGGAAGCAGGAGATTTCGCGAGAGAGTTTGGTTCATTCGGCCAAATAAATGCGAGCAGCCAGGTTAAAACCAGTCGCGACAATATAGTTCTGCGAAGTTGGCGGCCTATTGAGAGTTGACGCTCAACTTCCAACCTTTCGGCCTCTCCACAAAGTTGCGATCATTCCAGGATTCTCTGCTTTGAAATGCCACCACCGCCTCATGCCAGAACAGGGAGAGCCACTCCCTGGCTTCTCCCCTCTTGCGATGTCGGCGCAAGCATGGTAAGCACCGAGGCATGAAACCCCTGTTGGCGACGCGGTTGCTTTCGCTGGTCTTGGAGGGCTGCACGGCGGCTGCTTCAGACGCCAACCGGCCGCTGCGGGCGGCCTCCATCACACTGGCTGCGCGCGCAGGTCGAGGTCATCGAGATCAACCTCGCCGACGGCTTCGAGGATCGTTACAGCGGGCCTCTAATGCCGCCATGAACAATTTACCCGCCATCCGGCTGCCGGAGCACCGGCCCCATGACCGGGTTACAAGACCTGATCACCGCACAGCGCCAACCTTCTCCTTGGTATGAACGAAGACCATCCGCTCGCGCAGGCCATTATAGCCGGACGACGCAAAGACGTTGCCGGCCTCATCCAACAGTGCCTCGATGCCGGGGAGAAGGCGGGCGACATCGTTGAAAACCGCCTCGTGCCCGGCATGGCGGCGGTCGGGGAGAAGTTCAAGCGCAACGAGTTCTTCGTCCCCGATATGCTCATCGCCGCCCGCGCGATGAAGGAGGCGCTCAAAATATTGGAGCCGCTGCTCGCGGCTGCCGGTGTGAGGCCCGAACACAGCGCGGTCATCGGCACGGTGGAAGGCGACTTGCACGACATTGGCAAGAACCTGGTGGCCATGATGTGGAAGGGGGCGAACATCGAGGTGATTGACCTTGGGGTCAACGTGCCGGCGGCCCGGTTTGTCGAAGCTGTCAAACAACACCAACCCAGCCTGGTGGGTTTGTCGGCGCTGCTGACCACGACCATGCCCGCCATGCGCGACATTGTCAAGGCCATCCGCGACACGGGGCCGGCGGTCAAGGTGCTGATCGGCGGCGCGCCCATCACGCCGCAGTTTGCCCGTGAAATCGGCGCGGACGGCTATGCGCCGGACGCGGGCAGCGCGGTGGACGCGGCCTTGGCGCTGCTGCAAGGCAAGGCTTGACGGAAAGCCGGTTCAAACCACTTGGGTGAAACGGCGCACGTTATCCGCCGGGGAATGCCGGGGCACTTCGCAGCCCGCCCCGGCGATCCAGGCCGGCCCGGCCTCGGCGCGGCATTTGGCCAGCGCCTGGCTCACGTCCTCCGGCGTGCCGTTCTTGACCGCGTTGACCGGATGCACGTTGCCCAGCAGCACTTGGCGGCCGCCCATCTCGGCCCGGGCCGCGCGCAGGTCCACCATGCTGTCCAAATCCACGATCTCGCAACCCAGCGTTGCCATGGCAGCCGCCAGATGCTGCGTGCGCCCGCAGATATGCAGCCGCACCCGGCCGCCCGCGGCGTGAATCCCGTCCACCAGTTGCTTCTCGTGCGGCAGGACAAACTGATCGTAAAGCTTGCGGTTGATCAGCGAGGCGGCGGCGTCGCCCACGCCGATGATGTCCGCCCCGGCCCCGATCTGCGCGGCGGCAAATCTCAAAGCGACCTTCACGGTGAACTCCGCCAAAACGTGGGCGAAATCCGGATCGTCGTAGTAGTCCATCATGATGGTGTTGATGCCTCGCAAGTCGGCGCTTTCGGCGCATGGCCCTTCCACCCAGCCCTCGATCAGGTGCGTGCCGCCGAGTTGATGGCGCAGAAGGCGCACGGCCGCAATGCGGTTGGCCATGCGGCTGCCAGGGCGGTGCGGGTCGGGAACACGCAAGGCGCCCAAAGCGGCGGGGTCGGCCAGCAAAGCGTTCTTCTCAATGATGGCGGGCGGGGCGTCCGGAGGATAAAAGATGTCCGCCCCCAAGTCGGCTGCTTCGCAGCACGGGTCGGAAATGACCGAGAACATGGTCAAAACCAAACTGGCCCGCGGCGGCGCATTGGCCGGCCGCCTGGATTGGGGCGCGCGTCGCGTAGTCGCGGTAACTGACGCCGATCAAATCGGCGCTCCACATCATGGTGATGGGCATGGCCGGGGGGCGGTCCACCGCTTTGCCCTCCATCAGATTGAGCACGCGTTCTCGCGAGTTCATTGTTTTGTCTGCCTGCTTGATTGAAGCAGTCCACGATCACCCGAATCGCCCGTGTACGCTCCGGCGTGCTCCCGCAGCAGGCGCCGATGATATCGTGAATTCCGCGGCCGCACAGGACATTCGATTCGACGTTTGAATCGTTGTCGGCAATTCATCAAACCTCCATGACCACCGCCTCATGCCGGAACATCGAAATCCATTCCCTCGCCTCCACGTGTTCCTCCTTCGATCCTTCTTTCCGTTCCAGTTTGCCGTCCGAGGACTTGACCAACCGAGCCTCGCCCCAGGAAGCAACCACCTCGCCCTCGTCTTTGCAGTCCGGGCAGAAGTTTTCGCGCAAGGGAGAATCAGTTTTCACTCATGGTTCTATTTCGGTTGTTCAAGCGGAAGGGGTATGAGCACCGGAATGCGGTCCTTGAGGGCAGGGATGGGCGGGCCATCGCCTTCCGGATTGTCCAGGTAGTAGAAACCGAGCGTGGTGTAATGGTTCGGAAACGGTTTGCGGTTTTCGTCCCAACCGCTCCGCCCGTGTTCCAGCGTAAAGAGGAGACTCCGTTTGAACGGCACAGGGTCCTGGATGTGCCAACGGTAGCAGGTGTTCAAGATGCCTCGTTTCTCGCCGCCTTTGCCCGCGTTGTCGTAGTAGGGCACGCCGAAATAGGGGTTCCAAAACGCCCGGCCAAAATCCCACGCGCCGCAGAAGTAGTCCTCGCTCCCCGTGCCGCTAATGACCGGTTTCTCCGAACCGTCCACATGCCAGTAATCATTGCCCTCGCCCCACCAGCCGTCGCTGCTGGCCATCACCGAGATGAAGGTGCCCACGAAATGGCCGGCGCCCTTGGTCTCGCATATCGTCAGCGGCTGGCCGACGGGGGCGGGAAAGTAGGTGCGATACTGGGTGTGAAAATAGCGCGCCTCCGGTTGTGGATCCTGTTCCAACCGATAGTCAATGTTGAAATAAAAATTATTCACACCTCGCTCGCCCTCGTTGGCCACCGTGAGCACGGCATGCTTTTTGAAGGGCATCGGCCAGTAACAGTTCAGGGCATTGCGCGCGCCGACCACCACGGCCGCACTCTGGAACTCGACATACTTCCCGTGTCCTTGGGCGAAAAAGTCGCCGACCGGGCACTCCACCGCCGGACGGGCCGCGTCGTCCCAGGTCATGCGCAGCACCAGTTCCCGCAGGTGTTCCGGGGAAGGTGAATTGATGGTAAACCAAATGTGCGTGACCCGTCCGCTGCCTTTGACATCCATCAGCGTGAGGGTCTGGCCGGGATTGATGCGCCGGGAGTCGCCGTTTCGTCCGTTGGGGTCGGTGCTCGAAGCTCGCCCGGCCGAGAAGTCTTTCTTGGACGCAAGGTCGGCCGGGACTTGGGCCACGACCATGGCTGGGAGCAGCGCGATGACTGCCGCGCCCAAAACGAGGGTGGTTCGGCGGTTGATCTTAGTAGTCATATCCAGCACCTTAACTGGTGGCGGAGGAGTGTCAATCTCTGTGCAGCTCGCACCTGTTATGCCGGCGGCCTCCCCCCAAAACCGCAACGGCCGCGGCACGGGCTTTGACGGCGGAGGGATGACGCCTTGCTTTTCGCCGCCCACGGCAATTAGTTTTCGCTGGAACTGCCCGGCGCCTTGGGCTAAAAACGGAGTCGAACCATGAGCCAGTTGCTCCTTATTCCCGACCCGAAACCGCTTGACCAACAGTTGGGCCAAAGGTTCTTCCGTGAGGCTCCTCAACACCCGGGTGTGTATCTGATGCGCGACGCAGCGGACCAGGTGCTCTATGTGGGCAAGGCCAGGAATCTTAAGCAACGCCTGCAATACTATCGGCTGGCCAATCCCGACCGGATGCCCCGGCGCCATCTCAGAATGGTCCGGGAAGTGGCGCGAATCGAGTTTCAGTTTTGCCCCGGTGAATCAGCCGCCCTCCGGCTTGAATCCAAACTTCTCCGTTCGCTCAAGCCCCCGTTCAATCGGGCCGGGGTCTGGCCGGGGAAAACAAGATTCCTGGTTTGGCGGCAGGTGGAGGAACGATTGGAACTGGCCGTAACGGACGTGCCGGAGCCAGGCTGGCAACGCTATGGGCCTCTGGGCGGCCAGGCGCGTCATCTGCACAGGACGCTGGCTTGTCTGTTGTGGCTGGCCATAAATCCAAGCCGTGCCTTCGGCGAACTTCCGGCAGGTTGGGCACAGGGCAGGTTTGCGGAACAGGCGGCGATCCATTTTGGCAATTCAGCGAGAGAAGTTGCCAAGGCACTGGCCGCATTCATTTGGGAAGCACAAGACGGTTTGGTGCTCTGGCTGCAATCGCAGTTTACGGCCCGGACGCATCCGTTTGAGCGCACCGTGATCGAACGAGAATTGGAACTTCTCAATGAGTTCTCCGAACGGCATAGGCAGAAAGGCAAGAACCAGCGGCAACTGGCCTTGTTATAGCGGCAATTGACGATGCAGTTGTTCAGCGTGCTCTGCGCCACCTCGCCGCCAGGCGGTCCGCCCTAGTCGCCATACGGTGGCTCCGGACTTGGGCTGCCCAGCCAGACGTAGAGCGTGGCGGCGCGGGTGGCAAGGGGTGCGGCGGCGCAACAGACCATCAATGACAGGAGCCAGAGCGAGCCTGCCGCATTCGGGCGCACCGCCAGATTTCGGGAAGGATTCGGATCAATCATAATGGAGCCTTTTTGTTGAAATTCATTTTCATTGTACGAACCCGAGCAACATCAGAACATCAGGCTTTAGGGCGATATTTTGGTGCGGTAGAAACGCCGGACGTTGGCGGGGGAGTTTGAATCGGAGAAATAGAACGGCCCGCTCCCGAGCAGATTGGTTTGCAGCGGAATCCAGGTTTGCAGGTCCGTGCTGGCCTGAATGACCAGGTTGGAGCCGGACGGGCCGATCACGCTAAAGCCAAACGCTCCGTTCGTGAAGCCAAGCGCCGCGTGGGTGGTGATGACTAGGGGTGTGGGAACTGCGGTAATAATAATCTCGCCATTGGCTGGGTCGTCTGGGCTGTAAGTGGGGGAAACCTCGGCGAGATTCACTATTGCAGTTGAGTCAATGATTGAGCCCCCACCGCCGCCGTAGCCTGGTTGGTAGCGGCCATAATAGCCGCCACCACCACCGCCGCTATAGCCGCCGCCACCGCCAGGGGCACCGTCGTCACCACCGCCGCCGCCGCCGCCGAAGCCGCCGCCGGCGTCATAGTAACCGACGCCGCCGCCCATGCCGCCGTTTTCAAAACTAGAACCACCGATGCCAGGGAGTTCGCCGTCGCCTAGGAATCCGCCGCCGCCGCCGCCGCCGTAGATGTAGTTGGGGCCAAAGCCGGCACCGAAGTAGCCCATGCCGATGCCGATGCCGCCGCCGCCACCGTTAGTGCCGCCAGCGCCGCCAGCGCCAGCGCCGTAGTGGTAGTAGTAGCCGCCCCCTCCGCCGCCGTTGGTGCTGACGTTGCCGTTGCCTACGATGCCGTAGTAGTCGCCGCCGCCGCCGCCACCGCCTGCGATGACCAGCGGTCTGCTGCCTTCGACAACAAAGCTGCCTCCTCCTCCTCCTCCTCCTCCGTAGTAGTTGTAGTAGCCGCCCCCTGCGCCACCCACCTGGAGCGTGAGGGTCGTGGACGTTGAGAAGATAAATTCCCCGCTCATTTCGGCTCCGCTGCCGCCAGCAGAGTAGCGGTAGCTGCTATTGTAACTGTCGCCGCCCGGAGCGCCGTAAGCAGTGATAATGTAAGTGCCTGGGCTCAGAGTGATATTCGTCTCCGCCCCACTGAAGAAGTAATGGTGTTGGTCCGGGTCCCCGAAGGCGGCCTTCCCAACTGCTCCGCCCAGAGCATTCCAAGCCACTATCTGGTATTTGTAGGGTGTGGACGAAGCCAGGCCGGGGACGAAACTGCTGACATTCAACGACGCGGCACCGGCGCCTATATCCATGCTGGGTGTTGTATTGGTAAGGGTCGGAGTTTCCCATTTAAAATAAACTGTCGTGTCCCATCCTTCTGGGTTGACAACGGCCTCCAAGGTCGCGCCATTCGCACCATTCGTCGGGGGAAGCGTCGTTGCGCTGGGAATGAAGCCGACGGTGAACACTTGGTCGTCGCCATAAACAATTCCAAAATCATTCGCGGCATCGAGCCGGCAGTGATAGAAATTCCCGCTTAATCCATTCAACGCCGCGCTGACATTGTTGCTTCCATTGTTGCCCGGCACGACGGCCGCTCCGGCGATATTCCCATAATTGGTATCGGTGCCCCAATCAAACCAGACGACCGTTTCTTCCGGGCCGACCGTTACCGAACCGTTCAGCACCGCGCCAGTGGCGGAAAGGCCGCTGGCCGGCAGCGTCGTCACCAAGGCTGGCAAAACGGTGAGCGCAGCATCGCTGCTCCACTCGCTGCCAAAGTTGTTGGTAACCGTCACGGAATAAGCGCCGGAGGCGGAGAGACTGACGTTGCTCAGCGTTAAAGTGGCGTTGGTTGCGTCGGCCACGGCGATATTATTGGAGATCCACTCGTAGGCCAATGGCGCTGCCCCAACAACGCTGATATTAAAAGTGACATTGATTCCCGCCGGAACAGTTTGGCTCACAGGCTGGTTGGTAATAACGGGCGGGACGATGTTCGCATTATTGACGAAAATCTGAATCCGACCGATTGCAATTTCGTTATTATAGTCAAAATCAGCCACATAAATATAGTTCCCGGTGCTGTCCGCCGCAATGCCGGCAAGATACAAGAACTGGCCGTTGCCGTTTCCAAAACTGCCCCATTGCGCCAGATAGTTGCCATTGGTGGCGAATTTCTCAACGCGGTAGTTGCCGCTATCAATCACATAGACATTGTTGCTGCTGTCCACCGCAATGCCTGCGGGGCCATTGAACTGGCCGTTGTTGGTTCCGTTACCGCCCCACTGCGTCAGATAGCCGCCATTGCTGTCGAACTTCTCAACGCGGTTGTTGCTGCCGTCGGCCACATAAACGTTGCTGCTGCTGTCCACCGCAATACCTTCCAGATCAGCGAATTGGCCGAAGCCGGTGCCATCACTGCCCCATTGTGTCAGATACGAACCGTTGGCATCGAACTTCTCGATGCGATGGTTGTAGTTGTCGGTGACATACACGTTGTTGCCGCCGTCCACCGCAACGCCATTGGGACCCGCGAACTGGCCGTTGCCGCTGCCGCTGCTTCCCCATTGCGTAAGATAGTTCCCGCCGCTATCGAACTTCTCTATGCGTTTATTGCCCGAATCGGCCACATAGACATTGTTGCTCTTGTCCACCGCAATGCCTTGGGGATTTTCGAGCTGGCCGTTGCCGCTGCCAGAACTGCCCCATTGCGTGAGATACGTGCCCCGGGCGGTGAATTTTACAACTCGGTTATTCAAGTCGTCGGTCACATACACATTATTGCTGCTGTCCAGCGCCACGCCGCAGGGATTAAATCCGCCGGGCACGGCAGAAGAATCAATCTCAAACAAAAATGTCGGTGGATTATCCGCGCGCAGCGGCGTCACCAAGGCCAGCCAGCCGACCAGCAGCAACAGGATCCAGCTTCGCGCTGAAGCTACGCCGCGACATGCACGGAACCAACCGGCGCCTGAACGCGCCGCCAGATTTCGGGAATTGTTCAAGTCATTCATAATGTTGCCTTCCAATTTAAGCTTCATTGTTGAGAAATGGGTCGTTCCGCCCATTCAGAAGGACATACGAGATTGCACGGAAAAAGGGGCGGATTGATTTAAGCAAGGCCAAAAAGAGCGCGCCTCAGGCTGTTAGGGACTCCCGGGGGCCGCCCCTCCCGACTTGCTCTGAATTTCGCGGTAGAGCCAGGTCTTGGCGTGAGACCAGTATTGCTTGATGGTGCGTTCGGACAGGCCCAGAACTTCGCCCGATTCCGCGACGGTCATGCCGACGAAGAAACGCAATTTGACAACCTGGGCCTCGACCGGGCTGCGCGCGGCCAGTTGGTCGAGCGCGTCATTGACAGCCAGGAGATGGTCCTCGTCGGCGGGCATGGCGATGTCCACGTTTTCAAAATCCACCCGCTGCAGGCCGCCGCCGTGACGGCGGGCCAGTCTGCGGCGGGCGTTGTCAATGAGAAGATGGCGCATGGCCTCGGCGGCGGCGGCGAAGAAATGGGCGCGATTTTCAAAGGTCGGGTTGTCGCTGCCGGCCAGGCGCAGCCAGACCTCATGCACCAGGGCGGTGGGCTGGAGCGTGTGACCCGCCGCAAGGTGAGCCATTTTATATGCCGCCAGCTTGCGCAATTCCGCATAGACCAGCGGCAACAACTCATCGGCGGCCTTCCGGTCGCCGTGCTGGATGGAGTCAAGAATGCGGGTCACGTCGCTCACTTTATCTCGTCGCCCGCTTTCGAGCTGCCTTCAATCAGCCCCCGGGCTTCTTTCAGGAGGGCGTGCGCGATGATCCAGTCCAGCCAGTCGTGGCCGAGGTCGCCGCTGTCCAGTTGCGGCAATTCCTTTTCTTCAATCGCAAGCCCCTTGGCCAAGGCCGCGCGCGCTTCCTCCATTTGGTTCATTTGATGCTTGGTCATGGCCAAAACCATGTAAGCTTCAAGATACTGGGTTGCCTGGGATGACTTCTTGTCAATGGCTTTGCCTGCCCACGCCGCCGCCTCAGTAAAGTGTCCCTGGCGATATTCCACCAATCCTTTGGTTTCAAAGCACTCCGAATCCTTCACGGCAGTCTCAGCCAATTGGCCGACGGCTCCAAGGTCCACGCCGGAAGAAGACAGGATCAGGCAATCCTTGGCCAGCCGTTCTGCGATGACGGCGTCGCTGGTCCCGCCGAATCGGGCCAGCATCCGCGCGCAATGACGGCGGTAGCCTTCCAGGTCAGCGTTCTGAACCAGGAGCGGCGCGAGCGAGTGGTAAAAGTAGTGGTTTGTTGGGTCCAACTCGATCAGCTTTGAAAAGGCCGCAATCGCATTTGTCCACCGACCGGCGCGGGCGTGGCCAGTCGCGTCTGATTGCAGCGACGCGATCTGGTACTTTCGTTCCTCGGCTTGCTCCAGTGCCTGGTGAGCCTGCCGGATGAGCTGTGCCGGCTCGCCGTTTTCATAGGCCAACTGCTCCGCCTCGGCCAGGGATTCAACGGTGTCCTCTTGGATCCGATCCCCGATGTACTCGGGAACCGTGATTTTGGAAAAGGGAGAGATGGTTCTGGTGGCGCGATCGGCCAGCAGCCAGCGCCCCCACATGACCCAATCGTCGTTGCCCGCGTCCTGGTCCAGTTTCTGTCGAATCCGGTTGATGGTTTCGATGCGGTTCAGTCTCGTCGGCTCCAAGATACCCTGTTGGTTGAGCACCTGTCCGGAAATGGCTTCACTAAGCTGAATTAACCAATCTGGAAATCTCGCTGGCGTTGGCGCGAGGTCCCAGACGCGGCCCGAAGCGGCGACGATTCGCTTCCCGTCGGGATCAAAGTGGGCTGCGCCCACGCCGGCGAGTTTCAAAGGCTCAGTCAGGGGCTGGCCCGTCTGCGCATCCCACACCCGCGCGGTCTCGTCCCACGCGGCCGTGACGATCCGCTTCCCGTCAGAACTGAACTGCGCTGACTCCACTCCCTGGTTGTGTTTCAGCGGCTCGGTCAGCGGCTGGCCGCTCCGCGCATCCCACACGCGGGCTGTCGCGTCGTACGAAGTGGTGACAATCCGCTTCCCATCCGGACTGAATTGGGCTGAACCAAGGCTGCCACCGTGTTTCAATGGCTCGGTCAGGGGCTGACCAGTCTGTGCATCCCACACCCGGGCGGTCTTGTCCTGCGAAGCGGTGACAAAGGCCTTGCCGTCGGGACTGAAGTTTGCTGAGTTCACCCAGTGGCCGTGTGTCACAGGCTCGGCCACGGGTTGGCCCGTCTGCGCATCCCACACCCTGGCTCCAAAGCCCGAAGCGGTGACAATTCGTTTCCCGTCGGGACTGAAGTGTGCTGATCTGCTCCCACTCCACAGGCGGGTGCCGTCCTCCGACGCCGATTGGCCGTAGGTCATAAGCTCGGTCAAGGGCTGGCCCGTCTGCGCATCCCACACCCGGGCTCCGTCCTCCGAAGCGGTGACAATCCGTTTCCCATCCGGACTGAATTCGGCCGATGCCACCGAATTACTGTGTTGCAAAGCCTCAGTCAGGGGCTGGCCGCTTTGCGCATCCCACACCCGGGCTGTCTTGTCCCGCGAAGCGGTGACAATTCGTTTCCCGTCGGGACTGAAGTGTGCTGAGTTCACCCAGTGGCCGTGTGCCATCGGCTCGGTCAGGGGCTGGCCCGTCTGTGCATCCCACACGCGAGCTGTCTTATCCCGCGAAGCGGTGACGATGCGCTTCCCGTCGGGACTGAATTCGGCTGAGGTCACACGGGATCGGTTTTTGATGGGGCTGGGCAGCGCTTCGCCAATTTCTTTGTTCCACACGCCGGCGCTGTTGTCCGGCGAAACAGTGACAATGCGCGTGCCATCCGGGCTGAATTGGTGCGACGTGACGTCCCTAACAGGCTGCGCAAGCACCTGGCCGCTCTGCGCATCCCATACGCAAACGATTCTTGCCGACGGAGCCGGGACCGACCGCTTCCCATCCGGACTGAATCGCGCTGATAGCAGCGGCTGGCGGTGTTCTAAAGGCTTGGCCAGCGGCTGGCCGGTCTGTGCATCCCAGACACGAGTTGTTCCGTCCGCGGAAGCCGTGACAATCCACCTCCCATCGGAACTGAACTGCGCTGAGAGAACGGCGCTGCCGTGTTTTAGAGGTTCTGTCAGCGGCTTGCCCGCCTGCACGTCCCAGACAAACACTGTCTTGTCCGTCGTGGTCACGATTCGCTTCCCATCGGGACTAAATTGGGCGCGCATGGACTTGAGACTCAACATCTCGGTTCGTCCGTCCTCGGTGTGCATGTAGCCCACTACGTTTTGACTGTACACATTTCCAGACCCTTTCGCAGAATTATTGCTCGAGTCTTTGATGTCGGGATGCTTCATGGGATCTGTCAGGGGCTCACCGGTCTGCGCGTCCCAGACGCGGGCTGTGGCGTCGAATGCAGTCGTGAGAATTCGCATTCCATCCATGCTGAAATCGGCGGATGCCACCCCATTACTGTGGGTCATAGGATCCGTCAGAGGCTGGCCGGTCTGCGCATCCCACACCCGGGCTGTCTTGTCCATTGAAGCGGTCACAATCCGTTTCCCATCCAGACTGAATTGGGCCGATTGAATGGCCATGCGGTGCTTCATCTCCTCGCTCACCGGCCGCCCGGTCTGCGCGTCCCAGACGCGGGCCTCGCTGCCGGCGACCGTGAGAATGCGGCTTCCGTCCGGACTGAATTGGGCCGATTTCAGCTCGCCCGTTGGCTTCAAAATCAAACTGGGCGCCATCCACGACTGATAGGTCAATAGCGTCGTCAGTCGTGTCATTGCGGCCGCATTGCTCGGATTTGCAGACAGACTCCGCGCCAGGAACGGCAAGGCATCATTCGCATTATCTTCGGCCATGAGCCGGACCGCTTGCAAAAAATCGGAGGCCGACAGGGTTCTGCTCGTCTCAGTGGAGGCCGCTTCCGCCCGTTCCGCCTGCTGCAAGGCCCCCGCCTCGGCGGCTTGGGCCTCTTGGCGCAATTGGGCCTCGTTGGCCCGCAACCGGCTCTGCTCATGCTCCGCGCGTGTGGCCCGCACCGCCTGCCAGGCGCTCACGACAACCCCGAGCAAGAGCACCAGGACAACGGCCCCGGCCGCGCCAAAGGCCAGCTTGTTCCGGCGAACCAGTTTCTGAAACCGATACAGGCTGCTCGGTGGGCGGGCCATGATCGCTTCGTTCCCCAAGTGCCGCTGAATGTCCATCGCCAGACCGTTGGCCGTCTCGTAGCGCCGTCTCCGGTCCTTCTCCAGCGTCTTCATCACGATCCAGTCCAGGTCGCCGCGAATCAGATGCACCAGTTTGGGAGGATCCGATTGGCGGCGCCTGGCCACCGTCGTCCGTTCCGCCGCCTCCAGCGTGTGCAGCCTGGTCGAAGGCGGCACCGGCTCCTCTTCCCGGATGATGCGGCGCACTTCATCCAAACCCGCTTCCAGCAACCGCTTGGCCTCGAAGGGGGTCTTGCCGGTCAGCAACTCATACAGCAGAACGCCCAGCGAATAAATGTCGCTGCGCGTGTCTATGTCCAGCCCGCTCAGCCTGGCTTGCTCGGGACTCATGTAGGCCGGCGTGCCGATAAACTGCTCAAAGGCGGTAAAGACTGTTTTGTCCGTCAGCCGCTGGTCGGTCGTCGCCTTGGCAATGCCAAAATCAATGATTTTGGGCACTGGCATCCCATCGTGGTCCGCCACCAAAATGTTCGAGGGCTTGATGTCGCGATGAATCACCCCCTTTTGGTGCGCGTGCTGGATGGCCTGACAGACCTGGAGGAAAAGATTAAGCCGTTCGCGCGTTGATAGATTGGCCTCGTCACAATATTCGGTGATTTTGATGCCGCGCACCAGTTCCATCACGAAGTAAGGCCTCCCGGTTTCCGTCGCGCCGGCCTCGAGCACCTTGGCGATGTTGGGATGGTCCATCAACGCCAACGCCTGCCGCTCGGCTTCGAAGCGGGCGATGACATTCTTGGTATCCATGCCCAGCTTGACGACTTTCAGGGCTACTTTCCGGCGGACCGGTTCCTCCTGCTCGGCCATATAGACCACGCCGCAACCGCCTTCGCCAATCTGTTGCAGCAGTTTGTAGCGGCCAATCCGGTCGCCCGCCTTCTCGGAAAGGAGGCCGGGAATTTGAGCGTCGCCGCTCAAACCAGGCATCAGCTCCCGGGTGGAAGCGGCCCGCGCCACCGGTGCCAGTTTATCAAAGAAATTGCCGGCCTCCTCATGCACCCGGAGCAAGGCTTCGACCTGTCGGCGCAAGGCGGCTTCGCCCGCGCAGGCTTGGTCCAAGTACGCGCCGCGTTGCTCTGCGGGCAATTCCAGGGCGCCGGCAAATACCGTAACTTCGGGGTTCGGCGGTTCGTTCATGGCGATTCAATCATTCACCATTATATACGAGAAATCTAAGCCGAAAGGGCGAAGAATTTCGCGGATTTAATCATGGACGAAAATGTGGGTAACGTGCCTCGGCGCCGTGATGTGCGCGGGAACTATTCCTGATCTCGGCGGCCAAAGAGCGCGCTTCGGACTGCGAGCCGCCTTCATTGCAGCCGGTGCTCTCCTCGGAAGCCCGCGAGCGCATCAAATGTAATCTGCAATCCGGCTGGGAATAGATCCCTTCATCTCAGCGCCTGGAACTGCCGGTTCGCCGCGCAGGCCCTCGGCCAAGCCCGAGGCCGGGAGTGCTTAAGGACTGCATCTCCAGGAGGAGCGGTAATGGCATCCCGTACCATCTTAACCGCCCCTCCGGGAAACTCCTGTCGCGAACGAAGATGCTGTGCGGACATTTCGGCACATCCTGGCCATACCCGCCCCGTCGCAAGGGTCATGGCTAATTCTCAACCGGGCGCCCGTGCTGAAATTCAAACGCCGCAAGGACGCGGCCTGCGCCGGACTCACGCAAAACAAAACAGGTTCCCCCGCCGGGCAGGGCGACTTCCGCCAGACATGCTGTTTGAGGCAAAGAACGCTCAACTTCCTGGAGCTTCTCCTCGTATTCGCTTTGGTTGAGCAAACCCTGGGCGCGCAAGGTCACAATGTCCTCCAGTTCGTTTCTCAACTCCCGGCTGGTTTGGGTGTTTACGCCAATGGCCCTTCGTTTCGCGATTTTAGCGATCATGTTTCTCCAATTTTTAAGCAAGGTAACAGCGAACTGTGGCATCCAAACTGCAATCGTGTGAACTCTGGGTGAAGTTGTGTTCGCACTTGCGTCTGCGGACAGAAGCAATCGCGGGCAAGAACCTCTTTTCTCCTGCGCCTCATCCCGTTTGCCTCCATCCTTCCTGCTTGACAATGGGTGAGGCGTGTCTTCTGATGCGGAGGTACGCGTTATGAGGCTTCGACCAACCTCAGCGATTGGATCACGCTTGGCGCGTTCTATGGCAACGGCGCCAACACGATCTGCCTGGATCCATCCGCCGTCAATTTCAGCCGGCGTTTCTATCGTGTGGTGTCGCCCTGACTTGCCTCAGCGGCAAATCAAATTATGAAACGCAAAATTGGAACAGAATTGGAAGAGGAAGTTTTCGACGAACTAAAACGGCGGGCAGCCGATGACGGCCAGCCCATTGGCGAGGTCATTCAGACCGCCGTGCTGGATTACCTGCACCGGCCCAAGAGCCGCATCTTGCCCAAGTCCGGCCTCCGGCGTTTTCTGGCGAGGGAGCCTTTCAAGCTCACGCCGGAACAGTTCAAAGAAAACATGGAAGCCGACTTTTACAATCAGTGAATCTTGATGACATCCCGGATGATGAAACGGTGTTCGTGGACGCGAACATCCGGCTTGCTCAAGGCAGGAAGGCCAAGCTGAAGTTTACGCTCTTCGCTCGAAAGCGCGCTTGACCGGGCATACGCCGGAGGCAACGAGGATCCTCCATCGCAAAATCCAAGCGCAGTTTAGCTCGACCAGCCAGAATTTTGGTCGTATGGTCTGGGCATGAAAGCAATCTGGCCATTGCAGCAAGCCAGGAACCAATTGAGCCCGGTGGCGGCGCTTCTCATCGGAATGGCGGGCTTGGTCCTCTGGAATGGCTGCGAGTCTCGACCACCTTCTTTGCGGATCAAGGCCTATATTGATGGAAAGGACGTTGTGATGATAAGAGGCAACAAACTGTGGTTCGAGCACCAATCATGGCAATTGCCTGTCAACCCCATGTATTTCAATGGCAAGGCCTGGAATCTCCAATGGAATGGAAACGTGAGCGAACCGTATGGCGGTGTGAGTCCCGCCTTCCGGCCCGGCGACCCGGCGAAAATTAAAATCTCAAAACTGGCCTGCCGCGGACCGGTCACCATCACCCAGATGCCAAACTCGCAAAACGATGAAACGCTGGGGATTACGTTCGATGACGACTCCTTCGGCGGCGCAGATTTGTATGAAATCGTCGTTTCATGGGAGCAGGCCAAGGACGGGGCGATGCCGCCGCGGCCGGAGGCATCCTCTAATGCCCAGCAAGCGGCGGATACGAACCAGGCAACCACTAATACAATTATCAGAAAGCAAACAAAAGTAGATCGGGTGGACGACTATGGCATCTCGGCATGCTGGGGCGATAGCCAACCGCCGGGGTTGATGCAGGTCAGTATTGTACATCCACAGGCGTGGCGAATTCATGCCGGAGATGTTAAAGTTCGAGTGTTTGACAGCACAGGGACGGAAATTCAGTGTCAGCCAACTGCGGCGGACACGGATGGCGTCGCTGGCGTTGGGAATGGAGTTTCCGACGCCATCCAAGAGGTCGTTTATTTCAAGATCACGACTGCTCATCCGGAGTCGGTTGCCAAAGTGGAGGTTACATATAAGAACAAAGTTCACCTGCTCGAATTCCACGATGCGCCTCAAGCCCGTTAATAAACCCGCCAACTCAGGTGACCCCGCGCGAATTGCTTCAGATGACTGGTATTGCTCCAGATCACTTTTCCTAACTCAAAACGGATGCCCCGACCCCGACGCTTCAATCAAATCGCTCTGCAAACCCGTTTCAGTCGCCGGCCCGGCATCCATGTTGTTCGCTTCCGCCTGCCGGGATTCCTGCCAACGCATTTCCGCCGCCTCATCAAACGCCAACTGTGTGAATTCCCCCAACAAATCCTCGTAACGTTTGGTGATGACGTTCGACGCAAAGGAATGCCAACGCGCCTGGACAGAACCCAGATTTTACCCGCTGCGCCCATTCACTATTCCCCATTCAACACACGATCATTCATTGTCCAAGGTATTGTCCATCAAGCTATTAGAGATGGATGTTCCTCGCTCTCCAGTTCAAATCCGCTTCTTCATTTTGCATTTTGCATTCTTCATTCCGCATTTTCTTCAGGGCCGGGTCTTGACTTGAATTAGAACCTATGGTTGAATCGTCTGCATGAGACACGTAGGGACAGCCCGGGATTGCGTCCGCCAGGAGGCGCCCGGCGCAGCCGCAGGCTTGGAGCGCGCATCCCCCTCTGGGAGAACAAAACTCAGCAGGGACGATCCCCCCTCCTCTACCATTGCTCCTTTCCGCAAGGATGTTGCCACGGATTTCATGGATTCGGAATGCTGCATTTTGCGTTCTGCATTATGCATTTTCTTATCCGAGGCTCAAGTCCTTCCGTCAGGTCTGGCCGCGCTGAAGTCCTTTGCGGTTGCGCCGGAACACCCCAAACCCCGCCTGGCTTCTTCGTTCGACGCCGCCGAACGCCAAAAGGGCCGGCACCGGCAAAATTTGCCGAACGCACCCATCCGGTCATACCCGGTCACACCCAGTCAAACCATATTCTTGGACTTTGACCGCCTTAACCATGAACTTCCATCCGCTCCCCTCCTCGCCGCGATGGCACCCGGCAGCCCAAAAAGCAGTCGGGGTTCGCGTCAAAGCGCGGACCAAAACGACCGGTTTTCAGCCCCCCATCCGGCTTGCTTTGCGACTTTCGCGCGTTTTCGAGGAAAATCAATCGAAGTGCCTCTCCATGAACCATTTATCAGTCCCGGCGAGTTTTGCCAGTCAAGGTCAATCAAGGCCAGTCAAGGTGTTTTTCAGTCTGCCTTTCGCGCGCCTCCCCGCTCCACCACCCCATCACTCCACCACTCCACCACCCCCTTGAGTCTCTCCTGTTTGACCTTTGCATCACCATCCCGATCAGACCTAATAACCTGTGAATGCAACGTAACCTGGCTGTCACGGGAGAAAAGGTCCGCGGGTCCCCTGGCATGGAGCGGGACAGGTTTTCGTTTGCAAAACCCTCCCGCGGCGCGAGAAATCGCTGGCCAACAACTTGGGCAACGCATCGCTGGAATCCTGCCATCGCTGCGCGCTATTCGCGCCGGCGGCGGCCGCTGCCCCGGCAACGCCCTCAGCGCCAGGGTCATTGATCCTGCCACGCCGGCCGTTTCGCCCCGCCGCATTCCCGGCCTGCCGGCCAAAGCTTTCCAGAAACTGGCGCCGCCCGCCCTGCTGGCGGGGGCGATTTTCCTTTTAGCATTTGGAGGCTTTTGCTAATGTCGGCGCCACTGGGATGCGGGAACAGAATTGCAGCCATGTCAAACAACAAACCAGCCACGGAGAGTGCCTTGGAGCGAAGCTCCAAGCTTCCCGACGAAATCCTTGCAGCGCACCAAAGT
Organism: uncultured Verrucomicrobiae bacterium; assembly: GCA_963707025.1. Lineage (GTDB taxonomy): Bacteria > Verrucomicrobiota > Verrucomicrobiia > Limisphaerales > Palsa-1400 > JBEKOF01. The sequence goes on along the minus strand of CAVPOM010000016.1, from coordinate 132,200 downwards.
CGTTCCGACTTCCTGAAGTGGAAGCTGGTCCTGGTCGCGGCTTTGGGCACCGCCGGATTTGGTTTGTGGGACAGCAAGGCCCAACCGGCCCATTTGTTTCTGGCGCTGATACCCTTTGTCTGCATTTACGTGGATCTGTTATGCACCAATCTGAAGGTGCGCATCATCGTTATCGGCGCCTTCTACGCCGAGTCTCGCCGGGATCTTTACGAGCGGTTCACGCAGCGCAATCGCGCGGTCTTTGAGATGGAAGATTGGGCGTTGTATAGCTCAACCTATGGGGTTTGCTTTCTTTTGCTCTGTATCGGATATCTCTCACAAACTCTTGCCACAGACTCCTGGCAATGGCCGTCCTTGGAAGACGTAATCCTGATAGGGGCGGGTTGGGCCGGGATAATACTGTCCTGGTGTACTTCCAAGGTATCCAAACGGCTGATCGAAAACCTGGCTCCAGTGACGGATGCGCCTGAGACGCGGAACAGGAAAATGGCCGGTTTGATGCGCGCGGAATACACGGCCGCGGAGTTGAACAGGTTGCGGGAGTTCCTTGAGCAAAAAGGCGCCTTCCTCTTCAAAAGTTTGCCCAATGGGCTGTTTCCAGCCGCCGCGTCCGCCCAATCGGGGGACGCTTCCGGATATCAATTCGTCTGGGTGAGGGATAATGTGCATGTGGCCCATGCCCACTTTGTGTGCGGAGAAACCAAGGCGGCCGGCCGCACCTTGTCCGCCTTGATGCGCTACTTCCAAAAATACATTCAGCGCTTTCGGGACATCATTGCAGACCCGGGAAAGGCCACCGAAAAAGCTCTTGCCGCCAATCCGATGCACCGCCCACATGTCCGCTTTGACGGCAGGGAACTTGCGGAACTCAGCAAGAAATGGCCGCACGCCCAAAACGACGCGCTGGGCTATTTTCTGTGGTGTTACTGCAAACTGGCGCGGAAAGGCATCGTCCCTTGTGGCGAGAAGGAACTGGAATGTCTGGCGGAATTTCCGCTTTATTTTGAGGCCATTGAATACTGGCAGGATCAGGACAGCGGACATTGGGAAGAGACGCGCAAAGTTTCCGCATCCTCCATCGGAACGGTTATTGCGGGGCTGCGGGAGTTCAAAATTCTCATGGACGAAAAGCATCTTTGGGATAACCCAATCATGGCCGGGCACAAACTGGATGCCGGCCGGATGGAGAAACTCATCAAGCCGGGTCGCGAAGCCTTGGCTAAGATATTACCGTGCGAGTCCATCAAACCTGAGAATTGCTACCGGCGCTATGACAGCTCATTGCTTTTCTTAATCTACCCGTTGGAAGTTCTGAAATGGGATGAACCGTGGGTCCGGATGATCCTTGAAGATGTTAAATCCCGCCTCCAGGGCGACTACGGCATACGCCGTTATTTGGGCGACTCTTACTGGTTTCGAGACTACAAGAAAGTGCCGGCGAGCAAGCGGACCGCTGACTATAGCGAGGAGATCGAAAAGCGCGACGCCCTTGTGCGGGTTGGCGAGGAAGCGCAATGGTGCATCTTCGACCCAATCATTTCCGTGATCTACGGGCAAAGATACCTGGAAATGAAAGCGGCGGGAGAGGAGGCAAACGAGTTGCTCCGATTGCAAACGGCTTATTTCAACCGGGCCTTGGGCCAGTTGACCAGCAGGTCAATAGGGGTGCCTGAATTGCGCGCTCCGGAGGCTTATTATATTGAGAACGGCCACTACGTGCCCAATGATCACACCCCGCTCCTTTGGACTCAGGCCAACCTGCGGCTGGCCATGCATCAAATGCAACGATGTGTCGCCTGCTCCAGCAAAACGGATCCTGGCTCCTATGAGGTATGAATAATTCCCAATGGCTCCACCAGGCCGTCATCTACCAAGTGTTCATTGACCGTTTCTTCCGCGGCGGCCCACCGCCCCGCCGCCATCTTCCTCCAGAGGAAAAGCCCGTCTTCTGCGGCGGCAATCTGCAAGGGGTGGCCGAGAAACTGGATTATTTGTCGGACTTGGGCATCAATACCATTTGGCTGTCGCCCTTTACCAGGACGACTGCTTATCATGGATACCACATCACGGATTTCCTTCAGGTGGAAAGAAGGTTTGGCGGACAAAAAGCGTTTCAAACACTGGTCAAGGCGGCGCGCGGGCGCGGCCTGCGCTTGATCATGGATTTCGTGCCCAACCATGTTCACGAGACTCACCCTTGGTTCATCGAAGCCAGGAACAGCAAGCGCAGCCGGTACCGGCATTGGTTCTACTGGCTGCCCAACGGGGACTATCTCAAGTTTCTCGATGTCGCCGAATTGCCCAAGCTCAATTTGGACAACCCCGAGGCGAGGAAGGAAATAATCAAGGTGGCCAGGCATTGGATGGATCAAGGCATGGCCGGTTTTCGGCTGGACCACGCCCTGGGACCTTCCCTGGATTTCTGGCGTGAATTTCGCAGCCGCCTCAAGCAACACAATGAGGAGGTTGCTTTGATTGCCGAAGTCTATTTCTGGGGCATCCAACGCCGCTTTCTCAACACCATTTTTTTGCCGGACAAACGCTTCTACTTTCTGGCCCAACAACTCGGCTTGGACGTGCTGGACGCCACCATGAAGGAGTACGCCCCGCTGTTTGACGGGCTGTTGGACTTCCGCTTCCAGAAACTGCTCGCCGCGTGCGTTGCCCGCAATAAGAAGAAGACCTCCGATGCGCAAATCCAGGAGATGTTGGACGAACACTACGCAGGCTTCCCGGACCATTGCGCCCTCCTTTCCTTCCTGGACAACCACGATATGAACCGGTTTCTCTTTGAAGCCCGCGGTGATAAAGCCCGCCTCAGGAGAGCCTTGCAGATCCAGTTCGCCCAGGCGGCTCCTCCGGTCATCTACTATGGCACCGAGATTGGGATGGGCCAGGCCGGTCCGGTGCGCGGTTGCCACGGCGATTTGCAAGCCCGGCGGATGATGGCCTGGCAACACCCCGACCGCGGCATTTTTAATCTCTGCAAACGATTAATTCAGCAACGGCAATCGTGCCGCAAAAATATTGCTTGACAAAACAAACACCAGCGCTGCCATGTCCGTCACACCCCGCCAATTCGAGCAACTCCAGGCGCGCCTGCGCGGCGCCAAGCGCGCGGCCGAGCCTGTTTTTCAGAGCAGCCTCCGCCCGGCGGCCGCCGGGACGCAAATTATTATTGGCATAGATCCTTCCCTGCGCGGCACCGGCTACGGCGTGATCAAAATGGCCCGGCCGCATCCCCTGGCTCTGGCCCACGGCACCATCGCCTGCCCGCCGGGCTGGGAACATTCGCGGTGTCTTTTGAATATCCTGCAAACGTTGCGGGCGATTGCCGCCCAATACCACCCCGCGGTTTGCGCCATCGAAGGGCTTTTCTACGCCCAAAACCTGCAAACCGCCCTGACCCTGGGCGAAGCCCGCGGCGCCGCCCTGACCGCCATGGCCGAAGCCGGCCTGGACATTTTTGAAATCGCCCCGCGCAAGGTCAAGCAAGCCATCGTGGGCTACGGCGCCGCCCACAAGGAGGCGGTGGCCAAAATGGTGCAGCGCCTTCTCCATTTGTCCGCCACGCCCGCGCCCGACGCGGCCGACGCCCTGGCCGTCGCGCTGGCCCACGCCCAGGACACCAGCCGCTACAGCCTCACCGCGCCCAAGAAAATTTAAAAGCTCACAAACGCACTCAGCGCCCAAACCACCAGATTGACATAGCCCGCGGCCAGAACGTCATCCAGGGTGATGCCCAAACCGCCGGGCAGCGACTGGCTTTGCCGCACCGGCCAGGGTTTGAGGATGTCGAAGAATCGGAACAGAACGAAGATGCCGGCAGTCTCAAGGCCGTGCGCGGCGGAAAAAAAGTGCTCCGGGCCGGGCCATTGTTTTTGGCGGGACCACGCCATGGCCAGGGCCGCGGCAAAACAGACAGGCATGGCGGCGATTTCATCCAAAACGACCGAGCCGGGGTCTTTTTGGTTGAGGCGTTTCTCTCCTTCCCCGCACAGCCAGACGGAAAGGGCGATGCCGGCGGCGCTGCCCGCGGCGAAGATCAGCCATGACTTCCCGCACAGCAGCAGGGCGAACCACCCCAGCCCCAGCAGCGACCCGAAGGTCCCCGGGGCGAAGCCAATCCGGCCCGCGCCAAATCCCTGGGCGATCCAGAGTTTCATAGATCAGCCAGATACAGGGCGCGATTGCGCCAAAGATAAATCACGCCGGAGGCCAGGGTCAGCGCCACCGCCAGCCACAGGGCCAGGGGCGCGAACCATTCCACCCACGGTTGGCCGAAAAGATGGAAGCCAAAAATGAATGTGCCCGCCGGCCCCGCCTCCTCGTAGCAGTGCCGCGCCAGGATGGCAAGGATGGCGACTATTTGCGAAATGGTTTTGTGTTTGCCGAATCGTTCCGCCGCCAGCACCAGGTTTTTGGAGGCCGCCAGCAGGCGCAAGCCCGTGATGGCCAGTTCCCGCCCCACCACAATCACCGCCATCCACGCCGGCATCCAGCCCAACCCCACGAACGCGATGAACGCCGAGCAAACCAGGATTTTGTCTGCCAGCGGGTCCATCAGAATTCCGAAATTGGTGATGAGTTGGTCGCGGCGGGCGATGCGGCCGTCAAAGTAATCCGTCAGGCTCGCCGCGCCGAAGAGCAGGAGGGAGACCGTCTTATGCAAGGGAAATTCCACGAAGACCGCCACCAAAAAGGCGGCCGTCAGGACAAAACGGGAGACGGTTAATTGGTTCGGCACGTTCATGGGCCGCCCTTATAAAGACAGGTTCCCCGCGCCAAGTAAATCTTTGTTCGCGGCGCCCTCGGCCATCCCATCACCCGGCCGGTTCGGCGATCAAATCGTAATCGGTGTGGCCGATGATCCTGACGCGGGCGAATTGGCCCAGCGGCAGTTTGCCCCGCACATAAACCCGTCCGTCAATGTCCGGCGCGTCCGCCTGGCTGCGCGCGATCAAAAAACGGTTGGGCCCGCCAGGGCCGGGTTTTTCCATTTCCGCGGGCCCGGAGGAGGACCGGATCAGCCCGTGCTCCCAGGAACTGAGGTTGGCGGCCGGCCCATCGCCCGGCCGGGCCTCGCCTTCGATCAGCACCGTCATCTCGCGCCCGACGCAGGACGCGGCAATGGCCCGCGCCACCTTGAGCTGTTCGGCCATGGCCAGCTTCTGCCGCTGCTTTCTGACCCGCGCCGGAATTTGCCCCTCCATTTTGCCGGCGCGCGTGCCCTCCTGGGGCGAGAAGGTGAAGACGCCGAGACGCTCGAACTTCGCCGTCCGAATAAACTCCAGCAGCGCTTGGAAGCAGGCCTCCGTCTCGCCGGGAAAGCCCACGATAAAGGTCGTGCGGAGGGCGATGCCGGGGATGCCCGCGCGAATTCTCGCGATCAAGTCAACAATATGCTCCCGCGAGGTTTCGCGCCGCATCCGCTCCAGCATGTTTTCGTGGATGTGCTGGAGCGGCAGGTCCACGTAGCGCGCCACTTTGGGGCATTGGGCGATGGTCTCGATCAATTCGCCCGTCCAATGGGCCGGATGGGTGTAGAGCAGGCGGACCCAGAAATCGCCGGGCAGGGCGTTGAGAGCCCGCAGCAGAGTACACAGGCTGGTCGCTTCGGCCGGCAGGGCGCGCGCGGCGGCGCTGAATTTTGCCGGGGAGGAAATCGCGCGGCTGTGATGGGGGCGCAGGTCCAGGCCGTAATAGGTGGAGTCCTGGGAGATCAGGTTCAACTCCCGGACGCCGCCGGCCAGAAGTTGCGCCGCCTCCCGCACCACGTCCGCCTGGGGGCGGCTGCGGTGGGCGCCGCGCATCTGCGGGATGACGCAAAAGCTGCACGGGTGATTGCAGCCTTCCGCGATTTTGACGTAGGCGAAATGCCGCGGGGTCAGGCGAAAACGCGGCGTGGCGAAGTCGGGGATGTAGCTGGGGCGCCGATGAACCTGCAGGACCGGCCCGGGCGCGGGGGCGGGCGATTTTGCCTCCCGGCCGGCCAGGCGCTTGGCCATCGTCTTGACAGAATTGGCGCCGGCCGCGCCCGGCCCGGCGCGGCGCAATTTCTCGCGGCGTCCGGCCAGTGCCTGACGGACGATTTCGGAAACTTGGGCCACCTGGTCAACCCCCATGAAAGCGTCCACTTCCGGGAGCAGTTTGGGCAGATCGTCGCGGAAACGCTGCGGCAGGCAGCCGGCCACGATCAATCCCTGGGCCGGATGGGTTCGGGCGCGCGCCTGGGCGGATTCCAGAATGGCTTCCACGCTTTCCTTCTGGGCCGCGTCAATGAACGAACAAGTGTTGACGATGACGACATCGGCCTGCCCGGCTTCATTGGTGATTTCCATCCCGCTTTGCAGCAGCGAACCGAGCATGATCTCGGCGTCCGCCAGATTTTTGGCGCAGCCGAGGGAAATCAAGCCCACGCGAACCGGGCGATGGCTGGGTTTTGTCATGCATGCCCGCCCGGTCAGTGCTTGGGCAGGGGCAAGGTTTCCCCCGCATTATCGGCCGCCTGATAAAGGCCCGGACCCAGCCCGTTGAGCGGGTGCTGCGCCGCCCGGCGGTTCATCAGCACGATGCCGGCCGTCAACCCGCCCACCACCAATCCGATCAGGAGCAGGGGCAGCAGCAGCCGCCGGCCCGCGGTGGAGAGGTGAAACATGGCGGAGTCCACCAGGCCGGAGGCCGGCGGTTGAAAAGTCGGCAGCGTCTGGGCCCCGCTTTCCGCCAGTTCCGCGTTGAGTTGGGCCAGGATCGCGGCCGGGTCCAGTTTCAGGGTCGTGGCGTAAGTGCGCACAAATCCCCGGATGTAAACCGGCGCGGAAAAAACATCATAATTGCCCTGATCTATGGCGCGGATATGGTCGCTGCGGATCTTGGTCATGTCCGCGACCTGTGTGACCGTGAGCCGTTGCGCTTCGCGCGCCGCCTTTAATTGTTCGCCAACCGTTGCCATGTCAGCTAATGGATACCCCTTTCGCGCCCTTCTGGCAAGGACGCATTCCCCTCGCGCGTCCCCTGCGCGCGTTCCCATCGGACCGGGCCGGCCTCGGCATTACTTTTTGCTGGTTTCCCGGCGGGGACCATGTAGGATGCAACCGTCCGATGACGATGACGTGTTTTAATGCCGCCCGCGGGGACGAGGCCTGAAGGCTTTGCATGAAGAAAATTTTGATTGTCGAGAACGATCCCATTTTGCGGGGCATTTATCGGCGCAAGTTTGACTTGTCGGGCTTCGTGGTGGAGGCGGTGGATGACGGGCCGGCCGCGTTGGACACCTTGCCCGCTTTCCGGCCCAATTTGATCCAGATGGATCTCACCCTGCCCAGCATGAGCGGCACGGATCTGATCCGCCAGATTCGGGCCATGCCCGAATTCAGGATTGTCCCCATCGTCGTTCTTTCCAGCTTTTATCGTCCTGATCTGATCAAGGAAGCCTTCGACGCCGGCGCCAACAAGTGCGTTTCCAAAATGGATTGCACGCCCAATCTGGCCCTGGAAATTGTCGAGCAGATATTTAGCGGGGAAATCATCGGCCTCTATCCCCAGCCTTTGGGCAACTCGGCCACGCCCGTCAGCATGCCGCCGCCCAGGCCGGCGGCGGCCATTCCCACGCCCGCCCCGGTCCCGGCTCCTCCTCCTCCGCCGGCGCCCTCGGCCCCCTCTCCTCTTTCCTCGCCTCCCGCTGTGGCTTCGTTGCCCAGGCTGGTCATTCCGCCTTCCCCGCCAAAATTCGCCGGCTCCGCCCCCGCGCCGGCCGCGCGGGAAAAGATGCCTTTCACCGCCCCGCTCATCAAGATGCCCCCGCCGGCGCCCGCGGCCACCAGTCCCAGTGTGCCGGCCCCGACACCGACGCCGGTGTTTTCCGGGGTGCGTTTGCCGGGGGCGCCAAAGCTTTCAACGGCGCCCGCCGCGGCCGCGCCAGCTCCGCCGCAGGCGCCGGAACCGGCCGCGCCGGAGGAGGAAAGCCGGGAGCCGGCGGCGCCGATTTTTGGCTCCGACGCCACCTCCTCTTTTCGCCTGGAAATCCGGCAGGAGTTTCTCAAGCGCGTCCCGCAAATCCAGATGGACCTGCGCGAGCGGGTGGGCGCTTTGGTGCGGAGCAAAAGCACCACCGAACAACTGACCCTGTTGCAGGGATTCAGCACCTCCATTTCATCCCTGGTTGGCCTGGCCGGCGTCACCGGTTTCAGCCGGATCGCCCACCTGGCCGGGGCGATGGAAGCGCTGATCAAAGACCTGCAAAAGAAGCCCCGGCAAATGACCAGCTCGGTCCTGCGCACCATTGCCCACGCCTCCGATTGCCTGAACGTCCTGTTTCGCGACATCAACCAGGGCGGGCAGGAAATCCCCCAATCGCTCCTCATTCTGGCGGTGGACGACGAACCGATTTCGCGCCGCACTATTTCGGTGGCGCTGGCCAAGGCCAACCTGCGCTGCATCTGCATTGAAGCACCCAGAATGGCCATGACCATTTTGGCCGAAAACCAATTTGACCTGGTCTTTCTCGATGCCGAAATGCCGGAGATGAACGGCTTTGAACTCTGCGCCGAGCTGCGCAAAACGGCCACCAACAAGGCCACCCCTGTCATCTTCGTCACCAGCCTGACCAACTTTGAAGTGCGCGCCCAGTCCTCCCTGGCCGGGGCCAACGACCTCATTGCCAAGCCGTTCCTGATGATGGAACTGGCCGTCAAAGCCCTGACCTATCTCCTCCGCCCAAAATCTATTATTGACGTAAAAGGCCAGCCTGGCGGCAACTGAACCGGCCGACCGGTCCGGCCTGCCCGGGAGGCCGGGGGATGGCTTTTTCGGCCGGGTTTAACTGCCTCGGCTGTCGCGGCCCGCCACTTGGGCTTTGCAAAAGCGGCCGCGCTGACGTAAAAAGCAGCGTCCGGCTCGATCTTTCCGCGCCCGTGACGGCAAGCCGGCCGGTTTTATGAAACCTGATGTGGAAATATACGACACGACCCTGCGCGATGGCAGCCAGGGCGAAGGAGTCAATTTTTCCGTGATGGACAAGCTGCGCATCGCGGAAAGACTGGACGCTTTTGGCATGCATTTTATCGAGGGCGGCTGGCCGGGGTCCAATCCCAAGGACATTGAGTTTTTTGAGCTGGCCAAACGGCGGAAGTTCAAGCGGGCCAGGCTGGCCGCCTTCGGCGCGACCCGGCGCAAAGGGGTGGTGGCGGCGGCGGATGAGCAGGTGCGGCTGCTGCTGGAGGCGGAGACCCCGGTGGTGACGATCGTTGGGAAAACCTGGCTCCTGCATGTCAAGGAGGTTTTGCGCACCACCCCGGAGGAGAATCTGGCCATGATCGCCGACACGATGCGCTTTCTCAAAGAGCACGGCAAATTTGTGGTGTACGACGCGGAACATGCTTTTGACGGTTTCAAGGATAATCCGGCCTACGCGCTGGCCACCTGGCAGGCGGCCGAGGCGGGCGGGGCGGACCTGGTGGCGCTGTGCGACACCAACGGGGGATCGTTGCCGGGGGAGATCGGGCGCATCACGGCGGCGGCGCGGGCCAAACTCACCGGCGCCATCGGCATCCACACCCACGATGACATCGGCTTGGGCGTGGCCAATGCGCTGGCGGCGCTGGAGGCGGGGGCCACCCACGTGCAAGGCACCATCAATGGCTATGGGGAGCGGACGGGCAATTGCAATTTAACCAGTGTCATTCCCACCCTGGCCTTCAAGCTGGGCAAGAGTTGTGTGCCGGCCTCGTCGCTGCGGCAATTGCGCGATCTGTCGCAGTATGTGGACGCCATGGCCAATTTCCGGCACAGCCCGCGCCAGCCCTGGGTCGGCTCGGCGGCCTTTTCCCACAAAGGCGGCATCCACGTCAACGCGGTGCAAAAAGTGGCCAGAAGTTACGAACACATTGACCCGGCTTGCGTGGGCAATGTGCGCCGCGTCCTGGTCAGCGACCTGGCGGGGCGCAGCAACATCGTCATGAAGGCCCAGGAACTGGGGATCAAGCTGGGCCAGGACGCCCCGGAGCTGAAGGAATTGCTGGCCCGCCTGAAAAAACTGGAGCACGAAGGGTACGAATTTGAGGCGGCGGGCGGTTCACTGGCGGTGTTGCTCCGCAAAGCCCTCCATCCCCAGGCGGCGCCCTTTGTCGTGCATGGCTACCATGTTTCCATGCGGCGCGAGGAGGGAGGCTCGGTCTGCGAAGCCACCATCAAGGTCCGGGTGGAGGACCGCGAGGCCCACACCGTGGCGGACGGGGACGGGCCGGTCAACGCGCTGGACTCGGCCCTGCGGGCGGCCCTGGCCAATTTCTATCCGCAAGTCAAAAAAATATTATTGACCGATTACAAGGTGCGCATTCTCGATTCGACCACCGGCACGGCCGCCAGGACGCGCGTCCTCATCCAGTCCAGCGACGGCAAGGAGGAATGGGGCACGGTGGGCGTGAGCGAGAACATCATCGAAGCCAGCCTGCAGGCCCTGATTGACAGCATGGAATACCGGCTCATGAAATAATTGAATTTGAGATCATTCCTTGAAAAGATTTCCATGCCTGAAATTCCCAAAGCCTACGAACCGCAGTCCGTCGAGGAGAAATGGTACCAATTCTGGCTGGAGCGCCATTGTTTCACCGCCAATCCGCGTTCGTCCAAACCGGCTTTCTCCATCGCCATCCCTCCGCCCAACGTCACCGGCGTGCTCACCCTCGGCCATGTCCTCAACAACACCCTCCAGGACATTCTGGCCCGCAAGGCCCGCATGGACGGCAAGGAAGTCCTCTGGCTCCCCGGCACCGACCACGCCGGCATCGCCACCCAATCGGTCGTGGAGCGCGCCTTGAAGAAGGCCGGTCAAATGAAGCATCGCGACGATCTGGGCCGCGAGAAATTTCTGGAGGAAGTTTGGAAATGGAAAAACGAAAAAGGCGGCATCATCATCCAGCAGCTCAAGAAGCTCGGCGCCTCCTGCGACTGGACGCGCGAACGATTCACCATGGACCCGGAGTATTCGCGCTGCGTGCAAAAGGTCTTCGTCGAGCTTTACAAAAAGGGCCTCATCTACCGCGGCAAACGCATGGTCAACTGGTGTCCCTCCTCGCTCACCGCGCTCTCCGATGAAGAAGTGGTGATGAAGGAGCAAAAAGGTTTCCTCTATTATTTCAAGGTCGAGATCGCCGAGGCGCCCGGAACTTTTTTGACGATTGCGACGACGCGGCCGGAAACCATTCCCGCCGACACGGCCGTGGCCGTCAATCCGAAGGATCCGCGTTACGCCCATTTGATCGGCCAGCATGCCGTTCGTCCGCTGCCGCCGGAATTGCCCCGGGAACAACGCGTCATTCCGATTGTCGGAGACGACCTCATTGACATCGCCTTCGGCACCGGGGTGCTCAAGGTGACGCCGGCGCATGACAAAACAGACTTTGAAATCGGCCTGCGCCACAACTTAGGCATCCTTGAAGTCATTGATGCGGATGGCACCATGAATAAAGATGCCGGCCAGGATTTGAACGGTCTGCACCGTTCCAAGGCACGCAGGGTTGCCGTGGAAAAACTAAAGGAATTAAAGCTAAAAGCTTTGGACGGGGCAGAGGTTTCGGTTTTGGAAAAGGAAGAGCCTTATACGAACAAGGTCGGTTTCAGCGAACGCGCCGACGTGCAGATTGAGCCCCGCCTGAGTGAGCAATGGTTTTTGCAGTATCCGAGCGTGGAAAAATCACGAGCGGTGGTGGCCGCAGGCGGGATGAAGTTTCAGCCTGACCGCTGGGCGAAAGTTTATGACCACTGGATGGAAGGCATCAAAGACTGGTGCATCAGCCGCCAGCTTTGGTGGGGACATCGCATTCCGGTGTGGTCTTTATCCAAAGTGTTTTTGCCCGCTGCCAGTGAAAAGGCCGATGAGATAGATTCATACCTGCGCAAATTGGAAAAAAGCGGCCGGTCAGATCTTGTCGTTGGCGACCGGCACTTGGATGTTTTTTCCAGCGGCAACAAGGCCATGAACGGTTGCGTCTGTCTCGACGCTACGGCAGAAGATGTGGCGCGCGAATTGGAGAAGCTCGGCTTCACCCAGGACCCCGACGTGCTGGACACCTGGTTCAGTTCCTGGCTCTGGCCCTTTGCCACCATGGGCTGGCCGGAGCAGACGGAAACACTGAGAAAATTCTATCCCACCACGGACCTGGTGACCGGGCCGGACATTATTTTTTTCTGGGTGGCGCGCATGATCATGGCCGGATACGAGTTCACCGGGACCATGCCGTTCCACAATGTTTACTTCACCGGGATCATCCGCGACAAGCAGGGCCGGAAGATGTCCAAGACCCTGGGCAACTCGCCCGATCCCCTGGACCTGATCGCCCAATACGGGGCCGACGCCCTCCGCTTCGGCGTCATCCGCTCCGCCCCGCTGGGGCAGGACGTCCTTTACGACGAGCAGCAGGTGGAATTGGGCCGCAATTTCTGCAACAAACTGTGGAACGCCTGCCGTTTCCGCCAGATGCAGCCCGGCGCATCCGAGGGCGAAATCCGCCCGGAGCTTCTGACCAGCGACGACCAATGGATTTTGCTCAAGCTCGACCAGGCCGTCTCCGAATTGAGCGGCGCGCTGGCCCAATACAAATTTAACGAGGCCGCCCAAACCCTCTACCGCTTTTTCTGGAGCGAGTATTGCGACTGGTATTTGGAAGCGGCCAAGGCCGCGCTGGCGCCCGGGAACCAACCGGCTGACGCCGGCACCGCCGCGCTCCAGGCCAACACCCTGGCCGTGATGGATTTTGTGCTGTCAAATACTTTGCGGCTCTTCCATCCCTTCCTGCCCTTCATTACCGAGGAGCTTTGGCACGGCCTGGGCTTTCACCTCGACCTGCCGGCCGACCAGGGGGGCGACACCATCATGTTCTCACACTGGCCCAAGCCTTTGGACGAAGATTTCAAAACGCATTACGGATTGGCGGAGAGCCTCCTCCAACAGGTGGATTTGCGCAATGAGCTGGTCACGCAGGGCCGCAACCTGCGCCGTTCCGGAAACATCCCGGGCAACAAAAAAGTCAAATATATTTTCAAGCCGGCCGGCGCGCCGGAGCCGCATGACCTGGCGGCCATGAAGCTGCTGCTCAACGCCGAACCGCTGGAGGTGCGCGCCGATTACACCCCGGCGAGAGGCACCCCGGCGGCGCGCTCCGAACTGGGCGAACTTTATCTGCCGCTGGAAGGCATGATGGACGTGGGCGCGGAGAAGGAGCGCCTGAAAAAGGAAATAGCCAAGGCCCGGGCGGAGATCGAGAAAGTCAAGCAGAAATTGGCAAACCCCGCTTTTGTGCAAAAAGTCCCGCCCGTTGTTTTGGAGGAGCACCAAAAGCGTCTGGCCGGCTGGCAAGCCAAGCTCGAACACCTCCTCCAGTTGTTGGCGTCCTTGGGCGGCTGAAACCGTGACCGCCTTCCCCGCCCAAATCCTCGCCTGGGGCGGTTTAAGAAATTGTGCAGCCCTCAATGAGGATGGCAGGGCGCGCACTGCGCGCGCGCCGCGGCGGGTCCCGATAATTCGGGACCGGCCCGGCCGCGCAATGAGGCTGCAGTATTTGTGAAACCGCTCCAAGCCGGACGGGAACCGTTTCGGGGAGCACACGCGCCCCGCGTGTGGCGGTCGGCGCCCTCGCCGGCTGCTTCTTTTTTCTTCCCTGGAAATTGCATGGATCGTTGCTCGGCGGTGACGGCGCGTTTGGCGGAGATTTGGGCCGCGTCGTCAAGTTTGACAGCCTCCTTTATCGTGGCATGTTTTATACATGACTGAGCAAATCAGACTTCGGATAGACAGCCAATTGGCCCAGGAGGCGCGGGTGGTATGCCGGGAATTGGGCATCACCCCGGCGGCGGCGGTGTCCATGTTCTTCGCGCAAATGGTCGGATTGCGCGGCCTGCCTTTCCATCCCGGCGATTTTCCGGCGTTGGGCGAATACGGGGTGACCCTCGCGCAAGCGAGGGCCGCGAAAGACTCCGCCCTGGCTGAAATCGGGGCCGCGCGCAAAGCCGGCAAGCTGAAAGCCTTCACCGGCAAGCTGTGATTTCCGTCCTGCTTGCTAAAAGCAAGTGAGCCCGATGGTTGGATTTATTTGGTAAACCGGAAATTCGCCACGTCGTAGTCCTGCATCACGTAACTCTTCAATTCCAGCCGGACTTTGCCGGCGCGTTTGGCCTGCGTCTCCCCGCCGGCCGCCAGCAAATCGGCGAAGCTGATAATCTCGGCGCGGATGAACCCCTTCTGCATGTCGGTGTGGACCGTGCCCGCCGCCTCCCAGGCCGACGTGCCGGCGCGGATGGGCCAGGCGCGGTTCTCCTTGCCGCCGACGGTCAGGAAACAGATGTAGCCGCTCTCCGCCAAGGCCCGCACCAGCAGGGCCTCCGGCGCGGCCAATTCCGCCTCCCCGGCCACCACCACCGGCCGGTTGGTGACAAAGCTGTGCGCCGAAATCGCCGCCAATTCCTCCGTCGTCAATCCCAGCTTCGAGACGGGCGTCTCGCTGACCAGCCCTTCGGCCATTTTTTGCAGCACCTTCTTCTCCGCTTCCCCCGCCTCCCGTCCCAGCCGTGTCTCGACAAAATCCAGGTCCTTCATCAGCAAGTCACTCAAGGCCGCGCGGCTGGTGAGGATGGCGTCGCAGACCGCCAGTTCCTTCTCCTCGGCCAGGACCACCTGCGCATAACACTTCTTCTGCGCTTCCACCAATTGATCGGCTTGGTCCAGGCGGGCGTCCTTGATGTTGTGGTTGCCGGCCGGGATGCCGGTTATGCCAAACAGGCAGATTTTCATGGCCAGTGCTTAGGCTGCCGCCCCCCCGGCGTCAAGAAGCAAAACGCCGCCGGCCGGGAACCGGGCGCATTCCAGTTTTTGGGTTCCCCTCTTAATCTTGCTCCTAATCTTGATCTTAATCGCATCGCCCTCCCGCATTCGGATTAAGAGCAAGATTAAGATTACGATTAAGAATGAAAAACCAAAAATGTGAAATGCACCAAGGGAGCAACGGATGGCCCGCTCAACTTCTGGGGTTGAAAGCCGATTGGGCGGCCAGTTGCTGCCACAACGTTCTTTCGCGCTCGGTGATCTCCTTCGGCATCTGGATGCGGGCGACGACGAAAAGATCGCCCCGCTCGGCGGCGCGCCCCGGCAGGCCGCGGCCTTTGACGCGGAGCCGCTGGCCGTTTTGCGTGCCGGGAGGGATTTTGATGCTGAGGGCGCCGCTGAGTGCGGGCACGGCCACGCTGGTGCCCAGGGCGGCTTCCCACGGGGCCAGATCCAGGTCGTAATACAAATCGCCGCCCTCCACCCGAAAATCCGGATGGCCGGCCAGGCGCACGCGCAAATAAAGATCGCCCGCCGGACCGCCGCCTTCCCCGGGTTCGCCCTGGGCGGCGACGCGCAGGCGCTGGCCGTCGCGCACGCCGGCGGGGATTTTCACCTTGTGATTTTGCGTGATGGAAACCTGGCCCTCGCCCTCGCAGGCCGGACAGACGTTCCGGCCTTTGGCCCCGGTGCCGTGGCATTCGGGGCAGAGGGCATTGCGCCGCAGGCTGATGGAACGAACCGAGCCGTTCATGGCCTCCTCCAACGTCACCATCAGAACCGCCTCGATGTCATGGCCGCGTCCGGCCTCGCCTGGGTCAAAGCCGCCGCCCCGGGCCGCGCCGCGCCCACCGCCGAAAAGCTGCTCGAAAAAATCGCTGAAGCCGGTGCCGCCGAATTCAAAACTTTCGCGCGCCTCCGCCGGGCCGGGCCGGCCGCCGTAGGTGCGCCAGGAGGGACCGCCAGGCGGGGGCCGGAACCGGCCGCCGGCCTTCCAATCGGCGCCCAGTTCATCGGTACTTCTGGCGTTTCTCCGGGTCGCCCAGGACTTCGTAGGCCTCGTTGATGTTCTTGAATTTCTCCTCGGCCGCCTTCTTGTTCTTTTCCTTGGCGACATCGGGGTGGTATTGACGGGCCAGGGTGCGGAAGGCCTTGCGAATCTCGTCGGAACTGGCGGTGCGCGGGACCCCGAGAGTCTGGTAATAGTCTTTAAATTCAACCGGCATATTGTGGGTGATACGGTTAGCACGTTTGGCCGCGGAGCGCGACTTTTATCGTGGCGGCGCCGCCCCCGGCGCGGCCCGTCTAAAAAAAGCCGGTTTTGGGGTGCAACGCCGGCAGGGACCGCTGTAATCTGCGCGCGGTCCGGATCGCCGGCCCGGAGGCAGCGCGGGCGGGGCGCGGCAGAAGAGGCGGCGGCTGGCGGCGGGTTGGGAACGGAATGAGAATCTGCAAAGAATGTGCGGGTGGGAGTTGAAATCCTGCAATCCAATAGTAGATTGCGTTTATTCTTTTGAGCGTGAGTCCGGCATATTTGAAGCAGTTAGGCTGGCTCCTGATGTTGATACCTTTGGGTGTCGTTTTGGGAATTGGAGGCTTCTTCGTTTATTGCGCCTGGCGGCGGCGGCGGGCCGCCCGTCTGTCCCAGGGTGACGCGGGTGATGGAGCCGGTGCGCCGGGCAACGGGCAGTTTGGGGCGCGGTCCTCGTTGTTCGAGCGGCCGGCGCGCTGGCTGGCGGTCAAATGCAATAATGCGGGGCTGGTGCAGGCGGCGCTGCATTTGCAGCAGGCCGTGCCTTGCTCGTGGGAGGAAGGCCTGGTGGAAACGAGCGAGGGCAAATTATTTGTCTCGGGCCCCATTTCGGGGTGGGTCCTGGTGGTGGGGCCGGGATTGCCCGAACCGGCCGATGATGTGGATTTGTGCTACCGGTTTTTGCGCGGTTTGAGCCGCCAGTTGGGCAATGTGCAGTTTTTCAGCGTCAACCGCGTGTTGAGCCACCATGCCTGGGCGCTGCTGGAGGATGGGCGGGTTTACCGGGCTTACGCCTGGGCGGGGGAGATTTTGTGGAATGAAGGCTTCCTCACGGCGGCGGAACGGGAGTTGGGCATGGTTTGCTTTGACTACGGCTGCGAGGTCAATGTGTTCGCCTCCCGCGAAGCGCTGGCGGGCGACGCGGAGAAACTCAGCCAGTTGGCGGGACGATGGAGTCTGGATCCGGCGGCGATTCCGCCGTCGAGTTGGCGGACCCAGGGGATCGTGGGGAAAGTTTCCCAAGCCCGGCTCTACTGATGGAAAAGTTTTACCGCGGATGGCACGGATGACGCGGATTAAAAATGCGGAATGCAAAATGCAAAATGCAGAATTCCCATTCCGTGATCCGCGGCTCATTTCTTTGATTGCAGACGACTGCTCGCGGGTTTCTTGCTCCTATGAATGCACCGCCTGAAACCTGCCCCAATTGCGGCGCGGAGGTTCCGCCCAACGCCAAAGCCTGCCCGGCCTGCGGCGCGGACGAGAAAACGGGGTGGTCGGAGGAGGCCTGCGTCGGCGGGCTGAACCTGCCGGACGAGTCCTTTGATTATGAAGAGTTTGTGGACCGGGAATTTGGAAGGAAAAAAGTGCTGCCTCGCGGGATCAGTTGGTTTTGGTGGGTGGTGGCGCTGGTGCTGGCGGTTTTGTTCGCCGCGGGGATGATTGCGTTTCGCTGAGGAGGCTGAACCGATTGCGGATTGCGGATTGCGGATTTTGAGCCGCATGGGGATCAATATAAATCATGGTGCTCCGTGGTTCTGATGAAGCACCGCTCTCCAAGAGGGACGCCCCTAACCTTTCGCCAAGACCCGAATTCGCAATCCGCAATTCCCATCATTTCTTGATGTCGTCGAAGTAGCTTTTCACGGCACCTTGATAGGCACGGGGAACCTGGTCCTGGTTGAGGGCGCTTTGCGCATCGCTTTGCGCGGCGGTGGCGGCTTGCTGGAAGGCCACCGAACTCTGGCCTTTGATGCTGACCCCTTTCAAAGTGATGCTCGGCATGGGGCCGCCGGGCTGGAGCTGGCCCTTGAATTTGGTGGGGTTCAAATTATCGGCGAGCTGGGGGTTGCCGCGGTCGGTCAAGCCGCGCGGATCGGTGTCCGGCCGGTTGACCCCCGTGTTGTCCCAGGAGGAACTCATTTCCGGATAAAGCTGGGAGTCGTCCGGGGTCCAGCCGCCCACGCCGCCGTTTTTGCCGGCGCCGGCTCTGAGCTTGTTGCTGGCGCCGGGACGGCCGCCCCGGCACTGGCCCAGGCAGTCCTCCGCTTTTTGCAAGGCGGCGAGCGAGGCGCTGAGGGCCTTGGCGTCCTGCATTTGCCCCGCGATTTTTTCCAATTCCTTGGAAGCCGCGGCCAGGGATTGGGCGGCGCCGGGCTTTTGATCGGCGCGCAATTGGCCGGCCGCTTGCTTGAGAAACTCGGCCGCTTTGCCGTAGGGGGCGGCCGGGTCTATGGAGCGGGCGACTTCATCCAGGGTTTTGGCCATCTGCTCGGGGGTGATCTGGCCGGATTTCAGTTGGTCAATCATTTTTTGCAAAGTGCCCTGGGCGGCGTCGGACTGGCCGAACTCGAGTTGTTCGGGGAGGTCTTTGCCCTGGCGGTCGGCCTGCTGCTGGAGTTTCTGCAAAACCTGGGCCATTTCCTTGAGTTTGTTCAGGTCGGTGGTGGCGGCGTCCAGGTCGCCGCGCAGAGTGTCCATCTTGCTGGCTTGGAGCGCGGCGATGGCGGCTTCCAGATCGGGCAGCGGCTGGCCCAGGTCGCGGGCTTGCTGGGCCAGGTCGGACAGGGATTGGGACATTTGCTGGCGGGCGGCGCCGGCGCCGGGGGAATCGCCCTTGGGCATGCTGGCCAGGGCCTTCTGGGCATTTTGCAGATCGGCGGCCAGTTTCTCTAGGGCCTCGGGACTGTCGGCGGATTTGCCCAGGGATTTTTGCAGCGCCTCCATTTCCTTCTGCGCGGCCGCGGCGGACGGGCTGCGGCTGGCGTCGCGCGCCGCTTTTTCCAGTGATTTGAGGGGGGGGACTTGTTGGCCCAGTTCTTTTTGCTGGGCCTTGATTTTCTCGCTCAGGTTGGCCAGGTCCTTGAGGGAGTCGCTGCGGCTGAGGGAAACTTTGTCCATTTTAAATCCCAGTTCCTGCACGGCCTGGAGGGAGCGCTCGGTCGGCGCGAGGAGCGGGTCGTGGCGTTCCAGGCTGTGGCGGGTGAGGTCAATAAGAATTTTTCCGGCGGCCTGCACGGCCAGGGCGTCCTGTCGCTTTTGCAGGAAGGCCTGGGTGCGGTATTCCGGCAGGAAACCCAGCCCGGCGCTCACGGCCAGCGCGGCCAAGGCCCAACGGGTGGCGCGCGGCAGATGGAACGGAATCAGCTTGCGCGGATCCAGCTTGGAGGCGAAACGGGCGGCATCGGCCATAATGAGGCCGCGCCAATTCTCGCTGGCGCCCGATTGGCCCAGCTCCAGGGCAGTGCTGAGGCGTTCTTGCAGACGTTGCTTGTCGTCCACCCAGCGGGCGGTTTGTTGCAGGGTCGGTTGGTGGAACCAGCCGTGCAGGAAGCCGCCCAAAGTCAGCAAACCGGCCAGCGCCGCCGCGCCCGGCAGGATGACGCCCGGAATGGGGGCGAGCTTGAAGGCGGCCAAGGCGGTCAACCAGACGATGGCCCCGGCCAACAGTCCGCGCCACAGGCCATTCCAACTGCGCAACCAGCGCCGCCGCGCCGCGGCGCGGGCCAGGGCGCCTTGAATGGAATCCAGTTGGCTCATGTCAGGGATACTGTCCACCAGGAATGGCCGTTTGGCGAGCAAAAAAGGAGACGCAGGATTTGCGCGATTTTCTGGAAGTGGAAGGGGTGGAAGCGGTCAAACCGCATATTTGCACTATCCCGTTCCTCCGTTCGTGCCTTTTCTTCCTTGCAGGTTTGTCGCCAAAGTGTTGCGGGTTCCCATGCGCAACCTCTGCGCGATCTGCCCGATGGTCAGGGTCGTCTCCTGGCGCAATTGCGCCGCCAACCTCACTTTGCCCGGATCGCTTTTGGCCCGCTTGCCCAATTCCTCCTCTTTCCATCCCAGCCGCCTCAGCGCCTTGGCGATCAGCGCCTCCGCGCCTGCCTGGCCCGCCTCCTGGCGCAGCCTGCCGGAGTGGTTTGCGCCCAAGTGTCCCTGCAGCCTTTCCAGCAGTCCTTTCTTGAAATCGGAGGTTCCAAGGCACCATCCGCGCCGCATCCCCTTCCACTGGCCGGCCTCTCCCTCCCCGGCGCGGCGGCTTTCCATCCGGCCCTCAAATTCCCGCCGCCCGGAAGCCGTGTCCCTGGCAATGCCATGCTCGCCGAGCAACCGGTCCACCCGCAGCCACCGGGGCCGGTGTTTCGCCTCCGTCAAATAGAACCCAAAACTGCTCCAGGGATACTCCAGCAGCCGGTTGGCCGCGGGCAACAATCCGGCCCGGACCGGGTTGAGGTGAGTGTAATCGCAAACGGTGCGCAAATACCCGCGGCCGCTGCCATCCACCACCAGTGCTTTGTAGCGCCCGCTGAAAACATGGCCGCACCGATCATGCCGGTGATTGAACCGGTTGGAATAGGTGCTCAAGAGCCAGCGCATTCCGGCCACCAGATTGCCTTGCGGCGTTTCGACCACCAAATGAAAATGGTTTTTCATCAGGCAAAAGGCGTGAATTTGGAAGCCGGTTTTCCGGCAAGCCTCGCCCAGGGTTTTGATAAAATCATGGCAGTCGCCATCATCAACGAAGATGGCTTCCCGGCGATTTCCCCGGCTCAGGACATGATAGATCGCCCCGGGATACTCGATGCGCAATTGCCGTGGCATCGGCCCATCGTGCCGCAAAAAACAGAGGGTGGCAAGCGCAAAACAGTGCGAACAGTGCAAATATATGGTTTGACCCCTTGGACCCCTTGGACTAATGGGTAACCCCTTGGACCCCTTGGACTGCTCAGGATTGGCCGCGGTCGGAATCCCCATCCGAGCCGGCACCGGGTGGGGGTCCATAATGAAACCCCCCATCATCTTCAAACCCGGGAGGACAAAGTTTGTTGAAAATAGCGACAAGAAGGAGCTTAACGAAAACAAGAACGCGCCGGATGGACCGTTGAACAAATCCCCGCAGGGGGTTTTTGCCGCGCTTTTTGGCCACATCGCCAGTGCCGGACGAGGGACTACCGCTTCTCTGCCGCATGGATTCCGATCTTGGGCCGGATCTTCACTTGCCAGATCAGCTTCATAATCGCGGGAACGGTCCATGCTATTATCTTCAAGTCCAGCCACAGGGACCTCGCTCGCACGTACTTCAGGTCCAATGCCATCATCTCCTCGAACGTAGTGTCATTCTTGCCACTGACTTGCCACAAGCCCGTCAAGCCTGGCTGCACAGCGCAACGCTGCTGGTGATGCTCCGAAAACAACCCATATTCGAACGGCGTGCATGGCCGCGGACCAACCAGGCTCATTTCGCCACGCAAGACATTAAACAATTGCGGCAATTCGTCCACACCTGCGGCCCTTAACCATAATCCTCCTGGAATGAGGCGCTGATCACCGGCGCAATCCAGTTTTCGCGTCTGTCCGTTTGCCGTCATCAACCGCTTCAAGTGCGTCTGATGCACCGCGGTATCGGCATTGACTTTCATGGTTCTGAACTTCAGACACATAAACCGGCGGCGCAGATGGCCCACCCTTTGTTGCCGAAAAAGGCCAGGCCCAGGGGAAACGATCTTGATGAATGTGAAAATGAGAATCCCCAGCGGTATCAGGAAAGGAATGGCCAAGACGACTACCGTCACATCCACAATCCGTTTCCACACCGGGATGGAGGCAGAGGCCGTTTCAGTCTCCGTTTGAGAATGATCTTCCTGTTCCACCCGGTTCACCGCAGGCTGGATCTTCCTTCGCCTCAGGTGGGGCATCGGTTACGTACTCTGCCGTTGGCTTCAGGATAAGCGGCATGCGGTGAAATTTATGCATTGTTTTCAGCTTCGAGCTTGGCGGGGTAAATTCTATGCCCGGTTGAACAGTGGAGCGGAATCTTCATAGCTGTAAAACGTCGCCCGAAGGTTGGCTTCTCCAGCGCGGCAGTGGATGGATCTGCTCGCGCAAGCTCTTGGTCGCCCGCAAGGCGTTTTCCACCGTGTCCAGCAACTCAGCAATGGCAAAGGGCTTCTCCAGCGTGGCCGCAAGTTGAAGCGAAGGGTTTTGAGCCAGTTCGTGTGCGGGCACTGTTCCCGTGACCATGACGACCGGCAGAGCCATGTTGGCGGAACGCAAGTATCTGACCAGTTCAACGCCCGTGACTTTTGGCATGTTGTGGTCGGTGATGAGCAGGTCGTAGGGTTTGGCCTGAAGCGCCGCCCAAGCGATGGCGCCATCTTCAGCGGCATCAACGTGGTAGCCGGAGTGAGCCAGCACCACGGTCATAAGTTGGCGTATTTCGGTCTCATCATCCGCCACGAGAATGCGATGGCACGGACGCGTTTGGCTTCGCCGTCGCGCTCCCGTTGGCCGGATTTCGTCGTCGTTCATGGCACGAACTTAAGCACCAAGCACTTGCCGGCGCTATGGGGCGTTCACCCCGTATTAAGGCAACTTACTCCCCAATGATAAGCAATCGCAGGAGCCGCTTCATCGGTGAGCGCCCGAACCAAGTCCCCGCATAAAACGGAGCCACCGCTCCCCCCTTGTTTTGCTTTTGGAATTTCGGCCACGGTATCCGTGCGTTGGTAAAGTGTAATGGGGCCTTAAAGGCTAAAGGGGTCAAGCGAGGAATTCTGAATTATATTCATAATCACATACTGAGCTTTCCGGGCTTGACTCCTTCAACGATTTCCTCGGCTCAGGACATGATAGATCGCCCCGGGATACTCACTGCGCAATTGCCGTGGCATCGGTCCACGGTGCCGCTAAGAACAGAGGGTGGCAAGCGCGAAACAGTGCAAATAGTGCAAATATATGGTTTGACCCCTTTGACTTTGAGATCGGGAGCGGATGCCCAATGATGGGAAATGCGCACGGTTCCCTGGCGGCGGCCAGAATGGCTTGGCATTCTTCAGGCCAGCCATCTACAATCCGGGCATCGCCACTCAGATGAAATTTAAAGAAAAGAACGCTGTATCACGGCTTGCTCAAGCACGGCCGGATGAGAGGGTGGGAGCCTCCTCTCCCCGGCCCTCTCCTCCACAGGTGTGTGGAGGGGTGTGGGAATTGGTCAAATTGGCGCTGCGCGGAGATAAGAAGCTCGACCTCACCCCGGCCCTCTCCTCGGAGGAGAGGGAGAAGGCGTCGGGGCTTTTCTTCAGCAGCCAGCCCTGCCGTTCTATGAGGCCGAAGCAAAAGGCCTGCGCCGGGAGATTTTTGGGCCCGTGCCTCGGCGTTTTTCTTCTTGTCGCACCGGCCCGGGCGGACACCAACCTTCTGGTCGCCGCGGATGGCAGCGCGCCGTTTCAATCGGTGCAGGCAGCGATCAACGCCACACCCCAGAACACCAGCACCTCCAACCAGGTCTTCATCCACATCAAGCCCGGCACTTACAAGCAGGCGGTCTATGTGCAGCGGGAAAAGCGGTACGTCCATCTCCTCGGCGAGGACGCCGAAAAAACGATTCTGACTTGCGATCTGTTCGCCAGCATGGCCGGGCCGGACGGCCAGCCCATCGGCACCTTCCGCACGGCTTCCACTTATATTGACGCAGATGATTTTTCCGCCGAAAATCTCACGTTCGAAAACCGGCCGGCCCGAAAGGCCAGGCCCTGGCCATCCGGGTGGACGGCGACCGGGTGAGTTTTCGCAACTGCCGTTTTCTGGGCTGGCAGGACACGATTCTGGACAATCGCGGCCGCCATTATTACGCGCACTGCTACATCGCCGGGGCCACCGATTTCATCTTCGGCGCGGCCACTTCGTTTTTCGAGGATTGCCACCTTCATTGCCTGGCCAAAAGCTATATCACGGCGGCTTCCACCCCCGCCGAGCAGCCATTCGGTTTCGTCTTTTCCCGCTGCACCATCACCGGGGCGAGCGGCGCGGGGCCGACGTTTCTGGGCCGGCCGTGGCGGCCCTTCGCCAGCGTGACTTTTTTGCATACGGAAATGGCGGAGGTCATCCGGCCGGAGGGCTGGGACAATTGGAGAAACGCCGCCAACGAAAAAACGGCGCGCTACGCGGAATTTCAAAACACCGGGCCGGGGGCCGGGACGAATCAGCGCGCGGCCTGGAGCCGGCAACTGACCCCCGAACAGGCCGCGGCTTATACGGTGGAAAATGTTCTCGGCGGAGCGGACCACTGGAAACCTTGACCATCGCTGATGACTGCGCCCGTTTTATGGTGGACGACTCCCGTTTTGTTTGCGACCGGTTTGCTGGCCGGTTTTGTGGACTCGGTGGCGGGGGGCGGCGGGCTGATTACGTGGCCGGTGCTGCTGGGAGTGGGCGTGCCGGTGGAAGCGTCCCTGGCCACCAACAAGCTGCAGGCGGTCTTCGGCTCGGCCAGCGCCTCGTGGAATTATGCCCGGCTGGGAACGGTCTCGCCGCGCCAATGCAAGACGGGCATCCTTTGCACCGTGTTGGGCGCGGCGGCCGGCACGCTGCTGGTGCAGCATCTGGACCGGGAGTTGTTGCGGCGGGCGCTGCCGGCGCTGCTCTTGGTCATTGCGCTTGGGATGCTGTTCAAGCCCGAACTGGGGGAGAAGGACATTCACCCGCGCATGGGCTGGCCCTGGTTTTACGCGCTGGCCGGATTGCTGCTCGGATTCTACGACGGTTTTTTCGGGCCTGGGGTGGGGACGTTTTGGACCATGGCGTTCATGCTGGGCCTGGGGTTCAACCTGACCAAGGCGACCGGCTACACCAAGGTCATGAACTTCGCCAGCAACGCGACCTCGCTCGGTTTGTTTCTGTGCGCGGGTCAGGTGGAATGGCGGGCGGGATTGATCATGGGGGCGGGCGAGTTGATCGGGGCGAGAATCGGTTCGGGGATGGTGGTGAGCCGGGGGACCAAATTCATCCGTCCCGTCTTCATCACCATGGTCATCGCCCTGGCCCTGAAACTTTCTTACGACGCGTGGCTGAAATGAAGGGGCGAGAAGGGGGTCGCAAGCCGGGGGCAAGTTTTTTGTTGGGGAGCCGGCTGAAACAAAACCCCGAATCCGCGGGGCTGCCGCGCCGCCAAAGCCGGGGGTCATGGCGCGGGCTGTTCCGCCCGTATAGCTGGAGCAAAGGATGGGGAATCTTCAGCAAAAGAAGTTGAGAATTCCTTCTCGAAATCCCGGATAAATGTAGAATGCGAATCCTCATTGGCGTTCCTTGTTTGCTCACCAAGCCCAGTCAACCTGTTCCACCGGACGAGCGAATTACTGCCGGAGCTTCCGCACCGCTGTCAACGACAAACCGAGGACCGATGTGAAACCAAAGAAAGCAAACCACATCATCGCCGGACGGCTGGCTGTGCTGGCGCTCGCCACGCTCTGCCTTGCACCGTCCGCCGCCTTCGCCTGGACGAATCGGGTGGGCGTGCTCACCGTCAACTATACCATGACGGCCAGCGGCTCCGGGTCGGACAGTTGGGGGATCGCCAGCATCGGCGGCTGGGACACGGATGAGGTGCTGCAGGCTGCCATCACCGGGCAGGCAAAATATGTGGTGTTACAGACGGAGACCAATCTGATGATGGGCAGCCTGATCAGCTCCAGTGCGGCGGAGTCAGCCTCCGGAAGCTGGGCGGGTGACGAGTGGGTGGACGGTACTGAGACACCCAGGAGCTCGACTTACGAGAGCGATCCGCAGTTCAACGCCACCAACGCTTGTGTGACGATGGGCAATGCGCCAGACGCGGGCCAATTCAAAGGAACCTGCGAGGCGGTGGTTCTCGGACAGTGGTCCGGCGGGGCGTTTTTCGCGCTGACCACCAACGGCTACTATGGGGACGAAACGCTGGGCGGGCCGTCCACGGTGCAGGCCATGGACGAAGTGCAGTGCTTCCAATTTGCCATGCAGGACAGCACCAAAGCCTGGAACCAGACGATTACGACCAACGTCACGGTGCAGAACGCATGGAACTACGGGGCGGCCCCGGGGTCGGGGACGGGCGAGGCCAACGCCAACAATTCGGTCACTCTGGCATACGTCCCCGACCATCTGACGGTGGCGTTCACCGCCGACACGACCAACGGGTTGGTGCCGCTGACGGTTCACTTCAGTTCGGCCGGCGTGGACAGCGGGAGCAACACGATCACCAATTGGACATGGAACTTCGGCGATGGCACGAACGGCACAGGACAAATGATATCGCACACCTACACCAACACCCCAAAGTCCACCAACGGCGGATCGTCTTCCAACACCGGAACGTTTTCGGTCACGCTCACCGCCACCAACCTCAGTGGCACCGCGGTGCAGGGCGTGGGCGACTCCAACATTACGGTGTCGCTGCCCACGGTGCAGTTCACCGTGACGCCGACCAATGGCTTCGTGCCGCTGTCCGTTCATTTCACCTTCCCGGCGGTGGACAGCGCGGACAACGCCATCGTGAGTTGGAAGTGGGATTTTGGCGACGGCACGAGCTTTGTTGATCGGAGTCCGGATCAGCCGGTGTCAATGAATCATATTTACACCAAGATCCAGACCTTTTCGCCCAAGCTCACCGTGACCAATGTCTGGGGCACGATGATCAGCTCCAATGGGCCGAAGGTCGGCGTGTTGCCGCCGCCGATCTTCTTCACCGCCGTGCCGAGCAATGGTCCGGCGCCGTTGCCGGTGCAGTTTGGCGGGCCGGGGATGGACAGCCAGACGAACGGCATCACCAACTGGAACTGGAGTTTTGGCGACGGGGCCACGAGCACGGCGCAGAATCCGACGCACATCTATGCCAGCGCCGGGGTGTTTGCCCCGGCGCTGGTTGTGACCAATAAGAAAGGAGCGGGCATCATCGCCTATGGGCCGCAGATTTCGGCGGGCCACTCCGCGGTTCATGTTTTCGGCGGCGGAGGCGGGGGCTATGATCCTTCCAGCGGCGGTTTCACCAACCTGGACGGGACGCATCCGGCGGCCGGCCTGGTGATCGGGGGCAACCGGCTTTACGGAGCCATGACGGGGGGTGGCAACGGCGGGTCTGGAACGATTTTTGCCGTGAATACGGATGGCTCCGGATTCAGCAACCTTTATGAGTTCAGCGCCATTGTGCAAATGTATTACACCAACAGCGATGGGGCGGACCCCCGGTCGCGACTGGTGTTGTCGGGCGACACGCTTTACGGAACGGCCACCCAAGGCGGCGCCGGCTTCGGGTCGGGAACGGTGTTCAAGCTCAACACCAACGGGTCGGGTTTCACCGCGCTGCACCGGTTCACCAATGGAGCTGATGGCGGCATGCCCAACGGAGTGGTGTTGGCCGGCAATACGCTCTACGGGACGACCGAGGAGGGAGGCTCCGCTGGCACTGGAACGATCTTCCAGATGAACAGCGACGGTTCGGGTTTCATTCAGATTCACAACTTTGCCGCCAGCGTCTGGGACCCTGTCAGCGGGAACATGACCAACGGCGAGGGGGCTTATCCGGTGGCGGCGATGATCCTGGCCGGGGACACTCTTTATGGAACGGCCTCGCAAGGCGGCGCCATGGGCGGCGGCACCGTTTTCAAGCTCAATACCAACGGCTCGGGCTTCACCGTCTTGCACGGTTTCACCAACAACATTGACGGCTCCAGCCCAAGTGGGGAGTTGCTGTTCGCCGGGGGCGTCCTCTATGGGACGACGTTCACGGGCAGCGCCGCGGGCGGGGGCACGGTGTTCAAGGTCAATACTGACGGCAGCGGCTTCAGCACGCTGCATCAATTTGCCGTCGCCTCCTATGATCCTGCCAGCGGGAATTACCTCAACAGTGACGGGGCGGCGCCAGCCGCCGGGCTGACTTTATGCGGGGCGACACTGTATGGGACGGCCTCGAAGGGCGGTTCCGGGGGAGGCGGCACGATCTTCAGCATTGGCACCAACGGGACGGGCTTCGCCAATCTTTGCGCCTTTACGGCGCTGGTTTCGGGCACGAACCTGGACGGGGCCAATCCGCAGGCCGGGATGGTGTTGTCCGGGGACACAGTTTATGGGGCCGCCTATGATGGCGGAAGCAACGGGGACGGGGCCTTGTTCACGTTCAGCCTGTTGACGGCGGCTCCTCCGGTCCTGTTCACGGCGAGTCCGACCAACGGCATGGCGCCGGTGACGGTGGCATTTGCCGGACCTGGAACCGACGGCCTTGGCGCGCCGCTGACCAATTGGAACTGGAGTTTCGGCGACGGCTCCTCCAGCGCGCAGCGAAATCCGGTTTACACGTATGTCACGGGCGGGGTCTTCGCGCCGAGCCTGGTGGCGAGCAACAACCAGGGCGGCATGGTGGTTGGTTTCGGACCGCAGATTGCGGTGGCGTTGCCCACGGCGGAATTCACGGCCAATCCGGCCACCGGCGGCGCGCCCTTGACGGTCCAATTTGTTTGCCCTGACCTGGACAGCAGCGGGAACAGGATGGTTTCCTGGAGTTGGGATTTCGGCGACGGTTCCGTTGGGACCGGGCGAAACCCTCTGCATTTTTATACGAACGCCGGAAATTTTTTGCCGGGTCTCGTCGCCAGCAACAATCTTGGCGTGATGGTGGAGTGCGCCGGCCCGGCGGCCATTTGCGTGGCGGGGACCTGTTCGGGTTTGGTGTGGAACGGCGACTTTGAAACGGGGGATTTCACGGCGTGGACCAGCGGCGGCATGATGAGTTACGCCGGCGTGTACAGCGCCCCCCAATTTGTTCACTCGGGGAATTACGGCGCGATGCTGGCCGGGACGTTTGGGTTTCTCACCACTCTTTCCCAGACCCTGGCCACGACGCCGGGCGCCGATTACCTGCTGTCCTTCTGGCTGAACAATCCGGTGGGAAACAGTGTCAACCAATTGCTGGTTTCATGGGACGGCCATACGGTCTGGGGAGTGACGAACTTCGCCGCCCCGGGCTGGACAAATGTGCAAGTGGCCGTCACCGCCGGCGGAACCAGCGCGGCGCTGCAAATTGCGTTTGAAGCATCGCTGTATTTCGGCTTGGACAACGTCAGCGTCGTGTTGGCGAACCGCCCGCCGCCCTGCATAACGGACATGGCGTTTTGCCCGACGGTTTCGGGAATGGACCTGGCGCTCAACGCCACCGGCGGGCAATTGGGCGGAACTTATTGCGTGCTGATGAGCACCAACCTGGCGCAGCCGTTGAGCCAGTGGACGCCCATGGCCGTCCAATGCCTGAACGCCGGAGGCAACTTCACCATGACCGCCACCAACGCCGTTGACCCAAGGCTTGCGCAACGCTTTTACATTCTGCGACTGCAATAGAAAGGATCGCGGCCAACGGCCCATCCGAAGGACAAAAGTGCTGGAGCACAACATTGGGGCGGCAAAGAAGCACTTGCGCGCGGGGCGAATGCTCGCTATTGTGCGCCGCCGCTGTCCGGGTGGGCTGGTAGCTCAGTTGGTAGAGCAGTGCCCTTTTAAGGCATTGGTCCAGGGTTCGAGTCCCTGCCAGCCCACCATTCTCAAGGACCCCCGCCGGTCAGGTTGACCACGACCAGCACGCCGACGACGAGGACAGCCAGGCCAATCGTCAGCCAGGTGAAAAACCGGGGATGCCGCTGCAAGAAGGCCTCCAATTTTCGGGAGAGTCAACAACACCCTGCTTTTCGCCTTGCCTTTGGCGGCCCAATGATGCTGAATAGTTCCGACCGATCCATCGTCTATTAGTCAACAATGTGAAATGGTGGATTTTATGACGAAGCTAAGCTCAATTTGTCAGGCGGCGGCAGTCATTTTTTTCTGCGCGGCATCGCGGCCGGCGCCCAGGATGCGGCCGCGCCGGTGGACGTGGCGGCGGCGGCGCCGTTCTCAGGCGACGCGCTGGACCAATTGCTGCGGCCCATTGCGCTCTATCCCGACCCGTTGCTGGCCGAGATCTTCACGGCCGCCGCCGTGCCGGCGCAAATTGTCGTGGCGGACCGCTACGTCAACGGCGGGGGTGATCTGAGCCAGATCGCGGTGCAGCCGTGGGATCCCAGCGTCCAGGCGCTGGCCCATTACCCGACCGTGCTGAAGTGGCTGGACGATAATCTGGCCTGGACCACCGAGGTCGGCCAGGCCTTTCTCAATCAGCAGCAGGACGTCATGGCCAGCATCCAGCGGCTCCGCTTGCTGGCGCAGGGCGAGGGCAATTTGCAAAGCACGCCGCAGGAAAATGTGGTGGCCGACGATGGCATGGTGGAGATTGAGCCGGCCAATCCTAATGAGATCTACGTGCCCACTTATCCGTGGGACACCATCTATTATGATCCCGGGGTCTATTGCTCTTTCGGAGTGGGGTTTCCCATCGGGATATGGTTGAGGCACGATTGGGACTGGCGCAATCACCATGTCATCACCTGGGGGCCGGGACATGTGCGGCCGGTCAATTGGTGGAGTCAGCCACCGCGTAGTCGGGTGGCGCCGCGCGGCGTTGGCATCTGGCACGGGCCCGCCCGACCCACCGCGGTCGCCGGGCGCAGCGTGGATCGGGGATGGTCTGCGGATACATTTCGCCCGGCCCGGGTGGCGTCCCCGGCGCCCGCGCCGATGGGTGCCAACCGCAACGCGACTGCGGCGAGGGAAAGCCGTCCTGGGACGGTGCCGGGATTTTCGAGTGAGGTCCGTGGCGGCGCGACACCGCCCACGGCGCAGAGACCTGCCATCACCATGAGTCCTCCTCCGACCGTCTCACGTCCAGCGCCCGAGGTGCGCGCCCCATCCGGCGGCAGCACGTATGGCGGCGGGGCCTTCGGCGGTTCGGAAAGTGCCGCTGCGGCGCGCCAATCCAGCGTGCGCGGCGTGGAAAGCCGCAGCACGATGTCCGCGCCGGCCCCCGCGCCTTCAGCGCCGGTGCGGTCAGCCCCGTCAGCCCCCGCCCCCGCGCCGTCGCGCCCGTCGCCGGCGCCGTCTGCCCCGTCCCGCGGGCGGTGAACGGAAATCGCCGCCAATCGCATGGAGAAAGAAGAGAAGCAGACCATGATCGAGAAATTAAAATCCGCCGGCCGTTTTGGGCTGATCGCGTTGGGGTTGGCTGGGTTGTCCTTGGCGCCCCGGTCCGTCCTGGCCCGTGACGGCGAAGAACGGTTTGCCTCGCCCGAGGCGGCCGAGGCGGCGCTGGCGGCGGCGGCGCAGTCCAGAGACACCAATGCCCTGCATGCGATTTTTGGGCCGGAATCGCGCCAACTGGTTTCGCCGGATGTGGTGCAGGCCAGCAACGCCTATTCCAATTTCGCGCGCCGGCTGGGCGAAAAGGTGGAATTGGCGCGCCAGTCCGACACGAAAATAGAGCTGCGCATTGGGTTGGATGCCTGGCCGTTTCCCATCCCATTGGTGCAGGACAAGGGACAGTGGTTTTTCGACACGGCGGCCGGGCGGGAGGAAATTCTCAACCGCCGGATTGGCATGAACGAGCTGGGCGCCATCCGCGTTTGCCGCGCCTATGTGGAGGCGCAGCGCGAATACGCCAGCCAACCGCGCAACGGCGGCGAGGTGCTCGAGTACGCCCGCCATTTGCGCAGCACCACCAACACCCATGACGGTCTTTACTGGCACACCGAACCGGGGGAGGAAGCCAGTCCTTTCGGCCCGTTGATCGCGCAATCGCACGACGAAGGCTATCGCCACGCGACCAAAATCATGGGGGATAATCTGGCTCCCTTACCGCGGTTATTGTTTCAAGGTTTTGACCCGGCAGGGCTCTCATGCGCCCGCCGGCAAATACAACTACCTCATTAACGGCCACCTGCTGGCCGGTTTCGCCCTGGTGGCCTGGCCGGCGGAATGGGGCAACTCCGGCGTGATGACCTTTATCGTCAACCAGCAGGGAAAGGTCTATGAGAAAAATCTGGGGCCAAAAACCGCGCGCCTCGCCCAGGCCATGACCACCTACGACCCCGACGCCAGTTGGAAGGAGACGACGGGGTATTAGTTAAACGGAGCAGTGCCGTTGACACGAGAAGGCCGGCTTGCCATGTCGGCGGAGTCGGTTATGATTTCTCTGTGAAACGCTTTAACACCATTCCCGTGCCTGGTTCTCCGGCCCTGTCCCGGGACCTTGCCGTCACGGCTGCGGAGACCGAACTCAGTCAAGCCGACGTGATCCGCCAGTCCCTCAAGCTCGGTCTGCCGGCCTTGCGTGCCCGTCTGGGTAAAAGCCCGCGACGGCGTTTGTCCCTGGTAGAACATTTTAAACGGTTGAAGGGTTTGGAGTTGCCGCCTTATCTGGACGAAGGCAGGCAATCAACAAGTTGAGATGCCAGCAACTGAACTTGCGAAGCCCAAATGATATGCAAAAGGCATCGCTTATTCTTTTTACGGCTACTTTTGCGATAGGCTATATCGGAATATGGCTGCTTTTAGCCCTCACTTCATGCATCCTCACTGATCATTTCCACGGCCATGCACTTCCCGCTTAAACTAAGCTCGTCCTCGACAGTTGGAGTGTATTTTTGGTTATTCCGGTTCCAATCGTCTTGCTCTCGGTCTACGCGCTTAGGAAACCGCTCAACACCGATCTAATCGCGCTTTTTTTCGGATTTCTTGCCCTTGTTTTTGTAATGATAATTGTTCTAGTTGCCGCTGCAACTCTACTCCCCCTTATTCCATATACGGATTCGGCTGGCAGCGGCAGGCGTGCCGCGCATCAAATTCCACCGTCCATTTGGATGCGTCTGCGATCACTCGGCCGGCTGGGCCGGTATTCCTTCCCACCGGCTGCAGGCCGGCAGGGTTTCTCCCTTCATCAGGAGGGACAGGTCGCCCAGGGCGGCGCCTTGGCCCAGGGCGGTGTCGTAGAGGACGAGGGAGCCGGCGCCGACGCTGGCGCGGGTGCCGATAATTATATTGGACATCTTCATGACCCGGTCTTCAAAGAGGTGGGTCTGAATGGTGCAGTCGGCGTTGAGCGCCGCCTCATCGCCGATGGTGGCGAGGTCGAATTCGCTCAAGTCGGTCGTTTCCATATAAACGCGGCGGCCGATTTTGGCGCCGAGCAGGCGGAAGTACCAGCAGAGAAAGGGCGTGCCGGTGAGGGCGCCGACGAGGAACGGCTCGGCCAGGTGTTCGTGCAGGGCGTTGATCAGTTCGTTGCGCCAGACGGCCGTGCTCCACAGCGGTTTCTCGCCCGGCCGATAGCGCCCGACCAGAATCCACTTGGCCGCCAGGGTGACGAGGGTTGCCGCCAGACCGCAGGCGAGGTAGAGAAAGGGGAAGCAGCAGAGCGACATGAGCGTGACATGCCCGCTGAACCAGATCAGTTGCGCGTCGCTGAAGCAGGAACGGAGCAGAGGCTGGTCCCCGGCCTCGCCGAAATAATCCTTGAGCAGCAGCAGCGCGGAGAACAGCAGGCTGATGAGGACAATGAAGCTGGTGGATGGGGTGAGCACGCGGAAGAATTCAATGCCCGCCCGTTGCGCGCGCAGTTTCCAACCGGGATGAAAGGTGGTTTCGTCGGAGAAACCGGCGCTCTTTTGCCGTTGCGGAAGAAACAGGGCGGGCGAACCGAGCCAGGCGCTGTCCTCGCGCACGGCCTCCGCCGGATGGGCCGGCGGCACGGAAAGACAGCCGATGAGCACATTGTCGCCGATGACCGCGCCCGGCGGCAACAGGGCGCTGTTGCCGATGAAGGAGCGTTTGCCGACGTGATTTTTGCCGGTGGCGACCAGGCCGTTGCGCACGCGCGGCGCCCCCAGCGAAACACTGTCGGCGATGAAGCTGCCCTCGCCAATGGAGAGCAGATCCGGGGAGATGAAGGAGGCGGTGGAGACCTCGGCGCCGTCGCCCACTTTGACGCCGAGCATTTTATACCAGGGCGCGAGAAAGATCGAGGCATAGAGCGGGCCGAGAATGTCCAGGCTCAGGTCCATGGTTTGGTTGAAAAACCAGCGGCGCAAGTAGGCCAGGGTGTGGACGCGGTGAACGCCCTCCTTGACCCTGCCCAGGAGCAGCCATTTCACCGCCACGATTTCCAGGGAGAGCAGGACGAGGAAGGACAAGCCGGCCAGGGGGGCCACGGACAAATACCAGTAATACTCGTCCAGATAGTTTAATTCGTTCATCGCGACAATGCCGGGAAAAAGCGCCGCCACCACCAGCGCCGGAAACAGGAGCGCGCCCAGGCCATGCAAAAATCCGAAAGCCAGGCGGCGGCCCGCGCCCGGGCGGGAGGCGGCGGCGGGGGCGCCGGCCTGGGTTGGCCGGGCGGGCGAACCGAGCCAGGTCTGGCCGCGCGGGATGGCGCCGCCGCGCGGCAGCAGCGACAGATCCTCCAAGGCGGAATCATCCTCCATCACGGTGTCGGGGCGCAGCGCCGCCCGGGCGCCGACGAAACAGCGCCGGCCAATGGTGATGCGCCCGATTTTCAACCAGCCGTTTTCCACCGTGTAGCCCGGCAGACTGGCATCGGCGTTGATGCTCGAATCCTCGCCGATGGCCAGCAGGTCATAGATGGCGAAGGCGTCGCCATCCAGATGCGCGTTCCTCCCGATCTTGGCGCCCATCAACCGCAGATAGATGTTGAAGAGCGGCGTCCCGGTCAGGTAGGCCAAGGGCACGGCCGCCTCCACCGTCGTGGCCAGCCACCAGCGGAAATAGAACCAGCCCCAGAGCGGGTAAGCGCCCGGCTGATAGCGGCCGATTAAAATCCACTTGAGCGCAATCGGCACCAGCAGCATCACCGGATAAAACACCATCAAGCTGGCGAAGGCCCCGAGGATCGCCTCGGTGGTGCTGAACAGCGGCTGCTCCTCCGTGCCCGCGTCCATCATCAGCGTGTAGGTCAGATAGGGCGTGAGCCATTGCAGGGCAAAAAAACCGAGGACGAACACCAGGCTGCCCAACTGCGCCGCCCCGCAAAGAAAGTGCCGCCAGAACGGGACGGGCTGAAATTCTTCCGCCGCCCCGGCCGGTTCGGCCGCGCGCCGCCGTTGCCCGAACGGCGTCCGCCAGTTTCTCAATGGTGGGATGCTGGTAAACGTCCAGCATGGAAAGCTGTTGCAGCGGCGCCTGGCGGCGCAGTTCGGAAACCAGCCGCGCCGCCAGCAGCGAATGGCCGCCCAGCTCGAGAAAAAAATCGTCCCGCACCGACACGGGCGCGGGCGCGAATAATTTTTCCCACACCGCCGCGATTTGCCGCTCCAGCGCCGTGCGCGGCGGGACCGGGCCGCGCCTGCCTTCGGCCGGGCGCGCCCGCGGCGCGGGCAGTTTCCGGCGGTCCACCTTGCCGCTGGGCAGGACGGGCAGCTCATCCAGAATCTCCAGCAGCGCGGGAACCATGTAGGCCGGAAGGCGCGAGCGCAGCGCGGCGCGGACGCTTTCCAGGTCGGGCGCCGTCCCGGCCCGCGGCACGATGTAGCCGGTCAATTGCGCCAGGCCTGGCGCGTCCTCGCGCAGGGCCGCCGCCGCCGCTTGCACGCCGGGACATTCCAGCAGCACGCACTCGATTTCGGAAAGCTCGACGCGGTAGCCGCGGATCTTCACCTGCGCGTCCGCGCGCCCGATAAATTCAAGGTCGCCTCCGGGGGTCCGGCGCGCCAGGTCGCCCGTGCGATAAAGGCGGCGGGGAGATTCCCCGTCGGGCGCCCAGTCAATAAATTTTTCCGCCGTCAATTCCGGCCGCCCCAGGTAGCCGCGCGCCAGGCCGATGCCGCCCAGGCACAACTCGCCCGCCGCGCCCGGCGCCGCCGGTTGCAGTTGATCGTCGAGGATGCAGGCAAAAACATGGGGCAGGGGACGGCCAATGGTGACCGGCTGGCCGGGACGGCATTCGGCCAG
The DNA here is from genome assembly GCA_963707025.1 of uncultured Verrucomicrobiae bacterium. Classification (GTDB taxonomy): domain Bacteria; phylum Verrucomicrobiota; class Verrucomicrobiia; order Limisphaerales; family Palsa-1400; genus JBEKOF01. The sequence continues at coordinate 96,504 of CAVPOM010000016.1, read as the reverse complement.
GGTGGCCACGACGGTGGCTTCGGTCGGGCCGTAAGTGTTGACCACGCGGCGCGGCGGCTTCCACCAGCGTTTGACCAGGTCGGGCGGACAAACTTCGCCGCCGAAAATCAAAAGCCGCAAGGAAGGCACGTCCTCCTCCATCATCGCCAGCAAGGTGGGCACGCAGGAGAGCACTGTCACGTCGGCGGCGGTGAGCAGCGGCGCCAGCCCCGGCCGGCCCGCGCCATTTCCGCCGTGGCCACCACCAGCGCCGCTCCCGCGAAAAACGCCAGCCAGACCTCCTCCACCGACGCGTCAAAGGCGATGGAGAATCCGTGGTAAACGCGGTCCTCCGGGCGCACCTGGAAAATCCGCCCTTCGGCGCGCACGAAATGGCAGGCGCTGCGATGCTCGATTTCCACGCCCTTGGGCCGGCCGGTGGTGCCCGACGTGTAGATGACATAGCAAAGGTCCCGGGGCGACAACCCAACGTCCGCCTGGCGCAAACGCCCCGCCGGTTGCACCGCCAGCTCCGCGGCGCATTCCTCCAAGGCGAGCACGATGACGCCGGCGTTCCATCCGCCCGCCCGCGCCGCCAACCCGCTGCTGGTGACCACGGCGCGCGCCCGGCAATCCGCCAGCACAAACGCGAGCCGTTCCGCCGGATACTCCGGGTCCAACGGCACATAGGCCGCGCCGGCTTTCATAATGCCCAGCAGCGCCACCAGGACATCCATGCCGCGCGGCAGCCATAATCCGACGCAATCGCCCCGCCGCACGCCCCGTTGCCGGAGCAGGCGGGCGAGTTGATTGGAGCGGCCTTCCAATTCGCCGTAACTCATCCGCGCGCCGGCGCAGAGCAGCGCGGTCGCCTCCGGGCGGGCGTCGGCCTGGCGCTCGAACAACTCGTGCAGCAGTCCGGGCTGGAGCAAGTCCAAATCGCCGGCGGCGGCGCAATCTTCAGCGGCCTCGGTCATCATTGAGTCAAGCCCAGTCTAGCCCGCAAAAGCGCGCCTGTCTGTCTTTTGTGGGGGATTGCGTCCATGATGCTGTTGGACGAAAACAGGCGGGCCGGGGTTACGCGATGGCAGCGGCAAAATGACAAATGACAAATGAACGCAACCGCGACATAATCGAATGGGCGCGTCCGCCGTCGCTACAGTGCGCAAGAAGAGTGAGAGACCTCCGCAAACGGCTTCCACGATTGCAGCGGCGGTCTATGACCGCCGCAAATCAGGGGAAGCAACGGCATGGCGGCGGTCATAGACCGCCGCTACAGGCGTTTAGCAGAGGTTCCGGTGAATTAAACCGGGGAGCAGAGGTGACAAGCCAAAACCAATTCGCGCCAATTAGCGAAATTCGCGGACCCATCTTCCGCGCGCCCGCCGCTCCCTTCATTTATCCTCTATCCTTTATACTTTATCCGTTTCCCCCTACCCCGCAAAACCCCGGTTGAGCGCGTAGTAAACCTCGTTGTAACGCAGTTCCTTGCGGAATTCCCGCAGGGTGGTCTTGCTGTCAATTATAACTATTTCCAGACCGGCCATGCCGGCGAAGTCTTCCAGCATCTCCGTGGTCAGCCCCTGGCTGAAGCCGGTGTGATGCGCCCCGCCGGCGTAAATCCAGGCCGCCGCCGCCGTCGCCAAATCGGGCTTGCACAGCCAGACGGCGCGGGCCACCGGCAGCTTGGGCAGGGGATGATCGGGATTGACCACCTCGACTTCATTGACCAGCAGGCGAAAGCGGTTGCCCAAATCTATCAGAGACGCATTCAACCCCGGCCCGGGCGGGGTGTCAAAAACCAGCCTTACCGGATCGGCCTTGCCGCCGATGCCCAGGGGATGGACTTCAATGGACGGTTTGCCTTTGGCGATGCTGGGGCAAATCTCCAGCATGTGCGCCCCCAGCACCTTCATGTTGTTGGGCTGCAAGTGATAGGTGTAATCCTCCATGAACGAGGTGCCCCCTTTGAGTCCGGCCGCCATCACCTTCATGGCCCGCACCAGCGCCGCCGTTTTCCAATCGCCTTCCGCCCCGAAGCCGTAGCCCTCAGCCATGAGCCGCTGCACGGCCACGCCCGGCAATTGGACCAGCCCGTGCAAATCCTCAAAAGTGTCCGTGAACCCCTTGAAGTCGCCCGCCTGGAGGAAGGCGCGCAGGCCTACTTCAATCTTGGCCGCTTCCCGCAGGGAGGCCCGCATCTTGCCATTCTTGCGCAACAACGGGGCCACGGTGTATCGGGCTTCGTAATCGCGCACCAGATGCTCGATCTCCGAGTCGCTGGCGGCGTTGACGCATTTGACCAGATCGCCCATCCCATAACCATTGACCGAATAACCGAACTGGATGTGCGCGGAAACCTTGTCGCCTTCCGTGACGGCCACCTCGCGCATGTTGTCGCCGAAGCGGCAAAACTTGGCCCCCTGCCAGTCATGCCAGGCCGCCGCCACCCGGCTCCAGGAGCCGATCTGCCCCTGGATTTTGGGGTCCTGCCATGAGCCCACCAGCACCTTCCGGTTGATTCTCATCCGCGTCATGATGAATCCATGCTCGCGGTCCCCGTGCGCCGCCTGGTTCAGATTCATGAAATCCATGTCAATGGTGGACCAGGGAATGTCGCGATTGTGCTGGGTATGCAGGTGAAGCAGGGGTTTGCGCAGCAATTTGAGCCCGTTGATCCACATCTTGGACGGGGAAAAGGTATGGCACCAACTGATCACCCCGATGCAATTGGGGTTGTTCCCCGCCTCCTGGCAAAGGGCCGTCGCCTCCGGCGGACTTTTCACCACGGGCTTGAAGACAATCCGCACCGGAATGGCTGGCGAGCCATCCAGCGCCGCCACCACTTCCTGCGAATTTTCGGCCACTTTCTTCAGAGCCGCCGGCCCGTAAAGGTGCTGGCTGCCGGTCAAAAACCAGATTTCCATCCGCTTGAGATCAATGTTCATGGTGCGACTCTATCTGCCCCCGGCCCGCAAAGGCAAGCCCAAAGCAGCCAGAATCTCCTTTTGCCAGGCCATCAACCCGGCGCTGGCCCGTTCCCAATTGTGGGCCAGCGCCAGCAAGGTGGCCCGGCTGGCGATCAAGGTCGGGTCCACCTCCAACTGGGCGGCCCGGACATTGCGGCGCTCCTCCAATTCGGCGAACCGGCGCCGTTCCGCCTCGGTATGCCGTTGGGATTTGGTCTGCAAAAAATCAGGATGCTCCCCGGGCGCGCGCGCCAGCCCGGCTTTGATGGCGCGGCCCAACCCCTCCTGGCGGCGCTCGGAAAAATGGCGCGGCAGAAACTGCGCGAAAGGCCGTTGCTCCACCGCCGCCGCCGCGATTTCCACCAGCGCCGCGTGACTGAGCACAAAGAAAGGCGGCTTGTTGGCCGCGGTGGCCTCCTCCTCCCGCCACTGCCACAATTCCCGCAGGACGGCCAGCGACGCGCGGGACAATTTGTGGCTTCCCTTCACCCGCCAGACCAGGTCCGGCTGCGGCTCGGTCGGAATGGCGCACTCCACGATCAGCCGGGCACAAGATTCCTCCGCCCAGGCCAATCTGCCCTTCTCCGCCAGCAACCCTTGCAAAAGACCGGCCAATTTGGCCAAAAAATGCGTGTCGTTGCGCGCATAGGCCTCCATCCGCGGCGTCAGCGGCCGTTTGGCCCAATCGGCCTTCTGCGAGCCCTTCTCCAAACTGACCCCCAGATACTTTTGCAGCAAATTAACCAGCCCGAACTCCCGGTCGCCGAGCAAGCGGCTGGCCAGCATGGTGTCAAAAATCCGTTCCGGCACGAACCCGTGGTTTTTGCGCAACAGCCGCAGATCATAATCGGCCCCGTGCAAGATCAGGGGATGTCGTTTGAGTTCCGTCCACAGCGGCGCCAGATCGAGCGGCGCCAGGGGATCAATCAACCGGTCCTCCTCCCCGACACTGATTTGAATCAGGCACAGCTTTTCCGGGTAGGCATGGAGGCTGTCGGCCTCCGTGTCCAGCGCCACGAGGTGGGCCGCCTGCAAGACGGGCAAAAAGCCCGCCAAAGAACCATCAGAATCAATCACGCTTGACTTGTACCCGAATCCGCCGCCAGAAAAAATGAAAAATGACTCGGCCCGGTCCGCCCTGGTGCCGGACAGGAATCTTCATTTCCTTGGGTAGGGACGGTGTCCCGATTCGGAATCGGGATCCCGGGCGTCGCAGCGCGACGCCCCTGCCTTTGCAGAATTCTGCCCTATCCGCGCCCGCCCCCGCTTTTTCCGCTGTCTTCCATCTTCCTTCCATTTTCCTTTCTCCGCTTCGCGGCCGTTCACCGCAGCGGCCGGACCGTTTCAAGGCCGGTGATGAGCCAGTCATCATTGGTGTTCTGAAAGGTGAACTTGAGCAGTTCCACCAGCAAGTCAGGCTCTCCGCCAACTTTCGCTTTGACTGTCAGAAGAGCCACGGCGGACCGTCGGTCCGGGTTGAGGATGATGCCGATGTCGGTGAATTGGGCCTGCAGGTTTTTGACGGAGGAGCGGGCGGCCATGACGGCCTGGAGCAATTCTTCGCGGTTGTCGAAGGTCTGGCCCCGGCCGCCGGGCACGTCCAAAACCACATGGATATTCCGGGCCAGGAGGGAACCGATTCTTTCGGTGTCGGCCAGCCGTTTGAAGTTGCCGTCGGTGGAGGAAAACGAGGCCAGCCGGGCCAGCTTGACCAGATGTTTTTCGATGACCTTTTGGGGAGTGGGAAAAAAGAAGTCCCAGGACCAGAGGACGAGGGCAATCAGGCCGGCCAGCAGCATCAGACGAACGATCAGCTTCATGTCACAAATCCATTTTGGCGTCAATGTCCGGGCGCAGGCGGCCTACTGGTTTCCCTTGAATAACACCCGGCCCACAATCTGGGAACGATAGGCGACGCCGTGTTCATGCTGGGCGGAGGGCATGGAGCGGTTGTCGCCCACGAAATAATACTCGTTGCTCCCGAGCGCCTTTCCCGGCTCATTCCAGTCGCTGGGCAATTTGAGGTAAGGCTCGTCCTGGGGATCGCCGTTGATGCAGAGATGACCGCCGGCAAAGGAGATCGTCTCGCCCGGCAACCCCACCAGCCGTTTCAGGAGCATGACGTGAACGGTGGCCTGGAGGTTGGTGGAGAGGCGGATGCCGACCACATCGCCGCGCTGGGGCTGGCCGCGGACATAGGCCAGACGATTGATGAAATTGATGGCATGGTTGTGGAAAGCGGGTTCCATGCTGAAGCCGACGACGCGAATGGGGAGGAGGGCAAACTTGAAAACGACCACGGCCCCCACCACCAGCACGGCCAGGCGCAGCAGCGTCCGCTTTGGCCGCCGTCCGACGGCGGCGACGCGCAGCCAATACCAAAAACCGGAAGATGGAGGTTCACCTGGCATAACCAACCGAAAGCCCTGGCAGCACCAAGGCCCGCCCGCCAGCATCGCCCGGACGGGGGCGGAAAACAAGGGCGGACTTGGGCGTAGTATTTAGTATTGACATAGAGGGCCGGCGCCGGCTCTCAGCGGCTCTGCCGGGCGCCAAAGAGGTGGAACAGAAAAAGGAGGGAGGGGCACAGCACGATGGCGCCGGCGCCCAGGGCCAAAAAAAGCAGGCGGAGGGTGGCGGCGGGCGCGGCGGCGTTGAGGACGGTGATGTCCGGCGTGACGAGATTGGGATATTGGGCCACGCTCCATCCGGCCAGGATCAAGGCGACTTCGCCGATGGCGGCCAGGCGGGCCAGGGCGAACCAACGCCGCCACAAACACACCAGCGCGCCCAGGGCGAACAGGCTGGTCCAAACCAGCAGGACCGGCGCCCACCAACTGGTCAGCCCATGATACATCTGCGGCGCGCCTTGTTTGGCCGTGAAAAAAACGGCCAGCGCGACCGGCCACAGGGCCAGCCCGGAATAAAGGGCGCGGCGCCGGAAATCGTTTTGCAAATCCGGCTGGTCCCTGGCGGCCACGGTCAGATAAGTGGCGGCCAGAAAAGCAAACAGCCCCAGGGCGAACACGCCGCACATCAGGGCGAATGGGGTCAGCCAGCCCGCAAAGAAACCGGACTGCACCTGCCCTTGGGCAAAGCGAATCCGCCCCGTGGCCAGCGCCCCCAGAATCAGCCCTTGAAAAAACGGGGTGAAAAAACTGGCCGCCCCGAACAGGGTGCTCCACCGCCGCTGCACCTGTTCCTTGCTGGAGTCGTACTTGCGGAAGATAAAGGCGGCGCCGCGCAAGACGATGCCGGCGAGCATGACCGTGACCGGGATATTCAGCGCCGTCATCATGGCGGCGAAGGCGGCCGGGAACGCGGTGAAGAGCAGGACGATGACTAGGATGAGCCAGACATGATTGGCCTCCCAAATGGGGCCGATGGCCTCGGCGATGGCTTTGCGCAGCCGCTCCGCCCGCGGCCCCGCCGCCAGCAAATCCCAAATGCCCCCGCCAAAATCCGCCCCGCCCAGCAGCGCGTAAAGGATGAGCGACACGACTAAAAACAAGGCGATGATGAATTGGAGCATAAGGTCAGCCGGGTTGCGAGCTTGGCCCCGCCGCGCCCGTTTCCAGGAATTGGCGGCGCAGCAGAATGAAAACCACGACACTCAGAAAAAGGTAAAGCACGGTGAAAGCCACGAAGGGCACTCCCAGATGGGGCATCGGCGTCAGGGCCTCCTGCGTTCGCATCACCCCGTAAATGATCCAGGGCTGCCGTCCCGCTTCCGTCACCACCCAGCCGGCTTCAATGGCGACGAAGCCGAGCGGACCCGCCGCGACCAGGCCGCGCCAGAGCCACCGGCCCTCGGGCAGAGCGCGCTTTCTCCACCATTGCCAGCCCGCCGCCGCCGCCAGGCCGAGCATGGCCAGGGCGCAGCCCGTCATGAGATCAAACGCCCAATGCACGACGCGCACGTTGGGCCAGTCGCGGCGCGGGAATTCTTCCAGGCCGGCGACCCTGGCGTTGCGGTCATGGGCCGTGAGGAAACTCAACCCGCCTGGCAGGCGCAACGCATAGGGGACGGTTTGGGCATCATCGTCGGGAAAGCCGCCCAGGAGGAGCGGCGCGTCCGCTTCCGTGCGGTAATGGGCTTCCATGGCGGCCAGCTTGGCCGGTTGCAGCCGGGCCACGGAGCGGGCGCTCAAGTCGCCGCTGAGCCATTGGAGGGGCGCGCTCACGCAGGCCACCGCCAGCGCAATGCCCAGCCCGCCGCGATGAAAAGGGTTCCCGCGGTTTTTCAGCAGAAAAAAGGCATGGACACCCGCCGCCGCAAATCCGGTGGCCAGGAATGCCGCCAGCGTCATGTGGACCACTTCGTGCAGGCTGGCAGGGTTGAGCATGGCCGCCACCGGGTCCACATTGGTGATCTGGCCGTTGACGGCAATAAAACCGGCCGGGGCATTCATCCAGGCATTGGCTGTCACCACAAAAACGCCGGAGGCGATGCCGCTGGCCGCGACGATCCAGCCGGCAATCCAGTGCAGGCGCGGCGGGATGCGATTCCATCCATAGAGATAGACGCCCAAAAAAATTGCCTCGGTAAAAAAGGCAAAGCCTTCCAGGGAAAAGGGCATGCCAATGATCCCCCCGGCCTTTTCCATGAAAGCGGGCCACAACAGCCCCAGCTCAAAGGACAACACCGTGCCGGAGACGGCGCCGACGGCGAATAGAATGGCGGCGCCGCGCGACCAGCGATGGCACAGGTCCAGATAGACCGCTTTGCCGGTGCGCAAATACGCCCCCTCCGCCACGACCATGAGCAGCGGCATGCCGATGCCCAGCGCGGCAAAGACAATGTGGAAAATCAGCGACCCGGCCATCTGCGAACGCGCGAACAGGAAATCGCTCATAGGACATTTTTGGGCGGATGTTACTTTGTGCCCAGAACAATTTCCACCGGAATCCACATGCGTTTGCGCAAGGCGGCCTGGATTTGGAAACCCGCCTCCTCCAGCGCGGCGCGGACGTAAATCGGGCGGCAATCCAGGAAATTGGGAAAGTGCCGGTGCCCCCACTCGTACATTTTGGCGGCGCGCTGACCCGATCCCCCTTTGGACAGGCCGGCCACGGCGATGCGGCCGGAGCGGCGCAGCACGCGCCGGCACTCCCGTAGCACGATGGGAATTTCCGGCGTGTCAAACAATTCGAGGGTGAAGCTCATGAACAGCGCGTCCGTGCTGCCGTCCGCGCAAGGAAGATGCGCGGCGTCGCCGCGGAGGAAGGCGACCCGGTCGAGCAGGCCGGCTTTGGCGGCGTGCGCTTTGGCCTGCTTGAGCATTTGCTCGGACAAATCCAGGCCGAAAACCTTCCCGCGCGGCCCGACCGCCCTGGCCAGGGTGACCAAACTGTGTCCGGTCCCGCAGCCAATTTCCAAAACAATTTCGCCCGGACCGGCCTTCAACAAGCCCAAAGCGCAATTGCGCACAGGCGCCTCGCTCCGTTCGGAAAGCAAGTCATAGACGCGGCTGATTTTATTGTAAAACGCCCGGGTCTGATCTTTGGACTGGAAGACGCGGAGCGGCGCGTCCTGCTGGCGGTCATGGGTCATTGGATTAGTGAGCCCGAGTGAAATTTGGGGGCAGTTTTGGTCCGCGAAATACTAAAACCCCGGTGGAGTGGCGGAGCATTGGAGTGATGGAGTGATGGAGTGATGGAGAACTGGCGTCCACGCGGCCTGCCGCCGGACCGCTTTGCCCGCCATGTGCGCGCTCCGTCATCACTGAGCGTATAGTAGTGGTTAAGTTGGAAGTTGTCAACGGAAAGATTGGGGATCAGGCCATGCCTCCGTTTTCGGCGGCGGGGAAAGACCGCGGAAGGTTCGCGCCGGTCTGCGGCGGGCCGGCGCCATGCTCCCTGCTCCGTCCCGGCATCGCTTCCCTGGTGGGCGTATCTTGACACTGTTACTGGCGTCAGGCGCAAGAATGCCCCAGGAGTGCGCCCGTCCTCGGGCGCAGCCGCGTGGGAAACACGGCGCGGCGGTGATTTTCCTGAGCACCCAAACAATCCCTGGCTTGCTGCGGCCGGGGACGGCCGCACTCCGCCGGCAGCAGTGTCAAGATGCGCCCCTCCCCGATTTCTTGCGGAAAAGAGTAGTGCGCGCCAATCCGGTTTCGTGTATGGTAGGCGGCAAAAGAATGTCTGCCGAATCATCAGCCAGTTCCATTTTTCCGCGGACCGACTGGGCGGAACTGGGCCGGGCGGGGGAAGCGGACGAGGCGCGGCTGGACCGGCTCATCCGCACTTACTGGGGGCCGTTGCGCATTTTCCTGGTGGCCACTTTTCCCTCGCTCAAGGAGCAGGCCGATCTGCTGCTGCAGGATTTCGCCGAGGATAAAATCCTGAAGAAAGGCTGGCTGCAGCGGGCGGACCGCAGCCGGGGTAAGTTCCGGGATTTTCTCAAGACGAGCCTGCGGAACTTTGTGCTGGACCGGTTGAACCGGGCGGAGTCCAAACACCCGCCGGTGTCGCTGGAGGAGCTGGCCCAGGAACCGGCCGCGGCGGAGGCGCCCTCGGACGAGTTCGACTTGACGTGGGCGCGGACGGTGCTGGCGCAAACCTTGCAGCGGATGGAGGCGGATTGCAAGGACCCGTCGGCGGACCAGCCGCGGCGGAGTTATATCTGGGAAATGTTTCGCATCCGATTGCTGGAGCCGGTCCTGGAGGGGGTGGCGCGGCGCCTTACGAGGAGTTGGTGGGGCGCTTCGGGCTGCGCTCGCCGACCGACGCCTCCAATCTGCTGTTGAGCGGCAAGCGCATTTTCAAAATGCACCTGGGCCGGGTGATCCGGGAGTACGCCGAGCAGGACGCGGCCACGGCGGCGGAAATCCAGGAGCTGGAAGCCTTTCTGGCGCGGCTGGCCAAACGGGGTTGAATGAAAAAAGGCGCAAGATGGGCTGAATGAAACCGTATGGATAACAGGAAACATTATGTCCGAGTTTGACTCCGCAGGATCTGTCTTTCAACGGCAGCCCAAGAGCCTGGCCGCCCTGTTGGAGGCCAGCGGGGAGGGCGTCCGCCTCTGGCGGCCGGAGGAGTTGGGGGCTATTTTTCGCCATCAGATGTCCGCGCCGGTCCTGGTGGACCTGGGGGGCTACGATCCCGGCACGGCGGCGCGGCTGAAGCGATTGAGTGAGGCGCAAAGTTTGTTGCTGAAAAGTTTTTCCGATCTTTTTCATCATCCGGCCCCGCCGGTGGAGCTGCTGGAATTGACGAAGGATTTTGCCAAGGCGAACATGGATCGCGCGCTGAGCAGCCTGCCGGGCGAGGTGGCGGCGGCGCTGTATTACACCAGCATCGCCGCCGCGCTGGTGCGGCTGGGGGCGCGCATCACCCGGCTGCCGGAGGCGGAGTTGCGCCGCGGCCTGCTCTGGACCGGCGAGCAGGGGTGGCTGGACCAGGAAACCAAACAATTGCTGCGGCAGGCCGCCGAAAAGATGGCGCCGCCCGGCGCCCAGGGAGTTCCCGCGCCATGAGCCACGACGCCCCGCCTCCCACGCCGCCGGCCTTCCAGCCGCCTGTTTCAACCCTGGGCGGCCCGATCGCGGAATTGATCGCGCAACAAATGCTGGCGCCGCCGGCGCGCCCCGGCCTGCTCGGCACCTTGCAGCAATATGAAGTCCAGCGCCTGCTGGGCAGCGGCGGCATGGGAGTGGTGCTGCTGGCGCGGGAGGCCGGCAGCGGACGCAGCGTGGCCATCAAGCTGATCCGGCCGGAATGGGTGGCGGACGGGCGGATTGTGCATCGGTTCGTCAAGGAGGCGGGCCATTTGCAGAAGCTCAAGCATCCCAATATCGTGCCGGTGCTGGAAGTGTCGGACCGGGCGGCCGGCCCGTATTTTGTGATGCCGTATTACGAGGGGGGCAGCCTGGCGGGGGCCATCCGGCCGGGGCGTCCGCTGGACGCTGTTTTTATACTCGACACTGCGCTGAACGTGGCGGAGGGCCTGCAATTTGCCCACCGGCGCGGCATCATCCACCGGGACCTCAAGCCGGCCAATATTCTGCGCGCGGGGGAAGCCGGGGCCTGCCTGGCGGATTTCGGCCTGGCCCGCACGCTGTTCAACGACACGATAGTGGACGTGGAGCGGCAGCAATGCGAAGGGACCGCGCCCTACATGTCGCCGGGGGTGGCGGCGGGGGACGCGGAGGACACGCGCTGCGATATTTACGCCTTCGGGGCGCTGCTTTACGAGCTGCTCACGGGCGAGCCGCCTTACGCCGGGCCGACCCTCGGGGAAATCCGGCGGCAAATCCTGGCCGGCCCGCCCAAACCAATCCAGGAACGGAACCCGGAAGCGGACGCCGGACTGAGGACAGTGGCGGAAGGGGCGATGGCGCGGGAATTGCGCGACCGTTACGCGGACATGAGCGACGTGCTGGCGGACTTGCAACGGATCAAGCAGGGCAAAGCGCCGGTGGGACCGCGCGGCTTGGTGCGGGGCGGACTGCGGCAGGTGCGGAGGGTTCCGCCTTGGCTGGGCTTCGCGGCAGGCGTGGCAGCGGTGGCAGTGGCGGGCTGGTATTTTTTCCATTTCGTGCTCCCGGCCAAAGACAGGAAGATTGTTCCAATGGCAGTGGCGACGAATCCGGCGCCCGCCGTGGTGAAAGTGCCGCCGCCGGCGACGAACCCTCCGGCGGTTGCAGTGACCACGCCGCCGGTGGCGACGAATCCGGCTCCCAAAGTGGTGAAGCCGCCGCCAGAACCGCGCTGGGCCGTGACCATTTTTGCCGGCCAGGACGGAGTTGGCGGGAGCCAGGACGGCACGGGAGCGGAGGCCCGTTTTCAAGCGCCCGGCGGGGTGGCCGTGGACAGCGCGGGCAACCTCTATGTGGCGGACACGGGCAACAACACCATCCGAAAAATCAGCCCGCTGGGCGTGGTGACAACCCTGGCCGGACTGCCGGGCAGCCACGGGAGCTTCGACAATCTGGACCACCAGCCGGGAAGCATGGCCCGGTTCTGGGGGCCTTTTGGAATTGCAGTTGACAGATTGGGCAATGCCTATGTGGCGGAGGTGGCCAACAGCGCGATTCGGAAGATTTCACCGGCCGGCCAGGCGAGCACCCTCGCCGGCCTGGCGGGCCATCCCGGCAGCAACGACGGCGCGGGAGACAACGCCCAATTTCGCAATCCGTGGGGGGTGGCGGCAGACCGGAACGGCACGGTCTATGTCGCGGACACAAGCAGTTCGACCCTGCGGAAGATCACGCCCGGCGGGGTGGTGAGCACTTTGGCCGGCCTGGCGGGCCATCCCGGCGCGAGCGACGGCCTGGGCGCCCAGGCGCGCTTTTGGAATCCGCATGGAGTGGCGGCGGACAGCGCGGGCAACATTTATGTGGCCGACACCGGCAACAGCACTATTCGGAAAATAACGGCGGCGGGCCTGGTCAGCACCCTGGCGGGCCGGGCGGGCAGTCCGGGATTGGCCGATGGCGGACCCGGCCTGTCGCAATTGCGCCACCCGCAGAATCTGGCGGTGGATCCTTCCGGCCGCATCTACGTGGCGGACACGGACAACCTGGCCATCCGGGTTCTGAGCAGCACGGGGGCGCTGAGCACTCTGGCCATGGCCGGGGAGGCGGGGCATCCGGATGCGCTGGCGGTGGATGGGCTGGGGAACCTCTACGTGGCCGACACTTTCAATAACGTCATCCGCAAAGCGGCCCTGGCGGACGGCGGCGGGGCGCGATAACAGCAGGACACAGAGTAGAGGGGCTGCAATGTTGCGGGAAATGCAGAATGCAAAATGCAGAACGAAGAAGGAGTTTGAACGGGAGAGAATTGTGAATTTTGAATGGTGAATAGTGAAAGCTGTGATGGGCGGGCGGGCGGTGGGGAGGAGGAAAGGCTAAAGGCTAAATGGCAAGAAGGGCGGCGGAAGGCCGTTGGGGCGCGGTTTCTCAGGGCGCTGGCATCGCACGGGCGTTATGGTGAGAGGGTATATTGGGCCTGAATAGAACAATCTATAACTCAATGATTTATAGGCTGTTACGCATTTCATTGAACAAAGCTATGGTCTGACCCCTTTGCCGCCTCACCTCACCACTCTTAATTGCCGGGGGAACTGGCCATCGGAACCGCGCGGTACATCCGGGAGCTAAAGAGGCCGGCGTCGGGGTCCAGGAAATCAATGGCGCCATTGACAACCTGGTTGGTGCAAAGCGGCGTCCAATTCAGCAGGTCCGTCGAGCCATCAATGTGGAACCACGCGCCATCCGGGCCCGTCAGGCTCAGATGAAAAGAACCGTCCGGCAAAACCGATCCCGGCGGCAGCCGCCGCGGCCCAAACGAGTCAATAATAATGACTTCCGCGCGGCACGGAAACCCCAGCGCGTAATCCGCCGGCGTATTGGTGTCCGCCTGCAAGGCCAGCACGACCGTGCTGCTGATGTCCGGTGTGCCATCGTCTATCGGGATGACGGCAATCGTCGCCGCGGTTTGGCCGGCCGGAATGGTGACATTGCCCGGAAGCGTCACATAATCCACTCCATTGGAGGCCGTGCCGCCAATCGCATAGTTGACAGTAAGGTCATGGTTGGTATCGCCCCGGCGGAACAAGGTAAAGCTGGCGTCCTTGGGACCGCAGTTGGTGAACCAGCGCCAAACAGCCGTCGGCGACATCCAGTTGCTCCAGGTCGGCGGGCCGCCCAGCCAGGGCCAGCAATTGGTGCCTTCAATGGCAATGGGATCGCTGGCGACAATGCCGACCACGGCGGGCCGATTGGTCGGGGGAGGCGGCGCGGGTTCGACGGTAATATTGACAGGAGCGGACGTGGCCGTGAGGCCGCCGTTGTCGGTGGCCACCGCGGTAACGGCATAAGCACCGGGCGCGGGATTGGTCCAAATCAACTCGAACAGGTTGGACAGGTAGATGGGGGGCATGGGGTAAGGATTTGCCGGGAAGATTGGGCCGGGTGAAATCGGGCTGGGAATGGGATGGCCAAGGCCGAGGCTGTTGCTGCCGGCAAAGAACTCGACGCTCGACACCCAACCATCGGGATCGAACGCGTAGGCCAGCAGGACGATGTTCATCGGCGCGCGGAAGTCGCTCTGGTTAGGCGGGCTGGTGATGCGCAAAACAGGCGGCAGGTTGTTGGTATTGGTCGTGTTGCCCAACACGGTGAATTGAACGCTGGCCCCGCCTTCGGGCAAGCCGTTGCTGCGCACTGCCTCGGCGGCGACTCGCCAACTGCCGACCGGCGCATTGGACCAGACGACAAGGTAATCGTGGCGCGGCGGGGCAATCGAAACCCAATTAGAAACAGCGCCTAATTCGATGAGATACGTCGGCGCCATAATCCCTGGGGGCCAGACCCGCGTTGCCGTGAAATTCACGAACGCAACGTCCTTGCCCGCATCCAGCACCGAAGCGTCAATGGGCACATTGACCGGCTGTGTAAAGGCAGCGCCATCGGTCGGACTGGTGATAAAAATGGAGAACGAATCGGTGCCGATGGTAATCATCACCGGAGACGACCAGGCGACAACGCGGTTTGTATCCGTCACGCTGGCCGTTAACGTGTGCGGGCCGGGTGGTGGATTGGTCCACTCAAAGAGATAGACGCCGCCCGGCATCGGGCCGGCGGAGATGGAATTGGACACGATGGCCAGCAGAGAGGAATTGTCGAAGAACTCCACGAAGGCCGGATTGGCGTTGCTGGCTTGCACGTCGGCAACCAAGCTAATGTTGGTCGGCGCCGGATAGCTGGCGCCATTAGTCGGATGGGTGATGTCCACCGAAAGCGAATAGCCATTGCGCACGGTAATGAGCACGGGCGTGGCGGAGACGGAGACGGGGGTGCCATTGGTGCGGACAGCTCCAGCGCCGAGCGACCAGGACCCGGCGAGTGCGTTGCTCCAGTCCACGCTGTATGTCCGGTACGGCGGGTTAGAGACATAATTGGAAACGTTTCCCAACCACACCCGTCTCATAAGGGGAAAAGTCTGGTGCTGACCTGTTCATTTGCAAGGGTTTAATTGGTCTTCGGGGTAAAATGAGATTTTGATTTTTCCGAGTTTGGCTTTTGGGTTTGGTATGCGCCTGTTTGGGCGCGTGTGCTGTCCCATAGCTTTATTGGAAGCCGGGGAAATACGCCTGCTCGGGCCGCGCCAAGTGGCGAAAGCTGCCGCCTGCTGTCCCATAGCACGCCAGCAAATTGAGCAGATCATATTTCTCCCAGAGCGCCGCCCGCAAAATCGTGAACAGCCGGGTGAAGCTGTGCGCCCAGTTGGAGAGGTGACTGAGGTAGCGCAACAGCACGTAGGTCAACAGCGCCGTCCACACCTGCCAGCGCACGGCGTTGGCGTTGTGGCCCAGAAAATCCGCCAACTGCAAGGTCTGCTTGATTTGTTTGAAGAAGACTTCGATCTGCCAGCGGCAGCGGTAAAGGTCGGCCACGCTGCGCGGACTCCACTCCAGGTTGTTGGTCAGGAAGGTCATTTCCCGTTCCTCTCCATCAATCTCGACCAGCGCCACCACCCGGCGCATCAACTCCGGCGCGGGTTTGTTCTCGTTGCTCAGGACGATCACTTCGTCGCGCAAAATCTTCGGGTCTCTGGAGGCGGGCATTTTCCGCACCACCTCATAGCCCATGTTCTCCTTGGCCCGCGTCACCCAAAAGACCCCGCGCCCGTCCAAATCCCGCAAGTGGCCGAAGTCCACATAACCCTTGTCGAACAAGGCGATTTCGCCGCTCTTCAAGTCGGCGCACAGTTCCCGCGCCCGTCGGTTGTCGTGCTCGGCGGCAGTGTCCACAATGACAAAACCGGGCAAAAGATTCTGCAGATTCAACCGCATATGGGTTTTGGCGGCGGCCTTGCGCCGGCGGTGCTTGGCCCAGTCCAGGCAGTTGGCCACCAGTTCCATGGTCGTGCTATCAATCACATGGATGGGCATCTTGAAACGGAAGGCGGGGCCACGGCGCTGGCCCGCGGCAAAGCCGGGCGTCTGTGCTTTCAAATGCTCCAGGACCCGCCAGAAGAGTTGTTCGGCCATCTGGGCCGGACGCTCCCGGTTGGCGTGGGAGAGGCCGTTGCGGCTGGGGGCGCTGGCGCCGCGCAAAGTGGACAGCGGCCCGGAATGCAATTGCAGCGAGTCGCACAGATCGTTGAGTCCGATGCAATGGGTGAGTTGCGCGTCCAGCAAACTGACCGTGTGACTCCACGGACTGAAGGTGCGCGACTTATCCAGAGCCCCGGTCTCCCGCGCTATTTTGGAGACTTCATGCGCAGGAATGAGATTGCAAATCTGGCGCAAAACGTTAAACCGGGACCGTGTTGGTTTGATTTTTTTGTTTTTCATGCCTGCCTTGTGGCAGGTTCAAATGGTCAAGCCAACACTCTTTTCCAATTTCCTGTGGGATGGCTGTGTTTCCCAACAACAAACTGGGCCCTTCCAGGGGTGGCGGAGGGTTTGCCGAAAACACGACGGAGGCAACCGCATCCGTCGCATCGTACACCGAAGCGGTGATATGGACGGTGACCGGGCTGACAAAGGCCGAGCCATTGGTCGGTTCGCTGATAACGATGGAAAACGCGTTGTTGGACTGCGACTGCCCCGCCGCGGGCAGGGCGAAAAGAGACGCGGATAAAGCGGCGATGCAGACGTGCCGCCGGAAGAGTGTTAAAGATTGCATGCAAAAACCTTTGGGTTTCTGTTGTTAAGCTCCAGCCAACAATATAGTCCTCACTTATTACTCATGTCAATCCCGGGTCATGGTGCGCTTCCGGGTTGTTTCCTAAGGCAAGCAGCGACAACGCATTGCCACTTCGCAGATTGTGCTGGCGGAGATGTGATGGGGGGTTAAACGGAACGATCTTCAGAGAATCCAGCCGATGACCGTGGACTGCCGGTGCAAATTATTAAGATTTTGGTTTTCTTTCCGAATCCGAGCTTCGTAAAAAGATTTCATCACGCGGGCATCGTCAATTGTGTCTATCAGGAAATATCCCCTGTGGCCCGACCCTATATAATAATCTCCACTTCTGGATTCTGCGAGGATTGTTTGCTGAAATCCAGTTTCCGTGACGGTCAGTCCTTGATTGTTCAGATGATCCACAATATCCCTTAACGGCACAGCGTTATGTCTCCCGACTGCATGGCGCACCATGTATTCCAGCGTCATGCGCACAGGATCCCCCGGTTGACGCTTGCCTATCTCTCGTTGTGCGGCTGGCAGGAAAGACATACGCAAAGGGTTATTTCTTGAAAATGGCAGTGAGAACGGCGGTAATAACGCCCACCAAAATCGCAACAATGCCTGGAATGATAAACCATTTCTGGGTGTTTGCCAGTTGGGAAACTGAGCTGGACCCCTATTTTTAGACCACAGGTAAGTTTCGATTTTTGCCGGTTTGCTGTAGATAAGAAAGAGCAGACTTATGAAAGCAAAACGGAAAAGACACAGTGCGGCCTTCAAGGCCAAAGTGGGATTCGAAGCCCTGGTGGGGCTGAAGACGGTCGCGCAATTGGCGCGAGAGTATGCGGTGCATCCGGCGCAGGTCACGCAGTGGCGGGCGACGATTCGGGATCACATGCCCGAATTGTTTGAGCCCGGGCAACCCCGCACGGAGGATCAGGAACAGTTGATTGCCCAACTGCATGAGAAGATTGGCCAACTGACGGTGGACTTGGACTGGCTTAAAAAAAAGTCCAGGCAACTGGGGCTTTAACATGTTTAATCGCTCCCGATCCGCAGCTCAGCGTGCGGCGCCAGTGCGAGCTGCTGGCGGTGTGCCGTGGCAGTTATTATTACCAGTGCTGTCCGGAGACAGAGGAGAACCTGGCGCTGATGCGGCGGTTGGACCAGATGCATTTGGACCACCCGGTTTATGGCAGCCGCAAACTGACCGTGCTGTTGCGCCGGGAGGGTTTGACCATCAATCGCAAACGGGTGGTGCGGCTGCTGCGGTTGATGGGGATCGAGGCGATTTACGCCAAGCCCAAGACGAGTCTGCGGGAGATGGGGCACCAGATTTATCCGTATCTGTTACGCAATTTGGCAGTGACGGGACCGGATCAGGTTTGGTGTTCGGACATTACGTATGTGCCTATGGCAACTGGGTTTATGTATTTGGTGGCGGTGATGGATTGGCGGAGTCGTTACGTGCTGGGATGGCGCTTGAGCAACACGTTGGAGGCGGACTTTTGTGTGGACGCTTGGGAGGCGGCGTTGCGGGCGGGGCGTCAGGCGCCGTTGATTTCCAATACCGACCAGGGATCGCAGTTCACCTCCCCGATGTTTATTGATGCGGTGGAATCGGCGGGGGTGGACGTGAGCATGGACGGACGGGGTCGCTGGATGGACAACCGGTTTATCGAGCGGCTGTGGCGGAGCGCCAAGTATGAGGACATTTATTTGCAAGACTATGGCGACGGGTTGGCGGCAGGGCGCGGACTGGGCCGGTGGTTTGACGGCTACAACCGGGAACGACCGCACCAGGCGTTGGGCTATGCGACGCCGGCGGACGCGTATTTTGATCCCGGCACGCATGGAGCCCAACCGGCCAAATGGGAAGCGATGCAACCTGCCAGAGGCAGGAGCGATCGCAGCACTTGACAGAGAGGCAGGCGGCAGGAAAAGGCTTGAAATCAGACCGCCTGCGGCGGTAGAGTTGAGAACCCTAAGAAAACGGAGAGGGAGGACGGGCAGTGCTCCGCATCGCTCGTTCTCTCTTTCGAAAGGGTTTTGAAACACGGAATGAACAGTAGTCAACTACAATTAGTAATGACAGCAATCGGCAAAAGTCGCGCTTATTTCATGCGCTCCGTGGTCTAAAGGATGGGGTCCACCTCAAACACTCACAGACATGGTTCTCATGTCTTGTGACAATGCACTCAAGCTGGTGGTTTCTAGCGTGCGTAAGAACTGTCTGTCCACCTCTGGAATTTTGCCTTGAATTAAGTCCTCATTTCGCGGGGCAGGTTTGGTTGCGGCTTGGACCAGCTTGTGAAATTCAATCATGCAAATATCATCGTCATAATCAAGGGTGATTTTGCGGGGAGATGCGTTGTAAAGTCCAAAACGCAAATATCCTTCAAAACCTGGATCAATCTGCATTCCGTGCAAAAGTATAAGCCCCATTCGGGCCAATGAACTGCGCATTCCAATCATCCCGCACATGTCCATTGGGAATTTCAGGGATTCTTTGGTGAGCACCAGGGCAAAATCGCCCGCTTCCAATTTAAGACTATGAGTGCGATCTGGCCCCAGAAATACCTTCTCATCACGATTGCTGACAAGTGCCTCTCGGCCTAATGCCAGATCGTAACTGGCCCCCTTTAGCTTCTTTTCTTCAAAGGGGGTGATGAACAAAACGTGCTCATCAATCGCTTTTTGGATTTCCGTGTTGCTCAATAACATGCTTCCACCGTACCGCCAAAACGAGAGCGAGTCAATGGCAAATGAACCCATTATCCCGCCAGCAATTCCGCCACTGTCCAAACATGGTCCGCCAGTCCAAGCGCCATTGCCGGGGTTTGTTTGTGCGCGGAATGCACCCGGCACCAATTGAAGTGCATGGATTGCAGGATGACCGACCAGCGGTGATTTTCCAGCTTCCGGCTGAATCCCATCGTCTTGCGGGTGAACCGGCGATTAAAAAGGCGTACAGACAGATTCGTTCTCTCTGCGTGGTTGGTTGTTGCGCGAGCCATGTCCGGCGTTCCAATGCGGGCTTTGCGGTGAACAGAGAGGCACACAACCGGGTTGAACCGCCTGGCCACGCCACGCTGCGCCTGCCCAAAGGTTTTTTCCTCTGTGGCATAATCCACTTGTTCTCCAAAGATTGAACCAACACCGCCATAAACCGCCCTGTAGCCTCTGAACCCATCGCTAGTGAGTTGAAACCGTCCGGCGATCTTTGGCTTCAATCCCTTCAAAAAGTCTCGGCTGTTCTCCGTGTCGCGTTTGCCAATATAGGCATGGATGATGAATTTTGATGCGCGGTCAATCGCCAGATATGCGTATTGTTCCCCGCGCCTGTAATCCTCCGGGCCGGTCGTGTTCTGCTGTAGGCAGCCAACAAACCCGTAAATCTCATCAATCTGGACTTCTTTGACCTGGACGCCCCGCACTTTGTCCGCCATGAGTTGCTCGCACTTCCGGCCCGCGACTTCCAAAATGCTCAACACCGTGCGCCGGTTTAATCTTGTGAGGCGTTCACAGGCCCGGACGCCCGTTCCCTCGCAAAGCAGTCGGATGACCTCGTACGCTTTTTCCGAGTCAACCCGCATTGAACCGAGAGGGCGTTGAATATCCGCGAACGTTTTGCCGCAAGTTTTGCAGCGATACCGTTGAAAGCCCTGGGCATTGATTCCGAATTTAAATGCTTCTGTTTGACAGCGATGACAAACCATTTGACCTTTTCCGGCCTTTGCTCTAAGCTGTCGGTGAATCCAACGAGATTCCGACTTTAGGCGAAAGCCTTTAGTTGCGGTCATGCCAGTGCTGAATACACTGGCATGGCCTTTGTTTTTACGTTTTCACTTTTTGATCTGATTTCCTTGCACCCGGCTTATTCCAACGGGCCATTACAGCGGCCCGTGCTTGCTCGCTTGTCACCTTGCGAGCCTTTGCCTTTCCCGTCCCGGCCAATCCGCCGAGCCTCCCTAATGCTTGCGCGTGTTTATTTTTCATGGTTCAAATATACCGCAACCGCTTGCCGTAGTCAACGGACATTCGCGTTTATTTACCGCTTCTAAGTAACTGCTTTTGTAATCAGTAACGTTACTTCCGTTAAAATCGGACTTCCGATTTGACATTTCCGGAAACTGATATATCGTATTTCCGGAACGTAATAAAACATATGTCCGAATCACAAACAAGTCTTTTTACCAGCGAAAAGCCTGTCACCGAAATTAACGAGACCGAGGCCGAGGCAATCACCCAAATTGAAGAAGGCCAGTTCTCCGATGTTAAAGCCGTCCCCATTACGCCATCAAAACTTAGCCATACCATTTCCGCATTTGCAAATACCGATGGAGGCGATCTTTATATAGGAATCTCCGAACAACTCCTTGGAGGGAATGTCAAGAAGCGTGAGTGGTCCGGGTTCGCCGATATTGAAGCCGCTAACGGTCATGTTCAACCATTTGAAAAGCATTTCCCGCTTGGCAGGGATTTCCAGTATGATTTCTTACGCTGTCCACGTAGGAAAGGGGTCGTTTTACACATTCAAGTTAATCGAACTCGTGAAATTATTAAAGCTACTGACGGCATTGCGTATATACGACGCGCCGCTCAGAACTTACCTCAAAAGTCAGCACAGGAATTGCGTCGTTTGGAGTTCACAAAGGGGGTTACTTCATTTGAAGGCCATACCGTTCCGGTGCCTAAAACAATTATCACAGAATCGTCCGTTACAAGAGATTACCTTAAATTCGTTGTTCCAAACGCCCAGCCAGAGCCTTGGCTCCGGAAACAATCATTACTTACAAATGAGATGCCAACTGTTGCCGGATTGCTCTTGTTCGCAGAAGAGCCACAAGCGCAACTCCCGAAACGTTGCGGCATAAAAATATATCGTTATGAAACTCAAGATGCAGAGGGGTTTCGTGATGTTCTAACATTCATTCCAATTACTGTTGAGGGGCATCTTTATAAACAGATTAAAGAAACAGTTGCGGAGACAATCTCTGAAATTGAAAAAATATCACACCTTGGAAGTGGAGGACTGGAACCAATTAAATATCCTCAAGAAACGCTTCACGAAATCATTACAAATGCGGTCATCCACAGAGACTACAGCATCGCAGATGATATTCATGTTCGTATTTTCGATAATCGTGTTGAGGTTCAAAGCCCTGGTCGGTTGCCAGCGCATGTAACTCCGGAAAACATACTCCGTGAACGTTTCGCTCGAAATGGCGCGATTGTTCGTTTGCTAAATAAATTTCCAGACCCGCCGAATAGGGATGTTGGAGAAGGGTTAAACACTGCATTCGATAAAATGAACCAACTCGGATTGAAAGACCCAGAAATTGAAGAACGGGATAATGATTTACTGATAACTATTCGTCACGAACCTCTTGCCTCTCCGGAGCAAACTATTATGAAATATCTTGAAAAAAATGATAGTATTCGGAACAAGAAAGCCCGTGAAATTACCTTTATAAAAGACAGCGATAAAATGAAACGCATTTTGAGTAAAATGGCGGAACGAGGTGAAATTGAGGGAGTGCCTGGCGCTCGTTTCGGTGGAATGGCTTACCAAAAAACCAAAAAATAATTGGTTTGATCAAAAAAACAACCCGATGATGCACCATGACCCAATCCCGAATTGGGAAATCCGCAGTTCACCCTAACCCTCTCCCCGCTTCGTGGGGCGACGGAATGAGATTAAGATTAGGATTAAGATTAAGGGAATCGGATGGTGGCGGCATCAAGGGCCGCACGGCCGGAGGCGCGCGCCAAGCAGGCGGGGACGGCATTGCAAGATGTGGGCGCGGCTGACGTATAGGGAAGTGGAGGAACCGGGCGGGCCGCGCGCGGGAAGCGCGGCTCTTTCCTTTCTGTTTCTGATGGAATCTGCGGCGCGGTTGGGTTAGGTTGCCCGGAAGATGAAATCCGCTCCTTTGCTGGTGATGTGCCTCGTTCTGGCCGGGTGCTCGGCTCCCGCGCCGCATCCGGGCGAAACGGTCGGGGCCGCCGAGACGCTCCCGGACCAACGCGTGACGGTGGATCCCGCCCTGAACGGCATTATACGAGTCAAAAGAATTCAAGACATGCCCCCGACACAAGGCTACTTAAGATTCCAGGTGGACGTGGAAAACCTCGGCGCCACCGCGAAAACGATTATTTACCAGGTGGATTGGCTGGACCGGGAGGGCGTCTCGCTGGGCCTTGTCATGGAGCCACCGCCCTGCACCTTGTTCGGCCACGAGACCCTTCCCCTGGCCATAACCGCCCCCGCGCCCACCGCCAAGGATTTCCGCCTGACCTTTCGCCCGCGCAGCCATTGAGGGTGTGCCGGCGGCAACCGCTCCGTTGCTTGGCGGGCGGGGGAGGGCCTGCCCTGGCCAGCCAGACGGATGGCCTGACCGTCATTTTTCCGTCTGCAAATTGCGCAAGGCGTCCCGCACCTGGGCGGCTTTTTCGTAATCCTCGTTTTTGACGGCTTCGCTGAGGGCGCTTTCCAGCCGTTCGCGCGGGGAGAGGGGCCGTTTGGCCTGGATTTCCTGCAACCAGGCTTCGAGGGATTGAATCTCGCCGCTTTGCTCCAGCAAGTCCGTCCGCTCGTGTTCGCGGTAAAACTGGCGCAATTCCTCCAGGCCGCTCTCGACCAGTTGCAGGACTTGATCGTAGTGATTGAGCTTGAGGGCGATGGCGCCGCGGGCGCGAATGCGCATCATCAAAAGCTGGGGGCGAAACTGTTGCAAAGCCCAGGCGCTCTCCTCCGTGCCGGCGTGCTGCTGCACAAAATCAAAGACCTTGAGGTTCCGTTCCGTGTCGCGCAGCACGGCGTCGAATTCCTCCAATTGGAACAGGCAGATGTAACGGTGATGATACTGGAGGGCCTCCTGCTGCAGCCGCCCGCAATCCTCCGGGGAAAGCCGGAAGCTCTTTTCATCGCCCCGCCGCTCCTTTTGAAATTTTTCCATTTGCGCCTGGTAAAATTCCAGGAGGGATTCGCGCCCGTAGGGATGCTTGCCGTCGGGGCGGCCCTGGGCGTTCATTTGCAACAGGCCCAGGTCCACGCGCAACTGTATTTTCTCCAAGCCGTCCTTGCCGAAGAATTTCCTGACCACAAGCTGGCCGGGCTGATAATCCCACTGGTCCAGGAGCGGTGAAATGTCAAAGCTCATTGCCATAATATGAACTCGGCGCGCCGACAAGTCAATGCGGGGGATGATCTAATCGCGCCGGGATGCGGGTCCTGCTCCATCATCATAATCGTGATCGTCATCTTCATCTTAATCGTCATCTTAATCTCTTTCCGCCAGTGGGGAAGGCCAAGTGGAAGATGGGATTATGATTAAGATTAGGATTAAGATTGCGAGGCAGGGGAAGAATCCGGGGCCGGCCCGGCGGGGCCGCGATGTTGATAGCTTTCAATCAAATCCTTGATGCGGCGGGCGTCGGCCTTGGTGTGGCCGTGGCTGGCCATCGGATCGCTCCCCCCGCTGGATTCGATGAGAATTTTGGACCAGAGAATTCCCGTTTTGATGTGGATGGAGGCGACTTTGGAAATGGTGATGCTCATTTCATCCACATTGAACCAGGCACGCTTGCGGCGCATGACCGATTTGTCGGTGACCTCGACGACCGTGGGGAACAAATGATTGCCGCTGGTCCAACGGCTGGCCTGGAAGATGTCGGATGGCATGGGGTAAGTTTAGTCGTGCGGCGAGAAACGTCAAACTTTCAACTGGCGCAGCGTCGCACTGGTGGATTGGCCGGGGACGGCGGGGAGAATGACGATTTTGACGCCCATCTTTTCCAGCAGGCGCCGCTCGTCCTGGTTGATGGTGTCCAGCGTGTAATCGCCGCCTTTGGCATAAATGTCGGGCCGGACGGCTTCCAGGAAATGGCGCGCGTCCCGCTCGGGAAAGACGAAGACGGCGTCCACCGATTCCAGCGCCGCCACCACGGCGGCGCGGTCGGCCTGGCGGTTGACGGGGCGTCCGGGGCCTTTGAGCTGGCGGACCTGGGCGTCGCTGGTCAGGCCGACCAGGAGGGCATCGCCCAGGCGGCGGGCCTGTTGCAAATAACTGACATGGCCAAGGTGCAACAGATCAAAACAGCCGTTGGTCGCGACCAATTTCCCTCCGCGGCGGCGCAGTTCTTCGCGCCAGGCGGGCAGGTCAGCGGCGGACAGAATCTTCCTGGCGAAATCCGGGCTTGGGTTGCATGGGTCCATATTAAAAAACACCTTGATTAGGCACGATTGGGCACGATGGGGACGCCACGGAAGGGAGCGATGGGGGGGGTGGAGTGCTGGAGTGGTGGAGTGATGTCGTCCTGATCCGTGTGATCTCCCGATTCCATCGGGATGGTAAAAAATCCTGTGGGAATTGTGTTCGTCCCGGGAAGAAAAGCGGTTGGCTGCCTGGCCCCCCCATGTCCGGGAAGTGAAACTAGCTGAAACCAGGTGAAATTAGGTGAAATTAGGTGAAACCAGGTGAAAACAACTCGAACGGGCCGCCCTCCATTTCGGGGTTGGCGCGCCTGACAACGCGCCGGCGATTTCTCCCC
Organism: uncultured Verrucomicrobiae bacterium; assembly: GCA_963707025.1. Classification (GTDB taxonomy): domain Bacteria; phylum Verrucomicrobiota; class Verrucomicrobiia; order Limisphaerales; family Palsa-1400; genus JBEKOF01. The sequence continues at coordinate 71,357 of CAVPOM010000016.1, read as the reverse complement.
GCCCGCCGCGCCTGCGCTGGCCGCCTTCTCCCGGAAGCGGCGTTGGACTCTGCCTACGTGTCTCACGCTGAGGATTCAACCATAGGTTCTAATTTTTGTCAAGCCCCGGAGTGAAGAATTGTGAATTTAGAATGGTGAAGAGTGAAAGGAGCGGAGGGCATCCACCGTCGCCGGGCCTTCCTCCTTCAGTGGAGCTTTCCGGGCTTGACGCCTTCACAATCACAAGGCCCCAGAATAAGTCGTTTGTAATCCTGAGACAGAAAAGGCTCCCTGGCCTGGTCAAAAATGATATTTCAACCCGGCCTGAATAAAAAGAGCGGAGCCGAAATTCACAGTCTGGCCAATTCGCTGGTAGTCGAGTTGACGGTCGAACGAATAGCCGCCTTTGATGGAGGCCGAAAACCCGCCCTTAATCCGATATTCGGCGCCCGCACCGAGGCGGAATTCGCGATAGGTTCCCAACCCGTTGTTGTATTGCGGCATTCCAATGTTGTCCCCTAAATTGTTCTGAGCGCGGAAGACAGCGAAATCGCCGTCAAAGCCCGCCATGAGCTTCAGATTGGCACTGGGCCGGTAAACCAGTCCTGATCTTGGAAAAGTCAGATTCAAAGTGAGGTTGCTCCGAATGCCCCATCTCAAGCCGCCCAGCGGCAGAATTGGCAGGTCGCGGTTCGGATCCACGGCCAGGCCCAAGGTGAGCGTCAGATTGGGTGCCCACTGGTAAGTCGCCCGCACGGAGCGCCCAACGCCGATGCCGCTGCTATCCACCGCATCCAGACGGTAAAAGCGCGACCCGATGGAACCGGTAATCGTCCAATCATCATTCAAGTGATAGCCCAGGCCGGATTTGACGCCGAGCGTATTGATGTCGCTGGGGATCGGCGCGCCAGGGACGGGGCCGAGGGAAAGGTTGCGCAAAACAAGGCCGAAAGGAACGAACCAGTCTTTGTACAGCGGAGCTTCGGATATGGAACGGGTGTCAACTTCTTGCAGGCCGGAATAGCCCTTGATGCCGTTGAAATTGACGGCGCCGGCCCCCACCGAGGAGTACTCGGATGAAATCCCCATCCTCCACTCTCCGGCTCGGGAGGACATCCAGTCGGCGTCACTCGGGTCTTCCGAAAGCGTGATGGGTTGATTGATCTGGGCAGCGGCAAAAGAACTCACAAGGCAGAGGGCCGCCATGCAGGCGAGACGAACACTGTTTTTGAGACCAGGGGCCGCAACATGCCAAACCGCGCTGCGCCGCGGACGGTCTAATTCGACTTGGTTCTTTCAGCTCGAGTGCAGGAGGGCCATTTTCCATGCGGGCGCTTTCATGCCGATTCTCTAAGAATGGGCTGTTCCATCGCGTCGCCAGGCATGCCAAAAGCGCCTTTAGTCCGTGCGGATCGAGAGGACTGGGAATAATCAGGGGAGATTCGTTTCCAGAAGAGATGGCAATATAATAAAAAGAGCGCCGCCAGTGTTGCCGGAAGCAACCCAGTTGCGACCTTCAGTCCGCTTAAACCATGCAAGATGGTGTTCATAAACCGGAGCATTCCGTCGCAAATCCATCGCTTTGCCATGGGCTTCGCCCGGAAGTTCTGCGCCGCTCGGTTTTCAGGAGCAGCAGCCATGCCATCCCTGCGGGGCGTTTTAGCCATTTGGGAGCCAGAGAGACGGAGAAGACAGAATCAATTGATTTGACTGGAGAGGCTTGCCAATTCCGAATTTCCGCAAGTGCATCGCGAGGCTTCGCTTTTGCTCACCCCTATGGCAAAAATGCCGGATATCCTCGCTGCACAGGCCGAATTTGAGACTGCTTGATCCAGCGTCAATCGCTGACGCATCCATAATTCATTTTTGAGCTTGCTCTGCTGCGGTTGTCCAATTAGTGGAATGGCCCTGTCCCATTTGCTGGTTTGTCTGGCGCGCCCGCGAACCTCGCGCATCATTTCGCCTTCACGGACAGGAGGAACCAAGGGTTTTGAACAGGAGCACACGGAGGACACGGAGGGGAGGGGCGGCGGAGGAAAGGCTAAAGGCTAAAGGCTAAAGGCTGAATGCCAGGAAGTGCGGCGGAAGGCCGTTGGGGCGTGGTTTCTCAGGGTGCTGGCATGGCACGGGCGTCATGGTGAGAGGGTAAAGTGGCCCTGTATAGACCAATCCATAACTCCATGATTTGCAGGCTATTACGCATTTTATTGGACAAAGCTATGGTCTGACCGCTTTGACCCCTTTGAACGGTCCTTCTGGCGTAGCCCAAACATCCTGATCAGCCATAAACTCAATCGGGATTCGCCTTTTGGGTTAGCAGCCCACGACCGACGCAGGCCTTTCTTGACTTTGTTACTTTCCCCGCGATTTTGCAAGCCTTTTCCGGGCGCTATCAGCAGCGCCACGACGACTGTGTAAAGCTCGCCAATCAACCACGCCGCCTCCTCTTAGATTATGGTTTTTTACATCTGAAACCCGTTCCCCTAAAAAAGTTCAAAAAAACACTTGCGCAGTCACATAACTGCATATATATTCGCAGTCAGATAACTGCATAATGCAATCCAGAAGAGACGTTTTTCAAGGCATCTCCGACCCGACCCGGAGGGCCATTCTCACCCTGCTCGCGGTGCAGGCCTTGACGCCGGGCGCCATTGCCGACAATTTCAAATCTTCACGCCAGACAGTTTCCAAGCACATCCAAATCCTGGCCGAGTGCGAATTGCTCACACCAATGCAAAACGGCCGGGAAATTTACTATCACATCAATGCCAAACAAATGAATAAAGTCGCCGACTTTATCGAACCGTTCCGCAAAGTGTGGGACGACCGGTTCAATAAACTGGAAACAATAATGAAAGCAGTCAAAACCAAGAAATAAAACGATATGGAACACAAAACAAAAATCGATGCCCAAGACGGCAAGCAAGAAGTGCTCATCACCAGGGAGTTTGATCTGCCCTTGGAATTGCTTTTCAAGGCGCACGAGGATCCCGGCCTGGTGGAGCAATGGATGGGAACCAAAGTGCTCAAACTCGAATGCAAGAAGCACGGCAGTTACCAATTTGAAACAACCGATCCGAAAGGAAACAAATACGCGTTCAACGGGGTCATCCATCAGTTCACCCCGAACCAGAAAATCACCCGCACCTTTGAAATGGAAAACACCCCATTTGGCGTCCAGCTTGAATTCCTGCACTTTGAGCGACTCACCGACGACACCAGCAGACTCAACATGCACGTCATCTATGAATCAGTCGCCCACCGCGATCAGGTGCTGAAAATAGGGATGCCGCAGGGCATCAATATGGCACATAACCGTTTACAGGCGGTGGCTGGCAAACTAAAATAGCGCTTCATGGCGAAGCCATCCAGAATTCCCTGCACGGGGAGCGAACCTCTCGCCCGCGGCCGTCGGCGTCCCGCCGACGGATTGATGGAAATGCTTGAGCAAAATAGCCCAAGGCACTTGAATCCCATATGCGAACACCATGAATAACAACAAAAAGGAAATGTCTCCGGAACAACGCGAGAAACTCCTCCGCGCCCTGCAAGCCCGTTTCGAGCAAAACATGAACCGCCACAAAGGTGTGGCCTGGGCGAAGATGCAAGCCAGGCTGGAAGCTAATCCTGACAAACTGTGGTCGCTTAATGAAATGGAAAAAACCGGTGGCGAACCGGATGTAGTTGGTCACGATGCAAAAACCGGCGAATGCATCTTTTTTGATTGTTCACCGGAAACTCCCCAAGGCCGCAATAATTTTTGTTACGACCGGGAGGCGCTGGATTCCAGGAAGGAACATAAGCCGAAAAACAGCGCCGTGGGTGTGGCCACAGCCATGGGCACCGAGCTTTTGACCGAAGAACAATACCACGAGTTGCAGAAACTCGGGGCTTTCGATACGAAATCGTCAAGCTGGCTCAAAACACCTGCGGATGTCAGAAAACTAGGCGGCGCCATTTTTGGTGATCGCCGTTTTGGCCGTGTCTTCATCTATCACAATGGCGCGGAGTCTTACTTCGGTGGCAGGGGCTTCCGTGCCTCGCTCCGGGTCTGAAATTTAATCATACTATGACCAGAAGCAAAACGAACCCGGAGACAGGGAACTCAATGAATGGCCGTTTTTCGGCATAAAAGCTGGACTGGTTACGGTTCCCCGGCGCCGCCGACATATTAAAACTTGGCAAGTTCAACTTTGGCAAGTCAACCTTTATCAGACGATTTGCCCAACTTGGGTGGTGTACTAACGGATTGTTGCTGACGTGGCTTTTTCAACGAGTTCCTCAATTGTCCAGCGGTGATCGGTGAGCTGGACCCCTATTTTTAGACCACAGGTAAGTTTCGATTTTTGCCGGTTTGCTGTAGATAAGAAAGAGCAGACTTATGAAAGCAAAACGGAAAAGACACAGTGCGGCCTTCAAGGCCAAAGTGGGATTCGAAGCCCTGGTGGGGCTGAAGACGGTCGCGCAATTGGCGCGAGAGTATGCGGTGCATCCGGCGCAGGTCACGCAGTGGCGGGCGACGATTCGGGATCACATGCCCGAATTGTTTGAGCCCGGGCAACCCCGCACGGAGGATCAGGAACAGTTGATTGCCCAACTGCATGAGAAGATTGGCCAACTGACGGTGGACTTGGACTGGCTTAAAAAAAAGTCCAGGCAACTGGGGCTTTAACATGTTTAATCGCTCCCGATCCGCAGCTCAGCGTGCGGCGCCAGTGCGAGCTGCTGGCGGTGTGCCGTGGCAGTTATTATTACCAGTGCTGTCCGGAGACAGAGGAGAACCTGGCGCTGATGCGGCGGTTGGACCAGATGCATTTGGACCACCCGGTTTATGGCAGCCGCAAACTGACCGTGCTGTTGCGCCGGGAGGGTTTGACCATCAATCGCAAACGGGTGGTGCGGCTGCTGCGGTTGATGGGGATCGAGGCGATTTACGCCAAGCCCAAGACGAGTCTGCGGGAGATGGGGCACCAGATTTATCCGTATCTGTTACGCAATTTGGCAGTGACGGGACCGGATCAGGTTTGGTGTTCGGACATTACGTATGTGCCTATGGCAACTGGGTTTATGTATTTGGTGGCGGTGATGGATTGGTGGAGTCGTTACGTGCTGGGATGGCGCTTGAGCAACACGTTGGAGGCGGACTTTTGTGTGGACGCTTGGGAGGCGGCGTTGCGGGCGGGGCGTCAGGCGCCGTTGATTTCCAATACCGACCAGGGATCGCAGTTCACCTCCCCGATGTTTATCGATGCGGTGGAATCGGCGGGGGTGGACGTGAGCATGGACGGACGGGGTCGCTGGATGGACAACCGGTTTATCGAGCGGCTGTGGCGGAGCGCCAAGTATGAGGACATTTATTTGCAAGACTATGGCGACGGGTTGGCGGCAGGGCGCGGACTGGGCCGGTGGTTTGACGGCTACAACCGGGAACGACCGCACCAGGCGTTGGGCTATGCGACGCCGGCGGACGCGTATTTTGATCCCGGCACGCATGGAGCCCAACCGGCCAAATGGGAAGCGATGCAACCTGCCAGAGGCAGGAGCGATCGCAGCACTTGACAGAGAGGCAGGCGGCAGGAAAAGGCTTGAAATCAGACCGCCTGCGGCGGTAGAGTTGAGAACCCTAAGAAAACGGAGAGGGAGGACGGGCAGTGCTCCGCATCGCTCGTTCTCTCTTTTCGAAAGGGTTTTGAAACACGGAATGAACAGTAGTCAACTACAATTAGTAATGACAGCAATCGGCAAAAGTCGCGCTTATTTCATGCGCTCCGTGGTCTAAAGGATGGGGTCCACCTCAGTTGACCACGGCGAAGCCCAAGCGGCGGGAGGCAAGAACGATGAGTCCAATTGGTTCACAACATCGGCGCTCCACAATTTCGAGAAGGGAGATCGGACGCTGGCGCAACTCGGCTGGCATCTTTTTCCCAAAGGTGACTGGCAAAAGTGGGACGGGATGCTCGCGTGGTTTTTTGAATACGTGAATGACCACCCGGACGTGCTCAAGGTCGCCTTCGTAAAGAAGTGGCACTCTGCCGCATCGGAGGCCGCTCTGTTGGCCTCAGAGCTTTCGCCGCACATATCCGCCTCCAAAGACGATGTTGTTGAGATTATGCAACTGGCGTCCAGCATGGGTATTGTGTGCGAGCGCGGGTTTGAGGCGGCCAACTCCAAGGATGTTACGGATTTGATCGAACTTGCCATGTTTCAATCAGCCACCGTCGCTTTGATCGTCGGCCTTTTACGGGAGTTTCTGAAAAGTCGCAGGCGTTCGATCTTGTATGTCCAAGAAGGCGTGGGATGGCTCGAAATTCAGAACCCAAAGGACAGCGACATCAAAAAAGTCCTCTCCGTCACCGATTCATTTCGGATCAAGAACACGCCAAAAGAATGATGGCGCTCAACGCTTGACATCTCCCCGCTTTTTGGCGTCTGATTCCCAGCATGAATTATGAACAAATACCTCATCGTTTCCACGACTGAATTTCTGCTCAAAGCTCGCTTTCCAACCCTGTTCAAGTTCCTGAAGGACAGGAAGCAGTGCCTCGATTATACGCCCCTCAACCAATATACGATTCTGTTCCCCCACCAACTAGATAACGATTTACTTCAAAGTAAATTTTCACACCCGTCTCATAAGGGGAAAAGTCTGGTGCTGACCTGTTCATTTGCAAGGGTTTAATTGGTCTTCGGGGTAAAATGAGATTTTGATTTTTCCGAGTTTGGCTTTTGGGTTTGGTATGCGCCTGTTTGGGCGCGTGTGCTGTCCCATAGCTTTATTGGAAGCCGGGGAAATACGCCTGCTCGGGCCGCGCCAAGTGGCGAAAGCTGCCGCCTGCTGTCCCATAGCACGCCAGCAAATTGAGCAGATCATATTTCTCCCAGAGCGCCGCCCGCAAAATCGTGAACAGCCGGGTGAAGCTGTGCGCCCAGTTGGAGAGGTGACTGAGGTAGCGCAACAGCACGTAGGTCAACAGCGCCGTCCACACCTGCCAGCGCACGGCGTTGGCGTTGTGGCCCAGAAAATCCGCCAACTGCAAGGTCTGCTTGATTTGTTTGAAGAAGACTTCGATCTGCCAGCGGCAGCGGTAAAGGTCGGCCACGCTGCGCGGACTCCACTCCAGGTTGTTGGTCAGGAAGGTCATTTCCCGTTCCTCTCCATCAATCTCGACCAGCGCCACCACCCGGCGCATCAACTCCGGCGCGGGTTTGTTCTCGTTGCTCAGGACGATCACTTCGTCGCGCAAAATCTTCGGGTCTCTGGAGGCGGGCATTTTCCGCACCACCTCATAGCCCATGTTCTCCTTGGCCCGCGTCACCCAAAAGACCCCGCGCCCGTCCAAATCCCGCAAGTGGCCGAAGTCCACATAACCCTTGTCGAACAAGGCGATTTCGCCGCTCTTCAAGTCGGCGCACAGTTCCCGCGCCCGTCGGTTGTCGTGCTCGGCGGCAGTGTCCACAATGACAAAACCGGGCAAAAGATTCTGCAGATTCAACCGCATATGGGTTTTGGCGGCGGCCTTGCGCCGGCGGTGCTTGGCCCAGTCCAGGCAGTTGGCCACCAGTTCCATGGTCGTGCTATCAATCACATGGATGGGCATCTTGAAACGGAAGGCGGGGCCACGGCGCTGGCCCGCGGCAAAGCCGGGCGTCTGTGCTTTCAAATGCTCCAGGACCCGCCAGAAGAGTTGTTCGGCCATCTGGGCCGGACGCTCCCGGTTGGCGTGGGAGAGGCCGTTGCGGCTGGGGGCGCTGGCGCCGCGCAAAGTGGACAGCGGCCCGGAATGCAATTGCAGCGAGTCGCACAGATCGTTGAGTCCGATGCAATGGGTGAGTTGCGCGTCCAGCAAACTGACCGTGTGACTCCACGGACTGAAGGTGCGCGACTTATCCAGAGCCCCGGTCTCCCGCGCTATTTTGGAGACTTCATGCGCAGGAATGAGATTGCAAATCTGGCGCAAAACGTTAAACCGGGACCGTGTTGGTTTGATTTTTTTGTTTTTCATGCCTGCCTTGTGGCAGGTTCAAATGGTCAAGCCAACACTTTTTTCCAATTTCCTGTGGGATGGCTGTGGTAAATTTTCAACTCTCGTCGGGAGAGGGGACGGAGTGTATTTATTTCCGCTTGCGCCGTTTGAACATCTGTTTTCCGAGGGCGAGCGGAGGGCAATAACGGACCGGATAAAGAGAGTTTTGGACCTCGCAGAATCAGACTGCGAATGACCATCGCTCTGTAACGTCGGCGCAGGTTCTGGATGGAATGTTCGTTTTCTGGCTTGGATTCAGGACTCGTGCCGCCTTTGGATTTATTTTTCACTTTTCACCTCTGAGCAACAATTTATTAGTACATGACCCCAACTTGGTCTCCAGCAAGATGCCTGGCAGTGGGAACGAGGATTGCTGGCGCCGATTTACAGGCGGGGACGCCTCGGGAAAACGGAACTGATCCACTGATCCGGCATTTCGGCCGGGACACCCAGCAGCGCTCCTAAGACCGATCACCCATCCGCATTTTCAAACCGGCATTTTCGCCTCATTTTCAAACCGGCGCTAACACGGCGTGCCGGCTGATGGGTCTTTCAACTGGAATCCGTCAGAGCCGCTCATTTTTGCAAAGGTTTTACCGCGGATTTCGCGGATGGCGCGGATAAGCACAGGAGGAACCAAGGGTTTTGAACAGTAGGAAACGAAGGACACGGAGGGGAGGGGCGGCGGAGGAAAGGCTAAAGGCTAAAGGCTAAAGGCTAAAGGCTGCATGGCAGGAAGTGCGGCGGAAGGTCGTTGGGGCGTGGTTTCTCAGGGCGCTGGCATCGCACGGGCGTCATGGTGAGAGGGTATAGTGGCCCTGTATAGACCCATCCATAACCCAATGATTTACATGTCATTACGCATTTTATTGGACAAAGCTATGGGTAACCCCTTTGATGACACCCGCGCACTTGCACGCTTCCGCAAGAGTGATTGCCAATTGGCGGTGGCAGGCCTTACCCTCAGCCCGTTAAGTACATCCATGAAGCCTGACAAAGTCTCATTCTCCAAACGCAGCAGGGAAGGTGTTTGTTTTTTCCTGCGTCTGGCTCCGATGTGGATGGGAACGGCCCTTTCGGCTTTCGCCGGGGATGGCGCCATCTACGTAAAGGCCGATGACGCCCTCGGACCTGTGTCGCGTCTCCTGACCGGCGCGTGCATAGAGGATGTGAATCACGAGATCTATGGCGGGCTTTACAGCCAGATGATCTTTGGGGAGAGCTTCCAGGAGCCGGCCCCGCCGGCCTCCGCCCCGGAAGCCCAGCTCAGCGGCATGTGGCGGGCGGCGCAGCGCGGCACGGCGGCGGGCCGTTTTGCCTTGGTTTCCGAGCGGCCTTTTGCAGGCCGGCAATCGCAGCAGGTGCATTTCGATTCCGGCATTGGGCAATGGGGCGTCGAGAACCAGGGGCTTAATCACTGGGGCATGAATTTTGTCGCCGGCCAGCCCTACGAAGGCTATGTGTGGGCGCGCGCCGAAAAAAGGACAGAGTTGGCGGCGGCCCTGGAAAGCCGGGATGGTTCGCAGGTCTATGCGCGGACACAGCTTGTCGTGGCGAGCAACGAGTGGCAGCGCGTTGATTTCACCCTGGCGCCGGACGCTTCCACCCCCGCCGGCCGCTTCACCCTGTCGCTGGAGCAGCCCGGCTCGGTCACGCTCGGTCACGCCTTCCTCCAGCCGGGCCAGTGGGGCCGCTTTCAGGGCCTGCCCGTGCGCCGGGATGTCGCCGAAGGGTTGATCGGACAAGGCATCACGGTCCTGCGCTACGGGGGATCCATGGTCAACAAAACCGGTTACAAGTGGAAGAACATGATCGGCCCGCGCGACCGCCGTCCTCCCTACTCAGGCACTTGGTATCGCTACTCCACCGATGGATGGGGCATCCCGGACTTCATGGATTTTTGCGAGGCGGCCGGCTTTGAATATATTCCCGCCTTCAACATGGGTGAGACGCCCCAGGACATGGCCGACTTCATCGAATACGCCAAAGGCCCGGCCGATTCCCCCTGGGGCCGCCGCCGGGTGGCGGACGGACATCCGCAGCCCTATCGCCTCCGCTACATCGAATTGGGCAATGAGGAACGCGTGGACGAAAAATATGCCGACAAGTTTGAGCCGCTGGCCAAGGCTATTTGGGCGAAGGACAAGGACATCATACCGGTGGTTGGGGATTTTGCTTATGACAAACCCATTGAAGATCCGTTCCATTTTTCTGGCGCGGCTTCCAGGATTGCCACCCTGGCCGCCCATCAGCGGATTCTTCAGCTTGCCAAGGCCAGCAACGGCGAGGTTTGGTTCGATGTCCATGTGAACACCGAACAGCCCGCAGCCACCAATACCTCGCTGGCGGGCATGTTCTCCTTTGCCGATGCGCTGGCCAGGATTGCCGATGGCGCCAGGCACAAGGTCGTGGTCTTCGAGTTCAACGCCGGCAACCACGCCCAGAAACGCGCGCTGGCCAACGCCCAGGCCATCCTCGCCCTCGAGCGCGACGGACGCATTCCCATCGCCACCTCCGCCAACGGTCTCCAGCCCGACGGCCAGAACGACAACGGTTGGAACCAGGGGCTGCTCTTCCTCAACCCGTCCCAGGTCTGGCTCCAGCCGCCCGGTTACGTCACCCAAATGCTTTCGCATAATTACCTGCCCCAATTGGTCAAGTGCGACGTGGCTGGCGCGGCAGGCGGGCTTGATGCGGTCGCCACCCGCAGTGCCGACGGCAAGACGCTGGTGCTGCAGGTCGTCAACGTGCTGAACCAGGAGGTCATGGCCCAGATTCATCTGGCGGGATTTGTTCCGGACAAATCCGTCGCCCAGGCAATGGAATTATCCGGCACAGTTGACGCGGTGAACACGGCGGCCAATTCCGATCAAATCGCGCCCAAGCAAAGCCAGTGGCGGCACGGCATCAAGCTCGGCCAGACCACGCGCCTGTTTCCGCCCCATTCCTTCACCGTGCTGCGCTTCGAGTGAAGGGCATTGGGGCTGATACCCTTTCCGGTTTGCTTTTGCACTGTGGCGTCGGTCTGCGACCGCCGCCAATCGCCTTGGCCAAAGTGCAGTTACGAACTGGAAATGCTATAAGGTGTTGCAAATAAACACGTTAAAAGCCGAATTCCGGTTCTTCGCTGTTTTCGGTGGAATTGGCCTTTCGTAGCGCAGGATTCCTAACCTGGCTTAAGGTTCAGAACCTGTACCGTGTACCCTGCACAGACCCAGCCTGTGGCCGGGGCAGCCAACAGAAAACTGAGCGAGCAGGCTTAAGGCCAGCGGCTTGCCCGGAGCGGCAAAGGCCGGACTGATATTGGGGGCGTCGCGATGGCGGAAGCTTTTTCTAAGGCCATGAGGCGCGGTGTGCCGGCTGATGGGGCTTTTAACTGGAATCCGTCGGAGCCGCTCATTTTTTTGGAGGTTTTACCACGGATTTCACGGATTATACGGGTTCGGAATTCTGCATTTTGCATTTTGCATTCTGCATTTTCTTATCCGTGCCATCTCCCGATTCCATCGGGATGGTTCAAATTCCTTGCTGCTGGCCATGATCGGGGCGCGGGGCAGCCGGTCTTCGACGATTTGAGAGGGTTGAGCGGGGCGGAATGGAAGCACGGGCCGGGAAGGTCACGGCTCGACGGAGTCTCGCCCTGCCGCAGGGGAATGGGAGCGGGTTGGACTGGCGAAGGTGGGCGCGGCGCTCAGGGGACTGAGCGCCCTCCCGGGTGGGAGGAGTGGAAACGGCTTCCGGCGACGCATTGGCCGTCTCCTCCATCCGCCTTCGCCTGGCCTTCCTCCTTCATAGGGCTTTCCTCCTCCACAGGGCTTACGGAGGACAGGACGGAGGACAGGGGAGAGGGGGAAGTTGGAGGAATTAGCGCTGCGCGGAGATGATAAAGCTCGTCCTCACCCCGGCCATCGCCTCCAAGGAGAGGGAGAAGAGGGGGGAGATTTCCCTTGATGAGGCAGCCTTGCCCCAAGCCGCAATTTGTGCATCGCTGACTTGTTTTTTTTCCCGGCGCGGCTTAATCTTGGAGCATGAAGAGTGAAGTATTGCCCGTGGAAATCCGCGGGATGGTGCCGGCCAACAGCGGGTGGGCCATTTTCGTCGGCAATCAGCAGAAGGTTTTTGTCATCCAGGTCGAGCGCAACATCGGCAACGCCATCAGCATGTTCTTGCGCGACATCCCCAATGAACGCCCCCTGACCCACGATCTGATCAACCATATTTTCAAGGGGTTCAGCGTCACCATCGAGCGGGTGGTCATCACCGAACTGAGAAACTCGACCTATTACGCCCGGCTTATCCTCCACCAGGAAAACGAGCTGGGCCGCAAAATCGTGGAGATTGACGCGCGGCCCAGCGATTGCCTGGCGCTGGCCACCTCGCAGAAGAGCAAGATCTACGTGGCGGCCTCCCTGTTTGAGCAGGTCGAAGACATGACGGTGTATCTGGACCAGATCAACGAAAGCCGGGGCGAATCCGGGGAACCGGAGTAAACCCGGCCACTTTCATGCCCCCTTCCGTCATGGCTGAATCCTCCGTCCTCCTGGTCTGCGGCGAGGATGAATTTGGAGTCAAGCAGCGCGCCCGCCAGGTGTTCCAGAAGTGGAGCCGGGAGCTGGGCGGGCAGGATCACGAGATGATTGACGCGTCGGTCAACAATAGCGGCGAGGCCCTCCAGGCCCTGGCCCGTTTGCGCGAGGCACTGCAAACGCTGCCTTTTTTCGGCAGCGCCAAAGTGGTCTGGCTGCAAAACTGCAATTTTCTGGGCGAGGAACGGACGGCCCTGGCCGCCGCCGTGACGGAGGCCCTGGGGGAACTGGCCCAGGAACTGAAATCGTTCCGCTGGGACAATGTGCGCCTGCTGGTCAGCGCCGGCAAGGTGGACAAACGAAAATCCTTTTACAAAGCCCTGGAGAAAATCGGCGCGGTGGAAGCTTTTGCCGGCTGGTCGGAAAAGGAAAGCGAATGGCACGAGGAAGCCGCCGCCCTGGTCCGGCGGGCCTTGGGCGAGGCCCAACAAGACATCTCCGAGGAAGCGCTGGAGCAACTGGTGGCGTTCACCGGCCCGCAGGCCCGCCTGCTGGCCAGCGAGGTGGAGAAGCTGGTTTTATATGCCGGCGCGCGGACCCGGATCGAGGCCGGGGACGTCGCCGCCGTCGTGACCCGCAACAAACAGGCGCGCGCCTTTGCCTTGGGCGACGCCCTGGGCGAACGCAATCTGGCCGCCGTCCTGCACTGTCTGGACGAGGAATTATGGGAAATCCAGCGGGACCCCAAGCGCAACGAAATCGGCCTGCTTTATGGATTGATCAGCAAGGTGCGCGCGCTCCTGCTGGTCAGGGAGATGATGGCGCAAGGGTGGTTGAAGCCGGAAAAGGAATTCAACCGGTTCAAAGGCCAGTTGGCCCGCGTGCCGGCGGACGCCCTGCCGGAGGACCGGAAATTCAACCCGTTGGCGATCAACCCGTATGTCTTGTTCCGCGCGCTGGGGCAGGCGCGCCACTACACCCAGGCCGAATTGATCCAGGCCATGGACCTGCTGCTGGAATGCAACCAGAAATTCATCTCGCGCAATCTGGATGCGTCCCTGCTCTTGCAGCAAACCCTCATCCAAATTGTCAGCCGTCCCGCCGCCAGCCGGGCCGCCCCCGTCCGGGCGGCGGCTTGACAGCCCGGGCCGCGCGCCCGATTTTTAAAGTGTCGTTCTCATGGAAAATACGCCGGCAAAACTGATGGTGGCGGTCTTTGACCGGACGGTGTGCCTCCAGGTCAGCGGGCGGGCCGATTTCACCTGCACGGTGGATCTGAAAAGACTGATCGCGGAATTGTGGGAGCGCGGCTACTCGCATTTCCTGATTGATCTGTGCGGGTGCCGGATGATGGACAGCACGTTTTTGGGCGTTTTGGCCGGCATCAGCCTGCAATTAACCAACGCCGCGGGCGAAGCGCAGCCGCTGGAGTTGATCAACGCCAACCCGCGCATTTGCGAAACGCTGGAGAATCTGGGCGTGGCCCATCTCTTCAAAATCGGCGGCTCCGCCGGCCCCTTGTCGGACAAATTTGAGCCGCTCTCCAAAGGGGACCCGGCCAGCGCGGTGGAACTGGCCCGGACTTGTTTGAAAGCGCACCAGACGTTGATGGAGGTGAATCCGGCCAACGCGCAAAAGTTCAAGGACGTCGCGCAATTTCTGGCCGAGGACCTCAAGCGCCTGGAGATCGGGCAGAAGAACTGATGGGGTTGACGCCCGGGCCGGGGGCGGGTATTGTGGCCCAGTGCGGGGAGCCGGCCGCCCAAAGGCCGTTGGCTGAGAGTTTTGCAGTGCAAATGACCCGTTGAACCTGATCCAGGTAATGCTGGCGAAGGGAAGCGCTTGTCCGGGCTTTCTTCGTCGCGAAAGTTAAACATGAAAGCACCGAATAGTTCGATGGAACGGCGCAAGAACGGCGCCCTGCCCCGCTCCAGGAAAATTCATCTCCCCGGCCGTCTGCATCCTGATCTGCGCGTTCCCTTTCGCCAAATCACCCTCAGCCCCACCAAAACGTTCGACGGCATGGAAAACAATGAGCCGGTGCGGGTCTATGATTGCAGCGGCCCGTGGGGGGACGAAACTTTTCACGGCGACGTCGAGCACGGCCTGCCCCCGTTGCGCCGCGCCTGGGTTTTGCGCCGCGGCGATGTCGGGGAAATCCCGGGTCGCGCGGCCGGGCCGCTCCGGGCCAGGCCGGGGAAGGTGGTCACGCAACTGCACTACGCCCGCCAGGGCCTGATCACGCCGGAGATGGAATACATCGCCATCCGGGAAAACATGGGGCGCGAAGGCAGCGCCGCAAAGGCAACCGGCGAAAATCCGCTGCGCTTTCAGCATCCCGGCCAGTCCTTCGGCGCGGCCATCCCCAGGGAAATCACCCCCGAATTTGTCCGGGACGAGGTCGCGCGCGGGCGGGCCATCATCCCGTGCAACATCAACCACGCGGAATTGGAGCCGATGATCATCGGGCGCAATTTCCTGGTGAAAATCAACGCCAACATCGGCAACTCCGCCGTCGCCTCCTCCATTGAGGAGGAGGTGGAAAAAATGCGCTGGGCCATCCAATGGGGCGCCGACACGGTGATGGATTTGTCCACCGGCAAAAACATCCACGCCACGCGGGAATGGATTCTGCGCAATTCGCCGGTGCCCATCGGCACGGTGCCCATTTATCAGGCCCTGGAAAAAGCCGGCGGCAAGGCGGAGGAGCTGACCTGGGAGATTTATCGCGACACGCTCATCGAGCAATGCGAGCAGGGGGTGGATTATTTCACCATTCATGCGGGCGTCCTGCTCCGGTTCATCCCCCTGACGGCGCGGCGCGCCACCGGCATCGTCAGCCGGGGCGGCTCCATCCTGGCCAAATGGTGCCTGGCCCATCACCAGGAAAACTTCTGCTTTACACACTGGGACGAGATTTGCGAGATCATGGCCGCCTACGACGTGAGTTTTTCCATCGGCGACGGGCTGCGCCCCGGTTCCATTGCCGACGCCAACGATCAGGCGCAATTCGCCGAACTTGAGGCGCAGGGCGGCCTGACCACGCGGGCCTGGGCGCACGGGGTGCAAGTGATGAACGAAGGCCCCGGCCACATCCCGATGCACCTCATCCACGAAAACATGACCCGGCAACTGGAATGGTGCCACGAAGCGCCCTTCTACACCCTGGGCCCGCTCACCACCGACATTGCCCCCGGCTACGACCACATCACCAGCGCGATTGGGGCGGCCATGATCGGCTGGTATGGCTGCGCCATGCTGTGCTATGTCACGCCCAAGGAACACCTCGGCCTGCCCGACAAGGAGGATGTCAAGGCCGGGGTCATCGCCTACAAAATCGCCGCCCACGCCGCCGACCTGGCCAAGGGCCATCCCGGCGCGCAGTACCGCGACAACGCCCTGAGCAAGGCGCGGTTTGAATTCCGTTGGGAGGACCAGTTTAATCTGGCGCTGGATCCGGAGACGGCGCGGGAATTTCATGACGAGACCCTGCCGCAGGAAGGGGCCAAGACCGCCCATTTTTGCAGCATGTGCGGCCCGCATTTTTGCTCAATGAAGATCACAGAGGACGTGCGCAAATACGCGGCGGAGCAGGGCCTCGCCGGGGAAGAAGCGTTGAAAAAGGGGATGGAAGAAAAGTCGAAAGAATTTGCGGAGAAGGGAAATGAGATTTACGCGAAGGTTTGAAGGCAGCGCGGGCGGCTCGCCTGCCGTGTTCGGCCGCCCGCCGGGAGCGCAAACGAACAAATGGAACTGAGCAACATGCGCATCTACATCGAGAGCACGATACCGAGCTACGTGGTGGCGCGTCCGGCCCGTGACCTGCTGCAAGCTGCCCGCCAGCAAGTCACCAAAGATTGGTGGGATTTGAAGCGTGCAAAGCATGAGTTGTTCACGTCGCAGGTGGTTCTCGATGAGATTGCCAGCGGCGAGGCGGCGATGGCGCGGCAACGCCTTGCGCTGATGGCCGGCATCGCGCTGCTGCGCTCGACTGACGAAGTGGAGACGCTGACCCAGCACATCCTCGATTCGGGCCTGCTGCCGCCGGACGCCGACCGCGATGCGGCGCACATCGCGCTCGCCACGGTTCACCAGATGGATATACTTTTGAGTTGGAATTGCCGTCACATTGCCAACGCGGCCATTCAAGCGCGCATGCGGGCCTTGGCGGAGAAATCGAGTTTCACGCTTCCCGTGCTTTGCACGTTGGATGAACTGACTGGAGAACTGTATGAGTAACGCGACCAAAGAACTGAAGCCCAACCAGAGCACCGATTTGGTGTTGCAGGAAATCTGGCGCATCAAGGACACCCTCTCGGCCTCCTACGGCCACGATGTGCATCGCCTTTTTGCCGAGACGCGCAAGCGCGAGAAACTCTCCGGCCATCCGCTCGTCAATCCGCCACCCAAGCGCCGCAAGGCTTAAACCTGTTATCCATTTGGCATGATTCAGCCGGAAAAATTAGTGGGAGGCGAGCGGGCCGACTGGTATCGGCTCACCGCGGTGCAACGCTGGCTGGCAAGCGACAAACTCTGGCAAACCCATCTCGCGCTGGGAGGCTCACTTGATCCCGAACCCGATACGCAAAGTCCTTTCTTCTATGCGCCCGCGCCGCGTCCGCGCCCAGCTCATGGGCGGACAGGCCTGCGTGTTGTGCGGCGCGGCCGAGTTTAGCCGCGAGACGGACCTGGCCATCCAAAAATCCGCCGCACGGCAACGGGACCGGCGTTACTGGTTGCCGTTGGGCGCCGAATTGGAGAAACTGCGCCACGCCACATAAAATCATCTTATGCCCATTTACGAATTTGCCTGTCCCAGGTGCCGGAAGATTTTCAACTTTCTTTCCAAGAAGGTCGCGCCCCGCCGCGTGCCTGGCCTGCCCCAAGTGCGGCCATCGCAAATTGACCCGGCAGATCAGCGGCTTCGCCCTCACGCGCGGCCTGAAGGAGCCGGCCGCCGCCGACAGCGACGCCGGCCCCGCCGGCCCGCCCATGCCCGACACGGATGATCCGCGCATGATGAGGGCCATGGCCGAAATGGAACGGGACATGGAACATCTGGACGAAAACAATCCGCGCCACATGGCGCGGATGATGAAGAAAATGAAGGACCTCATGCCCGCCGGCAGCGTGCCCAAGGAATTTGATGTCGCCATCAAGCGCCTGGAAGCGGGCGAAGACCCGGAAAAAATCGAGGAGGACATGGGCGACGTGCTGGGCGGTTTGATGGGCGGCGAAGAAGACAGCGCCGGCGGAGCCGGCGGCGGCTACTCGCACGACGCGGGCCTCTACGACATGTAGCGGCGCTCTGTGAGCGCCGCCGAAATGAAATGGTCTTGTTTCCCCGCTATTGCCAAGGCCGGCCGAAAACGGCTAAACTGCGGGGAATAATGAACGCGACGGAAAAGCTGCAGCCGCCCCTGTCCGGCGCGGTGCCCTGGGATGGCCGCCAGGCCATCGCGGAAACTTCCGCCGCGGCCCTTCCGTCGCACGGATGAGCGCGGCCGCCCATGCCCCGCGCCCGGCCCATCGCGGCGTCGCCTCGCCCCGCTTGAAGACCGGCGTTTTCATACTGGCCGGTTGCAACTCGCTGGGCACGACTTATTTTTTTTATTACATTTATTTTTACACGCAGGATCAATTCGGGTTCGGGCAATTGCAGAATTTCGAACTGGCGGCGTTGCTCGGATTGGTCTATGCCATTTTTGCCTTTTACGCGGGGCGCTTTGCCCAGAGGGCCGGCTACTTCGCCTCTTTTCGGCTGGGCCTGGGCATCATGTGCGCCGCCTTTCTCGCCGGCAGCCGGATGACGGCGGCGGGGCCGGCCCTGGCCTTGATTGTCGTGGCCACCATCGGCATGTGCTTTACCTGGCCGCCGCTGCAAGGGCTGATGAGCGAGGGAGAAACGCGCGCCCGTTTGCGCAGCCTGGTCGGCATTTACAATTTCACCTGGGCGGTGACGAGCGCGTTTGCTTATTTTACCGGCGGAGCGATGCAAAAGGCCTGGGGCCGCCGGAGCATGTTTTTCGTCCCGGCCGGCTTGCTTTGCCTGGAGATGATTTTTTCATTTTGGCTGGAGCACTTGGTCAACCGGCAGCCGGCCGCGGCGGGGGAGGACCCCGGCCCCCTGGCCGCGCCCCCGGCCGAAGCGCGCCGCTCGCCCGTCCCGGCCCGCACCTTTCTAAAAATGGCGTGGCTGGCCAATCCGTGCGCTTACCTGGCCATCAATACTATTATTGCCACCATTCCCACCCTGGCCCGCCAGCTCGATCTGAGTGAGACGCTGGCCGGGGTGGTTTGCTCCATCTGGCTTTTTTCCCGCGCGGGTGCGTTTGCCCTGCTCTGGCTGTGGCCGGATTGGCACTACCGGTTCCGCTTTCTCGCGGCCGCTTACGCCGTGATGATCCTTTGTTTCGGCGCCATGTTGCTGGCGACGGGCCTCTGGGTGCTGGTGGTTTCCCAGGCGGTTTTGGGATTGGCCTTGGGATTGATATATTATTCCTCCCTCTTTTATTCCATGGACGTGGGGGAAACCAAAGGCGAGCATGGCGGCATCCATGAATCGGCCATCGGCGCCGGCAACTGCGCCGGTCCGGCCATTGCCGCCGCGGCTTTGCTGCTCTTTCCCGCCCATCCCTCCAGCGGCACGCTTGCGGTGTGTCTGCTGTTGATCGGCGGCTTGGGCGGGCTGTTCTGGCTGCGCTACCGAAGGAGGGAAGCTTGACAAGTCGGCGCAGGGGCGACTCAATTTCACGACGTATGTTATTACTGGCAGGAAAAATCGGGTTGGTGTTCGGGGTGGCCAACAAACGATCCATCGCCTGGGCCATCGCCCAGGCCTGGCACGAGGCGGGCGCCACCCTGGCCTTCACCTACCAGGGCGAACGTCTCAAAGCCAACGTCGAGGAGCTGGCCGGCGCCTTCGGCCCCGACGCTTTGATTCTGCCCTGCGATGTCACCAAGGACGATGAAATCGCCGCCGTTTTTTCCCAGGCCGCCCAAAAATTCGGCAAACTTCACCTGCTCCTGCACTCCGTCGCCTTCGCCCCCCGCGAGGCGCTGGAAGGCGAATTCCTCAACACCACCCGCGAGGCCTTCCGCACCGCCCTGGATGTCAGCGCCTATTCGCTGGTCGCGCTGGCCCGGGGCGCCGCCCCGCTCATGACCGAGGGCGGGAGCCTGCTCGCCATGAGCTATTACGGTTCCGAAAAAGTGGTGCCGCACTACAACGTCATGGGCGTGGCCAAGGCCGCCCTGGAATCGAGCGCGCGCTACCTGGCCTACGATCTCGGCCCGAAAAAAATCAGAGTCAACTGCATCAGCGCCGGTCCTGTCAATACTTTGGCCGCCCGCGGCATCGCGGGCTTTTCCGACATGCTCAAACACTACGAAGCCCACGCGCCTTTGCAGCGCAATGTTCTCCCCGAGGAGCTGGGCGCCACCGGCCTTTTCCTGGCCAGCGACGGCGCCGCCGCCATCACCGGCCAGGTCCTCTACGCGGACTGCGGCTACCAGATCATGGGAATGTAGGGGGATTGCGGATTGCGGATTTTGTGCTGCGAGAACCCTGCAGTCTCCCGCCTCAAACGAGGCCGGGAGTTTTTCAAACCGAAGCGCGGAGCAGAATTCGGTGATGTCTGCTGTGATTGTTTCCCGGCAACGCCGTTGACAGCAACGCTTTGCTGTCTTAAGATAGTGCCGTGAATTCAACCATTGCCGCGCCGATTGAGTGGATAGAGGCTGTTGGGAATTTGCATTTTCCAACGAAGGCGGATCATCGTCTTCAGGACCTAATGGACCGAAACAACGAGGGGCTGCTACAGGCATCTGAAACAGAGGAACTGGAGGCATTGGTTGAATTGAGCGAGAAACTGTCGCTCGTCCGCGGCGAAGCATTGCAGATTTTAGGCAGGCAGCCGTAATGAGCGTCCCGGAAGAACTGTCGCGCACAGTTCGGGCGCGTGCTGGCGGACGTTGCCAATATTGCCTGATGCACGAGAGCATCCAGGGAGCCACTTTCCACATCGAACACATCATCCCACAGTGCATGGGTGGGCGCTCTGATTTAGAGAATCTCGCGCTGGCGTGCCCTGGATGCAATCTGCATAAAGCCAGCGGCATTAGAGCGTTTCCATAAATGATATAGCTTGACTGGGGCGAGAGGGCTGGCAGGCTTGAGCCATGCGAGCGATACCCGTGTCTGCGCGCGAGCGCATCCTGCAACTCTATGAACAAGGCAAAAGCACCCGCGAGATCGCGGACTTTTTCGGCTTTTGCGTGGCGGCGGTGCGCCGGGTCCGGCAGCAGTTCCAAGAGCGCGGCACGCTCCAGCCGCAAACCCATTTGTGCGGGCGCAAAACGCTGCTGAACGCCGGACGCCAGGCTCGCCTGCAAAAGCTGGTGGCGGCCCAGCCCGACGCGACGTTGGCCGAGTTGGGGGCGCGTCTGGACCGCCCTTTCGGGACCTCCACTGTGGATTTGTGGCTGCGCAAACTGGGGTTGAGCTATAAAAAAAACGCTCTGCGCCGCCGAGCAGAACCGTCCGGACGTGGCCGAAAAGCGGGCCCATTGGCATGAGCGTCTGGCAAGTGACCCACCTGCCCGACTGGTCTTCGTGGATGAAAGCGGGGCCAACACCAAGATGACCCGTTTTTGCGGGCGGTCACCCGTGGGCCGAAGACTGGCGGCCCACGTCCCGCAGGGACATTATCAGACCACCACCCTGGTCTGCGCCATTCGTCTGGCCGGGCCTGCGGCCCCCTGCCTCTTTGAGGGGGCCATGGACGGGGAAATGTTTTTGGCCTGGATCCAGCAGGGGCTGGTGGTGGAGTTGCGCAAGGGTGACTTGGTCATCATGGACAACTTGGCCACGCATAAGGTGACCGGAGTCCGCCAAGCCATCGAAGAGGCCGGGGCAACGCTGCTGTATCTGCCGCCCTATTCGCCAGACTTTAATCCCATCGAAAATATGTGGAGCAAGGTCAAACAAATTATGCGAGGTCTCGCGCCGCGAACCGCCAAGGAACTGCTCCAAGCGGCGAAGATTGCCTTTGAAGCCATCTCCACCGCCGATTGCCGGGGCTTCTTTTTAAACGCCCGCTACGCTACATGATTTATGGAAATGCTCTAGGGCGCCAGATCCGGTGACTGGCGGGCATGTTCGGTTATTTCATCCCGTGCTGCAACTCTGGTCAGAACACTTCCGGTTTTGCGGCTATCAAATCAAAGGATTGACTGCTGAGGGCCGCGCCACTGTAGAAGCACTTAACCTGAATCACCCGCGCCGTCAGCGCATCCGCGAAGTTGAAGCAGCGTTTGGTCTCTATCCTCCAGTTCATTAAAGGATTTTCCCTGAAACGCGCGCGGCAAAGGTTGGGGACAGCCTGCCCCCCGTCTTGTCCGCCATGGTCATTGTGACGGCGGAAGCTCCGCCTTCCACACTCGCAGGGCTTGCAGCGGGACAACGCGGGGCAACAAGCCAGCCCGGCCTTCCTGCTTTAGCAAGCCGACTGAGCTGCGGGCGCGGCGGATTAGAGCCGCCCGTTGTCAATTAAACGGGTCCGGCCCACAAAAACGGCCAGGGCCATGTGCGTGCCGGGCCTGGCTTTCTTGACGGGCTGCAGGGTTTCCGGGTCGAAGAACTCGACATAATCCAGGCGCGCCCCGGCCTGCACCGCGACCAGGCGGGCCGTTTCCCGTTTCAACCGCGCCGCCGCCACCGGCCGCCGGGCCACCGTCTCTTGCGCGCGCTGGATGGCCCGCCACAGCACCGAGGCCTGCTCCCGTTGCGCGGGCGAAAGATATTGGTTGCGCGAACTCAGCGCCAGCCCGTCCGCCTCGCGCACCGTCGGCGCGACCACAATCTTCACCGGAAAACTCAAGTCCCGCGTCATGCGCCGGATCACCGCCGCCTGCTGAAAGTCCTTCGCGCCGAAGACCGCCGCCGCCGGCAACACGACGTTGAACAGCTTGGCCACGATCGTCGTCACCCCGCGGAAATGTCCCGGTCGCGCCGCCCCCTCCATTCCGCCCGCCAGCTTCTCCTCCTGCACGGCCGTGCTGAAACCGGGCGGGTACATCTCCGCGTTCTCCGGCGCAAAAAGGACATCCACCCCGGCCGCGCGGCAGAGACGCTGATCGCCTTGCAGATCGCGGGGATAGGCGGCAAAATCCTCCTGGGGCCCGAATTGCGCCGGATTGACATAAAGACTGACCACCACGCGGCCCTTGCGTCCCGCCCATTGCCGCGCCCGCTCGATCAAGCGGACATGGCCGCGATGCAAAGACCCCATGGTCGGCACCAGGACCACCGTTTTTCCGGCCTGTTGCCACTGCCGCCCCAGCCGCTGCATGGCGTTGACTTTGCAAACAAAGCGCACGCCGCAAGGATGGGCAAAACCGGCGCGCTGGCAACCCTATTTTGCGGCAGAGGCGGCGGCGGCGCGCATCTCACTTTTTGGACAATTCTCAGGCAGGAACGCCGTCCCGATTCGGAATCGGGATCAAGGCCGGCGCAGCGCCGCGACCCTGCCAAAACCCGGGATGCGCCCGCGGCGGCGGCGCGGCAGCCTTTTTTGGGGCGCCGCCAACGGATAAGAGCACCGCCGGCCTTGACGGCGGACGATTATTAGGGTAATTTATGGGCAGATTTGTTGATAAGAATGGTTAAAACCAAATGAGAGCCTCACTTGACGATCTTAGACGCGAATACGCGCTGGCGGGCTTGCGCCGCACCGATTTGGCGCCGGACCCCATCCAACAGTTTGAATTGTGGTTCGACGAAGCCATTCGCGCGCAGGTGCTGGAACCCAGCGCCATGTCCCTGGCCACCGTCGGCCCAGAAGGCCAGCCCTCGGCCCGCATTGTCCTGCTCAAGGGCGTGGATGCGCGCGGCTTCCTGTTCTTCACCAATTGCCAGAGCCGCAAGGGGCGCGAATTGGAGGCCAACCCGCGCGTCGCCCTGCTGGTTTATTGGCGCGAACTGGAACGGCAGGTCAGCATCTGCGGGGCCGCCGCCAAAGTGCCGCGGGAAGAATCGGAAGCCTATTTTCAGAAGCGTCACGAGGGCAGCCAGTGGACGGCCTGGGCCTCGCCGCAAAGCGAGGCGGTGGCCCGGAGGGCCGACTTGGAAAAGGAACTGGCCCAAGTAAAGAAGAAATTTTCCGGCGGCCCGGTTCCCTGCCCGCCCTGCTGGGGCGGCTACGTCATCACCCCCGCCACCATCGAATTCTGGCAGGGCCGCCCCGACCGCCTGCACGACCGCTTCTGTTACACCCGCCAGGCGGCGGGCGGGTGGAGAATTGAACGTTTGTCGCCTTGACCCGGGATTTATGCCCACGCGGGCGGCGCCGGGTCAATCCAAGCCCAGGGCGGTGCGGACGGTTTGGACCAGCTTGGATGGCGGATAAGGTTTTTGCAGGAAATTGGTCCCCTCCTGCAAGGCCAGGTCCTTGCCCAGCAACTCGGTGCTGTAGCCCGAAGTGTAAAGGACTTTCAAGCCCGGGTTGTCGGCCTTGAGGCGATCGGCCAATTGGCGTCCGCTCATCCCGTCGGGCATCACCATGTCGGTCAGGAGCAGATCAATATGGGGCTTGTCCTTGTCCCATAATTGCATGGCGGACATGCCGGAGGCGGCCTCCAGCACCTCGAAGCCGCTTCGTTCCAGCACTTTGCGCACCAGCAGGCGCAGGCTGGGTTCGTCTTCGACCACGAGAATTTTTGCTTTTTCGGCCATGTGAAATTGATCGGTATATTTTTTCGCCTTTTTGCCTGCCGGTGGCAAGACAAAACGGGGCGGGCCCGTTTTAAAATTGGCGCAGGAATCGGACATCGTTTTCGTAAAACAGGCGGATGTCGGGGATGCCGTAACGAATCATGGCCACCCGCTCGATGCCAAAGCCGAAGGCCCATCCGGTCCAAATCTCCGGATCGTAGCCCACGTTCTCAAAAACCTGGGGATGGACCATGCCGCAGCCGGCGATTTCCAGCCATTCCCGGCCCATCTTTTTGGTCAGCGTGTTGGAAAAATCAATTTCAAAGCTCGGCTCGGTGTAGGAAAAATAGTGCGGACGAAAACGGATATTCGTCTCCGCCCCCAGCAATTGCCGGAAAACAAACTCCACCGTTCCTTTCAAATCCCCTGCCGTCACCCCGCGGTCCACGTACAATCCCTCGATCTGGTGGAAGGTCGGATTGTGGGTGGCGTCGGGGGTGTCGCGGCGATAGACCCGGCCCGGCGCAATGATGCGCACCGGCGGGGCCTGCTTTTTCATGGCGCGGATTTGCACCGAGGAGGTGTGGGTGCGCAGCAGTTGGCCGTCGGTGCCGTGCAAATAAAAGGTGTCCTGCTCCGCGCGCGCCGGATGATCCTCCGGCGTGTTCAGCGCGTCGAAGCAATAATAGTCGGTCTCCACCTCCGGCCCGTCGGCCACGGCAAAACCGAGCTTGCGAAAACTGCGCACGATCTCTTCGGTAACCTGGGTCAGGGGATGAAGCTTGCCCAGCGGGCGGCGGCGTCCCGGCAGGGTAAAATCGGTTTGTTCCCTGGGCAGGGCGGCCTGGAGTTCCAGGTCGCCGCGGCGCTGGGTTACAACCGCTTCCAAGGCCGCCTTGGTTTGGTTGAACGACTTGCCCGCGGCGGGACGTTCCTCCCTGGGCAGGGCGGCCAATTGCTTCATCAGCGCGGTAAATTTCCCATGCGGTCCCAGCCAGGTCCCCTTGGCCTGCTCCAGGCCGGCCAGGTCGGTCGCGGCCGTCAACTCGGCCAGGGCCGCCTCCTTCAGGGGTGCGATGTCATCGAGCAGAGGCATAAGGCAAACCCATCGGACCGGGCGGAGCTGTGCGGCCACTTTTCACAATTCAAGTTTTGGCCGGCAGGCGCGCCGCCGCCTTGGCCGCCAGGGACTTTTGCGACAGTTGCACCAATTCGCCGAAGGCGGCGCTGTCCGTGGCGGCCAGATCCGCCAGCACCTTGCGATCCAGGGCGCACTGGGCCGCCTTGAGCCCCTCCATGAAACGGCTGTAAGTGGTGCCCGCGGCGCGGGCCGCGGCGTTGATGCGCACCTGCCACAAAGCCCGGTAATTGCGCTTCTTGGTTTTGCGGTCGCGGTAGGCGTATTGCAGGCCGTGGTCGAGCGCATCGGAGGCGTAGCGGTAAAGTTTGGAGCGCTTGAGACGAAAGCCCTTGGCGGCTTTGATGGTCCGCATGCGGCGCTTGCGGGAGGCGGGAGAATTGGTGACACGCATGTTAAGTCGGGGGAAAAGGGTGGAGCGGCCCGGTCAATGACTGAAAGGCAGATTCTGCAAAACCCGGTAAGCATCCGTCGGGTCCACCTGTTTGGACGTGCCCAGATTGCGCCGGCGCTTGGGGTTTTTGGTTTGGAGCAAGTGCCGTTTGCCGGCGCGCATGCGCATGACCTTGCCGGTGCCGGTGATTTTGAATCGCTTGGCCACCGACTTTTTCGTTTTAATGCCTCTGGGTCGTCGCATAAATCAGTTTTTTCAAAAGAACGGAAAATATAGGCTGCGGCCGCTTGCCGCGCAAGAGCTTTTTTGGGCTGTTTTTTGGGCAGGGCCGCCGTGCGGCGTCCCTGCCTGGGAACTGTCTAATACGTCTTCCAGTTCGTAACTGCACTGTTGGCAAAGCGATTGGCGGCGGTCGCAGACCGCCGCTACAGTGCCACAGCAAACTGGAAATGGTATAAAAAGTGAGATGCGCGCCCGGCCTGAAACCGTCGCATCGCCGGGGAGTTCAAGCGCCCGCGTTGGGCGGAGATTGGGGATGTCAAGGAAGCTTTGACCTTTGGCCCCGGATCGTTTATGATGCGGCCCATGAAATGTTTGCGGCCTATTTTTTTCTGCGCCGTTTTCATGTTGGTGGCGGCGGGAGTGTGCGGTTGTTTCCCGGGGAACGACAATCATCAGGACGAGGAACGGGACCCGCACTTCCAACGCGGGCGGGACCTGGTCAACAGCCACGAGTTCAAAGCGGCCGCGGACGAGTTTGAAAAGGCGCTGGAAACCAACCCGCGTTCGGCGGCGGCCCATTTTGAATTGGGCTGCCTTTACGACAACAACCTCAACAACTACGCCGCCGCCATCTACCACTACGAACGGCTCCTCCTCCTGGTCCCCGATTCCGCGCGCGCGCCGCTGGTGCGCGAACGCATCCGCGGCTGCAAACTGGAGCTGGCCGGCACGGAGTTCCCCCTGCCCAACAGCCAGAATCTGCAGCGCGAAGTCTATGCCCTGACCGAAGAAAACCGCCTCCTCAAACGGCAATTGGATGAAGCCAGAAATCACCCCGGCGCCGGCGTTGCCCCGCTCCCCGCTCCCGGGACCGCGCCCGCCCAGCCCATCCGCCCTTTAGCCGGCAATCCCGTTCCGAATCCTGGTCTTAATCCTAATCCAAATCAGGCCGCGTCGGCCAATCCGCAATCCGCCTTCACCAATCCGCCGGCCACGGAGGCCGCCCATCCCCGCACCTACGTCATCCAGCCCAAAGACAGCATTTACTCGGTGGCGGCCCGTTACGGGCTCAAACCCAGCGCCGTCCTGGCCGCCAATCCCAATATCAGCCCCACCCATCTGCGCATCGGCCAGAATTTGAATTTGCCCTGATGCGCCCGCGCCTCTTCTTTTTGGGAGTGACCGTCTTCTGGCTGTCCATGAACTATTTGCTCTGGCAGTCCCAGTTCGGCGGGCACAGCGCCTTTGGCAGCGCCCTGCCGGCCGAAGCCGTCTGGGATAAGATCCTGACCGCCCCGGACAATTCCCGCCTGGACATCTACGATCACGAAGTCAAGACCGGTTCGGGCAGTTGGACGGCGGGCCTGGCCGATTCGCCCCTGATCAGCAGCAAAATCCTTGCGGCCGAATTCCGGCCGGACGGGCTGGGGCAAAAGCTCACCGGCTACACCTTGAGTTTCGCGGGCCGCCTCCTCTACAAAAACAGCAACCACGTCAAATTCCAAATTGCTTTCGCCCTGGACACCAACAAGGTCTGGCAGGATTTCCGCTTTCACGCCTCCATGCCGCCCAAGTCCTGGGACGTCCACGCCCTGGCCAAGGAGGAAAAAATCATGCTCAAAGTCAACGAAGGCGACACCGCCTGGGACAAGACCTGGACCTTCGCCGAACTGCGCGACCCCCAGTCGCTCTTCGGAGAAGTGGGCGGCACCTTCGCCCTGGGCGTCCTGGGCATGAACCAAAGCCTGCCCGGCGTGACCGTTCGCACCATTGAGTGGGAGGCCCACGAAGACCACATGAAGTACGGGGACACCACCGTGCGCGCTTACCGGCTGGACGCCTTCGTTTTGGGGCAGCGGGTGGAAATTTTTGTCAGCCCCGTCGGCGAAATTCTGCGGGTGGACCTGCCCCGCAAAATTTCCCTGCGCAATCAGGCCCTCAGTCCCGCCAGCAACGGATGATCGAACTGCGCCATCTCACCAAAAAATTTGGCGACCTGGTGGCCGTCTCCGATCTGACTCTCCAAGTCGGCCGTGGCCAGTTCTTCGCCGTCCTGGGCCCCAACGCCGCCGGCAAGACCACCCTGCTCCGGGTCCTGGCCGGGCTGCTCAAGCCGACTTCCGGCAGCGCGCGCGTGGCCGGCTTTGACATCCAGACCGACCCGCTGGAAGCGCGCCGCCGCATGGCCTACGTGCCGGACTTCCCCTTTCTCTACGAGAAACTGACACCGTGGGAATTCTTCCGGTTCACCGGCCAGATTTTTCAAATGAGCGGGGCGCTCCTGGAGGAGGCGGCCCGGGAATTGATCCCGCGCTTCCATCTGGACGAATACGCCGGCAAACCCATTGACGGGCTGTCCCACGGCACGCGCCAGCGGGTGGCCATCGTCGCCTCCCTCCTGCACGACCCGGAAGTTTTTATTATTGACGAACCGATGATCGGCCTCGACCCCCAGCACGCCCGCGTCGTCAAGGACGTTCTCAAAGAGCGCACCCGGCGGGGTTGCACGGTTTTCCTTTCCACCCACCAACTCAGCGTCGCCGAGGAAATGGCCGACCTGGTGGGCATCATGCATCAGGGCCGTCTGGTGGCGGTGGGCACGGCCGGCGAACTGCGCCGCCAGGCCAGCGCCGGCGCCAATGGCACCCTCGAACAAGTCTTCCTCAGCCTCACCTCCGGCCAGGCCGTCGCGCCACCATAAACCACCCCGTCCGCCCCCGGCCCGAGGCGCGTGGCCTCTGGCGGGCCGCGCTTTCCTTGGGAAAAAGGGCGCCCCGGGCAGGCCCGAACCCTGCGAGTTTTCCGTCCCAGGATTGCTGATGGAGGGCTTTTCGTTCGACCAGCCCGCAATTGAGGCTTGACTTGCCAATGACATTGTTTATGGTCGCTGCAAGACCCGATTTCCCAGGAAATCAATGACTCATCGCGTCCAAGCCGGGCGCACGGGAGCCGCATCGGGTGATGAACCGGCTCCGCCCCTGGCACAACCTGTCGGGCGCATTGGAAGCAACGGTAATAATGAGGCTAAGTTCTGAACGTGGAAGGAGCGACTATGGCACATTTGATCAAATCATCTTCTCCTCGCGAAGCGGGCGGCAAGCTTGACTCTGCCGCCGCCCAGTCAAGCAACCGGCTTGCGCCGGCCATCCCGGAGGCTGCCTCTGAGGCCGCCGGGGCAGCCCATTCCGACCCACCGGCCAACCCGGACGATTCGGCGCAATTCCGCGCCGGAATTCTCCGGCGATACGAAGCCCCTTTCAAGTCTGCCTGTCCCCCGGACAGATTAAATTGATGGCGGCAGCGCCGGCGCGGCGCGCCGATTTGGGGCCACAGACCTGGCTCAGCAACAAATCAGGGTGCTGCCACCGGCAATGGGGAGGGCTTGACTTGGGGCCGGGGAAGCGGCAGGCTGAGCCGCCATCGCTGACCGCCAGCCGGCATTTATGAGCACGATGCACGAAGGTCCACCTGCCTGCGCCCAACCCAGCCCGCCCGCAGAGGATGTGCTGATACGGGTGGACGATTACCAGCACCCGGAAGGCTGGGCGGCGCCGGCAGAGGCGTTGCCGCGCGCCCGCCAATGCTGCGAACAGTTGGAGGAGGGGCGCATTCTGTTCTTCGAGCGCAGCCCCTTTGATTTCGCCAAAGCGGACCAGGAAATTTTGTTGACATGGGGAAAGGCCGGCTTGCGACAGGAGAGCGCGGTTTCGTATCATCCGCTGGAAGGCCCCCTGAAGGGGACGATGGGGTCCAAGAGCGCCGGCCGGCGCGTGCATGGCATCCTGCGGCGTTACTCGTCGGAAGTGACGAGGTTGCTCGGCTGGATTCTAGCGCCGTATGCGATGGATTGGACGCTGGATCATGCCAGCCTGCGGTGGAACGGGAGAACAAGCGCCCAGCCGCAACGGGGGCGCAACGACCTGCTCCATCTGGACGCTTTTTCCACCCGCCCGACGCGGGGACGGCGCCTCCTGCGATGTTTTACC
Source organism: uncultured Verrucomicrobiae bacterium (assembly GCA_963707025.1). Taxonomy (GTDB): domain Bacteria; phylum Verrucomicrobiota; class Verrucomicrobiia; order Limisphaerales; family Palsa-1400; genus JBEKOF01. The sequence continues at coordinate 41,375 of CAVPOM010000016.1, read as the reverse complement.
AACATTCACCCGGTGGAACCGGTGGTTTGGGCGGTCGCGGAGAGCTTTGAGGCGCTGGCACAGCGGTACGCGCAGGAAGCGGGACTGGGGCGGATCGCGGCGCGCGGCAGCCAGCGCAGTCATCCGCTGGTGCGCGAATTAAAGTTGATGCTGGGGATGAAGGCCGCGGAATGGACCGCCTACGACCGGTTTATGCTTGGGTTTGAGCAGCATTTGAAGGAGAAAAAGGACTGGCAGGAGAAGAGCAAGAAAATCCGGCTGGAATTCCCGCCTGGCTCGAGCTGGATCTGTCTGACCGATGCGGTGCCGCACGCCGAGTTGTCCGCCGCAGGCACGCTGGAGCAGGGCTTCACCATTCCTCTGCGGGTGGTCATCCGCCCGGAGCGGGCGCCCATCCGGGTGCTGGAAGGGATCGCGGGAATTCCCCTGGCTGATTTTACAACGTAGAAGGCGGGATGGGATTGAGCTTTGCAGGAGGAGGGATGCCCAAAAAAGGCAAGTGGGCGGGCGGTTTTTGGAGCTTGCCGGCCAAGGCGCGGCGGGTTAAGGTGGATTTTATGAAAAGGATCGTTTTTTTGTGGGCGCTTCTCCTTGGCTTTCTTCCGCTGGCCCGGTCCCAGGTTATTGCGGTGTCGGCGGAATTGAGCGTCCCGGACAATCAAGTGCTGGCGGACGAGAAGATGCTCGTGAAAATGACCATCCAAAATCGTTCCGGGCAGGATCTCAAGCTGGGGACGGGGAGCGATTGGCTCACCTTTACCGTGCTGGGGGAGAAGAACTCGCTGGTGCCGCCCATCGGCACCAACCACGTCTATATTGAGGGCGAAACCAACGTCCCGGCCGGGCTGTCCGCCTCGCGGGAATTCAATTTAACCCCTTATTTCGATTTCCGCCAGCCGGGTCACTATACTGTCAAAGCGGCGATCAAGATTGCGCAATGGGGGCAGGAGATTGCGGCGCAGCCGGCCACTTTCACGGTCATTAGCGGCGTCCGGCTGATGAACCTTCCGGGCACGGACGTGCCCGTGGGCGTCCAGTTGTTGCCAAGCCAGAGCAACCAGCCGCCGGAGGCGCGCAGGTATTATTTGGAGAAAAAGGAAACCATGAGCGGCATGAGTCTTTATGTCCGCTTGACCGACGTTTCGGGCGGCCGGACTCTGCGGCTGGTTTCCCTCGGCCCCTATTTCTCCTTCAGCGAGCCGGATGTGAAGCTGGACCGGTTTAATAATTTGCATGTTCTGCATCAGACCGACGCCAAGGCGTTTACCTACTGCGTCATTGACACGCTGGGCCAGATTCTGGAACGGCAAACTTATCAATACACCAACGAGCGGCCGGCCTTGCGCGCGGATGCGGAGGGCGGAGTGAGGGTGGCCGGGGGCGCGCGGGTTGTCTCGGCGAACGATCTGCCGCCGCCGCAGAAGGCGGAGCCGCCCGTGACGCCCGCGCCCGCGAGCTTTCCCGGCAGCAGGCCGGGAAATGGCAAGTGAGCTCAGGCGGGCTTGGCGGCGTTGAGGCGCAGGCTGAGGCGGGACTTCTTGCGGTTGGCCATGGGGCGGTTGACCACGCCGGTCTTGACGGCCTTATCAAAGGCGGAACTGAGCAGGCGCAAGGCGGCGCCGGCTTCGTCCTTTTTCCCGGCGCCGAGCAGTTCGGCAAAAGTCCTCTCCAAATTGTGCAAGCGGCTTTTGATGCTGCGATTATGCAGTTGCTTGCGCGCGCTGTTGCGCATGCGGCGTCCGGCTGATTTTGTATTCGGCATATTTGTTAACTCGGTTTCTACCCAAGAGCCGACAACGGTAGCGCAAGCGGCGGGTTTGTCAACGGCTGGGTTTGGCCTGTTCCGCCCCGGCGCGCCCCAGGTGCATTTCCGCCGCTTTTCAGCGCAATCTCAATCGTGAGGAGACAGAAACCGCCCTCCAGAACAGCGCCGCGCGCCCTCCCACCGCAGCCGGGAAGATCCAGACTCGACGGGGTGTGCGGCTGGAGGCGAGGTGAGGCTCGGAAAAGCCCGGAATACTTTAGGGTGTCCCTTTCAAGAGCGCCAAACTAGGCGACGGCAGTTTGGTGGCGGAATGGCTGGTGAGCACCTCTCCAAAGGCGGCAGTTCGATTTGATTGGGATGGTGAGACGCTCCCACCGTATCGGGAGGAGCCTGGAATTGTCATCGAATATCCAGGGGGGCAGGAATCGGGCCGGTATGTCCGCCTGGTCTTCGGGCCGGATGGAGAATTGCGCTCTTGGAAATGCTACAAACGGTAGAGGGTACTGCGCTGTCCGCCACGGCGCGCAAAGGAATGCGCGCCCTGCCACGCGAGAAGGAGGTCTTGACTGCCTCCCTTGCCTGCGCTGAAGTTTGGGTTATGTTGATTGCAGAGGAGCATAATGTTATGCGCTTGATTCGTTTTGCTTTGTGGCCGGCGCTGATGGCGTGCCTGCTCGCCGGGTGCGCCTCGGGGCCGAGAATTGACTGGAATGGCCGCGTCGGAAACTACACCTACGCCCAGGCGGCGCAGGAGTTGGGCGCGCCGGACAAGAGCGCCAAACAGGGCGACGGCACCGTGGTGGCGGAATGGCTGGTGCGATCCTATTCACCGGCGACGGTGGGGCAGGGCGAAGGGGAATACATGGCCACGCCGGGGTGGGTGGCGCTGGAAGTCGTGGCGGTTTATCCCGGGGGGCCCGATGCGGGCAAGTGGCTGCGCCTGGTCTTCGCGCCGGACGGAAAGTTGCGCGACTGGAAAAGTTTCAAACGGTAGAGAGGGCGCGGCCGGCGCTCAGGGGGGTTCTTTGCGGAAGAGGACGATGCGGTTGGTGTTGGTCCCTTTGGCGTTGTTGTCCACGCCCCAGCAGTTGGCGGTTTTGGTGAATTCTTGATCGTTGATCAAGATCAGCTCCGGGCGCAGTCCGGCCGCCAGCCCGCAGCCCAGCACCGTTTGCTCCAATTTGATTTCGCCCCGGCGGACTTCGCCGACTTCAAAAGCGACGTGACCACCAGGGCGCAAGACCCGCCGCAGTTCCCGGAAAACCGCCGTCATTTCCGCCTGCCACTCGTCCAACTTTTTTGGCACTGTCAGTTTGACTCCTTTGGTGTCAATGCCGAGAAACCAGCAACGCAGCCAATTGTCCCCCGCATAATCAACCACGTCCAAAAAGGGCGGCGAGGTCACCACCAGCGAAACCGAACCGGCGGGGATTTCGGCGGTGGCATGGGCGGGTTGGTTGAGCAGCATACACTTTTCCGCCACGGCGCGCAGACGGGCGCGGGTGGTGGTGTCGCAGTCTTTGAGGAGATTCCGGCTTTTTTTTAGAATCAAATCCGGCACATGGCGGCGCGGCGGTGTCTGGCGGCGGTCGGCGTTGATTTTCCGCTGTGACTTGACCGAAACCGCCTGGTTGGGCGGCAAGGTATAGACGGAAAAAAATCCATTGGAATGGCCCGTCAGCCGGTTGAGAGCGACCAGGGCAATCCATTCATCAACCGGGTCGAGTGTTCCGCGGCCCAGCAAATATTTTTTCAGAGCGGCGATTTCCCGCAGAGTTTCCGGGTGGAAAAAAACCAGGAGATCTTCCGGGGCCTCCTCGTGGTCTTTGAAATCAATCTGCGCCAGGCGGGCGTGGATTTGTTCCAGGGTGGGCGGGCGCAGGCGCGGGCGCACCAGGACCAGACTGAGCGGATTAACGTCGCAGCCGCAGGGCACGCGTCCCAGGAGGGCGGCCTCGAGGAGGGTGGTGCCGCGCCCCATGAACGGATCGTGGACCAGGTCGCCCGGCCCGGTCAGGCGCTCGATGAAGAAGCGCGGGAGTTGCGGCTTGAAGCAGGCGCGATAGGAAATTTCGTGCAGCCGGCTGGCGGCCCGCTGTTTGGCCGTCCAAAACTCATTGATATAAGTGGGGACGGACAAGAGTTTGCCGCCGGCGGTGGCGGCGGTGGTTTCGGCCAGAACGGTTTTTTTGCCGAACTCATCAAAGGCCAGGAGTTGTTCGGCGAATGGGGCCTTGAGTCCGGGAGCGTGTCCCGGAACCTCCTTGGGCCGCGCCACAAATGCAAATTCCAAATTATTTTGCAGCAACATCAGTGGCGCAGTCTAACAAGCTCCAGAATGTTTGCGCGAGAAAACTCTTCTTGAAGAAACCAGCACTGCTGGCAAATTGTTTCCAGCATAAGTTACGAGCACTATTACAGAAGCCGTCGCCAAGTTAGAAAACCTGTCACAAGATCGGGCGAATAAGGTCGTTTCATTGGTTGATGATTTGGCTGAATAGGAGGCCCTCGAAACAGAGGCCGACCTGAAAGCCGCGCGCGCCACCCTCGCAAACCCCGGCGAGTGCATCACCATTGACGAATTGGAAAAACGGGTCGTCAACTCTTTTCCATCGGGCCGCGGGTGACGCCGAGTTGGTGGTGCAATTTCAGCTCGCGCCACAGTTGGGCGCCGCTCATCTCCCCCCGCAGCAGGCTGCGATATTTGGCGATGATGCGCCTCACTTCATCCGCGCTCTCGTTGACAAACTCAATGCGAAAATGGCGCGCCCCCAAGGCCATGAGCCGGGCGGCGTATTCCGCCCCCGTCTGCGCCCGGCCGTTGAAAACGGTGTTGCGGCAGCCGGCGTCGGCTTTGAGCGGGTGTTGCAAGCCCACCCGGTCGCGCAGTTGCACGGCGTGTTTATCGCAGGGGCGGCCGCAGTTGGTGTAGTCGGTGCCGGTGGTGAGAAAGGCGCAGAAAAGGCAGTGCTCCATGTGGAACATGGGCATGTGCTGGTGAATGGTGATCTCGAACCACGCGGGCGGGGCGGATTGCAGGAGCGCCTCCAGTTGCACCATGTTCAAATCGTAGGAGGCGGTGAGGCGTTCCAGTCCGAACTGATTTTTGAAATAGTCCGCCGCCAGGCGGTTGGCCACGTTCAGGGAGAAATCCCCCACCCGGCGGCCCTCGGCGAAGTATTGCAAATGATCGTAATTGCGAATCAACCAGCCGTCGGCCCCGCAGGAGCGGACTTGTTTGAGAATCCAGTCTTCGCCGGGTTTGAAAATCCTGGGAGGAGCGACCAGAATTGCAGATTGCGGATTGCGGATTGCGGATTGACGGAAAAGGTTTACGGCTTCGCGGTATTTCTTTGGGTCCTCGAACTCGCAATAGATCGTGCGCAAATCGCACTGGAGCGCGGCTTCCAACTGGGCCATGGTGCGGACCAATACGATTAGCTCCGCCTCGTCAGGGCCAAGGTTGGTGGCGCCGGTCTTCAATCCGCCCTCCTTCGCCGAGCCTGCGGAGGGTGAACAATCCGCCCTGTTCTCCGCAGGCTTGGCGAAGGAGGAAATCTGCCACCGCTTTGGCTGCGCCCGCATTGCCTCGATGGCGCCAACAAGTTCGCGGCGCATCCGGTTCAACTCGCTGGCGGGCAGGATGACTTCGCCTTGGAGGAAATTGCGCAGATCGCCCAATTGCAAAACCGTTCCGCCCAGGCGGCCCAGTTGTTGGCGCAGCTTCTCGGTGGTGAGCGGTTGCCTGCCCGCCACGGCCAGCGGCAGGCGGGATGCCACCTGGGCCACATCACCCAGTTCGTCGCGGCCGATCAAAGTCATCGGGCCGGCGGCGCGCCCGTGAACTTCCAGCCAGAGGGGACGGCGGAAATGGGGCGCCTGGCCCGCAAAACTTCGGCGCAGGCGGCGGTCCAGTTCCGGATCGCTCGTTTTCCAAATCCTGTCGCCAATATGTATCCGGTTGAAATCAAGATGGTCCCGTCCGAAAGCCAGGATGGACAAGGATCGGTCCGAACCCCGCGCCGGCTCCACGCGATAGACGCGGCCGCCCTCTTCCTTTTCGTCGGGCCGGCCGGCGTCAAAGACAATGCCGTCGCCGGCCTGGAGGGGCGCTTCCAGACGGGCGAAAACTTTTTCCCCTTCCACGCGCCGCACCATGCCGAGGCAGACGCCGCGTTTTTTGCCAAAACGGGCGTGGACCAGCCGTTGATGGTTGACGCCGCCGAACCAGCCGGTGTGCAGTCCGCGCGAAAAAGCCATTTCCAATTCGTAGCGCGACTGGCCGTCGAGACGCGGGGCGTCGGCCGGTTGGGCGCGAAGTTTGTCCAGGGCCTGCCGGTAAACCCGCGTGATGTTGGCCACATATTCGGGGGATTTGAGACGGCCCTCGATTTTCAGCGAGGCCACGCCGGCGCGGATCAAATCCGGCAGCACTTCCAATCCGGCCAGGTCCTGGGGGCTTAACAAATAGCGGCGGTCGCCGAGGGGAACGGGCTGGCCGTCGCACATCAAATCGTAGGGCATGCGGCAGGCCTGGGCGCATTCGCCCCGATTGGCGGAGCGCCCGCCCAGGGCCTCGCTGGTCAAGCATTGGCCGGAATAAGCGACGCACAAGGCGCCATGCACAAAAACCTCCAGCGGGAGCGGGGCCGCCTGGGCGCTTTGCATCATTTCGATTTCCTTGACGGAACATTCGCGCGCCAGCACGACCAGGCTGCACCCGAGTTGCCGGGCAAAATCCAGGCCCGCCGCGCTGGTAACGGTCATTTGCGTGGAGGCGTGCATGGGAAAATCGGGCGAGAGCATTCTGATCAAACGGCATATTCCCACGTCCTGCACGATGGCGGCATCCACGCCCGCCGCGATCAAGGCGCGCAGAAACTGTTCGGCGTCCGCCATTTCATTTTCAAAGACCAGGGTGTTGAAGGTGACATAGCCCTTCACGCCGCGGCGGTGGAGGAACTCCATCAATCGGGGCAGGTCGGCCTCCGTGAAATTTTGCGCGCGCATGCGGGCGTTGAAGCGGTCCAGGCCGAAGTAAATGGCGTCGGCCCCATTTTCCACGGCGGCCTTGACGCATTCCCAGTCGCCGGCGGGGGCGAGCAGCTCGGGGGAATTGCGGATTTCCGCTTTCGCTCCGCAGGGCGGAGCTAGGGCAGACAGGGCGGATTGCGGATTGCGGATTGCGGATTTGGCATTGCCGATTGGTTCCGCGGCCGTCCCGGAATTCGCTGCTGTGCTGTTGGTGCTGCCTGCCATCAAGCCAGATTTTAGCCTGCCCGGTGGCAAAATGCCAGTTTTCGCCCCTGCTGCTTCATTCTGCGCCTATAATTGCAGCCATGCACGCAACCGGGACTGGCAGGACGCCTGATCCCGCGCCGAAAGTTTGCCAATGGTTTTGACAATGAGTTTGCTTTCGATCGTGGCCAACTGGGCCTTGATTCCGCAAGGGACATTGAGTCCGGCTGCTTTCCAATCCTGCAAGATCAATTCAACTTTCTGCATTTGAGAGGAAATCGGAACGACGAACAGATCACCGGCATAAGAACTGAGGCCCACCACCACCGCCGGTCGCACTTTTTGGCTGGCGAGGTTTATGAAGGGAATCGGGACAAGGACAACTTCACTTATCGAGAAGTTCATTGAAAACATCGTCGGCCGAATTGTCCCAGGCGCGCGCGAGGGCTTCCTCGGAGGCTTTGAGCCAGGCCCGGCGTTCCTTGTCCTCTCCAGAAAGCGGCTTGGAGTGGATGGTGACTACGACCTGGGCTTTCTCCCGCAAGGGCAACGGGCCGGAAAGTTTCAACATCCCATTTTCGTAAATGGCCTCGACTGTGGTTGTCACGCCTTAACCATAGCATTCGCCACCCGTATGAGCAAGGAGCGGTTTGCGGGCACTCCTCTGCGCCATTTTCCGGTGTGACCACAGGCCGGGGCCTTCAAGGCGGGTCAGAGTCTGTGCTCGTCGGCGTCAATGACGTCCACGTAGGTGCGGATGTCGTCGCGCTGGGCCACGCCGGCTTGTTCTTTGCGCATTTTTAACCGGGCCTGGCCTTCGGCATCACCGGCTTTGGGACGGCTCATCATGTCGTCGTGATGGGCGGCTTTTTCGGCGGGAGTTTTTTTCACGTTTTGCCGGACCCAATCGCAGACTTCGCCGTCGGTGCTGGAGTTTTTCACGACTTCCAGCATTTTTTCGTGGGTGAGGCCGGCGGTCTTGAGCCACAGGCCATCGAAGCGTTTGCCGAGATTTTCGGTGTAATCGGAGTGCAGCTTGCCGGCGAGGTGCAGGCGGATTTTGTCAATGTAACGGGGCAGATACATCCAACCGTCCATCGTTTCGCGCGGGCTGCGGGGACAAATTCGTTTTTCCATCAAGCCATGGTAGGCAAGGGAGACGGGATGTCAACGGGGGGAATTGCCGTCGTCGCGAATTGCCGGCGCTGGGATTGACCGGACGCGCCTGCGCCCAGCCCGAGGCGGCGAGGTCTGTTCCTTCTCCCGGGGGAGAAGGTTAGGATGAGGGCGAGCCACGAAAAATTTTATCCTGCGCCCGGTTTAAGATTGGGATTACGATTAGGATTGATTCGTATCGCAGGCTCCTTCTTATTCATAAAATTTAAATCGAAAGGTCAATGATGATGCAACGACACAAATCTTTCCACTACGATGTGGCCGTATTGGGGGGAGGGAGCGCGGGGTACGCGGCGGCGCGGACGGCGGCGGCGGCGGGGTTGCGTGCGGTGGTGCTGGAAGGGGGGCAGGAGGTGGGCGGGCTTTGCATCCTGCGGGGTTGCATGCCCAGCAAGGCGCTGCTCTACGCGGCGGAGGCGCTGCACCTGGCGCGACAGGGCGCAACTTGGGGCCTGCGGATTCCCAAAGCGGGGTTCGACTTCGCCAAGGTGATGGCGCGGAAAAGGGCGATGGTGGAAGATTTCGCCGGATTCCGCCGGCAGCAATTGAACGAAGGGCTTTTTGACTTTTTGCGGGCGCGGGCGCGTTTTGTGGACGGACACACGCTGGAGTTGATTGAGACGGGAAGCAAACCGCGCTGGCTGACCGCAAGACATTTTATCATCAGCACCGGTTCGGTTCCGGCGCCGCCGCCGTGTCCGGGCCTGGAGGAGGCGGGGTTTTTGACCAGCGATGCCGCGCTGGCGCTGCCGGCGCCGCCGCGGTCGCTGGTGGTTTTGGGCGGCGGGCCGGTGGCGGTGGAACTGGCGCAATTTTTTTGCCGGATGGACGTGAAGGTGACGTTGATCCAGCGGAGCGGACAGGTGTTGCGCGAGTTCGACCCGGATGCCGTGACGGCGCTGGAAACGGTTTTGCGGCGCGAAGGGGTGGAGATCTTTGCGCCGACCCGCCTGGCGCGGGTGTTCCGCAAGGGACGGAGCAAGGTGGTCGAATTTGCATGCGGCAACCGCAAGCGCACCGTGGCGGCGGCGGAAATACTGGCCGCCACGGGGCGGAGTCCGAACACGGCGGGGCTGGGGCTGGAAAGAATCGGCGTCCGGACGAAGGAGGGGCGGATCCTGACCAACGCGGCCATGCAGTCCAGCGCGCCGCATATTTACGCGGCGGGCGATTGCACCGGGCCGCATCAGATTGTGCATATTGCGGTGGAGCAGGGCGAGTTGGCGGCGCATAACATTGCCCATCCGGGGCGGCGGCGGGAGATGGATTACCGATTGTTGACGAGGGTGGTTTTTACCGATCCGCAGGTGGCGGCGGTGGGTCTGACGGAGAAGGAGGGGCGGGCGCGGCGCCGGCCCTTTTTGGCGGCGAGTTATCCGTTCGCCGACCACGGCAAGTCGCTGATCATGGAGGCGAAGGACGGCTTTGTGAAATTGCTGGCGGATCCGAAACAGGGGGAAATCCTCGGCGGGGCCTGTGTGGGGCCGTTGGGCGGGGAGTTGATTCACGAGATTATTGCGGCGATGTCCCAGCGCATGACGGTGCGGGAATTGGCGGCGATGCCGCATTATCATCCGACCCTGGCGGAGATCTGGACTTATCCGGCGGGGGAATTGGCCGGCCGGATTAAGGCGATTTAAAGCGGCCAGCCGCCGGACACGCTATTTTTTCTTCCGGCCGCGCTCGAGTTTTCCGTCCAGGCACTCGCGCACGACCTGGGCCAGGCGGCTGGGGGGATAGGGCTTGGCCAGAAAATTGAAGCCTTCGAGCAGGGCGATGTCCTTGCCGGCCATGCCGGGACTGTAGCCGCTCGTGTAGATGACCTTGAGGGCGGGGTCCTCCGTCTGGAGGCGTTCGGCCAGTTGGCGGCCGCTCAGGCCCTCGGGCATGACCATGTTCTGTCAAGAGGAGATCAATCTCATCCTTGTGCCGGGCCCAAACCTCCAGGGCTTCGACGCCATTATTGGCCTGATAAATGCGGTAGCCGCAAAGTTCGAGGATGCGCACGACCAGTTCGCGCAGGGAAGCTTCGTCCTCGACGACCAGAAGGGTTTCCGAGCCGCTGGCGGGCGGGAGCCGGGGCGGGCCTTGGGGCGCGGGGCTTTCCGCGGGCTTGGAAACGCAGGGCAGGAAAATGGTGAGGGTGGAGCCGGCGCCAAGCTTGCTCTCGACAATGATCCAGCCCTGGTGTTGCTTGACAATGCCATAGACGGTGGCCAGGCCCAGGCCGGCCCCTTTGCCGATTGCCTTGGTGGTGAAAAAAGGCTCGAACAGATGGCTCAAGGTGGCGTTGTCCATGCCGCCGCCGGTGTCGCAGACGCTCAGGCAGACGAAATGGCCGGGGCGGGCTTCGGGATTGAGCACGCAGGCCACCGGTTCCAGGACGCGGGGGGCGGCGCGGATGGTGAGGCGTCCGCCGCTGGGCATGGCGTCCCGGGCGTTCATGGAGAGGTTGACCAGAACTTGTTCGATCATGCCGGCATCGGCGTAAATGGCGGGCAGGCTGGGCGCGGGCGCATACTCAAAGGCAATGTGCTCGCCCATCATGCGCTGGAGCATGGGGCTGACGCTGGAAATGATTTCGTTCAGATCAACATAGCGCGGCTGCATGACCTGTTTGCGGCTGAACATGAGCAATTGCTGAATGAGTTTGCCGGCGCGGTCGGCGGCGGACCAGATTTGGCGCAGAGATTTATCCGCGCCCGGCGGCAGGGGTTTGGATTGCAAGAGCAGGTCGGCGTGGCCCTGAATGATGGTGAGGATGTTGTTGAAATCGTGGGCCACGCCGGCGGCCAACTGGCCCACCGCGTCCATTTTGACCGAATGGCGCAACTGCGCCTCCAGGGCCAGGCGTTCGGTGATTTCGTTGGCGTAACAATGGACGGTTTTGCTTTCGGCGATGGGGATGAACGACCAGGCAATGGTGCGGTCTTGCCAGGAGGTGTGGAGGTTGAGTTTGTTTTCGCCGGTGAGCAGGCATTGCAGGATGATCAGCCGGGTGTCGGGCGGCAAAATGGCCTGCAGGGATGGCTGACCGAGGGAGGCGGCCATGCGCTGGGCGGCGTCGTTGCTATAGGTCAGTTGGCCGTCGGCGGAAAATTCCAGGACCGGATTGGGATTGGAGCGCGGGAAGACGGCCAGCTTGCGGTTTTCGTCGGTGTTCATGGGTGGAGACGGCGGCGGGCTTTTGCCGCGCCGGCGGGCCGGGGCAAAGGGATGGCAGACGGGCTGGCCTTCATGTCAATGACGGGAGTATAGGGGCGGGCCGGAGAATTGCAACGCCGAAGGCGCTGGGTGGAGGGAGAATAAATGCGGATTGGAGTGGTGGAGTGGTGGAGTGATGGAGTGATGGAGTGATGGAGTGGTCGGTGGAGGAGACCTTCCATCCTCGTTCCAGTTTCCCATTCCCCCGCCAATCATTCCCCTGACTTTGCCCTGCCTGATTCTGTCCGGCCATGATTCTGTCCCGTCCCCATCATTTTGCCCCGCATGATTTTACCTCCTTCTCCATCCGTGGAATCCATGAGATCCGTGGTGCGATTTCCTGCTTTGCCGCTGGCCGCCCGGCGCGTATTGCCCTTCACTATGGGGCGATCAGGCTGCGTAAGTATCTAATGATTAGAACCTTGCAACAATCCGCATTTTTCCGCTCTTTTCCGTTGACTTCCCTTCCCTATATGCTAAATTCGCATAGTGAGAAGAGGGAAGGCACAGTGGAATCAGACGGCGACGGGTCCAAGACGGGATTCCCCACATTTTTCTGCCGGCGTTGGCCGCGCTGGCGCGATCTCTCCATCCCTCCATGACTCCATCACTCCACCCGGGGTTCGCGGTTTCGAAATGGATGGCGGCTGATTTCAGTTTCATTTCACCTAATTTCACCTGGTTTCAGCTAGTTTCACCTAATTTCACCTGGTTTCACTTCCCGACCCCAGGGGGGACCCCATGTCTGCAACAACATTTATCGTCAAAACGGTTAAATTCGCCGATTGCCCCCATTTTGCACTTTGCACCGCCAGCACTCCACCACTCCAGCACTCCAGCACTCCGTCGCTCCATTCCGCTGCGTCCCGATCGTGCCTGATCGTGCCTAATCAAGGTGTTTTTAGCGGGCCGGGGTGGCCCGTTGCGCCAGCGATTGGGTCCGCGGTTTTGATCCGGCTAAACCTTGCCGCCCATTTGGGCGATGAGACGGTCGTTGAATTCCTTGGGGGCGTTGTAGCCGGAGGACTTGAGCTTGATCTGAAAGGCGGCGACTTCGATGAGGCGGGCCAGGTCGCGTCCGGGCCGCACGGGGATGACGATGTGGGGGATTTCCACGCCGAGAATTTTCACGTATTCCTGCTCCAGGCCCAGCCGGTCAATGTCGCGCACGTCCTCCCAGGCTTTCAAGGTGATGACCAGGTCCACCCGTTTCTCGGCGCGAATGCTGCGGACGCCAAACATGGAGGCGACGTTGATGATGCCGATGCCGCGGACTTCCATGTGGGCGCGGGTCAACTCGGCGCTGGTGCCCATGACGTTCGCGGCCGTCAATCAAGGTGACGCGGGTGACGTTGTCGGAAACCAGGCTGTAGCCGCGCTCGATGAGGGCCAGGACGCTCTCGCTTTTGCCAATGCCGCTTTCGCCGCGGATGATGGCGCCGACACCGAGGATGTCCACCATGCTGCCGATTTCGGAGCCGCGCGGGGCGAAGAGCATTTCCAGGGCGAGGGTGGCCATGTTGATGAATTTCATGGTGATCAAAGGGGTGACCAGGATGGGGACCTGGGCCTTTTCGGCGGCGCGGAGGAAAAGTTTGTCGGGCTTGAGATTGCGGGAAAAGACGACGCCGGGGATTTTGTAGGAGAACAAATCGGCGTAATGGGGTTCGCGCTCCCCGGGTTTGAGGGCGCGGAGGAAAGAGGACTCGGCCTTGCCGATGACCTGCAAGCGTTTGCTGGCGAAGTAACGGGTGAAGCCGGCCAGGGCCAGGCCGGGCCGGTTGACGGTCGGCTCGCGGATGATGCGCTTGAGGCCGCTGGCGCCGGCCAGGAGCCGCAATTCCAGAGCGCGGGTTTGTTCGTGGTAAAACTTCTCCACTGTGATGATTTCGCGTTGCATGACAAGCTAGAGGTTAAATTCCGGGCCGAGATAAATCTCGCGGGCCTTGGGATCGTTGGGCATTTCCGCGCCGATGCCGGAATAAACGACCTGGCCATGATGGACCAAATAGGCGCGGTCCACCAGTTTCAATGTTTCCCGCACGTTGTGGTCGGTGATCAAAATGCCCAGGCCGCGCTGGCGGAGGCGGCGGATGATTTTTTGCACTTCATAGACGGCGATGGGATCAATGCCGCTGAACGGCTCGTCCAAAAGAAGGAGCCTGGGGCTGGTGACCAGGGCGCGGGTGATTTCCAGGCGGCGCTTTTCGCCGCCGCTCAGGGTGTAGGCCCGGCTGGAGGCCAGGCGGCTGAGATCCAGTTCGTCCAGAAGATATTTCAGGCGCAGGGCGCGCTCCTGGCGATCCAGGACGCACGTTTCCAAGATGGCCAGGATGTTCTGCGCCACGGTCAGTTTGCGGAAAACCGACGGCTCCTGTGTCAAGTAACCAATGCCGCGCCGCGCCCGGCGGTGCATGGGCAGCCGGGTGATGTCCCGGCCCTGGAAGCAGACCCGGCCCGCATCCGGCCTGACGACGCCCACGATGATATTGAAGGTGGTGGTTTTGCCCGCGCCGTTGGGGCCGAGCAGGCCCACCACCTCGCCGGGATTGACAAAAATGGAAATGCCGTTTACGACTTTGCGCTGGTTGTATGCTTTGACCAGTTGGTCGGTGGCGAGCAAACCCGCCGCCAGGCCGGCCGCCACTTCGGGTTGGGGCGGGTCTTGCCGCAGGACCGGCTGGGGCTGTGGATCAGGCGGGCTCATGCTCAGGGGGATGGCTGGACCGGGGGCGCGCCGTTGCTGGCGCGGCGTTTGGGAACAATATGATACAGGCCGAACGCTTCCACCACGCCGCTCTTCACCTCATACCTCAGGCGGTCGGCTCCGCTGCAGGCGCCCTGGTCTGTTTGCGCCCAGGGATGGCCCGTCAGTTCGACTTGTTCGACCGGCGCCACGACATAGACGGCCCGCTCGCCGGTGGCATGGATGTGGCTGCCAGGGGCGGCCTGGGTGAAATCCACCGCGCCCTCCGCCACGGCATTTTCGAGCTGATTGGTGACGGAGGAAAAATGGGCGGTGACGGTGGCGGCGGTCAATTTGTTGGAAACCGCCGCGCTGCCGGAGCCGAAGGACTCCAGCACGGCATCCTCCTCCGCGACGATGCTCTGCCACAGGCCGGTCGCCGGGGAGCGGTGCGCGGTGAGCAGGCCGCAGGAAATGGTTTTGGTGACGCCGGCGGCGTCCGGGGCGGTGGCCGCGCGGACGTTCCTGGCGCGCCACCACCAGGACGACCTGATTGCTCAGGGCCTGGCTGCCGGAGGATTGGTAAACGAGCAAAACTTGGGCGGTCAAGGTGTCCTGGAGCGTTGCGCCATCCAGCAGCCGGGCCTGGACATCCCCGCGAAAGGTGACGAGATTGGTTTGGGGATTGACGGGCTGGGAAACAATGTCGGCGGCGGAAACATGCAGCCATTGATTGGTCGAGCCGGCCGGACCGCCGGCGGCGCCGGAGACGCGGAGTTGCAAGCGCGCATGGCCCTGGGCGTGATAAACTTTGTTGCTGGACTGCATGGAAAGGGTGTCGCCCCGGACTTCCATGCGGTCGTTCCGCCAGACCGGATTTTCTGTCAAGGTGAACAAATCACCGGGCCGGTCATAGGCGGCTTGGCCGGCCGCGGCGGAACTTTGATCGGCCTGATTGGTGATGAGGACATTTCCCGCGGCGGTCATGCCCTCCACGTCCCCGCCGTTGGTGGTCAGTTGCAGGGCGGCATGATCGGCCAGGAGTTGGCGGAAGGTGTTGGTGGCCGATGGGCCGGGGGGCGGGTTGGGCCAGCGAACGCGCACCTGATCGTCGCCGGTCAACAAATGCCGGTTCGGGTCGTAGGTGAATTTTGCGGCGCTGGCCTCCTGTTGGCCATTGTGCCACTGGGCCTGGGCGGCGTCATCGCCGGCCAGTTCCAGGAGCGCGTTTTCATTGGTGGCAAAGTAATGCGCGGTGGCGCCGGTGGCCACGCCCCGGCCGGCCAGAGTGAGGGCGACGTCCGGCCGGGCGAACATCGTTTCCACGGTCCGGTTGCTGGTGAATTGGATGGAAAGGAGCGGCGAATCCATTTCGTACTGCGGGTCAATCAGCCGGACGCGGCCGGAGTAATCCACCCGGTTGGAGAGGAAATCGAACTGGCCGCGCTCGGCCAGGATTTTTATAATCTGGCTCTGGCCGGCGGCGGCATTGGACTGGGCGGCGAAGAGGGGCGAGGACCGGAGCATGGACTTGAGCACGCGGGTCTCGACTTGATTGGAGATGGTGAGCAACTGGTTGGATTCCGCGCAAAAGAAACCCAGGCCTTGCACAAACAAATTTGTATTGGGCGTGAAAATCTGGACCGGACCCGGATCCCAGGCAATTTTGCGGTTGTAATCCATTCGGCATTCCGGCGCCAGGGCGGTGACTGTGACGTTGCTGACCTGGCCGTCCCGCAGGCCGAGCATCTTAAAGTCCTTGACCTGCACCCCGCCGCCGGGGAGGTTGACCGCATCCTGTCCGGTAAAGAGGGCGTCGAGCACTCTGCCGTTGGGAGTGTCCTTGTAATGGGGGAACTCGACGTTGCCGCCGGGTTGGGCGGCTTGGGGCGCGGGCGTCTGCGCCCAAATCCGCGCCAGGCACGGCGTGAAACAGACGGCCAGCGCCATCCAGAATTTCCGGGTCGTCAACAGGGTGCCAGTGGTCATGAGATGGCGGCGCGGATTTTGAGCAAGCCGGCCAAAAGTTTGGACATCTGCGCCAGCGGGATCATGTTGGGGCCGTCGCTCAAGGCGCGGTCCGGGTCGGGATGGGTTTCAATAAACACGCCGTCCGCCCCGGCGGCCACGGCGCAGCGCGCCAGCACCGGGGCGAATTGGCGCTGGCCGCCCGAGCGGTCCCCGCCCGCGCCGGGCAGTTGCACGGAGTGGGTGGCGTCGAAGATGACGGGAAAACCAAAGGCGCGCAGGATGGGGATGGAGCGCATGTCCACCACCAGGTTGTTGTAGCCGAAGGTGGTGCCGCGCTCGGTCAGGAGCAGTTTTTTTCCGCCGGCCGCGGCCGCTTTGCGCGCCACCTGGCCCATTTCCGCCGGGGAGAGGAACTGGCCCTTTTTCACATTGACAATCTTGCCGGTGGCGACGGCGGCAGTGAGGAGATCGGTCTGGCGGCAGAGGAAGGCGGGGATTTGCAGGATGTCCACCACGCCGGCGGCGGCCCGGGCCTGCTCGACAGTATGTACATCGGTCAGGACGGGGACGGCCAGTTCGCGGCGGATTTTGGCCAGGACTTGCAAGCCGGCCTCCAGCCCCGGACCGCGGAAGGTGGCGGCGGAGGAACGGTTGGCCTTGTCGTAGCTGGCCTTGAAAACAAAATTGATGTGGAGTTTGCGGCAGGTGGCGCGCAGGGACGAAGCCACTTGCCAGCAGAGCCGTTCGTTTTCGATGACGCACGGCCCGGCGATCAAAATGAGCGGCCCGGCCCGTTGCAAGGATTTCCAAATGAGGGCATCGTTCAGCACCGGCCCATGGTAGCAGCGGGCGGGCGGAAAGCAAATGCGGGAGCGGGGGCCAAACAAAGCGGGGCGGGCAATTCAATTTTTTGGCGGCGCTGCCGCTTCTTGATCTTAATCTTAATCGTAATCCTAATCTCCCTCGGATTAGGATTAAGATTAAGATTAAGAAATGGGAGCCGGGTCAAATCACCGTGCCGTGAGGGATGAGGCCGCCCTTGGGGATGATGACGATGCCGTCGCGCACGTAGTAGAACGGATGGTCCACGCTTTCCGGCTTGCCCGCCGGGGAAATGCGGCAGTTTTCGCCGATGCGCGCGTTTTTGTCCACGATGGCATTCTCGATTTGGGTGTTTCTCCCCACGCCGATGCGCGGCAGTCCGCGCGCCTCATGCTGCTTGATGGAGCTGTCTGATTCGTAAAAATCGCAGCCCAGCAGGATGGTGCGGTTGATGTTGCAGCCCTCCTCGATGCGGCTGCGGATGCCGACGATGCTATGGTTGACCTGGCAGCGGTTGATGATGCAGCCGTCCGAGACGCTGGCGTGGCTGATCTCCGCGCCGTTGATCTTGGAGGCGGGCAGAAAACGCGGGCGGGTGAAGATGGGCGCGCTCATGTCAAAGAAGTTGAAGCGCGGCAGGTCGGCTGTCAAATCGAGGTTGGCCTCGAAGAAGGAGCGGATGGTGCCGATGTCCTCCCAGTAACCCTGAAAGACATGGCCATACACCTGCTGCACTTTGATGGCCTCCGGGATGACGTGCTTGCCGAAATCGGTCAGCGCGCTGTCCAGCAGCTTGAGGATGACCTCGCGCTTGAACAGATAAATGCCCATGGAGGCCAGGAAAAACTCCTGGTCGCCTTCAATCCCAAGGCTGGCATAGCGGGCCGGGTCAACCCGCAGGGAATCCAGGAGGGCCTGCTCCTGGGGCTTCTCCACGAAACGGGTGATGCGCTGTTCCGGTCCCAGTTCCATGATGCCCAGAGACTGCGCCTGGCCGCGCCCCACCGTGATGGTGGCAATGGTCAGGTCCGCCCCGTGCAGGAGGTGTTCGGCGATCAACTCGCGAAAATCCATGCGGTAAAGCTGGTCGCCGCACAGAATGAGCATGTGCTCGAAGTCGTGGGTGAGAAAATGGAGCAGGTTCTTCCGCACGGCGTCGGCCGTGCCCTGGTACCAGGAGGTGTCGGTCAGGGTTTGTTCGGCCGCCAGGATTTCCACAAATCCACCCGAAAAATGGTCGAATTTGTAGGACTGGGAAATATGGCGGTGGAGGGAGGCGGAATTAAACTGGGTCAACAAATAAATCCGTTGCAGGCGCGAATTGATGCAGTTGGAAATGGGAATGTCCACCAGGCGGTATTTGCCGGCCAGGGGCACGGCTGGTTTGCTCCGGTCCCGCGTCAGGGGAAAGAGCCGCCTGCCGTGCCCGCCCCCCAGGATGACTGAGAGGATATTGCTCGTATTGACGGACATGCGTGTTTTTTGCGTCATGGCTCGGCTCCAGTTTTGTGCCGCAGTATAGCGCCGCCCGGGCCGTTTCAAAGTCCAAATTTGCGTGCCCGGCCAACTTTTCCTTTGCAAACGGCGCCCTCCCCGGTATTGGTTGGTTTACAGCCATTGATGACGACAAGGATGCGCCAGGTCCTGCGGTTGACCCTCCTGCTCTGCGCGGGTTGCGCCAACACGTCTGCCCGCGCCCCCACCCCTCTGCCGGAATCGGCCGCGCCACCGCCGCGCCTAGCCCCGGCCGACAGGCCCCCTGCGGCCGAACGGGAATTTCGCGGCCTCTGGGTGGCGACCCTGCAAAATCTCGATTGGCCCTCCCGCCCCGGCCTGGACGCCCGCCAGCAAAAAAACGAGCTGATCGCCATCCTGGACCAGGCCGTCAAGCTGCATTTGAACGCCATCCTCCTGCAGGTCCGCCCCTGCTGCGACGCGCTCTACGATTCCAAAATCGAGCCGTGGTCGGCCTTTCTCACCGGGAAAATGGGTCTGGCGCCCAAGCCCTATTATGATCCCCTGGCTTTTGCCGTCGCCGAATGCCATGAGCGCGGCCTGGAACTCCACGCCTGGTTCAATCCTTTCCGCGTCCGCGCGCGCGACGACAAAACGCCCTCCGCCAGGAATTACGTCACCCGCACCCATCCGGAACTGGTGCGCACCGCCGGCAATGTGCTGTGGCTGGACCCGGCGGACGCGCGCGCGCGGGGCTATTCTCTGGAAGTGATGATGGATGTGGTGCGCCGTTATGACGTTGATGGGGTTCACCTGGACGATTATTTCTACCCCTACCCGGCCAAGGACTACAAGGCGGCGGATTTTCCGGACGAGGGGCCGTGGGCGCGCTACCAGCAGGCGGGCGGAAAACTCGCGCGGGGCGATTGGCGGCGCGACAACATCAACACCTTTGTCCAACTGGTTTATACGTCCATCAAAAAGGAAAAGCCCTGGGTCAAATTTGGCATCAGCCCCTTTGGCATCTGGCGGCCCGGCCATCCCGCCGAAGTCACGGCGGCGCTGGATTCGTACGACGCGCTCTTCGCCGATTCCCGGGCCTGGCTGGCCAATGGATGGGTGGATTACCTGTCGCCGCAACTTTACTGGCCGAGCGATCAAAAAGAGCACAGTTTTTCGGCGCTCTTGCAATGGTGGAGCGGGCAAAACCCGCGGCACCGCCATTTGTGGCCCGGCATGCGCACGGATGAATGGCCCGGCTTCACGGGAGACCGGGCGGCGGAAACCGCCAAAGAAATCGAATTGACACGCCGCCAGCCGGGCGCGACCGGCGATGTGCTGTGGCGGGCCGGCGACGTCATGCGCAACACCAACGGCCTGGCCGCCGCCCTGGGCCGGAGTTATCCCGCGCCCGCCCTGGTTCCGGCTTCGCCCTGGTTGGGCGATGTGGCGGCCCGGCAACCGCTGCTGGTCCCCCGCCAATCAGGCCGCGACTTCTCCCTGACGTGGAAACCCGCCGGAGGGGAGCCGGTCTGGCAGTGGCTGGTGCAGGAAAAATTTGGCGATCATTGGAAAACCGAGATTTTTCCCGCCGGGCAAACCAACCGGTTGTTCCCCACGGGCGGCCTCCGGGCTTCGCCCCAGACCGTCGCGGTCACCGCCGTCACCCGTGCCGGCAAGCTCAGCCCGCCCGCCCTCTTCAGTCCGGAGGCCCGCTGACCTGGGCGCCGGTGCCCAACCCCAATCCTCATGCTGGCTCATCAATTCTGCGGGAGACTGGTTTTCTCGCGCGGCCCGCGCCGGAGCACGGAGACGATGCTGTTGCGTTCATCGGTCCATTGCAGGACGCGGCCCGCCGGCGGGGGAAGGCCGGCCCGCAGGATGGCCCATTCGATGATGCCATTTTTGTCATACTCGCAACCCAGGCCCAGGCTGCGGGCCAATCCTTCGGCCACCGGCCAAAGTTCCACATGCCCGTTGGTGATATGGATGGCCAGGAGGCCGCCCGCCTTAAGGCGGCGGAGGTAAATGGCGCCGGCCTCGCGTGTCAACAAGTGGGAGGGAATGGCGTCGCCGGTGAATGCGTCAAGTACAATAATGTCAAACCGCCCCCCCGCCTCCTTTTGCAGCGATTGGCGGCCGTCCCCCAGGATGACCCGGCACCGCTCCCGCGGCAGATAAGTGAACCAGGCCAGGGCCAGTTCTTCCGCCTTGGCATCTATCTCGTAATAGGTGATGGCATCCTGCGGCCGGAGAAAGCGGTTGATGGTGCCGGCGCCCAGCCCCACCACCGCAACGTCCAGCGCGGCATGGGTCCGTTGCATTTCCCGCAGCCATTGGCCGAAGCCGGTTTCCGGCCCGTAGTAGGTGGTGGCCGCCTGGGGATTGGCGCGGTCTTGTTCGGCGTGCAGGGTGGCATTGTTGATGAGTTGGTAACGCTGGCTGTGCGGTTCGCGGGTGACGCGCCAGCAACCGTAGAGGGTGCGGGCGCGGGCGACTTCCGTGGCGCGCCCGGAGGATTCGGCCGCCACGGTGGAGCCAATGGCCACGACCGCCGCCGTGCTCAGGATGGGCCGGAGGATCCGCCCGCTCCAACGGAACCCGGCGATGGACAAGGTCCCCAGGGTCAGAATGGGAAATTCCACCGGCCCGTCGGTGACATGCGGAATGACCAGCACCATGAGGGCGCTGCCGATGGCGCCGCCCGCCGCCGCCGCCGTGTAAAAGCCGTGGGTGTTTTCGTCGCGCGCCGCGGCCAGCCAGACATGGCAGGCCAGCATGGTCGCGCCCCCGGCGATCAAGACCAAAGCCAGCAGCGAGGCGCTGCGCTTTTCGACGATGAAATGTGACACGATCAAGGCCAGCAGTCCGAGCGTGGCGATGAGGCCGCAGGAAGCCCGCCGGTCGCCCGAGAAGGCCCAAACGTAAGTGGCCAGGAACAAGGCCAGGGGCAAGGCCCAGGTCAGCGGGCCGGCGCTGGCTTCGAAGCTGAGCAGATTGGCGGTGGCCAGGAGGGTCGCGCTGCTCAGGCCGGGAAGAACCCACCATTGCCAGCGGGTGCGGCCCAGGCCGGCGCGGCCCGGCGGGGAAAGGGCGGGAGCGGCCGCGCGGGCGCGCAGGGCCAGGAGGCAGAGGAGCGAACCGCCCGCGGCCCAGACCCAGTTTTGCATCCTCAGATCGGTGAACGGTTCCACCAGGAACGGATAGGCCAGCAGTCCGGCCAAGGCGCCCGCGTTGGACCAGGCGTAAATGGTGAAATCGAGGCGATCGGCCTGTTGTTGGTGCAACAAAGGGGTGGCACAAAAAAGGCCGATGGCCAATCCGGCGAAGGGCAGCAGCGCGGCCAGCGGTTGCAATTCCAGCGGGAGCCATTCCAACACTGGCAGCGGAAAGGCCAAGGTGAGAAACCCGCTCAAACCCAGGGCCGCCAGGATTAGATTTCTGGTTCCCGCCTTCATCTGGCCCAGCCGCCAGCATCCAAAGTAAGCGGCCAGGACGGCCAATTGAAAGAAAAGAACCGTGCAGCACCAAACCGAGGCGGCCCCGCCAAACTGCGGCAGCAGCCTTTTGCCAGCCATCAATTCGCCTGGAAAGGCCAGACCGGCGGCCGCGGCGGCGATGAGTTTTTGATGGTTCAGCTTCATGGGAAACCGGCGCGGGAAGTTGCCACGGCACGCGCCGGTTTGTCCAACGCGGAGTGGAGCATCTTGAGACTACTGCGGCGGAGTGCGGCCGTCCCCGGCCGCAGCAAGCCAGGGATTGTTTGGGTGCTCAGGAAAATCACCGCCGCGCCGTGTTTCCAAGGCTGCTGCGCCCGTCCTCGGGGAATGGCGCTTAAATAAGACCTAAAACTTTCTTACCCAGCCTCTTACGACGCGGGGGATGCGGGATGGTTTCAAACAAGACCTGACGGCTCAAGCGTTGCATGGCTTTGATGGTGGCTTGCACCTCCCGCCACTCGGCAATGGCGTCATGGAGCCACTCATATTGTTCTTTGGAGAGAGCGACACTGACCGTTTTGCCTTTGACCTTGCGGGTCCACTGATAACAAAGGCCGCCTGCTCCGGGGCCGCGGTCTTGCACGTAGCCCTCGCTGATCCAGCCGGTTCTGGCCAGCCGGTCGCGTAATTGGGCGTATTGGGCCTGCCATTGGGCTGGCCGGGTTGTTTTGTGAGTCGGCATAAAGAAAAGAGTAGCAGACGTGTCAATAAGGCGGTATATATACCGCCTTATGCCCGACACCCCCTTCTTCCCGGCCTGGCGGCCCCGTCTGGCGGCGGCGGGCCGCCGCTGTGCCCACAGCCTGGCGCGCCTCCGTCACGCCACCTTGAGTCAGATCGAGGACCGCCTGGCTCCCGCCTTGCCCACCGACCTCCTGCGAAAACCGGCCGCCGGCGACTACTCCCGCGAGCAGGTTTACACTCTGGTTCGCACCTGGTGGTGCTGGGTCTGGCCAGTCTTCCAAGCCAACACTTCCTGCCGCCACGTCGTCCTTCAGGTGCAGGCCCTGCTGGCCTTGGTCCAAGGCCCGGAACCGGAGCCGGACAGCAGCGCCTATTGCCAGGCCCGCGCCAAACTCCCCCTGGCCTTGCTGGAGCAAGCCTTCGCGGCCAGCGCCGACAGCGCCGAAAAGCGCGCCCCGGCCAGTACGCTGCTACAGGGCCGCCCGTTGAAAGCGGTCGATGGCAGCGGCACCCACCTGCCCGACACCCCGGCCAATCGGGCGGCCTTTCCCCCCAGCCAAAGCCTGCAGCCCGGCGGCGGCTTTCCCCACCTGCGCGTGGTGGCTCTGTTCTCCGCCGCCAGCGGCGCCCTTTTGGCCAAAGCCACCGGCAGCCTGCGCTCCTCCGAACTGGCTCTGTTTCTCCACGGCTTGCGCTCGGCTTTGCACCCCGGCGACATCCTCTTGGGCGACCGCGCCTATGGGGTTTATATTATCGCCGCCGTCCTCCAACTCCTGGGCGTGGATTTGCTCGCGCGGGTCTCCGTGCGCAACCGCAAGGTGGATTTCCGCCAGGCCCGCCAACGCCTGGGTCACTGGGACGCGCTCTTTACCTGGTCCAAACCCGGCCGGCCTTCGCCCCTGCTTTCGTTCCTGGAATGGCTCGGACTGCCGCCGCAGATCACGGTGCGGGTGCTGCGCGCGCGCCTGAGCCGGGCCGGCTTCCGCACCCGCCACCTGACCCTGGTCACGACCCTGTTGGATGCGGCGCTTTTTCCAGCGGAGGAACTGGCGGCCGCTTATGCCCGGCGCTGGCGCATGGAACTGTGCCTGGACGATCTCAAAACCACCCTGGGCATGCAGAGCCTGCATTGCCTCTGTCCCCGCATGGTGGAGAAAGAACTCCTGCTCTTCCTCACCGCCCATAATTTCCTGCGCTGGATCATGGCCGAAGCCGCGCAAAGCCAGAACGTGGACTTGGATCGGATCAGTTTCAAAGGCAGCCTGGACGCCTTCCGGCAATGGACGCAGGCACTGGCACAACTCGGACACGCCCGGAACAAAGGGGGACGGCGCCGCCAATTATGGCAGCGGCTGCTCCGAAGGCTGGCGACCGATCTGGTGCCCAGGCGTCCGGGAAGAGCGGAGCCGCGCGCTGTCAAGAAACGATCCAAATACCCCCATTTGAACAAATCGCGGCATCAATACCGCCAGCCCTGGAGCCGCAATAAACGCCGCCGTCTGGCCCGGGCCAAAAGAAAGGCTTCCCTTATTTAAGCGCCATTCCCCGGGGACGGGCGCACTCCTGTGGCCTTCTTGCCCCTGACGCCGGCAGCAGTGTCAAGCGGCACTTCAACGCGCAGTGGAGCGCGGTTATATCTCGACTCCGCGCGGCCCCTGGGGTAACTTGAGTCATAGCGTGCGCCATATTGATAAGAAAGGCCGTCCATGAAAAAAATGCTGCTGCCACTCCTGCTCCTGGCCGGGTTGATGGCGTGGGGCGCAACGGGTTGCTCGAACCAGGAGATTGACACGGCCAAACTGCAAAGCGCTTTTCAATCGGCCGCGCCGGAAGCGCGGCCCTTTCTGGATCAAGGCATCGCCGCGATCCAGGCGGGCAAGTTTGCCGAGGCCCTGCCCGCCTTGCAGCGTTTTGCTTACGCCGCGAAAATGAGCGAGGAGCAGCGGGTCCTTCTGAATGACGCGATCAGGAAAGTGAAGGCCAAAGCCAAATGAAGGCCGGTTGCGCCAAAGGGATTTTGTTTTCATTGGCGGGAGGGCGCGGCGTCTGCTATATTGACATAAAGGAGAATCCATAAGCATCGTGAAAATAGAACGCCGGGGCTTCACCCTGATTGAGTTGTTGGTGGTGATCACCATCATCTCGATTTTGGCGAGCATGTTGCTGCCCGCCCTTGGCAAGGCGAAGGAAAAAGCCATCACGATATATTGCGCCAATAATCTTCATAATATTGGCATGGCCATGATGATGTACGGGGACGATTACAACGACCGCCTGCCTGTTTCCGAGACGCCAATCCTCACGCCGGGCCGGGGCGGGTGGTTCAGCGGCCCCCCAACCCCGTGGATGGTGACGTTGCAGAGCGAGTACCAGAACACCAATATCCTGCGCTGCCCGGCGTTCAGCTCCAAATACCGGCAGTCCGGCTTCAATTACTTCATGGGTTCGCACGGCTTTACTTTGCTGGCCGAGGCGCCGGCAGGCGTCATTTTGCACAGCATCAACACGCCCTCCAGTTACATTTTAAGCGGCGACTGCAATTATCCGGCCGATCCGGTCAACGCCGACCTGAACAATAACGACGTGGACACCCTTTTTGATCCGCGCTATGCCCCGTCGCCCGTCCACAACAACCGCGTCAACATACTTTTCGCCGACCAGCATGTCCAAAACGGCAAGAAATTCGACCCCGGCACGATGACCTTCTCGGCCAACAGCACGGGGATTTCCTACGAAGGCGACTGAGCGCAGGCCGTCGCCACCACCTGCTCCTCCGCCGGTTCCAGACGCATGGGGCGATCATGGTCGAGAAAGGCGGCGCAGACCCGGAAGAAATCGGCCTGGGTTTCGACCCGCCGGATGTCATGCAAAAAGGGTTGCGGCGGCTCCATTCCTTCGCCGATGAAGTTCATGAATTTTTTCAGGCGCTGCACGCGGGCCGATTCCCGCGCCTCCGGCGAGGTCTGGGCCTCCCAAAGTTCGACGACGTAGGCCAGCACCTCCCGGCCGGTGGGCAGGGTCGGGGTTTGGCCGCGCTGCCGCTGCCGTATCTGGCGGCAAAGCCAGGGGTTGCGAATGGCGCCGCGACCGATCATCAGGCCGCGCGCCCCGGTTTGGGCCAGGACAGCCAGGGCCTGCTCCGGGCTGTGGATATTGCCGTTGGCCAGCACCGGGCAGGCGAGCCGGCCGGCGGCCCGGGCGATGAGATCGTAACGCACGCCGGGGCGGTACATCTGCTTGACAGTGCGGCCATGCACGGTCAGGAGGTCCACCGCATGCCTGGCAAAGAGGGCCAGCAATTGGTCAAAACCATCCGCCGAATCGAAACCGATCCTGGTTTTCACGGTGAAGGGAATGGCGACAGCCTGGCGCAGGGCGCCGAGGATGGCGTCTATTTTGCCGGGATCGCGCAGCAGGCCGCCGCCGGCGCATTTGCGATAAACGACCGGGGCGGGGCAGCCCAGGTTCAGATCAATGGCGGCGACGGGGAATTGCTGCAAGGCGCGGGCGTTGCGCACCAGGGCGGGGATGTCGTTGCCGATCATCTGGGCGATGACGGGCCGGCCGGTGGGGTTTTGGGTGATCGAATCCAAGATGTATTGCTCCGGCTTGGAATCGCTGTGGACGCGGAAGTATTCGGTCCAATAGAGATCGGCGCCGCCGTGGCGGGCCATGACGCGCCAGAAGGCCAGGTCGGTCACGTCCTGCATCGGGGCCAGGGCCAGGAGCGGGTCGGGGCCGCGGAGCAGGGCCTGGAAACTTTCAGGGGGAGTCATGATGGAGGATTCTCAACTGGTCTGCATCGCCGAAGGCAGTGCGGGGAAAATAAAAAGTGCCTTGATTTGGCTTGATTTGGCTTGTGGGACCCTGCTTGGCAACGCTCGATGATAATTTGTAAATTGTTGATGGAAAGGCATTTGAATTTGAAGTGGCGGTTCCGCCGTCGCTCGGCTTGGCCGAGCTTCCGCCGTCGTTAAAACTTTGGCGGACGAGATGGCGGACAAGGGAGTGATGGAGTGATGGAGTGGCATTCAAGGTCACGGTCAAGGTTTAGAATATGGTTTGACCGGGCTTGACCGGTCTGACCGGATGGGTTGGTTCGGCAGATTTTGCCGGCACCGGCCTCTTTGGCGTTGGGCGGCATCGAACCATAAAGCCAAGCGGGGGTTGGGGAATTCCAGGGCAACCGATCAGGGCGGCCAGCCCTGACGAAAGGAATTGAGCCTCAGATTTCACGGATTTCACGGATTGGGAATTCTGCATTTTGCATTCTGCATTCTGCATTTTCACATCCCCGCCCTCCGCGGCTGCGCTGGCCGCCTCCTCCCGAAGGCGGGCTTGGACTGTGCCTACGTGTCTCACGCAGACGATTCAACCATAGGTTCTAATTTTTGTCAAGCCCTGGAGTGGAGAATGGTGAATTGAGAATGGTGAATAGTGAAAGGAGCGGCGGGCCCTGGCCGCCGATCTGTCGCGGTTTTTGGTTTGCGACGGTCATAGACCGCCGCTACAAGAGCCCTTATTCTTTTCGGTCATCCTTGTTTTGCTGCTTGGTTTCGGGGTCGGTCTGCTCCCATTTTTGGATGAGGGGCATTTTCCCTTTGACTTCCTCGAGCAGGGCGCGGGCCTGTTCCGGGGTGCGGACGACGGTGGGACGAAGGAAGACAAGGAGTTCGGTGCGTTTGCCGGATTTGTCGCGTTTGCTGAAGACGTATTTCAAGATGGGGATGCTGCCCAGAATGGGGGTTTTGTAGCTGGTGTCGATGAGCTGGCGCTGGATGATGCCGCCCAGGACGAGCGTCTCGCCGGTTTTGGCGGTGAGTTCGGTGCGGAATTGGGCGGAGTCAATGACCACCTGGGAATTGATTTGCTGGGGGTCAATGGTGGAGGATTCGGTGCGGATTCTGAGGGCGACGTCGCCGGAGACGTTGATGTGAGGTTCGACTTCGACGATGACGCCGACATTCCTGTAATTGAAGCTTTGCTGGCTGCCGCCCAGGGCCTGGCTGAGGGTGCCGGTCTCAATCGGGACGGCCTGGCCGACAAAGAGCTTGCCCATGTCATTGTCATCAATGGTGATTTGCGGCTCGGAAATGACGGTGGCGTCGGCTTTCTGGTGGAGGAACTGGATGAGGAAATCCATGCTCACGGTGTTGTCCAGCACGCCGGAGCGCAAACTGCTGATGGCCTGGGCGACGGAGCCGGCGGTGCCGGCATTGACGGGGTTGTTGACCGAAGTGTTGTTGCCAATACCCTTGAGGTAAGTGCCGCCCGCATGGGGCATCAGGGAATTCTGGAAGTCAGCCCCGGAGAAAACCTGGCTGCCGTCGGGGGAGAAGCGGACGCCGATTTGGTCCAGATAATCGGCGGAAATCTGCACCAGCCTGGCTTCGATCATGACCCGCGGCGGGGGAACGTCCATCTCCTCAATCATCTTGCCGACTTGGGCAAAAAGGTGGACGTTGGCGGTGACCAGGACCGAACTGCTGGCTTCGTCGGGCACAACCCGCACCCGGCCCACCAGATCGCTGACCGGCCGCTCGGTGGTTCTGTCGGAACTGCCGTTGCGGCCGGTGTTGTCGGGCGGTCCGCCGAGCCAGGAATAATAGGGGTCTTCCTTGACCACCTGTTCGAGCGAGAAGTCGTCCGCCGGCGGGGTGCTCTGCTGGTTCTGCTGTTGCTGCGGCTGGGGATTGGGGTTATTGGGATTTTGCTGGTTGACCGGGCGCAGGGCCTGGGAGCCGTTTTTGGCAAAGAGGATGTTGATGCGGTTGGCGATTTTCAGGGCGTTGCCAAAACTGAGCCTGACATGGAAGGTGGTGTCGCCCGCCGCCGAGGGCTTGTCCAATTCCTTGATCACCGCGATGACGGCGTTGAGGTTTTCCTGGGAGTTGGCGGTGATGATGAGCGAGTTGGAGGCCGCCTCGCTGGTGATGCGGACCTTGCCGTACAAGCGGCCGACGTCGCGGTCGGCCTGCGCCGGCTGCGGATTAAAATAATCATCGTAATAGGAGCGCTGGGTTACCTTCTTGAGAAAGAGCTCGTTGAGAACGTCCTCGATGTCGCCGGCGTTGACGTTTTCCAGGGCGACAATTCTTGGGGCCAGGTTGTTGTCCTGGATCGGTTCATCCAGGGCGGCGATGGTTTTGGCGATGGCCTCCATGGCGTTGGGCGGGGCCTGGACGAGGATGGCATTGCGGCGGCGGTCGGCCACGATGCTGACCTTCTTGGAGCTGTTTTCGTTGGGGTTGCCGCCGAAGAAGAAGATGCGATAGGGGGAGTCGCTGTCCGGCTCCTTGCCCAGGTCCTGCAATTGTTTGGCCACGTCCTGGGCGTCGGCATTTGTCAACAAGAAAGTTTGCATGACCTTCTCCTGCGCGTCCGCCGTGTCGAGCGAGGCGGCGAATTTCTCGATTTCCTTGAAATTGGCGGCGCTGGAAAGAACCATGAGCGAGTTGGCCCTGTCGCTGGCGGAGACTTCGATCAGTTCCTTGGAGGTCTTGCCGGTGAGCTTCTGGTAGAGGGGCTGGATCTGCTTGGACAGTTCCAGGGCGTTGACATTTTTCAAGGCGATGGCCCGCACGATGACGTTGTCGTTCTTTTCCACGTCCAGGGCGGCGATGAGGGCGGCGGCGGCGGCCAGGTTGTCGTTGTAATCGGTCACAATCATGAGATTGGCGCGGTCATCGGTGACGACGACGGCCTCTTTGGAAAGGACGCTTTTGACTTTCTCGGTCAGATCGGCGGCGGGGAGGTGGAGGAGGGGAAAAACTTTGACCAGGCGCTGGCGGCCTCCGGGAACGGCCGTGGCGGCGGCCCCCATCAATTCCGGACTCAGATTCATTTTCAGCTCCTGGTCCGACGGGACGATGAGGATGGAGGTGGGGGTTTCAATGGCGGCGAAGCCTTCCATGCCCAGGGCGCGATAAACCATGGTGACCGCTTCCTGGCGGGTGATCTTTTTCGTGCCGACAATGGTGACCTGACAATGGGCCGAGGGATGTTTGACCACGCTCTTGCCGGTGTTCTCGGACAACCACTGGAGGACCTGGTCAATTTGCATGTTCTGAAAGCTGAGCGAGATCAAGTCGGTGGGCAATTTTTTCGGCTCCTCGGCCGGCGCATTGGTCGAGCCGTCGGGCGCATTGGTGGAAGCCGCCGCCGTGCCGGGCGCATTGGTGGAAGCGGCGGCGCTGGCGGGGGAGTTGGTGTCCGTCGCGGCGCGCGCAGCGCTGTTGGTCGCGGCGGGGGCAGCCGGGGCCGGGTCGGCGCCGGGCGCAGCGGGGGCGGGATTGGCCGCGGGGTCTTTCTCCGCGCTCTGGGCGCGGAGGAGGGGCAAGGAACACCAGAGGACGGCTGCCGCGAGACAGAGCGAGAGCATCACCGCGGTGAGATTGAATTTTAGCTGCCGGCGTGTGGATGGTTGCATTATGGGGTTTCCTTTTGTTTGGACGAAAGAGTCTGGTTGGTTGAGGCGTTGGTGGCTGCGGCATTCCGGCGCGACCCCCTTCTGGTCGGCGAATTGGTGGAGGGCGCGTTGGTGGAAGGCGTGTTTGTGGAAAGGGCGTTGGTGGAAGGCAGGTTGGTGGAAGGCGCGTTGGTCGGTTTGGGCATAAGACTCTCTCCGCCGACGCCGTCAAATTGGGTCAGCTCCTTTTTATCCCCATCCTGCTCGACCAGCACGCGGTTGACGCCGATGCGCAGCAGTTTGATTCCGCCGATCTCGCCGCCGACTTTGACCGGGCCGGTCTGGCCGTTGGTGGCGCGGATGAAGGCCTCCTGGTCGGCGATGCCGATCAGGGCCATGGGCATCGGCCGGATGATGGGGCCGAAGATTTCGCTGTTGATGATTTTATCCACGCGGGCCTGGACTTCGGGCGGAAGCTCGATTTTTTTCGGGCCGCCGCCCCTGCGTCCACCCGGCATGCCGCCGCCCATCATCCGGGCCATCATTTCGGGGGGCATGCCGGCCATCATTTCGGGCGTCATGCCGGGCGGCAGACCGGCCGTTTGCCCGGGCGGGCCGGAATTGGGCGAACCGCCGCGCCTCGGGCCGAGCGGCGTTGGTCTGGCCGGTCCCGCCGGCCGCGGTGGCGTTGGTTGATTGGGCCATGCCATTCGTGCTGCCGGCCGCGTTGGTGGCGGTGGCCGCGTTGGTGCCAGTGATGGCATTGGTGCCCGCGGCTGCGTTGGTGTTAGCGGCCGCATTGGTGCCCTTGACGGCATTGGTGCCGGGGGCGGTGTTGGTGGCTTGGGCCGCGTTGGTGCCTTTGACGGCATTCGTGCCGGGGGCGGTGTTGGTGGCTTGGGCCGCGTTGGTGCCTTTGACGGCATTCGTGCCGGTGGGGGTGTTAGTGCCTTTGACCGTGTTGGTGCCAGTGATCGCATTGGTGCCAGAGGCCGCATTGGTGCCAGAGGCCGCGTTGGTGCCGGTGGCCGCGTTGGTGCCGGTGGCCGTATTGGTCCCGTTGGTGGCGCCCGGCAAGGTGGGCAGGGCGGGAATTTTCAGATTCGCCAGGGGGTCGCCGCGCAGGATGAGGCTGCCCAGTTGCCAGACCAGCACGGCGGCCAAGGCCAGGCAGATGATTTTGAGAGGGCGTTCGAAGCGGTCAAACATGGGGCATCGCCTCCTTGGGTTTCCAGGCGTCAAAATCCAGAACCTGGATGGTCAGGCTGACCTTGAGGGCGTTGGGCATGCGCGGGTCGGCGCTGAATTGAACGGTGTCAATAATAATGGGAAAGCCGATGTGGTCCAGGTTGTGCAGCAGGTCGAGCACCGCGGCAATGGGGCCGCTGCCTTCAAATTGGATGGAGCCGGCCTCCTTGGCGGAAGGGCGGCCCGGCGTTTCCCGGATCGGCCCCACCACCACTTTCTCCGCCGCCGCCGCCTGCTGTATGGCGGCGCTGGCCTCCGCCACCACCGAGGTACGCTTGAGCTTGACCGGGTCCATGCGGAAGCGGTCCATCAGGTTGGTGGCCGTGGCGATCTTTTCCTGGTAGGGCTTGATCAGGTCGCGCAGGTCCCTGGCCTGTTGCGCCAGCTTGTCGCAGGCCTGGCGCCGCGCCGTCAAATAGTTCCGCAGGCCCGGGCCGTAGAACAGCGCCAGATAAATGCCCACGCAAACCGCCGCGATGCGGATGGTGCGCTTTTCCTTGGGGGTCAGTGGGCGGTTCATAATTCAGGGGGCGTGGCGTCAGGGGCCGCGCTGCCTCTGCGTCCACGGCCGCGGCGCGGCGGCGGCGCGCCCTGGCCGTCCGGCGGGCCGGGGGGTGCCACCTGGAGGGGCATTTCCATGGGTTGGGAGGGAGGCATCATCATAGGCTCCGGCGGCGGCATGCCCATGTCCGGCTCGTCGCCGCCGGGGCGCGGTTTATCGGCCTTCTTGCCCGCCGGTTCCGGGGCGAGCGGTTTGCGCAATTCCACCGGCTTTAAATCCGCCGTCATCCGCACGACGACCCGGCGGTCGGGCTGCGGGGTCTGCTCCTCCACCATGACATTGGTGAACCAGCCCGAATCAATGAGTTTGGAGCGGAAATCGCTGACCTGCTGGGCGTTGGCCATTTTCAAGCGGATGGAGATTTGCTGGTGGAGGCCCATGGAGAGGCCATCCAGATGCGTGCCCTGCGGCGCCGACTTGGCCAGCAGGTAAATCGTGTCCAGGTAAGGAGGCTGGGTCTGCCTGAGATATTTGAGAAATTCCAGTTCCTGATCAATGGTGGCGAGCCGGCCGCGGTCGGCCTGGAGCGCGGCGAGTTTTTTTTCCAGGATCGGCTTGAGCACGAAGGCCCGGGCATAAGGGAAAAGGAGCGTGGCCAGGGCCAGCAGGACGGCGGCGGCGGCCCATTGCCGGAAGACCGGCCGGGCCGGCCCGGCCTCTCCCCGGCCGCCGTTGAGTTGGAGAATCAAGGGAGAGCCGGCCCCGTTGCCCGCGGCGGATTTGATCAGGCCGGCGACGGCGGCGGAAGGCCCCGCCGCGGAGGCCTGTTCCAGGCTTTGGCAGGCGACCGCGCCTCCCAGCACACCGGCCAGGAGCGGCGCCAGGCGCGGATCGCGGGCGCTTTTTCCAGTCAAGTACAACTTGTCGCCGAGCGAGCCGGGGCTGAGCCCTTGCGCCAGCGCCGCCAGGGCCGATTGGGTGGCGCTTTGCAGCAGCGGCCCCTGCGGGCCAAAGGCCGCGGCCGGCTGGTCCAGGGTCAGCTTGAGTTTCTCGGCCTCGTCGTGGCTGAGGGCCAGTTTTTCCTGGATGGCGCGGGTGATGGTTTCGCCGCCCCAGGCCAGCAGGCGGATGGAGGCGGGCGCCCCGTTGTCAAAAGACATCAGCTCCGAATGGGTGCGGCCGATGGCCAGGACCGCGCCGGAGGCGGGCGGGGGCGGATGGAGTTCGGCCCGGGCCAGGGCGGCGAGGGTGAAGAGCGGGGCCAGGCCGCAGGCGCGCAGAATGGCGGCGTAATCCTCCAGGACTTCCTTTTTCACGGCGATGACCAGCCATTCCTGCCGCGCCGGGCCGCCGTTGGCGGAAGGTTTGGGCGGGCCGACCGGCCGGCAGCCCCAGGCCAGTTCGTCGGGCGAGAGAGGAAACTGGCTCTCGATTTGCAGCCGCAGCACCCGATGCTGTTCCTCCTTGGAGGAGGCGGGCAGACTGAGGCGGCGCATGGAAACGCCGCGCGCGCCGATGGCGCAGAAGGCGCTCCGGCCCGCGGCCCGGCCCTTCCTGCCCAAGAATCCGCGCAGGTCCGCGGTGAGCCGTTCGCGGCAAAGATCGGTCAAGCGCCCGTTTTCGCCGCGCTGGAGGGGGAAGGAAAAGGCGTCGCCGCCGTTGAGGGCGTGGAGCCAGCTTTGGCCGAAGTCAATAAAAAGGCCCGTGGCATTGATGGATTCCAGGCTCATCACAAATCCTCCCGGTAGGCCAGGGTTTCGATGTCGCTGCGGCCGATGTGGACGATGGCCTCAATGCGCTGGCGCGCGCCCGAGGAATTAATTTTGCCCTCGCCGACGATGCGATAAGTTTCGGAGCGGGCCGTGACCAGCGGAACCACCTGTTTGAAAATAGCGCGCGTCATCCCGTCCACCTTGAGCAGTCCGGCCACGTTGTCAAAATAGCCGGTGGAGGTGCGATAGTTGATGATGGCCTGGGCCAGGGGCTGTTCCACGCCCGGCAGGCAAATCAGAACATCCAGGCCGGCGGTGTTGATATTGATCAGGCCGGATTGGTCGCCGCCGGCCAGCGTCAGGTCATCGGCGATTTGCTCCAGCAACTCCTGGCTGATGACGGCCGCGCCGGAATTGCCGGAACCACCCTGGCCGCCAGCCTGGTTTGCGCCCGCTCCGGCATTGCGCCCGCCTGCGCCGTTGCCATTGGCGCCGTCCTGGTTGGGATTTTGCGCCGTGACGGAAAGCAGATCGTCCAGGGTTTGCAACTGGTTCTGGCGCCGGTAGGAGACGATGGCCCGGGCAATCGGCTGGGTGATGCCGGCCACGGCGGTGAGGGCGGCTTCGTCGGCCGTCTGCGGGTTGACGCGGTCCTTGCCGGAGGCGTTGACATCCTTGTCGGTGTCCGCGACGGTGAGCAGGGCGGCCCAGCCCGGGCTGGGAGCGGGCGGGGGCTTGGAGCCGGGCGGGCCTTGGTCGGCCGGATCGTCGTCGCTGTCGAGGAAGCCGTTTTGATTATGGTCGTTGCCCAGGAGCAGTTCGGGAGTGATGTCGCGCACCATGAGCAGTTCCCGCACGGTTTGGAAAGGGGCGTTGCGCGCCAGGTAAGGCGGCTGCAGGGACAGGTAATAATCGGAGTCGGCTCCGCCCGGAGCCGGGGCGTTGGTATTGGCGGCGGTGCGCCAGGAGATAATGGCGGTGACCATGTCGGGGGTCATGCCGGTGAGATTGGTCAGTTGGCTGGCCGAGGCGGTGTTCAAATTCAGCCGGCTTTCTTCATCGCTGATCCCATAAATGATGCTCCCGCCTTCCTCGGGCGGCGCGCGGCGGAAGACCTGGAATTGGCCCCGGCCCAAGGGCACATTCCGGAAGTCCTTGGCGTCGTTGTAGAGCGAGCCGGTATGGTTTTTGGCCGTTTGCTGGCGGAGCACGACGTCCTGGTAGAGCAGGGCCTTGGCCCGCTCGACGCCGGCCAGGGCCAGATAATGGGCCTGCACCCGGTCGCCATAATTCTTGACCACCAAAAGGTCCATGCGGGAGGTATGCAAAACCCCGATGACCAGCACGGACAAGAGCACCATGCACCAGAGCACGCCGACGAGAATGGAACCTGTCCGTCTCATTCAGTTCATCCCTCCGCCGGGGTTCTGGCCGGGTTGGCCGGCATCGTTGCCGCCGCCGGAATTGTCCGGCGCGGCCGAGGCGCCGCCCGGGGCCGGCACGTCGGCCAGCTCCAGCCGGACCACGGTCTGGAAGACGAGGGGCGGCTCCCTTTTCTCCGCGCTTTTTTCCGGATTGGGATCCAGCTCCAGGGTGATGCGCACCGCTTCGGGAAATCCGGAAAGATTGGGGGCGGGCAGGGTGGTATATTTGACCTTTTTCTTGACGCTGGCGTCGCCCCAGGTGTCGTACCAATCCAGCCCGTCGTAGTATTCCAGGGTCAGGCCGCGCAAGCCGCGCACCAGCTCCTCCCGGCTCCCCCCGGCCAGCGGATCGGGGGCCAGGTGGGGATTGCGCCGGCGCCACAGGCTGAAGAGTCCGGTGTCGCCGGGTTGGGCGCCGCGGCTTTTGTCCACGAAATAACTGACCTGGCAATAATCCCCTTCGCCGGTCCGGGCCGGGGTGTAGAAGTGGGTGGCGAAATCCAGGTTGTCCGCCTCCATCTCGCCCAGGGCGCGCGGCTCGCCCACGAAGTCGAAATCCGGGGAGAGCGAACAAGCCGAGCGCAGGTCCGCGCTCATCATGGCCAGGGCGACCCGCGCGCTTTGCAGAACCTCGGTGCGCGGCTCAATGAGCTTTTGCGTGGCCACCCCCGCGTTGAGGCAAAGATAGGAAGCCACCAAAATGACGGAGGCCACCGCCGCGCTGATGGTAAGTTCAATGAGGGTGAACCCTCCCTGTCTTCCTCCCAATCTTAATCCTAATCTTAATCCTAATCTCCTCCCCTTCCCTCCATCCTCGCGTTTCATTTTCATGTCCCCCTCCTGTTTCTCTTTTTGGCCTTCTCCAGATCGCGCGCCTTCTGCTTGGCATCGGCGGCGCTGGTGCTGGGATAGTCCGCATCAAACAGCAAGGTGGTGAGTTTGTAGAGAGTGGCGCCCGACCTGGCATCCTGCACCAGCACGTCCACCTGGTGGAGGCCGTCCACATCGCTGGGGGCGACGGTTTGCTCCCACTTATACTTGGGAAAGCTGTCGCCGAAATCGCCCTCGGTCGTTTCGTCGGTTAAAACCGCGCTGGCCCGCAAGGTCTCGATCTGGCCGGCCGCCAGTGAAACGACGGTGGTTTGGACCTCGGAATCCTTGGTCGAACCCAGGGCTGTGGTCAGGCCATGCGTCAGGGCGACCAGCGCCACGCCCATGATGAGGATGGCGCACATGACCTCAATCAAGGAGAAACCGCCGTTGTGACGCCTGGCGCTCATGGGTGTTCCATCGCCGTGATCTGCACGCGCGAGGTGATGGGGTTGATGCGCAAGGCCAGGCGGTATCCATCGCGGTCGGCCAGCTCAATCTGGCGGGCGTCGGCCGTGCCATCGGCATAGAAGGTGATGGCATCTTCCAGCCGGCTGGATGGAGCTGGGCCGGTCTGGCCGGAACCGGCGGGGGGTTGTTCCCCGGCGTCGTCCGGTGAATTCACCCCCGGCTCCAGGAGGTTGATGGTGATGCGGGCGTCGAGCGTTCCCGAGCCGCCCGGAACATCCTTGACGGGAAAGAAATCCGACCCGCCGCGCGTGCCGCGCTCCAGGAAATAGCGGTGGGCCAACGGGTCCAGGCGAATACGATGCGGACGGTTGACGGAGATGGCGCGGCTGCTGGCGGCGTTGCAGGCGGCGGCCAATTCCCGGCTGGTGGCGCGCAGGAGGGCGTCCTGATAGGTGCCGTGCATTTCGGCCACGATGGCCACGCTCATGATGCTGACGATGACGACCACCACCAACATTTCAACCAGGGTGAAGGCGCGCGGTGCAATTGCGGATTGCGGATTGCGGATTGCGGATTTCATGGAATGCTGAATTGGGAATGCGGGATGTCTGTCTTTCACAATTCACAATTCTCAATTCACAATTCTTTGCCTTCCTACCAGTTTCCAATCTCGGCGCCTTCGGCCCCGTTGGCCTTGTCCGGGTCCATGGCCCACAAGTCAGGGCCGGTGCTGTGATGGGTGCCGGGATATTTGTATTGGAAAGGCTGCCCCCACGGGTCGGGGCGCAGCATTTTGATGTAGGGGCCGCGCCATTTCCCATCGTCATTGGCCGGCTTCTCCACCAGCACCTTCAAGC
Source organism: uncultured Verrucomicrobiae bacterium (assembly GCA_963707025.1). Taxonomy (GTDB): domain Bacteria; phylum Verrucomicrobiota; class Verrucomicrobiia; order Limisphaerales; family Palsa-1400; genus JBEKOF01. The sequence continues at coordinate 4,442 of CAVPOM010000016.1, read as the reverse complement.
CTTCCTCGGTGGACGGATAGGAGTCCATCTGGACATTGTATCTTTCCAAGGCGGAGTCCAGCTCGGCGATGTTGGCTTTGGCGGTGGCGACCTTGGCATCGTGGGTGGTGCCCATGAACTTGGGGATGATCGTCGCGGCCAGAATGCCGATGACGATCACCACCACCATGATCTCAATCAGGGTGAATCCACCATTTCTGTATCCGATTCTGTTTGTGAACGTTCGGTTTTTCATAGTGTTATCTTTCCAGGGCCTGGCTCATGTTGAAGATGGGCAGCAACAGCGCGATGACCATGAAGCCGACCAAAGCGCCCACCACCAGAATCAAGGCCGGCGCGAGCAGGGAAATCAGCGTCTTGGTGCGCGCCCGCATGTGGCGCTCCTCGATGTCGGCCACTTTCAGCAGCATCTCCGGCAGCATGCCCGTTTCCTCGCCCACACTGATCATTTGCACGACCGTCTTGGGAAAAATGCCCAGCTTGCGCAAGGGCGTGGCCAGCGAATCGCCCCCGCGCGTCTCCTCGGCGACCTGGGCGATCAACTTTCCCAACACCAGGTTGCCGATGGTGTGCTCCACAATTTTCAAGCGCCGGCAGAAGCGAGACCCCGCTCTTGGCCAGCGTGCCGAGCGTCCGCGCAAACCGGCTCAAGGCCGCCGCCCGAAAAACTCCGCCCAACACCGGAAGCCGCAGCTTGAAGCCGTCCCACCTTTCGGCACCCCGGCGGGAACGCAAAAACCAGCGCAGGCCGGCCGCCGCCCCGATCAATCCCACCAGGAGCAGAACCAGTAGGCATGGACGAATCCGCTGACCCGCAGCAAAATGATCGTGGGCAAAGGCAGGGTGGTGGCCATTTCCGTCAACATGCTGAACAGCTTGGGCATGACCACCGTCAGCAGGATCGTCACCGTGACACAGCCAAAGCAGAGGACGAAGACCGGGTAGGCCACGGCGGCCATGACTTCGCCGCGCACTTCATCCTCATGCTCCAGCAGCTCGGCCAGATCGGCCATCACCTTGGGCAGGACGCCCGCCTCCTCCCCCACCCGCACCATGCTGACGTAGAGTTTGCTGAACAATTTGGGATGCTCTTCCAAGGCGGCGGAAAGCGCCGCGCCTTTTCGCACCGAATCGGCGATCTTCAGGACGATGGCCCGCAGCGCCAGATTCTCCTCCTCCTCGCCCAAGCCGTCCAGGGCCTGGGGAATGGGAATGGCCGCCCCCAGCAGCGCGCCCATCTCGCGGGTGAATGCCGTGATGTCCTTGCCCGAGACCCGGCCGCCCGCGCGGGCTTTGCCGGCGTGCGGCTGCGGGGTCAAGGCCGGCAGAGCCGCGGCCTCTCCGGTCTGGGCGCAGCTTTCGAGGATGGACGGAAAAAGCCCCCGCGCGCCCAGCAATTGGAGCGCGGACTTTGCGGTCCTCCGCCTCGATCTCGCCCTTGACCGGAGCGCCGTTTGCTTCCATGGCCTGGTAGCGGAAGGCCTTCATTCCAGAAGATCTCCCGAAGATACGCGGAGGATTTCCTCCAGGGTGGTCACGCCCTGGGAGGCCTTGAGCATGGCGTCCTGGTGCATCGTCATCATGGTCTTGTGCGCCACCGCTTTGAGTTCCGCATTGGACCGTTTTTGCAAAATCAATTCCCGCAATTCCGGCCCGATGGCCAGCAGTTCAAAAATGCCGATGCGGCCCCTGTAGCCGGTGCCGCGGCATTCCTCGCATCCGCGCCGCGATAAAAAAGGCCCTCGACCCGCCGGGCGCCCATGGCATGCGAGCTTGTCGCTGCACGGCGCTGGTCACCGGCGCCTGCGCTCTGGCACATGGGGCAAATCCTGCGCACCAGCCGTTGCGCCAGAACGCCTTCCAGCGATGACGAAATCAGAAACGCCTCCACGCCCATGTCCAGCAGCCGCGTGACCGCGCCGGTGGAATCGTTGGTGTGCAGCGTGCTGAACACCTGGTGGCCGGTCAGCGCGGCGCGGATGGCGATTTCCGCCGTTTCCGAATCGCGGATTTCCCCCACCATGATCACGTCCGGGTCCTGGCGCAGAATGGAGCGCAGGCCGTTGGCAAAGGTGAAATTGCGCGCTGGGCCGCACGGGGATTTGCGCCACGCCGGCCAGTTCATATTCCACCGGGTCCTCGATGGTGACGATTTTCTTTTCCGGCGTGTAGATGCCTTGCAGAATGGAATAAAGCGTGGTGGTCTTGCCGCTGCCGGTCGGGCCGGTCGCCAGAAAAAGCCCGTGCGGCTTTTCCACCAGCCGCGACATCAAATCCGCGCGCTCCCGGATCCAGCCCCAGTTCCATCGGGGTCAGCAGCTTGGAGTTCTTTTCCAGCAGGCGCATGCACCAGGCCTTCGCCATAAATGGTGGGCATGGTGCCGACCCGGATGTCCACCCGCGCGCCGCGGTGATTGATCTGGATATGGCCGTCCTGCGGCATGAAGCGCTCGGCGATGTTCATGTCGGCCATGATTTTGATGCGCGAGACCAGGGCGGCATGAAGATTGCTTGGGCGGCGGCGGCTTCTCCTGCAACAGTCCGTCAATGCGATAGCGCAATTGCAGCGTTTCCTCAAAGGGCACGCATGTGGATGTCGCTGGCCCGCTCGCGCAAGGCTGTGGAAATGATGAGGTTAACCAGGTTGATGACCGTCGGCTCATTGGCCATGACCTCGATGTCGTGCAGGTTTTTGCCCTCCGCCGCGGCGGTCCGGTCCGGGATTGAGGTTCTCGATCATCTTCTCGACCGTGATCTGGTAGCACTCGGCAATCTTTTCCAACAACTCCGCCGAAGGGGTGTCATGCTCCTGCACTTCCAGGCCGCTGAGCAGGCGAATGTCATCAATGACCGTTTGGTTGCCCGGCTCGGCCGTGGCCACATGGATCGCGCCGTTGTCAACCCGCAGTGGCAGCACGCGATGGCGTTTGACAAAATCAGCCGGCAGGGTGTGCAGCGCCTCCGGGGAAACTTTCAGCTTCCCCCCGTTGCCGGCGCGTCCGACGGGGGCAGGGGCGGGGCTTTCTTGCGATTCTTCCGCGGAGTTGTTCATGTTAACCTGTTAGACACGCGGGATGAGAAATCCTTTGTGAACTTTGTGCGCCGAATGGCGGCGGGGCGGTTTGGCATAATGACTGGCATAACTGCAACCGGGTTTGTTCCTTGTTGCTTGACAAATTGCAAGGCAAAAGGTTCAAACAACGGCGATAAATCCGCGCAAATCGCCCCCGTAAAACAGGCGGCCACAGCTTGGACTGATGGGAAAGACCTCATGGAAAAAGCATTATAGCGATCATCCACACATTGTCAATCGAATTCAAAACCACGCCCGCCGGCGCCAGGCCCGAACCTGGAACCTCTGGCCCGCCGCCGCCCGGTTGGAGCGGCGCGGCCGGTTCGCGGGCCAGGCCGGGTCATGTCGCAGCATGGAGCGGCTTTCCGGCGCAATTGTCATGGAATTGTAAAATGTTCCGGGAACAACAAGGACTATAACACCCGCCGCCCCGAAAAAGTTGCGGGCCTCTCCGGCATGATTCGTGCTCATACCCTTGCCTACGTCTTCACCGCATAGATGCCCGCAAAGGAGAGAAAGGTGACAATCCTGGTTCGCGCTCATACCCTAGTTGTTCCGGGCCATTCTGGAAGGGATTGGGCGGCTGAGATTGGCAACCGCGACGTCAGGATGAAGGCAAACAGGTCAAAACACCACAAACCACAGGAGGTGTCTTTGCATGGGGTGGGAAAGCGTGCGGAAAGGCACAAATCGCGGCGAAGCACCCCTCTGCCAGAGAAGATACGAAGGATGGACTGGCAAAAAACGGTTGCAAATAAGAGTCGCATATATGTGGAGCGGGAGGAAAATCACAAGAAAGGTTTGCGCGGGTCGTGGGTGAAAAATCAACTGGGAAATCCCGATTAGAAACGAACGGTTTGCGCAATCCGGCAACATTTTACTCAAGTTCACGCACGAACCGACCGATATAGGTAATATTGTATTGATAAATAACGCTCAATTGATCCTTTGAAAACCGCCGTCCTTCCTAATCACCAAAGCAACCTCAGAAAACCATGAAGAATTCCATTCGCACCACTCAAATATTCGCCGCCCTGACGGCGTTGGCCTGCTTTTTATCGGCGGCTTTTTCCCTCCAGGCCCGGCAGACTGTCCCCACCACGACGATGGTGACAGGCAGCAGTCCCATGATCTATGGCCAGCCGTTGAACTTCTCGGCCACCGTGAACCCGGCGCCGCCCGATGGCGAGTCGGTTGTCTTCTACACGAATGGCGTTCCGGTTTCGGCCAGTTTCATAACCAATGGCGCGGCCGATCTGTCCATTAGCATCCTGCCGGTGGGCACGTATTCGATTACGGCACTTTATGAGGGCGACTCCACCTATTTTCCCAGCTTCAGCTTCTCGCCGTTCAGCCAAACGGTTACCCC
>CAVPOM010000015.1:0-270117 GCA_963707025.1 uncultured Verrucomicrobiae bacterium | reverse complement strand
GTGACGATTGCCTCGGGGTTGACGGTGGATGGGGTGGTTTATGGCACGTTGAGCGGGCTGGATGCGGCGAGCCTGAGTTCCAACAACGTGATTCTGACGGGCGTTGTGGCGCAGGACCTCGGCAGCGTGTCTTTGAACACCAACGGCTACACGGCGGCGTTTACCGACACCAACGCCAATCCGGCGGTGCCGGTCACGGTGGCCGGCCTGAGCCTGGGCGGCAGTGAGGCGACCAACTACAGTTTGACAGAACCTTCCCTCACCGGGGCCATCAACCCGGCCACGCTGACCTACGCGGCGACGGCGGCCAGCCAGCCTTATGGCTCGGCCAACACGAGCTTTGCCGGCACGGTGACGGGCTTTGTTTACAGCGACACCCAGTCCGGTGCCACGGCCGGCACGCTGGCCTTTAGCAGCGCCACAACGCCAGTCAGCCCGGTGGGCAGTTACGCCATCACCGGCTCCGGGCTGACAGCCAGCAATTACACCTTTGTGCAGGCGTCGGCCAATGCCAGCGCGCTGACGATCACTCCGGCCACGCTGACCTACGCGGCGACGGCGGCCAGCCAGCCTTATGGCTCGGCCAACACGAGTTTCACCGGCATGGTGACGGGCTTTGTGGCGGGCGACACCCAAGCCAGCGCCACGACCGGCGCGCTGGAGTTCAGCAGCGCCACGGCGCCAGCCAGCCCGGTGGGCAGTTACGCCATCACCGGCTCTGGTCTGGCCGCTGTGAACTACACTTTTGAGCAGGCGTCGGGCAACGCCAGCGCGCTGACGATCACTCCGGCCACGCTGACCTACGCGGCGACGGCGGCCAGCCAGCCTTATGGCTCGGCCAACACGAGTTTCGCCACCTGGTGACCGGCTTTGTGGCGGGCGACACCCAAGCCAGCGCCACGACCGGCGCGCTGGAGTTCAGCAGCGCCACGACGCCCGCCAGCCCGGTGGGCAGTTACGCCATCACCGGCTCGGGTCTGGCCGCTGTGAACTACACTTTTGTGGAGGCGTCGGACAATGCCAGCGCGCTGACGATAACGGCGGACACGGTGACGATAGTTTCGGGACTGACGGCGGACGACAAGGTCTATGACGGCACCGATACGGCGACCTTGAGTTTGACGAACACCGTGGTTTTGGCGGGCCTGGCCGGCGGGGACGCGGGCAGCGTGACCTTGTCCACCAATGGCTACGTGGCCACCTTTGCCAATTCCAACGCGACCACCAACATCACGGTGACGGTGGCCGGCCTGACTTTGACCGGCGGCGATTATACCAATTATACTCTGACGCAGCCGGTGTTGAGCGCGGCCATCACGCCGGCGCCGGTGACGATTGCCTCGGGGTTGACGGTGGATGGGGTGGTTTATGGCACGTTGAGCGGGCTGGATGCGGCGAGCTTGAGTTCCAACAACGTGGTTCTGACGGGCGTTGTGGCGCAGGACCTCGGCAGCGTGTCTTTGGTCACCAACGGCTACACGGCGGCGTTTACCGACACCAACGCCAATCCGGCGGTGCCGGTCACGGTGGCCGGCCTGAGCCTGGGCGGCAGTGAGGCTACCAACTACAGTTTGACAGAACCTTCCCTCACCGGGGCCATCAACCCGGCCACGCTGACCTACGCGGCCACGCCAGCCAGCCAGCCTTATGGCTCGGCCAACACGAGCTTTGCCGGCATGGTGACGGGCTTTGTTTACAGCGACACCCAGTCCAGTGCCACGGCCGGCGCGCTGGCCTTTAGCAGCGCCACGACGCCAGTCAGCCCGGTGGGCAGTTACGCCATCACCGGCTCCGGGCTGACAGCCAGCAATTACACCTTTGTGCAGGCGTCGGCCAATGCCAGCGCGCTGACGATCACTCCGGCCACGCTGACCTACGCGGCGACGGCGGCCAGCCAGCCTTATGGCTCGGCCAACACGAGTTTCACCGGCATGGTGACGGGCTTTGTGGCGGGCGACACCCAAGCCAGCGCCACGACCGGCGCGCTGGAGTTCAGCAGCGCCACGGCGCCAGCCAGCCCGGTGGGCAGTTACGCCATCACCGGCTCTGGTCTGGCCGCTGTGAACTACACTTTTGAGCAGGCGTCGGGCAACGCCAGCGCGCTGACGATCACTCCGGCCACGCTGACCTACGCGGCGACGGCGGCCAGCCAGCCTTATGGCTCGGCCAACACGAGTTTCGCCACCTGGTGACCGGCTTTGTGGCGGGCGACACCCAAGCCAGCGCCACGACCGGCGCGCTGGAGTTCAGCAGCGCCACGACGCCCGCCAGCCCGGTGGGCAGTTACGCCATCACCGGCTCGGGTCTGGCCGCTGTGAACTACACTTTTGTGGAGGCGTCGGACAATGCCAGCGCGCTGACGATAACGGCGGACACGGTGACGATAGTTTCGGGACTGACGGCGGACGACAAGGTCTATGACGGCACCAATACGGCGACCTTGAGTTTGACGAACACCGTGGTTTTGGCGGGCCTGGCCGGCGGGGACGCGGGCAGCGTGACCTTGTCCACCAATGGCTACGTGGCGACCTTTGCCGATTCCAACGCGACCACCAACATCACGGTGACGGTGGCCGGCCTGACTTTGACCGGCGGCGATTATACCAATTACACTCTGACGCAGCCGGTGTTGAGCGCGGCCATCACACCGGCGCCGGTGACGATTGCCTCGGGGTTGACGGTTGATGGGGTAGTTTATGGCACGTTGAGCGGGCTGGATGCGGCGAGCTTGAGTTCCAACAACGTGGTTCTGACGGGCGTTGTGGCGCAAGACCTCGGCAGCGTGTCTTTGGTCACCAACGGCTACACGGCGGTGTTTACCGACACCAACGCCAATCCGGCGGTGCCGGTCACGGTGGCCGGCCTGAGCCTGGGCGGCAGTGAGGCTACCAACTACAGTTTGACAGAACCTTCCCTCACCGGGGCCATCAACCCGGCCACGCTGACCTACGCGGCCACGGCGGCCAGCCAGCCTTATGGCTCGGCCAACACGAGCTTCGCCGGCACGGTGACGGGCTTTGTTTACAGCGACACCCAGTCCAGCGCCACGGCCGGCGCACTGGCCTTTACCAGCGCCACGACGCCAGTCAGCCCGGTGGGCAGTTACGCCATCACCGGCTCCGGGCTGACAGCCAGCAATTACACCTTTGTGCAGGCGTCGGCCAATGCCAGCGCGCTGACGATCACTCCGGCCACGCTGACCTACGCGGCGACGGCGGCCAGCCAGCCTTATGGCTCGGCCAACACGAGTTTCACCGGCATGGTGACGGGCTTTGTGGCGGGCGACACCCAAGCCAGCGCCACGACCGGCGCGCTGGAGTTCAGCAGCGCCACGGCGCCAGCCAGCCCGGTGGGCAGTTACGCCATCACCGGCTCTGGTCTGGCCGCTGTGAACTACACTTTTGAGCAGGCGTCGGGCAACGCCAGCGCGCTGACGATCACTCCGGCCACGCTGACCTACGCGGCGACGGCGGCCAGCCAGCCTTATGGCTCGGCCAACACGAGTTTCGCCGGCCTGGTGACCGGCTTTGTGGCGGGCGACACCCAAGCCAGCGCCACGACCGGCGCGCTGGAGTTCAGCAGCGCCACGACGCCCGCCAGCCCGGTGGGCAGTTACGCCATCACCGGCTCGGGTCTGGCCGCTGTGAACTACACTTTTGTGGAGGCGTCGGACAATGCCAGCGCGCTGACGATAACGGCGGACACGGTGACGATAGTTTCGGGACTGACGGCGGACAACAAGGTCTATGACGGCACCAATACGGCGACCTTGAGTTTGACGAACACCGTGGTTTTGGCGGGCCTGGCAGGCGGGGACGCGGGCAGCGTGACCTTGTCCACCAATGGCTACGTGGCGACCTTTGCCGATTCCAACGCGACCACCAACATCACGGTGACGGTGGCCGGCCTGACTTTGACCGGCGGCGATTATACCAATTACACTCTGACGCAGCCGGTGTTGAGCGCGGCCATCACACCGGCGCCGGTGACGATTGCCTCGGGGTTGACGGTGGATGGGGTGGTTTATGGCACGTTGAGCGGGCTGGATGCGGCGAGCTTGAGTTCCAACAACGTGGTTCTGACGGGCGTTGTGGCGCAGGACCTCGGCAGCGTGTCTTTGGTCACCAACGGCTACACGGCGGCGTTTACCGACACCAACGCCAATCCGGCGGTGCCGGTCACGGTGGCCGGCCTGAGCCTGGGCGGCAGTGAGGCTACCAACTACAGTTTGACAGAACCTTCCCTCACCGGGGCCATCAACCCGGCCACGCTGACCTACGCGGCGACGGCGGCCAGCCAGCCTTATGGCTCGGCCAACACGAGCTTTGCCGGCATGGTGACGGGCTTTGTTTACAGCGACACCCAGTCCAGTGCCACGGCCGGCGCGCTGGCCTTTAGCAGCGCCACGACGCCAGTCAGCCCGGTGGGCAGTTACGCCATCACCGGCTCCGGGCTGACAGCCAGCAATTACACCTTTGTGCAGGCGTCGGCCAATGCCAGCGCGCTGACGATCACTCCGGCCACGCTGACCTACGCGGCGACGGCGGCCAGCCAGCCTTATGGCTCGGCCAACACGAGTTTCACCGGCATGGTGACGGGCTTTGTGGCGGGCGACACCCAAGCCAGCGCCACGACCGGCGCGCTGGAGTTCAGCAGCGCCACGGCGCCAGCCAGCCCGGTGGGCAGTTACGCCATCACCGGCTCTGGTCTGGCCGCTGTGAACTACACTTTTGAGCAGGCGTCGGGCAACGCCAGCGCGCTGACGATCACTCCGGCCACGCTGACCTACGCGGCGACGGCGGCCAGCCAGCCTTATGGCTCGGCCAACACGAGTTTCGCCGCCTGGTGACCGGCTTTGTGGCGGGCGACACCCAAGCCAGCGCCACGACCGGCGCGCTGGAGTTCAGCAGCGCCACGACGCCCGCCAGCCCGGTGGGCAGTTACGCCATCACCGGCTCGGGTCTGGCCGCTGTGAACTACACTTTTGTGGAGGCGTCGGACAATGCCAGCGCGCTGACGATAACGGCGGACACGGTGACGATAGTTTCGGGACTGACGGCGGACGACAAGGTCTATGACGGCACCAATACGGCGACCTTGAGTTTGACGAACACCGTGGTTTTGGCGGGCCTGGCCGGCGGGGACGCGGGCAGCGTGACCTTGTCCACCAATGGCTACGTGGCGACCTTTGCCGATTCCAACGCGACCACCAACATCACGGTGACGGTGGCCGGCCTGACTTTGACCGGCGGCGATTATACCAATTATACTCTGACGCAGCCGGTGTTGAGCGCGGCCATCACGCCGGCGCCGGTGACGATTGCCTCGGGGTTGACGGTGGATGGGGTGGTTTATGGCACGTTGAGCGGGCTGGATGCGGCGAGCTTGAGTTCCAACAACGTGGTTCTGACGGGCGTTGTGGCGCAGGACCTCGGCAGCGTGTCTTTGGTCACCAACGGCTACACGGCGGCGTTTACCGACACCAACGCCAATCCGGCGGTGCCGGTCACGGTGGCCGGCCTGAGCCTGGGCGGCAGTGAGGCTACCAACTACAGTTTGACAGAACCTTCCCTCACCGGGGCCATCAACCCGGCCACGCTGACCTACGCGGCCACGGCGGCCAGCCAGCCTTATGGCTCGGCCAACACGAGCTTCGCCGGCACGGTGACGGGCTTTGTTTACAGCGACACCCAGTCCAGCGCCACGGCCGGCGCACTGGCCTTTACCAGCGCCACGACGCCAGTCAGCCCGGTGGGCAGTTACGCCATCACCGGCTCCGGGCTGACGGCCAGCAATTACACCTTTGTGCAGGCGTCGGCCAATGCCAGCGCGCTGACGATAGTATTGGCCGGCGGCACTTACTCGGGCAACATCATCGACAACACTATCTTGAACTACGACGGTTCGGCCCCGGAGACTTTGTTGGGAGTCGTGTCCGGACCAGGCGTGCTGAGCGTGTCCGGCACCGGCACACTGACGCTCACGGCTGCCGACACCTACACTGGCAGAACGATCATCAGTAGCGGCACCCTGGCTTTGGGCGGCGGGGGTTCGATTGCCGACACCTCTGGCATCACCATCGGGGCGGGAGCAACGTTGGATGTTTCCGGGCTGGGGGCTGGGGCCACCTTTAACATGCCCGGCACCAGTTTCACCGCCAGCGGCGACGCCCCCGCCACCATTCTGGGCCCAGCCCACGGGACAGTGAACATGGGTTCTCTCCCGATTACCTTGGACTACGACGGCTTGGCTCCTTCCCTCGTCATTGAGCAAAGCACTTTATCGCTCCATGACAATGTCTTCACGGTCAACACGTTTAGCGGTTCGGCCTTGTCCGCCGGCAGTTACATCGTCATCATCCAATACAGTGGAGATATCAGCGGCACCGTCGCGCCCGCTGTGACCGGCACAGCTATCCCGGCCACGGGCACGACCAACTTCATGGCCATCAGTGGCGACGCCGTGCTCCTGAACATTCTGAATCTCACCTCGACGGCGCTGTCCGGCGGCAGTTCCACCACTTATGGCAGTCCGTTGAGCATCACGGCGACCGTCAGCCCGGCGCCGCCCGATGGGGAAGCGGTTGTTTTCTACGCGGGTGCGGTTCCGATTTCGACCAACACCACAGTCGGTGGCGTGGCCAGTCTGACCATCAGCAGTCTGCCGCCGGGCCTTTATTCAATCACGGCGACTTATGTTGGCGACGACACCAATGCCCCCAGCACCAGCTCCGCACTGGCCCAAACCGTGGAAGTGAACGCGACGCCGATCAACCTGTCTTTGAGCGTGTCGAACAACCAACTCACCCTCTCTTGGCCGGCGGACCATCTGGGCTGGACACTGGAAACCAATTCGATTGACCTCTCGAACGCAGGTGACTGGTTCGCCTATCCCGGCTCGACGTCCAAGACCAGCGAGACCATCACGATTGATCGGACCCAGACCAACGTGTACTTCCGTTTGGTCGATCAATAAGGTTATTCCAAGTTTGCCTCTTTGAGGCGCATATTTGGAACAGAAGCAAACCAAGGAAACGAAGAGTCCCGATTGTGAATCGGGATTCGTTGCCTTGGTTGTCTTCTTTTCGCATTGAAATGCTTTTGCCGCAAAGGCACGCGAGGAACACAAAGACAAGAACTTATGGTGTTTTTTTCTTTTGCACTGCGATCCACGAGAATTGCGCATTTCTGGCAAGATTTTTCCTTCTCCGTTTCCTGCGGTTGATCCTTTTCAAAAGCCTTCGTTCGTCCTGTCCGCATCCGTGGCATCTCCCGATTCCATCGGGACGGTTCAATTCGTTTGCTTGCCGCCCCTGAGCGCGGCGAATTGGCCGCGTTGCCGCTGGTCTTTGTTTGTTCACCGGCGCGTTGGTCCATTTGGCGATTTTTATTGAATTGACGTTTTGCCCTGGTTGCGCTATGAACTTGCTTAAATATGTCAATCTGCCGGTCAAGGTCATTTTTGGCGCTGCTGCTCGGGGCGGGGGTGTCGGGCGGGTTGCCTGCGTCGGCCCAGGCTGGGGATAAAATTGAATTTTCGCGTGCATCCGAGACTCTGGCGCTGCCGACGGTGGATCGCCCGAAGAGCGAAGCGGCGGATGATTCCTCCGATTTTGCCTTCAGGAATTCCGCGCCGCCGGCACAGATAATCTACCCTGTGATGTCCCTCCCCACCGAGGCGCCCGCCCGTCGAGCTGGTGAGCGCAATGCCCGGAACGGGAATGGCGATTTGGGATCGGATCTGGCGAGGTTCGGGCTAAACGACAGCTTTGAGAATCCCGTTTGGGGGACGTATGCCACTGATTATTCTTCCAAGCCGGCCAGCAACTATTTCAATGCGATGAAAGCTTCGGGAACATCGGAGAACCCGGATGGCCTTGGGCGCGGCCTGGACAGACTGGATTCGCGTTACGGCCAGGGCGATGCGCGTTTGGAATCGCTCACCCCGGCGGAGAGGCGTGACCGGCAAAACGATTTGGGTTTTGGCAATGCCGGGAACAGGTCCTTGGGGTCCCGCACGAATGATGCCAACGGTCCCGGCGGCGGAACGTCCCTGGCTGACTTGCTCCAGAAACAGAATAAGCCGCTCCTGGAAAACAGGCCCGGCTTGTTCAAGTCACTCTCTCCGTTTTCCGGCTCCAAGGCCTCCGGCGACTCAATGTTCTCTTCGCTCATGCCTTCCGCTTCGCCCCTGATATCGCCGCTGGATGGGATGGCGACGGGCTACAATGGTTACAAAGAGCAGGCTGGCCGCACACCGTCTTTAACTCCCGGCAAAATCCCTGACAAGGCGGATGAAGGGCTTTCGCGCGGACTGCCTGGGTTGAGCGTGTGGGGGGATACGCCTGGCTTTAATCTGCAGGCTTCCCAGCCTGCCCAGCGCAAACCGCTTTCTCCCGCGTCGCCGGGGGGAGCGCAGCGGCAGCAGCCCAAGGTGATTCTGGATTTTCCCAAAAAGCCCGGCTCCATCATTAATTAATTGAGGAAGCGGGAGGGCAGTTGGCCGGGCTGCCCGGCCGGCCTCGGCCGCCAAAGCTCCATCGCCGCCGGAAATGGAACGCGGCCAAAGATTTATGTTTCTTTTTTGGCCGGCCTGTGTTTTAATGCCGGGACGGAAAGAAACACCATGAAAAAAACTCCCGCATCGGCGGCTGGCAAGGGCGGGAGTCGCGTCGCCCGGGGGAAGCGCTCGACAACAGGAAAAAGTATGAAGTCCAAAAAGTTCGCCATGGTTCCGCTGGCAAAAGGCCAGCTTTGGAAGATGGAGGACAAACACATCGAGATCATGGAAGTGGGCAAGACGCTTACCCACTATCGTCTCTTTCAAAACCAAAAACGAGTGCCGATCAGCCTCGGCGGCATTGCCGCGGTTCAGGCATACCTCAGGACAAACGGGGCCAAACTCGTTAGAAAAGCAGCCGCCCTCAAGGTTTAGGCCAAAGCGATCCATCCTCCGTTCCTGCTGCACCTTTGGACATCGGCAATGCAGAACAGCTTGGTGATTTGAATTTGAGCTGATCGCCTTGAACAGGAAGGGGATTGTCCTTTTTTGGGACACTTTTCCAAGAATTGGACGATCCATTGCCCGATTTATTCGCCTTTTATCCAGTTTGAGAAACTATTTGCCATGCGACGACTCAAAAACAATCCTGCAAGAAGCGGTTTGACAATGGTCATGGCGACCCCTTGCAAAAGTGCTTTCCCATCCCTTTATTGCAGAATGATTTGCAAGGGAAGTCTTCCATTCCGGCTGTGGTCATGGTGGTTTGGCATTTGAATTGCTAAGACAACTGACAGTGTTCTTGGGCAGTTTTAACGGCTGCCTGGCTCCGGGCATGAGTGGTATGGGGCGGAACAATTTTGCATTTCCGAAAGCTGCGCCCTGCGTTATTGAGGCCGCGGGCCTGCGGGTGCCAAACCAATTGAACCGGATTTTATCGCGCGTCATAACGTGAAACCTTCGCCAGACCAACTTAACTTGCTCCTCGTCCGCCGGCAGTCCCTTCTCGCCGAACAGCACCAGCGACTTGCCCACAGAATACACGACGAGATCACCCAGAAACTCACCCTGCTCGCCCTCCAGTTGTCCTTTGATTCAACTGACGAAGAATCGCCACCGGAATGGAAGCAGAAGTGTCAGGAGTGGTCCGCCATGGCGAACGATCTTTGCCAATCCGTCCGCGAGATCACCGACGAATTGCAACCCCGTCTGCTGGATCAACTTGGGCTGATGGCGGTGTTGCAATGGTACGCGCGGACGCATGGGACGGACCTGCGTTTTTCCTTTACCCCGCCGTGCAAGGCCATCCCGCTGCCGGCGGGGATCGCCGCCGAATTGTTCACGATTTGCCGCGAGCTTTTGACGCAACTTTACCCGCGCATCGGCGCTTCCCACGTTGACATCCGGGCCGAACAATCCAACGGGCTGTTCTGGCTGCGCCTGCTCGGCGATGACAACGGTTTTGGCCGGAAAAGCGATCCGGAGCGCGACTTGGATGTTCTTTCCCTGCACGAGCGAGTCACGCGCATGGGCGGCTCGGTGCAATTGTCCACCGCGCCCGGTTCCGGCACCTCCATCCTGCTTTCCTTCCAAGCCTCCGCCCCGGCCGTTCTGGAGCCGCAACCGGAGCTCAACCCGGAACTGGTCGAGAATACCAAGTGACCAGGCCATTGAAGGGCCTCGGCAGGGCGGGACTGCATCGAGCCGTGACGGTGACAAGGCGAGTTGGCGCCGGCCGTTCCTGGGGCGGCAGATAGAAGGTCTCCGCTTTCTGCTCTCAATCCTGACACATTCATCCTGGCTGAAATTAAAAGGTCTTTGCAGAAGCTCAAAATGCTCAAGAAGAGGGAGGCAAGTGTCCAAGATTTGGACATGGATAGGCCCTTTCGCGTTGATTTGGAGGCTTGTTGGCGCATTTCCTGGCTTGTTTGCCAAAGACAGCGGATGGTTGGAGCTAATGATCATTGGCAATCGCTCTCACATCAAATTGACCGGATCAATGTCCACCGTCATTTTTACCTCTTCGGGCAAGGTGAGTGAGGCGCTCAGTTGGGCCAGGAGCAGGCTCAGGCGGCTCATTTGGCGGGTGAGCAACATGATTTGAAAGCGGTACTCCGTTTTGGTGCGGGCCAGCGGCGCGGCGGCGGGGCCTTTGATGACCAATCCGGCCAGGCCCGCCGTTTTTTTGACCAGCTCACCCTTGAGGTAATCGGCAGAGAATTTCACCTTTTCCTCGTTCCGTCCGCGCAGGAGGACCAGGGCGATGCGGCTGACGGGGGGATATTTGAGTTGCTGGCGGAACTCCATTTCCTGCTCGTAAAAGCCGTTGAAATCGTGGCGGCGGGCGTACTGGATGGCGGGATGAAAGGGGGTGAAGGCCTGGACCAGAACTTCGCCCTCCACGTCCCCGCGGCCGGCCCGCCCGGCCACCTGTGTCAACAATTGGAATGTCCGCTCGCTGCCGCGGAAATCGGGGATGTGCAGGCCCAGGTCGGCGTGAACGATGCCCACCAGGGTGACATTGGGGAAATGCAGCCCCTTGGCGATCATTTGCGTGCCGACCAGGATGTCTATCTTTCCTGTGCGCACGTCCCCCAGGACCCGCCGGTAGTCCTCCTTGCGCTTCAAGGTGTCGGAGTCCATCCGCTTGATTCTCGCGCGGGGGAACATGGCAACCAGGGTGGACTCGACGCGTTCGGTTCCCAGGCCGGAATAACGGATGGCCGGATTGCGGCATTTGGCTTCGGGACAGACCAGCGGGGCGGCTTGTTCATGGCCGCAGATGTGGCACTTCAATTTTTGTTCCTGCCGGTGCCAGGTCAGCGAGACGCTGCAATCCGGGCATTGCGCCACGTAACCGCATCGTTCGCATTGCAGGGAAGTGGCGTAGCCGCGGCGGTTCAAGAAAAGGATGGTTTGTTCCTTGCGTTCCAGCCGTTGCAGGATCGCCTCCTTCAAAACCGGCGAAAAAATGTGGTTTTTCTTTTCGTGCCGCGCCACCTGGCGCATGTCCACCACCCGGACGATGGGCATTTTCTTGTCGTCCGCGCGGGTGGGCATTTGCAGGAGCCGGTATTTTCCCTTTTGCGCGTTGTAAAAGCTCTCCAGGCTGGGGGTGGCGGAACCGAGCACCACCACCGCCCCCTCCATTTGGGCGCGCACCACGGCCACGTCGCGGGCGTGGTAGCGGGGCGCTTCCTCTTGTTTGTAGGACTGTTCATGCTCCTCGTCCACGATGATCAGGCCCAGCCGCTCCACCGGCGCGAAGACGGCGGAGCGCGCCCCGATGGCGATGCGGGCGCGGCCCTGGCGGATTTTATGCCATTCGTCATGGCGTTCGCCGGCGGACAAATGGCTGTGCAACACCGCCACCAGGGTTTGCTGCGGCCCGGAACTGAAGCGCGCCTTGAAGCGTTCCACCGTTTGCGGCGTGAGCGAAATCTCCGGCACCAGCACAATCGCGCCCTTGCCCTGTTCCAGGGCCAGCGCCATCGCCTGCAAATAAACTTCCGTTTTCCCGCTGCCCGTCACCCCGTGGAGGAGGAAGGCGCGGTGGGGCGGCCCGCCGCCCTGGAGCGCGGCGCTGATTTCCGCCAGGGCGCGCGCCTGCTCGGCATTCATCGTCAGGCTTTGGGTGGGCAGAATGGTCTCCCGGGCGTAAGGGTCGCGTTCGGATATCTTGGGGGCGATGGCCAGCAACCCTTTGTCCTCCAACCGCCGCACGGTTTGGGCGGCGGCGCCGGTGGCGCGCAGCAATTCCTGCAACGGCCCCTCGGCATGGGCGCGCGCAAATTCCAAAATCTCCTCCTGGCGCCGGCTCAACTTCGGCGCGGGGCTGTGCTGCGGCAGGGCGCGCACGAATAATTGTTCGCGCCACCCATCCTTCTCTTTGCGCACCGCCTCGGGCAGGACCGTTTTCAAGGCCGCTTCCGGCCCGCAGCAATAGTATTCGCCCATCCAGCGCGCCAGCCGCAGGATGGCCGGGCTGACATGCGACTGGCGTCCGATCACTTTGAGGAGCGGGCGCAGGTTGGGATGCGGCGAGGTTTCCAGCAGCGCGGTGACGCAGCCCAGGACCTGGCGGCGGGCAAACGGCGCCTTGACCCGCGTGCCCACCTCCACCTGCGCGGCCAGTTCGGCGGGGATGAGGTAATCGAACTCTTTGCCCAGAGCCAGATCCAGGGTGACACGAGCGATCATGGGGAAATCCTAAAGGCAAAAGGTTGATTGCAAAATGCAAAATGGGAGCCATCCGCCAATTCGACCGTTTCGACGGGAAATGCCGTTGGGTGCATGCCAGGCCCCCCCCTTGGGTCGGGAAGTGAAACCAGGTGAAACCAGGTGAAACTAGCTGAAACCAGGTGAAATTAGGTGAAATGAAACTGAAATCAGCCGCCATCCATTTCGAACCGCGAACCCCGGGTGGAGTGATGGAGTCATGGAGGGATGCAGTGACGGCATCGGCGCGGCCAACGCCGGCAGAAAAACGTGGGGAATCCCGTCTTGGACCCGTCGCCGTCTGATTCCATTGTGCCTTCCCTCTTCTCACTATGCGAATTTTAGCATATAGGGAAGGGATGTCAACGGAAAAGTGCGAAAGAATGCGGATTGTTGCAAGGTTCTAAGCATTAGATACTTACACATCTAGATATCCCCATAGTTGAGGACAACCCGCGCCGGGTGGCCGGCGGCAAACCAAGAAATTGAACCGCGATCCTTCTTCGCCCGGCCTACGGAGGACAGGTTTCACGGATTCCACGGATAAAAAAGACATTTCAACGCAAAGCCGCCAATGCGAACAGAAGGCAGCGAAGGCAACGGGGATTGCCGCTCTTCGTTTCTTTTGGGCGCGCGCAAAAGCAGTTTCCGATCTTTCTCTCAGAGGATGTCAGAAATATCCGGGGCAGAAATATAAAACGCCCTGCCCCCCCCCCGTTCAGAGCGAAGCTGGCCAATTTCATTTTTCTGCCTCCATTTTTCTGCCATCGTTTTCAGTTGGCAAAGGTTTGCATGACGCCTGATGTCTGGAAGCTGTTTCTGCGCGTTCACATTGGTTGCTTCTGTTCCAAAAAACGCTCACAGGGGCAATATTGGGAGGGCTCCAATCTGCAAGGGTCCGAGCGGCGCACTGCGCCAGAGGAGCCATTTTCGGGCGGGCCAGCGCGCCGTAAAAGTGACCAACGGACGGCCCCTGTGATATGCCTCAACTCCGCAAGGTCATTTTTCCAGGACGGAGCCCCACCACCCCCCCTCCCCGGTAGGGCGAGACTCTGTTCGAGCCGTGGCTTTATCTCAAGAAATCGAATATCGGCTCGATCCCGATGAATCGGGACCCTACCACCCATGACGGCCGCATTGCACTGCACGGTGGTTGGAGGAGGGCGGCTGAGTTGGGGCGGCAGGCCGCCAAGGGTCTGCGCCTCGGATTCCTTCCCAATAGGTCGTTGTCCGCTGCGCTTAATCTCGTTGCGGCCGCCTCATTGGGAACTGATGCGGTAGTACCGTCCGACGCTGCCTGGCTGAAAAGGTTCGCTGAAATAATACGCGCCGTTGGTCAGGGTGAGGCTTTGCAGCGGAGTCCAAACGGGGCCGGCGAGATTGGCGCAGGCTTCCACCACGATGGGGATATTGGTGGTGCCGGTGATGTTGAAGCCAAATTGACCGTTCTGCACGCCAAAGCTGCCATCGCCGGTTTGGATTAGCGGGTTCCAGAGAACGGCGGGACATCCGTCGAAGGAGTTGCTCCACCCGGTCGTACCCGGTAAATAATAGACCGTCCCCATGAGGGGAATTCCGACAGGCGGCCCATTGGGCGGACTAATGGTTGGAGCATTGCCTTGGAAGTGGAGGCTGGTCAGGAGGGTTGCTTCGAAAGCATCAGCCGCGAAATTGGTGACGCTGGCGGGAATCGTCATGTTCGTCAAGTGATTGCACCAAGAAAACGCATTGTCTCCAATGCTCGTGACGCTGCCTGGAATCGTGAGCTTGGGCAAGGCGCTGCAATTCATGAATACAGAGTTGCCAATGCTGGTCAGGCTGGTGGGGATGATAAGATTGGTCAGGCTGGTGCATCCCGCGAAAGCAGAATCCCCGATATTGGTGACGCCGGCGGGAATCGCGATGCTGGTTAGGCTAATGCACCCAGAGAACGCCGAATCCCCGATGCTGAGCAGGCAGTTGAGCAACGTGGCGTTTGTCAGCCTGTAGCAGTTCCCGAACGCAGAATCCCCAATGTTGGTGACAGTGCCAGGGATGGTGACGCTGGTCAGGCTAGTGCAGGCTTCGAACGTATAGTCCCCGATGCTGACCAGGCCGTTGGCAAAGGTGGCATTTATCAGAAAGTAGCAGTTCTGGAACGCAGAATCCCCGACCTCGGTGACGCTGCCTGGAATCGCGACGCCGGTCAGGTTGGTGAGGTTGGCGAACGCATTGGTCCCGATGCTCGTGACGGTCAGGCCGGTGTCGTTCGTGGCTGGAATGGTTATATTTCCCCCAACGCCTGAATACCCGGTGAGGGTGACAGTGATGCCGTCAGCATTCGTGGTGAAACTGTATTGGGCTTGCACCACTGCCGGCGCTGCTAACAGCGCCACCATCGAAACAATCCTCGCGACGATCATCACCCTTTTCATAATAGTTCGTTCTTTCTCTTCATAGCGATCTTTCAGAGTGCTTTGCCTACGGAAAAACAGTGAACCCGCCAATATAGCAATAGGCATCATCAAATCCTGTGTAAGCGCTATCGGCAAATCCGTAGACCTGGACTTCAAGCGGTTGCGAAGAGTTGATCGTATAATTTGTTCCAGCCGGTACCGACAGTCGCGCTGCCCAGTAACCGCTGTTCGTGATCGCCACGAAATTGCTAATCGCCACCAAATTGGTTAGGGGTTCGTCGTTGACAAACGTGTTTGTTATCGCTGACTGTGGAACAATAAGATTCAGGAAATTGTTGTTAAAGCCTCCTCCTTCAGGGAAAGGACAGGGCGGAATGGCGATGGTATAGGAGGACAAATAACGACCAGTGGGAGGCAACAACATTTCGCATGGATCTCCATCATCGTAGTCGCTTTTGCCTCCTTGGGCGAATTGGGCTACTTGGATTGGATTGTTTGCCTGGAATTCAACCCAGCCATCCAGAATGGTGTCTAAGAACTGGCCGGCCACGAGGTTGTTGGTCACCACGCCATTGCTGGTCGTTGTGGTCAGGGTCGTGTCGTCAGTCGCTGCGAGGACGCGATAGCTGTCGCCACCCGGCCGACCAAAGCACAGAGCCAGCGCTTGGTTCCCCCAGGAGCCGAGCGGCAATTGCTCTTGGCACAGTGGATTTGAGTCCCCATTGGTCGTGGCGGGAACATAAGCATCATTCGCACCTGCGAATACCGCAATTGGGCTAGTGGATCTGATCAGTGTTCCAGTCACATCGTCGGTATTGCTGCTGCTGTAGATTTGATATGCGTCTCCTTGGTTCATGGTGATGGGGTACGTGTTGCTGTAGGTTCCACCGGAATATGCCAGCAGATTGGCGTTCGTTGAAGGTGTGATCCACACCGTGGTATTATTGACGGTTGCTACAATCGCAAACTGGGAATGACCGTAGTACCAGTCGTCGAGAGCCGGACGGGCCATGACGCGGTAATTGGTTCCCAGCATCGGCGTCGGATAAGCGCTAAAAGCCCAGCTTGCGGCGTAAAGGTGGTTTAGCGCGTACACCGAAACCGGGAGGGTGGCCATGACATGTATGGCATAGTTGGGTGTAGTCTCATCATAAAAGTCCGGGTTAATAGGAACCCCGTTTGGAATAATTATGTTGGTCACAGTCCCAGGCATTAGGGTGAAATTGTTTGTAAAGCCGGTTCCCTGTACAGAGGGATTACACACGGTTCCACTGGTTGCCACCTGACTGGAAATGTAAAGCATGTAGGAACCTCTTCCTTCTTGTTCGGTATTCATAAACGCAAGCCAGAAATCCGTGCCCGCAGATGGAAAACCGATGGTGTAAAAGCCTTGGGCGTTCGTCGCGTTGGTCACGTACAGGGTCGTCAACCCCGGCGCGTTCGTCAACACCCATTGCCAGGAGATCGGCGGCGCAAGGTTGGTCGTGTAAAAAACATCCCACATGCCGTTCGTGGCGGTAATGTTGGAAGGCTGATGAATCACGAACTCAGCCGTCGTCCCGTTGGCCAGCGCGAAGTTCGTGAGGTATAAATCATCGGGCAAGTACATCGGAAATGCGTAACTGGGCACGCCGCCGCCGCCTGAGGAGTTGGTCCAGGCATTTGTCGGCAGCGGGGGAGGGCCACCGACAATCATTGCGCCCATCCCGCCGTAATTTGTGGCGGTCGCCGCCACGGAGGCCCAATACGAGGGGTAATCCCAATTCCGGTCGTCAATGACGAACATTTGGTTGCTGCGGGTCCATACGCATAGACCGGCAATTGCGGAAGCCAGTCAACCGGCCACGGCGGCATGTTCAGTTGCGCGCTCCAAAACGTGCCGCTTGCGGGGACCGTGGAAAGTGGCGCCAGCGTGTCCGATTGGTTGGTGAATCCGCCGACCAGGATTTGGGCGCGGCAAACCTGGAGTGGGCCGGGCAACAAGCCTGCCAGAATGAGAATGCCTACGCCGAATGAAGCGTTTAAAGTTTGCGTCTTTACCTTCCTTGGATTGCGATTTCTTGAAACCATGATTCGTAACCCTATTGATAATATCGCCCGGGCATCGTGTGGAAAGCTCCCCTATTCTTGGCAATTACTGCCCGTTTGTTGGCCTTTTCGGGTGGTGAGGTATTTTCGGCACGTCGTCGGGGCCAAACCGTATTATTGGCTTGTTTAAGTTCTTTTCGCCAGAAACGAGTCGAGACTGGTCAGGCCCGCATCGTCGCATATTCCCTTGGTCGCCAGCCGTCTGGCCCGCCGCCCTCTCTCGATGAGGAATGGTGAATTTTGAATGGCGAATGGTAAAATGAGAATGCTGAGGGGTTTGGACAGTGATGAGCGATGAGTTGGGCGCGGCGGGATTGCAAACAGAATCAGCAACTGGCATGCTTTCGGGACGGGTGCCGAACAAAGTTTCCGCCGCCAATACGATTATGAAGACATCAAGCCTTGAGGCATTGCACTTAACCGGGAGAAGAGCCGCTGCCATCCTGGCGGCTGTGGCCGGGGCGTGGCTCCCGCTTTGCGCCGCGGCTCAATTGGCTCCGGTGCCGGGCGATGCCCGTCCGCCCCAAGCCCCGCCCACCGCGCCCCCGATCATGGTGGCCAAGCCTCGCTCTCATCCGATCCCACAGACGCCTGCGCCGGAAGGGGCCACGCCTTATTCGATAGGGCAGCCGACCGATGAGGAACAGCAGTATCTGGAGTACCTCAACCGGGCCAGGGCCAACCCGCCCGCCGAAGGGGCCATTCTCGCCAGCACCACCGATACAAACGTCCTGGCCGCCTACTCTTACTTCGGGGTGAACCTGAGCCTGATGGAGAGCCAGTTTGACGCCATCGCCGCGGCGCCACCGCTGGCCATGAACGTCGAGCTGATGACCGCGGCGCGGCTGCATAGCGGGGACATGTTCACCAACGAGTATCAGGGCCACACCAACAGCGATGGCACCGATCCGGGCCAGCGCATCATGGCCCAGGGTTACGACTGGTCCACTTATGGCGAGAATGTTTTCGCTTATTCCTATTCCGTCTTTTACGGTCACGCCGGGTTTGAGGTGGATTGGGGCGGTTCGGCCGCGACCGGCGGCATGCAAAGCCCGCCCGGGCACCGCGAGAATATCCACGACAGCGCCTTCCGCGAAGTGGGGGTCGGCGTGGTGGACGGCTCCCACGGGCCGGTGGGGCCGCAGTTGGTCACGCAGGACTTCGGCGCGACTTTTTCCGGCACCCCCTTTCTCACCGGGGTGGCTTATTACGACCTGAACGGCAACGGCTTTTACGATCCGGGGGAGGGGATCGGAGGGGTCACCGTGCAAGTCCCCGGCTCCACCTATTTCGCCCTCACCGCCAATTCGGGCGGCTACACCGTTCCCGTGACGACCAACGGAAATTATACGATCATTTTTTCCGGCGCCGGCTTCACGACCACGCAACAGGTCGCGACCGTCTCCGGCCTGGCCAATGTGAAAGTGGATTTTGTCCCGGCCTACTCGCCGCCCGTGCTGGTGGGATCCAATCCCGCCGCCCTCAATGAGAGCAACGCCTATTCCTTCCATGCCATTGGCGGCGCCACCAATTATGAGTGGCTGGAGACTTTCCTGACGCCCTACACTCAGGTCGTAGCGGCCCCGAACGGATTGACCAATTTCGCCGTGATCAGTTCGGGGACTTACTCTGTGATTACGAACACCCCCGGGGAGCCGGGCAATTATTGTTTTCATCTGGCCCAGCCTACTCCACCCACCTCGCAATATCTAACCCTCCAACCGGCCCTGGTGCTGTCGGCCGGCAGCCAGCTCACTTTCGAAAAAATGCTGGGCTTGGCTACCAGCAGCCAGGTCGCGCATGCGCAGATTTCGACCAATGGCGGCCTGTCCTGGGTGGACCTCTGGGTGGAGGCGGGCGGCAACACCTCGGACAGTTCGTTTGTCAACATCACCAATTCCCTGGCTGCTTATGCGGGCCTTACCGCCCAGTTCCAGTTTGCGTGGGAGTTTATCGGCGGCAGCTATTATCCCCAGACGGACCCCGACGTTGGCCTGTGTCTGGATAACATTGCCATTTCCGGTGCGCTGCAGACGCGAGGCTCTGTCACCAACAGCATCCCCGGGCCCTCCTTGGTCTTCGATCCCACCAACGCCGGCATCTATCAGTTGAGCGCGCGCGCGTTGCTGCCCGGACGGGCGCTGCCGTGGGGGCCGGTGACCCAGGTCGCGGCCAGCAATCTGCCGCCGGTGACGATCCAATTTGCCGGTTCGCCCAGCCGTTCCGGCAACCAGGTGCAAGCCGTTTTTAATGTCGGCAATTACCGCAATGGCATGCCCTTGCTGGTGCTGACCGCGATGGACCCGAACGGACTCTGGACGACAGATACCCTTGCCGCGCTGCAAACCGTGGTGAGCAACAGCCAGTTTCGCCTGACCACCACCAATGCCAGCTCCCGCGCGTATTATCGAATCCGGGGGAACTAACACAATGCGCCTGACCAACAAAAAGCCGCCTTCGCGGCAGTTCGCCGCCCCAAGCCCGGCCCGGCGGGAGAACGCGCCAGCGGCTTCACGCTGGTGGAATTGCTGGTGGTGATTGCGATCATTGGCATACTGGCGGCGCTGCTCCTGCCGGCCTTGTCGAACGCCAAGAAGAAGGCGCAGCAGGAGAAATGCGTGTCCAACCAAAGGCAAATTGGCATCGCCCTGGCGCTTTATACGGGCGACAACTCTGACATCCTGCCGCGCATCTGGGACTGGAACGCGCTGGGCGGCCAGGACGGCACATACGAATTCTTCGTCGCGACCGCTGACCGGGGGCTTTACGGCTACGAAGGGAACAGCCAGGTTTTTCAATGCCCGGCAGACCAGGGTGACGACTTCCCGGCCCATCCTACACCGCCCGGCTCGAATTGCTGGAGTGTCTTTGGGACCAGCTACTTGGTGAATTGGGCCAACGACGCTTTTGGGGTGGAGCACCCCTTTGGCGACCTTGGCAGCCCGGCCGATACCTACCAAGGCAAATCCATGAAAAGCGGCGACATCGCCGTCAGGCCGGGCACCAAGATCATTCAAGGCGACTGGATCTGGCATCCCAATCGAGGGAACACCGACGTGCGCAGCGTCTGGCACAATTACAAAGGGCAAAGCTGGACGGTCATGTTGTGGGGCGACAGCCACGTCGCCGCCTTCAGCATTCCGCTCGCCACTCCTGGAAACATGCCGGTCAGTATAGCGAACCCATGGTGGTGAACCTGCCGGGAGAGAGGAAGGAAGGAGCCATGCCCGCCGCCTGTGCAATCCAGTCGCGGCGCGGCGGAGTCCCGCCCTGCCGATGAAGGGTAGTATCCTAGAGCATTTCCATAAATCATGTAGCGTAGCGGGCGTTTAAAAAGAAGCCCCGGCAATCGGCGGTGGAGATGGCTTCAAAGGCAATCTTCGCCGCTTGGAGCAGTTCCTTGGCGGTTCGCGGCGCGAGACCTCGCATAATTTGTTTGACCTTGCTCCACATATTTTCGATGGGATTAAAGTCTGGCGAATAGGGCGGCAGATACAGCAGCGTTGCCCCGGCCTCTTCGATGGCTTGGCGGACTCCGGTCACCTTATGCGTGGCCAAGTTGTCCATGATGACCAAGTCACCCTTGCGCAACTCCACCACCAGCCCCTGCTGGATCCAGGCCAAAAACATTTCCCCGTCCATGGCCCCCTCAAAGAGGCAGGGGGCCGCAGGCCCGGCCAGACGAATGGCGCAGACCAGGGTGGTGGTCTGATAATGTCCCTGCGGGACGTGGGCCGCCAGTCTTCGGCCCACGGGTGACCGCCCGCAAAAACGGGTCATCTTGGTGTTGGCCCCGCTTTCATCCACGAAGACCAGTCGGGCAGGTGGGTCACTTGCCAGACGCTCATGCCAATGGGCCCGCTTTTCGGCCACGTCCGGACGGTTCTGCTCGGCGGCGCAGAGCGTTTTTTTTATAGCTCAACCCCAGTTTGCGCAGCCACAAATCCACAGTGGAGGTCCCGAAAGGGCGGTCCAGACGCGCCCCCAACTCGGCCAACGTCGCGTCGGGCTGGGCCGCCACCAGCTTTTGCAGGCGAGCCTGGCGTCCGGCGTTCAGCAGCGTTTTGCGCCCGCACAAATGGGTTTGCGGCTGGAGCGTGCCGCGCTCTTGGAACTGCTGTCGGACCCGGCGCACCGCCGCCACGCAAAAGCCGAAAAAGTCCGCGATCTCGCGGGTGCTTTTGCCTTGTTCATAGAGTTGCAGGATGCGCTCGCGCGCAGACACGGGTATCGCTCGCATGGCTCAAGCCTGCCAGCCCTCTCGCCCCAGTCAAGCTATATCATTTATGGAAACGCTCTAATCTGGTGTAGCGTCGAGCCTGTGGCTCGACATCGGCGCACAGCGCCGACACTACAACAATCAATTCAGGGCACTGCCCGATGAAGGGGAAGGTTGCCAGTGGCGGCGTTTTGGTGTTCAGTGCTCAAAACCGGGCCCGAACAAACTTTTGCCAAATTGAAATTGCGACGCCGTTTACGATGGATGGCAGTGCTGCTCGCGCTGGGCGTGATGGCGTATTGGGGCTGGGATTACTGGCGCGAGCGCCGGTTTGATTCGGTCATTGTGGCGGCGGCCAATCGCTATCAAATCGATCCCGCGCTGGTCAAGGCGGTGGTGTGGCGCGAGAGCCGGTTTAATCCGGACGCGCGCGGACGGGCCGGGGAGTTGGGCCTGATGCAAATCCGCGAACCGGCCGCGGCGGAATGGGCCAAGGCGGAGCACCTGGCCTCCTTTGAACACCGGGCCTGTCTGGACCCGGCCACCAACACGCTGGCCGGGGCGTGGTATTTGAAAAAGCTGTTGCT
The DNA here is from genome assembly GCA_963707025.1 of uncultured Verrucomicrobiae bacterium. Taxonomy (GTDB): domain Bacteria; phylum Verrucomicrobiota; class Verrucomicrobiia; order Limisphaerales; family Palsa-1400; genus JBEKOF01. The sequence goes on along the minus strand of CAVPOM010000015.1, from coordinate 248,110 downwards.
GCGTTATCAGGACACGGACAATCCCGCCGCCTACGGCCTGGCCGATTACAATGCCGGACGCAGCAACGTGCTCAAGTGGCTCAACGGGCCGGGGGCGCGGCAGAGCGGGATCTTCGTCGGGCAAATTGGTTTTCCAACGACGCGCGAGTATGTGCGGGCGGTTTTGCGGCGGGCGGACTATTACCGGCCGATGTGACGCCTCTGCGTTGCTTCACACCAGCTTCAGTTTGGGCAAATCTTGCAGGTCAATCAAACCGACCGGCTGGCGCCGGGCGTTGACGACGATGAGATCGTCAATGTTGCGCTGGTTGAAGATTTTGAGCGCTTCCACGGCCAGGGCCTGGTCGCGAACGCAAACCGGGTGGCGGGTCATGACGCTGCCCAGGGGCCTGGCCAGGGCGGCGCCCTCGTCCTTTTCCCGGGCCATCTGACGCCGGAAGTCGCCATCGGTGAAGACGCCGGTCAATTGGCCGCGTGGGTTGACGACGGCGACGCTGCCGGACTTGGCGGCGACCATGACCAGGAGGGCCTCCTTGACGGTCAGGTCTTCGCCGGCCACGGCATTGCGCGCGCCCGTGCGCATGATGTCGCGGATGGTGAGGAGCAGGGCGCGGCCGATGGCGCCGGAGGGATGATGTTTGGCGAAATCTTTTTCGGCAAAGCCGCGGGCCTGCAGGACGGCCATGGCCAGGGCGTCGCCCAGCACCAGCATGGCGGTGGTGCTGGAGGTGGGGGCCAGGTTGAAGGGGCAGGCTTCGCGGGGGACCTTGATGTTCAGCACCACGTCGCTGTACCTGGCCAGCGGGGACTTGGGGGCGCCGGTGAAGGAAATTATTTTGACAGAAAAGCGTTTCAGGGCGGGAAACAGGTTGAGCAGCTCTTCCGAGGCGCCCGAATAACTGAGGGCCAGCACCACATCGCCGTCATTGACCAGGCCCAGATCGCCGTGCAGGGCGTCCACGCTGTTGAGCAGGACGCTGGGGGAACCGGTGCTGGTGAGGGTGGCGGCAATTTTCTGGCCGACGTTGCCGGATTTGCCGATGCCGACCACGATGATCTTGCCCCGCTGTTTGAGGGATTCGACGACGATTTCCACCGCGGCGGCGAACGCGCCGTCCAGTTGGGCCCGCACGGCCTTGAGGGCCTGCAATTCAATGTCGAAGACTTTGCGCGCGCGCGCCAGATGATTCATGGGCACAGGTTGCCAGTGGGCCGCGGCTTTTTCAATCCCGACTTCCGGGCTTGATCCGACCGATCCGACCAATCCGACCGATCTGTCCGAGGCACCCAACGGTGATGGGGGGTGGCGGATTGCGCCGCTTGCAGTTTGTGATAAGATTATCCCAGCGGCGGGTCCCGGCAGGCCGGGGCCCGCCCTACCACTATGAAGATCCTGGCCCTGCTTGGTTGTTTGATGGTTGCTGAACTGGCGTCCGCCCAAGCGTTGCCGGGGTCTAATCCCGCGCTGGAGAGGGCGGCGCGGGCGGACAACGCCTTCGGCTTCAAATTGCTGGCGGAAACCAGAAAAGAGGCGCCCGGCCGCAACGTCTTTCAAAGCCCGGTGGGAATGGCGCTGGCGCTGGCCATGGCCGGCAACGGCGCGCGCGGCCAGACCTTGGAGCAAATGGCCGGGACGCTGCAAATGCCGGGAGTGGCGGCCCCGGCCTGGAATGAGGGCAACAAATTGTTGCTCGACCATCTGTTGGGACTGGATGCGAGAATCAAACTGGAAATCGCCAACAGTCTTTGGACGCAGGCGGACGCAAAAATCAAGCCGGACTTTGTCTCCAGTTGCGAGAAGTCGTACCGGGCGGAAGTGGCCGGGGTGGATTTTAAAGATCCGGCCACGGTGAAGAGAATCAATGATTGGGTGGGCCAAAACACCCACGGCAAAATCCCCTCCATCTTCGACCCGCCGCTGCCGCCGGATCTGCGCCTCATCCTGCTCGATGCGATTTATTTCAAGGGAAGTTGGGAGACGCCGTTCGACAAGAAGTTGACGCGCGACCAGCCTTTCACCTTGCGCGCCGGGCAAACGGTGCCGCATCCGCGAATGACTCGCCAGGACCGGATGAGCTATTTGGAGAGCGCCGGTTTCCAGGCGGTGATGCTGCCTTACGCCAGCCGGCAGGCTAGCCTGTGCGTCTTTTTGCCCAAGGAAAACCTGGACAAGTTTATCCAGGACCTCACGCCGGAAAATTGGGAGCAATGCATGGCGCAGTTCCGTGCGAGGGAGGGAACGCTGGAACTGCCGCGCTTCAAGCTGGAAAACAAATATGAGCTGAACGGGGAACTCAAGGCGCTGGGAATGCCGCGCGCCTTCAGCCGCGAAGCGGAGTTTGCCGGCATTTCCGAGGAGCCTTTGCACATCAGCCAGGTGGTGCAAAAGACCTTTGTGGAGGTGAACGAGGAGGGAACGGAAGCCGCCGCCGCCAGCGGCATCGCGATGAGGCCCTCGCTGGTCCGGCGCGAACCCGAGCCTCCTTTCACCATGATCGTGGACCGGCCTTTTTATGTGGCCATCCGGGAAAACCAGACCGGCGCGATTCTTTTCCATGGCGCGATTGAGGACCCGAGATAAGGATCCCTGCAAAAACAACCTCCGATTTTATATTCGGACCAAGGCCGATTCGGATTGAGAATTGGTCATTGAAGATTGGTCATTAACAATTGAAGACCACTTCCCCGACCGCTCAATTACCAATTAGAAATTGTCAATTTTCAATTCTCAATTGCCTGCAAAGCGGCGCTGCCAGGCGCCACTTCGACAAGGTGTGACGGGCGCATCCCTATCCGCGATCATTCCGCATTTTGCATGTTGCATTTCCCCCCGCCCTGCTACCCTGCGGGCGAACCAGTCGTCGTGAAAAAAGCGAGTATTCTATTTTGCCTGTTGCTTGCTCTCGCCCTGCAGCCCCAGGCCGGAGCCGCCCTGGTCACCGAAGTCAAGCTGCTCCACGGCGTGCCGGCTCTTTTCATCAATGGCCAGCCGGCCAGCCAGATGGCGGCCGCCCCCTACCAGGCGGGCACCAACGACTACAACGATTTCCTCCGCGCCGGCATCCAAATTTACAACATCTACTTCCGCTTCGCCTGGACCTCCGACGCGCAATACAATTTCTCGCGCCTGGACGCGCGGCTGGACGCCTATTTGAAAATAAATCCCAAGGCGCTTTTTATCGGCCGCGTCCTCCTTACCCCCGACGAATGGTTCGCGCGGGAGTATCCGGACGAAATCACCCGGCGCGACGACGGTTCTGCGGCGGGCATGCCCGCCGGCCGCACCCATCCCTCTTTTTCCTCGGAGCATTACCGGGAACTATCGCGCCAGGCCATGAAGGCGCTGGTCACCCACCTGGAGGAAAAATACGGGGACAATATCGCGGGCTACCAGGCCGGCAACGGCTTCGGCGGCGAATGGCTCCCTTTCAATTCCTTCTGGGAAGTCCCGCCCGGGCCCCGCCGCCCGCCAAATTCGGCGTGGAAGATTACAGCCCCGCCGCCAAAACCGCCTTCCGCCGCTGGCTTGGTGACAAGTATAAAACCGATGAGGCCCTCCGCCGCGCCTGGGGCGACCCCAAGACCAGCCTCGATGCCGCCGAGCCCCCCGATGAAAAAGCGCGATACACCACCACCCACGGCATTTTTTTCGATCCGGCCCTCAGCAGGCGCGTCCCGGATTTTTTTGAGTTTTACAACGATTCCGTCGCCTCGGTGCTGATCGAGAATTGCCGCTGGCTCCAGGAAATCACGCATCACCAAAAAATCACCGGGGCCTTTTACGGCTATCTCTGGTGCAATTTCCCCAACCTCAGCGCGGTTCACTCCGGGCAGCTTGGCCTGACCAAGGTGCTGGCCGCGCCCGAAGTCAATTTTCTGGCCAGCCCCTATACTTATGACAACAAGGAAATTGGCGGCCCCGACAATTCCCAGTCCCTGCCGGAAGCGGCCCAGATGCACGGCAAGCTTTACTTCAACGAGGTGGACACCGAAACGCACCTCCAGCAACGCCAGTGGCGCTGGGGCAACGGCCTCCATCTCCCCGTCAGCTTCGAGGAAACCCGCGGCCTGCTCATCCGCGATTACGCCTACTCCCTGAGCAAGGGCTTCGGACTCTGGTGGACCGACCTGTTGGGCGGCGATTACCACGACGACCGGATCATCAGCCTCCTCGCCGCCCTGCGCCAGGTGGACACGCAATCCCTCGACAGCAATAAAAAGTCCGCCGCAGAAATTGCCGTGGTGCTCGACGAATCCGGCTTCATGTATTGCGGCGATGGCGAGCCGCTCTTCAACGCATTATTGACAGCGCAAAAGCAATGGCAGTTGGGCTTCCTCGGCGCGCCCTGGGAACCGCAGCTTTTGAGCGACCTGGACAACCCGGATCTCAAAGACTACAAACTCTACCTTTTTCTGAACACCTTTCACGTCACCCCCGCCCAGCGCGACGCCATCCACGCCAAACTCAAACGCAACCACGCCACCGCCGTCTGGGTTTATGCCCCCGGCTACATCACCGACCAACTTTCCGTGGACAGCATGAGCGCCCTGGCCGGCATCACACTGGCAGAGAGCCTGACGGCCGGCGAATTGCATGTGGACATCACCGAGACCAACTCCCCTTACACCCGGAGCCTGAAGAATTCCGCCTACGGCACGGATGTCAACGTCAAGGACATCATCCGCTACTACGATCACCAGGTTTATCTCAAAGACCCGCGCGATCCGGGCCTGCAACGCGATCTGCCCGGCTTTCGCATCAGCCCGCGCTTCTTCGGCGCCGACCCGGACGCGGCCGTTCTCGGCCAACTGGCCGGACTGGCCCGGCCCGGATTGGTTGTCAAGCAGCAGGCGGGCTGGACCTCCGTCTATTCCAGCGCGCCGATTCTTCCGGCCGACCTGCTGCGCAACATCGCCCGCGCCGCCGGCTGTCACATATACAGCGACGCCGGCGATGTCGTCTCCGCCGGCGGCGATTTCCTGGGCGTTTACGCGCCGGGCGGCGGTTCGCGCCGCATCAAGCTGCCGCGCCCGTCGCGCGTCACCGACCTTTTGCAGAACTCGGTCGTGGCCGACGGCGTCACCGAATTCCCCCTTGATCTCGCGGCCAACGCCTCTGCCCTTTTCAAAATCGAAACCAAATGAGAATCCATCGTGTCCGTCAGGACGGGGCGGGCGGCAACGGTGATTTCCCGGCCTGGCAACCCCCGGGCGTCTGCAACCCGCACCCTCCGGAGAAATCCGGCATTTCGCGGCTCGTCAATCCGGACGGCAAAGCACCCCAAGCGTGCTCCGCGGCATCATTTTTGCCGTGAGGACGCTGGTCGTTCCATCAGGAATTCAGCTTGCCGGGACTCGCTCTCACAAGGATAACAATTCCGCTGATTGCGAGCGGATGCCCATCTATCGGCCAAACCCGCTTCTTCTGCGATTGCGTAAAGGTTGAGCCGTTGCAGCAGTTCAACCGTAATCGGGCGCTTGGAATCTTCAAACAAAAGCGACGCAATAAAACGCAGACATGGCTCGGAATTTAGAATATCGGCGACGGCTTCGGTTTCTTCCAGGTTCTGAAACGGCAGAAAATAACACGCATCATCAAAAAAAACCGGCTTGTCTTGCCAAGGCGCCACCCGGACAAAGCGCGGTGTCTTATGGAATCCCGAAATCGCCACCTTCCACGGCGCAAATGAATAATCGCCGATGCCAAAAAGCGCGAACGGAATCCGGCTGGCGTAGATGGAACTCTTTCGCGCCTCGAAAAGTCTTCTGTGTGAATCCAGATAATTCCAGGTCAGAGGAGCTTTGGTGGAAATCCCGGAAGTATCTTCGCCAACCCGCGTTTGCGTCACCAAAACAAAACGCTCCGGCTCGGTTCTGCCATTTGCCAGGTCGGAGCATTTTAGGAGCGGAAACAAAAAGTCCGGTTCGAGTTCCACTTTCTCATCGAGTTTGTTGCGCAGCACGTTTCCCCCTCGAGCCAGAGTTCCATCACCGAGGAGCAATCATGTTTGACACCGGACCGCCATTGATATGGGCAAAGTCCCTCCAAATGCCTGAGCTTTTCGTAATCCCGGACATTGGAGACAAGATCCTGGCCGGCCAAGCCCAAAACCTTTGCTGGCGTTTGGGCCTGCAGATCGTCAAAAACCGCCGCTTCCGTCGGACCTGCCGAGCCGGTTCGCGCCAAAAGCAAGCAAGCATCCACTGCTGCTTCAAAATGCTTTTTGGCGTCAATGAGATAAAGCGATGCCGCCGTGATCCGTCCGTCATTCTGCCATGCGAAGCGAAGCAATTTTCGGGCGATGGCCGTCTTGCAAAGTACTGCGATGGTCGCCGGCCTTCCACGCAGGGATTTTATCAGCTCAATCAGCATCCATTCCGAAATATCGAAATTGGATTTGCCGGTGCGAGCCTCCAGGCCGCGAAATCCTTGAAAATTGCGCTTGACAGGCACATTGCCCCCGTTGAGACTGGAAACCGCGGCATTTGTGACCCAAGGAAGATTGCCGAGAATGAGAAGTTCGCCCTTAAAACCGGCCAGTTCCCGTTCCCAGTTGTGTTTGAAAAAATCCTGCCGCGCAACCGTAGAGCGCCCAGCCGCGCCTGCCTGGCGGAGAGCGGCGCGCGTTTTTTCCACATAATCGCCATTGATGTCCCAGCCGAACAATTGCGCGCGGGAAAACGAGTGGGCGGCCGCCACAAGAAAAGAGCCAACTCCGCAAGTTGGTTCGAGAACGAAGTCCGGAACAATTTGGCGTCGCGCCAACAGCGCGCAAACTTGGTTGGCCAGCGCCTGCGGGGTCTGAAAATCCCCAAACTCAACTTTCGCATTCGATCTCATTCCAGCCGCAAAACTCCTTCCACTTTTCCGGCTTGTTCAATCACCCTGGAATACTGAAGCCGCCATTGGAGGGCGTTCGAGATCGTCAAATAGCCGATCGGCGGCATATTCCGTAGAACCTCCTCGGCCAACGCTTCCGCTTCAACATTGTCAACCGGCAAAAGACGTTCTTCGAAACAGGCGAGAATGTCATCACGATTCGCGCCGTTCTCAATCATGTTCCGCAAGGCAACGGTGATCTGATAATCGGCCGTGCGTTCTTTTTCGACAAAAATCGTGTGCTGCAATTCCAGGCGGCCCGTCTGAGTCTGCGGATCATCGTGCTTGTCATAGACGAAAACAAGCAGTGAGTAGCCAAGACCGTAGATCTTTTGGCGGGCGCTTTTGAACGGGCAGGAGGACTGTGGCTGGCGAATGCTGGTGACTTTTATGTCAACATCCAATTCCGGGAAATCAATTCCCCTGGCCGAACTTCCCTTGGCATATTGATATTTGCTTTGTAGGTACGCTTGAAACTTGTGCTCAAGATAAGTCCCGACAGCTTTTCCATCCGTAACCCCAAACAGAGACGGCTCGGCGAATTTTGACTCCACTCTGGCAAAGGCAATTGCTTCGTCGCGGAGAAACTGAACCGTTAAAAGTACCCGGCACACCCGGCAACGTAATGCTTCGGCCAATTCTTGCAAGCTTTCTTGGCTCGTTCGTCCTCGGTCCTCACTGCGCCGGGACGTTCTGCTGCATGAACGCGGCGATGTCGTGCCTGAGCTTGGCGTGCGATTTGCGGTCAATGTACATCATGTGGCCAGCTTCGTAGAAGGCCCAAGAGATGTTCTTCTGCGTCTCGGGGTGAATGCCCAGGTGGTTGAGCGCATATTCGGCGTCGAAGTAGGGGCAGGCCAAATCGAAATAGCCGGCGCACACCAGCACTTTCAGATGCGGATTTTTCTGAAAGGCGCTGCGCAGGAGGCTGCCGGTTTCAACATAGCCGTTGACCACGCCCCAATCCCATCCCACCGTGCCGCCGCTGATATAATAGGTCATGTCCGTCTTGAATTCCAAGGTGCCGCGCACGTAATCCATGAACGTCGCCCGGAAGGGCGGCAGGGGCAGTGAGCCGGAAGGATCGAAATCCGACGTTTCCCCCATGTTCAACGGCGACGGCCCGGTCAGCCGCCCGTCGTAGCGGCCAATGGTCAATTTTTCGTCGCGCAACAATTCGCGGGTGAACTGGCCGACGCCGAAGCGCAGGTTGCTTTGGTCCACGTAATTGGTGCTCAACCCGGTATATCTCGCCAGCCGGGCCACCACCTCCTTGCGTTCGCCGTCGGGCAATTGGTCCCCCTTGTTCAGCGCCTGGAGATAGGCGGTCATGGCCCAGCCCTCGACTTCCTTGGTCAAGACCGGCACCTCCAGCCGTTGCAGGTCCGGGGCCAGCTTCTTATGATACCAGGCGTCGGCGGCGTAGGTTGGGATGTTCAAGGCATAAGGCAGCCCGTTGGCCAGGCTGGCGCGCGCGGTCTCGTAATATAAAATGGTCGAAACCAAAACCACGCCGTTGAGCGCGATCCCCTGTTCCACCAGGGTTCCGGCCAGGCCCGCCGCCCGGAAGGTCCCGTAGCTTTCCCCCACGATGAACAGGGGCGAGAGCCAGCGCGAATTGCGTGTCAAATACAGGCGGATAAATTCCCCGAAGGCCGTCAAATCGCCCTGCACCCCCTCATATTTGCGCGCCAGTTCCGGCGATTTGGCGCGGCTGAAACCCGTGCCCACCGCGTCAATGAACACCAGGTCCGTTTGATCCAGCAGCGTGTCTTCGTTGTCCACCAAATGGTAGGGCGGCGGCGGCATGTCGCCGCTGTCCGTCAGGTTCACCCGCCTGGGCCAAAGGCACCCATGTGGACCCAGACCGAAGCCGAGCCCGGCCCGCCGTTAAAGGAAAAGGACACCGGCCGCCGGGCCGGATTATTGCTGGCCTCATCCAGCGTGTAGGCGACATAGAACATGTGCGCTTCCACTTCGCCGACCGCGTTGAAAATCGGCATCTCCGCCGCCGTGGCGGTATAGACCAGCGTCCTGCCGCCGACCGTATTGGTGTGATGCGTGATGACCGGCGTTTCATCAATCTTCTCCGAGACGGGAGTATTGGTGTCAACGCTTCCGGAGCGCTGGGACGGGACGGTGGCATCAATTTGCGCGCCGCGCCCGCGGCGGCCCTGGGCGAAAGCCGGCACGGTCACAACCAGAAGGAGGCATAGTATTTTCATAGTGATGGGCGGATGTTGCGCCGACGGCGCCAAGAGGCAAGAGGAAAAGCGGAGCCGTGGAAAGTTGGGTCGTGTACTACCAGATTGTTGATAAATGCTTAAAAATCTGGCCTGTGCTGGCCACATTTACAGCACACCTTTTCCGGCTTGAACATGGCATCTGCCATGCTGTTTGAAATTCCGGCGAGAAGCTGGCCCGTGAAAGTCATCGAACCAAAAACGACCGGCCTTGCTGGTTCATAGAGATCATAATCCAAGCAGCCGCAATTTGGACATCCAACCCTGCGTGAATATGCTTCAACCCGCCTCCCCATTTCCGTCGTGACGAGATCGCCATATTCTCGATTGAAAAGTCGCGTCACTTCTCCACACGTCGGGCATTTAAAATTCTGGAAAAACAATTCGACGGGAAATTCCAATTTTTGAGAGCACGCCCTGCAAAGGCATGTCAGATATTCCGGCTTACCCGGCATATTCTTGGCCATCCAGTCCGCCATTTCTTCCGGTGTCTTGCCCTTGGTGGGCGGAAGATAATCAGGGTCGGAAGGCTTCAACGGTTCCATAGGCGTGATTTAAAGATTTTTCACTTTTAAAATCAAATGAAAAATCCTCCAAAAAACCCTGCCTTTTTCCCCGAAGGCGGTCCCGCCCCACGGTGTGGACCTTCGTTTAAAACTCTGTTTGACTTTCGCATTGCAAAAAGCCATACTGTCTCGTGATTGCAGAAAAGGGGCGCGTTGTCTCTTGCTAATGATGCAAGTGAATGTGCCACGCTATCCTCCGCGCCCCTTTTCTGCAATCATTTCTTTTCGATGCTCTGGTAAAGTCGGCTTCCCTCCTCCAATTTTGTCTGGATTTGCTTGTTTTTCGCCAGCCGCCTTAGCGTCAGGTTGACCGAAGTGGAAAAATGATTTCCCTTCGGCTGGAACCCGTGCGCCAGGAGATGTTTCCTTATCGCACCGCCGGTGATCCAATCGGATTTAGCCAGAACCGACAGGGCATCAAAAATGGCGGGGGTAAGAGTGGCGGTTTTATATTGGCCATCCACAGCGTCGGCCCCATTCACCGCTTGGGCGTTGGCCTCAACTTCCAGTTCCTTGATAAGGCGGAGCTTCTCTTTTAATTCGGACACCTGGCGCTCTGCCTGGCGAAGGCGCTCCGAGTATTTCGATTTTAAAATGTCAAATTTATCATCAACCATACCCGCACGATAAGCCTCATGCTTATGGATGTCAAGGCCATTTCGCACAATCTTTTACATCATAAGCACATGCCCTATTCGCAATAAACATTTGCTTGCGTCTTAAGGTGGATGTGGTAAACTACCCCCGTTCTGCGAAGTAATTTCAGGAACGGGCGGGGAGCTTGCAAGGCTTCCCTTAGACGGTAAATCCCAGCTTCATTAGCCGGAGACACCCCGCCCTGATCCTAAAATTTAAACTGCCCTGCCAGTGCTTGAACACCGGCAGGGCGCAACAAAGCGCAGCGTGAACTGCGTTCGGTCGCACATCGCTAGATGCAGACTTGACAGTAGTTCATCCTGCCCGGAAAGGCAAGTTGAATTGTCATTGCTGTCAGGGCGAAACCCAGCGTTTCGGCCATTTTGAGAACCGCAACCGAATCGTCCAGCGTTACCGCTGCGTCCGGTGTGGGAAAACATTTTCCGAATCCCAGCCGTTGGAAGGCGTGAGGATCGAGCATGGGAAGATTGTCCAGATTGTCCGCCTGTTCTCCGAGGGATGCGGAGTCCGCGCCATCAGCCGATTAACCGATTGCCACACCCGGACGGTTTTGGGTGTCCTGTCGGAAGTTGGCACCGCCTGCGCTGGCCTGCATGATCGGCTCGTTCGCAATATCACCACCGATTCGGTTCAGGTTGACGAACTCTGGAGCCGGGTCGCAATCCGCCAGAGCCGCACAACGGAAGATGACACCGAGCGCGGCGACTTTTACACGTTCCTGGGTATCGCGGCGCGGGAGAAGCTGATTGTCAGCCATTACACGGGCAAACGGGATGCCGAGATACAGATGTTTTCGTAAAGGATTTGGCCTCCCGAATCGTCGGGCGCATCCAAATCACCAGCGACGCCTTTCGGGCATACCCGGCCATCATCCGCCAATACCTCTTGGAGCGGCTGGATTATGCCGTTATGGTAAAGCAGTTCGCCACCCCGCTTGGCCAAGTCGAAGCTGCCCGGCGATATTCACCCGCCCCCTTCGTCGGCGTCAAGGTTCGGGTGAAGGCGGGTAATCCACGCCGGGACAGAATTTGCACCAGCCATGTTGAACGGGCCAATTTGACCGTCCGGCATTTCAACAAGCGGTTTGTGCGCCTCGGCCTCGGCTGGTCCCGCAAGCTGGAAAACCACAAGGCGGCGAACAGCCTGTTTGTGGCGGCCTATAATTTCTGCAAGGTCCATTCAACTTTGGGATGTACGCCCGCTGTGGGCGCGAAACTCACCGACCACTCTTGGTCGGTAGAGGAATTGATCGAACAAACGACACAATCAACAACCTAAATTCAAATGCCATACCAAAAAGCCACGCACGATTTTACTCCGTACCTGAGAATTTCAATAAGGATTCAGCGGATAATTCCTAAAACCATTACCTTAACGGCTGAGGATATAGCCACCATCTGCGGCCCGGATAAGCCTTTGCCCGGAAATATACCGGATTTGCTGGGCCGCAAACGCACGGAGGAATTCGTCAAGCGTTTCTATGTGCCGCTTGTCGTGGTCCCCAAGGCAACTGAAAGCGTCTCCATATGCGGAAATCAAATGTCGGCCCTTTTCGGTGAAGGTGATCCTGGCTTCTTCGACACGGACGCTCCCTTCCTTGATGACGAAACTCTCAACAAATCCGGCTCGCCGGAGATCATCCAGAATGTCAAAAATGGATTGCTCGTTGAGGCGAGTTTCGTTGTCGGTCATAAAATAAGGAGTTTATGAAGGCTATTCACACCCGTCTCATAAGGGGAAAAGTCTGGTGCTGACCTGTTCATTTGCAAGGGTTTAATTGGTCTTCGGGGTAAAATGAGATTTTGATTTTTCCGAGTTTGGCTTTTGGGTGTGGTATGCGCCTGTTTGGGCGCGTGTGCTGTCCCATAGCTTTATTGGAAGCCGGGGAAATACGCCTGCTCGGGCCGCGCCAAGTGGCGAAAGCTGCCGCCTGCTGTCCCATAGCACGCCAGCAAATTGAGCAGATCATATTTCTCCCAGAGCGCCGCCCGCAAAATCGTGAACAGCCGGGTGAAGCTGTGCGCCCAGTTGGAGAGGTGACTGAGGTAGCGCAACAGCACGTAGGTCAACAGCGCCGTCCACACCTGCCAGCGCACGGCGTTGGCGTTGTGGCCCAGAAAATCCGCCAACTGCAAGGTCTGCTTGATTTGTTTGAAGAAGACTTCGATCTGCCAGCGGCAGCGGTAAAGGTCGGCCACGCTGCGCGGACTCCACTCCAGGTTGTTGGTCAGGAAGGTCATTTCCCGTTCCTCTCCATCAATCTCGACCAGCGCCACCACCCGGCGCATCAACTCCGGCGCGGGTTTGTTCTCGTTGCTCAGGACGATCACTTCGTCGCGCAAAATCTTCGGGTCTCTGGAGGCGGGCATTTTCCGCACCACCTCATAGCCCATGTTCTCCTTGGCCCGCGTCACCCAAAAGACCCCGCGCCCGTCCAAATCCCGCAAGTGGCCGAAGTCCACATAACCCTTGTCGAACAAGGCGATTTCGCCGCTCTTCAAGTCGGCGCACAGTTCCCGCGCCCGTCGGTTGTCGTGCTCGGCGGCAGTGTCCACAATGACAAAACCGGGCAAAAGATTCTGCAGATTCAACCGCATATGGGTTTTGGCGGCGGCCTTGCGCCGGCGGTGCTTGGCCCAGTCCAGGCAGTTGGCCACCAGTTCCATGGTCGTGCTATCAATCACATGGATGGGCATCTTGAAACGGAAGGCGGGGCCACGGCGCTGGCCCGCGGCAAAGCCGGGCGTCTGTGCTTTCAAATGCTCCAGGACCCGCCAGAAGAGTTGTTCGGCCATCTGGGCCGGACGCTCCCGGTTGGCGTGGGAGAGGCCGTTGCGGCTGGGGGCGCTGGCGCCGCGCAAAGTGGACAGCGGCCCGGAATGCAATTGCAGCGAGTCGCACAGATCGTTGAGTCCGATGCAATGGGTGAGTTGCGCGTCCAGCAAACTGACCGTGTGACTCCACGGACTGAAGGTGCGCGACTTATCCAGAGCCCGGTCTCCCGCGCTATTTTGGAGACTTCATGCGCAGGAATGAGATTGCAAATCTGGCGCAAAACGTTAAACCGGGACCGTGTCGGTTTGATTTTTTTGTTTTTCATGCCTGCCTTGTGGCAGGTTCAAATGGTCAAGCCAACACTTTTTTCCAATTTCCTGTGGGATGGCTGTGAAGGCTATTCTTGCTGCCCGATCAGGGCAATCTTAAAAATGAACCCACTGACAATCGAAGCCCGCACTAAGATATTGAACATGAAAACCAAGCCCCGAATCCGCCGCCCGCAGGGGCCGCGCCTCACCCACGCTCAAATTGAGCAGATTCTTTCGGAAACCCCCGCCGAGGTCGAAAAAAACGCGCCGCAGCAGAAAGTGCAGATTTCCATCCGATGGCGCGTGCGGAAGTAATCCGCCTTAAATCTTTAAGGGGGCGTGGACATCCCAGCCGTAAACAAGCGGCGTCCTATCACCAGCTATACCACTGGATGGATTTTGGGCTGTCCGCCCCCGCCATTCTTCAAGAATGAACAAATCCTTACTTTTTACGCTTTGTTTTGGCGCTGGGATAATGGGGGTTTGCCTTTCCAATCTCATCCTCTACCGTGAGTACCCAATCCTTTGTCTTCAGAACTATCTTGCGTTTATTGTGGGCTGGTTGATCGGCTGGTTGATTCTTCAGCACCTTGAGAAGCCACCCCGAAACTAAAGAAATCGTGACGCCCGTTCCAACCTTTACCGCTAAAATGGTCAGCGCGTGGATTGTTTCCTGGGGCACGCCCAGCCGCGTTGTTATTATGGCGTCGGGGTTGATGGGTGGCGGACCCTTGATCGTGACGCCGGGCGGTGGCTCTGCCGCCAGAAGCAGGCGGGCGGAGTCGTCATCCAATTCAATTTTAAATTTCATGGGTTTTTCTGAATCTTGCCCACAATTTGCAAATTCATCAACAATCTGGTAGTACACGACCGAAAGTTGGGACACTGCCAAACAGGAACGATGGGGTTTGGGCGGGCCGGGCCGAATTTTATCATTTTGCAATTGGCATTTTTCCTTTATTGCTTCTACCCATGCGAAATCAAACCTCCCCCCGCACCGCCCTGACGGCGCTGCTCCTGCTCGCCGGGCTCCTGCCGGCTTCGGCCCAGCTTTCCACCAACGTGCAGGCCTGGATGCGCCGCCTCAACTCCGGGGAATTCAGCGGCGGCCCGCGCGGCGCCGGCGGCGGACGCCGGGCCGCCGGGCGCGGTGCCGGCGGCGGCGAATGGGTGGACGGCGGGGCGGGCTACACCGCCGTCGAGCGCGGGACCAACGGCGGCAGCGACCTCGTCCGTTACGACACCGCCACAGGCGAGCGCAAAATCCTCCTGTCCATGACGGCGGAGCAACTGACGCCCCCCGGACTGGGCAGCCCGCTGTCCTTGAACGAGCGCGCCGCCTCCGCCGATGGCCGGTACCTTCTCTTCGCCACCAAACCGCATCCCACCATGATCCGCAAGACCGCCTACGAGAATTGGGTGCTGGATAAAAAGGACAACTCCTGGCACAAGCTCGGCGGAGAATCCACCAACGGCCTGCTCTATGCCAAACTTTCCCCCGACGGCGCGCGCGCCGCATACGTGCGCGGCAACAATATTTATGTGGAGGATGTCCACAGCGGCAGGATCACGCCCCTGACCCGCGACGGCTCGCCCATGATCATCAACGGCACCTCCGACTGGGTGGATGAGGAGGAACTGGACCTGGCCTCCTGCTTTGCCTGGAGTCCGGATGGGAGCAAGATCGCCTATTTCCAATTTGACCAGAGCAAAGTGCCTGAGTTCGCCCTCATCAATTACACCGACTCCCTCTATCCCGTCATCACCCGGTATCCCTATCCCAAAACCGGCCAGACCAACGCCGCCGTGCGCGTGGGCATCGTCAGCGCCAAGGGCGGCGCGACGCGCTGGATCAAAACCCCCGGCGATCCGCGCAACACCTACATCGCCCGCATGGACTGGGCCGGCAATTCCGACGAGGTGATTCTCCAGCACCTCAACCGCCTGCAGAATACCAACAACCTCTTTCTGGCCAGCGCCAAAACCGGCCGGGTCCGCCTCATGTTCCAGGACCGCGACGACGCCTGGGTTGATTACAACGACAGTTTCATCTGGCTGGACCACGGCCAAAAGCTGCTTTTTCTCAGCGAGCGCGACGGCTGGCGCCACGCCTACGCGGTCGGACGCGACGGCGCGGCGCAGCTCATCACCACCGGGCCGTTTGATCTCGTCGCCCTGGCGCTGGTGGATGAAACCAACCACTGGCTCTATTACACCGCCTCGCCCGACAACGCCACGCAACGCTATCTGTGGCGCTCCCGCCTGGACGGCACGGGCCGGCCCGAAAGGCTGACGCCCGCCAGCCAGCCCGGCACTCACGCCTACACCATTTCGCCCGACGGCCATTGGGCCTTCCACAACTATTCCAAGTTTGACGAGCCGGGCATTTCCGAGCTGATCCGCCTGCCGGAGCACAGCACCGTGCGCGTGTTGCAGGACAACGCCGCCCTCAAGGCGAAGGTCGCCCCCATCCTCGCCGGCCGCACCGAATTTTTCCAGGTGGACGGCGGCGACGGCGCGAAATTGGACGGCTGGCTCATCCGCCCGTCCCAGTTTGACCCCGGGAAAAAATACCCGCTCATCGTCTATGTCTATGGCGAGCCGGCCGCGACCACGGTCAACGATAGCTGGGGCGGCAACGACCGGCTGCTCCTGGCGGCGCTGGCCGACGACGGCTACCTCATCGCCAGCTTCGACAACGCGGGCACGCCCGCGCCCAAGGGCCGCGCCTGGCGCAAGGCCATTTACGGCTCGGTCGGCGTGCTCTCCTCCAAACAACAGGCCGCGGCCGTCCGCTCGCTGGCCGCGCTGCATTCTTATGTGGACCTGGACCGGGTTGGCGTCTATGGCTGGAGCGGCGGCGGCTCCATGACCTTGAACCTCATTTTCCGTTCGCCGGAACTCTACAAAGTCGGCGTGGCCGGCGCGCCCGTGCCGGACAGGTCCCTCTACGACAGCATTTACGAGGAACGTTACATGGGTCTGCCCGCGGACAACGCCGCCGGTTTCAAAGCCGCCTCCCCCATCACCTATGCCGGCCAACTGACGGGCAAGCTCCTCATCCTCCACGGCACCGGGGACAACAACGTCCATTTCCAGGGCACCCAGCGCCTGATCAACAAACTGATCGGGTTGGACAAACAATTCAGCTTCATGGAGTATCCCAACCGCCGCCACGGCCTGACCCCGCGGGACTTCACCCACCGCGACACCCTGCGCTACGGCTTTTTCGAACAGTACCTGGCGGCGGGCGGGAGGTAGTCACCACTTTTCACGCACGCAGTTGACGAAATTGTAATGAACCACCATGAACGGTCATCCTTGCCAAATTGAATACGGTGCTTCGGCTTTGGATGACCTCGATGGATTGCCCGCACGCGAGCGCGCGCAAATTCTCCGAAAGATCCAACGCTTGGAACACGGATTGCACGGCAACATCAAACGTCTGCACGAAGCCGAGGCCTGAGCTGGACCCCTATTTTTAGACCACAGGTAAGTTTCGATTTTTGCCGGTTTGCTGTAGATAAGAAAGAGCAGACTTATGAAAGCAAAACGGAAAAGACACAGTGCGGCCTTCAAGGCCAAAGTGGGATTCGAAGCCCTGGTGGGGCTGAAGACGGTCGCGCAATTGGCGCGAGAGTATGCGGTGCATCCGGCGCAGGTCACGCAGTGGCGGGCGACGATTCGGGATCACATGCCCGAATTGTTTGAGCCCGGGCAACCCCGCACGGAGGATCAGGAACAGTTGATTGCCCAACTGCATGAGAAGATTGGCCAACTGACGGTGGACTTGGACTGGCTTAAAAAAAAGTCCAGGCAACTGGGGCTTTAACATGTTTAATCGCTCCCGATCCGCAGCTCAGCGTGCGGCGCCAGTGCGAGCTGCTGGCGGTGTGCCGTGGCAGTTATTATTACCAGTGCTGTCCGGAGACAGAGGAGAACCTGGCGCTGATGCGGCGGTTGGACCAGATGCATTTGGACCACCCGGTTTATGGCAGCCGCAAACTGACCGTGCTGTTGCGCCGGGAGGGTTTGACCATCAATCGCAAACGGGTGGTGCGGCTGCTGCGGTTGATGGGGATCGAGGCGATTTACGCCAAGCCCAAGACGAGTCTGCGGGAGATGGGGCACCAGATTTATCCGTATCTGTTACGCAATTTGGCAGTGACGGGACCGGATCAGGTTTGGTGTTCGGACATTACGTATGTGCCTATGGCAACTGGGTTTATGTATTTGGTGGCGGTGATGGATTGGTGGAGTCGTTACGTGCTGGGATGGCGCTTGAGCAACACGTTGGAGGCGGACTTTTGTGTGGACGCTTGGGAGGCGGCGTTGCGGGCGGGGCGTCAGGCGCCGTTGATTTCCAATACCGACCAGGGATCGCAGTTCACCTCCCCGATGTTTATCGATGCGGTGGAATCGGCGGGGGTGGACGTGAGCATGGACGGACGGGGTCGCTGGATGGACAACCGGTTTATCGAGCGGCTGTGGCGGAGCGCCAAGTATGAGGACATTTATTTGCAAGACTATGGCGACGGGTTGGCGGCAGGGCGCGGACTGGGCCGGTGGTTTGACGGCTACAACCGGGAACGACCGCACCAGGCGTTGGGCTATGCGACGCCGGCGGACGCGTATTTTGATCCCGGCACGCATGGAGCCCAACCGGCCAAATGGGAAGCGATGCAACCTGCCAGAGGCAGGAGCGATCGCAGCACTTGACAGAGAGGCAGGCGGCAGGAAAAGGCTTGAAATCAGACCGCCTGCGGCGGTAGAGTTGAGAACCCTAAGAAAACGGAGAGGGAGGACGGGCAGTGCTCCGCATCGCTCGTTCTCTCTTTTCGAAAGGGTTTTGAAACACGGAATGAACAGTAGTCAACTACAATTAGTAATGACAGCAATCGGCAAAAGTCGCGCTTATTTCATGCGCTCCGTGGTCTAAAGGATGGGGTCCACCTCAGCCATGTATCGCCTCCGCATGGGCGATTATCGAATCTTGTTTGATCTGGCGGATGGTGTTATTGTGATCCGCAGAATCGGCAATCGGAAAGATGTTTATGACTAAAACCGCGCAACAAACCGTTGTCCGCTCCATTTCCCGGAAGCGCGAGCAAATTGCCACGCTGCGCGAGGAACTGGAGGACCTGAACGATTATCTGGATTTGACCGAAGCCCGCCTGCGCGACGAAGGCAAACCGCGCCTCACCCACAGTGAAGTCAAAAGACGCTACGGCCTGAAATAACTTCGCCTTTTTTATGGGATTGCCCTCCGACAACCCCGCCGGTTTCAAAGCCGGATCCTCTCAACAATCAGGGCGACCCCCTGAAGCAGATGTTGAACTGAGGAATTCCAAAGAGTTCCAGGACGAGCTGAAGTTTCTTCAGCGGACTCGGGATAGCTTCCTCGAGGCGTTTACGGCTGTCACCTTTTACTCGTCACCGTCTCCTTATCTTTGCCGGAAGAGCCTTCTTTTCACCGATGCAGAGGACATCTTTCAGTCGGCTCTCTCGTACGCGGCACTCGTCCCAGAGGGTTTTTTGAACGTCACGAGACGAGAGTTGAGATACGTTCTTGAGACCGTTTGCACCCACTATTACGTAGATATTCAGCAGTTCGACAAGCCGTTGGAGGAGAGGCTGGCTTTTCTGCGGTCACTGGGTCGCCAACCGAAAATCGAGCTCTTGGCGAACACACAGTTCGAGGCATTTGATGATGCTCAGAGATTGGATTTCATCAACGATGTTTCGCAGCTTTATTCTTTGTTATGTGAGTTCGTTCATCCTTCGGCACATCAGCTTGAGGAAAGGTTACGACAGGCCGAGGCGGGACGCTTTAGTGGTTTTGAGGCGACTGAAGACTTGCATTGACTAAACCGAGACGTTTTCCGAACGCTGGACATTGTTCTGGCCGTGTATTTTCACGCCCTTTCGTTGACACTTGTGGGGGACATTTTCATCCAGGTTCTTGACAAAGACAAAAGTTGGAAGTTCCACAAGGGCCGATGGTGTGCGATTATTTCGCATCACTTCAACTGCAAATTTGAACGGCAATCCATCAAAACCGTCACCCATTAGTAACTTAGCCTGCGGTTGGAGAGTTAGGCCTTGATTCTTGCTCCATGGGGCAAAGCTCGACCCGCTTGTAAATCCTACTCCACTCGACAGGCTCAACAATTGGGAGAAAAGTCCTGAAACGCAGCCTGCGCACAAATCGAGTTTTGCCGGTTTGATCATTTGTTTGTTCGTGCCATTCAAATATGGTTTCGCGCGCACGCCTCAACGTCATATCCATACGTTTCTGCGCGTCTGCCCGGACCTGGGGCAAGCATTTCTCACTTTCCTGAACGGAGATGTCGTTTTCTTTCGCGAATTCGACCGGGCCAAATTTGAATCTGAACTTCCATCTTCCAACCTTGACCAGTGCGCCTCGTAATTTTCCAGTGAGCTGGACCCCTATTTTTAGACCACAGGTAAGTTTCGATTTTTGCCGGTTTGCTGTAGATAAGAAAGAGCAGACTTATGAAAGCAAAACGGAAAAGACACAGTGCGGCCTTCAAGGCCAAAGTGGGATTCGAAGCCCTGGTGGGGCTGAAGACGGTCGCGCAATTGGCGCGAGAGTATGCGGTGCATCCGGCGCAGGTCACGCAGTGGCGGGCGACGATTCGGGATCACATGCCCGAATTGTTTGAGCCCGGGCAACCCCGCACGGAGGATCAGGAACAGTTGATTGCCCAACTGCATGAGAAGATTGGCCAACTGACGGTGGACTTGGACTGGCTTAAAAAAAAGTCCAGGCAACTGGGGCTTTAACATGTTTAATCGCTCCCGATCCGCAGCTCAGCGTGCGGCGCCAGTGCGAGCTGCTGGCGGTGTGCCGTGGCAGTTATTATTACCAGTGCTGTCCGGAGACAGAGGAGAACCTGGCGCTGATGCGGCGGTTGGACCAGATGCATTTGGACCACCCGGTTTATGGCAGCCGCAAACTGACCGTGCTGTTGCGCCGGGAGGGTTTGACCATCAATCGCAAACGGGTGGTGCGGCTGCTGCGGTTGATGGGGATCGAGGCGATTTACGCCAAGCCCAAGACGAGTCTGCGGGAGATGGGGCACCAGATTTATCCGTATCTGTTACGCAATTTGGCAGTGACGGGACCGGATCAGGTTTGGTGTTCGGACATTACGTATGTGCCTATGGCAACTGGGTTTATGTATTTGGTGGCGGTGATGGATTGGTGGAGTCGTTACGTGCTGGGATGGCGCTTGAGCAACACGTTGGAGGCGGACTTTTGTGTGGACGCTTGGGAGGCGGCGTTGCGGGCGGGGCGTCAGGCGCCGTTGATTTCCAATACCGACCAGGGATCGCAGTTCACCTCCCCGATGTTTATCGATGCGGTGGAATCGGCGGGGGTGGACGTGAGCATGGACGGACGGGGTCGCTGGATGGACAACCGGTTTATCGAGCGGCTGTGGCGGAGCGCCAAGTATGAGGACATTTATTTGCAAGACTATGGCGACGGGTTGGCGGCAGGGCGCGGACTGGGCCGGTGGTTTGACGGCTACAACCGGGAACGACCGCACCAGGCGTTGGGCTATGCGACGCCGGCGGACGCGTATTTTGATCCCGGCACGCATGGAGCCCAACCGGCCAAATGGGAAGCGATGCAACCTGCCAGAGGCAGGAGCGATCGCAGCACTTGACAGAGAGGCAGGCGGCAGGAAAAGGCTTGAAATCAGACCGCCTGCGGCGGTAGAGTTGAGAACCCTAAGAAAACGGAGAGGGAGGACGGGCAGTGCTCCGCATCGCTCGTTCTCTCTTTCGAAAGGGTTTTGAAACACGGAATGAACAGTAGTCAACTACAATTAGTAATGACAGCAATCGGCAAAAGTCGCGCTTATTTCATGCGCTCCGTGGTCTAAAGGATGGGGTCCACCTCAGACGCCAGGTTTTCCAGCTTCTCGTAAACTTCATCCGGCATGCTCAGTTCAATGACTATTACCTTTTCCGGTTTGCTTTTGCACTGTAGCGGCGGTCTGCGACCGCCGCAAATCGCCTTGGCAATAGTGCAGTTACAAACTGGAAACGGTATATCATCTCAGTTCCCTCAAAGTTTGACGGAAGGAATGACGCCGCTCCTGCCGCCGCGCTTCCAAGGCCACCGTGTCAGCCAGATCTTCCGAAAGCTCCGCGTCCGCCAGCATTCGTTCCAGAACCGCTTCGCGCTGGCGGCGGTTCAACGATTTGAAGGCGGTCACAAAAACTTCCGCTGTCGTTTCGGCGGCACTCATCGGCCATAGTTTCGTCTTGTTTCCCCCAAAAAATCAACTCTGAAAACCGTCCCGGCCCCTGGCGGTTCCCGGCTTGCTCCCCCATGGGGGATGATGTATCGTTCCACGATGACGGCCATCGCAGAGATTGAATCGGCTATTGAGCGGCTTTCGCCTGCTGAGGTGAACGAACTGGCGGCCTGGCTGGATGAGTATCAGCAAATGGTCAATGCTTCCGCCGAAATCTTCTCTCTTTACGATAAAGAGGAGGAGGCAGGCTCTTAATGCCCTCCGCCCGGCGCGGTGAAATCTGGCTGGTGGACTTGGGCATGGTGCAGAACAGAGAACGGAGAAAGAAGAACTCTGTTTCCTCTGCTTCATATCACGGTAGGGCGAGACTCCGTTCGAGCCGTGACTTTTCCCCAGTAAATCGAGTTTCGCCTCGACGGAGTCTCGCCCTACCGACTTCACTGGCCCTCCTTCTTCGTACACAAAAAACTTGAATCAAGCCATGTCTTGTGGGAATTTCCCCATAACATGAAGACACTGACTGTGGATGACCGGCAGCGGGTTCGACTCCCAAAAGCGAAGGCGGGACAGGTTTTCGCATACGAACCGAACTTGGACGGGACGATAAAACTGGTTCCAGTGATCCCGAAACCGGGACCGAGGCGGGTGGTTGCCAAACTGGTCAAACGGGGAGGAGGGCTGTTTTTCCAGGTTCCCACCGGGTACAGGCTCGACCCGGAAGCTATCGGCAAGGCGGTGACCGAGGAGCAGGATAGCCGTTCATGAGGACCTATTGGGACACATCGGCGGCCATCAACGCCGCCCTCTCGCCTGAAGTCTTTCGGCGGCTGGACAAGGGAGAGCATGTGGCCCGCTTGCATCTTCTGGCTGAATTCTTTGCCACCATGACGGGACGCGGCGTCGAGATTACCGACGAAGCCGGAAATACCGACCGGATGGTGTTCACTCAAAATGAATGCGCGACCTGGTTGAGAGAATTCGCGGACAAGCTTGATTTTGAGGAGTTGACCAAAGATGAAGCGTTGAACGGCCTGGACAAGGCCCAGCGCCATGGCGTCCAAGGAGCGCGGGTTTATGACTATTGGCACGCCCTGGTATCGAATAAGGCGAAGTCCAACCAACTTATCACACGCAACACGCGCCACTTCCAGGGATTGGCGGCAAATGTGGTCTGGCCCTGAATTCACCGGCCCTCCTTGTTCGTGGGTGGATCGTTTTCTGGATTTCCCTGGCAGACCACAACCGGGCTTGATCCAGCTCGTCATGGGATTGCGGTTCAAGCCCAAACCGGGGCGTGGGGTTGAAATAACGAAGAATCAACGTCGCGCTGCCGTCGTGCGCCGGGTCCCGATATTTCGGGACGCGCCCTGCCACCCATGCCTGGCGCCTTGCAAAAATCCGCATTTTTCCTTTGACCGCCAGGCCCTTAAACTCTAATCTTTCCTCAGTGAGAAGGGCAATGTCAAAAGAGGAGGACAGGCTTGGGCAGGGCCGGAAAAGGAGCTTCCGGCAGTTCCGGGAGATGCTGCAAGGCCGCGCCGGCTTGTCCTGCCATCTTGTCCGCCATGGTTTTAACGACGGCGGAAGCTTGGCGATGGCGGGCCTGTCCTCCGCAGGCCAAGCCACGGAGGACCTGTCTTCCGCAGGCCAGGCAACGGAGGACCTGTCCTCCGTAGGCTTGGCGAAGGATGCAGCCTTTTACAACAAATCGAGCCAAGTGACTTTCCATGAACCATTTACGCTCCGCGCTGCCCTTGCCCAATCTTGCCCGGTCAGGCTTGGTCAAACCGGTCAAACCATAAAAGCAAGTCTGTTTTTGGAGCCACCATGCCCATGACTCCATCACTCCATTACCCCATCCGCCTCGGCGTTGGCAGTTCAAAACCCGCCAGTTGTTTTCAGTTCCAAACAGACGGAACCCGCCTGCGCCGGGCCCGACGGTCAATTCAGGTTTCGCCAGCGGACTGGGAACGGTGTATGTTCCTATCTAGCATGAACGAGATCACACTGGTGCTGCAATCCATGGACCGCGGCGAAGGAGGCGCGTCGGAGGAGTTGATGCCGCTGGTCTATGAGGAGCTGCGCCGGCTGGCGGCGGCCCGCATGGCCCGCGAGGGGCCGGGTCAGACGATTCAAGCGACGGTTTTGGTGCATGAGGCCTGGCTCCAGTTGGTGGGCAACGGGGACCGCCATTGGCAGAATCGCGCCCATTTTTTCGGCGCGGCGGCCGATGCCATGCGGCGCATCCTCATTGATAACGCCCGCCGCAAAGCCCGGCTCAAGCACGGCGGCGGCCAGATGCGGGTGGACATTGACAAGGTGCAGGTGGCGGAAAAAGCGCCGGAAGAGGATGTGTTGCTGATTAATGACGCGTTGGAACGGCTGGAAAGGGAGGACCCGGAAAAGGCGCGCATTGTGGTGATGAAATTTTTCGGCGGGTTGACCAACCAGGAGGTGGCCGAGAGCATGGGAATCAGTGAGCGAACGGTGGACCGCCAGTGGGCTTGCGCCAAGGCCAGGCTGTTCCGCTGGATTCAAGAACAAAAATGAGGCAGGGTGAGACGGTGAACCGTCCGCCTTGCCAGCGCGTGAAATGACATGCATCTTTGAACCATGAAGGCCGCGTCACAATGGGAAGATTTGGTTTATGAGGCGGCGCTGCGGGTGCAGGATGCCGGCGAGCGCAAGATCTTCCTGGATCAGGCCTGCGTGGGCGATGCCGAGTTGCGCGCCGGCGTGGAGAAGATGCTGTCCGCCCAGGCCGAGGCGGAGCGGTTCTTCGCGGAGGGCGCATCGGCCCTCAAGATTTCCGCCGAGGCCCTCCAGTGGGGCAACGGCGGGGCCCTGGCCGGGGACAGCCGGGTCAAGCTGCCCGAGGACGAACGCCTTGGGGCGCGCATCGGGCATTATAGACTTTTGCAAAAGATCGGGGAAGGCGGGTGCGGCATCGTCTATCTGGCCGAACAGGAGGAGCCGGTGCGGCGGAGGGTGGCCCTCAAGATCATCAAGCTGGGCATGGACACCAAAAATCTCATTGCCCGCTTTGGCGCGGAGCGCCAGGCGCTGGCTTTGATGGACCACCCCAACATCGCGCGCGCGCTCGACGCGGGCGCCACCGAGACGGGCCGGCCTTTTTTCGTCATGGAACTGGTGCGGGGAGAGAGGATCACCGATTACTGCGATCAGCAAAATCTGGACATCCGCCGCCGCCTGGAATTGTTCATCCTGATTTGCCACGCCGTGCAGCACGCCCACCAGAAAGGCATCATCCACCGGGACATTAAGCCGTCAAACATATTGGTCACATCGCAGGATGGGACGCCGATGCCCAAGGTCATTGATTTTGGGGTGGCCAAGGCCATCACCGGCGAGCGCTTGGCCGACAACACCGTGTTCACCGCCTGCGAACAATTCATCGGCACTCCCGCCTATATGAGCCCCGAACAGGCGCAGATGGATGGCATGGACATTGACACGCGCAGCGACATTTACAGTCTGGGTGTTCTGCTCTACGAACTGCTGACCGGCCATACGCCTTTCGATGGCAAGGAACTGGTCAAGTCCGGCATGGAGGAACTGCAGCGCACGCTGCGGGAAAAGGAGCCGCCCCGGCCCTCCACCATGCTCGGCGCCCTGCCGGCGGTTGACCTGGCGGCGGTCGCCCAGCGGCGCGGGATCGAGCCGGACCGGCTCATCGGACTGGCGCGGGGCGATCTGGACTGGATTGTCATGAAAGCGCTGGAGAAGGACCGCGCGCGGCGCTATGAGACGGCCCACGAGGTGGCCTTGGACATCCAGCGCTACCTCAATGGCGAGGCGGTGCTGGCCTGTCCGCCCGGGCGGATGTACCTGTTGCAAAAATTGGTCCGGCGCAACCAGGGGATGTTCGCCGCCGGCGCGGCGGTCCTGGCGACCTTGTGCCTGGGGCTGAGCCTCTCCACCGTGTTCTATTTCCAGGAACGGGCCGCCCGCCAGGAAGCCGAACGGGAAAAGAAGGCCGAACAAGACTTGCGCGCCAAGGATGAAGCCATGCAAAATATCGAGAAGGCAGCCTTGGAGTTGGATGCGGGCAAGTTCCCCGAGGCGGCGGCCTTGGTGCAAAGGATTCCACCGGGCGCCGCCCTGTCTCCTTCCCTGCAAACCGCCCAGGTTTACCGCGACCTCGGCGCCTGGTATGCCATCCATGAACAGTGGAAGGACGCGGCCAGTTTTTTTGGAGGACTTCTGCAAGTCAACCAGTACAGCCGGAACTATAACTCGCGGGCGGCGATCTGGGATTTGCTGGAGGCGGGCGTCTCCCTGATCGAATCCGCCGGTCCGCACGGCTCCATGGCCTACGGGGTAATTCGCCAGCAGGCGATCCTCCGTTTTGCCAGCACCCGGGATCCGCTGGCGGCGGAACGGCTCATCCGCAGCAGCCTGCTCCTGCCGGCCAATCCGGAAACCTTGCAATCCCTGCAGGGGCCCGCTCAGATCGTGGTGAAATCCCTTGCCGGCAGCGATGCTGACACCAATTCCAGCCTTGCGGCGCCTTGGAAATTGGTTTCCCTGGCGTTGCTGGAATATCGCCAGGGCCATTGGGCCGAGGCGGCCCAGCAGTGCCGGTCTTTGCCGCGGGCCGACACCGATCTGGCCAGGATCGCCACCGTCCACATGATCCTGGCCCTGTGTCAGCAACGTCTCGGCAACGCCGGGGAGGCGCTGGCCGAACTCAAACAAGGCCGGGCCTTGGTCGAAGCCAAATTCCACGCCGGGCTGACCGCCGGCGGCCTGGCGGAGGGATACTGGTTTAACTGGGTCACAGCCCGGATTCTCCTGCGCGAAGCCATGGGATGGATCAAAAGCGCGCCCCAGGCCGTGAGTATCCCGGCCCATTTCCCGCAGGCCGACCCTCCTCTCTGCATCCCCAGGGTGCCGTCCCTTTTTGACGGAGGCGCAGCGGCCCAAACAATGATGGCGGATGTTGCGGACCGGCGCGGCGTGCCTTCATGAAAACGGAAGCCCAAGACTCCGGACTTCCCCGCGGGGGGCGCGCCTAAAAAAAGTTATTAATCCAGACCGCATGCCAGGCGGGCGCGCTGCAGGACTTTTGCCGCCACACCTCCGGCTTTGAGGGCGCTGTCGCGCAGCACTTTTTCGACAAAATCCACGTTGGCGGCCAACTCGGCCCGCCGGGTGCGCGCGGCCGCAAAATAATTCCAGTAGTGCTCGAAGAGCGCCTTTTTTAAGTCGCCATAACCCAGGCCGCCGGCGCGCAGCCGGTCTTCAAAATCAGCCGACACCGCCAGGCAGCGCCACCAGTTTGAGCAATTGAATGGCCAGGTTTTTTTCCGCGTCCGGTTTGGGTTCCTGCGGGGAACGGCTGTCCATGACCAGGCTCATGATTTTTTTGCGCTGCGGCTTTTCGTCGCCAAAGATCTCAATGGTGTTGCCATAGCTTTTGCTCATTTTCTGGCCGTCGCAGCCGGGCACCACGGCCGTCTCGCCGCGGATGCGGGGTTCGGGCACGACGAAGGTCCGGCCGTAGGCTTCGTTGAATTTGATGGCGATGTCGCGGGTGATTTCGACGTGCTGCTTCTGGTCGCGGCCCACGGGAACGAGGTTGGAATCGTAAATCAAAATATCGGCGGCCATGAGCACCGGATAGGCGAACAGGCCGTGATAGGGGGAAAGGCCGCGGGCCAATTTGTCCTTGTAGCTGGTGCATCGTTCCAGCCAGCCCATGGGGGTCACGGTGGTCAGTATCCAGGCCAGTTCGGTGACGGCCGGGACATCGGATTGGCGGAACAAGATCGCCTTGGCCGGGTCCAGCCCGCAGGCCAGGAAATCCAGGGCCACGTCGAGGGTGTTTTGCCGGCGTTGGGCCGGGTCCAGGAGCGAGGTCATGGAATGGTAGTTGGCGATGAAATAAAAGGCCTCGCCCTGCTCCTGCAGTTCGATGGCCGGCTTCATCATCCCGAAATAATTGCCCAGGTGGAGCGCGCCCGAGGGTTGGATGCCGGATAGAATTCGCATGTTGGTCAGTTCTTAATCCTAATCTTAATCCTAATCTTAATCCTAATCTTAATCCTAATCTTAATCCTAATCTTAATCTTAATCCTAATCTTAATCTTAATCTCTCCGTTAGGATCAGGATTAAGATCAAGATTAAGATTAGGATTAGGAGCAGGAAACCGCTACCCAAAAAAGTGAAGCGCACCCGGGCGCGGCGGGCCGGAGCGCGAGGGCCATGTGTAAAGCGCGCAAAAAGCGCGGCCACGCCCGGCCAGCAGCCAGACGCTTGCGCCAAACATGACAATGTTCTCCGGCAGCTTGGCGCAGATCAACTCCGGCCCGCCGCCGCAGCCGCAGTCAAATTTCACCGCGCAAAATGCAATGGCCTGCGCCGCTTGCAGGCCCAGAGCGCGATGCAGGAGGACGGCGGTGAAGACCGCCAGCATCGCGGCCAGGAGCAAAGCCGTGCCGCGCACCGCCACGCCGGCCAGGAGGAGCAGGCCGCAAAAAATCTCGAACCAGGGCAGGCTGATCGCGATTGAGTTCAAGGCCAGGGGACCCTGCACCAGGTGATATTCCCGCACGAACTTGAGGAAGAGTTCCGGATGCAGCGCCTTCTGCCATCCCAGGTAGATGAAAAGCCCGCCCAGGAGCCAGCGGGCCAGCACGGTGGCGGCGTCCAGGGCGGTCAAGCCGGCCGGCAGAAGGGGCCGTTTCATGGGGCGGGGTTGCGAATGTTGCCGCTGTTGCGCGGGCCGCTTTCCACCGGCAGCCGGGCGGCCTCCCACTCGGTCATGCCGCCGCCATAAATGAAAAGTTTCCCGGCGGGGACGCCCCGGTCGCGCAGGAACAGGGCGGCGGACTCGCTGTCTTCGCAGTCGCCGCCGTTGCAGTAAACAATTATTTGCTCGGCGAGCTGGCAGGGCGTGAGAACGTCCGCCAGGTATTTGTCGGGGTGGTAATGGTAGAATTCAAAGGCGCCCGGGATGTGGCCCGCCTGGTATTCGTCCTCGTCGCGCGCGTCAATAAACATAATCGCGTCCTGCTGCCGGCGAGGGTCGTGGAACAGTTTTTCCACCCCGGCGCGTTCCAGGAGATGCAGCCCATTTTCCTTAAGGCGCGCCGCGAGCAAGGCGGCGGGCGAGGACGCGTTGGTCGGGCCTGAGGCTCCGGACGGCACGATGGCGGGCCGCGCCACGGCGGAAGCCTTGGCGCCGCCGGGAAAGTAGTTTCTGGCCGGATTGAGGCCGCGCGGGGAGAATTGGTTGGCCAAAAAGGCGAAGCCGAGGCCGAGCGCGCCCACGATCACGGCTTCGCGCAGGATCCTGCCCAGTTGACACCCGCAGCCGCGCGACGCTGGTTGAGCCGGGTTATCCATCATAATCCGGCGGTTCCTGTTCCCGTTGGCGGCCGGTCTGGCAGAAGCAATGTCTTCACGGGTGAGGTGGGTTGGCGCGCAAGGCTGGATTGGGCGATGGGGCCGGGGCGCCTGGGGAATTCGTCGGGACGTTGGCCAGAATGGAGGCCGGAAGAACGTTGGTCCGCCTGGGCGGAGGGATGGCCGCCAGGCTGTTGATGACGGTCTGCATGGGGGTGACCGGGATGCTCAGGACCGGAAAACCCGGGTGGTCGGTCTTGACGGTGAGGACGAGGTCCTGGTTGGTGCGGGCTTCGAACCCCTTGGGAAAGACCACGGACAGATAGTATTGACGATTGGTCTGGACCACAGTGACGGACATCTCCACGCCGGGGACATTCGCGCCGGGGTCGGACAGGATCAAATTGGTGGAGTTGCCGCGAATGGTGACATGGTTGGTGTTGGCCTGGGCCAGCGGTCCGGGGGGCAACTGGATGCTGGCCGGGTAAACCACGATCTCCGGGTAGATGGTCTCCAGAACGCTGATCTTGAAGGGATTCATATTGCTGGCGGAAGATTTCAGCGAGATTCCCCCTTGAATCAGGGTCGTGCTGAAAACGGGCGGCCGATTGGAAAGGGGCGCCGCCGTGACCGCCAATTCGAACTCCTGGCCGGCAAGATTGGTCTTGAGGACGGCGGAGAAGGCGTTGGTGGTGCTTTGCGGGTCGGAAAGGGTGAGCGGCTTTTCCATCCGATTGAAGATTTTGAGGACCTGGGTGTTGCTGGTGGCGGCGCCGGGCACGAGAGTGAAAACCGCCGCGGCGGGGCTGACCTCAATGGGCAGCCAGACCTTGCCGTGAATCTGCAGGTTGACCAATGGGCGCGCCTTGGCATTGGAAGTCACGGTGACGAATTTGGCGATGGTCTGGGCGCCGTAGTTGGAAGTGGCGATTTCGACGGGGATCCGGCAGGTTTGGCCGGGCGCAACTCTTTGCAGGGTCCAGGCGTTTTTGGCCGAACCCTCGCCCACCACCGTGCAAGCGCAGGATCCCCTGGCGTTGCTGATTTCCAGGGTGTCATCCCCGGTGTTGGTCGCCACAAAGGTATATTTGACGGGATCGCCGGCCAGGATTTTGCCAAAGTCGTAGTTCTCGGTGTTGAACTGGATGGCGGGTCCGGCATGATTTGTGGCCGCGGCGGGGGCCGGAGGCGTCTGGGCGCGCAAAAATGCAGAGGCGGCCAAAGTGCCGGCCAGGATCGGGGCAAATCGCAGGAACGATTTCATGTTGTGGCATTGATTATAGCCTCCTTTCCAGCGGAAGTAAAAGGGGGAAGGGGGCGGTTCCGCTCCGGGCGGCCCGTTCCCGCGGCATGCAAGGCCGGCGGCCGAAGGCGCTGGGCCGCCGCTTCAGGGCTGAAGGGGGTTGGCGCGCAGGGCCGGGTTGGGCAATGAGGCCGGGGCGTTGGTGACCGCCGCCGGGGCGGCCAGGCCGGCCCGGGCGCCAAGGGACAGGAGGCTGGTCCGCACGGGCGGAGCCGGAACCGGAGACCGCACCGGTTGCGCCATGCCCGGCACGGGCGTGACCGGGACGCTGATCGTGGGGAAGCGCGGGTTGTCGGTCTTGACGGTCAGCACGAGGTTCCGGTTGGTGCGGGCTTCAAAGCCGGCGGGAAGAACAATGTCAAGATAGTATTGACGGTTGGTTTGCAACACCTTGACCGCAACCTCCACTCCGGGCGCGTTCACCACGGGGTCGGACAGCGTCAAATTGGCGGCGTTGCCGCGGATGTGGAGGTGGCTTGTGCTGGGCTGGGCCAGTGGTCCGGCGGGCAATTGGATGTTGGGCGGGAAAATCGTGATCTCCGGGTAGATGGTCTCAAAAACGCTGATCTTGAGGGGATTCATGTTGGTGGCGGAAGCTTTCAGGGCGATCTGTCCCTGAATGACCGTCATGCCGAGAGAGGGCGGCAAGTGGAAAGAGGGCGCCGCCGTGACCGTCAATTCAAACTCCTGCCCGGGAAGATTGGTCTTGAGGACGGCGGAGAAGGCGTTGGTGTTGCTCTGCGGGTCGGAAAGGGTGAGTGGCGTTTGCATCCGGTTGAAGATTCTGAGCACCTGGGTGTTCAGGTTGGTCGCGTCCGGCATGAGGCTGAAAGAGGCCATGGTGGGCGCGACCTCGATGGGCAGCCAGACCACGCCGCTGATGTGAAGGTCCACGTTGGGGCGCGTCCGGTCATTGGAAGTCACGGTGACGTTCTTGTTAATCTGTCCCCGAAGGCTGCTGGTGATGATCTGAACCGGGATAATGCCAGTTTGGCCCGGGGCAATTTGGTGGGTCCAAGTGGTGGTGGCGGCGGGCACAGTTCCCCCTTCCGGGGTGAGGGCGGCGGGCGTGGTGCCGCCGACGATGGTGCAACCGCAACCGGCATGCACGTTGCTCAGAACGAGCATTTCATCCCCGGTGTTGGTGACCAGGAAGGTGTATCGGATCGGGTCCCCGGCCAGGTTGGTGCCGGCATCGTGGTTTTCGGTGTTGAATTGAATCCTGGCTCCCAGCCCGTTGGTCGAGATGGCAAAAGGCGCGGGAGGAAAAAAACTAGAGTCCACACTATTGGAAGGAAATTCCTGGCCATTGGTGGAGAAGGCGGCGGGCGCGGGAGGCGCCCCCGCCACCCCGCCCGATGGTTGGGCGGTCAAGGAAGCCGGGATGGCCGCGCTGCCGGCCAGCATCAAGGCAAAACGAATGAACGACTTCATCTGGGGTCCAGTATAGCCTCTTTTGGGGCTGAAGAAAAGATGAAATAAAAGTCAAACAAACCTTCGTTTTGCATCAGGGGATTCTGCCGCCCACTTCCGGTCCAACCGGCCACTTCCTCTCCCCACCTGATTTTCCCCGCCATTTTTTCTTTATTTACGGTCAGCAGCCTTCATGCTCTGGCGGCAACCAAATGACAAATTGATGAACGTCCCGTTCTTAAACCTGGCCGCGCAATACCAGTCGCTGCAGGCGGAGCTTTTGCCGGTGGTCCAACGCGCTTTGGCCGGCGGCCATTATATCCTCGGTCCCAATGTCGCCGCCTTGGAACAGGAGATCGCCGCCTTGACTCAAACCAAGTTCGGCATTGGCGTGAATTCCGGTTCCGACGCCCTCACTCTGGCCCTGCGCGCCCTGGACATCGGGCCGGGCGATGAAGTCATCACCACACCCTTCACTTACATCGCCCCGGCGGAATCCATTTGCCAGGTCGGCGCGCGCCTGGTCTTTGCGGACATTGATGCCGCCACCTTTCAAATTTCCCCTGCTGACGTGGCCCGCAGAATCACCTCGCGGACACGGGCCATTATTCCCGTCCATCTTTTTGGACAGGCTGCGCCTCTGGCGGAACTTCAGGCCCTGGCCCAAAAGCACGGCCTGGCTCTGGTGGAAGATTGCGCCCAGGCCATTGGCGCGACCTTTGCCGGCCAGCCGGTCGGACAATTCGGGCGGCTCGGTTGCTTCAGTTTTTACCCGACCAAGAATCTGGGTGCCGGCGGGGACGGCGGCATGGTGGTGACAAGCGATGAGGCGCTGGCCCGCACCTTGCGCATGTTGCGCGTGCATGGGATGGAGCGGCGTTATTACCACGACTTGCACGGCTACAACAGCC
This sequence comes from uncultured Verrucomicrobiae bacterium, assembly GCA_963707025.1. GTDB lineage: Bacteria > Verrucomicrobiota > Verrucomicrobiia > Limisphaerales > Palsa-1400 > JBEKOF01. The sequence goes on along the minus strand of CAVPOM010000015.1, from coordinate 215,388 downwards.
GCCTGGACGAGTTGCAAGCGGCGATTCTGCGCGTCAAACTCCCGCACTTGCGCCTCTGGAACGAACGCCGCGTGGCCATCGCCCGCCGCTACACCGCCGGCTTGCGGGATCTTCCCCTCCAGCTTGCCCTCACCGCCCCTGGCAACACGCATGTCTTCCACGTCTATGCCGTTCTCAGCGAAGAGCGCGACGCCCTGCAAAAACACCTCGCCGACCAGGGCGTGGCCACGCTCATCTATTATCCGCTGCCGCTTCACCTCCAAAAAGTCTATGCCGATTTGGGCTTTCGCTCCGGTGATTTTCCGGTCGCTGAACAAATCTCCCGCAAAATTCTCCCGCTGCCCATCTATCCGGAACTGACCGATGCCCAGGCGGACTATGTGGTCGCCGTCATTCGCCAATTCATGGGCGCGTCCCGATCGTAAATGACGCCTCCGCTCCAAAATCAACCGGACCCAATCTGGTCTCACTCCCGGGTATGAAATCAGGCTGCTTTTGTTATATGGCCATAACCCTGAATAATCCCGCTTCACAGCCCCTGATTGTGTCCGGCGGGATGATCCTGCGGGCGAGCTTCCTCCTCGGCAGGCCTGCTTCGCCGCCCGCCTGGGTGCTCTCCAGGACTTCTTCACCGGCGTAAATATGGCGCTCGGGAACGTCACGAATGGCCTGGATGATATCGTCCGCATCTTACTTGCGCGAAGAAAGGGCTGAAAGGTCGCATTTCCCATGCTGCGCCCATCCTGTTTCCAGATCGGTCACATGCTTTTTATGTCGTAAGTCAATTGCTTTCAGATGATTACAACTTTCAATAGCCTCCTGAGCTGGACCGCAGCGACTCCCATGGATTTCGCACTTGCAATAGGCACGTAACATGCTTATCTGTCGAAGTTGTTTAAAATGAGACACATCGTCCGAAAATGGGACACGTTGAGGCGGGTCGTGCCGGGAATTAGTGACTTGATGGAATTATGTTTGGACTTAATAACCTTGGACCTTGTTTTTCGCAACCAGCGCTGCCTTTCCCAAGGATCGGGACGATTGACACGATGCCCAACCGCCCCGCCTGGACCGCGCCGGTAAAGCCCAACGGGCAACGGACCAAAGTGGAGGATTCTTTCGGACGGAACGACAAGCCCGACGGCGCCGGTGCGGCAGCAGGGCGTCCTCATCGAAAGGCTCCGGTGGCCGGTTTTGCCGGCCTGATCGCTTAAGAGACGCGCTGGTTGCCACCTGGCACGATGGAAACTTCAACACTTACACTGGATTAAAAACTTGATTCAATTCGGACAACGCGGCGCCTCCCTCCGGGCCAAGGCGATCATCTTCTCCTGTTTGACAGCGGTTTGTGTGACGGCCCTATCCGCCCAGCCTGCCGCGTCCGGGCGCCACCCCTTGATGCGACTGACCCCGGATCAGATGACACAAATGTTGGTCAGCCACCTCAAGGCCGAGGCCACGCCAAACGTGCCGGTCGGTACCATCCTCCTCCCGAACTACCCGCCCTCCCTGAGCCTGCTCTCCTGGCTGCCCTATATTCCCGCGGATCGCGACCAGGGGGAGTGCGGAAATTGCTGGGCGTGGGCAGGCACGGGGGTGATGGAGATTGCGCATAACGTCCAGAACGGGGTGGCCAGCCGGCTGTCGGTGCAGTTGCTCAATTCCTGCAACCCCTTCGTCAATCTCTGCGACGGTGGCTGGCTGGCTAACGTGGCGCAATTCTACTCCTACGAAGGCTTTGCCGTTCCTTGGAACAACACCAACGGAGTCTGGTCCAGCAGCTCAGGAGAAGGCGGCGCCGCCTGCGGCAGCATCGCCACCGCGCCGCAATTTCCCATCCTCAGCGTGTCCGCGACCACCATTCCCACCTGGGGCGTCAGCCAGGCCCAGGCCATCGCCAACATCAAAGCCGTTTTGAACCAGAACATGGCCGTTTGGTTCGCCTTCTACATGCCAACCGAAACGGACTGGAATAATTTTGATGATTTTTGGGAGAATCAGCCTGAAAGCGCCCAATGGACCAATTTCGATTGCGGCGGGCGGTGGACCTCCTCCGGCGGCGCGCATGCCGCGCTCTGTGTGGGTTACGACGACACGGATCCGGCCGGACCAACCTGGATTATGGTCAATTCCTGGGGCACAACCCCGGGCCGCCCCCACGGCATCTTCCACGTTTCCCAGAACATCAATTATGACGCCACCTATTCCAGCGGCCAGGGTCAATACTACCAAATCTACTGGGAAACGCTCAATGTCCAATTTGCGCCGCAGCCCTCTCTGGGGATCGCCATCACCGGCACCAATACGGTGGTTCTCACCTGGCCATCCGCCGCCGCAGGCTACAGGCTCCAATACAACCCGACCTCGAACGGGGCGACCTGGAGCAATGTGACCAACGTGCCGGAACTCGTCAACTGTCAATGCGAGGTGATCCTTCCCGAATCGAGCGCCAACTCCTTCTTCCGCCTGACGGCGCCTTGATCAAGAAAAGACCCGCCGCGGGAGTCATCCCACCCGCTGCACGGCGGGCGGGATTTGGCGTTCCGGCCATTAAGACCCTCGCGCATCGCGGAAAACCTCCGGCGGCACAATTCTCACTTCTTTAATGGTTGTTGATTCAGCACGAATTTGCAGACGGGGGTGGTTGTTTATGAACCCGGTTCAATGGCCAGGGCCAAAGGCGTTTCCATCCGCCACAAATTCCGCGATCTGCCCGCCGATGGCCAGTGCCGCCGTGGCCGCCGGACTCGGCGCGTTCAACACATGCAGCGCGCGCGGACGGCGCACCAGGCTGAAATCATGGATCAACTCCCCCTGCGGCGACATGGCCTGCGCGCGCACCCCCGCGCCGCCGGGCCTCAGGTCTTCCAGGCGGATTTCCGGCACCAGCCGTTGCAGCGCCTGGCAAAACAACCGGCGGCTGAATGATCTTTTCATTTCCGCCCAACTCATGGCCCGGTGTTTGTTCAGAAATCTCCACAATCCCGAAAAACTCAGCGCGTCGTACAGGTCCAGCGGATTGAGATCGGTCTTCCCATAGCCTTCGCGGGCAAAAGCCAGCACCGCGTTCGGCCCGGCTTCCACCCCCCCTGGATCAGCCGCGTAAAATGAACCCCCAAAAATGGAAACTGCGGATCGGGCACCGGGTAGATCAGGTTCCGCACCAGGAATTGCCGCTCCGGCTTGATTTTGAAATACTCGCCGCGGAAGGGAACGATGCGCACCTCCCGTTTCTCCCCCGCCAATGCCGCGACCCGGTCGCTATGCAAGCCCCCGCAATTAACCACATAATCCGCCTCCCAGTCCCCCGCCGTGGTCTGCACGATCCAGCCGCCGGACTGCTCCCGCAGGCCAATGACCCTGGCGCGCGTGGCCACCCGCCCCCCGCCCTCTTCGATTTGCCGCGCCATGACCCGGCAAACCCCGGTATAGTCAACAATTCCTTCCTGCGGCACATGCAGTGCGGCGATGCCGCCGGCGTGCGGCTCGATCTCCCGCATCTGCCCGCGATTCAATAATCGCAAACCCTTCAACCCATTCTCCTGGCCGCGCTCATAAAGATGGTGCAGCCGCCCCAATTCGCTTTCGTCCACCGCCACCACCAGCTTGCCGCAAATCTCATGGGCAATGCCGTTGTCCCGGCAGAAGGCCGTCATTTCCTGAATTCCCGCCACCGCCAGGCGGGCCTTCAAGGAGCCGGGCTTGTAATACAGCCCGGCGTGCAGCACCCCGCTGTTGTTGCCCGATTGGTGCCGCCCCACGTCGCCCTCCTTTTCCAGCACAACTGCGTGGGAACCGGGAAAGCGCGCGGCCAGCTTGAGCGCCGAGGCCAGCCCGACGATGCCGCCGCCGATGATGATGAAGCGTTTGAATTGCACGCCGATAATCTCGCACCGAATCGTGTCAGAGAAAGGATTTTAATCTCTAAATACCATGATTACCAAGCCATGCCGATCAGCGCGGGCGTCACCGGCCCAGGGGGAGGTTGCGCACGACCGCGGCGGCGGAACGGGCTTTGTTCAAGGTGTAAAAGTGCAGGCCCGGCACGCCCTGGCGCAGTAATTCGGCGCATTGTTGGGTGGCGTATTCAATGCCGAATTCCGCGCAGGCCTGGTCGTCATCCCTGTATTTTTCCAGGCTGGCCAGCAAAGGGGCGGGCAGGGCCGCGCCGCACAGCGCGGTGAAGCGTTGGATCTGGTGCGCGCTCAGGATCGGGATGATGCCGGGGCAAAGCGGGACGGTCACGCCCTTCTTCCAGAGGTAATCGCGGAAGCGGAAAAAATCCGCGTTGGCGAAGAAAAGTTGGGTCAAGACGAAATCCACCCCGCAATCAATCTTGTATTTCAAGTGGTCCCAGTCCGCCTCGCGCCCTTCCCGGCAGGCGATGTGGCCCTCCGGGAAACCAGCCGCGCCGATGCCAAACCCGCCCATCTCCTTGATGAATTGCACCAGTTGCCAGGAATACTCAAATCCGCCCTCCGCGCGGGTGAAGACGCCGTGGCCGCCCGGCGGGTCTCCGCGCAGGGCCAGGATATTTTTGACGCCCAGCCCCCTGGCTTGCAAGAGCACCCCGCGCAATTCCTCCACCGTGGCCTGGACGCAGGTCAGGTGGCACATGGTGGTCAGGCCGTGTTCGCGCTGGATTCTATCCACGATCCGGAGCGTCTTTTCGCGCGTGCCGCCGCCCGCGCCGTAGGTGACGGAGCAATAATCCGGCTGCACGGCCTTGAGGGCCGGGAGGGTGTTTTCCAGGAGGGTGCGGTCGCCCTCGTCTGTTTTGGGCGGAAAGAACTCAAAGGAGACGACCGGTTGCCCGGCGGCGGCTTTCCTGGCATGAATATCGCGGATAAATTCCATCCGGCCGATGATGGCAATGGGGCCCGCCCCTGCGCCAGCGCAAAATGGCGGGCCTGTCGGAAGCGGGCGGTGGCGGCCGGGACGATTTCCCTGAGCCGCAAAGTAATTGGCGCAGGCGCAATAATCTTCTTTGCGGGTGTGTCCGGCCTGCTATGCTTGCCTCAGTGCATGGCAGAGAATCCCTGAGCTGATCTGGTGTTATGGCGAGGAATAAGAAAGTGCTGAAAGCAGACCGATCAATCCGCGGCAAGAAATCGGGGACGAAAATCCCGGTGAAATCTGCCGCCGTCCTGTCCACCTTTCCGGGCGCGCCCCTGGCCCTCAAATCCTTTCCCATCGTCGGCCTGGGGGCGTCGGCCGGCGGACTGGAAGCGCTGGAGAAATTCTTTTTGCACGTGCCCGCCGATTGCGGCATGGCGTTTGTCGTGGTCACGCACCTGCATCCCGGTCACGTCAGTTTGCTGCCGGAGTTGCTGGGCAAATGCACGCGCATGCCGGTGCGGCACGCGGCCGACGGCATGGCGGTGGAACCCAACGCGGTTTACATGTCGCTGCCGGACGGCTACCTGGCCATTCTCCACGGCGCGCTGCACGTCATGGAGCTGGACGAACCGGGTTTATTGCGGCTGCCGATTGATTATTTTTTCCATTCGCTGGCCGAGGACCAGAAGGAGAAGGCCATCGGCATTGTGCTCTCCGGCACGGGCACGGACGGCACGCTGGGTCTGAGAGCCATCAAAGGCGCCAGCGGGATGACCATGGCCCAGGCGCCGGACTCGGCCAGGTATTCCGGGATGCCCTCCAGCGCCATCGCCACGGGGCTGGTGGATTACATTTTGCCGGCGGAACGGCTGCCCGAACAACTGGCCGCCTCCACCCGGGGGCGGTATCTGGCTGCGAGCCAAAGCGGGCCTGGCGGCGCGGAGGTGCTTCCCGAACCGATGCAGAAAATCCTCGTCTTGTTGCGCGCGCGCGCCGGGCACGATTTCTTCTTCTATAAAGCCCACACCATCCGCCGGCGCATCGAACGGCGGGTCAACATGCATCAATTAAAAGGTCCCGAGCAATACCTGCGCCTGTTGCAGGAAAATCCCCATGAGCTGGACCTGCTGTTCAAGGAATTGCTCATCGGTGTGACCAGCTTTTTCCGCGACGCGGAAGCCTTCACCGCGCTGGCCAAAACGGCCGTGCCCGCGCTGCTGGCCGGCCACCCGGAGGACGCGCCGGTGCGGGTGTGGGTGGCGGGTTGTTCGTCCGGCGAGGAGGCCTATTCCCTGGCGATGGTGTTGCAGGAGGGGATGGACAAGCTGAAGCGGCATTTTCCGGTGCAGATTTTCGGGACGGATTTGGACCACGAATCCATTGACACCGCGCGCGCCGGGGCTTACCCGGAGGGCATCGCCGGCGATATGAGCCCGGAACGGCTGGCGCGGTTCTTCCTCAAGGAGGATGGCGCCTGCCGCATCAAGAAGGAGATTCGCGAGATGGTCGTGTTCGCGCCCCAGAATGTTTTGAAAGATCCGCCGTTCACCAGGCTGGATCTGGTCGCCTGCCGCAATTTGCTGATTTACCTCAAACCCGCCGCCCAGGTGCGGCTTCTCTCCTTGTTCCATTACGCGCTGAATCCGGGGGGGATCCTGTTTTTGGGATCGTCCGAGAGCATCACCGGTCTGAGCGGCCACTTCGCCTTTATGAACAAGAAATGGAAAATCTTTGCGCGCCAGGAGGCCGGGGCGGGTCATGCCTTGCCTCCTGAATTCACCGCGGCGGCAGCCCCGGCCAGCGCGGCCCCGGCAGCCCAGCCGACGCGGTGGAACACCCGCCCAAGCAGCTTCTCTCCACGATGGTCGAGAAAGTGCTGCTGACGCGCTACGCGCCGGCCAGCGTCATCGTCAACGATCGCGGCGACATCCTCCATATCCACGGGCGCACGGGCGATTATCTGGAACCGGCCACCGGCCAGCCGCGTTGGAACATTCTGGAAATGGCGCGCGAAGGGTTGCGCCTGGAACTGCCCGCGGCGCTGCGCCAGGCGGCGGCGCAAAAGGGCGAGGTGGTCCACGAAGCCCTGCGGGTCAAAACCAACGGCGGTTTTGCCGCGGTGCGGCTGACCGTGGCCAAGCTGACCGATCCGGAAGCGGTGCGCGGCTTGTTTCTGGTGACCTTCCGGACCGAGCCGGTGGTGAAGCGGCCGGCCGGCAAAGCGCCGCGTCATCCGGCCAGGCCGCTGCCGGGCGGCGCCCCCGAATTGGAGCGGGAGTTGCGCTACACCCGGGAGACCTTGCAGAGAACGGTGGAGGAGTTGCAGACTTCCAACGAAGAATTGAAATCCACCAACGAAGAGCTGCAGTCCACCAACGAAGAATTGCAGAGCGCCAACGAGGAGCTGGAAACGTCCAAGGAGGAGATGCAGTCGCTCAACGAGGAATTGCAGACGGTCAATGCCCAGTTGCAGGGCAAGCTGGACAACCTGTCGCAGGCCAACGACGACATGCAGAACCTGCTCAACAGCACGAGCATTGCCACCATTTTTCTGGATCAGAAACTGCACATCAAGCGCTTCACCGCCGAGGCCACCAAGCTGGTCAAGCTCATCCATTCGGACGTGGGCCGGCCCATCGGCGACCTGGCTTCCAATCTCCAATACGACCAGCTCCAGGCCGACGCCGCCGAGGTGCTGGGCAAGCTGGGATTCAAGGAAAAGGAGGTGCGGACGCGCCAGGGCGAGTGGCGGCTGGTGCGCATCTCGCCTTATCGCACGACGGAAAATGTGATTGACGGGCTGGTGGTGACGTTCGTGGACATCAACCGGCTGAAGCTGGCCGAGCGGGCGGCCCAGCAAGCCCGGACCTACGCCGAGAGCATCGTCGCCACCGTGCGCGAATCCTTGCTCGTGCTCGACGAAAACCTCTGCGTGGTTTCGGCCAATCCGGCGTTCTATCACACCTTCAAAACGACCGCCCGCAAAGTGGAGCGCCAGTTGATTTACGAACTGGGCGGCGGACAATGGAACCTCCCCGCCCTGCGCAAACTGCTCGAAGAAATTTTGCCGCGCAACGCCAGCTTCCAGGATTTCAAGGTGGAGCAGGATTTCCCCGGCCTGGGGCGCCGCACGCTGCTCTTGAATGCGCGGCGGCTGAAGCGGGAGCCGGGCGTGCCGGAAATGATTCTGCTGGCCTTTGAAGATAAAACCGCCGGACCGCCAGCGGAAAAGAAGCCGCGCCGCCGTGGAAAGGGGGCGCCGGCATGAAGGCGCACCGCAAACCTTCCGTCTCTCCCGGAAGACTGCGCGCCCGCGCGGAACAGTTGATGGCCCTGACGCGGCGCGAAGTGGCGCAGATGCCGGTGGATGACGCGCAGAAGGTGATGCACGAACTGCAAGTCCACCAGATCGAGCTGGAGATGCAGAATGACGAACTGCGCCGGACGCAGCAGGAATTGCAGCAAGCGATGGATCGCTATGCCGACCTCTACAATTTTGCGCCGGTGGCCCACCTCACCTTGGGCGGGCAAGGCGAGATTCTGGAAGCCAATGTGAGTGCCGGTGAATTGCTCGGTCTGGAACGCGGCCGGTTGATCCAGCAAAAGTTCTCCCGCTTCGTCCCGGCGGAAGGGCAGGACGCGTTTTATTTGTTTTGCCGCCAGGTGTTCAGCGCGAAGGCGCGGCAGAGCGTGGAGCTGGACCTGGTCAATGCGCAGGGCAAACGGCTGTTCGTCCATGCCGAGGCGATGCGCGACAAGGCCAGTCCCAGGAAGCAATGCCGGGCCAGCGTCACGGACATCACCGAACGCAAGCGGGCGGAGGAACGAATCGCCCAACTCAACCGGGTGCGGGCCATCCTGGGCGGAGTGGATCGCGCCATTGTCCATGTGCCCGACCAGCAGAAACTGCTCAATGAGATTTGCCGGGTGGCCGTGGAAAGCGGCGGTTTCAAACTGGCCTGGATCGGCATGGTCTCGCCGGACGGATCGGTGCAACCGGTGGCGCAGGCCGGCGCGACCGGATATCTTGAGGGCATCCGGGTGGTGGCGCGCGACGAGCTGGAAGGGGGCGGGCCGGTCGGCACGGCCATCCGCAAAAACCAGCCTGTCGTGATCGAGGATATTGACCATGACGCCAGCATGGCCCCATGGCACGACCGGGCCATGAAGTTCGGGCTGTTTTATGTGGCGGCGTTTCCCATCCGGATCGCGGGCAGGGTGACGGGCTCCTTTCAAGTCTATGCGTCGCGCGCGGGTTCCTTTGATGAAAGCGAATTGAGCCTCCTGAGCCAGGTCAGCGACGACATTTCCTTTGCCCTGACGGCGATTTCCGACCTGACCGCGCGCAAAGAGGCGGAACAAGCCCTGCGCGCCAGCGAACGCACCCTCTCCAGTTTCTTCAATCTGGCGCCCATCGGCCTGGTCTGGTTGTCGGCCAGCGGCGCCATCCTGCGCGCCAATCAGGCGCAACTGGACCTGCTGGGCTGCCCGGCTGAGGAATACCTGGGACATTTCTTCAACGAGTTCAGCGTGGAACCGTCCCAGGGCCAGGAGTTGTTGCAGCGGCTGGCGGCCCAGGAGACGGTGCGCAACTTTCGCATGCCGCTGCGGTGCAAGAATGGCGCGATCCGCATCGTGTTGGTGGACGCCAATTCGTTCTGGAGCGACGGCCAGTTCCGGTATTCCTCCGTTTTTGTGAGGGACATCACGGACCGCATCGCGATGGAAAAGGAAATCCTGCAAATCAGCGAGCAGGAACACTATCGCATCGCCCATGACATCCATGACGGACTGGGCCAGCTTCTGGCGGGCACGGCTTACATGACCAATACGCTGCAAATGAACCTGGCCGCCAAGGGCCTGCCGGAAGCCCGGCAATTGGGCAGAATCCTCAAGGTGATCTACGAGGCCATCGCGCAGACCCGCGACCTGGCCCGCGGCCTGCATCCCGTGGAACCGGAATCCAACGGCCTGATGGCAGCCCTGAAATCACTGGCCGCGCGCACCAAAACCATGTTCCGCGTCCAATGCCGTTTCTCCTGCCGGCGACCGGTCTTGATTGAGGACAACGCGGTCGCGACGCACCTCTACCGGATCGCCCAGGAGGCCATTACCAACGCCGTCAAGCATGGCAAATCCGGGCGGATTGAGATCATCCTGAGCAAGACGCCGGAACGCATTAATCTGGCGGTAAAAGACGATGGGGCGGGCATCCCGGCCCGGAACGGCCGGAAGGCAGGCATGGGCTTGCGCATCATGCGTTACCGCATGGGAATGATCGGCGGATCCTTCGCTGTGCAGAGGGAGGCCGGCGGCGGCACCCGGGTCGTCTGTTCGGTGCATCGGTCCGGCCAGGGCCTCTGCCAGAGCCAGGGGCCAACCCCCGGGAGAAAGAATTGACATGCCCAAGCAAAAGCCAGGCCCGCACCAGCCGCCGGCGCGAAAGAAAATCCTGATCGTGGATGACCATCCTTTGATGCGCGAAGGGCTGCGCACCACGATCAACCGCGAGCCGGACCTGCTGGTCTGCGGCGAAGTGGAGAATGCCCACCAGGCCCTGGCGGCCGTGCAGAAGCTGGCGCCGGACCTGGCCCTGGTGGATATTACGCTGCCCGGCAAGGGCGGGCTGGAACTGGTCAAAGACCTCAAGGCCCTGCATCCCCTGTTAAGAATCCTGGCCATTTCCATGCATGACGAATCGCTTTACGCTGAGCGGATGCTGCGCGCCGGCGCCAGCGGCTACATCACCAAACAGCGGCCGCCGGAAGAATTGATCCGGGCCATCCGCCAGGTGTTCAGCAACCAGATCTATGTGAGCGAGGAAGTGTCGGAGATTGTCCTGCGCCGCTTTTCCGGACACCCGCAGCAGAACCGGTCGCCCATGGAGATACTGACCGACCGCGAATTTGAAATCTTTCAGCTTCTCGGCAAGGGCGCGGCGCCCAAGGAAATTTCCCAGCAACTCCACCTCAGCGCCAAAACCATCGCCGTCCATGGCGCCAACATCCGAAAGAAACTCAATCTCCAGAACAGCGCCCAGTTGATCCGGTTTGCCGTCCAGTGGGAGAAATAAGAAATCGGCCGGGGCGGGAAGGTGAGTGCGTCCTGCAAATCCGCGGCTTGCAATGAATCCCGCGTCCAAAGCGCCAAAACGCCTCCGCCGCCCGGCGGTCGTTTTGCCGGCCGGTTTCGGAGGCTTCGGTCCCCGGCGCTTCTAAGTAAACCTTTAGGCTGGATGCGTAAACTTCCCTATGACGATTGGAATTGCAGGCAATGGTTTTCGAGCCGATGGGGTGCTACAGTTTTCGAGTGCATTCGTTGTCGAACACACCGGTAAACCCGGCCCAAGTGAATCAGTATGTCCGTTCGGCTCGTCTCGCCCGGAGCCAGGTGCCGAAGTGGAAGCGCCGTTTGGATTTAACCTTGGTTTTATTGGCTTCCCCGATTTGGCTGCCGCTTTCGGGCCTCATCGCCATCCTGATCAAGATGGTTTCACCCGGCCCGGCCTTGTTTCGCCAGGAACGAATCGGGCACATGGGCGGGCGGTTTCCTTGTTTGAAATTCCGCACCATGAAGATGGGTGCGGACACGACGGTTCACCGGGAGCATCTGAACCAGTTGATGACTTCCGGCCGGCCGATGCAGAAGCTGGATAACAGCGGTGACGCGCGCTTGATTCCGGGAGGTCTCTGGCTGCGAAGCCTGGGATTGGATGAACTGCCGCAATTAATCAACGTCTTGCGCGGCGAAATGAGCTTGGTGGGTCCGCGGCCCGCGACCGTTTACGAATACGAAAAGTTCCAGATACCACATCGCCAGCGATGCGCGACCCTGCCCGGGTTGACCGGGCTTTGGCAGGTCCGTGGGAAGAACCGGACTACTTTCCAGAAGATGATGGAGTTGGACCTGCAATATGTGGAGCAGAAGTCCCTTTTGTTGGACCTGAGGATTCTGGCCGGCACATTCGCCGCCATCCTGCGGCAATGCTGGGACGTATGGATGGGAAGGAGAACGGCCCGGGCCGGGGTACGGCAAGCCCCCCTGGCGGCCAAGGCAGGGGAGAGCCTGGCGGCCAAGAACAATCAAGACCCGGCGCGCACCCTGGCGCTGGCAGAAGTGCATGGGGCGGGTTCGCACGCGCTGCCGAGACCGGTGGATGGTTGAAGCGGGTGTCACCGCACTGAAACCAGGCGCGGGGAAGTGAGCGGTCAAACTATAGCTTTGTCCCTTTTGAGTGTTTTCAGGTGCATTTCTCACTTACAAGTTGGGCGAAGCTATAGTTTGACCTTTTGCCCTTTGTGCAACCCTTGCCCGGGAAGGTGCGGATTTCAATGCGAGAGCACGGCGCGGCAGAATTGAGGGCGCGAGCCGCCGGGAAGCAGAAAACGGGCGCTGGCGCCCGCAAAGGTGTTGGTGCTGGCGGGGGTCCAGCGCAAAAGGTTGGTGGAGGATTGCAAGACAAAGCTGCGTCCAATTTCCCCGTTGACCCAGAATTCGAATTGCCCGTCGGTCCGCGGCGCTCCGGGCACGAGGGCCAGCGCGGAACTGGGCGGTAGAACCAGCAGGGTGACGCTTTGGCCGGGCACGGTCGTTTGCAAGGCGCCGTTGCTCCAGGTCAAATCGCCCAGGCGGGCGATGACATTGCTGGCGTTGAGCTGCCAGACTTGGGCGGTGCCGTTGCCCAGGAAGTTGGTGAGGTTGACGGCCAGCGGCGTCGTGCCCGTCAAGTACTTGCTGACCACCATGACCGTCAGGGCCTCGTCGGTGGAACGCTGGGCCGCGAAGACCGCGACATTGTCGGGATCCGGCCCGCCCGCCAGCAGGCTGGTGTCGCCGAAGGCGGAGCGGTTGCCGTCGTAATTGCGATACATTTTCATGGCCAGGTAAGTCGGCGTGGTGTTGGCGGGGGTCGTCCAGCGTGTGGCCAGGTCCAATCCCTGGCGTCCGAAGATTCCCAGAAGGTCGGCCTGGGCGGTGGCGCCGTTGAGGTAAGGCTCGGCGCCCCAGTTGTATTCGGTGATGCCGATTTTGGTGCCGGGATAATTGGTCGAAACCCAGCCTTTCATCCGGGGGATGAGCATGATGACGCTGTTGATCCAACTCGGGTCCACATAGTTGGAATCCCAGAACTGGCGGGTGGACTGGTTGCGCAGCAGGGCCGTCGTGGTGGAGACGTCGTCTTGGCTGCCCACGTCGCCTTCCTGCGGATAGCAATGCAGCGTGAAGTAATCCAGCAGGCGCTGCCCGGAATTGGTGTTGTGCTGATAAAACTGGCTGAGCAGCCAGGGCATGTAATCCCACCCGCCGTTGCTGGAGCGGTCGGGATAGTCGGCCGGGTTGTAATCCGAGTGTTGACCGGACCATTGCTGGTCGTAGCCGCTGTAGAAATAACCCGGCCAGCCCCATTCTTCCGGACCGAGCACGAGCGCGTTGGGGTCGTTGGATTTGACCATGCTGGCCGCGGCGAGCATTTTGGTCCAGATTTCCTGCATGGTTGGCCCGACGGGATGGATGTCCTGGTGGGTGGAAAACCAAATGCTGTGCTCGTTGTCCATGAGGTAATAGCCGACACCCCCGTTGGTGGACGCCCCCCACCGGCCCAGGAGATGCTGCACATAGCCCTGCTGAAAGGCGATGTTGGTGGGGAAATTGGCGTCGTTGGGATTGTTCCAGGTGATGGGCGTGTCGTTGGTGATGCTGATGCCGTTGCCGGCATTGGTCAGGTACGGGTCCACGGAGGTTTGCGGGCCGTAGTTGCTCACGGCATAGCTGTAGAGGATGCTCCGGCCGGCCCCGAGCATGGGCGACCAGCCGATCATGGGGATGGTGATCATCGGCTGTGCTCCGCCGCTCTTGCTGTTGGCCACAACCGAGTCCGCCGACTCCCCGGGTGTGGCGGAACTGTCGGGATAACTCTCAAAATACCAATCGGCGCCCTTGCCGTGGGCGTTGATCTCCCAATTATAGGTCGTTTCTTCATTCCCGCCCGACCGGTTCATGGTGAAATTCAAATCGGCCAGTTGATTGGAGGTGGCAAAGGCAGTGCCGTAAATCTGCGGACTGATCGGCTTGCGATTGGCGCCGGCGTCAATTCCAATAAAATTAGTCGGGTTCGGCCCCGGCGGCGGCCCGGCCACCAGGACGATGTCCTCGACATAAAAGGTCGGGATGGTGAAATTGTTGTCGTTCCAGATCCAAATGCCGTCAAAGTTGGGCTGGCCGGCCACGCCCAAGGACGCAAGGGAAACGGTAAATTGCTGCCAGGTGTTGGCGACCAGGGCCGGCAGGGTATAAAGGGTCTGGTGAGTCTCACTGAGCGTACCTGTCACCGTCAGGACCTGATGGCCGGAGGTCCCGCCATTGAGCCAAAAGGTCAGGTTGGTGAAGGGCGTCGAATCCGAAGGGGCCTGATGCAAATAGAGGGCGGTGTTATTACTGCAGGAGACGCTGATCGAGTCGGAATAGCCCGGAAGGACGGGACTGGTGCAGCTTAAATTATTGGTCGCCCAACTCCAATTGGCCCACCCATTTTGCAAGCTGTTGGAATAAATGATCTCATTGCCTTGCGCCCGGGCCTCCGGGAGGCGCGCGCCGGCCAGGGCCAAAGCTGTCACTAGAATGGAAACTCGAACCGTCCTTATCATGTCGCTGATGTTGGACCAACCTACACCAGACCAGCGGAACCGCAATCTTTTGCGGGTGGCGGCGTTTGACTTTTGGGTGGCGCTTTCAAGATGCGCGCTGCGGCCGAACGGAGATTGACACCGCCCCGGCCAAACGCCATTTTCTAACGTCCGCCCAAGACCACGGCCGGACCACGAACGCCATGAACAAAAGACATAACCTTTTCGATTCGCTCCAACAATTCGACGCCGGCCACGGCCAATCCGCCGCCTTTTACTCCCTTCCCGCCCTCGAGAAAGCCGGCCTCGGGCCGGTTTCCAAACTGCCCGTCTCCATCCGCCTGGTCCTCGAATCAGTCCTGCGCAATTGCGATGGCAAAAAGGTCACGGAAACCAATATCCGCCAACTGGCGCAATGGCAGCCCAACGGGCCGCGCACCCAGGAGATTCCCTTCATCGTCGCCCGCATTGTCCTGCAGGATTTCACCGGCGTGCCGCTCTTGGTGGACTTGGCGGCCATGCGCTCCGCCGTGGTGCGTTTGGGAAAAAATCCCAAAATCATCGAGCCGCTCGTTCCGGTGGACCTGGTGGTGGACCACTCCGTGCAGGTGGATTTCGCCGGCACCGCCCAGGCCCTGTCGCGCAACCTGGACATGGAATTCCAGCGCAACGGCGAACGCTACCAATTCCTCAAATGGGGCATGCAAGCGTTCGACACTTTCAAAGTGGTCCCGCCCGGCATCGGCATCGTTCACCAGGTCAACTTGGAATATCTGGCCAAAGGCGTCCTGGCCACCCCGGAGGCGCCGCCCGTTTATTATCCCGACACGCTCGTCGGCACCGATTCCCATACCACCATGATCAACGGCTTGGGCATCGTCGGCTGGGGGGTGGGCGGCATCGAGGCGGAAGCCGGCATGTTGGGCCAGCCCGTTTATTTTCTGACGCCCGACGTGGTGGGCGTCCATCTGACCGGCGCGCTGGGCGAAGGCGTCACCGCCACCGATCTGGCCCTTACCGTCACCGCCATGCTGCGCCAGGCCAAAGTAGTGGGCAAATTCGTGGAGTTTTACGGCCCCGGCGCGGCGGCCCTGCCGGTGGTGGACCGCGCCACCATTGCCAACATGGCCCCCGAATACGGCGCGACCATGGGCTTTTTTCCCATTGACTCCGAGTGTGTTGATTACCTGCGCCAAACCGGGCGCAGTGAGGAACATTGCCGCCTTTACGAAAATTATTTCCGCGCGCAGGGCCTCTTCGGAATTCCCAAAAAGGGGGACATCACCTACTCCACTCACCTGGAACTGGACCTGGCCGGCGTGCGCCCGAGTGTGGCCGGACCAAAACGGCCGCAGGACAAAATCGAATTGGCCGCGCTGAAGGAGGAATTCACCAAGACCTTTTCCAAGCCCGCCGCCGAAAACGGCTTCGGCAAGGCGGCCGGCGATTTGCCGCGCGCCTTTCCGGTGCTGGCCGATGGCCCTGCTGCGCCCGGCGGCGGCAGCCAGGACCCGGTCGTGCCCCAGCGCTCCGTGCAACAAAACACCAACGCTTTCACCGAGTTGGAAATGACCAACAACCGGCCAACCCCCGGCCCGGTCGCGCCCGCCCCGGTTGGCTCGTCCGGCGGCGGCAGCCAGGTGCGCCACGGCGACGTTTTGATCGCCGCCATCACCAGTTGCACCAATACCAGCAATCCCTCCGTCATGCTCGCCGCCGGTTTGCTCGCCAAAAGAGCCGTGGAAAAGGGGCTTAGGCCTCATCCGCTGCTCAAGGCCTCGCTTGCGCCCGGTTCGCGCGTCGTGACCGATTATTTGACCAAGACCGGCCTGCAACCTTATCTGGATCGGCTCGGCTTCAACCTGGTCGGTTACGGTTGCACCACTTGCATCGGCAATTCCGGCCCGCTGGCCGCGCCGGTGGAGGAGGCGGTGGTCAAAAACGACGTCATCGCCGCGGCCGTCCTTTCCGGCAACCGCAACTTTGAGGCGCGCATCCATCAGAACATCAAGGCCAATTTCCTCATGTCCCCGCCGCTGGTGGTGGCCTTTGCCCTGGCCGGGCGGGTGACAATAGATTTGACAACCGAGCCGCTGGGCGCGGGCCTGGCAGGGCGGCCGGTTTATTTGAAGGACATCTGGCCCACTTCCCACGAAATCCGCCAGGCCATGCAATCCGCCCTCAAGCCCGAAGTGTTCCGTCAATTATACCGGGATTTCGCCGCGCTAAATCCCAAGTGGAACGAAATCCCCGCCAGCCTCGGCCAGGTCTATCAGTGGGACCCGCAAAGCACTTACATCCAGGAACCGCCCTTCCTCGAGAACTTCAGCCTGCAACCGGGCGTTATTGCTGAAATCAAAGGGGCGCGGCCCCTGGGCATTTTTGGCGACAGCGTCACCACCGATCACATCTCGCCGGCCGGCAGCATCAAAAAAACTTCGCCGGCGGGCAAGTATCTCATCGAGCACGGGGTGAACTTTGTGGATTTCAACAGCTACGGTTCCCGCCGCGGCAACGACCGGGTGATGACGCGCGGCACCTTCGCCAACGTCCGCATCAAGAACCTGATGACGCCTGGAGTGGAAGGCGGCGTGACGCGATTCCAGCCCGGCGGCGAACCGATGAGCATCTTCGACGCCGCCGTCAAATACGCCGAAAAAAACACGCCGCTCATTGTCCTGGCCGGCCTGGAATACGGCACCGGCAGTTCGCGCGACTGGGCCGCCAAGGGGACGCGCTTGCTGGGCGTCAAAGTGGTCGTCGCGCAAAGTTTCGAGCGCATCCACCGTTCCAACCTCGTCGGCATGGGCATCCTGCCCCTGCAATTCCGGGAAAATGTTTCCGCCCAAACCCTCAAATTGGACGGCACGGAAACCTATGATGTCCTCGGCCTGACGAACAACCTCAAGCCCCAGCAAGACCTGACCCTCCGCATCACCCGCGCCACCGGTGCGACGGAGAATGTGACCGTCCGCTGCCGCATAGATACGCCGATAGAAATAGACTACTACCAGCACGGCGGCATTCTGCCCTTCGTCCTCCGCCAACTCGCCGCCGCGCCGTAAATCTTGTCAGAAATATGACCACATTATGTGAGTCTTTGTTGCCAAGAAAATGAAACCAAAGCTCTTCACTAGAGCATTTCCATAAATCATGTAGCGTAGCGGGCGTTTAAAAAGAAGCCCCGGCAATCGGCGGTGGAGATGGCTTCAAAGGCAATCTTCGCCGCTTGGAGCAGTTCCTTGGCGGTTCGCGGCGCGAGACCTCGCATAATTTGTTTGACCTTGCTCCACATATTTTCGATGGGATTAAAGTCTGGCGAATAGGGCGGCAGATACAGCAGCGTTGCCCCGGCCTCTTCGATGGCTTGGCGGACTCCGGTCACCTTATGCGTGGCCAAGTTGTCCATGATGACCAAGTCACCCTTGCGCAACTCCACCACCAGCCCCTGCTGGATCCAGGCCAAAAACATTTCCCCGTCCATGGCCCCCTCAAAGAGGCAGGGGGCCGCAGGCCCGGCCAGACGAATGGCGCAGACCAGGGTGGTGGTCTGATAATGTCCCTGCGGGACGTGGGCCGCCAGTCTTCGGCCCACGGGTGACCGCCCGCAAAAACGGGTCATCTTGGTGTTGGCCCCGCTTTCATCCACGAAGACCAGTCGGGCAGGTGGGTCACTTGCCAGACGCTCATGCCAATGGGCCCGCTTTTCGGCCACGTCCGGACGGTTCTGCTCGGCGGCGCAGAGCGTTTTTTTTATAGCTCAACCCCAGTTTGCGCAGCCACAAATCCACAGTGGAGGTCCCGAAAGGGCGGTCCAGACGCGCCCCCAACTCGGCCAACGTCGCGTCGGGCTGGGCCGCCACCAGCTTTTGCAGGCGAGCCTGGCGTCCGGCGTTCAGCAGCGTTTTGCGCCCGCACAAATGGGTTTGCGGCTGGAGCGTGCCGCGCTCTTGGAACTGCTGCCGGACCCGGCGCACCGCCGCCACGCAAAAGCCGAAAAAGTCCGCGATCTCGCGGGTGCTTTTGCCTTGTTCATAGAGTTGCAGGATGCGCTCGCGCGCAGACACGGGTATCGCTCGCATGGCTCAAGCCTGCCAGCCCTCTCGCCCCAGTCAAGCTATATCATTTATGGAAACGCTCTAAGCCCGTTGCGCTCGTGACCTTCGGCGGAGTTGATGGCGTCACCGAGGGATTTGCCGTCGTTGAAGATCCGAGTTTGCATCGCTACGAGGGGGTGCTGTTCATCGAGGGTCGCCACGGCAATGATTCTGGGAAGACGGTTCGTGGACGGCGCATCCTCGTTCCACTGGCAACCGTGACCAGCATTACTGAGTTCGAAAAAACCTCGGAGGTTTACGAACATCCGAGGAGGGCACAAAGGCGGAAATCGTGATTCTTTCGTATGTTTGACAGAGGTGTCAGACATAAGGCGCGAGGCGTTTGAGGACGCGTTCCTTGCCGAGGACTTCCATGAGATGATAGAGGCTCGGACCGGCGGCGGCGCCGGTGCAGGCCAGGCGCACGGGATGCACCAGCACGCCGGCTTTCACGCCCAGTTCCGCCGCCACGGCCTTGAGGGTTTGCTCGATGGTGGCGGCGTTGAACTCCGGCAACTGCGATAGCGCGGCGCTAAACTTCCGCAACCGCTCCTTGTTCTCAGGCGTGAATTCCTTTTCCGCCGGCACGGGATCCATCTGCACTTCTTCTTTGAAATAAAAACCGGCGTATGCGGGCAGGTCGCCGAAGCGCTTGATTTTACCCCGGCAGGTGGCGAGGGCGGCGCGCGCGTAATCCACAGAATAAGTGTTGACAGGAAGGCCCGCCCGGGCCAGCGCGGCGATGCCCAATTCCCTGAACCGGTCTTCGCCCATCTCGCGGATGTATTCGGCGTCCAGCCAGCGCAGTTTGTTGAGGTCGAAACGGGCGTTGTGCCGGAGAATTTGCGGCAGGTCGAAAAGGCGGATCGTTTCCTCCACCGGCATTTTTTCCCGGTTTGCCTTGGGCGACCAGCCGAGGAGACACAAGTAATTGACCACGGCTTCCGGCACGCTGCCCTCTTCCATATAAGACCGCAGCGACGCGCCCGCGTCGCGCTTGCTCATCTTGGCGCCGTCCGGATTCAGAATGAGCGGAATGTGCGCATAATGCGGCGGCGCCACGCCGAAGGCGCGGAAGAGCGCGATATGCTTGGCTGTGTTGGAGAGATGATCCTCGCCGCGAATGACGTGGGTGATCTTCATTTCCAGATCGTCCACCACGTTGACCAGATGAAAAACCGGCTGGCCGTCGGAACGCACGATGACAAAATCCGGGTCGGCCGCCTCGCGGTCCGTCAGCTCGCGCAGGACATTTCCCACGACCAGGTCAGGAATCAAGACCGGCTGGCGGGGCATTTTGAATTTGACGGCGCCTTCGGAATCATAAGCCAGGCCCTTGTCCTTGAGTTCCTGGACGCGCCGGAGGTAAATCCCGCCGCGTTGCGATTGGAAGTAGGGGCCGCAGTCCCCCAGGCTCGCGCCGGACGGATCGCCGCTCACCGGCCCTTCGTCCCAATTCAAACCCAGCCAGCGCAAGCCGCTCAGAATGACCTCCGTCGCCTCCTGCGTATTGCGGGCCACGTCGGTGTCCTCGATGCGCAGGATAAAGGTGCCGCCGGTGTGCCGCGCATAAAGCCAGTTGAACAAGGCCGTGCGCGCGCCGCCGATGTGGAGAAAGCCGGTGGGACTGGGGGCGAATCGGACGCGGACGCTCATTTGGGCGCGAGTTTTTTTACCAGCACCTTGGAGTTTCGGCCGCTCTGCTCGTACTTTTCCCGTCGCGGGGGCGGCAAATCCTCCGGCGACCCTTCAGCGAACCCGCCCTTGGACTGAAAATAGGTGAAGGCCTGGGTGGAAAGCACGAGCAACTCGGTCATGCCCAGATCGCGCGCCTTGTTCTCGACAAATTGAATGAGTTTCTGGCCAATGCCCTGGTTCTCATGCAACGGACTGACGTAGAGGCAGGCCAGCTCCGCTCTGGTCTGGTCCAATTGATGCAGGGCCACGCACGCCACCGGATTCTTGTCCGTCTCAAAGATATAAAAATCGGCGAGGGATTTTTCGATGGTGGCGCGGCTGCGCCGGACCAGTTCCTCGGTCTCCACCGAGTCCTTGGTCAACAACAGGATGGCGCGGACGTCCTTCTTCATGGCGCGGCGGATCTGCTGGTATTCATTGGCGTAAATGAGGGTGCCGATGCCCTCGTTGGAAAAGACCTCCGCCAGCAGGGCCTCATCCACCCGGCCGTTGAGGACGTGGACGCGGGGCACGCCGGCGCGGCAGGCGGCGGAGGCGTGCTGCGCCTTGGAAAGAATTTCCGGCGCGAAATTATTTTTGTGCTGGGCCAGCAGCGCGTCCAGGTCCGCCACCAGCATTTGGCGGATCAACCGGCCCTGACAGATCAGCCCGTCCTGGGTGGCCATGTAAATGAGCTTGGCGGCGTTCAAGGCCTTGGCCAGTTCCAGCGCCACCGAATCCGAATTGACGCGGAAAGTCCTGCCGTCGCCGTCAAAACCCAGGGGCGGCATGACCGGGACGATCCCCTGGGCGAGCAACCCTTGCAACATCTCCACGTCCACCCGCTCCACCTTGCCCGTGAACAAATGGTCCACGCCGTGAAGGATGCCCAGGGGATGGGCGATGAGGGCGTTGCAAGAGGCGGCGCGCAGGTCATTGGCGCTCAAGCCCTCCAGGATTTCATGCGTCAGGCGGTTGGCCGCGGTCAGGGCCAGCTTGAGCGTGGCGGCGTCGGTGACCCCGGTGCCGTCGAGATTGGACGGCTGGATTTTTTGCTCGCCCGCCAGGGCGCTGATCTGCGCCGCCGCCCCGTGGACCAGCGCCACGCGGATATTGAGCGAGCGCAACACCGCCACATCCAGGAGGATATTGGCAAAATTCTCGCTGGTCACGATCGCCCCATCAATGCTGATGACGAAAATCTTTTCGCGGAAGCGCGGTATGTATTGCAGGATTTCCCGCAGATCGGTCAGTTTCACAAGTCAGATGTCAAGATTCCGGTTTTCGGATTGGGCATTGTTATCAGGGGACGGGGGAAATGCAAAATGCAAAATGCGCCCGCCGCCGCCAAAAGCCGATGGCGGGCAAGGAATGTTAAAGGGAAGCACGAGGGCAGAGCCGCGCACACCGGGCGGGACGCCCAGCGAGCTGGCGGCTGGCAGCCTGCGCCGCCGCGTTTTACCCGGCAGGCCACGATGAACCATTTGCTGAACTGGACGGACACAACTCGCGGGAGGTTTGGCTTCATGAGGCCGAGGTGGGGAATCGGGGATGGGACCCACAATGCTCCTTGCGACATTTGTGGTTTCCGGTCAAATTGGGGTGTTGCAATGAGAAATTTGCCTGGCACAGGGGCTTTGGGGATCGCTTTGGCGGCCGCGTTGCTCGCGGGATGCGCCAGCGAGCAACGCAAGGAGGCCGCCCTGGCTCACATGGGCGACGAAGCGCCGCCGGACTTCCTCACCGGCCCGGCTTCGACTGCCCTGGCCGGTTTCGACGGTTTCAGCGCCGATGTCGTCGCCACCACCCCGTCCGCCCCAGGCGCGCCCGAGGCGGCCGGCCAATTGATCGAGCGGCAGGGCCGGCTGATCTTCCAACCGCTCAGCACCGCCAAGGTGAAGAAGGGCAAAATCGTGCGGGGCGGGATGTTTTTTATTTGGGACGGCGTTGCCCAGCACGGCTATGTGGTGAGCGAGGCGCTGCAGGGGTTCGCGCCCATTTCCGCTGCTTCCGAGATCACTAACGTGGCGCCGGAGAACAAAGAGCCGGTTCCCGAGCAGGTCAACGGCCATCCCTGTCATCGCATCGAAGAGAGGGTGGCATTGAGCGACGGTTCGACCGCCAAATTGACCGAATGGCGGGCCGACGATTTGAACCGGTTTCCCGTGCGCCTGCGCACGGAGAGCGGGGGCCGGTTGATCACGGTGGATTTCTCGGGCATCCGCTTGGATTTGCCGGCCCCGGAACTGTTTGTCCCGCCGGGCGGTTTTACCCGGTATGCCAGCGCCTCGGCGTTGATCAGTGAGTTGATCATCCGGGAATCCACGTTCCGAAGCGGTCCGTCCGTCGAAGGCACCCAACCCAAGCCCGCCAACTGGCATGAACCCGGTCTGGGGCACTCACCATGACGGGCTGCCCGTGCATCAAATCCCTCACTTTTGGTGAATCTGGAACCGTGCTGGTCGGTCTAAGCACCACAAACAATGAGTTGGAAATTGCCAAAACCGCCGGTTCGAAGGCCATGAAATTCAATGCCTTGGCCCGGCTTATGGGCTATTGAGAATTCTCCACTATGCAGCAAACTGACACACCGCCTGGAACGCAAAATCCGGCAACTTCACCCTCCGCAAAACTTTCCGGCGCCAACCAGCCCTCCCCGCCGGCTTCCGGCCAGGCGGGAGGATTCATGTGGATCATCATTCTCTTGTTTGTGGTTGGGGGCATCGGCTTCATCGTCTGGAGGGCCAAGCAAACCAAGGCCATCGCCGCCGCCGCGGCCAAACGAGTGGATCCCGCCGTTCCGATTACTCCGGGGACGGTGATGCAGAAGGAGGTTTCCATTTATTTCGACGGCTTGGGCACCGTCCAGGCTTTCAACACGGTCACGGTCAAACCGCGCGTGGACGGCCAGTTGATCAAGGTCGCCTTCACGGAAGGGCAGGATGTCCGCACCAACGACTTGCTGGCGCAGATTGATCCCGGCCCGTTCCAGGCGGCTTTGGACCAGGCCAAGGCCAAGAAGTTGCAGGACGTGGCCCTGCTGGATAATGCCAGACTGGATTTGCGGCGCGATCTGGACCTGACGAACATCGTGACCGCACAGGCCTTGGACACGCAAAGCAACCTGGTGCGCCAACTTGAGGCGATGGTGACCAACGACCAGGCGGGCATTGAGAGCTGCCAGGTGCAGTTGGATTACACGACGATCTACGCCCCGCTGGAGGGCCGATGCGGGATACGCCTGGTTGACCAGGGCAACATCGTTCACGCCAACGACACCAACGGCATCGTCGTCATCACCCAGTTGCGTCCCATCTTCGTCACCTTCATCCTCCCGGAGCAAGACGTTGGGGTCATCGCGCGCAAAATGGCCCAAGGCCCTGTCCCGGTCCTGGCCCTGGATCGCGACAACAAAACCGTCCTGGACACGGGAACACTGGCCGTCATTGACAATCAAATTGATACCACCACCGGCAGCATCAAGCTCAAGGCCACCTTTCCCAACCACAACCTGAGCCTGTGGCCCGGCCAATTCGTCAATCCGCGCTTGTTGGTGGACAAAATCAACAGCCTGGTCGTTGCGGAAAGCGTCATCCAGCGCGGCCCGGACGGCGAGTATGTCTTCACCATCGAAGGGGAAGGCTCCAACCTGGTGGCGAAATTGACGCCGGTGACGGTGGCGCAAATGCAAGGCGACCTGGCCCTGGTTTCCAAGGGATTGAGCGAAGGACAAAAGGTGGTTGCGGACGGACAATACCGTTTGGAAAACGGTTCCAAAGTCAGGTTGGAGGACACCAATGAACCGGCTGGTTCGCCGCGCGCTCCGGGCGGCGGCCGCCGGGGCGGGAACGGCGGCGCAACCAACCCCGCGCCTGCCTATCCACCGCCCAAACCAACCGGCGCCTGAGCGCAAAGGACCATCGGCCGCAGGCCATGCCCGATCCACAATTTTTTCCAGCGTGAGCATCTCCGAGCCATTCATCCGCCGGCCCATCGCCACGTCGCTTCTCATGGCGGGGGTGCTCTTGATGGGATTCCTGGGCTATGAACTGCTGCCGATTTCCGCCTTGCCCCCGGTTGATTTCCCCACCATCCAGGTCGTGGCCCAATATCCCGGCGCCAGCCCCGACGTCATGGCCTCGTCCGTCACCGAGCCGTTGGAGCGGCAATTCGGGCAGATCAGCGGCCTGTCCCAGATGACCTCCATCAGCGCGTTTGGCACGACGACCATCACCCTGCAGTTCACCCTGGATCGGAACATAGATTCGGCCGCGCAGGACGTGCAGGCGGCCATCAACGCGGCCAGCGGGGTGCTGCCCAGCGGCATGCCCAACCCGCCCATCTTTAACAAAGTCAACCCCGCCGACACGCCCATCCTCACCCTCCAACTCACTTCCAAGGAACTCCCCCTGGCCAAAGTCAACGATCTGGCGGACACCGTCCTGGCCCAAAAACTGAGCGAGGTGACCGGAGTCGGCCTGGTGACCATCGAAGGCAATCAGAAACCGGCCGTCCGTGTGCGGGTCAATCCCAGCGCCCTGGCCAGCATGGGCCTGGGACTGGAAGACGTCCGCAGCGCGCTGATGTTGAACAACATCAATCTGCCCAAAGGCAGTTTCGACGGCCACCAACAGGCCTATGCCATCGGGGCCAACGACCAGCTTTTCTCCGCGGCGGATTTCGGCAACGTCATCGTCAAAGTGGTCAACGGATCACCGGTGCGCCTGAAGGACATCGGCGAGGTGGTGGACGACGTGGAAAACGTCCACCTGGCCGGATGGGTCAACAATAATCCGGCTGTGATCGTGGACATCCAGCGCCAGCCCGGGGCCAACATCATCCAGACGGCCGACCGGGTGAAGGCGTTGCTGCCCAGGCTGCGCAGCTCCATTCCTCCTTCCATCAATATCAAAGTGTTCAGCGATCGCACGGAGATGATCCGCGCCTCCATCCGGGACGTTCAATTCACCCTCATCCTCACCGTCGGCCTGGTCGTGATGGTCATCTTCCTGTTCTTGCGCACGCTTTGGGCCACCGTCATCACCAGCGTGGCCCTGCCGCTGGCCATCGTCGGCACTTTCGGGCTTATGTACCTGCTGGGCTTCAGCCTGGATAATCTTTCCCTCATGGCCCTGACCATCTCCACCGGATTCGTGGTGGATGACGCCATAGTGATGATCGAGAACATCGTCCGTTTCATCGAGTCGGGGGATCCGCCCATGACCGCCGCGCTCAAAGGGGCCAAGCAAATCGGCTTCACCGTCGTCTCCCTGAGTCTTTCCCTCATCGGCGTTTTCATACCGCTGATCTTCATGTCGGGCATCGTGGGGCGGCTTTTTCGTGAATTCGCCATCACCATGAGCGCCGCCGTGGTGGTGTCCATGATTGTCTCCCTGACGCTGACGCCGATGATGTGTTCGCGCCTGCTGCGCCCGGAAAATGAAAGCCGTCATGGGCGGCTGTGGCATTGGTCGGAAAGATTTTTCCAGGGATTTCTGGCGCTCTACGAACAGGGCCTGAAATGGGTGCTGGCGCACGACCGGCTCACCTTCATGGTCGCCATCGCCACCCTGATCGGCACGATCTGGCTTTATGTCATCATCCCCAAGGGCCTGCTGCCTTTGCAGGACACCGGCATGATCATCGGCGTGACCGACGCCTCCCAATCCATTTCCTTCCAGGCCATGGTCGAACGCCAGCGGCGCGTGGCCGGAGTGGTGGCGCAAGATCGGGACGTGGCCAGCGTGGCTTCCTTTGTCGGGGCCGGCACGGTCAATCCCACCGCCAACTCCGGCCGCCTCTACATCAGCCTCAAACCCCGCGAGCAACGCACATCGGAGGTGGCCAACGTCATTGACCGCCTGCGCGAAGCGACCCGCCCCCTGCGTGGGATTTCCCTGTTCATGCAAGCGGTGCAGGATGTCCAGATAGACAGCCGGGTGAGCCGCACCCAATACCAGTACACGCTGCAGGACGCCGACGAGCAGGAACTGGGGGAATGGGCGCCCCGGCTGGTGGCCGCTCTGTCGGCCAGGCCGGAGTTGGCCGACGTGGCCAGCGATCAACAATCCAAGGGCTTTGGCCTCAACGTGGAAGTGGACCGGGACAAGGCTTCCCAGTTGAACATTCTGCCCCAAGCCATTGATGACACCCTTTACGACGCCTTCGGCCAGCGCCAAGTCTCGATCATCTTCACCCAACTCAACCAATATCGCGTCGTGCTCGAAGCCGAACCCAATTTCCAACTCAACCCGGCCGCCCTGGACAAAATCTTCGTCAAATCCACCACCGGCCAGATGGTTCCCCTGGGCGCGTTTGCCTCGGTCACCGCAGGGAGCACCCCCCTGGTCATCCTGCACGAGGGCCAGTTCCCCGCCGTGACCCTTTCTTTCAACCTGGGCGCGGACAGTTCCCTGGACGCCGCCGTCAAGGCCATCGCCGCCGTCGAAAAGGAAATCAAATTGCCCCAAACCATCGCGACGAGTTTCTCCGGCAGCGCCGCGGAATTTCGGTCATCCCTCCAAACCGAACCGCTCCTCATTCTGGCGGCCGTCATCGTCATCTACATTATTTTGGGCGTGCTTTACGAGAGCTACATTCATCCCATCACCATTCTTTCCAGCCTTCCCTCCGCCGGGGTGGGCGCCTTGCTGGCGTTGATGCTCTTCCATATTGAACTGTCCCTGGTCTCCCTCATCGGCATCATCCTCCTCATCGGCATTGTCCAGAAAAACGCCATCATGATGATTGATTTCGCCCTGGACGCCGAGCGGGCGGATCATCTGCCCCCCGAACAATCCATTTACCGAGCCTGCAAACTGCGCTTCCGTCCCATCATGATGACCACCATGGCCGCCCTGCTCGGCGCCCTGCCCCTGGCCCTGCAAAACGGCAACGGCTCCGAACTGCGGCGTCCCTTGGGCGTGGCCATCGTTGGCGGCCTGCTCGTTTCCCAATGCCTGACGCTTTACACGACCCCCGTGATCTACCTTTACATGGGAAGACTCAGCCGCTGGGCCAAAGGCTGGCGCGCCGCCGCCGGCCTGGAGGAGGTCGAACCCGCCGCGGATGCAGAAGCCGTCCCCCGCTGAGGCTGTTTAAGAAATTGTGTAGCCGTGAATGAGGATGGTAGGGCGCGCACTCCGTGCGCGCCGCGGCGGGCAGCGGAGTGCCAATCTACCGCGTGCTGCGGCTACAGTTTTCTTGAAAACGCTCCAGACCGATCAATCCGATCCCAGACTGATCAATCCGATCCCATTGTGCAGCAGTGCTCTGCGGTCATTGAGGCGGCGGAGTAGTGATCGGGACGGCGCGATAGTATCGGGCCTGGTCGCTCAGCGTGTCAGGATCCACGAAATTAATCGAGCCATTGACCACCTGGTTGGTGCAGATGGCCGTCCAGTTGGCCAGGTCGGTCGAATACTCGAGGCTAAACCAGGCGGCGTCCGGCCCCGGCATGACCAGGTGAAAACACCGGTCGGGCAGCAGGGCGGTCACGGGAGGAAGGCCGCTGCTGTCAAGTATAATCGCCGCGGCGCGCCTCGGGAAACCCAGCAGATAATCCGGCGGGGTGTTGGTCGAAGGCGTCAGGCTGAGGATGACGGTCTTGGTGATGTCGGGCGGGCCGTCGTCAATGGGCATGATGGTGATCACCGCGCTGCGATCCCCCGCCGGAATGGTCACCACACCCGGAATGGCGACGTAGTCCACGCCGTTGCTGGCCGTGCCGCCAATGGCGTAGGGCACCGTCAAGCCGGCATTGGTGCCGCCCCAGCGGCGCACGGTCATGGTGGCGGCTTTGGGACCCCAGTTGGTGAAGAAACGGCAGGTCGCCGCCGGCCAAGCCGCCCAGGTTGGCGGCGTATTGGTTTCGCCCGGCCAGAACCAGAAATTGGTGCCTTCGATGGCCACGGGATCGGTGGCGACGATAGTGACAATGGGCGGCCGGTTGCTGGGCGGCGGGGGCGAGGGCAGAATGCTGATCGTCACCGCCGCGGAAACGGTGGTGGCGCCGCCATTATCAGTGGCCAGGGCCGTCAAGGCGATATTGGTTTCCAAAGGGGCATTGCTCCAAACCAGTTCCCAATAATTTGTTGGAACATAGATCAGGATGGGCGGCTGGATCGGGCCGGGAGGCAGCGGCGGAGGCACGGCGGTGACCTGATGGCCCAGGCCCAGACTATTGGTGCCGGCGAAGAATTCCACGGAACTAACAGAGCCGTCGGGATCGGCAGCGTAAGCGAAAATGGGAATGTTGACCGGGGCGCGGAAGACGCTGCCATTGGGCGGATTGATGATGCGGACGACGGGCGGAAGATTAGTGGGCGGAACCGCCAGGACGGTGATGTTCACCACCGCCGATGTGGTCGAAGCGCCGCCGTTGTCGGTCGCCACCGCTGTCAGCGAATAATTACTTGCCGCCACATTGAGCCAGTTCAGGAAGTAAACCGGCCCAGTCACTCCGTTGGCGCCTGGCGGGTCGAGAACCACCATAAGGCCCCGACCCAGGTCATTGGTCCCGGCGAAAAACTCCACATTCGTGACCGTGCCGTCCACGTCACTGGCGTCTGCCACCAGCGGGATGTTGGCCGGCGCGCAAAAGGTCGCGCCGTTGGTTGGGTTGACGATGTTCACCGCCGGCGGAACGTTGGTGATGTTTGGCGGCAGGATATAAACGGTCGCACTGGCATGGTCCGGAGGGCCAATGAGGTAGTTCACCGGATTCATCAGCGGCGAGGGGCACAGGGTCACGGTCACCGTCTCAAGGTTGCTCTGCCCGAGATTAATGGGTTCGATGGCGATGGAATTTGACATGACCCCGTTGGAGAGCAGCAGGATGTTCCCGATCTTCTGGTAATCCACCCCGTTGGAGGCCGTGCCGCTGATGCAATAATAGACCAGAAGCGACGGGGTTGGATTGCCGTAGCGAAAGACCGTGAACACGCCATCCTGGCCGGCCCAAGTGGCGATGGGAACCGTCGCCTGAATGGTGACGATGGGGAGAGAGTTGCTGATGGATGACTGTGCAAAAGTGCCGAAGGCTGAGGCCAGGAGGAGGCAGATTGCAAAAAAGCCGTTTCGCAGGCGCGAAGGCAGACGAATCATTTTCATGTGAAAAACCTTTCCTTTCTTTCTGGACAACTGTTGGATTAATCTCCAGTTGCTACAAAAGCATAATCGGGCATAAAAGTCAAGACCCGTCTTCTCAAAGGAGGTGAACAACCGGCATGAGGAATCCGTCCAAATCCAGCATGATGGACCGTCTTTTTCGCTGGCTCCGCCCTCGGGAGCCTGTACGATGCTCATGTTTAATTGGGTAACATGAGCATTTCCGCGCCATTCATCCGCCGCCCCATCGGCACGTCGCTGCTCGCCATCGGGCTGTTTCTCACGGGCATGACCGCCTACCGGTCGCTGCCCGTCGCCTCCGTGCCGCGCGTGGATTATCCGGTGGTGTCCGTTTACGCCACCTTGCCCGGAGCCGACCCCTCCACGGTGGCCTCCTCGCTGGCGGCGCCACTGGAACGGCGCCTGGGGCAAATCGCCGGGGTCAATGAAATGACCTCCGTCAGCACCCTGGGCGGCTGTAGCATCACCCTGCAATTTGATTTGAACCGCCCCGTGGACGGCGCGGCCCGCGATGTCCAGGCCGCCATCAACGCCTCCTCCAGTGAACTGCCCCTGAACCTCCCCGGTCCGCCCACCTACCGCAAGGTCAATCCAGCCGATGCCCCCATTCTCATCATGGGCATGGTGTCCGACAGCC
Source organism: uncultured Verrucomicrobiae bacterium (assembly GCA_963707025.1). GTDB lineage: Bacteria > Verrucomicrobiota > Verrucomicrobiia > Limisphaerales > Palsa-1400 > JBEKOF01. The sequence goes on along the minus strand of CAVPOM010000015.1, from coordinate 185,386 downwards.
TCCTGCCCACCCAGGTCTTTGAAGTGGCTGATGAAATTGTCGGCCAGCGCCTCAGCCAGGTGGAAGGGGTCAGCCAGGTTATCGTCACCGGCGCGGAGAAATCAGCCGTGCGGGTCCAGATCAACCCCGCCCAACTCTCCACCACCGGCCTGAGCCTGGAGGATGTTCGCGCCTTGATCGGCAAAGTCAATGTGGATTCCCCCAAAGGCAGCGTGGAAGACAGCAATTTGTTTTATGCCCTGGCCAGCAACGACCAAGTTTTCGAGGCCAAGGATTATCACTCGCTCATCCTCACCCAATCCAACGGCGTGCCCATCCGCCTGAGCAGCCTGGGCAACATTGTGGATGGGGTGGAGAACGACCTCATCGCCGGCTGGGTCGGCACCAAGCCCGCCGTCATCCTCCTGGTTTTCAAACAACCCGATGCCAACGTCATCGAGACGGTGGACCGCATTCGCACCGTCCTGCCCCAAATTAAACTTTGGATTCCGCCGGCGGTGAAGATCCTCATCACCTCCGACCGGACCATTACCATTCACACCTCGGTCAATGATGTGCAGATTTCCCTGTTCTTGAGCGTCATCCTGGTGGTGCTGGTGATTTTTCTGTTTTTGCGCCGCTTCTGGCCGACCTTCATCGCCAGCATCAGCATTCCGCTCGCCCTCTCCGGCACCTTCGCCTTCATGTACCTGCTGCATTACAGCCTGGATAATCTGTCCCTCATGGCCATCACCATCTCCGTCGGCTTTGTGGTGGATGACGCCATCGTCGTGATCGAGAACATTTACCGGCATGTGGAGCACGGGGAAAAGCCCATGGCTTCGGCGCTGACCGGCGCGCGCCAGATTGGTTTCACCGTCGTTTCCATGAGCACTTCGCTGGTGGCCGTCTTCATTCCCCTGCTCTTCATGGGCGGGTTGATTGGCCGTCTCTTCCATGAATTTGCCGTCACCTTGAGCCTGGCCATCCTGGTCTCCGGGGTCATCTCCCTGACGTTGACCCCGATGCTCTGCTCGCGCTTTTTGAAATCGCAGGCCTCTTATGGAAAACCCGGCCCCTTTTACCGGGCCAGCGAATGGGCCTTTAACCGGCTTTTCGCCGTTTACGACCGGGGCCTGCGCTGGGTGCTGCGCCACCAGGCGTTGATGCTCGCCGTCACGGTCATCACCCTGGTCGTGACCCTCTTTGTCTATGCCGAAATTCCCAAGGGCTTCTTTCCCCAGCAGGATACCGGCTCGATCATGGGCACCACCGACGCCGCCCAGGATATTTCCTTCAAAGCCATGACCCGGCTGCAGGACCAGTTGGCGCGGATCGTGTTGGCCGACGAGGCGGTGGAAACCTTGGGCTCTTTCATCGGGGCTTCCGCCGGCGGCAGCACTATCAACAATGGGCGCATGTTCATCACCCTCAAACCGCGCAACCAGCGGCCGGGGAGAGTCTCGGCCGATCAGATCATCGCCCGCCTGCGCAGAAAAACCTCCCACATCCCCGGCGCCACCTTGTACCTTCGAGCCGTCCAGGACATCAATGTGGGCGGACGCACGCCCAAGGGCCAGTACGTGTATGCCTTGCAATCCTCCAGCCTGGACGACCTCAATCACTGGACTCCCCTGCTCATCAGCAAACTCAAACAAATCCCCCAGCTCAAAGATGTCAGCAGCGACCAGCAAAACCACGGTTTGCAAGCCAGCGTCATCGTGGACCGCGATGCCGCCGCGCGCCTGGGCATTTCGCCCCAGGCGATTGATAACACCCTCTACGATGCCTTCGGCCAGCGCCAGGTGTCCATCGTCTATAAACGCTACAACCAGCACCACGTCGTTCTCGAGGTTGATCCGGCCTACTTGCAAAGCCCCGATTCCCTGCAAAAAATCTTCGTCAAGTCCGCTACCGGAAGGATGGTCCCGCTGGCCGCGCTGGCGAGAATCCAGGACACCAACACCTACCTCTCCGTCAACCACCAGGGCCAGTTTCCCGCCAGCACCATCTCCTTCAATCTGGACCCCGGCACCTCCCTCGGCCAGGCCACCGACCTGATCCGGCAAGCCGCGCGCGAGTTGAGCCTGCCCGCCACCGTGTCCGGCAGCTTCCAGGGGACCGCCCAGGTGTTCCAGGCCTCCCTCAGTTCGCTGCCCATCCTCCTGGCGGCGGCGCTCCTGGCCGTCTATATCGTTTTGGGCATGCTCTATGAAAGCCTCATCCATCCCCTGACCATCCTTTCCAGCCTGCCTTCCGCCGGCCTGGGCGCCCTGCTCGCCCTCATGATCTTCGGCCTGGACCTTTCCCTGGTCTCCTTCATCGGCATCATTCTGCTCATGGGCATTGTCAAGAAAAACGCCATCATGATGGTGGACTTTGCCCTGGTCGCCGAACGGGAGGAAAAACTCCGCCCCGAGGACGCTATTTACAAAGCCTGCGTGATCCGTTTCCGGCCAATCATGATGACCACCCTGGCTGCTTTTTGTGGCTCCATCCCGCTGGCTTTGGGCCGGGGCGCCGGCTCCGAACTTCGCCAGCCCCTGGGCATTTCCGTCGTGGGCGGCCTGCTCATTTCCCAGGTGCTGACCCTCTACACCACCCCGGTGGTCTATCTGGCCTTCGAACACGCCCGCGACAAAGTCCGCTCCTGGCGGCGGCGCGGCCAGGCTCCCGCCCGTTCTCCCCAACCCACCCCTCCCGCGCTGCCGGCCTGACGGGCGATGGCGGGTAACCCGTCTCCTTGCCCGTGGCATTCCCCAAAATTGCCTGTTGACTTCGCGCCGGTCTTTGGTAGTTTCACCGCTCCTTGGAAGGTTATTTGGATGAAAACGTATTTGCCTAAAGTTAATTTGGATCAGCGCAAATGGCATGTCATTGATGCCAATGGCGCCGTCCTGGGCCGCCTGGCCGCCCAGGTGGCCAACATTCTGCGCGGGAAAAACAAACCCGTTTACACCGCCCACCTCGACGCGGGCGACTTCGTCGTCGTGATCAATGCGGAGAAAGTCCGCCTCACTGGCAAAAAGGAAACCGCCAAGGAATTCATGACTTATTCCGGCTGGAAAGGCGGCGAGAAATACACCTCCGTCGCCCAGGTTCGCGCCCGCCACCCGGAGAAACTCATCACCCATGCCGTGCGGGGCATGGTCCCGAAAAACCGCCTCGGCCGGGTCCTCATGACCAAACTCAAAGTCTATAAAGGCGGCACCCATCCGCATGCCGCTCAACAACCGGCCACCCTGGCCCCGGCCAGCTAGTTTTCTAATCCTCAACCAATTTTCATCATGGCAGAGACCAAAGAATTCCGCGGCACCGGACGCCGCAAAACCGCCGTGGCCCGGGTCCGCCTCGCGGCCGGCTCGGGAAAAATCGTCATCAACGGACGGCCTTTTGAGCATTATTTCGGCCTGGAATCTCTCCGCACCGCGGCCACTCAACCTCTGACCCTCACCGAATCCACCGCCAAATACGATGTGCATGTCAATGTGGCCGGGGGCGGCCCGGCCGGGCAGGCCGGCGCCGTGCGCCATGGCATCGCCCGCGCCTTGTTGCATGTGGACGCCGCCCTGCGGTCCGTCCTGAAAACCGCCGGCTGTCTCACCCGCGATCCCCGCATGAGAGAGCGCAAGAAGTACGGCCAGCCCGGCGCCCGCAAACGCTTCCAGTACAGCAAGCGTTAATTCCATTGCGGAGTGCGGATGGCGGATTAAAATGGGCGGGCCGCGCGGCGGTGATCACATCGTATGAACCCGGTGAAAGTTGGCATTGTTGGCGCCTCCGGATATTCCGGCGAGGAGTTGGTGCGCCTGCTCTTGCAGCATCCCGGCGTGGAGCTGGCGGCCGTCACCTCGCGCCAATTTGCCGGCCAAACGGTCGCCCGGGTCTTTCCCAAATTCGCCCATCAACCCCGCGCCCAAATCCTCCGTTTCAGCGAACCCAAGGCCGAACTGCTGGCCCGGGCCGCCCGCGTCATTTTCCTCGCCCTGCCCCATGGCCTGGCCGCCGAATTTGCCGCGCCCCTCCTGGAGCTGGGCTGCCAGGTCATTGATTTGAGCGCCGATTTCAGGCTCAAAAACCCCGCCACTTACAGGGAATACTATGGGCGCGACCATCCCGCCCCGGAGCTTCTTAAAAAATCGGTTTATGGCCTGCCCGAAATCCACCGGGCGCAGCTCAAAAACGCCGCCCTGGTCGCCGCGCCCGGCTGTTATCCCACGAGCATTTTGCTGCCGCTCATCCCGCTCCTGCAAGCCCGGCTGGTCCAACCGCATAACATCATCGCCGACTCGCTCAGCGGCGTCAGCGGCGCCGGGCGCAAGCTGGAAATGGATTACCTGTTTGTGGAATGCCATGAAAGCGCGCGCCCCTACGGCGTGCTGCGCCACCGGCATTTGCCGGAAATCGAGGAGCAATTGAGCGCCGCCGCCGGGACCGCGGTCGTCCTCCAATTCACGCCGCATCTCATCCCGGTCAACCGCGGCATCCTGACCACTCTATATTTGACACCCGCAAAGCCCTTTGCCGGCGAAGGAGAAATGGAATCCCTGGGGCGGCAAATCGCCGGATGCTACCAGGCCGCCTTTGCCCACGAACCCTTCGTCCGGCTCCTCGACGCCGAATCGCTGCCCGACACCAAGAACGTCACCGGCGGCAACGTCATCGAGATCGCCTGGCGTCTGGATCCGCGCACCGGCCGCCTCCTCGTCCTCAGCGCGCTGGACAATCTGACCAAAGGCGCCAGCGGCCAGGCGGTGCAAAGCATGAACCTCCTGTGCGGCTTCCCGGAAACCGCCGGGCTGAGTTAGCGGGGACGGCATGGATTTGGCCGCCAATCTGCAATCCGTCCGCCAGCGCATCGCCGCCGCCTGCCAGCGCTCCGGGCGCGACCCCGCCGCCGTCACCCTCCTGGCCGTGAGCAAAAGCCAGCCGCCCGAAATGATCCGCGCCGCCGCCGGGGCGGGCCTCACCCTTTTCGGGGAAAACCGCGTGCAGGAAGCCAGGTCCAAGATCAGCCAATGCCCCGGCCCGTTGCGCTGGCACCTGATCGGCCATCTCCAATCCAACAAATGCCGCGACGCCGTGGCGCTTTTCTCCATGATTCAGAGCGTGGACAGCCTGCCTCTGGCCGTCGAAATCAACAAATGGGCCGGCCACTTTGCCAAAACCATGCCGATTTTGCTCGAGATCAACCTCGCGGGCGAATCCTCCAAATTTGGCTTTTCCCCGGAAAGACTTCCCGGCGAACTGGCGCTGATCAACGCCCTGCCCAAACTGGAAATCCACGGCCTGATGACCGTGGCCCCCTTCACCCCGGACCCGGAAAAGGTCCGCCTCGTTTTCCGCCGGCTGCGCCAATTGAAAGCCGAGTGCGAAAAGATCCTCGGCGCGCCCCTGCCTCATCTGAGCATGGGCATGACCGGCGATTTTGAAGTGGCGGTGGAAGAAGGAGCGACTATGATACGGCCGGGCACGGCCCTGTTCGGACCGCGGCGGGCGGCCAAACCCAGGGCCGAGGACGGCCCGGATTGAAAAAATGGACTTGACTGCAGAAACATTTGAAGACGAGATCGCGGAGGCGTTGCAGGCCTTCGACAAATTCATTGTTTGTATTGACAAAACGCCGGAGGAATGCCGGGCCAGCCTGGTCTCCCTCATGGACAAGGCCATCAAAACCTACCTCAGCCGCGGGCCGCATCTGCGCCACGGCATCGCCCTGGACCGCCAGCTCACCATCATCCTGAGCCAGACCGAGCACGAGCGTCCCTTGTGCGGCATCTATTTCAACCTGCATTCCCCCTACAAAAAAAAGCCGCTTCCCTCCAAAGCCAAAAAAGAAGATTAGGCTATCATGCGGGACCAACCTGATTGTGAGCTTTCAACAATGCCAACTCCGCCGCCGCGCTGCTGTATTCGGTAAAAGCCCTTTTATCCGTGGCAATTGATTTTTGGAAATAATCCGCCGCCGCCGCCTCGCCGCCGGCCAAGAGGCGTTTTGAGCCCGCGTAAAAATACGCCTGGCAGAACTGTGCCGCTTCCGTTTGCTGGTCGGCATTTTTGGCGGCGGCCAGGAATTCCGGTTCGGCCAGTTGTCCGGCGAGGAAGCGGCCGATTTTAGCTTCCCAGTCGTCCGGCTTGCCGGCGGTCCGGCCGCCCAGATAAGTTTGCAATTCATCACTGGCGGCCTCCGCCTCGCCCAACCGGGCGCGAACCAGCCAGAGGCGGAAATGCCCATAATCTCGCAGGGAAGAATCCAGCTCCAGCACCTTGCGAAAATCGGCCAAAGCATCCGTGAATGCTTGCGCGTCATAACGGAGGCAACCGCGAGCTTGATAGGACCAGGCATAATTCGGGTTTGCCTCCATGGCTTTCAGGTAGTCCGCCATGGCGCCGTCCAGGTCGCCATCGGCCCTCTTGGCAAGGCCGCGGTTGAGGTAGGCTGCCGCAAAATCCGGCGCCAGTTCGATGGCTTTGGTGGCGTCGGAGATAACGCCCTCCAAATCCCCTTTGGCCAGCTTGGCACGGCTGCGATTGTGAAGGGCAAGCGCATCAAGCGGCTTGAGTTGGAGGGCTTTGGTGTAGTCCTCGATCGCTCCGTCCAGATCGCCTTTGCCCTGCTTTGCAGCGCCGCGACCGGTGTAGGCGTTGGCATAATCGGGCTTGAGTTCGATGGCTTTGCTGCAGTCCGCGATGGCGCCGTCCAAGTCCCCTTTGGTGTAGAGCGATTGGGCGCGATTCAGATAGGCCAACGCCTCATCCGGCCGGAGTTCGATGGCTTTAGTGTAGTCCGCGATGGCGCCGTCCCAGTCGCCTTTGGCCTGCTTGGCACTGCCGCGATGGTGGTAGGCAAATGCAAAATCCGGCCTGAGTTCGATGGCTTTGGTGTATTCGGCGATGGCTCGGTCCGGGTCGCCTTTGGCTTCTAGGCCCACCACGCCACACCACGGATCAATGCGGATTTGGTGCCCGGCCAGTTTGGTAGCGGCGGCGTGTTTGCGCCACAGCCATGCGGCGACGGCGGAATTCCGTGCACGAATCAGGGCGGCCGCTTCCTTGCCCGCCAGTTCCGGGAAGCCGGCCTCCTCTTCTCCCAGACCGGGGGCGGACTCCCCAGCGGTTTCTTGCGGGGTTGGCGCGGCCTCGGGAGCGCCGTTTGCCGGTTCCTCCCAGGGTTCGGGCGGTGGCGGCGGTGGCGGAGTCAGAACGCTGAGCAGAAAAAAGAACTGTTTGTCTTCACCCCAATTCAGGCCGGAACGAATATCCTCCGGCAAATCCTGGCGCAAATCCTCCAGGTTGATGCTGGGCGGGGGGAGGGCGTTGACGTCCACCCAGTAACCCTGTTCAAAATCATCCGCGGGAATGGATTCCAGGTCCATTTGCGCCTGGATCGCAATCTGCGGCCAGTTCAGCGGAACGGATTCTGTTTCCGTCAGCAGTTGGTCAACCAACGGCACGACGACCATTTTGTGGATGTGGATGTCCACCGGGCTTCCCTCTTCTGGTGGCAGGCGTAACCACCCTTCAAATCGCTTTTGCGCCTCTTCCGCATCGTCGGCGCACACAATCGTGCTGGCGCAGGAACTTCGTCTTGGTCCAAGATTGGCCAGGCCGGATGGAGAGCGGGTGACGCAGGCGGTAAGGAGGTAGGCGTTCATGCCAATCATGTTTTGTTTGGGCGAAATTCAAGCACTTCTTCCTGGGCCAGGCGACACAATTATGTTCCAGCAAAAGCCGCCCTTGAATTTTCCGCCGACCGGGGCCAGCTTTACTGGTTGGCATAAAGCCGTCAGTTCCGGCGACCGGCGATATATTTTCGGTCGTGGCGTCATCTCCCGCCGTGCAAGCCCTGCGCGAATGTGTGGAGAAAGGGGAACCTTTGTCTTTGGACGCCGTCAGTCCCGCCGCCCACCCATTCCTGGCCGCTCTGCTGTCATCCCTGTTCCCCGACCGTCCCATCATCGTCGTCGCCCAGAATTTGAAAACACAGGAAGTTTTCCAGCAAGACATCCAAACCTGGCTCGCCCATCTCCCATCTCCCAATCGCAGTCTTAATCCTGATCCTGCCTCCTCCCTTTTTTATCCCTCCTGGGAAGTCCTGCCCCACGAAGCCCGCCTGCCCCACGTTGATGTCATCAGCGAACGCCTGGAAACCCTGGTCGCGCTCGCTCAAAAACCGGTTTCCCAAGCCAGGATGGTCGTCGCCAGCGTCACCGCGTTGCTGGAAAGGACTTTGCCCCCCTCGGAACTGGACGGGCGCACCCGCCGCCTGCAAAAGGGCGATCACGCCGACCCGCTGGATTTGATGGAATGGCTCGAAGGCCAGGGCTACGAGCCGGAAGCCCAGGTCACGCACAAAGGCGATATTGCCCTGCGCGGCGGTATTGTTGACCTCTGGCCCCTGACCAGCCGCTTCCCCGCCCGCCTGGAATTTTTCGGCGACGAGCTGGCATCCTTGCGCCAGTTCGATCCTCTCACCCAAATCTCCAGGGAGGAAGCCGCGGAAATCGTCATCCCGCCCGGCGGCGAGCTGGGTTTGTTGAAGCAGGCCCTGGCCCGCCCCGGCCAGGCCGCGCCGCCCGCCGCCAGCCTGCTCGATTATCTGCCGCCCAACGCCATTTTTCTCCTCTGCGAACCGGAACGATTATGCGAACAGGCCGGCGCTTACGAAGCGCAGGTCCCGCCCGGCAACCCGTTCCTCATTTCCTGGCAGGAATTTCAAGACGAAATGGCGCGGCGCGGAATGTTTTCCATCAGCGCAAGCGAATTGGGAAATCTCTTCTCCGAAAACTTGGAAGCGCCCGCCCTGCCGGATTCCGCGGAGCCATCCTCCGTCCTCCATCCTCCAGCCCCGCCTGACTGGCCTGCTCTCTCGTTGCAGAGCCTGGAGTTTTTCCGGCCCATCGGCGACCATCCGCCGGAGGCGCATATCGCCGAAGCGCAGCGCAAGGAGTTTTTCGGGCAGATCCATCGCTGGGCGCGCCAGGACTATGCCGTCTTCATTTTTTGCAACAACGACGGGGAACAACAGCGGTTCGGGGAAGTTTGGCAGGAATACGGCCTCGGCCCCGCCAGTCCATTACAAATACGCGCCGGCGCCCTTGCCCGCGGCTTTCTCTTTGAGGCGGCCAAACTGGCTGTCGTGACCGACGCCGAAATCTTTGGCCGCTACAAAGTGCAACGTCCGCGCCGGCTCAAATCCCCGCACGCCCAGACCAGCCGGTCGTTGTTGGACATCAACTTTTCCGAATTGGAGGAGGGCGATTACGTCGTCCATCTCCAGCACGGCATCGGACGCTACCTGGGCCTGCAGGCCATGCCTTCCCGCCTTCTCCCGCCTACCGGCTCGCATGCCCCCGTCTCCGGCGAGGAATGTCTGGTCATCGAATATGGTTCCCGCGACAGCGAGGCGCCGGCTCCCAAACTTTACGTGCCGGTGAGCGAAGCGCATCTGGTCAGCAAATACGTCGGCTCCGGCAGGGCGCGGCCCCGGCTCAACGCTCTGGGCGGGGCGCGCTGGGCCAGGACCAAATCCAGGGCGGAAGAGGCCGTGCGGGACCTGGCGGGCGAAATGCTGTCCATCCAGGCCGCCCGCGCTTCCCAGCCCGGCCATGCCTTCCCGCCCGACGCCGGCTGGCAATGCGAATTTGAGAACAGCTTCGTCTATGAGGAGACGCCCGACCAAAACCGCGCCATCCTCGCCACCAAACAGGACATGGAAGCGCCCCGGCCCATGGACCGGCTCATCTGCGGCGACGTCGGCTATGGCAAAACCGAAGTGGCCATCCGCGCCGCCTTCAAGGCCGCCTTGGCCGGCAAACAAGTGGCCATCCTCGCCCCCACCACCGTCCTGGCCCAGCAACATTTCAACACCTTTCGCGAACGCATGGCCGATTATCCGCTGCGCATCGAGCTGCTCTCCCGCTTTCGCACCCGGAGCGAACTGGCGGGCGCCATCCGGCAACTGGCCGCCGGCGCGGTGGACATTGTCATCGGCACGCACCGCCTGTTGCAGCGCGACATTGCCTTCAAAGATTTGGGACTGGTCGTCATTGATGAAGAGCAGCGCTTTGGCGTCCTGCACAAGGAAAGATTCAAACAGCTCCGCGTCACCGTGGATGTGCTGACCCTGACCGCCACGCCCATCCCCCGCACTCTCTACCTGGCGCTGGCCGGCGCGCGCGACATGAGCACCATGGAAACTCCGCCCCAGGACCGGCTGCCCGTCGAGACCATCGTGGCGCCCTACGACGAGCGCACCGTGCGCGAGGCCATCCAGCGCGAACTCAACCGCGGCGGCCAGGTTTTTTATTTGCACAACCGCATCTTGGACATCGAGGCGGTGGGTCTGCGTTTGCGCGCGCTGGTCCCGCAGGCCCGCCTGGCCATCGGCCACGGCCGGATGCAAGCGGGCGAACTGGAGGAAGTCATGGCCGCCTTCGTCAACGGCCGCACCGATGTGCTGCTGTCAACCACCATCATCGAAAGCGGCCTGGACATTCCCAATGCCAACACCATCATCATAGACCGCGCCGACCGCTTTGGCCTGAGCGATCTCTATCAACTGCGCGGCCGGGTGGGCCGTTACAAGCACCAGGCCTACGCCTATCTCCTCCTGCCGCGCCATGCCGGCCTGCTCGCCGAGGCGCGCAAGCGCATCACCGCGATCAAGCAGTACTCCACTTTAGGCAGCGGTTTCCGCATCGCCATGCGCGACCTGGAAATCCGCGGCGCCGGCAACCTGCTCGGCGCCGAACAAAGCGGCCACATTGCCGCCGTCGGCTTTGAGCTTTACTGTCAACTGCTCCAACAAAGCGTGAGCAATCTCAAAGGCGAGAAAATCAAACCCCGCCTCGAAGTGCAGCTCCGCCTCGATTTCCTGGCCCACCCCCGCGAGGACCGCCCCGCCCGCCCGGAACGTTCCCGAACAACTTCCGCCCCGGACATGCAAGTCGCCCGCCAAGTCGCCACCTGGATTCCAGGGCCGGAAATGGGCCATCCCCAAGCGGCCAGGCCCCGGGCCATCGCCTCCTTCCCCGTCACCTACATCGCCGACTCCCGCCATCGCATTGACATCTACCGCAAACTGGCCCAAGCCGCTGATCCCGCCGCCTTGCGCCAACTGAAGATCGAACTGCGCGACCGTTTCGGCCCCCTGCCGCCCTCCGCCGGGCTTCTGCTCAAAGCGGCCGAACTCAAACTCATTGCCGCCGACAAGAACGTGACGGTCATCGAAACCAAAGGCGACAAACTCATGCTCACGCGCAACAACGATTTCCTGATGGCCTCCGGAAAATTCCCCCGCCTGACCCGCGCCACCCCCTCCGCCCGCCTGAACGAGATCAAAAAATTGTTGCTCTCCCTCTAGGGCCGCCTGATGATCCCGGGATCATTCCCCGGGAGCGCGGGCGGCCTGCTCCGCCGTGCCCGGCGTCTTGCCGGGCAGGTCTTGCAGGATTTGAGCCTCGCCCCATCCGCGCAATCCTGCCACTGATCATGCAGTTTGCATTTATTCTTCGCCCCGCCCGCGATCAGCGCCATCGGACTTGCTTGTTAACCCAATTGAGGTTAGGCTTAACTTAAGCTGATCGGAATTTGAGCGCCATCGCAACCTAAGGAGCCAAACTGATGCCGACACAAGACCACGACCATTGGATTGTTACCGGATGCTCTGTCCTCCAATCCACAATCCGCAATTTGCCGTCCGCCATTCCCTGCACGCATACCTTGTGCCAAATGCCTGGGAGAATGTTTTTTTGAGAAATTAAATCTTTCTTGCCGCCTTGACGAAAAGAGCAGCCCTTCACCATATTGTCCCCCGTTCTTGCAAAGGTGAGACCAGCCTTGAAAAAAAATTGGGCCAAACCAAAGGCGAATTCCGCCGCGAAACTGGCTGAACCTTTGGCTTGGACGGCCGCCCGGAAAGGCGCGTTCGCCCGGCCCGGCCCAACTCATAAAACCGCCGCCAACATGGCCCATCCAAGTTCATCCCAATCCCGTGCCGCCTCCGCCTCCGCCCTCTCCCCGGCCGGGGCCGATTTCCGCGTGGTGCGCCAGGTCCCCGGCTTGGAGCTTTCTGAAAAGGTCAAGGAACTGGTCCGGCTGGCCCAGCGAACAGGGCTATCTGACTTACAACGACATCAACGATGCCCTGCCCGATGTCGTCGTTTCCACCGAGGAACTGGACGACCTCTACAGCAAGTTGCGCAACCTCGAAGTGGAAATCGTGGACCAGGCCGAAGTGGACCGGATCAAGCAGCCGGAGCCGGACGAGGACGAGGAGAAGGTGCGGCTGGACATTCTGGACGACCCGGTGCGCATGTATCTCAAGCAGATGGGCCAGGTGCCCCTGTTGACGCGCGAGCAGGAGGTGGAGATTTCCAAACGGATCGAGGAGGCGGAAAACGAAATCAAGCGCATCGTTTACAGCTTCGGCTTCGCCGGCAAAGAGCACATCGCCCTGGCGGAGAAATTGATCTCCGAGCCGCCCAAGGAGCGCTTCGACCGGGTGATCGTGGACAAAAAGATCGAAGGCCGCGAGGATCATCTGCGGGATTTGCGCCGGGTGCTCCGGCACGTCCGCCACCTGGACCAGGCGGTGGATGACCAATACGCGGCGTGGCAAAACGCGGGCAAACCCAAAGCCGGGCCGAACAAACCGGCCCGGCTGTTCAGGAGATTGGACGATAAACTGCAGCGCACTTTCAACAAATTCTTTTACAAACAAAAGGTCATCGAAGAAATGGCGCTGGTGGCGGACAATATCCACGACAAATTTCAGGCCAGCCTGCGCATCGTCACCGATTTTGCGGAGCACAAAAACTCCCCCACCCACCAGCAGATCATCCAGTCCGAAGAGCGCAAGATCAAGGCGCTGGAGGAATTTGTGCGGATGCCGTGCCAGGAATACCTCAAGGCCTACGAGCAACTGCAATACTACACCCTCAAGGCCATCCAGGCCAAAACCGAGATGGTGGAGGCCAACCTGCGCCTGGTCATTTCCATCGCCAAAAAATACACCAACCGCGGCCTCTCCTTTCTGGACCTCATCCAGGAGGGCAACATGGGCCTGATGAAGGCGGTGGAAAAATTCGAATACCGCCGCGGCTACAAGTTTTCCACCTACGCCACCTGGTGGATCCGCCAGGCCATCACCCGCTCCATCGCCGACCAGGCCCGCACCATCCGCATCCCGGTCCACATGATCGAGACGATCAACAAGCTCATGCGCGTGCAGAAGCAGTTGATCCAGGATTTCGGACGCGAGCCCTCGCCCGATGAGATCGCCGACGAAATGCAAATCCCCGTCGACCGCGTCCGCGCCGTCCTGAAAATGGCGCAGCAGCCCATTTCCCTGCAGTCCCCCGTGGGCGACAGCGAGGACACCAACTTCGGCGATTTCATCGAAGACAAGTCGGCGGAAAACCCGTCGGAGATGACGAGCTACAGCCTGCTCAAAGACAAATTGGGCGACGTGCTGGCCAGCTTGACGGAGCGGGAGCGCGAGGTTCTGGAGTTGCGTTTCGGCCTGGGCGACGGCTATTCGCGCACGCTGGAGGAAGTGGGCAGACAATTCAAGGTCACCCGCGAGCGCATCCGCCAGATCGAAGCCAAAGCCCTGCGCAAGATGCGCCATCCCACGCGCATCCGCCAATTGACCGGCTTTCTCGAAACCGAAGAACCGGCCGCCTGACCCATGGTCGTTCTCCCCGTGGTGGAAAGGGAATTGCGCGTGGCGGCGCGGGGGCGGGCCATTTACCGGGTGCGTTTCTACGCGGTGCTGGTGATGCTCGGCCTTTTCATCTGGTTCCTCAAAGCCTCCGGCTTGGATCAAAACAGCAGCCAGTTCGGGCAGAGTATGATGATGACCCTGACGATTTGCGCCTTTGTCTTTTGCCTCCTCATCGGCGCCCTCGCCACCGCCGATTGCGTCAGTTCCGAAAAACGGGAAGGGACTCTGGGCCTGCTCTTCCTGACCGATCTCAAGGGCTATGACGTGATCTGCGGAAAATTGGCGGCCAACTCCCTCAACGCCCTCTATGGGCTGCTGGCCATTCTGCCCGTTCTGGGCCTGCCGGTCCTGCTGGGCGGCGTGACCTTTGCCCAGTTTGCGAAAGTGGCGCTGGTTCTGTTCAGCACCATGGTGCTCTCCCTCTCGGCCGGCATCTTCGTTTCGACCCACAGCCGCAATGAACGCAAGGCCATGTTCTTCACTGTTCTCATTCTCCTGGCCGCATCCATCCTCCCCTTTCTCCTGTCGGCTTGGTATGACAATGCGGTCCAGGCGATTCCCCTAACAGAGGCTCTGGAGAACTTTCTTCATCAGTCCTTTCTACGGCATCGGCCAGACCATGTTTCCCACCCCGCCCTTCCCGGAGTACTCCTTCTGGCTTTCCATCCTCTGGCAATGGCTGATGGCCGCGGCCTTGATCGCACGGGCCAGCGCCCATGTTCCTCACTCGTGGGAGGAAAGCGGCCCGAAGAAGAAGCCGCGCCTGTGGCGCCGGAAGACAACCTGGCGGACCCAGGCCCGCGCCGCAAGAGGCCGCGCCTGGCTGGAACGCAACCCTTTTCTCTGGCTGGCTCTGCAAGGCGAAGAAGCCAGCCCCGAGCGCGTCTGGTTGTTCGTTCTGGCCATTCTCGCCATTTGGGTCATCGGCGCATTGCAGTACGGAATGGGAGTGATGGCGGACGAAGGTGCGGTGACGGCCACGATTTTTGTTCTGCATGTCCCGCTGAAAATCTGGATTGCGGCGGAAGCGGCTCGCCGTTTCACGGAAGACCGCAGCAACAACACCTTTGAAGCTCTGTTGGCCACACCACTAAGCGCGCGCCAGATCATCCACGGCCAATGGCTGGCGCTGGTCAAACAATTCGCCGGCCCCATCGCGCTGGTGCTGGCTTGGGAATTTTGCATGGAGATACACAGGCCCGAAACCTACTTTGGATGGCATCCGGTCACGCTTGGTTACTGGCCACCGATGCTCTTCCTCCTGGCCGATGCCGCAGCCCTGGCCTGGGCCGGGATGTGGCTCGGCCTCAAATGCAGAGGCCGCATCCGCGCCATTCTGGGCAGCCTGAGTCTGGTGCTGTTGGTTCCCTGGTTGATAACGCGCATGATCATCAGTGTGGCAACCCCTTCCATCGCATTCGTCTGGGCCAGGGGCGACTGGACAAGGTGGCCCATGATAGCGGCGCTATTCCCTGCTCTGCTGCTGGATCTTTTTATAGTGATGTGGGCGAGGTCACGCCTCCCGCAAACCTTCCGCCAACTGGCCGTGCGGCCATAGCGACAAATCCTTCTTTGAGAAAACGGAGAGGCCCCATGCCACCCATGGCCATGCAAAGCGGCTTGCGGGTTTTCTTAAATCCATTATGCTCTGCGCCAATAATGCCGTCAGCCAGCGGCCAACAAAGGACACGACGATGCAAATCGGAATGATCGGAATTGGGAAAATGGGCGCCAACATGGCGCGCCGCCTGATGAAACAGGGCCACCAATGCGTGGTGTATGCCCGGGGCCAGGACGCCGTCCAGGCCATGGTCAAGGAAGGCGCCACCGGCTCGTCTTCGCTGGAGGATTTGGCCGGCAAATTGGCCGCGCCCAAAACCGTCTGGTTGATGGTCCCGGCCGGCGCGGCCACGGAAAACGCCGTCCTGCAAATGGCCGCCCTGCTCCCCGCCGGCAGCACCCTGATTGACGGCGGCAACTCGTTTTTCCAGGATGATGTCCGCCGCGCCAAAATGCTTCAGCCCAAAGGAATCAACTATCTGGACGTTGGCACCAGCGGCGGCGTCTGGGGCGTGGAACGGGGCTATTGCCTGATGATCGGGGGCGACCGCGCCACGGTGCAGCGGCTCCAACCCATTTTTACCGCGCTGGCCCCCGGCCAGGGAACGATTCCTCCCTCGCCGGGCCGAGAGGCCATTCATGGCACGGCGGAACAGGGTTTTCTCCATTGCGGGCCCGCCGGGGCCGGGCATTTCGTCAAAATGGTCCACAACGGCATCGAGTACGGCATCATGCAGGCTTACGCGGAAGGTTTTGACATTCTGCGCAGCGTCAATACAAAGGATGTCCCGGAGGACCGGCGCTACGATCTCAACCTTGCCAACGTCGCCGAACTGTGGCGGCGCGGCAGTGTCATCGGCTCGTGGCTGCTGGACTTGACGGCCATGGCCCTGGCGGAAAATCCCACCCTTTCCAATTACACCGGATTCGTGCAGGATTCCGGCGAAGGACGGTGGACGATCAATGCCGCCATCGAGGAAGCGGTGCCGGCCGAGGTTCTCACGGCCGCGCTTTTTGCCCGGTTTCGTTCCCGCCAGGATCGCACTTTCGCGGACAAAATGCTTTCGGCCATGCGCCAAAAATTTGGCGGTCATGTGGAACCGAAGGGTGGAAAATGAAACATAATGCAAATTGAAAATGCTGATCGATAATTGCAGAAAAAAGGAAAACAACTATGGCTACATCACGAGTTAAAGAGATATTGAGCTGGTACGGCGCAGACAATCCGGGAACGCTGGCCAATCTGGCCCGTCTGCTCAACCACGGCACGCTCGGCGGCAGCGGGCGGCTGGTCATCCTGCCGGTGGACCAGGGATTTGAACACGGCCCGGCCCGCAGTTTCGCCGTCAATCCGCCCGGCTACGATCCCCGCTATCACATGGGGCTGGCCATCGCTTCCGGCTGCAACGCCTACGCCGCGCCGCTCGGCTCCCTGGAAGCGGCCGCGCGCGAATTTGCCGGAGAAATTCCGCTGATTCTCAAAATCAACAACCACGACGTGTTGCATGACGAAAAGGACCCGCTGTCCGCCGTCACCAGTTCAGTGGAGGACGCCTTGCGGCTGGGTTGCGCGGCCATCGGCTTTACCATTTATCCCGGTTCGGCGCATCGGGTGACCATGTACGAGGAGATCAAGGAGGCGGCCCTGCTGGCCAAACGGGCCGGGTTGGCGGTGGTCATCTGGTCTTACCCGCGCGGGGCCTCCTTGAGCAAGGAGGGGGAGACGGCCATTGATGTATGCGGTTACGCCGCGCAAATCGCCGCGCAACTGGGCGCCCATATCATCAAAGTCAAGCTGCCCTCCAGCCACATCGAGCAGGCGGAGGCGAAAAAAGTTTATGATAAGGAAAAAATCCCCATCGGCACCCTGACCGAGCGCGTGCGCCACATTGTGCAGTGCGCCTTTGCCGGCCGCCGCATCGTGATTTTCTCCGGCGGCGCGGCGGTGGACGACGAGAAGGTTTTCCAGGAAGCCACTGCCATCCGCGACGGCGGCGGTTTTGGCTCCATCATCGGGCGCAATTCCTTTCAGCGCCAACAGGACAAGGCGGTGGCGTTTCTCAAGAAGATCATGGCGATTTACGCCGGATAATCCGCCGGCCGGATCGCCTCCTGGAATCAACCCGTGAGCGCCGCCCCTCGCGAACCGAACGACCTGCCCGCGCGCCAGGCTGATCCCTGCGTCATGGTCATTTTCGGGGCGGGCGGCGATTTGACCAAGCGCAAGCTCATTCCCGCCCTCTGCAACCTCGTGGCGGCGAAATTGTTGCCCGAACAATTTGCCATTGTCGGATTTTCCGGCAACGACTACACGACGGAGAGCTTCCGCGCGCAAATGGGCAAGGACATCCAGGAATTCGCCAGTTGCGAAGTGACGCCCGAGATGTGGAGCTGGTTTGTGCGGCGCCTCTACTACGTGCGCGGCGATTTTCAGGACCCCAAGGCCTACCAACTGCTCCGGGGGCAAATCAGCGACGCCGGCCAGAAACACAACGTGCCGGGGAACCATCTCTATTATCTGGCGGTGGCCCCCCGCTTTTTTGGCGAGTCGGTCCGGCAACTGGGCGCGGCCGGGCTGGCGGCGGAAGAGGAGGGGCATTGGCGCCGGGTCGTGATTGAAAAACCTTTCGGGCGCGATCTGGAGTCGGCCCGCGCCCTCAATGCCGACATCAAGCTCACGCTCCAGGAACGGCAGATTTTCCGCATTGATCACTACCTAGGCAAGGAGACGGTGCAGAACATCATGATTTTCCGGTTCGGCAACAGCATCTTCGAGCCGATCTGGAACCGGCGCTATATTGACCATGTGGAAATCACCGCGGCCGAAACGGTGGGGGTGGAAGCGCGCGGCGGCTACTATGAAACGGCCGGGGCCTTGCGCGACATGGTTCCCAATCATCTTTTTCAGTTGGTCTCCCTCACCGCGATGGAGCCGCCCATTTCCTTCCAGGCTGATGCGGTGCGGGACGAACAGGCCAAGGTGTTGCACGCCGTGCTCGTCCCCTCCCCCGAAGAAGTCCTGACCACCAGCGTGCGCGGCCAATACGGCCCCGGCCGGGTGGGGGAGGAAACGGCGCCTGCATATCGCTCCGAAGCCGGGGTGGCCAGGGATTCCAGCACGGAAACCTTTGTGGCCTTGAAGTTGAAAATTGACAACTGGCGCTGGGCCGACGTCCCCTTCTATCTCCGCACGGGCAAACGGCTGGCCCGGCGCACGACCGAGATCGCCATTCAATTTAAAGGCGCGCCCTTCCAGTTGTTTCGCGAGACCTCGGTGGAAACGCTCACCCCCAACCGCCTGGTTTTGCAGATCCAGCCGGGGGAAGGACTTTCCCTGCGTTTCGGCGCCAAGGTCCCCGGCCCCATCATGCAGATGGGCCCGGTGGAAATGAAATTCAACTACGTGGATTACTTCGGCAGGACCCCCAGCACCGGCTACGAACGGCTCATCTACGATTGCATGACCGGCGACGCCACCCTGTTCCAGCGCGCCGACATGGTGGAAGCGGGCTGGAGCGTCATCACCCCGGTGATTGATGTGTGGAAGGCCCTGCCGCCGCGCGCCTTTCCCAACTACCCCGCCGGTTCCTGGGGGCCCAGGGAAGCCGACGATTTGCTGGCGCGCGACGGACGGTCGTGGAGAAAAATCGAATGAACCGGGCGTCCCCCAGAAAACCCGCTCCCGCCAAGGCCGTGTTTTTCTTCGACGTGGACAATACCCTGCTCTCCAACGATCAGGTCATCGCCGACCTGGAAAAATATCTCGAGGCCGGGGTCGGGGCGAGGGGCGCGCGGGATTATTGGAAATTCTTCGAGGAACTGCGCGGGCAACTCGGTTATGCCGATTATCTCGGGGCCTTGCAGCGGTATCGCGCCGCTCATCCGCATGGGCTGCGCCTGCTTGCCGTGTCGCGTTTCCTGATTGATTATCCGTTCGCCAACCGGCTCTTTCCCAATTCCCTCGACGTGCTGGCTCATTGCCGGCAGTGGGGGCCGGTCGTGCTGCTCTCGGATGGCGATGTCGTTTTCCAGCCGCGCAAGATAGATCGCTCGGGCCTGTTCGAGGCGGTCGGGGGCCGCGTCATGATTTACGTCCACAAAGAGCAGGAATTGGCCGATGTGACGCGCCATTATCCCGCCCGCCATTACATCATGGTGGACGACAAAGTCCGCATCCTGGCCGCCATGAAAAAAATCTGGCGCGCGCGCCTGACCGCCGTTTTCGTGCGCCAGGGACACTACGCCTTGGATGCCAGGCTCACCGCCGGCTATCCCAGGGCCGATGTCACCATCGAAAGAATAGGCGACTTGTTGAACTACGACCTGGAGACGCTCGTGGCCGCCGCCCGGCGGCGCTGACCCTGTCTCGGGCCGGGAATTCCTCAACCCGCCCCGGCGTCAAGCTTTCCCAAGACGGGCCGCGTATTGGCGTGTCAGCCTGGAAAGCTCGGCGCACGCGGGCGCGTGCTGGGGGTCGCCGGCCAAATTCTCCATCTCCAGCGGATCGGCTTTGGGATCAAACAGCATGGCCCCGTTTTTCCCTTCCGCGCCAAATTCCGCGTAGCGCCACCTCGCGGTCCGCACCGCCACGCCGTGCAAGCTGGTGCCGTCCTCGCTCCAGACGCTGTAGGCCGGGCGGTCCCAGGCGGCCTCGGGGCTGTTCAGCAGGGGCGCCAGACTTTTGCCCTCGATCCCCGAGGGCGGCGGCAGGCCGCACAGTTCCACCAGCGTCGGATAAATGTCCAGTGATTCCACGATGCGCGGGCAGGACGACCCGTTGCCTTTGGCTCCCGGCACCGCCATCAGCATCGGCACGCGCGTGCCCATCTCGAAAAGCGACCCGGCCTTGGACCATTTTCCCTTCTCGCCCAGTTGATAGCCGTGATCGGCCACGAAGACGATGATGGTGCTCTGGCGCAAGCCCAGCCGGTCCAGCTCGCCCAGGACCCGCCCGATGTTCCAGTCCACCCATGAAATCGAGGCGATGTAGGCGCGGATGACTTCGCGGGCTTCGGCCACGCCGGCGTCGCGCCCGATGAACAGGTCGGCATTGCGCTTGCGGATGGCCGCGTCCGGAAATCCGGGCGGCGCCGTGGGCCGGGGGGCGAAGTCTGGCGTCAACTCTATTTTTGTCGGATCGTACCAGTCCAGGAACCGCCGCGGCGCGGTGGGCGGGCTGTGCGGCTTGACAAAACCGCAGCCGAGGAAAAACGGCTGGTCCCGGTATTTCCGCAGGTGCGCCATGGTGCGGTCGGCGGTGTGATAATCGCCGTGCCCTTCGCCGTTTCCCTCCAGAACCACGATGCGGTCCGAGTAAGCCGCGCGGAGCTGGCCCGCGGACTGCGCGGTCGGCGCATTGGTTTGAGTGGGCAGCGGGTCCCGGCCCGGGATGGGTTTGGTGGCGCCGCCGCCATCGCCTTCCTCAAGGTCGGCGGCCTCGGTCCAGGCCTTGGGGTCGTCAATTCCGTTGTGGTAAATCTTCCCGTTGCGCAAGGTGACATAGCCGTTTTCCTTGAACAACTGCGGCAGGCTGACCCAATCCGGATGCAGATCGCGGAAGGCCGTCCGGTTGCCCAGGACGCCGGTCCCGGTCGGCGGCCGCCCGGTCAGCATGGAGGAGCGCGAGGGATTGCAGAGGGGGAACTGGCAATAATTTCTGTCAAACCTGATCCCGGCGGCGGCCAGGGCGTCCAGGTTGGGCGTGCGCGCCCGGAACATGCTGCCGTAACACCCCAGTTCCACCCGCATGTCGTCGGACATGATGAACAGGACATTGGGCTTGCGCGTCGCGGCGGCGGATGCCCGCCCAAACATTGCGCGCGGCAGCGCGGCCAGCGCCGCCGACCCGGCGACCCCGCCCAAAAAACGACGGCGTGTGATCGGTTGCATATTTTTGCGGCTCATAACTCGTTGGCAAAGGCCTTGACGAAGGAATCAAACCAGTTCAGCGGCACCGGCTGGGTCAGTTCCCGCGAGCGCTGGAAATCGGTCTCGAACAGATCCTTCTTCAGGCGGTCCACCGTGGCTGGGTCGGAAAAGGCCACGTCCAGTTCCTGGCCGACGCGCAGGCTCATTTTGTTGAAATTGGCCGAGCCCAGACAGGCCCAGCCGTCGTAAATCGCCGCCTTGACGTGCGTCATGCCCGGATAGACATAGACGCGCGCGCCGTTTTCGAGCAGCTCGTTTCCGGTTACCTCGTCGCTGGTTTGCATGATGCCGCTGTCGTTTTCCGCGGGAAAAATGACCCGCACGTCCACCCCGCGCCGCCGCGCCTGGATCAGGGCGCGCAGGATCGCGTTGTCATCGAAATAAGCGTTCTCGATATAGATGTAGCTTTTGGCCCGGTTGATCGCCTCCAGTTGGGCGCGGCAAATTTCCGCCTTGAAAGTCGCCGTGCGCAGGGGCCGGATGTCAATGCCGCCGGGCATCTGGTTTTTGCCGGACGCGGCCGGTTGGAAGAGCGAAACCCAGGCGTAGGCAAAATCGCCCAGCGGTCCCGCGTGCGCCCAGGCCTTGCGGTAGGCCTTTTCCAGCCGCCCCACCACCGGGCCGGTCAAGCCCACCATCAGATCGTGCCATTCGTAGCGGTACTGGCGGCCGATGTTCATGCCGCCCAGGTAGGCCTGGCGGCCGTCAATGACGAAGCATTTGCGGTGATCCATCGTCAGCCAAGGGTTGGCGGTGGCCCGCACCCGCACCTGGGAACCGGAGGTCAAATACGCCTCCATGTCGGCCGGACGCTGGGAACCGGCCGCCGGCGGCGTGGCCCGCGCCACGTTCCCGGCGAATAACGAGCCGGCGTCATCCATCAGGACCCGGACCTTGACCTCCCGGGAACGCTTCTTCAACAAGTCGGCGATTTTGACGGCATATTCATCATTGTCAAATATGAATACCTGGGCGTCCACGCTGCGGGCCGCCCCTTCCACCGACTGGATCAACGCCGGGAAAAACTGTTCCCCGTCAATCAACAATTCGATCTTCCCCTGGTACCGCCGCGCCGAGGTGATCCGGTCCAGGTCCTTTTCCCACGCCGCCAAATCCATGCCCGGGCCGGTGGCCAGCGGCGGGGGCGGGCCGCCGGGGCTGTCCGGGCCGGGGGTGATGGCGGCGACGCCCGAAGTGCCGAGATGCCAGAAGCCGCGCGACAGGAGGGTGACGGGATTTTTGACGGCGGTGAGGAGAAGGCTGCGGATGAGCAGGGAATTCAAGGCCCGCACGGCGAAGGCGGCCGGCAGTTCCGGCGTCTCCGGGTCGCCCGGATAAGCCAGGAAGACGACGAGGCGCTCGCGCAAATCCATAAAAACAATGCCCGGGCTTTCCCCCGTCACGAACAAAAACTGCCACTGGCTGCGGTCCAAATTGAGCACGCCGGTCTCCAGCAGGTGGATGGCGAGGCGGGAGAAATCGGTGTCATTGTAGGTATGGTCCACCACAATCTCCGGGGGTTTGTTTTCCAATTTCACCTCGCCGAGTTTGCCCGTCTTGTCCCGGAAAATGACGATCTCCTCGTTCTCGGCCAGCAGCAGCACGCCGTGCTCCGGCCCGGCGGGCGCCAGACCGGCAAAAATTCTTTGCACCAACTGTTTCCATTGTTGCGGGTTGCGGATGGCCACCTGGTTGTTTTTAGTGACCGCGGACTTGCGCGCGGCCGGTTTTTCCTTGTCGAAAGTCAGCACCGCGAACCGGCGCTGATAATTGGTCCCGCCGGTGTCGGCTTGGGGCCAATTGGCGTGGGCATAAGCATCCTTGCCGCGGAGCGGGAAGCGGATTTCCAGATTGGTCTCCGTGCGATAGGCCGTGAGGTTGGTGAAGCTGGCCGGCCGGATCTCCTCCAGGTAACGCACGCGGGGGCTGGAGGAGGCGCAACCGGCCAGAAGCGCCAGCAGCGGCAAACCGCCCAGGATTCGGAAAAGGGGTGCGTGATTTGTCATATAATTCCGCCATGCCGGCGCGCCGGAGCCATTGTAAGCGCGCGCGCGGGAACGTCAACCGGGCAGGGGAGGCAAGCGACAAATGCAAAGCACGGCTCGCAGAATTAGGCCTTCTGGCGCGACGCAATTTTCGCCCGGAGAATGACAAAATTCGGGGAGCACTTTGGCGTGCCGTCCATGAGATTGCCAGCGTGGGCATCCGAGCGCAAAACATCCTCCTGTTGGCCGCGGTTATCATGGGGCAAAGCCCGGTGCAGGCCCTGGACCCGACGCACGACAAAATCCTCTACATGGTGGCGGACGCCCATCTGGACGATGAATGGAACTGGACCATTCAGGACACGATCAATTCCTACATCCCCGCCACGCTCCACACCAATTTTGCGCTCCTGGCGGCCTACCCCCATTACATTTTCAATTGGGAAGAGTCCTGGCGTTACCAGTTGGCCCAGGAATACTACCCGGCGGACTTTGTCACGCTGACCAACTACATCGCCCAAGGACGCTGGCGGCTGGCGGGCGCGGCGGTCGTGGCCGGGGACGTGAACAGTCCCTCGCCGGAAGCACTGATGCGCCACGCCCTCCTGGCGGAAAACTACTACAGCCAGATGTTCGGCAAGACCACCGAGGACATCTTCGTTCCCGACTGCTTTGGCTTCGGCTACGCGCTGCCGTCGGTCGCGGCCCATTGCGGCCTGAAGGGCTTTTCATCGCAAAAATTGTCCTGGGGTTGCTGGACCAATATTCCCTTCGCCAACATTGGGAGATGGGTTGGGCCGGATGGGTCGTCCGTCACGGCCGTCCTGCAGCCGGGAGCTTACAATTCCAGCGTTTCCGACAACTTGGCCAACGATACCAGCGAGTTGTCGCGGATCAGCAACAATTTTGCGCGGACGGGTCTGTACCTCGACTACCGTTACTACGGCACCGGCGACCAGGGCGGCGGGCCGAGTCCAAGTTCGGTGAATTGGGTGGAACAAAGCGTCACGACGACCAACGGCCTGCTCAACGTCTTGAGCGCCGGGTCCGACCAGATGTACCGCGACCTGACGGCCGCGCAAGGAAGCACTCTGCCGGTTTATCAGGGTGAACTGATCATGCAGACCCACGGCACCGGCACCTACACGGCGCACGCCGAAATGAAAAAATACAACCGCCAAAATGAGCAGCGGGCCGATGCGGCCGAACGGGCGGCGGTGATGGCCGACTGGCTGCAAGGCGGCGGGACTTATCCGCAGGAGAGACTGAACAAGGCCTGGACCAGCTTCCTCTGGTGCCAGTTTCACGATGTCCTGACCGGCACGGCCATTCCCGCCGCTTATAACTTTGCCTGGAACGATGAATTGCTGGCCCTGAATGAATTTGGCGCGGTCGAAACAGACGGCGCCGGCGTCCTGGCCAAGGCGATGGACACCACCGCTCAAGGAGTGCCGTTGCTGGTGTATAATCCGCTTTCCATAACCCGCCAGGATATCGTGGAAGCCAATGTCACCTTTGCCAGCGGCCTGCCCGCGGCGGTGCGGGTGTTCGATGGGAACGGCAACGAAGTGCCCTCGCAAATGGGCGCCCCGGCCGACAACTTTGTGCCGGTGATTTTTCTGGCGGACGTTCCCGCAATGGGAGCGGCGGTCTATGACGTGCGCCCGTCGCCCACACCCTGCGCCTTGAGCACCGGTTTGTCGGTTTCGACCTCGCAACTCGAAAACGCGCGCTACCGCGTGGAGGTCAACGCCAATGGCGACGTCAACTCGATCTTCGACAAGGCCGGCAATCGGGAGTTGCTCCACGCGCCGATTCGCTGGGCCTTTCTCTACGACCTGAGCACAAGCTGGCCGAACTGGGAAGTCCAATACTCGACCGTGACCGGAATTCCCACGTCCTATCTGGGCGGAACGGGAACGCCCGTTTGCCAAATTCTGGAAGATGGGCCGGCCCGCGTCAGTCTGGGTGTGACGCGTTGCAATGCCGGTTCGGTCTTCACCGAGCGCATCCGCCTGGCGGACGGGGACGCGGGCGAGCGGGTGGAGTGGGATGTCTCGGTCAACTGGGGCACGCTGAAGACGCTTTTGAAACTGACCTTCCCGCTGGCCGTCACCAACGCCAACGCCACTTTTGATCTTGGCCTGGGCAATATCCAGCGGCCCAACGAAACCAGCGGCCGCTACGAAGTGCCGGCGCAACAATGGGCGGACCTGACCGGCTCCAATGGCGCCTACGGCGTCAGCATCCTCAACGACTGCAAGTATGGCTGGGACAAACCGGACAACAGCACGCTGCGCCTGAGTATTTTTCATACACCCGATCCCGGCGCCAGCGGCTATGGCCCCTACCAGGCCACCAACAGCATCGGCACCCACCGCTTCACCTTCGCCGTCCTGGGCCACACCAACGACTGGCGCAGCGGCCCGTCGCCGTGGGTGGCGGCGCGCTTGAACCAGCCCCTCCAGGCCTTTCAGACGCTCCCGCATGCGGGAACTTTGGGCAGAACCTTCGGGTTCCTTTTCTGCAACAACACCAACGTCATGGTCAAGGCGATCAAGAAAGCCGAGAACAGCAGCGAAATCATCGTGCGCCTGCAAGAATTGGCGGGGCAGGCCCAGAACGCCACCTTGACTTGCGCCGGCGCCATCACCGCCGCGCGCCAGGTCACGGGAACGGAAAGCCCGCTGGCCGCGCTGACACCTGCCGGTGGAACCCTCACCGTCGCGCTGGGAGCGTACTCGCCCCTGACCTTGGCGCTGACGGTGGCGCCGCCTGGCGCGCTGCTGGCCAAGCCCGTCAGCGCGCCCGTGACCCTGCCCTACAACCTGGACGCCATCTCGACGGACGGAAACCGGACCGACGGCAATTTCGACAGCGGCTACACCTATCCAGCCGAGTTGATGCCGGCAACCATCCTGCGGGATGGGGTGACGTTCCAAATCGGTCCGACCAACGACGGCGCCTTCAACGCTCTGTCCTGCACCGGCCAAACCATTTCCTTCAACGGCGCCGGCTGCGATCATCTTTATCTCCTCGCCGCCGCCGCCTCCAATGCCGCCACCGGCGCCTTCACCGTCAATGGCCAGACCACCAACCTGACCGTCGGCTATTTTACAGGCTTCATTGGACAGTGGTGCCCGCCCTCCGTGACCAGTGACGAGGTCGCGTGGGTCTGCACGCACCGGCATGACGGCAGCGGCGCCAATGATGCCTACAATTTCTGTTACCTGTTCAAATATCGTCTTGACCTGCCGGCCAACGCCAATTCGCTGCTGCTGCCCAACGCACCCAACCTCCGCATCTTCGCCATGACGCTGACGACCAACACCACGCCGGACACCGCCGCCGCCGCCGGTCCGCTGGCGCAGCCTCAGCTCCCCTGGGCCGTGGCCGGCCCGAACCAAACCATCAACGCGGGTCCGGGAGGCACGACGGCGACGGTCACCTTGAACGGCAGCGGCTCGGCCGATCCTGACGGAACGATTGTCTCCTATGTCTGGTCCGAAAACGGGACGGTGCTGGCGACCGGACCCAACCCCGTCGTGACTCTGCCCATCGGCACCAACAGCCTTCTGTTGACGGTGACAGACAATCATGGCGGGACGGGCCAGGCCATGCTGGCCTTGACAGTCCTGCCCGGGTTGACTGTGGCCGTGACCGCCATGCCGGGCAGCGGCCCCAACGCGCCGCTCACCGTTCAGTTCAGCGGCCAGGGAAGCGGCGCGCCGGCGGTCGGAGCTTGGGATACGACCGATAACCACCAGGGAACCATCACGGCGCAAGGGGATAACCCGCCCAACGAAGTCATGGCCAATGCGTTCGACGACGACCTCACCACCAAATGGCTGGATTTCGCCAATGCTCATCCGGCCACACGCTCCAGTTGGATTCAATACCAATACGCCAACAACTTGCAGCAGGTGGTCACCAATTACACCCTCACCTCGGGCAACGATGCGG
Source organism: uncultured Verrucomicrobiae bacterium (assembly GCA_963707025.1). GTDB lineage: Bacteria > Verrucomicrobiota > Verrucomicrobiia > Limisphaerales > Palsa-1400 > JBEKOF01. Next base: position 158,242 of record CAVPOM010000015.1, on the reverse strand, counting down.
CCAGCAACCCGGCGCGCAACCCGATGAACTGGCGCCTGCTCGGCTCGAACAATGGAGGCACCAATTGGACCACCCTGGATATCCAGACCAACCAGAGCTTCACCGCTTCGGAGCAAACGCTGGCGTGGAATATCGCCACCCCCGGCGCCTATAACATATACCGGTTGCAAATTGACAGTGTCTCCAACGCGCCCGCGGCGAACTCGGTGCAGTTGGATGAAATTCAGTTGCTCGGCGCGCAATCCTATTCCTACTTCTGGTCCTTTGGCGATGGCACGACTTCCACCGCGCAAAACCCGCAGCACACTTACAGCAACAATGGAACTTATCTGGTGACTCTGGGAGTTGCCTGCGGCATCTACACCGGGACCAATACGACCCTGATCACGGTCGGCGCGCCCCTGGCCGCCACGGCGGCGGCGACACCCACCAACGGCGCCTTCCCGCTCCTGGTTCAGTTCACCGGCCAGGCGGCCGGCGGCAACGGAGCCAGAACGCCTTACGACACGACCGACGACCACTATGGCGCCGTCACCGCGCAAGGGGATAACCCGCCCAACGAGGTCATAGCCAATGCGTTGGACGACAACCTCACGACCAAATGGCTGGATTTCGCCAATGCTGATCCGGCCACACGCTCCAGTTGGATCCAATATCAGTACGCCAACAACGCGCAGTGCTTGGTGTCACAATACACCATTACCTCCGGCAACGACGCCGCCAGCTACCCCGCGCGCAACCCGATGAACTGGCGCCTGCTCGGCTCGAACAACGGCGGCACCAATTGGACCACCTTGGATATTCAGACCAACCAGAGCTTCACCGCCTCCGAGCAAAAGCTGACTTACACGACCACCAACCCGGCGGCCTACAACATCTACCGGTTCCAGATAACAGCGTCTCCAATGCGCCCTCCGCCTCCTGCATGCAATTAGATGAGCTCGAGTTCATCGGGGTTCCCACTTACACCTACTTGTGGACATTCGGCGATGGCGCAACCTCCACCTTGCAGAATCCGCCGCATACCTACGCGGCCAACGGCGCCTACACCGCCACTTTGGTGGCCTCGGATGGCGCCGCCTCGGTGACAAACACGATGACCGTAAGCGCCTGGCCCCTGTGGCTCGCGGCGGCGCCGTCGGCGCCGGGCGCCATGGCGCTGACCTGGCCGGCGTGGGCGCAAAACTGCCATTTATACACGACAACAAATCTCGCGCCGCCGATTTCCTGGTCGCCGGCCACCAACTCCGTCACCACCAACGGCGGCAACTGTTGCGTCATCGTTCTCATTGGCCCCGCCTGCCGCTTCTTCCAAATAAGAAATCCGTAGAAGACGGTCTGGCGGCAGAGTTCAGAAGATGGCGGGGCAGACAATAATAGTATTGACGATAACGCGTTCCATGTTTTGTCAAAGCGTAGCAGTGTTGGGCGGTGGGTCGCGGGACGCCGTTTTGGACCAGGAGTTCGATCTGGTTGCTGGAAAACCGGGACCAATCTGCTTCCGCAACGATCTGCATCGAGCCGTCCAGCAGGCAAACCTCGCGCACCATCGGACCCCACGGGCGGCGGAAATGGTCGCCGCCCGGGGACGAATATCGGTCAAACAAAATCGCAATGTTGTGGTCGTTCGTTTCGCTCAAGCCCTGGACATAAACACGGCTGCACTTCTCCTCCGGGATATGGGCACTGGAAACCAGAGCGGCTCGAAAGACACTGCCATCGTCGCCGACACCTGTGAAGAAAGGCCAGTTCTCTGCATCACCGTTTGTGCCCTTGAGCAACAACATCAAGGCGTCGCCGAAACCGTTCGTGTCAAAGGGAAGCTGCCCATTATGAGCTTCCTCGTAAAAATGAAGGAGTACTCCGCTCTCTTTGATACAGTGCTGATGGGCGGGATAGAAGTGCCAACAATAAGCCACGAATGCCACCAGCGCCATCACCAGTGCCACCAGACCCCACAAGACCCGCTTTATCCAACGATTCATAAGCGTGTTGCGTTTCACTTTCCGTCGGCGAGTTCGCGCGCCAGGGTGGCCACGATGGATTCCGCCGGCAGCTTCTCCTCCGTGATGGCGAAGAGGGACGGCTGCCAGGGATCGAGCGTGAAGCGGAGGTGATCGGTCTGGCCCAGGTATTTTTGCGCGCGCAGGTCGAAGACATGGGCGGACCGCGACAAGGTGGCTTCCAGTTCAACCGGCTTTTCCAAGGCTTCGTTGCCGCCGGCCTGTTTCAAGTCCTCGCTCATCTGATAATCCACGTTGCGCTCGAAGGCGATGAGCCGCGCGCGGCCGGCGCGGAAGCGGTGAAGCCGCACGCGGGCGCCGGCGGGCAGGGTGATTTCGGGAGAGAGGGAACCGAGCTGGCGTCGCAGCCAGTCGGGCCATTCCGGCGCGGCGGCGGCGCTGAGGCGGCCGGCGGCGTAACGGGCGACATCGCCGGGACCGGGCGATGACGGCCCGCCCAGGCCGCCAACGGCGAAGCACGACGAGGGCGCGGCGGCGGCGGGGAAAAACTTCTCCAGCGCGCCTTGCTGGCGCAGTTTGCCGTGTTGATCAAACGCGCCGGGCACACCATCACAGAAGACGGCGCGGGTGAGTTGCTTGCTTTGCTCAGGGCCGAGGAAGGCGGTGATTTCCGCCACTTCGCGGTCCGAGAGGGCGTGCGAGGCGGGGAGCACCAGCGCGGCGCTGGAAAGTTCTTTAAGCCGGCAGGCCTCGATTTCCGCCGAGGAAATGAACTGGGGCGAGAAGCCCAAATCTTGAAAGGCCTTGAGCCAGCCGTTGCGCACGCGGGCCTGACGGTTGTGTTCCGCTTCAAAACTCGAAAACCGCCGCGGCCACGTCGAACCGTCCACGGTGGATTCAAGCAGCCAATCCACCTGCACGCTGGGCTGCGAGTAATGGATGAATATGGGATCGCGGACGCGCCCGGCGCGCAGGAAGAGTTGGGCCAGCGGCCCGGTCATTTCCCGCAAGGCGGGGGCCAGCGCCCGGCCTTTCGCCGTCAGCGCGCAATCCGCGCTTTTCCAATCAATGCAGTCCTCGCTCCACCACACGATGCAGCCGCGGTCGCCTTCCAGGAGAAGGTGCCAGAGACGGCGGCGCGCGTGATCGGTGTCCTTTTCGGAAACAGTGGTGAGCACGGGTTTGCCCGGCATGAAGGAGCCGAAGATTTCGCGCGCGTCGGCGATGTCATAGGGTTCGACCCAATCCAGCGCCTGCGCCAGCCGCCAGAGATCGTAACCGCCGAAAGCGGCCGGCATCTGCGTGCCTTCGATGCCCACGGGGGTGCGCGGGTCCACGGCGCGCGCCGCGTTGCGCAGCCCGGCCAGCGCGCCCGCCAGGGCGACATCCTGGTAAGTCCGGAAATCCGCCCACGGCGCGAAGTTCCAGCGGGTGGGGGCTCGCCGCGCGGCGAGGGGATCGAACTTCAGCCTCTCCACCGCCTGCCAGTCCGGTTGGCCGCGCGGCAGGGCGTCGCCGCTGGCCATGCGGTTTTTGATCTGGTCGGTGCTGAAGGGTTTAACCTCGTCCCAGGAATGGAATCCGGTTTCCCATTCGGCGTTCAGTCCGGACAGATCGCGATATTCGGCGCGGAGCCACTCGCGGAAACCGGCCAGGGCGGGCGGATTGAAATCATAGTCAAAGGGATTGGCGGAGATGGTGGTGGACAGTTCGTCGCGGATGTCATAGGCCAGCGGCGCCTCCGCCTGGTTTTTGCGGGCGAGGCGTTGCATCTCTCCGCGCGCCCAGTCGCGCCAGGCGGGGTCGTCCAGGCAGTAATCGCGCACGAAGGCCGATTGCGGCCGGCCCGCTTTGGCCCAATCGGTGACAAACTTGTCCCAATCGCGCACGTTGGAATTCCATTTCAAGCAGAGGCCGCGGTTGACCATGTTCTCCACGTAATAGGGGAAGTGGTTGTCCAGCACCGGCCGGCGGTCGCCGTCGCCGTAAACCATGGCAGTATTGACGCCCATTTCGCGCAACCGCTGAAAGAAGAGCGGAATTTTGGCCGGTTGTTGCCAGGCCGAGTCGCCCACCCACATGATGACGTGATAATCGCGCCAGGGGCGAAGTTGGCCGGGATCTTCCGCGCTCCGCACGGCCGGCGGCAGGGCCAGGAAAAAAAGAACGGCCGACAGGGACGGACTGCGAAGAGATCGGAAAAGAAGTGCGTGAATTGTCATTTTGGGACTGATTTTGGTCCGCCAAACAGGGAAAGTCTAATGGAGTGGTGGAGTATTGGAGTGATGGAGTGATGGGCACGGTGGTTCAAAAAAATGCCTTGATTAGGCTTGATTGGGCTTGATTGGAAAAGCTGGTTTTTGGGTGTAAATGCTTCATGGGAAGGCACTTGGGTTGATTTGCCACAAAAATGCTCAAAAGGCGCAGAAAAAGACGCTGTTGCAATGCATGGATCATATAAGTACACTAATTTGGCAGAATTTTAAATGTTTTGGATCGTTTGGCAAAAATGCCGCTTTTCCATTCTCGATCCTCCATCCTCCATTTTCGCCTTGGAGGCGGCTCCGCCACGCCGCGCCTTCCACGCCTGCGCCGGGCGCATCCTCCAGGACGCTGCCCTGGATTGTTCCTACGTGCCTCACGCGGACGATTCAACCATAGGTTCTAATTTTTGTCAAGCCCCCTTGGGGAGAATTATAGATGCAAAATGATAAATGATAAATGGCGGCTTGCAGGAGAGGCGTGAGAGATTTGGCGAGGCGGGAGCAGCCTGGCTGGAATTGAGGGGTTGTCATTGGGGCCAGGGTGGGTTTAACTACAGACATAACGAAGAAGCTCATTGTGGTGGCGGACCCGGAAATCATGAGTGGCGAGCCGTGCTTTGCCGGCACACGGGTTCCGGTGCGGGCGCTGTTGGATTACATCGAGGGCGGCGACACGCTCAACGTGTTTCTGGACGACCCTGACGGATTCGGCATCGGCCATGTACCGCTGCTGGAAGCCGGTTTCCTTGAGGAGAAGCCCGTGCTAATCACCACGACCATAGTCACGCCCGAGGAATTGGAGGGCTACAGGATCTGGAAGGAGAGTGGCGGCGGGGCACTTTGACTTTTCCAACCTCACCCTTGATTATATACTTGGCAGGAATGGGGAGGGGTTTGATAATTGGGGGCGATGCGGCCGATTTGTTTGCTGGCGGTTTATTTGGCGGCGGTGTTTGGCGGCGGAGCGTTGCTCGCTCCCTGGCTTTATCAGCTCACTCAATGGGGAGCGCGGCATTGGACGGCTCTGGACGGGCTGGCTAAGAATCCTTTCTCCCGCTTCGTTCTCCGCGCCATCCTGGGGCTGGCGGTGATTGGGCTTTGGCCGCTGTTGCGGGGGTGCGGGATGCTCAGTGCGCGGGAGATGGGGCTGGGGAAGCGCGGACGGCCAGGGGGGAATTTGGCGGCGGGATTTGGCATCGGCTTCGGGTCGCTCGCCGGCGCGGCAGGGCTGGCGATTCTGTGCGGAGGACGGACGGCCAATTTGTCGCACAGCCAGGCGGAGATGTTTCATATTTTGGCGGGCGCAACGGTGACGGCCATCGTGGTCGCCATTTTGGAGGAATTGATTTTTCGCGGGGCGGTGTTTGGGATTTTGCGAAAAGCCCTGGCGTGGCCGGCGGCCCTGGCGGTGAGCAGCGCGGTTTATGCCTCGGTCCATTTTTTGCAAAAGGCCCCGACGCCGCAGCCGATTGACTGGCTCTCCGGAATCCGGCTGTTGCCGGAGTTGTTCCGCGTTCCCCTCGGCGAACCCGGGCTGGCGCCGGCTTTTTTTACGCTGCTGCTGGCGGGGGCGATTCTGGCGCTGGCTTATCAGCGCACGGGGACGTTGTTCATGTCCATCGGGCTTCATGCGGGCTGGATTTTTTGGCTGACCGCTTACCGGTCGCTGACGCGGGAGGTGCCGGGCGCCTGGCGTCCGATCTGGGGCAGTGACAAGTTGATTGACGGCTGGCTGCCGTTCTGCCTCCTGGCGGTGGTGCTGGCGGGGGTGTGGCGCGCCGGGCCACCGGCGTCCGGCGCGAATTCCAGGAGAGGATTATGACACGTAAAATGCGTCAGTCTCGAATGGTAGGGCGGGCAGCCCTCTGCCCGCCGCTTGACGGTACTGCGGCATTGGTGCTCTGGCAAAGCCCGACGGCGGGCAGCGGAGTGCCCGCCCTGGCTTTCCCGGTCCATCCATGAGTGACGCACCAGCGACAACCGCGATTGCAATCTCCTGGAAAACCGCCCTGGACGCGGTGCTGAATTGGTTTTATCCGCCCGTCTGCCAGATTTGCGGAGAGGAGCGGGCGGAGGCGGCGCAAGGTTGCGTCGGCCCGGCCTGCCGGGGCGGGGTGAGGTTTGTCACGGCGCCGTTTTGCGAGCGGTGCGGGCTGCCCTTCGAGGGGGAAATGAGTCATCCGTTCCAATGCGCCAACTGCCGGGAGGTCACTTTGCATTATCGCTGGGCGCGCTCCGCCGTGGTGGCCAACGCCATGATGCTCGACGTGATCCATCGCTATAAATACAGCCGGTCGCTCTGGTTTGAGCCGTTTTTGGCCGGCCTGCTCATTGCCTGCGCCGCGCCCGCCCTGGCGGCGGAAGCCTGGGATTTCATCGTGCCGGTGCCGCTGTATGCGGTGAAAAAACGCGAGCGCGAATTCAACCAGGCGGAGCGCCTGGCCGCCCGGCTGGGGCGCGCCGTGAACATCCCGGTGAACGCCGGGCTGCTCCGGCGTGTCAGACCCACCATGACCCAGACCAAGCTCACGCGCGAACAACGCGCGGCCAATGTCCACCAGGCCTTCGCGTTTTGCGGCGGGAAAAAATTGACTGGCGAAAAAATCGTGCTGCTGGATGATGTCCTGACCACCGGGGCGACCAGCAACGCCTGCGCCCAGGCCTTGCGCAGGGCCGGGGCGGGGGAGGTCTGTGTTTGGACAGTGGCACGGGCGGCGGCGGGACACGGGACTTGACGGCTTGGGCCGGCGCCGTTAATCTCAGGCCGCGTTGTGACGGCTATGTCCTGGTATCGGTCAAGATCAATGAAAGAATTCCTTGCATGGAACACGTTCCGAAGATGAACACGACGTCATTTGTCCGCAAGACCCTCGGCATCGAGACGCCGGAGCCGGCGGTGGCCCACCCCGCGGGCGAGGCGCCCACGACCTTCGCCAAGAAGCCCAAGCTGAGCAGCGCGAAATCGCGCAAACGGGACATTCCGGAAGGCATCTGGACCAAATGCAAAAAGTGCTCGAGCATGATTTACGACAAGGAGTTGGACACGAACCTGAAGGTTTGCCCGAAATGCGGCTTCCATTTCCCCATTTCCGCGCGCGAACGGATTCACACGCTGGTGGAGACCTGCTCGTTTGAGGAGAACGACGCTTCGATGGAAAGTGTGGACGTGCTGAATTTTACGGGGCCATCCTCCTACACGGCCAAGCTGGACCAGTATCAGAAATCCACCGGCCTGAAGGATGCGGTCTGCACCGGGATCGGGCGGATCGGGCGGCATCGGGTGGCATTGGGGGTGATGGATTTTGGTTTTTTGGGCGGCTCGATGGGTTCGGTGGTGGGGGAAAGGCTGACCCGGCTGATCGAATCAGCCACGGCGCGGTGCCTGCCGCTCATCATCATTTCCACCAGCGGCGGGGCGCGCATGTATGAGGGCATGTTCAGCCTCATGCAAATGGCCAAGACCTGCGGGGCGCTGGCGTATTACGCCAAAAGCAAGCTGCCTTACATCAGTTTGTTGACCGACCCGACCATGGCCGGGGTCATGGCCAGTTTTGCCACGGTGGGCGATTTGATTTTGGCGGAGCCAGGGGCCATGATCGGTTTTGCCGGGCCGCGGGTGATCAAAGACACGACGCAGGCGGAATTGCCGCCCGGTTTTCAAACCGCCGAATTCCTGTTGGAGCATGGTTTGATTGACGCCATTGTGTCGCGAACCGAATTAAAGCCGCGGCTGTGTTTTTACCTTGATTACTTGATGGACGCCCGCGAAGAGCGCGCGGCCAGCGGCAAGTAGTACTTGGCGGTGTATTCCTGGACCATGCGCCAGGTGTTGTATGTGGGGACGAGCGTGACCATGGCCCGCCGCATCATCGCCACCCAGCGGCGCGGAATGCCGCTCTCGTCCCGGTTGAAGAAGGCCGGGATCACTTGCTCCGTCAGGGCCTGATACAGGTTGGCGCTGTCCCGGCGGTCCTGCTCCTCGATGGAGTCGGGATGGGAATCGTCGCCGATGGCAAAACCATTGGTGCCGTCGAAGGCTTCCCGCCACCAGCCGTCCATGATGCTCAGATTCAGGCAGCCGTGGCAGCCGGCCTTTTGGCCGCTGGTGCCGGAGGCCTCCAGGGGGCGGCGGGGATTGTTGAGCCAAACGTCGCAGCCGGAAACCATTTGGCGGGCGACGTGGACGTCATAATTCTCAATAAAGACCAAGTGCCCTTTCAGCTCGCTGAACTTGCTCAAATGAATGATGCGCTGGATGAAGCGCTTGCCGTCGTCGTCGCGCGGATGGGCCTTGCCGGAATAAATAAACTGCACGGGGCGCTGCCGGTCGTGGGCCAGTTTGACGATGCTTTCAAAGTGGTCGAAAATCAGCGGGGCCCGCTTGTAGGTGGCAAAACGCCGGGCAAAACCGATGGTAAGGGCGTCGGGATTGAGCAATTGATCGAAGGCGATGAAATCCGCTTGCGCCAGGCGCTGGCCCTGGATGAGGAGGCGGCGGCGGGCGAATTCGATCAGTTCGCGCCGCAGCTTGAAGCGCAAGGCCCAGAGCTCCTCGTCGGAAATGAAAGCCGGATCGGCGATTTTTTTCCAGAATTCCGCCGAATTGACTTCCTGCTCCATCCCCATGCCGTGAACGCGCCGCCAGAAGGCCGTGGTGTCGCCGGCCTCGGCCCGGAGGTGGGAGGGGCGGCGGCGCCGGAAAGTTTGCGCTGCCAGAAGCGGCGCACCGGCCCTTTCATCCAGCCCATCAAATGGATGCCGTTGGTGATATGGCCGATGGGCACTTCCTCCACTTTCTTGCCGGGCCAGAGGCCGTGCCACATGCGCCGGCTGACTTCGCCGTGGAGTTGGCTCACTGCGTTGGCGGCGCGGGAGTGTTTCAAGCCCAGCACGGTCATGCAGAACGGTTCGCTCTGGTTCTTGGGGTCCACCCGTCCCAGCGCCATCATTTCTTCGAGCGGAATTCCCAACTGGCCCATGATTTTCATCAGGGAGTAGGCCATGAGGTCCCGGCCGAAGCGGTCGTGGCCCGCCTCCACCGGGGTATGGGTGGTGAAAATGCACTGCTCCCTGGTTTTGGCCGCCGCCTGCGCGAAGGTCAGGCCCGCGGCCAGTTTTTCCCGGATCAACTCCAGCGTGAGGAAGGCGGCGTGCCCTTCGTTCATGTGAAAGACCCGCGGCTGCACGCCCAAGGCGCGCAAGAGCCGCACCCCGCCGACTCCCAGCAGCACCTCCTGCATGATCCGCATGGCGTTGTCCCCGCCATAGACCCGCCGCGTCAGGTCCCGGTGATGCTCCGGGTTTTCCGGGCGGTTGGAGTCCAGCAAATAAACCACGGTGCGCCCCACATTGACCTTCCAGGCGTGGAAGAAAACCTCCGTCAAGTCAATGTCCACCACGCAGACCAGCGGCTCGCCTTTGCTGTCCAGCACCGGTTCCAGCGGCAGGTCCCGCGGGTGGAGCAGAGTGTAATGTTCGGTCTGCCAGTTGTCCTGGTTGATCACCTGCTGAAAGTAACCCTCCCGATAAAAGAGGCTGATTCCGGCAAAACCAAGGTCCAGGTCGCTGGCCGACTTGGCGTGGTCCCCCGCCAAAATCCCCAGACCGCCCGCCGCGATGGGCAGCGTCTCGTGAAAACCGAATTCAGCCGAAAAATACGCCACCGGATTCTTGATCAGTTCCGGCGCGTTTTGCCGCCCCCAGGTCTGCTGGTCGCGCAGATAGGCCTCGAAATCGCGCAGCACCAGCCGCACCCGGCGCGCGAATTCCACGTCCTGCAGCCGCATGCGCAGTTCGTAATCGGAGACTTCCCGCAGCACGGCCACCGCGTTATGGTAGAGATTCTGCCAGCAGCGCGGCGAAAGCTCGGCGAATACTTCCTGGGGCCCCTGGTTCCAGGTCCACCACAAATTCCGCGCCAAGCGGTTCAAGCCGGCAATGATTTCCGTGATTTCTGACGTTGTTAATGGCGTGGCGCTCATATCTGCAAATTAGAATTCAACGCCCGTGAAATTACGCCCTGGCCCGTCCCACGCAAGCGCAAAGCGCAGCTCAAAGCAAACCCGGACCCATCTGACAGCGCCACGCTTGGCTGGAACGGGGGGCGGCATCCTGCCGTCAGACGCGTTTTTTTACAGAATGGTGGCAGGTTATCTGCCGCAGGGGCGGCGGCCCGGCGGCAGGGCGGGCCGCCCGCTCCACCCGCGCGTTAATCCTGATTCTGATCCCCAATCCTGACTTATTTCCAAGCCGCTCAATTTAGTTTGAGAGGAACAGGAAAACAGGGTATTGATTCTGGCTGATGAGACGACAGACCGACTTTGTCCTGGAAAAAGCGGGATGGCCGGCATTGCTCCTGGAGGAAAGCGGCGCCATTTGCCGGGCCAATCGTGCCGCCTGCCAGCTTTTTGGAACCGCCGTCCAAGGGGTCGCTTCACTGTCCGCCCTCCTGGATGACGGCGACGGGAGCAATGGCATTAAGCTGGACCGCTTTCTGGCCGACCAGGAGGCGGCGGGCAAACCGGGCGAAATGAAGCTCACCTGCCTCGGCGGACAAAAAGGGCGCTTTCAGTCCCGCGTCACCAAACTCTCCCGCGAAGGCCGGAATTACTATCTTTTGCAATTGTTCGGCGGCCCGGCTCCCGGCGCGTCGGAAACCTCCCCGCTGCGCCCGCGGGAATCGGCCGGCTCGCCGCCCGCGACGTTTCTCGAGGCGATGGAAGTGCCCTTTGCCCTGACCAACGCCGACTGGCCGGCGCTGGTGGTGGACAAGGCCGGTGCGATCGTCCGGGCCAATCCCGCCGCGGCGCGCGTTTTTGGAGCCGCCGCGCGCAAGGGCGCGCCTTTGGGGGGTATCTGGGCGGCGGAGAACGCGGCGGCCCCGGAAAAGTTTCTGGCCGAGCCGGCGCAGGGCGAAGGGCTGCCCGTCCAGTTGCGGGCGGAAAGCGGCACGATCATGTCCTTTCATGCGCAAATATGTGCGGCGGCGCAAAGCAAATGGATCTTGTGGCAGTTTTTTAAGGAGAGCGCCGCCGGGGCGGCCGCCGCGCCGGCCGGAGTTGCGGGGGCGGCCGCGCCGGTCAAAACGGAGGGCGATTTTCTGTTGCAGGAGGCCGATTGGCCGGCCTTTCTGCTGCGCAAGAACGGCCAGGTGGTCCGGGCCAATCGCGCCGCGGTGCGGGCCTTCGGCGCCACCATCGAAAAGCCGGACGCCAAGCTCGGAACCATCTGGTCCCAGGAAAACCAGGATTCGCTGGTGCAATTTCTGGCGTTGCCCGCGCCCACCCTGCTGCCCCGCCTCAAGTTCCGGCTCAAGAGCGGCCTGCCGGCGACCTTTCTGGTGCAGTTGACCTGCCTGCCGCCGGACGATGTTTGCCTGCTCCAATTGCTCAAGGAACCGGCCCCGGCCGCGCCGGGGAGCGCGGCCAGCCCGGCGGGGTTGGAGGCCCATTTGGTGCAGCGGCAAAAGCTGGACTGCGCCCTGCAACTGGCGCGATCAGTGGCGCTGGATTTCAACAACGCCCTGACCAGCATCCTGGGGCACACCTCCCTGCTCTTAAGCAAGGCCGAGCCGGGCCATCCCTGGCGCAGCTCGCTGGTCGAAATCGAAAAATCGGCTGACAAAGCGGCCGAAGTGGCCGGCGACCTGGCTTCCTTCAGTCTGCAGGACAAGGACGCGCGGGTGCAAACCGCCGGCAACCTCAACACCTTGCTGGAGCGGACGGTGGAGGCGTTGCAGAATTCCCTGCCCCATCCCGTCCCCATTTTCCGGCAATTGGAACGCAAGCTGTTCACCGTCAATTTCGACGAGGCCAAAATGCAGCAGGCCCTGGTCCGCATCCTGGAAAACGCCGTCGAAGCCATCAAGAGCGACGGCAAGATCACGGTGGAGACGCGCAATGTGGAATTGACCCAGGCGATGGAGGAAGGCACGGCCAAATTAAACGCGGGCAATTATGTCTGCCTGGAGGTTTCCGACAACGGGGAGGGGATTTCGGAGGAAGTCATGCCGCATGTCTTTGAGCCGTTTTTCACCACCAAGGGCAGCCAGCATCGCGGGCTGGGACTGGCCTGGGTTTACGGCATCGTGACCAATCACGGCGGCGGGGTGGCCGTTTCCAACCGGCCCGGCGCGGGCGCCGCCGTGCGCGTTTATCTGCCGGCCAACGACAAAATCGTGCGGGAAGCCCCGCTCACCCTGGCCGAATTGCGCGGCGCGCAGACCATCCTGATGGTGGACGACGAGGATCTGTTGTTGACCATGGGGCAGATGGTGCTTTCCTCTTTCGGCTACACCGTGCTGACGGCCAACAGCGGGGCCAAGGCCCTGGAGCTCTTTGCCCACTGGAAGGACTCGATTGATCTGGTCCTGGTTGACCTGGTCATGCCCAACATGAGCGGGCGGGAATTGACCGAGCACATCCGCCAGATCGCGCCCCGCACCCGCATCTTGTGGTGCAGCGGCTATGTCCGGTCCAACAAGGTGGAGGAGGAGGATCCCTACCTGCAGAAGCCCTTCACCAGCCAGGACCTGCTCCGCGCCGTCAAACACGCCCTGGCCGAAGGCCCCGCCGGCCCGGCCCAGGCCGAACCGGCCGGCGGCAAAAAGGCCCAATAAGGCGCCAGACATAATTCTTCCTGGAAAGCCGCCGCGCAGGGAAAATTGCGGAATTTCGCACAGTGGCGCCGCCCGGACAGCAGCCTTGTCCCTCTCTCTCTCCGTCCGGCACGAGCGAGCACTGGGGGAGAAGGTCAGGAGGAGGGCGAGCCCCGAAGAATCCTGTCCCGCGCCCGGCCAATAAGTCTTGCGAATCATTAGTTGACTTTATCGTCTTTTTTCGTTTCAATTGCCTAATGCAAGTCGAAAGCTTGAAAGTTTTTTGTGATTTGACTGAAACGGAAAGTTTCACCAAAGCGGCCCAAATCAACAACGTGACGCAATCCGCCGTCAGCCAGCAGATCAGTTCGCTGGAGCGACAATTCAAATCCCTCCTCATCGAGCGGAGCAAGAAGAAGTTCCGCCTGACCCGCGAGGGCCAGGTCCTCTACGAATACAGCAAGCAGATCATCCAAAGCTATGACTCCCTGCACAACCGCCTCCAGGAAATCAAGGACATCATTTCCGGCACCATCCGCCTGGCCACCATTTACAGCATCGGCCTGCACGATCTGCCCCCCTACCTGAAAAAATTCCTCAAGCTCTTTCCCACCGTCAACGTCCATGTCGAATACCGCCGGGCCAACCAGGTTTATGAGGACGTCTTGAGCAACGTGGTGGATTTGGGCCTGGTCGCTTATCCGACCAAGGACCCCAAGCTGGAGTTGGTCCCGCTGCGCAAGGACGTGCTGGTGCTCATCTGCCATCCCCAGCATCCGCTGGCCAAAAACAAAACCATCAAATTATCCCAGCTCAACGGCGAGAAATTCATCAGCTTCGAACCCGATATTCCCACGCGCAAAGCCATTGATAAAATCTTGAAGGAACACGGCGTGACGGTGCAGACGGTCATGGAGTTCGACAACATCGAAACGGTCAAGCGCGCCGTGGAAATCGAGGCCGGCATCTCCATCGTGCCCCAGGCCACCGTCCTGCAGGAAGTGGCCAAGCAAACCCTGGCCGAAGTCAGGATCGAAGGGGTCGAACTGTTCCGTCCCCTGGCCGCCCTTTACAAAAAGAACAAGGTCCTCTCCCCCGCCATGAAGCAGTTCCTCCACATCCTGAAGGGATGAAGGCCGGCGACCAGCCTCACCGCAAATTCCGGGGATTGAGCCCTTGCAACTCGCGCGGCAGGAACAGCCCGTCCTTGCGGATGAGCTTGCCGTCGAACCAGACCTCGCCCCCGCCCCATTCCGGCCGCTGGATCAGCACCAGGTCCCAATGCACCGCCGAACGGTTGCCGTTGTCCGCGTCCTCGTAGGCCTGGCCGGGGGTGAAATGCAGCGAGCCGGCGATCTTTTCGTCAAACAAAATGTCGCACATCGGGTTGAGGATGTGGGGGTTGAAGCCGAGGGAAAACTCGCCGATGTAGCGCGCCCCCGGGTCGGTGTCCAGGATTTCGTTCAGGCGCCGGTTGTTGTTGGAGGTCGCTTTGCTGATTTTGCCGTCCTGAAACTCCAGCCGGACATTCTCAAATTTAGTGCCGGAATAAATCGTGGGGGTGTTGTATTGGATGCAGCCCTGCACCGAGTCTTTGATTGGACAACTGAACACTTCCCCGTCGGGGATGTTGCGCTTGCCCTCCGCCAGGATCGCCCCGATCCCTTTGATGCGAAACTGCAAATCCGTGCCCGGGGATTTCAGACGCACCCGGTCGGTTCGGTTCATCAGCTTTTGCAGCGGCACCATGGCCCGGGCCATTTTCGGATAATCCATGGTGCAGACCTGGAAATAAAAATTCTCAAACGACTCCGTGCTCATGTTGGCGGCCTGGGCCATGCTCGGCGAGGGCCAGCGCAGCACGCACCAGCGCGTCTTGTTCACCCGCCAATTTTGCACCGGGCGCGTCGTCTTGCTGTAGAGGCTCATCAACCGGCCGGGGACATCGGCGCTTTCGCTGGAATTGTCCGACCCGCGCACGGCGATGTAGGCTTGCATCCGTTTCATGCGGGACAACTCCACGTCGCGCACCAGCCGGGCGTGGGGCGCGCTGGTTTGCCGCATCAGCTCCCGGTTGAGCCGGGTATGGCGCGCCTCGATCAGGGGCAGGGCGCCCCGGCGCCGCGCCGCCCTCATCAATTCGATCCCGAACTCATCGGGCACATCAATCAACTCCAGCAGGATGCGGTCGCCCTTCTTCAGCGCGGTGGAATAGGTGGCCAGCAGATCGGCCAGCTTCTTGTAACGTGGATCAGTCATAAATTTGACCCACCACTAAACACCCCCGCCGCCGCCGGCGCAATAAAAAGGAACGGGGCTTCGCAACGTTCTCTTGGCAAAAGCTCGTTCTAGTGCTAGACTGGTCATTGATCGGTCAAATTGTATTGAGATTGATTTATGAATGCCACAACCGTCATCGCCGCATCCGAAGCCAAGGCGAAGTTTTCGGAACTTCTGGAGCGTACCCGCCAGGGTGAAGGCTTTGCCATTACCCTGCACGGCGAGGAGGTCGCCAAACTCCTCCCCGCCAAAGGGCAAAGCTTGAGCGAAATCCAAAACGCCATCGCCGCCATGAAATCCAGGCGCATCTCCCTGAACCCTCCCGCTAAACCCAGACTGCGCCTGAAGGACTTAATCAACGAGGGCCGCCCATGAATTTCGTCGTGGATTCTTCGTTTGCCCTGGCCTGGGTCATGAAGGATGAGGCGGGGCCGCCAACCGATAAAGCGCTCGATTCCCTCGGACAAGGTGCCAAAGCTTTTGTGCCACCGCTCTGGCATTGGGAAATCGCCAACGCATTGCTGGGTGCGGAGAGACGAAAACGAGCCACCAGGACGGAAATCAACGGCCACTTGCTGCTGTTTCGGTCGCTGCCCATTGAGGTGGACGAAGGGGCGGTCAACCAGGCATGGGGCGCGACTCACCTGTTGGCGCAGAAGCACACGCTGACCAGCTACGATGCCGCTTACCTGGAACTGGCCATTCGGCGGGATCTCCCGCTGGCCACATTGGACCAGGCGCTTCGGGCCGCCGCCAAATCAGAGAAAGTCTCGCTGCTTCCAGAAAAATGACACGCCAGCTTTTGCTTCGTGCCTCCCGCCGTTTCAATGTTTGTGCCGCAAGCGTTCCTTTTTGCGGAGCCGCCTTTCCTGGCGTTGGGTTTCACCGCGCAGCAGATCCTCGGCGCACCAGCCTTGAGCCTGCGCCGCATCGGCCAGGTCAAATAATTTCCTGGCCAGCGACCCCTTCGTCAATGCTTTGCTTCCACTCTCGCCGGCAGAAAGGAGTTTTGCCTTCCGCCCTTTCTTTGCCAGTTTTTCGGCCCGCAGCAGCGCGGGCAAATGTTTGGGGATGCCGTCCAGCGCGGAAGGGCGAGCGTGCCGCGTCCCGTGCTTTTCCGCGGTCTTGATTTTTTCCCAGTTGGCCCAGACTTCATCCACGTTCTTGACTTTCGTCTCCCCGAAGACGTGTGGGTGGCGGCGCACCAGCTTTTCGGTGAGGCGGCGGGCGACCTGCTCGAAATCAAAGGCGCCGCGCTCCCCGGCCAACTGGCAGTGAAAGACCACCTGCAAGAGCAAATCCCCCAGCTCCTCGGCCATTTCCTGGTCGTCCCCGGCTTCGATGGCGTCCATCAATTCGTAGGCCTCTTCCACGGCGTGGAAGCGCAGGGTCTGATGATTCTGTTCCCGGTCCCACGGGCAGCCGCCGGGCGCGCGCAGCCGGGCCATCACCGCCAGCAACTCGCCGATGGCGGCGGCGGATTTTTGTAACCGGTCCCTTTTGGGCGAACTGGCAAAGGCAGGGCCCCGATGCAATCGGGGTTGCCCGCCGCGGCCCGCCCGGCGTGTCCGCTCTCCCAGCCAAGGCCGGCGCGGCGCGGTTTTTTTTTGGTTCTTCTTCATCGGTGTCTGCCCGGCGCATTCAAAGTATCACCAGGTTATCCCGATGCACCAGCACCCCGGCGGCCTGGCGGGCTTTGATCGCGCTGGAATCAGCATCACAGATCCCGCGGGCGAACTCGGTGCCGTTCAAATCGCACACCCGCACCACTTCCCCGGCGGCGAAATCCCCTTCGCAGCGCGCCACCCCGGGCGGGAGCAGGCTCTTGCCCCTTTCCCGCAGGGCCTGCTTGGCCCCTTCATCCACAAAGAGCGCGCCCTTGGGATGATGGAAAAACGCGATCCAGCGTTTGCGCCCCTTCAATTTCGCCGGCTGCGCCACAAAGAGGGTCCCCTCTTCCCGCCCGTCGAAGATGCGGGCCAGCGCGTTTTTCTTTTTCCCGGAGGCGATGATCAGCGGAATGCCCGAACGAATCACCATCTTGGCGGCCTGCAGTTTGGAGGCCATGCCCCCCACGGCGGTGGCGCTCTCCGTGCCCCGCGCCTGCTTTTCCATGGCCGCGTCCAGATGTTCCACCGCGCTGATGGTTTTGGGATTGGCTTGGCCGAAGTTTTCGATGAAGCCGTCCACCGTCGTCAAAATCACCAGCGCGTCGGCCGGCAGCAGGCAGGCCACCAGCGCGGAAAGCTGGTCGTTGTCCCCAAACTTTATTTCCGTGAAGGAAATCGCGTCGTTTTCATTGATGACCGGGATGATGCCGTGGCGCAGGAGCGCGACCAGCGTGCTGCGAGCGTTGAGATGCCGCTCGTGATGTGCCAGGTCCTCGTGGGTCAGCAGCACCTGGGCCACGCCCTGTCCGGCCTCGCCGAAAAGCTTTTCGTAAAGGGCCATCAGCCGCGGCTGGCCCACCGCCGCGCAAGCCTGCAATTCCGCCGTTTCCACCGGCCGTTTTTCATGGCCCAAAATCCCCATGCCCGCCCCCACCGCGCCGGAGCTGACGATGACCACCTCCCTGCCTTGGGCGCGGAGGGCGGCGATCTGGGCAGCCAACTGCGTCATCTGCGCCAAATCGGGTTGCTTGCGGCTGTCGGTCAGGACGCCGGTGCCCAATTTGACGACGATGCGGCTGGCCTTGACAAGCGTATCGCGGTGCATGATGCCGCGGGAAGAATGCCGAAGCCAAAACGCCGAATGCAAAATGAAAAACAAAAAATCTGACCGCTCACGGCAGGGCGCCTGTCCGCCGTAGGCTCGGCGAAGGTGGAAGACTCCGTCGAGCCGCGACGCGATTCAGTCCGTGAACCCTTCATTCTCCACTTCGCTGCCCGCCGCGCATACTTCGCCGCTCCCACATCCGTCACGCCTTGCGCCCTGTTTTGCGCGGGCGTGCCGCCGAGGATTTCTTGCCGCGTGGTTTGTGCGCCGCCGCCGGCTCTTTGCAGGCTGCTGCGCCCGTCCTCGGGGAATGGCGCTTAAATAAGACCTAAAACTTTCTTACCCAGCCTCTTACGACGCGGGGGATGCGGGATGGTTTCAAACAAGACCTGACGGCTCAAGCGTTGCATGGCTTTGATGGTGGCTTGCACCTCCCGCCACTCGGCAATGGCGTCATGGAGCCACTCATATTGTTCTTTGGAGAGAGCGACACTGACCGTTTTGCCTTTGACCTTGCGGGTCCACTGATAACAAGGGCCGCCTGCTCCGGGGCCGCGGTCTTGCACGTAGCCCTCGCTGATCCAGCCGGTTCTGGCCAGCCGGTCGCGTAATTGGGCGTATTGGGCCTGCCATTGGGCTGGCCGGGTTGTTTTGTGAGTCGGCATAAAGAAAAGAGTAGCAGACGTGTCAATAAGGCGGTATATATACCGCCTTATGCCCGACACCCCCTTCTTCCC
This sequence comes from uncultured Verrucomicrobiae bacterium, assembly GCA_963707025.1. GTDB lineage: Bacteria > Verrucomicrobiota > Verrucomicrobiia > Limisphaerales > Palsa-1400 > JBEKOF01. Next base: position 139,686 of record CAVPOM010000015.1, on the reverse strand, counting down.
GGCCTGGCGGCCCCGTCTGGCGGCGGCGGGCCGCCGCTGTGCCCACAGCCTGGCGCGCCTCCGTCACGCCACCTTGAGTCAGATCGAGGACCGCCTGGCTCCCGCCTTGCCCACCGACCTCCTGCGAAAACCGGCCGCCGGCGACTACTCCCGCGAGCAGGTTTACACTCTGGTTCGCACCTGGTGGTGCTGGGTCTGGCCAGTCTTCCAAGCCAACACTTCCTGCCGCCACGTCGTCCTTCAGGTGCAGGCCCTGCTGGCCTTGGTCCAAGGCCCGGAACCGGAGCCGGACAGCAGCGCCTATTGCCAGGCCCGCGCCAAACTCCCCCTGGCCTTGCTGGAGCAAGCCTTCGCGGCCAGCGCCGACAGCGCCGAAAAGCGCGCCCCGGCCAGTACGCTGCTACAGGGCCGCCCGTTGAAAGCGGTCGATGGCAGCGGCACCCACCTGCCCGACACCCCGGCCAATCGGGCGGCCTTTCCCCCCAGCCAAAGCCTGCAGCCCGGCGGCGGCTTTCCCCACCTGCGCGTGGTGGCTCTGTTCTCCGCCGCCAGCGGCGCCCTTTTGGCCAAAGCCACCGGCAGCCTGCGCTCCTCCGAACTGGCTCTGTTTCTCCACGGCTTGCGCTCGGCTTTGCACCCCGGCGACATCCTCTTGGGCGACCGCGCCTATGGGGTTTATATTATCGCCGCCGTCCTCCAACTCCTGGGCGTGGATTTGCTCGCGCGGGTCTCCGTGCGCAACCGCAAGGTGGATTTCCGCCAGGCCCGCCAACGCCTGGGTCACTGGGACGCGCTCTTTACCTGGTCCAAACCCGGCCGGCCTTCGCCCCTGCTTTCGTTCCTGGAATGGCTCGGACTGCCGCCGCAGATCACGGTGCGGGTGCTGCGCGCGCGCCTGAGCCGGGCCGGCTTCCGCACCCGCCACCTGACCCTGGTCACGACCCTGTTGGATGCGGCGCTTTTTCCAGCGGAGGAACTGGCGGCCGCTTATGCCCGGCGCTGGCGCATGGAACTGTGCCTGGACGATCTCAAAACCACCCTGGGCATGCAGAGCCTGCATTGCCTCTGTCCCCGCATGGTGGAGAAAGAACTCCTGCTCTTCCTCACCGCCCATAATTTCCTGCGCTGGATCATGGCCGAAGCCGCGCAAAGCCAGAACGTGGACTTGGATCGGATCAGTTTCAAAGGCAGCCTGGACGCCTTCCGGCAATGGACGCAGGCACTGGCACAACTCGGACACGCCCGGAACAAAGGGGGACGGCGCCGCCAATTATGGCAGCGGCTGCTCCGAAGGCTGGCGACCGATCTGGTGCCCAGGCGTCCGGGAAGAGCGGAGCCGCGCGCTGTCAAGAAACGATCCAAATACCCCCATTTGAACAAATCGCGGCATCAATACCGCCAGCCCTGGAGCCGCAATAAACGCCGCCGTCTGGCCCGGGCCAAAAGAAAGGCTTCCCTTATTTAAGCGCCATTCCCCGGGGACGGGCGCAATCCTGCACCGAGGCATTTTTCAGTTATTTTCACCTGTTTTCACCTGTTTTCAGCTAATTTCACTTCCCGGACCCAGGGGGGCCATGCCCCCAACCGCATGGAGAGATCAAGGCGTGGCGCGCCTTCCGCATTGCTTGTGCCGGGGCGCGGCTTAGAATGGAATCATGCGATCTGAATCACTTCAGTTTCTGGAAAAACTGGTCAACACGCCCAGCCCCTCCGGCCATGAGGCGCGCGGCCAGCGGGTCTGGCTCGATTATGTGCAGCCTTTTGCCGATGAAACTTTTAGCGACGCTTATGGCAACGCGGTGGCGGTGCTGAACAAGGGCGGGTCGCCCCGCCTCATGCTGGCGGCGCACGCCGATGAGATTTCCCTGGCCGTCAATTATATTAATGCGGAGGGGTTTGTTTATGTCCGCAAGCTCGGCGGGGTGGATCCCGCCATCACCAAGGCCCAGCGCGTCGTCATTCACACCCGGGGCGGGCCGGTGCGGGGGGTGGTGGGCAATGTCGCCCCGCATTTGCTCAAAGGGGAGCCGGAGGGGAAGCCGCCCAAAATCCATGAATTATTTATTGACATCGGCGCGGGGAGCCGGGGGGAGGCGGAAAAGCTGGTGCGGGTGGGCGATCCCATCACCCTGGCCGGCTCCTTTGAATTGTTGCGCCGGGATCTGGCCGTGGCCCGGGCCTTTGACAACCGCATCGGCACCTTTGCCGTGGCCGAGACCTTGCGCCTGGCGCAGGAAGGCAGGCGGAAGCTGAAGGCCGAAATCCTGGCCGTCTCCAATATCATGGAGGAAGTCGGTTTGCTGGGGGCGCGGCAGATTGCCTACTCCCTCAAGCCGGATGTGGCGCTGGTGGTGGATGTGACTCACGCGACCGATTATCCCACCGTCAGCCAACAGCAGCACGGGGATGTCAAAGTGGGCGGCGGGCCGACCCTGACCCACGGGGTTTGCAACCACCCCGCAGTGATGGCGCGCCTGGAAGCGGTGGCGCGCGCCCAAAAAATCAAGCTGCAGCACGAGGCCACTTCGGCGACCAGCGGGACGGACACGGACGTGATTTTCTGGACACGGGGCGGCATTCCCAGCGGGCTGATCAGCCTGCCCGACCGCTACATGCATTCGCCGGTCGAGCTGATCAGTCTGCGCGACCTGGAACAGATTCCCCGGCTGCTCTGCGGCTTCGCCCTGTCCCTCAAGGCCGGGGAGCAGTTCAAGGTGAAAATTTGACTGGGCCTCCCACCATTCCCGCGCGCCACGACGGCCTGTTCCGGCATCTGGCGCTGGCGGCCGGGCTGGCCCTGGTTTTTTACGTCGCGGCTTTCTCCTTGATTGAGCACCGGCGCGCGGTCAAGGGGCCGTGGGAGATTGCGTTTTTTTCCGACGCGGCCGGGCATCCGTCGTTGGAGATTTCCCAGCGGACGCTGCAAATTTTGGAGAAATTGAGTTTCCCGGAAGACAAAGTGGCGCGGGCGAATCTGGCCGAGCGGGTAAAATTCCGCGAAGCGACGACCAATCTGCCTTTTGGCGAAATGCTGTTGCAGGACGCGCTTTATTTGCCGGGGACGATTACGCTGCGGCTTTGCGGGCACCAGATCGAGGTGCTGCCGCGCACGCTGATCGTGGACAAAACCGAGCACCCGTGGAAGGCGGGGGAGGAAATCGTGGTGCGGGCGGCGGGGAAGCAGGGGCAGTGAGCAAATGGGGCATGAGGATTGCGTTGATTCGGGCCGTCAATGTTGGAATAATGGGAAACAAAACTTGAAACAAGCTCGTAAAGACAAACCAAAGGCTTTCGCCGATTACAAAGCGGATGCAAGGAACTGGCTTACTCTCGCCACGGGCGAGTATTACCCTGACATTCTCAAAGATGCTTGCGAGCTTTACAAACCGGTACTAGTTCGCTTTGGCCAGCTTCTGCGGTCCTCGGAGTCGTCGGTCCGATTGTTCCTGCAAATCGCCGGGGAGCCCGACGGCGCTATGAGAGTCCAACTCGCGCGCGTTTTTCGGAAATATGTCAGTCCCGAAACGCCCGTGGAAATGCTCAAACACAAATCCAAAGCGGCGACCATCTGCGAGGAATTTGGGAAAGGTTTCCGCCCAATTCAGAAGGTCCATGCAGCGTTCATGTCGCGCCCGATGCCGGACGAGGCATTGTGCGCGGTTTTGTGGGAATATAAAGACCGTGGCAAGAAAGGCTACGATCTTACAGAACGGTTCTTTGCGTTGTTCCGCTCCACTTTGCCTGATTTGGTGATCCAGGGACCGGAACGAGCGGGCAAGGATATTCTGCTCGGAAATATTTTCGAGAAATATCCCAAACCGGACCGCCCGGTTGACTTTGTGGTTTACGACATCACTGGAAGGGAGCTTCTCGCGATAGGCTTGGCCCGATATGACTCCGACCGGGGCGGGTCTCAAGAAGACGACCGCACCGGAGGTTACCAAAACTGTGCCGATGAGATTCTGAGCTATGCCCGAAAACACAGGCTTGGCCCAAAAGTCATCTTCATTAACGACGGCCCCGGTCTGTTGCTCGGCTCCATGTGGGATGACTATGCCCGTTTGGAGCGAAGCCGACCCGGCAAGATTCTGGTCGCCACCCTCCGGATGGTGCCGGAACGGATAACGCTTGAGTGGCTGCTTTCGTAAGGAAACCGATATGGCAACTGGAATTCCCAGAACAAAATGGCAAAGCCCGCAAGACACTACTCTTGGGAACGGAAGCGATGCCAGCAACACGGATGTCCATCTTGCTTACGAAGGGAAGAAGAACCGTGAGGAGATTCTGAGAACGCCCCCTGCGGTTTGCCGCCGATTGTGGCCAAAGGACAACGATCAGCCGGCATGTAACCGACTATATTACGGCGACAACCTCGGCATTTTGGCTGCGCTGGCGCGCAATCCCACGGTGTGCGGAAAAGTTCGTCTCATTTATATTGACCCACCGTATGCGACCAAGAGCATTTTCCAATCGCGCAGCCAAAATGATGCCTACACGGACCTGAGGGAAGGCGCCCACTATTTGGAATTTCTTCGCGAACGTCTGATCTTGTTGCGGGAGATCCTGGCCGATGACGGTTCCATCTATGTTCACTTGGACGACAATATGGCGTTCCTGGTCAAAGCGCTGATGGACGAAGTGTTTGGACGGACCAATTTTCGCAATTGGATAACGCGCAAGAAGTGCAATCCAAAGAACTACACGCGAAAAGTTTATGGGAACATCGCTGACTTCATCTTGTTCTACACCAGGGGTCAAAACTACGTCTGGCATCGCCCGGTGGATCCATGGACAGAAGAAAAAGCCGCCAAAGAATACCAGTATTTGGAGAACGGGACGGGCCGGCTCTACAAGAAGGTGCCCGTGCATGCGCCGGGTGTGCGCAATGGAGAAACGGGTCAGTTGTGGCGCGGCAAACTGCCCCCTCCCGGCAAACACTGGCAATATCCGCCCCGGGTGCTCGACCAGATGGATGCGCGGGGCGAAATCTATTGGTCTCCCAGCGGCAACCCCCGCCGAAAGATTTTCTTCGATCAAAGCGACGGCATCCCTGTGCAAGACATCTGGTTGGATTTTCGCGACGCCCACAATCAGAACATCGCCGTGTCCGGCTACCCCACCGAGAAGAATCCGGACTTGCTGGCGCGAATCATCGAGGCCTCCAGCAATGCTGGCGATCTGGTCCTGGATTGCTTCTCCGGTTCCGGCACGACCTTAGGCGCGGCTTCCCATCTGGGACGTTCCTGGATCGGGGTGGACAACAGCCGTGAGGCGATCAGCGCAACCCTTCGTCGCTTCGGCCAAGGTCTTGAGCCGATGGGTGACTTTGTGACGAGGCAGGAATCTTCTGAGCCAGAAGTGGAGGCGGAGGCCAATCTGACGCTTTTTGGGCCAGACCAAATCGAAAAACAACCTCCGAAGAAGGTCAGCCGACACCACATCATCAACGACTTCACGTTTTTTGCCCAGGAGCCTTGTCATGCTGAATTGGACAGCCTTATTGAGCAATGGGCGCAATGGCTTGGGGCAACTAAACCCCTCCAATTACACGAAACAGGGCCTCACTATAAGGTTCACAAGAGCAAAGCGCAAAAACGAAGCCGAAGTTAAGCTGGACATTCCCAAGGCCTGCCGAAACGCCAGAACGCGCAACATCATACATCACTAATCCAAATGCAACCTGTGAGCTGGGGGATTATCGGCACCGGCCATATCGCCAATAAATTTGCGCAGGACTTGACGGCGATGCCGGAGGCCCGGCTGGTGGCGGTCGGCTCGCGCTCCAAGGCGGCGGCGGAAAGTTTCGGCGCGCGCTGGGGGGCGCCGCACCGCCACGGCAGTTACGCCGCGCTGGCGGAGGACCGGGCGGTGGAGGCGGTGTATGTGGCCGTGCCTCATCCTTTTCACGCGGAGATTTCGCTCCTCTGCCTGGAGGCGGGAAAGGCGGTGCTGTGCGAGAAGCCCTTTGCCATCAATGCCAGCCAGGCGGAGCAGGTCATCCGCTGCGCGCGCGCCAGGAAATTACTGGTGATGGAGGGGATGTGGACCCGGGCCTTCCCCGTGATGGCGCGGTTGCGCCAATTGCTGGCTGATGGGGCCGTGGGCGGGGTGCGGCTGGTCGCGGCTCATTTTAGCTTTCGGAGCCAGTTTTCCCCGGAAGGGCGGCTTTTCAACCGCGCCCTGGGCGGCGGCGCGTTGCTGGATGTGGGGATTTATCCGGTTTCCCTCGCCTCCATGATCCTGGGGTCGCCGGCCCAAATCTGTAGCGCGGCGGAGATGGGGCCTTCGGGTGTGGATTATCAGGCGGCCATGATTTTCCATTACCAAAGCGGCGCCGTCGCCACCCTTTTTGCCGGTTTGCGGGCCGACACCCCTGGCGAGGCGGAGATTATTGGCCAAAGCGGGTCCATCCAGCTCCAGAGCCCCTGGTGGAAACCAAGCCGGATGACGCTGAGGCGGGCCTGGGGCAAAAGGGAGCATTTCGACATGCCTTACGCGGGGAACGGCTTTCAATTCGAGGCGGCGGAATTCATCCACTGCCTGAGGCAGGGGCGGCTGGAGAGCACCCTCATGCCGCTGGATGAGACCCTGGCCATAATGAAAACGCTGGACGCCGTGCGGGCGCCCTGGGGGTTGCACTACCCGGGGGAGTAAAAAAAATGCGCGGAAAACGCCGGATTGTGTTGACTCCCGGCGGAAGGCCCGCTAAAAACGCAAGATCGCGCCAGAAAAGACAAACAGAGACTGAAAAGTAAATTGACGACCTAAATCCAAAAATCAAGGCGCGTTGGATGTTTCGCCTCGGGCCAAACGCGGTAGTCTGCGGGCTTCTCAGCGGCTAATACACACATGAGCGACACAAGATTATTCATCGGCAACCTCTCTTACAACACCACCGAAGAGGATCTGCGGAATTGCTTCGCCGGGGCGGGCACCGTCAGTTCCGTCAACCTGATGATGGACAAATTCACGGGCAAATCCCGCGGATTTGCCTTCGTGGAAATGGCTTCCGCGGCCGAGGCGGCCAAGGCCATCGAATTGTTCCACGGCAAACCCCTGCAAGAGCGGGCGCTGACGGTCAACATCGCCCGCCCGCGCGAGGAACGTCCCCCAGGCTCTGGCGGGAGAGAATCGCGCGGCCCTTCCCGGGAGTCCCGCGGTGAGGGCAGGGAGTCCGGCGGGTTTGGCCCACGGTCTTGACTCCTCAGTCTTCCGGCCGAAAAAGCGGACGCCGGCCGGGTCAGGCCGGGGATGGCGGGGAATTCGGATTTGACACCGGGCGGCGGCAACTCTAGCTTATTGGCACAAAAGGAAACTATGTCAGAGAATATTCCAAATCTGCCTGGTGGCGCGATGCCGCCCAAACCGGCTGAAGCCTCCAAGGTTCAGCCCAAGAAGGAAACCGTCCGCATCAATTTGCCTCCCAAGCCGACTTCGGCCCCGACGATCAAGTTGCCGTCGCTGGCTCAAGGCGGGCCGCCCAGTTCGCCCGGGACGGCCGCGCCCGTCGCCGCGCCGGCCGCACCGGCCGCTCCACGGGCGGCAGCGCCTTCGGCCCCGCCGGCTTCCCGCGCGGGCGCGGCGGGGACGGCCCGGCAACCGGCTCCGCCGGTGCCCGCTCCGCGTCCGGCTGCTTATGTGGCGCCGGTCGCCGGCATTGGCACGCTGGACAAGGTTCTGGCCATTGTCGCGATGGTGGCGGCGCTGGCCGCCGTTGGCTCCTGCTTGTTTCTGGTTCTGGGCGGCATTGATGGGCTTACCCGCAATTGACCTTTGAATTATGACTGCCCTTAATATCGTCAAACTCAACAAGGCAAATTTTGAGCAGGAAGTGCTCAAGTCGCCGGTGCCGGTGGTGGTGGATTTCTGGGCCGAATGGTGCGGGCCATGCAAGCAGGTCGCCCCCGTCCTCGACGAACTGGCCGGCGAGTACGACAACCGCGTTCGCATTGGCAAGGTCAACATTGATGAAGATCAACAACTGGCCGCTGATTTCGGCGTGCGTGCCATCCCCACTTTTCTTCTGTTCAAAAACGGCGAGGTGGCCGGACAGATTGTCGGCATGGTTTCCAAGCGCGATATGAAGGCGCAGTTTGACAAGCTGATCGGGTGAGGGAGAGGCAATGGGCCGGTGGCCGGGCGCCAATCGCCAGTCCCGCTCGCTGGCGGCATGTCAGAGGCTCAGTCAGTTGGCCGCCGCCATCGGTCGCAGATCGGAAACCGCTCTTCATGCCATTGATTATTACGCCTGGGCAACTGAAGCACCGCGCCGAATTGTATCATACTCTCGGCGTCCTGCTCTCGGCCGGCTTGACCGCCCCCAAGGCGCTCGAACAGCTTCAGAGCAATCCCCCCTCTCGCGCCCTGCGCGCGCCCATTGCCCAATTGCAGGAGCATTTGCGCCAGGGGGCAACCGTGGGCGACGCGGTGGCGCGCATGGGCGGCTGGATGCCGGCCTTCGATGCCGCCTTGGTCAATGCGGGGGAGCGGAGCGGCCGTTTGGACGCCTGCTTCAAATTGCTCGCCATTTATTACGAGGAACGGTCGCAAATGGCGCGCAAGGTGATTTCGGATTTGATGTATCCGGCTTTTCTGTTTCATTTCGCGGTTCTCGTTTTTGCTTTTATTGATTTTATCCAGCACGGACATGGTTTGATGCGGTTTTCGTTTCTGGTCCTGGGGATCCTGGTTCCCATTTATGCCGCCGCCGCCTTCCTCATTTTTGCCGGCCAGGGACGGCACGGGGAAAAATGGCGCACGGTGGTGGAAAACACTCTCCGCCCCATTCCCGTGCTGGGCACGGCGCGGCGCTGCCTGGCGCTGGCGCGGCTGGCGGCGGCGTTGGAGGCGCTGCTCAATGCGGGAGTCCTCATCACCAGTGCCTGGGACCTGGCGGTGGCGGCCAGCGGTTCCCCCGCGTTGGGCCGGGCCGTGCGCGGCTGGAAGGAGGCCGTCGAATCCGGGGCCACGCCAGCCGAATTGATCAAGGCATCGCCGGAGTTTCCCGAGATGTTCGCCAGCCTTTACGCCACGGGCGAAATCAGCGGGTCGCTCGACGAGACGCTGGGACGGCTGCACCGGCATTACCAGGAGGAGGGCAGCCGCAAAATGCGCGCCGTTGCCGAATGGTCGCCCAAGTTGGTGTATTACATCGTGCTGTTGCTCATCGCCTGGCAGATTATTTCTTCTTGGTACAAAATCTACGGTCCAGGGAGCGACTTGGATGCGGCTTTGAAAGGTTTTAAATAGCACAGATGACCCGCCATCGCATGACCATTGACGAACTGCACTCCAACGAAGAATTGCGCCGGCACGAGTTTCCAGTGGCGCGCGCGAAGATTTTCCTGGCCCATTCCGCGGCCAGCCCCCTCCCGCGCCGGGTCGCCGAGGCGGTGCGCGAGTACGCCCTGCAATGCTCCCAGGGCTCCCAGGATGCGCCGGTGCCGGAATCGCGCCTCCGGCTGACCCGTCAACTGGCCGCGCGCCTGATCGGGGCGCAAGAGGAGGAGATCGCGTTCGTGGGGCCGACTTCCCTAGCCTTGAGCGTGGCCGCCGCCGGGCTGCCTCTGCGCAAGGGCGACAATATCCTGATCTATTTCGACGACTATCCCTCCAATGTCTATCCCTGGATGGCGCTGGCGGCCAAGGGCGTGCAGGTGCGCCTGCTCAATGTCCGCGAATTGGGGAAAATCCGGCCGGTGGATGTCATGGGCCAGGTGGACGAACAAACCCGCCTGGTGGCCCTGGCCAGCAACCATTTCCTGGCCGGATTCCGCCCCGACCTGGAAACCATCAGCCGGGGCCTGCGCGCGCGCAATATCCTTTTCGGGGTGGACGCAATCCAGACCCTGGGCGCTTTCCCCATTGCGGCCAGGCATTTCGATTTCCTGGCGGCGGGGGCGCAAAAATGGCTGCTCAGTCCCTGCGGCGCGGGGCTTTTTTATGTGCGCAAATCATTGCAGCAAACCCTGCTTCCCACGATTTACGGCTGGCATAATGTCCGCTCGGCCGGGTTTGTGGCCCAGGAGAAAATGGTTTTTCCGCCCGACGCCCGGCGTTACGAGGCTGGCACCGCCAACTGGCTGGGGCTGGTGGGCCTGCAGGCGGCCTTGGAATTGTTGCTGGAGGTGGGGGTGGAAAACATCGCCGCCGAGTTGTTGCGCAAGCGCGCCTGGCTCGTTCCCGCCCTCCAGCAAAAGGGCTGGACCGTGCTGCAAGGCGACGCTCCGCCGCTCAACGCCAGCGGGATCATCTCCTTTTACCGGGCCGGCCCGAGCCGGCGGACTTGGCCGGCTTGTTCCAGAAACTGCGTGAGGCGGGCATTGAGATGTCCTTGCGGGGCGATCGCGCCGGGCGGCAGTATTTGCGCATTTCGGCGCATTTTTACAACACCGATGCGGAATTGCGCAGAACCCTCGAATTGCTCTGAGGTCTGGCGCTATGAATTCGTCGTATGAGATATCCACCAACCCGCGGCGGTTCGACCTCAGCTTCATCCACGGTTTTTTGCGCCGCTCTTACTGGGCCGCGAACATTCCGCGAAAGGTGGTGGAGCGTTCCATGAGGCATTCCCGGTGCTTCGGGGCGTTTTGCCGCGGGCGGCAGGTGGCCTTCGCGAGGGTCATCACCGACCGGGCGACCTTTGCTTACCTGGCGGATGTTTTTGTGGCGCCAAGGCACCGCGGGCGCGGCCTGGGCAAGAGGATGGTGCGGGCCATTCTCGCCCACCCCGATTTGCAGGGGGTGAGACGCCTCATGCTGGCCACCCGCGACGCGCACGGGCTGTATGCCCAATTTGGGTTCCAGCCGCTGCCCGACCCTGATAAATTCATGACCCTCCATTATCCCGGCATTTATCAGAAGAAGCGCGCGCGCCCGGTCGCAAGAAAGCGGGTGAAATAACCAATAAATGGCCAAGGCAAATCGTTGACTTGCGGGAATGGTTTTGTTAATCTGATAACGTGAAATTGACGGCAACTTTTTATTCCACTGACTTATGAAAAGATTTTTCTCAATACCGGTGCTGGCTCTGGCTGGCGTTCTCCTCATGCCCGGCCTGGCTTCGGCCCACATTGTCCCGGGAACTGCCCACGGCTGGCGGGAGGGCTTCGCCCATCCGTTCAGCGGGCTGGATCATCTGCTGGCCATGTTCGCCGTCGGGCTTTGGGCCGCGCAACATCGCGGACGCGCCGTCTGGATGATCCCGCTGACGTTCGTTGGCGTGATGGGCTTGGGCGGCCTCCTGGGATTGACCGGCGCCACGCTGCCCGGCGGGCAGTTGGGCGTGGAACTGGGCATCGCCCTGTCCGTGCTGGTCTTGGGCGCGCTGCTCGCCACCGCCACGCGCTTGCAACCAAGCTGGGGCATGTTCCTGGCCGGGCTTTTCGCCTTGTTTCACGGCTACGCCCACGGCCACGAAATGCCGCTGTCGGTCGGCGCCCTTTCCTTCAGCCTTGGGTTCATGGCCGCGACTCTGTTGTTGCACGGCATGGGCGTGGCCGCGGGATTTTATTTGCGGAACCAGCAGCGGGCGGTCCGTTTTATCGGCGCCACCATCGCCTTGTGCGCCGTCTGCCTTTTGGCGGCCCTGAGCTAAACCGCCGCCACGGGAATGCGGCGGCGGCCGAGTCAGACAGATGGGACGGACCGGATGAAAAGTCCGGTCTGGCGCCTTGGGCGCGCCGTTGGGCAAGACAATGCATCCCCGGAGTTTCAAAGGAAACCTTCAGCTCTTTTCACTCCGGCGCCAGGCGTCCCGGCGGGGAATCAAAGCGTTGATTTGCCTGAAGCCTTGACTTTCGCCCAACGGGCTTTGGCTATGGCGGAAAGCTTGGCCCGGGCGGCCGCGCTGACTTTCCGTTTCTTCTTCTTTACAGGAGCGGCGGCCCGGGCGGAAGCTTTCCTGCCTCTCCTGGCTTTGGCCCAGCGCGCCCTCTGGGCCGCGCCGATGCGGGCGCGCGCCGCGGCCGACATGCGGCGCTTCTTGCGCCTGCCGGGCCCGATGGCTCAGGGGCCGCCGCACCGCCGGCAATGGAGTCCAGCTTGCTTTGCCAGGCTTCTATTCTTTCTTTGATTGCCACCACTTTGCGCAGTTGGGCAACGGTCAGGTTGTGAAGGTTAGTCATATAAGCGGCCAGTCTTGTATAGCAACGGGCGCGCTGTCAAGGAAAGATTTTGGCCTTTTTATCAATTATCAATCTTACGACAGGCCACTCATGGCAGCGGCCTTTCACAATAAGTTGACAACCGCCCGCTCCAGGGCAACTTTTCCGCCTGCCTGCTAATGAAACCTGCGCGCCTAGCTTTGCTCCGGGACTTCAATCCTGCAGTAACAGCCCGCCGCTCCTTTACGCCAGATCTGCTATGAGCCTTGCACCAGTTCCCATGCGGCCTTTCATCCGCCAGGCGACCGCGCGAGACACCGACTCGGTGGTGGCCATATTGCGGGAGGCGGCGCGCTGGGTCGAAGAGAGCGGACGGGTGATGTGGCGCGACAGCGAGTTGGTTCCCGCCCGCCTGGCCGCCGATGTGGAAGCCGGCCTGATTTACCTGGCTGAATGCGGCGGGGAAGCCGCCGGCACCGTGAAATTTCAACTTGACGATGCGCTCTTCTGGCCGGATGTGCCGGCCGGGGAATCGGCCTTCGTGCATCGCCTGGCCGTGCGCCTGCGCTTTGCCGGAACGGGCGTGTCGCGCGCCTTGCTGGACTGGGCGGTGGCGCGGGCGCGCTTTCTAGGCAGGCGCTGGCTCCGGCTGGACTGCGAAGCTTCGCGTCCGAGGTTGCGCGCCTTCTACGAGGAATTTGGCTTCAGGCATCATAGTGACCGGGAGGTCGGGCCTTACTTTGTTTCCCGCTACGAGATGGAAATCACTCAGGCGACGCGCAGCCAGACCGTCTTCAAGTAGGCGGCTCTGGCGATGCACCGGAAAATCCGGGGGCTGCGGAACGTAATGCTGCTGCGTAACGCGGCGGCCTGCCGGTGATGGCCGCCGCCACCATTTCCAGGAATCGCTCCGGTTGCAAAGTCGCGGCGTTGGTCGAAGCCAGGAGAATGCCGTCGCGCGCCAGCAAGGGCAGCGCGGCGGCGACGAGCGTTCCGTAATCTTTTTCCGCCTGGAAAACGCCGTGTTCCTTGGAGCGCGAAAAGGTGGGCGGGTCCAAAATGATGGCGTCGAACAGACGTCCCTTTTTGGCCAGGCGCCGCAACCAGCCAAAGGCCTCGCCAAAAATGAATTCGTGGGCGGAGGGTTCCAGGCCATTGAGGGCAAAATTGCGTTTTCCCCATTCCAGGTATTTTTTGGAAAGATCCAGGCTGGCCACCTGCGCGCCGCCCGCCGCCGCGCAAACCGAAAAGGCGCAGGTGTAGGCAAAGGCGTTGAGGACCCGGGCCGGCCGGGCGAGGCTGAAATCCGGCGCGATCCAACCTGTCAACAACCGCCGCCGGTTTTCCCGCTGATCGAGGAACAGCCCGGCCGAATAACCTTCGGCCAGGCGCAGGGCGAAGCGCAGGCCGTTTTCCCGCGCCAGAATTTCCTCCGGCGCCTTTTCCCCCGCCAGCCATTGCGGCGCGGTTTCCCGCCCCTGGCCGCCGACCGGCTGGCGCCGGAGGATTTTGTGATAAAGGCCGCGCGCGGCAAACCGCCGCCCCAATTCCTCCACCCAGGCGCGCTCCTCCCCGGTCATCACTCCCGCCGATTGCGCCAGCAGGTATCCGCCCAGCCGGTCCGCGTACAAACCGGGCCAGCCGTCCGCCGCGCCGTGCAGGAGGCGGAAGGCGTCGGTGGCGCCCGGATCAATGAGGGCCGCGCGCAGCGCCGCGCGCGGATCGGCGGAAAAATCCGGCGGCGCGTCAAACAAAACGTTTTCCCCGCTGGCGGGATGGCGAAAGCCCAGTTGCGCCGCGTGCAGATAAACCCGCGCCGCCGGCGTCCCGCCGTAAAGCGTGTCGCCCAAAATCGGGAACCCATGCGCGGCGGCGTGGACGCGGATCTGGTGCGTGCGGCCGGTGGCGGGTTCGGCCTCCCAGACAAAGCAGCCCTCCAGGCCGCCGGGCCGCGGCGGCGGCGGCTGGACCAGGCGGAAGGCGGTCCTGGCGGCCCCGCCTTTCGCCCCGGTGGGCAGGCCCGCGTATCTTTCCCCCACCCGCCTCAGCCACGACTGCGCGGTCAGCCGGGCAAAAGCCGTCTTCCGGTCGGTGAGTAAAACATATTTTTTTTGCACGGCCCGCTCCTCGAACTGCCGGGTGAGAGTGCGGTTGGCCGGGGTGGTTTTGCCGAAAACGATCAGGCCGGAGGTTTCCTTGTCCAGCCGGTGGATAATGGCCAGGGCGGCCCGGCGCGGGCCGCTGTTTTTCAGCCACTCATACAAACCCTCGCCGGCATAAGGCGAGGGCGCATGCGTGTTCAGGCCGGCCTGTTGGCCACCAGCAAGTGTTCGTCTTCAAAAAGGATCACCAGCCCGCATATTTGACATCGCCGCGCCCCGGCGCAATACTGGAAATCTCAGCTTCATTTGCCTTTTGTGAGCGCCAGGGGTATTCTCTGGGACCATTAAGCGACAACCAAGGAGCCCATGAAATTGCGCACGCCACATCCGATTTCCACCGGGGCATGGCTGGCCTGGGCGCTGCTGGGCCTGGCGTGGTCCGGTTGGGCGGCCACACTCACCTTTTCCACCACCGCCCCAACACCGGGACCCAATGATATCTGCAACTTTGTTGGCGCCAGTCACGACGGCGCCAACGTGGGCAACGGCTCCGCTTTCGCCGACGGCCAGGCCAACGATGCCTTCACCTATGTGGCCGGCGACCGTCCCGACCAGGGCCAGACCTTCACCACCGGCAATAATCCCGGCGGCTACGCGATGGCGTCGGTCTGGCTGCAACACGCCGGCTATACGGCCAATACCGCGCTCACTTACTGGGAAATGAACAGCGGCATCACCCTCTCCATCCGCGTGACCGATCCGGCCCAGGCCGGCACGGCGGGCTTTGTCCTCTATAGCGAAACTTACACCACGACGGGGACAGAGGGCTGGTCAGGCGCGCACAGTTCGACCAACGGCGACGGGATGTGGTTGCGATTCGCCTTCGCCAATCCCTTCACACTGGCCCCTGGCAAGACTTACGGATTTGATGTCAGCAGTCCCACCGTCACGGCTTACTTCGAGTGCCTCGGCACTTCCAACGATGTCTATGCCGGCGGCGCGGCCTACAATGGCAGCACGTTGGGCGAAAGTGGCGGGCCGGACAATGCGTGCAACATCCTGGTGGGCGACCGCGTTTTTCTGGTCCAACTCGGCCCGCCGCCCCCTCCGCTTTTGGCGCAGGCGGCCGTGCAAGGGACCAATGTGAATATTACTTTCAACGGCAATCCAACCCAGTATTACCTGGTGCAATACGCCGCTTCCTTGGCGCCGGCGAACTGGGAGAATCTTTTCCCGATCCCCGTTCAGGCCACCAACTCCCTGATGTCGTATCTCCAGCGGGGCGGGGCGATGGCGCCGGCGGGATTTTATCGCATTGCGCAGTTTGATTCGTTGCCGCCCGGCATCAATCTCGGCCCGTTGGCCACGCCGGCCACCTCCTATGTATCCGCGTGGCAAACCCTCGGCGTCATCCAGAATGGTGACAATCCATCCAGCTCCGCCGACGACA
Organism: uncultured Verrucomicrobiae bacterium; assembly: GCA_963707025.1. Classification (GTDB taxonomy): domain Bacteria; phylum Verrucomicrobiota; class Verrucomicrobiia; order Limisphaerales; family Palsa-1400; genus JBEKOF01. The sequence continues at coordinate 124,030 of CAVPOM010000015.1, read as the reverse complement.
GCCAGGGAGCCTACGGCAATTGGCCGCAAACCGGGACGCAATGGGTGGAATACGATTGGAGCCAGCCCATCAACACCGCCAGGATGGACGTTTATTGGTGGGAGGATGGCGCCGGCATCTCCGCCCCAAGCTCCTGCAGCCTCGAATACTGGGACGGGACCAACTGGGATTTGGTGGGCAACCCGGTCGGGCTGGGAGTGTCCTCCAACCAGTTTAACACCACCACTTTTACACCCGTTACCACCACGGCGCTCCGGCTCTTGTTCACTTCCGCCGGGACCCAGTCCACCGGCATCTTGCAATGGAAGGTTTATGACACGGGCGCTTCGGCCAACTTTCCCCCCAGCGTGGGCGGCGGCGTGGATCGCGAGGTGGTGGTGGGCGGAAACACTTATTTGACAGGAACCGTGCAGGACGACGGCAAGCTTTACCTCCACCCGGTTGTGGCGTGGAGTCTGGCCTCCGGCGCGAACACCGTCGCTTTCAGCAATGCCAGCGCCTTGGTCACCAGCGCCGCCGTGGGCGGGCCTTCCGGCCCGGCGGTGATTCAATTGACGGCCTTTGATGGTCAATACTACAGCAGCAACACGCTGAACCTGACCGTGGCGCCTCCGTTTCCGGCGGCCCATGCCCTGCCGGTGTATGTGGAAAAGAATTCCTACCTCATCAACAGTTCGCTCTGGAATTACCGGTTGAAAAACACCCTCGTCCATTGGATTCCCCACCTTTACGCACAACTGAACAACACCAATCTGGCGCAGGGCAACATCTACAGTTTCATTCAGGCCGGCAACAAACTGGCGGGACGGGCCTATGCGGTGCCCAATGTGGACCCGTGGGCGGACGCCTACACCTTGAACACCGTCGAAGCCATGAGCTATGCGCTGACCTATAATGCGCAGGGTGATCCTGCCATCCTCGCCGCCCAGGCCGCCTTCCAGACCAATCTGGCTTATTGGATTCCGCTCATTCTCAGCGCCCAGGAGTCCGACGGCTATCTGCACACCTATACGACCCTGCGGGGTCTGGGCCGCTGGACCATTAACACCGATCACGAAGGCTACGTGGGCGGTTATTTTATCGAAGCCGGTCTGGCGCATTTTCTGAGCACGGGCCGGACCGATCCCACCTTCTACAACGCCGCCAAAAAGCTGGCCGATTGCTGGTGCGCCCATCTGGGGCCGGGCGTCAAGAGCTGGTTCGACGGACATGAGAACATGGAACAGGCCCTGGTGCATCTGGGACGCTTCGTCAATGAATTCGAGGGACCGACCAACGGCCAGAAGTATATCAACTTGGCCAAGTTCCTGATGGATTGCCGGGGCACTCCCGCCGCCAACGCGGCGGAAAACGACGGCGCCGACTACGACCAGAGCCAGTTGCCGGTCAAACAGCAATATGAGGTCGTGGGCCACGCCGTGCGCAGCCAATACCTCTGTTCCGGCGTGGCCGATGTGGCCATCGAAACCCAGACTCCGGACTATCAAAGCGCGGCGCTGTCGTTCTTCGATAATTTCGTCAATAAAAAATACTACCTGACGGGCGGGGCGGGCAGCGGCGAGACCTCCGAGGGCTTTGGCAACAACTATTCGCTGCCCAATGCATCCTATTGCGAAACCTGCGCCGGTTGCGGCTCTCTGTTTTTCTTCCACAAGATGAACCTCGCCTGTCAGGATGCCAAATATGCCGACCTGATGGAGAACGTCCTCTATAATGAAGTCCTCGGCTCCCTCGACGACCAGGCCAGCAATATCTTCTATCCCAACCCGCTCAATTCCAGCGCGGCGCGCGTTTCCTGGACGGGTGTTCCCTGCTGTTATGGCAACGCCGCCAGAACGCTTTTCCAACTGCCCACTTGGATGTATGCCCGCTCCTCCAATGCCATTTACCTCAATCTGTTCATCGGCGGCAGCGTCACCATTTCCAACATCTCCGGCGCCACGGTGACGATGGTTCAAGCCACCGATTATCCTTGGACCAACACGGTGGCCATCACCGTCAACCCTTCCACCCCGGCGCTTTTCACCCTGTTCATCCGCGCGCCGAACCGGACCCTGAGCGCCCTTTATACTCCCACGCCGCCGATCAGCGGCCTGGCCTCCCTCCGGTTGAATGGGTCGCCCATTTCGCCGGGGGTCACCAATGGATATGCCGTCATCACCCGGACGTGGACGGCGGGGGACCGGGTGGACCTGGCGTTGCCGATGGCCATTCAACAAATCAGATGTTCCACCAAGGTGGCCGCCAATGTGGGGTTGGTCGCTTTGCAGTATGGGCCGCTGATCTACAATATCGAGAGCGTGGATCAAAATACCGGCCTGGTGCTTGGCTCCAACGCCCCTTTGTCCCTCCAGCACACCAGCCTGCTGGGCGGTTTCTGGGAAATCACCGGCGCTTACACCAACGGCAGCCCGCTCCTGGCCATTCCCAACTACGCCCGGCTCAATCGCGGCGGCAGTTCCAGCGTCTGGTTCAGCAGACAGTAAAAAGTATTCTCGTTCCTCGACGTTCTCAGCGGAATGATAAGCGGCGTTTGGAGCGTCATCATTGGTTTGATCAATCCCAACGGGATTGAATCTTGCAGCCCAGGGTTGCGAGGAACGAGCTGCCCTGGGTGAGATCTGAGAAAAACGGCAGGAATGGCGATGGGATGCCTGCTGGCCGCCCTGTCCATTTCAAAGTTTGACTTTGAAGCAGACAACAGCCTATATTTGTGGCTGTGATGATAGATCGTGATGTCGAACCCCGGCTAAAAACGCTGGCCAGGCTATTCCCGGCCATCGTTTTAACCGGCCCACGCCAAAGCGGCAAATCAACCGTTTGTCAAAAGGTTTTTGCCAATTTGCCCTATGCAACCCTGGAGTCTCCGGACGTGCGGGCGTTTGCCTCCGAAGATCCGAGAGGCTTCCTCAAGCAATTTCCGAAGGGGGCGGTTTTGGATGAGATTCAAAAGACACCGCAGCTTGTCTCCTATTTACAGGAAGTAATTGATCGGGAGCCAGCTCCGGGGCGGTGGATTTTGACTGGCTCACATAATCTTTCCGTGATGGAATCAACCAGCCAGTCGCTGGCGGGACGTTCGGCGGTGGTGTATCTGCTGCCCTTGTCACGGCATGAAGTGGTTGGGTTTTCCCATCATCCAAAGACCCTGAATGAAACGCTTTTAACCGGGGGCTACCCCCGCATATTAGACCGCAGGTTGAGACCTGCGGACTGGCTGGCCTCGTATGTGGCGACGTATTTGGAGCGGGATGTTCGCTCAATCTCCAATGTGGGTGATTTGGCGGCCTTCCAGCGATTGGTGCAACTCAGCGCCGGCCGCCTGGCGCAACTGCTCAATTTTTCCTCCTTGGCGGCCGACTGCGGGGTGTCGCAACCGACGGCCAAAGCCTGGTCCTCAGTATTGGAGGCGAGCTTCATTGCCTTTCGGCTGCCCAGCTATCACGGAAATATTTCCAAGCGGCTGATTAAAATGCCAAAGCTGCATTTCTACGACACCGGGCTGGCCTGCTGGCTGTTGGGCATTCGCGAGGCGGCGCAATTGGACCTGCATCCGCTGCGGGGGGCGATTTTTGAATGCTGGGTGGTTTCAGAAATCATCAAGCAACGGTTTAACCGTGGCGAAAGCGACGGCGTTTATTTCTTCCGCGACAAGGCCGGCTTGGAAGGGGATGCGCTGGTGCAGGGGCGCAAGAGCTTGAAAATTGTCGAGGTCAAGGCCGGGCAGACAATTTCCTCCGACTGGGCTGCCAGTTCGCGGAAGATAACCGAACTGTTCGCCAAAACGAAGCAGGCGGTGTCTTCCCTGGTGGTCTATGGCGGAACCGAAAAGCAGGAGCGTAACGGTGTGACCTACCTTCCGTGGCACGCCATCCAGGATTATTCCTGGGTCGAATAACCGGGATTTTCCCCACCCTCACGGGCGTTCGCTTTTGCCGTTGCCAGATTTCGAGGCATCCGACCGCCAGCAAGTCCTTAATCTTGGCGCGGCGGGCGACTACCGGGCGCAAGCCGGAATCCAGCGACGTCACGACCAGCCAATTTTTTGAGGGGTTACTTTTACCGCACCGTTGCTGCACCCATTCATAAGTCCTTGATATTCAATGGAGCGGGTAAAGGGAAAGCCGCCCTCCTTCCCGGCCGGACCGCCCCGGAGGGTGAACCATCCGCATTCCGCAATTTGAAACGGCCTCCTAACCCAGCTTCACCGGCTGGCCCGTTTTGGCCGACTCGTAGATCGCCATCATGATTTTCACGTCGCGCAATCCCTCTTCGCCCGGCACGATGGTCGGTTTGTTGTTCAGGATGCATTGCGAGAAATCGTCCATCTCGGCGGCAAATTGATCCACCTCCGGTAAGTCAATCGCCTGGCCGTCGCTCCGCCGCCCCTGCACCCCGTTGTAGCCATAGGCCGGACCCAGCCCAAACCACCCCTTCTCCGCGTGGACAATGTAGCTGTTCATGCCGAAAGATTTGAATGTCGTCTGGCAGGAAGCGGTTACGCCGTCGGGGAATTTGAGTTGAAAGGCCATCGTTTCGTCCACTTCCTTGAATTTCACCGGGTCGGTTTTGACTTCTCTGGCCGAAACCTCGACGGGCTCCTGGCCGCTGATGTAGCGGGCGGTTTGCAACGCGTAGATGCCCACATCCATCAGCGCCCCGCCGCCGGAGAGCGCGTGCTTGAGACGCCATTGGTTGGGATCGCCGATGGCGAAACCGAAAGAGGCCTCGATCGTTTTGACCGGGCCGAAGACCTTTTCCCGCGCCAGCCGGATGCATTCCAGGGTGTGCGGCTCGAAGCGGTTGCGATAGCCGATGGCCAGCATCCGGTGGGCCGCCTTGCATGCGTCAATCATTTTTTGGCATTTTTCCACCGACACTTCCATCGGCTTTTCGCTCAGCACATGTTTGCCCGCCTGGGCCGCCTTGATGGCCAGGTCGCCGTGCAAGGCATTGGGCGTGACCACATAGACGACGTCAATGTCCGGGTTGTCCGCCAGGTTGCTCATCGTCTCGTAGTTGTAGATGTTCCGATCCGGGATGTTGTATTTTGCCTTCCAGGCGACCGCCTTGGCCGGTGTGCCGGTGATGATGCCAGCCAGGCGGCAATGTTTGGTCGCTTGCAAGGCGGGAGCGAGCTGGCCGGTGCTCAATCCGCCCAGGCCGCACAGGGCGAACCCGATCTTGCGGTCGGGGTCAAGCGCGCCGGCTTGGGACGGCCCGGCGGCCAGCCACGGCGCGGCGGCGACGGCCAGCGAGGTTGTGCGGATGAATTCACGACGGGTCTGGCGGTGCGTTCTCATGCAGATCAATATGCATCCACGCGCCGCCCGGCGCAAGAATTCGCGACGCGACCGGCCCACTCCGTGCGAATCCTGAAAGCTGGCGCGTGGCTCGCGGGCAAACGCTTGTCGGCTTGTCATCCTCACACTCCGCCGCTAGCTTCTCCACATCGAACCCATCGGCATGACTTCGGCCCAACAAAATTCGCTGCTCGCCGCCGCCAATGGTGATGTCGCGTTCGACAACCTGACGCGCCAGCTTTACGCCACCGACGCCTCCCTTTATCAGATCGAGCCGCTGGCCGTCGCCTTCCCCCGCAACGCCCTTCAGGCCGCGGCCCTGATCCGCGCCGCGGCGGAGGCGGGCCTGGACATCATCCCGCGCGGCGCCGGCACCGGCCTGGCCGGCGGCGCGATTGGCGCGGGCCTGGTCGTTGATTTCTCGCGCCATAACCGTCAGATCACCGCACTGGACCTGGAACGCCGCGCCGTTCGCGTCGGCGCCGGCGTGATCCTGGACCAACTCAACGCTTTCCTTAAACCGCACGGTTTTTGTTTCGGGCCGGACGTGGCCACCAGCTCCCGCGCCACTTTGGGCGGCATGATCGCCAACAACTCCTCCGGCTCCCATGTGCCCTTCTACGGCCTGACGGCCGATCACGTCCTCTCCCTCGAAATCGTCCTGGCCGACGGCCGCATCGCCCAAACCGCCGCCCCGCACGATTCCCTGGCGGCCCAGCGCCGGTTGCTCGCCCAATTGATGCGCGACCACGCCCCGGCCATTCAGGAACATTTTGCCCCCGGCTTGTTGAAACGCCGACCAGGCTACGACTTGGACCGCTTCCGGCGCGATCCGGATAATCTCAGCCATCTCCTGGCCGGCAGCGAAGGGACTCTGGCCGCCATCACCTCCGCCGAACTGAAAATCGTGCCCCTCCCCAAGTCTAGGGGCGTGGGCCTGATTTTTTTCGCCTCCGTGGCCGACGCCATGCAGGCCACCGTCGAACTGCTCGACTTGAAACCCGCCGCCATCGAACACATGGACCGCCTGCTCCTCGATCAAACCCGGGGCCAGCTTCAATTCCAGGCCGCGCGCGATCTGCTCCAACTGGACCTCCAACCCTGCGAAGCCATCCTCCTGGTGGAATTCTTCGATGAGAATGTTGCCGAACGCCTCGCGTTGCTCGCGCAGAAACGCCTCGGCCTCCGCACCGCCATTCTTGACAATCCCGCCCGGATGAACCTCGTTTGGGCCATGCGCAAAGCCGGTTTGTCCCTCCTGACCGGCTGCAAGGGCGACGCCAAGCCGGTGACCTGCATCGAGGACACCGCGGTGCGTCCGGCCGATCTGCCCGCCTACGTGGCCGGCCTGCAATCCCTGCTCCAACCTCTGGGCTTGCGCGGCTCCTTTTACGGCCACGCTGCTTCCGGTCTCCTCCATGTCCGCCCCGTGCTCGATCTCCATTGCGCTCCCGACCGCCTTAAACTGCGCCAGATCAGCGATCAGGTTTCCGCCCTCGTCCGCCAGTTCAAAGGCTCCATCGCCGGCGAACATGGCGTCGGCATGGCCCACACCGAGTACGTGCCCGATCATCTCGGGCCGGAGTTGATGCAACTGACCCGCCAAATCAAAGCCGCCTTCGATCCCAAAAACGCTTTCAACCCCGGCAAAATCATTCCCGACGGCCGTTACCGCATTGACACCTGCCTGCGCCAAACCGGCCCTCCCCTCCAACTCCCCTTCCAGCCCGTCCTGGTTTTCGCCGCCAAGGACGGCTCTTTCGTCGCCAACCTGGAACAATGCAACGGCTGCGGCGGTTGTCGCAAGGACGCGCCCACCATGTGCCCCACCTTTGTCGTCACCGGCGAGGAAATCATGTCCACCCGCGGCCGCGCCAACGCCATTCGCGCCGCCCTGGAATTGCGCGGCGTCAGCGGCGACCCTCTGCGCTCGGCCGAATTGGAAGCCGCCCTGGGCAACTGCCTCTCCTGCAAAGCCTGTTCCGGCGAATGCCCCTCCAACGTCAATCTCGCCCTGCTCAGAGCCGAACTGCTCCATGCCCGCCATCAGCGCGACGGCTTGCCCTGGCGCGAACGCCTCATCAGTTCCGTGGATCTCCTGGGCCGCTTGGGCTGTCTTATGCCCGGCTTGGCCAACCCGGCTCTCCGCTGGCGCTGGTTGCGCGCCGCGCTCGAAAAAACCCTCGGCCTGGCCGCCCGGCGCCCCTTCCCGCCTTACGCCGCGCAACGCTTCGACCATTGGTTCGCCCAACACGCCCGTGGCGATGCAGCGCCGCGCCCGGGGCGCGATCCAGCCCAGCCCGCCCGCGGCCGTGTCATCCTGTGGGACGACACCTTCGTGCGCTACCACGAGCCGCACATTGGCATCGCGGCGGTGGCGGTGCTCCAAGCGGCCGGGTTTGAAGTGGTCCTGCCGCGCGACCGCCATTGCTGCGGCCGGCCCGCCTTCAGCCAGGGCAATCTCGACGAAGCCGCCAGCCTGGGCCGCCACAACCTGCAAATCCTCGCCGACCCCGCCAATCCGCCCGTGCTTTTTCTCGAACCCTCCTGCTATTCCATGTTCGCCGAAGACTATCGCGAATTGAACCTGGCCGGCGCGGAGAAAATCGCCGCCCGCTGCTTTCTTTTCGAGCAATTCATTGAAGACCTCCTGGCGCGCGAGGCGCAGGCCCTGCGCTTCAACGAACAGCCTGGCGCCGTTGCCATCCACGCCCATTGCCACGCCAAGTCCCTGGCCGATCCGGTCTTCATGGCCCGGCTGGCGCGGCGTTTGCCCGGGCGCCGCGTCACCCTGCTGGACACCGGCTGCTGCGGCATGGCTGGCGCCTTTGGCGCGCTTGCCTCCAAGTACGAACTCTCCCTGAAAATCGCCCAACCGCTCATTGAGAAAATCCAAACCCAGCCCGCCGATGCCATCCTGGTAGCCTCCGGCACCAGTTGTCGCCATCAAATCGCCCATCTCACCTCCGCGCATCCCCGGCACATGGCCGAACTCCTGGCCTCCGCCCTGGCCCCCGGCCAATAATGTAGCGGCGGTCTGCGACCGCCGCATTATCTTCATAAACCATCGTTCCCTGGCCGCGCACCTTCCGCTACCTACTACGGCCCTCGATCAATAAAGCAGTGGGCGGAAAGACAGAAAAGAATAGAAAATCACAATCACAGATGCGCACTCCCGTGAATGGACAGCTCGGAAACTGCATTTAGGACCGTTCTTCCAACTCGCGGCGGTCCACTCCCCGTTTGCACTTACTCGATATTTCTTCGGGTCCGTTACCAAAGCCGTCCTCACGCGCTCTGCGTGCTCTTCCGGTGATTCGGTCTGAACGTATCCGAGCAAACCGCCCGCTTCATCCTCGCGGCCATACACCCTACGCAAAAAACGGCCCAATCCATCCTCGTGGCTGATCAGGTCGGCAAAGTCGCCAGTCCCCGCGAGTTTCTTTGCCTCGAAGCGGAAGTAGAGAGCCTCTCTCTGCCCTCCGTAGCGAAATTTCAAGTCGGGCAGTTTTCGTCGCTTTGCAGGAGGCTGCTCTGACAGAGGCAGTTTGAGCTGGACCCCTATTTTTAGACCACAGGTAAGTTTCGATTTTTGCCGGTTTGCTGTAGATAAGAAAGAGCAGACTTATGAAAGCAAAACGGAAAAGACACAGTGCGGCCTTCAAGGCCAAAGTGGGATTCGAAGCCCTGGTGGGGCTGAAGACGGTCGCGCAATTGGCGCGAGAGTATGCGGTGCATCCGGCGCAGGTCACGCAGTGGCGGGCGACGATTCGGGATCACATGCCCGAATTGTTTGAGCCCGGGCAACCCCGCACGGAGGATCAGGAACAGTTGATTGCCCAACTGCATGAGAAGATTGGCCAACTGACGGTGGACTTGGACTGGCTTAAAAAAAAGTCCAGGCAACTGGGGCTTTAACATGTTTAATCGCTCCCGATCCGCAGCTCAGCGTGCGGCGCCAGTGCGAGCTGCTGGCGGTGTGCCGTGGCAGTTATTATTACCAGTGCTGTCCGGAGACAGAGGAGAACCTGGCGCTGATGCGGCGGTTGGACCAGATGCATTTGGACCACCCGGTTTATGGCAGCCGCAAACTGACCGTGCTGTTGCGCCGGGAGGGTTTGACCATCAATCGCAAACGGGTGGTGCGGCTGCTGCGGTTGATGGGGATCGAGGCGATTTACGCCAAGCCCAAGACGAGTCTGCGGGAGATGGGGCACCAGATTTATCCGTATCTGTTACGCAATTTGGCAGTGACGGGACCGGATCAGGTTTGGTGTTCGGACATTACGTATGTGCCTATGGCAACTGGGTTTATGTATTTGGTGGCGGTGATGGATTGGTGGAGTCGTTACGTGCTGGGATGGACAAGCAATGCGCAGCCACCATCTGCGGTCACAAACTCGCGGCAGCGCCATGCGAAGGCCTGTAGAAGAGAATTGTCACCCACCGGCATAAGGGCGGCGTTTTTCTTCATCCATTGCAATGCACCTTTATCGCGCTTTTCCAATTTATGCGGAATGAGCTTTTTCCAGGGTGGATTTCCTACAATCCAGTGGAACTTCGTCTTGAAAGGCAGCACCTTGAAGAAGTCGGAGCAGAAGATGTTGTTTTTCCGCAGAGTTGGAAGGCGGAAACGCGGATGGTCAATGAGGTCCTTGGGTTCCACGTAGTCGAGCAGCGTCAGATAAAGGCTGAATTCGGCGACGCTACAGGCATCCTCATCCATATCGACGCCAAAGATGTGGCGCTTCAGCAACGTGGCGAGTTCATGCGGAGCAGGCTTCTTTTTGTGCGCAATAAACTCGCGCTCAATAAGTCGCCGGTAGCACTGCACGAGAAACGCGCCCGATCCACAACTGGGATCGAACACTCGGACACCACGCAGAAGGCGCCGTCGCCGGTCCATTTCGGCGAGCATGTAGTTGACTACCGGGATGGGCGTATAATATGCGCCGGCCTTGCGCCCCTCGCTGTGCTCGTCCTCGTCGTCCGCGTCAGGTTTGTCCGGGAGATGGAGGAACTGCTCGTAAATCATCGAAAGTGTCTCGATGGGGATGAAATCGAACTTGAATGCAGTGAATGGAAGATGAAATTGCCAACTGCCAGCGAACGTATCGCCAGCAAAAGCCCCAGCAATACGCTGGATTTGCTCTTCCGTAGGCGCGCTTTCGCCATGGAGCTTTAGCGGGAAGACGCGACCGTTGAGGAAGCCGTCCAGTTTACCGCAGACGGCACGAAGTCCGGCCAAAGTAGCGTTGCGACCGTAAACGGAGTCATGTTCGATTTCCCATTCCACCAGCCGCCGCCGAGAGAGAAATCCGCGGTCCTTCAGATAATAGAGATAGACGTATTTCCCGATGAGGGGATGGATAACCGCTTTCGCCTTTGCTGCTCCGAACTCGGCAGCGAATTTCTTGGCGAGCTGTTTAAGGTTGTCCAGCAGGCTCCAATAAACACGTTTGTCGGGCTGAACGTCGTCTCCACGCCTGCGCCAGAGTTCTCCGGAATCAATTGCGCTCGCATGGAATTCGGCAAGCCGGTCGGCAACTTCATTGAACTGAATCAAAGGTTCGAGGATGCCCTGGCGTTCGTGAGTCCCTGCGTGCTTGCACTCGAACCCGGAATAAAGCCGCAAGCCAGCAGGCGTACGAACAAGGACGAAGGGAACGATATCTTGGTTCCAGACAAGGGCATGAATTTTGTCCGCTGCTGCGCTGTCATCAGCTTCGCAGACATAAACAACCGGAACTGGCGATCCTTCGTCGTTGAATGGACGCAGCGAATAAACACCTTCAAGCCGGCATGCCCGGCGCCGCGCAGCCGTCCGAAGGATATGCCCAATATCCGGCGCACGATCAAAGGCAGCCGTTCCTCGCTGGAGAAAATTTCTAGAACCGGTGTAGCCGAGTGTGTCGAGGAGGGTTGAGAGATGCATACAATTCAGCGCCAGACCTGACGCACGATTTGATACACCGGATAATTCCAAATGACCTTGCTCTCCGACACCTCAATTGGTTGAAATACTGGATTGTAACTCGTAAAGGAGCAAATTCTTATCGGCGATTGGTCGCGCACGGTGAACACTTTGAACACAACTCCCTCCTCTAATCGGGCGACCACCAAGCTGCCATTTCGCGGTTGGTGAGCCGGCATTAACACGGCGATATCTCCCTGCAAGTATTTGGGCTCCATTGAATCCCCTTGGATTTCAACCGCAAAGGCCTGTTCGTCGGGACAATCCGTTGCTATTTGCTTTTGCCAATCGAGCGGAAGTTCCTCAAAATCAACTCCAATACCGGCCTGTGCCCAAGATCGAACTGGAATCGCTCGAATTCCACTGCGCGGTCCCGCCTGTGGCATGCCCAAATTCCGAAACACCTCCGCCACGCGGCGCGCCAGTTTTGGAGTCAACGGACCTGGGGAATTCTCCAGCTTCGACAGATGCTGGCGCGAGATTCCGAGTTTCTCTGCGAGGTCATGTTGGGTTATTCCCAACTTGCCCCGAATTTTTGCAAGCGGTTCGAGAGCCACTGACATGTTCAGACATTTAGTCGGAAGATGACAAAATGTCAATCAATAAAAGCAACAATATGACACGCGGACGACAAACAGTGTCAACTTTGCGTCATCCAGAACCAACCAGGACGCCTCAAAGAGGGTCACCGTCCAAAGTGGGTTTGTCCTAGAAAAGTCCTAAGATCCTCTAAATCATTGTGTTATAGATGAATCTAAACGGCTCCGAGCCAGCCTCACACCATGTCGCCCGTGGGATGAAAGCGGGCGGGGAAACCGCGCCCCAAGTCCGTTCTAGCTCGAGGTTTTGTCTCGAGGCAGGCCCTTTTGGAATCGAGTCGCGGCTCGACGCCCGCCGCCGCCAAGCCTATGGCGGGCAGGGATTCTCGCCCTCCCGTGTTTGTATCCGTGCCATCCGGTGCGCCAGGCGAAGTCTGGTTGATCGTGCGAACTGAGAGGTGAGCCATGTAAGAGTCCATGAAACATGAAGCGACCCGCACCGCGGCGGTGGCAACACCGGCGCGGAAGCTGCGGGAAGCGCGCGCCGAGCTGTAGCGAAAGCGAACCGAAATGAGCCTCGTTACACGTAAACGAAGGTGGCCAACTTATCGGATGTATATCCCCAAAGCCAACGGGAAACTGAGGCCGCTGGGCATTCCGACGGTACGCGACCGGGTCGTCCAGACGGCCACATGGCTGATTCTGGAGCCGATCTTTGAAGCGGACTTTGAAGAATGTTCCTACGGATTTCGGCCGGGGCGCTCGGCGCATCTGGCGTTGCGGGAAATCCAAGAACATCTGAAGGCCGGATACTGCGCGGTGTATGATGCCGACCTCAAGGGCTACTTCGATTCCATTCCGCATGACAAGCTCATGGCCTGTGTGCGGATGCGAGTGGTGGACCGGGCGGTGCTGCGCCTGATACGGATGTGGCTGCAAGCTCCGGTAGTGGAGAAGAAGGAGGGAGGGTCGCCCACAGTCCAGCGCAACGAGCGGGGCACCCCGCAGGGCGGGGTGATCTCGCCGCTGCTGGCGAACATCTACCTGCACTGGTTCGACAAAGCGTTTCAACGCGCCGACGGGCCGGCCCAATGGGCCAAAGCCAAGCTGGTGCGGTATGCGGACGATTTTGTGGTGCTGGCGCGGTATCAAAGCCAGCGGCTGCGGGGCTTCCTTGAGGCCAAGCTGGAAGGGTGGTTGGGCCTGACGGTGAACCGGGAAAAGACGCGGGTGGTGGAACTCAAAGAACCCAAGGCGAGCCTGGACTTTCTGGGCTACACCTTTCGGTTTGATCGAGACCTCCACGGCGGCAACTACCGGTATCTGAACCTGGAACCATCGGCCAAAGCATTGGCCCGCGAGCGGGAAGCGTTGCGGCGGATGACCGGGCCGGAACAGTGCCACACGCCCCTGCCCGAACTGACCAGGACGATCAACCGGCATCTGCGCGGATGGGGGAAGTATTTCAGTCTGGGGTATCCGCGCAAGGCGTATCGGCAGATCAACTCGTACGTTCGGCAACGGCTGACGTATCATCTCCAACGCAGGAGCCAGCGCGGCTATCGTCCCCCGGCGGGGATGAGCTTCTATGAACATCTCAATCGAATGGGGTTAATCAGCCTGTGAATGCCAGAGGCGACAGACTGCATGAGAGCCGGATGCGGAAAAGCCGCACGTCCGGTTCGACGAGGGGCGGGGCTGCCATGCGCACCCCGCCTACTCTACCGTAATCCGCGGTAAAAATTCTTGGCTGCTGTTCCATCGCTTTTTTTCATTTTTCCCGTTGACAATTACTCAGTAAATGATAGACTGCCATAGTGAGCATGGGAACGGCAACTGCGGAATCGGACGGCGAAAGGCCCGGGAGGGGATGTCCCCCGTTTTTCGGGTTTCGTGGCGCAAAACCGGCCCGGTTATTTTCACATCAATTTCAGTTAATTTCACCTAGTTTCACCTGGTTTCACCTGGTTTCAGTTCCCGCCCCCACGGGGGGGAGCCAACCGCAACTCTGATCTCAATCCAGAATCCCTTTCCGAATCCTAATCTTAATCCTAATCTTCCCTTCAAACCGTTTTTTGTGTTCATTGCTTAAAACTTATGGCCTTGGCCAGCGTCACCATTCATTCCAGCCAGTTCCCGGAAAATGTCCGGCGCGACCTGCTCGATTCCCTGCGGGCGCGCTCTGTCAATCCCAAGTTCCACTACGAATCCTGGAAACAGGCGCAAAAGTGGCTGGCCCTGCACGAAGCCTGTTCGCCCTCGCGCACCGATCCCGCTTGCCGGGCGATGTACGACAGCGCCTGCGCCGCCGCGGCGGAGCGGGTGCCGGCGCCGGAGGTTCAAGTCATCGGATTGGGCTGCGGCGGCGGCCAGAAAGACGCCCGCTTGCTGCGCCTGCTGGCCGGCCAGGGGAGGAAAGTGTCCTACCGGCCCTGCGATGTCAGCCTGGCGCTGGCGTTGACCGCCCGCCAGGCCGCCCGGGAGGCGGTGGCAGATGTGCCGTGCGCTCCCCTGGTTTGCGATCTGGCCGCGGCCGATGATCTGGCTGAAATTTTCGGCCCGCCCGGCGCCGCCGGCGCCGCGCGCTTGCTGACCTTTTTCGGCATGATTCCCAATTTTGAGCCGGAACTGATTTTGCAGCGCCTGGCCGGCCTGGTGGGGGGCGAGGATTGGCTGCTTTTCAGCGCGAATCTGGCCCCCGGCCCCGATTACGCCGCCGGCATGGAGCGCATCCTCCCCGGTTACGACAATCCGCCCACCCGCGACTGGCTGACGACCTTTCTGTTCGACCTGGGGTTCGAGCGCGGAGACGGCGCGGTGCGTTTTGCCATTGAGGATTCCGCGGCCGGCTGCAAAAGGGTGGCGGCGTATTTCCACTTGACACGACGCCGCTCGCTCACCGTCCAGGGCGAACCTTTTGCATTTGGCGCCGGGGATGAAATCCGCCTCTTCTTTTCCTATCGCTACACGCCGGAGCGGATTTGCGACCTGCTCCGGCTGCACCGGCTGGAGGCGCGGGAACAATGGGTGGCCCCGTCCGGGGAGGAGGGCGTGTTCCTTTGCCGGAAAAGCGGGCCGGGGCGGGCGGCTCAGGACTAATCAAGTATTATTATGATTGACCCCTCTTTGGCGCGGCACGCGGCCGGAGGAAATCATCCACAGCAGCCAGGTAATTTCCCGGTAAAACGGGGTCTTCCAAATCGGTTTGCATCACGGCGCAGCTCATGGTTTTGTGGGAAAAATGCTCAAGGTATCAAGCACCGCCTTGACGCGCGGGACTTCGTGGGTTCGGAAGAGATCGGTCTTGCCCAGCGCCGCCAGCACGGCAAAAAACGGTTCGGCGGCGCGCACCTCCTCCCCAAAGCAGGCAAAGGCGTGGGGCAGGGCGTGACAAACCGGAAATCCCAGCGTCCGCAGACGGAACGTGTTCAAAAAAACCCGCATCTGATGCCGGACACGAAGCGCGCTGTCCTGCAAGTTCCGATAATAAAAGCCGAGGCCGGGGTCAATCACAATTTTATCCACCCCGTTTTTGACAGCCAGTTCGGTCAGGCGCGAAAAATAGTTGTGCAGGGCGGCGGCGGGGTCCGCGCCGAAGGCAAAATCACCCACCGCGCGCACATGGCGTCCCTGCACGTAACAGATAATCACGGCGGCGCCATGGTGGGCGGCCATGCGGAAAACTTCCGCCGCCTTTTCTGTTCCGGTGAAATTGAGCACGCGGGCGCCGGCCTCCAGGCAGGCGCGGGCCACGCCGGGCTGGTAAGTTTCCACCGAGACGAGAATCTTCTCCGCCGCCAGCCCGCGGATGACCGGCAGCAGCTTCCTTTTCTGTTCAGCGGGGCCGAGGCGGGCCGCCTGGCCCAGGGTGGATTCCGCCCCCACATCAATGAGGCGCGCCCCCTGGGCGCGGAGAACCTGGCCGCGCGCGACGGCCTTTTCCGCCGTCAGGCAAACACTCTCGCGGTACCAGGAGTCGGGCGAAAGATTGATCACGCCCATGATGGCCGGTGCGGAGTTGAAGCGGAAGGCCTGGCCGTCAAGGGAAAACTCGCGCACGCGGGCGGCGAGGGCCGGGCGGTGGGTTTGGGCCAATTGGGCCAGGAATTCGAGCGTGAGCATAATTAATACAATGTGACAATCAGGTGACGATTAGTTATACAAGGCGGCGCGATGTTTTCCATTCAAAAGTGGTTTGCCAGGGATGACCAGTTTTTTCGGCTGCTCCAGGCCAGCGCCGAGGAGGGGCGGGCCAGCGTGCAGGCGCTCCAGCAAATCATGCAAAAGGCCGCGCCGGACGCCAGCCTGGCGCAATTCGCCGCCGCCCGCCGCAAGGACAAACAGATCACCGTGCAAATCACCGAACTGCTGGCCCGCGCCTCCATCACCGGACTGGACCGGGAGGACATCGAGGCCATTTCCCGCTCGCTTTACCGCGTGCCCAAGACGGTCGAAAAATTTGCCGGCCGCTATCTGATCTGCGCGCCGCATTTGGGTTCCATTGATTTTTCCCGTCAGATCGCCCTGGTCGAGCAAGCCACCGATACCGTCGCCTTCATGATCAAAGAGCTGGAAGAGTCCCATTTTGAAGCGGTCAATCAAGCCAATGAAAAGCTCCAGACCATCGAAGGCGAAGCCGACAAGCTGGTGCTCCAGTTGTTGACCGAACTCTACAGCGCGGCCCATCCGACCTTGACCGTCATCATGGCCAAGGATCTTTACGAGTTGCTGGAGAAGGTGGTGGACCGCTGCCGCGACGCCGGAAACGTGGTTGACAATGTGGTCCTCAAGCATTCCTAGGCCCTCATGGAACCGGTTATTCTCCTCCTGCTGGTCAACCTGACCGTGCTGGGGTTCACCTTCACCAACGGCTTTCACGATGCCGCCAACGCCATCGCCACCGTGGTGGGCACCCGGGTCCTGACCCCGCGCCAGGCCGTGACCCTGGGCGCGATCACCAATTTTCTCGGCGCCCTGTGCGGCGTGGCCGTGGCCACCACGATCGGAGCCGATTTGATGGATTCCCAGTTCATCACCACCGACACCATCTTTTGCGCCATGCTGGCCGGCATCGCCTGGAACGTTCTGACTTGGTATTTTGGACTGCCTTCCAGTTCCAGCCATGCGGTCTTCGGCGGACTGATCGGCGCCGCCCTGGCCTCCGCCCACAACCACTGGCAAGTGATTAAATGGCCGGCTTTTCTATCACAAGGTCGTCGTGCCCATGCTGGCGTCCCCGCTCATCGGGTTCGCCGGCGGCATGCTGGTCATGACTCTGCTGTTTGTCATCATTCGCTCCATGCGTCCGCGTCTGGTGGATGCGCTTTTTGGCAAGCTGCAACTGGTCAGCGCTTCCTACATGGGCTGGTCGCACGGCTTCGCCGACGGCCAGAAGACCATGGGCATCGTGGCCCTGGCCTGCTTTGTCGCCAGCAGAAACGGCGGCCTGCGGCAACTGCCCCATTGGCTGAATTTTCTCTCCTGCCCGGATTTCGAAATCAAAACCTGGATGAAATGGTCCTGCGGTTTGGCCATGGCCCTGGGCACCTACATCGGGGGCTGGCGCATCATTCAAACGCTGGGCCGCAAAATGGTCCGTTTGCGTCCCGTGCATGGCTTCGCCGCCGAGACCACCGCCGCGACCCTGCTGCTGGTGACCGGCGAGCTGGGCCTGCCCATCTCCACCACCCATTCCATCACCACGGCCATCATGGGTGTGGGCTGCGCCCGCCGATTCAATGCCCTGAACTGGGAATTAGTCGAACGCATCTTATGGGCCTGGGTGATGACCATTCCGGCCACCGCTCTGCTGGCCTACGGCCTGATCTGTCTGGCCCAAACCTGCGGCTGGGCCAGGTAAGGATGCGTGCAAGAATAACCTCCGATTTTGCTTTTGGAGCAAGGCCGATTCGGATTGAGAATTGATCATTGAAAATTGGTCATTGGCAATTGAAAACCACCTCCCGGACCGCGCAATGACCGATGACAAATTGTCAATTTTCAATTCTCAATTGCTTTCAAGGGGGGCGCTCCGAGGCGCCACTTCGATCATGTTCGAATTGCGCTTGAATATCCGAAGTTGTTTTTGCACGGAGCCTAAGCCCGGTTATATCTCCAGCATGCCCTTGACTTTTTCCATCTCGGCTTGCGTTTTGGCCAGGAGGCGGGGAACTGCGCCGGGACTGAGTTGGAGCGCCTCCAGGGAGGCTGGCGAGGTTGGCAAAAAGGCGGTGTTGGCCAGATCATCGGCGAAAAGTTGATGCCCGATCATGTCCCCGACCTGCACGGCCGCGGTCAACTCGCCGTAGGGCGGCGGGGCCTCAAGGTCGTGGTGATGGCGGACGGCGGCGACGACATCCGGCGGCAATTTCCAGCGGCTCATCAATTCACCGCCCAGTTCGGCATGGTCCGTTCCCAAGGCGGAGCGTTCCAACGCGCTCAAGGCCAGGCCCTGGTCTTTCGCGCTTTGAATTAATCGGGCGTAACGCTCGCGCTCAGCCGAAGCCAGCACCAGCTTGCCAATGTCGTGCAACAACCCCGCCGTGAAAGCGACCGTCTTGGCCTGCCCGGTTTCCTCCGCCACCGCGGCAGCCGACACGGCGACCGCCACGGAATGACGCCATAACTCGTCCACCTTCACCCCCTGGTCGGCTCCCTCCATGGATTTTGCCCTGGCGCCAAAAATGGAAACCACCAGGGAGTAAACCTGGTAAAACCCAATTCTGGAAACGGCCTCAAAGATGTCCCCGGGGCGCTGCTCGCCGGCGAAACAGGCGCTGTTGCAGGTGCGAAGAATCTGGGCCGTTAAGACAGGCTCGTAACTGATCAGTTCCACAGCGTGGTCCACATCGCGGTCAGGGTCCTGGAACAGAGCCAGCAATTCGGTCATGAGCATCGGGGCCGGAGGCAGACTGGCAACGCCATTCAAGTAGCGTTCGGCTGGATTGAGAATGACTTGACGCGAATTGTGAATCTTTCGCACCACGTCATCCAGATAGTCTCTCGTTGGGCTGGGCGAGTTCATGGGAATGATGGGCAAGTCTCTCGGCACCGGGAGGCAACCGCCTCGACCGTCCAAACACTTCGTTCCAATGAACCCAAGCCCTCTTCGCTCGTTTTAACGTTCATATCGCCCGCTGTTTTAGCAACGACATGGTCCATTGAGCCATGATGGTCGTCGCCATGGATAATCATCGGCGTTCCGGGGGAATAGTTTAACGGGATTGGCATTGGGATTGAGCTTGGGAATGGGATTGAAATCAGGATTTTCCGGCCTGCCAAAAAATGGTAGGCTTTTGCCAACCGAGGGCAAGTGATTCGGCTCAGGCTGCGTATATTTGATCCAACCTGATACTGCGCCCGCCCCGTGCAAGGTGAGTGCCGCGGGGCAAATCGGCTGGCCCCGCGTGAGCAAAATCGGGCAGTTGCCAGACACAAAACACAAGCTATGAAGATGGCGTTGAACGGAAACAGATCCGACTCCCGCAAGGCCGGGACGATCCCGGCCAAAGTCACGGACACGGTGACGGCAGCCGATGTCGCCAAGATGCTGGATCGCTACGGCTACCCGGAGGAAACCCGTCAGATCATCCAATCCGAAAGGCTCCTGCCTGCCGGGGTCTTGAGCCGTTTGCAGGCCACCTACCCGGAGCACTCCGGGCTTCTCGAATCACGGCCCTTTCTCTTCCACGACCGGGAACAATACTCCGGCTTGGAGGGGTTCAGGGAAGTGGTCAGGCTTCTGGCAAAAAACGGCATCCAGCCCGGCCACATCCCGGAACGGGAGCTTTTCGTGGAAGTCTATCGGTTCAAGGCCTCCCGGCACATTTTGAACAGCATCAACTGGGACCAGTATGAACAGGATTCCATGTATCAGCTCGTCTTCCCCCAGCCGGGCATGATGGGGAAGAAAGTGACGGAGGCCTACGTGGCGGCCAGGACGGAGGAGCAACGACAGCAGGTGGTGGAGGATTACATGGAGGAGACTAATCCGCACGATGGCAAACAGTTGCTGAACAAGCCGTGGCTGGAGGCGGCAGAAGGGGGCATAGAAATTCTTGATGGCAGCCAGCACAAATACCCCCAGTGCCAACTCATTTTCGATCAGACCACGCAGAATTGTTTCGCCTATTGCACCTATTGTTTCCGCCATGCGCAGGTGCGGGGCGATCACGACATGTTCATCCAGGAGGACATCGCCCAGGTCCATAAATATCTGAGGGCGCATCCGGAGGTGACCGACATCCTGATCACCGGGGGGGACGCGGGTTATCTGCCGGTGGAACGCCTGCGCCAATATGTGAGGCCCATCCTCGAAGATCCCGAATTGCTCCACATCCGGGCCGTCCGGCTCGGCTCACGCCTGCTGACTTACCAGCCCGGGCTGATCCTCAGCCACGAGTATGACCCGATGCTGGCCTTGTTCGATACGCTCCGCGACAACGGGGTGCAGCTTTGCTGGATGGCTCACTTTTCGACTCCGCGCGAAGTGCTCAATCCGAGCACCCTGGCCGCCCTGCGCCGGCTGCAAAACCACGGCGTGGTGGTGCGCAGCCAAAGTCCCATCATGAACCATGTCAGCTTGTTCATGGACAAGAACGGCCGGGTGAACGTGGAACGGTCGGCGCGGAATTGGATTGATTTGGCCCACATTCTGGCCGCGCTCTCGGTTCGTTTTCATGCCATGTACTGCGCGCGCCCCACCGGCGAGCAACATTACTTCGCCGCGCCGCTGGCGGATATTGAAAAGGTGTTCAACCTCATCTACCGTTCGCTGGCCTCGCTGCACCGCCCGTCGCGCTATATCACGATGACCAGCTCGGCGGGCAAGGTCTCCCTTCTGGGCACCGCCGAAGTCGGCGGGGAGAAAGTCTTTGCCTTGAAATTCAACGAAAGCCGCAACATGGCCTGGATGGACCGGGTTTTTCTGGCGAAGTACGACGCGAAGGAAACGCGGGTGGACAAACTGGTTCCGCTGGACACGCCGAAATTCTTTTTCGAAAACGAGTTGAAAGGGATTGAGAGTGAATTGAGCGGCATTCATCGCAAACACTTTCCCCGGGCCGGGCGGGCCAGGGCAACCGCCCACGCCGCAAAGGCAGGACGATGATCAACAAGCGGGTTGAATCGCTGGCCGCCGCCGTCGCCGACATTCCGGATGGGGCGACGGTGATGATTGGCGGCTTTGGCGAAGCTGGCAGCCCGATTGAGCTGATTCACGCCTTGTACGACCACGGGGCGCGCCATCTGACGGTGATCAGCAACAATACCGGCAGCGGGCGGGTGGGCTTGGCGGCGTTGATCGCCCACGGGCAGGTTCGCAAGATGATCTGCTCCTATCCGCGCAGCGCTAATTCGACGGTCTTTCCCGAACTTTACCGGCGTGGAGAAATCGAGCTGGAGCTGGTGCCGCAAGGAACCCTGGCCGAACGCATCCGGGCCGGCGGGGCGGGCATCCCGGCCTTTTACACCCCTTCCTCCGTCGGCACACTGCTGGCGGCCGGCAAGGAATCGCGCCGATTCCAAGGCCAGGAATATGTGATGGAGCATGGCCTGTGCGCGGACTTCGCACTGGTCAAGGCCGCCCGGGCGGATCGCTATGGCAATCTGGTTTACAACAAAACGGCGCGCAATTTTGCCCCCATTATGTGCATGGCCGCAAAAACGGCGATCGCGCAGGTCAAGGAGTTGGTCGAGGCGGGTGAAATAGATCCCGAAACGGTGGTCACACCCGGAATTTTTGTCAGCCGTCTGGTCGTCGTAGCCAGCCCGGTCCAGGAATCCCAACTGGTCAAGGAGGGCCCATGCTACCCGTAACGGCACCCGGCAAATGTCGCCCCGAGTGGGGCCGGGAGGAAATGGCCCGCCTGGTGGCGGAGGACATTCCGGATGGGGCGTGCGTGAATCTGGGCATCGGCCTGCCGGAATTGGTGGCCCAATTCGTGCCGGCCGGACGCGAGGTGATATTCCAAACGGAGAACGGACTGCTCGGCATGGGACCGGCGCCGGCGCCCGGCCAGGAAGACCCTGAGTTGATCAATGCCGGCAAAAAGATGGTGACGGCCATTGCCGGGGCCGCCTATTTTCATCACGCCGACAGCTTTGCCATGATTCGCGGCGGGCACATTGATCTTTGCGTGCTGGGCGCCATGCAAGTCTCCGCCCAAGGCGATCTGGCCAACTGGTCCACCGGCGCCGCCGATGCCATTCCGGCAGTGGGCGGGGCCATGGACTTGGTGGCGGGGGTGAAAAAGATTTTCGTCCTGACCGAACACACCACCCGAAATGGCGAACCAAAGATCGTGGCCGCCTGCACCTATCCCTTGACCGGCAAAGGCGTGGTGGACCGAATCTACACCAACCTGGCCATCATAGACGTGACCCCCGCCGGGCTGGTGGCGCGCAGGATTGCGCCGGGCCTGGAGTTTGGCGCCGTGCAGGAAAAGACCGCCGCACCCTTGATGGATGGGCGGACCGCGGCACTCGCGGAACGATCGGCGGCGGGAACCGTTCCCAGTCTATGACGCACGATTATTCACGCAGCCGGCAGATTTATGAACGGGCCCTGGGCGTTCTGCCCGGCGGCGTGAGCCGCAACACGGTGTTGCGGCGTCCTTATCCGCTCTACGCGTCCAAGGGCGAGGGATGCTATCTGACCGACGTGGAAGGCCATCGCCGGATTGACTTCGCCAACAACATGGCTT
This sequence comes from uncultured Verrucomicrobiae bacterium, assembly GCA_963707025.1. Lineage (GTDB taxonomy): Bacteria > Verrucomicrobiota > Verrucomicrobiia > Limisphaerales > Palsa-1400 > JBEKOF01. The sequence continues at coordinate 101,511 of CAVPOM010000015.1, read as the reverse complement.
CGCTCATCCACGGCCATGCTCACCCGGTGATTGTGGAGGCAGTGACCCGGCAATTGCAGAAAGGTACCGGCTACACCTTCGCCACGGAAGTTGAAGTTGAACTGGCCGAGCACATGACCCGGCGCACGAAGGGTTTCGAGAAGATCCGTTTCGTCAATTCAGGCACGGAGGCTGTCATGTGCTGCCTCAAGGCGGCGCGCGCCTACACGGGGCGGCCCAAGATCGCCAAGGTGGAGGGCGCCTATCACGGTCTGTATGATTATGCGGAGGTAAGCCAGACCGCGCAGCCGGCCAATTGGGGCGAGGCCAAACAACCGCGCAGCATTGCGGTGGCGCAAGGCACGCCGCGTTCCGCCTTGGATGAGGTCATCGTCATCCCATTCAACAATCCGGAAGTCGCGCTGGCCATTCTGGACCGCCACGCCGGGGAGCTGGCCTGCGTGCTGGTGGATCCCATGCCCCATCGGGTTGGATTCATCCCGGCGGGGGCGCCGTTTATCGAGGCGCTGCGGAATTGGACGCAACAGCACGGCGCGCTCCTGGTTTTCGACGAAGTGATCACCTACCGCTCGGCCTATGGGGGGGCACAGGAGTGGTTCCCGGAGGGGCCCGACCTGACCGCGTTGGGCAAAATGATCGGAGGCGGCTTCCCGGTCGGGGCGGTCACCGGCCGCAAGGAGGTGATGGAGGTTTTTAATCCGCTTGCGGAAAAGGTTCTCTTTCCCCACTCTGGGACATTCTCCGCCAACCCCATCACGATGACGGCGGGACTGGCCGCCATGGAATACTTCGACCGCGAACGAGTTGCCAACCTCAATCGCCTTGGGGCAGTGGCGCGCCGTCAAATCGGCGAGGCCATCCGCAGCGCCGGGATTCCGGCGTGCGTTACGGGAGGCGGCTCCATTTTCCGCATTCACATGAAGACCAGGCCTCCGAGAAACTATCGGGAAAGCTATGTCACCGCCGGGGAGGCCCGGCTGGTCCGGGCGCTGATCGAACACGCGCTGGAGGAAGGGATCATTTTGATCAGCACCTGTTCCGGGACACTTTCCACCCCAATGAACCAGCCGGAAATTGACCGCCTGACCGAGGTCTTGCTCTCTGGTTTCCGCAAGATCAAAGCGATGCCAGCCGAGCTGGCCGCCGCGGAGCAACTCACCGGCAAAAAAGCATGAAACACGCCTTTATCTGCGACGCCATCCGCACCCCGGTCGGCCGCTACGGGGAAGCCCTGGCCGCCATCCGGGCGGATGATTTGGCCACCCTCCCGATCAAAGCGCTCATGGAGCGCAACCCGGCCGTGGACTGGGCCGCGGTGGATGACGTCATTCTGGGATGCGCCAACCAGGCGGGTGAAGACAACCGCAATGTCGCGCGCATGGCCGCGCTCCTTTGCGGGTTGCCGGAAACGGTTTCCGGCTGCACCGTCAACCGGTTGTGCGGATCGGGGATGGAAGCCGTGGCCGGCGCCGCCCGCGCCATTGTCGCGGGAGAGGCCGAGCTTCTCATCGCCGGCGGTGTGGAAAGCATGTCCCGCGCGCCCTTCGTGATGGCCAAGGCCACGGCCGCGTTTGCGCGACAGCCGGAGATTTACGATACCACCATCGGCTGGCGGTTTGTCAATCAACGGATGCGGGAACGCTACGGCATCGAAACCATGCCGGAAACGGCGGAAAATCTGGCCGGCCAGTTTTCCATCAGCCGGCAAGACCAGGATCGCTTCGCCCTGTGGAGCCAGGAAAAAACCGCCGCCGCCCAGGCCGATGGCCGTCTCTCCGCGGAAATCATCCCGGTCGCGGTCCCCCGGCGCAAAGGGGATCCCATCCTCGTGGCGAAGGACGAACATCCCCGCGCCACCAGCCTGGAAAAACTCTCGCAATTGAAGCCCATCGTCCGCCCGCAAGGAACGGTCACCGCCGGCAATGCCTCCGGCATCAACGACGGGGCCGCCGCGTTGCTGATCGCCTCCGAAAGCGCGGTAACCCGGCATGGACTGACTCCGCGCGCGCGCATTTTAGGGGCGGCCGTCGCCGGAGTAGCGCCGACCATCATGGGGATCGGCCCGGTGCCGGCCACCCGCAAACTGCTGGAGCGACTCGGACTTGCGCTGGGCGACATGGCCATCCTTGAGTTGAACGAGGCCTTCGCCGCACAAGCGCTGGCCTGCTCCCGCCAATTGGGCCTGGCCGACAACGATGCGCGCATCAATCCGCAAGGCGGCGCCATTGCCCTGGGCCATCCCCTGGGGATGAGCGGGGCGCGCCTGCTCACCACCGCAGCCCATCAACTGTCCGGAACCGGCGGACGCTACGCCCTCTGCACCATGTGCATCGGGGTCGGGCAAGGCATCGCCGTGGTTTTGGAGAATTGCGGAAAGACCTCTGCGGCCGGACGCTAGAACATCGCCGGGGCAGGCCAAGGCGGGTTGGAACGGGCCGGGCGCGTCAGCCCTTGGCGGCGAGCAAGTCCTGCAATTGCTTTAAGACCCGGACCGCATCCTTGTCGCTCTTGCTTTGCAAAACCACGGCGCCCTTTTGATCCAGAATCGTCAGGCAGGGGATGCCGGCGCCCGAATAAAACTTCTTCAAATCATCGGCCGCCGCCACTTTGTCGAAGGCCAGGGCCGGCCACTTCATCTTTTCACTGCGCATGTATTGCAGCAGGTCCTTTTCGGTTTTATCCCGTGTCAACAACAAGACCTCGAAACGGCCGGCGCCTTTCGGCTGGGCGTCGTAGGCCCGGACGAGAGCCGGGGAAAAGAGCCGGCAGTCGGGGCACCAGCCGGCGCTGAAATAGAGGATGGTGTAACGGGCCTTGAGAAACTCATCCGCTTTGAAGGGCGCGAATTGATCGCCCTGCAATGCGACCAGATCCGGCGCATGGGGCGCGATGGCCGGGTTGGGGGGGTCTTCGGCCCGCGCGACCAACGGAAGCAGGATGAAAAGGCCGAGGGCGAGCTGGCGGAATGTCGTTTTCATGGCCCATGTAGTTAGCCTGCTTTGAGGTCACGGTCAAGTGCAATGGCGCTCCCGGCGCGATTCGAACGCGCGACCGACTGCTTAGAAGGCAGTACCTGACGCAACATTTCCCTCGGAGGATACCCCGTCTCCCTCGTAGCGTCAATCCCTGCGGCTCCGTGCGGCCCGCTGCGTCGGGAAAGTGCTGGTATGATGGTGGTATGATGGAGTCAATAATACCAGCGCGCCCCCAGTCGCAACTGTTGGGCAAGCTCCACCAGCCTCTGCGCCTGATTCCCCGCTGGCTTTGGCCTTTGGCTTTAAGTTCCTGAACCAAGCGCCGCCGCCATGCCTTCCTGCGGGCGCGCCCACCAGGGTTCGCACCACGGCCAGGCGAATTGGCGACCGTCGGCTGCTCCGGATCGCGCCACGACAAGCGCGATGCCGATTCCCCATCGCCCGCCATCGCTGTCTTAGAATTTCCTCTAGCGACAGCCCCTTGGTCGGCGGGCGCCGGCGGGAAGCTTTGATCGTTCAGTCGGTTTGAGTTTTCAGTCATGGATTTTGTCGCGTCTCTTGGTCAGTGCAAAAGTCATCCCATTCGGCGCCATGGTAATCAACCAGAAGACCCACACCGCGAAGCACATTTTTGATTTCCTCCGCCTTTAGATCGAGGAACCGTTTGACGAACCCTCCAACGCTCCCCCCATCGGCCAGAGCTTCGAACAGAGCGCGCAGCGGCACTGTTGAACCCTTGAAGACCCAGGCCCTCTGGCCGGTTCGTCGCGAGACGACCTTGCCTGGCGGGCTTTTCACCCTGCCCGATTTTTGGTTTGTGGAATCGCATCATAGCTTCTCCTGTTGGCATCTCGTCCACAACTCAGCGAGGATTCTCCTCGGCCTCTGTGCTTTTTGCAAAAGTCCGAACAACCGCCGACGCGCATTGGCAAGAACTTCCGGCGCAGAAATGCAACATGGCCAAAACAGTCCCACCACTTCGCCCGCCTGGCGCAAATGGATGGCCGAACTGTCCCTGTGCCATGTGAACCTGACCGAATCCAATCGTCGGACGATGTGGTCATACAAGATCGCCGGAACGGCGGCGCCGTGACTGAACCAAACATAGTTCAGCAATCCGACGCGGTGGTAAAACACAGGACGCACAGGGCACCCCCGGGTTTTGGAGACTTCAGCCGCGAAAACCTCAGCTTTCTCCGTCGGCCTGAGACCCCTGGGCGGGTGTCCCAGCACCTGAACGACCGCTCCGGACAGGTTGCGACCGCTCCCCCAGGCCAGCTTGTCCCACAAGTCCACAGAGTAGGCTGGCTGGTTTTGCCAACGGCCCAGGCTGCAACGCAATCGAACCCGCTTCCTCTCCAGGGGACCGGAATTCATGGGGAGAAAGAGGTCCTCGTCCTCCCGATGGATCCGCGTCCTCCAGACCGCGTCCCGCAGGACCCGGGGCATCGGTATCGAACCGGGTTTCCAAAAAGGGCTCGGATCGCTCTCGTAGAGCACGTAAAAGTTCTCTCCCGTAGCGCGCGCTGCCTGCGTGAGCTTCTCCCCGTCCAACGTCAGGTCCAAGTCGGCCTGTTTGAGCAGCCGACCGCGGAGGTTGCAAACCTGGGCGTTGAACACAACAAAGTGGCTGCGGTGCCGCTTGCAATAGCCGCTTTTTGAATTCGCGATCAGGCGTCCCTCGGCAAAACCATGTTCCCGAAGGACGGCTATGATTTGGTTGTGGTGCATGGTTTGCGTGCGGACCAAATTATTCATCAAGCTGGGCCTCTAAATCTGGCACACAGCGCCGTCACTGTGCTTGGTTCTTGATGCCAAGGCAAGGAATGTCCAATCCATTGGACGGCCTTTCTTTCCAAAACCTCAATTTCCCGGGCGTTTTGCGCGCTGCACGCGCCGGCAATCCACCAGGTTCCCCTCCGGAACGGATTGGGCGGTTGAAAGCGTCATTACATGAATAGGGGTGGAGACCATGGTCTTCAGGTCACCCACGTCCAACGTCCCCTCTTCGGCGATGACGACGTGCTTGAACCCGGCGCAGCGCAACAGATCATCGCGAACCTCTGGCACGGAGGACCACACGCGGTTAAAAAACAAACGCGGCGCCCCCGACGTCAGAACCCTGGGCCATATTCTCTGCGTGAGTCGGCGGGCATGATCCGGGCCAGATCTTCATTGATGTAAATCAGCGATTCCACCGGAACGAAAAGGTTGGAGCGATGGAGATCGATTCCCGCCGCCGCAGGCAGCTTTCCGTAAGCCCGGCTGGCGGCATGGGCCAGGGCGGTAAACACGAAGGTGCGTGAGAAATCCGTGCCGCCGGTGATGATGGTCAGACCCGCATGCTGATCCAGCAACTCCAGCAATTTGGCTGTTTTTCCAGGGGCATGGGCCAGGCGTGGGTCATCCAAAGTCGGGTAAGCCCGACAGTGGGTCTCGATGAAAGTTTGGCGTTCTGCCGGTGGCAAGCGCTCCAACAGGCATAAAAAGCCGAGCACATGCGGGTGGTGAAAGATGTCGAACCAATTGTAAGTGGTGCTCTTGGACCGGCCGAGCAATTTGGCTAATCGCTCGAAGCTCATCGGGCGCCGGTGCTCTGCGGCAAGCCTGGAGCGCAAATCGCCGAAGATGTCGCGGGCCGAAAACGGATAGCCCGGAGCGGTCATAAATCCGTCCTCGGGAAGTCTTGTTTTCCGAGTTTGCTTGTTCATGCCTTTTGGTTTGCCAGCAAACTCGCCGTAGCGGTCAGGGCTAGATGGAAAAAGGCAAAAGCAGCCGGGAAAAACACACTTCGCGCGGCGCCGCGTTGGGCTGAATTGTCCAGTTTCTGGTCCGGAATTAACTTGGATCGTAATCGATGCACTTCCAGCACGTTCAGAACGGCGGGGCTTGCCTTACCACGCACACAAAGGGGTGGCTGCCGTCGCAAGGGCCAAGGACAGCCCGCAGGTTCAGAACTTCCTCACTTGATGTCCGGCGGCGTCGCGCCAGGAATGTGAAATCAATGGCAAGAAAGTTGCCGCAACTCACAAGCCGGCTCGGTCTTCGACCGTCGAGGGCAGCATCAATCTCCTGCACCAAGGCGCCGACCAGATAATATCCCTCATCATCATCGGCAATATTCGGCGCAGTGTATCTTCCAAGCAGTTCCGGATGAACGCGCATGGCGAAGACGGCGTCCCACTGCCGGGCGGTTTTAGTGACGTCTGTCAAGGATGCTGATAAAGAACGCCGCTGGCAGTCCGGGCGCTCGAAGATTCGATTTTGGGGCATAACTCGGGAATCGTGGTTGAGAGGTACTGTTGAAGGCCGGTGGGTTTCTCCCAACCTCGTTTTTGGACTGCCGGCCAGATTGGCCAGCGAAACAAGTCAGCGCATAGATCCTGCCGTGCGTGTCAGATTTCGCGCTCCAGGTGTGGAGGTAACCGCGTTCGGCTCACACGAGTTGGCTGTGCCGCCTGCGGGTTCGACGTTCAAAACGGCGGCCTGCCGTCGGCTTCCCAGCCGCCAACAGGCGTCGCGTGTTCGTGCTCGTCGCCGTCGTTGGGCTTCGACGGATTCTGCGGTCGCGGTTCTGTGACATCTTGGAGCCATTGTTTCGAATGATGGGGTTGCGTACAAGGCGCCCCATCAGCACAGTGGCGTTCGGATTCGACATGCTTTTTCTTTCTGGTTGATTGTTTCATTTTACTGCCCGGTCCTTTCTCGAGTCGGCTTCGAAATTTGTGTTTGACTCCGTTTTCGAGAGGATGAGGAGCCGCCAATCGAAGAAAAAACAACGCCAATGCTTCCTTTATCATGAGCCATTCCATACAGGCCGTTGCGGACTTGGCGCAGGCGGCGGGGGTTAATCTGGCCGTCCCCATGGCCGTCCGCATTCTTCACAAGGGGGTGGTCTGGAGCAATCGCGACCGGCGCACCTTGCTGGATAAATTGGCGGCCTTGCTCGTGGGCTTGCCCTGGGACTAGCCGGTGACGGTGGTGGCCGACGCCTATTACGCCGCCGCCAAATTCGCCCGGCGCTTGCTCGCTCAGGGCCGTCACTTGATCAGTAGGGTGCGCTGCAACGGGGTCGTTCATTTCCCGGCTTCATCCCCCAAGGGACCTCGACGCGGACGGCCAGCTAGGCGAAAGGATTTTAGGAGCAAGGCCAGCGGGTCGCTATTCATGGGACACCTGCCTTTCCAGCAACGCGTCGTAGCCGCTCAGTTCCGGCTCCAGCGTCATCTCCCCCCAGCGGGGGTCGGTGTCCAAGTTCAAGTAACGCCGCAAATCCGCCGCGCGCCATCGGCCCGATCGGCTCGGCCCAGCCTATTCGCTGACCAGGGCGCTGAGGGCCGACTCGCCCAGTTCGGCCGCCAGTTTGAGCAGGTGCAGATATTCGATTTGACCGGCCCGCAAACCGTGATCATGGATCAGACGATCTTAAGCCGAACGGAACGACGAATCGGGAAAAACCTTCTCTCGATGCACGTAATGAGTGAAGGCGCCGGACGGAGGCAGGCCGTGTTGATGGGGCAGCTCGCACGCCAGGGCTTTGACCTGCATGACCAGTTCAGGGGGAAAAACGGGTGGACGCCCGGGACGGGGAAGATTTTTCAAACCGTCCAGGCGTTCCTCGATGAAGCGTTTGCGCCACTTGCTGATAATCTGTCGTGGCAGCGAAACCCGGTCGGCAATCTGGTCCTTCCGCAGGCCCTTGGCGGCCATGAGGATCGCCTTGGCGTCTCGTCCCCCAACGTCCTTGGATCCGGCTGGCGAAACTTGGAAAGTCATCGAGGACGGTCTACGGGCTTTTGGGGACGTCCTGATCCTGGATGACGGAGCGTTGCTCGCCAGAACCCTGTTGCCGGGCATTCCAATCCAGGTAGCGGAAAAAATCGCCGACATGGAATATAGTTTTGCCCTTGCTCGCGCCGGGTTCCCGCAGGTTCACGACACGGACGTAAGGTCGCGCAGCACCTCCTACCGCGAGCATTGTGTACAAGTGCGTGTGCCTCAATCCGGTGTGACCGCACACCTTGCCGTTGGGCGGAATCGCCGCGTAGCAATTCGGATAATCAATGTTCTGCGGTTCATCGACCGCAATTTCCAGAGTTTTTGTCTTCATAAGGAGATTTTGTTTGACTGCCTTTCGGCAACGAAAATAGACCGCCAGCAGTCAAAACAGTTGCGCGAGATAAAAAGAAATGCGCCCGTCAGCGTACTGGCCGCGGGCGCTCGATAAAAGATGGCGACGATCCCGGTGGACATTCGAGTCTCGGACAGTCGCCAAGGCGGCAATCAGCCGTGCCTGCGGCTTGTATCGGGTCACGATTACCAAAGGGATCAACGAACTGGCCGCGCCACCGTTGCCTGACGACCGCACCCGTCATTGGGGAGGCGGGCGTTGGCGACTGACGGTGCGGAATCTCGCGCTGCCAAGCCTGCTGGCATCTCTGGTGGAGCCGCTGACGCGTGCGATCTGGAATCGCCGCTGTGCTGGAAGTGCAAAAGCACCCGGGCGCTGGCCTACGAACTGACCGGTCACCAACACCCGATCAGCCACCAGAAGGTAGCGCAACTGCTTCGGGACATGGACCATGGTTTGCAGGGCAACCGCAAGACCGAAGAGGGGTAGGATCATCCTGACCGGAATGCGCAGTTCCGGCACATCAACAAGGAAGTGCGGCGGGCGCTTGGGCAGGGTTGGCCGGTGATTTCGGTGGACACCAAGAAAAAGGAACTGGTGGGCAACTTCGAGAATGAAGGGCGCCAGGGGCGCAGGAAGAAGGCCGCCGAACGGGTCAAGGGCCACGATTTCCAAGAGCCATCATTGCCGTGCGCCTATCCCTACGGCATCTATGATTTGGGCACAACACCGGCTGTGTCAATGTGGGGACCGATCACGGCACCGCCGCCTTTGCGGTGGCTTCCATCCGCGGATGGAAGCGCCACGAAGGACGCCAGTTGTATCCTACGGCGACCCGCTTGCTGATCACGGCTGACGGAGGCGGCAGCAATGAATATCGCTTGCGCTTGTGGAAATGGGAGTTGCACCGCTTGGCCGACCAGACCGGTCTGGCGATTGCGGTCTGGCACTTCCCTCCCGGAACCAGCAAATGGAACAAAGTGGAACATCGCCTGTTATTGTTTATTGGCGACGAGAATCGAGACCCCACATTTCCGAGGTGCCAGCACAGCATTAGACTGACCGCGGAGTGCCAGATTATGGGGCAGGTTTGAACATGTGGTCAATCTTGTTTTTGAATCTTCAGTCATATGTATAATGGCTCTCTTAAAGACCACCCGATCTGGCCAGCAATTCTTTCCTGGTACGCCGTTGACCCCGGGTGTCCCGTTTCGGAGGGAGCAATATCCAGTCTTTTGCATCTAGCCATAGCTGCTTGACCTGATCTTCCTCGAGCCAGTCTTTGGCCAGTTTTTCAAGATAGGACATGGCCCTCTCCAGCTTGAGAGAATCCCTGTTTTCGATGCGATAACGCCAAGTCAGCGCAATCATCGGCACCTTCACGCCGGCGGCCTGGCATACATCCCGCCATTTAGTTCCAAACTGCAGGGTCGTCATCTCATGGAGGCGCGGACAGATATACAACTGATCTTCGGGCAACGATTGAATACTCTCGAGGACGTTCCGCAGGGAGCCTTCTCCTCACGACTGCTTTGCTGAGGCGGTGACCCAGATTCACATAACCCTCCTCAAAATCAGGACGTTGCAGATGACGAGTTGTGCCCGCTTTGACCCCGGCTCTGTAAGCCAGGCGCACTACTGTCGCCCACTCGGAATCCACCTCGGGTGCCCCAGTTAGCAGCGCCTTATAGAGGTCATCATCGGGCATTTTTTCAACGAAGTATTTCATGTTTTTTCGGAAATCCGAGTATCGTCCCCAACGGATATGGGCACGCGCGGCAACAGGTTGAGCAATTTGCGGCGCGTCGCAATGACTTCGGGTTCCTGGTCATGCTCATAGTAACCCTGTGCTTCATCCGTTTTCTGACCCATTTCTGTCTTGCGTTCCTTTCTGTCCGCGCCGACGGCGGTCATTAAGAGGTTGAAAGTATGACGAAATGAGTAGAGTGTTTTTTGGCTGAACTTTCCTTGAAGATAATCCGTTTTGATTACGGACTGGGACACGCCGGCAGCTTTGAGAATTTGATTGAAGGAGTAGGTGATCGACTTTGTGCTGCGGTTTGCACAATTGAGGCAGAGGAACTCGTCAGGCTCCAGCGGAAATCTCTTCAGCAGGTCGTCCAGGTAAACAAAAAGTGCATCGTGAAGCGGTTTGGGAGGACTCTTGCCATTTTTGTAGCGGCGCACCTTGCTGGGATCAACCAGAATCAACTGCATCTCGATATCAATCTGCTTCCGCGTGACCAAGGCGGCATCGCAGGGGCGAAGACCCGTATACAACATGATCATGAGCAGGGTCTTCCATTCACGGCCAAGTTGTCCAAGAGAATCAAGCGCTTCAAATATCCTCAAAATCTCAGACCACTTGTAGGGAAGCCTTTCTTGCGTCTCTTGGGCTTCTACTTCCAACAACTCGGCCACATTGATGCCGGTAAGGCGTTCGAGGTCTCGAGCCATGGTCTTCAGATAATTGATGTCGTCATTGATGACCGCAGGGGAATAACCCTCGGCCCGGCGGGTGAAGATGAAATTACCCAGGTGTTTGGCGTTGAGAGTCTTCGCGTCTTTGTGAGCGAGGCCGCCCAGGTTATCAAGCAGGCTGTTGAAGAGGCGGCAGAGCTTCAGGACTTTGCTGTGATGCAGCCGATTCCTGACGCACCACTCCCAAAGCCAGCGGACCAGGTACAGCGATATGGCTGTTTTGGTGGCCTGACCTGTGACCCGGTCGGCGACGTAGCCCATCTTAGCCAGGAACTCCTCTTTGGGGATTTTCCCTCGAACCCAGCGTTCCATGATCGTTGCGGATTCCTGGGCTCGTTCGTGGTTCTCCTTTCGCGCCGCCGGGAGATCCTGCGGGTCTGCGTTTTCGGGTTCGATGGGCACCTTGGTATCAAATTCGAAGCCGATCTGATATTTGTCCCGGCCTCTCCCGATGTAAGTCCCTGATGGACCCTTTTCTACCCACGCCATAAAAGCCTCCTTTTGTCCCGGCAAATCACCCCGCAGACGCGATGGTTCGGGTCAATCGCGATGGTTTGTATGCGTTTCATGGGTTCAGCGCAACTTTGTAACATGCTTTGCCACAACATATTACAATTCTGTTTGGCGTAATTATCCGCTTGGTGAAAGTCTTCCTTTACATCAGGCTGTTCTCTCAAAACAAAGCTGATTTGGGCGTTTTTGTCGTCAACGCCTGAAACTTTCCCCGCAATTCTCCCCGCAGGGCACTGAATCAACCGCCATGGTCCGCTACCGTCGTAGGAGTCCTTTCGGGATGTCTCCTTTGGAGAAAGACGGGGTAGGTTGATCTCGCGCCCCGTGTTTGGATCGGCACCAAGACTAGAAGCGGGGACAGGAGGAGCCGCGTAGGTCTCTACCCAATCGCGGGAAGGGCCAACGTAAGCGCCGGCGTCTTTCCCTCCAAGCCACATTGTAATCGCAAAATCAAACATACCTCCATTATATGCCTGTTCATTAAGTCAACCGGAAAATCGCCACTTTTTTTCAGATACTGGAAAGTGGACGTTTATGCCGCTTCTTCCAGTTCGAGGATAGCTGCGCAGCCACAGTGGCCGGGGCGGATTTTGGAGACGAGGAATTTCTTGAGGGTTTGGCTTTCGGGTAAACCGGCGAGAATCGCGGCCAACTGTTGAGTAGCGCCTGCTCAACGGAATTGGGTGGCGCGACTGCACCGCCTTTTCCAATGCCGGTCTGTTTGCAATTCGGAACGGAGCGCGGGGGTAAAAGGGCGCGCGCGTGGAGAATTGAAAACAGTCCGGCCTGGGGCCGTGACACGAGAACGCTTTTTAGAGGGTGAAGGGGAAAAGCGTTTTGGTGTTCCGGCGGGGATATGGGCCTCTGCATTGCAAAAGGTGGCGTTCCCAGCTACCATCAAAGCCATGTCCAACGTCACCCAAATACTCAGCGCGATTGATGGTGGCAACCACAAGGCCGCCGAGGAATTATTGCCGCTGGTGTATGACGAGTTGCGCAAACTCGCGGCGCATCGGATGGCGCAAGAGCCGCCGGGCCACACGCTGCAACCGACTGCGCTAGTTCACGAGGCGTGGCTGCGATTGGTGGGAGACCCGAGCACCCGCTTCGAAGGGCGCGGGCATTTCTTTGCCGCAGCCGCCGAGGCCATGCGCCGCATCCTGATCGACCGGGCGCGTCAGAAGCTTTCCCTCAAGCGCGGCGCGGGAGCCGAGCGGGTGAACTTGGATGAACTGGAAGTCGCCGTCGCGGCGGACGACGACACGCTGCTACAGGTGGATGAGGCACTGTCGAAACTCACGAAGGAAGACCCGGACTCCGCTGAATTTATCAAACTCCGATTTTTCGTCGGACTTACGAATGACGAGGCGGCGCAGGCATTAGGCATCCCCGAACGAACGGCGCGGCGGCACTGGAGCTTTGCGCGGGCCTGGTTACATCGCGAAATTCGGAAGCAATTCGGTGAGTGAAAACTATTTTGGCCAGTTTCAACTTGATTTTACGCATGAGTAGATATGGCTGAAGCCCGACAATCCTTGCGCGCGATCTTCGACGAAGTGTCGGAGATGGCGCCGGGAGAACAACGCCAAGCCTACCTGGACCAGGCTTGTGGCGGCGACACGGCCTTGCGGGCGAATATCGAGGAACTCCTGCGAACCAAGGAGTCGGCGGGCGGTTTTCTGGCGGACCCGGAACGCCATCCTTTAGTGGCGACCGCTCAAGTCACCGAGCAGGCGGGCACCATGATAGGCCGCTACAAGCTGCTCGAAAAAATCGGCGAAGGCGGCATGGGCGTGGTGTATATGGCCGAGCAGGAGGAGCCAGTCCGTCGCCGCGTGGCCCTCAAAATTATCAAGCTGGGGATGGATACCGAATCGGTCATCGCCCACTTCGAGGCCGAGCGCCAGGCCCTGGCCTTGATGGACCATCCCAATATCGCCAAGGTGCTCGATGGCGGCGCTACCGAGACCGGACGGCCTTACTTCGTCATGGAACTGGTTCAGGGTGTCCCCATCACCGAGTTTTGCGACAAAAACCACCTTCCGACCCAGGAGCGCATCAAGCTCTTCATTCAGGTCTGCCAAGCCATCCAAAGCGCGCACCAAAAAGGGATCATTCATCGGGACATCAAGCCCACCAACATCCTGGTCACCCTCAACGCCGGCGTGCCCGTGCCGATGGTGATTGATTTCGGCGTAGCCAAAGCCACCCAGCAAAAGCTGACCGAGAAGACGGTCTTCACCAATTACGCGACGATGATCGGCACACCCGCCTACATGAGCCCGGAGCAGGCCGAAATGAGCCGCCTGGATGTGGATACACGCAGCGACATCTACGGCCTGGGAGTGCTGCTCTACGAATTGTTGACGGGATCGACGCCCTTCCCAGAGAAGCGATTGCGCAGCGCGAGTTACAAGGAGATGCAACGGATTATCCTGGAGGAGGAACCCGAACGCCCCTCCACGCGCCTACGTCGAGCGTCCATCACCGCCTCGCGCCCTAATTCTCAATTCTTAATTCTTAATTCTCAATTCTCAATTGACCTTGACTGGATCGTGATGAAATGTCTGGAAAAGGACCGGGCGCGCCGATACGAAACGGCCAACGGTCTGGCCGCCGATCTCAAGCGGCATCTGGACAACGAACCGGTCGTGGCCCGGCCGCCGAGCGCCGCCTACCGGTTGCAAAAAGCCTGGCGGCGCAACAAGACAGCTTTCGTCGCCACCGCGCTGATGGCCGGAGTGCTTGTGACCGCCACTGGTGTCAGTGCCTGGCAGGCTGTCCGGGCGACGCGGGCGGAGAAGCTGGCGGCTGGGCGATTGATCGAGTCGGAGAACGCTCGCAAGGAAGCTGAAGCCATCTCCAAATTCCTGACCGAAGTGTTCCAAAGTCCCGACCCTGCGCACGATGGCCGCACCATCACTGTCGTCGAAACTCTTAGTAATGCGGTGAAGAAGCTAGACACCGATTTGACTAACCAGCCCGCGCAGCGCGCAAAACTCCAAGCCACTCTCGGCGATACCTACTACGCGCTGGGTCTCTACCGCGAGGCCATCTCGCTGCGAGAAAAAGTTCGTGACTACTATCTGGCCACCTCCGGCCCGGAACGTCCCGACACGCTCAGTGCGATGCACAACCTGGCCAGCTCGTATGGCGACGCCGGTGAACGGGATAAGGCAATCAACCTGGGGGAACAGGTGCTGGCGCTCCGCCGCAAAGTGCTCGGCCCGCAACATCGCGACACGCTTAGGACAATGAACAATCTGGCGAATTTCTACGATTACGCCGGACGCCGGGACGAGGCCCTCAAGCTACGGGAGCAGGTGTTGGCGCTTCGTCGCGAGGTGCTCGGCCCGGAACATCCCGACACCTTCGGGGCGATGAACAATCTGGGGAATTCCTATGACCAGGTTGGCCGCTGGGAGGATGCCCTCAAACTGCAGGAAGAGGTGCTCGCGTTTCGTCGCAAGGTGCTCGGCCCGGAACGTCCCGACACCATTGGGGCGATGAACAACCTGGCGAACTCGTACAACGGGGCCGGTCGCCACGACGAGGCGCTCAAGCTGCGGGAGCAGGTGCTGGTGCTCCGCAGCAGGGTGAACGGCCCGGAACATCCCGACACCCTCAGAGCAATGCGCAATTTGGCGGATTCCTATGATTCCTATGACCAGGCCGGCTACCGGGACGAAGCGCTCAAGCTGCGAGAGCAGGTGCTTGCGCTTCGCCGCAAGGTACTCGGCCCGGAACACCCCGACATGGTCAATGCGATTCAATCTCTGGCGGATTCCTACTTCGAGGCCGGCCGTCAGGAGGAGGGTCTCAAGCTGCGCGAGCAGGTGCTGGAACTCCGCCGTAAAGTGCTCGGCGCGGAACACCCCGACACGCTCGGCGCGATGAACGACCTGGCAAATTCCTACTTCAGGGCCGGCCGCATCAGTGAGGCGATCGCCCTTATGGGGCAGGCTGGCGCATTGGACCCAAAGAGGACTGATGCCTCTCTCACGTTTGCCACTTGGCAAACATGGTTCGGCCAGGACTCCGAGTATGAAGCCACCCGCCGTCGCCTGGTCCAACAGGCGGAAGGAACGGACCAAACCACTACGGCGGAGCGCGCCGCCAAGGTTGCATGCCTGCGGCCTTCCACCGACGCCACTCTGTTGGCTAAGGCCCTCAGCCTTGCGCAGCGAGCTGTGGAACTGGGGAAAGGCAATCCGGACTTGCCGTGGTATCAACTTAGCCTCGGCCTGGCTGAATATCGGAATGGCCAATACGCCGCCGCCGAAGGAGCCCTTACCGTCGCGGATCAGACTGCTGGGGGGAATGGAAAGCACGAAATTCAGGGTACCGCGCGCTTGTTCCGCGCCATGAGCCTATTCCGGCAGGGAAAGCCGGAGGAAGCCCGAAAACTCTTCATCCAAGCCGACGCACAAATGCCCCCGTTGGCCAACGATGAGAGCAACCACGACGTGCTGATTTGGTGGCTGGCCAATAAAGAAGCCAAGGCGCTCATTGCGGGTCCTTCCGCGCCTGTGGGCCCGTGAACCGAAGAAAAAATTATGAAGGCAAAAAGCGGAAAAATCGACGTTACCAAACCATCAGGACAATCCTTAAATACAAAACCCCGATCATAGCGAGGCATGTTAGAAATTTCCCCGCCTTGAGACTGCTGTTGTTGTTCATGCTGCCCGCAGTGGCACAAGCCCAATTCGATTACACCACCAACGCCGACGGCATTTCCATCACCATCACCGGTTATTCCGGTTCTGGCGGTGCTGTGATCATTCCCGCAACCATAGGCAGCCTTTCAGTGACCGGCATTGGGGAAAGTGCCTTCAATGGCCTAACCGCGCTGACCAGCGTGACGATTCCCGACAGCGTTGCCAACATTGGGGATGGTTCATTCTCTGGATGCACCAACCTGACCAGCGTCACCATTCCCAATAGCGTCACGAACATTGGAGAGTATGCATTCTATGCTTGCAGCCTCGCGAATCTGACGCTCGGCACCAACTTGAGCACCATCGGAGACGAAGCCTTCGGTGGAACCCCCCTGACCAGCGTCACAATTCCCGAGAGGGTCACCTACATCGGAGATGGACCGTTCTCTGGCTGCTCAAGCCTGACTGCGATAGCTGTGCCTGCACAAAATTCCTTTTATAGCAGCGTGAATGGCGTGCTGTTCGATAAGAACCTAACCGCGCTCATTCAATATCCCGGCGGCTTAGGTGGGGCTTACGCGATCCCTAACAGTGTCAACTACATCGGTGCTTCTGCCTTCTCTGGATGCACCAGCCTGACCAGCGTGACGATTCCCGCGAGCGTCACCAGCATTGGGGGTGGTTCATTCACTGGATGCACCAACTTGACCAACGTCACAATTCCCGGCAGCGTCCTCGGCATTGGCCCTTATGCGTTTTATGACTGCTGGAGCCTGACAAACGTCACGATGGGCGACGGCGTCCAGTTCATCGGCCAGCGCGCTTTCAATTACTGCTACAACCTTCACAGCCTTACAATTCCCGCCAGCATGGTCTACATCCAAGACAGCTTCTGGTTCTGCTACCACCTAAACCTTTATTTCGAAGGAGGTCCTCCCATTTTTCAGGCGACCTTTTGGCAAGGAACGAACCCCCGGTTCTATCAACCCTATTTTTTGCCCGGCTACGGAGTTAGTTCTTGGGGCGAGCGTTTTGCCTCCGTGTGGTACCCAACGATCCGGACTGGCGACGGAAGCTTTGGCGTGCAGAGCAATCAGTTTGGGTTCAACATCTCTTGGGCCAGCGGTCAGGTTATCGTCGTGGAAGCCAGCACCTATCTGACCAACCCTGTTTGGACTTCGCTCCAAACCAACACGCTCAGCAACGGTTCGTTTTATTTCAGCGAACCTTTTCAGTCGAACACTTCTGGACGCTTCTACCGCCTCCGAATGCCATGAGTGGTCAGTTCAAATGCTGTTCATGGCTCGCAAGGAAGCGACTCCAACAGGGTCCGACGGTTTGAATAAGAACTGATGAAATCCGAATTCACACATATGAAAGCCCAGATCACGATACTCAATGACGAAAGTAATCCTCCGCAATGACCGAGCTCGGTACCTGGCAGGAAGCCGGTTTTTCCTCTGCTCATGCGACTGCTCCTGGCAGCCGCTCTCGTTCTGCCAGCTTTTGGCGCCCAGGCCGGAGTGGTCTTCACCAGTCTTTATTCATTCACCGGTACCAATGATGGCGCCAATCCGGTCGCCGGCCTGGTCCAAGGCAGCGACGGCAGTTTCTATGGCACGACTGAATCCGGCGGCACGAACAACCTGGGAACGGTGTTCCAAATCACCACCAATGGTACGCTGACCAGTTTGTATTCATTCAGTGGCACCAACGATGGCGCCAATCCGGTCGCCGGCCTGGTCAAAGGCAGCGATGGCATTTTCTATGGCACGACTGAATCCGGCGGCACGAACAACCTGGGAACGGTGTTCCGAATCACCACCAATGGTACGCTGACCAGTTTGTATTCGTTCAGTGGCACCAACGATGGCGCCAATCCGGTCGCCGGCCTGTTGCAGGGCAGCGACGGCAATTTCTATGGCACGACTGGACCCGGCGGCACGAACAACCTGGGAACGGTGTTCCGAATCACCATCAATGGTACGCTGATCAGTTTGCATCAATTCGGAGACTTCCGCCAGGGCAAGGATCCCCGGGGTGCGCTGGTTCAGGGGATCGACGGCCTTTTATACGGCACAACTTTCGGAGGCGGCGACTATCTTCCGCCCTACTATTATGGCCGTGGCACCACATTTGAAATCAGCACCGGCGGGGTGTTTCAGACACTGTATGTTTTCGGGCAGGACGGTCCGTTAGATTACGGCTCAAATCCGGCTGCTGGGCTGGTCCAGGGCAGCGACGGCAATTTTTGGGGCACGACTACATACAGTAAGGCTGGCTATGGCGCGGTCTTCGCACTCACCACCAATGGTCAGTTGCACACTATTTATGGTTTCATCGGCGGCGATACTGGTTTTCATCCAAATGCCGCTCTGGTGCAGGGCAGCGACGGCAATTTCTATGGCACGACTTCCGGCGGGGGCATCTACAGCAACGGCACGGTGTTCCAAGCTGGCTATGGGGGGCTGACCAGTTTGTATTCCTTCACCGGTACCAATGATGGTTCGTAAGTTGTAGGGATTTAGGCGTGATGGGCGGAAGCAGTGCAGGTGATGGTTTGTGGGCGCCGCACCCCCAGCAAGAAGATGCAAGTGATTGGGACAGAAGATGTTGCAAAGTGGCTAGAGGGCCCGAAATGGGAGTGCAATTCTATTCTATTATATTGGGTGGCAGATTGGGGTGGATCATGTTGCTGGCGAAGCCGCTCACTGAGGCGCAGGAGGCCGAACGTTTGCGGGTGGCGCGTGAACTTCACGACGGTGTAAACCAGGTGATTGCCTCGGCCACGATGAGGTTGCACCGGGTCCAGGATACACTCTCCGTGCAAAACCCTGCGGCCAGCGAGCTTCTCTCACGCTGCCACAGGCTGCTTGTGCAGGCGCTGGAAGAAACCCGCCGCATTGCGCGCAACCTCCGCCCCAACGACCTCGATGAGCTAGGTTTGAACGCCGCCTGCCGCAACTTGTGCAAGGAACTTCAAGCCCGCACCGGGCTGGTGGTGAAATGCGGGCTTGCTCGATTTGACCGTCGCCTCCCGCCAAAGGTTGATCTTGGCCTTTTCCGCATAATTCAGGAGGCCCTCAACAATGTGGAGAAACACGCCAACGCCAAATTGGTCCGACTGCGAATCGCGATCCAGCGTCAGGCCATTGTGCTCAAGATCCAAGATGATGGGCGCGGATTTGACCCCGCAGCCACGAAAGTGGCGAAAGGGATGGAAGGCGGGATCGGCCTGTCCAGCCTCCGGGAACGGGCCGCCGCTTTGGGAGGAACGTGTGAAGTGGTTTCCAATCCCAAGCAGGGAACAGCCATCACCGTGCGGGTGGCCCCAACGATCGGGGCGGGCATGCGCGTGAAGATCAAATGCGGCCCCTTGCGCGGCCTGGAAGGCTGCGTGGACGCCCGCTACGGCATGAACGTGGTGTTGCTGAGGTTGGACTTCATTGGCCAGGCCGCCGCCGTCAAAATGGAGGCGACGGACCTCGAACCGATCTGAGAACATGGTTCGGCGCGCGCGGATGAAATGTTACGATTGTGTGTCCTCACACTGGCTAAAGATGTCCCAAACGTGCCTGGACCAACTGCACGCCCCGCGCCTAATTGCGGCGGCCATAGACCGCCGCTACAATGGTGGACGCGCGCTTTGCAGAGGTCCCGGTACATACCGATTACGATTTCAGAGACGACTGTAAACAGGGCACTCCTCTATTATGGGGCGGGACAATCTCGATTGACCTGATAGACTTGGTATCAAAGGGCACATGTCCTTCGAGTTGAATCGAATCCAGAATGGTCTTGTCGAGAATTCCTTGTGTGGTCTGCCCGTCTGTCTCGGTAACACAGACAGTGACTCTGCACTGCCCGCAGAATCCCCATTCTTTTCGATTAGGACAGCGCTGCATTAGCTTCATAAACTTCTCGGGAGACATGGCACCCACGAGTAATCCCCGGGTCTCTTTCTTGTCTTCGGAAGATAGAGATGGCATATTTTTAATTGTCATTCGGGATTTCCCATTTGGGTTCTTGCCCACGACCGTGAACGGCGGCGAGGACGGGATGCAATCCGGGCGGTTGACAATGGATCTGGTGTTTTAGTGTTTGCGCTGCTTTGAAAATGCGCATGGATCCGACGGCACCGCCTGGAGCGACGGGAAATTTGTGTTTCAATAACCGAAAGCGGCATCGCACAATAGCAGTTGAACGAGAATCATGAGTGCTATTCGTCCACTACTCTAGCCGGGGCTACTCATATTTGTCCCAAGCGAGATCCGCCCTGATCCAGTTTACTCCGAAACCGGAAGCGCCGCCGATGGCGATGCCGAGCCCCAGAAGTGGAAATTGAATGCAAGCCACAACAAGGCGCCGAATGCTGCTCCCAGAAAACAAAAGAAGGCAATCTGTTCTTTCGAGTTCGTAGTACGCGGCCTAGAATCCGATTGAAGATATGCTTCCACCGTTTTCGCATCTTTCTCCCAGGGGATGCTCCCGTTCTCCCTTCCGACACTGAACGAAAGGCCATCGGGTTCCTTTAAATGGCGCGCAGGAGCGCGTTGCCGTTCCAGCCACATTGCCGCCTTGATGAGGTTGGGCCAATTCGTGGCGATGCAGCGTCCGGACCTGCACTTTTCTGCCGATTCGTCAAGAGACAGACTTTTCAAAGTTTTCATGGGAAATCTCCAGTTTTATCGATTCAATTTCAATGACGGTTTCACCTTTGACTGGCTGCGTTTTCAGCAGAACAGCTTGCGTCGGAATGATTGCAGAGCGACCAGCGCGCCGCCCAAGAGGACAACAGTAAAGCCGCCATCTGGAACTGGATCGCTGATCATAGGCGTCAACGTGGCCGTCCCATAGGATTCCATGTTCCAACTGGGCGGAGCGCCCCACAGGGCGTAGGTTCCTGCGGGACCCCATGATCCATCATTGTAGAACATGTTCACCTCGCTACCGGTGGCCGCATCAGTAAACTGCAGACCACCCGTCGTATCGAGGAAAGGCGTGGAGCCCGTATAAATGACACTATCCCAAATGAAGCTCGCATCGCTTCCACTGCCGGGGACCAAGTTGTAATTCCCCGCATCATCCCCCGAGGCAACGTTAAGCCATCCTCCAACGGCTTGATCACCGACGACGACGAGGTTCCCGAACGCATCAATGCCGTATTCCCCGGTATAGGTTAGATTATATTCTTCCGCCCGGACCTGAGGCGCCACACACAGTGCAGAAACCACCAACGCAAGTTTTAATATTTTCATAATTTTCCATGATGCTCACTTTGCCTGTTAAGCGGTCTCCTTTAACGGCTACATCTAATGCAATCAGTGTGCCATAATTAGCATTATTTATGTATTTATCGGCCATTGTGTTTGCAAGTAATTGATGATAAGGTTGTTATGAAATAAATAACCGTGCATTTCAATTTGGTTGCGGGCAGGGCAGAATAGCCACAACTGTAGTGATTTCCGACAGAAGATGGCGACTTTGGACGCGTTGTATATGTAAGTGCCTCATTGTAAACATGATACATCATGCTGCGGTGATCTGTAGGCGTTTCCGACAGATTAACGGCGCGAGTGCGAGGCTCGCAAGCCGCCCCGCTGCTCGTTTTATCCCGCTCTCCACCCACTAAAAACTTCTAATAATATCCAGCCCACCATATTGAATTGCATTTAATTGCAAAGCACTGGTCTGCAAAGCCTTACATTTATTATTTCTGGTTCTTATCGAATTCATTCCCGGGGGAAATGTTGAATATCCGGGCGCTTATTTAATTATGGAATCTAAATGTAAAGCTTTGCCCTGCAAACGGTTGTAATTTGATCGAATTTCCGGGGATTATTATTTCATGCTGGCAATAATGAATTAAATTGCGCCTGGAGATTTAATGTTTAATTCAGAAGTAGCTGTAGGACAGTCATTTACATTTCAATAAACGCTCGAATTAAATTCCAATGAAATTGCCAGCCCGGCATTAAATGCGCACACTCCGCCGCCGCTTCCAACCACACCGCCCACATCAACTGCGCTGCGCAAACCGCCCCAATCAACGCCAATCCAGTCAACCCATAATGGTCCTTTTAGTTCCAGCCCGTGCGCGGGCTTTACATTATGGAAATATCACAACTGCCTCACTTGGCGTTGGCAGACATGAGCGCCTCCAACTCCTCCCACCGGGCATAAAGCCGCGACAGCTGTTCTTTCGCTGCGGCCAGTTCCGCGAGCAGTTCTTTGGTTTGGGTGGCATGGGTGCGATGAAAATCCGGCGACACAAACAAGCTTTCAATCCGCGCAATCTTCTCCTCCAGGGCAAGAATCTGCGGCTCGATGCCTTCCAATTCACGCGTTTGCTTGAAGGAGAGCTTCCCCGGCCTGGACGGTTTGGGCCCCGGTTCGGCGCGGCGAGCTGAAATCACCGCTGCTTTTGCCGGCGTTGCGTCCGTTGTCCAGCGCGCGGCCTTCTCCGCCTCCCGCCGCTTTTTCTCCAGGTAGTAATCGTAGTCCCCAGCGCTGTGCTGGATAGCGCCGCCCTCGAACGCAAGTATGTCCGTGCAGACACGGTTGAGGAAATAACGGTCGTGGCTCACGACACACACCACACCCGGGAACGCCATCAACGCCTCCTCCAGCACGCGCAAGGTCGGCAGGTCCAGATCGTTGGTCGGCTCGTCCAGAATGAGAAAGTTGCCACCGCACTTTAAAATGCGTGCCAGGAGGAGCCGGCTGCGTTCGCCGCCGGACAGATGTTTCACCTGCGTTGTAATGCGATCATCGGCGAAGAGAAACCGCTTGAGGTAGCTCCGCAAAGAGATTTTGGCCTGGCCCCACTGCACCCACTCCGTGCCATCGGCGGCCTCGTCCAGAACGGTGCGTTCGTCGTCCAATTGCAACCGTCCCTGGTCCACGTAGTTGAATTTGGTAAGCTGGCCCGCCTTCACCGTGCCTTCGGTCGGCGCAAGTTGGCCGACGATGAGTTTGAGCAAAGTCGTTTTGCCGGCACCGTTTGTTCCGCAGACGCCCACGCGCTGGCCAGTTTCAAACTCGAAGTTGAATCCGTGGAACAGCCTCCGGCCTCCGAGTTCCATGCCAATGTTCGTTAACTCCACCACGCGGTTGCCCAGCGGCGGCGGCGGCGGAATGACCAGTTCCATGTCCTCCTCGACAGGCGTTGCCTCCTGTGCAGCCGTTTCGTAGTAACGCTCGAAACGGTTCTTCTGTTTGCTCCGCTGCGCGCGAGGACCCTGGCGCACCCAGGCCAGTTCCTTCTTCAGGAACATCTGGCGCTTGTGCTCAATGGCCGCGTCCGCCACCTGCCGCTCGGCCTTGTCCAACAAGTAATCCGTATAGTTGCCGGCGTGGCCGAAGAACTTTCCCTCGCACAATTCCACAATGCGGTTGGCCACCCGGTCCAGGAAATAGCGGTCGTGCGTGACGACGAGAAACGCGCCGCGGAAAGTTTCCAGAAATCCGGCCAACCATTCGATGGACTCCGGGTCCAGATGATTCGTCGGCTCGTCCAGCAAGAGCAGTTCCGGCCGCGACACAATGGCCCGGGCCAACGCCACACGCCGCTGCTCGCCGCCCGACAGGGAATCCATCCGCCGTTCCCCCGGCGGGCAGTTCAGATGCGACATCGCCGTTTCGACTCGTTGATCCAGCGTCCAGCCGTCCAGCGCCTGAATGCGGCGCTCCAGTTCCTCGTGCCGTTTGGAGGCGACGGGCAAGGATTCAAATTCCGCGATCAAATCCAGCGTGCGCCAGGCCCCCCGGCGAACATTGTCACGCACGTCCAGCGACGCCTCCAGTGTGAAATCCTGCGGCAAATAACTCACCACCAATTCGCCCCGGGCCGTCACTTCCCCACTATCTGGCGCTTGCAGGCCGGCAAGGATTCTCAGGAACGTCGTCTTGCCGCAGCCGTTGCGTCCGACCAACCCGATGCGGTCGCCTTCGTCCAGGCCCAGCGTGGCACCGTCCAAGATCGTCCGCTCGTTGTAGCGGATGACCAAATCGGTGGCGGCGAGGATGGTGGACATGCCAGCTTGAAAGGTAATCAAATTCATGCGCCAAGTCGAAATCAAAGTGGCCGAGACCCTCAGCGTTCGGCCGAAAGGCGCTGGAGGAAGCAGCATGGATAGTTCGGTCCGAAAGCCGGGAGGTTCGACCTAATGGCCCGCCCGGGGCACATCCATCTGCCAACCGTCCCTTAAAATGCCCCTATTTGGCGCTAGGATCGTTTATAGCACGCTTTTGGCTCCCGGTTGGCACATTAATGCCGGGTCAGGGTCCGCTAAGGTATATCCCAAGTAAGTCCGTCTGCACTTAATCCTTCTATAAAAGAATGTTTACACATGCAACCGCCTTCTGCTTAAAGGTGAGTCTCTTCGTAGCTGGACTATTATCCGCTAGTAGAATAAACTACCATCCATGAACAAAGCCTATATCGCCCAGCTAGTCGAATTCCTGCCGGAAGATTCTGTGTATTTTAGACTGAACGGTGTAGGCCGCAGCCGGGCCGGCCGGCTTGCCCTCGCCCTAAATGACCCCAAGTTTGGATGGAATTGGGTCAAATCTCTCAATGAGGATGGTTTACCTCTGCCATTGGACATTGACAATATTGAATTTCAGGAAGCCAATGCTTATTTACGTGGAGGCTATATTGAATCAATGGACGAGGTGTTGGCCTTGGCCGGGCCGCAAAATACGACGATGCGCAATGTGTTGACGGGGTTGCTGGTCTCCGCAAACGTGACCTTGGCGAGTATCGCTAACTTTATGAAGATCTCATTGGACGCGGCCAGGATATTTGACCAATTGTTTTTCAATGCGAGGGATCGGCTGGATGAACCTGGTTACATCACTCAACTACTGAACCCTGATGGCCTCCGGCTCAACAGTGGTACCGATAACGAAGGATTGCTCTTGCTGCGGGCGGGTTTCCGTCATGGCGCCCGGGAGGTTATCCGGCTTGCCGGGGTCAAGGCAAACGGGGGCCGCCAATCCCTTGATGCATTGCGAGAGGATTTCGAACGCGAAATACTTGAGGCCGCAGCAACCCGCGTCCGGCATGGAGCGGATCAGGACGTTGCCGCACCGGTCGTCGCTTGCGCCAAGGCTCTGGTTATTGCAGATAAGCGAATACAGCGTGAGGAACCCCAGCCCAATACGGTGGCCGACGCTCTCGGCGAGATTTATAAATACCATCCCGTAATGGAAACCCTCGAACGAATGGTGCAGCCCGCTATTGACCGGATGATCCGATTGAGCCAGCAAAACGCCGACAAAAAGGACCGCCCAGCCACCCCTGCTTAAGCCGATTAGGGTTTGCGGACAAATTTGGTTTAGTCAGCAATGTCCGGATTGGCGATTTCAATGTCTTGAACGGTCGGCGGGAGTTCGTCCTCCGCCAGCATGTCTGGTCCAACTATCTGGCCCAGGTCCTGTTTGATTTGCCTCAAGGCATTTTCGCGTGCTGCGCTCGGCGGCAGTCTTTGGATCCAACCGGCCGCCAAGTGGCGGAAATGCGCTCTGGCGAACCTGAAAATACCTTGTTCAAAAGAATATTTGACTGCCATGAGATGACCCCGCAGTTGCCGGTCCAGCTTGATCGCATGTTCCTTTGTGCCTTTCAATTCAAGTGGCCTTTCACCCGGCGTCCATATTTTGAATTCGTAATTGAGTTCGACCATCACTTCCGTCTTCGGGATTTCCCCAGGACCAGCCACCTTCTCCACCTCTTCCAGGATGCTGCGCCTGACGTGGGCCTGAATATATTCTGGAATCGCTGAATTAAACCAGCTATCGCAGCACCTTAACAAGGCTGTAACCTTGTCGGGATCGTTGTGAAAATCCTCAAAGTGGTGCCCTTTATTGGGAGGCCATTCCTCCCCGCCGATCACCAACGTAAAATTCCACGACCAATACAGGCGCCGTTTCTCCGGCAAAACTGGCGACGCCGTTTCCTTTGGTGGTGTGCCGAAACCACGCACTCCGTGCGAATATGAAGTCTCGCGCCCGGGGGTTGTTGCGGCCTGTGGTCGTCCGGTACGGCCGAACCGCACACCGGACACGGCCATCCTTTCCAATTGGCAGACCGACAGACTTGCAACTTTGCAGTGTACCCCGCAATTCAGCAATATCGCTTCAATGAACTGCTCTGTCAGCCGGCCATCAATGCGAATTTGCATCAGATGTTCCTGCTCGTGCAATTTTTTGAGGGCTGCGGATTTGTCGGCGGTTTTGGTGCTCAGGAGGAATTGCCTGCCGCCATCGCGCCAACCAATCCACCACATTTTCGATCCTGGTCGTTTGTAAAGCCACGCCATGCCCCGATACTACTGTATGTAAAATGTATGTAAATCACTATTATTCACTATTGTTCAGTATGCTGCAAATCAACAACTTACGACTTTCAAAAGCACCTTCTCCGTAGCAGGGGTTCGACTCTCCTTAGGGTCGCCATCTCGATTATCAAGTACTTGCGTCAAATCATGTGCCAGTGACAACATGCCGTGGCAACAAAGCCAACGATGACCAAGCTTGTTTAGGGTAGTCCAAAGTTGTTGATCCCTTGCCCGTAAGTTTGTCGAGCGCATCGTTTGCGGCGAGAAGTCTGGTCAAAGGCGGAGGGCTGCATTCAGGTCCGGTTCGTGGGGAAATTCGCCGTCCAGACGCTTGAGAAAATGAAGAAACTCTTGATGGATCGTACGCGTTCCCGGGGACTTCATCAGCGAGGATGTTTTCAACCGTTGCCTCTCCCCCTGAACGACGGCCTGCGCCGCGCAAATCAAATCAAGGCGGGCACAGCGGCGTGGCCACAAGCGCCGAAGACGGAGCAGGAGACTGTCGGGGCAGGAGACTTGACGAGCGCTGCCGAAAGCATAGACTCCGATGCAACGCCTCGTCGTTATGCAAAAACAACTCTCTTGCACCTTGCTGGCCATTCTGGTGTCTGCCGGTTGCCTTTGGTCCGCAACCCTCGAGCAGCGCCGCCAGTATCTCGACCACTTGCAGCAAATACTGCCGCCAGTCCAGTCGTTCACCAATTGGATCGAGAAGACCAGGGAGTTGCCGCCGGATTTTGACGCGCTGCCGCGCCTCAACAGTCTGCCGGACCCGCTCACCTTCGCGGACGGAAGGCGAAAAGTGAAGACGCCGCAAGACTGGAATGAGCGCCGCGCCGAGGTCATCCAGCTATATGAAACGTACGACATCGGCACAATCCCACCCAAGCCCAAGCTCGACAAGATTGTGCCGGTGGATCCCGCCACCGCGGGCGCCGGCGGCAGACGGGGTTTCGGCGGCGGCGGACGCGGCGGCGCACCGGCACCGGGATCGGTCACGAACATCGTTGATTTGCAGTATGGCCCGGAAAGCAAGATCACAACGCGAGTCACGTTGACCATTCCGCCCGGAACCGGGCCATTTCCAGTCCTCATTGGTGGTTCGCCCGGCATCACCAGCCGCGGGTACATCGCATGCTCGATGAACCAGAGCGTGGACCCGCCCAGCGCACCCAACATCGCCCAATACTATCCCGGCTACACTTTTGGCACGATGGGCCAGACCGCCTTCACCGCCCAATTGATCATAGATTACCTTTACACGCTGCCGCAAGTGGACCGGCACTGCATCGCCATCACCGGCTATTCCCGCACCGGCAAGATGGCCGCCATCGCCGCCATGCTGGATGAGCGCATCACCGCTTGCGTGGCCGGCAGCACCGGCGTGGGCGGCGTGCTGCCCTGGCGATCCGCCAGTGAGCGGGGCAGCGCGGAGGGGATTGAGAGCACCACCCGCAGCTTTCCTGCGTGGTTCACTCCGCGCCTGCGCTTCTTCACTGGCCGCGAAGACCGCCTGCCGATTGACGGCAACCTGCTGGCCGCTGCCATCGCGCCCCGCTCGATTCTCAGCATCTATGGGTTGAGCGACGAGGTCGGCAATATCTACGGCAACGAACAGAGCTGCTACTCGGCGGAGGAGGTGTACCAATTGCTCGGTGTTGCGGAGCGCAACAGCATCCTGCACCCGCCCGGGCATCATGGCGCCAACGATCTGAACGCCACCATGAACTGGCTGGACATCCAGTTCGGCAAGTCCAAGGAAACGTGGCATAACGATTTCCTCTTCCCTTGGGATTTCGACAAATGGCGCACCGACCATCAGGAGGCGGTTAACCTGAGCGGGTATCCCGCGCATGGCGACAATGATATCCTGGGCATGGTGAAAACGGCGGCGGATTGGGAAAAGAAGTCCGCCGAGGTTCGCAAATCAGTGGAGTGGATGCTGGGCAGCCGCGACGGTGGCAAAGCCGGGCCTGATCCCCTGCAAAGGAAGCGCGATGATGTCGTGGATTGGGCCATCAGCCGGGGCAGTTCCTTCGGCTGGCTCCAGCCGCAGAAGGGTCGAACCGAATACCGCAGCTTCACCTTTGGCGAAGGCACGCGCGCCGAGGTGTATTATCCAACGAATACGGCGACGAATGCAAGGCTGCCGGCCGTCATCTGGCTCCATGGGTTCAGCTATCCGATGGGTTACATGTGGGTCTATCGCCAGAACCCTGACCTGCATCCCATCCTGGCGCTGGTCCGGGCCGGCTATGCGGTCGTTGGATTTGATCAAACCGGCCACGGCAGCCGCACCGACGAGTTCAAGACTTTCTTTGATCGCTTCCCGCACTGGTCGCGATTGGGCCGGATGGTCGCGGATACGCGCGCGGTCATTGACGCCTTGCAAAACGACAGCATGATTGACCCGAATCGAATCTATCTTTACGGCTATTCGATGGGCGGGATCGTCGCGCTGCACACCGCCGCGCTCGACCCGCGCGTCAAAGGCGTGGTTTCCATCTGCGGATTTACGCCCATGCGGACCGACACCGCCGCCAAAGGCACCGGCGGCCTGGCTCGCTACAGTGTGGAGCTGCCGCTGCTGCCCCGGCTGGGATTCTTCATCGGGCACGAAGCGCAGCTTCCTTATGACTACAACGAATTGCTGGGGGCGATCGCGCCGCGGCCGGTTTACGTGCTGCAACCGGAACTGGACCGCGATGCCACACCGGCGGACGTAAAGACCGCCGTCAATCAGGCGAAGAAGGTCTATTCGTTTTACAGCGCCACGGACAAGCTGGTGCTGGATGAGCCTTGGGATTACAACCGCCTCCCCGAGGTGACGCAGGATCGGATCATCCAGTGGATGGGCGCGAACATGCGCTGACCGGAGCCGCCGGTTTCAATACGCTGACAACCGATATTTGAACCAGTTTATCACCTGCACTGAGGAAACACCCATGCGTCCCATACATTTCATCACTCGCGCCGCCGGCGTTGGCCTGGTCGCGCTGGCCACTTTCACCGCGACGGCGGCGGCTCCCGACGCGCCTGTGACCGTGCAGGAAAACGCGTCTTCGTTCACGCTGGCCAACGGCATCGTCACGGCACGCGTGGACAAAAAATCAGGGGATTTGCTCTCGCTCCAATACCAGGGCGTCGAGACCCTCAATTTTAATTCCGGCCATTCCGGCGGTTATTGGTCGCACGACACCTCGGGCGGGACACAAACCCTCACCGCCATCACGATCAACCCGGCCACCAACGGCGGGGAACGCGGAGAGGTTTCCGTCAAGGGCATCTCCGGCGGCAAGAGGATGGGGCATGGGCCGGGCGCCGGCCAGGGCGGCGATTTTCCGGCCGATATCGAGATTCGTTACACCGTTGGGCGCGGCGGTGCGGGCGTCTATACCTATTGCACCTTCGACCACCTGCCCGGCTACCCGGCGGCGACGATGACCGAAGCGCGTTATTGCGCCAAGTTGGCGGACATGTTCGATTGGATGACCCTCGACGCCAAACGCAGCATGGCCTTCCCCGCGAGCCTTCACGAAGGTGACAAGTATATTTATACAGCCGTGCAATTCGACCATCCGGTTTATGGCTGGTCCAGTCCCGGCCACCAGACCGGTTTCTGGCTGGTCAACCCCAGCGAGGAGTATTTGAGCGGCGGCCCGACCAAGGTGGAGTTTCTCTGCCATCGCGACACCACGCCGGTCGCCGCCCCGTGCCTGCACAATTACTGGCGGAGCAGCCACTACGGCGGCGCGGCCGTCGAGGTAGGCGAAGGCGAACACTGGACGAAAGTTGTCGGCCCGTTCTTCCTCTACATCAACTCCGGTCACGACACGGAAGGACTCTGGAAGGACGCACAAGCCCGCCAGCAGACCGAGAGCGCGAAGTGGCCCTATGATTGGGTCGCTGGAGTGGATTACCCGAGGCACAACGAGCGCGCTACGGTCGAAGGCCAACTGGACTTGCGCGACCCGGCGGCAACGGGCGGCTCGACCCCCAATCTGCTGGTCGGACTGACCGTCGCTGCTTACCCCTCGCCAATCGCCAGGACCAACGGACCAAGCGGTTCGCGGATGATTGACTGGCAGACGGACGCCAAGGACTACGAATTTTGGGTGCGCGGCGGCGAGCGCGGGGCTTTTGTCATCCCCAACGTCCGCCCGGGCCGCTACACATTGCGTGCGATGGCGGATGGAGTGCTCGGGGAATTTAACCGGGCGGACATCGTTGTCGAACCTGGCAAACGCGTCAACCTGGGCCGGATCGTCTGGACACCGGTGCGTCGCGGGCGCCAGCTTTGGGACATCGGCATTCCCAATCGCAACGGTTCGGAATTCTTCATGGCGGATGCCTGCGCCGATCCCGAGATTTCGTTGCAGTATGCCAAGCTCTTTCCCAACGATGTCAACTATGTCATCGGCCAGAGTGATTTCCGGAAAGACTGGTTCTTCCAGCAGGTGCCGCACAACGAAGATCCCAACGCCAAATCGGCGCCTTTCTTTGGAGTCCGCGGCCCCGGCCGCGCCACTCCGTTCAAGATTACCTTCGACCTGCCGGTCGCGCCACACGGCACGGCGACCTTGCGCCTGGCCATCTGCGGAGGGGGTGCCCGGAGTATCAACGTCTCGGTGAATGACAAGCCGGCCGGGCAGGTGGAGCGCCTCATCGGCGACGGCGCCATCACCCGGCACTCGATCCAGGGGATCTGGTATGAGCGCGAAGTGGCCTTCGATGCCGCACTCATGCAGGCCGGCGCCAATACCCTCACGCTCACCGTCCCCGCCGGCCCTGTCAACAATGGCGTGATCTACGATTACCTCCGCCTTGAATTGAACGAGGCCGCGCCAGCGGCGGTTCCGGGCCGGTAACCCATCAGGTCCAAAAACTCGAATCACGTGAATCGTAGATTTTGGTTGGCCAGCGAGGCGTTTTTAAGAGATTTTCAAGGTGCGTTTTGAGCCGTCCCGTCAGGCTAAAAAAGAGCGGAAATCTCGAGCCGCTGTTAGCACTATTGGCCATGCATTTGAATGGATGGCCACACCAAATCGAAACCGCGCTTTCACATGAAATTTGCAACATGCCTCATTATCAATAACAAAGAATATCATCGAAACGGGGCTTCGATTTCCTTCACCCGCTCCATTGATCTCCCTTCCTTCCTGTTCAATAATCCCCCTTTTTGTTCTCCCCAGGCCAATCTGCCGCTTTTGGCAGTTGGGAGACCTCCGCCGCTGGAAAGCGCGTCCCACTGGAAACGGCGACGAGCATTGCCCCAAACTCACCCTTGCGCCGCCGACCGCCGGATGTTATTCTCAACAAATCTTGCAGCGGTTTCGGCATCGCATCAAACGCCTCGCCCGGCCGGCATTCGCCGCGTTCCTGGCTGCGGCCCTCTTGCTTCTGACCTCCGCCGCGCCCTCTGCCGCCCTGCATCAACGGCTGCACAACGACAGCCACCCCGCCGGCGACGGCTGCCTGCTCTGCATGATGGCTCAAGGCCATCTCGATTGCCCATCGCCGGCTCCCCTCCCCGGCACTTTCACTCCGGTTTTCATCGCTTTGACTCCCGCCCGACAAACCGCGGCTGTTCTCCAGGTTGACCTGCGGCTGGCTCCCAGTCGCGCCCCGCCCATCTCCTAGTTTCGTCCCGGTTTTGACCAGCGACGGCCCGCCGCCGGCGACGGCGCAAGGCGGCCCGCGACAAGACGGATTGACCAGCGAGTCACCAACAACGGGTCGTGCCTTATGCCGTCTTGCGTCTCCGAAGCCGGGTTGCGGAACACCAAGAATAATCAATTATGATCAGTCAAACTTATATTTCAGCCAAGTTGCCGGTCGTGGCCTCTGTCGGCCTGGCTTTCTGGGTCGTGGCGGGCTGCGCCGTGGGGCCGGATTTCAAGCGGCCGGCGGCTCCGCCAGTGAAAAGTTATACTGCCCTTCCGCTCAGCAGCACCTCCGCTACAACCAACGTCGCCGGTGGGGAAGCCCAGCGCTTCGTTCCAGGACTGGAAATTCCGGGACAGTGGTGGGCCTTGTTTCACTCGGAGCCGCTCAACGAGCTGATCAAACGTTCCCTGACCAACAATCCCGACCTCCAGGCGGCGCAGGCGGCCTTGCTGATGGCGCACGAAAATCTGCTGGCGCAGCGGGGCGCTTATTTTCCCCATTTGGACGCTTCCTTCTCTGCCAGCCGCCAGAGGCAGTCTGGTTTTCTCGCTCCCACGCCCAATGCCAATGTGTTTGAATACAATCTGTTCACCCCTCAAGTCAGCGTGTCCTACGTGCCCGATGTTTTTGGCCTGAACCGCCGCACCGTCGAGTCCTCCCGGGCGCAGGAACAAAGCTCGCGCTTTCAGATGATCGCGACCTATCTCAGCTTGAGCGCCAACGTGGTGGTGGCGGCGATTCAGGACGCCTCGTTGCGGGCGCAGATTGCCACGACACGCCAGATCATCGCCATTAACTCCAACATGCTGGAAATCGTGCAATACCAGTACGCCAAGGGGCACGCCAGCGGACTGGATATCGCCGCGCAGGAATCGCAACTCGCCCAGGCCGCCGCCACGCTCCCGCCCTTGCTCAAACAACTGGCCCTGCAACACGACCTTCTGGCGGTTTTGGCCGGTGATTTCCCCAGTGATCAGAACGGCGAAGTTTTCGATCTTTCCAAGCTGAAACTGCCGGACGAACTCCCGTTGAGCCTGCCTTCCAAGCTGGTGGAACAGCGTCCTGATATTCTTCAGGCCGAGCAGAACCTGCACGCCGCGAGCGCGCAGATTGGAATTGCCACCGCCAATCGGTTTCCCAACATCACCCTGACCGCCAACGCCGGCAGCACCGCCCTGAGCCTGGACCAGTTGTTCACCTCCGGCTCCGGCATTTGGGGGATCGGTGGCACCCTCTCCCAACCCATTTTTGAGGGAGGCACTCTGCTCCGCCAGGAACGTGCCGCCAAGGCCGCCTACCTTCAGGCCGCCCAACAGTACCGCAGCACAGTCCTGACGGCCTGCCAAAATGTCGCCGACACCCTCAACGCGCTCGAACAGGACGCCGCCGCTCTCCAGAACGTCCGCCGCGGCTGCCGCGGCCGCCAAAGTGACCCTGGATCTCTCCAGCCAGCAATGGCAGGTCGGCTATGGCGGCTACCTGGCTTTGTTGAACGCGGAGCAAACCTACCAGCAAGCCGAACTCAACCTTGTTCAGGCCCAGGCCAATCGTTTTGCCGACACCGCTGCGTTGTTCCAAGCTCTGGGCGGCGGATGGTGGAATCAAGCCGAACTGAAAGAAAAGTGAGAATGAAAAACACACTCTTGGGTCCCATGCCGCCTCGACTTTGCGAAGGTCTCGCGCGCGCGGTCTCGACCCTTTTGGCCGCCGGCTTCACGGCGCTCCTCTGCCCGGGCTGTTCACCCCGCACGGACAGCCACGCGGAGACATCCTCGATCACCGCCAGCAATGTCACCCTGACGGCAGCTCAACACCAGAACATACATCTGTCCACCGTGGCGCTTTCCAACTTCCACAAGACCGTGGATACGACCGGCACCGTTGACTTCGACAACGACCAGGCCACCACCATTCTGGCGCCCATGTCCGGACCGGTCTCCCGGCTGCTGGTTTCCCTCGGAGATCAGGTCAAGGCGGGGCAGCCGTTGGCGGAGGTGGACTCGCCGGACTTTGCCACCGCCATCACCACTTACCGGAAGGCGCTCGCCACGGCAAAAATCACTCTCGAACTGGCCGAACAAGACCAGCAGTTGATCGAGCATCACGGCATCAGCCTGCGCGAAGCCGAGCAAGCCAGAATTGATGCCACCAATGCGGCCGCCGATGCCGATGCCGCCCTCCAACAACTCGTCTCGCTCAAAGTGGACTCTGAGACCATCAAGGCCATTCAAGAGGGCAGGGCCACCTCGCCTGTCCCGGGTCTGATTCGTTCGCCCCTGGCCGGCACGGTCGTGGAAAAACTCATCACCCCCGGCGAGCTCTTGTTGCCCGCCGCCACCCCTTGCTTCACCGTCGCTGACCTTTCCCAAGTCTGGGTCCTCGCCGATATCTACGAATCGGACCTCTCCTCCGTCGCCTTGGGCGACGCCGCCGAGGTCATCACCAGCGCCACCACCCGATCTTATCCCGGCGTCGTGGACAACATCTCCGCCATCGTTGACCCCAACACCCGCTCCATCGGCGTGCGCGTGGTCGTAAAAAACCCCGACGCCATCCTCAAAAAGCAAATGTATGTCCGCGTCCTCCTCCATTCCCAAACACAAACCTCCGGCGTGCTCGTTCCCGTCTCCGCCGTGTTGCGCGATTCTGAGAATCTGCCGTTTGTCTATCTCGCCCAGGCCGACGGCAGCTTCCAGCGCGGCCGCGTCGTTCTCGGCGCCCGGGTGGGCGACCAGTATCAAATCAATTCCGGCCTCAAGGACGGCAATCAAATCGTGGTTGAAGGCGGCCTGTTTGTTCAATTCTTACAAGACCAATGAACGGGGAAAACCTGCCCATTCCAAGCGGCCCGTCGCGCACAGGTTCGGTCATTAACCGCATCGTCGCCTCCTCGCTGCGGCAGCGTTTCCTGGTCGTCCTCCTCACCGCGCTGCTCGTCGGCGCCGGAGCCAGATCCCTCAACCGGCTGCCCGTGGACGCGTATCCCGACCTTTCCCCGCCCATGGTCGAGATCATCACCCAATGGCCCGGCCAGGCCTCCGAGGAAGTGGAACGCCTCATCACCGTGCCCATCGAACTGGAGATGACCGGCATCCCGCACATGAGCGTGGTCCGCTCCATTTCTCTTTACGGTTTGTCCAACGTCATCCTCACCTATGAAGACGGCACGGATATTTATTTCGCGCGCCAGCGCGTTTACGAGCGCATTGCCGACCTCAGCCTGCCCGGCGGGGTCACGCCGTCGGTCGCCCCCATGTATTCGCCTTCCGGTTTGATCTACCGCTATGTCATGCAAAGCCGCGACCGTTCGCCCATGGAGCTTAAAATTATAGATGACTGGGTGGTGGAACGGCAGTTCAAATCCGTCCCCGGCGTGGCCGATGATTCGGGCTTGGGCGGCGAAACCATGCAGTATCAAGTCGTGCTGGACCCGGGGAAGATTGCCGGGGCGGGCCTTTCCGTCACCGCCATCGCCGCCTCTCTCGCCGCCAACAACGGCAACGCCGGCGGCGGGTTCTATTCCCAGGGCGGCCAGTTCTATTATGTGCGCGGCTTGGGGCGGCTGGCCACGCTGGAGGACATCGAAAATGTGGTCTTGGCCGTGCATAACGGCACCCCCGTGCTGGTCAAGGACATCGGCAAGGTCGTCATCGGCAGCGCGCCCCGCCTCGGCCAGTTCGGTTACATGGGCCAGGATGACGCGGTGGAGGGCGTCATCCTCATGCGCACCGGCGAAAAAACCCAAAGTGTCCTCAAGGCCGTCGAGGCCAAAACCAGGGAGCTGAACGAGAAGATCCTGCCCAAGGATGTCAAGATTCTCCCCTTCTACGACCGGAGCGAACTGATCGCCCTGACCACCAGAACCGTTGAGGACAACTTGTTGCGCGGCATGGCGCTGGTCGTCATCGTCCTCATTCTTTTCCTCTATGATGTTCGCGCCGGCCTGATCGTCGCCACCGCCATCCCGCTGGCCATGTTGTTCGCCTTTATCTGCCTCGACCTGAAAAATGTCTCCGCCAATCTCCTTTCCATCGGCGCCGTGGACTTCGGCATTCTGGTGGATGGCGCGGTCGTCATGGTCGAGAACATCTTCCGCCAAGTGGCGGCTCGCGCCGGCCAACCACTCCACATCCGCGAAGTCATCCTCGAGGCCGCCGCGGAGGTGGACCGCCCGATTTTTTACGCCGTCGCCGTGATCGTGGCCGGCTTCCTCCCCATTTATGTTTTGTCCGGCCCGTCCGGCAAACTGTTTACCCCCATGGCCGACACCATGATTTACGCCCTGATCGGTTCCTTGGTCGTCACGCTCATCTTGTTGCCCGTCGTTTGTTCCTGGGCCTTGCGCAAGGGTGTCACAGAACGGCGCAACCCGGCCTTCGAGGCCGTCAAGAAAGCCTACGTCGCCGGCCTGGACTTATGCCTGGCTTACCCGTGGTTTACCGCGCTACTGTCCGCTCTTGTCCTGGCCGCATCCCTCCTCCTCATCCCCTCCATCGGCGCCGAGTTCATGCCCCAATTGGACGAAGGCGCGTTGTGGGTGCGCGCCACCATGCCCTACACCATTTCGTTCGAGGAATCGTCCAAGCTTTCCCCGCAGATTCGCGATATCCTCCGTTCCTTTCCCGAAGTCACCATCGTTGCCGACGAACACGGCCGCCCCGACGACGGCACGGACCCGACGGGCTTTTTCAACTGCGAATATTATGTGGGTCTCAAGCCCTACTCCGAGTGGAAGGGCGCCTATCGGACCAAGGCCCAATTGATCGAGGCCGTCAAGCAAAAGCTCGAGGCCTTTCCGGGAATCATTTTCAATTACACCCAGCCCGCCGAGGACGCGGTGGACGAGGCGGAGACCGGGTTGAAAAGCTCGCTGGCGGTGAAGGTGTTCGGGCCGGACTTGCACGTGCTGGAAAGCAAGGGCAAAGCCATCAAGAAAATCGTGGAACAAGTGCGCGGCATCGAGGAAGTCACGCTGGTGCAGGAGTTGGGGCAGCCGAGTCTGGCCGTCAACATTAACCGCGCCAATATCGCCCGCTACGGCTTGAATGTGGCCGACATCAACGGATTGATCCAGGCGGCTGTCGGCGGCACGGCGGCGACGCAGGTGGTGCAGGGCGAAAAGCAGTTTGATCTGGTGGTCCGGCTGGCCGAGCCGTACCGCGGCACACCCGAACAAATCGGCCGCATCCTGGTTGCCACGCCCGGCGGCCAGCAGATTCCGCTGCGGGAATTCGCCGACATCCAGGTCGAGAACAGCGCCGCCTTCATCTATCGCGAAAGCAATTCCCGCTACATCGGCGTGCAATTCTCCGTGGAAGGCCGCGACCTGGCCGGGGCGGTCAACGACGCCAGGGCACAGGTCAAGGCGGCGGTGCCCTTGCCGGAGGGCTACTACCTGGATTGGGGCGGCGAATACACCGAATACACCTCGTCGCGCGCCCAGCTCCGCATCATCCTGCCCCTGACGCTGTCCCTGATTTTTCTGCTGCTGTTCGCCCTCTACAGCAACTTGAAGTTCCCCTTCATCACGGTGCTGGGAGTATTATTGACAGCGCCGGTGGGGGGGATCGTGGCGCTCTGGCTGACGCACACGCCGTTCTCCGTCTCCTCCGGCATCGGTTTTCTGGCCTTGTTTGGCGTTTCCGTGCAGACGGCGGTGGTCTATATCTCTTACGTCAATGAACTGCGCCGCAACGGCGGCGGCATTGCCCAATCGGTCCGGGAGGGGGCCATCCTGCGGCTGCGGCCCATTATGATGACCGCGTTAGTGGCGGCGCTGGGGCTGTTGCCGGCGGCGCTGGCCACGGGGGTCGGCACCGATTCCCAGCGTCCCTTTGCGCTGGTGATCGTGAGCGGACTTTTCACCCGTCTTTTGATAAGCGTTTTCCTCATGCCGGCCCTCTATCTGCTGGTAGCCCGATCCGGCGATCGCCTGGAAGTGTAGATCCGATTCGGCGTCGAATGCTCAGTTATGTTAACGCCCAGCCGGGAAGAGTAAGCCCGCCAGGCAAGCCTTGGACAAGAAAGGTGGAGTGCCGCTCCCGTCTGGTGCCCCATCTTATGCCAATGTTGAGTTTCTGCAACAGCAGGCCATCCTGGCCCTGCTTTCCGCCCTGCCCAAATAAGCCGGTTGGAATGCCGGTCGGAGAGCTTACTGGCCTATGGCACGGCAGAAACGCGCCTGGTAATAATTGGTCGCCGCGACCAAGGTGATCCTGAACATTCTTACCATTTCCCGCCCATCAAGGGGTTTTGGCGGTGAGGACAACATGGTTTCTCCGGCCCTTGCGCAATAAAAGGTGTTTGCCAAAATGCAGGTCGCCGGCGGTGATGCGGCGCAGGGGACTGGCTTCGCGATTATTGTTGACATAGACGCCCCCGCCCTCGATGTCCTTGCGCGCCTGGCCTTTTGACGGGCAAAGGCCGCCCAGGACGAGCAATTCCACCAGCGGCGCGCCCGCGCCGCCGAATTTGTCTCGTGCAATTTCCCGGCCCGGAATTTCGCCGGCGATTTCGTTGAAGGTTCCTTCCGAAATGCCTTCCAGGCCGCCGCCAAAGAGAATCTCGCTCGCGCGCACGGCCTCGGCCGCGGCGGAGGCGCCGTGGACCAGGCCGGTCATGGCCCTGGCCAGCGCCTGGTGGGCGGCGCGGGCTTCGGGCCGGGCGGCGTGCTCCGCGGCCAGCGCGGAAATTTCGTCTTGACTTAGAAAGGTGAAATAATTCAGGTAACGCAGCACGTCGCGGTCGTCGGTGCGGATCCAAAACTGGAAGAAGCGATAGACGCTGGTCATGGCGGCGTCCACCCAGACGGCGCCGGCGGCGGTTTTGCCGAATTTGGTGCCGTCGGCGTTGGTGATGAGCGGGGTGGTGAGGCACCAGGCGCGGGCGCCGAGTTTTTTGCGGATGAGATCAATGCCGGCGGTGATGTTGCCCCACTGGTCGGAGCCGCCGATTTGCAATTCGCAGTCCAGTTCCCGGCGCAAGTGATAAAAATCAAAGGCTTGCAGGAGCATGTAGCTGAATTCGGTGTAGCTGATGCCCGCGGCGCGGTCCTCCATGCGCGCGCGCACGCTCTCCTTGCCCACCATTTGATTGACAGTAAAATGCTTGCCGATGTCGCGCAGAAAATCCAGATAGCCGACCGGGCGGGTCCAGTCGGCGTTGTCCAGGAGGCGGGCGGGATTGGCGGCGGCGTCGAAATCCAACAGGCGGCGCATCTGCTCCTTGACGCGGGCGATGTTGGCCTGGAGTGTTTCCTGGCTCAGGAGCTGGCGCTCGGCGGTTTTGCCGCTGGGGTCGCCGATGGAGCCGGTGGCGCCGCCGGCCACGGCGATGGGATGATGCCCCAGCAATTGAAAGCGGCGCAAGGCGAGCAGCGGCACCAGGTTGCCGACATGCAAACTGTCCGCCGACGGGTCGAAGCCGCAGTAAAGGGTGACGGGCGTCTCCAGCCGCTTTTGCAATTCCGCCCGGTCGGTGCAATCGGCCACCAAACCGCGCCAGGCCAGTTCCTCAAAAATGCTCATGCGGCTGTCATCCCTTCAAATCATCCGGGCCAGGCCCGTGCCCGGGACCACTTGGCCAATCAACCAGGCCCTTTGTCTTTGGGCGCGGATAAAGCGCAGCGCCGCCCCGGCCTGCTCCGCGGCCACAATGACGGTCATGCCGATGCCCATGTTGAAGACCTGATAAAGCTCCGCCTCCTCCACCCCGCCTTTGGCGCGGAGCAATTCAAACAGGGGCGGCGCCTCCCACGAACCTTTGCGCACCACCACATCGCAGTTCCGCGGGAGGACGCGGGGGATGTTGTCAATAAAGCCCCCGCCGGTGATGTGGGCCAGACCCTTGACCGCCGGCCTGGCGTGCGCCGCGGGCGGATTAAACTTTTGCAGGAGCCTGCCCAGGAGCGGGCCGTAGCTCAGATGCACCTTGAGCAACTCCCCGCCCAGCGTGTTGTTCAGTTCGCGCACAAAGCTGCCCGGCTTGAGCTTCAACCGCCCGAACAAAATCCGGCGGGCCAGCGAATAGCCGTTGGTGTGCAGGCCGCTGGAGGCCAGGCCAAGGACGGCGTCGCCGGGCCGGATGGTTTTGCCGTCGAGAATGCGCGCCTTTTCCACCACGCCGACAATCGTGCCGCTGAGATCATATTCGCCGGGCCGGTAAAAACCGGGCATTTGCGCCGTTTCGCCGCCGAGCAGCGCGCAATGATTGGCGGCGCAGGCGCGGGCGAAGCCGGCCATCAACTGGCTGAAGACATGGGGCCGCAGCGTCCCCGTGCCGATGTAATCCAGGAAAAACAGCGGTTCCGCCCCCAGCACGGCGATGTCGTTGACGCAATGATTGACCAGGTCCTGGCCGACGGTGTCGTGGCGGTTCATGGCGAAGGCGATCTTGAGCTTGGTGCCCACGCCGTCGGTGCTGGCCACCAGGACCGGCTGGCGGAATTTTTTGGTGTCGAGGGCGAACAGGCCGCCGAAGCCGCCCACCTGGCCGAGCACTTCGCGGCGGCGCGTGCAGGCCAGCAAGCGGGGCAGCGCGGCTTTGACTTTATTGCCCAGGTCAATGTCCACGCCGGCGGCGGCATACGCTTTCTGCTTCATGTGCGCGGGATGTTAAAGGCAAAAGGCAAAATGCAAAATAATAAATGCGGCGGAGCGGCGGGCGCAGAAAATGCAGAAGGCAGAAGGCAGAATGCAAAATGGGAGGAATCCGCGAATTTGAGGATCAATGTCGTTGGATGCATGGGGGTCCCCCCGGGGGGCCGGGAAGCGAAATTAGGTGAAACTAGGTGAAACTGGTTGAAATTAAGTGAAATTAAGTGAAATCGAAGTGAAAACCTGGCGGTGGTTTTGAACCGCGAAATATGCGAACCCCGAAGTCCGGACGGAGTGGTGGAGTGATGGAGTGGTGGAGTGATGGGCATGGTCAAGGTTAAAAAATGGTTTGACCGGGTTTGACCGGTTTGACCGGCGGGGGACAAATGCGGAAGGCATCCTCCTCCTCCGCAGGGCCTTCCACCTTCGCCGGGCCTTCCTCCTCCACAGGGCTTACGGAGGACAGGACGGTGGACAGGAAAAGCAAGATGGGAAGGGGGCGACAGCGATAAGGAATTCATGGGTGCGACAAATTGGCGCAGCACGGTTGCTTCGGAGACAGGATGAACGGGAGGCACAGGATTTTGAGGGGTGAAACCTCGGGGTCCCGGCAGGGCCGGGATTGGACATGGAACCGCTGACGCTTTGGAGTGTGCCGACGGGCCGGCACCGCTTTGCTCTCTGCAAATCGCTCCCAATCCAAAAGCGGGCCCGGCCTTCCCGCGCTCCATAGAAACCGCCCTCATAACTCAGGCAAGAATAGCATTTAAGTACAAGTTGTCAACGGAAAATGCGGATTTTGGCAAGGTCCTGATCATGAGCCACTTGCGCGGCTTGCGCAGGTTCTTCGCTGTTCTCAGTGGATAAAACATGCCGGCTTTGCGCTCGCTACAAATGGCCCGGTCTTCAATCCCGAAGGGATTGAATCATATAGCCCAGGGTTGGCCCGATTCCGAGCGGGACTACCCTGGGTTATTGCAGGCAAGTTCCAATACCCTGAATGGGTTGCCCCACAAAGGCTTACGAAAGAGATTCAACCTATTCAGGGTAGTGGTTCATCGGTCTTTTCACCCAGCGCAGCTCGTTGCTCGCAACACTGGGCTGATAGATTCAATCCCGTTGGGATTGGGCGGCAACGCTTTGAATGGTTTAAGGCGTTTAAGAAATTGTGCAGCCCTCCAGGACTGATCCCTCGGGCGGCCCCTCGGGCTAGAGCATTTCAAGAAAACTGTAGCCGCAGCACGCGGCAGGGCGGGCACTCCGCTGCCCGCCGCGGCGCGCACGGAGTGCGCGCCCTACCTCCCTCGTTTCGGCTACATCATTTCTTAAACCGCTCTATTGGGTTTCACGGAGGGGGCGGGCGGCCTGAAAGAGTTTGATTTCCTCTTGCAGTGTGGCGGCCAGCTTGCCGTTGTTTTGCGCTTGGGCCTGGGTGAGGGCCTTGCGGGCGGTGGCGACGGCGTCCTCATAACGCCCGGCCTCGGCATAGGCGGCGGCCAGTGTGCGCAGGAGGATGGGATCGCCGCCCGCAGTCAACTGATTGGCCTGCCCGGCCAGGGCGACGGCTTTGGCGCCGTCGCGGAAGGAGGCATCGGAGGCGGTGGCCAGCAACCAGGCCAGCCGGTTCTGGACTTTGAGCAGGCCGGGTTGGAGGGCCAGAGCCAGTTGCCATGAAGCAATGGCCTGGTTGGTTTGGCCATTCTTGAGGAAAGCCAGACCGAGGTTGGCCTGAGCGTCGGCCAGGCGGGGCTGGAGGGACAAGGCCTTGCCGTAGCAGGCAATGGCCTGGTCCCAATTCTCGTTTTCAAGGAGGTCGTTGCCGAGGTTATACCATCTTTG
This sequence comes from uncultured Verrucomicrobiae bacterium, assembly GCA_963707025.1. Taxonomy (GTDB): domain Bacteria; phylum Verrucomicrobiota; class Verrucomicrobiia; order Limisphaerales; family Palsa-1400; genus JBEKOF01. Next base: position 59,310 of record CAVPOM010000015.1, on the reverse strand, counting down.
CGCCGGGTCCGGACTCAGCGGGGCGGCTTTTTGGAGGCAGGCCATGGCCGCGTCCAGATCCCCGGTGCGGAGAAGGGCTTTGCCGAGGTTATTGTTGACATCGGCATTGTCGGGGGCGAGGCGCAAGGCCCGGCGGTATTGGGCGAGTGCTTCCTCCAGGCGGCCCTGCTGGGAGAGGGCATTGGCCAGGTTGTTGATCGTGCTGACATCGTTGGGTCTGGTTTGCAAGGCTTGGCGGTATTGGGCGATGGCTTCCTCGGTGCGGCCGAGATGGGCCAGGGTCACGCCCAGGTTGTTGCGGGCCTCGGCCCAGCCGGGGTTGAGGGCCAGGGCTTGCCGGTATTGGCGGATGGCTTCCCCGGCGTCTCCCCGCCGGGTCAGCGCGCTGCCCAGGTCGTAATGGGCTTCGGCATCGGCAGGGTTGAGGGCCAGGGCTTGCCGGAATTGGGCGATGGCGTCGGGGACATTTCCTTGGCGGGCCAGTACATTGCCGAGATTGTCGTGGGCCATCCAGCAGCCTGGGTTTCTGGCCAGAGTGGCCCGCCAGAGGGTTTCCAGGCCGGCATACTGGCCGCATTGCAGCCAGGTCAACGCGCCCAGGACCGCCAGCAAGGCCGCGCAACAGGTTGGTTGCAAAATGGAGGTTCGATGGGCCACCCGGCGCAAGACGCGCTCGATGGCCGCCGCCGCCAGGGCCAGCGGGCCCAGGCAGGCCAGATATTGAAAATGGTCGGCGACAAACGAATAACGAAATGGATAGAGATCAAAAAAGCCCAGCGCCGGAAAGAGGGTCCCGGCAAAAAAGAGCAGCGCCACCAGCGGCCCAACCCCCGCACGGCGCCGCCCACGCCACAATCCCGCCGCCAGGAGCAGCGCCGCGCCGGGAAAGAGGAATTGCCACCAGACGGCCGCGCTCACCTCCCAGCGGGGATAAATGAAAATCAGCGGATGCGGCCAGGCCAGTTTTCCAAGGTAAAACCAGACGGCCCGGCCGGCGAGCAGAAGGCGGTCCAGGAGGGAAAGGGGTGAGACGGCCTGGGCCGATCCGATAACGAAAGTCCGTTCGAGCCACGCGGTGAACAATCCCAGGCCAATGCCCACGACAAAAAACGGCGCCAGCGGCAGAATATCCTCGTGCCACCGCAGCTTTTTCCGTTTCCACCAAAACACCAGCAGCAGCGCCGCCGGCAAGGTGGCAATGACCGACTTGGCCAGCAGTCCGGCCCCGAACAAAGCCAGCGCTGCCAGGTAAAACGCCGCCTTCCTTTCCCGGTCAAACCGCAGATAAGCCAGCGCGCTGGCGAAATAGCACAGGCCCGACAGGGTGTTTTTCAGTTCCGACATCCAGGCCACCGACTCGGCCTGCACCGGATGCAGCGCCCAGAGCGCCGCGCCCAGCCACGGCCCGGGCACCTCCAGCCGGCGCAAGACCTTGACCAGCAGCAGGGCGGAGGCCAGATGGAGGAGGATGTTGACCAGGTGGTAGCCGGGCATGGCATAGGCCCAGAGCTTCTGTTCCAGCCAGAACACACTGGAAACCAGCGGATAAAACTGCGGGGTGGTTCCGGGTTGAAACCAGATATTTTCCAGGCCTTTCCAGGACTGCAAGGCCGGTGGGATGAGATGGGCGTCATCGTCCCAAACCGGCTGCCCGTTCCAAGCGGGCTGATAGGCCAGCAGCACGGCCGCAAACAATCCGAGCGCCAAGAGCCGGTCCCGCGCCGCGCCGGGGCTTTTGGCGCCTGGGTTGGTGATGTTGGTTGGGGCTTGCATGACCGCATGAAAGGGGCCGCTGTCTGACGAATGGGTCAACGAACCGGTCTTAAGGAATTGGCCTTCATCAAGGAAGGGGTGGAGCTTTTAGAGGATAAACGGGACGATGGCTTTGACGCGGACACGGTAGGAAGAATAAGTGTCGGGAAAGTGCCGCAGCATCAGAGATTCTTCCTGGGTGAGTTTGATCCACAGGGCGGCGCCTACGGCCAGAAACCCGAGCCAGGAGCGAAGTTGTCCGCCCGCGAGGGCGGTGCCCAGACTCATCCCGAGCAGGCCGGAATAGATGGGATGCCGGGCGAAGCGGTACGGCCCGGTTTGAATGAGTTGGTGGCCCTGCCTGAAGGTGACGTTGCTGCTCCAATTGCCGGCCAGGGTCCGGCGCGACCAGATCGCCACCACCAACCCCAGCAGGCAAAGGACGGCCCCGACGGCCCGCGCCGGCCCCGTCTCCGGTGTCAGCGCCCGGTTGAGCGGATAGGGCAGGCCCCGGAACAAAAGGAGAAAGTAGCCCAGACCGAGAGGGAGGCGATTTGCAAAACTGGACAACCGGCTTTGCCGCTCGGCGGCCGGTTTGAGGGCGCGCGCGCTGACGATCCAATACAGGATGAAAAGGACCCAGCACACGATGATCGTTTTGTCCGAAATGGCCGTCATAATGAAGAGGCCTTCGCCATAGGATTAGGATTAGGATTAAGATTAGGATTAAGATTAAGATTAAGAATGGGATTAGATGGGGTTGGCTTGGGGAGACGGATCGGGTACGCGCCGGAGGGTTTCGGACGAATCCAGCGCTTGCAGCAATTCCGCCACGGTTTTGTCCTGGCCGGGGAGAATGCAGTCCGGCGCAATTTCGCCGAGTGGCTGCAGGACGAAGCGGCGCAGGTGGGCGCGCGGATGGGGCAGGACCAAGTTCGGGCGCGGCCAGGATTTGCCCGCCAAAAGCGATCAAATCCAGGTCAATCACGCGGGGTTCATTGAGGATTTTTTTGGGCGGGCGTCCGATTTTTTTTTCCAGGGACTGCAAGCCGGCCACCAAGGAGCGCGGGGTTTCGGCGGCGCGCGGCACCAGGCCGGCCACGGCGTTGATGAAGCGGGGCGAGCCGGGCGGGCAGTCCACCGGGGTGGTTTCCCACAGGGAGGAGCGGAGCAGCGGCCTGTCGGAGAGGGCTTGCAACAGGAGGAGGGCGCGGAGGACGTTCTGGCGCCGGTCGCCCAGATTGGAGCCCAGGGCCACGAAGGCCATTGAGGATTGCGGATTTCCGCCGTCATCCCGTTGTGCGGAACTATGGCGGATTGGCGATTGCGGGGAAGGGGACATCGGGAAGTCCGGAGCTAACGCAGGCCCAAAACGTCCTGCATATCATAGATGCCGGGTTTTTTTCCAACGACCCATTGGGCGGCGCGCAAGGCGCCGCTGGCAAAGGTCTCGCGGTTGGAGGCTTTGTGGGTCAACTCCAGCCGTTCCCCCGCCGCGGCGAAAAGGACGGTGTGATCGCCCACGACATCGCCGCCGCGCAGGGAGTGGAGGCCGATTTCGCCGCGGGTGCGCTCGCCCACCAAACCCTCCCGGCCATGACGGAGCAGGGCGGCGGGCGGCTGGCGGCGCGCGGCCGCGACGATTTGGGCCAGCTTTTTGGCCGTGCCGCTGGGGGCGTCCTTCTTCAAGCGATGGTGCATTTCGATGATTTCCACGTCGAATTCCGGCCCCAGAATTTCGGCCGCCTTGCGTGTCAACCAAAATAACGCGTTGACGCCGGTGGAAAAATTCGCGCTCCAGACCAGCGGGATTAGCGCGGAGAGCCGGATCAGCTCCTGTTGTTCGGTGTCGGTATGGCCGGTGGTGCCGATGACCATGGGTTTTTTGTGTTCGGCGCAGATTCCGGCCAGCGGGCCTGTGCTTTGGTGGAAGGTAAAATCAATGACCACGTCGCCGCCCGCGATAAACTGGCGCAGGTCCTGCCCCAGATCGAACTGGGCGGCGATGGCCAGGCCGGGGTCGGCTTGGGAGCAGCGCAGCAGGGCCTGGCCCATGCGGCCCTTGGCGCCGGCGATGATGAGGCGGGTCATTGGGAGAGAAGGCCGCAGCGGGCGAGGGTGGCTTTGAGAAGGCCGCGGTTTTTCGGGTTCATCGGAACCAGGGGCGAGCGGTATTCTTCTTCGATTTGCCCCATCATGGCCAGGGCGGCTTTGACGGGAATGGGATTGGTTTCGAGGAATAAATCGCGGAACAGGGGATGGAATTGATCGTGCAGCTTGCGCGCCCTGGCGTAATCACCGGCGGCGGCGGCGCGGACCAGGTGGGCCACGGGCCGGGGGATGATGTTGGAGGCGACGCTGATGACTCCGTGGGCGCCCAGGGCCATGAAGGGCAGGGTCAACGAGTCGTCGCCGGAGAGGATGGTGAAATTCTTGCCCAGGGCGGCGCGCAACTGGGTAACGCGGTCGGGGTTGCCGCCGGCTTCCTTGATGCCGACGATGCGGGGCGTGGCCGCGGCCAGGCGGCGAACGGTGTCCACCGCGATTTCCACGCCGGTGCGGGAGGGGATGCTGTACAGTATAATGGGCAGCTTGCTGGCGCGGCTGATTTCCAGGAAATGCTGGTAAAGGCCCTCCTGGGTGGGCTTGTTGTAATAGGGAGCGACCTGGAGGGAGGCGTCGGCCCCCACTTTTTCCGCCCCTTTGCTCAGATAGACCGCCTCGCTGGTGGAGTTGGAGCCGGTGCCGGCCAGGACTTGGATCCGGCCCTCGGCAAATTCCACCGCGTAGGCAATGACTTCGATATGCTCCTCATAATCCAGGGTGGCAGATTCGCCGGTCGTGCCCACCGGCACAATGCCGTCCACCCCCGCGTTGATTTGCGCGCGGACCAGGCGGCGGAGGGCGTCGGCGTCAATCTCGCCATTTTTGAAAGGGGTGACAATGGCCGTGTAAGTTCCAGTAAACATGGCGGGCAGCGTAAGGTTTCGCGCGCCATTTTGCAAAGGAATTGCCGCGGCGCCAACCAAAGCGGCGGCGCGGGGGGCATTGGCCTCGTCCCATTCCTCTTAATCTTAATCCTAATCTTAATCTTAATCCATTATTGCGGGGAGGAGATTAAGATTAGGATTAGGATTAAGATTAGGAAGCGGCCCGTCTTCCTGCCGGCGGCAGGAATTTTTGGAAACGCGTGTAAGCTTTGTCCCAGGCGGCGGTGGCGCGCGGCTCGAAGGTCTTTGTGGCAAAGGAACGGCGGGTCAGGGCGCGGCCTTCGGCCAATGAACCGATCGCGCCCAAGGCGTAAAGTTGCATGAGGATGTTGCCAATGGAGGTGGCTTCCACCGGGCCGGCCACGATGCGGCAGGCGGTCGCGTCGGCGGCAAATTGGTTGAGAAGATGGTTCTGCGAGCCGCCGCCGACAATGTGAATGGCGGAGACGGGCTGGGCCGTCACCTGCGCCAAAAGTTCCGTGGTCCGCCGATACTTCAAGGCCAGACTTTCCAGAATCATGCGGGTGAACGCGCCGGTTTCCGCCGGCGCGGTCTGGCCGGTGCGGCGGCAAAAGGCGGCGATGGCGCCGGGCATGTCGGCCGGGGCCTGGAATTCGGGAGCGTCGGGATCAATCAACGCGGCAAACGGCGGGGCCTGGGCGGCTTGGGCGGCGAGGGATTCGTAGGCGGTTGTTTTTCCGGCGGCGTCCCAGGCGCGTTTGCATTCCTGCAGGAGCCACATGCCGGCGATGTTTTTCAGAAAGCGGGTCGTGCCAAAGACGCCGCCTTCGTTGGAAAAATTGGCGTTTTCGCTCGCTTCGGAGATGACCGGCGCAGCCAGTTCGCGGCCGAACACCGACCAGGTGCCGGAGCTGAGGAAAACCGGCTCCGCCCCCTCCGCCGGCACGCCCACCACGGCGGAAGCGGTGTCGTGCTCGGCGGGGGCGATGACTTGCACGCCGGCGGCGCCGGTCTCCGCCGCAATCTCCGGCCGCAGCGGGCCGAGCCTGGTGCCGGCCTCGGTCAGCGGGCCGAAGAGGCGGGCGGGCAGGCCCATGGCGGCGAGCAGCTCGCGGTCCCAGTCGCGGGCGCGAGGGTTATATAATTGACTGGTGCTGGCGAAGGAGCGTTCGTTGGCGCGGGCGCCGGCCAGCCAAAAATTCACCAGGTCCGGGATGAACAGGAGGCAGCCGGCCTTTTCCAGCAGGCGGGCCGGGGAACGGGCTTCGGCCAGCAATTGAAAGATGGTGTTGAAGAACATGAACTGAATGCCGGTGCGGCGGTAGATTTCGCGGGCGGGCATTCGGCGGAAGGCTTCCTCCTGCATGCCGCCGGTGCGGGCATCGCGATATTGAAAGGGCGCGCCCAGCAAATTGCCATCGGCGTCGAGCAGGGCGTAGTCCACGCCCCAGGTGTCCACGCCCACGGAGACCAGGGCGGGGCCGAATTGGCGCGCGGCCTGGGCGATGCCGGTTTTGATGCTGGCGAAAAGGGCCTCCATGTTCCAATGCCAGCCGTCCGCCGTCTTGACCGGGTCATTGGAGAAACGAACCAGCTCCCGCAATTCCAGGAGGCCGCCGTCATGGATTCCGGCCAGGACCCGGCCGCTGTTGGCGCCGAGGTCCACGGCCAGGCAGACGCGTTGGGTGCTCATGTTCGGGATGGTTGCCGGCGGGCGGGCGCCCGCAAGATTGGGAAAGGCTTGCGCATGGGTTGTGATTTAATTTCCCCAATGCAAGGTGCATTGGCCCGGCAAATCAAGCAAAACAAGCAGGCGGAAAATGAGTTTCCAAAATTAACCGATTGATTTAAGTGTCAATAAATATGGCAACCGTTCCCGCATTTGAAGCAAAAACCAAGTTTGGCGAGCTTTTGGACCGGGTGGTTGGCGGCGAAGAAATCATCATCACCCGCCATGAGAAACCTGTGGCCCGGCTGATCCCCGCGGCGGGCAGCACGCTGGCGGCAGTGCGCCGGGCTGGCGAAGGTTTGGAAGCCCTACAGCGGGAAATCGCCGTTTTTCGCGGGGACAAGCCCCCTATTTCCTGGAAGGAGTTCAAGTCTTTCGTGGAAGAGGGCCGCTAGAGCATTTCCATAAATCATGTAGCGTAGCGGGCGTTTAAAAAGAAGCCCCGGCAATCGGCGGTGGAGATGGCTTCAAAGGCAATCTTCGCCGCTTGGAGCAGTTCCTTGGCGGTTCGCGGCGCGAGACCTCGCATAATTTGTTTGACCTTGCTCCACATATTTTCGATGGGATTAAAGTCTGGCGAATAGGGCGGCAGATACAGCAGCGTTGCCCCGGCCTCTTCGATGGCTTGGCGGACTCCGGTCACCTTATGCGTGGCCAAGTTGTCCATGATGACCAAGTCACCCTTGCGCAACTCCACCACCAGCCCCTGCTGGATCCAGGCCAAAAACATTTCCCCGTCCATGGCCCCCTCAAAGAGGCAGGGGGCCGCAGGCCCGGCCAGACGAATGGCGCAGACCAGGGTGGTGGTCTGATAATGTCCCTGCGGGACGTGGGCCGCCAGTCTTCGGCCCACGGGTGACCGCCCGCAAAAACGGGTCATCTTGGTGTTGGCCCCGCTTTCATCCACGAAGACCAGTCGGGCAGGTGGGTCACTTGCCAGACGCTCATGCCAATGGGCCCGCTTTTCGGCCACGTCCGGACGGTTCTGCTCGGCGGCGCAGAGCGTTTTTTTTATAGCTCAACCCCAGTTTGCGCAGCCACAAATCCACAGTGGAGGTCCCGAAAGGGCGGTCCAGACGCGCCCCCAACTCGGCCAACGTCGCGTCGGGCTGGGCCGCCACCAGCTTTTGCAGGCGAGCCTGGCGTCCGGCGTTCAGCAGCGTTTTGCGCCCGCACAAATGGGTTTGCGGCTGGAGCGTGCCGCGCTCTTGGAACTGCTGCCGGACCCGGCGCACCGCCGCCACGCAAAAGCCGAAAAAGTCCGCGATCTCGCGGGTGCTTTTGCCTTGTTCATAGAGTTGCAGGATGCGCTCGCGCGCAGACACGGGTATCGCTCGCATGGCTCAAGCCTGCCAGCCCTCTCGCCCCAGTCAAGCTATATCATTTATGGAAACGCTCTAATGAGCGACGCCTTTGTCGCGGATTGCTCCACGGGCGGACGACGGCAAAGAGGCGGGATCCGAGACAAAAAGACGCGGGATTTTCAGTGAGGCGGCGGACGATTCTCCCTCTCCTGGAGGAGAGGGCAGGGGTGAGGTCGAGCCATGCATCAAATTCCAGGTTTATAGTTGACTCGGCCCCTCACCCTGACCCTCTCCCGCAGGGAGAGGGAACAGCAATCGGTTGTCGTGGTTTGGCGGCTCGCGAGCTGCCCAATGCAGCCGCGGGTTTTTCAGTGAGGCGGCCGGTGGGTCACGGCAGCACCGGCTCTGCCGCGGCCGGGGCCTGGGCCTGCAATTCAATGCTTGACTCCTTGAGTCCGGCGGCGCGGGCGGTGACCCGGATGAGGCCGGCCTGGCGGGTGGACTGAAGGATGGCGAGGCAGAGGCCGTGGAAGGCCTGCCGCTGCGCGGCTTTGTAGTCTTCGTGGCTGACCGGGTTGCCGTTGTCCACGCCGATGAGGGAGGCCGGGCCTTGCAGGTCAAAGGTGACCAGGTTGGTCGCGCCCGGCACGGGGGCGCCCTGGGCGTCAACAATTTTTATGGCGAGATGCGCCACGTCGCGCGCGTCGGCCGCCAGGCGGGAGCGGTCCGGGGTCAGGACCACCGCCGCAGGCACGCCCGCGGTGCGGACTTCCTCCAGGCACACTTGCCGGCCGTATTTGTAGCCGACCGCCTTGAGGGTTCCCGCCTCGTAAGGAACATCCCACGCCAGGTGCAGATCGGCGGTGGTGCCGGCGGGCTGCTCCGGCCGGGCGTAGGTGTTCCATCCGCCGGCGGTCCCCTGGCGGGGAAATTCCAGCGACTTGACGCCGAAACTTTTGCCGTTCAAAAAAAGTTCAACGGTGTCGCAACTGGTATAGCAAACCACCGGGATGACCCGCCCTTCCTGGCCCGGCCAGTTCCAATGCGGGAACAGGTGCAGCATCAAATTGGTCGTCCACTGGCTTTGGTAGAAGTAGTAGTTGTCCTTGGGAAACCCGCAAGTGTTGAGCATGCCGCTGGCGGCGAGTTTGGCCGGCCAACGCGACTCGCCCAGGTAATCAATCCCGGTCCAGCCGAAGTCGCCGATGACGAAATCGTGGACGCGGACATACTTCCAGAGTTGCTCGGCGCGGATCATGGACAGGAGGTATCCGGCCGGGCGCGGGCCGCTTCCGCCGCCGAAACCGCCGCGGCCGCCGGGGCCAAAACCGCCGCCGCCCGCGTCCAATGCGCCGCCCAGGGAATAATCGCCGCGGCTGCCGACGACGGCGCTTTCCGTGCCGACGACCTTGCGTTGCGGGAAGGCATGGCGGTCGTCGTCATACATGGTTTCGCGCCGGGTTCCCCAGCGGTCCACATAATTATAGCCGACAACGTCCAGAAGATTGAGGAATTCGGGCGTCGCGCTGGCGTGGTCGGTGAAAACATTGTCGCACGCGGCGGTGACGGGCCGGGTGGGGTCTTCGCGATGGCAGGTCTCCACCAGGGGGCGCAGGATGTCCGCGCCATTGGGGCGGGTTTGTTCGCCGATTTCGTTGCCCACGCTCCAGAGGACGATGCCGGGATGATTGCGGTCGCGGCGCAGCATGTCGGTGAGATCCCGCTGCGACCATTCGTCGAAATAGTTCGCGTAACCTTGCCGCACCTTGGCGCTTTTCCACTCGTCAAACGATTCGTCCATGACGAGAAAACCCATGCTGTCAAGCAGACCGAGCAATTCGGGCGCGGGCGGATTGTGGCTCAGGCGGATGGCGTTGCAACCCATCTCCTTCAACTCCTGCAAGCGCCGCGCCCAAACGCCGATGGGCACCGCCGCCCCGACCGCGCCGGCCTCGTGATGAATGCACATGCCCTGCATTTTCACCGGCTGCCCATTGAGGAGAAAACCCTTGTTCACGTCATAGGCGATTTCGCGGATGCCGAACGGAGTGGTGAATTCATCGGCCACTTGCGCGCCGGATTTGACCACGCTCCGCACGGAGTAAAGATTGGGGGAGTCGGGCGACCAAAGCGCCGCTTGGGCCACCTCAAAGCTCTGGTCCGATTCCTGGCTCGCGCCGGCGGCGAGGGTTTGGTTGGTTTCCCCGCCCGCCACGACGGCGCCCTTGGCGTTGAAGATTTGGGTCAGGAGCGTCACTTCGCGCGGGCCGGTCGAATCGTTTTGCACCTGCGTTCGCACGCGCACAGCGGCCGAGCTGGCGGAGACTTTGGGCGTGGTGACATAAGTTCCCCAATGCGCAACATGCAAGGGGTCGGTGATCGTCACCCAGACATGCCGGTAAATGCCGGAGCCGGAATACCAGCGGCTGTTGGGCTGGCGCGAGTTGTCCACGCGGACGGCGAGAAGGTTGGTTTGGCCGAATTTCAAATGCGGCGTGAGGTCGTACTCGAAACTGATGTAGCCGAAGGGCCGGTGCCCCAGAAGCTGGCCGTTGAGCCAGACATCGCTGTTCTGATAGACGCCGTCAAATTCCACGAACACCTTCTTTCCGCGCCAATCCTCCGGCGCGGTGAAGGCCCGGCGATACCAGCCAATCCCCGTCGGCAGGGAGCCGCCGGAGCCGCCGGTCGGGTCGGTCGCCGTGTAAGGCCCTTCGATGCTCCAGTCGTGGGGCAGATCCAATTTGCGCCAGGCGGCGTCATCGAAGGCGGCCTGCTCCGCGCCCGGCGTGTCGCCCTTGTTGAACCGCCAGCCAAAATCCGCGGTGAGACGCTGGCGCGGTTGATCCGCCGCCGCCAGCGAAGCCGCCGCGCCAAAAAGAGCGGCGATGAAACACAGACGGAATCCCCGGAATGCGGGAGATCGGAAAATGATGGAGTGGCGCCGGTTCGTTTGTGACGATGGGTGATGGAACATGGCCTGAGCATGGCAAAAACCCCATTCCCTGCCAAGCCTCACAAATGCGCGGGTTCAGGCTGTGCCAAAAACGAATCAAGAAACACGGCTTGCGCGAGAATGAGTTCGTGGCGGCAGGCGCAAATCGAACATTTTTCAAGGAAGGCGATGTCAGAAAAATGGGGTCATAAAAATGAAATTAGCCCGCTTCCCTCCGAACGGGGGGACAGGGCGAATTATATTTCTGACAAGGATATTTCTGACATCCTCTTCGAGAGAAAATCGGAAACAGGTTCTTGTTCGACGTCACCGCCCACGAAAGGCGCGGTTGAGGAGGAACCCTCCGCAACGAGCGAGAGGGGGAGGAGGATTTTGGATTTCATTCAACCATTTCCGCGAGGTTGGATTGGAGCTTTCCTGTCCAGACGAAGATCAGGTTTCTCGTTTCTGCGCGGCCCTCCTGAAACTGAGCCGTAACCTCATAGCGGCCAGGTGCCAGCTTCAATGCAAACTCCTTCGTAGCCGGCGACCAGAATTGGTCCAGCCGCAATCTCACGGTGTAAGTGGAACCGCCCCTGATCGGGACGACATAATCATCGAGGCGGCCGGCAGCGCCCGGATGCCTTCTGTCCGAAAAGTGGAGTTCTCGATTCCTTCCACTTCCGTCCAAAAGATTGAGATGGATTTTATCGGGAAGCTGCACTCTGCCATTGTCCAACATAGAGCCCAGGCCCAGGCAGACATCTTGTTCTCCCACATTCCAAAACGCGACCTCAAACTCCGGATCATCCCGATTGCCGGTCATCAAGACGGAGAGGGACATTTGCAGGCCGTTGCTTGCAGGTCCCCATTGCCGGCTCTCCATGGCACGTCGCGCCGTCGTGCTGCATCCAGGCAAGCCGCCGCTCAAAACGAGCGCGAGAGCGAGCATGATCTTGGGTTTCACAATCTGTTGGACGGAAATCCTTGGATAATACTCTGTCGCGCCGGAAATCAGTTTTTGAGCAGCCCGGCGAAGGCGCTGCGTTTGGCCCACAAGAGAAACAAAGCAAGGGCGGCGACGACAATTCCCATCGGCAGGGCGCTGTGATCCAGAAAGATGTCGTAGAAAAGAATGTTCACAATGACCGGGCCGAGCAGGGTCAGTCCCAGCGGCACTTTCCATCCGAGGAGCAGGAGCAGGCCGCCGGCGATTTCAAAACATTTGACGGCATAAAGCCAGCCGCTGGCGAAGAACGCGCCCATGAACGCGCCCGCCGGCCCCGCGGGCGGCGGCGGCATTTTGATAAAGTTGAGGAACGCGTTCAGGCCGAAAACGACAAAAATGAGTCCGAGCAGGACGCGGGCGATGATGGTGGCGATCTTCATGTTTATGACGAGGTAGAAGGCTGCCTTTACTTTTTCAGTTTGACGGCGAACTCGGCGACGCGGCGGCCGAGGATTTCGCCGGTGGCTTTGTCCGCTTCGTTCGGAGCCACGTCGGGCGATTCCTGGCCGGCCTGGGCCATGACGCCGCTGTAACTGCTCAAGCGGTTGATGCCTTTGTCATTCATGGGCAGGTCCGGCAGGCCGATCCAAATCATGCCATGCTGCATGGCCAGGGTGAAAAAATAATACAACGTGCTGAGCTTGTCGCCGCTCGGACCGCCGGAAACGGTGAAACCGGCCGCCAGCTTGTCGCGCCAGGCGCCGCCGTACCAGCGTTCGCCGGTGGCATCGGCCAGCGCCTTGAACTGCGCCGCCGGCCCGCCCATGTAAGTGGGGCTGCCAAAAATGATCGCGTCGCTGGCGTCCAGTTGCGCCATCACGGTATCGTTTTTGTAGCGGCCCTTGATGATGTCGTCGCCCTTGAGGGCGATGAGATGGGTCTTCACGCCGGCCACCGAAGCGGCGCCCCGGTGGACGGCCTCCGCCAATTTGGCGGTGTGGCCGGTGCCGGAGAAGTAGATGACGGATACAGTGCTCATATTGTTTTTTCGTTTTGTTGTTTCAGCCGATTTCAGTTCAGGTCAAATAAAAGGACTTGCGACGGTTTGGCCGCGCTCAACTCCAGCGAAGTTTCATCGCTGATGGCCGCGGCATCGCCGCCGTCCAGTTTTTTGCCGTTCAACAGCACTTCACCTTCTGCGACGTGAACCCAGGCATGGCGGCCCTTCGCCAGCTTGTGCGTCACTTTATTGCCGGTTTCCAATTTGGCAAGCCAGAGATCGGCGTCCTGATGAATGGCGATCGAACCGTCGCGGCCCGTCTTGCTCGTGACCAGGCGCAGCGTTCCGGGCGGCGCATCCGCCAGCGACTTCTCCGCGTAGCGCGGCGTGACGCCTTTGCGGTCGGGCTGAATCCAGATCTGGAGCAGATGCACCGCTTCCTCCTTGGATGGGTTGAATTCGCTGTGCTGCACTCCTGTTCCGGCGGCCATGTATTGCACCTCGCCCGCGCGGATCACCCGGCCGTGGCCCATCGAATCCTTGTGCTCCAGCGCGCCGCTGAGGATGTAGGTGATGATCTCCATGTCGCGATGGGGATGCGTGCCGAAGCCCATCCCAGGCATGACCAGATCGTCGTTGATGACGCGCAGGCTGCGGAAGCCCATCCAGCGCGGGTCGTAATAGTCGGCGAAGCTGAAGGTGTGATACGTGTCCAGCCAGCCGTGTTCGGCGTGGCCCCGTTCGTTTGCTTTTCTAATTTTCATCATGCCCGCACTGTGCCACACGCCGGGAGATTTTGGGAAAGACCATGTTTCTTGACTCACTATAACCAAAAGGCATACTGGGCCGCGCATGGAACTGCGCCATCTCCGCTATTTCATCGGCGTCGCGGAAGAGGAGAACGTCTCCCGCGCCGCCTTGAAATTGCATGTTTCGCAACCGGCCCTCAGCCGCCAGGTCCGCGATCTGGAGGACGAGCTGGGCTTTTTGCTGCTCACGCGCAGCGCCAAGTCGGTGCGGCTGACCGAGGCGGGCCGCGCGTTTTTGACCGAAGCCCGCGCCGTGCTACTGCGCGCGGAGGAGGCGGTGAAAACGGCCCACGCCATCGCCACCGGCGCGCGCGGCGAACTGCACGTCGGCTACGCGCCGTCACTCACGGCCCGTTTTCTGCCGCAGACGCTGCGCGCCTTTCAGGCCATTTCGCCCGGTGTCCGCGTCAAATTGCATGATTTCTCCACCGAGGAAATGCTGGCCGGCTTGCGCGACGGCAAATTGCAGATCGCCTTCGTGGTGCGGCTGCCCGCCTTGTTGCGCGGACTGCGCTTCGAGGACCTGGCGCGGGACGCTTTCCGCCTGGCCGTGGCCCCAAAACATCCGCTGGCCGGGCGGCGCGCCGTGACACTGGCCGAGGCGGCGCGGGAGCCGCTCATCACCTACAGCCGCAAGGATTATCCCGACGCGCACGAAACTCTCGCCGCCATGTTTGCCGCCGTCAAAAGCAAACCGCGCATCGCGGAGGAGCACGACAGCGTCAGCAGCCTGATCGCGGCGGTCGAGGCGGGCAACGGAGTGGCCATCGTGCCGCAATCCCTGGCTTGCACGGCGGGGCCGCGCTTGAAGCTCATTCCCTTTTCCCCCGCGCCGCCGCCGCTGGTGGTGGGCGCGGCCTGGGCCGGTCACGGGCTGACCGCCGCCGCCGGACAGTTTTTGCAATGCGCCAGGGAGACTGTTTTGAAGAAAGGCAATTGAACCACGGATGAACACTGATGGACACGGATAAGACAAGGGGCCGATGAGCTTTTCCCTCTGACTGGACGGAGCCGCCAAATCGTGGCCGAAAGGAGCACGGAGAACCCCCCTTTTCTGCGCCGTAGAATCCGTGTTCATCAGTGTTCATCAGCGGTTCTCTTCTGCGTGGATAGGGCCAAGAAATCGCGTTTCGGTTCAACGGAGTCTCGCCCTACCCCCTATGACGGAAACATGACCAGCCTGGCCCGATTGCCCTTGCCAAAGGGGCGACGGCCGAATACAACGGATTTCAAGTTTACGCTTATGCTCATTCTCCTCGGCTGCATTATCGGGTTTGTCGCGTGGTTTCTGGTGCGCTATCTGGCGGGCGGCATTTATACTGTCAATCAAAATGAACGCGCGGTGAAAACCAGTTTTGGCCGCGCGGAACGGGTCGGCTCGGCCACGACCCTGGACGACCCCATATCCCAAAGCCTGGAGGCCGGGGAGCGCGAACGCTATTGCTATCCGCAAGTGCGCGTCATCCAGCCGGGGAGCCCCTACTTCAAATGGCCGTGGGAAAAAGTCTATAAGGCGCCCATCGCCACCCAGATCATGAACATGGCCTACGACCCGGAGGATCCCGCGGCCAACAACCAGGGGGCCTTCCTCGAAGCGGTGACCAAGGACCAGCTCAACACCGGGCTGAAGGGCCAGATTCGCTACCGGGTTTCGGAGAAAAACCTCTACGCCTTCCTCTTCGGCGTGAAACGGCCCATTGTCCACGTCATGGGCTATTTTATTTCGGTGTTGCGCGAACGCATCGCCAATTTTGAAGCGCCCGCGGCCGCTGCTTCCAACCAACCGGGCGCGCCCCCGGTCATCGGCATTTCCATCAATGATTTGCGCAAAAACCTGCCCGACATCAACGGGCACATGGACAGCGAGTGCGCCTCTTCCGGGGCGCGCTACGGGATGACGCTGGACGCCTCGCTCATCACCGGCATTGACCCGCCGGTGGAGGTGGAATCGGCCCTGGCGGCGATCAACACGGCCTACAACCAGGTTTCGTCGGACATCAGCCTGGCCCAGGCCGCGGCCGATCAGAAGCTGGTGCAATCCCATCGCGCGGTGGAAATCGAAACGCTCAAGGCGCAGGCGGAGGTCGAACCGCTCACGGCGGTGGCGGCGCAATTGCGGGAGTTGAAGAAAAGCGGTCCGGGGGCGCTGGGCGCTTATATTCGCAACGTGCGGCTGAAATTGTTCAGCCAGGCGCGGCGCGTGATTTTGGAGGGGCTCCCGTGAGTAGATTTTTCCTGGCCGGCATCGCGGCCTTCTTCGTCATGTTCGTGGTCGAGCCGTTCGTCCTGGGCCTGGCCCGGCTTTTGGGTTTTTACACCGTGGTCGGGGAACGCCAGTGCAAAGTCTATATGCTTTTCGGCAAGGTCATCGCGGTGCTGGACGAGCCGGGCCTGCACTTTCTCTGGGCCAAAATGGGGTTGCGGGCGCCCATTGCCAACTGGCTGGGCCGCTGCCACGAAATTGATTTGCGCCTGGACCAGGCCTACATCCGCAGCACCCCGGTCAATTCCGAGGAAGGCGCGCCCATGGGCATCGGCATCTGGTACGAAATGCAGATCAGCGATCCGGTGGCCTACCTGTTCAAGAACGCCGACCCGCGCGGCTCGCTGGCCGCCAACATCAGCAACTCGACCGTGCGCTGCCTGAGCAACATGAAGCTGGCCGACATGCTGGAAAACCGGCATTTCATGAGCCAGACGGTGCGGGAGGAGGTTTCGGCCAAGTCGCTCGAATGGGGCTATCGGCTCGGCTCGATTTATATTCGCAAAGTCCATTTCCGCGACGCCGCCATGATCAAGGGCATCGAGGCCAAAGTGGTCAACCGCCTGCGCCAGGTGACATCCGCCATCAAGCAGGACGGGGCCAATCAGGTGAGCATCATCACCAGCACGGCGGAGCGGCAGGCGGCGATTGAGTTCGCCAAAGCCGCCGCCCTGCGCCCGGAAATTGTCGGCGCGGCCCTGGAAAAGATTTCGCAGGACCCGGAAATCGCGCGGGCCATGTTCGAGATCCTGGAGACAGAAAAAATGATCGAAGGCCAGGCCGACATAACGCTGGTGCCCAAGAACGGGGAGTTGCTGCCGCAAATTCTGGCCGCGCGGGAACCCGGCGCTGCTGCGAAACCGGCTTAACCCGTTAATTTGCGCCCCGAAAAGTGGCATTCACGATGAACCAGTCCAGTTGCCTTGTTAAACACTTTCTTCAAATGGTGCCGGCCCTTGTCGCGGCCATTGCCTTGACGGGGTGTTTAGAGATTTTTGGTGATGGACGCACCTATGACGTGACGTCTAATCCAGCGTGGTGGGGTGAAATGCATCGCGGCCAAATTGTGGCCTTAAATGAAGACACTCTCTTAGACGGAAGCAAGCTCACACTGGGAGCGTTTAAGGATACCGCCAATTATGATTCTCAACGGCTATTTGGTGGCCCGATCACGGTCGAGATGTTCAAAGCCAATCCGGGGAAATGCTGGAAGGACCTGCATTTGCTTACAAATGGAACAAGATTTCGTTGTATAAAATTGGAACGTTGCTTTTCATATACCACAATGGGTTATAGCATCAGCGCAGAGATTCTTGATGGAGCAATTAAAGGCAAAATTGTTTACATTGATCCATTTGCGGGCGATCCGGACAAGAAAGGAACGCTGAAGTTAGGGCCGAATTGCTTGGTGCATCCGGTGGTGCAATAGGCTCCAGGCATCCTGCCGCTTGAGGTTCCTCGCTGTTTTCGGTGGAATCGAAATGACTTGTTCATCAAATCGCTGCCAATAACGGTCCTGCAATCCCGAAGGGATTGAATCACTCAGCCCAGGGTTGGCCGAATCCGCGAGGCCTACCCTGGGTTAGTGTGTTCGAATTACACAACCCTGAAGGGGTTGAATATCAACGCCTTAGGAAGCAGATTCAACCCTGGCAGGGTTGTGATTCTTCTATGATCTCACCCAGGGTAGCTCGTTCCTCGCAACCCTGGGCTGCAAGATTCAATCCCGTTGGGATTGGCAAAACCAATGATGACGCTCCAAACGTCGCTTTTCATTCCACTGAAAACAGCGAGGCACCCGGCTTGACATTAGTATCATTTTTGATACAGTTGTTTTGAGAGCACCTGCCAGACCATGACTAAGAAAAAGCATCGGGGAAGCGATTTCCGGGATTTTCTCGCGGAAGACGGCGTGTTGGAAGAAGTGGAAGCGCGCGCCCTCAAACGCGCCTTGGCCCTGCAACTGGCCAGGCTCATCGAACAAAAATCCCTCTCCAAAGGCGACATGGCTCTGCGAATGAAGACCAGCCGCGCCGCCGTGGATCGCATGTTGGACGGTTCCAATCCGTCCATGACCTTGACGACCTTGGAAAAAGCAGCCCGTGCCTTGGGCCAGCGCATTAAATTGGAACTGGTGCCGGCGTGAGGAGTTGCTGCGCGAGGAGCTTGCCAGGTTGAGGGAGGAATAGTGTTGCCGCCTTGGAAGCAGCATTCGTTGAACCCGACCCACGCAATCGAGTCACGGCTCGACGGAGTCTCGCCCTCCCGCAAGGAGAGGGGGGGTGGCGCAAGGTTTTGACAAAAGGCGGGCGTTCGGCCAACGTGTTCATTGAAACTGGCGGTTGTTACGCCAGAGTTTCAGTTTGTTCATGGACGAAAAGATCCCGACAAATCAATCCAGCCCATCGCCGCGTCCGGCCGTCCCGGAGACGGCCTCCCTGCCGCCGCCCCGCCGGCGGTTGGGGCCGGGTTTCTTCATTTTCGTGGTGATCGTGCTGGCCGCCATCGGCGCCAGCGCCTGGTATTACGTCCGTTACATCGCGCCCTACGAAACGACGGACGACGCTTTTATTGAAAGTTACGTCACCTTTGTCAGTCCGCGGATTTCCGGTCAGGTGCAAAAGTTGCTTGCGACGGACAACCAGCGGGTCAAGGCGGGGGATGTGCTGCTGGAAATAGACGCGCGGGATTACCAGACGCTGCTGGACCAGGCCGCGGCCGATCTGGCCACCGCCAACAGCCGCGTCCGCCAGGCCGAAGCGCTGGTCAGTGTTGACCAGGCCAAGGCCGATGAGGAAACCGCCGCGATTGTCGCCGCCCAGGCCGCCGCCGACCGCGCCCAGGCGGACCGCCTCCGCTACGAATCGGTGCAAAGCCAGGCCGTCTCGCGCAGCCAGCTTGATCTGGCCAAAGCCCAGGCCAACTCGGGCGCCGCCGAGGTGGAGGTGGCCCGCAACAAAGCCAAGGCCGCCGTCGCGCAAGTGGGCCTCGACCGCGCCGATGTCCAGACCGCCCGCGCCCAGGTGCAACAGGCCCAGGTGCGGCTGCAACAGGCGCAATTGCAGCTTTCCTACACCACCGTCTTTGCGCCGCGGGACGGGCGCGTCACCCGCCGCACGGTGGAGCAGGGGGCTTACGTGCAAACCGGCCAGGCGCTGCTGGCCCTGGTGCCGGAGGACGTTCTGGGTGGTGGCCAATTTCAAGGAGACGCAATTGGCGCGGATGCGTCCCGGCCAGCCGGTGCTCATCCAGGTTGACGCCTATCCGCAGCACCAATTCCACGGGAAGGTGGACAGCCTCCAGGCCGGGGCCGGGGCGCGCTTCAGCCTGCTGCCGCCGGAAAACGCCGTGGGCAACTACGTCAAGGTCGTGCAACGGGTGCCGGTGAAAATTATATTTGACGAACCGGTTGACTTGTCCCAATTCAACCTGGCCCCGGGCTTGTCCGTCCAACCCAAGGTGAGGGTGCAATGAGCGAATCGTGGCGTCCCCGTGTCAATCCCTGGTGGATCGCGGCGGCGGTGATGCTGGCCACGTTCATGGAAGTGCTGGACACTTCCATCGCGGCGGTCGCGCTGCCGTACATCGGCGGGAACCTGGGCGCGACCCTGTCGGAAGCGACGTGGGTGCTGACCAGTTATCTGGTTTCCAACGCCATTGTCCTGCCGGCCAGCGGCTGGCTGGCGCGGTATTTCGGGAGGAAGCGGTTTTTGATCACCTGCATCGTCATATTTTCAGTATCCTCCTTTCTCTGCGGAGCGGCCACCAGCCTGCCCATGCTCATTGCCGCGCGCGTGCTCCAGGGCGCGGGCGGCGGCGCTCTCCAGCCGCTGGCCCAGGCCATCATGCTGGAAAGTTTTCCGCCGGCCAAACGGGGCACGGCCATGGCCGTCTATGGCGTCGGGGTCGTCTGCGCGCCCATTCTGGGGCCGACGCTGGGCGGCTGGCTGACCGACACCTGGTCGTGGCGCTGGGCCTTTTACATCAATATCCCGGTCAGCATCCTGGCAGTGTTTATGATCTCGCTCTTCGTGGACGACCCGCCTTGGATTCGGGAAGGCAAGCCCGGACGAATTGACAGCGTTGGCCTGGGCTTCATGGCCCTGAGCCTGGGCATGCTGCAAATCCTGCTGGACCGGGGACAGGAAGTGGATTGGTTTGGCACGCCCTGGATGCGCTGGCTGGCCGGAATTGCCGCCGGCTCGCTCTTGTTTTTCATATTTTGGGAACTGCGCGTCAAGGACCCGATTGTCAACCTGCGCATTTTCAAGAACCGCAATTTTGCCGTGGCCTGCGCCTTGTTTTTTCTCTTCGGCGCGGCCATATACGGACTGGTCACTCTGCAACCGCTTTTTCTGCAAACCCTGCTGGGCTACACCGCGCTGGAGGCCGGATTGACAGTCACGCCGCGGGGCATCGGTGCCTTTTTCGCGCTGTTCGTGGTGGGAGCGTTGATTGCCAGGCTGGGCGGGCGAAGGCTGGCGGCCTTCGGTTTTATCGTCTTTTCCTTGAGCGCATTTCTTTTCAGCCGGTTCTCCCTGCAAATCGCCCGGAGCAGCATTGTTCCCGCCAATATCATGAACGGTTTTGGCGCCGGCTTCATTTTTGTGCCGTTGACTACCGTCGGGCTGGCCACCCTGCGCAACGATCAAATCGGCAATGCCGCCGGCATCCAGAATCTGGTGCGCAACATCGGCGGCAGCGTCGGCATCGCCATTGTCGCCACCATGCTGGAGCGCTTTGCCCAGGCGCATCAGGCCTTTATGACCTCCTCCATTTCCACCTTGAACCCGATTTACCTGCAAAACCTCGGCCGGGTGCAGGGCGCGCTGCAATCCCATTTCAGCCCGGCCGACGCCCGGCTGCGGGCCGAAGGCGTGATTTACAACATGGTTCACCAGCAAACCAGCTATTGGGCGTTCATCGAACTGTTCTACGCCTTCATGTGGCTGGGCCTGGCCTGTGCCCTCGGCGTTTGGCTCCTCCGCGAGGTCAAGCGGTCCGGCCCCGCCCTTGCTGCCCACTAATGCGCTTGCCATGAAACGAGTCGTTGTCATCGAACGTGAATTCGGCGCCGGCGCCGGCGCCATCGCCGATCAGCTCGCGCGCCAACTGGGCTGGAAACTGCTCGACCACGCCCTGACGGGGGAGATTGCCCGGCTGGCCAAAGTCAGTCCCGAAGCCTGCCAGCACCGCGAGGAACGCGTGGATCCCTGGCTCTACCGCCTGGCCAAAGTCTTCTGGCGCGGCAGCCACGAGCGCAGCGTCACCCTGCCCGATGCCGATATTGTTGACGCCGACCGCCTCATCCAACTCGCCCAGCAAGTCATTGCCCAGGCGGCGGCGGAGGGCCAGTGCGTCATCGTCGGGCGGGCCGCGGCCTACTTCCTGCGGGATCGCCCCGATACCTTCTGCGTCTTCCTCTACGCCCCGCCCGAACTCAGATACCAGCGCGTCCTGGCCAGCGTGAAAAGTCCGGCCGAGGCCCGGCAATTGATGGACACGGTGGACCAGGAACGCATCGCCTTCATCCGCCATTACTATAAAGCCGAGTGGCCTTCGCGTCATCTTTATCACGCCATGCTCAACACCGCCGCGGGCGTGGACGCCGCCGTCGAAACCATTCTCAGCCTCATCGCCGCCGCCAACCGGCGCGAGGCCCCGGCCCCATGATCCCTTTCCCGCGCGCCATTCCGTTCCTCCTGGCGGGCCTGCTGGCCGGCTGCACGGTCGGGCCGGACTATCATCCGCCCCAAACCGCCGCGCCGGCCCAATGGGCCTCGCCCCAGGCGGGCGGGGAAACCAACCTGCCGGCGGCCGGGGCGGCCTGGTGGAAATCCTTTCACGACGCGGAATTGGATGCGCTGGTCGGGCGGGCCGCGCAGTCAAACCTAAATCTTCGCGCCGCCGTGGCGCGCGTCCGCGAAGCCCGCGCCGCCGCCCGCCTGGTTTCCGCTGACCTTGGGCCAACGCTTGACACCGCCGGCTCTTATGCGCGCAACCGTTTCAGCGCCAACGGAGTTTTCCCCTTCCCGCCGGGAGCGCCGCTGGACGCCGATGTCTATCAGGCCGGTTTCGACGCGGCGTGGGAACTGGATGTCTTTGGCGGCACGCGCCGCGCCAGCCAGGCCGCCCGCGCCGAGGTCGCCGCCGCCGAATTTGGCCGCCGCAATTTGTTGATCACCATTTTTGCCGAAGTGGCCCGCCATTACGTCCAGGCCCGCGCCTTCCAGCGACGCCTGGCCGTGGCCGGCGAAAACATCAGCGCCCAGGAACAAATCCTCGCCTTGACCCGCGACCGGTTCGCCAAGGGATTGACCGGCGAACTGGACGTGCAGGAAGCCGACGCGCTCCTGGCCACGACCCGGGCGCAGACCCCGGTTTTTGAGACCGGCTTCCGGGATTCGGTTTATCAATTGGCGCTGCTGCTGGGACAGCCGCCGGGCGCGCTGCTCGAGGAACTGACCAACGCCGCCCCCATCCCCGCCGCGCCCCCGGCCGTGCCCGTCGGCCTGCCCTCGGACCTCCTCCAGCGGCGTCCCGACGTGCAGCAGGCGGAGCGGCAACTGGCCGCGGCCACCGCCCGCGTCGGCGCGGCCGCCTCCGACCTTTATCCAAAATTCTCATTGACAGGAGACATTGGGCTGCAAAGCATCAGCCCGGGCGACTGGTTTAACGCCGGCAGCCGCTATTGGACGGCCGGCCCCACCGTGCAATGGCGGGTTTTCGACGCCGGCCGCATCCGGGCCAACATTCGCGTGCAAAACGCGCGTGTGGACCAGGCGCTGGCCGCTTATGAGCAATCCATGCTCGCCGCCTTCACCGATGTGGAAACCGCCCTGACCGCCTACGCCCGGGAACAGACCCGCCGCCAATCCCTCGCCCACGCCGCCCAGGCCGGCGAGCAGGCGGTGGTCCTGGCCCGGGACCTTTATCAGCACGGCCTGGCCGATTTCCTGCGCGTGCTGGAAGCGCAACGCTCCCTCTACCAAAGCCAGGACGCCCTGATCGAAAGCGACCGCGCCGTCTCCGCCGATTTGATCGCCCTCTACAAAGCCCTAGGGGGCGGCTGGGAACCATAGCCTTGCCTGACGCCTCATTCTTTTGGGTGGGCCGGGAAAGGCATGCGTCCCGGCTGGACTGACGCACCTCAATGTTCAGCGGGGTACGGCTTAATCGCGAATTGCAAATTGTAAGTTTTCAATTATCAATTCGAAATGCCTCATCAGGCCGCTTGAGGTGCGCCCGACCCGTTACACCGTTACACATGTTGATGCTCAAGGTTTTACGACTTGGCCAGCCGTTACATGGCCGTTACATAGCCGTTACAATTGGTTACATCTTGGTGTTGAGGCAGCCTTCCTGGGTGAGGTGCGTTACAGCCGTTACACCGTTACACATGTTGATGCTCAAGGCTTTACGACTTGGCGAGCCGTTACATTGCCGTTACAGGCCGTTACATCTCCATCGCCTTTATCACTCTTAACCAACTCGATGAAGTAAACGGCGCGCGTCATACGGCGATGGACTGTCTCAACCTGCGCTGCCGTGAGTATTTCGAGAAGTTTGTTGTGGAGAACAGCGGCCGGTTCCCATTCTCGCAGAGGTTTCGTTTGCTCAAAGAGCCTGGGCTCGCTGAACCGCTCGACTTTGACGGCGTTATCAAATATCGACTTGATTAGGTTCACGTCTATCTTTGGCATATCACCTTTTCGGCTGGATGCTACATGAGTGCTGGGTCAGATGTAAATCGAATTTAGCGCAAATCGGATGGAAGGTAGCTGCAAATTCTTTCGGATACCGTGATGTCGCACGGACCGTAAACCTTTGAAAGATCCTCTGTTGAATTCTGCGCCGAGTTTTCCGCAAAGCAACGCCATGAGCAGGTTGACATCAAGCAGTCGGGTCACGGCGTCCGGCTTTCAATCTCGTGAACGAGTTGCGAAGTGATGGTTCCGCCCTGGGCGCGGATAACGGGCAGTCCGTCGCCTTCTGTGCCGACGGAAAATTGGCGGCACGTCATCGAACTGCCGTTTTCAGCGATGAACTTTGCGACTCGCACCTGTTCGTTCGCGGGCAATTCTTTGATTTGCTCAATGATTTCAAACGCACTCATGGTTGAATTATCCCGTAAGATTTCTTTTTGGCAAGCTGTAAGAGGCATTTTCCCCGCGTTCTGAGGGCGGCGGCTTTCGCTCCGGCTTCGCTCGCCGCTTCCTTCAGCCTCCACTCCGCAAAACCGCCGCCCTCATTATTTGAACCGCTGTTTGTTGTGAAGGATGGCGGGATGGAGGTGGACGATTTTGCCTGTCCGGGCGGATTCCTGGACCCCGGTCATTCTTGCCTACCGATGTCGGCGCGCGCTGGCAATAATTGCCACATTCGACTCCCCGCATCCCGCGCAACTCCCCGCAGGACAAGGCTTTCGTCGGGCTGGCATGTGGGCTGCTAAGAAGGAGCAAGCTCTTGAGCCATGATAGACGCCATTTTCAACCAGCCCACTTATGTGGCCGCCAAAAAGATGCTGGACGCCACCGTCCTGCGCCAGGAAGCCATCGCCAGCAACTTGTCCAATTTGGAAACGCCCAATTACAAGCGCCTGGACGTCGCGCCGTCCTTCGAAGCGCAATTAAGCCAGGCGGTCAAAAGCGGCGACCCGGCGCAAATCGCCGGTCTGCAGCCCAGCCTGGCGGTGGACGGGCTGGCGGTTTCGGGACGCAGCGACGGCAACACCGTGACCCTGGAATCGGAGATGTTGAAACTCAACCAAAACACTTTTGAGGACGCGCTGGAAACGCAGTTGGTCAGCGCCGCGCTGGCGAAAATGCGGCTGGCCATCACCGGCCGGTAACTCCCATTGAATTATGATCAGCCTTCTTACCGGGATCAACAACACCGCCGCCGCCCTGGACGCGGAGCGCATCCGCATGGACGTGGTTTCGCAGAACATCGCCAACATCAACATCACCAAGGGCTCGACGGCAAGCCTTACCAGCGCCAGCAAGTGGTCTTCGCCTCGGTGCTGCGCGCCCAGCAGGAGGGGGAAACGGCCGGGACGCAACAAGTGCAAATCGCCCGCATCGAAACCGACCCCCGCCCGCCGCGCCTGGTTTATATGCCGGGCCATCCCGACGCCAATGAACACGGCATGGTGGCCGTGCCGGACATCAACATCCACGAGGAGATGGTGGACATGATCGCCGCCTCCCGCACTTACGAGGCCAATCTGGCCGTGGCCAAAAACGCCCACACCATGGCCATGGCCGCCCTGTCCATCGGCAAGCATTGATAACCCCCGCACCTCATGGACCCACTCGGCGCACTGAAGATGGTTGGCCTTCCCGACATGGGAAGCCCGCTGGCCAATGCGGCCCAGGCCGCCGGCGCCGCCCCGAAGATTTCCGTTCCGGACCTGCAGCAATTGTCCCCCAGCCTGGACCTGACCACTCCCGGCGCCGCCCCGTCCTCCGGTTCGGCCTCCTTTTCCAATGTCCTGGGCGGGTTCGTCCAGGAGGTTTCCGACAAACAGGCCGCCGCCGGCGAGGCGGTGACCGGTTTGCTCAGCGGAAAAAATGTGTCCCTGCACCAGACCATGATCGCGATGGAGGAAGCCAGCGTTTCCTTCCAGCTCATGGTGGAAGTGCGCAACCGCCTGCTCGACTCCTACCAGGAGCTGATGCGCATGCAGGTGTGATTTCCTAAGGCAGCTTTGTCATGAATAAAAACATCTCCCAACTCCTGCAGCAACTGGCCGGCATCTGGAAACAGCTCGGCCTCAACCAGCGCATCAGCATCCTCCTGGCCACCCTGGGCGTGCTCGGCGGGCTGACCGCCCTGGCCTTTTGGTCCAGCCGCGCCGAATTCTCCCTGCTCTACGGCAAACTGGACGAAGGGGAGGCGGCCAAAGTCATTGCCGCCCTGGACGAGGCCAAGGTGCCCTACCAAATCAGCCGCGGCGGCGGCGCCATCCTGGTGCCCTCCGACAAGGTCTATCAGGTGCGCATGCAGATGGCGGGCAAGGGCATTCCCCGCGGCGAAGGCGTGGGCTTTGAGATTTTCGACAAGGCCAATTTCGGCATCTCCGATTTTGTGCAGCGGGCCAATTACACCCGGGCCGTGCAGGGCGAACTGGCCCGCACCATCAGCCAGTTGGACCAGGTGGAATCCGCCCGCGTCATGATCGTCATGCCGGAGAACCGCCTGCTCACCGACGCGCAGCGCAAGCCCACCGCCTCCGTCTTTGTCCGCGTCAAGGGCAGCGGCCAGTTGCCCTCCTCCTCCGTCAATTCCATCCGCTTCCTGGTGGCCAACAGCGTGGAGGGCCTGCAAGTCAACAATGTTTCGGTGGTGGACAACATGGGCAATGTCCTTTCCCAAAACGACGACAACGATTCGGTGGCGGGCCTTTCCAACAACCAGCTCACCGCCCGGCGCAACTTCGAGCAATATCTCTCCCAAAAAGCCGAAGGCATGCTCGACAAGGTCCTCGGCGCGGGCCAGGCCGTCGTGCGCGTTTCCGCCGAGATCAACTGGGACACCACCACCCGCACCGAGGAAAAATTTGACCCGGACGGCCAGGTGGCCCGCACCACCACTGTCAACGACGAGGACACCGACACGGCCACGGCCGTCGCCGGGGGCGCGCCCGGCAGCGGGTCCAACGCCGGGACCAATGCCGACAACGGCGGCAGCAACGCCGTGGCCGCCGCGCCGGTCAACAGCAGCCGCACCCGCAAAAAAGTCACCAACAGCAGCTACGAAATCAACAAGATCACCAGCAACGTGATGGAGGCGGCCGGCGGATTGAAACGCCTCTCCACCGCCGTCTTCGTCGCCCAGCGCTTTGAGGGCCAGGGCGCCGCGCGCAAAGCCGTGCCGCGCGCTCCCGCCGAAGTGGAAGCCTTGAAGCGCATCGTGCAGAGCGCGCTGGGCATCCAGATGGCCGGCGACTCTGTGCGTCAAGACGAAATCGTGCTGGAAGAAATGCCCTTCAACGACCAGCCCGTGCGCGAGCTGACCCAGCAATTGGAGCAGCAGGAGAAGCGGCAGGTCTGGCTGGATCTGGCGCAAAAGCTCATTTATCCCGCCCTGGCCCTGGGCATCATTTTCGCCTTCTGGCGCATGTTCCAAAAGGCCAAGGCTGAGGAAATCCGTTTCGGTTATCCCCTGGCCAACGGCCGGGCCGGCGGCAATGGCCATGCCAAGGCCGTCCTGCCTGGCAAGGGCGTCGTCACCGTGGAGGTGCTCAATCAGTTGATCCGGGAGAACCCGGCCAACATGACCCAGGCGGTGCGAAGCTGGCTGGGCCGCGCCAAGAACGAGAATTAAATTTTCTATATGGAAACCGCCGCCGCCTTGTTGCAAAGCTCCTCCATGACCAAGCTGCAAAAGCTGGCCGCCCTCCTCATCATCCTCGGCCCGGACAGCGCCTCCGAGCTGCTCAAGAACCTGGAGGAGGAGGAATTGGAAGCCGTTTCCGCCGAGATGACGCGCCTGACCTTTATCAGCCAGGAAATGCAGCAGGACATTTTGCAGGAATTCACCGACGTGGCCGTCGCGGCCAGCGCCGCCGTGCTGGGCGGTCCCGGCTACGCCAAAAAAGCGCTGGAACGATCCGTCGGCCCCTCCCGCGCCTCCGACATCATCCAGCGGGTCGCCCCGGCCGCGGCCCCGGTTCCCGCCCTGGAGCCGCTCCTGGAAATGGGCCCGCGCGAGCTTTGCCATCTGCTCCAGCACGAACAGCCGCAAACCATCGCCCTGGTCGTCAGCTATTTGTCCCCGGAAAAAAGTTCGTCCTTGCTCGCCCTGCTGCCGGCGGCCGCGCGCGACGAAGTGGTGGAGCGGCTCGCCATGATGGGGCCAACCCCCGTCGAAGTGATCGAACGCATCGTCCAGGTCCTCGTCCAGAAAGCCGGCGGCCGGTCGGCGCGCCCCTTGAGCCAGACCGGTGGCGTGCGCACTGCCGCCGCCCTGCTCAACTCCCTGGAAAAAAATCTCAGCCAGTCGGTCCTGCAGGACCTGGAAAAACGCAATCCCCAATTGGGGCGCGAGATCCGCCAGAAAATGTTCACCTTCGAGGACCTGGTCCTGCTCGGCCCGAGCGCGCTGCAAAAGCTCATGCGCGAAATTGATCTGCGCGACCTGGCCCTGTCGCTCCTCACCGCCGGCGCCCATCTCAAAAACATCCTCCTTTCCGCCGTCTCCAAACGCGCCGCCGCCACCATCCATGAGGAAATCTCCATGCTTGGACCGCTGCACAAGCGGGAGGTCGAGGCCGCCAAGGGCCGCATCATCACGGCGGTGCGCCAGTTGGAAGACGCCGGCGAAGTGGATCTGAACAATCTGCGCAACAGCTATCGCAATGAACTCCTGGTCTGAAAACATTGCCCTGCCCCGCCCTTTGCGCGACGCCCGCCTGGCCGGCCCGGGCGCTGCGCCCTCGGCCGAAGACCTCCGGCAGGCGGAATTAAAAGCCCGCTACCAGCTCGGTTTGGCCGACGGCGAGAAGGCGCTGACGGAAAAACTCATCCAACAGCGCGCCGAACTGCACGAACTGGTGCATGGACTTCTCGAGTCGTTGCGCCAAGCCGTCCCCCAGGTCATCCGCGACACCGAAAGCACCATGGTTTCCCTGGCCCTGGCCGTCTCGCAAAAACTGGTGGCCGACCTGCCGATATCCCCCGCCATGGTGGAAGCCGCCGTGCGGGACGCGCTGGCCCAGGTGGAAGGGGCCGCCCGCTTCACCGTGCGGCTGCACCGGGCCGATTTGGAGTTGCTGCAAAAGGCCGGCTCACCCTTGTTGACTCCCGTCGAGGGCCAGGAATTTCGCTTCCTCCCTTCCCTCGAGGTCTCCCGCGGCGGCTGCCTGGTGGAGACCAATTTCGGAACGGTGGATGGGCGGCGCGAAACCAAATTTGACCTCTTGAAAAGAAACCTCCTGGCATGAAGACCGACGCGGACATAAAGCCGGTCAACCGGCTCGAACACATGCTCCGCCGGGTCGAAGAAACGCAGGTGCTGCGCAACCACGGACGCGTCGTGCAATTGATCGGCCTGGTCATTGAGTCGGAAGGCCCCCTGGTCGCCGTCGGCGAGATTTGCCGGATCGAATCCGCCCGCCACGACGGCTCGACGCTGGCCGAAGTGGTGGGATTTCGCAATCATCACGTCTTGCTCATGCCGCTGGGCGAAATTCACGGCATTCATCCCGGCAGCGAAGTTATCGCCCTGGGCACCTCGCTGCGCGTGCCTGTCGGCGAGCAGTTGAAGGGCCGGGTGATGGACGGGCTGGGCAGCCCGCTGGACGAAAAAGGCCCCATCCAGGCCGCCGATCATGTCTCCTTGCACCTGCAACCGCCGCATCCCTTGAAGCGGCAGCGCATCCGCCAGTCCTTTCAGACCGGCATCAAAGCGCTGGATACCTTTGTGCCCTGCGGACGCGGCCAGCGCCTGGGCATTTTTGCCGGCAGCGGCGTGGGCAAATCCACCTTGCTGGGGATGATCGCCAGCCAGGCCGAGGCCGACGTCAACGTCATCGCCCTCATCGGCGAACGCGGCCGCGAAGTGCGCGAGTTTCTGGAAAAAGACCTGGATGAAGCGGGCCGCCGCAAATCGGTCGTGGTGGTGGCCACCTCCAACCAGCCGGCCCTGGCCCGCCTCAAGGGCGCCTTCGTCGCCATGGCCATCGCCGAGTATTTTCGCAACCAGGGGCAGAATGTCTTGCTGATGATGGATTCGGTGACGCGCTTTGCCATGGCCCAGCGGGAAATCGGCCTGGCGGTGGGCGAACCGCCCACCACGCGCGGCTACACCCCCTCGGTCTTTTCCCTCCTGCCCCAGTTATTGGAGCGGGCCGGCGCGGGCGAACGCGGCTCCATCACCGGCCTGTTCACCGTCCTGGTCGAAGCCGACGACATGAACGATCCCATCGCCGACTCGGTGCGGTCCATCCTCGACGGCCATGTGGTTCTGACCCGCGAACTGGCCACGCAAAACCACTATCCCGCCATTGATGTCCTGGAAAGCGTCAGCCGCCTGACCCGGGATTTGACCACGGCCGAACAGCAGAATACTTCCGCCCGGGCGCGGGAGACGCTGGCCATCTACCGCAAGAACCAGGACTTGATCAACATCGGCGCTTATCCGCCGGGCACCAACTCTTCCATTGATTTGTGCATTCAACTGCACGAGCCGCTCAAAGGCTTCCTGCAGCAGCCCGCCGGCCAGGGCTTTGCCGCCGCGCAGAGCTGGTCGCTGCTCAACCGGATCATGGCCGCGCCGCCTCCGGCCGGCTCGAAGAAAGGGACCTAACCCGTTATGAAACCATTTCAATTCACCCTGCAGGCCGTGCAAACCTTGCGCCACCGCCAGGCGCAACAAGCCATGGAAATTTACGTCCACGCCCTCCTGGCCCGCCAGCAGGTGCTGGACCGGCTGGAAAGCGTGCGCGAACAAATTCGCCGCAACCAGCAGGAAATCAACCGCCTGCTCCTCTCCGCCTGCGCCGCCGCGCCCCTGGCCCAGGCCAGCCAATATGAACGCGTCCTGGAAGATCAGCAGGCCCAACAGGTCGTGGCCCTGGCCCTGGCGGAACGCCGCGTGCAGAACACCTTCCAGGCCATGCTCACCGCCCGCCGCCGCCGGAAGATGGTGGAAAGTTTCCGCGCCAAACAACAGGCCCGCCACCAGCGCGCCGAATGGCGCGAGGAGCAAAAACTCCTGGACGACCTGGCCTCCCGCCGCGGACGTCCCATCCTGGTCTGGAAGCCGGAAGAGGCCCCCCTATGATCAAATTGTTGACATCACCCTGGATGAGCGTGCCGCTGGGCGCCTTGCTTTACCTGGCCTCCACCCTTTTGTTTTGGAAAACCCCGGCCCCGCCGGTCGTGGACCGCAGCCCCGGCAAGCCCGCCCTCAACGGCCCTTCCTGGGAATTCACCAACCCGGAAGCCGACCAGCTTGTCACCGAACTCAAGGCGGAAAAGGGAGCCGTGGCCCTGCGCAAGCAGCAGTTGGATGAATTGGACTCCCGCCTCAACGCCGAGCGGGTGGAATTGGCCGCCGCCACCCTGACCGTCCACCAATTGCAGGACGAATTCGACAAATACGTCGTGCGCGTCCAGGAGGAGGAAGTGCCCAACTTGAAAAAGCTGGCCAAGGTCTATGGCGCCATGACTCCCGAAAGCGCCGCCACCGTCCTGGGACAGTTGGATGACATGACCATGGTCAAGACTATGTTCTTTATGAAGGAAAGCGAAACGGCGGCCATTCTGGAAATCCTGGCCAAGAAAGGCCCGGCCGAAGAAAAACGGGCGGCCGCCATTTCCGAGCACCTCCGCCTGGCCATCACCCGCAAAGCGCCGCCCAAATGATGACCGCGCCTTCATTCCTGCCGTGTGATGTCAATCATGCCGACGGCCCGGCGCCCGCCCAATCCATCCTTCGTTCCCCCGCAGACGCCTCCCGCCGCGGCGATTTCCAGGAATTCATGGGCCAAGCCCAGGCCGGACAAAGCGCCCTCGGCGGGGCCAGCCTGTCCGTTCCCGGCCTGCCGGGTCCATCCGATCCGTCCGCCGCGTCCGAGGCGCCCGATCATTCCGATCGGCCTGGTCTGCCCACTCCGTCCAAGCCAACCCGCCCCGCCATAGACGCCTCCATCGCCGGCCTTTTGCTGGCCATGCTCGCCCAGATGCCCAAGGAGGAAACCAGGCCCCTGAAGGCAGGCGGCAGCCTCCAAGATGTCCCGGCTTCCGGCGAGGCCATTCCTCAGTCAGATGGGGCAGGGCGCACACTTCCCAGCCCGCCGCACGACGGTGGCGCGACTTTGCTTGCTCTGACTAGGCCCGACGGCGGACCGCGCAGTGCCCCCCCTGCCTCTCCCGGGCCGCCCATGACGAAGGCATTGCCGGGCGCGGATTCAGTTCCATCCGCCATGAACGATCGGTCTGCCGACCCGGCCAAAATTGCCGGGTTGAACCTCTCACCACCGATTTCGCCGACCACCCCGGAAACCGCTCCGCCCGGGGCGGAACTGGCCTTGGCCAGGGACATCGCGCCCCTTCTGGCGCCGCCCGTTCCGCCAAGTGGCACGCCCGTTGCTATTAACGATCAGCGCATGAAATCTGCCTTACAAAAGAACGAAATTGCCGGGTCTGCGGCGCAGAAATTGCCGCCGGACCACCCAACGGCGCCTGACGCGGACGGGGCGGATGCGGCCATCCCCGAGGCAAAAATCCGCATCCCATCAAGCTTTGACGATCCCAAGGAATCCGCCCCGCAATGGATGGTCATGGACACGACGGCCAAAGTGTCGGCGGCTCCGACGCTGACCACGAATGTCCAGCCCGCCAGCGCGCCCTCCGCCGGGCGCATCGAGCAGGTCGAACGCATGATTAGCCGCGAAGTGGTCATGGTCCGCCAGTCCGGCGCCCAGGAACTGGCCGTCTCCTTGAAGGTGGACGCGCAGACCAGCTTGTTTTTGCAGTTGACAAATCACCACGGCCAAATCGAGGTCTCCGTCCGCTGTGAAAGCGGCGACGCCGCCGCCCTGGACGCCCATTGGGCGCAGTTGCAGGAATCGCTCGCGCGCCAGAACGTCCAGTTGCTGCCCTTGCAGGACAAGACACTTTCCTCCAGCCTGTCCTTTGATAATCCAGCGCCGCCTTCCGGCCAATTCCAGCACGGGCCGCCCTCCGGGCACTCGTCGCCGCGCCCGCCTGCGCCCAAAACCGAAAAGCCCAGCGACGACGCCATCAACGCGGCCGTCAGCCTCACCAAATCCAAAAGCAAACCCCGCCACTATCGGGGCTGGGAGAAGTGGGCCTGATCCATAAACTCCTGACTCCATCAATCCACCACTTATTTATGAGCACAGCCATCAGTTCAGTCGCTTCCGGCGCCGACGCGGCCCAAACCGCCGCCGCGGCCAATCAAACCCTGACCCAGGCCAACTTTTTGCAATTGCTGGTCACCCAGATGTCCTCCCAGGACCCGTTGAATCCGCAGAGCGACACCGAGTTCGCGGCGCAACTGGCCCAATTCAGCGCCTTGCAGCAATCCCAGGCCATGGCCCAAAACATGTCCATCTTGCAGGCCAACTCCATGATGGGCGAACTGGTGGCCGTCTCTCCCGCCGGCGGCGGCACCCCCGTCATCGGCCAGGTCACGGGGGTGCAAATTCAAGCCGGCACGCCCGTCCTCATGGTCAATGGCCAGTCTTACAATTTGAGCCAGGTGACGGCCATCGCGCCGCCGGTTTCGACTCCGGCGGCTGCGGCCAGCGCAACTCAAACCTCAAACTAAAAAACGAAAAAATATGTTAACCTCTCTCTCCTCGGCTGTCAGCGGACTGGACAGTTTCCAACAGGACATGGACGTCATCGGCAACAACATCGCCAACATCAACACCAACGGTTTCAAAGCCGGCATCGTCAATTTCGCCGACTGCTTCAGTGACACCCTGCAATCGGCCACCGGCTCGGTCCAGATTGGCACCGGCGTTTACGACCAGGCTGTCACCAATAATTGGACCCAGGGCGCCGTCAACGCCACCGGCATCAACACCGACCTGGCCATCTCCGGCAACGGTTTCTTCGTGGTGCAGGACCCGGTCAGCGGCTCCCAGTTCGTCACCCAGGACGGGAGTTTCTCGGTCAATTCCAGCGGCCTGCTCGTCACCGCCGGGGGCATGCAGGTGCAAGGCTACAACAACGCCGCCTTGTCCGCCATCGGCTCCATCAAAATTGACGCCACCGGCGCGCCCGCCACGGCCGCCCCGGGAGCCACCGTCTCCTCCTTCGCCATCAATGCCCAGGGCATGATTAACGTCACTCTTTCCGACGGCACCACCTTCACCCGGGGCCAGGTCCTGCTGCAAAACTTTCAAGACCCGCAGGCCCTGGTCAGCCAGACCGGCAATCTTTACTCCAACCAGGCCAACGCCGGCCCCATCACCGCCACACCCAGCGTCCCCGGCTCCAACGGGCTGGGCCAGATCCAGTCCGGCTACGTGGAAATCTCCAACGTGGATCTCTCCACCGAAATGGCCAATCTCATCACCGCCCAGCGCGGTTTTGAGGCCAACTCAAAAATTGTCACCACCAGCGACGAGCTGCTCCAGACGCTGGTCAACATGAAACGGTAATCTTTTCGAGGAATGCTGCTATGGCCGATCGCACCACAACCCCAGTCGCCCGCGAGGTGGAACCAGAAATCCAACCCGACGAAGCCGCCGCCGCCGCCCAAAAAACGGCCTCCGCCGCGGGCTTCAAAACCTGGCTCCCCTTGCTGGCGACGGTGCTGACCATGCCGGCTTTGGCCTACGCCGCCACCCAGTTCATTCTTCTCCCTAAAATCAAGCAGGCCATGGTGCAAAGCGCCGCTCCCGGCAGCGACGAATCGGCCGCCGCCGCCTCCAAGGAAAAGGACGGCAGCCCCGCCGCCGCGGCGGGCAAGGAAAAAATGCTGGTCCCGCTCCCCAAAATCCTGGTCAACCTGGCCGGCTCCATGATGACGCGCTACCTGACCATGAGCGTGACGCTGGTGGGCAGCGTCCCTGATTTCAAAGACCGCATTGCCAAGAACCAGGCCCAGCTCCAGGATTTGGCCAACGGGGCCTTGATGACCAAAACCATCGCCGACCTGGAGAAGCCCGGTTCGCGCAATGTCATCCGCTCCGAATTGTTGACAATTTTTAACAACGCCCTGGGTGGGCCGGTCATCCAGGAAATTTACATCACCGAGCAAGCCATTCAGTAAAAGAGGATTCGTCCCCTATGCCCCATCCGTCCCCTATTTCCATTCCGGCCGCTCCGGCTGAGGCGGCCGATCCGTCCCAGGCCCCGGCCCAGATCCCGCCCCAGGCCGCCAGAAACCCCTTCAAAAACGCCGCCCTGGTCCGCGACACCCGCGCGCTGCTTCTGTCACCCCGCCAGATGCGCCAAGCCCGCCTGCACCACGAGGAATTCGCCGGCGCACTGGCCGCCCGGCTCTCCCAGTTCCTCCGCGCCGAATTTTCCCTCTCGCTGGCCGGCCTGCAATTGCTGCCCTATCAAAGCATGACGGAAAGCTGGCCCGATCCGGCCCACTTGACCCTGTTCAAAACCGAGCCGTGGCGGGGCGTTTCCATTGTGCAGATTCCGACACCCCTGGGCCTGTGCATGGTGGACCGCTTGATGGGCGGTTGCGGCCAGCCCGGCCCGGCCCCCCAGGAAATGGGGGCGATTGAGAACGCCCTTTTGGAGCAAGTCGCCCAGATGGTGGCCGCGCAATGGTGCCGCCAGGCCGCGCCGCTCCAGGAATTGAAACCCGTCCTGCTGGGCCACGAAAGCAGCGCCCGTTTTCTTCAGACCGCCCCTCCCCAGGCCCCCATGCTGGTCGTGGCCCTGGCGGCCGTCCTGGGCGATTGCCGCGAACAAATCCAGATCGGATTCCCTTTGGCCGCCTTGGAACCGTGGCTCCGCCAGCTCGCCGCCGGAACCGAAGCCGCCCCTGCGCCGGAGCCGGCGCCCTCCCCGGCCTGCGCCTGGAATCCCTGTTTCAACGAGGTTCCCATCGCTGTGACCGGAGCCTGGAACGGTTTGGAAGTCGCCGCCAGGGAAGTGCTCCATCTCAAGGTGGGCGACGTGCTGCCCCTGGATCCCGCCGCCGCCCGGCAGATCGAAGTGCGCCTGGGCGGACAGCCCAAATTTCACGGCCGCCCCGGCCTGGTTGCCGGACACTGGGCGGTCGAGCTGACCGAAGTTGTCAAACATTGAATTAAATTCTTATGGACGAAAAATCAAGCTCCCCGCCCAATCTGGAACTGCTGCTCGACGTGCGGGTGCAACTGAGCATCGAACTGGGCTCCTGCCAGATGCGCATGCGCAACGTCCTCCAGCTCAACCCGGGCGCCATCGTCAAGCTGGACCAGCCTGCCCAGGCGCCGGTGGACCTCTACGCCAACCACAAACGCATCGCCCGCGGCGAGGTGGTGGTGACCGACGACTGTTACGGCATCAAAATCACCGAATTGGTCGGCCCCGGCTCGTGAACAATCCCGTTCCCATTTCCTCCGCCCCGGACATGCTCGGCCCGGTCCTGCGCATGGCCGGCGCCTGATCCTGGTCATCGCCCTGTTCCTGACCGGCGTCTGGCTGTTCAAAAACTGGCAGCGGCTGGCCCTGCGCCGCGGCGCGCCGCCGAAATTAAGCGTGCTGGAAGCCAAATCCCTCGGCCAGCGCCAGGCCATTTACGTGGTCGGTTATGAGCAGCAGCGCATGCTCCTGGCCTCCTCCCCCGCCGGCGTCACTCTCTTGAGCCATTTGCCGGAGGCCGGCGAGGAAAAACCGGCCCCCGCCACCCGGCTCAGTTTTGCGCAGGCCTTTCAACAGGTGCTGGCGCGCAAGCAATCATGAACCATGCCCCTTGCCATGCGCCGCCCGCCAGGGCCAGGTCTTGGCGCTGGTGGCTGCCCTTGCTCATGCTGCTGCTGTGCGGCGCCACCCAGGCCCGGGCCGACGGCGGCACCGGCACCATCAATTTGAACATCGGCGGCTCCGGCTTGAGCCAGCCGGTGGATGTGGACAGCGCCATCAAGGTGCTGGCCGTCATGACCCTGCTTACCCTGGCCCCGTCCATCATTTTGTTGATGACCTGTTTCACGCGCATTGTCATCGTGCTTTCCTTCGTGCGCTCGGCCCTGTCCCTGCAAGGCGCCCCCTCCAACCAGATCATCATCGGGTTGTCGCTTTTTCTCACCTTCTTCATCATGGCGCCGGTTTGGCAGAGAATTGACCAGGAGGCCCTGGAGCCGTATCGGGCCAAACAAATCACCAGCGCGGAGGCGCTGGAGCGCGCCGCCGGGCCGATCCGCACCTTCATGCTCCATCAAACCCGGCCCAAGGACGTGGAATTGTTCGCCGGGCTGGCCAAGCTGGGGCCCATGCCGGCCGACCAGTTGCCCCTCAAAGTCGTCGTGCCGGGGTTTATCATCAGCGAACTGCGCACCGCCTTCCAAATGGGCTTCCTCCTTTTTCTTCCCTTTATTCTGATTGACCTGGTCGTGGCCACCGTCCTGATGAGCATGGGCATGATGATGATGCCGCCCATGACCATTTCGCTGCCCTTGAAAATCCTTTTGTTTGTCCTGGTGGATGGCTGGCATCTCATTGTCAGCTCCATCGTGCAGAGCTTCGCCACCTGATTATGAATCCCCAATTCGCCACCGAACTGCTCAAGGCCCTCATGCTCGAAGCCGTGGCCGTGGCCACCCCCATTCTCCTGACCGCCATGATCATCGGCCTGGCCGTGAGCCTGTTTCAATCGGTCACCTCCATTCAGGAGCAGACCCTGGCCTTTGTCCCCAAGGCCCTGGGCATCATCGCCCTGTTGATCGTCCTGATGCCCTGGTTGCTGCGGAGCATGATTGAATTCGCCACCGCCATGATCGAAAAAATGCCGCAAATGGTGCGGTAGCTCCGCATGATCCCGTCATTCACCACCTGGCTCCTGGTTTTCCTGCGGGTCAGCGCCATGCTCGCCATCTTCCCGGTTTTCTCCGCCCGCAATTTCCCCGTCCAGTTGCGTCTGGCCCTCGGCGCTCTTTTGGCCTTGTTGGTCAGCGCCACCCTGCCCACCCCCGCCCTGGCCCAGGATTTTTGGGGATTGGCCGGGCAGATGGCCATGGAAGTCGGCGTCGGACTCATGCTCGGTTTTGCCTGTTGCATGATTTTTTTCGCCTTGGAAATTGCCGGCGCCATCGTCGGCATCGAAATCGGCCTGGCCATGCCGGCCGGCCTCAATGCCTTGAGCGACGTGTCCATGACCCCGCCGGCGACGATCTTGTATTATCTGGCCGTCATGTTGTGGCTGACCCTGGACTTGCACCACTGGATGCTGGCCGGTTTCCAGCGGACTTACAGCTTTCTGCCGGTGGGCGGCGCGCATCTTTCCCAGGCTTTTCTGGCGGACATCGTGGGTCGGACCAGCGGCATCTTTGTCATTGCCCTGCAACTGGCCGCCCCGCTCATGGCCGTGTCCTTTATTATCTCGCTGGTCTTTTCCGTGCTGGGCCGGGCCGTGCCGCAGATGAATGTTTTCAGCGAGAGCTTTGCCCTGCGCCCTCTGGTGGGATTGAGCGTTTTCGGGCTGAGCCTCGAACTGATGTCCGGGCATATCGTCAACTATTTGCGGCGTCTGCCGGAAGACGTGCTGCGGGTCGCCCAACTTTTGGGAGCCCATTAGCGCGCCCCCCTGCCTATGAACGAACAGACCGGCGAAAAGACCGAGCAACCGACCCCCAGGCATTTGGAGGAGGCGCTCAAGAAAGGCCGCATCGCCCGCAGCAGGGAGGTGCAGACCGTCTTTGTCCTGATGGCCGGCCTGCTGGCCTTGAAGTTCACCGGCGCGGAAACCTGGCGGCTGATGGGCCGGTCCCTGGTTGCCTCCTTCAGCCATTTGCACGACACCCCGCTGAGCCTGAATGCCATGCAGGGTTACGCCATCACCGCCGCCCTCTTGTTGGGTCAATGTGTCTGGCCGGTCCTGGCGGCCACCATGCTCGGCGGCTTGCTGGCCGGCGGCATCCAGACCCGCTTTCGCGCCACCTCCGATGTGCTGGGGATAGATTGGGAGAGACTCAGTCCGCTGCAAGGTTTCAAGCGGCTTTTCTCCCGCACCGCCGCCGTCAACACCGGCATCGGGATTGTCAAGCTTACCGTGGTCATCGCGCTTTGTTTTAACGTCACCAAACAGGTGCTGGAGGACCCTATTTTTCACTCCGCCGTGAATCTGGCAAGGATTGCCGGGTTCATGGCAGATTCTTCCTTTCGCATTGTCCTGCAGGCCGCGGTGGCCCTCCTGGTTTTGGCGGCGGTGGATTATGGCTATCAATTCTGGCATACCGGCCAGGAACTCAAAATGACCCGGCAGGAGGTCAAGGATGAAACCAAACACACCGAGGGCAACCCACTCATCAAGGCCCAACAGCGCCGCCGCCGCCAGGCCCTGACCAAGCGCAGGATGCTTGCGGAAGTGCCTAAGGCTGACGTAGTTGTGACGAACCCAACCCATCTCGCCGTCGCCCTTCGTTACGATAAAAACACCATGAAAGCTCCCATCATTGTCGCCAAAGGCAGCCGTCTCAACGCCCTGCGCATCCGGGAAATCGCCCGGCAACACCAGGTCCCCATCATCGAAAACAAGCCCCTGGCTCGCCTGATGTTCAAATATGGGCGCGTGGGTGGCGAGATTCCTGCTCAGTTCTATGCCGCGGTGGCCGAAGTGTTGGCGTGGGTCTATCGCGTCAACGCCTATCGCTACTATCGCGAACGATGCCAAACCTTATAGCATTTTAAGTCAACGTCATGCCGCAAGCCAAGTCCAAATCCAATCTGGCCCTCCTGTTCAGGCAGGGCGACGTCCTCCTGGTCATGGGGTTGTTCGGGACCGTCCTGTTGATGATCCTGCCGATCCGCCCCTTCTTCCTGGACCTGTTTTTGGCCGTCAGCATCGCCCTGTCCCTGCTCATCCTCCTTTCCATCCTTTACGTCAAGGAGCCGGCCGACTTCACCGGCTTTCCCACCTTGCTGCTCTTTATCACCTTATATCGTCTTTCCCTCAACGTCGCCTCCACCCGCCTCATTCTGCTCAACGGTTATGCCGGCCACATCATCGAGGCCTTCGGCAATTTTGTCGTGCGCGGCAATTATGTGGTCGGCCTGGTCATTTTTCTGATTCTGGTCCTGATCAATTTTATCGTCATCACCAAGGGCGCCGGCCGCATCGCGGAAGTGGCCGCCCGTTTCACCCTGGACGCCATGCCGGGCAAGCAGATGGCCATTGACGCCGAACTTAACGCCGGCATCATCAACGAAACCGAGGCCCGCCAGCGCCGGCGCAAGGTCGAGCAGGAAGCCGATTTTTACGGGGCCATGGACGGGGCGAGCAAGTTTGTGCGGGGCGACGCCATCGCCGCCATTTTGATCACGCTCATCAATATCCTCGGCGGTTTTGCCATCGGCATCATGCAAAAGGGCATGACGGTCAACGAGGCCCTGCAGCGGTTTACCCTGCTCTCCATCGGCGACGGCCTGGTCTCGCAAATCCCCGCCCTCATCACCTCCACCGCCGCCGGCATCCTGGTCACCCGCGCCGCCGCCAAGGAGGAACTGGGCAAGGAACTGACCCGGCAATTGCTCGCCTTTCCCAAGGTGCTGATCATTTTGACGGTGATGATGGTCATTTTCTCCGTCGTGCCGGGGCTGCCCATGCTGCCCTTCCTGAGCCTGGCCATCATCGCGGGCACGCTCGCTTATCAATTGCATGGCCAGGAACATTTCCTCAAGTCCGGCGAAACCGGCGCCGAAACCTCCGGCGCCTCGGCCGCCAAGACCGCCGCCGCCGCCAGCGCCGGCGACAAACTGGAGAATCTCCTCTCGGTGGATGCCCTGCAAATCGAACTGGGCTTCGGCCTGGTCAGCCTGGCCGACACCCGCAAGGGCGGCGATCTGCTCGAACGCGTCACCGGTGTGCGCAAAACCTTCGCCCAGGAAATGGGCGTCATCATCCCACCCATCCGCCTGCGCGACAATTTGCAACTGGAAGCCAACCAATACCGCTTTCTCTTGAAGGGCAATCCCATCGTGCAGGGCGAGTTGATGCCGGGCCATTGGCTGGCCATGAACGCCTCCAACAGCAAGACCGTTTTGAAGGGCCTGCCCACCGTCGAGCCGGTCTTCAAGCTCCCCGCCACCTGGATCGCCGAGGCGGAACGCAAAAACGCCGAAGTCAGCGGCTACACCGTGGTGGATGCCGCCTCCGTCCTGGTGACCCATCTTTCCGAAACCGTCAAGCGCAACTGCCAGGAAATCCTCAGCCGGCAGGACGTGCAAACCCTGCTCGACAACCTCAAGCAAACCCATGCCACCGTCGTTTCCGAATTGATTCCCGCCCAGTTGAACGTCGGCCAGGTCCAGCGCATTTTGCAAAACCTCCTGGCCGAGGGCGTCTCCATCCGCAATCTGGCCGGCATCCTGGAAAAAGTCAGCGATTACGCCAGCGTCACCAAGAACCCCGACGAATTGTCCGAGCACGCCCGCCGCGCCCTCGGCTCCCAGATCGTCAAGCCATTCCAGGGCGACAAAGGCGGTTTGCAGGCCATCACGCTGGATCCCCGCCTGGAACAGCAAATGGCCCAGTGCCTGCGCCAAACCCCCACCGAAATCAGCCTCACCCTCGAACCCAAGCTGGCCCGCCACGTCATGGATTCCCTGTCCCAGCGCATCCAGCAATTATTGACAGCCGGCCTGCCCCCGGTCGTCATGTGCGCCCCACAGATCCGCCTGGGCTTCCGCCGCTTTTTCGAGACCGCCTTTTCCGAGTTGACCGTCCTTTCCTACGCCGAAATCCCCCCCCGCGTTGAAATCCAAAACGCCGGCATCGTCCCCTGCCCCGAACAGGCCTGATTCCGCCGCAAGCCCCCGGAGCGGCGCGTCCTAATCCTGCGCCTGCTCCGAATCTCCGGTTTCTGTTGCCCCTCCTCGTTGTCACGGGTCTGTAACGTCGGCGCAACCTTTTTGTCATCCAGTCTTGGCCGAAACGTAACTATAGCTCCACCTGATCGTAAAAAAGGGCGCGTAGCATCGTTCGCATTGTGAGCCGGTGTCGTTGACTGACACGGGGTAAGGACTCATTGAACTTGGATGATCGTCCATGAAACCAGACAAAATCGCTATGAAACAACTTCTACTTCCAACGATGGCCCTGATCGCCTCGCTTTCGGCGGCCCAGGCCCAGTACTTCAACCAGGGCAATCTTGCCGTCGTGCAGATGGGCACCGCCACCCAGCCGGGCGGGGATGGCGAACCGGTCAGCATCGTCCAGTTCACCACTGCCGGGGTGCAGGTCGGCACTCCTCTGTCCCTGCCCAGCACCGGCGCCAACGCCTTTATTCTGGACAATTCCGCCACCGAAGGCTTCATGTCGCTCTCCGCCAACGGCGGGTATTTGGTGCTGGGCGGATACAACACCAATATCCAAACCAGTTCGCTGACGGGCTTCACCTCCACCAATGTCTTCCGGGCCGTGGCAACCATTGACGGTTACGGAAACTTCGCCCTGCCCATCACCAACAGCCATATCTACAGCACTTTTAACATTCGTGGCGCGGTGGAGGACGCTTCCGGCAACTTCTTTGTCTCTGGCAGCGGCGGGACGGGCGCCACCATTGCCAATGGAGAAATTGGCATCATCTATGTGGGAAATTCGTCCCTCGAAACCAATCTCACGGTGACAGAAACGGGAACCGGGAACGAGCGCTGTCTTAACATCTACAATGGCAACCTCTACCTGTCCACCGGCTCCGGTTCCGGCTTGTTTGGACGCGGCATCTATATGGTTTCAAACAGCCTTTCCGGCGGCATCCCCACCACCACCGGCTCGACAGCCAATAACACCAACATCATGCAAACCGGTTCCACCAGCGGGCCGTATGACTTTGTCATCAACCCCTCGGGCACACTGGCCTATGTGGCGGAGGACAATCTGGGCGGAATTATCAATTTCACCAGCACCGGCTTGCCCGGCGCCCTCTGGGTTTCCAACTACACAATCTCCGCCCTCACCCCGGGAGCTCCGGCGGCGGACACCAACGCCGAAGCCGTCACCGCCGACTTCACGCAAAACCCGCCCGTCATTTATGCGACGACAGGCGAAGGGGTGGGCGACCGCCTCATCCAGATCGTGGACAACGGCCCTTCTTCCACTGCCACCCTTCTTGCCACAGCGCCCGCCGGCACCATTTACCGTGGCGTGCGCTTTGTCCCGGCCGCCTATCCGGTCGTCTCCACGCCGCCCTCGCCGGTCGAAGTGGACGCCGGCGAAACCGCCAGCTTTTCCGTCGGCGTCACCGGCACGCCTCCTTACACTTATCAATGGTTTTCCAACAGTGTGGCCATCCCTCTCGCCACCAGCTCCAACCTCGACCTCCTCAATCCGAACACCAGCCAAAGCGGATCGCAAATCTATGTGGTCGTTTCCAACAGCGTGGGCAGCGCCCAAAGCGTCCCCGTCACCTTGACGGTGGACCCGCCCGGACCTCCGGCCAACATCGTGGTGACTCCAGCCAGCCAAACCATCAATGCCGGCGCGACCGCCACCTTTAACGCCTCCGTCGTGGGCGCGCCCACCTTGGCTTACGGCTGGACGCAAAGTGGCGTCGCTCTCTCCGACGGCGGCAACATCTACGGGTCCGCCACGGCCACTCTGACCATCAGCAATGCCCTGGCCGCCAACGATGGCAGCTATGTGGTCCTGGTGACAAACGGTCTTGGCAACGGCTCCAGCGCGCTTCCCGGCGTAATCCTGCAAGTGATTGATCCGGCCATCGAAGTCGGTCCTCTCGGAGCGACCAATCTTCCCGGCGCAACCGGACCCACTCTTTCAGTCACGGCCACCGGTTCCGGCACCTTGACCTATCAATGGTATTCCAACAATGTTGCCATCTCCGGCGCAAACTCGAGTTCGTACTTAGTCCCGACCAGCAGTTCCACCACCCAGGCCTCCTACACCGTGACCGTTTCCAATGGCAGCGGCAATTCCATCACCAGCGCCGGCACGGTGGTGGCATTCACCCCCGTGCTGCTCTGGGATGGATTCGATTATCCAAATGGTAATCTTGTCACCAATGGTCCCTGGACGGATATCAACGGCTCCAACCCTGAACTGGTCATCAACAACCGCGTCCAAATCTCTCAAACCAATGCCACCACGGACATCATCCGCCCGTTAAGCGCTCCGCAAAGCGGTCAGGTCATGTGGGTCTCCTTCACCATCAACCTCACCACTCTGCCCACCAACGCCGGCGGCGTCTATTTTGCCAACCTGGCCGACACCAACTTCGGCTTTGTCGGCCGCATTTTCGCACTGACCGCAAACGCCTTCCCGGGGACCTATCGCCTGGGCATTGCCAATGAGGCCAACGACTTCTCCGTTTCCGCGCACACCGGCGGCCCAAGCAAGGTGATGCCTCTGGATATGGCGCCCGGCATTGACTATCAGGTGGTCTATACTTATGACGACGCCAATGCCTACGGCCAGTTGTGGGTCAACCCCGCCTCGACTGCCGACGTTAGTTCCGGTTACACCACCGACACCGGCTCCACTGCCCTTCCTCTGGCCAACTTCAATTTCCGCCAGCGCCAGGGCGAAGGCATCATGACTCTGGACAACCTGCTCGTTTCCCTGGATTACGCCGGCGTGAATTCCGGTTTCACCGTGGTAGCTACCAACCTCCCGGCCCTTCCGGTCATCGGCCTGCAGCCGGTTGGAACCACCAATTATTCCGGCAACAACTGGACGATGGAAGTCGCCGCTTCCGGCGTCGGCCTCACCTATTCATGGGCTTTGAACGATGCCCCCCTCTCCGATGACGGCGTCACCATCTTTGGATCAGCCACCCCCACCCTGACCCTGGCCAACCTCGGCGCCGGCAGCGCCGGGACTTACACGGTCACGGTTCAGAATTCGGTCACCCCGGCGGTAAGTTTGCCGACCATTGTCTCGGTGGATACTACCCCGACGGCCCCGATTGTCAGCGTCCTGCCCACGAGCCTGTCCGTCGCGGTGGGTAGCAGCGCCACCTTCATCGCAACCGCCACCGGCACCGGTCCGCTCTCCTATAGTTGGTCCTACTACAATGGCACCACCTAT
Organism: uncultured Verrucomicrobiae bacterium; assembly: GCA_963707025.1. GTDB lineage: Bacteria > Verrucomicrobiota > Verrucomicrobiia > Limisphaerales > Palsa-1400 > JBEKOF01. The sequence goes on along the minus strand of CAVPOM010000015.1, from coordinate 14,932 downwards.
ACTCCGTTGTCCGATGGAACCGCCGCCGGGACCACCATCAGCGGCTCCCAAACCGCCGTTCTCACCCTGGCCGGCCTTGGCGCCAATGCCACCGGCGGCTATGTCGTAACCGTCACCGGCGGCGCCGGCACCACCCCAAGCCTGCCCGCCCAGTTGACCGTCGTCCCTCCCGCCTCCGTCAGCATCAGCTTCCTCCGCAGCTTGATAAGCCCTGCCACCTTTGCCGTGTCTGATGGGAAGACCCTCTATAACGTCACCGGCACCATCACCACCAGAACCAATCTCACCAGCGGCAATACCGCCTCCTATTACCTGCAAGACAGCACCGGCGGCATCAACCTTTTCGTCACTTTTGGCTCCTTATTCCGCCCCAATCTGGGCGATGTCGTCACCGCCACCGGCGTGGCCTCCAGTTTCGGTGACAACCTGGAAATTGACGTGGATGGCAGCAATCCCCAGCAGATTTATGGCGTCTTGACCAACGGCGACGGCAGCGCCATGACCAATGCCTTGCCCGCACCCATGGTTTTCCCGTGGGGCTATGAGACCGTCAACCAGCCGTTTACCGTCACCAACATCGAAGGTTCGATCATCATGCTGACCAACGTTTACTTCACCAACACCGGAAACTTTGCCGCCGGAGTCACCTATCGTATCTTCAGCCAGCCCAACGGGGCCGGGGTTTCCTACCCGTTGGTTCTGAGCGCTCAAATTACTGACACCAGCTCCCCGGGGCAAAGCCTGGTCGGGCAACCCATCCCGGCCTTCGCCTACAGCGTCACCGGCCCCTTGTTTCAAGCCTCGACCACGGCTTACGAAATTGAGCTGACCAGCTACTCCCAAATTGTCAGCGCCCCACCTCCGGCCGTCACCGCGGCGGCCGCCTTGTCAGGAACCGGGCAAACCAACCTGACGCTGACCTGGACGTCAGTTCCCTACAATTATTCCTACAGCATCCTATATTCCACCAATGTCGCCGGGCCTTGGCAGAGTTTGGCCTCCGGTCTCACCTTCACCAACTCCCTGGGCGCGTTCACCGACATCCACCGCACCAACTCGGCCCGGTTTTATCAGATCACCACGCCCTAGGCGGACCTTGCAACAAAACTTTTAACCATCCACCCGCGTCCCGGGCCGCCTTGCCCGGGACGCGCTTTACCGATGAGTGCAAAAATGAAATCCCGCGCCTTCACCTTGATAGAACTTTTGGTGGTCATTGCCATTATTGCCATTCTGGCCAGCCTGCTCCTGCCGACCCTGGCCAAGGCCAAACAACAGGCCATTCAGGCAAACTGTATTTCCAACATGAAACAATGGGGCATTGCCGAGCAGTTGTATGTCAATGACTACAAGGATTTCCTTCCCACCGACGGCATGGGCCCGGACGGCGATTATGACGGCGGCGATCCCCCCTATGGCATGCCGCTGGATCCTTCCGCCTGGTTCAACGTCCTTCCGCCTTACATCGGCGAGCATCCCCTCTCTTACTATTACAACTTGCCCGGCGGCATCCCTTACAAAAAAATGCCCTTCCCCGGCGGCAATGGCAGCAAAATCTGGAATTGTCCAAGCGCCCAAATGACGGCCGCGCAAGCGCAGAACAATGTGGTCGGCCAGGGTGTGTACGGTTTCTTTAGCTACGCGCAAAATCTGGACTTGAATAAAATTCCCGGCACCGCCACCTCGGCTACCGACCTTGGGGCCGAATATCGCTATCCGACGATGGGAAAAATCGGCGACCTGTCAAAGCCTTCCGCGGTCGTCCTGATGTTTGATTGCGCGTTTAATCCGGTTACAGAAGTTGACAATGGAAGCCCTCAGTATAATTCCACCCTGCCCGGAATCCGGTTTAAAACCCTGGCCTCGCGCCACAACTTCGGCGCGGTCCTCGTCTTCACCGACGGCCATTCCCAGTACTTCAAGGACCACTACCTCACCAACGAATCCACCGTTCTTTTTGAAGCCAAAATCGAGCCACCCGTGCCGGACGTAATATGGAATCCCGCCCATCGCGCTTTTATCGGCCAATAAGGCCTCGCGGGAAAATAAATTCACCTCTTGCAAACGCCACAGAACCTCACCCCGCCCTGCCGTGAAAAATAAATTCTTTGCCCCTTTTCGGGCTTGGTGCGCGCTGGTTGTGTTAAGCGCCGCCAGCGCTGGCGCCTGGGATTACAACGGCCACTTTGTCATCAATCAGTTGGCCCTGGCTTCGCTGCCCTCCAACTTTCCAGCCTTCGTCCTCGCTCCGGCCCAGCGCGAACGCATCGCCTTTCTCTCCGGCGAACCCGACCGCTGGCGCAACAACGCCGGCCTCTCCCTTCGCCATGCCAACGGCCCCGATCACTACATTGATTTGGAGGAGTTGAAACTCTGCGACTTGACCCCGGCCCAACTGCCGCCCCTGCGCTATTCCTTTGCCAGCCTGTTCTCCCAGGCCCGCGCCGCCCATCCCGAACGATTCAACCCCATTGACCCGGAGACCGATCGCGACCAAACCCGCGAATTGACCGGCTTCCTGCCGTGGACCATCGTTGAATACGCGGACAAATTGGAATCCTGCTTCAGTTACTTGAAAACCTTCGAGCGGGCGGGCGGCACCCCAGCCGAAATCGCCAACGCCCAGGCCGACGTCATCTACGTCATGGGTGTGATGGGACACTTCGTCGGCGACGGCTCCCAGCCCCTCCACACCACCATTCATTTCAATGGCTGGGTTGGAGACAACCCGCGCGGTTACACTGTCAATCACACCTTTCATTCCTGGATTGACGGCGGTTACTTTCGCAAAACCGGCGAGCCTAAACTGGAGAACCTCGCGGGCAAAATTCAGCCTGCCCGGCGGGTCGGCGCGCCAGGCGGCAAGGACGACACCCTGTTTCGCGCGGTGGTGGCTTGGCTGGTGGAGCAGAACAACCTGGTCGAACCTCTTTACCAACTCGAAAAGGATGGCAAACTTTCCGGCGATGGCGAACAAGGATTGGCCCGGCCTTTTCTGGATGATCAACTGGTTAAAGCCGGCCAAATGCTCGGCGACCTCTGGTTGACCGCCTGGCTTGACTCGCCGGAGGACAACTTCCTGCGCCAACAGTTGCAGCAGCGTCGCGCCGCAACCGACGCCGCCCCGGCCAAATGACCCTGCCTTAGTGTCCTGATTTTTTGTAGCGTCGAGCCTGTGGCTCGACATCGGCGCAGCGCGCCGACCCTGCCAACTCATTTGCGCCCATCCCTGACGCATTTCCCATAACCTTCCTACCGCGCCTCCATCGGCTCCCGGATCGGGTAACCCGCTTGCAAGGCGGCCAGCACCCGCCCCGCCTTGGTCTCCATCTCTTTTTGGCCCTGCCTCCCCGCCAAATCCCCGCCCTCGCGCGCGGTGGCCGCCGCCTCGTTGAAGCGCCCCGCCTCCGCATACGCCGCCGCCAAAGTCACCAGCATGCCGGGCTGCTGCCGGCCGGTCAGTTGGCAGGCCTTCTCCGCCATCGGCACCGCTTCCCCGCCGTTGCGCAATTCAGCATGGGGATCGGTGGAAAGGATCCAGGCCAGCGCCTCGAGGGCCTCCGGGTAATCCGGCGTCAACAATAGCGCCGCGGCGTACTGGCTCATGGCCTCGCGCGTTTTTCCCAGGCCGGCCAGCGCCCGTCCATACTGGAACTGGGCGGCGGCATCTTTCGGACGGGCCGGCGCCAGCCGTTGCCACAGCTCCAGAGCCTCCGGCCATTGCCCCTGCTGGTTCAAGGCCAGCGCCAGATTATACTCCGTTTCCTCATTGCCAGGATGGAGCCGCAGCGCCTCCCGCAACTCGCTCGTGCCCTCGGCCAGCCGGCCTGTCTGCAAATACAATATGCCCAGGTTATTATGGGCTTCGGCCAGGCTCGAATCGCATTGCAACGCGGCCGTGTAATGCCGCGCGCTTTCCTCCAGCCGCCCTTCGCTTTGCAAGACCCGCGCCAGGTCATTGTGGGCGGTGGCTGACCGGGGGTTGGTCTTCAGAACCGCCTCGTATTGCGCCGCCGCCTGCTCGTATCTTTTCCCAGCCGCCAGCAGCAGGCCCAGAAAAATCCGCGCCTGTTCAAACGAGGGATTTATCCTCAAGGCCCGCTCGTATTCCCGGAGGGCCTGGTCCGCCTGGCCCTGGTGCTCCAGGGCGCGGGCCAGGAAGAAATGGGCCTCGGCATAATTCTGCTTGTCACGCAGCGCCTCCCGGTAAAGCTCCATCGCCCCGTCCCAATTGCCCTCCTTCGCCCGCAGGCTGCCGAGCAAAGTCAGGGCCAGATAATTATTCTCAGTGACGCGGGCGGCGTGTTCAAAAACCGTCCGTGTATTCTTCCAGACCGGGATTTGGTGCGCCGTCGCCGCCAGCATCGCCACCCCCGCGGCGGGTCCCAAAAACTTTGCCGCCGGTACCCGCAGCGCCAGCTCGGCCCCCGCCCACACCACGCAGACAAACAGCCCGACCGACGGCAAATAGGTGTAGCGGTCCGCGTAGGCCTGGCCCCCCGCCTGCACCAATCCAATGACCGGCACCAGCATCCCGAGAAACCAGAGCCATCCCACCGCCAGCCACGGCCGCCGCCGTCTCCACATAATGCTCAGGGCCGAAACCACCGCCAGTGCCGCCACCCCGCCGACCGCTTTGGCCGTTTGTTCATGCAGGGGATAAGGATAAAAAATGGCGGGGTGCTGCGGAAAAATCAGGAGCGCAAGGTAATCGTAATAGGAAACCAAAACGTGGGCAAGACGATGCGGCAGCGAAATCTCCTGCACCGACGCCACCGCGTTGCTCCGTTGCTGCGCCCACAGTGTCACGACGCAGCCAAGCGCGCTCAACGCCAGACAGGGGATTTTTTCCGCCAGCAACCGCGACAGCGGCAAGGGCGGAAAGGCCGGCGCCCCGCCCGGTTTGTTTTCCGGCGGCGCAGCCGGCGCGCGGGAGACTCTGCGCAAGGGCCAATAATCCAGCAGCAGCAGAACAAAAGGGAGGGTGACCACCATCGGTTTGGCCATCAGCGCCAGGGCAAACAGGGCCAGGGTCACCGCCTGCCGCCCCCATCCCGGCCTGGCCGCGTGCCATGCATAAGCCAGCAAGGTCAGCATGAAAAAAAACGCGCTCAACACGTCCTTGCGCTCCGCGATCCACGCCACCGATTCCACATCCGCCGGATGCCACCCAAAAAACGCCGCCACCAGCGCGCTGCGCCAGACCGCCCCCGTCATTCTTTGCAGGAGGACAAACAGCAGCGCCACATTGGCGCTGTGCAAAACCACGCTGGTCAGATGATGCCGGCCCGCCTGCACGCCGAAAAATTGCACATCCAGGATATGGGAAATCCACGTCACCGGATGCCAATTGCCTGCCGTGCTGGTCTGAAAGGCCCAGGCCAGACTGTGGCCATTCAGGCCCGAGCGCACATACGGATTTTCCGTCACGTAAGCCTGATCGTCAAAATCGAGAAAATCGTAGTGACACAACGGCCAAAACAACGCCAGGGTGATGGCGGCCAGGGCCAGGGCAATCCACCACTGGCGCGGCCCTTTGTCGGGTTCCTTCATGCGTCTGTCACTCGCCGCCCATGCTACCCGGCCGGCCGATCAAAACGCCATTTCTTTCAAACGCTCCCGCGAGGCATTCCAGCAGGCCGCTAGCGCACGAACTCCAGGCGATAGAACCGTTGCGTGTTGGTCGCCACCACGTCGGAATTGGTCGCGGTGCCGCCGCTGGCCCGGAAGGCATTGTGGACATTGCTCCAGTTGCCGGAGGTCAAATCCGGCGCGGACTGGAGTTGATAGACGTGGCTGGCGACGGTGCTCAAAAGGAATGTAACCGAGCCTTGGTTGAGCGTGATGGAGAGGAAATCTGGCGCGGGAATAATCGTCAGGACGGCGGCGGAGCTGGTCACCGATCCAAGCGCGTTGCTGACGACAAGGGTGTAGGTTCCGGCATTGGCCAGCGCAACATTGGTGAAATTCAGAACGCGGGAAGTTGTCCCGGAGACGTTGCCCACGTCGCTGAGATTGGTTGTGTCCATTTGCCACTGGTAGAACAACGGCGGGGCGCCGAAAAGGGTTGCGCTCAACTGCGGGCTGGTTCCCACCACCACCGCCTGGCTGCCGGGCTGGCTGGTGAATTGCGGGGCGGAGTTGAAGCTGAGGCGGAAGACCGACCCGTGCCCGCCCGGCCCGCCCGCGCTGGTCGTGCCATAAAGCGCGCCATCCGCTCCCTCCACCAGGGCCGTTTCCGGATGCGCGCCGTCATCGAAACCATCCAACACGACCAGATTGCTGAAGGCGCCGCCGGGAGTAATGCTGAAGACGGTGCCATTGGTGGCACCGGTGCCGGTGAAAGTGGTGCCGTAGAAATTGCCGTCGCTGCCCTGGAGCAGTCCGGCAAAGGGATAGGCCCCATCGGTGTAATTCAGCGCATAGAGCGTGGTCAGCGCGCCTTTGGGGGTCATCCTGAAAATCGTGCCATAGAAGGGATAACCGGCGATGGTGTTGTGTTTGGTCACACCGTAGAAATTGCCGTCCGTGCCTTGCACCAGCGCCCCGGCCGGAGCGGAGCCGTCCGCGCCGTTGGCAAAGGAGTAAAGATTGCTCAGCAGGCCGCCGGGAGTCAGTTTGAACACATTGCCATACCCATGCAAACCGCCGGCCGTCATGCCATAGAAGTTGCCGTCCGCTCCCTGCACCAGCGGCCCAACCGGACCGGCCCCGTCCGCGCCGTTGGTGAACGAGTAAAGATTGCTCAGCAGGCCGCTGGGGGTCAGTTTGAAGACGTTGCCGGCGCTGGCATCGCCGCCGGAGGCGGTGGCGCCATAGAAATTGCCATCGGCCCCCACCACCAGCGCGGCCATGGGAAAATAGCCGTCGCTCCCTCCCGTAAACGAATAAAAATTGCTCAGCGCCCCGCCCGGAGTCAGCTCGAATATGTTGCCGTCGTAATTCGTCCCGCCCAGTTCTGTCGAGCCATAGAAATTGCCGTCCCCGCCTTGCACCATGCCGGCGAAAGGAGTGAAACCGGTGTCCGGTCCGAACAGAGCCAGCGTGGCCACCGCGCCGTTGGTGGTGACGGTAAATACAGTGCCGCCCTGCCCGCCGGATTCCGTGGTGCCATACAGGATTCCATTGGTGCCGGCCACCAGCGCGTTGGGGAATCCGCCGTCGCTGCCGCCCGTGAACGAATACAAGGTGGCCAGGCGGGTCCCGCCGGCGCTGGCCGGAACCACCGTCAAGACCGCATTGGAGCTGGCCGCCCAGGAAAGGCTGTTGCTCACGATTAAGCGGTAGCTTCCATTATTGGCTTCAGTGACATTGTTGAGCGTCAAGACACTCGTGACCGAGCCGGAGAGGTTGCCGCCGTCGGTCAAATTGGCTCCGTTTTTCTGCCACTGATAAAGCAGCGGCACGTTGCCCAGCGCCCCCGCCACCAGCGCCGCGTTGGTTCCCGGCGCGAGTGTCTGATTGGTCGGTTGGAGGACAAAATAGGGCGGGGAGGAGATCACCGTGAGGAACGCGCCGGCGCTATTGGACGAGCCGAGGGCGTTGCTCACCATGACCGAATAGGTGCCGGCATCGGCCAGGGTCAGATTGGTCAGACTCAGGACGCGCGTGGAGGAGCCGGAGATGGTGGCGCCATCGCCCAAATTGGTGGCGTTCTTCTGCCATTGATAAAACAAGGGCGCGCTGCCAAACACCGCCACGTCCAGCTCCACACTCTGTCCCAGGAAGGCGCTCTGGCTGGCGGGTTGCATGGTGAATTGCGGGGCGGAAATGTTGGCCAGCGAAAAAATGGCGCCCTGGTTGTTGTCGCCGCCGTTGGGCGTCGTGCCGTAGAGAACGCCCGCCGTGCTCTGCGCCAGCGGGGCCTGCGGATTGGCGCCGTTGAAGCCGTCGAATTGGACCAGCGTGGCAAAGGTGCCGTCGGCGGTGATGGTGAACAGGGTGCCATCACCATACGCCCCGCCATATTCTGTCGTGCCGTAGAAATTGCCGTCGCTGGCGTAAAGCAGCCCGCCCACCGGCTGCGCTCCGTCCTGGCCGTTGGTAAACGAGTAAAGGTTGGTGAGCAGCCCGGTCGAACTCATTCTAAACACCGTCCCATTGTTGTCAGCCCCGCCCAGCGAGGTGGTGCCGTAGAAATCGCCGTTGACATCCTGCGCCAGACCGCCGCGGGGATAGGCGCCATTGGCATCGTCAAACGACACCAGCGTGCTGAGCGCGCCGCCGCTGGAAAGGCGGAAAACGGTGCCATAACCATTAGCGCCGCCGGCATAGGTGGCGCCGTAGTAATTGCCATCGCGGCCCAGGAGCAGGCCGGCCACCGGCTGCCCCCCATCGCCGCCTTCTGAAAACGAGTAAAGGGTGGCCAGCGCGCCATTGGTGGTGATTTTGTACGCCGTGCCGAAACTGATCGCTCCGCCTTGGTCGCAAGTGCCATAGAGCGCGCCGTCGGCGCCCGGGATCAGTCCGCCGTAAGGCAGATTGCCATTGGTGAGGTTGAGCGTCACCAGCGCGGCCAAAGCGCCCTCCGGTGTCATCCTAAAGACCGTGCCATTTTCATTGCTGCCGCCCATGAGAGAGGTGCCATAGAAATTGCCGTCCGCCCCTTGCGCCAGCGCCGAAAAAGGAGTCGCCCCGTCGCTGCCGCCGGTGAAAGCATACAGGCTGGCCGGCAAGCCATTGGGCGCCATGCGAAAAATGCTTCCCCAGGAGTTGCTGCCCCCGTGCCGGGTCGTCCCATAGAAAGCCCCATTCGTTCCCTGCACCAGTCCGTTTGGGTTGCCGCCGTCGTTGCCACCCGTGAACGAATAGAGCGTCGCCATGGCCAACCCCGCCACGCTCGCCGAAGTCACGGACAGGACCGCCGCGGAACTGGCGGCTGTCCCGAGGGAATTGCTGACGATGACCGAATAGGTTCCGGCATTGGCCACCGTGGCGCCATGGAAGGTCAGGCTGCTGGTGGCAGTGCCGGAGAGATTGCCCGCCTCGCTCAAGTTGGTCCCGCTTTCCTGCCATTGATAGGACAGCGGCTGGTTTCCGGCGGCCCCGACCGTCAGCGTGATCGTCTGGTTGGGCAGCGCCGTCTGGCTGGCCGGTTGCGCCACGATGACCGGCCGGAATGGCAGGAGGGTCAGGCTTGCGTTGGAGCTGATGGTCACGCCGGTGATATTGCTGACGACCACCGAATAAACGCCCACATTGCCCGGGCCGACGCTGCTCACCGTCAACATGCTGCTGGCCGAGCCGGAGACATTGCCGCCATCGGCCAGATTGGTCAGGTACATCCCGTTATCCTGCTGCCACTGGAAGGACAGGTATCCATTGCTGGCCGTCCCCACGGCAAACGTCGCGCTGGCTCCGGCGCGCGCGGCAACGCTGGCGGGTTGCGCGGTAATCAGCGGCGGCGCGTCCACGTTCAGGGTGATTGGCCGGCTCTGAGCGAAACCATGGTTCAGGTTGGTAAACATTAACAGCGCCGGATAACTCCCCACCGCTTGACTGCTGGCGGCGGAAGTAAGCATGGCGGTGACGATCGCGGCCGGGCCGCCGGCGACGAGCGTGCCGCCGCCAGGCGTGACATTCAGCCAGGACGGGTAATTTGCCAGAGTCCAGCTTAGCGGAGCAGCGCCCGCGTTGGTCAGAGAATAAGTTTGGGTGGCCGGGCTGAAGGGGCCGCCCAAGGGGCCATCGAAGGCGAGCGCAGTTCCCGGCAGAACCTGCAGCGCGTCGGGGAGCGCCAGCAGGGCGGCGATCAGGTTGCTCCCGGCAGGGGTGCCCCAACCGGTGCAGAGGTCGTAGCCTGCCGCGGCAAAGAACTTGTTTTGGCTTGAGCTGTTGGTGTTGTTGCCGGTCGTGATGTCATGCAAGGCCGAGGCATAACCGGGACCCTGGCCGATGGCGTAGAGGGCGGGGTTGAGAAACCCGAGACGCGGGCCGCCGCTGGCCGCCGCCTGCTGATTGGCCAGCGCGGCAAAACCGGCCCACAAGGGCGTAGCCACGCTGGTGCCGCCCACCTCCCCCTGCTCGCCATTAAAGACAACCACCCAAACTTGGACATCCGCCAGGCAGGCCACATCCGGAATGTTCCGCATGGTGGACGATCCCAGGTTGGCCGACATATTAATGCCTTGCTGCCAGACCGGGATGGGGTAGGCCGTGCTGATCCCGCCGGCGCTCCCGGACCAGGTGGTTTCCGACGCCCACGCTCCGCCCGGCCCGCTGGTCGTCAGGGAGGTGCCGCCCACGACGGTAATCCACGGGTCATCGGAGGGCGGCGTGATCGGCCCGGTCGCCGCCCCAAAATCGCCGGAGGCCTGGAAGAACGACTGCCCCTGCGCGGCAAATTGCTGGAAAATCTGCTCCCGGGCCGGGTCCACTTGCGCCCCAAAACTCCACGAACAACCAAGCTGCGCGGCCAAATTATCCGTCGCCATCCGGTTCAAAATGTCGTTCGCATTAGTCCCTTCATAAACGATCACCTGGGACAACCCCGGCGCCATGGCCACGGCCATTTCAATGTCCAGAGCCACTTCAATTTCATTTTGCCCGGGTTTGTTCCTGGCCCCTGCCAGCAACACATTCGTCACCATGACGTTCGGCAGCCCGGCCAGGTTTTCATAATCCGTGATGTCGCTCTGGTAGTAGGCGCCCAGCTCGAACAACCCCACGCACTGGCCGGCGCCGTCCAACGCCACGCCGGGAGCGTAAGCCGTCCGGAAATCTTTCCCCAGAAAGTTGCCGATCGGCCCCGACCCGGTGGTCAGGGCGGTGGCATTGGCCCGCCGTTTGAAGAAGTTGGTGTTCAGATTCATGGGACGCGGCAGGATGAAATCGTCCAGGCCGCTGACCGTCAGGACCGGCGCCGCCAAATCGAGCGACGGCTCGCCCTCCGGCGCATAAAAGAGCCGCGCCTCCGCCGGGTGCTGATACGTCCGCAGGCTGACATGGAACGCCTTTTCGATCTCAGCCACCGTCCCATTGACATCCAGCAAAGTGCGATTGGCGTGCGTGCCCGTCACCATCAGGCCATGCCCGTTGGCGAAGGCGATGAGGGATTGGTAATCCGCTTCCTCCGGCCCAAATTGCCCGGTGAATTGCTGCGGCGTGAGGTAGTGCCGAAAATTGGGACTGGCCGAGTCGTAAATCTGTTGCAGCAGAACTTCGAGCTTTTCCCGATTGCGCAGCGGCAGCGCCAGAACCACGTCCAAATGTTGCGAGGCCGGAAGCCGCCCGACCGGGGCCAGTCGCGCCACCGCCGCCGGCACGCTCCCGTGCAACACCTGCGCTTCCGCGCCCAGGGCCGTTTTGGCCGGCAGGCAAAGCAGGCTTGCGCCCGCGACAAGCACAAATTCAAGGAAGAAACACCGCCGTGCATAGTCCCGATAACGGTGAGCCATTAGCAAACGAGTCTCATTGGTTTTGCGCACGGCCGGCAGTTTACCCCATCCGTCCTGCCCGGCCAAGCGACATTTTGGCCCCGCCCAACCCGCCGGAGTTCTTTGCCTCGTTTTCGTCGCTGCCTGCTGTCCAGACTGCGCCAGAAATCCGCAATTCACTACTCTCCATTCTCCATTCTCCATTTCCCTTTCCCTCCCCGCTTGCCTTTCCTCCTGGGCTGCCTGATAATTTCCTGGTGAACCACTCGGTCACCGAATTAACCGATCAGTTGATCGCCTCCTACGCGCGCGTCGGCGGGATCAATCACGTGGACGGCAAAAACCTGCCGTCCAAGACCGCCATTGCCTCCATCACCCTGGATTTGTTGCGCCTCCTGTTCCCCGGCTTCTTCGACGAGAAATCCATCCATTCCTCCGAACTGAAAGTCCTCACCGCCACCTTGATGGCTTCGGTCTCGGAAAGGTTGGAGGATGAGATTCACAAAAGCCTCGAATATGCCCCTCCCGATGGCGCCGGCACGGAAGATTCGCGCCAGACCGCCCGCGCCATCACTCTCCGCTTCTTGAGCAGGCTGCCCCAAGTCCGCGATTTGCTCAGCACCGACACCGAAGCGGCCTACCAGGGCGATCCCGCCGCCTTGAGCAAGGAGGAAGTCATTGTGGCGTATCCGTTCATCGAGGCCATCGCCGTGCAGCGCCTGGCCCATGAGCTTTACGAGGAGGAGGTGCCCTTGATCCCCCGCATCATGACCGAATGGGCCCACAGCCGCACCGGGATGGATTTGCACCCCGGCGCGCGCATCGGCTCCCATTTTTTTATTGACCACGGCACCGGCACCGTCATCGGCGAAACGGCCGAGATCGGCACTCACGTCAAAATGTATCAGGGCGTGGGCCTGGTGGCCCGCTCCCTCGCCGGCGGCCAGTTGCTCCGCGGCCACAAGCGCCATCCCACCGTTGAAGATCACGTCACCATTTACGCCAACGCCACCATTGTCGGCGGCGAAACCGTCGTTGGGGAAGGCAGCACCATCGGCGCCAGCGTTTTCCTTACCCGCAGCGTGCCCCCGCATTCCCTGGTCACTTTCGACAAAACCGATGTCAACGTCACAAAAAAAGTCAAGCCCGGCACGGTCCTGGATTTTCAGATCTGACCGGCGGGCCGCCGCCCCCTCCGGCGCGATGCGTCCATCATGCGCGGCAGGGCGGTGGCCCGATTGTCGTAACCTTTCCGCCGCTTGCCCCTCTGTACAGATGAAGTGTTGACGATGGACACCATCCGAATATGCGCGCAGTGCCATGCGCCGCTTGCGGCGGACGTGATTGGATCGCTCTGCCCCAAGTGCCAGCGCACGCCCACCGGCATCGCCTCGCTGCCGCCCGCGCCGGCCGCGGCGCCCTATTCACCGCCGACCGCCGCCCAGATCGCCGAGTTTTTTCCGCAACTGGAGATCTATGAGTTGCTCGGCTACGGCGGGATGGGCATGGTTTACAAGGCGCGGCAATTGAACTTGGACCGGATGGTGGCCCTGAAAATCCTGTCGCCGGAGCTGAGTTCCCAGACCGCCTTTGCCGAACGGTTTTCCCGCGAAGCCAAGGCCCTGGCCCGCCTGCACCATTCCAACATCGTCTCGGTTTATGATTTTGGCCGGGCCGGCCCTTATTATTACTTTCTCATGGAGTACGTGGACGGGGTGGACCTGCACACGCTCATCCAGCGCAAGGAATTGAAACCGCCCGAGGCGCTGCGCATCGTGGTGGAGATCTGCCAGGCCCTCCAGTTCGCCCACGACGAAGGCATCGTCCACCGCGACATCAAGCCGGCCAATATTTTACTTGACAAAAAGGGCCGGGTGAAAATGGCCGACTTCGGCCTGTCCAAGCTGGCCGGGACCGGCGGCCAGCGCCTGCCCTCCATCACCCTGGCCACCGGCATTCTGGGCACCCCGCAATACATGGCCCCCGAACAAATCGAAAAACCCTCCGAGGTGGATCACCGCGCCGATCTCTATTCCCTGGGCGTCATTTTTTATGAAATGCTGACCGGCGAACTGCCCCTCGGCCATTTCCCGCTTCCCTCCAAAAAAGCCCATACCGATGCGCGCCTGGACCAGGTGGTGTTGCGCGCCCTGGAAAAGGAGCCGGACCGCCGCTACCAGCAAGCCAGCGAGATTCTCACCCAGGTGGAGACGCTTTCCGCCCCCGCCACCGCCGCCGTGCGCAGCCGGAAAATGGCGGTGGTTTATCAAGTTGGCATGGTCTTTGCCCTGGTCCTGATCGCCGTCCTGGCCTACGGGCTTTTTCACAGCCTGGCCCACCCCAAGATCATCACCAATACCGTCACCATCACCAACACCCCTCCCAATTTCCCCGGTCTTTTTACCAACACCCCGGAAGGCCGCGCTTTCGGCCCGGGGGTGGTGGCGCAATTGCAACTCAATCCCGATCAACTCCAGGTGGCCAACACCATCATTCGCACCACCTACAAGGACTACCTGCAAATCGAACGCAACCATGCCCGCCGGACCAAGGACGCCAGCGGCCATGTCCATGTCAGCATCACGCCCCTCACGCCGGAGGAAGTGGCCCAGGTTCAGAAATTGGGCGGACAAATGTGGAAGGAACTGGGCGGGGTTTTCACCCCGGCTCAACTGGAGAACGCCCGCAAACTTCCCATTGACGCCCGTTTGCTCCCGGTCAACCGAAACCGGTTGGAAAAAGTCGAGATGTGGAAGGACACCGATGGCTATTATCATTTCATAGATGCTTCCGAATCCCCCCGCACCGGTGGCATTTCCCAAATTGAGTCCTCCACCAACATTATCGTCATCCCCCAAAGATACCGGCCCTACTTGAACGACAATCCATGACCGGACCTCTGCCAATCCCCTGTAGCGGCGGTCTGTGACCGTCGCCATGCCATTGTTTCCCCTTGTTTCCGGCGGTCATAAACCGCCGCGTCAATCGTGGACGCGCGTTTTGCAGAGGTCGCTTTCGGGGTGGCGGATGCTTCCTTCTGCATTTTCTTCAAAACGGGGGTTGACAAAAATTAGAACCTATGGTTGAATCATCAGCATGAGACACGTAGGCACCCGTCCGGCGGCGCATTCGGGAGCAGGCGCCCGGCGCAGCCGCGCAGGGCGGGGGCCAACGCCCGGCAAATTTCCAGGCGGGCGAACCCCAACGGCCATTCACACCCATCCGACCCGTCGGCGGCAAGATTTGCCATACGAACCCATCCGGTCAAACCGGTCAAAGGCGGTCAAACCACAATTCTGAACCGTGACCACCTCGATCATGAACTTCCATCCGCTCCCGTTCCCGCGGCGATTGCATCCGGCACACCCGAATGCTGCCGGGGTTCAAGTCAATTGGCGGAGCAAAACGGCCCATTTTCAGCCGCTCCTCCGGCTTGATTGGCAAGCTTTGGGCATTTTCGCAGAAAACCAATTTAACTACATTACTATCAACAATTTACATATTAAAATCAAGCGGCTTTCCCAGCGGCACCCAGCCCGGCCAATCAAGGCTAATCA
>CAVPOM010000014.1:0-325423 GCA_963707025.1 uncultured Verrucomicrobiae bacterium | reverse complement strand
AGATTGAACGTGCGATCTACTGAATAGTATTTTCGCACACCTGCCCACTGAATACAAGAATTATTTCGACGAATTTTTCAAAATAAAACGGCAGGTTGGGGCCGTCTGACACAGGCCATGCTGGTAACAATAGTATTGACACTATTGGCGGGCTTTGGCCGTTTTCCGACTTCTTGCCAGGCATTGCGGTGGCGCTCACCCATGCCGCCTTTGCAACATGGAATCCACCGCCATCCCCGCCACGCGAGTTGAAGGTAGAGGAAAGGCAGCTTTGAGCGGGTCAATTTTGACTGTCTGCTGAGGAGGATGGGGAATTTCAATATAGATTTCCACATGTTTTGCCACTTTTTTTAGAAAAATGAGCGGCTTGATCGCAGCGACACACCCTGCCCGCCCTACAATGATAGGTAGAGTGGCGCAGTTTTGCCGACAGTTGGCAGGCTCCCTGGTGGGGCTGCCCGGCTTGAAACTGCGCCACGGTCAAAGCCATGCTTGCGATCAAAGCACAGAAGTCGTCCCCGAATGAGGAGGTCTATTTTAGGGAGGACCTGTCGCGCGACGACTATTACGACGAGCAGCAGCACACGCCGGGGCGGTGGTATGGCCGGGGGTGCGAGGCGCTGGGCCTTGACCGTCAGGCCCCGGTGCGGCAGGCGGACTTTGTGGCCCTCTGCCGGGGGTTGCGGCCCGGTGACGGCACGCGGTTGACGCAGCGGATGGCGGCCCACCGGCGCTGTGTGTATGATTTAACCATCTCCGCGCCAAAATCGCTCTCCGTCATGGCGCTGGTGGCCGGGGACGAGCGCCTTATTGCCGCCCACGATAAGGCCGTAACCGCCACCTTGGAAGCCGCCGAGCAACTGGCCGCCGTGCGCGTGCGCAAAGGCACGGCGGCGGACACCAGGCAAAGCCGCGTCACGGGCAACATGGTTTGCGCCATTTTCCCGCACCGCGAAAGCCGCGCCCTTGATCCGCAGTTGCACCATCATTGCGTTGTTTTCAACGTCACCTTTGACCCGGTGGAGAAGCGGATGAAGGCTTTGGAAGCGCGTCCATTTTACGACCACGCCCAGGACCTGACGCAACTTTACCGGGCGCACTTGGCCGAATCCCTGCATGCGCTGGGTTACGACACCTACCTTGACCGGCACCGTTGCGTGCAAATACGCGGCGTTGACGCCGCCGTGATGTCGCGGTTTTCCAAGCGGGCCGCGCAACGGGACGCGCTGGTGGCGTTGCGGGCGCAGGAATTAGGGCGGCCCTTGAGCAAGGGCGAGGTGTCCAGGGTTGTCCACCAAAACCGGGCCAAAAAGCAACGGCATATTGCCCCGCAGGCGTTGCGGAAAATCCAGCTTGCGCAGTTGTCCGCCGAGGAGCGCCGGCAGTTGGAGCGCGTGAAGGCGCTGGCGCTGGCCGGCCCGCGCCTGCCCTTGACCCGGCCTTTGGCCCCGCGCCGGCAACCGGGCATTGTCGCCGCCCCGGAGTTGGACTGGATTGCCGGCGTGCGTCTGGCGTTGCTGGCAGTCCGCGCCGTGGGCATCAATCCCTACACATTCAGCCCGACCTTCTCTTTCCCGCAGCGAATCTATTACGCCGCCCGGTTTATTCGCAAGGCCCAGCGTTACGGCCAGCAACGCGGCAGGCCATCCCTTGCCCGGTAATCCCATGAGCGACGAATCCAAATCCTGTTACGAGACCGCCGAACAAAACCTGTTCACCCGCTTTGAGACCGGCCAGCACGGCGCGTTTGTTTTGCCCTATTCCGGGCTGTTGTTTGCGCATCACGCCCCGACGCCGGCGGGCGCCAGTCTGGACACTCTCACCCTGCTCTACGTCACGCATACCGTGACCATCCGGGGCACCCAGCTTTTGCCGCTCCTTTTGGTGATCCAGAAGGGGCGGGCAGAAGTCATTCGAGTGGGCGGCGGGCAATCGCAATCGAATGGCACCCAAACAACCCCCGCCGTCCGCGAAATCACAGTAGCGGAAGGCTCTCAAAAATCGGAGTAATCCTATGAAAACATTAAATCTAACAATTAACGCCGACTTCCTGGCGCTGGCGCGTGCCACCGCTCGCCGGGCCGACCCAAAGATGGCGGCTTTGGCGGCGGCGATGGTCGCTGGCACGGAGCCGTTGACTCCAGCCAATCTCTGGGCGCTGACGGAACTCATCATTGCGGCCAGCCAGGACGAGGGCGACATCCTGCTGTCCTACCTCATCTGCTACTGCACCAGCCAGGGAGTCATGTTTGATGTTGAGTTGATCAATCGTCGCCACCTCAAAGGCTGGCGGAAGCTGGTAGCCCAAGCGAAGGAGATGGTGTTGGGGGTGTTCCAGGGACGGGGAACAAGAGAGGACACCATCTCCTAACGCACGGCGTTAGGACTGCTTGGCGCGGCGGCAAAGCGCCGCCGCGGCAGCCGCGAGCAGGACAATGGAAAGGAAACGATATGACTCAATTAAATATGGACGCCGTGAAGGAGCAGCTTCGCTCGCTCGCCGCCGATTATGAGCGGCCCTTGCGCGGCAAGTTCGCGCTCTTGATGCCGTTGCGGGAGGAAATTATTGAACTTGAAAGGAAGGGCGCAAGCACCGGGGAAATCGCGGCCATGCTGGCGCAGTGCCAGGTCGCGGTCAGCAAAGACACGGTGGGGCGCTTTTTGCGGATGGAGAAGAAGGAGCGCAGCAGCCCCCGCGCAAAGAAAACGGGCGGCGAGGCGCAACCCCCCGGCAACGAGAGCGCAGCGGCCAAGCCGATGATGCCGCGCCTGACGCCGTCGGTGAACCTGTAAGTCAACTAAACACGAAAGGATAAAAACTATGAACTTGTTAATGCAGTATATTGGCAAGCTGCTTGCCTTCGTCAGCAGCTTGTTTCTCGCCCCGCCGATGCAGCCGTGGGACGGACGGCGGGCGCTCATAAGGTGGAATAATCGGGACGTGTGGACTATCGAAGAATCATACGAGGGAATGCAGGTGTGGGGCGACATCGGCTCCGGCAAAAGCTCGACCATTGCGCGGGTGACGGCCGCCGCGATGCTGCGGGCCGGCTACGGCGGGCTGGTGCTGACGGTGAAGCCGGAGGATACGGACGAATGGCGGCGCAACCTCGCAGAGAACGGGCGCATGGAAGACGCCGTTTTCTTTGGGCCGGATGGCGGTTGTTTTAACTTTCTGGCGTATGAACTGGCGCACGGCGCACGGTTGAAAGTGGGCAGCAAAAACGCCACCCGCATCCTCACCGAATTAGTCAACATGGCGCAGCATGACGCGGCAGGCGGCGACCCGTTTTGGAAACAGTCCGCCGAGGTGCTGATCGGTCACACGCTGGACCTGATCGTTGCGGCGGGAGCCACGCCCGGCATGTTGCTCGCCAAAGAAATCATTCAGTCCGGTCCACTCTCGCGGGACCAGGCGAAGGACGTGCAATGGCAGGCGCAATCGAAGTGCTGGGAACTGATTGAGGCGGGCAGGCACGGCCACGCAAACGGCAGTCATGATTTTAGGATGGCTGAAACCTATTGGCTCCGGGACTTTCCCGTGCTGCCCGACAAAACCCGCCAAAGCATTGTCGCCACGTTCAGCGCAGGGGTGGCGCATCATTTTTGCACCGGCCTCATGCACCAGATGTTTGGCGGCGACACGACCGTCAGCCCGGACGACATTTTCCGGGGCAAAATCGTGATCGTGAATCTGCCCGTCCTGGATTATCATGCCGCCGGGCGGTTCGCTTCGATTGTTTGGAAATTTTGTGTCCAGCTTGCCTTGCAGCGACGGGCGGACCGCAAACGCCCCGTGTTCCTTTTTTCGGACGAGGCGCATTACTTCGTCACGGATTACGACCAACTTTTTCAAACGACGGCCCGGAGCGCCCATTGCGCCACGGTATATTTGACTCAGAACAGGAGCAACTATCTTGCGGAGTCGGCGGGGAGCGCCGGACAGCACCGGGTGCAATCGTTGTGCGCCTGCTTGAAAACCCAGGTGCTCTGCCAGTGCAGCCATGAAGAAACCCGGAGAGCTTTTTCTGACAGCATTGGCAAGCACCGGGTGACGCAAGTAAGCACGACCTCTCAATTTGGCCGCGGCAAAACCACCCATTCCGAAGCCGAGCATTGGGCGGATGAATACTGGGTGTCGCCCGACGCCGCCACAGATTTAAAAACCGGCGGCCAGGCCAATGGTTTTGAGGTCACGGCCATCCTGACCAAGGCCGGCAAAAGATTTAGCAACGGCAAGCCGGGTTTGCGCCTTCGCTTTGACCAGAATAATTTTGAACCAACCTTGCGGGGCCATACAGTAGTTGCCATTCCCATGCGGAAGCGGGGGGAGTGACGAGGAAATCAGGCGGCTTTGGAATGCCTCTCAACCGTTGCCGCTGCCACCGTCAGAGCCTTGGCGCAATTCAAATCCATTCGTCAGGACGGGTGATCGTTTCGTTTTCGTTCACGCGAACCGTGGCCGGGAATACATGGCGCGGGATGTCTGCCAGCGGGAGTGGTTTGCAGGTCACTCCCATCCGGTGATAATTGTGGTTGCGGCGCTCTTCGCGCTCATCCTCCAAAACCGGGATGTACACCGTAATTTTTATCTGCGGATAATTCCGGCGCACCCATTCGACGGCGGGTTCAAGATCGGAGTCGCCGGACACAATCACCATCGAGTCGGTCAGCCCCCGAAAGGCGTCTTCCAGCACATTGACCGCCATGTTCACATCGGTCTTTTTTTCCTCCGGCACCTGGTATTCCAGCCGGCGCATACAATCATGCGCCCGGCAGGTGACAGTGCGCTCCTGATATTTGCCCAGAATGATCTTCACTTTCGGCAGCGTGCCGAGCGCCCTCATGTAGCGTTTCTGGCGGTCACGCCGGGTACTCACATGCTTTAATGGATCGACCAGCGCCGTGAAAAATTTGACGGCAACAACATCCTCGTCCAGCCGCAACGCCTCAAAAAACGACTGGACATTCAGCCATTTCCACGCCGGATGGTGCTGGAATATGCCAAAGTACCAGTTGAACCCATCCACGTAGATGGTGCAGCGCTTTTTGAGTTGGGGCGGTGGGTTGGCTTCGGACATAAGGCTGTGAAAGGGGGTCGAAAATTCTTAAAATAGGGCTTGATTTTCAGGGCCAAATGGCCGATATGTATTGCAACTTCTCGCAATTGCGATTGGGTGATCCGAAAGGGTTGCCCTATTTTTTTGTACAGTCAGGCCGTCGTTGGGCGGCTCGGTATCAATTTTCAATTGGGTTCGTTTCCAGATAAGGGCACCGTCGCATCCGCATCGGCGGCAGCCAATCTTTTGAAACGAGGATGGCTGCTCCCTGGCGGAAATCAAGCCTCCAATGTTTTTCATGAAGGCAACCGCCGATGAGTCGCAACGACACATCGGCTGGGGAAGCGGCCTGACTTCGCCAATTCAAGCCGGTTCCACGCCGCTCCATTCCAGCGCCGCCCGGTGAACCTCTCCACCGGCCCGCGCTTCCATTCCACGCCGTTACACCGTCTCAAATCGTCGAAGACAGGCTGCCCCGGCGCCATGAGCGCGTAAGCTTTCGCCAAGTCCCATCAGCCGGCACGCCGCGCATCAGGGCCTTGCCGAAACTTCCGCCCTCACAACGCCCCCAACATCAATCCGACCTCTGGCCGGTCCGGGCAAGCCGGTGGCCTTACGCCTGCCCACCACCCACCAGGCGACGGCCCCCGTCTCACCCGGCCTTCAGAAGTCGGAACATCGCGGCCCCGCACCCCGGCCAGGGCCAGCAGCCTTGACCAGCTTCGCGCCGCCGTGTCACCGGGACTGCTAAATCCCCCTGCACTCCCAATTCCACGCCGGACGCTCCGCATCGGGAGGGAATCAGCGGCGGGGTTTTGGGGTCATTTCGCTTCGCTTCATTATGGGCAAATCGCCTGTGTCGCGCCCCCACACCCATCGCACCGCAGCCGAAATGCCAGCGAGTGCCCAACGAAACCGCCGCACCACCCGACAGAACCAAGAGCATGACAGAACCAAGAGCATTGACGGCGGCGACACATCGGAGCACACTCCTCCGTCATGCCGATCTCATGGAATGAAATTCGCCATAACGCCATCGGTTTTGCCAAAGAATGGGCAGGGGAAACCCGCGAGGAGGCCGAAGGCAAATCGTTTTGGGACGAATTCTTTGCCGTCTTTGGAATTCGCCGCCGCACAGTGGCCAGTTTTGAGGAGCCGGTCAAACGGATTACTGGCGACTACGGCTTCATTGATCTTTTCTGGCCGGGCATACTGATTGTCGAACATAAAAGCTTTGGCAAAGACCTGGGCAAAGCCGAATCCCAAGCCTTCCGATATATCCAAGACCTGGCCCGCGATGAAAACCGCAAAAAGGACATCCCCCGGTACATCATTGTTTCTGATTTTGCGCGGATTGCCTTGCATGACCTTGAACCGGAAGAACAGCGCGATCTGCCGCTATCCCCCAAGAAGCGTGGCGTCACGTACGAATTCCCGCTCGCCGATTTTCATCGCCATGTCCATCAATTTGCGTTCATCGCAGGCTACAAGCAGCATACATTTCAGGAACAAGACCCCATCAACATTGAGGCCGTCCAAATCATGGGCGAGCTTCACGATGCCCTTGAAGCCGGCGGTTACACCGGCCACGACTTGGAACGGTTTCTTGTCCGTATTCTCTTCTGCCTATTTGCCGAGGACACCGGCATCTTCGAGCGCGAATCATTCCGTCTTTTCATCGAAAACCGCACCGCGCCGGACGGCTCAGACTTGGGCCAATGTCTCGCCCGGCTTTTTGAAGTCCTGAACACCCCGCCACTAAAACGCCAGAGGAACCTTGATGAGACACTCGCGGAATTCCCTTACGTCAATGGCGATTTGTTCAACGAACATCTGGGCTTTGCTGATTTCAACCGTGACATGCGAAACGCCCTGCTCGCCTGCACCCGCATGGATTGGTCGCGCATTTCGCCCGCCATTTTTGGCTCGCTCTTCCAATCCATCATAGATGACAAAAAGCGCCGTCAAATCGGCGCACACTATACCAGCGAGCGCGACATCCTCAAAGTCATCCGCTCACTCTTCCTGGACGACTTCCGCACCGAATTTGAAAATCGCAAGGCCGACCGCTCGACTGGACGCCGCGCGCGCCTGGAGGAATTCCACGCCAAGCTCTGCAAACTCCGTTTCCTCGATCCTGCCTGTGGCTGTGGAAATTTTCTCGTCATCGGCTACCGCGAATTGCGTCAGCTTGAACTCCAAACGCTCAAGGAACTTTTCGGCAAACAAACGGAACTTACGCTGGACGAAATCACCAAACTTTCCCAGGTTGATGTGGATCAATTCTACGGCATCGAAATTGGCGAATGGCCGGCACGCATTGCCGAAGTGGCGCTCTGGCTCATGGACCACCAGATGAACTTGAAAGTGTCTGAAGCTTTCGGCCAGCTTTACCAACGCCTGCCGCTCAAAAACTCGCCACACATTCATTGTGGCAATGCTCTCCGGCTCGATTGGAAAACAATTCTGCCGCCGGAGCAATGCAGCTACATCCTCGGCAATCCACCGTTTGTTGGGAAAGAATTTCAGACGGTGGAGCAAAAGGCGGACATGGAAGT
Source organism: uncultured Verrucomicrobiae bacterium (assembly GCA_963707025.1). Lineage (GTDB taxonomy): Bacteria > Verrucomicrobiota > Verrucomicrobiia > Limisphaerales > Palsa-1400 > JBEKOF01. The sequence goes on along the minus strand of CAVPOM010000014.1, from coordinate 317,805 downwards.
TCTTTGCGGGAAGGTTAAATCAAATGGTGTCCTCGACTATGTTACGGCCTGGTATTTCAAAGCGGCTGAGTATATCCAAGGCACACAAATCCACGTCGGATTCGTTTCCACAAATTCAATCAGCCAAGGGGAGCAAGTCGGCATTCTCTGGGGTGAGCTTTTTGCAAAATATCATCTGAAGATTATCTTCGCGCATCGAACATTTCCGTGGGCCAGCGAGGCGCGGGGTAAAGCCCATGTCCATGTGGTCATTATTGGTTTCGCGACCTCCGATACACCGGGCAAGCGCATTTATGATTACGAATCGGATAAGGTCACAATTTCACCGGCAGTAAATATCAGTCCTTATTTGATCGAAGGCAGCGACAGTGTTGTCATCTCAAGGTCAATGCCAATTTCTGCGGATGTCCCCCAACTGGTCTTTGGCAGCAAAGCAACTGACGGTGGAAATCTGATTTTTGCACCGGGAGAGGCCGCGCGCTTTATCCAGAAATGGCCTGCCGCCAAAAAGTTCATACGTCCTTATGTGAGTGCTGATGATTTTATCAACGGAATTGAACGCCACTGTCTCTGGTTGCGTGATGCAAACACGCACGAATTTGGTGCCCTTGCTGGGGTCATGGAGAGGATTTCGGCGGTACGAGACTTCCGGCTTGCCAGCAAAAAGGCACCGACCAGAGAAAAGGCGTCTGAACCATCTGTCTTCGCTGAACTTCGTCAACCCACAAAGCGCTTTCTCGCAATTCCAAAAACATCCTCTGAACGCAGAAAATATATTCCTATTGCTTTTCTACCGTCTGAAACAATCATAGCATCGGAGATTTATTTTTGCGAGGGCGCAGAGCCGTTTCACTTCGGTATTCTGTCATCCACCATGCACATGGCATGGGTGCGCCAAATCTGTGGGCGGTTGGAGTCCCGGTATCGCTACTCAAATAGTCTGGTGTACAACAATTTCCCTTGGCCGAACGTCACCACTGCCAAGCGCAATAGAGTGGAGGAAAAGGCGCTCGCCGTTCTCGCTGCAAGGGAGCCGCACCTTCCGCCGCGCGGCACGGCTACGCTCGCAGACATTTACGATCCTTTGAGGATGCCGCCCATGCTTGTTCGCGCCCACGCAGAACTGGACCGGGCGGTGGAGCAATGCTACCGATCTGAACCTTTCCGCTCTGACCGGGAACGTGTCGAATTCCTTTTTTCCCTCTACGAGAAGATGATCGCACCGCTGTTACCCACCAAACCGAAGTCGCGTAATTTGCGGTTATACTCGAGACAGACTATTCCAACATCCAAACAGGAGCCGATATGACATTCCCAGACTCGACACATTTGCGGCACCTGCAACAGGATCTTTGGCTCTGGCCGAAATCCAGAGCCTCGGTCATGGTCGGTGCAGGATTTAGCCTCAACGCAGAGCCACTGCCGGGTATCTCAACACGATTTCCCACATGGCCGCAGTTAACCCGATCGATGTTCGATGAATTGCATCCCGTCCTACCTGGCGACAGCAGTGAGCAAACAGCAAGAGAGGCGCATTTTAGCAACGCAAATGCGCTTAGAATTGCGAGCGAGTATGAAGCCGCGTTCGGTAAGCATAAACTGCATCTCCTAATTCGCAGTCAAATCCCTGATTCCGACCATCAGCCCGGAAAGCTTCACCGTTTGCTTTTGCAGCTACCATGGGCGGACGTTTTTACCACCAACTACGATACCCTACTTGAACGAACAGAAGTTGATGGTAGGACATATCAACCAGTCATCAAGGCCAGTGAGTTGACGACGGCGTTCGCTCCGCGAATAGTCAAGCTCCACGGTTCATTTCCCTCGCAAACCCCGTTCATTATATCGGAGGAGGATTATCGGACGTACCCAAGGGCATTTGCCCCTTTCGTCAATTCGGTCCAGCAATCATTACTGGAGAACTCAATTGTGCTCCTTGGATTTTCTGGAAACGATCCGAACTTTTTGGCGTGGACAGGTTGGATTCGAGACGAACTTGTTGGAAACCATTCCCCTTTCTACTTAGTCGGCCCGCTGATGTTAAACGATGGCGGACGTTCACTGCTTATGCATCGCGGTGTGACTCCGATTGATTTGGGGCCTTTATTTTCGGGTGTTCACACCACAAAGGGAATTCACGAAGCTTCGATTGAGTGGTTTTTAATGAATCTCGCCTCGGCAAGAAAGCCAAGACCCGAGAAGTGGCCCAACTTCGTGCGTGTTTCGGTAGCCATTCCGAAGAACAGTCCTCCAATCCTTGATTTCGGAGATGTCATCCCCGATCCCATTGGATTAGCGCATGATCATCGAACGCCCCTGACATCGCAGAATGTGGCAGACATACTGGCGCGCTGGCGATTTGAGCGGGTGAAGTACCCAGGTTGGGTTGTTGCTCCCGAAGGCAAACGGTCCACTCTTTGGCAAAATACAAAATACTGGACGGGGCTGCTCGTTCATACCACGAAAGATTGGGCTGCGGCTGACAGGATATTACTGTTTCGTGAGATCAATTGGCGGTTTGAAACTGCCTTTGTACCACTCTTTCCGGAGATTATTGAGCCATTTGAAAGGGCGTTCAACGATGTTTTTGGAGAAGCCGTCGCGGGGCGACCACTTAGCCCATTGGTAGAAAATCTCGCGCATTGTTCTGATCCGAATTTTGAGGTCATTGATGCTTGGTTTAGCATTGCGTTTGGCTTGCTTAGGGAAGCACGGGAAACTTACAATAGTGCTCGATGGGAGGCGTTGAAAACAAAGATTCGCCAACTGGTGGAGGAAAATCCGAAATATGCGGACAGGATCTGCTATGAGGAGGCACTTTGGGCAACTTGGAACGTCGAACGCGAATCACTTAAAGCGATCATGGCGCAATGGATTCCTTCGCCAGGTTCGCCTCTTGCGGCCATTTGGAAAGCCGGCTTGTTGGCGGAATCCGATGCATTAGGCGAATCGAGGACAATTCTTCGAACTGCACTGCTGGAAATAAGAAGGTCTCTGCGAAATCAGGGGCGGAACATCGAACTCCTTTCCTTGGAAGGATGGTGTACGTATCTCCTTTATATGGTCGAAACTGCCCTCAATTTTGAAAGGCATCCAATTGTCCGTGAAGAGTTCGGGGACCGATGGGACGAACTCAAGGCTTGGGATTGCAACCCTTGGCCTCACAAAGACTATTTCGAGCAGATTTTGTCTGCACCACCTCCGCGAATGCAAAAGTTGGAGGAAGAAGTCCAAAGCTTCGATCCTGGAGAGGCCAGCATTTCAAGACGCTGGCCTACCGACCCGATTGGATCACATTTGCCGGCCTTTGCCTGCATTCGGCTCTACGAACAAGTGGGACTGCCAATGCGCCTTCCGTATCTCGATATTGCAGGAGACGCCCTAAAAAACGCGTGCCGCTGGATTGCGCCATTCATTGGTTTTTGGAGTCCAGCGCTTTTAATTCGTGCAGGCAAGGTAAGCGCCATTAAAAATGATGACTTTCTCTGTCGACCTCGTGTGGTAGCCATGGATTCCGCTCTCGCCAAACGACTGTATCATTGGTGTTTGCGGATTTTGGAACGGGAAATAGCTTCATTGTCTGGACATGTCGCCATGGACTCCTTACAGGTATCACTACTTGAGCTGCTGCCGGAGGTGTTATCGCGGCTGGCTTTCAAGGTGGAAGCTTCGGACCTCAGAAATGCTTTCCCGATCGTTCTTCAGTTACATGAACACCCGCTTGTGCGAGCTCACGATGTCTTACATAAATCCAGCGAACCGTGGTTTAAGCGATTATTTGAGGCGGCTGATGCTGTATTGCTTTTGGAGTGGCTCCCAGCCTTGATCAAGTCGCCGCTTCTTGAGAAGGGCATTCATCCATATTTGCCGCCAAACCAAACATGGCCCGATCCGATGCAACATTTCCTATCAAGACGGGGCCTGGAGGAGGCAGCAAAAAATAACACCCCGGACCTCGTGCCAAAGATCAATGATGCGACCGACTGGCTTCTCAGGAGAGCCGCGAGTGAATCCGGTGAAGGCTGGATCAGGGCCATCATGCGGCTGATTAGTGTCTATCATATCAACATAATGACAGCCGCCCAAAGCATCCAATTTGGCGAGTTGCTATGGAGCCGAAGAATCGGCAGCGATCTTCCTGCGCTGCCCAACTTTGCCGTGTATGGATTCCTTCATCTTCCTGCACCCGCAGGCATTGATGTACATGCTGCCGTTAAGAGTCGAATTTTGTCACTTCCTGCGCAGCGTGTGGTCACGCGAAATGCCGCAGGTCGCCTCACTATTACTGCTAAATGGAACGAGGCTGAACCCCTCATCACGGAGGCGTTAGCAGCCTCAAAACCAATCATTCAGCTTGCATCGGAAGAGGTTGGCGGATTGGATTGGACTCCTGACGAATCAAACTCCCTGTATTTGAAGGCGCTAGATTGGTGGGCAAATGATAAGGAGATATTCAAGATCGCAATTCCAAGTGGGCCGTTCGGAAACAGCGGGAAAGACGCAGTCATGTGTACGCTCGGAAAGATGGGTCAATTCTTGGCGCGGGCGATTATCCCCACCATGGAGCGAGCGAACGATGCCCGCTGGCAACAATTAACCAACTGGCTTCGGGAAATGCGCGATGTTCGTGCGTTTCCGACAGTCGCGCTCCCCTACATTTTGATACAACGTCCAGGTGATGCCCCAAACATAGGTGACACAATCTTACAGGACTTGAATTCAGACATTGAAGACGCGGTTGCCGCTGCCGCTAAGGCTACACGTCACTGGATTCATCTTTCTGACGCCGGGCGGGTTCCCGTTCCCCCGCCACTTCTCCTCCAAACTCTTATTGAACGGGTAGTTTTTCGTCGTAAGGCCGGGGCCATTTATTGCCTTTATCATTTGTCTTATCTAATCGTCGAGAAACCAGAGAAAATCAATCTACAACAAGCCACCCTGATTTCTGCCAGTTTGGTTACTTGGCACCATGCGCTAATGATCCCCATTGAAGATGAACAAAGTGGCGACTATCCGGAGACCAAACGTCCGGATTTGCGCATGCTTGTTGGCACACTGGCGGGATCGCTTGCGCTCTGGTATGGCAAATCCTATCCCGGTGCTTCGGAGCCATCCCCTATACTGTTGTGGCGAAGCTTGTGCGCATCCGACCCGCTGCCGGAAGTTCGTCGCTCCTTTGATGCATTGAAGTCTCTTCAACGGTGAATCACCATTTTTCCAGCGTCCTGAGAGCGGCGGCTTTCGCTTTCGCTCCGCTCCCCCGCCACCCTCCGGCTACGCTCCGCAAAACCGACGCACTCAGGCCGCCCCCGATTCGAGCTTGTCCCTCAGCCTGAAAGCCTCTCCGTTCCGCTCCTTCGCCCATTTGCTCCGGCTACGATGCTCGGTCTCGCTCCGCTCGCACTGCGCGTCTGGGCCTACGCAAATGGCCGACCGCTCCACTCCGGGCCTTTCAGGTTGAGCGACAAGAAATCGCGGCCCCCGCGTGCCCCCTACTCGCCCCATTGCCCCGCCCTGTCGCCAAGACTTGCCGGCTTTGGCTTCCCCTCGTTGAGACTACGCCGCCAAACCCGGCAAGACTTGGCTCCCCCGTTGAAGCTCCCTTGATGAATTTCCAAATCCGCCGCTCCACTCCGCTTTTTGGTCCGTCCGCTCCGCGACCCTTTCCCCTACGCGGGCGGCCAGCCCAAACGCTCCGTTTCGCTCACGGCTTTGGAAATTCACAACGGAGCCGGGGAATCCTGATTACGCGCGTCTGTCATGTTTCATGCCCGCCCCCGGCCCCGGCATGAACCCCGCCAACCCCGCCGCTCCGCGATAGTGTGAGGCAATTACCCGTCTGCCCGCCTCATTCAGGTTGTTTTCTGCGCCTTTTTTTTCGCACGCCATCACCCCGCCATTTGCTGCTCGCTTGTCCGACACCGAGCCGAGTCGAGGAGCGAGATCAAAAACCGCGCCAGCGTCTCCCCTTTGCCCTTTCGCCACTGTCACGGTTTTAGCTTTCGCTGGGGGTTGAATGCACTTCGCGCACGGCATCGCTGTCTCCCAATCAGGTGAAGCGAGCAGCAAACGGCAGGGTGACGGACAGCGGTTCAAAAAAAAAGCTATGAAAACAACACATCTAAAAATTGAAGCGTCAGCACCGGCGAATGTCCGGCCATCGTCGGTTTCAAAAACTGCGGATGCAGAACAACCGCATCGGATTGATTTCAAACTCCGATTTAAGAACCGTGGACTTTCCACGGAAAAACTCTTGGACATGCTTTATCACGAGACCCCGCGCTTTTGGGAATTGGCGCAGGTAGTTGGCAAATGGGTTTGGATTCAGTTTGACGACCGCCAGCCGCCAGAGATTACCGCCGCCCTGTCTCAGTTTGGTTTCCATTGGAATCGGAAACGCCAGGCTTGGCAGCACCCTTGCGGCCAGTTTGTCACCGGCAGCCACCGTGACCCCCGCGACAAATATCAGACCTTCTTCCCGGCAGACACGAAACCCGCTTGACTGGACACCACCCCATGAAAAGAAACAGACGGCGCTTGCCACTCCCCCAGCATGAGTTTTTGTTTGCCCCGGCCACCTTCAATCTCGCACTCCAAACCGGTTTGGACGGAGATCGTCTTGCCCGAGAGCGAGCCGAAGCCGACCGCGCCCACCGTGCCGCAGAATCCGCGCAAGCGCGTTTGTTTGTTTCTCAAAATTCCAAATGAAAACCGTTTATCTATTCCGTCTCCATGCTGGCGATGTCATCCGCCTGGACGGCAAGCCGTGTCGCGTTGTCCGTGTCAGCGATTGTTCCGCCGTTGTCGCCGTCACCAAGCAGCCCCGCGAATTCACCACGCTTTTGGGCGTGCGTGTCCGCATTCAACCCAAACCCGGTTTGGTTCGTATCTCTCCACAGTCCGAAGTCCCCATCCTTAACCGCTAAAAACCATGAACACGAACAACGAGAATTCGCCCTTTGGCGAAGTCATCTTTTCTTACACCCGCTCACAGGCCGTTGCCGACGGCGTGCAGATTGAGGTTTCCAAGACCGCCCAGGAAGCCGGCATCCGTTTTCCGGTTTTTCTCACCCGCGCCGTTTATGATGCTTACGTGACCGTGCCGCCAGGCGTGGCCGGCCAGGACGAAGCCGGTCGCCTCTGGGACCTAATGACAATGACACGGTTCGCCATCCTCCGCAGCCGCCCCGGTTGCGACCGCTTGCCGGTTGCGTTGTACGTCCGCAACGACAACCGCGCCCCTCGACTTGTCAGGTTGACCGCCGTTTGCGGCCCGCTCGACATTGACGACCCGCAGCCCGCCATCACCCTGATGATGTTGGGGGAGGATTGACCGTCAGAAACACCCATACGGCTGGACTGGCAGCAGTTCAGCCATTTTTCCGTCGTTGGGGACTTGCGCCGTCCCCAAACCCCGGCGCCGGGCCTCACGCCGGCCCAGACCCGCGCCAGAGGGCAAGCCCTCATGGACTCCAATTCCGCTCGCGCTGGCCTGTACGCTTCGCCCCTTTCCGGTAGGCGGAAAGGAAAATGGTCCGCCCGAGTGCCCGCAGTTTGGTTTTCAGTGGGGCGGTGACTTCCGCCCCACACCCCACCCGCCAGAGGGCGCACCCTCTGGACTCCGATGCCGCTAACCCTTCGCGCCCTTCCCAATTATGCGGCCTGTCTCAGACCGGCTTTGGTGGATTCGGCTCTTCCCAAATTTGCAAGCCATCCCACCATATCCACATCTTGTACCCGCCAACCAGTGTCACGCTGTAGCACGTCATGCCGTAGTGCTTTGGGTCAACATGCACTTTCATGTCCGACGGCACTTCAAACAATCCAGCAACAAAAAAGTCAATCCGCTCGATAATGCGGTGGAACAACGCCCGCAAGGCCAGCCGGGCCTCACGGCTCGATCCGGCCATCAGTTCCGTCAACCGCTGCTGCTCCTCCTGGAAACTGTCCACCGCGTGACGCTCCGCTTTCAATCGTTGAGTTTCCACCGCCACTTCCCGCGCCAGCCGGCCCGCCGCCGCTTCCCGTTTCTTGATTTGCCCCATCACCACCGCCGATTCTTCCCCCGTTTCCAGCGCCTTGAGCAAATTCGCCAGCGCCTTTTCGTTGGCTTTCTTTTCCGCTTGCAAATGTTCAACGCGGCCAGTTTCGACAACCGGCTTATTCGGCAAAATTGCGTGGAAGTCAATGTCTTCAAAATGTTCCAAAAAATGCCTCTCAAATTCCCCATACCGGAATCCCTCACTCGAAAACGGGCGCGGGCCGGCCTTGCGCCCTGCCTTGATCTCCTTTTGCCACTGGGTGAAAAGCGGGTCAACGGCATGATAATCGCTCTGCATGTAAATGTAGTTCTTATCCCGGCTCGACGCCGTAACCTTCATCAGGTAATCCGGGTGGTAGCCATCGTGCAACAACCCGGAAAACAAATTCACGACGGACTGCGGCCCCGCTGCGAATTCCCTTTTTCGCGGCTGGATGGCCGTCCACGTCTCCTCATCAATCGCCGCCGGATAATAGCCCTTGATTGGCTCGCTGTCCGGTTGCTTCCGTCGTAACGGATGCAACTCGCCCAACAGCGTCCGCGACTTGATCAGTTCCAAAATGTAATTGTCGCGCCAATGCTCGCCCCGCGACCATGGCGGTACGCCTTCCCCGTCCAGAGTCCGCGCAATCTCCCGCTTGCCCTTGCCCTCTTTTACCAGCCTGAATATCCGCTTGAGGACCTTAAAACGCTCCGGTATCAACTCGAAGCCTTTGCCGTCGGCCTTGGGCCGCAGCCAGGCCGGGCAATGCCGCGTCAGAATCTCTTTGCCCTCTGCCACCGCTTTGCGCTTGGCAGCCCAGGCCGCACCCACCACATCGCTTTTGCGGGAAGATTCTTCATTCGCCCTCTGCATGACTGCGAAGGACGAAACGAGTGTGGCGAAATCGTCCAGCGTCTCTTTCGTGTGAATCTTGCCATCTTCCAGCGTCACCACGTCAACGCCGTGTTCAATGATTTCCGCCAGCTTGTTGTACGCCACGCGCGGCTTGAGCCTTGAAAATCTGTCCCAATTTTCCAGGATCAACAACGAACCCTTTTCAATTTTGTTCGATTTGACGGCGTGGAGAAAATCCCCCAGCGCCCCGCGCTCCATGTTCTCCCCCGTCCACCCCGACACCCCCAAATCTTCGTAGCGGGTTTCGTTGAGAATCAAATCGTGTTTTTCACAGAACTCCACCGTCCGGGCCATCTGGCGGCGGAAGGAATCCCCCTGGGCTTGCGCCTGACTGGAGAAGCGAATATAGCTGTAAGCGTTACGTTTCATTATCGTATCCATAATTATAGCATAGTTTATGTTTTATGTAAACCACACGTTCAATGAAGCCTAATCAAGCCTAATCAAGGTATTTTTTATGTTCGCTGGCGGTGAGAATCGCTTTATTTTACAGATTGAACTTTGCCACGGCTCACCGCACATTACATCAGACATGCGCAGGATTGGATTCATTATCGGGCTGTGGATGGGCCTGCTGTGGCTCAGGGCCAACGCCGGCACCTATACCTTGACCGACGGCACCCGCGTTTCCGGCGAGCCCATCAGTTACGACGACACCGGTGTTTTGCTCAAAACGGGGGAAGACTCCTACTTGCCGCGCCTTTCCTGGGGCAGATTCACCGACGAGGCCCTGCGGCAACTGCGGGACGAGGCCAAAAATCCCCATGACCGGGCCGTGGTCGAACCGATGGTTCCGAACGAGACTCCTTCGGAGAAGGCCAAGTTTCGCCAGATCACCGTTAAACCGATTGAGACCCCCGTCCGGCCCTCCGGGCATCTGGGGATTCTGGCCATTTTGACCAGTCCCCTCGGTTGGTTGATGCTCCTGATTCTCTATGGAGCCAATCTTTTCGCCGCTTACGAAATCGCCGTTTTTCGCCATCAACCCTTGGCCACGGTCTGCGGCCTGGCCGCCATCCCCGTCTTCGGAGTGGCCAGTTCCATCTATTTCCTGGCCCTGCCCACGCGCTCCTCCGCGGACGACGCATCTTCCCCCTCCGGCGCCGAGGCGGTTCCGCCGTCCTGCGCGCCCGCCTCGCCTGCCACCGCCGCGCCCATGGCGGCGGAGGGCTTCCCATCGTTCTCCCCTCCGGAGGCGCCCGGCCCAAGCCCCGCCGCCGCCGCGCCCGCCCAGGCGGAATTGCCCGCGCCGCTGGTGTTTCCGCGCGGCGATTTCTCCTTCAACCGCCGCTTTTTTGAAACCAAGCTGGCTGGATTTTTCCGGGTGGTCTTGAGCGGGGCGGACAAGGATCTGCTCATCCACATCAAGTCCACCCGCGGCGACTTCGTTGGCAAACGCATTACCCGCATCACCCCGGCCGAACTTTACCTGCAAGTGTTCAAGGAAAACGCCACGGCGGACGAGATGATTCCCTTTGTGGAAATACTCGAAGTGCAAATCCGGCACAAAGATCTGACCTGAATCCATCCTTGCCGCCGGCCATCCCTGGCGCGGCCGCCAGAAAAACATTATGAAATACCGCACCATCCTGTTATTCGGCGCGCCCGGCGCGGGCAAGGGCACCCAGGGCAGAATCCTGGGCGCCATCCCCAACTTCTATTACTTCGCCTGCGGCGACATCTTCCGCCATTTGACTCCCGAAAGCGAACTGGGCCGCATTTTTCTCGACTACTCCAGCCGGGGCGAATTGGTGCCCGACGAGCCGACCATCCGCTTGTGGCGCCAGCATATCGAAGCCGCCACGCGCGACGGCGCCTTCGACCCCGCCAACGACACCCTCCTCCTGGACGGGATTCCGCGCAACACCAACCAGGCGCGGATGCTGAGCGAGGGCTTGGAAGTGCGGCTGGTTCTTTACTTCAGTTGTGCCGACATGAACAGAATGGTCCTGCGCCTCGAACGCCGCGCCCTGCGGGAAAACCGTCTGGACGACGCCAACCCCGCCATCATCCGCAAGCGCCTCCAGGTTTTTGAAGCCGAGAGCAAGCCGGTGCTGGACTTTTACGGGCCGGCCCTGTGCTCCATCATAGACTCGGCGCAAACTCCCATCAAAGTCTTGCGCGATATGCTGCAAGTGGTGGAGGAGCGGTTGGGATGACGAGCAGCCTGGTCTTCATGGGAACGGCCGAACTGGCTTGTGCCAGCCTCCAGGCGCTGGCGGCGGCCCCGCAGTTCCAGCTCCTGGCCGTGGTCACCCAACCCGACCGCCCCAAAGGCCGCGCCTTGAAATTGCAGCCCTCCCCCGTCAAGGCGGAGGCCCTCCGCCTCGGCCTGCCCGTCCTGCAACCGGAGCGCGCGCGCGACCCCGCCTTTGTGCAGGAACTTCGCCGCCTCAACCCCGGCCTGATCGTCGTCGTCGCCTACGGACAATTGTTGCCGCCCGCCATCCTGGCCCTTCCCCCGCTGGGCTGCTTCAACCTCCATGCTTCCTTGCTCCCCAAATACCGCGGCGCCGCCCCCATCCAATGGGCCATTCTCAACGGCGAAGCCGCAACCGGCGTCACCATCCTGCGCATGGCCGAAAAACTCGACACCGGCGGCATCCTCGCCCAGCGCGCCAGCGCGATCGCTCCCGACGACACCGCCGCCACGTTGCACGAGCGCCTGGCGCGGCTGGGCGCGGAATTGCTGCTTGGGACGCTGGACAACGTTGTCAACAATAATATCATCGCCCGGCCGCAAATCGAAGCGGAGGCGTCTTACGCCCGCAAAATCACCAAGGAAGACGGCCGCCTCGATTGGTCCCAGCCCGCCCGCTCCCTCTGGAATCGCGTCCGCGCCTTCACTCCGTGGCCCGGCGCGTTCACCTCTTTGCCGGGCGCAGCGAAACCGCGGACGATAAAAATCTGGCGCGCCTCGGTGGAGCAAGCTCCTGTCACCGCGCCCGGCATAGTCGGCGCGCCCGGCGCGGTGGTGCAGGCGGACAAGTCGGGAATCGTCGTGGTTTGCGGCGGCGGCGCCTTGCGCATTCACGAACTCCAACTAGAAGGCGCCCGCCGTTTGCCCGCCGCCCAATTCCTCGCCGGCCATCCCATGCGCCCCGGCGACCGCTTGGGGTAAGCGGTGATTTTAAAACGGTAGGGCAAGACTCCGTTGAGCCGTCACTCGATTTCGTTGGATCTAGAGCATTTCCATAAATCATGTAGCGTAGCGGGCGTTTAAAAAGAAGCCCCGGCAATCGGCGGTGGAGATGGCTTCAAAGGCAATCTTCGCCGCTTGGAGCAGTTCCTTGGCGGTTCGCGGCGCGAGACCTCGCATAATTTGTTTGACCTTGCTCCACATATTTTCGATGGGATTAAAGTCTGGCGAATAGGGCGGCAGATACAGCAGCGTTGCCCCGGCCTCTTCGATGGCTTGGCGGACTCCGGTCACCTTATGCGTGGCCAAGTTGTCCATGATGACCAAGTTACCCTTGCGCAACTCCACCACCAGCCCCTGCTGGATCCAGGCCAAAAACATTTCCCCGTCCATGGCCCCCTCAAAGAGGCAGGGGGCCGCAGGCCCGGCCAGACGAATGGCGCAGACCAGGGTGGTGGTCTGATAATGTCCCTGCGGGACGTGGGCCGCCAGTCTTCGGCCCACGGGTGACCGCCCGCAAAAACGGGTCATCTTGGTGTTGGCCCCGCTTTCATCCACGAAGACCAGTCGGGCAGGTGGGTCACTTGCCAGACGCTCATGCCAATGGGCCCGCTTTTCGGCCACGTCCGGACGGTTCTGCTCGGCGGCGCAGAGCGTTTTTTTTATAGCTCAACCCCAGTTTGCGCAGCCACAAATCCACAGTGGAGGTCCCGAAAGGGCGGTCCAGACGCGCCCCCAACTCGGCCAACGTCGCGTCGGGCTGGGCCGCCACCAGCTTTTGCAGGCGAGCCTGGCGTCCGGCGTTCAGCAGCGTTTTGCGCCCGCACAAATGGGTTTGCGGCTGGAGCGTGCCGCGCTCTTGGAACTGCTGCCGGACCCGGCGCACCGCCGCCACGCAAAAGCCGAAAAAGTCCGCGATCTCGCGGGTGCTTTTGCCTTGTTCATAGAGTTGCAGGATGCGCTCGCGCGCAGACACGGGTATCGCTCGCATGGCTCAAGCCTGCCAGCCCTCTCGCCCCAGTCAAGCTATATCATTTATGGAAATGCTCTAGTCACGGTTCGACAGAGTCTCACCCTACCATTTTAAGGAACTGCTAAAAAGGCAAATAGCTGACATAAGCCACCGCCCGGCTGTTTGGCGCCCACGAGGAAACATTGATCGTGCCCTGGCCGCCGAACATTTTCCCCAGATCCCGGATGGCTCCGCCTGCCGCGGGCATCAGCCGCAGGATCACATCCTTGTTGGCTGGATGATCCTGTGCTCCGGGCGGATAGCTCAGAAAAACGATCCAGCGTCCGTCGGGCGAAGGGTGGGGGAACACGTCCCCCGTTTCGTCATGCGTGATTTGTTCCTGATTGGATCCATCCGCGTTCATGCGCCACACCTGCATGTGGCCGGTGCGGTCGGAGTTGAAGTAAATATATTGTCCGTCCCTGGAATAATCGGGGCCGTCGTCTTTCCCCGGATCGGTCGTCAACCGCCTCTCCTGGCCGCCTTCGACCGGAATGGTGTAGATGTCAAAATTGTCGGCGCGCCTGCCATCCACTTCAAAAGTGCGCTGTCCGCAAAAAGTCAGGGTCTTGCCATCCGGCGACCAGCCGTGAAAATAGGAGGGCGCGTTGGAAGTGACCAGCCGCGGCGCGCCCCCGCCGATGGGCAACACATAAATGCGCGACCCGCCCGGCTTGGTCCCGTCGCTGATCGCCAGCATGGTGCCATCCGGAGAAATGCCATGGTCATTGTTTATGTGATTACAGGCCCCGGTCTCCACCTGTTCCGGTTCTCCGTTGGTCGCCATTTTGTAAAGCCGGTTGTTCTTGTTGAAGATGAAAAATTTGCCGTCGGGCGACCAGTTGGGCGCTTCGATGTGCTCGCTCGTGAAATAAGCCACCTTCCGATCCGAAGGCGGAACCGGCACCACCTCCAGCGCGCTCCGCACTCCCACCGCCGATGGGCGGGCCGAAGCGGGCGGCGCGCCGAATTCGACTTTTGTGAACTCCGCCGTTTCCGTCGCGTTGTCGTTGTGCGCGCAGACCGCCAGGCCAATGTAAAACGGCTCCTTGAACTCGCAACGGAAGGAACCGCCCGACGGCTGCAACGCTTTGCCCTCCGCCGCAACGGACATGATGGCATAGTCTCCGCGCTTCTCGATTTGAATCCGGGCCGGCGCGGCGGTGATTCCAAAATTGGCTTCAATCTCCGTGGTCGCGCCGCCCTTGCTTTCCCGGCATTGCAGCGAAGTCAATCCGTTGCCATGCACCACCGCGTCCACGTAAGGCGAGTCCGAATCCAGCGACTGGCGGATGATCAGGCAGGCTTTGCGGTGAACGTTGGGATTGCCGTTGGTGCTGACCCAGCGGATATCGGCCGCAAGGGCAACGTCGCCCGTCGCCTCCTTCCACACATAATAAAAGGCATCGTTGGTGGCCCACATGTTCTCCCCGCCGCCCGCCACGACGTAAGCGCCGCGTGCCGCGTCGTATTGCACCGACCCCGCCTTGGCCGGTTTGCCGACCTCGCCGTGCCCGGCAAATTGTCCAAGCTCGGTGGATTGCCCGTGGGAAAAGGTTGTCCCGGCGAGAAGAATTGCGCCGGCCAAAGTGGTGAAGCGTCTGTTCGTCATAACTTTTTGTCCGTCGGTTGGATGGTGCTTCTTGAACTTCTACCGTTCGACAGTTTCCAAGTAAAGCAAACTCCGCGAAACGGCGTTCCCATCTGTGCCGCGCAAGCTGCTTCATTTCCCCTGGTAGACGGCGTCCCGATTCGGAATCGGGATCCCGGGCGTCGCAGCGCGACGCCCCTACCCTTGAAGAATTGGTGCGCCTCGCTCCCATTCTCCGTGGTTGAAAACTTGACAGCCTTGGCGGGCGGCGGCATTCTTGGACGCGCCAAGCCGCTTTCTCATGATGTGACTATGGACTTGCCCGCCATACCGGAAATTCGCGTCGAAACCGCCGGGAACGAAGTCACCTATTGGCTGCCCGTGCGGCCTTTGGGGAAGATTCGGTGGCTTGGATTGTTTCTGGTCGGGTTCAGTGTGGTTTGGCTCTCGGGAGTGGGTAACCCGTTTCTGAGCGAGATCCGCCAATTCTCCAAAAGCGGGCCGTCCGGTTTCGAACTTTTCATGATGGTGTTTCTTCTTGCGTTTGTTGCGGTCGGCTGCTTTCCAGCCGGTTTTGGGCTTCTGCTCATGTTTGGACGCTGCCGGGTGATGTGGCGTGACGGGCGGCTGAAAGTATCGGATTCGGTGGGTCCATTCGGCTGGCCGCGGCGAATGCCTCGCGCCGCCATCCGCAAATTCGAGGTCAAGGTCGGCATATCAAGCAACGGACAGCAAGCGACCGCCGGACCGCTGGCCGCGCTGGCGATGCTGATGGTGGAATTTGAGAAGGGCAAACCGCGCATCGTGGCGGTGGGTTATCCGCGGGAGTGGCTGGAAGCCATCGCGACCGATTTGTCGGCCCGCGCCGGCAGTTCGCAGTCGGCCCCGCCGCAGATCGAAGTGACCGATGCCCGGGAAAATCCGCCGCAGTTCCAGGATGTTCTGGAAAAGCCGGCGGAGAGCAAGGTTGTCATTCAACGACAGAGCGCGAGCATTGTCCTGGAGGTGCCGCCAGCCGGTTTGCGCAAAGGGAGCTTCGGGCTTTTCTTCTTCGCGATCCTCTGGTGCCTCTTCATGGTGGTGTTCACAGCCGGCATGGTCTTCGGAAAGCAGGACCACCCGGCGAAGGACTTCTGGCCGCTTTTGCTTTTCCTTGCCGGCTTCTGGGCCGTGGGTTTGGGCCTGATGGCGGTGGCGGTCAACTTGGGCCGACGGCGGGCGACTTTGACAGCGGGGAAGAGCGGCCTGACCGTGGTGCAGAGCGGGCTGTTTGGCGTCAAGCGCCGCGAGTTCCGGCGGGCGGACATCGCGGCGATTCGCGCCGGCGCCAGCAGGGTCGAGGTGAACCATCGGCCCGTTCCCGAGTTGCAGATTGATCCGGTCACCGGCAAAAAGGTTGGTCTGTTGCTTGGCCGCGATGCCGCCGAATTGCGATGGATGGCGACGGAGTTGCGCAGCGCGCTCGGTGTGCCGGCCAAGCAGGATTAGTCAAACATTCTGCGAAGCAAAGTTTCAGTCTCGCATGGCAGGGCGGGCAGTCCTCTGCCCGCCGTCTGGCAACGGCAACGCAGACAAAATCGCGCCACCTTTTCTCGGCGGGCAGGGGACTGCCCGCCCTACCTTTCCACTAAGGCCCAATTCTGACCGGTTGCTCGTGAATACACCAGTCGCGAATACACTTGCGGCAGTCTCGCAAGACCTTACAATCACCCACAGTTTAATGTCCATGGACACCACCAGATTCTGCTACAGCCCCTTAAAATCTCGCGTTGCCAACACCCTCGCTCTTCTGGTGCTGGCGGCGGCAAGACTGCATGCTGGCGACGGCACCGAAGCCAAACCCAATATCGTCATCATTCTCGCCGACGACATGGGTTATGGTGACCCCGGCTGTTTCAATCCCCATTCCAAAATAGACACGCCACACATTGATTCCTTGGCGCGCGAAGGCATGAGGTTCACCGATGCGCATGCGCCGGGGGCCTTGTGCCATCCTTCGCGCTATGGGCTGATTACGGGACGTTATCCATTCCGCACGGATGTTTCCAAGTGGCCCATCCAGCCGCTCATTCGCGAGGGCGAAACCACCGTCGCAACCCTGCTGGAATCCCAAGGCTACCAGACTGCGATGGTCGGCAAATGGCATTTGGGCTTCGAGGAAAAGGGGTACGACAAGCCGCTCCGCGGCGGCCCCATGGACCATGGATTTGATGCATTTTTTGGCCTTCGCGCTTCCGCCGATATTCCACCCTATCTTTGGATTCGCGGCGATCGTGCGGTCATGGAACCCACCAACCATATCGCGGAGCGACATTCCCAGGGGTGGTCGTCAATCCAGGGAGCCTTTCTGGGCGGCGGGAACATTGCACCCGACTTCGTCCATTCCGAGGTGCTCCCGCGGATTACGGATGAGGCGATCAACATCATTCACTCCCACCAGGGCAAAACACAGCCGCTTTTTCTCTACCTCGCTCTGACCGCCCCGCACACCCCTTGGATGCCATCGGCGGAGTTTGTCGGCAAAAGCGGCGCAGGAATGTATGGTGATTTTGTGATGATGGTGGATACGGCGATTGGCCGCGTGCTGGCCGCCTTGGATCAGGCCGGTATGGTTAGGAACACGTTGCTGATTTTCACGTCGGACAACGGCCCTGTCTGGTATCCGAATGATATCGTCAAATTCGGCCACGACGCGGAGGGTGGATGGCGTGGCATGAAAGCGGATTTGTGGGAGGCGGGCCATCGCATGCCGTTCATTGTGCGCTGGCCGGGGCGCGTGCCAGCCGCGACGCTGACTGATCAGACGATTTGTTTCACCGATCTGCTTGGCACCTTTGCCGACATTTGTGGCGTAAAACTTGAGGGTCAGGCCGGGCCAGACAGCTTCAGTTTCCTACCCGTTCTGGAAGGACGCCAGCCGGAAAAGCAACCCATCCGCGGCCCCATTGTGATCAAGTCCACCCAAACCGGTGCCATGATGGTCCGTGACGGCCCTTGGGTCTTTATCAACGCCCTCGGCTCAGGAGGTTTCACCCGCCCCAGCAGAATCGAACCGAAACCGGGCGATCCCAACGGCCAACTTTTCAATCTGCACGACGATCCTGCTGAAAAACACAATCTCTTCCTGGAACAACCGGACACGGTTGCGCGGCTAAAGGCTGAGATGCAAAAAATTATTGATTCGCCGGTCACCCGCAATTAAGCAGCCGTCAAGGTCAGTTAACACGGAAAATTCTTGGAGGGATGTAAACCTCTGGTGGAAAGGTTGCTCGCCAGCCGCCTTTGAGATTGCGGTCACGCCCCTTTGGCGTACCCTGCTTTCCTCATGTTCAACGCCAGCGATTTGTTTGATTTGAGCCAGACGGAGCACGCCGAAATCTTTTCCGGCTGCAAGTATGCCTGGGAGGCCCTGCCCAAAATTGCCGCCTTCCTGGAGTCCCGCGTCCGCCCCGCCCTCCATAACCGCTGCGAAGGCCGCGCTTTCATCGGCGAAAAAGTCTTCATCGGCCCCGGCACCGTGGTCGAGGACGGCGCCATGATCAAAGGGCCGGCCATCATCGGGAAGAATTGCCAGATCCGCCACAACGCCTATCTGCGCGAGCATGTCATCCTCGGGGACAACTGCGTGGTGGGCAATTCCACCGAGGTGAAAAACTCGCTCTTTTTCAACAACGCCCAGGCTCCCCATTTCAATTACGTGGGCGACTCCATCCTCGGCCACAAAGCCCATCTGGGCGCCGGCGTCATCCTTTCCAATTTGAAATTCCTCCCCGAAAACATCACCGTGGACCTGGACGGCGCCCCCTTCGACACCGGCTTGCGCAAATTCGGCGCCCTCCTCGGCGACCGCTCTGAAATCGGCTGCAACACCGTCCTCAGTCCGGGCAGCATCATCGGACGGGCTTCGGTCATCTACCCCAGCCTGGTCTGGCGCGGCATTCTCCCGGACAACATGATCGTGAAAAATCGCGCCGCGCAGGAAGTGGTGGTCAGGCGCGCGCGGGGATTGTGAGCCTGGCCCCATGAGCAGCGTTCCTGACAGCCCGCTGCCCCGCCACGGCCCTGAGCTGGCGGCCCAGGTCGCCCACATTTTTGCGCCGGGCGGCCTGCTTTCCAAATCCAGGAATTTCGAATACCGCCCGCAGCAACAGACCATGGCCGTGGCCGTGGCGCAGGCCTTGCAGGCCAGCCAGCATCTGGTGGTCGAGGCGGGCACCGGCGTGGGCAAAAGCCTCGCCTATTTGATCCCCTCCATTTTGTTCGCCGTGGCCGCCCGCAAGAAAGCCATCATCTCCACCAACACCATCAACTTGCAGGAGCAACTCATCGAAAAGGACCTCCCCATGCTCGCGCGGATCATGCCCGTGAAATTCGATTTCACCATGTTGAAGGGCCGCCACAATTATCTTTGCACCCGCCGCCTGGCGCGCACCCTGCCCCAGGCCGGCAAACTCTTCAGCTCCTCCGACGAACAGGAGCTGCAACGCATCCACCAGTGGTCCAAAAAAACCGGCGACGGCAGCCTGTCGGATTTCGACCTGGAGCCGGACGCCAAAGTCTGGCAGCAGGTCTGCTCCGAGCGCGGCCTCTGCTCCCCGAAATTGTGCGGCTTTCAATCCGATTTTGTGAAGGATGGCGGCGAGGCCTGTTTCTATCAACGCGCGCGCAGCCGGGTTCTGGCCGCCGACGTGCTGGTGCTCAACCACACCTTGTTTTTCATGCAGTTGGGCCTGGCCCGGGAGGACGCGGCCGGCGGCCTGCTCTTCAAAAACGACTTTGTTATATTTGACGAAGCCCACACGGTCGAGCGCGTCGCCTCCCGCCACATCGGCTTGAGCCTGTCCAGCGCCCAACTGCGGTACAGCCTGCAGCGCCTCTGGAATCCCGCCTCCAACAAAGGCCTTTTGAGCCTTCTGCGCAAAGGCCGCGCCGCCGGCCTGGTCGAGGAGGCCCTGCGTGAAGGCGAACAATTCTTCGCCGCCATCGAGCAGGAATGCGACCGCATTTTCGCGGGGCGCAGCCGGGAAGGCGGCACGGCGCGCGGCTGGAGCGAACTGCGCATTCGCCAGCCCGACCTCGTTCCGGACAACCTCACCCTCCCCATGCAAAATTTGCGCCAGGAGATCGCCGGGCTGGTCAAGCTGGCGGGCGACAAGGACACGGCCCGGGAATTGGCCGAGGCCAACCGGCGCCTGGGCGAATTGCGCGACGGCCTGGCCCAGTTCCTCAGCCAGAGCGCAGAGCAGCACGTCTATTGGGTGGAGCGCGCCGGCAAAGGACAGCGCAATCTCACCCTCAACGCCGCCCCCATCAACGTGGCCCACTTCCTGCGCGCGCGCCTTTTCGGGGCCGACACCTCCGTCATCATGACCAGCGCCACCCTGGCCACCCGTCAACAGCAGAATCCGCCGGCGGAAATCCCGTCCGCCGCCCCCGCCGCCTCCCCAAGCAAGGTTCCATCCCCGTCCCAGTCTCCCCTGGCCTATTTTTCCAGCCAGGTCGGCGCGGAAACGGCCAGCCAGTTGCAAGCCGGCTCGCCCTTCGATTACGAGCGGCAGATGAAAATTTTCGTCGCCGCAAAAATGCCCGACCCGCGCGCCCCGGACTATCAGGTCAGCCTCATCCATTGGATCGAGCACTTCGTCCGCATGACCCACGGCAAGGCCTTCGTGCTCTTCACCAATTTCAAACTCATGCTCGAAGTGGGCCAGCGCATGGAACCGTTTTTTGACACGCTGGGCCTGCAATGCTTTGTCCAGGGCACCGGCACCCCGCGCTCGCTCATGCTGGAAAAATTCAAGACCAACATTGATTCGGTCCTGTTTGGCGCGGACAGCTTTTGGCAGGGGGTGGATGTGCCGGGCGAAGCCTTGTCCAACGTCATCATCACCCGCCTGCCTTTTGCCGTGCCCGACCATCCCCTGGTCGAAGCCCGCATCGAAGCCATCGAAGCGCGCGGCGGCAACTCCTTCCTGGAATTCTCCCTGCCCGAAGCCATCCTCAAATTCCGCCAGGGGGTGGGCCGTTTGATCCGGGCCAAAACCGACACCGGCGTCGTCGCCGTCCTGGACAACCGCGTTCTGACCAAAAGGTATGGCCAGGCCTTTCTGGACGCCGCCCCGAAATGCCCGCTGGAAATTGTCTAGCTTTCACAATTGAGCATTCCGCCCGCAAAATTAACTATTCAGTATTGTCTTTCCCCGCGCCCTGGCCCATCCTCGACCCATGGCCGAGATCGCCAAGTTTGTTCAGCGTGGCTCCGCACTGATAACGCCCCAAATCCTCAAGGGCGTTCACAAACGCCTGCCCTTTCTCAAACTCAAATTCACCGAATTTGATGATCCCGCCTTTCCCCACCTCAGCGAACAACTGGAATTCCTGGCCGATGTGGTCGAAGACTTCGCCGAAGGGGTGGAGGAGGATCTGCCTTATGCCACCGTGGTCGCCGCCACTTTTGCCCTGGTCTATGCCGACCGCCAGATTGGCATGATCCCCGACGCTCTGCCCGAGCCCGGCTTTGCCAACGACTCCGCCGTCGTCCGCGCCGTCCTCACCGAGCACGAAAAGGTCCTGGCCGCCTACGCCCAGCGACACAACATGCAGTGGGAGGCCGTTTCCGTAAAGCCATGAGTAGAATAGTGAATTGAGAATTTCACTATTCAAAATTCAAAATTCACCATTCCTGCCGCTACCACACTTCCACGGGACCTTTGGGCACGGGGATGGGCCGCTCTGGCGCCGCCGGCGGACTTTCCTCCATGAAGGAGGCCACCATGGGCCCGGGCCGATAGTTGGGTTTGAGCCGCCCGTTTTCGTCCAGGAATTGCGCGCGCCACTGCCCGTAGCGCGCCAGGATCTCCTCGAATTCCGATTTCTTTGACAGAGTGACAATCCGCTGGTTGAACTCCCGGGCCGGGCCGAAGCGCCGGGCGTACCACGGCCCGACTTTGCGAAACATGCGGCAGCCCTGCTCTTCCCCAAATACCTCCACCATCAATTCCAGATGCCGGCGCATTACCTTCACCCGCTCCTCGAATCCCGGCTCGGGCGGCAACTCTCCCGTCGCCAAAAAATGACTCGTATGCAGGAAAATCCAGGGATCGTAAAACGCCCCGCGCCCGATGCTCACCCCGGCGCAACCGGTTCGCTCCAGCATCATTTTGGCGGCCGACGGGGTGGTCACGTCCCCGTTGCCGATCACCGGAATCTGTTGGACCGCCTGCGCCACCGCGCCGATGCCCGCCAGGTTGACCGCCCCGCCGAAACCCTGCGCCCGCGTCCGGCCATGCACAAAAATGGCCGCGATGCCCGCCTCTTCCAGCACCCGCGCCAGCTCCGGCGCGGTCAAATTCTCGTCGTCCCACCCCAGCCGCATCTTGGCCGTGATTGGAATCTTGACCGCCTCCACCATGCCGCGCACCAGTTGCGCCGTCTTCTCCAGTTCCGTCATCATGGCCGATCCTCCGCCGATCCGGCACACTTTTCGCACCGGGCACCCCATGTTGATGTCAACCGCGGCGACGCCGATGGATTCCAGATACACCGCCGCGTCGCGCATCTCTTCGGCGACGGCTCCAAACAATTGCACGGCCAGCGGACGATCCGCCGGACAAGTCTCGATCAATTTGAGCGCCTTGGGTTTTTTTTCCAGGAGCGAGCGGGCGTTGACCAAATCGGTGGTGGCGAGGTCCAGACCGCCCAATTCGCGCAGCGTCAGGCGGAAGGGCAGGTTGGTGTAACCGGCCAGGGGCGACAGGAACAAATTAGACTTCAACTGGAGCGAACCAATCCGCATCCCCGCCATTAAACAGCAAAACCCCGCCTGGTGAAAGAGGATATGTGCCACGGCACAATGTTGATAGAGCAGGCCTCACTGGTGGCTGGCGCTTAACGGCCGGTCATTTGCTCCAGTTTTTCGGGATACCGGGCGCCATGCACTGTGATCTTTGCAGCCGCGCCTTCGATGTCGCGGAGGTCTTCCGGCGTTAGTTCGACTGCGACGGCTCCGATATTCTCATCCAGGCGATGCAACTTGGTGGTTCCAGGGATTGGCACAATCCACGGCTTCCGGGCCAGCAGCCACGCCAGCGCTATTTGAGCAGGCGTCGCCTTCTTCCGCAGGCCGATCTTGCCCAGCAGATCAATCAGAGCCTGATTCGCCTTGAGCGCCTCCGGCGTGAAGCGCGGGAGGGTGCTGCGGAAATCGGTGCTCTCAAACTTCGCATTTTCGTCAATTTTACCCGTGAGAAAACCCTTGCCCAGCGGGCTGTAGGGAACCAAGCCAATACCGAGTTCTTCAAGGGCCGGTATCACTTCCTTCTCCGGGGTTCTCGTCCACAACGAGTATTCGCTCTGGAGCGCCGTGAGCGGCTGGACGGCATGCGCGCGCCGAATCGTTTGCACGCCGGCTTCAGACAGGCCGAAGTGCTTGACCTTGCCCTGCTGCATCAGCTCCTTCACCGCGCCGGCGACTTCTTCGATGGGCACGTTCGGGTCAACCCGATGCTGATAGAGCAAATCAATCGTCTGGACCTTGAGCCGCTTGAGCGAGCCTTCGACGGCCTGCTTGATGTGCTCGGGCAGGCTGTTCAGCCCGGCCGCTCCCGGCCGATGGTCGCTGCCACTCAGGTCGAATCCGAATTTGGTGGCGATGACCACTTGCTTGCGGAACGGAGCGAGGGCTTCACCCACCAGTTCTTCGTTGGTGAACGGGCCGTAAACCTCGGCGGTGTCGAAAAATGTGACGCCGCGTTCCACTGCTGCCCGAAGAAGAGCGGTCATCTCCTGCTTGTCCTTGGGCGGGCCGTAAGAAAAGCTCATTCCCATGCAGCCGAGTCCGATCGCGGAAATTTCCAGGTTGCTTTTTCCCAGTTTGCGCTTTTGCATATTCGATTCCTTTCTTTCCGTTGAAAACCCTGCTCGCGGGCAGCCTTGGTATTGTTCGTCGCTGACCTTTTCCAGCCACGCAACCACGTTGCCCTCAAGGCTTTCCTGAATGGCGATGTGAGTCATCGCCGTGGTGGGTGCAGCGCCGTGCCAATGTTTCTCACCCGGCGGGAACCAGACGACGTCACCGGGGCGGATTTCCTCGATCGGACCTCCCCAGCGTTGCGCGCGGCCACATCCAGCCGTCACCATCAGGGTCTGGCCCAGCGGGTGCGTGTGCCATGCCGTCCGGGCGCCGGGCTCGAAGGTGACGCTGGCCCCGGCCGCGCGTGCG
Organism: uncultured Verrucomicrobiae bacterium; assembly: GCA_963707025.1. Lineage (GTDB taxonomy): Bacteria > Verrucomicrobiota > Verrucomicrobiia > Limisphaerales > Palsa-1400 > JBEKOF01. The sequence goes on along the minus strand of CAVPOM010000014.1, from coordinate 293,904 downwards.
GGAGCGTTCGCCGGGAACAGAGGATCAATGCGTACCGTGCCAGTAAACCAATCAGCGGGTCCTTTGTTCGAAGGCTGTGAGCCGCTTCTTTTTATGTTCATTGTCCAAACTCCTCTACGATCGGTCATGATTTGAGCGAGGCCATGTCAATGACGAACCGGTACCGCACGTCCTGCTTGAGCATCCGGTCATAGGCTTCGTTGATCTTTTGCATTGGGATCAGCTCAATGTCCGACACGATCCGGTGCGCGGCGCAAAAATCCAACATCTCCTGGGTCTCGGCAATTCCGCCGATGCAGGAGCCGGCGAAATTGCGGCGCGGGATCAGCAGATTGAAGACGTTCACCGGCAGCGGCTCCGCGGGCGCGCCCACCTGCGTGAGCGTGCCGTCCAGTTTCAACAGGCTCAAATATAGGTTGATGTTGTGCTGGGCCGAAACCGCGTCGAGGATGAAATCAAAACTGCTCTGCTGCTTCTTCATCGCGTCGGCGTCTTTGGAAACCACCACCTCATGCGCGCCCAGCCGCAGGCCATCCGCAATTTTGTTGGGCGAAGTGGTGAACAGCGCCACGTGCGCGCCAAAGGCACGGGCGAATTTCACGCCCATGTGTCCCAGACCGCCCAGTCCAACGATGCCCACCTTTTGACCGGGACCGACTTTCCAGTGGCGCAACGGCGAGTAAGTCGTGATGCCGGCGCACAGCAGCGGCGCGGTGGCGGCCAGATCCAATCCGGCCGGAACTCGGAGGACGAAGGCTTCGTCCACGACGATGTTCGTGGAATAGCCGCCAAAGGTATGGCCACCCAGATGCTTGTCGGGGCTGTTATACGTCAAGGTGGGAAAAGAGTGGCAATACTGTTCCAGCCCCGCCTGACAACTCGGACAGGTCCGGCACGAATCCACCATGCAACCCACGGCCGCCATGTCGCCCAGCTTGAACTTGGTCACCCCCTTGCCTGTGCGTTTCACGCGCCCGACGATTTCATGGCCCGGAACGCAAGGATACTCTGTGGGCATGACGTGGTTCCAGTCATTGCGGACAGTGTGCAGGTCCGAGTGGCAGACCCCGCAGTAGAGAATTTCGATTTCAACATCTAGTGGGCCGGCCTCACGCCGGGCAATGCCAAACGGCGCCAGGGCCGAACTGGCGCTTTGCGCTGCATACGCTTGAACTTTAGTTGTCGTCATGGCTTTAACATAACTCCGCTCAAAAATCTGTCACTGGCAAAAACGCGCCAATCTGCTTGCCAAGTCCGCCACTTCTGGCTCGGGCAATTCGAGCCGTTTCCGACGCCGGCCTGGCCGGTATCCTCCGCCTGACCCGCTTTTGGCCTCCCGGCAACCCCTCTGATGAGACCTCTGCAAAACGCGCTCCCACGATTGTAGCGGCGGTCTGCGACCGCCGCAGTCCAGGGGAAACAACAGTATGGCGGCGGTCATAGACCGCCGCTACAGGCGTTTTGCAGAGGTTTCCCATTGCAAAAATCACTCTGCAATTCGCGGCGGGACGGCATCCTTTCGCTGGGCCTGCACGATTTGAAAACTGGTGATGACCGACCAGCTCAAGGCAAAGATAAAAATAGCGATCCCGCAAAGCGCCCAGCGCGAGGCGTGCCAGATGGAAAGCAAAGCCCCGCGCGCATCAGTCTCCTTCAATTGATTGATTTGCCTGGCATTGGCAAAATACCAATGAAAAAAACCGGCCCCGCAAACGATGGTCAGGATGAACCCAACGAAATACACGGCCATTTGGACATAACCGACCGCCCGTCCCGCCGCCAGCGAGCCGGAGCCGGGCACGGCCAGATTCGCCGTCACACAACCCCACGCTTCCGCCCGGCTGAGCGGGCGGGGTTTTGCCAGTGTCAAATGTAATTTCATGCACGCAAACCATCATTGCCCCATGCCAGCGAGCCGCCGGGTATCGCAACAATCAAATGTCGTGGCGCCTCTGGCAATTTGTTGGGGAGCGCGGGCGTCTTCGCCCGCCGTGTCCGGCGTCCCGCCGGACACATGCTCCAGAATTTCTGTGTCGCACTATATGTGAAACCCCGGCAGATTGCGCGCGATGCCAAATAAAACCAGGATCGCCGCCAGCGCCCATCCAAAAATTGGCCGCGTCACCAGCCCGGGCCATTTTTTCCCGCTGACTTGCCAGGCCAGTTCCCGCAAACCAAGCCAAAACGCCACCGGCGCCAGAGCCACCGCCAATGGATTCAACCGCCACGCCGCGGCCAAATTTCCATGGGTCAATTGATGCACGGCCCGCAGTGTGCCGCATCCCGGACACGACCAGCCGAAGAGCGTGTGCCAGGGACAAACGGGGTAAATCGGGCACCGGGCCGGATCGAAAAAAAACAACAGCGCCGTTCCAGCCGCGGTGGCCGCGATCAATCCTCCCAGCAGCCACTTGCGCCAGCCCGGAATTGGCAATGATTCCGGCACAAACCTAAAAGTGAAAGGGGCTGCCATCCCCGGGGACGAGCAAAACAATCACCCAGCAAATGATCCCCATGACCAGGGAAATGCAGCCCAATACGATCCCAGCCGTGGCCAATCCCCTGCCGCCTTGCTTGGGATTCTGGTTGATTTGGGAAAGTGCCACCGCCCCAAGCACGATGCTCACGGGCCCTAAAATCAGCATAAAGCAACAGGGCAGGGACGCAATTCCCGTCCCCAATGCCCAGCCGGCCAGAGGGTTGGCGGGCGGCAGAGTGCCGGCGTAACCGGGCCTTGGCGCCGCGCCCAGCGTGATGGGCGGCGGAGGCGGCGGCACCAGCGTGGCAAACTCAGCCATCTCCCGCAACTCCTTCCATTCCCCGGAGCCATCCACTTGAATCTTGCTCAGGCCGTTGAGCCGCCCTTCCGCCACCCACTGGCGCACCTGCTCGGCCGGGATCGGTCCATACTCATTTCCGTCCGCTCCGATGATTTTATACATAAACCTAAATGACCGGAAATGGCCCGGCTCGTCAAGCTTGGTTCACGGATGCTTAAATGCTGATTCCCGTCTCGCTGTCCTGCGCCTGGAGATACTCGATGATCCGGGCCACCGACTCCGCCACCGTCAATTGATCCGTCGCCAACTCCAGCTCCGCGCCCTCCGGCGCTTCGTAAGGCGCCGAAATGCCGGTGAAATCCTTGATTTGATGCGACCGTGCCCGGGCGTACAGGCCCTTCGGATCCCGCGCCTCGCAGACTGCCAGGGGCGCGTTGACATACACTTCCACAAACGTTCCCGGCTCCATGATCTGCCGCACCATGGCCCGGTCGGACCGATACGGCGAAATGAACGCCGTGATGCAGATGTTCCCCGCTTCGGCAAACAGCTTGGCCGTCTCCCCGACCCGCCGGATGTTCTCCTTGCGGTCTTTGGGCGAAAAGCCCAGATCCGAACACAGCCCATGGCGCATGTTGTCCCCATCCAGCACATAGACATGCCGGCCCAGATTGAACAGCTCCCTCTCCAGGTCGGTCGCGATGGTGGTTTTTCCCGAAGCCGACAAGCCCGTCAGCCAGATCACCCGGCCGCGATGCCCGTTGCGCAAGGCCCGCTGGTCGGAAGTCACTTTGCCCAGGCTCCAGTAAATATTGTGGCTCTTTTGCAGGCTGTCTGCCGTGCGCCGCGGATAGTTGTCCGCCGCCACGATCCCGCCCCCCGCCACCTCATATCCATCCACGATCACAAATCGTCCCGTCGGAATGATTTCCGAATGGACATCGAAGGCCACCGGACGCTTGGTGCGCAGATACAATTCAGCGACTTCGTTGCGCCCCACAAACGCTTCCGCGCGCGCGATGGTTTCCAGGGTGGACGAATCTATCAGCCGCTCGATGGCGTCAATTTCGCAGTCCACTTCCTGCGTGGCCAGTTTGAGCTTGTAGTTCTGCCCTTTGCGGAAAGGCTCCCGGCCCAGCCAAAACACGCGCGCCTTGAACCGGCTCAACTCGTAGGGCGGCGCCGTCTCCAGCGCCGCCACCGACCCGCGCTCCACAAAAATCTGCTCGCTCAACGTGATGCCGATGGATTCCCCCGCCTCCGCCTGCTCCGCCGCCGGCGCGTTCCACCGCTCAATCGTCTTGACAGTGCTGACCTTGCCGCTTGGCGCAAACACCAGCCGGTCCCCCGTCTTGAGCGTGCCCGACTCGATCCGGCCCGCCAGAATCCGCCGGTCGTCGAAACGGTAAACGTCCTGGATGGGCAGCCGCAGCGGTTGATCGGTGGCCGGCTCCGCCACTTGAAATTCATCCAGCGTTTCCAGCACCGTCGCCCCCTTCCACCACGTCATCCGGGCGCTGCGCGTGGCGATGTTGTCGCCATGTTTGGCCGAAATGGGAATGAAGCAGCGGGGTTCCACCCCCACCGTTTTGAGAAAGGCGCGGTATTCGGCCTCAATCCGCTCAAAGCGCCCCTGGCTGTAGTTTTGCAGGTCCATCTTGTTGACCAGCACCACCATCTGGCGGATGCCCAGCAGATTCAGCAGATAGCCGTGGCGGCGCGATTGCTCCTGCACCCCCTCGTTGGCGTCAATCAACAGCAGCGCCGCCTCCGCGCTGGCCGCGCCGGTCACCATGTTCTTGAGAAACTCCTTGTGCCCTGGCGCGTCAATAATGACATACTGCCGCTTCTTGGTGCGAAACCAGATTTGCGCCGTGTCAATCGTTATATTCTGGTCCCGTTCCGCCTGCAGCGCGTCCATCAGATTGGCCCACTCGAAGGGCGCGCCCCGCCGGTCGGCGGCGGCCTGCAACTGCTCCAGTTTCCCCTCCGGCAGCGAGCCGGTGTCATGAAACAGCCGCCCCACAAAAGTGGACTTCCCATGGTCCACATGCCCGACAATGACAATTTTCAACTGTTCGGCGGGCGCTACGGTTTGGTGCTGCATGGTTTTGGAGTGCGGGAGCTTGCTCCCGCTTTTAGAGCGGATTAAAAAATGATGTAACAAAAATGTGGCGCCTTCTTCTCCTCAAGAGAAGAGGGCAGGGGAGAGGTGGCCGTTTGGCCGGCTTCCGTGCCGCTGTAGTTTCCATGAAATTGCTCTGTCTCGAAAATGGTTTGCGCCGCAAAAGCAGCGGCAGGCCGCCTCGCTCCAGGTTGAATTCAAAAGCGCTCATGGCGGTTCTCACATATACCCGTCCCGCCGCAGTTTCTCGAAGGCGTCCTCGCTCTCCTTGTCCTGGGCGCGGCCCGAGCGCTCCGCCGTCCGGGTCTGACGCAATTCCTCCACGATTTCATGCACCGTGCGCGCGTTGGATTTGATGGGAAAGGTGCAGGGCGCGCAACCCAGACTCCGGTAGCGCTCGCCCTTCTCGTTGGCGAAATAAAGCGGGATGACCGGCACCTTCTCCCGCTCGATGTATTCCCACACGTTCAACTCCGTCCAGTGGAGCAGGGGATGGATGCGGATGTGCGTTCCCTTCTCGTAATCAGTCTTGAACTGGTCCCACAACTCCGGCGGCTGGTCTTCCACGTTCCATTCCATGTTCTTGTCCCGCGGGCTGAAGTAGCGCTCCTTGGCCCGCGTCGGTTCCTCGTCCCGCCGCACCCCGACGATGACCCCGGTATAATGATGCTTGTCCAGCACCGCCCGCAGGCCGTCTTTTTTCAGGGTGCCGCAGCATTCCACCCGGGTGGCGCGCCCGTTGGGATAGGTCAACCCGCTTTTCAGCACGGCCTCGTTTTTGCCCACCACCAGTTGCAGCTTCCATTCGCGCACCAGCCGGTCGCGATACTCGATCATGCTCGGTATCTTGTAGCTCGTGTCCACATGGACCAGCGGGAAGGGGACATGCCCGAAAAAGGCCTTGCGCGCCAGCCAGAGCATGACGGTGGAATCCTTGCCGATGCTCCAGAGCATGGCCAGGTTTTCAAACTTGTTGAAAGCCTCGCGCAGGATGTAGATGCTTTGATTTTCCAGCTTTGACAGGTAATCCATATCGCTTTTTGGGGAAGGACCGGACGCTCATTGTTGCGGGAAGAATCCGCCCTCAGATTTGAAAGTCAACTTTTTTGGGCAGGAAGGTGTGGATGCCGCACTCGACCTTCTTGAAGCCGGTCCAGCGCCCGGACCGCTCATCCTGGCCCTCGGTGATCTTGCGCGTGCAGGGCATGCAGCCGATCGAGCGGTAGCCTTGATCGTGCAGCGGGTTGTAAGGGATTTTGTACTTCTGAATATGTGCCCAGATCTGATCCCGCGACCACTGGGCCATGGGATTTAGCTTGACGATTTCCCGGCCGGTTTCTTCATCCAAATGATACAGTTCCACAAATTGCACCTCCGCCCGCGCCTGCGATTGTTGCCGCCGCAGCCCCGTCAGCCAGCAGGCCAGCTCCTCCAATTTGCCCCGCAAGGGCAGAACTTTGCGCGCCGTGCAGCAAAGGTCCGGATCCCGCTTCCACAGTTCCGCCCCATGAACATCCGCCTGCTGCTCCACCGTCAGGTCCGGCTCGATGGCTTCGATTTTCAATCCGTAAAAATCCTCCAGCCGCTCCTTCAAGGCCAGGGTTTCGGCAAAGAGCAGGCCGGTGTCCAGGGTAAATACGGGAAAATTCAGCCCGGCGGCTTTGGCCAGATGCATCATCACCAACCCGGCTCCCTGGAAACTGGTCCCAATGGCCGCCCTCTTGCCGAATCGGGCCCACGCCCAGGCCAGGACATCCAGGGAAGGGCGCCCGGCAAACTGCCGGTTTAATTCGGCCAACTCCCGCGCCGGCAACGGCGGCGCCAGCCTGCTCTCCCCAGGAGTGCGCCCGTCCCCGGGCGCAGCGGCCCGCGCCGGCAACGGTGGGGCAAGCTGGCTGTCCTGGGAATGCGGCAAGGAAGTCATGCTCACCCTTTTACCGCCGCTCCAGGCTCCCGTGCCGCGGCGGCCTCTTTGAGCAGCACACGTTCGGAGAAATCTCCAAACCGTTCCCCGGCCAGCCGTTCTTGGGCGAAACGCTCGAACAGGGGGCGCAACTCGTTGACGATGTCCTCGTTTTTCACGCTCTCCTTGTAAAGCCGGCCCAGCCGCGTGCTGGCCGCGTTGCCACCCAGGTAAACCTGGTATTTTCCCGGCGCCCGGCCCACGAAAGCCAGTTCCGCCATCAACGGCCGCGCGCAACCATTCGGGCAGCCGGTCATGCGGATGATGATTTCCTCCTCCCTCAACCCCGTCTCCGCCAGCAATTGTTCGATCCGCTGCAGCACCTCGGGCATGGCCCGTTCGGATTCCGCCAGCGCCAGCCCGCAGGTCGGCAGCGCCGGGCAGGCAATTGAAGCCCGCGTAATGACCGTTCCCTGCTTTTCCACCGCCACCCCGTGCTCGGCCAGAATCTTGGTGATGGCCGCGCGGTTTTGCCCTTCGATGTTGACCAGCAATATGTTCTGCCACGGCGTCAGCCGCAATTCCGGCTCGAACTCCTCCACCACCCGCCGCAGCCCGCTTTTCATCCGCCACGACCCCTCGTCCTTGATCCGCCCGTTCTGCACGAACAGACCCAGAAAATATCTCCCGTCAAATTGCTCCTGCCATCCATACAGATCGCCTTGGCGCGTAAATTCAAACGGACGCGCCGGCCTGAATTTAAACCCGAGCCGCCGCTGCATTTCCTCGCGAAACCAGGCCACCCCGCGCTCGGCAATCACATATTTGAGCCGGGCATGTTTGCGATTGCTCCGGTCTCCAAAATCCCGATGCATCGTCACCACCGCCTGCGCCGTCGCGATCACCTGATCCGGCCCCACAAATCCGATCACATCGCCCAGCCGCGCATAGGTCGCGCTGTTCCCGTGGCTCATGCCCATGCCGCCGCCCGCCGTCAGATTATACCCCTCCAGCCGCCCATTTTCTATGATCGCAACAAATCCGCAATCGTTGGTCAGCACGTCAACGTCATTGAGCGGGGGAATGGCGAAGGCCACTTTGAATTTCCGCGGCAAATACGTTTTCCCATAAAGCGGGTCCACGAACTTGGCGTCCTCTTCCGTCAGCTTCAATTGCACCCCCTCCACCCAAATCTGGTGATAAGCCCGCGTCTTGGGCAGGAGCGCGTCGGAAACTGTTTTCGCCTGCCGCTGCACTTCATCCACCAACAGGCTGGTCGCCGGCGTCGGCGCCGCCATCACATTCCGGTTCACGTCGCCGCACGCCGCCAGCGTCGTGCCCATCGCCTCGTTGATGCCCCTCATCATCCGCCCCAGGTTGCCTTTGGTCACACCATGAAATTGAAATCCCTGCCGGGTCGTGATCCGCAGCGTATTATTCCCGTAGGCCCCGCAGAGCCGGTCAAACGCCAGATACACCTTGGGCAGCACCGCCCCGCCGGGCAACCGGCCCCGCACCATGTACATGTATGCCTTGCCCGTCTTGCGCTTGTCCCGGTCATCCTGCTGATAAATCCCGTGAAACTTCAAAAACTCATAATCATCCTCCGAAAACCGCTCCAGCGCCCCATCCGCCAGCGTTTGGCTGATCGTGCCGCACAGCGTCGGGCATCCCTCTTTCAATCCCTCATTTCGACTCAATTTCGGCTCAACCGATGGGTTAATCATAAGCTACTTGGTAATAATAGTTATCTTTCATTTAACACCACCTTTCCCTCCCTGTCAAATCCTTTCATTTGTCCTGCTGCAATGCAGTTCCAGTTCGTCCCGTTCAGGCAGTTTGGGAAACTTCTTGTGCGGCTCGGTTTGATACCAAAACGCCACCGAGGCGATGTCATTCTGCAACGGCAAATATCGCCCCCCCGATTGCCAGCCCAGCGCCTGAATCGTCACTTTCAAATCCTTTTCAAACCGGACCGGGTCCTGGATGTGCCACCGATACAAACCGAATCGCGTATGGGAAACCGACGGGAAGTTCTCATGTGCTCCCTTCCACGAGTTGAATTTCCTTTTCGGTCAGGCCGTAGAGATTGTAAACCAGCGCGTCTATTTGCTGGTCGGCGGCGGTGACGGCGTTCTGCAACGTCTGCCGCTCCGAATCGCTCCGCGCCTGCCGCAGCCTGGGCATCAACGCCGAAAGCTTCCCGCCCAGTTCCGAAATCTCCGTCAGAAGACTGCTTGTCGGCCCAGGGCACGGCAAACCAAGAACGTCGGCAATGGTGACTTGCGGGAAATCGTCTTTCGTTGCCTGTTGTACCTGACTCAAATAAAGTCGCGAGATGAGACGACTATTCAATACCCCGAGCATAAAACCAAGTCCGGCATCCTTCAGCCCCGCCTCTGTGCGAAGGAGCAGGGAGTAAAGGTTTTTGTTCGTAATGAAGGTTTCCTCAGCCGAAGCAGTCATCAGGCGCTGCTGGCGGTTCACCAGACGCCTCATCAATAAACGCTCGCCTTCAAACCATCTGAACTGCTTGGGCCATTCCCGCATCTTCGGGCCATATTCCACCCAACTCGGAGCAACCCAATTCAGGTCGTAGCGATAAACGTCACCTTCAAAGTAGCGGTGCGATTGTTTGTTCGATTTGGTCGGTTTCAGAAGGCTCCGCTCAAACAACACTCCACGTTTCATTTCCACAAAATCCGCAATGCGCGTCTTGGATGCCCTGGATAAACGCGAGACCAAGTTCGCCAGCCCAACCGACAGCACGAACTTCCGATCAGGTGAATCTCTCCACACCGACAGAGGGACAAGACTGTATTGGCGCTCGGTCAGTTTAATGGAGTCCAGTTTTGTTTTCTTGGCGAAGGCAAAGCACCGGACTGCTGCATTCGCATCAGCCGCTTGTTTGCTCAAGACAAAAGTGGCGGTGTCAATGTAGGCGTCCGCAAAAACATCGAAAGGCAACGCGATGACCTCTTGAACTTGAACCTCCAGCAATCGCTCCCGCAAGGCACGGTAGGCTGGGCCGCCCAGCCAGGCCGACGGCACGATGAATGACATTCGCCCCTTCATTCTGAGGAGGCCAAGACCCCTCTCAATGAATGCCAGATAAACATCGGGAAGACCTTGACAGCAGGGAAAATGAACCGAGGCATAATCTTCACCCGGTTGGTCGAGCAGCCTTCCGTAAGGCGGATTCGCAACGATTGCATCAAAGCCGCCCTCTTTCATGATGTCTTTGAACCCCACCTTCCAGTCGAAGGCGCGCACGCGCACGAGGTCGTCGGGTATCATCGAGAAATCGGAGGCAATGAGCGAGTTGCCGCATTGGATGTTCTTCTCCAGCGGCGGCAGAAGCGGCTCATCATCGTCCGGCAGTAGCTCGCGCTGGCGCTGGAGGGTGTTGCGGTTCTCGTGCTCCAGCATCTTCAGGTAAAGGGAGAGTTGCGTCACTTCCACCGCGCCGGGGTCCAGGTCCACCCCAAAGACGTTGCTGGCGAGAATCCGGCGCTTGAGCGCCATGGTCAGGTGGACATCCCCGGTTGGTTCATCCACCCAGCACCATTTGCCTTTGCGGTCGCCGGGTTTGGACGTGAGCCATTGCTGCCAGTGTTCGCACACCACCTCGAAAACGCGCAGAAGAAAGCTGCCCGAACCGCAGGCGGGATCCAGGAAGTGAAGTTTCAGTGTGGCTTCCGGTTTGGCGTGCTGCAGAAGCTTCTCAACCGTCTGCGCCACGATGTATTCGACGATGTAGCGCGGCGTGTAGTAAACCCCGCCGGCCTTTCGGACTTCGGGCTTTTCCTCGATGGTCACACCGCGTCCTTGCGGACGGACGACCTTGCCAAGAAATCGCTCGTAGATCGTGCCGAGGATTTCGACCGGGATGTAGCTGAAAAGGTAAGGCGATTCTTCGTCGCTCAAATCCGCCACGAACCCGGCGAGCCAGCCGTCACCCACCACCAATTCCTCGCTAAAGTGGGGCTTGAAAAGGTTGCCGTTGAAGAAGGGAACGTGGGAAGGCGGGCGGCGATCCAGCGCGCGGAAATGGCGCACGATGGCGCGCCAGAGCGAATCCTTGGCAGCGCGCAGGCCGGCATAACCGAAACCAGCCGGCGGTTCCTCGTGCGGTTCCAAAGGCTTTTGGTGGGCGCGAACAGCATCTTCCTTGTGGTAATTCCTCTCCCAGGTCTGGACGATGGATTCCAGCAATACTCCTGTGTCAATGTCGCGGGCCTCGCAGATGCGGAGAAAGAGAATGCGGTCCATGATGTGCTGGACCGCTTCGTTGAGTTTGTTGCCTTCGAGCAGGTCCGCCCGGTCGTTATTGCGCATCAGGTCGAACCCAAGTTCGCGCCTGGCTTGGTCCAGAAAATTCAAAAACTCCACATCGATCGCGCGGGAAGGGTCGGGTTTGAGGAGCCATTGCTGGCGGGCCTTGCCTTTGCCCACAGGGGTCTTTGGCAGTGTTTCAATCAACTGGTCAATGCTGCCGGCGGCGGTTTTGTCGCGGGCCAGCAGGTTCCAAATCTCCTGCGCCACCAGCGGGAGTTCGCGAAAGCGCCATGTTTTCCAAAGACCGGCCAGCGGCTCCTCCATGTACGGCCTGCCGCCGACGATGTAAATTTTGAATTCCTCAAAATTGGTCAGAATGGCCAGAGGCAGATTCTTGTTCCAAGCATAGCGTTTGGCTTGGAAAGCCTGGCCCGAGTGCAACTCCTCCGCAGGCTTCTTGGCTTCGCAAATAAACCGGTCATGACCATCGGTGCGGAAAAGATAATCGGCCCGCTTTTGCCGCCCGCCAATTTCCGTGCGGCTCTCGATTTCAACTTCACGGTAGTGGGCTACTTTGAAATAAGATTTCCATCCGTCATCCCCTCCATGATAATCTGCCGGGATGATGAAACCAGCCAAAAAGCGCAAAGGCGACTCCAACCAGGTCGCGTACTCCGTAATGCAGGAGGTGATCGCCATCAGCAATAAGCCCATCATCGCCCCGCCAATCAAAAAGCCCAAGAAAAAGGGCTGACTTTCGAGCTTTCCTCGCGGGCTTTGATGGGGTTGAATCATGGCGTGGGCCGCCCCAAAAAAGCAGTCTGGCCAATTGATTTTAAGGCCCTCCTTGTTTATGCGATGCCAACCACGCGGCTAGAGGATCGCCCGAAGTTCTATCGGATGTTTTTAAGGGATTACCAAGGTAAAATACCCGACGTAATTTGTGATGCCTCGTCGGATTGGATTGAGATCGCATATGAGGCGCATTCCAGAATTTTATTCAACGAGAATACCGCGTATCACACACGCCTCTGGATTGGAATGTCCCTGCCCAATTGGAAGCGCGAGAACATTCGGATTCGGATGCGGAAATTAGCTTCTGCAAGCTGGACAGAGCAAGCCCGCGAAAATCGAGAGAAAAAACGGCGCTCACGAAAAAAATCTTCAAAAAAAGTTAAATCTACTCTACGCACCAGAAAACCTGCACCACGCAGGAAATAATCTGCACCACGCAGGAAGTTACTTGCATCACGCAGAAAACAATATGCGTCACGCATTGTGCAAGTGTTTGATTATTAACATGTTGGGTTGACATAAAATCCAAACTATGCGAAACTCAACATGTGAGGCTAAACCGATAGCCCTTGCGCAAACTAGAAACGCCGTGCGTGGAGGGCCGACATAAATGGGCAACGGCGGTCAGGTGATAATCTCGTGACAGAGAACCTGACCGCCGTAGGCGTAAGCGATGGGGTATGCCTGTGAAGGGCCGCGACAAGTAGAATTCGTCGGCGCGGGTTTGAATCCCGCCATATCCACCATTTACGCCTTGAAGGTGCCACAGGTTTTGGCGGAGGTCAAATGATTTCCCGCTCACTCCGTCAACGAATATAAAATATGAACATTCTCGCAACAGACAAGAGGGCGAAAATCCTCCACCATCTCGTTGAGGGTTGCTCCATGCGGGCAACGTCCAGGCTCACCGGCGCGGCCAAGAAAACCGTTGAACGGATGCTGATTGACGGTGGTGAGGCTTGCGCGGATTACATGGATAAGGTCATGGTGAACCTGCCCTGCAAGGTTTTGCAGGTTGATGAGGTCTGGACGTTTACGAAGTGCAAACAAGCCAACGTGCCAGAACATTTGAAAGGCGTGGGGGGGATTGGCGACACATGGACATGGATTGCGCTGGCTTCGGACTCAAAATTAGTCCCCTGTTTCCACGTCGGAAAGCGGGACGCCACAGACGCTTACAAGTTCATTAACGACCTCGCGCCAAGGCTGGCCAGCCGTGTCCAGTTGACCTCAGACGGGCTGAAATGTTACGTGGAAGCCGTTGAGGGGGCTTTTGGGTCAGAGATTGATTACGCTCAACTCATAAAACTATACGGCAACGAACACGGCCCGGTCACGGAAGCCCGGTATTCGCCGCCTGTCTGCATTGGGGCGCGCAAAAAGTGCATCAGCGGCCAGCCGGAAACCCACCTTGTTTCCACCAGCCATATCGAACGCCAGAACTTGACCGTCCGCATGAATGCCCGCCGGTTCACCCGACTCACGAATGCGTTTTCGAAGAAAATCGAAAACCACAAGCATCAAGTTGCGCTCCACTTTATGCACTACAACTTTTGCCGTATTCACCAAACTCTGAGGGTGACGCCAGCGATGGAGGCGAAGATCGCGGACCATGTTTGGGACATTGAGGAGATCGTTGCGCTGATGACGAATCATGGGTGAACACCATGAGCCTCCTCCTTTTGCCACTCCACGGCCTGACGGTGGATTTCCTCATCGGTTTCGGTCCTCATGCCGTTCACTTCGATGTCTCCATGCCGTAAATTGCCTTCCAACTCCCTAACCCTCATGGCGGTGGGATCATACGACGTATCCGGCAGCGGGCCATATTTGATGTCACGTCCGATCCCCCAAACCATGTAGGCGATCAACATCGCGCCCCCAAGCAAGAGCACTATCCTCTGATACAGTCTGCCTTCGCGGGAATCACGCGGAGCACCCCCAAGCCACCAGAGCGGCGCCCTCTTCTGCTCCTCCACGCTCCGGCTGGGCGCAGGAGGTGCAAGTCCCGACCGACGGAAAATTACATCTTCTATAGTCCGATCTCTGGCAACACTGCCACGATCCCCCGCGTGACGCGGTGGCCTCGACAGGGTGGTTCTCTGGGCACAATTCGGACATTCAATTTCCAAGCCAAGTTGAGCCTCGGAAAATTCCAAATGCTGTTCGCAGTGAATGCAGGAACATTTCATTTTGCCCTTTCCCGTTCCGGGTCGTCAGGTTTTCGCTCGACCCTTACCGCTACGCTAAATTTTAAGACGGCTCCATTTTAACATAAAACAAAACTATGAAAAGACAAAAAAAGCAGCAAATCCCCAAACTGTCAGAGGCGGAAAAAGCCAAGGTTTTGGGGGATATTGCAACCCCCAATTCCGCGGCATTAGCCGCAATGAAGCTCCCCATTTATATTGCGAATAATGTCATCCCACGTAAGCGATTGAAAAAAGGGATGCCAATTAAGTGGCGCGACAAACCTAGCCCGGTTTCCCTCCCGCCACACGGGAACAACAAGACCCGCAAGACCGGCACTTTCGGCACAAACCTGTAAAACATCCCGACCATCATCTTGGTCTGCGGATGACATGGACGCGAAAGCCGGGCCTACAATAACAATCACCATGTCCTGACCCTGCTCCTGAAGGTGAGCAACTTTGAATATTTCCATAACCAAAGCGTGCATCATCCAACCCAAAAATGGCAATGCTTTTCCGATTTTTTCGGAAATCCAAAACGGCTTCCGTTCGGCTGTCAACGGGGCCAGAATTCAAAGTAGCCCACTACCAACTTCACGCTTGGTTTGAATCAGTCCGGCGCTATTCTCCAAATCCCAGCCCAGCGAGCGGAAGAAAGGGTTCAGAAAATCGTCGCGCAGTTGCGCTTCCACGTAGCCGGAACTTGTAAGCTCGGCCAGACTGCGTTCGAACATGCCGGTCAGACGCGACAGTTCCTTCTCGAATGATTCAAAGCTGGCGGCCTTAAGCATGGGAAATTTCTACAGGAGAATCGCCTCGGCGGCAACTGAGGAAACAAAACAGGATGCCCTGGAAAACGGAAAATTGTCACCCATGACTTTTTGCATTTACCATTGCATGGAGAACCGCGCGGCAATGTGGAACCAGGAACCGCCTATGTTCAGGAAACTGTACCGGGCGCCGGCTGCAACGTCGCCGGTGCCTGCACCGCGCCCTGGTTCCGCGGAAAGCTCATTATCCTCAATCAAGTCCGCATCAGTGCGCCAGCGGGCGATGATCAGGGCCTTGCGAAAATCCGCATATATCCCTTGACAGCCCGAATTTACATGCTAAAATTTGCATAGTGAGCAGGGAAGGGCAACAGTGGCAGCGGACGGCGACGGGACCAGGATTCCGCCCAGGCGGCCTTTTGCCGTTGTCTCCGTCCGGTCAAACCGGTCAAACCACTTGTTTAACCATGACCAACGATGGAACCATGCGCCACGGCCCCCCCAATGGTGTCTCACCGTGTTGTTTTCACGCAAAGGCCAAGGGCGCTAAGAGTCTTTTCTGGCTCGGCGTCTTGCCGTCCTGGGCTCTTGGCGATGAAAGGTCTTTCTTATCCGTGAAATCCCCGAAATCCGTGGTGAATTCCTTTGGTTTCGGACCCGCCTCGGGCCTTTTGCGCATTTCTGCGGAAAATCAATGGAAGTACCTTTCCATGAACCATTTGCGCTCAAAAAGGAGTTTTCCAGATTAGGCCCAATCAAGCCCAATCAAGGTGTTTTTTTGAACAAGCATGCCCATTACCCCGCCAGTTCGTCGCTCCAAAACTCCACCACTCCATTGTGCTTTCCGCCTTCTGCATTTTGCACTTCATTCGCCCTGCCTTCGGGGCTATAATGGGCCGCTCATGCTGACCATTTCAGAGCTTGCCAAATCTTACGGACCGCAGACGTTGTTTGAGAACGTCTCCGTCCAGGCCGGCCGCCAGGACCGCATCGGCCTGGTCGGGCCTAATGGCGCGGGCAAATCCACCCTCTTCTCCATGATTCTCCAAACCGAGTCCCCCGATGCCGGCTTCATCACGCTGGAAAAAAATGCCAGCGTCGGCCATTTGCCCCAGGAAACCGCCCCCGCCGGGGATGGAACCGTGTTGGAACTGGCCGTTGCCATCAATCCGGAAATTGCGGACTTGCAGAAGAAGATCAAAGCCGCCGAGTCGGAAGAGGCCGCCACCCACCATGAGATTGATTACCATGACAACATTCACGCCCGCTACGATCAATTGGGCGGCTATCAACTCGAACCCAGGGCCAAACAAATCCTGGCCGGCTTGAGTTTCCGCGAACCGGATTTCCATCGTCCCTTGCGCGAGATGAGCGGTGGCTGGGTCATGCGCGCCCACCTGGCCCGCCTCCTGGTCCAGTCCCCGGACTTGCTGCTGCTGGACGAGCCGACCAACCACCTCGATTTGGAATCCTTGCAATGGTTCCAGGATTACCTGCGCCAATATCCCGGCGCCATCCTCCTCATTTCCCACGACCGCGCTTTTCTCAACCAACTGACCAACCAGATCTGGGAACTGCGCCAGCGCCAATTGATCCGCTACCGCGGCAACTATGACGATTACCTTGTGCAGCGCCAGGCCGCCGAGATCCAGTTGCTGGCCGCCTACAAAAACCAGCAGCGCGAAATCGCCCATCACATGGAATTCGTCGAGCGTTTTCGCGCCAAGGCCAGCAAAGCCGCCCAGGCCCAGAGCAAGCTCAAACAGGTCGGGCGCATGGAAAAGATCGAGGCCCCCGCCAGCGCCGGTCCGCAAATCCATTTCCGCTTTCCCCAACCCCAGCGCAGCGGTTTGAAGGTCATTACCCTCAAGGACATTCACCACGCCTACGGCCAAAACGTCATTTACCGCGGCGTGGATTTCCAGGCCGAACGCGGTCAGCGCACCGTGCTGGTCGGCCCGAATGGGGCGGGCAAATCCACCCTCCTGAAAATCCTGGCCGGGGTGGTCCATCCCCGGCAGGGCCTGCGCGAGCTGGGGCACCATGCCAAAACCGGTTATTATTCCCAATACCGTGTGGACATGCTCCAGCCCGGCCGCACCGTGCTGGAAGAGGCGCTGGACACCCCCGAGCGCATCACCGAACAATCCATCCGCACGCTGCTGGGCGCGTTCCTCTTTCGCGGGGACGACGTTTTCAAAAAGATGACCGTCCTGAGCGGCGGGGAAAAGAGCCGCCTGGCCCTGGTCAAGCTGCTGCTCCATCCGCCCAACCTGCTGCTGATGGACGAGCCGACGACGCACCTGGACATTCCTAGTATTGACTCACTGCTCGCCGCCTTGCGCCAGTTCACCGGCACCCTCATCTTCATCAGCCACGACGTTTATTTCATCCGCCAGCTCTGCAACCACGTCGTGCGCGTCGAGGCCTGCCGGCTGACCCATTTCCCCGGCGGCTATCAATACTATTTGGACAAAACCGCCGCCGCCTCCCCGCCGGCCGGAGCCGTGCCGGGGCAAAAAGCCGCGGCCGCGCCGCCGGCGGACAAGGCCGGCCGCAAAGGGCAAAAGCGCATCCAAGCCGAACAACGGCAGGCCCGCTCCAGCCAGCGCAAGGCGCAGCAGGAGCGCGTCGCCGAATTGGAGGCGGAAATCTTCCAACTGGAAACCCGCCAAAAGGAATTGACCGCCGCATTGGAAACCCCCGAGGTGTACCGGCAGCCGGGCCAGGCCATGAGCCTCAACCGCGAGTGGTCGGATAACTCCACCCGTCTCGAGCTTCTCTCCCGCCAATGGGAGCAAGCCGCCGAGAAGACCCTGGCGGCGGAGTGAGGGCGTAATGGAAATTTGCAAGGCCACGCCTCATTCCAGGGTGGCAGCACGCCCACTCCGGTCGCGCCGGGAGGGCAGGGGAGCACCCGCCCGGCGCTGGCGCGACCCGCCAAGATTGAGACGCCGCAAGAAGGGAGTTTTCTTTGCTGAATCCTTGCTTCATCCTGTTCCTGCGGTCTTCCAAGGCTTTCCCCATCGCCAATTATGGTGACTTGTGAGAAATTGAAAGGTCGGTATTATAGTGTTCATAGCTGGCACTTTAATCCCATGACAAACCGGCCTCATTTTGCATCGGCACGGAGCAGGGCGTTCACTCTGATCGAATTGCTGGTGGTCATCGCCATCATTGCCATTCTGGCGGCGCTGCTCCTGCCCGCGCTGGCCAGGGCCAAACAGGCGGCCGCCCAGGCTTCCTGCAAAAGCAACATGAAGCAAATTGGCCTGGGCATGTTTTTTTATATTGATGACAACCGGCAACTTTTCGCCGGCTCGGCCTCGCGCAACGACTATGGACCGGAACTGTCCGATTGGATTTATTGGCGGGTGCCGACCAACGCCTACCCCTTTCCCGATGGCTCCATCCACAGTCTGTCGGACAGCCCGATGCTGCAGCAACTGGGCACCAGGGCGAGCACCAATATCTTCCGCTGTCCGCTGGATCTGAATGACAGCAGCCGGATCGCCAATGGGACGCCGGTTTATTATTTCAGTTACGAATTCACCAGTTTCAACGTGGACAATGGGATCAATCATGGTTTTACCACGATTATGGACGCCGGGGTGCAGTATCCATTCAAGCTGACGCAGGTGCGGGCGCTGGCCAACAAGATCATGCTGGCCGAACCGGTGGCGCTGCTCAAACCCAGCGACGAGCCGCCGTTGGAAGTCGCGGCGGGCAGCACCTGGGTGCTGGAATGCGGCCGCTTTCAACCGCTGACCCCGGCAGGGGGCGACAACAATTATTTAAGCATCCGGCATGGCGGCAAATCCGATGCCACCTTTGGCGACGGCCATGTCGCTCCGGTTCCACCCATCGAAAGCACCATTGTCGCAGACGTTCGGGCCGACTTTTAATCGCTCCGCACGTTAAGTCCTCCCAGGGATTGGAGATGTCTCACCCTGCCGAGGGGGTGCCCTTTCCGGCTCAAGTCGCACCGCCATTTTGCCGATATAGAGTCACTGACTCTCTGGCTTTGCGTCATGTCCATGTCGAAAAAACTGAACACGGAGAATGGCGCCCATTCCCGGCGGAAGGCGGCCTCGCTGGCCGCGGCGTTGTTGTTGGCGGCCCCTTTGTGCCCGGCCGCGGACGACACCCCGGCCATCGCTCCCGCCCCGGTTGCCATTGCCCGCCCCGTTCTCACCAACGCCATCCAAGTGCTGGAACTGCCGGCGGATCAACTGGCGCTGTCCAACCATGTGAGGCTGCGCGGCGTGATGACGTTCGTGGACCCGGGCGCCAGGTACGGCTTCGTGCAGGATGAAACCGCCGGCGTGGCCGTGTTTTGGACCAATCGCCTGCCTCCCGCCGCCGCCGGACAATTGGTGGAGCTGGAAGGGAAAGCGGATGCCAATGTTTACGCCCCCACCATCAGCCAGCCGGTTTTCCACCACATCGGGCCGGGCGAGTTTCCCAAGCCGCTCAAGGTTTCCTTCCCCGATTTGCGGGCCGGACGGGCCGATTGCCAATGGGTCGAGGTGGATGGGTTGGTTCGTTCGGCCACGATGATGACCAATGATTTCCTGGTTTTGGAGGTCGCCATGGGCCGGGCGCAGAGACTGAAAGTCTCGGTTTCCCCGCCCACAAAACTGGCTGCGTCCGGCTGGGTCAACTCGCGGGTCCGCATCCATGGCGTAGCCTGTGGATCCTTCAACAGCAAAGAGCAATTTATCACCGCTGAATTGCTCGTGCCCTCCATTGACCAGGTCACGATGCTGGCGGCGGCCCGGTCAGATCCCTATTCGCTCCCCATTACCCCCCTGGCTTCTTTGGGTCATAGGGCGGAGAAACGGGCGGGCGAGCAAATTCATATCCAGGGTGTGGCGACCTTGCTGCTGCCGGGCGAGGCCTTGTTCGTGCGCCAGGGAACCAACAGCATCGAGGTGCGCACCTCGGAGATGGGCGGGGCCAAACCGGGCGACCAGGTGGACGTCATCGGCTTTTATGAGAAAACCGACCACGCCCTGGTCATTGAGGACGGGAGTTTTCGCCGTCTGGCCGCCGGCCCGGCCCCGCTTCCTCTGGCGGTGACGATGGAAGAGATTGCCAGCGGCCGCATTGACGCGGAGTTGGTGACCATTCCAGCGGTCGTGCTGGAGTGGCGGCATGGGCCTTCGGAGCGAACCCTCTTGTTGCGGGGCGCCAATAATGTCATCTTCAAAGCGCGGCTGAACAATGCCAGAAACATCGAGGAATTTCCCGCGGGCAGCCGCCTGCAGGTCACGGGCGTCTGCTTGATCGAGGTGGATCAAAATCTTGACGTGCGCTCCTTTGAACTGCGCCTGCGCTCCGCCGGGGGCCTGGTGTTGTTGGAACGCGCCGCCTGGTGGACGCCCACCCGCGTTCTTTGGGTGCTGGGCGCATTGCTGGTGGGGGCCGCCCTGACGTTGGGGTGGGTCGGGGTGTTGCAGCGCGCCAATGCCCGGCTGGAGCGCCGCGTGGCCCAACGTACCGAGGAACTGGGGCGCAGCGAGGAACGCTTTCGCAAGCTCGCCGCCTGTCTGCCGGTGGGGGTGGTCGAAACGGATGCGCTCGGCGTCTGCACTTACGTGAACCCGCGCGGGACGGAAATTTCGGGCCGGGATGCGGCCGGGCCGGCGAGTTGGGGTTGGAGCAAGGCGGTTCATCCCGACGACCGCGCCGGGGTGGCACGATCCTGGTCGGAGGCGGCGGCGGCCGGGAAGGCCTGGTCCGCGGAATTCCGCCTGTTGCGCCCGGACGGGCAAATCTGCTGGGTCAACTGTCTGGCCTCGCCGCGCCTGGGCAGTCTGGGGAAGATAGCCGGATATGTCGCCACCTTCGCCGATATTACCCAGCGCCGGCAGAGCGAGGCCGAGTTGGAGGAAGTCCATAAACAGTTGGTGCTCAGTTCCCGCCTGGCCGGGATGGCGGAAGTGGCCACCAGCGTGCTGCACAACGTCGGCAACGTCCTGACCAGCGTCAATATCTCCACCAGCATGATCATGAACAAGGTCCGCAATTCCAAGGTGGCTAACCTGGGCAAGGCGGCCGCGCTGCTCCAGGATCACGCCCATGATTTGCCGGCCTTTCTCGCCCACGATCCCAAAGGCCTACAGTTGCCGGCTTATCTGGGCGCCATCTCCGATTTGCTCGCCAGCGACCACGCCGCCATGCTGGAGGAACTGGAGTTGTTGAGCCGCAACATCGAGCACATCAACGAAATTGTGGCCATGCAGCAAAATTACGGCCGGGTCGCCGGCCTGGTGGAGGAGTTGCCGCCGGACAGGCTGGTGGAGGATGCCTTGCGCATGAATCTGGGCGGCTTGGAGCGGCATGGCATCCAGGTCGTGCGCGATTATGCCCCGGTGCCCGCCGTCCAGGTGGACAGACACAAAGTCTTGCAAATCCTCGTCAATTTGATCGGCAACGCCAAATACGCCTGCGAGGAAGGCGGCCCCGCCCACAAGCGGATCATCTTGCGCGTGGGCCTCAACGGCAACTATCGCGTGAAAATTTCCGTTATTGACAACGGCATCGGCATCTCGCCCGGCAACTTGACCCGGATCTTCGCCCACGGCTTCACCACCCGCAAGGACGGCCACGGCTTTGGCCTGCACAGCGGCGCCCTGGCCGCCAAGCAACTGGGCGGCGAACTCCGGGTCCACAGCGACGGGCCCGGCCGGGGCGCCGCCTTCACCCTCGAACTCCCCCTCCAGCCCGCCTCCCCGGGCCACAATTGATTTCCGGCGCGGCCCTCCCCCGCGGCTGTCCATACTGCAAACAAACCGACTCCGCGCCCAGCCCGGCGGGAGGCGCCGTAATAATGGTTGACAACGCCGGCCGGCGCGGGCGCCGCCGCGCCATCCGCCAAAGACTCATTTCATTCCCTCCGGTTGGGCGGCGGCCTGGTCGATCAGGTGCAGGGGCTGGACGGTTTCGAACTGGCCGAGCACCTCGCGATCGTGGCTGACCAGGAGCAGGGCGGCCCCGTTTTCCCGGCAGGCTTCGCGGATGAGGGCGAGGGATTCGGTCGCCGTCTTGTGGTCCAGATTGCCGGTCGGCTCGTCGGCCAGCACCAGCCTTGGCCGGTTGGCCAGGGCGCGGGCCACCGCCACCCTCTGCTGTTGCCCGGTGGAAAGCTGGCGGGGATAATGTTTCAGCCGCTTGTCCAACCCCACCCGCGACAGCAGCGACCGGGCGAACTCCCGGTCCACACCCGGCCCAAAGGACATCCCCAAAAGAACATTTTCCAGGCAGGTATAGCCTTGCAACAGATTGAAGGTTTGAAAAATGTAACCGATCGTCGTGGCCCGCAGCCGGTCGCGCGCCGGTTCGCCCAGGGCCGACATCTCGCGCCCGGCCAGCACGATCGAGCCCGAATCGGGCTTGAGAATTCCCGCGATGAGATTGAGCAGGGTGGTCTTGCCCGAACCGCTTTCCCCGCTCAGCGCCACGTGCGCCTGGTCCGCCATGCAAAACGAGGCCACGTCCACCACGGTGTGGGTCTCCCCATCGGGGGTGAGGAACGATTTCTTAAGTCGCGTGATTTCCAGCAGCGTCATGGCAATTGAAAAATGCAAAATGCAAAATGAACAATGGCCCCGCCTCCGCCACGGCCCTGGCGCGGCCTTCTTGACAGCGGAAATGCGTGCGGAGCATGCGTAACCTCATAATCTTGAGCAACCTGACCACGCAGTAAGCCAAATGGCGGCGGCGGAAACAAGGTCTTTCTCGGTTCCTTTGGAGTGCGGCGGCTTGCCGCCGCTTTGGGAAAAGCAGGACGTATCGGGCCTTGCGCCACAAGCTCACGGCTACACGCAGGACCGCGACGGGGGCGACAAGAAGCGTTTTGGCGGCGGTCATAGACCGCCGCTACAGGGCAGGCGGCACCACCTATTGCCCGGCCGCGCGCATGACGCCGCGCAATTCCTTCTCCGCGGCGGCGTTCCAATAGCCGCAGTCAAGCTGGAAGAAAACGGAGGTGTAGGGCAGGGCCAGCGGAGTTTTGATCAGCAGCACTTTGAAGGTTTTTCCCGCCTCGTCCAGCTTGGCGATGATCTGCTCGTGCGGCAGGACTTGGGCGCTTTTGTCCGCCAGCATCGCGCCCAGCGCGTCACGATAGGCGCTGATGCCGGGCGCATTTTTCTCCGCCACGAATTTCAACTCCGCATCGGTGAAGATCGCCGGCTGGACGTGCTTGGATTTGGCCAGTTCGGCCAAAACCTCCCGCACCACCGTCAACGGATCGGCATTGGCGCGAATGGTCTCGATGCCCTGCGCCGTCTGCAGCGGGTAAGCCGAGTCGGCGACCACGATCCAGTTGCGATGACCGATCAAGGGCAGCGCCTTCTGCAACTTTTCCTTCCAGGAGTCGGCGAAAAAAATGGTGGTGGTCTGCGTAAGCAGAGCCAGTGTGGCAAGGCCGGTGAATTGGACAATCATGGCTGTAAATAACGTTGCGCTCAAAAGACACCCATTTGGCGCATCTGTCCAGCCGAAATTTCCGCCGGCTCCATCCGCGCGGGCAAAAGACGGCGGCCAGGCGGAGGGGCTTCGGAATCGGGACGCGCGCTCCCCGCAAGCGGGAAGCATCGGGCCTTGCGCCACAGGCGCAACGCTACATGCCGGGAGGGAACGGGTGCGGAAAGAGCCGTTTCGGCAGCCGCAGTTTGCGAAAAGCGGGAGCAAGCTCCCGCACTCCAAACAAGCTGCCGTTAACCGCCTTGCTGCCTCGACAAGGCAACGCGTTCTTGTCGAAGCCGCGCGATGGGGTTAGGTTTGCGCCCATGAAAAATCGTTTCCAGTTGAGAATTGTTATCTGCCTGGCCGCGCTGACGTGGGGGGCCGACCTGCGCGGCGGGGCCGCCGGAATGGCGGCGGAAAAGAACGTGGTGCGCTCCACGCTCTCCAACGGACTGAGCGTCATCATCGTGCAGAACCCGCTCGCGCCGGTGGTCACGACGGTCATCAACTATAAAGTCGGCTCGGATGAATGCCCGGCCGATTTTCCCGGCATGGCGCATGCGGCCGAACACATGATGTTTCGCGGCAGTCCGGGTTTGTCGGCCGATCAACTGGCCGACGTGACGGCGGGTTTGGGCGGGGAGTTCGACGCCGACACGCAGCAGGCCATCACCCAGTATTTTTTCACCGCGCCGGCGGAGGATTTGGACGTGGCGCTGCGCATCGAGGCGATTCGGATGCGGGACCTGTTGAGCACGGAGGCCTTGTGGGAGAAGGAGCGGGGCGCGATTGAACAGGAAGTGGCGCAGGATTTGTCGAACCCGGTCTATGTTTTCGAAGTGAAACTCCTGCAGGCCATGTTCAAGGGAACGCCCTACGAGCACGACGCCCTGGGCACGCGGCCGTCTTTTGATAAAACCACCGGGGCCATGCTGAAACAGTTTCACCAAACCTGGTATGCGCCCAACAACGCCATTCTCGTCATCGCCGGCGATGTGCAGCCGGCCCAGGCGCTGGCGCAGGTGAAAAAGTTCTTTGGCGGCATTGCCCCGTCCAAACTTCCGCCGCGGCCGGAGTTTTCCTTTCAACCGGTGGCGGCGGCAACAGAGAAACTGGATACCGATCTGCCCTACGGACTGGTCGTGCTGAGCTTCCGTTTGCCCGGCTCGGACAGCCCGGAATACGCGGCGGCGCAAATTCTGTCCGACGTGTTGAGCAGCCAGCGCGGCAAGCTCTACGGCTTGGTGCCGGAAGGCAAGGCGTTGTACGCCGGGTTTTCCTACGAGGGGATGCAGCAGGCCGGCCTGGGCTACGCCGTCGCCGCCTTTCCGGCGGGAGCCGATTCCGCGCTGCTGGCGCAACAAGTGCGCGGCATTCTCGCGGCGGAAATCACCAACGGCGTGATGGCGGAGCTGGTCGAGGCGGCCAAACGCCGGGAAATCGCCACGGCGGAATTTCAAAAGAATTCCGTTTCGGGGCTGGCCATGACCTGGTCCCAGGCGGTGGCGGGCGAAGGGCGGCAATCGCCGGACGACGACATCGAAGCCCTGCGGCGGGTCACCGTCGCGGAGGTCAATCGCCTGGCCGGGACCTGCCTTAATTTCGATCAGGCCATCACCGCGATTTTGACGCCGCAGCCTTCCGGCAAGCCGGTTTCCTCCAAGGGCTTCGGCGGCAAGGAATCCTTCGGGTCCTCCAAGGCGAGCGGGGCCAGCCTGCCGTCGTGGGCGCGGAACGCGACGCAACGGCTCGCCATTCCCGCCTCCACCTTGCATCCGGTGGTGACGACCCTGCCCAACGGCCTCAGGCTGATCGTGCAAACCGAGACGATCAGCGACACCGTCAGTGTTTATGGCCGTGTCAAGACTAATGCGAAAATGGAGGCGCCGGAGGGCAAGGACGGGGTGGACCAGGCCCTGGGGCAGCTTTTCTCCTACGGCACCGCCACGCTGGATCGCCTGGCCTTCCAGAAGGCCCTGGACGACATCGGCGCCATCGAATCGCCCGGCGACGATTTTTCCTTGCAGGTGCTGGCCGGCCAATTCGAGCGCGGGGTGCGGTTGCTGGCCGAAAATGAGATTTCTCCGGCGCTGCCGGAGGAGGATTTCAAGATCCTTCAGCCCCAACTGGCCGCCTCCGTTGCCGGCGAAATGCAAAGTCCCGACTACCTGGCGGGGCGCGCCCTGCGGGCGGCCTTGTATCCCAAGACCGATCCGGCGCAGCGCGAAACCACGCCCGAGACGATCAAGTCGCTCACCATCCAGGACGTGCGGGATTATCACCAAAAAGTTTTCCGGCCCGATCTGACCACCCTGGTCGTCATCGGCAGCGTCACGCCGGAACAGGCCCAGGCTGTCATCTCCAAATACTTTGGCGGTTGGCGGGCGGTCGGCCCCAAACCCGGGACCCTGTTCCCGCCGGCCCCAACCAATGCCACCGCCACCACCGATGTCCCCGACGCCAGCCGTGTGCAGGATAAAACCACTCTGGCCCAAACCCTGGGCGTGACCCGCACCAATGCGGATTACTACGCCCTGGAGCTGGGCAATCATGTGCTGGGCGGCGCGTTTTACGCCACCCGGTTGTATCGCGACCTGCGCGCGAACAGCGGCCTGGTCTATTTTGTTTCCTCCTCTTTGAACATCGGTTTGACGCGCAGTGTTTATCAGGTGGAGTATGCCTGCGATCCGCCCAACGTGGCCAAGGCCCGGGCCATGATCGTGAGCAACCTCAAGCAGATCAGCGCCAAGAATGTGACGGCCCATGAGCTGCGCCAGGCCCAGGTGCTGCTCCTGCGCGACATTCCCCTTTCCGAATCCAGCGTGGACCGCGTCGCCGCCGGCTGGCTTGCGCGCTCGATTCTGGACCTGCCGCTGGACGAGCCGACGCTGGCGGCGCAGCGTTACGTCAAACTCACGGCCAGGGATGTCCGGGCCGCCTTCGCCAAATGGCTGCGGCCGGATGAGTTGGTGGAAGTCACCCAGGGACCGGCCCCGCCATAGCGGTCCGGGGGCGCATCTCACCTTTGTCGAGATTACCGATGGCCAATTCTCAATCACCAATTTTCAATTCTGAGAACCCGCGAAGCAGTGCTCCAGGGCGGAAATCGAGAGTTTTCGATTGAGAATGTGTTATTGGTGATTCCGGGTTTTGATTATCGGTCCCAGACCCCGTTGAGCCAGCAGGAAGGCTCGACGAAGCCGGCATGCGACCAGGGTGCGGGAAAGGCTAAAAAAACGCTTGTGAAAAATTTCACGATGAGGCACTTTCCTGAACTCTTTCTCAATGAGATCAGTCTTATTTGCAGTCATGTTGTTGTTGCTGCCGCTGCCGGGGCGGGCCGCGGAACAGGGGGCGCCCGGCGCCGGGGACTCCGCCGCCGCCGCGCAGGAGGCCAGGCCGGAAGGATTGCCCTCGGGCGCGAGCAAGATTTTTCACATCGGCGCCTTTCCGGTGACCAATTCCATGCTGGTGACGTGGATTGTGGCGCTGGGGGTGATCCTCTTCGCCCGGTTGGCCACGCGCCACATGAAACGGGTCCCCGAGGGCGCGCAGAACTTCTGGGAATGGATAGTGGAAAGCCTTTATGGCTTTCTCGAAGGCGTGATCGGTCCCGACCTGGTGAAGAAGACATTTTGGTTTTTTGCCACGATTTTTATCTTCATTTTTTTCACCAACTGGTTTGGGCTGATTCCAGGCGTGGGAACGATTGGGTGGGGCGTGTCTGCGCCGGAGGGCGTGGAAGTGACCCACCCGTGGCTGCGCGGCGGGAACGCCGACTTGAACATGACCTCCGCCATGGCCCTGATATTCATGGTGCTTTGGCTCGTTTGGGCCTTGCAAGCCAACGGTCTTTGGGGGTTTATCAAGCATATCTTCGGCCCCAAGGGGGACCTTTCCGGCATTCTCAAATACTTGATGGTGGTCGTGTTCTTCCTGGTGGGTTTTATCGAATTGCTTTCCATCGCCTTCCGCCCGATTTCCTTGAGCCTGCGTCTCTACGGGAACATTTTCGCCGGCGAAAGCCTGCTGGATGCCATGTCGCGCACGGTGCAGCATCCCGCCTGGGCCAGGGCGGTCTTCAGCGCGTTGCTCCCGGTGCCTTTTTATTTCATGGAACTGCTGGTGGGTGTGGTGCAGGCCCTGGTCTTCATGCTGTTGACCGCCGTTTTCACCGGGGTGATTTGCACGCACGAGGAGGAGCACGAAAAGGCGCATCACTGAGATTAACAATTTCGACGTCTTGACCGTGTTCAATCGCGGGAGACGCCGGAGAAAACAAAGTAAAGAAAGGCAAGATTATGGTAACGCCTCTGTTGGCGGAAGTGAATGGCAGCATTCAAGTCGGCCTGGCCGGCTTGGGTTCGGCCATTGGAGTAGGATTGGTTGGCATGAAAGCCTCGGAAGCAGTCGGGCGCAATCCCGGCGCGTTCGGCAAGATCATTGCCATCGCCATTCTGGGCATGGCTTTGGCCGAGGCCATCGTCTTCTACGCCATCCTCATGAAGTAACCCTGGGGCAGGCGCGCCGCCTGGCCGCTGGCGCGCCCGCCTTTTTTCAGTCCTTTTATGAATCATTTGATTTTAATTGCCGGCATCGGCAGCGATCTGGCCCAGACCGGCAGACAGACCGCGGAAAAGTTTGCCTGGGATTTGCCGCATTTCTTTGCCCAAGTCATCAGCTTCTCCATTGTCGCTTTTCTCCTGGCCAGGTTCGCCTACAAACCCATTCTCAAAGTCCTGGCCGAGCGGCGCCAGCTCATTGCCGAAGGCTTGGACAACGCCGAAAAAATCAAGCAGGAACTGGCCCGCACCCAGGCCCTGCGCAGCGAGGTGCTGGACAAGGCCAATGTCCAGGCGACCAAAATGATCGAAGAAGCCCGCGCCGCCGCCGCCCGCGTCCACGAACAGGAAACGCAAAAGGCCGTCGCCCAGGCCGAGCAAATCATTGCCAAGGCCCGCCAAGCCACCGCCATGGAACACGGCCGCATGCTGGCCGAGTTGAAGCAGGAAGTCCTCACCCTGGTCGTGCGCACCACCGCCGCCGTCACGGGCAAAGTCCTCACCGCCGACGATCAACAACGGCTGGCGGAGGAAACCCGGCGCCAGTTGGCCGCCTGAGGTTTGACAGGGCCACATGAAAATTTCCAAACAAGCCCGCCATGAAGCCCGGCAGTTGTTCCAAAGCTGCCAGGCCGGCGGATTGCTCGATGATAACCGGGTGCGCCAGGCCGTCGGGTTGCTCGCGGCCCGCAAACCCCGCGGTTACCTGGCCGTGCTCTCCCAGTTCCAGCGCCTGGTGAAACTGGACGTGACGCGGCACACGGCCAAAATCGAAAGCGCGGCCGACTTGCCGGCGCCCTGGCAGGCGCTGGTGCGCGCCGATTTGGCGCGGGCCTATGGCCCCGGGTTGAGTTTTGTTTTTGCCGGCAATCCCGCCCTGCTCGGCGGCGTCCGCATTCAAGTCGGCGGCGATGTCTATGACGGCAGCGTCCGGGCGCGGCTGGCCGCGTTGCGGGAAAGTTCCTAGTCAATTTTTATGAGTACCTTGTTGCAAGAAATCGAAGCCCAAATCTCCGGCCTCAAAACCGGCGTCAGCCAAACAAAACGTCGGCGCCGTGCGCGAAATCGGCGACGGCGTGGCCAAGGTCGAGGGCCTCTCCGATGCCATGCTCAATGAAATGCTCGACTTCGGCAACGGCATCGTCGGCCTGGCCTTGAACCTGGAAGAAACGGAAGTCGGCGCCATCATCCTGGGCGACTACACCGCCATCAAGGAAGGCCAGGAGGTCCGCACCACCGGCAAGCTCCTCCAGGTGCCGGTGGGCAAGGCCTTGCTCGGCCGGGTGGTGGATTCCCTGGGCCAGCCGCATCGACGGCAAAGGCCCCATCGCGGCCCAGACCAATTATCCGGTGGAAAAAATCGCCCCCGGCATCATCAGCCGCCAGCCGGTCAGCCAGCCGGTGCAAACCGGCATCATGGCCATTGACGCCATGATTCCCATCGGGCGGGGCCAGCGGGAATTGATCATCGGCGACCGCTCCACGGGCAAGACCACCATTGGCATTGACACCATCATCAGCCAGGCCCGCTTGAACAAAGCCGCCCTGGCGGCGGGCGACGCCGCCTACCGCCCGCTTTATTGCATCTACGTCGCCGTCGGCCAGAAACAATCCAACGTCGCCCGCGTCATCGCCGTCCTGGAAGAAGCCGGCGCCATGCCTTACACCATCATTGTCAGCGCCTGCGCCTCCGATTCGGCCACCAACCAATACCTGGCCCCCTTTGCCGGCGCGGCCATGGGCGAATGGTTCATGGACAACGGCATGGACGCACTCATTATTTACGACGACCTCTCCAAGCACGCCGTCGCCTACCGCCAGGTTTCCCTCGTCCTCAAGCGCCCCTCCGGCCGCGAAGCCTATCCCGGCGACGTGTTCTATCTCCACAGCCGTCTGCTCGAACGCTCCGCCCGCGTCGGCGAGAAATACGGCAACGGTTCCCTCACCGCACTGCCCATCATCGAAACCCAGGCCGGCGACGTTTCCGCCTACATCCCGACCAACGTCATCTCCATCACCGACGGCCAGATTTATTTGGAAACCGATCTGTTCTATCAAGGCATCCGCCCCGCCATTTCCGTCGGCCTCTCCGTTTCCCGCGTCGGTTCCGCCGCCCAGGTCAAGGCCATGAAACAAGTCGCCGGCCGCATCAAGCTCGACCTGGCCCAATTCCGCGAACTGGCCGCCTTCGCCCAGTTCGGCTCCGACCTCGACGCCAAGACCCAGGCCCAACTGGAACGCGGCAAGCGCATCGTCGAAGTCTTCAAACAACAGCAATACAACCCCATTGCCGTCGAAGTCCAGGCCGCCACTTTGTGGACCGTGCAAAACGCCCTCATGGACGACGTGGCCGTGGACAAGATCAAGGATTTCCAGGCCAAGCTCACCGATTTTCTCGTCGGCCGCAAGCCGGCCTTGATGGAAAAAATCCGCCGTGAAAAAGCCTTGAGCGATCCCCTCATCGCCGATCTCAAGGCCGCCGTCACCGAATTCAAACAGACTTACCGTTAGCAGCCCATGCCCAGCACGCGCGACATCCGCCGGCGCATCAAGTCGGTCAAGAACACCGCCCAAATCACCAAGGCCATGCAAATGGTGGCGGCGTCCAAGATGCGCAAAGCCCAGCAAGCCGCCCTGGCCGGCCGCCCCTATGCCCGCCTCATGAACAAGGTCCTGGCCGAAGTCGCCTCCGAGACCAGGGAAGTCACCCATCCCTTCATGGAACCACGCGAGGGCGCGCGCCGTGGCGTCATCCTCGTCAGCACCGACAAGGGCCTGTGCGGCGGCCTCAACAGCAACCTCATGCGCGAGGCGGCCAAGTTCGACAACGGCGCCGTTTTCATCGCCGCCGGCCGCAAAGGCTCCCAGTTCCTGGCCCGCACCAAGCGCCAGATGGTCGCCGAATTCACCTTCAAGGACGCTCCCCTTTTCGCCGAAGCCCGCGCCATTTCCAAATTCGCCGGCGACCTCTTCCTCAAGGGCGAAGTGGACCGCGTTGACATCGTCTTCACCAACTTCGTCTCCACCCTGGTGCAAAAGCCCGAAGTGCGCCAGCTTCTCCCCATCAGTGAAGTCGCCCCCGTCCAAGCCGGCATGGGCGCGGACAAGGCCGGCTCGCTCCCCGGGCAGACCGGCGAGTTCCTCTTCGAGCCGAGCCAGGAGCATGTGCTGGCCGCCCTGCTCCCGCACAGCCTGAATTTTCAGATCTACCAAATCCTCCTCGAAGCCAAGGCCAGCGAACACAGCGCCCGCATGGTCGCCATGAAAAACGCCACCGACAACGCCCTGCAATTCATCAAGGACCTCACCCTGGAGTACAACAAGTTGCGTCAGGCCAACATCACCAAGGAACTCCTCGAAATCGCCAGCGCCGCCATGGCCATGAGCTGATACAATTGCGGATTGCTGATTGAGGGCAGCCCATCCCAATCCTTGGCGGCTTCTTCGGGAGCGGTCGTCCCGACCGCCTCCGTCGGCGTCTCGCCGGCGAAAAACTTCATCCAAAACCAGGTTGCCTTTTGGGTCAGTCCGCGAGCACACCTTTAATAGATTTGGGTTGCCGGGTGATTGGGACTTTCCAACCAGGAACAGATGCGGTAGATTATAAATCGTGAGGTACTATAAGCATTAACGACCTGAAGAAGCAATCGGCCGACCAGTGGCTCAAGTCAGTGGACAAAGAGGATTTGGTTGTCACCGCTCAAGGCAAGCCTGTGGCGGTTTTATTGCCCGTTGATGCGAAGAGCTTGGAACCCACCCTTGCCGCGCTTCGCGGCGTGCGCGCGGTGCAAGCGCAGGTTGCCCTGCAACAGACCGCCGAGGCCAATGGCACTTCCGGTTTGTCCATGGACGATATTGACGCCGAAATCAAGGCCACCCGTCAAACTCATCTTCGGAAGTGAAAGTTGTGCTCGACACCAACGTTGTCGTGTCGGGTTTATTGAACAGCAAGGGAAATCCCGCCGCGATTCTGACCCTTGCGTTGACAGGAGCCATCCAAACCTGCCATGACAAGCGCATCCTTGCCGAGTACCTCGGAGGTTCTGGCCCGGCCTCGTTTCAAATTTGACCCGATTCGCGTTCGGGAAGTGCTGATCAAATTTGAGGTGGATGGTTTGTCGGTTGCCCCCTCCAATACAACGCTGAATTTGCCAGATCGAGATGACGAGCCATTTCTTGACGTCGCGCTGGCGGCTTCTGCCGACTATCTTGTCACGGGCAATATCGCCGATTATCCGCCGGCCAAATGTCGAGGGATGCGTGTGGTAAACCCTGCCGAATTTGTTGCTCTGTGGCGGACACGTCATCCTTAGGACGGCCACGCCCGGCATGACCGGAGGCGAAAATGACCTCCACGCCCTCAGTCGGCATCGAGCGCATCGTCAATTTCCTCTTGGGTGATGGGGTGTCCTGTGGCGGGCACAAGCGGCAGGCGGCGTTTGGGTTCTCCTCCTGTTCTCAGGCGCTCCGCCAAATGCCGCAACAATTCTTCTTGTTGCGGCGGTGGCAGCGCACCCACCGCGGTTTCGATCTCAGCCAGAGTGCTCATGCCGGCAATTTAGCACGTCCCGCCGCAGGCGGCAAGAGTCGAACAAGGCCGCGCCCCGCCCCGCACCGATGCCACAATCTCCTTGCTTTCCGCCCCGAAATGTGGTTGACTTACTCCTGGAGGCCCCATGAAACAAAAAGCGACGCCCGCCCTGTCCGCATTCACTCGCCTAGAGTTAATCGTGGTGATCGTTCTTACGATCATTCTTGGTTTGGTGATCGCCTCGCTCTTTCTGCCGCGGCGAAGGGTCCATTCGTCTGCCAATCGCATCTCTTGTTTGAACAACCTCAAAGAAATCTATATCGCTTACCGCCTCTGGGCCGCAGACAACGGAGATCGCACGCCCGCCGAGCAAACGGTGGCCAAAGGCGGATGGGGGGACTTCCTCACCAATGCCGACCAAGGCGCGCGCTGTTGGACCAACTACGCGATCATGCAAAGCGAGCTTGCGCAGGAACCGAGACTTGTTAATTGCCCCTCGGATGAACGTCGGGCCGCAACCAGTTTCACCAACAATTGGGACAACACCAACGTCTCTTACTTCGTCGGCGTGAGCGCAAACGAGGCACATCCACAATCTTTGATCAGCGGTGACCGCAATGTAGGTGCTGGCACCAAGCCTGACCCCGAGTACCGGCTTTTCCCCGGCAAGCGGCAAAGGAAACGACGTCGCCATCCCGATTTCCGGCCCCGTTTCATGGTCCTTGAAGATGCACTCGGCCGGAATCACTGCCGGAGGCGGCAACATATTGCTCGGTGATGGCAGCGCCCAACAAGTCTCCAGTGCCAGTTTCAACCACGACTGGCTGCGCAACGCCACCCCAACCACCAAATGGCCCGCCGGCCATGTCCCCGCCACCCCCTCCATCCGCCTGGTTTTCCCTTGATCCCCGCTCCAACAAAACCTTGCCTGCAAGAGGCGACATCAAAACAGGGCCAAAGACCAGGAACCAACGGCCGTTCCTAATGTGTTGTAGCGTCGAGCCTGCGGCTCGAAATCGGCGCACATCGCCCTTCGCCAAGACTTCCCCCTTCGCAGGGCCTGCAAGCCGACGGACAGGAGGCCGACACTATCTTGCCCCTTTGCGCGGCCATGGCGCGCCCTCCGTGGCCCGCGGCCTCCTTTTCAATAATCCAAAAGTATCCGTTGACAAATGGCGCTTAAATGTTAATCTTTCTTAAGTGATGAGGGCAAGGCAGAAAGACAAGGCGGGCGGGCTTGGGTCGGGCCAAAGCGCAAGCTTCCGGCAGTCTCCGGACAAGTTGAGTTGCCCCCTTGCCTGTAACGATAAAGCGACCGCCGGTCAAACCCGGTCAAAGCCAGTCAAACCACAAAAAGCAGGCTTGACCGAAAAACTGACCCAAAAACCCCGCGCGGCCCATGAGTCCAGTGCGTCCCAATTGTTTCGAGTTTTTTTTCAGTTAATTTCACATGGTTTCACCCAGTTTCACCTAATTTCACCTGGTTTCAGTTGCAGGGGG
This sequence comes from uncultured Verrucomicrobiae bacterium, assembly GCA_963707025.1. Lineage (GTDB taxonomy): Bacteria > Verrucomicrobiota > Verrucomicrobiia > Limisphaerales > Palsa-1400 > JBEKOF01. The sequence continues at coordinate 259,993 of CAVPOM010000014.1, read as the reverse complement.
TGGGGGGGGCCGGCCTTGGATTCAGTTGAAAACTCACCATTGCGAATTTCCCGGAATGGAGGTAAAGTATCCTTGGGAAAGCCCGATAATTAGTTGATGGGCAAATTATTGCAAAAGAAGGGTTGACATGATCCAGCCACTTTGGTCTGATTAACACCCTTTTTTGGATATATATTTATGTACGCAATAATCGAGACGGGAAGCAAACAGTATCGCGTGGCCGCCGGCGATACGCTGGAAATTGAACGGGTCGCGACAGAGAAGGGTCAAACTTACACGTTCGATCACGTGCTGCTCGTCAGTGACGAGGGCAAGGTGAAGTTCGGCGCGCCCCATGTCGCCCAGGCGACAGTGCTGGCGGATGTGGTGGAGCATATTCGCGGTGAGAAGAAGGTGGCTTTCAAGATGAAACGCCGCAAAGGTTACCACCGCAAAATCGGTCACAGACAAGAATTGACCGTCGTGAAAATCAAAGAGATCAAAGGATAGATTTATGGCACACAAGAAAGGTCAAGGCAGTGTTCGCAATGGCCGGGACAGCGTGAGCAAGCGCCTGGGCGTCAAGGAATTTGGCGGGCAGGTGGTCACGGCCGGAAGTATTTTGGTCCGCCAGCGCGGCTCCAAGTTCATTGCCGGCAGGAATGTCGGCACGGGGCGGGATTGGACGTTGTTCGCGCTGACCGATGGCAAGGTGCGCTTCGACAAGGACAGCCACCGGGTCAATGTGCAGCCGGAAAAGGCGGCGGCAGAGGAGGCGGCGGCAGCGGGCAACTAATTTCCTTCCCGTTATTTTTCGCGGCGAGGTCAACCAGCCTCGCCTTTTTTGTTGTGGAACAGCAGTCATGTTTGTTGATGAAATAAAAGTCCATGCGCGGGCAGGACACGGGGGCAAGGGCTGCGTGGCCTTTCTCCGGGAGACCTTCCGCCCCAAAGGCGGCCCCAGCGGCGGCAACGGCGGGCGCGGCGGCGATGTCATCCTCCAGGCGGATCACGACCTCAACAACCTGGTGGCGCAGTTTTTTAATTCGCGGCTGATGGCCGCCGACGGGGAGCCGGGTTTGGGCAAGGGGATGGACGGGCACGCGGGCAAGGATTTAATTGTCAAGGTCCCTTGCGGCACTTTGGTTTGGCGATTGGAACCGGCTGAGCCGGCGCCGGAACGGGGTGATTCTGATGATGTTGCCGGGACCTTGCCGGCGAGTTCGAGCAGGCGTCCCATGCTGCGGCACGCCGGATCGGAGCGGGCCATGGAGATCAGTCCGGCTGAACCTCCCAGCCCGGCGATCCAAACCAAGAAAGGGCAAATGGCGGCTGATCTGACCCAGCCGGGCCAGCAGTTTATTTTGTGCAAAGGCGGGCGCGGAGGTCTGGGCAACCGGAATTTTGCGACGGCACGGCATCAAACACCCCGTTTTGCCCAACCGGGCGAGCCGGGTGCGGAAGGGGAGTTTCTGCTGGAACTGCGCCTCATGGCGGAAGTTGGGCTGGTCGGTTTTCCCAACGCGGGAAAATCAACCCTGCTGAGGGCGATTTCCAAGGCGCGCCCGAAGGTGGCGCCTTATCCGTTTACGACCCTGCATCCGCAGATCGGAATTCTGGAATTCGAGGATTTTCACCGCATGACAGTTTGCGATGTGCCGGGGTTGATCGAAGGAGCACACCAGAACGCCGGACTGGGGCACAAATTTCTGCGGCACATGGAGCGCTGCAAGCTTCTAGTGTTGGTGGTGGACATGGCCGGAACGGACGGGCGAAATCCTTACGATGATTACAGGCAATTGATGGCTGAGCTGAAGTTGTATGATCCGGGATTGCTGGAAAAACCGCGTTTGTTGGCCGCCAACAAGATGGATGAACCCGCGGCGGCGGCAAATCTGCGGAAGTTCAAAGGCAAAGAGCGCCATATCCGAATTGTGCCGATGGCGGCGGCGTTCGACCAAGGAATTCAACCGTTTAAAGAGGCCATGCGGAGGATGAACGTCGAGCTTTGAATCAGGAAGGGTCAATCGGGGGCGACAGGCCGCCGGACAAGACATTTCGGATGCGCTGAACACGAAAGGCTCAATGCGTACCACTTAGTTTATGCTGAAATCTGGAATAGTCGGTTTGCCAAACGCCGCGAACAGCGCCCTCTTCAATGCCGTGAGGCGCACCTGCTGGGCGTTGATCGCTGGGCTATGAGTGGAAATTTCACGAACTTGGCGGTTTTTTCTCACGCATTGTGCGTGGAATTTTCGCGCATGGGCCAATTATCATGGAAATATACGGCAAAAAGTGCCGGAAAGGGCCAAAAAACCGCTATTGGAGGGACGAAGCAGGCGATGGCATCATCTGTGCTAAAAGGGAAATCAAATCGAGTTGACACTGCAAGCAAAAACATTACAGTAGAGGCTCTTTAGCACAAACAACAAATAAAGTTTATGAAAAAAATGAGGAAAAACATAGCGGCAGGTTTCACCCTGATTGAACTGCTCGTGGTCATCGCGATTATCGCCATTCTGGCGAGCATGCTGTTGCCGGCGCTGGCCAAAGCCAAACAAAAGGCACAACGGATTTCCTGCCTCAACAACTTAAAGGAAGTCGGCACCGGCTATCGGCTGTGGGCGGGCGACAACGGCGACCGGGTTCCGGCCCTGCAGACGGTCGCGCAAGGCGGATGGATGGACGCAACCGGCGGGGGAGGCGCAGCCCCTCTCACTGTGCTGCAGCCCAATTTGGGCGCCATTATAGGCCCTTCAGTCGGAATTGTCACGGGGGCCGGGGTGGCTTTCAATTATGTGGATATGGGCAATGAAATGGGCCAGTCCCCCAAACTGGTGGTCTGCCCATCAGACGACCGCACGGCCGCCTTGTCCTTCACCAATACCGGCAACGGTGCATTTAGCGCCGGGACGCTTTCATATTTTGTGGGCGTCGGGGCCAATGACGTGTATCCGCAGGCCATTGCCGGCGGCGACCGCAATCTGGGTGGCGAGCTTCAAAACCCGGTGAATCCAGACCAGAATTACGGTTTCTCTGGAGCAAACATCACCACTGCTACCGGAGCTGACGTGGTTCTGAGCACGAAAGGCACTATTACGGTCGTCAACCTCGGCAACTCGGCCAGCCCCAACACGACGGGAAATCAAGTGGCCTGGTCCATGAAATTGCATTCGGCGGGGAACACGGCGGGCAGTGGCAATATTTTATTGGGCGATGGCAGTGGTCAGCAGATGTCCTCGGCCGCGTTCGATCTGAATTGGCTGAAAAATGCATCTGACCAGGGTAATTTTAACGCGAACCAGGTGAATACTTACGGAAATCCACCTGCCGGGACGGCTCCCTATGTTCACTTTTGTTTCCCCTGAGCAGAGCTTGACCTGATTTTCATAAAGGCATCCGCAAGGATGCCTTTTTTTGTTTCTGAGCAGGGGGATTTTACGCTTTGTTGCTTGCGCTTTGGCGGCGGCGGATTCAGCTTGTGTGCCGCGGTTGGATTTCAATGAACCATATTCGCAATATCGCCATTATCGCGCACGTTGACCACGGCAAGACCACGCTGGTTGATTGTTTGCTCAAACAGTCCGGCACGTTTCGAGCCAACCAGGCCATCTCGCATGAGGTGCGCATCATGGATTCGATGGATTTGGAACGGGAGAAGGGCATCACCATCCGCGCCAAAAACGCCGCGTTCAAGTACAAGGATTACGACATCAATATCGTGGATACGCCGGGCCACGCGGATTTTGGCGGCGAGGTGGAGCGGATTATGAACATGATAGACGGGGTTTTGCTGGTGGTGGACGCGACCGACGGCCCGCAGGCGCAAACCCGTTTCGTGTTGCGCAAGGCGCTGGAAGCGGGGGCCAAACCGATCGTGGTGATCAACAAGATAGACCGGGACAACGCCACCCCGCACAAGGTGCTGGATTGGGTCTTTGATTTGTTTGTTTCGCTCCATGCCACGGACGAGCAGTTGGATTTTCCGGTGGTTTATGCCAGCGCCAAGGAGGGCTATGCCAAGATCAACATGAAGGACGAAAGCACGAACATGGAGCCGCTCTTTGGCGCCATCATCCAGCACATCCCCCCGCCGCGCGCCCATGCGGGCACGGAATTCAAGATGCTGGTGGCCAATCTGGATTATTCCGATTATCTGGGCCGAATCGCCTTTGGGAAGATTTACAGCGGCAAGGCCAAAGTCGGTGATGCGGCGGTTTGCCTGCATGGGGACGGCCGGAAAACGGAAGGAAAAATTACGGCGCTGTTTCATTTTGAAGGGTTGAAGCGCATGGAAATCGTCGAAGCCCATGCCGGGGATGTCGTGGGTGTGACCGGGTTTGAGGATGTTTTCATCGGCGAAACCATCACCAACGTGGTCACGCGCCAGCCGCTGCCCTTCGTGCCGATTGATCCGCCGACCATTCAGATGCAGTTTGCCGTCAACGATGGTCCGCTGGCGGGGCTGGATGGCAAGCTGGTCACCGCGCGGCACATTTGGGAGCGGCTGACGCGGGAAATCCGCACCAACGTGGCCCTGCGGATATCCCAGACCGATCTGCCCAACGTTTTCAACGTGGCCGGGCGGGGCGAGATGCAAATTGCCATCCTGGTCGAACAGATGCGGCGCGAAGGCTACGAAGTGCTGGTTTCCCGTCCCGAAGTCATCAACCGCAAGGACGCCGCGGGCAAGGTGCTGGAACCGATTGAGAAAGTGTATTTGGAAATACCGAAGGAAACGATGGGGGCGGTTTTGGAAAACATGTCGGGCCGGAAGGCCGAAATCACCCAGATGGACCACCACGGCAACGATGTCACCATCGAGGCTTTGATGCCGATGCGGGGCCTCATTGGGTTTGAAACCGATTTGGTCAACATGACCCGCGGCCTGGGGGTGATGAGCCATTTATTCCACGAGTACGGGGCGCACCGCGGGGAAGTGTTGGCGCGCAAGAACGGATCGCTGGTCAGCATGGAGAACGGGGAGGCCATGGCCTACGCCTTGAACATGGTCCAGGAACGCGGGCGCTTGATGGTGGAGCCGGGTGACAAAATTTACAAAGGCATGATCGTGGGCGAAAACGCGCGGGAAAACGACATCCCGGTCAATCCGTGCAAGGCCAAACGGCTGACCAACATGCGTTCCCAGGGCGACGGCAAAGGCATTCAACTGGATCCCCCGCTGAAAATGTCCCTGGAACGGGCGCTGGAGTACATCGGGCCGGACGAATATGTGGAAGCCACCCCGCTCAACCTGCGGATGCGAAAAAAAATACTCGACGAAACCCTGCGCCGCCGCATGGAGAAGCGGTAGTTGTGAAACCGGTTTCCTTCCAGGACATCGGCGGTTCTGTCACCGCGCCGCAAGGCTTCCGGGCCGCGGGAGTGTTTTGTGACATCAAACGCCTCGGCACGGGCAAAGGCTCCGACAAAGGCCGGAAACGGGACCTGGCACTGATCGTTTCCGACGCGCCGGCGGCCGTGGCAGGAACTTTCACCACCAACCGCGTTTGCGCCGCGCCGGTCAAGCTTTGTGTGCAACGTGTGGCGGGCGGGACGGCCCGGGCCATCGTGGTCAATTCCGGCAACGCCAACGCCTGCACCGGCCGTCAGGGCCTGCGGGACGCCAGGGCGATGGCCCGGGCGGTCGCCGCGGCTTGCCGTGGCCGCGAAATTTCCCCGCGCGAAGTCCTGGTCGCTTCCACCGGGCGCATCGGGGTGCCCTTGCCGATGGCCCAAGTCACAAAAGGAATAATTGACGCGGCGCACCTGCTGGAGAGCGGACCGGACGGAGCGCGGCAGGCGGCCGAAGCCATCATGACCAGCGACACGCGGCGGAAGGAAATCGCGGTGGAGATTGAACTGGGCGGCAAGAAAGTCCGGCTGGGCGGCATTGGCAAAGGGGCGGGCATGATCCAGCCGGGCATGAGCCCAACCGGGGTGCGGCCCGCCTTGCGGCCGTGGCACGCCACCATGCTCTGTTTCCTGACGACCGACGCCGCGGTGGAGGCGAAATTCCTGCAAGCCGCGCTGAACGAAGCGGTGGCGGGGAGTTTCAACCGCATCACGGTGGACGGCGACATGAGCACCAACGACACCGTGCTGATCCTGGCCAACGGCCGGGCCGGAAATCCGCCGCTGACCGCGCGTGCGGGAGACCGCCGCCATTTCCAGGCCGCCTTGGATCATGTCGCGCTGGAGCTGGCCAAAAAGATCGTGCTGGATGGCGAGGGGGTTTCGCGTTTCGTTACCGTTCGTGTGGCGGGGGCCAAATCCCCGGGCGACGCGGACGCGGCGGCGCGGGCGGTGGCCAACAGCACGCTGGTGAAAACCAGTTGGTGCGGGGGGGACCCGAATTGGGGGCGGATCTTGTGCGCGCTGGGATATTCGGCGGCGGCGCTGGTGGAGAGTAAAATTGATGTCGGTTACAGCCTGCCCGGCCGGCGCGAGGTGTTATATTCCCTCAGGCGGGGCCGTCCGGCGGATGTTTCCTTTGGCGCCCTTTGCCAGATCAGCGCCGCTCCGGCCTTTGACCTGCACATCCACCTGCATCTCGGCCGCGCCTCCGCCGTGATTTATTCCGCCGACCTGACCGAGTCCTACGTGGAGTTCAACAAGGGCGATGTGACGGATCCCGCGTCGCTGGGCGGTTGAGGGGAAGAAGATTATGATTTTTGTCATTAAATATGGTGGGAGTTTCATGGACTCGCCCGAGGCGGCGGGACGGGCGGGCGTGGCGCGGGATGTGGTGTTTCTGGCGTCGGCGGGGATCGGCCCGGTGCTGGTGCATGGCGGCGGCAAGGCGATCACCGCGGCCCTGGCCAGGGCGGGACAGGCGGCGAAGTTCCTGCAAGGAATGCGGGTCACGGATGAAGCAGCGGCGCGGGTGGTGGAGCGCGTGCTCTCGCAAGAGATCAATCCGCAGATTGTCAGTACGATTAACGGGCTGGGAGGAAAAGCGAAGGGATTTTCCGGCACGGAGATTTTTACCTGCCGCAAGCTGTGGCTTTTGGGGCCGGACGGGCAGCGGCTGGATCCGGGATTTGTGGGCGAAGTGGTGGCGGTGAAGACGGAGCCTTTGCGGCAATGCGTCCGGAATGGAATCGTCCCGGTGGTCAGCCCGACGGCGCGCGGCCAGGACGGCCAAATCTATAATTGCAACGCGGATGTGGCGGCGGCCGAGACGGCCATCGCCTTGCAGGCCGAACGGCTGGTGTTCATGAGCGACGTTCCCGGTTTGTTGCGCGATGCAAAGAATCCCAAAACGCTCATCCCGCGCCTCTCCGCGGGAGAAGTGGAGGGTTTGAAAAAGTCCGGCGTGATTGACCAGGGAATGATTCCCAAGGTGGACAGCGCGGTGGCGGCGGTGCGGGCGGGTGTGAAGGAAGTATTCTTCGTGGACGGGCGGGTGGCCCATGCCGTGCTTTTGGAAATGCGCGCCAATGCGGCTGTGGGAACCGAGATTGTGTTGTGAAGGCAAACCGGCGCCAGAGCAAAGGTTGAACCGCGCCGGGAAACATGCCATACTACAGGCCGATGACTGACCATGATGCTTATGTTTTGCGCGAAGGCACCGGAACTTCCGGCGTCGTCGAGACGGCGCGTCTGGCGGCCGGCCGGCTGGCGGACCATCTCATACCGCATCTGATTGTCGGCGGCATCGCGGTGCAGGAGCACGGTTATCCGCGCGTGACGATTGATGTGGATATCGTGGTCCCTGATGTGCTGGACGCGCTGGAAATCCTCACGGCGGATGTGACCGGGCCGCTCTTCCGCCTTCGGGACGGCATTGAAGATAGAATCCAAGACCGGCGCACGGAGACGATGATTGATTTGCTGCAGGCGGGCAAGGTGCTGAAGCAGGGCTGCCAGGTGCCTTTTCCGCTGCCGACGGTGGCGAGCGATCTATTGCAAATTGTGGGGCTGGAAAAGTTGATCTCGCTGAAATTGGACAGTTGGGCCAATTCGCCGTTGCGCCGGTTGAAGGACAAGGCGGATGTGGTTGAAATTATCCAACGGCGGAAATTGCCGCGCGATCTGGCGGTTGATGCGGCGGTTCAGAAGCTCTATCTCGAAACGTGGGACGGACTCAAGGCGGAAAGATGAGAGATATTATCCCCGCGCCACCGGCAGTGGTCCGCAACGAAGTGCAAGCGATTCAGGAACTTTTCCGCAAGAACGTGGTTCCCACGTATGCCCGTTTCGAGGTCGTATTGAAACGGGGCGAAGGCTCGCAGGTGTGGGACGTGAACGGGAAACGATACCTGGATTTGGGCGGCGGCATCGCGGTCTGCGCGCTGGGGCACGCCCATGCGGAGATCACGCAGGCGCTGGTCGAGCAATCGCGCCAGCTCGGGCATGTTTCCAATCTTTATTATCACGAGGAGCAGGGCCGGCTGGCGCAAGCACTGGTGGGCCTGATCGGGCCGGGCAAGGTTTTCTTTTGCAACAGCGGGGCCGAGGCCAATGAGGGCCTTTTCAAACTGGCGCGGCGCTTTGGCCACGAGGAAGGCCGTTTTGAAATACTGACCGCGCAGAATTCCTTTCACGGGCGGACCCTGGCGGGCATCGCCGCCAGCGGGCAGGCCAAGGTCAAGAAAGGATTCGGGCCGATGGTGGCCGGTTTCCGGCAAATTCCGTTCAATGACGCGGCCGCCGCGCGGGCCGCCTTGTCGCCCGCCACGGCGGCCATTCTGGTGGAGGGCGTGCAGGGGGAAATCGGCGTCGTCCCGGCCGAGGCGGAGTATTTGCTGGGGCTGCGGCGATTGTGCGATGAGAAGAGGTTGCTGCTGCTGATGGACGGGGTGCAGTGCGGGCATTTTCGCACCGGACGGTTTCAGAGTTTTCAGCGCATCCTGGAGGAGAAAACAGGAGAGGCGGCGGCGGCGGCATTTCTGCCCGATGGAATTGCCATGGCCAAGTCGCTGGGCGGCGGTTTTCCGATGGGGGCATTCTGGGTGCGGGAGGCGTACGCGGATTTGCTGGACGCCGGCTCGCACGGCACGACTTACGGAGGTTCGCCGCTGGCCTGCGCGGTGGCGCTGAAGATTCTGGAGGTCATCGGGCGGGATCATCTGGCCGACAATGCGCGGGAGACGGGCGGCTGGTTCAAAGGAGAATTGCGGCGCATTGCGGCGAAATATCCGGCGGTCATCCAGCAGGTGCGCGGGCTTGGGCTGATGATGGGGATGGAATTGGCGGCGAAAATCCCGGCCTTCGCGGGGAGTGAAAAATCCCCGGCGGTCCAGTTCATCAATTGTCTGCACGCGGCGGGCGCCTTGGCGGTGCCGTCGGGCACGCAGGTCATCCGATTTCTGCCCGCGCTGAATTTGCGGCGGGAGGAAGCGGCGGAGGGCATTGGCATGATTGAATCGGTGGTGGCGAGGATATCCCCATGAAGAACTTATTGAGTCTGGAAAAATTGTCGCGGTCTGACATGGAAGGCATCCTGGCGGGGAGCGCGGCGATGAAGAAAGAGCGCGGCCATCATGCCACCCAGCCGCTGCGCGGGCAGACCTGGGCGCTGATGTTTGCCAAATCTTCCACGCGCACCCGCGTTTCCTTTGAGGTGGGCATCCGGGAACTGGGCGGCCAGGTGATGTTTCTGAGCGCGGCGGAAATCCAACTGGGGCGGGGCGAACCGATCAAGGACACGGCGCGGGTTTTGGGGCGGATGATTCATGGCGCGGTCATTCGCACTTATGCGCAGAAGGACGTGGAGGAGTTCGCCGAGTATGCGGGGGTTCCGACGGTCAACGCCCTGACCGATGAGGAGCATCCCTGCCAGATCTTGACGGATATTTTCACCTTCCAGGAAAAGCGCGGTGCGATCCAGGGCAGGGTGGTGGCGTTCATTGGGGACGGGGCCTGCAATGTGCCGGCGTCCTGGATTTTTGCGGCGGCGAAACTGGAATTTGAATTGCGCATCGCGGCGCCGAAAAAATATCAGCCGGGAGCGGAGGTCTTGCGCCGGGCGGGGGGCCGGGTGGTTTGCACCGAGGACGTGCGGGAGGCGGCGCGGGGGGCGGATTTGCTTTACACGGATGTCTGGGTTTCAATGGGGAAGGAGGCGGAAGCGGCGGATCGTTTGCGGGAATTGGCGGGTTATCAAATCAACGGCAGCGTGGTGAAGCTGGCCCGGCCCGGGGCGCTGGTGATGCACTGCCTGCCGGCGTATCGCGGGAAGGAAATTGACGAGCCAACTTTCGAGGCCCATGCCTCCACTATATTTGAAGAGGCGGAAAACCGGCTCCATTGCCAAAAGGCGATTTTGCAGCGCCTCGTGGCGTGAGGAGGCAAGTGGCATGGAAAAGGCACCGTTTGAAATCAGCGATCCGGTCAATGCGCGCATTCTGGCGGTTTCGGAGGACAAGTTGCAGGGGTTTCAACGCGATCCGGTGGGGGAAATCGTCCGGCAAAGCGGGGTGGGTGCGGGGATGGTGATCCAGCGCCTGCGCGCCATGCTGGAGGCCGGCACCATCCGCCGCGCGCGGCAAACGTTGCTGGCGACCAATCTGGCCCAAGGCTCGCTGGCGGCGTGGCAGGTGCCGGCGGAAAAGCTGGAGGGCGCGTTTGATTACATGTTCCAGAAGGACCCGTTCTCCGGTCATGTGGTGCTGCGCTCAACCGACACGGCGACCGCGGGATCCAATTACAAGCTCTGGACGACGCTGAAAGTGCCGCAGGGTTTTTCGCTGCGCAAACATTGCGATTTTCTGGCGCGGGAAACCGGGGCGGAACATTTCCGCCTCATGCCGGCCAAGCGGCTCTTTGCGCTGGGGGTGGGACATATCCGGCGGCGGGGCCTGGAGGCGGGGGCGAAAGCGGAGACACCGGCGGAGGTCACGGACGTGGCCATCGCGCAGCTCACGGACCTGGAATGGGTGGTGTTGACAGCATTGAAACGGGAATTCGCGGCGGAGGAGATTTTGCGCGATTTGTGGCGGGTGCGGGCGGAGGAAACGGGTTTGCCGCTGGAACGGTTTTATGAAATCGCGGAGGATTTGGACCGGCGCAAAATCATCGGGCGATTTTCGACGTTTCTGGAACATGTCAAGCCGCTCAAGGACGGCGAGCGGGTGACGCGCTTCAACGGGCTGTTTCATTGGGCGGTGCCGGCCGGGCGGGAGATCGAAGCGGGGCGGGAAGTGGGGCGGCATTACATCATGACGCACGCTTATTGGCGGGAAGGCGGCCCGGAATTTCACAACGTCAATGTGATGGGGGTGGCGCACGGCCTGGAGAAAGCGGCCCTGCTGGCGCACAAGGCGGCGATTGACCGGCATTTGCGGGACTGCGGAATCGAGGTGAGTTACACCAATGTATTCTGGGGCGGACGCAGTGAAATCAAGCCGTCGGAAATCGCGCCGGCGGCTTACCGGCAGTGGTGCCGAAGCGTGGGACTGGACGCGGCACAGATGAGGGAATAGCGGATTTTGCACAGGAAACGGGCAATGGACAAACCGAAATGGCGGATCATGCCGAGTGTTTATATCAAAACGTATGGCTGCCAGATGAATGAGCGCGACACCGAGGCGGTCGCGGCGCAATTCGCGGCCAGGGGATATTCGCTGGCGCCCAGCGAGGCGCTGGCGGATGTGATTTTGCTCAATACGTGCAGCGTGCGCGACATGGCGGAACAAAAGGCCATCGGCAAGATGCAGTCGGTCGCGGCGGCGGCCAGGCGGCGCCGGCCGGAAGTGGTGCTGGGTTTCCTGGGTTGCATGGCGCAAAGCCGGGGCGCGCGGTTGATGGAGCAATTGCCGGATGTGGATCTGGTGATTGGCACGCAAAAATTTCATCGCACGGCGGATTATCTGGACGAAATCCTGGCCGGACGGCGCGACAAGATCGTGGACGTGGAGGAGGAGGCGGGGAGCGAGGCGACGATCAAGGAGCATTTGCCACGTGGCCCCGGGGCAGGGAACGGCGCGGCGGCGCGGCCGGTGACGGCGTTTGTCAGCATCATGCAGGGTTGCAATCAGTATTGCACCTTTTGCATCGTGCCTTACACGCGCGGGGAGGAGCGGAGCCGGACGATCCCGGAGATCGTGGCGGAGTGCCGGCAATTGGTGCAGGGCGGGGTGAAGGAAATCACGCTGCTAGGGCAAATCGTGACCAGCTACGGCAAGCGCGAAATTGCGGTGCGGGACGGGAAATCCGGTTTTGTGCAATTGCTGGAGGCGGTTAATGAGGTGGAGGGGCTGGAGCGCATCCGGTTCACTTCGCCGCATCCGAAAGGCTACGGGGATGATTTGGTGGAGGCTTACGGGCGGCTGCCCAAACTGTGCGAGAGCGCGCATCTGCCGGCGCAGAGCGGGAGCGACCGCATCTTGAAGTTGATGCACCGCGGCTACACGCGGGAGCGGTTCCTGGGCATTGTCGAGAAATTGCGGCGGGTGCAGCCGCGCATCGGCATCACCACGGATATCATTGTCGGATTTCCGGGGGAAACGGAGGCGGATTTCGAGGAGACGCTGTCGCTGGCGCGGGTGGCGGAATTCGACAACGGCTATCTCTTCAAGTATTCGCCGCGGAAGGACACTCCGGCGGCGGCGCTGCCCGGCCAGGTGCCGCAGGCGGTGAAGGAGGAGCGGAACGCGCGGCTGCTGGCCTTGGTCAATGAAATCAGCGCGCGGCGCTACAGGGCGCACGTGGGACAAAGCATGGAGGTGCTGGTGGAAGGGCCGAGCCGAAGAAACGCCGCGCGGCAAATGGGCCGCACGCGCTGCAACCGCATTGTGGTTTTCGAGGGCGGGGAGGAGCGGCGCGGGGAGTTGGTGGAATTGCAAATCGAGCGGGCGGGGTCGTTCACGCTTTATGGGGTTTTGAATGCAAAATGCAAAATACAAAATGAATAAATATATGGGCGGCTGGAACGGATTCCTGATTCTGCATTTTTCATTTTGCATTTAGAAGTTGCTTCGGCGGGGTTTTTGTGTTCGTTTGCGCGGCGACATTGCGCATGAAACTGTCCACATTATCAATTTGTCTGGGACTGGGAATGGCGGCGCTGAATTTGTTCGGCTTGCTCAAGCCGGCGGAGTTCGCGGCGGCGGCGCGCAAACTGCCGCGCTCGCTCCCGCTGGGCTATGTCTTCATGCTGCTGGGGACGGGGTGGTTCATCTGGAACGTGCAGGGCGAATCGCTGGCCGATTTCGAGGCGATGAAACCTTACCTTTACGTGCTGTTCGCCGGGGTGGGCGTGGGGACGTGCGTGTATGTGAAGGATTTTCTGGCGGCGCGGGGCCTGGCGGTGGTGATGTTGCTGCTGGCCAAGTTGATGCTGGATACGCAACGATGGGCCGACAGCGAGTGGCGGCTGGTGATTGCGGTGTGGGCCTACGCGCTGGTGCTGGCCGGGATCTGGTTCACGGCCTGGCCGTGGCGGATGCGGGATTTGCTGAATTGGTTCACGGCCAGCGAGCAGCGCACGCGCATCGGCAGCGGCCTGCGCATGGCGTTTGGATTGTTCGTTGCCGTGCTGGGTATGGTGGTGTTTCGAGCAGGCGAGCGGTAGGCACTATCTTTCTGTGAGGGTGATTTCGCCTTTCCAATCGGGCGGGAGTTCCCCGGAACGTGTGGATTTTAAGCTTTCCACAATCCGGGGCGGTTGTATATTGTGGGGGCGTGAAAGTTGTTGAGTACCCTAAGTCGAAAATCGCACACCACGTTCGTCGTCCTGGGCTTGATCGTGGTCGCGTACATCGGGGCGATGGATTACGTCATCGGCCCGGTCGCGCTGCTGGTTTTCTATCTTGTCCCCATCTGCTTTGTGGCGTGGTTCTCCGGACGCGGGCCTGGATTGATCATTGCCTTGGCCTCGGCGGCGGCTTGGTATACGGCGAAGATTATGATTGCCACCACCGTGGACAGGCCCTGGACTCTGTTTTGGGGCGCGGCCATGAGGTTCATGGTTTTCGCCGTCTCGGCCATCCTCATGGCGGAGGTGGCGGAACGCAAGCGGGTGGAGGAGGCGTTGCGCCGCGCGCACGAAGGGCTGGAAACGCGGGTGAAGGAGCGGACGCTGGAGCTGGGGCAGGCCAACAGCGCGTTGCAGAACGAAGTGGCGGAACGGAGACGGGCGGAGGCGAACCTGAAATTGCTCAACGAGACTTTGGAGCAGCGCGTGGCGGAACGGAGCGCGGCCGCCGAACAGCGCGCCACTCAATTGGTCCAATCGGAAAGCGCCTTGCGCCAACAGCGCGGCATTTTGCAATCCATCCTCAACAGCATGGGCGACGGGGTGATGGTGGCGGATGCCCGGGGAGATATCATCCTGTTCAATCCCGCGGCGGCACGGCTGGTGCGAACCGGCCTGGGGGAAATCCCGCCGTCCCAGTGGCTGGAACAATTCCAGGCGCATGGGCCGGACACGCCGGCGGATCGCGGCGGCGAACATCCGCTCTTGCGCGCCATCCTGGGGGAGGAGATCAACGGGGCGGAGATATTTTTGCGCGACGCCACCGGCGGGGACGGCATCTGGCTGCTGGCGACGGGCCGGCCGCTGATAGACGAACATGGCAAGGTGCAGGGGGGCGTGGTGGTGCTTTCCGACCTGACTTCGCGTAAGCTGATGGAAAAGCAAATCACCGGCATCAGTGACCGCGAGCAGCGGCGCATCGGGCAGGATTTGCACGACAGCCTGTGCCAGCATTTGGTGAGCGTGGCCTTTGCGGGCGAATTGTTGCGGGAGAATCTGGCCCGGCAGCTTGCCCCGAAGCAACCCAAGCCGAGGCCATTGTGGAAATGGTCAACGAAGGCATTTCCCAGGCGCGCAATCTGGCCCGCGGGCTTTACCCGGTGCGGCTGGAGGTGGACGGCCTGGCTTCGGCCCTGGAGGAGCTGGCGGCCAGCGTGCAGGCCCGCACCGGCATCACCTGCCGCTTTTCCTGCGATGAGGAGGTCTGCATCTTTGACGAAGTGGCGGGCAGCAATTTATACCGCATCGCGCAGGAGGCGATCAACAATGCTGTCAAACATGGCGGCTGCGCCACCATTTCCGTCGGATTGGGGGCGGTGGAGGAGGAGGTGACGCTGACGGTGAAGGACGACGGGGTGGGTTTTCCGGACTCGGTGGAGAACAAGGGCGGCATGGGCCTGAGCATCATGAATTACCGCGCCGGCATGATCGGGGCCTCGCTGGACATTCGCCGGGGCGCGGGCGGCGGCACGATTGTTATTTGCTCCTTCCCCAATGCAGCAGCACGAGAGCACGAACATGTCCAATCGAACCAAGCCTGACCAGACCAAGACCAAGGTGTTTCTGGTTGATGACCACCCGCTGGTGCGCGAGTTGCTCAGCCAGTTGATCCAACGTGAAAACGACATGGAGGTGTGCGGCGAGGCCGAGGACGCGCACGAGGCGGTGACCAAGATCGAACTAAGCCACCCGGACATTGTCATCGCCGACATTTCCCTCAAGACCACGCACGGGCTGGAGCTGGTCAAGGACCTGCAGGTGCGTTTGCCGTCGCTGCCGGTGCTGGTGCTCTCGATGCACGATGAGTCGCTTTACGCCGAGCGGGTCTTGCGGGCCGGGGCCAAGGGCTACATCACCAAGCAGGAAGCCACCAAAAAAATTCTTTTTGCCATCCGCCAGGTCTTGAGCGGGCAGATTTACGTGAGCGAAAAAATGGCGACCCGCATGTTGCACAAATTGGTGCTGGGCCGCCACCCGGAGGCCGGTTCCCCCGTGGAACGCCTGACCGACCGGGAACTGGAGGTGTTCCAACTGATTGGGCGGGGGCAGGGGACCCGTCGCATCGCGGAGGAACTCCACCTCGGCATCAAGACGGTCGAGTCCTACCGCGCCCGCATCAAGGAAAAATTGAAATTGACGGACGGCACCCAGCTCCTTCAGCAGGCCATCCAATGGGTGCATAGTTTGCAGGACCGGTAGCCGCGATTCACGGCGGGAAGAGCGCGCCGCCCTGGCGGAGACCGGCGAATTCGGAAACGAAGAGGTGTCAAGCAACCGGCAATTGGTCCACCTTGGCCGCGAAGACAAAATCGCTCTCGGTCAGGCCGTCAATTTTGTGCGTCCAGAGGGTCAGTTTGACCTTGCCCCAGGCCAGGTAAATGTCGGGGTGATGATTTTGGGATTCGGCCAGTTGGCCGGCCCGGTTGGTGAAGGCCAGGGCCTGGCGGAAGTCGGGGAATTTGAATTCGCGTTCGAGATGGTGTTCATTCACCACGCGCCAGCCGGCGGCCAGTTGGCCGGAGAGCCGCGCCAAATCACCGGCCTTTAACGGCGGCGCGCCGCCTTGGCACGGGACACATTCTTTTTGCGCCAGATCAGACATAATTTCCTTTCCTTCGGCCTGAAAAAGCCGGATTGACTTTGCGGATGTAATCCAGGACCATCCCTTCAAACCCGTTGGTCATGGACAAGCTTAGCATCAACGTCCCGGGAGCGCCAGCATGGGAGATAGAACTCAAGCCCGGCGTCAACCGGTTCGGCCGGTCGCTCAATACCGACTTTCAAATCAGCCATCCCTCTGTTTCCGGAGCGCATTGCGAAATCATGGCGAAGGACGGGGCCTGGATGGGGAAAGACCTCGGCTCGACCAATGGAACCCTGCTCGATGGAACGCCGGTGCGGGAAAGTCCCTGGCAACGCGGGCAAATCCTCCGACTCGGCGAGGTGGAGATAGTCTTCACACTGGAAAACGCACCCTGGCCGGCGCCCGGCGCGGTTCCGGCCAGAGGCGCGCTGCTGCTGGAGCCGCCCGCCGCGACGGCGTTCAGCACGGCTTCCGCCGATGTGCCGTTGCCGCCGCCCATGCCAGGCGCAACGGCCTCCGCGGCCGCGCCGCGGATTCGCGTGGGAGCGAAGCCGTCCGGCCGCCGGCCGCAGAGTTTTTTCGCGGCCATTCCCGGCGCGTTTGTCTTTCCCTTCCGGCGCAGCGGCCTGGTTTTGCTGCTGGGAGGAGCGATTTTCTTTGTCATGCTGAATTTCATGCAAAGAGTGGCGCTCTTTGCCCCATTTGGGATAGGCATTCTTATCGGTTTGGCGATCGCCATTTTTTGCGTCGGCTATCTTTTCTCGTTCTTGAAAACCATTATTGCGACCACCGCGCAGGGCGATGAGGAAATGCCCGACTGGCCGGAGTACGACGGGTGGGTGGAAAGCGGTTTCTATCCATTTTTCGAAACTTCTGGCGGTTTTCCTGGTCTGCCTGGGACCGGGCTGTTGTTATGTTTGGTTTGTCCACCCTCATCAGGCGTGGCTGGCCGGGACTTTGTTGATCGGTGGCTTGGTGTATATGCCAATGGCTCTCCTGGCGCTGGCGATTTACGACAACTTGGTGGCGTTGAATCCGGTGTTGGTTTTGCTTTCCATCCTGCGCGTGCCCCTGGAATATGTGGCGACTTGTTTGGTTTTGGGGCTGCTGATGCTCAGTTCGGGCGAGGCGGCCAGGTGGCTGCGTGACAATGTGGATATGCCGGTGGTGGCGCCCATTGTCGCGGAGTTTCTTTCTCTTTACACCCTGACGGTGGTTATGCGGGTGGCGGGCCTGCTCTATTACGCGAAGAAGGACCGTTTGAATTGGAACCTCCGGGGAAAGTAAAGGGGCCGGTTTTCTGCGGCTGGCGGGGAGCGCGCGCGCCCGATGGCCGCGGGCCGCGCGTGGCGGCACGCAGCACCCACCCCGCCATTTAGCTTTGTCCGCCCGCTGGTTTTGACGGC
Organism: uncultured Verrucomicrobiae bacterium; assembly: GCA_963707025.1. GTDB lineage: Bacteria > Verrucomicrobiota > Verrucomicrobiia > Limisphaerales > Palsa-1400 > JBEKOF01. The sequence goes on along the minus strand of CAVPOM010000014.1, from coordinate 242,322 downwards.
TCTGTATTGACAGCCGGCGGCTTTTGTTCGCGAAGCTGGCGGGTCAATTCGGCGGCGGACAATTGCCCGGGGGCGGTCGGCTTGTCCAGATAGCCGTAAGCCAGGCACGAACCGAGCTGGGGAAACGACACCCGGGTGCGGGTCCACGCCGGACCCATGCCGATGACGCAGAGCGGCCTTTTCCATTTGTGGGCCAGCAAGAGGCGCAAGGTTGCTTCGTCATCCGGAGTGTTTAGGCGGGTGGAGATTTTGACGATGGAGGCCAGTTTCTGGGCTTCCATGATGATGGCGGCCAATTTTTCGGCCGGGGGCGTTTTGTTAAAATCGTGATAGGAAATGACACAGATCTTGCGCAAGCGTTTTGCCAATATGGCCACGCGATGGACGATATGGCTGCGCCACTCCACGTCCGCGCCGGCCAGTTCATACAACCCCTGCCCGAAGAGGGGGAGCCGTCGCGCATCCCCTTCATCCCACTGCCCGCCTTCGTCCTTGAGGCGGATGGTCAGGAGCACCGGCCAGCCCCGGTCCTGGATCTCCCGGCAGCGGGCCAGCCAGTCCGGCGGAGGCCCGGTTTTGTCCAGTCGAACCTCCACCACATCGCAGTCAACCTTCTGGCGCGGCGGCGGGAATTTGCGGGCCAGGGAGGAGAGAGTGCCGACGACGAGAGGAACCTTGCCGACCGTCAACACCTGGCGGCCGTTGCGAAAAGCGATGTGGAGAGGTGGCATATCGGGCTCCAATTCTTTGTCTCGAGTCTGAAGCGTGACAAATCCGCCGCCAGGGTGCAAGGCTTATTTGAAATCTCTTGATCGGTTTATTGCGGGCAGGGGCATCACATTTTTGGATGGCGGATTGCGGCGCCTTCACCTAATCTCAATGGTAATCCTCTTCTGATGACCCGTGGCAGGAATGAGATTAAGATTAGGATAAAGATTAGGATTAATAACGAAGCGTTGCCGAACAAAGGAATCAATTATGTCAATGTCCCGCCGTAAATTTTTGGGAGCGGCCACCGCCGCCTCCGCCACCCTGGCCTTGAAGTCATCGCCGTCCGAAGCGGCAGCGACGTCGCCGCCATTTAAAGTCGAGGACCTCGTCCGCAATGGGCCGGGTGTTGCGGGAGGCGCGGTCGCGATACCTTCGAGCATGGGGATGGGCTCAGGCGCGCCGCTCGGCGGCATCGGCACCGGCTTCGTCGAACTCCGGCCCGATGGATGCTTTTACGAGTGGCAAATCCTTAATTCCGGCCAGTGGGGGGGAGGAGGCCGCAGAGGGGGTGGAGCGGGAGCTGGCGCGGGCGTGCCGCCGAATCTTCGTTTTCTGTTGTGGGCCGGCAAACCGGACGGCGGCGGGCAGCAATTGCGGCGTCTTTACCTGAGGTCCAATGAGAACGATCTCTATTCCATGGGCTATGTGCAGGACGTTGAGGCCATTGATTACGAGGCCTGGTATCCCATGACCACGCTGCACTACCGCGACGGCTCGTTGCCGGTGCGCGTCAGCGCCACCGCCTTTTCTCCTTTCATGCCGGGCAAAGCCCGCGACTCGGCCACGCCCGGCTTTCATGTCGTCTTCACCCTGGAAAACACCTCCAGGGAAACGGTGCAGGCTTCCTTGCTTTCGGTGCTGGACAATCCGGTGGTTTCGACGCTGGGCAACCGCCAGCTTAAAAACACTTTGCGCCATGAGGGTGCTTCTTCCAGTCTTGTCATGCATACGGAAGCGCAGGAGGAACAGAGAGCAGACCTCGGCAGCCTGTGCCTGAGCGTCGCGGGCGGAGACCATTCCTGGATCAGCGGCACTTTCCGGCAATTCGCCCTGCCAGGAATGTGCGACTGGAATTCGCGCCGCGTCCAATCCATGTTGCTGGATTTGCTCAAGGATTTTTTCAAGACCGGCCGGCTGCCCAACACAGAAGCGGCGAGCGATCCCGCCCAGGCCTTCAAACTCACCTCCGCTGAAATTGACGCTCTCGCCAGCGCACAGGTCAAAACCTGGATGCAGGAGCTTTCCGGCGACGCGTTGCTCCGTCAGGTCATTGTCGAGGCCCGCGCGGCCGATCCCACCGGAGCGGACACCGACGAGCAGAACAAGATGTTGCTCAAGGAAATCGCCCGCAACCTCTCCGGCAATCTGGCCGGGACCGACCGCCTTGGCTCCACTTGGGGCACGGGCGCGCTGGCTTCGACCGTCACGCTGGCGCCGGGACAACGAGTGGAGGTGCGATTCACCCTCGGTTGGTTCTTTCCCTTCCACGCCCCTGGCGGCCGGGAGATCGGCCACATGTACGCCAATTGGTTCAAGGACGCCGCCGAAGTCAATGCCTTCCTTTCGTCCAACTACGCGGCGCATCGCCAGGAGACCGAGAAATTTGCGCGCGCCCTGGCCGACACGTCCCTGGGCCAGCCGCTGTCCTTCGTCTGGTCCAGCCAGTTGGGAACGCTGGTCAAGAATACTTGGTGGAGCAAGGAGGGCCATTATTCCATCTGGGAGGGATTGGGCTGCTGCGGCCAGAGCACGACGGACGTGGATTTCGACGGCAGTTCGTCGGTGGTCGCGATGTTTCCCGAGTTGAAACTCGATCAGATGAAGCATATCGGCACCTTTCAAAATGAAGAGGGCCAGGTGCCGCATAATTACAACAACCGCTTCACGGGGGTGGACCGGGGCTTTGCCCGGGTGGATATGAACCCGCAGTGGGTCATGATGGTCTGCCGCGATTATCTTTGGACCGGGAACATGGATTATCTCAAAACCATGTGGCCGGGCGTGGTCAAGGCCATGGCATACACCGGCTCACTGGACACGGATGGAGACGGCCTCCCCGACAAAAACACCGGATTGCAGACCTACGACCAGTGGGGATTGCGCGGCGCTCCCTCTTACGTCGCCTCCCTCTGGATTGGAAGCTTGCGCGCCGCCATCCGCATGGCCCGCGACCTGGAGCAGCCGGATGAGGCCCAACGCTTTCAAGCTCTTCTTGACAAATCATGCGCCAGCTTCGACCGGCTTCTCTTCAACGGCGAATATTACAGCCTGTGGGTGGACGGGGACCTGCGCGATGAAATCTGCATGAGCGACCAAATCAGCGGCGAGTGGTTCAGCCATTTGATGGGCCTGCCCATCACCATCTCGGAGAAGAATCTGAACCGGGCCGTGGACAGCATTTGGAAATACAACTACAGCCCGGAAGTCGGCCTGCACAATGCCACCGCGCCCAAAGGCGGGAAGGATGGACCGGCCATGAACAACCACCAGGCGGGAGGCGTGTGGTCCGGAATCGAGTTTGCCTTCGCCTCGTTTTTGATGGACCACGGACGTTATGCCGAAGGGGCCCGTCTGGTGGAAGCGGTCCATCGCCGCTACCTTCGGGCGGGGATGCCCTGGAACCATGTGGAATGCGGGGGACACTACACGCGGGCCATGAGCAGTTGGACCACGCTGCTGGCCGCGACGGGTTTCAAGCCGGATTGGCCGGCGCAATTGTTGACAATCATTCCGTCCGTGCCCGGCGACTTCCACGCGCCCTGGGTGACCGCTTCGGGTTTTGGCCGGATCAGCCGCAAGGGCGGAACCCTGAGCCTGGAGTGCCAGTCCGGCAGCCTGACCTTCAAGAAACTCCAGGTGAACCTGCCCGGAACCAGACTGGCCGTTCACGTCGCCGGACGCGCGGTGGAAACCCGGGCCGCGCGCCAAGGGGCGCTGGCCACGCTGGAATTTGCGCAAGCGGTTTCGCTCCAGGCCGGCCAGGCCTGCACCGTTGGGTAGCCGGATGAACTACTTTTTGCCCCTGGCTTTTTTCTCTTCGAGGGCGGCCTGGGCGGCGGCCAGGCGCGCGATGGGCACGCGGAAGGGCGAACAACTGACATAAGCCAGTCCGATGCGGTGGCAGAATTTGACGCTGGAAGGTTCGCCGCCGTGCTCGCCGCAGATGCCCAGCTTGATGTCGGGACGGGTCTTGCGGCCGCGTTCGACGGCGATCTTCATCAGTTCGCCGACGCCGGATTGATCAATCGCGGCAAAGGGGTTCTGCTTGATGATTTCCAGTTCCTGATACTTGGTGAGGAAGCTGCCGGAATCGTCGCGGCTCATGCCCAAACAGGTCTGGGTGAGGTCGTTGGTGCCGAAACTGAAGAACTGGGCGTCTTTGGCGATCTCGCCGGCGGCCAAGGCCCCGCGGGGAATCTCGATCATGGTGCCGACGAGGTATTTGACTTTGGCCTTTTGCTCCTCCTGCACCTGGCGGGCGACGCGATGGACGACCTCCAACTGGTTTTGCAACTCCTTGGGAAAGCCGACGAGCACAATCATGATCTCCGGCTTGACCGGGATGCCTTCCTTCTGCACCAGGACGGCGGCTTGGATGATGGCGCGGGTTTGCATCTCGGTGATTTCCGGATAGACGATGCCCAGGCGGCAGCCGCGCAAGCCGAGCATGGGGTTGAATTCGTGGAGTTCCCTGACGCGCCGCTGAATCTTCTCCACCGGCACGCCCATTTTGGCGGCCAGGTCCTGCTGGGCGGCTTCCTCGTGGGGAAGGAACTCGTGGAGGGGCGGGTCGAGGGTGCGGATGGTGGCGGGCAGGCCCTTCAATTCGCGGAAGATGCCGGCGAAATCGTTGCGCTGGAAAGGCAGGAGCTTGGCCAGGGCCTTTTTGCGGTCCTCGGTGTTTTCGGCCAGGATCATTTCGCGCATGGAGTCAATACGATTTCCCTCGAAGAACATGTGCTCGGTGCGGCAGAGGCCGATGCCGGCGGCGCCGAAGGCGACGGCGTTGGCGGCCTGTTCTGGGGAATCGGCGTTGGTGCGGACGCCCAGGCGGGTGGCCTTGGCGCACCACTTCATCAGTTGAAGATAGTCTTGACAGATGCGGCTGTCCTTGAGGTCCAGGGTCTTGCCGATGAGCACCTGGACGATTTCGGAAGGGGCGGTTTTGACTTCGCCGGCATAAACCGCGCCGGCCGTGCCGTCAATGGAGAGGAAATCCCCTTCGTTGAAAGTCTGGCCGCTGACGGTGAGGGTTTTTTTGGCGTAATCCACCTGCAAGGCGCTGGCGCCGCAGACGCAGACCTTGCCCATCTGGCGGGCGACCAGGGCGGCGTGGGAACTGACGCCGCCGCGGGCGGTGAGGATGCCTTCGGCGGCGATCATGCCGCGCAAGTCCTCCGGGGAAGTCTCCACGCGGACGAGGAGCACCTTCTGGCCGGCGTGGGCGGCTTCCACCGCGCGTTCGGCGTTGAAATAAATGCGGCCGCAAGCGGCGCCCGGTCCGGCGGGCAGGCCCCGGGCCATGACTTTGGCCGATTTGATGGCGGCGCGGTCAAAGACAGGGGCCAGGACCTGGTCCAATTGCTCGGCGGGGACGCGCTGGACGGCTTCCTCCCAAGTGATCAACTTCTCGCGTTCCATTTCGACGGCGAAACGGACGGCGGCCAGGCCGGTGCGTTTGCCGTTGCGGGTCTGGAGCATGAACAGTTTGCCGTCTTCAATGGTGAACTCAAAATCCTGCACATCGCGGAAATGGCTTTCCAGGGTTTTGCGCACCTGGGCCAGTTCGGCGGCGGCGGCGGGCATGATCTTTTCCAGGTCGGCCACCGGCTTGGGGGTGCGCACGCCGGCCACCACGTCCTCGCCCTGGGCGTTCATGAGGAATTCGCCGTAGAAAACCTTTTCGCCGGAAGCAGGATCACGGGTAAAGGCGACGCCGGAGCCGGATTTCTCGCCGGTATTGCCGTAAACCATGGACTGGACGCTGACGGCGGTGCCCCATTCGGAGGGGATATTATACTTGGCGCGATAGACGATGGCGCGGTCGTTCATCCAGGAACCGAAGACCGCGCCGATGGCGCCTTCGAGCTGGACCCAGGGATCGGTGGGGAAGTCCTTGCCGGTGCGTTCCTTGACCAAAGCCTTGAAGCGTTGCACCAGGGTCTGGAGGCCTTGGTGGTTAATTTTAGTGTCCTCGACGTGTTGCTGGCCGGGGAAAAGCTCAGTTTTCAAAGTTTCAATCGCCGTTTCAAACGGCTCGTGGTCTTCGCCGGGTTTTTTCTGCACGCCCATGACGACGTCGCCGTACATTTGGATGAAGCGGCGGTAGCAATCCCAGGCAAAGCGCGGGTTATTGCTGGCCCGTTCCAGGGCGGCGACGGTTTGGTCGTTGAGGCCGAGATTCAAAATGGTGTCCATCATGCCCGGCATGGACTCGCGCGCGCCGGAGCGGACGGAGACAAGGAGGGGCTTTTCCAGGTCGCCAAAACGTTTGCCGAGGATGCTTTCGGTGTTGGCGATGCCGGCTTTGACCTGCGCCCACATTTCCTTGGGGTAGGCGCGTTTGTGGCCATAATAGAACGCGCAGGCTTCGGTGGTGATGGTGAAGCCGGGCGGCACGGGCAGGCCGATGCGGGTCATTTCCGCCAGGTTGGCGCCTTTGCCGCCCAAGAGGGGTTTCATGGAGCCGTTGCCGTCCGCTTTTTTGTTGCCGAAGAGATAAACGTATTTGTGTGATTTGGTAATTGTTTTGGCCATAAGTAGTTTCCTTTTAAATTTGTGACGCAATTTAACAAAGCAAGGCTCTGAGTCAATCGCCAAACGTGGTCAAAAATTGCGGAAATTCATTCAAATGTTGGCAACGCGAATTAGAGGCAAGCCTCGATCAGCCCAATTGGAGGCTCGGTTTGGAGAACCCATTTTGGAGCGTAAATTGTTCATGTCCAGGCACTTGACTTGGTTTTCTGCAAAGAGGCCGCCGTCGTTGAAGCTCCCGCGTGGCCGAGGTTGTGGCGGACGAGTTGGGACAAGAAAGCCGCACAAGTCTCCATTGTTTGGGTGCTGTGAGCATAAAAACACCTTGATTAGGCTTGATTGGCCTTAATTGGAAATGGCCAGGTTTAGTGTGTAAATTGTTCATGGAAAGGCACTTGAGACGATTTTTCGCAAAAAGGCTCATCCGCGGTCGCTTCGCTATTGCGTGACAACGGAGTGGTGGGCATGGTCAAGGTTGAAAACATGGTTTGACTGGGTGTGACCGGTTTGACCGGTTTGACCGGGTGGGGAGGCAAATGCATCCTCCTCCGCAGGGCCGACGGAGGACAGGAAATGCAAAATGGGAAGCAGGGTGAGAGGGATGGAGTTTTAATGGGTGCGACAAATTGGGGCAGCACGGTTGCTTTGGGGACAGGATGAACGGGAGGCACAGGATTTTGAGTGTTGAAGCCTGCGTGGTCCCGGCAGGGCCGGGATTGGACATGGAACCTCGGACGCTTTGGAGTGTGCCGACGGGTCGGCATCGCTTTGCTCTCCGGGAATCGTTCCCGATCCAAAAGCGGGAGCCAGCTCCCGCACTCCATAGAAACCGCCCTCTTCACTATACAAAATTAGCATTTAACCGAGGTGTTGTCAATGGGGAAATGGTTCCAGCAATACCTCTTCTTGTCTTCTTTCTCACTCTTCTGTGCGAGGATGGGGAGCCTTTTAACGGGGCGGGGCTGGAAGGTTGAATCGCAACGGGCTGCGGAGGGGTTGCCTGGCAGAGCCTCACACCGGCAGAAAGTGAACCCGCTCGAACCCGAAACCACCCGACCAGTCACCTTCCCCAGCCGCGAGCGGGGCGCCGGCCGGGAGAGCGCAATTCTTACTTTTCGCTGCCGCCATTTTGATTGTTCGATTCACCAAACTCCGACTTTTCGATGTCGTTGAGGCCGTCAGAAATCATCTGCCTGACCAGTTGAATGCCCTCGACGGAATTCTGGCGCTTCATCTCATAAACCATGTCCTCGGCCCTGCGAAGCAAAAGGTGCAGATTGACCGTCCTCTCCGAAGCGTTGCGCGCCTTGACGTTGGGACGGAAGCGCTGGTGAATCACCGCGGAAATCACCACCAGGACGCCCAGGAACCCCACAATGCCCGGTGACAGAAAGGGCTGCACGATAGTGGTGGCCAGAGCGCCTCCGATGACATACTGCCCAACGTTGAGACAATTGACCGTGCGGTCATTCCAAGCGACGATGGCCTCCTGGCGTTGCAAGGCCCGGCGGGCCTCGGCAATGCGGGTATCATGCTCCCAATCCGGACCGGCCACAGTCGGCCTGGCCTCGTTGGCCAGCAACAAACTTTCTTGATGTAAAATCGAGCGCCTGTAAACGACTTGAATCAACAGGGCGATGAGGATCGGCAGCGCGGTGACAAAAGGTATCACGTTAGCAGTAAGGAATTGCCACATAATGTTAATAGTATGACAGTTGCACGCTCATTGCGGTCTCAGTCGTCATCAATGAGCATTTTTGGGGCCACTCAGCTAAATCGGATTGAATAATACTGGCTTTTAGTAAAAGTGTTCAGTTTTCCTGGCCGCCGTGCCGCGATGGCTGGAGTGGTCCCTCATTGCGGCAAGGACAATGGGCTTGAAGTGGATTGACCCAAGATTAGCTTGTTGCAGGGCCAATGAAGCATCGCTGTCTCATAATTTTCGCGGTCGTCTCGCTTCTGGCCGGATGCAGCGCCCGGCGGATGGAATTCGTCCGCGTTGCCGCTGACCACAAGGGCTTTGTCGTACTGCGGTGTGGTCTGTCACATTGCCTTGCCTGGGGAGGGCCGTGTGGCATAAAGTGGGCCGATGAATTCCTGGCGATGGCATTGGGGAATGGTGAAGATGTGGCTCGTGGCGGCGGGGTTGTGGCACATGACGATTTTTTCGCACGCGGCGTCCCCGCCGCGGGTGCGGCAGTCCTTGGATATGGACTGGCGGTTTCATTTGGGGGAGGTGGCGGAGGCCAGCCGCGCCGATTTTGCCGACGCAGGCTGGCGCGTGTTGAACGTGCCGCATGACTTCAGCGTGGAGGGCGATTTTTCGACCAACAATTTCAGTTGCACCGGGTATCTGCCGGGAGGGATCGCCTGGTACCGGAAGAGCTTTTTCGCGCCGGTGGGGTGGGGGGAGAAAATGGTCAGCGTGCAATTCGACGGGGTCTCGGAAAAAAGCCAGGTCTGGCTCAACGGAGAGCCGGTGGGAGGACGGCCTTGGGCTTATACGACCTTTGCCTGCGATCTGACGCCGCATTTGAAATTGGGCGGCACGAATGTCCTGGCCGTACGGGTGGATCATGCCGCGATGGACGACTCGCGTTTTTATGTCGGTTCGGGAATTTACCGGCACGTCTGGCTGGTGGCCACGGAGAAGGCGCATGTCAGCCGGGACGGGGTCTTTGTGGAGACGCCGGGGGCGACGGAGGGCCTGGCGGACGTGCAAATCCGAACGACCCTGGAAAACGAGGGGGAGTCGGGCGAGATCGAGCTGCGGACCGAATTGCTGGATGGCCGGGGCCGGCGCGCGGGTGAAACGAGCGGCACAACGGCGCTGGCCGCCGGAGAAAGAATCGTGGTTTTGCAGAGGGTGCCGGTGATTTCGCCCAAACTGTGGTCGCCGGATTCCCCGGCGCTTTACACGGCGGTGACGACGGTGCGCGCGGGAGGACGGACCCTGGATGCAGTCAACACGACTTTTGGCATCCGCGACATTGAGTTTGACGCGCAACGGGGATTTCTGCTCAACGGCCTGCCTACCAAATTCAAGGGGGTGTGCCTGCACCACGACGGGGGCGCGCTGGGGGCGGCGGTGCCGGAGGCGGCGCTGGAACGGCGCTTGCGCATTCTCAAAGGGATGGGCTGCAATGCCATCCGCACCAGCCATAACGCGCCCGCGCCGGAGTTGCTGGAGATGTGCGACCGGCTGGGATTGCTTGTCATGGACGAGGCGTTTGATGAATGGAGCGGCTCCAAACACAAATGGGTGGTCGGGCGCAATGCCGGCCGGCCATCGCTGCACGGCAGTTATTCGGAGTTCTTCGCGCAATGGGGGGACGCGGACATGCTGGACATGGTATTGCGGGACCGCAACCATCCTTCGGTCGTGCTGTGGAGCATTGGCAATGAGGTGGATTATCCGAACGATCCGTTCAACGACCGGACAGCCGGGGTCCTGACCGGGGACGGAGCCAGGCTGATCGCGGCGGTGCGGCGGGGCGACCGCACGCGGCCCATCACGGCGGGATTGGCGGCGCTGCGCACTTCCAATGCGATTGGCCTGGCCGATGAACTGGACGTAGTGGGTTACAATTACCAGTTGGACCAACTGGAGGGCGATCTGGTGAAATATCCGAACCGCAAATTTGTGGGGAGCGAGGACGGCATGGAAACGAGTTTTGTGGACCTGATCGCCAGCAATGCGCGCGTGACCGGACAATTTCTGTGGGTGGGCATTGATTTTCTGGGCGAAGCCAACGCCTGGCCCAATCATGGCTCGGGCAGCGGTTTGCTTGACACCTGCGGCTTCCTCAAGCCGCGCGCCTGGTTCCGCGAATCGCTTTGGTCGGAGAAGCCGATGGTGTTCGCCGGGGTTCGCCCCGTTGCGCGCGGGGGCGGGTTCGGGCGCGGACGGTTTGGCGAGGCGGAAAGCCATTGGAATTGGGCGGAAGACCCGCGGACGAACCTGCCGGTGGAAGTATATTCCAATTGCAAGACGGTGGAACTGTTGCTGAACGGAAAATCGCTGGGGGTGAAGAAGCCGGCGGAGGCGCCGGACCGGATTTTGCGATGGAACGTGGCGTTCCAACCGGGCGAGTTGCAAGCCGTCGGATGGCGCGATGGAACGAAGGTTGAGTATCGCCTGGCCACGGCGGGCCAGGCGGCGCGGATTGAGCTGGCGCCCGATCATGCGAGGCTCAAGGCCGATGGGGAAGACGCGGCGAACATCGAGTTGCGGCTGGTGGACGCCAAGGGGGTGCTGGCGCCGCACGGCGACGCCCTGTGCCTGGTGCAGGTGAGCGGCGCGGGCCGGTTGCTGGCGGTGGACAACGGCAATCAGAATGATGCGACGCCGTTGCGCAGCCCGTCGCGGCAATTGAACCGGGGGCGGGGGCTGGCCGTGGTGCAAAGCCTGCCGCAGCAGAGCGGAGCGATATATGTGACGGTGACGGCGCCGGGGTTGCCCGAGGCGCGGCTGACGCTGCAAAGCCGGTGAAGATTGATGGGATGGGACCTGTGGGGCCCAGAGGACGGATGCGGGCCAGCCGCTACGGCTCGATGCCGTAGATTTTGATTTTGTTGTAGAGGGTCTGGCGGCCGATGCCGAGGCGCTTGGCGGTTTCGAGTTTGTTGCCGCCGGTTTCCTTGAGCATCTGGATGATGGCGTTGCGTTCCATGGCTTCCATCAAGGTGAGGTCGGGGTTGTCCTTTTGATTCATCATGGTGGTGATGGAGAGGTCGCGGGCGTCCACCGTGCTGCCTTCGCACATGAGAACGGCGCGCTGGATTTCATTTTGCAACTGGCGGACGTTGCCTGGCCAGTCGAAGGCGCGCAAGGCCTCGGTGGCCGCCGGGGTAAAGCCGGTGATCTCGCGCCCGGCCTGGGAGCCGTAGCGCTTGAGGAAGGCGTTGGCCAGGGGCATGATGTCCTCCCGGTGCTCGCGCAACGGGGGAAGATGGACGGAGGTGGCGCAGATGCGGTAGCGCAGGTCGTCGCGCAACTTGCCGGATTTGACGGCTTCCTCGACCTGGCGGTTGGTGGAGGCGATGATGCGGCAATCGCTTTTGTAACTGGAGCGGCCGCCGACGGGGCGGACTTCTTTTTCCTGCAGAACGCGCAAGAGCTTGCTTTGGGTGTCAATGGGCATTTCGGAAATTTCGTCCAGGAGGAGGGTGCCGCCTTCGGCCTGCTTGAACAAACCTTCGCGGTCCATGTTGGCCCCGGTGAAGGCGCCTTTGACGGAGCCGAACAATTCGCTTTCGATCAATTCCCGGGGCAGGGCGGCGCAATTGATCTTGATGAGGGGCCCCTTGCAGCGGGGGCTTAAATTGTGGATGAGGTCGGCGATGACTTCCTTGCCCGTGCCGCTTTCGCCGGTGATGAGGATGGAAAGGTCGCTGGGGGCGACTTTTTCGATGGTGCGGACGATGGCCTTCATGGCCAGGCTTTGGAAGATGGGCGCGGTGCCGCCGCTCATGGTGGCCAGGGCTTTGCGCAGGGAACTGGCCTCCTCGTTGAGGCGCTTGTGTTCCAGGGCGCGCTCCACTGAAAGGAGGAGCGTTTTGGCATCGAAGGGTTTGTTTTGGAAATGGTAAGCGCCGCGCTTGGTCGCTTCCACGGCCGCGTCAAAGGTGGCGTGGCCGGTGAGCACAATGACTTCGGTGTCGGGCCATTGTTTTTTGATTTGCGGCAGCAGTTCCAGGCCGTCGCCGTCGGGCAGGACCAGGTCCAGCAAGATGATATCCGGTTGCGTTTGGGCGAAGGCGCCCGTCAATTCCGCGGCGCTGACTTTGAGGATTGCTTCATAGCCTTCCCTTTCGAGAATGGCCTTCAACAGATCCCGGATGCCTTCGGTATCGTCCACCACCATGACTTTCGATTTCATAAATCTTTTTAATTCCGCCGTGCGCTGGCGCGAACAAAACTGCTGAATAATCGCAGAAACGATGCGCTCCCGTCAAGCATACGCTCCGGGTGAAATTGGACGGTCAACAAGAACGGCAACCGGCCGGGGTCTTGCAACTCCAGCGCTTCGATCACCCCGTCCGCGCTGTGCGCCACCGCCCGCAACGGCCCGGCCACGCGGCCGACCGCCTGGTGGTGGGTGCTGTTGACCTCCAAGGTCGTCCCGCCCGCGATATTGGCGAGCAAACTGCCCGCGACAACCCTTATACTATGCACCGGTTCGGTCTTTCGCGCCATTTGATTGTGATTAAGGGCGTTGGGGACCTGGCTGGGGATATCCACCAGGAGGGAGCCGCCCAGGGCGACGTTCAACATCTGCTGGCCGCGGCAGATCCCGAACAGGGGCTTGCCCTGCTGGAAAACTTGCTCGATCAACAGCTTTTCCCAAAGGTCTCTCGCCGCGTCGTGCGCGCCGGTGGTTTTGGCCAGGGCCGCCGGCAAGGCGGGCGCATACCACTTGGGATCAATGTCGTCTCCACCGGTCAGGAGAACGCCGTCGCAACGGCCCACCGCCTGGGCGATGACTTCGCGGGGAGCGGCGGCAGGCAAAATGACCGGCAAAGCGCCGGCGGCCATGAGGGCGTCGGTGTAACGATTGGACAAACTGAGCGACCAATCGGCAAACTCGGCGCCTTGCCGTTCAGTGGCGGGGGCGACGAGGATGGTGGGAATGGCCGAGCCGCCTCCGCCCGGCTTGGACGGGGCCAGTTGCGGATGGCGGATGGCGGACGGGCGGTTTTTAGGTGGGCGGCCGGTTTTGGGTGGGCCGGGAGAGGCCGGCCGGGCGCTCCGGGGCCCGCGGGGGCGCGCACGGGGTGCGCGCCCCGCCAGGCGAGGCGGCGGGGGTGCGCTTTTATTGCGGGGCTTCATTGGTTGGCGCGGCGATTGCGGCGCGGGTGTCGGCGCCGGGATGTCTTTCCGTGATAGTTTTGACCAGGCGATCTTCCTCTTCGGGACGGAGCAGGCGGCGGTTGATGCGGCGGCGGACGGAATCGAGCAAGGCCAGCCAGTCCTCCACCGGCGGATTTTCCACGGGCTGCCATTGATCGAAGCGTTTATTGCGGCGGTAGAAGAGCCAGCGTTTGCCGACATGTTGGGCGTAACATTGCAAGGGGGCGCCGTCCTCCGTCCGGCGTTTCCAACTGATTTCGGCTTTTGGCATGAGATCATTGGGGTAAATCCACGGCGGCCACCGCCAGGGCGGCAATGCCTTCCTCCCGGCCGATGAAGCCGAGGCGTTCGTTGGTGGTGGCCTTGATGCCGATTTTTTTGAAGTGGATGCTCAGGGCTTCCGCCACGTTGGATTTCATGTCAGCGACTTGGGGCTGGAGTTTGGGCTGTTGGGCGATGATGGTGGCGTCCACGTTGACAATCTTGCCGTTGTGGAATCGGACTTGGCGGGCGGCTTCCTGCAAAAAGACTTTGCTGGGCGCGCCTTTCCAGCGCGGGTCGGTATTGGGGAAAAAAGTACCGATGTCGCCCTGGCCGAGGGCGCCGAGGATGGCGTCGCAGATGGCATGCATGAGGACGTCGGCATCGGAATGGCCGTCCAACCCCTTGGGATGGGGGATGGTGACGCCGCCCAGGATCAACTGGCGGCCTTCGACCAACTGATGAACATCGTAACCGATTCCAACATGAACCATAAGGCACAATATAAAGACGGATCTCCTTTCAACCAAGCACTTTTCGGGATGGACCCCGGCCCGGCGCGGGCGGCGGCGGCTTTCCGCTGGTTTTTGAAAGAAGCGCCTCACAGTAATTTCTCATTGCGGCGTGAAACGAAAGTCAGGCGGATTGGGCGAAATTGAGAAGGGCGCGCCCCGCCCGCAACAACACAAAAAAGAACTGACGCGCTTTGGCGTGACACTGCGGGAAGCCGGTTGGCCGTTTCACGGCGCGAGGGAAATGCGGCAGCGGCCTTCGGCGAGGGCGGCGGCGGCCTCGGCCAGGCGGGCCGGGGAATCAATGGCGCAACGATAGCCGGAAAGGGGAAAGCCGAAGAGACGGCCGGTGGGAATCAACTTTGGAAAGATGTCGCGCGGCAAATCGCAGGGTGTTTGCGGCGGAATACGGGCAAAAATTTCGGGCCGGCAGAGGCAAATGCCGGAATTGACCCAGTTGGTGGGCAGGCCGCGGCGGGATTGGTCATCGGGCCGCTCCAGCAATCCGGTAATGCGCCCCTGGTCATCGAGGCTGACCAGGCTGTTGGAGCGGGCGCTTTGGTGGAGGAGCAGGGTGGCCAGGGCCGCGCGCTCGCGGTGAAAGCGGAGCATGGCGGTGAAATCCTGGTCGGTCACGACGTCACCATATTGGACCAGGAACGGATCGCTCAGACTGAGGAAGGGTTCCATGTTTTTGATGCCGCCGGCGGTGCCGAGCAGGCGGTCTTCATAAACATAAGCCAGCTCGATTTTCAGGGCGGAGCCGCCGCCAAAATGAGCGCGGATGGCCTGGGGCAGAAAGTGAAGGTTGACGGCGACCTGGTCAAAATGGTGGGAGCGCAAGTGGGCGAGGATGTATTCCAGGATGGGGCGTCCGTTGAGTGGGAGCATGGGCTTGGGAGTCTCGCGCGTGAGATCCCCCAGCCGTGTCCCGTAGCCTGCGCACAAAACCATTGCTCTCATGGGTTGTTTAGAATCCATTCAGCCGCGGCGGGTCCCGATAATTCGGGACCCGCCCTACCTTTTTAAGTGGGGCGGTTGGAAATGGTGTCATTTATGGTTCACAATCCATTCAGCCGCGGCGGGAAGATCGGGGCAAGTCCAATCCGGTTTGAGCAGTGGATCCATGGGGTCGGCGGTTTGAATGGGCGGCAGCAGGTGTTTGCCGGTTTGCACCAGGACGGTGCGGCAGCCGGCGGCGGCGCCGGCGGCAATGTCGCTGGCGCGGTCGCCGACCATGAAGCAGGCGCGCAAATCCAGGCCGAAATCCCCGGCGGCGCGCCGGAGCAGGCCGGGACGCGGTTTGCGGCAGTCGCAGATGAGGCGATAGGCCGGCAAGGTCGCCTTGGGGTGATGGGGACAGAAATAGAAACGATCCAAGGCAGGCGCGCCGGCGGCGGTCAATTGCGCGGCCAGGGCGGCATGGAGCAATTCCAACTCGGCTTCGGTGGCCAGGCCGCGGGCGATGATGGGTTGGTTGGTGGCGACGATGAGGCGGAAGCCGGCTTCGGCCAGGCGGCGCAAAGCTTGCGGCACCCCGGGGAAAAGGCGGATTTGGGCGGGGCGGATCAGCCAATCCACGTCTTCAATGAGCACGCCGTCGCGGTCGAGAAAGGCGGCGCGGCCAGGGCTTGGCGGGCTAGACATGGCGGCGCCTTTTCCTTACTTGCCAGGCCAGAATGGCGGCGACGGAAAGGCCGTCCACAATCTGCTTTGCAAAAACCATCTCGACGCAGCGGGAGAATGGAATCCAAACCAGTTCGGCGATTTCCCGGCGGTCCAATTTTTGGCGCGGGACGGGTTGCGATCGCGTGCAGTAAAAGACCGAGGTGGGATTGTCGTCGGTATCGAGGCCGGGCTGGTAGAACAAAAGGGGTTTGAGGTTGAGGCAACGCAAACAGGTTTCTTCCATGCATTCCCGGAGGGCGGCGGTGCGGGGGGGTTCGGCGTCCTCCACCTTGCCGCCGGGAATTTCCAGAGCCAGGCCGTTGACGAGCAGGCGATATTGCCGGACGAACAGGACTTTTTCATTCTGGAGCAACAGGACGCCGGCGCGGGGGCCATAATGGCTGACGAAGATGGTTTTGGCAAAGCCGGGAAACTGAACCCGGACGCGGGAGATTTTGAGGAAGGCATTTTGGTAAACGATCCGGCGCGGGCCAAGGCTGGGTTTGTTCATAAGGGCGTGTCAGGTGGCCGATGCCGGCGTGCTGACGCCTGCCCATTGATAGTAGAGGCGGGCGACGGAGCGGGGCAGAATTTTTTTTGCTTCAATGCGGAGGGTCCACCAGAGGGAGTGGCGCAGGAAGGTTGGATTGATGTTTTTCCAGTAGCGGCGGCGGGTCAGGACCAGCCAGAGCATCTCCTTGCCAAAGGGGGCCAGCAGGCCGCTTTGGCGGAAGAGCGGCGCGACGTCCTGATTCTCCGGCCGCTCCAGCAGGTCCAAAGCGCAGCGCAGAACTTCGAGCTGGACCTTGAGTTTTTTTTTGCCGCGATTGGACACGCTGGATGGGTCCAGGCGGAACTCGCCCAGCACTTCCGGGACGAAACAGAGGCCGTGACGGAAGGCGATGGCGAACATGGCAAACCAGTCGCAGTGCCAGCGCAGGGGCACATGATATTTGCCGGCTTGAAGGAAGGCATCGCGCCGCCAGAGAAAGGTGGAGGCAAAAACGAGCAGGCGGCCTTGCCGGGCCAGTTCCACCACTTTGGGCGGGGGGAGATAGCAAGGCTGGCTGGAAATGGCGACGCCAAAATCATAGCTCAAGTTGCTTTTCAGGTCGAACATCCGGCAAATGGCGCCGCACAAACCGGCCTGGGGAAATTGGGCCAAAAGACCGAGCGACTTTTCGAAAAGCCCGGGCCTGATTTCGTCGTCCGCCCCCGGCAGACAGAGGAACTGACCCCTGGCCAGATCCACTCCCCGGTTGACCGTGCCCATGAATCCTTGATTGACAGGGTTGCGGTAAACTTTCAGGGAGGGATATTGGCGCGCCAAACCTTCGAGTACTGCGACACTGTTGTCGGTGGAGGCGTCATCCACGACGATGATTTCATCGGCCGGCACCGACTGGGTGGCAATGGCGCGGAGGCAGGCGGGCAAGTGCTGCGAGTGATTGTAATTGGGAACGATGACGGAGAGAGAGGGCAGTTTCATGAATCAAGGCAGGACGGTTTTAACGCCGTCAGGTTCTCCGATTTTTCTGTTCCACAGCCCGGAGTGTGGCAGAGATTTGCGCCGGAATCAAGGCTGGTCCAGGCGGAAGAATTCCACGCGGTTGGTGGGCGGGAGGGTGACGAAGTTTGAGGTTGTGGCGGTGACGGAAAGCGGGGAGTTGGACCAAGGCACCAGGGGCGGCGTGCCGCCGCTGGCCGATTGCAGCAGGAAATTGCTGGCCCAGAGCGGCCAGGAGAGGACGACATTCGTTCCGGAGAGCGCGATGGCCAGCGCGGGGATGGAATTGACGGTGATGGTTCCGTTGACGATGCCGATGGGCAGGGGATTGGCCAGGGGGTCGGAGACTTCGCACTTGATCGCCTGGCTGGTGAGGGCGACGGTGGAGACGCCGGAGTTTGTTCCCACCAGGTTGAGGTTGACCGAGAGCAGTTGTTGGGAGCCGGCGGCAAAACTGTTGCCCGGAGGCAGGGCCAGCACGGCGCCCAAAATGCCGGAATGGAACTGATTGGTATTCAGGATCAGGGTGGCCCCGCCCGCCGCGCCGCCCAAAGTCGCGCTGCTGAAACTGAAATTGGCCGGCGGGAAACTCAAGGTGAAGCCGGCGGCATTTTCGTTGCCTTGCGCGGCCAGGCTGATGCTGAGATTGACCGTGCCCGCCAGTCCCATTTGCACCGTAGGACTGCTGACCATCAGCAGTCGCGTGGCCGACGGGGGCACGGGCGTGCCGCTGCCGGATGAGGCGGTTGGCCCGCCGGCGACGGTCAGCGGATCCAAGCCCAGCGCGTAGCGGCCAACCTGCACCCAATCAATGACGGTCAGGGCACCGTCGCCGAGGGTGGAGCGTGGGGCGCAATCGGCGCGTTGGAACTGGGAGGGGCTGGCGGGGGTGGCGAGTTGCGCCACAAACTGGCCTTCCGCCAGCCAATCCGCCAGGGTCAGGCGGACGTTGCCGTTGACATCGGCCTCAAAATTGGTGACGCCGGCAATGGTCACCGTGCCAGCGGTGTAACTGGCCGGGAGGAGGTTGAACAGAGGGTCGGCCAGTTGCTCCTGCACCGGGACGCTGCCAAAGGTGATGGCCGTGGCGGAGGACGCATTGGTGTTGATGGCGGCGAGAAAATTCACCCGCACCACCTCATCGGCGGCGGAGGCGAAGGTGGAACCGTAGGGCAGGAAAACGCCGACGCCCAACTGGCCGGCGCTGATAGAATTAGTATTGTCAGAGAGAGAACCCCGGGGGCTCCGCTGCCCAGGGTGATGCCGGCATAGGTCAAGGCGGCGGGGGCGAAATTCAAACTGAACGCCAGGGAGTTTTCGTTGCCGTTGGCCGTCAGGGTCACCGGCACCGTGACCAGGCTGCCGGCAACAGCGTTGGTGGCGACCACTTTGATGGGAGCGGTGGGATAGATGAGCGTGACCACCGCATTGGTGCTGGTGATGCTGGTGACGCTGTTGGAGACGGTCACGCTATAGCTGCCGGCCTGGCTGATTTGAAGGTTGGCCAGCGTCAGCACCGGGCCGGTCGCTCCGGGCAGGTTTGTGCCGTTCAATTTCCATTGGTAAGACAAAGGCACGGTGCCCGCGGCGGAAACCACCAAATTGGCCGTGCCATGCAGCGGCACGCTCTGGCTGGCCGGAACAAACACCAGGACGGGCGGATAAGCGATGGCGCACTTGCCGGCACTGCCGACGTTGTAAATGGATTGAATCTCCGCCGCCGTCAGGGCGCGATTATAGAAGGCCATCTCATCAATCAGGCCCAAAAAGCTGTTTCCCGCATTGTCGCCGCGGTCGCCGATGGCCACCGGCGAGGTAAACGCAAAAGTGGGAGTGTAGGCCGGGACGTTAAAAGCCACCCCGTCCAGATAAAAAACCACGGTGCTGCCGGATTTCGTCACGGCCACATGATGAAGATTTGTATCTGTCACCGTCGCGGATGAAATGAGGCTGCTGTTGCCGACCCATCCGAGAGCCAAGTGGCTGCCGGCGCCGGTGAGGTAAAATCCGTATCCGTTGTTGCCGTAGCCCAGCAGCATGCCATCGCCCGTGTATGGATCCTGGCTGACGATGGAGGTGCTGCTGCGCTGAATCCATGATTCGATGGTGAAAGTCTGGAGTTGAAGATTGGTGGGAGTGCCCAGGTTGACAGAGGAGCCGATGCCACCGAGCAAGAATCCCTGCCCAACTTCACCAGGGGCATAGCTGACATTGCCGGTGATCGTGCCGTTGATGCCGCCCAGCTCGTCGAGGGTGTTGCCTTCGGCCCGCCACCAGGCGATGAGGTTGGAGGGCGCGGAAATGCACGGGGGAGGAAGATTAACCGTCAGGAGGGCAGTAGAACTGGTCACGGCATTGCCCTGGTTGCTCACGGTCACGGAGTAGGAACCCGCCTGGGCCAATTGCACATTGGTCAAAACCAAAGAACTGTTGGTGGCTCCGGGAAGGTTAGTGGCGTCGAAACTCCATTGGTAAAGCAAGGGGGCGCTGCCCTCCGCTTCGACCATGAACGTGGCGGAATTGCCGAGAACGGTGCTGGTGTTGGTGGGCTGGGCCGGAATGGACAAAGCCAGGCATTTGCCGCCGGCGCCGGCGTTGTAAATGGCCGCGATTTCCGCGGGGGCCAGGGCGCGGCTCCACAAGTCCAATTCGTCCACGCTCCCCAGGAGGGGCTCCGTTCCATCCACGCCAACACAGACCGATGTGCCCAAGGTCAAAGACACATTGTTGGAGATGACGATGACGGCCGGGCTGTTGTTCGAGCTGTCCAGAGCGCCATCGGCGTAAAAGAGGAGATTGGTGGTTTGCCTGACAAAGGCCAGGTGATGCCACTGCGCATCATTGAAAACGTGTTGGGAGAGAACGCCTGGGACGACTCCTGTTCCACCGGTGGTAATGGCCATCCCGACCGTGCCCGCCGGGATGGAGCCCCCTTGGGCGAAGCCGATCCACAGGAAACTGGAGTTGGCATCGCAGGAAACCCGCTTTTCCAAAAGGGCCATCGCGGTCGCGCCAGAATTTGTGCTCCCGACCTGATAGTCGTCGTTGAGCCAGCAGTCTATGGTGAAGTCGTTGGTCCCGAAATTACCCGCGTTGGTTCCGAGGGCAACCGCGCCGTTGAGGCCATTGAAGTGGAAAGCCTGGCCGACCATGCCGGGCACAAAAGTCACCCCGCCGCTGATCACGCCGTTGGATCCTGTGATCACGTCCAGGGCGTCTCCCTCGCCCGGCCACCAGTGGGTCAGACCGGAGGCGGGCGGCAGGCAGGGAGGGGTCAAGTTGACCGTCAAAACCGCGGTGGCGCTGGTCACGGCGCCATAGGAGTTGCTCACCGCCACGGTGTAGCTGCCGGCTTGGGCGAGTTGCACGTTGGTCAGCGTCAGGGATGAATTGGTGGCGGGTGGCAAATTGGTTCCGTCCAGCATCCACTGATAACTCAAGCTGTTGCTGCTCTGCGCCACGACGAAAAGCTGCACCTGCGAGCCTGGCCGGAACGGTTTGACTGACCGGCTGGGTAACGATGACCGGGACAGGGCACTTGCCCGCACCGCCCGCATTGAAGATGCCTTGGATCTCGGAAGCCAGCAGGCCGCGGTTGTAGATGGACATTTCATCAATCGAGCCGTAAAAACTGCCGGCCAAATCATCCCCGCGCGCCCCGATGGCCGCCGGGGTGGTAAATTGGTAGGTGTCCCCCGTGGTTCCGGCGGGATAAGCCACTCCATCCACGTAAAACACGACGGTGAAGCCCGATTTGGTCACGGCCACGTGGTGGAAATTCGTGTCGGTGACACTGGCGACGGTATCCACTTCGTCCACGTCATTTTCGGTGAGAAACAAGGTGCCCTGGCTGCCATTTTCGCTATCGGGCCCGTGGATGCCGAACCCATAGCCCTGAGTGCCAAAGCCGAAAAATTCGGCGTCGGCGTCGGCCGGGAAGGAGACGGAGCTGGCGCTCCCGCGCTGAATCCATGCTTCAATGGTGAAGCTTTGCAGTTGCAGATTGGTGGCATTGCCGATTTGGACGGCGGCCAGGGCGTTGGTGAACGAAAAGGCGGTTCCCACTTCACCGACCGCGTAGCCCGCGCCGTTGACCAGGGTGCCGTTGTTCCCTCCGACGCGGTCCAGGGCATTGCTTTCCGCCTGCCACCAACTGACCAAACCAGAGGGCGGAGGGTCGCAGCCCAGACCGGCCCGGGCCGTTGCCACCAGCAGACCCGGAGCGGCCAATCCAATAATCACCATCACAGCAATGGAATCAGGGAAGATTTTGAATTCTAGTTTCATAACGCCTGGCTTGTTGAGACGGGCTGGATTGTAGCTTTCCAACGGAGAAATGGAAGCGGAATCTTTCTCCTCCACAGGCGGGAGGCGCATCTTGCACCGGTCCGTCCGCATGACCCCGGCAGAAAGGCTTAAATTATTTTGACCTCGGGCAGCGGAACAATGAAACGCCCGCCACTGCCGGTGAAAGCCTGGTTCTTTTTGAGAATCGGTTCGGCATACTGCCAGGCCAGCAGGATGGCATACCCGGCTTTTTGCTCGCGCAACGCCGCCGCCGGAAAAATGGGGAGGTGATGCCCCGGACTAAACATTCCGTGTCGCGACACATTATCATCCACCAGGAAACTCAGGAACGGGCCCAGTTCAAAATTATAGATGAGGGTGGTCACGGTGGCGGAAGCTCCAAATCCCGCAATTTTCTCGCGGTCGCTCTGGAGCTTTCCCAGCAGTTGCAGCAAGCCGGATTTGACCCGCTCCAGATCCGCGGCAAAGGCCTTGAAGACGGGCAACCTGGCCAGCCCCATTTTTTCTTCCAGCCGGAGCATCTCCGCGACGATGGGCGCGATGGGACGAGGCCCTCCCTGGCGTTGCACCAGGCCGCGGATGGACCCGCCTTTATTCGGCAATCGTTCGATGTCAATGAATTCCAGGCCGTGGCGGTGGAAAAAGGCAGCGAGCGGCTTGACGGAATGATAACAGAGATGTTCGTGGTAAACGGTGTCAAAAAGCTTTTTCTCCAGAATATCGGCGAGGTAAGAAACCTCGAAAACGAAGACGCCATCCTCGGCCAGCAGTTCGCGGATGCCTTCGGCCATGTCCGGCAGGCGGTCGGAGTGGGCGAACACATTGTTGGCGGTGACGAGAGCCGCGGCGCCATTTTCCCGCCGGATGCGCCGGGCCAGTTCCAGATCGAAAAAGGCCGGGATGGTGGGCACGCCGGCCTGGGTGGCCTGGCGGGCGATTTGCGCGGCCGGATCAATCCCCACCACGCGCAGGCCGTGAGCCTGGAAAAACTGCAAGAGGGTCCCGTCGTTGCTGCCGATGTCCACCGCCAGGGAATTGGGGCGGCAGGAGCAGCGGCGGACGATGAGATCGGCATATTTGCGAAAATGCTCCACCAATCCGGCTGAGATCGAAGTGGTGTAAATGTAATTGCCAAACAACAGGCCGGGGTCAACCACTTCCAACAATTGCACATGACCGCAAGCGGCGCACAAATACAAATCCAGCGCGTAGAGTTCCTGCTTCTCGCCCAGGCGATCGGCCGGGACATAGGCGTCGGCCACCGGAGAGGGCTTGATCGGAACGGCCAGCTCCAGGTTCGGGCTGTCGCACAAACGGCAGGTGCGGCGTTGGGTGGAGGTCTTCATCGCATCTCAAAGGCCGGCTATTTTCCGTGCCAGCGACTCCTGCGACAACAGAGAGACCCCGCCGTCAACGGTGATCCTTTGTCCGGTGACAAAGGAAGACTGCGGGCTGCAAAGAAAGGCGATGACGTTGGCGCAGTCAACCGCGCTGCCCATCCGGCCCAGGGGAATGATCTGCTGGAAAAGATCGCGCAATTTCTCGTTCTGGGAGTAAAAGGCCTGGTTCTCCTGCTTGACGAAGGTGCAGGGAGACACGCAGTTGACACGGATGCCCCTGGGCCCGAGCACCACGGCAAAGTAACGCACCAATTGCCACAATCCCGCCTTGCCCACATGATAACTGGCCGGCTGCCCGTCCGCGATAAATTCATCGGCGATCGAACTGACAGCGACAATGGAATGATCGCCCGCCTCGCTGAATTGTCCGGCCAGGGCTTCGATGATTTCCTTGGTGGCGGTCAAGGAAGTTTCGATTTCGCCAAGCCATTTGTCGTCCTCCCCCTTGAACCGCTGCAAAAAAACAAGGTTGTCCAGCTTCCCGTTCTTTTCGACGATCCCGGCCAGCGCGGCTTTGACCGCCGGCTGGTTGGTCACGTCCACCGCCCAAAAGGAGACATTCTTGCGCTGGCGGTCCGGCTCGGACGGCGGCCTTTTTCCAACCACGGAAACGGCATGGCCCTGTTCGGAAAACATCCGGACCAATTCGCGGCCGACCCCGCGGGTGCCGCCAATAATCAAACTGTGCATGCTCATGGAATAAGAACAACCGCCGGCTTCACGGCGCATTTTGAAACGTTGCCGCCGCCGCCGCCAGGCGCTCCAGCCAGGCGCGGGCCGCCGCGCCATCCTCCCCGGCTGGCGCCCACGGCGCAAAAATCGCGTCTCCCTCCCGGAACGGTCCGTTGGTGGTCTCGTGGATGACGAGAGGGCCGGCGCGGATCAACAGCGTGTGAAAGAGCGGCGAGGACAGCCGGTAATAAAAGTTCCGCCCGGAGGCCGGATCACCCAGGGCAATGATCTCCGCAATTCTCCCGTCCTCGCCAAACACCACCACGTCAACCACACCTTCGATCACATGAAACGATTCGCTCTTGGCCGGATGTTTGTGCGGGCGGACGTAAGTGTTCTTGGCCAGAACAATGATCATCTCATGCAGCAAATCATCCTGGCCGGAATGAGCGCACAGCCGCACGCGCCCGCGCGGCGCCGCGGCCAGTTTGTCCTTCAGAAATGCAATCTCGGGCGGACCGACTTTGACAATGAGTTCGCCGGCCGCAAACACCTCGCTGTTGATTTCCTTCAGGCGCATGTCCGGCAATCATCGGTCAGGGCTGCGCCAGGCCGCGCCGGATGTTCCCGGCCACAACCGGAATTCTCTCACGGACCAGGATCTGCGGCTCCCATCCGGTCAATCGAGCGGCCTTGGCGATATCAAACGCGAAGCCGTAGTCCCCTCCCGGCGCGGCTTCCACCTCCACGGAGGGATTGGCGATTCTGACAAACTCCAGCAGCGAGATCATGTTCCTTTCCCCGCCGCCGGCGTGAAGTTTTTGGCCTCCAACCTTTTTCTCGCGCAGCAATTCCATCAAGCGCCCCAGATCGTCAATGTGCAGCGGGTCGCGAAACTGCAATCCGCCCTGCGTCAGCTTGACGGGCCGGCCTTGCACAGCGGCCCGCACCAGGGATACCACCCAATTGCCCGCCGGATGATCGTAATCGGTATAACAGGTCGTCAAGCGGATCACGTTGCTATGCGGATGGGATTCGGCAATGAATTCGGCCATGATCTTGGACTTCCCATAGAAATTAAACGGCACATACGGCAAGTCCTCACCCACCAGGAACTTGCCGCGATAGCCCTCCTTGGTTTTGAGCACGTCGTCCTGTTTATAGACCGGCCCAAGCACCTCCCGCGTTGACATCTGTATCCAGGTAATCTCGCTTCCTTTCAGGATATTGGCCAGATGCCGGGCGCCGCCGACATTGACCGCGTCCGTGGGCTCCCCGACCCGAAAGATGGGCGACTGACGGTCGGCCACCACGGAAAGGTTGATCACCATTTCAATTCCCTGCCGCGCCAGATAGGCGGCATCCATTTTGAATAAATCCTCCTTCTTGTCCCATCCAAAAACCTGGTGCCGCCTGCCCAGATAGGCAAAAAGGCCACGGCCCAGATAGCCCTCATGCCCGATCAATACAATTTTCATAATTCATCTTCGATTTCATCGGTGGCCGCAGCCACCCGCTTGGCGGCATCCTATAACAACAACTAATTAGTGGCCAGCGAATTGGGCTTGCCCGGAAAAATGGAGGCAAAGGAACCGCCGCGTTCCAGAAAAAGTTGATTTTTCGCCACGACCTTCTCCTCGCTTTCCGGGCTGAGACTCAGCAGGCACATTCTGACCTGCTCCTCCAGCAAGCTGGCCGACCCGCGGATCGGAAGCCGCGAACCCGGCATCAGCAGGCCGCGCTTCTTGGGATGATCATCCAGGACCAAGTCAATCCAATCCGCCACCCCGAGGGCGTTGATCCAAAAACAACTCAAATGTCCCGCCCCGAACACGGCGATTTTGCCACGGCGCTGGCGGCATTCCGACAACCACCGTGCCGTGTTGGTCCGATAGCCCGGGAAGGCGCAGCCATAGCTTTGGCCCAGCGCTTTCTGGCCCTCCAGCAGAGCCGGGGCAATTTTTCCGGCGCCGTCCGCCTCCCGGTTCTGCACAATCGCCGTCAGCGAGTTTTCGTTGGCATAAAGGTAGCACTGGTAATGCGCCTCGGAGAAACCGAGCGCGGCCAGGGAGTGCCGGAAAGTCTCCGGGGTAAAATAGAGGATATGCTCCTCCCAGGGCATGCTGTAGTCCAGCCGTTCCAGGGCCGGGCGGCAATCCGGCACCTCGAAAACAAAGAAACCATTGGGGTTGACCAGCCGTTTGAGCGCGGCGGCAAACCGCCGCGTCTCCTGCGCATGCTCCAGAATATGGCGGACGATCAGAACGTCCGCCGCGCCGCGCCGCGCCGCAATCTGTTCCGCCCGAAGCGCCGAAAGCGCCTCCTGGACGGTTTCCAATCCCGCGGCCGCATCCTCAATCCCCAAATCCGCCCTGGCCTGCAGACGCCAGGCGCGGGCCAACCCCTTCTTCTGCAACCTTGCCACGGTGCTGTCGTCTTTGAAGGAAATTGCGCCCACGACAGAATTCGTATTGACAGATGGGAGGGCACAAACTCTCTCCACCAGGTCATCCAGGTGCCCTTCCTGTTCGTTGTAGGTGATCCAATCAAACCTGGGTTTCAACTCTTGTGGCGCCACCGGCGAGACAATCTGAATCAATCCACACCCGGCGCATTGGCCCAGGGCCAGGCCAAAGAGCGCTTCGGATTCCTCCGCCCGCGCCAGATAGCGGTTGCACAAGGGCTGCGGTCCGAAATCAATCAACAATTCGACCGGGCCAGAGCCGCAAACCAGGCAAGACTTCATCGGATTACATTCCTCCGCCGTCCACGCGCACAATGGAGCCGGTCATAAAGGCGGCGTACTCCGAACAGAGGAAGGCCACGACCCCGCCGACGTTGTCGGGGGTGCCAAGGCGCTGGGCGGGCAGATGATCCTGGAAATACTGCTGGAGGGCGGCCGGGTTCTCTTTTTGCAATTTGGCAAAATGGCGGCCTTCGGTGTAAATGGCGCCGGGGGCGACCGCACAAATAACGATGTTGTCCTTGGCCACTTCGCGCTGGACGGTATGGACGTAACCGTCCAGGGCGCACTTGGCGGCGACATGCGGGGGATAGCCGTTGAAGGTTTTGGTGGAGAGGGTGGAAAGATGGACGATGCGGCCCCACCGTTTTTTCTGCATGGCGGGAATGAAAGCGCGGTTCAATTCGTGGGCGATGCCCACATTATATTGCCAGACCTTGCGCCAATCATCGGAGGAAGCGAAGGTCTGGAAGACGCCGCAAGAGCCGCCGAGGTTATGCACCATGATGTCCGGGGCGCCGTGGTCGCGGGTGATGGATTCCACCAGATTGGCGATGCCACCCGGGGCCATCAGATCAACGGCGTAGCAATGATGCGGGCGTTGCGGGGTGGCGATTTGCTGGCGCAAGGTTTCCAAGGCGTCCGCCGAGCGGGCGACCAGCAGGAGACGAACGCCTTCGCGCGCCAGGGCCAGGGTGATGCCGCGCCCGATATTGCGGCTGGCGCCCGTCACCAGGGCGATTTTGTTGGTAATGCCTAAATCCATATTCGTGGCATAGTACCTGCGGCGGGGCGGGGAAAGTCAACCGCTCCCGCGTCAGAGGCAAGAATTTATCGAGAATCTAGTTGCGTTTGAAGGGGGCAGCGTGCATGTTGTGGTTCCTTTGGTTGTCGGGGCGTAGCGTAGCTTGGTAGCGCGCTTGGTTCGGGACCAAGAGGTCGTGGGTTCAAATCCCACCGCCCCGACCATTTTTCCCTCGGGAGATGGAAAAATTGGCATCGGCGACACAGAAACGACAAACAAAACGCCAGAATCCGGCGAAGCGCAAATGCGCTTCCCAAAACGCATCCGGCACTGTGGGCAAGTCCTCGCCACGATGGCAGATTACGGGGGAATGACTTTGCCGTCGTCGTCAAAGGCGAGCGTGCGACGGGCCGGCCCATTGCGCAATTCAATGTTATAGGTTGTGTTGGTTCCTTTTGTTGTGCGCACGACATCGTTGACTTGCTCGCCGGCGACCTGAAGGGGGTGGAGGGCGATTTTGACCTTGGCGGGAAGGGACGCCCAGAACCATGTCTTGTTCTTCGGAATCGAGCGCGCCGCCGGCGTCGAGAGTGACCCGGCAGGTGTTGCCACCGATGCTCACTGTGACTTCGTAGTAAACTTTGCCCTCTTCGGTTGACTGGTTGATTTTGCCGAGACGGCCGCGCTGGGCCTGTTCCTGAACGGCTTTTTGCACCGCCTCGGGAAGTTCCTCCGCAAAGACCTGCTCTTGCACCAATTCTCCGTTGGTGCCGACGGTGAAAGTGCGCCTCCTGTCCGCTTTGGTCATTGCCACATCGTAGCTCACCTCGTCGCCGTCCATGGTTTTGGTAATGTCGCCCAGAATGTCCCCGGCCACCTTGGTGTGGATGGTTTGCTGGACAGAGGGAGGGGTCTCCTTGAGGAAAACCTGCATCTCGAGCAACACCCCGTTGTCGTCCACGGTAAGGGTGCGCGTTGCCCCGTCGCGGGTTAAGTCCACCTCATAAGTAAAGTCGTCGTAATCGCCGATGTTTTTGGTGATGTCCCCCAATTCGCCGCCCTGGCTGAGCTTTTGGATGGCCGCGCGCACGGGGAAGGGGGTTTCCTCAAGAAAGACCTGCATATCGAGCAATTTGCCGTCCAGCGCCACGGTCATGTTGCGGGATTTGCCGAGGCGGGTGAAGTCAATGTCGTAAATGACTTCGCCCCCGTTGCCGTTGGTGCGGCTGACGGAGTCGAGCGTTCCGGTGGCGATTTCGGCCTGCACGGTCCGGCGCACCGGGATGGGCAGGGTCTGCAACAGGCCGGTGTTGCCAGCCGCCCCGGGGTTGGCGCGCCGGCCGGCGCCGGCCAGGGCCGAGGTGGCGGCCAAAATCGAAGCGCCGAGGATGAGGCGGTGAAAAGTCTTCCGCATGGCGGTGTTTCTCTACGGCGCCACCACCACGCGATAAAACCGTTGCGGGTCCGCAGGCTTGACATCCGAGGCGGCGACGGAGGCGCTGCTGGCGTTGGTCGGCGCGCCCAGATTAGTCCAGTTAGGCGCGCCCAGACTGGTGGTGAACTGCAGTTGATAGGTCACACCGGTCACGGCCGACCAGGTCAGGGTGATGGAGCCGTTGGCGCTGGCCGCGGATTGGAAAACGGGAGCCGGAATGGGCGTCACTGAAACATCATCGAGGCCGAAATAGTCAGGGTCATTGCGCGCGCCAAACTCAAGGGTCGTGCTCGTGCCGGAGGCCGAGACCACAAATTGCAGGTTGGTGTAACTGAAGACTCCCAAATTGACTTGATCGAAAAGGGTGTTGCCATTCCATGCGGCCATGAATTCATTCGGGGTTGGCGGGTTGGCGAATTTCCCCGGGTTATCCAGCCAAAAGGACAGCAAGTAGGGCTGGCCTGGAACGGTCGTCAGGGTTTGGCTCAAGTAGGCCAACTGGCCGTATTCGCCCAGGAATGCGGCATAGCTGCCGGAGTGAATATAGTAAGAGCCGTAATAAACGGTGCGGCGATGCGGCCCAATGAACGGCGTGGAAGCGCTGCCCACAAAATTGGCGCCGGTGTCTGCCGGCGGGGTCCAACTGGTAAAATCACCCGTCTCGAATCCGCCATTTTGGACTAATTGCGCCCCCACCAAAGTCAAGTTGAACTGCCGGCTTTGCGCCACTCCATCGCTCGCATTGGTGAACCAGATATTGGTGGTGTAAACGCCTGCAGGCAGGGCGTCGGCGGCGGCCGCATCCAGGCTCACCGTCACATTGGTAAATCCGCCGGCGGCGAGCGTGCCGCCGGCGGCGGAATTGCTGAGCCAGGCGGCCGGGTTGGCCAGGGTCCAGTTCAGCGCGGTCGTCCCCGCGTTAGTCAACAGGAAACTCTGTGACACCACTTTGACCGGACCGCCCGCCGTGGCGGCGGCGGTGAAGCCGCTGAGCGGGGTGATCTCGAGAACA
The DNA here is from genome assembly GCA_963707025.1 of uncultured Verrucomicrobiae bacterium. Classification (GTDB taxonomy): domain Bacteria; phylum Verrucomicrobiota; class Verrucomicrobiia; order Limisphaerales; family Palsa-1400; genus JBEKOF01. The sequence continues at coordinate 212,681 of CAVPOM010000014.1, read as the reverse complement.
TCGGCCGGGGCCGCCAGGACATTGATCAGGTTGCTGCCGGCGGGCGAGCCCCAGCCGGTGCATAGGTCATAACCGGGGACGGCAAAGTACAAGTCGGGGCTGCTGAGGTTGGTATTGTTGCCCGTGGTGATGTCATGGAAGCAGGCGGCATATTCGGTTCCCTGACAGAGGGCGTAGAGCGCCGGGTTGACAAAGCCCGCCGGCGGGTTTCCCACAGCCGCATTCTGCTGATTGACCAACGCCATGAATCCCGCCCACAACGGGGTGGCCGCACTGGTGCCGCCGATCTCATACCCAATACCGTCGTCAGCGATCACATAGATCTGGTCGGCGATCATGGCCAGGTCGGGAACGTTTCGGTAAGTGGTGGACCCTTGGTTGGCCGCCATGCTCACGCCTTGTTGCCAGCTTGGAATGGCGTAAGTGGGGCTGATGCCGCCGCTGCTGCCATTGGTCATGGTCACGGCCTTGGTGCTGAACCAGTTCCAGGTTGTTTCCGAGGTCCACACTCCCCTGGCGCTGGCCGTGCTCAAGGTCGTCCCGCCAACGGAGGTCACATAAGTGTCGTCGCTGGGTGGAGAAGGCGGGTTGAGCGGGTTGATATAAGCTCCGCTGTCACCGGAGGCGATGAAAAATGATTGCCCCTGGACCGCAAACTCCTGGAGGTCCTGCTGGATGGTGGCATCAATGAACCCGCTCCAGGAACAACTGAGTTGCCGGGCCAGATTGTCGGTCGCCATGCGATTGAACATGTCGTCAGCAGGGGTGAGCGAACTATTGTTGACTGCTTCATAGACGATGACACTCGATAATCCGGGCGCCATGCAGATGGCCATGTCAATGTCCAGCGCCACCTCGACATTTCCGTCGGAATCAGGAGTGGTATTGGTTGATTCGTCTATGCCCACGGGGATCACGGTCACGTTCGTGTTGGCCAGGCCGCCGTTTGGCAAAGCCAGGTAACTGGCAATGTCAGCGGCATAGTAGGTGGAGAACTCCACCAGGCCGACCGACTGGCCGGCGCCGGTCAGCGTCACCCCCGGCGCATAAGCGGCTCTGAAGTCCAGTCCAATATACCAGTTGCCAGGCCCTGAACCGGCGTTGGGAGTGGCGCTGGGGGCTGGCGCGACCGGGCGCGCATGAAGGGAGGCGGGATGCGGCCTGGCAAAATCATTTAACCCGGCGATGTTCAGCACTGGGACCTCCAAGTCCAGCGTCGGCTCCACATCCGGCGCATAAAACGTCCTTGGCTCGGTGGGGTGGGGATAAACCCCCAGCTTGACATGAAAAGTCTTTTCGATCTCCGCCACCGACCCGCTCACATCCAGCACCATCCGGTTGGGATGAGTGCCCGTGACGGTCAAGCCGTGGGACTGGACGAATTGGCGGAGGGCCTGATAATCCTTTTCCTGCGGCCCGAAGCTGGCGGTGAACTGGTCTGGTTGAAGGTATTGATGAAAGAGGGGGCTGGCCGGATCGTAAAGTTGCTGGAGGAGGTTGGTCAAGGCTGGGCGGTTGCGCAGGGGCAGGCCGATGGCCAGACGCAACTGCTGCGCGGCGGGGAGCCGGCCCGCCGGCGCCAAACCCCTGGCCACCACATCGGGAACATGGCCTCCAACCTGTTGCGGTTCCGCCGGCCAGGCGGTGGCGGTCAGGAGCGCGGCCGCGGAAAAAAGCAGGTCTGAACCAATCCGACGCCATCTGAATAAAAGCATAAACAAGTTATCAAGACATAAGTTCCCCGCGCTCCCCGATTTTTCAGGACATGGGTGACTCAGGCACAGCCCTGGGTTTACTGTCACATATTTCCGCCATTTTACCAGTGATAATTGAGAGGAGGAGCAAGCGGTGAAAATAAATTAGCGGGACAGGGCGGGGTTTTTCGGCTATGCTTGGAGAAGATTTGCGCTGAAAGAATATGGCTGTTGTTAAATCCGTCAAGACATTATCCCGGGCGCGCGCCCTGCTGGCCGCGCTGTTTCTTCCGGCGGCGGCAATGGGGGCGGCGGAAAATGGCGCGGTGCCGCCCGCCAAGCCTTTGGCGGAGGTGCTGTCCGTCCGGGACAGGCGGCGCATGGAGGACGCGGTGGACCGCGCGCTGGGCTGGATCGCCAGCCAGCAGGCGGCCAACGGCTCGTTCCCGACTTTGCCGCAAGCGCAACCGGCCATCACCAGTCTTTGCGTGCTGGCCTTTCTTTCCCGGGGCCATCAGCCGGGCCTGGGACCGTACGGGGCGGCGATGGAGAAGGGGATTGATTTTGTGATTTCCTGCCAGAGGCCCGACGGGCTTTTTTCCTATCAACTTCCCGAAGCGGCGCATGTGGATGATGGAGCGTCGCACGCGGCGGTTTACAATCATGCCATTGCCGGGCTGATGCTGGGAGAGGTTTATGGGCACGTCACCGGCCGGAGGGCGGGGGAGGTGAAGCAGGCGATGGAAAAAGCGCTGCAGTTCACGCGCGATCTGCAAACACGCCCCAAAGAGTATGCCGGGGACAAGGGGGGCTGGCGGTATCTGCGGCTGCGCTATTTCCCTCCGACCTGGGACATGGCGTCGGCGGACTCCGATTTATCGGTCACGGCCTGGCAATTGATGTTTTTGCGTTCGGCGCGGAACGCGGAGTTCAGCGTGCCCCAGAAATACATTGATGAGGCGATGGAGTTTGTCCACCGTTGTTGGAAAGAAAAGGAGGGGGTCTTTTATTACGCGATTGACGGGCCCGGCCCGGGGGATATCCGGTCAGGCCGCGGCATGGTGGCGGCCGGCATTGTCTCGCTGGCGCTGGCGGGACAACACCAAACCCCCATGGAACTGGCGGCGGGGGACTGGTTGTTGGGCCATCCCTATCGCGGTTTTGGGGACCGGGTCGGAATAGCCGACCGGTTTTTTTACAGCGCGTATTATTCCAGCCAGGCGGCGGCGCAACTGGGCGGGCGCTATTGGGAGGGAATTTTTCCACCGCTGTCCGCGGCGGTGTTAAGCGGGCAATCGTCCGACGGCTCGTGGCCGGCGGAGGTGGGACACCGGGACATGATGTTCGGCAATGTCTATACCAGCGCGCTGGCGGTGTTGACCTTGACGCCGGCCTTTCAACTTTTGCCAGTTTATCAACGTTAGCATGAAGATATTTTCCCTTGCAACGGTTCGAATCGGTCTGATGCTGCTGGCGGGTTGGAGCGGCCTGCCCGGGGCGCGCGGCGGCGGCCTGCCGGGCACCGCCTCGGCCGTTCCGTCGCAATCCTTCGCGGCCGCGCTTTCCCCGGCACAATGGAAGCAGGTGGAGGATTGCGTGGACCACGCTCTGTCCTGGATCGCCAGCCAGCAGGCGGCGGATGGGTCCTTTCCGACCCGGTCGGACGGGCAGCCCGCCATCACGGGTCTGTGTGTGCTGGCCTTTCTTTCGCGCGGGCATCAGCCCGGCTTTGGCCCCTACGGCGCGCAAATGGACCGGGCGATAGATTTTGTCATCTCCTGTCAAAAGCCGGATGGACTTTTTTCCTTTGAAGCTCCCGACGACACTGCCCAGCAGGACTTCAACGGCTTTGGCCGCGGGGGACGCGGCTTGCCTCGCGGCGCGCAGGCCGGGACCTACAATCACGCCATTGCAGGATTGATGCTGGGGGAGGTTTTTGGGCACGCCAACGCGCAGCGGACCCAGCAGATCAAACAAGCCATGGACAAGGCCCTGCAGTTCAGCCGCGAACTGCAAACCCATCCCAAGACGGCTCCCGAGGACAAAGGCGGGTGGCGTTACCTGCGAGTCACGTACGGCGGGGCCGACTCGGATCTTTCGGTGACGGGCTGGCACTTGATGTTTTTGCGTTCGGCCCGGAACGCGGAATTTAATGTGCCGCAAAAATATATTGACGATGCCATGAGTTTTGTCCACCGCTGCTGGGTCGAGGAAGACGGCCTGTTCCACTATACCGCACAGGGAGATCAGCAGTTTATGTTTACCCGCGGCCTGATGGGGTCGGTGATTGTTTCCCTGGCCCTGGCCGGACAGCATCAAAGCCCGGAGGCGCTGGCGGCGGGCGACTGGTTGCTGGCGCATCCTTTTCAATACTTTGGGGAAAGGATCGGAACCGGCAACGACCGGTTTTTTTACAGCACTTATTATTGCAGCCAGGCGGCGGCGCAACTGGGGGGGCGCTATTGGACGGGTATTTTTCCGCCGATCGCCAGAATCCTGGTGCAGACCCAACAGGGCGACGGTTCCTTTCCGGTGGACTCATCCTTTGGCGGGGGAGGACGGAGGGGAGGACGGGGCGGGGGGGGCGAAGGCATGTACGGCCAGGTTTACATCACCGCGATGGCGGTGCTCTCCCTCACTCCGGCCTACCAGCTTCTTCCGGTCTATCAGCGTTAATATGGGCGATGGCCAACACCGTGCAGCGCGGGGCGGCGCGGGGTTTTTCTTCGCGCTGCTGATCTTTTGCGCGGCGGCGCCGGGCACGGCGGAGGGTGGCGCACAGCCAGTTCCACCGCCGTCCGCCGAGTCTCCGCCGCTGGCGGCGGTGTTGCCCAAGGCCCGCTGGCAGCAGGTGGAAAGTTCGGTGGACCACGCCCTGGCCTGGCTGGCCTCGCAGCAGGCGGCGGACGGCTCGTTTCCGTCCGCGCGGGCGGGCCAGCCCGCGGTGACGAGCCTGTGCGTCATGGCGTTTCTTTCGCGCGGACATCAGCCCGGTTACGGTCCTTATGGCGGGCGCATTGAGAGAGCGATAGATTTTGTGATTTCCTGTCAGAGGCCCGATGGCTTGTTTTCTTACGCCGCGCCCGAGGCCGTTCATGTCAGCAACGGGGCCTCGCACACCGCGTCCTACAATCACGCCATCGCGGGACTGATGCTGGGGGAAGTCTATGGCCATGTCACCGGCGAACGGATGAAGAGGGTCAAAGGAGCGATCAGCAGCGCGTTGCAGTTCACGCGCGACCTCCAGCTTCGCCCGAAGCGGGATTATGAGAGGGGCGGGTGGCGCTATTTGCGCGTGGCCATTGGGCAGGCCGACTCCGACCTTTCGGCCACGGCGTGGCAACTGATGTTTTTGCGCTCCGCCCGGAATGCGGAATTTGATGTGCCGCAACCCTATATTGACTCGGTGATGGGATTTGTGAGCCGGTGCTGGAATCCCGCGCAGGGCATGTTTAATTACTCGCTGGTATCCGCCACGGCGGGGAGAGACCCGAGCCGGGGCACGACGGGCGCGGGAATTCTGGCGTTGTCGCTGGGGGGACAACATGAAACGGCGATGGCGCAGGCGGCGGGGGACTGGCTGCTGGCGCATCCGTTCCGCGGTTTGGGGGAGCGGGTCGGGACCTACGACCGGGCGTTCTACGGGATGTATTATTGCAGCCAGGCGGCCATGCAGTTGGGCGGGCGATATTGGCAGGGGATTTATCCGCCGATCGTGGAGGTGCTGCTGGGCGCGCAGGAAGCGGAGGGCTGCTGGCCGAGGGAGACCGGCTTTGGCGATGCCATGTTTGGCTCGGATTATTCCACGGCGCTGGCGGTGCTCTCCCTGACTCCGGCCTATCAGCTTCTGCCGGTTTACCAACGCTGACATGAGGGCGCGAACCTTAGCCTCCGGCTGGCGTTGCCTTCCCCTGGGACTGCTGCTGGCGGCGGCGCCCGGGCCGGCCGCAGCCGGTTCGGGCAGTTCCACCAATGCTGTTGCCGGGGTCCGATCCGCCAACCCGCTGACGGAGGTTCTGCCTCCCGGCAAATGGCCGGTGGTGGAGAATTCGGTGGACCGGGCGCTGGCCTGGATCGCCACCCAGCAGGCGGCGGACGGTTCGTTTCCCACGCAGCCGGCCGCGCAGCCGGCGGTGACGAGCTTGTGCGTGCTGGCGTTTCTGGCCCGCGGACACCAACCCGGCCTGGGTCCTTATGGAGCGCAAATGGACCGGGCCATAGATTTTGTGCTGGCCTGCCAGAGGGATGACGGGCTGTTTTCCTTTCAGCCGGCCACCAACAAGGATCATGTGGACATGACGGCCATTCACACCGCCGTTTACAACCATGCCATTGCCGGGCTGATGCTGGGAGAAGTCTTTGGGCATGTGACCGGCCGGAGGACAGAAGAGGTGAAGCAGGGGTTGAGCAAAGCGCTCGAGTTCACGCGGGAATTGCAAACCCGTCCCAAGGCCCACGCGGCCGACCGGGGGGGCTGGCGCTATCTGCGCCTTCGCTACGATCATTTCGCGGCGGACTCGGACCTTTCGGTGACGGCGTGGCAGATTTTGTTTTTGCGCTCGGCGCGCAACGCGGAGTTCAATGTGCCGCAGGGCTACATGGACGAGGCGATGGCGTTCGTCCACCGGTGTTGGAATGAAAGAAAAGGGGTGTTCAATTATGCGCTGGAGGGGACGGGGGACGTGCGGTCGAGCCGGGGCATGATGGGGGCGGGAATTTTATGCTTGTCACTGGCGGGGGAGCACCAAACGCCGGCGGCGCTGGCGGCGGGCAACTGGCTGCTGACCCATCCCTTCCAGAGATACGGGGAGCTGATCGGCCCGGACGACAATTTTTTTTACAGCGCGTATTATTGCAGCCAGGCGGCGGCGCAACTGGGCGGGACCTACTGGAAGGGGATCTACGGGCCGCTGGCCGACGCCTTGTTGACAGGGCAAAATGCCGACGGCTCCTGGCCGACGGAACCGCAGATCGGCCTGGCCCGTTTTGGCAACGTCTATTCCACGGCCATGGCGGTGCTGTCCCTGACCCCGCCGTATCAGCTTCTGCCCGTTTACCAGAGGTAAGGCCGGCGGGGGCGGGCCGCGCCTGCAAAATGCGGGGCGCGGGACGAACGGAATTTTATGATTGACACGATGGCGTTTTCTCCTGCCGGCTGTCTGTAATCCGCCAGGGGCAATTCAAGGGTTCTTGTCCTTGGAATCGGGCGGGGCGGCGGGGACGGTTTCGGAAATGCTGTTGAAGTACTGTTCGATGGCCTGGCGGTACTGCTCGGGCGGAACATTGTCGCGGCTCTGGCGCAGTTCCTCGCCCAATTTGGAGGCGAGAGTGTTCCAGGCGTTGGCGGGAGCTTTTGGGCCGCTTTCGTTGCTCTTGCCGGCGGCGGCGGGGTCAGTGGCCGCCAAGGCGGCCGCCCGCATCTGGGCGTTTCTTCTGGCTTGATCGCTGGCGCGGTCGTTGCGCCTGGCGGCATCGCGGGCCTGTTGCTGGGCGGCACGGGCCTGGGCGCGGTTTTGGTTCTGACCCTGGCCGCTGCCGGCTTGCTGGGAAGCGGAGCCAGGGGTGAGCCAGTCGCGCATGATCTGAACATTGATGGGGCGGTTGGGAATGCCCAGGGATTCCGCCGCTTTTTTCTCGTCCTTAAGCATGGCCAGGATTTCTTCCAGGGTGGGATTGCGTCCCGGATCGGTGGGAGGCGGGGCGCTGTCGAGTTTGGCGACGATGAGGCGGAGAAGCTCGTCGAACTGGGTCTCGGCCTGGGCGAAGGCGGTGTTGGCGCCCTCCTGGCGGCTGACGGCGTCTTTGAACGTTTTGCGGGCCAGCGCGTCCACGGCGCGGGTTTCTTCCGGGAGAACTTGTTTTTCGACGGTGTGGAGCAGTTGGTCTGATTTGGCGTGGATCTCCGGGGAGAGGGCGGCGAGGGACGGCGCGGAGGCGTCGAGTTTTTCGCTCAAGCCCGCCGTATCCAGCGCGAGGCGATGCTGGTCAACCTCGACGGACTGGGAGAAATCGCCGGCGCGCAGGGCTTCGATTTTTTTGATCCAGCCGGATTCCCTGGTGACCAAATCGGCATCCTCATTGACGCGGTTGGCGGCGAAGACGCTCAGGTTCTGGGTATCGGCGTCGCCGGACATGTCGGGCAAATAATCGTGCAAGAGGCGGAATTGGTCCAGGGCCTTGCGGGCGGAGAGGAGGCTGTTGGTGATGTCGTCCGAGGAGGCCTGGCTGGTGGCCAGAGCGGCCAGGCGGGCGCCTTCAGCGGCGAGGGCCAGGGCGGTGGCGACCGGCTCCTTGTCCTGTTCCACACCGTCGGGCAGCCAGGTGATCATGTTCTCGTGCATTTTGGCGGCGGAAGAGGCGACCTCGATTTGTTCGGAGGCCTGGGCGATGAGATCGCGGCTGGCCAGGGTGGAGCGAGCGGTTTCGTCGGCCACGGTCCATTCGGCGGTCTTTTTGGTGAGGGCTTGCTGGCGCTGGGCCAGGAGGGTCATTTGGTCACGCAGCGTGGTTCCATCCAATTCCTGCAAGGCCATGAAACGGCGGAGCATGCGGGGGTCGTCGGCCAGGATTTTGGCCAGCTCGGCCATGATTTTTTTCTGCTCTTCCAGGAGTTGGTTGAGCTTGGCCACGTAATCCTCGTCCACCTCGGCGATTTTCCGGTCCACGGAGTTAATGGGCGGTTTTTTGGAGCCGAGCATGGCCTGGGTGTCCTCGAGGAAAATCTGGTGCATTTTTTTCAACTGCTGCAGGGCGTCGGCGAGCTGGTTGTCGCGTTTGACCGACTCATAGGTTTTGGTCAGGTCGGCCAGCATTTGCAGGGCTTGGGCGAGGTGGAAGGAGGCCTGGGATAAACTCTCCTTGTCCTCCCTGGCCTTGGCGGATTCGAGGGTGACTTCACCCAATTGCTCGCGGGCCGGGGCGATGTGGGTGTCGCCGATGTCGGAAACCTGCAGGCCGATGAAAGCGTAGGGGGTGCCGGCGCTTCGCTTCTTCAAATCCACCACGGCGCGGTCGGCCTGGCGGACCTGATCTTTGCTCTCTTCCAGCGCCCAGGTCTGCTGCAAGCCCAGGCCCTCCTTGGATTGGGCGGCGAGAAGGTTGGACTCGGTGAGGTCATGGGCGGTGTGGAGCAATTGCTCCAACAGCTTCAAGATGGGTTCAATGGCCAGCTCCTGCTTTTCGCGCATCTGGCCGTCGAAGGAGCGGGCAAATTGGTCCACCACAATGCGCATCTGCTGGGCGCTGGAAGACTGGCCGGAGGCAACGTCCAAGGCGCGTTTGGACATGGAATTGGGCGGGGGCTGGCTGGAGCCTGAAGGCGGGGATGAGTTGGCGTCGGACTTGGGGCTGGCCATGGCAATATGATTCTGATTCTGCTGAGGCGGAGAAGTCTGATTTTGATTCTGGTTTTGGTTTTGGTCGTTTGGCGGGTTGGAGGGCTGCTGGGACGAGGAGTTCCGCGCGGTATTTTGCTGAGATTGGTTCTGCCCATTGTTTTGCTGGGACTGGTTTTGGGCGTTGTTCTGTTGGGATTGGTTCTGCGCGGTATTCTGTTGTGATTGGATTCGCGCGGTGTTGGGTTGGGACGGGTTTTGGGCGGTGTTTGGCTGGGACTGGTTTTGGGCCGTGTTTTGTTGGGATTGATTCTGCGCGGTGTTTGGCTGGGACTGGTTTTGCGCCGTGTTCTGTTGGGATTGATTGAGCGCGGGATTTTGCCGGGATTGGTTTTGCGCCGCGTTCTGCTGAGACTGATTTTGGGCGGAATTTTGCCGGGACTGGTTCTCCGGATTATTCTGGCCGGCCTGGTTCTGGAGGTTGCTTTGTTGCGCCTGATTTTGGGAGTCGTTAGGCTGGGAGTTTGGGTTCGGAGCGGAGGCCATTTCGGAGTTTTGCGCCTGCCTGGCCGCGTCCGGGCGCGGGGTGGAGAAGCTGGAATCGTTTTTTGTGTCCGTGACGCGGACGCTGTAGTTGAGTTCCTGGTCCTGCTTGAGATTAAACTGGGCCAGATCCAGTTCTACTTGCTTGTTGATGAACTTGGAGCCGACTTCCTTTGGATCGAGCGGAATGGGAATGGTCACGGGCGGGGAATTGGAACCATTTTCGCTGGCAACGCTGACGACCAGTTCGGCCCTGGCCAGGCCGAAATCATCGCGCGCCTCGAATTCGATCTGGATTTTGTCATCCGGCCGGGCGGTGATCTGGTCGCTGGGCGAGGTGATGTTGACGGTGGGAGGCTGGTCCTGATAGACGACGATCTCGCAGTTGGGCGGGGACTGGTTGTCGAGATGGCGCAGGTTGGTCAGCAGCGGTTCGAAGGCGATGGTGTTGCTCAGGACGGTGTTGAAGTGATAATGCTGGTCAGGCCCCTTTTCCAAATGCTGGAGGTTGCCGTCGGCGAATTTCAAATCCAGGCCGGCCAGTTCCTGGTCCGGGAGGAAACTGATTTCCATTTTGCTTCCCTCCAGGGCGCGGAGGTGGCGCGGGAGGTTTTTCTCGGTGACGACCGGCAGCTTGCTGTAGGCCGGGGCTTCGATGCGCAACTGGACTTGCGCCAGGGTGGGACGTTCCAGCACGGTGACATGATAGAGGGCGGTCCGGCCGTCGCCGGAACGGGCGCTGTAGGCAAAGGAGGCGGTGACGGCGTTGGCGGTATAGATGAACTTGGAGGCGCCGGGGGTGGACTCCCTGGCGTCCTTGTCCAAAACCACGACCTCATCGCGGCCCGCCGCAGGATGGAGGGAAAGTATGGCGGAACGGGTCGCTTTTCCCGTGGCGGTGAATTCCAAGGTGACATTTTCTCCCTTGCCAGCCACCAGGTCGCCCGTTTTGGACTGCAAGCGGGTCAGCGTGATGTCCGCGCCCGGCTGAAAAAACCGCCGGGAGAGGACCTTGGCGCGGGGAAAATCAACGAGGAAGAAAAGGGCCAGCACGGCTGCCGCCGCCGCGAAAAATTTTGCGGCGCGCATCAAAGCTTGATTGGAAACGACGGTGGCCGGCACGACCGTTGCGCTCATGGCGGCGGTTTGTTGGGCAACTTTGCGGATCATTCCTTCCGAACCGCGGATGGCGGGCTGGTCCTTGGACTGGGCGAATTCGGTCACGGTCTGGCAGCGCTCCTGGAGCGAGGGATGGGCGCGATCCACCTGCCGGGCCACGGAGTCCAGGGAGCGGGGGCGGAGGAGGGGAATGACGCAGCCCAGGAGCAGGGCGGCGGCGGCGCAGGCCAGCGCGGAAATGGTCATGAGCCAGCGCCAAAGCCCCTGGTGCGGCGTGGCCAGCCAGTCCACGGCCATCATGACGAGCATGGCGCTGAGGAGGACGGCGCCGGCGCGGGCCAGGCCGGTTTGGAGGTGGAGCCGGCGGTCGCGGCGGAGGACGGCGCGAAGCTTGTCGAGCATCTGGGCCGGCATGGCGGAGGCATCGCCTGGAATTTTCATAAAGTTATGATTGACGCATCATGGGCACGCCATTTTGCCAGCCTGACTGACCGGTCTGGTTGATGTCCTGCATACCCAATACTGATAGCACCGCCGATCCTTTCTGCCAAGGCATTTTCTGGGCAAAAAGCGGCCGGGAGCTTTGAGGATGACCGGTTGCAAATGTGATTGATGGCATGGGAATGATTTCATGGCTGGGGCGGGAAGGTCGGGGCGGGCATTCGTTTGCCCGCCGTCGGGGCATTGGCGGAGGAATAAACGCGGCACTACTGTCGTGCGGCGGGTCCCGATAATTCGGGACCCACCCCAAAGTGAGGGAATGCGATTTTAGACGATTTCAGGTTGACAGGCATAGCATTGTTAGGTAAAGTGGGCTCATGCTTTCAAAAGAACTGGTTGCCGCGTCCACCACGACATTGGTGCTTTCGATCTTGAGCGAGGGGGAGAATTACGGTTACGCGCTGATCCAGCGGGTCAACGAAATGTCCGGGGGCGAGGTGCGTTGGAGCGAGGGGATGCTATACCCGGTGCTGCACTGGATGGAGAAAGAGGATTTGATCGAATCGGAATGGCGGGAGGCGGAAAGCGGGCATCGGCGGAAGTATTACCGGCTGCGCCAAAAGGGCCAAAAGGCGCTGCACACGGAAAAGGAACAATGGATGGCCGTTCACACTTTACTCACAAAATTATGGAAAATCCAACCCCATTTGACTTAAACGAAGCGATTCGCCGCTGGCAGGAGAAGCTTGGGGCGTCGCCGGCTATTGGCGCGGACAATCTGGAGGAATTGGCGTCGCATTTGCGGGCCTCTGTGCAGAGGTTGAAGGCGGGCGGGCTTTCGGAGGAGGAGGCGTTTCAAATCGCCACGCGGCGGATTGGGGAGCGGTGCGCGCTGGAACAGGAATATGCCAAAGTGAAGACGGCGGCGGCTGGGTCGTTGCCAATGGTTTCATTTTGGATTGTGGCAGGCATATACGTGCTTCAGGTCGGCTATTCGCTGAGTTTGGTGATTCTCGATTTGGCCCAGGGATGCCTTCAGCGGTTGATGGCGGGTGGAGGCGGCTTCGCACACCCTCTGAGGCATTTGATTTTTTTGGGAAATGCCGATCGCGCGCCGTATTATCCGACGACTTACGTTGCTTACGTTGCGCATCCCTGGATGGTGATGGAGTTGTTGTTGGTTATTCTGGTTGCACGATTGGCCGAGAGCAAGTGGAAAGGCTTCGGCGGGTTCGTCAGAAGTTTTGAGCGGCCGATTCGCACCTCGCTGGATTTGGTTGTGCTTGGACTTGCTGGGTTGCTTTTGCCCGAAGTTAACCGCGGATTTGGAGGATTCTCCGTGATGGGAAACGAAGGCTATTTGACCGGGACGTTGGCGGTGAACGTGGCTTTGGTCTTAACCATGGTGCTGCTGGCGCGGCGGGGGTTGCGGAAAAATGGGCGGGCAGCGGCGTAGGAGGGAGTGATGGACGCAATGCCATGCTGATTGGAAAATCCCAACGGGATTTCAATCATCCAGCCCAAGGTTGCGAGGCACGAGCTACCTTGGGTCAACGCCCAAAGAACTCATCCACCCTGAAAGGGTCGGATCAATCCCAAACATATCGTTCGTCGAATTGGACTTCGTAGTGTTTGAGAAATTCACGCAACTCATCCTGAAAGGAAACTTTACGATGATGTTCCTCTTGTTTGGCGATGTAATTTCGCACCGTCTCCACCTCTGAAAAGCCAATGGAGAAAATGCCATAGCCGTTTTGCCACGCGAAATCATGTAAATCCGGCGCTTTGGTTTTTAACCAGAGAGAGGAGCCGCGCTTGACCTCCTTGATCATTTCCGCCGCTTCACAGGTGCGCGAGAGCGTCGAGAGCGTGTGGACATGGTCCGCAACGCCACCGATAATGATCGGTTGGCAGTCGTAATTCGTCAGGATGCCGCCAAGATAGCGGTGCAGTTCCTCGCGCAGGGTCTTGTCGCGGAGGAATGGACGGCGGTCTTTTGTCGAGAAAATGGAATGCACCAGAATTTTTGCGAGTGATTGCGGCATGACGGGATGGTGGTGGAATCCGGCATTTGATTCAACCTTTTCAAGGTTGATAGATTGGTTATTCGCCCACCCAGGGTAGCGCGTTCCGCGCAACCCTGGGCTGGATGATTTTATCCCTTTGGGATAAGAATTTATGGTTCGTTGCACCCAGTGTAGGTCGTTTCTCGCAACCCTGGGCTGGATGATTTTATCCCTGTGGGATTAGGATCTGTGGTTCGTTGCACCCAGTGTAGGTCGTTTCTCGCAACCCTGGGCTGAATGCTTTTATCCCGTTCTGATAAAGTAAAGTCATGCCGGATCGCTCGTGGCAGCATGCAGCCAGTTCTTCAAACCATGCGCCAGTATTTGCGGATGAGCCATTCGGCGGCGACGAAGGCGATGAAAAGCCAGAGGTAAATCCAGTGGTCCCAGAGGGCCTCGACGCTGAGAACGTTGTCCTTGACATCCGGGACGGTGTTGAGGCGGGCCAGGGCATTTTTCAGGGAGGCGGGCGGAGTCAGGGAACCGCCGCTGGCGTCGGCAATCTCGCCCAACAGAGGCAGGTTGCAGAGGGGATTGTTCATTTCCGAGGAGACGGCCGGGTCCACGGCGACGATTTGCTCGACCGGGCCGGAGTGGCCTTCCGCCGCCAGCAAGGTGGCCACGATGTTGCCGCCGGCGCGGAGGGTGATGGGCCCCAGGGAAAGGTTGTCCAGGGTTCCACGGTAAGCGCCTGGGGAACCGGGTTCCTCATGCAGGGGAATGAGGGCGAGCAGGCGGCCGTCCTGACGGGCTTCGACGTTGCATTGGGCGCCGGCCACGGCCTGGCCGTCCACTTGGGCCAGACGCAGACCGATCTGGGCGGTGTCGCCTTTGGTGTAAGTAGTTTTGTCGGTGAGGAGGCGAACGGTTTTGGAGCCGGTGCTCATTTCGCGGGCAATCGCCCAGCGCAGGAGCTGGCCCCAGAAACGATGATGATAGAGGTCGCCATTCTGGTAGCGGAGCTGCCAGGTGACGGGGGCGGCCAGATAAATGACGCGCCCCAGGCCGACGTATTGCCAGGAAAGGAAGGCTTCGTCCCCGCCGCTGAGGCGGGGTGTGGTGGCGGCGATGAGCACATGGGCGGTGGGCTTGGGTTTGGAGATGGAAGAGAGGTTGTAGATGGGCAACTTGGCGCTCATCTCGCGCCAGATGCGCTCGCTGGCCAGGGGATCATCGTCCAGTTGGGTGGGCACCGAGCTGCTGCCTTCGGCGGTGACGACCAGGCTGAAGGGCCGGGTGGGGTTGCCCGGTTCGCTGGAGGCGGTGGCCGGGATCATGGCGCCCAGCGGCTGGTCCACAAAGGCGGCGGGCATGGCGGTTTGGCCGGCGATGACGATGAGGTTGCCGCCTTCCTCGGCCACATATTGCCGGAGCATTTCCTGTTGGGCGGGCGATAACTGGCCGGGACTGACGTTGCCGAGAATGACGACGCGGTATTTTCTCCATCCGGCCAGGTCGCGGGGAAAGGAAGGGGTGAGGTGGGCGGCCAGGGATTGGGCATCGTCGTTGGGCTCGAAGAGCAGTTGCTCGAAAGCGACGTGCTTGTCGCGCTTGAAGAGGTTGACGACGTAGCGGAACTCCCAGCGGGGCAGGTCGTCGGCCACGAGCACTTTGATGACGTCTTCCATGACTTCCACTTCGACCTGGACCTGGTTGTTGTCGAGGGTCAGTTCCCTGGGGACGGGGAGGATCCTGACGAGCAGGGCGTGGCGTCCGGGGGTGACGCCTTTCCATTGGAAACTGACGCGGCCATCGTACATGCGGCTGGTGACGTTAATAATATGTTTTTCCACGAGGACGCCGTTGTTCAACAACTCGACCTGCAATTGTTCGCCCTCGCAGGAGTAGGCGGTGACCATGGCATCAATCAGGGCGGTGTCGTTTTTGAAAACAGCGCGCGGGGCGTGGACGTGATGGAGGATGGCATCGCGGGGCATTTCGACGGCGCCGATGGGGACGATGTAGAGAGGAACATCATGCAGGGCGGCGGCGCCTTGGCGGGGATCAGCGGGGGCGTTGTGGCCGCCGTCGGTAATCAGGACGACGGCGTCAATGGATTGTTTGGCGGTTTGCTGGGCCACGAAGTTAAGGGCGGCGGCCAGGTCGGTGGAATTGGCGGCGGGGTTGTTGTTGGTGCGCAGGACCTGGCGCCAATCGTTGCTGGCCAGGGCCAGGACATCGGAAGCAAAGGTGTAGCGCTCGATGCTGGCATGATCGGCGACCTGCTTGAGCCAGGAATTTTCCGCGGCGTCCAGCCAGCCGGCCACCTTGTCGTTTCTGGACATTTTGGATTCCAGGGCCAAGCCGGTTTTGTCCTGGCCGGCGGCATCTCTTTCGTAGGCGGCGGCCAGCTTGTGCGACTGGCGCTCGATGCGCTGGATGGCGGCGGTGATGAAGGCGGCGGTTTCGTCCAGGCGGTCGGCGGGCGATTTGGCGCCGGAGTCTTTCCAGGAACCCATCGGGCTGGCGTTGTCCTTGAGAAAGGCGGCGACGCGGTCCAGTTCCGCGCCCGCCTCGGGGTCGGCGCGGGTCACCGGGGAGACCAGCGGGCCAAGGCTGGCGGCGGCGGAATCCACCGAGCGGTGGATTTGCTCCCAGAGGATTTGGCCGCGCTGCGCGGGGTCGCCGCCTTCGGTCAACACGCGCAAACGGGCCGCGTCCGAGCGGGCGGATTGGAGGGTGCCGATCACTTCGTCCAGGGCCGCGACCGGAGGAGTGGCGCGGAGTTTGGTTTCCGTGCCGGTCCAACGCACCGTTTCGCCCGAGCCGTCCACCGGATCCACCAGTCCCATGCTGGCGCTGGAGTCAACCATAAAAACGAGGGACTTGGCCCTGGTATCGCGGCGGAGGGTGACGGTGGAGGCGCCGGCCAGCATCCAGAGAGCCACGGCCAGGGCGCCCAGGCGGAGGAGAAGAAGAAAGGCCGATTTTTTCCAGGACCCCGAATCCCTGGCCCAACGCCAAGCCAGCCAGGCCAGGATGGCGGCCAGGGCCAGGCCCAGCCCGACCAATTGGGGGACGGAGAAAGGCCCTTGCAGCGCAAATTTTTGGATGGTCTCGGAGTGCGGCATCAGATCAGAGGTGGGAGGATGGGGGAATTGTGGGATTAGGATTAAGATTAGGATTAAGATTAAGAATAGGATTAGGCGGCATCAGGTCAGACGTGGAAGGCCGGGGCCATGGGGACGCCAGGGCCGGAGGCGCGGCGCTGGCGGTCGAGCCAGAAAGCATAAGCAGCCTCCAGGACCATGAAGGCGAGCAGGCCGGAGAGCAGCCAGGCCGCCAGCGCCCTGGGCGGTGCGGCCACGCGCTCCTGGCGGGTTTGCGCCAGCGGCTCCGGCCCAAAACCCACTCCGCCGGCATCGCGCAGGGCGGCGATTTGTGTGGCGGTCAGGGGCGTGAAATCGGATTCCAGGGGATCGCGGTTGACCTGGAATTCCTCGGGGGGCAGGGCGCCGCCGGAAATTTTCAGGTGATATTCGCCCGGGAAGAGCGTTTTGCCATAACGGAAGATCATGCGCCCCTGTTCTTCGCGTCCGACCAGTTGGGCCAGGCCGCTGCCCGGGGTGTCAACGGTGGCGCCGCCGTTGCCGGCGTCCGGGGCGACGGAGACTTGCAAAGGCTCGCCGGCCAGGAGGTTGCGGCGGACCATGGCCGATTCGGTCAAGTACCAGAGCCACTCGTGGACCATGACGACGAAGGACTGGCACAAGGGCAAATTGCTCCAGGAGACGTTGAGGGGGACGGCCTGGATGATGACGCGGCCGCGGCCAAAGGTCTTTTCGACCACCAGGGCGGAGCCGCCCTCGGCCCGCAGCAGGACGGAAATGGATTGGTCGTTGCCGGTGTCAAGTTGGTGGCGGCGGAAAATGCGGAGGCGGTCAATATCCAGGCGATGAGTGTCGGCCAGCAGGACGGTGGCGGGATGTTCAGCGGATGGGGGCGAGACGGCGGTGAACTTCTCCCGGTCCATGGCGTCGCCGACCGGCTGTTTGAGAGAAACCGGGGAAAGGCCGGCGCCCGAGGCGAAGAATTCCTTGTTGAAGGCGGCGATTTCGGTCTGGTCGCCCAGCGCAATCCAGAGGCCGCCGCCGGAATTGACGAAGCGGGCGAGTTTTTGCACGGTGTCGTCCGAGAGGCGCGGGACGTTGGCCAGGACGACACAGTGATAGGAGGCGAGGGTTTCGCCGTCGAGTTTTTGATAATTGATGAGCTTGGGGCGAAAGATCGAGGCGAGGGAGGCGGACTTAGTGGTGGTGGCGCCGCTGGCCTGCCAGCCCAGCGCGGAGAGAAAGTAGGCGCTGTCGGATTGGAGGGGATTGAAATGCGATTCGCCTTCGACCACCAGGATGGGGGCCGACTCGGTGACGCTGAGGAGAAAGCGGGCGGAATCGTCCAGGCTTAAATCGTCATGGCCGGTGAGCTGGCAGGAAATATCCACCAGGCCCGGATTGGCAAAGGGCTGGCTCAAGGTGACGGTGGTTTCGGCGCCCGGATCCAGCGCCGGCACGGTGCTCAGGCCAAGGGATTGTCCGCCGGCGGTCCAGGCCAGTGGAACGGCCTCGCTTTTCAGGGTACCCGTATTCTTGACAGTGGCGGTCAAAGCGACCGGCTGGCCGACGGCGGCGACGGCGCGGGCGGCGGCCAATTTCTCAACGGCCAGATTGAAGACCGGGCCGGCGTCGCCCCCGGCCAGAACGGCGCGCAGCATGACCGGGGGACGGGCCCGCTGGGAGAGGGCAAAAATGGAGGCCCATTCCGCGGAGGCCTCGGCCCGCCAGCTATTGGCCTGGCCATCGGTGATGACGGCAATGAAACGGGCGGCTTCCTTGCCGGCGGGTTCCGCCTTGATGGCGGTCTGAAGGGCCTTGGGGATGTCGGCGGCGCCCGGGTTGGGGGCCAACTGGCGCAGGCGGGAGATCAAGGCCTCCTGGCTGGCGGCGTCGGCCGGCCGGGGCGAATCTGTCAACCATAGCGGAGAGGGCGAAGCGAGCAGGACGCGGACCAAGTTGCCGGCGTTGAGCTGGCGGATGAGTCCGGCGGCCTGGTCCAATTCCTGGTCAAAGACGGCGCCCGAGCCGAGCTTGCGGGCGGTGGACATGGAATTGTCCAGCACCAGAACCAGGTCGCGCGGACCGGAGGAGCCGAGCAGGCCGATGGAAACGATGGGCCGGGCCAGAGCGGCCACGATGAGCAGGACAATGAGGATGCGGAGCAACAAGAGCAAAAGGTCTTTCAATTTGAGGAAGCGGCGGCGCGGGGCGTTGCTGGCGAGGAGGAATTCCATGGCGGCCCAGCGGACGATGTCGCGCTGTTTGCGGCTGAAAAAATGGATGAGGACCGGCAGGGCCATCAGCGGCAAAGCCCAGAGAAAAGCTTGTGAGAGGAACTGCATGTGCTATTTGGCCGAGGCGCTTCTGCGCCGCAGGTAATCGGCCAGGGCATCGCCGACGGGCCGGTCGGTGGACATGGGGATGTAGTCGCAGGAACACTCCGCGCAGACGCGGCGGACTTGGGCCAGGAAGGCTTTGAGGCGGGCCAGGTAATGGGCCCGGACGGCTCCGGGATCCGAGATCCAGGTGGCCCATGCCCGACTCCATCGGCTCGAAGCGGGTGAAGCGGGTGAAGGAGAAGGAAAGTTCTTCCGGGGCCATGACGTGGAAGAGGAGAACCTCGTGGCGGCGCGAGCGCAGGAGCTGGAGCGCCCTGGCCAGGCGGTCCACCTGGTCGAAACAATCGGAGAAAAGCAGGACGATGCCGCGGCGCTTGATGCGCTGGACGATTTCCCCCAAGTCCTCGGCCATGGAGGTGGGGCCGACCGGAGAGCTGTCGCGCAAGCTTTGGCTCAGGACCTCCAGATGGCTGGCCCGGGCCCGGGGCGGAATGAAGGCGCGCAGGCCGCCGCCCATGACCGCCAGGCCGGCGGAATCCCGCTGTCCCAGCACGATGCGGGCCAGGCAGAGGGAGGCGGCCTGGGCGTATTGATATTTGGTGACGGTGCTCATGCCAAAGCCCATGGAACCGCTGGCGTCCATGGCGATGATGGCCTGCAGGCTGATCTCCTCCTCGGTACTGTTTGATGACGTAACGGTCGCTTTTGGCGAAAACGCGCCAGTCCAGCAAACGGATTTCATCGCCCGGACTGTAAGCGCGGTGTTCGGCGAACTCGGCGCAGCCGCCCTTCATTTTGGAGCGGTGCCGGCCGGCCAGCAAACCATCCACCATCAATTTGGAGAGCAATTCCAGATGGGCGGTCTTGGCCAGGTCGTCGGGATCAATGATGGGGCCAACCGGATTCATGCGCGGCTGCAAAAGGGGGGTCGCATCTGGCTTGGCCCCGGCTCAGCCCTTCTGGAGTTTGGACAAGGCGTCCTGGATGCGGGGCGGGGCGGGGACGCGCATTCTCGCAGACACGGCAGGCGGGTCGGGGCGCTGTCCGGTGGCGTCGGCGATCAATTGGCCGACGATGTAATCGGAATTCTGTCCGGCCGCTTCCGCATGGAAGGAGGGAATGAGGCGGTGGCGCAAGACGGGCAGGGCCATGGCGGCAATATCTTCGGTGGTGGCATGATAGCGGCCCTGCAGGATGGCGCGGGC
The DNA here is from genome assembly GCA_963707025.1 of uncultured Verrucomicrobiae bacterium. Lineage (GTDB taxonomy): Bacteria > Verrucomicrobiota > Verrucomicrobiia > Limisphaerales > Palsa-1400 > JBEKOF01. The sequence continues at coordinate 192,887 of CAVPOM010000014.1, read as the reverse complement.
CTTGGCGGCCAGGACCAGGAAGATGCAAGCCCTGGGGCCGGCGCCCCAAGTCACCATCTGGTTGATGAAATCGCCGTTGGAAGGCCGGCTGGGACGGCTGCGGCGAACCAGGTCCACGGCAAAGGCATAGACATGATCCCCCACCGGCAGGCGCCGCACCAAATCCTGCATGGTGAGAATTTCCTCGATAGTCAGGACATGGCCGGTTTCATAATGATAGGCGGTGGAGCCGCGTTTGGTGATGGTGATTTCCTGTTCGCGCGAGGGATATTCGACCAGGATTTTGAGCATGAACCGGTCCAGTTGGGCTTCGGGCAAGGGGTAGGTGCCCTCCTGTTCAATGGGGTTTTGGGTGGCGAGCACCAAAAACGGGTTGGGCAGGGGATAGGTTTGGCCGCCGACGGTCAATTGGCGTTCCTGGGTGGCTTCCAAGAGGGCGCTTTGCGTTTTTGGGGGAGTGCGGTTGATTTCGTCGGCCAGGATCATGTTGCCAAACAGGGGGCCTTGGACGAAGCGGAAGACGCGCTTGCCGGTGGTGCGGTCTTCCTCCAGGATGTCGGTGCCGGTGATGTCGGCGGGCATCAAATCGGGGGTGAACTGGATGCGGCGGAACGTCTGGTTGAGGAGGGAAGCCAGCGTGGAAACCATGAGGGTCTTGGCCAGGCCGGGAACCCCTTCAAGGATGCAATGGCCGCGGCAGAGCAGGGCGACCAGGAGTTGTTCGATGACCTCTTCCTGGCCAACGATGACCCCCTCCATGCGTTGGGTGATTTGCAGGTATTTCTGATGCAGTTGATCAACTGCCTGGACATCGGCGTCCACTTCCGGGCCGGTATTCGTGTCTGTCATGTAGATGAACTTTCTTCCTGATCCGACTTGTACTGCTTGCAATAGACCGGCCCAATGACCGGCAGGTTACAAGGTGCGTCTGAATGGCGGGGCCGTCAACCAGATTACGCAGAAATGAAATACTTGAAAATCCGGGGAAATGAACGAAGTTAAGGCGAGATGTCGCGGTTTTGGAGGTGTTGTCTTTCAACCGAGTTTTTAAGCCAGCACGGAAAGTGTTTGTTGTAAATTATGAGAAGAGTAGTCCAGTTCATTTGGATGTGGTTCTGGGGCGCGGTTTATGGCCTCAGAAAGTTGGTTTCGGGCCGGCGCGCGGCGCAAGCCAAGGCGGCGAAGGCGGCGCCCGTTCTCAAAGGGGAACACGCCATGATGCTGGTGGCGGCGCGGCATGGCGATGTGCGGGCGCAATACCAACTGGCGGTCTGTTACTCGGAGGGAAGGAACATTGAACCGGATTATGGGGAGGCGGCGCACTGGTTCCGCGAGGCGGCGCAAAACGGGGACACCAATGCCCGTTATAGCCTGGGCATTTGTTACGCCAACGGGCAGGGATTGGCGCAGGACCTGGAGGAAGCGGTGAAATGGTTCCGGTTGGCGGCGGAGCAGGAGCACACCAGCGCCCAGGTCAGCCTGGGCATCTGCCTGAAAAAGGGGCTGGGCGTTTGGGCCAGCCCGGAAGAGGCGGCGGCCTGGTTTCGCCGGGCGGCGGAACACGGGGACGCGACCGGGCAAGTCAGTCTGGCTTGCTGCCTGCTCAACGGCGAAGGCACTCCTCAGAATCAGGAGGAGGCGACCGGTTGGTTTCGCAAGGCGGCCGAGCAGGAGGTGCGGGAGGCGGCTTACCACCTGGGCAAATGTTATCAGCAGGGCGAGGGCGTGCCGCGGGATGAGGCGGAAGGCTTCAGGTGGCTTGAATTGGCCGCGAAAAAGGGATTGCCGCAGGGGCAATACGAATTGGCGGTTTGTTACCGCCGCGGGCGGGGCACGGCGGTGAATTTGGCAGAGGCTTTAAAATGGAGCCGGCTGGCCTCCGGCCATGCCTTTCAACCGGCGCTGGAACAGGCGGGGGATTTGGAAAAAGAGATGGCGGCCGCCGGGGTGGCAGAGCAGTTGCCGGCTGCCTGATGCCGGCCCGGCCAATGACCGCGCGGAATTAAGTTACAGTCTTCGTTTTATTCGTAGATTTCATAAAGGTACGCAATCCAAGGTGAGAAATTACCAAAAAGCGTGGAGCATCTCGGCGCGGCTTAGGAGTAAAAACGAAGATGTCTGAAAGGCTGGCGAAGTGCTATGAGCTGGACCCCTATTTTTAGACCACAGGTAAGTTTCGATTTTTGCCGGTTTGCTGTAGATAAGAAAGAGCAGACTTATGAAAGCAAAACGGAAAAGACACAGTGCGGCCTTCAAGGCCAAAGTGGGATTCGAAGCCCTGGTGGGGCTGAAGACGGTCGCGCAATTGGCGCGAGAGTATGCGGTGCATCCGGCGCAGGTCACGCAGTGGCGGGCGACGATTCGGGATCACATGCCCGAATTGTTTGAGCCCGGGCAACCCCGCACGGAGGATCAGGAACAGTTGATTGCCCAACTGCATGAGAAGATTGGCCAACTGACGGTGGACTTGGACTGGCTTAAAAAAAAGTCCAGGCAACTGGGGCTTTAACATGTTTAATCGCTCCCGATCCGCAGCTCAGCGTGCGGCGCCAGTGCGAGCTGCTGGCGGTGTGCCGTGGCAGTTATTATTACCAGTGCTGTCCGGAGACAGAGGAGAACCTGGCGCTGATGCGGCGGTTGGACCAGATGCATTTGGACCACCCGGTTTATGGCAGCCGCAAACTGACCGTGCTGTTGCGCCGGGAGGGTTTGACCATCAATCGCAAACGGGTGGTGCGGCTGCTGCGGTTGATGGGGATCGAGGCGATTTACGCCAAGCCCAAGACGAGTCTGCGGGAGATGGGGCACCAGATTTATCCGTATCTGTTACGCAATTTGGCAGTGACGGGACCGGATCAGGTTTGGTGTTCGGACATTACGTATGTGCCTATGGCAACTGGGTTTATGTATTTGGTGGCGGTGATGGATTGGTGGAGTCGTTACGTGCTGGGATGGCGCTTGAGCAACACGTTGGAGGCGGACTTTTGTGTGGACGCTTGGGAGGCGGCGTTGCGGGCGGGGCGTCAGGCGCCGTTGATTTCCAATACCGACCAGGGATCGCAGTTCACCTCCCCGATGTTTATCGATGCGGTGGAATCGGCGGGGGTGGACGTGAGCATGGACGGACGGGGTCGCTGGATGGACAACCGGTTTATCGAGCGGCTGTGGCGGAGCGCCAAGTATGAGGACATTTATTTGCAAGACTATGGCGACGGGTTGGCGGCAGGGCGCGGACTGGGCCGGTGGTTTGACGGCTACAACCGGGAACGACCGCACCAGGCGTTGGGCTATGCGACGCCGGCGGACGCGTATTTTGATCCCGGCACGCATGGAGCCCAACCGGCCAAATGGGAAGCGATGCAACCTGCCAGAGGCAGGAGCGATCGCAGCACTTGACAGAGAGGCAGGCGGCAGGAAAAGGCTTGAAATCAGACCGCCTGCGGCGGTAGAGTTGAGAACCCTAAGAAAACGGAGAGGGAGGACGGGCAGTGCTCCGCATCGCTCGTTCTCTCTTTTCGAAAGGGTTTTGAAACACGGAATGAACAGTAGTCAACTACAATTAGTAATGACAGCAATCGGCAAAAGTCGCGCTTATTTCATGCGCTCCGTGGTCTAAAGGATGGGGTCCACCTCACTTGGCCTGCCGTCCACATTAAGCGACTTCGCGCTGAAAACAGATGATTAACGAGAGCATGCTTTATGAAAATCACCAAAATAGGACACAGCCATCCCACAGGAAATTGGAAAAAAGTGTTGGCTTGACCATTTGAACCTGCCACAAGGCAGGCATGAAAAACAAAAAAATCAAACCAACACGGTCCCGGTTTAACGTTTTGCGCCAGATTTGCAATCTCATTCCTGCGCATGAAGTCTCCAAAATAGCGCGGGAGACCGGGGCTCTGGATAAGTCGCGCACCTTCAGTCCGTGGAGTCACACGGTCAGTTTGCTGGACGCGCAACTCACCCATTGCATCGGACTCAACGATCTGTGCGACTCGCTGCAATTGCATTCCGGGCCGCTGTCCACTTTGCGCGGCGCCAGCGCCCCCAGCCGCAACGGCCTCTCCCACGCCAACCGGGAGCGTCCGGCCCAGATGGCCGAACAACTCTTCTGGCGGGTCCTGGAGCATTTGAAAGCACAGACGCCCGGCTTTGCCGCGGGCCAGCGCCGTGGCCCCGCCTTCCGTTTCAAGATGCCCATCCATGTGATTGATAGCACGACCATGGAACTGGTGGCCAACTGCCTGGACTGGGCCAAGCACCGCCGGCGCAAGGCCGCCGCCAAAACCCATATGCGGTTGAATCTGCAGAATCTTTTGCCCGGTTTTGTCATTGTGGACACTGCCGCCGAGCACGACAACCGACGGGCGCGGGAACTGTGCGCCGACTTGAAGAGCGGCGAAATCGCCTTGTTCGACAAGGGTTATGTGGACTTCGGCCACTTGCGGGATTTGGACGGGCGCGGGGTCTTTTGGGTGACGCGGGCCAAGGAGAACATGGGCTATGAGGTGGTGCGGAAAATGCCCGCCTCCAGAGACCCGAAGATTTTGCGCGACGAAGTGATCGTCCTGAGCAACGAGAACAAACCCGCGCCGGAGTTGATGCGCCGGGTGGTGGCGCTGGTCGAGATTGATGGAGAGGAACGGGAAATGACCTTCCTGACCAACAACCTGGAGTGGAGTCCGCGCAGCGTGGCCGACCTTTACCGCTGCCGCTGGCAGATCGAAGTCTTCTTCAAACAAATCAAGCAGACCTTGCAGTTGGCGGATTTTCTGGGCCACAACGCCAACGCCGTGCGCTGGCAGGTGTGGACGGCGCTGTTGACCTACGTGCTGTTGCGCTACCTCAGTCACCTCTCCAACTGGGCGCACAGCTTCACCCGGCTGTTCACGATTTTGCGGGCGGCGCTCTGGGAGAAATATGATCTGCTCAATTTGCTGGCGTGCTATGGGACAGCAGGCGGCAGCTTTCGCCACTTGGCGCGGCCCGAGCAGGCGTATTTCCCCGGCTTCCAATAAAGCTATGGGACAGCACACGCGCCCAAACAGGCGCATACCAAACCCAAAAGCCAAACTCGGAAAAATCAAAATCTCATTTTACCCCGAAGACCAATTAAACCCTTGCAAATGAACAGGTCAGCACCAGACTTTTCCCCTTATGAGACGGGTGTGAAAATAGGAATTATCGGGACCGCAAGCCTGATTCTCCTGACCGCCTCCAACTCCTTTGCCATCGAAGGCCTCACCATTGCTGTGCAATCCAGTAACGTTGTGTTGACTTGGCCAAGCGTAGACGGTAATGGAGACACGTATATTATCATGCGAGGCACAAATTTATCGTCAAATTCGACTTGGACGGTGCTTGCGAACTCTTATCCAGCCGCAACAGGAACTAATCTCACTGTGTATATTGATTACGGGGTGGTTACGAATGCCGATTGCGTCGGTGGAAGTGGTGGTTCGTTTGCTGTAATCGCTGGCGCCATGCATGATTCAGCGAAAGGTGCTGCTACCCTTCCGCCTATGCCGATGGCCATGCCTGCAAACTGGTTTAGGCGATGTCGTTCCGCTATTCCTATACCCTCCCGGGTATGATTTGTCCACTTTGAATATTTTCGATCCTTCAACTGCGGAATGGGTCAGCGGATCAGCGTATTCAGCCGGCCCGGCTTTGCCGAACGGCGCTACCCCCGAGGTACCTATGCCGCCGGGTGGCGGCTCAGGCGGAAGCGGAGGGGCAAGCACAGCGCCACAAACGGACTTTTACGAAGTCGTCAAAGTGGGGGCAACTCTTTATGGCCTCACCAACGGCATGGTCATTGGCGACGTGATAAACCTCCCGGTCGAGGCCGGCGAACCCTCCGGCCAATTGACGACGTTGACTTTGGAGGATTTTGAGGTTCCCATCGCGAGTTCCATTCATGTTGCCCCGTTTGAACTGCCGGTGCCAATCATGATCCTTGATACAACGCAACTGAGCAATGGGGTCCACAGCATCTCCGTTCATGCCTTTTGGAACGATCCCGGCGATGGCACGGAAGATGGCAGTGGGACGATTTACGAGGCTGACTCCCCTGCGGTGACAGTCACTGTTTCCAATGCACTCTCTTTCCCGAATTGGATGTCAGCGTTTGGCGAAATGGGCAATTCTCTGGTGGTGAGCGCTCAGTCTGCCCTGACAAACGTTCAGTGGTACCTGGACGTGTATGACAGCGGGTTCAGCTACATTGGCACGATGGGCGGGACTACACCAGACGGCAATATTTATGTCGTTTGGAATCTGATTGGGCCGGACGGAATGCTCCATACAGACAACACATTTGAGTTTGTTTTGACGACTTTTTCCGCTGGCTCGGTTGTGGCCAGCAAGGTGGCACCCCCGAGTTTTAAGGTCACAGACCCCTGGAGCGGTCCGGGTGACTGGGTTGTGGTGAACCAGCAGGCTTGGAATAATCTGGTTGGCTGGGACGATTTGGATATAATGACTGATGGATTCGCTGCGGGGGCGCAAACTTTGGGCCTTGCCGTTCGTCCAACAGCCCAAAATAGCACGGCCTACCGGATCCGATTTAATGATCCCCCCGCGTCATATGGTGACTGGGCTAATTTTCGTGCCGCCCTATATAATAACCTCTCCCGCAACCTGTTCTATTTGGGCCACGGCAGCCCGAACGGACTGGGTGCCACTCAAACCACGACCAACCTCTCAGTTTTGGCCTCGGAGATAGCCGCAAATTTGGCGACGATTCCTGCCGGCCAGACGAACGCACACAAGTACCGGTTTGTTTGCCTTGACGGATGCAGCACAGCGTCGGGCAAGCTGCCGGAATCATTCGGCATCATTCATAAAGAAAACGTTGCCGGCACTGATTATGTTAACGCTTCTCTTCGGCCAACCTCCTTCGCTGGATGGGACGATGACAAGGCCGCAGGTTTTTTGGGTTCCATCAACGTGAGCCATGTGTTCTTCTTTCAGGATTTCCAGTACGAGTGGGCGTCTCACGGCGTGAAACAAGCATTTCTCAACGCGGGGCAGTACCCAAATGTAACTTACCTATCCACAAGTCACCTAAAAGTTTTTGGATATTGGTTGTTGGGCTTAAATCAATTCAATCGCTGATTTTATGGACCTGATACACATGACGGTGGCGTATTCAAATGCGATGCTCGTGGCCGTCCTTCCTCATATTTCAGAATTTGCCGCGAAACTGGATTTGCCGGTTCGGCAGCCAATCACTACAAATCAGGTGGCGTGGTCAAGCCCATCACCGTACAAGGGCTTTATCGCGGACGGAGTGATACTAACCAACCATTACTCGTTTGCCTTCCACTGGCAAGGATACGACGGCGGGCATGGATTAATTGACTGTTTCCGCGCTCCCACCAACTGGTTCTTCGAGCAGGAGTTCACCGACGAAAGCATAAAGAAGTATTTTGGGCAGGATCACATGACGACCAACGAGGCGGTCACCATGGCTAGAGACGCCTTAAAAAAGCTCGGCTATAAACCTGAGTTGACGCACGCTGACCATGCGCCTACCTTGGAAGGGCCATTCGATCTTCACGCGGAGGGCCGGGTCGGCGGCCATGTGCCTTACTGTTGTATATCGTGGGAGTGGCCACAGACGGAGGAACTGGGATATCTGAATCAAATTAGAGTCGAGATAAACATGGACCTAAAGACGTTGGTAGGGATGACCGTAAGTTTGAGTCACACGAATGATTTCCGCGACATCCCGTTCACGCCGAAAATACCGAGTAATGTTGTGCCGGAACTTGAGGCGGATTACCAAAAGCGGATGAGAGACAGCGGAAAGATGTTCATAAACACCAACGCTCCGCAACGTTTTCCGCAGAGGCCGTCTGACAGGAATTGATCGAAATCGCGGCGATCAGGGGACTGGCGCAGGGGCAATACGAATTGGCGGTTTGTTACCGCCGCGGGCGGGGCACGGCGGTGAATTTGGCGGAGGCTTTAAAATGGAGCCGGCTGGCCTCCGGCCATGCCTTTCAACCGGCGCTGGAACAGGCGGGGGATTTGGAAAAAGAGATGGCGGCCGCCGGGGTGGCAGAGCAGTTGCCGGTCTCGTGAGCTTTCAATTTTTAAGCATCAGAAGGCAAGTCAATAAGAAAAAAGTTCGACCTCACCCTGGCCCTCTCCTCCAGGAGAGGGAGCGGCAGGGATGCTTGAAGACAAGTTACAGTCTTCGTTTTATTCATAGATTTCATAGACTACGCCGTCCAAGACAAACTGGACGTTCTGGCCCAGGGCCAGCCAGGGGAGGGCCTGCTGGTTTTTCGCCGCGAAGGCGAAATAGTCCGTGGAGTTGAACTGGAGCCGGGTGTGTTTGGCGGCCTGGTTGTTTTGCACCTCGCTGTCCATCCACTGGCTGCCGTTTTGGAAGAAGTTGCGGCCATTGACGAATTGAGACTGCTGGGAGTATTGAACGAGTTGTTCGCGGGCCTGCGCCGAGGGCGTCTTGGCCATTGCTGAGCCTGAGCTGGGCAAACCCAGGGACTGTCTGGCGAAATCGTACTGCGCGCCGCCGCCACGGGTGCCGCCGCCGCCGCCAAAGCCACCGCCCATCGCCCCTGTCGGTGGCGCCGCCGCCGCATTTTTCAGGCTGTCGTTCAACTGCGATCCGGCGATGGCGCTGGCGCCATCCAACGTCGAATTCAGGCTGCGCCAACTTTTTGCCGCCTCCTGTTGCACGGGCACATCCTTGTCCATGTTTTGCAAGGAACGCAGGTTGAAGGCCACGCCGCGGCGGGCTTCGTCCTCAACGATCAGGTAGGCGGTGTACGGGGTGACGATGCCGTATTTGCGCGCCAGTTGGGTGACTTCGTCGCGCAATTCGGCGTTCTCGCCGTGCAGGCGGATTTCGTCGAGCAAATGGCCCACGCGCCGGGTGGCCCAAAGGCGGGGAATGAATTCGTGGGCGGAGGATTCGTCGGGGAACTTGACTTCATAGGTGAATTTGCGGGTCGCGCCGTTGACCATGCCTTCGATGATGACGGCGGAACTGCCGTGGCCGGAATAGCGTCCGGCCAGCACCAGTTGTTCGCCTTTGAAAAGGTCCGGGAGCGAGGCGGGGTAGAGTTTGGTCGCGCGAATGTCGCCGGTGAACTGCAAGGTTGGATTGGCCAGCACCGGTTCCTTGATCTTGGCGAAGAAGCTGGAAACCTTCACTTCAATATCCTCCTCCGGCAGAACATATTGGCTGGAGCCGCGCGACTGTTCGGTCAGCTTGTCCAGCAGATGGGTGTTGACATCGGTGCCGATGCCGAAACAGAAAATCCGCGTGCGCCCGGCGTCGTTTTGCTTGACGTTGGCCAGGATCTGGTCTTCAGCGGTGACGCCGATGGTGGGCATGCCGTCGGTGAGAAAAATGATGACGAAGGGGCGGGCGCTGTCGGCCGGCCGCAGGGAGAGGGCCTTGTGCAAGGCATCGTCAATGGCGGTGGCGCCGTTGGCCTTGAGGTCCTTGATGAAATCCTCCGCCTTGGCGCGGTGGGCCGGGGAGGCGTCCACCAACTGGTCAAAGAGCGGCTCGACTTCGGTGGAGAAGCGGACGAGTTCAAAATGATCGCCGTCGTTGAGGTTTTCCACGCAGAATTCCAGCGCCTTTTTGGCCTGGGTGATTTTTTTGCCGGACATGGAGCCGGAGGTGTCGAGGACAAAAACCACGTCTTTCAACACTACCTGGCGGTCCTTGGCATCCATGCCGGGCGAAGCGAGCAGGAGAAAATAACCGTCTTCGCCGGGCGTTTTGTAGGTGACCAGGTTCAGGCCGACTTCATCCTTCTCCGGCGCGAAGTAGAGGGTGAAATCGGTGTCGGGCTGCACCTCGGCGGCCTCGTAAGCGACGGTGGCTTTGTTGGGGCCGTTGCGTTTGATTTCCACGGTGTGGCTGGGGGAATAGATGGTTTTGAGGGAGAGCCTGGTTTGCAGTTCCACTTTGATGCTGACGTTTTTGACCGGTTTGGCGGAAAACTTTTCGGTGTTGAGCGGATAGACATAGCGGAACAGGCCGGCCTCGGAGGGGAGCACTTGGGAATAGGAAAGGGTGATGCGCTTGCGGCTGTTGGGCTCGATGGGGAAAACGCGCACCTTGAAAACGTCGCGGCCCGCGTATTCGAGCAGGGCGGGGTCCTTTAATTTGCGCACGATGTCTTCGTAAATGGCGCGCGCCTTGTCGGCGGACAACAGTTCGGCCTGGACCTGCTGGCCGGCGATTTCCATGGTGAACTTGTCAATCTGGCTGTCTTTGGGGAGGGGAAACAAATAGGTGCCTTCGAGCCGTTGCGCATTGGGATTGTAGAACTCCTGGTCCACCGAGGTGGTGGCGATCTGGCCGTCAATCTTGACAGTGACGTGATGGTAAGTGACTTCCAGCGGCGCATAAACCCGGAACGGCACGGGGCCGGGATGCGGCATTCTTTGCCAATGTGCTTCGTCAATGATAATCAACCCATCCGCCAGCAAGGACGCAGCGGAGCCAAACAGGATCACCAACAGCGGGAGCAAAAATAATCTTTTCATAATTGGTTAGACGGGGTGGCGGCGAAAATACTCCGGCTTTAGTTCTCCCTCGACACCACCGGCGCCGCCGGTTACGCTTGCTCAAACGCGATCCGAAAGGAGCTGATGCTTATGTGGATCTGTGCAAAATGCGGTGAAAAGATCGAGGATCAATTCGATTCCTGCTGGCATTGCGCCAGCCCGCGCGCCGACGCGGCGGCCGAGGCGCCGACGACGCCGGACGCGGCCAGCGCCGACACGCCCGCGCCGGTCAAATGGCGGGCGCGATACCAGATGTTTCGCGGGACCCTGGCCACTTGGGAGGAATTATTTAACGATGCCGCTGAATTCGCCAGCGAGACCGGCCCCGCGCGCGTCATCAATATTTCCCATTCCTCCGACGGGGGCGACGGAGTGGTGGCGGTCTGGTACTGGGCCGAGGACAAGAACGAAGAGCCGCCCGCGTGAGGCCGGTGATTTTATCCAGACACGATCGGGCCGTTAATGCGACCGCAGCAAAAAGGGGCGGCGACCGAATCATTAGCCAGGCGCGTGCGGACTGACTCAACAGGCGGGCCGGTTTCGGACGAAAGATGCCGCCGGCGGGACACCGACACATGCGGCTGCGGCGAGAGCGCTCCTGGAAAAGCCGCTCCTGCCTAGGGCGCGGGCCGAGGGCGGGTCAATCGCGGAAATTTTGAAAACTCAGGGCGGCGGGGAAGTCCTGGCCGCGCACAGCGGCGATGACCGCCTGCAAATCGTCCCGGTTCCTGCCGGTGACGCGGACGGCGTCGCCTTGGATTTGGGAGGTAACCTTCAAGCGGGTGTCGCGGATAAAAGCGGTGATTTGTTTGGCGACGGGTTGTTCGAGGCCTTGTTTTATTTTGATGACCTGGCGGGCGTGGCCGAGAGGGGAGAGGTCCGCCGGGAGGGACTGGACATTTTTGAGGCTGACGCCGCGTTTGGCGAGTTTGCCGATGACGATTTCGTGGAGGGCGGCGATTTTGAAATGGTCCGGGGCAGAGAGGCTGATTTCATTTTTTTCGAGGAGGATTTCCGCGCGGCTGCCTTTGAAATCAAAGCGGTTGGCCAGCTCCTTTTTGGCCTGGTTGACGGCGTTGTCAATTTCCATGGGACTGACTTCCGAAACGATGTCGAATGATGGCATAGCAGGGAGAAAGTAGCCCGGTTTTGGCAGCGGCAAAGACAATTCGCGCCCGCAAGAAAACCGATGAATTGGATGTTAGCGTCCTTTCGGGCCGGCCTGGGCGCCTTGGGCGATCTTTTCGTTCACCGTTTCCAAGAGTGCCTTCGCCTCCGGTGTGGGCACCCAAAACAAGGAACGCTCCAGCCAAACCTTGGCCAGCGGATAATTCCGAAGTATCGCACAGTGCCAGGCGAACTTCCACTGCACCCTGGCGCCGTTCGGATTCAGGTGCAGGGCCTGCACGAAGTACCTGGTCGCCTCCTTGGGCCGATCCAGCCAGTCCAGGCACATCCCATAGCCCAAGCGCGACTCGAAATCATAAGGATTCAGGACCATCCCCCGCTCAAACCAGCGCATCGCCTCCCGGGCCAGATCGTCGGTCCCGGCTTCGCCCCGCCAGGCCTCCAGCCGGCAAGCTTCCCCCAACTCATAATCCGTCATAAAATTGCCCGGCTCGATCTGCTGCGCCTTCTTCAACCCCTCCACCTGGCCTTTCCACCCGCGCTCCAGCCAGTAGAATTCCCGGCCGGCCTGGACGCCTTCCCGCCCTAAAAACCAGACCGCTCCAACCGCCGTGAGCGCCAGCAGAATCTTGCCGAAATTCCCCGGATTGACCCAGTAGCGCTCCGTGCCAAAACGCCAGTGCGCGCTCAACAATGCCATGAGAGTGATGGCGGTGACCGCGTTGGCTGGAATCTGCATGTTAAAATCCACTTCCGAATGGATCAAAATGGACGCCAACCCCAGCGACGCCCCCAAAACAAAAGCCGCTCTGGAACTGTTCTTCCCTCCCAGGTCACCCGAACCTCTCCTCAGATAAGGCCAAATCCGGATCACCCCGCTAAACAGCAACCCCAGCGCCACCAGCACTATGCCAAACCCCGCCAATCCCCACTCGCACAGCGTCGTCAGATAATCATTATGCGCGTTGGCCGGAGTGCCTTGCGCATAGACCGAGGCCCACATCGGGTAGAGATAGCGGAAACTCCCCGGCCCGGCCCCCCACCACACGTGCTCGTGATAAATCCGCTCCGCCGCCATCCAATAGGTATAGCGCCCGTCGTTCTTGTCCATCAGGACGTCTCCGAACCGCTTTTCCACCGCCCCGAACTGCTGCATCAAAACCACCGCGGCCAAGACCAGGGCTCCCAGCGCCAGCGCCCCTCGCCGCCAATAATCTTGCTGAAACAACAGCACCACGCAAAACACTGCCAGCGTCGTCCCCATCGCGATCACCCCGCCCCGGGACTGCGACACCACCACCCCCGCCAACATCACCAGCGCGCTGTAACCCAGCAACACCTTGACCGTCGCGCTGCAACGGCCCATCACCGTATAAGCCAGGGCCAGCGGCAGAACCATCTCCACAAAGCCGGCAAAGTTGTTCGGATTGACATAAGTGCCGCTCCCCCGCACCGCATACCCCGCCGGTTTGAGCACCGCCCACACCCTGGCATAATGCGTCGTGAACTGGTAAAACGCGAAGAGCGACTCTCCCACCGCCACCGCGATCAACACCACCGCCACCAGGGTCGCCGATTCCCGCCGGTTTAAATTATTGACAATGACAAAAAACAGCGCCCCGTATAATATCACGCACCGCAAATTCTCCCGCGCCACATACTGCAGCTCGGCCACCTGGCAGCGCACAATGGCGTAGAGCACGAACGCCAGCACGGCCCAGCAGACCGGAGGCCACAACAACCGGAAGGGCTGCTGCGTAAAAAACCGCGCCACCCACAAGGCCAGCGCCAGCGCCGTCAAACCCTGGATGACCAGCAGTCCATACAAATGCGGCACTTCCTGGCTGTCCGGATTGACCCGCACCGCCCCGTAGGCCAGCGGTCCCCAGACCAGAATCACCAGGACCGCGCCCAAAATGCCCCGCTCGCAAAACCCGTCCACCCGTTGCCGGAAGGAGGGGCCTGGGCGTCCCGCCGGATTTTCCGGCGAGGCAGAGGCCAATGGAGAAATATCGCTCACCCCAAATACTCGCGCGGATCCTTAAAGGAGCCAGTTAATAAAATTATCATATTGCCGCCAAACGACAAACGGTTCATGCGCGGGCTTTGTAGCAAGAGCGCCTGGTGTTTGCCAGCAAGAAAAGAGGAGAGGTGGAAAGGGGCCGCGTCTTGATACGACCACCATGGATGGAGGGAACCGTTGATCCCGCGCTTGATTGAATCCTCCTCACCCCGCCCTTCTCCTCCACAAGTTTGTGGAGAAGGGAGAAGAAGCGCGCGGTGGCAGTGGCGAGATGCGCCCGAGGCGGGGCCGCCCACAGATTGTGCTTTTTTGGCTGGCCCGGCGGCTATACGTTGCGGGAGATGTCCAGCGCGACGGATACGAAGAGTTTGTTTGCAGCGCTGATCAGAACCTGAGTTTAACCTGTGCGCCCGCTGAAAAGGACCGATTGCCATGCCTGAACCAGACCTCAAAGAAAAAGTGCGGCAGTTTTGGAACCAGCAGAGCTGCGACACGCAGGTGGCCAGGGCGGACAAATTCACGCTGGAATACTTCGAGGAAATCGAAACGTTCCGTTACCTGGACCAGCCGTTCATCCACGCTTTCGCCCAGTTTTCACGCTATCGGGGCAAGAAAGTGATGGAGGTCGGCTTCGGCGCCGGCACCGACTTTATCCAATGGCTGCGGGCCGGGGCGGCGGCAACGGGAATTGACCTGACGCAAGAAGCGCTGGAGAACTTGCGCCACAGGATTGAGCAGTACCACCTGCGCGCGCCGGAACAAATCTGTGTGGCGGACGCGGAAAATCTTCCATTCGAGGACAATCGGTTTGATTTGGGCTATTCCTTCGGCGTCTTGCACCATTCCCCCGATACCGCCAAGGCCATTGGCCAACTGGTCCGGGTTATCCGCCCCGGCGGTGAACTCAAAATCATGCTCTACAACCGCCATTCCGTCTTTGCCGTCAATCAATGGATCAAGCACGCCTTATTGAAGGGGCGCCCGTGGAAATCGCTGGGCTGGGTCCTGTGGCACCACCTGGAAAGCATCGGGACCAAGGCTTATACGCGAAAGGAAATTTTGGGGATGCTGGCCCGGCTGCCGTTGGAAGATATCCGCGTCCACACCGAGCCGACTTCCGGCGATTATTTGTCGGCCAGGGCTTTTCCGCCGTTGAATTGGTGCAACCGCCTGGCCTTGCGCCTGGGTGGCTACCGCCATGACTGGGCCGCGCTTGATTATGTGGCTCGGGACGTCCCGACCGGCGGGACGCCTGTCCCGCGGAAGACGCCGGCAAAACTTCCCCCACGCCACACGGGCAACGGGCTTGGTTTTTATCATTGCATCTCCGCGAAAAAATCGGGTTGACTCCCTCCCATCCCGATCCTCCCGGCGGGACGGCAGGCAGTCGCTGCTCTGCAAGCATGTCCAGTCCGGGGCGCGGGTGGCGGCGTTTGAGGCGAATGTTTGACGCCGCATGTGGCCGCGTTGCCGGGATGGGTTTGGAAAGTGGCTGGCGGATCGGATTTTTGCGGGCGTCCTGGAGGCAGGAGAGAATTTAGGATGGCGCATTTTCCCGGAGCAGATAGCATGACAGACAGCGATGACGATTGAGGAAAGAATTGAACAGCTTGATTTAAGTCTGTTTGGGCATGTGGTGAGCCAGGCCACGGATGACGATCGTGTTTCACTTTTGGCGGTTCAGACGGCCATCCGCCGGAAGTTTCCCGGCTATGTCTATTTAGAGGTCGGATCGCACATGGGGGGGTCGCTCCAGCCGCATGTGCTGGATCCCAAGTGTGGAAGGATCATTTCGATTGACCCGCGCCCGGGCGCCACGCCCGATACACGGGGGACGCAGCATTACGTGCCCGTGAGCACGGCTAGCATGTTGGAATCGCTCAAGCAGATCCCCGGCGCGGATGTTTCTAAAATCAAGACGTTTGAAACCACGACCGCCAGTATGACGGAGAACATAATTGGGGTTCGCCCGCGATTGTGTTTTATAGATGGCGAACACACTGACGAGGCCATGTTGGGGGATGCGCGATTTTGCCTCTCGGTGCTGGCGGAGAACGGCGTCATTGTCTTTCACGACGCGAATCTGGTTTTCACCGGATTGCAGGTTTTTCTCAATGAATTAGCAGCCAGCAGACGTTCCTTTCATCCGCACATACTGCCGGGTTCGATTTTTTTGATCGAAGTCGGGACGATGCGTTTTTGCGAGGCCGAACCATTGCGCGGGCGGATCCAGGAGAACTACAAGGCCTATCTGGCGGGCATGGTCGAGAATGACTGGTATCGGCGGGCCTATCATCTGCCGGTCTATCGCGCGCTAAGGAGAGTTCGCGACTTGTTTTCGAGGCGCTCGTGATGCAAAAAATGAAGTTGTCCGCGTTAGGCTCCCATTGGCAACGAGTGTGGCGTTCGGCCATGCTAATGGGCGTCCTGGGAAACGGTCTCCGCATCGGGGCCAATCTGCTGCTGCTCCCACTGGTGTTGATGAAGCTGACTTCGACCGAATACGCCATGTGGGTGGTCTTTGTGGCGCTGGGGAATTTTGGCAATCTGGCGGATTTTGGATTTGGATCGGCCATCCCGCGGGTCTATAGCTATTTGTGGGCCGGGGCGGAAGATTTTGACACGGAGGGGATGCCGGCGGCGAAGGGCGATGGCAAGCCCAATTTTGCGCGGATCCAGCAATTGAATGCGACTTTGCAGCGGCTTTATTTGAAATTGTCGCTGGGGGCGCTGTTGCTGTTGGCGGTTGGTGGAACTATTTTTTTGTTAAAGCCGGCGGCCGAGAGCGGATTTCCAGAGAAGGTTTGGTGGTTGTGGGCGGTATTCCTGATCGCCATTGGGTATAATCTGGCCACCAGTTACTGGATGATGGCTTCCCAGGGATTGAACCGGGTTCGCGACATGGAGATCGCCGCCATTTTCAGCGGTCTTGGTTACGTGTGCTGCGCGGCAGTTCTGCTTTGCCTGGGGGCAGGTTTGTGGGCCATGGTCGTGGCGACGTTTCTGAAAGGGTTGATCATGCGGCAGAAGTGCCGGCAAGCATGCCTGCAAGCACTTCCGCCTGCGGAGGAAAAAGTGATGCCGGACCCGCAGATTATCAGGAAGCTGTGGCCCAACGCTTATAAGTTTGGCATCCTCTCCATCGGAGGTTATTCCGTGATGAACGGCCCCGTTTTAATATGCCGCTGCTTTTTGGGTGAGAAAATTACGGCGTCCTACGGATTGACGGCGCAAGTAGGGAGCTTCCTGATGAGTTTCGCCTGTCTCTGGCTGACGGTCAAGTGGCCGGAAATCGCCATCTTGCGCACGCAAGGGCGGCTGGAGGAAATGGCGCGGCTGTTCGCCCGACGGCTGACTTTAGTCATGGGGTCATTTGTCGGGCTGGCGCTCCTTGTTTTTTTTGCGGGGAATGTTTTGCTGGCCTGGAAGGGGACGCAGACGCGTTTGCTGCCGCCGTCCTGTTTGGCATTTTACCTGATTTACTTGACACAGCAAATTTTTTATCTGCAATTTGGTTCCCTGGCCTTTACAGAAAACGTGGTGCCGTTTTTTAGAATCGGCCTGTTTACAGGGCTTGGCGTCATCGCATGCAGTTTGATTCTGACCCCACTTTTTGGCCTTTGGGGATTGCTGGCCGCGCCTTTCATCGCGGAGACGGCTTGTAGCAACTGGTTTACGGTGAGGCGGGGGTTCCAAGGGCAACCTTTGACCGTGCGGCGGTTTTGCCGGGCCATGGCGTTTAGCGGTTGATGAGTTGCGTTTGGCGAATCTGTTTTAGCCGTGGCAACCTTGTAGAAAAATCTTGCAAGAACCCGGGTTTGGCCCAAGATCACTCACCGATATGCAACGCGCCGCTGTTCCAGGACGGACCCTTTCATCGGTCGGCACCTTGCTGGCCTCCGGTCTCCGCCGCATGGCTTCGCATCTTGGGAAACCGACCGAGCCCTTGGCGCGCTTCATGTCGGAGAACCCTGACTACTCTGCCTTCGAAATTGGAGAATGGAGCTACGGGGATCCAATCGTCCATAGTTGGGGCCAGGCAGCGACTCTTAAAATCGGCAAGTATTGTTCCATCGCCGACCAAGTCGTCATTCTTCTCGGCGGCGAGCATCGCATGGACTGGGTGACAACGTATCCTTTCAGTGTGCTTTGGCCTGAAGCCAAAAGGCACACCGGGCACCCGGCGACGAAAGGAGACGTTGTTATCGGCCATGATGTGTGGGTCGGCCACGGAGCCACGATTCTCTCCGGTGTTAGCCTGGGAAACGGATGTGTGGTCGGCGCGCGCAGCGTGGTCAGCAAAAGCATTCCCCCTTACGCTATCGCCGCCGGCAATCCTGCGCGCGTGAAGAGATTTCGCTTCGATCCGGATGTGATCGAGCAACTGCAAAGAATCGCCTGGTGGAATTGGGAGCATGCCGCGGTGGTTGAAGCACTGCCGATGTTGCTGGCTCCGGACATAGCAAGGTTCCTGCGCTGGTGCGAGACCCGCCGCGAAAAGCCGGTCATGGAGCAAAAGCAGTGAAGATCTTTTCTTGCAGGCCGGGTGTCATTCATGCGCCAGAGATTTTCATAAATCTGGCAGTGGGCCATTTACCAAACGCCATGCGAACCCAGACAAGCGATTTACAAAAGGGCCAATGAGAAACCTCGACCCCCTGGCGAAGAAGATGGACGCAACCGATAGAGGAGCCGGGTTAGTGTTTGTCTTGTGCGCCCGGCCTGCAAAGTCAGTTGCCCGATGAGCCTCTCCGCGGACCAGATCACGGTTGCCATTACCGTTTACAATCGGCGGCAATATGTCAAGCAGGCGATCTCCAGCGCGCTGAACCAAACCGTTCCCGCGCGCGTGATGGTGGTGGAAGACTGCGGACCGGACCCCATGCTGGAAGGTTTCGTGAAAGCGGAGTTTGGCCCGCGGATTGATTACTTCAGAAATCCAAAGCGGCGGGGACTTTTTGGCAATTGGAATGCGTGTCTGGAATTGTGCCGGACGGAGTGGATTTCCATTTTGCATGACGATGATTATTTAGCGCCAGTTTTCGTGGAAGCGATGATGGAGTTGGAGAAAGAGGCGCCGGGGCGCGCGTTGTATTTCGGGAGGACAATTTTCGTGGATGAACAGTGCAGGGCGTGGCCGGAACAAGATTTGCGGCCGGTCGCCGGCCGCTGGGTGGAGAGGGATTTGAGGGACATCCTTTACGCGCCGTTCCCGTTTGCGGGGCATCTGTTCCGGGTTTCTTCGGCCAGGCGGCTGGGGGGGTTCCGAGCGACCTCGTTCATGTGTGGCGATTGGGAAATGTGGGCCGAGCTGATGGCGGATGGCGGCGCGGCGCAGAGCAGTCGAACGGTGGCTTTCAACCGTGGCCACTACGGTTGGGACCGGGGAAGCAGCCAGGTGGAACGGAGCGGCCGGCACCTCCCGACCTTCTATGTGGAACACAAACGAATTCTGGCGATGCTGCCTCCTGGTTCCGGAATGAAATTTGACCGTACAGATTTGCAGAGACGTTCGCCCATGTCCGTGCGTTTTCTGCTGCGATTTGGGCACACGTTGTCGCCGCGCTTGCTGCGCTATCATGTCGGGTTGCTTCTAATTTCGCCTGCCCCGCACTGGCGGTATGGCCTGTTTCAGTGGATGGCCAGGATTTTCGGCGCCGGCTTCGTCCGAGTCACTGCAAAATCATGGAATCAGTTTAAGCGTTCGACGCCGGGGAGTTTAGAATAATGAAGGTATTGCCGCGATGGGGCCGGAGGCAAAGCGATCTTACGCAGGCTTGCGCAAATGCACAAAGAGAATATCTCCGGTTTGTGCGGTCGAGAAAACCTGGGCCAGGCGCTTAATGACGCGGCGATAGCAGCTCCATGCTTGAATGGCCAGTTCCCTGGCGGTTCGAAACTTGAATGAGAACGGGCTGAAGTCGAAATCCGAAGACGCCTTGACCAATTCGAAGCCGGCTTGCCTGGCACAGAGTGCAAGACTCTCCGGAGTGAACAGGTAGATGTGCTCGCCAATGGACAACAATTCCCGCCACCAACTTCCAAGGAGCCGGTAATTGAGGCTGGCCGCGTTGGGAGTCAAGAGAAAAATGGAGCCGCCGGGCTTGAGCACGGCGCTGAACTCCTTCAAGAAACCAAGCGGGTCGGTTACATGCTCGATAACCGCGCTGGAAATGATGACATCGTAGGGGCCTGCCAGCGCCTTGGCCTCGAACAAACCGCATTCGAACTCCGCTTTGCTCGCTCTCGCCCTGGCCTGCTCAATGCTTCGTTTGTCCACGTCTATTCCCTTTCCCTCGCACCCATATTCGTTGCAAACGGCATTGAGGGTCAACCCGGTCCCGCACCCCACGTCCAGCACCCTTGTTGTCGGCGTAAACTCGACCTGGACGGTCCGCAAACGGCGCAGCATGCGGCGGGCTAAGTCTGCCTGCAGCGCCTGGGACAGTTGTTCCCTGGCAAACTCGTTGTAGAGCTTTTCCGCATCCGAAGCCATCGCCAGGGCGCGCGGCAGGATGCGATGGGTCTTGCAGGAACCACACTCCAATACCATGAAATGGCGGCGGCCGAACATCTGTTGGCAAACGCCACGGGAGCGCCTCTCCCCGCACCAGCAGGGGAAATCGTTTGCACGGCGAAAATCCCCGACTTTGGAGCCCTTCCAAAACCCAAGCAATTGAGTGGCGAGAAAATCCATGTTTCGACCTGCCAGTTGTTCGGTTTGTTTAAGCAGCCCCTGCAATTAGTCCAAGCCGCTCCGGTCAACTGCCATGAATGATGAGAAATTGGAGCTCGGGCGACAAGTTTTTTCTGGCAGACTGGTTTGGTTTCTTTCGCAATGGACGTTAAATCAGGCTTGTCTAGCCGGCTGAAAGACACCAATTTGCCGCCGGACTACTATGCTAAAATCGAAGTCTGCCAATCCTGCGCGATGAAAGTGTTGTTTTTCAACAGCCCGCCGTTTTTTCTGGCGCATGGGGGCATGCAAACGACGACCGAAGCGCTGATGCGCGAACTGGCGGGGCTTGGGGTCGAAGTCGAGCCGGAGCGGTGGTGGGACGAGAAGCAAAAAGGAGATATTATTCATCATCTGGGCCGTCCGCCGATTGCCACGGTCCGCACGGCCCATCAGAAGGGATATAAAGTGGTGATGACGGAAATGTTGGGCCAGACGGCATCGCGAGGGTGGAAGCAGCTTTTCCTCCAGCGCGCCTTGACGGATCTGGCGCGCAAGGCATTGCCGGGAGGCTTTTTGGATCGTCTGAGTTGGGACATTTATCAGGAACTTGACGCCATGGTTTACCTGGTGAAACACGAATGGGAAACAGCCAAATATCTTTTCCACGCCAACCCGGAGCGCGGCCATATCATTCCGAACGGGCTGGAAGCTCAAGCCCTGACGGCATTGGCGCGCCCGCAGCACGCAGAGGATTATCTGGTGTGCATGGCGACCCTTTATCCGGTGAAAAACAATGTTTTACTGGCCCGGGCGGCTCAACTGGCCGGCACGCCCGTTGTTTTTTTGGGGAAACCGTACGCGGAAGACGATCCCTACTTCCTGGAATTCAAACAATGTGTGGATGGGAAGTTGGTGCGGTATGCCGGGTTCGCCGCAGGGGAAGAAAAGAACCGGTGGTTGCGGGGGGCGCGGGGTTTCGTCCTGTTCAGCCAATTTGAGAGTGACTGCATCGCGGTTTGTGAAGCGGCCGCAGCCGGGCTGCCGTTGCTGCTGACGGATTTGCCGTGGGCCAACCGGCTATATGGCCAGGTCCCTGCGGCGAAATTTGTTGCCTTGGGGCGAGCCAGCAAGATTGCCCCGGCATTGAGGGCGTTTTATGATCAGGCGCAACGTCTGCCCCACCAGACTTTTCCCGTGCCAACTTGGCGGCAGGTGGCGGAGCGATATTTGGAAATCTACCGGAAGCTCTGTGCATGAGAATAGCGATGCTGGCGCCGGACAGCCGGGATGAGTTTCGGCGGTACTCGGACCCTGATCCCTGTTTTGGCCCGGCGGTGGCAGCCCTGCTGGAGGGCCTGGCCGGAATGCCAGAATGTGAGGTTCATATTGTTTGTGCCAGCCAAAAGCCTCTGCGATCCCCACCGCAACTGGCTGACAACATCTATTATCATTCGGTGATTGTCCCGAAGTGGGGATGGATGCGCGGAGCCTACCTGGGATGTGTTCGCACGATCAGGAAGAAACTGAGGGAAATCATGCCGGATGTGGTGCATGGACAGGGGACAGAGCGTTATTGCGCGCTCGCCGCAGTCTTTTCGGGCTTCCCCAATGTCTTGACGATCCACGGCAACATGCGGCAGTTGGCTAAAATCAGCCGGGCGCGTCCGTTTTCGTTCGATTGGATAGCGGCGCACTTGGAACAGTTTGCCTTGCCGAGAACCAAGGGCGTGCTCTGCAACAGTGATCACACGCAACGCTTGGTCAAGGCCCTGGCGGCTGCGACGTGGCTGGTTCCAAATGCTGTGCGCGGCAGTTTTTTCCGGACTCCGAATGTCTTGCAACCGTCCCTTCCCCCAATCCTGTTAAACATTGGCGTGATTGGTCCAAACAAGTCACAGATCGAAATACTGGAAGTGGCGGCACGGCTGCGCCAGCGGCACGGAAGCTTTAAGCTTCATTTTATCGGCAAGTTGGATGAGAGCGTCGCCTATGTCCGAGGTTTCAAGGAGCGGATCAAGGAGGCGGAGAAAGAGGACTACGCCCTTTACTTGGGGCAGAAATCGGAAGGTGAAATAATTGAACTGATGGACTCGGCCTCGGGGCTGATCCACGCCCCAGCCGAGGAAGCCTTTGGTTTGGTGGTGGCAGAAGGTCTGGCACGGAATCTTAAGTTTTTTGGGACGAAGGTGGGTGGAGTGGTGGACATCGCTGCTGGAACTGAGGGAGCCGAACTGTTCAAGCATGGCGATCTGGCTGGGTTGGAAGAGGCTGTGTTCCAATGGCTCTCTGTTGGATGTCCAAAACCAACGCAGGCGGCCCGGCAGATGCGGGAGCGGTATCATCCCGAGGTGGTGGCCCGGCGCCACATGGGAATCTACCGCGAAGTGCTCAATAGTTCCCCGTGATCTTTTCTTCCGGAATCGGGGCAGTTATTTAGCGAAAGATCGGGTCATACATCTCAACCAAGGCCTGCCCGGATGGGCCTGCGTCATGGCGGGATTAAAAACTCAGAATTAGGGTTGCGGCAGGAAGGATGCTTCAGCTAAGCTGGGTTTCAGGTAGATAGAATGTTTGGACTGCCCCGAATTTTAACGGTTTATGCCATCGCCATCCCCCTGGCGCTGGTTTTGGGATATGCCCTTTCCACGCCGGACCGGATGAGCTTGGTGATGGTGGGTATGTTTTTGTTCGTTCTGGCGCTGCCCATCTTCATTCAGTGGCACCATATTTTGCTGATTTTTTGTTGGAATGCGGCTTTCAATTTTCCCTTTCTCCCGGGACGGCCGCACTTCTGGCTGCTGATGGCGGTGTTGAGCTTTGGCTTTTCATGGCTCAACGGCCTGTTGGGGGGAAGGAAGTTTCTGCGCGCGCCGGAACTGACTTGGCCGCTGCTTTTCCTGGGTGGCATCGTCTTGGTGACGGGGTACTTGCGGGGCGGCATAGGGGTCCAGGCGTTCGGGAACGCCAGTTTTGGAGGAAAAAGTTATTTTTACATTTTTGGCGCCATTATTGGTTACTTTGCGCTTTCGGCGGTGCGAATTCCGGTGGCCAAGGCCAGCCGCGCCGCCCGCATATACTTTCTTTCGGGAATGACATTCGCCTTGAGCAACCTCGCCTTTATGTTAGGGCCGGCGTTTTATTTTTTGTTTTATTTATTGCCGGGTGAGTTCGTAGGGGCCCAGGCAATCGCTGAGTCTGGAAGGCAGCCGGGGGTGATTGAGCGGCTTAGCGGGGTCAGCGGGGCCTGTAATGCTCTGATCTGCTACTTTTTAGTGCGGTGGGGGATGCGGGGGATTTTTTCATTAGCTCGACCTTGGCGGATAGTAATTTTCGTTGCGACGGTTCTCTTGAGTTTGCTGGGCGGCTTTCGTTCAGCCGAGATAATGATTGGACTCCTTTGTTTTTGCCAGTTTTGCGTTGAAGGGCTGTGGCGCACCCGTTTTCTGCCGATACTGCTGGGGTTTGGAGTGGCGGCCGGGGTCATGGTATTTGCTTTCTCCGATCATTTGCCACTGGCGGCGCAACGGGCCGTGAGTTTTCTGCCGGTCAAGGTGGATGCCGGGGTTCAGGCTGATGCGCAAGGGTCGGTGGAATGGAGGCTGGAGATGTGGCGGGTTTTGGTGCCCCTTATTCCAAAGTATTTGGTGTTGGGGAAGGGTTACGCCATTGATCCGACGGAGCTCTACTTTGCAGTCCTGGGAGGAGGGGCGGAGGGCGCGGCGGGCCAGACTGAGGTGGTGGCCGGCGATTACCATAGCGGGCCGCTTTCGACCATTATCCCGATCGGGCTTGGGGGGGCGATCGCTTTTCTGTGGCTGCTGGGAGCCGGCGCAAGGGCGCTTTATCGGAATTATCGTTATGGCGATCCTGCGCTTCAGAACATCAATGCTTTTTTTCTGGCTTTTTTTATCACGCAAATTATTTTCTACTTCGGGGTTTTTGGCGCGTTCAACTCCCAGCTTTGCCTTTTCACAGGGATTCTCGGCATGAGTGTCTCGATTAACGGGGGAGTGCGCAAACCGGGGCAAGTCCCGGCCAGGGCGGCCCAGCCTGTGGCGATGGGAGCTCCGCTGCCGGTCCAGGCCTGATGCCATGTCAAAGCCGCTGCGCATTTCTGTCATCACCCCCTGTTTCAACAGCGCCAGCACCATCCGCGAGACGATCCAAAGTGTCCTGCAACAACACTACCCCGGGGTAGAACACATCGTGATGGACGGCGGTTCGACGGACGGCACGCTGGAGATTGTGAAGGAATATCCGCACTTGCTATGGACTTCCGGCAAGGACGAGGGCCATTACGACGCCATGAATAAAGGCATCGCTGTGGCCACGGGAGAGTTGATCGTCATTTTAAACGCGGATGATTGTTTTCGTCCGGGAGCATTCCAGAGCGTGGTGGCGGCTTACGCAGCGCACCCGGAATGGGATGCGTCGTTCGGGGACGTTGTTTATGTGGATGGCCAGAGAAAGGAAATTTACCGGCGCGAAGAAGCGTTGTATGATTACAATGTTCTGCGCTACTGGCACGACTATATCTGCCATCATACTCTTTTTGTGCGCAAGACGGTTTATGACCGGCTGGGAGGGTATCGCCACAAGGATTTTAAGAACGTTTGCGACTACGAGTTTATTTTAAGGCTGGGACGGGAAGGGTGCCGGGTGGGGCATGTGCGGGCGTTGCTGGTGGACTATAGATTCCATGAGATGGGGCAATCGGCGGATGTGCGGGTCAAGAGGAATATGCAGAAGGAATCGCTGCAAATTCGCAAGGAACATGGCTTTCCCGGCGGGGCTTGGGGCCGGGTTCTGGCCAATTGTTACCGGGCCAAGCGGCAGTGGCAAAAGCTTTATCACCGGGGGAAATGCGACGTCATCCCCGGGCGGTGGCTGCTGCGGAAACACATGCACGAACGGGCGCGCTTTTCTTCCAACAGCGGGGTGGACAACCTGTAGCAGGTTCTGAAAAGACTCAGGAAGTTTGTTTGACAACCACGAAGTTGTCGTTGCGGAATCGGTTTTCCCATCCTTCGTAGGGGGATGGTTCATGCCTTTTGAGGACGGCGCCTCCGGCTTTGATGGCGTGCAAAACGAGCCGGGCGGACACGCCATACATCGGAATAAACGGTTTGCCCCGGTATTTGAACTTGCGGTAAACCTCGGTGAACCAATTGGGAACCAGGGCGCGAAGGCCGCGGGCGTGGATGGTTTGAAAATGGGCGACGCCACCCGGCTTGAGCAGGCGCATGAACTCGGAGATATAGCTCAGTTGGTATTGGGCGGGAATGTGCTGGAGGCATATACGCGTGTAGATGAAGTCATAAGTGGCCGATGGAAACGCGCTCAAGTCGGCCTTGAGATTGAGGTGATAACGAACCTTTTCGGGGGCCTGGTTGAAGGCGCGGGCTTTTTCGATCATCGAGGCGGAGATGTCAACGCCATCAACCGATGAGAAATAATTGGCCAGTGCCTGGGTGAGGCGGCCCAGCCCGCAACCGAAATCCAGGGCCTTTCCCGGTTGAAATGCAATGCCTGCATCCTCCAGTTCTTTTACCACCCGCCGGATTTCTTCGCGGCCATCTTGAAAGAACTCTTCGGCCGTCCATTTGCCGCCCTTTTTTTCGGGAACGGTCAGCACGACCCACATGGGATCGTCCTTGCCCAGTTCTGTCCAGTTCTGATGAGCTTGTTGGATGTCCACGGTTGATCTCAGTCCGATGTTTGAAGAATGGTATAAGGGAGATGCTCCTGAGGGGCAATCCAATACCTTTAGATTTTCCAGGGGGCAATGACCTTGGTGTGGGGATGAAACTGGAGGGCCTTGTACCCCGGCCAGGGGCAGCAGAGCACGGCCACCTTGACGTCGCCGCGTTCCGGCAACGACTCCGGCTGGTCAAGGATTTCAAACTCGAACAGGCTGGGACTGTTGGCAGGCGCGGCGGCGTAGTCATGGACAAGCACCCGGCGGCCCTGGCGCTGGAGGTGTTGGGCCAGGTGGAGCCCGGCTGATTCCTCGACGATATAGGTGTCGGGCTTGTAGGCCAGGCCCAAAACGGCGACGGTGTCTCCGGGTTGGGTGAGGGCCTTGACGGTTTCCACCAAGGATTCTTTGGTCTTTTCATTGACAAGGTCAGAGGCTTCGGCCAGCGGGGCGGTCAGTCCCAATTGGCGGGCGGTGAAGGCGAGCAGACGATTGTCGCGCGGGAAGCAGGGACCGCCATAACTGAGGCCGGCGCGCAGGTATTTGTTGCCGATGCGGCTGTCGCTGCCGATGGCAGCGAGGATGTCGTGGATGTCGGCTTTGGGAAGTTTGTCAGCGATCAACCGCAACTGGTTGGTAAAGCTGATCTTCATGGTGATGTAACTGTTGACGGAGATTTTGGTGAGTTCCGCGCTGATGATGGACATGCGGGCGATTTTGGGCTGGTTGCGGTTGTATTTTCTGTAAAGTTCCGCCAACGCGGCGCCGCTGGCCGGGTCGGATTCGCCGATGAGGACCAGGTCGGGTTCGAGCAGGCCGTTGACGACGTTGCCCAAGGCGATGAATTCGGGATTGTAACAGACGCCAAAATCCTTTCCGCAAACCCCGCCGGTTTCTTTTTCGAGCATCGGGATCAGGACCGAATTCATGGCGCCGGGGGTGGTGGTGGAGCTACAGACAAAGAGGTGTTGTTTTTTGCCGGCCTGGCGCACGGCCTGGGCGGCCGATTGCATGGCGCGCAGGAGCAATTCGTTGGAAAAGCTGCCATCGGGCAAACTGGGGGAAGGGGGGATGAAAAAGGAAACGTCGGTGGCGGCGGCCTGGCGGACGTCGTCGGTGGCGCGAAGGCGGGCGTGACCGGCGGTGATGGTCTCCGCCAGGAGCGGTTCCGCGACGGGAGGAAGGCCGGCGTTGATTTTCTGGATTTTGGCGGGATCAACATCAACCCCAAGCACTGGAAAACCCCTGGCGGCGAAGGTGGCGGCCATGCAGGCGCCGAGCTTGCCCAGACCGAAGACGGAAATGGATTGGATCGGTTTCATGAAGTGGTCTGGCGAAGATAATGGGGAATTCCAACGCGTCAAGGAGGAAGGGGAGGACTGAGACGCAAAGTGGAGGAAGAAAGAGAAAGGCCGGGATTTAGAGACGACGCTGGCTCAACGCGACAACAATGCGACCAGCGACCGCGTCCCAATTGTGGAGGGCCAGCAACTCATCGGCCCAAACCCGGAGTTGTGCCGGAGCGGCGGCCAGCGCCTGGCGGAGCGCCGCGGCGAAACTCTGGTAGTCGGCATTGTCGAACGGGAAACCGCAACCGCTCATCACTTCGCGTGTGGCGGGAATGTCGGAATAAACAGGACACGCCCCCGCCAGAACCGCTTCGACGGGCGGGCGTCCGAAGCCCTCGTATTCGGAGAAAAAGAGGACGACGCGCGCGCGGCCCATCAGCTCGCGGAATTCTGTTTCCGCCAGGCGCGGGTGCCGTCGGAATCCAGGGAGGCCGGGCAGTTCCAGTTGGGGCGGAAACGAACCGATCCAGTGAACGGAATCGCCGGAGAGATTGTCCCGGCGCCAGCGCGAAAAAAAATCCACAGCCCGGAGGGTGAGCTTGTGTGGAAAGCGGCTGGCCAGCACAACGACATCGCGGCGTTCTGCGACGGGCGGCGCGGCCGGCCGGTCGAAGCCTTCGCCGCAGCAGACCAGAGGAGGAAGGGCCAGGCTTTTTCCCGGGCCACACGCGCGACTTCGCGGCTGGTGAATTGGGTGGGCGTGAAAATTACGTCCGCCTGGCGCAGGGAGGCGCGAAAGGCGGCGCGAAAATAGGCCGCCTCAAATCTGGACCCCTCGCCAGGATAATGGCGGTCGTAATGGTCTTGCACCACATCGTGGATAAGGGGAGCCAGCCGCACCGGGCACCGCCGGGCGAAGGAGGCAAAGCCTTTGGGGAGCAGCAGCCATTCGTTGCCCGAGCGCCGCGCGGCGGCGTAAGCAGCGAACTGATCCCACCACATCCGTCCCAGAATGCCACGGACCGCCACATCGTGAATCTGGGCGCGGCTGGTGGCGGGCAGCTTGAGCTTTTCTCTGACGGAACTATTGGCCAACACCATCAGGCGAGGCAGTTCCGGCCGCCGGGCGAGCACCCGCAAAAGATCCAGCGACACGTTGAAGATGCCCACCGACTTGGTGCGGACAAAGGATTGGTCGGCCAGCGAATAAGTGAGCGAGATTTCTTTTGGCGGCGCTTCTGTGGGTGAATCAGAACGGGCTGCGGAACTCATCATTTGCCTCATGGTATTGTCCCGCGGCGGGTTTTGTAAAGCGCGCGGGCATTGACTTTGGCGTTTGGAGGAAATAGTTTGGGCGCCGTGTTGCGCTCGTGTTCAAGGTTCCAGGCACCCAACTCGATGTCGTATGACGCGGCCCGCTCGGTCAAACATCTGAATGCGGCCGCGCCGTCCAAATGAATGTTTCAAGCGACCACGGTGCTGCCATTGGGCGGGTCAATGTTCTGGGGGTGGGGGTGAGCGCGATCAACATGGACCTGGCGCTGGAGGCGATTGCGGGCGCGCTGGAGCGGAGGGAGAAAGGGTACATTTGTGTCACGGGGGTGCATGGGGTTTCGGAGGCGCAATCGGACGAGGATTTCCGGCAGATCTTAAACCGGGCTTTTCTTTGCACGCCCGATGGCATGCCGCTGGTCTGGGTGGGGCGATGGCAGGGGCGCAAAGAGATGGGCCGGGTTTATGGGCCGGATTTGATGCTGGCGGTGCTGGAGGTTTCGGAGAAGAAAGGCTACCGGCATTTTTTCTACGGCGGGGCCGACGGGGCGGCGGAGGCCATGCGGGAACAGTTGGGGAAACGTTTTCCCAAGCTGCAGATCGCTGGAACTTACCAGCCGCCGTTCCGACCTTTGAACGCGGAGGAGCAGGAGGCATTGAAAAAACTGATCCGGCAAGCCCGGCCGGACGTGATGTGGGTCGGTTTGAGCACGCCCAAGCAAGAGAGATTCATGGCCGAGTATCTGGAGCAGTTGGAGGTGACTTTGATGGCGGGGGTCGGGGCGGCCTTTGATTTTCATGCGGGGCGGGTGCGGCAGGCCCCGCGCTGGATGCGGCGGTCCGGGCTGGAATGGCTTTTCCGGCTGGTCTGCGAACCGCGCCGGCTGTGGAAACGTTACTTGAAAAATAATCCGTTGTTTGTCGTCCGAATTTTTTGCCAATGGGCCGGTCTGAGAAAATACCCGTTGAATTGAAACTGTTTTTGACTTGCTTCCCGGCCCCCGCGACCCTCACATTGCCTGTCGGCCAAACGAAAAGGCCTGCCTGAACAGCTACATAAATTCAGCGACGGAGATGAATCTCAATGTTCCCCCGGTGTTCTTGCGACCGTGGGCATTGACGGTTTTCTTTGTCCTTTTCGCGCTGGCGGCAGTGACGGCGGGCAGTTTCTGGCTTGACGAAGCGGGCACGGCATACGGGGCTTCCCCGCACACGCTTGGCCAATGGTGGCATTTTAACTCCACGTCCGGGAGGACCGAGGTGCAAATGCCGCTGTACTCCCTCTATATCTGGGCGTTCGCAAAAGTGTTTGGGATGGGAGAATACGCGCTGCGCCTGGCCGGAACACTGTGGCTGGTGCCGGGCCTGGTGGCCTTTGCCGTGAGCTTTCCCCAGTGGCAGGGTCGTTTGGCCGGCGTGCTGGTCGTCGCCACCAACGCGTTTTTATGGTACTATGCCAATGAGGCGCGGGCCTATTCGATGCTATTGGGCGGCAGTTGCATGGTCGTGGCGGCGCTCCATCGGCTGGCTTCCGTGACCGTCCCGGCAGAGAAGGAGGGAAGATGGCTTGGGGTGTTTGTGTTTGGGTTGTTGACGGTTTGCACCAGCAGCATGTTGGGGATGGTCTGGGCCTCGGCGGCGCTGGGCGCCGCCTGGGTGCTCTTCCCGGCGGAACGATTGCTCGGCTGGTGGCGGCGGTGGCGGATCGGGTGGATACTGTTGACGGCCGCCCTCGCCGCGCTGGGCTGTTATTATGTGTGGACGGTGCGGCAAGGCGCCCGCGTCACCGCTATCGCCTCAACCGATTGGCGAACCACCTTGTTTATCGTCTATGAGCAGTTTGGTTTCGGCGGGTTGGGACCGGGGCGCACGGCATTGCGGGCTGGCGGCATCCGTGCTTTGTTGCCGTACCTGCCGGGCCTGGCATGTTACGCGGTGGCGCTGACGGCTATCTTGTACTTTGGGCTGAAAGAGTTTTGGCGGCAATCGCCCCGAAAAATGGCCGGCCTGTCAATTGCGGTTGCCTTGCCGTGGGTCTTTTTGTCGGCGCTCGGCGTGCTGATGCACTTCCGCCTGTTGGGGCGGCACAGCGCGCCGCTGGCGGTCGTCTGGTTTTTCTGGATGGCCAGCGGCGTGGTGGCGCTGGCCGGCCAACCTGGCTGGATGGGAAAAGCGATGGTGACGGCCTTTTTGGCCTTGAGCTTGTGCTCCTCGCTGATGGTCCGGTTCGACTATGGACAAGCCAAGGATGACTACCGCAGAGCGTCGAAATTGGCCATGGCAGCTCTGTCGGAACGGCGGACCGTTTGGTGGAATGCCGACCAAGTTGGCGCTTGGTATTACCACCTGCCGTTGAGCGATTCCCAGCCCACTCTAGGCCAGGCGCTATTGGTGAACAATCTCCCGGCCGAGACCCTGGCTGGCTGGCCGGCGCCACAAATGATCGTGGCCTCCAAGCCGGACCTGTTCGACGCCGCGGGAGGGATGGCGCGCTACATCTCCGGGCACGGCTTTCATTTGGCGGCGGTGTTCCCGGCCTTCAACATCTGGGAGGCAAGAGAATCGAAGGAGTGACCCGGGACGATATTGATTTATCGGCATTGAGCATGTCAAATCTGATTGGAATCTGGCTTTTATTGCAGGGGATGTGCGTTCTGGCAGGCTGGACGTTGTCCATGCTGGGACAACTCAATGCGGTTGGTTACTTGGTTTTTTTTGGGGTGACGGGTGGCGCCGTCGCGCTCTGGGGCAAGCGGTGGTGGCAGGGCACCTTGGGGGGGCGGCTCAAATTGGCTCGTCAGGATTGGAGTCGTTATGCCCGCCGTTTCCGGCGGGTTTTTCCGATGTTGTTTCTGTTGGCCGCGCTGGGGGCTTTTCTAGGAGGGGCGCTTTATGCTCCGAACAATTACGACGCGCTGACCTATCGCCTGCCGCGCGTGCTGATGTGGTGGGATCATTCGGCCTGGCATTGGATCCACACCGCGGTGCCGCCGATGAATTATAGCGCGGTCGGCTTTGAGTGGCTGATGATGCCGATGCTGGTGCTGACTCACAGTGATCGCCTGCTGTTTTTGATCAACATCGCCGGGTTTCTCCTGATGCCGGGGCTGCTCTACAGCGTCTTGGCTGGCGCGGGCGTGGCGGCGCGAGTGGCCTGGGCCTGGATGTGGCTGCTGCCGATGGGGTTCTGCTATATCATGCAGGCGGGCAGCATCGGGAATGACGCGCTGGCGGCCTGCTATGTTTTGGCGGCGATTCATTTTGCCTTCCGGGCGCGGAAGAGCGGCCGGGTGGAACATTTGTGTCTGGCGTTTCTCGCGGCCGGGCTGGCCACTGGAGACAAGGTGTTGAATTTGCCATTGTTGCTTCCCATTGCCGTGGCGGTGTGGCCCGCCCTGGGGTTGCTGCGTTCGCGGCTGGTCTTTGGCGTGGTGATGCTATTGTTCAGCGCCGTGGTCTCGTTTGGTCCCAGCGCGGTGCTGAACACGATCTATACAGGCCATTGGGGAGGCGACCCGGCTAACATCATGCAAGCCCAAATTAAAAAGCCGTTGGCGGGAATTGTCGGGAACAGCCTGCAGATGGCGGAGGGGATGGTTGCACCGCCGATTTTCCCTTACGCGCGAAACGTCTCAGGCTGGATGGCGGACCATGCTCCCGACCATTTGATGGATTTATTGAAACGCGATTTCCCCCGATTTATATGGGGGTTTGGAGAATTGCCCCAGGAGGAAGCCTCAGGGCTGGGCCTTGGTATTACGGTGCTTTTGGCGGCGGTTTTTTTGCGGTGGCGCAAGGGCTGGCCGGTGGTAGATCCGGCGCGCCGGGCGGTTGGCAAGTGGATCGGCATCACGGCATGGCTTGCCTTGATTGTGTATATGACGAAGGCTGGCAGCGAAGCCACGAGCCGCCTGGTGGCAGCCTACTATCCGTTGCTGGTTCTCCCCATCTTGCGGATGCGCGGGCAGACGGGGTTGGTGAGACGGCCGTGCTGGAAAATCCTCGGCCTGCTGTCCACTGCGGCCACGCTGTTGGCGCTGGTGTTGACGCCGTTGCGGCCGCTCTGGCCTGCCGGCCGGGTCTGTGACTGGCTTGCCATGGAGTTTCCGCACAATTCGGAAATTGTGCGCGCGCAAAGGGTTTACTCTGTTTATCGGAAAAGGAATTCGTTTTTGGCTCCTGTGCGGCGCCATATTCCGAATGAGGTGCTGACATTCGGGGTGATCGAAGAGATGGGTGGCGCCGAGACCTCGTTGTGGCAGCCTTATGGAAGAAGGCGGGTGCGGGAATTGGTGGGAATTGACCTCTGGCGGCCTCCCGACATGGAATGGGTGGCGGTCAGGCAGCAGGCTCTTGAAGAGGCCATTGGAAAGCCCTTTGATTGGTGGGTGAGGCGGACCGGGGGCACCGTCGTGGCCCGGGAGATGATCGCGTCCACGGCGAGCGGCGGCGAAGATGCTTGGTATGTCGTCCATTTTGCCGGAGCGCAGAGCAAGCATAATTGAGCGAAACGAGTGGATCGCCACGCCAGCATGATTCTGGCGGGCGGCGGGCCAGTTCCACATGCCGGCCTGCCGGTCATTGGCGCAGGGGCACCAGGTCGAGGAATAATTATCGGATGCATCATCGGAGGCAGCCCGTGGGCACGGTTTGGGAGGAAAAAGCTTCCGATTGCATAACCGGGCAAATCCTTTACGGCGCGGTTCCTGTTGGTGAATTCCAACAAAGTCGTTGTGTGAGGAGCCGAGGGGGGTTATTGGTGATTGCCTGAAAGGCAGCAAAGCCATTCCGGCCAGCGATGTGGCGGAGCCGTTGAACTTGGGGAGCGATGGTTCGGCTTCAATCCACCAGATGACTTGGCGATCTTGAACTGAATGGCGCGGAAGCATGTCTGAAACTCAATGGATGCGAGCGTAAGAATGGAAACACCCTCCAGGGAAGGGTTCATAGCGGAGTTCCAGCGCTGCTGGGGCGCGCTGCCGGACAAAGCGGTCCTCGGAGCGCTCTTGGCGGCTTGGGTTTTGCTGTTCCAGTATTATGGCTGGACCACGGCCGCTGTGGGGCGGACGGATTCCTTGTTCGCCTGGATGTGGGGCAAGTGGGACGATCCATCCAACGATGCCAGCCACGGGAAATTGATCCCGTTGGTGGTGCTGGGAGTCCTTTGGTTCAGACGGGAGCGGCTGGCCAAATCGGTCGCCGCCGTTTGGTGGCCGGGTTTGCTGGCGGTGGGTTTGGCGCTGGCGCTGCATGTGGCCGGTTTCGTGGTGCAACAGCCGCGCTTGTCCATGGTGGCATTTTTCTTCGGGGC
Organism: uncultured Verrucomicrobiae bacterium; assembly: GCA_963707025.1. Classification (GTDB taxonomy): domain Bacteria; phylum Verrucomicrobiota; class Verrucomicrobiia; order Limisphaerales; family Palsa-1400; genus JBEKOF01. The sequence goes on along the minus strand of CAVPOM010000014.1, from coordinate 158,924 downwards.
CTGGGGATTGGTCGGGCTGGTGTGGGGATGGGAGACCTGGAAGGTCACTTTCTTCCCGTTTTTCATTTTTGCATTTTGCGTGCCCATGGGGGGGACCTTCGCGCAAGGGCTGACGCTGCCCTTGCGGAAGTTGGCCGCGATGCTGACGATGTTCATCACGCACAACGTGTTGGAGATAGATGTCACGCGCATCGGGACAGAGCTGCTGGATTCCCACGCTCGCTGGCATTACGAAGTGGCGGCGGAATGCAGCGGCATCCGGAGTTTCCTTGCCTTGCTGGCGATCTCGACCATTTTCTCGGTGTTGACAATGAGATCGTTTTGGAAACGGGCCATAATGATAGTGTTGACTGTCCCGATAGCGCTGATTTGCAATGTGGTGCGGTTGAGCACGATCATTCTGGCGGCGACGGCGTTCCAGAGCCAGGCCGCGGGGGATTTCGTGGATCATTGGTTTGGGTTCGTGACCTACATGATCGGGCTTGGGATACTTCTGCTGGCCGGGCGGTGGCTCAGGGAGAAAGCGTTATCCGTCCCGCCATGAAGCGCGGCCAGTGGGTGGTGGTTGGCGTGGCGCTGGGCATGATCGCCGCCACGGCGGGATGGTTGACGGAACTGCGCGGGCGGGTCAACTTGGGCGCGCCTGGGGTCAAGGTGTATCCGGCGGCGCTTTATGGACCTGATGACCGCCTGGTTTTGCCTCGGAGCGTGGTTCTGCCGGCCCATGTGCCAGGATTTGAATCCCAGGCGATGGGCCCTACGGCTGAGGAATTAACGGGCTTGCCCCAAGACACCACTTTTGGGCGGCGCTATTACACGAACAACGGCTTTTGGGTTCAGGCCACCGTGGTATTGATGGGGAGGGACCACACCAGCATTCACCAGCCGCAATACTGCCTTTATGCGCAGAACTGGTCGGTCACCAATACGGAGCGGATTGACTTGCGCATGGAACGTCCGTATGCCTACGACATCCCGGCGATCAAGCTCAGCGCCACCCGTGCGTTGACCAATGGGCAGAGGATCCAGTGCATTTATGTTTACTGGTTTGTTTCCGGGGACAAAATCACCTCCGAAGAAGGCTCGCGGCTGTGGTCCATGTGCAAAACCGTCCTGCAAAAAGGGGTGACCGAGCGATGGGCTTACATCAGCTTTTTTACTACTTGCCACCCGGGGGCGGAATCTGATACGTTGGACCGATTGCAGAAGTTCATTAAAGAGTCCGTGCCTGAATTTCAAACCGTGACGGGCGAGCGGATTGGTTCCGCCACGCCAGGGAAGGCTAGAAAATGACGGGTAGCTGGCTAAATCATTTCCAGCCAAGTGGGCGTGCTCCATGGTGCTGGCGCTGAATCAGTTAAGACAATCAAAATGTTGCGTCGTGATCGCCAAATCCGGGTTCAGGTTCACCAATTGGTGGATGGGATGGTGTTTGCGTTGGGATTATGGCTGGCGCATTTCATCCGCTTCCATTGGCACGCTGTCGTGTCGGGCTTGCGGGAATTGGGCATCGTCAAGGGCTTGGCGCATTTTGTCCGCTACGATTTGGCCGGCGTCACGCCTGGTGCGATTCCCTACCAACCCGACAGCATCGGTCCCTTTTCCGAATACTTTCCGCTGTTTTTGGTGGTGATTCCAATGGCGATGTTCATTCTGGAAGCCCAGGGGTTCTACGAACAGGCGATATTCGCCCCGCGGCGGAAGAAGGCCTGGCAATTGGCCAGGGCTTGCTTTCTTTCGACGATTGGACTGATCGTGGCGGTCCTGCTGGTCCGGGGGGGGCAGGCGCGCGGCGTGCTCGTGCTTTTCGGGCTTTGCAGCTTCGGCCTGATGGCGCTCAAAGAAGAGTTGGTGCTGCGAGGCCGGAAGGGCCGGCTGGGCGCGGCCCAGTTCACCAAACGAGTGGTTCTGGTGGGAGAGCCGGCAGAAACGGCCAGCTTGCGAGCGGATATGCGGATAGCCCAGCCGGAACTGGAGGTGGTGGGTCAGATTGATCTGAACACAACCTGCACGAGTGATTTGGTTTCGTTTCTGCATGAGCATTCGGTCAACAGCGTGGTGCTCAGCGCGCGGCACACGGTTTTTGGGCGGATTGAAGAGGCCATTCAGGCCTGTGAACTGGAGGGCATCGAAGCCTGGCTGGTGGCGGATTTCTTCCAACCCCGGATTTCGCAAACCACCATTGATGATTTTTGCGGACGGCCCATGCTGGTGTTCCATTCCGGGCCGCAACTGGCCTCCTGGGCCGGCTTGGTCAAGCAATTCATTGATGTGATGGGAGCGCTTTTGCTGCTGGTCTTTGCCTTGCCGCTTTTTTTCCTGGCCGCGATCCTCATTAAATTGACATCCCCCGGCCCGGTCTTTTTCCGGCAGAAGCGGGCGGGGCTGAACGGCAAGCCGTTCATGATGTACAAATTCCGGTCCATGGTCAGCAACGCGGAGCAGCTCAAACAGGAACTGGCGTCCCTGAATGAGATGTCCGGCCCGGTTTTCAAGGTGACCAACGATCCGCGCGTGACCAGGATAGGACGTTTTCTGCGCAAGTTTAGCTTTGATGAATTTCCCCAGCTTTTCAACGTCTTGATGGGGGATATGAGCCTGGTCGGCCCGCGGCCTTTGCCGGTGGAAGAAGTCAACCGTTTCGATGATTGGGCGCATCGCCGCCGTCTCAGCGTCAAGCCGGGTTTGACCTGCCTCTGGCAGGTGGGCGGACGCAATGAGGTGAGCGATTTCAAGGAATGGGTGCGGCTGGATTTGGAATACATTGATCATTGGTCTTTATGGCTGGACATCAAGATTCTCTGGCTGACCATCCCGGTGGTATTGCTGGGGAAGGGGGCGCGCTGATGGGCGAGCTATGGGCAGGCTAGTGCAACGGACGGCCGGGAAGGCCAAGCCCCGTCCACCCGCCTCGGTCGTCACCGGAGGTGCCGGGTTTCTGGGGTCGCACCTGGTGGATTACCTTTTGGGGCGCGGTCACAAGGTGGTGGCGGTGGACAACCTGGTCACCGGCAGCGTGGACAACATCGCGCATCTGGCGGGGAACAAGTATTTCAGATTCATCGAGCAGGATGTGACGGAGTATTTGTTTCTTGACATGGCAGTGGATTACGTCTGGCATTTCGCCTCACCGGCCAGTCCGGTGGATTATTTGGAGTTGCCGATCCAGACCTTGAAGGTGGGATCGTTGGGGACGCACAAGGCGCTGGGACTGGCCTTGCACAAATCGGCCAAATTCCTGCTCGCCTCGACTTCGGAGGTGTATGGCGACCCGCTGGTTCATCCGCAAACCGAATCCTACTGGGGCAACGTCAATCCCATCGGCCTGCGCGGTTGCTACGACGAATCCAAGCGCTTCGCCGAGGCGCTGACTATGGCCTATCACCGCGAGCATGGCGTGGAAACCCGCATTGTGCGCATCTTCAACACCTACGGGCCGCGGATGAGATTGCATGACGGGCGGGTGGTGCCGGCGTTCATTAGCCAGGCGCTCAAGAACCAGCCGCTGACGGTTTTTGGGCGTGGGGCGCAGACCCGCAGTTTTTGCTACTGCTCGGACTTGATTGAAGGAATTTACCGCCTGATGCAGAGCGGGACCAGCGAGCCGGTCAACATCGGCAATCCGGCCGAATTAACCGTGTTGCAATTTGCCCGCGAAATCATCGCGGCCACCGGTTCGCGCAGCAAAATCAGTTATCGGCCCTTGCCGCAGGATGATCCGCGCCAGCGGCGTCCCGACATTGCGCGGGCCAGGAGGCGGTTGGGCTGGGAACCGCGGGTGGCGCTGGGGGATGGTCTTGTCAAAACTATTGATTATTTTCGGGGCAAGATTGGGAGGTGAAGGGGGTGCGGCATTTTCACGCATTTGGCGTGAAAATGACGGGGGGAAAGCCAGGCAAAATAGGGGGAAAAGGCCGGAAGCCGTGGGAAAGGCAGTTTATTTGCATTGCGGTTGGAGGCCGGGTGGTGGCATGTCTTTAGCTTAAATAAAATAACTTGCTCAAAATAATTGACCGCCGCGGCGATGTACGGTAATCAGCACGGACTTTTTCAAATTGTGCTGAGACGGGGCGCGTGGCATTTGTAAAGTAAAGAGCCGAAGGCGGCAGGAAAAGGACCCATGTTAAATGCGAAATCATTTTTGGCGATAGATTTTGGGGCGGGAAGCCTGAAGCTGGCGGAGTTTGAACAGAACGACGCGGGCGGATTGCGCTTGAAGCAGTATGGCATCAAGCCGCTGGGCCTGGAGGGTTCGCAGGAGGCGAGCCGGGAGGCGGCCATGCTCAAGGCCTTGCAGGAGTTGCTGGCGGAGAAAAACTTCAGCTCGCGCCAGAGCAATGTTTGCGCGCCGGGTTTTCATGTCTTTTCCAAATTCGTCAAGCTGCCGCCGGTGGACACGTCGAAGGTGACGCAAATCATCCGCTACGAAGCGCAGCAAAATGTGCCGTTCCCGCTGGACGAGGTGGTGTGGGATTATCAAATTCTGGGCACCTCGGCCAGCAACGAACTGGAGGTGTTGCTGGTGGCGGTGAAATCGGAAATCATCGAGGGCCTGTTCCGGGTGGGGGAAGGGGCGGGGCTGCGGATCAAACTGGTGGATGTGTCCTCGGCGGCGCTGTGCAATGCCTTTCGCTACAATTACGGGGAGGTGGAAGGGTGCAGCATGCTGCTGGACGTCGGCGCCAAGACGAGCAATCTGCTTTTTTTCGAGAAGGGGAAGGTCTATGCGCGGAGCATCAACATCGGGGCCAATTCCATCACCCAGGATTTCGGGCATGAGGCCAAGATGCGGTTCCCGGAAGCGGAGGCGACCAAGCTGGAAAAGGGGTCGGTCAGCCTGGGCGGGGCCTACGAAGAGCCGGAGGACCCGCAGGCGGCGGCCATCGCCAAAATCGCCCGGCAAGTGATGACGCGGCTGCATATTCAAGTCAACCAGACCATTCAATTCTACCGGGGCCAGCAAGGGGGCTCGCCGCCGGAACGGCTCTATCTGTCCGGGGGGGCTTCGATCATGCCTTACACGGCGCAGTTTTTCGCGGAGAAGCTCAACCTGCCGGTGGATTACTTTAATCCATTCCGCAACATCGAAATCGGGCCGGCGCTGGATTTGGAAGAATTGTCCAAGTATGCCCATTCCTTTGGGGAGGTGGTGGGATTGGGGTTGAGGGATCTGGCCCATTGCCCGGTGGAACTGAATTTGATGCCCAAAAGCTCGATCCAGCGGCAGGAATTTGCGCAGAAGAAGCCCTATCTGATCGCGGCCATCTTCAGCCTGGCGCTGTCGGTTTTCCTGCTGCATGAGGCCGAAGCGCGCATCTACGGGATGAGACAGGGCAAGCTGGCTGACCTCAAGGCGAAGTTGGGTGAATTGACCAAGAAGTCGCAGGATTTGAAAAAAGCGATTAACGACCGCGACCAGGCGCTGGACGAGGCCAAAGGAATCTCCCTGCTTTCCGACAACCATGTTTATTGGGTGAGATTGCTGGGGGAACTGCGCGCCGTGCTGCTGAAGGCGGAAGCCAGCACGCAAGCCGCCCTGAAAGCAAAGAGCGGCGGCGAGAACGTGGATGCCGGAGTGTGGGTGGAGACATTTGAACCGGAATTGCCCGAGAACAGCGCCTATGGCGGCGGGACGGGCGGGGGAGAGGCGGCTCCGCAGCAGCGCCGCATGTATGATCCGCGGCTCGGCCGGAGGCCAGGGCCCGGCGGAACCGGCGCGCCGGAGAGAAGGGCGCCGTCGCGACCGAACCAGCCGACGGGCAACACTTCCGGCGACAACACTATCAGCAACATTCAGATGACCTGCCGGATGATAGACCGGAGTAAAATCTCGGCGTCCGCCAACTCGGATTTGGCGTTCGCCGTGTCGGCGGGCCTGAACGCGTCGCCCTTTTTCACCGACGCCAAGCTTGGGGAGATGGGCCTGGAGGCGGACAACTCGGATACGAACACGTTGACCTTTAGACTGAGCGTTGGGCTCAAGCATCCGTTCAAGCTCTAAAGGTATGGCCTGGATTAAACGAAATTTGTTTTTTGCTCTCGGCTTGGCGGCGGGTTTGATATTGACGGGTTACTGCGCGTATGTGTTTTTTTGGGTGGATTTGAGCAATAATGCGGCGGTGAACAAGGATTTTGCGGATTATACCAGCCAGTACGAGGCCTTGGGCAACAATCCAAAGGTGCCTTACCCGTCGGACGACAACATCCAGCATGCCCGGGAAGACCAGGGCCAGGTCAAGGGGTTGGTGGATCAGTTGCGCCAAACCTTCGCCCCCTTCCCCATCCCGCCCAAGGAGGATGCCAAGGGATTCTCCGAATATCTGGAGAACACGATTTTTGATTTGAGAACCAAGGCGACCAACGCGGAGGTGGGAGTGCCCGATGATTTTGCCTTTGGGTTCACCGATCAGCGGGGCAAACTCAATCCGCCGGCGGAAAACATCCCCTTGTGGATGCAGCAATTGGCGGAAATCAAGACGCTTTGCGACATACTTTACAGCGCCAAAATCAATTCCCTGGTGAGCATGCGGCGCGTGCCCGTCAACTCCACCAACGATCTGATTGCGACGGCCAACGATCTTCTGAACACGCACATTGCCCCCACGGCCTTTGGCACCGCGACCCCGTACAAGATGGAGTTTAAGAGCTTCACGCGGGAACTGGCCGCCGTCCTGGCGGGGCTGGCCCGGTCGAGCAATTGTTTTGTTGTCAAAAATATCGTGGTCCGGCCGGCGGGTCCAAAAACGCTGGATCAGCCCGGGTACGCGCCGGGCGTGACGCTGCCGGGCCAGCCCACGCCGCCGGGCGACCCGCCCGTCCGGGGGTTTCGCGAAAGCCCGGCCCAATACGATGCGAAAGTAAGACTCTATAATCTCAAGGCCATGGCCTATGAGAGAGCGATGGAGGCCTGGAAGGACAAGCTGGCGGCCGCGCCGGTCGCCGGCGGGCCGAGGACGGTGGAGCGGGAGCAGTTGCTTTACATCACGCTGTCGGTGGAGGTGATCAAATTCAAGTGATGCAATTTTTGAAGAGACATTTTGAGAAGATCATTTTGAGCGCCGTCCTGGCGGGGCTTGGGGCGGCAGCCTTTTGGTTGTTCGCGGCGGTGAGGGAGGCCAAGAGCCCCACCACCTTCGGGACCCCGCCGCCGGCCAAGCCGTGGGTCGCGGTGGATCTGACGGCATTGCGCAACGCGCTCAAAGGCTTGAAGGATGTGCCCGAGTTCAGTTTGAGCGACGATCATAACCTGTTTAATCCGGTGACTTGGAAAATGAGCCATGACGGGCGGCTGTTCAAAATGAACAGGGAAGGCCCCATGGCGCTGACGGTGACCGAGATCGTGCCGCTTTATTATACCATCCGGCTGGACAAACAAGCGGGGGAGGCCTTTCAGATGGTCGCCAAACATCCGATGGGGCCGGAGGTGAGATGGTTTGGCGCCTACAACGACAAGGGCCCCAAAAACAAGCCCTATCCTTGTGTGATCGTTGGCACCAATGCTGCTCAGGAAACGCCAGCCAAGCTCCAAGTGCTGATACCCGAAACCGGACAAACCAACTTGGTGACGGCCACGGAGCCGTACCAGCGGGTGGAACTGTATGAAGCGAGCATGAAATATAATGCGTCCGACAGCACCAACGTGTTCAACAAGAAGCACGTCAACGATACGCTGCAGCTTTCGCAGGAAGAGTGGAAAATCATTGCCATTACCAGCAATACCGTTACAGTGCAGAACACCAGGACGGCCCAAAAGAGCCAAAGAGAATGGAACGGCGGGCCATAAGCCCTGGGAGAAAAATCCAAAGAGACAAGACACCATGAGACCAGCAGCCCAAATCACCATCAGCCTCGTTTTCTTTCTGGCCTTCTCCGCGCAGGCCCAGACCAACAGCCAGGACGCCATTCAACTGGCGCAGGATGAAGCGGTGCGCCGCCAGGCCGCGACCGGCGACATGGAAAGGGACCTGCGGGCGGCGGACGCGGCCCGGAAGCGCAACGAGATCGCCAGCGCCGCCAAACTTTACCAGGATGCCGTGACCAACATTCCGTACGTGGAGGTGGGCAATCTCAAAGTGGACGGGGAGAAGTTGGAGGCGCTGGCCGGCCACGCTGAGACACGGGAATTGCTGGCCCGGCAATACATGAAGCTGGGGGAGATGGCCGCGGCCAGCGACCAGGTCAACGCCGCCCTGAAGTATGATCCCGGCAATGAACGGCTGCGCATCCTGCGCAAGGAAATAGACTTGAACACCGCCGCGCAGGAGGGCCGGGTTCCCAGCCCGGACGTGCTCAAGATGATTCCGCAGTTCGATAGGACCAACACGCAGGTGGCCACCCTGGTGCAGAACGGCAGACTGCTTTACGAGATGGGAAGGCTGGACGAGGCGGAGAAAGTGCTCTTACAGGCGCTGGCCCTGGATCCGTCCAACGCGGCGGCGCCTTACTATTTGGATTTGCTCAAGGAAGCCCGTTACATCAATGACGCGCGCAACCGGGAGCGGGACACCAAAACCGAACTGGAACAGGTGGAGCGGACCTGGCTGCTTTCGACCAAGGCCCAGGAGTTGCCGGTGCCCAACAGTTACGCCAAAAGCACTCTGATTCACACCAGTCCGGGCCGTTCGACCATCATGCGCAAACTGCAGGAGATCAAACTGGAGAATCTGCCCGACGAAGCCACCTTGGAAACCGGCATGCCGTTGAGCGAAGTGCTCAAGAGCCTGAAGAGGCGGTCCATCTCCAACGACCTGGAGAACGTCGGCATCAATTTTATGTTCAATCCGCGCCCCAGCCCCAGTTCCGGGGCCGCCGCGCTGGCCGTTGATTTGACGGCGCCGCCGGCGGCGTTTGTCGAAGCGTCCACCATCCAGATCAAAATCAATCCGCCGCTCAACAATGTGACCTTGCTTGAGGCGTTGGATGCGATTTGTCAATTGTCCGACAGTCCCAATGGCCTGAGCTACTCAGTGGAGGATTACGCGGTGTGGTTCTTTGTGAAGCCGGTTGAAGCGGCGGCGCTGGAAACGCGGTTGTTCCATGTGAACCCGGATACTTTTGTGCAGGGATTAATCGGAGTGTCTGTGACAGGCATTTCCGGCACGGCCAATTCCGCGGGGGGCGGCGTGGGCGGAGGCGGCATCGGCGGCTCAAGCGGTGGCATTGGCGGTGGTGGTTTTGGCGGCGGCGGCATTGGCGGCGGCGGCGGGTTTGGGGGCGGTGGCTTTGGCGGTGGTGGAATTGGGGGCGGTGGGATTGGGGGCGGTGGGATTGGCGGGGCTGGCGGGATTGGCGGCGGCGGCGGGTTCGGCGGGGGCGGAGGGCAGGGGACTGCCACTTATCTGCAGGTCACCCCCTCATTCCTTCCTTATATCACAGTGACCAACTTGACGCTTAATGACAACGCTCTGGTCAGCCAATACTTCTTGCGGACCATGGGCATTAATTTGAACACTAATGGCACCTTCGTTTTCTTCAATGAGCGGACCGGGGATATGCTGGTGCGGGCGACGACGCAGGACTTGGACATGGTGGAACGGGTCATCCAACTGCTGAACAAAATCCCGCCGGAAGTGCAGATTGACACCAAATTTGCCTCGGTGACACAAAACGACGCCAAAGGGTTGGGCTTTCAATGGAATCTGGGAAACTTTACGGTGAACAAGGGCGCCATCGGGGCCGAGGCGGGCACGGCGCCTTCGTACTCATCGCCGCCGACGCTGGCCAATCCATCGGGCAACTTCCCTGGGGCGGGTCCCACCGGTTTCTCCACCACCAGTGCCAGTGGGAGTGCCATCCCCCTGCAGATTCCGCCGTCCACTTCAGATTCCAGTCTGACCGGCACGGCCTTGCGCACCGCTCCCCCCGGCTCCCCGTCCGGGCCAGGGCTGACCACCTTGGGCACCATTACCGGCATTTTGACCGACCCGCAATTTCGCCTGGCCATTCAGGCGATTGAACAACGGGACGGAGCGGATATCCTGTCCGCTCCGCGGGTGACGACCGAGAGCGGGCGGCAGGCGCATGTGCAGGTGAGTGACATTATAGATATCGTCACCACTTCCGGCGTGTCCTCAACCGGAGCCGGCGGCTTTGGAGCGAGCACCGGAGCCGGCGGGCTGAGCACCTCTTCGGCAGTCGCCTCCTCCTCGATCCCTGGCACCAGTCCATTCACGGCGGGACCGGCTTTGGACGTACTGCCCTCGATTGAATCGGACGGCTATTCCATCTCGATGGTTCTCATTCCCACCTTGACCGAATTCGTCGGTTACGACCCTCCCGGCCCGTTTCTGATCCAGGCCCAATCGGTCGCCGGTTCTTCCATCGGTGTGCCGCTGACGGCGGTGCTGCCGCTGCCGCATTACCGCGTCCGCCAGGTCGTCACCAGTGTCAATGTCTGGGACGGCCAGACGGTCATGTTGGGCGGGTTGATCGCGGAAAACATCACCAAGTTCAAAGACAAGATACCGGTGCTGGGCGATTTGCCGCTGCTGGGCCGGTTGTTCCAAAGCGAGTACTCCTACAGTCAGAAGCAGAATTTGATGGTGTTCGTCACGGCGACAATTATTGATCCAGCGGGTAATAAATTGCATACCGATGAGGAGATGCCTTTCGCCAAGAATTCCGTCCCGCCTCAACCGGTGGGGGCTAAAGCGCCCTGACCTGCTGATTGGCGAGGCCCGCTCCCATGCAAAGCAGCCCGACATCCTCAAACCCGGGATCGCCGCCCAAGGCCGGGGCTGCCTGGTCCAATGGGCCGGCGGGCGGTCCGTTGTTGATCGTGGACGGGCACTGTTATGCTTATCGGGCGTTTTTTGGGATAGCGTCGCTGACCTCGCCATCAGGGCAGCCGACCAACGCGATTTACGGTTTCATCCGCATGCTGGGGAAGGTGCAGGCCCGGGTGCAGCCGACGCACACGGTGGTGGCATGGGATGGGGGCTTGACGGCGGAACGGATGAGGCTGCTGCCCGAATACAAGGCGCAGCGGGCGGAGATGCCGGCCGGTTTGGCGCCGCAATTGGATGGCATGGTGGAGTATTTGCGGGCGGCCGGGGTCTGTTCCTTGAGGAAAGAAGGATGCGAGGCGGACGATTGCATCGCGGCCTTGACGGCGCAGGGCGCGGCGGCGGGCCTGGCGGTGGTGATCGCCAGTTCGGACAAGGATTTTATGCAGTTGGTAGCCGGCGGGGTCAAACTGCTGGTGCCACAGGACAAAACCGAAGGCCTGTGGGATGCCGGGCAAGTCCGGCAGAAGACGGGAGTGGCGCCGGCCCAAATCGTGGACTGGTTGAGCCTGGTTGGGGACGCGTCGGACAACATACCGGGCGTGCCGGGGATTGGCGCGAAGATTGCTGCGGAATTGTTGGGACAATTCGGTACGATAGATGTAATGTACGGGCGTTTGCCAGAAGTGCGGTCCGAGCGGGTGCGGACCCGTCTGCTCGCGGAGGAGGAGGCGGTCCGGCGCAACCAACAACTGATCAGGCTGAGAGACACCATGGAGTGCGATTTGCGAATGGAGGATTTGGCGGTGCGGCAGAGGGACGCGGAGGAACTGCGGCGGCTTTATTCCGGCTGGGGCTTCAAAAACCTGCTGCGGGAGTTGGAGGAAACCACCCTGCCCAAAACGGAGGACCTTTTTCATGAACAAGCTCAGGTCAACTGATGCGGCCGGGGCAGGCCAATCTGGCGGGCTTCCCCACCCCGACCCTCTCCGGCAATGGAGGAGAGGAAGAGGAATGGCGGGAGCGCCAGTGCCAACAGGCGCCTGGAGGCGTGGAAATGACGAACCCGAATCATTGGCGAGGTGTTTGCTGACTCACCCAAAAGGCGGCCTGGTTTGGGAGGAAGGATTCCGTCGGCGGGACGCCGGCGGCTGCGGTCGGGGCGGCCGCGCTGCTGAAGAACTCGCTCAGGATCGGGGGGGCGAAGTTTGCATGGACAAATTCATTAAATCTTGCTAACATTCAATTTTCTTATGAGCATACTGTACGGATGCCGAGGAGTGTATTTGACGGTGCTTTTACTCGCCGGGGCGACCGTGGGCCGGAGCCAGGGAGTCGCCCGTCTCGGCAGCGAATTCAGCGTCATTGGGTCGCGCCCTGGCGACCAGGTTCTCCCCTCCATTGCGCTGACGGCGACGGGCGGGGTGCTGGCGTTTTACAATCAGGGCTTGGGGATTAACGGCGCGGCATTGGGCGGTGGCTATACCGCCGGGTCCATTTACAGCGTGCAAAAGACGGCCACGGGGGACCAGTTCAGGCCCTCGGTCAAAGAACTGCGCAATGGGAACACCATATATGTCTGGCAGAGCAGAGTGCTGGGCACTCCGGATATCTTCGCGCGATTGGGCAAAGGGCCAACTTTTACACCGGGGACATTCGCGTCAATACCTACCTGAAAGATCAGCAGGTGGAACCGGCGGCGGCGGCGCTGGCGGACGGCGGGGCGATGGTGGTGTGGGCCAGTTACGGGCAAGACGGCAGCTTGTGGGGAGTGTATGCGCGCAAAGTGACGGCGGCCGGGGCCTTGGCCGGCACGCAGGAATTTCTGGTCAATCAATATACCATCGGCAACCAGCGCAAGCCGGCCGTGTGCGCCCTGGCCAACGGCGATGTCGTTTTCGCCTGGGTGTCCGAAGGGGAGCGTTTTGTGACGAGCCGGGATATATATGCGCGGGTCTTTACGGCCGCCGGGGTGCCGGTCACGGGAGAATTTCTGGCCAATTCCGGCACGTATAAATGTGGCACGCCAGCCCTGGCGCCGTTGAACAACGGAGGCTTTACGGCGGCGTGGAGCCAGAAGGACACCATTCTGACCAACGGCTGGGACGTGTGGGGGCGGGCCTTTAACGCCCACGGCGCGCCAACGGTGCCGCCGTTCAGAATCAACACTTATCTTTATGGGGATCAATACAATCCCCGGCTGGCCAGCGCGCCCAGCGGAATCCTGGCGGTTTGGACCAGCCTGGGAGAGGACGGGAGCCGGGAAGGAGTTTATGGCCGGTTCCTGTTAGGCGGGGACAAGGTGTCGGAGGATGAATTTCAAGTCAATACCACCTGGGCCAGCCAGCAATTGGAACCGGATGTGTCCTGGAACGGGCTGGATCGTTTTCTGGTGGTGTGGGCCAGTTTTGCGGGGGCGACCGGCTTTGATTTGTTTGGGCAGATGTACGTGTTAATGCCATAACCATGAGGCAGTCGAACTTTTAACCCGTTGCTTATATGTTGCGAAATCTGAGAACTTTGTCGGGGCTGTTTTTGGGGATGGCCGTGGCGCCGCAGGCTTGGGCCTTCACCATCTGGGGACCATTGGAAACTTTTCAAACGGCCGGCCTTTCGTATGGGACCCGGTATTATTACTCTCCGAACGTCAGCGGCCTGAATCAAGATCTGAGCGTTCCCGGGAATGTGCCTTACGTTGAACAGGGGGGGCCGAAGAACTACGGGGAAGGCTCGCGGCTCAATTCGGCCATCATTACTTACGGCTACGATTACACGTTTCTGAATTTTTACGGCACCGAAGGGGTCAAGGCGGTGGACGCGGCCTTTGCCATCCTGAACCGATTGCCGACGGTCTCCGGGGCGAGCGCGGATCTGTCGGAGTTTGTGACGGAGGGCAACCAGCAGATCAATTACACGGCGCGCGCCCTGAGCATGCTGGACCTGAAATCCACCGTGCTGCAGATCATGATCGAGCACATGGGCCTGCTGGGAGAAACCCATGTGTTTGATTTGTTCGGGCGGCAAGTCGTCACCGGGTGCATTGCGACTTACCAGGTGGCGGTGCGCAATTACGACCCGATCACCTGGAATCCGAGCACCTACGTCAACGGCACCCTGTACGCCTACAATATTATAGATAATTGCACGATAGGTGTCACACCTGACATCGCGGATGCGTATGAAGAAGCCAGTGTGGATCCGGGAGGAAACGGGATCTCCACCACCACGTCCGCGGTGGCGACGGCGGAAGCGCAGCAACTTGGGGGATTCTACCTGGGCCTGACGCGGGATGATTTTGGGGGTTTGCGTTACCTGTATCGCCATAACAATTACAACAATGAAGCCATGCCGTCCAACGCCTGGGTGGGGGGTCTGACGACCGCCTGGTCCCCCGTCGGGGCGACCAATGTGCTGGATAACACCTGGACCGGCACGGTGGGGGGGTGGAGAAGATCATGTTTGTGAAAGTGGCCTACGATTCGGCGGTGGGCTACGCCTTCCCCACCAATGTCATTCACTACAACATACCGATCCTGACCAATTCCAGGCAGACGACCCTGACGGTCTGGCGGACGAACACGCAGCCGGATATCATATTTGCCTCGGCCAACCTGCTGGGCACGCCGGCGGCATCGGAGGACCAGCCCTACACGCGAAGCAATACGTTTATCGCGCCGCCGGTGGCGGCCAACAATCCACTCTCAACGGTTTCGGAGGTCATCAGCCCGGGGCATGCTGGTGACGTTCAACAATGTGGGGCCGATCTACTACAATGAGAACCCGGGGTTTTTGTCCAGCTCGGGATTTTTTCTGTATCCCTATTTTCAGTTTGGGTCGTATGACGGCAGCACCAACGCGCCGATCGCGTTTCCCTTGGGCACGAGCCTGGCTGGGTTGATAGACCTTGAGTTAACCCCGCCGCCAGGGTCCGCCATCAACTCGCCCTTCAATCCGATCATCTCCACCAACACGACGGCGGGCACAGGCACAGGGGGAGGGACCGTGACGGGCGGCGGTGGCGCCGCCGCCGGCGGCGGCGGGGGCGCGGCGGCGTTGCGGGCGCGCCCGGCCGGAGGCAAATCCCCCTAGCATTGATTGCAAAGATATGAAACGAATTACCTTATTGATAATGCTGGCGGCGGGCATGGGGCGGTGGGCGGCGGCGCAGCCGGACGCGGTTTTTATCAACGACGTGACGCTGACGGCGCGGACCAACATTGATGCGGTCGTGTTTATCAATGAAAACGTTGTCAATTTCAATTTGATTGGATCCAACATCGTGGACAGCGTGCCGTTTCAAACGCGGGACACGTTGTATTTCACCAACACGGCCATCATGGTGGCCCAGCCGGGGTTCACCTTCAACACCGAGACAGCCAAGAGCGTGCATGCCGCCTCGAGCTTCAATAACCGCGGGATGATAACCGGGTTGGACGCGCCGCCGGTGGCTTTTTTTGCGTTGGGGGGGAGCTACGCGTTTACGGTGCCTTCGCAACCGCCGGGCAGCGGAGGGGCGCGTCTGTGGGTGGGTGGAACCATCCCCTTGCTGATCGCGGGCGGTCCGGGCACCAACACGCCGTTTCCATCGGCCATTGAGGTATCGGCCACGAACATCAGCAATAGCGGGCTGATGTCGGTGGGGGACTTGGGGGTGCTGACGTTGAACGGGGCGAGCATCAATCTGAGCGGCGGCGGTTTGGAGGCCGGGATCATTTCGGAACTGGACACCAACGCGACCGCGGCGCGGGGAGTTACGGTGGGGTACTCAACCGGCGCCCTGGCGATTTATGGGTTCTTTTCCCCCCCGGCGGAAGTGTATGACATCTACTGGAGCTTGACCAACGGGGCCAGCGAGCTGGGTGACGTGGAGGAGGTGCAAACCACCCTGGAGCTGCCTTTAGAAGGACTGCCGCCGGTAGTGGAGACGTTGTTCCCGTTTATCGGCAATAACGGAAGCTGGCAAGGAGGCACGCGAAACGAAACCGTGGAAGGGGAAATTGTGGCCACCCCTGGAACCTGGGTTCCTCCTGGTGAGATTTTCCCGATGAGCACGCCGTTCATACCGATAAAAGGCTACACTCCGACCGTGACGACGCCTCCGGTCGCGCCGAATTTTCAGTCGTTTGTCTATTCGGAAGGTATCCTTTCGTCCACCAACGCCAACGCCACAGAAACCAATTACTACACCATCGTCTTTGTCAACACCGCCTTTGCCGATACGAACATCAGCGTGGAGGTGCGCTACGGTGGGTTAGGGACCAATATTTTGCTGGATGAGCCGACCATCTATCCGGGCGACGAGTTCCAGCTTGAGCCGATGATCAAGTTTAGCGCGCCGGTGCTGGACGTGATGACCGGCCAGACGGTGACCAATTCCATTTATTTTTTGGACAACTCGGCGATTGAGGTGCCGGGTTTTTACGCCACCAACAGCGTTTATGCGGGGCCGGGCTATGCCAAACCGCTTGGTTTTGAGATCACGCGCAACCAGCCGGCGGAGTGGCTGGCGGGAGTTGCCGCCGACGACATTTTTGATCCGACGGTGCTTTATACGGCGGGGATATTTTCAAGCATCACCGTGCCGATGACCAATTCGTTCTATTGCGCGCAGGTGGGCCGGAATCCGGAACAGGCGGATGGGTTGTTCGATTACACGGCCACTATTCTGGGGCACAGCCAGACGGGGATGCCGGACATCACCAACGAGCCTGGGCGGATTGAAATCAACGCCAGCAAGACCAATAACGTGACGAATCTGAGGATGCGGGCGAACGGCTTTGTCAAGATGAATGCGACCAACTTTTTGGGCGGGCCGGCGGCGGTTGATTTTGGCAACATGAACGTGGATTTGGGCAATCCGCGCAGCTCGCTGCTGGTGAGCAATCTTTTCCCGGGCACCTTCCACCGGCTGCGCGGGGATATTGCGGCCTATACGGCCGATTGGTCCAATCTCCAGACCAACACCGGCACGGGCACCACCAACCGGGTGACCAACACTTTTGTATATCATGTGCTGATCGTGGACCAGGACTTGCGGGACACCTTCCAGACGACGGGCTTGAACGTGGCCTTGCGCGGGAGCAATGTGGTGGTGGATGACCCTTTGCGGGTGATGGGGAGAGCGCTTTTTCAGGCGAGCAATCTGACCCTCAATGGCAGCGTTCATTTAACCGGGGCCGCCAGCATACTGCGGACGACCAATCTGCCGGGCTTGAAGAATTTGCTCATCGGGAGCGGCGGTTCGCTCACGGCGGACGACTATATTGATGTCGGCTTCGTGCTCGGCGCCAGCACGGTCAATCCGACCAGGCTGAACACCCCGCTGCTGACCACGACCAACCTGGGTGCAGTCAATTCGGGAACGATCGAGTGGCAATCGCAGATTTTTGCCAATGGCGGCCGCATCCTATCCACCAACAACGGTTCGATTACGCTCAACGCCATGACCGATTACCTGGGGGCGGGAGGACTGGGTTCTGACCAACACCCTGCAGGCCGACGGCAACGTGAACCTGACTTCCACCTCCATCCAGGTGACCAATTCCACCATTCTGGCCGGGCAGTCCGGCTATGGGCAGTTGGTCCTTTATGCCAGCGGCGAGTTGACCGACCACCTTCCCAACACGGCTTCGACCAACGCCTATGCCACCAACGTCTGGCAGGTGACGGGCGGATTCTCGCTGCCGGTCAAGCCGGCGAGCGGGGACTTGTTTGGGACGCAGCTCAAGACCATCGCGGCCGTGCCCGGCCAGAGGGTGCAACATGTGTGGGCGGGACAGGACCTTGGGGCGACAGTGGCCGGGTTTTTCAACAACGTGGTGATCGGGCATTTGATATTGGATCGGACGACCGATGCCACCTTGCAGTTCAGCGCGGCGGGGAAGAAGAACGCGTTGTATGTGGATTATCTGGATTTGCAGGACTTGTCGTTCAGCGATTACCACAACGGGCTGCTGGTGGATCCGAATTTCACGATTTATTTTGCCAACGCCAACGTGGACCCGGGGAAGTTGCACCAGGTTTATTCCAACATCGTGTGGGTGCCGCAGTTCGCCGGGCCGAACAGCACGACCAATGTGGCCTATCTGGGGGGGAGCAACTGTCTGATGAATGCGGCGCTGCGATCCAGCGCGAGCATTTCCTCGGCCGGCGATGGCGTGCTGAATGTCAACAGCCCGTATCCGTTGAACAACCCGAGCGTCGGGCCGATCCCGTGCCCGACGCTGGTGACTGGGACGGAGACGCTGCCGGTGGCCAATGGCGTGAGCGGGCAAACCTTTGTCCTTTGGACGACTGGGCAGGGGATCATCACGCCGAATTTGACGCAGAAAGGGGTGACTGTTGGGCAAAGCAACACCCTGACCGCGATGCCCGCGGCCGGCTGGCTGTTTCTGGGCTGGTCCGGCGCGGTGGTTTCCAGCCAGCAGACCATTTCGTTTCGAACGCCGACCAATGTTTTTGCATTTTTGACAGCCAATTTCATCACCAACCCGTTCATCGGGCTGGCGGGAGTGTATAACGGGCTGTTCTATCCGACCAACGCGGTCGTGGGCGGCAACAACTCCGGCTCCGTGACGCTGACCTTGAAAAGCAACGGAGTTTTCTCCGGCAAATTGCTTTTCGGGACGACCAATTATCCATTCAGTTCCCAGTTCAACATGGCCGGTGTGGCCAGGCTGTCGGCCACCAATGGGGGCAAGGTCCTGGCCGTGGCCCTGGAGGTGGACAATTCGGAGCCGCCCGGCCTGGCCACGGGCAGCGTGAGCAACGCGGAGTTTGACGCCACCTTGACGGCTTACCATGCGCCGGAGTGGACGGCGGCCAAGCCGGCGCCGCAAGCCGGGAGTTACACGCTGGTGTTGCCCGGCAATCCGAACGCCGCCCTCAGCCCCGGCGGCGACGGTTACGGCACGGTGAAGGTGGACGCGCTGGGCAATTTGACGGCGGCCGGCACACTGGCCGATAACGTGAGTTTCAGCCAGGCGGTTCCCGTATCGAAAGGCGGGCAATGGCCGCTGTACTTCACCCCGGCGGGAGTCCCGCAGCCGGTGCTGGGCTGGGTGGGCTTTGACACGACCAACGGGACGTTGAGCGGAACGGTGGCGTGGGCCAGGCAGGCTGGGCCGGGAACTTATTATAGCAACGGCTTTGCCAGCAGCGCGGTATTGCTGGGCAGCACATATTCGGCGGCGTTTCAAAAAACCAACGGGCTGGCGTTGAACAGCCCGACCGTCACCCTGAGCGGGGGGAATCTGCCGCTGGAGGTCATCGAGGCGGTGAGCGCGAGCGGGTTGGAGAACTATGTATCGGCGGACAAGAGTTTGACGCTGACCATCAACGCGAGCACCGGAGGTTTTACCTTCCAGTATGTCGCGCCCGGCACGGGCAAGAAAGCGACGGGGGCGGGAGTGGTGTTGCAGGAGCAGGGAGTGGCGCGCGGGTTTTTCCTGGGGACCAACCAGAGCGGCGGGGTGTTGTTGCAGGGACATTAAGCCGGGGGAACAGGGATGAAGAATGAAGAGCCATTGAATCGGAGAATGGGAATGGGGGATGGTTCGCCCTCACCCCGGCCCTCTCCCCCAGGGAGAGGGAGAAGAGGGATGTGAGAATGGGGATTGGGGGTTGTTCTCCCTCTCCTCCAGGGAGAGGGAGAAGAGGGATGTGAGAACGGGGATTGGGGGTTGTTCGCCCTCTCCTCCAGGGAGAGGGGGAAGAGGGATGTGAGAATGGGGATTGGGGGTTGTTCGCCCTCTCCTCCAGGGAGAGGGGGAAGAGGGATGTGAGAATGGGGATTGGGGGTTGTTCGCCCTCTCCCCCAGGGAGAGGGAGAAGAGGGATGTGAGAATGGGGATTGGGGGTTGTTCGCCCTCTCCTCCAGGGAGAGGGGGAAGAGGGATGTGAGAATGGGGATTGGGGGTTGTTCGCCCTCATCCCCAAGGAGAAAGAGAAGAGGCGGCGGGCGGGAGGGGCATTGAGTCAAGAGCGAGAAAGACAGAGATGAGAGTGCGATTTTATGCGAAATAAAACCAATCTGAGGCGAGCAGGGAGGATCCTGGCGCCGTTGTGGTTGCTGGCGGGCTTTTTTGGCGGCCTGGCTGACCTCCACGCCCAGCCGCTGCAGCTTCCGCCGAGCAACGACAATTTGACCAACGCCCAGCCCATCCTCGGGGTGTCCGGGACGGTGACGGGGAACAACCAGCGGGGCACCACCGAGTTGGGGGAACGAGCGCCGGTGGCGGGGGTAAACTCCGGGGCCAGCATCTGGTATCTCTGGACGGCGCCGATGAGCAACTACATGGCTTTCGACACGCGCAACAGCACCGATCCCTACGGCAACACCCTGGACACGGTGATGGCGGTCTATAGCCTGCTGCGACCCACCAGCCCGCTGATATACGGCAACCTGACCAAAGTGGCGAGCAACGATGACGATCCCAATGGCCCGGTCCTCGGGCAGACCGGAGTGAGCCGGGTTAATTTCCTGGCCGTGCCCGGCACCACCTATTTGATCCAGTTGGAGGGCAAAATTGTGGGCGGAGTGACCAATGAAGGCTACATCGTGCTCAACTGGCATCCGGCGGTGGCGGCGGGTGTTTTCTCTTTTGCCACCAACCTTTATGACTTTGGGTATGAGGACAATGTTCTCTTGGGCACGGCTGCGTCGTTGAACCCGGGCACATTCACGAACCTGGGCACCACGGCCAACACCGGCCAGGGCCGGGTTACGATCAATCGAATGACCGCCTACAACGGCCGCATGCAGGTGGATATGGTGCCGACCAACGACCTCTACCAGAACACTTACACCACCAACGCGTGGGTCACGAACATCTACATAGGACCGTCAGACGTGAATGGCAACCCGCTGCCAGGACCCAGCACCAATATCAGCATCTTTAACACCAACTTTGTCTTCACTCTGGCATACGATGTCTTCGGGTTAACGGCCAGGTACAACGTCGTGTTATTCAGCCAGACCATCGTGAGCAACGTCACCGGCTCCTTTCCTGTCATCTCTCGGACCAACATCTGCAACACCAATTATCCCGATCCCGGACCTCTCGGGCAGTTGCCCGTGTTGATCTCGACCAACTCGGGCACCTCCAGCACCAACTACTTTGTCATGTCAACCAACATCACGGCGACGAGCACAAGTTTGACATTTTTGACGCCATCGGCGGTGGACGGGATAGATTACTACTCGAGCGACTTGCAGACGGTGACGTTTGATGATTATCAGATGAGCGCGGATGCTTTCGTGAACGTCGCGCCTTTTCCTATCGCGAGCATCGGTTCGGGCGGGCCGGATTGGCCTGATATACTGGGGAACCTCGTCGCTCCGGGCATACCGCGGCGGGTGATTCTGTCGCTGGCCAATCCGCGCCTGGATCCGCTGGAGAGCCTGGATGTGGCGGTGCCGACGCTGGCGCCCAACGAAGTGGCTCCAGATGGCACCGGCGCCATGGCTGGCGGGGGTTTTCGCGCGGGGAACACCGGTGTGGCCGTGATGTCCATCCATGATTTCTACAACATTCAACCGGGAGCGGTTCTCGGACTGCCGGACACTTGCACCAACTACGATGCCATCAACTTCGAAAACCGGGTTTACCGCTTTCCCAAATCGGCGCAACAAACCACCAACGACTTCCCCATCCCGGCTGTCGGCGTGACTGTTTGGCGCTGGGGCCCGGGTGACCACTCCACCACCCTCAACTACACGGTCAACGGCTTGACTGGCAATCCCCAGGCATGGGCCCTGCCCACCACGCAGGAGCTGGGGGCTGATTTTGCCATCGGCGAGAAAATACTTCCGGCGCCGCAACCTCCGGGCAATTTTGCCACCCTGGAAAACGACGATTTCCGCGCGCCTTACGGCCCAACCGGGTCCGGCTCGATCACCATCCCGCCGGTGCCTGGCGGCGGCCAGGGGGGAGTGGGGGTGGGCATCAGCATCCCTGTCAACAATAATGGCGCGGTGGAATTTGACCGGGAAATCCAGATTACCCTGTCCAAACCGAGCGGGGGGGACCCCCGGGACATCATCGGCAATGTCGGCTCCTGCAGCGTCATCATCCAGTATGACGCCAATTTGACCGACATCCATGGAGTTCACACCCAGCAACAGCCGGGAGGGGCGGCGGACCGGAGTTGGAACATGGAGAATGTGGCCAATTCCTATCCTCCGTTCAACTCGCTGCCGGGGGCGGACCAGGAGGTGCTGGCGGTGGCGGTGCAACAGGACGGTAAAGCGGTGATTGGCGGCCATTTTGTCTCTTATGATGCGACCAACTTTAATTATCTGGTGCGGACGCTGACCAACGGGCTGCCGGATTTTACATTTGATTCGGGCATTGGCATCATCGGCCCCAATGATTTCGTCTCCGCCGTGGCGATTGACGCCGTGGGGAGAATCCTGATCGGAGGCAAGTTCACCTCCTTCAACGGCGTGACGGCCAACCATGTGGCCCGGCTGAATAATGACGGCTCGCTGGACACGAGCTTCAACACCGGACGCGGGGCGGACGGGACGGTGTGGGCGCTGGCGCTGGATCCCAACGGCAATGTGCTGATCGGCGGCGACTTCCTGACCTACGATTCCACCAACCGGGTGCATGTGGCGCGGCTTTTTGGCAGCGGACCGCACGCCGGCTCGCTGGATACCAGCTTTGATCCGGGAGCGGGAACGGACGAAAACTTTGACGGAGTCAGTGTCCGGGCGGTGGCGTCCGACTCATTGGGGGATGTGGTGATTGGCGGGGCCTTCTCCACGGTCGAAGGCACCAACTGGCCCGGCTTGGCGCGTTTGACGCCCAGCGGCGCCCTGGACACCAACTTCAATCCGGGCACCGACGTCAACGGAACGGTTTACGGCGTGGCGGTGCAGTCGCCGGGGAACCAGATTGTGATCGGGGGCAGTTTTTCGCAGGTCCACCTGACCAATCTGCCTTGCATGGCGCGGCTGAATTACGACGGCTCGGTGGACAATTCGTTCAGTCCGGGCGCCGGGGCCAACGGCCCGGTGTATTGCGTGTCCATCCAGCCTGACCAGAAGATATTGGTGGGGGGGCAGTTTACCAGTGTTGGGTCGGTGCGGCGGGTCGGCTACGCGCGCCTGTTGCCCAACGGGTGGGTGGATACGAGTTTCATGGATGTCGCCTACAATCAATTCGCCGGTGTGATCAACCACTATTATAATGTCAATGCGGTCAACCCGAACGACCTGCCGCTTCCGGCGGGGTATAACTCACCCAATTATGTCAATGCCATGGCCTACCAGCCGCTCAATCAGAACGTCCTGATCGGGGGCAGTTTCGTGCGGGTGGGGGGTGGTTTTACGCGCGACGATGTGAGGGTCCGGTGGAACGTGGCCAGCGTCATCGGTCCGCCCACGCTGGGTCCGCAAGGCACCAATGTCCTGCCGTTCAACGCCATCACCGGCGCCCCAGTCAATCCCAACCCCGGCCCGGTCGCGGGGAATCCTCCGAATTATCCCGGGAATGTCGGCTTCACCCAGAGCACCTACAGCGCCAACGACACGGCCCCCAGCACCTTCATCAGCGTGGTCCGCACCAACGGGGCCTTAGGCCCGGTCAACATCGTGATGGCCACCAATACGCTCCCGCCCGGTCCTGGGGCGGCCGGTAATATTGACTTTGGGTTGATCAACAACGGGATTGCGCAGTATCCCCATTCCTTCCTGAGCGTCGTGAGCGAGGCCGCTGGCCCCATTACCACGCCGGGTTACGGCTATGACACGGCGGACGGCGCCTATGGCCCCAATAATGTCACCATCCTCGGTGGCGGGGTGGTCCCGGTGCAACTGACGATTTTCGACAACAAGGCGGCGCAGCAGAACCTCTTTGCCGACCTGTCGCTGCTGTCCATCAACGATTACGACACCTTCAATCTGGGCGGCATGAACATCCCGATGCTGCCAGCGCCGGCCTTGACCCTGGCCGGCCTGGAAATCATTAACGACAACTTCCCGGCCGGCACCCTGGGATTCAGCGCGACCAATTACAACGTGACGGAGAGCGGGGGATTCGTCACCATCACGGTTCTGCGCACCAACGGCAGTTACGGCTCGGTTTCCGTCGGGTGCAAGACGCAGAACGGTTACACCAACGATCCCAACGTGCAGACGGCCGTGGCGGGGGTGGATTATAACCCGATCACGACCAACCTGAACTTTGCGGATGAGGCGGTGAGCGCCAGTTTCCAGGTGCAGATTTTTAATCACTCGACCCTGCAATCGAACAAGTTTTTCAACGTGATTTTGTTCAGCCCGACGCACGGGGCGGGATTCGACACGAATAATCCGCCCATCCTGGTGACCAACTCGGTGGTGACGATAGTGGACGACCATTTTCAGCCCGGCCACTTGAGTTTCACCAGCGCGGGTTACAGCGTGACCAAGGGCGGGACGGCGCAGGTGGGCATCGAGCGCACGGCCGGGGCGCTGGGGCTGTTGTCGGTGCAATGCCTGACGACGGACGGGACGGGCAGCAACGGGATCAACTATACGACGGTTTCCAATTTGCTGACCTGGACCAACGGGGACGTGGCGGTCAAGACGGTCAGCATCCCGACCATCGAGGATCATGTGGTGGAAGGAGCCAAGACCTTCAATGTGTATCTGACCAATGCGGTGGTGGCCAACTACGGCACGGGTGCGCCGACCAACAGCCTGGTGCTGCTCTACCCGACCAACGTGCCGGTGACGATAGTGGACGATGATTTTTACGGCCAGCTCAATTTTGCGCCGACCAACATCAATGTGTTGCAGAACGCGGGGCAGGCCATCGTGACGGTGACGCGCCGCGGGGGAACGGTGGGAACCATCTCGGTCAATTATGCCACCGCCAATGGCAGCGGGCTGATCCCGCCCTTCCAGCCGGCGCTGGCCGGCACCAACTATGGGGCGACCAACGGCACGCTGATCTTTGGCGACGGGGTGACGAGCCAGACCTTTACGGTTCCGATTCTTTATACGCCGTCGGAAACCAACGCGGCCAACCGGGTGATCAGCTTGACGCTTTCCAACCCCAATCCGGCGGCCATCACCAATGGCAATCCGTTTCCCAAGAGCGGGACGATCACGATCCTGGACAATCAACTGGTGACGGGGTCTCCCGGCTCGGTGGACACGACGCTGCTGACGGGCAGCGGCTTCAACAATGTGGTCAACTCGTTGAGCCTGCAGCCGGACGGGAAGCTGTTGGCGGGGGGGCTTTTCACCTTTGCCAACCAGATTCCATTATCCGAGGTGGCGCGGCTGAACGCGGACGGATCGGTGGACACGGGTTTTCTCTACCTGCAGGCGGGGTCGGACGGGCTGGTGCAGGTGGTGCTGAGCCAAACGCCGGATGCAGGCCAGACCAATGGCGCGATCATGGTGGCGGGCAACTTTGCGCACTTTGACAACATTCCGTTCAACAACATCGCCCGCTTGAATCTGGACGGCTCGCTGGACACGACGTTTAACCCCGGGGCGGGCGCGGACAACACGATCTACGCGGTGGTGGAAACCTTTCTGGCGCCGGCGACGAACAACGGGCCGCCGGTGCGGGCTTATCTGATCGGCGGCGGTTTCGCCAATTTCAACGGGGTGCAACGGAGCGGGGTGGCGCGGCTGACCAGCGCGGGCCAGGTGGATTTGAACTTTAACCCCGGCAATGGCGTGACCAGCACCAACGGGGCGGTGCATGCCCTGGCGGTGCAGGCGGACGGCAAGGTGATTGTGGGCGGTGATTTCATCTCGTTCAACAACGGGAATTATCACCACCTGGTGCGTTTGAATCTGGATGGCTCGGTTGACCTGACCTTCAACGCGGACACCGGGGGCACGGTGCTGGGTTCGGTCCATGCCATCGCCATCCAACCCGACGGGCGGATCGTCGTTGGGGGAGTGTTCACCAACGTCAACGGCGCGAGCTTGAATCATATCGCCCGGCTGAACACCGACGGGAGCCTGGACCAGAGTTTCAACGTGGGGGTGGGGGCCAACAATACGGTGGAGACGCTGGCGATAGATTCGCAGGAGAGGATTCTGGCGGGCGGCCAGTTTACCCGGGCCAGCGGAGTGACGCGCAATGGCCTGACGCGGCTCAATGCCGACGGGTCGGTGGATCCGACGATCAACTTTGGGTCGGGGGCCAACGGCTACGTTCATGCCATTGCCATCCAGGCCAATGACGAAATCAACGTGGGCGGTTCGTTTACCAGTTTTGGCGGGTATGTGCAGAACAACTTCACGAGGCTGTTTGGCGGGGAGATTTTCGGCCCCGGCTCGCTGAGTTTCACCGGACCGCTCTATGGGGCGGTGCAGAATCAGACCAATGCGCTCATCACGGTGGAGCGGACGGGGGGGACGGCGGGCGTCGCCGGCAACCCGGTGGTGAGCGCGCTGTTCACAACGGCGGACGGGACGGCGCTGAACGGGGTGGATTACACGGCGGTGAGCAGCACGGTGAGCTTTCCCATCGGGGAGACGTTCACCAACGTGCTGGTGCCGGTGATTAACAACGGGGTGGTGGGCGGCAACCGGTATTTCAACGTGAATTTGTCCGAGCCGCTCGGGGTGTCGCTGGGGTTCCAGTCCTCGGCCCAGGTGATCATCACCAACGCCAACTCGGCGGTGGCTTTCTCCTCGGCCAGCTACCGGCAGTCGGAAAACGCGGCCGGCGGGGCGGCGGTCATTCCCGTGGTGCGCATCGGCAATCCCATCACCACGCTGACGGTGACGGCCTTTACCGGAACCAACGGCACCGCGACGCCGGGGGTGAACTATTTCCCCGCCTCCAACGTGCTGGTCTTTCCTCCGGGGGTGGTGACCAACCTGTGGGTGATAGGCTTGTCCAACAACACGAGTATGTTGAGCGATCAAACGGTGGATTTGGAGCTGACCAATCCGACCAACGGTTTTCTGACGACGCCCAGCTCGGCCACGCTGACCATTGCCACGGTCTATGCCGGCCCCGGAGTCGTCAGCTTCGACCAGCCCAGCTATACGGTGGGCGAGGCGGCCTCGAACGCGGTGATCAACTTGATTCGGACCAATGGTGTGACGGGGCCGATTTCCGTCGTGTTTGCCACCAGCAACGGCACCGCGACGGCGGGGGTCAACTACGGCCAGGTCGTGCAAACGAATTTCTTTTCCGACGGCCAAACCTCCCAGAGCATCACCATCCCCATCTATCAGCTCACCAACGCCGTTCCGGATTCGACGGTCTTTTTGACCTTGTCCGACCCGGTTGGGACGACGATAGGCGGGTCGAGTGTTGAAACCCTGACCATTGTCAACGACATCCAGGACTTTACGATGGCCAGCGCGGACTATTTCGTGAGCGAAGCCTCCGGTTCGGTCACGGTCAGCATCCTGCGCAACGGTCCGACCAATGGCACCATCTCGGTGGGCTACACCACGGTGTCGCCGACCAATGCGGCGGGGACCAACGGCTATGCCATTCCCGGGCTGAATTACGGGCCGACCAACGGGGTCCTGACCTTTGCGCCGGGACAGACCTTCGAGACCGTGCCGATAGCGATTTTCCAGCAAAAGACGGTGGACGCGCCGGAAAGCTTCGAGGTGGTGCTGACCAATGCCAGCCCCGGAACGCAAATTGGCAGTCCGGGGGCGTCGGTGGTGACGATCATTGGGGATGTGACCGGATTTGCACTGGCGACCAATGCCTACATCACTGGAGAGAATGGCAGCAACGTGGTGGTGACGGTCAACCGGTTGAACGTCAATACCGGGACCGTGTTGGTCAGTTATGCGACCAGCGACGGGACGGCGGTGGCGGGGGTGGATTACGCGGCGACCAACGGGGTGCTGACCTTTGCGGACGGGCAGGCCAGCACCAACGTGACGCTGACTATTCTCAATCCCGGGGTTTTGGAGAACACCAAAACATTCAATTTCGCCCTGGCCAATCCAGTTTCCACCATCTCCACTAATATCTACCTGCTGTCACCCTCCAACGCGGTGATCAGCATCACCAACACCGTCACGGCGATGAGCTTTTCCAGCGCGGCTTATGCGGTGAACGAAAAAGGGGTGCAGGTGCAGATCACGGTGGTGGTGAGCGGGGTGACCAATACGAACACGAGCGTGCAGTTTGCCACCGCGGATGGAACCGGAAAGGCGGGGGTCAATTACTTTGCCACCAATGGAACGCTGAACTTTGCCCCCGGAGTCACTTCGCAGAGTTTCGCGGTTGATGTCATTGACGATCATATCATCACGGCGGACCACACCGTGATCTTGAGCCTGAGCAATCCGCAGGGAGCCGGGGCGATCCCGCCGGTGCTCAGCCCGCCCAGCACGGCAGTTCTCACCATCCAGGAGGGCGACGGGTCTTATGTGATTGCGGCGGGCACGGCGCTGGTGTATGAAAGTTTCCAGCCGACCAACGGGCTGATTGATCCGGGGGAAACGGTCACGGTGGACTTTGGTTTGCGGTGCATTTCCGGCGGCAATACCACCAACCTGGTCGCCACCTTGCAGGCCAGCAGCGCGGTGACCCCCGGAGTGGGCAGTTCGCACAACTACGGCGTGCTGATTCAGGGCGGCCATGCGGTTTCCCAGCCGTTCACCTTCACCGCCAACGGCAGCAACAACCAGGTCATTGCCGCGGTTTTCCAACTGCAGGACGGCCCGCGCGATCTGGCGACGGCAGTGTTTTCATTCACCCTGGGCACGACCACGACCACCTTCGCCAATACCAATCTGATTGCCGTTCCCGCCGCCAATTTCGTGCCGACTCCGGCGGAAGGGCCGGCCGGTCCATATCCATCGGTCATCCCCGTGGGGGGCCTGGCGGGGAACGTGGGCAAAGTCACCGTCGCCTTCAGCAACCTGACGCACAGCCTGCCGAGCGATATTATGATGGTTCTGGTTTCTCCCGTCACCAATGTGTTGTTGATGAACGCGGTGGGCGGCGGCAACGGGTTGGGGGTGACCAACTTCAGCCTGACCTTTGACGATGCGGCCCCTGCCTACCTGTCGAGCAACCAGCTTGTCAATAATATATCCGCCACGAACAAGCCGACCCCGTATATCAATGAGTATATTGATATCAACGGCACTTACTCCAACGTGACCTTGTTTGTGGGAAACAACTGGGGCATCCTGCCCGTCATGCCACCCCCGGCGCCGGCCAATCCGTATCCCACCAACTTGTCCGTCTTCTCCGGCACCGCCGCCGACGGCACCTGGTCGCTTTACGTGGCCGACACCAAGACGCTGGATTACGGGTGGATCAGCAACGGCTGGAGCTTGAATTTGAGCACGGGCAATCCGGTGCCTTCCTACACGGATTTGGAATTGAGCGTGACGGCGGCGCCCGTCCTGGCCACGGTGGGCAACAATCTGATCTACACGGTCGGGCTGACCAACTACGGGCCGGCCGGGGCCAGCGGCGTGTTCATCACCAATATCCTGCCGGCCGGGCTGACCTATCTCAGCAACAACTTCCCCGGCACGGTCGTCAACAACAACGGAGTATTGACCTTTGCCGTCAACGCCCTGGCGGTCGGGACCGGCGTCTCCTTCGAGGTGGCGGTGGTGCCCAACGCGGCCGCTCTGGAGACAAACACCTTCATCGCCATCTCCGGCCAGCTTGAACCGAGCACGAACAACGTGACCAACGTGGTGAGCAGCATCAGCCAGCCGAGCGCCGATCTGGGAGTGACGATCAGTGCCACCCCCAACCCGGTGACGGCGGGCGATTTCGCCACCATCACCCTGGTCGCGACCAACAACGGTCCTTCCTTGGCGTTCGGGACGACGGTGACCAATTACCTGCCGGAGGGGCTGGTTCTGACGGGCCATTCGGCGTCCTTGGGCTCAGTGGCCAGTGCCGGCGGGACGAATACTTGGAGCGTCGGCTCATTGGCCCCGTTCGCAGATGCCACGCTGACCCTGACCGCCATGGCCACCAACGCCGGCGGGGGCACCGTTCTGGACACGGTGGTGGTGGGGTCCTTAGCGTATGATCCCATCAAGTTGAACAACTTCGCCTCGTTCAAGATTGTCATCAATCCGGCGCCAACGCTTTCCATTGTTTCCAGCGCGATGGCCAACACATTCACCTGGCCCGTCGCGGCCACCAATTACATGCTGCAAGGGGCGACCAACCTCACTCCGCCGATTGTGTGGGTGACGGTGACCAATCCCGCGCCCAGCATCGTCAACGGCCAGTACTCCGTCACCGTGCCGACCAACAGCCTCCATTTCTTTAAATTGACAACCCCTTTCTAACCCAATTACCCTGCGATCCATCCCAGCCATAATACCATGAAACCAGTGACTTTCCTGCCGGCCAGCGACGGCCAGAGTGGAACGAATGAGCAGGCGCGCCCGGTGGCGGCTTGCGCCGCCGGCCCGCCCGCCTGGATGTTTCCGGGAAAAGGCGGTTTCCGGTCGCTGACGTTTTTCTTGGCTGTCATGGCGGTGTTCGCCTGCAGGCGGGCTGAGGCGCAGGAAAGACAACAACTCAAGGGCCATGTGCCGGCGGTGATTCAGCGGAGGAACCTGCCATCCATCGGCGAGCTTCCCGGCAGCAACCGCGTGGACCTGGCCATCGGTCTGCCCTTGCGCAATGGGGCAGCCCTCGACACCTTGCTCCAGCAGATCTACGACCCGGCCAGCGCGAACTATCGCCAATATCTGACCCCGGAGCAGTTCACGCAGCGGTTTGGGCCCACGGCACAGGATTATCAGGGTTTGATTGATTTTGCGCGGGCCAGCGGGCTGGAGGTCAAGCGCCAGCATCCCAATCGGCTGTTGCTGGATGTGACAGGAGCGGTGGCGGATATTGAGAAGGCATTCCAGGTGAAACTGCGCGTCTATCGGCACCCGGCCGAGAACCGGAATTTCTTCGCGCCGGATGTGGAGCCGTCCGTGCCGGCGGGGGTTGCGGTTCTGGACATCAGCGGCCTGAACAATTATGGCCAGCCGCATGCCCATTTTGTGACCAAGCCGAAGAATCTGCTGCAAGCGCAGAGGGCAGCGCCCAACCTGGGTTCCGGCCCGGGAGGCACCTACCTGGGGTACGATTTCAGGGACGCCTATACCCCCGGGGTGACGCTTACCGGCACCGGGCAGACGCTGGCACTGGTCGAGTTTGACGGCTATCTGGCCAGCGACATTGCGACCTATGATGCCCAGGCCAACCTGCCAAATGTCCCCTTGCAGAATGTGTTGTTGGACGGATTCAATGGCTTGCCCACCGGCACTGGCGGGGAGGTCGAGGTGTCCTTGGACATAGAAATGGGCAATGCCATGGCCCCGGGATTGTTCCTTATCATCAGCTATGAAGGGGACCCGATCAATTTTTTCCCCAATGATGTCTTGAACAGGATCGCGACGGACAATGCCGCCAAGCAAGTCAGTTCTTCGTGGAGTTGGAGCGGCGGCCCGTCGCCCACGTCGGATAACATCTTCAAAGAAATGAGCGCCCAAGGACAGTCGTATTTCCAGGCTTCCGCGGACTTTGATTCCATGGCCCCGGGGGAGGCGGATGATCCAACGCTGGACTTTTATCCATGCGACAATCCTTTTCTCACCTCAGTCGGCGGGACGACGTTGTCAACCACCGGGCCGTTGGGAAGTTTTGTGTCCGAGACGGTGTGGCAGGCGGGGGGGGAGCTGGCAGCAGCGGTGGCACCAGCAGCTTTTACGCAATTCCAATTTGGCAACAACCTGTCAGCATGGCAAACAATGGCGGTTCGCCGCTTTTCCGGAACTATCCGGATGTGGCGCTGACGGCGGACAATGTGTATGTGGTGGCGGACAACGGCACTCCGTATGACGTTGGGGGCACGAGTTGTGCCACGCCATTGTGGGCCTCTTTTACCGCATTGATGAATGAGAGGGCGGCACAGGCGGGCAGTCCTTCGCTGGGTTTCATCAATCCGGCCATCTATGCGCTCTGCCTGGGGCCTCTTTATAGTAGCTGCCTCCATGATGTTACCAATGGCAACAATTTCAGCCCCGCCAATCCGACTGAATTCAGCGCCGTGCCGGGTTTTGATCTTTGCACCGGATTCGGCAGTCCGACGGGCCAGCCCTTGATCAATGCGCTGGTTCCAACCGGCGGCAAGGCGCCGATTCTGGTGGTGTTGACCAACACCATCTTCGGTGGCAACGGCACCGGGATGATTGACCCGGATGGGTGCAAGGATTTGAACATCCTGGTGACGAATATAGGAACCGCCGGGGCGACCACGGTGCAGGGCATCCTGAGCAGCCTGACCCCGGGGGTGATCATTGGCCAGTCCATCGTTTCCTATCCCAATATCGGAGTGGGACAGTCAGCCCTCAATCCAACTCTGTTCACGGTCAGCACCGAACCCAGTTTCATCTGCGGCACGACCGTCAATTTGCAATTGGTCCTGAAATGCGATCAAACCGAGCAAACCAATGTGTTGCAGTTTGCCACCGGGAGGCTGGGACCGCCGGCGCGGTTTGACAATACGACGGTGTTGCCCGTGCCTGCGGGCAGTTTGACCGGAGTGTTCTCGCCCGTCGTGGTCAGTGGCATCAATACGGTCGGCAAGGTCACCGTTTCGGTTTACCTGACGGCGCAGGAAGATGAATTTATGGAGCTGCAACTGATAAGTCCCAACGGCACCACCGTGGTTCTGGCCCTCGGCGACGGAGGAGTGGGTGCCAACTTTGGGACCGCTTGCGTGCCGGATTCCAGCCGCACCACCTTTGACGACGGGGCGGCGCAGTCTATAAATTCAGGTCTCGCGCCCCTGGCCGGGACCTTTACCCCGGTCACGCCCCTGGCCGCCTTCAACCTGATGACCGGCACCAACGTCAACGGCATCTGGCAGCTCAATGTGATCAACGAACTGACCGGGCTGGCGTCCACCCTGCAATGCTGGTCGCTCTTTATTACCCCGGAGCAGTGCGTGGATGGGGGCGGTCAATGTCCCGGCGCTGACCTCTCGCTCACCATGACGGCCAATCCCATCACGACCCCGGTGGGCGGCCCATTGAGCTATGCGCTGAGCGTTTCCAATGCCGGCCCCAGCCCGGCCTCCAACACGGTGGTCAGCCTGACCCTTCCTTCGAGCATCGTCTATCAGGGCGCGGTCAGCAGTCAGGGCACGATTTCCCAACTGGCATCCCTCATCACTTTTTCCCTTGGCA
Organism: uncultured Verrucomicrobiae bacterium; assembly: GCA_963707025.1. Classification (GTDB taxonomy): domain Bacteria; phylum Verrucomicrobiota; class Verrucomicrobiia; order Limisphaerales; family Palsa-1400; genus JBEKOF01. The sequence goes on along the minus strand of CAVPOM010000014.1, from coordinate 126,035 downwards.
CCGTGCCGATCCAAAGCAACGCCACCATTACTGTCACCGCTGTGCCCACCGTGCCGGGACTGTTTACCGCCACCGCCGTTGTCGGTGCGCCCGAGACGGATCCCAATCCGGCCAACAACAACGCCTCGGCCTCGGTCCTGATTTCCAGGCCGGCGGCGGACTTGGTGGTGACTATGAGCGTCTCACCCAGTTCCGTACCGGTGAACGGCCTGGCGACCTTTTTAGTCAACGTCACCAACAACGGGCCGGCGACGGCTCTGGGCGTGACCCTGACCAACACGCTTCCCCTGAACGTGAATGTCATTTCTGCCACCGTGTCGCAAGGCAGCGTCTCGGGTGGCGGGACGCTGGCTTCCATTGGTGTGCTGCCTCTGGGTTCGGGCGCGACCGCGACGTTGGTGCTCAGCCCGACGGTGGTTGGCCCCAGCACCCTGACCAGCACGGCGGGGCTTGACCCATCTGACTATGATCCCGTGCCGGGCAATAATACGGCCAACGCCACGATCAACGCGGTCCCGGCGGCGGAGCTGGGCGTTTTCGCGGCAGCGTCGCCCAGCCCTGCGATTTCAGGCGCCAACTTCGCCTATGTGGTGACGGTGACCAATGGCGGGCCAGCCACCGCCACCAACGTGTTTATGAATCAGACCCTGCCGGTTGGCGTGACCTTCGTTTCCACCAGCCAGGCGACGGCGGTGAACCACAACGGCGTGGTGACGTGGACCATTACAAACAACCTGCCCAGCCGAACCAGCCTGACCCTGACCAACATCGTCCAGGCGCCGACCGTGCCCCCAGGGGTCGGTTCCAATGTTTTGATTTCCACTTTTACCGTGTTCGGCCAGCCGGGCAGTCCGAATACCAACCACAATTACCTGTCGGTCACCACGATTGTTCTGCGACCGACGGTGATCATTGCTCCGCTGGGGGCCACCTTGACCTCGGAGGGCATTGCGCCGCCCAATGGCGCGGTCAATCCGGGTGAAACGGTGGGAGTGGAATTTCTGTTGGAGAACATCGGCAACATCCCGACCACCAACCTGGTGGCCACCTTGCAAACCAACGGCGGGGTCTTTCCGGTCGCCGGCCAGGGTCAGGCCACTTATGGCGCGCTGGCCCCGGGTGGCGGCACTGCGTCCGGCCAGTTCATGTTCAGCAACAACTCGACCAACGGCGGCACCATCGTGGCCTCGCTCCAATTGCAGGACGGCCCGACCAACCTCGGCACGGTCAGCTTCACCTTTGTCATGCCCGTGGTTTCGACTTTTTGGAAGAACGAGGTCATCTTCATTCCCGGCACCAATTTCGTGGCCACCAACGAGGCCAGCGGCCCGGCTGGTCCGTATCCCTCCAGCAACCGGGTTTCCGGCATCACCACCTTTGTCTCGGGTGTGACCGTCACGGTGTCGAACCTGGAGCACACTTTTCCGCATGATATCAGCTTGTTGTTGGTCGGGCCGGGCGGGCAAAGCTCGGTTTTGATGTCCGCGGCCGCCAATTCTTCCTCGGCCGCCATTCCCGTCACCATTACCTTTGACGACAACGCATCCACCCCCGCGCCGGCCGTTGGATCGCTGGTCAGCGGAAGTTATCAACCCTCGGAATACAATGCGCCGGTTTTCACCAACGTGCCCGGCATAGCTCCTCCGTATAACACCAATTTGTCCGTTTTCACGGGCACAGCGGCCAATGGATGGTGGTATTTATACGCCTATGACGGCCACACGGGTGATTACGGAGCCATCTCCAATGGCTGGGGACTGGGCATCACCACCATCACCCCGGTTAACCAGATTACCGACCTGGGGGTGGCCATCACCGCTTCCACCAATCAGGCCATGCTGGGGGACCAGGTGGCCTACACCATAACGGTCACCAATTTGGGCACCAATACGGCCAGCGTATTCTTGACGAATGTGCTTGGGGCGGGCATGAGCTTCGTTTCCAACACCATCCCGGCATACACGCCCTATCAGCAAATTGGCCAGGCGCAGTATTACAATCTGGGCGCCCTGGCCGGCCAAAGCAACCTGACTTTGGGCTTTGTGGCCAATGCCACGGGCACCGGTCTCCAGGCCAGCACGGCGAGCATCGGTTCCTCGCTCATTGATCCGAACACGAACAATAACGTGGCCGTCGCCGCGGTCATGGTGGTCTTGCCCACGTCGGATGTTTCCGCCGCCGTTTCCTCAAGCGCCGGCGCCAACCCGGTGGTCGTGGGGAGCAACGTGGTTTACACCCTCACCGTCACCAACAACGGTCCCGATCTGGCGCTCAATGTCGTCGGCTTGCTCACCCAGGGCGTCGCCGGCTCGAGCGGCGTCGTTTTCTCCAACAATTTCGGCATGATTGCCCCCGGCTTCATTGCCACGGCGCTGTTCACCAACGCCCCCGCGGCGCCCGGCTCGCTCACGAATACCTGGACGGTGTCCACCGGCTCCGCGGACACCAACCTGGCCAACAACGCCGCCACGCTGGTCCTGGCCGTCACCTATCCCGAGCCGGTCATCGTCGCCAATGGGGCCAGACTGCTGGCGGAAAGCGCCAGCCCACCCACCGGCGCCATTGCTTCCAACGAAACCGTCACGGTCGCCTTCACCCTGGAAAACACCGGCGCGGCTGCCACCACCAACCTGACGGCGGTGCTGCTGTCGGGCAATGGAGTGATACCCGTCACCACCAGTCAAAACTACGGAGTCATCGGCCCGGGAGGGTCGGCGGCGCAAAGCTTCACCTTGACCGGCCGGGGCGCGCCTGGCTCAACCATTACGGCGGCACTTTCGCTCATGGACAATGCCTATTCCCTGGGAACGGTTACCTTCCCATTTACGGTTGCCACGCCATTGAGCTTCGCCAACAACGCCCTGATCATCATCCCGGATTCAGGCCCCGGCACGCCTTATCCCGCGGTGATTGCCGTGGCCACGACCAACGGGGTCATCGGCCGGGTCACGGTCACGTTGCAGGGTTTCACCCATAGTTTCCCGCATGATGTCAATGTGCTGCTGGCCAGCCCCTCGGGCCAGCAAACGGTGCTGATGGCACATGCGGGGGCCCGTCCAGTGTGACCAATATCGTGCTGGGCTTTGATGACGCCGCCACCAATACATTGACCGACAGCATCCTGGTTTCGGGCACCAACCATCCCGGCCAGATCCCGCCGCTGGATTACTTCCCCGGCATTTCCGGCCAGCCGTCCAACACCAATCTGAGCATATTCAATGGCGGCAATCCCAGCGGGCTGTGGTCGCTTTATGTTTATGACGACAGGCCGGGAAACGATGGCAGCATCGCCAACGGCTGGACGCTGGGCCTGACCATGGTCAACCCCATCAACCCTCCCCTCAGCCTGGCGGTGAGCATGACCCCCGCCCCGGACCCGGTTTATGCCGGCAATTACCTCACCTACCAGATCACCGTGACCAACCTCGGCCCGTCCGGCGCGAGCAACGTGTTGTTGACGGACACGCTTCCCGCCGCCGCCGGCCTGATTGCCGCCGCGTCTTCCCAGGGAACGGTCAATACTAATGTTCCGGGCTTCGTCACCTTCAGCCTCGGCGACCTCACGAATGCCGGCGCCACGGCCACCGCCACCCTCCAGGTGCAGCCGCTCCAGCCCGGCTCGGTCTTCAATTCCGCCGTCGTCACCAACGCCGCCGGGTCAGCCGCCTCGGTTTCCAACACCGTCATCGTCCTGACGTCCGTGCCCGTCCTGCAGGCCGCCTACCTGACCAACAACCTGAGACTGACCCTTTTAGGCTATCCTGAGCAGAATTACATCGTCCAGGTTTCCACCGATCTCATCTCCTGGACCAGCCTTTCCACCAACACCGCCAGCGCCACCGGCCTGCTCATTCTGACCAACAGCGTGACCAACGGCCAGGAGCGGTTCTATCGCGCCCTGCATTTGCCGCAGTAACGCTTCCTGATGAAGCTTTTTGGCATTACCGGCGGCATCGCCATGGGCAAATCCACCGCCGGCCGTCTGCTCCGGCAACAGGGCGTGGCGGTCGTTGACACCGATGACACCGCCCGGCAAATCGTGGAGCCCGGGCAACCGGCGCTGGCGGAAATTCGGGAAAGATTCGGCCCCGCGGTCTTGCTTGCAGACGGACGCCTGGACCGGAAAGAACTGGCCCGGCAGATCTTCGCCAATCCCACCGCCCGCGCCGCTTTGGAAGCCATCCTCCATCCCCGCATCCGGGCTTTATGGAAGGCCGAAGCGGACACCTGGCGCAAAAGCGGGCGCCCCTGCGGGGCCGTGATCATTCCCTTGCTGTTTGAAACCAAGGCGGAGGAGCAATTGGATGCGACCATCTGCGTGGCCTGTTCGGCCGCCGCGCAGGCCCGGCGTTTGCGCGCGCGCGGCTGGGATGCCGTTCAAAGCAGGCAGCGCATCGAAGCCCAGTGGCCGGTTGATAAAAAAATCGCGCATGCCGATTTTGTGGTGTGGACCGGCACCACGCTGGAGATGCACGCCGCCCAGTTGCTGAAAATCACGGGGCGCTGGCTTCCGGGATAATATAGCGGATGCGCTTGTCAATGTCCGTGTTGATGGAATGATAGGGCTGGACGAGGTTGCCGGGCGCAAAGAGCGTCTGGCGCGTGTGCTCCATGTCATCATTGCCGATGGCATTGTTGAAAATGGGCAGCAGGTAATTGATGCCAACGTGCGAGGGCTTCATCAGCCTGGCGTCGTAAAACTCCGGGGGCATTTGCCGCGGATGGATGCGACCCCAGCGGTCGCGGAAACGGTTGCCATCGTAACTTTCCACATGGAAACCTCGGCCGGCATCATACTGGAGGATGGCCACGCCGTTGTTCTGTCCTTCCAGCAGCATGTCCACCGTTTTGGCGCCCAATTCCGCGGCATAAAAACGGTCAAACAGGATGGGCCGCCCGCCGCGCTGCGTGTGGCCGACTTTGCGGATGAAGATGGCCTCGCTGGCCGAGCCGCCCCGGCGATAATGCTGAAAATAGTGGTCGCCCATCATCTGGATCAATTTGGCCCGGAGGGCCTCGGCCGCGCCGCTCAGGACCAGGTTGCCGGCCGGATCGGTGGTGTTGGTTTCCGCGGCCAGTTCCTTGCCCTGTTCATCCACGATCCCTTCGCCGCAGACGATGACGACGTTTTTCTGTAAATCATAAGTCTGCTTGACACGCTCCACCAGCCGTTCCAGGTCCAGCGGATGTTCGGGGATGAGAATGATGTCCGGGCATCCGTAGGCCGTGCCCAGCGCGAGGAAGCCGGCATGGCGCCCCATCACCTCGATGATGGCAATGCGCCGGTGGCTTTCCGCCGTGGTGCGCAGACGATGCACGCCGGTGGCGGAGACGAAGACGGCGGTGGCGTAGCCGGGCGTGACGTAGTTGATGATGTGATCGGGATGGAAGGCGACGTTGGCTTCAATCCGTTTGTAGTGGAATTTGCCTGGGTGGGCCGGATCGGCGCTGCGCACCCACTCCTCCGGCTCGCTGGCGTAATTCAGGCCCAGGTCGTTGTCAATGGTCTTGGGCGCCAGCACCACGGGCAGGCGGTCGCAGAGCGGCTGCAGGCCGTTGAGCGTGCCATCGCCCCCCACGCAAATCAGCCCCTCCACCCCAAGCTTCTGCAAGCGCAGCGCCACCTCGTCCAACTGCTCCTTGTTGTCCGGATCCACATAATCGCGCGACGATCCGATCAGGGTGCCGCCTTTGGTCGGGTCCAGTTCCGGAATGCCCTGGAAGAGGGGATTGAGCTGGACATGCGGGACGCGCGGATTGAACAGGCCGTTGAAGCCTTTGATGATGCCGGTGATTTCCAGCCGGAGCTGGTTGGCGCGCATGACGGCCCCGTGAATGGTGGCGTTGAGCGCGGGCGTGTCGCCTCCGGCGGTCAGGATGCCAATGCGTCTCATTTACTTCATCAGCAACATCTGGCGGGCCCGCTTGATGGAGCGGTTGAGCTGGCGCTGATAGTGGGCGGGCAGGCCGGTGTACTTGCGGGGGAGAATGCGGCCCTGGTCGGTGACAAATTGCTTGAGCAGGGCGACATTCTTGTAGTCCAGCGCGTCCACCGTGAAATCAATTTTGGGTTTGGGCCGGGGAGTGCGGACCTCCAGGGAAGTGGATTTGCCCCGGCTGCCGCGGGCGCCGGGCTTGTCGGTATGGGTCTTGCGTGGCATAGGTTATTTGACTTCGCGATGGACGGTGTGGCGGCGCAGGGCCGGATTGTATTTTTTGATTTCCAATTTCTCGGTCTTGAGTTTTTTGTTGCGGGTGGTGGTGTAGCGGGAAGGGGATTTGCCTTCCTTGCGCGCTTCGGTGCATTCGATGGTGATGATTTCGCGGGGCATGCTATTCCTTGTCTTTGACGGGTTTTTCCTCGGCCTCTTCCTCTTCCTCCACATCCCCGCCACCGGTGGTGTCCACCGTGCCCAGTTGGCCCAGGCGCCGCTGGCGCAGGGCGCCGTCCCGTTCGAGCTGGCTTTGGGCCTCGACGGTGAAACGGGTCCAGGGGATGGCATCCAGCCGGGTCCGGGGAATGGCTTTGCCGCTCAATTCGCAGATGCCATAGGTGTTTTTCTCGATGCGCTTGAGGGCCTCTTCAATCTCGTAAATCGCGTCCTGGTCGGAGGAGAGCAGGCTCAAGGCAAAATCGCGGTCAAAATTATCCGTGCCCGAATCGGCCATGTGCAGGCTGTAATTGGTCATCTCCTCGGCGGATTCCTTGGCCAGGCCGCTCATTTGCGCCTGCAGCCGTTCCCGCAGCTCCAGCAGATGCTGGTGGTACTTGGCCCATTCCGCCTTGACCTTGACCGGCCTGGGGCTTTTGTCTTTTGGCCGGGCGCTGCCCATGCCCAAAATGGAAGCGGCGGTGGCCGAGGTCAGGCTCTTTTTGGCCCTGGCCGGCTTTTGCATTTTCTTCATTGTCTGTTTATTTCTCGTCACACGATCCAAGCCATCGCCCTGGCCCGGCGGGGAAGCCTTGCGGCCGGCGCCTCCGCCTGGAGCGGGCGGGGGACTGTAGCAAAGGGGGTGAAAAACGCCACACTTTTCTCAAGAAAAATATCGGCGGGACGCCCGCCGGCCAAAAGACGTTTTTCGACCCTATCCTTTTTCGATGCAGGCGTAGGCGTTATGGTTGTGGATGCTCTCGAAATTCTCCGCTTCGGCCTTGTACCAGGTCACGTCGGGATGGGCGTTGAGCTGCAGGGCAACATTGCGCACCAAGATCCTCCACGAATACCGGATGTTCGTAGGCCCATTCCGTCACCGCCTTTTCGTCCTGCCGTTTGAGCAGGGAATACAACTCCGAACTGGCCGAGCTTTCCACCAGCGCGATCAAATCTTCAATCCAAATGGCGCGCCGGGAACGCACCTGGACGGTGACCAAGCCCCGCTGGTTGTGCGCCCCATGCCGGCTGATGGCCTTGGAACAGGGGCACAGGGTGGTCACGCCCACCCGCACCGTCAGCACGAAATCAATTTCCCGGCCAAACGCCGTGGCGTCGAAGCGCGCGGTGTAATCCATCACGCTTTCCATCCCCGAAACCGGCGCTTTTTTGACGAGGAAAAAGGGGAACTCCATTTCCAGGTGGGCGGCGGCGGACTTGAGCCGGGCCTGCATGGCCCGGAGAATATCGGTGATATTCTCCACATGCACCACGTTGCCGTGGGAGTTGAGCACCTCGATGAAGCGGCTCATGTGGGTGCCTTTGAATTCGTGCGGCAGATCCACGTACATGCCGATGGTGGCGATGGTGTTCTGCAGGGTCCGCTCCTTGTCCCGGATTTGGATGGGGAAGCGCAAGCCGCGCACGCCCACCTTGTCAATGCGCAACTGGCGATGGTCGCGCTCGCTCTGTTTATCCGTCATGGCTTCGCGCTTCAGCCCGGGTGTTGGTGGTGACAAACTCATGGTGCCCATAACAATGCGGTGGAAAATATAGCCGCAAACGGGGCGATTGGCAAACGATGATTGTCAACGCGCCAATTGCTGGAGGAGGGCGCAGAGGGCGGAGAGACGCGGGGTGGCGACGCCGGCCTGCCGGGCGGCGCGCAGGGGCGCCAGAAAAAGGGCTTCCAATTCCAGTTCCTGGCCGCGCTCGAAATCCAGCAGGGTGGAGGCCTTGTAAGCTCCCATCTTCAGCGTCCGCTCAATATTGCGGTCCGCTTCGCTGTCAGCCACGGCCAGACCCAGGGACTGGGCGGTGCGGATGGTTTCCATCATCAGTTCGCCCACCAGTTGCGCCCAGCGCGCATCGGCCAGCAGCCGGTCGGTGGTCAGGCAAGGCCCGCGCTCGAGTGCGGGATCAAGCCGGCCGCGCCACACCGCCTCCACCCCCGCGCAACCGGCCACGCCCAGCCCGTTAAAAGGGATGTTCCAAACCAGTTTTTCCCAGTGGGACTGTTCGAGGTTTTCGCTGACGGCGCAAGGCACCCCGGATTGAGCGAAAAGACCGGCGATTTGCCGGGTGCGCGGCTGGGATGGGCGCGCAAATTCGCCCACCACGACGTTGCCGTGGGCGATATGGCGGATCTTTCCCGGGGCCAGCCGGTTTAGACAGACAAAGCAAAGGCCGCCCAAGGTCTTTTCCGGGCCGGCCAGGGACGCGATGAGGGCCTCGTTGCCCAGGCCGTTTTGCAGGGTCAGAACGGCCGTGGCGGGTCCGACCAGCGGCGGGAGAAGTTCCGGCAAGGCGCCGTTGGCCGTGGTTTTAAGCCCGATGAGGACCAGGCCGGCGGGGCCGATGTCAGCGGGATGCCGGGCGCACTTGGGGCGGACATGGAAATCGCCCTCCACACTTTGAATGTGGACGCCGTCGCGGCGGACCGCCTCGTAATCAGAACGGAGGAGAAAATGAACCTCCTGGCCGGCCCGGCAAAGGCGGGCGCCATAGTAGCTGCCCAAGGCGCCGCAGCCGAGGATGGCAATTTTCATCCGGGGAAACGCGCGAGCGCGGCCGCCTGGCCCGGGGATGAAACGGGCGCCCTGACCGGACCGCGGAGCGCCTTTGGGGAGATGGGCAAATTATTGGGGGCCGAGGATGGCATCTTTGGCGGCCTGGGCGATGCGGAATTTGAGCACTTTTTTGGCCGGAATATCCAAGGGGGCGAGCGTTTTGGGGTTGTGGCCTTTGCGGGCCTTGCGATAGCCCACCACCAGTTTGCCGATGCCCGGGATGGTGAAGGTGTCCTTGGCATGTTTGTAGGCCAGGGCGGCCAGGTGATCCAGCAGTTCCACGCTGGCTTTTTTGGTCAGGCCGCTCTGGGCGGCAATGGCGGCGGCAAGCTGCGCTTTGGAGAGTCTTCTTGACATAGTGCGTGCTCGGTTAGTTGCTCAGGCGATGATCCGGCATGAATCGTCGTCATGGAGCTTGGTCCGGTCTTATTAAATCGGTTTGCCGCGGGGGTGCAAGGAGAAAAATAATAAATCAGGCCAGAGCTTGACATGAGCGGGCAATTTCCCAACATCCCCTCGTGGCAGCGCTCTTCACCATCCAAAGCGAGTTCCGCTACGAGATTGTCCGCAAGATTTTCGAAGGCGGCATGGGCATGGTTTATGAAGCCGAGCAGCACGGCGCGCGCGACTTCGTCAAGCGCGTGGCCATCAAGGTCATCCGGCCAGAATTACGCCAGCCAGAAGCATGTTCATCGAGAACTTCATCGGCGAGGCCAAGCTGGTCGCCGACCTGATCCACACGAACATCGTCCAGACCTACCATCTGGGCGAGGACCAACGGCGTCTATTTCATCTGCATGGAATTGATCCGCGGCGTGAACCTGGAGCAATTCACCCAGCAACTGGCTGATAAAAAACGCGTCGCTGCCGAAGGAACTGGCCGTGTTCATCACCAGCCGCGTCGCGCGCGGGCTGGCCTACGCGCACGCCAAAACCGACAAGGACGGCAAGCCGCTGGGCATTGTCCACCGCGACGTGAGTTTCAAAAACATCATGATCGCCTTTGAAGGCGACGTGAAGCTGACCGACTTCGGCATCGCCAAGGCGCGCGGCTTTCTGACCGACCAGGAAGGCGAAGTGGTGGCGGGCAAGGCCGATTACATGAGCCCGGAGCAGGCCGATTTCCAAATCACCGACAAGCGCTCCGACCTGTTTTCCGCCGGCGTGGTGCTGGCGCATTTGCTGCTCGGGCGACAATATCTTCAAAGGCGCCAACGCCGAGGAATCGCGCCAGCGCATCATGAACCATGCCGATTCCCGATTTCCGCACGCTCGATCCGCGCATTGACGACCGCGCTCAACGAAATCCTGCATCGCACTGCCTGGCGCGCGACCTGTCCAGCCGTTACGCCACCGCCGATGAGTTGCTCTACGACCTGGAGTATTACATCTATCACCGCGGCTACGGCCCGACCAACGAGACGCTCGGCAAATTCATCCGCGAACTGTTCGGCCAGACCGGTCCCGCCGGCCGCCGAGGAGCAGGACGTCACCGGCAGCACCCAGCATCCTCGAAGCACACCGCCCGCGGCTCGCACCAAAGCCTGAAGCTGCGATGAAACCGGCGCCGTCCTGCCCAGTCGCTCGTCAAAGTCGGGCTTGATCCAGACCGCCTGTTCGCCGGATCCCGGCGCGAATCTGAAGCAGACCCTCGCGCTGGCCGAACGCGCCGCCCGGCACGGCGCGCAAATCATCTGCACGCAGGAATTGTTCCGCTCGCAGTATTTTTGCCAGAGCGAAGACCACGAGAATTTCAAACTGGCCGAACCCATCCCCGGCCCGAGCACCGACGCCTTTGGCAAACTCGCCAAAAAGCACAAGGTGGTCATCATCGCCTCGCTGTTCGAGAAACGCGCCGCCGGCGTTTATCACAACACCGCCGCCATCATTGACGCCGACGGCTCGCTGCTGGGCATCTATCGCAAGATGCACATTCCCGACGACCCGCTTTACTACGAAAAATTTTATTTCACGCCCGGCGACCTCGGCTTCCGCGCCTGGCAGACCCGCTACGGCAAAATCGGCGTGCTGATTTGCTGGGACCAATGGTATCCCGAAGCCGCGCGGCTGACGGCGCTGCAAGGGGCGGAGATCCTCTTTTATCCGACCGCCATCGGCTGGCATCCGGCGCGAAAAGGCAAAGTACGGCGAGCAGCCAGCACGACGCCTGGGAAACCATCCAGCGCAGCCACGCCATCGCCAACGGCTGTTATGTCGCCGTGCCCAACCGCGTCGGCCACGAAAAGCTGGCCGGGCGACGGCATCGAATTCTGGGGCCAAAGTTTTGTGGCCGGCACCTCCGGCGAAATCCTGGCCAAGGCCGCGCGTGGACGAAGAGGAAATCTTGATCGTGCCGGTGGACCTCGGCCAAGGTGGACGTCGACCCGCACGCACTGGCCCTTCCTGCGCGACCGCCGGATTGACGCCTACGGCGATCTGACCCGCCGGCTGATTGACTGAATGCTGATTGTGAAACAGGACCAGCCACGGGTTTGGGTGACGGGGGCGGGTGGTTTGATTGGCCATCATCTGGTGCTGGCCGCGACTAAGTTTGCGCCGCAGTTTCACGTCATCCCGCTGAGGCATGGGGACCTGGATTTGACCGACTTCGCCGCCGTCGAGAAGAAATTTCGCGCCGACCGGCCGCAATGGGTGATTCACTGCGCCGCCTTGACGCGGACGGCCGATTGCCAGGCCGATCCCGCCGCCGCCCGGCGCTTGAACGTGGAGGCCGCCGCCCATCTGGCCGCGCTGGCGGCGGAGAGCGGGTTCGTCTTTTTTTCCAGCGACCTGGTTTTTGACGGACGCAAGGGCGGCTACGCGGAGTCCGACCCGCCCAATCCGCTGAACTGCTACGCGGAAACCAAGGCCGCCGCCGAGGAAATCATCCTGCGCAACCGGCGGCACATCGTGCTGCGCGTGGGCTTGAACAGCGGGACCACCCTTTCGGGGCGGCGCTCCTTCAACGAGGAGATGGCGAACCGCTGGCGCGCGGGCGCGAGTGTCAAACTATTTAGCGATGAATTCCGCTGCCCGCTGCCGGCGGCGGTGACGGCCCGGGCGGTCTGGGAACTGGCCCGGCCGGGCTGCGCCGGCCTGTATCATCTGGCCGGAAGCGAACGGCTGTCCCGCGTGCAAATCGGGCGGGTGGTGGCGGCGCGCCATCCGGAACTGGAGGCGCGCATCGAGGTTGGCTCGCAAAAGGATTACACCGGGCCGCCGCGTCCGGCGGATGTTTCGCTGAATTGCGCCAAGGCGCAGGCGCTGCTTTCCTTTCCCTTGCCCGCCTTCAGCGCCGTCGCGGAACTGTGAAAGGGCAGGGGATGGCATGGGAAGAATGGGACGCAGAGGACCCATCGCTCCGATCGGTCGGATCGGTCCGATGGCCAGGACCCCGGCCCGCGCGGCGCGTTTCGCTTTATCCGGCGGTCATGGACCGCCGCTACAGGCAGCGCGGCGCGCGCTCAAGTTTTGGCGGATATTTCCTTTTCGCGGTCTTCCATGGCGGCTTTGCGGGAGAGACGGACCCGGCCTTTCTCGTCCACGCCCAGACACTTGACCCAGATTTCATCGCCGAGTTTGACGATGTCTTCGGTTTGCTTGACACGGAAGTTGGCCAGTTCACTGATGTGGACCAGGCCGTCCTTGCCGGGCAGGAATTCGACGAAGGCGCCGAATTCCTTGATGGTCACGACTCTGCCGCGGTAGGTTTTGCCGATCTCGGCTTCGGCGGTCATGCCTTCGATTTCCTTGCGGGCGATGTTCATGCCATCGGCGGAAATGGAGTAGATGTTGACGGTGCCGTCGTCGTCAATGTTGATTTCGCAGCCGGATTCTTCGACCAGGCGTTTGATGTTCTTGCCGCCGGGGCCGATCAGAGCGCCGATTTTCTCCGGGTTGATGTGGAGCTGGATGATGCGCGGCGCGTATTGGCTCAGCTCCGGGCGCGGAGCGGCGATGGTCTTGGCCATTTCGGCCAGGACGTGGAGGCGGGCGACGCGGGCTTTTTCCAGGGATTCGGCCATCAAATGGTGCGGGAGGCCGCGCAGTTTGAGATCAAGTTGGAAGCCGGTGATGCCGTTGGCGGTGCCGGCGATTTTGCAATCCATGTCGCAAAAGCCGTCTTCCCAGCCGATGATGTCGGTCAGGAGTTTGTAGGCGGTGATCTTGTGGTGGTCGTCGTGCTCGGTGCAAATGCCGATGCTGATGCCGGCGACGGGCCGGGTCAAGGGCACGCCCGCATCCATCAGGGCGAGGGAGGCGCCACAGACGGTGGCCATGGAACTGGACCCGTTGGATTCCATGATTTCGCTGGTGACGCGGACGGCGTAGGGATAGGTGGCCAGGGGGAGCATGGGTTCGATGGAGCGTTCCGCCAGGGCGCCGTGGCCGATTTCGCGGCGGCCCGGCCCGCTGATCCGGCCGGTTTCACCCACCGAGTAGTTGGGAAAGTTGTAGTGGAGGATGAATTTCTTGCTGGTTTCGCCGCCGGTGTAAGAGTCGAATTCCTGGGCGTCTTCGTTGGTGCCGAGGGTGACGAGCGTGACGGCCTGCGTTTCGCCGCGGGTGAAAACGGCCGAGCCGTGCGCGCGCGGCAGAATGCCGACCTCCACAATAATGGGGCGGACTTCCTCAAAGCCCCGGCCATCCAGGCGCTTGCTCTCGCGCATGATCAAGCCGCGGACGGTTTCTTTCTGGATGTAGTAAAAGGCTTCGCGCAGGACGGATTCGGTGACTTTTTCCGCGCCGAATTTGGCGATGAACTTGGCCTCAACGTCGTCGGTCACGGCTTTGACGGCGGCTTCGCGTTCCAGTTTTTTCTGGGTGAGGAGCGCGGGCACAATCCGTTCCCCGGCCAGGGCTTTGGCTTCCGCCAGAATGTCGTCGGGCACGATGCTGACGGTGATGTCGCGCTTTTTCTTGCCGCCGCGCGCGGCCAAATCTTTCTGGGCCTGGATGAGCGGCTGGCAGCATTCGTGGCCGAATTTGAGGGCGGCCATGAAATCGGCCTCGGAAATTTCCTTGGCGGAGCCTTCAAACATGACGACGTTGGCGGTGTCGCCGACGTAGATCAGGTCCAGGTCGCTCTCGCGCATTTGGGAGTGGGTGGGGTTGGCCACGAATTTGCCGGCGAGGCGACCGATGCGCAAGGCGCCCAGCGGGCCGTCCCACGGAATATCGCTGACGCTGAGCGCGGCGGAAGCGCCGATGATGGTGAGGATGTCGGAATCGTTTTCGCCGTCGGCGCTGAGGAGGATGCTCTGGACCTGGACTTCGTTGAACCAGCCTTTGGGAAAGAGAGGGCGGATGGGGCGGTCAGTCAGGCGGCTGGTCAGGATTTCCTTTTCGGTGGGGCGGCCTTCGCGTTTGAAATAGCCGCCGGGAAATTTGCCGGAGGCGGCCGCCTTCTCCCGGTAATCCACCGTGAGGGGGAAGAATTCCTGGCCGGGTTTGGCCTTGATGGCCGCGACGGCGGCGACCAGGATGATGGTTTCGCCAAGCTGGACGGTGACGGCGCCGTCGGCTTGTTTGGCCAGCTTGCCGGTTTCGATGTGAATCTGATTGGCCCCGAGTTGGGCGGATACTTTTTCTGACATAATAGTCCTGATTTCTGCCAACCCGCCGACTTAGAGGAACTTCAATCAAGGCCCCGGCCGCGCCGGGCCGCCGGGGCGCTGATTGAAATTTCCCAAGTCAGCGGGATATTGTTGACGCGGTTTGTAAATGTTGCATTGCGCCGCCCGCGATTGCCGGCGCAATGAAATTGATTCATCTCGGTCCAAGGCGATAACCCGGCCGGAAGAAAGCGGGAAACCAGGCACCTCAGTGGCGGAGTTTCAGCTTCTTGGTAATGGATTGGTATCGGGTGAGATCGGTGGTGTGCAGGTAATCCAGAAGACGGCGGCGCTGGCCGACCATTTTGAGCAGGCCGCGCCGGGAGCTGTGATCCTTGATGTTTTTCTGCAGATGCTCGGTCAGATGGTTGATCCGCTCGGTGAGCAGGGCCACCTGCACGTCCGCGGACCCGGTGTCCCGCTCATGAATCTGGAACCCTTCAATCGTCTTGCCTTTTTCCATAGTCGTTCGGTCAATTTATTTCGTTTTGAGCGGGAAGTTTAAGTTTGGCCGGGCCGGGTGTAAAGCCCTTTTCCAGTCTTTTTTTGGGCTTCCGCCCCAGCCACAGGGTCAGCCTCTTTATTGCACAACGACGAATTTGACGCAGACCGGGGATGGGGCCTCCAGCACTTGGCCGGACGGGGTCAGCTTGCCGGTAGCGGTGTCTATGTTGAAAATGACAATGTTGCCGGAATTCTGGTTGGCGGCGAAAAGTAGATTTCCATAGGGGTCTATCGCGAAATTTCGCGGACTTTTTCCCTGGGTGGAGACGCGCTGAAGGAAGGCCAGGCTCCCGGTCGCGGCGTCCACGCTGAAAACGGCGATGCTGTCATCACCACGGTTGGAACCGTAGAGGAATTTCCCGGAATGATAGACGGCGATTTCAGCCGCGGTGCTGGCGCCGGTGAATCCCTGGGGCAGCAAGGCAACGGTCTGCATTTCGGACAGGGCGCCGGTAGCGGAGTCATAGGCGTAACGGACGATGGTGGAATTCAATTCGTTGATGGCGTAAGCCTCGCGGCCATTGGGATCAAAGACCAAGTGGCGCGGACCGGCCCCGGGTTTGGTGGCGGTGAATCCCGGTTGGTTGGGGGCCAAGGTCCCCTTGCTCGCATCGAAACGGTAGCTCATTATCTTGTCCAGACCGAGATCGCAAACGAAGGCGAAGTGGTTGGCCGCATCCAAGGTCATGCAGTGCGCATGCGGTCCCTCCTGGCGGGCCGGGTTGATGCTCTTGCCGCTGTGTTGAAGGAAGGCGGTCGGTGGGCCAAGACGGCCGTCGGATTGGACAGGGAGACATTCAATGCTTCCGCCGCCGTAATTGGCCACGAGAACATTTTTGCCCTCACGATCCAGCGTCAGATGGCATGGGCCGCGTCCGCCAGAAGTTTGCTGGTTCAAGAAGGTGAGTTTTCCCGTCGCGGCTTCAACGGAAAACGCGCTGACCGCTCCGGCGGGTTTGCCCTGGAAACTGTCCACTTCATTCACGGCATAAAGAAAACGATGATTCGGAGCGATCTCGAGAAACGTTGGGTTCGGCGTCTCGGCGACCAGGCCGAGGGGAGAGACTGATCGAGAGGCCGTGTCCATGCGCCAGGCGTAAATGCCCTTGCTGTTGGCATTGGTGTAGGTGCCGGCGTAAACCAGATAAGGCGGCGGCTCACCCGCTCCGAGGAGAAATGAGCCGAGGAAGGGCAGAAAAAGTGCGAGCCGTTTTCGAGTTTTCATATGGAGAGTTGGAGCAACTGGCCATTCATCCTTCCAGGATAGCCATGGCGGTGGCGTGCTTCTCGGTGTGGCTGAGGGTGAGGTGGACGCAGCGGGCGCCGCGCCGGGCGAGCAATTCCAAGCCTTTGCCGTGGAGGATGACGTAGGGTTCGCCGGAGTCCTTGCGGGCAATTTCCATGTCCTGCCAGCCGAGTTGCGCGCCGATGCCGGTGCCGAAGGCCTTGGAAATGGCCTCCTTGGCCGCAAAACGGGCGGCGAGAAAAGGGCCGGGAAACTTGTGGGACAGGCAATAGTCTGTTTCGGCGGGATGCAGAATGCGCCTGAGGAAACGTTCGCCGTGCTTTTGCCGGGCGGTTTCAACGCGCTCCACTTCAATGATGTCTATGCCGCTTCCTAAAATCACTCTGGGTTAAGGTGGCAGGCTGCCGCGGGTGGTGTCTTGCATGACCAGGAGCATTTCGCGCACGGCCGTGGGCAAGCCGACGACCAAGGCCCGGCTGATGATGCTGTGGCCGATGTTTAATTCCACCAAATGGGGCGCGGCCAGCAGGGCGGGCAGATTCTGGTAGGTCAAGCCGTGGCCGGCATTGACGCGCAAACCCAGGGCATGGGCCTGCACGGCCGCGGCCGCCAGGTGTTCGACTTCCTGGGCGCGCTGGTATTTGCGATGGAAATTTTCCGCGAAGGAACCGGTGTTCAGTTCGATGAATTGCGCGCCCACTTGGGCGGCGGCGGCCACTTGCGCCGGGACCGGGGAGATGAAGAGGCTGACTTCGATGCCGGCGTCGTTCATTTTGCGGCGGGTTTCCGCCAGCGCCGGCCCATGCGCCGCCACGTCCAGCCCGCCTTCCGTGGTCAATTCGGCGCGGCGCTCGGGCACCAGGCAAACTATGTCCGGCTTGAGCCGCAGGGCGATGGCCACGATTTCCGGGGTGTTGGCCATTTCCAGGTTGAGCCGGGTTTTGACGACTTGGCGAAGTTTGATGAGGTCCCGGTCCTGTATATGCCGGCGGTCTTCGCGCAGGTGGGCGGTGATGCCGTGCGCGCCGGCGGCTTCGCAAATCAGCGCGGCTTCAATGGGGTCAGGCTCGCCGCGATCCCGCCCGCCATAGCGCGCCTCGCGCAAGGTGGCGACGTGATCAATGTTCACCCCGAGTTTGAGCATGACAATCAATCAGGGGCTGTTGGGTTTGATGCCAGGTCCGGTCATTTTGGCCGGGGGCGGCAGGAGACTGGGATTGATCCCCGGCGAACCGGTGCCGCTGAGCCAGTGGGAGAGCAGGACCAATTCCAGGGAGCTGACGGCAAAAGGCGATTTGCGCACCACCGTCAATTCCGCCGGCCCCGTGCGGGTGATTTCAGTGACCGTGTTGTGGTCCCGCAGCAAGGGCGTCACCCCGCTGAGCCAATTCTCCACCACGACCATGGGTGGCCGGGCGCGCGGGCGGGCGGGCGGATTGTTGGTGGAAACGGCCGGTCGGGGAGGCGGCTGCATGCGGGGGAGAACCGGCAGCATTCCGCTGAGCAATCGCCACTGCTCCAGCCGGTTTCCGGTTCCTTCCCAATCGTAATAGACCAGGTTGGTGCGGCCGAGAATCTGTTGGAACAGCCCCTCTGGAGCGGGCTTGTTTCTCAGTTCGAGCGGAAAAAACGCGGCCAGGAGATACTGGCCGTTGGTTTCGGGCGCCACTTGTAAAAGGGGGAACAGGATCGGGCACACATCGGCCCACAGCAGCGCCTTGCGCTCCGGTTGCCAGCGCAGGTCGCCCCAACCCCGCTGCTTCAATGTGGGATTGAAGGCCGCCACCGCCTCTGTCCCGATCCGCTGGATTGAGTTGGTCGCGTCGGCCACCGGCCAGGCGCCATAGCTCTGAAGGCCCATTTCGCTCAACGCCCAAACGTAAAACTGTCCGGTTAACGGATTATCCGTCAATTGGGAAAGAGGTTCACCAGGGTCTATATAGGCGGCGAGGTCCTGGCCCGCCGTAAAACTGAGCAATGGATCGCGGATTATCCGGGTCGGAATGCGCCAGGGATCGTATTTCCACGCGACCGGTTTCGGATAGATCACCTTGGCTGACATGAAAAACGACGCATCCGGTGCGGTGAAGGTGATTTTGGTCCGGGCCAGTCGGAAAAGACGGGGAAAATCTGGCAACCAGTGACTCAATCGCGGCCAATCCAAGTCCGCTTCCAACCAGCTTTGGTTGAGCGCGGGGCCGGGCCGGCCCTTTTGCCTCACTTGTTGAAGGTATTGCGTTTGCAGGGCACGGAGACCGTCCCCGCTGCCGGCCAGCAGCCAATCTTTGGCGCGCACCATCCAGAGCGGCTGGCCCCCGCCCAGTTTCCATTGCCGGACGGTGAAGTCCTGCGCCTGGATATTTTGGCCCGGCCCGCCCATCATCTTGGCCAGCGCGGCCGGCCAGGCCTGCGCGCGCTGATCGTCCAAACGCAACGCCACGATGAAATTGAGCGGCCCATTGGACGCCCCGCCCACGGCCCACACGGATTCAGCGGAAAGAAGATCCTCCAGCAACGGGCGCAACGCGGCGGCGGACTCCTCATTAGTCGTCCGGAAGAGGGATCGGCCCAGCCAACTGGAAAACCGGCTCAAGGCCAGGTTCCGAAATTCAAGGCTCGGCGCGAGAGTCAGGATTTTTTTTACGTTGTCAAAATTAGTGTTGTTTGCCAGGTCGGCGCTGCCGGCGAAGTGCCAGGTGGCGGCGGGGCTGTCATCCGCGGCCGCCTTGCCCGGTGTGTCGGAACACCCCGCCAAAACGATGGCGAATCCCAGCCCCAAATTTTTGAGAAATCGCATAAAGGAATGTTACTGATGCCAGACGCCAGGGCCTTTTGCAAACTTGATTTTGCAATGTCCCGGCATCGTGGCGCATCTTGACACTGTTGCTGGCGGAGTGCGGCCGTCCCCGGCCGCAGCAAGCCGGGGATTTTTTGGGTGCGCAGGAAGATTACCGGCGCGCCGTGTTTCCCACGCTGCTGCGCCCGAGGACGGGCGCACTCCTGTAGCCTTCTTGCGCCTGACTCCGGTAGCAGTGTCAAGAAGCCCCCCGGAATGGGAAATTGTCCCGGAAATCCCGCCGCTTTTTTGTGGCATTTTTCCGCCATATTCCTGGATTACGATCGGGAATGGTTTTTGCGCGAGCTTTTATGCGGCAATCCGGGGCGGTTTTTTCGGGCTTGCTTTGGCTGGGACGCGGCTGTTCTTTGCAGCCGTGTCTGGACGCTTTTTCAAGTATTGGCTGCCGGTAATTCTTTGGATGACCCTGGTTTTTGGCGCCTCCACCAGTCTGGGCCGTCCGGAAAACACCTCGCGCTTTGTCCGGCCTTTCCTGCTCTGGCTCAACCCCCACATGTCGGAGGAGATGATCGAAAAAATTCATTTTGTGGTGCGGAAAACGGCCCATTTTGTGGAATACAGCATTTTGGGTCTGCTGCTTTGGCGGCTGATCCATTCCGACCCCGCTTGGGCGGCCTGCCGGCCCAGGGAATACTTGACCGCGCTGCTGCTGGCGGCTTTGTACGCCGCGTCGGATGAATTCCACCAAAGTTTTGTGCCCGGGCGGGAGGCCGCGGTGCGCGATGTGCTGCTGGACACCTGCGGAGCGGGTTTTGGCCTGGCGGCGCTTTGGGCGGCGCGATGGCTGCGGCGCAAAAAATAATTCCCGTGAAACGCCCGCTCCTGCCTGTGGCGCTGTGCTATGCCGGCGGCCTGGCGCTCGGGGCATGGGCCCATCCGCCGCTGGCGGCGTTGTTCGCGGCGGGACTGGGGGCCGGATTGGCGGCGCTGGCATGGAAGTCCGGGCGGGTTTGCCTTTTGGGCGCGCTCCTGCTGCTGGCGGGTTGGGCCAACCTGGAACGGCACACGGCGGTGGTTTCGCCCCGGGATTTGCGGCTCCTGCTCGGAGAGGCCCCGGAAGAAGTCAGGTTGCGCGGCACAATCTGCGCTGCGCCCGCTCCGCGGATTTTCGAGCGCGGCGCCAGGGAATTCTGGCACACCGGCACGCTGCTGCGGGCGGCGGAAATTTGGCGCGGCAGCCGCTGGCAGCCGGCCTGGGGAAAAGTCATCGCGGGCACTTCGGGAATTTTGGCCTCCAATTTTTTCAACGGCCGCAGCGTGGAAGTCAGCGGCATCATTCGTCCCCTGCGCGGTGCGCTGGCGGATGGGTTGTTTGATCCGCGCCGCTATTATCAGCGCCAGGAGGTTTACTTCCAGTTGCAGGCCGGCTCCACCAACGCCTGGCTGGCCTTGGGGCCGGCGGAGGAGGCGCCGCTCTCGGACCGTTTCAGCGGCTGGGCGCGCCGGACGCTGGCGCTGGGTTTGCCGGAGGAAGACCAGGCGCTGCGCCTGATGTGGACCCTGGCCCTGGATTGGAGGGCGCCGCTGACGCAAAGCGTGGAAGACCCGTTCCTGCGCGCCGGCACGTTCCACATTTTCACCGTGGATGGACTGCGCATCGGCTTGCTGGCGGCCATCGGCATCGGCTTGTTGCGCGCCCTGCAATTGCCGCGCGCCCTGTGCGGGCTGCTGGTCCTGCCGGTGATCTGGTTTTATGCGGGGCTGACGGGATGGCCCGCCTCGGCCGTGCGGGCGGCCATCATGATGAGCATCGTCATCGGGGGATGGGCGGTGCAGCGGCCCGGCGATTTGCTCAATTCGCTCTTCGCCGCCGCCTTGATCATCCTGGTGTGGGACCCGCAGCAACTTTTTCAAGCGGGGTTTCAACTTTCCTTTTTGGTAGTGTTGTGCATTGGCGTGCTGGCGCTGCCCATGCGGCGGTTTCTCTATGCCCGGTTTTTTCCACCGGACAAATTTGTCCCCGACGAGGTGCGGCCGGGTTGGCAATTGTGGCGGGAGGCCTTGCGGCGGCGCGGGATTGACCTGTTCGTCATGTCCCTGGCGGCCTTTCTCGGCTCCCTCCCGTTGACGGCCTGTTATTTTCATCTTTTCACCCCGGTGGGAGTGCCGGTCAACATGGTGGTCGTGCCGCTGACCGGCCTGGCTCTGATGAGCTGCATGGCCAGCCTGCTGACCGGCGGCTGGTTTCCCGCGCTGGCGGTCTTGTTCAATCATGCCGGCTGGTTTTGGATGAAGTGCATCATGGCCGCCAGCCAATGGTCCGCCCACTGGCCGGCGGGCAATTGCCATGTGGCCGCGCCGCGGCCCATGACGTTTGTCTGGTATTACGCGGTGCTGCTGGCCGTTTTCACCGGCTGGATTTTTCGCGCCAAACACAAGCGGCTGCTTTGGGCCGCCCTGCTTCTCCTCAGCGTCCTCTGGGTCGTGGACCGCGAAGTGCAACGCGGCGCGGCGCGGCTGGACGTGCTGGCCCTGCGCGGGGCGCCGGCGTTTTTCGCCGCCGGCGCCGGCACCAACCGGGACTTGCTGGCCGACTGCGGCGACGCCGAGTCGGCGGAAGGGATCGTCCAGCCCTTCCTGCACGCCCAGGGGGTCAACCGGCTGGACGACTTCTGCCTGACCGCCGGCTACCAGCAAAGCGTCGGCGGCGCGGAAATCGTCTTGACTAATTTCGCGCCCGCCGCCGTTTTCGCCGGCCCGGCCCGCGTCCGTTCCCCGGCTTACCGGCGCGTCGAGGCGGAAGTGGCGCAGACTCCCGGCCTCTGGCGGACCGTGCGGGAGGGCGATGGATTGGACGGCTGGTCGGTTCTTTACCCCGGCGCGGAGGATAAATTTGCGGCGGCGGACGAAGTTTCCCTGGTGCTGCAACGAAACATCCACGGCCACTCCGTTGTCCTCCTTTCCGCCCTGGGCCGGGACGGACAAAACCTGCTGATGAGCCGCCACCCGGAGTTGCGCGCGGAGATCGTGCTGGCGGGGCTGCCGGTGCGGGACGAGCCGCTGCTGGATTTGCTCCAGCCCAAGCTGATCATTATCGCCGATTCCGAGCTTCCGGCCACGCGGCGGGCGACGGCGAAATTGCGCGAGCGGCTGGCCCGGCGCGTGGGCGCGCGCGTCCTCTACTGCCGCGACGCCGGCTCCTGACCCTCCTGATCCGCCGCGGCGGTTGGGAGGTCCGCGATGCCGGCGGCGCAACGAAGGCCTGAGGATGCGTCCTGGGTGGTAGGGCGGGCAGTCCTCTGCCCGCCGTCGGGAATTGACCGAGGAATGAACGTCAGGCGGCCGTCGTGCGGCGGGCAGCGGACTGCCCGCCCTGCCAACCGTGACCGGCGCATTACAAAAATCCAAAACTTTTCCTTTGACAGTTTCGACTTTAACCACTATTATGCCCTCAGTTATGGGGAAAGGCGCCACAGGCGGGAGTCGCGGCAACGGGTTCAAACCCGCCGGCCACTCCGCGCCTTGGGTCGGCTGGCCCGGCTGCGCGCGGCCGTTTTCGTATCGGTCCGCCCTACAGGTCCCATCGGTCCCATCATTTTCAGTTAATTTCACCTAATTTCACTTGGTTTCACCTAATTTCACCTAGTTTCAGTTCCGGCAGGGGGGGCCATGCCCGAAAGTTCGAGGGATTTGCGGCGCGGGCATCGTTGTCCCTGGTGAAGAGCGGAACGCCGCCCGAATCGGCTTGGCCTTCCCTCCAACACGCCAGACAATGACCACAGCCCAAAACTGATATGAAATCGAACTCCATTTTCTTCACCGCCCTCAACTTGGCCGCGCCGCTGGCGTTTTTGTCGCAAGGCAGCGCCCTGGCCCAGGCCGACAGCGCCACCAACACCCCGCCGACCGCTGAAGCCGCTGGCCTTCCCGCGGCATCGCCCCGGGACGAGGTGGACTTCTTTTTCCCGGGCGGCACACCCTCGGAGTTTGTGGCCGCTGTGGAGAAGCAATACAAAGTGGATTGGGCAAAAGTTGTGGACATCCCGGACAAGATGCGAGCCGTCCATATTCCAGCCTTACGCATGAACCTGCGGTCCGCGGAAAGCATGAGTCCCGGGTTTAGAGGAAGGCCTGGTGGAGGAGGCGGTGGATTTGGTGGTTTTGGAGGCGGCGCTGGAGGCGCCTCTGCTGGCGGCGGTGGTTCTGGAGGCGGCGGCCGTCGCGGTGTCTTTGCTGGCATTCCAGAGAATCGCGATCCGCTGGAGGCCTTGATCGCTCTTTACAATAGTCTGGGTCAGGCGATACCGGAGCTGGGAGAATTGATGGTGCGTGGGGATTTGGCGAAACCTTCGGTCGTCATATTTCGCTCCATCTATGCAAACACAACGCCAGACGTCACGCTGAAGGCCTTTGCCCTGAACGGAATTCCCGCGAATCAATGGGAAAAACTGGCGCAGGAGATTGAGGTTCAGAATAAAGACTTAAACAACATAAATCGCCGCTTTTGGAATCCGAACAGCTTTGCTAGAATCAACCGCGACTCCGGCCTGCTCATCGTGCGGGGCGTTCCATCGGACCTGGCGGTGGCGGAATCCCTGGTGGCCGCATGGCACGCCAACTACGCCGCCCCCGTCCCGCCGTCGGGCTTGCCGGGCCAGAAGTAAGGAAAAACCAGCCATGTTCACGCTGAATGAAAATGCCGCCGCCCCAATTTTTGAGGCGACCGCTCTCAGCGTGCCTTCCGCCAACATCCGCGCGCGGTTGAAACAACCTTTGCATGCCGGTGGCAACACGGTGGCAGGCCCGGACAACATCCGGGCCTTGACCCTGGCCATCCGGCGCGGCGACGTGGCGGCCTTTGCCCGTTTCTACGATCTTTACAGCTTCCGCCTTTACCGCTTTCTGCTGGTGCTGGCGCGCGGCGACCAAAACACGGCGCGCGAAATCTGCCAGGCCGCGATGACCAAGCTGGCGAAACGCTTCGCGGTTTTTGACGACGAGCGCAAGTTGTGGGCCTGGCTTTGCACGGTGGCGAAGAACACCTTCATTGACCATTATCGCGCCCAGCGGCGCCGGGACCGGTTCGTTTCGCTGGAGGAAATGCCCCCGTCCAGCGCCGGGGCGGAAAATTCGACCGGCCAACTTTCCGAAATCCTGCGCGAGGCGCTGGCCGCTCTCCGGCCGGAAGAGCGCGAGTTGATGCAGGCCGCTTATGTGGACAAGCGGCCCTTGCAGGAACTGGCCGACGCCTCGGGCCTGACTTACAAGGCCGTCGAATCCCGCCTGGCTCGGTTGCGGCAGAAACTGAAAGAACAATTGCTAAAAAATTTACGCCATGAAAACCAATCCTGATCCCGATGGTGAAGACGCCCTGCTCGAAGCCGTGTTGCGGGACGACAGTTGGCAGGCAGCCAGCGCCGCCGGCAAAGCGGAGGCGCTGGGAGTTTTTCAAGCCCGCCAGCGCGTCCGGCGCTGGACGCGCCGGGGCGGCGGCCTGGCGGCATTGGCCGTCGTCGCGGCCTGCGCCGCGCATTGGCTCTCCGGCCCGGCCGCGCCGTCCGGGCGGTGGCTGGCGATGGGGCGGTCTGCGCCGCCGCCGGCGCGACCGGAAAAGTCTATTTACTTGACAGATGCCGGGCTGCTTGCGCTGTTCCCGCAGGGAAGCTGTTTCCTGGCGGAGGTGGACGGGAAGAAAAAGCTGGTTTTTTTTGATCCCGAAGTCGAGCGCGAATATATTGCCGATGCGGGCGCGCCATCCTCCTTTGCCCATTAGCACACCGCGAAAACCAACCGCCAGGAACCCGCCCCAAACCAAGCGAAGGTGGCAGCGGGAAAGCGCCAACGGGATGAGATTTTGCCATCGCCCATCTTTCATTTTCCATTTCCGCCTGCCCCCATCGCCAATTTTGGTGACTTGTCGGAGTTTGGAAAGTGGTTATTGTATTCATTATAGCCAGCAATTTAAACCCATGAGAAGGCGACGGCGTTCCGCATCGGGATGGAGGAGGGCGTTCACTCTGATCGAGTTGCTGGTGGTCATTGCCATCATCGCCATTCTGGCGGCGCTGCTCTTGCCCGCCTTGGCGTCGGCCAAAGCCAGGGCGATCAAGACCAGTTGCCTGGACAACCTCAAACAACTGGAACTGGCTTACAACATGTACGCCGATGATTATCGGGATCTGCTCCCGCCCAACCAGAAATCAGACGAATCCCTCGACAATTGGATTGCCGGGTTAATGACCCAACTGCCGGATGCGATCAATAGCGCGGATTTGACCAACGCGCTGATCTACCCGTACTGCAAGAGCATGGGGATTTACAAATGCCCTGCGGACACCAAACCCAATCCCGTCAGCCATGTGCTGGATATCAGAAGTTATTCGGTCAACACTTATATGAACGGCTATGATGTCGGGTCCGACCATTCGGATGACTGGCCCGTCGGTGTCTTCGTCGTCCAAACCAAGCTCTCCCTGATTACCTCGCCGGCGCCCGCGAAACGAATGGTCTTTGTGGATGAAAGCGAGATCACGATTGATGACGGCAATTTCTCCGTTGTTCCCAGCGCCCTCGGCACCAGGTTCGCGCCCGTGAACGTTTGGTGGAACGTGCCCTCGGCCAGGCACGCCAACGCCTGCGGATTTTCTTATGCGGACGGACACGCCGCGGACATCACCTGGCTGGGGACGCGGCTAAAAACATGGGAAGCCAATGGCGCGATTGGAAACCAGGATGCCACTGTTTTGAGCGGAAGCGATTTGCTCGATTTGCGCGTCGTGCAGGCCGGGCAGGCCCTGCCCAACGGCCAGAATTAACCTGGCGGTCGGCCGGGGCGGCTGGCCAGGGCGGCGGCGGTCGCGGCCCGGCGCTGGCATCAAGGCCCCGCAAAAATTTTCTGCATGACAGCAACATCCAGATTGCCGCCGCTCAAGATAACGCCGACCCGTCCGCGCGCCCGCACCGCGCCGCTCAACAACGCCGCCACCCCCAGCGCGCCGGACGGCTCCACCACCAGCTTCATCCGGGTAAAAAGAAAGCGCACGGCTTCCATGATGGATTCCTCGGTCACGGTCCTCATTTCGTCCACGTTCGCCAGGACGAGGGGGAAGGTCAATTGGCCGAGGGAAGCCGTGCGCGTGCCGTCGGCGATGGTGCGGGGATTGGCGACGGTCTGGAGGGTTTTGCTGGCAAAAGAACGAACCGCATCGTCGGCCAGTTCGGGTTCGATGCCGATGACGCGGCATTTGGGAGCGAGGTTTTTGGCGCAGACAGCGCTGCCGCTGAGCAACCCTCCTCCGCCGCAGGGCGTGATGAGAAAGTCCAGCGACTGGAGTTCCTCGAACATTTCCAGGGCAGCCGTGCCCTGGCCGGCGATCACATCCAGATGATCAAAGGGCGGAATCAGCGTGTAGCCGTGTTTGGCTTGCAGCGCGGCGGCCACCTGTTCGCGGCCGGGGTTCTCCGGCTCGCAGAGGACGACACTGGCCCCGTACCCGGCGGTGGCCGCGCGCTTGGCCGCCGGGGCGTCGCGCGGCATGACGACGGTGGCCTGCAGGCCCAGCATCTGGCAGGTCAGCGCCACGGCCTGCGCGTGGTTGCCGGAGGAAAAAGTAATGACGCCCGCTTTTTTTTGGGCGTCGCTCAACTGGGAGATGGCGTTGAACGCGCCGCGAAATTTGAAGGCCCCGACGCGCTGAAAGTTTTCGCATTTGCAAAAGACCGCGGCTCCGGCCAATTGGTCGAGGGTGCGCGAGGTGGCAATGGGCGTCTGGTGCGCCCGTCCGCGCAAACGCCGGCGGGCGGCGCGGATGCGTTCAAATAATTCGGACCCCATGAACCTCAGCAAAGCAGAACCGGGCCGCCGGGGCGAGTCGAAAAATCCCGGCTCTTCCGGAGGAGGGCCGCCTCCGCCCCAATGGGCTAACGCGGCCCCGATTTGTTGCTTTTGGCCCGCCAGGTGAACGAGTCGAGCTTGGCGAATTTTGGCTTTTTAGGCGGAAGTCCCGTGGCGAGATGGGAGGTGTCGTAGTTGGTCAGCGCCCACCATTCGCCTTCCAGTTTGTCGCCATAGACGGTGATCAAGACGTAGCCGAAGTAGGAAGGGTAATTGGAGGAATTGACGATGGGATGGACGGCATTGGCAGCCGGTCTGGCGGCATTAACAAACAGGTTGGTGGGAATTTTAGTCTGGTTCGACGCGAAATGGTCGTAACGATACGGAGCCGCCCCGCCGCAGCCGACCACCAATTCCAGCACCGGGTTGCCATTTTTGTCCGGAGCCGAACGGCGGACATACATGTGGTCATGGCCGGACAGGTAAACGCCGCCTTTCTCCCCCAGCGCGTCCCAAAGTTGGTCGCGTTCGGCCTCGGCTGAGGCCAGACAATCAACATGGTGCCCGAAGAAAGCCGATTCGTGGGCAAAGGCGAAGACCCAGCGGTTGGTGGCCTGTTTGATCTGATCTATCACCCACGGCGAAACCAGGCCGCTGACCACACGGGTCTGTTGATTGGTGGTGCGGCCGGCGTATTGATCAAAACCGATGAAGCAGGCATTGTTGGTTTCCAGCTTGTAGGTCAATCCCTTTTGTCCGTCCGGGCCGTTTTGCGGCAAATAGGAGAAAACATTGGTCCAGGTTTTCACGGAGTTGTCGGCCTGGATTTTTTCATGATTGCCGCGGATGGGATAGACGGCAATGCCGGCGTCGTAACACGGCGCCATCACCCTCTTCCACTCCGCCCATTGTTTGGTCAGCGGCCCAAAAGTGACGTTGCCGTTGGCCAGATCGCCGGGAAAAATCACCAGGGCGGCCTTCCGCCGGACAGCGTCCGTTGCCAGGTTGCTGACCGAAGCCCAGCGCACTCCGTTGCTGGTTCCGGGGTCGTTGGCCAGTTCCGAGCGCCCGTCACAAAAGACGGCGAATTTCCACGGAGGCGCTGGCCCCGGGTGCAAGCACCCTCCGGCCAGGACGCCGGCCAGGAGGCTGGGAAAAAGCCGCCGGCGAAGCCGCGCAATCGCCGCAGGTTTGCCACGCATCGCGCCACCGTAGAACGCCGGGACGAAAAGTCAACGCCGCGGTTGGAACGATCCTGTTACAATTTAAGGGCGGGCAGGGGAGGACAGGCCCGGTCCCGGGCCACGCAACCTTGCGGTTGGCGGGCTTGGTGGTAAAGTGGAGTGTAACCAGGCGTGGCAAAGGTCCGTCTGAGTTGATGTCGCAGTGCATGTATGTTAAGTCCGTTGCCAGCTTCAAAGTGGAATTACGCCACGGCGGCGCATTTGCTGAATCGCGCGGGGTTCGGCGGGACGCCGGCGGAGGTTGAGAAACTGGTCAAATTGGGCCTGGATGGCGCGGTGAGCCACCTGGTTGATTATGAGAAAATCCCCGATGACATCCCGGCCCCGGATTGGGCCAAACCCGATCCGCAAAGGGTGGCTTATCCGCGGCAAATCCAGGAGTTGAACCAGCAGGAGCGGATGGCGGCGACGGCGGATGAAAAAAGCAAGATCGCCGGGGAGCGCCGCGAGCTGCAGCAGCAATTTCAGCGGGAGGTCACACTCCAGGTTCAGGAATTGCGCGCCAGTTGGCTGGAAAGGATGGCCACCGGGCCGCGGCCATTGCAGGAAAAACTCACCTTGTTCTGGCACGGACACTTTGCCACCAGCGCCGTCAAGGTGCGGGAGCCTTATTTCCTGTGGCGGCAGATCGAGACATTCCGGAACATGGGATCGGGCAACTGGCTGGATCTCCTGACCGCGGTTGCCACCGACCCGGCGATGTTGATCTGGCTGGACCAGGCGCAAAGCCGCAAGGAGCATCCGAACGAGAATTTCGCGCGCGAATGCATGGAGTTGTTCACCCTGGGCGAGGGCCATTACACGGAAAAGGACGTGACGGAAGCGGCCCGCGCCATGACTGGATGGTCGTTGGAGCGCCCCACCGAATCCTATCTCTACCGGCCCTCGCTGCATGATTACGGCGTCAAGACGGTGCTGGGCAAGACCGGGCCGTTGACCGGGCAGGATGTGCTGGAGATTATCGTGGCCCAACCCCAGGCCAGCCGTTTCATCACGGGCAAGCTCTGGAAATTTTTCGCCGGGGAGGAGGTCGATCCGGCGGTGATCGAGGCGCTGGCCGGTGTTTTTAATTCCTCCAACCATGCTTTCCGGCCTCTGCTGCGCGCCCTGTTCCGCAGCGGAGAATTTTATGCGGACCAAGTGATGGGCAGCCAGATCAAAAGCCCGGTGCAATGGCTGGTCAGTTCGGTGCGGATGTTGGAAAGGCCCATGCCGCCGCCGGTCGTTTCGGTGGAGATGGTGCGCAATCTCGGCCAGGACCTGCTGGCTCCGCCCAACGTGAAGGGCTGGGACGGCGGCTTGAGCTGGATCACGACCAATACTTTGCTGAGCCGTTACAACCAGGCTTCCCTGCTGGTGATGGGGCAGGGGAACCTGCCGGCGGCGGGCGGGGGCGGGCCGGCCCAGGCCATGATGGCCCGGCGCGCCGACCAGATGGCCCGGCTGATGCCGCCGATCAACGTCAATAATATTGTCACCGCGGAGGAGCGCCAGGACAAGGACCGGCTGCTGGCGGCGTTGCAGAAACGCTTCCTCCTGACCGCCTTCCCGGAAGAACACCGCCGGGTCTTGCGCGAATATCTCGAGCCGCGGGAAAATTTGCGCGATGACGACATCCGCCATGTCGTGCGCCTGCTCATGGCGGCGCCGGAATTTCAAGTCTCCTGAAACCTATGAAAGAACCATTGACCCTGCACACCCGGCGCGAGTTTTTGCGCACCAGCATCCTGGGGGGCGCGCTGACCTGGACCGTTCCGGCCTTTTTGGCCAATACTTTTTCCGCCCTGCACGCCGCCGCGGCGGATTCCGCCACGCAGGTGGCCACGGGCCGGGACTCCAGCATTTTGGTCATTCTCCAATTGGCCGGCGGCAATGATGGCTTGAACACGGTGGTGCCTTACAGCAACGATTATTATTACAAAGCGCGCCCGCGGATTGGGGTGGACGCCAAGGCGATCCTCAAGATCAATGATGACATCGGCCTGCATCCCAGCTTGGCCGGCTTCAAGGATCTTTATGACGCGGGGCATTTGAGCATTGTGCAGGGCATCGGCTATCCCAATCCCAACCGCTCGCATTTCCGTTCCACGGAAATATGGCAAACCGCCTCCGATTCCGGGCAGTTTGAGAATTACGGATGGATTGGCCGTTTTTTTGACAACGATTGCCGCGGCGCCGATCCGACGGTCGGGGTCAGCATCGGCAACCAGATGCCCCAGGCCTTCACGGCGGCCACGCCCACCGGCATCAGCCTGAACAACCCGCAGAGCCTGCGCTATAACGCCGGCGGGGCAGGGAGAAACGGGGAAATGTCCGCCGACGAAAAATCATACCGCGAACTCAATCATCCCGGGGAGATGGAGAATTCCGGGGCGACCGTTGGCGCCGTGAGCGGCCCGACCCTCCAGCGCGGCCCGGTCATTGATTTTCTGGAACGCACGGCCCTGGATGCGCAAATCAGTTCGGACAAGATTCTCGCCATCACCCGGCAAATGCAAAACAAAGCAGCCTATCCGGCCTGCCCGCTGGCCAACTCCTTGAAACTGGTGGCCAAACTGATCGGAGGCGGTTTGCCCACGCGGATTTTTTACGTGTCCCAGGGCGGCTACGACACTCATACCAATCAAGCCGGCCAGCACCCGCGCCTGTTGCAGGAGTTGGGCGATTCGGTCAAGGCCTTTGTGGCGGATCTCGCGGAAATGGGGGCCGCGGATCGCGTTTTACTGATGACCTTCAGCGAGTTTGGGCGCCGTGTCTCGGAGAACGCCAATGGCGGCACGGACCACGGGGCGGCCGCGCCGCTGTTTGTGGTGGGGCCAAAAGTCAAGGCGGGGTTGCAGGGACGTTATCCCAGCCTGGCGCCGGAGGATCTGGTCAACGGCGACATCGCCTACAACGTGGATTTCCGCTCCGTCTATGCCGCGGTGCTGGAGGAATGGCTCAACACCAGGAGCGAGCCCATCCTGGGCCGCCCATTCGAGCCATTGCCCCTGGTGTAAAGGCCCGCCCTCGGCCTTTCTCAACTTATTCCGCCCGAGGCGGTTAGAGACGGGAGAACTAATTTCAAATACCCTGCAAGGTTTTGGCGTCTAATCCGTATGGGTAGTGAGAGCGCCAAAGTTCGCGCCCGGCAAGTGAATTTTGATTGGAAAAGCAACGAATTTGGGTTAAATGTTAATTGAAATATGAAAACAGGCACTTTGACATTTATGAAGAGAACAACCTCCACCTTGGCGGTGGCCCTCACGGCTTTGGCCGTGACAGGCTGTTATAACCCCAATGGCACGCCGGACAATACCGGCACCGGCGTGCTGGCCGGGGGCGCGTTTGGCGCGGCCACCGGGGCGATTATCGGCGCCGCGGCTCACAATGCCGGGGCGGGCGCAGCGATTGGCGCGTTGTCCGGCGCCGCTCTGGGCGGATTGATCGGCCACTCCGCCGATCAACAGCAGGACATGCGTCTCCGCCAGCAATATCCCGATACTTACGCCCGGGCGCAGGCGGGCACCCCCTTGAGCCTGGCCGACGTGAAGGCGATGAGCAGAGCGCAGGTCAGCGACGACACCATCATCGCCCAGATCATCAATTCCCATACCGTTTACCATCTCAGGGCCACTGACATCATTGATTTGCAGGACTCAGGTGTGTCCAAGCGGGTCATTGATTACATCGTCAACACGCCCACCACGGCTGCGGCCACTATGGTGGCTACCGCGCCGCCGCCCGTTCCGGTGGAACCGATGCTGGCCTCGCCCGGGCCAGGTTATATCTGGTGCGGGGGCGAGTGGGTGTGGAATGGCGGATGGGTTTGGCGGGCCGGTTACTGGGATTTGCCGCCCTATCCTGGGTTCATCTGGGTGGGCGGCTATTGGGGCCGCGGTCCGCGCGGTTGGGAAATGCACGGGGGCCACTGGGGCCGCCGTTAAGGCGCCGGCCGGGAGGGGGCCAGGCCCGACCTTTTTTGCAGCATCCTCAGGACCCAGTAAACGGCCACGGCCGCAATCAGATGTTTGACAGTGTGCCCGCTGACAAACCCTGTCAATGCGAAAATGGGCCGGTCGAGCGCTTCCGCCGCCTTGGCCAGGAGGTAGAACCCCATGACCCACAGCAGATCCAGGCTGCGCGTGTAGCGCGGCGGAAAAAGAACCAGGAGCAGGACGATCAGGACGATGGAAAAGTATTGCGCGCCCGCATAGGGCCAGAGATTCCCCGTCCTCCGCCACCACCAGACCGTGGCCGCGCCCGCGATGACCAGCGGCCACAGCAGCCACAACCCGGCCCGCACGTCAATCCGTTCGCCGGCCACGGCGGCCAGGAGGGCCATAAAGGCCAGCGTCATGGGCAGGCGGTCCCACGCCAGCGTCGCGTCGTTTGGCGCCCAGTGATAGTAACCCGATCCAAAACAGGTCAGGAAGGCGCCCAGGAAAAAGACGGCCAGAGGCAGCCGCTCGCCCTCCTCCAGGAAGCCGCCGCCAGACTGCGGCGCGCGCTTTTTCCCAAGAAAGCACAACCCCATGACGCCGACGATGGCGAACGGGGCGTTGGACAGGACGTTCAGGCAATTGGGGATTCCCCAGATGGTCCTGTCATCAATAAACTGATGGTAGCTCTCCGGCTGGCGCAGCGGGCGCAGCAGCAGAAAGACGGCCGCCCCCGCCAGCGCCACGCCCGCGACCAAGCCGATCCGCCCGTTGCGCGAAAGGACGCCGTTCATGGGGCCATACTACTTCTTGTTCCACGAAACTTTAAACTTTAAACTGCCAGCCTTGAAGCCGGATCTGCCACAGCAAGTCGAAGCGGTGATTCGCGCGGAGAAACTTTTCCGCGACGGCCAAAAGATTCTGGTCGCCGTTTCCGGCGGGCTGGATTCGATGGTGCTGCTGGCGTTGCTTCATCGCCTGGCCGCCGCCCATCGCTGGCAGCTCACGGTGGCGCACTTTAACCATCAGTTGCGCGGCCGGGCCAGCCAGGCCGACGAACAGCTTGTCCGCCGCCAGGCCAAGGCCCTCGGCTGGCCGGTGGTGGTGGGGCGCGCCGCAGTCAAGACCGTGGCCCGGCGGCGCGGATGGTCGGTGGAAATGGCCGCGCGGGACTTGCGCCATGCCTTCCTGGCCCGCGCCGCCAGACAGCGCGGCCTGGCCACCGTGGCCACGGCCCACCACGCCGACGACCAGGTGGAATTGTTTTTCCTGCGCGTCCTGCGCGGCGCCGGCAGCGCGGGGCTGGCCGGCATGAAGTGGAGCAGCTCGCCGGTTGGCCAAAGCATCACCCTGGTCCGGCCCTTGCTCGGCCTGTCGAAATCCGACTTGGCAGACTATGCGCGCGCCCAGGGCGTCCCGTTTTCCGAAGACGCCAGCAATGCCAGCCTGGACATCCTGCGCAATCGTGTCCGCCATGAATTGCTGCCCTTGTTGCGGGCCAGGTACCAGCCCGCCCTGGGACGATGCGTTCTTCGCGAGATGGAGTTGGCCCGGGCCGAGGCGGACCTTGTATTGGATTTGGCTTCCCAATGGCTGGCCCGCCGGCGCCGGAAGCCGTGGGCCCTCCTGCCCGTCGCCGTGCAACGACAAGTCATCCGGGAACAACTCTACAAACTGGAGCAGCCGGCGGATTTTGAACTGGTGGAGCGCTTGCGAACCAGGCCAAATCAGCCTGTCCCCGCCCGCCCCGGCTACTGCTTCATCCTGGCGGCCGACGGGCTGGTGCGGCTCCAAAAAGTGGAAAGAACCCGCTTCGATGCCGCCTCCCTGCGCCTGAATTTGAACCGCCGCCGCCGCAGCGCCGATTTCCGCCAGTTCAAGGTTTCCTGGGAACTGGCCGATACCACTGGGATGAACTGTGCCCGGCGGCCCGATCTGGAGTGTTTTGATGCCGACAAGGTTGGCCCGCGGATTTGTCTGCGCCACTGGCGGCCGGGCGACCGTTTCCACCTCATCGGCGCCGCCGCGCCGGCCAAACTTCAGGACATTTTCACCAACCTCAAAGTGCCCCGCGCCGAACGCCGCCGCCGCGTCGTCGCGGCCACCGGCCGGGGCGAGATCTTCTGGGTGGAGGGGCTGCGCATCGCCGAGGGTTTTAAGCTCGACAAAACCACCCTCCGCCGGTTGAATTGGAGCTGGGAGCGCGCCGGAGGATTTGACAAGTCGGGGTTGCGGCTTTGACCGGCCCATGATACTCTTAACCAGTAACTTTACATAACATGGCTGATTTGAACCGCCCAACCGAGCCGGATCGGAACGATAAACGCAACGGAGATGTGCGCATCCCGCAGCGCACCGTGCTTCTCTGGACAGGCATTATTTCCCTGGTCCTGGTCTTCTTCCTCATCAACAAAACCACCGAGCAGCCGGTCAAGGAATTCACCCTTTGGACCCAACTGAAGGATCAACTGGACAAGAACAACCTGGTGCCCGGCTCCGGCAAAATCATCTACGGCTTGGATTCACCCGACCTGAAAAGAATCACCGGCAGTTTCTACGATCCACCCGGCCAGACCAAAACCACCACCAAGTTCAGTCTGGAGACCGCCTTGCCCGACACCGTCACCACCAAGTTGATGGATTCGGGGCAATTCCAATTCGCCAAAGGCAATAATTTGATGGTGGGGCTGCTTTACCAGTTGCTGCCCATCGCCCTGATTCTGGGCGTCATTTACTTCTTCATCATCCGCCAGATCAAGATGGCCGGCAAAGGCGCCCTCAGCTTTGGCA
This sequence comes from uncultured Verrucomicrobiae bacterium, assembly GCA_963707025.1. Classification (GTDB taxonomy): domain Bacteria; phylum Verrucomicrobiota; class Verrucomicrobiia; order Limisphaerales; family Palsa-1400; genus JBEKOF01. The sequence goes on along the minus strand of CAVPOM010000014.1, from coordinate 91,144 downwards.
AGAGCCGCGCCCGCATGTTGAACAAGGAGCGCAACAAAATCACTTTCAAGGACGTCGCCGGCGTGGAGGAAGCCAAGGAGGAGGTCTCCGAACTGGTCGAATTTCTCAAGGACCCGAAGAAATTTCAAAAGCTCGGCGGGCGCATTCCCAAGGGCATCCTCATGGTGGGCGCTCCCGGCACGGGCAAGACCCTCCTGGCCAAGGCCATTGCGGGGGAAGCCGACGCCTCCTTCTTCAGCATCAGCGGTTCGGACTTTGTGGAAATGTTTGTCGGCGTCGGCGCCAGCCGCGTGCGCGACATGTTCGAGCAAGCCCGCAAAAACGTCCCCTGCTTGATTTTTATTGATGAAATTGACGCGGTGGGGCGCAGCCGAGGTCACGGCTGGGGCGGTGGCAACGACGAACGGGAACAGACCCTCAACGCCTTGCTCGTCGAGATGGATGGGTTTGACACGCAGGATGGCATCATCATCATTGCCGCCACCAACCGTCCCGATGTGCTGGACCCGGCCTTGTTGCGGCCCGGTCGTTTTGACCGCCAAATCATGGTCAACCTTCCCGACGTGCGCGGGCGCGAAGCCATTTTGAAAGTCCACGCCCGCAACGTCAAACTGGATGCTTCGGCCAATCTGGCCGTCATCGCCCGCGGCACTCCCGGTTACTCCGGAGCCGATCTGGCCAATCTCCTCAATGAAGCCGCCCTCCTCGCCGCTCGCATGAACAAAAAAACCATCGGCACTCCCGAACTGGAGGAAGCCCGCGTCAAAGTCCGCATGGGGCGCGAGCGCCGCAGCATGGCCATGACCGAAGAGGACAAGAAATGCACCGCCTGGCACGAGGCCGGCCATGCCCTGGTCAGTGTCATGCTCGAACATACGTATCCCCTCCATAAAGTAACCATTATTCCGCGCGGCCAGACCCTCGGTTCCACCATGTCCCTGCCCGAGGACGACGTCCTGGCCCATCGCCGCAAGCAAATGCTCGATTTAATCGCCGTCATGATGGCCGGCCGCATTGCCGAAGAATTGACCTCGGGCGATATTTCCAGCGGCGCCGCCGGCGACATCCAGCAAGCCACCGCCGTGGCCCACTCCATGGTTTGCCAGTGGGGCATGAGCGACAAACTGGGCATGGTGCAATACGGCAACGACGGCGACCGGGTGTTTATGGGCCGGGACATGGTGCAGCGCCAGGATTACAGCGAATTTACCGCCCAGGAAATCGACACGGAAGTCAAGCGCATCATCAACGAGGCCTATCAAAGGGCCAAGAGCCTCATTGAGGCCAATCGCGACAAATTGGAAATCATCGCCAACGCCCTCTTGGAATACGAATCGCTGGACGGCGAACAAGTCAAGCAGATCGTGGCCACCGGCACCTTTACCCCGCCGCCGCCGGCCCCGAAGGTGGATCCGCCTTCCGGCGCCATCGCCGCCACGCCCCTGACCGACGTGCCCAAGCCGCTCCCGCCCAAGCTTCCCGGCTACGGCACCCCCGCGCCCGCCCCGGTGTGAGTTTTCGCGGGGCGCCTCAAAATCCCCACTTCGTTGGAAACAATTCTCCCTTTCGTCGCAGGAGAAGGTCCTCGACTTTGCCCGCTTCCGAACCGTCAAGGGGCTTTCACGTCCAGGCAAACCAGGTCGCCTTGGTTGTTGCGGCAGTAAATGCGGCCGTTGGCCAGGGTGGGAGCCGTCCAGCACCACTCCTTGAGAACCCGGGCGCGGCAAATCGGGGCGAACGCCGCGGGGGAAGCCTCGCCCACCACCAGTTCGCCCGTGTCGCTCAACATGATGATTTTGTGATCGGCCACGATCAATCCGCCGCCGCCCAGCCCCGCATAACTCCACTTTTGAGCGCCGGTCGCGAATTCAACGCACTGCAAAACGGCAGACTGGGCGCCGCCATTGACCATTCCCGCCACGCCATACAAATAGCCGTCAATCAGAATAGACGAATTGATGTGGTTGGCGAAACCCGGGTTGGCCCAGACCTGCCTGGCGTTCGTGCCATCGAAACTGGCCATGACCCCGCCGTGGTTGTAGCCGGAGGACACGAAAAAGTTGTTGTTGGAAACAACCACGTCGGCGATGTTGAGGTTGTTCTGCGTTTTAAAGGGAAAACTCCAGATGGCTTTGCCGGTTTTTGTCTCCACTGCGCAGGCCGTGTCCACCGAAAGAATGGCGACGGCCGGGGTGCCGTTGAAGGAACAGGGCACCGGCGTCGAATAACCCGATATGGCCTTGTCTGAAGTCCACACGACCTTGCCGCTGCTTTTATCCACCGCCGTGCCCGAACCGCCGGCGTCAACCACCAGCAAATTATCCTGCACCAGTGGAGAACCGGTGAATCCCCAGTGCGGCTTGATCAGGCCCAGTTCCACGACGAGGTTGTTGGACCAAACTATCGCCCCGCTCTGCGTTTCCAAGGCGAACAAGCAGCCGTCTCCGCTCATCAGATAAACCCGGTCGCCCTCAATGGCGGGCGAGCCGCTCGCGCCTCCCATTCCTTTGGGTTTGCTATAATCATTCAGAATCTGATTGGCGCAGGAGAATCTCCAGAGATTGTGGCCCGTGTCGGCATCGAAACAATACAGCGTGGCGGTGTCGCCCGCGTTTCCGGCAGCGTACGCCCGGCCATTGGCGACAGTGATCGCGGCATAGCCCAGGCCAATGGATGCTTTCCAAAGTGGTTTGGGTCCCTCCGCCGGCCATTGCACCAGCCATCCCGTCTCCGCCGAAATGCCGTTGTGGTTCGGGCCGCGAAAGCACGGCCAATCTGCGGCGCGGGCCGAGGCGCAGAGCATCGCCGCGGCCAGGATCAGGGCCAAAGAGGAAACCTTTCTCATGCGGGCATGGTGGCAATAGTAGAGGGGGCATGTCAATCAAGCCGGTAGGCAGATGCAACCACGAGTTTCGTTCGCCGTTCCAGGTTCATGGTTCTCCCGTGCCAGAGCCATTAAACTCGCCTCTTCATTCTGCATTCTGCATTCTTCATTTCGCATTGTCCGGTCGCGGGCGGGAATGCCGGTTGACGGGACGGGGCGGGTTTCATTACGCTTCGCCCCGATGATTATTGCTGCCTCGCTCCTGGCGTCCAATTTTACCAGGCTCGGCCAGGAAGCCGCCCGCGTGGACCGGTCCGGGGCGGACTGGCTGCACCTGGACATCATGGACGGCCATTTCGTGCCCAACCTTTCCTTCGGGCCGGCCGTGGTCGAGGCGGTCCGGCCGCTGAACAAACTTATATTTGACGTTCACCTCATGTGCTCGCGCCCGGAAATCCTGCTCGAACCCTTTGCCCGGGCCGGGGCGGACCGCCTGACCGTTCATGTGGAGCTGGGACCGCAGGTCACGGCGTTGATTTGGAAAATTCGTTCGTTGCACAAGCAAATTGGCCTGGCCATCAATCCGCCCACCGCCATGCAGGCGGTCGAGCCGTTTCTGGACCAGGTGGATTCGCTGCTGGTCATGACGGTCAATCCGGGTTACGGCGGGCAGCCGTTCATCACCGAAACGCTGCCTAAAATCCAGCAGGCGGCCGCCTGGCGGCGCGAACGCGGCCTGGCCTGCCGCATCGCGGTGGATGGCGGCGTGGATTGCCAGACCGTCGCCCAGTGTGCCACGGCGGGGGCGGACACCTTCATCAGCGGCACCGGTCTTTTCCACCGGGCCAACCTGAAGGCGGCCGTCGCCAAATTGAGGAAACTGGCCGGGGCGGCGGCTCAACCTGGCCCATGAATCCGGCATGAGCATCAACTTCGGAACCGATGGCTGGCGGGCTGTGATCGCCGGGGATTTCACCTTCCACAACCTGGACCGGGTCAGCCAGGCCGCCGCCGATTTTTGGAACGGCTCTCCGGTGGCCGGCACGGAAAAGAGGATCATCGTCGGCTACGACCGCCGGTTTCTTTCCGATCAATTTGGCCGGCGTGTGGCGGAAGTTTTGGCCGGAAACGGGTTCGAGGTGGTGTTGAGCGCCGGCCCCACCCCCACTCCGGCGGTTTCCTTTGCTGTCAAGACACAAAAGGCGGCGGGCGGCGTCATGATCACCGCCAGCCATAATCCGCCCATGTTCAACGGCTTCAAAATCAAGGCGCACTACGGCGGGTCGGCCGAGGCGCCCCTTTGCCAGGCGGTGGAAAGGCTGCTGGACCAAAACCCCGTGCGCGCCGCCGGCGCGGCCGGGGCCATCCGCGCCGGGCGGCTGCAGGTGCGCGATCTGCGGCCCGCTCTTTTCCGGGCGATTAAACGGATGGTTGACTTCAAATTGATCGCCCGCTCCAGGCTGCGCTTCGCCCACGAGGCTCTCTTTGGGGTGGGAGCGGGCTGTTTTGAGCAGTTGTTGCGCGGCACCACCTGTCGCGTCACCACGCTGGATGGGCGGCATGACCCCAATTTCGGCGGCGTGAATCCCGAACCGGTCGCGCAAAATTACGCCGCCAGTTCCGCCTGGCTGCAAAAGCATCCCCACGACATTTGCCTGGTGACCGATGGCGATGCCGACCGGGTGGGCGGGATGGACGGGCGGGGCCGGCCTTTGACCACCCATCAAATTATTTGTTTGCTGCTGCATCATTTCATTGTCAATCGGCGGGGCAGGGGACGGGTCATCAAGGCGCTCACCACGACTTCCATGGTGGACAAGATGTGCGCCCACTACGGCCTGGAACTGGTGGAGACCGGCGTCGGGTTCAAATATATCTGCGCGGAAATGCTCAAGGGCAACACGCTGCTCGGCTTTGAGGAAAGCGGCGGCATCGGATTCCCCGAACTGATGCCGGAACGCGACGGCATCGCCGCCGGCATGATGCTGCTGGAATTGCTCGCCACCGAGCGCGTTTCCGTCAACCAACTGCTGCGCCGCCTGGAGAGGCAGTTCGGCCCGCATCATTACGCGCGGCTGGACACCCATTTCCCGCTGGAAAAACGCGCCGCCCTGATGGAACACTGCCGAACCCATCCGCCGCCCGGGCTGCTCGGCTCCCCGCTGGCCGAAATCAAATCCTTCGACGGCGTCAAACTAATTTCCCGCGAGGGGGCGTGGCTGATGCTGCGCGGTTCCGGCACCGAGCCGGTCCTGCGCATCTACGCCGAGGCCAAATCGCCCGCCGCCGCCGCCGCGCTCATCCGCCAGGGCGCGCGGCTGACGCAGTGTGTTTAGCCCGGATAATTCAGACCGCAAGGCCGGCACAGGCGGGTCGCCTGTGCCACCCAGGATGAGGTCATTCGCGCGCCGCCTTTTCCAGGGCTTTGACCAGGCCGGGGATGGTGTGCTCCCTGGCTTCGAGCGCGGCTTTCAAGCCCAGAGCCGCGATGGCTTTGCTGGTTTCGGGGCCGATGGAGGCGAATTTGATTTTGGGGTGTTGTGTCAACAACTGGTTCAGATTGAAGCGGGCGTGAAAATTCTCCACGGCGGAACCGCTGGCAAAGGTGATCCAGTCCGCGCCGTCCTTGAGCAGACGGGCGGCGGCGCCGTTGCGGTCCTCCGTTTCGGGAACGGTTTTGTAACAGGCGGTGTCGTCCACAATGGCCCCCATTTCCTCGAGCATTTGGGGAAGCTCCTTTCCGGCCACTTCGGCGCGCAGGAGCAGGATTTTCAAATTCTCGACGCTCTCGTATTTGGCCAGCGCCGCGGCGATGCCGGAGGCGATGTAATCCGGCGGGGTCAGGTCCACCTTGAGATGCAACTCCTGAAGTTTGGCGGCGGTGGCCGGGCCGACGGCGGCAATGCGCACGCCGCCGATGTCGCGCAGGTCTTCAAACACCTTGAAGAAATACTCGAAAAATGTGGCGACGCCGTTGGGGCTGGTGAAGATCAGCCAGTCGTAAGAATTGAGTTCGAGCAGGGCGTCGGCCAGGGCCAGGCGCTCCGTGGGCGGCTCGAGGCGGATGGTCGGAATTTCCAGCACGTCGGCGCCGCGGTCGAGCAATTGGCGGGACAACTGGCTGGCCTGGGCGCGGGTGCGCGTCACCACCATGCGCCGGCCAAACAGAGGAAGTTGCTCGAACCAATTGAGCTTGGGCCGCAATTGGACGACCTGGCCGATGATGGTCAGGGCGGGAGGTTTGAAGCGGGCCCGCTCCACCACGTCCGCGATGGTTTGCAAGGTGCCTTGGATGGTTTGCTGGCGCCCGGTGGTCCCCCATCGGATCATGGCCACCGGGGTGTTTTCATCCAGGCCGTGGGCGGTCAGCGCCCGGGCGATTTGGCGGATGCGGGTCACGCCCATGAGAATGATTTTGGTGCCGGGAATTTTGGCCGCTTGCGCCCAATCCGCGCCCGCTTCGTTTTTGTCCGGGTCTTCGTGGCCGGTGAAAACGGTGAAGCTGGAACAATGGTCGCGGTGGGTTATGGGAATGCCAGCGTAATTGGGGGCGGCGTAAATGGAGGAAACGCCGGGGACAACTTGAAAAGGGATATGCGCCTCCGCCAGCGCCTGGGCTTCCTCGCCGCCGCGTCCAAAAACATAAGGGTCGCCTCCCTTGAGCCGGACGACGCGCTGGCCGGCGCGGGCCTTGTCCACCAGCAATTGGTTGAGTTGTTCCTGCGGCATGGCGTGATCGCCGGAACGTTTGCCGGCATAAATCATTTCCGCGCCAGGAGGAGCCAGGGCGAGAATGTCGCCGTTGATCAGAGCGTCGTAAACCACCACATCGGCCCGCCCGAGCAATTCAGCGCCGCGCAACGTCATCAACCCGGTGTCGCCGGGACCGGCGCCGACCAGGTAAACTGTCCCGGTGGATTTCATGGCCGCTCTTTATGAAACCGCCCGCCGCAGTTGGCCGGCAACTTCCCGGCCCAAGGCAACCGCGCCGGTCAGGCCGCTTTTTCCTTCGGCGCGCTGGACATGCTGGGTCAAGTGCGCCACCGCGCGCAAATGAATCTGACCGCCGGTGACGCAGGCATAAGCGCCAATGGGTGTTTGACAGCCGCCGCCCATGGCATGGAGAAAGGCGCGTTCGGCGGCCACACATTGAAAGGTGTCATGGTGATTGAGTTCGCGGCAAATCTCCGCCATGCGCCGGTCCTTTTCCCGAATTTCCAGGCCAATCGCGCCCTGGCCCACACAGGGCAGCATGAGGTGCGGCTCGAAAAGGTAAGCGGCCAGATCCCCGGGCACGCCGCCGCCGCGCAGCAGACCCATCGGGGCCAGGCGGATGCCCAGCCGATCCAGACCGGCGGCGGCCAGAAGGGTGCCGTCCATGCTGGGCTGTTCCAGCAGTTTCTGCAAACGGGTCGGGACATTGCCGCGGATCGGCACGGTCAGGAAATCCGGGCGCAGGGCCAAAAGCTGGGTCTGGCGGCGCGCGCTGCCGGTCGCGACCGTCAGGCCGGGGGGGAAATCGGAGAGCCTCATCCGCGGGACGAGAACCGTTGTCAATACGATAGACTAGAACGTCGCGCACGTCGGCGCGCCTCCCGGCCACGGCGGCCAGTTGCAAGCCCTCCGGCAACTCGGTGGGCAGGTCTTTCAAGCTGTGGACGGCCACATCGGCCCGGTCCTGGAGCAAGGCGGCCTCCAGTTCCTTTGTGAAAAGGGCGCGCGCGGCCAGGGCGGCTGCGGCGGCGGGACGGGCGGTCTGCAACCGGTCGCCCGTGGTCTTGATGATTTTCAGCTCGAAGGCAAGCCGGGGGAATTTTTTCCGGCATTGGGCCAGCACCGCGCCGGCCTGGGCCAGGGCCAGGGCGCTGCCCCGCGTGGCAATGAGAATGGGCGGCATGGGAGGTGGCGATTAGTGGTTGGCGGCGGCCAGTTTGGAACCGGCCAAAAACCGGGCGGGGGCCGGGAGGAGCAGCGCCCGCGCCTTGTCCCGGATGACGGCTTCGCAACGGGCGATTTCGTCCTGGCGTTGCCGGAGGTAATCGCCGGCGATTTCCTGCAGGTCATCAATGTTGTAAAGATAAACATTTTCCAGGAACTTGATCTCCGGGTCAATGTCCCGGGGCACGGCGATGTCAATCAAAAGCAACGGCCGGTTTTTGCGCGCCTTCATCAACGGTTCCAGCTTGGCGCGGTGCAGGATGTAGTGCGGCGCGGCGGTGCTGCTGATGACAATGTCTATGCCGGCAAACTCCGCCGGCCAGTCCTCAAAATGGATGGCCCGCCCGCCCAAGGCTTCGGCCAGCGCCGCCGCCCGTTCGTGGGAACGGTTGGAAACCAGGATGCTGTGCGCGCCGCGGCTGAGCAGGGCGCGCGCCGTCTTTTCGCTGGTCTCCCCCGCGCCGATGATCAAGACGGGGTGGTCGCGCAGGGAAGTGAAAATCTTTTCGGCCAATTCCACCGCCACCGAGCCGACGGAAACGCTGCCGCGCTGGATGTTGGTTTCCGTGCGGATTTGTTTGGCGACGTTGAAGGCCTTTTGGAAAATCTTGTTCAAACGGCCGCCCGTGTGCCGGTGCTGCAGGGCCGTGTCGTAGGCCTTTTTCAACTGGCCGAGGATTTCCGTTTCGCCCAGGACCATGGAATCCAGGCCGCAGGCGACTTTGAAGAGGTGTTCCAGGCCGCGGGCCTCGCTGTGGCAGTAGATTTCGTCGCTGAGCGGTTCCGGCTCCTGGTGGTAGTCCATTAAAAACCGGCGCAGCAGGGCGGCGGCTTCCTGTTCCGGCGGCTCCATCACGGCGTAGATCTCGACGCGGTTGCAGGTGGAGAGGATGACCGCTTCGGCGGCCGCCGCGTCGCGGCGCAATTTTTCCAGGGCTTGCGGCAGCGCGGCGTCGGAAAAGGCAAACCGCTCCCGCACGGTGACGGGCGAGGAGCGATGGCTTAATCCGAAAACGATGAAGGGCATTTTTTGAATTGTGAATAGTGAATTATGAATAGTGAAATTTAAAATTTATGAGTGGGCGATAACAGGTTCACGCCCCAGAAGGTCAATAGGACAAAGGTGAAGGCGCCGATGGCGCCCCAAGCGAAGCGGCGCCCGGTCTGGGCAAAGCGGCTGTGCAGGACAATCAAGCCCAAATAGAGCAGCCAAACCAAGGCCGACCAGGGCACTTTGGGGTCGAAGGCCAGGTTGGCTTCCGGGTGTTCCTTGAGGAGGAATGGGATGAAGGCCAGACCGGCGGTGAGCAGGATGAAGCCGGCCCAGAGCAGGCGGCTGGTGATTTTTTCCAGGCGGTCAATGGGCGGCAACAGCGCCAGCAGCGCCCGCAGTTTGTGGAATTTCAGGTCGTGTTCCAAGGTCAGATACATCAGGGCCGCCACGGAACTCAAGCCGAAGGCGCCGTAGGAAAGCAGGGACAGGGCGGCGTGCAGGCTGAGCAAGCCGCCGCTGAATTGCGGCTTGTCCACGTAGGGAGCATCCAGGGGCGGCATCAGGGCGAAGACGCCGATGCCGAAAACGATGGGCGCGACAAAGGCGCCGAAGTGGCGCAGCCGGGGAAACAGGCCGAAGACCAGGTAAGCCGCCGCAATGGTCCAGGCGACGAAGGTCATGGCTTCGTAGAGGTTGTTGACGGGGCAGCGTTGCAGGCTCAGCCCGCGCATCATCATGGCGCGGGTGTGGAAGAGAATCCCGGCCAGCAACAGGATGTAATTGACATGGTCGTGGCGCCGGAAGCCCTTGCGCCACAGGAAAATGGAGTACACGGTGCTGCAGCCGTAGATGATGACGGCGATCAAAAAGTAAGTTCGGGCATCGTGCCAGGACACCGCGTCAGGATAAATGAAAAATGACAAATGCAAAATGATAAATGGGAGGGATTTTTCCGAGGGAGCAGGACAAGATTCCTCATTTTCTTGGGTAGGGACGGCGTCCCGATTCGGAATCGGGATCCCGGGCGGCGCAGCGCAACACCCCTGCCTTTGAAAAACTCTGTCCCGCGCCGTTGTTCCGAGTTTGATTCGATTAATCTTGAGAATAAGGGCTTTTCATGTTAGGATCGAGGCGGGGTTGCTGATGAATAAATCCAAAGCGGAAGCGCAGGCGCATGTTGAAGGGCCGGGATCACCAGACCGGCAGCGAAGGGAAGCGCGGACCGCGGACGCCGAAAACCCGCAGGGGCAAACTGTTGCGAGGGCGAAGTTGGAGCAGGATCTATGGGGGCAGGAAGCGCTTCTCCGAGAACTGACGGAGAACATCCACCAGGTGTTCTGGCTGGCGTCGGCGGACCAGCGGCAGGTGTTTTACCTCAGCCCCAGTTATGAACATATCTTCGGTCGCAGTTGTGAGAGTCTCTTGCGCAATCCGAGGAGCTGGCTGGAGGCAATCCATCCCGAGGACCGGCCCCGGATTGAGGCGGAAGTGGCGCGTGACCGCGGGGAACGGTTCACTCGCGAATACCGGATTGTGCGTCCCGACGGGGCGATTCGTTGGATTCTGGCCCGGGGCTATTCGGTGTGGGATAAGCGTGGCCAACTCTATCGCATTGCCGGTCTGACCGAGGACATCACGGAGCGCAAGCAGATGGAGCAGGCGTTGCTCAAGAAGGAAACTGACCTGGAAGAGGCGCAGCGGGTGGCGAGAATGGGGAGTTGGCGCCTCGACACTCGCACCAACGAAATAACCTGGTCCAACGAACTCTACCGTATCTTTGGTTTGACCAAGTCGGAGTTCAGCGGCACGCATGAAGCCTTTGTAGCCTGTGTCCACCCCGAGGATCGGTCCCGTGTGTTGCAGGTCGGAGAGCAAGCTCGCGCAGACGGAAAACCGTTCGACATCGAATACCGCATCGCGACCCCGGGCGGCGAGGTGAAATTCATCAAGGAGATCGGCCGCCCGCTGCGCGATGAGGCGGGCCAGTTGACGGGCCTCATCGGGACTGCTCAAGATGTTACCGAGCGCAAGCAGGCCGAGGTGAAACTCCAGCAGTTGGCGGCCATTGTCGAGTCTTCCGGAGATGCGATTATCAGCAGAGGCCTCGACGGGAGAATCCGCACTTGGAATCGGACAGCCGAGCGCTGCTTTGGCTATCGTGCCAAAGAAGTCATCGGCCAAAACATTACCCTGCTCTTCCCTGAAAACCGCAAGGCAGAGGAAACTGCCATTTTGGAAAAGCTGCGGAGAGGGGAGCACATCCAGCACTGTGAGACCACCCGGCTCAAGAAGGACGGAACGCCGCTGCCAGTTTCGCTCACCATTTCACCGGTGCGGGATGCCTCGGGGAAAATTGTGGGGGCTTCCGCGATTATTCGGGATCTCAGTGATCGTCAACGGGCGGAGGAGGCGCTCAAGGAAAGCGAACTGCGCTACCGCTCGCTCTTCGAGAACATGATGGAAGGTTTTGCCTATTGCCGGATGCTGTTCCACGACGGGCAGCCGCAGGACTACATTTACCTTGAGGTAAATCAAGCCTTCGAAAAATTGACCGGGCTAAGGCATGTCACCGGACGCAAGGCTTCCGAAGTCGTGCCGGGCCGCTGCGAGATGGATCCAGAAATGTTTAAGAGGTATGGCCGGGTGGCCATGACCGGCCAACCGGAGCGGTTTGAACTTTACTCCGCCAAATCGAACAAGTGGTTTTACGTCTCCGCATATTGCCCGAAGAAACAACACTTCATCGGGGTGTTCGAGGATATCACCGAGCTGAAGCAGGCGGAGAGGAGGATGCAGATGCTCTCGCAAGAAATCGTCGCGGCGCGAGAGGAGCAGAAGAGGCAGGTGTCCTCAGCATTGCACCACGATGTGGGTTCGCTGGCGGTGGGGATTTCCGCCTACCTTGACGCGATCGAAAGCGACCTGCGCTCCGGGAACCCCGGGAAAGCGATCCGGTGGATGAAGCGCACCCGGAAGCTGTTCGACAAGTCGGTGTCCCGCATGAAAAGGCTGGCTGTTGAACTTCGACCGCCCGAACTGGATACCCTTGGGCTGCGCGCTGCGCTGCGGCAACATTTCTCTCAGATTACAAAGCAAAAGGGCATTCGAATTCGTTTCAGTGAGACGCTGAGGGGAAACCGGGTGTCGGCACAGGCCGCCACGATCCTGTTCCGGGCTGCACAGGAGGCGCTGACCAATGCCATCACGCATGGTCACGCCAAGCAAGTGAGTGTGGACCTCAGGTCCTCGAGAAAAGAAATCATTCTGAATATTCGTGATAATGGAAAGGGATTCGATCTGGCTGCACAAAGGACGCGGGCCACGACACAGTTGGGCCTCCGCGTCATGCGGGGAATGGCCGCTTCCGCCGGAGGCGCTTTCACCGTTGACTCCGCGCGAGGCAAGGGAACCACGGTGCGCCTGAGCCTGCCCATTGCGACCGCACTTGCCGCTGCTCCGCTGCCGCTGTCGCCAAAACTGTGGCGGACCAAGCGGCGCCGCAAGAACCTCGGTTCCGCCGTCCGACACTCGCGGCGGCAGAAAGGCCGCCGCGCATGAGCATCCGCGTCCTCATCGCCGATGATCATCCGGTGGTCCGGGACGGGCTGCGCCTGGCCATTGAACGGAGCGGAAAGAACATCGTCATCGTCGGCGAGGCTTCCGACGGCATGGAAGTCCTGGAGATGGCGCGGACCAAACCGCCCGATGTATTCATCCTGGATATTACCATGCCCAGATTGAATGGGATCGCAGCCACCAGAGAACTGCTCAGGAGGTTTCCGAGCGCCAAGATCATCATGCTGAGCCTGCACGACACGAAACCAATGGTGGAGGAGTCATTGTCGGCCGGGGCGCGGGGATTCCTGACCAAGGAGACGGCGACACGAAACGTGGTGGACGCCGTGACTCAAGTCCACGCCGGACGCATCTATCTCTGTCCGGCGATCGCCCATTTCCTCGTTGAGGAGAAGCTGTTGGGGAAAAAGGGGTTGCGCAAGCGTGGTGAGGCTGGCGTTGCGCTCACCCCCCATGAGAGGATCGTGCTGCAACTCATCGCCGAAGGGCTCAGCAACAAGGAAATCGCCGCCCTGCTCAACCTGTCCGTCAACACCGTCCACGCCCACCGCAGCCAAGTGATGGCCAAATTGAACATCCACAAGCAGGCCGACCTGGTCCATTACGCCATCAAGGCAGGCATTGCCAAGCTCTAGCCAGCCATCCCGGCCTTCCTTGGAGTAGCCTCAAAATCTGCCTCATCTCACCCTTTGAGGCTATATCCCTCCGGCCCGCTTTGTGCGAGAGTTGGCTTCATGACTACAACCCAACGCTTGGACAGCCCGGACAAACACGTCCAAGCGGCGGCAGTGGGTTGGGATTTTACCGGGCGCAAGCACTGGCTATCCTTTGAAGACAACATCTGCTGCGGGAGCCTGCACAACTTGTCGCCCAGGAGTGCGAGTGTCCGAGAGAATTGAGTAACTGTTTAGGTCTCATGGGCCGTCGGCAGGAATGAAGGGACAATAGGGATGAGGGCATAAAAGGGATAAAGGGACAATGGGATAAAGGGACAATGGGATAAAGGGATAAGGGGATAAGGGGATAAGGGGATGAGGGAGGGAAGGGAGCACCACTGACGGCCCTTGAGACCTGAACAGTTACGTAACCAGGCAAGTGTCAAGGCAAGCGTCACACCGGAATGGCGCTTAGATAAGGCGTAAAGCATTGCAAATCAACGTGTTCTATGAGTGCTCGGAAATAACCAAAAGGGCGAGCCACACCTTCGAGCCGCTGATGGTCCTGGCCGTGATGGTGGGCGAGGGCATGGAGGTGAGGTGAGGGCTGAACTGGCGGCCGAACAGCACGAGCGCCGCATGGCCGTCAACATGGAAACGGCAGCGCTGCAAGGGGTTACCGATAATACTGTGCAAAGCATGGGCGTTTTAACGCCTCCGAAGATGTAACGGCATGTAACGGGGGTGTAACGGCTCTAAAATGCGTAAGTGCTTGTAGTGCAACAGGTGTAACGATGTAACGCCTGTAACGGAGCAATGCTCGCGAGCGCACCCTGCACTACTTCCAGCGGTTGTCCTGGCGGAAGAAATCCATCGAAAACAGCGAAGAACCCGAATTCCTTATCTAAGCGCCATTCGCGCCAGCCCGCACTTTTGCGCTTTTGCAACACAGACATTTAGGCAACTGATATCGTGGGCGCGCGTTTTGCAGAAGCCTCTTTTAATCTAAAATTCATCCGCCGTTAATGTGCGTGTCGTCAATAATAGTATGACGTATTTCATGTCCGACGTGAGGGAGTGGATGGCTTCTGGGGGAGCCTCCCAATTGCGCCTTCGTGTCGGATTAACTCATCTTCAAGGCAGGATGAGATCTCACCGCAACCCCTTGCCCGAGGCCAGGCAGAGCTTGCCCAAAGGTCCGCGGCGTACGTTGTTTCCAGGTCAGAATGATCAACTAATGAGCCACACCCCCAGGATTGGAGTCGAAAAATGAAAAATCGTTCCTCAGTATTTCCGATGGCGCTGGCCGCTATCACGGCGGCAGCGGTTTGCTTCGGCGTTCCCTGGAGTGCCGCCAGCACCCAAAACAGTTCCACCGCGAGTTACAGCACCACTGAGCCGCCCGCAGCCGGGGCCGCCCAGGCCCCTGCCTTGCCCTATGGCGTGAGCGAAGTGATGAAGTTGTATCGAGGCGGCATCAGCACGGATGTGATCCTCAGTTATATCAACAACTCCCCGCAGTCATTTCATCTGAGCGCCGATGGAATCCTGTATCTGCAGACTTTAGGCGTCCCGCAGGAGGTTATCAACGCCATGGTCCAGCGCGAGGGCCAGATGCAGCAGCAACAGGCCATGCCGCAGCAATACCAGCCGCAGCAAATGCCGGCGGCCACGGCGGCGCCGGATAACGCTGTGGCGGCCCAACCGTCAGCGCAGATTGTGCTGCCCACGACGCCGGCTCCTGACGTCACGGTGATTGGTGGTTCGGATTATCCATATTATGATTACGGGTACCCGGACTACTATGACGCTGGCGCGCCTTACTATGGTTGGCCGCTGGTGGTCGGCGGCGGTTGGGGAGGTTGGTATGGTGGGTACGGTGGGGTTCGTGGAGGTGTCGGCGGATTCCACGGCGGCGGAGGTGTCGGCGGATTCCACGGCGGCGGAGGTGTCGGCGGGTTCCACAGCGGCGGAGGTGTCGGCGGGTTCCACAGCGGCGGAGGCGGAGGCGGGTTCCACAGCGGCGGAGGCGGAGGCGGGTTCCACAGCGGCGGAGGCGTCGGCGGGTTCCACAGCGGCGGAAGCGCCGGCGGGTTCCACAGCGGCGGAAGCGTCGGCGGGTTCCACAGCGGCGGAAGCGCCGGCGGGTTCCACAGCGGCGGAAGCGCCGGCGGGTTCCACAGCGGTGGAAGCGGTGGCGGATTCCACGGTGGCGGGGGCGGGCATCGGTAAGAACAGCTCGGCTTGCTCATCCATGAACTCACCCAATCTGACCCCACAGCCAGGCCATCAAAGCCGCCGGCGTGTTCGCACGCTGCTGGTGGATGACTCACAATTCATGCGCGCATTTCTAGCCGTTCTTATAGAAGAGAGTGGTTTTGAAGTAGCCGGAACCGCCGCCGATGGACGTCAGGCGCTCCAGGCTGTGGCCAATCTCAGGCCAGACCTGGTTCTGATGGATTTCGACATGCCTTTCGTGGACGGACTCCAGGCAACCCGATTGATCAAGCGGTCCAGCCGGCAAAATGGTTCTGCGCCGGTGATCGTGATGGTGACTTCGGAGGACACTTTGGCCTGCCGGTCCCAAGCCAAAGACGCTGGCGCCGATGGATTCGTGGCAAAGTCCGGGGATCTGCGCGGCCAACTGAAATCCACGCTGGACCACCTGTTTTCCGGGGACCAGGAATCAGTGGTGGCCGACCCGTTTGAGGCCAGCCATGAAAGTTCCTGTGCCTGAGCCGCCGTCCGAAGCCGCATCGCCCCAGGCAAAGGTGTGCTATGGCGCATTGCGATTCTTTGGGTGCTTTTCTGCCTTGGGCAGCATGGCCGCGATTCAAACGATTGAAAACTGGTCATTGAGAATTGGTCATTTGTCCTGTACAATGTCTTCCGATAACCACTAACAGATCTGCAATGACCAATTCCCAATCGAGAAATCCGAAATCTTAAACACCTTGAACCTGATTTTACGCCGGAAGTCCGTCCCGGCCATCCCGCCAAACAGGCCCTGTCTGATTCCTTCACCCATTGCGGATTGCCCATTGCGGATTTGTAATTATTGGCGGGGCGGTGGGTGGGCTTGAATGAACTGGGTGACGGCTTGGTTGACGGTGACGTGCTGCTCGTTGATGATTTGGGCGATGGCGGCGGTGGCGAAGGCGGTGGCGGTGGAGGTGCCTTCGACTTGCCAGGGCTGGCCGTTGAGATAGACAATGGCCGTGCCGGGTTCCATGCCCCGGACGAACGGGCCGTCGTTGGCGTAGGAGGCAAGCTGGCCGTTGGGATCCGCGGCGGTGATGGCCAGCACGCCGGGATAGGCGGCAGGATAAGTGAGCGCGGTGCCAGGAGTGTTGCCGGAGGCGGCGACAAACAGAACTCCTTTCTGCGTCCCTTCGTTGATCAAGCTTTGCAAGGTGGTGCTGTCCCCGGTGCCGCCCAGACTGAGGTTGATGACGTTGGCGCCGGAATTGATGGCCGCGACGGCGCCTTCGAGGACTTCGTAGGTGGTGGTGCTGTTGCCTGCGGGATAGACATCCACGGGGAGAATTTTACTGGGGTCGTTGGCCATGCCTTGCAGCAGGGTTTCGAACATGCTGGTTCCGTGGGAGATTTGATCGGCCGGTTCGTTGGGCTGGCCAACGACAGAGATCGGAGGCAGGGAGTACTGGTTGAAGCCGGTCTGCATTTGCACGGCGGTGTCTATCAGGCCGATGACCACGCCATTGACCGGAGGACTAACCTTAAGGGCTGGCGTCGCGCTGGCCGCGCCGACCGTTGTTCCCACCACGCCGGTCAGAGGATTGCTTTGCACCGGGATGGGACGCTCCACCACATAGTTGTTATCTATCGTGCCCACCGAGCTGTCGGCACCGAGTTGAGTGGCGGCGGCGTCGGCGGCGTCGGCGTCGGCGAATTGCAAGCGATAGAGTTTGAGACGGTCATCGCGCCCGACCACTTTTGCGCCCAGCGCCTTGGCGATGTCGTCAATGGATTCGGTGGCATTGCGCTTGAGGCGGACGATCAATTCATTGGGAATGCGGTAGTCCCGGCCACCTCCGGCGCGGACGGTTCGATGGCCTGGGTGGCGGCGCCGGCCGCGGTGCGAAAGACCAACAACCGGGGCACGCCGTTGCTGGAGTCCTTGGCAAAACTGACGTTGCCGAGCAGGCGGTTCAACGCTTCCTCGGCGGAGACATCCTTGAACTTGGCGGTGATGCTAGCGGTGGTTCCCGGCTCCAGGAAGACACGCCATCCGGTGGCGGCGGAGATTTTCTTGAGGAGCTTGAGCAGGTCCCAGTCCTTGATGTCAGCGGCCACGCTGTTCTTGTTCGTGCTCCAAAGGAGGGAGTCAGCCGCGCGCGCCGGCGTGGCGAGCAGCAGCACGGCCAGGAAAACTCCTCTAAAGATGGATCGCCCAATCTTTGACATTTCTACGGGTAAAATACCAGAGGGAGAGGCCGAATGCAAAATGAGAAATGAACAGGATTGGGGCGCGGATTCAGTTTACGAATTTTTGCAGCTTGAGCCAGACCAGACAGTCGGCGGCCCAGGGATGGGGATGGGCGAAAGGCGGCTGGTCGGCCAGACCCAGGCCGTGGCCGCCGTTTTGATAGATGTCCAGCGCGAAGGGCACCTTGTTTTTTCGCAGCGCCGACGCGAACAGCATGCTGTTTTCCATCGGCACGGTTTTATCCTCGAAAGTGGTCCAGATGAAACAGGGCGGGGTGTCGGGGGTGACTTGGAGTTCGTTGGAAAGGAGTTGCACCAGCTCGGGCGGGGGCTGGGCGCCGAGCACACTGTCTTTCGAGCCTTTGTGGGCGTATTGGCCCATCGTGATGACCGGGTAACACAGAATCCCAATGTCCGGCCTGGAACTTTGCCGCTCGACGGCGTCTTCGGCCTGTGCGTTGCCGGAGTCAAAATGCGTCATCAAGGTGGAAGCCAAATGGCCGCCGGCGGAGGAACCCATGATGCCCACACGGCCCGGATCAATTTTCCACTCAGCCGCTTTGGCGCGCACCAGGCGCAGCGCCCTCGCGGCGTCCTGCCACATGGCCGGGTAGTGGTAGGCGGGGGCCAGGCGGTATCTGAGGACGAAGCCGGCGACGCCGTGCTGATTGAGCCAGAGCGCATAATCATTGCCTTCGTGCGGCGCCAGATGCACGTAGCCCCCGCCGGGACATATCACCATGGCCGCGCCGGTGGCCAGGGCGGGATCGGGCAGATAGGGAGTGAGAGTGGGGATGTCGTTGCTGGAGGTCCCCAATGCTCCGGGCGCGCCGCCCGGCCAGAGAGGGATGGCGCTCTGCATTTGCGCGGAGCAAAAAAGCGCGGATAAAAATGAAATGGCGGAAAGGAGAAATAGTTTCATATTCAGCGGCAAGAGGGTGCGTGAAAATCAGCCGTGATGTCAAGACGGCCACGGGGGCGAATGCCAAATGCAGAATGAAGAACGCAAAATAGAAACCGGCTGCTCACGGCCTTCGTCCGGGCGGGGTTGGGGTGGCACCGTCGTTGAGGTCGGGATCGAAGGCCCGGGTTGGCGAGGGGCCGGCGGGAGCGGCGGAGTTGGCGGACCAGAGCGCGGCCACCTGGGCCGGGGTCAGGGTGGCGGCGGGCTGGAAACGGGGGCCGGCCATGTAGTCAAACAGCGAGCGGCGCAGTTGGCCAAGCCCGGCTTCCGCGCCGGCGCTTTGGTTGGCGACGTTGATGGCCGAGACGAGGAGGCGGCCGGGGCCGACCCTGCACTCGAAGATGACGCCCAGACGCCAGTTGCGGTTCCAGTCGTCAATGGCGGAGACGATGGGATGGAGCGTGGGCGGGGCGGCGGCGAGATTGATGGACCTGACGTTGTTGACGATGGGGGTCCATTGCCAGTCGCAGTTTTTTTCGGTGGGGAACCCGGCCAGGGCAGGGTGGGTCGGGTCGCAGAGCAGGCCGAGCATGGCGTCGAATTTCGGGGCTGGACTGGCCGGGGGACGGACGGTCATCTGGATGTTCCAGAAAACGGGGACGGATTTCATGGGGGGACTTTTCGCGGGGTCCAAATCGGCGGCCCCGGGGATGAAGAGGACTTTTCCCCCGGCGGCCAGGCGCGCGGCGGCTTCGGGCCAGACGCGCGTGACCAGCAGGCCGGCGGGGGGCGGTTGGGCGGCGGCCTTTGCCCCGGCGGGATAGAGCCAGAAATTCCAATCGTTTTCCACCGCCTCGCCGCGCAAACCGACGGCCAGTTTGCAGGCGGCAGGGGCGGGGAGCTGCGACAAGTCAACTGTAATTTTTCCCAGGGGAATGTTTTTGCCGACAGGGATGTCGCGGGCAGGCCATTGGCCGGCGGCGATGGCCTGGCCTTTGGCGTTGAGGATTTTCCACCAAGGCGTCGCAGCGAGGAGGGGGTTTGGGCCGAAATGATAGATTTCCACGTCCGACTCCAGGGTTTGATCGGTCGTGAAGGTGCGCCTGGCCAAACGGGCCAGAGGGACGGTCGGGCCGGCGAAACGGCGAAATTGCGCGGCGGTTTCGTAACTTTTGGGCTGCCAGAACGCGTCCACAATGCCAATGAGGGCGCCGCCCTGGCCCAGGTAATCGTGCAAATCGAGCAACTGGAATCCCGCCAGCCCCGGGGTGCGAAGATTGGCCTCGATTTCCTCCTTGTAACATGCGACTTGAAAGCGGCCCGAGGCCCAGGCGAAATCGTGGTTTTGCCCCAGGACACCCTGTTGTCCGGCGAGGTATCGGAAAATATCGTAGTTGCCGGGGCGCAGGTAGCCGGTGAATTTCTGCATGACACTGAAATCGGGATAGGCGCACCACTGGCCGACTTCGTGGGCCAGGACGGGGATATGGACGGTGGCGACGGCCTGGCGGTAGTCGCGGCCAAACCAGCCGGAGGCGCCGCGCAATGAGGCGCGATTGAAGGCGACCAGCGAGGCGTATTGCGGGCCGTTGACCTGGGAGGGATCGCCCCAGCCGGTGCCGGCGGAGTAGAGGCGGCGGCTGTCCTTCTCATAGAACGCGGCGGCC
The DNA here is from genome assembly GCA_963707025.1 of uncultured Verrucomicrobiae bacterium. GTDB lineage: Bacteria > Verrucomicrobiota > Verrucomicrobiia > Limisphaerales > Palsa-1400 > JBEKOF01. Next base: position 71,136 of record CAVPOM010000014.1, on the reverse strand, counting down.
CACTGCGGAGTGACGCGCTGGTAGTTGCGCGGCTCGTTGCTGGGCGAAAACAGCAGGAACGACGGGTGATTGCCAAAGGCCCGGAGCACGCGCCCGGTTTCTTCCTCCAACCGTTGCTGCATGGCGGGGCTGCCGAAGTCGTTCCACATGCCGCATTCGGGCTGGAGGTAAAAGCCCAGCTCGTCGGCGGCGGCGAAGGCGGCCTCGGGCGGGCACCACGAGTGGAAGCGGATGCCGTTTAATCCGTAGGCTTGACAAACTTTGATGATCTTTTCCCAGGAGGCAACATCAGTCGCGGGGCAGCCGCTCAGGGGGAAATCGCCGCCATCATGGGTCAGGCGCAGGTTAAGCGGCTGGCCGTTGAGGAGAAGATTTTTGTCGTCGTGCGTGATCTCACGCAGGCCGAAGGTCAGGGGAACGGAATCGCCGGCGCCGGCGCCCTGGAGAATGACCGTGAGGCGCTGCAGATCGGGATGAAATTCGTCCCATGTCTTTGCCGCGGCGCCAAGGGGGATTTCCATTTCCGCCTGACCGCCGCCAGCGTCCCACGCAACGGGGACGGATTGGCTTCCGGCCAGGATTTTGCCGGAGCCGGGCCGGCCGGTGGCGTTGCCGATCCTGACTTTGATGAGGGCGGATTTCCTGGCGACATTCGGGAAGGCTTGCGCATCCTCGATCCAGACCGGCGCGGTGGCGATCAGTTCGATGCGGCCGGCCACGCCGTTCCAGGTTGCGCCGAGGGAGTCGGAAACGCTGTGGCCGTCCACCAGGTGGCCCAGGGCGGGAAGCTGGGTGCGGTTGTCAATACGAATGGTTAGGCGATGCCGGCCTGGCGCCAGAAGGCCCAGATCGGTGATGTGCGGGGCGACCAGGCTGTCGTTCGGGGGAAAGGACTGGCCGTCCACCCAGACGGTGGTTTGCCAATGGGGGCGTTCGAGGAAGAGCTGGAAATGGCGGCCCTGCCACGCGGCGGGAATTTGCAGGTCGCGCTGATACCAGGCGGCGCCGAGATAATGTTTGGGCGGCTGGGAAAGAAAAGGCACTTCCACATGGCCCGCTTGGGAAAAATGCTCACGCAGGGCGGCAGGCTGAAGCTTCCACCAGGCGTCGCCCAGGGTGAGCACCCACGGTGTGTCAACACTAATATCGTCGCCGTAGCCCTGGGCCTGGAGGATGCCGGGCAGGCGGATGCGGTTGGTCAGGGTGCGGTTGAACCATTGCTCTGCGACGCCATCGCCGGGCGGGAGCGAGGAAGCGGGGCCGCCGCGAATGCCGTCGCCGGGCTGGCGCTGTTCGGAGGCGCGGTCGAGGGCGAAGCGCCATTCGCCCGCGAGGTCGAGGCGCACGCGTTCCGTGGCGGCGGCGCGCGCCTGGGTCGCGGGCAGCCAGGCGGCCAGGAAACCAGCGGCGAAAATCAATCGTAAAATCCCGGGCATGGTGATCTGATTAGTTTCCCGCCGGGGTGGGGAGGTTGGACAAGGGGCTGGGCGGGATGTAGAAGGAGTCGAACGGGTCGGGATGGGCGGGGTCGAAATCCTTAAAGTCGCCGACGATAAATTGGGCGATGGGCAGGTGGTTTTGCCGGATGCCTTGCACGACGCACTTGGCCATCTCGTAGCTGCCATAGTCGCTGTGATGGGTGCCTTCGCGCGCGGTGGCGAAGGCCTTGTGGGAGGCGTCGGGGCCGATGGCCTCGTAAAACGCCGCGCCCATTTCCTGCAGGTCAATCAACGGGACGCTTTTCTCCTTGGCGACCAGGCGCACGGCGTCGGGATAACCGCCGAAAGAGTTGGTGATTTTGCCGCTGGCGTCAAAGGAGCGGCGGCTGACGGAGGTGCAGAGAACGGGAAAGCCGCCGCGGGCGCGGGTTTGGTCAACAATTTGGCGCAGATCATCGGTGTAGGTTGCCAGCGCGTTGGGGGCCTGGCTCTTCATGTCGTTGTGCCCGAATTGCACGAAGAGATAATCCCCGCTTTTCATCAGGCTCCAAATTTTTTTGAAGCGCCCGGCGCTGAGGGAGGAGGCGACGGTTTCGCCGGACTCGGCATGGTTGGCCACGGCCACGACGGGCCGGAAGAAGCGGGTGAGCATCTGGCCCCAACTGTTGAACGGCTCGCCGGGTTGATCGCACACGGTGGAATCGCCGATGAGGAACAGAGTCGGCACCTTGGCGGGCTGGATCTCCAGCGCCGAAAGGGAGGGATGGACGCCGTTGAATTCCAGGGTGAGGCGGTCGTCCCAGGCCCACTTTTCGCTGGTCTTCTCGCGGTCCTTGAGGCGCACCTGGCCGCCGCCCGCGATGCCGGGCTGGCGGATGTTGACGATGAAAGAGCAAGTCTGGAACTGACCGGGCCCGGTGGGGATTTGTTGGAGCATGAGCCGGCGCAATTCGGCGGAGACGGTGGTTTCGGCGGCGATTTGGGGATTGCCCAAGGTGACGAGAACCTTGTAATTGCCCTCCGGCAGCACGACGGAGAAGAAGAAGGGTTTGTCGCTGGTGATGGCATGGGCGGATGGGTTGCCAGTGCCATTCACGGACTTCAGATCGGCGCCGGGTTCAAATCCAAAGCCCGGCTGGTTGGAGCAGGTCATTCCAGGGGTGACTTGGGTTCCAGCCCGGAACCGTCGGCGAACCGAAGCAGAATTTACAGATGGAATTTTCCTCGGGAGACTGGCCCTGCAAGACCGCGCTCATCCCGGCTAAACCCGCGATGGAACCTGCCGCCACACCCAGGATGGCGAAGCGGGCGATGGACCTGCGAAGGATCACGGTTCGCGGCAGAAGATTTGCTGGCATGGCGATGCTGATTCCTGGTTCTTGACGGTTCAGCGAGATCAAAACTGAACTGGACCGCGCGCCTTGGCAACTTCAAATTGCCGGCGCCTTTTGGCTTCTGCGCGAGGCAACCACATAGCCCGCGACCAAGACGCCCACCGCCCAGCCACACAAACTGAGGTAAAGGTACTTCAGCGAAGTATGATAGCGAAACTCGACGGTGTGTTCGCCGGGCTGCAGGAAGACGCCGCGCATGATGTAATTGCAACGCAGCATGGGGGCCGGCTGTTGATCCACCGTCACGCTCCAACTCGGATGAAAGCGCTCATTGAGCAGCAGGACCGCCGGCATTTTCGCCACGGCGTGCAGCTTGATGTCCTTGGGATGGTAGTCGGTGATTTCGACGGCGCCGGCATCGGCCCCGGCATTGCCCGGCGCTGCCGTCACCCCGTTGGTGGGCCAGAGCAGGACCGTTTGCGCGGAGATGAAATCCGGGGAGGCCAGCGTGGCCAGGGTGGCCGCGCCGTCCGCCGGGGTCTGCCAATGGGCAAAGAGTTTGGCGCGGGGTAAAACGTTGGTGTACTCGATGAGCGCTACTTGTCCTCTGGGGTCTGGATAAACCGTGTAATCGCCCGCGTCCTCCATTGGATGGGCGGGATCCTTGGCTCCATGCGGAAGCGCTGCCGGATAAAAAAGCTGTGATGCACCGGATCGGCGTGTTCGTTCAGCAGCGGCACGCCGCTGGCGTCCAACAGAAGATAGCGGGTGCCGGTCAATTCCCAAAGGCGCGCGGCGGGCCGGAGGTCGGCAGTCTCAATCCTGGCGGTGCCATCCAGTTCGAAGTTATGCATGTAGGCGTCGTCCATCTCCGGCATGCGGGGCATTTCGGAGAAATCCAGGCATTGAATGTCGTGATAGGGAAAATCATTCTGCATCCAGAAATTATACAACTGGCCAAAAACCCCGATGCCGTTGGAACTGCCGGCCCGCCGGGGCGCCAGCCGGCCCATGACGCGTTGCTCAAAGGGTTTTTTCTCGGAGAGAAAATTCACCACCGCGTTGGGGGCGTATTTCTTTTGATAATCGAAATAGTGTATCCAGGGCAGGTCGGCCCGGCCCAAATCCAGCAGCAAAATGGCGCCGAGCCAAATCCAGGCCATTTTGGCGCGGGCACCGGTCCAGGCGCCGCTGAGGATGCCCGCCAGCGCGCCCACGGACAGGACCAGAAAACCAATAAACCATGCGGCTTCCCGAACACAGGACCCGGCCATTTGTGACGCCGGTGGGATTCCCTGCATTTTGAAGCCGTGATCCACCAAATAGTCGGCCAGGCGGGCTTGGCAGGAGAACAGAACCACCCAGCCTGCCAGGGAGGCCACCAGGACCAGCGCGCAAGCGGCCACCCATTTCTTTTCAAACCCGGCCGCGCGCGACCACCACAATTGGATATGTTCGGGAAGAAAAGCCGTTCGTTTCACCGGGTTGCGCAGGTAGCGGCGATGCAGAACCTCCAAACCATACCCGGCCAGGATTAGCCAGACGATGTGAAAGGGATGCAGGAACTTGATGGGGTTGCGAATGGTTGAGAAGTAGGGCAGGCGATAAAGCAAGCTGTAAAGAAAACCATGTCGTCCCCACGCTGCCAAAATCGAAAACAGCGCCGCCACCCCCCAAAACCAAACCGCGCGCCGCTCGGTGGGGGAGAAAGGGCTGTTGGCGCCGCGGCAGGAGTTGGCCAGGGCGAACAGCGCCAGCAGCCCCACCAAAACCCCGGCGTATTCCCCAGTGCCGCTATGGCGCACGATGAAGCCCAGGCGCTGGACAATGGCGGCGACGGCGGCCTCCCGAGTGCGCCGATCGCCGCTGTCCAATCCTGCTTGCTCCTCGGGCTTGAGAGCGGAGATGTAACTAATCTGCGCCACAACCCTGGCCCGGACCTGCGCATCCGCGCTTTTCAGTTCGGGGATGCGCGGGTCCTGGCCGACCAGCCCCCAATAGCCGCTGGATTTGTCCCGGTCGGTCATGTTTTGGGCCAGCAGATAGCCAAAGACACCGGGAGTCACCAGGCGCAGCGTTTCCATCTTGGGCAGGCTCCACTGGGTGGCAAAGTCCCAATGCCGTTCTTTGGTTTCCGTATCCTGGCGGGTCCCGGTGACGCCCTCGATTTGCGTTTGAAAAAGGGAGGAAAGGGTATGGGCGGCGATCAAGCCTGCAAAACAAACAACCAATACTTCTGTCAGGATCCCCCTCAGCGTCTTTCTGGCCAGGCCGGACTCTTCGGAAAAAGCGCGGAACAGAATGAAGAGGCCGACGTAGATGCTCAGAATGGCGCCCACGTCAAACCCTTCCATCAGATTCATCCCCACCGCCAGCCCGGCCAAAACCGCCTTGGCCCAGAGTGGTTTGATGGATTTGGTGCAGAGCGCCGCCAAGGCCAGAAAAGTCATGCCGGCTGACATATTCCAGGATCCCAAACCCCAGCAGGCCGTGGAAAAGAAGTGCATGTTCAAGCCGGCCGCGATTCCCCCAAGCACGCAGACCGCCGGATTAAACTGGAGCTGGCGAAAAAAGACCCAGGCGCTGAAACCAACAAAGAACAACGTGGCCGGCCCGTAAATCTTCAGGAACAAGGCCGGCGGGAAAAGGGTCATGAGAATGGCCGAAAGGCTGGGGGCGGCGCTGGGCCCCTCCGACCCAATCCAGGAGATGTTGCGCCACGTGCCAAAGAACCGGCCGGGCAGGCGGTTGCAGGCCGCCGCCATCGCCCCGAGCGGGCCGTCATTGGCAAAAAGAACCTGGTGCGGCTGGAAACTTTTGTAAAACAAAACCGCCAGGGCCGCCCCCAGCACCCCCACCAACAGGAGCAGGTAATTGGGAGCGCGGCCGTTTGCCTTCCTGGCAATGGGTGGGCTGCGCATATCAATTCCAGGCGGGATCAATTATCATGGCATTCCTTGGAGGGCGGTTCGCGCCGGTGCTGGGAGGAACAAAGTCGGTCCGGCCTGCTACGCCTTCTGTAGCTTGACCACGGGCGGCAAGCGCCTGGACTGCCGGGTCTGGAAGGCGGCGTCCCGGCGAATTTGCGCGGTTTTCGAAGAAGCAGGTTTGCCTTGCACCGATTGCTGGATCAACACGCGGGCATGGGCCTGCTCCATCAACTGCGCGGTCCTTTCCTCAATCAGGTCCCTGGTGGAGGATTGCAGTTCGGCGCGGCCCGACCCTTTACATCCCTTGCGGAAAAAAACCGCTTCCTCATTGAACAGATTGCGGGCCTCCATCGCTTGCAGTTTGGCGAATTGCATGTTGAAAACCGCCCGTTCCACCGTCGTCGCATCATGCCGGGCGCCCAGCCAGCGAAGAAGGCCGCCCAGGATTTCGGACGGATATTGCAGGAGAAGGTCGTAGGACACAAACAGCACGGGAAAGCCCTCGTCCGACGCGCGCAAATAGCTGGCCAGGCTTTCCTCCCACAAGGGCAAATTGCCCAGGCAAAAACCATCAATTCCCGCGGCCGCCTTGGCTTTGGAATGGCGCTGGCTGTCGAAGTAGTGAAAGAGCGACACCAAGGCGTCCTCGGGAGAGCGGTAGAGATAGATGTGTTTGCAGGCGCGAAAAGGCGGAACGGCGCCGCTCCCGCCAGCCCCCGGCCGCGGTCGCGCGCCCCCAAACCATTCCTGCAATCGCGGAAACGTTTCATGCGTCTTCACGAAAACGCCGGGGGTCGGCGTGGTCACATCCCGCCGGGCAATCCAGTGGCAATAAAAATCCGGCACGATTTTATCAGGATGCACCGGCAATTCGGTGGACGTGGCCACGCCGCGGCCTTGCAGAAACACGTCGGCCAGCAGATAGCGGACCCAGGTATTGCCAGAGCGGGGAAAGGAGCTGACAAAATTCAACTGCCATCCCTCCCGCAGCAGCCGCAGGATTTCGGCGGTGTTGTGCGCCTGAATGGCGAGGCGCAAAATCGGGCCGGGCCCCTCGCGCAGCAGCCGGGGGATCTGCCGGAAATTGCGCGCCCTGAAAAGGAGCCGCAGGGTGGCGCCATACCCTCCCCGGAAAAAGCCGGACTTGCCAGCGCTCCCGCGGCTGGCCTCACTCGAATGCGGTTGGCTTGTCATACTTATCCTCGCTCGATCATCCACTACGTAACCTTCTCATGTCAAATGTCTTGTGAAAGTGGCGTCGGTGTGGATACACCGGACTCATGACTCATCCGTAAGGGATCGCCTCTTTTCATGTCAGTGAAACCCTTACACAACGGCGGGGCGATGTCAACACCCTTGTTTGCAAAATGTTGCAAATAATCAGTCCGTGCTTTCAGAGGCGGTCAAATCGTGGCTGAAGGGCGGGGTGGCGCGCTGAATTAGGGGTTCCATTCCGCGGCGTTCCCCCTTATATTTCGGCGGACGCGGCCAGCGCCCGAAAAGCATCCTGCGTTATGAAAGACAGACAGAGGCGGCCACGGCCTGGTTTTACTTTGCTGGAATTGCTGGTGGTCATTGCGGTCATCGCTATTTTGGCGGCGTTGTTGCTGCCGGTCTTGAGCCAGGCCAAACTCAAGGCGCTGGACACCCAGTGCAAATCCAATCTTCACCAATGGGCCATCGCCTGGACCAGTTACGTCGAGGACAATAATAATTCTTTCAGCACCGGCACCACCGTGCTGTGGGCCAGGGGGGAATGGCTGGTGGCGTTGGACAATTACTACGGCAAAAAGCCGGACTTGCTCTTCTGCCCCAGGGCCACCCTGCGGCGCGGTCCCGGCAGCAAGGAGACGCCTGTGCCTGTCAACAGCCCAAATGCCGTGGACTGGGGAGGCCCGACCACCTGCTGGGCCTCGCCGTTGCCCGATCCGGCCAACCCGCACCTGCCCATTATCAGCAGTTACGGCATGAATTTGTGGGTCTTTAATCCACCCGCCAACGTCTCCAACATTCAGGGCCGGCCCGCCTCCTGGAATTGGAGAAAATTCGATGTGCCCCAGCCGGCCAACACCCCTCTGTTTTTGGACTCCATGTGGCGCGGCGGCGGCCCCAATTACACCGACCTCCCTCCCGCCTTCAACGGGGAATGGCTTGGCGCCGGGGCCGAGATGCATCATTTTGCCATCGCCCGGCACGACAAGGGAGTGAACCTTCTTTTCTTTGACGGCTCCGTTCGGTATGCGCGCGCCAAGGCCTTGTGGAACTTTTATTGGCACAACCAATTCGATACCAGCTATGCCGCCAATAACATCCAATTTCCCGCCTGGATGCAGTGACCCCGGGGCCGCCGCCCAAGGGAGCGCTGCCGGGTGCTGTCCTTCTAATTTGATGTCCTGTCGAGCCTGTGGCTCGACATCGGCGCACCTCCCCCTTCGCGAAGCCTGCGGCGGACAGGGCGCCGACACTACAACCATTGAATTGGGCCGCTGCCGGCCGGACGGCCCGGCTTGACGATTGGGCCGCGGGCGTCTTTAATGCCTCCATGCCAAAGCTCATCGGAATCCTGTGCTGCGCCCTGCTGCTCGCCGGTTGCGCCAGCCGCCCATCCCCGGCCCCCAAGTCCGAGCCGCCAAAACCCGCCGCCAACAAGCCCGTCATCACCCCTGATTTTCGGCCCGTCGGCAAAGTGGCCAGGGTCAACCTCGACGGGCGGTTTGTCATCCTCAGTTTTTCCCCGGGCCACGTGCCCAAGCCCGAGGAGCGTCTCCATGTCTATCGCAACGGCCTGAAAGTGGCCGAAGTCAAAGTGGACGCCAAATGGCAGACCGACGACAATGCGGCGGCGGACATTGTCGAGGGCGATGTGCAAGTCGGCGACGAGGCCCGCCAGGATTAAAAAATTTTATCGGGCCAGTTGTTTGCGGATGGCCTGGAGTTCCCGGCGCCGGCTCGGGCTGGTTTCCGGGTACTCCATTTTCAGGCCCTGCAAGGTCTGGAGCAGGATTTGCGAAATGATCAGCCGCGCATTTTCCTTGTCATCGGCTGGAATCACATACCACGGCGCCGTCTTGCTGCTGGTGGCCCCCAGGCAGTCCTCGTACGCCTTGGTGTATTGCTTCCAGCACTGCCGTTCCGCAAGATCCGCCTGGCTGAACTTCCAATTCCTGGCCGGATCGTCTATCCGCAGCAGAAACCGCCGGCGCTGCTCCCCCTTGGAAAGGTGCAGGAAGAATTTCACGATGCGGGTGCCGTTGCGGTGGAGATGCTCCTCCAGATGGCGAATGGAGCGATAGCGCTGGCCCCAGATCTTCTTTCTGTCCACCAGTTCCCCGGGAAGGTTCTGGGACTGGAGGATTTCCGGATGCACCCGCACCACCAGCACCTCCTCATAATAAGAACGGTTGAAGATGCCGATCTTGCCGCGCTCGGGCAGGCAGACATTGCTGCGCCAGAGAAAATCGTGCGCCAGCTCCACCGCGCCCGGCTTTTTGAAACTGGACACCGCGCAGCCCTGGGGATTGATGCCGGACATGACGTGCTGGATCGCGCCATCCTTGCCCGCGGCGTCCATGGCCTGCAAGACCAACAGCAGCGCGTAGCGGCCGGAGGCATAAAGCAGATGCTCGCAGCCTGGCCGTTTCCGCGACGCATTCCGCCAGTTTTTCCTGATAATTTTGCTTGGACTTGTAAAGGGGTTTTATCCGCGTCGGCCACTGTTTGAGTTTGACTTTGGAGTCCGGCGGAACGCGAAAAGCCTTGGTTTCAACATGCATGGCCTTCTCTTACTCCCTTGGCCGCGGGGCCGCAATCTCTTTTGGCCCTGGTCAACGCGGGCAGGGCGGGTCCCGGAATATCGGGACCCGCCGCGCCACCGCTGTGCGACATTTCTGATTTGATGGTGGCGTGCCGGCGCGGTGCGCCGATTTCGCCGCAGGCTCAATCCCGCGGCATATCAGGACACTGCCGGAAAGGTTTCGGCGTTGACGCCGCAAACCTCCGCCCGTATTGTCCCTGCGATGAAATGCCATCCTCGAACCGTCTTCGCCGCCTGCCTCGTCTTGGTGGCCGCCGGCCCGATTGGCTGTCAGACGGGCAACCCAAAGACAATCTCCCTCATCAACGGCAAAGACCTGACCGGTTGGAAAACGGTCGGCAGCGGCGCCAACAAATGGTCCTACGGCAGGGCCGCCTGGGATACGGATGCCCCGGCCCGGGTGAAAGTCGCCGGCCCTGGCAAGGACCTGATCAGCACCAACCGCACGGTCAATCTCTCCTCTGAGGCCGTTTTCGGCGATTGCCGTGTGGAAGTGGAGTTCATGGTGGGCCAATCCAGCCCCAACAACGAGACCGACTCCAATTCCGGTGTCAAGATGATGAACATTTACGAAATCCAGATCTTCGACAATTACGGCAAGAGAGAGAAGCTCAGCAAGATTGACTGTGGCGCCGTTTACAGCGAGACCGCGCCCTTGCTCAATGCCTGCAAGAAGCCCGGCGAATGGCAGAAGCTGGTGATTGATTTCCGCGCGCCGCGCTTCGACGCGGCCGGCAACAAAACGGCCAACACCAAATTTGTCAAGGTGACGCTCAACAGGCGGGTCGTGCAGGACAATGTGGAAATCGCCCACGGCACCAACGTGAGCCGCAACGCCAAGGAACATCCGACCGGCCCGATCTATCTGCAAGGCGACCATGGGTCGGTGGCCTTCCGCAACCTCAAAGTCACACCCTTGGATTAAGCAAAAGCCATGAGCTCCATCAAATCCGGTTTGAACCGCCGTTCCTTCCTCAGGCGCGCCGCGCTGGCCACCGGGGCCTTGTCCACCGCCAAATTATTTTCCGGCCCGAATCTTCTCGCGGCCACCGGCGCGCTGGACAAGCTCAACTGCGTCCAGGTCGGCTGCGGCATTCGCAGAGCGGCTCACTTGGACGCAGTGATTGACAAGCTCGGCCAGAACCTTTACGCCATCGTTGACCCGGATCCGAGACAACACGCCAGCGTCAAAAACTGGCTGAAAAATCACAACGGCGACCCGGACAAACTCCAGGTGTTCACCGATTACCGCGTGATGTTTGACAAGATTGGGAAAAATATTGACGCGGTGTTTGTCGCCACGCCCAATCATCACCACGCCAAAGTCGCCATGATGGCCATGCAGGCCGGAAAAAATGTTTACTGCGAAAAACCGGTCTGCCATGACATCGGCGAAGCCCGCCTCTTGCGCGAAGCGGCGCGCAAATACAGCACGGTCGCCACGCAAATGGGCAGCCAGGGGCATTGCATGGATGGCTATCGCTCCCTCTGCGAATTGATCTGGAGCGGCGCCATCGGCCAGGTCACCGAAACGCACAGTTGGACCGACCGCGCCAACGGCGGCGTCGGGCCGCGTCCGCCCTACGTGGCCGCGCCCGCCGGGCATGCTTTGGGAGAGTTGGATTGGCCCGGCGCCTTACCGCGACTACCACGCCGACCTGCATCCGCACGAGTGGCACGGCTGGTACGATTTCGGCAATGGCTCCATCGGCAACATGGCCTGCCACGTTTTGGACGGCGTTTTCTGGGCCCTCAAGATCGGGCACCCCGCCAGCATCGAAGTGGAGTTCAACCGGGGCGGCAGCGATGAACGCTATCCCCTGGGCAGCCGCATTCGCTGGGACATACCGGCGCGCGAAGGCATGGGGCCGTTGAAGGTCTATTGGTACGAGGGCCTCAACGCCACCACCACCGCCAGTCCCTCCGGCCAACTTCATGCCGTCAGCGGCGACGCGCGCAACCTCCCGCCGCTGCTGCTCGAATTGCGCCAGCAGTATCCGGAGGAAAAGCTGGACAATGGAGACAGCGGCACCCTTTACGTCGGAGAAAAAGGCGTCATTTATACGGACACCTACGGCAGCAACATGCACATCGTGCCTTCCGGAAAAATGGAAACTCCCAAGCCACCCGAAACCTTGCCCCGTTTTCGCGGCGACGCGCCCGCCGTCTTCTCCAACTTTGTCGAAGCCTGCCGCGCGGGCCGGACCGACACGGCCGTGCCTTTTGAATACGGCGCGCGGGTGACGGAGTTCGGCATTCTGGGCAATCTGGCCCAGCACGTTGGCGAAGGGAAAAAGGTGGAATGGGACGGGCCCAACATGAAGGTCACCAACATCCCCGAACTCAATCAGTGGGTCAAACGCTCCTATCGCAAAGGCTGGGAGATTTGACCGGGGCGGGCCGGGTGAGAACGCAAACCCGCTTGCCTGCATGAGGCATGCCGGGTAAGTTATTTCGGATATGATTATTGATGCAGTGCGCCAGTATTTGCATGCCAGTCCGTTCGAGCCGTTTCAAGTGGTTACCAGCAGCGGCCGTCGCTACCGTGTGGCCACGGCCGATCACGCTGGAATCAACCCGCTCGGCAACCGGGTCCTCATCTGGTTCGATGACGAAGGAAGCGTGACGGTTTCCGGTCTGCATATTGTCGCGATCGAGAAAGAAGGCACCGCGAAGAAGGGAACTTGATTATTCGCCGGGACGGGTTAGATTGCGCGGCGAATGAAGCTGTTATTTTTAATGTTTGTCTGGCTGGTGATGGCCCTGCTGCTGATCGCCGGCGTGGTCCTGGCGGTCAAGGGCAGCTTCTGGCTGCTGGCTTTGGGCCTGGTGGGTTTTGTGCTGGCGGTGGCGAAAATCGGCTGCCTGTCGCACTGATTTTATACTTGACTAATCTGGCGGCGGACATCGTCCGCCGCTACAATCCCTGTTGCAACTGATCAGCGCATCAGGATGAGTTCCATTTTTGCCCCGAGAGAATCGGGAACGGCGCGCAGGGCCAGTTCGAATTCCGCGCGGGCCTGCTCCTTTTCGCCAAGGCCAAGGTGGCCCAGGCCGGCGGCGTAATGGGCCGAGGCGGCCTCCCGGGCTGACGCGCCTGCAAGATCGCGGTTGGCCGCGTCCAGCAAGGTGTGGAAGGCGCGGTCGGCGTAGGCGTCGGCTGACTGGTCGAGAGCCTTTGTGGCGAGGGCCTGATAATATGAGGCGGCCTCCCGGTCCAAGGAACCGCCGCGTCCGCGGCGTCCGCCACCGACTCCTCCGAAGGCGGTCGCCGCCTGGACGGCTTTCCAGGACTGCGCGGCCTTGGCCTTGTCGCCCAACCCATCATAAGCGTTGCCAATCCAATAATTGAGTTCAGCCTCGTGGCCGCCGCTGCCGCGGCCGTCGTTGGGGAGATTGTCGGGGATGTCTTTGGCGGCCTGAAAATCGGCCAGCGCGGCCGGGAATTGGCGCGCCGCAATCTCCTGGCGTCCGCGCCCCAGATGGGCGGTTACCCAATGGCTGGCGACCTCCAGCGTGCCGCCTTCCCAGACGGAGAAGGTGCGGCCGGTCATGAGTTGAATGGCGTCGTCATATTTGCCGGCGAAAACTTTCAGGCCGATTTCGCGCGAGAGGGCGTCGTCGCGTTTCAAGACGGTGGCGTGGTTTTGTTCGAGCAAGGCGAGGCGTTTTTCCGGGGAAGCGCCGGTGGCGGCGTAAAGCTCGTCCAGTTCGGTGAAGTGCATCGCGTACTTGACAGGGCAGGCGACGGCCTGCTCCAGTTCGGCGATGGCGCGGTTGGTGTCGCCGGCCGGCTTCTGGTGGATCAGGGCGGTGGCGATGTTGCGATGGACGATGGCGAAGGAGGGGGCGAGCTTGGCGGATTGCTCCCACAATTTCAGCGCCTCCTCCGGCTGCCAGTCAAATAAAAGATTGCCCAGGTAATAGGAGGCGTGCGCGTCTTGCGCAACTTCCGCGCGCAAAGCCGGAATGCTTTCCCATTGGAAAGGGAACACGTAGTCGGGCGACTGGCCCGCCAAAGCCTGCGAAAACTGGCGAAGCTCCATTGCGTTAGTGAGCGAGAATTGTGAATGGATGAGCCAATAGTAGGCCAATGGTGATACGTGTTTCCCCTCATCTGGCGAACGAATCATCAGCTTCAGAATGGCCTGCGCATCCTCACGCAATCCAGCGTCCACTAATTCGGCGGCGGTTTCCAAACCAGTCGCAGGATGGTCCCGAAGGGTCTGTATCACATCATGCTCGGCTTGGAGATTGCCAGCCAGCCAGCGTTCGGTCATCAGGCGCACATCAAGGGGATCGGTCCTTTGCGCGGCGAGATCTAGAACGGCCAGTGCTTCGTGCGTCCGTCCGATATGACGGAGAACGGCGGCTTTGAGGGTCAGAGCGCGGATGTTCAAGGCGTTGGCGTCGAGGGAGCGGTCTAAGTTGTCGAGCGCGGCGATTAATTCGCCGCGGGCGGTGGCGATTTCGGCGAGGGAGAAATAGGCGGGGCCGCGCCACGCCTCGCTCCAGGTCGCCTTGGCAAAGGCGTCTTCGGCGACCTTGATTTTGATGGGATCGCTGCGCTGAATATAGACATATTCTGGCGGGCCTTGATTAGTGATGGTGTGTGGGCCGGCATCCAATTGTTCTTCCGCTTTTAAGGCGACGCCGAGGTAATAGAACGGTTCTCCGTCTTTAGGCGAAGTGTAGTTGGCTGAGAGGCGTTCGATTGCTTTGCGGAAATGCTGCTCCGCCTCTAGGAAACGGGCCTCCTTGAGTTGGCGGATGCCGAGGGCGGTGTTGACGCGGGCATCGCCGGGGTCGCGGCGCAGGGCCTCCTCCCAATACGGCTCCGGCGACGACGCGCCGGGCGCGTGGAATTGTTCGATGCGCTGTCCGGCCAGATAAAGTTCCTCCACCGTCTTGATTTCCGCGGGCGGTGGCGGGCCGGCTGACCGGAGTGGGCATCTCCATTGGTGTCAAATGAACGGGCGAATAGGAAATCAATTCATGGCCATCCACGGAAAGGGAGGCACGCAGGTCGTATATGTTCGCGAGCGGCGGGAAAGCAACTTGTTTGACATAGGGTTTGCCGGGGCTGATCGAGATGTTCTCCTGGGACAAATTGGGGTAGAGGCCGCATCTTATCGTGGCCATCGCAGAATGGTGCTCGGATGTTGTGCAGAAGCCGACTTTGACCACGTTGTTGTTGGTGTCTATTTCCATATTCACAGCGGCGTCGAGATTGGCGTTTTTCACGCCGTCAATGTCGCGGAAGGGATACCAATACATCTGGAAGGACTTGGTTTCGTAAGGTTGCAGCCAACTGTAATCGGGCTGGTTGTCGGAGTAGGCCCCGGCCATCAGTTCGATGTAGGGGCCGTCGTCGTCGGTCAGGATTTTGTCCCACATGCGGCCGCGCGGGCCGTTGCCCCAGGTCCAAAACTTTTTGCCGGGAACAAAATGGTGGTCGGCGATGCTGAGGATGCCGGCCTGCTTGCCGTGGTCGTAGCCGGCGAAGAAATCGTCCTGGCAATTCCAGGCGAACATGGAGTTGGCGGAGACATGGTTGGAATACCAACTAACATCGGTGCCGCTGCCGAAGTTGGCCCCGCTGTAATAGCCCGTGGCAATGGGCCAGGAGGCGAACTCGCGCTTGCCGTGGTAGGTGACGTACTGGGTGGAGGGCGGGAAGATGACCTGATAGTTATTATTGACGCTAACGGCGACGTTGGCGAAGCAGAGCATGGTGTTTGGAAAAGGCGTGCGGTTTAGAATGCGCACGGAACATTCCAGGTAGGATTTGCTGGGGTGGAGGGTGTAGCCCACGGCCCAGCGCATGCGCTGGCGCAGTTCTAATTCGCCCACCCAGACGGTGCGGCCGCCGTCGGCGTTGGTCTCGATGCTGTGCTGGACGGGCAGGAAAGTGCTGGCGCGATGGTGATGGGGGATGTTCCACTCGATGCCGCCGGACATCCAGGCGCCGATGAGGCCGATGAGGGCCGGTTTGATGACGTGCTGGCGATAGATGAAGTTGTAGCCGTTGCTCTTGTCCACCGCCTCGAAGAGGCGCCCGCCGATTTCGGGCAGGATGCCGATGCGCAGGTATTCGTTTTCCAGCCAGACGATGCGGTAGGTTTTATTGGTCTTGACGTGGGTGAGCGAGTCGTAAAGGGGGTAGGGATAGACGCGGCCCTCCGCGCCCTGGGAGTTGCGGCCGAAGTAAAACACCGGATTTGGTTCCGGATCGCCGGCCAGGTAGGTGGGGATGACGAGGTCCTGCTCGCTGGCGGTGACGGAGGAATCGGCGCGGCAAATGCAAAAGGCAGAATGCAAAAGGCAAAATGGAAGGATGGCGCGCATTACGGGAACGGGCAAAAGCATGAGGGTGTTCATGAGGTGGGTGCTGGTTTTAGTTGACTGGCGGCATGAAGGATCGGACTGATCCGACCGATCGGACCGATCCGACTGATCGGACTAAGAGAAATGTCATGCCCAGGTTCATTTTACGAGCGCGCGCCGGGTGACGGGCGGCTCCTTGCCGGAATGAACGGCCAGGAGGCGTTGGTGGGTGGCTTTCATGGCCTCCACTAATTCGGCGTAGGGGCGGTCCGTCACGTCCACCATGCCAATGTTGTAATTCTCGCCGTCATTGCGGCCGGTGTTCGGCTCGTCGGCCCATTCGAACCAATGCACGCCGATGAGAGCGGGCATGGCCGCGGCATTTTCGACGTAATAACGGTAGGCCACGCCGCGCTCCTCCTGGTCCCTGGTCTGCAACAGGCCGGCCGCCAGGCCGCGGCCCGGCGTGCCGAAATGGAATTCGCCTATGAGGACGGGCTTTTGGGTGACGCGATAAGCGGCTTCCAAGTTCCGGGCGTTCACCTCGTAGCCGTAGCTGTTCATGCTGAAAACATCAAAGCCGTGGGAGGCGCGCAGCATGGCTTCGCTTGGAGTCGAGCCGAAGCGAATGCCCAGGTTCAGATGATTTGGATCCTGCTGGCGGATGGCGGCGTTGACGGTGTCAAGAAATTTTTCGATGGCGCGATTGACGAATTCGCGGCGGCGCGGCGGAGTGTCGCCCTCCGCGAGGAACGTCTTGACTTCACTCTGGATGGGGCTGGCGGGGGCTTCGAGGATGGCGCTGACGATTTCGGTTTCGCGCCCGGGCCAGGGCGGTTCGTTGGCGATGAAATAGCCGAGCAGCCAGGGATCGTTCTTGTGGGGCGCGCATTGTTCGGTGGCGGCGGCGCTGACCTTTTGCGCAAAATCGGGGGCGAAGACGTCCGGCAGGCCGAGGTAGCCGGTTTCGATGCCCCAACCGCGCAGGGTGGCCACATACGGTTTGCGTTTGGCGGCGGCCAGGCGCGGGTCGGACCAGTTGGCGATGGTGTTAAGGCCCCAGGCGTCCATGCGGCGCAAAGTCAGGTCCACCCACGGTTGCGCCCAATCGGCGCCAAACCGGCGCTGCAGGTTCCAGGTGTAGAAGGAGATCATGCCGGACTGGTTGGCGCGAAAACTGGGCGGGCGCAAATCCGGCGGCGGCAGGGCGGTGAAAACGCCGGCGCGCCCCTCGGTGCGGGTGCCCATCCAGGGACCCATGCCGTCCGCCCCGGTGGAGAAAAACAAATGCCCTTCGGGGTCCACGAACCACCAGTGGCCGTCAATTTGTTCGACGCGGAAAAAGCCGGTGGCCCTGGCCTGGGTGCTTTTGAAACCGCCAAATTGGTCGGCATTGAAATCGCCGGGCTGCAACCCTTTTTCCTCCCCGCCCCAGGCGGACTTGAGGTCGTCCAGGCTTTTGGCCTTGCCCGGCCAGTCCTGCGCGATCCATTGGCCGAATGGGTCCACCAGCGGCTTGGATTCGAGCACGGCGTCGCCGGGGGATTGTTTGTCCAGGCGGACGGAGCGGATTTCGATGACGGGCGAGCCGATGGGGTTTTGCATGGCCAGGCCGATGGCTTGGACGGCGTTGAGTGGGCCATAGGAGCCCAGCAGGTTGATCCAATAGGAGGCGCGGGATTTGTTGCCGAGCGAGGCGAGATCGAACCCCTGGCGGTCGGGCCGGCGGAAATAGGCCAGCGGGACGGCGGCGCGAATCCAGGCGCCCTGGAAAGGCTGCAAGCGAACATGGCGCAGGCCGTTGGTGACCAGGATGCGCAGTTCGAAGCGCTGGGCGGTGGAGGAGCGCAGTTCCAGGGTGAGGAACTCGTAGCCGGACCAATCGGAGGGAAGATCGGGGTTGAGTTCCTGGAGCGTCCACTTGAATTCGGTCGCGGCGCCTTCAAAGGCGGCTTTTACCGGAGCGGCGTGGGCAATTATGAATGATAAATTATAAATTATAAATGACAGGAATCCGGGAGTTGCAATGTTGAGGATTTTCATGGGAAATGTTGTTGGGTTCATGGCAGCTCCCCCCGGGGCGGGCCGGGGCGCGGTTCGAGGGTCATTTTACGGATTTCCATGTCGCCCCCTCGCTCTGGATGCCGGCGAAACCGCTGGTAGTGGTGCATTGGGCGGAGTGTTCATATCATCTGCGGTGGTTAGACGGTCTGGCGGACGACGAAGTAGGGCTGGCCTTGCCAGCCGGGGTGGAGGCCGGGATAAAGCTCAGGCGCGCCGGCGAGCGGGCAAATCTCGAAATGGTATTGGAGCGGGTACGGGGAATCGGCGTAGGCGGCTGGAATTTCGGCGCGATAATTGGCGCCGGAGCCACTCATTTCCATGAATTGCCAGGTTTCGGCCTGGTTGACGTGGCGGTAGCGGAGGCGGACGCGCCCGAGTTTGGGCGCTTTCTTTACGCTGGCAAGCGAGGCGATGACGGCGAAGGGTTGGCTGCGGGTGAAGGAATTGGGCGGCGTGTGAAATCCTGCCAGACGGGCGGCGTCGGGGCGCGGCGGTGGCGACAACATTTCGCGGATGGCTTTCTCCGTTATCTTTGGGTCTGGCGAAACCATCGAGGGGTAAGTTTCCAGGAGCTTTTCCATGTCGGTGATGTCCTGGTCCAGGGCGGGGAGACGATCCAGCCAGTGGCCGCGGACATTTTTGTCGTAACCGAAGGTGAGGTCGGACCGGTAAACCTCCCTGGCCTGTTGGGCCAGTTCGGCCCAGACGGCGCGTGAGGCGCGGCTGGCTTTGATGGCTGCGTTAAGAGCAGGGCGATGGCCGGTGGAGACGTAGAGGGCCAGGAGCATGCCGGAACGAAATTTTGCGGCGAAGAATCGGCCAGGCCGGCCTGAAGTGTTATGTCCGCGGCAAGACGTCGGAAATCGGCGGCGCGCGAGTCGGGGACTTTTGACTGGGCTTGGCGGAGATTGGCGGCGGCATTGGCGGCGAATTCATCGAGTTGCTGCGCGACCCAGGCGGGCGAGTATTCTCCTGAACGGCGGGTGGTGGACCCGCTTTCGCCGGGCTTGGGCGTGGCCAGCGAGGCGAGGAGTTGTTGGGCGAATTCGTCTATGCCGAGGAAAAATTCCGGGTCGAGCGGGCTGACGGTGCCGAGACGGCGCGGGGAAGGCGTGTCCGTGTAAGGATGGGGGCGGTTTTCGTTGACCAGGGGCATGTGGGTATAAATCTCCGGCCAATAGTTGTTGTTGGCGGCGGAGGGACAATGGGCGGTTGTTACCAGCGGCAGAATGTGGCTGGCGGAGGCGAGAGATTGTTCGACTTTCTCCCCGCCGTGGCCGAATTGATGGCGGAGCAAACGGCGCCAGGCCTCGGGGTCGCCGTCCGGGTTGTAAAGGCAGCGGCCCCACAGGCGGCAGGTGTAACGGTATTTTTCAAAATCGCCGCCAGGGGCGCGCAGGGTGAGGTCGGCATAGGCGTCGCGTCCGCCGGGCAGGCCGGAGCCTTTGCGGCCTTTGAAGAAAAGCGGCTCGAAGAGTTCGACGACCGCGGCTGCCGCAAAAGCCGGACACGCGGCCATAAGCGGCGGCGGTCTGGGGATCGCCCCAGAGCAGCAGCCGTTGCGTGCCCGGCCAGATGCGGTGCAGGACGCCGTAAGCGGCGGTCTTCGGTCAACAAATCGCCGTAGCCGTAGCGGAGGAACTGAGCGCGCGCCGGAACTGAGCTGAAAGAGCCGGTGGCGCGGGGCGTTGGGCGGGGGCATTTCCTGCGGGCGGATGGCGCCCTGCATGTAGGGCAGGCCCATGTGCTCGGCCCAGAATTTGGGCGAGATGTTGACGGGCAGGCCGGTGCCCAGGGCCGTGTCAATCATCCCCTGGTCCATGCCCTTGGCATGCATGTCAATCTCCACGCGGCGCCCGCACTGCGCCGCGCCGTCAAAAATGGTTTTCCAAAGGTCGTAGTTTGCCCTCCGGCACGCCGCTTTCGCCGTGGATGCGGAAGGTGACGCCGCTGATGGCGGGGCAGGCGGTGAGGAGCGCGCGCAGGGCGTCGCGGCAATAGAGGGCGTGGGTGGCCGGGGCTGAGTCCTTCGATGAGGTAATTGGCGTGGGGGCTTTGCGTCCATTGGTAAGCATGGGTCCAAAGGCCCAATTGGAAGTGGAGGCCGCGCCGCGCGGTTTCGTCGCTGATGAACCGGAGCATTTCCAGGTTGCGGTCGCGCTCGGCGTCGGGGAGGGGATGGCGCGGACGTCGTAGCCCGGCACGGCCAGGAAAAAGGGATAGGCGAAATGGAAATAGCAGTCGCGGATGCCGGTGGTGAAATCGTAACCAATCCCCAGGGCGAGATTGAAACGATTGAAGCGATGGGCCGCCAGCATGGTGAGGTAGGGCGGCCAGAAATCGCGGTCCTGAAACCACGGTTTGTCCTCCACATCGCTGACGAAGGAGCGGGCGATGCCGCGAATGCGGTTGGCGGGGCGCTCGCTGACCGGCGGCGAGGTTTGCAACATTTGCCGCGGGTTGTCGGCAAAGTTGACGCGGTCGGCCAATTCGAGCAGGGCATAGACCAGGCCGCGCTCATCGGAGCCCGCGGCCAAAATGACGGAGTGGTTTTGGGCTTTGCCGCGCGCCAGGGCCAGGCATTCGGGAGCGTCGGCCAGGGAAATGCGCGCGGCGTCGAGCACCTGGCGGGCCGCGAGGAAGGTCCGGCCGGCGACGAGAATGGCGGTTTGCCAGGAGGAAACGGCGTCCAAGGACAAATAGGACTGGACGGGGAAACCGCGGGCAGCGAGGGCATCGCGCAATTGTCCGGCGGCCCATTGCACCGGGGCGGTCCGGGTGAGGGAATCGGCGGGGTCGAGGACGAGAGCAATGGACGGTTCGCTTTGATGACCTTGTGTCGAAAAGGGAAGCTGGAACATGCCTGCGCCGGCGACTGCCAACGTGCCGGCCCCGGTCTTTTTGAGGAACTGCCGCCGGGTTTGGCCGGGGCGGGCGGAGTGGAAGTTCTCACGGGGCATGGTTGGATTGAAAGTCTTTTTGCCGCGGCTGGCGAGGAAAAAACTCATCTGCCCGCAGCCCGCAAGCACCCATGCGGCAAGGGACCGATTGTTTTGATTGTCTGGGCCGAGTTGTCCGCCTAGTCTGCCGGGGTGAAACTCTCGGTGAAGAGCGATTATGCGGCGCGCGCCGTGCTCTGGCTGGCGCACCATTACCCGGACGGGAAGGCGCGCACGGTGGAGGAGATGGCTTCCTCGCAAGGGATCCCACCCAATTACCTGGTGCAGATTCTCCTCGAATTGAAGTCGGCCCAGATCGTCAAAAGCCAGCGCGGCCAGGCGGGCGGTTATTTGCTGGCGCGGGCGCCGGCCAAGATCAGCTTTGGGGATGTGTTGCGTTGCATCCACGGGGAAGTTTTCGATTCACCGGCTTTGAACGATCCACAGAATCCGCTGGAATTGCGCGAGGCCTGGGGGCGGTTGCGCCAGGCGGTCAACCAAACCGCCGATGCCATCACCTTCCAGGAGTTGCTGGAACACAGCGCCGAAAAAGGGAAGATGTACTACATCTGAGGAAAGGCAGGGAGCAGAGTAATGGAGTAATGGAGTGATGGGGAAAATGCGCGGTTCCATCACTCCATCACTCCATCACTCCATCACTCCGCCGGTCCCTTCCGCCCCGCGGAGGGACAGAAACAATTTGCGCGTCGGCGGCAACGCGTTATGTTACTGGCATGGATTGGCAGACAATCGCGGCGCTGGCAGTGGTGACGGGCACGGTGGGAGTGTTTTTGGCCAGGGCCTGGCCGCGCCCCCGCAAGTTCAGCTTCGAGCGCGAGACCCATTGCGGCTGCGGCAGCGCCGGGCAGGCCGGGGCGAAGAATTCGGTGGTGTTTCACGCCCGCAAAGGAGAACGCGCCCAGGTGATTGTGAAGATGAAATGAGGGTGGCGCGCCAGAATTCGCCCCGCCCGCCGGCGCGAAGTCACTTGCGCGGGCGGGCGTACTGAGATAAGATAGTCCAAGAGTCATGCAAAAGATAAGTTCTGACCTTCATTTTTCCAAACGGCGTCAGCCCCTGGCCCGGGAACCGGAGACCCACTGGGTGCCCAACACCGATGTGTATGTCTGCGAATCCGGCGTGGTCATCAAGGTGGAGCTGGCCGGGATGCAACGGGAGAATCTGGAGTTGCTCATCGAGGGCAACCGCCTCAAGATCAGCGGACAGAGGGGCGACGGCTGCCGCACCGGGCATTGCAAGTTTCTGGTGATGGAGATCAATTACGGGGCATTCGAGAGCCTGATCGAACTGCCGCCCGGTTACGATTTGAACCAGGCCAAAGCCGCTTATCAAAACGGCTTCTTGCGCATTGATGTTCCCTCCAGCGGTTCCCTGACCCCCGCCGACGCCTGAGATTGCTGTTGACGCCCGATACACCGCGTCCCTTACTCTCATGGCATGACGACACCGGACACCGAGTTTATCAACATCCTGGGGGGGACAGGGACGGAGGGGGCGGGGGACGCTTCGGCCACGAAAGTCTGGTCCAAAGCCCTGCCGGAAGTCCTGCCCATTCTGGGTTTGTCGGACATCGTGGTCTTCCCAGGCACGCTCACGCCGCTGCTGGTGGAAACGCCGCAGAGCATCCGGCTGATTGATGATGTGGTGGCGGGGGACCGCTTCCTCGGGCTGGTGCTGCAACGCAACCCGGAAGTGGAAACTCCCAAGCCGGCCGATTTGTGGCTGCATGGCTGCGCGGGGCGGGTGCGGAAAATGCTGAAATTTCCCGACGGCATGGTGCGGATTCTGGTGGAGGGCCTGCGCCGCTTCCGCATCCAGGAATTTGTGGCCGAGTCGCCCTACCTGGTGGCGCGGGTGGAGAAGCTCAAGGATGTGGTGGACACCACGCTGGAACTGGCGGCCCTGACGCGCAACGCGGCGCGGGAATTCCAGGAGATTGTCAAGCTGTCTCCCACCCTGGCCGAGGAAGTCAAGGTGGCGGCCCTCAACGAGCAGGACCCGGCGCAACTGGCCGATTTGATCGCGGCCAATTTGAATTTGAGTTTGCAGGAGCGCCAGCATTTGCTGGAATTGCCCGAGGCCAAGGTGCGGCTCTCCCGCCTGCTGCCCTTGTTGCGGCGCGAGCTGGAAGTCCTCCAGCTCGGCTCCAAAATCCAGAACGAGGTCGTCACCTCCATGTCCAAGAACCAGCGCGACTTTTTCCTGCGCGAGCAAATCCGCGCCATCCAGCGCGAATTGGGCGAGGTGGACAGCGCCGCGGCCGAGGTCAAGGAATTGCGCGAGCAGGTCGAGCAGAATCATCTGCCCGAGGAGCCGAAAAAAATCGCCCTCAAGGAGCTGGACCGCCTGCAACAGATGCCGCCGGCGGTGGCCGAATACACCATGACGCGCAATTACCTGGACTGGCTGATCAATTTGCCCTGGTCCAAGTTCACGGAGGACAAACTGGATTTGCAGGACGCGGCGAAGCTGCTGGACGAGCAACATTTCGGCTTGCGCAAGGTCAAGGACCGGTTGCTGGAGTTTTTGGCGGTGATCAAACTCAAACACCAGCTCAAGGGCCCCATTTTGTGCCTGGTCGGCCCGCCCGGCGTGGGCAAAACTTCCCTGGGCAAGAGCGTGGCGGAGGCCCTGGGGCGGAAATTTGCGCGGATTTCGCTCGGCGGCATGAGGGATGAAGCCGAAATTCGCGGGCATCGCCGCACTTACGTCGGCGCCTTGCCGGGGCGGATCATCCAATCGCTGCGGCGCGCGGAATCCAGCAACCCGGTCATTTTGCTGGATGAACTGGACAAGGTCGGGTCGGATTTTCGCGGCGATCCCGCCTCCGCCCTCCTGGAGGTGCTGGACCCGGGGCAGAACAGCTCCTTTAGCGACCATTATCTGGACGTGCCCTACGATTTGTCGCGTGTGCTTTTTATCACCACGGCCAACTGGCTGGACCCGGTTCATCCGGCCTTGCGCGACCGGCTGGAGGTCATTGAACTGCCCAGCTACACGGCGTGGGAGAAGCTGCAGATCGCCAAGCGCCATCTGGTGCCGCGCCAACTGGAAGAACACGGCCTGAAGAAAAAACTGGTGCGTTTTCCCGACGCCACCCTGCGCCAGGTCATCCAGGACTACACCCGCGAAGCGGGCGTGCGCCAGTTGGAAAGGGAGATTGCGGCGCTGACGCGCAAGGCGGCGCGGAAAATTGTGGCGGGCAAGAACCCGGCCGAGCCGCTCACCATTGCGCCCAAGGCCCTGGCAGAATTCCTGGGGCCGCCCTCCTTCACCTCGGAGATCGCCGAGCGGATTGCCCAGAACGGCATCGCCATCGGGCTGGCCTGGACGCCGGTGGGCGGCGAGATTTTATTTATTGAGGCCACCCGCATGCCGGGCAAGGGCCAGTTGATCCTGACCGGCTCGCTGGGGGATGTGATGAAGGAAAGCGCGCAGACGGCGCTGAGCTTTTTGCGCAACCGCGCCGCCGAACTGCACATTGATCTCTCCGATTATGACAAGCGCGACATCCACATCCATGTCCCGGCCGGAGCCACTCCCAAGGACGGCCCCAGCGCGGGCCTGACCATTGTGGCGGCGCTGGCCTCGCTCTTCACCCAGCGGCGGGTCCGTTCCGACCTGGCCATGACGGGGGAAATCAGCCTGCGCGGCCGCGTCCTGCGCGTCGGCGGCATCAAGGAAAAAGTGCTGGCGGCGGCGCGGTCCGGATTAAAGGAAGTCATCCTGCCGGAGCAAAACCGCAACGACTGGCTGGAGGTGCCCGAAGAAGTGCGGCAGAAAATCAAGGTCCATTTCGTCAACGACATTTCCCAACTCTTCCCCGTCGCCTTGCGCCCGAAATGAGGCGCGGCGGTTTCCCCAGGCATGTCAATACCATTTCCATGCTGCCTGCCAGTCAAACGGAACGACGTGAATATTTACCACTCAGTCAAAAAGGAATTTCCCATGCGTTCAATTTTCGCCTCGCTCGCCATCCTGCTCGCCTGCGCTTGTTGGGGCTGCGCCAGCGCGCCGCACCGGCCCGGCTGGAAGCTGGTCTGGTCGGATGAATTCAACTACAAGGGCCTGCCCGACCCGGCCAAATGGGGTTATGAAGAGGGTTATGTGCGCAATCGCGAGCCTCAATTCTATACCAAGGCCCGCCTGGAGAATGCCCGCGTGGACGGCCAGAACCTGGTGATCACCTTTTCCAAGGACAACTTCCAGGGGCATCCTTACTCCTCGGCCAGCGTCACCACCCGCGGCAAAGCCTCCTGGACTTATGGCCGGATCGAGGTCAAGGCCCAATTGCCTGGCGGCAGAGGCATCTGGCCCGCCATCTGGACGCTGGGCAACACCGGCGGCTGGCCGGCCGGCGGGGAAATTGACATCATGGAGCACTGGGGCAGCCGGCCCAATGTGGTGGCCGTCCACATCCATACCGCCTCGGAGCGCACGGGCCCCCGCAAGCCCAATCCGGCCAAGAGCCTCCTGGTGGATGACATCTATCGTAAGTTCCATGTTTACGCCGTCGAATGGTTCCCCGACCACATGGACTTCTTCGTGGACGAGAACAAGTATTTCACTTTCCAAAAGGATGACAGCTTGGGCGCGCTGCAATGGCCCTTCGACAAACCCCAGTACCTTATCCTCAATATCGCCGCCGAATCCTCCGGGGTGGATGACGCCGTCCTGCCCCAGACGATGAAGATAGATTACGTGCGCGTCTATCAGCAGCAGTAGGTCCCCTTGGCCCGAGGCGGCCTCCGGGAAAAAGGAAGGGGCCGGCCCCTTTTGCCATCGCGGCCGAAGCGCGCGGAGGCGAACGGTGATCTCCATGTCGCGTTGCGCCGGCGGCGCAAGGGAGGCTTTTTCTTGAAGTAGAAAACCAGACCGGCGCGGGGAAACTGGCGGCGGCAGCGCATTAAAAGACCCCCTCTCCTCGGAGGAGAGGGCCGGGGTGAGGACGAGTCTTTGAAACTCGAAGCTTTGCCTGGGCAGTGCCAAAACCCACAACCCCCTGCGGCGCCGCTGACGAAAAGCGCACGAATAGTAAGATACTATTCCGGAGTCGAATTCTCAGCTAAATAGCGATTCAACAGGTTATTGCTTGCCCAAACCTCTTTTTCGGACGTACGAATACAAATACCAACTCCTTCGTGCCGGCCTCATACGTGCCCGGAACAAAATCGCGAGGTGGAGGAATCCGAGGACACGATTTGATATTATAGCTTTATAATTTTTCCTTTCCCCCTTGACCGCATCTGGGTTAAATGCTAATTTGGCATAGTGAGGACGGGAAACGGCAACAGTGGAATCATACGGAGGCGGGACCAAAACGGGTTTCCCGCCGTTAAGAATTCAACAGAAACCAACGAAGTTCTAGCTTCGTTGCCTTCCGTGCAGGTCTGCCTCCCTCTTGGCAGCGGTCGGCCCGGCGTCCGCGGGCGTCCGCGTCAGCCTGCCCGCCGTCTTGTCGGCCATAGGCCCGGCGAAGCTGGAAAGCCCGGCAAAGGTGGAAGCTGGGCGAAGGCGGCGTCACCAGAAGTTTTCACCTCGTTTCACCTGTTTTCACTTCCCGGCCATAGGGGGGGCCCTGCCATGCACCCAACAACTTTTCCCGTCACATTCGCGCAAATTCGCGGAAATTCGTGGATTCCTTCCATTTTGCATTCTGCATTTTGCATTTGCCCCCCAGCCGGTCAAACCCGGTCAAACCGAGTCAAACGTTGCGCCAGTGAAGTTGGTTGGAACGCGGGTGAAAGTCCCGCCCGTCGAATTAGGCTGTTCACGACGGAACACGACCTCAACAGCGCCGCCGCGAGGCGGGGTTGGAAGCTGAGGGAGATGAACAGACGGGCCGTAATGAAAATGAACCACATCCAATGAGCCTCGATAAGTTTAGAACCGGAGACAAGCCGAGCCGCTGTTTGACCGGCGAAGGCCGCAGGGAGGAGGCAGGGCAACAGTCAGAGCCTTCTCAACGCTCCGGCGGGGTCGGCGTGGACGGCACGTCTGGAAGTTCAACCAAGGTAAGCTGGGAGAACTCCGGCGGCGGGCGGCCAGCCCAACCGCCCGCGCAAGCTGGCAAGACCAGTCAGGCGAGCGGCCCTGCCGGAGAAGTCGGAGTTCCTCATAGTAGCGTGGACTTGTTTGCGCTCCAGGCGGATTTCCGCCGGGAGTTGCGCGAGCGAACGCAAAGGGGGAACACTTGCTCAATGCGTGGAGGCGAAGCGAAGGATGCGGGGATGGCCGGGGCGACCCGGATAGCAACCCCGGAGAAAGTTCGGCAGCTTCAAATCGCGCTCTATCGGAAAGCCAAAGCAGAGCCGAAGTATCGGTTCTGGAGCCTGTATGGGGAATTGCTGCGCAAGGACGTGCTCGAAACCGCCTTGGCAGCGCAACAGCGCAACGGCGGGGCCGCGGGAGTGGACGGACAGAGTATGGAGTCCATCACCGCCGACCCGGCCCTGCGCCAGCAATGGCTCGACCGCCTGCAAGCAGAACTCAAAGCCAAGACGTATCGGGCCAGCCCGGTGCGGCGGGTGATGATTCCCAAGAGCAGCGGAGGGGAACGGCCGTTGGGCATCCCGACGGTCAAGGACCGGGTGGTGCAAACGGCGGTGTATCTGGTGCTGATGCCGATCTTGGAGGCGGACTTTCATCCGCGCTCCTACGGCTTTCGGCCCAAACGCCGGGCACACCAAGCCATTGCGGAAATCCAACAAGCAGTGCAGCAAGGCTACGTGGAAATCATCGACGCGGACCTGACGAAATATTTCGACACGATTCCGCACCGGGAACTGATGAAGGCCGTGGCCCGGCGGGTCAGCGACGGCAGCGTGCTGCGGCTCCTCAAGAGCTGGCTGCGCGCCCCGGTCGCGGAGGAAGACCAGGACGGCACCAAGCGAGTGATCCCCAACCGGCGCGGCACGCCGCAAGGCGGGGTCATCTCGCCGCTGCTGGCCAACCTCTACCTCAACCCGCTGGATCACGGGGTGAACGAGAAAACCTCCGGCCAAGCCCGCATGGTGCGCTACGCCGATGACTTTGTCATCGCGTGCGCGGCGGGGTGCGGCGGAGGGCTGATAGCGCGGCTCAAGAAATGGCTTCGAGCCAAAGGGCTGACCCTCAACGAAGTCAAAACCCGAATTGTGAACATTCGCAAGGAAGGGATCAACTTCCTGGGCTTCAACCTGACCTGGCGCAAGTCCTTTGGAGGGCGCGGCTACCTGCACGTTCAACCCAGCCAGAAAAGCCGGGGGGCCCTGCGCGAGAAACTGGGCGGCATCCTCAACCACTGGACGCAGGGGCGTCCGATACAGGAGGTGGTCAAAGAGGTCAACCAAGTCTTGCGCGGATGGGCGGGCTACTTCCACTACGGCAACAGCGTCTCGGTGATGAACCGGATGAAACACTACAGCCAAAACCGCTTTCGGCGCTGGCTGTGGCGCAAACACGGTTGCCGCCGCAGCCTGTGGGAACACTACGTTCCCGAGCAGTTGCACCAGCGTTATGGACTCTATGAACTGCCGACCACGGCGAAGTGGAAGGCGGCCCGATGAATGAGTTCGGAGAGCCGAATATGGGAAATCCGTCCGTTCGGTTCGATGAGGGGCGAAGTGGCAGCGCGAGACTGACAACTGCGGTCAGTTCAATCCGCCTCCTTCCACTTCGCCTACTCTACCATTTCTTCAACCTTGACCATGCCCATAACTTCATCACTCCATCACTCCATCACTCCAATTCTGTCCCACCAATACCTTGCCAAATCACTAAACTTTACGATGCATGCACAGCAACAGCGTCTTTTACTGCGCGTTTTGAGCCTTTTCGCAGAAAATCAACTCAAGTCCCTATCCATAAACCATTTACACTCCAAACGAGCTTTCAGAATCAGGAACCAACAAGTCAAATCGCGCTAAATCAAAGTACTTTTTTTAAATCACCATGCCCTCATGCCATCGCTCCAATGCATCACTACTTCACTCAGGATTCGCGCAATTCGCCCTGTCCTCCATAAGCTTGGCGTCGGAGGAGCCAGTTCGCGAATTCCTTCCATTGATCAGTCAGCACTCGACTCCGCAGCCCAATTTGGGTAAACTCAACCAGATTTAACCGAATATAACTTTTCGCTGAAGCATGCGTCCGGACAAAAGCCAGCCCGAAAAAGCCGATTCGCTCACAGAACTGGACCGTTGTGGGCGGCGGGCAGGGGACTGCCCGCCCTGCCTCAAAGCGTGCGCTGGCAATGGCCGCAAGGGCTTTTTGAGTGTCGTCCGCCGGTGGTTGGCCGTCGCGCTGGCGGCCCTTGGAGTCAATTACACTGCACTGGCCGGCGGGCTGCCCTTCCCGGCGCCCGCCGTGAGGGACCAGGCTGGCGGCCAGAGGCTGGCGGAACTGATCCGATCCGCCGTGCCGGAGACGAACTCCGAGATTCACGGCGTCCTCCTCATCAACTCCGGGAAAACCAAGAGCAAAATTCCGGTCGTTTGCCAGGTGAAGATGCAGGAGGGATCCTGGGAGACGATTTATCAGGCGGAGGCGACCTCCACGGCGGGGGCCGAGCGGCTGGTCATCATCCACACCACCAACGGACCGAACCGGTATCTCTATGCGCGCGCCGCCCATCCGGGCGCGCCGCTTCCCGAACTGAGTCCGGTTTTGCCCGAGGCCACGGAGGCGCCTTTTGCCGGCTCGGACTTTTCGCTGGGGGATCTGGGGCTGGAGTTTTTGCACTGGCCGGGACAATGCGAGTTGTTGCCCCGCGAGCAACGGCTGGGCCAGCCCTGTTATGTTTTGGAGAGCACCAATTCCGGGAAAGCCGGCATCGTGCGGGTCAAATCCTGGATTGATGAACAGACGCCGGGGCCGCTGGTGGCGGAGGCTTATGACAGCGAGGGCCACGAGATCAAGGAGTTTTCCCTGGATCACAAGAGCTTCAAAAAGGACGCCCGCGGACATTGGCAACTGGAAGAAATGGGAATTGACAACCTAAAAATTCACTCGCATACCGATCTGAAATTTGATATGCCCAAGGAGCAATGAACCCGAGCACATGGCGCATCGTCCTGGACATCGGCACTGCGGCGCTGCTGTTGGGAGGCGGGATCGCGTTCGCCTGGCGGTGCCTGCGCAAAAGCGCGGAACCGGCCAAGCTGGTAGTCAAATGGATTGTCTCGGCTGGAATCATCGTGGGGACGGTCCTGCTCCTGCGGCATATGCCGGAGTGGACTTGGCCGATTGCCATGGTTCCAGTGGGCATTGCCATGGCCGTGATGTGGGCGCCGGGGCTTGGCGCGATGCTGGCCAGTCCGCTGACCGACGCGATTGACGGCGGGGATGTGCCCCTGGAAGCCCAGCCTTTTTATTCCATTGCCGAAACCAAGCGGCGCAACGGCCATCCGCAGGAGGCGATTGCCCTGGTGCGCGAACAACTGGAAAAATTCCCGGGCGACTATCACGGCGCCCTGCTCCTGGCCTCCATTTTGGTGGAAGACATGAATGATTTGCCGGGCGCGCAACTCACCCTGGAACGCTGGATGGAGGGGCCGGCGGCCACGCCGCAGGGCAGGGCCTCGGCGCTGACGGCCATCGCGGACTGGCATCTCCAATTTGCCCAGGACCCGGAGGCGGCGCGGCTGGCGCTGGAAAGGATCGTCAATGAGTTGCCGGACACGCCCTTCGCGCATCAGGCCGCGCAGCGGCTGGCCCATCTGCCCACGGTGGAGCATCTGGTGGCGGCGCGGACGAGCGCCACCGTGGACCTGCGGCCGGGGGAGAAGAATATCGGCTTGCGCCCAGATTATACGGGTCCGGCGGCGGTGGTCGAGGACCCGGGCGCGCTGGCGGAGGAGTGCGTCCAGCAATTGCAGAAGCATCCGGCCGACACGGCCACGCGGGAAAAGCTGGCGGTGCTTTACGCCGAGCACTTTCACCGCCTGGATCTGGCGGCGGACCAATTGGAACAATTGATCGCCTTTCCCAACGAAACGCCCCGGCACATTGTGCAGTGGCTCAACCTGCTGGCGGATTTGCAGATTCGTTTTGGCAAGGATCTGGCCGGGGCGGAGGCCACCCTGCGGCGCATCCTGGAACAATTCCCCAGCCCCGCCACGGCCGAGCCGACGCTGGCGCGGCTGGCCTCGTTGCAGGCGGAACTCAAACGCGGCCAGACCACCCAGGTCAAGACCATGGGCCACTATGAGAAGGACCTGGGCCTGAAAAAGGCTAAGGGGTGACGGCCTGCAGGTTCAGGGCGATCTGTTTGTCCAATTCGGCGGCGAGATGAATATCGCCCCCCAGGCCGTTGCGAACCAGCACCACCACCTGGGACACTTTGTCGTCCACCTTGGTGATTTTCACCCAGACGTCGCGCTCGTTGACTTTGGCCCTGAAGGAGTTGTCAACAGAATTGTCCACCAGCAACCTCCCGTTGTGTTTGAGGACGGCGCGGGTGGCGGCGACCAACTGTTCCACGGGGCGCTGGTAGCGGCTGGTGACCCGTGTCCTGGGCCCACGGCACACCGGCCTTGGCGCCGGTGGGGGTGGAAACGCAGCCGGCAACCAACAGGGCCACGCCGGCAAGCGCCGCGGCCAGAACAGGTTTGAAATTAGTAATTTTCATCACGCCCACCATGCAAGTCCTTCCCGCCCCCGGCGTCAAGCACGAAAACGCCGGAAAACGCCGGTCACCCCAATCCTGGGCAAGTGGCTGGCGGACTCACCCGGCAGGCGGGCCAGTTTCGGACGAAAGACCCCGTCGGCGGGACGCCGGCGGCTGCGGCGGAGACGGTCGCGCTGCCGAACAAGCCGCCCAGGATCGGGGGGCAGCAACGCGCCGGGGTCGGGGGGCAGGAAGAACATCATGGGCCGGGGGAGCGGGAACGGATGGCGCGTTGGTGGCAGGTGGCTTGGCCAGCTTGAGCAGATCGGTTTCGATCATCTGTTTGAGGCGCTTATCCCAAACCTCATTCAGAACAGGGGAAAGAGTCTCCGCAAGGGTCTGGCTGGTATTTTGACGCAATAACTGGACGGACCGGCGCAGGAGGGCGGCGTTGTCCGGTGAGAAAAGTCCCGCCAGGGCCTCAAGCTCCCCGTCGTCCAAGCCCGCCAATCCCAGGGCCAAATTGACAAGGCACTGCCGCGACACGCAGTTGCTGTCGAGCAGCAACTCGTAATCGTGGCGGAAATCTCCGGCGGAAAGCCGGGTTAGACCCCGGCTGGCAAAGAAACCCCTGGCCGGGGAATTGGCCAAGTCCAACAGTCTGGCGATGGCCTCGTATCCGACCGGCCCGGTGTGGTCGGATTCATAAACATCGTGGAGCACGACGTCGGCATATTGTCCTTTGTTGGCAAGGCAGAGAGCGGCCTCGCGCAGGACCAGCCAAGGCCACGAGCCTTGGGGCAACAGATCGTTGCCAAAACGGAAGACGAACGGGGCCAGGACGGATATGACGGTCCCTTGGGCCGGGGGCCCGCGTGTGAGCGGCACGGTAAAGGATTCGGAATCTTTTGGAGAGAGATGGCGGGCAATCATGGCATCCAGAGGAGCAAAGGGATGGCGCTCGAGGATTTTTTCGAGGGCGGCTGTCCTGCGGCGGAGTTGTTCATCGGCAGGGTCGGTGGCAAGCGCGGAGCTCAGAGGATTGACGCGAACGGCCTCCTCCAGCAAGAAGGCGAGAATGGAATCAATCGGGGTTTTGGCGTCAGCCTGATTGTGATCGGCGGCGGAAAGCCGGTTGATTTGCGCCCAAGCCCTGTCAAAGGCCTGGCTTTGAATGGAAGCATGAACGGCGGTTTTTTTGTCCTTGGCCAGCATGCTCGAGTTCGACCATTTTGCCCGACTTCTCTTCGGTGGTGAGGCGCCAGTCCTTGTTGGTCAGGGTCATCAGACCCTTGCTAAAACTGAAATGGATGTCTTGCTTGTGCTCATAGGCATGAGCGGCAAAAACCAGGGGCGCAAGCAACCGCTGCATGCGAAAGGACGGCGCGGAATTTGTTCGAGCCGGGTCAGTCTTGTCGTACACACCTATGACGCCCCCGCCAAAGGTCATGGAGAAAGGTGACTCGGCTGCCGGGTCCGGATTGGGCAGAATGTTGAGGAAGGCCGTGGATTGAAAGCGCGAATTGGTAAGGGCCATGGCCAGCTTGGAGTGGCGCGCCAGATCAAACAACCCCACCGTGTCGCGCGCCGCAAGCGCCGCGTAGAGCGGGGGCGCGGCTTCACCCCCGGCGTCCTCCCCGGCCGTGATGAGCAGACCGCGCGGCGACAAAATGACCCGGGCCGTCCTCAGGCCGGGCCAAGGGAGGGGCTGTTCGAGGGTCCCTACCGCAACCACGATGTCCTGCCCCGAGGATGGCTGGTCCGACAGCCAGTCGCAGAACCGCAAGAGCGCCTTGGCCTCGCGGGACAAGTCTTGCTGGAGCGGGGGCATGGGATCATATTCTGTCAAGGCGATTTTCAGATTGATGTGGTTGCGCTCCGGCACGATTTCGGGAGTGACCGTGAAGTCCAGAAAGCGGGCCGAGCGCCAGAGCAAATTCTCGGTCCGAATCAACAGTGGCCGGTTCACCGGCAGGCCAGGTTTCAAGGCCAGGTATTTGAGCACATCGGCGCGGCGGTTGCGCCGCAGGCCCGACAGGTTGATTTGGTCAATCACACCCGAAGAACCTTCATCCAGGACGGCGATGAGGAGATCGGCGGTGCCGTGGTTTGTATCCGGAACAATTTTCACCTCCGTCCGGGTGAAGAAATAACCCAATTCCCGCAGGGCCCCGTCTATGCCCTGGGAGAGGGCGTCCAGGGATGACGGGGCAAAAGACGCCGGCTGGCCGGGTTCCCAAGCAGGAGAATCGAAGGAGATGGAAGGGACTTGGTTTGAGGTCTTCGGCTGATTGGACTGGAGGGCCTGCAAACGCTCGGAGATGGATTGGTTGGTTGGATTGGCGGAAGGAGGGATTTGGGTGAGGCGCCGCCGCAGTAACCCGACGGGAATTGTCCCGGCCCCGGTGACCCGAATCCCAGCCTGCAGGCAGCGGGGTCCTTCGCTGACCTTGACCAAAATTCTGCTTCCTTCCGAATCCAGACTCGTGCTGACCTGCACGTCTGGAAAGCCGGGCGGCCAGGTAACCGGCCTGCACTTTGCCGCGCAGCGTCTGAAGGTAGTTGTCGAGCGGGGCCTCCAAGTGGGAGTCCACGAGGAAATCAATATTATTGAGCAGGCCGGCGCGCACGGCGTCGGCCGTGAAGGTGTGGAGACCTTCAAAAACCAGCCGCTCCGGGCCGCCCAACTCCCCGACGAGCCGGCTGGCCCCATTGGCCGGCGCTGGCGCGGAGGAGGGATTGTCCTGGGCCATCAGGGCGGTGGCTCCTCCCGGGAAGCGACCTCCAGTCAAGACGAATGTTGCCGCCAATACCAGGGTGCAAGCCCGTTGTTTTGCTTCTTTCATAGTGGCCAGGGCGCAAGCCATGCTGATGCGGGCCGGGCACCCTGTCAATATTTTCCCTGGGGCGCCACGGACACCCGGTAAAAAACCGCGCCGGCGGGCGGAGCGGCAATCGTCCATTGCGCCCGCGCGTTGGTGGCGAGGATGGTGCCGGCCGGCTCAAAGGCACCGCCGAGGCTGGTCGCGGCCAAAATGCTGTACTGCCGACCCGCGATCGCCGGCCAGTTCAGCGCCAGCGGCGGCCCGCTGACGCTCAGTTGCAACGCCGGCACTTGTTCCCAGACCGTTGGCGTCTGATACTGATGGCCGTTGGTGTCCGTCACGACGGCATGGAAAGGATGCAGGCCGGCACCCAAGATTGCCGCCGGGGCCGCCAGATCCGCCGCCGCCTGGCTGGCCGCCACGGCAACCGAGCCGCCCGTGCTAAATAACTCGATCCGGGCGATATTGGTGGCGCTGGCGGCGATGGCAAACTGAAGATCTCCGTTGGCGGCGGGCGAAAGCGCGGCGAAGGTGGCGGAGAGCGCCGTGTTGCGGAATTGCACCATCCGCTCCACCCGGGTCTGCGTGCGGACGCTGGTGCCCTCGTACGCCACCGCAGTCAAGTCGTGGAATCCGTCGGCGAACTGCGTGGTGTCCACTGTAAAGCTCACCGGCAGTGACGCAGTCCCGGAACTGAGATAGACATGGGCGCGGGGTTGCAAGTCGGCGGCATTGTCGTCGAGCGTGTTGGTGGCGGGGGGCGTTATGCCCAAGTCGGTTGAGCCGGTGAAGACAGTCTGGATTTGCGCGGCCGGCCAGCCGGGAGAGGCGGCGTTGACCAGGAAGCCGTAGGAGCCGTTGCCCCACTCCAGCAGGTCGGAAGCGTTGGCGCCGCCGACGGCGTGCAGGGCGGGATTGGCATTGATTTGGTTCATCAGGGCCTGGAGGAACGCGGTGATAGTCGTGCCGGATTGGGTGTTAGTGACGGCGACCGTCACCGGCGTGCCGTTGGTTAGAATGAAGGTCAGTTGCAGCCAGTCATTCGTGCTCGGATTATTGCTGGCCTGCACCAAGTGGTAGCCGTAGGCGGTGCTATCCAGAAATGTTGGCTGCGCCGGCGTGGCGAACGAGGTCAGGGCCGCCGCCGTGCCAATGGCCGCGCCGGCTTGCAGCGTGATCTGGCCGCCCAGCGTGGCCACATTCTGTGACCGCAGCACCAAGCGGGTCACCCACGGCACCCGCCTGCACGCCGGTGTTGGTTTGCTGCGCCGCCAGGGCGGACGCCAGCCCGCTGGCGGCGGAAGCGAGCGAATCGCCGCCAGCCACCGTGTAACTGGCCGTGACGCCGGCGATGGTCACGGAAAGAATGTTGCCGGCGCCGGGCGTCAGGTTGGTCACGGTCTGGACGAAGCCGCCATCCACAAACAAGTCCACCTGCGCCAGCGGCAGGTTGGTGGAGGCGGCGGAGAAGGAGAGATTGAAGGTGGCCAAACCACTGAGCACGCTGCCCTCGGCCGGGGATATCCAGACGGCCGAGCCGGGCCAGGCAAAAGGCGCCGACAACGGTTCGCCAACCATCAAGCCCTCGTACGGGTTGGGCAGACTTTGGTAATAGGCTTCCGCCAGGCAAAAGCCGCGGTTCCGGTAGAAGTACACCATCGGGTCCGGAAACTTGTAGGTGTAGTTGCACGGCTCGACCACCGTGCCGTAACTGCCGCAGGCGCCCGCCTCCAGGAAGGCCAGCAGCGGCGTCTGGCCCGAGTTCTCCAAAATATACCCGCCAAAGGACGTCAAGTTGTCCGCCACCGCACCCGGGAGGAAGGCGTCGGCCGGCAGCGAGAAATCGGTCAGGCCGGTGTCCAGTCCCAGCGCGTCCGTCAACGCGGTGGAATCGGAGTTGGTTCGCCGCACGGCGTTGTTGTTCCGCGCGCGGCACTCTTGAATGGCGTTGTCAAACAAAATGAATCGCACGTTGCGCGCCGTGTCCGAGGTTTTCTCCAGCCAGACCGTCTCCGGCGGAAAGGAGCTGTCGCTGGCCACGCCCCGCGCCAGGGTGGCCTCCGCCTGGGCCAGATTGGTGTCCGTCAGCATCACGGCCAGGAAGGCGTTGGTGGCGGCGGTGGCCGGCTCCGCCAGGGCGAAGGGCAATTCGCTGTAGGCGTAGCTGTTGGTCGAATCAACGGGCAGGGAGCAACTGTCTGGCAGGCCCATGCCCGGCGGCGGCGCGGTGTTGGTTTTGAATCCGTAAAAGAGCGCCGAAGTGGTGCCGTTCTGGCTGTCGTCGTTTATAACGCGGTAGGGGATGTCCATTGAGAGCAGGACGATCCCGGCTTGATTGGTCAGGCCGCGGCTGGACAGCATGGCCAGCAGCGGATTGAGCAGATAACTTTCAAAATCGCCCTGCTGCCAATTGATCGCACCGCCCGTCCAATCGGTCATGCGAAAGAGGTTTTGCGGCGGCACCCCGCGCTGTTCGCAATAATCGTTGCCAAGCTGGACGGAATTGCTGCTGTTTTGGTTGACGACGACGATGACATTCAGGCCGCTGTCGCCGGCCCGGGCGCTGGACGCGACCGTCACGAGCAGGGCCAGGCCCAGAGTGCAAAGGTGGTTCAGCATGCTCCATTGATTGGCGGAACGAGGGAGAAAGTCCAGCCTTTCCGCAAGGTGTCGGAGGAGGCGCGCGCCCGTCCCCCGGCGCAGCTTTTCCCGGAGAATCGGCAGCGTCCGTATTTGCCGGGTGGCGCGGGAGGCTGGACGTTGCTGTGCCCGGAGACGGGCGCGCTCCGACGGCGCCTGCCGCCGTCACGGAAGCATTGCACTGTTTGATTGAAATCCGGCGGCGCCGCCAGCATCCTGTGCGTTTATGAACTGGGGTGTGGTTACAGCAATGGCCGGAGCGGGATTGATGGCCGGGGCTTGCCGGAAAGAGGCTGCCCCGGCGCCGCCTCCGCCCGCTCCCGCGCCAGCGTCCGCCGTCGCGTTTCCACGCGCGGTCCTGCGGCAGTTGCCGACCCAGGCGCTGCCGAAATTGCGCACGATGAAAGTGTGGCTGGGGACAGAAGAAATGACGGCCGAGCTGGCGGTAACGACGGAACAGCTCATTGCCGGGATGATGTATCGAACCAATATCGAGGAGAACGGCGGGATGTTGTTTGTCCTGGGGCGGCCGACGCAGCCCACCCTCTGGACGAAGAATTGCCCGCTGGCTCTTTCCGGCGCTTACATTGACCCGTCCGGGATTATTTTGGAACTGCACGATTTTCAGCCCGACAGCACCAACCTGGTCGCTGCCACCGCCAGCAATGTGCAATATGTGCTGGAAACCAGCCACGGCTGGTTTGAGCAGCATCATATTGGCGTGGGGACGCTGGTGCGCACCGAGCACGGGAGTTTTGCAGAAACCTTCACGCCCAAACGTGGTCCTGCCCGATAAATTTGGCCAACCACAATAATGAGAATAGCCCTTGCCCAGATCAACCCCACCGTCGGCGACCTGGCCGGCAACGAAGCCAAAATCCTGCAGGCGGCCCGGCGAGGCGAGGCGGAGTTGCTCGACCTGGTGGTGTTTCCCGAATTGAGCATCCCCGGCTATCCGCCGCGCGATCTTTTGCTGAAAAAGGATTTCATCGCCAAAAACCTGGAGGCGCTCCAGCGCCTGGCGGCCGCCAGCGGCAAAACCGCCCTCCTGGTCGGCTACGCGGGAGAGAATAAAACCGCGCCCGGCCGACCCTGCACCAATGAAGCGGCCCTGTTGCAAGGGGGAAAAATCGCGGCCACGCGCCTGAAAACATTGCTGCCCACCTACGATGTTTTTGATGAAGACCGTTATTTTGAGCCGGGAAAAGACAATGCGCCCGTGGCGGTGAACGGGCACCCGTGCGGACTGAGCATCTGCGAGGACATCTGGAACGACGAGGATTTTTGGCCGCACAGGCTATATCGCGCCAATCCCATCGCCGGGCTGGTATCCGCCGGGGCGGAAATCCTGTTGAACATCTCGGCGTCGCCCTGGAACGTGGGCAAGGAGAAATTGCGGCAGGAGATGCTGGCCAGCCTGGCGCACAAGTCGCGGCGGCCGGTGCTGCTGTGCAACATGGCGGGCGGAAACGATGAACTTATATTTGACGGCAGCAGCATGGCCTTCAACGCGGCGGGAGAGCTGATCGCGCGGGCCAAGTCGTTCGAGGAGGACTTCGTGGTGGTGGACACGGCGAACAGCCCCGTCATCCCGGCGCCGGCGGTAGCGGAGGAGGAGAACATTTACAACGCGCTGGTGCTGGGGCTGAGGGATTACATGCGGAAATGCGGGTTCAAATCGGCGGTGCTGGGATTGAGCGGGGGGATTGATTCGGCGCTGGTGGCCTGCCTGGCGGTGGAGGCGCTGGGGGCGAAGAATGTGCGGGTCGTCTCGATGCCCTCGCAGTATTCGTCGCAGGGCAGCCTGGATGACGCGCGCCTCCTGGCCGGACGGCTGGGCATCGCCTACGATGTCATCCCGATCGAGCCGCCGTTCGCCTCGGTGCGCCAACAATTGCAGCCGGTGTTCCGCGGGCTGGCGGAAGACACCACGGAGGAGAACATCCAGGCGCGGTTGCGCGGCTTGATTTTAATGGCGCTGTCCAACAAGTTTGGCTCCCTGGTGTTGACAACCGGCAATAAAAGCGAACTGGCGGTGGGTTATTGCACGCTCTACGGCGACATGTGCGGCGGGCTGGCGGTGATCAGCGACGTTCCCAAAACGATGGTGTATCGGCTGGCCCGATGGATCAACCGCCAGCGCGAACTCATCCCAACGTCGTCCCTGACCAAACCGCCGTCGGCGGAATTGCGCCCCAACCAGACCGACCAGGACTCGTTGCCGCCATACGAGATTCTGGACGCGATCCTGGAACGTTCCGTAGTGGAAAACAAGTCGCTGGCCGAAATCGTGGCGCTGGGATTCAACGAGGCGGACGTGCGGCGGGTGGTTCGCCTGATCGAACTCAACGAGTACAAACGCCGCCAGGCCGCGCCGGGATTAAAAGTGACGACCAAAGCTTTCGGGGTGGGCCGGCGTATCCCGATCGCGCAACGATACCGGGAGGGATGATGATGCCATCTAGAACCAAATCCACAGCGCTTTTTGCCGAGGCGCTGCGCTATATTCCGGGCGGGGTGAATTCGCCGGTGCGGGCTTTTCGCGCGGTGGGAGGCCAGCCGTTCTTCGTCAACCGGGCACAGGGCGCGCACGTCTTCGACGTGGATGGAAATGATTACGTGGATTATGTGGGGACGTGGGGACCGGCCATTTTGGGTCATGCGCATCCGAAAATTATTGCGGCGGTGCAAGACGCGGCAGGGCAGGGGACCAGTTTCGGCATCCCCAATCCGCTGGAGGTCCGGATGGCGCGGTTCATCTGCACGGCCCTGCCCAGCGTGGAAAAGGTGCGGATGTGCAATTCGGGAACGGAGGCGTGCATGTCGGCCATCCGGCTGGCGCGCGGTTTTACGGGGCGCGACAAAATCATCAAGTTTGAGGGCTGTTATCACGGCCATGCCGATTCGCTGCTGGTCAAAGCGGGATCGGGCGCGCTGACCTTTGGGAACCCGGACAGCGCCGGGGTGCCGGCGGCTTTTACGCAACACACCATTGTTCTGCCCTACAACGAGAGCGAGGCGGTGCGGGCGGCGTTCGCGGCGAATTCAAAGCAGATCGCGGGAATTATTGTGGAGCCGGTTCCGGGCAACGCGGGTTTGTATTTGCCCAAACCGGGCTACCTGGAATTTCTGCGCGAGATCACCGCGGCACAAGGCGCGCTGCTGATTTTCGACGAGGTGATGACGGGCTTTCGCCTGGCGTTGGGCGGCGCGCAGGAACGCTTCGGCCTCAAGCCCGATTTAAGTTGTTTTGGAAAAATCATCGGCGGCGGTTTGCCGGTGGGCGCGTTTGGCGGGCGGGCGGAAATCATGGATTGCCTGGCGCCGTGCGGCCCGGTGTATCAGGGCGGCACGCTGAGCGGCAATCCGCTGGCCATGGCGGCGGGCCTGGCGGCGCTGGAGGAGCTTGCGGCGGGGAATGTTTATGCCAAACTTGAGGAAGCCGGCGCGGCGCTGGAAGCCGGCATGAAAGAAGCGGCCCGGAGCGCGAAAATAGCGGTGCGGTTCAACCGCCTCGGCTCGATGTTCTGCGGCTATTTCACCGATCAGCCGGTTCATAATCTGGCGGACGCCCTGCGCAGCGACCGGGCGCGGTTTGCCAAGTATTTTCACGCGATGCTGGAGGAGGGGATTTATCTTGCGCCGTCGCAATTTGAAGCGGGTTTCCTTTCGCTGGCGCACACGCCGGCGGACATCGAAAAAACGGTGATGGCAGCAAGAAAGGCGCTCGCGACACTTTAAGGGGCGCGGCGAATTCGGAACTGGGAAATCTTGCCAGAGCGACATTGCATGGCGTATATTGTCGGCGTCATGAAAGCTGAAACCTTGCGCCGTTTGATTGAAGCGACTCCATTCCAGCCGTTCTCAGTGAACTTGGCAGACGGTCGGGAACTGAAAGTTCCCCATCGTGATTTCATTTCTCCTTCGCCGAATTACAAAATGTTGACTGTCTGGCATGAGGATGACTCGTGTGATTTTGTGGATTTTATGCTTGTCATCGGCTTTCATACCGCACCTTCCTCCCGCAATGGTCAAGGCAGGAACAAAGGCTCCAAGTAGTTGCCGCGGCTTGCTTTCGATAACTTCTCCAGAAAATTGCGGATAATCCGGGCATGAAAACAAACCCAATCCCAGAGAGGCGCCAGTTGAGAGTCAGACGGCTCAGCGGACCTGATTCGCATAGATTTGCCAGGGCGTTGCTGGCACCACCAAAGCCAAACAGGCGTCTCAGAGCTGCCGCCCACCGTTGCTTAAAGATCGTCTCCGCGTGAAGATCGCGGCATACGGACGACTTTTCTTGCCAATGAAAACCATCGGCCAATTATTTCTTTGAATACGAGAATTCTGGCCTTGGATCATGGGACGAAACGGATCGGGGTGGCGCTGAGCGATGAGACGGCCAGCCTCGCGCAGCCGCTGGAGTTCATCCCGGCGGAGCCGTTCGCGAAAGCTTTGGAGCGGATCGAGGAGATCGTCAAAGAACGGCAGGTGCGGGAAATTCTGGTCGGTTTGCCGCGCAATATGAACGGGACCTACGGACCGGCGGCGGAATCGGCGCGGCAGTTTGCCGCCACACTGAAGGAGGCGCTGGGTATTCCGGTCAAAACCTGGGACGAGCGGCTGACGACGGTGCAGGCGAACCGTTTTTTGATCCAAGCCGGCCTGAGCCGCGAACAGCGCAAAACAAGAGTGGACCAAAGCGCGGCGGCTATTTTGTTGCAGAGTTATCTGGAGGCCGGCGCGGTCCGTTCTGACAATTCGGAGGAATGACGGGCCGTGAAATTCAAATTGACCATCGCTTTCGACGGCACGCATTACGCCGGGTGGCAGGCGCAGAAAACCGGCGTGGGCGTGCAGCAACGGATCGAGGAGGCGCTGTCCAGGATTTTTCCCGGAGCGGCCATCAGCCGCCTGCACAGTTCCAGCCGCACCGACGCCGGGGTTCATGCGCTGGGCTTGGTGGCGCAGGTGCAAATGCCGGGCTGCCGGATGCCGGCCTCCAAACTGGCGCTGGCCCTCAACGCGCATCTTCCCGCCGATGTGCGCATCATGGCGGCGGCGCGCTGCCGGGCGGATTTCGACGCGCGCTTCGACGCCCTGGGAAAGGAATACCGTTATTTGGTGTGGAACGCCGCGGCGATGAATCCGCTGCTGCGCGCGCAGGCCTGGCATGTGGCCCGTCCGCTGGATCTGGCCGCGATGCGCGCGGCGGCGAAATTTTTTCCGGGCCGGCACGATTTTAAATCGCTCGCCGGCGCGCGGAGTTATGAAATGAAATCCACCGTGCGCACTTTGCGGCGGTGCGAGATCAAACGGCGCGGCCCGCTGCTGACGTTCATCATGGAGGGGGACGGATTTCTCTACAAGATGTGCCGGGGCATTGTGGGAACGCTGGTGCAGGCAGGGCAGGGGAAGATCGCCCCGGACGGCATCGCGGGAATTCTGCGGCGCAAAGACCGCCGGGCCGCCGGCATGACGGCGCCGGCGCATGGCTTGGTGTTGTGGAAAGTGAGGTACGGAAGCAAACGGAGTGATGGAGTGTTGGAGTGATGTGTTCGAACCCAACACTCCATCACTCCATCACTCCGTTGGATTTATCCCGATGAATGTCGTTTTGGTTGAGCCGGAGATTCCGCCGAACACCGGGAACGTGGCGCGGCTGTGCGCCGCCACGGGAACGACGCTGCATTTGATCGAACCGTTCGGCTTTGCGCTGGAGGACAAGGAACTCAAACGCGCGGGCCTGGATTACTGGCCGCACCTGGACTGGCATCGGTGGGCCGGCTGGAGCGAGTTTGAAAAACAGCTTCCGCCGCAGGCCCGCCTCTGGCTGATTGAATCCAACGGGCCGAAGAATTATGCCGGCGTGAAATACGCCGCGGACGACTGCCTGGTTTTTGGACGGGAAACGGCCGGACTGCCCAAAGCAATACTTGACCGTTACCGGGACGGCTGGCTGCGCATCCCGATGTTTCATGGGCGGGTGCGCTCGCTCAATTTGTCCAATTGCGTGGCCCTGGTTCTTTACGAGGCGCTGCGGCAGCAGGGCTTCGCCGGCGAAGTCCGGCAGTGAATGTTCCGGGGCGCGGATTAGACTCGTCACGGGCAGGGGATAAAATGTAGAGTGGGGTCCGGGGCGATTAGCGCAGTGGTAGCGCAGCAGCTTTACACGCTGTTGGTCGGGGGTTCGAATCCCTCATCGCCCACCATCCCGCCGCAAGAGTCAAAAAGAATAAATGCGCCGGGAAAGGCTGTGGCGGAGGAGGAAGCAGGCGAGGAGGGCGAAGGCCGCGTTCGCCAGAAATACTCCCGCGTAGAGCGACGCCGGCGTCAAGCGGACGCCGAAGAAACCGGAGAGGAAGCCAAGGACGGAGAAGGCAAAGAAGGGGCAGAGGAACAGGGCGAGCCAGGTCAGGACCGCGGCCACAATGATATTCTTGACACGAAGGGCGAAATAGGTGGCAAAGACCGGCAGGGTGAGAAATCCGATGGCGGTGACGAATGCCTGGAAGATCGGATCCGCGGTCCGATTGAAGATATTCGAGTAATAAAATCCGCCGCCGATTGTATAGATGCGCAGATTGCCCGGACTCAGCGGCGAGGTCAGGAGGCTCCAAAGGAGTCCGCCATTTCCAGGACGCTGCCATGGAGGCCAACCCGCATTGAAGGAAATGGAGGCCAGGTTTTCCGCCTCCAGC
Source organism: uncultured Verrucomicrobiae bacterium (assembly GCA_963707025.1). Classification (GTDB taxonomy): domain Bacteria; phylum Verrucomicrobiota; class Verrucomicrobiia; order Limisphaerales; family Palsa-1400; genus JBEKOF01. Next base: position 27,517 of record CAVPOM010000014.1, on the reverse strand, counting down.
CAGATCAGCAGGAGAGTCACCGCCGCCGGCAGGAATTGTTTCCACAATCCCCAGACGCGGCCGAAGATGATTTGATCGGGTGAGACGGGGGTGACGAGAAGCAATTCCAGCGCCCCGGACTTTTTCTCTGTCAAGAAACTGTTGACGCCGACAAAAGTGAAGGCCGCTGCCAAAATGAGCAGCATAATGGATTGGGCGTCCAGCATTTCGGAAGGACACCCGGTGGTGACAGCGCATTCGAGCGCCACAAATGCCAGGCAAAGCCCCCATTTGCTGAGGCGCGCTTTCCAGGAATACTGTTGCAGCCAGGCGATGGGATTCCAGTCCAGGGTCCGCTGCATTTTGCGGGCGAAACGCCGCCGCGCCAGGGGCACGCACCAGGTTTTGATCCAGGCTTCGCGCCGGAGGGAAGGGGGTTGGTCATGCCAGGAACGGGCGATGCGAAGCGCGGCGAATCGGAGGACCAGGTAAAAGAGCAGGGGAACGGCCAGCCAGCATTCCAGCAGGAGCGAGCGCCAGACGAGGCGGGTCGCGGGGGCGGAGAGATAGGCGCTCCAGCCGGAGGGCGATTGCACCAGGGACGGCGAATATGAAACCATTGAATATGACACCACAATTGGGCCGTTGGGGCCATTCCAGATGCCGGTGTAAGCAGGCGTGGAGGAAGGATAGAGACGGCCCGATGCGGCAAAGGGGCGCGCCATCTGCTGGCCGATCACCCGGTTGCCACCGGATTGTCCTGTGATGAGGGATTGGCCCAAGCTCGTAATTTGTGTCAACTGTACAGGTTGACCCAGTCCGCGAAGCTGCCAAAACCAGCCCAAGCCAAGCACTCCGCCAAAAAGACAGACGAACCACACGGCAAAGCCGGCCGCCAGAAGGAAGGCGGTGCTGCGCGCCCTGGCCAGGGACGAGGCGAGGATGCCCGCCGCCAGACAGAGCAAGGTGACACAGAATTCGATGGTGATGGCGCTGGCAACATCGCCGCCGGTGACGCCTCCCGACAGGAACGGAATGATGATGACCGGCAGGACGGCCAGCCAAAGGGTAAACGCGCGAAAGGCCTGCACCAGTCCTTTGCCCACCACAATGCCCATCGCGGTCAGCGGCGTCAGGAAAAGCAAGCCGAGCGTGCCCTCGCGGGTTTCGCGGGCGATGCAGTCGGCGCTCATGGCGGGGACCATGGCGCAAATCAGCACCAGCAACATTTCGTGCAGACCGGTGAAAAGGCGAAGCCCCTCCGCCGCTTGATTGCCGCCGGCGCTTTGGTTGATGAAATAGAGCAGCAAGACGGCCGCGGTCGCGCCGGCCACGCGCAACCAGTAATTGAACGGGCGCCGCGCGCCTTCGCGCAATTCCCGCTGGACGACCGGCAGAAAGTCAGTATCCGTTATTTTCAAAACAGGCTCCCAGGAATCGTGACGTGGGCGGGTAGGTTTGGCAACGCGACGGCCCGCCCAAGAAGGGTGGTGAAGCCATAATAACTTGTCAAAGAGGGCGATAGGCTCATTTGGCCAGGGGCCGTTGGCGGTAAATTAAAGTGAATATAACAAACATTGTGCGAAGTAAAGTGAGCGGGTCGAATTCGGTGAATGGAGGCTGTTGGGCTGGTTTTCATCGGTTGAGGGCGAAGCCGAAACGGGCGGAATATGGCCAATAGACAAGCCAGGCCCGGCCCACGATGTTTTGTTGCCAGAAACCACCCCAGTAGCGCGAATCGGCGCTGTTCATGGTGTTGTCGCCAAACACGGCATAGTGCTTTTCCTTGACGATCAGCTTGTCGGCGCTGGTCTTGAGTTGGCTGCCGGGGTGCAGGACGTGGCCGCTGTAGTGGCTTTCGCGCGCCTTGGTATTCGGATCAAATCCATAGACGTTTGCGAAGTGCGGCGTGGAGGCGTCCAAACGAACTCCGTTGACGCGGACATGGCGGTCATCGCCAATACTGATGCTCTCCCCTGGCAGGCCAATCAGGCGCTTGATGTAAAACTGGTCGGCGGTTTGGCCGGGAATGGGAATGCCCTTGGTTTTGAAAACAATAATTTCTCCGCGTTTCGGCCGGCGAAAATTATAGGTCAGGCGGTCCACGAACAAATGGTCGCCGGTGTATTCGATGAATTGGAGGATGGCGCCGCCTTTGTGGAAACGGTTGGGCATGTGAACGTCGTCCACCAGACCCAGGCGGCGTTCGGTGGAGTCAAACTGGCTTTCGTCCGGGCCGCCCCACACCGTGATGGGCCGGAGCGCGCCGGTGCGGTCGCGCACCCAAAATGTTTGTTTGTTGACCAGGCCGAAAGCATGTTGCAAGGGGCCGGCATGATCGAATTCGCCGTCGGCCTGGGCAATGACTTGATGGTAGATGGCGCCATGCACGGCAAATTCATAAACGCGCCGCAACAGTCCCGGCATGACAAAATGGGGATCGGCGCGGCAGTCCCGGACCTGGACGCCATACAGGGTCGGCTGCATGGAGCCGGTGGGGATTTTGAAGGGCTGGGCGAAAAAGGTGCGGATGCTCATGGCGATGGCGATGGCGACGAGGAGGACTTCCACGTTGTCGCGCCATTCGGGGTGCGGATACGGGCGGAGGCATTGTTGGGCGGCGTTTTCCAAATCGGCGGCGCGGGCGGCCAGGGTTTGGTCGTCGGCGCGGGCATTGAGGGCGGCTTGGGTCTCCTGCAAGGCGGCCTCGAGGAGTTGGAGGTCTTGCGGGGCGAGGAGGTCGCATTGGGCGCGGCGGAGTTTGCGGAGGTGGCCGCACAGATCGGAGGCATGGCGGAACTGGCGGGAGAGAATCCAGCGCAGCTTCATGCTTTGAGGACCTCGATGAAGGCTTCCTGAGGGATGTTGACGGAGCCGAAGGATTTCATGCGTTTCTTGCCCTCTTTTTGCTTTTCCAGGAGCTTGCGTTTGCGGGTGATATCGCCGCCGTAGCATTTGGCGGTGACGTCCTTGCGCAGGGCGCTGACGGTTTCGCGGGCGACAATTTTGCCGCCGATGGCGGCCTGGATGGCGACCTGGTATTGCTGGCGCGGGATGACTTCCTTGAGTTTGGCGGCCAGGGCGCGTCCCCTGCCCTCCGCCTTGGCACGATGGACGATGCAGGAAAAGGCGTCCACCGACTCGCCGTTGACCAGCATGTCCAACTTGACCATGTCGGACTGCTGGTAGCCGGCGTGCTCGTAATCCATGGAGCCGAAGCCGCGGGTGATGCTTTTGATGCGGTCGTGGAAGTCAATGAGAATTTCGTTCAAGCGGCAGCGTGCTGGTCAGCATGACGCGGCGGGGGTCGAGGGTCTCGGTGTGGTCCACCAGCGCCGCGTTTCTCGGCAATGAGGGCCATCATGTCGCCGATGTACTCGTTGGGGCAGATGACGAAGGACCTTGACCATCGGCTCCGTCAATCTTCTCAATATAGTTCGGCTTCGGGCAGGAAGGCGGGGTTGTCCACCTCCTTGACGGCGCCGTCGGTCATGGTGACGCGATAGACGACGCTGGGGTAGGTGGCGATGATGTCCATGCCGTATTCGCGCCGGAGGCGTTCCTGGACGATTTCCAGATGGAGCAGGCCGAGGAAGCCGCAGCGGAAGCCGAAGCCCAGAGCGACGGAACTTTCCGGCTGATAGACGAAGGCGGAGTCGTTGAGCTGGAGCTTGGCCAGATTGGCCTTGAGGTGTTCGTAGTCGGCGGTGTTGATCGGGATACAGGCCGCTGAAAACCATCGGGATGGAGTTCCTTGAACCCGGCCAGGACGGGCGACGGGTTTCTGGCGTCGGTGATGGTGTCGCCCATCTTGACTTCCTTGGGGCTCTTGATGTTGGCGGTCATGTAGCCGGTTTCGCCGGTCTCCAATTTCTCGCGGACGTAGGGTTTGGGATTGAAGCTGCCGACTTCCTTGACTTCGACGGTTTTGCCGGAGTGCAGCAGTTTGACGTGCATGCCCGGCTGCAATTCGCCGTTGAAGATGCGGACATGGGTGACGACGCCTTTGTAGGTGTCGAAGTAGGAATCGAAGCCGAGGGCCTGCACGGAAGGCGCGCCGGTGGGTTTGGGCGGCGGAATGCGCGCGACGATGGCCTCGAGAATTTCGTCAATGCCGATCCCCTCCTTGGCGCTGGCCAGAATGGCGGTGTCGCCCGGAATGGCCAGGATGTCTTCCATCTGCGATTTTGGTCTGGGGGATGTCGGCGTGGGGCAGGTCAATTTTATTGATGATGGGGATGATGGTGAGATTTTGTTTCATGGCCAGGTGGACATTGGCCACCGTCTGGGCCTCGACGCCCTGGGCGGCGTCAATGACCAGCAACGCCCCTTCGCAGGCGCTGAGGCTGCGGGAGACTTCGTAGGAAAAATCCACGTGGCCGGGGGTGTCAATGAGGTTCAGCTCGTAAGTTTCGCCATTTTTGGCCGTGTAGCGCATGGTGACGGGATGGGCCTTGATGGTGATGCCCCGCTCGCGCTCCAAGTCCATGGAATCGAGCAATTGCTCCTCCATTTCGCGGGTGGCGATGGTGCCGGTGCGGTGGAGGAGGCGGTCGGAGAGGGTGGTCTTCCCGTGATCAATGTGAGCAATAATGCTGAAATTTCTAATGTGCGCGGCGTCCATTTGCGGTGCAAGATTAAGGGGAATGGTGAATTTTGAATAGTGAATAGTGAATGCGGACCGGATGGGACTTATGGAATTTATGGGACGGATTCAGGCGGCGCTTTTGGCGGCGGGAAGTTGTCTCCCCTTCCCTGCCCCCCTGGCCTGCGGAACTGAAACTAGCTGAAAACAAGTGAAATTAGGTGAAACTAGGTGAAAATAACTGAAATTTGGGGCTGGCGGCGCGCCCGATTCGTCGCTGTTTCTCAATTTGGGAGACGCGCAGGGCTTGGTCGCGGGGTGGCATCCCCTGCCCCATCGGTGCCGTGGCTGGCATGTTCCGGCTCGACTAATGTTAATTTAGGGTTCATGGGACTATTAAACCACGGATTTGAAAAAGCGACTGCCCACCGTGGGTACAAAATGCATGCCGAAAAACGGGGTCTTCGACCCCAATAAAAGCCTTATAAACACCCGGTCAAAGTGGTTTTGCCCCCAAACAAGTGGATTTGCAAAAGTGAAAATAGTTTGTGGGAAAGGCGGTTTTGCCTGCCAAAGGAGACTGATGTTGAGCAAACGGAGTGTTGGAGTGCTGGAGTGGGTTGCCAAAAAAGCGCATTTTAACGCAAAGGCGCAAAGATTCGGCACAATAATTTTACGGGATTCAGGCCAAAATCAAGCTGTGGGCCAGGAATGGTTGAAAATCAGCAGTGTTGCTGGTCGCCAGTTTCGCACCGCAGCGAATGGCCACCTAGTGAATCGTGCTGGACCATGCGGGCATCAACGTCTGGCTTCGCGCACGGACGTCATCCATTTGGCCGCCTTGGTGGAATCGAGGTGGAGATGGTTTTGCAGTAATTCCAAGGCCTGCAACGGGGAGAGGGCGGCGTGGTTCGCCGCAGCCGATGGGAAAATGGTGAGCAGGCCGGTGGCTTTCTCGGGCAGGCTCTCCGCCCCTTTGGCCAGAACGTGTCCATGGTCAATTTCGACTTCAACGGTCCGATAACTCATGCCGTGAATTTAATCCTGCACCCGCCTGGCGGCAAGCGGCGATTTACGTAGAGGCTTGCGCCGTGCGTGTGTCCACTGCTTCGTATTGGCCCGTGTTGACAGGAGGGTTGTAGTGTATCCCCTTGCCCTGCCGTGCCTGAATTCAGAGATTAGGATTAAGATTAGGATTAAGATTAAGAATGAGAGTCCCCTGCCCTGCGCTACTTGGCGAGATGGCAGGAGGCCCAATGGGCGGGGGCAATCTCGCGCAAGACGGGCGGCTCGGTCCGGCAACGGGGTTCGGCAATCGGACAGCGGGGATGGAAGGGACAGCCTGGCGGCGGATCTATCGGGGACGGGATTTCGCCGGGCAGAATGAGGCGCGGACGGCGGGTTGCGGGGTCAATTTGCGGGACGGCGGAGATCAGGGCTTTTGTATAGGGGTGATTGGGGGTTTGCACGACGGACTGGACAGGGCCGGTTTCAACTATTTTGCCCAGATACATCACCATGACGCGGCGGCTGATGTGCTCGATCACGGCCAGATCGTGGGCCACAAATAAATAGGCCACGGCGCGCCGGCGCTGGAGGTCTTGCAGCAAATTGATGATTTGCGCCTGCACGGAAACGTCGAGGGCGCTGACGGGTTCGTCGCAGACGATGAGTTTGGGTTCGACGGCCAGGGCGCGGGCGATGCCAATGCGCTGGCGCTGACCGCCGCTGAATTCGTGGGGGTAACGCTGCGCCTGGGCGGGATCCAGGCCGACATCGGTGAGGAGTTGGGCGATTCTGCGGGCGCGCTCGGCGGCGGTTGCGCCCAGACGATGAATTTCCAGCGCTTCGCCGATGATCTGGCCGATGGTCAGGCGCGGATCGAGCGAGCCGAAGGGGTCCTGGAAAATCATCTGGCAAATCCGGCGGCGGGCGCGCATTTGCGCGGCGCTCAGGGCGGCGATGTCCTCGCCCGCCAGCCAGATGCTGCCGGCGGCCGGTTTAATGAGGCGGACGATGGCGCGGGCCAGGGTGGTCTTGCCGCAGCCGCTTTCGCCGACGAGTCCCAGGGTTTCGCCCGGCTGGATGGTGAAGCTGACCCGGTCCACGGCTTTGACGAAGGCGCGCGCGCGGGTGAAGAGGCCGCGCCGGACCGGGAAGCGGACTTGGAGGTCGCGCACTTCGAGAAGGGGATTGGCGGCGGGGAGGGGGTTCATGCCAACGCAGCGTTACAATTCTGCCGCAAATTCATCGCGAGTAAGGCCTGCTTGTTCGATGAGGCCCTTGAGCGTGCCCGGTTTGATCGGCTTGTGCTGGGGGACAACCACGGTTCGACTTTCTTTCCGCATGATCAGGTGGGAACCGGTTTGGCGGATCTGAACAAAACCCAAACGCTGCAAAGCGCGGGCGGCTTCGCGCCCGGTCACATCGCGAGGCATCTTCACGAGAAGGCGAATACCAGGTCTTCTACAAAATGGAGGCGGATAAAATGAGGGCGTTGGTTGGCTTCGAAATAGCCACCGACGGCGTCGGAAATCATGGCGTGGAGTTCTGTCAAGGAATCTCCCTGCGTTGTGATGCCTCCGCCTCCCGGCGCGTCCCATCGCGCCACGAAGCCGCCGGTTTCCCGGCAAGGTTCGACCTGGAATGTGATCTCATTCATGTGTCCAAGTTGACATAACCGGTCAGACAACACAACCCCAGTATGGACAGCGCACCCAGCGGGCGGGTTCGACTTCGATGAGTTCGGGTTTTTTCATCTGGCAATCAGGCCGCGCCTCCGCACAGCGGGGATGGAAACGGCAGCCGGCGGGCATGGCGTCGAGCGCGGGCACGTTTCCCGGGATGGAGCGCAGGCGTTCGTCCGGCGCGCCGAGCTTTGGGACGGAGGCGATCAAGGCCCGGGTGTAAGGATGCAAGGGGCGCGTCAACAACAGGCGGGCGGGGGCGATTTCGACGATTTGGCCGGCATACATGACGGCGACGCGGTCGGCGATTTCACCGACAATGCCCAGGTTGTGGGTGATGAGGAGCAGGCTCATGCCAAGGCTTTGCTTGAGGTTTTGCAGCAAATCGAGAATTTGCGCCTGAATGGTGACATCCAGGGCGGTGGTGGGTTCGTCGGCGACCAGGAGCTTGGGCTGGGCGGCCAGGGCCATGGCGATGAGGACGCGCTGCTGCATGCCGCCGGACATTTCGTGGGGGTAATTTTTCAGGCGCGATTCCGGCGCGGGGATGCCGACCAGTTTGAGCAGGCGCAGCACTTCGGCCCCGGTGGCGGCGGCGGGACGGTGGAGTTGGAGCATCTCCTTGATTTGCGCGCCGACGCGGTGAACCGGATTGAGCGAAGCGCCCGGCTCCTGGAAGACGTAACCGACCACGCCGCCGCGGATTTGGCGCAACTGGCGCCGGCCGGCGCGCAGGACATCCACTCCGTCAAGCAAAATTGTGCCGCCGGCGTAATGGGCCGGCGGCGACGGCAGCAGGCGGGCGATGGACAGGGCGGTGGCGCTCTTGCCGCAGCCGCTTTCGCCGACCAGGCAAAAGGTTTCCCCCGCGGCGATGGAAAAGGAAACGCCGTCCACAGCGCGGAGGCGGCGGCCGGCGGAGGCGAAATCAATTTGCAAATTGGCGATCTCTAACAACGGGATATGTTTATGGCGGCGGCCTTGGGATTTACGAGCTTTTTCAGCCGGGGGGGACGCAGGGGCGCCGGGCGGATGGTCTCTGTGTTTTCGTGTTGAGGCAAACCTTTCCCCGGCCTAAGCTTGCGGGCATGAATGTATTTGTCACTGGCGGGGCGGGTTATATCGGTTCGATTTGCGCGGAGGAATTGCTCAACGCGGGCCACGATGTCACGGTGTATGATAATCTGTCGGAGGGCCATCGCGGGGCGGTGGACGACCGGGCCGTTTTCATCCAGGCCCGCTTAAGCGATTACGACAGCATCGCGGGAGCGTTGCGGGACGCCAAACCGGCGGCGGTGCTGCACTTCGCCGCCAACGCGCTGGTGGGCGAATCCATGACCAACCCGGCCAAGTATTTCCGCAACAATGTCTGCAACGGGCTGAATCTGCTGGAGGCGTCGTTGGCCGCCGGGGTGAAGAAATTTGTTTTCAGTTCCAGTTGCGCCACCTACGGCCCGCCGGAGCGGGTGCCGATGACCGAAGAGCTGGCGCAGCGGCCGATCAACCCTTACGGGGAATCCAAGCTGATGTTCGAGAGAATGTTGTATTGGTTCGGGCAGATTCACGGGCTGGAATATGTGGCGTTGCGCTATTTCAACGCGGCGGGGGCCAGCGCGCAGTTCGGGGAAGATCACCGCCTGGAAACGCATTTGATTCCCAACGTGTTGAAGGTGGCGCTGGGGCAGAAGGCCAGTTGCGACATTTACGGCACGGATTACCCGACGCCGGACGGGACATGCATCCGCGATTACATTCACATTGTGGATTTGGCGCAGGCGCACATCCTGGCGCTGGAACCGGGGAAATGCGGCTTTTACAACCTGGGCAACGGCGACGGCTATTCCGTCAAGCAAGTGATCGCGGCGTGCGAGAAAGTCACCCACCAGCCGATCAGTTTCGTGGAAAAACCGCGGCGCGCGGGGGATCCGCCGCGACTGGTGGCGTCGGCGGAGAAAGCGATGCGGGAACTGGGTTGGAAGCCGCAATATCCCAAACTGGAACAGATCATCGCCGACGCCTGGCGCTGGCATCTGGCCCATCCGCACGGGTATGGGGATTAGCGGGCGCCCATGCCGACGCTTTGGACGGTTTGGAAGAGCTTGCCCTCGGTTTTGATGCTGGGGGCGATGATGATTTCGGTTTCCTGGAATTGGCGGATGGTGGCGGCGCCGACGCTGCCCATGCAGGTGGTGATGGCCCCGACCAGATTCTGCGAACCGTCATCCACGGTGGCCGGGCCGTAGAGGATTTGTTTGAGCGAGCCGGAGAGACCGACTTTGATGCGGGTGCCGCGGGGCAAATTGGCGTGCGGGGTGGCCATGCCCCAGTGATTGCCCTTGCCCGGGGCTTCTTCGGCGCGGGCAAAGGCGCTGCCCACCATGACGGCATCGGCGCCGCAGGCCAGGGCCTTGCAGACATCGCCGCCCTTGCTCATGCCGCCATCGGTGATGATGGGCAGGTAGCGGCCGGTCAGCTTGTGATGGTAATCGCGCGCCGCGGCGCAATCCACGGTGGCGGTGACCTGGGGCACGCCCAGGCCCAAGACGCCGCGGCTGGTGCAGGCGGCGCCCGGCCCGACGCCGATGAGGACGCCGGCCACGCCGCAGGCCAGCAATTGCAGGGTGACGTTATAGGTGACAGCGTTGCCGATGAGGACGGGGATTTTCAACTTGCGGCAAAACTCGGCCAGTTCGAGGGATTTATATTCGGTGGACAGATGTTTGACGGTGGAAACGGTGGATTGGACGACAAACAGATCGGCGCCGGCCTCCTGGGCGATGGCGCCAAAACGCTCGGCCTTTTGCGGGATGGAACTGACGGCGGCCAGGACGCCGGCCCGCTTGAGTTCCTGGACGCGCTGGGCGATGAGCTCCTCCTTGATCGGCTCGAGATAAACTTTCTGGATAAGGGCGGTGACCTCGTCCCGGCCGGCCTTGACAATTTGCGCCAGGACTTCGGAGGGGTTGGCGTAGCGGGTCTGCACGCCTTCCAGGTTGATCACGCCCAGGCCGCCGAGTTTGCCCATCTCGATGCAGAAGCGCACATCGGTCACGCCGTCCATGGCGCTGGCGATGACGGGGATTTTGAGGGTGATGCTGCTGCCGTCGTTGCGCGGGATGTTGAAGCTGGTGTCCACCTCGTTGGGGTTGATGGTGACGGCGCCGGGCACGAGGGCGATTTCGTCAAAACCATAGGTGACGCGCGCTTTTCTATTTCGTCCAATCCACATTCCCATAAGTGTCAGTTTGCTTAAAGGTCCAGGCCGAGGGATTCAAAATTGAATCGGCTCGTTCAAGGTTCCGCACTGCGAGCAGCGGGACCGGTCCACATCCGCATCGTCCGTATAAACCAATCCGCAACGCTCGCAGCGGAAGATCCGGTCCTTTTCCCGCGCCGGGCGAAAGCGCCGGCTGCGAATGTCCGAATATATGGCCAGCAGCGAAAGGGCCGCAAGCAAAGAAAGCACATAAGCGCGGATGAGCGTCTCGGCGGACATATCAGGCCAGCGCGGCTGGCGCGAGGTTGGGCGGTCTTATTTCACGCGGCATAATGAAAAATCCCGGTCATGGCGGCGGGATGGTTTTCCAGTAAAAGACGGCCGTGTCCCAGGCCCGTTCCGGGGCGCTTTTCCCCACCGGGCGAAAGCGCAGGACATTGACGGCCGCCAGGGCGGAATCGTCCGCCGTCTTGAGGCCGGAACCGGCCAGCAAGACCGCCGAAACGACCTGACCGGCGCGATTAACGGCAAAGCGAACCACCGAATTGGTCACTAAAAAATTAGTGGTCCAGGACGGCAAAACCACCGGCGGACCCAGCAGGCGTTCCGCCAACGCGCCTTCCATGCGGAGAAAGGATTCCGGGAGGCTGGCTTGCTCCGTCCCAAAAGGGGGACGGCCGGAGGGGGACGAGTTGGCCAGTCCGGCCAACGGGAAGGGAGTCGGGTGCGGCTCCAGGCTTGAGGGATTGAGGTCTGCGCCGGACCATGGGGCGGCAAAGTCCAAAAAAACCGGCGCAGGTTCCTCCAGAGGAGCGGCGTAATCATTGGTGCGCAGGCGCCGCCAGGCCTGATCGGCGAATCCGTAGGGAGCGGAGGACGGGAACACCGTGGGATCTCCGGCGAAAACATGTTTCGTCCACCTCTCGTTGTCCAAAGGGGTGTCCAACAGGCGCAGCCCCAAGCGGGGCGGCGCGGGAACGGGCGCGGGACGCGGGCGCTCCCCCAGGAGCATAACCCAGCCAGCTTGTCCGGCAAACAAGACCGCGACCATCAGCCAAAAGCGCCCGCGCGACCAGCGGGGCGGAATTGGTTTGGGGGCATTCATGGAACCGGCGGGGAGATGAGGATTGGGATTAAGATCAGGAGCAGGAGGGAAATGGTGGAAACGCGCTCATGGCACCGGCTTGGCGGCGGCCGCGGCGGGCTGGTCGAGCCACTCCGCCAGAATCGTTTCTTTAATGCCGGCCTCGCGCGCCCACTGCGCCAGGCGGGTCAGGGCGTCCCACTTGACCTGCTCGTCGCCCGCGATGGTCAAGGTCAACTGCCGGGATTGGCGGGCGGCCGCCTGGAGCGCGTTGGTGAATCCGGCCTTCAACTCCTGCTCGCCCACGATTTGGTTGTCATAAAAATACTGCCCCAAGAAATTGACCGCGACCATGATGGTGGGGTTGTCCGTGCCGATCAGGTTCCGCCGGCCGGCGGGCAGATGGACGAGAAAAATCTGGTTGACAGCATTGGCGGCGCGCGCGGCCGCCTTGGGCGGCGTGGCCGGGTCCACCTGGAGGTCAAAGGGCGGCCCCGCCGGGGAATTCTGCAAAGCGGCGCGCAACTGGTTGGTCTCGGCGTCGGTGAAAAAATTGGTGCCGAACTGAATCAAGCCGCTCTTGCCGATGCGCAGGGTGGCCGCCGGATTCTGCAGACGCACCAGCACCCCCGGGGTGTAGAGCAACGAGCTGAGCTGCATAAACATCAGGAGCAAAAACACCAACCCGGCCACGGGAGCCGCGTCCAATTGGCCGCGAAAAATTTTTGCCTGGCGCGGAAATCTCATTTGGCGACGGCCAACCCCGGCGGCGGCTCGCCGGCCGGGGCCGGGGTGACGATGTTCAAGATTTCGCTGGAGACCTGTTCCATGTCCAGCACGATGGCGTTGATGCGGGCGACCAGATAATTATAGCCGGCGTAGCAGGGAATGGCCACGGCCAGCCCCGCCGCCGTGCAGATGAGGGCCTGCCAGATGCCGCCGGAAAGCAGGCTGACATGAGCGCTCAGGCCGGCGTCCTCGATTTGGCGGAACATCTTCATAAACCCCAGGACGGTGCCGAGCAAGCCCATGAGGGGAGCGATTTGCGCGATGGTGGCCAGCAGATTGAGCTTCTCTTCCAGGCGGGGCACCTCCCAGGCCCCGGCGTCCTCCAGGGCCTCCTGCACGGCGAAGCGCCCGCGTTCCCGGTTGAGAATGGCCACCTTGACCAGCCGCGCCACCGGACCCGGCGTGGCGTCGCAGATGGCCAAAGCCTCCACCACATTCTCGCGTTTGAGGACATTGCGGACGCCGTTGAGGAACTCGCCGGAATTGATTTGTTCGCGATGGTATTGGAGCAAGCGTTCCAGGAAGACGGCCACCGCCACGGCGCTGGTGGCCATAATCAGCCAAATCATCCACCCGCCCTCGGACAAAAAACTAGGCAACATGCCGACGTTATACGATTGGCCGCTCGCGGATTAAAGTTTAAACTTTTTGGCCGCCGCCGGTCAAGTCTGCGCGGGCCGGGCAGGACGGGCATTGCCAGAGGAAACAACGCCGCACGGCCGGCCTGCGGCCGGTCCGGATAATTCGGGACCCGCCCTGCCAACCAAGACTGACGCCTTACGCGCGGGCTTGCAATTCCGGCTGGAATTTGCAGATTGAGAGGCCATGGAAAGCGCATCCCAGGAGAATCCGGCCATTCCGCCCGAATGGTTGGAGGAGTTCGAGGCGGCGGCGCGCCGGCCGCTGGAAACGCGCTTGCGCTACGCCTTCATCAAGACTTACAAACCGGTGATGGACGACGAGCCTTTTCGGGCCTTTGCCAGCATGGAGGAATATCGCCGCTGGTGCGAAACCAATCTGCCGGAGTGGCTGGGATATGGGCGCGTTTGATTACCGCCAGGCCAGGGAAATCCGCGACGTTTTCCGCTCGCATCAGGTGCGTTATCTTTTCCTCGGCAAGTCCGGAGCGATTCTGCTGGGTTTCCCCGACACCACGCAGGATGCGGTTCTTTTCGTGGAGCGTTCCCCCAAGAACGGGGAAGCGCTGGTGCAGGCCTTGCGCCAGTTGGGTTTCGCGCTGACGGAGGCGCAAGCGGGCGAAATCAACCGGGGCAAGGACTTCGTGCAGTTGAAGAACGGCCCTTTTGATTTGGATTTGATCTTCGCGCCGGACGGGATCGAGCGATTTGAGGACGCGTGGAGGCGCCGGGTGGATGTGGAAGGTTTCCCCGTCTGCCACATTGACGACATCATTGCGAGCAAGGCGGCGACGAACCGGCAAAAGGACCGTGAATCCCTTCCCCGGCTGCGTTCTTTCCGCGAGTACCTGGCTCCAACACCACCCTTGAAGCGAAAACAACCGGTCGGGCAATTCCGGCCGCTACTACCGCATCAGCTCGCAAGGAGTCGGCAGCAAGGAGATTAGAGTGGTTATTGGGCGGGGGCTAATTTGAATGTTGTAGTCTCGGCGCGGCGCGCCGATTTCGAGCCACAAGCTCAACAGTACAACAAATCACCCGTTATTGCTTTGATGGCCGCGCTGTTGGACTTGAAGGCAATGCAGCAAGGCGCCGGCGGGCTTCCTCGTAGTCGGGCTTGATCTCCAAGGCCCGGCGGTATTGGGCGATGGCTTGGTCCGTTTGACCCATCGAAGCCAGGGCGACGCCCAGGTTGAAGTGGGCTTCGGCATAGTCGGGCTTGATGGCAACCGCTTGCTGGAATTGGGCGACGGCTTCCCCCTCTTCTCCCTTCAGTGCCAGAGCGGTGCCCAGATTGTAGTGGGCTTGGGCCTGGCCCGGCTGAAGGGCAAGGGCCTGCCGGAATTGGGCGACGGCTTCCTCCAAGTCTTTTTTCTGGACGAGCGCAATGCCCAGGTTGTTGAGGGCTTCGACATAATCAGGCTTGAATTGCAAAGCGCCGCGGTATTGGGCAATGGCGTCGTCGAGCTTGCCGCTCCGGGCCAAAGCGAGGCCCAAGTCGTAGTGCGCTTCGGCAAAAGCGGGCTTGATGGCCAGGGCCTGGCGGTATTGGGCGATGGCTTCCTTCAATTCTCCCTTGCGCGCCAGAACAAGGCCCAGATTATAGCGGGCTTCGGCAGAGCCGGGCTTGATGGCCAGGGCCTGGCGGAATTGGGCGATGGCTTCCTCCGCGTCTCCCTTTATGGCCAGGGCCATGGCGAGATTGAAGTGCGCTTCTGCCTCGCCGGGCTTGATGGCCAGAGCCTGCCGGAATTGCGCCACGCCTTGCGCCACCTCCCCTTTTTGGACGCAGAGCGCGCCCAGGTTGTTGTGGGCCAGCCAGCAGCCCGGATTGCGGGCGATGGTGGCGCGCCAGAGTGTTTCCGGGCCGGCATACATCCCGCATTGATGCCAGGTCAAGGCGCCGAGCGCCGTCAGCAACGCGGCGCAAAAGACGGCCTGCAGCACAGGAACTTGTTTTGTCAACCAGCCCAACCCGCGCTCCAGGCCGGCCGCCGCCAGCGCCAGCGGCCCGAGGCAGGCCAGGTATTGAAAATGGTCGGCCACAAAAGAATAGCGAAAGGGATAGACATCAAAAAACCCCAGCGCCGGAAAGAGGGTCCCGGCGAAAAAGAGCAGCGCGACCAGGGGCCCGCCGCCCAGAGCGCGCCTCCAGCGCCAGAGCGCCGCCGCCAGCGCCAGCGCCGCCGCCGGAAAGAGAAACTGCCACCAGACGGCCCCGCTGACCTCCCAGCGCGGATAGATAAAAATCAGCGGGTGCGGCCAAATCAGCTTTGCCAGGTAAAACCAGAGGGCGCGACCGGGGAGCAGACAGCGTTGCATGAAGGACAAGTGCGACGCGGATGCCGCGGTGAGAATGACCTGAGTTCGCTCCACCCATGCGGTCAACAACCCCAGGGCAATGCCGGCGATGAAAAACGGGGCCAGCGGTGCCACCTCCTCCTTCCAGCGCAACTTTTTCCGCCGCCAGCAAAACAGCAGGAGCAAGGCGGCCGGCATGGTGGCGATGACCGTTTTGGCGAACAGTCCCGCCGCGAACAGCCCCAGCGAGAGCAGGTAAAAGAGCCGCTTCCTCTCCCGGTCAAAGCGCAGGTAGGCCAGGGCGCTAGCCAGGCAGCAAAGGCCCGAGAGCGTGTTCTTCAATTCGGTGATCCATGCCACCGATTCGACCTGCACGGGATGGAGGGCAAAGAGGGCCGCGGCCAGCCAGGCGCCGGGCAGCTCCAATCGCCGGAGCACCCGCGCCAGCAACAGCGCCGAAAAGAAATGGAGCAGAACGTTGAGCAAATGATACCCCAGCGGGGCCTCGCCCCAAAACCGGTGCTCGATCCAAAAAACAGTGTGAACCAGCGGATAGTACTGCGGGGTGGCCCCAAGTTTTGTCCAGATTTGCTCCAAGCCGCTCCAGGAACGGAGCGCCGGGCTGGTCAGATGGGCGTCATCATCCCAGATGAAGCCGGCGCGCCAGACAGGCTGATAGGCCAGGAGGGTGGCGGCCAGCAAAAGCAGGCCCCACAGCCAATCCTTTGGCCGGGGCGTTGGCCGGCTTTCGAAAATCACGCCTGTGTTCTGGACAGGATTCAGGCTTCGAACATTTTGGTGAAGTTCTTGAAGTCCTTGTCAATGCCTTCCAAGCCGGGGAACTTGCCGCTTTCCTCTTCGATATTGTACCACTGCAGGTTGGGCGCGCCGGCGCAGGCCGCCAGCACTTCGGGCCATTTGACGATGCCTTCGCCCACGATGTCGCCGCGGGTGGCGGGTTCCCAATCCTTGACATGGACGCTGACCAGGCGGCTGCTGTATTTGTTGATGACAGCGACGGGATCGCCGCCCCCGTGGGCGCAGTGGCCGATGTCAAGCTGGACGAAAACGTCGGGGCTGGCCTTGTCAAAGAAAATGAATTCGGGAATCTGGCCGTCCACCGGGGTGAACTCGCCGGTGTGGTTGTGATAGCCGATGCGCATGTGGAGGGGCTTGAGTTTTTCGGCGAGCGCGCTGAAGCTGTCGGCAAACCGGGTCCAGTCATCAATCGTCCTGGCGTTGCCGCTGGCGATGATGAGCCGGTCGTTGCCCAGGACTTTGTTGAATTCGGTCTCCCGGGCGAAGCCGTCTCCCTGGAGGGTGGGCAGACCACCCTGGATGTGGGAGCCGGCGGCTTTGAGGCCATTGTCGTCCAGCAGTTTTCGCAAGCCGGCGGCATTGTTGCCGTAATTGGCGTAACCGGCAAACTCAACGCCCTCGTAGCCGATTTTTTTGATCCCGGCCAGGACGCCGGGCACGTCTTTGGAAAAGTCGTTGCGCACGGAGTAAAGCTGGACCCCGACGGGCAATTTCTTGCGCGCCGCGGCGAGGAGGTTGGCGGGTCCGGCCATGAGGGCGGCGGCGCCGACGGTGGCGGCGCCGATGAATTCGCGTCTGGTGAACGGAGACATATTCTTTTCTTGGTGTGGTTTGTGGGTTGTCAAATCAGCCATCCTTTGCGGAAGGCCGGGTGGACGAATTGGGAGGCTGCGGGGGCGTTCTTGGCGCGCATGTTGGGCCCGTCCCATTCGAGTTTCTTGCCGGCGCGCATGGCGACGCACCCCAGGAGCATGATCTCGGTGAGATAGGCGGCGATGTCGAAATTGGAATACCCCGGCTTGCCTCCTTTGCAGGCGGCGATCCACTCCAGATGTTGCGCCGCATCACTGTTGTTGTCGGCCATGAAAGGGTTGCGTGGAATGGTTTGTGCGACCGCTTTGACGGCCGGATGGGTTGCTCCCCGGCTGAATTTGTTCTCATCCTTTAACTTGAGGTAGAACGTGGTCCCGTAGTCGTCGGGCGAAAAGATTTGGCCCTTGTCGCCCAGCATTAAACAGCCGCTGTTGGGAATCTGGTCAAAGATGGGGATGGTCAAGATGTCGGCCGTGGCCTCGGTGGGAGGTTTGTTGTTGCCGTCGTGAGATCCTCCGCCGCGTCTGGCGTTCTGGGTGCGGTTGCCTCCGTCGTACCAGCGGAAGGTGACCGGCGCCAAGCCTTCCCGCGCCGGGAATTGGAATCGGATTTTGGATTTGATCGGGTAGCAGTCCTTGGTCAGATCCACCGTTTCGGCTTCGATTTCGGAGGGGTAGCCCAGTTTGAGGGCGCGGAAGGGCAGGTTGCAGGTGTGGCAGGCCATGTCGCCCAGGGCGCCGGTGCCGAAATCAATCCGTCCGCGCCAATTGAAGGTGTGATAGGTCCGGTTGCCTTTGAAGGGCCGCACGGGGGCGGGGCCGAGCCACACATCCCAATTCAAGCCGGCCGGCACAGGATCCGAGCCTTCGGGCCGTTCCAGGCCCTGCGGCCAAATGGGGCGGTTGGTCCAGACATGGACATCATGGACTTGGCCGATGAGGCCGGCTTGAATGACTTCCACGGCGCGGCGCAAGCCGTTCTCGGCACTGCCCTGATTGCCCATTTGCGTGGCCACTTTGTTTTTGGCGGCCAGCTTGCGCAGCAGCCGGGCCTCGTAAACGGAGTGGGTCAGCGGTTTCTGGACATAGACGTGTTTGCCCAGGTTCATGGCCGCCGCGGCGATACAGGCATGCAAATGGTCGGGCGTGGCGATGTCGAGGGCATCCAGGGACTTCTCCTTGTCCAGCATTTGCCGGAAGTCCTGGTAGTAGGCCGCCTTGGGGTGCGCGGCGCGCACGCGGTCCCCGATCTTCTCATCGGCGTCGCAGAGGGCGACAATGTTTTCGCCCGAACAGCAGGCGGCGTCGCCCGCGCCCTTGCCGCCGTAGCCGACGATGGCAATGTTGAGCTTGGCGTTGGCGGAGACCAGGCGGGGCCGGGGCCGGGGAGAGGCGCACCCGCCCGCGGCCAGACCGCCGGCCGCCATGGCGGACAAAAAAATGAAGGTGCGGCGGGATAATCCGGCGCGGGACGAATCGGATGAGTAGGTCGAGGTCATGGCGCCAATCATGCCGGACGGACTGTTCCAGCGCAAGGCTTTTGTGACGCGCCCTGCGCCAAAAGCAAATGGGACTCGGGGCAGAGCCGCCCGCCTCCCCATTTTTCCGGCCCATGAGGGAATGGAATTATGGGACATCAGCCTGGGCCGGACGGACCATGGCCTGATAGATCATGTTCTCCTGCAACGTCAGGTCGTCGCCCTTGGCTGGTAAAAGAAACGGGGCGCCGAAGGGCTGCCAGCCGGCCTGGATGAGGGCGTTCACCTGGTCCTCGATTTCATCCCGCGGAGCGACCACTAATTTGTATTTGCCGACATTCATGGGGTTTTTCAGGCAAGGCAGGGTAGTCCCCATGACCGGTTTGTCAATTGTCCCCTTCTCCCGGCTCCCGGCGAAGCGCAGCCGGCCGGCGAAAAAGTGCCGAATTTTCCAACTTGCATTTTGCGCTTCTCATTTCCGCACCGCCCTCAATTTGCGATTTACCAACGGCGGGGCGGCTGGTTACAATCCGCGCATCGAATTTCTCATCCGCCAATCCAGGCTCGCTGACCGCGACGTGATCGCCGCGTTCAACGTCGCGCTGGCGCTGGAGACCGAGAATCTCCGGCTGGATCCTGCGGTCGTGCGACCGGGGGTGGAGGCGGTTCTGCGCGATCCAGCCCGGGGCATCTATTTTGTGGCCGAAAGCCAGGGCGCGGTCCTTGGCCAGGTCCTCATTACGTATGAGTGGAGCGACTGGCGCAACGGGAATTTTTGGTGGCTGCAAAGCGTCTATGTGCAAAAGGAGTTTCGCGGGCGCGGCATTTTCAAGGCGCTCTTCGGCCAGGCCGCCGCCCAGGCCGCCGCGCAAAAAGATGTTTGCGGATTGCGGTTGTACATGGAAAGGGAAAACCATCCGGCGCGGGAAGTCTATCACCGGCTCGGGCTGAACGAGACGCACTACCAGGTTTTTGAGCGGATTTTCCCCAAGTGATCCCCTACCCTTCCCGGCGGGCGCGCACTTCCAACTCCCGCCGGACGCCCAGGCTCAGCGGCAGATCGCCCTGCTGCCGCAGCCATGCCCAGGCGTGCGTCAAATCGAAAAACAGCCCTTCCAATTGCGCTTCGTAAGCGCGATGCAGAATCACGCCGAAGTCTCTGCCGGGGGACAGTCCCAGCTCCAGCAAATGCCGCCCCATGAGGATGGGTGCGGGCGGCTTTTCCTGGACCTGCAATGCGCGAGCCCGCGCCAGCAGCCGCGGCACGTTCTCCGGCTCCGCCACCGGCCGCGGCGGGCGGCCCATGGCGTCGGCGGTCATCACCAGGCACAAACCCTGGATGTTCTCCGGTTCCAGCCGTTTGGCCAGCCGGCGCAGGGCGCGGTCGGTCATGCTCGGAAAGTGGATAATATGGTTGACCACCAAGGGCACGACCCTGGCCTGGATGGCCGGGGGCGCGTGAATCCGCTCCAGAAACTTTTGCGCCAGCTTCCCGCCCAGCGCGTCGTGCCCCGGCGAAACAATCCGGCTCCGGCCATCCTTCACCGCGGCGTGCGTGGTGGCCGGCTTGCCAAAGTCGTGGGCCAGAATCGCCAGCATATAGACCGCGCGCGCCTCCGGAGTGGCCGACTGCCACTCCGGCAGCCGGGCCATGGCGTCGCAACAGTGGCCGGTGTGGACGAAGACATCGCCTTCCGGATGCCATTCCGGGTCCTGCGCCGTGCCGAGCAAGGCCTGGATTTCCGGGAAGTGCTCCACCCATCCGGTGGCGGCCAGAAACTTCAATCCGGCGGACGGCGCCGCGCTTTTTTCCGCCCACTTAAACCACTCATCGCGCACGCGCTGGCCGGCCAGTTCGCTGAAACCGCCTTTGATCCGGCGGCACAGTTCGACCGTTTCGCCGGCGGGTTGCAGATTGAAACGCGCGGCCAACTGCATGCCGCGCAGCACGCGCAACGGGTCCTCCACAAAAGCCGGGCTGGTGTGGCGCAGTATTCTTGCCTGCAAATCCGCCGCGCCGCCAAAAAAGTCCAGCAGCTCCCCCGTGCGCGGATCGAACATGAGCGAATTGATGGTGAAATCGCGCCGCGCCGCCGCCTGCGCGGGCGTGATGGCCGGGTCCAATTCCACCGCGAAGCCTTTGTGGCCGGCCGCCCTTTTCGAGTCCCTTCGCGGAACGGTGAAATCATAGCGGTGCTCCCCGTCCGTCGTCAGTTTGACCACCCCAAAGGACTGCCCGACCAGATCCACTTTTCCCCAGCGCGCCAGGGCCCGCGCCAGCGTTTCGCAGCCGATCCCGAAGACCTCCACGTCGAAATCCATGCCGGGACAACCGAGCAAGCCATCCCGCACACAACCGCCCACCAGCCAGGCTTGGCCCAACTCCGGCGTCTGGCGGAGAATGCGGTCCAGTTCTGGCGGCACGAAATTCATCGGCTTAACTTACGCGCCGGCGCGCGCCCTGGCACGCCGGAAAATGGGGAATCGCATAAGCCGCTTGTCGGTCGGGCACAAAGCAATTATCCTCGTGGCGATGTCTTTGCGCACTGAGCTGGAACAATCCGGAGCGTGGCTTTTCCGCCATCGCAGCTATCTGCCCCTGGCGCTTCTCGCGGTTTTTCTGCCCTGCCTCTGCACCTTCACCTACCTGGGGCAAAGCCATTGCCTCAACGAAATCTGGCAGGGCGTTTGCCTGGGCATCTCCTTCCTGGGGCTGGCGGTGCGCATCATCACGGTGGGACGCGCCCCGATTGGCACCTCCGGGCGGAACACGCGCCAACAGGTGGCCAATACGTTGAACACCACCGGGATTTATTCCGTCGTGCGCCATCCCCTCTATCTGGGCAATTACCTCATCGTGAGCGGTTTCGCCCTGTGGCCGCATACCTGGTGGCTGATGGTTCTGACGACCTGTTTCTACGCGCTTTATTACGAGCGGATCATGCTGGCCGAAGAGGCCTTTTTGCGCGAGCGCTTCGGCGATACTTTTGAAAAATGGGCCGCCGCAACTCCCGCCTTCATTCCCAGACTCCACGGCTGGAAGCCCTCGCCCGTCGCTTTCTGCTGGCGGACGGTGGCGCAACGCGAATACAACGCCTTCTTTCTGATTATTTCAGTGTTTTTTCTATTTGACCTCATCGGGGACTCCATCGCCGAAAACAACTGGCAGATGGATGCCGGAAAATGGGCCTGGTTTGCTGTTTTCATCGCAGGCTTCCTCATCTTCGCCGTCTTGCGGGGCCTGAAGAAGCACACCAAGCTCCTCAATGTCGAAGGCCGCTGAACAGGGCGGCGGCAGGGTTGGCGGTGTCTTTTAATCAAAGTTCGACAATTCTTTGATCAAAATCCCGCTGTGTAGGGTATCCCCACACCTATCCCCGCAGCGGGGATACCCCCTGCTGGCGCAAACCCCTTGCTGAACAAGGGTTTTGTCGGTGTTCGGTCGTCTGGCGACCCTCCCGACTTCGGTCGGTTTACGCCTGCTCACGCAGGCTTCGGCTGCGCGCGGCCTCGGAGGCCGTGCTCGCCGAAAACCTCCCTCATCGCTCACGCGAAACACGGGTTCACCGACGGACGGGTTTACGATAAAGGACATCATTGTCCTTTTGGGTGAACACGGGTTTGAACAGGTTAAACGGGTATGGGACCCGCTATCGCGGGAGCGCCAAAGACTTGAGAGCTTGTTCGCCGTGCGAAGTCCCTCCTCACCCCCTTTTAACCCGTTCGTCGGGACCCCCTTCCGGCTCACAGCATCCCAAGACTTTGTCGCGGGGAAACACGTCCTGCCGCAGACTCCGAGCTTGTTTGCTCCAGGCACACCCCCTTGCCCCCGGCGCCTTCCGATTCACAACATCGGAGACTGCGGCAGGCGTTGACACGGGTTTTGGGAGACGGGTTTCAACGGGTTGCCGATCCAAAGACTTGCGAGCTTTTGGCCTACGGGCGCACCCCTATCCCGGCGCCCTCCGTCTCAAAACCCGAAGACTTTGGCCGGCTTTTGACTTCTGGCGGGCGGACACTGCCGGCAGGTGTGCCGCCACTCACCTCCCGCCCTCGGACGGGCTTATGCAAGGCGAACGGCTAACGGAGTGGTTGCGCTTGTACCGGCGGGTGTAACACTAAAGATGGATGGCAAAAGGCTTAACTTGGAATCCATCGCCGTTTGAATAAATAGACCCGAATACCAAATACGAACAGGGGCGACCTGCCAGTCGGCGGAAAAGCTCAACATCGTGAATTGGTATCTGCCCACCCTGCGCGGTCGGAAAATTATGAATGCTCGCCCACATAGAAATCTGCGAACTGGAGACGAAAACAACCGCGCCCATCTTCTCGAACTGGTCTAACTGCGGCGGCACCGAGAAAGGATGTCGCGCCTCGAACCACGCAGGCTCGTGCGTGCTGGATGTCCTCGCGATTGCATCCGCGACTGAGAAATGGAGGGTGCCGACGGCGCGCAGATTCATTACAATTTCACGGACCATATTTTCTGGCCTCAGGAGAATCTTTGTGGCTTTCACCTCCTTGATCGCTTTGTTCGACTCGCCCGAACCTCCGAGGAAAGCGCTCAAAGCCATCTTCCAACCTGAAGTCCTACTGTCCTCCATAGTGAGAAGTGTCTCAACCACGTCTTGCCCGTTGATCTGGGCATAGAGGGACGCAATACCGGGAGCATCTATGTAGATGAAGCGCTCAGGATTCATGTGCGCGAGAATACGCCAAACCCGAAGCAGGGTATCCGCAAACCGCAAGAATGCAAGCGTTCAAATCCACAAAAGCCTCATACTCCCCTGGCCGCCCCCCCTTTCCAGGCACGTTCGCCGCCGCCCTCTCTTCATTGTACCGTCCGGTCAAGGTCGTTCCAGCCCCCGCTTCGCTCCCCGGTCGAAGTCGTTCCACCGCGCTCGAACTACGCCTTGACTTCGGACGGCCATTCCGAGAGGGCGAGGCGGCTCCGGGCCGCCACGCACGGTCGAGCATTATCAGCCAACATCAAACTCACATGAGCTACATCAGCGAATTCGAGCAAGAGCTTGCCCGAAAGCTCACAAGCAGCGAAACCGGCGAGGACATCGTCCGCTGGGTTTCCGAGAAAGTCTTGGAGAGCTACCGCAACGGCATCAAAGCCGGCCAGAAAGGCACGCAGGTCATCCGAGACGGAAAAAGCCGCCGAAAAGGCAGCTTCCCCGCCGAGGCCGAATAGTCAAAGGCTTCGATTATCATGCGGGGCATCCGCAAGACAGACCCAAATCTCCGCCTTGCAGCGGCGGTGATTCTCGCTTTCGCCGAGGTCATGCGGGCATTTCATTTCCGCCACATGCGCGAAATGGTCAAGGCGGCGTCTCCCGCCGCGCAGGATGACTTCGCCCCCACAGCAGGGACACGCAAAAGGCCCGGAGGATTCTCTCTGGCTCCACGCCTCCACCGTCTCACCATCATTTTTACGAATTGCCCTAAGCATTTGCTGACAAGTATATTATGTCCCTGCACAAACTTCCAAAGGGGGTGTTGATCGGAAAACGCATTCATCCGCCGCATGGCGGATGTATAGAAGAAGCATTGTTGACACCAAATTCTTAACAGTTCCGTCGGTGAACCCGTGTTTCGCGTGAGCGATGAGGGAGGTTTTCGGCGAGCACGGCCTCCGAGGCCGCGCGCAGCCGAAGCCTGCGTGAGCAGGCGTAAACCGACCGAAGTCGGGAGGGTCGCCAGACGACCGAACACCGACAAAACCCTTGTTCAGCAAGGGGTTTGCGCCAGCAGGGGGTATCCCCGCTGCGGGGATAGGTGTGGGGATACCCTACACAGCGGGATTTTGATCAAAGAATTGTCGAACTTTGATTAAAAGACACCGCCAGTTTGAGATTTCGGGATTTTCGCCGCAAGCGGCGATGTTTGACAGCGAGGCGGAATTGAATTCCGCCACGATTTTCCAAGGGTTTTTCAACTCGACCGACAACCGTTTCTCCGCCAACTGAAAGCACGTTTATATTCACATATTCGTCAGCCTCACCGGCTGTCACACATAGTTTTGACCAATAATTTCCGCTCGCAATCCCGTGGTACAATGGCAGCATTCAGTCATGCCTAAAAAATCATCAAAGAAAACGGTTAAGGGGAAAAATCCGGCAGCGGTGGCCCTGGGAAGGCTGGGTGGTTTGAAAGGCGGCAGGGCGCGGGCAGCGAAGCTGTCCCCTGAACGCCGTTCACAAATCGCACGGGACGCAGTCCTAGCACGGCGGAAAAGGTCAAGATAATGCTGAACCAATCATTCCACATTGGGCATTATGCTTTCGAGTTCAATCGTAATTATCCAAATTGTATATCTCAATTTCTAGCGAAGCCAATTTGGCGCTCACATTTTGGGCGACAGCGGGATTTGACTCGATAAGATGCTTACATGTTTTTAGCACCAAAAGTTTGTAGTGCTTTGATTTAGGATCAATCCTCGGATGTATAGTCTTGTCATCAGTGAGTGTTAGGCCTTCGACTCTGCCGCTATTTAATTGCGCTCGAATGCTTGCTTCAATCGCCCGATTAGAAACGGAGTTACAAAGCGGGTCCCCCAATTCGCGCGAAACCGCTTGAAGCAAGCATCGGACTCGTGTTCCTCCAATGTCCTTGATTGGAAATAGTTTTACAGAAACCAATTTGATGATCCAATCTGTGGCCGATTCGATGTAACCTGTTAGTCGGAAGAGCGCACCCTCGTTTGCTGTTTTCAACTCGGGGTATAATTTTAAATTGAGATCGCACTCGATTGCGGTATCAAATCCCTCGTCCTCCCAGGGTATGAATGAAGCTGAAACCGTCGGGTTCATCTCCTTTTCCAAGTGCGCATTCCGAAAATGGACATCCCAGTCAACATGGCACCCGATGAATCGCTTTGCCCGCATCGTTCTTTCTAACGGAGGAGCTTCTCGAAGTTCCAAACAGATGTCGCGTGCCGTATAGTCGGACAAAGCTGCATTGCTCCTTTTATGTGTAGCTACGTCGGGATTGGCCGCTGCCTCAAAAACTTTAAATTGCTTTTGATATACATGGGGATCGTGCAATTGCAGACCCAATTCACGCGCAACGTCACCAAGGAATTGGTATATCTCCCCTGACGCTGATTTTCTAGCTGCGAATCCTTTCAGTGGACCGCATAACGAGGATGGTTCTGCGCCCATTGCCAGCAACGACAGGAGGCTTGCCCCGTGGCCCCATCGTGCCCCCAACTCAAACCAGACATATTCTGATTGAAGGCTTGTGGGCGTCAAAAGCGCGGCAAATACCTTCGCGCCCACGATTTCATCTCTCAATTGAGGGTCAATTTCTGTGCCGGTCGGAAGCCGATAGCCATCTACGCTGGTGCAGCGAATTTCTTCATGGCGTATGTCCATCGCAGAACGGAGGAGTTCCACAAATGAATCCACGAGATCACCATCGCTTTCCGCATGACTCACAAAAACTCGAATCGAGCACTTTGCCGATGTCGCTATTGCTCCGTTTGGCATATCGCAAACCATATCCGTTACCTTTCGAAAGTTCAAGTATTTCATGGACGCGACACGGCATTTTAGGGAAATCACATGAATCACCAAAAGTTTCTTGACCGCTCATGTATTGGTGATATGATATTTCTATGACAACGCAATCCAAACCATTTTTCATATATGTCCGCAAATCCACCGACGAGAGCGACCGGCAGATTCTCTCGATTCAGGCGCAGCTTTTCGAGTTGCACGAATACGCCAAACGCGAGGGTTTGACCGTGCTCAAGGTCTTCGAGGAGAGCCGCACGGCCAAAAGCCCAGGGCGGCCGCAATTCAATTTGATGCTCGCCGAGATTGAAAAAGGCAAGGCCCAGGGGATTCTCGCGTGGCACCCCGACCGGCTGGCCCGGAACAGCGTTGACGGTGGCAGAATCGTGTATCTGGTGGACATCGGCAAAATCCAGGACTTGCGCTTCCCCACGTTCCATTTTGAGGCGACGGCGCACGGCAAATTCATGCTGAATATCGCCTTTTGTCAGAGCAAATACTACGTGGACAATCTCTCCGAGAACATCCGCCGGGGTCTGCGCCAAAAACTCAGGAACGGCATTTGGCCGAACCGCCCGCCGGTCGGATACGTGAACGACCGCAACACCCGGTCAATCGTGGTTGACCCCAGGAAGGCCCCGCTTGTCCGCAAGGCGTTCGAGTTGTATGCGACCGGCCAATATCCCCTGCATGAAGTGCGCCGGAGGATAAACGGGCTCGGTCTTCTTTCATGCAGCGACAAGATCATGTCCACATCCAATTTCCAGCACACGTTCAAGAATCCTTTTTTCTGCGGCCTGATGTTTTTTAACGGCGAGCTTTACGAGGGCAAGCACGACCCCATCATTTCCAAGCGCCTGTTTGACGAGGTCCAGGCGGTCATGGAGCGGAAGAGCAAGCCCAAAACGAGCACCTTGAAGCCGTATCTGTATCGCGGGGTCTTCACATGCGGCGAGTGCGGCTGTTTCATCACGACCGAGACCCAAAAAGGCCACAACTATCTCCGCTGCACCAAGCGGGTTTCCGCCTGCACGCAAAGATACGTGCGGGAGGAAACCATCGCCGAGCAGGTTGACCGGGAAATCGGCAAGGTGGCCCTGGAAGCCGCCATTGCCGATTTGATGGTGGCCGAACTTGAAAAGACGCGGCAAGAGGCCGCCACGGCACAGGCAGCGGCCATTGAGCGGACGAAGGCGGACTTGGCGCAATGCGAGAAGAAGATAGATATTCTCCTCGATATGCGCCTCTCCGAGCAGATCGGGGAGCAGGAGTATGTTTCAAAGAAACACATCCTGCTCAACCGCAAGGCCGAATTGAAGGGCAGTTTGGCAGCGTTTGAAGACAACCGCCGCAATCGGTTCGAACCGGCTATTGCGTTCGTAAAGGAGGCTAAAGACGCCACTATTTTGCTCGCGGAAGGAAACCCGGAGAAAAAGCGCGATTTTCTCAGAAAAATCGGTTCGAACTTTCAGTTGGCGGAGAAACGGTTGTCGGTCGAGTTGAAAAACCCTTGGAAAATCGTGGCGGAATTCAATTCCGCCTCGCTGTCAAACATCGCCGCTTGCGGCGAAAATCCCGAAATCTCAAACTGGCGGAGAGGGG
>CAVPOM010000013.1:0-144689 GCA_963707025.1 uncultured Verrucomicrobiae bacterium | reverse complement strand
CTTCACCCGCTCCAATGTTTACAGGGGTTTTCTCACTTTCGCCGGTTTTTGCATCAGTTTTGCATCAGCCTGCTTTCCACCGCCTGAAATGCTCCAGGCCGGTTGGCTTTTCCCAGCCCTACCTTTTCTTTCCCGCACACGCGGACTTGGACAATTTTTCCAGGGAAAAATCGCCTGTGTTGGTTGCAACGACACCACATCGCTGTAAAACTACTTATGGAGATTGGTGTTCCATCCAGCGAGAAGAAACCGTTTGCGACCGTCACAGTCGGCTCGGTGACGATTTCCATTATCGCCGCGCCTGTCACCCTCAGGACAGGATCAAATCCAGCAGCAGCCGATTCAAACAGCGCGGCCAGCGTCCCGGAATTCAAAACCTACCAGTCTTTTCAGGTTGCCCACTACGAAGGCAAGCGGCGCATTTTGCAGCGCCGTAATACGCCGGAAAAGGCGAAGGCTTTAGCCAGAGAAATTGCCGGGCGTTTGCATCGCGACGGCTCCCGCGCCCAGTACTTCACCGAAAAAGACCGTCGCATTTACACCCTGGCCCAGGGGAAAAGCCAGTCGCTCGGCTTGGAAGTGGACGAGGTTTGCCGGAAATACGCCGAGCTTCAGCAGCGGTTGAAAACCGGCACGTTGGATGAGGCGGTTAGTTTTTATCTCGCGCATGGGCAGCGTATGCGCCACGGCGCGGCCATTGAAAGTGTCTATGTGGAATACTTGGAACACCTCACCAAACGCGGGGTGGGGCATTACCACTTGCGCGACGTCAAACGCTATGTGGGCAATTTCGTCACAGCTTTTCCCGGCTTGATCAGCGCCATTCAAACGCCGCAGATGGACGCGTACTTGGCCGGTCTCGGCGGCAGCACCCGCAACAAAAACAACCACCGCAAGGGCCTCATTGCGTTTTACAATTTTGCGCGGGAAAAAGGATTTTTGCCGCATGGCATTCTCCACGCCGCCACTACCACGACGGACTTTCGCGATCCCCGCAGCCAGATCAATTCCGAGCAGGAAGCCATTGCTTTGCTCCAGCCCTACGACATTTATTCACCGGGGGAAATGCGCAAGATTCTGGCAGCGGAGGACGAGCCGCTCCTCCGCCCGACGCTGGAAATCAAAGCCTTCTCCGGCGTCCGCACCGAGGAAATTGTCCGCCTTTGGTGGGTCATGGTGGCCGAACCGGAAGGCTGCCTGAAAGTTCCTGACGCCGTTGGAAAAATTTGCGCCCGCCGTGTGCCGCTGTTGCCCAACCTGCAAGCGCGCCTGGCGGCTTATGCCGCCGCTGCGCCGCCGCGCTGCACGTCCCCTCGACGCACCGGCTGGCGATCTAAAGGGTCGTGTAGCCAGCAGGGAAACCGCCCCAGATAACGGCCGTGTAGAAGTAAAAGACTTGGCCGATCCATCCCACTTTCAGCAACGGGAAAAGCGGGAGGTCAATCCAAGTCACCCATTCAGGCAGGTATGCCGGATGAAGCCCGTCGTTGGTTGCCCAGGCGACCGGACCAGTGCTGAGGACGTAGAGGGGTATGCAGATACCCAGCCACCACATCACACGTTTGGCGCGGAGACTGAGACCAGCTTTTTCGAGCGATGGTTTCATAACATCTTAAGTTGAATATGGCCGATTCATAGCTGAAATCGAGCAATTTCCAGAAAACGTCAGGAGCGAAATAAAACGAGCAGAACCGGTAGCGAGCCATTTAGCTCGCCGGTTCTGCGGTCGAATTTTCGTTGGACTTGGATTTTGTCTTCTTGTTTTTTTCCTCCTTCCCAGCAGCGGCGGCGTGGTCTTTGAGCCGATAGCTTCTGCCGGTAATGGCGATGGTTTGGGAATGGTGGAGGAAACGGTCCAAGATCGCGCCGGCCGTGGGCACGTCTCCCAAAAGTTTGCCCCATTCCTCCAGTGGCCGGTTGCTGGTCATGATGGTGGACCGGTTTTCATACCGACGCATGATCACCTCAAAAAGGTGCTCCCCGGAGTTCTTGGGCAATGCGTTGCGGGCAAAAAACTCTCGAGCAAGCGGAATCATCGTGTCCGCGAGGTACTCTTGCTCTTTCGTCGTTTGCGCCTGGGCATGACAGGCGCAAGCGATTCCCAAAATGGCAAAGAGAACCTTCATTGGCCGCAGGTTAAACTTGTGTCTTCATATGTGACCATATTTCCCGAAAAATGATGACCTCTTGCGTTGGCATGGTCAATTCCATTTTGGACCGGCGTGGTCGAATCATTCAGCCATGTACTCCAAAAATCCTGAGACCAATCCAACGTGCCGGTGTCCAGCAGCGACATCGAAACGACGCCTCCAGCCCATTAAGCAACGCGGGTGCGTCAAAAAGCGCAAAACCTCAATAATCGTGCCCCACGGGCATGTAGGCCTTGCTGTAGCCGATAATATTCGTCGTTACGCCAGAGACAGTAATGTGAATTTGTGGCATCAGCTTCCCCGTCGCGCTATCAGCTTCGACATTGACGTCCTTCCGATACCAAGTTGCCTCGTAAAACGGCACCGGGAAGTAGTCCGACACTCCCGGATCGCCTCCCACCTGCCAGAATTCCGGCGGATGGAAGTCTTTCTCCTTAAGTCCCATCGCCTTGAAATGCCATTTGGCAATTTCCAGCGCCTTCTTTTTCGTTAACTTGTTGCGAAGGTTGAGGGCCTTGACGGCTTCAAGCTCCCCGCCAGTCAATGTGCCAGGGTAATACGTTGTTCTGGTTGGCGTATTAAAAGCGTATATTTCCGCGTTCGTTCCGAGCGCACCCAGCATGAATGTCCACCCATTTGTCAAGAACAGCGTCGCCTGATAACCCGGAAGCGTTCCATAGTCAACTTTACATCGCTTAATCGCTTCCGCGCCGAAATTTGTATTAAAATCTAACCTGTTTCGAGCAATAAAGTCTCGAACTAGCGGAGCGACCGTAACCCAAAGATGTTGTTGCTCCGTCGCAGTCGGAAGGCTCTTTTGGATTCCCAAGTTTCCGGGAGCGGGGCGGGTGACGACGAAGACGAAGCGGTTCGTCTGCGCCTGCATCACGCAGGCGCACACGACCGCCGTGACACTGACCAGGAGTTTCATTGCCGTAGGTTAAAGTTGTGTCTCCATACGTTAATCATAGTCTCCGAGGGCTGATGACCTGCTCTTTTGGCGTGAGTAATTTTAGGAGCACGTAGGTGTCCGAATTCTGCAGCTTTGTGCTCCAAAAATCCTCGCTCCAGTTCAGCTTGTCGGTATTCAGCAGCGACATCGAAACGGAACCATCCCAGCATATGAATCAACGCGGGTGCTGTCAAAGCGCTAAATTTCAAAAATCGTGCCCCGCGGGCATGAACGCCTTGCCGTACTCGATTATGTTCGTTGTGACGCCTGAAACCGTAATATCAACTTGCGGAATCAACTTTCCGGCCGCGCTATCTGCTTGGATGTTGACATCCTTCCGGTACCAAATTGCCTTGTAATACGGGACTGGGAAGTAGTCTGGCATGCTCGGTTCGCCTCCTAGCTGAAAAAACTCCGGCGGATGGAAGTCCTTCTCATTATGGCCCATCACTCTGAAATGCCACTTGGCAATTTCCAGCGCCTTTTCTTTAGTTAGCTTGTTGCGAAGGTTCAGGGCTTTGACAGCCTCAAGCTCGCCCTTTGGCATTGCCGCAGGATTGTGATAGTCTGTCTTCGTGTCGGTATGAAAATCTATAATCTCAGTATTTGTTCCGTCGGATAGGTAGTAGAAGAACCAGCCATTTGTGAGCTTTAGGAAGCCGCCACTCCCGGCCTTGTTAGTCCAGAAGTCTATATTCCATTGTCTTATGGAATTCGACCCCATATTTCGGTCAAAAGGTAATGCGTTGCGGGCAAAAAACTCTCGAGCAAGCGGAATCATCGTGTCCGCGAGGTACTCTTGCTCTTTCGTCGTTTGCGCCTGAGCATGACAGGCGCAAACGATTCCCAAAATGGCAAAGAGAACCTTCATTGGCCGTAGGTAAGAGACGGATCGCCATAGGTCAGAATGGTGCCCGATGGTTGCCAATGACCGTTGGCATTGGCAATCGCGTCTCGGATCAAGACATCTGAACTTGCCAACCAGGCGCTCCAGAACGCCTGAGACCAATTTAGGGTTCCCGTGTCCAGCAGCGACATCGAAACAACGCCATTCCAGCCCATGAAGCAACGCTTCTGCTTGTTGGCTTTTGCATATTGTGCGGCGGAAACTGCTTTCGGTATCCCGAACGCTTCCGGCAAGTTTCCCAAGGCAGTCCGACAGCCGTCGAGGAAGACAAAGCTAAATGGAAGTCTTGTTGTCACAATCGCTGGAACAATAGGTCTCCAACGAGGCACTATCAGCGGCGTGTAATAGTTGCCTAATGCGGCAAACAGTGTCGTGGCGGAAATACCAGGCCCTAACGTGTTACCATCTGGGCTGCCATGACCCCACCAGTAAAACGCGGTGACAGTCGGATCAATCAATGCGTTGAAGACGGGCGCAAATCCAGCGTTATTCTGAACGACAAAGAGATTGTCTTGGTACACGCCCCTGGAATTGGCCAATCCCAGCACCGCCACAAGATTGCGGATATTAGCCATTGTGTTTGCAATAACCCCATTAAAAAGCAAGCCACCCGTGCCTGGGATGTTCTGGCGCGCCAAGACGATTTGGCCGCTGCCCCAACTGGTTTCCCGCCAGACGATGTTTCCGACACGCTGCCCAGAGCCCGCGCCGCCGGGTAACCCGTCGTCGGGCTTGGCCCCGTTCGCAGTCACTCCACTTCGCGCGGCCATCATCGTTGTCAACCAGGCTGTGGTTCGCGCCACGGCGGCAGGGTCCATTCCAGGAATAACCATGCCTGGAGGCAAAGGCGGAAGCACCGGCGGTTCGATAGAGGTTGTCCCCTCACTCATCATAAGCGGCGGGGGACCACCAGAACCTCCCTGACCTTGCTGCCCTGGATTATTTGTGCCGAGCATCACTGAAATTTGGTACAAGGCCAAGGTGGGAACTTGAACCCCGTTATCGTCTGATCCATCCCAATTCGTGGAGATCGTCCCATCCGATGTCAAGCCGGTAATCGTCCGTACTGTGGTATTATTGGTATCGACAACCGTGATCGTCCAATTCGTCGGGTAAATATCCGAAGTAACGTTGATAGGAACGAAACTTTGAAAAAGGCTGTCGGCATCCAACCAATGAATCGAGTTTTGGAATGTCACAGAAAGTGAGGCCGTCGCCGAGACTGTGTTTTGGCTAGTCACGACGGAGAGGCCGATCGTGTGGCTGCCATTTGGAAACTGCGCCGTGTCCAGGTCGAACTCAAGCTGCCCGCCCATGATCGAGCCAATCAGGACATTATCGAGGTAAATTTGAGCCGAACAGAATGAACCACCAAGATCCGCTCCTATCTGAACCGCCGCCACTCCGGTTAGCGTCTGGCCGTTTGTGGGCGAAAAAATTTGTCCGCTGCCGCTTCCGGTAGTCAGATTTGTCAACACGAAAAACTGGCACACATTGCCAGCCGTACTCAAGACTATTGAGCCATTTGTGTCGATGGGATAAACGTCCTCAATCGGGGCCCACGCATTGGAAGAAGCTAAATCGGTGGCACCCACCAACCGATACGCCGACCCCGGAGAGCTTAACCAATCGATTTCGATAGCGCCGGGCGCGGCATTACTGATGGTGATCGCCGGCTGCGACTGCGCTTGAGCATTCCAAATGCTCGCAGCCACTAATAGAAAAGCTGCAACCGTCTTTTTCATTGAATGGCTCAGTTCAAAAACTGCGGATTTGCGAGGGGATGCGGCGACCGCATGAAACGGAGCACCAACGCCTTGCAAGAAACTTTGGACGGAACATTTATATTTGCTCGTTTGGGGAACTCCTTATTTTGGCCGGCTGCTTTTCCCGCAAAAACCTGAAAGGCGCACACCCATGCTCCCGTCAGGAGGCAACCGACCAAGGCGCCCGCAAGAGAAAGCACAAGGTGGCGCCCATTTGGGCGTCGCCTTGGCCTCGTCTCTTGCTATGCACTGAAAAAAATTGGTCGGTTTTTTCTTACGGCTTTGTGTAGCGGCCAACGCTGCGCAAATTCAAAATTGTAAAAGAACTGTCTGTATTTTGAATGGAATGCCCAAGAAAGGAAAGGGTTATCTTGGAATTTTCCGACACGTTTCTTGCACTCCGAACAGCAATTCAAGTCCAGTGGTCGCAGCTTGAATCGCCGGTATTGACGACCCGCAACCCGCCATCACCATCCTTATGCCGGGGGAGGATTGACCGCCCGGAGAAATTCACGCGGCTGGACTGGCAGCGGTTCAGCCGTTTTTCTGTCGTTGGGACTTGTGCCGTCCCCAAACCCCGGCGCTGGGCTTCACGCCAGCCCAGGCCCGCGCCAGAGGTCAAGACCTCATGGACTCCATTTCCGCTCGCGCTGGCCTTGACGCTCCGCGCCCTTTCCGGCGGGCGGAAAGGATTTCAGTTTTAACTCGCAAATTTGCCGGATTATGATAGCTTCGCATCAACGCGCAAGGTCGGGAAATGACGTTGGCACTTGCATCAATTTGCATCAGCGTTTGGTCATCACCGTGCCTTTTGATGCGGAAATGGTGGAAGATATGCCGTTTGCAATGCACTATGATTGGGCAATTTAACGAATTATGAATATTTTCAGACAGGATTCGATTCCCTTCACCCGCTCCATTTGGTCTCCCAAGGATTTACATCTGCGTTGCAGGTAATGGCCGCCACGTCCGATTGCGGCTGTCGCCTGCAATAAGCCCCCATTCCGTGTTATATAAACATGAACAGGATACTGTTTCCTGTTCACTCCCGGCGCCTTCCAAGGACGCGCCGTTCCATACGATCACCCCAACCCGGAAAATCCATGTCCAGACCCCGACATTATTCACCCGCCATCAAACGGCATTTGGAGCAGGCCGACGAGGAACGGACTGGGCCGGACGGACTTCATGGTCGCGCGCCGGCCATTATTTTATCCCGTTGATTCGGTTGTAGAATATCTCCTCGCGCAACATCATGCGGTGATAGATCCGCTGGCGGGCTTCCGCCGGAAAGGCGCTGGACGGAACCAGGTTCATGGCGTAGCTGTCGTTGCCACCCACACCGCCGGTATAATTGTAAGCCGTCATCGTGCGAATCTGATCCTTTAATTTTTCCATGTCGCCCCGGTTGGCGCAAACCACCCAGACCAGGAAGGGGAATTCCGAATCGTCAATTTCAAGTTTCACCAGCGAGATGCCGGCGTTTTGGGCCGCGGCCTGCATGGCGTGGGTCAATCCCTCCTTGGTATAGGCGGCGTCCAGGTTGGCGGGCGGCGCCACCGGGTTGCCAAGGTATTCAAACAACACCTTGTTATTCCCCGTGGCGGAGACCGGTTCCCGGACTTCCGGCTTTTCCGGCCGCGACGCGGAGTCGCTGTAACTCCATTCCTTGTGGCGAAGCACCCAGCGGCCCTGGCCGAAATAAACTCCGCCGAACCCTTGCCCCGTGGCGCGGGTATAAAACGTCAAATGCAAATAGCCTTCGTCTGTCACCTGCTTGATCAAGCGAAACGAACCGGTGCCTTTCATGACATGCACCGTCTGTCGCGCGTCAATGGGGCCCGGAGTCTTGTTCGTGGTCGTGGCGAAGAAGGACAAATCCGCCTCATCCTGCGAAGTCAAGGTGTAGGTGCCGGTCACGCAATAGGTCCCGCCGGGCCGGATGTCCTCGCTGGTCCCGCGCAATTCCTGGATGGTGATGCTGTCGCCGGGCGCAAACTCGCTGTCGCCCAGTTCGTATGGCACCGCGCGCGGAAAATCCTGCGGCGGATTGGCGGGGGCGGTTGTGCCTGCCAGCAACGGCCAGGCCGCGCAGGCGGCGGCAAGCCCTAGTTTTATACGGTTGATTTTCATAATTGGCATGGATCGGTTTGAGGTTTCTAATTTTTCCCTGGCAAAGTCCCGTCCGCCACCAGCGTGTCGCAGGTCAGGGCGTCAACCACCAGGTTGCCTTCCTTTCGGAAGGTGTAGCCTGGCACGGAGTAGGAAAGATGGATGAGAACTTCCCGGTGGTCGGCGCGCGCCGGGAGGCGCGCCGTTTGCGCATGCGGATTCTGTTCGGCAACAAAATGGTGTTCCATCCAGAGCGCGGCCATCAGAATCACGGCGGCCGCGGCGAGCGGCCAAGCCAGGCGGCGCCAAAATAAAACAAGCGGCCGTTCGCGGTCTTGGGCAATCTTACGTTCGACCGCCGTTGCCATGACGCGCTGGGCCGCGGGGTCCAGCGCAACCGTTTCGACGGCTTGTTCGAGCCGGCTGAAAAGCGATTGGGCAAGTTGCGACTCCCGCCGCACCGCTTCGCGGCAGGCGGGGCAGCCGGCGAGATGTTTTTCCGCCGCGGCCTTTCGGGACGGCGAAAGGGAATCGTCCAGATAATCGTATAAATTAAGGTGTTCGCAGTTCATGCCGTCTCCTTTGTGCCGCCGGCGCCGAAAAGGTTCATTTCGGCCGGCAGAAGTTTTTGCATTTCCAGGAGGGCGTAGTGCAGCCGGGATTTGACCGTGCCTTGCGAGACGCCGAGGTGCCGGGCCAGTTGGTGGATTTTCATGTGCTCATAATAGCGCAACACCAGGACCTCCCGGTGCGATTCCGAAAGCTGGCGCAAGGCCCGCGCCAGTTCCGCCGCCGCGCTCTGGCAATCCAAGGCGCTGGGCCGCTCTTCCAAAACCGAAACCTCCTGCGCGGCCAATTCGTTGTCATACACCAGCCGTTTGCTGTCCCGGTGGTAATGCCGCGTCAAATTCAAGAGAATTGAGTGCAGCCAGGTATAGAGACTGGCTTGCCCCCGAAAGCGATGCACCGACCGAAGCGCCTCGACAAAAGTGTCCTGGACCAAGTCCTGCGCGTTGCTTTCATCTCCGCACAGCAAGGTGGCGGAGCGCAGCAGGCGATCCCCATGCGTTGCGATCAACGCCTCGATGGCTGCCGAGTCGCGGCCTTTGAGTGCCGCGACCAGTTTCACTGCATCCATGCCTATTTGTGCCACGAACGAAAAAAGAGTTCAAATTCCATCCTGCTTCACCGCGGCAGAGGGGCGTAAATCAGCTTTTGGTAGGGTCGCCTCGCCGAGGCGACCGCGGACGGCTCGGCGAGCCGTCCCTACCTCCGACTGAGTCCGCTTTGTCAAAAGCTGATTTACGCCCGCGGCAGAGCCAGTGGCGGCAACGGAGCCAAGGGTGCGAAACCGGGGATGGCGGGGTTGGGTGCGAAGTCAGACCAATCCGGGCAAACTGCACACGCTCACCTTCGACGCGCAGGGGCGGACCAAAACGCTGACGACGTGGACGAATTTCCCGTTGTCCGGATCGGCGGTGACGACCTGGAATTACGACACCAACCGGGGCTGGCTCAATTCCAAGAAGTACGCCGACAACAACGGCCCGTCTTACACCTACACGGCGGCAGGGAAATTGAAGACGCGTACCTGGGCGCGGGCCGTGGTGACAACCAACAGTTACAACAGCGCGGGGCAGTTGAGCGGAATCGGTTATCCGCCGAGCACGCCCTCTGTAGCGGCGGTCTATGACCGTCGCGGAGATCGGACCACGACCACGCAGGGCGCGATCACCACGACGTGGGGGGTACGACCTGGCAGGCGATGGGTTGAGCGAATCGTATTCAGGCGGGCCGCTGAGTGGTATTTCGCTCACGAACGGCTACGACAATTTGGGCCGGCGGACGATTCTCACCGCCCTTAACTCCAGCACTCCATTACTCCAATGCTCCATTTCCTTCGATACCGCCTCGCGCCTTTTGACCGTCTCGGACGGAACCAATTCGGCCACGTATTCGTACCTTGCCAATTCGCCTTTGGTGGATCATATTACCTTTGCGAGCAATGCAACGACGGTGATGACGACGAGCAACAGTTACGATTATTTGAACCGCCTGACGGGGATCTCCTCGGCGTCATCCGGGTCATCTGTGGTTAATTATCAGTATCAGTACAACTCGGCCAACCAGCGGACGGCGGTGACGGCTGTGGACAATACCTATTGGGTGTATGGGTATGATGCCCTTGGGCAAGTGACGAACGCGGTGAAGAAATGGCCGGACAATTCAGTGGTGGCGGGGCAGCAATTCGGTTACGGCTTTGACACCATCGGCAATCGCAGGATGACCCTGGCCGGGGGGGATCAAAACGGGGCCAATCAGCGCCTGGCCAGTTACAGCGCCAACAGTTTGAACGAATACGCGAGTCGAACGGTTCCGGGCGCGGTGGACATTATCGGCAGCGCGACCAACACGGCGACCGTGTGGGTGGACCAAACCCTGGCCTATCGCAAGACGAATTATTTCTGGCGGCAACTGCCGATTACCAACACCCCCGGCCCGGTTTATCAAACAGTGACGACTTTAGCCGCGTTGACCAATGGCACCAACGCCGAGTATGGCACCACCAACATCGGCCACGTTTTCCTGCCCCAGACGCCAGAGACCTACGGCTTCGATCTGGATGGAAATCAGACCAGTGATGGTCGTTGGAGCTATGCTTGGGACGCCGAGAACCGCCTGACCAACATGACAAGTCTGAGCGGCAGCCCAAGCGGGTCATTGTTGAACCTTGCTTTCACGTATGATTACATAGGCCGCCGCATCCAGAAGATTGTTTCGACCAACAACGGAAGCGGCTGGGTTTATTCCTCTACAAACAGGTTTGTTTATGACGGCTGGAACGTGGTTGCGATATTGGACGGCGGGGACAACCTGGTCTATTCGTTCGTATGGGGGCTGGACCTGAGCGGTTCGCCTCAAGGGGCAGGCGGCGTGGGCGGGCTAATTTCGATGAGGGTTTATAGCGGCGCGAATGCGGGGACGTATTTCTACTGTTATGACGGGAATGGCAATGTCACGGCGTTGGTGAATGCTGCGAACGGGAGTATCGCGGAACAATGCGAATACGGGGCCTTTGGCGAACTCATCCGCGCCACCGGCCCATTGGCGCTTATCAATCCATTCTTCTTCTCGACCAAATACAATGATCGGGAGTCAGGGTTTTATTATTATGGTGCCAGATATTACAACCCCTCCACCGGAAGATGGCTGAGCCGCGATCCTCTGCTTTCCAAATCAGCTCATTTCGAAAACTCGGATGAGGATAAACTGCCCACCCCTGCTGCGGATGGCGGACAAATGGTTTTTGTCGGTAATGACCCGGTCTCCAAGTTCGATTGTCTTGGTCGGTGGCCTTCAGCGAGTCCTTGGTATGGCTGGTTACTTAACAGCGGGGCCGCTATACCTTTCACTCACGAAAACTCGATAAATCGTGTGATACCTGGCAGCACTTCAGATATAGCCATTTTGGACGGAGCCACCGTCAACGTCAATAACGACCAAGGCACTAGCTATGAGTCAACCGCAAAACATGCTATGTCGTCTCCTGGCGAGTCAAAACGCTGTGCTAAATATCTTGCGAATGGTTGGATCAAGAAGAATATGACACTGGCGCAAACGCTATATTGTGCCGATTGTGGTGATTTCTCTGGTGTTTCTCATGATGCCGCACTCTGGTATTTCGGACTTGCGCTGCACACATTGCAGGACTCCACATCCCCACCCCACCATGGCTTTCAAGTCTGGCACGGATTGGCCTGGTACAACCCATGGACTTGGGCAGAAGCGGTCCATCATGTTGCCCATGAAAGCTTCGACCCTGGACCGGGCAGCAATTTGGATAAGGCTACGGCTTGGCTGTGGCAATTCATGAAGTGTCCACCACCGCCGCTCCCTGCCGACTTCTTTATCTTCGATGCCGACCAAGGCAGATGGTTCAACTGAACCCACTCGAACTATTGTCATCATGGATTATTTTATGTTTGCTCTAGGTGAAAGCGGATTGGGGTTTGCCTTGTTAGGCGTATTGTTTCTCTTGCTGGTTTATCCAGCGTCAGTTTACACATTATGGAAGAGTCTCAAAGGTAAGCGAACCCCTTTCATGATTCTATGCGCGTGGGTTGCGGTCATTGTGGGTGGAATAGGATCGGTTGGATCTGTGATTGACTCCCGGTATTATTCTCAATGGGAAGATATTGAATCCATACTCCTCGGAGTTCTTTTTTCAGGGTTCTTGTTTTTAGCTGGCATCGTTGCGCTCTTGAAAATGAAGCGCATTAAGCAGAAGGAGAAGGAGGAGATTCCATCGAAATTTCCGTAAGCCAGACGGAGTGACCTTGCATCGCCCTTCGACGAGACTGACGTTTGATTCCCCTTGTGAGACTACGCCTCAAACGCCAGACTCGGCGAAGCCCCTGGTAACAGCCCGGTCGTAAAGTCGCCGGTTTCCAGCTTGCGCCCTGTACGCCCCTCGCAACATCGAATCCGCCGCCATCACCACTAGGAGAGTTAAAGGCATGGAAGGAAAGGCAAAGGCCGCTTTTACGTGTCAACATAGTTTTCCGCTTTCGCGGAGGGGGAAAATCAGACTGTGCTTTTACTCGCTCTTGGCCGCCGCGAGGGGCGGCGCTGCGATGCGCCGGGCATCGCTTTTCTTCATTTAGCCACTTGGGTTGATCGTTCATGTACATAGGAACTCTTCAAGCAACCTGGGGTCGGGCGGGCGGGCTAAAGCCCGCCCCGCCCGATCCCCAGGAACCGCCTGAAGTGTCACAACCGGCCATTGGCCTGCCGTCAGCCGGCGTTCTCCCGAATGGAGAAGCCGGCTGGCGGCGTATTTCGTTGTGCAAGACGCCTCTCTCCCATCACTGGACGGGCGCGGAGCAATCTCCACAGCCCGTCTGAGAGCGTGCAAGGGGTCAGACCATATATTTGCCCTGTCCTGCACCTTCGCTTTCCCCCTTCGGCGAGACTGACGTTTGATTCCCCTTATCAGAACTACTCCTCAAACGTCAGAGTCGCCGAAGCCCCTGGTATCAGCCTGGTCGTGAAGTCGCTGAAGGTCCCTTGACGACGGAGTCTCGGCCTTCCGCCAAGCCCTCGACCACTACGTGCTCAAGCAAGAAGTGCAAAGGAAGCTCCCAGAACTCCACGCCATGAGCGACCTCGCCCTCGAAGCGCCAAAGGAAAATGAGGCGCTGGCAGCCGCCAAGGCCGCTCAGGAGGTGGTTGATGGGCAAAACGAGGCACAAGCCGTAGAAAAGTTCATGGAAAGCAGCGAAGGGGCCATTGACAGGGAGCAACTCATCGAAGACCTGACCGATCTGATGAAGGGCGGCAAGCTGGATGTAACAAAATGTAACGGGGTGTAACGGGGGCAGTTTTCGTAAGCCTTTGATAATCAACAACTGTAACGGTGTAACGGGTGTGGCGCACCTCACCCTCCCTTTGCCAGTGAAAGCGGTCAAACTATAGCTTTGCCCAAATTGGGATGCAATAGATTGAAGTGCAACGACTTATGGACACTCGAAAATGGGTCAACCCAAAGTCTGGAGTTGCCTCGACGATTTCAGTGGATTCCCGCTGAAGACTGAAAGGGTTGGGGAGCGCGACCAGCCCGCTCAGCGGGCCAGCCTACTGTTGTTCTGACTTCCCGGTCGCCGTGGGGCGCGTCTCGCGACCCACCTCTGCGCCGTTCCTTGGCATGAATTGACTTTCGGATGGGCTGCCTTCCGGGAGAGGCCAAGCCGGGATGTGTTTGGCGGGACGCCAAACACGGCGTGCGAGACGCACGCGCTCCCCGAATCCGTCGTTTCCCGATCAGATCCACGTCAAATGGGTCAAACCAAAATGGCGCTTAGATAAGGCGTAAATCATTGCGAATCAACGTGATATATGAGTGGTAAAAAATCACCAAACGTCAGTCTCGCCAGGCCTCTCCGAGGGAAGCCACCAAAGCGATTTTCGGGCCTTCCCATCACGACTCGAAAGCGGCTCGGCCCCCCGCCGAACACTCTTCGTCCCAGCGGCCCGTATCCAGAGGTTTGAAGCGCAGACTGACAGGCGAGGGCGCCTGTCAGCACACGCGGGGGCGCGTATGCTCCCCATTGCAAGAGCCGCTTGGGGTGATTATTCGCGTACATAGGAGGTCTTCAAGCAACCTGGGGTCGGGCGGGGTGGCGCTGATGCGCGCAACGAGACGACGACCAGTGTGTACAACAACGCGGATCAGGTGTATCAGACCGCGACGCCTGCACCGGGGTCGGGACAGGCACCGCAGACCAACACGATGTATATTGACAAGATGAACCGGGTCATCGGGATGATGTTGCCCGATGGAACTTTTTCACCAATTCCTACACCACGCAAGGCTGGATGAGCCAAACGTCAGGAAGCCGGACGTATCCGGCTGGCTACACCTTCGCGCAAAATACCCCTTGCGCGTGCAAACGCCTCCCAGCGCGGTGGATGAGTATTACCAGCCTGGGAACCGCGCCGAAAGCAAAGCCATGATTCTCCAGGTCGCCGGCTTGCCGGCCCAACCTTGAAGGCTTTTCTTAACCGCCTCTACTGTCAATCCTAGTTTCAAACGGGCGGCGGGTTTGGGCATCGGGCCTACTCCGTCCAGGGCGAGGCCGGGGTTCCGGCGCTGGAGGCTTTGGGGCGTTGCTGGAAGGGCGGGGCCTTGCCGGAATGGACTTCCCACAGGCGCGCATGGGTGGCCTTGGCCGCCTCGACCAGTTCGGGGTAGGGACGATCGGTCGCATCCACGAAGCCGATGTTATAGTTCTCGCCATCAAACCGGCCCAGCACCGGCTCATCGCGCCAGGTGAACCAGTGGGCGCCAAGGAATCCCGGCAAGGCCGCCGCCTGCTCGACGTAGTAGCGGTAGCCCTTGGCGCGTTCGGCCTGGTCTTGCGTCTGGACCAGGCCGGCGCCCAAACCATCCGCGGGCACGCCGAAATGAAATTCGCCGATGAGCACGGGGCGTCCGGTCACGCGGCAGACGCGCTCCACTTGTTTGGCCGGTTCGTACTCGTAAACGTTGATGCTGCACACGTCAAACACCCGGGCGGCCCGCAACACGGCCTCGGGGACATCCCCGCCGAAGCGGATGCCGAGGATGAGGTGATTGGAGTCCTGCCGGTGAATGGCGCCGCAGACCAGGTCGAGCTGCTTCTCAAAGGCGGCGAGGACGAAATCGGCGCGGCGCGCGGGAGTGTCGCCGGCTTGGAGGAATTCCTGGAGTTTGAGTTGCGTGGCGGTGGCGGGGCCTTTGCGGATCATGTCCACGACTTCGGACTCGCGGTTGGCCCACGGGGGTTCGTTGCCGATGAAATAGCCGAGCAGGAGCGGATCGTCCTTGCGCGGCGCGCACAAGCGGACGGCGGTTTGTTCGGCGGCGCCGGCGAACTCATCGGAATAAACATCGGGCAGACCGAGGAAACTGTTGGCTCCTCCGCGGGCCGCGGCCATGACGATGTAGGGCTTGTTCATGCCCTGGCCGCCGGTGTTGAAGCCCCAGGCGGCGAGGCGGCGGGCCTGGAGGCTGGAGGCGAGATTGGTTGGCGCATTGGCCCCGCCCCCGCGTCCCCCGCCGCGGCCACCGAGGCCGTTGAGACTGGTGGAAAGGAACAAGTGGCCGTGCGGGTCCACGAACCACCATTTGCCGTCAATTTGTTCAACGCGGAAAAAGCCGGTGGCCCTGGCCTGGGTGTTGCTGTAGCCGCCGTATTCGCAATAACCGAAATCGCCGGGCTTGAGCGATTTGCTTTCGTCGGCCAGTTCCTGGTCCAGTTGGGCGCGGCTGTGGATTTTGCGCGGCCAGTCGGCGTGCGCCCATTGGTTGAATTCATCCAGCACGGGTGTCTTTTCCAGGAAGACCGAGCCTTCGTCCTCCTTCGCCAGCCGGACGGCGCGAAGCTCGACCGCCGGTTTGTTGATCGGGTAATCCATGACGAAAGCCAGGGACTGGACGGCGGCCAGGTCGCCGAACGGGCCCCAGACGGACATCCAGAAGGAATCGGCGCGGCGGTTGTTGACGGAGGCCAGGTCGGTGCCTTTCTGGTCGCGGCCCCGCAAGAAGCTCAGCGGGATGGAGGCGCGCAGCCAGACGTTCTGGCCGAAGGGCTGGAGCATGATGCGGCGCGGGCCGTGGGCGGTGTGAACCCAAAGGGAAAATCGCTGCGGGCTGGAGGTGCGCATCTCCAGGACCAGATAATTGTAAGGCGACCAATCCGAGGGCAGGGCGGGGGTCAGGTCATTCAAGGCCCACTTTTGCTCCGACTTGACGCCATCGAAGACCAGGCGCCGGACCGTGCCATCCGCCGGCGCGGACGCGACCCCGCCGGCGGGCGCGGCGCTGTTCTGGGCAAGGAGAGGAAGACCAGCCGCGGTGACGCCCATGGCGGCCAGGAGCAGGCGAAGCGAGGTATGCATGTCGAAATTAAATCATGCTTTGTCAGAGAAGGAAAGAAGGCAAACGCACGGGTAGCGGCCTGATTTGATGGTTGTAGCGTCGGCGCTGTGCGCCGATTTCGAGCCACAGGCTTCCGCTGCAACAGATCAGGACGCTGCCGAGTGGCCGGGCCGCATTGCGCTGCGCGCTGATTTGGTGTAGGGTGCCCGCGTGCAGTTTAATGTGCGTCTGAGTTGGCTGACAGCGTTGATGGCGGTTGTGCCTGCGGGCGGACCGCTTTGGGCGGCTACGATTTTGTCCGTCAGCTCAACGAACGGCGCTCCCGGCAGCACGGTGGGGGTGGCCATTAGAGCGTTTCCATAAATGATATAGCTTGACTGGGGCGAGAGGGCTGGCAGGCTTGAGCCATGCGAGCGATACCCGTGTCTGCGCGCGAGCGCATCCTGCAACTCTATGAACAAGGCAAAAGCACCCGCGAGATCGCGGACTTTTTCGGCTTTTGCGTGGCGGCGGTGCGCCGGGTCCGGCAGCAGTTCCAAGAGCGCGGCACGCTCCAGCCGCAAACCCATTTGTGCGGGCGCAAAACGCTGCTGAACGCCGGACGCCAGGCTCGCCTGCAAAAGCTGGTGGCGGCCCAGCCCGACGCGACGTTGGCCGAGTTGGGGGCGCGTCTGGACCGCCCTTTCGGGACCTCCACTGTGGATTTGTGGCTGCGCAAACTGGGGTTGAGCTATAAAAAAAACGCTCTGCGCCGCCGAGCAGAACCGTCCGGACGTGGCCGAAAAGCGGGCCCATTGGCATGAGCGTCTGGCAAGTGACCCACCTGCCCGACTGGTCTTCGTGGATGAAAGCGGGGCCAACACCAAGATGACCCGTTTTTGCGGGCGGTCACCCGTGGGCCGAAGACTGGCGGCCCACGTCCCGCAGGGACATTATCAGACCACCACCCTGGTCTGCGCCATTCGTCTGGCCGGGCCTGCGGCCCCCTGCCTCTTTGAGGGGGCCATGGACGGGGAAATGTTTTTGGCCTGG
This sequence comes from uncultured Verrucomicrobiae bacterium, assembly GCA_963707025.1. GTDB lineage: Bacteria > Verrucomicrobiota > Verrucomicrobiia > Limisphaerales > Palsa-1400 > JBEKOF01. The sequence continues at coordinate 127,351 of CAVPOM010000013.1, read as the reverse complement.
ATCCAGCAGGGGCTGGTGGTGGAGTTGCGCAAGGGTGACTTGGTCATCATGGACAACTTGGCCACGCATAAGGTGACCGGAGTCCGCCAAGCCATCGAAGAGGCCGGGGCAACGCTGCTGTATCTGCCGCCCTATTCGCCAGACTTTAATCCCATCGAAAATATGTGGAGCAAGGTCAAACAAATTATGCGAGGTCTCGCGCCGCGAACCGCCAAGGAACTGCTCCAAGCGGCGAAGATTGCCTTTGAAGCCATCTCCACCGCCGATTGCCGGGGCTTCTTTTTAAACGCCCGCTACGCTACATGATTTATGGAAATGCTCTAACTACAGCACGGACACCAACGCGCCGTCCCTGCAATTCGACCTGGTGTATGACACCAACTACCTGGCCACCGGCACACCTGTGGGCGGCAGCGCCCTCGCGGATCAAATGGTTTTTACCAGCGAACCAGCCACGGGCGTGCGGAGGGTCTTGATGTTCTCATATTCGAACTCCCCACTGACCAACGGTGTGCTGGTTTACGAGCCTTTTAGCATTTCAAGCAATGCGCCGGATCATGACGAGACGATCATCATATCGAACATTGTTGTGTCCACCCCGGGGGGCACTCTGATTCCGGCGGGTGGCTCGAATGGCGTGCTGTCCATCGCCGTGCCGCCGCGGTTCACCTCCATTTTTGCGACGAACAACGGAGCTATTCATCTGGAACTCAGCGGCACCACGGGCCGCAGCTATGTCCTCGAAGCGGAGACCAATCTCTTTCCAGCGCAGTGGATGCCGCTGGCCACGAATGCCGCCGTCAATGGGTTTGTGGAATGGGACGATGCTGCCGCGGGCGCCTTTCCTGTTCGTTTCTATCGCGCTGCTTTCCAACAGTGAATGATTCCAGGCCCAGCCTGGAGGAGAAACAGAAATTAAGATTCGGATTATGATTGGGATTGGGCGGCGTAGGCGGCCAGAATGGTTTCCAGTTGGGAATTGACGGCTGGGTCCACGCGGCGGCGCTTCTTGTCCGCGTCAAACCAGGCCAAGGTGCGGCGGATGCCTTCGCGGAATGGTATGACCGCCTGAAAACCGGGCACGAAGGCCTTGATTTTGCTGTTGTCGAAAACCACGCTCCAGGTTTTGTCGCCCAGCAGGCTGCCCGCCAGCGCGGGGGCCACCCGGGCGATAAAATCGGAGGGGATGTGGACCACGTTGGCTTTGACGCCGAGGGCGTCGGCGATGGTTTCGTAAATCTGGTTCCAGGTCAGCACCTCGTCGGAAGTGATGTGGAAAACGTCGCCCACCGCCTGCTGGTTGCCGAGCAGGCCGCAAAATCCGCGGGCAAAATCGTCGGCGTGGGTGACGACCCACAAGGAGGAACCGTCGCCATGAACGATGATGGGCCGCCCCTTTTTCAAACGATCCGCCAGGGTGTAACAGCCCCAGCCACCCAGCGCGATGGGGAAATTGGCGTCGCCATAGGTCAGGGAAGGGCGGACGATGGTGGCGGGAAAGCCCTCTTCCCGCCAGGCCCGTGTCAGACGCTCTTCGCAGGCGATCTTGTTGCGCGAATATTCCCAGTAAGGATTATGCAGCGGGGTTGACTCCCGGATGACATGGTGGCCGGGCGGCTTTTGGTAGGCGGAGGCCGAACTGATGAAGATAAACTGCCGGGTGCGGCCCCGGAAAAGGGCCAGGTCGCGCTCAATGTCCTCCGGCGTGTAGGCAATCCAATCCACCACCGCGTCAAATTGCAGTTTGCGCAGCGCGGCGCGGGCTTGTTCCGGCTGGCGAATGTCGGCGGTGAGCCGGCGGACTCCCGGCAAACCGGGTTTTCTCAGGCCGCGGTTGAGCAGATACAAATCGAAACCCCTGGCCGCGGCCAGCCGGCTGACCGACGTGCTGATAAAACCGGTGCCGCCGATAAATAGAATCTTCATAGTGGTTTCAGCCGTAGCGCCAGGGGGCGGAGAGGGTGAAGGTGTTGGGCAGATGACGGACTTCGGCCACGGCGCCGTCCTGCAACAAGACTTCCACCACGTCAAAACGAATTTTGATGGGCGGGTTTTTCAGCAGGCGCAGGTAGTCGAGGGCGCAACGGGAAAGGCGCCGGCGTTTTTCCGCGTTCACGGCCGCCGCGGGACGGGTCCAGTCTTCCGAGGATCGGGTTTTGACTTCGACGAAGACCAGGCAATCGGCGTCGCGGAAGACCAGATCCAATTCGCCGCGCCGGGTGCGGAAATTGGCGGTGAGGAATTTCAGGCCGGCTCTTTGCAGATGTTTCTTGGCCGCGCCCTCGCCCAGCGCGCCGCGCCTCAAATGTTCCGGCTCCGCCTTGCCAGCGAAACGCGTTTTGAGCTTTGCCAAGAGATTCACCAACCACCGATTGAACACGAATTGAACGCGGAGACAACCATTTTCAGCAAGCCCATGCCACTCATCAAGGCTCGCGCAGTTCAAGCTGATCCCCTAGCCGCGCTGAAAAGCTGCCGCCGTATGCGATGCCGGGGTGTTCTCCAGCAACCTCTTGCAACCTAACTTGCTTGGAATAAGTCTTAAAACCTAAATCTTGCTCCTGAATGGCAAATAGAGCTTTCACTTCAGAACCGTTGGAATCTCCATAAGCTACGACCCAGGCAGTCAAGCCCGACGCAGCCGAAGTGTCATTTCGGGACGGTGGCTCTGATCTGCAACCAGCGCAAATCGGTGTAGGGCGGAGTCGCTGGTTGAAAGTTGCCCGCGTTTTTGGCCAGGATCGCCGGGTCCGTCCATTTCTTGATTTCAGCATGGTCATCGGCGAAAATAAAGCCGCAAGCATTGAGATGGTAGGTGGCGGGAACATCTATCCAGAACGTCTTGGTTGCCCGCGAGGGAAGAGTAAGGAGGGGCTCGAATAACCGGGGTCAACCCCAAAGTAGCCGTCATTGATGGTGTTGGGATTCTCGTCCAGCAGCACAAAACAACTGGCATTGCCCATTCCCCCGGTGCTGATATCGGCCATTTTCCTAAACTCCCTGCCTTGAGCAGTGCCGCCCGGTATCTGGTTCCAAGGGTCTTGGTCCGGGTTCATCCAGCAGTTCATGGACACGCTGCGCGCTCTGGGCAGTACCGGTGGTGCCTGACTGGTAGGTCGAAGTGTCCGCCGGACAATGGTAAACACCCAGGTTCCCGACATAAGGCCACAGCACTCCGTTCGTGATGTCCGCCGCATAATCGGGAGTTGCGCCATCCACCCAGCCGATTCCACCCGCCGTGGAAGCGACCGGAGCCAGTCTGTCCTTATTATCATTCGCGTAGGCGTACCAGCCCAAGCCAAGTTGCCTCAGATTGCTCTCGCAATGGATACCTTGGGCCTTCTTCTTGGCATTGGCCAGGACGGGCAACAACAGCGCTGCCAGAATGGCAATGATGGCAATGACCACCAGCAATTCGATTAAGGTGAACCCCATCGGCTTCCCCACAGCCCGGCGTCCGCGCAGACAACTTGCAATCGGGTTCTTCTTCATAATTTGTCTTGCTTGCACCTCTGCATGCCACAGCGCTCAGAAAACTCAAGCTCAATTCTTCTGGCCAAAGTGCCCAACGCCGCGTCCCACGCCACCACGCGCCATCTATCCGTTCGCGGCAGCCCCACCCCACCTCCAGAATTCCTCAGTTCGATGGGATCAAAATCAGGTGACGGCTTGGTTTCCACCAAGCCGACCACATCACCCAGGTCCAGCCACGGTGGTTTAATCCGCGCCTGATCGCCAATTGTGGTTTCATAACGAACCAGAGTTGGCACAGGAATAAGTTTCTGACAAATAAAACAAACAGCAGGCAATCGGCGTCGCGGAAGACCAAATCCAATTCGCCGCGCCGGGTGCGGAAATTGGCGGTGAGAAATTTCAGGCCGGCTCCTTGCAGATGTTTCTTGGCCGCGCCCTCGCCCAGCGCGCCGTGACGCGAACTCACGGTCGGCGGTTTTTTGCCGCGCCAGGATTGGAGGCGTTCCAGCAGGGTCATGGGGGAAAAAGTTCCGTCTGCACGGGGCGGAGCGGGGAGAAGGAATGACGATGGATCGGACAGGGGCCGCGCTGCTTCAGAGCGGCGAGATGCTGCCCGGTCCCGTAACCTTTGTGGCCGGAAAAACCGTAGCCGGGATACTCGCGGTCGAACTCCACCATGAGACGGTCGCGGGTGACTTTGGCCAGAATGCTGGCGGCGGCGATGGACCAGCTCAAGGCGTCGCCGGATACGATGGCGGTTTGGGGGAAGGCAAGGCTGTTGACGCGCAGGCCGTCCACCAGGACGTGCTGGGGCGGGGGCTGCAATTGCGCCAGCGCCAGGTTCATGGCGCGATGGGTCGCCTGGAGAATGTTGATTTGATCAATGAGCGGCGCGTCCACCCGGGCGATGCCGAAACGAATTTCCTGGTTGGAAACCAACGCGGCATAAAGCGCCTCCCGCGTTTCCGCGGAAAGCTGTTTGGAATCGTTGATTTCCCGCAAAACTTCTGGCAGGCCGCGCCGAATCCAATCCGCCGGGAAAACGACGGCGGCGGCCACGACCGGCCCGGCCAGCGGCCCGCGCCCCGCTTCGTCCACGCCGGCGATGGGGTGGAAGCCCCTTTGCAACAGATCCGATTCAAATCGGAAATCGGGCGGCTTGGCGGCTCGTGCGGGCACGGCTGCTACTTTTGGTCGAACCAACCCCCGCAAGCAATCCTTTTCTTCCCGGCCGGGCGGCTTGGTTTGGATGAACGAAGCGAACGGATTCTGAAAAGATTTGTCGAAAAGCTGAGAGCGCGTAACTTGCCGCCGTGATGAAACCGAAAGACAGCTCCTTTCTTTTCGCCTGGGCCGGCGCAGCGGCAGGCCTGGCCTTGCCGGGATGGAGGCGTTTGCCAGCGGCCAGGCGCCGTCGGGCGAACAACACACCCCGTTCCGCTCCAGCTTCGGCCCCGTCAAGCCGGCCCAACGGCAAAGTTAAAGCTCAGCGCTTGATTCAGGCAATGCGGCGCGGGGTTATTTTTCCGCCTCAAGGATGCGGACGCAGAAAACCCGGGTGGTCAGGCCTCTTGGACGCGGCCGGAATTTCAAGGTGACATGCTCCAAGCCCTGCGTCATCTCTTCCGGAATGCGATATTCCCTGCTGCGGAATTGCGCGGGTTTCTCCAAGAGCGGCGCTGCTTGGAGTGTTTCGGTGGCGATCTTTTGGCCGTTGACCAGGAGGTCGAAGTTTCCTGGATATTTGAAGTCGCCGGGGTAGGTGCAAACCACCACCACCGGTTTATCCGGCAGCACCTTGACCTCGTAGGAGAACCAGCCGCCCAGCAAGGCCGCTCGAAATTCATGGTTCTGAAAACTGCCGGTTTGTGTTTTCTGCTCTGCGAAACCATGATTTGTCTCGGACTGCTCCTCTCCTGGATTGACGGCATCAACGGCATTCGTGGCAACGAAGAAAGAGGCTTCCTTTTGGGCCTCCGTTTGGGCTTCCTTTTCGGCTAAAATCTTGCGCGCTTCTGCGATCCGTTGCGACCGTGGGTCATCGCTGCCCACCAGCCGGGCGGCCTGATCGAGCGATTCCGCGGTGTTCTCCTTGATTCGCTCCTGGACATACTCGAGAACGGTTTGTTTGGAAAAAGGCGAAATCGTGCGCGTGAACGGATCGGCCAAAAACCAGCGTCCCCAAACCACCCAGTCGTCCTGGTCGGGATCGCGGCTCAATTCCTGCCGGATGCGGTTGATAATCTCAACGCGGTTGAACTGGGTCGCTTCCAACACGCCCTGCCGGTTCAGCGCCTGGCCGGCTATCGCTTCCGCCAGTTGCGGCAACCAGGCGGGGTGGTTTTCCGGTGATGGGGCCACGTCCCAGACGCGCGCGTGCCCGTCAGAAGACGTGGTAACGAAGCGCTTGCCATCCGGACTAAATTGCGCTGAAATGCTGAAGTCGTTTTGCAAAGCATCAAGCTCGTTTTGCAAAGAATCCGTCAGCGGCTGGCCGCTCTGCGCATCCCACACCCGCGTCAAGAAGTGTACCCTGGGAACCTGGCCGCCCTCGCCGGCCGTTTGTATCAACTGATCAAGGTCCATCGTCGTCCTGAGGATGCGCTTGCCGTCCAGACTGAATTGCGCTGAAAGCAAGAAACCGGGTTGCAAAGGCGAGGCCAGCAGCTTGCCACTCTGCGCATCCCATACCCGCGCAGTCCCGTCAAAGGACGCCGTTAAGATACGCTGCCCATCCGAACTGAAGCGCGCCGAATACACGTTGGAGCCGTAGTGCGGCGGCTCAGTCAGCGCCCGGCCGCTCTGCGCATCCCACTGCTGGGCGGTGGCATTCCTGCCCCGTCCTGAGACCGTGAGGATGCGCCTGCCATCCGGACTGAATTGCGCCGAGATCAGGCGGCCGGTGTGCGGCAGCGGGCCGGTCACCGGCTGGCCGGTCTGCGCATCCCAGATCCGCGCTGTCTCCCCCCAAGCCGTGACGATCTGTTTCCCATCCGGACTAAATTGAGTTTGCTGGGCGGCCTCGCGCGCGATTTGCTCGAAGTAACTCAGCATCGCCTGCGCCGGGTCAAAACCAAATCCCTCCGGCTTGATGCCGCTGCTGCCCAGTTGCAACGGCCCGGTCAGCGCCCGGCCGCTCTGCGCGTCCCACACCCGCGCGGTGTTGCTGGAGCAAACCGTGACGATCCGCTTCCCATCCGGGCTGAATTGCGCTGAAACCACCGCCCCGTCGTGTTCGAGCGGCTCCGTCACCGGCTGGCCGCTTTGCGCATCCCAGACCCGCGCGGTCTTGTCCGCCGAAGCCGTGACGATCTGCTTCCCATCTGGACTGAATTGCGCTGAATTCAGTTTATTGCCGTCCCGCAAAGGCCCGGTCAGGGGCTGGCCGGTCTGCGCGTCCCACAATTGCGCCGTGCCGTGAGTTTCTGTTCCCGACATGGTGAGGATGCGCTTCCCATCCGGGCTGAATTGCGCTGACATCACCGGCCCGGCGGTTTTCAAGGTCTCCGTCAGCGGCATCCGGCTCTGCGCCTCCCACTCCCGCACAAGGCCATCCCCCGGCGCCGCGGCGGGCTGCTTCCCATCCGGACTGGAGGGTGCGGCATTGGCCGGTGGCAACGACCCTGCGGGAGCTATCCAATAATGAGAGGCTAGCAAGTTCGCCAGCCTGGTTGAAACCACCTCGTTGGTCGGATTATCGGATAAACTCCGCGCCAGATAAGCCAGGCCATCGCTGCGGTAGCCTTCGGAAAGCAGGCGGGAACCCTGGACAAATTCGGAGGCAGACAGGGTTGTCTTCAATTCGAGGGACGCGGCTTCCGCCCGGCTGGCTTCGGCCTGGGCCTGCTTTTTGGCGTCTTCGGCTTGTTGGCGGGCTTCCTTCTCGCGGATAAACATCCCGGCTTCGCTGGCCCGGGCCTGCTTCTCGCGGATAAACAGGAAGGAGGAAATACCCAAACCCAGAATCAACGACACCGCTATCGCCGCGGCCGCCCCGACCGCCAGCTTGTTGCGGCGCACCAGCTTCTGGAAACGGTAGAGGTTGCTCGGCGGCCGGGCGACAACCGGTTCGTTGTCCAGGTGGCGCTTGAGATCCATCGCCAGCCCGTTGGCCGTTTCGTAGCGATGGGTGCGATCCTTCTCCAGGCATTTCATCACAATCCAGTCCAGATCGCCCTTGAGCAGGTGGATCAGCCTGGGCGCATCGGAGGAGCGGCGTCTGGCTGCGGTCGTCAACTCCTCGCCTTTGAGCGTGGCCAGGCGCGTGCTCGGGCGGACCGGCTCCTTCTCGCGGATGGTCTTGCGCATGGCATCAAGGCCGGCGGCCATCAGTTCCTTGGGGTCGAAAGGCGTGCTGCCGGCCAGCAGTTCGTAGAGCAGCACCCCCAGGCTGTAGATGTCGCTGCGCGTATCAATGTCCAGCCCGCTCATCTCCGCCTGCTCCGGGCTCATGTAGGCCGGCGTGCCGATGAATTGGTGCAATTGGGTATAGACGGTCGCGTCCACCAGCCGGCCTTCCGTGGCCTTGGCGATGCCGAAGTCAATCACCTTGGGCACCGGCACGCCGTCGTGCAGCGTCACCATGATATTGGAGGGCTTGATGTCGCGGTGGATGATGCCCTTCTGGTGGGCGTGCTGGACGGCCTGGCAAACCTTGATGAAAAGGTCCAGCCGCTCCTTCGTGCTCAGGTTGGCCTGATCGCAGTACTCGGTGATCTTGATGCCCCGCACCAACTCCATCACGAAGAAAGGACGGCCGGTCTCCGTGGTCCCGGCATCGAACACCTTGGCGATGTTGGGATGATCCATCATCGCCAGCGCCTGGCGTTCCGCCTCGAAGCGCGCCACGACCGCCTTGGTGTCCATGCCCAGCTTGATGACCTTGAGGGCCACGCGCCGGCGGACCGGCATGGCCTGCTCGGCCACATAAACCACACCGCAGCCGCCTTCCCCGACTTTCTCCAGCAACTTGTAGCGGCCGACCATCATGCCGACGGCGTCGTCGGGCGCGCTGTCCGCGCCGTCCAGTTTGACGGTGGGGCGGGCCGGCGCTGATGGCTCGGGCAGAAACCCTGGGGCTGCCTCGTGGGCGCGCAGCAAGGCTTCGACCCGCTGGCGCAGGGCGAGGTTGTCCCGGCAAGCCCCGGCCAGGTAAGCCGCGCGCTCGGCGGCGCTGAAGGCCAGGGCGGCGTTAAAAATGGTTTCCGCCTCGCCGGCGTTTGGGTATGCGGATTCGTCTTTCATAATCTCGTTCTACCTGCAGTGGCGTTTTTTTGAGTCAAATTGGTTCAGGCGGTTGGTTCATATTGGAAGACGGGTTAATGTTGCACCGGCTCGGCTTCTTCCGCCTGCCAATGGGCGACCTGCTCCGGTCGCGCCGCCTCCCACACCCTGGCCGTCCCATCATGGCTCCCGGTGACAATGCGCTGGCCGTCCGGGGAAAAGGCTACTGACGCAATCATCCCGTTACGCCCCTCAAACGTGAGCAGTTCCCGGCCACTGGCTGCATCCCACACCTTGGCCGTCTGATCATTGCTCCCGGTGACAATCCGCCGGCCATCCGGAGAAAATGCCACTGATGAAACCGCGCCGTTATGCCCTTTAAGCGTGAGGAGAATCTGGCGACCGGCCAAACCCCACACCTTGGCCGTATTATCCCAATTTGCCGTGACTATCCGATAGCCATCCGGGGAAAAGGCCACAGATACAATCGGCGTCAGGCCTTTGTACCGCGGGGGTGTGAGCTGTTCGTTGAGCGTGAAAAGTTCGCGCCCGGTGGCCGCATCCCAAATCTTGGCCGTCCAATCCCAACTGCCGGTGACAATCCGCTGACCGTCCGGGGAAAAGGCCACGGAGGTAATATAGCCGGTGTGCCCCTTGAGGGTGGACAATTCCCGGCCACTTCCCGCGTCCCACAGCTTGGCCGTGTTATCGCAGGCTCCGGTGACAATCCGCTGGCCATTCGGGGAAAAGGCCACGGATTGAATCTCACCGCTGTGTCCCGTGAGGATGAACAATTCCTTGCCACTGGCCGCATCCCACACCTTGGCTGTCCGATCCGGACTGCCGGTGATCATCCGCTGGCCATCCGGGGAAAAAGCCACACAGGTGACCCGATTGCTGCCAGGCCTCAGTGTGAGCAGTTCCCTGCCACTGGCCGCATCCCACAGCTTGGCCGTGTGATCCTCGCTGCCGGTGACAATCCGCTGGCTATCAGGGGAAAAGGCCACAGCATAAATCGCCCCGCCGTGCCCTCTGAGCGTGAGCGGTTCCGGGTTCATGGCCGCATCCCATAGCTTGGCTGTACTATCATAACTCGCACTGACAATCCGCTGGCCATCCGGGGAAAAGGCCACGGAGGAAATTAGATTGCCATGCTCCTTGAAGGTAAGCAATTCCCGGCCACTGGCCGCCTCCCAGACCTTGGCCGTGCGATCCATGCTGCCGGTGACAATCCGCTGGCTATCCGGCGAGAAGGCCACAGAATTAATATTACTGCTGTGCCCTTTAAGGGTGAGCAGTTGCCGGCCGCTGGCCGCATCCCACACCTTGGCCGTTTGATCCATGCCGCCGGTGACAATCCGCTGGCCGTCCGGGGAAAAGGCCACGGAAATAACATTAGCGTAGTGCCCCTTGAGGGTGAGCAGTTCCCGGCCGCTGGCCACATCCCACACCTTGGCCGTGTTATCCCGGCTCCGGTGACGATCCGCTGGCCGTCCGGCGAAAAGGCCGCCGCCGCGTAATATCCCCCTGCGCTCAACCGGAGCAGTTCCCGGCCGCTGGCCGCGTCCCACAGCTTGGCCGTGTTATCGCCGGCTCCGGTGACAATCCGCTGGCCGTCCGGCGAAAAGGCCACAGAATGAATCTCATTGGTGTCCCCTTTGAGCGTGAGCAGTTCCTTGCCACTGGCCGCATCCCACACCTTGGCTGTCTGATCCTGACTTCCGGTGACAATCCGCTGGCCGTCCGGGGAATAGGCCACAGATGAAATGAATCCTTTGTGCCCCTCGAGGGTGAGCAATACCCGCCCGCTGGCCACATCCCACACCTTGGCCGTGTTACCAAAACCCCCGGTGACAATGCGCTGGCCGTCCGGGGAAAAAGCCACAGATTTCAGGCTCCCCTGTTGGTCTCCTCGGAACGTCTTCAAGGAGCGGTGAGTTTGCCTCTGCCAGTAGTACCATTCAAAACCACGGTCTGAAAACGCTTGCGTCTCTTCCAGCAGTTGCGCGAGCCGATCAAGGTTGTTCTGGTCCCAGGCTTGTTGGGCTAGATTCATGTTGGCGACGTAGAACAAACGGTGCGTCTCGGCTTCGCGCGTTTCCGCCAGCTTGCGCTGTTCTTGGGCGGTGGCGGCGTTGTCTTCGGCGCGTTGGCGCTGTTCCTCCGCAGTTCGACGTGCGGCGATCTCACCGGCGTGGGCCGCGCGTTCGCGCAGGAACGACCAAGAGGAGAAGCCCAACCCGGCGAGCAAGGCCAGGGCGATGGCGCTGGCTGCGGCGAAAACCAGCTTGTTCCGGCGCGCCATCTTCTGAAAGCGGTAAAGGTTGCTGGGAGGGCGCGCCACCACCGGCTCATTGTGCAGATGTCTTTGAATATCCATGGCCAGACCATTGGCTGTTTCATAGCGCCGCCCCCGGTCCTTTTCTAATGACTTCATTACGATCCAGTCCAGGTCGCCGCTGATCAGATGCGCCAGTTTCGGCGGATCGGATTGGCGGTGCTTGGCCACCGTCGTCTGCTCCGCCGCGTCCAGCGTGTGCAGCCGGGTGGAAGGCCGCGGCGGCTCCTCTTCCCGGATGATGCGGCGGATTTCGTCCAGCCCCGCTTCGTGCAACCTTTTGCCTTCAAACGGAGTCTTGCCCGTCAACAACTCATACAGCAGCACTCCCAGCGAATAGATGTCGCTGCGCGTATCAATGTCCAGCCCGCTCAACCTGGCTTGCTCGGGACTCATGTAGGCCGGCGTGCCGATGAACTGCTCGAAGGCCGTGAACAAAGTCTTGTCCGTCAGCGCCTGATCGGTCGTCGCCTTGGCGATGCCAAAATCAATGATCTTGGGCACCGGCACCCCGTCGTGGTCGGCCACCAGAATGTTGGAAGGCTTGATGTCGCGATGAATGATCCCTTTCTGGTGAGCATGTTGAATGGCCTGGCAGACTTGCACGAACAGGCCCAGCCGCGTCACCGTGCTCAGGTTGTTCTCGTCGCAATACCGCGTGATGGGAATCCCCTTGACCAATTCCATCACGAAATAAGGCCGGCCGGTTTCAGTCGCTCCGGCGTCGAAGACCTTGGCGATGTTGGTATGGTCCATCAGGGCCAGCGCCTGGCGCTCGGCCTCAAACCGGGCGATGACCTGCTTGGTGTCCATGCCCAGCTTGATGACCTTTAGCGCCACCCGCCGCCGCACCGGCTCCTGCTGTTCGGCCATATAGACCACGCCGCAGCCGCCTTCGCCGATCTGTTGCAGCAATTTGTAGCGGCCGATCACAGTTCCGGCCGCTTCCTGAATGGGTGTGACGAGCATCGTCGGTCTGGGCGCAGCGGCGGGTTGCTCGGGCAGGAAGCCGGGCGGCGCTTCGTGGGCGCGGAGCAAGGCTTCGACCCGCTGGCGCAAGGGAAGGTTGTCCCGGCAAGCCCCGGCCAGGTAAGCCGCGCGTTCGGCGGCGCTGAAGGCCAGGGCGGCGTTAAAAATGGTTTCCGCCTCGCCGGGGTTTGGGTATGCGGATTCGTCTTTCATAATCTCGTTCTACCTGCAGTGGCGTTTTTTTTAGCCAAATTGGTTCAGAGCGGGATAAAATCTTTTTGGCTTATTTGGAATCGCCCCTGAGTTCCTCATAAAGCCAGGCCCGGGCGTAAGCCCAAAAGCGCTTGGCGGTGGACTCGGACAAGCCCAGGGCCTGGCCGGCCTCGGCGATGCTCAGGCCGATGAAAAAGCGCAGCTTGACCAACTGGGCCTTGACCGGGTCCTCCTGCGCCAGCTTCTGCAAGGCCTCATCCACACGGAGGAGGGTGTCGTCGTCCGAGTGGATCGCCACATCCACCTGGTCCAGATCCACGCGGGCCAGTCCCTGGCCGTGCCGGAGGCGGTGCTTGCGGCGGGCATTGTCAATGAGAATGCGGCGCATGGCCTCGGCGGCGGCGGCGAAGAAGTGTCCCCGGCTGTTCCATTGCTGAGCCTGCGAGCCGGCCAGCCGCAGCCAGGCCTCGTGGACCAGGGCGGTGGGTTGCAGCGTTTGGCCGGCGGCCTCGTGCGCCATCTTCTGCGTGGCCAGCCGGCGCAGTTCCTCATAGACCAGCGGCAATAATTCCCCGGCGGCCCTGGGGTCGCCTTGCTCAATGGCCCCGAGCAGCCGTGTGACCTCGTTCATATCCGATGGATCGCATCGCGTCGCGGGGCCGGGCCGCCCCCGGCGGTTTGAGGGCTGCAAAGGCGGAATCGTTCTCAGGCCTGCGACTGCGCTGAAATTCAGGAATTAGTCTATCAAGTAAAAGCCGGTTTGTAAAGCGGGAAGTTCCGGACCCCGCCCTACACCGGAACTGCAAACAACTCAAATAATTTTCTCCCGCACTGCCCGGCTACCTCGCCGCCGTCAGCTTGTAAAGCATGACGCCGTGCGCGGGAATCGTGATGGGCAACGTCCCTTTGGCCGGGTCCGCATCCGGCAAATTTTTCTGCCGCCATAAATCGCGGACGTGTTGCCTGCCGGTCAAGCCCAGTTGCGCCAGCCGGTCGAAATCCAGGCTGGCCGGCAACAACCCCAGATTGAAAAAGCCCAGGGCGTGTCCGCCATCTTCCAAATCCTTTTCATAGACGCGGACAAAGTCGTTGGTCAGCACGCAGGTGGCCTGTTTGCCCAGGGCGTCCTGATCCAGCGCCAGCACCTCGTCATTGCTCAGGAGGCTCAGGGTGAAGTCATCCAGCTTTTCCATGTCGCAGCCGATGAGCAGGGGCGCGGAGAGCAGGCACCACAGGCTGATGTGGGTGTATTGTTCATCGGGCCGGAGCCGCGTCGGATGCGGATTGCCCCAGCCGACCTGGCCGACAATCAGCATGTCCGGATCATTCCAATTTCCCGGCTTGGCGTAGGGGGCGGCTTTGTCCTGGCTGAAACCGATGCCGCTCATGCTGCCCCAGCTTTCCCCGATGTCGCCGGTGGTGCGCCAGCAGTTGCCCTGCACCGAGCCGCCCCAGCGCCACACCCTGGCCATGCCGTATTGGCAAAGGCTGAAAACAATGTCGCGGTTTTGTTGGCGCAAAAAATCACCCATGACCTGGTAAGGATGGACGGCGCCCTCATCATCGGCGGAGCTGCCGCTCCAGCGCGGAACACTCTTCCCATTGGCGCCGCCGCGGGAGGCGATGTCGCCGTAAGAACACCAGTCGTATTTCAAACAATCAAAACCCCACCCGGCGTAAGTCTGCGCATCCTGTTCCTCGTGCTGCCAACTGGCCGCGCAACCGCCGCAGGTCCACGGCCCGGGCGAGGAGTATAAGCCGGCTTTCAAGCCCAGGCTGTGAATGTAATCGGCCAGCCCTTTCATGTCGGGAAACCGCAGGTTGGGCACGATCTGGCCCTGGGCGTCGCGAAACGGACCGTGCAAGGTCGGGTCTTTGGAGTCGCGATGATTTTGCCAGAAGTCATCAATGTTGATGTAAGTCCAGCCGTGGTTGATCAAATCGCTCTTGACCATGGCCTCCGCCGCCGCTTTGACCCGCGCCGCCGTCACTTCCCCGGCAAAGCAATTCCAACTGTTCCAGCCCAGCGGCGGCGTGAGCGCGATCCGGCCGCCGCAGACGATGCGGAATTTCTTCTCCGCCGCGCCGCGCGCATTTTTCGCGCGCAAGGTGACCATGAATTCGCCCGGGCTTTTTCAAGGCGCCGGTGATTTGTCCCGTCCCGGCGTCCAGTTTCAAACCGGGCGGCAGATTTTGGGCGAGAAATTCCATGGGGCGCTGGCCCGTGGCCGGAATGGTGAATAAAAACGGCGAGCCGGGCCGCACGCCAAAGACATTGGCGCCGTTGATGCGCGGGGTGGCGGGCGGGGCCGGCGTAAGAACGTAAGGCTCGGCCGGAAGCAGGGAGCCGGCGACGGTGGCCAGCGGCCTGCTGCCGTCGGTTGCAAATTTCGCCTCCGCCCAATCGGCGTGATCGAAGTCAATGCCCTCGCCGCCGTTCTCCACTTCCAGCACCAGCGATTTGACGCCGGCCAGAGCGACCTCGCATTGCTTGGCCGCGTCGCGCGCGTGCATGACGCCGCTTTGCCACAGCGTCTTGCCGTCGCCGATCACGATGAATTGCACACTGGCCGCCGGGTTGCCATTTACTTCATCGTCCACGCCCACCGAGGCGGAAAACTTCGAGGCGGCGCCATCCAGATTGACGCTGAGAATGCTTTCGGCGTGGGTGCCGAAGCCGCGCGCGAAGGTTTTTCCGGCGATGGTCAAGGGATGGCCGTCCACGGACTGATTTTTGTGCGGCTGGCCCCAGCCCTGCGAGGCGGCGTTCAGGTTCAAGTCGTCCAGCCAGACCGTTTGCGCGGAAACCGTATGCGCCATCAAGAGCAGCATCCCCATCCGGCACCATTTCCAAGCCACGCCATATATTGAAAGCAAACTCCGTCTGATCAGAAGGCCGGGCCTCATCGAGCCAGAGCAGCCAAAGCGGCTTTGTAAAGGGAAGGGGGAACGGGTTGATTTAGATTGGTTTTGCATCATAGTGTTTGCCGTTTTTATGCCCAGCCACCCCAAAGACAATTCAAAAAATGGGCCGGCATGACGTTGACATCCTGCCACAGGGCAGGGATGAAAAACAAGCGCCACATTCCAGGGCGCTAAATGCTGGCCATCGGGGCGGCGGCGGGCTAGATTGGGGCATGGTTTGGATCATTGCTCTGCTCTGCATGGGGGTGGTCGGGCTGGCCGGTTATTATCGCGGCCCGATCTGCGCGGCCTTTTCCTTGCTCGGTCTGTTGTTTGCCACCTTCCTGTCCCGGCCGCTTGCTCCCCTGGCCGGCCACCTCCTGCCCTTCCTGGGTCTGCATCACCCGCTCTGGCAATTCTTCGTGCCCATCGCCATCGCCTTCCTGGCGGTCCTCGCCATTTTCAAGATCGTGGGCAACGTTCTCCATCAGAAAATAACCATCCATTTCAAATATCAAAAGGACGAACACCTGTTCTTCCGCTGGGAACGGCTTTACAACCGCCTGGGCTTCTGCGTCGGCCTGATCAATGGCGCCGTTTATTTCTTCCTCCTGATGATGCCCGTTTACGTCGTCGGCTACTTCACCACCGAGGCCCTGGACCCCGACGCTCCCGCCGGCCTGCGCCTGCTCACCACCCTGCGCGCCCAATTGCATGAGACCCGCCTGGATCGCGTCCTGGCCGCCCACGACCCCATCCCGCCGGCCATCTACCAGGCCGCCGACATCATTGACCTGGTGCTGCACAACCCCCTGCTGGAAAGCCGCCTGGCCCATTATCCCGCCCTCCTGACCCTCAGCCAGCAGAAGGACATCCAGGACATCGCCGCCGACGTCACTCTGCAACAGATGATCCAGACCCAGGCCAAAGTCCGCGACCTCCTCAACTACCCCAAAATCCAGGCCATCGTCACCAACCCCGCCGTCCCCGCACAGATTCACGGCCTGCTGGGCGGGAACCTGGCCGATTTGCAGGAGTTCCTCAACACCGGCAAATCGCCCAAATTCGACAGCGAGAAAATTCTGGGCATTTGGAACATTGATGTTCCCGTCACCCTGGCCGAAGAGCGCCGGCGCCATCCGGACTTGACGCGCGTCCAGATCACCGCGCTCCATACCACCTTGGTCCCTCTTATCACGGGTTGCTCCCTGACGGCCACCCCCGACCATCAGATCATTTTGCGAAAGCAAAATCCCAACAGCGCCCTGCCCACCCCGGTGGGCCAGGGAACCTGGCAGAAAACCGGCAATACCTGCGGGGTAACCCTTCCCGGCAACAAGCCCGACACCGTGACCGTCACACCCGCCGACGATGGCACGCTGCAATTTCCCCGGAACGGCCACATTTTGATTTTCAACAAGGAAATGTAGGCACTGCTTCGCCTTGCAAATCCAATCTTGCCCGCCACGGCCTGATGGACTAGGTTGCGCGCGTTATGGACGAGCACACACCATCGCCGGGGCCGGAAAGTTACCGCCCAAGCCCGCCGCCGCCGCGACCGGCCGCGCCCCCAGTCATTGCCACCCCCGTCAGATTAACCCTGCCGCCGGCCCAGCCCCCCAAAGGCGGCTCCGGTTGGAAGATTTTGTCGTTCATTTTGATGGGATTGATCGTGCTTTGGGGCCTGGGCCACGTCCTGATCCAGGGCGTGGTCGGCGCGGCCTCGCATGCCCGCGCCGGCGCCGACCTGGTCCAGAACCTGGAGGAGGTCGTTCTCGAACATACCAACACGGACAACAAAATCGCCGTGGTCGAGGTCACCGGCATCATCACCGGCGGCGAAATCTTCCACTCCGACACCGACTTGGTGAGCTACATCAAGGAGCAATTCAAGCTGGCGGAAAGGGACCCCGACGTCAAGGCCGTCCTCCTCAAAGTCAATTCTCCCGGCGGGGAAGTGATGGCGTCGGATGAGATCCATAATATCATCAGAAAGTTCCAGGACAAATCGGCAAAACCGGTGGTCGTTTCCATGGGCTCCCTGGCGGCCAGCGGCGGTTACTACATCTCCGCCCCCTGCCGCTGGATTGTGGCCAACGAACTCACCATCACCGGCAGCATCGGCGTCATCATGCACAACTACAATTATCGCCTCCTCTTTGACAAGATCGGCGTGCGCCCCCAGGTCATCAAAAGCGGCCGCTTCAAGGACATGCTCAGCGGCGAGAAGGAGCCCGACGCGGAAAAGCTCACCCCGCAGGAAATCAAAGACCGCGCCGAGGAGGAGCAGATGGTGCAATCCCTCATTGATGAAACCTTCAATAGATTCAAGGAGGTCGTCAAATCCGGGCGCGACTGGGCCGCCAAGCAAAACGGCCCCGGCGAAGGCAAAACCCTGGCGGCCGACTGGACCAATTACGCCGATGGCCGCATCCTCTCCGGCAAAAGCGCGCTGCGATACGGTTTCGTGGACGAACTGGGCAATTTCGATACCGCCGTCAAGCGCGCCAAAATCCTGGCCCGCATTGAGAGCGCCAACCTGATCCAGTATCGTCCGCCTCTGGATCTCATCGGCGCCTTGCTCTCCCATGTCCTGGGCAAAAGCGAGGCCCCCGCCCTCAAAGTGGACCTGGGATTGGATCTGCCCAAACTCCAGGCCGGCCTGCTTTATTTTATCGCCCCGACCGTCATTCCCCATTGAGAGTGACCGGGACGAACCTTCATCGCGCAGGGTTCCCGTTGCGGCCGGCGTGGGTCGAGATTGACCTGGCCCGCCTGCGCCACAACCTGCGCCTCATCCGCCGCGACCTGCCCGCCGCCGTCAAATTGCTCGCCGTCGTCAAGGACGAAGCCTACGGGCACGGCGCCCTGGAGGTGGCGCAAATCGCCCTGCAAGAAGGCGCGTCGGGTTTCGGCTTGAGCACCCTGGAAGAGGCCATGACCTTGCGCGACGCCGGCATCACCGCGCCTTTGTTGCTCCTGGGCGAACGGCAGGAACCGGAATTGCCCTGGTGCGTCGAGCATGACCTGACGGTGTGTGTCAACCAGGCCCACACCGTCCGCCAACTGGCCCGCGCCGCCGCCGCCGCCGGCAAGCGCGTCCCGGTCCACCTCAAAATCCACACCGGCATGAGCCGCTACGGCGTGCGCTGGGACCAGGCCCTGCCCTTGTTGGAATTGATTGACTCGCAAAAATCGTTGCGGCTGGACGGCGCCATGACCCACTTCGCCCAATCCGACGAGGCGGACAAAAGCTTCGCCCTCCTGCAAATCGCGCGCTTCGACGAAGTGATGGGCGCCTGGCGGCGCGCCGGCGGCCGCGCGCCCTGCCAGCACCTTTGCAACAGCGGCGGCTTCCTGGATTTGCCCCGCGCCCATCGCGACATGGTGCGCGTGGGCATCCTGATCTACGGCGTGTTTCCCTCGTCGGTTTGCCGGCGCCTTGCCGGCATCCAGCCGGTCATGTCCGTCAAGGCCCGCATCGCCGCCATCCAGCATCTCAAGCCCGGCGAAGTGGCGGGCTACGGCATGCGCTACACCGCCCCTGCGCCGCGCCGCCTGGCCGTGCTGCCCATCGGTTACGGCGACGGCTTCCCGCGCGTGCCCAACGCGGGCGGCGCGCTCATTCGCGGGCGGCGCGCCCCGCTGGTGGGCGGCGTGGCCATGGACGCCATTACTGTTGACATCACCGGCATTGCCGGGGCGCGAATGTGGGATGAAGCGGTCATCATGGGCCGCCAGGGCGGCGAGGAAATCAGCGTGCATGACCTTGCCCGGCTGAAAAACACCATCTCCTACAACGTCCTGACCAGTTGGCGCCTGCGTCTGCGCCGCAAATCGGTCAACGGCCAGGTCCAGCCAAACGGGGTCAGTCCCGCATAATCGCATATTATGAGACCTCTGCAAAACGCGCGTCCACGATTGTAGCGGCGGTCTATGACCGCCGCAAACCAGGGGAAATAACGCCATGGCGACGGTCCTAGACCGCCGCTACAGGCGTTTTGCAGAAGTCTCATTATGCTTTTCTTCGCGCCTCGTGCAGCAGGTTCGCCACGGTGCCGAGCCAAACGGGTCAGTCCGGCTTAATCGCCAGCATACCCAAGTGGCATGGTGAGCCAAGCAACAAAGTATTTCCGCCGCATCCGCCCGGCGGATAGTGTGGGAGCGATGCACGGTGTCAACGGCATCTCGAATAATAAACGAAAGGACAAAATCTATGGAAGACAAACGATATGCGGAGCGGCTTACGCCGGAAAATGCCGCGCTGCTTCTCATTGACCATCAAGTTGGGCTGTTCACTGGTGTTAGAGACATCGCGGTGGCGGAATTGAAACATAACGTCGTCGCGCTGGCAAAAGCCGGCCAGGTTTTGGGCGTGCCGATTATTGTGACGGCTACTTCCCCGGAGATGTGGGGGCCTGTCATCCCGGAGTTGACGGAAGCGTTGCCCGGAATTTCAATCATAAATCGAACCACGGTCAACGCGTTCGACGAACCCCGGTTTGCCAAAGCCGTGGCGGCGACCGGGCGGAAGAAGCTCATTATCGCTGGCGTTTCGACGGAAGTCTGTCTGGCCTTGCCCGCCATTCATGCGACTGGGATGGGCTACGATGCCTATGGCGTGATAGACGCATCCGGCACCTTCAGCGAAACCAAGCGCATCACTGGCTTGCTGCGCATGGTTCAAGCAGGCGTCATCGTCATTGATTATTGCACCGTCGCCGTGGAAATGCTGAAGGACAACGCCAGTGCAAAGGCCGGCCCTGTTTATGGCGCGCTGGATATGCCGTTTGCCGGTTTGGTCGGACAATTGGCGGGCGCCTTCGCCAAGCGTTGAGGAAAAAGAAAGGGCGTCAACCCATGGTTTGGTTTGTTTTTACGTGGTTCTTTCAAGACGAACATCCATCAATTAGCACCAAATTATGGGTGGACCCCTTTTGCGCTGGTACAACCGGCGTTGGCTCCGGCGAGTTGTTAGGCGACCTCGTCATTTGAATTGCGTCAGTGAGAGCACATGGCCATCCGGGTCGCGAAACCAAGCCACTAACGCGCCGCTGGGAGCATGCCATATACCATCGTCGTCTTGATTCATGCCTTCATAACGCTGAAAGACAACTCCCGCTCCGCGCAAATGCTGCACTGTCCGGCGAATATCAGAAACTGACCATCCCATAGCTGTGTATGGAGCAGGCTGAACGTGATCAACCTTCTGAATGCGCAGCATCGAATGGCCGACCTGAAACACCAAAGCCGGTGGCTCCTCCGCCACAAAATCCAAACCAAGCACGCGCTGATAAAAGTCTCGTGATCGCGCGGCATTCACAGTCGCCAAAAACAGGATGGGTCTGTCGAGATGACTCATAGTGGCCATGCGGTCAATATGGCCGATTCGCGGCCAAAATCGAGCGTTTTCCATAATTTGCAAGCAGCAAAGAAACGCATCAACCCATAGTGTGGTTTGCTTTTACGTGGTTTTTTCAAGACGAACATCCAGCAAATAGCACCAAACTATGGGTTGGCCCCTTTTGCCCGGTCTGATGGCTATTTTGCCACGACGCCCGGAAGGGCTGAAACGACTGGGAGCCATTGACCTAATCGCTACCGCGCCTCCGCTCTACTCGACGGCGACCCCGTTCCGTTACGTTCTGCTACCGTCCTACTTGACCTCTTCAAGATATTTGTAGGCATCGAGGACCATGAGCTGGCGGCCGCCACCGCCGGCATATTCGCCACCGCGAATAATCGTGACGTTTTCACCCCCAAATTTCCCTCTGCTTCCGATCTGCACCTGGCGTGCCCGGGCCTTGGTCCATGTGTCCACCACCGGAGTTGTGCTGGATTCCAGAGCGCTAACGGATTGGACTCCCTCCTTGAGTCTGTATCGCTTGAATGTCCGGCCAGCCATGGAAATGCCCAAGTTTTCGCCGGGAGTGCCGATGCGGGCGAAATATTCGCCCAAGCGATCGCTATACCGCTGGATCAGGATATCCTCCTTGGATATGGTGACGTTCTTGACGTCCTTGGAGAAATCTATGGCCTTCAAATGATTCAGCACCTCGTCTTCCTCTTTGTTGCGCAAGAGGAACCGGGCTGCCGTTCCGACGCGGGCCCGTACCAAGGGTGGCTCCCCAGGCCTGCCCAGCTTGATCAGCCAAACTTCGGCGTCCGCTTCAAGCCCAGCGGCAGCAATGGCCCGTCCCGGCAATTTGGATCCAACTTTAAACACTACAGCCACCAAGACACCCACACCGACTGAAGCGACCACGCGAGCCAAGTGCCTTCCGGCATCGTCGAGGTCGGCGCTGTTTGTCGCGGAGAGCGCGCCTTTGAGGTAGGCAGCTAGTTCACTATTAGCTGCAATGATACCACCGCCAAGAGCGTAAACACCCCACCCAAGCAATGCCAGGTCAACAACCTCGCCATATCCCAAGAACTGCCCGACGCCCCAAGCGGCCAGGGTTGCAGAGGTCAGGGCGAGCATTGGGGGGGAGAACAGAACGAGGAACTGTTCGCGCGCGTCGTCCGGAAGATAAGAGGCAGCGCGCCGAGCCGCCTCCAACAGTTTTTGCCGCGAGGGCCACGCAGACACCCCGTCCGACGTGGCCTCGCCGTCAACCGGGCCGGGCCAGGGGGAAACAGATCGGCAGGTCGTGCCGTCGTTTATATTCTGCGGCCGCGTCCGGCCGCAGGTGGGACCTGGTAAGGAGTATGTTGACATGACCTCAACTCGGATTTTCCATTTGTTTTCTTGCCCACGACCTTCGCGGCGCAGTTTCCTTAAACCTCTTCCTTCTTCTCAGGTTTGCAAGTCCTTTCTCCATTCAGCTGCATCAGGCGTCATGCAAACCTTTGCATAGTGAAAACGCTGGCAGAAAAATGGAGGCAGAAAAATGAAATTGGCCCGCTTCGCTCTGAACGGGGGGGCAGGGCGTATTATATTTCTGCCCCGGATATTTCTGACATCCCCTGAGAGAAAGCTCGGAAACTGCCTTTGCGCGCACCCAGAAGAAACGAAGAGGGGCAATTCCTTCGTTGCCTTCTGTTCGCATTCGCCTCCATCTGCGGGCAACTCCGGTCCTCTTCTTCATTCTGCATTCTTCATTCCCTGTCCTCCATAGGCCAAGCGGAGGAGGATGCATTCCGCCTTTCCCTCCTTCTCCATCCGTGAAACCGCGCCATTCGCGGTTGACTCCGATTTGATGAAAATTCCTCTAAAAATGCATTGACATATCTTACTACCTATGGTCAAATCTTCCGCGTGAGAGAAGAGTTGAGAGTCCAAGCGTATCGTCAAAGGCCAGGATCACGCCCCAACGGCCAGCGGCGCGGAGTCCTGGCGCGGGCCTTCCCGGCGGGGCCAAGCCTTGGCCCTCCAAATTGTCCAGCCTCAGCCTTGGCGGTGGCGCAAAGTCCGCCTGTGGAGCGAAGCCGACACCGCCGGTCAAACCAGTCAAACCGGTCAAACCCGGTCAAACCATTTTTTCAGCCTTGACCATGCCCATCACTCCAAGACTCCACCGCTCCACCGGGGTTTTAATACTTCGCGGACCAGAAGCAGTCCGGCCAATTTCAGTTAATTTCACCTGGTTTCACCTAATTTCACCTGGTTTCACTTCCCGGACCCAGGGGGGGCCATGCATCCAACGACATTCGTCCTCAAATTCGCGGATCGCTCCCATTCTGCATTTTGCATTTTGCATTCTGCATTTCCTGCGCCTCATCCCTCCATCCCTCCATCCCTCCATCACTCCACCACTCCACCACTCCGCCACTCCATCACTCCCCCCGGCCTTTTCTGTCCGGCCTCATTTATGCTGACTTTTGACAAAGCCGCCGCGGAACCAGGCGATGGCGTCGGCGAAGGCCTGGCGCGGCGGGGTTTGGGGCAAACCCAATTCGCGGATGGCCTTGGCGGGATTGAAATACATTTTATACTTCGCCATGCGCACGCCCGCCAGGGGGGCTTTGGGTTCCTGGCCGGTCAGGGCGGAGAGCGCCTCGTTGCCATAAGCGGCCAGCAGGGCCACCGCGTAGGGCACGCGGAATTTCGGCGCGGGCACCCCGCTCAGTTCCTCCAGCACCGCCAGCGTTTCCCGCATCGTCCAGTTGCCTTCGGCGTTTCCCAAAATGTAGCGCTCGCCGGGACGGCCCTTTTCCGCCGCCAGAATATGCCCCGCCGCCACGTCGCGCACATGCACCCAGTTCAAACCAGTATCCATGTAGCCCGGCAGCTTGCGCTGCAAAAAATCGAGTACGATTTTGCCGGTCGGCGTCGGTTTGACATCGCGCGGGCCAACGGGGGCGCTGGGATTGACGATGACGACGGGCGCGCCCCGGGCGGCCAGTTGGCGCGCCACTTCTTCGGCCTGCCATTTGGAACGCTTGTAATGGTTGCTCATCTGCGCGGCGCTGGCGGGGGCGGCTTCGTCGCTGGGCAGCCATTCTCCGCCGCTCTGGCGCGGCAGGCCAATGCAGCCCACCGTGCTGGTATAAACAATGCGCCGGCAGCCCGCGGCGGCGGCCGCTTCGATGACGTGTCGCGTGCCTTCCACGTTGGCGGCGTACATCGGCCCATAATCGCGCAGCCACAAGTGATAGCTGGCGGCGGCGTGGAAACACCAGTCGCAGCCGTTCATGGCCTTCTCCAGCAGGTCGCGCCGCGCCAGGTCGCCGGCAATCGCCTCGTAATCGGCCCCATCCAGGCCGCGCACATCGGCGCCGGCTCGCAGCAGCGCCTTGACGCGATGGCCGCGGGCGGCCAGCTCCTGCACCAGATTGGCTCCGATAAATCCCGACGCGCCTGTGACAAAACAATTCATCGCCGAACCACAGGGTGTTTTGAAAAACTTCAAACACAATCTTTCTTTTTCCCCAGCAAAACTACGTGAAAGTGAGGAAAAACACTACACTTTGAGCGAATCGTTACAAGCCATTGGCAATCAGCGTATTATGTTAGAAAAACTTATTGGAGAGCCGGATTCTGTCGGAATTCCTTACACTTTTTGATTTTCTGAGTTTTTTGCGCGCAATTATTTGGAAGCCGGCTATAAATTGCAAGTCATTATGCCATAAGTATTTACATTTTTAAAAGGTGGAGGCAGGCAGCGTCCCTGCAAATATTGGCTTAAAGTATGCTTGTAGGACACGCCATGAAAGTATTTTGGGATGGAGAATCTCGGGTAAGATCAGTTTCTTTTCCCATTTCTTTCGTCTGAGGCGGTTATTGAAACTCGGGGCGGATGATGTCTGGCAAGCTCAGGGCGTGGTGAATTGAGGAAGGTTGAGATGCGTTATGATTATTGAACTGTGTCGTGCGGGGGAAGTGGCCGAAGCGTTGGGCATCAAATTGGATACCTTATACCGCTATGCCCGAAAAGGCCGGATTCGCGGGATGAAAGTGGGCAATGCCTGGCGGTTTTTGCAGGCCGACATTCAGGAGTTTCTGCATCAGCACGAATATCACGTCAAACCCGCCGACGACGACGCCAAGCCCGAAGCCGTCAAACCGACCCTGCTGCCTGATATTCTCCGGTGCGCGGCCCTGGAATCCGAGACGCAGGAGGACATTGCTTGTGGCGGCGCGGGGGCTTCGTATGCCGATGTGAACCAGGCTTCCGACCTGCTCGCCGACAGCCTCCTGACTCACGGGGTGGTGCCGGGCGACCGGGTGCTCATGTTGCTGTCCAATTCGCTGGAGTTTATCGCCGGCTGTTTTGCCGTCTGGAAGGCCGGGGCCATCGTGGTGGCGGAAGATCCTTCCGTCCCGGATGAAAACCTTTGCCGTATTTTGCAGGATTGCACCCCGCAGGCGCTGATGGTGGATCGGGACCTGGCCGAACGGCTGCACGTGCGGCGTCATGGGTTGAAGAATCTGCGGGTGATTTACGTCAAAGACCAGTCTTTCAGGTTGTCCGTCTTGCACGGTGTGCGGGTGGAATCGCTCAACGCGGCCCTGCAGAACAAAGGCAGCCCCACCCTCCTGCGCTTCAACAGCTCAAGCCCGGACGACATCGCGACCATAACCTACCGCGGCGGCGCCGCCGGGTGCGCCGAAGGCGTGTTGAACACCCATGAGAACTGGCTGGCCGGGGCGGCCTTCTCCGGCGAATACCACCGCCTGACCAAACAGGACACCATCCTCCTTCCTTTGCCGCTCCACTCCAGCCTGGGCATGCGGCAAATGCTCGCTTATGTCATGGCCGGGGCGCGCATCATTCTGGCCGCGGACCTTAACCAGGCGGTGAACTTGACGGAAAACCAGCGTCCTTCAGCCCTGGCGCTCCGGCCGGAGGGAGTGAAACTGCTGCTGGGAAAATTCGCGCCCGCCTTGCAAAAACTGGCCGAATCGTTGCGCTATGCGGAGATTGGTTGCGCGCCGCTCCAAGCGGGGGAGTTGGAGCCATTGTGCCGCCGGCTGCCGCAGACGTTGATTAATCTGAACTGCAACCTGACCGAAGCGCAGGCCGGCTTTTTCAGGATTGGCGCCGATGGATTGCTGGACGGGATTTGCCGGGCGGCTCCCACCCTCACACTGCGCATCGTGGACGAACAGCGGCGCCAGGCGCGACCGGGCCAGGCCGGCCGGATTTTGTTGAAAGGTCCCGCACTGATGAAAGGCTTTTGGGGCCAGTCGGAACACCAAATGAGCATACTCAAGACCGACGGCTATTGCACCGGCGACAGGGCCATGGCCGGCCAGCGCGGAGGGGTGGCTCTGCTGGGGCGCAAGCCGGAAACGCTGACCATCGGCGGGCACAAAGTCAACCCAGCCGAGGTGGAAGCCGTCTTGCGGCGTCATCTCAGGGTCGCCGAGTGCGCGGTGGTCGGGTTGATGGACGCGGCCGGGGGTTTTGCAACGAAAATGCACGCCTTCGTGGCGCCGACCGCCAAGGGCGCCCTGCTGACCGAGCGGGAACTGAAGGCTTATTGCCGGACTTTCCTGCCTTCCTACAAGGTGCCGGCGCGCCTTCATTTTCAGCCTTCGCTCCCCAAATCGGCGGACGGCCAGATCTGGCGCGAGGCTCTGCAAGCGGCGCCGCCTGCGATGGCGCAGAAGCCCGGCCTGGCCAGCCCGGCCAAATGGGAACCAATTGCCAAAAACAAACTTTTTGACGGGGATCTGAGAAACTGCTGACGGGGAAAAAAGGGAATTGCCCGGAGATTAGATTTTTGAATTCTTAATTCAACATTTCTAATTCATGGCTCACTTCCCGTTTTGCGCCAGGACGAATTCCTCCACCACCCGCCCCGCAATGAGGTGTTCCTGGACGATCCGCTCCAGAACCGGCGGCGAGCAGGAATGATACCAGACCCCATCGGGATAAACCACCGCGATGGGGCCATGCATGCAGACGCGCAGGCAATTGGCCTTGGAGCGATAAACCACCGGGGTCGCGCCCGCCAGGTTTAGTTCCTTGAGCCGCTTCTTCAAGAATTCCCACGACTCCAGGCCCTGTTGCCGGGCGCAACACTTTGGCTCGCTTTGATCGGCGCACAGGAAAATATGCCGCGCATAGCGGGACAACCCCAGCGCTTCGGTTTGCCTGGCCAGTTCAGCATTCAATCGGTCGCTTTTCCTTCACGGGCGGGCGGCCCCTCGGGCGATTTTCACTGGGCTTGTCATGCGTTCATCTTTGACCGCCCGCTTGAAATTTAACATAAAAAAACTGCAGGTCATTTTTCAATATTTTCCGGCTGGCATTTCCCCAACGCCGCCCCAAACTGCTTTTCATGAAAAAATGTGCCGCCAGGCCAGCCCTGCAGAGGTTGGGGAGCGCGACCGTCCCGGTCGCTTCCAGTTGGCGTCCCGCCGACTGGCCCGGCGTTTGGAGCGGCCAACCTCTTTGTTCGCCGCATGGCGCTGTCGGATGTCTTTGGCCAGAGGCCAAAGACAGCGGGCGGCACGCCCGCGCTCCCCGGAGCGATGCGAACCGGGTTGGCGAACGTTTTTCCACCCCATGATCGGCGTTGACTTTGACAATACGATTGTCTGTTACGACGCCTTGTTTCATCGCGTGGCGCGCGAATCCGGCCTGGCGCCGGCGGATTTGCCGGTCAACAAATCGGAGGTGCGCAACCATTTGCGCCGCATTGGCCGGGAGGAGGTCTGGACCGAAATGCAAGGCTGCGTCTATGGCGCGCGCATGGCGGAAGCGGCCCCGTATCCGGGGGTGCTGGAGTTTTTCCAGGCCTGCCGCCGCGCCGGCATTCCCACCTGCATCATCAGCCACAAAACCCGCCATCCCTTTCGCGGCCGGCGCCACGATCTCCATCAGGCCGCCCTCCGCTGGCTCGAACAACAAGGGTTCTTTGACCCCGCGCAAATCGGACTCTCCCGCTCCCGGGTTTTTCTGGAACTGACCAAGCAGGCCAAAATCGAACGCATCGGCCTGTGCGGTTGCACCCACTTCATTGATGACCTGCCCGAACTGCTGGCCGAGCCGGGCTTTCCCAAAATCGAACGGATTCTCTTTGATCCCAACGGCCTTTATGCCGGAGAAAAATCCTTTTTCCGCGCCCGAACCTGGCCGGAGATTTGGGAGAAAATCGGCGGCGCGGCGGCCGCCGTTGGATTGGACGCGGGAGTTTTTGAGTTCCTGGGCAGACATGGTTTTGGCCCAGCCGCCGCCGTGACACCGCTGACCGGTGGCGGCAACAACCGCGTTTACCGCGTGCGGGAAGACGGGCGCAACGCCGTGCTCAAACAGTATTTCCGCCATGCCGCCGACCCGCGCGATCGTTTCGCATCGGAACGGGCCTTTTACAATTATCTCTGGTCGCGCGGCCTCCGCCGCACGCCTCAACCGCTGGCCTGGGATGAGCTGCGCAGCCTGGGGTTGCTCAGTTTCGTGGACGGCCAAAAACTGCGGGCCGGGGAGGTCAGTCAGCCGGCCGTCGGCCAGGCGCTGGAATTCATTCTGGAACTCAACCAGTCGAGAAAATCCGCCGCCACGGAAGTTTCGCTGGCCGCCTCGGAGGCCTGTTTCTCCGGCGCGGCCCACTTGGAGCGCATTGACCAGCGCGTCGCCCGCTTGCAACGGATGGAAGGCGGCGCGGCCGTTGACCGGGAGGCCATGGAATTTGTGCGCGGCAGTCTCAGCAGGCCTGGCAGGAGGCGCGCGCCCGCCTTTGTCAAGACTATGGCGACTTGGAGCGTCCGCTCCGACCGCAGGAAGGCGTCTTGTCGCCGTCGGATTTTGGATTTCACAATGCGTTGGCTGGACCGGACGGCCGGCTGCGCTTCCTTGATTTTGAATACGCGGGCTGGGACGATCCGGCCAAGCTGATCTGCGATTTCTTTTGCCAGCCGCAAACCCCGGTGCCACGGGAGTTTTGGGAAACCTTTGTCGGCGGGCTGATGGACGGCCTGAAGCTGGACGGCGGCCTGGCCCGCCGGGCGCGCCTGCTCTGGCCCGCCTTCCAGATCAAATGGTGCTGCATCATGCTCAACGAATTTGCCCCCGGCGACCAGGCCCGGCGCGATTTCGCCAAAGGCGCCGCCTCGGCGGCCGAGCGCAAGGCCGCCCAATTGCAAAAGGCGCGAGCGGCGCTGAAAGCCGCGCTGGCCATCGCAACAGCGTAGTGTCTAATTGGATGGTTGCAGTGCCGGCGTTGTGCGCCGATTTCGAGCGACAGGCTTCGACACCTCAACAAATTAGCCCATACAACCTCGCCCGGTGACACAAACCAAGTCGCGACACCAAGTCCGGCGGCTTGCGAACGGAATTTGAACCGCGCAGAATGAGGCATGACTGAAATTGATTTTATCTCGCCGTTGCACAAGAAGACCAAGCGCGATTATCTGGCGCGCGTGAACGAATTTCCCAAGGCGCAAGCCGCCAGGCTGGCCAAGCAGTTCGGCCAGGACTATTGGGACGGCGACCGGAAAGTGGGCTACGGCGGCATGCGCTACGACGGGCGGTGGCGCGTGGTGGCCGACAACATGGCCCGGCATTACGGCATCAAACCCGGGGATAAAATCCTCGACGTGGGCTGCGGCAAGGCCTTTCTGCTCCATGATTTTACCCAGGCCGTGCCGGGCGTCGAGGTGCGCGGCCTGGATATTTCCAGTTACGCGATTGAGAACGCGAAACCGGAAGTGCAACCATTCTTGCAGGTGGGCCACGCCAATCACCTGCCCTTCGCCGATAAAAGTTTTGACCTGGTGGTCTCCATCACCACCCTGCACAATTTGTATTGCTATGATCTGGACAAGGCCTTGCGCGAAGTGGAGCGGGTGGGGAAGAACAAATATATCGTGGTCGAGTCCTACCGCAACGAGGAGGAAAAAGCCAATCTGCTCTACTGGCAGTTGACCTGCGAGGCCTTCTGCACGCCGGAGGAATGGCGCTGGTGGTTCCGGCAGACCGGTTACACCGGCGATTATTCCTTCATTTATTTTGAATGACCCCCTCCCCGCAACAGCGATTGATCGCCGCCGCCAAGTCATTGTCGGCGGAAGCGGAGAAGCTGCGGTTCGCGCCGCCGGTGACGCACGTTTACAATCCGCTGTCTTACGCCTGGAGCGCGCACGAGCAGTACCTGGCCCGCTTCGGCGGCCCGGGCAAGCAGGTGCTTTTTCTGGGCATGAATCCGGGGCCTTTCGGCATGGCCCAGACCGGCGTTCCCTTTGGCGAGATCGCGGCGGTGCGCGATTGGATGAAGATTGACGCGCCCATTGGACGTCCCGCCAGGGAACACCGCCGGCGGCCGGTCCGCGGCTTTGCCTGCGCCCAATCGGAGGTGAGCGGCCGGCGCTTGTGGAATTTTTTCGCGCAACGTTTCGGCCCGCCCGAAAAGTTTTTCGCCCGCCATTTCGTTGTCAATTATTGTCCGCTGGCCTTCCTGGAAGGCGAGCGGGGCGCCAACCGCACGCCCAACAAGCTGCCCGCCGCGGAAGCGGAGCGGCTTTTCCAAATCTGCGACGCCCATTTGCGGGCGGTGCTGGAAATTCTCCAGCCGGCCTGGATTATCGGCGTGGGCGCTTTTGCCGAAGAGCGCGCCCGGGAGGCCGCCCGCGGTTGGGCGGTCAGGACCGGCCGGATTCTGCATCCCAGCCCGGCCAGTCCGGCGGCCAATCGCGATTGGCCCGGCCAGGCGATGGCGCAACTGCAAACCCTCGGAGTCTGGACATGAAAGCCACCCCGCCCGCCACGGAGGAGGAAGTCATTTCCATCCACGGGGCGCGCGAACACAATTTGAAGAACATTTCGCTGGCCATCCCGCGCAACCGCTTTGTCGTGGTCACCGGCGTGAGCGGCTCGGGCAAAAGCACGCTGGCCTTTGACCTGCTCTTTGCCGAGGGGCAGCGCCGCTTCCTGGACTCGATGAATGTTTATGCCCGGCAATTCGTCGAGCAACTGGCCCGGCCGGAGGTGGACTTGATCACCGGCATTCCCCCCTCGGTCAGCATCGAGCAGCGCGTCTCGCGCGGCGGGGGCAAGAGCACCATCGCCACCGTGACGGAGATTTATCATTTCTTGCGCCTGCTCTTTGCCCGCCTGGGCACGCAGTATTGCCCGCGCTGCCAGACGCCCGTGCAGGCGCAGACGCGCGACCAGGTGGCGGCCCGGCTGACGGCGGAATTGCGGCAGCGCGGCGATTTGCTCCTGCTCGCCCCCGTGGTGAAGAATCGCAAGGGCTTTCACACCGAGGTCGCCCAATGGGCCGCCCAACACGGCTTCGCCGAGGTCCGGGCCGATGGAAAAATCCATTCCACCGCCGCGCCCTTCCGGCTGGAACGCTTCCGCGAGCACGACGTGGAAATCGTCGTCGGGATTTTGGACAAAAAGCAAGGCCGCACGGGGGCCGGCCGCGAGGCGGCGCGCCGGTTGATCGAGCAAACGCTGGACCTGGGCCACGGGGTGCTGCACGCCCTGGGCAACGACCGCCAAACCACCGTCCACTCCACGGAACGGGCCTGCGCCCAATGCGGCGAGTCGTTCGATTTGCCCGACCCCAAAATGTTCAGTTACAATTCTCCGCGCGGCTGGTGCCCCTCCTGCCGCGGTTTTGGCGAGCTTTTTGATTTGCCCGACGTGGAGCGGGGCGCGCGGGCCGAAGCCATCGAGGAATCCTGGTTTGACTGGCAGGAAGGAAAGCGGGAAAGGTGCGGCGTCTGCCAGGGAACGCGCCTCAATGCCAGGGCGCGCGCCGTGCGCCTGGAGAACGTCCGCGGGGCCGGCCGGAGCCGCGCGGGCCTGCCGGCGTCGCCGACGATTGTGGACTTTTGCAACGCCACGGTGGACGGGGCGCTGGCCTGGCTGGGCGGGGTTGGTTTTGCCGGGCGCGCGGCGGAAATCGCCCGCGATATTTTGCCGGAAATAGCCGGGCGGCTGCAATTTCTGCGGAGGGTGGGCCTGGGTTATCTGCAACTGGGCCGCGGCGCGACCACCCTGTCGGGCGGCGAAGCCCAACGCATCCGCCTGGCCGCCCAGCTCGGCTCCAATCTGAGCGGCGTGCTGTACATTTTGGATGAGCCGACCATCGGCCTGCACGCCGCCGACAACGAGAAGTTGCTGGCCACCCTGGCCCTGCTCAAGGCCCGGGGCAACTCCTTGCTGGTGGTGGAGCATGACGAGGAGACCATGCGGCGGGCCGATTATATTATTGACCTTGGCCCGGGCGCGGGGGTCAACGGCGGCGGGGTGGTGGCGTGCGGCCCCCTGCGGGCGCTGATGAAACACCAGGATTCCGTCACGGCCCGCTGCCTGCGCTCTCGCAAGTCTTATCCCGCCGGAGGCCGGCGCCGCCCGGTGGATGGGCGCACGCCGCGGCTCTGGCTGCGGGGGGCCAAAGCGAACAATTTAAAAGACCTGGCGGTGGCCTTTCCCCTGCGCCGGTTTATCTGCCTGACCGGCGTGAGCGGCTCGGGCAAGAGCACGCTGCTGCGCGACTGCCTGCTCCCGGCGCTGCGCCAGCAATTGCGCCGGCGCAACCGGCCCGTCGGCCAGTCCGCGCCGGGCCTGGCCGTCTCCGGCGCCGCGGCGGTGCGGGCCGTTTATGAAGTGGATCAATCCCCCATTGGGCGGACCCCGCGGTCGGTGCCGGCCACCTACGCGGGTTTCTTCGACGAAATCCGGCGGTTGTTTGCGCAAACGCCGGAAGCGCGCCTGCGCGGTTATTCGGCCAGCCGCTTTTCCTTCAACAGCCCGCAGGGGCGGTGTCCGGGATGCCTCGGCGCCGGCCAGATCAAACTGGAAATGAGTTTCATGCCGCCGGCCTTTGTCCCGTGCGAAACCTGCCATGGCACCCGCTTCAACCCGGAAACCCTCGAGGTTCAGTTCCGGGGCCGGAACATCGCGCAAACGCTCGATTTGACAGTGGCGCGGGCCGCGCAGTTTTTCGCGCCGTTTGCCAAAATCGCCCGCCCGTTGCAGGCCCTGTGCGACACGGGCCTGGATTACATCAAACTCGGCCAGGCCAGCCCGACGCTCAGCGGCGGGGAGGCGCAACGGCTCAAGCTGGTGGCCCATTTGCTGGCCGGGTTGCGCGCGCCGGACGGGGCGGGCGCCCGGCCCGCACCCCAGGGGGCGGAACAGGCTTCCTGCCTTTTCCTGCTGGAGGAGCCGACCATCGGATTGCACATGGCCGACGTGGAGCGGCTGGCCCAGGCCTTGCAGCGGCTGGTGCAGGCGGGCCATACGGTGATCGTGATCGAACACAATCTGGACTTGATCGCAGAGGCGGATTGGATCATTGATCTTGGGCCGGGCGGCGGCGACTCTGGAGGGAGGGTTGTGGCGGAGGGGCCTCCCGAAAGGGTGGCGCGAGTGCGCAGGTCGCAGACGGGAAGATATTTACGGGGCCGGTTGCGATAAAAAGGCCGTTTTCCGGGCTGATACCTTTCCCGGCGGAGGCCGGAACCCGGCCGAACACCGATGAGTCAATACGAAGAAATCATCGAAGGCAGAACCCTGGTGCGTTCCTTTCCCGGGGCGCGCCATGAACGGATCTGCGCCCTGCTGCATCAGCGGGTGGCGGCGGTCCTGGCCGGCAATGCGGCCGCGCGCCTCCTCAGTCCCCGCAACGCGGTCCCGCTTTCCCCGCGCACCATGGTCCGGCCCGACTTGGCCCTGGTCACCGCCGCCACGGGCAAGGTTTGGCTGGTGGTGGAAATCATTGATTCGGCCGATCACCGGCCCGATACGGTGCTCAAGAAGGGGGTTTACGAAGATTTCAAGGTCCCGCGGGTTTGGATGGTGGATCCGCGCTACGATAATGTGGAGATGTACCATGGCACCCCGCACGGCCTGGCACTGAAGGGCATTCTGGCCGGAAAGGAAATTCTTCAGGAAGGGCTTCTGCCGGGGCTGACCATGACGGTGGCAGAATTGTTTGCCGTCTGACTACCAGTTCCCCAAGGCGGTGCCATCGGTGGAGGCCGGGTATTGAGCCATCGCACGAATCGGCCGCCAGATGACCGAGCCATTAAGGGAACCGATATTGCCGCCCATTGCGCCCATCGCCGCACTGGGGCAGCCAGCCGCGGGTGAGGTCGAAGCGGAGGAACTGGTGGGGAGGATGGCTGCGCGGGCGACGAGGGAGCCGCTTAAAGTATGCGGCGCAAGGGTCATGGCTTGGCTGTCAGCCGTGCTCCAATAATTGGCATCGGCCAGGACTTCCTTGTTATCGGTTGCTTTTACCGGTCCTTCCCAGGTTAGACTCGGGCCTTTCGGCCCTGCCGTGTTGTTTTCCACAGCCAAATAACTGTATCCGATGGTAAATGTATCCGTGACGGGATCATACCCGCCCATCGTACCGGTGTCATACACAAGGTTGGGGCAATAAAGATTGTTGCTCTCACCACTCAAGTAGGGTTCCACTAAATTTGAAAACGTAACACTCGGAAGCCGAATCGAATGGTAGTCGCCCTTGTTGTCCGTGGCTGGGGGCAGACGCCAATAGGGGTCGTCCTGACCGTACATGGTCAGTGCCATAATGACTTGACGTATGTTTTGATTGCAGACACTGCGCCTGGATTTTTCCTTGGCCTGGGAAAGGGCTGGAAGAAGCAGCGCCATCAGCACCCCCGCAATGCAGATAACCACCAGCAATTCCAGCAGGGTGAAACCTGCCGAACTTGTTCGCCTTCGGTCCGTCCGACGTAGGGCTAACGGCATATACAAGAGGTCTATTCGGGCTTTCTTAACCAAAATATGCCTGCTTCCCGGTCTTTTGGCAACAAAAAAGTGAAAATATTTGTAACCTCCCCAGTTTTGGCCCGGTCGGCGAAAGGCAGGGGGCACTCCGCTGTCTGCCGCGGTCCCCCCCCCCGGAAATGCCCTCTGCCAACCAAGACGGAAGCGTTACAAATCCTTCCACGCCTCCCCAATTTGAGGCTTCAGGCGCCGCCGTGGGTCATGAATTGGCACAATCCCGGTGCTTCCCGGCCTCAGCCAACTCTTGCAACGTCCTTGATACGAATATGTTAGAACTTATCTGGCGCGGCCGGCAGGCTGCCTTGGCACCATCACGCCAGCATTGGTTTGGCGCGTTTGACCAACTGCAATCCGATGCCCCAGGGATCGCGCAGCATCAGCAATTCATCTCCGGCCGGGTTGGTGAAGTAATCCTCGGCCAGGGTGGCGCCAGCCGCCAGCAAGCGGTCGCGATCCGCCTTGAGATTCTCCGAAACAAACGCCAGGTGAAATTGGGAAGGATGTCTGGACGGATAACCCGGTGTCGGCGCGACCGAGCCTTGGTAGATTTCAACCAGCACCGGGCCAGCCGCGAGGAAACGGACGAAGGCCGGCGCGCCGCCCACCCGCGCCACCGAGCAGCCGAGATGTTTGACATACCAATCCGCCAGGGCCGGCGCGTCGGGAACCTGCAAGGCGCAATGTTCAAGCCGCATGGCCTCATCCTGCCCCGGCCCCTTCTTGCCCGCCAGCTTGAATTTGTCCTAAAGTCCGCCAAAGAGTCTTAAACCGGCTGTGTGTGAATAGACTTTACCAAGATGCCACGCACACGGAACATCGGTTTGCCCGGCCTCTCTGCGGTGATGAACTCGTCCGCGCCTTGTCGGATTGCCGCCGCCAGATGCAACGCATCCATCGCGGCAAGGCCGTGTTGGCGCGCCAACTCCTCTGCCTTTTCGCCCAGTTCCAGGCTCAACGGCTCCTCGCCCTTGGCTGCGCGGAAATGGGTTTGATAGAACGCCACCTCGGCCTTCTGCTTGAAGAACGCCGGCTTGGGCAACAATTCCAACTTGACCATCTGCGAAGTACAGAACTCGCGCTGCGGATCTTCCATCACGGCCAGCGCCGCTTCGGCATCCCTGCCGCGCCAGGCTGTCAGCAAAACCCCGGAATCCAGAAATGTCCTCACGCCACCCCTCCGCGCCGGCGGCGCAGCTCTTCAGCGATGCCGTCGGCGTCCAGCAGTTCGCCGCCCTGCGCCAGAAACTGATTGCGAAGTTCCAGCAATTTCCGTCCGGTGGACGTTTTCGGTTGCCACGCGGGGGCGGCCTGACGCGCCAGCTTTTCGGCCACCGCTTGGCGGACAAACGCGCTCCGATTCCCCGGAATCCGGCGCACGTCCGAGAGCGGAAGTTTAACGGAGAGCACTGTTAAATTATGTGTCATACCCAGAATGTCACTACAGTTGGTTCCTTCCGCAAGTCTTTCCAGGCAACGAGCACGGATAGAAATCGCGCCACGATTCTGTTTATGGCTTCCCCTCGAGCACCGGCTTCAAGATTTTCCAGACGTTTTCCGCCACGATTTGGTGGCCTGCGGCCGTCGGGTGAATCTGGTCGGTCGCGTTCAACTCCGGCTTGCCTCCCACGCCTTCCAGCAGAAATGGCACCAAGGCCGCCCGGTTCTCCCGCGCCAGCGCCGGAAAAACTGTCTCGAAGGCATCGGTGTATTCCTGGCCCAGATTGGGCGGCAGCCGCATCCCGGCGATGACGATCTTGATGTTCGGCCAGGCTTTTTTTGCCGTGTCAAGGATGGCCTGCAAATTGGTCCGCGTCGCCGCCGGCGGCACGCCGCGCAAACCGTCGTTGCCGCCCAGTTCCAGGATCAACACATCAACTCTCCGCCGCAAATACCAGTTGATCCGCCGCAAGCCTCCCGCCGACGTGTCGCCGCTGACCCCGCCGTTGATGACGGCGTAGTTCAGGCCGGCCGCGTCCACTTTCTTCTGCAACAACGCCGGATAAGCCTCGCTCGGATCAACCCCCAATCCTGCCGCCAGGCTGTCGCCGAGCACGAGGATGGCAGGGCGATTGGTGCTGCCCCTGGGCGGATCATCCACCCGCGCCGCCAGCGCGCCCGCCGGCACCAGGCACGCCGCCAGCAGCGCGGCCTTTGGTATGCCCTTGCTGAAAAAGTTCACAGGACAAGTTTGACCAATTGCCCTGCTCATGCAAGAGACTCCGTAACTGAATCGGGGACAAAGCCCATTTTCCCCCTGCATCTTCGGAACGTCGCATCCGGCTGGCGCAAGCCGCTTCAAAGCCAGCCATTGACGCGATTGATGGTCGCGATGATCTGCCTCCTGCGCTCGGCGCTGACTCCGCCACGCCGGTTCACTAGATTCGCTTTTTGGATGGTGTAGAGCAGGTCACACTTGCACAGGGTCGGCCCGTCGAGACCGTCGGTGGCATCGAGAATCACCTCATTGGGTTCCGGCTGCCGGCTGGTCCTTCGGGAGGCGCATATAATCACCGTCACGCCCTGTTTGTTGGCAACCCGGTCGGGGTGGGACACAATGACGGCCGGATGCAGCTCGGGCCAGCCGGGAGCCTGCCAACTGAAAATGTCCCAGGCTTTCATTCCGCTTCCGGGGGCGGGGAGGGCAAGCCGGCGAGGTGATGTTCCAGCGCGTCAAATTCGCGGTTCGGTTGCTGGTAGCAGCGGCGGGACTCCGCTCTCGACAACGGCTTCAAGTTCTTTAGCGGATCAGGGGACAACTGCTCGCGAAGTTTAGGCAAACCCAGCTTCATGCTCTGCCGCATGATGTCCGCCATGGACAAACCCAAATCCTGAGACGCCTGCCGCACCTCCCCGAGCAGATCGGGCGGCACGGCCAAGGGATAGGTATCCGTCTTCATGGATGAATCCTACATTATTCTGCCATCCTGACAACGCCCTTGCTGAAAAAATTCACCTCTGCCCTTTCAAAGCTTTCAACTCCGCAACCGCGCTGGCGTATTCAATGAAGTCCTTTCTGTCAGTGGCGATGGATCTTTGGAGATAATCCATGGCCGTGGCCTTGTCGCCGGCGAAAAGTCGTTTTGAACCCGCGTAAAAATACGCTTGGCACAATTTGCTCGCCTCGGTCTTCTGGTCTGCATCTTTGGCGGCGGCCAGGAATTCCAACTCGCTCAGTTGACCGGTGAGAAAATGGCCGACCTTGGAAGCCCAGTCGTCGGGCTTGCCGGTCGTACGACCGGCCAGATAGGTTTGTAACTCTGAGGTGGCGGCCTCCGTCTCGCCCAACCGGGCGCGAATCAGCCAAACCCGGAAACGGGGAAAATCAATGGAGGAATACA
Organism: uncultured Verrucomicrobiae bacterium; assembly: GCA_963707025.1. Lineage (GTDB taxonomy): Bacteria > Verrucomicrobiota > Verrucomicrobiia > Limisphaerales > Palsa-1400 > JBEKOF01. The sequence continues at coordinate 89,732 of CAVPOM010000013.1, read as the reverse complement.
ACTCAAGAACCTTGCGAAAATCAGCCAGAGCATTGGTGAAATCGTGCGCGTCATAACGGAGAGATCCTCGATTGTCTAATGCCCCAACGTCTTTTGGATTTAGCTCGAGGGCTTTGTTGTAATCACCTAATGCGCCCGCTGCGTCGCCTTTTGCTTGCTTCGCCATGCCACGACCGGTATAGGCCCCCTCAGAATCCGGTTTGAGTGCGATGGTCTTGGTGTAGTCCGCGATGGCGCCGTCCAAGTCGCCCTTGTCCGCCTTCGCGTTGCCGCGAGCGCCGTAGGCTTCTGCATAATTGGGTCTGAGTTCGATGGCCTTGGTGCAGTCCGCAATGGCACCGTCCAAATCGCCTTTGAATTCCTTCGTCTGACCGCGACAACCGTAGGCATCCGCATAATCGGGTTTGAGTTCGATGGCTTTGGTGTAGTCCCCAATGGCGCCGTCGAAGTCGCCTTTCGCTTGCTTAGCATTGCCACGACGACCATAGGCCCATGCATAGCCGGGATCGAGTTCAATGGCTTTGGTGAAGTCCGCGATGGCGCCGTCCAAGTCGCCTTTTTCGTGTTTCGCATTGCCGCGATTGAGGTAATCGACCGCCGTGTCACAATAGCCGGGGGTGGCCACAGTCAGAAGCATGGCCAGGAAAAGGAGAAATCTAACAGGGCGGTTTATATTCATTCCAGTTTCCCATCCTATCCTAAACTTTTCGCAGGAACAAGCCGGAAACGGGGCAAACGCCCCAAATGTGTCTTGCCCCGCCGGGGCAAATCGGCAATACTAACCGTATGACCGCCGACATGCTGGCCAACGAGCTCAAGACCCTGCCGGAAACGGAACGCGCCCGCATCATTCGCGGTGCGCTCCAGGAGCTTTCTCCGGCCGCCCTCAAGACGCTGGAACGGCAGTTGCGGCGTTTCGCGCATCCAGAAGTGCCGGAAGATGTCTGGATTGGTTTCGAGGAAGCCGAGGATGGCCTGGGCATCGAGATTCGCGACGAGCATTTTGAGCTTCCGCCAGTTTGAAGGCTTACCGCTACGTTGCCCAACCGCAGTTCTGGCGCAATTTTAAGAAATTGCCCCGGGAACAGTGGGTTTCCATTCGTCGCCTTTGGCGAATCTTCAAGCTGAACCCGTTCGACCCGCGTTTAGGCACCCATAAGATTCACACCTTGTCCGCTATTTTCGGACGTACCGTTTATGCGGTGGTCGTGGAGGGAGATTTGCGAATTACTTTTTATATTGATGGGGATACGGTGGTCACGACCAACATCGGGACGCACTCCATTTACAGGTCCTAAAGTGAATTCTTCGCCCGACACGCACGCCGGCTCGCACCCAATCATTTTGGACGCGCAACAGTTGACCAAAACCTACCCCAGCGCCGCCGGACCGCTCACGGTGGTCAGGGATATCTCCTTCGCCCTCGCCGCCGGCTCAACTTGCGCCATCCTCGGGCCGTCGGGCAGCGGCAAGACCACGCTGCTCGGTTTGTGCGCCGGACTGGAACACCCCACTTCGGGCCGGGTGCGCCTGGACGGCATGGACCTGGGCGCGTTGGACGAGGACGGGCGGGCGCGCGTCCGCAACGAGAAAATCGGTTTTGTCTTTCAGAATTTTCAGCTCATTCCCACCCTGACCGCGCTGGAGAACGTCATGGTTCCGATGGAATTGCGCGGGCAAAAAAACGCCGCCGCCAGAGCCAGGCCCTTGCTCGATCAAGTCGGTTTGGGCGCGCGCCTTTCCCATTATCCCCTGCAACTCTCCGGCGGCGAGCAGCAACGCGTCGGATTGGCGCGCGCGTTCATCAACCAGCCGAAAATCCTTTTCGCTGACGAACCGACCGGCAACCTCGACGCCGAGACGGGCGCGCTGGTGATCGAATGCCTGTTCGCCCTCAACGCCGCCCACGCCACCACCCTGGTCATCGTGACGCACGACAGCGAGCTGGCCGGGCGCGCCCAGCGCGTCATCCGCCTCAAAGCCGGCGCGATCGTGTCGGACCTGGAGATCGCGCAAAAATGAGTTTCGGCGAGCCGGCCTTTTGATCAGCCGTGGCACGGGAGGGGGGTCTCCAGGCGTGTGGATCCGTTAAGTTGGGGACTGGAGTGGTGGAGTGGTGGAGTGGTGGCGATGATGGCGGAACCGTTTCCAGCCGTTTATAAGTCCTTGATTTCCAGGATGTTCAAATTTTACTGGGACAAAGCTATAGTGACCCTTTCAGCAGGCCGCCAGGGCGGCGTTGGCTCGGCCGACGGAAAAAACCAACTTGACAGAACCGCAGGCAGGGGCGATGATGGCCCCGTCCCGTGAAACAGAAGCAGGCTCTTCTGAAGAGCAACCTGCCGAGGGATAACGGGATGAGGCGACGAAATAAAAACCGTCTCCATTTTTTGGGGAGGCCAAAACCTCACCGAAAAACTCTTTGGAGACTATTATTTCAGAGCCTCCACATGCCTTAAAAAACTTGGGCTTGGGGGCAGGAATCCCCGGGCAGGCAGTAGCTTAAACGTGAACTGGAAAAGTCCATTTCACGCTGAACCAAGACACATCGGGCGGATATAAATGTCAAGAACCATGATCGTGTCCCGCAATATCAACGCTTGTTGGGTATTGATCTTACTGATCTCACAAAGCCCGAGTCTCTCCCGGGCCGATGATTTACAAAGCGCGGCCAGGCCGTTGGGCGTCTATGCCAAGGTGGATGTTGAGGCCGCGATAAGTGGGTTTAAGAATTCTGCTTCAACGAATTCTGCTTCACCGTCCACAGCGGAATTGCACGGTCTCGTTCGCACGCTCTACGCGGATTTGTTAGCCAACCCGGCTATTTCAGGCATCACGGTAGGACAGCACTGGGACCACATCGAACCATACGATCCCACCAATTCCCCTGGTGGCTCCGATGGTTACGATTGGAGTTACTTGGACGACGCCTTTGCGGAGGCTAATGCGGCCAACAAGCCTGTGCAACTGATCATCACTCCCGGCGTTGATTCCCCGCCATGGCTGTTGACTAACATCCCTTCCTGCGACGGACTTTTTACGAATTCAGGAATCGTTGCAACCAATTGCGGGACGGTTACTTTTACGAACTTCCCGGAAATGCAGCACTCCGACGGGTACGTCTTGCCGCTGCCTTGGAACCCCGTCTACAAGGCGGCGTGGCAGGATTTCCTAATCCATCTCAATGCCAGATACGGCTTCAATCCCGCATTCGTCTCCATCGCCATCGCGGGTCCGGTGTGCGGGTCACCTGAGATGCTTCTCCCTACCACTGCCTTCGGTTCGACACAAATTTCAGGCACGAACGCAGACGATGCGTGGAACATACTCATTACAAATTCCTTTCCGGCCAACAGCCAGTACCGGAACACGGATCAGGTGTTCATTGATCAGTGGGAGCAAACCATTGAAATGTACGAACAAATATTTGCAGGCGTGACCCTGTGCCTGAGTCCTGACGCGGGTGACCAGTTCCCCTTCCCCAGCCATGAAGTAACACCGCACAGCGACAACGTACTGTACGCCATGGACTGCCAGGCTAGCACTAACAGCACGAATAAAAAAAGCAACCTTTACCAAGAGTGCTTGCCTTGTGAAGCGAAAACAGAGATTCTGTCGTTCTTTGCCGGAGTCGAGGGTCCCAATGGAAAATCCACCCGAGTCGGTGGGATGACAGCCACCAGCCCCGATACTCTTCTCACTGGCGACATTGGCATTGCCGGCGTGAAGCTGCTGACTTCGCTTGTGCCACCATCGCCTCCATTTCGCGGTGGGGCTGAATTTGATTATCCGGTATCCGGGAGCCAACGGCAACAGGTAGGCTGCCTTGATCCGACGGATACAAATTGCCAGCCCACCACAGTGGAAGCCGCTTACAACATTCTAACGGTCTTCTTCAATCAGACACCGGCCGCTGGATTCTACACTGGAACATGTGGCACAAACTCCATTCAATATCTGGAAGTCCCCTACGTGGACGTTGAGTACGCGGAAGCGAATTGGTGCCCGGACACAAACAGCCTGACCCTTGGTAGCACATCGCTGCAGGATTTGCTTAACCGGGCGAGCCACGACCTCTTCGCGATGGCGGGTCTGCAATTGCCCCTGCCGCCGCCCACCTGCCATTCTGTCGGGGCGCTGGCCAATTCTGGGGTACAAGGCCAATTCAGTTTCACAACCAACTCCGACGGGACCAGTGTCACCATTACCAGCTACACTGGCGGTGGTGGAGCGTTGACCATTCCCGGCACGCTCGGTGGCCTGCCGGTGACTGGCATCGGAACGAACGCGTTCGCTGGTGACGCCATGACCGCCGTGACCATGCCCGACAGTCTCGTCAGCATCGGAGACGGGGCGTTCGCTTATTGCTTCACTTTGACCAACGTTTCAATACCCGGCAGCGTCACCAGCATCGGAACCAATTCTTTCGGCGCCTGCATCAATCTGACCGCAATAAACGTGGAGACAAACAATCCGGCCTACGATAGTGTTGATGGAGTCTTGTTCAACAAGAGCCAGACCGCGCTCATTCAATATCCGGGTGGACTGGGCAGAAGTTACACTATTCCCAAAGGCGTCACCACCATCGGAGACGCTGCCTTCGATTTCTGCCAGAACCTGAGAAGCGTGACGATGCCCAAAAGCGTCACCAGCATCGAGAACAACGCATTCGAGGACTGCTTCAACCTGGCCAGCGTCACCATCGGCAGCGGCGTCATCACCATCGGAGCCGATGCGTTCGATTACTGCCAAAGCCTGACCAACATCACGATCCCCAACAGCGTCAGCAGTATCGGGGACGGTGCATTCGAGGACTGCGCCAGCCTGACCAACGTCACCATCGGCAGCGGGGTTACCTCCATCGGAGACTCGGCTTTCGAATATTGCGGAAACCTTGCGGCTATCAATGTTGATATGGGCAACACATTTTGCAGCAGCTTGGACGGGGTCTTGTTCGACAAGAGCCAAACCACGCTTATCGAGTATCCAGCAGGCAACCTTGCAACCTCCTACACGATTCCCAACAGCGTCACCACCGTCGGAGACTCTGCGTTCGAAAATTGCAGCAGCCTGACCAGCGTCACCATCCCCAACAGCGTGGCCAGCATCGGTGCGGACGCATTCAACAACACGAGCCTGACGAACGTGACGATTCCCAACAGCGTGACCAGCCTTGGGGCACGGAGCTTTGAGTATTGCCCGTTGACCAGCGTGAGAATTGGCAGCGGTCTCACCAACATCGGGGAACAAGAGTTCTCTGGCTGCAGCAGCCTGACCAGCCTGACAATTCCCAATAGCGTCACCAGCATCGGAGACGAGGCTTTTTTGGATTGCAGCAGCCTGACCAACGTGACTATCCCCAATAGAGTCACCAGCATCGGGGACGGTGCATTCGAGGCCTGCGCCAGCCTGACCAACGTCACCATCGGCAGCGGCGTTACCTCCATCGGAGACTCGCCTTTCGAATATTGCGGAGACCTTGCGGCTATCAATGTCGATAGAGGAAACACATTTTACAGCAGCTTGGATGGGGTCTTGTTCGACAAGAGCCAGACCACGCTTATCGAGTACCCGGCAGGCAACTTCGCAACCTCCTACAAGATTCCCAAGGGCGTCCTCACCATCGGTGGCTCTGCGTTTTTCCGCTCCGACCTGACCAACGTGACTATTCCCAATAGCGTCACTAACATCGGGGACTGTGCATTCGAGGACTGCTTCAGCCTGGCCAACGTCACCATCGGCAGCGGCGTCATCACCATCGGAGACAATGCGTTCGCTAACTGCCTTCTGACCACTGCCATTGTCCCCAATAGCGTTACGAGTATCGGAAACTATGCATTCGTTAGTTGCCTGAATCTGGTCAGCGTCTATATGGAAGGCAGCGCCCCCAGCCTTGGTGGGACAAATGTCTTCGTGTATGACAACAATGTAACCGTCTATTATTTGCCAGAAACCACGGGCTGGGCCACGAACTTTGCCGGTGTTCCAACAGCACTATGGACGCCTCAAGTGCTAACCAGCAATTCGAGTTTCGGCGTGCAGACAAATCACTTTGGGTTCGACGTCACCTGGGCGGACGGCATGAGCGTCGTGGTGGAAGCCTCCACAAATTTGGCAAACCACGTCTGGTCTCCGCTGGCGACCAACACCATTACTGGCGGCTCTTATTATTTCAGCGACCCCCAGTGGACGAATTATTCAAGTCGCCTTTACCGGGTGCGTTCGCGATAATATAAAAAATAATCGTTGCTCCTTTTTGGCGCGCTGCTGTTGGCCGGATTCGCTTCCGGTTGCTTTAGCCCAATCGTACAGGGGTCATAAAGGTTATCAGTTAAGAATGGCCCTTAGATAAGGAATTCTGCTCTTAATATGTTTATTTGCAGCACCTTACATAATGCGATTTTCAAACGGGCAGGAAAGCCAGAAAAATCGCATTTGTGGCTTCCCTCGGAGATGCATCGCGGCTTTCGGCGTCGGTGATTACGGAGCACTCACAGAGCTCGTTGATTGGCAGTGCTTTACGCATTATCTAAGGGCCATTCGGGACCGACGCCTACCCCTTTACAAAAATGACTTTCTGAGAACGGGCCTTCCTCCAACATTTTCAAAACGAAAACGATGCCGGAAAAATGCGGGCGGAATAATGCAGGGGTCCCTTCGTTGCCGCGATGGCACCGGCGCGCTTGACGGCGCGGCTGGTTTTTTGTTTCCTTTCCAACGTGAGCAACACACGCAACGCCGAGTTTTTCCTGGCTCTCCTTTGGGCCGGCGGCGCCGCGGCTGCCGACTGGCCCCAGTTTCGCGGTCCCGGGGCCGGCGGGGTGGAGGCGGGCGCGCCGACGCCAATTCACTGGAATGTCGCAGAAGGCGGGAACATCCGCTGGCACACAGCGATTCCCGGGCTGGCGCATTCTTCGCCCATTATATGGGGAAACAGGGTTTACGTCGCCACCGCGGTCGGCCCCGGCAATCAGGATGTGAAGGTGGGTCTTTACGGCGACATCACGCCGGCCAACGACCAGGAGTCGCATCAGTGGCGCTTGCTGGCCTTGGAGAAGGACACGGGCAGGATCGTGTGGGACAAGCTGGGCTGCGAAGGGATTCCACGGGGCAAACGCCATCCCAAATCAACCCACTGCAATGCGACACCCGCGACCGATGGACAACGGATCGCGGCGATTTTCGGTTCGGAAGGGTTGTTCTGTTTTGATCGCGAGGGCGGGCTGCTGTGGAAAAAGGACCTCGGCCCGATGAGGTCCGGGTACTATATGGCTACCAACGCGCAGTGGGGATTTTCCAGTTCGCCGGTGATTCATGATGGCAAAGTGGTGGTGCTGTGCGATGTGCTGGGGGATTCGTTCCTGGCCGAGTTCGATCTGGCCGATGGGCGTGAATTATGGCGCACGCCGCGGCGCGACGTTCCCACCTGGGGCACGCCGACGGTGGCCAAGGTGGCTGAACGAACCGAGATTCTGGTCAACGGCTGGCACCACACCGGTGCCTACGACTTCGCCGGCGGCCAGGAAATCTGGAAACTGGACGGCGGCGGCGACGTGCCCGTCCCCACGCCCATCGTGGCCGGCGGCCTGGCCTACTTCACCAGCGGCCACGGATCCAAACGCCCGATGCGCGCGGTTTGGCTCGATGCGCACGGCGACCTCACTCCGACCGGCGCGCCGCCGGCCAGTCCCGGCGTGGCCTGGCTGCAGGAGAACAAGGGAAACTACATGCAAACGCCGATTGTGGTCGGTGACTTCCTTTACGGCTGCTTTGATTACGGAATCGTGAGCTGTTTCGCAGCCAGGACCGGCGCGCTCCGCTACAGCGAACGTCTGGGCAATGGGTCGGAAGGTTTTACCGCCTCTCCCGTGTCCGACGGGCGGAATTTGTACTTTACAAGTGAGGTTGGAAATGTCTATGTGATCCCCGCCAACGGAGGCTTCTCCGTCACCGCGACCAACGTCCTCAACGAAACCTGCCTTTCCACCGCGGCTGTTTCGGACGGGACCCTTTTCTACCGCACGCGCCACCAACTCCTGGCCATCGGCGAGACCCGCCCGCCATGACCGTCTGCCGGAACCATGAACAAATTGGTTTCCCTGGTTTGGGGCGTTCGGGATGATTCCCGGATGTCAGCGATAATGATGACCGAAGCGCCTTCCGCCGGGCCGGGAAGAATCAGGGCAATTGGCGCCGGTAATCTATGGTGCCGCCGAGCTTTTGGTAATGGGCGAAGGCTGTCTCGAACTCTTTCCGGGCATTGGCCAGGGCCTGATGCGCCCGCTTGGCGGCTTCGTCCACCGCTTGGAAAGTCGCCGGGCCAACCGGGCCGCGATGCTGGCTGTGCAGCGCCTCCTGTTTCTTTTCGGCGGCTTGACAGGCGGCGAAGGCGCGGCTGACCACCGCCAACTGGTCCTGCACCAACTGGTCGGCGCGGGTCAAGTCCGTCAACGTGTCCAAGGCCTGCGGGTCCACCACCACCCCGGCGGGCGCTGCCGGCGCGACCGCTGGGTGGCGGGCCGAGGCGGAGGCCGCCACCAAAGCTCCGGCCACCAGGACAAAGGGCACCAGGCACATCCCCACAATCTTCCAATGCTGGAAGCCCCGCAAAGCCAGCACGATCCCCGCCAAAGTGAACTGAAATTTGGCCGCCGGCTGGCCACCGGCCGCACCAGGCGCAGCGAAGTGGTCAGTTTGCCAGCCGGAATGGCCGGCAAGACGATGGGATGCTGGCACTTCGGACAAGCGATATGCATGCCAGAATGCGCGTCGGTATATTCCATGTGCTGTCCGCAATACGGACACGCATATTTGTACTGGCTCATATTCCAACTCGCTGACTGTCAGAACCTTCCCTCAACTCCCGCCCTGGCCAAGCCCAGCTTCCCTCATCATCTACGACACATTAGACGCTCTTTTATTGCAAAAACCTTTGAAAAAACTGATCGGACTCAACCGCCGCGTCGTTTCATTGACAATGGTAGCCGAAGCAGTCGCAAAATGACAGCGAAATCCGCGGGAATCGGGGCCTCAAAAACCAGGCGCCGTCCGGTGCGGGGATGGGTCAGGGCCAGTTTGCGGGCGTGGAGCATTTGGCGGGGCGCGCGGCAGCCGGTGGTCTGGACCAGACGCGCGTTGTGCCGCCGGCCATAAACCGAGTCCCCCACCACAGGGTAGCCGAGGTGTTGGAAGTGGACGCGGATTTGATGGGTGCGGCCGGTGTGCAAATCCACCTCCACGCGCGTGGCCCCGCGCAGCCATTCCAGCACGCGGAAGGTGGTGCGCGCCGGGCGGCCGGCGCCGGCCGCCATGCGTTTGCGGTCCAGGCGATGGCGGGCGATGGGGGCGTCCACTTCACCGCCCGGACCGGGCCATTGGCCGCAGATGATGGCTTCATAGGTCTTTTCCACCGCGCGGGCGGCAAATTGCCCGGACAAATGGAGGTGGGCGGCGTCGTTTTTGGCCACGACCAGGCAGCCGCTGGTATCCTTGTCAAGACGATGGACGATGCCGGGCCGCGCCACCCCGCCGATGCCGCTGAGCTGTCCGGCGCAATGATGGAGCAGGGCGTTGACCAGCGTATGGGCCGGGTGGCCGGCCGCCGGGTGAACGACCAGCCCGGGCGGCTTGTTCAGCGCCAGCAGGTCCTCGTCTTCGTAAAGAATGTCCAGCGGGATGTCCTCCGGCCCGGCTTGGGGCGGCCCGGCCTCCGGCCAGGACACGCTGACGACTTCGCCGGCCCGGGGATGATGGGACGGTTTGGCCGGCCGGCCATTGACCCGGATATGGCCCTGGCCCAGGAGCCGTTGGATGGTCCCGCGCGAGACGCCGGGAAACTGCGTCCGCAAAAACGCGTCCAGCCGCTCCAGCGGAAGCGACTGCCCCACCGTGATTTCACGTCGCGAGTTCAAAGAAGGCCCTTCCATTTGGGCAACTCAACCTCTGCCTCCACCCTCCGCCATGCGCCCCGCTCAATTTTCCACCCCCGCTTCCGGCGCGGAGCGGGCGGGGGCGGCGGATTCCAGGCGGCAGGAAACCAGGATAAGCAATCCGACGCCCACGCAAATCGCGCTGTCGGCCACGTTGAAGGCGGGGAAGCCGATTTCCGCGCCGTTGCGGGTGTAGAGATAAAAGCGCAGAAAATCAACCACCTGGTGGCGCGCGGGGTTGATTCTGTCAATAAGATTTCCGGCGATGCCCCCGCAGATCAGGCCCAGGGAAATCTGGCCCAGCAGGGTTTGGACGTGGAAATGGCGGCGCCACACCACCAGGCCCGCCAGGGCGGCCGCGGAGACCCAGGCCAGCACCTCGTTGCGGTCGCGGAACAGGCTCCAGGCCGCGCCCGTGTTGCCCCAGTTGACCAGCCGGAAAAACCCGTCAATGATGATCCGGTCCTGCCGGGGCCCCAGGAATTGGAGCACCAGGTTTTTGGTCGCTTGATCCAGCGCCAGGACCAGGGCCGCGATCAATATCATGCGCCGGTTGCCGGGGGAGTTCATCGTTGCAAAACCACCCGCGTGCCAGCCAGCAGATCGTGCAGGCCCCGTTTGTCGGAGCGCACCACAATCCACAGGTAGCCGACGCAGAGCATCATCTCGGTGAAGCGCGCCGCCAGCGAGCGCAACAGCGCCCGGCTGTAGCCGAGCGCGGAACCGTCCGCGCCGATAATTTTCGCGCCCACCGCCATCTTGCCCAAGGTGGCGCCAAAGGTTCCGTTGAGCAGCACATCATAGAGCACGGTCAAGACCAGCCAGTAGGGCAACAATTGGGCGCATTGGTCCAGGTATTGCTGAAAGGTATCCTTGTTTAACACCTCCGGAAAGATGGGCATCTCCCAATGTTTCCACTGGCAAATCAATCGAAAAAGCATGGCCAGCACCACCCGGTCCAGCAGGTAAGCTCCCAGACGCGGCCAAAATCCCGCCGCGCGCAGCGTCCGGCCCTGCGCCGCCGGGGACAGCGAAGCATGGAGCCGCGCCAGGGCCTGATGCAGTTCGGCGTAGCGGGCCGCCGGCGTCCACAGGGCCAGATCACTGCGCCAAACCTGCGTCGAGCCGGCCACGCGGCCGTCGCCGATCCAGCTTTTCAATTCGTCCAGCGAGGCCGGGCCGTATTCGGCTCCGTCTCCGCCGATGATTTTGTATTCGGTCTCCATTTGGTCCAGGGCGTTGTCCCAGCATGCCCCGCTTAAAAGACAATGGCAAACTGCGTTTTTGTCAATGGGCAAACTGGTTTAAAAACACCTTGATTGGCCTTGATTGCCTTGATTGGGACCCAGCGCCCGGGTGTGGTGGAGCGGTGGAAGAAATGCAGAATGCCCAGAATGCATCCTCCTGCGCATGGCTGCGGGAGGACAGGAAATGCAAAATGCAAAATGGGAGGAATCCACGAATGCCCGCGACTTTCCGCGCACCCGGAACCGCGCCAGTCTCGGGCGAACCGGATTTAATCCCGGAGCGGACAGGGCGGGGTGGCGGCTCATGGTCAGGGTTGGTCATGGTTAAAAAATGGTAGAGTAGGCGAAGTGGAAGGAGGCGGATTGAACTGACCGCAGTTGTCAGTCTCGCGCTGCCACTTCGCCCCTCATCGAACCGAACGGACGGATTTCCCATATTCGGCTCTCCGAACTCATTCATCGGGCCGCCTTCCACTTCGCCGTGGTCGGCAGTTCATAGAGTCCATAACGCTGGTGCAACTGCTCGGGAACGTAGTGTTCCCACAGGCTGCGGCGGCAACCGTGTTTGCGCCACAGCCAGCGCCGAAAACGGTTTTGGCTGTAGTGTTTCATCCGGTTCATCACCGAGACGCTGTTGCCGTAGTGGAAGTAGCCCGCCCATCCGCGCAAGACTTGGTTGACCTCTTTGACCACCTCCTGTATCGGACGCCCCTGCGTCCAGTGGTTGAGGATGCCGCCCAGTTTCTCGCGCAGGGCCCCCGGCTTTTCTGGCTGGGTTGAACGTGCAGGTAGCCGCGCCCTCCAAAGGACTTGCGCCAGGTCAGGTTGAAGCCCAGGAAGTTGATCCCTTCCTTGCGAATGTTCACAATTCGGGTTTTGACTTCGTTGAGGGTCAGCCCTTTGGCTCGAAGCCATTTCTTGAGCCGCGCTATCAGCCCTCCGCCGCACCCCGCCGCGCACGCGATGACAAAGTCATCGGCGTAGCGCACCATGCGGGCTTGGCCGGAGGTTTTCTCGTTCACCCCGTGATCCAGCGGGTTGAGGTAGAGGTTGGCCAGCAGCGGCGAGATGACCCCGCCTTGCGGCGTGCCGCGCCGGTTGGGGATCACTCGCTTGGTGCCGTCCTGGTCTTCCTCCGCGACCGGGGCGCGCAGCCAGCTCTTGAGGAGCCGCAGCACGCTGCCGTCGCTGACCCGCCGGGCCACGGCCTTCATCAGTTCCCGGTGCGGAATCGTGTCGAAATATTTCGTCAGGTCCGCGTCGATGATTTCCACGTAGCCTTGCTGCACTGCTTGTTGGATTTCCGCAATGGCTTGGTGTGCCCGGCGTTTGGGCCGAAAGCCGTAGGAGCGCGGATGAAAGTCCGCCTCCAAGATCGGCATCAGCACCAGATACACCGCCGTTTGCACCACCCGGTCCTTGACCGTCGGGATGCCCAACGGCCGTTCCCCTCCGCTGCTCTTGGGAATCATCACCCGCCGCACCGGGCTGGCCCGATACGTCTTGGCTTTGAGTTCTGCTTGCAGGCGGTCGAGCCATTGCTGGCGCAGGGCCGGGTCGGCGGTGATGGACTCCATACTCTGTCCGTCCACTCCCGCGGCCCCGCCGTTGCGCTGTTGCGCTGCCAAGGCGGTTTCGAGCACGTCCTTGCGCAGCAATTCCCCATACAGGCTCCAGAACCGATACTTCGGCTCTGCTTTGGCTTTCCGATAGAGCGCGATTTGAAGCTGCCGAACTTTCTCCGGGGTTGCTATCCGGGTCGCCCCGGCCATCCCCGCATCCTTCGCTTCGCCTCCACGCATTGAGCAAGTGTTCCCCCTTTGCGTTCGCTCGCGCAACTCCCGGCGGAAATCCGCCTGGAGCGCAAACAAGTCCACGCTACTATGAGGAACTCCGACTTCTCCGGCAGGGCCGCTCGCCTGACTGGTCTTGCCAGCTTGCGCGGGCGGTTGGGCTGGCCGCCCGCCGCCGGAGTTCTCCCAGCTTACCTTGGTTGAACTTCCAGACGTGCCGTCCACGCCGACCCCGCCGGAGCGTTGAGAAGGCTCTGACTGTTGCCCTGCCTCCTCCCTGCGGCCTTCGCCGGTCAAACAGCGGCTCGGCTTGTCTCCGGTTCTAAACTTATCGAGGCTCATTGGATGTGGTTCATTTTCATTACGGCCCGTCTGTTCATCTCCCTCAGCTTCCAACCCCGCCTCGCGGCGGCGCTGTTGAGGTCGTGTTCCGTCGTGAACAGCCTAATTCGACGGACGGGACTTTCACCCGCGTTCCAACCAACTTCACTGGCGCAACGTTTGACTCGGTTTGACCGCCTCTGCTTCGATCACGTCCAAATGGCTCTGCAACACCTTGCAGGCAAGGGCCTTCCACATTTTTATCCCCTCCTTGACCGGACAGCCTTGGGTTTGACCGGTTTGACCGGCAGGAGACAAATGCAAAATGCATCCGCCTCCGCATGGCTGCGGGAGGACAGGAAATGCAAAATGCAAAATGGGAAGCAGGGGGATAACGACATGGTTTGCAGGGGTGCGACAGATTGGCGCGACATCCCGCCTCCGCCAAGCCTGCGGCGCGGCAAGCGGAAGGCAGAGGATGAACAGGATGAAGCGGATTCCAAGACCCTCGCCGGGGCCGTCTGTTGGACTGGGAACCGCGGACACTTTGGAGTGTGCCGGCGGGCCGGCGCCGCTTTGCTTTCCGGGAATCGTTCCCGGCGCAAAAGCGGGAGCCAGCTCCCGCACTCCATATGGACGGCCCTCATAACTCAGGAAAGATTAGCATTTACACACGGATTGTCAAAGGAAAAATGCGGAAGGATGCGGATTTTTGCAAGGTCTTAATCATTAGGTACTTGGATACATTTGTCGCCCCATAGTGAACGGCAAGACGCCAAGAAAGGCAAACTGAAACCAGCGGAATTGAATTACGGATCCTCCTTCGCCCGGCCTACGGAGGACAGGTTTCGCGGATTCCACGGATAAGAAAGAGCTTTCAAGGCAAAGCGGCCAAGGCGAACAGAAGGCAACGAAGGAGTTGCCGCTCTTCGTTTTTTTTGGGCGCGCGCAAAAGCAGTTTCCGATCTTTCTCTCCAACGATGTCAGAAATATCCGGGGCAGAAATATAATACGCCCTGCCCCCCGTTCAGAGCGAAGCGGGCCAATTTCATTTTTCTGCCTCCATTTTTCTGCCAGCGTTTTCACTTGGCAAAGGTTTGCATGACGGCTGATGTCTGGAAGCTGTTTTTGCGCGTTCCCATTGTTTGCTTCTGTTCAAAAAAAGTGCTCATGGGGCAAAAGTGGGAAGGCTCCAATCTGCAAGGGTCCGAGCGACGCACTGCGCCAGAGGAGCCGTTTTCGGGCGGGCCTGCGCCTCGTAAAAGTGACAAAATGGCTGACGCCCGCCATGACCTGCCTTGTCAACCATGCGGCAATGCCAGGAACCGCCCCCTTTCCCCTTTCTTTGCAACATCAAATTATAGGGAGTTGACTTTTGCTTTCCGGCCGGGCATGTTCTGCTCAAGTCGGACTGGAAATCTCCGGTCGGCGCTGGGCTTCTGGGTTTCCCGGAGGCCCTTCGCATTTTCAGGGAACCACCTTCAATCCCCAGTCTTTCATTTCGCCCGCCGGGCTGCGACAGAACTTCTTGGCCACAATGTCATGCGCCCGGTTCGGTTGCGCCGGTCGTAGCACCTTGATCCCGATGGGACGCGCCACCAAGTCGGCAATCTGCAAACCGGTTGAGTTGGAGGCCTTGGGAATCATCACCAGTTCAAACGGCAACCGTTGGTTCAGGGCGTTCGCACCGGCACAAATCCGGCGAAAGGCCAGTTCAAGTTGGTTGTCCTCCTTTTCCCCACGTTTTTCCACGATGATGTGCGTGATTTTGCCCGCCTGCCCGCGCCTGTTCAGTTCCAGGTAGATTCGTTCCAGTCCAAACTGTAATGCCAAGTCGTAAGGATTGCCCGGCAACGCATGCTGGTTACGAAACTCCAGCTTGCGAATGACCGCTGCCACAAGTTGGAATGACGCTTCGTCCACTAGCTTGTTTATCGCGTCGAGGAACTCTGTGCGTTTGGCTGGATCGAAAAGGAAGCCGTAATACTTGTTGGGCTTCCGAATCTCATGCTCGTGCAGCACTTGCTCGTCGTGACCCCAAAAACGAAACTTCAAGTGCTGCAAGGCCGAGGCAATCCGCTCGATGTAATCGTCTTTCGCGAACAGGCAGAAGGCCAGGACGAAAATGGGATAACCGGGGTCAACACGCGCCAGCCCGTGGTCGCCGCTCTCGTCAACAAAGACAAGGAAATCGCCAAATCTTTCCGGATTGGGCCAGCTCACTTTTTCTCCCTCGGTTTCGTCGTCTTCTTCAAACCGGAAGGCGCGCTCCTCAACCTGGATGGAGCGATGTCCACCAGTGAGGAGGGGCGGCGGGCAAGCGGCGTTGGGTTTGAGTCCGCGCCCTGGGGAACGGGCTGGTCTTCCGCAGTCGGGGTTTTCTTCGCCATGGATGGAAAGTAAAATGGAGGAGCGGAGCGGTAAAGAGAAATCCGGGGCGGAGCTTCTGACGAGGGGAGTCTGAGGCGGGACGCGAGGGCGCGGCCCGCGACATCCCGATTCGGAATCGGGACGTGTGCTCCCCGGAATCTATCGCGTCCGGATTCGGCCAGGATTTGGGACGCGACTGGTAGTGCCTTAATTGCATTGTTGTAGTGTCGGCGCTGTGCGCCGAAGTCGAGCCACAGGCTCGACTCTACACCAAATTAAGGCACTGCCACACGACCCGGTGTCTTGACGGGTGGTGAAGAGGCGGCATAATCGGGGCCATGATATCGCAGCGTCCATCGCTCCATTGGCAATCCGCCAGGGGCCGGCCCCGAAAGATTTTGGGGTGTGCCCGACCATCCATCCACGTCGGCGCAGAGCGGCGACGCGACCGGCAGGCTTGCGCGTGCGTCGCAATCCGCAATTCACCCTGTCCTCAGTAGCTTTAGCGGAGGAGGAAATCCGCCCTCCTTCGCCGAGCCTACGGAGGGTAAACAATCCGCCATTCTGCCATGTCCTCCCTCGCCCCGCTTAATCCACCGCAGCGCCAGGCGGTCGAAACGACCGAAGGGGCGGTCTTGATTCTGGCCGGAGCGGGCACGGGGAAAACGCGGGTCATCACGGCGCGGGTGGCGCATCTGATCGAAAGGGGCGTGGCGCCGGGCCACATCCTGGCGGTGACGTTCACCAACAAGGCGGCGCGCGAAATGAAGGAGCGTGTTTTCAAGCTCATCCCGCGCCGCTTCCAGCCGGCCGGCGAGGCCGGGAAAGCGCCGGGGCCCACCATCTGCACCTTTCATTCCCTGTGCGCGCGCATCCTGCGCCAGCACATCGAGCGGCTGGGCTACAAGCGCAATTTTGTTATTTACAGCGAAGCGGAGCAACTCGGCGCGGTCAAAAAAATTCTCAGCCACATATCCGACAAGGCGGCCAAGGCCGATGCGGGCGAGGTGCTCCGCCTGCTCAGCCGGCATAAAAACGGCGGCGGGCGGGCGGCGGTGTTCGGCGACCCCAACACGGCGGCGCTGGCGGAGCATGTGAGCAAGCGGTATCAGAGCGCGTTGCGCGCCTGCAACGCGGTGGATTTCGACGATTTGATTCTGCTCACCCTGCAACTGTTTGCCGGGCATGCCGGGGCGCTGGCGGCCTGCCAGGCCCGGTATCGCTATGTGATGGTGGACGAGTACCAGGACACCAACGCGGCCCAGTTCCAGCTCGTGCGCCAACTGACCCTGGCCCACGGCAATCTCTGCGTGGTGGGCGACGACGACCAGAGCATTTACGGATGGCGCGGGGCGGAGACGGCCAATTTGCTGGACATGGAAAAGCATTTTCCGGGGGTCAAAGTCATCCGCCTGGAGCAGAATTACCGCTCGACGGCCACCATCCTCTCGGCCGCCAATGCTGTCATTAAGAATAATGCCCGGCGCCGCCCCAAGCAGCTTTGGTCGCAGAAAGGGCGCGGGTCCAAAATCCTGCTGCACAGCTTTGCCGACGACGAGGAGGAGGCGCGCCACACCGCCGAGCAAATCGAATACGCGCGGCTGGCGCGGCGGGTGCCGTGGCGGGAGCAGGCGGTGCTGTTTCGCACCAACCAGCAGGGGCGGCCGCTGGAAACGGCCCTGCGCCAGGCCGGCATCCGCTATCATCTCATCGGCGGGCAAAGCTATTTTGACCGGCGCGAAATCAAGGATTTTCTGGCCTACCTGAAAACGTTCCTCAACCCGCACGACGACATCAGCCTGCTGCGGGTGGCCAACGTGCAGGCCCGCGGGCTGAGCGAGGTGACGATGGAGCGCCTGCTGGCGGCCAGCCAGGAGCGCGGCTGCCCGGTTTTTGCCGCGATGCGACACAGCGACGTGCTGGCCGGATTCGTCCCCAGAACGCGGGCCGCGGTGGGCGCTTATGTGGCTTTGATCGAGCGGCAGCAGGCGGCGTTGCGGGAGGGGGCGCTTTCGCCGCGGCAGTGGGCGGAGAGTTTTGTGCGGGAAATTGATTACGAAGCCGAATTGCGGCGCGGCGAGAAAAACCCGGAGGCGGCCGACAACCGGGTGCGCAATCTGCGCGAATTGCTGGCGACCCTCGGCACGAGCGCCGGCAACACGGCCGGGCAGGTGGAGAATTTCCTGGATGATCTGGCGCTGGACTCCGACCGGGAGGAGGAAAAGGAACAGACCGGAGACGCGGTGACGCTGATCACGATGCACAGTTGCAAGGGGCTGGAATTTCCGCATGTCTATATTGTCGGTCTGGAGGATGGTTTGCTGCCTCATGCCAGGGCGAAAGTGGAAGGCACGCTGGACGAGGAGCGGCGGCTTTTTTACGTGGCGCTGACGCGGGCCATGCAGACGGTGACCTTGAGCCATTGCGCGGCGCGCAAAAGATATGGGCAACCTCTTCCCTGCCATCCTTCGCCCTTTTTGAAGGAACTGCCCGCCGATCTGCTGGAATGGGCCGACGAAAAGAGCAAAGCGCCTGTTTCGGTGGAGGCCGGCCGGGATGGATTCGCGGCCATGAGGCTGGCCGCCGGCGCCGGAGCGTCAACAATAAACAACACGGCAGGGCGAGACTCTGTCGAGCCGTAACTCGATTTCATGGGATTTTTAGTCACGGCTCGAACAGAGTCTCGCCCTACCAACCTTGACTGCACGCATTAGCGGCAACCGGGCTTGACCAGCACGGAGCACAGGTTATAGTCTATAGCGATGAAAGAACCTGGAGTCATGGAACCGACGCGGAGCACGCGCTGGCAGGAGGGCAAAGTCTTTGCGGAAGTAGTGAACGCGCGGGACATGGCTTCCCCAACGCCCAACATCGTGGAGGAGTTGTTTCTCTGGTTCAAGGGAACCAAGCTCTATTACCAAGCAGAAATGGGTGGCACACCGACCGATCAAGACCGGCAGATGCAGAAGCAGATGCTGTCAGCGCTCATCAGCATGGGCGAGTGGCTGGTCAGTGAATTGCGTCAGCATGACGTAACCGCGAAGGCGGATGTCACACTGGCGGACGTGGAGGCGACGCTGGAAGAACTCTACGTCAATCTGCGGGTGTCGTTTGGGGGCATGACCGATGCGCGACGCGCCCAGGTTCTGGACGAGGTGTTCGGTGCCTCGTGAAGAACGGATAGAGGCGATTCTGGCGGCGTGGTACGAATTGGCCAACTGCGCGCCGTCGGAACGGGCCAGATGCCGGGACCAGCGGAACGCGCTGCTGGACCAAGCCATTGCCGGCACACGTTCCTGCCGCCAAGAGCTGCTGGAAGCCCTCGGCCCGCGTTTCCAAGATTTCAAGCTTGCCCGCCGCAAGGAACACCAGGCGAAGATGGCCCAAATACTTCGCCAACCTTGAGTCCACGCCGGGCGGACGCGGTGGAATTGGCCGACGAAAAGAGCAATGCGCCTGTTTCGGTTGAAGCCGGGCGGGATGGTTTCGCGCCATGCGCCTGGCCACCGGTGGAGGCGCGGGCGGATTTTAATACAGACAACTCAGTTCGATCACCTGGCCGCAACTGCATTGGATGCGAATGCCGGTCACGACTTCTCCCTTGCGTTGCAAGGTCACTTTGGGGGGCGGGCAATTGTGCGCCGGGGGCTGGGGCGCGGCCGGGGTGGTCGCCGCCGCCTGGCCATGGGTTCCCGGGGCCGTCCTGGCGGCGGCCAAAAGCCCCGGCCTCAAGGGCAGCGGGGTGAAACCAGTTTCCGTGGCGGAGATGGCGGCCGGCCTCATGGGAACAAAAGTGTCGGGCATGGGAAGTTATCCTTACATGGAAGGGTTTTTGCCGTGGGGGCGCAGGTTCAACAGGACCGTCACCCGGCGGTTGATCTCGTCGGAAGGCTCGTGTTGCGACATGGGCACGGTGTCGGCGAAGCCGGCCACCTTGATGACCTGGCGCGGCTGCACCCCGCTCTCCAGCAATTTGCGCCGCACCGCCGTGGCGCGGTCCGCGGAAATTTCCCAGTCTCCGTAATCGGTCGAGAGCGGGGCGTTGCCGCTTTCGGTGTGCCCCTCCAGTTCGACGGAGAAGTTGGTGGAGCGGGCGATTTCCCAGGCCAGGGTGGAAAAAACCCACTGTCCATAGGGGGTGAAGCGGGTGGATTGGGGCTCGAAAATCGGTTTGTGGGCGCGGTCAAAGACATTGATGGTGATGCCATCGGGAGTCATCTCCAATTTGACCGAGTTGTCGTCCTTCTCCGTAAAATCGGTTTGGAGGGCCTTCAAGAAATCCTGGTTCATCCGGCGCAACATGGCCAGCTCGACCGCCGAGGCGGAATCAAAATTGCCCTCGCTGCTCTTCATGGCCTGGGTGTTGGTGCTGGGGAGGATGCCGACCGAATCCTTGGTGACGGAGGAGAAGGGATGGGCAAAGGCGCGGGCCACCGCCTCCTTGATTCTTTGATCCTGCGAGGAGAGCCAGAGCACGATGAACAAGGCCATCATGGCGGTGACGAAATCCGCGTAAGCCACCTTCCAGGCGCCGCCGGCATGAGCTTTTTTTGCCATGGATTCTCCTGGGTCTATTGGGCCGGGACTTGGTTGAGCGCTTTGAGCATGGTTTCCAGCCCATCGGCGCTGGGTTTGACTTCGCTGGGCAGGCCGCGCCGGGCCACTTCGACCGCCATAATGGGAGACATCCCGCCGGCAAAGCCGATGACGGAGGCGGCAATGCAGCGGATATAGGCCATCTCGGAAAGGTTCATAAACTCGATGTTGACGGCCAGCGGATTCATGAAGCCGTAGGAAAGGAAAATGCCCAGGAAGGTTCCCACCAGGGCGGCCCCGACTTTTTCGCCGATCTGCTCGATAGGCCCGGAAATGGAGGACATGGTCAAGACGATGCCCAGCACGGCGGCGACAATCCCGAAGCCCGGCATGGCATCGGCCGCCTTGGTCAGGACGCTGACGGGGCGTTCGTGCTCTTCTTCCATGGCTTCCAGTTCGATTTCCAGCAGCATCTTGAGATGGTCGGGCTTGATTTTGCCGTCAATGATGGGGCGCAGGCCGTTGCACAAAAATTCCATGGCTTTATGTTCTTTTTGGAAGGTGGGGTATTTGGCGAAGATGATGCTGGTTTCCGGGCTAATGACATGCTCCTCCAGGGCGACCATGCCGCCGCGCCTGCCCAGCATGAACAACTCGTAGAGGGCCTTGAATAATTCGTTATAGGCCTCGCGGCTGTGCGGCGCGCCTTTCAAGGTGGCGGCGAGGCGCCCGGCCAAATCCATCAGCACCTTCCGGGGCGACATCAAAATGAGCGCGCCGCTGCCCGCGCCGCCAATGATGACGAACTCGGAGACATGCAGCAGGTTGAGGGCGTTGCCGCCCGACAGCCAGAAGCCGCCGATGACCGAACAGAATACAAGCAGTGCTCCCGCAATGACAATCATGGCTCAACTCACAAGGGATGTTGGAAGAATTCCGGGTCTTCCTTGCGCAACAGCGATTTGATCGCCAGGATGGCCTGGGCGTGAATCTGGCAGATGCGCGATTCGGTCAGGCCGAAGGCCTCGGCGATTTCGCGCAGGCGGAGGTCTTCAAAATAATAGAGGGCCAGAACTTTGCGCTGGATGTCGGGCAATTTCTGCAGGCGCCCCTCGATCATGCGGGCCAGCTCCCGCACGGCCATTTGCCGGTCCGGGTCGGGCTGGGCGTCATCGGCAATGAAGTCGTAGGGCGAACCGTGTTCCCCCTCGCCATTTTGCGCGGAGTCCAGGCAGACATAGGTGACCGGGCGGACCTGCTCGAGCAACTCCTCGTAATCATCCTCGGAGATTTTGAGGGCCTTGGCCATTTCCGCGTTGCCCGGCACGCAGCCTGTGCGCTGGGTCAATTCCTGCATCACCTTTTCAATTTTGCGGGCCTTTTCATGCACCGAGCGCGGCACCCAGTCCAGCCGCCGCAATTCGTCGAAGATGGCGCCGCGAATGCGCACCCGGGCGTAGCTTTCGAAGGAACAGCCGCTTTTGGGGTTAAAGCGCCGGATGGCGTTGAGCAATCCGACCAGCCCCGCGCTGTAAAGATCATCCATGTTGACATGGGAAGGCAAGGTCATGGCCAGCCGCCCCACCACGGTCCTGACCAGCGGAAGATGCTGCTCGACCAGGCTGTTTTCCTGGGAGCTGCCCGGACCGGAGCGGGCATAGCGGCGCCAGACCTCCTGCTCGGCCCGGCGGTTCCTGGCGGGGGGTGGGTTGACGGGCTTGGCAGAGTCGCAAAGGGTGGAACTCATGATTTAGAAGGTTTTGATGGGGAGGCACTTGCCAAAGGCGAGATGGAACGGGTGGAGTTTTCCAGGGCCGAATCTTTCAGGCTTCGTTGCCAGGCGCGACCCCACCAACCCAGGAGCCAGCCACCGGCATAAGCAGCCAGGCAGGCGTGCCAGAGACAATTCGGCCAGGGGTTTTCCTGAATCCGACTGCAAAACAGCCCAATCCCAAACCCCAACACTCCCCCCAAAAGCATCAATAGTTTCATAGCAACACAAAGCGAACACAGCATTAGCAGGAGCATTGCCACCTTTGGGGCGGGTTGGGGCAACGCGCCCAAAGCCCTTTATTTACGGGCGATTTTGTGTGTCGGAGATTTTTGGCTGGTCCGGCTTTGGGGAGGCTGGGGGCATAAATTGCCCTGTTTTCCACCGGAAAAGGTGTAATTTATGCCTAACTGCCTGTTGGAAACAGTCCGGCGTCTCGGTTGACATCGGACGGTAAGGGCCTTGAGTTAAGTCCAATTTTAGCGCCGGAGAACACCGGCCACCGGCCACTCACACTTCCAGCATGGCCTGGATGGTGGCCAGGGCATTGCCTTCAAGGCGGTTGTTGACGTAGATGAAGGTTTTCCGAGCAGGATCCTTTTGGCCCGCGCTGATCAAGGCGGCCCCAGCCTGGCGCGCTTCGGCGTTGATTTCCTTGGTGGTGTCGTAGGGTTGGAAGGATTTAACGGCCTCCTCGTATCTCCGGCCCGGCGACAGGAGGAACCGCGCTGGAACAAGCTGCGGGTTGGTTTGACTGCCGGGCAGGGACATCTGGAGACTAATTTGAGGCATCTCTGTCCATGAATTATACACATGCGCCACCCGGTGGCGGGCGAGGCAGTCGAAGTACTCCTTTTCAAGCCAGTGTTGGTTGCGCAGTTCGACGGCGCAAGGCCAGCCCGGGGGGAGTTGGGTGAGGAAGGAGTCCAGCGCGGCAACGAAGTCGCGGCCATGCTCGAAATCGGCGGGGTAAAAGCGTGAGAATTCAAAAATGAGGAGGCCCACGTGCGGGCGGATGGCTTCGCAGGGCTGCAAGAAGCCGCGTTCAAAAACCTCCGCCTTGAGGAAATTCGGGTTTGGCTGTCCGGCGCGCAGTCCAAAGCGCGGCAGGTTTGGAAATTTCTTCATGGTAATTTCGCCGGTGACCTTGAAGGCGAATTGAAAATCGGCCGGCACCTGCGCGGCCAGGCCCTCCAGGCAGGGCACGCCGGGAAAGGCGTAATAGGCCGCGTCCACGCAGACCGTTTTGAAAACCTCCGCGTATTCGGCCAGGCAGTTCTTCTCGAAGCGGGATTGGGCGAATTTGCCGCGCCATTGGTAGCGGGCGCTGTCGTAAAGCTGCCCGCGCCAGCCGGGATATTTCCAGGAGGATGTGCCGATGAACACGCCCCTGGCGGCGAGCCTGGCCGTCTCCAATTTCACTTTCTCGCGGTCGAATGGCACGACCGGAGATTATGTGATCCGGCGCCGTTTGACGAGCCTTGCGCAAAAGTGCAAAGGGAAACCAAGGGGAAATGATAAATGCAAAATCACACCCGTCTCATAAGGGGAAAAGTCTGGTGCTGACCTGTTCATTTGCAAGGGTTTCACACCCGTCTCATAAGGGGAAAAGTCTGGTGCTGACCTGTTCATTTGCAAGGGTTTAATTGGTCTTCGGGGTAAAATGAGATTTTGATTTTTCCGAGTTTGGCTTTTGGGTGTGGTATGCGCCTGTTTGGGCGCGTGTGCTGTCCCATAGCTTTATTGGAAGCCGGGGAAATACGCCTGCTCGGGCCGCGCCAAGTGGCGAAAGCTGCCGCCTGCTGTCCCATAGCACGCCAGCAAATTGAGCAGATCATATTTCTCCCAGAGCGCCGCCCGCAAAATCGTGAACAGCCGGGTGAAGCTGTGCGCCCAGTTGGAGAGGTGACTGAGGTAGCGCAACAGCACGTAGGTCAACAGCGCCGTCCACACCTGCCAGCGCACGGCGTTGGCGTTGTGGCCCAGAAAATCCGCCAACTGCAAGGTCTGCTTGATTTGTTTGAAGAAGACTTCGATCTGCCAGCGGCAGCGGTAAAGGTCGGCCACGCTGCGCGGACTCCACTCCAGGTTGTTGGTCAGGAAGGTCATTTCCCGTTCCTCTCCATCAATCTCGACCAGCGCCACCACCCGGCGCATCAACTCCGGCGCGGGTTTGTTCTCGTTGCTCAGGACGATCACTTCGTCGCGCAAAATCTTCGGGTCTCTGGAGGCGGGCATTTTCCGCACCACCTCATAGCCCATGTTCTCCTTGGCCCGCGTCACCCAAAAGACCCCGCGCCCGTCCAAATCCCGCAAGTGGCCGAAGTCCACATAACCCTTGTCGAACAAGGCGATTTCGCCGCTCTTCAAGTCGGCGCACAGTTCCCGCGCCCGTCGGTTGTCGTGCTCGGCGGCAGTGTCCACAATGACAAAACCGGGCAAAAGATTCTGCAGATTCAACCGCATATGGGTTTTGGCGGCGGCCTTGCGCCGGCGGTGCTTGGCCCAGTCCAGGCAGTTGGCCACCAGTTCCATGGTCGTGCTATCAATCACATGGATGGGCATCTTGAAACGGAAGGCGGGGCCACGGCGCTGGCCCGCGGCAAAGCCGGGCGTCTGTGCTTTCAAATGCTCCAGGACCCGCCAGAAGAGTTGTTCGGCCATCTGGGCCGGACGCTCCCGGTTGGCGTGGGAGAGGCCGTTGCGGCTGGGGGCGCTGGCGCCGCGCAAAGTGGACAGCGGCCCGGAATGCAATTGCAGCGAGTCGCACAGATCGTTGAGTCCGATGCAATGGGTGAGTTGCGCGTCCAGCAAACTGACCGTGTGACTCCACGGACTGAAGGTGCGCGACTTATCCAGAGCCCCGGTCTCCCGCGCTATTTTGGAGACTTCATGCGCAGGAATGAGATTGCAAATCTGGCGCAAAACGTTAAACCGGGACCGTGTCGGTTTGATTTTTTTGTTTTTCATGCCTGCCTTGTGGCAGGTTCAAATGGTCAAGCCAACACTTTTTTCCAATTTCCTGTGGGATGGCTGTGCAAGGGTTTAATTGGTCTTCGGGGTAAAATGAGATTTTGATTTTTCCGAGTTTGGCTTTTGGGTGTGGTATGCGCCTGTTTGGGCGCGTGTGCTGTCCCATAGCTTTATTGGAAGCCGGGGAAATACGCCTGCTCGGGCCGCGCCAAGTGGCGAAAGCTGCCGCCTGCTGTCCCATAGCACGCCAGCAAATTGAGCAGATCATATTTCTCCCAGAGCGCCGCCCGCAAAATCGTGAACAGCCGGGTGAAGCTGTGCGCCCAGTTGGAGAGGTGACTGAGGTAGCGCAACAGCACGTAGGTCAACAGCGCCGTCCACACCTGCCAGCGCACGGCGTTGGCGTTGTGGCCCAGAAAATCCGCCAACTGCAAGGTCTGCTTGATTTGTTTGAAGAAGACTTCGATCTGCCAGCGGCAGCGGTAAAGGTCGGCCACGCTGCGCGGACTCCACTCCAGGTTGTTGGTCAGGAAGGTCATTTCCCGTTCCTCTCCATCAATCTCGACCAGCGCCACCACCCGGCGCATCAACTCCGGCGCGGGTTTGTTCTCGTTGCTCAGGACGATCACTTCGTCGCGCAAAATCTTCGGGTCTCTGGAGGCGGGCATTTTCCGCACCACCTCATAGCCCATGTTCTCCTTGGCCCGCGTCACCCAAAAGACCCCGCGCCCGTCCAAATCCCGCAAGTGGCCGAAGTCCACATAACCCTTGTCGAACAAGGCGATTTCGCCGCTCTTCAAGTCGGCGCACAGTTCCCGCGCCCGTCGGTTGTCGTGCTCGGCGGCAGTGTCCACAATGACAAAACCGGGCAAAAGATTCTGCAGATTCAACCGCATATGGGTTTTGGCGGCGGCCTTGCGCCGGCGGTGCTTGGCCCAGTCCAGGCAGTTGGCCACCAGTTCCATGGTCGTGCTATCAATCACATGGATGGGCATCTTGAAACGGAAGGCGGGGCCACGGCGCTGGCCCGCGGCAAAGCCGGGCGTCTGTGCTTTCAAATGCTCCAGGACCCGCCAGAAGAGTTGTTCGGCCATCTGGGCCGGACGCTCCCGGTTGGCGTGGGAGAGGCCGTTGCGGCTGGGGGCGCTGGCGCCGCGCAAAGTGGACAGCGGCCCGGAATGCAATTGCAGCGAGTCGCACAGATCGTTGAGTCCGATGCAATGGGTGAGTTGCGCGTCCAGCAAACTGACCGTGTGACTCCACGGACTGAAGGTGCGCGACTTATCCACAGCCCCGGTCTCCCGCGCTATTTTGGAGACTTCATGCGCAGGAATGAGATTGCAAATCTGGCGCAAAACGTTAAACCGGGACCGTGTTGGTTTGATTTTTTTGTTTTTCATGCCTGCCTTGTGGCAGGTTCAAATGGTCAAGCCAACACTTTTTTCCAATTTCCTGTGGGATGGCTGTGATGCAAAATGATAAATGGAGACTTCTGCAAAACGCGCGTCCACGATTGTAGCGGCGTTCATGACCGGCGATCTTTCGCGGTTTTTGATTTGCGACGGTCATAGACCGCCGCTACAGCAATTTTTCCATCTTCCCATCCACCAGGCGGTGGATGCCCAGCGGGTTAGCCTCCTGCAGCTCCGCCGGCAGCGCGGCGTCTGGAAAGCCCTGGTAACACACTGGACGCACAAAACGTTGGATGGCCAGCGTCCCAACCGAGGTGGAACGGCCGTCCGCGGTCGCCGGGTAAGGCCCGCCGTGGACCATGGCGGGGCAAACTTCCACTCCGGTGGGAAAGGCATTGCAGACCAGCCAGGCCCTGCTTTCCAGCACGGTCAACAAATCGCGCCAGGCGCCCACCTCCCCGGCCGTGCCGTGGACGGTCGCGGTCAGTTGTCCTTCCAATTGCTGCGCCGCGGCGAGCATCTGGTCGCGCGAGGCGCACGTGACCACCAGCGTGGACGGCCCGAAGACTTCCTCCATCAAACCCGGCTGGCCCAAAAAAATGGCGGCGTCGGTGACAAAGACCGAGGCGCCCGCCTGGGCCTGGCCCGGCCCGGGGCCGGCGTTGACCGCCCCCGCGCGCCGCACGCCGGCGATTTTTGCGAACGCCTCCACCCCTTCCCGGAAAGCGGCGCACAGGCCCGGGGTCAGCATGGCGCCGGGTGGCGTGGCCGCCGCCAGGTTTTCCAGCTTCCGCAAAAACGTTTGGGCCGCCGGCCCGTCTTCCACAAAAACCAATCCCGGCTTGGTGCAGAATTGTCCGGTGCCCAGAGTGAAAGACCCATGCAGGCCCGCGGCCAGTTCTTCGGGCTTCTGTTGCAAAGCTTCCGGCAGCAAGAACACCGGATTAACGCTGCCCATTTCGGCATAGACCGGGATCGGTTCATGGCGCCGCGCCGCCGCGTCCATCAGGGCGCGTCCTGCCGTGCGGGACCCAGTGAAGCCGACGGCCTTGACCGCCGGATTCCTGACCAGCGCCAGGCCCACTTTGGAGCCCGCCCCATAGAGCATGGAGAACACGCCCTCCGGCGCGCCACATTCGGCGGCGGCCTGCTGGACCAGTTGCGCGACCATCTCGGATGTCCCCGGATGGCCCTGGTGCGCTTTGACGATGACCGGACAGCCCGCCGCCAGCGCGGAGGCGGTGTCACCTCCCGCAACGGAAAAGGCGAGGGGAAAATTGCTCGAGCTGAAAACCACGACCGGACCCAACGGCGCCGACATCATGCGCACGTCCGGCTTGGCCGCCGGTTGGCGGTTCGGGTCCGCGTGATCAATGCGCGCGCCCACCCATGAACCTTCTTCCACCAGCGCCGCGAACAGCCGCAATTGGGCGCAGGTCCGCCCAGTCTCGGCTTGCAAGCGCCCCGGCGCGAGGGCGGTTTCCTGGCGGGCGCGTTCCTGGATGGCGGCGGCGTTGGCTTCGATCAATTCGGCGATGCGGCGGAGGAGGGCGGCTTTGCGCGAGCCGGGCCAGCGGCCGTATTGGGCGAAGGCCCTGGCCGCCAGTTGCACGGCCCGCCGCGCGTCGCGCGTGGTGGCGTGGTAATAAGCCGGCTCCAGCGCCGCGCCGGTGGCTGGATTGGCGTATGAGACCGACTCGCCGGACGGCTTGACCCGTTTGCGTCCCAGAATGGAAAGGCCTTCAAGTTTCATAAGCCACTATTTACCTGTACTGGGTTGGATTTGCAAAGAATAGGACGGATGGGAAGGATGGGACAAATGAGGTGAAGAGCTTTGTCATGCGGCCTTTTTTGGAGACGTGAGATTTAGCTGAAAAAAAAGTTGGCGTTGGGCTTGGATTCTGCTACCTTCCCAATCCCTTTGCCAAAGTTGGCAAAGGGGGAACGGCCTTGTAATCCGTCTTCGTGTGAAGGCGGGCGGCCACAATAACACTTAAATTAATCCCGTGTTCCGCGGGATGGTTCGCCGCCTCCGGGCGCCGCGAACTTTCAACCAAAGGAAAACTGTGATCAGTATAGGCATTAAGGAATTATTGGACGCGGGCGTCCATTTCGGGCATCAGACGCGGCGTTGGAACCCCAAGATGAAGCCGTTCATCTTCGACGCCCGCAACGGCATCCACATCATTGACCTGAGCAAATCGCTGGCCCAACTGGAAGCGGCCTGCGATTACCTGCACTCGATCGTGGCCAAAGGCGGCAGCGTGCTGTTCGTCGGCACCAAGAAGCAGGCCCAGGAAGCGGTCAAAGAGTCGGCCAAGTCCTGCGGCCAGCTCTACGTCACCGAGCGCTGGCTGGGCGGCACGCTGACCAATTTCAACACCATCAAACGCTCCATCGCGCGCCTGAAAACCATTGAGAAATGGGAAACCGACGGCACGATCAACAATTACGGCAAACAGGAGCAATCCATGTACCGCCGCGAAGCGGCCCGCCTGTTCAAGAACCTGGACGGCATCCGCTCCATGGACAAATACCCCGCCGCCATGTTTGTGGTGGACATCAAACGCGAGCACAACGCCGTGGCCGAAGGCCGCCGCCTGAAAATCCCGATTGTCGCCCTGGTGGACACCAATTGCGATCCGGAACTGGTCACTTACCCCATCGCCGGCAATGATGACGCCATCCGCTCCGTCCGCCTGATTTTGCAGACGGTCGTTCAAGTCGTCCTGCAGGCCCGCGGCGAATACGAAGCCAAATACGGCCGCAAAAAAGCCGAACAAACCGAAGCCGCGCCTGCCGCGCCCGGCGCGCCCGCCGCGCCCGCCACCGCCCCGACGCCGGCGGCCCTGGCGGCGGTGGAAGTCCCCGTCATGGCCGCTCCCTGATCGGGCAGGGGGCCGTCGGCAATTTTAATTAACCACCAACTATCTGAGATCATGGCTGAATTTACTGCTGGAGACGTAGGCAAGTTGCGGGAAATGACCGGGGCGGGCTTGATGGATTGCAAAAAGGCGCTGACCGAAGCCAAGGGGAAAATGGAGGCGGCAGTGGACCTGCTGCGCAAGAAAGGCCAGGCCTCCGCGGCCAGAAAAGCCACCCGCGCCACCAAGGAAGGGGTCATTGCCCAGAACATCCAGGCCGGGGCCGGGGCGGGCGTCCTGGTGGAGATCAACTGCGAGACCGACTTCGTGGCCCGCAACGAGACCTTCCGCGCTTTCGCCGACGAGATCAGCCGCAAGCTGGCGGCCGGGGCCAGCCTGGCGGACTTGGAAACGGATCGCGTCGCCGCCGTGGCCAAAATCGGGGAGAACATCCAGGTCCCCCGCTTCATTCGTTACGAGGTATCCGGCAACGGCATGATTGCCGCCTACATCCACACCGGGGCCAAGGTTGGCGTGCTGGTGGAAGTGGGCGCGGGCAAGGAAAGCACCGTGGCCCACGAAGACTTCAAGCAATTGGTGCGGGACATCACCTTGCAGATTGCCGCGGGCAGCCCGTCGGTGGTTTCGCGCGAACAGCTCCCGGCCGGCCTGGTCGCCAAGGAGCGGGAAATCGCCGCCGAACAGGTCAAGAACAAGCCGCCGCAGGCCATCGCGAAAATAGTGGAAGGCAAATTGGAAAAGTATTTTCAGACCTGCTGCCTGGTGGACCAGGGATTCGTCAAGCGCAACTCGGAGATTTCCATCAAAGAGCACATTGGCGGCATTGCCAAGCAATTGGGCGATGAAATTGCCATTCGCCGTTTCGCCCGCTTCCAAGTCGGTGAAACCCTGGCGCCTGAGGCCGCGCCCTCCGGCGCAACGGCCTGAGCGGTCCGATGAGTTCCAGCCGTCTTTGCCAGCTCCTGAAAAAGGACCGGCCATCTTATTGCGTATAAGTCTCCCCCTCGAAGGCCAGCCACGGCATCATGGCCTCGGGCTTGGGGCTGAAATCCATGTTTTGCACCACCCAATCCTTGTCGGTCCGATACATCATGAACCGGCCGAACAGGACGGCGCGGTCGAAGTTGACGGAGAGGTAAATGACCCCTGAATTCTGGCTGATGCGCTTGGTTTCAACGACCTCGTAGGATTTGTAACTGCCCAGGGTCAGGTCTATCCGGGAGAAGTATCGGGAGAGGGTGTCGGCCTTGGTGTCCTGCTCCATGAGACCGCCGATTTTCCAGGCATCAAAGGCCCAGGAGGCCTGGCGGTTTTTGGCCCACAAGCTGAAACCTTTCTGGATGATGTCGGGAAGCGGGGCGGGGGCGCCCGCCGCGCCCCTGGCATGGGCAAAGGGCAACAGGCAACCGCATCCGAGACCGAGGACCAGGAGGGATCGGAACATTATTTTGCAGATATTCATGAAGATTTCCTTTTTGTGGAGGATGGTGGTGATAGGTTTGGCAATGGCGCCGCCGGAGTCTTGGACGCAAATTGGCCAAGCCGAATTCAGCCAATCCACCATCTTGACGGTGGGCCGGGGAATCATTAGTATGCCGCCGGCCCATGAAAAAGCCCCAACCCAAATACCGGCGCATCCTCCTCAAGATCAGCGGTGAATCGCTGGGCGGCGCCGGGCGCATCGGTATTTGCGCCGAAGCCATCCACGAAATGGCCCGCCAGATCTGCGAAGTCCGCCAACTGGGCGTCCAAGTCGTGGTGGTGGTCGGCGGCGGCAATATCTTTCGCGGCCTGTCCGCCGGCCGGCACGGCATCGAGCGGGCCACCGGGGATTACATGGGCATGCTGGCCACGGTGATCAACGCCCTGGCCTTGCAGGACGCGCTGGAGAAGCTGGGCGTCGCCACCCGGGTGCAGAGCGCCATCGCCATGTCGCAGGTGGCCGAGCCGTTCATCCGGCGCCGCGCCGTGCGGCATTTGGAGAAGGACCGGGTCGTCATTTTCGGCGGCGGCACGGGCAATCCCTATTTTTCCACCGATACCGCCGCGGCCCTGCGCGCCAACGAAATCGGCGCCGAAGTCATTCTCAAGGCCACCAAAGTGGACGGGATCTACGACGCGGACCCGAAGACCAGCGCCGGGGCCAGGCGTTACACGCAAATCTCCTATCTGGAAGCGCTGCAAAAACAATTGAAGGTGATGGATTCCACCGCGTTTTCGCTCTGCATGGACAACAAAATGCCGATCATCGTTTTCGACGTATTCAAGGCCCACAACCTCAAGCGCGTGGTCCTCGGCGAAAGAGTCGGCACCCTGGTGGTCGGCTGACGACCCGGGGCCAACCCGCAACCCGCAACCCTCAACTCTTTTAATACTATGGCTCTGGACGACGCAATTTTGGAAGCAGAAGAAAAGATGATCAAAACGGAGGAAGTGGTGCAGCATGAATTTTCCGGCATCCGCACGGGCAAGGCCTCGCCCGTGCTGGTGGAGAACATCATGGTCGAAGTGTATGGCTCGCACATGCGCATCCGCGAACTGGCCGGCATCACCGTTCCCGAACCGCGCATGCTCCTCATTTCGCCCTGGGACGCCAGCACCGTCCACCCCATTGAGAAGGCCATCCAAAAGAGCAGTCTGGGCGTCAACCCCGCCGTGCAAGGCAAGACCATCCGCCTGGTCCTGCCCGAACTGAGCACCGAACGCCGCCAGGAAATGGTCAAAATCACCCACAAACTGGCCGAAGACGGCCGCGTGGCCGTCCGTCATGTCCGTCGCGACGCCATCGAAGCCGTCCGCAAGGAAGCCAAAGCCGGCGGCGTGGCCAAGGACCAGGTGGAAACAGCGGAAAAAGAAATCCAGAAATTAACCGATCAATACATCGCCAGAATAGACGCCCATCTGGCGGCGAAGGAAAAAGAAATCATGACGGTCTGAGGCGGCGGGGAGGC
The DNA here is from genome assembly GCA_963707025.1 of uncultured Verrucomicrobiae bacterium. GTDB lineage: Bacteria > Verrucomicrobiota > Verrucomicrobiia > Limisphaerales > Palsa-1400 > JBEKOF01. The sequence goes on along the minus strand of CAVPOM010000013.1, from coordinate 57,544 downwards.
TTACGGCAGGAGGGTGGTGGAGACCGGCGGATTGTTGGTCGGGGCGGGCGGTTCAAACAGAATCACTTCTTCGCCCGGTTTGGCGTAACTGAGCCGTTCGCGCGCCAGGCGCTCGACCGTTTTTGGGTCCTGCATGGCGTGCAGGGCGGCCTGCAATTTCCTGGCCGTCTCTGTTTCCACCGCAATTTTTTGATCCAACTCCAGCTTGCGCGCCCGCATCCCCCGGTTGGTGTTGATGACCGGCTGGTACCAGAGGGCCAGGCCCAGCAGCACCGCCGCCACCACCAGGCCCAGGACCAGGCGGGTAAGCCTGTCCCAAATGCTCTCACCAAGGTTCATTAGACAAGTTAACCATGCCGCCCAAAAAAAGGGAAGACTGATTATTTGAGTTTTTGACACGCGGCCGGCACGAGCCACTTGGCTGCTTCGAGCGCGGCGCGGGCGGCGGCGGGCCGGGCGCCGGTGAGGGTTTGCACGATGCGAATGGCCCGGTCGCGCAGTTTTTCATTGGAAGCATCCAGGTCCACCATCAAGTTGCCCATGACTTTGCCCAACCGCACCATGGCCAGGGTGGTGAGAATATTCAGGATCACCTTGGTCGCCGTCCCGGCTTTCAGGCGGGTCGAACCGGTCAACACCTCCGGCCCGGTGTTCGGCGCGATGACCAGGTCCGGCCGTTGCGCCGCCGGAATTTCCAGGCGCGGATGGCAGCAGAGCAGGATGGTGCGCGCGCCCCGCTCCCGCGCCGCCCGCAGGGCGCCCCAGACAAAAGGCGTCCGCCCGCTGGCGGCGATGCCCACCAGCACATCGCTCTTGTTGACTCCCCGGTGGAGCAGGGCCGCCGCTCCCGCCGCGGCATCGTCCTCCGCCCCTTCCACCGATTGCCAGAGGGCCGGGCGCCCGCCGGCGATGATCCCCTGCACCCGGTCGGGCGCCAGCCGGAATGTGGGCGGACATTCCGACGCGTCCAAAACCCCCAGCCGTCCGCTCGTGCCCGCTCCCGCGTAAAACAGCCGCCCGCCCCGCCCCAGGCAATGGGCGATGATCTCCACCGCGCGTTGAATCTTGCGCCTTTCCTTGAAAATGGCCGCGCCGACGGCCGATTCCTCTTTGATCATCAGCGCCACGGCCCTGGCCAGGGGCATGGTGTCCAAATGCCGCGAGCGCGGATTGCGCTGCTCAGTTGGCGGCAAGGCCTTGGAAAATGGAAGGATTTGCGGCGCGTCCGGCCTTGCGGCGCGCGTGACAGCCTCATGAGATTTGCCCGGCTTGACCCCGCCAAAATGCGCCTGGGCCAGCTCGATGGCCCCCCAGACACTCTCCCGCCGCAACCGCCTGACCTGCGCGCCGGGCCAGTGCCGCCGCAAGCGCGCGCCCACTTTCCGGGCGAAACCCGGCTGGTGCAACAGAATGCTGCCGGAGAGAATGAATTCCACCGGCGCGCCGCGTTGCACCAGACGCCGCGCGCAACTGGCGCCGCTGGCCGCCAGCGACTCCGCGGCAAACCACAAAATCCGGCGCGCCATCGGGTCTCCTTTGGCCGCGGCGTCAAAGACCGTCCGCGCCAGCGCCGCGACCTCCGCCTTGGCCGCGTCCCTCGCCCAATCAATCAAATCGTCCGGCTCATGCAATTGTAGCACCTGTAGTATGCTTTCGCCCAAGCGGGGCCATTTGCCATTGTGGTCCAATCCCCCGACCACGGCCTGCAAAGCGCGCAACCCGATTTGGTAACCGCTGCCGGTGTCCCCCAGGATATGTCCCCAGCCGCCCAGGCGGACCGTCCCACCCTTGGCTCCCCGCCGCCGCCCTAAACAACACGACCCCGTGCCGCTGAGAATCAAAACCTGCGCTGATAGTTGCCCTCCGTCCTCTCCCTCCGCGGCGGCAAGCGCGGTCTCCAGGTCATTTGTCACATATACAGGAGTTTTTGGCCACACCTTCCCGGCCGCCGCGCGAATCCGGCGCCGGTCCTGCTCCGTGCGCGCCCCGGCCATGCCGATGACCATGCCAGCGGGCCGCGTGGACACGGCCCGGTTGATCGCCTGGAAATGTTGGGCCAGCCGGGAGTCGTCCAGCAAGCGGAGATTGGCCGGGCCAAACTCAGCACGCCGATACTCCCCGCCGGCGCCCGGACCCGCCAAAACGACCGTGCGCGTCCCGCCGCATTCGATGCCCAGGAAACTGGCGGCCTTGCTTTCGGCTTGCTGAGCTTTTGGGTGGTTCAAAATCAACTGCTGAATTTGGAATTAATGATACACTTCGCGCCGGTGCCCTAACGTGATCACGAGGACTTGCAGCGCAGGGTCCTGGATTTCATAGATTACCCGGTAGTCGCTGATGCGAATCCGCCATCCATTGCGTCCCTTCAGTTTCTTAACGTCCGGTGGCCGGGGATTTGTCTCCAGTGCGGCGAGGCGCACTAAAACCCGGTTGGCAATGTCATCTGGCAAACGGTCCAGTTTCTTTTGCACCGATTTGGGCAGGATAACACGGTATCTCATTTCGGTTTGCGGCCGCGACCCGCGCGATATTCACGCAGTTCAATGAAATGCCCGGCGGCGATTTCCGACAATACCTTGGGCCGCGCCGCATCGTAAGCCTGAATCTCAGCCAATTCCTCTTCGGCTTCGCGCAGACGCTGGTAGGTGCTCAGGTCGAGTACCACCCCTGTGCGATTGCCTTTGGCATCCGTGAGAAACAGTTCAACTTTGGCGGCGGTCGCTTTCATGGAAAAAATTCTACCCCATTTAAAAGCTTTCGCAACCAGTTCCCATCCACCTTGCTCCGCCCCGATTCCTTCGGGATTACGGAGGTTGAACGATCCGCAATCTGGTTGCCATGCTTTTTGGCGTGCCGTAGTTTTGTGGGATGACCGAAATTGAAAAGCAGCTTTTGGAAACGCTCCTGCAACTGGAACGGGCGGCGGAAGCCATGCCGGCGGCGAACCCCAAACCGGATCTGCGCCCGCTCTTTGCCCGGCTGGATGAACTGGCCAAACAGTTGCCCGACTCCGCCGATGCGCAGTTGCGCCATTTTCTGCAAAGAAAAAGCTGCCGGAAGGCCCGCGTGTGGCTGCAGGAAAACGCCGGCCGCTGAAAGCGGCGCCGGCCCCATTATGCTGGACGATACCATCACCGCCATCGCCACGCCGCTCGGCGAGGGCGGGCTGGCCGTCCTCCGCCTCTCCGGCCCGCGCGCGCTGGCCATTGCCGAAGCCAGTTTCCGCCCCGCCGGCAAAACCTCCCTGCCCCCTTCCGCCGCGCCGAGCCACACCATCCATTTCGGAAAAATCGTCCGGCACGGCCGGGAGGTGGAGGAAGTTTTGCTCAGCGTCCTGCGCGCCCCGCGCACCTTCACGCGCGAGGACGTGGTGGAAATCAGTTGTCATGGCGGCCTCCTCCCGGCGCGGCTGGTGCTGGAAACCCTCCTGGAAAACGGCGCGCGCCTGGCCACCCCCGGCGAGTTCACCCGGCGCGCCTTTCTCAACGGACGCCTTGACCTGGCCCAGGCCGAGGCGGTGGCCGATCTCATCCATTCCCGCACCGAACTGGCCCTGGCCGCCGCCCGCGAACAATTGGCCGGCCAGCTTTCCCGGCGCATCAACCTCCTGCGCGAGGATCTGATCAAAATCCTCGCGCACCTCGAGGCCCAGATTGATTTCCCGGACGAAGACCTCGCCCCGGACACGCGTGCGCAACTCCTGGCGCGGTTGCGCGCCGCCCTGGGTTTGATGGACCAACTGCTGCGCACGGCCAGCGAGGGCCAGATTCTCCGGCGCGGCCTGCGCGCGGCGATCATCGGCCGGCCCAACGCCGGCAAGTCCAGCCTCCTCAACCAGTTGCTGGGCCGGGACCGGGCCATCGTTTCCCCCATCCCCGGCACCACGCGCGACACCATCGAGGAAACGGCCAACATCCGCGGCCTGCCCGTTTTGTTTATTGACACCGCCGGGCTGCGCGAGTCGGCCAATGAACTGGAAAAGGAAGGGGTGCGCCGCAGCCGCCAGAGCCTGGCGGAGGCCGAACTGATTTTGCATGTCTTCGACTCCTCCGCACCCTTGACCCCCGCCGACCAAGCCCACCTGGCCGAGTTCCCCGGCAAACCGCGCATCCTGGTGCGCAACAAGACCGATTTGCCCCAAGTTCTCCAATTGCCCGCCGCGCCGGAAGCCGTGGCGGTCTGCTGCCTTTCCGGCAAGGGCATGGAAGAATTAAAAACCGCCATCAAAGAGCGCGTTTGGGCAGGCGAAATTCGCGCGGAAATGTTGCAAGTCATGATCAACGCCCGTCATCAGGACGCCCTGCGCCGCGCGCGTGAGGCAACCGAACGGACGGCCGCCGCGCTCTCCGCCAACCTGACGCTCGAACTGGCCGCGCTGGATTTGCGCATTGCCGCCAACGCCGTCGGAGAGATCGTGGGCAAAACCACCACCGAAGACCTGCTGGACTCCATCTTCAGCCAGTTTTGCATCGGCAAATAGGAGCCTGCCGGAGCGGCGGTGCAGGACCGCCGCGAATCAAAACCCCTCCAGCGGCGTTCCCAGGCCGCTGCTACAAACTCCGGATTGAGTTTGGAGCGGGTTCCCTTTTAAGGATGTTCAGCAACCCGGCGACGGAGCAGCCTTTGCGCTCGGCGAGGTGCTCGGCCTGGCGGCCGGCCTCCTCCTGGATGCTCGGGGTGCGAAAGCCGCCGGCGACGGCGAGCAGGAGTTGCACCGCGGCCGGGTGCTCCACCCAGGCGAGCATTTGCAGCAAGGCGCGGCATTGCGCGGTCCTCCGTCCATACCATTGCTCCAGGTAGCGCTGGACGGACAGGGGGGCGCCCGCCGCCGCACAAGCGCCGGCCATGGCGAGAACGCCCTTGCTGGCGATGGTGGAACCGGCTGCCGGATGGAGTGGGGGCGGGATGGAGTGGTGGGTCAGATGGACTTTGGGCGAATCTTTCGCGTCCATGGTTGCAGTGGACGCGCCCGGTTTGGTGTCTTGGCTGATCCAGGCCTCCAGGACAAACTGGCCAAGGGCCTCGCGCTCGGAGGCCTTTAGATTTGCGGCGTACTGGCGCAGCAGCGGGCCGGGTTCGGGGCTTTGGCGTCGGCAGCATTGCGCCAGCCAGCAGCGGACAATCTCCGGTTCGACCCGCCTGCCATTGTCCGCCCAATGAACCGGCGGCAAACGAGGGAAGGGAAACCAGGACATCAGTTCCGGGGTGGGCCGCGCCGGAACCCGGCTTGATTCCTCCAGCAAGCCGGCGCGGTCCAGGAGTTGTTCGGGCGGAAGGCCGAGTTGGGCCAGGGAAGTCATCATCGCGCTGCGGGCGGCCTCGTTTTTTTCCTTTCTCAGGGCGGCCAGAAGCGGAGCGATGGCCGTGGCGGTTGCGAGGCGGGCGGGGCGGCCGGTCTTGGGGCCGAGAGCCTGTTTCCACCACGCAGGCAATTCCGGGGACAGGGCTTCATCCGGGCACGGCTCCGGCGGCCCCGCGGCCAGCAATTCTTCCAGGGCGCGCAACACCTTCCTGCTTTTCTTCTCCCGGGTTTTCTCCGCCTCAAGCCGCGCCGCCAGAAAGGGGCGGGCGTTCCCCCCTTCCGCGCGCGCAAGAAACCGGGCGGCGCAGACGCGTTGCGCGCTCGTGCCCCGGACTGCTTTTTCCCGCAAAAACGGCCCGGCCCCGCTCCGCGCTTCGGCGAGAAGCCGCGCGGCCCGGGCGCGGACCCGGCGGCGCGGACCGAGGGCCAGTTCAAACAGTCGGCCGAGAAACACCGCCGGCGGCGCCTGGCATTGCTACAGCAGGTTCAAGGCCAGGAGCTGTTTTTTGAAATTTGATTGACTGAGCGCGGCGAGCACCGCCGCCGGATGCCGCCCGGCGCTCGCGCCCAGTCCGGGGAGGCATTCCCAGACCGGCTCCAATTCCGGGCCGAACCGGGTCCGCGCCGGCCTGGGGGGCAGGAAGGCCGTGCGCACCAGCAAATCGGGCGGATGGCCCTCCCCCTGCAACATCGCCTCGATCAGATCGGAGGTCAGCATGGCACAGGGCCGGCAACGGCGCGGCCAGGCGCCGGGGGTGAATTCGGTGGCTTCGATCAACAGAATCTGGAGCCAGTCCAGGTCCGGGTCGCCGAAGGCCCGGGCCATGCCAAGCCGGAGGGAGCGTGAAGCCGCTTCATAAACCCGGCCCAGCCGCACGAAGAAGGACGGGAGGGAGCATTGGACGGATTGAAAGAAGCGGCGGCGCGGACTGGCTGCGGCGGACAGCGGAGCGGAAGCGGCCGGGGCGGGCGAAGTGGAGGCATAGAGGCGCAATTTTTGTCCCGCTTGTTTCAGCGCGGCCAAGTCGGCGAGCACGCTGCCGTCCGCGCCGTGCAGGACATAGCGCATCACCCGCGAGGCCATTTGGTCCGCCAATTCGTCCAGGGGCGCAAAATCCGCCGCCAACCACTCAAGGGAGCGGGCGTCCAGCCCGGCGGGGTTGTCCCATTTTTTGCCCCCTTTCGCGGGGGTGGCCATCGGCCCCGGGGATTGTTTTGTGCGCGAACGGGAGCGGGGAGAAGGGGGGATTTTCATGGGCATGCTCAAGCAACGACAAATGCCAAAGGCCAAAGGAAGAATCTGTGGAAGGAGGGTTGACTTATTTCCCTGGGAGACTAGGGCATGCCCGGCGGGTGAGGATGGGGCGAGGGAGCGCCAACGGGTCTCCAGAGGCGCCTTCCCGGCGGGGCCGGTTCTGACAGCACAACCATCACTGAGAAATAAAGTATCAGTTAGGGAAAGAGTTGTCAATGGTGATTTTTGGCGAAGCCGCGCCCGGCGGGTCCGGCCACCGGGCGGCGCCATGGCAGGAACCCTGCGCAGAGGCGGCCGCGGCGGCGGAAAAGGGGTGGAAAACCGTTGACGCTTCCATGCCGGGCACTTACATTCAGCGGATTGTTTATGTCAAATCACTCAGGAGAGAAAGAACTTGTGACGCATGGCTAACCCCTCTGAAGCTGTCAGCAAGGGCCTGGACGGGGTCGTCGCCGCCCAGACCCGATTGAGCGATGTGCGCGGCGACAGCGGCGAATTAATTTATTGCGGCTACGATATCAACGAACTGGCCGGCAAGGTCACTTACGAGGAAGTCGTCTATTTGCTGCACTACAACCACCTGCCCAATCAGCGCGAATTGGATGAGCTGAAAGCCACCTTGGTGGCGGAGCGGGAATTGCCGCAAGGGGTCCTGGATCTGCTGCGGGCCGTTCCCAGCGACACCCCGCCCATGGATGTGGTGCGCACGGCCGTTTCGGCGCTGGGCTGTTTCGACCCGGAACGGGATGATCCCTCGCAGGACGGGCAGCGGCGCAAGGCGATGAAGCTGATCGCGCGCATTCCGATTATCACGGCTTCCTTTCATCGCCTCCGGCAGGGCAAGACCGTGCCGGCCTCGGATGCCAAGCTGGGAGAAGCGGCCAATTTTCTTTATTTGGTCAACGGGGAACGGCCGTCGGAGCAGGCGGAGCGAACGCTCAACTTGTGTTATGTCTTGCACGCGGACCACGGGATGAACGCCTCAACCTTCAGCGCGCGGGTGACCATCGCGACGTTGAGCGACATGTATTCGGCCATTACCAGCGCCATCGGCACCTTGAAAGGGCCGCTGCACGGCGGGGCCAACGCCGGGGTGATCAAGATGTTGCAGGAGATCGGCTCGCTGGACCGGGTGGACGCCTATGTGGAGGAATGCATGGCGCAAAAGAAGAAGATCATGGGCATCGGCCACCGGGTTTACAAGACGCTGGATCCGCGCGCCCCGACGCTGCGGCGCATGGCCCAGACCCTGAGCACGCAACTGGGCGAACCGAAGTGGATTCAGATGAGCGACCGCATCGCGGAGTTGATGCTGAAGAAAAAGCAACTCAATGCCAACGTGGATTTTTATTCGGCCACCGTTTATTATTCGATGGGATTTCCGACCGATCTTTTTACGCCCATTTTTGCCATTGCCCGCACCGCCGGCTGGACGGCCCATGTGCTGGAGCAACTGGCCGACAACCGCCTGATCCGCCCGCAAAGCAATTACACCGGGCCGGTGGGAATGAGAGTCAAGCCGATTTCCCTGCGGTGAATGGACTCTAAACAGTGAATATCCACGAGTTCCAGGCCAAAGAATTGCTGGCCCAGCACGGCGTGATGGTGCCGGCGGGCGAGGTTTGCGCCTCGGCCCAGGCCGCCCAACAAGCCGCCGCCCACCTCCTGGCCCAGGGACACAACCGCCTCGCCATCAAAGCCCAGATTCACGCCGGCGGCCGCGGCAAGGGGACTTTCAAAAGCGGCTTCCAGGGCGGCGTCAAGCTGTGCCAGACGGCCGGCCAAGTTTTTGAGATTGCCGGAGCGATGCTGGGCCAGGTGCTCGTCACCAAACAAACCGGCCCGGAGGGGCGGTTGGTGAGCCGGGTGCTCGTCGCGGCCGCGCCGCTCATCCGGAAGGAATTTTACGGCGCCGTTCTGCTGGATCGCGCCGCCTCCCGCCCGATGGTCATGGCCAGCACGGAAGGCGGCATGGACATCGAGGAAGTGGCGGCCAAACATCCGAAAAAAATCATCAAAGAAGCGGTGGATCCAGCCGTGGGCTTGATGCCCTTTCAAGGGCGCAAGCTGGCGGCCGCGCTGGGCTTGAAGGGGGATTTGATTGGGGCGGGGGCGAAAATGTTTGGCGGGCTTTACCAGACCTGGTGGGAATGCGATGCCAGCATGGTGGAAATCAATCCGCTTTGCCTCGTCGACCGGTCCCGACGGCAAGGAGTCGCTCATGGCGGTGGACGCCAAAATCAGCCTGGACGACAACGCGCTCTATCGCCATCCCAACCTCCAGGCCATGCGCGACCTGGCGGAGGAAGCGCCGCTGGAAATCGAAGCCAGCAAACACCATCTCAACTACATCAAGCTGGACGGCAACATCGCCTGCCTGGTCAACGGCGCGGGCCTGGCCATGGCCACGATGGACATCATCCAGCATTGCGGCGGCGAACCCGGCCAATTTTCTGGACGTGGGCGGCGGGGCCAGCCAGGAGCAGGTCGCGGCGGCGTTCAAAATCATTTTGAGCGATCCGCAGGTGAAAGGAATTCTGGTCAACATTTTTGGCGGCATCATGGATTGCAACATCATCGCCGGCGGCATCGTCGCGGCGGTGAAGGAAACCGGGTTGCAACTGCCGCTGGTCGTCCGGCTGGAAGGCAACAACGTGGCGGCGGGCAGGCAAACTCTGGCCGGATCCGGCGTGGCCATCATCCCCGGCGATTCGATGGCGGATGCGGCGCAGAAGGTTGTGCAAGCCGTGGGCAAATGATAAATTGGCGGCATGAAAAATCGTATGGGGACATTTTACACGAGCGGTCGCGTTGAAAACCAAGTTGACCGGAAGAAGTCGGCTGAAGTCCAAAAAATGCTGGTGGACTCCGAGGCGGAATTCACCTGGATCAACGGCGAGACCCTGAAAAGCATCGGCGTCAAGCGCGAGAAAAAGGATTACACCTTTGTCATGGCCAACGGCCGGCATATCACGCGGGCTGTCGGCTTCGCCATCATTCGTGTCGGCGACGCGCTCACGACGGATGAAGTTATTTTTGGCGAGGCGGGAGACTTGGAAATCCTGGGCGCACGATCGCTGGAAGGAATGAATTTGCGGGTGGATTCCCGCGCCAAAAAACTTGTCGCTGGTGGACCGATCTTGGCCGCATGACCTGTGATCAAAGTCGCCGAAATTGCCTTTAGTTGTTACGCCGTCACCGACATGGCGCGGGCGCGCAAGTTTTACGAAGGGGCGCTGGGGTTGAAGCCCAGTCACATCAACAATTCCGAGCACGGCCAGTGGGTGGAATATGAATTGGGGCCGCATACGCTGGCCCTTGGCTGCGCCCCGGGAATGTTCAAACCGAGTCCCGACGGCTGCTCGGTGGCGCTGGAAGTGGAGGATTTCGACGCGGCGATTGCCCATTTGCGCGCACAGGGGGTGAAATTCCGCGTCGAGCCGACGCCCACGCCTGTCTGCCACATGGCGATGATTTTTGATCCCGACGGCAACACCATTTGCATTCAAAAAGCGGAAGGCGTCATAATTAAACCATGAACAACGACGCCCTCATCGAAGAACTCAATCGCGGCTATGTTTGCCCGGCGGATGCTGGTCCGGCGTGGCGCGCGGCTTGCGAATACGGGTTTGATATGTCGCTGGTTGAAGATGCCTTGAAACAAACTCCCGAGGAGCGGCTGGACGAGCATCAGCGCGTGCTGGACTTTGTTCTGGAACTGCGGCAGGCCAGCATTCAGCATGACACAGAATGACAAAGGGCTTCTGGCGCGACTCAAAGACCAAGGGGTCGAGTTCGTCGTGATCGGCGGCGTCTGCGGTGTTTTGCACGGCGTTGCGCTGCTCACTTACGACTTGGACATCTGTTGCCGGTTCAGCCGGGACAACTTGCGGCGACTCGAAAGTGCGGTCAGGGACTTGCACCCGTTCCACCGGCTGGCCGCCAACAAGCTGCCGCTCGAATTAACGGATGACCTTTGCGACCGGCTGAAAAATGTTTATCTCCAAACCGATTTGGGGAAATTGGATTGTCTGGGCGAGGTGTCCGGCGTTGGAAACTACGAACAAGTTTTGCAGCGTTCCATCACCCACCAAACCTCTTACGGTGAATTCCGAATTCTCAGCCTTGAGGCCCTGATAGCGTCCAAGGAAGCGGCCGGCCGCGAAAAGGATTTGTCTGCCGTGAAATTGCTCCGTGGCATCAAAGAGAAAAAGGAGCAGCAGAAAGAAATGTTTTGACCCACGACCGGCAACCGCGAAGCAAAAATCTATCATGTCCATCCTCGTCACCCCCAACACCAAAGTTCTCGTCCAGGGCATCACCGGCAGTTTCGGCGCGCGGCACGCGCAACTCTCCATCGATTACGGCACGCAGGTCGTCGCCGGCGTCACGCCCGGCAAGGGCGGCCAATTCTTTGAGCATGGCGGCAAAAAAGTCCCGATCTTCGACACGGTGGCCGAGGCCGTGAAGCAAACCGGCGCGACCGCCTCCGCCATTTTCGTTCCCGCCGCCCTTCGCCGCGGACGCCATCCTCGAAGGCGTGGATGCGCGGACTGGAATCTGGTCGTCTGCATCACCGAAGGCATTCCGGTCAACGACATGGTGAAAGTCAAACGCGCGATGCAGGCAACGCCAAGACGCGGCTGATCGGGCCGAATTGCCCCGGCGTCGTCACGCCCGGCGAAGGCAAGGATTCGCACGGGCGGCTGCCGCATCGGCATCGCGCCCGGCTACATCCACAAAAAAGGCCACATCGGCGTGGTCTCGCGCAGCGGCACGCTGACCTACGAGGCGGTCTGGCAATTGACCTGCCGCGGCGCCGGCCAATCCACCTGCGTCGGCATCGGCGGCGATCCGGTCAACGGCACGTCGCACCTGGACGTCATCAAATGTTCAACGACGACCCGGACACGCACGGCATCATCATGATCGGCGAAATCGGCGGCTCGGCGGAGGAGGAAGCGGCCGAGTGGATCAAGAGAATTGCAAAAAGCCGGTGGCCGGGTTCATCGCCGGAGCGACCGCGCCGCCGGGACGGCGCATGGGCCACGCGGGCGCCATCATCAGCGGCGGCAAAGGCACGGCGGCGGCGAAAATCGCGGCGTTCCAGGAAGCGGGCATCGGCGTCGCCGCCACGCCTTCCGAGATGGCGGACACGCTGCTGAAAATGATGTAAAGGCGCGATTTTTTTGTTTTTCATTGAAGGGGCGGCGTGGCATGGTTACATCATCTCAACGCGCGCCGACGGATGAGTTTGATTGATTTCATTCTGAACGTGGCCGGACTTTTGCTCTGGCTGAACTGGCGCGCCGTCCAGCCGCCAGTCATGATGCCGGCGGGCGCGGCGGGCACGGCCCTGCCCCGGCGGGCGGACCCGCCGCGCGCGCGCTGGTGGTATCTGGTGGCCCTGGCCGCCCTGTTATTGGGCCGCGCCCTGTTTTATTGGCAGGCCGGCTCGCCCCTGGAGTGGGACCCGGGCATTCGATTGAGCGCCATCGCGCTTTTGTTCCACAGCGACTGGCCGGGGCGCATGCTGCTGTTTTCCTTTTTCAGCTTCGGCGCGACGCTGGGCTTTTTTTATCTTTGCCTGCTCCTGCTCTCGTCGGTCAATGCGCCGGTCTCCGATGCGGACCCGGCCCAGCGGCTGGTGCGGCTGCATCTGGGGCGGCTGGAACGCTGGCCCAGCGCGGTGAAGTTGCTGCTCCCGCTCCTGGTGACGATGGCCCTGTGGTGCGCCCTCAATCCGCTGCTGCTCTGGAGGATTGGCATGGTGCCCCGGGTATCGGCCTGGCATTTGCTGGCGCAGGGGGCGGTCATCGGCCTGGCGGTTTATTTTGCCCTGAAGTTTCTCGTGGTGGGGTTTCTCGCCCTCTATGTGCTGAACAGCTACGTTTACCTGGGCGATTTTCCCTTTTTAAACTTTGTCAACACTACGGCGCGCGGCCTGTTGCGTCCGCTCCAGCGGCTGCCCTTGCGCCTGGGCCGGGTGGATCTGGCGCCGCTGGCGGCGATGGCCCTGGTGCTGCTGGCGGCGGAATTGGGGCGGCGCGGATTGGACCGGCTCCACCCCTGAACCGCCCCGGTAGAACGAATGTTCTATGGTCTGGCCATCGGCCGGAAGCTACCCTTTGGCAACACTGAAAAACGCGGAAAAATCATCGTATCGCCGGAACTGGCGGGGTCTGGTTAGAACTGACGGGTTGACTCCGCGGGAAGAAGGCGGATTGTCTCAAGGCGTGACCCATCGTTCCCATAGAGGCGGGTTGTTTCCCCGCCGGGCCGCCCGGCTCCGGGCCACCCCGGGCTTTACCCTGATCGAACTGCTCGTGGTCACCTGCTGTTTCAAAGATGCGGACGTGACCGCTCCGGCGGAGACTTTTGCCGCCGTCGAGGACACGGATTCGCGCGGGTATAACGACGGGACCTGGGTGGTGAACTGGCAACTGAACGGCGCAGCCCCCGGCTCCTTTACGTGGGAGGATCCTCCGGCCATGTACCATGTGGATGGCGATACTTGGTCCTTCATTGACGGCCACGTTGGGACCCATAAATGGACCGACCCGGGCATCATCGCGGACGGACAGAAGGCGGCCAAGGGAGGGACCATGGGGGCCTTTACAGGACCTGCGAGCGGCCCGGATTACAACTACGTCAGAAACGGCCTTCGCTTTCCCGGCTGGCATTAAAGTCAAACATCGCAAATCCGCACGCATTTCTCCAGGGAAGCGAGCGGATTGGGGCCGCGCGGGACGAATTCCTGGGCGACGAAGCCTTTAAACCCCGTGCCCAGGATGGCGTTCATAATGGCCGGATAATAGAGCTCCTGCGTCTCATCAATTTCGTGCCCGCCCGGCACGCCGCCGGTGTGGTAGTGGCCGAGATACTGGTGCTGGGTCTGGATGGTGCGGATGACATCCCCTTCCATGATTTGCATGTGGTAAATGTCGTAGAGCAGTTGGAAGCGTTCCGAGGCGACGCGCCGGCAAAGTTCCACTCCCCAGGCAGTATGGTCACACATGTAATCGTGATGATCCACCTTGCTGTTGAGCAGTTCCATGCAGACGGTGCCCCCGCTTTTCTCGGCCAGCGCCAGGAACCGTTTCAACCCGGCCGCGCAGTTGTCCAGGCCCTGCTCGTCGCTCATCCCCTGGCGGTTGCCGGAAAAACAGATCAGGTTCGGGCAGCCCGCCGCCGCCGCCAGCGGAATGGTCTTCTCGAAAAACGCGGCGATGGCCTCGTGGTTCTCCACCCGGTTCAGTCCCTTGGCGATGTCCCCCGGCACGCCGGTGACCATGGCGCTGATCAGCCCGTATTGTTTCAGCACGGGCAGGTCGGAGAGCGGCAGAATCTCCACCGATTGCAGCCCCATCCGTTTGGCCGCCTGGCAAAGCGTGTCCAGCGCAATGTTCTTATAGCACCATCGGCAGACAGATTGGCGGATGCGGCCGGCCAGCGGCGCAGCCCCGGCGGCGGCGGCGGGGCGCGGGGTGAGGGTGGCGGCGGCGGCGGTGGCCAGCGTGGCGGTTTTGATGGCCTGGCGTCGTGTCATAATCATGGGCGGGACGAGGGTGATTGATCCGGCTGCGCCTTGGGCTTGTAGTTGGCGCCGATGAACAGGTTGCAGAACTCGAATTTCAGCGGGATGGGAAAGTAGCTCGAATGGACCATTTCAAAATAGGGGGCGATTTCACCCAGCACCTCCCACGGCAGGTTGATGTGCTCGCGCGAGATGAAGATGTGATAGGGGCGCTTGTAGCGTTTCTGGAAAATCCGCTTGGCCGAAATCTCCCGCGCCAGCGAATAGGCCAGGCTGCCTTCGCAGGGAATGACGATGGAGAAAACGCCGGTCGCTTTGTTGCACAGCCGGTACATCTCCCGGATGGCGGCGGGCAGGTTGGGCAAATGCTCCAGGACGTGGACGGCCAGGACGCGGTCAAAATGGCCGTCCGGGAAATCCAGGCGCATCTGGCAATCGCCCAGGTAGGTTTGAATTTTCGGGCAGGCCTCGTGCAGGCGTTTGGCCATGTTTTCCCGGTATTCCACCGCCACGTAATTCTGCTCCTGTTCGGGGGTCAGGACTTCGTATTTGAGATGTTCGCCCAACCCGGCGCCGATTTCGATGGTGCGCAGGAATTGAGCGGGCCGGTGCTTGGCCGGATAACTGTGGCTCCAACTGTCGGCGATGCTGTATTTGTTGGGAAACACGTCGTGCCAATGCTCCATGAAATCGTCGTTGACGCGCTGGTCCTCCGGCGAGAGCGGCGGCAATTGTTTGGGCCATTTTGCCATGCGCCAACCTTTTCACAAATCCCGCCGCAAGCAAGCCGATTTTGCCACGGTGTCCGGATTGGCGGCTTCGCGCCTATGGCTCGAACAAGGAGCGCCGCCCTGGCACTGCCACCATGTCATGTGCCGATTCCCTCGCCCAACGCATTGACCAGACAGAACCGATCCCCCTCGACGGGAAACTTCTGGTGGGCACAAAAATCCTGCCCTCCGCCGGCGTGGCCGTCTGGACCGAATAGGGAGATTGGTTCCCGGTCATTGCGGCAGCCACTTGTGGATCATGGCGGCGGCGGCATCATCGCAGCCTTTGGCGGCTTGGGTGTTGTCCATTCCGATGTTCGTCCCCACCACGACCGAGAAATTCTCTTCCGGCGCGAGCCACATCACCACGTACCACATCGTGTTCGACCCGGCGTGCGTCAGCGCCTTGCCGCCCGCCCATCCGCGCGGCACGACGCTCCAACCGCAGGCGTAGTCGCCGCCGGCGGGCGGGGTGTGGAGGATTTCGAGTGATTCAGGCTTCAAAAGGCCGCCGGTCTGGCCGCGCTGCATGTGGAAAATGGTGTAGCGGGCCAAGTCTTCGAGCGAACAATGGACGCGGCCGGCGGGCGCGATGG
Source organism: uncultured Verrucomicrobiae bacterium (assembly GCA_963707025.1). Classification (GTDB taxonomy): domain Bacteria; phylum Verrucomicrobiota; class Verrucomicrobiia; order Limisphaerales; family Palsa-1400; genus JBEKOF01. Next base: position 42,084 of record CAVPOM010000013.1, on the reverse strand, counting down.
CCGGCGGATTGTCCGTCTGCGACGGGGTCGTGACCAGCCCTTTGCGGCTGTGTCCCCACGGCTGGTCCACCGCGCCGATTCTACCCGGCGGCCCGAACCCGGCGGACGTCATCTGCAAGGGTTGGAAGAGGCGCTCGGTGATCAACGCTTCCCAAGGTTCGCCGGCCAGCTTTTCCAGCATCGCTCCGACGATGGCGTAGCCCTGGTTGGAATATATATATTTCGTGCCGGGGGCGGCTTGCGGCGGTTTTTCCAGGACGGCCTGGATGAATTCACGGCGTTGCTCGGCCGGCGTGCCGTGCTGCTCCCAAGCGCGGGACCACGCGGCGGGCGGCGCTTCCGTCGGAACGCCGCCGCGATGGGTCAGCAGTTGTTCGACCGTCACGCCCTCGTATTGCTGGTGCATCCTGCCTTTCCATTCGGGGAACACTTCGGCGATGGTCGTGTTCCAATGCAGCTTGCCTTCCTCGATGAACATGGCGGCGAGGGTGGCCGTCATGGACTTGGTGCAGGAACCGATGTGGAACTGGTCGTTGATCGTCACGGGTGTGGGATCGCCCTGCTTGCGGATGCCCACGGCGGCGCGGTCGCAAATTTTCCCGTCCTTCACCACGACCACCGCGAGCGCGGGAAGGTTGTATTTCGCGCGCAGAACTTCCAGGGCCTGCCGGGTGTCCGCAGGCAGCGCGCTCTGGCCGCGGGCGCGCAAAATCGAAATGCCGGTGACAGCGGCGAGGGCCAGGGAGAGCGGCAGATGCACATTCATATTGGTGGCGTGGCGGGGGCGGGGGTTATGGGTTGGCGGCGCGCAGATACGGCGCAAGTTCGGGGACATCCTATTTATAGGCATGAGGAGATGAGGGGTCACCCCTAACTTTTCACCGGCGGTGGCGCGGCACAACGGAGCGCCGCCCCGGTTTGGTCATGGGAAATGTGCTGGTTGGAAAACTTGTGCTCATACTCATGCATTTTCATGGTTCAGTCCTCTTTGTGCTGGGTTAATTCTGTCTGCCCCCATCACTTCGTTTGACCTTGCGCCAGCCGTGCCACCATCGCCTTCAATTCCTGCACGCTTTGACTCAACTGCTGAATCTCCGCGCTTTGTTCCTCCACCTTGCGATGTTCCTTCAGGAATTCGTTCAGCATCATGGCGTTGACAGCTTCGTAGCGGACGGTATAAATCTCCCCTTGCCGGTCGCGCACGACCAGGTTCGGGTCCACCTGGGCCACCTCCTCGGCGATCAGTCCAAATTCCGGCCCGCCTTTGGGATCAATCGCCGCTTTGTATTTGAACGTCACCGGCCGCAAGCCATAAATCGCCTCGCTCACCCCGGCCATGGTTTGGATGTCCTCCTTGAACCGTTTTGACGACGTGGCCGTGCCGAGCTGGCCGCTGCCGTCAATATAGACGGGGGTCCCTTCCGCGCCGGGCAGGGTGACGTTCCAAATGCCGGCGATGTAGGCCGTGGTCTGCGTTCCCTGCTCGCCGATGCGGATAACGCCATTGTCGTTGGTGGTGCCTACGTTGGAAATGTCAATGTTGAAATTGCCGGTGATGTTAGCGCCGGCAGCAGCACCCAGCGCGGTGTTATCCGCGCCGCTGGTGTTGTTATAGAGCGCCGATTCGCCAACGGCAGTGTTGTTGTAGCCGAGAAAATAGGCGCCCATGTTTGAAAACAGCGCCTGGTAGCCAACCGCCGTGTTCCCTTGGCCCATCGTGTTGGAAAAAAGCGCCTGGTTGCCAACAGCCGTGTTTAAAGAGCCCAACTCGAACAAAGCATCGCCGCCAGTATTCGAAAACAGCGCCTGGTAGCCGTCCGCCGTGTTGTAGATGCCATTGGTGTTGAAGTTAAGCGCCTGGACGCCACACGCCGTGTTGAAGGAGCCGATCGTGTTGTTGTATAACGCAGCCCTGCCGTTGGCCACGTTATCGCTGCCGCTTGTGTTCAAGTAAAGTGCGTGATAACCGTTGGCCGTGTTGCCGGAGCCGTTTGTGTTGGAGGCCAGCGCATAAGCGCCATTGGCCGAGTTGTTGTTGCCGGTCGTGTTGGAATCCAGTGCAGCGTAGCCATTGGCCGTGTTGCCGGAGCCGTTTGTGTTGGAGGCCAGCGCATAAGCGCCATTGGCCGAGTTGTTGTTGCCGGTCGTGTTGGAATCCAGTGCAGCGTAGCCATTGGCCGTGTTGGCGGAGCCGCCCGTGTTCAAGAAAAGCGCCTGATAGCCGCTGGCCGCGTTGTAGCTGCCGTTCGTGTTGGAGTAAAGTGCATAAGCGCCATTGGCCGTGTTATAGGAACCGGCCGTATTCTTGAATAGCGCAAACGCGCCATCGGCGGTGTTGTCGGAGCCGCCCGTGTCGGCGATCAGCGCCACATAGCCATTGGCCGTGTTCGCGTGACCGCTCATCGTCAGATTCCCCGCGCCCGGACCAGCGAAGAAGTTTTGCGAACCATAGGCATGAATCAGCGGGGCGCCCCCGGAATAAATGATGCCGGTGGTCGCCGACGTGGCCGGCAGGTTCAAGTTGCCGTCGAGCGAGATGGTCGCGGCGGAAAAGTTTCCGCTGCCGTCGCGACTGACGATGGCGTTGGCGGTGTCGGCGCTGGTGGCCGTGCTGCCCAGCGTCACCGCACCGCCCACCGTCATGGCGGTGATGTCCGCGTTGCCGGTGACCGAGAGCACCCCGGTATTGGTCAGCGTTATCGTGTTCCCCAAAGTCACCCTGCCGCCACCGCTCAAACCCGGACCGGCATCCACCGTGACGGCCGAGTGGGCCAGTTGGCCATTGGTCAGCGTGCCGTTCAACTGGGCCACGCTCACCGTGCCGGACAGGTTGCTGGAGGTGTTGGCAAAGATGGCGTAGGGCACGGGCGTCAATTCCTGGCGCGGACTCAATTCGGTGAACGCACTCGCGCCGTTGGTGCGCACGGAAACATCCAGCCAGTAATTGGTGCCGGTGAACACGCCCGCCCCGAAATCCAGCGTCACCGTGAACAAGCCATTGCTCACCGCCGTCGCGCTATTGGTCAGAGCCGGCCCGGCCTGGCTGCCGCCGGCACTGGCATCGTAGAGCATGAATTGCAGGTCGTAGCTGCCATTGGCCGGCGCGCCGCCGTCATTGAGCCGGCTTTGATAAGTAAAGGCCGTGCCCTGGGCAGCGGCCCGATGCGGGACGGCCAGACCGGCCGCCAGCGTGGTCAATAGTAAAAACAGTTTGATTTTCATGGTCGAGTCCTTTTTGTGTTTGGTGAATTTGCTGGAAAAAATTACTTCGTTTGGGATTGCGCCAGCCGCGCCACCATCGCCTTCAATTCCTGCACGCTTTGACTCAACTGCTGAATCTCCGCGCTTTGTTCCTCCACCTTGCGGTTCTGCTCCTCCACCTTGCGGTTCTGTTCCTCGACCCTGCTGTGCTCCTTGAGGAATTCATTCAGGAGCATGGCGTTTACGGCTTCGTAGCGGACGGTGAAAATCTGGCCCTTTTCGTCCCGCACCACCAAATCGGGGTCCACTTGGGCCACCTCCTCGGCGACCAGGCCGAATTGCGGCATGCCTTTGGGATCAATTCCCGGTTTGTATTTGAAGGTCACGGGCCGGAGCGACAGCAGCACGCGGCTCGCCTCCTCCATGCTCTGAATGTCCTGCTTGAAACGCCGGGACGAGGGGGCCACGCCGAGCCTGCCGGAGGAGTCCACTGTCACCGCCGATCCGCTCACGGTTTGTCCGTAGATGCCGGCGATGAAGGTCTTGGTCTGCCCGCTGCCGATGCGGATGATATTGGCATCGCCACCGACGCCCAGGTTGCCGATGTCAATGTTGGAGCTGCCGAAGGTGATGTTATAGCCGGCCTCATAACCCAGCGCGACATTGTTGCTACCGTTATTGTTTAAGTAAAGCGCCTCGCTGCCAGCAGCCACATTGTAGGAGCCGCCACTGTTGGAAAAAAGCGCCTGATAGCCAATGCCTGAATTGTGAACGCCGGTGGATTGGTTGAGCGCATCATAACCGACACCCGTATCTTCGCCGCCGTTAACGGCTGGTCCTGCGCCCAGACCGGCAAAGAAATTGTCGCTGCCATCGGCATCCACCAGCCCGACACCGCCGGAGTAGATGGTGACCGGGGCTGCCGGCAGGGTTAGTGTGCCGGCAAGGGTGATGCTTCCGGCGGAGAAACTCCCGCTGCCGTCGCGGCTGACGATGGCGTTGGCCGTGTCGGCGCTGGCGGCCGTGCTGCCCAGCGTCACCGAACCGCTCGAAGCCGAAACCGTCACCCCGCCGCCGCCAGTCAGGGAAGTGACCCCGGCATTGTTCAGCGTGGTCGTCCCGCCCAGAGCGACCGCGCCGCCGCCGCTCAGGCCCGTGCCCGCGCTGATCGTAATCGCAGGGTTGGCGAGCATGGAATTCGCGACACCGCCGGATGGAATGGTCAGCGTCGTCGTTCCCCCCAAGGCCACGACTCCACCACCGCTCAAGCCAGCGCCGGCGTTGACGGTAATGGAACTATTGGCCAATTGGTTGTTGGCCACCGTGCCGATCAATTGCGCGGCAGTGACATTGAGGTTGGTCAAGCCCGTGCCGTTGCCGTTGAACGTGCCGCTTAAGGTGACACCCGTTTCGGTGTTCGTCACCACTGCGCCCGGCAATCGCGCCAGCGGAACCAGGCCGCTGGACAATTGCGCGGCGTTGAGATTGGTCAAGCCCGTGCCGTTGCCGTTGAATGTGCCGCTTAAGGTCACACCCGTTTCGGTGTTCGTCACCACCGCGCCCGGCAATTGCCCCAGCGGAACCACGCCGTTGGACAATGCCGAGGCGTTGAGAGCGGTCAACCCCCCACCGTTGCCGTTGATAACTCCCGCGATATAGGCGGCGCTCTGGTCGCTGCCGATCCGGATGACGTTGTTGTCCGACGAGCTGCCATAGTTGCCGATTTCGATGTTGTTTGTGCCCGCGGTGACGCTTTGGCCGGCCAGCCAGCCCAGCGCAATGTTCAAATCGCCGCTGGTTAGAAGCTCGAGCGCGTTATAGCCGATGGCCGTGTTGTAGGAACCGTTTGTGAGGAAGTCCAGTGCCTGGACGCCGATGGCCGTGTTCTGGATGCCGGTCATGCTGGAGAACAGCGCATTATGGCCCATGGCCGTGTTGTAGTCGCCGCTCGTGTTGCCGTAAAGGGCCTGGAAGCCGTTGGCGGTGTTGCCGTAACCGCTCGTGTTTTGGTTGAGCGCCGTGGAGCCGACGGCCGTGTTCTGCACGCCGTTGGTGTTGTTTACAAGTGCGGCAGAGCCAACCGCAGTGTTGTCGTAGCCGCTCGTGTTGTTTCCAAGTGCGTCAGAGCCAGCGGCGGTGTTGAAGGAGCCCTGGGTCCGATAAAGCGCGTAAAAACCGATGGCCGTGTTATCGTAGCCGTCGGTGTTGTCGAGGAGCGCGGAAAAACCGATGGCCGTATTGTCCGAACCGCTCGTGTTGGCGTTAAGCGCATAGGCGCCGTCAGCCGTGTTGTAGGAGCCGTTCGTGTTGGAGGAAAGTGAAAACGCGCCGTTCGCCGTGTCGTAGTTGCCGGTTGTGCTCATATCAAGCGCAAACGCACCATTGGCGGTGTTATTGTTACCGTTCGTGTTGGAATAAAGCGCTTGATAGCCTTCGGCCGTGTTGTAGGCGCCACTCGTGTTGAAGTAAAGCGCAGCCGCGCCATCAGCCGTGTTGTAGAAGCCGAGCGTGTTGAAGGAAAGCGCCTCGAAGCCGCTGGCCGTGTTGGCCACGCCGCTCGTGTTGGCCGTCAGCGCCCCATAGCCATTGCCCGTGTTCTCGTACCCGCCCATCGTCAGATTCCCCGCGCCGGCGCCGGCAAAAAAGTTCGCCGACCCGTCGGAATGAATCAGGGTGCTGCCCCCGGAATAAATGATGCCGGCGGTGGCCGTGGTGACCGGCAAGTTCAAGTTGCCATCGAGCGTGATGGTCGCGGCGGAAAAGTTCCCGCTGCTGTCGCGCTTGACCAGGGTGCCGGGCGTGTCGGTGTCGGTGCCCGTGTCGCCCAGCGTCACCGCCCCGGCCACCGGCACGGCGGTGATGTCCGCGTTGCCGGTGACCCAGAGCACTCCGGCGTTGGTCAGCGTTATCGTGTTCCCCAACGTCACCTTGCCGCCGCCGCTCAAACCCGGACCGGCATCCACCGTGACGGCCGAGTGGGCCAGTTGGCCATTGGTCAGCGTGCCGTTCAACTGCGCCACGCTCACCGTGCCGGACAGGTTGCTGGAGGTGTTGGCAAAGATGGCGTAGGGCACGGGCGTCAATTCCTGGCGCGGACTCAACTCGGTGAACGCGCCCCCGCCATTGGTCCGCACGGAAATATCCAGCCAGTAATTGCTCCCCGTGAACACGCCCGCCCCGAAATCCAGCGTCACCGTGAACAAACCGTTGCTCACCGCCGTCGCGCCATTGGTCAGAATCGGCCCGGCCTGGCTGCCGCCGAGGCTGGCATCGTAGAGCATGAATTGCACGTCGTAGCTGCCATTGGCCGGGCGCACCGCTGTCATTGAGCCGGCCCTGATAAGTGAACGCCGTCCCTTGGGCAGCGGCCCGGGGCGGCACGGCCAGCCCTGCCGCCAGGGTGGTCAAAAGTACAAACAGTTTGATTTTCATCGTCGGGTCCTTTCTGGGTTGGTTCTCTGCGCGCTTTAAACTTGAAATCTCGTCGCCGGACAACTTGACGGCTCAACGGACTACATCCCTACTCATAATCCACGCATAAGCAAAATCAAGTGGAACATTAAGAACGCCTCATGCCGGGGCGGAGAGCCGGTCGAACCATCAAGGCGGTTGCCTTCAGCGCCGTCAGGCGCGGCCTCCTTGCAGTTGGACAATGGAAATAAATTCAAGAGGCCATGCCTCAGTCAGGCGTGGCGGGGCGGGCAGTCCTCCATCCGCGCCATAGCCTTGGCCACGGCGCATGCCCGCCGCCTGACGCTTGTGCGGCGTGGATTCTCTGCCAACACCCGACGGCGGGCAGCCCCGGCGGGCCGGGACCCCACCAAGATCTCGACGTTCGAACCCAAGTTAATCCGCCTCTGCGCTGTTAATACGAAATGCTGAACGTCTCCGGCGCGGTGTTGGCCCCGGCCTGGACCGGCAGTTGAATGAGCGTATCCTGCCCGGCCGTCAGGCTGCCGGAGGCGACCACAGCCGCGTCGGCCATGATGGTGTAAGTCCCGCTGACCGGGGCGGATAAATGCAGCGGCACAACATGCGCCCCCGGATTGTCGCTCTCGATCTGCACGGTGATCCCGGACAAATCGGAATTCAGCGCCAGCGGCTGGCCGGCCGCGAACCGGTCGGCGTCAAGCATAATATGCAGCGTCCCGCCGGCGAGCAGGGCGTGGAAGCGGCGGCGGATGCCGTCCAGCGGCACAATCTCCATGGCGCTGCCGTTGGTCTGCACCGTGCCCCCGAAGCAAAACCGCCCGAAAATCGGGTCGTCCGCCAGCACCGTCGCCGCCTCCCGCACCGCGCCGCAGAAGCCGAGGTTTTGTTCGCAGGAATAATACCAGGGGCCGCGATGGGTGGGCTGGCCCAGCCACGTATCCCAATAAGCCTGGGGTTCGTAGCCGCCGCCGCACGCGCCGTCATTGTTCAAGCCGTGATACCAGAATCCGTAATCGGAGGCCGGGGTGCCGGTGTTCATGATGCTCCAGCCGGCCAGGAAGGAACCGTAGCCCAGGCGCAGATAGTCCGGGAAATTGGTGGCATAGTTCAAGGCGTAATCCAGCAGACCCCACCCGCCCATTTGCGTCATGTACGACAGGCAGAAGTTGTCGCTGCCGCCGGAGCGAAAGTCGCTGCCGTAGTGATAGTAGGCCGTTTCGAGGAAGCCTCTGTCAAACATATTGGCCGTCACCTCCGTGGACATGAAATTGCTCGTCTGCTGGAGAAAGAGGGCCGGATTGGCCGAGCCCATGGCCGCGTCCGACCCGGCGTGCGTCAGGGCGTATTTGGCGAAGGCCCCGGTCGCTTCAAAGCCGGTCGAGTCAAAGCCGTATTCGGAGCCGAACAGGTTCGGGTTGCCGGTGGCGTAGTAGGCGACTTTGGATTCCCAGTAGGGGAGCAATTGATTGTACTGACTGGTCATGCCTTCGGTCTGCAGGGCGGCCAGCAAATCGGAGTACACCACCTCGCTCATCAGGCCGGGAGTGGAATTGCCCGCGCCCGCCACGGTATAGAGGGCGAGAGCGGTGCCCCAGGCGGCTTCCAGATAGTTGGTGGCGGCCCAGGCGGTGATGATTTGCGGGTTGTACTTGGCCACCCGGTACATGCCCAACCACATGTCAACAATATGCGGGTAATCGTAGGCGCGCCCCAGGCTCAGCGTCCCGGCCGCGCGCAATTGGTGCCAGTCGTTAATGCCATAGACGCCGTAGGAGTAAGTTTCGTTGGTTTTCCGCTGCAACCCGCCCGTCGCCCCGGGCGGCCAGACGAAATTGGTGATATAAAGGTCCAGCGCGGAAACTTCGCTTTGCACCGGATAGACCGACTCCTTTTCCCCCATGTAGGCCGGGCGCGATTCCCCGGCGTCATCGCTGGCGCATTCATAGACCACAAAACCTGAAATCGTGTCGTAATTGGTGGGGCTGTTGAGGAATTGGTCGTTCTCGTTCCAGTCGGCGAAAAGACCGTTGAACCAATTGGTCACGCCCTTCCACTGTTGGTGGCTGACCAGGAAGGCCGCCCGTTTCTTGAAGAGCGTCTCGATGGGCTCGGTGACGCAGAACTCCAGGTACATGGTCTGGTTGGCGCCATAGTTAATCGCCAGCATGTTTTCCCCCAATTGGGAGAATTGCACCTTGTACAACTGGTAAGGGCCGCCGGCTCCCAGCGATTGAAGCTGGGTCGCCGCCGGAAATTCCGCCGTGATGGAGGTGATTGGCTGCGTCGTGTTCAACGCTATTTCCGCAAACAGGTTGGTCGGCACGGTCATCCCCGGCACGACATGCACGTCCACCTTGCCCGCGGCGACCAAGGCCTGGCGCACCCCGTTGTAATCGTTGACCCACTGGAATTTGAGCGTGTAGTTGGTGGAAGCTCCGGGCGCCAGCGTCAGGCTCGTGTTGGGCAGCCGCCAACGGGCATTGCTGTTGGTCACCGTGGGATATTGTGCCCCGGCCTGCGGACCGGTCACGGCGGAATGAATATAAGCCTCGTAGGCGCCGCCGTTGCCCAGGTCGTCCCAGAATTCAAACCGCGTTTGCGCGTCCGGCGTCATAAGGAGATAAGGCCCCACGCTGTTGTTGCGCATCCAGAAAATGAAGGACCCGGAACCGGAGACGACACTGTGTTTGAACACGCTGCTGGTGTATTGAGGAGTGGCCGTGTTCATCGGGAATTGCACCGCCATATCCCCGACAATCACCGGGCTGGCGCCAAGGTTCGTCAAGCCCAGCGTCCAGGTCAAATAAGCCTGCTGCATGGCGAAATCCGATTCCATCACCAGCGGGCTGCTCAAGCCGGCCGTCATTTGATAATTGGCCCTCCGCACCGTTCCGTCCGGGCTGGTGGAATAAGTCGCCGTCGCGCCGCTCAATGGCGAGGTGTTGGCCGTGTACCAGGTCGTGCCGTTGACCCCGTACCGCACAGTCACCGCCCCGAGCGCGCCCGACAAGTATTGCGTGTTGGTGGCGTCGTCGTTTCGCACCAGGCTGGTGATGGTGCCATTGCCAGTTTGCACGCCGAATTCCGGGTCCAACTGCGCCAGCCGGTAAAACCGCTGGCTGGCGCCCGCCCCGCCCAGGTGCTCCAGGGTCATGATCAGATTGGTGGCAATGGTGGGAAGCAGGCCCACGTTCTGCCAGTTCGCCGGGCCGATCGTGTCGGAATACTGCAGCCAATACCACTCTCCGGGATTGGCGGTAAAGTTGATAAAAACATTGGTTTGGTTTAAAACCACCGCGCCCGAAATCCCCCGGGCCGGAATCGCCAGCGATGCCGTGGCGGGAGTATGGCTGTAGCGGGTAGTAGTCCCCGATCCCGCATAAGAAAACACGCCCGCGTAGTAAGTCGCGCCCGGCAGCAGGTTGCTCACTGTGACGCTGCTGCCCGCCCCCGCATAGACCACCGCGCAAGTCGCCCCCGGCAGCGTGCTCCCCGCTCCATAGCTGGCGTTGCCCGTGTAGGTGAAGCCGTTGGCCGGCATCACCGTCACCACATTCGTGTTGGTCCACAACACCGCCACGCTCCCCGCGCTCCCCGTTCCCGGCGTCCAGGACAACGTCATCGTTCCATTGGCATTGGTCGTCATGACCAAACTGCTGGCCGCCGCCGGCGTCGCGCCCGCCGTCTGGTTGGACACAATCAAACTGAAACTGGCAAACTGGGCCGGCAAACTGACGCCGCCTGCAAAATCGGCCTGTTCAATTCCCACCTCCAACGGCAGGCCGGCAAAGTCACTCCGGGTCAACGACGCCACATTGGTCCAGGCCGCCCCGGCGGGTCCCTTTTCGTAGAGGGTGAAATTATTGCCCGCACGGGTGATTCTCAGCCAAAAATTGGTGTTGGGATTGGCGCCTTCGCCCATGTCGGTCTTGACCCCGTTGACATTGTTCTTGAGCATATTGGCGATGCTGTACTGGTTAAAGCGCGCCCAGAGAAACGAATTCTCCGCGTTGTTCGGGCTGGGCGACCCGCCCGCTCCAAAGGCCCGCACCATCAGCCCGGGGAAATTATAGGCGTTGCTATTGATGGGCGCCACCACCCGCACGCTCATGTCAAAATCGCCTGTAATTACCTTGAACAGCAAAAAGCCGTCATCGGCCGCATTCTCCCAATCGGTCTGCAGGCTCGTCACCGACAAGGTGTTCGCGGCGGTGAGATTCGCATTGGCCACCGAAACCGTCCCCGCCGCCGACCCGACACCCGTCGCATTGGCAATCGCGCCTGCGCCGAGATAAACGCCGTCCCACATCGTCCCCGCCACGCCAGTCGTGAGATAATTGGCCGAAGTGCTGAAAGTGTCCGTGTAAGTCACTTGGGCGAAGGCCGAAACCGCCAGGAAAAATGACAAACCTGCGCTCGAAAGACTTCTCATGATTTCCAACGGTTTCATCCTTGGATCAAGCTGGCGCGTCCGCCAGCAAACACTCAAACTGCGTGTGTTGTAAGGAAAAACCTTACCACACCCATACCCTTCGTCAAGCAACACCCGCTTTTCTTTCTCATGTTCTCCGCCCCCCGTCCACCAATTCGGGGGAACATCAGCATCAACTCCTTTTTTGCATCTCGCGGCCGGCCTGGCCCCGAATTTTCTTTGGAAATCGGCGAAAGCGCGTATATTGCCCGCGTGAGATTCCTCACCAAACAGGAACAAATGGCGCTTTGCCTCATTTTTGTTCTGCTGCTGACCGGCTGGGCGGTCAGAACCTGGCGCGCCGCCCATCCCGCCGCCGCCGTTCCGCTCGTCCAAAAAACCTGATATGCAACCCCTCAATTTCGAGCAATCCGTCAAAGAAATCATCGCCGCCGACCCGCGCTTTGACGCCGAGGCCTACTTTTTCGTCCGCGAAGCCCTTGATTTCACCCGCCGCGCCAGCGGCCGGTCCCGAAACGAGGCCCGCGATGTCAGCACCACTGAGTTGCTCGACGGCCTGCGCCGTTACGCCCTGCAAACCTACGGGCCCATGGCCGCCACCGTGCTGGCCGAATGGGGCGTTCACGGCTGCGAAGATTTCGGCGAGATTGTCTTCAACATGATCGCCCATCATTGCGAGGGCAAGTCCGACAGCGACAACCGCGACCATTTCAAAAGCGGCTATACCTTCGACGACGCCTTCCGCAAGCCCTTCCTTCCCTCGAGTCGGGCCGTGACGCCGCCCAAACCGGTCGAAGTCTAGTTCGGAAGCCATTCCAATTCAGGCGCCAAGGATGAGCACCCCTCCGCAATCGGCATTCGGCAATCCGCAATCGCCGATCCGCAATCGCCAATCCGCCAGCCGCCATTCGCCATCCGCAATTCCCTCCCTGCCCGCTGGCGTCCGCCTGCACACTCTGCACAACGGCCTGGTCGTGATCATCGGCCAGGATCCCAGCGCTCCCGTCGTTTCCGCCCAGGCCTGGTGCCACACCGGCAGCATGATGGAAGGCCCCTGGCTGGGCGCCGGCCTTTCCCACGTTCTGGAGCACATGCTTTTCAAAGGCACCACCACCCGCCCCGGCAGCCGCATTGACCAGGAAGTGCAGGACGCCGGCGGCTACATGAACGCCTACACCTCCTTTGACCGCACCGTCTTTCATATCAACGTCCCCAACACCGGCGCCAAAGTCGCCATTGATATTCTCTGCGACATCATGCAAAACGCCAGCCTGCCCGAGGCCGAGCTGGCCAAGGAACTGGAGGTCATCCGCCGCGAAATGGACATGAACCGCGACGATCCCGGCCGCCGCTCCGGGCAGCGCCTCTTTGAATGCGCCTACACCCGCAACCCCTGCCGTTTCACCGTCATCGGCTACCTGGAAATCTTTAACCAACTCCAGCCCGCCGACATCCGCGCCTACTACCGGGAACGCTACGTTCCCAACAACATGTTTATCGTCGTGGTAGGCGACATCCAGCCCGCCGAAGTCCTGGCCCAAATTGAGCAAGCCTTCACCCAGACCAATGCCAGGGGCATCGCCCCCATCGTCCTGCCCTCCGAGCCGCGCCAAACCGCCCCGCGCGAAGTCATCGAGGAAGCCCCCATCGAACTGGCCCATTTTCACTTCGCCTGGCACATCCCCGACCTGCGCCATCCCGACATGCCGGCCCTGGACATTCTCGCCGCCCTCCTCGGCCACGGCCGCAGCTCCCGCCTCTTTCGTGAAGTCCGCGAGAAAAAAGGCCTCGTCACCGCCGCCGACGCCTGGACCTACACCCCCGGCGACCAGGGCTTGTTCGGCATGAGCGGGGTGGTGGACGCGCCCAAATTCATCCCCGCCCGCGACGCCCTGCTGGCGGAAGTCCGCCGCGTGCAAAATCATCCCGTGCCCGCCGCCGAACTGGCCAAAGTCGTCAAACAATTCATCGCCGGCGCCCTTTCCATCCGCAAAACCATGCAGGGCCAGGCCCAGGATTTGGGCGCAAGCTGGCTCGCCGCCAACGACCTCAATTTTTCCGAGCGCTACCTCGCCGCCATCCGGCGCGTCACTCCCGCCGCCGTGCGCCGCGTCGCGCGCCAATACTTGACGCCGGCCGGCCGCACCCTCTACGCCCTGCTGCCCGCCGGCGCCGCGCCCGAGGCCGCCGGGTCCGTCGCCGCCTTTTCCGAGAATGCCATCCAAAAAATCGTCCTCCCCAACGGGCTGCGCCTCCTCCTCAAGGAAGACCACCGGCTGCCCTTCGTGGAAATCCGTTCCGTCTTGCAGGGCGGCGTGCTGGCCGAGACCCTGCAAAATCACGGCCTGACCCAGTTGATGACCAAAATGTTGCTCCAAGGCACCTCCCGCCGCTCCGCCGAACAAATCGCCCTGCAAATCGAATCCATCGGCGGAAGCATTGATTCCTTTGGCGGCAACAACAGCTTTGGACTGAACCTGGAAGTCCTGAGCGGCGATTTCAAAACCGGCCTCGACGTCTTCGCCGATGTCTTGTTGCATCCCTCCTTTCCCTCCGGGCCGTTCGAGCGCGAGCGCCGCATCCAGTTGGAATCCATCCGCGCCCAACGCGACCAGCTTTTGCAATCGTGCGGCCAGACCATGCGCCGCGCCCTCTTTGGCGACACCGGCTATGGCCTGGATTCCTCCGGCACCGAGCAAAGCGTCCAAGCCGCCTCTCTGCCCAGCCTGGCCGGCTTCCACAAAAAGCTCGTCGTCCCCAACAACTGCGTCCTGGCCATCTTCGGCGACATCCGCCCCGCCCAAGTCAAGGCCGCCGTCCAACAACATCTCGGCCGCTGGAAGCCAACCGCCCCCGTCATCCCGGCGCTGCCCAAATCCACCGGCCTGACTGAAATCAGGCGCGTCGCCGACACCCGCGACAAAGCCCAGGCGGTCATCGTCATCGGCTTCCCCGGCGCCACCCTGCACGACGCCGACCGCTACCCGCTGGAACTGTTGCAGGAAGGCTGCAGCGACCTGGGCTCCCGGCTCTTCCTTCGCATCCGCGAAAAACTCGGCCTAGCCTACTACGTCGGCGCGCAGAACTTTCTCGGCCTGGCCCCCGGCTACTTCGCTTTCTACGTCGGAACCGCCCCCGACAAACTGGCCGAAGTGGAAAAGGAACTGCTGGCCGAAGCCGAACTCCTTCGCGCCGGCGGCCTGACCGCCGAAGAACTGCGCCGCGCCAAGGCCAAAGTCATCGGCCAGCGAAAAATCTCCCGCCAGGATTTGGGCGGCTACGCCATGAGCGTCGCCCTCGATGAACTTTATGGGCTGGGCTACCGGCATTTCGACGCCGAGGATGCCGCCTACGAAGCCGTCACCGCCGGGCAGGTCCGCGAGGCCGCCTGCAAATACCTCACCCCGGGCGCCCTCGTCGTCTCCGTCATCAAACCCCCTGACCGTCCTTCCAGCCCTCTCACCACACCCCCGGACGGCTTGGGGAGTTGACAATATGACCGACTGCCTGTCTCCTGCGGCCGGCCATTTCGCTTTTATGCGAAGAGACGCGCGGTGGTTTGCAGCCGCGTCCGCACCGCGGACGGCCGTATGCTTGTTGTTGCTTGCCTTCACCGCCGCGCCGACCCGCCTTCGGGCGGACCTGCTTTTGACGGCGGGCATCACTTCCATCGGGACCAATGCCTATCCCTATACCAACAAGCCGGCGGCCGGCAGCCAGATCAATGCGAGCCGGCCATTGGCCGCGGGCCTCGTCTCCGCCTTGCCGGTCAACGAAGGCGCCGGCGCCAGTTTTTACGACGCCGCGACGCAGCTCTCTTACCCCGCCTTGGCGCTGGCCGGTTCGCCAGCGGGCGCCTTGCCCCCGGCGTGGTTCACGCCTGCCGTGTCGTCCAATTACCCTTGGGCCGGGCCGGCCATCAGCAACAACGGCGCCACCGCGCAGTGCATCCTCAGCCCGTTGCAGGAATCCAACTTGATCAACAACGTCACCAACGGCTACTCCTACGCCGAACTGATGCAACCGCTGGATACCACCACCTTTGGCCGCGTGATGGACGCGACCGGCTCGGCCATCCTGACCACGTATCTGAATGTTTTTGGCAGCCCTGGCAAGGTCGCGACCACCTGGCGGGACGCGAACACCAACGCCCTCAATCCCTACGTGCCGTTCACGGTGGGGAATTGGATCCTCGTCCTATGCACGGTGCAGCAGGGATTGGGAGTGATGTATATCAACGGCGCGCCCGTGGCCAGCAATACGGCGGTGAATCTCACCGCATCCCTGGACGGTCAAGTTGGCCCATTGCGTTACAACACCACCGGGGGAGCCAACCCAGGATCGCAAATGTGTAACGCCAATTTCTCGTCCTTTTGGGTTTGGAACAACCGCGTCTTGACCGCGCAGGAGGCCGCTGAATTTTATGCCAACCCGTGGTCCATGTTCCACTCCGGCTCGCAAAAGGGATTCGTCAAGGGCACGAAGACAACGCTGGCCAATCCGGCCTCGGTCAGCAACGTGTGGTTCTATTCGCACGCCGCGGCGGGCCATGTCCGCCTGGGTATTTATGACAACCATTCGCCGAAGAATTTGCTCTGGCAATCGGGCAGCATCTCCAACACGGCGGCCGGCGGCTGGATCGCCGCGCCCATTGCGGGGGGCGCGCCGGGAGGGTTGGCGCTCGCGCCCGGCACTTACTGGCTGGCCTGGCAAGTGGACACGACCTACGACGCGCCGAGTTATTTGCCGGGCGCAAGCGGTGACGGTTTTTCTGTGAGCCAGTCTTTCGGGACGTTCCCCGCCGCCATCGCGGGCGCGCAAAGCTCATCGGAAACCTGGAGCATTTATCTGGATTACGCGCCGCCGGCCCCGCCGTTTTTCACCGGAGCGGCGTTGGCAGCGGACGGCGGGTTGCAGCTTCAGTTGCAAGGCAGCACGAACATACCCTTTGGCTTGCTGGTCTCCACCGATTTGCTCAGTTGGCTGCCGCTCAACGCGCCGGGTTTCGTGAGCAACGGACTTTGGTTCTATCGCGACACCAACACGGCTGGCTTTCCGCGGCGTTTCTACCGCGCCGCATGGCCGTGAGCGGGGGTTAAGACATCAAAGAGCAAAGGGGTTAAATGGATTCAACCTCTGCTGGATTGTGATCCTCCATGATCTCACCCCGGGCAGCTCCGTTTTCTCCCCTACTGCGTCGCCAGGCCGACCTTGGCGATCTTCAGTTGTTGCAGCACATCGAGCACCTTGACCACGTTCTGGAAATCCACCTCGTCGGCGCCTTTGACCACGAATTTGGGATCCGGGTCGGCCGCCTTGACCCCGGCCAGCTTTTCCTTGATCTTGTCGTCCGGCACCGCTTCATCGTTGAGGAACACCTGCCCTTTGTCATCCACCACGATGCGGTTGATCTTCGGTTTGGGCGCGTCGGGATTCTGGGCCGGCGGTTTGCCGGAAGGCAAGGTCATCTCCAGGCTGTTGATCATCTGCGGGGTGGTGATGATGAAGATGACCAGCAGCACAAACACCAGGTCCAGCAGGGGTGTGATGTTCAACTCATTCAACGTGCTGTGACCGCGCCGGCTGGTTTTTTTCATGGTTTAAGGAGCCTTTGGCCCGGAGGTGACGGCATCAAAACAAACCGCCAGGCGCGATGGAAAATTGTTTTTGCGCGGGGGCAACATGGGTGTGCGCGGTTATTTGTTCTTGTCGGCCGTCTCGGTGGCCAGGTCGAATTTGGCCACGTTGGCTTGCTGGCAGACATCCAGAACGGCGCGGATTTGCCGGTATTTGGTTTTGGCGTCGCCGCGCACGATCACGCTCAAGTCCGGGTCGCCCATGCGCAATGCCACCAGCAGCTCCTGTAATCCGGCCGTGTCCACCAGGTTCTTGCCCAAATAGGTTTTTCCATCCTCCTGCACGGTGATGTAGGTTGGGTCGTGCGGTGGATCTTTCTGGTGCTTGGAGGCGGTGGGCAGCTTCAAGGCCAGATCGTTGGCCAGCGGCGTGGTGGTGATGATGAATATCACCAGCAAGACGAACGCCAGGTCCAGCAGCGGAGTGATGTTCAGTTCCGTGAGGGTGTGATGCGCGGAATGGGAGCACTTTTTCATGCCTGCCATCCGCTTAAGCGCCCGCCCCGAACCCGGCCAATTCCCTGGCCGGAGCGCCTTCGCGCTTCAACGCCTCCACGATGCGGGTGGCCAGCACTTCGTTGGCTTCCTTGATCTCATCGGCCAGCGGGCGGTTGACCACGTAACGATGTTCAATCTGGTTGGCGTAGCGGGCGGCGAATCCATCCAATTCCTGGGTGATGGCCCGAATGCTGGTGACCATGAAGTTGTAGCTGAACATGGCCGGAATGGCCACCAGCAGCCCGATGACCGTGCAGATCAAAGCCGCCGCCACCCCGGGCGCCATGGTCGTGATGCTGGCCCCTCCCGCGTCGGCAATCCCGGCAAAGGTCGCCATCACGCCCCAAACCGTGCCCAGCAAGCCAATGAACGGCCCCCCCGCCACCGCGGTGGAAAGCACGATCATGCCCCTTTCCAGCCCCATGGCTTCGGCCGCCGCCGCCTCTTCCATCACCACCTTGATCGCTTCGTAGGACGCCACGCTCACCCGCGTGGTGGTCGCGCGGGCCAAATGGTCCGTGTTGCCATGCCCCAGCTCGGGGTCGTGATTGACGATTTTGGCGCTGCTGACCGCCACCGGATTGTTTTTCAAGTGGTAATCCAGTTCATCGGCCCCGCGAATGTAGAGCTGGTAAGCCGGCGCGCCCGGGAACTCCTCCTCCCGCCGTTTGATGTCCAGCGGATCCCGCGTGGCGGCATAGGCGGCCAGGAATTTCTTGGTCCATTTCCGCGCGATGGCGATCTGGCGGGCCTTGGTGATGATGATCGTCCAACTGAACAGCGACAGAATCAGCAGCGCGGTCATGGTCGCTTTACCTTCGGGCGTCGCCATTTTGATCGCGTAGGAAAGGGCGTTTACGGCCAGGAGGGGAACCAAGTGGAAGGGATGCATGATGTTAATGTTAATGGCTGCCAGTTTGGTCAAAAATACTTTTCAAGTCCTGTGATCAACGGCAGCCCGGCCCATCTTCAGAAAAGGGCTGGCCCGAACGACCACGCTCCCGCCGACCACGTGACCACGAGACTACACAACGATTGTGACGATCATTTGACGAATTGGAAACGATCCTGTGAATTCACCCGCCGCTCAACCTGGGGTGGGCTTGGCCCAAAACGGGAGGGGCGCGGTTAACGTTAACCCTAGGCGGGGTCATGACGCGCCAACGGGTTGTTTTTCAACCTCCAAAACGCGGTCATCTCCGGCACGGGAGTTACAAGGAACTCACTTGACCAGCAGGGTGCAGGGGCGGCTGCCGGTGTCGGATTGCAAGCAGGTGCGCATATAGTCAACTATTTGGTCGCTCAAGTTTTCGCAACGCGCGCTCCAACGGTTGGCGCCGGCCAGTTGTTTGACGCAGGGGCGCAGGCCGTTAAAGCGCAGGATTTGCGGGGAGGCCTGGAGTTGGCGTTTGAGTTCCTGGCGCAATTGGGGAAAGAAGAACAGTTCGCCGTTTTCGCCGGCGCTTTTCATCAGTTCGGGCAACTGGGAATCCAGCACGCGCAGGGAGGCCGGGTCTGCTGCGGCGAAAAGGCTCAGTCCCACGGCGCGCAAGGCGCGTTCCAAGGCGGCGGCAAAATCGGCCACGGTGACGAACTGCCGGTGCAACTCATGCTTGAAATAATAGAGGACGGCGGCGGCGGCGTGGCGGACCAGTTCCGGGTCAACCAGATCGGCGCTGCCGCCGATCAACTCCAGGGTGACCCACTCGGCCGAACAGGGTATTTGCTGGCCGCAGTTGGTCTGGAAAATCAAACAATCCCTTTTAAGTTGAGTCATGTTTTGCCTCCAGGTTTTTGACTTCGCGCACAAACTCGGTGGCTTCCTCGAACCGCCGATAGACACTGGCAAAGCGGACGTAGGCCACAGGGTCAATTTTGCGCAAGCCCTCCATGACCCGTTCGCCGATGGCCATACCGGGGACTTCCCGGTCGTATTTGTCGGTCACTTCGTCCACAATTTGCTCGACCAAATCGGCGATGACCTTTGGGCTGATGGGCCGCTTTTGACAGGCTTTCTTGAGGCCGGCCAGGAGTTTGTCCCTGGAAAACTCCTCGCGGCGGCCGTCGCGCTTGACCACGACCAGGCCTTCGTGCTCGATTTCCTCATAAGTGGTGAAACGATGCTGGCACTTCAAACACTGCCGGCGGCGGCGAATGGTTGAGCCTTCGCGCGAGGCGCGCGAATCAATCACCTTGTCATCCTGATTAGCACATTTTGGGCAACGCATAAGCGCCTTTAAACCACTACGCAATGTGTCTGCTCTGTTGGTAGCAACAAAGGGTTGTGGCGTCAAGCTTCTATTATTTGGGAAATCTTGGTTTTTTTTTAGCAAATTCCGGCTGGTTTGGCTGGACTTGCCGGCCACAGTGGCGTTTAATGGGGGTGGCAACTCGGGACGAAGACATGGCTGTTTCCTTCCAGTGTGGAAAGGATGCGCCACGAAATCAACGAGGGCCGGGCCAACGTCCGGCAGCAGTAGTGTGGAAAGAAGTCTGCTTGCGGGGAAACCGGGGGGTCGCCAGGTGCGGCCTCCTCTTGAACACGAAAATACTGAACATGAAACTATATAAAAACGCGGCAAAGGCCGCCCTGAAACCGATCGAGAAAGCAACCGTCACAACAAGAACAACCAGCGCCCCCGCGGCGTTTGTCTCCGCGCCGGCTCCGGCCGCGACAAGACCCGCCGTGCCGGCTCCGGTCGCGACGAAACCCGCCGTGCCGGCTTCCGCCGCGACGAGACCCGCCGGGACAGGCGCGGCCTTGACCACCATCGAAGTCAAACGGGATGTCGGTTTTGGCAACGCCGTATTCATGCGGGGCCAGGGTGGCGGCTTGACCTGGGAACGTGGATTGCCACTGGTCTGTGTGGACGCCCAAACGTGGCGTTGGTCGGGGATGGCGAAAGACCCGATCAAATTCAAGTTGCTGATTAATGATGAGATCTGGTCCGCTGGCAACGATCTGACGATCGCACCGGGTCAAAAAATCGAGGTGGCGCCGGAGTTTGCTTAAGCCAAACACTGGCCACAATTGGGCAGGCGGCAACGATTATTCCCTCTCGCGCCCTCGCGAAGAGGGACCGGTATGGTTTTCTCCGGTTTCCAAGTTTGACTTTCATCCATGGTAATGGGATACGCAAGGTTGGCGCAATCGCTTCGGAGACTACCCACAGAGGGGGATTTGAAGCTCAAGAAGCACCGCGATCGCGATTCGGCCCACTACGACGTTATGTTGCGGCGTTCAAGCGGCGCAAGAATTTTATGTAGTCTGCTGGCTTGAATTTGCGCGTAACAGGCTTTGCTATTTTCGGAAGTTGAGCCATAATTGCTGCATGAACGTGTCGCTCACTAAAGAACTGGAGAAGGTGGTCGAGGAAAAAGTTAAAAGCGGTTTTTACAACAACGCGAGCGAAGTGGTTCGCGAAGCCCTGCGCCGCACCTTTACGGAAATTCCAGCGCTGGACTTGGAACGGGATACACCGGAACTGGCGAATCTCATACGACAAGCGAGGCGAGGCCGTTATGTTTTGCATAGAAGGGGCGACAGTCTAAAGTTACTGGCTAAAGTCTATTCTCGGCTTGGACAATGACTATACGGCGCTCTGAAGCTTTCGAGGCTGATGAGGAACGCCAATTTCGCTGGTATTTGCTGCAAACTGGCCTTGATCCCATTCCCGCCCTCGAACTGGCTAAACGCTTCGCCTTGGCGGTTGATGACACTTTGGTTTTTCTCAGTGAGAACCCCGAGGCTGGTCGGCCACGGTTCATCACTTTCACCGATCTCCCAGGCATCAGATCGTGGCGCTTGGAGAAGCCATTTCACCGCTTCCTGATTTTTTACCGTTGCGAAGGCAGAAGCCTTTTCGCCGAGCGACTTTTGGAAGGACACCGCCGCCTTGCGGGTGGTTCATAATTCATCCGTCGAGAGGATTGCTTCATTCTGCATTCTGCATTTCTCATTTGAACTGCGGATGTTGTTGCAGCTTCTCCCAGGTGGCCGGCGTGAGCGGGGCCTGGCGATAAACCGGCTCCCGCATCGGCTCGGCGCTCCGGGAGCGGCGGGCGCGTTGCAGCCAGGCGCGGGGCAGCGGCCGGTCGAGCAAGGCCAACGTATTGGCGGCCAGCGTCGTTTCCTCTTTTTCCCCGGTGGCGTGGCCAATGCCGACAAAGAAACCGGCCAGCAGCAGTGTGACCCGCAACATGGTGCTGCGGGAATAGGTGGGCATGGCGCAGGGGCGCTGCGGATCAAGCCAGCGAAATAAATCCGCAAAAAACGGCGCGCTCCACATGGCCGGATTTTTGGCCGGCGAGAACGCGTCAAACATGATGGCGTGCGGCGCGGGCACGGACGGGGCGTGGCGCAGGAAACTTGGGAAATCGCCCAGTTGCAATTCCCAGTGTGCAGCTTGCGCGCCGTTGCGGAAGGCGGCGCGGCCGTTTTTCAAAAAATCCTGCGCCGGCCCGCGATAAGGCTCGATGTAGCCGAGAGCCGCGGCGTGTTCCAGGGCAAAATGCAGCGCCTCGGTGGTGCGGTCAAAACTCACCACGCGCAACGGGCAGGCGAGATCCGCCGTCGCGCCGAAGACGGCGAGCACGTTGCCGCCCGCCCCCAAACCGACGTCCCAGATGACGAACTCGCCGGCGTGGCCTTGCAGACGCTGCCGCAGCTTCAATTGCTTGATGTAGAGCGCCTGCGCCTCGGCCACCGGTCCGACCACGGGATGAAATGTCTCTTTTTCCGCCAGGCAATGAACGCTGCAGGTCCCGTTGGCCAGGCGGACCAGTTTGTAATTGGAGTTCGGCATGACGCTGCGGCCCATTATGAATCCGAAATCGCCAATCCGAAATGCAAAATTGCGTCCTCACCCGGCGGACAGGCAGGCCATGCGGGGCAGGCATCTGGGCTGCCGGTTCGCGCGGCTCCCAGCCGCGCGCGAGCCTCGACAAAACCGGGATGCGCCCGAGGCGGGCCATTCGGCCAAATTGTTCTTTTGCTTGGGGCGGGGTGATGGCAGGATGGCGGCATGGATCCGTTGCTCAAACTTTTGCACGATAATGCCTCCATTAAACCGGGGCAGTTGGCCAAAATGCTCAACCAGCCCGAAGCGGAGGTGACCGCCAAAATCAAGGACTACGAAAGCAGCCAGGTGATCCTGGGCTATCGCGCCATTTTGAACGATGAAAAAATCAGCGGCGACTTCGTGCGCGCCGTCATTGAGGTCAAGATCACCCCGGAACGGGGCGGCGGATTTGACCGGCTGGCGGAGCGGATCGCCAAACACAGCGAGGTGCGGTCCTGTTATCTGATGTCCGGCGGCTACGATTTGCTGGTGGTGGTGGAAGGGGCCAATTTGCGGGAGGTGGCTTTGTTTGTTTCGCAGAAATTATCCACCATCCAGGGAGTCATTTCAACGGCGACCCATTTCATGCTCAAGATTTACAAGGAGCAGGGCATGCTGGCCAGTGGCAAAGAGCAGGAGGAGCGGCTGGCGGTCGCGCCGTGAGCTTGGGCGTCTATTTCCAGGATTGTTTCCATTGTTTCAGAACGTCCTTTCCAATAGCCAGGTTTTCGCCGCAAGTCCATGACAGCGATAATTGTGATTTTCTCATCGTGCAGGGCGTAAATAACACCATAGGGGAAATTGTGCGTCAAACAACGGCGAGTCTGGCGGGACAGTTCTCCCCAAGCGAGGGGATTTCGGCAGATTCTTGAAATTGCTTCCTCCACATCGCGGATAAAGTAATCTCCCAAACCTGCGCGCTCGCCATCATAATAGCGCGCGGCTTGGAGGTATTCATCTTCCGCCGGGGGATAGAACTCGAACTGCATCATTTATTCCGCAGACGGACCCGCCTTAAAACCTCGGTTCCGGGGACGCACTTCACCTTGCCTGACTTGACTTCGGAATAACGCCTTTCAGCTTCTTGCGCCCAGGCGGCATCAACTTCCCGGGTCTCATCCGCCTCATCCAAACTTTTCAGCAGGTCTTGCACGAGGACGGTGCGCAATGAATGAGGCAGCGCCAGCACATTTTTACGAAGAGCTTGAATGTCAAAAGTGGTCGGAGTCATTATTTGGAAGACGGCATGAGCCGACGTTGGCTTTTGCTTGTTTTTCCCGCCGGTTTTTTCCATTCTGGCAGGGAAACCCAGTTGGCAGGATTCTTGTCGTCTATGCGCCGGGTCATTTCGGAATGCCACGCGCTGTCTTTCTCCAGGCGAAGATGCAAAAGAAAGGCCGCCAATTCGTTTTGGCGTTGCGCGGGCCAATCGGCCACTTCCCGCATGATCTCAGCCATGCTCATGTTGACAACATGCCAGATTTAACCGCTTGGCGCAACGCCAAATCATCGCTGCCGCGGCCGCAAACCCGGATATTTCACACTCGCGCCCGAACCTGGCGGGTGGAACAGGCGACCCGCCTGCGCCGGTCGGCGACTCGCCGGCCGGATCGGGAAACCGCAACCTGCTGTCAAACGCAGGGATTACACAGAACAGTTGTCCGCTATTGTCCGCCGGGTCAGTGGCCCTGCGGAACGGGCGGGTCGCCCGTTCCGCCCATGCAGTAAGCAAGATCGCGGCTATAGCTGCTTCATGGCGTTGTCCAGGGCGGCGTAGAGCTGGGACATGCTGGCTTCGGTCTCGTCGCCCATGTTGGAGATGCGGAAGGTGGCGCCCTTGATTTTTCCGTAACCGCCGTCAATCAAAAAGCCCTGGTCCTTGACCAGCTTTTGCAGTTTGGGGACATCCACCACCCGGCCGCCGGACCGGGCGCCGTTGCTGATGCAGGTCAGGGTCAGGGATTCGAAGCCCGGTTCCGGGAAGAGGTTGAAACCGTGCCGGGCGGCCCAGGCGCGCGTCATGCCGGCCAGTCTTTGGTGGCGCGCGAAACGCTGCGGCAAACCTTCGGCAAAAAACACCGCCAACTGGGAGGCGAGGGCATGGACATGGCCGATGCTGGGCGTGCTGGGCGTCATGCTTTGTTCGGCGTTTTTTTGGAATTCCACGAAATCAAAATAGTAGCCGCGGTCCCTGGCCTTCGCCGCCCGGTCCAGGGCGGCGGGGGAACAGGTGAAAACGGCCAGGCCGGGCGGCATGGCGAAGGCCTTTTGCGTGCCGGCCAGAAGCACGTCCACGCCCAGGGCGTCGAATTCCAGCGGCACGGCCGAAAGCGAGCTGACGGCGTCAACAATAAACATAACGTCGGGATACTTTTTCTTGAGGGCGGCGATTTCGGCGACGGGACTCATCACGCCGGTGGAGGTTTCATTGTGGATGACGGTCAGGGCGTCGAACTGGCCGGTGGCCAGTTTGGCGTCCACTTGCTCGGCGCGGATGGGCGATCCCCAGGGCACTTGCAGCGGTTCGGCCTCCTTGCCGCAGCGCCGCGAGACATCCAGCCATTTGTCGGAGAAGGCGCCGCACATGCAATTCAGGACGCGCTTCTGCACCAGGTTGCGGATGGCGCCCTCCATGACGCCCCAGGCCGAGGAGGTGCTTAGATAAACCAGTTGTTTGGTGGCCAGCAACTGCTGCAACTGGGGCTGGATTTTGGCGTAAAGGTCTTTGAACCCCTGGCCGCGATGGCCGATCATGGGGGAGCAAAAGGCCTGGAAAGTCCTGGGGCTGACTTCGACGGGACCGGGAATGAATAATTTGACGTGGGGCATAAAAAATTTCCTCGTGTTCGGTGTTCAGAACGGATCAAAACGTTGGTGGTGTTCGGTTTGCATCTCCACCGGCATGACTGAACACGGAAAACGGCGCGCTGAAAAGCTTTTTTTTCAGGGCGGCGCTGTTTTCATCAGTGGTGCAGGCGGGGCGCCAAGCGCAGGATAAACGTCAGAGCAGCTCCAGCCGCTATTTGCCGGTCGGGCTTACTACGACGATCATGAACGTGTCAGGTTTTGGGACTGGCCGGGTTTGCCCTTGCGCCGGGGGCAGAAACTCCGCGGTGGGAAGATACAGCGTATGAGTGGTCGGATCGACCCCCATGGTTCGCGCACCCCGCGGCGTCTGGACCGTTTGGACGATCTGGAATTTTCCCGGCGCCGTCTCCCGGACGATGGTGAGAGTCCCGTCGCCGCAACTGGCGAAATCGTCCCCGTCGAATTTCGTGGCGTCAACCCCGGCGCCAATCGGGAAGTCGGCCAGGATTTTGCCATTGTCGGCATCCATGACGACCAGCGTCTGCGGCTTTCGACACCCGACAAACAGGCGGCGTCGCGCAACGTCCATGGACATGCCGACCGGTGAGCCGCCGGGGGTGGTGGGCCATTTGTCAACGACCTTCATGGTTTTGGTGTCCACCACCGCGACTTGGTCCTTATCAACGAGATTGATGTAGGCTTTGCCCTTCCCGTCGGCGGCGAGAAACTCGGGCTTGCCCCCAAGTTCAACCTTGGCATCCGCCCTCCCTGTCGCCAAATCCAAGTCCGGTGAAATGGGAATCAGCAAACCGGGGTCCCCGCAGACGACCAAAACCTTGCCACTGGCCGGGTCGTAGATCACCCCGTCGGAGTCTTCAGCCGTCTTGACCTTGCCGAGCACCGCGTAAGTTTTCAGATCAAAGACGGTGACGGAGGCATCCGTGCCATCTGTGATAAACCCGCGGCCGGCGCTGGCGGCGATGGCCACGCCGTGGTTGCGTTTCTGGCCGGGAATGTCCGCCACCGTTTTGCCGGTGCGGGCCTCGAGCACCATGGTGTGCGTCGAACGCGGAACGTAAAGGAGCTTATGCTCGGGATCAACCGTCAGATAGTCCCAGGCGCCTTCCCCTCCGACATGGAAAGTCTGGGAAACGTGATAAGGGCCGGTCGGGTTCGGCGTGGACGTGGCAGACTGCGCACGAGCAAACAAGGGGACCAGGATTGCCAGTGGCAATCCAGAAACGGCGTGCATGATCTTGTTCATTCTCATAAAAACTCCATGCGGTTGAGGTTCATCGTACCAGCGTACTAAAGTCCTGCCGCTGGAGGCAGTGCATACAGCCAACCCGGGTTGGAGTCAATGCCGGGTGGCCATTGCGGGAGCGTTGAGATTGGCCTGCCGTCAGTAGCTCGCAGAGCGAAGGCGGGTCGGGCATCAGGGTATCGCGCCCTGTATTCCGGTTTGGAAGGCGTTTGCACACGGCCATCACCGTGTTTCTCTCAACACCCATGCCCGGAGGGAAAACCTCGCCTGGACGGACGCTTCGGTATAAACAACGGCATGACCTATCAACAAGAAATCCAGGTTCAAACCACCGGACACAAAGAGATGCATGATCTCACCGACGAGGTGGCCCGGATCGTGAACCAATCCGGCGTGCGCTCTGGCGTGGTGCATATTTTCAACGTCGGCAGCACCGCCGCGATTGGCACCATTGAATTCGAGCCGGGTCTGCAGGAAGACCTGCCCCAAGTATTGGACAAGCTGTTTCCGCCGAGCCGTGACTACGGTCACGAACACGCCTGGCACGATGGCAACGGCCATTCCCATTTGCAGGCCACCATGCTGGGCCCTTCCCTCACCGTGCCCATCCGGGATCGCAAACTCCTGCTGGGCACCTGGCAGCAAATCTTTCATCTGGAGTGCGACATCAAACCGCGCCGGCGCACCATTGCGATCACGGTGATGGGCGATTCGTGACGCGGCGGTTCGAGGATGCCCCAAAAATGGCGTTTGACAAATCGGCGGATTTGTGCGATTTCTGTATTAACAGAAATAAGAGAAGTATGAAACTCAGCGCGGTCCAGCAAAAATTCATCCTCCATTGGGGCGAGATGGGGACCCGCTGGGGCATCAACCGCACCGTCGCGCAAATTCATGCGCTGCTTTATCTCTCGCCGCGCCCCTTGCACGCAGAGGAAATCGCGGAAGTCCTTGATGTCGCCCGCTCCAACGTGAGCACCAGCCTCAAGGAGTTGCAGGCGTGGCGGATTGTCAAACTCGTCCATGTCCTGGGCGACAAGCGTGATCACTTTGAAAGCATGAGCAACGTCTGGGAAATGTTCCGGCTGGTGCTGGACGAGCGCAAGCGCCGCGAGGTGGATCCAACGCTGGCCATGCTCCAGGAGTGCCTGGCGGACGCGGAAAAGGGCGCCGACAAACATACCGAGAACCGCCTGCGCGAGCTGCATCGCTTCTTTACGACCACGAGCGCCTGGTATTCCCAACTGGCCAAGTGGCCCACCCCGGCCCTGGCCAAATTGCGCCACTTGGGCGAAAAGGCCCTAAAGGTCTTGAGCGGCTAAAGCGGATATTTTTTTAAAAATGGACTTCTGTGACTACAGAAATTACAGAACTCAAAAGAATTGATCAGCCGGCTTTGCCGCCGGCGCCGCGCGGCCGCGTGGCGCTGAAATGGCTGCCCGCCGTTCTGCCGGTGGCGCTGTGCGCCGCACTCGCCCGGCATCTTCCCCGCTGGATTTATATGTGGCTCCTCGCCGCCTCCATCTTCGCCGCCGCAAAATGGGTCACCATCGTTGATGCGCGGCCCTGGAGGGATGTGTCATGGAGACGAATGACCGCTTACTTGTTCCTGTGGCCGGGACTGGATTTTCGCCGCTTTCAGAAGGACAGAAGCCAGCAAGCACCGACCGTTGGCGAATGGATCTGGGCGTGCGCAAAAACCCTCGTTGGGGCCGCTCTTGTCTGGGGAGTGCTTCTCTCCCTTCCTCCAGCGCATCCGATTTTAATCGGGTGGATGGGAATGCTGGGAATCGCATTTGTCCTGCATTTTGGACTGTTCCACATTTTGTCAAATGTCTGGCGGGCCGCCGGCTGCAACGCGCCCCCGCTGATGACAAATCCAATTCAAGCGGCTTCCCTCGCCGAATTTTGGGGTAGCCGCTGGAATAAGGCGTTCCACGACATCGTGGCCCCGCATGTCTTCGCGCCGCTGGCCAGAAGATTTGGAACGGCCACGGCCGTTCTCGCGGTTTTTCTATTCTCAGGATTGCTGCACGAAATGGTGATTTCACTGCCGGCCCGAGGCGGCTTTGGGTTGCCGACTCTTTATTTCACAGTCCAGGGCGCCGGCCTGCTGGGGGAGCGCAGCCGTTTGGGCCGAAAACTTGGCTTGGGACGGGGATTTCGCGGTTGGCTGTTTACCGCGGTTGTCAGCGGCGGCCCCGCCTACTGGCTTTTGCACCCCATCTTCCTCCGCCACGTCATCTTGCCGATGCTGCGGGCCGTCGGCGCAATCTAGGAGAATAACCATGAAAGCGGACACCCTGATCGTGCTTCTGCAAATTGCCGGTCTTCTGCATCTCGGATTGATCGCGGCGGGCCTTCTCATGCCGCGCGCGGTGAAGCTGCGATCCCATCTCGCGGCCTTGCCGCCATTCATTCGCCGGCTGTATTGGGTTTACTATTCATTCATCGGTTTGTGCCTGGTGGGTTTCGGCTCGCTCAGCTTTGGCCTGGCGCGCGCTCTGGCGGCCAGGCGGCCCGTTGCCCCGCGCCATCTGCGCCTTTCTCGCGGCCTTTTGGACGCTGCGGCTCATCGCGGCAACCTTCATTTTTGATGTCCGCCCTTATTTGACATCCTCGTCACTGCGTCTCGGCTATCACGCGACCAATATTGTCTTTGTTTATCTTCCCGTGGTTTATGCGCTGGCGGCTTGGAAGGGAGGCACGCCGTGAAAATCGCGATCACCGGCGGGACAGGTTTTGTCGGACGCAATGCTGCCCGGTCATTGGCCGGGGAAGGGCATGAAGTCGTCTTGGTTGCGCGCGGTTTTGACCGGACAGATCCCAGCATTCGCCAAGAAGGCGGGTCGCAATTTGTGGGAATAGGATTGGACGACGTTGACAGTCTGGCGCGCGCATTTGCGGGTGCCAAGGTGGTGGTGCATTGCGCCGGGATCAATCGCGAAACAGGCGCTCAGACCTTTCAACGCGTTCATGTGGAGGGAACCCGCCATGTGGTCGAAGCGGCGCGGCGGGCAGGTGTGGATAAGATCATCTTGATAAGCTTTCTCCGCGCGCGGCCCGACTGCGGTTCGGGCTATCATGAATCCAAGTGGGCGGCTGAAGAGATCGTGCGCGGGAGTGGTCTGGATTATACCGTGCTAAAATGCGGGGTGATTTATGGCAAGGGGGACCACATGCTCGACCATCTCAGTCACGGCTTTTACACCTTCCCCATTTTTGCGTTTGTGGGTTTTCGGGACAAACCCATGCGGCCAAACGCGGTGGAGGACATCGTGCGCATCATAAAAGCTGCAGCCTTGCACGGCGCCCTTTCCCGGCGGACCGTGGCGGTGCTCGGTCCGGAGGAGATGACGTTGCGGCAGGCCGTCCGTCGCGTCGCTCGCCTTGTGGGCAAGCATCCGCTCATGTTCCCGATGCCCGTCTGGTTTCATTATATCCTTGGCTGGTTTGTGGAAAGGCTGATGACCGTGCCGCTGGTTTCCACCGCGCAGGTGAGGATGCTTTCCGAAGGCCTGGCCGAGCCAGCCCCAGCTTGTGACCTTGTCCCGGCCCATCTCGCTCCCCGCATCCCCTTCAACGACGAGCAAATTCGCAAGGGACTGCCGCCGCCCGGGCCCTTCGGCTGGCGAGACCTGCGCTGCTGCCATCGCGCGGCCGCCGCGCACACCACGATTGCTTTTCTCGAAATGCCTTGAACGCATGACCAAGCCGTCTCAGTTGCAAACCGTGGAATGGCGGGACCTAGTGACGCTGACGCCAGCGGAAAAAAGTTGTGAACTGACGTTGAGCCTTCCGCCTTATTCACTTGTTTTGTGCAAGAAAGAAAAGCCCGGCGTAGATTTTCGGGTCAATGAGAAGTCCGGGTCCCGCTTTCGCTTCCAGCCACGCCACCACCTCAACCAGTGGAATCTCGTGAACAACAATGTCCTCATGGGCCACGCCGCCGCCTTTTCCGCTGCGGCGCAATCCGCGGGCGCGAAACAATGTCACCCGCTCGGAGGTGAGTCCGGCGCCGGACGGGCCAGTGGTCAACGGCTCGAGGCGCGCCGCGGCATAGCCCGTCTCCTCCAACAATTCGCGGCGGGCTGCTTCGAGGTGAGATTCGTCCGTGCTGCCGGGTTCGTCCCCGATAATTCCCGCAGGAAGCTCGAGCGTGCGCGCGTGGACGGGAATGCGGTATTGCTCGACGAGCAGGAGCTTGTTTTCCGCAGTGACGGCGACGATAACGGCGGCACCGGATGCGTTGACGCGGTCCACGTATTCCCAATGGCCTTCTTTGATCAAAGTCAGGAACTTGCCGGCGTGAAGGGTGGTTTGGTTGGGTTGGTTCATTTGATTCTTAATAGATCTGAGCTTTGGACCGTGGCAATGCCCGCGCGATTCATTTCGGCAATGGCATTCTCTGAAATGCCGAATACCGCTCGTCGTTGTCTTCGAGGATAAGGATGGTTTTCATGGCGCCTCCTTCCCAAGCGCGGTTTGGTATGCCGAAAACACGTCTTCCGTGAAGCAAGCGAAAATGACACGCTCAAGCGTATCCATGAGTTCTAAAGCGGAACGCGTTTCCCGCACCGCGATCCACGCGGCGTCGGGAATCGGGTATCCATAGACGCCACAACTGATGGCGGGGAAGGCCATCGTTTTCACCGCATTTGCCCGTGCGAGTTCAAAGCAGGCGCGGTAGCAGCATGCCAAAAGCTCCGGCTCCCGGTTTTCGCCGCCTCGCCAGACCGGCCCAACGGTGTGGATCACATGCTTTGCAGGGAGTCTGTAACCGCGGGTGATTTTTGCCGCGCCAGTACGACAGCCTCCCAAGGTGCGGCACTCCGCCAGTAATTCCGGGCCGGCTGCCCGGTGGATCGCGCCATCCACGCCCCCGCCGCCGAGGAGGGAGGTATTTGCTGCATTCACAATGGCTTCAACTTCCAGCTGGGTGATGTCGGTGCGGGTCAGTTCGATGCGTTCCTCGGTTTTCATATTTCCCTCATTCAACGAGCAAACCTCTCCGTTCCGCAATCCCAATCACGGCCTGCGTCCCGGAATTGAATTCCAGGAAGTCCTTTTCGATTCCGTCGCTGAAAATGACGCCGTTCTCGGCCATGCGCGATTCAAGGATCAGCGGCGTTTCTGGGGTGACACGACCGAACACCAGCGACGCGCCCGTCGTCTTCGTTGGGAATGGTTCGCGCACGGTGTAGAATAGGTAGTTCGCGTCCCAGGCGAACTCGGTTTTCACGTTTAGGCGCACTTTGGCGCGTCCGCTCGTGCCTTCGTTTGCGCCCGCAAACAGGTCCTCGGTCGCCTGTCGGGCAAGAATCGAGCCTGCCGCTTGCGTGATGGTGGCAGCTCCGGTAAGCAGGCTTTTCAGCCAACCAGTCGAGCCAAAGCCAGTGGAGACAATCACTCCGCTTGATGACTGTGTTTCACTCGCCTCGCCGCTGCGGATGAGATAGCGGGCGGAAGAGTGCGTCCTTGGGCCGATAAACAAATCGTTCACCCCATACATGGTCTGGCCGTTGTTGAGCGCGGCCTTGGCCATTGTCACGGTTTTCGTGGGGCGCTTTCGCAGCACCACCTCCGGCATGATCTTCGGCAGGTCGCCTACCTGGAAGGGCAACAGCCGCCCGTCCCATCGCTCTGGATCCGGATTTACGCCGACAACCGGTTGCCCGTTGAGATACTTGAGCGTGTTGGCGACCAGTCCGTCCTGGCCCAGTGTGACCACCGTGTCTTCCGGCGCGAAAACAAAGTTCGGCAGGAAGCCGCGGTCCACCGTTTGCACCCGGCCAACCTGGGCGAGGGCTGCCTGGGCTTCGTTGAGCGCACGATGATAGGTTTCGTCCTCGCAGAGGTAATCCGTGAAATCCGCGCCCTCGTGCTCGATGTAGAACCGGGCCTGGCTGACGGTGTTGAACCGGATCACCAGTTCAGCCAGGCGTGTCGGGCGCGTCACGAGCACGATTTTGTTGTCGGTCAGACGATTCATTTTCGGACGGGTTGCGGAGTCAGTAATTCGCGCAACAAATCGGGCGAAATGTTGAGCTGACCGATTCTTTCCGCTTTGCCGGCCAGTTCCTGGAAGGCGAAGGCGATCAGTTGCTCCGGCTTCATCCCGCTGGTGGCGAGGGCTTGGAGGATCTTCGTGTCCGCGCTGCCCAACGCTTTCATAGTGGTCGAGACACCGTAGGCGCGGGCATCCGCTTCAGCCTTGGCGTTCTCGGCCGCCAGCGCGACCAGATTTTTGCGGCGGTCTTCCAGGCCGATATTGGCTTCGAGCGCTTCCTTTTGCTGGATGTGCTTCTTCTCCTGCACCGCCCGGTCGGCCTCCATCTGGGTCTCGCGGATTTGGCGCTTCTTGTTCTCGACAGCGATCTCGGTGTTCAACTCGTTCTCTTTGATCGCGCGCTCCTGTTCCACGGCCGAGTTGCGCCGGGCATAAACCGCTTCGTCCGCCTCGCGGAAAAGCGTTTCACGAGTCTCGGCTTCAAGGGCGCGAGCCGTCTCCGGCGTCGGCTTGATGGCCAGAATCGAAAGACCGAGAACCTCCAGACCGAGCGCGGTGATCTCTTCCGCCCCAACCAGTCGTTCCTTCACGGCTTTGACCAGTTCATCCGAGGCTCGGATGGCTTCGCGCAAGGGGAGCTTCTGGAGTTCGGCCCTGGCCAGCACATTGATGACATGGATGACGCGCTCGGGAAGTTTCTCCGGATCTTCCGCGGCATAGGCCTCCCCATCCCGCGCCAGGGTGTAATTGAGCAGCGCGGCCAGGCGCTTGGGATCACCCACGCGATAAGTGACCTGGCCCTGAATGGTCACGGCCTGAAAATCTGCTGTCGTTTCCTGGAAAATAAATGGCGTGTCCGTGCTCGCCACAGGCACCGCCACCAGCGACGTGGTGGGCGCGTAGTAAAAGAAAGAAAGTCCCAGTCCCTCGCGAACGACCTGGCCGCCGCGATATTGCAGAAGATAGGTGGTGGGCTGGACCTTGATGAATTTGATGCCGAACATA
Source organism: uncultured Verrucomicrobiae bacterium (assembly GCA_963707025.1). GTDB lineage: Bacteria > Verrucomicrobiota > Verrucomicrobiia > Limisphaerales > Palsa-1400 > JBEKOF01. The sequence continues at coordinate 8,957 of CAVPOM010000013.1, read as the reverse complement.
TTGTGCCTTTCGTTAAACTGGGTTTGTGTCGAATCAAAATGGCTTCATAGCTCGAAATGGAATCCGCGTTTCTTGAGCTTCTCGTATTTGTCTGCGTCAAAACGGAACAGTTGTGCCGGGCGATGCCGGCCGGCCATCCGGGTTTCTTTGAGCGGCACGAGCAGGCCGAAGCCCAGCACCTTTTTGCGAAAATTCCGTTTGTCCAAATCAGTTTCCAAAACCGCCTCATAAACATGCTGGAGTTCCGACAAGGTGAACTTTGGCGGCAACAACTCGAACCCAATCGGCTGGTAACGCACCTTGCCCTTCAACCGTGCCAAAGCCGCTGCCAGAATTTCCGCGTGATCGAACGCCAGCTTCGGCACCTTCGAGATGAGGAACCACTCGGCGTCGGCTGCGTCCGTGGCAGCTTTGGCGCGGTGGTCCGAGAGTTTGACCAGGGCGTAATGGGCGACGCTCACCACACGTTCGCGAGGATCGCGGCCGAGTTCGCCAAAAGTGTAAAGCTGCTCCAGGAAAACGTCCTTGAGTCCCGCTTCCTCAGCCAGTTCACGGCGCGCCGCGTCGTCCACGGTTTCATCCACGCGCACGAAACCGCCGGGCAGGGCCCATTTCCCTTTGAATGGTTCGAGTGCGCGCTGGATCAACAGCACTTTGATCTCGCCTTCGTCGAAGCCGAACACCACGCAGTCCACAGTCAGCGCCGCGCGAGGATATTGGTATGTGTATGGCATAAACGTTGTCAGGTAGTTGCTTTGTATTCTTCAACCACTTCGATCAGTCCCACGATATTCCGGTTCATTTCCGCCAAATCCTCTGCGGGAATCCACAATTCCTGGTGGATGGAACTCCCGACCTTTTGCACCGGATACAGGGAAGCGAATTCGGTCCGCACGGCGAATCGGGTCACGTAACCGGCTCCGCTGTCTTTCACGTTCCAATCCCGCGCGATTTGCCGGGCATACTCCTGGTTGAGCACGGGATAAAAGATGGGCTGCTGCGGCAGGCGCGGCGGAAAAGCGCGATGGCCGCTGGCGCGAATCAGCGCCAGCTCCTTCGGGCCGACCGGGCGATACAGAATGGTTGTTGCCGCGTTCATTTGATTCATTTTCCCTTCGTCTGCCGGCAATATAGTGTAATAAGCACACTATGTCAAGGGATATTTTTCCGGCCGCACGGAAACCAGCGGAATCGGCCATTATCCCTTCGGCCGCGAAGTGGTAATGCCCTGGGTGGCCAAGCGCGGCGATTTCGCCGTGTCTGGCGTCCTTTTCGATCTGCTGGGCGGCGATGATACGCTTCGCCTTACTTTGTGAGGTTTTCGGATGATGAAATTACGCAAGTCATTGAGTGTCAATGGAATTATCAAGAATGGAGCGGGTGAAGGGAATCGAAGCCTCCGCCGACAATTCACAACCTGCTGAGAATCAACATGCTGCGCAAGATGGGGAAAGGGCCTATACACAAATACGCGCACAGATTGAGAAACCGCTTGAGCCTGACCTGGCTGCGGTGGTTGCGGCCTGGCCTTCGCTGGGTGCGCCACTCAAGGCCGCAATCGTTGCCATTGCCAACACGGCCACAACCCAGGGGGGCCAGTGACATATATGCGATTAGCGATAGACCTCGCGGCGGTGGCGGACACGGTTGATACGTACGACGCGAATCTCGTCGGCAATCTCGTAAACCACGCGGTAGTCACCTACGCGGATACGCCAGTCGTTCTTGCTCCCGACGAGTTTGCGACAGCCAGGCGGGCGCGGGTTTGTCGCGAGCGCTCGAATTGCCGCGATGACACGGGCGTGAATCTCGGAGGCAAGCCGTGAGAGGTCCTTCTCGGCCGCCCGTTCAAGCAGGACGCGATACATTGTCAGCCGCGGGTGCGCTCGGCCAGATATTCTTCGAACGGGCGGTAATGCAATGGCTTGCGGCGGGCGCGTTTGAGCCAGGCCATATCCCCGGCGTCTTCCACGCGCTCCAAGAGTTCTTCATAATTCTCAATGGGGATAATCACCGAGACGGGCTTGCCTTTGCGCGTTACGATTTCCGGTTCTGGCATGGTCGCTTTCATGTCTCGAACATACATGGACGGAAAGAACTGCGCAAGCTCCAGGCCACGAACAAGGGGGGCCAGTGAAACCAGAGCGGCACGACGGCGAAATAGAACGAGCAGAACCGGACAGCGAGCACCACTGCTCGCCGGTTCTGCGGCCGTACGCGGTGACAACCCACCTTCGCCAAGGCTACGGCGGGCAGGCTGGCGACAGCGAGAGGCGGCGGGGTGGCGCCCAGCGCCGCCCCCCGCCTCCGCTGGGCTTGTCTAAAGCGCATATTTCGGCGCGTCCAGAAAAAGGAACCGTGACCTGCTATCGTGGGGCCAGCCTGATTCAGGTGCGCCTCCGTTCGGACACGGCGGCGGGAAATACCAAAAGTGCGCCGCGTGGGGACATTACCGAGTTCACCCCGGCGGCACGTCGGCGGATGCTGGAATTGCTGGCGAAAGTGGAACAGGCGGCGGTGCCTCTCGCCTTCACTCTCACCTACCCGGACAACTTCCCCCTGTACCGGGAGGATTACAAAGGCCATTTGGAGGCGTTCTGTGACCGGCTGCAACGGCGTTGGCCGACAGCGGCGATTATTTGGAAGCTGGAATTCAAACCGCGGAAATCGGGCAAGAACAAGGGCAAGATCGCCCCGCATTACCACCTGCTCGTTTTCGGTGTCCCCTGGCGGTTTCGCTTCAAAGAGGAGCGTGGGGAATCCGCTCGCCTGCGCCGCGTGCGTGTTCACGAGGGCGGCGAACACTGGAAAGAGGAGATCGGTACTGGACTGCTCAAGACAGTGTACGGTGATGAGCGTTTGGGCCGAACTGCCGGACGGCGGGGAATTCCCGAATGGCGAAGTCTATGGGGCGGACTCGTTGAAGTCTTGGGTGTCCCGCAATTGGTTTGGGGTGGTCGGAAGCGGCGATTTCATGCACTACCTGGCCGGGACTCGTGTGGAGCGTCTCAGGACGATCAAAGGGGCCTTTGCCTACGCGGGCAAGCGATACATGGCGAAAAAGGAGGAAATGCCGGTGATGGAACAAAAGCCGGGGCGGTATTGGGGTGTCATTGGCCGGCAACAATTGCCCCTTGGCAGGCGGGAAGATCGGGAAGTGACGGCCAGCCAGGCGGTGAAACTGCGGCGGGTCATGCGGCGATACCGTCTGGCGAACACGCCCCCGGAGAAGCGGAAATATCTGCGCAAGAGCCAATTGTGGTCGGAAGATTTCACTGCCAAGCTGTTTTGCAACGTCGAGTTCTGGCTTGAGCGTCTGCCGAAATTGATCGAGCTTGCGGAGCCTAAAAAGAAACAAATGCCGCCAGTCGCGGCGGCGTAGAGCGATTAGAAGCACACTCTGATTTCGTCCGTCCGCGAAAGCGGATAGCAGAATTGACGCCCTAAAGGCGCCTTGTTTCGTTGCAACTTGATGTCGGCTTCGGTTCCCACACCTTCGAGGCTTTCGACAGGTAAACTCGCCCCGTTGAATCATTGACTTGTGCGCGTATGCTCTTTAAATCGTTCAGATATATATTTGTGAATGTTGGAGGAATGACCCACATTGCTGGCGGATCACCTTCAGACAACTTCTGACCTTGGACACTTTCTTTTAACAGGTGCAATCGGTTCTTATGCGATTTTGGCAATATCAGGCACGCATGGCTAATAAAGCATGGTCTGCGTCCTTCGTTTGTGACCGTTATCATACCGTGCTGCCCTTTGTCCCCTTCAACGAGCCGGAGGGATGCGTCCCGGAGTTCCATATTCCATTGCAGATAAACGCATATTCTCGGGCGGTCACGCAAATAATTGCAGATACCTAAGACAAGACTCGCGCTTCCGAGCACAGCTCCGAAAATAGCTGTAATGGTGGTCAGCATGTTCATACGGAGGTTGGCCGTATTCCTCGCAGGTGCAATTGTTTAGAGGCTGGCACATGTGAAATCATCCAGGCATAATCGGGCGAGAACTCCAAACGCCGCATTAAAGTTTCGAGTATCTTTTGTTTCCTGTCCCACGGGTTGCCCACGGATGCGAACCACTCTGTACCATCTATCCGAGCCGCTTCATGGCCGCTTCCCGTGGATTCAACTTCCTCAAGTGTGCGACCAAAATAGGCTCGAACGGTTCCGCGAAGCGTATTGGCAACCTTTGCAAACTTTTCGGGTGAGGTCCTCTTAATTATCTGAGACAGGATTAGCAGGAAAAGCTTTTTTTGTTCCGGTTTATGTCTCAGATTAAAGCTGTCGGTTTTCAGAAGATCGGAGAGCGTGTAAAAGTACGAATAGGATTCAGGAATCTCGATTTTCACAGGCTCGCCCAGGGATTCACCGAGGCTGATTGCGATAACTTGCCACGGAAGCAAAAACTTCTTTTGGCACTCCTCAAGCAGCCGCTTAGACGTGTTGAAAGGCAGTCGAACCGCTATTTCTGCAATTGTATTGACACTCATTAGCTTTTCTCCAGTTATTGCGTAAATTCACTTTGCATTTGTTAGTTTTTCAGTAGATAAGGACGAGCACGGCGGCTTGTTCGGCGGATTTCACCACGTCCTCGAATTTTTGCTCCTTGGTTCCGGGTGTTTGCATTCTCGCTGCAACTTCCGGGACAGACTCAAGAAAGCTGAGAAGAAAGCTGCTCTTGATCGCGTAATTTACGTTTTCAGGCATTGCCCCGCTTGCGGCCAGGGCGGTGGCGGCATCGAGCTTCGCCGACACAACGCCCACCACGTTGCCGTGATCATCTATCAGTGCTCCCCCTGAGTTGCCGGGCTGCAATGGCGCGCTAATCTGAAAATAGCGCGGATCATCCTGCGGTCCTGTCAATGAGGCGATTTCGCCTTTGGCGAGCTTGGGCGAAAATCCTTGCAATCCGACATTTGGGAAGCCAATTGTTGCAATGGTATTACCGAGTTTGACGGCCCGGCTGCTGGCAACTGGCAACGTCGAAAAGTGTCCCTGCGCCTTCAGTAAGGCGACATCGTTCGCCCCATCAACCTTGACGACCGTGGCGACTAAAACTCCGGCGCTGGTGACCAGGCGAATTTGATTTGCGTCTTTGACGACGTGCGCGTTCGTTACCAGGAAGCCATCCTCCGTGATGAAAAAGCCCGTCCCGCTGGCTGCCGGGCTTGAATCAAAAACGCGCTCCCTTGTGATGAAAGCTGCGGGTTCTGGTGCTTTGCGGGGCTTGAACTCACCGGCGAGCCGCTGCGCTTCTGCTATTTGCTCTGGAGACATTCGCCGTTCAAGAACGGGGAGGAACTGCTTGGCATTTGTCTCACCCTGCGCCGCGGCGAGGTTGTCCCATTTGTACGCCTGCACATAATCCTTAATGACCCCGTCGCCCTTTTCGTAACAACCGCCTAGATTGGATTGTGCTTCCGCATCCCCCTGTTCGGCGGCTTTGCGATACCATTTGGCCGCTTCCGCGTAATCTTTCGGCACGCCTCTGCCCCGGTCGTAATAAAGACCGAGATTGAATTGGGCTAATGCGTCGCCCTGTTCGGCGGCTTCGCGATACCATTTCGCCGCTTCCGCGTAATCTTGATTGACGCCCTCACCCTTGCCGTAAGCAACTCCGAGGTCGCATTGGGCCCACGCCAGCCCTTGATCCGCCGCTTTGCGAAACCACTTTAATGCCTCCGCGTAGTCTTGCGGGACCCCGTCGCCAAACCTATAGCACTCGCCAAGGGCGTCCTGGGCTGATACCTGACCTTGATCTGCTGCTTTGCGATACCATTTCACGGCTTCCGTGTAGTCCTGCGGGACGCCGTCGCCAAACTTGTAACACACGCCGAGCTTGGCCTGGGCTAATGCCAGCCCTTGATCTGCTGCTTTGCGATACCATTTCACGGCTTCCGCGTAGTCCTGCGGGACGCCGTCGCCAAACCTATAAGACTCGCCGAGCATGGCCTCAGCCGCTGCCTGCCCTTGTTCTGCTGCTTTACGATACCATTTCACGGCTTCCATGTAGTCCTGCGCCACACCGTGGCCGAACCTGTAGAAATCGCCGAGGGCGTCCTGCGCTGACGGTTGCCCTTGATCTGCTGCTTTGCGATACCACTTCAACGCCTCGGCGTAGTCCTGGGGGATGCCGTCGCCAAACCTATAATGATCGCCGATTTCAGTTTGGGCGACTGCATCTCCCTTTTCCGCATTGGCGCGGGTCGCTTCGAGCATCATTGTCTGTATCTTTGCAAGCAATCGCTGGTTTGTAAGCGGGGTGTTGGTCGCCGGGGGATTGGTTGTGGGCGGTACTCCTATTGCTTCCTCAAATGTAAACGTCTTTGGCGTGTTGGTCGCCGGGGGATTAGTTGTGGGCGGTACTGCAGAGTGTCGAGGGTCCAGCACAAACCCTTCCGGCAGCGGAGGAAGAGTGTTGGTTGCGCTCGGCGATGCAGATTGTTGAGCCTTCGCTGAGGCCACCAAAAGGACTGAAAATAGTAGCGCCCACAAACTCGCTTTCATCCTTGGAGAATAGCCTTTTCCCGACGGATGGCAAGCGATTGTAGGACATCTCCCATAGTCGAGGGTATTCATCCTGACCACCCAAAACGACGGAACTGGCGCAGCCCTGCCCTGGTGGTGACGGCATTGCCGCCAGTGTTGCGGGGGCAGCCGGGGCGCAATCCTGGCGGCAATGACGGCACGACCAGGCACTTGTCGGGGCTGGGTTTTCGCGTGTTGGCGTTCGGCTTGGCCCTCCTGCCTTGAGCAAGCCGAATGACGACACGGGAAAACTCAGCGGGGAAATCTCCTCAGTGCTGTTTTGTCTCCCAAAAAGAAATACGTTGACATTACGTATTCTCAGCGTAAGGTTTCCATTATGAATAAAGATTTTCCATATCTGGTCATCCCGGCGAGCCTCAAACCGCTGATCGGCGAGCCTGACCCGGAAACGCGGATTTATCGGCGCGAAGGCAGCGATGAGGAGTCCGGGCCGTGGTTCGATGCCCTGGGCGAACATCTCCCCGGTGAGGGCTTCGTTTCCCCCGGTGGCGTCATGATGTATGCGCCCGTCTCGCGGGCTGCCGTTCACAAAAGATTGAAAGAGGGAAACTTGACGGCGTTCTGTTTCCACGTTGTCAGGGCGGAGCGGTCACTCTTTGGGTATCAAAAGAAGCTCAAAGAGCGCCCTTACATTTATGTCCCGGTGAGCGAGTGCAAAGCCTGGGGTGAAGACTTGAAAGCCCGTCCTGACCGAAAAGCCGCGTACGTGGAAGCTGCCGGGGGCGAAAAGCCAGACCGGGAAGGCGCATTTCTGGACGAACCAAAGAAGATCGCGGCGGCGAAGAAAACGCCTCCGCAAGAGATGGTGGAGATGGTGCGGCAGGCATTGAAAGAGGTTCTGGCAGAGGATTTCCCGACATTGATGGGAGAGGATTTCCGTAAAAAGGTGGCGGCCAAAGCAAAGGCGAAAGTGGATGGGAGGAAGAAAAAATGAAACATGATATTGACAATAAAGCGAGCAAACCGGCGGGACTGCAATTGTTGACTAAGAAAGAAGTGGCGCGTCTGCTGGCTTGTTCGGTAAGAATGGTGGAAAGACTGGTGGCGTCGGGGACATTGACGGTGGTAAAAATCCGGGGCGCGGTGCGGTTTCGGTCAAGTGATATTGAGCAAATAATGATGAAAGGCGTAGCATGATCTTCTCTATTGAAAAACGACGGTCCCGCCGGGGCGGAAAACTTCACGAAACGCGGTCGTATTATCTGCGGTATCGTATCGGGGACATGCCGGTGGACAAGTGGAAATCCCTTGGCGTGACGGATAAACAGGTGGCCGATAAAAAGGCGCATGAGTTTATCCAGGAGCGCGAGCGCGAGACGGCGGGCATCCTTGAACCCAAAGCCGTCCGGGACTCGGCCAGAAAGCCGCTGGCGTCTCACCTGGACGATTACGTGGCTGATCTGGCGGCGCGGGGGCGGAATGGGCGCGGGGGGCGTGGGGCGCGGTTGGTCGCCTCCCGGATAAGGGCTTTGCTGCAAGACTGCGATTGGCAGGTGCCGTGCAACGTCACCGCCGATTCCTTCATCGTCTGGCGCAACCGGCAAACCTGCTCGCCGCGCACACTCAACCATTACCTGCAAGGGATGATCTCGCTGCTGAACTGGATGGAAAGGGTCGGCAGAATCAAAACTAATCCCCTCAAGAACGTGTCCAGGGCGGATGAGCGGGGCAAACAGAAGCGGGTGCGGCGGGCCTTCACGGATGAGGAATTGCGCAAGCTGGTGGCCGGGTCGGAAGATCGGGGCATTATCTATTTCACCGCCGCGCGGACCGGGTTGCGCCAAGAGGAATTGAAGCAAATGAAGTGGGGCGATTTGAACCTGGGCGCGGATGTGCCGTTCGTGGTGGTGCGGGACTATGCGGCCAAAAACAAGAAACAGGAATCGGTGCAACTGGTGCCGGAAATCGTCGAGGCGTTGCAGGCTTACCGTCCGGGGGGATGGAAGGCGACTGATCTGGTCTTTCCAAAAGGCATACCACGCGCCCGGCGTTTGACCCTGGACTTGGAAGCCAACGGCATTCCTTACCGGGATGAGTTGGGCCGGTATGGGGATTTCCACGCGCTGCGCTACACCTGGGCGACGTTTCTGCAACGCAACGGGGTGGCGCAACGGTTCGCCATGAAATTGATGCGGCACAGTGACATTCGTTTGACCGCGCAAGTTTACACCGATGAAATGCAACTGCCGATTTACGACGCCATCAAGAACCTGCCGCGCCTGGATGCGGGGCCGGGGTATACACAAATACGCGCACAGATTTTAGGCGGGGAAGGTCAAACCGTGTCGCATCCTGACGCAAAAAGCGGAGAGTCGAACCGCACAGAAACCCTTGTAAATAGGGGCATTTGTCACAAGCTGTCGCAACCTGTCACTGTCTGTCAAATGGAGCGGGTGAAGGGAA
>CAVPOM010000012.1:0-495186 GCA_963707025.1 uncultured Verrucomicrobiae bacterium | reverse complement strand
GGGGGATTCGAACCCCCGGTACAGTTTTACCCGTACAACGGTTTAGCAAACCGCCGCATTCGGCCACTCTGCCACCTCTCCAACTAACTGTATGTAAGTCATTTGCGTGTGTTTTAACGCATCACAATCACGCATAGGCTTGACACATTGCAACATTGTCGTGCATCAAACTTAACGCATCACGCAAGACCGAGCAAGCCGAATCCTGGGTAGTGTCCTAATTTGGATTTTTGCGATTTCGGAAGTAATCAAATATGCCTGAAACGAGGCAAACCACGCTTGAACAAACGGCCAACATCCCACAGAAGATCGCAAAAATGAGTATCAAATCAGAATCGGGCCTTACGTAGCTCACTACTTTTAGATGAAAGTAAGACAGAATTGACGTGGCAATCGTAAAAAAAGAAGCTGCATATCCTGCTCTTTGAGATGCATTTACCTCTTTCACTTACATCTTCCCCCTCGCTTCTGCCGCAATCGCCACTTTGACCGCCGTTTGCGGTGAGTCCACTGGCGGTATTTCCAGCACGGTCACGAACCGTTCCTCCTTGTCGTCGTTGCCGTCTGCGTGGCTCCAGGCGTAGGCTTTCTTGGCTTTGGGCTGTCCAGACAGGGGAAAACCTCCACATCGCCCATCCAAGCGGTTTGGCCGCGAAAGACCTCTTGGACGGTCACAGATTCAACCCATGAAGATTGGCAGCCGTGAAGGTGCAAGATCACGCTCTGAATCCGCTCGATGTATTCTCTATTCGCCACAACGTTCGACAAGTTCTGCAACCGTCCATTGGCTCTTTTCGATGCCCGCCTCCATTGGCGGGGTGCATCGAATCGCCATGTGCGTTTTGCAGAAGTTGTAATACGCCATGTGGAGGGAAACCGCAGCTTTAAAATTTTCCAGTTTGTTGCTGAAAGCGTTCGTGAGCCGGGTCAACCAGCGAACGTGCATCCGCAGGGTGTGGTTTTGCTTTTCAACGTGCGAAGTCGTAATGCGGCATTTGTCCGGGTCGCCCGCGATGACCATTTTTTCAACGAGCACAACCTCCGCCGGGGAATACCGCCTCGCCGCTTCTTTGAAATTACCCAGATGCGATACCGAGCAGGTTTTTACGATCTGGCCATAATCCGCGTTCTCCCCAAAACCACACCTCAACCGCATGGATACGGCGTAGATTCGGCCAGTTTGAATTGTGTTCGGTCGCCGGCGAAAGTCGGCGACTTTCGGCAAGTACCATCAACTTCGCAGGGCGGTGGAGCAAATGGAAGAAGCCCCAGGCATCGTCGGGCAAGGCTCGACTTTGGATGCACTAGCGCCGGACATTGCGCAACGTCCATCCTGTCGCCGCGAGAAACATCGCCACCAGAGTCGTAGTGAGGACGCCGATGGAAAGCAGACCGAGGGAAGGGTGGGTGCTGTGACTGAAGGAAGAGATGAGAAGAGTCAGAGCCGCCAGCACCAGGCCCGCGACCAGCTTCAATCCCGGCCACGGCCAGCCTTGAGTCCGCGAGGTCCCTCCGAGCCAATTCAGGTAGGACCAAGCCACGCAGGCGGTGCCGGCAAAGGTGCAGCCCGCATAGAGCAGGTCGCAAATGCGGACGTGACAATTCCCGGCCAGCAGGTTGTCTTGCAGGACGGGCAGATGCTCGACGAGCCATCCGTCCTCGTGGGTGAAGGAATCCAGCAAGATATGCGTCCACACGCCTATCAGCAGGGACACGACAAGGATAGGAAACGAACCGGGCGGGCGCTGGCAAAGCGGCTCGTAGATTTGCCGGTGAGGCGCGGGCAGCCGTTGCACCAATGGCCGGCGGAGGAGATAAAACAGCAGGAGCAGCAATAATCCCACCGGCAGGCAGAAGCCGAAACTGCCGGCCAGAAAGCGATGAGAAAACTTCTCCAGGCGAAGGCGGCCAAAACAGTAACCGACATCGGGGCAGATGCTGCCGATGACCAGCGCGGGAAAGTTGAGCCGCCGCGGGCAATATCGGCGCAAAGGCAGCACCGCTGCCGGATGAGCCAGTGGAAAGGGCATGGGTAGCTCGAATCTATCGTTGCGGTGGCCGAGCTCTGCGGCATTCGCGTTGCGACCAGGGTCGAAAGCTCCGCCGAGCGCTTTCGCCATTCGAAGCGCGTTTCTGGTGGTCGAACCCGACGGAGTTTCGCGCGAGGCTCCGCCGCTTTGCCGTTTCAGGGCGACAAAGCGTTCATGTGTCCACCCTCCCAACATGGGGACTTCGTCAGGGGCTGGCTTGGGAGGTTGGTTCTTCTATCGTTCGCTGCTGGTGCGAAGCGCCTGAAAAGCTGGGCCAACGTCGCGGCGTAGGGTTCACGGAGCATGGTGTCCCCCGTGCAGCCGTCCGGTCCGAAATACTTCTCGGCGGATGGGGCGACGGAAGGCCACTGCCTCGGCGCGTCGCCGCAGCACCGCCATAACGGGCTTGGCCAGAACAACATCATACGGCCGGAAAATGGTTTGGGCGCATAGCGACGAATCGCCTCCAGGGTGGCGCGCCCAACCTTGGCGCGTTGGACCAGCACGGGGTCGGGCGGCGCGTCACGCTCGGCGGCCTCGGGCGCGTTGCGGCGTGGCAGCCTTTGGGCGACGTATCCCCATAATTCCGCAGCCGGCAGCGATGCCAGTGTGCGGGTGTGCCTGACCACGCGGCCCACCCCCTGGCACAGGAGCTCGCGCAGTTGCGGCAGGAGGCGGTACGAGGTCGGAAAAGGGCTGCCGAACAGGGCCAGAACACGGATCGCCGCTCCGTCCCGGAGGAGCTGTCGCGCCAATTCGAAAGCGATCGTTCCGCCCGCGCAATAGCCGGCAATGACATAAGGGCCGTCGGGTTGGACCGTGCGGATTTGCGCCGCGAAATACGCGGCCAGATCCTCCACGCGCGTCAGCGGCGCGCGGTTGCCGTCGAGACCCGGGGGCTGCAAGCCGAAAAACGGTTGATCCTCGCCCAAGTGGCGTGCCAGGGCGCGGAAGCAGAAGACGTCGCCATTGTGTCCTGCGACGGCGAAAACGGGAGTGGCTGAGCCATGCGGCTGAAGAGGCACGATGGCGCGCTGCTGTTGCGCCAGGGCCTCGGCCGAGCGGAGGAATTCCAGAATATCCTTTTTGCGCTGGCGCAGTTCATGGCGCAACTCGGGGGTGAGTGCGCCGGCCGGGGCGTTGCATCGGAGCCGATCACCGTCCGCGCAGACCTGGATATCGCGGTCACGGAGCATGACAAGGAATTCCAGAACCTTCACACCTCGACCTCCTCTCGATCACCCTGCGCGCGGACTGGGGCGCTGGAAGGGGCCGACCAGGACAAGGCATCAATGGCCTCAGCCAGCCCGGAGACGGTCGGGCGCTCGAACAAATTCTTCAGAGGCAGATCCACGCCGAAACGGTGACGGACCTGGCTGACCAGTTGCATGGCCAAAAGGGAATGGCCACCGTGCTCGAAAAAGTTGTCGCGCCGGCCCACTCGCGGAACGTTCAATAACTGGCTCCAGAGGGCGGCCAAAGTCTCCTCCACGACTGTGGCAGGCGGCTCGAAGTCACTCTGGCTTTCGGCCGGGTCTGGGTCCGGGGCTGGCAACGCGTTACGATCTATTTTCTTGTTGGGCGTTTGTGGAAACGCCGTCATGAACACGATTTGTGCCGGCACCATGTGATCGGGCACTTTTTGCTGGAGGTATTTGCGCAATTGGAGCGGAGTCGGATTTTGTCCATCGCGCGAGATAACGTAGGCGACCAAGCGCTTGTCCCCGCCGGCGGCGGCTTTGGCCACAACCACGCTTTCGCGCACGGTAGGATGGCCGCTGAGCACCGCTTCGATCTCGCCCAGTTCGACCCGGTGGCCGCGAATTTTGACCTGATGATCCATGCGTCCCAGGATCTCGATATCACCGCTGGCAAGAAAACGGGCGAGGTCTCCGGTCCGGTAGAGTCGTTTGGCGCCCTGGCCTTGGAATGGATCGGGGATAAAACGTTGGGCGGTCAGTTCGGGCCGGCCGAGATAGCCGCGCGCCACGCCCGCGCCCCCGATCATCAATTCACCCGCGATGCCCACGGGCAGCGGCAACAGGTTGTGATCCAGAATGTAGATTTCTGTATTGGCAATGGGGCGGCCGACGGGAAGGCGGGGCGCCGCCGGCGGCAACAGATACGCGCTGGACCAGACCGTGGTCTCGGTCGGTCCGTACATATTAAGGATGTCGCCCTGAACCAAAGTTTGGAGTTGCTTGGCGAGGGCCACGGGGAACGCTTCGCCGCCGATCAAAAGGGCGCGCAGCCGGCCCAAGGCACGCTGCGTTCGCTCGTCCTGAAGCAACAGGCCGGCGAGCGAGGGAGTGCATTGCAGGTGCGTCACATCATGGCGCTGAATCAAAGCCGGGATAGAGTAATCCGTCGGCTCATCCTCCGCTCCTTCGCTGACGGCCAGACGCAGGGCGTCGAGGTGCTTCAAGTGATCCAGCACCAGGTCGGGACTGACTCCGAAATCGATCAGACAAGCTACTTCGTCAATATCATTGGCGCTCAAATTAGCGATGAAGTTCAGGCAGCTTTGGGGTGTGCCGAACAAGCCGCTGGTGTCGAAATAGCGATCAAAGGCATGAGCCAGAATCGCCTCCATCTCATCCTTGGGCAAAGCGCTGAAATCCACCTTTACCTTGGATTCTGCATGATGCTTGAAGGCGGAGAAGGCCCAGGCGTAGCTTTTGATCAAATCGGCGGATTTGCGAAGGTATTCGGTAAGAGGCTCTCGCACGGTCGCTTTGACCATCTCCAGATTCTCGCCCACGAAGGTGTGAAGCATCAAGGTGACGTGGCCGCGCCCGGCATGTCCGGCCTCCTTCCAGGCTTGGCGGTAAAGGGCCACTTTATGGCTGACCTCTTCAATACTTTGGCCCAGGAGGTGGGTGAGGAGATTCATGCCCAGGCGCCCCGCCATCTGGAAAGTTTCGGGATTGCCCGCGGCTGTCAACCACAAGGGCAATTCCCGCTGAACCGGCCTGGGAAAGATCTTGATGGGCACATCTTGGCCCAGCGGACCGGGCAAGGGCACCCGTTCGCCGCGCCAGAGTCGGCGGACGAGATCAATATCCTGGACCATAATCTCTTTGCGCCGGGCGTAATTGGCGGGGCTGACCGTGAAGTCTTCGGGCATCCAACCGGAAGCGAAGGAAATGGCCACCCTGCCGTTGGAGAGGTTATCCACGACCGACCATTCTTCGGCAATGCGAATGGGCGAATGCAGAGGAGCGACCACGCTGCCGGAGCGGATTTGGACGCGCTGGGTGATCATGGCCAGAGCCGCGCTGGTGACGGAGGGGTTGGGATACAACCCGCCGAATTCGTGAAAGTGCCGTTCTGGAGTCCAGACGGCGACAAACTCGTGCGCGTCGGCAAAGCGTGCGCCCTCGGTCAGCAGCCGGTAAGCGCCGCCCGGGCCGTCGCATTGATCGGAGGAAAAGTAGAAAAGACTGAATTGCATTGGGCGCGCCGCCGCCGCCCTGGCGTGAGGGCGGGCAGGGCGCTTGGGTTCATCACCGGCATAGAGCACGACTTTGAAACCTCGAGCCAGCGTCCAAAAAAGCTCCAGCACGGAAATATCGAAGGAAGGGCTCGTCACCGCCAGGCAGGTGGAGTGCGGATCATGCGGAATGCGGGCGTCCATGCCGGCAAAGAAGTTGAGCACGTTGCCATGTTCAACCATCACCCCTTTGGGCTGGCCGGTCGAGCCGGAGGTGTAAATCACATAGGCCAGATGATGGGAGGCCACGCCCCGATCCACATTCTGCGCGGGTTCGGCTGCTATCAAAGGCCAGTCCGCGTCCAAGCACACCCGTGCCGCTTGGCCGGGAGGCAAGGCGGCCATCTGGCGCTGCTGAGTGAGCAGCACTTTGACTTGAGCATCCTCGATCATGAAGGCGAGGCGATCGGGGGGATAGGCGGGGTCAAGAGGGAGATAAGCGCCTCCCGATTTGAGAATCCCCAACAAGCCCACCAGCATCTCCAACGAGCGGTCGGCGCACAGGCCTACCAGCAGGTCCGGACCTGCACCGAGTTTGGAAAGGTAAGATGCAACTTGGTTCGCGCGCGCATTCAGTTGCGCATAAGTAAGCTGACGGGCCCGGCAGATAGCGGCTATGGCGTGGGGAGTCTTGCTCGCCTGGGCTTCGATGAGCTGATGGATACAGGTTGCTTTAGGAAGTTCGGTCCCGGTCGCATTCCATTCCACCAACAACTGCCGGCGCTCCGCCGCGCCGAGCAGATTCAGCCGGTCGAGAGTGGTATGCGGTTCGGCCGCCATCGCGGCCAGCACGTTGCCGAGATGTCCAGCCAGCCTCTCTACCGTCGCGGATTCGAAGAGTTCGGCATCATACTCACAACCGAGAGCCAGGGCCTCATCCGCCTCCTTGGCGCGCAGCACCAGCGCGCAAGTCATCAAGTGTTCAGCCGCAGCAGATTCAGCCGGGGGCGAGGGCCGGGCCAGACCAGGCTTTGCCTCGTCGAAGATAAGGGCAACGTTGAACAGACCTTCCTCGTGCGCTCCCGGCTGATGTTTCAACATTTGGAGCACTTGGCGAAAAGGCAGATGAAGGTGCCCTGCGGCGTCGTGGACGGAGGTGGCGACCTCCAGCACCAAATCCAGGGCCGTGCGGTGGCTCAACAATCGAGTCCGCAAAGCCACCGTCTCATGATGCGCCGGCACCGAGTTTGTGCTGAGAACAGTTCCGATGAGCAGGTCCGATTGACCGGTATAGCGGAACAAAAGGGTCTTAAGCGCGGCCAGAAGCACCACATGAGGAGTGGTGTCCGCGCGGGCCGCCAGGCCCTTGGCGCCATTCCAGACTTCTTGGGCGAGCTTCGTTGAGACGGTCTCCCGGAGGAAAGAAGAAACCGGTGGGCGTTCTTTGTCCGAAGGCAGATTGGGAGGGGGAGGCAGATCGGATAGCTGCCTCAGCCAATAGGCGGTCGGCTGCTCAATTGCATTCATAATGCGTGGCTCCATCATCTCGGTGTTTATGAACAGGGCGCGCCGCCGCGGCAAGCGAGCGGCGCAAAATCGGGATCACCCAGCTAAAGCCGTGGCCGGCTGCCTTTCCCTGTCCTGCCAGCCCTGAGCGGCACGCTTAGGTTCGACCAAATAGTCCCCCAGGACCAGGGCGTCCAAGCGGGCATTCCTAAACGTGTTGATCGCTTCACGGGGCGTGCAGACGATGGGCTCGCCTTTGACATTAAAGGAAGTGTTGAGGACGATGGGCAGGCCGGTGACTCGTTCGAACGCCTTCAACAGTTTCCACAGCCGTGGGTTGTCTTGCTCGGAGACGGTCTGCACTCGGGCCGACCCATCCACGTGCGTGGTGGCCGGGAGATTTTGCCGGTAGGCGGGAAGGACCTGCGTCACATAGAGCATGTGAGCAAAACAATCCTCCTCGCCCGGGGCGATCTCGAAATACCGCCGGGCCGCCTCGATTGTGACGACGGGTGCAAAAGGGCGGAAGCCTTCTCTCTTCTTGACCAGGCTGTTGACGCGATCTCTCATGCCGGGGTCGCGCGGGTCCGCCAGGATGCTCCGGCTGCCCAGCGCGCGAGGCCCGAACTCCATGCGCCCTTGGAACCAGGCCACGATCTCCCCGGAGGCGATGCGCTCGGCGATTTGCCGGCACAGCTCGTCGAAGAAGTCCACTTTTGTCCAGACGCAATCCGCCTGGTCTTCGAGCGCCCTGGCAATTTCGTCCTCCCCAAACTCCGGTCCCCACAAGGGCACGGTCATTTTGCGCGGTTTGAAGCCGGGATCATGCCGCTTATGCGCGAAAAGGGCCGCACCCAAGGCGCAGCCATCATCTCCCGCCGCAGGTTGAACAAAGATGTTGTCAAACAAGCGACTGCGGCGCAGGACGCCGTTCATGGAGCAATTCAAGGCCACGCCCCCGGCCAGGCAGAGGTGGCGCTGGCCGGTTTCGCCTTTGAAATGGCGCACGACGTGCAGTTGGCACTTCTGGAGCACGGCTTGGAGGGCCGCGGCGATATCTTTGTGTTTCTGGGTAATCTGGCTCCCGGGCTCGCGCGGCGGGCCGAAGCGTTCCGTCAACAAGCTGAGGACTCCCGCGTGTGTTTCCTTTTCAATTTGTGTTTTGTTGTGGCCAAACGCGGGAACGATGTAGGTCCCGTCATTGTTCAGATGGACCAACTCCATCACCTTATCAAAGTACGGGCGCGGATTGCCGTACGGGGCCAGACCCATGACCTTGTATTCGTCCATGTTCATGAAGAAACCCAGGTAAAGCGTGAAAACGCCGTATAAAATTCCCAGGGAATGGAACGCAGGCACCTGCTTCAAGATGCTTAATTCCGTCCCCTGTCCCAGGGCCACCGTCATACTATGGACTTCACCCATGCCATCACTCACCAGGACCAGTGCCTCCTCAAAGCCGCTGGGGTAGAACGCGCTGGCCGCGTGCGCCAAGTGGTGCGGCACGGCCATGAACTTACTGTCCCAGTCCAGACCCGGAAAATGATGGTGCAGATGCCCCTTCTGGGCTTCGGGCGAGTACAACTCCAGGTATTGCCGGCGCGCGTACTCAGGCTCCTGGAAGGCGGATTGGAACGGTTGGTAGGCGAAGCCATGAGCCAGGAAATCCACCTGGTTGATGTTGATCTGGCCCGCCTGCAAACAATACCGAATGGCGCCCACCGGAAAATCTCCCGTGGCCTTATCGCGGGTGAACCGCTCTTCGGCGGCGGCCGCGACAACTCCGCTGGCATCGACCAGGGCGGCGGCGGAGTCGAAGCCCTGATTGATCCGGTACTGCCGGTGGGATAAGCCCGGGAACTGCCGGGTCTTAAAGGCGATATTCTGATGCACACCACTGATGCCGATGATATTCATTTGAACCTCCAGAATTAAAATTGTGATGAGAGACTATTGGGCAGTTTAATCCTCCTGGAACACATGGTTATTGGATTCTCACATCTCGATTTCTTCCCGGCCACTGGCGCTGTGGCTCGGTACCTTGGACCTCTCCAGCCAGGTCAACTCCTCCACTGCCTTGGCCAACGCGGCCGCCGTCGGGCGCTCGAAGAGCAGGCGCAGCGGCAAATCAATGCCCGAGGCAGCGCGAAGCGTGAACATGAGTCGGGCGGCCATGAGGGAATGGCCGCCGAGGTCGAAAAAGCTGTCGCACACGCCGAAATCCGTCCGGTTCAGCGCGGCGCGGAATGCGTCCATGACCATCTGTTCGGCGGAAGTTGGCGGTAAATCGGCCGCTCGGCGCGCTGAGTCATCCCCCGGGCCTGGGGCCGGAAGCGACTGGCGATCCAGTTTGCCGTTGGGAGTGCGTGGCAGAGCGTCGAGCATGACAAAGTGGGCGGGAACCATGTATTCGGGCATGGCAGCGCGCAACAGGGCGCGCAATTGGCCGGGCAAGTCGTCGGGTGGATTTGGGGCGACAAGATAGGCCACGAGGCGCTTGTCTTGAGGGCGGGTCTCACGTGCGGTAACTGTGGCCTCGCGGACCGCCGGATGCTGTGCAATGGCGGATTCGATTTCCCCCGGTTCGATGCGAAAACCGCGCAGCTTGACCTGGCAGTCCAGCCGGCCCAGGTGTTCGAGCGTACCGTCACCGCGCCAACGCGCGCGGTCGCCGGTGCGGTAAAGCCTGGCTCCCGGCGTCGTGCCCAAGGGGTCCGGGATGAATCGCTCCGCAGTCAGTTGGGTCCGATTCCAGTAACCGAGACAGACTCCTTCGCCGCCAATGCACAGTTCGCCGGGGACGCCGATGGGGCAGAGGTTCTTCCGCCCATCCAGAATGCGGATGGTGGTGTTGGCGACAGGCTTGCCGATGGTGATGCCGTTGGAGGTGTCGGTGATGCGGGCGCAGGTGGACCAGACCGTGGTTTCGGTGGGGCCATACATGTTCCACAATTCGACACCGCGCGCGATGAGTTGATCGGCAAGGGATTTAGGCAGAGCTTCGCCTCCAACCAGGGCTTTGAAGGCCCGCTCGGGAGTCCAGCCGGCCTCCAAGAGCAAACGCCAGGTGACCGGGGTAGCCTGCATGACGGTGGCCTTTTCCCGATGCAGAAGGGAGCCGAGGGCATGACCGTCCATGGTTTGATCCTGGTCCGCAATCATGACATGGGCGCCCACCGTCAGCGGCAGCAACAGCTCGAGCACAGCGATATCGAAGGACAAGGTGGTGACCGCGACCAGCACGTCGCTAGCTGCCAGTCCGGGCGTACGCGACATGCTCGCGAGAAAATTGACGACCGCACGGTGCGGGACGACCACACCCTTGGGCTTGCCGGTGGAACCGGAAGTGTAGATGACATAGGCCGGGTTTTCGGGGCGCGCGGAATGGACATCCATCGCAAGGGGGGTATCCGGGGCCGCGGCGAGGGTCTTGGCATCGGCATCGAGCAGCACTTGACGCTCGCGCGGCAGACCGAAGGAACCAGCCAGGAATGTGGTGGCCACCAGCAAAGAGAATTGAGCGTCATCCGCCATGAAGCGCAGGCGGTCCGGGGGGAACGAAGGATCGAGAGGCACATAGGCGGCGCCAGCCTTGAGGATGCCCAACAGGCCGACCAGCATTTCCAACGACCGTTCCACGCAGAGACCCACGCGCGCACCTGAACCAATGCCCAAATTGCGCAAATGATGAGCGATTTGATTGGACCGGCGGTTTAATTGCCCATAGCTGAGGTGTTGGTCTCCAAACGTAACCGCCGCAGCCTGCGCGGTCCGTTGCGCTTGCCTTTCGAACAGTTCGTGGACACACGAAGCGCGCGGGTAGTCCGCGGCGGTGCGGTTCCACTCCACCAGCAATCGCTGGCGCTCAAGTTCGGTCAGCAGCGGCAGTTCCGACAAGCGGCCCATGGGTGAAGCGACCATCGCTTCGAGCAGCGCGCGCCAATGGGTGGCCATGCGCACAATGGCCGGCGCGTCAAACAAATCGGTGGCATACTCGAAGAGGCCGACAAGCCCCTGGCTCGTCTCTTGCACCAGGAGCATGAGGTCGGTGCGCGCCACTCCCGGATCAATTTCGAGCGGCGCTTGCGTCAGCCCGGGCAGGTCCAGCGGCCGCAGCGGCATATTCTCCATCGCGAACATCACTTGGATGATCGGGTTGCGGCTCAGGTCGCGGGCGGGCCGCAGCTCCTCCACCAGCCGCTCGAAGGGCAGGTCCTGGTGGTCAAAGGCGTCCAGGCAAGCCTCGCGCACCCGGCCCAGGAACTGACTGACGGAGGGATCACCCGAGAGATCAGCGCGCAACACCAGCGTGTTGACGAAACAGCCCACGACATCTTCGATCTCGAGCCGGTTGCGGTTGGCCACGTGGGTACCGACAAGAATATCTTCTTGACCAGAGTAGCGCGCCAGCAGCACGTTGAAGGCGGCCAGCAACGTCATGAACAGCGTGGCCGATTCGCGCCGGGCGAACTGGCGCAAAGACTCGGCCAGTTCCAGAGGCAGCGAGAAGGAATACATGGCCCCACGGTTGCTTTCCACGGCCGGTCGCGGATGATCGGCGGGCAACTCGAGCACCTGGGGAGCTCCCGCCAGGCGCGAACACCAGTGCCGCAGCAGCTTGTCCAGCACATCCCCTTGCAGGAAACGGCGCTGCCAAGGCGCGAAGTCTCGATACTGGAGAGCAAGGGGCGGGAGGGTGGCCGCCAGACCCCTGGAGAAGCATCCATAGAGTTCGCCCAGCTCCCGGAAGAGAATACCCATGGACCACCCGTCCGAAATGATGTGATGCATGGCCAACAACAACACGTAGTGGCCGGCGGCCAGCCGGTAGAGGCGGGCCCGAAACAGCGGCCCACGCGCCAGATCGAAGCCCTGCGAGACTTCCTGCCGCAGCGACTTATCCAATTGCTCGCGCGCCTTTGGCTCGCCGCCCAAGTCCGTCACCGGCAGCTTCCACACGCCCGGTGCCGAGACGATTTGCAGCGGGCGTCCCGCCTCGGCGACAAAGACCGTGCGCAGCGATTCGTGGCGGCTGACCAGCGCCCCGAGCGCGCGTTCCAGCACCCGCACGTCCAAGGCCCCGCGCAGTTCGATTGCCATCGGGATGGTATAAGTCGTCCGGCCGGGTTCCATCTGATCCAGGAACCAAAGCCGCTGCTGCGAGAAGGAGAGCTCAGTAGGACCGGGGTGAGCGAGCGCCTCCAGGCGAGGGGCCGCCGGCCTGAGCCGGGAACCAGCCCCGTTTCGGCCAGGGGACTCAACGCGGCTTTGCAATTCGGATGTCTTCATAACACCGCTTCAAGTCTTCGGCCACCCTCACGATGGAAAGCTCCTCCAGCCGGGTGCGACAGTCGAGGCGCTGGCGGCGCTGCCAAACCAGAGAAAGTTTTCCGGCCAGCTCGGCTGGGTCAGAGGGCGCCAGATAACAGCCTTCAATCCCTTCGATGCGCTCGGCCACGTCTCCCACGTCCACCGACACCACCGGCAGGCCGCAAGCCAGGGCCTCCTTGACAATGGTGGGCGATCCTTCATGCATTGATGTCAGCAGCAACACATCGCTGGCGTTCAGCCAGAGTGGCACTGCGGCGTTGGGAATGCCGCGCAGGCAATGAAGTTCCGCCGAACGGCCCGGCCCTTCCCATTGCGCCAGGGCCGCACCGGCGAGCCAGGGTCGTTTGACAGGGTCAACCGTTGCCGGACGCAAAGAGAACATGGAAAGATTGAGGGTTCCAGCCCAGCGAGTGCTTGCAGGCCATCGGATCCATGGGCTTGAACCGTTCCAGGTCAATCCCACAAGGGATGACTCGGACCTTGTGCGGCGCCGCGGCTCCTTTCAAAGCGCCCACCAGATGTCGTGCCACGACAACGACGGCGTCGGCCACCTCGGCTGCCCTCTTCGAACATTGCACTCCATAGCGGGAAATCATTTTCCGCGTCCAACCGGAAAGGTTCTCGCCCAGCAAATCCGAACCATGAAAGGTGACCACGATAGGGCAGACATGGTGGTGGCGCAGGATCTGGTCGGCCATGACTCCACCGTACATCACGTGAACGACATCAGGGGCGAACTCGGCGACGGCGCTGCGGACATTGGCGCGGAGACGATAGTAGGCCGTCGGTCCGTCGCGCCGGCGATCCACCACCAAAACGCGCACCTCCAAGCCGATTAAGCGCAGGCCTTTGACTTGTTCTTCCACAAAGACACCCTGACTGGGGCAGGCCGTCGAGGGGTACATATTGGTGATAGCTAGAATTCGCATAGCACATCCGCGGGAAGTCCATTTTCGGAGGTGACGGCTTCCGCGCCGCCGGAGACGGCATCCCGGATGCCGGCGGCTGGCTGGGATGGGCCGCCCTTCTTCTCATCCTGATGCCCGCTGCCCGCGCGCGGTCCTTTTGCATGGGTTGCGCCGGCAAAACGCTGGTTGAATTGCGGCCGGTATTCGGCAACGACGCTTTGCAAGAAACGCTTGATCTCGTCCGGCTCCAACTGATCGGCCTGCCCGGCCAATCTGAGCACGAAGCCGCGGACCCATTCGTAAGAGGGAGGTTTGCACAGCAATCGCGTAATCTTGGGATGGCGGGTGGGGATGAGCGTTTCGCTACCGTAGTTGAGTTCTTCGAAAAGTTTTTCGCCCGGCCGTGGGCCGGTGAATTCGATGCGAATATCCCGGTCGGGGACAAAACCGGAAAGCTCGATCAACTGCCGCGCCAAATCCACGATTTTAACCGGCTGGCCCATGTCCAGCATAAAAATTTCGCCGCCTGATCCCAAGGCTGCGCTTTGCAGGACCAAGCCCACCGCTTCCGGGATGGTCATGAAATAGCGCCTCATCTCGGGATGGGTGACTTTGACCGGCCCGCCGGCGGCGATTTGCTTGTTGAAAATCGGGACGACGCTCCCGGAGGAGCCGAGCACATTGCCGAAGCGCACGGCCATGAAGCGGGTGCCGGTCGGATTTCTGGCGTGGAGCGACTGCACGCACATTTCGGCCAGCCTTTTGCTCGCCCCCATGACGCTGGTCGGGTTGATGGCCTTATCGGTGGAGATGAGGACAAAACGGTCCGTTTCGTGTTTCAAGCACGTTTCCGCCAGACGCAAAGTTCCCAGCGCGTTGTTTTTGACGGCCTCCCCCGGTTGCGACTCCATCAAGGGCACGTGCTTGTGGGCGGCGGCATGAAAGACGACCTGCGGTTGATGCTGGCGGAAAATGCGCTCCAGCCGCGCCTTATCCTGGACGTTGGCGGCCAGGGGGACGAGTCGTTTAGCGCAGCCGGAGACCAGCAGTTCCTGTTCAATTTGAAACAACTGCACCTCCGACTGCTCCAGCAGCAACAACCGACGCGGCGAATAGGAAGCAATTTGCCGGCATAATTCGCTGCCGATGCTCCCTCCGGCCCCCGTCACCATCACCACGCAGTCTTGCACCAGGTCTCGAATGTCTTCGGTGGCCAGGCGCACTTGCTCCCGGCCGAGCAGGTCTTGAACGTCCACGGACCGCAACTGACTGACTTTGGCCTGGCCGGTCGTAAGCTCGTAGAAGGACGGCACGGTGCTGAACTTGATGCGGAGCCGCTGCAGTGTTTTGATAATTTCTGCCACGCGTCCAGCCGGGGCGCTGGGCATGGCGATGATGACTTCCTCCAACGCCAAATCCATCGTGTCGTTGAGCAAAATCTCCGGCGCACCGACCACCGGAACGTTATGCACATGCTTGCCCCATTTCATGCGGTCGTCGTCAAAGAAAGCGACGGCCTGCAAGCCCAAGTCACGACGGGTGGCGAATTCCTGCGCCAGTGCTGTTCCGACCAGCCCCGCCCCGACAATGCCGGCGCGCCGCGCGCGCTGGCGGGGTTGGACAGGCGCGCGGGCGGTGTCGCGGGCGCGCTGGGCCTGGTGGAAGGCCCGCCGCACGGCCGCCAAGGCCAGCAGGGAGAAACTGAAGTCGGCCAAAACCACCCCCCGGGGCGGAGCCCAATCCGAGCCGAGTTGGGTGGAGACACCGAAGACAAAGAAGCCTGTGGCCAACAAGACCCAGGCCAGCCGCGAAAAATCCGCCAGACTGAAAGAGCCCAAAAAGGCGTCGAACTGGCGGAAGCGCCAGAGACAAAAAAGCTTGAATCCAATCACCCAGGCGAAGACCAGCGGCCAAGTGCGCTCGGTGTCCGGCGGGACAGCGAAGTTGAACCGGACTTGGTATCCCAACCAAAGACTGGCGGCCAGGCCGGCAGCATAGAACAGGACAAGGTTGGCGCGTGTAGATTTCATGGCGAAGGGCAGTTCAGTCGGTGGAAAAGGCGGTGGCGCAAGGGGTGTTGGCGGTGGATAACGCCACAGGCTGCCGCTCCCAGAATCGAGCGGGGCGGGAGGCCGTATATGCCTTCAAATTGGTTTTGCGGAGCAGTTGCTCGATTTCACGGAGCCGATGCGCGCGAGCAGCGGGCAGGGCGATGACCACCTCGTCCAGCTTGTCCTTCCAGCCCTCCAGCAGGCATTCCGGCATGCCCGCCACCGGCACGCCATGAATGCTCTTTTGCCATTTGTGAAAGTCATCGTCAAAAAAAGCGACGGCCATGCGGCCGGAATTCCCGTGACCGGTCAGTTCCAGGGCGAGTTGCGCGCCTGTGCTGCCGGCCCGATGATGCCGACTCGCGTTCGGGGGATTAGTCCGCGCATCCTCTTCTCCCTCCGAACGTTCGCGCCAGCGCCGCAGCATGAGTCGAAAGCCGGCGAGCAAGGCGAAGGACAGGAGAGCATCAACCAGAATGAGGTTGCGCGGAGGGCGGCCATCGCCAAGGGCCGACCAGGCCAGCAGGCCGGCCCCGGCCAGGCCGAGGGCGGCACCGAGTTGCCTCAGTTCGGGAAAACTGAAGTAGCTGAGCAAGCCCCGCCACTGTTTGCGCCAGGTCAGGCTGGCCAGTTGCAAGGCGAGCGCCACAGCAAGATCGCGGCTGAAGGCAAGGGCGGAAAGGGGCAGCGGAGCGAAATTGAAAATCAGGGCGCAGGAAAGCCAAAAGGACGCGGCCAGGATGATTCCATAACAGGCCAGCACGCCGGCCCAATAAGGGCAAATGGTTTGCAGGATGATCCAGGTATCGCTGAACAGGTTGGCGCGCTGAGCGTAGTCCCGGTTGAGTTGCAGCTTGCGCGGCAGGCAGTGGCGAATGTAAAACTGCTCCAAATCGTCCGCGTTGCCCAGCAAGGCCTCCTCCTCGCGGAAACAGAGCGAGGCCAGATCGGTGATGCCTGGTTTAAGCAGCAAAATAGCGCGCTGTTCCGGGGTGTAATGTTGAACGTAGCAAGGCACTTCCGGTCTGGGGCCGACCAGGCTCATGTCGCCTTTGAACACGTTCCAAAGCTGGGGCAATTCGTCCAGCTTGGTCTGGCGCAAGATCCGGCCAATCCGGGTAACGCGCGCGTCGCCGCTTTTGGTGAGGGAGGGCCCGGTCTGTTCTGCCGGAACCACCATGGTGCGGAATTTGCAGATCAGGAATTGCCGGCCGCCACGGCCCACCCGCGCCTGACGGTAAAAAATGGGGCCGCCGTCGGCCAATTTCACCAAGGCCCCGATGACTACGAACAGGGGGCTGAGCAGCGCCAGGCCGCAGAAAGAAAGGCAGACGTCGTAGAGACGCTTAGGCGTAAGGATGGGGGCGGAATCCGATGGAGTGCGGCGGCAAAGGGCCGCGTCTGCCAGATTGTCATCGGGGGTATTGTAATCAGAGTAACTCATAAGCGGGGGAAGGCAACCCTGCGGGAAAGCCTCGTTGGCCCGGTGTCACCGTCGTCCGTTTGAATCGGCGCATGCATTGCCTCTTTCGCTATTGTCAGGACCATTTCCGTTTGTCACATCAGCCATGGGTCATTCGCGGCACACCGCTAACGTAAAAACCGCCACCAGTTTAACGCCAATTGGCGTCCATCAAAGAGGGCTAAAACCCGCAAAAGTCGCCGGTAAACACCTCATCCCATTGGTTTATCGTCACGGGCGATGCGGGCGCATGGCCAAGGCCAGCGGCGGCGCCATCTGCGTCAAGGTGAGCGGCCCGCCAAGAGGCTCGCGCCCGCGACTGTGGATTTGGAATCCGCCATGATCCCCTTCAAGGTTCGGCAAACATATTGCACATCCTCGGCCGTCATGTCCGGATAGAGAGGCAGGGTCATCAACCGGGGATAAAGGGAAGTTGCACAAGGATAATCGGACGGTGTGCAGCCAAGTTGCTGGCGGTAATAGGGGTGCAGATGCAGCGGCATCCAATGCACGCTGGTGCCGATGCCGGCCCTTTTCATCTCGGAAATCAGTTCCGCCCGGCCCAGATGGCATCGGTCCAGGTTTAAACGGACGGAAAAGAGGTGCCAGGAATGGATGCGGTTGGGCATGACGGTGGGGAGGACCAGTTCCTCAACGTCGCCGAGGCATTGCGAGTAAAGCCTGGCCCACTGGGTGCGGCGTTCGTGCAAGAGGTCGGCCTTGCGAAGCTGGTGCAGGCCGATGGCGGCTGCCAAGTCGGTGAGGTTGTATTTGTAACCGGGCGCAACGATTTCATAATACCAGGAGCCTTCCGCAGTGTAGCGCTTCCAGGCATCGCGCGAAATGCCATGCAAGGACATGATCCGCATCCTGTCCGCCTGTTCCGGAGAGTCGGTGCAGGCCATGCCGCCTTCCCCAGTCGTAATGGTTTTATTGGCGTAAAAGGAAAAACAACTTATCTCCGCGTCGCTTCCGACCGTTTTCCAAGGCGCAGCCACCTCGTCGCGATAATAGGCGGGGCAACAGTGGGCGGCATCCTCAATAATCCGAAGGTGATACTTGCGGGCCAGTGCGGTCACGCCGGTTACGTCGCCGATCTGTCCCCCGTAATGCACCGGGATAATGGCGACGACTTCTTCGCCGCTGGCCCGGGCGCGTTCGATCCTGCAAGCGGCATCGGCGACATCGAGGTTGAAGTCCTCCGGCCGGCAATCGGCAAACAAAGGAGCGGCATTGAAATAGCGCACTACTTCGGCCGTGGCCGCGAATGTCATGGTCGGCACCACCACCCGCTGTCCGGCTTTAAGGCCGATCGCTTCCAACGCCAGATGGAGGGCCGCGGTGCAGGAATTGACCGCCACGGCGTGACGGCGCTGAAGGTAGCCGGCGAATTCCTGCTCGAATTGCTTCGTCTTCGGGCCGGTGGTGAGCCAGCCCGATTGCAGGCAATCAACCACCTCATCGATTTCGGGCCGGCCGATGCTGGGTTTATAGAAAGGAATGGAACGCATAATGTTTTTATGAACGAAATGGAATGAACCTCCGGTTAGTCACGGCTTGGTCAGCACTCCCAAATAATGGCTCCGTAGCAATGGCAGTGAACTGAGAGGAGAATAGAGCAGTTTGGTCAGCCGTCCCAGGCGCCGCGCCAGCGGCGGCAGCAAGGAGATGGTCTCCAGGTCTGTCTTGAAGCCAGGAAACAGATTCTGAATCCGGTGGCGTGAGATGCCGCGGACATGCCGGTTCCATGGGTTATGCATCCTGAAATCGTACCAGAGGACAGCGCCACCGCGCCTGAGGACACGATTGATTTCGAGGCCGACATTGGCCGCCATGCGGGCATGGAGAATCGAACTGAACACCGTGAAGACCGTCACCAGATCAAAAGTGCCATCGGCAAAGGGCAAAGCCTCCGCATTGGCCAATTGAAAGGTGATCCGCGGGTGGTGCTGCCGCGCCACGTTGATGCGATCGGCGATCAAATCAACCCCAAACAGGTGTTCCGGCTTGGCTCCCAAATCGGCGAACGCCGCCAGGCGTTGTCCTGTGCCGCAACCGACATCGAGGATTTGCCTCTCATCCAGCGGGAAAAAACCGGAGTTCTGCAAACTCGCGCGGATTCTGAGAAGACATTCCTCCAGGATGGCTTGGTTACCCTTGTTGGCCAGCGACCATTTCGATTGTCCGAATCCGCGCAGCGCGTAGAAGCGGTAAACTTTCCTAAGGCGATCAACTTCGAGGCTGGTTTGCATGGGGCAATCAAATTCTCGTGATTGGTGACTTTCGGCAAGCCGTCCGTGGTCAGAGCTGCCCGGTGCCAGGCGACCCATTCGATTTAAGGGCCGAGGCACGGCCCAGCTTGCGAGAGCGTTCCCTGGTTAATTGAACAAACTTCGCTTCAGGCGCATTATTCAGAACCACAAAATCTAGAATGCCGCGCAGGAATCCGTATCCATAACCGAAATGGAAGCAGCCCAGGACCACCGGGAGGACGGGGAGCAAGATCCAGGATGTGCGAGCCGCGATGACCACCGCGGCGGCCAGAGCGGTGGCAGCGTAGAGGACTGCCAGCGCGACCGCCCCCCACCATGCCGGAGTCCAGAATAAGCCCAAGGCTGCCAGCAGGCAAAGACAGGCCAGAAAAGTTCCGGGCACCACGTGCCGCCAGGAAGCGGGCGTGTGATGCCTTCGAATGACCAGAACTTTCCAGTAGCCGTATTGCATATACTGACGGAACAGAGCCTGCAACGAGCCTCGCACATGATACCAACTGCGAATGCGCGTGGACTGATAAATCTTACCGCCCGCCCGCACGAGGCGCAGATTGTGCTCGTCATCCTGGTTGCGGACTAATTCTTCGTCAAAATTGCCGATGCGTTCAAAGACCGCCTTGTTCCAGCAACCGTAAATGACGGTGTCCACATAGCCCTCATAGCCGGCTTGATGGGAGCGTGCTCCGCCCACCGCGCAGGTGGAATGAAACACGGCGCGAATCGCTCGTTCCATAATCGTCGTGGCGGTGGTCTGCATCGGCCCGCCCACATTGTCGGCCCCGGTTTCACTCAGCACGGCCAGGCACTGCCGCACATAGTCCGGCGCATAGATCGTGTGGGCGTCCATGCGCACGATGATTTCGCCCCGGGCAGCTCTGATGGCGGCGTTCAGCCCCGTGGAGACAATGCGGCCAGGATTGTCAAGGACACGGATTTGGGGCTGCTCCCTGGCAATCTGCTGCAAGTATTCGCGCGTGCCATCGGTTGACATCCCGTCCGCGACCAGGATTTCGAGGCCACCCGCCGGCGGCTCCTGCTGGAGAATGGATTGCAGGCAGGCCTGGATGTAACCCTGCTCATTGCGACAGGGCAGCACGATTGAAACCAAGGGATTTGATTGGGATGTTGTCATAGATCAGGTCCAGGGCATTCTTTGTTCGCTTTGTTGATCGGCCTGTCGGTAGGTCCGTCCTGAGCCGTCTGGATTGGCTAACACTCCGCGCAACGCCGCCAACGCGATCTTGAGTTCAATGCTGGCTTCAACAAACCCTCCAAAGAGCTGGATGCGGGGCAGCCGCCAGAAGGGCGACCGGTTATCCACCCACATTGGCTCGGTCGTCATGGCGGTGGTGGCCCCGCAGCGAAATGCATGCCGGGCCAATTCCGGCGTGTAATTGCCGTTGGGAAAAGCGAAAGTGGTGCAAGGGCGGCCCAGTTCAGAGCTTACTTTGGCCAGGCTGCCTTCGATTTCCGCGAAGGCTTTGTCTTGGGTCTCTCGGGTCAGAATGGCGTGGGTCAGACCATGGGCGCCGATGGTAAAACCCCGTCGGCCCAAATCCCGCGCCTGCTCCCAAGACATGGGCAGGAAGTTGTCCGATTCGTGGCTGGGCGTGAAGCCATAGTGCGCACAGGCACGGTCCAAATGGTCCATCAGGATGTCGAAGGGGAGCTGTTTCAGAGTCGGGAGTTCGAGGCCGATTGGACAATAGCCCAGTTGCTTCACCAAACGGCTGTGCCGATCAAACCAAAGGCAAGTCCCCGTCGAGAGAGGCTCGGTGGTGACGTAAAAGACGGCCGGCACGCGTCCTTGTTCCAGTTCGGGCGCGATCTCCGTGAAATTGTTGCGCTTGCCATCATCAAAGGTGAGCAGACAGAAGGGGCGTCCGCCCTCTCGGATCAAATGGCGCGGGAGTTCTTCCAGGCGGATAAAGTCGAACCACCGGCCCAGCGTCTTTATTTGCCGGCGCGTCTGACTGCGCGTGAGGGTATGTCCGTTCACAATGATCCCTCCCCGCTGCAACTTGCTGGCCAGCGCCAGAAGAAACGACGTCACAAAGTGAAACATGTGAAGTCCTGTGCTACTCACCATCCTGAGGCGGCGACGGTGGTCCGGATCAGATCGAGGCCCTTTCGGCAACAGGGGTGCTCGCAGGGCGTGCGGTCGGGAAAACCAGTTGGTAGAGGCCTTCCAAATAGGCGGGCAGCCGGCGCAGCGAATGGTTCTCCTCCACGTAGGCCCGGGCACGCCGCCCCATTTCGGTTCTAAGTTCGGAGCTGCTCACCAACTTAACCAAGGCCGCCGTGAATCCTTCGATATCGTCGGGCTGGAGCAAATAGCCCGTCTGCCCGTGTTGGACAATATCGGGCACTCCACCCACCCTGGCCGCCACCACGGGCAAACCAGAGGCCATCGCCTCCAGCAAAACATTGGGTGTGCCTTCATAATCCGAGGTCAGAACGCAAACCGCTGCCTGGCGATAAACCATTCGGCTGTCGGAGACGCCGCCTCGGAATTGAACGAAGTCCGGCAACAAACCAAGTCGCCGGGCCTGATGTTCCAGCTCGGGTCGCAAGTCCTCGTTTTGACATCCTGGCCCGACGATCAGCCCTCTGACGTTCAAGTGAAAAGCCGTGCGCAGACGGTCGAGTATGGTAATGAACCGATCCAGCCGCTTCTGTTTTACCAAGCGTCCCACCGCGAGGCACGTCAATGGTTCCTTGGGAAAATCGCCGGGCGGCTTGAACCACTCCGTATCCACCACATTCGGCAGAAAATAGAGGCGCGACGCAGGGACGCCCTGAGCGATGGCGAATTGGATGGCCATGAGCGAGTTTGCCGCCAATGTTCCGGGGCAGTGCAGATTGAGGCATCCTCCTAAAAGCCCACTCTGACTGACTTCCGTGCGTCCGTTGTTGCGCATGGCGCCGATGCCGCCGGCCTGACAGAGCCGCGCGGCCAGACCGGCGTAGGCATTGGCATAGAAATGCTGGCTCTGCAGCACGTCGGGCCGATCCTTGCGCACTTCCTTCAGGACGCGAAGAAGCCGCTTCAGGCGCGAGGGTTGATCACCCACGCAGGTGACGGGAACCCCCAGGCGCTTGATCCTCTCCTCCCAGAATTGGCCCTGATCCAATGAAAGCAATCGGGGTGCGGTTCCCGCCTGACAGAGGGCCTGAAGGATATAAAAAAGTTGGCGTTCGGCTCCACCGTGCTCCAGCGTCCCGGCCAAAAAACAGACCTTCAACCTGGATAAGTTGCGCATGAGATTGTAGTGACAGTTTTCGCGGGCCGGCACCCGCACGCCGGGGAAATCAAACTGCAGGCCGCTGGCGTAACAAATCCCCGGAAAGCGTCTCGGTGAACTTGGCGTGGACGCTGCACTCCAGCATTTCGCTCAAGGAGAATCTTCGCCCTTGGCGGGCAAAACCATGAAAGGCAGCCAGAAGGCGATCCGCCAGCGATTGATAGTTATATTCCTGCTCAACGCGCTGGCGGCCTGCTTGGCCAAAGTTCCTTCTCGTCGCAGGCAATCGCGCCAATTGAACCATGAATGCGGCCATGCTCCGGGTGTCCTCCGCCTCCACGACATAGCCGGTTTTTCCATGTTGTATGATGGAACCGGCCTCTCCAGCCGGAGTCGAAATCACCGGCAACCGAGCCGCCATCGCCTCGAGAATGACATTGGGAAACCCCTCGTAATCCGAGGTTAGGACGAGCATCGCAGATTGGGCAAGCAGGGCTGGAACCGTGTCAACCTCCCCCAGAAACGCCAGATCGCGCGGGGCCAAGCCCAAGGCATTGGCTCTGGCCTGCAATTCCCCCTTGAGCCCGCAGTCAGCTCCAGCAATGACGCCCGCCAGCGCCGGCTCGCTGCGGCGCGCCAGCGCCAGCGCCTCCAGGAAACGATCAAACCGCTTGCACGGGTGGAGGCTGCCAACGGCGGCCACGATAAGGCGTTCCGATGGCAGAGAAACGCTGGAAGGCAGCGAGGTTCGCAGGTCAAAATCTTGCAGGTCAATGACGTTGGGCAGCACTTCAATTCTTCGGGAGTGGACCCCTTGGGAGACCAGATTTTGTCTGGCGCGACAGGAATTGGCCACCAGACCATGTGTCAGGCGGACCATCCACCGGCTGAGGCGGCCATGAGAGTTGAGTTCGTACAGACCATCGCTTCTTACGCCTCCCAGAATCAGCGCATAGCAGCAACGACCGGCTGCGGCGCCGTATAGCAAGTCGCTGAATTGGGCCGCCAGGACGATCTGGGGCCGCCACCGAGATAAGGCCCCGATCAAGCAGGCCAGCATGACCCACGGTCGGTTCGGGGTGTAAATCTGGCACAGGGGCACGCCGGTTTGTCGCAAGACAGTTTCGTAATGCCCGCCGGCGCCGAGGTAAAATAATCTCACATGGAGCCCGGCCTCGAGCAAGGCTCGCGCCATATAAACGGTCTGTTTCTCCGCCCCGGCCAACCTCAGGCTGGAAGCGATGACGGCAACGCGCACTGGGCGGGTCCGGGCGCTCGGCCGTCCTAAGTTGATGGAGAGATCGGACATCGCAGCGAAATTCAGGCCACTCCGGCCAGCCCATAGGCCATGGCCACCCAGAAGACCATGTGATGACTTGGATTACAGACAGTGGCGCCAGCGATGGCCAGCGGCAGCAGCAGAGCCAGAGGCAGCGAGCCGCAAGGATTAAGCCTCGCCCTCCAGGCCGCCGCCAGGGCCGCCTTGAGGCCGAAGGAGAAAAGCAGCAGTCCCGCGATTCCCGTTTCGACCAACAACAGCAGAGCGAGATTATGAGCGACGATGAGCCCTTGCTGTTTGATCAAATACGGCATCGCCCGCCGTGTCAATTCGAATTCGTAACCATCCGGCCCTGATCCGTAGATCGGGCTTCTCAGGAACATCTCCCACAGCACAGGCGCCATGCGTGCCCGAGGGTTGTCCTGGCCGATATTTTGCGGGTTGATCTCTTCGAACCGTTCCATGACAGTCGGTATCCTCCACATGATCGCGCTCAGGACCGCTGCAAACGCGAGCAGGCTGGCGAAACGTCTGGTTCTTGAGCCGAACGAATGGCCCAAAAGGAGCAGCACGAAAACGCCCAAAGCCAGGATTAGAAGGGCGGTGCGGGAACCCGTTTTGGCCATGGCCACTCCGATCAAAGCGATCAACGGAAAGGGCAGAAGCCGTTGGGTCCAGGTGCCGGGCCGGACCATCCACAGTCCGAGCAGGGCGACCGCGGCCGTGGCGTAGGTGGCGCCAAGCTCATTGGCATTCAAACCAAAGACGGATGAACGACCATTGGGATCGTCGGCCACTTCAGCCACGCCGATCCCGGCAAGGTGGAACAAGGCGCAGAGCGCACAGCCCAAACCCAAAGCCCACAAGCCGCCCCGGCGCGTCTCAGGAAACTGGAGCACGTTGAACATCACCCAGAGCCACAGGACAAATTCCAGGAATTCACGACTGTTCGGCCACCATAATGAGAACATCTCCGGAGTGAGCCAGAAGCCCCACAGAATGCGCAGCGCGACATAGGCCAGAAACCAGAACAGCGCCGTTGGCGCCATGCGCAGACAGATTCGGGGTTGGGAGAGGACGGCGCAGACGAGAACCATCTGCACCAACCGGAGCACACCGACTCTCCCACCCGTGCCGGGCAGATAGAGATGGCTCAACGGGATTGAGAACACCGACAGATAAAAGGCCCAACGCACCAACACGTTGGGTCTTAACGCAGCGCTCGCCGGCCCACCGGAACCGGGCTGAACCGCGCTGGATTCCGTCCACGCGGGCGGCGGCAAACCGCCCACGCTCGTCGGGCTATAGGCTGAAATCATCTGCGTCATACCCGCGCTTCCATCAGGTTCCGGGCAGCCGGGGGCGTGTTCGTATCCGTTGAGCACGGGGCAACAGATTGCTCCTCCAGCCAAGCCTGAAACATCAGCACGTGCCAGAGTCCAGGCGACCAATCCCGCTTTTGAGCCAGGTGTTCCTGCCACTTTCGTCGTATTTGGCGGGCATCGAAAAACCCTTCCTGGCGCAGGTGGGTTTCGCCTAGGAGTTGCTCAGCCCACTCGCGCATCGGGCCGCGCAGCCATTCGGCAATCGGCGCCGCAAATCCTTTCTTTGGGCGGTCCACCAGGGCGGGCGGGACATACTGATGCAGGATTTGCCGCAGCAGCCATTTGCCTTGGCTCCTGTTTTGTTTGAAGGAAGCTGGAAGACGCCAGGCAAGTTCGATGACGCGATGGTCCAGTAAGGGCACACGAGTCTCCAGGCCGACCGCCATGGCGGCGCGGTCAACTTTCACCAGGATGTCGTCCGGCAGATAAGTAACGAAGTCCAGATACGTCATTCGCTGCAACGGCTCAGGCAAACTCGCCCAGGTTGCCGTCTCTTCAAAATGGGTCGGCGGCTCATCTGCATCTTTCAACCACGCTCGGGGATCGCGGTTGGGCGACATCAGCAGATGGTAAAGCCAGAGGTCACTCGGCGCAGGCAGAACGTCCGCCAGATTGGAGAGGCGGTTAAGAATTTGCCGGACCCGCCCAGAGCCGGTGGCCAGCTCCAGCCCGGCGCTGGAGAAGGACTTCAAACTGCGGGCCATGTGTTGGCGCAACGGACCGGGTGTCCGGCCCATCGCGCGCCAGAGGCGCCGGGCTTTGTCATAATGATCGTAGCCTCCGAACAACTCGTCCCCCGCGTCGCCTGACAAACTTACCTTCACGTTGGCACTTGCCAATCGGCAGAGCAGGACGGTCGGGATTTGGGAGGGATCGGCCAGGGGTTCATCATAGATGTTGGGCAACCGGGAAATGACCCGCCGAAGGTCACAGTCCTGGACATACAATTCCGTGTGGTCGGTGCCAAGGTGTGCGGCAACGGCTTTGGCAAAGGGGGCCTCGTTAAACTTCTCCTGCTGGAATCCAATGCTGAAGGTCTTGATGGCCCGCCGGCTTTGCGTCTGCATGAGCGCGACCACGAGCGAGGAATTGATCCCGCCTGAAAGGAAGGCCCCCAGAGGCACGTCAGCGACCATTTGCTGCTCGACCGACTCCAGCAACAGTGCCCGCAGCCGTTCCCGCGCCTCATCTTCGCCGCCTCGGAAGGGATGGGCCGCCCCCGCTTCAGCCATGGCTTGCGCCGACCAGTACGGCTCCGGCTCGGGTGTGCTCCAGGCCCGGAGATGGGACTCGGTCAAGGTCAGCACGCAACCCGGCGGCAACTTCTGAATGTGATCATAAATGCAGTGGGGCACCGGGATGTAGCCATAGCGGACCAGCAGCGCCAAAGCGCCGCGGTTGATTTCCCCGCGCCATCGGGGATGGGCCCGGAGCGCTTTCAATTCCGAACCGAAGACGAACGCGCCGCCGATCCAGCCATAATACAACGGCTTTTCACCCGCCCGATCGCGAGCCAGATGCAACCTTCTACAGCGCCGGTCCCACAGCGCGAAGGCGAACATGCCGGCCAGCCGCTCAAGGGCCGGGCGGAGCCCCCATTCACCAAAGGCGGCCAGCATGACCTCCGTATCGGATCGCCCGCGGAAAGCGTGACCCCGGTCTTCCAAGGCAGTTCGCAAGGCCTGGAAATTGTAAATCTCTCCGTTAAAAACCAGCACAAATCGCTGGTCGGCCGAAAACATGGGCTGGTGGCCTTCACGGCTGAGGTCCAGGATGGCCAGACGACGATGCCCCAGCGCGAGAGACGCATTCTCGTCCGCCCACGTCCCTTGATCATCCGGCCCCCGATGTTGCAGGGCCGAAGCCATGCGCAGGGCGCTCTGCTCCAGTTCAGCCGACCCAGCCCGGCCGCACGCATCCCAGAATCCAGCAATACCGCACATACTTAGTTCAAAGTGCCGCCTTGTTCAGCAGGTCGAGGTGAACTTTTGATCGGCCGGAGCTGGTCTCGGATCGAGATCCACTTCTCCCAGAGTTTGAGTTCGCAACGGATCACCAGTTGGGAAAGACGCGGCCATGTATAGAGCCAGGCCGGCCCGCGCCATCGTCGGTCGGCCCAAGCCTGCGTGACTTGGTCGAGCGACCAGATGTCAGGCCGGTGCCAAATCAGGTCCTTTCGAAATCGGCCCAGGTCAGAAGCGGTCCAGTGATTGTGGTGATAGCACACCGTCCAAACCCCGGGCGGAGCGGGGCGAAAGCCGTAGAGTTGCTGTGGGATCCAAACCATCTTCTGCCGGCACACGAATGGGACGCGGAAATAGCCATCGCATATGATGCGAATGCCGAATTGAGCAAGCAGGGAAACGGTGGTGCGATCAAAGGAGTCGTTGGGCGCGATCCAGACCCGGGGTTTGATGCCCTGCCGCTCAAAGATCTCCGCGCCGCGCCGCAGCTTTTCCTCTTGTTCCGCGGCCGGGAGGCCGGCGAATTCTGTCAACTTTCTGGGCGTAACGAGGCCGCTGCGTCTGGCGGTGTATTTGTGCTGAAATCCATGCAGGGCGAGAGTCCAACCGCGCGCTTGCCATTGGCGCGCGCGTTGCCAAAAATCTTGTATTGGCGCAGCGACCCGCAGCACCGGGTCCTGGTTATCGGGAACCACCGCCAGGATGGGCTTGAGCCGATGCTCGAGCAAAGCCGCTTCAATCTCCGACCAGACCGCCCAATTCATGGTCGGGCAGAGGTCGTCGAATCGCAGCAGATACTGGGCGGTTTTTGGGTATGGCATGGGTGAAATCCTCGAGGCTCGCGGGACGGTGGCGCGTCCGATCCCGGTCTTGCTCATCCATTGAAACCGAAGCGCAGCCGTGAGCAAAATCTGGTTGGGCGATGGCACTCGGCTGCTTTGACACAGACGGAAACAGTCTGGCCTGTTTGAGCAGGCGGGCGGCCTGGAGCACGACCCAACCCTTCAAGGTCAGGATCCGTTCGCATTGGTATTCACGCACGACCTGTCCGCCAAAGCCCCTTTTGAAGTCATTGATCTTGAGCATGGCAGGATCGGCGCCCTGATACCAGCCGCCGAAGTCAAAGCATTTCAATCCTTGCTCTTGGAATCGCACCATGTCACTCCAGGTCAGGTAGCGGTTGGCCCTGCCGATGAGGTTCCGCGCCGCGCTGTCCGCCATGTTCCGGTAGAGAGACGGCAACTCCAAGGCCCTGGCTCGGCGGTGATCGCGATAATAGGAGTGATACACCAAGGCGTTGCCTTGCGGTGCTTTGGCGACGGACAAATCCAGCGCCCCTGCGGCGGCCATGCCCTCCAGGCGTGGCCGGTCCAGCGGGGCCAGGCCTTTGAGGGTGGCGAAGGTGTTGTACATCTCCTCGAACTGATCGAGGATACCCTCCCCGCGCGGATCGCAACATTCACAGAGGATATGGTCCCGCTCGCGGGCGCGCCGGATTTTGTAGGCGGCGTCCTTGTTCAAATTGGCCAGCAGTTGCTCACGGCCCTGCTTCAGATCAATGACGTAGGTGTGGAAATGCGACGTCTTGGCTCCCGGAACCGGTTGGGAACGCTGGTGATAGATCATCCAATCCACCGCGCGGGTGTGATCCGGCTCGTCGTCGAACCAAACTTCCCCGCGGATCAGAAAACGGGATCGATAGGTAATCATGACTATGGCAATACCCTGACTCAAGAAAGTGCAGCCGGGCGCATATTGAGAAGGACCAATCTCCTTAAGCGCTCACTTCCGAGATGGTGTAGCGGTATTTGCCAGCGGGATGCGGTGGCAATTCGCCGGGAAATTCAAAATCAATCCGGCAGTCATGGCCCATCACCAGGCGCGATTTGGCGGCGATGTCTTCGAGTTCAATACGGCTCGGGCCGCCGTTGGTTTTGACGATCTTGAACAAGATGTGCTCGTGCGCTTTCTGCACGACCTGAAATTTCCAGACCCAGGGCCGAAAGTAGAGCAGGTGGGTAAAGTATTCCCCGTCCACCAGTTGCTGGTCCCGTGTGCGGAACACGTCCACGCTGCGACCGGACACATACTTGAGCACCTGCGAGGTCCAGCGACCGCCGGTCGCGAGATCGGACACCAAGGCGCCCCGATCGCCGATCCAATAGCGGACCAGCGGCATGGCAAGGTTGGTCAGGCAGGTCACGACGATGTTCCCTTCTTCGCCGGAGCGCACGGGGCTTGCGTCGTCGTCCAGGATCTCAACATAATTGCTCCAAGGGACGACCCAAAGACCGTTGCGTTCCGGAACCTCACAACCGATGACGCTCACTTCACGCGAACCATAGAGGTTATAGACCCGGCAGCCGAACACCTGGGCGATTTTCTCGCGCATGAATGGATAAAGGGTGCCTGCTGAAGCCAGAACGGCCTGCTGCGGCGCCACGGAAAGCTTTTCGCGTTCGGCGAACCGCGCCAGTTCATACGCGGCCTGCGCATAAGCCAGGATTAAATGCGGCCGCACCCGGTTGAGGGCGTCAATGTATTGGCGCATGCGCGGCGGTGACATGCGAAACGCGTTGAGCCAGGTCGTGTTGCTCAGCCAGTTAAAAAATGCGGCCTTGGCCGACTGCGTGCCGTTCTGGACGTTGCGCTCCGATCCCCAAAGGCGGACGATGGGCTGTCCCACGTCGCAGCCCAGCAAGGCATGGCAGAGCAGGCTGGTGGCTGTGCTGCGGTCGTCATATTCCTGGTCTTGAATCAGCCGGACAGGCTGGCCAGTGGAGCCGCCGGAGGTGTTATAGGACCACTTTCGCCGGTCCAGATCCACAGACTGGAGTCCGAGGAAATTGGCCCGAATGGTTTCTTTGGTCAAGATGGGCAGGCGGGGCAGATACACGCTGGGGTCCGCGTCTTCCCAGCGGATATGGTCCAGGCGCTGCACCGGCCCGGCATAAAAGGGAACGGATTGCCGGCAGTGGCGCAGCAGTTTGACCAGCGCGCGGGCGGCCGTCTCATAACCCGCCCCGCGCTCATATTCCCGCCAATAGCCCGAAAGCAAGGAGGGGAAACGGTAGCCGCGCAAGGCCGCGTAGGAAAGGCAAGCTGATTTGCGCCAGTTCATTGAAATCGTTTGAAGCAGTCCGGACGGATTTACTTCCGCCAGCGCACGATTATTTCCTTGAGCGCCAGGCGTTCTTCCGGCTTGAGAAGCCAGTAGGTAATGGCTGCAAACAAGGCCGAGACCGCCATCGCCGCCGTGGCCAAATCCGACCAGTTGGAAATAGTCCATCCCCACAAGATCAACCGGCACAGTCCAATGGTGGCCAGCGTGGCGCCAATTATTGGAACCACCCTGCGGTAGAAAGTCTTGCAGGGTCGGTGGAGAACTCGCGCGCCGTAAAGCGGCGTGAACACCAGATGCCGGAGTGTCAAGGAAATGGCGCCTGCCGCAGCCAGACCATAAAGACCCCAACCGAGCGCCCTCGCCAAGAGCAAGGCCAGCGCCAAATTAAGCGCGCCGACAGCCAGCGTCACCAACCCCGGAATCTTGACCCGATTAGCTGCCAAGGGGACCGCGTAGAGTGGATACATGGAAAGATTAATGCACAAGTGAATAGACATGAGGAACAACAAGGGTGCCATGTTCCCGAAATCCGCGCCCAGCCACAGGTGCAACAGCGGTTTTGCAAATCCGCAAATCAGCCCGATGGCCAGGGCCATGACGAAGCCCAGGAACTCGATGGCGCGGTTCAGGTAAACGGCCAAGCCGTCCATGTCGCCGCGGGCATACATGTGAAACATGGTTGGCGCGAAGATTTCGCCCACCGCGATGCCCAGTGAGCGCAACAAGGCTGGCAATTGGAGGACGGCCGCATAGCGTCCGCTTTGCGAGGGACCGAAAAGCCGATTCGCCAGCAACAGGTCAATGTTCATATACAACATGACGCCAATCTGGCTGACAATGACCCAGCCACCCGTGCTGCACAACCCCTTGAGCATGGTCCAGTCAAAATCGCCCAGACGGAGATGAAGGCTTGGCGTCAGCAGCTTCCACAGCCAGATGGCTCCGATGGTGGAAAAGATGGTTCCGGCCAGGATGGCGGCCCCGACAAACTCAATCCTGGGCGCTACGACGAGGAACAAGCAAACGACCAACCCCACTCGTGTCAGCGTTTCGCCAACGATGACCACGTTGGCCAAATCGAGCCGGTTAAGGCTGAAGCAAGAGACGCCGAACGGAGACTTGACTTGGTTCAGCAGAAAGGCGGCGACCGTGGCGGCAAAGAGCCAGCGTGTGGCCGACTCATAACCTGGCGGAATCCGCACCAAATGCTCCACGTTGGCAATGGCGAAGACTGCGGGAATCACCAGCAGAAGGGCGATGGCCAGATTGCCCCAAAAGGCCACGTTGAAGATCACGTTCGCCTTTCGGTAATCCTTCTGCTCCAGGGTGATGGTCAGGGACCGTCCCATGGCCGCGTCGAGGCCAAAGGTGATCAGCGCCATGTAGGAGGTGATCGTGGAAGCCAGCGGCACGAGCCCGTAGGCAGCCGGGCCAAGCCGGCGGACCAGAAAGGGCACGTACCAGGCGCCCACCAGCATGGTCAAGCCGAGCTTGCCAACATTGCTGGCCAGGTTGAGTGCAAAGCGGCCCGACCTGGCTGGCGCCACCATCGGGATGGTGCCGGCTGATGCTTCTGTTCCCATCTTAAACCTTAAGTTAACCGACAGCAGAATCTTGTTTCCCGTTAGCCGATAGTTCGATGCGCGGAGTGGCCGCCGCTTCGCGCTGCAAGCAGACACATTTGCCTAGCCGGATGGACGGAAGCTCCACGAACTGGTAGGAAAGCGCCGCCACGCCGAGGGTCAGCACACCGGTCCCCAGCCAGAGCAAACTCCAGGAAGCCCTTGGGTAAAAAACATGCGCCAACGACAGGAGGATCACCGCATGATAAAGATAGACACTGTAGGAGATTTTCCCCAGAAAAACCGGTATCCTTCCTTCCAACCAAGTGGAGAACCGTGACGGCGAAAGGGCGAAAATAATCAAGAGCGACACGCCCATGGCGGTCATCCCATCCCGATAAATCGGGAGATGTTGTATCCTGGAACTGGAGAAGAGCCATGTCTCATGGCCGAAGCAAGCCAACGCCAACAGCCACAGCCAGGCTTTAGCCCAAAATGTAAAACGACTGTAGAGCGCCTGAACCTTGGGCATGTCCCGCGCCAAGACCATCCCCAGCACAAAAAGTCCCGCGTAATGCAACGTCATGGGCAAATCGTCCGAACCGGACCAGAACGGGAATCGTTCCACCACCAACTCGGCCGCCGACAAGGCCGCCGCGGCGCCCAGCACCCGCCACCAGGCGCCCAGCCGCAGTAGAAGGACCAGGAGCGGGAAAACCAACGAGATACGCATCTCGTAAACCAAAGACCAAATGACGCCGTTATACGTCTGGTGGGCAAAGGACCCCACCAAAAGGAGATGATCCAGAATCAACCGCGCGCTGGGGAACGGGATGGGTCGGTTGGCCCAGTGGCTCAGACCCGCTACCCTGCCTGGATAGAACCAAATGGCACAGGCCATGGCCACGGCCGTGGCCGTAATGTAGGGGATCCAGATGCGGCAAATGCGCCGGAATATAAACGCCTCGTAAGCCA
Organism: uncultured Verrucomicrobiae bacterium; assembly: GCA_963707025.1. GTDB lineage: Bacteria > Verrucomicrobiota > Verrucomicrobiia > Limisphaerales > Palsa-1400 > JBEKOF01. The sequence goes on along the minus strand of CAVPOM010000012.1, from coordinate 462,658 downwards.
CCGGTCCCTTCAAGAAAGGCAGTGCCAGGACATAACCGCTAAGAACAAAGAAGAAAATCACCGCCGCGTGGCCCTCCCGCAGCAGCGCCAACGGCGTCTCCGTCAGCCACCAATGTTGCCGCGGATCGTCATAGACCCCCGGCAGCAAATTTGTGGCATGGCAAAACACGACGATACAAGCCGCCAAGCCGCGCAAGGAATCAAGTTGCAGTTGGCGCATATTTAGATTTCGTTCCCATCATACGGACGGGATTGTGATCACCCTGCGAGGATGCCAAATCCATCAGGCCGATTCACTGGAACCGGCGGCCGTGGTGTTGGGAGCAGGGTTGCCCGCCACCAGCACGCCGCCAAGCCCGGTCTTCTCCGGCTGCCAGCGATAGGCGCGGGCGTAGGGCTTGTAATACTGACGCTCGCAGGGTGAAGACACAGCGCGGTTGAAAACCAAGCCGACCACATGCGCCTGCCGCTGCCGGAGCAAGTCCAACGCGCCGCGCACGACGCGAGCGGAAGTGGACAGGGCCCGCACCACAAAAAGAACGCCGTCCGCTTTGGAGGCCAGGGCGACCGCATCGTCGGTGGCCATCACCGGCGGGGTGTCCACCAGGATGTAATCGAAGCGCGGCTTGACCGAGGCCAGGAATTGCTCCCAGATGGGACTGAGCAGAAGGTCTCCGGGATTGCGCGCGGCTTGGCCGGCCGGCAGCAAGGACAGATTCTGAACGTCAGTGGCGAGAATCGCGTCCGGGGGAGAAATTTCATCCCCCAGAACCTCCGCCAGGCCCGGACCGGGTGGCAGGCGAAGGTACTTGTGCAAGCTGGGCCGGCGCAAATCTCCATCAACCAGGAGCACACGCGAGTTGCCTCGGGCCAGCATAGCGGCCAGATACAGTGCGAGGGTGGATTTGCCTTCCGCTGGCACCGAACTGGCGACCATGATCGTTTTTGGCCTGGCGCCGCCATTTTTCCCAAACAGGAGCGAAGCCCGGATGTTGCGAAAGGCCTCCAGGAACTCATAATGTCCCCTTTCCAACCCCTCGATGCCCAGGGGGGACTTGGACTTGCTCATGGAGATGGACGGGACCTGACCCACCACCGGCTCGGCCAGCTCCTCGGCCAATTCCATGTGCGAGGCAAAGTCATCCTGAAACAGGGCCGTACCATAGAGCAAGCCAAAACCCAACAGGAGAGAAACGGCGGTCGCGATCGTCATGTTGATCAACACCCGATGGGTTGGCGTCGCGACGGAGGCCGGATCAAGGATGCCGACGTTTTCCTGCTCGACCCGTTTGCGGACGTTAATGTTCTGGATGATATCAAGGGTCTTGTCGTAGGCGTTTTGAAGGCGCTGCACCGTTTGGCGGATTTGTTCATAATCGGCCATGGTGTGGCTGGCCGCAATGGCTTTGGCACTCCAATCTTCAAAGGCGGCTTCCAGATTTCGCACCTGCAACTGCAGGGCCTGGCGCCGAAGCGTCAGCTCCTTGGCTGCTTCCTCCCGCGACGCTCCCACCACAGCATCCTGGGCCGCAATCTGCTGGTTGAGATTGACGATCTTGGGGTGCGCCGGCCGCAGGAAACGGGCCAGCTCATCACGCTCGGCCATAAGCTGATGCATCTTCTGGTCTGCCTGGAACAAGGCAGTTTGGGATTCCTTCAGGTTGGCCAGAGTTTGCCGGGCCGCCGCTTCGTCGCCGGAAGATGGACCAGAGAGGGCGCTTGCGCCGGCGGCATCGGTCTCCACCCACTGCTCGGGCGTAAGGGAATCGAGCAGCCTGAGTTCAGTGCGCAGAATGGCAAGTCGCCGGTTCAAGGAGGCCAGGTAGCTTTCGGCCCCAGCGCCTTGCTGCTGGAGAAAGACCACATTGTTGGAGGCCTCCAAGTCGTGCAGCTTGGCTTGGGCCTGGTCCAACTGGCTCTTCAACTGCCCCGCCTCGGCGGTCAGAGAGGCCGTGGCCTGCGCGGAAGCCTGGTCAAGAGATTCCTTTTTGTAACTCAGGTAGGCCTCCATCAAGCTATCCAGAAATCTCCGGGTGGAGATTGGGTCCGGTCCCGTCACTCGCAAATCAAGCGTGCTGCTTTTGGACCCTTCCTGAACTTTGACGTCAAAAGGAATCGGGGGGGGCGCATTGCTGCCAGGGGCCGAGCCGGAGGCAAAAAGTTTTCGCGCCGGCACTTGGGCCTTGCCGAGGTCCTTCAAATCGGGCCCGCCGCCAACCACGCCTCGACGAGGGGCCGGTCTGAACTCCGCCGGCAAACTGGCCATGGCCCGCCTCTGAATGGCTGGACTGCGGAGCAACTCGGCCTGGGTGCCGAGGAAATTGATCAACTCCTCCGTGTAGAGCTGGTCCCCGGAGATGTTGATTTTGCCCGTCAGGCACATGCGCGCTTTGGACTCATACGTCGGCCCGGAGCGAGTGGTGTAGGCATAAGCCGCACCGGTCACGGCCACCACGATCACCACCAGCATCCACCAGTATCTGAGCAGAACAAGCCACCACCGGTGCAGCCGACGATAGATCCTGGATGCCGACACAAACCGGCTGGAGGGAGCAAAGAAATCCACCACGCCGGTGTTAAAACTGTTTCCGTTGAGTTTCATGAAATTGCGCCTCAATAATTGACCAGGCGGGCCGGCACCACGATCATGTCGCCTGGTTGCACAGCGAGGTCTTTGTCCAGGTGCCCAGCCCAAACGTCGAGCACGTTGACGATGAAAGGTTTGTCTCCGCGGGCCGTCTTGCGGATGAGCCGGACGTGCTTTTTATCGGAAAAGTCGCTGAATCCTCCCGCGTCCAGAATCGCCTTGCTGACCGTCAGATTCTCCCCCCCCTTCAGGTTAAAGCCGCCGGGCAGGCGCACTTGACCGGTGACATAGACCTTGCCTGTGACCCAGGCCTTATCCGTCACCTCCAGCGCAATCACGACCGTGGCTCGATAGTAAAGCTTCTTCTCCAACAAGGCCTTGATCTCTTGGGCCAGTTGGCGGCAGGTTTTGCCGGCCGCGTGAACCAATCCATAGTAAGGCGCTTGCAGATCCCCGGAATCGGTGACTTTGAGGGAACGAGGCAGGTCCCGGTCCTCGGTCACCTGATAGATCACGACGTCGCCGAGGCCGAGCTTGTAGTGGTCGTCCAGAGAGTCCATCGCCATGCCGGTGGCCGCCCAAACCGTTTGGTTGGTGTCCCCAGCCAGCGCGGGGCCGCCGTATTGCAAGGCGGCAAGGGCCGCCACTAGAATGATAAATCGCCTGGTCATAAAGCCGAGACTCTCCGAGCGCATTTGGAGCGCGAATTGCACGGTGAACGAATCTTTTCCAAGTTCCGCGTGGCCGCGCCGATTTCGACGGAGCGCTTGGGCGGAAGCGGTGAGGCAGTCAGAAACTCCAGTCTATGCCCAAAGTCACCCGGTTGCGCTGGAAACTCTCCAGCGCCAGGTCCGAGTGCTTGGATTCAAACTCGTAGGCGAGGTTGGTCCGCCAATGCTTGGCCAAAACGTAGCCAACACCAAAGCCCGCGCCGTAGTAAGTGAATCTTTCGTCGTAAACCCCGCCGTACTCCTCCCCCGCATTCACCGAAGCAAAAGCTCCCAGGTCCACGTGGCTGACGATGGGTGAGGAGATGGAGTATCGCGCGTGGGCCATTCTCAGATTGTTGGCGTTGAAACCCAGCACGTTGTCGCGCCCCACGTCCAGCGCGTGCGAGAAAAGCCGTGTGTCCTGGCGAATTCGGGCGTAGGCATAGTAGCTGGCATAATCGCAGTTTGGAAGCGCGGTCGCATCGTAGTCGGCCGTGTCGTAGCCGCCGCCGGCCCGCAAGCTGAGGCCATGCCAAAGAGTCACATCCACAAACGCCCCGCCGCGGGCCCGCCAGTTGTCGTTCAGAATGGTCTCGCGATAATAATCGTTGAAGGACCCCCGTGCTTCCAAACCCGTTTGCAGGTGGTCACCCAAAGCATAACTGGCGCTGGCGGTCAACTGTTCAGAGGCCCGATTCAGATACTCGAAAAGACTCGTTGAAGTATCGAAATCTTCGTGATTGTAGCCGGCGGAAAGCACGGCCTTGTGCAGGTTATAGGTGACATCAACGCCGGCGTCGTTATTGAGCTGAGAAAACAAGCCCACGTCGTGGACATTGTAAAAGGGCATGTTCTCAGTCGCGATGCTGTTGAAGAACAGGCTTTTCTGATAGGAAAAACGCTCATGCACCTGGATGTGAAAATCGCCGACAAAAAAATTGAAGGCCAGTTCCGAACCCGGGTTAACCAGAGGGGCATCGGCGTTCAGCACCGGATTTTTCAAGTACCACTGGTAGGACAGGCCCAGGGACAGCCTGAGCGTGTTGAGTTTGCTGATGGGCCATAAAGCGTCCAGCGAAACCTGGGGTTCGATCATGATGTCTTCCTTTGGTTGACTGGAGTAGAAGACATTGTCCGTGTAGTTGACGCTCACGCCCGCCCCGGCTCTGACCCGCAGCGGGCCGTAAATTTGGCTGTAGGGTTCGTTCTGGATGGCCCGGGCCAGGGCCTCAGCCGCGTTCTCGCTGCCCAGTGATCCCCAGGATTGGGCGCGGCCGTTTTCTCCGGCGAATAGTCCTCCGCAGCCGAGCAGGGCCAGCAGGAGCCGGAAGCGCCCGGTTGGTTTCGCGCGACCGCATCGTGGCGGGAGAGCATTCACGGGTTTCAAATCGGGCGCTCACGGGACGCCTCTGAGCCGATAAAACGCGCAGTTTCCGGACACGGGCACGGCCCAGGATGTTTGGTAACCAAGAACGGCAAGATTGGTTGGCACATCCGTCCAAGTCGCCCCCGGTGACAGGCTGGGGGCGAATTGCAGGACCCAATTGCCGCTGTTCGTCGGCCAGGAAATCTGGACCTGGCCATCCGCGAGCGTGGCTTCCAGCCGAATCTGGCGCGGCAGCAGGACAAAGACATTGAATGTCGGTCCGGTGGGCGCCGGAGCCAACATCGGACCATTGGGAACAGCCGCCGCCAACCCGGTCATGGGCAGGATCACCGGATTGCCATCGAAGACCCCGGTCAACACAGGTGCAGCGGAGAAATCCTCGGCATTGCGCACTTCATAGGCCGCGCCGGCAGCCAACACGGAACTAAGATCAACGGCGACATTGCTCAGATTCTCCCAGTTATAGACAATGATGTTCGCCCGTCCGGTCTCATACAGGTTGGGCTGTATAAAAACTTTGGCGCCGCTCGGGCTCCCTATGCTCCAGAGGCTGTGGGAGTCGTATCTCGTGGCGTTTTGCCAGCTTTGAAAGCCGAGCGGTATGAAGTTGTACAAGAACTCTGTGTCTGTGGCCGGCGCCACGTAAGTGTTGTTATTCCAACCGGCCGCCAAATGCGTGAAGGTCTGGTTCAAAGTGACCATGGGATTTCCGGCCGTCGCTGAGAACGCGTTGCCGGCCACCGTCGCGACGGTCCAGTTGTTCATTTCCAGTCCCTGGGGCAGGTAATTGCTGAGGATAGTCACACTGCCGTTGACCCCTTGGCGACCGATCTGCACCTGGTCTTCTTGGCCCGCGGTGGGCAGGAAGTAACCCAGATTGTTGTCAAACTCAATTCGATCCGCGCTGATGGCCGGGGCGTCCACTCCCACGATCCAATCCCGGTAAAAGCGCACATTTTGAATGGCACCCGCATTGAAGGCCACATTGCCGTCCAGGGTGATGCCGGCCAAGTAGAGATTGGCCGTGTTATCGTAAATATGCAGGCCGACCCCGGAATTATTGAAGACGATGTTGTTGGAAACCCACCTGCCCCCGTTGGACCCCTGCACGTAAATGCCGTGCCCCTCCGCATTGTCGGGTGACCTCCAGCCGTTGTTGCAGATTACGCAGCCATAAATCAGGTTGTTGGAAGATTCCTGCGAAACGTAAAAGCCGTGCCGTGTTTGATCATGCACGAAGAGGTTGATGAAGCACATATTCGGCGAATAGGAGGAAATGCCTGGTATGATATTGATGTCAGTCGGGTTGAACCCGACGTTGGTTTCGGCGCTGGCCCGGTTGGTGTCCGAGCTATACAGCTCCAAATCCCTGAGGATCACATTGCCGGTGCTTTCATAAAAGGTCAGCGAACCATCCAGGCGCGCCCACGCTCCGGGCAATTGGCGAAAGGTGATGGGCAGCCCGGGCGCTCCCTGGATTCTCGTGTTGATGTGTCCGATCACATAGTCCCCGCTATTCAGCCAGAAGGTGTCACCCGGTTGCCCCACCTTGCCGGAGAGGGCCGTAGCCAGGTCGTAGGGTTGGGTGATCGTGCCTGGCCCTGACGGAGCCCCGTTTGGGGAAACATACAGATCTTCTCCTTCCATCCCGATCGGAACAAGGAGAAGGCAGCGAACCAGTAAGCGGACGCTGAGGGCGGGGTGGAACATCGCTGCATCCGTGGTTAAAGCGACATCAGGGCAAGAGTGGAATCATCCGCCCGACACCCGATCACCGGCTCAACCCGGCCGAGCGCTATCTGCAACGCGTCCCTGCGGTTAAAGAGCACCAAGTCCAGACTCAGTTCGGCTGGCACGGAGCGCCCCATGACTTCCAGAAGAATCTTGGCGCGGTGTTTGCCTGGCAGGACGCGGGTGACCGAGGCCTTAAGACCGGCGAAGGCTCCGCAGGCGATTTCCACTTCCTCCCCCTGCGCCGGTGCATCCACTAAGACGGTGGAACTCAGCCCGTCCAGCCCCTGCCGCAACTCCTCAATCTCCGTGTTCGGGATGGCCGGCGTCCGGGGGCCAAACCGGAGCACCACCTTGACGGCCGGAGTGTAGATGATCTTCTCCAGCATGGATTCCAAAACAAAACGCGCGAAGACGTAATTGGGGAACAGAGATTCCGTGCTCCACCGGCGACCCTGCCGCGTGGAGCGCAAAATGCGCAGTTGCGGATTGAATACCTCCACGCCGGGAAGCCGCCGCAGGTGAGCTGAGGCAATGTGCTCATGTTTCAAATGGGTGCGAATACAATACCAGCCCGTCTCGGTGCGGCGCGGGCAAAGCTCCGCACTTGGTGAAGAAGTGGTTTCCAACTCCGTTTTCACGCTGGCGTAAATTGTCTGCCGCACTTGCTTGCGGCACGAACCCGTGCCGGTAAGCGCGAACAGGCTACTCACTGCCTGGCCGCGTGGATATGGGTTGGAACCCGCAAAATGCGGGTTGGAAACACCCTAGGCGGATGTTGCTCCTTCGTAACACCAAGGCGCCCGGACGGGGGCGGGAGGAGGGTGAAGGCCGGCTTGGGACCCGCCAGTCTCTGGAACCCATTGCTGAATTCATGGCCACCGCCTTCCATAAACAAAAAAAAGGGCCGCCGAAAACAGCGGCCGTCTTGTCTCTGAGGGAGGCGCCTCAGGATTAATCCGTCACATAGACCAGGTAATAGCGGGTGGCAACCTTGTTGGCCGTTGTGTCGGTATAGGAAGTGGTGGTGCCGGTAGCGGTGATCAGGCCGCTCAAGTTGCTCCAGACCGTCTCGCTCAGGCTGGTCACGCAGGCAACGCGATAAACTTTGCCCACCACGCTGGGCCAGGTAATTTTGAGGTTGTTGGCCGTAGTTTTGCGGCCGCTGACCGGCACATTATTGCCCGCGATCTTGACCGTGGCACTGTCCGCCAAACCCACCGTATAGGCCGAATTGACCGACAGTGTGAGCACGGCCGTTTCCGCGCCGACATAGCTCGCGCTGTCCAAGGGCGCGATAGTGACGTTGGTTGAAACCGCGCCCGCCGGAATCGTGGCGGACGTGCCAAGCGTGCCGTAAGCGACCCCGTTCGCCGCCGTGCCGCCGAGCGAGAAATTCACCGTGAGTGATGACGCCGTGCTGCCGTTGCGCGTGAGAGTGAAATTGCCTTCGGTGGGGCCCACGCGCGAAGCGTTGGGCGTTGTGGCCGTCACGGAGACGGTCGGCAATGGGGCGACGGGATTGCTCACAATCGTGATGGTCGCGCTGGCCGGCGAGCCGACGGTGTAGGCTGCGCTGGGCGTCAGTGTAAACGTGGCCGTTTCTGGATTTGCGCCGGTGGAATTGCTCACGCCCACAATGGTCAGATTGGCCTGGCTGTAGCCGGCGGGAATGGTCACAGACACTGGCATGTCGCCGCTAGTCGTGTGGTAGTCGGTCCCTTGGGCCGCCGTGCCACCGAGGGCGAAATTCACCGTCAACGGCTGCGTGGTGTCCCCCGTCCGCACGAACGTCAACACCGCGTCGTTGGCCGTGCCGATCACGGCCGTGGCTGGGTTAGCCACCACCGCCACCGTCGGCAAGCCAAGCGAGGAGACGGTGTTGCTGACCAGAATGTTGACCGGCGCGGCCGTGGCTTGGTTGCCGGAGGCGTCGGTGGCCAGCGCGGTCAGCGTATGCGAGCCGTCGGCCACCGTGGTTGAATCCCATGTGATGGCAAACGGGGCGGCGGTCAGCGCGGCGTCAAGGTTCGCGCCATCCAGCAGGAATTGAACACTGGCCACGCCAACTTGGTCCGAGGCGGTGGCGGAGACGGTGATGGAACCCGACACCGTCGCGTCGTTGGCCGGCGTGCTCATGGAAGCGGCGGGTGGCGTCGTCGCGCCCCCGCCATAGACATAGGCGCCCAGGCCCCACGGGCCGGAGGCTGGCCGCGCCGCCCCGGCCAGGTCGGTGGTAAAGGTCGTGTAAAAATTGAGTCCGGCACCGATGGCCGGGGAGCCGGCGCCCAAGTGCGCGTCGAACCCGGACGAGGTCTCATTGACGAAGAGCGGGTCGGCTGAGAGCGCCGTGCCCAGGGTGTAGCTGTAAGTGGAGCCTCCGGCGGTGAAATCGTAGTCCCCGGAGCCGTTGCCAAAGCAGAGATTGTGATCAACCACCACCCCGCTGCCCGTGGCCGCATAAGAGCCCAGCCCGTATTCGCCGTTTTGGTAAAGGACATTGTTCTGGATGTCCACCCCGCTCAGCGCCTGCCAGAGGATGATGCCGTCATGGCCGTTCCAGGCGATGACGTTGTTATACACCCGCAGATTGACCACCGTGGTGTAGCCGGCGATCTGCAGGCCGCAGGCGGCATTGCGCAGCAGGACGTTGTTGATGACCAACTCGTTCTGGCCGCACAGATACAAACCGTGATCGAGATTGCTGCCCGGCCGCCCGTTGTCGTGAACCAAGTTGCCCGCATACACGTTGGCGCTGGTGGTCTGGTCGGAATAGACCCCATCCCGGCCGTTGCTGCTGGTGCTGGCCGGGTTGCCGTTGTTATAAATTTCGTTGTCCAGGATTTGATTGCCGTTGCCCCAGATGGAGATGCCGCCGTTGGGGCCGTTGCGGATGCCAAAGCCCTGCACCACATTGTAACTGCCGTCCAGATAGATGGCCAGGTTGCGATCCGAAGCGTTCTGGCCATCAATAATGGCTGCGCCGCGGACTTGCGAGACCAGCACGATGGGGTTGGCGGCCGTCCCGCTGGCGCCCAAATGCAGTCCCCAGCCGCTGGTGTAGTCGGTATAGACCCCGGGCAGAACAATGATGGTGGTACCCGGACCGGCCAGGCTGTAGGCATGCGTTACGGTCTGGAACGGCTGCGCCGCCGTTCCCGGATTCGAATCGCTGCCCTGGGTGGACACATAATATTCTGTCGCTTGAGCCGAAAGGTGGCCAAAGGCAGGCCAAGGTCAAGAGGAGCCAGGAGGTAAAGAGACACCGGCACGCCAGCGTATGATGATTGATGTATTTCATTATCTAATTGAGTTTTTGGCGTGACTGTCGGGTTCGTTATGGTGAACCCTTTGAGCCTGACCGATGTCACGTCAGGAGAGGCGGTTGCTTGCTCCGCCAACGAGAGGGGGATCCCCAGCCACGTGTCGATCCGCTTCATGACTCTCTTAAGCAAATCGCTGGCCACTTCTTAGTCCGATTGATTTTCCCCGGAGGCTTCTTTTCTCCATCACGATCAAGGACCTCCTGGTTGCCCCCTTTTGCGACAGGCGCATGGTCGGACGCCCGGATTTGCGACACGGGGCCTGGCTGGAGCCGCGGTCCAGGATTGGGTCTAGGGATGCCCCTGATGCTAGTGATGTGTAACAGAGATGTCTTTACAATGCCCTCCAGCGTTGAATTGGCGTACGCTGGGCAAGAAGGCCGGGGCGATTGTAAGCCTGAGGCTGTTACACTACGCTAGTATTTGGATTACCCAAGCCTCGATGGATGTGGCGGGCCATTGGACCCGAGGCCGGTCCGTGCTGATGAGGCGACAGGGCTATCTGAGAATAGCCCCGCCAGCCATTGCGCTTGAGGGTCGTCCCGGCCTCAATGTTTTCTCTTACGAACTGCCTGCTTGACAATCGTAATGGTCGCGCTGTCTGGCGAGCCGATGGTGTAGGCTGCGCTGGGCGTCAGTGTAAACGTGGCCGTTTCTGGATTTGCGCCGGTGGAATTGCTCACGCCCACAATGGTCAGATTGGCCTGGCTGTAGCCGGCGGGAATGGTCACAGACACTGGCATGTCGCCGCTAGTCGTGTGGTAGTCGGTCCCTTGGGCCGCCGTGCCACCGAGGGCGAAATTCACCGTCAACGGCTGCGTGGTGTCCCCCGTCCGCACGAACGTCAACACCGCGTCGTTGGCCGTGCCGATCACGGCCGTGGCTGGGTTAGCCACCACCGCCACCGTCGGCAAGCCAAGCGAGGAGACGGTGTTGCTGACCAGAATGTTGACCGGCGCGGCCGTGGCTTGGTTGCCGGAGGCGTCGGTGGCCAGCGCGGTCAGCGTATGCGAGCCGTCGGCCACCGTGGTTGAATCCCATGTGATGGCAAACGGGGCGGCGGTCAGCGCGGCGTCAAGGTTCGCGCCATCCAGCAGGAATTGAACACTGGCCACGCCAACTTGGTCCGAGGCGGTGGCGGAGACGGTGATGGAACCCGACACCGTCGCGTCGTTGGCCGGCGTGCTCATGGAAGCGGCGGGTGGCGTCGTCGCGCCCCCGCCATAGACATAGGCGCCCAGGCCCCACGGGCCGGAGGCTGGCCGCGCCGCCCCGGCCAGGTCGGTGGTAAAGGTCGTGTAAAAATTGAGTCCGGCACCGATGGCCGGGGAGCCGGCGCCCAAGTGCGCGTCGAACCCGGACGAGGTTCTCATTGACGAAGAGCGGGTCGGCTGAGAGCGCCGTGCCCAGGGTGTAGCTGTAAGTGGAGCCTCCGGCGGTGAAATCGTAGTCCCCGGAGCCGTTGCCAAAGCAGAGATTGTGATCAACCACCACCCCGCTGCCCGTGGCCGCATAAGAGCCCAGCCCGTATTCGCCGTTTTGGTAAAGGACATTGTTCTGGATGTCCACCCCGCTCAGCGCCTGCCAGAGGATGATGCCGTCATGGCCGTTCCAGGCGATGACGTTGTTATACACCCGCAGATTGACCACCGTGGTGTAGCCGGCGATCTGCAGGCCGCAGGCGGCATTGCGCAGCAGGACGTTGTTGATGACCAACTCGTTCTGGCCGCACAGATACAAACCGTGATCGAGATTGCTGCCCGGCCGCCCGTTGTCGTGAACCAAGTTGCCCGCATACACGTTGGCGCTGGTGGTCTGGTCGGAATAGACCCCATCCCGGCCGTTGCTGCTGGTGCTGGCCGGGTTGCCGTTGTTATAAATTTCGTTGTCCAGGATTTGATTGCCGTTGCCCCAGATGGAGATGCCGCCGTTGGGGCCGTTGCGGATGCCAAAGCCCTGCACCACATTGTAACTGCCGTCCAGATAGATGGCCAGGTTGCGATCCGAAGCGTTCTGGCCATCAATAATGGCTGCGCCGCGGACTTGCGAGACCAGCACGATGGGGTTGGCGGCCGTCCCGCTGGCGCCCAAATGCAGTCCCCAGCCGCTGGTGTAGTCGGTATAGACCCCGGGCAGAACAATGATGGTGGTACCCGGACCGGCCAGGCTGTAGGCATGCGTTACGGTCTGGAACGGCTGCGCCGCCGTTCCCGGATTCGAATCGCTGCCCTGGGTGGACACATAATATTCCGTCGCTTGAGCCGAAGGCGACCAAAGGCAGGCCAAGGTCAAGAGGAGCCAGGAGGTAAAGAGACACCGGCACGCCAGCGTTTGATGCTTGATGGAATTCATTTCTAATCTACGTTTTCGGTGTGACTGTCCGGTTCGTTATGGCCAACCCTTTGAGCCTGACCGATGTCACGTCAGGAGAGGCGGTTGCTTGCTCCGCCAGCAAGAGGAAGGTCCCAATCTGTTTGTGGACCCGGTTCATGAGATTCCTTGAGCAAATTGGCAGCTAATTCTTAGGCCAGTTGATTTTCCCAGGAAGATTTCCTTTTCCAGTGCGATTGAGAACCTGGCGGTTGCCCTTTTTTGTGGCAGGCGCCCAGTCGGACGCGCTGTCTTGTGACAGAGCGCCTGGCCAGCGGTGCGGCCCGCGATTTGCTCAGCAATCCTTCTCATGCGTTACCAGCATGGCCCATTCACTCCAGTGCAGCCATGTCTTGGCCGTCTGATTTTTCCGTCAGTGTTCCGCCTGTCTGCTTGTCCGATTCTGTCCGACACCCACGGTCCTAGGCGTTCTGGAATGGAGTTCCAGCCGGGACACAGAGGGAGCGGCTGACTTCCCGCGAGGCGGAAGTGTTGCAACTGGTGGCCGAAGGCAAGGTCAACAAACAGATTTCTGCCGAACTGTGCATTAGCGTCAAGACGGTGGAGAAACACGGCCAGGAGGTGATGAACAAGCTCAACATTCACCACACGGCCGGTCTGACGCGTTCCGCCATTTCCCGAGGGATCATCAAAAGCAGTGTCAGTCCGTAAGGGCCGGCGCGTTCAGGGCCCGGATGATCAACTGTCAGCTGGGTGGGTGCGGCGCGGGTTCGGACCCGAATCAATCCACCAGTTCATTTTGCATGGCGTAGTGCGTCAGTTCGGCGTTGTTTTTCAGGTCCATCTTTTGCAGCAGACGGGCGCGATAGGTGCTGATCGTTTTGACGCTCAAGGAAAGTTCCCTCGCGATCTGGCTGACGGTGGTGGCCTTGCCCGCATCACCGCGCCAGCGCACTTCGCCCCCAGCAAGGAGGCCCGTTCGCGCATGCCAATCAACCCGATGGATTTGGTGTTCAGCGTCTCACTTTGGGAAATGCCGCGCCCGTTGTCCTTGACTTCCAGAATGAAATGTTCGGCCGCCTCGAACAAGCGCGCCGCGACTTTGGTGGAGTTGGGCGTGCGATTCCCGCAGTTGTTCCTCGGCGAGTCTGCGCACCCCCTGCCCTCCGCTTCGCGCAGGGCGCGCTGCACGGGGGGCACCAGGCGCGAGAGGCGATGCTTGAGCACGTAATCGGTCGCGCCCTTCTTGAGCGTTTCAATCGCCACTTCCTCGCCCAGGGTGCCGGTGACGAAAATGAAGGGCACGTCGGAACATTCTTCCCGGGCCAGGTCCGGCCCCGTGTAACCGTCCAGCGAGGGCAAGGAAAAATCGGCCAGGATCAAATCCGGCGCGAATTGGCCCAATTACCGGATGAAGTCGGTTTTGTTGTCCACTTGGGCCCAGGAAAAGACAAAACCGCCCAGGCGCAGCGCGTGCCGGATAAGGTCGGCATCGGTCGCGCTGTCCTCAAGCAGGAGGATGCGAATTTCATTTTTCAATAAGTTCAAACGGCCTGGGCCGGTTCCGGTTGCGCGAGTTGGACCGGCGGACCCGTGCCGGGTGTTGATGCCACCGGCGGCAACTCGCTAATGGTGAGCCAGAAACTTCTCACGTCCTTGAGCGTAGCCACAAATTCCTGAAAGCCGAGCGGCTTGACGACATAGGAGTTGACGCCCAATTGGTAAGTCCGGGTGAGATCCGCTCCTTCTCGGGAAGAAGTGAAGACGACGACTGGAATGTGCTTCAGCGCGGCGTCGTTCTTGATTTGTCGCAACACTTCCAAGCCGTCCACTTTAGGCATCTTCAAACCCAGCAGCACCACCGCCGGCAGACCGGGATCATGGCCTCGAAACGCGCCGCGCCGATAGAGGCAATCGAGCGCCTCCACGCCATCGGCCACCAGAACGACGCTGCTGGGCACTTGGTGAGCCGCCAGAGCGCGCAGGGCCAAATCGGCGTCATTGGCGTTGTCTTCAGCCAGCAAAATCCATCTGCCTTCGGTCATGTTCCCTCCTTTGGAATTTTTGGAATCGAGAAATAGAAAGTCGCGCCGTCGTTCACTTTGCCCACGGCGCCAGTGCGTCCACCATGCCGGTGGACGATGCGCCGCACATTGGCCAGCCCGATGCCGATGCCTTCGAATTCGTTGGCCGGATGCAGCCGCTGAAAAAGACCGAATAATTTGTCCATGTATTCCATTTCGAAGCCGACCCCGTTATCGCGGATGAAGAATACAATCTCGTTTTCGGAATCGGTGGCGCCGATTTCGATTTTGGCCTGCGCGCGCGGGCGGGTGTATTTCAAGGCGTTGGAAATAAGATTGACGATGACCTGCCTGAGCATGAGCGGATCGCCTTGCGCTTCGGGCAAAGGGCCGATTTGCCAGTCAATGTCGCGGCCCTCCAGGTCGTGGCGCAACTCCTGGCGCGCCTCCTCGACCAGGGCGGCCAGATTCACGCGTTGCACGCGCATTTCCGAGCGGCCCATGCGAGAGAAGGCCAGCAGGGCGTTGATCAAGTTGCCGAGATTTTTGGCCGAATCGGCAATGGTTTGGAGGTATTGGCGGCGGGTTTCGTCCAAGCTGGCCGCCAGTTCGTTTTGCAGGATTTCCACGTGGCGGGTGATGTGGCGCAAGGGCGCGCGCAAATCGTGCGAAATCGAATAGCTGAAGGCCTCCAGTTCCCTGTTGGCGGCTTCCAGTTGCGCCGTGCGGTGGCGGACGCGCTGTTCCAACTCCTCGTTGATCTGACGGATTTTTTCCTCCGCTTCCTTCTCTTTGGTGACGTTGTGGGCGATCTTGGAAAAACCCTGCAGATGACCCGCTTCATCGTACAAGGCGGTGATGACGCCCTGCAACCAAAAGCGCGAGCCGTCCTTGCGCACGCGCCAGCCTTCGCTAAGAACCCGGCCTTCGCGTTCCGCGCGTTGCAACGCCTCCTGCGGCACGCCGCGCGCCACGTCGTCCGGAGTGAAAAATGCGGAGAGATGTTTTCCGATAATTTCCCCGGCCCGAAAACCTTCGACCTGCTCCGCCCCCGCGTTCCAGGTCACGACGTTGCCTTGTGAGTCGAGCATGTAGATGGCATAGTCCTTCACGTTTTCCAAGAGCAAACGGGACCGTTCCTCACTTTCGCGCAAGGAGGCCTCGGCCTGCTTGCGTTCGGTGATGTCGCGGATGAGCACGGTGCAGTGCGTGGAATCTTCCGTCAAAATGCGGCTGATGCCGATTTCCGCGCGGAATTCGCGGCCGTCCTTGCGACGAAGCGTCAATTCGATGGGCCGCCCAATCAAGCTGCCCGCGCCGGTCATCAGGTAATTGGTCAAGCCGTCGTGATGGACTTCCCGCAGCGCGGGCGGAATGATCAATTCATCCATCAATTGTCCCACGGCCTGGTCACGACTGTAACCGAACATTTTCTGCGCGGCGGAGTTCCATTCCTGGACTCTCCCTTCGGAGTCAATGAATAAAATGGCGTCGAGCGCGGTTTCCAGAATGAGTGCTTTTATGCTCTCGCTGCGGCGCAATTTTTCCACGGTTTCTTTGCGCTCGGTGATGTTGCGGACCATGATTTGAACGGCCTGGCGCTGGCGCAGGGTCATGGGCGTGGCCGCCACTTCCACCTCCACCACCGAGCCGTCCTGGCGGATGAATCTGGCCTCCATGAACGGGACAATGGTGCCCTGATTACCGAGGCTTTGGACGTTGCCCCTGGCAATTCTTCTCCAGAAGAAGGTGGTGCCATTTTCGCGCAGGCGGGCCATCTGTTGTTCAAGCACTTGCCAGGAATCCGGGTGGACGACGTTCTGGATCGGTTGGCCGACGAGTTGTTCGGCGTTTTCGACGCCGAACAAACGGGCGGCGGCCATGTTGGCAAACAAAATGTGCCGGTCGCATTCGACCAGGAAGGCATCCGGGCAGAATTCAATCAACCGGCGGTAGCGCTCCTCGCTTTCGCGCAATTGCTGCTCTTTAAGTTTGAGCGCCTTCCGCTCCTCGGCCGCCTGCAAGGCGCGCTCGACCGCCGGCACAAGTTTGGAAAGATCCTTTTTGAGGATGTAACCCGTGGCGCCGCGTTCAAAGGTCTCGATCGTCTTCTCCTCGCCCAGCGCGCCGGCGACAAAAATGAAGGGAATGTCTGGGCATCTTTGGCGCGCTATCTCCAGCGCCGTGAAGCCGTCAAAAGTGGGCAAACCGTGATCGGACAGGATCAAATCCGGCGGTTGATGCTCCAATTCATCGAGAAACACCTCTTTGGTTTCGACCCGCTTCAAGCGAAAATTGAAGCCGCCTCGGCGCAAGGCACGATTCAGCATCACCACGTCAGCCGGCGTGTCTTCCACACATAGAACGCGTATCTCCTTTTTCACAAACACAATTTATTTTCTGCATAGAACGCCTCCCGCCGTTGGAAAGTGGGTGAACACCCTAAAACCGGTGGGTTGAACACCGGTTATTTGGCCCCGCGTCACCTGGATGTCAGGAGCGGCCGTTGTCATCGTCCAAAACCTTCTCATTCCTGGTTTCCTCCCCCAGTTAAAAGGAGACCACAATGGTCACCGTGGCTGAACCGGGCGACCCCACAGCGTAAGCCTGGCCGGGCGAAACGGTCAGCACGACGGTCCTCAACAAGTCCAGCAGCCCTATGGGCTCGACCAGCACCGTGACGGAGGACGAGCCAGCAGGAATCACCGCCGAACCACTCAACGACTCGTAATTAACTCCATTCACCGCCGTGCCGCCAAGACCATAGTTGATTGTCAGAGGCGAACTGGTGCTCCCGGTGCGCGTCAGGGTGAACGCTCCAGGGGTCAAAGTCGTGGCCAACGATTGCGAGGTAACCACGGTCACCACAATGGGTGGCGGTGGCGCATTGGTGACCGTAATGGTCTGACTTGCGCTGCTAATCTGTTGGCTGCTGCCGCTCACGGTCAACATGGCGGTGAACGATCCCGCGCTGCTGTAAGTGTGCGACGGATTTTGCGCCGAACTGGTCGAGCCGTCGCCGAAGCTCCACTTCCAGGCCGTCACCGGTCCGGTGGATTGATCGGTGAATTGCACCGCCAAAGGCGCCTGGCCCGAAGTCGGGTTCGCCGAGAATTGAGCCGTCACGGCTGCCGGTGGGTTTGTGACGGTGATGGATTGACTGCCACTGCTGGTTTGCCCAGCGCTGCCGCTCACGGTCAACATGGCGGTGAACGATCCCGCGCTGCTGTAAGTGTGCGACGGATTTTGCGCCGAACTGGTCGAGCCGTCGCCGAAGTTCCACTTCCAGGCCGTCACCGGTCCGGTGGATTGATCGGTGAACTGCACCGCCAAAGGCGCCTGGCCCGAAGCCGGGTTCGCCGAGAATTGCGCCGTTACTGCTGCCGGTGGGTTTGTGACGGTGATGGATTGACTGCCACTGCTGGTTTGCCCAGCGCTGCCGCTCACGGTCAAAGTCACGGTGAAATTGCCCGCGCTCGTGAAGGTATGTGACGGATTCCCCGTTGTACTGTCCGTCGAGCCGTCGCCAAAATTCCAATCCCACGCCGTCGGGCTGCCGGTGGACATGTCGGTGAATTGGACGGCTAACGGCGCCTGGCCGTTGGTCGGACTGGCCGTGAAATTGGCCGCCAAGGGTGGAGGAGGCGGCGGACTGGCGTTGGTGGCCGTAATCGTTCCACTCGTGCTACTGGTCGCGCCGCCGCTGCCGGTCACGGTCAAGGTCACCGTGAAAGTTCCCGCATTGGTGTAAATGTGCGACGGATTCTCCGTTGTGCCGTCCGTCGAGCCGTCGCCAAAATTCCAATCCCACGCCGTCGGGCTGCCGATGGACGTGTCGGTGAATTGGACGGTTAATGGCGCCTGGCCGTTGGTTGGACTGGCCGTGAAACTGGCCGCCAAGGGAGGCGGAGGCGGCGGACTCGTGTTGGTGGCCGTAATCGTTCCACTCGCGCTGCTGGTCGCGCCGCCGCTGCCGGTCACGGTCAAGGTCACCGTGAAAGTTCCCGCATTGGTGTAAATGTGCGACGGATTCTCCGTTGTGCTGTCCGTCGAGCCGTCGCCAAAATTCCAATCCCACGCCGTCGGGCTGCCGGTGGACGTGTCGGTGAATTGGACGGCTAACGGCGCCTGGCCGTTGGTTGGACTGGCCGTGAAATTGGCCGCCAAGGGAGGATGCGCCGGAGAGCCGGACGTCAGCGCTCTGTACAGATTCAGGCGACCGCCGCTGCGGCATTGGCCTTGCAGGCTGGGCACCTGATCGACGTTGGTTAAAATTTGGCTGATGATCTGGTGATAATCCTCGTTGGGAAAATGCGCGCGCAAGATGGCGCACGCACCCGAAACATAGGCGGCGGCCATGGACGTTCCGGATTGGCTTTCGTAATCGTGGTCGGACCCGTTCCAGCACGACTCAATGTCCACGCCGGGCGCGCCGAGGGCCACGTTGGTCGGTCCGTAATCCGAAAAGCTGGCCAATTGATCGCTGCGCGTTGTGGCGGCCACGGCGATAATATTGTCCAGGTTGTAGCTAGCGGGATAAATGGGGGTCATATCGTTGTCGTAGGACGAATTGCCGGCGGCCGCCACAAAAATAATTCCGGCCTGGCGCAAATTATCAATGGCATCATACAGGGCCTGCGAATCGAAATTGGTGGTGCCCCAACTGGCGTTGACAATTTCCGCGCCGTTGGTGCGGGCGTAGTCCATGCAGGCGATGGCGTCGGAAATGGTGCCGTTGCCGGTGGAATCCAGGAAACAGCAGGCCATGATCGGCACACTCCAGGCCACTCCGACCACGCCGACGAAATTGTCGCCCACGGCGCCAAGGATGCCAGCCACGTGTGAGCCGTGACCGTAATCGTCGTTGGGGTCGTTGGCGGCATTGCCGTTGGTCACGGTATTGAGGCCGTGACTGCCATCGTTGGGATTGACCCACATGTTGGAGGCCAGGTCTTCGTGGGTGTAGCGCACGCCCGTATCAATGACGGCCACGGTCACGTTGCTGGCAGTGTTCTGAATGTCCCAGGCTTCCGGTGCGTGGATATCGGCATTGGTGAGGCCGCCGTTTGAACCGTCGTTGTGCAATCCCCAAAGCGTGTCATCGTCGTTGTAATAAAAATCGTTGGGCGTCACCAGCGCATGCACGATGTAATCGTGTTCGGCGTATTGAACCTGACCGCTGGCTTGAAAAGAGGCGATGAGCAGATCCGCCGTCTTGCCGGGCGGCACTTGTAGAACTTGCAAATGTCCGATGGCAGGGAATTCCTGCAACATATTCACACCCAGGGTCAGGTTCAGCCCGCCCAAATTCACGCCCGCTTTGGGTTTGACCAGGATTCGATCCGGCCGGTACAGGCTCGCCGACGCATTGCCGGTCGGGAAACCCAACAGCACGGAGCGGTAATATCGCCCTTGAACACGCGTGGCCCACGTGTCCGTAACGGTCATGCTGCCATCGCCTGCCGTCTGCCCTCTGGCGACAGTCGTCCAGTTTTTCAAGTCCGAGGAGACCTGAACGAGATAGGTTTGGTTGGCCTGACCTTGCAGTCGCAATTGAACCTGGCCGCCGCTCACACTCGCGGTCAATTTGGTATTGACGCTGGTTTGGGCGCGGACTTGCGTTGGCGCCCAAAGGCCCAGCAGCAGTGTGGCGCCGATGATAATGGGCCGAGGCCACCGTGTCCGGAGAAGGTCGGTTGCGTGCGAAAGTGTTTTTCCTGTTTTCATAATTCATAAGGCGAATTTTTCCTTGTTTAATCTACTCATGTCGCCGCCAACCTTACGGCGGCTGAATTTTTTTAATAGATGGGTGAAACCCGGAAAACCTCGGGGTAATCAACCCCATGCGCCGGGTTTGATTTTGTCAGACACTTTCTTGATTTGGAGGCGGGCTGGGGAGCCGAACTTCGTCCGGCGTAATCCCACGCCGCGCGTCCTCCTGAATGATAAAGTCGTTGCCGGCATGATTGATTAATAACGCGCCAAAGCCGTGCGGCGACATGGATTGATGGCCCTCTCTTTTCAGCGACTGTTACAATGTGGTGTCACTGACTGGGGTGTTCATCCGCCTCATTAGAGGTTTTCACCCACTTATACTCCCGGCGCTGGCTCGTTTAACGTTGCGGCATGTTTTAAACGGCCAAATGAGCACGGAACTGACAACAGACTCTTATCCACTCTCTCCTATGCAGCAGGGGATGCTCTTCCACAGCCTGTCCTCCACGCCCGCGGCAGGCGTGGATGTGGAACAGATATTCTGCGCGTTGCACGAGGACTTGAATGTGGCGGCCTTCCAATCGGCTTGGCGGCGCGCGGTGGCCCGCCATGCCGTGCTGCGCACAAGCTTTCACTGGCACCAATCCACCGAGCCGTGGCAGGAAGTTCATCCCCAAGCCGAAATTGAGTTCTCCCAGCAAGACTGGCGCGGCCTTTCCGATACCGAACGGAAAGAGCTGTTCTCCGATTGGCTCGAAACCGAGCGCAAACGCGGTTTTGATCTGGCCACTGCGCCACTGATGCGCCTGGCGATCTTCCGCCTTGGCGAGCAGGCATGGCAGTTTCTTTGGACTTTCCACCATCTTTTGCTCGATGGCCGCGCCGTGGTCATCTTACTCAACGAAGTTTTCGCCTCCTACGAAGCCTTCAGTCGCGGTGCAGATTTGGAACTGCCTCCGCCTCGTTCCTACCGCGGTTTTATTGATTGGGTGCGGAAAAGGGACAGGGCCAAGGCAGAAGTTTTTTGGCGGCAGCACCTCAAAGGCTTCAACACGCCGACATCATTGGTCGTGGCCCGCAACGCAAGTGGTGAGGACGAAGCTGGTAGAATTCGTGGCGAGCAGCAAATCCAGTTGTCCGAACTGACCACCTCGGCGCTCAAGTCCTTCGCCAAAACAAATAAATTGACGCTGAACACTCTGGTCCAAGGCGCGTGGGCTCTTCTGCTGAGCCGCTACAGCGGCGAGGAAGACGTGGTCTTCGGCGTGGTCCGGGCCTGCCGTCATGCCACCATCGAAGAGGCGGAATCCCTGGTCGGGCTTTGCATCAACACCGTCCCGCTGCGGGTTCAGGTGAGGGCGGACAGCGAGGTTGTGCGCTGGCTGACGGAGTTAAGAAGCCAGTGGGTCGAGTTGCGCGAATTTGAGCATACACCGCTGGTGGACATCCAGAGCTGGAGTGAGGCGCCCCGAGGCCAGCCGTTGTTCGAGAGCATTTTGAATTTCCAAGCCCCGTCCTGGGACGCCGCCTTGCGCGCGCAAGGCGGCCCGTGGACGGCACGCGAGTTCGGAATATGCAGCCAATCCAACTATCCTCTGGTCGTGGACGCCTACGGCGACGAAACGGTGTTGATCAAGATTCTTTACCACCGCACCCGTTTTGACGACGAGGCCATCACGCGGATGCTGACCCATTTCAGAACGCTGCTCGAAGGCATGGCGGCGGATGCGGGAGGGAAGGTTTCCGAGCTGCCCATGTTGAGCGAGAGCGAGCGCCATCAGTTGCTCGTCAAATGGAATAATACACGCGCTGATTTTCCAAAAGACAAATGCGTCCATCAACTCTTCCAGGAACAAGCCGGGCGCACTCCGGACGCGCTGGCCGTGGCAGATCCATCAACGCGGTTGAGCTACTGCGAATTGAATGCTCGCGCCAACTGGTTGGCCGCGGAATTGCGAAGGTTCGGAGTTGGACCGGATGTTTGCGTGGGAGTGTGCCTGGAACGCTCGGCCGAAATGGTGGTGGCCTGGCTGGCCGTATGGAAAGCCGGCGGAGCTTGCGTGCCACTCGACCCGGCCTCTCCAAACGAAAGGCTCAAGTTCATGCTGGAAGACGCCAGAACGCCCGTGCTGATCACGCGGCAATCCTGGAGCCAGACACTGAATTTCGAGAGGTCAAATCTAAAATTTGTCTGCGTGGATTCTCTTGATGCCGCGCCGCCAGCCGCACCGCCCGAAGAGGGCTGCAACTCGCGCGCGGCCAATCCATCTCCAACCCATCTGGCCTATGTCATTTACACTTCCGGCTCCACCGGCGCGCCCAAAGGCGTGGAGATCGAACACGCCAGCCTGGTCAATCTGATCGCCTGGCACCAGCGCACTTACAGAGTGACGCCCGCCGATCGCGCCAGTCAGATCGCCACGCCGGCCTTCGATGCTTCCGTTTGGGAATTGTGGCCGTATCTGACGGCGGGCGCCAGCATCCATATTCCCGACCAAGAAACCCGCCTTTCGCCGGAGAAGCTTCCGGCTTGGCTGGCCGCCAACAACATCACGCTGGCGTTCGTGCCCACCCCCCTGGCCGAAGCGATGCTCAACGGATCGTGGCCGGGGCAAAGCGCGTTGCGGGCCTTGCTGACCGGGGGCGACAAGCTGCACCATGGCCCGCGGCCAGATCTGCCCTGTGGTTTGATTAACCACTATGGGCCGACCGAGAGCACGGTGGTGGCAACCTCGGCTTTGGTTCCTGCGCAGGAGGCCCCGGCCAAGCCACCGCCCATCGGCCGGCCTATTGCCAACACGCAGGTTTTCATTCTGGACCGGCACGCCCAACCCGTGCCCCTTGGCGTGCCGGGCGAGTTGCACATCGGCGGCGTTGGCCTGGCGCGCGGCTACCACAACCGCCCTGAACTCACGGCCGAGAAATTCATTCCCAACCCGTTCCACAGAAATCCCCAGGCGCGTCTGTATAAAACAGGCGACCTGGTCCGCTGGCGGCCGGACGGCCAAATCGAGTTCCTCGGTCGCTTGGACTATCAGGTCAAGGTTCGCGGTCAGCGCATCGAACTGGGTGAAGTCGAAGCCACTCTTCTCCGGCATGTCGGCGTGCGTGAATCCGTCGTCGTCGCGTGTGCGGATGCGCGCGGAGAGAATCGTCTGGCGGCTTACGTGGTGCCGGCGCCGGGGCCGTCCTTGACTCCCGGCGTTTTGCGCGAATTTCTGAAACAGATACTGCCCGGAGCCATGGTGCCTTCAGCTTTCGTGCTGCTGGACGCGCTGCCGCTGTCACCGAACGGGAAAGTGGACCGCAGAGCTCTGCCGCCGCCGGATTTTTCGGCCGATTCGGAGAAATCATTTGTCGCGCCGCGAACGCCGGCTGAAACAGCGCTGGCTCAAATCTGGAGCGAAGTTCTCGGCCGCAAAGAAGTCGGGGTGCATGATGATTTTTTTGCCATCGGCGGCCACTCACTCACGGCCACCCAGGTGGTCTTGCGGGCGCGCAACGCCTTTCAGGTTGATCTGCCGCTCCAGGATTTATTCAGTTCGCCCACCGTGGCGGAGTTGGCGGAAAAGATGGAGGCCTTAAGCCACGCCACGCCGCCGGCAGGCCCCGCGCCCGCGCCCCCGGAGCGCAACGGCGCATCTCCGCTCTCATTCGCGCAGGAACGGCTCTGGTTTATGGAGCAGCTCGAGCCGGGCCAGCCGTTCAACAATATTCCGGTTGCCTTCCGGATGGAAGGCGCGCTCAACCTGTCGGCGTTGGAGCGTGCGATGGCGGAAATGGTCCGCCGTCACAAACCATTGCGAACCTCCTTCAAGGACGCCGGTGGCCGACCTGTGGCTGTGGTTGTCCCCGCAGCGGCCGTCGCCATTCCCATCGTTGACCTGAGTTTGTTGACGGCCACGGCGCAGGAGGACAGGGCAAAGCGATGCATGTTGGAAGAGGCGCGGCGACCGTTTGATCTGGCAAAAAGGCCGTTGCTCCGGGCAACGTTGATTCGGCTCGCTGAGGCCCAGCATCTGCTCCTGCTGACCACGCACCACATCGTTTGCGACGGCTGGTCCATGGGTGTGTTCTATCGCGAATTTTCGGCCCTTTACCAGGCTTTCTCAAATGAAAAACCCTCGCCGCTGCCGGAATTGAAATTTGATTACGCGGACTTCGCACGCTGGCAGCGCGAGCGCCTGCAAGGCGGCGCCCTTGAAAAACAACTCAACTTCTGGATAAAACAACTCCAGGGCGCGGCCACAGCGCTTGCTTTGCCCACCGATTACCCGCGTGCGCCTATGCAGACCTATCGCGGCGCGACACAACACTTCGCGCTGCCAGCGAACCTGCTGGAGGAACTGCGGCAATTGAGTCGGAGAGAGGACGTCACGCTGTTCATGCTTCTGCTCTCAGCGTTTCAGGCCTTATTGCATCGTTACACGGGACAACAGGACATTCTTATTGGCTCGCCTGTTGCAGGACGAACGCGCGTTGAGACGGAATGCCTCATCGGCCTTTTCCTCAACACCGTTGTGCTGCGAGGCGATTTGACCGGCGATGCGACATTCCGGGAATTGTTGAGACGGAACCGGCGCGTGGCGCTGGATGCTTATGCCCATCAGGAAGTGCCCTTTGAAAAAATCGTTGATGCGCTGCAACCCGGGCGCGATTTGAGTCGCCCACCTCTCTTCCAAGTCATGTTCGTTCTGCAAAACGAGCCGATGCAGCCGCTGGAGCTTGCCGGGCTGAAGCTCACGCTCCTTCCGACGCACAGCGGCACGGCGAAGTTCGATTTCATGCTTTCGCTGGAGGAAATGGCCGGCGGTTTGGGCGGTTTTATCGAATACAACACGGACTTGTTCCAGCGGGAAACCATCGCGCGGCTGCTGGGGCATTATCAAAGGCTGCTCGAAGGCATCGCCGCCGATGTGGAGCAACGCGTTTCGCAACTGCCGCTGCTAACCGAAGTCGAACAAAAGAAGATTCTCACCGAGTGGAATGATACGCGAGCTGAATTCGCGCAAGATCAATGTGTTCACCAGCTTTTCGAGGAGCAAGCGGAAGGGAGGCCCGACGCCGTGGCAGTGGTCTTTGAAGATAAGCCGCTCACTTATCGCGCACTGAACGATGGCGCGAATCATTTGGCGATGGAGTTGCAAAGCCTCGGCGTCGGGCCTGACACGCGCGTCGGCATTTGTGTGAGACGTTCGCTCGACATGATGGTCGGACTGCTGGCCATTCTCAAAGCGGGCGGCTGTTACGTGCCACTCGACCCGGCTTATCCGAAGGAGCGTCTGGCATTCATGCTCCAAGACGCGCAAGTGCCGGTGCTGCTCACCCAGGAGAAGTTGCGGGATGAATTGAAATTAGAGGCGCCAAATCTCAAACTGCTCTGCCTTGACGCGCCACACCCCAAGGCGCCCGGCGCCAACCCCGCCGCCACCCGGCAGACTGACGTAAAGCCGGAGAATTTAGCCTATGTGATGTACACATCCGGTTCGACCGGCAAGCCCAAGGGCGTCATGGTGACGCACCGCAACGTGGTCAATTTTTTTGCCGGCATCGATGCGGTGTTGGGAACAGACCCTGGCGTCTGGCTGGCGGTCACAAGTATTTCCTTCGACATTTCCGTGCTGGAACTTTTTTGGACGCTCGCCCGCGGATTCAAGGTCATCATCCAGTCCGAGGACGACCGCGTTCCAACTTCAGCGCCGGGCGGAGAGGCCCCAGACAAGAAGTTGGATTTCAGCTTGTTTTATTTCGCGAACGACGCCGGAAATGGAAACGGGGACAAATACCGATTGCTCATCGAAGGCGCTAAATTTGCCGACGAGCACGGATTTGCCGCGGTGTGGACTCCGGAACGGCATTTTCATGCTTTTGGCGCGCTGTTTCCGAACGCATCGGTCACCAGCGCGGCCCTTGCAATGGTGACGAAGCGAATTCAGATTCGCGCTGGCAGCGTCGTGCTCCCGCTCCATCATCCTATTCGCATCGCCGAGGAATGGTCGGTGGTGGATAATCTATCCAATGGTCGCATCGCCGTTTCGTTCGCTTCTGGATGGCATGATCGGGATTTTGCGTTCGCCCCGGTAAATTATGAGAGCCGCAAGAAGATCATGTTCGACGGCATCGAAACTGTCCGCAAACTCTGGCGTGGTGAGACCGTGCGCTGCCTGACCGGCGCGGGCGTGGAAACAGAGATCAGGACTTTCCCCCGGCCTGTGCAAACGGAATTGCCGGTCTGGATCACGGGCTCGGGCCAGCAGGAGACCTTTCGCAAAGCGGGCGAACTGGGGGCGAATTTGCTCACGCATTTGCTCGGCCAGAGCCTGGAAGAGCTGGCCGCAAAAATCCGGATTTACCGCGCGGCGCGGGCGGAACATCACGAGGGCGAAGGCAGAGTCGCCCTCATGCTGCACACCTTCGTGGGTCAGGACCTGAATGCCGTCCGCGAAAAAGTGCGCAAGCCTTTCTGTGATTATCTGAAATCCTCGACCGACCTGCTAAAAAGTCTGGGCCGCGATGGATCGGGCGAGGGAAGTGATTTAAAGAATGTTGCCGAGCATGACCTCGATGCCATGGCGCAACGCGCCTTTGACCGCTATTTCACGCGCTTTGGCCTGCTGGGGACGCCGGAAAGCTGCCAACCGCTCATCAACCAACTCAAATCCATCGGCGTGGATGAAGTCGCCTGCCTAATCAATTTCGGCGTCGATCACCATTCGGTCATAGACAGTTTGCCGGAGCTTCAGCGACTCCTGGAATTGAGCAACGCCCCAGCCTCCAGCCGTACCGCCGGGCGATCCGTGCCGGAGCAAATCCGCCGCCACGGCGCCACCCACCTGCAATGCACTCCCTCTTTGGCGAAAATGCTGGTCCTGGCGCCGGAGGCGTCGCAGGCCATGCGGCAACTGGAAACATTGCTGGTCGGTGGGGAGGCGCTGCCTAATTCCCTGGCCAAGCGGCTGCGCGAAATCATGCGCGGCGAGATCCTCAATATGTATGGCCCAACGGAAACCACCGTTTGGTCCACCGTCCATCGCCTGGATGGAAGGGACCCAATCGTTCCGATTGGCCGGCCGCTGGCCAATACCGAAATCTACATTCTCGATCCACATCTCCGTCCCGTGCCTATCGGCGTGCCGGGAGAAATTCTCATCGGCGGCGAAGGAGTCGCGCGCGGCTATCTCAATCGCCCCGAATTAACGGAGGAAAAATTCATACGCCATCCGTTCAGCGCCGATGCCCGCGCGCGCCTCTATCGCACAGGGGACCTGGGCCGTTTTGGCGCCGACGGGACCATTGAATTTCTGGGGCGTCTTGATCATCAAGTGAAGATTCGCGGCCATCGCATCGAGTTGAGCGAAATCGAGCTGGCGCTCAGCCGCCATGCAGCGGTGCGGGAAATGGTCGTGGTCGCCCGCGAAGATTCGCCCGGTGACAAACGACTGGTTGCATACGTTGTGGCCGCTTCGAATACAAAACCGACCGCATCCGAACTGCGCCGCTTTGCCCAAGCGACCCTGCCTGAAGCCATGATCCCTTCCGCGTTTGTGTTTCTCGACGCGCTGCCCTTGACGCCCAACGGCAAAGTCAATCGCGTCGCCTTGCCCGTGCCCGAGGGTCGCCGGCCGGAATTGGATACGGCTTACCTCGCGCCCCGCAGCAGGATCGAGAAAACGATCGCCAAAGTTTGGCGGGAACTGCTGGGCGTCGAGCAAGCAGGTTTGCATGACAATTTCTTTGATCTGGGTGGCAATTCCCTGCTGGTCGTGCAGGCGCAAGCCCGTTTGGGTGAGGCTCTGGGCCGCACCTTGCCCGTGGTCAAATTATTTCAGTACCCCACCATCAACGCCCTGGCCGGATTTCTCGACCAAAGCGAACCCACTTCTCCAGGCAAGACACCCGATCGTGGCCGCCTAAAACAAGCCATCTTCAACCAGCATCAGAAGCGCAAACCCGAAGTGACGGCATGAATCCCCGACCCAGCACCGAACATGGCCTGGCCATCATTGGGATGGCCGGACGTTTTCCGAAGGCAAAGAGCATGGATGAGTTCTGGCGCAATTTATGCCAGGGCGTTGATGCCATTTCCTTCTTCACCGACGAGGAACTGGCAGCGGCGGGCGTGGGAGCGCCGAAAGACAATGCAAATTATGTCAAAGCGCGCGGCATTCTCGAAGAAGCCGATTTGTTCGACGCCGCATTTTTTGGGTTGAATCCGCGCGAAGCCGAAGTGCTCGACCCACAGCATCGCGTCTTCCTCGAATGCGCCTGGGAGACGTTGGAAAGCGCCGGCTACGATCCCGCCAGGTTCAACGGCGCCATCGGCGTCTTCGCCGGCATGAGCATGAACACTTACCTTGCGCAAAACCTGCTCACCCGCCCGGAACTAATGGCGCAACTGAGTGAACATCAGGTGATGTTCGGCAACGACAAGGACTTTTTGCCCACGCGCGTTTCCTACAAGCTGAACCTGCGCGGACCCAGCCTGACCATCCAGACCGCCTGCTCCACTTCGCTCGTCGCGGTCTGTGTGGCGTGCCAAAATTTGCTCAATTACGAGTGCGACATGGCGCTGGCGGGCGCCGTCTCCATCACCTTTCCGCAAAAGCGCGGTTATTTTTTCCAAGAAGGCGGAATTGGGTCCCCGGATGGGCACTGCCGCGCGTTCGACGCGCAGGCTGCGGGTACGGTGCCAGGCGATGGCGTCGGCATCGTCCTCTTGAAGCGGCTCGAAGACGCGCTGACGGATGGGGACACGATCTACGCCGTCATCAAGGGTTTCGCCATCAACAACGACGGTTCCAATAAAATTGGCTACACTGCGCCGGGCGTTGAAGGCCAGGCCGAGGTCATCGCCACCGCGCAGGCCATGGCTGGCTTCGCGCCCGAGACCATCAGTTACATCGAAGCCCACGGCACGGGCACGCCGCTGGGAGATCCCATTGAAATCGAAGCGCTGACCAGGGCCTTTCGCGCCCGTTCGCCTGCCAAAAATTACTGTGCGGTCGGTTCGCTTAAATCCAACATCGGTCATCTTGACACGGCCGCCGGCGTCGCTGGCTTGATCAAAACCGCGCTGGCGCTGCATCACAAGAAGCTGCCGCCCAGCTTGCATTTCGAGTCGCCCAATCCAAAAATTGATTTCGCCAACAGTCCCTTTTACGTCAATGGAGAGCTGGCCGAATGGAAAGCCGGGGCGGCCCCGCGCCGCGCTGGCGTCAGTTCGTTTGGCATCGGCGGCACCAACGCTCATGTCGTTCTGGAAGAAGCGCCGGCGCCGCCATCTCCTGTCCGGACACGGCCAGGCGCAGTTGCTTCTGCTCTCTGCCAAAACGGAAACGGCGCTGGCCAAGGCGACGGCGAATCTGCCCGCGCATCTGCAACAGAATCCCGCGGTCAACCTGGCCGACGCGGCTTACACTTTGCAGGTGGGCCGTCATCATTTCGCGCACCGCCGCATGTTGGTTTGCCGCGGCGCGACCGACGCTGTGAACGCATTGCAAGCCCCGGACACGAAACGACTTTTCACACGTGTCGCCAAGCAGGACAATCCGCCCATCGTGTTCATGTTTCCCGGCCAGGGCGCGCAGCACGTGAACATGGGCTTGGACCTCTACGAACACGAACCCACCTTCCGTGAGCAAGTGGATGCCTGCGGCGCGATTCTAAATCCGCACCTCGGATTGGATCTGCGTGCTGTGCTCTATCCAGCGGCGGATAAGATGGAGGAAGCTGAAAGCCGCCTCACGCAAACCGCGGTCACACAACCCGCGCTGTTCGTCATCGAGTACACGTTGGCGAAACTGTGGATCAGTTGGGGAGTGCGGCCGGAAGCGATGATCGGCCACAGCGTCGGCGAATATGTGGCGGCGTGTCTGGCCGGCGTGTTCTCACTTCAGGACGCGCTTTTGCTCATCGCCGCGCGCGGGCGCATGATGCAACAGTTGCCCGGCGGCACGATGCTCGCGGTGCGTCTCCCTGAAAACGAAGTGGTGCCATTTCTCAACGATAGAATTTCCCTGGCCGCCATCAATTTGCCCTCTCTCTGCGTCGTCTCCGGCCCGGCCGAGGCCGTCGAAAGGATGCGGCGCGAGTTGACCCAGCGCAACGTCGCCTCGACGCCCCTTCAAACCTCGCACGCGTTTCACTCGGCCATGATGGATGCGATTTTGGAACCGTTCGCCCAACTCGTTGGCAAAGTGGAATTGCACGCCCCGCAAATTCCTTACATTTCAAATGTCACTGGCGCCTGGATCTCAGCCTTGCAGGCCACCGATCCCCATTATTGGGCGACACATCTGCGCCAGACCGTGCGCTTTGCCAACGGTGTCGCCGAACTCTGCAAAGACGAGCGACGAATTCTTTTGGAAGTCGGTCCGGGACGGACCTTGAGTAATTTGGCGAGGCGGCATCCAGCATGGAACGCCGGCGGCGTCAGCATTCCTTCTCTGCGGCACGCGACAGAATCTGCTTCGGGTTGGGACATTCTGTTGAGCGCGCTCGGCCAACTGTGGCTCTCTGGGGTCAGAATAGATTGGAGATCTTTCTACACGAGCGAGAAGCGCCGCCGTGTGCCTTTGCCGGCCTATCCGTTCGAGCGCAAGCGCTTTTGGGTCGAGCCGGCGAAGTCCATCCAGGAACAAACGATCGCACCCCTGGCCCAGGCACGGGATCGCGAGGTGGAAGAAGCGGTGGTCATCCCTATTCATCATTCGACCGCAACTGGCCCGGCGACGCGGGAAGATCAAATTGCGGCAACCTTGCTCCAACTTTTCGGCGAGTTGTCAGGGCTGAACCTCGCGACCATGAACGGCACGACGACGTTCATCGAAATGGGTTTCGATTCCCTGTTCCTTACCCAAGCCACCGTGATGATGGAAAAGAAGTTCGGCGTGCGCGTCGCGTTCCGGCAATTGCTCGAGGAATTTTCCACCCTGAACGCGCTGGCGGCCCGCCTGGCGAAAGCCCCGCCAAGCGCGACGGACAAAAATTCCGCCGTCATCGCAAAGGAAACGGCGGCGGCCGCCCAAAATGAGCCAAAACACATGGTCACCATTCCGTTGACGGAGGCGCAACGGGAATTGTGGTTTGCCTCGCAAATGAGCGACGCCGCTTCCTGCGCTTACAACGAATCCCGGCTGCTGCATTTGCGCGGAGCCTTGAACCGGGACGCGCTGCTCGGGGCTGTGCGGAAATTGGTGGACCGACACCAGGCCCTGCGAACCACTTTGGCGCCCGATGGCAACACTCAGCAAGTCCATCCCACTTTGAACATGGAAGTTCCAATGCTGGACTGGTTGAAGCTTAGCCCAGAGGAGCGCGCGACGCGCCTGGACGCGATTCAAGCTGAAGAATCCGCGCGACCGTTCGATTTAGTCCACGGCCCGCTGCTCCGCGCGCGCCTGATCAGCCTGGGCGAAGATCATCACGTTCTCCTGGTTACCGTTCACCACATCATTTGTGACGGCCATTCGCTTGGAATTGTTCTGCGCGAGTTGGCGGAAATTTATTCTGGCGAATGCCGGGGCGGACGCGTCGAATTGGTCGCGCCATTGCAATTGAGGGAATACGTCTGCCGGCAATCGCCACATTTTGACAGGCAACTGGCGGACGAGGCCTTTTGGCTGAAGCAATTCGGCCAGGGCGCGCCCGTTTTGGAATTGCCCACCGACGGTCCGCGCCCTGCCGCATGGACCTTCGACGGAGCCATGGAAAGTCTATTGCTGCCGGAAAGCCTCGGGCTCGCCTTGAAGCGCCTCAGTGGACGGCACGGCGGCACGTTGTTCACCACCTTGCTGGCTGGCTGCGCGGTGTGGCTCAACAAGTTGAGCGGTCAAAACGAAATGGTGATCGGCATTCCGTTGGCCGACCGGGCCATGGAAGGCGGCGACACGCTCGTCGGCCATTGTGTCAACTTTCTTCCGCTGCGGGCCAGGGTCAACGGCGGAACCTTCGCCGATTTTCTGGCCGGGATGCAAAGAGAATTTCTCGATGCTTATGACCACCAGCACTGTCCGTTCGGGCGCCTGGTGCAGAAGTTGAACCTTCCGCGCGATGCCGGCCGAATGCCGCTGGTCTCGGTGACCCTCAACGTGCAGCGGCTTGGCGAACCATTGAAATTCCTTGGCCTGGAAACCGAGTCTCCAGCCCAATCCCCATGCCCACACCCATTTTGATCTTGGCCTAAACCTGACCGAAATCGACGGCGCCTTACAACTCGATTGCCGTTACAACACCAGGCTGTTTTCAGCCCCGACCATGCGGTGCTGGCTTGGACATTTCCGCGCCTTGCTCGAAAATATCGCCGCCGATCCGCAGCAAGAAGTATCCAATCTTTCACTGCTGTCCTCGGAAGATAGACGCAGAATTCTGCATGACTGGAGCGGTGGACAGGCTGATTTTCCATGCCCCAAGTGTGTTCATCAACTTTTTGAAGAGCAGGTGGCGCGGACGCCAGAAGCGGTGGCAGTGAGCTTGGAAGAACAGCGGTTAAGTTATGGCGAATTGAATCGTCGCGCCAACCGCCTGGCGCATCGCTTGCGCTCGCTCGGGGTCGGTCCAGAGGACATGGTCGGACTTTGCCAGGAACGCTCGGTCGAGATGGTCGTCGGCATCCTCGGTGTTTTGAAGGCCGGTGCGGCTTATGTGCCGATGGATCCAGCTTATCCGGCTGAACGGCTGGAATTCGTGTTGCAGGATGCCAACGCACGAGTGCTGGTGACCGAGCGGGCCTTTGTGGCCAAGTTCCCTGCCTTTCAAAATCAAGTCGTCTGCGTGGAGGATGTTTTCGATTCTCAAGACCCGTCTCAGGACAACAACCCCGGCACCGAAGTGAGCCTGGAGAATCTGGCTTACGTGATTTACACTTCCGGCTCGACCGGCAAGCCGAAGGGGGTTATGGTCACACACCAAAACATCACACGCCTGCTTCACGCGACGCAGCCGTGGTATCAATTCAACGAGAGCGACGTTTGGACTCTCTTTCATTCTTATGCCTTCGATTTCTCGGTCTGGGAAATCTGGGGCGCCTTGCTCTACGGCGGACGGCTGGTCATTGTGCCGCATCCGGTAAGCCGTTCGCCCGAAGATTTTCTCGAGCTGCTCGCGCGCGAAGGCGTGACGGTGTTGAACCAGACGCCTTCCGCTTTCCGGCAACTGGTCCAAGCCGATCAACGCAGCGGGCGTCCGCACCAACTTGCGTTGCGCTACGTCATTTTTGGCGGTGAGACGCTCGAGATGAGAAGCCTGCAACCGTGGTTCGACAAGCACGGTGACCAGAAGCCGCGCCTGGTCAACATGTATGGCATCACCGAGACCACGGTGCATGTGACCTATCGGCCCATCTTTGCCAAAGACCTTGCATCCGGCAGCGTCATTGGCCAACCAATTCCCGATTTGCGAATTTATATTTTAGACGCCAGGATGCAACCTGTCCCCATCGGCCTGCCGGGCGAAATGTATGTGGGCGGCTCCGGTGTGGCGCGCGGCTATCTGAATCGTCCCGAACTCACAACGGAAAGATTCATTCCCAATCCGTTTCGCAATAAGCCAGGCGCGCGCCTCTACAAAACCGGCGACCTCGCCCGCTGCCTGACGGATGGCGACATCGAATATTTGGGGCGGGCTGACGGGCAGGTGAAGCTTCGCGGGCACCGCATCGAACTGGGCGAGGTGGAATCGGCCCTCAGGGAACATCCGGCGGTGAGCGAGTGCGTCGTGGTGCTGCGCGAAGATTCCCCCGGTGACAGGCGGCTGGTCGGTTATGTCGTGGCCGAGCCTGACCAGGCCAGCCCTGCGCTGAGCGAACTGCGCCGCTTTCTGAACACAAAACTGCCCGACTACATGATTCCGGCCGCGTTCGTTTTCCTCGAAGCGCTTCCTTTGACGCCGAACAGCAAGCTGGACCGCACGGCTCTGCCTGTGCCGGAGCAAGCCCGGCCGGAATTGGACGAATCGTTTGCCGCCCCACAGACACCCACCGAAATCGCGGTGGCCGAGATTTGGCGCGAGGTCCTGCATCTGGAACGGGTCGGCCTTCACGAGAGCTTTTTTGAACTGGGCGGCCATTCGCTCTTGATGACGCAAATTATCTCGCGCTTGCGTGAGGCCTTTCAGATCGAGTTGCCGATCCGCCGCTTCTTCGCCTCGCCCACCATCGCCAAGTTGGCCAGAGTGATCGAAGAATTGCTGGCCAAGGAAATCAGCCAATTGAGCGAGGAAGAGACTCGGCCTCCGGTGTATAACACGCATTGACCCCCACAAATATCATGGTGGAAGCAGAAAGCCAGTTAACCCAATACGCATGATACCGGTCATTTTATTTGGCCCGCCGCCAGAAGACTTGGAATTCATCAAGGACGAGATCCATGTCTTTTGCGCCCTCCTCGATTTGCCTCTCCCACGAATTGAACGCCTGGCAGAAACATTATCAATCGATGAATGCGAGAAGGCTGCGCGGTTTTATCTTGAAAGGCACAAAACACGATTTCTGGCTGGCCGCGGAATTTTGCGGGAGATTCTTGCCTGGTTGCTCCGCGCCAACCCAGGTCAATTGATTTTTTCCTATGGCACCCACGGCAAACCCCGCCTTGCTCTGCCAGGCGCTCGGAATCGATTGTATTTCAAGCTCGCGCATTCTGATGCCCTGGCTGTTTATGCGGTGTCGAGCGCGCACGAAGTCGGTGTTGATCTCGAGCGCATCCATTCGGTTTGTGAGGCGGGGGAAAATGTGGCGCATTTTTTCCACGAACGCGAACGTGCGCCATGGCATTCACTTCCAAGCGACAGAAAGACCGATGCGTTTTTCAGATCTTGGACACGGAAGGAAGCCTTGTTGAAGGCACAAGGCAACGGCATCGGCGAAGGAATGGACCAGACAGATCTTTTATCTACTCACGATATATCCGGCGGCGCACCATAGTCGGTGCAATCATTCAGGCCCGCTTTGCACTATACGGCTGCTTTGGCTGCAACATGCCGCTACGCGCGCCTCTGTTGTTGGAAATGGCCGGGACAACAAGGACTCCATACGTGCGTGCCTGCTCCGCGTGCGGCGGCTTAAGGGGCCGGCGGGAGGATGAAACGTTCGAAAGTGGGATTTCCAATGGCGCGCGGCAAAGGCTAAATGCGCGGCCCACCTCATTCATCGTCCGTATCAACGGCAAAGTAAACGCTCTCTACCTTTGGCGCCGCAAACCGGTGCCGCACCTTCACCATCCGCTCCCAAGTGGTTGGCTGATCCTCGGAACAAGGATCGAAGCCGGCTGACTCACTGCGTCGGGCTCAATGAGCAGCTCTCCCATACATACCAACTGTTCCAGCCCATGTGCGGCGTGAGGGCGAGGGTATCGGCATCGACAGGCCCTTCGACCAAGAAGGGCGCTTCGATGCTTTCGTGGCGCAAGGCCGCCAGGAAGGTGGAGCTTTGCCAGTGACCGTGCGGGACCGCGCTGGCGCAACGCTGCCCCATCGGGCAGTGCCCGTAGTGACGGGCCATCTTGGTGTTCAAGCCGGTTTCATCGAGAAATACCAACTGGCGGACATCCCAGCCAGGCTGTTGCCTGCGCCAAAGCCTCCGGGCGGCTTTGACATCAGGCCGATCTTGCTCGGCGGCGCGCGTCGTTTTTTTTATAGCTCAGACCGAGCCGTTCCAAACGGTGCCACAACGCGGTGATGCCGATGGCTACATGCAGTTGCTCCCGGCACCGCTTTTGCAGCTCCCTCAACGTCAGGTCCGACTGAGCGGCAATCCAACCGCACAGGGTTCGGTCATGCTTTTCCAAGCGCGAGCGCCGGTAACCTCCAATCTGTTTGGGCTCGCACGCGCCCGTCCGGCAGTGCTGTTTCCAAAACCGCTCCACGCTCTTACGACTGACACCAAAACGTTGGCACACTGCCCCAGTGCCCTCCCCGCGCTCCCGCGCGGCAATGATCCGCTGACGCAAATCCTGACTCAAAGGACGCATAATTCTCTTTTCATAACCAGAAAATAGCAGCAAACCCCGAATGCGTCTATCTAAATAGAAAATGCTCTAGGCGCGAGTCAAGGTCGGAGGAAAGTGCGGGGTTGGACCCAGGGTGTCCTGGCGGCTCATCCGCCAATCATCACTGTCGGACAGCCAAGAACAATCGAACCGCCATGCGCAGTGGGGTCACCCATGCGGGCGGCCGGTTTGCCGCCAATCAACACCGTGGTTGAACCCATGGCAATCGTATCGGGCGGACCGACACAAACAACCATGTCACCCACCACTGCCGCAGGCATGCCGCCGATCAACACGGTGGGAGCGCCCGGGCCGGTAATGGGGCCGCCGACATGGGGAACAGGCGGCACAGCCGGCGTCACCATCGGGCAGACATGCATGTCGGTTAAACGAGCGGCCATCGGCATGGTTGGAATATGGAGGATTTGTGCCTGACTGTCAAGCGCTCCCAAAAGCTGGGAGTGGGCTGATTTGATTGTTGCAGTGTCGGCGCCCTGTCCGCCGTAGCCTTGGCGCAGGGGGATGTGCGCCGATTTCGAGCCACAGGCTCGACGCTGCAACAAATCGGGACACTACCCAAAAGCTGCAAATGGTCGCGGCAAAAATGTTGTTCTGAGCTGGACGGGCGAAATCAAATAAACGGGTGCTGGCCGCTGGCGATGCCGTGGCCCAGATCAATGAAGGGCTGGTGGATTTTGGCAGTTTCAACCCGTTCGGGCAGCGCGGGCGGCTTTGGGGGCGAGAGGGCCGGCGGCTTTGGCAGGGCCATCTGGGGCGGTTGGAGCGCGGGAACTTTCGGCGCGGCCACCTGGGGCGCTTGGAGGGTGGGAACTTTCGGCATGGCTGGCGCCGCGAGCGCGGGAGGCTGGATTGCCGGCATTTTGCCGGCGGACTTGGCGGCCGCCAGCATGACCGAACCCGCCACAGCGTGGCCGGTGAGATTCGGCGCCGCGGGCGCGGCCGGCGCGCCTGGAGCCTTGGCCCAAGCCGCGCCTTGCGCCGCCCAGGCGCCCGGCCCCTGATAATTTGTTTTGGCGGCTGCCGCCGCCGCCGCCGCTTGGTTGGCGGGCGTTGGATTTTTCACCCATGCCTGGGCCGCGCCCAAGGCAGACTTGTCCGCCGGTTCCAGTTTATCGGACACTTTGGCGGAACTTTTGCATGCCCAGCCGACCGATTCCCTTTCCGGCATCCCGTGCGCCAGGAAATGAATTTGGTCGTGCGAAAAGCTTCCCTTTTGCAACGCCTCCGCGTATTGCGTCGGCGTCTGCGCCGGCTGCAGCAAGGCCTTGGCTTCCGGATGCGGCTGGTATTTGGCCGCAACCTCGCTGGGAGGCTGGGTGATTTTAACGAGTGGCGCTTGAATCATATATGAGGTGCTCTTTGGGGAACTATCAACTCGGTGTTGTCCAGGCACGAGGCTGTTTTCCCCGGTTCATCTGACAATCCTCCAGGCGCCTGCGGTTTTGGCGGCAAAGACCGTCAGGCCGAACCGCTTGTTGGGCGACACCACCACCAAGGCGGGTTTGCCCGGACCTTGGAATACCCAGACGGCCTGGCCTCCGGCGACCAGCTTAAATTCCAACTCGTTTGCTCCAGCCCCTTCCACCCGGAGTGATGGTTCGGAGAACATGTCGGTTGTGTACAGCTCGCGAATGACCTGGCGCATGCGATCCGGGTCCTGGCCGTTGGCCAAAGCGCAGTCCATTGTTTTGTAATCCAGCAAAACGGAGATGCCATCCAGGTCGCGGCTTAGAATGGCCCCGGCCAGCTTTTGCATCAGCGTCCTCAACTGTTGCTGGTCCGTCGCGGAAAGGTCATTGACCCGCGCCGCTTCGGCCCACAGGCTGGTCGGCGGCGGGGCCGCAATTTCAAAGGCAATCTCGCGAGTCACCGGCAAGGGGGCCGGATCGCCCGCATGCCACGCGAATCTGGCCAGCCATGTTTCCGGCTCCATGGTGCGGGAACCGGACTGGACGGTGTAAACCTCGGCGCGAACCTGGACTTCGGCAAGGTTGACGTTGGGCGTGGCCGGCGGCCTGGCCAGAGAAATACTGAGGGTGTTTCCCGTGGGTTTGAGCCAGGGGTTGGCCGGCATGGTCCCATTCAGCCCGATGCCGGTCGAATCAATCAAAAGGGGAGCGCCATTAATGCCGGCGCTGGCGGTCAGCCCGCCGGTGACAAGTTTAAGCAAATGATGTATCATGGAATTTTAACTGTTGTCAGCGCCGATCAAGGTGATGTCATCCAAGGCCACCGGATCACCGGCGGACATTAAACTCACCGAGTTTTGGGTGTTGGTCATCTCACATGAAAAGGCGGTGGTGACAATCGTCACGGTCAGGACGATGCCGGTGAAATTGAGGGTGTGCTTCAAGACCACGCTTCCGCCGGGCGAGGCCGGCTGGGGAATTTGCCCGGCCCACTTGATCCCCGCCGTGCAGCCCCCCGAGATGGAGGCGCTCAACACATTTTCATTTCCGACCTTCGCGGTCAGGGCCAACTCCACGGAAATCTGTCCATTGGGATTTAATGTTCCCGTAAAACTAAGCGGTCCATTACAACTGACCGTGCCGCTGATGCCCACCTGGCCGCTCACCTTCACACTGAGGACAAGGGAGGCTGCATACTTGGTTATCATGGGAGGGATGTCCGCGCAGAGTCCGATTATCGCCACAAAGTCCACCCCAAACTTCACTCCCATGCCAAAAAATGGGTTGAGTCCGGCAGCGACGCTCCAACCGTAATAGGCCTGCCAGTCGCTGTTTTCCTTCCAGCCGCACGAGACCTGCAGCGTTCCTTGCGGCAACTGAAACTGCGGTTCTATGGTAACGGTCCCGCCGGTCAGTGGGTTGATGACATTCTTGCAAGCGTCGTTGATCTTCTTGGTGACGTCGCCTAAAAAATCCAGATTAACCGCTCCCTGCACGGCATAGGCGGGAAATGCCTCCACTTGCACTTTTACGGGAGTGTCATCCGGATTGCCCGCCGCGAAGACGTTCCACACGGTGGCTTGGGCGTCCGCCAGCCAAACGGTGCTGTTGTCCCCAGGGCTTGGAATGGGCGGCAACGTCGCGCTCATGCCGCTCTGCCAGTCGCCATCGGAGGGCGCATCGGCCTGGGTAATCGCGATTTGTGGGTTGGGCACTCCGTTGCCGGAGTTATCCGTAATCGAGGCTTGAATGGTATCGGTTCCATCGGTGTTTTCTTGACCTTGTATTTGGACGAGCGCCGCGATTTTTAGACTCACCGCATTGCTATTCTGCCCGTCGGACGGCACAATCTGAAGCCTGCCGTCCGCTCCCGGGTTGCCGACTACCTGACGGAGGCCGCTGGTGGTGTGACCGCATTGCACGGTCAGACTGATATTGACAGGATCTGCCGTCGTATTGGTGTCATCGCCCCGAGCCGCATCAACATCCTGTGGCGCGGCGGCATCCTGCGGCGCAGCGGCATCCTGCGGTGCGCCACCATCTTGCGGTGCGCCACCATCCTGCGGCGCTCCGGCAGGCGCGCCTGCATCCTGCGGCGCTCCGGCATCCTGCGGCGCTCCACCATCTTGCGGTGCGCCACCATCCTGCGGTGCGCCGGCATCGGGGTCATCAGGCATACTTTTACTTTTGTGATTTTCTCAAAATCTGTTGTCGTTTGGCGATTTGCCCGCTTTCATACCGGGCACCTGGCCAAGCCGGTTCAGTGGCCATGAATTTTTAGTAACTGGCCCTTGGTGGCCTCATCGGCCACGCCGGTCACCGGCAGGCCCTTCCGGCGCTGAAAAGCGCGAATGGCCTGTTTGGCGGCCTTATCGAGATTATCGTCAATCGGGCCTTTGTAAAATCCCAGGTTGGCCAATCTGGACTTGAGGCCGCTCACCTCGGAAACGGGATTGAGGTTGCCCAACTGCAAGTTCATGACCTGGTTTTTTGGCTTTCCCGGAATCGGCTTGCCGGTCTTGTCCGGACAGGTCGCGAACGTGAGCTTGCCGGCCTTGGCGTTGGGCGGGATGCTTTCTTTTAGCTCGCCGTTGCCGTCGGTCTTGCCTTTCCGGGAGTTGCCCTCGATGACAATGAGGTAGTCGAGGTTGGCGCGCGGCTGATGGTTGGCGTCCAGCAGTTTCATGCGCAATATCTCCGGCACGCCCTTGAGCATGAACTTGTGGGTGGTTTCCGTCGCGCCCGGTTCCTTCTTGACGGTCAAGTCGGGAATGTGGACGACGTCGCCGGTCATCAGCACATTTGGGTTTTTGCGCCTGGCTTTGAGCTCGGCGTTGGAGGAATCGTTCCACAGCGTTTTCCAAAAGAAGCCGCGCTCATAGGCGATGCTGCTCATGCAGTCGCCTGGTTCCACGGTGTAGTCTTCAGCCATAAAAGGCAAAATGCTGCGCGCTCAGGCCTTCTTCCAGGCTTCTTTATCCCGTTGCGGAAAGGTGATTCGGCACGTTCCCGGTTCGATGCCGTCCACGCGGGCGAGACCCTTCTCGTAGAGCGTGCCTTCGGCGACGGTTTCGCCGTCGGGAAGGGTGATGCTGTAGGGTTCGCCTGCCACTGGGTTGTTCTGCTCATGCACGGGTTTGATCTCAATCCAGCTTGGTTTTTTCTCTTTTTCCTCCTGGGTTTGCGGGCGTTTGCAGGGTTTGACCAGGACGGAGTCCTGGCTGCTCGCCGCCCTGGTGGCCGAGCCGCCCTGGGCCTGGTCAACGTCGCCGGCGACGGCGTCGTCGGCCTCCGCGGCCGTGTCGGGAGCGGCGGGCGAAACCGCCGTGCCGGCATTTCCACTTTTTGGACTGGGCATAGGTTTGATCTAATGGTCAGTATTCCACGGGGAATGAACAGATTTTTCAAGGCGGATTTGGCTTCTTTTCTGGGGGCAATTTCCATCCTGCCGGCAGGAAAGTGTCGTCATTAAAAGAGGCGGGGACGCGCGTCAGAGTGAATGTTTGGTGGCAGTTCAAGACCTCAACGTCAACGGGGGTGCCGTCGCGGTCGAATTTGGCCCGGATGCTGATGCGGAAGTCTCCTTCGGAAGATAGCGGCGAACCGCCGGCTTTGGCAATGAGGGTTACCAAGTGGCCTTGCGGGGAAAGGGTGAAAGTGAAATCCTTGACGGTCTGGGTGGCGCTTTGGGGCTGAAGCGTCACGTTGATTTTGGGGTCGTCACCTATTCGTTCCAGCATTTTTGCGGTATAGGAAACGCGGAATCTGGCGGGGCCGCCGGCAATCTCAATGGCGCCGTTCCATTCATCCCCGGGTTCCGGGCGCTTATCCGGGACGGCCGGCAGGAGTGTGGGAAGGTAGAGCAGGTCTTGCCGGAGAGGCGCGCCCTGGGTGCCCGTCATAACGACCTCCTTATTGTGCATGTCAGAGTCCACCTCGACGGAGAAGTCCAGGCCAAAGGGGGTGCGCCGGGCGCCCAGGGCCTTGAGCTGCGCCTTCTGGAGTTCAGCACGATCCACCTTGTCCCGCTGGCGGATTTTGTCGAGTTCAGCCGGCGCGACTTCGTATTCTGCTATCTCCCGTTTCCAACGAGAGTCTTCGACTCCGGTGGAGAGGAGGATCAGGCCTTGACGTTGATAGGCCTCGTTGGTCGGGCTGGTCTTTTCGGATTCGCGATACATGATTTCGACGCGCTGTTCGAAGTGGTAAACTATGTTGGTGTGTGGAATATCCATGGCTGATATGTGGAGATGAAAGAGCGGTTTTGTCGAGATTAAAGCATGTCACCACCCTGTTGGACCTGTTTGGTTGGGATCAGCGGTCTGGGCAGCAGGCACGGCGGGTTTGGGTTGTTTTAACTTGGGGGGCAAATCGAAGGTGATGCGGGCCAGGCTGGCGCTGTGGGTGTGGCCGGAAACGTAAACGCCGAAAGGCTGGACGCTGCCGGGAATGCCCTGGTCGGCGGCCCATTTCAGGTCGTCCCCAAAATTGGCAACCCCAAACCAAAAGGCCGCGCCTGGAACAAAGCATTTCTGCTCCTGCTGCCCGAGCATATCCTCCCACCAGCCGGCGCTCTTGGAGCAGAGGCTGGTGAAGTAATAATACACGTAGTTGGCCGCGCCCGCGCCAAAGGCCATGCCATCGCGGTTGAACTCGTCCCAACGATGGCTGTGTTCGATCCACAAACCCGGCTCGCTAATGACCGTCTCCGCCTGATCGACGTCATCCAGCAGCACGTTCACCAACGGATCCGAACGATAACCATCATGGTTGCCGCCGATATTCCGGAAATCAAGGTCACCCAAAAGTTTGAGGATCATTTCATTCCAAAAAACCTCCTTGCGGCCATTCGGATCTATAAAATATTCCCTTTCCGTCTCCTGGCCCGGGCCGTATTCAGTCCCGCCTTTCCTCAGGTCCCTTTGTCTGCGGTAGAAATACTTGAAATCGAGCACGGCAGGATCCATGGCGAGAAGACTCGCGCAAGCCGGCGTGTTGGGTTGGTGGAGCGAATAGGCGCGGACCCGATCCACCCGGTCTTTCAAGAGGCCCTGCACCCGCTGCAATTGCGGCGGCCGAAGGGACAACTCCTCCAGGAGATCATCGTCGTCGAGTCCTGCATACATTGGTTCGCCGATCCTGTAGCGCAACAGCATGTCCGCCTTGGGCCAATAATTATAAACATACCTCTTTTCTTTGGCGGAGCCGCCCCCGGCGGAATTCTGCAAGCCCGCATCCAACCGGTATTGATAGTCATCCGATTTGCTGCCCTGTTGCCAGATGCCGAAGTAGGCGCGCTTCTCCGCCCCGCTCACATTGAAGGAGGTATCCACGAGAAAGTCGCGATAAAGAAACTCATGGTTCAACCAGAGTTCGTAAAGGTCCCCGACTTGAATGACCTGGATGTTGGCAGCGGAGTCCTGGCGCGCCTTCTTGATGGCGCAAAGCAAGTGGGCGAGTTCAATCGCCGGCGTAGGGTCCCCGTCATCGTCGGCTGCGGCCCAAGTATCGCGATCGGTCTGGGCCTCCTTCTTCCAACCCGGCCCCCGGGCGTAAAACCAGGTGCCGGTCAGCATGATTTCCCGGTCCACAATGGCTTTCTCCGCCAGAAACTGCTCCGGGGAGAAATCCGCCGGCTTCCAAAAATCAAGCAGGCCTGGTTTCACCGGCCAAAGGGGCTGTTCGGGCAGCGGTGCCCCGGGTTCAACGTGAATGGCTTCCAGATAAGCCTGCACCTTTTGCTGGTCGCTCTCGCCCAGCGGGTTGGCGCCCAGCCAGCCCGGCTGGTGTTGCGCATTGACCAGGAACTTGCGCAACGCCTTGCGCGCATCGGCGTTCGGATTGCGTTGCGGAGTCGGGCGCGCCGCGACGACCGGATGACGTTGCGCCGGGAGGGGAAAGTCCGGCAGGGTTTCGGGCAGGTGCAAGTCAGGAAAGATGACGTAAAGGGTCTGGTTGTCCAACTCGGCCGAGCGCGGATCGGTGACCGGAGCATCTGCGACGATATCAATGCCAAAGCCCGGAGCCAGGTTGTTGAGGATTTGAGCGGCCAAGGTGGCCTTGGCGGACTGAAAATTGGAGAGCGTGGCAGGAACGGCCTGCTGGCCGTTGAAGCGGCAAAGCCAAACATGATGGTTTTCAATCAGGCCGAACTCCCGCTGGATGCCTTTCTCCTTGGAAGCGTCATCCGCATCCGGGCCGCCGGGGTACTCGCGCCAGCGGTGGTAGGCCCCCCAGTGGCCAACATCCAACTTAAGCAATTCAGGACCCCGGAATTGGATCGTATTAAAATCTTCTTTCTTATCCGGCGAATTGGTGGCCACGTCCACTGCTTGGGCGAAGAACGCTTTCAGATCCAGGCCCGTGTCATTATAACCGGCCAGGCGCCATCCGTACTGTCTTCCGGAAAATGGCAGATCGGCATCCCTGTTTAGTTTGCAGTCCGGATGCACCACCTTGCC
Organism: uncultured Verrucomicrobiae bacterium; assembly: GCA_963707025.1. Taxonomy (GTDB): domain Bacteria; phylum Verrucomicrobiota; class Verrucomicrobiia; order Limisphaerales; family Palsa-1400; genus JBEKOF01. Next base: position 418,979 of record CAVPOM010000012.1, on the reverse strand, counting down.
GATTTTGCCCTGGTCGTCAATGGTGATCTTGACCTGAAGGAGTTTGTTATTGTCGGGCATGGCGAGCCTGTTCAACAGCCGTAGTACTTTAACAAGGCATCCCGGGTCATCTTGCCGATGGTTCCGTTGACGGGGCCGGCATCAATGATCCGGGCATTGCCCTGGTTCTTGTTGTCGGCGCAGAACTGCTGGAAGGCCGTGACGGCGCTTTGGGTTCTGGGCCCATCCAAGCCATCAATGGAACCGGGATCGAAGCCAATGGCCAGCAAGCGCTGCTGTGCTCCGCGGATCAATTTGGGGTTGTCATTCAGATCCATCGGAGTGAGATAACCCAGGCGCAGCAGGATCTTTTGCGGCGCTTTGGCAAAGCTGAGCAGGCCTTTCATCGCGGTCGAAGGAATGCACTCTTGCAGAAAGCCATCGCCATCGGTTTGCTTGTTTTTTTGTTCGTATTTGCCTCCGCCTGGAGCGTAATCAATCTGCAGCGCATAGTCTTCGTTCTTCAGCGGTTTGCCCTCCAGGTCCAGCAGCCGGATGCGCAGGAGTTCGGTGGGCGCCTTGAGCTTGAATCGGTGCTTCAACTCCGTCGCGCAGGATTCTTTCTTCTCTTCCCATGGTGGAATAAACAGAACATCCCCTTCGCCCAGAACACGCGGATTTGGGCGGCGTTCACGCAAGGCGGCATTTTCGCCCCGTTTCCAGACATCGTGCTCCCAATCCAAATAACCGTAGGCGGCGGCAATGCTCCCGGCCCACTCCCCGTCCTCCACTTGATGTTTGCCGTCTTCGGGCGGTTTGCTTCTGCTCATAGAAAGGAATTCACGTCTTGGTCCAAGACCTCCCATCCATTTCCGGGAAAGTGACTTTGCACGTTCCCGGTTCGATGCCGTCCACGCGGGCGAAGCCTTTCTCGTCCAGGGTCCCCTCCGCGACGGTTTCGCCGTCGGGCAGGGTGATGCTGTAGGCTTCGCCGGGCACGGGGTTGTTTTGGGCATCCACCAGTTCGATCTCGATCCAGCTTGTTTTTTTCTTTTTTTCCTCCTGCGTTTGCGGGGGTTTGTAGGGCTTGACCTGGGCGGAGTCCTGGCTGCTCGCCGCCTTGGTGGCCGAGCCGCCCTGGGCCTGGTCAACGTCGCCGGCGACGGCGTCGTCGGCCTCCGCAGCCGTGTCGGGAGCGGCGGGCGAAACCGTCGAACCGGCATTTCCACTTTTTGGTGAGGGCATAGATCAAGTTCAATAAAGTCAACCATTATTTTGTTTTGTCAAGCCATTTGGTCCGCGCCAAATGAAATCCAGAACGGACCGCCGGCTCAGCCGAAGCGATTCCGGCTTCAAGGGTTTTCAAACAAGCATCTATTCCACTCCTGGGTGATGGCCCGGGCAAGGTGTCAAGGCAATCTTGTCAGTGTTTGACGGACGGAATCTCTCACGGACGAGGGATAATTGGAAGCCAGCACCAACTCCGCGATGCGGCGCACAACCTTGGCCGCCTCTGCACTGGTGGAACTCTCGCTCGGAGGAGCCGGCAGATCCGTGCCACCCCACTCGCGCGGTCGGTAATCAAAAAGAGCATCCACCAAGGCGATTCGCACCGTCTCATCGAGCTTGCCGGCGGCAAGCCATTTTTCGACGCCATACAGCAATTGCGCCGACCGGCGCTTGGGCAGGAGCTGGTAGCGTATCCAGGAAATCTTGTTATTATCGTCGAGGTTTGAGTCCTCCAACTTGCGACCGAGCAGTGCGGCCGCCGGGGCCGACTCATTTTCAATGAGGGTGATGATTACATTCTGCAAGTTGAGCGAATTAGACTGGCTTTGGGCATCCAGAAAAGCCGCGGACTCAGCGAGCAACGGACGCTGTGTGCCCAGCGCGCGAATCACCAGTGCTTGGAGACGCCAATCTGAATTGAACACCTCACTGCGGGAGAGTGCCGAAAGGGTGTTCGCGGCGGCGTGTGACGGATTGTCACGCAAATGATCGAACACGCGGGCAACCCGAAGATCCTGTGGTGTTCGTTGGTTGCGTTCTTTCGGCTCGTCCAGCCGGTCGAGCGTGGCGACGTCCGCCAACTGCTTGGCAAGCTCACTCTGAGCTTGGTTGCTTTGGCTGTCGGCCAAGGAGGCGAGGTGTTTGAGCAACGCTTCGGTTTCCGGCGTGACCGGCCCGTTGGACAGGGGCGGAGCGGCGAGACCGCCGGAAGATCCGGTTGGAGGAGGAGCGCCAGAGCACATGACGGCAGCTTGCGCCATGCAAGCAATGGCGTAAAGCACAAACGCCGCGCGCCAGGCCCCGGGACGCCGATGATCGTCACTCCAGATGCGCCATCTTTGTGTTTTCATTGGGAAGTTTTTTTTGCGCCAGTCGCGCCAAGAGGCGGGAGGCATCGGGATGAACCGTTTTCTATTTCGGATCGCCAATTTCCAACAACGTTTTCTCCACCGCCAGCTTCAAGGCTGGCGTCAGTTCCATGTTTTCCACGGGCATGCCCGGCAAATCCCGCGCAGCACCTGCTTTGCCTCTTCCTTGATCAACAGGCGCGACGGGGGTTGGGGGTGGTAACAACAAGGATACCAACGCTCGTCGTAATCGCACAACGTTTCCAGTAATATGCAGCGGAGATCGGGAGGCAAACTTCCGGTCAACATGCGCGCCGACGCCTGTAGCAATGGCAAGTCGTGGCGATGTGGCAGCATGAAGGCATGGATCCATGAAACCTTGTAGATGTTTTCCTGCTTGGGATCGAGAAGTTTCCTTTCCAGCAAGCTCAACGCCGGGCCGGTGCCGTTGTCACACAGCATTTCAATCGTGACATGGCGGTTGACCGCGGCGGGTGTGCTCTGCTCGTCCCAATACTTGACAGATGGCGGGGTGGCCGGGCGGACGCTGACGAGCGCACGCACGAGCAGTTCCTGACGCCGCCAATTGTGGTCGGTAAACGGGCCGCCTTGCGCAAGCCTGGTCAGCGTTTGCTTGGAGGCCTCGTGCGGACTGTCGCGCAAAGCCCTGATCACCCTGGCCACTCTCAACTGCTTGGTGATCAGGGTGTCGTACTCGTGCGGAGTGTTCAGACGTTGCAAAAAGTCAGGCGAGTTGAGCACCCCGGCCAGGGTCACCTGGTCGGACGCCTGCTCGCTGGCGGCGAATTCAACCGCGGTGTCCACGAGCAACTTTGGATCTCTCGAGGTTTGAAAAATGGAAGCGTCCTTAGGCATGGGCTGAATTCACTTGCAGGCAGGGTGTTTGCGGATGACCGCCGTTTGGAGGAGGTCAATGTCCTGCGCGCGCGTGACGCCGCCGGTATTTCCCGCGTAGCCGTAGGTCATGATGTTCTCGTGCCATGGATGTCCGCGCGCCACGCCGTCCATGCCCATACAGTCGATCTTATCATCGGAACCAAACGGACCTTTCTTACTCTGATTGGTGTGGCCGCGGTGCATGAGGCCAAGGACATGGCCCAATTCGTGACCTACGTTGACGCCGGCATTGGGGTCGGTGCCCGACCCGAAAACGGTTGTCCAGGCGGAAGGCAACACCGCTGCGTAGATCTTTGCCATCGAAGCGGCGGTGAAACTCGGATCAACGGCGTGCCGCGCCGTCACGTAAGCATCGTCTCCCACGGCTTTTTTGGATGGACGATTGCTTGAGGCGAACGTCTTCATCGTGAGGGTTCCGGCCGGGTCGTCGGGGGGCACGCCGCTGGGCAGGCCCCACGAAGAGCTTGGAGTGCCGCCGAGTGCATAGTCCTGTCCATCAACACCCTGTATATCGGTGGCCGCCGCACGGATGGGGGCGGGCGTGGAGCAAACGTAAACGGCGTGCAGAACGCCGGGCCGGCAGTTCAAGCGCGAGGCGGGCGTCGGCGCGAAATTATTCACATTGACTGTCAAGGTTGGGTCGGTTACGGGCACAATAAACACTCCCGGGGGCAACGCCGCACCAGTAGAAGGATCCGTCCTGGTGGCGCCATCCCAACAAGTCGTGTCGGTATCGGGGACCAGGGCGATGCCTGCCTGCCAGTAGAGGCAGCGCGCCATCTCGACTTGGTTTTTGTAATCCTGCGGCGGGAACGCCACGCTAGTGGCGGGGGTGGGACCATTGATGAGGTTGATGCGGTACATGGCCGTCTTGATGTTCCCGACCCAGGCCCGGAAGGTGGCGAGCAATGGGCCATTCCGGCCATCCCAGCGGACCTCGACTTCGGTCAACTGATCGCTGGCGCCACTCCCCGTCCCCAGGAGTTTAATCTTGACGCCCTTGTTGCTGCCGACGATTTCCGACGGTCCGGTCTTTACCTTCCAAGTCAGCTTGCTCAAATCGAGGTCGCCCGGCTCGAAATAGGTGACCGCCAGCTTGGCCACTTTCTTTGCGAAGTCCGGGTCCGTCTTGGGGATGATCGGGATTAATGAAGGATTATAGGTCGAGTTGAGAGGCGGCAGCGGCCAAAGCGTGACGGGTGCGTTCTGGGGCGTATCCAAGCCGGGCCACAGTCCGGATTTAATGGCGATATCGGGCCGCTTGGGCATCATGGATGGCCACTCCGGGCTGGGAACCACCGGGCAAACCTCCACGCGGGGAAGCACCTGATTGACTGAGACCGTCGTAAAAGTCTTGCTCTTTTTGTTCTGGCGGCTGGCTTTCACGAAGTTTTGCCACGAGCCGAATTTGGGTTTAAATGACTTCACCTCCAGCACATCCAATCTCACTTGGAGGGTGTAATATTGGTGATCCGCAAAAAGGCCGTGCTGCACGGGCGAATCGATGGAGATCGTTTTGCCCCTGGCAAAAGGGTATTTGAACTCGTAGCTGACCTCTCCAAGACTGTCAACACCATCCAACTTTATGACGGCAAACTTCACTTTCACACCGTAGATGAACTTGGTTTGTTGGCTGACATCGATTTCCGCGCTCCATTTGGCGGGGAGGACAATAATTCCCTTATCCCTGGCGGTGAACTCATCCATGACATTGCCCACGAAGTCGCCGTTGATGCTGGCCGAGAATCCCCACGTATCGTCGCCCCAGATATCAGCGGTATCGGCGACGCCGACGCTCACGAACGAAATCTTAATTTTGCTGACAGGCATGGAAAGATCCTTTGAGAGTGATTTCGGTTTAGCTGCCGTGGCTTTCCTTGAGCTTGTTTTTGGTCGCATCATCGATATTGCCGGTGATGTCCAGAGAGTTCCGCTCCTGGAATGCTCGCAGCGCGTCCTTAAGATCCGATGTATCCGCCGGGCCTTCGGCATCGCAGAAATAGCCGAGGTTTCCAAGACGCTTGCGCACACCGGCAACCTCATCAATTGGGTCCATGCCGCCAAGGTCAAGCGTGATGGTTTTCTCGTCGGGGCTGCCCTTGTTGATGATCAACTTCCCGGCGCGCGCGTCGGGCAAGATCGGAATCTCCACGCAACCATCGCCATCCGTGGTGCCCTGGGCCACGGGCGCGCCGTCCACCTCCAACACGTAGGGCGCTGCCTTCATCGGTTCTTCCTCGTTCTTGGGTGCCTTGTAATCTGGATCCGCCCCATTCGAGGGGGAACCCCCGCCGCCACCATCCGCCGCGGGCGCGTCCGGCGGGCTGCTGCCAGCCTTGGGACGCATCAGTTTGAGCTTGAGCTTGGCTGGCACACCCTTGAGCTTGAACTTGTGCTTCGCTTCCGTGGCGCCGCTTTCTTGTTTTTTAGTCTTGTCGGGGATGTGGACAATATCGCCCTCCATTAAGATGTTCGGGTCCTTCCTCTGCTGGTTCAGCCCTGAGTTGGCAGAATGGTTCCACAAAGTTTCCCAGAGGAAACCATGCTCGTGGGCGATGCTGCTGATGCAGTCACCTTCCTGAACTTCGTAGTCTTCAGACATAAAAAACAAGAGCGTCTGCGACTAATCTGCGGCTGATTTTGGCCCATTTCAGGCTTTTTGCAAGCATTTTTCCTGACGCGTTTTCGGACTTCACCGGCGCGCCTATGGGCGGGGGCGGGACGGGCACGAGGGTTCCCTACAAACCAGATTCTGCGTTGTCAGGCCTTCTCCCATGCTTCCTTGTCCAGGTCGGGAAACGTGATTTGGCACGTTCCTGGTTCGATGCCGTCCACGCGGGCAAAGCCCTTGTCGTCCAGGGTGCCCTCGGCCACGGTTTCGCCGTCGGGCAGGGTGATGCTGTAGGCCAGGCTTGGCACCGGGTTCCCTTGTTCATCCACCATCACGATCTCGATCCAGCTTGGCTTTTGCGCTTTTTCCTCCTTGGTTTGCGGCGGTTTGTAGGGCTTGACCTTGACGGAGTCCTGGCTGCTCGCCGCCTTGGTGGCCGAGGCGCCCTGGGCCTGGTCAACGTCGCCGGCCACCGCGTCGTCGGCGTCCACGGCCGCATCGGGAGCGGCGGGCGAGACCGCCGAACCGGCGTTTCCACTTTTTGGACTGGGCATGTCGGGGCTGGATTTGGGATCAGTTGATCATGACGGCGCCGCCTTTGATGGTCGTCATGGCATCGCCCTTGACGCTGGTTTGCGGCGCCTTGAGCTCGGCCGAGGCCTGCGATTGGACCGAGAGCGCTCCGCTGGACTTGATGGTGGCGGTGGCGTCGGATTGGATGGTCAAGCCGCCGCTGTCCTTCAACTCCATCGTTCCACTGGTGCCGATGGAGATGCCCCCCGCCTCAATGGCAATGTAGGACTGCCCCACCTTGATCGTCACGTTGGTCATGCCTTCGATGACGATGTTGTCGGCCTTGAGATAATAATCGCTGGTGACCTGCTCGGAATGGTTGCCTTTGAACACCTCAATGACGTCGCCCCCCACGGTGAGGGATTTGCTGCCGCCAATCGCCACCGCCTCTTTGCCCGTGACGTTCAAATGCCTGTCCTTGCCGATTTGCTCCTTGTGGTCGGCATCCACCGTTTCATTGCGGTTGTTTTCGACGTGCTCGAGTTGGTCCTTCGTGACCACCAAATGGCGGTTGTTGCCAATCCATTCGAAGCAATCGCTCTTGATGCGAATGTCCTGGTTCTTCTCGCCGTGGATGAAGATTTGTTCCGCCCCCTTCTTGTCCTCAAAGCGGATTTCATTGAAGCCCTGCCCGCCTTTGGTGGAATTGGTCTTGACAGTACCTCTTAGTCATTTCTCCCGGCAAAGCATAGGGCGGCATGGCCACGGCGTTGTAAACCCGGCCGGTGATGATCGGCTGGTCGGGGTCCCCCTCGAGGAATTCCACGATGACTTCCTGGCCGATGCGCGGAATGTAGATGGCTCCCCAGTTCTTCCCGGCCCAGGCCTGCGAAACCCTCACCCAACAGGAGGAGTTCTCGTCCCCTTTGCTATAGCGGTCCCAGTGGAACTGGAGCTTGACCCGGCCGTATTTATCGGTCATTATTTCCTCCCCTTTGGTTCCGACCACCATGGCGGTTTGCGGCCCTTGGATGAGCGGTTTGGGCGTCAGCCGGGGGGGGCGATAGGGAACATCCGACGGTATGGCGCTGAAGGCGCAAGTGTAAAACTCGCCGCGGCCGCCGCCGCCGCGGCCCTCGTAGATGTCGCCCGTGATGTGGATGTAGGTTTCGGTGATCAGGTAATCGCGGTTCTGATCGCTGCGCGGAAAGAGGTCGAGGGTGAAGATGGCGCCGCTGGCCAGGCCGCGGGCATTGCCGTGGCCCTGGGCGACTTCGTGTTGCGCCTGGTGTTCCTGGATGCGGAGCTTGGAGTAAAGGCTTTGCCCCTCCCCTTGGTCGTCGTATTCACCAGGGTAATCGTAGATTTCGAAGTTGGATTGGGCATGAGCCTGGCTCACTTGCGACTTGGCCAGCAAGGAACTTTTCGGCGTGGTAAAATTGAAATCGTTCAGGCTATAGACGCCGGTTTGCACCTCCTTTTGCAAAATCCAGTCGGAAATGTATTCCTCCGTGCGCACCCCGGTGACTTCGGCGCGATAGTTGATGGTGGCGTAATCCGGGAACGGCTTGTGGGCGGATTTGTCGTCGGCCAGGACGAGGGTGTGCTTGCCGTTTTCGTGCTCGAAGAAATAGTAGATGCCTTCCTGCTCCATGAGGCGGCTGACAAAATTAAAGTCCGTCTCGCGGTATTGCACGCAGTAATCCCAGGTCAAATAACTGCCGGTCAGCGCGTCGCGAACATCGGCGAAACCCTGGTCGCGGAAGACCTGTTTGACAATGTCCGGCACCTTCATGCTCTGGAAGATGCGGCAATCGGCCGTGCGGGTGAGGAACCAGAGCCAGGGAACCAGCGTGGCCCGATAATGGGCGTAGCGGCCTTCCATGCGCGTCTGCACAAAGCGGCTGACGTTGCCGTTGAAATAGCGGGTTTTCTGATTGGGCAGCTCCAGGCGAATGGTGGCGTTTTTACCCAGAATATCGTCAAAGTTGACCGATCCCTGTTCGCTGGCCAGGTCCGCCTCGATTTGAAACAGCCGTCCGAGCCGTTCCGTGATGGCAACCGATTTGACGAGCAGCACATCATCGCCCAGCGCGGTGCCGATGGCTACGTTGCGTTGTGTTTGGGTGGCGGGCATGGGTGTTGCCTTGGTTACGGTTTCGCGGCCTGATGGAGATTGTTCTTTCTAAATTTGGTGCGGTCGGCTTGAGCATCATTAGTCGGACATGCTTTCTCAGCCGCCAGCCATTCCTTATTTTTAACTGCGGCAGCGAAAGCCGTCTGATGAGACAAACCGCAGGCGCCATATTGGAATGATAAATCAAGCACGGCAACTTGCGCAGGGACAGGAAAACCATCAAATTCCTTAAAGCTGGGCTCACCTTTGACTTCGACAATCTTTTTGCCGATATCGTCCTGCAACAATTTATCAACCGCCGGAGCAGTCAGCTTAAAACTATTGAAACATTCGAAATAATCTACCGGCAGCTTCCAACCGACGGGCAGTTGCTCGATGCTTTGCGCCTCCTGAATCAATACCCTAATATTCTGTTGATCGCACGTCGAGGCCGGAAGAGGGTAGCCCCAAACTCCAGGCACGAGGGGATTATCCGCAGCAGCAGCCGCTATCGCGCCGGTGCTCTCTCCAATCCGCGTTAAGAGAGAGCCATACGATGCTATTGAACCAAGATGCGTAATCGCGGCTTTCATCGTTCGGTTGTAAACAGCGGCATGTGACTCGCCTGTCACCGGCCCGGGAGGCGCCGAGCGGCAAACACTCAGATATTCTTTGGCAAATCCCGCATCCGCGCGAATCTGGGTCATTCCGTAAGACCAAACCAGTTTTATACCTGATTCCAGCGCTTGCGGTGTGCCTCCCTTTTTGTGAACCAAGTGGCCGATGCCAATGGTCAAGTGTCCCAGAAAGTCCAGATACAGCCAAGGCGAACGGCCTTCGAAACTCTCCAAGGACGGCTTCAGCGAACTGACTAACACATCGGTGCTATCGCTCATACGGTCTCACTCAAAGGCAAACGCGAAATTGTCCTCCTTCACATTGACATGCACCCGCTTGATCTCGCCGCCCGTGAAGAGGCGGTTGAGAAATTCGCGGCCGATCTCCGGCAGGAGGGTGTTGGTGATGAGCGCATCCACCATGCGCGCGCCGCGCTCCAGCTCGCTGCAACGCTTGGCAATCAGTTCCGGCACGCTGGCCTCGTAGGTGAAGGGAACTTCGTGGTTCTCCAGGACCCGCTTTTCCACGCGCTTTAAGTTGAGTTGGATGATCCGTTTGAGCATTTCCTTGCTGATCGGGTAATAGGGCACCACGACCAGGCGGTTGAGCAGGGCGTCGGGAAACACCTTGGTCAGAGGGCCGCGCATGGCTTTTTCCATACCCTCGGCGTTGGGCATCAGGTCGGGGTCTTTGCACATGTTGATAATGATGTCCTGCGCGGCGTTGCTAGTCAAGATAATGATGGTGTTTTTGAAGTCAATGTCCCGGCCCTCCGCGTCTTCCATGTGGCCCTTGTCAAAGACCTGGAAGAAGATCTCGTGAACGTCGGGATGCGCTTTTTCCACTTCATCCAGCAACACCACGCTGTAGGGGCGGCGGCGGACGGCTTCGGTCAGCACCCCGCCTTCGCCGTAGCCGACATAACCCGGCGGCGAGCCTTTCAGGGTGCTGACGGTGTGGGCTTCCTGAAATTCACTCATGTTGATCGTGATCAGGTTGTGTTCGCCGCCGTAAAGGGCTTCCGCCAAGGTCAGGGCGGTTTCCGTCTTGCCCGTGCCGCTGGGGCCGACCAGCATGAAGACCCCAACCGGCTTGCTGGGATTGTCCAGACGCGCCCGGCTGGTTTGGATGCGGCGGGCGATCGTTTCCAAGGCGTGCCGCTGGCCGATGACGCGCCGTTCCAGCACGTCGGCCAGCTTGAGCACTTGCTCGATTTCGTTTTTGACCATGCGCCCCACGGGAATTCCGGTCCAATCGGCCACCACCGCCGCGATGGCGTTTTGGTCCACGCTGGGAAAAATCAGCGGCGCTTCCCCTTGAAAGGCGGCCAGCTTCTCCTGGCATTGGCGCAATTGCCCCAGCTTCGTCTCGCCGGTGGCGCCGGGCGCGCTCTCTTTGTCACCGCCCGCCGCGGCCCCGGTCCCGGCCGCGGCTGCGGGCGAATCCGCCGGGCTGTCTTTGCCGGTAAGTTGCGCGCGTAATTCCAGGATTTGACTGACCAGCCCCTTTTCCTCGTTCCATCGCTTTTCCAGCTCGGCGAGCTGGGTCCGCTCGCGGGCGAGTGCCTCGGCCAGGCCCGCCAGGCGGGCGGCGTGGTCGGAGCCGACCGCCGTTTCCCGCTGTAGAATTCCCTGCTCGGTCTCCAAGGCCTGGATGCGCCGCCGGTTGTCATCCACGGCCGCCGGCACGGCGTGCTGGCTGACCGCCACGCGCGCGGAGGCGGTGTCAATCAGACTCACCGCCTTGTCGGGAAGCTGGCGGGAGGGGATGTAACGATGGGAAAGCTTGACCGCCGCCTCGATCGCTTCATCGAGAATCTGCACGCGGTGGTGCTTTTCAAAGGGCGCCACGATGCCCCGCATCATCAGCACCGTTTTGGCTTCGGAGGGTTCCTCCACTTTGACCACTTGGAATCGCCGCGTGAGGGCGGGGTCTTTCTCAATGTGTTTTTTGTATTCGTCCCAGGTGGTGGCGGCAATGGTGCGCAAGGTGCCGCGCGCCAGGGCCGGCTTGAGCAGATTGGCCGCGTCGCCGGAGCCGCCGGCCCCGAGCAGCACATGAACTTCATCAATAAAAAGTATGACCGGCTTGGGCGATTTCTGGGCCTCTTCTATGACCTGGCGCAACCGTTGCTCGAATTCCCCCTTCATGCTGGCTCCGGCTTGGAGGGCGCCGGTGTCCAAACTGCGGATCGAGACGCCCTTCAGCGCCGGCGGCACATCCCCGGCCGCGATGCGCAGGGCGAAGCCGTCCACCACCGCCGTCTTGCCCACTCCCGCCTCGCCGGTCAGGATGGGGTTGTTCTGGCGGCGGCGCATCAGCACATCCACCAACTGGCGGATTTCCTCGTCCCGCCCGACGATCGGATCAATCTCCCCCTGCCGCGCCTTTTCTGTCAAGTCAACGGAAAACCGGGCCAGGGCCTCCTGTTTGCCCATGGCCGCCGGCGCCAGCGCCCCGGCCACATCCCCCGGCGCGGCCCCGGCGCTCAAGCCCGAGCCGTCGGAGGCGGCCATGGATTCCTCCGGCGAGCCGGCCGTGACCGCGGCGAATTCATCGGCCAGCCGTTCGGCCTTGATTTTGGCCAGCTCCCGTGAAAGACCGAGAAAAACACCTTTGACCGAAGGCGTTTCCAGCAAGGCATAAATCACATGGCCGGTCCGCACCTGGGCCTCGCCAAAGAGCAGGGTGGCGTAAACCCAGCCCCGTTCGATCGCCTCCTCCAGGTGCGGGGAGAAGTCCTGGATGGAGGTGGCCCCGCGGGGCAAACGATCCAGCGCCGCCGTCAGATCGGCGGCCAGACGCGAAGGGTCCAGGGAAAAAAAGCGGATGACATGATGAAAATCCGAATCCTGGAGTTGAAGAATCTGGTGCAGCCAGTGGACCAGCTCGACATAAGGATTGCCCCGCAGCTTGCAAAACACGGTGGCCGATTCCGCCGATTTGTAGCCGACGCTGTTGAGTTTGCCGAAGAGGGTTGCGCGTTGAATTTCTGCCATGCGGGTCTGGGGTTGAGGGGTTGCGGTTTTCTAGTTGTTCCCGGGCTGCCAGTTGTCTTCCGGTGCGATGATCATGTCCTCCAAATCCATTTCGGGGGGAGCGCCCTGGCACCATATCGTCTGCCCCAAACGCCCCGCGCGGCCCAGTTGCGCGGCCGGCGCCTCCTCCTTGCGCAGGATCAATTGCAGGTCCCAAAAATACTCATCCCCAAAATAATTCTTGATCCATGATTTCAATCGGTGGAAGGATCCCACTTCCACCACCCGCCAATCCCGGCCCCGGCTGGCCAGGCACGCGGCACAGCCGGGCGCTCCTGGCCAGGCGGGCGGCCACCTGCCCGGCCGCCAGGCTTTGCAGCTCGCTTTGCAGCTCCTCCGGACCGAAGGGAGTGCGGCATTTCTTGCAGACGATTCTCTTGGAGCCCCCGGCCGGGCCGCCCCCGGCCAGGTGCATCTCCGTGTCCCAGTCCTCCGGCCCGGTGTAGTGGCAGTGGGGACATCCGCCTTGGCTGGAGAGGGCGTTGGTCACGCTTTCCGGCAGCCTGTTAAGCAAAGCCTGCTGGCGGCTTGCCGGCTCGAGCGGCTGGCGGCACCGGCTGCAAATGATCTGCCGTTGCGGGAGCAGGCGGGTAAAGTCGCCCAGCCCCATCGGCCCCATCCGGATGCGGAAGCTCAATTTGCAATCCCATAACCGGCTTCCCACGATGACGGACCGGCCCACCGTTCCGGTGGCAGGCCATTGGCCCACCCGGCACTGATTCTCCGCCGGCAACGGCAGCCAGCGGCCCGCGAAAGGAACCAGCCGGGTCGGAACCCCGAAGTAATCCTCCAGGATGGCCCGCAAACCAGCCATGCTTCTGGACTGACTCAAGAGATGACCGGAATAATAAATGCGGCTGAAAGCAGAGATGCCGTCGTCCACCGGCGACGAATCCAGGCCGGCGCCCAGCAGAGACGAAAGGTAAAAGGGAAACTTTTGCCGCTCCCCGGCTTTCGGATTGTCCGGACGGTCCAAGTCGGCTGATTTCTGGTTGATCGCCCAGGCGCGGTAAAAATGGCAGGCCATGCGATGCTGAAAGATGTCCAAAAACCGGGTCAGGGTCCGATCCCGCTGCATCTCGCCGAAACCGGCCGTAATCTTGCCGCTAAAACCCTGCACCACCAAAGAGCGGTTGAGCCTGGCCAACACCGCTCCGGAAGGTTTGCTGGCGGCTAAATCGCGCATTTCCTGCGGCAGATTCATTTCGGCGCGGGCGCCCAGGCCGATTAAATCTACCGTGGCGATCAGTTCATTGATCGCTCCCAGGAAGTCGCTCAACAAAGGCTCCACCACAAATTGTCCCGGAGAGAAATTAGCCAGCAAATGGCGGATTCGGGCCGGCAATTCATCCCGCAGGGTGCGCGTAAAGACGTCCGTTCCGTCCCGGCACTGCCGGACCACGCCGGTCAGATCGGTGAAATGCCAGGACTCGAAATCCCACGGGCTGGCCGCCAATCGCCGGACGAACACCACCTCCGCTTTGAACGCCAAACCAAGCAAATAGCGGTTCACACGGAAAAAATCAGCCTTGGCAGCGCGTTTCCCCGCCAATTCCGCCACCTCAGCCGGCGGTGCAAGCCCCATCTCCGCCGCCGCAGGCCACAAGTCAGCCTCCGCCATCGCTTGGCCAACTTCCCGGATAAACTCGTCGCGCAAGGGCGGAACCTGGAAGGCGGCCGGGTTCAAATCTTGAACTTTTTGCCGCAGGGACAATGGCAACTGCTCCCAGAGCAGCCGGCTCATCGGGTCCTCATGGCGGCGCAGGCGCCGCACCCAGCCCTGTAAATCGTGAAAATCGGATGCCTTCAACCTTCCGTCACTCGACGACTCCGCCGGTTTGGCTCCGCCCCGGCTGGGCCCCAGCCGTTGCAAAGCATGCTCGGTATAACAAAGGGGCAGGGCGCCACAGGGCCCAAACATTCCAAAGAAGGCGATGCTGACTCGCGGCGGCCGGCCCTCACCAGCCTCCAAATCCTGGACCGATGAGGCGGCGAAGTTTTGGTAAGGCTTTTGCGAGAAACGGACCAAGTCCTGGGCTGGCACGCGCGACAATCCCACCCGCGGCAAATCCGGCCGCGCGCCCTCCAGAAGGCGGATCAGGCGGAAAAAGTCGATCTTATAGAATCGTTCCGTCCCGTCATCCTCAGGCTCGCGCAAAAGGCGGATCAAAGCATCGGTCGTCTGCCCAGTTGGGGGGGCCATCGCATGATCTCCTTTCTTTGCAATGAGGTGATGACGGTTTCTGTGAACGAATTGAGCGACACGTAGCGCGCGAAAAATCGCTGCAGCACCGCCCCGAAGAGAAACACTCCGGCGCCGTGAAAGGCATCTTCATCAAAAAGCAGCGTGATTTCCAGTCCGCGCGCAAATGAAATCGGCCCGGGCACCTCCACCCGGCGCACCGTCGGTTTGGACTGGACCGAGCGCAAGCCCTGGATTTGCTTTTCCGCCGCGGCATCCCCGTCCTGCACGTAGAGGCCCAGCAGCTCGCGCAGGGGAGCCGCCCCTTCGTCCCCCTTGTCCAACAGCGACAGATAATTCAAGGACAAATGGCTGACCAGCCGCCAGGCGAACTCTCCGTTGGCGCAAGACGGCTTGGGGGGCGTCGGCCCGACAATGCAGCGAATGGACTGAACCGGTCCGGAGATGATGTCGAAGTCGGTGTGCCCCTCGCCCACCGTCATTTGGATGGGGAGGTGGCGGTTGCTGCACAGCGCGCGCAAGCGCAGCTTGTTGTAAGGGCTGATCAACTCCGCCTGGCGGGAATTATACGGCGCCGAGTTGCCGTCACAGAGCGAGAGGAAAACGTCGGAGCCGACATAATCCGAGCGGGCGCCGAGTCTCTTCTCGCGCACGGTCAGTTGGCGTTCCACCCGGTTGAGGGTGTAGTAAGGCTCCCCGCCGGTGCCGTCGTCCTTGGACCAGTAAAACGGCCGGAAGGTCTGCTCCTGGCCGGCCAGCTCCCCCACCCCGGTGACTTGCTCGATGTCATAAACCTCAAAATCCAGCGGCCGGGTGCGATCCGGGACGGCGAGGAACTCGGAAAACTGATCTGTCAAATGAATCTCATCCAGTTGTTTGGAAAAAAGATTCACCACCGGCGTGCAGCCCAGTTCAAAACAGGCCGGCTGCACCCGCCGTTCCAGCCGGGCTTCCCGGGCCTTGAAGGTGATGATGATGTCCAACTGATCCCCCGGCAGCGCCGCCCCTTTCAACCCGTTGAGTTGGAAAAACAGAAAACGCTCCGGCAGCGTGAAGTACTCCCGCAGCAGGCGATAGCCGTCGTAACTGCGCGGGGTCGGTGGCAGCAGAGCCTCTTCTTCGCCAAAGCCCACCGGCCTGATCACCCCGGAGGGCAGGAGCGGAACATTGGAGGAACGAATTCCGACCGGGCGCACCAGGACGTTGAGGGCCCGGCCAAATAATTGCTCGTACAGCATCGGCCCCAATTCGCCGCCGGCCAGGAAGAAAGTCAGGGCGTTGTAATCCACCTCCGCCACCGGTTGATTGCCCAGGGTTTGCAAGCGCAGGCGCAGGGCCGCCGCCACCGCGGCATCCTGGGGCAACTCCAATTCGCTCAGGTCGCGCGTGTAGTATTGCGCCTGGAGGACGCGCAACGGCAGCAGGCGCACGGCATGGGCGGTGCGAAAGGCGCAGGAAGTGAACACTTCCCCCTTTTCCCTGCCCCCGCCGGGAATGCTGCGCAGCACGGCGCCCCGCTCAATGACAAACCCTTCTCCGGGGGCATCCGGCTCGGGTTGGAACCGCACAATGCCCAGGGAGGGCAGCGGGGCCAAAAAATGCGGAAACACCGTTTCCAAGAGCGCCTGGGTGAAGCGCGGAAATTCGGCATCCAGCTTCAGGTTGATGCGCGCGGACAAGAAGGCGAATCCTTCGAGCAGACGCTCCACAAAAGGATCCGGACAGGCCTCATTGCCCTCGCTGTCCAACGCCAGGCGACCGGCGATTTTGGGATGCTCGCGGGCAAACTCGCCCGCCATCTGACGCACGAAGAGCAGCTCCTGCTCGTAGTATTGCAGAAATTTTCTATTCATGCAGCCGGTCCCCAAACAAGAATCGGCCGGTATCCAGGTCAACCGCCGTTTTCAACCAAATATGCTCGGGGATGGGTTTGGCCCACAATTCGCCGCGGATATCGAAGGTCAAGGGATGCCGGTTCCATTGGTCAACCGAGGCATGCACCGACGCGGTCTGCGGAATGATGCGCGGCTCAAAATTGCGCACGACCGTCAGCAGATGGCGTTCCCATTCCACCAGATCAATCGTGCCCAGGGTCATGCCGCACAAGTTGCGGCAGCCATAATTCATGACCGAAGAGGCGGCGGCGGGAAACTCATAAATCTCCGAGTCGGGCGGATAGGCGGTCGTGTTGAACAGCCAGAGCAAGTCCCGCATGACCGATTCCTTGTAACGTATCAGCGAAATGACCCGTTCGCTGCGGCTCTCTTGCAAATGACCCGGCGCCTCGTCGCTCAAACGATCCAGCAGGCAAGGCTGCAGTTTCTCGAAAGGGGTCAGGTCGGGCATGGCTGGTCGGCGCCCGGCGGCGCAACTAATTCCACATGGCGCATTTCCAAAAGCGCCACATCTTCGTTGTCCGTGGCCAGGAGGCGCTGGCCCAGGCCGAACTGGCTGCCGTCGGCTTGGGCGATCCAGTCGGTGCGGCGCGCCAGTTTCAGCTCGTTGTCGCTTTGCAGCTCGGTCCCCGCATAGCGCACCGGAATATGACCGCCCATTTCCCCGCCGTTGGCCCAGGTAAAATTGGCCGGCATCCACACCAAATCCCGCAAGTCGTTTGGCTTCTCCGCGCGAATTTGGCGGATGCGGCTGAAGGGAACCCAATAGTAGGAACCGCCAATAATGACTTCCAGGAACGGTCCCATCCTGGGGTCGGCGTCCATGATCCAGGCAAACGCACGGCCGTTGACCGTGCCGGCATTGGCGGGGGCGGCCTCGAGGGCCTGCTCGCGCAACGCTTTGGCTTGGGCCAGACTGCCCTGGTTGACCAGTGTGAGCGCCTGGACAAACCATCCCATCCATTCTTCCGGCTCGCCAAACAACAACGGCGCCAGTTTGCCCGCAAACACCTGCGAGCGCACAAACTCCGCCTGCACCACTTGCTGAAAGACCTTGCCCAGCCATTGCGTCTCCGGCCCCAGCGTTTCCACCAGGCGCAATTGCGTCTGGCACCGGTCCCACTGCCCCAAAACCGCGGCCAGTTGGAACAGGAACAAACGAAGGGTGACATCTTCCGGTTTCCGGCGAATATCCTCCAGCAGGCCGGCCAGGCTCTCTTCCAACCGGCCTTCTTTGAGATGACTGGCGGCATCCATATTCGGTGCGGGTCGGGCCTTTCACCCCTGCTTGTGAGGGCCTCCGCCACCCGCTAGACCTTGGTGCCTTGGGTCACGCTCCAGCCAGTCTTGACATCGCCCTTCTTCTTGCCATCGTGGCCGATTTCCGTGTAGGTCCATTCAATCTTGCCGTAGGCGAAATGAACCTCTTCCTTGGGCAGCGGTTCGCCTCCCCTGGAGTTGCCGGCCAGGGAAACCGAACTGACGATCACGTCGCTCATTTTGTAATTCATGAATTTTGTCCCCGCCCCTTCGCCCGTCGCCCGCAAGACATCCACGTTGATCTCCTTGAGAGGTTCGCCAGTGCAGCAGGCCAAGTTGAATTTCGGGGACGATTTGTCCAGCGAATGGGTGATGACAAACTCGCCATGATCGGCGCGTCCGCCGCTCAGCCCGCCGGCGGCGGACATGCTCCCGCCACTGTGCTGGGACAGAAGATGGCTGTAGGAATCACACTCAATGGTTTTCTCGTATCCCTTGGCCGTGGCCTCGCCTTCGATCGTTGCTATTTTAAGATAAGCACTAAATGCCATAAATTACCGCCTTTCTTTTGCTGATTTGCTGCGATGCTGGTGCAGGCATCGTTGTTTTTTCCTTCCCGCCTCGCACCGCAAGCGGAAAATCTCCGGCGCGATCACCCGCCCGCCTTGACCGACGGCAGCTTGGAGGTCAGCCGCAGGGATACGTTCAATCCCTCCAGTTGATAATGGGGCCGCAGCCAGAACTGCGCGGTGTAATAGCCGGGATTGCCCGGCACTTCCTGCACCTTCACCTCCGCGGCGGAGAGCGGCTTTTCCGCCTTGGCCTGCTCCCCCGCGTCCGGGTTGAGCAGCACGTAATTGGCGATCCAATTGTTCAGCCAGGCCTCCATGTCCGACCGTTCCTTGAAGGCCCCGATCTTGTCCCGCACCATCGTCTTGAGATAATGCGCAAACCGGCAGATGGGAAACATATAATAGAGCCGCGCCGTCAAATTGGAATTGGCCTCCGCATCCGGATCATAATACTTGCCCGGCTGAAACACCGACTGCGCCCCGATAAAGGTCGCGTCCGTCGTGCCCTTGCGATGGTAGAGCGGTATAAAACCCAGCTTGTCCAGCTCCGCTCCCCGCCGGTCTCCGATGCCTAATTCCGTCGGGCATTTCATGTCCGTGCCCCCGTCGTCGGTGGGAAAGGTGTAGCAGGGAAGCTCCGACACCGTGCCCCCCGACTCCACGCCCCGAATGCGGGTGCACCAGCCAAACTGCTTGAAGGACCGGGTAATGTTCGCCGCCATGGCAAAGGCCGAATTGCTCCAAAGAAATTTGGCATGGTCCTTGCCGTCGGTGTCCTCTTCAAAGGCGAATTCATCCAGCGGGTTCTTGGCCTTGGTGCCGTAGGGCAGCCGCCCCAGGAACCGCGGCATGGCCAGCCCGACATAGGCCGCATCCTCTTGTTTGCGGAAGGCCGCCCACTGCGCGTGGGCCGGGCTGTCGAAGATTTTGGCCAGGTCCCGCGGCTGGCTCAATTCCTGCCACGACTCCATGCGCACCATCCCCGGATCCGCCGCGCACAGGAACGGGGCGTGCGCCGCCGCCGCGATTTTCGCCATGTCGGAGAGAAATCCAATGTCCTCGGGCGTATTGTCAATAAAATAGTCCCCCACCAGGCAGCCGTAAGGCGTGCCGCCCAGCATGTCGTACTCCGCCCCGTAGATCTTTTTGAACAGCGGGCTTTGGTCCCAGGCCGCGCCGGGGAATCGTTTCAGGTCCTTGGCGGCGTCCTTCTTGGAAACGTTCAGCACCCGGATCTTCAACATCGTGTCCGTCTCCGTGTTGAACACCAGGTGGTGCAGCCCCCGCCAGGTGCTCTCCAGGGCCTGAAAATCAGGATGGTGAATGATTTGGTTGATCTGCTCGGATAGTTTGGCGTCAATTTCCGCGATGATGGACTTGATGGTGCGGATGGCGTCGCCGGGGACCAGCGCCACCCCTTCCAGCGCCTTTTCTGCCAGGGTTTGCACCGCCTGTTTGACAGCCGTCAACTCGGCGTCGCCCCGCGGTTTGACCGTTCCTTTGACAAGCTGCTCGAACGGGTTGCTGTCTCCTTGTTGCAGGGACTCCGCCGCTTTTTGAAGTTTCGTGTTGGTTGCCATAAAATCTCCTCGTGGCTATTTTTTCTCTTCTTCTTTCGCCGGATTGGGGGCGGCGCAGAGCGCCTGCATCAGCGCCTTGTTGTCCAATATGTCGGCCAGGAGTTGTTCGGCGTCCGCCTTGCCGTCCACATAGCTGAGCAGATTGTCCAGCCGCTGCCGCGCCTCGAAGAGCTTGCGCAGCGGTTCCACCTTGCGCGCCACCGCCGCCGGCGAAAAATCCTCCATGCGGTCAAAGGTGATGGCCACGCTCAGGTTGCCTTCCTTGGTCAGGGTGTTGGGCACTTGAAAGGCCACCCGCGGCTTGGCCGCCTTGAGCGTGTCATCAAAGTTGTCCATGTCTATTTCGCTGAATTTCCGGTCCGCCACCGGCGCCAGCGGGTCCTCCGGCTTGCCCGACAGATCGGCCATCACGCCCACAATGAAGGGCAGTTCCACACGCTTTGCCCCGTCAAAGGTTTCGATGTCGTAGGCAATTTGAACCCGCGGGGCGCGGTTCCTCTCGATGAATTTTTGACTTTTGGCCATAATAAGACAATCTGATTGTTGACTGTGGACCGGCGCGTCTCACTCAAGGCGCGCCAAACGACCGCACTGCCAGTTAAATACGATAAGCCATACTTTGGCAGCAACTGTTGTCAATTGCAAGCAATTTCTTCAAGATTTCGCGCTTTCTTCCGGCTCCTTTTTTGGCCCCCACCAACAGGCGCCGGGCCTGGTCGCCGCCTTCAATGGACAAATCCTCCACAATTTGCAAAAAGTCCATTTCGATCAGGCGCCCGGCCCGTTGCAACAGCAGCGGCACCGGGCTGGAGGGGCTCGCAGCGCCGATAATACTCGCAGATGGCCGCGATGGATTTCAGCGCCTCCCCGCGCGAACTGATCTTTCCCCCGGCCGCCGGAGCCTCCGCTGGCCGCGCCCCGGCGGCCACGGGGGCCGCCCCGGCCGCCGGAGCCGCCTCCCCGGCCTGCGAGCCCAGACATTTCTCCAGCAACTCCAGCGCCTGGTCCAATGGGCCCAGGCTGGGACCGCGCCCGGGACCGGCCTTCTCCGAAATAAACGCGTCCAGTTTGCCCAGGATTTCCTGGGATTCCTTGACCGCCTGAATCTGCGCCGCCAGTTCATCCGGCTCGGCCTCCTGGAACTCGCGGAAGGCCGCGTCCAGTTGGGCCGCCGTCATCGGCGTGTCCCCCGCCGTCGGCACGGCTTCCCCTTCCACCGGCTTGACAGAGCCTGCAACGATGGCCACGGCCCGGAGACTCAGGTTGCCAAAGGAACGGGAGCGGCAAATGGTGGTCCCATAGAGCCAAGCCAGCACGGAGATGCCCCCGATGCCCTGGTTGGTCAGGTTGCGCAATTCGTTGATTCTTTCCAGCATTTGCTCGTAAGGATCGGCCAGTTCCTTGTCCAACTGGGGATACAAATGGTCCCAGTACCGCTCCAGCCAGCCCAGCAATAATCCCAGCCCGTCCCGAAAACCGCCCAGACCCTCCTTTTGCATGGCCATGCCGCCAAAAATCAGGGCAAGTTTGACATGCTTGCAATTCGGCAGCAGCCTCTCCGCCACTTTCGTCACTTCCTTCCAATCCGGTTTCCAATTGAGCAAGTCGGCCCCCGAAGGCGTAAACAGACCATCCAGTTGCCACAGGTTGCCGACGGAGGTGGCGTCCCCGCAGGGGGCGTCTGAAGAAACAGGTTCGAGGTATTGGGACGGTGCGCTCATAAGTTCTACGGAGTTTGGACGGCCGGCAGGATGGCGATGCGGAAGCCAGCCCAATAACCCGGGGTGAACGGGTAGCTGAATTTAAGGGCCAGCGCCGCCGTCTTTGGTTGCGAGTACCAGGCCCCGGCCACCAGCTTGCCATTGTCCGGGCCGAGAGTGACCTCATAGACATTACCGATGGCGTCAAAGAGTCCCAATGCATTGGGGCCGAGAGACCCGACGCGCTCGGGATGCTGGCGCTTCAAGTCCGGCGTGCTCAGGATGCAATCGGCGTCATGGGAGCTGGCAGCGCAGAATTTCCATTGTTCCAGCGTCAATAACTGGCAGGACCACCCCGCCGGCCAAGGCCGGCTGCTTTGATCTTGAGCCGCCAATTTGTGACAGAATTCGTCCACATCCGCCGCACTCATGCTTTCGACAGGAGCCGAGTCCCCTCCGCTTTTGTAGGCGCTTGGATTGGCATGCATCACGGTTGAAAAGTCTTTTTGCGTGACCAAGTACTTGGCCACCCAGCCGCCTCCTTGATGTCCGGCGTCCCAACCCGCTTTCGCCGTGCCGGGCAGGTTGTCCACCCAAACGAACTCCATTCCCAGCGAATTGCGAAGAACCCCGGAGGACGCAGCCACTGCAACGGTGAAGCGGTTGGTGGCGGACGTTCCAAGGTTGTCGCTCGCCACCGCGTCCAAGCTGATCTGTCCGGCGGCCCCGTCATTGGGGGTAATCTGCAAATGCCAGGAGCCGCCGTCGTAACTGACTGTTAAATGTTCGTCCGGGATGGCCTTTTTATCGTTGGAGGAAACGGAAAATTGGATCTGGTCTGGAGTGCCATTCTTGTTGGAGATGACAAAGGCAAGGGGCGGCGAGGTTTTTCCCGCCGGGATTTCCGTGATCCCCTGCGGAGCGGTGACAAACACTGGCGCTTCCGGCGGGACCACTTCGATGACGGACTCGTTGGTGGCTGTTAATTCGCCGTCGCTCAACTCCAGGATCAGTTTGCCGCGCCCTGGGGCGGCGTCGCGGGCGGCCAGCTCCACGGTCCATTCCGCGCCGTCTCCGAGCACGTTGGGGGCGACCCAAGCGAGGGGTTCCACGCGCGCCTTCAATTGGAGTTGCGCCGCCGGAAGATCCGCGTCGCTCGCTTTGACGGCCCCGCGATAAGTTTGGCCCCGCGCAATTTGCACCTTTTCCAAGGCCTGATTGAAGGCCGGCGGCTTTCGCACCACGAGCAGAAACTGATTGGTAGCGGCCAAACCGCCCTCATTTTTCAAGCTCACCGTAACCGACGCGGTTCCCGTTTGTCCGGGCGCCGCCGCCGCCGCCACCCGCCACACCGCCCCTTCCTGACGGACTTGAATCCCGGCCGCCGGAAGCAGCGCCGGGTTGGACGACTCGAACGACCAGGTTAACCGGTCAACCGGGGTCTTGGTGTCCGACGCCTGGAAGGAAACAGGGGCGATTTCCGAACCGGCCCGGATGACTTGCCGTGCCGGTCCCTGCAGTACAAGGGTGGGCGCAGACCAAGCCGCCGAGGTGACCGCCACCCGAACATGGTTGGTGGCGCTGTTGCCGTCCCCGTCCGAGGCGATAATGGCCAGATCGGCCGCGCCCGCGCGGCTCGGAGAAGGATTGATGCGCACGGCCCAATTGCTGCCGTTGCGATCCAAACTTAACGAACTGGCCGGCAGCCAGAGGGGATCCGATGACTCCAGCCTGGTGGTCAACCGTTCCGCGGGAGTCTTGTCGCCGGTCACCGTGAACGGCAACGGCTTGAAGCTGTCGCCCGTCTCAATCGTTTGGTCTTTCATAGCCGACAACTGCGGCGGCAGGGGGCGGGAAGCAACGCGCACGGTAATGGTCGCCGCTCGGAAACGACCTTGTCGCGCACCGCTTTGAAAGTGAAAAAATCGGTTCCCGTGAAATTGGGTTCCGGCGAATAGCGAAGACTCGGCGGATCGCCGCTCAAGCGACCGTGCGACGGCGGAGCGACGATCTGAAAGGTGACAGGACGGCCTTTGGGATCCGTTCCTTCCAGATTGACGGGCACCGGGTTCCCTGCCACAGCCCCAACTGTCTTGGACACAGCCACCGGGGGGGTCATATCCGGAGGAGGCGCCTTTGGCGCTGGCGGTTGGTTGGTTTCCACTTTCTGCGGTGGTGACAGGGTTGTTGGATGCTTGCCGCGCCCGGGCCAAAGGACGCAAACCAGCAGCAGCAGAATCAGCCCTCCGCCTCCTGCGCCGAGGATTTTCCAGTTGAATCGCTTCGCGGCTGGCGCCGTGTCCCAGGTTCCGCTTGGGGCGGCTGGCTTGAGGTCCGCTTTTCTGATGATTTCGGTCTGCCCCGACGGCACGACATGGCCCGTCTCAAACTGGCTGGCCAGTTCGGCGCAGGAGGATTTGATTTCAGGGCCAATTTCATAGGGAACGCTGCTGGCAAGGCCGACCGACTGGACCCGCAATGGATAGATTTCGTTGAGCGACGGCTCCCCCGCGCAAATATCCAGCCACGATTTGCCTGCCGGCGCCACGAAGAGCATCGGCAGGTCTCGTCGGAACAGCAAATTAAAAAACTCCCGCCAAGCCCAGAGCGATTCCGCCGGAGACCCGGCATTGCGAGGAACCCGGATGTGCTGGGGGCGCACGTCGGCGCCGATGGTCTTGCCGGACCTGGCCCTCTTGTAAGCGAAAAAATTGGAGTCCAACTCGTGCAGAATCCGCATCAAACCCATGCGCTCCGGCCCCAGCTCCGGCCCGGCCAGGAATGCCGCCCGATCAAGGGACGCTTCTGCTTCGGGGCCAATGGGCCCGAAGGCGGCCCTCTCCCGCAATTCGGCCTGCGCGCTCAGGATGATCTGGCGCACTTCATCGGCGGTCCGGGCGCTCCGGCAGGCGTCGCGCATTTGGTCGAGCTTGGGGAGGATGTGTTGCAACGCCCAGCCCAAAGGCAGTCCGTTGCATTGGGCGCAGAGGATCATGGGATACTTGGTCCGTCCGCGGCCGTCGGACGAGGCCCAGAGGCGCCCCAGCAGGAACTGGTCGCCGCGAACCCACATCAGGAAATGATCAAAAGCAATCAGGTCGCCGGCGATTTCCGGCTTGTCCCACGCGCCCGAGTCAATTTCCCGCCCGATGCCCTGGATATAAAAAAAATTCTTGAAGAGCGCGAGCGTTTCGGTGCCCAGCAAACCGTCAATGTGGTCGTCCCAGCCGGGATGCTTGCCCAGCGCTCCCAAAGTAATGCGCGGCCCCGGCGTCTGACTGGGCAGGCGGCCGGGTTCGCGCAGAAAATCCTTGTAGAAATCGCTCATGGCGGCGGCGGGTTCAGGCGCTGCCACTGTTCCGGGGAAGGCAGCGGGGGATTGAATTCCAATTCGACGTGAACGGCGCCAATGTCGGAGCCGTCGGAATTCTTGACAGGAATCGGCACGATCCACTTGCCACCTTCAAATCGCACGTTGGCCAGATTGATGAGATTCAACGCCCCCCAACTCTTCCATTCGTTGATGTAAAAAACCCCGGCCCCGGGGGTGTCCGGATCCGGACCGCTCGTCACTTTGATCTCCAAGGCCCCGGTCAAGTCGGACAGCGCGACCGATGGATCGCGTTTCCGGCCGAGGGTCAAGCGCTGGGCTTTGGCTCCCGAGGTGGTCAGGTAGAGGTAGGGACATTGGTTGGCGGCGTCACCGGTGACGGGGTGGATGTCCACGGTATGCCTGGCCGGACGCCCGGGGTCCGGCACCAGCACGGCGACAACCTGCGACAGCACCGACACGCGATTGGCGAAGCTCTTAAAAGCGAGGGTTTGGTCACCGTCCTGAACCTGCTTGAATTCGTTGGCGCGCAGGTCCAGTTGCCTCTTCAGCAAGGCGACTTGTTCCGGGGTCCTTGGCGTGGCGCTGCCGAGGAGCACCGGAAAACCCGTGTTCTGGTTGAGCCAGTCGTTGCAAAACTTGACGCCCTCATCCAGGCGGTTTCTCGCCTCTTTCGCCGCCCATTGCGGGAATTGCTCGCCCAATTCCTTGGAAAAATACTTGACGGCATCGCTGTTGAATTGATTGGTGACATTATCCCATCGCTTGCGGAAGTCGAGGTAGGGCTGCAGCGGGTTGTCGCTGTCGGGTCCGCCGCCGCGGGCGGACAATTGGCCCGCCAGCCAGTTGGTGTAGGCTTTGCTGACCGATTTTTTGGTGGCGTCGGCGTCGTCGTTGTGGAGTTTTTGCAGTTTGTCCTGCCATCTGGGCGGCAATTCCCGGAAACTCTGCAATCCAAGATCGCTGTCCAGATTGGTGAAAAAGGCGTGCGCCTCGGTGATCCGGTCAAAGGAAACCGTGCTGGCATTAAAGTAATCGCTCAAATTCGCCTCGGCCCTGGCGCAGTAGTTGGACAATAAACCGTCCAGACCCCGCTTGTCCGACTCGTCAATCGCGCATTGACAGACCCGCTGCAACTGGGGCTTTAACGGCCCTTTATAGCTTTCAATTTGCGCGCTGATGCTGTCCCGCCCCTGGCGCCAGTTGACCAGCGTCTTCTGAAGCGTTCCGACCGGCACCGCCGCGGTGGGATTGCGCAGAACAAAGGCGTTCTGATAAAGATCGTCGCGTTGCTCAAAATAGGGTTTGACCCCGCTGCTGCCGGTGGCCAGGAAATCGTTATCCCAATTGGACAGGGATCCCATGTATTTGGCCAGCGTGCTCTCCACCTTGCTTTGCATGCCGCCCACCGCGACCTGGCACTTGTTGGTAATCTCGCCGAACAACGGACGCTTGTCCGTCTTGGCCCCGGCGTCCGCGCCCCGCCGTATTTCCTTAAAGGCCTCGCCGGAGGCAGCGCCGTTTTCCAGTTCAATCTTGTTGGCGGCCGCCCGCAGAAGGCCGGCGGAGGCGGAAATGTCCAACACGCGCTGCTGCGCAGCCTCCTTCTGGGCCGAGCGCAGATCTTTCACCGCCGCCTGCCAGGCCTCAAAATGCTCCCGGGTCAACGCGCAATCGTTGACGGCGTCGGCGTTCAACGTGTCTTCCGCCTGCGCCAACGCTGATAAACTGGCGCAAACGGCGGCGAGCAATTGAGCGTGCCCTTCCACTTGCTGCTGGTTCTTGCGGACTTGGGCGATCAGGCAATCCAATCCGGTGTTGATGGCCAAATCGGAAGCCAAATTGGTGCCGCCCGACAAGGCTTTGGGCGGCCAGGACTTGGCTCCGGCGCCGCTGCTGGAGTAAGTCCACGCGCACGCCTCCAGCAAACTGGAATTGATGGGGAGGTTCGTGTTCACGACAAACTGGAGCAGGGGCGTAACGAAAGAGGCCAGCTTCTCCTGCACCACCGCATTGGACAAAGAACCCAGCCCGGCGTCAATATCCGCCTGAGTTTGCACCAGGCACTCGAGCGCTTTGCGCAACCGGATGACCCCTTCGGTGTCTTGGGGGGCGGAAACCTCCAGGCGGGACATTTTGTAACGCGCGCCCTCCAGCAACGGCAGCACCACGCTGCGTTCCACCAGCACCCGCTGGCCTTCCGGGAATTTCAGGTCTCCCCGCAGTCCGCGCAAGGGCCGGAAGATCAAGGGAATGTTGCTGGACGGCCAGGCTAACACGGTCCTTGACCATGCCAAGGAAATCCACCAGGCTGTTGGTCAACTTGGACGAAAGCGGTTCGCCGCCCGTGTAGCGCCAGTCATTGCCATTGGACAAATCAACCACCGGATGCCAAAAACTCGATCCGGGGGCCCAGGGCGGCAGCACCCATTGGTTGGTGGCTTCGTCCCAGATCACTTTGTCCTTGCCCACACTCCGGTCCAACGCGCCATGACCCAGCAGGGAGAAAGTCACCAGGGATCCCAGGATCAGGACCGTCAGGCCGGACAGAATCAACAGGCGGTTGCGACGCATGCGGCGGGTGTTGGAAGCGCTGGTCACCAATCGCTCCTGAAACGCCTTGTCAATAAACACGTCTCTCAGAAAATAGGACTTTTCCTTTTCCTGGACATTGGCCGGGGGCAGTTCGGTCACTTTGATGCCCATGAATTCCGCCAAAGCTTCGTCCAAATCGCCGTTCTGCTGCATGGAGGAGGTGAAATAGATGCCCCGCAAAAAGACCGGTTTGGCCGAAAACTCGCCCGAGGAAAAGATGATTTGCAGGTAACGTTTTAAACGCGGAATCAGCCGCTCCAGACTCTCCGCAAAGGCAAACATCGCGTCGGTGCAGTCCAGGCGCCGGTTCTCTCGCAGATCCAGGTTGACGGGGGCGCGAATGACCGCCAGGCGGCGGCGTTTGATGATTTCCACCAATTCCCGGAGGTACCCTTCGATGGCATCGGTGTCCACCGGAGCGTCCAGCGGAGCTTGATTGGACCAGCCCAATATTTGATTTTGCAGTTGCGGATCGTCAATCCCGTCGAAGTATTCCTTGAAGCCCGTCAGAAAATCACTCTTGGTCACCAGCACATAAACCGGAAAACGCACGTCCAGCGCCCGCTGCACCCGATCCAATTGTTGGGCCACCTGGCTGGCCTTTTTGGAGATGGCCTCGCCCGTGTCCTTGATCATCTTGTCCACATCCAGCGCCAGGAACAGGCCGTTAATCGGACAGGCCGGGCGATGCTTGCGCAGCAGCCGGAGGAATTCGTCCCATTCGTTGCTCTGGCCGCCGCCGCCCGCCTCCGGGAACACCATTTTGCCGGCGGTGTCCAGGATGACTCCATAATTGGTGAACCACCAATTCATGTTGATCGTCCCGCCAACCCCGGTCATCGGATCCGTCAAACCCGGCGGAAAACCAATTTCGGAATGCCGGATCGCTTCGGTTTTTCCACTGCCGGGCGTCCCGATCATGAGATACCAGGGAACCGAATAGATGTCTTTTTTGCGTTGCTTGTAAACGAGGATGCCTTGCTGGAAAGCGCGCCGCAATTGGTCCAACTGCGCCTTTTGCTCCGCCTTGCGCACATTGGCATTGCCGGACTGCTGCTCCATGTCGCCGGAAAACTTTTGTTCATTGCGGCGGCGTTTCCACAGGCGCCAGGCAATGTAGCCCACCACCACCAGCAGGAGCAATCCCAGCAAAATCAAGCTGATCCACCACTTCCGGGTCAAGCCGGCAGTCAGCACGGCAGCAACGCCCAAACCGCTGCCGACGGACCATTCAACGGGGCCTGGTTTTTGTTCGTCCATGGAATTCAAAAGTGAGTCAATCGGCGCTCAGGACGGGGGGGAGTGAGCGATGACGGCATCCACGGCAGTGCGCAAGTCGCTGGTCGCCGAAATATAGAGTGAATAATACACCACCAACACCGAGATGGTGACGAAGACAAAGACCAGCACGATAATCCCGATGCGGCTGCCCACCGGCGCCGGCAAGGGCCGATGCACCTCATACGCCAACTCGCAAATCCGCGCGTTCAGGTCGCTCTCCACCAGCGAACGAATGCGCGGCGCGATCCGGCTGATGAGGCCGTTAATGGCGACGGGCTGGCCGGCGTGCATGCCGGTGAACCCAAGGCACAGACAGAGATAGAATACGGCCAGAGCCTGCTCCGAACTTTCCGATTGCGCCGCCAACTCCGCATCCAAGAGATTGAAAAAAGCCTGGTCGCCGGCCAGATCGTTCCAGCGAATCGCCGCCAGCCGCTGCTGGCCCCATTCCGCCGCAATCGTCAGGTTGCTCTGCTCAATGACCGAATCCACATAATACACCAGCGGCTTTTCCATTTTCGCGTGCAGCCGGGCCAGAGTCACGTCCTTGTTGGCCTTGGCCGATATTTTCTGCAGAATGTTCTCGACATCGCCCCGCACCACCGCCAGGTTCCCCGTGACCGGACTCACCGATTTCGCGCCCCGGTTCACCTTGCAGATATACTGGAAGAGAGGCTCCACCAGATCCACATAGGAGGGCGCGGGACTCTCCTCCTCCCGCGCCGGGCGCCTGCGGGGTGCGGCCGATTCCTTGCGCCCTTCCTGTCCTCCCCAATCAAATGGTTGCTCAGTTTTCACTCGTCGCGCCGGCGGCAGACAGATGCCCCTGCTCAGGATGGCACCGTCATGTATAAAGTAAATTCCGCGTCCGAAAGATTCAAGTCCGCCTGTTTATAATTGATGGCCATGGCCATTTCGTTCTGAATCTGATCCCAGCGCGCCGCGTTGTCCTTGACCTGCAAAAGGAAGTAGTAGAGGCCCGCCTGGCTGGGAAATTCCAGCGGCGGAATCCGCTGCTCCTGCAGGGTGATGCCAAAGATCGCCGCGCTCCACATGCTCAAGGGCATCAGCTTAAACTTGTGGCCGTCCTCGACATACCGCGCCAGGGCGGTCGGATCCGCCTTGGTCTTGACCGCCAGGTAATAGGCGTTGGGTTTGGTAAAGTGCTCGCTCGTCAGCTTGGCCACGGGGATCTGCGCCGTCTTCTGCGCCGTCATCTCAAAGGGCACCTTGAGAAACACACCCCCCGCCGGTTTGATCTCGCGCCGGATTTTTATGTCTAATTCCTTGAAAACCGGATACGGATTCTCGTGATCATAGGCCGCCGCCGCAAACACGGCCTGGCCCGGCCGAAAAGCCGCCAACTCCGCCAGAAACGTCCGCAGTTCCAGGTAAACGCCATAAAGCGGCACGTTGGGAGCCTCGACCAGCGACAGCATTTTGGCCGAGAACCGGCTCAACAGCATCAGCCGCGCGGTCATTTCCACCTTTTGTTCCAGCCCGATGCCACCCTTGTGCAATTGCCGGTCCAGTTCGTCCCGGGTGGCATCCACCTGGCTGGTCAAGGCGCGAACCAAGTCGCGCAAAACCGGCGACGCATTGAGCACCAGCGAGGGGTAGGCAAACTCCGGATCCAGCCGCGGCCGGCCCTCGTCATCTCCCACGCCTTTCTTGATGCGCAGCAACGGCAAAACCTCCATGTCGCTCCGGTCCTCAAAATCAAACATCAAACGGGCGTTGACCATTCTAAACTGGATGTCCTTTGGATTCTCCCCGGTGTTTTCATCCGGGCAGGAAGCCTCCTTGAGGCGGTAGAGCAGCTTCACGCGGGGATCAGCCTGCTGTTCGGGCCGGAAGGTGTTGGCTCGATCCTTCATCCACAGCGGCACTCCCAAAAAGACATCGAAAAACTTGATGCCGGGCCGGGCAAACATGGGCCGTATGTCCAAGGCCGGCAATTCGGCGGCCTCGGGGAAACTGACCTCCGTCCCGCCGGGCATGATGACGCGCAACTTGGCAAAACGCACCCGCATGTCCTCCAAATCGTCACGCAACAAAGTCGCTTCCACCACCCCGTAAGCGTAGGGCCAGACCAGTTTCCATTCCGACTCGGCCCGCAGCCCGATGCCCCGCTGCATCATTTGCAAATGATGGGGTTGCAAGAACAGTCCCTCGTGCCAGTGAATTTGTGGTGACATAATCAGGATTTTTTCATCACGCCCTCGGCATACTGGCCGATATAGCCCCTGATTTTAAAGCTGATGGCCTGGGCGATCGGAAAGTCTTGCTTGGCCAGCTTGACATACTCGGACCAACATTTCTTCTCGCTGGTGCCGAAGGCGGCCGTAATGTAGTCAGGACTGAAAGTGCCATAAAAATCGTTGGCATATTTTTGCAGCCCTCCGGGGATCGCCATCAGCAGAGCTCCGATCACCATCCGGTTCCTGACCATGGTTTCTTTCAACTGGGGAAGAACCTCGTTCTTGCCCCGGAAGTAATCCATGGACTGGTTGCTAAGATCTCCCTCCTTCTTCACCTCGCCTTGCGGGGCCATTTCCTTCCAGATTCTCCAGCCCAGGTTTTCCAGCATCGCGAAATTGTTCAAAGCCGCCTCCAGCGCTTCACGATCCTTGGCGTGGCCTGCCGGGGCCGGGGCCGCCACCGGGGCGGGCTTTGGAAATGGCAGGACCGGTCCGAGTTGCCGGGCCAAGTCTGCTTTTTCATCGGCCTTCATGGCGCCAATGCGAAGCAGCAAGGCCTGGACAAGCTCCGCGTAGGGGGCTGTTTCCACCGGCGTGGTGTCGTCGGCCGGCTCAGCCCGCGCCGGCGCCGCCGCCGGCGCAAAAGCCGGGAACTTCATGCGCAACCGCCCCAGGTAGTTCTTGCGGTAACCGCCGGGTATCGGCTTGATGGCGCGGGATAGTTCCTCCTTCAAATACTGCGCGCGCTGCTCCGGCGCGGCCTCCGCAAAATCCACCCACACCGCCTTGAGGCGCGCCGCCGAGTACTCAGCCCACTCAGCTTCATTCAGTATGGTTTCACTCATAATACCTTGCCCGGCACCGGCACTTTTGCATCGCGGTTGATTTGATCTTTAGTTTGGCTCAAGCAAGCGGTCTCATGGACCAACAGGAATTCCCGTCAGAATGAAATGGTCGCGGAAACGTGCAGTCTGCTCTTGTCCTTGCTCAGGGGTGCGGGCGTGTTGGCGGGCAGACTCTTCATTTGGAAGCCGTAGGCGACATTGGCCAGGAAATACTGGCTGATGTGCCAGACCAGCCCACCGCCCGCGGAATTCAGGGTGACGCTGGAACCGGGATTGGGGCTGACCGGCTGGACAGAACCGTAATCAATGAAACCAAAAACATCCAGGGTATCGGGATGGAGATTGTCAACATTGGGAAGATTGTGCTGCCGCGTCAAATTGCCGGTCGGGATGAGCGGCGAATGCAACTCGGCGGTGGCAAACCATCCTTGATCGCCCGATTCTATGCTTTCCGGATAGCCCCGCAGCAAGGCGTTGCCCCCGAGGTAGAGCTGCTCGCTGGGCAGCAAGCCGGTGCTGGCCTGCTGCCAGCCTGCCTTGCCGCGCAACTGCAATCCCAATGGCAGGTTGAAGGCGCGCTCCCCCTCAATCCGCCCGTAGTAATAACTGGATCTCAGCGGCGGCCCGAAGGTGGCATAGTCGCTGTCCTTATTCGCGCCCAACAGTCCTCCCGGGCTATAATAGCCGCTCCCGGAAACCTGGGAGTAACCCAGCCGATCCTTCAAATAGGCGTTATAGTCCACGGCCGCTTGATCTACATCAGCCTTGTAGGGATTGAGCACCACCTTTCCAAATAACGCAGGCGTGTTCGCGCTTTTATAGTCAAATCCAACGGAAATATCTTGTTTGAGTCCAATCCAGCCCGGCAATGGAACGGTGTAGCGCAGGCTGGCCTGGTAGGTCCGCCCATTATTATAGGTGATGGCCGGAAAGCCGATCTGGGCCAGATCCGGTTTGACACTGTTATAGTTGCCGAAAAACCTGAAAGTGTTCCCCCACCACGGCAGGGGAATCACATAGCTGGCGGAGTGCCCCTGCAACCGATCAAGGCTCA
The DNA here is from genome assembly GCA_963707025.1 of uncultured Verrucomicrobiae bacterium. GTDB lineage: Bacteria > Verrucomicrobiota > Verrucomicrobiia > Limisphaerales > Palsa-1400 > JBEKOF01. The sequence continues at coordinate 386,312 of CAVPOM010000012.1, read as the reverse complement.
AATCAGTCGTGTATTGATAATTGAGCTGCTGGTCCTTTCCAAAAACATTGCCGTAATTGAACCCGGCGAAGATCTGGTCTTCACCGAGAATCTTCAGGCCGTAGTCGTCATAGCCCGCAAAAAACCGGAAGGGAAAACGCTCCTTGACATCCAAATCCACCGTGGTCGTCCCATGACCGTCGGCGGACTGGTCGGTCCAGGACGCTTGCTCATAGGCGACGTTGACTTCACGGAACTGAGGATTGAGGTTCAACCGGCCGACATCCTTGAGCAATTCGCCCTGGGCGATGCTGTCGCCCGGTTTCAATCGGATGCGATTGGTCAACATCCGGTCGCTAAACCACGCTTTGCCTTCATGCTTGACAACGACACGGTCCACTTTTCCTTCATAGACCATGATCTGCACCGTGGCGTCCTTGATCTCCTGGCGGTCGCCCGGAAAGAAGACATCCACCACCGGACGATCCAAAACGCGGCAGAGCACGACCAAATCGGTTTGGAGGTTCGTCATGGCCGAGGGGGTCAGCGGTTTGCCAAAATAGTGCTCCAAGGTTTTGGAAACCAGCGCCTGGCGCTCCTTCAGAAAGGCGGGGCCTTTGACCAATATGCCCGTCACCCCGGAAACGCCTTCAGCCTTGAAATCGTTGGTGGAACCAAGGACGATAATTCCCTTGAGCTGCTCCAATCCGGGCAACGGCCTGTCTTCAGGCGCGGGGGAATTCTGGGCCAACCCCGCCGCCGGTTGCAAAATCGAAACGAGTCCAACGATTATTAATAAGTTCTTAATAAGCATGCTGTTTGGTTCCTTAGTAGCAAGATGGTGCGATCAGGGCTGCGGCGCGTTTTTAATGTTGCCACTTCGCGTTAGGAATTCCCCGGGTGGAACTTCTGTGGCCTTTTGGTTTTGCACGACGGCCTTGGGGGTGACAACGATCTTCTCCCGCTTGGTATTATAAATACCTTTGATGACGTTTTCCAGGTTCACTTCGCCCTGGTTATTGATAGCCAGGCCGTCAGGCTCCTGCACCAACGGATTGGAAGTTTCCCATGAACCCGGTGCGGGGGGGTAGGACTGTGAACCCGTAAGACCACTGCGAACAACCACGCCCGGCACCGCTTGCACATCCACGCTGGCCGACTGCCCCACCGTCACCGCGCCCGCCACATCCACCAGCATCGCCGTGCCGGTATTCGGGTTGCCCAGGATGATCTCCCCGCTGACATGAGCATCCACCGACAAACTCGCGAGCGGCTGCACGCTCCCGACTTGATCATTGAAGATCGTATTCCCCGTGGCTTCGGTGGTCCCCGCAGTATTCACCGCCAGCCCTTGGGCGCCCGCCGCGGCGGCGTCCACCTTCCCGTCAAAAACGATATTGCCGCCAGCACTGTCACTGAGCGTGGTGTTGGCTCCCAAAGTGACCGGATTGGCATGGTTGACCGGGTTGAGCCGGTTCGCCGGGTCTTGCGGCGAGGCGCTGTTTTCGCCGTATTGCTGCCCGCCACCCTGCGTCGTGACCGCCATCGCCAAGTCGGTCGCCGCGTTGCCCAGCGTGATCGCCCCGCCCGCGTCCCCCGGCAGGTCGTCCACCGTCAAACTTTGCAAAGCCTGCACTCCGCCGACCTGATCCTTGAACGTCGTGGTCCCTGCGCTTTCCACCGTCAGTGTCCGGTCATTTGCCGCGAGGTCCGCGTCCACTTTCCCGCCAAAGGTTATATTCCCGCTGCCGGTGTCATTGACCGTGGTGTTGGCGCCCAGGGTCACCGCAGCGCCATAAGTCTGGCCTCCTCCGCTTGTGGTGATGTTTTCGCTGCCGCCGGTCCCGTTCAGCTTCGTCACTTCGCCGTCGTTCACCGCTGCGCCGGAAATCGTGTTGTCCACCACCAGGGTCCCGCTCCCGCTGGCCGTCAGCGTCCCCAATCCGCTCTCCGCCCCGCTCAACGTCGCCGCGCCCGTGTTGTTCAGCGTCAAGTTATGGGCCCCTCCCGTCACCCCCGCCAATTCAATAGTCCCGCTGTTCAAAGTCGTGGCCCCTCCCAAGGTCACCGTCTTCGTGTAGTCCTGATCGCCCCCGGTGGTCGTTATGGTCTCGGCACCGCCGGTCCCGTTCAGCGTCGTCACTTCGTTGTCGCTGACCGCTGCCCCGGAAATCGTATTGTTCACCACCAGGGTCCCGCTGTCGCTGGCCGTCAATGTCCCCAAACCGCTCTCCGCCCCGTTCAACATCGCCACGCCCGTGTTGTTTAGCGTCAAACCAAAGCCCGCTCCCGTCACCCCCGCCAGTTCAATGGTCGCGCTGTTCAACATCGTGGCCGCTCCCAACGTCACCGCCTTCGTGTAGTCCTGATCGCCCCCGATGGTCGTTATGGTCTCCAAACCGCCGGTCCCGTTCAGCGTCGTCACTTCGTTGTCACTGACCGCTGCCCCGGAAATCGTGTTGTCCACCACCAGGGTCCCGCTGCCGCTGGCCGTCAGCGTCCCCAATCCGCTCTCCGCCCCGTTCAACATCGCCGCGCCCGTGTTGTTCAGCGTCAAACCAAAGCCCGCTCCCGTCACCCCGGCCAGTTCAATGGTCCCGCTGTTCAGCGCCGTGGCCGCTCCCAACGTCACCGCCTTCGTGTAGTCCTGATCGCCCGCGAGCGTCGTTATGGTCTCGGCACCGCCGGTCCCGTTCAGCGTCGTTACTTCGTTGTCGCTGACCGCTGCCCCGGAAATCGTGTTGTCCACCGCCAAGGTCCCGCTCCCGCTGGCCGTCAACGTCCCCAATCCGCTCTCCGCCCCGTTCAACGTCGCCATGCCCGTGTTGTTGAGCGTCAAATCAAAGCCCCCTCCCGTCACCCCGGCCAGTTCAATGGTCCCGCTGTTCAAGGTCGCGGCCCCTCCCAACGTCACCGTCTTCGTGTAGTCCTGATCACCCCCGATGGTCGTTATGGTCTCCAAACCGCCGGTCCCATTCAGCGTCGTCACTTCGAGGTCGCTCACCGCTGCCCCGGAAATCGTGTTGTTCACTGCCAGGGTCCCGCTGCCGCTGGCCGTCAATGTCCCCAATCCGCTCTCCGCCCCGCTCAACGTCGCCACACCCGTGTTGTTCAGCGTCAAATCGAAGCCCCCTCCCGTCACCCCGGCCAGTTCAATGGTCCCGCTGTTCAAGATCGTGGCCGCTCCCAAAGTCACCGCCTTCGTGTAGTCCTGATCGCCCGCGAGCGTCGTTATGGTCTCCAAGCCGCCGGTCCCGTTCAGCGCCGTCACTTCGTTGTCGCTGACCGCTGCCCCGGAAATCGTGTTGTCCACCGCCAGGGTCCCGCTCCCGCTGGCCGTCAACGTCCCCAATCCGCTCTCCGCTCCGTTCAAGGTCGCCGCTCCGGTATTGTTCAACGTCAGGCTGTTGCCGCCCCCCGTCACCACCGCCAGTTCGATCGTCCCGCTGTTCAAGATGGTGGGCGCTCCCAGCGTCACACCCTTGGTGTAATCCTGGTCTCCGCCCGTGGTGGTGATCGTCTCGCTGCCGCCCGTTCCGTTGAGCGTCGTGGCCTGGTTGTCAGTTAGCGTCCCGGCTGAAATCGTGTTGTCCACCGTCAACGATGCTCCGGCGCTGGCCGAGGCCGTCAGGACGCCAACGCCGCTCTCCGCCCCGTTCAACGTCGCCACGCCCGTGTTGTTCAGCGTCAAATCAAAGCCCGCTCCCGTCACCCCGGCCAGTTCAATAGTCCCGCTGTTCAGCGTCGTGGCCGCTCCCAACGTCACCGCCTTCATGTAGTCCTGATCCCCCACGAGCGTCGTTATGATCTCGGCACCGCCAGCCCCGTTCAACGCCGTCACTTCGTTGTCGCTGACCGCTGCCCCGGAAATCGTGTTGTCCACCACCAGGGTCCCGCTGCCGCTGGCCGTCAATGTCCCCAATCCGCTCTCCGCCCCGTTCAACGTCGCCACGCCCGTGTTGTTCAGCGTCAAACCGAAGCCCCCTCCCGTCACCCCGGCCAGTTCAATGGTCCCGCTGTTCAAGATCGTGGCCGCTCCCAACGTCACTGCCTTCATGTAGTCCTGATCGCCCGCGAGCGTCGTTATGGTCTCCAAACCGCCGGTCCCGTTCAGCGTCGTCATTTCGTTGTCGCTGACCGCTGCACCGGAAATCGTGTTGTCCACCGCCAAGGTCCCGCTCCCGCTGGCCGTCAATGTTCCCAATCCGCTCTCCGCCCCGTTCAACGTCGCCACGCCCGTGTTGTTTAGCGTCAAACCAAAGCCCGCTCCCGTCACCCCAGCCAGTTCAATGGTTCCGCTGTTCAGCGTTGTGGCCGCTCCCAACGTCACCGCCTTCGTGTAGTCCTGATCGCCCGCGAGCGTCGTTATGGTCTCGGCACCGCCGGTCCCGTTCAGCGTCGTCACTTCGTTGTCGCTGACCGCTGCCCCGGAAATCGTGTTGTTCACCACCAGCGTCCCGCTGCCGCCGGCCGTCAGCGTCCCCAATCCGCTCTCCGCCCCGTTCAACGTCGCCACGCCCGTGTTGTTCAGCGTCAAACCGAAGCCCCCTCCCGTCACCCCGGCCAGTTCAATGGTCCCGCTGTTCAAGATCGTGGCCGCTCCCAACGTCACCGCCTTCGTGTAGTCCTGATCGCCCCCGGCCGTCGTTATGGTTTCCAAACCGCCGGTCCCGTTCAGCGTCGTCACTTCGTTGTCGCTGACCGCTGCCCCGAAAATCGTGTTGTCCACCACCAGGGTCCCGCTCCCGCTGGCCGTCAACGTCCCTAGTCCGCTCTCCGCCCCGTTCAACGTCGCCGCGCCCGTGTTGTTCAGCGTCAAACCAAAGTCCGCTCCCGTCACCCCGGCCAGTTCAATAGTCCCGCTGTTCAACGTCGTGGCCGCCCCCAATGTCACCGCCTTCATGTAGTCCTGATCACCCGCGGTGGTCGTTATGGTCTCGGCACCGCCGGTCCCGTTCAGCGTCGTCACTTCGTTGTCGCTGACCGCTGCCCCGGAAATCGTGTTGTCCACCGCCAAGGTCCCGCTCCCGCTGGCCGTCAGTGTTCCCAATCCGCTCTCCGCTCCGTTCAAGGTCGCCGCTCCCGTGTTATTCAGCGTCAAACCAAAGCCCGCTCCCGTCACCCCGGCCAGTTCAATAGTCCCGCTGTTCAACGTCGTGGCCGCTCCCAATGTCACCGCCTTCATATAGTCCTGATCGCCCCCGACGGTCGTTAAGGTCTCGGCGCCGCCGGTCCCGTTCAGCGCCGTCACTTCGTTGTCGCTGACCGCAGCCCCGGAAATCGTGTTGTTCACCACCAAGGTTCCGCTCCCGCTGGCCGTCAATGTCCCCAATCCGCTCTCCGCCCCGTTCAACGTCGCCACACCCGTGTTGTTCAGCGTCAAATCAAAGCCCCCTCCCGTCACCGCGGCCAGTTCAATGGTCCCGCTGTTCAGCGTCGTGGCCGCTCCCAATGTCACCGTCCCCATGTAGCTCTGATCGCCCCCGGTGGTTGTTATCGTCTCGGAGCCGCCGGTCCCGTTCAGAGCAACAGCGTTTGCGGTTGCGCTGAGTGACGTCAACGAAAGGTCGTCGTCTATGCTGAGCGTGCCATGGGCCTGCAATGTCAGGGCGCTTCCCGCCAGGTCGGCGCCAGTGTTGATCGTCAGGTTCCCGCCGTCGGACCGGATGGAATAATTGGCCGGAGGGGTGCCGTTAAAGAATTGCGATGCCGCAGGAATGTAGGTGGCAACGGACCCGTCCTGGCGATAACCAAATGTGACGGCGGATGCCGTGCCCGCGCTATTCCAGAAGTTGGGAGTGTTGAGCGAGAGAAAGGCTTGCGGGCCGGCGGCTGACCCACCATTGCCAATCCCAGCCTGATAGGATTGACTGTCAGCCTGCACCGTCACGCCCGCCCCAAAAGAAAGATCGCCGGCGCCGCTGATTCCCGAATGGGCGGACACAGAACCGGCCGTAAGGTCGTAGTTGATGGCCATGGCTCCGGCGCTGGTCAGGGTCAGCCCGCCGCCGGCCAGAGTGATGGGAGCGCCAATCGTGATCCCGGCGCCAACGCTGTCCAGCGTCAAAGAACCGGACAAGCTGTTTCTGATGGCGCCTCCGACCGTCAAAAGTCCTTGCGCTTGGAGCGTTAAATCATAGATCGAGTTCAAGTCAACGGACCCGGCGGTGGTCAAGGCTCCCGTGTCGGCGCCGTTGGGGAGGCTGCCGACGGTTGTGACCGAAACATCGTTGAGCGTCAGCAGATGGGTCAGAGTGCCCCAATACAGATGCGCGGCGGTGTCGCCGGTGTTGTTGTTATCAATGGTCAGGTCGGTGGGATCAATCAGCAAATGGCCGACACTCCCATGCGGCGCCGAAGTATCCACCGTCCCGGAAAATTCGTAGTTGTTGTGGCCGGAGACTTCCACCTGCCCGCCGTTTCCGCCGCCAGCGCCGCCACGGGCGGTGATGGCCCCATCGAATTGCAGGGAGTCGGTTCCCCAAACGACCACTTGGCCGCCCTGGCCCGAACTCAAAGCGTCCGCATCAATAACCGCCCCCGCGGCGACGGTCGTGCGCGAGGCGTTTGGCACGGACGCGTCGGCGCCATGAGGGCCGCCGCCGATGAGAGCAGTGCCGCCGCCGGAGCGGCCGCTGACATCCACCAAAGAGCCGGAGGCAAGGGTCAACTGGTCGCCCGTGATCTCGACCGTCCCCCCATTGCCGGCCTCACCGCGCGCCTCGATGGAGCCGGTGTTGACGACGGTGGAGGGAGCGGAGGCGTTGTGGCCCGCATTGATCGTGATGGAACCGCCGTTCCCCGAGGAATTGTTGGCGGCAAGGACGCCGGTGTTGAGAATATTGCCGCCGCCAGCGGTCAAGTAAATGTGGCCGCCCTCAGACGTGATGGTGTTGGCATGGACCATCCCATCGTTGCGGATGGCCAGGGCATAAATATTGCCGCCGGCAGCCGCCAATTCGGCGGTGACGGCCTGGATGACTCCCGAGGCTGTGTTTTGCACACCGGCGCCGCCGGAGGTGGAGGGATTGCCGGCCAGAATCGAGATGCGCTCGGCACCGGGTTGGCCGGGCTGGTTGATTTGAACATACGAACCAGCGGCAAGGCCGACATGGTTGCCGGAGAGCGAACCGCTGTTTTCAACTTGTTGAGCGATCAGAAAGATGTCGCCCCCCAAAGCATTGATGTTGCCCTGATTATTAATCGCAGCAGCCGAGCCGGGGGCGGCATTAGGCCCTCCCAAGGTCAGCGCGCCCGCTCCTTGCATAAATGAACTGTTATCAACCGAAAGCGTCGTGCCGACGAAGCTGCCGACGTTGATGGCGCCCCGGGCGCCGATGAGCAAACCGCTGGGATTGATCAGGTACACGCTGCCGCCCACGACGTTGCCGCCACCGACAAAAGAATTGAGCAGGCCATTGATGATCGTCGGCCCCGCCCCGGGACTGACGCGATTGAGCACGGCGCTGCCCGCCCCGGCGGGGCCATAGAAACGAAAGGTGGTGCTTTGTCCGGCGCCGATGCTGAACGAATTCCAGTCAATCACCGCCCGGCTCGAATTCTGATTGATGGTCAAGGCGCTGGGGGAGCCTCCGAAAGTGGCGGCGCCCGCGACGACCACGCCGCCGCCCGGGTTGGCCAGAGCCACTGCTTGCGCGAGTGCAAAAAACGCAACGGAAAGACATGGGCGAAACAAGTTCAACAGTTTCATACATTTTTCTGCCGTCCAAATTCACCGGCCAAATCCAAACCGCCCCCCTGGCGCGCTTGCGCAATACACTTACGCAGCCAGTCTCTCATTACAACGAAGGCCGTTTTGACGCTGTACACCAAAAAATGCAAGGAAAAAGTTAAAAAAAATACCGGGACAGCAGGCCCCAAAAAACCAAGGCGACGACGGCCTCCGCCCCGGTGAGCCGGGCCGCGGCCGAAGGCCACGGACGGCCGCGCTCCGGCACGGTCCTGGCATTGTCAAGTGGTTGCCTTGACAGGCGCCGGGCTATTTCCCCGCCACCGGCACCAGGACGACGCGGAAGCCGATGTTGTTTTCGGGTTTATCGGTGTATCCAGGCCACTCTGGAGCCAAGGCGGGGCTGGTTTGTCTAAAACTCCCTCCCTTGTAAGCTTGATATTTGGCGTTGCCCGGATTGCGTGTTCCGGTCAATTCACCGACATTGCCAAAGACATCGTAAAGGCCGAACCTGTTGGACTCCAGCGAGCCAACGGCAATGGGCTTGCCGAAACCGCTCATCTGGTAATTGGCGAAATTGGTGAAATTCCCGTTGGCGTTCATGGGCGGCTGCTTCCCGGCAAACCAGAGCCATTGCTGCTCAGAGGGCAAGGCATAACGCCAGCCTCGGAGGTTGGGGTCTCCCGCAGTCAATTTATCGCAAAACTCGCTGGCCTGCGCCAGGCTCATGTTCTCCACCGGAAAATTGGGGTCGCCCTGGTTCGCGCTGGGATTGGTCCCCAGCACCTTTGCGAACTGCCCTTGCATCACCTCGTACTTGCCGACCCAGCCACCGCCGCTGCGGCCGTCCACCGGCCAGGCGGCGCCGGTTGTCTCCGGCAAGCCCTTCACCCAGGCCAGGACCATGCCCGTCGCGTCATTGGTGTACAAATTCGATCGTGGAGGGAAGACAAACTCCAGCCGTTTTGTGGCGGCATGGCCGGCCAAATCGGTGGCGGTGATTTCAAAAGTCTGCCCGGTTGCGTCCTCCTCCGGCGGTCCGCTCAGGTTGAGCGTCAGCTCGACATGGTTGGCCCCCACATTTGTAGTCCGGGTCCAATTCGTCTTCTCCCAGGATAATCCGGGGAAGTCCAGGCGGATGGCCCCCGGCGGCGTCGCATTGTCGGCAATCTGAATCTTGACCGGGAGGCCCTTGGGGTACTGGACCGGGCTGTCGGGAAAAATGGGGAATTGAGGCGGCTCGGCGGGAAGAACATTGACCGTCAAATTGGCGGTGCTGTTGCTGCCGTTGCGGGCGGTCGCGCGGACGGCAACGGTCGCCTTTCCCGGCGCCTGGCCGGTGAGGGTCACGATGCGCTGCGGCATGTCCGGCTTGACAGACACGAAGCTCTGCGGAGGGGATAAGACCTCCCACGATAAGCCCGCTGGCGAATACTCGTCGTCCACCGTCACGCCAATTTGGTTGGTCTGGTCTTGTTCCAGCGTCATAGCGTCTGCGGAAAGTTTGATTTTGGGGGGGTGAATGTCACCGCCGACGGTCAACCCGATGGCAAATTGGGCCGGAGTCGCGCCGGCCGCGGTGGCGCGGACGGTCACCGTGGCTGTGCCGACATAGCCGCGGTTGGGCTGCAACACAATGAAGCCGCGGTTGGTGTCCGGCGCCTGCCCAGGCTCGAACTTGATGCCGTTGGTGTCCAGAAGCGGCGAATTTGCCGGCATAATTTTTATTCCCAGAATCTCCATGTGGAGCTGTTTGGAATCCGGTGTGCTGCATGGGATGAGCGCCATCTCGCTGGCGGCATTCACATCCAGATCGGTGTTGGCGGAGCCGGCCAGCACCAGGGCCGGCGGCTTGACCGCCTCCACCGTAAGTTTATAGCTGGCACTGTTGGTTCGGTCGCCCGCAATAACAATGGCTTTGATGGTGACTAAGCCGTTGGTTCCGGGCAGGCGCGTGAGCGTCACCCACCGGATGGAGCCGTCAATTTGGTTGGACTGATCAAGAATGTTCCTGGGACTGAGATCCACGGAGAAGCCCAGCTCTTGGGCAGACACCCTCCCATCGCTCAACGCGAAGCGCAGCGGGATCGAGTTGGAATCGGCTGCCAGGACCAGCGGCAATGGATTCATTAGTCTCAATTCCGGCAGCGGAACAGGCACAATATGATAAGCCAGGTTTGTCGTCGCGGTTTCACTTCCCGGAACATTCGCCTGAATGACAATTTGGCCGGAGCCGTTCGTTCCTTTGCTGGATTGGGCCGTCACAGTTAATGTGTATTTCCCATTGCCCGCCGGGGCCAAATTGGCGGTCAGACTCTGATCGGGAATCAGTTCGGGATTGGAGGATTTGGCCGAGCAGTCCGGACGCTCGGGAAAGAGGCCGACGTCAACCGACAAAATCCAAGTAATCAGCGTTCCGGCTTCGGCGTTGGCTGGGTTGCTGGATTGGACGGTCAGGGCGGGCGGCGGCGGCCGAACTATCTCGAAGGCTAGATTGGTCGAGAACGTCCCTCCATCCGAAATCAAGATGTAGGAACGGCCCGTGGGCGTGCCGGGACTCGGAGCATTGGTCAGGGTGTAAAGACCGTTCGCATCCGGCTTCAATTCTATATGCAATTGCGGCGCGGAAATCGCCCCGACCGTATTCGCGACCCTGAATTTCCACGTCATCGTCTGCCCAATCATCACTCTCCTGTCACTCGGAACCATCGAGTCTATGGTCAGGTAAGACGCCGGCCGCGAAACAATCTCGAAGGCTAGATTGGTCGAGAGCGTTCCTCCATCCGAAATCAAGATGCTGGTGCGCCCCACAGGCGCGCCAGGGCTCGGAGTGTTGGCAAGCGTGTAAACACCGTTCGCATCTGGCTGCAATTGCTGATTCAATTGCGGCGCGACAATCGTCCCGGCCGTATTCGCAACCCTGAACTTCCAGGTCATCGTCTGCCCAACCATCACTCTCCCGTCACTCGGAACCATCGAGACTATGGTCAGGTAAGACGCCGGCCGCGAAACTATCTCGAAGGCTAGATTGGTCGAGAGCGTCCCTCCATCCGAAATCAAGATGCTGGTGCGCCCCACAGGCGCGCCAGGGCTTGGAGCATTGGTAAGCGTGTAAACACCGTTCGCATCTGGCTGCAATTGCTGATTCAATTGCGGCGCGACAATCGTCCCGGCCGTATTCGCAACCCTGAACTTCCAGGTCATCGTCTGCCCAACCATCACTCTCCCGTCACTCGGAACCATCGAGACTACGGTCAGGTAAGACGCCGGCCGCGAAACAATCTCGAAGGCTAGATTGGTCGAGAGCGTCCCTCCATCCGAAATCAAGATGTAGGAGCGGCCCGTGGGCGTGCCAGGGCTTGGAGCATTGGTAAGCGTGTAAACACCGTTCGCATCTGGGCGCAATTGCTGATTCAATTGCGGCGCGACAATCGTCCCGGCCGTATTCGCGACCTTGAACTTCCAGGTCATCGTCTGCCCAATCATCACTCTCCCGTCACTCGGAACCATCGAGACTATGGCCAGGTAAGGCGGAGGCGGCGAAACAATCTCGAAGGCTAGGTTGGTCGAGAGCGTCCCTCCATCCGAAATCAAGATGTTGGTGCGCCCCACAAGCGCGCCAGGACTCGGAGTGTTGGCAAGCGTGTAAACACCGTTCGCATCTGGCTGCAGTTGCTGATTCAATTGCGGCGCGACAATCGTCCCGGCCGTATTCGCGACCCTGAATTTCCACGTCATTGTCTGCCCAATGATCACTCTCCCGTCATTCGGAACCATCGAGACTATGGCCAGGTAAGGCGGCGGCGGCGAAACAATCTCGAAGGCTAGATTGGTCGAGAGCGTCCCTCCATCCGAAATCAAGATGTAGGAGCGGCCCGTGGGCGTGCCAGGACTCGGAACATTGGTCAGCGTGTAAAGACCATTCGCATCCGGCTTCAATTCTATATGCAATTGCGGCGCGGAAATCGGCCCGGCCGTATTCGCGACCCTGAATTTCCACGTCATTGTCTGCCCAATCATCACTCTCCTGTCACCCGGAATCGTCGAGTCCATGCTCAGGTAAGGCGACGGCGGCGGAACAATCTCGAAGGCCAGATTGGTCGAGAGCGCCCCGCCATCTGAAATCAAGATGTTGGTGCGCCCGGCCGGCGCGCCAAGGCTCGGAGTGGTGGCAAAGGTGTAAAGACCATCCGCATCCGGCTTCAATTCTTGATGCAATTGCGGCGCGGAAATCGGCCCACCCGGATGATCGAGCTTGAATTGCCAGGTCATCGTCTGCCCATTTGTTACTCTCCCGTCGCTTGGGGTCATCGAGACAATGGTCAAATGAGGCGGCAGAATAACGGTCTTGCGGGGGATGACCAGCCAGACCCCGATACCGGCCGCCGCAGCGAGCAACAGGCCTGCCGCAATCAGAATGGGCTTGCGCGAGGCGGGCCGGCCAATTTCCCGCAGCAGGGCTTCGGGCGATTCGGCGCCGGGCGCCAGGTCGGGATCCAGCAACCGGTTGCAGAGGCGCAGCCAGAATCCGTCCTTGTCACCCAGCCCGTCCCATTCCGGCGAAGAGCGGACCGGGAAGGGAAAACCTTCCTTGCGGTCTTCCACCTTGCGCATGACCAACTGGTAAAGGATTTGCCCGACGGCATGAAGGTCCTCCGTCTCCATCTCCGCGGGGCTTTGCGCCGTGATGGGAGCCACATCGGTCAGGAAGACAGGACATTCCCGCAGGGGCGTTCCCGGACCGCCGCCGAGCATAACATTGTCGGTATGCAGGCTGCCGTGCCCGCGATGGGCGACCGATCTTAAGCACGACAAACCATGCAGGATGCCGCCGATGACGTTTTGCAGCACCCGGTGGTTGGGCTGGTTTAAACGAATCTTGTTTCTGAGCGAACCGTTCTCATAGAAGTCGGTGGCAAAACAGACGCCTTCCTCCGTGGGGAACAGGTCGTGAATCGGCGCCATGTGGGAGTTGCTGACGCGCGCGGCGGCGCCTTGGGCCTTGATCGCCTCGATGTAAGGGATCCGGGCGTCGCCGCCCAACTCCTCGAAGGCGGGCACCCGGGCTCCATAAACGCGCCGACGCCCGCCGACAGCGTCTCCAATTTCAGCGTTTTGAGAAGAACGACACGCTTGGAACCCGGTTTTCGCGCCAAAACGATTTCAGAGCGAATATCGCCGCCCAACTGCTTGAACACCTCGTAATCCCTATAATCGCTCATGGTGGAACCAGGCAACAGCCCGCGCTCCGGCGGGGGCTTGGGAGGGCGGCGCAACGGACATTAGCCGGGAGAACCGTTGCGCCATGGCTGTCATTTCTTGAGGGTTATTATTTTTACGGCTTTGTCCTGGATTTCCACGACAACGGTTTTATCCACAAACTTATCCTTCAAGTCAATATCAGCCCGCCGCGTATCCAGGCGGCCCAATCCTTTGAAGTCGTCGCCCCGGAGATCGGCAATGGCGACCACGTGGGCCACACCGCTCCCATGCCATTTGGCCCAAACGCCATCGTCAATCACCAGTGCCGCGGGCATCGCCTTGCCGCCGGAAACGGTGACCTCGAATTTATCGGCGGCCTTGCGGACCGGATCATTGGGGCTCCAGTATTTGTCCACATCATAAGCCATAATGTCCTGGAAGTTCTCTTTGGACACGAAGACCAGATCCACCGGCACGGAGAATGAGGTCTTGGGCACAATGGCGATGGAATCAGGACGGTGCAGCTTGTCGGAAGCACAGCCGGAGGTTAAAGCCGTGGCCAACGCCGCCAGCGCTATAGACCGGAATAATATATTCATAAGCTAGGGGAGAATCGCCCGGTAAAACTGCGCCGGGACCGCAGGGTTGCTGTTAATGCCGCCCAATATGGTCAATGTGCCGTTGCCAGACCCGTCCAACGTCGTCGTGCCGGCCGACAACCAGTTCGTGCTCGCCAAATTGGTGTTCGCTTGCACCACGTAGGTGGCGCTGGCGATGCCGTGGAGGGTGACAATTACACTATTGCCGCTCGGAGGCAGGATGTCCAAGGTGGCCGCCCCCTGCCCGGCCGCCCCAATGCCGCTGAGGACCACCACCGTCCCGCTTGGCCCGGCGGCGGGCGCATAATTTCCATTGGTGTCATAAGCCGTGCCGGCCGCGATGGAAATGCCCAGCGCGCCCGTGCCGCTGATGTTCGTCATGACCAGCGTATAAGCATTGGAGGCGCCTGCCAGCACCAGCGTGCCGTTGGCCGAGCCGGCCTGGTTTAAGGTGATGTTGGCCAGGCTGAGCGTGCTGACGAAAGAATTGGTGGAGCGATAACTCACCGTGTAAGTCACCGGGCCGTTGGTCGTCTTGCCGGGAGACGGGCCGCTTATCACAATTTGCGGGGCAATGGCGCTCACTGCAAACGGGGTGCTGTTGGTGGATTGGATGTTGGCATTTCCGGCCAGGTCCAAGGCAAACCCGTTGGTCAGGCGGAAACCGAGTGTGCCTTGCCCGACCAACCCGCCTAGAGTGACGGTGAAGTTGACGTTGGTCGCCGTTGAACCGGCGCCACTCGCCACCGTGACACTGGTCGCCCTTGCGCTGCCCACCGCAACCTGGACGATGTCATTGCTGGCCAGCGTGGGTGCAATCAAATAGGGGTCGTTGACCGTCACCGTGTAGGTCACCTGGCTGCCCGAATTGCCGAAGTTGGTGCTGGGACCGGAGATGGTCACCGCCGGCGGGTTCGTGTAAAGTATAAAATTCGTGGGCGAGGCCGCTCCCGCATCGAAATTCCCCGCCAAATCAGAAGCGACCCCGGGGTTGACGGCGATGGTCAGCGTTCCGTCGCCGGTAAGGCCGGACAGTGTGACCAGAAAGTTTGTGCTCGGTCCGCCGCTGCTGGCGCCGGTCACGGTGACGCTGCCGGCCGCGGCGGTGCCGGTGGCGCTGACCACCACGTCATTTGATTTCAGCGCCGCAGTGCTAAAATTCAAGTCGTAGTAATCCACCTGAAAGCCCACCTGGCCGGAGGCATTGGCGAGGGACACCGACGGCAAACCAACCGTGACGGCGGGATTGATATTGTCCACCGTAAAGGCCGTGCTGTTGGTGGCCAGATTGGCATTGCCCGCCGTGTCCAAAGACGTGCCGGCGCCAATGGTAATGCTCAACTGCCCATTTCCGGTGGTGTTGGTCACGGCCACAGTATATGCCGGGCCGCTGCCCAAAACCACCGCTGTGCCTTGGGCCGTCCCCGAGAGTTGATTGACCGTGACGTTCGCCGACGTCAACGTGGTGGTCAGCAAATGAGGATCGGAGTAGCTCACGGTGTAGCTGACCACATTGGACGAGGTATAAAGGTGCGACGGAGCACTGATTTGAATCGTCGGCGCGTTGGTGTCCACAATGAAGGTGGTGCTGTTGGTCGAGCCGAGACTGCCATTGCCCGCCGTGTCCGTCACCGCATTGGCCAGCACCATGATCCCCAAAGTCCCGTTGCCGCTCAAACTGGAGAGTGTCACCGCGAAATTCGTGCTCGTCCCGCTCCCACCCGCCCCGGTCACCGCCACGCCCGCCGCCGCCGTCCCGGTTGTATTAACCTTAATGTTCCCCGGCGCCAAGGTCACCGTTCCCAAACTGGGGTCCGCGATATTAACCGTGTAACTGACGGACCCATTGGCGTTGGTGATCGCCACCGACGGGCCTTGGGTTATCGTCACCACCGGTGCGGTCGTGTCCACGATGAAGGTGGTGCTGTTGGTCGAGACCAGATTGCCGTTGCCCGCCGTGTCCGTCACCGCATTGGCCAGCACCATGATCCCCAAAGTCCCGTTGCCGCTCAAACTGGAGAGTGTCACCGCGAAATTCGTGCTCGCCGCGCTCCCGCCCGCCCCGGTCACCGCCACCCCCGTCGCCGCCGCCGTCCCGGTTGTATTAACCTTAATGCTCCCCGGCGCCAAGGCCACCGTTCCCAAACTGGGGTCCGCGATATTAACCGTGTAACTGACGAACCCGTTGGCGTTGGTGATCGCCACCGACGGGCCTTGGGTTATCGTCACCACCGGCGCGGTCGTGTCCACGATGAAGGCGGTGCTGTTGGTCGAGGCCAGACTGCCATTGCCCGCCGTGTCCGTCACCGCATTGGCCAGCACCATGATCCCCAGAGTCCCGTTGCCGCTCAAACTGGAGAGTGTCACCGCGAAATTCGTGCTCGTCGCGCTCCCGCCCGCCCCGGTCACCGCCACCCCCGTCGCCGCCGCCGTCCCGGTTGTATTAACCTTAATGTTCCCCGGCGCCAAGGTTACCGTTCCCAAACTGGGGTCCGCGATATTAACCGTGTAACTGACGGACCCGTTCGCGTTGGTGATCGCCACCGACGGTCCCTGGGTTATCGTCACCACCGGCGCGGTCGTGTCCACGATGAAGGCGGTGCTGTTGGTCGAGGCCAGACTGCCATTGCCCGCCGTGTCCGTCACCGCATTGGCCAGCACCATGATCCCCAAAGTCCCGTTGCCGCTCAAACTGGAGAGTGTCACCGCGAAATTCGTGCTCGCCGCGCTCCCGCCCGCCCCGGTCACCGCCACCCCCGTCGCCGCCGCCGTCCCGGTTGTATTAACCTTAATGCTCCCCGGCGCCAAGGCCACCGTTCCCAAACTGGGGTCCGCGATATTAACCGTGTAACTGACGGACCCGTTCGCGTTGGTGATCGCCACCGACGGTCCCTGGGTTATCGTCACCACCGGCGCGGTCGTGTCCACGATGAAGGCGGTGCTGTTGGTCGAGGCCAGACTGCCATTGCCCGCCGTGTCCGTCACCGCATTGGCCAGCACCATGATCCCCAAAGTCCCGTTGCCGCTCAAACTGGAGAGTGTCACCGCGAAATTCGTGCTCGCCGCGCTCCCGCCCGCCCCGGTCACCGCCACCCCCGTCGCCGCCGCCGTCCCGGTTGTATTAACCTTAATGCTCCCCGGCGCCAAGGCCACCGTTCCCAAACTGGGGTCCGCGATATTAACCGTGTAACTGACGGACCCGTTCGCGTTGGTGATCGCCACCGACGGTCCCTGGGTTATCGTCACCACCGGCGCGGTCGTGTCCACGATGAAGGTGGTGCTGTTGGTCGAGGCCAGACTGCCATTGCCCGCCGTGTCCGTCACCGCGTTGGCCAGCACCGTGATCCCCAAAGTCCCGTCGCCGCTCAAACTGGAGAGTGTCACCGCGAAATTCGTGCTCGTCCCGCTCCCGCCCGCCCCGGTCACCGCCACCCCCGTCGCCGCCGCCGTCCCGGTCGCATTAACTTGAATGCTGGCCGGCGCCAAGGCCACCGGTCCCAAATTGGGGTCCGTGATATTAACCGTGTAACTGACGGACCCGTTGGCGTTGGTGATCGCCACCGACGGGCCCTGGGTTATCGTCACCACCGGCGCGGTCGTGTCCACGATGAAGGTGGTGCTGTTGGTCGAGGCCAGACTGCCATTGCCCGCCGTGTCCGTCACCGCGTTGGCCAGCACCATGATCCCCAAAGTCCCGTCGCCGCTCAAACTGGAGAGTGTCACCGCGAAATTCGTGCTCGTCGCGCTCCCACCCGCCCCGGTCACCACCACGCCCGTCGCCGCCGCCGTCCCGGTCGCATTAACTTGAATGCTGGCTGGCGCCAAGGTCACCGGTCCCAAATTGGGGTCCGCGATATTAACCGTGTAACTGACGGACCCGTTGGCGTTGGTGATCGCCACCGACGGGCCCTGGGTTATCGTCACCACCGGCGCGGTCGTGTCCACGATGAAGGTGGTGCTGTTGGTCGAGGCCGGACTCCCCATGCTCGCCGTGTCCGTCACCGCATTGGCCAGCACCATGATCCCCAGAGTCCCGTCGCCGCTCAAACTGGAGAGTGTCACCGCGAAATTCGTGCTCGTCGCGCTCCCGCCCGCCCCGGTCACCGCCACGCCCGCCGCCGCCGCTGTCCCGGTCGCATTAAGTTGAATGCTGGCCGGCGCCAATGAAACCACTCCCAAAACAGGGTCCGCGATATTAACCGTGTAACTGACGGACCCATTGGCGTTGGTGATCGCCACCGAGGGGCCCTGGGTTATCGTCACCGCCGGTTGAGCCTCCGCTCGAAACGTGGCCGCCAGCGCAAATAAAGCAAATGTCAAGACGCCAATAACCAGGGATCGGTTGGTTGTTCGGATTGAATATCGCATAATAGTATTCCGCTAGCGCGACCTCAAAATAAGGCCAAAAGCTGCTTCCGGGGACCCACTTCATCAAAAGCGCCCGCAATTGTCAAGCAAGTTGAGGAAAAACCGCATGGCAAAAACCACGGGAAATGCCCTGGCGGAGAGGGCGCCAGCGCGGGCTGGTTTGGAGGGTGACAACCGCTGGAAGGGCGGCCCGGAACGCCTGGCCGGCGCCCCTTTTGTCCAATCCCCGCTCCCACGGCGCTTCAAATAGGCTGAGAGGCCTCTGGCGCAAGGACGGGCTTAACGGGAATCCCTTTGCATTTCCAATGGGCCCCTGTTACCTTGGCTATCCTGAAATCAAAGCGTTGCGGATGCGGCGCGCAAAGAGAATTGACGACATGACGACACAACCGGCCAGCGCAAACCCTCCTTCTTCGGAGTTGTCGTCCGCCCATCGGGCCGTCCCTTTGCAAACCCCGGCCGATGTGGCCTCTCCCCGCATCTGCGTGGTGGTCAGCCTTCAACCCCAGCCCCATTTTATCTCCCTCGGCGATTCTTTGGACGGTGTGACCTATCTGGGTTGCCTGGTGGATGGCGGCCACGCCGTGCTCGAGTGGCTCGAACTCCGCGTCCAGTTCGTCAGCGGCCTGGGTGCGATCGCTCTGCGTCAACACCATTTCCTCGACAACGCCTGTCTCGACCGGCGCTGGGAGGATGCCTGCGCGCGGCGCAAGTCCGCCAATCCGGGCCTGGCCATCACCACCCCCCTGGAAACCCGCTCCTCCGCGCCGGTCTTGATTCACAAGCAATCCCTCCAAAGCATTCCCCTGGGGGAAGCTTCGCCCCTGGGCCGTTGGAGCCTCTGCGCCGACGACCAGGCCCTGGTCGCGGCCGGGCTGGCCCCGTATCACGGCAGCTTGGAACGCTTTCTCATGGAGTTGGACACGCCCACGCCCCGCATGCTGCCCCTGACACCGGACGAGGAGGCCAAGCCCGTGCCATCGCTGGCCGGCGCCTTGACCGGCCAGCCCGAGGCCTATCTCACCTTCAATCCGCAAGCCGGGCGCCTGCTGGTGTCGCGGCTGTGCCCGATGTTATTGACAGAATTGTGCGATTTGCTCGTCGGCCAATCCTGGGAGGGTGTGGCGGACGGCGGCACGCCCTTTAACCTCGATCCCGCCCATACCGCTCTGTGCGATTGGGAGGCCTTGCGGCACCGCGACGGATTCCTCTTCAACTCCGCCATGGACCGGCATGGCCGGCTGGCGGAAGTGCTGCACCTGAAAATCGGCCTGCTCCTCCAAGCCATCCGGCAAGTCAGGCACGCCACCGCGCGGACGCAGATGCCCCTGCTGAACCTGTCGCATGAAAGTTTCCGCGTCCGCTTCGGCAACATCTGTTCCGCCCTGCCCTTTCTCTGGACGGCGGAATGCTGCCTGGCCAAGGAAGGATTCGCCCAGCGCAAGACGCTCGAAACCGCCCGCGAATCGTATTTTATCCGCATGGACGACACCTCCTCCTCCATTTACCATCCCGAAGGGTCTCAACTGCAGCGCGACACCAGAGGCGATTTTAAGTGCCGCAACGCCCTCCCGGCGGCCGAAGGCACCATTATCGAGGGAACCTTGTCCGTGCAGGAATCGCTCCCGGTTTCCCGCCATGATTTGATTTGGTTGCGCGTGCCATTGGCCGACTCGCGCCTCGAGCTTTTCGGGCACACCGACACCACGCGCGGGACCCGCGGCGAACTGGCCTTCCGCTCCGTCCCGCAAACCCTGGCGGCCAGCGACGTGGAAATGATGCGCCAACACTTCAAGTTTCCAAGGTGCTCCTACGAGATCATCCCTCAGACCAGCAGCCCGTTTGATCTTTATTCCATGGCCGTCCTGAGCATCCGCTGCTTCCTGGTCGGCCGCCAGCAGAACTTCAATGAAGCGGTGGACAGCGTGTTGTCCCTGGCCCGCGCCGCGGCCGACTCTTATTCGGCGGAGGTGCCCCACCCGGAGCGGATTCGCAAATTATTGACAGAGGACCTGCTCAATCATCTGGGACCCCGCGTGCTGGCGGCCGGCGACATGACCTCGCAGGAGGCCTCGACCCTCATTTCCCTGGAGCTGTGGTGCGATCTGCTGGCCTGGATCACGGCCTTGTTTCCCGGGCAGGGACCGGACAGTTTCTGTTCCAGCCTGGGCGACGCCCCGCCGACGGGCCTGGAAACGGTCTTCGACGAACCGCTCAAACGGCTCGAATCCCTCTGGTTGCGCACCCGAAGCCTGATTGTAGCCGACGGCGGTTTGAACGCGGAAATCCAGGGCATCATTGATGAAATGTCGGCCCACGCCGAAGGCCCCTAGCCGATGCCCCGGCTCAGCTTGAGCTTCTTTTGCCCCGCGCTCCTGAGTTGGTGGCCTCGGTGAAGCCGGGTATAATACCTTTTCCGGTTTGCTTTTGCAATGTAGCGGCGGTCTGCGACCGCCGCAAATCGCCTTGGCAATAGTGCAGTTACAAACTGGAAACGGTATAAGGCCAAGCCCCCCAACAAGCCACGATCCCCTCCGCGCCCGGAAGCAGGCCACCCAGCCTCTGCCTGCGCCAGGGGACCCGGCTTTCCTTCTCACTCGGGGCGCGCGGGACGGCGCTTCAACCGCGGGAGCGTCTCCAGCCTGTCCAGACAGGCCCGTGCCTGGCGCGCCAGCGCTTGGCGTTCCGGGCCGCTCAGACCGCGCGGGTCGAAACGATGGCAGTAGTGCCGCCGCAACAGCTCCTGCAATGGGTCGCGCAATTCGGCCAGGGCAGGCTCGCCCAGCGCGCGCCCCAGCCAGTCCGAAAGCGGTTGGCTGGCCTGCCGCGGCACGCCGCGCGCCGCCAGTTTGCCTTCCAGTTGGTAGAATTCGGAGTCCAGCCCCGGCCAGATCATCGCGGCCGCGGATTTGCCGGTTTTGGACTGCGCCCGGCGCCGGCGTCCGCGCCGGAAGATGATCTGCCAGAGCAGCAAGGCCAGCACGGGGATCAGCGCCCAGAGGATGTATTGGCGCAAATTGGCCTGCCCCCAGCGCAGTTTTGCCACTTGAAATCTCACCCACGACCAGAAGTCCGAAAACCACTGCATGGCCGAGGCGCGTTTGTTTTCCTCCGCCACCCACGACGCGGGCGTGGTGTCGAAGTCCTCCCACCTTTGCTGCGCCTTGTTCCAAACCAGACACCAGGCATGGGCATCGCGTTCCCGCACCACGTAGCCGTGGCCGGAGGGTTCGTTGACGGCATAACCCACCGCGTAGCGGGCCGGAATGCCCAACTGGCGCAAGAGCAAGACCGTCGCGGTGGCAAAGTATTCGCAATGGCCGCTGCGGCTTTGCAAAAGAAATCGCGACAGCGCCGTCTCGTTGGACCGCGCCGCCTTGTCCGGTCCCAGCCAGGTGCTGTAGCTGAATTTGCCGTCAAAAAAATGCCGGATGGCGAGAATTTTCTCCCGTTCAGTCGCGCCGGAAATCTTCAATTCAGAAATGATTTGATCCAAGGCCGGAACTTCGATGGCCGGCACGGTCAAATCCAGACGATTGGTGGTGGCATCCGGCGGCGCATCCAAAGTCGCGCCCGGGCCGTAGTGCGCGTCAAACATCACCAGGCCCAGGCCGGTGGCCAGCGCTGCCCCGGCAATGTTCGTTTTCAGCCAGAACACCGGCAGTTTGTCCAGACGGCCGCTGCCGCTCGGCAGCGGGAGCAATCCTTCCAGGTCGCCCGTGTCCTTTGCGCGGCCCTCCAGGTAAGAAGAGATGGACGCGGTGGAGGTGTTGCTTTTGCCGGGCAGCAGCGTCCAGGCAGATTCGTTGCCCGGCTCGTGCGAGAGGCTGGCAAAATCGCTGCGCGAGCCGCCGGAAAACCAGGTT
The DNA here is from genome assembly GCA_963707025.1 of uncultured Verrucomicrobiae bacterium. GTDB lineage: Bacteria > Verrucomicrobiota > Verrucomicrobiia > Limisphaerales > Palsa-1400 > JBEKOF01. The sequence continues at coordinate 364,608 of CAVPOM010000012.1, read as the reverse complement.
TGTTGTCCCGGCTCAGACTGATAATGGCGGTAACTGGCCTCGCGCAAATAAACCGGCGGCCTGCTGCCGGCCTTTGGCTCAAGCCGGATGACGATGCGCGCCGACAATTTCAACCTCCCGATCCGGCCGATGGCCGTCATGCTTTGGGAGGGATCGGTCCGGGGCCGCAGAAAACCCGCCATCCACTGCGCGTTGTAGCCTTCCAGCAGCCGCTGCAATTGGCCGATGCCGCTCTGGCTGTAAAAGCCAAGCCCTATGGCCGCAGCCAGGGCGCCCGCCCAGACCAGGAATCCAAAACGCCGCGCACGAAACGGCCACAAGGCCCACCCGATCAGAACGGCTTGCCCCCAAAAATAGGATTGCGCCCCGGCGCTGGCGTGGATGCCGGCGGAAAATAAACAGACGATGAAATAGGGAAACGACAAGTCCAGGTTTCCTTCCGCCCCGGCGCTCCCCTTGCGCGGCTGGCGGATAAACCATGGAATCCCCGCCAGCGGAACCGATTCGCGTTCGCTGAACATTTGCGCCGCGAGCAGCAGGAAGAACGCCAGCGGCAGCCAGCGAAGAAACGAGGTGGCCGAAGTGCCGAAGTAGCTCGTCGCCAGCCTGGCCGAAGGATGAAGCATCCCGCCCAAGCCGCCGCCCGCCTGGTTCGTGGTGAAAACATAGACCAACATGGCGAACGCCAGCAGCAGGCAAAAATTACAAATGCGCCGAAAATCCTGCACGGTCACATCCCAGCGCGCCGGGACGAACCGCGCGCTCTCCAGCACGACCCCCATGATCGCCCCGGCCGGAAGAAATCCCGATTGCCAGCCCCAGAACGAGAGCGCGGCCAGCAACAGCAACGGCGGCGCCTTGGCGCGGCCGGCCGGGGAAGTTGGGGCGTTGCCCGTCATTGCCATTCCCCCAGTTGCCGCTCAATTTGCCCGATTTCAAGCACATGAAAATTCTCCGGCTGGTCGCCCATCGGCCCGGCCTCTGGCTTTTTTTCGCCCGGCCGCGCCACCACCGCCACGAGCACGGGCACGCCAAGCGCGCGCAAGGTCTTCACCAAATGTGTCCGCGCCCCGTCCCAGCGCTGCAACACGCAGATGCAGCCGCTCACGGCGGAAATATGGTTGAGCACCAGATGTTCCAGCGTGGCAAAGTCCTTCTCGGCGCAATTCGTCACCGAGGCCAGAATTTCCAGCATTTGGTCCACATGCGCCAGTCCGCGGCCGGCGGTGAAGCAATAGGACTGGTTGCCGACGAAGAGCAGATCCAGCAGCGACTCCTGCGTCAGCACCGTGCAGGCAAAGGAGGCGGCGACCGAGACGGCCTCCTCCAAAACTTCGCCGTTGGGTTCGTCGTCAAAGGTGTCCAGCACCAGCGCGTGCCGCACAAAAAATTCGTCCTCGAACTCCTTCACGATCGGTTTGCCCGCCTTGGCCCAGCTTCGCCAGTGAATGTGCCGCAACGGATCGCCGTGACGATATTCGCGCAGCGCCACGAACTCCTCGCTGCGCCCGACGCTGGCGGCCAGCGCCACCCCGCCTTCCTGATAGCGCAGCGCGCCGGGCAGCGCGATGGGCGCAATGGCGTAGCGTCTTGGCAATATCAAGACCGTCTGCGCAGCGCCGATTTTGACGAACGAACGGAACAATCCCAGCGGGTCGGCCCGGGCCAGCGTCACCCCGGTGAAACGCAAAATGCCGCGCCGCAACGGCAGCACCTCCACCGGCGCCACGGCCTCGCCGCCGGCGGGCAGCGGCGGCACTTCCGCCTCTTTCAATCTGGCCACGCGGAACGGATTTTTCCGCCGCCGCTGCGTCAGGCTGAAGGGGCGGACCCGCCGGGTTTCGGCCAGTTGAAACGCCAGCCATTGCCGGAAATCCGGGCGCGGGTCGCCCAGTTCTTCCAGCAAGGTCAGCCCGGTCTGGGTTTTGGCCGTCAGATTTTGTAGCACCACGCGGTAGCGCAGCGGCTGGCCGGCCGTCCCGAACCGGGGCAGCAAACGCGCCGCGGAAAATTTGGCGCGGAAGAAAAGGCTGCACGCCAGCGCCGGCACCAAAAACGCCAGCAAGAGCGCAAAGGATTGATAGGTGACGGTGGTCTCCACGTCCGTGCTCACCGCGGCCGCGACCACCAATCCTCCCCCCACGCACAGCCCCGCCAGCGTGAACCGCCGCCGCGCCCAATACCACCAGCCGCTGGTCACGCGGTAAATCCAGTAAATCGGCCTGTAGATCAGCGTCACAAGTTAAATGAGGAATGAAAAATGAAAAATGAAGAAGCAGGTCCTGCTTCCAACGCTCCGCAGAATCTTGTTTCTTCGTTCCTCATTCTGCATTTTACATTTTGCATTCTGCATTTTCTTCTCACGCCGGCACGGGCAATTTCTTGATGGCTTCCTCCACCACGCCCCGCGCCGTCACGCCCGAAAAACGCGCCTGCGGCTCCAGCACCAGCCGGTGCGCAATCACCGGCACGGCCAGCGACTGAATCTGTTCGGGCGTGACGAAATCCGCGCCGTCAAACAAGGCCAGGGCCTGCGCCGTTTTCATCAACGCAATCGAGGCGCGCGGACTGGCCCCAAGCTGGACGCCGCCCGCCGTGCGCGTCGCCGCCACCAGGTCCACCGCGTAGCGTTTCAATTCGTCGCTGATGCGCACCTCTTCCACCGCGCGCTTGAGCGCGATCACGTCGGCGAGGGTGGCGACCGGTTGCAGCGTGTCAAGCGGATGGTTGTGTTGCTGCGCCGACAGGATGGCCACCTCCTCTTCCGGCTGGACGTAGCCCAGCACGAATTGCATGGCAAACCGGTCCATCTGCGCCTCGGGCAGCGGATAGGTCCCGCGAAACTCCACCGGATTTTGCGTGGCGATGACAAAAAACAATTCCGCCAGATTGCGCCGCTCCCCCTCCACGCTGACCTGCGCTTCGCCCATCGCCTCCAGCAAGGCCGACTGTGTGCGCGGCGAGGCGCGGTTGATTTCGTCGGCCAGCAAAATGTTGGTGAAGACCGGGCCTTCGTGAAAATGGAACTCCTGGTCCCGCTGGCTGAAGACCGACACGCCCAGGATGTCCGACGGCAGCAAATCGGGCGTGAACTGGATGCGTTTGAACTGGGCGTCAATCGAGCGGGCCAGCGCCTTGGCCAGGGTCGTCTTGCCCGTGCCGGGAAAATCATCCAGCAGCACATGCCCGCCGCCGGCCAGCGCGGCCAGCAACTGGCGCGTTGGCCCGGCCTGCCCGCGCATGACTTTGGCGATGTTCTCCGCGATTTTCCCGCAAGTTTCCCGCGCCGCTTCAAGAGAATTCGGTGTCATGGCATGTTTTGGCAATTAGAACCACGCCGCCGGCAAAAGGTTTCCGGTTCATCTCATGGCGCGCCAAAACATTATCACCCCCGCCCCACATATCAAGGCGCGAATCTCCGGTCTTTTCTTGAAATATATCACCCGAAAAGATATATTCGCGCGATGTTCAAAGCCGAACAAATCAGAGAATTATTGACCGCCAGGGATTTCAAGCCGTTCGTCATCCATCTCCGCGATGGGGCGCATTACGAAATTACCAATCACGACATGGTTCTGGTCGGACGCAACGACATTCATATCGGCCTTGGCCTCGACCAGGTTGGCATCGCCGAACGCTTCGTCCGCTTTGCCATCCTCCACATTACGCGCATCGAAGACCTGCAAGCCGCGTAACCTTCCTTCCCCAGTTCCCTCACGGAAGGATTGAGAAAGTCAGGGACATTGGCCCGCCTTTGATGTGATGCGAACAAACCTCTCAAAATGAGTCTTGACATTCGTTTCAGATGGCACTTTTGAAAGGCTCAAATGAGCCATACGTTGCGCAACTCGCGGCGGAAAATATTGAGCGCGCCGGCGGCGCATTTCCGCAAAAGCTCCAGGTGGCCTGCCAAGAAGGCCGGTGCCGGCGTGGTCAACTTTTGTGTTCGCTGGCCGGAGGGCAAAAACGAGACTTCGGCATTTACCCCGTCCAAACTGATTGCAGTGATTCAGATCGGGCTGCCGGTACGGGAGTTGGGAGACTTGCAGGCCAGCCTGGCCGTCCCGATGGAAAGGCTGGCCCCCATGCTCGGCATCTCCAAGGCCACGCTCCATCGCCGCAAGGCCGGCGGAAGGCTTGCACCCGCTGAATCCGACCGCGTCGTGCGGTTCGCCCGGCTGATGGGCAAGGCGGTTGAGGTCATGGAATCCGAGGAGAACGCCCGCCAATGGCTGACCTCGCCTCAATTCGGGCTGGGCGGCGCGGTGCCGCTGGACTATGCTAGGACGGAAGTGGGCGCGCGCGAAGTCGAGGACCTGCTCGGTCGCATTGAATACGGAGTTTATTCCTGATGCCGGAAGCCTGGCGCATCGTAAAGGAACTACCTGCTCAATCCGGCGCATCCCGGCTTCAAAAAAATTTCCATTGCCAAGCCGGAGCGATTCACCTTTGACCCGCGGCTGCTCCCCTGACCCGGAATGAGGGGTTGCACGAATATTTCAGGCGCGCCTGTCATCCCGGCATGAAGCCCGCCCGCCGCGCCGCCCCGCACCTCGCGGGTCCGGGGCCAAATCATCATTGATTCTACCCGCGGCAATGGAGAATTTTGTCCTGCGCGCTACTTGATTTCCCCTTTGCTCTTGCCAACCCGCCCGCCCTTTCTTAACCTTGGCTCATGGAACCAATGCAATTGCGGGAATATATTCCGGTGGCCATTCTGGGCCTGGTCGCCCTTTCGTTCGCCGCCGGCACGCTGGTCATCTCCGTCCTGGTCGGCAAACGCGGCAAAAGATCCGCCATCAAAGACACCGCTTATGAATGCGGCATGTTGCCCGTCGGCGAAGGCAACACCCGGCTCTCCGTCAAATTCTATCTGGTCGCCATGCTCTTCATTCTTTTCGATATCGAAGTCGTCTTTCTTTATCCCTGGGCCATCATCTACCGCACCATGCTGGCCTGGGACGCCTCCCTGATTTTCGGCTCCATGTTTTGTTTTCTCGGCATCCTCTTCATCGGCTATCTTTATGCTTTGAAAAAACAAGCGTTCGATTGGAAACAGTAGCTGGTCAATGGACTCGCCGGGATCCACTCCCATTAAATTTGGCCCCGCCGGCTGGCGGGCGGCCATCGCGCGCGATTTCACCTTCGCCAACCTCCGCCTGGCCGCCCAGGCCGTGGCCGAATACGCCAAGGCCCAACCGGCCGATCCCAACTCCCCCCTTCACCGGCCTCCGCCCAACCATAATCTTAATCCTAAGCTTAATCCTAATCATCCCAACTCCCCACTTCGCCGCCGCCCGCCCAGGCTCATCATTGCCCACGACGGCCGTTTTCTCGGACCCCAATTCGCCCTGGCCGCGGCCGAAGTTTTGACCGCCGCCGGATTGAGTCCGCTCGTGTGCCACCGCGCCACCCCGACGCCCGCCCTGGCCCTGGCCATCCGCCATCGCCGGGCCATCGGCGGCATCAACCTTGCCGCCGGCCATAATCCGCCGGAGTATGCAGGCTTCCAATTCTCCCTCGGCAATGGCGCGGGCGCCACCCCGGAAGTCACCCTGGCGATGGAGGCCGCCATCCTCCGTTTGCGGCGGGAAAACTGGAACTTCCCGGCGGTCGTCACCGGGACTTTCCAGGCCAAAACCATGGATGCGCAGCCCGATTATTTTAAGCAGATGGAAAAGCTGGTGGATTTCGCCGCCATCAAAAAGGCGCGCCTGCGCATCGCCCTGGATTTGATGCACGGATGCGGCCGCGGTTATCTGGACGCGCTTCTCCTCAAGGCCGGCGCCAAAATCACCGTCTTCCACACCGAATCCGACGTTTTCTTCGGCGGCCACCCGCCCGAGCCGGGCGCGGCACTTCTCACCGAAGTGCGCCAGGCCATTCGCCGCGGCAAGGCCCAACTGGGGCTGGCCACCGGCGGCGACGCCGGCCGTTTTGGGGTGGTGGACAACGACGGCGCCTGGCTCGCCCCCAACCAAATTCTGGCCCTGGCTCTTTATCATCTGAAAAAAAATCGCGGCTGGACCGGCTCCGTCGTCCGCACCGTGCTGACCAGCCACCAGGTGGACGCGGTGGCGCGGCTTTTCGGCGTCGCAGTCCGCGAGACGCCGGCCGGCTTTAGCTACATCGGCGCGCTCATGGAAGCTGAGCCGGTCATCGTGGGCGGCGACGAATCCGGCGGCCTGAGCGTCCAGGGCCATGTGCCGGAGAAGGACGGCATCCTGGCCTGTCTTTTGATGGCCGAATTGGTGGCGACCATGCGAAAATCGTTGGGTCAAATCCTCAAGGAACTGGCCAGACAGACCGGCCCATTTTACACCGGGCGCATCAGCCTCCCCGTTGCTCCTGAAAAAAAGGAGAGGCTCCTGGCGCGCCTGGCCGAAGGGCTGAAAAGCGTTGGCGAATTCCCCGTCGAAAAATGCATCACCACCGACGCCTGCAAATTTCTCCTGCCGAAACAAGAATGGGTTGCCTTCCGGGCCAGCGCCACCGAGCCGCTGGTGCGTTGTTACATCGAAGCCAGGTCCAAGGCCCATCTGGAAATCCTGCGCGCCGCCGGCCGCGCCCTGTTGCAGCAATTAAATCCGGCTTGAAACCAGGATGACGGGGAAGCAAAGCGGCCACGGACCGCCGCCCAAAAAACGGCGGGCGCTACGCCGGCGACACCTTCCAACCCTCGCGAAACGTCGGATGGAGGATCGCATCCGCCTCCGGTGTGCCCGGACATTTCAGATGGACCGGGTCCCATTCAATTTTCTTGCCCAGGCGCAAGGCGACATTGCCCAGCAAGGCCATCTCTGTGAACGGGCCGGAAATGTCGAAATTCGAACAAGGCGCCGGGCCGCCTTTGCACGCCCGGATAAAATCCTTGTGCGGGCTGTTGCCGGGCACCCGCGGGATCGTCTGCGCCGGCCGCTTGTAATCCACCATCTTGGACTCCGGCAACAAATGCGGACTGTCGCCATAGGTGCCGGCGACGATCTTTCCCTTGTCGCCAATCAGCAGCGCGCCGTTGTCGTCCAGTTGCGCCGCTTCCATTTCCGCCGGTTTGGACGGCTTCTGGCCGCCGTCGTACCACGTCAGGCTGCACGCCGGCATGTCACCGCGCGCCGGGAATTGATATTTGATCACCGACGCCCACGGCGCCATTTCCGGCATCAGTTTGGAAGACCGGAGCAGCTCCACCGTGGTCGGAGCGCCCAGGTTCAAGGCCCAGTACGGGCCGTCCATGATATGGCAGGCCATGTCGCCGATGGCGCCGCAGCCAAAATCCCACCAACCCCGCCAGACATGCGGGCAATAAACCGGCACCGTCCGGTCCTCCGGCCAGCCGGCCACGTAGGGACGGCTCGGCGCCGGACCCAGCCACAAATTCCAATCCAAGGTGGGCGGCACGGGATCTTCCCCCGGCGGGCGCTCATGGCCCTGCACCCAACCCGGCCCCCCCTCGACATGCACGGGCCGGTCGGTCCAGCAATGAACTTCGCGCACCGCGCCAATCGCCCCGGCGGCGATCATTTCGCACAGACGCCGGTTGTCTTCCATGGCATGCCCCTGGTTGCCCATTTGCGTCACCACCCCGTACTTGCGCGCCGCCAGCGTCAACTGGCGCGTTTCCCAGACCGAATGGGTCAGCGGCTTCTCGCAATAAACATGCTTGCCCAGGGCCATGGCCATCATGGCCGCCGGCCCGTGTTGATGATCCGGTATGGTCACGCTCACCGCGTCCAGCGTCTTCTCCTTGTCCAGCATCTCCCGGTAATCCTTGTAAAGCTTGGCCGCCGGCAACGCCTGCGCCCAAGCCTTCAAATTATTCTCATCCACGTCGCACAGCGCCACGATATTCTGCTGCGGAACCCGTTTCTCATCCACGTCCGCCAGCCCGGAGACATCCTGCGGTCCCCGCCAGCCTCCCACCCCGATGCACCCGATATCCAGCTTCTCATTGGGTGATTTCAACTTGACACCGGCGTCGGCCGGCGTCAGCCGCGTGGCCAATGCCCCCGCCGCCAGCGCGGAGGAATAAATGAACCGCCGCCGGTTGATCCGGAGAGTTGTCACCGCGGTTCGAACCGTCGCCAAGGGTGAGGGACGCCTGGAATATGGATTAGACATAGCAACCCTTACCTAACTCTGTTCGGCTCATCGGGCAAGCCCGGAATTGCAAAGCCCAATTCCCCATCCGCCCGGCCCGGCCTCCCGCCGGGCGCATGGTGTCCTGCTTTTTTGCAGCGTCGAGCCTGTGGCTCGAAATGGGCGCACGGCGCCGGCACTACAGCAATCAAATCAGCACACTGCCGCGCGGCGTGCTTGCTTTTCATTCCCGCCGTGGCAGGTTTGCAACGCCAAACCAACACAGGCTTTGCATCCTCCGCCGAATGCCGTTGAATTGAAATCAGCGCTTTTGAGTCAAACCTGCCAACGGCGAAAATTACTCCGTCACCATGGTCCAGCAACTGCGCAACTTGAACTTGGAAGGAAAAAATATGAGCCACCCCGGTAAATTTTCGCTGCTCACGGCCTTGTTCCTGACCCTGGCCGCCGCCTCCTGTTCGCACCGGCCGGTTGATTACTTCCATGGCGGCGATGCCAGGCAAGCCAAGGGCGACTGGGACGGCGCCATCGCCGACTTCACCAAAGCCATCCAACTCAATCCGAATGATGCCGATGCCTACGGCGCTCGCGGCAATGCCAGGCAAGCCAAGGGCGACTGGGACGGCGCCATCGCCGACTACGACCACGCCATCGGGCTGCAGCCGGCGTTGGCGCCTGCCTATGACGCGCGCGGCCTGGCCAGGCAGGCCAAAGGCGACTTGAACGGCGCCATCGCCGATTACGATCAGGCCATCAAATTAAATGCGAAGGATTCCCTCGCCTGGGACGCTCGCGGCCATGCCCGCCAAGCCAAAGGCGACCTGGACGGCGCCATCGCCGACTACAGCCAGGTCATCGCACTCAAACCGGATTCAGCCGCTTCCTACAACAATCGCGCCGTGGCCCGGAAAGCCAAAGGCGATTTGGACGACGCGCTGGCCGATTTCAGCAAAGCCATCGCGCTCCAACCCGATTACGCCATCGCCTACTGCAATCGCGGCAATGCCCGGCTGGCCAATGGCGACTGGGACGGCGCCATCGCCGACCAGACCAAAGCCATCGCGCTCCAACCCGATTTTGCCCTGGCCATCATCAATCGCGCCCTGGCCAGGCAGGCCAAAGGCGACCTGGACGGCGCCATCGCCGACGACACCCGAGCCATCCAACTCCGACCGGCTGAGGCCGGGGCCTTCTTCAATCGCGGCAATGCCCGCAAAGCCAAAGGCGAGCTGGAGGAGGCCATCGCCGACTACACCCAGGCCATCCTGCTCAAACCGGATTTTGTGCATGCCTGCTACAATCGTGGCGTTGCCAAACAAGTCCAGGGCGACTTGGACGGCGCCATCGCCGACTACACCAAAGCCCTCCAACTCAAGCCCGACTCTGCGCTGGCCTGCTACAATCGCGGCGTCGCCCGGCAAGCCAAAGGCGACCTGGACGGCGCCATCGCCGACTACACCAAGGCCATTGAACTCAAACCGGATTCAGCGGCAGTTTACAACAATCGCGGCAATGCCAGAAAAGCGCGGGGCGACCTAAACGGCGCCATCGCCGACTACAGCCAAGCCCTCCAACTCAAACCCGATTATGCGCTGGCCTGCTACGATCGCGGCCTGGCCAGGAAAGCCAAAGGCGACCTGGACGGCGCCATTGCGGATTTTTCCCAAGCCATTCAACTCAAACCCGATTATGCCTTTGCCTTCCACAATCGCGGCCTGGCCAGACAAGCCAAAGGCGACATGGACGGCGCCATCGCCGACTCCACCAAATCCATCCAACTCAAACCGGATGACGCGACCGCGTACTACATTCGCGGCGCGGCCAGGCTGGCCAAAGGCGACCGCGACGGCGCCATCGCCGACTGCACCCAAGCCCTCCAACTCAAACCCGGTTTGGCCGAGGCCTGGCACTCTCGCGGTGGCGCCAGACTGGTCAAAGGCGACCTGGACGGCGCCATCGCCGACTTCACCAAAGCCATCCAACTCAAACCCAATGACGCGACCGCCTACAACAATCGTGGCCGCGCCAGGAATGCCAAAGGCGACCGCGACGGCGCCGGCGCCGATTACGCCAAAGCCATCGAGCTAAATCCAAAATATGCCTGGGCCTGGCACAATCGCGGCTGCCTCCGTTATGACGCGCGCGAATTCACCGCGGCCTTGGCGGATTTCCGCCAGGCGCTGGAGTGCAATGCCGCCAATGATTATGCCCGTTTCCGCCTCTGCCTGACCCGCGCCTGGCTGGGCGAGGCGGCGGCCGCCACCGCCGAGTTGCAAACTTCTCTGGCCGGCCGCGCCAACGGCCAGCCCGGCGGCTGGGCTTCCCAAATCGGCCATTTCCTCGCCGGTCAACTGGCCGAACCGGAATTTCTGGCCGCCGCCAAAAATGCGGACCGGCCCACCGAAGCCAGGCAAATGTGCCAGGCCTGGTTTTACGCCGGTTCAAAACGCCTCCTGGCCGGCGACAAGTCCGCGGCCGCCGATGATTTCCAAAAAGCCATCGCCGCCCATGAAACGGCCTGCCTGGAATACTGAGGTGGACCCCATCCTTTAGACCACGGAGCGCGGAGAATAAGATAGACTCTGGAGGTCCGCTGTCATTTGTATTTTTGTTTGTCTGTTGTTCATTCCGCGCTTCCAAACCCTTTCGAAAAGAGAGAACGAGCCGCGCCTGGCACCGCCCGTCCTCCCTCTCCGTTTTCTTAGGGTTTCCAACCTTACCGCCGCAGGCGGTCTGATTTCAAGTTTTTCCGGCCCGCCGAGCCTCCCTTGGGCTGCATCGCTTCCCATCGGGCCGGTTGGGCTCCGTAGGCCCCGGGATCAGAATACACGGCCGCGGGCGTCGCATAGTGCAAAGCCGCGTGCGGACGCAACCGGTTGTAATCCTCAAACCAGCGCGCCAGCCCGCGCCCGGCCTCGATCCCGTCCAGGTAATCTTGCAGATATATGTCCTCATGCTTGACGCTCCGCCACAACCGCTCGATAAACCGGTTGTCCATCCACCGCCCCCGGCCATCCATGCTCACGTCCACCCCCGCCGATTCCACCGCGTCGATATACAGCGGCGAAGTGAACTGCGACCCCTGGTCGGTGTTGGCGATCAGCGGGGCCTTCCGCCCGCTCTGCAGCGCCGCTTCCCAGGCGTCCACGCAGAAGGCGCTCTCCAACGTGTTGCTCAAGCGCCACGCCAGCACATACCGGCTCCACCAATCCATCACCGCCACCAGATACATAAACCCCTGTGCCATCGGCACATAGGTGATGTCCGCGCACCAAGCCTGATCGGGCCCGGTGATCTCCAACTCGCCCAACAGATACGGATAGATCTGATGGCCCGGCCCCGGCAGGCTGGTCCGGGGTTTGCGGTAGATGGCCTCGATGCCCATGACCCGCAACAGCCGCACCACCCGCTTGCGATTGACTTCCCAGCCCTCCCGGCCCAACAGCACCCGCAACTTGCGGCTGCCATAGACCGGATGGTCCAAGTGCAACTGGTCCAAACGCCGCATCAGCGCCAGATTCTCCGGCGTCTCGGGGCACGGTTGGTAATAGTAACTGCTCCGGCATAAATCCAGCAGGTCGCACTGATGCCGCACGCTCACCTGCGCATCCGGGCCGACCAACTCCGCCAGGCTCTTTAAAGGCCCAGTTGTTTGGATTTTTTTTTCAGCCAGTCCAGGTCCACCGTCAACTGCCCGATCTTCTGGTGCAATTGCCCGATCAACTCCTCCTGGTCTGCGCTGCCCGCATGCCCCGCCTCAAACAGGTCGGGCAACCGGTCGCGAATCGTCGCTTTCCATTGCGTGACCTGGGTCGGATGCACCGCGTACTCTCGCGCCAGCTGCGCGACCGTCTTAAGCCCCACCAGGGCTTCGAATCCCACTTTGGCCTTGAAGGCCGCACTGTGCCGCTTCCGTTTTGTTTTCATCAGTCTGCTTTCTCTCATTTCCAGCAGACCAACAAAAGTCTATCTTCTTCAGCAGTGGTCTAGTTTTTGGGGACCCCCTCATACGCCAGCGCCGCCGCCGGGTTGAAATTCTTGCAAGCGCGGAAAACCCCCGATCCTTAAAGCGGTTTTAACAAAGCTGCAGCCGCACGAGGCACACCAGTTCATCGCATCCTGACCAGGCATTATGGCCGCACTTTTATGCTCCACTCTTATTGGCAATGCTCCAATCTTTTATCTCGACAGATTCAAGTGCGTTGTTAAAATGAGCTTGCCCACATTGAAGGTTGGCAATGTGGGCAAGCCTTTTCCTCAAAGTGATTCGAGCAGTTTAAATGGAATTGTGAATGCAGGAGGCGAACCAGTTCATCACATCCTGACCAGGCATTATGGCTGCACTCTTATGCTGCACTGTTATTGGAAATGCTCCAATCTTTTGATAGTGCCTTAATTTGAATTTTTCCGGCGGATTCCTGGTCCACTCCGCCTCAAAAAAAGTTCACCTTCCAAAGCGGTTTAAGAAATGATGGAGGCGAAACGAGGGAGGTAGGGCGCGCACTCCGTGCGCGCCGCGGCGGGCAATCCCGGCCTGCCGGGACCCTACCACGTACTGCGGCTACAGTTTTCTTGAAAACGCTCTAAGCGCAAGAATGCCACAGGAGTGCGCCCGTCCTCGGGGAATGGCGCTTAAATAAGGGAAGCCTTTCTTTTGGCCCGGGCCAGACGGCGGCGTTTATTGCGGCTCCAGGGCTGGCGGTATTGATGCCGCGATTTGTTCAAATGGGGGTATTTGGATCGTTTCTTGACAGCGCGCGGCTCCGCTCTTCCCGGACGCCTGGGCACCAGATCGGTCGCCAGCCTTCGGAGCAGCCGCTGCCATAATTGGCGGCGCCGTCCCCCTTTGTTCCGGGCGTGTCCGAGTTGTGCCAGTGCCTGCGTCCATTGCCGGAAGGCGTCCAGGCTGCCTTTGAAACTGATCCGATCCAAGTCCACGTTCTGGCTTTGCGCGGCTTCGGCCATGATCCAGCGCAGGAAATTATGGGCGGTGAGGAAGAGCAGGAGTTCTTTCTCCACCATGCGGGGACAGAGGCAATGCAGGCTCTGCATGCCCAGGGTGGTTTTGAGATCGTCCAGGCACAGTTCCATGCGCCAGCGCCGGGCATAAGCGGCCGCCAGTTCCTCCGCTGGAAAAAGCGCCGCATCCAACAGGGTCGTGACCAGGGTCAGGTGGCGGGTGCGGAAGCCGGCCCGGCTCAGGCGCGCGCGCAGCACCCGCACCGTGATCTGCGGCGGCAGTCCGAGCCATTCCAGGAACGAAAGCAGGGGCGAAGGCCGGCCGGGTTTGGACCAGGTAAAGAGCGCGTCCCAGTGACCCAGGCGTTGGCGGGCCTGGCGGAAATCCACCTTGCGGTTGCGCACGGAGACCCGCGCGAGCAAATCCACGCCCAGGAGTTGGAGGACGGCGGCGATAATATAAACCCCATAGGCGCGGTCGCCCAAGAGGATGTCGCCGGGGTGCAAAGCCGAGCGCAAGCCGTGGAGAAACAGAGCCAGTTCGGAGGAGCGCAGGCTGCCGGTGGCTTTGGCCAAAAGGGCGCCGCTGGCGGCGGAGAACAGAGCCACCACGCGCAGGTGGGGAAAGCCGCCGCCGGGCTGCAGGCTTTGGCTGGGGGGAAAGGCCGCCCGATTGGCCGGGGTGTCGGGCAGGTGGGTGCCGCTGCCATCGACCGCTTTCAACGGGCGGCCCTGTAGCAGCGTACTGGCCGGGGCGCGCTTTTCGGCGCTGTCGGCGCTGGCCGCGAAGGCTTGCTCCAGCAAGGCCAGGGGGAGTTTGGCGCGGGCCTGGCAATAGGCGCTGCTGTCCGGCTCCGGTTCCGGGCCTTGGACCAAGGCCAGCAGGGCCTGCACCTGAAGGACGACGTGGCGGCAGGAAGTGTTGGCTTGGAAGACTGGCCAGACCCAGCACCACCAGGTGCGAACCAGAGTGTAAACCTGCTCGCGGGAGTAGTCGCCGGCGGCCGGTTTTCGCAGGAGGTCGGTGGGCAAGGCGGGAGCCAGGCGGTCCTCGATCTGACTCAAGGTGGCGTGACGGAGGCGCGCCAGGCTGTGGGCACAGCGGCGGCCCGCCGCCGCCAGACGGGGCCGCCAGGCCGGGAAGAAGGGGGTGTCGGGCATAAGGCGGTATATATACCGCCTTATTGACACGTCTGCTACTCTTTTCTTTATGCCGACTCACAAAACAACCCGGCCAGCCCAATGGCAGGCCCAATACGCCCAATTACGCGACCGGCTGGCCAGAACCGGCTGGATCAGCGAGGGCTACGTGCAAGACCGCGGCCCCGGAGCAGGCGGCCTTTGTTATCAGTGGACCCGCAAGGTCAAAGGCAAAACGGTCAGTGTCGCTCTCTCCAAAGAACAATATGAGTGGCTCCATGACGCCATTGCCGAGTGGCGGGAGGTGCAAGCCACCATCAAAGCCATGCAACGCTTGAGCCGTCAGGTCTTGTTTGAAACCATCCCGCATCCCCCGCGTCGTAAGAGGCTGGGTAAGAAAGTTTTAGGTCTTATTTAAGCGCCATTCCCCGTCCTCGGGCGCAGCAGCCTGGGAAACACGGCGCGGCGGTGATTTTCCTGAGCACCCAAACAAGCCCTGGCTTGCTGCGGCCGAGGACGGCCGCACTCCCAGGCAGCAGGGTCAAGATGCGCCCGCTTGGCATCTGGCAACAAAAATGGCCCCCGCCCAGCTTGAACGGGAGCCGGAAGGAGACCGAAAATTGCCGGGCTAAATGCGAAGCGTGCTTTCGTTTCCGTCCCGCTCACCCCGCCAGAGGAAAGGCAACTCAACGAGGCAATCCGCCAGGCGCGGCAGAGCAAGTCCGACTGGATACGAAAAACCTTGCTTGAAGCGGAAAGAGGCAGTAAAAAAGGCTCATAATCAGGTTCAAAAAGTGGATGCGATGAGCCTCGGACGCCCAAACCGCGATTGTAAGCAACGCGGAGCTTGCCAATTAACTTACGCACCCAAAGCGATTGGAACATTGCACACATTTTGAGGATGTCAAATGAGCTATTTTCGGCTTTTTCTTGTTCGGTGATAGCGACCAAGCAAGTACATGGCTAAAGCGACCACAAGAATTTGGGATATAACAAATGCTAACTTCATTCTTAATTTGGGATTCTGTCCCTCAAATCGAGCACGTTGTTAATTTTACCGATTATTTCGTGCCGGGTCTTGAGGTTGTAATTGGAATCATCGGGATTGTGGTTTGGTATAAGGCGGTTCCGGAGAAACGCGGACAAGTTCTTGGACAATTAAGTATTTGGCTCGTACTAGTTGCGGCTTGAGGGGGTCCCCAAAAACTAGACCACTGCTGAAGAAGATAGACTTTTGTTGGTCTGCTGGAAATGAGAGAAAGCAGACTGATGAAAACAAAACGGAAGCGGCACAGTGCGGCCTTCAAGGCCAAAGTGGGATTCGAAGCCCTGGTGGGGCTTAAGACGGTCGCGCAGCTGGCGCGAGAGTACGCGGTGCATCCGACCCAGGTCACGCAATGGAAAGCGACGATTCGCGACCGGTTGCCCGACCTGTTTGAGGCGGGGCATGCGGGCAGCGCAGACCAGGAGGAGTTGATCGGGCAATTGCACCAGAAGATCGGGCAGTTGACGGTGGACCTGGACTGGCTGAAAAAAAAATCCAAACAACTGGGCCTTTAAAGAGCCTGGCGGAGTTGGTCGGCCCGGATGCGCAGGTGAGCGTGCGGCATCAGTGCGACCTGCTGGATTTATGCCGGAGCAGTTACTATTACCAACCGTGCCCCGAGACGCCGGAGAATCTGGCGCTGATGCGGCGTTTGGACCAGTTGCACTTGGACCATCCGGTCTATGGCAGCCGCAAGTTGCGGGTGCTGTTGGGCCGGGAGGGCTGGGAAGTCAATCGCAAGCGGGTGGTGCGGCTGTTGCGGGTCATGGGCATCGAGGCCATCTACCGCAAACCCCGGACCAGCCTGCCGGGGCCGGGCCATCAGATCTATCCGTATCTGTTGGGCGAGTTGGAGATCACCGGGCCCGATCAGGCTTGGTGCGCGGACATCACCTATGTGCCGATGGCACAGGGGTTTATGTATCTGGTGGCGGTGATGGATTGGTGGAGCCGGTATGTGCTGGCGTGGCGCTTGAGCAACACGTTGGAGAGCGCCTTCTGCGTGGACGCCTGGGAAGCGGCGCTGCAGAGCGGGCGGAAGGCCCCGCTGATCGCCAACACCGACCAGGGGTCGCAGTTCACTTCGCCGCTGTATATCGACGCGGTGGAATCGGCGGGGGTGGACGTGAGCATGGATGGCCGGGGGCGGTGGATGGACAACCGGTTTATCGAGCGGTTGTGGCGGAGCGTCAAGCATGAGGACATATATCTGCAAGATTACCTGGACGGGATCGAGGCCGGGCGCGGGCTGGCGCGCTGGTTTGAGGATTACAACCGGTTGCGTCCGCACGCGGCTTTGCACTATGCGACGCCCGCGGCCGTGTATTCTGATCCCGGGGCCTACGGAGCCAACCGGCCCGATGGGAAGCGATGCAGCCCAAGGAGGGCTCGGCTGGCCGGAAAAACTTGAAATCAGACCGCCTGCGGCGGTAAGGTTGGAAACCCTAAGAAAACGGAGAGGGAGGACGGGCGGTGCCAGGCGCGGCTCGTTCTCTCTTTTCGAAAGGGTTTGGAAGCGCGGAATGAACAACAGACAAACAAAAATACAAATGACAGCGGACCTCCAGAGTCTATCTTATTCTCCGCGCTCCGTGGTCTAAAGGATGGGGTCCACCTCAGCTCTTGGATGGGTTGCCGACGCCAAAATGAACCATCGTCTATCTCTTTTACAGTCCGAGGAATTGGCATCAACAAAAAAAGCGGCGGATGCGGCATTTGTTATTGAATCAAACAAAGTAGTTGCATTAGAATCTAAATACAACGAAGCCACAAACGATCTTGCAATCGCCACAAAAACATCGGAAGGGGCTAAAGAACTTCTGGACAAACAGAAGCCAAAACCGGTTGATGAACGATTACGGTCATTTTTGGACAAGCTTAGCCCAAGCATTTTGATTGAACTTAAAAGTAAAAAGGCTAAGACCTTTAAAGGGCAGGTAAGTGAGGTGAGCTGGACCCCTATTTTTAGACCACAGGTAAGTTTCGATTTTTGCCGGTTTGCTGTAGATAAGAAAGAGCAGACTTATGAAAGCAAAACGGAAAAGACACAGTGCGGCCTTCAAGGCCAAAGTGGGATTCGAAGCCCTGGTGGGGCTGAAGACGGTCGCGCAATTGGCGCGAGAGTATGCGGTGCATCCGGCGCAGGTCACGCAGTGGCGGGCGACGATTCGGGATCACATGCCCGAATTGTTTGAGCCCGGGCAACCCCGCACGGAGGATCAGGAACAGTTGATTGCCCAACTGCATGAGAAGATTGGCCAACTGACGGTGGACTTGGACTGGCTTAAAAAAAAGTCCAGGCAACTGGGGCTTTAACATGTTTAATCGCTCCCGATCCGCAGCTCAGCGTGCGGCGCCAGTGCGAGCTGCTGGCGGTGTGCCGTGGCAGTTATTATTACCAGTGCTGTCCGGAGACAGAGGAGAACCTGGCGCTGATGCGGCGGTTGGACCAGATGCATTTGGACCACCCGGTTTATGGCAGCCGCAAACTGACCGTGCTGTTGCGCCGGGAGGGTTTGACCATCAATCGCAAACGGGTGGTGCGGCTGCTGCGGTTGATGGGGATCGAGGCGATTTACGCCAAGCCCAAGACGAGTCTGCGGGAGATGGGGCACCAGATTTATCCGTATCTGTTACGCAATTTGGCAGTGACGGGACCGGATCAGGTTTGGTGTTCGGACATTACGTATGTGCCTATGGCAACTGGGTTTATGTATTTGGTGGCGGTGATGGATTGGTGGAGTCGTTACGTGCTGGGATGGCGCTTGAGCAACACGTTGGAGGCGGACTTTTGTGTGGACGCTTGGGAGGCGGCGTTGCGGGCGGGGCGTCAGGCGCCGTTGATTTCCAATACCGACCAGGGATCGCAGTTCACCTCCCCGATGTTTATCGATGCGGTGGAATCGGCGGGGGTGGACGTGAGCATGGACGGACGGGGTCGCTGGATGGACAACCGGTTTATCGAGCGGCTGTGGCGGAGCGCCAAGTATGAGGACATTTATTTGCAAGACTATGGCGACGGGTTGGCGGCAGGGCGCGGACTGGGCCGGTGGTTTGACGGCTACAACCGGGAACGACCGCACCAGGCGTTGGGCTATGCGACGCCGGCGGACGCGTATTTTGATCCCGGCACGCATGGAGCCCAACCGGCCAAATGGGAAGCGATGCAACCTGCCAGAGGCAGGAGCGATCGCAGCACTTGACAGAGAGGCAGGCGGCAGGAAAAGGCTTGAAATCAGACCGCCTGCGGCGGTAGAGTTGAGAACCCTAAGAAAACGGAGAGGGAGGACGGGCAGTGCTCCGCATCGCTCGTTCTCTCTTTTCGAAAGGGTTTTGAAACACGGAATGAACAGTAGTCAACTACAATTAGTAATGACAGCAATCGGCAAAAGTCGCGCTTATTTCATGCGCTCCGTGGTCTAAAGGATGGGGTCCACCTCACCGATGTTGGCTAGTATGGGAGGTGCAATTGTGTTTTTAGGGCTTTGGATTGAAAAGGAAGCCGATGAGGAAGCCAAAAAGGAAGAACATTTACCTCCTGAATTACGGAAAAAGGCAGCAGTTGGCTGGAGGCTTTTAATGGCCGGAATTGTTTTTGAGATTGTCATAGGCTCTGGATTAGCCGCATTTGACGTGTACGAAAATGCCAACGCCAACAACAGAATGGCCGCCGCTGACCCGCGTAATCTGAGGTGGACCCCATCCTTTAGACCACGGAGCGCGGAGAATAAGATAGACTCTGGAGGTCCGCTGTCATTTGTATTTTTGTTTGTCTGTTGTTCATTCCGCGCTTCCAAACCCTTTCCGAAAGAGAGAACGAGCCGCGCCTGGCACCGCCCGTCCTCCCTCTCCGTTTTCTTAGGGTTTCCAACCTTACCGCCGCAGGCGGTCTGATTTCAAGTTTTTCCGGCCTGCCGAGCCCCTCCTTGGGCTGCATCGCTTCCCATCGGGCCGGTTGGGCTCCGTAGGCCCCGGGATCAGAATACACGGCCGCGGGCGTCGCATAGTGCAAAGCCGCGTGCGGACGCAACCGGTTGTAATCCTCAAACCAGCGCGCCAGCCCGCGCCCGGCCTCGATCCCGTCCAGGTAATCTTGCAGATATATGTCCTCATGCTTGACGCTCCGCCACAACCGCTCGATAAACCGGTTGTCCATCCACCGCCCCCGGCCATCCATGCTCACGTCCACCCCCGCCGATTCCACCGCGTTGATATACAGCGGCGAAGTGAACTGCGACCCCTGGTCGGTGTTGGCGATCAGCGGGGCCTTCCGCCCGCTCTGCAGCGCCGCTTCCCAGGCGTCCACGCAGAAGGCGCTCTCCAACGTGTTGCTCAAGCGCCACGCCAGCACATACCGGCTCCACCAATCCATCACCGCCACCAGATACATAAACCCCTGTGCCATCGGCACATAGGTGATGTCCGCGCACCAAGCCTGATCGGGCCCGGTGATCTCCAACTCGCCCAACAGATACGGATAGATCTGATGGCCCGGCCCCGGCAGGCTGGTCCGGGGTTTGCGGTAGATGGCCTCGATGCCCATGACCCGCAACAGCCGCACCACCCGCTTGCGATTGACTTCCCAGCCCTCCCGGCCCAACAGCACCCGCAACTTGCGGCTGCCATAGACCGGATGGTCCAAGTGCAACTGGTCCAAACGCCGCATCAGCGCCAGATTCTCCGGCGTCTCGGGGCACGGTTGGTAATAGTAACTGCTCCGGCATAAATCCAGCAGGTCGCACTGATGCCGCACGCTCACCTGCGCATCCGGGCCGACCAACTCCGCCAGGCTCTTTAAAGGCCCAGTTGTTTGGATTTTTTTTTCAGCCAGTCCAGGTCCACCGTCAACTGCCCGATCTTCTGGTGCAATTGCCCGATCAACTCCTCCTGGTCTGCGCTGCCCGCATGCCCCGCCTCAAACAGGTCGGGCAACCGGTCGCGAATCGTCGCTTTCCATTGCGTGACCTGGGTCGGATGCACCGCGTACTCTCGCGCCAGCTGCGCGACCGTCTTAAGCCCCACCAGGGCTTCGAATCCCACTTTGGCCTTGAAGGCCGCACTGTGCCGCTTCCGTTTTGTTTTCATCAGTCTGCTTTCTCTCATTTCCAGCAGACCAACAAAAGTCTATCTTCTTCAGCAGTGGTCTAGTTTTTGGGGACCCCCTCAATTAAGCAGATTATGAACGAAGCTCTGACACAATTTTATTCATGTTTCGGGCTGCTCATGCTGTGGGTTTTGTGGCAGTATGGCTGGAAGGGGTATGCTGTGGACCTGCTCCGCCAATCACTTTTTCCGGTCAGGAATCGTTTGTTTGAAATGGCGGCGAGAAAGGAAATGGGGCTTAATTTCAATTCTCCAGCTTACATCGCTTTGCGTCAGAGCCTGAATGCTCGCATTCGATTTGCTCACCGTATCACATTTTCCCACTTTTGGCTATCCATGCTGATCTCTAAACTTCTCGGCATTGAACTAAAGTCCTTTACGCCGAAGGTTGATATTGAAATCGCCGCTATTGCTGACGAGAATCTTAAAAACAAACTCCGACAGATTCAAATGGAGCGAGATTTGCTTTTTTTCCGACACATGCTTCTGATTTCCCCTATCTTCTTTCTCATTGTGTGGATTTCCTCTTTATATTCCCTCGTGAGCATTAGCGTGAATGCCGCAAATATGGGTGTTAAAGTTGCAATACAACGGGCGTTTGCCGTTGCTCGCGCAAAAGAAATGGAGATGTCTAATCGCGTTGTTTCCCTGCAAGCTGACAATGAGGATGAATGTCCGCAAAGGGGATTGCCGGTGGCTGTTTAAATGTACGGCGATTCGTTTTAGACCGGAGTGCCCAGCAATTCCTCCACCGTCCAAACATGGTCCGCCAGTCCAAGAGCCATTGCCGGGGTTTGCCTGTGGGCAGAATGGACCCGGCAAAAGTTGAAGTGCGCCGATTGCAGGATGACCGACCAGCGGTGATTTGCCAGTTTCCGGCTGAATCCCATCGTCTTGCGGGTGAACCGGCGATTAAAGAGGCGCACAGATAGATTCGTTCTCTCCGCATGATTGGTTGTGGCCCGCGCCATATCCGGGTTGCCGATGCGGGCCTTGCGATGGACTGAGAGGCACACAACCGGGTTGAACCGTCTGGCGACGCCCCGTTGCGCCTGCCCATATAAAGGGGTCAGTTAATGGTATTGTCATATTTTATCAAAGGAGTCAGACCATGGTTTTGTCCAATAAAATGCGTAATAGCCTGTAAATCATTTGGTTATAGATGGGTCTATAAAGGCCCGGTATGCCCTCTCACCATGACGCCCGCGCGATGCGACCGCCCTGAGAAACCGCGCCCCACTGCCCTTGCGCCAGCCTTCTTGCCATTTATCATTTATCATTTTGCCTTTCCCGTCACCCCCCTCCCCTCCGCGCATTCCTTCATTCATAATTTATCCTTTATAATTTATAATTTCCCATTCCCCTGGCCGCGATGGTGGGCGACGGCAGGGAGGTGAGGCGCGGGCTGAACTGGCGGCCGTGCAGCACGAGCGCCGCCTGGCCGTCCTCATGGAAACGGCAGCGCTGGAAGGGGTTACCGGCAATATTGGACAAAGCACGGGTGTTTTAACACCTCCGAAGATGTAACGGCATGTAACGGGGGTGTAACGGCTCTAAAATGCGTAAGTGCTTGTGGTGCAACAGGTGTAACGATGTAACGGCTGTAACGGAGCAATGGTCCCCTTCCGCTTGACTTCACCGTCATACCCAATGTGTGTAACGATGTAACGGCTGTTTCCGAGCAATGGTCGCGAGCGGACCCTGCGCTGCTTCCAGCGGTTGTCCTGGCGGAAGCAATCCACTGAAACCAGCGAAGAACCATTGTCCTGGAGAGCAGACTTGCAATGCGGCGCGAAAACGAGTTTCATATGCACGCACCTCTCACCCCGAAACCAGAGGGAACCGATTGCGGCCCAGGTCTCATGGTGGTGGCTTGAACTATGAGCGATTTTAAATTTGCCTGTCCGGCTTGCGGACAGCGTATGTCGGCCAACGACGATTACGTCGGCCACCAGATTAACTGTCCGGCCTGCCAGGCGCCGATTGTGGTTCCCGCCAACCCGTCCGCCCCGCCGGCCGAGCCGGTCCGATCCAGCATCGCCATTGCCACCCCTCCGGGCATGCCCCCGCCTCCCGCCCCGCCCAAGGTGGCCAGACTGTCCGTCTCCGCCTTGGGTTCCCAGCCGGGGCACGCCCCCGCCTCTGTGGTCGAGCCGGACCAGCAAGGCTCGGCCCTTTTTCAGGCGCACCTGGCGCGCAAACCCAAGAAATCCTACTCCGGCCTGATCTTCGCCCTGGCCGCGGTCGCGCTGATTGGGGTGTCGGCTTTTTTAAACCGGGACTGGCTGAAGGCCAAATGGAAATCCTGGCGCGGTCCGTCCGCCGCCGAAATCGCCGCCGCCAACCAGCCTCCTCCGCCGCCGCCGGCGCCGCCGGAACTGACCGCTTCGGAGATTATGGAAAAGGTGGCCGGGGTGTACAAGGAGATTCCCAGTTTCAGTTCCACTGGCAAAACCATCGCCGTCCTGGACATGTCGGCGATCAGTCCGGCCCTGGCCGCGGCCGGCCCGCAAACCGTCACCGCCGACCTGACGCTGAAGATGAGCAAGCCGTCCAGTTTTCGCATTGATTATGCCATCCCGGTGGGAGCGAGCAACATCACCGTGACCGGCTGGTTCACTGGCAACGGGGATTTTCTCCAGGGCAACAATCGCCGCACCCGGATGCCATCCCACAACGCCCTGTTCAGCAGCTTTAACGGCGGGGTCAACGTGGGGGTGGGCGACATAGTTGATCTTTTTATCGGGGAGACGGGCGAGGGCTTGGGCAAAGCCGGTCTGGAATGGACGCGCAATACGGACGAGAAACTGGACGGCAAATTTTGTTATGTGCTGGCCGGAACGGTCAAACTGCAGAATGTGCTGGTCTGGGTCAACCGCAGTTCCTTTCTCATCGCCCAAACCCAGGTGGTGATGGATGGCAAATCCGGCCCGGCGGCCATGGACGACGCCCAAATCAAGGAGCAAATGAAGACGATGAACAATGGCAAGGAGCCGACGCTGCTGGAGATCGCCGCGGTCAAAAGAATGTCCAAAATGACCGGCACGATCACCGAGACCTACCCCAACATCCAAACCAACCTCACCCTCGCCATGAACGACTTGGTGCCCGCGGCGCCGGCCGCTCCTGGCAGGGCGGGAGCGCCGGGCCAGGGCGCAGGCGGTGTCGTGGGCGGCGCTGTAGCGCCTCCTGGTCGCGCGAGCCGGATCGCAGCCGGCGCCCGGCGCGGCAACTGACTTGGGGCCATCCGGCCCCCTGCGTCTCACGGTGTTCTGTGGCGTTCTTTCGCGGACCAAAACCAAGCAGTTAGTTTAACCAAATCAGATCCACGCTCCGCACAGACCCCCTATCCGCCAATTCCCCGTCCTTGCGCTGGGCCGGCTGCGTCTGGTAGGTTGCGCCGGCGGCTGCAAATATGGCCGTGCCGGAGTGGCGAAATGGCAGACGCACAGGACTTAAAATCCTGGGCCAGTAAAATGGCGTGCGGGTTCGAGTCCCGCCTCCGGCACCAATTTTCGTAAGTAGTTGAATATCACCAACAAAAAATCATTTAATGGAGGAGTTGGCATCCCCGTTTTAGGGGATACTACAAGTCAAGACGATGCAGTACTGATAACATTTCAGCATGAGAATCATAAATGCGCTGGCGGCGCTGGCTTACTGGCTTCCTGGCAGTGTTTTGGCCATGCCGGCGGCGGACTCCCCGGTTCTTCCCTGGCAGCGCGAAAGGCCATTGCGGGAAGCAGCCCAATCGGCGGTGGTGACGGGCGAATTGAATCCCAGCGATCCCAACAGCCGGACGACGATGAGCATCAACAATCTAAAGATGCACACCGTCCTCTGGGGGACGCCGGATCGGATTACGATCAGCCTGACCAAGAACAATGTGTGGGACCGCCGGCTTCACGTGTTTCCGGCGCCAACTTTGCAGGACATCACCGAGGGCGCTTTTGCGGCTGTCAATAGATATTATGTGGGCGTAAAAGAGATTGATTCCCCAAGCTTCTTTGTCGGTGACATAGTCAATCCAGCTTCCCTGGCGGGCAGGATGGCGAATAAATCCGATGCCGTATCCGCCTGGCTGGATGAACGTTTGGACGATAAAACCAAGGCGTCGCTGGACGCCTGGCTGGCTTCAAAACCGAGGGCCCAGGAACTGGAGCGCGTTGTGCTGACAAATTTGGCAGCTTACTTTAACACGGTCATTGCCGGCCCATCCATTTATGACGCCAAGCTATTCCAAGAGATCCGTTTCCGGCCTGAAACGGATGAGCTTCGAGCGCGCAGCCCGCAAGGCCGGGATTTGGTCCGGCTGAACCGGCTTCTGCTCGAAGACGCTTACCCAAAGGAGTTATCCAGGAAACCGGGCAATTCGTTGCGCCCCTTGGACCTGGGATGGCTGCGCAAAGAGGGTGGAACCTACGATCCCTACCGCACCCCGATGAGGTATGCGTTTCCATGTCTCAAGCCGGTCGGTCAGATCATTATTGGAATGGACCCGCTGGCTGGGGCCAGCACGCCGCGACTGACACAAAGTTGTGCGAACGGCGTCGTGACCCTGCAGATGACCAATGGCGATGCGAAGGCCAGCCTCCAATATGTCCTTGGGATGACCAACAACATCTACGCCATCCGCGGCAGATTTGCCGGAATCAACACCCCGGTCTTTGTCCGGCTTTATCGGCACCAGGACACGTCCCATCTGGATTATATGGAACCCGATGGCAAAACCTATACCAAGCCGGAGGCGGAAGCCGACAGGGCCTTTAACGGGCCTATTGATGCTCCTACCAGCGGCACCGATGGGCGCTACTTCTGGATTCGGCAGAAAATGCCCGGGGAAAAGACCTTTCCGCAAGGCTTCGAGTATGTGCTCATGGGCGTGGTGGCCACACCCAAAAACATAGAGGTAAAAGTGGCGGAAGGCCAAACCGGCCTTGGCACGCCGCCGCCGAATCCGCCGATGCCTTGGGATTGGTTTGGAGCGCCCCGGCCGTCCATCGCCCTGGCGCCGGGCGCTGCGGCCACGGCCACCTTCACACCCGGAGCCGACGGCCAACTGGAGGCCTATATCACCATAGTAACCACGATGGATGGTCCCAATCTTGTGGCCTTGGCCAGGAAACGTTTGGCGGAAGCGGAAGCGGGCGGGTTCGACGGGGTGGCACGGGAAAACAGCCAGTGGTGGAATGCCTTCTACGACAAGCGGGAAGACGGACGCGTGTTCCACGGACTGACTGGCACAAACGTGAGCGACAACCTTCCCGAGATCTGCCGGAGTTGGACCGACAGCCACGGCGGCGGCACCAAGACCGATATGACCCAGCTTGAATGCAGCGCTTCCTACGCCCGGCCGGAAAGGGACTTTCAGGATTTCGACGGCGCTCCCTGCTATAACGAGATCTTTTACACCTCGCGCTTCGTTCGCAACTGGGGTGATAGCGAGGACATGTGGAAACAGATCGTGCAACACTGGATGCCGGGAGGAGTGGAAAACGCGCGGCATTTAGGCGACCTGCCGGGAATGCTTCTCACTCACGGCTACCTGCCGCCGGTCAAGCCGGACAAATACGTCCACACCACCATCGCCCTTGAATTTTGTCTGGGCACCATGGCCGAACTTCTGCGCCCCGCCTGGGATGAATGGGACTACGGCGGCGACACTAATTACCTGCGTCAAGTATGTTATCCCATGATGAAGCAAATGGCCCTGTTCTATGCAGCCTACGCCAGGAGAGGCGCTGATGGTTACTACCACGTCATACCGTGCATGGAAGAGGAGCGCTGGGGCTTTTACCCGGAGTTCTCGCGCAACAAGGATGTGATCAGCTCGGTGTGCTTGTTCCGCTGGGGATTGACGCGAGCAGCCGACGCCGCGGAGCTTCTCGGCGTGGATGCCGGCTTGAGCAAGCAATGGCGGGAAGTGGCCGCGCAATTGCCGCCTTACTCAACCTGGCAGACAACCAGTGGGGCCGTGCTCACCGCCATTCCCGGTTTGGAGCCGAGGCGTGACTCGCGCGATCATCAAAA
Source organism: uncultured Verrucomicrobiae bacterium (assembly GCA_963707025.1). Taxonomy (GTDB): domain Bacteria; phylum Verrucomicrobiota; class Verrucomicrobiia; order Limisphaerales; family Palsa-1400; genus JBEKOF01. Next base: position 338,234 of record CAVPOM010000012.1, on the reverse strand, counting down.
CGAGGCCAATTCCTACCCCACAGTCCTGGCGGACGAAATTAATCTCGACTCCCCTCAAGATCAGAAGGACTTGATGCTCCGCACGGTGCGAACCATCCAGTCTCAAACCACCCCCATGGCGTTGACCTTGTTGGGTGTGCCTCCGGGCGAAGGAGGCGGCCGGCGCGGGGGAGGCGGCGAAGTTGGCGGCAGGAACGATGCGGAAACACTTTTGAACAGCCGCAGCGGACGGATTTATTTGTTTCCGGCGGTGCCGCCTGCGAGCGAAGTGGCATACCATAATTTCCAGGCGCGCGGTGGTTTTCTGGTATCCGCCTGCCATAATTCCAACGGCGTTTATTACGTTGAAATACAGGCGCGGCGCGACAACCAGTGCCAGTTGATGAATCCCTGGCCTGGCCAGGAGGTTGCCGTTCATGAAGCCGGGAGAGCGGAATCGTTGCCGGCCAAACTCGATCGGAGCAACGGGGAGTGCTTGATCTTTCCGACTGTGGCGGGGCATAAATATCGTGTCCTGCCAAAATAGCCAGACCAAAATAACAAAAATCATGGGCTCTATAATCTCTCCGAACCGGCTGTTCACCTGCATTGCCGCGATGGTTTTGTGCCTTTGTTTTTCGGTCAGCGCAGAGGACGAGGTCTGCGGCGCGTGCGATAAGAAACTGGTCGTCACCGGCCAGTTTGAGCACGGCACCAGCGACACCTTTTTGATCGCGAACGCGCCTGGAAACGAGGCGGATTTCCGTGACGAAATCCACGGTCCCGGCTTCGCGCTGACGGTGCCTGATCTTGCGGCCGGGAAATACACCGTTGAGATCGGGTTGGTGGAACTGCAACACGACAAGGCCGGCCAGCGTTTGTTTGATATCGTGTGCGGCGAGCAGGTGATTGCGACCAATCTCGACATTTTCGCCGCCGCCGGCGGCAAGGACAAAGTCGTGCGGATTCGCGCCCAAGTCGAACATCCGGGAGACGCCTTGCACGGGCCGCTGCGCGTCCGTCTGATCGCGCGGCGTGGCGCCGCCAAGCTGAACACGTTTGAACTTCAGAATGCGTCCGGCGCATCCATTGTTTCCATGAAGGCCGCGGATTTGATCACCGGGGATGATGCGGCGGCCCTGGTTCCCCCGGTAGTGGAAGGTCCGGTGTTGTGGAAAGACCCGGCCCAACCGCTGCAGGCGCGCGTGAAGGATTTAATCCGGCGCATGTCGCTGGCCGAAAAAGCGGCCCAGATGCATAACACGGCTCCGGCGATTCCCCGCGTCGGCCTGCCGGCCTACAATTATTGGAATGAATGTCTCCACGGAGTGGCGCGATCCGGTGTCGCCACCGTTTTTCCCCAAGCCATCGGCCTGGCGGCGACGTGGGACGCCCCGTTGCTGCATGATATTGCGGACACCATCGCCACCGAGGCCCGGGCCAAGCATAACGAATACACGCGCGCGCACGGGGGAGACAGCGCCAAGTATTACGGGCTTACCTTTTGGACTCCGAACATCAACATCTTTCGCGACCCGCGTTGGGGGCGCGGCCAGGAAACCTACGGGGAAGATCCATTTCTCACCTCGCGCATGGCCGTGGCGTTCATCCGCGGTTTGCAGGGCGATGATCCGAATTATATCAAGGCGATGGCTTGCGCCAAACACTTTGCCGTCCACAGCGGTCCGGAGTCCACGCGGCATACGTTTGACGCGGAGATCTCGGAGCGGGATTTCCATGAGACCTACCTTCCGCACTTCGAAGCCGCCGTGCGCGAGGGCAGGGTCGGGATTGTGATGGGCGCCTACAACAGCGTCTATGGCGAACCGGCGACTTCGAGCAAATTGTTGTTGGGCGACCTCCTGCGCCAGCAATGGGGTTTCCAAGGCCACGTCGTTTCCGATTGCGGCGCGATTTATGACATTTTCGCCAATCACAAAAAGGTCCCCACCCGCGAGGAAGCCGCCGCGCGGGCGGTTAAGGCCGGCTGCGACTTGTGTTGCGGGAATGACTACAACGCGCTCCCCAGAGCCGTGAGGCAAGGGCTGATTACCGAACCGGAAATGGATGTTGCGCTAGGCCATGTGTTGGATGCGCGCTTCCGGCTGGGGCTGTTCGATCCTCCCGAACAAGTCGCCTACGCCCGAATACCTTTCAGCCAAAACGATACCCCTGAACATGAGGCGCTGTCCCTGCGCGCCACGCGCGAGTCCGTCACGCTGCTGAAAAACGACGGCGTGCTGCCGCTCAACCGCGCCAAGCTCAAGCGCATCGCCGTCATCGGCACCAACGCCGGTTCCCTCGATGTTTTGCTGGGCAACTACTGCGGAACGCCCGCCAGGCCCGTCACCATTCTTGACGGCATTAAGTCTGTCGCGGGGCCGGGTGTGGAAGTGGTCTTTGACCCAGGCTGTCCTCTGGCCACACGCAAGGACCAGAGCGGAAAGCCCGCGGAGCGCAATATGTTCACCCGCGCGGTGCAGGCGGCTTCGGCTGCGGATGTCGTCATCTACGTTGGCGGGCTGAACCCGCAGCTTGAAGGCGAAGAGATGCCTGTCAATTATATCGGGTTTGGCGGCGGCGACCGCACAGATATCGCGCTGCCCGCGGTCCAAGTGGAATTGCTCAAGGCCCTTCATGCGGCCGGCAAACCTGTGGTGTGCGTGAATTGCAGCGGGAGCGCCGTGGCCCTGGTTTGGGCCGCCAAAAATCTGCCCGCCATTTTGCAGGTGTGGTATCCCGGCGAGCAGGGAGGACGCGCGGTGGCGGAGGCGCTTTTTGGCGACACCAACCCCGCCGGACGCCTCCCGGTCACCTTCTACCAGGCCACCGCTGATTTGCCGCCGTTTGAGGATTACAGCATGAGCCATCGCACTTATCGTTATTTCGCCGGCAAACCGCTTTTCGCCTTCGGCCACGGCTTGAGCTACACCAAGTTCGCCTACAGTGGCGCAAAGCTCGACCATACGCGCGTGAGCCGGGACGATTCGATCACGCTTTCAGTGAACGTGAAAAACACCGGACGACGCGACGGCGATGAGGTGGTGCAGGTCTATTATCGGCACCTGAAATCATCGCTGCCCCAGGCACAACTGGCCCTGTGCGGCTTCACCCGCATCAAGGTCCCGGCGGGAAAGACGGCGCCGGTGTCGGTCGAGATACCGGTCGAGCGCTTTCGTTATTGGGATGTGGCAACAAAGAGCTACAAAGTAGAACCGGGCGGTTATGAAATTCTCGTCGGCGCCGCATCCGACAAATTGACCCGGAAATTGGCGCTGGTGGTGCGTTAGGGGCGGGATCGGAGAATTTACAGTCATATGAATAATAAAATGAGATTAAGATCAGGATTAACATTAGGATTAGGAGCAGATGCCCAAAAATGTGAAGTGCGCCTTCCTGCAGCCAGGCCGGCAAGACTCCTCGCTTTGGCGGCGATCGCCGCCGGTGCATTTGGTTTCGTTGGAACAATAAACGGGGCGGGACAATATCTGGATGCCGTCATCACCGTCAACGGTGTGGAATTGAAGTCGGAGCCGACGTACGCCCGGCCGGGCGGTTATCAATTTGACGGGACCATTTCCCGCGAAGTATTGGAAAACTACCTCTCCCGCTCCATTTGCATGGAGGGCCTGCTCAATGGCCGCGGCAATCTGGAAGACAACATCCGCATGCTCAAGAGCACCGGAGCCAAGTACATTGGTCGCGCCCTTTGTCTGTGGGGCGCGGAGGCCAATTTCCTGACTAACATTCAGCGCGCCAGGGAGGAGATCCCGCAGGTGCTGGCGGCTGATCCGGAAATCATTTTGGAAGCCTGCGTTTTCGAGACCGTCAGCGCGCGGGTGAATCAGATTGCCATCCCGGACTGGGTGTTCACGGCCCTTGGCCAGCCGGTGGAACAACGGAATTTCCGTTACGACGACATAATCTATCCGGTGGGTCAGCGCCGGGCGATGGGCAATGCCCAGGTCCCGGATGAGAGCCGGCTGGAAACCCAACTTTGGTTCTATTATCAGGCGGCATCCTACATTGACATCGGTTGCGGGGCGATCCACTTCGGCCAGGTCGAGATCATGAACAAAAACGACCGCGATAACGCCCAATGGGAACATTTGCTCACCCTGGTCAGGACTTACGCCGCCAGCCACGCCCGCCGCCACATGGTGCTGTGCAACGGCCATGTCCCCACCGGCGGCCTGATGCGCAACGGACGGCCGCTCCTGGATTTTAACGCGTTCCCGCTGCGCGTGATGGAAGTTCCCGACAAGCCGCAAGAGGCGATTTTGAAAGTTGGATTTTCCGACGGCCTCTATGGGCACAGCAAGGGCGGTCTGACTGTCAGCGGCTGGACGTGCGAGCATCTGCCCTGGCTGGCGGAACTGGATAATTATGGCGTCAGCCGGCACCCGGGACAGCCGAATGCGCAAGGCGAATTCAACTGGGTGTGGGGCTACGACGAAATCTCCTGGTTCGCCAACCAGCCCAAACCCTATCGCAGCGACTGGCTGCGCTACGCCTGGGATTGGGTGCGGAAGACCGACACCAATGGCTGGCTCGAAATGCCTGGCAGCCGCACGGAAACCTCGCCGCTGAATCAAAAGCGCTGGTATTACGCCAACACACCAAGCACGGCAGTCCCGGATGGACTTGGCGACGAGGAGGCGATTCGCGCCATCTGGGCGGCCGACTCGGCCAGCCATTGAAACATCTCTTCTCCTATGGGTAAACCATCCGGTAAAAGACGCTGCCTCCTGCCGGGCTAATCGGGATGGTCATCTGATTCGTCGCCGTCGAACCGGACACCGTCACCCAGTTTGTCCCCAGGCCGGCTCCCGGCCCGTTGGATTGCCCTTGCAGCCTCCAACTCAGATGGTCTTGCGGCCAGTTGAATTGGATTTGGCCGTCGCTGACCACAAAGTTGAGCTGCGGCGAGGTCAGGGACACTGGTTGCGCCGCCACTGGCGCGGAGTTGGCGCTCTCACCGGCCGAGTTGGTCGCGGACACCACGAAATAATACGTTCTCCCGTTGGCCAGGCCGGTGTTGGTGAAATGCAACGCCGCCAGGTTCGACACCACCACGCTGTAAGGCCCGCCGGAATTGGTGGAACTTTTGACATTGTAATTAGTGGCATTGCCGGACGGGTTCCAAGACAAAATCACCCGGCTGTCCCCGGCCGCAGCCGCCAGTCCCGCCGGGGTGCTGGCGACCGGCGTCCCCAACGGTCCCACGGCATAGTTGGCCGCCACTTCCCCGGCCGTCAAGACCCCGCTCTCCACCCGCGCGCAGGCAATATAGTCGTCGGCCACGTCATTGCCCCCGTTGACGCCCGTGCCCCCGATGCCTGAGCCAATCTGCAGGAACGTCGGCACCGTCTTGCAGATGGCGCCCACGTTTCTTTGCACATTGCGCAGGCCGTCCAGATAGGCGGTGATGGTGCTGCCATCCCAGGTGTAGGCCACATAATGCCAGAGGTTGGTGTTGGGGGTCGTCGCCCACGCCGTGTCCAGGTTGCCAAAGTCACCGGAAATGACGCCCGAACCGCCCGTATCATAGCTGAATTCCCGGTCTTCCACCGGCGCGCCCGGGCCTCCCTGCCAGCCATAATTGACGATGGCCCGCTTGGGGCTGACACTGAGGGCCAGGAGCCAGGCCTCGACCGATACCGGGGAGTTGGAGACGATTTCGCTTGGGCTGGCCAAGGCCGACTGCACCGAATTGTTGCCTGAAGAATGGACAAAAAGGGTGTTGACCGTCTGCCCGTTCCACGACACCGCCGCCACATTCAGGTTGGCTCCGCCCAGAGTGGTGAAGTTGCCCACGCTCTGCCCATTGCTGGTGCGATTGGTCCAGACATTGGAACCGGCACTCAAATCCGTTGATTGCAGGTTCACAATCAGGTCTCCTTCAAAACGAACCGCCAAATTCAGTTCGGGGGCGACCGCCACTTGTGCTGAGTTGGTGCTTTCGCCCGCCGTGTTTACGGCGGATACGACGAAGTAATAAATTGTGCCGTTGCTCAGGCCGGTGTTGGTGAAATTCAGTGCGTTCAGGTTTGTGCCAATGATGCTATAAGGCCCGCCATTGGTGGTGGAGCATTTGACATTATAGCCGGTGGCGGATGACGGGGCCGTCCAACTTAGGAACACCTCTGCATTGCCCGGACTGGCCGTCAGGCCGCCCGGCGCCGGCGGCGGGACAAGGTAAACCAACCCCGGAGTGAAGGATTCCTGGACTCCGATGGTTGTGCTCTGGGCGATGAGCGAACTGGCGCCCCCGTTGGGCGCGCTGACAAACCTGTCATTGGCCATCGCCAGCAGGCCGATGTTGCCGTTGCCCGCATTAAACTCTGTAAAGGTTTCCCACGAGCCAACCGCGGTCCGATTGGCAATAAGAGGACTGCCGCCGGCATTGTCGGCGCATACGTAATCGCTATTGACGCGGGCCTGAAAAGCGATATGGCCGCCGCCCTCGTCAACGACCGTGAACTCCTGCGGCGTACCAACCGACGTGCTTTGGGCGATGAGCGCGCTGGCGCCGCCATTGGCTGCAGTGACGTATTCGCCGTTGGCCAGCGATTTCAGGGAATAAGAATTGCCGGGAACCAATTGATGGGAAAGGGTTGGAGGGGCGGAAAAAAGGCCGAAAAACTCCAAACTGAACAGATTTCCGCCGCCTCCGGAAAAGACCAGATAGACATTATGAGTTCCGCTGGCTCCGTTGACACTGCAATAAGCATTCGTCCAGGTCTGCCATCCGCCCGTGGCCGGCACCGCGCAGGTCCCAATCAATGTGCCATTGGTATTGTCGAGATAAACCAGAATGCCGCCACCTGCGCCGGAGCCTGCCACCCTGGCCACGAAAGTATTGACACCGTTCAGGACGATATTGTTGAAGGCTGCATAGGAGCCATTTTGGACCGGACCAACATCCAGGCCGCCTTCGGCGCAATTCTCCGTTGGCGCTCCCGCCGCACTGTTGTAGCCCGCGGCTTCAGTTGGTATGACAGCAGCGTAGAGCATCGAGCTGTTGGTTAACGCAACGTTTCCGGCATTCAAACCAGTCACGGTGTTGGAGTTGATGATGGCCGCTCCCATAACGCCGGATCCCAAATCCGGGGCGCCCACAGCCATCCCGTCGAGGCCTGGATCGGTGATCGTGTTGCGCTGAAAAACAATGTTTGAGCTGGTCGAAAAGCCGACGGCATCATACAGGGCGTCCACAATCGAATTCGATCCAACGTAGGCGTTGGCGACAATCCCCACGCCCTGGGCGTCGCCGCCATTGCCGATCATCAGGGCCTGCTGCTGCTGGTCGTAGCCATTCCCCCCGCATCTTAAAAGGGTGTTGCCAGTCACCGTGGCCGATAGAAGATCCGATCCATTCACACCGAATCTCGACACGCCCAAACCCATGTAGCGCGGGGTGTCGCAGAGCAGATTATTTGCGGCCACCACCTTAATTCCGCCATAAAGCCCAAGGCACTTGCCTCCCCAGGGAGCGATGGCGGTATTATTGACAAAAGTGATGTTGCTCATGATGGTGTAGTAATTGGTCGTCGCGCCATAAACATTGTAATGGACGGAATTGACGGCCATGGCGTCATCTCCCGTGCCCCGGACAAAGTTGTTGGAATAGATGAGATTCATGCCGATGCCGTTGGCGCTTTGCACGTTGTTAAAGTTGCCGCCGTCCGCCCAGGTGCTCAAAGTCCGGCAATTCCTCGCGATGCCGCCGACGCCCGCGCACCAGAAGGAAGAAGTCGCATGTTGAATCCAGAACGTTGTCCACCACCCAATTTGTGCCGGAGGAGTTAACGGCGCCGTTATTGTTGTTGTTCGCCCGGCTGGTGGCGTCGCAATCCAGGCACAGGTTTGAAACCATGCATGAATCGGTGGTCAGGATATTGGCCAGGCCCTGCGTGTTGCCGCTGGGGGTGAGGCGATAAAGGGTGCTGTACCACGGCCCGGCCCCCGTGATGGTGATCCCCGTCGCGTTGAGTCCTCCGCTAACGCCGCTAAAATAATAGGTGCCCGGCGGTAGATAGGCGATCTTCCCCTGGGATTTGGCGGCGGCGAAGCAATTGTTGATGGCCGACGTGTTATCCACGGAAATGTTGTTCGACACCGCCCCGTAGGTGAGGATGGAAAGGGAATTGGCCGGCTGAGCCAATGCCGCCGGCGGTGCTTCCAGGTCAACAACGTCTATGTAGTAAAACGTCGCCGTGTTCGCGGCATCCTTCTGGAGGCCGATGACGCTGCCTGGAGCGACGGCGGTTCCGGTGATGAAGGCGTGCGTGTCATTCCAGAAGCCGCGCGGGTCGCCATCGGCCGGATTCTTGTCGGTTTGGCCGTTGTAATTGGTGCCTTCATAACAATAATTTTGCTGCGAATTGACGCTAAAGGCCTGGCGAAACACCCCATCCACGTACAAGTCAATGGTGGAGGTGATTCCTCCACCCGTTGCCGCATCTGGAATGCAATACCTGACGTTTATCGCGGTGATACCCTGTCCGGTATTATTGGTCCACTGCACATATTGACCCGGCCCGGTGAGCTGAACATAGGCATGACCCGACGCTTCGAGTTGCGGGCTGGAGTATTCCGTGGTTGGAGCAGACGTCAACGAAACGACACTGGCGCCTCCGCCAAGCGTTCCCGCCTCCGCCTCGTAGCTCGTAAAAGGGGTAACGGCGCCAGCGGCAGAAGCCCGAACTTCCAAACCCATCAGCAAAACTGCAACCCCTGGCAGATAGCTTCCCCTTAACCACCTTCCCAATTTGCGCATAAGCGAAATTTCCATAATTCTCCTACGGGTAAACCAACTGGTAAAAGACGCTGCCTCCTGCCGGGCTAACCGGGATGGTCATCTGATTCGTCGCCGCCGAACCGGATACTGTCACCCAGTTTGTCCCCAGGCCGGCTCCCGGCCCGTTGGATTGCCCTTGCAGCCTCCAACTCAGATGGTCTTGCGGCCAGTTGAATTGGATTTGGCCGCCGCTGACCACAAAGTTGAGCTGCGGCGAGGTCAGGGACACTGGTTGCGCCGCCACTGGCGCGGAGTTGGCGCTCTCCCCCGCCGAGTTGGTCGCGGACACCACGAAATAATACATTCTCCCGTTGGCCAAGCCGGTGTTGGTGAAATGCAACGCCGCCAGGTTCGACACCACCACGCTGTAAGGCCCGCCGGAATTGGTGGAACTTTTGACATTGTAATTAGTGGCATTGCCGGACGGGTTCCAAGACAAAATCACCCGGCTGTCCCCGGCCGCAGCCGCCAGTCCCGCCGGGGTGCTGGCGACCGGCGTCCCCAACGGTCCCACGGCATAGTTGGCCGCCACTTCCCCGGCCGTCAAGACCCCGCTCTCCACCCGCGCGCAGGCAATATAGTCGTCGGCCACGTCATTGCCCCCGTTGACGCCCGTGCCCCCGATGCCTGAGCCAATCTGCAGGAACGTCGGCACCGTCTTGCAGATGGCGCCCACATTTCTTTGCACATTGCGCAGGCCGTCCAGATAGGCGGTGATGGTGCTGCCATCCCAGGTGTAGGCCACATAATGCCAGAGGTTGGTGTTGGGGGTCGTCGCCCACGCCGTGTCCAGGTTGCCGAAGTCACCGGAAATGACGCCCGAACCGCCCGTATCATAGCTGAATTCCCGGTCTTCCACCGGCGCGCCCGGGCCTCCCTGCCAGCCATAATTGACGATGGCCCGCTTGGGGCTGACACTGAGGGCCAGGAGCCAGGCCTCGACCGATACCGGGGAGTTGGAGACGATTTCGCTTGGGCTGGCCAAGGCCGACTGCACCGAATTGTTGCCTGAAGAATGGACAAAAAGGGTGTTGACCGTCTGCCCGTTCCACGACACCGCCGCCACATTCAGGTTGGCTCCGCCCAGAGTGGTGAAGTTGCCCACGCTCTGCCCATTGCTGGTGCGATTGGTCCAGACATTGGAACCGGCACTCAAATCCGTTGATTGCAGGTTCACAATCAGGTCTCCTTCAAAACGAACCCCAAAATTGGGTCCTGGGGTGACCGCCGCCGGAGTGGAGTTGGAACTCTCGCCCCACATGCCGGAAGCGGAAACCACATAAAAATAGTCTGTGCCGTTGGCCAGCCCGTTGTCAATATAGCTCAAATTGGTCACGCCGCTGGCGATAATCGAATAGGGTCCGCCGCTGACGGTCGCCCGCTTGACGTTGTAGCTGTCAGCCGCGGCGGACCCCGTCCAAATCAGGCCCGCCTTCCCGTTGCCGCCATTCGCCGTCAACGCGGTGGGCGCCGCCGGCACAGGTTCCACCAGGTCATTGGTGCGGATGGAAGGTGTGACGGTCAACTGCGCAATAGTTGAACCTTGCACCACCAGCCTGACCGAGGTGTTGCCGGGAGCGTTGAGTTTGAAGTCAACATTCCATCCGGACGGCCACGATGGAAGAAGTTGGATTTGACTGCCGGCGCATTGCATCAGCATGAACTGCAAACCGCTCATGGCCGCGCCGCCGGTGTCTTCGGACGGCAGATAATCATTCCTGGATGCCCAGAAAGCCTGAAACCTTGTTCCGGAAGCGGTATCCGTAAAATTATTGATCACGTCCGTTTGCGCGGCGCTGGTCAATCCCACCAACGGCTCTTCGATTACATCCTGGCTCCAGTCATATTTATAGCTTTGCACGGTTCGGTTGTTGAAAGTGGCCAGGCCGACATTGAAGTTAGGCAGGCCAAAACCATAAAGGCGATAGGGGAATATGCAGTAACATTCCGGATTCTCGGAATTATGGGCTGTGCCGTATGTCTGCGCGGGTTTCACGTAGCTGGCAGTTGGTTCCATCGGCAATGGTGGAAGGGAGGCGTAGCAATTGGTCCACTCGGTGATCAAGGCCGGCGTCGTTAAATTGGTTGGCAACGCCACCAGTTTTATAATGTCCGCCATCAACCCCGAAATATAGTCCGCGGAGTTGGTGCAACCCCAGTACATTTCGCAGGCGTTGGCCGGGTAAAAGAAAAGCTTGCCGTTCACCTTCGGCCAATGCTGGTTGAAAAAGCGGATGGTCTGGGTGCCCATCGGCACAATGTAGTTGCTGGCAAACGAACTGTCTTGCGTGTAATCGTAGTAGGCGAGCATCATGGCCAGCGTTTCCAACCCGCCCTGGTAATGATATGTGATATAGGTGTCGCCGCAGGTCGTGCCGGCGGTGTTGTTCCATCCCCAGTCGTCGGCGTAATATAACCCGAAAATATTGAAGGTTTCCGGAAAGAATGCGCCGCCATGCCCGTAGTATCTGGCCGTCGCCGCAGTTTGCAACGGCAACATGTTGGTGTAGATGTTGAAGAAGGGCATCATCATGTCGAAATCGCCCGAGGCCAGCATGGGCCAGTACAACAGACGCGTGTTCTGGTTCCAGTACCCCGGACCCCAGGCCCGAAAGTCGCCGTTCTGTCCATTGTAATCAAAGGTAAAGGTGCCGCCGTTGAATTTAATCGGGTATTGGCCCCGGCCCTGGCAGGCTTCCACGAAGCGATGCTCCAGATAACCGCGAGTGACATTGGTGGCGTTGGCATCGCCACTGACAAAAATCCAGCTTCGGTTCCAAAACCCATCCCACCAGGCATAATGATTGGTCCTGGCGGCCGGCTCGGTCACGGCATTCACTTGCGCGATTTGGTTGTTCATCTGCGTCTGCCAGGTGCTTTCCAGGCTGGTCTGGCTGGTATAGGGATAAACAGAGACCATGAAGTTGGTGCCCGGGCCGGACTGCAATTGCTGGTTGTTCACCACACTAAAATTGGTGGCCAGGATGGTCGCGCCGAAGATGCGATTGGTCCACGGGTCGCTATAGCCGCTGGCATAACCGTTCAAATTCTCCGCATGGAAAATCGCGCCAAAATAGGAGCTGGCATTTTGGTGATACCAAACCAGCCGGTCAAACAAGGTCAAGGTGTGGTCCGCGCTTTCCGACGGCGTGGCCGGCGCGCCGGTCACCCCGCGAAAGCTGTCTGAATCCCCGCTGTTCAACGGCTGCGTGGAGCTGCGCCAGATTTCGTTGGAGCAGGACATCGTGAATTCTTGCTGGCCGCAGGCCAGAATTCGGACGACGGGCTGATTGGCATCAATGTATATGCGAAGGGAAACCTGCGAGCCGCTTTGTCCGGCGGTAATATCAATCTCCCCGTTGTAAAAGTTGAGCGTTTGGCTGAAAGGCGCGCTGGTGGCGAAGGGGTTGGGCGAGAAGTGAGTTCGCAAGCGGCCGACCTTCAGCAGCCTCGTCGCTTCGCTCCAATTGTCCGACTTGCCCAGATACATCATCAAATCACCACCGTTGTTTTCCACCCAGACATTGGCCGTGATATCCCCATTGCCGATGGGCATGGAGCCGGGCGATCCATTGGTGCTGGGGGATGGCCATGTAACGTTGCAGGCATTCAACTCCGCCAGAACATCCGCAGGCAGATTCCCGGCCATGCTGTCGTGGCCATTTAAGGTGGTAAAGCCGAACCAGAAGGCGAACACGAGGGGATTCTGAAACTGCTTTCTCATCTTATCGGACAGGTCAGCGCGCAAGACACGGTCATGGCGTCGCCATGATGCGCATACTCACGGCTGACGAAGGACCAGACAAACCTCCTGGCGCTCTTTGGATCATGCTGTGATGGAATGAATGAACCTGCCTGCGTGAGGGCCTAGAGTCCATCCCCGAAAGCGGGGACAGGGTCATGACGCTTTGGGCAGGCCACGCTGGGCAAAGGGGGCAGAGGTGCGCTGGACCCGTTACACCGTTACAGTTGTTGATTATCATGGACTTACGTTTATTGGACCCGTTACATTGCCGTTACAACCCGTGACATTTGGTTACAAATTCTGGCTCCGGGCCAGTTTTTATGTGAGTGGCAGTGTTTTGCCGGTTACACCCGTTACACCGTTACATGCGTTGATTATCAAGGGTTTATATTTTGCCCGCCCGTTACATTGCCGTTACAACCCGTTACATTTTGTTCCACCCCGGTCTGCTGGTTCTGTGGCTCACGACCCAGAAAGCTGAAATGAGCCCCCCCTATTTCGGGGATGTCGAAAGAGAATGGTTGCGGTAAGATTCAAGGCATGACCAATACATTCAAAAATCGCAGCAATCTTTCGGCCGCATTGGCGAAAAGGCTTTCTTTAGCCGCATTTTCCATTGCCGTGTGCCTGGCAATCTCCCAGGCCTGTCTGGCGGGGAATCCTTTCATCACGAGCATTTACACGGCGGATCCCTCCGCTCATGTGTGGTCGGATGGCCGGCTTTACGTTTATCCGTCCCGCGATATTGACCCGCCCCGGGGTTGCGATCTGATGGACCGATATCATGTCTTTTCCACCGACAACATGGTCAATTGGAGGGACGAAGGGGAGATTCTGCGGGCGAGCCAGGTCCCCTGGGGGAGACCGCAAGGGGGATTTATGTGGGCGCCCGACTGCGTCTATAAGAATGGAACATACTATTTCTATTTCCCCCATCCCAGCGGCTCGAATTGGAACAACACTTGGAAAATCGGGATTGCCACAAGCGCCAAGCCTGCCGGAGGTTTCACCAACGCGGGGTACATTCCGGGGATTGGCGGCTCCTCGATGATTGATCCGTCCGTGTTCGTGGATACGGATGGACAGGCTTATCTGTACTATGGCGGCGGCTCGAAATGTGCCGAAGCAAAGCTACAAACCAACATGATTGAGATTGATGGAGCGGCGCAGCCCGTCACGGGTTTGGAGGATTTCCATGAGGCGACCCGGGTGTTCAAGCGCAACGGGGTGTACTATTTGACTTACGCTGACAATTATCGCGGGCACAACCGGTTGAGATACGCCACGAGTTCCAACCCGCTGGGGCCTTGAACGTCCAAGGGAATCTATTTGGATCCGACCGATTGCGACACCAGTCACGGATCGGTGGTGGAATACAAAGGCCAATGGTATGCATTTTATCATAACTGTTCCATATCGCACCGTGGCACCATAAGATCCATCTGTGTGGATCTATTGAACTTCGATACGAATGGAGAAATCCTGAAGGTGGTGCAAACCACCAACGGTGTGCCATCGGTGGGCAAGGCGCCGGCCCCAAATCCAAAGGCGGTCAAATATGCCATCGCCAAGGCCACGGCCGGCGATGGCGCCAGCAAGGTGACCAACAGCGCAGCCTGGGGTGGCGAGTGTGTGCATGATTTGGATGTGGCCGCTTCCTTTGTGCGGTTTGACGCAGTGGACGGCGGGCCCAGCGGAGGCCAGGCGACCATAGATATACATTTTGCCGCGCTCGACAACGCAAAGCTGCGGCTAAGCGTCAACGGCGCGGATTATTCGTTCGTCAACACTCTTTCCACCGGGGGGTGGAGCAACTTTACTGGCCGTTCATCTCTGACTGTTCCGCTGGAACCGGGAAGAACAAATGTGGTGATGTTCACGGGTGGCCATAACGGCGTGGACGTGGATTACATGACCGTGACCCCTCTTCCGCCCGAGCCATAGAATGGCAAAGGGATCAGGGGGCGCCGTCCCAATAGGTGCTGACGGATTCGAGCCAGTGGAGGTCGGAGGTATTGGCCGGGGTTGGCGCCGCGCCGCCTTGCCGCTGAGCCTGAACTTCCGTTAGATTGAGGTTGTAAACCAAGGGATCGTTCCACTTATGAATTTCGGCATGGCCGTCGCAAAAGGAAATGCCGTTGGCGTGATTGTGATAAGAGGCGGGATAATCCACCCAGGTCGTGTCGTGCGGGTTGATGACCACGAAAGCGTCGTTAATGCTCCAAGGGTTTTCATCCATGATCAGCCAAAGCCTGGACGCGCCGGGAACGCCCAAATCACCTGACTTGTGGTAGATGAGACATCCGTTGGTGGGTCCCAGGTCCTGAACGCTTGGGGGCGCCGGGCTGATCCATCCATTCATGGACACGCTGCGGGTTTTGGGCGTGCTGGTTTCAACCCAATTATTCAGGACATGGGTGTAATCGGCGGGACATACATAGCTGGCGACATTTTGCATATACGGATAGAGCAGCCCCGCCTTGATGAACGAGGTGCTGCTCTCCCCCAATTCGTCCTCACGGCCGGGACACCACTGGGGATTCTGCGCCAGATTCAAAATCGTGGGCTCAAAATTTTCGTCCCCGTTGACCATGAGAAAGTCTCTGTTGTCACCGTTGTACATGACCCATGCCGTGGTCAACTGATGTAAATTGTTGAGGCACTTGGCTCCCTGGGCCTGCTCTTTGGCCTTGCTCAAGGCCGGCAGCAACAACGCAGCCAAAATCGCGATGATGGCAATGACCACGAGCAATTCAATGAGGGTGAACGCCATGCCTCTGGCCGCCCTCCGGCTCTGGCTGTGCCCCGCTCGGGCATCAGCCCGATGAATGGTGCTGGAAGCGGCGCCGACGCTTCTCGAGCCGGTATCTGTGTTCATGTTGACAACCTAGCAATGGCGATCCCACCCTACAATCCCCGAAAGCGGGGAGTGCCGCGATTTGCGTCCAGAAAAACGGCGCGCCCGCCGGCGCCGACGCGTTGTCACCCGTCTTTTGCGGCACCCGGCGCCATCCGGCAAAACTGGCGGCCCTACCCGCTTTCGGGGATTGTGCGGAGCCATCGGTTTTGACAAGACTTTGGCATGAACACTTTCTCCAGGCCCGCGAGCGCCGGCCATTCGTCTTTTTGGAGCATTACTGTAACGAACTAAAAACCACCAAATAGAAACTGAAATCAAATGAAAAAGATTAAGTCACGCAGTCTGCGGGTCACGTTTCTCACGTCACTCGCGGCGGGTTTGGCCGCGGCCGGCATTATGCTGTGCGGCAACGCGACGCAAGCCCAACCCTCCATCTCGGGAATCGTGCTGCCTAATGCTCCCAATAATCTAAATGGCTTTGGTGTTGGCTCGGTGCAGTTTCAGGGCGCGGTGCCACCTGACGCCAACCAGTTGTCCTTTCAAGTCTCTTCCGGGACGGGCGTGACCGCCCTGACCGTCCAATTAACCGCCACCACCTTGCCGGGGGTCGTCACGTCAACCCTTCTCACCCCCTCATCCGGCCTGTCCGTCAGTGGCCCGACCACGGGCGAAACGGTCACGATGGCACTGGCGGGCGACACGGTTTACAAGGAGGTGATCTCCGCAACCGACGCCGGCGGCACGGCGACCAGCACCGTGAACTTTGACACAATCAATCCCGATTACCTCACCTTTGAAGCGGAGGATTTTGATTGGGGCGGCGGCCAGTTCTTTGACAACCTGCCCCCGGGATCGTTTCCCAATATTGATGCCTACAGCACCTTGGCCGCCACCGTCGGCATTGATTGCAACAACCACAGTGGAGGAAACGCCAACTACCGCCCTAATCCATTGGAAACCGAGGGGGAGGGCGATACGCCCCGGTATCAATATGCCAGCACCGGCTACCCCGATTTCGATATTGGGTTCAACAACGGGGGTGACTGGGGGAATTATACGCGGCACTACCCGGCGGGCGCTTACAACATTTATCTGCGGGGTTCCGGCGGCAATGGCGCTCAGGCCAACGCCTGCACCATCGGCATGGTGACCTCCGGCTATGGCACCACTACACAGACCACCAACCACATGGGCGCGTTCTCGGTCGCCGGTCTTGGCTGGCAAACCTATACATGGTGTCCGGCCAAAGATACCAACGGCAATCTCGTCGTGTGGGCGGCCGGCGGCGATCAAGAGACACTGCGGTTCACCGTCACAGGCGGGAATTGCAACGAGAATTGTTTCCTGCTGGTGCCGGCGGTTCCCGTCATCACGCCCAACAGCCCCAATGTTTATCAGGGGAACACGGCCACGCTCAGCGTGGCTCCCTATGGGTCGAACGCGCCCACTATTCAATGGCAAACCGACAATGGCAGCGCGGGCGCAACGTGGACTTCCATTAGCGACGCGACGAATGCAACCTATGCCGTGGTTGCCAACAGTTTGTCGGTGAAGCCCTACGAATATCAAGTGGTATTGACCACCGCCAACAACGGCCTCCCCGTCAACGTCACCACTGCGCCGCTGACGGTCAACATCCTGGCGCCAACCGTCCCGGTGGTGGTGCAAGATACTTACCCCGCCTCGGCTGCCAGCCTTGACGGGCACCAGCAGCAGCTTCGGCGCTTCCTTCATCGGCCCCCAACCGATCAGCTATCAGTGGATGGTCAGCTCGAATCTCGGGGTGACGTTTACCCCCATTGCCGGACAAACGAACACGACCCTGTTGGTGCTCAACCTCTCGGTCTTCACCAACGAATATGAACTCCAGGCCAGCAATGCGGTGGGTGTCAGCCACAGCACACCAGCCACGCTGACGACGACTCTCGCCCCGACACCGCCGCCGCTGCAACTGGCCGGCGATCTGATTGCCGAGCTGCGCTCGGCTGACCTGGTTGTCGGCGCGACAACTTGGACCAACCGGGCGGGGTCCGCGGCCAGCGTCGGAAACTTCAAGAGGAGCAACAGTGCCGCTATCCATGTTTCCAACAATGTGGTCAACCCCGGCACCCCGCTTTGGGGCGCGTATGCCATCAATTCTGTCTATGTGAACAGCAGCTCCACGGCGGTGCAATCGGCGCTGCATGCCCCCGCTGAAATCAGTTCGAATGGCCCTTCTTCGGGTGAAGCGTGGGTTTATTCCACCACCGATAGCGGCCAGAATAATTGTATTATTGGTTATGGTCTGCAAGGCGGCTCCGCCGCTCCAGAGGAAGACCGGGAAATGAACTGGAGCACGGGCGGCGGCGGCGGCTGTTTTTCGGGCGACTTCGGCGGTCTGGATTGCCGATGGGGTTCGGGCTATCCGGCCAATGGGGCGTGGTATTACCTGGCGTGGACGTACGACGGGACCAACGCCATCGGCTACGTCAACGGTGTTCAGAGTGTGCTTCACACTTTGGGCTCATCCACCACCTTCAATGGTTATCCTGTTGAAACCGTGTCCACGGTGGTCGGCGTAGGGGCGGGGCTGACCAGCGGACCCAATCTTGGGGCCGACAATACCGTGGCGTTTATCGCCTCGATGCGCCTTTCCTCGGGCGTCCTGACTGCGGCCCAAATTTCAAACAATTTCGCCGCCGGCCTCCTGGCCGTGGTTCCGATTACGGTTGATCCACCGAGCGCATCCCCCACCAACATCGTCCTGGTGGGGGATTCAGCCACGCTGACGGCGGTGTTTACCACCAATGCCAGCCTGACCTACACCTATCAATGGCAAACGGACGGCGGGAGCGGTGGCCTGACCTGGGCCGCCATTAGCGAGGCGACCAACGCCACCTATGTGGTGAACACGACCGGATTTGCGCCGGGAACCTATGAATACGAGGTGGTGTTGAGCAATAGCGTTGATTCCATCGTGGCGGTCAGTTCCCCCATCAGCGTCTTCGTGCAAGCGCGAACCGCGCCGATCTTGTTCCAGGACATAACCCCTGCTTCCGTCACGGCCTATGTTACCCAGACCAATTCCTTCACGGCTGTCTTTACCGGTGAACCGGTGCTCACCGAGCAATGGCAGGTCAGTCCCGATAACGCGAATTGGACCGATACCGGGGTCTTTGGCAGCAACATAGTTGTCACCAGCGAGGTTCCCGTGACCAACTGGTACCGGCTGACCGCGAACAATCCGCTGGGCACCAACGTGAGTTCCTCGGCGGAGTTCATCGCGAACGCGGCCCTGCCGTTGCCGCCTTATACCCCGCTGCAAACCGCCGGCGATTTGATCGTGAACCTGCAACAAGTTGACTTGTCGGCGGCTTCCACCACCTGGACCAACGTCACCAGCAACACGAATGGCGTCGGTAATTTCAGCGGCCTGCTCATTGGCGGCTCCAACCTGAACGTGACCACGGGCGCGCCATACCTCTATAACCGCGTTCCCGCTCTTTTCGTCAACCAACAGCTCACCAACGGCCTGCAGTCGGCTTTGCTGGCACCCACAGAGATTTGCACCAATAATCCCGTTTCGGCGGAAGCATGGGTCTATGCCGTCGCCATCAACGAGCAAAACAGTTGCGCCCTTGCTTATGGCATCCAAGGGCAAGCCGTTGATCCGGAGGCGGACCGGGAGTTTAATTACTGCAATCAGGGATCCGGCGCCACCTCGGGCGATTTTGGCAGTTTCGACACAAGATGGGGGTCACTGCCGACGACCGGACTTTGGCACTACTTGGCGTGGACTTGGGATGGCCTCACCGTCACTTGCTACGAAGATGGCACGAACAGCGTCGCCAACACCCCCAGCGCCCCTCTCGCCACTCCACAGACGGTGGTTTGCGTTGGGGGAGGGCTGGCCAACAGCGGACCTTATCTTTCGGCCGATGCCTTCCAAGGCTACATCGGGGCCGCCCGTTTGGAAAGCGGCGTGTTAAGCGCCTCGCAGATCGCCAACAATTATACCGCCGGCCTGAAGGGCACCATTCCGGCCGTGGTGTGGACTCCGAGCGTGACACCCGCCGTGCCGGATAACATTGTTTATCAGGGGAACACCGTCACACTGGGATTGGTGGACAGAGAGACCACCACCTTCACCTATCAGTGGATGACGGACAACGGCAGTGGCGGCGTCACTTGGGCCAATGCCGCCGGCGCCTCCACCGGCACCAATTACGTGTTGGCCGTCAGCGGTTTGGCGGTAGGAACTTATCAATATGAGATCGTGCTTAACAACAGCACCTATTCGCTGTCCATCACCAGCGCGCCAGTCACGCTGATTGTCCGGGCCGCCAGCGCTCCGACGGTGCTGCAACAGACGGCGCCAGCCTCGACCAACGCCTATGTCGGACAGAGTGTCACGTTTACGGCTCTTTTTACCGGCAGCCTCCCGCTCACCAACCAATGGCAGTTCAGCTCCGATGGCACCACCTTTACCAGTGTCGCTGGAGGCAGCAACGCGACATTGACGCTGAGCAATGTCCAATTGACCAACACCGGCAGCTATCGTCTGACGGCGAGCAATGCCCAGGGTGCGGGATCACCCACCACCGCTGCGAGCTTGACGGTGACGGCGCCTCCGAACGTGGGGTTCTCGTTCAGCGCCGGTTCGCTGAACTTGACTTGGGGAGCCGGGCGGGACTTTGATGGAAGCCACCAGCATCACCGGTCCGTGGACCGCGGTTACAACCGTGTCCCCTTACCCGGTGACTCCGGCGACGGCTGGACCGGCCCTGTTCTTCAGGGTAAACTACGGGCAATAGCCCGGGGGTTAAGAGACGGAATCCAGCGGGCGCCGCGCGAAAGACTGCGGCGCCCGTCTTTTGTTTGCCAGAATAATATGAATCACAGCCATCCCACAGGAAATTGGAAAAAAGTGTTGGCTTGACCATTTGAACCTGCCACAAGGCAGGCATGAAAAACAAAAAAATCAAACCAACACGGTCCCGGTTTAACGTTTTGCGCCAGATTTGCAATCTCATTCCTGCGCATGAAGTCTCCAAAATAGCGCGGGAGACCGGGCTCTGGATAAGTCGCGCACCTTCAGTCCGTGGAGTCACACGGTCAGTTTGCTGGACGCGCAACTCACCCATTGCATCGGACTCAACGATCTGTGCGACTCGCTGCAATTGCATTCCGGGCCGCTGTCCACTTTGCGCGGCGCCAGCGCCCCCAGCCGCAACGGCCTCTCCCACGCCAACCGGGAGCGTCCGGCCCAGATGGCCGAACAACTCTTCTGGCGGGTCCTGGAGCATTTGAAAGCACAGACGCCCGGCTTTGCCGCGGGCCAGCGCCGTGGCCCCGCCTTCCGTTTCAAGATGCCCATCCATGTGATTGATAGCACGACCATGGAACTGGTGGCCAACTGCCTGGACTGGGCCAAGCACCGCCGGCGCAAGGCCGCCGCCAAAACCCATATGCGGTTGAATCTGCAGAATCTTTTGCCCGGTTTTGTCATTGTGGACACTGCCGCCGAGCACGACAACCGACGGGCGCGGGAACTGTGCGCCGACTTGAAGAGCGGCGAAATCGCCTTGTTCGACAAGGGTTATGTGGACTTCGGCCACTTGCGGGATTTGGACGGGCGCGGGGTCTTTTGGGTGACGCGGGCCAAGGAGAACATGGGCTATGAGGTGGTGCGGAAAATGCCCGCCTCCAGAGACCCGAAGATTTTGCGCGACGAAGTGATCGTCCTGAGCAACGAGAACAAACCCGCGCCGGAGTTGATGCGCCGGGTGGTGGCGCTGGTCGAGATTGATGGAGAGGAACGGGAAATGACCTTCCTGACCAACAACCTGGAGTGGAGTCCGCGCAGCGTGGCCGACCTTTACCGCTGCCGCTGGCAGATCGAAGTCTTCTTCAAACAAATCAAGCAGACCTTGCAGTTGGCGGATTTTCTGGGCCACAACGCCAACGCCGTGCGCTGGCAGGTGTGGACGGCGCTGTTGACCTACGTGCTGTTGCGCTACCTCAGTCACCTCTCCAACTGGGCGCACAGCTTCACCCGGCTGTTCACGATTTTGCGGGCGGCGCTCTGGGAGAAATATGATCTGCTCAATTTGCTGGCGTGCTATGGGACAGCAGGCGGCAGCTTTCGCCACTTGGCGCGGCCCGAGCAGGCGTATTTCCCCGGCTTCCAATAAAGCTATGGGACAGCACACGCGCCCAAACAGGCGCATACCAAACCCAAAAGCCAAACTCGGAAAAATCAAAATCTCATTTTACCCCGAAGACCAATTAAACCCTTGCAAATGAACAGGTCAGCACCAGACTTTTCCCCTTATGAGACGGGTGTGAATATGAATATGAAGCGTTTGACGCAAAAGCACTGGTGTGGTTCAGCTTCCTGGCGTGCTGGCTTCACGTTGATCGAGTTATTGGTGGTGATAGCCATTATCGCCATCTTGGCGGCCTTGTTGCTGCCGGTCTTGGCCAACGCCAAAAAGAAAGCCCAGGAAACTTACTGCCGGAACAATGAAAAGCAGTTTGTTCTGGGTTTGACCATGTATTCGGACGACTACCGCAATGTGGTGTTGCCATTTTTTCTGGATGCAAACGGTGACGATGCCGGCGGCTATTATGGATGGCCCACCCTGTCTCAAGGGAATGATTTTCCAGGTGTGAGTCAGGCGGCGGCCCTGGAAAACGCCAAAGAGGCACTGACGAACAGCATCCTCTACCCCTACGTCAAGAACGTGAATAGTTTCCATTGCCCGGGCGATACGCGCATCTCCCGGCCCACCGGCGGGGGCGGATTTGCCTTCTGCACTTATTCCAAGACGCAGAACTACGGCGGCGAATCCTACGATAGTTATTGGGGTCAGGGCGCCACCATTAACAAAGCGTCCGACATTACGGCTCCCTCCATGACCTTTGCAGAGGTGGAGGATACTGACTGGCGCGGATTTGACGAGGGAACCTTCGTCTTGAATGGCGTGGTGGGCACCACCCCCTGGGTGTTCACCCCGGAGGATCCGCTGGGCATGTATCATGTCAATGTGAATGTTTGGGGCTTCGTGGACGGCCATGTGGAGAGTCATAAATGGACCTACCAAGCCGCCATCACGGCCGGCCTGGAAGCCTCCACCGGACAAAACACGGCGGGCCAGTGGATGCTCCCGAATGGAGGAGCTTCGGCCAAGGATTACCAGTACATTCAAAACCGCTGGCGGTTTCCCGGCTGGCGTTAAGGAGAGATAACCGATGACCAATTTTCAATCCTGGGAACACATGAGCTGTTGCTGCCGGCAGGAAATTGAGAATTTGCCATTGAGTATTTGTCATTGGTAATTCAGTGTTTTGCTAATTGGTCCAAGATGCCGTTGCGCCAGAAGGAAGCGCCCTCACCGGCCGCCTTTTGAACGGACGGTTAGCGGGATTCCGCGGTATGTCTGGCCACGGCTTCAATGCGGCCGCGCACATGCATTTTCAGACAGATATTCTTAACGTGTGTCCGAACGGTCTCCGCTCCGATATTGAGCTTGTCCCCGATTTCCTTGTAAATGAAGCCCAGCGCGAGCAGGTCAATGACTTCCCTTTCGCGCGGCGACAAATTCTCTGATTCCTTGGGTGAAAGGCCAACCATATGAAAATGCTTGACCACTTTCAAAGCGATATGGCTGGACATCGGCGCCCCGCCCTTATTGGCGTCACGAATCGCTTGGAGCAATTGATTGGGGTGGCTGCTTTTGACCAGATAACCGATGGCTCCGGCTTTGAGAGCGCGGAAAATTCGTTCGCTGTCCTCATAGACTGTCACCATGATGATTTGCATGTCCGGGGCGGCCTTCTTGATCTCACTCACGCACTCGATGCCGGACATGCCCGGCAGCCCAATGTCCATCAGCACCACGTCAGGACGTGTCTCCAGAATTTTGGGCAACGCCACTTCCGCGGAGGCGAAGGCTCCGATACATTTGATGTCGGGAGCGGATTCCAGGATTTGCACGATCTCCTCCCGCAACCCCCGGTCATCTTCAACAATCATAACTAATTTTCTCATATATCTAATTCTGCCGTTCTCGTGGGCCGGGGGCGCAACCCGCGGTCATTCTGGACGGGTTCATTTGGCCCGCTGCTGGATCACCAGGCGCAACTCAATGGCCGTTCCTTTCCCAGGTTTGCTTTCGACCGAGCAGACCCCGCCAATGCTCTCCAAACGCAGCTTCATGTTGCGCAGGCCGTTTCCGGCGCAGTTCTGCACCGGTTCGAAGCCGCAGCCGTCATCCTGCACCGTGATGGTCAGCAAATCATCCTTCATCGTGATGTGCATGGTAATCTCAGAAGCCTTGGCGTGTTTAATCACATTATGCACCGCTTCTTTTACGGCCAGGCTGATACTATGGCGGGTCTGGCTGGAGACCTGGACTTCCCGGGGCAGGTCGGCCACATGAAAGCGGCATCGAATCTGCATCCCATCACACAAGCGGTTCACGATCTGGCACAAATAATTTCCCAGCGCTTCCGGATTGTCGTTTTCCGGATTGACGGCCCAGACAGTTTCGTAGAGGGCGGAAACCAATTCGCGCGACATTTTGGAAATGCGATCAAAGTCGGTGCGCGCCTTCTCGGGGAAAGCGGCATTGTTTTGCGCCATCGCGCTCACCAGGCAGATTTGCGTGACGCGGGCGCCCAGGTCATCGTGGATGTCGTGGGCAATGCGCAAACGCTCCTGCTCCAGGGCCTGCTCGTTCTTGAGGCGCAACATTTCCCGGCGCATACGGTGCCACACCCAATAGCGGCCTCCGCCGATGGAGACGCCGGTGATGACGATGAGCAGGATGCACCAAAACCAAAGCATCCGCCAAAAGGGCTGCGGCACCCAGACCGCGAGTGTGGCTGCGGGGGCAACCGGCTGCCCCATAATATCGGCAGGCAGGACATCGAACCGGAAGTTGCCGGGAGGAAGATGAGAGTAGTTGGCAAAGCGATAATCTCCCACGCCGATGCTGTACATTTCGTTCCATTCGACCAATAAATGATCTCCCGGCGCAACCTTGGGCGCAAACTCTCTGATGGTGTGCCACTCGGCATGGCTCATTGGATCATCATCCAGAATGGCCAGGGCTTTGGTCGCGGGATCAACTCCGTACTTCACGATTTTCGCCATGCTGGCGTGGGTGCCGTCACGGCCCCAGCCGGGCGGAGCCTGATTGTCCTCCTCCTCGTCAACGACCTGGTGTTCAAAAGGCGCTTGGATGATTTTAACAAAAGTCGAGTTGCCGGAAGATTTTGAAACCACCAAAGTCGGCGATGACGTAGATGCCGACGGTGGCCGGCGGCCCGGCGGAGGAAATGACGATCCAAACGCTGGCGGCGTTCGCCGGGGCCACCACCGTTTCCCGGCGGTGGGTCAGCGGGGAGCTTTTCAGCGAGCCATTCCAGCCTTCGCTTTCGCGATGGATGGGAAAATTGGTCTGGTAGATTTGGTCTTCCTGCCGGTTGAAAAAGCGCACCGCCAGATACATTTCGCCTCCGCCTTCATGCCAGGCATTTTCAAACCCCTCCATTTTATAGCGAAGGCGAACGGGATCTGGTCCCGAATGCGTGATGGGACCAAACTGGAACGCGATATCCTCGGCGAACGCCCCCAGGTTCGCCTCGCCTCCTTTGCGCACAGTCACCGGTTTGCCTCTCACCGTCACGGCCTGAATTTCCAGCGCGATGGTTTTTGCGCCGGGAGACGCCGCTTGGGCCAACAGCGGAGGGCAGGAACAGCATTCCAATTTGAAGACAATGAAAATCAACCACCACTTCATAATCAGTGCGCTTCCATTAGGTGAAATGGAAAATCCTCCTTCAGCATGCTCAAGAATCAGGAGGGTGTCAATATGTCTTTTGGCGATTGCCGCGTTCTGATTATCCCCGAAAGCGGGGATTGTCGCAGCCCTCTCTTTCCTGGTAGTTTCATTAAATTGCGCCATAAACAATAAACTGCCGGGAGATTGATTTGAATGATTGCCCGAGGGCGAATGTTCGCATAGCGGTCGCGTTGGGCCGGAAGCAATACCTTTTTAATGTCATGTATAAACTACGATTCACGGTCCCTTTGGTGGTTCTTTGCCTGGGCCTCGCCCGTGCCCATGCGCAGCCGGCCAATGTGTATTCGGTCCGCGATTACGGCGCCAAAGGCGACGGCACGAATGATGATACAGCGGCCTTTCAAAAAGCCCTCGAGGCGGCAGGCCAGGCGGGCGGAGGCACTGTTATGGCGGATCGTGGAAACTATTTTTTTGCCGGCCATCTGAATGTTCCCAATGCCGTGACGCTGCAAGGCCTCTGGAAGTCCGTCCCGTCCCATCTCGGTTTTCGTGATCGCGACCGGGAAAAGCCGACGGATGACGGCACGACTTTTCTGATCACGGAAAACGAAGGAAAAGAAAATGGCGACCCGTTTATCCGGCTCAACGACAACAGCACTTTGAGCGGCGTCGTACTTTTCTATCCGCGGCAAAAGGCCGCGGTCGAGCCGAAGGCCTATCCTTACGCCATTGCGACGCATGGCAAGAACCCCGCCGTGCTGGATGTTGAAATGCTCAACCCCTACAACGGCATAAACACGAGCGGCAGCGAGCGGCATTTGCTGCGCAACATCTCCGGGCAACCCTTGCGCCGCGGGGTCTATGTGGACAACATTCTCGACATCGGCCGCATCGAAAATGTGCATTTCAATCCCTGGTGGAGCGGCGCCGGCAACAGTCCTGCCTACCAATGGGAGTTGGAAAACGGCGAAGCGTTCATCTTCGGCCGGAGCGACTGGGAGTATGTGCTCAACACTTTTTGCTTCGGTTACAAGGTGGGCTACAAATTCATTCACACCGCCCGCGGGGAGTGCAATGGGAATTTTCTGGGCATCGGGGCCGATGATTGCTACACCGCCGTGCAGGTCGAGCAGTCCGCGCCCTTTGGCCTGCTCATTGGCAACGGGGAATTCACTTCTTTCCACGGGCCCGACCCAACCATGGTGGAGGTGGGAGCGAGCAACCGGGGCGTCGTGCGTTTTTCCAACTGCGCCTTTTGGGGGCCTTGCAATCAAATCGCCAAAATCGCGGGCGGTACCGTGGGCTTTTCCGATTGCACCTTTTGCGATTGGGACCACCACAACGAAGGGCGTGCCGCGGTGCAGGCCGTCGGCGGCAGCGTGCTGGTGCGCGGTTGCGAGTTTCAGAAGAACAAACCGCAGGTGGATCTGGGAACCGAAGTGCGCCGGGCGGTGATTTCGGACAACCTGATGCGTGGCAGATTGCGCATCGCGAACCACAGCTCGCTTAAATTCCAAATCCACGACAACGCGGCCGACGAACCGGACGCCGCGCAGCCTTGAACCAGCGTTTAAAGGTCTCCAACTTTCAAGTTCATGGCGGAGGGCGGGAATGAAGCGGAGTCCGCTCCCAATCGCAAGTTTGGAGTATTGCCCATCTTCAGTTCCAGGGTGCCACCGTTGACAATGTCAGCGTGTTTAAACCAGACTTGTGACAGCGCCTTGCCGTTGAGCTGGATGCTTTGCACATATTTGTTGTCCTTCGAGTTGTCCCGGCAAATGATCCGCAGCGTTTTCCCATTGGGCAGATGGAGAGTGATGCGGTCGAACACCGGGCTGCCAATGTCATAGATCGGCACGCCAGGTGTGACCGGATAAAATCCCATCATGGAGAAAACCACAAACGCCGACATCCCCCCGCCATCCTCGTCGCCGGGCATGCCGAGCAAGGTATCGGGGAAGAAAGCATCCAGCAGCATGCGGATGCGCTTTTGTGTTTTCCAAGGCGCGCCCAGGTAGTTGTAGAGGTAGGGGATGTGCAGGCTGGGCTCGTTGCCCATGGAGAATTGGCCCGCCAGGCCGCTGGCATCGGGGAACTTCGCCCAGAATTCGTACTTGCTCCGGCCAAGTGGTTCCCGATAAAGCTGGTCCAGTTTCGCCTCCGCTTTGGCCCGCCCGCCCATCAATTCAAACAAGCCCTGCAAGTCGTGCTGGACATCCCAGTCGTAGGTAAAGCCGTTATTCTCGGTGGTGTAATCCCGTCCGCCCTGGCCGCCGGAAAAGCCCTCATCATACGGTTCGATCCAGTTGCCGTCGCTGTCCTTGGGCCAGACGCAATTCTTGTCCACTCGGAAAACGTTCTTGTAGTTGGCGGCGCGTTTGAGGAAGAACTGGTAATCGGCGTCATGATGCAACGATCCGGCCAACTGCGCCGTACACCAGTCATCGTAACTTTGCGCCAGCGTGACGGAGACGGCCTGGCGCCGCTCGCCGCGGTTGACCTGAGACACGGTTTCTCTTTCGCCAGGTTTGAGCGCGGGCATGTATCCGTGCTCGGCGAAGAAATCATCCAAGGAACATTTTGGCCCTCTGCGCCAGGGGAGCCAGGTGCCTTCCACGGAGTTTTTGCGGATGCCGGCGTAGGCACTTGCCACATCGAAATTAGTGACGCCCTTGGCCCAGACATCGGCCGTCCATGCGGCGACAGGGTTGCCGGTCATGCATTCGTGATTGCCCCAAAGCACGGCAAACTCCGGCATCCAACCCAATTGCTGATACATGCGGACGTAGGACTGGATTTTGTCGGCTTCCATTTGTGGATTTAATAATGTCTGCAACGGTTCCAAGGCCCGGTAAGTATCCCACAGCCAGTCGTCCACATAAAAGGGGCGCGCGTCCTGATGCACTTGGTGGTCGAAAGCGCTATAGTAACTTCCATCCTCCGTGATATTGACCATCCGTTCCGAACAGCGATACAAGGCGGTATAGAAAACACGCTTTTGCTCCGGCGTGCCGCCTTCCACCCGCACCTGCCCCAGGACTTTGCTCCAGCGGTCGCGGGCGTTGTTCTTCACTTTCTCAAAGTTCCAGGCCGGAATCTCCTCTCGCAAATTCTTCCGAGCCTGTTCCACGCTGATGAACGAGATCCCGTAGCGAAACTCCAGGACCTTGTTGCCCCCTTTTGATGACGCCGCCATCCGGCGGTTCCGGGCGGTGGATTGAATCTCGACCGGCGCGCTGAACTCCCCGAAGAAAAACGCCTGCATCTGGTGGAACCGCTCCACCCCCGATACACTATTGCTCCCGCCGTCGGAAAGCTCGCCCTCCAACCGGTTGGCCAGCAACACCGTCGGCGTGCCGGAGGGAAAGGTGAAGCGGTAATAACCGCAACGTGCGGTGGGGGTAAATTCCGTCCGAAGAAGCGATTCATCGAACCGGGTGGAATAATAATAAGGCGTGGTTATTTCCTGGTCATAAGCCGCCGGGCGCTTCCAGGCATCCGCATCAGCCGGGCCGGGGCACGGCATCAGCCAAAATAATTCACCCATACGATGCGAAATGATGGTCAAGGGAAACGAACTGATCTGATCATCCAATTGGTCCTTGCGCACCGGATAGACGCGGACCATGCTGTTCGGCAGGGAAACCGTCGGGCGCGTCGGTTCCAGCAGGAATCCCTCGCCGCCGATGGTCGGATCAACGTATTCCAATTGCGCGCGAGCGGTATTCAGGCCGAGAGCCAGCCCGACCGCCAGAATCTGAAGGTATCTTTTTTTCATAACTTGCTATCGAGCGATGGTTCCGACTTCTCGCGAACCGGCAGGCGGGTTGAAAACGGAATTTCCCCGCGCAGCATTTGCCCTGCTTTGCCGGTCAGCCATAAGTAATGATCCGTCGGCAGGCCCTCGTAGTCGCACAAGGCAACGCCAGCCGGCGGGTTGTTGGAACACTTGAAAATGGCCGTCCCCTCATCCATTTCGTCAAACATGGCCACATAAAGCATTTTCGCCTTGGCATCTATGGCTCCGCTGATTTCAGACCAATAGAACCGTCCCTTTTCACGCGGAATCTGGTTCAACGGATAAATCAGGGCGTTTTCGCCCCGGCCATGATTGTGCATGTTGGACCAACTGAATCCAGCAGAAACACAGGGCGCATAATCCACATGCCGTGCGTTGCACCAGGCCAGGTCCGCCTTGACCTGTTCCTCGTAACGGGCGGCATCAAACATATGCACCAGCGGTGTGAAGCGTTGCACCATCCAAGGCATGACCACATCCGACATCTCAATCAATTTGTGAAGATAAGGATCGGGATTGGTGTCCACGTTCAAGTCCCGGAAATAGGTTGGCACGCCCAGCATGACCGAGCAACCACCATACTCGGGATCGTTCTTAAGAAAGGTGATCACCTTGTCCACGCCGATATTCTTAATGTCGTAAGGACGATCTGGAAAGCCCAATCCCCAAATGACCACCAGCGGTTTCCCCCGGTGATAAAGATAATTGTTGGTCGCCTGCGAGGTCACTTTCAATTCATCCACCAATTCCTTCCAATCTTGGATCAGGGCCAGGCAATCACCGCCGCGGTTGAGACCGGAAAGGTCGTACATCACCGCAATGGCGCGGCCGTATTTCTGCGAGGATTGGATGGCATTCTCCAAGACCAGCCGGCTCTTTTTGCGGCTTTCCGGCGAACGCAGGCCGCCAAAAAAGCGCTGCACAAAAACACCGTCAATCCCATATTGCCGCATCCAGCGGAAATGCAGGTCGGTGGTGCTTTGATCCACGGAGCTGAAGACGCGGGCGGTGGTTCCATCCTTGTTGGTCAGGGAGGTGGGGTAAGTCTTTTCGTATTCCGCGACATCCGGCCAAAAGTCGGGATGCAAACTCGCGGCGGTCAGCGGGCCCCGCTCGCTATAGTGGCTCCAGCCTTCGCCGGAGCCGTCGCCTTCCGCGCGAAACCAGCCCTGGTAGCCGCACATTACCCGGCCCTCGTAGGTTGGAAACCGGGAGGACGGACTGTGTTTGGTCTGGGCATAAGTTGGAATCACGCACGAGCCTAAAAAGAAAACGCCAAGGAGAAGTTTGTTCATGATAAAATTTGCGTATTGGCGGCGCCAGCATCCAAGTTTAAACACGGAAAGAGCATCGCGCACGAGACGAAACGCCGCCCGCTCCATCCTCGGGTATCATTCAAAGTATGCCGCGCGGGCCGCGGGAAATATCCCCGAAAGCGGGGATGACACCAGACAGCCAAGGTGGCATCATGAACGAACACATGATAAAACTTGGCCCGCATATTCAGAGGTTGCATTCTGCTTGCTCCTTGATGCCACGAATGCTTGTCTTCTGCTTTCTGGTCTTTTGGCCGCTGGCTTTGTTGGCGCAGGCGAACCAATTCGCCGCCGCGAATGATGTCACCTGGAATGCCGCGGGCAAAAACGAGAACAACTCGATGCCGCTCGGCAACGGAGACGTCGCGCTCAATGTTTGGACCGAACAAAACGGAGACATTGTCCTGCTGTTGGCGAAGTCGGATGCCTGGAGTGAGAATGGACAGTTGCTCAAGCTGGGACGGGTGCGCGTGAAGTTGACGCCCAACCCGTTCGCTCCTCCCGCCGCCCTCACGCAAACTTTGAAACTGGAAGCGGGCGAAGTTCAGATTCAAGCGGGGAAAAATGTCGCGCGCGTATGGGTGGATGCGAACCACCCCGTGGTCCACCTGGAGGTCCAGACCGAGCAACCGGTGCAACTGGAGGCGCGGTCTGAGTTGTGGCGCTCGAATTCCTATCACCTCGGGGCTCAGGCGGTTTCGCGGGGGGGCTTCTTCGAATGGGGCAACGATCCGAACGGTCTCAATTTTGGGCCCGACACGATTTTGCCGGCGCAGAATAATTGCATTTCCTGGTGTCACTTCAATTCCAACAGCATTTACCCGCTGGTATTCGAGCGCGAGCATTTGGAGTCACTGCTGCCACGTTATCCGGACCCGCTTTTGCATCGTTGCTTTGGAATCACCATGAAAGGCCCCGGACTGGTGAGCAGCGATGACCTGACGCTGAAAAGGGCCAAAGCTTCGCGATCCGTTCGCCTCGACCTCTATGCGCTCACCCGGCAAACCGACGCGCCTGAAGCCTGGCAGGCGGCCTTGGGCAAAGTGATCGCCTCGACCGAGGCCATCAGTATCGAGGCGGCGCGCAAGGCCCATCAGCAATGGTGGACTGCATTCTGGGACCGGAGCTGGATGCAAGTTGCAGGCACACCGGAAGCCGCCAAGGTTTCCCAAAGTTATGGCATGCAGCGCTACATGACCGCCTGCGCCGGGCGCGGCGCCCAGCCCATCAAATTCAACGGCTCGCTCTTCACCGTCGGGCATGATCTGGCCCAAGGCGTCACCAGCTCGGAGAACAATCACGATCCCGACTACCGGGCTTGGGGCGCCTCTTTCTGGAATCAGAATACTCGTTTGATCTACTGGCCCTTGATCGCCTCGGGGGATGACGACCTGCTGGCGCCGTGGTGCAATATGTATGTCCAGGCGCTGCCGCTGGCCAAAGACCGGACCCAGGCCTACTTCCATCACGACGGAGGCGCCTTCATCGAGACGATCTATTTTTGGGGTTTGCCCAACATCAACGATTTCGGCTGGAACAATAAAGGGCCGGAATTGCAAAGCGAATGGATGCGCTACCACATCCAGGGCGGGCTGGAAGTCCTGGCGCAAATGTTGGACCGGTATGATTATACCCAGGATGCCGGTTTCGCCCGCGATTTCCTGCTGCCGATGGCCGATGCCGTGCTGACTTATTACGATCAGCATTGGCAACGCGGGGCGGACGGCAAGATCCACATGGAACCATCGCAAGCGATTGAGACCTATCAGGCAACCGCCTGCAACCCAACGCCGGATATCGCGGGCTTGATGTGCGTTCTGCCCCGCCTTCTTTCCCTGCCTCCGGCCATGACGGGTCCCGCCCGGCAGAGTTTATGGACAAAGATTTCCCGGGATCTGCCGCCGCTTCCGATGGGCACCACCGCCGGCGGCAAGCTCCCGCCCAAGGGCCGCGGCGACCCGGACGGGAAACCCGTCATCCTGCCGGCGGAAAAATATGACGGCCCCAAGAACCGGGAGAACCCCGAGCTTTACACCATTTTTCCTTACCGCCTTTATGGCGTCGGCAAACCCAATTTGGGCCTGGCCAGGGACACCTACGCGGCGCGCCTTTATCCCTTTGCAAAATGCTGGGGACAAGATGGCCTGGAATCGGCCATATTGGGCCTGACCGCCGAGGCGAAAAAGGTGGTCGTGCAGGAGTTCACTTCTTATGGAAACCAGCAGTTCCCCTGGTTCTGGTCGAAAAACAGCGACTGGATTCCCGACATGGACAATGGCGGCGCGGGGATGATGACGCTCCAGCTCATGCTCATGCAATGCGACGGCAAGCGCATTCAACTGTTGCCCGCCTGGCCGGACGATTGGACCGCCGATTTCAAATTGTGCGCCCCATATCAAACCACCGTGGCCGGCCATGTCGAGCACGGGAAAGTCACCCATTTGCAAGTCGTCCCGCGCAGCCGAGCCAAAGACGTGGTCGTGCTCTCGCCTGCGCCTTGAATTTAATTCACACCCGTCTCATAAGGGGAAAAGTCTGGTCCTGACCCCTTGGTTTGCAAGGGTTTCCTGGGCCTTTGGCGTAAAATGAGATTTTGATTTTTTCGAGTTTGGCTTTTTGGATTCGTCCGGGTTTGTTTCTGCGCCGGTGCTGTCCATCACATGAATGGGCGCTTTGAAACGGAAGGCGGGGCCGCGCCGCTTTCCCCCCGCAAAGCCGGGCGCCTGTTGTTTCAAATGCTCCAACATCCGCCAGAAGAGCTGTTCGGCCATCCGGGCCGGACGCTCCCGGTTGGCGTGGGAGAGGCCGTTGCGGCTGGGGGCGGTGGCGCCGCGCGAGGTGGAGAGCGGCCCGGAATGCAATTGCAGCGAGTCGCACAGATCGTTGAGCCCGAGGCAGTGGGTCAGTTGGGCGTCCAGCAGGCTGACCGTGTGGCTCCACGGAGTGAACGTGCGCGACTTGTCCAGGACGCCCGTCTCCCGCGCAATTTTGGAGACTTGGTGCGCAGGAATGAGATTGCAAATCTGGCGCAAAACGTTAAACCGGGAGCGTGTTGGTTTGATTTTTTTGTTTTTCATGCCTGCCGTGTGGCAGGTTCAAATGGACAAGCCAACACTTTTTTCAATTTTCTGAGGGATGGCTGTGAAGGTGATCAGGGGTTGATAACTGGCGGTTTCGTCCTGTTGTCCGCTGATGGTGACATTGGTCATTTGCACCAGGCCTTGATTCTGCACGGTGACGGTGTAGGTGGCTTGGAATGCGGGGGTCACATTATCAAATGTCTGCAAGACCGGCGATGCCACCAGCACCGGCAAGGGCACGAAGGTTTGATAGTTTTCCGTCACTGCGATCGTGTAGTTATCCGAGAACGCCACCGGGACAACGGTAAAGTTGATGGTCACCAGGCTGCGAGTCAGCGACCTCCGGCTTTGCCGGAGGTGGCTGACTTGGGTGATGAATTTGAGCTTGGTATTATCCTTGTTTAGGGAGCGGTCTGTCGTCCAGAATTGATCCGCCAATGGCAGCAGAGAGCGAGAGAACAATCGGACCTGGGGTCAAACGCCCCATCATTTTATGTCCCCTGCTGGTCGCGCTGGCGGCGCTGGCGCTCTACGGGTTGACATTGAACCACTGGGTGACGTTCGGCAGTCTTCCTTTTGCGTCGCAGATCACGGGCTGGGACTGGCATCCCGGTCCGCTGCCGTGGCGGCCCCAACTCCAGTATCAACCGCTGTTTTTGATTTTGACCTTTCCATTGCGGCTGCTGCCCGTGGGCTGGCGGGTCATGGGGTTGAATGTGTTGACGGCGTTTTGCGCGGCCTTGACGCTGGCCATGCTGGCCCGCTCCGTGCGGCTTTTATCGCATGACCGCACTGAAGAGCAGCGGTGGCGGGAGGAGGGAGAACATGCGCTGCTGTCGGTGCGCGCGGCGTTTTTGCCGGCAGCGTTCGCCGTGCTGCTGCTGGCGGGGCAATTGACCTTCTGGGAGAACGCCGTTTCGGGGACGGGGGAAATGATGGATCTGTTGGTTTTCGCGTTCCTGATTCTCTGTCTGCTGGAGTTTCGCATCTCGCGGAGCCGGAGGCGGTTAAACCTGTTTGCCTTCGTCTATGGGGCCGGTGTGGCCAACAATGGGGCGCTGATCGGTTTTTTCCCATGTTTTTTGCTGGCGCTGATCTGGATCGAAGGCAGCGGGTTCTTCCACTGGAGGTTCGTGATGCGGATGACTGGTTGGGGCGGCTTGGGGCTGCTGTTCTACGGGCTGATTCCGCTGCTGGGGGCCGCGTCTGGTGACGGCGGTTTTGTGGAACTGCTGCGCCAGAAGTTGGCCGAGCAATACCTGTTCCTGACCAGGATACCGAGGTACTATGCGGCCATCGCCAGTGTGCCCACCTTGCTTCCGCTGTTCTACGCGGCAATCAAGTGGCGGTCGTCCACGGACGATTTGGCCGCCGGCGCGCACGGCCTGAACCGCGCGCTGGTTCGCGTGTTGCACCTGGTGCTTTTGGCCCTCGGGGTTTTGATGTTTTTCAATGTGAAATCAATCCCCACCCCGCGGAGCATGGGCATGGGCGTGATGGCGGGGGCGCCGGGCTTGCTGAGCTTTTACTATTTGGCGGCGTTGAGCGTGGGGTATTACAGCGGCTACGTTCTTCTGGTGTTTGGGAAAGAGGAGATCCTCCGCTGGCGCCGGACCACGGGGATCGGGCGCATGATAAACAGGGTGGTGGTGGGATTGCTTTGTGTGGCGGCGATTGGGTTGCCTGCGATGTTGTTCCGCGAAAGTTTTCACCCGATTCGGGACCTCACCAGCCCCGCGGTCGCCCAATTTGGAAAAGAGATGGCCAAAGCCATGCCCGCGGAGCCTGCCGTGGTGCTGGCGGACGATCCGGCCCGGCTGTATCTGGCCATGGGCGCCCGCCAGAGGCTGGATCTGCCCGATCAATACATTTTTGTGGAGAGCCGGTCGCTGGTCCATCGGGAGTATTTGAGCTATCTGGCCAATCGCTACCCGAGCTTTGGGAAGGAACTGGCCAATCGAGACCACCTGCCCGGGCAGATTACGGACCAGCAAGCAGGCGATCTTTTGGCGCATCTCGTCCAGCAGCAGCGGGTTTATTATTTGCATCCCAGCTTTGGCAGCTTGCTGGAGCGGGTTTGCATGACGCCCCATCGTTTGGGCGGCTATTTGCATCCCTATCCGAGCAACGTGCTGGAAACGCTGGGGCTGTCTGCGCCAGCCATCGCCACCAATCAGGCCTATTGGCACACGCTGGAAAGGGAATCGCTGGCCTCATTGCCGGAACTTGCAAAGGACAGCGCGGATGCCCGACGGATCGCCGGCTATTATTCGCAAATTCTGGATTACTGGGGCACCGAACTCCAAAAGACCGGCATGCGGCGCAAGCTCCCGATTCTGCTCGAAGACGCGAACGCCCAGTTTATGGAGGCGATTCGCCTCAATCCAAACAACGTGTTGGCCCGGGCCAACCAACAATACAACGAGCACTTACGCGGAGCGCCCCCCGCCGGCCCGCTGATCGCTGTGTCCGATGTGGCCGTGCATTTTAACGACCGTTGGGACTTTGCGCTCGGTGCCTACGGCCCGGCGGATGTGCCTGACCTGGACATCCAAATCGGCCGGTATTTTGCCCAGCGCGGCGCTTATCTGCAGGCCGCTCCTTTGTTTCAACGCAGCCTGGAGTTGGCGCCCAACAACCCCGTGGGCGAACTGGACCTGGCCAACACCTATATTGATATGGGACTGGTGGATGCAGCCTTCGCCCTCATCAGAGACATGCGCGAACGTTCCGTGGGCAATCCGCTGGAGCTGGCGGCCGTGGAAGCCCTGGCCTATCTCACCACGAACAACTTTGCGCAGGCCGATAAGTTGCTGGCCGAGGCGCACAACAAGAATCCGAAAGATGACAAATTTGCCGGTGTGATGGCCGAGATTTACCGGCTCATGGGCAATCGGGTATTGCGCGCCAGCAAAGAGGACCCCGCCAGGGAGAAAGAGGCGGCCCAATGGTTCAAGAAAGCGTTGACGGCCCTTGATGAACACCTGCAATTGCTCACTGGCCCCACGGCCAACCTGCAGGAGGTCAGCCTGGTCAATCTCCGCAGGGCTGAAATGCAAATGGCGATCAAGGATTATGAGGCTGCCATCATCACGTGGACCGCGATGGTGCAACGGGATCCCGCCAACCCGGCGCCGCTTCTCAACCGCGCCGTTTCCGAACTGCAAGTCAACCGGCTTGACGCCGCCAGAAATGATTTTCAGGCTGTGGAAAAAATGATGCCGGAACCGTCGCCAGCGGTCTATTACGGTCTGGGCCAAGTCGCCCGAAAGCAAAACGACAAGACGGCAGAGCTCCGCTACGACAGACTTTACCTCCGATACGCCCCCCACGACACGTTGGAATTCACCAACTTAACCCAGCAAGTCCGCAAATTGGAGGGTCATTGAAGGGGATGGAAACGCAGGTCGCCCAGGCCACGCCCGCCTGATCACCGGCGGCGCCGGTTTTTTTTTGGGGGGGGGAATTCACACAATCGTTTCCAATCCGACGCATTTTCATAACATTGGGTGTGTAGTCTCCTCGGCATGTGGTCAGCAGGAGTATTTTTGTGCCGGCAAACCCTCTTCCGGAGAGGGGGCGCTTTGCCGTGCGGTCACGGTATTTGAAAATTGACCGTCATGCTGCCAGTCCTTAACCGTGCCACATCATGCTCCCGTTTCACCTTGTTCCGTTCCGTGCTGTCAACTCCTTGAAATTCGCCATCGAAATGGCGTCGCATGAAGTCAAGGCGACTATGACCGCGCTGCTGAACCTGTCGCTGACCGGTGGAAGGAAAGGCGCTTTGCGCCATTTTGTCCCCAACATGCAAATGGTTGGCTGAAAAGAATATGGCTGCAATTTCAACGCGAGAGTTTTGGAGCCGTTCGGAATTGAAGCACGGACCGAGCGGCGGTCTGGTTGCTGGCGCCAGCGAATCGGGCCCGCATGGGGTTACGATTGGCGCCAGGCGTGGCCGGTGGCTGGCCGCGTCCGTGCTGCTGGCCGCCGGAGCGGCTTCGGCCCAGGATTCGTTGCGCAACTCATTGGCTGGCGATGCTGCGGCGGAGGCCCAGCGCCAACAGATCGGCGCGCAGATGTACACCTACAAGGCCGGGGATTTCAGGTTGCTGGCCGTGCCCTCGCTGGAAATGGATTTCAACGACAACGTAAACCTTGCCAAGACGGGCGCACAACAAGACTTCATCCTGATGCCGCTTCTGCAATTGACCGGGAGTTATCCGGTGACGCAACATAACCTGCTCAGTTTTTTCGCCGCGGTGGGCTGGGACGAGTACCTGGAGCACGGCCAGTACAGCGCCCTGCGCCTGAATTCTGCTTCCCTGCTCTCATTCGACATGTACATCAAGGATGTTTGGATTAATTTCCATGACCGGTTCTCCTCTGTTGAGGATCCGGCCGCCGAGGCCGCCCTGGCTGGAACAGCGCAATATGGAACGTTCAACAACACGGCGGGTCTCAGCGCCACTTGGGATTTGGAGGATGTGGTGTTGACCCTTGGCTACGATCACCTGATTTCCCTCGCCACCTCCGGACAATTCAGCTACCTTGACCAATCTTCAGAGCTTCCGCTGGCCCGGGCCGGGTTTCGGTTCAATTCGCAATTGACCGCCGGCATTGAGGGCAGCGCTTCCTACACAAGTTACGATCAAGCGGTGTTGAACGACAATCAAAGTTACAGCGCCGGCCTTTACGCCGACTGGAAACCTGGTTTGAATCTCCATGTGCAGCCTCGGGCCGGCTATGCTATTTATCAATTCCAGCACACCAGCCAGTCCATCCCAAATTTTTCTCCGGCCCCATTCGTTCCCCCGGTCGAACAATCCATCCAAACCTCGGACTTGAACTCTTGGTACGCCGGCTTGACCGTGTCCCACCAGGCCAGCAAGGCATTCAGCTATGCCGTGAGCGCCGGCCACGAGATTCGTCTTGGCATCCTGTCTGACGTGATTGAAGACTCCTACTTCCGGCCGAACATTACCTGGACGATTTGCAAAGATCTGAACCTGAACACCTCGCTTTTCTACGAGCACGGAAAGCAGGGGGCGGGGAATGTGTCGGGAAATCTCACCGAAACCTACAACTGGTATGGAGGCGGATTGACGCTCAGTTATCCGCTGATGAAAGACCTCGTTTTAAGCGTGAACTACCGTTTGACACTCCGTTCCTCCGACATCCCCGACGATGAATACACCCAGAACTTGGTGGGACTTTGCCTTACCTATCAAACGCCATGAACCTCATCTCAGCCGGCATTCAATACTTAACGAGGCCCGTTCGGGCGATGGTCAGGCTCGGATGCATCTCCGTCTTGCTGTGGTTGAACGCCGCGGCGTGGGCTGGCGAACCGACTCCTGCCGCCCCACAGAGCAACGCCGTGGCGACAGAGTCCATGACCGAAGCGCCGGCCAAGGCCATGCCCGTTGCGCCCCAAGCGGGAACGAACAGGCCCGCGCCCGGTCCCATCCGCGACACGGCGGCCACGGCAACAAACCCGTCCCAAACCGCCGCGACCAACTCCGCGGCTGTTCTGGACGACAAACACAAGCTGACGATTGGCGACCGCCTGAGTTTTCGGATAGTGGAAGACGAGGAAGATCCCAAGCCGCTCTTTGTCACCGACTCCGGAGACCTTGAAGTGCCGTATATCGGGCGGGTTCCCGCGGAAAACAAAACCTGCCGGCAGTTGGCGGCGGAAATCAAAACCGAGCTGGAAAAGGAATACTACTACCAGGCCACGGTGATCCTCGCGGTTGATCTAATGACCAAGAGCCACGGCCGGGTCTATTTGGTGGGCGCGGTGCGATTGCCTGGCCCGGTGGAGCTTCCGGGCGACGAGGTCCTCACCCTGAGCAAAGCGGTTCTGCGCGCGGGGGACTTCACCGATTATGCAGACCGGCGCCATGTGAAAGTCACGCGAAAAGTCGCCGCGGACAAAGCGCCTGCGGGCAAAGCCGACAAAAAAACATTCACCGTGGACGTGGGAGAGATTTTTGACAAAGGCAAGATCGAGACGGATTTGATCCTGGAATCCGGCGATCTCATCTATGTGCCTGATCGTCTGATCCGATTCTGATTAATTTTCCGCCGTGCAAGCCTCCTCTCCCATACCGCCAACGCCGCCAATGCCTCCGAGCCGGGACGATTCATCCCCGGGTCCGTTGGACGATTACGGCGCGGGCGGTTCGTCCGGCGGCGCGCAAAGATTTTTTGTTTTTCTCCGGAAGTATTGGTGGGTTCCGGTCCTCACCCTGTTGCTGGCCAGCGGGGCGGCCATCGGCTTCATGGTGTGGACGCCCCCGGTTTACGTTTCCTCCGCCGCCATGTGGGAAACCGAGAAACTTCATTTGTCTGAAGGCGCTCTTTTCACGGAGGATGCAACGACTTATATCGGCACTCAAATCGAACTGCTGAAGAGCGCCCGGATGGGGCAGGCGGCCCTGGAACGTTTGCGCGCCTCCGGCAGCAACGGCGTCCCGCTGGGCAAAGATGGTCTTGCGCTGCAAGCCACCCTCAACTTCAAAGAGGCCCCCAAGAGCACGGTCTTTGTCATTACCGCCAGCAGCGCGGATCCAGCCTTTAGCCAAAACTATCTGGATGCTCTCATGAGTGGCTACCTGGAGTACAAGAAGACGGTTCGTAAATTGGTTTCAGGCGAGACCGCCGCTTCCATCTCGGCGCAAGTCGAGGCTTTGGAAAGGGATCTGAAGTCCGCCCAGGACGAACTCACCGTCTTCCAACGCACGAATAATTTGGCCATTTTGCAGGAGGAGGGCACCATCGCCGGGGGGTATCTGGAAAAACTGCAAACGGACCTTTCCGATCTGCAACTGCAATCTCAACTGCTCAAGGCCATTGCCGTGGAGCAGAAGGGGGACATGCCAGCAATCAACTCCAGCGGCCGGGACCCGGTTGACCTCATCAAAAACCTGGGTGCAACCGGCCCGTCTGCCGCCAACAGTGCGCAGTTGACGCCCTATCAGGAAGTGGAGCTTCTCAAAATTCAGCGGGAGAAATTGAGCAAATATCTCCGGCCCAAACATCCCAAAATAGCCGCTCTGGATGCGGAAATCGCTCGCGGCGAGAAACTCATCGAACTGTTTCGCGGTCAAAACCACGATCAACTGCTGGCTTCCCAAGAGGCCGTCAACATGAAGATGACCAACGTCCTGGCCTCCATCAAAGATTGGGAAGGCAAGGTGACGGAGTCCAGCAGCCGCATTGCCGAAGCGGAGCGCCTGAAGCAGAATGTGACTCGCTCCCAAAGCCTGTATGACCGGCTGGCGACCCTTCTGCAGAATGTGGATATCACCCGGAACACAGACCTCGAAACCCTGGCCATCCTGGAGCCGGCATCTCCCGCAAAACGCACTTACAGTCAATGGATCAAGGCCGGCGCCCTGGCCCTCTTCGGCGGGCTGGCACTTGGCGCCGGAATCGTTTTCCTGATCGAAAAGCGCGATGACCGTTTCACCTCCGCAACCGAAGTAAATTCCACTCTCGGAGATGCCGTTGTCGGGCTGCTGCCGGAAGTGACCCGCAAGGGCAAGGACCCCATGCGCCTGCTGGAGTCGGACGACTCCCGGCACGGTTACGCCGAATCCTTTCGCCGTCTTCGATCCGGCCTGCTCTTTCTGGCAACCGGGGGGGAGCGGCCCAAAGTCCTGTTGATCACCAGCGCCATGCCCGGCGAGGGGAAATCCACCGTGGCGGCAAACCTGGCCCGCGCCCTGGTTCTCTCCGGTTCCCGCGTGCTGCTGGTGGATGGCGACCTGCGCCGGGGCGGCCTGCATCGTTTGCTGAAGATGCAGGGCGAACCGGGATTGGCGGAACTGCTGCGCCAGGCGTGCGAGGCGGACAAGGTTATTCAGCGAGACTCCTTGCCAAATTTTGCGTTTGTTTCCCGCGGATCCAACCCCGGCAATCCGGGGGATCTTTTTCTCGGTTCCGGCCTCGATCAGGTTTTGGCGCGATGGCGCCGGGAATTTGATTACGTGGTGATTGACAGCAGCCCGCTCTTCGCCGCGGACGACGCCAGTTGTCTGGCGCCGAAGGTGGACGGCACGCTGTTCGTCGTGCGCCGGGGCCATTCCAGCGCTCGCGCGGTGAGCGAAGCACTCGACCTGCTGGCCCAGCGGCAAGCCAGGGTGCTGGGCGTGGTTTTTAACGGGGCCGACGCCTCGGCGCGCAGCTATTACTATGACAAATTTGCGCAGGACAAGACCTCCGCCAAGATCGCCTGAGGAAGAGGCTGAGGTATTTTTTGAAATCGAGCATTGAGTTGGTGGAGCAAGAAAAGACCGGTGGATTTGAGAGTTAAAGGCGCATCATCCGCCCCAAACTCCGTCCACATATTCCATGGAAACAGACGGCTGGCCATCAGTAGATCGTAGCGCCAAACAGATGGGCGCCTGCGAATTGACGGGGACGAAGTCTGTCGTTCTCTGACCTGTGGCCTCTGGCCTCCGACCGCATGCCCTCGCTTGTCCCGCCGCCCGCCACGATTGCCGGCAAACGCCACCCTCGGCTCCGCCAGTCCGCCTGGTTACTGGCGTCCGGCTGCGCCCTGCTTCTGGTTTGCTATGTCTTTCGCGCACCCTTGCTCACCGGTGTGGCCCAGGCATGGGTCGTAAACGATCCCCCGGCGAAGGCGGATGCGATTGTGGTCCTGGGCGGCAAGCCCGAGCTTCGACCGTATGAAGCCGCGCGGCTTTACCATGCCGGCATCGCGCCCCTCATCCTTTACATGGATGTCAAACCCAGCCAGGCGGCCAGGCAAGGGCTGGTGCTTTCAGAGAAGGAGTTCACCCGCCGGGTCCTTCTCAGCAACGATGTTCCAGACACAGCGATCGCGGCTGTCGGCAATGGCGTTGCCACCACCTACGACGAAGCCCGGGCGGTTCGCGCCTGGCTTGCAACCAATAGTGCGAAGTCCATTTTGCTCGCCACCGACCTCTCGCATACCCGCCGCGCCCGCTGGATTTTTCAAAAGGAATTGGAAGGCACCGGCGTGCAAGTTCATGTCCACGCCATCCAACAGAAAGAGTATGGACTAACCAACTGGTGGCAGCACGAGGAGGGACTGGTTGCCTTTCAGAACGAATTCATCAAGTCGCTCTACTACCATCTCAAGTACTGACATGGGGAAAAGCAGAAAGCAGAAAATGCGAAAGCAAAACTGATATCGGCTTTTCGCTTTCAAGTTGTTGTTTCCCGCTTGCCGTTTTCCAAATCTCCGGTTTTGGTCCTGAGGTGGATTTCGGATTTCAGTGTTTTAGCCTTCAGTTTTTAAAAATGTCCGCAGTCCGTGGTTCCCGGTCCTTTTTTCCCGCCTTTGCAAGTCATTGTTGTTCAAAAAGGTTCGCGCGAGCACTTTCTCGCCGCCAGCGCTTTGCATCGGCATGGGATGCTGGCAGGTCTGGTCACCGACTGGTATGCGCCGCAATCGGGGGTCGCCCGGGGTTTGCTGTATCTTTTGGGAAAACAACGCGCGGCTTCGGCACGGGCGGCTGAGTGCAGGGAAATTCCCCGCGAAATCGTCCGCTCGTTTCCATTCCGCAGCCTGCTCTGGAAATGGCGTGAACGCCAACTGGCGGCCCGGGGGCGTCCTTACGAGGCCTACGCGCAGACGGATGCGGAATTTGCCCGGGCGGCTTGCAGAATTGAATTTGCCGGCGCATGATGTTTTTTTCGGCTATTCCTATGCGAGCCTGGAGGCCTTGGAGGCGGAAAAGAAACGCGGCATCTTGACGGTGCTGGACCAGATTGATTCGGGACCGACTCATCTTCGCATCGTTGCGGAAGAGATGACGCGGCATCCAGAATTAGCCGGCCCTGCCAAAACTTTTCCCGAAGACTACCTGGCACGCGTCCGTCGTGAGTGGAAGCTGGCAGACATCATTGTCGTGAATTCCGAATGGAGCCGGGAGGCGATCATTGCGGATGGCGCCGACCCATCCAAAATCGAAATCCTGCCACTGGCCTTTGCCGCAAATGCTGACAAGCTGAAAGCGGAAACCCGCTATTCTGATGGCGGAAACCGGAAAAAAGAAAACGAAAATGAATTTCAGCTTTCCCCGGCTGCTGAAACGGCCCCGCCTGTTTCCCAGACAGCCTTCAGCATTTCTTCCTGTAACTATATCCGCCGACTGAGCCAGGACGTGCGACCTCTGAAAGTGCTGTGGCTGGGTCAAGTAAATGTCGGGAAGGGCGTCCATCATTTGATGGAGGCGGCGCGATTGGTGGCGCGGGAGAGAATTCACTTTGATGTAGTAGGGCCGATCGGAATTCTCCCGCAAGCGGTGGCTTCGGTCCCAGGAAACATGACCTTTCACGGGCCTGTCAGCCGCGACCGCGCGGCGCGGTGGTATCGGCAAAGCGACGTGTTCGTTCTGCCGACGCTCTCCGATGGATTTGCGCTCACACAATTGGAAGCGCTGGCGCATGGCCTGCCCGTAATCGTTACCCCCAATTGCGGGCGCGTTGTGCAGGAAGGCAAAACCGGCTTCATCATCCCGCCCCGTGACCCACAAGCTCTGGCAGACGCCATCCTGCGATTCATGCATAATCCTGGTTTGTCACAAGAAATGGCGCCCTTTTGCCGCCAGGCAGTCAATGCCTATTCTGTAGATGCCTATGGGAAACGCCTCGTCGAAATCATCCAAAAACATTTCGGGCGCCGGTCCCTGAACCCTGCTCTCTGATGTCTGGCTTCCTCGAGTCTGATGGCGCCGCCGATTTCGGCTGGCAAAGATTTCAGGGGAATTCC
Source organism: uncultured Verrucomicrobiae bacterium (assembly GCA_963707025.1). Taxonomy (GTDB): domain Bacteria; phylum Verrucomicrobiota; class Verrucomicrobiia; order Limisphaerales; family Palsa-1400; genus JBEKOF01. The sequence continues at coordinate 294,093 of CAVPOM010000012.1, read as the reverse complement.
AGCCCGCATGATTAATGGCTGACGATGCCACAGTAAGTATAAGCGACCGATTGTCGCAGTGGACGCCACGGCGTTTCCTGCCGCTGGTCGAGCGCATCAAGTCCTCGCCCATGGGCTACCGCCTGGCGAAGGGCGCATTTTGGTCGCTGATTGGAACGGTGCTTTCCCGCTCGCTTAGTGTTGTTGCTTCAATTTGCGTCGCGCGAATGTTGGGCAAGGTGGGCATGGGTGAGTTGGGGATCATCCAAAGTACGGTTGGAATTTTTAGCACGTTTGCCGGTCTGGGCATGGGCTTGACCGCGACCAAGTTTGTCGCCGAATACCGGACCAAAGATCCGCAGCGCGCGGGCGCCATGCTGAGTCTTTCGGCTTCCGTCTCCTGGACGAGCGGCGCCGCCATGATGCTGGCGATGTTGGTCCTCGCTCCCTGGTTTGCCCGGCATACGCTGGCGGCGCCTCACCTGACCGGAATGATCCGGGTTGGCTCCGTCCTGTTACTTATCGGGTCAGTAAATGGCGCGCAAACCGGAGCTTTGGCGGGCTTTGAAGCCTTCAAAACGATTGCGCGGGTGAATCTCGTCTGCGGGCTGTTGAGCTTTCCTTTGATGGTTGGGGGCGCCCGATGGTTCGGTTTAATGGGGGCGGTGTGGGGGTTGGTTGGCAGCGTGGCCGTCAATTGCCTGTTCAGCCATTTGGCCCTCCGGCGGGAAGCAGCGGCGGCGGGCGTCCCGTTTTCCGCAAAACTCCAACCGGGGCAATGGGGTGTGTTATGGCGATTCAGCATGCCCAGCGTGCTCTGCAACGTCATTTTCGGCCCGGTGAATTGGGCGTGCGGCGCGTTGCTGGTCAATCGCCCGCATGGTTACTCGGAGATGGGTGTTTTCAATGTCACACTGAGTTGGTTTAACGCCGTTTCATTTCTGCCAACTGTTCTTGGGCAGGTGATTTTGCCGCTGCTTTCGTCGCAGGTTGGCGAGGCGGGAGGCGACAGCCGGAAGAAAATCGTTGTGTTGGCAATTAAAGCCAATGCAATCGCTGTGATCCCAGTCACGTTATTCATAGCCTGTTTCAGTCCGTTTATCATGTCCTTCTACGGGCCTGGATTTCGCGAGGGTTGGCCGACGTTGGTGGTAACCGTGCTAACCGCTGGAATCCTTGCCTTGCAAAGCCCCATCTTTCAGGCCATCACCGCCTCTGGCCGCATGTGGTTTATGTTCATGACTTACGTTAGTTACGGAGTTCTCTATTTTGGCCTCACCTTTGCCATGTTGGGGTGGGGATCGCTTGGGTTGACTTCAGCCCGCTGTTTGGCCTACGTCGCTAATGCAGCCTTGGTTTTTGGGTTTGCCCAGAGGCATATTTGGTCAAACACACAAGTCCGGGCTTCGCATAAGTCCGGGCTGCGGGATCCCTTATGAAGCGCAGGCAAAACGCTCATCGCTTTGCTGAAACCGCCTCGGGCTGCGGTCGGCGCCATCTCTTTGTTGTGGATACCGGGGCTTCATGGGTTCGGTCGTTGCTCCACGCCATGCCGCCGGAGGTGAGGATTCATGGCTTTCGGGTCCGCAACGCCTTTTCATTTCCCAGGGGATGGCGCGGACAGTTGCAGAAAGCCGGCCGGAGCGAAAAGGTTTCTGAATCGTGGGAGGATACCTGGGTATCCATCCCCAGTTGGCACAAGGCCTTTGCGTTTTCATCGTGGCTGGTGAGCGGGCAGATCAGAAAGGCGATTCATCGCTTTGGCCAGCCCGATGCAATTGTTTTGACCTTGCCGTGGTACGCCAGGGTTGCAGAGAAATTCCAGGGCGTAACAAAGGCATATTACGCTTTCGACCCCTACCGATTCTACGATTGGGATAGCAGCAAAATCATCTCCCTGGAGAGGCGGCTGCTCGGTAACTGCGCGATTGGTTTTGGCGTGGCAAGACTGCTGGTGGAAGATTTGAAGGGAATGGCCACAACACCGGTGCATTATCTGCCCAATGCAACTCAGTGGCAGCCGGGAGATACAAATGTCGAGGGCGCGACGGCTGCTGTCAAAGATTTCCAATCCGTGCCCGGGCCAAGAGTGGGTTGTGTGGGGCAGATCAACAGCAGCGCTTACGACTGGGCGTTGATCGAGCATCTTAGCGTTCATTTTCCCAACACGCATTTCGTATTCATTGGCCCGAGATTCAAGCAACCAGCAACTTCAGCATCGGAACGCATCGCGTCGGTTTTCGCCCGCCCAAATGTTCACTGGCTTGGCCCCAAACCGCATGATCATTTGCCAGCGTATTTAAGAGAGTTTGATGTATTGATAAACCCACTGCTGGTCAACGACCACAATAACAGGCGTTCCTTGCTGCGGCTGTATGACTATTTGACCACTGAGCGTCCTATTGTCAGCACCGCCATCGCCGAGGCATTCAACCATGCGCCTTTTGTCAGCATTGGCAGGGATAAAGCTGAAGTCCGCTGGCTGCTGGCCGAGGCGTTGGCGCTGAAAGTGGCGCCGGATTTGGAACGCCGCCGGAATTACATCGCGGCAAACACATGGCGGGCCAGAGCGGATGAGTTTTGTCAACGCGTTGGCATTGCGTTAGAGCAACGCACTGATTGTTGGCACTGAGGGTTGGGCAATGTGTAATGATCCCAATATTGGGCAAACTTGAGTCTTGTTGGGGTCCACGAGTCACATCGCGGCACTGCGAAGGGGATCACACATCAATTCTGCATACTGACGAGGCGCCCGGTCTCAAAATCAATTCAAGCTTATGGCCAGTATTATCAGCAATACCCGGACCCTCCTGAGGAACCCATTGATGCTGCGACCATACATGGTCTGGCTTGCTTCACGAGCGCGGGGAGCGTCTCCACGACACCAAAATCGCCCCCGGTGTCCGCATCGGGGAATGGATCAATTTCTCCGAATATCACACCTATACCACCTACAGCGGCATCTTGGGAAGCGAACAAATCTTTGCGCGCCAAGCATTGCTTCGCGATGGCGCACAAGGCGTTGCGTTTGATATCGGGGCAAACATTGGAATTTTCAGTTGCTATCTCGCGTCCGTTGGCAATGTGCAGGTTCACAGCTTTGAGCCCATTCCAGAGACTTACTCTCGGTTAAAAAGGAATGTTGTGTCAAACTCACTTTCGGAGCGGTGTGTTCTGAATTGTCTGGCGGTGGGCAAAGGCTCCGGGTTGGTGATGTTCAAGTCCGATCCGCGCTCACCAGGCACAAATAGGATTCACTCCCAACAGAGCTGCGGCAGTAACCGGGCGGATGTCTCATTTCAACAGGTTCAGACGGTATCCCTTGATTCCTATTGTGAGAAGCATGGAATCACCGGGATAGATTTCTTGAAAATCAACGTCGAAGGGATGGAGCCGAATGTTCTGGAGGGTGCGGTGCGGCTTCTTACGAGCAAGCTTGTCCATTCAATCTTGATTGAAGTATGTCCGCTAAACCTCATCGAGGCAGGCTTTAGCACAACCGGCCTCTACGACAAAATCCTGGTTTTGGGATACCATCCGTTCTCCTTGGCGCAGGACGGCACCGTAGGCCCCCCAATGTCATGCCTTGAATTCTCCGCCATCACCTTGGGGAATGTGCTTTTGCTGCGAGCTTGACAAAACTTCCTGCATTCGTGGGTTCAAGAATCAAAATTGCCGCCTATATCTATCCTTCGGGGTGGCGGAGGCCAACCGGCGTTTCAATGGTCGCGCTAAACATGGTCAAAGTTCTGGCGAGGACATCAGCGGTGGAGTTGCGTCTTCTTGCTTCGGCGGATGAGCTGGAACCTGATGGGACAATGCCTTCAGAACTGGGGCTGGAAGGCATTCCGGTGGTGCCTCTCCCCTGGAAACGTCTTGTGAGAGAAGCGTTGTGGCTGGGGATGGATCTTCCGGAGATAGACCGCTTTATACCGTCCGATTGCTGGGTATATTGTTCAATGGAAACCTACGTTCCGGCGCGACGGTGCAAACGTATCGTCACCGTTCATCATCTGGAACCAAGGGCCACCACCTCTGCGCTTTCGGGCAGGGCGTTTAGGCAATGGCGTCGGGACTTCCGATTGCGCAAAGCCCTGCAAACTGCAGATTTGATCGTGGCTCAATCTACCTTCACGAAAATGCAAGTGATAAACACGTTTGCCATTCCATCTGAAACGATTCAGGTCGTTGGAGGCGGTGTAACTGAAGACTGTTTCGACATCCGAGCCAATCACTGTTGCGATTCGCCGGTCCCGGATTTCTCCCCATATTTGGTTTGCACCGGAGCTATGGAAATCCGAAAGGGAAGTGATTATCTTTTAGACTTGGCGAAGGCGCTAAGGCGACGTGGGTCTCCAATTCGGATCGTTTGCACTTCCGGGCTATACGGAGATCCCAGGTACATCTCCGAGGCTCGCGGTCTCGCCAACGTAGTCTTGTTGGGTTATGTCTCACGGCGAGAATTGATTGCATATTACCAAAAGGCAGTGGCCCTGTTATGTTTGTCACGGCTCGAAGGATTTGGGATACCCTTGGTCGAAGCGATGGCAGCGGGTTTGCCGGTTATAGCCGCAAATAGCAGTGCCATACCAGAAACCCTTGGTGGTTCTGGCATCCTGGTAAATCCAGCGGACACTGGACAAATTATCGAGGAAATCGGCCGGCTTCAAGCGAACAAGGAACTTCGACATCATCTGGCAGCTAAAGGGCGGGACAGGGCAAGGCATTACTCTTGGGAGAGCTGCATAGACCGGCTTTGCATGGGGATCCAACGCACAACTTCAAGAGGCTCCGCCTGTTAAACCCTCATGTTATAATCGGAATGAAAGCTTTGTGGCGTCCCCAAGGAAGAAGGCCGCCGACCATGACTGATATCCTGTTGTATCTCCTAATCGGCGAACTCAGCCTGCTGATTCTATGGGGGCTGTGGAGGCCGTCGCGCGTTTACCAGTTCCCGTTTCTGGCCGGCTGTGTTTTCGCGCTCTGGGCTTGGCCGCAATTCTATGAGCTTCATGCTTCCGCCGTTGTGGCTGACGCCATGTTAAACAAGGCGCTCGTCATGACGATCTTGTGCAGCGGGATGTGCTATTTCGGTTATGAAAAGGGAGCTCGGCCGATTCAGAAACTCAACTGGAGTTTCGACCGTGACCGGCTCATTCGCGCGGCTTTTGTTATGACAGTAATTGGCTTGGTGTTCCAGTATAAACTTTCTCAAATTCCAGAGGAACTCCTGCAAAGCGGTGCGTGGACAGGGACGCCGGTTATGTATGTGTTTTTTGCGCAATCCATCAATTTTGGCTTCGCGCTTTCGGTTCTTCTGATTCTTCGGCGTTTCTCATGGTGGATTTTGGCAGTCGCTGGCATAGGCGCATTAAGCTACTTTCACAGCATAGTTTTCGCCAGCCGAAGGGAACCGGCATGCAGTTTGGACTCATCATAGGAACGCTGGCATGGTTTATTTGGAAAAGGGTTCCCCCAAGGGCTGTTGTCGTCTGCGCAATTTTAGGCGGAGCCTTTGTCTCTTACAACATCTCCGTTTATAGGTCTGCGATGCATGATGCCAGCTTGTTCGGTGGCGGCAAAGGGGCGAATCTGTCGGAATTAGAACAGATGAAGGAGGTCACGGACAAAGGGACGGAGATGCGAAACGCGGTTTACTACATTGCGGCAACGGAAACTTTGGGAGCTTACGACTTCGGATTGTTCCAGTGGAATCAATTGATATTTCGGAATTTTCCGGCGCAGATTTTCGGCAGGTCTGCGAAGGAGAATCTAATGTCATTAGGAGGCTTGCTCCACCTTGGCGCAAACGCTGAGCGGGCGTCCGGGTATGAAGCTGCCCTGGGTACTACAACGGGTGGTATAACCGACGCTTTTGCCTCATTTTGGTACTTCGGCTGTCTTGAATTCTTTGTTATCGGGTACTTCATGCGGAGATTTTATGAATCGGCTGTTCGTGGAGCGCCGGTTTGGCAGCTTGGCTGTGCGTTGCTGACGGTGGACTCTTTGCTGGCAATCACTCACACCACCGATCATGCCCTGACGCCTTGGGTGCAGGCCGGCCTCTTCCTCGGCCCCACATTAATCTACGCCCGGGTCCGACCAGGAGAGGGAAAAAGAGACATTATTTCTGCCGCACCTGCTTCCAACGGCACGAGCTTCCGGGTCGGGGCCAGATATCCGGCATGGCACGACGTCGGAACAGGCCGTGGCGTGCGGAAGTTTTCGGCCCGGCTTCCACGATCCGAGACAAGGCTCTGGATCCTCGCTTCACGAGTCGGCAGGAAGCGGCTGTGGCGTCGGTTGCCTGAACGCCAATTGTGGAGCCGCTTGGCATGGAACAGGCAGAGTCAGCGGTCGGAAACGCATATTGGCGTCAAAAACGAGGCGTAGATTATGCTCTAAGAAATTAAAATGCAAATCCAAGACGGTAAGAATGTGAGCTTTTACCCTTTAGGGCGTTTATCTGAATCTCATCATCCGGCAAAACTGATGGGCGTAGTTTTGAGGATATACATGAAATTCTGGGTTTTTGGTGTTATTTGCTGTTATTCCTGCTGTTGCCAAACGTATTCCCCGGGCACAGACACCAACTTGTATGTCTGGTATAAAGCGGATGCGCTGGGTTTGAGGAACAATGCGCCAGTTTCAATCTGGAGTCCCTCCGGTGGAACGATCAACGCCTCAGTTGGACAAACTGTAAGCAGTAACCAGCCTACCTTTCAGACCGGTCAGCAAAATGGGTTGCCAGCGGTGCTTTTCGACGGCGTTTCAGGCTTTTTGACCAATGGGGCCCCGTTTCCTCATGCTGCGGCTCAACCGGTGACCATTTTCCTGGTTTACAGCTACATTGGTCCGGAAAACACCTTTATAAACGATTTCATCGGCAGCATTCGCGGCGAGACTGCATGGAGCATGGGCAACGGAAGCGGTTATTTTACCATATACGCCGGCATTGGCGGCAGCGCATTCCGGATCGATCCGAGTTGGCACATAATGATGCTTGTATTGAATGGAGCGAACTCAAAATATCGAATTGACGGAGGAACGGACATTGCCGTCACCGGCAACCCGGGAACGAACAGCATTAATACTCTTGAAATGGGCGGGCAAGCTGAGAATGCCTATAGCTTGGCAAACGTCTATCTGGGCGAGCTTCTCATTTGCAACGGTGACCAAAGCACCAACGAGTCAGCGATATTCAATTATCTCGACAGCCGCTGGGCCATAATAGAACTGGAGCAAAATCCCCCCTTCACATTTAATTGGGCGGATCGGAGACCCATAGGCATGGATGTTTTGGGCAACGCTTCATTCTCAACCACCAACAATCCGAGAGGCTGGTTTGCCGCAAACGGTCCAGACTACAGCACGAGCAACGGCGTAGCGGCATTTCGCACGGCTCTTCTGGCCAGGGCAAATCAAGAGATTGCCATTTTGACGAATATGAATGCCCAGGGGGTTATTATCTGGGACGTTGAGGGCGATGAAATAGAGGGATTAACCTATGTTGGCGATCCCAGAAAGGTTTCTGTTTTAGCCCCGGAAATGGACGCAGTGGCCGATGAATTCTTCGCAAAATACACCTCTGCCGGGCTGCGTGTCGGGGTGACTCTTAGACCGCACACATTCGGGGCGGGAACGAGCTTTCCGGATGGCACAAATGGCAACGTGTTCATCAATGTTGATGCTCCCTATGGACAGAAAGAATATTATTACACCAACGGCTGGGTTCAGACGAACATCGGCGCTCCAGTAACGGAAGAATCTTACTGGCCGGGGTTGCTCAACAAAATTCAATATGCCAACAACCACTGGGGCTGTACCATGTTTTATATGGACTCGTACGGGGCGTTAGATCAGTATGGGCCAAGGGCAGTCTCTGCGCTGACAAACATTCTACAGGCTTACCCGGGAATATTGCTTGCGCCCGAGTGCGCCTTCCAGGTTACCCTCGGCCAGGGAACCAAAATGTTCGCCATGTCGGCTCCATTTTTACAGCCGCAATTTACCGGCTATTTCGTGCCTGCGAATATACTCTCCATATATCCGAATGCAGTTGGGGTGATCAAGATTGATCCGCCATACACGAACATGGCATTGCTGCCGTCCAGCATGCGGGCAGGCAATATTATCCTTGTGAACAGTTGGTATCCCAACACGGCGGCATCTTTGGTGGGGCAGGCCTATGCCGGCTCGATGCTGCAACCGCCAACTGATGTTCACGTTGTGACCAATGCGCCGTGATCGAACGCAGGCGCCACCGTGGTCTGCGTGGATGATGGGGAGCCCGTTATGGGCAGGGATCGGGGCTCTGCCGGATGTAATTTAATGCACTTCGAGTTGGTGCAAAGCCCCCTTTTCCCGTCAGGGGAATGGTTCGGGCAATGTATTTTGCAACCCGCAAAGCGGCTGCTTTGGAACGGCAAATCGCTGACTGCCCTTCACTACGCAATGACTTCATGGTGTTCGATGGCCGGGGTCTTGTGCATGGGAGCGTCTGGTAAAGCGGACCACCCTTGCTTGGGCTCCACCGGGCCGGGTCAATCCTGGAAGCGACATCGAGCTGTGGAATCCGACGTTTCCCGATGAAGATCCTCTTCATCATGCAATGCGCCAATTTGGGCGGTATGGAGCAATCCACCCTGCTTCTTATGGCTGAGTTGAAGCAGATTGGGCATGAGGTCGAGTTGCTTTCTTTGAACGAGATGGGACCACTTGGGCAGGCGCTACAAAGGCACGGCATTCCGGCTTCCGCCGTTGGGTATCGCGGAAAATGGGGTTGGCGCAGTTTTCTTCCGCTCCGGCACATCTTGCGCACCAAACAAGCCGATGCGCTTATCATGGTGGGACACAACCTGATGGCGATGCTGGCCCTGGGCGATTTTTGCCGCCCCAATCGCATCCTTTCCCTCCATTACCATCATGAAGGGGTTATATCCGCTGTGGGCTGGCGGCTGATTTACCGGGTGGCCATGTGGCGTTTCAAATGCATCATTTATCCCTCGCGTTTCATCATGGACGAGGCATTGAGGACCGCTCCCAAGCTTGTCAATTCAAGTCGCACCATATCTTATCCCATTCCATATCCTTTCACCTTGCCATCACAGATTGAAGGAAAGCAACGTGAGAATGCCCGGCGGCAACTTGGTCTGGCTCAAGCACACAAAGTCGTTGGCAATGCCGGTTGGCTGATCGCGCGCAAGCGCTGGGATGTATTCTTGAACGTCGCCGCCAAAGTGGCGGCGGCTGTTCCACAGGCGCGCTTCCTTATAGCAGGCGATGGTCCCGAGCGGGGTAATCTCGTCCGGCTTGCAACGGAGTTAGGAATCCAGGAACGAGTAGTCTGGTTGGGATGGGAAAAAGATCTTGAAGTATTTTTCCGGGCTCTTGACGTTATGGTATTCAACTCCGACTGGGATGCCATGGGGCGCACACCTCTCGAGGCCATGTCCTATGGTGTGCCGGTGGTGGCCTCGGTGCTGCATGGCGGACTGAAGGAGGCTCTCGATTCCGAGGATTATGGTTTTTTGGCGGATAAGCATGACATTCCGCTATTGGCTGGAAAGGTGATAAAACTGCTGTGTGATGAGAATCTGGCAAAGCAGGTTGGGGGTAAAGCCCGCGCGCGCATCAAAGATATCGGCTCTGTCCGCCTGCACGCCGAGCGCGTGCTTAAACTGCTGGCGAAAAATTCGTGGGCCTGATTGGCTGTGGTAATTACTTTCCGAAAATGACTCGCGTCTGCGGAATCATCGTCAACCTTGTTCCCTACCATCATGCCCGGTGGGAAGCGTTCACCCGGTTGTCCGGGGCGGAGTGTCATTTGCTGGAGTTGACGAGGCGGGACGCCTTCAGGGTGCTGGAGTATTCGGCGGCGGCGAGTTACCGGCGGCACACTCTGTTTCCGAACGACGGCGGCGAAACAATTTCCGCCCCGGCCGTTCGCCGGGCGGTAGCGTCAAAATTGGATGCGCTCCGCCCCGACATGGTGTGTGTGAGCGGTTGGGCGCTGCCGGTGAGCCTGTCCGCGCTGGCTTGGGCGGCGCGGAACCGGGTCCCGGCGGTGATGTTTTCTGAAAGCAATGAATTTGACGCACCACGCCCGGCCCACAAAGAATGGATCAAACGCCGGATTGTTGCCCTGTGCTCCGCCGGCCTGGCCGGCGGCACGCCGGAGGCCGATTACCTGGCCAAGCTTGGACTTCCGCGCGACCGCATCTTTGTGGGCTATGATGTGGTGGACAACGGCTACTTTGCGAAGGAAGGGGTGGAAGTCAGAAGTCAGAAGCCGGAGGTCAGAAGCAAACACGGACTGCCGATAAATTATTTTCTGGCGTGCTGCCGGTTTGGGCAGAAGAAGAATGTGCCGCGGTTGATCGAAGCGTATGCACGCTACCGCGAGCTATGCGCCAATCACCAGGCCGAGAGCGTTTCAACCTCTGACCTCCGAGCTCGGACCAAAACCCCTTGGGATTTGGTAGTCGCCGGCGATGGCGAAGAGCGGCCGGCAATCGAAGGCGCCATTGCCCGCTGCGGCGTTGGGGCTTCCGTTCATCTGGCCGGGGCAAAATCCTACGCCGAGATGCCGATGTATTACGGGCTGGCCTCCACCTTCGTCCACGCCAGCACGACGGAGCAATGGGGATTGGTGGTCAATGAGGCCATGGCGAGCGGGTTGCCGGTGCTGGTGTCAAACCGGTGCGGCTGTGCAACAGATTTGGTGCAGGACGGGGTGAACGGTTTTACTTTCGATCCCTGCAATATCGGAAAACTGGCGGAGTTGATGTTGAAAATTTCATCGCTCAACCATCTGCTTTCCACATTTGGCGGCCGCAGTCGCGACATCATCGCCAACTGGGGGCCGGAACGGTTTGCCTCCGGATTGAAGGCCGCTGTGGACAAGGCGCAGGAGATTGGGCCCAAAGGAGCGGGCCTGGTGGATCGTCTTATCTTGCGAGGATTGAGTTTGCGGTGAAAGTGAACGTCGTCATTGATTCCATTTCGCGAGTGGCGGGCGGACTTTTTGATGCTGAGCGGCGTTTGTGGCAATCCTTGAAAGTCAAAGGCGTGGCTGTTTCGGCCTTTTCACTGGCGGATGAATTTTCGCTGAGGGATGCCCATGACTGGCTTCCCATTGTGCCTGAGAGCTTCCCCGTGGAGTGGCCGGAGACACTTGGGCGTTCCACTCAATGCCGTTCCCGGCTACTGGAGGCGCCCGCGGATTTGATTTACCGGGCCGGCCTTTGGAGTTGGCCTTCCCGCAACGCCCGCGAATGGTGCGTGCAATACAAAAAGCCGGAAATCATTTCGCCGCATGGAATGCTCGACCCGTGGGCAGTCAAAAATTCGGCGTGGAAAAAGAAACTGGCCTTGCTTTTGTACGAACGCAAACATTTGGAAAAGGCCGCCTGCCTCCGTGCGTTGTGTCAATCCGAGGCCACCGCGATGCGCGCCTTTGGTCTGAAAAACCCCATGTGCATCATTCCCAACGGAGTTGATCTCCCGGAAAGCGAAAATCTGAATTCAGAAAATGGAAATCCGCCGTGGCACAGCATCGTGGAACCCGGGCGCAAGGTGCTTCTGTTCCTGAGCCGGATTCATCCCAAGAAGGGCCTCGTCAATCTGCTCAAGGCCTGGGCGCGAATCCAGAACGTCGGCGGACGGATGGCAGAGGGCGGAATGGGTTCTGGCCATTGCGGGATGGGATCAGGGCGGACATGAGTCTGAACTCAAACAACTGGCGACTGCACTTGGTCTGGCCTGGACCGATGTTCGAAGTCAGAAAGCAGGAAGCAGAAACCAGACATCCAACCTCAGCGTTTCAGAATCTCAGCTTGCAGCGTTTTCCCTTCTCTTCCTCGGGCCCCAATTCAAGGAGGCGAAGGCGGCCTGTTATTGCCATTGCGCTGCGTTTATTCTGCCCTCCTTGAGCGAAGGGGTGCCGATGGTGGCGCTGGAGGCGTGGGCGCATTCCAAGCCTGTGGTGATGACGCCGCAGTGCAACTTGCCCGAAGGATTCGCCGCTGGCGCAGCCCTGAGGATCGATCCCAACCCGGAGAGTCTGGCCGATGGTTTGAGCGAGTTCCTGCGCATGACCGAATTGGAGAGGGTCACGATGGGAAGCCGTGGCCGTGCCTTGGCGGCGGATCGGTTCGCGTGGCCAAAAATCGCCGCCCAGACGAAAGAAGTTTGCGAGTGGATGCTCGGGGAAGGTCCCCAACCCGCCTGCATGGCCGACTTTTGAGCCTGCCGCTACCAATGCTTCCAAATCATGGCGCAGGACCGGGTGTTGAATTGCGCGCGGCCGCTTCCTTGCGACAACCTGGCAAGACATGAATGAAATCCTGGACATCAAGGCCAACCGGGCTTGCGCGAAGTACTCGCCTGGTGAAATGTTTCTGCGGCTCCTCTGGATTTTTGGGAAGGTGCTTTTTCGGTTCAGTCCGCGGCCCTTTTTCGGCTGGCGGTGTCTGGTCCTTAAGTGCTTTGGAGCAAAGGTCGGAAATCACGTCAACATTTACAACACGGCCGTGATTTGCTTTCCGTGGAATTTCCATATCGGCGACTGGAGTTCGATCGGGGAAGGCGCGTTGATCTACAATCTCGGGCCGGTGATCATTGGGAGCCAGTCCACGGTCTCACACCGGGCGCACCTCTGCGCCGGCACACATGACTACCGAAAGGCCGACCTGCCGTTGCTGAGACCGCCGATTGTCATCGAAGACCAGGTTCTGGATTTGTGCGGATGTGTTTATCGGGCCGGGCCGGACGGTCGGTGAGGGCGCGGTGGTGGGCGCGCGGGCTGTGGTCACGAAGGATGTTGAGGCCTGGACGGTGGTGGCAGGCAACCCCGCGCGATTCATCAAAAAGCGCGAGCTTGGATAAACCGCTCTTTCAGCTTTTCCTGCGAATGATTTCTGTCCTTATCCCGGTTCACAACGAAGCCGCCAACCTCCCCGCCTGCCTGGATTCTGTTCGTTGGGCGGACGAAATCGTGGTCGTGGACTCCGGTTCGAACGATGGCACGGCGGAGCTGGCCAAAAGCAAGGGCGCGAGTGTCGTTGATTTTCTTTGGAACGGAAAATTTCCGAAGAAGAAGAATTGGGCTCTTGAAAATGTTTCCTGGAAAAACGAATGGACTTTGATTCTCGACGCCGACGAGCGCATCACGACTGATCTGGCCGCGGAGATCCAGGCGGAGATGAAAAATCCGCGCGCCGACGGTTATTTCATCAATCGCCGTTTTATTTTCCTCGGCAAATGGATCCGGCATTGTGGCTATTATCCGAGTTGGAATATGAGGCTCTTTCGCCATTCCAAGGGACGATATGAGAGGCTTCATTGCGGGGACACCGCCTCCGGTGACAATGAGGTGCATGAACACGTCGTGCTGGATGGAGCCGCGGCTTATCTCGAAGCCGATATGTTGCATTTCGCTTATCCGAATATCCACACATGGATGGAGAAGCACAATCGCTACTCGAATTGGGAGGCGGAAGTTGAGGTTCACGGCGGTCAAACGGGGCTGACCGGAAAGGGCATCGGCGCAGATCTTTCCGCCCGACGCAAATTGCGGACAGTGTCCCGGCATCTTCCGTTCCGGCCCGCCCTGCGCTTCTTTTACAGTTATGTCCTCAAATGCGGCTTTTTCGACGGCTATGAGGGCTACGTCTTTTGCAGATTGCTGGCCATGTATGAGGCGTTGAGTGTGTTCAAGGCCCGCGAACTGCGCCAACGTGCCAAGTCGCGCGGCGTCTGAGCGGGAGGCCGCGCCAATTCGTTACGGAATCCTCCCGGATGGCACGCTGCCGGTCAGGCCTGCCACGGGCAAGAACCAGCCGCATTCAAACTATGGAAACTGAATCCAGCCGAAAGCAGAGCGGCTACCCCCTCTGCTCTGATCGCGATCAGGCGGAGGGAGTCCGACAGGAGCCGGCGGTCGGCCAGCGGCCACGGCTGGCACAATGGTTTTTAGTAATTCTGCCGTTCTTGTTCCTCTGGGGGGTCCTTATCAACCAATTGAGAGTGGAGTGGCAGGTCAACCCCCAGTACGCGCACGGCTGGGTGGTCCCGTTCCTGTGCTTGGGGCTGCTCTCGTTGAGATGGCAGAAAGCGAAGGGCGCTGCCGCTGATCCGGAATTCAGCCCAAGCCTGCCCCTGGCTGGCAGGCCGCCAGCCTCGGTGAGAGGGTCCAGGGGAAGGATGGAGTTTCTATTTGCGTTGCTCGCGTTCCTTTGGCTGCCCACCCGCCTGGTGCAAGAAGCAAATCCGGAGTGGAGGATGATCAGTTGGCTGCTGGCGCTGGAGGTCATCGGCCTGACGCTCGCGGCCCTGTGGCTGCAGGTAAGCCGCCGTGCGGCTGCTCTATTCGCCTTCCCGCTTTGTTTTTTTCTGGTGGCGGTTCCCTGGCCGAGCATCGTCGAGGGCCCCCTGATACAAATGTTGACCAGCGGATGCGCCTCGTGCAGCGTCGAGGTGGCGGGTTGGCTGGGCATCCCCGCCATCCAGCATGGCAATGTCATTGAGGTGGCCAAAGGGACGGTGGGGATTGATGAGGCTTGCAGTGGCATTCGGTCGTTTCAATCCGCTCTGATGATCTCCCTTTTCCTTGGGGAATTCTATGGTCTGACCCTTTGGCGCAGGATCGTCTTGGTGCCGGCGGGTTTTCTTTTGGCGCTTCTGTTTAACGTGATTCGAATCTCTTTTTTGACGTGCGTGACCGCGCGCGAAGGGGTTGCCGCCATTTCGAAGTACCACGACCCCGCCGGCCTCATGATCATGGTGGCCTGCGTTTTTTCGATATGGCTGCTGGCACTGTTGTTCAAAGGACGCGCGAAGAACGCTCCGACTTCAACGGTCAGTCCTTCCAGAAATACCGGCCCTCCGTCCCCTGCGCTCAAGCGCTTGGCCTTTGGCCTGCTCTTGTGGCTCGTCGCCGTGGAAGCGGGGGTCGAGCTTTGGTATAAGTCACACGAATGGCGCCTGCCGCCCAGCACCTCCTGGAGCGTGGACTGGCCCCGCCGCAATCCAACCTTTTCCGAAATGCCCGTGGCAGAAAGAGCACATTGGTTGCTCCGCTACGATGAAGAAGTCAGCGCATCCTGGCGGGAGGGAGACGGCAGCCAGTGGCAAATGATCTATTTGCGGTGGCTTCCGGGCCGGATCGCTGTTGCCCTGGCAGAATTGCACACTCCCGAAGTCTGTATGGCAGCCGCCGGTCATACGGTCGAAACACTGCCGGATCTGACTTATTATCCAATTCGCGGCCTAAAACTGCCTTTCCGCAAGTATATTGTGCATGATGACGGCGCGGAGCCATTTTACGTCTTCTATTGCCTTTGGGAAGATCGCGCCCAAGCGCAGTTCTTCAATACCCAACTGCTCACCTACGGCAATCGTCTGGGTCCCGTCCTGGCAGGGCGGCGCAATAGCGGCGAGCGCTCGCTGGAAATCGTCGTTCGCGGGTACAACGACATAGGCCAGGCCGAAAGCGCCGTGATCGGCGAATTGGACAAGCTTGTCAAAGTCAACGAAGCGGGCGTCACCTTCGCCAAGTCAACGCCGTAGAATTGGAGAATGATTTCTATAATCGGGTTTCTTCAGTCAGGACTGAGAACCCTGTTCTGACGGGTTGCCTGGCAACCTCCACGATCCCGGCAATGCGCTTTCTGCTTCTTAACCAGTTTTATCCGCCAGATGCCGCCCCGACGGGCTGGTATTTGCATGGGTTGGCGCGGGAACTGGTGCGGCGCGGGCATCAGGTCAAAGCGCTGTGTTCGCAGCGCTCTTATGATGGCGGAGATTGTTTTCCGCGCCGGGAAAACGTGGATGGGGTCGAGGTGTCCAGGCTGCCGGCGACTGGTTTCGGCCGGCGCGGGTTCGTTGGTAAAATGGCGGACTATGGCTCTTTTTACGTTTCTTTGGCAGGCGCCCTGTTGTTGGACAGAAGCAAGCCGGACTTGATCCTGTCGCTGACGACTCCGCCCTATGTCGGCCTGCTGGGAAAAACGGCAGCCGGCAAGCGCGGGTGCCGGGCATGCCCATTGGATCATGGACCTTTACCCGGATGTGATGTTCGCACACAAAATGGCACGGGATGATGGATTGATTTTTCGTTTTCTTCAGAAATTGGCCCGCTTTCAATGGCGCGGAGCGGACGCCGTAATTGCCCTGGGCCGAAAAATGGCGGAGAGAGTGGGTTTTTATGGGGGAAACGCGGGGCTGGATTTTACCGTTACCGGGATTCCGCTATGGAGCGATCCTGAGCTGGCCCCCTGGCCGGCGCATGAAATCAATCCTTTGCGGGCGGAACGAGGTTGGGATGCCGGGGAAGTTGTTTTCCTTTATTCCGGCAACATGGGGCTGGGGCACCGCTTTGCGGAATTCCTGGAAGCATCCAGACAGCTTGGGTCTGCAGGACCGCGCTGGGTGTTCAGTGGAGGGGGCAAGCGCCGGCGGGAGATAGAAACCTTCGCCAGGTCCCATCCGGCAGCCCGCATCGAGTTTCTTGACTACGTGCCGCAGCAGCGGTTGCGGGCTCATCTTTGTGCCGCGGATATTCACCTCGCCAGCCTGGATTCGGCCTGGCAGGGATTGATTGTCCCGAGCAAAATCCAAGCCAGCTTTGCGGCGGCACGCCCGGTGCTCTTCGTTGGGGGACGCCAGTGTGAAGCCGCCGCCTGGATTGAGGAGTCCGGCGGAGGATGGATCGTTGATCAGGACGATTTGGATGGCCTGTTGAAAGCCATTGAGCAGGCCCTCAACTGCCACGAACGTCTGCGGCGCGGCCAGGCGGCCCTGGCCTTCGCCAGAAAGCATTTCCAAATGGCGGAAAACTGCGCGCGCATCGCCCAATTATTGGAAGGCGGCATGGATGGGGAAATGCCAAAAACAGAGAGCAGAAATGGTGAAAGGAAAAAGGAGTTTCAGATTTCTCAATTTCAGAATTTCAGCTTTTGATTTGCAACCTCTTCCTTGACCACATTTGCCCGCAGATTATCTCCGGCCTCCATCCTCCGCCCTCTTTGCCATGTTCGACAGTTTTGACAAATACATCGCGGTTTTTCTGGCGGGCTTCGTGGTGACTTATCTCCTTACCCCGGTGGTCCGTTCCCTGGCCGTGCGGTTCGGAGTTGTGGATCTGCCCAATCAACGGCGGCCGCACCAGCGTCCCACCCCCCGGGGCGGCGGTCTGGCGGTCGTGCTGGGAATTTATGCCGCCTGCCTGATGGGATTGGCGTTCCCCGGAGATGCGCGGCCCGGCGGTTTCGATCTCCACTGGTGGCTGAGGTTCCTTCCCTCTTCGCTGATCTTGCTGGCGGTCGGGCTGGCGGATGATATTCTTGGATTGGACGCCTGGAAAAAGCTGGCGGGACAGGTCGCCGCCGCGCTTTGGATCGCTCTTTCGGGGACGCATTTCGGCAGTTTTTTGGGCTATCAACTGCCGCCGTTTTTGGATGGTCTTCTGGTGGTGGTTTGGATTGTAGCCGTGATTAACGCCTATAATTTGATTGACGGTCTGGACGGGCTGGCCTCGGGGCTGGCCATCATTTCCGCCACCGGCTTGTGCGGGATTCTCCTTCTTGGGAATCTGCCCGGCGTCTTTTTGCCGCTCATCGCTCTGATGGGCGCCTGTCTGGCGTTCCTCCGTTACAATTTCCATCCGGCAACCATTTTTCTGGGCGACACCGGCAGCATGTCCATCGGGTTTATATTGGGGGTCGTATCCCTCCAGACGTTCACGAAGAACACTTTTTTCCTTTCGATGACCATCCCCTTGCTCATCCTGGGAGTGCCCATTTACGACGCGCTGCTGGCCATCTGGCGAAGGTCCGTGCGGCGCTGGGTCAGTGGAGGAGAACCGGCTGGCTCGCACAAGCCCGGCGGCATCATGACGGCGGACGTGGAACATTTGCACCACCGGCTGGTCAAGGCGGGCTTAAGCACGCGGCGGGTGGCGGTGATTCTCTGCATCACCAACGCGGTGCTGGTCGTTTTTGGCCTGCTGATAACGACCTTTCAATCCCATGCCTCCGGCATCTTCCTGCTGGGCTTGCTGGCGTTCGTTTACGTGCTGTTGCGCCACATGGCGGTGATCGAGTTGCGCGAAACGGGCCGGGTCCTGTTGACCGGCTTGCGCCGCCCGACCCATTCCCTGCCGAAGGCCCTGGCTTATCCTTTGTGGGACGCTCTTTGTCTGGCGGGCGGGTTGGCGCTCGCCATGCGGGTGTTCGAGCCCGCGCCGGAGGGATTCTGGCATTCCTGGTTCCTGGATCTTCCCATTTGGGTTACTCCCACCTTTTGCCTGCTGGCGGTGTCGCGCACTTATGTCACGGTCTGGACCCGGGCGCGAATACTGGATGTGTTGATGCTCCTGTTGACACTGCAGGCCGGCTTGCTTCTCAGCCTGGGGATTGCGCTGCTGATTGATCCTTACAGCGCCTCGAAGTGGTTCCTGCGCGCGCTGGTGATCCTCGCCTTCGGACACGGCGCCATAATCCTGGCCCGGGTGTTTTATCGCTGCGTGGAGGAGACCGTTCTTTACTTGAGGTCAACCAGCGACCTCAGCGCCGGCCCGGAGCGGGTGGCGCTTTACGGAGCCGGGGGGCGCTGCCAGCTTTTTCTTAAGGAACGCGGCTTTCACAACTCCAGCAGTTTTGACGGCCGGGTTATCATCGGATTGATTGACGATGAGCCGGCTTTGCATTTCAAGTGGGTTTATGGGCACATGGTGCTGGGGGGGGTGCGCGACTTGCCGCAACTCATCCCGCACCACCGCATCACCGGCCTGGTTATCACCACGGCGCTCAGGCCCGAATCCTTCCTGGCGGCACAGGAATTGGCCTCGCAACATGGCCTCTGCCTGAGCGAGTGGCGCTTTGAGAGCCGGACGCTGGACGTGGTTCCCCTGCCGGCGCGGATGCTGGCGTGAGTTTGTGCAATTCATGGATGTTCCCAACTTAAAAAATTATGCGTAAAATGTTTATCATCGTGTTGTGCTGTGTTGCGGTCTTGTTGACCGGCTATGCGGGTTATCGCGGGTACAAAGTCTGGAAAAACAAGCACCTGATGAGCCTTGGGCACGAGTTCCTCGCAAAATCGGACCGGCGAAATGCGGTGCTCTCCGTGCAGGAAGTGCTTCGTTCGGACCCCAAAAATCTGGATGCCACAAGAACGATGGCCCAACTGGCCGAGGCGTCCCGTTCGCCCGGCGCCTTGCTGTGGCGCAGCCGGGTCGTGGAACTGGCCCCTCATTCGCTGGACGACAGGCTTGCCCTGGCGGAAACCGCCCTGACCATGCGTGATGACGCGACGGCCACCAATGCTCTGGAAGGAGTAGATGCCGCAGACAAGGAAACCGCCGCCTACCACAATGTCGCCGGCATGGTGGCCGCAGCCACCGGCCGTCCCGAGCAAGCCGAGAGTCACTTTCTGGAGGTCTCCCGGCTCGAGCCTCAGAACCCATCCCCGCAATTGAGTCTGGCCGTCGTGCGCCTCCACCGCACCAACACGTCGGAGTTGGCGGAAGCCCGAACCGTGCTCCAGCGCCTGGCCTCCAACCCAACCAATTCAGACCTGCGTTGCAGGGCATTGCGTGAACTGACCCTGGATGCCATGGGTTACGGTCATGCGGACGCCAGCCTGGCGCTCTCCCGGCAATTGATCCAGGAAACCAATTCCGCCTTCACGGACCGGATCCTGCGGCTGGAGGTGCTGCTGGAAACCCGGAACGCGGATTTCAAACCAACCCTGGCCAACTTTCAACGCGAGGCGGCCACGAATCAAAGCAAAATTTATGAGCTGGCTACATGGGAGATGGCGAAAACTCCGGCGGGAGAAGCGCTGGCCTGGTTGCGCAGTCTTCCCATGAACATGCAAACCAACCAGCCGGCGGCACTGCTGGTTTCCGAGTGCTACATCGCATCGAAGGATTGGATAGGACTCCAGGCCTGGCTGGAAAAGCAACGCTGGGCCGAAATGGAGTTCCTTCGCCACGCGTTTCTGAGCCGGGCCTTGCGCGGGCAGGAATTGGCCGACACCGCCAAAACAGAATGGGCGCAGGCGCTGAAATCAGGCAATGCCCAAAAGCAGAGCCTGGTCATGCTCTTCCGCCTGGCGGCGCAATGGAATTGGGTCAATGAAGGGGAGGATCTGCTCTGGACCATCGTCAACCGGTATCCCCAGGAGAAATGGGCCACGCGAACGCTGACGCGGGCCTTGCTGGAGGGCGGCCAAACACGGTCGCTGATGCAGCTTTTCAACCAGGAGTTGAAGCGGACTCCATCGGATCTTGCGGCCAAGAACAATCTGGCCACGATTGCCTTGCTCCTGGATGCCAAGGAGTTGAAACCATACGATCTGGCGCGGGAGGTCTATCAGCAAGTCCCCACCAATTCATCCTTTGCCGCCACCTACGCCTTCTCTTTATACCAGCAGAAAAAAAGCGCCGACGCGCTCAAGGTGATGCGGCAGCTCAACCCGCAGGAACTTGCGATCCCATCCATCGCCGGCTATTACGGAGTCATTCTCAAGGCGGCGGGTGATGGCGCAAATGCCAGGATTTATCTGGATAAGGCCGCCAAGGCCCGGCTTCTGCCCGAAGAACGCAAGCTCTTTGCGCAGGCCAAGGCCGGCATCTGAGACTTCGCGCAACGGCAAATTGTGTGTCCTGAATTGGGGAGCACATGCGCCCGGCACGGTGCCAGGGCGTGTGCGCTCCCCAAGATTTTTTTTACCCCTCCTCCTTTTTTCAAATTAGCCCGCGCCAAAAAACAAGCCGGTCTTGATGACCGGCTTGAATTGTCATGGCAAAAGAAGCAGGCCGGGCTGGTGGCCGGCCCGAAGAGGGACAAAGAATGGAGAAACGCCAAGGGGCTTAACGGTCAGCGCGCTTTGCGCCTGCGCAGAATCCGCAGCGCGCATGCCCCAAAGGGCAGCAGGAGCAACAAGCCGGAGATGATGGTGGTGGGTTCTGGAACCGGCGTGGTGGCCAGCCAATAATCCGAAAGACCTGCAGTCTGTTGAGTAGGAACGTCGTTCTCAAGGGTGATCGTTGTTCCCACGAAGGCCGCAACGTCATAAACTGCCGTCCCGGCATGCCCGTCATCCCACTGCGCGGCGAGATACCGCGTTCCGCTAGGAATGTAGATTTGCTCCGTTGTCCCGTTATTGCCGGAGTACATGGTGATGTCCTCCGCAGGCCCGGGGAGCGATCCAAGCCCAGGTGTATATACATGGTACACGACGTTGCCACCGTCGCTGGTGGTGGTTGTGGTAGTGTCGGCCACGCCAGTCGCGTCTGTGGTGGTGTAAGCATTGAGCATATTACCCAAGAACGTCAGGTCGAAGTGAGACCCGTCAAAGTAGCTTCCACTCGGAGCCGTCATATAGCCTACGCCGGCAGCGGTGTTGCCGCCCGTCGTTGATGTCAGATCAATTTCAATTGCCGCCTTGGCGCTGTGCGCCGCCAACACGCCCATTGCCAATAAGGGAACGCCCAGTTTCAGCGTTATTTTGCTCAATTTCTTCACGGTCCCATTCAATTTCTCATTCGTCTGGCATTTGAAAATTCGTTGAATTCCTGAGCGAAGCCAGGAAAACCATCGGGAGCGAACAACTTTTCTCTCAACGCAAGCACCAGTCTAAAGCGATGCCAAAAACCTGCGCCTCAATAAAAGGACATGGTTGACGCAAAATGAGACCTTCGCGGAAATTGATAAAACCCTTGAAAATAAAGGGGTTTTGCTGGGAAGGGCGGCCCGCGCGCGTCCCACGCGCGCAAAGTCAACGATTCTTCACAATCAAGGAAGATTGTTTCTCAAAATGTAACAATGCCGTTGCGTGCCAGTGGCAATTTCAAGCCGCCACCAGCCTGCCCGGAGCGACCAACGCCACGTTGAGCCTGGATAATGTGAGGGGCAATCAGGCGGGAAGCTGCTCCCTGGTGGTGACCTCCCGGGACAACAACCCGGTGACGGGCTCACCGCCGGCGGCATTGACGGTTGCGCCCGGAACGATCGTCCGATTGACCCTGTCCAGGTACGCGGACGGCAGCAGCAGCAATTATCACAATCTTCCAATCAAAGGCGCCTTCATCAGCCCGTCCGCGGGCGGGGCCGGCTTCCTGCTTGATCCCGATGGCCGAACGGGCGGGTTCCAAATTCCTCCGCAGCCATGATGGACCCGGCGGATTCACCCAATCGTAACGAATTCAACGCACGTTTGTAACAAAAGGCATATACAATCGCCGCCATGAGTGATGCGCAAGCTCCACCATAAATTATTGTCCGCGGTCGCACTTTGGATTATGGAACGATTCGTTGCAATGAGCAGACAAATGAAAAATGATCCGCCGGGCGTCAAACGCCAGGGCGTTCAGTTTGACGGCGCTCCGGCCCGCCAGCAAGTCAACCTCCCCAACCTGGATGTGGCGGCTGCGACGGCAGATAACCAATAACGAGGCCCCATGTTACCCGGCTCGCAAAAGCGCAAACCAAAAAACTCATCGAAGGTGAATCTGCTCATCTCCCTGACGTTTCATGGAATTCTGGTGCTGTCGGTGCTTTACTTTGCCGCGCGGCAGGGCTGGATGGGCAAGACCATGAATAAAATCGCCGTCGAGATGGTCCACGAAAAACCCAAAGAGCCGGAAAAACCCAAGGTGTTGCCCAAACCCAAGGTGGAGGAGGCAAAGGTGGACGTGCCCGAGCCTGCCAAGGTCGCGAAAATCGAAGCGCCCAGAAGCACGGCGCCGCCCCCTCCCAGCAGCGCTGCGCCACCCGCCGTGGCGCCACCTCCGGCGGAACTGCCCGCCTTTGAGTTCGATGGAGGCAAGGCCGTCGTGACCAGTTCGGACCCCGTGCAACTTTACAAGGGCCTGCTGGAGAGTTCGCTGCGCTTCAACTGGGACCGCCCCAAGGACGTGGACGACCACACCAATGTCGCCGAGGTGGAAGTCGCCGTGGATAAAGCAGGCAAAATCACCACTCCGGTCTGGAAGAAAACCTCCGGTCAAAAGCAATGGGACGAATCGGTGCGCCTGGCCATCGCCAACACCAAAAAGATGAGCCTTCCGCCGCCCAGCAACTTCCCCCCGCGCGTCGTGGTTCGTTTCGACGTTGAGGCGCTGGTGCCGGTCGGCCAATAATAATAAACAAACATCCCGGTGCCGGCCTGTTGCCCTTTCATCAGACATTTTCAAAGTTATGAGCGTGCGTTCAAAAATGGCATGGGGTGGCATGGTCGGCGGGTCAGTTTTGCTCGCCGCCCAGGGGGCGTGTCTTGCCGGGACGGAGGATGCTTCGCCCGCGCCCGCCGTTGCGTCCGCCTCCGCTGCCAATGCCAATCCCTACTCGGTCATCATTGCCAGGAATGTGTTTCGTTTGAATCCGCCCCCCCCTCCACCGGAACCAGCCAAACCCCCGTCCCCCCACCTGCCGGTGGTGATTTTGAGCGGGTTCATGCGGATTGGAAATCAATGGAAGGTATTACTAGCGGTCAATACGGAAAACCCCGACCCACACGGGCAGAGACTAACGTCCTACCTGGCCCTCGCCGAAGGTGACAAAGGGACGGTGGGTTTAGGCACAAAGCAGGCCGTGGTGGAATTGGTCAAGCTTTATGTCGGCCAGGAGAAGGTTGACATTATCAACTCAGGAGCCAGCATTACTCTTTCGATGAAAGACAATGGTTTCAACAATCTGGCAGGCGCCCAACCTACAATAGCCAGGAACTCTGCGGAAACAACGCGACGAAATCCTGGTGATGAGAGGGAAATGACTCCCGCCATGCGGTTCCATCTCCCCCTCACTGAAGAGGAGGTAATCAGGGCTCAGGAGAATCCTCAAATTCTTACAAATGAGATGGAAATGACTCCCGCCATGCGGTTTCATCCCGCCCTCACTGAAGAGGAGGTAATCAAGGCTCAGGAGAATCCCGAAGGAAGTGTGCCTTCGATGCCATGACTCACCAAGCCGCGTCCCGCAGGGGTGTGTCCGCCTCGTAGAGCTTAATCTCCTTCTGCAATCTGGCAGCCAGATCGGTATTCTTTTGTGCCGCTGCCAAATCGAGAGCGCGCCGGGCTTCGGCAGTCGCATCACCAAAACGCCCCGTTTCCGCATAAGCCGCCGCCAAGGTGCGCAGGACCATCGGATCGGCGCCTCCGATCAACTGCTTGGCCTGTTCGGCCAGTGCCACCGCTTTTGGGCCATTGCGCAGTGTGGCGTCTGGCGTCGTGGCCAGCAACCAAGCCAGATTGTTCTGGACCTTGGCTTGGTCCGGCTCGATTTCCAACGCCTCTTGCCAGGCCTCCATGGCCTCCCTGGTTTCCCCCACCTGCACCAATGCCCTTCCGAGCTCGGCCTGCACTTCTGCGGAGTGGGGAGCGATTTCTAACGCCTGCCGATAGCAGACAATCGCCTCTTCGAAATCTAGGTTTTCCAGCAGGACCTTGCCGAGGTTGCCCCATCTTGTCAGGGAATCTGGGCTTGGAGGAGTGGATCCTTGGAAGCAGGTCAGGGCCGTGTCAAAATCTCCTTTTCGGAGAAGGGCTTTGCCGAGGCCGAACCGGGCTTTCACGTAATTAGGATTGATCTCCAACGCCTTGCGAAAATGCGCCATGGCTTCATCCAGCTTGCCGATCTTGACGAGTGCTGCGCCGAGGTCGTAGTGGGCATCCACAAAATCAGGTTTGGCATTGAGCGACTTGCGGAATAACGCCATCGCACTCTCTTTCTCTCCCTTGATGGACAGGGCGATTCCCAGGTTATTGAGAATTCGCGCGTCATCAGGCGTGATTTGCAGGATTCTTCGGTATTCGGCGATGGCCTCCTCCATTTTGCCTAGCTGCAAAAGTGCATTCCCCATGTTATAACCTGCTTCGGCATAATCAGGATTGATCTCCAAAGCTTTGCGATATTGGGCGAGGGCTTCCTCCTTCCGTCCCTCCGCGGAGAGATCAACGCCCAGGTTGTAGCGGGCCTCCGCGTAATCAGGATCCAGCTTCAGCGCTGCCTGGTATTCCGCAATGGCTGCTTCCTTCTCCCCTTTGTCGAACAGGGCAATTCCCAGATTCATGTGGGCCACCTTGTAGGCCGGATTGATCTCCAGCGCTTTTCGGTATTGCGCGATGGCGTCGTCCTTCCTTCCCTTCTTGGAAAGTGCATTGCCCAGACCGTTGTGGGCCACGCTGTTGAAATCATTGCCCTGGGTATCGGAGGTGCAGGCCAGTGCGCGTGACCAGAGCGCTTCATCATTGCACCAGTATGAAGTCTGATTGCGGCCCCATGCTGCCAATACGCCAATCACCGCCGCCATTAACCCGCCCAATATCACTCGCCGCCCCTCCCACTTCGCACTCCAATCCGCCACCGCCCAAGTCAAGGCAACGGCCAGGCCGATTTCCGGCAGGTACGTGTAACGGTCCGCATGAGCCGCATCGCTCGATATTTGAATGATGCCGATCACTGGAAACAATATTCCCAGATACCAGAGCCAGCCCATTAGCAGGCAGGGATGCTTCTTGCGCCAGACAACCGCCGCCGCGGTGATGGCGGCCAATAAGACAAAGGCCAGACAGACCATCCCTGGCGCCTGCCCCTGGGGCGCATTTGGATAATGCGCGGCCAATTCCACCGGAAAAACCATTTGCCGAAGATAAATCACATAAGAAACCAGGGCATTGCCCAAGCGTTCAAGGATGGGAATTCGGTAAGGAACGATCAGTCCGGGCACGAGCGCCGTCGCAACGCACGATATCGCCGAAATGGCAAACAACGGAATCTTCTCCTTCACCAAACCCCAAAAAGGCGCACCCGGAGTTCTCCGCCCCCCGCTTTCCGCCTTCTCTTCTCCACGTTCGGCTCCTTGCTTTCCTGCCATCCGTCCCAGCGGCCAATAATCCAGCAGCAACAACACAAACGGCAGAGTGGCCACCATGCTCTTGGCCATCAGCCCCAAGGCAAACAGCAAAACCACCGCCAAATTCCCGGCAAGCGATCGCTTTCGAACCCAGCGGACATAGGCTCCGATGGTCAATATGAAAAAGAATCCGCTCAACACGTCCTTGCGTTCCGACACCCACGCGACCGATTCGGCCCGCAAGGGATGGACGCCGAACACCGCCGCCACAAAGGCGCTGCGCCACAGGCTGCCAGTCATCTGGCGGAACACCAAAAACAGCAGCACCGCGTTGGCAGCGTGCCACAACACATTGACCAGGTGATGTCCGCCTGCGTGCAACCCGAACAACTGGCAGTCCAGCATGTGGGAAAGCGTGGTGAGGGGAATCCAGTTTGCGACCTGCGCGTGAGTGAAGGCCCAGCCAAGAGCCTGCACGGACACCCCCCTTTCCACCACCGGATTCTGAAAAACATATAGTTGATCATCGTAGCCGAGGAATTCGAAATGCGCGGTCTGTCCAAAGACGGCCAGAACCGCCAGCACCAGAAAAATGCAAACACACACCACTTGCCTGGTTTCCGTTCTTCCTGCTTTTCGGTTCGATTTCAAGTTTCAGGCTTTGGTTTCCAGTTTTTCAGCTTTTCAACCGCCTTCTCCCGGCGGCCCATCCCGCATCGGGGTCTTCGCCTTATATAGTTTGATTTCCGCCGGCAACTTGGTGGTCAGATCACCGTTCTTTTGCGCTGTTGCCAACTCCAGGGCGCGCCGGGCCGTGGCGGCCGCCTCCTCATAACGCCCCGTCTCCGCATAAGCGACCGCCAGCGTGTGCAGCACCGCGGCGTTGCTGCCTTCCGTCAACTTCTTGGCCTCTTCCGCCAGCGCCACGGCTTTTGCGCCGTCGCGGAGCGACCTGTCGGGTGTCGTGGCCAACAGCCACGCAAGGTTGTTCTGGACATTGGCCTGGTCGGGCTTGATTTCCAGGGCCTGTTGCCAGGAGTTCATGGCCTCCTTGCCCTCTCCTTCCTGGAAAAAAGCCAGACCAAGATTCGCGTAAGCATCGGCACATCGGGCATTAATTTTGATTGCTTGCCGATAACACACCTTGACTTCCTCCCAATCCCCTCTTTGAACGAAGTCGCCGCCTAGGTTGAGCCAGGTTGCCAGTGGATCCAGACTCATGGCGGTGGTTTTTTGGAAGCAGGCCACGGCCCCGTCAAAGTCTCCTTTGCGGAGCAGAGCCTTGCCAAGGCCGAATTTCGCCTCCGTATAATCGGGCTTGAGTTCCAGGGCCTTGCGGTATTGCGCGATGGCTTCCTCCCATTGCTCCCTTGCGGCGAAGGCGGCGCCCAGGCCGAAATGGGCCTCCGCATAACCGGGCTTGAGTTCCAGGGCTTTGCGGAAATGCGCGACGGCCTCCGCCCACTGCTCCTTTGCGCCAAGGGCGGCTCCCAGGCCAAGATGGGCCTCGGCACAATCGGGCTTGAGTTCAAGCGTCTTGCGGTATTGCGCGATGGCTTCCTCGACCTGCCCGCTCTTGCCAAGAAGAACGCCTAAATTCAGATGAGCTTGCGCAAAGGCGGGATCCATTTCCAAGACCTTGCGGTATTGTGCGATGGCTTCCCCGGTCCCTCCCTTGTTGGCAAGAATAACTCCCAATCTGTTCCGGCTGAACTCGGAGGCAGGTTTTATGCGCAGCGCCTTGCGGTATTCCGCGATGGCGCCCTCCGTCTCTCCTTTCATTTCGAGGGCATTGCCCAAGTTGTTCAGGGACGCCAAATAATCCGGTTCAATTGCCAGAGCTTTGCGGAATAGCGCGATGGCTGGCTCCAATTTGCCATTTTTGTCAAGAACAGCGCCCAGATTATTGCAGGCAATGCTGTTGCTGGACGTGCAAGCCAGTGCGCGTGACCAGAGCGCTTCATCATTGCGCCAGTATGAAGTCTGATTGCGGCCCAATGCTGCCAATACGGCAACCACCGCGGCCATCAACCCGCCCAAAATCACCCGACGAGGCTCCCACTTGACCCTCCAATCCGCCACCGTCCAAATCAGTGCAATAACCAAACCGATTCCAGGAAGATAGGTGTACCGATCGGCATGAGCCGCATCGCTCGATATTTGAACGATCCCGATTACCGGAACCAACATGGCCAGATACCAGAGCCAGCCCATCAGCAGGCAGGGATGCTTCTTGCGCCACATCATCGCAAGCGCCGTGATCGCGGCCAGCAGAACCAACGCCAGGAATACCTGCGACATAGGCTGCCCGTTTCGGAGAATCGGATAGGGGATGGCCAGTTCAATAGGGAAAATCATCTGCCTCAAATAAACGACGCAAGAAACCGCGGCATTACAGAGGCGCTCAAAAACCGGAACCCGAAGGGCGCCAGCTACCACCAGTCCGGGCACAAGCGCCGCCGCCGCGCACGCCGCCGCAGAAAGGGCAAACAGCGGAATTTTTTCGGCAACCAGACGGGGGAATTGCCGCCAATTTTGGAAACGTCCCAGCGGCCAATAATCCAGCAGCAGCAACACAAACGGCAGAGTGGCCACCATGCTTTTGGCCAAAAGGCCCAGGCCAAACAACAAAACCACCGCGATATACCCAAAATAGGATGGCTGGCGCACGTTGCGGACATAAGCCCCGATGGTCAATATGAAAAAGAATCCGCTCAAGACATCCTTGCGCTCGGAGACCCAGGCGACCGATTCGGCCCGGAGCGGATGGACGGCGAAGACGGCCGCCGCAAAGGCGCTGCGCCACAGGCTGCCGGTCATCTGCCGAAGCACCAGGAACAGCAGCACGGCGCTGGCGGCGTGCCACAGGACATTGACCAGGTGATGATCGCCGGCATTCAGGCCGAAAACCTGGCAATCCAGCATGTGGGAAAGTGTGGTGAGAGGAATCCAATTGCCAGTCTGAGGGTGAGTAAAGGCCCAGCCCGCCGCTTGGACTGACAGACCCTTTTCCACCACGGGGTTCTCATACACATTCTCGTTATCATCGTAACCGACGAACCCGAAATGCGCCGTCTGGCCAAACACGGCCAGAACCGCCAGCGCCAGAAAAAGGCTGACGCAAACCGCCTGTTTGGTTTCCGTGTTCCCGGCTGTCGGAGTGCTTCTCAAGTATTAACTTCCTGGTTCTGCTGGTTCACAACCCCGATCTAAGCAGGAACGTGAGAGGCGCCGCAATAGCAAAGGGAGTCGTAACACAATCGTAGCAGTCGTAATCCTTGAAATGGCTGTGTGGCCTTGGCAGAATGAGTTTTTATGTCCCGTCTCATGATTACGAAGAAAAGCCCCGGTTCTCACCGGCGCCGACTTTCCACTTTTGTTGGCCTGGCCGGCTGTCTTTTTGGCGCCGTCACCCAAGCCGCCGGCGATCCGCCGCCGCAATCCGCCCCGCCCGCTGCGGATGCCAATCCTGACGTGGTTGGCAAATCCGTTGTCCAAATCATCTCCACCCTCCGTTACCCCGACCGGTTCCAGCCCTGGAGCAAGAAATCACCCTTTTCAGCTTCCTCCAGCGGCGTCGTCATTGAGGGCAAGCGGATTCTTACCACCGCCAACGCGGTGGCTTACGCCAGCGAACTGCAAATCAAGGGGAACCAAGCCGGGAGACAATGTCAACGCGACCGTGGAGGGGATTTCACCGGAAATTGATTTGGCGGTGCTTAAACTGGACGATGATACTTTCTTTAACACCCATCCCCCATTGCCGCGCACCCTGAGATTGCCACAAGCCAAAGACTCCGTCACGGCTTATGGTTTTCCGTCCGGGGGAGCCAGCGTTGCGACCACCAAGGGCACGGTCTCGCGCGTTGATTTCACCTCCTACAACGGCGCCAGCGGCCTGCGTATCCAAGTGGACGCCCCCATCAATCCAGGCTGCAGCGGAGGACCGGTGGTGATGGGGGATACGATGATCGGCCTGTCGTTTCCCCCTCCGGGCAAGGGGGAGAAGATCAGTTACATCATTCCTTGCGAGGAGATTGACTTGTTCCTCAAAGCCATCCGGGAGGGAAGCTACCATGGCCGCCCGAGCTTGGATGTCGTCATGCAGGAACTGCGACATCCCGCCCTTCGTTCCTTCCTGGGCGTGGATAAATCGGTCCATGGTGTCGTGATCCAGCAAATGGGCACGGTCCCTGCCGATAACCCTCTGCGCAAATGGGATATCATCACCCAAGCGGGCAACAGCCAGCTCGATGACGAGGGGATGATTCAACTGGAAAATGGCCTGCATGTTGCGTTCCCTTACCTGTTCAACCAAACCGCCGTTGAGGGGAGGGTGCCGCTGACGGTGATCAGATCGGGCCACCCTCTCCACCTGAAGGTGCCGATCCAATCCAGCCCTCCCCGCCTTCTCCCTGCTCTCAACGGCGCCTATCCGGACTATTTTGTCTTCGGTCCCCTGGTCTTTTCCGACGCTTCCCAGGACCTCTTTTACGATTGGATCAGCGGCGCCATTGCCGGCAGCACCGGGCTGAATGCGACCCTGCATATTCTGGACGAGGACACTCCGCTGGTGAGCCGGTGCGACGATCTCCCCAAATTCGAAGGAGAACGCCTGGTGGTGGTCACCTCGGTTTTCCAGCACAAGCTTTCCGAGAACTACCCCAGCCCGGTCACCCAGGTTGTCAAAGCCCTCAACGGCATTCCCATCAAGAACCTGGCGCATTTGGTCCAGGTCTTGCGGGACTGCAAGGAACAATTCGTCTCCATTGATTTCTTCGGTCGCTACAGCGACAGCCTGGTCTTTCCACGGGAGCAGATGTTGGAGGACACCGACGCCATCCTGACCGACAACAATGTGCATAACCAGGGATCGCCCGACATGATGGCCGTATGGAGCGCAAAAAAGTAGCAGCCAGGGAGGCCGATGGCAGGTTGGCAGCCGATTCTCTGCTCCCTGGCGAAATCCAACGTGGTAAAGTGACAGCTTACTGACAATTCATCCGTCGCGGGCCTCCCGATTGTGAAGAATCGTTGACATTGAGCGCGGATGACCATCAGAAGCGGCCTGAATCTCGAATCTTATTCGCAAGCGCTTGATGTTAAGCAGGTTGCCTTTCTGGCTATCCATGTCCAGATTTCATTCAGCCGTGTCTGTTTTTGAGACGAACTACTTTTCAGATGCCTTACACTGATGCCCACGTTGAGCAAGACATTGCTTGATCTGAAGTTGGTCTGAATTAAAGGATCAACGTCGCCGAAACAAAGTCAAATTAGCACAGATGGCCCCAAAAGGGCCAAACAAAAGAGAATAGACACTATGAACAAGAAACAAACAATGTTGGCCGTCCTGACCGGGGTTGCGCTCGTGACGGCTTCCCAGGCGTTCGGGCAAGGACTGAGCTCCTTTAACGACAATGACCTCATGCTCCTGTTCCGGAATTCTTCCACCGACGGTGGCAATGATGTGGTGGTTGACGTGGGGCAAGTCAGCACCTTTCTCAGCACCGTTGCGGCCCTCCCTGGCCAAACGGCGGTGTTGAATTCAGGCGCCGGCATCACCGGCACCGCTGGCTACGCGTCGCAGTTCACCGTCTCCAGCTTGACCACGGCGGTAGGTCCGGTCAATCAAATCGGCATGTCGGTGGCCGCAGACAATAATCTCAGTGGCGGAACCACCTTGTGGCTGTCAAGGGTGATCACCTCAGGCCAGGGCGCCAGCGTACAGGGCAGTCACAGTCTCGCAGGGCAACGTCGGCGGGTCTATGCTGCAAATCGGAGCCGAAGCCGGCGGCTATGTTGATAGTGCGCAGACGACGCTTCCCGGTTCAGTCAATGGAGCCATCGTTCCCGACGCCAACGCCAACAGCTACCACTCCCTGGCCCGGAACACCAGCAGCCCGGACGTAATTAACTACGCCGGCCAGTTGAGCGGCAGTGCGACCGAAGCCACCCCAACCACCGGCGCGATTTATGAGGCGCTGTGGACAACGCCAGCGACCGGCCAGGGCACTCCCGCCTACGATGGCTACTTCTCCTTCCTGCCCGATGGCGAAGTGGATTTCTCGGAAGGCACTCTGAGCGCGGTTCCCGAACCGTCCACCTACGGCCTGATCGCGGCCGCTGGCCTCCTCGCCTTGGCTTTCCGCCGTCAACTCCGCTCCCTCACTGCCTAAGAGCGAATTAAACCCGAAACGAAAAAGAGTTCCGATTACAAAAACACCAATCACAGAAAGTAACTGCGTAATATGAAAAACATGATCAAAACAATCAGCCTTCTGGCATTGGGGCTGGGTCTCGCGGGCGCCGCCCAAGCTCAGCCCGATGGCAGCGTCGTCGGCAATCCAGTTTATCTCACTGGCTCCACAGCCTTCCGCAGCCAGATCTTTAACGCCCTGATTGATTTGGGCCTGACATCCGCAGCGCAAGATGCCTCCGGCTCCAATTGGTTCACCTACTCAGGCACCCTCACCGACACCACCGGCGGGAGCATTCCCTTGAGCGCGACCGGCCCGGTGACCGTGTTCTGCTCCTGGAGCGGTTCCGTGGAGGGAGTCCAGACCCTCCTCTATTCGACGAACAACGCAACGTATCAGAATGTGGATTCCGGATCATTCTTCACCGGCACCTTCAGTCATAATGGAGCCGACATCGCGATGTCGGACATAGCCCAGTCCACCTGCTACCAGGGGACGCTGGGCGGGGTGAATTACACGGCGGCCAAGACCGGGATCACCCTGGTCGAGTCTCGCCTCGCCGCCGACCAGGCCCGCCATGCGCCAACCGGCATCGCGGTTCAACCGTTCACCATGGTGGTGGATGGAAATGCGCAATCCATTACCAGCATGACCGAGCTCCAATTCATAGATCTGTTTCATAATGGGCAGTATCCTCTGAGCTTCTTCACGGGCAAGTCCACGGACTCGGGCTCATCCGTGTATGCCGTGGGCCGTTACAACCTCTCCGGCACTCGCGGCTCGACGGTGAGCGATTGGGGTTACTCGCTGCTCCAAAATCTCCATCAATATGGCTTGAGCGCGGACGGATCAACCACGCCGGGCCTGGCATCCACCGACACGCTGGCGCCTCCGGCAACCGGCAACCAATGGCTGTCTGTTGCCAATAACGGCTATTTTACCGGCGGCAATGTCGGGTTCGCCATGCATGACGCCTCCGTCAACGGAGCTCCCGCCGCGATTGCCTACATCGGTTGGGCGGATTCCTCGAAAATGACGGGCACCGCCACCAATTTTGAGGGTCCGATCAGCTTTCAGGGCCAGGTACCCTGGGTGGGCGGGACTTTTCCGAACACAGGTTATTACGATACCAATGCCGTCATCAACGGCAGTTATATCATGTGGAATTATGAACGCATGTATCAAGGTCAGAATGTGGCCAATGGCACTCAAACGGCCATCGCGGGTCTGCAATCCAGCGCCGTCTTTGTCCAGGCCTTTGCGACCGATTTGATTGAAGCTGTCCAGTATGAAATCCAAAATCCCGCGCACTACTCTAAATTTGGAGGCAGGGCGCTTCCGACGGCGGTCAACCTGAGCCAAATGAATGTCTATCGCAACGCCGGCGATGGCGGCGATGTGATCACGGGCAACTGAGTTCGTCAACCGAAATTAAAGTCCCCGGCTTGGGGACTGGAAACGGGTGCGGCCCCGCAAGGGTCCGCACCCTTTTTTTGGTTTTTCGGCGGGTGGCAGGCCGCGGTGATTTTTGACCAATACATTGTCACAAGATTGTCACATTGCAGCCGCATGGTTGCCACGAATCTCTGTATAATTGCACGTTGTGGCGAAATTGAGCGAGCCAATCCAATTGTCAAATCCCGCACACCTGTCCAAGTTTGAGCGGATCATTCTCAACGGGGCGGACTGGCATTTTACGGCGCAGGATTGGATGGTTCTGCAATTGTGCGAGGGGATTGCCTACGTCTTTGACAGCAAGGCCAACAAGGAACTGCCCTTGGGCGGGGTGATCGTCTGCCCGCCCAATGCGCAGATCACGCTCACGGCCAGTGTGCTGGGGCGGGCCAGGTTTCGCGGAGTGGGGTTCCGGGTGGCTGCGTTGACGGGGTTCGTGACGGCGCTGGAGCGGCGATGCCTGGAGACGGAGGTGGCGCGGCAGTGCGCGCCGTTCCTGGCCCTGCCGGCGGATCACCCCCTGGCCGGGCGCGTGACGCAATTGTTCGCGCAGACTCAGCCGCCGACGCTGTCCACCCGGCTGGCGTTGGCGCAAGCGTTCGCGGAATTGTTGCAGCCCCAATTGCAGGCCGCCCTGAAGGAGGGGATGGAGAATGAGAAGAAGCAGATGGAGGCCAAGGGGCGGCTGCGACACTTCATCGGTCAAACACCGGAATCCGAACTGACCAGTTTGACCCTTGGCGAGCTGGCCAAACATCTGCACTGCTGCGAACGGCACGTGAGCCGGCTGTTTCGAGAGGAGTGGGAAACCAGCTTCCCGTCTTATGTGTCCGGTCTTCGGCTCAAGAAGGCGTGTCAATTGCTGCTGGAGGGGAACCTGAAGATCATTGACGTGGCCCTGGAGAGCGGGCACGGGTCGCTGGCGCACTTTAATTACGTTTTCAAGAAGCGGTTTCACATGACCCCGACGGAATGGCGGCAAGCGCAGACGACGCCACCGCGCCGCCCGCCGCGGGCCAAGCCGCTGCAATTGGCGGCGGTGGTGGTTTGGCTGCTGTTGAGTTCGGCGGGGATTTCCAATTGTCTTGGGGCGCAAGAGGCCGGCGGCACCAGCACCAACCAGCCGGTGGCCGCCGCCACCCGCACCAACGCCGCTGACACCAACGCCGCCGCTGCCGCCCAGGCCACGCCCAAGTTCAAGCTGGACCGGTTTGAGGTGATTGGGAACACGCTGCTGGCAAGCAACCTGATTTCCAGCGTTCTGGCTCCGTACACCAGCGAGGCGGTGGATATGGATGGATTTATAAACAAAACCACGAACGCCTGGGCCGCCCTGCAATTGGAGTATTTCCGGCGCGGCTATTACACCGTGAAAGTAGCCATTCCCGCCGGGCAGAAACTCACCAACGGGGTTGTCTATTTTCAGGTGACCGAGGGAAAGCTGGCGGCGGTCAGGATTCTGCACAACCATTACTTCAGTTCGAATAATATCATGGCCTCGCTGCCGTACGCGACGACGCTCGAATCCGGGGAGGGCATTCTGAACTCAAAGGTGTTTGAAACGGAGTTGGACCGCGCCAATTCCAACCCCGACCGGCAAATCTATCCGAAAGTGGGCCCAGGACCGGAGCCGGGCACCTCGGCGCTCACCCTGGATGTCACAGACCGGCTTCCCTTGCATGGCCGGCTGGAAATGGACAACTACAGTCCGCCGGGCACGCCGGAGTTGCGGGTGAATGGGAATGCCTCTTACGGAAATCTGTGGCAGTTGGATCACACCCTGGGCCTGCAATACGGGTTCAGCCCCGAACTGTTGAAACCATCGCTGGCCAGTGATACCCATGTGGCGTTGAACCCAATGGACGCGCCGACGGTGGCTTATTACAGCGGCTTTTACCGGGCGCCGTTGGGGGCGCCGGCGGAGGTGGAATCACAAATTGCCCAAGACCCGAATAAATTTGGTTACAACGAGACGACCCGGCAGTTCGTGCAGCCTCCGGCCATCGGGCGGCCGGAGTTCACGGCCTATGCCTCGCGTTCCACGACCGGGCCGACCATTTATGGGCCGGTGAGCCAGGTGGTGGACACCTCTCTGTTGAAGATTGAACAGCAACTGATAACCCAGCAATACACCTCGCAAACCACCGCCGGGGGAAGGGTGGGCTTTCCGTTGCCGGAGTGGCAGGGGATCCAGTCCAGTTGGAGCTTCGGGATGGACTACAAGGAGGACAAGGTGGTAACGCTGCCGGCCAACGACTTTTACTACACCACCATCGTGACGCACGGCGCCAATTCAAGCGCCCCGCCCACCATCACCCATAAGACCATCTCCATAGGCGGGGTTCAGACATTTCCCTCCTTGCAGTACACGCCGTTCTTTTTGGGGTGGACAGGATCGCGTCAGGACCATTGGGGTCAGAGGGCAGCGACGAGCAATCAGTGGAGTGAATTTGACGGTGGCCTGTCGCTGGTGGCGGGAACGGGCGGGACATTTTGCCGGGTCAGGCCATTCCCGGTTCTGATTGCCAATTCGACGGAGGCCACCACGGAATTCATCGCGGTGCGGCCGCAGTTGTCGCGCACCCAGGTCCTGCCCGGCAACTTCACCTTGTACGGCGGCCTGTCGGGGCAGTGGGCCAACGAGCCGCTGCTGAACCTGGAACAGTTCGAGTTGGGGGGCAACGCCAGCGTGCGCGGATACCAGGAAGGGGAGCTGTATGCGGATACCGGCTGGGTGGGGCAGATGGAACTGCGTTCACCCACTTACTGGCGCGGCGCCAGCAAGAAATTTGGGACGCAGTTGACCGCGTTCACTGACTACGGGGAAGGTTATCAGTTGGACCAGGGCGTCGCGTCCAACGCCCACCAAGCGCTTTGGGGCATGGGCGCGGGGATCAACTTTAAATTCGGCCCGTATGTGGAAAGCCACATCTTGATCGCCTGGCCCCTGCTGAACGGCGCCTATACCGTGGCGGGCCACGAGCGGATTTCGTTCAGCTTGAGCGCCCAGCTTTAAATAGAGACAATTCAACCACGATTCTTCAAAATGAAATTGCCACTAACCCGCAAAGGCCACGAGACGGCTCCAGCAAGAACTTGCCGATTGCCGGCGCTCGTTGCTGTGTTGCTCGGCTTGGCGTCCAGCACAGGCTACGCAGGCCCGCAGGGGATGACGGTGGTTTCAGGATCGGCCCATGCCACCCAACACGGCAGCGTGTTGCAGATCACCACCTCCCAGAACGCCTTCTTGCAGTGGAACAGTTTCAATATCGCCGCGGGGGAGACGACCGTCTTTAATCAACCTTCGGCCAGTTCCATCGTCTTTAACTACATCAGGAGCGGGAATCCCACGACGATCTTTGGCTCCTTGCAGGCCAATGGCATCGTGGTCCTGGAAAATCAGAGCGGGTTTTACTTTGGCCCGAATGCTTTTGTCAAAACCGGCGGGCTGGTGGTGACGACGGCGGCGATCAATCCATGGGGGTCGGGAAGCGGCGCGGGTTGGAGTTTTGACGGCCCGCCGGCGGCGGCGCCGATTGTCAATTACGGGCATTTGGAAACGGCCGCGGGAGGCTCCCTGTTTTTGATCGCCAAACAGATCCAGAACCACGGAACCATCGAGGCGCCCGGCGGCACGGCGGCCCTGGTGGCCGGCCAGGAGGTGTTGCTCTCGGAGCGGCCGGACGGGTTGTGCTTGTCAGCCCCCGTGCAACTGCCCGCCGGCAGTGTGGACAACCAGGGCCGGATCGTGGCCGACGCGGGGCGGGTGCTGTTGCAGGCGCAAACAGTCAACAATAGCGGGGTGGTCCAGGCCAATTCCGTTCGTGAGAAAAACGGGGTGATTGAGTTCTATGCCTCGCAGGATGTCGAATTGGCAGGCTCCTCCGTGATCCAGGCCAATGGAGGCGCCAACGGATCCAGCCCTGGGGGGGACATCACCATCAAGTCCGGCGGCACTTTCAGCGACAGCGCCGGGAGTCAAATCTCGGCGACAGGCGGGGACCATGGCGGGAACGGCGGGAATGTGGAAGTCAGCGCGCCGAACATTCTGTCGCTGGGTTCGAGCATTGACACTGGCGCCCGGACAGGTTGGAACAGCGGGGTTTTCACGCTTGACCCGGAAAACATCGAGCTGGGGACGACGGGAACAACCGGTCCGGACAGCACTGGAACGATCAACGGAAGCGGCAGTTCCGGCACG
This sequence comes from uncultured Verrucomicrobiae bacterium, assembly GCA_963707025.1. GTDB lineage: Bacteria > Verrucomicrobiota > Verrucomicrobiia > Limisphaerales > Palsa-1400 > JBEKOF01. The sequence continues at coordinate 256,401 of CAVPOM010000012.1, read as the reverse complement.
CTCTACGTCAACGTCAACACCGCGTTTCAGCATATCACCTCCAGTCAGATCTTGTTGGAAGCCTCCGGGGACATCACGTTGGATCCGGGCACCACCTGGGATTTGTCCCAAAGCACAGGAAAAACAACGGGCCAACTGACCCTTCAGGCCGGCGGCGACATCACGCTGGGAGAGTTCAACAACCCCTCGCAGATCACGGATGAGAATAATTGGTCGGTGACGTTGGAGGCGGGATACAATTTCGCCACGGGCCGCGTCGTTTCTGGCATGGGGAACGTCAATCTCTATGACTACAGTTATATCGAAACCGCCGCCGGGAACATCTCGGTTGTGGCCGGGAACAGCGTCTCGATTGAAAACGGCGGGATTGTGACGGGAATCGCGAACGGCAACGTAATGAGCAGTGGAGGCGGCAATGTCAGTGTTCAAGCGCTGGCCGGAAACGTGAATTGCGGTGCCAGCCCGGCAGGTTATCTGTTTTCAAGCAGCGGCGCGGGTTATACCGTGGACCCTTATCTGGGCGGCATCAGCACGGCCGGCGGCGGCAATGTCACCATTCAGGCGGGAGGCGGCATTACGGCCGCGCTGCCGACAACCAGCTCTGCGACCCAGGAAGATTCCGGCTCCGGTGCTTTCGGGGCTGCTCCGGGCAATGTGACCCTGACAGCGGGTGGCGATGTGACCGGACATTATGTTGTGGCCAATGGCACCGGCACCATCACAGCCGCCAATGCGGGCGACACAAGCCAACCGCTTGCCCTGAGCCTGATCAAAGGCGGCTGGGTGGTCAACGCGGCGGACAACATTGTTTTGCAGGAGGTGCGCAACCCGAACGGAATGTTCAACAATTCTGTAACCTTCAGAAACAGTCCCACCCCCGACCAGTTCCTGTTCGATTACGACCCTCTGGCCTCGGTGGTTTTGAATGCCGGCAATGGCGTCACCATCACCGGCCAGTCTCTGCCCCGCATCAGCGGTGACAATACCAGCGAAGGTCTGATTTTCCCGCCTGTTTTGACGATCAACGCGGGGGCTGGCGGCATTAAACTCGACACCGACATTAATCTGTTCCCTTCTCCGGAAGGAACGTTCAACCTGACCACCACCGGCGGCGGCAACCTCAGCAGCGGCACAGCCGGAATCCCGATAACCATCAATCTCTCCGACAGCTCGTCGTTTCAATGGCAAAGCACGCTATCCTTCACCCCCATTGACTATAACCCCAACCTGCTGCTGCACTTGAACGATCCGAACCCGGCGCAGATCACTATCAGCGGCTCGGTGTCCGACATTGCCATCTCCTCCCCGAAAGCGGTGGAAATGTACGTGACGGACAACATTATTGACTGTAGCGCGTCCATTCAGAATCTCCATCCCTCTGACACCACCATCCTCTCTGCCGGCGGAGAAATTCTCAATCATAGCGACTACGTCATTGTCTCGCTGCCTTCCGGAGAGGCGCCTGATTTCAGTGCTCTGGACCAGGTTGCAGATCCCTATCTCAGCGCCATCACGCTTCTGCCAGTGCCGACTGCCTTTGGCGTTCCGACCATTCCAAATCCCAACCTGAATCCTGTTCTCGAGAACGTGGAGAACTCATTCACCTACAGTCCCTCTGCTGGCAGCGTGGAGTATCGGGGGGTCATGCCCCATGCGGTCGAACAGGCCTTGCTCTCCATGCGGACTCCTTTTCTGGACGCGACCTCCGTCCAACTGATCTACGCCCAAAGCCAGCTTGATGCCACACATGCCCTGCCCGGGTATTTCATCGCCGGGCCGGGAACGTTGCGGATAAATGCAGCGTCCGTGGATCTGGGAAACAGCACCGGGGTGATTTCGCAGGGATTGAACAATGAACCGGCGCTGGAACCTTATACCGCTCGCGGAGCGAACATTGACCTGTCCGTGAGCGGAGACCTCACGATGCTTTCGTCAACCATCAGTTCCGAATACGGAGGGAACATTAATGTGAATTGCGGGGGGACGATCACCCTGGGCTCGTCACTGGTTCCGGCCTCCGGCTATGTGGGCATCGTCACGGTGTGGCAGGGAAACATCAGCGTGGTGGCGGAGGGGAACGTGAATGTGGATGGCTCGCGCATCGCCGCCTATGATGGCGGCAACATCTTCGTGGAGTCGCTGCAAGGCAATGTGAATGCCGGCACCGGCGGCAGCGGGATTGTGGAAGTTACCAAGCCCTACTTGAATAAACAGGGGCAGGTGGCGGACCTCACCGAGGTCATTCCGGGCAGCGGCATTTTGGCCACCAGTTTTCCTCAATTGGTCTATGGCGAGACTTCGTCGCAAGTCGGGAATATCACGGTAGAGACGCCCAGGGGCGACATTGTGGCAAGCCAGGGAGGCATTTCTCAACTTGCCTTGGGTTCGGCGGCCGATAACAACGCCACCATAAACTTGAGCGCCGGCAGCAAATACCCCGACGGGTCGGTCGCTTATGTCGGCAGCGTGGACGCATCCGGGTCCGGGGTGGTTGGCGCGCAGGTCAATATCACGGCCACCGGCAATATCAATGGCTTGGTGGTGGCCAGCGTGGGCGCGAATGTCAGCGCCCTGCAAAATGTCAACGCGACCGTTTTGTCCCAAGGGGCGGCCTCCGTAAGCGCCGGTGGGACGGTCAGCGGAACCGTTGTCGGGGTGGGAAGCGTGAATGTGAGCGGGGCGGCGGACGTCGCCGCAGCCTTTGGAGGCGGTGGTGTCAGCACCGCCGGGGCCGTCTCTGGAGCCGCGGTCGCCGCCGCCCCAACCGGCAGCAATTCTGGCGCAGCGGCGGCGACGACGCAGCAAGTCGCCACCTCAACCCAGTCCAATTCGGACTTGGCCGCCAATGACAATACGGACGACAATGACCTGAAGAAAAAGAAGAAGCCACAATTGATGGAGTACGTGGGCCGAGTGACCGTGCTCCTGCCGGAGTAATTTGCCCGGCATCATGATTAGAATTTCCAGGTAGCGTCCACTTGAATGATCTGGAACTTGTTGACCGGATTGGGCAGAGGCAAATCAGCGTTGAAACCGCCCGTGCCCAGTTGGTTGTCAATGCGCTCGGCCCAACCGTAGCGGAGAGTGCCGATCAAGGCGTCGGTGAAGCTGTAAGCAAACGCCGTGTAAAATCCTTGCAGATTGCCGCGGCCTTCAAAAAAGTCTGAATCCAGCAGGTTGGGGTCCAGCGCGTATTGTTCGACATGCTGCCAATAAGCCCTCGCCTCCCAGGTCCCCTTTCTCGGAATGGCGGCATAGACCAAATCCAGATTGTTTCCGACGGCCAGGCCAAATTGCATGGCTTGGTCCTGGTTGAGTTGCACGCCACCGGGGAAAGCTCCCGGGGCGGTATTGTACGCCGCGCGGGCACGGTCATCGCCCTCCAAATTGATGCTGAAATCGCCAAACGCCCTGGCATCCAGCGACCCAAGCTTGAAGTTCACCTCCATGGGCAATTCGATGATGGACAGATTGTTGATGCCAGTCTGGTTGTAGCTGCTGACGTTGCCGAACGCTCCCGGGACACCGGTCGTGGGGGTCCCCGGGTAGAACGTGAATCCGCTTTGTCCCTGCCCCACAAACGCGCCGTAATATCCCGCATTGCCGTTCCCATGGCCCACATAACTGTAGAAAACGGGCGCCACCTTGACCGATAAGTTGGTATCAACGTGATAAACCGCCCCCACCTGCCAGGCCAGCAGGTAGGCATTATTGTCGGAGAACTGCGCCAATTCGAGTCCCGCAATGGAACCTCCCTGCGCCGCATAATCACTTCCCGGTGTGGTGTCCTGGTACACATATTGCCCCAGCGTCGCGAAATAATCCACCGGGCCGCGCGTGTATTTAAACTTCTCCACCAACCCTTCCGGGGTGTAGTCCGAATCCCACATCATCGGCGTGGTATAGAGTGGCTGGGGCACCCTGCCGATCGAAACGTCCAGCCACGAAGTCGGCCGCCATCCCAAATATGCCTCCCCGATATAGAGGCTGTAACTGCTTTTGCTGAAGGGGCCATTGTAGGGAGAGGTTCCGACGCTCCCAAAAGTATTCCACGTTGACCGCTCGTTTTGCGAAGTCTCAAGTCTCAAACCGTAATAAAAATCATCGGCCAAGTCACCGCGGACCCCGGCGCGCAACGCGTAGCGCCAGCGATTGGCCGTATCATAGACATTATTCCCGGCTTCCGGCCCGAGTTGGGCGCCGCGGTATTCGTAGCGCATCCGCAGGTCGCCGAACAACTCCATGCTTTTGATGGCCTTGCTCATCTGCAGCTTCAGACCCTCCGGGTTGTTGGTCGCAGTCTCATTCTTGAGTTCCTCCGCCTCCTTCTGCGTCAGAAGGCCCTTGGCCACCAACTTGTCCAGCAGGGCGTCCGCGGAAACCTGAGCTGTGGCGGTGACGGCCAGCGCCAGACACGCCGCCGTCCCAGCCATAATTCCCGCTAATTTGTATAATAAATTCATGATGGGTTGGCTTTAAAAGGCATTTTTGCAGGCCTTGTCATACCCGCTTTTGGCGTCAGCTCAAAGGAAATTATGTGACAATTGTGCAACAATCCATTTGTGCCTCCAACTTCTTCCCGTGTCCGGGTGGCGCGCCGCCATCGCGCGGAAATGGACCAGGAAATTCCTGGCCGCCTATGCCGCCACGCGGGATCCGCTGGACATCAAACGGCGGGAGGAGGAGTTCCCCGGCGTGCCGGCTTGCCAGCTCTGCATTCCCGGGGCCGATGAACTGGATTACCACTTGAAAAACAATCCGGTGGCGGGCGCTTTGATCTGCACGGTCATCGGGTTGCTGGTGGCCATTCCGGCCATGTTCAGTTACAACTTCATGGTCACCAGCATCCGGGCCATCACCCGGGAATTGGATGGATTCGCCGCCCGCTGCGCCAACCAGATTGAACATCGCTGCGTGGTCAACCGCCCGCTGGCCGAGGAGATCAAGGAAGCCAACGAGGCGCCGGCCACCGGCATCGTGGAGGCGTTGCAGGGCGAGGCAACACCGGTCCGGCGAGCGGATAAACTCAGGGCTGGCTCTTAGGCGCGCGAAGAGATTCTCCGCAACCGCCGCGCCACTGCAATTCCACCGATGCCTGCCACGGCCAGACCCGCGCAGAGCGTGCCGGGTTCGGGAACAGCGGAGACGTAACTATAATCAATTACGACCATCCCATACGAATACCCATCGCCTCCGAAGAAGAGGGAGGACCCGCCGCTTCCAGAATACGATCCGATCGAGTCGGCAACCGTCACGGTAAATGTGAATCTGCCCGCGCCTTCACCTTCGTAGGGAAAAGACCCCGGGCTGATGCTGGCGATTTGAACCGGGATAGTCTTGCGGCCCGCAACGCTTAGGTCAGAGCGAGAGCCTGTCGAAATGCCCGCAAAAGGTCCTGCCGTGCCTGTTGCGGTGGTGACCAAACCATTCAAGGCATCCAAAGCATCCGAGGCTGTGACCGTCACCGGCACCGTCGCAGTAGCCCCTGAATAGGCCGCGCGTCTTCCTGTGGCGTTGAAAACCACCGACGAGATCGTGTCGTAAGAATACAACCTGATGGTCACTCCAGTAAGAGACCCCAGGGAGGTGTCAAACCGGTTAAGACTCAAGGTCTCAGTGGAGCCAAGAGCCAAGGGCGAGCAGGAAGAGCCGTAATCCGCCACGAACTCCTCCTGAATGGCGGCGGAAGCAGATTGGGCAAGAGCGGCCACCGCAACAACAATACCCAGACGAACCATGAGGCGTCTCTCGTTCATAACCAAGCTAAGGTTTCTAGTCTCTTCTCTGGTGCCTGCTCAATTGCACCCGCTGGCTTGTTATTATCAACCAGACGGGCAGACTAAACCTGCGCATTTCAGACTTCTGCTTCCGATTCTTGAACAGCTAAAAACGCGGGGCGAAACCGGTTAAACGGCGGATTTCCCTTGGCATCGGCCGGCCTTTTGCGGCGCGGCTTTTGCGGTGGAAATTATCGGGTTTTCGTAACCGAAACGTCACAGGATGACAGGCCCGGTTGCTGGCTTGGAGGAGCGAGTGTGACGCAGGCGTTTAAGCCCTGCCCATCGGCCAAAACACAACAGGCTCAAGGATGGATTGAAAGCAGCCTTGCAATTCTGCGCGAAAGGGAGTTTCCTGACTATCCACCATTCTCCATGAGAGAAGGGGGTGAACCGATTGCGGCCCAGGTCTCATGGTGGTGGCTTGAACTATGAGCGATTTTAAGTTTGCCTGTCCGGCTTGCGGACAGCGTATGTCGGCCAACGACGATTACGTCGGCCACCAGATTAACTGTCCGGCCTGCCAGGCGCCGATTGTGGTTCCCGCCAACCCGTCCGCCCCGCCGGCCGAGCCGGTCCGATCCAGCATCGCCATTGCCACCCCTCCGGGCATGCCCCCGCCTCCCGCCCCGCCCAAGGTGGCCAGACTGTCCGTCTCCGCCTTGGGTTCCCAGCCGGGGCACGCCCCCGCCTCTGTGGTCGAGCCGGACCAGCAAGGCTCGGCCCTTTTTCAGGCGCACCTGGCGCGCAAACCCAAGAAATCCTACTCCGGCCTGATCTTCGCCCTGGCCGCGGTCGCGCTGATTGGGGTGTCGGCTTTTTTAAACCGGGACTGGCTGAAGGCCAAATGGAAATCCTGGCGCGGTCCGTCCGCCGCCGAAATCGCCGCCGCCAACCAGCCTCCTCCGCCGCCGCCGGCGCCGCCGGAACTGACCGCTTCGGAGATTATGGAAAAGGTGGCCGGGGTGTACAAGGAGATTCCCAGTTTCAGTTCCACTGGCAAAACCATCGCCGTCCTGGACATGTCGGCGATCAGTCCGGCCCTGGCCGCGGCCGGCCCGCAAACCGTCACCGCCGACCTGACGCTGAAGATGAGCAAGCCGTCCAGTTTTCGCATTGATTATGCCATCCCGGTGGGAGCGAGCAACATCACCGTGACCGGCTGGTTCACTGGCAACGGGGATTTTCTCCAGGGCAACAATCGCCGCACCCGGATGCCATCCCACAACGCCCTGTTCAGCAGCTTTAACGGCGGGGTCAACGTGGGGGTGGGCGACATAGTTGATCTTTTTATCGGGGAGACGGGCGAGGGCTTGGGCAAAGCCGGTCTGGAATGGACGCGCAATACGGACGAGAAACTGGACGGCAAATTTTGTTATGTGCTGGCCGGAACGGTCAAACTGCAGAATGTGCTGGTCTGGGTCAACCGCAGTTCCTTTCTCATCGCCCAAACCCAGGTGGTGATGGATGGCAAATCCGGCCCGGCGGCCATGGACGACGCCCAAATCAAGGAGCAAATGAAGACGATGAACAATGGCAAGGAGCCGACGCTGCTGGAGATCGCCGCGGTCAAAAGAATGTCCAAAATGACCGGCACGATCACCGAGACCTACCCCAACATCCAAACCAACCTCACCCTCGCCATGAACGACTTGGTGCCCGCGGCGCCGGTAGCCCCCGCCAGAGCGGCAGCGCCGCCGGATCAGGGCGGGGGGGGGATGGGCGGGGGCGGCGGCAGAGGGGGAGGCGGAGGCCGGCGCGGCCGGTAAGCCCAGGCCATCCCGCCGGCCCCTCCCGTCCTATTGTCAATCCTATTTAATTCCCGCCCTCCGGCATGAAAATCACGCTCAACTGGCTCCGCCAATACGTCCACTTCGACTGGTCTCCCGGAGAGTTGGCCCAACGCCTCACCCTCCTCGGCCTCGAAGTCGAGGGCATGCAAAAAGTCGGCGGCGAACTGGACGGCGTCGTCGTCGCCCAGGTGCTCGCGCGGGACCCGCATCCCAACGCCGGCAAACTTTCCCTCTGCCGCGTCCACGACGGCGCCGGTGAACGCCAGATCGTTTGCGGCGCGCAAAACTTCAAGGCCGGCGACAAGGTCCCCCTCATTCTGCCCGGCCACGCCCTGCCCGCCAAAACCGGCCAGCCGCCGCTCACCATTAAAGTCGGAAAGATTCGCGGCGTCGAATCCCACGGCATGTTGTGCTCGCCGGTCGAGCTGGGCCTGCCCGGCGAGGGGGACGGCCTCTTGATTCTGCCCGCCGATGCCAGGGTCGGACAGCCCTTCGCCGAATTCCTCGGGCGCGCCCCGGGGGATGTGGTTTATGATCTGGAAGTCACGCCCAACCGCCCGGACTGGAACAGCGTCATTGGCATCGCGCGGGAAATCAGCGCCCTCACCGGCCATCCCTTGCGCCTGCCGCAGCTTCACTTTCCTCCCGCGCAAATCAGCGCCGAACCCATCGCCCATTTTCTCAGCGTGCGGATTGAGGACCCGGAACTCTGTCCCCGCTACAACGCTCGCCTCCTGCGCGGCGTGAAGATCGGCCCCAGCCCGGATTGGATGCGCTCCCTCCTCGAAAAAACCGGCTTGCGCAGCGTCAGCAACGTCGTGGACGTCACCAATTTCGTCATGCTCGAAACCGGCCAGCCCCTCCACGCCTTTGATTTCCGGCTCCTCACCGCCCGGCCCGGCGCCTTGCCCGCCATTGTCGTCCAGCGGGCCGCTCCGGGCCAGGAATTCATCACCCTCGACGGCAAGAAACACACCCTCGACGATCAGACCTTGCTCATTGCCGACGAAACCAAGCCGCTGGCCCTGGCCGGAGTCATGGGCGGGCGCAACAGCGAAATCAACCCCGCCACCGTGGATGTGCTGATTGAAAGCGCCTGTTTCAAACCGCAAAACATCCGCGCCACCTCCAGGAAACTGGACCTGCGCACCGATTCCTCCTACCGCTTCGAGCGCGGATCGGACATCGGCATTTGCGATTGGGCCGGCCGCCGCGCCGCCCAATTGATCCTCCAAACCGCCGGCGGCCTGGTGCTGGAACAAGCTTTGGACGCTTATCCCAGTCCCGCCCCGCTCCGCCAAATCCCGTTGCGCTTCGCCAAATGCGATCAACTCCTCGGCGTGCCCATTCCCGCCGCCGCCCAGGTCAATTTTCTCAAAAGCCTCGAATTGGCCGTCGTCGCACAGGAGCCGGCGCGCGCCCTCTTTCAGGTCCCCAGTTTTCGTGTTGACATAAAACGCGAAGCCGATTTGATCGAGGAAATTGCCCGTCTCTACGGCGTGGACAAAATTCCCGCCACCCCGCCGCGCGGCGCCGTCGGCGCCAGCGCTTTCGATGCCGTCCATGACGAAATTGCCGAGGCCCGCCGCCTCCTGGCCGGCCTGGGCCTGAACGAGGCGCAAGGCCAGACCTTGATCTCCGAGACCGCCGCCAAACTGGCGGCCAATCCCGCCTCCCCGCCCGCCACCCTGAGCCATCCCCTCAGCGGCGACATGAACACCTTGCGCCCCAGCCTGCTGCCCGGACTGCTGGAGTCCTTGCGTTACAACCTCAGCCACAAGAACAACGACGTCGCACTCTTTGAAATCGGCCGTGTTTTTTCCCTCCAACCCGACCGGACCGCCCGGGAACAACGCCGCCTGGCCCTGGCCCTGACCGGCGCGCGCTGGCCGCTGTTTTGGGACGGCGCGGACCGCGACGCCCGCTGCAACCTTTTCGATTTGAAAGGCGCGCTGGAGGAATTCCTGGACCAATTCGGCCTGCGCGGTGTCACCTGGTCGCGCCAGGAACAGAGCCGCTCATTCTATCTTGAATCCGCCTCCTTTGGCCTGGGCAAACTTGCTCTGGGCGAAATCGGCCAACTGGCTCCCGCTCTCGCCCGCCAATATGATTTGCGCGACCCCGTTCTCCTCGCCGAACTGGATTTCGACGAACTGCTCGTGCGCCGCATTTCCTCCCAATCGTTCAAATCGCTGCCTCAATTCCCGGCCATCCGCCGCGACGTGGCCATGCTCGTGCCCGAAGCCACCACCCACCAGGCCGTGACCAGCCTGGTCAAACAAGTCAAGCCGGCCAACCTCGAAAAAGTGGAACTCTTCGACATCTTCCGCGGCAAAAACATGGCCCTGGGCCAAAAGAGCGTCGCCTACGCCTTCACCTACCGCCATGCCGACCGCACCCTGACCGACGCCGAAGTCAACGCCGCCCACGAAAAGCTGGTGGAACAATTCAAGCAATCCCTCCGTGCCACCATCCGCGAATCCTGATTTATCATCCCGGCGCGATAAAATCATTCAGCGCATCGTTGTGAGGATTAAACTACCCCTGTAGCTTTTCCAAAGTTATTCAACGGCGGGGAGGAGAACCTCTGAAGGCGCTCTCCGCAGCCGACGTTGAATAACTTTTGGGCTGCACCGCTGGTGGCCTTGCCCTGTCCTGGGCCGGATCACGCAGAGCTGGGAAGACGAATTCGTAGCCTCATCGGCAAAACAATTGCGCCAAGATCTTCAATCCTGGTGAATCCAGTCACCTTTCCAATCGCAAATCAGGCCGTGCTTCCTATTCCACAGCATGCACCAGGCAATTCGGCCCTAATTTCATGCTTCCTTTTTTGTCCGGGTTGCCACCATAAGGCTCGATGGAAGCAGTTTTGCCATTGAATTCTCCATCGAGAATTTCTGCGGTGATAATATAATCGCGTGTGTTGCTTGAAAAGAAGCGTTCCAGCTTCTTACATCGAAACCTCGTTCCCTTTGGAAGCAGATGCAGGTCTTCCCAATATTTCCCCGGATTGGCTTTGAACATTTCCACCGTAATGCTCCGCTTGAAAATGGCACCAGAACTATAAGTGCCAGTTTCTTTATACGCTCCAAGCGTAAGCCTACCACCATTTAAAAGGGTGTCGTCGTTTAGGGCCACAATTTCACCGCGATGCATTTCACCCCACCAAGCCGGTTTGGAAGTAACGTCATAGCTGATTGGGCCCCAAAAAAACGTCACGTTATCCCTCAAGGCAATACATCCTGTGAAGACCAAGGCTCCGGCAACAGGCAGCATTATGTGAAAAAGGAGCGAAAGACGGCAAGTTTTCATGAAGGTGAAATGGTCAACCCTGGTAACATGACGGTCTTGATTCTTCTTCTTTTGCTTCCGACGTTCATGAGTCCTTGCCGGATCCGGTTGAGCCGCCGCCCCAGACGGTCCTTCCTCCGGCAGAATGAATTGCGTTTTGTTCTCATGGCTCCAAAGATAACTCACCCTGCTCAATGGTGTTAATTGATAATTTCAATCGCGACATCAGGATAATCAATGGTTACGTTTAATCGCTTCTTTAGGCCGCCCAAAGATCACGCAGATGGGCGCAGATTGATTTCTCTTTTCCGTAGCTCCGTTAATGTGTGTGGTAAGCCGGCCTTCAGCCTGCAGGCAATTCCGGATTCCGGTGCGGCGTTGCCGCGCTGCCCTCTCCGCGCCTTTGCGCCAGACTGTCCTTCGGGACGGTTTTGGTGGCGGCTTGGCCACCCTTGGCCTCTTTCCTTTGCGCTATGGGCTTGGCAGGCTACCCAAGTGTCTAATGATTAAGACATTGCAAAAATCCGATTTTTTCGCATTTTTCCTTTGACAACCTGCCCTTAATTGATTAACTTCTCCATGTGACTGCAAGGAACGTAGAGTCGAGGAATCAGAGTCGGATGGCGAAGGTCGGGCCGGCGTCCGGGGCGGTCTCTCTCGGCCGGCTCCTCCTGTCCGCCGTCCTGTCCGCCGAAGCTTTAGCGAAGGCGGAAACTTTAGCGAAGACGGGTCCACCCCGCTGGCCGCGCCGAAGCGAAGCGAGCGCAAGCCCATTTTCACATCAATTTCAGTTAATTTCACCTAGTTTCACCTAGTTTCACCTAGTTTCAGTTCCTGCCCTTGGGGGGCCCCGTGCAACCAACCACATTTCAGGTCAAATTCGCCTTTTGGCGGATTCCTCCCGTTTTGCATTCTGCAATTTTCATTTAAATGTATCGCGGACGATTAGCGCCTTCGCCGACGGGTTACCTGCACCTAGGCCATGCCCGGACATTTTGGACCGCCCAGCAGCGGGCCGAAGCCGCGGCCGGCACACTGGTTCTCCGCAATGAAGACATGGACGCCCGGCGGTTTCGCCTGGAGTTTGTGGACGCCATGATGGAGGACTTGCGCTGGTTCGGCTTCCGCTGGCAAGAGGGGCCGGACTGCGGCGGACCCTTCGGCCCCTACGCGCAAAGCGAGCGCGGCCGTTTTTATCGCGCCGCGCTGGAAAAACTGGGCCGGGCCGGCTGGATTTATCCGTGCCGTTGTTCGCGGCGGGATGTGCTGCGCGCCTTGCAAGCGCCCCACGCCGGGGAAGAGGGACCGGTTTACCCGGGGACTTGCCGGCCCGCGCCGGGAACGACATTTGAGGTCGCCGCCGCCCCAGGGGCCAACTGGCGCTTCCGCGTGCCGGACGGGGAGGGGATCTGTTTTGCCGACGGCTTCTTCGGCAGTCAACAATTCCTGGCCGGCCGGGATTTTGGCGATTTTCCGGTCTGGCGGCACGACGATGTGCCCTCCTATCAACTGGCGGTGGTGGTGGATGACGCGGCCATGCAGATCACCGAGGTGGTGCGGGGCGCGGACTTGCTCCTTTCCACCGCGCGTCAACTATTGCTTTATCGCGCGCTGGAATTGACGCCCCCGTCCTTTTATCACTGCCCGCTGGTGACGGACGACGCCGGTGTGCGCCTAGCCAAGCGGCATGACGCGCTGAGCCTGAGGAGTCTGCGGGCCAAAGGCTTGACGCCGCAGATGTTGCGGCAATCCTGGTAAGCGGCCGGGAAGGTACCTTGGCGCCCGGCCCCTTGGCCCTACTTGGCGGGACCGGCAGCCGCGGCCGCGGCTTGCGGCGCCGGGGCCGGGGCCGGCTCCGCCGCCGGAGCCTCTGCGGCCCGGGCGGGCGCTGCTTTGACCACGCGGCCTTCTTTTTCCTTGACCAGAGTGGCGCTCTTGCCGATGCGCTGGCGCAGATAGGTCAGTTTGGCGCGGCGGACCGAGCCTTTGCGCTCGACTTCCACCTTTTCGACGCGGGGCGAATGCTCAGGAAAAACACGCTCCACGCCCTCGCCATAACTGATGCGGCGCACGGTGAAGGTGGAATTCAATCCGTGCCCCCGCCGGCCAATCACCACCCCGGCAAAAATCTGGATGCGTTCCTTGTCGCCTTCGACCACTTTGGTATGGACGCGCACGCTGTCACCCACCGCAAAAACCGCCGGTTCTTTGCGATACTGTTCCGCTTCAATTTTGTCTAATAATATCTGGTTCATAAAATCTGATCTTTCCCGGCCAAATCGGGCCGCCGTTGCGCCGTGCGCGCCAGGGCCTGTTCCCGGCGCCATTTCTCAATCGCCGCGTGGTTGCCCGATAACAAGACAGGCGGCACTTTCATCCCGCGGAAGTCCGCCGGCCGCGTATAGTGGGGATACTCCAGCAGCCCCCGGCTGAAGGATTCGTCCACCACGCTCTGCTCATCGCCCAGCGCCCCGGGCAGCAGGCGCGTCACCGCGTCAATCACCACCATGGCCGCCAGCGTCCCGTTGGTCAGCACATAATCGCCCACGGACAATTCGTCGTCCACCCACTCCTGGCAGATGCGTTCATCCACACCCTCGTAGGCCCCGCAAATAAAAAGCAAAGCCGGGCAGGCCGCCAATTCCCGCGCCACCGTCTGCCGGAAGAGCCGTCCGGCCGGACTGAGCAAGACCACCCGCGTCTCCGCGCCGGCCAGCGCCTCCAGAGCCGCAAAAACCGGCTCGCATTTCAGCACCATTCCCGGCCCGCCCCCGAAGGGCCGGTCATCCACCGATTTGTAATGGTCGCGCGCATAATCGCGCAAATTATGCACGCGCAAATCCAACAATCCGGTCTGGCGCGCCCGCTGGATGATGCTGGCGTCCATCGGCCCGGTGAACATTTCCGGGAACAGGGTGAGCACCTCAATTTTCATGCTCGCGCCGGGGCGCCCTCGCGGCGTCCGCGGCCTCAGGGCCGCGGTTTGTCCTCCACGATTTCCATGGTGCAACGCTGCCCCTTCTTGGCGCTGCCGGCCAGCAGGAGCGAGCGGATGGCGTTGATCGTGATGCCCTGGCGTCCGATCACTTTTCCCACGTCGTCCGGATGCAGGCGCACCTCATAAATCGTCAGCGCATCCTTGACCACCGGAGTGACCGTGGCTTGTTCGGGATGATCCACCAATCCTTTGACGACAAATTCCAGGAACGCTTGCATAGGCCGGTAAAGATCAAGCTGCCGCCGCCTTGCCCAGTCTCTTCAAAAAGCTGGAAACCGTGCCGCTGGGTTGCGCGCCTTTGCTGATCCAATACTTGGCCCGTTCCACATCCACCTGCACATTCTCCCCCTTTTTGCGGGGCTGATAGGTGCCGATCTCCTCGATAAATTTGCCGTCGCGGGGACTGCGGGAATCGGCCACCACGATGCGGAAATAAGGAGCATTCTTGGCTCCCACCCGCTTCATGCGAATTCTGACTGCCATAATTTTGTCATTGCGTGGCGGCGCGGAGCCACGGGTTATTACCGCCCGCCGTCCACACGGCGTCCGCAAAATAGTTGGGAAAGGTAGTCAGTCCCCGCCCGCTTGGCAAGCCCTCTTTTCGGGAATTTTTTGCTGGCCCCGGGGTGGGGAGCCATGATGAATAATAACGGCAGCCGCTTTGGGGCGGCCCGGCGCGCCGCCAGCGCGGCCAATTGATGACACGGGTTCAAGGACAGGTTGAATGGACTGCCAGACTCCTGCCCTCCGGCAAACCCAGGGCGAAGGGCGCCAGGGCCTTATGGTGAAAGCTTGTAAAGATGGATGGCGTAGAGGGCGAATTCGTCGGCGAAGTTCTCTCCTTGCATCACACGTTATTTGAGCCGTACCATTTTCGGTCGCGGTTTTGCGTCGTTTTCAGAACCGCATTGGCCGCGGCAACGTCCTCGGCAATCTGAAAGTCGAACATGCCCACGGCGGCGAAATCGGCGCCATTTTCAAACGCATGGTTGAATCCTGAGCGGGGATTGATCGCGCCCGCCGCCAGCACCTTATAGGCGATCCAGGGGCGCGCGACTTCGGACATGAAAGCGATCGTCTCCTTGGGATCTTTGCACCAGTAGTTGTCCGTGGCGTAATTATCAATCACCTCTTGGAGCTGGTCGGGCAGGCGCGCGGACCAATAATTGGTGTCGTGCAGGGTCTTCATGTAAAAATCCGGGGCCAGACCGGCCTTCTCGACGGCCTGGACACTGCGCAGCTCGTGGGCGGCCATGCCGGCAATCAGGCCCTGCGCCTTGATATTGGACAGCAACTGGCCGATCAACTGGAGGCCGTCTTCGCGCGTCCAGGCATCGCCCAGGTTGCCCACCAGAAAGGCGCCCACCGCCCCGGCGTCCCGGGCGCGCAGCACCTCGGTTTTCAGATCGTCCTTGTCCGGGGCGATTTGCGCCAGATACTGAATGCCGCCCCCCTGGGCGCGATATTTCTGGTAAAGGCTGACCGCTTGCGGATCCCCAGGGAAGAGAATCATGGTATTGATGCCGTGCTGCTCGCAGAGGGACCAGGTTTCGATGATCTTCTCGTCGGTGAAATAGTGCTTGAGCAAGGAAGAGACGTAAATCAAGTCGCGGCTATGAGCGTAGCCGTTGATGAGGTTGCCGCCGCAGATCAGCCGGCTGACCTTGACTTTGCCAATCATGCCGGCGGGCAGCGTGGCCTTGGAGGAAGGCGCGGCCGTGGGCGACGCGGCGGCGCTGCCCTGGCCTGCCAGCGCGTATTCTTCCAGGCTCATGATAAGCGGGGCCGACAGGGTGGCGGCGGCCGATTTTTTCAGGAAACTTCTGCGATTGGATTTAGTGTTCATAAACAAGGCCTTAAGGTTGATTAGAGTTTGGCGGCGGGAGCGCTGATGACCAGGGCGGGGGTGTTGGGCGCGATGCTCACCCCGCCGCTGAAGCTGCGGCTCTGCACGACGGGATTCCAGCCGTCCACCACGATCAGGGGATTGTCCCCGCCCAGATCCTTGGAGGCCGCTTCCACATGGATGGTTCTGCTCTCCCCCGGCAAGAGCGAGATGTAGTTGTCGTCGTAATAGACGGGCAGCACGCGCTCGTTGGAATGTTGTTTGCGCAGTTGGATGTGAGTCATCAGGGCCACGACTTGGGAGGGGTTGGAGAGGGTGACGTCGAGGAGGCATTTGCCGGCGGCATCGGGATGGCGGACAGGGGCTTCAATGGGGGCTGAGCGGTTCCACCCTGGCGGGGATGGGGTTGCTGCGGGTGTGGCATCGTAACGGCGTATCTTGGCTTCAATGGGGGCGGGCGGAAGGTCGTTCAGCGCGGTGAGATCGTTGGGGCTAAGGCCGCGCCAGTAGAAGTTGTCTGAAACCAGCCGGCCGTGCGCGTCGTGGAGTTCGGTTTTGACGAAATGCACGGCGGAGAGGCCGGCCGGAAACTCAATGGCTCCAAGGTGGGTGGCGCTGCTGGGTTGGGCGGAAACCGGGGTGGCCTTGTCGCTGGCGACGGAGCCGTCCATATTGATGACGCGGACGCGAGCCGTCAAGCCGCTCAGCGCTTTGGGGGTCTGGTTGATGACCATGAGTTCGAAAGTGGCTTGATTCATCATGACGTGGACGGGTTCGCAAGCTTTGCGGGCGCCGAAGAAGGAGCCGAACGGTTCGAGGTCATAGCTGTAAATCTGCCAGCAGGTGCTGGGTTGGGCGGGGTTGCTCATCCAGGTCAGGGCCGCCGTGCTGCCGGTGAATAATTTGGCCTCCCGCCCTTCATAGAGGGCGCGGTAGGCCTCGTAGTTGGCCATTTGCGCCTCATGCACGAATTTGGCCAGGGAGAAGTTCGCGCCGGAAAGGTTGCCGTAGCGCGCGCCAATCGTGCTGACGTAAGTATCGCCGTTGTTGTTGCCGCGGGCCAGATCATGCTCGGCCCAATCGTCGTTGGGAAAGGAAGCCGTGTCCTTCTCCGGCATCCAGGCCAGGATGCTCTCCCGGGTCGGAATGGAGACGCAGCCGATCTCGGTCTTGAACACTTCCACGCCCCGTCCCGAGGTGGGGTAATTGTAGAAGGCGGCGGGCGGGCGCCACGAATATGGCCCGCCGGAATGCACGCCGTGGCCTTCGTCGGAGTTGGCATGGTAAATCCGGGACGGCTCCAATTCCTTCATCAAGTTGGAAACGCCCGCGGCCAGCGCCGGCGGCGCCGGGTCGCTCTCATTGCGTCCGCACCACAGGGCGATGCAAGGGTGATTGCGATAGCGCAGCACTTTGTCGCGGACGTTGGCCAGATAGAGGTCCACGTCGGTCGCGGCCGGACCATCGCTCTTGTTGGCCTCGAAGAATTCGTCCCAGACCATCAGCCCGGCGCGGTCGCACAGGTCATAGAAATCATCGCTGGTGCTTTGGCCGACCCAGTTGCGGAGCATGACGTAATGGGCTTCCTTCTGGAAGCGGATTTGGGCTTCCAGGCGCGGGCGCGGGCTGCGTTTCAAGGCCTCGTCAAATCCCCAGCAGCCGCCCTGGCAGAAGACCCGCACCCCGTTGACCGAGAGGGTGAGAAACTCCGAGTCCGGCACTTCGGTACCTGAATTTTGCGAATGCCAAAGTTGAAATCTTGACGGTCGGAAATCCCGCCGCCAACCTCAAACCGCAAGCGCATGGTGTATAAACTGGGATCGCCGTAGCCGTTGGGCCACCACAGGCGCGGGTTGGGGACATGCAACTGCGGCGTTTCCAGAGGCGTCAACTTGACAAGCTTGGATTCCCCGGGGGCAAGCGAGACGGGCACCTGGAAGCTGGCGCCGCCGAAGGAGCCGCGCAGCAGGCCGGTTTGCGGCGCGTCGGTCAGGTTTTTCACCGTGACTTCAAGATTCAAATCCGCCGAGTCGGTTCGCGGAAGGGGCAAATCGGAAGTGATGAGCGGATTGCGCAAGACCACCGGGCCGCTGGAGGTGAGGGTGACCTTCTGCCAAAGGCCCATCTCCCGGTCGCGAATGGCCGGAATCCAATCCCAGCCCACCGAGGCCACAAAGGTCGGCCCGTCCTGCGTCAAATCGCCGCCATTGGGTCCCAGCCCCAGTTCCACGGTTTGTTCCTGCGGGTTGCCAGGATGCAGGGGAGGCAGGATATGGACGGCCAGCACTGCCGCCGCGCCGGGCTGCACGAAGGGCGTCACGTCAAAAAGCCCGCGCACAAACGCGCCTTTGATGTCGCCCGCCTTGTGGCCGTTGACGAAGACCTCGGCCATGTAGTTGATGCCGTGGAAATTCAGCCAGGTCCGTTTGCCGGCATGGCTGGCCGGGACGGTGAACGGGACGCGGTACCAATAGGAGCTGCGGCAAAGCGTCTCTGGAATGAGGTTGGGACGATTGTTCTCGCCCCAGAGCGGTTCCGGATAAACCTTATTGTTGACCAGCGTTGTCAGGACCGTCCCCGGCACGGTGGCGGGATGCCAATTCCTGGGCGCGTAGCCGGGCTGGGAGATGGCTTCGCCACGGGTCTCCGCCACCTGGCCCGCTTCCTGCATCTGCCAGCCTGCCCCCAGAGTCACTTCGCCCAGGCCATCGGCCGGGGTCGTCGGAGCGGCGCCGCCGCCGCCCTGCGAACCCATGCATCCCGCCAACAGTCCGGCCGCCAAAGGCGCGGCCAACAAAGCCAGGACGCTGCGCCAGCATGACGATGATTGAAGGCGGGCAGGATATGGCCGGATTTCAATATGCGGGTTCAAAGAACAGGGCTTCTGTGGCGCGGCGAGGTTCATTAGGAATCATCATGGTTCATCGTCCAATTTTTGCAACGAAAAAGCACCGGCAAAATACTCCCTTGTCCGCCATCTCGTCCGCCAAAGTTTTAACGACGGCGGAAGCTCGGCCACGCCGGGCGGCGGCGGAACCGCCCCGTCCAGCGTTCGGGGTTCGCTTCATTTCGCGGACCAAAACCACTCCCCAATTCCAACGTAATATCGCTTCCCGGCTTCCCTTTGTTTATCATTTTACTTCATCATTTGTCCTTTATCATTCGCTCGGATGAACCCGGATGAAAGTGCCTTGCTCGCGCCGCTGAAAAAGTTTTTCGGCTTCACCTCCTTTCGCCCGCTCCAGCGCGAGATCATTGGCGACACCCTCGCCGGACGCGATGTTTTTGCCCTCCTCCCCACCGGTGGCGGCAAATCGCTCTGCTTCCAACTGCCCGCCCTCCTCCGGCCCGGCCTGACCGTCGTCGTTTCGCCCTTGATCGCCCTGATGAAAGACCAGGTGGACGCGCTCCAGGCCGCCGGCATCGCCGCCACCTTCCTCAATTCCTCCCTCGCCGCCGGGGAATCGCGCCCGCGGCTTCGCGGCCTTCATCAAGGCCAATACCGCCTCCTCTACGCCGCCCCCGAACGGCTCATGCTCCCCGGTTTCCTGGACGATCTCCAGCGCTGGAAAGTCAATTTGATCGCCGTGGACGAGGCCCATTGCATCAGCGAATGGGGCCATGATTTCCGGCCCGAATACCGGCAGCTTTCCCAATTGCGCCCGCTCTTTCCCGGCGTGCCCATGATGGCGCTGACCGCCACCGCCACCGCCCGCGTGCGCGAGGATATTGTCGAACAACTGCATTTGCGCGAGGCAAGCCGCTTCGTCGCCAGCTTCAACCGCCCCAATCTGACCTATCGCGTCGTCATGAAGGCCAAACCCTCCCGGCAGGTCATTGAGTTCCTCCGTTCCCGCCCGCGCGACAGCGGAATTATTTATTGCCAGAGCCGCAATAGGGCCGACGCCCTCGCCGCCCAGCTCAATGAAAACAACATTCCCGCCCGCCCCTACCACGCCGGATTGGCCCGGGGCGAGCGCACCGAGCACCAGGAACTTTTCCTGCGCGACGAAGTCCGCGTCATTTGCGCCACCATCGCTTTCGGCATGGGCATCAACAAATCCAACGTCCGCTTCGTCATCCATTACGATCTGCCCAAAAACATCGAGGGCTACTACCAGGAAACCGGCCGCGCCGGACGCGACGGCCTCCCGGCCGAGTGCCTTTTGCTTTTCAGCGCCGGCGACGCCATCAAGCAGCAAGGGTTCATCGAGGAAAAACCGCCCGCCGAACAGCGCGTCGCCCGCGAACAATTGCAGCAAATCGTCCATTACGCCGATTCCTCCGCCTGCCGCCGCGCCGAGTTGTTGCGCTACTTCGGCGAGACTTTTCCGGGCGGCAACTGCGGCGGCTGCGACAATTGCCTTTCCCCGCGCGCCACCTTCGACGGCACCCAGGCCGCCCTCAAGTTTCTCTCCTGCGTTTTCCGCGTCGCGCAAAAAAGCGGCTTCGGCGTTGGTTTGAACCGCATCGTCGAGATTTTGACCGGGGCGGATTCGGAGGAAATCCGCCGCTGGCGGCACGAAACCCTGTCCACCTACGGCATTGGCGGGGAGCACAGCCGCGGGGAATGGCAGGCCATTGGGCGCGAATTGATCCGCCTGGGCTACCTGCGCCAGGCGGCGGAAAAGTTCAGCGTGCTGGAGCTGACCTCCGAGGGCCGCGCCGCCCTGCGCGACCGCCGGACGATAATATTGACACAACCCGTGACCGCTCCCGCCGCCCCGGAAAGGCGCGCCCGCGCCGGAGAAATCGCCTGCGACGAGGCGCTGTTCGAGCAACTGCGCCGCTTGCGCAAGCGGCTGGCCGACGAGAGAAACCTGCCCGCCTACATCGTTTTTTCCGACGTGGCCCTGCGGCAGATGGCGCGTTACTACCCCGCCGGCCGCGATGAATTCATGCGCATCAGCGGTGTGGGCGAGAAAAAGCTGGCCGAATACGGCGCCGCCTTCCTCGCCGAAATCGCCTCCTACCTCCAAACCTATCCTCGCCAGATCTTCGCCGACGATTCCTTCACCTCCCCACCTTACGTTAGCGCCGGCTAAAAATGCGGTGAAGACGTCAATTTGAAAACAAGGTCCGGCACCGATTTCACCGGGAATGTTAATTGTCATTCGATTGTTGTGGCAGTTGAGCTTTGGCGGCAGCTCCGGGATCGATTTCGTGGAGGGCATTCATTACACCATTACGGAGAGCATTGTTAGTTGAGTTGCTGGATTGAGGGGTATTACTTAAAATAGTTAAGAGAACGGGAACAGCGGCCTTGGCATGTTCTTTGTAACGAACCAAAATATCCAGGGAGTAATCCATGTTGTCCCGTTTCACCTCCAGCAAACTTTGAATTACAACGGGGATAAACTTGTCGGGATCGCCCCCAAGTTTGACAATGGTTTCCGCCGCGCCCACCCTCGTGTGGACATCGTTATCCGCGAGCCTTTTTTCCAGTACGGGGATGGCCGCCTTTGCATCGGGGCCGATGTTTCCGAGTGCGCCTGCGGCCAGCATCCAGACTTGGACATCCTGACTGGCAAGAGCGTCAATCAACGGGGCAATTGAATCGGGCGCCATTTTGGGCAAAACCAGGAACGCGGTTCCGGCTGTTTCACTGGATTCGTCTGGTTTGTGTTTCTTGTCTCCGAGCATCCTGATGAGCACGGGCATGACAACTCTCTTTCCTGCCGGATCGAGCTCAGCCAACGCATATTCAGCAATGAGGCGGTGGCCGGGGCCGCTGCCAGTGCCTCCAATTGGATGAGGTTTGAGAAGGCGATGCGCCACTAACCATGATTCCGCGTCGTGAACTCTTTCATTCCATGACGGACCCTCATTACTTCGGAGCCAATGCAAAAACAAGGGAATTGATTCAGGCCCCAATTGGCGGACCACTGTGAGAGCTTTTTCTTTTTCCGGCCCCGGCTCTTTATCATGCGCGGTCAGAATCCATTCGCTTAAGCGCCTTCCCTCGAAAGATGGCTCCCGGGGATAGAGGGCATATAATCCCGCCGCACTAAGACCACAAACCCCAAAAAGTATCACTACGTTGCGGAACCGCTTCCTCATGGAGGCATTGTGGCTTGGTTGGTGCCGGAAAACGAGGATTTTCGGTCCTCTGCTCTACCAACTGAGCTATCCTGCCAACCGTTCATTTGCAAGCACTTACGACGCAAACGAAATATTTAAATTGACGTTGTGCTAGTGGTTGTGCTAGTGTTACGGCATGAAATGCAATGCAACCGCAAGCACTACCGGCAACCAATCTGTCACAGTTCATCAACATGGTTCAGGACAATACGCCAAGGTCTTTGACCAACGCAAGCGCAGAGTGCGGGGCCTTTGGGAGCGCAACGAAGCCTTTTACGCGCAACTGACCATTGACGATGAGGCCACCGGCAAGAAAATGGTGCGGCGCGTCCGCCTTGAGGATGCCGATGGCAAGCCGGTGTCCACCGTGCCCGATGCGGTCAAGGTGATGAACCGGCTCAAGGGCAAACGCGAAGACAAGGAACTCAAGCTCTCCCCCAAACGCACGCCGGCCTTTGGCGAATACGCCAAGCAATACCTGGATTACTGCGAGGCGTTGAAAAACAAGACGCCAAACACGGTTCACCGGGAGCGCACAAGCATCAACGCCCTGGTGTCGGTGATCGGCGAACTGCGGATAAAGGAAATCACGAAGGCGGTCGTCATGCGTTACATGGCTGTGCGCAAGGGGCAGGGCATGTCAGGGCGGAGCATCAACCTGGAAATCGTCACACTCCGCAACGTGTTGCGTCACGCCGTCGCTGAGGGGCTTCTGGCCGGTCTGCAAATCGAGGGCGTCCAGTGGCTGCATCAAGAGGCCAAAAAGCGGCGGTTGGTCACGCCGGATGAGATTGACCGCATTTGTCGGGCGGCTGTTGCGGAAGTGCCGATGACGGGCCAAATGCTCTCGGACTTCATTCAAATGATGGCCTACAGCGGCGGCAGATGGTCTGAGACGCTTCGGCTGCGCTGGCAGGGTGTGGACCTGGTCAATGGGCAACTGACCGTTGGCAGTGACGGCCAGACGAAAAACCGCAAGGCCCGGGTCGTGGATTTTAACCCCAAACTCAAGGCGCTGCTCTTCGACATGGCGAAACGACGCCAGCCGGATTCGGACTTCATCTTCCCTTCCCCGCGCCGGGGGGATGCTGACGCGCCTACCGTGACGCTGAACAAGGCCCTGACCAAAGCGCGCGAGAAAGCGGGGATTCCTGATTTCACCTGCCACCTGTGCCGCCACTTCTTCATCTCCATGTGCGTCATGTCGGGGATTGACTTCATGACGATTGCCAAGTGGGTCGGCCACCAGGACGGCGGCGTATTGATCGGCAAGGTGTATGGGCATCTGTCGAATGAGCACGCGCAACGGCAGGCGCAACGGGTGAATTTCGGGCCGGTGATTCTCGGAAGTGTGGCGGCGGCATGACGCGCAAAATAACCATTGACCTTCATAAACCGATAAACTATCCTTTGGACATGATAAAGCCAGCCGATACCCCGTCTGCCGCCGCAACTGGTGATTTGCCGCAGCGGAAAGTGAAGAAAGGCATTCTGGATGTCTTTCGCAATCTCCGCGCCATAACCAGCCGGGAAGGCGGTCTGCTGCCGTTTGCCAGTGCGGCGACCGTCCTGGGGGTGAGCAAGCAGCGGGTCAATGACCTGGTGAAAGAGGGGACCCTGCATCCGATTGATCTGCTGGGAAAGAAGTGGCTCTCCGCCAACGAATTGGAGTCCTTCGTGAAGCTGCAACGGCAGGCGGGGCGGCCCTGGAAAGAACCGAGCATCAAAGAGCAGTGGGTCGCGGCGTTTGCCGGGGCCAAGGACCAAGATTCACCGGGCAAGACATAAAGGTTGACGACGGTATGTAGTTATCGTAGGTTGTGTCCATGTCGGACACAATATCAATTTCTTCGCCGTCGGTTTGGGGAAAACCTCTTGGGGTTCCGTCCGCCATTCCTGGGTCAATCGCCCTAGCTCCCGGTGCGATCATCAGCCTTTCTCAATGGCTTCAACGTGTGGGCGTGACGGCCTGCACGGCCTGGCGCTGGCGCAAGAAGGGCTGGCTCCAAACGGTCAACATCGCGGGCCGCCAATATCTCACCCAGGAGGCCATTGATAAATTCAACAAGAGGGCGGCGGCGGGCGATTTTGCGCAAGTCCACAAGGTTCCAATTCGCCAGCGGGAGGGGGGCCTGTGAGTCCCCAGAGCCTCGGTGGCGCGTTAGAACGAGCAGAACCGGACAGCGAGCACCACTGCTCGCCGGTTCTGCGGCCGGATGTGGCTCCAACTGGCGACGCGGAAGGGGCGGGGGCGGTGCGGCCCGTCAGGGCCGCCCGCCCCGCCCTTCCTTGTCATAATAGCAATAGCTGCATTGAAAAGGAGAGAATCAAGCCTGAACCGCTCTCCCCTTACCGCAAGAAAGGCCGTCACCGGATCAGCACGGCTATTGAAGGGGTGGTGAGAAAGCACGGTATCAACAGGGTCGGACTGCTCACCCTGTCCTTTGGTGTGCCAGGGAGTGGCAGAGGATCGGAAGCCACGCGGAAATTGCGGGAGCAGGCCAAAGACCTGGATTTCGTCCAGGCGCGCTGGCATTCCTTCGCGTCCAACGTCGTCACCAGGCGTTACGAAGATTGGATTTGTGTTCTGGAACCGCACAGAGACGGCGTGTGGCATCTCCATGTGGTGGTGTCCACCAAAGCGGACATTCGGACCGGCACGGACGTTGAAACCCTCTCCAACTACAAGCTGCCTTACTGGATGCGGCGCGGGAAGCACCTGCGCAATGCGGCGCTGGCGGCGGAATGGCAGGTGTTGCGGCAAACCTGCTGCAAGTATCGTTTCGGGCGGGTGGAACTGCTCCCGATCAAGAAAACCGGCGCAGCGGTCGCCCGGTATGTGGCCGGGTATTTGTCCAAGTCCTTTGGGCTGGTCCCGGCTGGGCGCAAAAACCGGCTGGTGCGGTTTTCCCGCAGTCTGAGCCAAAGATTCACCATGCGGTTCTCCCCGCACACCCTGGGCAATCTCATTCACCGGACCCGGCTCAGGCTGGCGGCGTCCATGCTGCATTTTCAGGAGTATGGCGACTTTGCGGATTATTTCGGTTCACGCTGGCATTATTACCTGGGCGAGATTATCGCGTCCATCCCGGTGCCGTTGCTGTTTGGCAAAGGCCAGTTTGAAAGCGGCGTGGCGGCGATGATGTTGCGGGAGTTTGCGCAAGACCCCTTTCCGTATCTGGATGAGGCGGGGAAAAAGAGCATGATCGCGGCGGATTCGGCTTTGTTGCGGAAATTCACGGAGTTGGCGTTTGATGAGGCGGCGGAAGTGCGCTGGCAGGAATCCCGGCCAGCGAAAGCGGACAACATGGATGTGGGGCCGGCGACAGAAACGGATTTGCAAAACGATTTGATGGAAGCGTCGGGGGATCCGTTTTAATTGAAATCGATCACATCGCTTTTGCTGTGCAAACCGCTCATTTTCAATCGCCTTAAAATACGCCATCTCGCTCAGCGGGATGACGGTGAAAACTGCTTCACGCAGCGAAAGCCAACCGGGTCTCCACCGGCGGAGAAGCTGCCTTGGATATTGAGGTTGGGGACGGTGTTCAAGTTGGGGGCTTGCGAGTTGCGAAATCCGCACTGTGCTTGCTCGGCTAGTGAGGCCCAACTGCCGCCGCGCACTACACGGGTGCTCCCTGTGAGAGGACCTGAAAAGGTTAAAGCATAGGTTGAAGCGTCGGGCGAGGATTGACCATACGGCGTTCCGTACCAATCCCAACACCACTCGTTGACATTCCCTGCCATGTCGTAAAGTCCATAAGAATTCGCTGAAAACCATCCCACCGGACTGGTATAAGGAACGGTGGTCGCGAAGACCGGATTGGGGGAAGCTGGCTGTTGTAAATCCACACTGCCATTTATATCGTAAGGCCAGGAATAAATTGTTTTGATGTAATCTGGTAAACCATAACCCCCCCCACCGATAATGGGAATATTCAAGTAAATCTGCTTTATAGACGAGTAGTTGGCCTGACTTTCAGTAATGGTGTTGCCCCACGGAAACCTTTGACCAACCTGCCCGCCTCGTGCAGCCATCTCCCACTCTGCCTCTGTCGGCAGGCGATAGCTGCTGAGGATCGCCCAATTAGCGTACACCACAGCCGGTTCGCCGGTTCTAAATACCGAGAGCGAATCCATATCCGCGTTGGTGTAATACACCGGCAGTAAACCCGCTTGCTCCGACCGTGCGTTGCACCACTTTGCGCAGTCATACCAATCTACACCCTGCACCGGATGATTCCAGGCTTTGGCGTAACCCGGGTTGGCAAATTCATAAATACCGTAGATCTCATCATTGGTCGCGTATTCGCAAACCGACCGCCATTGGCTTAAACTCACCAGGTTCTCGTCCATGAAAAACCCCGTCAGCAATGTTATGTTAGTGGGGCTGGCATCCCCCTCGTAAACTGCATAATTTGTCGAAGAAACCTCAAGATAACCCGTATTGAGAATATAATCATAGGTGTCGTTTGTCACAAGAACATTAGCAAGAGCGTTCCCCATGGTGAAGGTCCCACCAGGAATCCAAACCATGCCGGGGGGTGGGATTTCAATAAGAACCTTGTTGGTTAAAATAAAGGAGGTGGTCAGAATGTGGACGAAGTCCATCCAATTGGAAACGTTGCCAAGTGTGGCGGCCTTCTGGATGGTATAAGTTGCGTTCGTTTGCGCGTTGGTCCACATCAGCGAGCCGTCTGCTTGCAACCCGATGATGCCCGTTGCTGCAGGTCCTTTGATTTGGAAAAACTGCGCGTTTTGAACAGCGACCGTGGCGGCGGGCTGAATCATTACGGTGGCCCCCTGGCTGGTGACGCCGGCACCCAGTCCGTTGGCGACAATTACCGAGTAAGTGGCTGGAACTCCGGGGGAAGATGAGACAGTGTAGTTGGAGCCCTGCGCTCCCGGGATTGGCACACCGTTGGAAAGCCACTGATAAGTCAGATTTGGTGTGCCGACCGCAATAACTTCGAGGGTTGGGTCGGCGCCGGCAGCCCCGCCGATATTGGTGACGCCCATCGGTTGGAGAGTGATCACCGGATCCATAACCCGCAAAATGACCGGCGCGCTCGTCACCGATCCATAGGAATTGCTCACCACCACCGCGTAACTTCCCGTGTCGGCCTCATACGCGGGTGAAATTGTCAGCGCCGCCGTGGCACTGCCTGAAAGACCCCCGCCGTCACTCAGCGGACCGCTGTTGTTCTGATACCAGAAATAGGAATTACTGGTGCCGACCTCCGTCACTGTAAAGGTCGCAGAAGCGCCGGCATTGAGCACCACGTTGCTGGGTGAAATCGATGCAATGCTTGGAGGTTGTCCCTTGACATACAAAGTCGCCACCTGGCTTGTGACCGCGCCAAAAGCATTGGTGATCATTACGTAAAACGGCGTGTCATTCTGCGCGAGGGTCGTGCTGAAAATGGTCGCGACCGCGTTAGTTTCGTCAGGGACGGCCATATTGTTCGAATACCACTGATAATAGACCGGCGTGGTCGCGTTTCCCATAATGCTGACGGTGAAGGAGGCATTTTGGCCAACGTAAACCGTGTCGTTGCTCGGCTGGCCGCCGGTGGCGATGGCCGGCCCGTAGCCGAGGGGAGTCATGCCGCTGCCGGGG
Organism: uncultured Verrucomicrobiae bacterium; assembly: GCA_963707025.1. Classification (GTDB taxonomy): domain Bacteria; phylum Verrucomicrobiota; class Verrucomicrobiia; order Limisphaerales; family Palsa-1400; genus JBEKOF01. Next base: position 228,995 of record CAVPOM010000012.1, on the reverse strand, counting down.
GGAAGCGGGACGAATTTCACGTCGCGGAAAAGCGACGCGGTTGGGGAGGTGGCCAGCGTGGTGGGGGTCGAAGAGCTTCCGTTGTCAATGATCTTGACCAGCAGTGGCGCGGTGTCCGAAGTGATCGCGTAAATGACGTTGCCGCCATGGCTGCCGCCGCCGTTCCATTCCACGACCAGGGAGAGAGCGCTGGCGTGGGTGGTGACGTTAACGGGGAGAATATATTGCTGGGACCACACCTTGGCATAAACCGGGGGGAACCCACCCTCATAGATCAAAGTGATTTGGTAGCTGATGATGCCGCCTGAAAAACTGCCATTGTCCACAAGATAAGCTTGGGTCCCGTCCGGGCTGATGGCAAAATCATAAGGACTGACGGTGGACGACTCGTCCGGTATGAGGCTGGCGATGGCGGTGGTTGATGTGGGCAAATCCCCGAAAGTCTCGATTCCAACCGAGGCCCCGCCACTCGTTGAATCTGTCGTCCAAGACAAGATGCCGTTGCAAATCTCAAGGTTTCGATTGTTGGTGTTCCCCCCCTCGATGAGCACCGGGGCTGCCCCAGGCGTGGAGAAATATTGAATGCCAGCGTTGGCGCCGGCGGTCCAAAATTGATTGGTTCCGTCGGAGACAGCCTCGCAAATGTTCCCTCCAGAATAACCGGCGTTGTTGAACTGCATCTGGTAATTGCCGTTGTAGTCAACTGTGGCGACAGCGCGCGGGACCGCATTCGTTGTGCTGCTGCTGATGCCGCTCCCACCGGCGCTGGTGTCGTAGCCAACCAGCACCAGTTTGGTTCCGTCTATCAACAGGGTGAAATGGCCTTCGGTATTGGTGTTACCAGAGGCAACCAGCGCGTTGGTGACGCTGACGCTGTTGGTGGCTGGAATGGCAATGGTGCCAAGCAGGTTCCCGTTGGTATCATATTGGTCTATGTAAATCGGCGTGCCACCGCTGGTGCCAGCCGGGTCGCTGGCGGTGCCGAGCCGTTCAATCGCCAGGTTTCCATTGGTGAAGAAGTATTGCGCGTGCGCGGTCAACGCTGAGGACAAAATGGTGGCAAACAAAACAAGCTTCTTCATAATATGATCCAACCTGACATCTCACATTTGGTTTCTAGCCCACGACCAGCGCGGCATTTTTCGTGAATTTCGTCCAGTTCCACGGATTTGCAAGCGCTTTTTTCAGTCCGCCGTTTTTTCAGTCCGCTTATTCTCTGGAAAAGGGAGCGCTGCGTTGACCTTTGGTGCCTTTTCACGCGCTTTTCCGCCGCACGCAAAGACACGTCCTCCGTAGTTTCGGTGTTCCCCTGCGATTGTTGGGTTTCTTTCATCATCCTCATAACACCGTTGCCAATCTCAGCCGCCCAATCCCTTCCAGAATCGGCCGGAACAACTCTCTCGCCACCGCCACCTCCGCCAACTGGAAGATGATCTGCTGGGAATGGCGCACGATCTTCGCCCCAATCTTGATCACTTTCTCCCGCAACGTCGTCAATGTCCAGTGACGCACCGCACGGGGCATCACGGCCTGCCGCAGAAAGTTGCCCAAGTTGTAGGCCAGCACGAACAGTTGCAGCCGCACTTGGTTGTCCACAAAGTCATGACAGGACAGGCGGGTCACTGGCCGTCCACGCCTTTCCTGCTGGTGACGGCATTGTCTCCAATGTTGCGAGGGCAGCCGGGGCGCAATCTTGGGGACAATGACGGCACGACCAGGCACTCGTCGGGGCGGAGCGTTCGCGTGTTGGCATTCGGCTTGGCCTTCCTGCCTTGAGCAAGCCGGATGACGACACGGGAACGAGCCGCGGGGAAATCCCCTTTTCAGACAAGAGGACTGCGGACTTTCCTGATTTGTGCTAGTTGCTGTGCTGGTTTCATTTCCGTTTTGATGAGTTTCTGCGGTCGCGCTGAAAACGGGCAAAACACGATTTTCGCCAATAGAATCAAGGGTTTTGTGAGGGTCCAAGCGATGGGAAGAAACGGGGTGAAATGAGTCAAAAGCGATTTTTCGGACCCTACGCTCTCTGGCAGCCATCATTGTCTCCTGCGCGAATATTCCCAGGCTCGTTTCTGGACCCCGTTCACTGCCGCCATGCTTTCATTATGCATTTTGCATTCTGCATTTTGCATTTTCAGAGAAACGAATCCGCCAGCCTTGCCACGCCCTGCACCGTGCGCGCCGCCAGCGGCCGCCCGCGCCATTCCCCGGCGTCCAGCAGGGTGCTTTGCGCCAGGTAATCGTCCTGTATGCGGTGCAGCGCCGCCACCGTTCCCGCGTCGTAAAACAACAGGCTGATCTCCTCGTTCAGCGCGAAGGAGCGGATGTCAATGTTGGCCGAGCCGACCAGCGCCACGTCGTTGTCAATCGTCAGGTTTTTGGCGTGGAGAAAATGCGGCTTGTAGAGATGAATCTTCACCCCGGCCTCCAGCAGCTCGTCGTAAAAAGAGCGCTGCGCCAGTTGCGTCAGGCGCTGGTTGGCGTGTTCCGACACCACCAGGTGGACGGCCACGCCGCGCCGCGCCGCCGCCCGCATCCCTTCCAGGAACGGCTCGTCCGGCACGAAGTACGGCGTCGTCAGAACCGCCCGCTCCCGCGCCTCATGGAGCAGCGCGATCAACAATTCCTGCGCATTCTCCCGCCCGTAGCCCGGTCCGCTTGGCAGCGCCTGGGCGATGGATTCGCCCGTCTGCGCCGGCTCGGGAAAAATCTCCATGCCATCGAGCACGGTGGTGGTTTCCTGATAGTAATCCGCCAAAAAAACGGCCTGCAACTGCCAGACCACCGGCCCCGCCAGCCGCGCCACCAGCTCCTGGTTCGGGAACCCTTTCACAAATTGCCCGTCGCAAATATTCTGCGATCCGCTGTAGCCGATGCCGCCGTCAATGACCGCAATTTTCCTGTGGTTGCGCAAATCAAAGCGCGCCGCGTTGCGCCGGAAAAGGCCCGCCGGCAACAGCGCCGTCACTTCCACCCCGTCGCGCCGCATCTTCGGCGCCAGCCCTCGCAACGCCCGTTTCGACCCCACCGCGTCCAGCAACACCCGGCACTTCACGCCACGCGCCGCCGCGCGGGCCAGCGCCTCCGCCACCCGCCGCCCCGTCTCATCGTCCTCGTAAATATAACACAACAAATGGACATGACGGTGCGCCGCCTCAATGTCCGCAATCAGCCGCCCGATCGAGCCTTGGTAATCGGTGAGCAACTCCACCTTGTTGCCTTGGAGCGGTTCAAAATCGCCCAGCCGCGCGGCCAGCGCCGCCAGCGGCGAGACATGGGGCGGCAGGCTGGGCAGGGAGTGGCCCCGGGCCAGGAACTGCTCCTGCACGAGGCGGATTTTTTTCGATGCCCCCTCCTGCCGGACCAGCCGGTCCTTGGGCAAATAAATGCGCCCCACCAGCGCGTAGAAAATGATGCCGGGCCACGGCAGCAAAAAAATAAGCAGCAGCCAGGCGCGCGCCGCGGCGGCCGTGCGCTGCCGGGGGACATAGACCAGCATCGTGAGGCGGATGACCCACTCGCTGATCAGGTAGATAACGCTCCAATGCAAAAAATCGTTGACTGAGCAGGACGGCCGGTTTAGCCACGGGCCAGCTTTCCATGGAAGCGCTTCAGACGCCCGGCTTTTCGGTCGGCGTCCAATTCCTGGTTTGCCTTGAGGACAAAGCGATCCAATTCCTCCGGCGTGGCGCCGTATTCCTGCGTGGCGTAATCCTCCGAGTAAACCTTGACCGGGCGGAACGCCACCACCGCGCCGTCAATCATCACGCCGATATCCTCGCCCTGCAGGGTCTTTTTCAGCCACGCGCCGAGATTCTGGCGGGCGGCGGTCACGGTCAGTGTTTTCATAGTGTCATTCTACTGTCATTTAATCAACCGTCAAGCGGACGGTTCCCCTCGGCTGGGGGCCCCTTCCGGCGCGCGGCTGGCTTGTCTTCCCGCCTGCACTTCCGCGCCAGGTTCCCATTCTTCATTTTGCATTTTGCATTTTGCATTTTGCATTTTGCATTTCCCCGCGGGCTTGTGAGGATTCTCCCTACAAAGAAAGCAGGGTTGCCCGATGGACAACCAGGCTGGCGTTCTTTAGCGTAATGGCCTCTCCGCGGAAAGGACGCCGACGGAGAATGGGTACGACAGCGCAGGACGCGACGGGCGGGCGGATTTCGTTGGCCGGTTTTGGCGCGCGACGAATTGAGCAGAAAATCGGGATGGACGCTCTAATCCATAAAAAGCTTATTCAAGAATCATCGGAAAACGCCGCATCGCTGCCCTGTCCTCTCCCCGCCGGACCGGATGCCGGCGCTTTGCGCCGCGGCTGGGCGGGGATTGGTCGCGCCCTGGAGGTTGACGGCAGCCGCCTGCGTCTCGTTTTGGGCGTGCTCTTGATCGGCGCCCTGGTTCTCATCGCCTACCGCCCCATCCTGCCGGGAAGTTTTTTGATGGATGACCGGCGGCTGATCGCGGAGGACAACCCGATGGTGACGGGGCAACTGGGGCCTTCCACGGTCTGGTTCCAAACGGAATGGGCCTTCTCGACGTTTGTATTTTGGGCGCAATGGCTGGCCTGGGGCGCAAAACCGGGCTGGTATCACGCCGTGAACATGGCCCTTCATGCCCTGAGCGCGGTGTTGTTGTGGCGTTTGTTGGCGCGGCTGAAAATCCCGGGCGCATGGCTGGCCGGGGCGGTTTTTGCCGTTCACCCGGTGGCCGTGGCCTCGGTGGCCCGGATCGCCGAAATGAAGAACACGCTTTCGCTGCCTTTCTTCCTGCTGGCCGCCTTGTTTTATGTCCGCTATGAAGACGCCTCCCTCCCGCGGAAGGACAACATCCCGGCACGCCAGGTTGGCCCGGCGGCGCTGTGGTACGGGCTGTCGCTCGCGGCCTTCGTGCTGGCGCTGCTCAGCAAAACTTCCACGGTGATGCTGCCGCTGCTGCTGCTCGGCGGCGCGGCCTTCCGGCGCGGACGGATCAGCGGCCGGGATGTGATTTGCACCAGCCCGTTCTTTGTTCTGGCGCTGGCCTTTGGATTGTTGTCGGCCTGGTTTCAAAAGCACCTGTATCTGCCCGGCCTGACGCTGGCGCCGGAAAGTTTTGGGGAGCGACTGGCCCAGGCTGGCCGGGCTTTCTGGTTCTACCTGGGCAAGGCGCTTCTGCCCGTCAACCTGAACCTGGTTTATCCCCGCTGGAAAGAGGACGCCTCCACGCTGATGTCCTTCCTGCCGGCGCTCCTGGTCGGCGCGGCTTTTCTTCTCTGCTGGCGCTTCCGCCGCGGCTGGGGACGGCCCGTCCTGTTCGGGCTGGGAGTTTTTGCCGTTGCTTTGTTTCCGGCGCTTGGCTTGATTAATTCTCAATTCCTCACCCGCTGGCAGGTGTCCGACCATCTCCAATACCTGCCTTTGATCGCCCCGGTGGCTCTGGCCGCCGCCGCCCTGGCCGCGGCGCTGCCCGCCAGAGTTTTTCGGGGCGCCGCCGCCGTGCTGGTTATGGTCTTGACGGTCGCGGCCTTTGAACGCGCGCAGGCCTTCGCCACGCCGGAGAGATTATTTCGCGACACACTGGCGAAGAATCCGGACGCCTGGGCCGCGCACAACGATCTGGGGGTCATCCTGGCGGACGCCACAAATTATCCCGCCGCCATTGAGCAATTCACCGCCTCCCTCCAATCCAACCCGGACAATCCGGACGCCCATGCCAACCTCGCGCAAGCGTTGGCGCTGGAGGGGAAATTCGCCCAAGCCGAACCGGAGTTCCGCAAGGCTCTGGCGCTCCAGCCCCTTGAGGCGCAGACCCATAGAAACTTCGCCGCCGCTTTGGGCCAACAAGGAAAACCAGGCGAGGCCCTGCTCCATTTGCAGGCAGTCTTGTCCCTCAAGCCGGACCTCCCAACGCGCCTGGAACTGGCCGGGCTGTTCTTCCAGGAGGGCGACCTGCGCCAGGCCGTGGCCCAATACCGCCAGGCGCTCCGCCTCGCTCCTGACTGCCTGGAAGCGCTTAACAATCTGGGCTGGCTGCTCGCCACCGCTTCGGAGGACAAGCTGCGGGACGGACCGGGAGCGGTCCAGCTCGCCGAACGCGCCCAGCGTCTGCCGCCGGTAAAAGGGATGTGCGTCGCGGGCACGCTGGCGGCGGCCTATGCGGAAGCGGGACGTTTCCCCGAGGCCGTTGCCACCGCCGAAAAGGCGGTGCGGGAAGAAACCGCCTCCGGAGAGACGCGCTTTGCGGACCTCAACCGGCAATTATTGACACTCTACCGCGCCGGGCAAACCCTGGCACGGCACGATCGCCAAAGACGCAAACCATAACGGTGTCAGCGAGAATCCTCCCTGATTGCATGAACTCATCGCCTCCCTCCCCAAACCAAGATACGGGTTCAGGGCCGGCCAAGCCGGATTTCATGTCTCTGTTCTGCGAGCGTTACCACTGCGCTCCCGCGGAATTCGAGGAGCGGGCCTTCCGAACCTGTCTTTATTGGCGCGCGCGCCTGCTCGCTCCCCTCCTCCGCAAAATCCAGCCCGGCTATTTCGACCGGGATTTCGCCTTGATCCGCTATTTGGCCAAGACCCCGGGGCGGCGCGACGCGATCAATGAGTTGGCCGCCTTCATGGAGGCCGATGATGCCAGGGGAGGATTTGCGCGAAAATTCCTGCGCATCCGCATCTCCGCGCGCAAGGCCAGCGAGTTGATCGGGCGGGTTTTTGAACGGCCCGCAGAACGGAGCGATCCGGCGGCCGATGCGCAAACCCCGCAGTGACGCCCACGACCGGGCCGCTCAAGCGCGGCCCAGCGCCAGGGCGCGCTCTTTTTGGTTAAGCAGCCGCCATTGGCCAGGAGCCAGGCCAGGGTCTTGGAATCCCCCGATTTGCGCCCGTAACAAGCGAAGCGTCGGATGGCCCGCTGCCGCCGTCATGCGCCGGACCTGGCGGTTCTTTCCTTCCACCAACTCCAGGGCAATCCAACGGTCGGGCACGGTTTTGCGGAAGCGAACGGGCGGCACGCGCGGCGGCAGCCCTGGCGGCGCGTCCAGCAACCACGCCCGGCAAGGCAGGGTCATCCGGCCCTGCGCCATGACCCCCCGGGAGAGTTTCTTCAGCGACTCCTCCGAAGGAACGCCTTCCACCTGCGCCCAATAAACGCGCGGATGAGCGCGGGAAGGTGGCAGCAGCCTGGCGTTGAGCGCCGCCTCATCGCTTAACAGCAGCAGCCCTTCCGAATCCGCATCCAGCCGGCCAATCGGATAAACCCCGGCGGGAAACCCAAACTCCGCCAGCGTCCGGTGGCGCGAGCCGTCCCCGGTGAATTGGGACAGGACGCCAAAGGGTTTGTGGAACGCGATGAGCATGAAAACGGAGTCAATTTAACGCAAAACCTGTAAAAGAAGCGATAAGTTTTGGAGTTTGCGCGTCCTGATGTCCGGGAAAGAAGTAGAAACGGTAAGGGCCGCATTTGCGCGGCTTTACGTGGTTTCGATTGAGTCCAAGCCTACTTGCCTTTAAAGAACAGCGCCGCCGATGTAGGGCGGATTGGGCATAGGGGGGCAAGAGTCGGGCTGGAAAAGTGAGCGGTAAAGCGGCGTTGCGTGGCCGCTTCAATGGGCTTGCAGGGGCCATGCCTGGCGCTGGAAAAGGGTGTGGCGGCGGTGGGTTTCATGGGCGCGGCGGTAGTTGGAAATGCTGACAAAACCATGCCAGGGTGTGAACCACCTTCGTATTGACTACGCGCTTTTCAGTGGAATCCAAAATCTTTGGAGTGAAGGGGCTGGCGTCAGTTTTGGGGTGGAATCTGCGCCAGATCATCTCAGCGGGACACAACCAGCCGATGTCAGCATGGGTCAAAAGGCCGGTCCGTTCCAACTCTCTTTCCGTCGCCACCAGTGCCTTGTGAAAATCGGAAACACGACACAAGCCATAGATGCCATTCGCGCCACAAGCCAGGTGTAGGCTGTAGCGCACTTTGAAACCGTTGGATGCGTCCAATTCCCCGGCGGCCAAAAGGTTGTCCGCGTCCAGGGCGCGGTCCAATTCCGACCCCCGCCTCCATCTCCAACTGCTTGCGCAGCAAGGAGTTGGCAGCGGCAAGGTCCAAAACGGACACCGGAACGGACACCAAATTTGGTACTCCGTCAGAATTCGCGATAACCGGGGATAACTCTCCCGCTACTCGCTAACGGTTCGGATTCGGGTTCTTTTACCATCGCGGTTACGTGAGAAAAGTTATGAATGCACGTTACCGCTTAATCTTCCGTGGCATCCGCGGCGGAACATATTATTCTGTTGACAAGAAAACAGGCAAGCGCGCCAGCCTTCACACCACCAGCGAGCCGGAGGCCAGACAGATTATCGAGGCCCAGAATGCCGCCGAGCGCCAGCCGGTCCTCAACCTGCAAATCGCCAGAGCCTATTTGGCGGGTGCCGACAACGCCCTGACCACCCGCACCTGGCAGCAAGCAATGGAAACGCTGATTGAGTCCAAGCAAGGGGCCAACCGCCAACGCTGGCTGCGCGTGGCAAAAGACAGGGCGCTTGCCCCGTTGCTCCCCCGCACCATCATTGACACGCCGGGCGAACTATTGCTCAAGACCCTTCAAAGCGGCACGGTCTCGACCAACGTTTATCTGCGCCGCCTGCACAACTTCTGCCTGGACATGAACTGGCTCGCCTGGCCACTGGTGCCCAAACGCCAATGGCCGGCTGTGCGGTTCAAAGCCAAACGGGCCATCACCAGGGAAGAACATGGAGCCATCATCACCGGCGAACTGAACCCGGAACGCCGGGCGTTTTACGAATTCTGCTGGCTCCTGGGCGGCGCTCAATCCGACCTTGCGAGCTTGACCGCAGAGGATATTGACTGGCACGGCAAGGTCGTCAGCTTCCACCGCCACAAGACCGGAACCGCTTCGATCATCCGCTTTGGCGGAGAGCTTGAGGCCGTGTTGCGGACGCTCCCGCAATCAGGTCCGCTCTTCCCCCAACTCATGCCGATGCGGGAGGGGCACCGGGCAACGGAGTTCGCCCGCGCCTGCCGCCGGTTGATGATTAAAGGCATCACCCTGCATTCCTACTGCTACGCTTGGGCGGAACGCGCCAAAGACCTGCGGCTACCCGGAAAGATTCGCCCAGGAGGCTTTGGGGCACCAAAGCAAGGCCGTCCATCGCGCCTACGCGAGAAAAGCCCAAGTGGTGATTCCAACCTTGGAGGATTATGAGAGGAAATTCGCTGCCGCCGAGGGCGTGATTGTGCCAATGCCAGCCGCCGTCGCTTGAGAGCGTCAACCGAAGGTGGAAACCGCTGGCATTCCAACCAGGCGGGGAGGATCGTTCTGTGGACCACTCACAGAGCGGTTTTTCCTTTGGGCATTTTTTGTTTGCCAGTGCTGATTGACGGCGTTCGTCACCCTCACCAGCCAGCTACGATCCTGCGCGAGGTCCAGGATTTCCAACCTTGAAAAGTACTTGACAGCACTTGGCACCGGATTACCCAACGGCTTCAACAGCCGGGTGGCGACCAGAACCGGCACGTCATGCGGCTGGCAATTGCGTCGCTCTGACCAGGTGGTGCGACCAACGTGCAGCCGGGCTTGCAATCGATTAACCGACGCCGTTCCGACACCCAACATGCGGGCGGTTTCCTCGAGAGTCAGTCCCGCTTGAGCCGGTAGTAGGATCGCCAGCGCCGACTTAAAGTCATCAAGATTTCGGGTCGCTTTCACCGTGAGCCTCGCTTGGGTCACACGTTTCACATCAATTTGAATAGGTCTTGCCATCCACAAACGATAGCACAGTTACACTCATCTTGAAAGCAAATTAGAATGAGCCGGGAAGCACCCAATAAAAGGGGCGATCCCAGGCCCGCCGATGAGTCGCCGGAAGCAGCTTCCAACGACACATCGGCTGCGGACGGGCCTGACTTCGCCAATTCAAGCCGATTCCACTCCGCTCCATTCCAGCGCCGCCCGGTGAACCGCTCCACCGGCCCGCGCTTCCATTCCACGGCGTTCCACCGTCTCAAATCGCCGAAGACAGGCTGCCCTGGCGCCATGAGCGCGTAAGCTTTCGCCAAGTCCCTCAGCCGGCAGGCCGCGCATCAGGGCTTTGCCGAAACTGCCGCCCTCACTTCGTCACAACTAAATTCTGGAGCCAAGGAAGGCCCCCTCAATTTTCGGCATGGATTGGGAAAACTGCGAGGCTTGCGCCGGATTGGAAATGCGGCCCAATCTTCCTGAAAGGGACATTTTTGGAAACAGTTCTTCCAGCCTGACCTCCAGAACAAGAGGCAGAAAATGCAGTTCGCAGTCGGGCACCCGCCGTCGCCCAATTGAACCGATTCCTCGTTGGCTCTGATTATTCATTGAATCTTCGTTGACATTAAAGTCCGTTTGATGGACAAATTACGATATTCCATAAACCAATTTGGCTGTTTTTCGATCTGAGATGAGGTGTTCATCGCCTTTCCTCGGAACGCGGCAGCACGAAAACCATCAGGCATTCTGTATGAAAACAAAAAGTAGTCCCGGCATTTTGCATTTTTGTAGTTTGGCCGCTTTTTTCTTAATCATTCCCTGCCAAGCAGCTACGATCACCTGGACCAACACCAGCGGCGGAAACTGGAGCCTGGCCGCCAACTGGAATCCGAACCAGGTCCCGGGTTCGTCCGACGATGCTGTAATTGCCGCGGACGGCACTTACCTTGTCACGCTGGATACCAGCCCAACGATAAACAGCCTCACCCTTGGTGCCGCCAGCGGAGAACAAACCCTTACGAACGCCAGTTTTTCCCTCACGCTCAATAACGCCAGCATGATCGGGACCAACGGCATCTTTGGTGTGAGCGGCGGCAGTTTTGGGGGCAGCGGCAACCTTGGTGTGCAAGGCCTATTCAATTGGACAGGTGGACAATTAAATCCGGGTTCTTCCTTGACCATAGCGAGCAACGGGGTGTTGAACATTGAAGGAGGCGTTCAAATCTACAGCCCCCTGACCAATGCAGGGACGGTGAACTGGCAGGCAGGCGACGTGGCCTTAGCATATATAGACGGCAATCCCAACTACGCGGGCGCGATTTGGAACCAGGCGGGCGCGCTGTGGGCCATTCAATGTGACCAGCAGATATATAACGGGTTGGCTGGTGATTCGGCGCAGCCGGCGCAGTTCCAGAACGCGGGCACGGTGAGCAAGAGCGCCGGAAGCGGCACGACCAGCTTCAATGTCTTCTTCGCCAACAGCGGCAGTGTGCAGGCGCAGAACGGCACGATTGACTTTAATGACGGCAGTGATTTGGGTGGGAGCTTCCAGGCTGGGGCCAGCGGAGCGATCTACTTTGCTGGCGGAACGGTGAGCCTGAGCACTACGCCTGAATTCCAAGGGCCGGGTTTGGTGCGAATAACCGGTGCCAGCGTGCTGCTGAACGATTTCACGGGCGTAGTGAACCTTTACGGGGCCAGCGTATCGGGTCAAATCGCTCAGGGCGGCACCTTGAACCTTTACGGTGGCAACCTTTACAATGGCAGCCCTGGCGCGTCACTGACGGTGGCGAGCAACGCGGTGTTGAACGTTGAAGGGACTGTTACTTTGTATGGCCCTTTGACCAATGCGGGGACGGTGAACTGGCAGGCAGGCGACGTGGACATAGCATATATAGGCGGCAATCCCGACTACGCGGGCGCGATTTGGAACGAGGCGGGCGCGCTGTGGGCCATTCAATGTGACCAGCAGATATATAACGGGTTGGCTGGTGATTCGGCGCAGCCGGCGCAGTTCCAGAACGCGGGCACGGTGAGCAAGAGCGCCGGAAGCGGCACGACCAGCTTCAATGTCTTCTTCGCCAACAGCGGCAGTGTGCAGGCGCAGAACGGCACGATTGACTTTAATGACGGCAGTGATTTGGGTGGGAGCTTCCAGGCTGGGGCCAGCGGAGCGATCTACTTTGCTGGCGGAACGGTGAGCCTGAGCACTACGCCTGAATTCCAAGGGCCGGGTTTGGTGCGAATAACCGGTGCCAGCGTGCTGCTGAACGATTTCACGGGCGTAGTGAACCTTTACGGGGCCAGCGTAACCGGCCAGATCGCTCAGGGCGGCACCTTGAACCTTTACGGTGGCAACCTTTACAATGGCAGCCCTGGCGCGTCACTGACGGTGGCGAGCAACGGGGTGTTGAACATTGAAGGGACTCTCACTTTGTATGGCCCTTTGACCAATGCGGGGACGGTGAACTGGCAGGCAGGCGACGTGGACATAGCATATATAGGCGGCAATCCCGACTACGCGGGCGCGATTTGGAACGAGGCGGGCGCGCTGTGGGCCATTCAATGTGACCAGCAGATATATAACTCGTACGCTGGTGATTCGGCGCAGCCGGCGCAGTTCCAGAACGCGGGCACGGTGAGCAAGAGCGCCGGAAGCGGCACGACCAGCTTCAATGTCTTCTTCGCCAACAGCGGCAGTGTGCAGGCGCAGAACGGCACGATTGACTTTAATGACGGCAGTGATTTGGGTGGGAGCTTCCAGGCTGGGGCCAGCGGAGCGATCTACTTTGCTGGAGGAACGGTGAGCCTGAGCACTACGCCTGAATTCCAAGGGCCGGGTTTGGTGCGAATAACCGGTGCCAGCGTGCTGCTGAACGATTTCACGGGCGTAGTGAACCTTTACGGGGCCAGCGTAACCGGCCAGATCGCTCAGGGCGGCACCTTGAACCTTTACGGTGGCAACCTTTACAATGGCAGCCCTGGCGCGTCACTGACGGTGGCGAGCAACGGGGTGTTGAACATTGAAGGGACTCTCACTTTGTATGGCGCTTTGACCAATGAGGGGACGGTCAACTGGCAGGCAGGGGACGTGGACATACGCTACATAAGCGGCATTCCCGATTACGCGGGCGCGATTTGGAACGAGGCGGGCGCGCTGTGGACCATTCAATGTGACCAGCAGATATATAACGACTCAGGTACTTCGGCGCAGTTCCAGAACGCGGGCACGGTGAGCAAGAGCGCCGGAAGCGGCACCACCAGCTTCAACGTTTATCTGAATAACAGCGGCATTTTGGATGCGGAAGCAGGAACAATCAGTCTGAATGCTGACTTTGCTTTGACCGGTGGCACACTGAATTTTGGCATCAGCAACCTGACCAGCTTTGGGCAGATTTATCTTTCAGATAACCCTTCCACGCTGGACGGCTCAATCAGCGTCCACTTGAACAATAGTTATCTCCCGGCAGTAGGCGATTCATTTTCGGTTCTGACTTTCGCTTCAGCTTCTGGCGCATTCACCAATTTTTCCTCGCCTTCGGGTGCCATTTGGAAGACCAACTACACACCCACTGCCCTGGTTCTCACCAATATTGGGCAGATTACTTGGGCCACGCCGGCGAACATCACCTACGGCACCCCGCTGGGTGCGAGTCAGTTGAATCCCTCAACGACGCCCAGCGTGGCCGGAACCTTCGCTTACAATCCCGTGGCGGGGACGGTGCTCAATTCGGGGGCTGGCCAATTGCTGACGGCGACGTTTACGCCCTCCGATCCCAGCGACGCGCCGGCTTCGTTCCAGGTGCCGATTACGGTGTTGCAAGCGCCGTTGAGTGTCACCGCGACCAACCAGACCAAGACTTACGGCCAGACTCTCAGCTTCGCCGGTACCGAGTTCGCGACCAGCGGCCTGGTCAACGGCGATACCGTGACGAGCGCCTCGCTCGCCAGCACTGGCGCCATCTCCAATGCGCCCGTCAGCGGTTCGCCCTACGCGATCACCATCAACAATGCGCTCGGCGACGCAGGATTGACCAACTACATCATTACCTACGCCAACGGCCAACTCACCGTAAATCCGGCACCTCTGGGCATCACCGCAAACAGCTTTAGCAAAACTTACGGCTCAAACGTCACCTTCGCAGGGACGGAATTTGTTTCCACCCCGTTGCAGAACTCCGAGACAATGGGCACGGTCACGCTGACGAGCGATGGCGCCATTTCCAACGCGCCAGTAAGCGGCTCGCCCTACAGCATTGTGCCAAGCGCGGCGACGGGCGGGACGTTCACGCCGGGCAATTATGCGATCACTTACACCAACGGCGCGCTGACGGTGAACCGCGCCGGTTTGACCGTCACAGCCAACCCCGCCTCGCGCGATTACGGCGCGGCGAATCCCGATTTCAGCGCGGCCTACAGCGGGTTCGTGAACGGTGAAACGATTAGCGTGGTCAGCGGAGCACCCGATTTCAGCACGGCAGCAACGGTGACAAGCGGGGTGGGCACCTACAGCGTGACGCCGTCATCGGGCACGCTCGCAGCGGCCAACTACACGTTCGGACCCTTTGTCAACGGCGCGCTGACGATCAATCCCTCGCCGCTGACCATCGCGTCAGGCATCACCGTCAATAACAAGGTGTACGACCGGACGACGATGGCGACGCTCAATTCCAATAATGTGGCGCTCTCAACCGTTTTCAACGGCGATACCGTGAGCCTGAACACCAACGGTTACGTCGCCAACTTCGCCATCGCCGGAGTGGGCAACAGCATTGCCGTGACCGTCAGCGGCCTGACGCTGGCCGGGGCCAGGGCCACCAACTACACCCTGACCCAACCGGCGGGCCTGACGGCCAACATCACGGCGGCGGCCGTGACCATCAGTTCCGGTATCACAGCCAACAGCAAGGTATATGACCGGACGACGACCGCCACGCTCAGTTCCAACAGCGTGGTTCTCTTAGGCATCGTCAGCGGCGACACGCTGAGCCTGAACACCAACGCCTACACCGCCACCTTCGCCAGCGCGGAAGTGGGCAACGGCATTGCCGTGACCGTCAGCGGCCTGACGTTGGCCGGGGCCAGCAACGCCGATTACACCCTGACCCAACCGGCGGGCCTGACGGCCAGCATCACGGCGGCGGCCGTGACCATCAGTTCCGGTATCACAGCCAACAACAAGGTATATGACCGCACCACCAGCGCGACGCTGAGTTCCAACTCTGTGGTTCTCTCCGGCATTGTCAGCGGCGACACGCTGGCCCTCAATACCAACGGCTACGCTGCCAATTTCGCCAGCGCCGGAGTGGGCAACAGCATTGCCGTGACCGTTAGCGGCCTGACCTTGGCCGGGGCCAGCAACGCCGATTACACCCTCACCCAACCGGCGGGCCTGACGGCCAACATCACGGCGGCGGCCGTGACCATCAGTTCCGGTATCACAGCCAACAGCAAGGTATATGACCGGACGACGACCGCCACGCTCAGTTCCAACAGCGTGGTTCTCTTAGGCATCGTCAGCGGCGACACGCTGACTCTCAACACCAACGGCTACGCTGCCAATTTCGCCAGCGCCGGAGTGGGCAACAGCATTGCCGTGACCGTCAGTGGCCTGACCTTGACCGGGGCCAGCAACGCCGATTACACCCTGACCCAACCGGCGGGCCTGACGGCCAACATCACGGCGGCGACCGTGACCATCAGTTCCGGTATCACAGCCAACAACAAGGTATATGACCGCACCACCAGCGCGACGCTGAGTTCCAACTCTGTGGTTCTCTCCGGCATTGTCAGCGGCGACACGCTGGCCCTCAATACCAACGGCTACGCTGCCAATTTCGCCAGTGCCGGAGTGGGCAACAGCATTGCCGTGACCGTTAGCGGCCTGACCTTGGCCGGGGCCAGCAACGCCGATTACACCCTCACCCAACCGGCGGGCCTGACGGCCAACATCACGGCGGCGGCCGTGACCATCAGTTCCGGTATCACAGCCAACAGCAAGGTATATGACCGGACGACGACCGCCACGCTCGGTTCCAACAGCGTGGTTCTCTTAGGCATCGTCAGCGGCGACACGCTGAGCCTGAACACCAACGCCTACACCGCCACCTTCGCCAGCGCGGAAGTGGGCAACGGCATTGCCGTGACCGTCAGCGGCCTGACGTTGGCCGGGGCCAGCAATGCCGATTACACCCTGACCCAACCGGCGGGCCTGACGGCCAGCATCACGGCGGCGACCGTGACCATCAGTTCCGGTATCACAGCCAACAGCAAGGTATATGACCGCACCACCAGCGCGACGCTGAGTTCCAACTCTGTGGTTCTCTCCGGCATTGTCAGCGGCGACACGCTGGCCCTCAATACCAACGGCTACGCTGCCAATTTCGCCAGCGCCGGAGTGGGCAACAGCATTGCCGTGACCGTCAGCGGCCTGACGTTGGCCGGGGCCAGCAACGCCGATTACACCCTGACCCAACCGGCGGGCCTGACGGCCAACATCACGGCGGCGACCGTGACCATCAGTTCCGGTATCACAGCCAACAGCAAGGTATATGACCGCACCACCAGCGCGACGCTGAGTTCCAACTCTGTGGTTCTCTCCGGCATTGTCAGCGGCGACACGCTGGCCCTCAATACCAACGGCTACGCTGCCAATTTCGCCAGCGCCGGAGTGGGCAACAGCATTGCCGTGACCGTCAGCGGCCTGACGCTGGCCGGGGCCAGCAATGCCGATTACACCCTGACCCAACCGGCGGGCCTGGCCGCCAACATCACGGCGGCGACCGTGACCATCAGTTCCGGCATTACCGCCAACAGCAAAGTGTATGACCGCACTACGGCTGCGACGCTGGCTTCCAACTCTGTGGTTCTCTCAGGCATTGTCAGCGGCGACACGCTGACTCTCAACACCAACGGCTACGCTGCCAATTTCGCCAGCGCCGGAGTGGGCAGCGGCATTGCCGTGACCGTCACCGGCCTGACGCTGGCCGGGGCCAGCAACGCCGATTACACCCTCACCCAACCGGCCACCCTGGGCGCCAACATCACGGCGGCGACCGTGACCATCAGTTCCGGCATCACCGCCAACAACAAAGTGTATGACCGAACCACCAGCGCCACGCTGAGTTCCAACTCTGTGGTTCTCTCAGGCATTGTCAGCGGCGACACGCTGACCCTCAATACCAACGGCTACGCTGCCAATTTCGCCAGCGCGGAAGTGGGCAACGGCATTGCCGTGACCGTCAGCGGCCTGACGCTGACCGGGGCCAGCAATGCCGATTACACCCTCACCCAACCGGCCACCCTGGCCGCCAACATCACGGCGGCGACCGTGACCATCAGTTCCGGCATCACCGCCAACAACAAAGTGTATGACCGCACCACCGCCGCGACGCTGAGTTCCAACTCTGTGGTTCTCTCAGGCATTGTCAGCGGCGACACGCTGGCCCTCGATACCAACGGCTACGCTGCCAATTTCGCCAGCGCCGGAGTGGGCAACAGCATAGCCGTGACCGTCAGCGGCCTGACGCTGGCCGGGGCCAGCAACGCCGATTACACCCTGACCCAACCGGCGGGCCTGACGGCCAGCATCACGGCGGCAACCGTGACCATCAGTTCCGGCATCACGGCCAACAACAAAGTGTATGACCGCACCACCACCGCGACGCTCAGTTCCAACTCTGTGCTTCTCTCAGGCATTGTCAGCGGCGACACGCTGACCCTCGACACCAACGGTTACGTGGCCAATTTTGCCGGCGCCGGAGTGGGCAGCGGCATTGCCGTGACCGTCAGCGGCCTGACGCTGGCCGGGGCCAGCAATGCCGATTACACCCTGACCCAACCGGCGGGCCTGGCCGCCAACATCACGGCGGCGACCGTGACCATCAGTTCCGGCATTACCGCCAACAGCAAAGTGTATGACCGCACTACGGCTGCGACGCTGGCTTCCAACTCTGTGGTTCTCTCAGGCATTGTCAGCGGCGACACGCTGACCCTCGACACCAACGGTTACGTGGCCAATTTTGCCAGCGCCGGAGTGGGCAGCGGCATTGCCGTGACCGTCAGCGGCCTGACGTTGGCCGGGGCCAGCAACGCCGATTACACCCTGACCCAACCGGCGGGCCTGGCCGCCAACATCACGGCGCCCTCATTGACCATCGTGACCAGCCTGACGAACGTCATCGTATCCTGGCCGGCCAATGCCAGCGCCTTCGTGTTGAACAAGACCGCCAGCCTGACTTTGCCGATCACTTGGACGCAGGTGACCACCGGCATCAGCATTGTCGGAACCAACAACACGATCACAAACAACGCCGGCGCTGGAAATCAATATTACTCCTTGATCGCGCCATAAAAAGCTGTTCGGAAACATCTCGGAAACATGTCCCAGCATTTGCCCATTTTTACTTACAGAGGATATGGCCTTCAACAACGCCGATGAGTTCGCCGAAAGCAGCTTTCAACGACACATCGGCTCGCTTTGGGGCCTGACTTCGCCAATTAGAGCCGGTTCCACTCCGCTCCGTTCCAGCGCCAGCCAGTGAACCTCTCCACTGGCCCGCGCTTCCATTTCTCTCCGTTCCACCGTCTCAAACTGTCGAAGACAGGCATTCCCCTGGCGGTGTGTGAGCGGAAACTTTCGCAAAGTCCCATCAGCCGGCTGGCCGCGCATCAGTGACTTCCCGAAACTTTCCGCACTCACAGCACCCCCAATTTCAGTCTGACCTCTGCCGTCCGGGCAAGCCGCTGGCCTTACGCCTGCCCGCCAGCCACCAGGCGACGGCCCCCGTCTCTCCCGGCCATCAGAAGTCAGACCATCGCGACCCCCGCATGCCCGTTCATATTTCCCGTTATCAGGTTGTTTTCTGCGCCTTTTTTACGCACGCCGTCACCCCACCGTTTGCTGCTCGCTTGTCCGACACCGAGCCGGGTCCAGGAGCGAGTTCAAAAACCGTGCCAGCGTCTCCCTTTTGCCCTTTCGCCTCTGTCACGGCTTTTGCTTTCGCTGGGTTTTCAATGCACTTCGCGCACGGCTTCGCTGTCTCCCATTCAGGTGAAGCGAGCAGCAAACGGCAGGGTGACGGACAGCGGTTCAAAAAAAAAGCTATGAAAACAACATATTCAAAAATTGAAGCGTCAGCACCGGCGAATGTTCGGCCATCGTCGGTTTCAAAATCTGCGGATTCAGCACCACTGCATCAGATTGATTTCCGACTCCGTTTCCAGAACCGGGGACTTTCCACGGCACAAGTCATTGACTTGCTCTACCACGAAACCCCGCGCTTTTGGGAATTGTGCCAGGTTGTCGGCAAGTGGGTTTGGGTTGAGTTTCACCAGAAGCAGCCGCGCAACGTGACGGCGCAGTTGTCGCAGCTTGGCTTTCATTGGAACCGGAGGCGGCAGGTTTGGCAGCATCCGTGCGGCCAGTTTCGCACCGGCACTTGGATTGACCCTCGCGAGAAATATCCCACCTTTTACCCGGCGGATTAGTCGCAAAGGAGCACCCACCATGAAACACAGCAAACGCCGCTTGCCCGTGCCGCAGCACGAATTTTCGTTCACGCCACAGACTTTTAACCTGTTCACCGTAACGACCCTGGACGGCGACCGAATCAGCCGGGAACAGGCCGAGGCCGACCGCGCCCGCCGTGCCGCCGAATCCGCGCAGACGGCGCTGTTATTCACCACACCGAGACGGAATTACGGACACCAAAACGGACACCAAAAGAGTTAAAAACAGTATGGCCGAGTTAATGAGATTTTACTTGATTACCGAGGGAAAACAGGTATATTTGTTTCGTAATTGCGGTGGATTAAGTCCAATTCCGCCCGCACAATGGCCATGAATATCTCGCAAGCGGGCGGGATCATCAACAGGCCGGCAATCTCTATGTTGACAGCAATAGCAGTCCGGCGGCGTTCCGTTGGAGGGGCGAGTGGCGGGGTGAATTGTAAATGCGCGTTCATTAGTGGCCGAGACTGGCGGCCAAGCTGCTTTCCAGGTTCTCTTGGGCGGCGGCATGGGAGGTGACGTGATCGTTTAAGGCTTTAAGATTGGCGACGATCCGCCTGATTAGCGCGGGGTCAACGGGAACTTTATTGCCCAGAAGCTCAAGCACACCGATCCCTTGACTCAATTCGTATTCGATTTGCTGCGTTTGCGTGGCGTTGGGATTGGTTGCCCGGCGGGCCGAATTCCGCTTTGGGGTAGTTCTTGCGCGATTCATCCATGAAACGGGCGGCGGCGGTCTTTTTGTTGGCTTGCTCCCGCGCCGCATAATCGCCGGGCTGCGTTCCCTCGCGATCCTGCAAATCCTCTTTCAGTTTTTGGGCGGCCAGGAGATATTGTTCGGCAAGGGCGTCCTGGGCATCGGCGAGCTTGTCGTAGCGGCCTAACTGCGCTTCCAATTTGCTATGCTCGCGTTCCAGGTCACGAAGATGCTGCTCTTGTTGGGCCGGATCGGTCATGCGGGCGGCGCGGGAGGCTGTCTGCCACTCTTGGAATCGGTTTTGCGTTTCCTGGCCAAAGGGCTGAATCCACTTTTGGATTTCCTCCGGGGATTTTCCGGCCGCAATCATGCCGCCAACGTCCTTTTTATACCCGCCAAAAAAGCCTTCAACGAATTTCGTTTGAGCTTCGGCGGCGGCGGTGACGGAGGAGGCGTGAGAGCCTTTGAGGGCTGCGATGGTGTCCTTAGTGGTTTGAATGGCGGCTTCGTTGGTTTCCAACGATCCGCCTTTGGCGCGCATAGCATCGGCCTGGGCGCGGGCCTGATCGGAGGCGATCCTGGCATTCTCGGCTGCGTCTTTGCGTTTCTGCGCGGCCAGTTCCTCAGCATCGCGCATTTCCTGTCCCTGGCCGGAGGTGATCCGGCCGCTGGCCACGGCAAGCGCGATTTCGGCCTGGGCGATCCGTTCCTGGGCATCCGCCTGGCGTTCTGCGGCGGCGGCCATGTTGCTGGCGTGATCCGTCATCAACTTGGCGGCTTCGGCGGCGGCGTCAAAACTATCATGCAGGTGATCCACATGGATTTTGGCCGCGTTAAGAGAGTCAAGAAGTTGGTTTTGGATGGCGGCGGCAAGCTTGCGGTGACGATCCGCGTATTCCTCGGCGTCCGTTATCAGCTTGAGATTTTGCTCATGGATCATTTCCTGCCGCTTGTGCCACTGTTCAAGAATTCCCACTATGCCGGCGCCGGCAAGCAGGACCGGGTTGAAGGCGGCACGGAGAATCTCGCCAATCTGGCCAAGTCCGCCCTTGCTCAAGAGACGCTCAATTTCGCGGAGGGACTTGTGGCTGATTTCGGCTTGCGCGCCGATGTCTTTTACATCCTTGGCGGCTTGCTGCGCGCCGCTGCCCTCAAGCTCGGTTTTGATTTTGATTGTGTATTTGCCAGCGGATTCACTCATAGGCTTCTTGGTTTACGCGGCAACTAAGGCCGGGATGGCTTGACGTTGCGGCGAAATTGGCAGCGCCGGCACGGGATCGGGCGCGGCGGGGCGGATGGATCGGGGATGATTGGCGGCGGCGGCGCGGCGCGGCTGGCGGATAGGGGCAACAGCCGGCGCGGGCCTGGCGAAAGCGCCGGCCGGGGCCGGGGCGCTGGCGCTGGCGGGGATAACCTCCGCGATGGCCAGGGTGACATCGGCAAGCGTGGTTTCCGCGTGGCCGTCGCGCTTGGCGACGTAGCGGGCGCGTTTGGCGATGGCGTCAACGGCCATGATGTAGTTTTCGGATTGCAGGGCTTTGGCCGCGATCAATTCCTGAAAATCGCCGTCCAGGTCCGGGGCTTTCAATTTCGCAATCGCGAGCAAGTCGTCAAAGTCCAGTTCGGCGGGAAGGTTGACTTGCAGTGCTTTGCGGCCGGTCCACTGTGCCAGGTTGAATCCGCTGGCTTTGACAAACTTGGCGGCGGCATGGTTATAGTCTTGCGGCGTGCTCACCAGCGCCACGGCCAGGCTGCGGTCCACGACTTGAGTGCGGAGCCAGTTCAATCGCATCGGCGGGCTGTTTTTGTAAGAGGCGGCCGGAAACAAAAAGTGAGCTTCGTCCGCAACGAACATCAAACCGCTGTGCTTGACGGTGAATTCGACAAGTTCCTTGAGCTTGAGCGGGGCCGTTTTGTAGGAGTGCTCGATGCCAAGCGCGTCCGCAAAGGCGCGATATAACTCCGCCGCGCCGTTGGAGCAAGGGACGGTGACAAGCCGGGCCTTGCCGGGGTGCATCGCACACCAGGTCTTGACGGCTTCGGTTTTTCCAAAGCGAGAATCGCCCTGGACATTCACCAGGGCCTTTTCTGACCAGGCGTATTCCAGGGCGTCGAACACCTTCAACGCAACCTCAGTCATAGCGATGCCTTGGCGGGCGCGCTGCGCGTGAGAATCCATCGCGGCAAAGAGCGTCGGCAGGATGTCGGCAAAATACCAAGGCGGATTCGTTAAAGGCTCGCCCATTTCGCCGTCAGCGTGTCTTTGCGGCCTGTTGACCTCATTGCAGAGGGACGTGAGATAAGCGGCCAGGCTTGTTTCGGCGGCGGCCGTGGCCGCTTCCACGAAGGCTTGACGGTTCAATTTCGCCAGCGCGGCGGCCAGGCGCGATTCTTCTTGCGGCAAGACCCGTTCGCCAACCCAAGCCTTTTCAGCGTAATCCTCACTAGAGCGCAGACTTTCCATGTGCCAGGCATTGTCAGGCAGGATGTCGCGCCAATAACCGGGCGGGATTTGACGCCAGATTTCGAGGCATTCCTTTTGCGTGAGCTTGCCAGCGCCGGCGCTCAGGAGCGCGGCCGGGCCGATGCGGCCGGGGAATTCCGCAAGAAGGGCCAGGGTGAATTTTTCCAGGCCGCCGGGTTGCATGGATTCCCATTGCAGAAACCAGAGCAATTCTACAAGGCGCGGCTGTTCGGCGAATTCCTCCGCCAAGAGGGGCTGTGAGAGATTGGCGGCGGCGGCCAGTTTGGCGGCGACGGTTTCGGGGCGGATAATGGATACGCTCATGCTGTTTGGGTTGTGGAGGGTTTTGGGGCGTCCGCCGTCGCCTGGCCTTTGGCGGACTGGCGCAAGATGGAGGTGAAAATTTCAATCATTTTCTGCAACTCGGCTGGCGTCATGTCTTGCGGCTTGGGATGATGCCCGATGGCCTTTTGTGTGAGGGCGTTCCGGAATGAAGCGGGCTGGAATTGTTCAATCTGTTTCCAGAGCGCCCAATACTTGGCGGGCGTCGGATTGGCGGCGGGTGCGGCGGCGGCGTCAAGCACGTAGGTTTTCTGGCAGTCAATCTCGACAAGCCCGCCGGTGGACCGGGCCGGCGCGAAGGGTTTCCGTTTGCGCGCGAGGCGTTCCATAATTTCCCGCTCGCGGTCCAATCCCTCTTGGACGCGATCCGGGTTGCGGATGTTGCGGGGCGTCGCAATGCCGGCGGCGGCGGCCGTCCTCTGGATTTTGCGGAGTTTGCGGGTGTCGGCGGATTGCTCGGTTTCAAAGGCGGCCATTTCGCGGTTTTGGAATTCGCCAAGGGCGGCCGAATCGGCGTCCTGTTCGTTGTCGCGGGCGATCGTGGAAATGACGGGGTGACGGATTCCGCCGTAAATGACTTTCGCGGCCTGGCGGTGTCCGGCAATGGCGGCATGGGCTTCCCCAAGTTGCCCTTTCGTGGCGGTCATGGCGGGCAAAAGAAGTCGTTTCACGGTGAATGGATTTTGGCGGTTCAAGTCGGCCACGGTTAGCAAGTCCGGGTAGTCAACGTGATAATAGGCCAGGACTTCGCGGCCTATCAGAGCGCCAGTGTGTTCATTGGCGTAAAGCATTCGCTCGCCGCCGATAGTCAAGGTGATTCCGCTCTGGCGGACGGTGAGACGCTTGCAGTGCGAGGCAAGCAAATAGCGGGCGTTGTCCGGCAGTTTGCGGACGGGCTTGGATTCCAGGCCGGCGCGCCAGGCTTCAAATGGGGAAGCGCCGGCCAGCATTTTGCCGTTCTGCGGGTCCGCGTTGAATTCCTCAAAAGTGGCATCCAGGCGCTCGCCCCATTGTTCCATCGTCAAAAGGAAAGAGGCGGGGTCAAGTTTGTGCCGGCGGGCGCGGGCGAGCTTGTCCTGCATCCGCTCCATTTCCTGACTGCGTTCGTTGAAACCGACAAAGCCGGGTTCGGCGCGCTGGCGTTCCTGCCAGATGCGAATGAGTCCCTCAATGGTCTTGGCGCGGGGCGTTGTGGCGTGGCGGACGGTCAGGCCGATGCCCGGTTCTTGCAATCCGCATTCGGTTTCGCGCCAGTGGAGGGAATGTTTCTTGTCAAGCTCTTCAATCATCCGGGCTTTCCAGACGCCCTTTTCAAAGTAAAAGCCGATGCGGGGAAGGCCGTGGCGGTCATGGACGCGGAGAATCAGTTTTCGGATGTGGCGGGCATTGTAACGGCCGGCAATCAGAACGTAGTCGAGAATGTAACCTGTGCGGAAGTCAATCATCACAAGGCACTCGCCGCGCTCAATGTGGAGCTGGCCGGCGCCGTCATAGAAATAGAAGTAGCTGTTGAAGGTAATATCGTCCGCCGAAAACCAGTCAGCCGGGGCGACGTTGCTCCAATCGCGGGGAATGTAGGGGCCACGCATTTTGGCCTGCCAGGGGCCGCGATGGATGGCCGCGCACATATCCACGTCCGGGGTGATAGCGGCGCGGACCGTGGCGGGGACGTAGGACTTATTCTGGCGGGGGTCAAACTGGTGATAGTCAACAAAGGCCGGGGACAGTTCGCCGCTCTGGCGCAGCTTGCGGTGAGCCAGGGCGATGTTGCCGCCGTGCAAAATGGCAAGGTCGCGGATTTTCTTTTCATCCTCCGTGAAGTCGGGGCGGCGGAAATTGCCGGACTTCATGGAGCGGGCGTCGCGGACGGATTCCAGGGTCCGGCCGCCGTCCTGCCAGGCGCGGAATTTCATTGAAAAGACCTGGCGGAAAGATTTTTCGCTTTTGGCCAGGCCGGGCACGGCGGAAAAAACGTAGTCAATCAGGCTGGATTTGAGCAGGCGGCGCGCCGGGCGGTCCTTGCTCTTTTCAAGCAGCGCCTCAAAATGGGTGAAGCTTTGGTGAAAGAGAAAAGCGCGGTCATCTGCGGTTGGCTTGGCTTTGTTTTCCAGGGTGTCCAGGGCATCGGCCAGGGGCGCGTGAAGTTCGCGGGCGATGATGCTGGCGCGGTTGGCGGGGACACGGCGGCCAGCGTCGTCATCCAGGAATAATTCGAGCCGATGCCAGGCGCGAGCGCCGCCGTCGCGTTCAAGGGTGCGGTGAAACAATCTGCGCCAGTGGCGGCCGGTGATGGCATGGCCGAATTGTTTGAGGTATTCGGCCAGGGCAAGCTCTTCCGATTCGGCGCGATCCGGCGCCGGATCGTCCAGGCGGGCCAGCGCCGGCGCGAGCGCGGCCTTGAGCTTAACGGCTTTTTCAACGGCGGACGGCGCGGCTTCGGCCAGGGGGATTTTTGGTTGCCAACCGGCGGCGGTGTGGGCCAGCAATTGAAGCGGGCTGCGATATCCGCGAGCATCGGCATTTGCTTCCAATTCGGTTTGGACGGGACCGGGCAGGGCTTGAACGGGCCACGCCAGTGCCGGGCCGCCTTGGACGATCCGCGTCTGGCCGGGAATGCCGTCAAGGCGCTGGCGGACGGCTTGGGGCGAGCAATTCAGCGCGTCGGCAATCTGGCCGGCGGTGAAGGCGGGCGCGGCGGTCATAGGGAAACCTCCGCTGGAAATGCAGAATGCAGAATGCAGAGTGCAAAATGGCGGAAAAAGGCGAATCGCGGAAAACCTGGATCAAGAGGCTTGAATTTAGGGATAGCAGGGCCGGAAAGGGCCTTGCAGGGCGCTTGCAACCGGGGGCTGGCGGGTGATACCCCCGAAACGCTCTGCGGGCATCCTGGCGCGCCAGACGGGCACTTTTGATGGAAGGGGGTTGTCAGCATAAAACCACCTTGAGTTTGCCGCCGGATCGGGCCAGAGGGGCGGCTTTGGCGGAGGATTTTGGCAACGTCTGGCGGGCGAACAGGACCAAGGCGTCCCCCTGTTTTCGAAGAGCGAGTTCGACTTTGAACACGGCGTGGCCGGGCGCGGGGCGGCGGGCGCGGGGCGCAAGAAACCGGGCCAGGTTGCGCGAAGTCCAACCTTTCGGCGGATTGCCCGCCGGCGGCAGGCCGTAGCCAGGAATTCTTGCGGAGGCGTCGCCGGCACGCCAGCGTTCCAATTGGGCGAAGAGGGCGCGGATGGCATCCTTTGCGGGAAGTTGCCCGGCGTCGGAAAGTTGCTTCAAATGGGCGATGGCCAGGCCGGGCAGGCCGCTGCGGTTTCCTTTCCAGAGGTCGCCTGAAAAGCGTTTGTCGAGCAGGGCAATGGGGCCGTCTTTCCGAAACTGGAATCGCTTGTTATAGACGGTGGAAGGGCGGACGGAAAGCCGGCGCGCCCAAACGCGGGCTGTGGCACGTTTCTGTAAGTTTGGGGCGGCGTCCAGGGCAGTGATGGCGGCAAGCCAAAGGCGAAAGGTTTTTTGGCTCTGGCGGGGGGCTTTTTCGAGAAGAGCTTGAACATCTGGCGGAATGGCGGCGGCGGGATCGGGCGGAGGGGAGGGTTTCTGAGCTGCGGTTTTATGTGGAAGCTTCTTGTTCATGTCAATACTTGGGCTGTGGCGGACGCTTCTTTTTTGTCCAGGGTGTGTCCGCCGGGTTTGGTGTGGAGGCTCTGCCGTGGAAAAAATGGGCCGACGCCCCCCGCTTCCACGAAGGGGGCGCGGCCGTTTTGGTTTGGGGAGAAGAAGGGCATAGTTTCGTATGCTTGACGCCCCCACCACCACTCGCGAGGAAAGACAGGGCGGCCATGATTCCACGTCCGCCCCGTTGGACCGCTTTCGCGGCCGGGGTCCTCCTACTAAATCGAAAAATCGAAGCCAGGCGCAGGGCCGGGCCGCCTGGAGTTTCAATCAAAATTGTTTGGGCGAATCTCATGTGATGCGTCGGCTGGTGAGGAAATCGGCCAGGACGGCTCTGGAAAAATAGACCACCGAGTTTGGTCCTCTGCGAGGTCCGCCGGGCAACTTCTTCAGAACGCCCTTTTCGGCCAGGAGGCGAATTTGATCCACGCCACAATGCCAAGCATAGGCGATTTCATGGGTGTGGAATTTTGCACGCGCTTCCGGGAAAATCGCATTCAGGACAAAAGGGGCGGTGTAGGAGTTCTTGACGCTGGCGCAACAATCCAGAACGCAGCGGGTGAACACGCGGACGCAGCGGGTGTGCGAGCCGGGGCCGCTAATGTTGAAAGCCCAGGCCAACCGCCCGTCTTCAACGGCCGTCTCCACAAATTCCTCGCTTTGATTCAGCAGGAGTGCCACGCCCCAAACGGACATAAGAGGCCGCCGGATGTTTATGAACACGGTGGAAGGCGCTTGAACCGGGGCCGTTGCGATGCTGACAGCGCAGGCCGGGATGGAACGGGGCACGTCCGCCACGGCGCGCCCGTTGGTTTTTTTCGTCAGGCCAGAGCCGTCAATTCCAGCGGCCAGGCGGGCCGGGCTGGAAAGGGTTTTTGAAATGGAGGGCGCGGCGCTCATGGAAGGGTGATAAGGTTCGTGTGGGCCGTGGTTACATACATCAGGCAGTTATTTGAAACCCAAAGCTGGCCCACTCCGGCGATGGCGACGGGCGCGGTGACGCCAGCGCCCACAAAAGCCAGGGAGGCAAACTGCGCCGAATCGTAGTTGACTGTGCCGGTGGAATTATTGATGCTGCCCGGATTGATGGGGCCGATCACGTTGAGGACAGCGGGCGCGCCGGCCGCGCTGTTCAACACAATGCCCGAAACCTCGGCCGGGTGGGCCGTGTTGGTGACGTTAAACGCGCAGTTGCGCACGGTCGCGGTGGCGATATTTGCAACACTGCTGTTGTCGGTTGAAGCCTCAATGCCCGTCGTATAGACATTGGCATTATTGGTGATATTAAAAGAGCAATCCGCCACGAAGAGATTGCCGGTCGTGTGGTAAATGCCCCGCGACATACGAGCGCCAAAACCTGGGTCGGCAACGACGTTGAAGCTGCATCCGGCGAACGAAAGAATGCTGTTGGTGCTGGCGCCCGAAGAGGTTTCGTAGCCCGCTTCACAATTCACACAATCATACCCGGAATAAAAGACACAATTCACAAAAGAGCCGGTGAAAGCGGAGGTCCAGTTAAACGATCCGGTTACATATACCACATCAGAATCCCCGCTCCCGATGAGGTCCTGCGCATAGAAATTGGTGCCGCGCAGCGGCACGAGCGGGAAGTAGGCGGTGCCTGAGTGAGTGTTGGTGCCAAAACTGAATCCCCGCAAATAGACATTATCCCCGGCCACGACGAGACCCGCTCCATTCGCGGTAGTCGGCGTCACAATAAAGGTCGCGCCCGCGCCCTCTCCGATGAGCGCGATGTTGGTGTTGATATAGGCGGCGTTGGGCGGCACAGGGAAAGAGCCGGCGCCCAGCTGGATCGTCACGTTGCCGCCGAGGTTGGAGGCGGTTGTGAGGGCGTTGGTCAGGGTGAGGAAAGGCGAAAGCAGGTTCGTGCCGGCGTTGGTGTCGCTGCCCGCAGTCGAGATGAAGATGGTCGAAGGATACCAGGGCAGCGAGGCGGTGAAGAAGTTGGCCGGGCTTTGCAAAGTGCCAGCGCCGTTGACGATTACGGCGTAGGGGATGGGGACGGAGGCTCCCCCAAGCGTCGAGCCGGCACTCAGGCTGACAGTGCCGATAAAGGCGGTGAGAATTTGAGGGGCGGTCGCATTGGTTGAAGTCAGAGTGATGAACAAAACACATTGCCGGCTGATTCCGCCGCTCAAGCTGATGGCAGTCTGCGCGGAGGGAAAGACGAAGCGGGCGTGCAAATTGGTGGGATAACCGAGCGGGCCGATGCCGCCATTGTTCGACCAGGCCGATTGAGAAAGATTCGTATTTATAGACGACACAGTTGCATCGGCAAAATTTGTGCAAAGCGGATTGCCGTTGGTGAGAGTGGCAGATAGAAGGGGCGTGGCCGTGGCATTCTGCCCGGTGCAAATGGAGAGAGTGATTGTCGAGGTGTAGGGCCAGATGTTTGACACCTGGCCGTTGGCCAGGATGGCCACGTCGAATTCCCAGGAATTTCCGGTTATCAGAGCGCGGGCGACGTTGCCGCCAGGGTTGACCACATCCGCGCCGATGCGGACGGGGATGGCAAATTGAGCGCGGGCCGGCGCGACGCAACAAAAGAAAACCGTGAAGAGAAGGAGGCCGACATGTGCCGCCGCCGCCCTGGCACAACGGGTGACAGGGCGGCGGGCATATCGGCCGCAAACACCCCGCCGGGGAAACAACGTCCGGTGGGGAAAGTTATTCGTCAGATTGGCGCTCATGGGCCGATTGCGGGGCAACATGGCCCTCCGGCGCTCGCGAGCGACAGGCAGGCGAGCGCCGGGCCATTACAAACCAGCCGGGGTCGAAGAGTCCCGGCAGGCCAATCGTTGCGCAGCGGCGGGGTTGTGAGGGTCTCAAACATCGTAGTCAGCGGTGAGGGGAGCGGGATTTAAGCCGTTGTAAAGAACCACTCTGGGTGCGCATATTTCGCCCGATCCCATGCGTCGGCAAAAGTGGCGATGTTATGCTGGCGCCGATAATCCTGCACCATGTCCACCACCTCGCCGCTGTTTTCAGCAGTAAGCCTATTGACGATTTGCGGGCCTTGCGGCTCATTGTATCCTAGCTCGCCGTGGAAACGCTGGGTGAGAGTGCGGGTGTCCTGGCGCCCGATGCTGGCGGCGAGTAGGCCGGAAGAGCGGTTCCGAATGACCAGGCTCTCCCGCCGTTCGTTCGCCTGGCGATTTCGCGCCTCTTCCAGGACTTCGCGGGATTCCAGGCCAAACAGGTCGGGACGGGCAGCACGGACGGAATTCCAGCAGGCTTCAAACGACCCGCCAGTTTGGGCGGCCATGGTTTCGGCCAGGGACTTCGCCATTGCGGAGTTTGCGACGGTTGATTCTTCGGTGAGGGTATTCATGGGATTGAGGATTCGGGGGTTGACGGTTGCTGATTGATTACTTGCCGCCTTTTGAGCGGATGGCCGGGCCGGGTGCGGCGTCGGCGACGTTGGCAGGGGCCGGGGGAATGCCCCAGGCTCGCTGCTGGTTGCAGGGCGTGCCCGGTTGCGTGACGGGTGAGGACGGGGGAAGAGTCGGCTTGCACTCAGTCGCGCCGCCAGGAAGTCGGTCATAGTTCCCGCTGGCCGCGCGCTGGGCATGGATGGTTTCGCCGGCGGTCCGGGGTTGGTTTGCGCGAAGTTGCTCGATGCGGGTTTGGGTCGCGGTTTGTCTCTGTGGATTCATGGCATTCATGCTGCTTTTTGGGTTTGTTCCAGGAGTTGCCGGGCTTGCTTGAGTTTCAGGTCATGGTAGGCATCCACGATGTCCTTGCGGTCCCGGCGCCCGGTGAGGCAAAGCCATAAGTAAGATGCGCTGAGTTTGAGCGCGGCGGCATCGGCCCCGATCCCTGGGAACCGGACTTTTGCGCCTAACTTCTTTCCCCGTTTGTGGCTGTTAATCGCCATTAGGATGCGACTTTACAACATTCTGGAATCCTGTGCAAGCTTAAATTTAATATATTTTCGGGCCTCCATGTGGCATCCTTGGCGTCGTGATCTACAAGCTGCCGGAGCAAGAGATTAAGATCGGCCAAAGGCTACGCTTTTTCCGAGAATCGCGGAAAATTCCCCGGACGGCCTTCGCGTTGGAAATTGGCCTGAGCAGTGAGCGTCTCGCCAGTTATGAAGGCGGCCGGGCGCGCTTGCCGTGGAGCGTTTTTGAGGTGATTTCCAAAAAGTTCCGTCTGAATGCTTTTTGGCTGGCGAGGGCAGAGGGCGCACCGGAATTCCCTGTCGAATGTGATTTTTCCAAATATTTCGGGGAACTTCCCACTCGGTTGGCTTTCAGCTATGTGCTTAGAGACGTGATTGAAAAGAACGTCAATAGCGGGACGTATGAATTGATACAACTCGTGTCTGCCCTCCATTCTCGCCTCAAAAACCTGGCTCGCGTTTTGGCTGACCGGAAAGCCAACCCCTTGGCGGAAAAGATCATTGGGGACTGGGCAATGCAAAAACAGGTCGCGGAAATTCGCCTGAATATGCCCTTACTTATTGACGAATTGCTTCGCTGCGTCATTCCGCTTCGTGAGCGCGAGCTTGAGGAATCAGGGGTTGTCATTGAACGCTTTGCCGTGGTCCGGGAGACGGATGCAAAAAAGGAGTTGACGGATAGTTCTCGAAAGGGTATTGTTCCGGGCGTGAAATCTCCTTTGAAGGTTTTATTGGCCCGCGTGGCTCAGGCTACGGCGGCGCAGAGAGGCAACCAAGCTGCTCTGGCGGCGTTCCTGAAAGTCTCGCCTGCGCGAGTATCCGAATGGGTTCGCGGCGTCAAAGAACCGGGGGGGGATTACGCCCTTCGTTTGCTGGAATGGGTCGCGGCGGAAGAAGCGCAACAAAACACCCCTGGCGGCGCGGCAAGCATCGCCAAGGGCAAGACCCGATTACCGAAAGAACACCATGAAAAACAAGTCAAGTCAGGGGCAAAATAAACCCGCGCCGGGCAAGGCGCAAGCACAAACGCCGGTGAGCGAGCCGAAGGGCAAGACGGGATTGTTCGATGTGGCGAAGGCGATTGTTGCGGGGATGGATTCAGTTTGCAAAAAGGAAGGTTTGAGCCGTCGGGAATTCTTGAAGCTGGCGGACGGTGAGCAAATGCCGGTGACGGAGTTTGAAATCGCCGAGAAATTTCTGGCCCTTCTCACCCGTTGATCTCAACGAGGCGGCGGAGCGTCAACAAACAAAACGCCCCTGGCGGTGAGTCACCACCGCCGGGGCAAAACCAGAAAATCTCATTCCAAAATTATGAAAACGAAAAATTCAGGTCAGACAAAGGATAAGCGGGCGGCGCGCCGTTCACAATCGCAAAATGCGCCGGCGTCCGGGCCGGGGGCCGCGCGCGCGCCGGTGGCGTGGCTGGGTCCAGGCAAAAAGGAAAAGCTCAGGACGGTCCGCATTTTCTTCCCTGGGGCCATTGTCCCGCTGATTGACGCGGCGGCGGCGGCGGAAGGGATGAGCCGGGAAGAATTTGTCATGGTGGCCGCCCAAGAAAAACTGGATTGCATGATGGGGCTGCGGGAAGCGCCACAACTCAGGACGATTTGGGTTTCATTCCCAAACTGGCTGCTTGCGGCGATGGATTCGGCGCGGCAGAGGGAAGGCTTGAGCCGTGAACAGTTCATGGATCGGGCGCTGCATTACTTT
The DNA here is from genome assembly GCA_963707025.1 of uncultured Verrucomicrobiae bacterium. GTDB lineage: Bacteria > Verrucomicrobiota > Verrucomicrobiia > Limisphaerales > Palsa-1400 > JBEKOF01. The sequence continues at coordinate 196,941 of CAVPOM010000012.1, read as the reverse complement.
CTGCCGGCGATTGAGCGGGCGGCCGACATGGCCACGGGGAAAGGCGGTGCGCGGTGAATGCGCGGTTTGCTTTGACGGCGGCCAGCCTGGCAACGAAGCCGGCGAAGGGCCAGGGCCGGCAAAGGTTGAACTGGCTTCGCGTCAACATTGGGGACTGGGAAGCCAAGAGACTGCGCGCGCTGGCGGATTGCATGGGGTTTGAATTCCGGGGCTTTCTTTCGGCGGCGGTGAGGCAATTTTACCGCGAGCATGAAGAGGAATTCCAGAGGGAGTGCGGCATTGGAATTCGTGAGGCGGAAAAGCTGTCGAGAGCGCGGAGGCGGGAGATCGGGCGGCAGCGCCAAGAGATACGGAGGGCCTGTCTGTATTTCGGGGTGTGTTGCTCTGAAAAGAATTGAGGCGGGCAGCGGCGGGGAGCGAGCGAGCGAGCGGACCTTTTCTCCGCTCGCTTTTTTTGCGGCCTGGCGCGGGCGTGGTCCTGGCCGGCGGCGGCGTCCGGCCGGCGGATCTATTGCGCGTTCCGTTGGTTTGCTCTTTGTGGCCGTTTCCTGCTTTGCGCCATTCTTGACAGTGGATTTGTCGCCAGGATTGATTGTGGCGCGTTTTTTGGACCCCCTCCGCTATGCTGACATGGGGGTTTTTCGACATTTTGAATTGTGACTTCGTGGCGTCCAGGCCGCGGCGGCGGCGGCCGGATCGGGCGGCGCTGGCAAGGGCGTCCAGGTGTCGCGCCGGGCGGATCGGGCCGGACCTGGCCGGCGACGGGAAGGGCGCTTGCAGCGTCCAGGCGGGGCCGGGGCGGGCGTTCTTTGGGCGCGGCTGCAAAGTATAGCGAAATGGTTTTGACAGCGCGGGGATGGCCGTTCCTGACATCGGCCAGGGGCGGCGGCCGGGATCGGGCCAGGCGGGGCTTTCGGGCGTCCAGGACCGCGCCGGCAAGAGGCTTGCAGGGGCTTTGCATGAGGCATTCCTGGCCGGTTTCCAGCGCCGGCGGCCTGGCGGCCGGATCGGGCTGGTTTGCGGGCAGGTCAAAGGCGGGTTGCGCCAGGCGAAACACCCTCAAAAACGCAATGGGCAAGTTCTGCCGGGGTCTGGCTTTATCGTTAAAGATGGGTTGTGGGTTCCACCCCCAAGACCTTCACCCATAAGTTTTGGAGTTCAAATGTCCAAAGTCATAACCCGCTCAAAGCGTGGCCTTTCCCTCTGGACATTTGAATTCCAACGATTATCGCCCACCTTTCGAGAAAGCCACAAATTAAGCCCTTCAAAGTGCGCTGGGTTTCATTTGTAAGTGCTTGATATATCTGCTATTCCGGGCAATTCCGGGCTATTCCCATATAATCCAAGACTTGTGCGTTAATGCAAAAAACCGGCCCAAGAAGGAAAAGAAAAGATTTTTTTGGTTGGACAGCCTTTGTCCAACCGCCCGGCGTAAAGTCATGCGCAAAACGAAAGGAAAAATGCCTATGCGCAACATAAATGAAATCGAAGCGAAGCAAGCAAATCAACTGGAACTGGGGATTGCCGGGAGGCGGAGCCGGGGATGGCCCCGGCAGCGCCGTGTGCAAAGAGCCCAATGGTGGTTCACCCAGATGCGCCGGGTGGTGGATCGGGCCGTGGCCTGGCCCTCCTCCACGCCCGGCCGCCCCGAGCAGGTCCACCTGACCCTGGCCAGCCGGCGGAATTAGGATTAAGACACCTGCCGGGCAGAACTGCGGCCGGCCTCATTGTTCCCGAAAAAGTTGCAGAAGCTCTTTTTTGTGGAACATTTTGGCGTCCCGTTCGTCGCACGCATTGGATGAGTGACTTCCTGGTCGGTCATCCGAATGCCTATTTAATCTTAAACAGACATGCCATGAATATGAAACCGCTGTTGATCTCAATTCGTTTTGCCCTGGTGGTGGGGGCAGGATTGGCCGCCTCAAACCTCCAAGCCTTGCCGCCGGGCGGCACGATCAGCGCCAGTGCCACTCTGTCGGATGTGCAGGTGGGCAGCACTTATGATTACACTCTGACGCTGCAGAATACCGGCAACATTGGCATCGAAAGTCTGTGGTATGGCTGGACGACCTCCGGCAATAACCTTCCTTCGGACCCGACGAGCGCGGGCAATTCGCTTGGCTGGGTCAGCACCCTGGACGGCAATTCCATTCAATACGTGGGAAGCGCCGGGACCGCCTTGGCGCCAAATAGTTCGGCGACCTTCACCTTTGACAGCACTTCCACCCCGGCGGAAATGACCGCGGGAGTGGCTGGGGAATCGGTGGCATACGCCGGCGGGATTGAGTTCAATCAAGGTGTGGCGGGAGAAAGCAGTGCGGTTTTTGCTCCGGCTCTGTCGGCGGTGCCCGAACCTTCCACCTTGGGCCTGTTGGCCATGGGCCTGGCCGGCTGGTCGGCGGCCCGTTGGCGCAAGTGGCGCGGGAGATAACCTGTTCCCCGTGTCGCCGCGCTCTGCCATCTATTGCAATTGGAGAATGTAAAACTGCCGCGGGGCGTGCCGATTCACCGCGTTGGTGGCGGTGATGCTGAAGTTCCCGCTCGTGTCCGGCACGTTGGTCGCCACCCGCGTCCATAGGCTTAATGGCTGCGCCAGGTTTGTGCTCGTCAGCACATAATAGGTCGCGTTGGCAAATCCGTTGGTGCCGTTGAGCACCAGGTTTGTCCCGGACAAGCTGAGCCCGGCAATGCCTGGCTGCGCCGGCATGGCGCTGATGTCATCCAGACCGAGATAGGAATTGTCATCCCGGGATGCAAAGGTGAGAACCGTGCTCGTCCCCGTCGCCGTGACGAAGAACTGAAGGTTTGACCAACCGGGGGTTGGCGCAAGATTCACCTCGTCAAAGAGGGTGTTTCCGTTCCATGAGACCAGAAACTCCGAGGGGATTGACCCGTCCGGGTCATTCAGCCACAAGGAAAGGGAGTAGGCCGCTCCCGCGGTCGTGGCCAGCGTCTGGGAAAGATAACTGAGTGAACCGAAGGGTCCCAGTGCGGCCAGATAGCTTCCAGAGTGCGGGCTGATCCCAGTTGCAGAACCGTCGTCAACAAACATATCGAAGGTGTCTGGTCCAGAGAGAGTCCAGGCGGTGAAATCTCCTGTTTCGAAGCCGCCATTGAGAACCAGGCCGGAAGAAGCCGTCGGAGGAACCACCTCGATGGAGGGGCCGGCGCCGGAAACCGCCAAACCGCTATTATCGGTCGCGCTCAGACTGGGAAAGAAGGTGCCTGAAGCGGAATAGAGATGCGATGGATTCTGCCCGGTGCCGGTTGAGCCGTCGCCAAAATCCCATTGCCAGCCGGTGATGGCGCCGCCCGCGCTGTCCATATTCGAAGAGCTGAATTGAACGGTCAAGGGAACCAGGCCGGCGTCCGGATCGGCGGTGAACGGGACGGCGGGAAGAATAATGGACGGGCCGAAACTGACGAAGGTGGCGCCGGTATTGTTGATGACGGTGAGGCTGGGATGGAAAAGACCAGCGGTGGTGTAGCTATATAATGGATTCTGCCCGGTGCCGGTTGAGCCGTCGCCAAAACGCCAATTCCAATTGGTGAAGGCATTGCCGCCGCTGTCAACGTCCGGAGAGGTGAATTGCACGGCCAAGGGCAACGGGCCGTTGGTGGGAGAAGCCGACCAGGGGCATTCATTGGTGAAGGGTTCCAAGGTGACGCTGGCGCCCGCGAAGTTGACTTGGAATGGGATGATGGCGCCTGACGTTTTTGGGCCTTGCAGAAGCAACGGCGTTCCCGGCGTCCCACTCTGGGAAAAGGAACGCAGGGCCAATTGATAGTTGCCCGCGTTCGTGCCCACGAGGAAGATCTGATAATTCCCCGGCACCGGCTGGTAGATTTCAATCAGGTGCGCGGCATTTGTTCCGGGCGCGCCGGTCAGATCATTGTTTTCAATGGTATCCACGAAATGAACAGATTGAGGAATCTCTTCCAGAACCGTCCCGGAAGCCGGGTCGTATCCGGTCCGCCGTCCCAGGGGGTCCACCACCAATACCTCGGCGGCATTACCCGCAGCGAAATCCAATCCGCTCACATCGCCGGACGGATCACCCACATAACCCCGGCTCTCGAAATCGTTATTATAGTAGCTCAAGGTGGTCGCATCCGCATGTCCGGGATCGTTGATCAGGAATTGGCCGTTTTGCACTCCCACCACCAAGACAAAATGGCCCGGTTCTCCATTGGCGTTTAAATTGACACCCACGATCACCGGGTAACCCTTGGCCAGGATCTGACTCAAATACTGAATGTCGGCGGTGCGATAGGCGTGGAATTCGAGCGTGTCGCCGGACGCATCGCGCGTGGCCGCGTCCCAGTTGACGCCTGTTCCGACAAAATCGCCATGGTTATTCATCAGCGTGTTGAGGGCTCCAGGATCCGTCGGCACACCCGCGTCAGTCAGCGCCATGGCCAGGCAGGAGAGGGCACATCCTTGCTGCTGGATGGTGAAGGCTGAATTGGCATAGGGGTCGCCGGCCCAGCGCGGGTCGCCCTGGCTGACCAGGCTGACATTGAGAAGCAAATCCGTGAGATTGACGATGGGAATGACGTAACGCCCCGGGTAATTCGTGTTGAGCGCAGAATGGATCAACCCTCCCGGATTGTTGTCGAGAAGCTCTCCCGGTATTTCTGACCCAGGCAATTGAAAAGATGTCCCCGGCAGGCCGCTCCCGTTGGAAAAGCCCGCCACGGCGGAATCGCCGCCCAACCCATCCACACCACCACTGGCGTCGCCTGTCTCCCATTGAATCTGGTCGTAATTGAACTCGATGTCGAAATCGCCCGGATTTCTGTCCGAGCGGCTGATGAGGATGAGTTGGAAACTGTCGAGCTTGTCGGTCTCCATATCGTAATAGCCCACATCAATCCAGTTCACACCGAAGGCCGGATGACCGTCCACCGTATCATTGCCGAAAGTCACCGTGTTGCCGGCTCGGGTATCCACATCGGCAAAGAACGGGGCGATGATCTGGCTCGCCGTGTTGGTCAATCCAAAAGGAGTATATTCACCCAGCGCCTGGTCCAGCGTTACATTCCCGTTATTATTGACGTACAAGCTGCTGAAGGTGGTGCCATAGAAGTTGATATCAAAGCCAATCGGCACCGCCTCCGGGGTGCCGTTTGTTGGGATGCCGTCGTTGAATCCGGTGCAGGGATAAGTGCCGTCATCATTTGGCCCATAAACGGTGGCGCTGAAGCCGGGCAAATTACGAATTGCTCCCCCTTGCACTGTGACGGCGTGCAACAACACCAAGAAAAGAATACAAGGCCCGTAGCGCAATCTGCCAGTCATGCTCGGCTGATTCCGGGATTCTTTCAAGCTTTTTCTTGATGGATTTGCCAGCCCATCAGGATCAGGAAAAAGACCAGCCTGCCCGCGCCCGGTGTCAGGCCAGCCGTAATAACTTCCCTGGCTTGACGGCACCGGGTCTGCTACCTTGCAGGCATGCCGAATCCTCCGAAAGAAGCAAACATCGCGGGACCAAAAATGGGTGACTCGCACAATGAACAATGGCGCGCCCGTCAACTCGCAGAGCGCCGCCGCCGGGACCTGGCCACCCGCTCCACCCTCTCCCGGCTGCGCAACCGGAAGTCCGCCTTGAAATAAGCGCGGCCTGTCCGCGCCCCTGCCGGTGAATGCGACGGAAAACAAGGACGGCCCGCTCTTGGACTGGCTGTTGCGGAAGTATCCGGACACACCCAGAAGCCGCGCCAAACAATGGATTTTGGCGGGGCGCGTCAGCGTCCACGGCCTGGTCATCCGCAAACCGCACCATATTCTCTCTGAGCCGGGGGAAGCTCTGGTCTTGCGCGATCGCCATGCCACCACTTTGGCCTGCGGGACGGGGTGGCAGATTCATCCCCGGGTTTCGCTCCTTTACCTGGATTCGGCCCTGGCGGTTGTCAACAAGGGACCGGGACTGATTTCGGTGCCCGCGGCCAAAGACGAGCTTTCTGCGTTGAGCATTCTGGCTGATTTTTTGGCGGGCAAACTCAAGGCCCAACAGCGCGGGGTGGCGGGGAAGTCGCTCCCGCCGGCTTACCGGCGGCTGCAGTTGTTGCCGGTTCACCGGCTGGATCAATATACCAGCGGGGTCTTTTGCATCGCCGCCAATCCGTCCGCGCGGCATCATCTCATCGGGCAATTGAAGGCGCATACCATGCAGCGGGAATATGTGGCTTATGTGGAAGGCCGGGCGGGCGCGCCCCAAGGGACCTGGCGGCAATGGCTGCAATTAAGCCGGGATGAATTGCGCCAGCGCGTCCTTTCCGAGGCGCAGGCCAGGGCGGCCGGAGACGAGGCCCGCGAAGCCATCACCCATTATGAAGTCATCGCGGAATATGCGCGGGCCGGCGGCAAGGAGTTTTTCAGCAAATTGCGGCTCCGGCTGGAAACGGGGCGCAAACATCAAATCCGTGCCCAGGCGGCGCACGCGGGCCTGCCTCTGATTGGGGACCGGACCTACAACCCGGCCTGGCGGGCGCAGGACCCGGCCCATCCGCCCCTGGATTTCCCGCGGCAAGGCTTGCACGCGGAGATTCTCAGTCTGGAGCATCCGGAGCAGCCCGGAGTGCGGATGAGTTGGACGGCGGAAATGCCCAAGGACCTTCGTCAACTGGAAACCGCGCTACGCTCAGGCGGACCCATCTAATCTGATCGAACAGTTTAAACAGTGAGAACTGATACCTGGCGGGCCTGCAAGTGTGGGTGGCGACTTGTTCGACGCCCACTGTTGCAGGCCGGGTGAGGTGCGCTACACCCGTTACACCGTTACAGTTGTTGATTATCAACGGTTTACGAAAACCGCCCCCGTTACACCCCGTTACATTTTGTTACATCCAGCTTACCGCCCTTCATCAGATCGGTCAGGTCTTCGATAAGCTGCCGCCTGTCGTTTGCCGGTTCGATGGTGTCGGTGATTTCTTCGTAGTGCCTTAATTTGAAATCGGCGGCAAAATTGCCTATCCATTCCCCGCTTGTGCTTCTTGCAATTCCTTCAAATTCTTGCCGGTGGAATCCTTCCAATCAACGCCCCCGTTGGCCGAACGCGCAAGCACGACCCCGGCAGATTATGCCGAAAAAGTGTAAATAGTGAACAATGACACCGGCTCGCACCAAGCTTTTGGCTGCCTGCTGGAAATGTCATTTTTCTAGGACTGCCCCCCCGGCTTTCTCTGGGTGCCCCCTTTCCTGTATGGGCAGGGCAAGCAACCTTAAAATATGACAATACCACGAACCGACCCCTTTGCTGACGGTTGATGTGTTTGATAACATTTTAACGCTTGCGGTTCCCCTTTTAATTATCCGTTGTGTTGCCGCACCGCTATCTTACACGCATGAGAATCAAAGAAAATTTCGCAGTGCTGGCAAGGGCGGCATCGGAGTGCGTGAAATCCCACGCGTCCGTGCTCCAGACACTCGTCGTTCCAATTGACTTTTCCGAATCTTCAGTCCGGGCTCTGCGCCACGCCGCAGCAATGGCGGAGAGGGATCACGCCCGCCTGACGTTGCTCAATGTGGTCGAGGAACCGCAGTCCTTCCGCACCTTGGACGCCGCGGAGCGCCAGCGCCGGCAAGAACATGACCGCAGAGTCCAATTACAGGATCTGGCCCAACGCGAGCTGCCTCCCGGCCAAACGGTCCATATCGAAGTTCGGGAAGGTAATCCGCCACGGGAAATCGTGCGTCTTGCCAGCCTGCAAAACGCCGATTTGATTGTCTTGGGACTTGGCCAGTGGCGCGGACTGCAACGCTGGTTTCACGGCCACATCGCCGCCCGCATCGCGCGCGACGCGTGTTGTCCTGTGCTCATGTTGAAAGGCGAGGCGGCCTGATACCGCCCTTCTTCCAGAACGCGGTCGCCACTCCAAAAAAGAAAAGAAAAGGGGTCAAAAAAGGGGTCATCAAAAAAGGGGTCAGTTAAAGGTATTGTAATATATGTCTTGACTCCAATTCCGATTTTTGGCATTCGGGCGCGCATGGTAATCGAAATGACGATTCGGTATCCTGCAAAACTGGCACGGTCACTTGCAGGGGAGGAGAACGAAAAATATGACAATACCATTAACTGACCGCTTTTCTTTTCGCGAGCGAACGGAATCACGCGAGCGAAATGAAGGGATCGGATGCGGCCTGTAAATAAGATTTGGTCGGCCCAGGAACAACTCAATAAAGAAAATTGAGGACAGAAGCGTTTTGCCTGTTGACACCCGCCCTAATGGGTGACCCCTTTTTGTCCTCCACATGTGTTTGGAGGAGAGGGAGAATTGGAAAGAATTAGCGCTGCGCGGAGATGATAAAGCTCGACCTCACCCCGGCCCTCTCCTCCAAGGAGAGGGAGAAAACGCGGGAGGTTTCCCTTCATAAGCCAGGGGTGATCCCCGCCTGAGCGGAGAAGGGCGCGCCTGAAGGGCGTTCGGCGGGACGCCGAACGCGGCGGGCGGGACGACCGCGCTCCCCAAACATCCGCGGTTCGCCGGTTCAAGATCAGGTGTATCATAAGCAAAGAGGCGGTCGGCGAGGGCGCCGACGGCGGCGGTCGGAAAGTCAGAACAATACCTGCGTGCGGCGGGTCCCGATAATTCGGGACCCGCCCTGCCACCCAAGACTGGCGGATGGAAAAAAAATGGAAAAATGGGGTTGTGAAAAATTCATCATGCGCTATAATAAAGGTTGCCCCGCAGTTGGGGGCATTAAATTTGATTATCGTGTCAACTGAGCAGTTTCAACTATGAAGAAAACTATTGTAGTCCTCGCGGCGGTCGCGCTGGCCGGCGGGTGGCAAATGGCCCGGGCGGCGGATGTGACTGGAAAAGTGACCCTGAAGGGAACGCCGCCGCCGGAAAAAGCCATCGCCTTCACCGACGAGTGCGGGCCGTTGCATCCGACCACCCTGACGACGCGGCATTATGTCGTGGGCAAGGATAATGGATTGAAAAATGTGTTTGTCTATGTCTCCAAGGGATGCGAAGGCAAGACCTACCCGGTGCCGTCGGAAGCGGTGGAGCTGGATCAAACGAAGTGCAATTACCAGCCGTATATTTTGGGGATCATGGCGGGGCAGAAAATCAGGATAAAAAACTCGGACCCCATTCTGCATAATATTGATGCCAAGCCCGTGGTCCCCGGCAATGAGGAGTTCAATATTGCCCAGAGCAGCCAAGGCCAGGTCAACGAGAAGACTTTCGCCAAACCGGAAGTCCTGGTGAGAATCAAATGCGATGTTCACCCCTGGATGTTCGCTTTCATCGGGGTGAGGGACAATCCCTACTTCGCCATCACCGACGCCGACGGCAATTTCAAAATCCCCAATCTGCCGCCCGGCGACTATACCCTGACGGCTTATCACCAGAAGTCCCAGGGCGCCGGGCCGGGAATATCGCAGGCGATCAAGGTGGAGGGAGACAAGGCGGTGACCGCCAACTTCACGGTGGAAGTCCCGCCCCCCGCGCCCTAACAGCGGCGACACGCACCTTGCAAAACGGTTCAACACTGGAAACTGCAAGCAGCCCGGCGGATAACCCGGCGTTGCGGCGGTTTGCGCTGCTGACGGCGGCGGCGACGTTCGCGCTGGTCTGGATGGGCGGCCTGGTGACCAGCCACGCGGCGGGCTTGGCGGTGCCCGACTGGCCGAACACCTATGGGTACAACCTGTTTTTCTTCCCGGTATCGAAATGGATTGGCGGTATTTTTTTTGAACACACCCACCGCTTGGTCGCTTCGGGCGTGGGTTTGCTGACCACCATTCTGGCCCTCTGGCTCTTCGGCCGCAAATCGCGCCCGCTCCTGCGCTGGGGCGGAGCCGTTCTCCTGCTGGCCGGCGGGGTGGCGCTCTGGTTCCATCCGCCCTCGCCCGGCCCAAGTCACCTGGAAGACGACATTATGCTCGCAGCCATCGGCCTGGCTGCGTTGGCAGGGAGCTTTGTCTGGCCGAAGTGCGAGCCGTCTCCCAAATGGCTGCGCCGGCTGGGGGTGGCGGCGTTTTTCGCGGTGGTGGCCCAGGGCGTCCTGGGCGGCTTGCGCGTGACGCTGCTCCGGGATCAACTGGGGATTTTCCACGCGACGCTGGCCCAACTGTTTTTCGTGCTGATGTCCGCCATCGCCCTATTCCACACGGGTTACTGGCGCAACCTGCCGGCGCAGGAGGAGAGCGACGCCGGGGGCTTGCGGCACTTTTTTCTGGCGGCGACGTTGTTGATACTGGGGCAGTTGGCACTGGGCGCCACCATGCGCCATCAACATGCCGGGCTGGCCATCCCCGATTTTCCGGCCGCTTACGGCAAAATCTGGCCCGACACCGGCCCGGTCTCCGTTCTCAAATACAACCAGCTTCGGATGGAGGCGGAGGGCTATGCGCCGATCACGGCCTTCCAGATCATCCTGCAGATGGTGCATCGCCTGATGGCGGTGGCCATTCTGCTGACGGTGGGAACTTGCGCCTGGCTGGCCCGGCGGCAACTGGGCCGGCAACATCGCTTGAGCCGCCTGTGCTCCGGCTGGTTTTTTCTGATTGTGGCGCAAATTTTTCTTGGGGCCGCCACCATCTGGACCGGAAAGAAGGCGGACATCGCCACGGCGCATGTGGCGTGCGGAGCGTTGAGCCTGGTGCTGGGCGCGCTGATTTCGATCATGGCCTTCCGCGGGCTGGCCGCGCCGGCGGGGCGGAATTGCCCGGCGCAAAAAAATGAACTGACAACCTTGCTCTCCTCCTCCACCATCACCCCCAGCAGTTAATGAAAGCAGCCGTTCCAACCCTTGCCGTCGCGCCCGCGCTGGAAAAATCCGGCGCGGCGGACAAATCCACCGCGGCCATCCTGAGCGAGTTGTTCAAGATGCGGCTGACGATTTTGGTATTGTTGACTACGTTCGTCGGTTTTTACGCCGGCTGGCGGGGTCCGATGGACTGGGGCCTGATGGGCCACACCATGCTGGGCACCGCCCTGCTGGCGGCGGGCGCTTCCGCCTTGAACCAACTGCTGGAACGGGAATACGACGCGAAAATGCGCCGCACGCGGGACCGACCGCTGCCGTCGGGCCGGCTGACGGCGGAGGCGGCGCTGCTCATCGGGGGGATTTGCGCTGGGGCGGGGATGATCTATTTGGCGCTGAGCGTGAACCGGCTGACGGCCTGCCTGGGGGGGTTGACCCTGGCCAGCTATTTGCTGGTCTATACGCCGCTCAAGCGGCGGACGACCTTGAACACGGCCATCGGGGCCATTCCGGGGGCGCTGCCGCCGTTGATGGGCTGGACGGCGGCGCGCGGCGCGGTGACCGGCGATGGCTGGTCGCTCTTTGCCATCCTGTTTTTTTGGCAACTGCCTCATTTCCTGGCCATCGCCTGGATGTACCGGGAGGATTACGCCCGGGCGGGATTTGTCATGCTGCCGGTGGTTGACCCGACGGGCGCGCGCACGGGCAAACAGGCCTTGAGCCACACCCTGGGTTTGTTGCCGGTCAGTTTGTGCCCCTTTTTGTTCGGGCTGGCTGGGCCGGTTTATTTGGCGGGGGCGCTGGCCTTGGGGGCCGGTTTTCTGGCGTGCGCCTGGCAATTTTCGCGGCAGATCAGCGTGGCGGCGGCGCGGCGTTTGTTCTACGCCTCGATTGTCTATCTGCCTCTATTACTTGCGTTAATGGTTATCAATAAGAGGTAGAATACCTGTTTGAAAGGCAACGGCTTGCGTTGACGGGAGCGGACGGTGCGATTAGAATGAGTATGCAGTTATTGTTTTTGCTTGCGCAAAATTGAAGCGAATCATGCAGGAGACAGCCCACGCCCACGAGGCGCATCATGAAGAATTGGGGTTTTGGCGGAAATACATTTTTTCCACCGACCACAAAGTGATCGGCATGCAGGTACGGCCTGACCGCGCTGCTGTTCATGTTGTTCGGCTTTTGCCTGATGCTGTTGATGCGCTGGCAAATCGCCCATCCGGGGGAGGCGGTGCCACTGATCGGCAAGCTGCTCCTCAAAATCCACGGGCCGGACATGATCAGCGCGGCGGCCCCGGACAAAGGGGGCGGCATGGGGGTGATCTCGTCGGATTTGTATAATTCTTACGGGGCGATGCACGGGACGATCATGGTGTTCCTGGCCATTGTGCCGCTGGCCTTCGGTGCGTTCGGCAATTTTGTGACGCCGCTGCAAATCGGAGCGCCGGACATGACCTTTCCGCGGGTCAACATGGTCAGCTACCAGTTCTATTTCATGGGGGGCATCTTGATGCTGGCCAGCTTTTTCATTCCCGGGGGGGCGGCCAAGGCAGGCTGGACCTCCTATTCGCCGCTGGCGACGGTGGGGGACCTGGCGCACCGCCCCAACGGACAAACCTTTTGGATTATCGGCATGGTCTGCCTGATCAACTCCTCGCTCCTGGGGGCGGTCAATTTCATTACCACCATCATTCAGTTGCGGGTCAAGGGGCTGAACTGGTTCCGCCTGCCGTTTTTCGTGTGGGCGCAATTTGTCACCGCCTTTTTGCTGCTCCTGGCCTTTCCGCCGCTGGAAGCGGCCGGCGTCCTGCAACTGGCGGATAATCTTTTGGGCACGAGCTTTTTCCTGCCCACCGGGCTGGTGGTGACCGGCACGGCCTTGCATGTCAGCGGCGGGGGCAGTCCATTGCTCTGGCAGCATCTGTTCTGGTTCCTGGGCCACCCGGAGGTTTACGTGTTGATCTTGCCGGCGATGGGGATCGTGACGGAAATAATTGCCAACAACACGCGCAAGCCCATCTGGGGCTACCGCTCCATGGTGTATTCCGTTTTGGTCATCGGCTTCCTTTCGTTCATTGTCTGGGCCCATCACATGTATTTGACGGGCATGGGCACGCGCATCGCGACCTTCTTCCAGACGACGACGATGATGATTTCCATTCCGTCGGTCATCATCCTGACCTCGTTGTTTATCTCGCTGTGGGGCGCGTCCATCCGGTTTACCGTGCCGATGCTTTTTGCCCTGGGTTTTCTGCCGATGTTCGGCATCGGGGGACTGACGGGGCTGCCGCTGGGTTTCAACGTCAGCGACATTTTTCTGCACGACACCTATTACGTCATCGCCCATTTCCATTACATCGTGGCGCCGGGGACGATTTTCGGGTTGTTTGCCGGCATTTATTATTGGTATCCGAAGATCACCGGGCGGTTCATGAACGAATTTTGGGGCCGGGTGCATTTTGGCCTCTCCTTCCTTTTCATGAACGCCGTATTTCTGCCGATGTTCTTCCAGGGCATGGCGGGGATGTCGCGCCGCATGTATGACGGCGGGCAGACGTATGCGGCGGTGCTGGCGGCCAACGGCTCGCCGGCCATTCCGGGCTTGAGCAAGTTCGTGGTGCATGATCTCAACGGGGCGATATTTGTGGCGGCCATTTGTTTGGGATTGTCGCAAATTCCCTTCATCATCAATTTCTTCCACAGCATCAACCACGGCCGGAAGGTCACTTCGGACAATCCGTGGGAGGCGACGACGCTGGACTGGCAGACGCCCACCCCGCCGCCGCACGGCAATTTCGACAAGGCGCTGGAAGTTTTCCGCGGCCCTTACGAATACAGCGTGCCCGGCCAGGCGCGGGATTTCACGACCCAAAACGAGCCGGAGCAGGCGCAACCATTGACGCATGGAAATCCCGTACGCAGTTAAAGCCCGGCCGGACACCGGCCTCTACAACGCCAAAGTTGGGATCTGGCTGTTCCTGGCCTCGGAAGTCATGCTTTTCGGCGCCCTTTTTTCATCCTACATCCTCCTGCGCGTCAATGCCGAGCCGGGCACCTGGCCGCTCCATCTGCTCAACGTCAAGCTGGGGGCGCTCAACACCATCGTGCTGATACTTTCCAGCGTCACCGTGGTCTTTGGCTGGGCCTCGTTGAAGATGAATAGATTCGGTTCCTACAAGGTTTTTCAAGGGATCACCATCCTGTGCGCCCTGACCTTTCTGGGCATCAAGAGCTTCGAGTACCGCGACAAATTCCATCACTACGAGGTTCAACTCAAGAACAACACCATTGTGGACGGGCATATTGACCCCGGCAACAAGGACACGAACTTTTTTGCGTTCGAGGCGGCCCGCACGGTGACCAACCACGCCGAGTTGATGTCCCCGCCGGAGGAAAGCACGCTGAAAGAGATTAAAGTTCCCATGGCGGAGATAAAAGACCGCGCGGACGGCAAAGGCAAGGAGATCGAGAATTACGGGCCGTGGCACAGTTCCTATTTTGCCATATATTTTGTGCTGACCGGGCTGCACGCCTTGCACGTCATTGGCGGGATGATCGTGATCTTTGTCATTTGGGGTCCCTTGGCCAAGGTATGGAAGACCGACCCGGAGCGTTATACCAACCGGGTGGAAGTCTCCGGTCTTTTCTGGCACTTTGTTGACCTGGTCTGGATCTTCCTGTTTCCGGTGCTTTACCTGTTATAGAACTGATATGCATGAAACTGCCATAGAAGAGGCCGCCGGCGGGGGCGGGCATGCGGTCGAAGAGGCCAAAAAGCACATGCGCACCTACGCCATTGTCGGCGTGGCGCTGATGATCGGCACGGCCATGACCGTCTGGGCCGCCTTTATCAAGTTCCCCACTCGGGAGCTTAACATCATCGTCGCCCTGATCATCGCCTCGACCAAGGGCTTTTTGGTGGCCGCGTTTTTCATGCACCTCATTTCCGAGAAGAAATTGATTTATTCGGTGATGGTCTGCACCGTTTTCTTTTTTGCCGCGCTGATGTTTCTGACCGTGATGTCCATGCAGCACAACAATATAGTACACATGCCCTGATATGTCGTTGAAGGCATTCCATCTTGTATTTGTGACCTGCGTGGTGCTGCTGGCGTTTTTCTTCGGCGGCTGGCTGCTCAACCAATACCGGTTGACCGGCCAGCCGGGGCAGTTGCTCGGCGGCCTGGCCTCCATCCTGGCGGGCTTGGGCATGATCTGGTACGGCCGGGCGGTGTTGCGAAAACTCAAGCATATTGGTTATCTATGAAAAAAATTAAAACATGGGCTTGGGCCGTGCTTTTGGCCTGGTTCGCCTCCCCCGCCAGCCTGCTGGCCTGCTCCGCTTGTTTCGGCAAGTCGGATTCCAACATGGCGCGAAGTCTGAACGCGGGCATTTTCAGTTTGATGGCGGTGGTCGGGGCGGTCCTGCTCGGGGCGGCCTCATTTTTTGTTTTCCTTTCGCGCAAAGCCGCGGGCACGAGACAGGCGGAACGAGCGGAAAAGCCGCCCGCACAAACCCAGGCATAACCGGATGAACAGCTTACTGAGCCTGAAAAAGTATTTGGGGTTGCCGATTGATGCTTCCGCCACCGGAGTTGGGGTGGACAACCTGATTTTTTGGGTCCATGTCCTGATGCTCCTGCTGTTTGTCGGGTGGCTGGGTTATTTCATCCTGGTTCTTTTTAAATTCAACCGCCGCGCCCATCCCAAGGCGGATCACGCGGGCGTCAAGAACCATTCCTCAACTTACCTGGAAGGGCTGGTGGCGCTGATCGAAGCGGTGCTGCTCATCGGCCTGGCCATACCGCTCTGGGCGCATGCCGTGGAAGAATTTCCCAAGGGGGCCAAGCCCGGCAACGTCACCACCATTAAAGTCATCGCCGCGCAATATAACTGGCATGGCTGGTATCCGGGCGCCAACGGCCAATTTGCCAGGCAAGACAAGGAATTTGTGTCGGCGGACAACCCTTACGGGCTGGACAAAAAGGATCCCAATTACAAATCCAACTTCATCGTTGCCAACGAACTGGTCGTGCCAGTGGATAAACCGGTGGTCGCATATATCAGCTCGATGGACGTGATCCACTGTTTTGCCATCCGGCCGATGCGGGTGACGCAGGACGCCATTCCGGGCATGAGCATTCCGGCCTGGTTCACTCCGGCAAAGGTGGGCACCTACCAGATCAACTGCGCGCAGCTTTGCGGGCTGGGCCACTACGGCATGAGGGGAATCCTCAAGGTCGTTTCCCAGCAGGACTACGACAAATGGGTGGCCAAGAATTCCAGCGCCGGGGCCGGGGCGGGCAGCGGATATGAATAGCTGGACGGGAACGGAGTGATGGGGTAATGGAGTATCGGGGATTCCAATTGCGCGCGCCATTTCACTAATCCAACACTCCCACACTCCATCACCCCATTCCCCCATGTCACCACTGAACCGCAAAATCCAGCCGCTTGTTTGGGGCGGCCTGAGCTTGATCGTGCTCGCCGTGGTGGTCGCTCCGCTGGTCTGCGCGCCGCCGGCCCGGCCGCTGCCGGTCTATGGCGCCGTCACCGGCTTTTCCCTGAGCGATCAGGATGGGCGGACGGTGTCCCAGGCCGATTGGCGCGGGCAAATCTGCGTGGTGGACCTTATTTTTACCCGGTGTCTGGGTCCCTGTCCCATCGTCTCCGCCACCATGAAAGAACTGCAGGAGTCGCTGCCGGCCCGTGCGTCCGTCCGCTTGGTATCCCTGACCAGCGATCCCGGTTACGACACGCCCGCCGTGCTGAAAAAATACGGCGAAAGGTTCGGCGCCCGCCCCGGAGTCTGGACCTTTTTGACCGGCCCCAAGGAAATGATGCGCCACCTGGCCATGGATGAGTTGAAGCTGAGCATGGCGGACAAGCCACCCGCCGAGCGGGAAACGCCGGTGGACCTGGTCATCCACAGCACGCGGCTGGTGTTGGTCGATCAGCAGGGGCGCATCCGGGGTTATTTTGACGGTGAAACCACCGGCTGCATCCCGGCCATTGTCGCGGCCATCCGGAACCTGCGCAAGGAATCGTGAATCTTGAATTATGACGGTGCATGATTTGCCGGCGGTCAACGCCACACTCAACGGCCTGAGCGCCCTGCTGCTTGCGGCCGGATTTGTCTGCATCAAGCGCAAGCAGGTGGCGGCCCATCGCGCCTGCATGATCGCCGCCTTTGCCACCTCCGTCCTTTTCCTGATTTGTTATCTGACCTACCACTGCCTGGGCGGCTTTACCAAATTCCAGAACCCGGCCTGGTTTCGTCCCTACTATCTAGTCCTTTTGACGACCCACACTATTCTGGCCGCGGTGATCGTTCCGCTGATTTTGGTGACCTTGCATCGCGCCTTGAAAGAGCGGTTTGAGCTGCACAAAAAGATCGCCCGCTGGACCTGGCCCTTGTGGATGTATGTTTCCGTGACCGGCGTGGTTGTTTACCTCATCCTCTACCAGATATTCCCGCAAGCCCCGCCCTGAGGCTCCCGTTTCTGGCGGTTTCCTGGATTTCAGGGTGACACTGGCGCGGGGATGCGTTACTTTTTGGCATGAGCTTGAGTGAAGTTTCACCCGAATTGCCGATTCAGATTGACCGCGAGAAGATCGCAGAGTTCTGTCGCGCGCACGGCATCCGCAAGTTGAGCGTGTTCGGCTCGGTGTTGCGTGATGACTTCGATCCGGCGCGGAGCGACGTGGATGTGCTGGCGGAGTTCGAGCCGGACGCGCTGAAAGGGGTTGGGTTTCGTTACTTTGGCTACGGTGAGGAACTGGCCGCCATCATGGGCCGCAGGGTGGATTTTTGTTCGCGTCTCAACCGGCACATTGAAGCGGCAGTGCGCCGGGAAGCAGTTCCGATTTATGAGCGCGCATGATCCGCGGGCGACGCTGCAGCAGATTCGAGACGCGGCGCGCCGTCTCCAGATGATTTGCGCGGGCAAGACCCTGGACGAGCTGCTAGCCGACTGGCAGGCGACCGCCGCGCTGGAGCGGTTTATCGAAATCGTGGGGGAGGGTGTCAAGCGTCTGCCGATGGAATTGCGGGCGCGGCATCCTGGCGTGCCCTGGAAGGAAATCGCCGGCACACGCGATCACTTGAGCCACGGATATGATGACGTGGATTATCAAGTGTTGTGGGATGCAGTGCAGAAGGATGTGCCGGCGATGCTCGTCTCGATCGAGCAAATGCTCAAAGACTTGGATTGAAATGGTTCTGGCGCCCATTGGAGAAAACCCGCCGGCTTTTTTTGCACAGGATTATTTGCAGGGCCGCGCGGTTTTGAACCAAACTGCTTTTTGCTTTGGGCTTGCACTGTTTGGGTGGTTTGGTCATGTTCTTGAGGACTTGACATGAACCAACTTCGTCTTTCCACGCCGCGACTGGCGAAGGTCGCGGCCACGCTCATCCCTCTCCTTTTCTTTGCCGCCGCCGGCGAGCTGCGGTCAGCCCCGGCCGAGGAGACCAACAAGATCGCGCCGGAATTGCAGGTGGCGGACGGCTTTCAACTGGCCATCCCCAAAGCCGGCCTCGGCCTGGACTATCTGTTCACCGCGTCCCTGATTCCGCAGACGCGGGCCGCCACCAGCACCGGGTTGGCGGGCAAAATCGTGCGGTTTGAATTGTTCCCCGACGGGGTGGACATGTATGAGTCCACCCGCGGGCTGGTGGTGACGGAGGATTTGCCGGCGCGCCGCCTCCTGGCCAGCTTTGCCATCGTCAGCCAGAACGCCAGCCGGGTGGTGATTGATTTCAACAAGGGGATGCACCGCGTCTTCACCCAGACCTGGACGGAAGGCGGCGGGCTGGACCTGGATGGGCGTGACCGGGTGCTGGAGGTGCCGGAAAGCCGCGTCTTCGAGATGCGCCAGGAGGAGGGCCGGGTCATCATCCGCCAAAGCGTCCAGTTGCGCAGCCGCCAGAGCGACGAAAACCTGGAAGCGCGTTACGAGGCGCGTTACTTCCTCAGCCCCTACAAGCCCGGCGCCTATGATGGCAAGGAACCCAGCATTATTGACAACCGCTACGCCCGCTTCTTTGAAACCGACGGCCAAATCGAGCCGGTCACCGGCCGGGTATCCACCCGCATTGCCCGCTTCGACATCCGCCACCCGGTCACCTTCTACTATTCCGCCAACACCCCCTCCAATTACGTGGACGCGGTCAAGGATGGCATCCTCTATTGGAACCTGGCCTTTGGCAAGGAAATCGTGCTGGCGGCCAAGGCCCCCAACGGCGCGACCGCGCCCAATGCCAAGTATAATATCATTCAATGGGTGCCGTGGGACAACGCCGGCTTCGCTTATGCCGACGCCCTGCTGGATCCCCTCAGCGGCGAGTCCGAGCACGGGCAGGCCTACATCACCAGCGTCTTTGCCTTCTATGGCCGGGCCGACGCCCGCATCCTCCTGCGCACGCTGGAGGAAATGGCCGAGCCGAAAAAGGACGACAAGAAGAACACCGCCGCCTTGCGTTTCAAGCTGCCCTTCTTCTCCTCCGCCCCCGCCTGCGAGATGGACCAGCAGGAATTCGCCCGGCAAATGGCCCACGGCCTCCAGGAAGTCCTGACCAACGACGCCCTGACCGACGAGGCGGTGCTGCGCATCTCGCAGGATTATGTCCGCGAAGTCGTCGCCCATGAGGTCGGCCACGTCCTGGGCCTGCGCCACAATTTTGCCGGCAGCCTGGATGCCACGCTGAGCCGCAAGGAATTGGATGACTGGTTCAAGGCCTACGTCGCCGGCAAGCCCGCCGACGCCTTCACCAACAAGCTGACCGCCAACTCCGTCATGGACTATAACATTTTGCAAAGCGGCGTTTTCATCGGCTGGCGCATGCGCACGCTCAAGGAAGCCCTGCCGCACGACCGCGCCGCCATCGCCTGGGGCTATTTCAACTCTTCCGAGGCGCGCGACAAGAAAATGCTCTTCGCCACCGATGACGACGTGGGCCGCTACGGCGACGTGCGCCGCTTCGACTACGGCCCCGACCCGGTCGTCAATGCCTACGCCGACATGGCCGAGACCATCAATTTGCTGCCCAACGCCATCATCGAGACCTTCATCCGCGCCCGCACCCCGCGCAACACCAACGACCGGGTTCCGCTGGAACAGGTCAACTTAAGCCCGGTCGCCTACGCCCGGCAACTGTCCTACCAGTTTGCCGACGAGCTCTCCTGGTTTCGCAAGGACACCCGCTCCGTGCGCATCGAGAACCAGTTCGACTTCGTGGGCGACCTGAACCAGAAGGAACGTTATCAGGCCCACTGGAAATATCTCAACACCCAGCTCACCCAGTTGGGCGGGCCGGATCGCGCCGTCTTTTCCTTCCTGCCCGTGGACCTGAAACTGGACCTCAAACAGGAACCCACCAATGTACCCGTCGTCCAGCGTCTCAACACCAGCAACCTGACCGCCCGCCTGGAAAAACTCCTCGATTCCACCAACTACAAGACCTTTGTCGGCCTGGACGACAAGAAAACCAACTTCACCAAGGAGGAGCACGACCTGATCATCCAGCGCGGCAAGATCTTCTTCGAGCAACTGGAGAAGGAAACCGTCAAGCAGGTCTGCCTCCGCCTGGAGGACGCGCCCCGCACCCTCGGCGTCGAAGCCAACGGCGCCGTCGGGGAAGACGACGCCGTGAGCAAATTGGAGCAACGCATCATCGAACTGGCCAAAATCGTCGTCACCGCCAAGAAGGACGAAACCAACCGCATCTCCGGCAAGCTCAACGCCGGCCGGGTCGAGGTGGTCGAATTCAAATACGATCAGGAGACCCGTCTGGCCGCGGCCAAGGCGCTCAACGAAAAGACCGGCTCCTTCAAAAGCTGGGCCGAAGATGCCAAGTCCGACCTGAACGGTGAACTGAAGAAAGACGTGGAGGCCTCGTTGCAAATTGATCATCTCAAGGATTTCAAGGTGTCGCAGCTCTCCCGGCCATTGCGCGAGTGGTATCAGCAACAGCAAGACATCCTCGCCCTCCTCCCCGCCCTGCCCAAATAAAGCAAGGAAGCCCGATACGTCCGCAAGCTGGGCCGCCAGACGACTTATACCGTTTCCAGTTTGTAATTGCACTATTGCCAAGGCGATTTGCGGCGGTCGCAGACCGCCGCTACAGTGCAAAAGCAAACCGGAAAAGGTATTATGAGGACTACCGCGAATTCGTGGAAACCCGCCTGCCCGAAGTGGTGGCCAACATCGCGCTCTGCCTCATCCACCAGACCAATAACCTGCTCGACCGGCAACTCCGCCGTTTGGAGCAGGATTTCCTGGACAAGGCGGCTTGCGCGAGCGCATGACCCGCGCCCGGTTGCAACACCGGGAGCGCCACCGACGCGTCACGCAGGGCGGTGGGGCGGAATGGAGTGGTGGAGTGATGGGGTGATGGCGCTGGGAGGAATGCGACTTTCACCATTCCCCATTCAGACTTCACCATTCAATGACCGCGGCGGCCCAGGTCAGGCCGGCGCCGAAGGCGATGAGCAGAATCAGGTCGCCCTTGAGGATGCGGCCCTGCTGCACGGCCTCGTCCAGCGCGATGGCCACGGAGGCGGCGGAGGTGTTGCCGTATTTTTCCAGGTTGGTAAAAACCTGGTCCGGGGTCGCGCCCAGGCGCGCGGCCACGGCGTCAATAATACGACGGTTGGCCTGATGGGGAATGACGCACTTGATCTGGGCAATGTCGGTGGCGCAGCGGCGCAAGGCCTCGCTGGCCGCGGTGTGCATGGCGGTGACGGCGTTTTTGAAGGTTTCTTTGCCGTCCATGCGCAAATAATGCATTCCGGTGGCCAGGGAATGGACGGAGGCCGGGCATTGCGAGCCGCCGCCGGGCATGCACAACAAATCGCCTTTGTTTCCGTCCGAACCCATGCAGGTGGTGAGCAGGCCGTGGGCGTTGGGCCGGTTGCGCAAAATGGCCGCTCCGGCGCCGTCGCCGAAAAGGACGCAGGTGTTGCGGTCCTTCCAATTGACGATGGTGGAGAGTTTGTCGGCGCCGATGACCAGGACGGTCTCGGCGGTGTGGGCCATGATGAAGTGCTGGCCGATTTCCAGCGCGAAAATAAAACCCGAACAGGCCGCTTCGATGTCAAAGGCCACGGCGTGTCTGGCCCCGATTTTGCGCTGCACGACGCAGGCGGTGGAGGGAAAGGGCATGTCCGGCGTGATGGTGGCCACGATGATCAGATCAATTTGTTCGGCCGTCACCCTGGCCCGTGTCATGGCGGCCAGGGCGGCTTTGGCGGCCAGGTCGGAGGTGTGCTCGTGCTTGGCCGCGATGCGGCGCTCCTTGATGCCGGTGCGGCTGGTGATCCATTCGTCGGAGGTGTCCACCATTTTCCCAAGATCGTCATTGGTCAGGATCCGTGGCGGCACGTAGGAGCCGACGGCGGCGATGGAACAGGTGCGGCTCTTGAATTGGTGGCGGGCGCGCGGGTTGATGAATTTTTTAGCCGGGTGAGTCATGTTTTGGCCTCCGCCAGGCGCGCGGCGGCCTGGGCCACCTCTGCCTGGATCATGTCGTTAATGTGGTGCTGCAGCGCCTCGACGGCGAGGTGGATGGCATTCATAATGGCCCGTTCGCGGGCCGAGCCGTGCGCCTTGACAATGGTGCCGTTCAATCCCAGCAGCGGCGCCCCCCCCCGGCCGTCGGGGTCCATGCGCCGGGCGATGGTGCGGAAGGCGTTCCTGGACAGCCAGGCGCCCAGTTGGCGTTTTGGGTTCCTGGTGATTTCACTTTTGAGCCACGCGGCCATGCCTTTGAAAAGGCTCTCCATGGTTTTTAACACAATGTTGCCGACAAAGCCGTCGCACACCACCACGTCCACGCGGTTGTGAAAAAGGTCGTGCCCTTCGACGTGGCCGATGAAGTTGAGGTTGACTTGCTGGCAGAGTTTGCAGGTTTCCTTTGTCAATTCGGTGCCTTTGTTCGGCTCGGTGCCGTTGCTCAAAATGCCGACTCGCGGGGTCTTGTAGCCGAGAATCTCCCGCGAGTAAATACTCCCCATGATGGCAAATTCCAGCAAATTCCGGGGATGGCATTCCACGCTGGCCCCGGAATCCAGCAGGACAAATTCATTGTCCGGCGCCGGGATGACGGTGGCGATGCAGGGGCGGTCCAGCCCCGCCAGCGGGCGCAGCCGGATCATCGCGGCGGCCACAATCCCGCCGGTGTTGCCCGGAGAAATCAAGGCGTCCGCCTTGCCTTCGTTGAGCAGGTCCACCGCCCGCAGGATGGAGCAGTCTTTTTTCCGCCGCAAGCCTTCCACCGGTTTGTCATCCATGGTGACGACTTCGCTGGCGTGCAGGACCTGGACGCGCGGATCGGCGCAGCCGACCCGGGTCATGGCTGCTTTAATTTCTTCCTCGCGGCCCACCAAACAAAGCCCGGTGATGGCGGCATTGGATTGCAAGGCCAGCCTGGCGCCGTCAATGATAACTTCCGGGCCGTGATCCCCGCCCATCACATCCACAACGATTCGCATAAACGAAAAGAGCGCGGGAGAGTGGCGGCCGCGCTGCCCAAAAACCGGATTATGCCTTGACTTGGACCGAAATAACCTGGCGGCCTTTGTAGTAACCGCAAGCCGGACAAACCCGGTGCGGCACATAGGGCGCGGCGCATTGCGGGCAGGTGCTTAATTGCGGCAGCTTGAGGACGCTGTTGTAAGCGCGCCGCATCCTCTGCCGGCTGTGGGAAGGCTTGCGTTTTGGAACTCCCATAACTTTTTGTCTGTTAGAACTTTAGTTTGTTTAATTCAGCCCAGGCCGTCGCCGCTGGCATCCGGCCGGCCCCTTCGGTTTTCTGGCTGCTGGCGTCCGCCCGCTGGGGCAATCCGGCGCAATCGCCATGACACAACGGATGTTGGGGAAATTCAAGCAGAATCGCTTCCCTGAGGTAGGGTGTCAAATCCACGACATCATCCTGCAACACCGCCTTGTCCGGGCCTTGGGCGGGCAGATGCAGCAGCCAATCCGGTATTTTCAGCCGGAAGCGGAAGGGCTTGAGGCACCGCGCGCACTCGCAATCCAGCGCCATTTCCAAGCGGCCTCTCACCAGAACATCCTGCCCGGCCTGATGCGCGGTCAAGTCATAGTGCAAGGGCAGGCGCGCCCGCACCAGCTCGTCGCGGTCGTCCAGTTCCAGTTCCGGGGCCGGCAGCTTGCCTTGGACTTGAAGGTCCTTTTCCTCCAGATGGCGGACATTGATCTTTAAGGACATGGCGGGGCCTGGGACTTGAATTTTGCAGAGAGCGCCTGGCGGACCGGCTCCGGCACGAAGGAGCTGACATCACCCCCCAGCCGGGCGATTTCCTTGACGATGCGCGAACTGAGGAAGGTGTAGGTATCCTTGGGCATCATGAAAATGGTTTCCACACCCTCGTTCAACTTCCGGTTCATCAGCGCCAGTTGAAACTCAAACTCAAAATCCGAAACCGCCCGCAGACCCCGGATGATGGCCTGTCCGCCCTGCTTGTCCACATAATTGACGAGCAAACCGTCAAACCAATCCGCCTCGGCCGCCGGGAAGGCTTGCAGGGAAGTTCGGACCATGGCCATCCGCTCGTTGAGGGTGAACAACGGTTTTTTGCCTTCGTTCACCGCCACGGCCACGATGACGCGGTCAAAAAGCTTGGCGGCGCGTTGCACCAGATCCAGGTGCCCGTTGGTGATGGGATCGAAACTGCCGGGATAAATCGCCGTGCGCATGGGGTCAATTTAGCAAGCGGGCCCGCCGGCGCGAGCCTAAATTTCGCCGATTGCTGGTGCGGCGTGCCGCCCCGCGGTTTGGGGGCGGGGCCGGCGAAATCGGCGATGAAGCGCTTCATCCCGCGCTCCAGCGGGGACATCCCATAGCGGTCGGCCTCCTTTTGGGCCGCCGCGCCCGTCCAATGGTCCTGCGCAATGCGGTAGCAGGCGATGATCGTGCCGGTGCGGTCGCAGCCGTGCTCGCAATGCACAAAGACCGGGCCGGGCGAATTTTCAATAATGGAAAGCGCGCGCGCGACATCGCGGCCCTGCGGCCTGCCCGTTCCCTTGAGAGGGATGTTGATGAAGGTCATGCCGTTGTTGGCGGCCTCATCCTTTTCCGGCGCCCACAGGTCGCCGGCCATGCGCAGACAGATAATGGTCTTGACACCAAGACTTTTCAGGCTGGAGAGGCCGGCCGCATCCGGCTGGGCGCCGCGGTAAAGGCGGTCGTTGACCCGGCCAAAGTTGGCGATGCCATGGGAAGCTGGCACACCGCGATCTCCGGCCTGACAGGGCGCACAGGCCAGCACCGCCAAAACGCCGGCCGGCGCCCATCTGAAAAACACGCGCACCATGCGTGGTTAAGAAGTCAGATTGCCCGAAAAAGTCAAGCCCCCGGGGCGCCGGGTAGCGCCTCAATTTCATTGTTGTAGTGTCGGCGCTGTGCGCCGAAGTCGAGCCACAGGCCCGACTCTGCACCAAATTAAGGCACTGCGGGCCGCCGCATCCCGCGGCTGGCAAAACGGTTTGCCGGCCAGCCAGTGGCGTATGCGGCCAGGAGGTCCTTGCGGCCCGTGGAGCGAAGAGGGCAGAGGCCGCTTAACGGGCGTATTCCCGCGCGGCGGCCTGCCACCACGGGGCCAGCGTCCCGGCCGGGCGCAGCCAGACCTGGCGGTGCAGCCAGGGCAACGATTCGGCGTCGGACAGGATGAGCAGCTTTTCGCGCGGCTGCAGTTTCTCCGGGCCTTCCGCCAGCAGGCGCTCGCGCAAGCGCGGCACCTCCGGCCCGCCCACCCCCATTTCCGCCAGCACTCTGGCATGGACGGGGTTGAGCCGGTTTTCCCGCAACAAGGAGGCGTGCAAGGCATTGACGTAAGGGTCCAAAACCGCCGCCGCCATGCCGGAATCGCGCGGGCGCGGCGCGGTTTGGCCCGCCGCGCGCAACTCCGCCATGCGCGCGCGCAATCCGGCCAGTTCAAGCGGCGGGCTGGTTTCTTCGGGAGTCAAGAAGAGGCCCAACTCGCGGGCGCGCCCGCCCCAACTGGCGCGGCTGGTCAGCACGCACAAGGGAATGCTCAGAACCATCCCCGCCACCACCGGAACAAACCACCAGAAAGTGCGCTGGTCAAGCTGCCAGACCGCCCCGCCCCAAACCAGCCCGATCAAAGCAGGCAGGCCCAGCCGCGGCGCCGCTTCGGCCCAGCCGACGCCCGCGGCGATGCGCTGCTGCGGCCCCCAGGAGGTGTCCCGGCCCAAAAGCGCGGAGACGACAAACTGGGAGTGCCACAGCATCAGGATGGGAGCGTGCAGCGCGGAGAAGGCGGTTTCGGCCACCGCCCCCACCGTGGCGTGGGTCAGGCCGCCAAAGGCGCGCAGACGCCGGCGGTCCAGAGCCAGATCCACCAGCGCCAGGACCTTGGGCAAAAAAAGCACCGCCATGCAAATGACAAAAATAAAAAGGGCGTGCTCCGTCCCGCTCAAGCGCAGGAACGGGGTGAAGTTGCGCACCATGATGTCGGAAAGCCCGGTGTGCTGCTTGTACCAGAGCATCCAGTTGAAGGTGAGCAGGAAGCAGAGCCAGAGCGGGCTGGCCAGATACCCCAGGATGCCCATGGCCAGGTGGACCCGGCTCAGGCCGCGCAGGCCTCCGGCCAGGATGACCATGGCGTGCTGCAAGTTGCCCTGGCACCAGCGCCGCTCCCGGGCCGCATTGTCAATCATGGTTTGCGGCGCCTCCTCGTAGCTTCCCTCCAGGTCGCAGGCGAACCAGACCTGCCAGTGTTCCTTGAGCAGCAAGGCCGCCTCCACAAAATCGTGGCTCAGGATCTGCCCGCCAAACGGTTTGCTCCCCGGCAATTGCGGCAGGTCGCAGCATTGCATGAACGCCTCGGTGCGGATGATGGCGTTGTGGCCCCAGTAATTGCCAAATCCCTGCGCCCAAAAATTCAATCCCGCGATGAACACCGGCGCGTAGAGCCGGTTGGCAAATTGCTGGATCCGCCCAAACAGCGATTCGGCCTCCACCAGCGCCGGCACGGTTTGAATCAGCCCCGCTGCCGGATGGGCCTCCATCAATTTTACCAGGTCCACCACCGTCCCGCCCCGCATCACGCTGTCGGCGTCGAACACCATGAAGTAGCGATAGCGCCGCCCCCACGAATTCAAAAAATCGCGGACGTTGCCGCTTTTCCTGGCCTCATTGGCGGCGCGCCGCCGGTAATAAATCCGCCCCAGCGCGTCCAACTCGCGGATCAATTCAAACCAGCGCCGCTCCTCTTCGATCCACTTGTCCGGGTCCGTCGAATCGCTGAGAATGAAGAAGTCGAAGCGTTGGAGCTGGCCGGTTTTTTCGAGCGACTGGAAAGTGGCGCGCAGGCCCTCGTAAGCACGCACGATTTCCTCGTTGTAAACCGGGAAAATCAGCGCGGTGCTGATCCCCGTCAGACTTTTGGCCCGGTAATCGGCCAGGCGGGTGATGCGGGCGTCGCCGTCCATCAACCGCACCGTAAAACCAAAAATGGCATGCATGCAGCCGATGGCGGTGAGCAGGAAAAGGATGACGAACAGGCCGATCAGGCAGAAGCCCGAGGTGGACCAACCCGAGCGCCAAATCAAGTCGGCGAACAACATGGAAACCAGCCCGGTCAGCAAGAGAGCCGAGGAGTAAAATAGAAAAACCCGCCAGCCTCCGCGGACGCGGCGCGCCGGATAAAGGGCCGGGCCTGGGGACGCGGACGAAGGTGAAGATGGCTCGGCCATGGGGTCAGTCGTGGGTGAGAATGAAGAGCAAGACGAGCAGGCCGATGAACAAGAGCCAGGTGGCCGCCATTTTGGCGTAAGGCAGGCGGCCGATCTGGGTTAGGGCGGCCATCGGGCCGAGGCTGAGGGGACGGGGAGCCATTTTGGAAATTTGAAAATCCGGGCCGGCGCGCAAATAAGCTTTGCGCATGGCGGACACAAATTCCGGCGGCCACGGCCCGGGCCGGAGGAACTGGTCCTGCCATTTGCCGGACAGATCGGCCAGGAGGAGGGCCAGCCGGCCGCGCGTGGAAAGCATCTCCGCGCCCGCCGAATAATCCTGGAGCACCTGGGCAAACCATTCGTTGACCAGGCGGTCCATTTCCTCCACCGCCAGTTCGGTGGTGGAGCGGGCCGGTTCCTGCACGGCGCGGACCATGGCCCGTTCCAGGACCAGCGCGACCAATTGGCCCAGCAGCAGTTTGTTGCGCACCCGCAAGGCGTAAAAGTAGCTTTCCACCTTGGTGTAGGCGGCGTTCCAGTCATCCAGCGGGCGCGCCGCCAGACGTCCGGGCGACTCCGTCAGGACCCGCAGGCTCATGGCGGGCTCCAAAGGGGCAAGGTCACGTGCGTCCCGGCAAAAAACAGGCCCAATGAAATGGCTCTCTTCATTTCCGGCGGTCAGATTAGCAAAGCCGGCCCGGTTTTCAAGAATCGTCGGGTTCTACTCTTTCCAAGGCTGGCGACTGATCAGCCTTCCGTCAGTGGCGAACGTCAACTGCTCCACGCTCCAATAGTCGCCCTCCAGTGCCTTTCGATCCGCGACCAAAGTAGGAGTAGCCAAGAGCCTAACAGTAACGTTAGATGATTGCTCAGTCACCACAAGAACATAGTCTATTCCAGTCGTGTCCTTGATTGGGATGGGTGGAAGATTCACGTTAAATCGCTTACCCTGAAGTGCGAGTAAAGCCCGCAATGCCTCGTGACGCTGATTGATTGTTGGCCCGGATGGATGCCCGCCCGCTCCGACCGCTGGTCCATTGTAGCTGCTCGCAATTGCAAGTAATCGTCTTGGCTCTTCAACTCGCTGACAGCCCAGCGAGACAACGATAATGAATAAGGCGAGTGCTCGTGCGGGAAAGGTCATTTGGCGAAGAAGGCGTCCAGGGACAGTGTGAATTCCG
Source organism: uncultured Verrucomicrobiae bacterium (assembly GCA_963707025.1). Classification (GTDB taxonomy): domain Bacteria; phylum Verrucomicrobiota; class Verrucomicrobiia; order Limisphaerales; family Palsa-1400; genus JBEKOF01. Next base: position 168,321 of record CAVPOM010000012.1, on the reverse strand, counting down.
GCAAGGCCGCGCTGGTGAGATGGCCCCCCGGCCCGTGGAGGGACTGTTCCGTGAATTGGCCATCCTTGGGTTGCCGATAGGCTTCGATCCGCTTATCCGGGCCGAGCACAAGCCAGCATTCTTTCACGCCGGCTCCCGCGTAGGCGCGGAGTTTCGAGCGATCGTAATCATGGCTGGTGATCGAGACTTCGATGACGAACTCGGCGGTGTGAGGGTGGTCGGCGAGAAAATCGCTTTCCGTTCCACAAACGACAGAAATATCCGGTTCCGGTTCGGAGTCCTGGCAAGTGATGGGTTGTTCCGAACGCACCAGGTGGGTTGCCGGCAGGACGGAGCGCAGCAGACGCAGCAGGCGCATGACCAGGAAGCTATGAAATGGTGACTTGGACATTTTGGTGTAAACGAACCCATAGAGGAGTTCCGTGTTTTTTGGAATCAGCCCGGCCTCGCCCAAGACGCGATACGCGGCCACGGAGAGCGGCCAGATTTGCGCGCCACGCAACGGTACTGGAGAGGACTCGACCGCGTTCATCATGGAGTAAATTATACGCGCACGAGCGGCGTCCGCAAGGGTCGAATGGCCGCCGCCGGAATGCGTCAGTGGTGGGTAGGGCGGGTCCCGAAATATCGGGACCCGCCGCACGACAGCAGCACGACGTTTGTTCCTCCGCCAATGGCTGACGGCGGGGAAACAGCAGGGCGAGACTCTGTTCGAGCCGTGACTTTTTCCCAGCAAATCGAGTTTCGGCTCGACGGAGTCTCGCCCTACCACGCATGACTGACGCATTTTGCCCGCCATGATTTTGCCGTCGCTTTCTTCGACAAAATTCCGACAGCCGGGCTGCCCAGTCCGGCCCGGCAGGCTCACTGCGGGCTCCAGAGGTAAGTCCAGGTTTCGCTGATCGCGTCGTTGCCTTTTTTCAACGTGCAGCGCAAATCCACCGGGTCCATGTTCCCGGCTTTGGGCGCCATTTGCAGGATGACCCGCCAAGTCCTGGCCGCGCGGTTCCAATACAACTGGGTATCAGCCAGGACCCCGTTCTCGCTGCAACTGGCGTCCACCTTGGGCGGCTCCGCCTCGGAGACGAGGCTGGGAATATCAAAATCAATAACAAATTGGCGCTGATTGGCATTGCGCGGGTCCACTCCCACGCGGGTCGAAATGACTTTGTTGGTCGAGAGGCTCATGTCCGTCTCCCGCGTCCAATAGAGGTTGTAGGCAAAGCGGTAGGGCTGCATCGGCCTGGGTTTGGTGGAAGGATTCCAAAACGCGACGATGTTGTCCAATCCCTCGTAATGCGTGGTCAGTTCGACCAGATGAATTTCCCCGTCGTCAAAGTTGGTGCCCTCCGGCTCGACCCAGACGCTGGGGACCGATTGGTAGGGGTTGAACAAATCCTGGTAACTGCTGAAATCGCGGTCGCGTTGCAGGAGGCCGAAGCCGCCGATGTGCTTGACGGCAAACTTCTGGTGGCGCATGACCGGGCCGTTGTCCAGCGGACGCCAGAGGATTTCGCCATCTTCCAGGTGCAGGAGCAAGCCGTCGCTGTCGTGAACTTCCGGCCGGTAATCGGCAAACTTGCGTTCGGAGTTTTCGCCGAACCAAAACATGCTGGTGAGCGGGGCCAGGCCGATGGTGGCCAGCGGTTTGTGAGACGCATCCACCGCATGCACCAGGTCCGGCTCGCGAAAATAGAGCACCGCCTCGACTTTCACCACCGTGGTCTGGTTGGTGGGTGAGCCGGGCCGGATGATAAACGAATAAGCCCCCGCGCAACTGACGCTGTCCAAAATGCCATAGAGCAGCAACACTTTGTCATTGGGTTGCGGTTTGCCCAGCCACCAATCCGTCCACACGGGAAACTCCTCCGGGCGGTCATTGCCCCCGCAATCCAAGGCCAGGCCGCGGGCGGAAGCGCCGTAGGTTTGTCCCGCGCCGAGGAGCCGGAAGTAGCTGGCGCCGATAAAGGCCCCCAGCTCATCCCATTTGTTGGTGGAGTTCAGCGGATGGAGCAGGCGGAAGCCGGCATAGCCGGTGTCGGCGGGAATCTTCTGGGGCATCTGCAACTGCCGGTAATCAAAAAAATCCTGCACAAACCGGATGGGCTGGGCGTGGGTCAGGGTGAATTCGTTGCAATGCACCGGTTCCTGGTAAAGATAGCCGGGATGAAAAAACTCCACGCGGAACGGGCTTTTTCCATCCGCCCAGAGCGCCCGGTCATGGCGGAATTCAATTTCCCGATAACTGTCGTAGCTCAGATTGCGCAGAAATTCGGGCAAGTCGGCCTTGGGCGAACGGAACGGTTTGCGGGCGCGCTGCTCCGCCTTGCTGGCCACCGTGTCGAACGTCACCTGCACGGCCTCGATCCCGGGCAGAATCCCGCCCGGCAGGGGGGCGGCGGCGGCGAAAAACCAAGCCAACAGAATGATGCGCTTCATCTTCGGCGCCCAGAATAGCAGAACCAGCCCGGTATTCAAGAAATGCCGGGCAGGACACACCGGCAGATGGGCAACGCCCCGGTCAACTCTTAATCTCGCCGCAGTCGAGCATCTCTTTGCCGTAGAAGGGATTTCTGATGTCCTTGCCCGTTTGCAACCAACTGGCATTGGCCATCGGGCAATAAACCTCGTGATAAACCCCTTTGCCGGCTTTTTTATCAGCCAGATATTTGATCAGCGACGCGCTGAGGGGCTTGAAGGCCTCGCGGGCGGCTTTCAGGTCCTTGGCTTGGGCGAGCGTTTCCGCCTGCCTGGCCACCTCGGGCGGCAGCATTTTCATCGCGTCGCCTTTGACGGCGGCGGCGATGGCTTTGGCCTGTTCGTCCAGGCCTTTCAGGGTGTCGCTGGCGAGGTTGGTCTGGATCGTCAAGTAGTGGTTGAGAACGGACTTGACCGGCTCCATCAGCGCCGGCTCGTCCGCCGCGCGAACCGCGGTGTGGCACAGAAGGGCGGCGGCCGCCGCGAAGGTGAGGGCAAGGGAACAAAGTTTCATATAGGGATTTTGCTCTTAATCTTAATCCTAATCTTAATCTCCTTTTCAGTTTTGATCAAGCCCGCGATCCTGGTCGGAAAATCGGGATTAAGATTAAGATTAGGATTAAGATTAGGAAAACTCCACTCCAAAAGGTGACCCGCGCCCATCAGGCTTGATCCAGTTTGCGCAAGGCAAAGGAGCAGGCGCCGATGGCCACCGCCTCGCTGGTGCCCAGGCGGGACATGCCGACGCCAAGGCGCGCCAGCGGATCGTATTTGAGCTTGCGCCGGCTGCCCGGCACGGTGACCTCGCGGGTCTGGCCCTTGAGGAATTGTTGCAACTGCTCTTTGTCTTCCAGGTTGAAGGCCACCTGCACCAGGCGGCGAAATTTATTGCCCTTGGGTCCGGTGTAGGTGCTGTTCAGTTCATCCACCAGCGCGGGCAGGAACAAAGGCCACGCCCCGGACACTCCGCCGCCGACCACCGCCAGGCCGTCCAGCAAGGTCAGCGCGTTGCCCATGGCGTCGCCGACGACTTCGCCGAGACGGCGGAAGGCTTCCACGGCCGCTTGCTTGTTGCCGGTCTGTTTGCCCAGGCCGATGTCGAAAATGACTTTGGGTTCCGGCGCCTGCTCGAAGGCCAGGCCGCTCTTTTCCGCATAGACACGGCGGACGGCGCGGATGCTGGCGCCTTCCTCCGCGTTCATGGCGGGAGCGAGTTTGTTGCGCAACAGCCAGACTTCCCCCGCCATCGAATTGTCGCCGAGGAACAGTTCGCCGTCGCGCACGATGCCGCCGCCGAAGCCGGTGCCGAGCGCGACGCCAAAAAGATTTTTGTAACGCTTCGGGCTGCCGGCCTTGGCCAGCAATCCGTTGACATGGGGCAGGAAGCCGGCAATGGCTTCGCCATAGACGAACAGGTCGCCGTCATTGTTGATGAAGACCGGGACGCCGAATTTATCCTCCAGCATGGGACCGAGGGCGATGCCGCCGCGGAAACCCGGCAGGTTGCCCAGGTCGCCGATGATGCCGTTGGGATAATCGGCCGGGCCGGGGAAGGCGAAGCTGATGGCCGCGGGCGGTTTGGGGCATTGTTTTTTCACCTCGGTGAAGCCCGCCACCAGGTTGGCCAGGCAGCGTTCCAAGTTGTCGCCGTTGGAGGGCATGGCGACGGTTTTGGTGACCGCCTTGTGGCCGCGCATGGCGGAAAACCGGAAATTAGTTCCGCCCGCGTCAAGGGTCATGACGATCCGCTTGTCTTTGTCGTAATTCATGGCTGGCCTTTTATTCTCTTGGGTCTGCTCCTAATCTTAATCTTAATCCTAATCTTAATCTCCTTCGTCAAGTTAGTAATCAGAATTCGCTTTGATCAAGCCCGCGAGCAGGGGCCATGGCGATGGGGGATTGGTTCAGGCTGCCGGGGCGGGTGTGGGGGCCGGGGCTGCCGGTCTTCTGCCCCCCTTGAGCGAGAGCAGCAGCAGGTAGGCAAAGCAGACGGCGGGAACGATGAAGGACATGGCTTTCATGCCGTTATCCACCAACCGGCCCATCAGCAGCGGCACCAGCGCGCCGCCGGAGATGGCCATGCACATCAGGCCGCTGAGTTCGTTGGCGCATTGGGGTTTTTCTTCGACGGTGATGGAGAAGAGCATGGGCCAAATATTGGCGAAGCCCAATCCGCCGAGAATGGCCCCCGCCACCGTCAGCATTTGGTTGCTGGTGAGAATGAGCAAGACGCCTGCAAGCCCCAGGGCGGCGGAAAGACGGAAGAAGGTGCGAGGGCTGACATTGACGCTGCCCGCGACCAGGCGACCGATGGTCAGAGCGATGAGGAAGGCGGTGGGACCAAGATAGTTTCCCCACTTGTCCGCGATCCCCACCGCGTTCATCTGGGATTCCAGCGAACTGGTCATGCAGACCTCAGCGCCCACGTAGAGAAAAATCCCCAGAACAGCCAAAGCGAAGACAGGCTCTTTCAGAAGTCCAAGAGATGATCCAATACTGGGAGGCACGTCGGCTTTGGCTTCCTCGATCTTCAAGCCGGCGACGCTGATAAAGGTCAGCACCATCAGCACCAGATAAACCGGGAAAGCTCCGCGCCATTGCCTTTCCGCCAGGAAGGGGATGGCGGCCACCAGGGCGAGCAGGGCGGTGGAGCCGAAGCTGCCAATGCCTTTGATTCCCTGGGCAAAGGCCAGATTGCGGCTGTAGGCGCCCGCGGCGCTGACATCCCGCATGATGGGGTTGCCTGCCACTTGCAAAAAAGTCGTGCCAACGCCCAGCAGGAAGATGCAGGCCAAAAGCAACTGGAAATTGGGCACGATGAAAGTGGGGACGGCCACGGCGACGGTGTTCAGAGCGAGGCCGGTGAGGAGCAGTTTCTTTTTTCCGATGCGCGCGGCGAGCAGGCCGCCCGGAACACTCAGCGCCGCAAAGGCGATGAAGACAAAGAAGGGCAGGAGCTTGGCCATGACGGTGCTGATGTTGTAAGCTTCCTTGGCAGCTTTGCTCATCGGCCCCATGGCGTCGGCGACGCCCATGACAAGAAAGGCCAGGAATATCGGTAGCGTTTTCAATTTCATTGGTTGTCCTCTCTATATGTTCGTTCCAGGTTGCGGATTCATTCGCCGGGTTCAGTCGCGCACATTAGCAGGTCTGATTCGCGCGGCCACTCCAAAATTCACCCGTCCCGGCTCACGGGTGCAGGACAAGATTCTCCAAAGGAGGGGGCGTCGCGGTGCGACGCCCGGACGGCGCAGCGCGCCGTCCCTGCCCTGGGAAATGAAGATTCTTGATTTATAATTTTTTACTCCTCCGCGGTTCTTTCCAGGGTGTCATAGAGCGGCGCGGCGGGAGCGGCTTTGCCGCTGACGTCCGCCACCGTCACGGCCATGATGCGAATGTTGTTGTTGTTCGGCAGGGTCAGCGTGGTGGCGCCCGGCGGAATATCCAACTCATAGGCAAAGAGGTAGGAGTAGGCATACGGCACGGAGGAGCCGTCGGCGACATGATGGTGCGAAGCATACCAGGCCAGCGGCGTCCGCTTGATGTATCCCGGCACCAAGCCCGTCATCGTCGTCACCGTCCGCATGCCCCCGCCGCCGCGGCGCGCGCCCGAAGCGACCGCTTCCTGGCGGGTTGACCAAAGGCGGTTGTCCCACTGGCCGATGTAGCCGCCCCAATTCTGAATCGTCAGCGGCGTGGATTGGTCGCCGACCTTGAAGACCGCGGTTTGATCCTGGAATCCCCCCAACTGCTCTCCGCCTTGCTGGGCGGCGGCCGCCAGCAAGTAAACCCGGTTGAAGGTCCCGCCGGGCAACGAGATCGTTTGCCCCTGCGTTTCCAAGGCGTTGGGCTTGCCTTGCTCGCCCGGCCCCAGCACAAAACGAATCCCGTTGTAAAACAGTTCCCTGGGCAGCAGTTCCCCGGGCAAGGCGTTGCCCACGTCATCGAAGCCGATCATCGCCTCCTTGCCGTGCAGGCTCGAAACCGAGCGGCTGTACTCCAGGGGCACCGGCTGCGATTTGACTGGCGCAACCTGGGCCGGCGGGGCGCCCAATTTGACGGCAAAAGTGCGCGGCTGGTAGGGCGTAAAATCCACCCGCAGTTTTCCATCCGCGATCACGGCCGGGCCGACGGGCTGTTCCTGTCCATTGACCTCGCGGGCCGCCAGCACGGGAGCGGCGAAGCCAACCTGCACGCCAGGGTTGGCCTTGCCATCCAGTTCGACCATGCGGAGGATGATTTCATCGCTCTCCTCCGCCTTTTTCAAAGCGAGCACCCGGACCCGGCTGGTGCTCAGATTGAGCAAGGAGAGGTTCTTGCCCAATGGGCCCGGGTGCTTGGCGCTCTCAAAGGCGATGAGCGGCTGGTTCAGGCGCTGGCCTTGCCAATCGGTCTGGCCCTGGCGCCAGTCGCCCGCGTGGCCGGCCAGGCCGAAGACCAACTCGTGATGGCCCAAATCCTGGGTGGCCTGGTCGGGATAACCACCGCGCGCGCCGGGGGTGCGGATCAGGGTCAAGCGCAAGGTGTGGTCGTCCGGCTTGTCCGATCCGTTCTTGCAGTCGGTCAGCACGGTGGCGCCGTAACTGCCGCTCTGGTCGGTCAAATCAATCCACTGGTGGGAGGCGACCTCAAACTGCCGCAGCGTCTCGGTCGGGCGCTGGATGGTGCCCACGTCCCAGTTATAGGTGGCGTTGGGATTGGACGCGGTCAGCGGGAAGCAGGCCTTGAGATTGCAGTTGGTGCTTCTCCAGTCAATCACATTGAAAAACTCCACCCGGCTGCCAGCCTCCCCCGCCGCCAGGCGGATGGTCTGCACAAATCTGGAGCCTTCCGTTTCCCGCGCCACTTCCACGGCCACGCGGACGGGGCCGTTTTCCACGACGCGGATTCTGGGCGTCCCGCCCACATAGGCGCGCGGCGGGGCGATTTCCTGGTCATAATCCATGTTCCACGCCGGCCAGTTTTGCGGGTTGTCCGTCTTGATGGCCAGGCGGATGGGCGCGGCCAGCAGTTCGTGGTTGAGCGCTTTGTCAAAAATGCCGGAGACATCGCCATTGGCGTCCACTTGCAGGCGGTAACGGGCGTTTTCCAGGGAAGTTTCAGTGGCTTTCAAGGCAGAAGTGGCCGATCCGGCCGCGCCGGGTTGCACATCATAGACGGTAAATCCGACCGGCGGCGCCGAGGCCAGGAATAACACCTTGCCATTGGACACCTGCGACAAGGTTTCCCGTCCATCCGGCCCGAGCACACGAACTTGGGTGGCCTTGGTCCCGTCCGGCAGGCGCAGGTCGGCCTCCACCACATCCTCCCGCGCGACGTTCAACGGGTTATAGACGACAACCGCCGTGCCCTGGACCTGGGTATCCAAACCGGACGCCACTCCCTCGGCGGCGCTGGTCAGCACGTCGGAAAATTGGTTCATGGCAATGACGTCGTCGTTCCAGACAAATTCGTAGGCCTTGGGCGTGGCCGTGCCGGGAAGAATGTCGTGCATCTGGCCTTCCAAAGTGAGCATCCAGGCATTGTTCAACCGTTCCTGGGGATAGGGGCGGGCGCCCAGCCAGGAGGCGGCCAGGGATGCTTTTTCAGCGGCATCGGCCAGCAATTCCTTTTTCCGGTTCCAACGCTTGCGATAGCCCTCGGAAGTGAGCGAACCGGCGGAGTGATTAATCAGTTCCAAGTCGCCGGTGTAATGGGGAAATTTGGAGAAGTCCGGCCTGGCCGCCAGGATGTCCAAAAACATTTGGTCCGCTTTGCCGGAAATGACGCGGACCGGACCATCGCCCATCTGCACCGGCACTGCGCCGGGGCCGGCTGGCAGGCTGGCCGCGCCTGCCTGCGGAGGACGGCACGATCTTGCTTTTGGTAACGATGGCTTCCATCATTCTCACCGAACCGGGCGTCGGGGAGCCACCGGTGTCGCCCGTGCCGTAATAATGGAAATCGGCAAAGATCCCGCTCGCTTCGCCGTCAATCTGGATTCGTCTGGGCCAGTCTTCCGGGCCGCCGCGGCGGGCGTAGGGCGCGACGGCCAGATCCGTGGCCGAGGGGGGTCTGGCGGCGGGACTCTTGGACAGATCGCTGTTGATCGAGCCGCCATAGCTGCCCGGATTGAGCGCCGCAATGACACTCTGGCCATCCGTGCCCACCCAGATCCCCACATTGAAGGGAATGCCCGGCGGGGTTTGTTCCGGCGAATTGGTCCCGCCCACCACGGGGGCCGGCTGCCAGTTGGAGGAAAGTTTCTGGGTGGAGAAACCCTTGATCCCGGCATGGGCCAGGATGCTGGGCAGGGAGGCGGGGAAGCCAAAGCAATCCGGCAGCATATACTCCGCGCTGGCCTTGCCAAAATCATGGCGGAAATACCCGTTGCCGTAAAGAACCTGGCGGATAATGGACTCGGCATTGGGGGAGTTAACGTCGCCCTCATCCACGGAGGAGCCGGCGGGGAACCAGCGGCCGGCGGCGACGTAATGCTGCAGTTTCTTGTAATCCTCGGGGTAATATTCCTTGAACAGCTTGTAGCGATAAGCCCCGGTGAAATTGAAGACGTAATGCGGATACTTTTCAAGCAGCGCAAAATTATCCAAGAGGGTCTTGGCCAGGTATTCCTGGATGACCTGCGGGTATTCCCAGCGCCATTCGGTGTCCAAATGCGCGTAGCCGACAAGATAAAGCGTCGGGTCTTTCCTTAAATCCAAGGGCCCGCCGGCTGGTGGCGCGCCGGCCGCGTGTTGCGCGACGGCGCCGTGTTGTGCGACGGCGCAGCCGCCGCTCCAAAGGCCCAGGGCCAAGGCCAGGGCGGAGGCAATCCCAACGAGAGTGAGTTTCATGTTTTTTGGGCATCTGCTCTTAATCTTAATCATAATCTTAATCTCCTTCGTGCAATCGGTCATCAGAATTGGCTTTGATCAAGCCCGCGCGCTTGGAAGCAATGGCATACTTGCAGTTTTTCATGGTCGAAGAGGGGAGTCACCGGGATTAGGATTAAGATTAGGAGAGGGAAAACAGGGCGCGCACCGGGTGCGCGCCCTGCCATCCAAGTTTAAGGCATTATCCAGTTCGCACGTTTAGGTTTTGGCCGGGGCGGGGGTGGAAGCGGTATGGAGCTGATTATGAACCGAGTCCAGCCATTCCTGGTTCAATTGCTGCAAGGTCTTGCCGGTGTTGTCGAACCAGATGGCTTCATAGTATTTTCCCTGGCGGCATACGTCGTTTAATTTCGTGACAATCTTGGGGTCATACTTCTGCGTGACGAAATTCAGGAAAAACGCGCTGGGGCGATAAGCGCCGTCGTATTTCGGGTCCGCCTTTCCCTTGAAGTAAACGATGTCCGCCCCGTGGGCCTCGGGCTGGTAAAGGAACCAGCGGATGTAATCGGGAATCCCCTCGGTCAGCCAGCCGGTGTTGCCTCCGCCGCCGCCCCTGCGGCCTCCGCCCCCCCCGGCCGTTGCCACGGGTCGGGCCAGTTCACCGGGGTAAGCGTCTTCGAGCAAGGCCCGGTTCAGGCGCGCCAAATCGCTGTCTTCAGGCTTTTGCTCAAGCTGGCTCTTGGTGGTGTCCCGCAGCGTCACGTCTTTGAACAGCACCGCTTCATAAAGGCCGGGACCCCTGATGATTCTGTTGAGAAACGCCGCCAGATTGGTGCGCGCGTAGTAATCCGTCGGGCCGGGGCCTTTGTAATCGGTCAGCGCCTTGCGCTCAACCGGCGTCATTTGCAGGTTGAGGAAGGCCGAAACGGGGTCCGCCTTGTCTTGGAGCATTTTGACCAGGGACGGGAAGTTGGTCATTTCGCCGAAGGCAATGCTGCCCGGCGGGTTGCTGCGCCGCCCTCCGCCATATTGCTGCACCACATGCACCTCCTCATGCACCAGCGCGCCCACGGCCTCCAAGTGTCTCCTGGTCGTTTCCTTTGCGTACGCGTCCTGCAAAAGCAGCCGGTTGACATGGCTCAACTCAACGTCTTTGGGACTTTGGTGCAAAAGGGCCAGCGTTTCATAAGTCAGCGGGATGCCTTTGAACCGGCCGGGTTCGTAAATGCTCGGTTTTTCGATGATCTTGTTAAAAACCTGAAGAATAACGTCTTCAGCCTCATTTGAATTGGCTGCCGCGGGCTGGTAGTTCTTCAACACTTTTTGCTCCGGGTTTGACAATTGCTTCCACAGATAGGCGGAGATGGGATCGGACTGCTGCCGCAATCGCTGCACGATCGCTGCCAAGTCCTTGATCTCTTTTGTCGAAAACGGACCCACTTTGTCCATCTGGTTCCGAAACCAGGTATAATTGGCCGTGACCCGCGTGCCGCCGGTGGCGGCCACCCCGTTGCCGGGGGCGATGGTGACCGTCCAGTTGGTCGGCGCCTTGTAGCCCGGGGTGGGCATCATGGCGCACATTTTCGGATACCATTCGGCCAGCACCGGCGCCAGCCTGTGCTCGGCCCAATCCGTCATGTTCGTCGCCCGGGCGGTGTCAATGGTGATTTTACACGACCCGTCCGGCGCGTAAATTACATAGCGATTGGATGAAATCTCCGTTGGAGCCGGCACGGCCGCCGCCGCCGGCAAGCTTGGGGCGGGCGGGGAGGTTGGGGTTTTGCATCCCGCCGCCAGAGCGGCGCAAAGGGCGGCGAGGATTAGATTGGTTTTCATGGCGGCGGCTCCTATTTGGCGACCACGTCAATTTCGCTGTAAAAGGTGTTGCCGAAATCGTCCTTGTCCCTTTCCGTCGTCGCGCAGTCAAACAAAAGATAACGGTAGTGGCCGACCAGCCCGCCGGCCGAGGTGACGGAAACGCCATATTGGCCGCCATACTCGTCGCCCGCCTCGACGCCCTTGGGGCGCGTGTCCACGCTGGCCAGAAGTTTCCAGCCAGCCTTGACCGGGTCGGTGCTCCCGTCGGGCCTGGGCTTGAAGTCGGCCGCCGTGCCATCGCTGGCGTAGAGTTTATAGACCTGCGGGCCGCGGGTGTTGGGGTGCCAGGAATAGGTGTTGATCTGGGCAATATCCATCGCGTTGGTCAAGTCAATCCCGATGCGTCCGCCATCGGTGCCGGCGTTGAAAAAGAAGTTATCCTCCGGCGTGTCCTCCCCGCCGGGCAGCAGGCCGTCGTGCAGTTTTTCCAGGCCTCCGCCGTTGCCGTCCTGCTCGCCGGTCACCAGATAGAACTTGGCGTGGGTGGCGGCGTCGGTCTTGGACGGGGAGGGAACCCGCTTGAACTTGAATTTGTCGGTGGCATCGCTGCTCTCATTGCGGTCCACCATGATTTTGATGTCGCCCTCTCCCTTGGAGGAGCCTGTTTCCTTGGCGGCCGCCGCCCCCTCTCCGGCAGCAGGGGAAGCTTTGGAACTGCTCACCGCGGCCAGGGTGGCGCAGAGAGCGACGAAGAACAGACTTTTTTTCATAGTATTTTTTGGTGAATGTTGCGTTTTTGGTTTAAAGGGTTTTAGGCTCAGCCGGTTTAATCCCCGCTCCCTCCGTCCCCGTCAAGGTTTTTCAAAGTATCATACAATGGCTGGGCCGGACGGACCCGGCTGCCTTCCTCGGCCACGGTGGCGGCCAGAATGCGGATGTTCGGATTGTCCGGCAGAGTCAGCGTTTTGGCCCTGGCAGGCATTTCCACGGCGTAGGCGAACAGGTAGGAGTAGGCGTAAGGATCGTTCGCGCCGTCCGGGGTGTGGTGGTGGGTGCAGTACCAGGCCAGCGGCGCGCGCTTGATGAAGCCCGGGGTCAATCCGGCGAAGCCGGCAAACCGTCCATCTCCGGTGCGCGACCTCGAATTCCAGATGCGGCAGTCCCATTGCCCGATGAATCCGCCCCAGTCCTGCACCGTCAATTCCGACGGACTGTCGCCGACGCGAAAGACCGCCTTTTGATCGCCGCCCGCCGCCGCCGCCAGCAGGTAGAGCCGTTGGAACTTGCCCGGCGGCAGCGCGATCTGTTGTCCGCGAGGGACCACGGCGTTGGGCTGGCCGGTGGCGGCCGGAGCCAATTGAAACTCGATGCCATCGTAAGCAATTTTGCCCGGCAACATCTCCGCCGGCAGGCTGCCGCCGGCGCCATCAAAGCCGTTGGTCGAGGCCTCCCCGGTTTTCGTGGCCACCGCGCGATCGTAGCGCAACGGGACCGCGGCGAAGCGCGGCGCGGCCACTTTGGCCGGCGCCCCCGCCAGCGTGACGGCAAAGGTGTGAATTTGGTAAGGCGTAAAATCCGTCACCAAGCCGCCCCGCGTGAGGGTGGCTTTGCCCAGAGGTTCCTCCTGGCCGTTGACTTCCCTTGCGGCGGTCACCGCTGCGGCGAAGGAGAGGTGAACGGCCTTCTGCGCCTGGCCTTCCATTTCCACCACGCGCACAATCAACTCGCCGCTCTTCTCGGCCTTTTTCAGGGCCAGAACCCGCACCCGGCTGTTGTCCAGTTTCAGCAGGGAAAACGTCTTGCCCAGTTTCCCGGAGTGCTTGGAACTTTCGAAAGCGATCAGCGGCTGGTTCAGGCGTTCGCCCTGCCAGTCAGTCTGTTCCTTCCGCCAGTCCCCGGCGTGCCCGGCCAGTCCATAAACAATTTCGTGATGACCCAAATCCTGTGTGGCCTGGTCGCGATAGCCTCCCCTGGAGCCGGGCGTGCGGATCAGGGTCAGGCGCAGGGTGTGGTCGTCCGGTTTGTCCGACCCGTTCTTGCAATCGGTCAGCACGGTCGCGCCATAAGCGCCGTTGGTGTCGGTCAAATCAACCCACTGGTGCGAGGGCAATTCATAATTCCTGGGTTCATCGGTGGAGCGTTGAATGGTTCCCACATCCCAATTATAGGTCGCCATCGGATTGGACGCGCTCAATGGAAAGGTCACCTTCAAATTGCAATTGCTGCTCTTCCAGTCTATGACGTTGGCAAACTCCAGGCGGTTGCCCGCCTCGCCCGCGGACAGGCGGATGGTCTGCGCGAAGGTGGACCCTTCCGTTTCCCTCACCACTTCCAGCGCGACCCGGGCCGGTCCATTCTCGGCGATCCGCACCTTGGCGGGCCCTTCGACGAAAGCGCGTGGCGGCGCGATTTGCTGGCTGTAATCCATGTTCCACGCCGGCCAGCTTGGCGGGTTGTCGGTCTTGATCGCCAGCCGCACCGGGGCGGACAAGAGTTCCTTGTTGACCAGCTTGTCGAACAGGCTGGCAACGTCGCCGTTGGTGTCCAACTGCACGCGATAGCGGGCGTTCTCCAGCGAGGACTCGGTCACTTTCAGCGCGGCAGTGGCGGTGGCCTGCCCTGGCGAGGGCGCCGCCGGCTGAACATCATAGACGGCGTAACCCACCGAAGGCACCTTGGCCAGGAACAGGACTTTGCCCCCCTCCCGTTGGGCGGGCACTTCCTTGCCATCCGGCCCGAGCACCCGAACCCCGGCCGGCGCTCCCGCCGGGAAAGCGATGGTTGCCCTGACCACGTCTTGGCGCGCGATGTTCAAGGGATTATACACGACAATGGCCGTCCCTTTGGCCTGGGTGTTCAGGGCGGAAGCCACCGCCTCGGTCGCGCTGGCCAGCACCGCGGAGAACTGGTTCATCACGATCGCGTCGTCATTCCACGCATATTCGTAGGCCAGGGGCGTGGCCGTGCCGGGCAGGATGTCATGCATCTGGCCGGCCAGCAGCAGCATCCAGGCGTCCGTCAGCCGTTGCTGCGGATAGGGGCGTCCGCCCAGCCACTGGGCCGCCACGGACGATTTCTCGGCGGCGTCCGCCAGCAATTCCTTCTTGCGGTTCCACCGCTTGTGATACGCCTCGGAGCTATAGGCGCCGACGCCATGATCGGTCATTTCCAGGTCGCCCTTCCAGCGCGGCAAACCGGGGGTCGGATCGGGCTTCATTGCCAAAATGTCCAAAAACATCTGGTCCGCCTTGGAGGAAATCACCCGCACCGGCCCCTCGCCCATCTGCACCTCCTGGCTGGCTTGGTTGGTGGCCGCATTGGCCGCATTGGCCGCTTGGCCGCGTCCCCGCCCGCCGCGCCCCCGCGAGGGCAGCGTTGTCTTGGTCTTGTCCACAATGGCTTCGATCATCCTCGCGTCCGCATCCGGCGGAGCGCCGCCCCTGTCGCCCGTGCCATAATAATGATAATCGGCAAAGACCCCGCTCACCTTGCCGTCCAGGTTGATCCGGTTGGTCCAACTTCGGTCGGTGCTCAGATCGGTGGTGATATGACCGTCGTAAGCTCCCGGGTTGAGCGCCGCCAGCACGCTTTGCCCGTTGGGTCCTTCCCACACCCCCACGTTGAAGGGGATGCTGCGCGGCGTGTTTTCCACCGAGCCGGGACCTCCGGTCGCCGCCGAGCCGCCCCAGGTCAGTTTCTGCGTTGAAAATGCCTTCACCCCGGCATGCGCCAGGATGCTCGGCAGCGAGGCCGGGAAACCAAAGCAGTCCGGCAGCATGAACTCCGCGCTGGCCGTGCCAAATTCGTGGCGAAAATACTCATTGCCATACAGCACGTTGCGGACGATGGATTCCGCGGACGGATTGTTCACGTCGGTTTCATCCACCGACGAGCCGTTCGGATACCACCGCCCCGCCGCGATGCAGGTCTTCAGCTTCTCGTACAGATCCGGATAGTATTCCTTGAACAACTTGTAGCGATAAGCTCCGGTGAAATTGAAGATGTAATGCGGGTACTTTTCAAACAGGGCAAAATTATCCACCAGCGTTCGGCGGAGGTAATTGCTGATCACCTCCGGGTATTCCCAGCGCCATTCTGTGTCCAGATGCGCGTAGCCAACGGCGTAAAGCGTCGGTTGATGCGCCAAATCCGGGGCGTTGGTGATGTCCGCCGCCGCCGTGCCGCCCGCCCAGGCCGCGCCAACCGCGGCGGAACCAAACCAGGCCATTGTTCGTCTCGTCAACTTCATAATCGTCAATCCATGTTGAAGCTCATGCTCAGGCTTCCGCTACTCCCAGTTGTTTTTGCATTTGCTCCAGCGGCACGCCTTTGGTTTCCGGAACCATCGTGGCCACCCAGATGAGCTGGAGAACCATCATACCGGCAAAGAACACGAAGATGTAGCCGGGCTGGCCTTTGAACACGTCGGCCATTTTCGGAAAGAAGCTGGCAAGCAGGGCGCAGAAGACCCAGTGGGTGCCGCAACCCAGCGCCTGGCCCTCGGCCCGATGGCGGTTGGGGAAAATCTCGGCGATGAAGACCCAGATGACCGCTCCCTGCCCGACGGCGTGCGCGGCGATGAAGGCGAAGATGCACACCGGGACGAAGCTGTAATGGGCGGTGAAAAAGGCCCAGGCCACCAGACTCAGCGATATGATGTAGCCAAAGGACCCGATGTAGAGCAACGTCCGCCGGCCCAGCCGGTCAATCAGATACAGGCCGACAAAAGTGAAGATGAAATTAGTCACGCCAATCCCGACGGATTGAAGCAGGGCGGCTTTCTCAGTCAGTCCCGCCAGCTCAAATATGCGCGGAGCGTAGTAGAGAATCGCATTGATGCCGGACAGTTGGTTGAAAAAGGCGATGAGAATGGCCAGCAGGATGGGGATGCGCAGGCGCATCGTCCAGAAAGGCGCGCTGGTGGTCTGTCCCGAGGATGCCGCCACAATCCCGTCCGCTTCCGCTTCAATCGCGGCTTGCGGCGCTTGCGGCTCAATCAGCCGGAGCACTTTCAGACCTTCCTCGCGGTTGCCTTTCCGCACCAGCAGCCAACGCGGACTCTCTGGAAGACTGAAACAGAGGACGGTATAGATCAAAGAAGGAAAGGCAGCCACGCCGAGCATCCAGCGCCAGGCATTGGCGCCAACCCCGGCCAGCAGCCTGTTGGACAGGTAGGCGACCAGGATGCCGAAGACAATGTTGAATTGAAACATGCCCGCCAGCCGTCCGCGATATTTCGGCGGCGCTATTTCCGAGATGTAAAGCGGGGCCACCACCGTGGAGATGCCGATGCCCAGACCGCCTATCGCCCGCGCGATAATGAAGCCAACGACATCCGTGGCCAGACCCGACCAGATGGCGCCGACCAAGTAAAAGAGGCCAATACAGAGCAGCGTGGCTTTGCGTCCGAACCGGTCGGTCGGCCAACCCCCCACCAAGGAACCCAGGACCGTGCCGTAGAGGGCCGCGCCCATCGCGATGCCGTGGATTTCGGGGCTTAGGCCCCAAAGCGCCTGGATGGTTTTTTCGGCTCCGGATATGACCACCGTGTCAAATCCAAAGAGAAACCCGGCCAGCGCCGAGGTGATGGACCAAAGCAAGATACGGCGATTCATATAGTGGATGTTTGTACAATTTCATGGATGACGCAAGCAAGATCGGCGGGCAGTTGATCGGTTTGCTTTCTCCAACCCGGAACTTGGCAACGGGCTGGACTGGTTTTCCAAGCTCCGTTCGGATTGCGCACCGCAAACTTTGCAACGAGCCTGAATTCCTTGTTGGGTTGAATGGCAGCCATGAACCGCTGAAAATAGTGGCCGGACCGGCAAAAGACGAGCCTTCTTTTGCGAATTATTTCCCCTAAATTGCTCCAGGCCTCCGCCCTGCTCATCCGTTCTTGATGGGTGGACCGCGAAAGGCAGGGCGCGCATTCCTTTGGAGTGTGCCGACAGGTCGGCACCGCTTTCCAAAGCGGGAGCAAGCTCCCGCACTCCAAAACCGGCGGCGTTGCCGCTTCCTCCATTTCGGAGATGACTTTCCGGCGCTTTGCGTGTTCGATGGCTGGCAATTTATGACGCATTCCAGTCCTCTCCAAGGCGAATTCGGCTTCCAAGCCAGCGGGAGCGAAACTGGTTACGCGCAATGGGTGGCCGTGCGACAGATGGCGTCGGACGAGGCGGCGCGACGGCTGAACCTGCCGATAGGGCGCGAAGCGGAAGTCTGGCTGCGCGGCGGCATCCGGCTGCGCGGCAAATTGCGCCTGCTCAACGAGGTCCTCTTCATCGAAGAAAACCAAATCAGAAACCTGGCTCTGACGCTGGCCGGCGTCCCTTTCACCTACGCCGAGATCGAATCCTGCGTGTCGCTGGATTAACCGTGTGGGGTCTTATCCCCTCTTGTTCACATCCCTTTCCTTGGCCATTTGGGTGGCAAAGCGCAGGAGAGCGTGGCTGCAATCGTCGCGCGGCACGACGGCCTCGATCAGGTACATCTGGCTCTCATCGGCAAAGGCCTTTTTGAGCACGGTCTCCAGCCCGCCTTTGCTGGCGACCCGCGCGGCCCGGCCGTAACCGAGCAGGCCGCAGATTTTGGTGTATTTCCACGGATGAATGTTGTTGAACTTACCGTCAATAATATGGCGCTGCGTCCCGTAACCGTCGTTGTTGATGATGCAGACAATCGGCTTGAATCCCTCCTTGGCGGCGGTGGAAAGTTCCAGGCCCGTCATCTGGAAGGCGCCGTCGCCGATGATGGCGATGGTGCGGCCGGTCGGGTCGGCGGCCATGGCGCCGATGGCCGCGGGCGCGGCAAAGCCCATGGACAGGTAGTAGGCGGCGGCGAGGAAGTTGTTGCGCTGGGAGGTGCGCAGCCCGATGGCGCCAATCAGGGCGTCGCCCGTGTCGCACACGACGTTGCTGCCTTCTTTCATGGTCAGCCCGACGATGCGGAAAAAGGATTCGACATCGAGGGGTTCGGCGCGTTCTTTGGAGGTCAAGGGCTTGAGCCGGGCCGCCGGGTTGGGATTTATAAGCGGCGGCTTGGGCCGGATGGGCGCCTCGCGCAACCCCTGCAGGAAATCCTTCAAGATAATGTGATCGTAGCCGTGCAGCCCGATGCGGGTTTTCTCGGTGGTGGCCAGAATGCAGTTTTTGCGGTCAAGCTTGGCAGTGTTCAGCCCCAGGAAGACATCGGAGATGAACGCGCCCAGCAGAATGGCGCAGTCGCTGGTTTCGACGTAATTCTGGCAGGCCGGCTCGGACATTCCGCCGCTATAGACGCCGATGTAATTGGGATGGGTTTCGCTGATGACGCTTTTGGAAAGGAGGGTCGCGGCAATGGGGATGTGGAATTTTTCGGCCATCGCCACCGCCAGGTCGGTCAGGCCATGACGGTGCAGCTCGACGTCCGCGACGATGACCGGCTGGCGGGCGCGGCCAATCATCTCGGCCGCCTCCTTGAGGCAGGCATCCAGATTCTCGGGGTCGCTGACGGGCAAAGGTGATTTGCGGAGGTGGGGCAGGTGGATCGGCTGGTCCACAATATCATAGGGGATTTCGATATAGCCCGGCCGGCACTGGGCCTGCACTTCCTGGACGACGCGCATGATTTCGGAGGCGGCGGTGGCCGCGTCCATGAGCACAGCGGTGGCGCAGGTGACTTCCTCGAAGATGCGGCGCTGGGTGTCGAAGGTGCGGACTTTATGATGGAGCAGGGGATCGAGCTGGCGGTCGTTGATGCCCGGCCCGCCGGAGATGACCAGCACCCGGCTTTTTTCCGCGTAAGCGCAGGCCACCGGATTGAGCATATTCAGCCCGCCGACGCAGTAAGTGACGCAGGCCACGCCCAAGCCCTTGATGCGCGCATAGCCGTCGGCGGCAAAGCCGACGGAAGGCTCATGCGTCATGGTGATGAGCTTGATTTTGGAGCGGTCCAGCCAGCGGAAGATGGGCAGGGCGAAATCGCCCGGCAGCCCGAAGGCGTGCGTCACGCCCTTGTCGTAGAGGTAATCGAACAGGAATTCGCCCACCGTGGGAATGGCCATATCACCTCGGGTTTAAATGATGAAATGTTTACTTGGAGTCTTCCATCAGGCTTTCAATCGGCGAGTAGTCGTCGGTGAGAATTTTGGAGGTGGCGGCGCTGGGCGGAGGGCGGTTGACGAAGTTTCGCAGGCGGACGGCAAAGGTGGGCAGGGTCACGACTCCGGCGCGGATGCGGGCGTTGCCCTCTGCCTGGACTTGGGACCAGGTAACTGGCGCCTTGTCCTTGGTGGCGATAAACACCACGTTGCGGCTTTCTTCCGCCGGGAAAAGATAGACCTGGGGGAAAACTTCATTCATGGTTTTATACAAGGCGGCGACGAGATTTTCGCGCGAGCCGGTGATTTGGCCGATGACGTTGTAGGCGAGCACGCCGTTGGTGGCCAGGTGCTCGCTGGCCAGGGTGAAGAATTCCTTGGTGGTCAGGTGCGGCGGCAGGGAGGAGCCGTAGCGGGTGGTGGAGTAGGCGTCCATCAGGATGACGTTCATAGGTGTTGGTGGTGCGCCGCAGGAATTGGCGGGCGTCGTTGGTGTGCATCCGCAGGGTGGGGCTGTTGGTGACATGGAAGTATTTCTCGGCGACCTCCACCACGACCGGGTCAATTTCCACCGTGTCCACCATCACGTTGGTGAAGTAGTGCTGGTAGGCGCGCTGGGTGCTGCCCCCGCCCAGCCCCGCCATCAGGATACGCTTGATGTCTGGATTCCAAATGAACGGCATCTGAAAGTACTCGGTATATTCGAAATGTCCGGTCAACGGGTCGGCCAGGGACATCTTGGTCTCCCAGGAACCGTTGAAGCTGAGGGTGCGGATGCCTTCCTCGTCATAGACCTGGATGTGATGATATTGGGAGATGCGCTCGAAGACCACCTGCTTGCCCGTTTGCGCCCGGCCGCTCCAAGGGGTGAGCAGGACGGCCAGACCGAGGAGCCAGAGGCCAGGGACGGGGGAGGGACTGCTGAGTTGATGCCGGTTCATGCGATTCATTTTAACAAAGTTCCTCTCATGGGGCAAGACGCGGATGGCAGGTTGGAAGTTACGGCGCTCCATTTCCGGTTTGTTGGTCTATTTATCGGGTTCTGGCGGCCTGAGCCATTTGTCCATCGCCAGGCTCAACCCGGCCAGAAACAGGGTGACCAGGCCCGTCGCCCGGAAGATGGTCGTGATGTGGAGATATTGAATGAAAATGTAACCGGAGACAAAAACGCCGGCGATGCTGCCGACGGTGCTGGCGGCGTAAATCAGGCCGCTGATCGTTCCCACCCGGTCCAGGCGGCGCGCCGCCACGCGGACCATGTAGGGAGAAATAACGGCCAGGACAAAGCAGGGCAGAAAAAACACCACGGCGCTGCCCAGCACCGGGTCCAATTTTCTCCAGAGCTCCGGGATGTCGGCCCCGGGATGGCGGCTGGTGATGGCATCGAGCAACGGCGGGGCGAATTTGGGAATGAAAAAGATGAACAATCCCGCCACGGCCATGGGCACGGCCAGGAAAGCGGCGCGTTGAAAGCGGTCGGCGAGCGCGCCGCCGATGGCGTAGCCCAGGGCCAGGGCGATGAGAATCACGCCAATCTGGCTGATCCAAACATAGAACGAATCGCCGAAATCCGCCGCCAGATAGCGCGTGCCGACGACCTCCAACACCATGACGGAGAATCCGCCGAGGAAAACGAAGAGGGCGGTGGCGATTTTCAGCATGGGTTGGGCAAGCGTGAAGGAGGCATGGGCCAGGGTGAAATGTCCGAATTCTTAATCGCGCGGGACAGCTTCTCAGCCGGCAAAAGTTTCCAGGCTCAGGATTTCGCCCGGTTCGCATTCGGCGGAGACCTCGAACGGACGGCAACAGATTTCGCAGTCGGTGGTGAAGCGCTGGGCGGGGACGCCGGTGTCAATCATTAAATCGAAACGTTGTCCGCAATAAGGGCATTGGATGGATTCAGGGACTTCCATGGGGCCAGCATAGCCGGATGGCGGAAAAAGGCACGCAAAGAAATGGTTGTCCCGGCGATTTATT
The DNA here is from genome assembly GCA_963707025.1 of uncultured Verrucomicrobiae bacterium. Taxonomy (GTDB): domain Bacteria; phylum Verrucomicrobiota; class Verrucomicrobiia; order Limisphaerales; family Palsa-1400; genus JBEKOF01. The sequence continues at coordinate 147,159 of CAVPOM010000012.1, read as the reverse complement.
TTTGAGGGGCGGCGGAGTGTTGCAATTGGCGGAGCATTTCTTGTTCATTGGCGGACCATTGGCTTTGGGCGAGGACTTTGTTCACGGCGCGGGCGGTGGCGCGGGCATCGGCGGTCTGGCGCACGGCCTGCACCCAGCGATAGGCGATTTCATAACTGCCCGGGTCGCGGGCGGACGCTTTTTGGAGCAAGGGCAGCGCCTTGTGCCAATCGCCGCCTCTGATGAGTTGGCTGGCTTGCTGGAGAAGCGTTCGGGCCTCGGCCAGGGTTTGATGGCGGGGTTTGCGGTGGAGGGCGGTGGTGAGGGCGTGGTTGAGCCGGGCCATCTGCCGGAGGAAACCCTTTTGCGGAGGGGCGGGCTGCGGGGGATCAATTTCCCGGACCGCCTCCCAGCACATCCCGGCATTGCCCCAATCCTCTCCCGCCAGTTTCAGCCAGGGGTGATGGCGATGAAAGATCTCCTCCACCTCATAGGCGCCGGCCGGAATTTCCTTGTGCAGCCGCGGGTCCTGGGCGGCGATGGGGAACAGGACAAGCGCATGGCCAATCGCGATGCGCCGGGTCCCCGGGGCGGGCGCTTGGCGCGGACTCTGCACACGCTCCTCCAGGAGGGCGAGAAGTTCCAGGACCGTCAGTTGCTGGGCGGTGGTGTGGCTCAGTGCGATGGACTTGAGCAGCGTGGCCACCGTCTCCTCCAGCCGGCCGAAGTGGTGGAGGAGCTTGGCGTGAAGGAGGAGGGCTTCGTAAGTGGGTTTGTGTTTATGAAGCAGGGCGTCCAGATCGCCCAGCGCCTGGTAGAACTGGTCGTTGTCAATCAAACGCCGGACGGGGCGCAGGGCGATTTCCTCCTCGGCGGGGGTCCAATCCATGGGGTCCAGGAAGTTGGACAGGCCGGCCCCGCAGTAATAGGCGATGTTGGGGGAGAGCAGGAATGCTGTAAATACTATTATTGAGATGACCACGAGGCCCGCGCCCATGTCGGGCCGGCCGTGCGTTTGCCGCAGCACCCAGCAGGCCGTGACGAAGGCGCCGGGGACCAGGAGGAGCTGGGACAGGCGCCAGCCGCGCAATTCCGGCGCGCGCGTGAGGAGCCAGGCGATGAGCGCCCCCACACCGGCCGCGACCGTGTAAGCGAGAATGGAATCCAATTTGAGATTAAGATTAAGATTAAGATTAAGATTAAGATTAGGATTAAGATTAGGATTAGGATTAGGATTGAGACTGCGCCCGGTTACTCGGTGACCAGCACATTCAGCCGGGTGCCGTCGGACCCGCCGCGATAGACGCGCTGGACGGCTTTCTGGAAATCGGCAGCTTTGGCGGCGGGAATATCGAGAAATTTCTGGGGATTGCGATCGGTCAGAGGGAACCAGGAACTCTGGATTTGCACCATGATGCGATGCCCCGGCAGGAAAGTGTGCATGACATCGGGCATGTCGAATTGGATTTTGGCGGGCTGGCCGGGTTTGAACGGCTCGGGTTTGGACATGCTGTTGCGGAATTTGCCGCGGAACGGCTCGCCCCGCACCAATTGTTGATAGCCGGCCATGGGGACGACGCCGGGCGCACCGCGCCGCCCGCCCGCCGGCGCGGCCTGGGGATCGCGATAGTCGTTGGGATAAACATCAATCAATTTCACCACGAAATCCGAATCGGTGCCGGAGGTGGAGACACGCAGCACCGGAGTGACCGGCCCGGCGATGGTGACGGCCTTTTCCAGCGGCTCGGTTTCATAAGTGAGCACATCGGGCCGCCGGGAGGCGAAACGCTGATCATAGGTCATGTAATCGCCGCCCAGGCTCACGATGATGTCACTGGCCACGGGCACGGGCCGGGCCGGATCGCTCAGATACTCGTCGAACTGGCCGCCGCGGCCGGCCGGCGCGGTGAAGGAGAGTTTTCCGCCCGCCCCAAGATAGAGCGAGCGGCGCAGGGCATGGGCCGGAGGCCAGGTGTCAAAGCGGTGCCATTGGTCGCTGCCAGTGGCGAAGACCCAGGCTTTTGGAATGGTGGCATCGCTTTCTGTCTTGAGGCCGTTGCCCTTGTCTTTGAGATGCTGCAGGAAGAAAGGGAATTCGATTTGTTCCCGGTAGAAAGGCCCGGTTTTTTCGGTGAATTTGAGGTTGCCCAGCGTGTCGCCATCGCCGCGCGCCCAACTGCCGTGGGACCAGGGGCCCATGACGAGGGTTGCCGGGACGCTGCCGTCCTTCACAATGGCCTGGAAGAGCTTGGGGGTGCCGCCCAGATCCTGGGCGTCAAACCAGCCGCCCACGACCAGGACGGCGGCGGTGAGGTGATGCATTTGCGGCGCCAGGGCGCGGGAGGACCAGAACTGGTCGTAGGTATCATGCTGGACCAGCGCGGTCCAAAATTCATTCTGGTGCTTGAAGTATCTTTCCTCGGCGTCGGCGAGGGTTCCGAGGCGGAGAAAGAAATCATATTCGTCGGGTGTTCCCATGCTGAAGCGTTGCGCCGCCGGGGCGGGCGCGCCCGGGGCCGCCGCCGGCGCGGCCGAAGCGGACGGGGTTGATTTGGGTTTGAAGCTGACGTAAAAATCAAAATTCTCGGCCAGGAAGAAGGCGCCGTTATGATAGGCGTCGTCGCCATCGCCGACGTTGGCCATGGGCGCTTGCGGGGAGGCGGCTTTGAGAGCGGGATGGGCGTTGATGAGGGTGAAGGCGGAAAAGAAGCCGGGATAGGAGATGCCCCAGGTGCCCACGCGGCCATTGTTGTTGGGGATGTTTTTCACCAGCCAGTCAATGGTGTCGTAGCTGTCGGTGCTTTCGTCGGCGTCGGTCGGGCCGCTGAAGCGCAGCTTGTGGGCGGGCGGATCGTCAAATACGCCCTCGGATTGGCCGCGTCCGCGGACATCCTGATAGGCGAAGATGAATCCCTCTTTGGCGAACAAATAGGAGGGGCCGAGGGAGCCGCGATAGGTGTCCGCGCCGTAGGGGGCGACGCCGTACGGGGTGCGCTGCAACATGATTGGCCAGGGCTGGCTGGCGTCCTTGGGCACATAGACGGAGGTGAACAGTTTGACGCCGTTGCGCATCGGGATCTGGTATTCGAACTTGGTGTAATTGGAACGGATGTATTCGAGCTGGGCCGGGTTGCCGCCGCGTCCCTGGGGGAAGGCGGAGGCGGCGGAAAGAAGGAACGCGCACGCCAGGAAGAGGTTCTTCTGACCACGGACGATGGAAGAGTTTGGGTTGCCGATTCGGTTCATGGGCAGGAGCGTAAACCGCGGGGGATTGGGGTCAAGTGTTCTGTGCGCACGGCCCCCCCCGGGGCGCAGCTTGACACTGTTGCTGGCGGAGTGCGGCCGTCCCCGGCGGCAGCAAGCCGGGGATTTTTTGGGTGCGCAGGAAGATTACCGGCGCGCCGTGTTTCCCGCGCTGCTGCGCCCGAGGACGGGGAATGGCGCTTAAATAAGGGAAGCCTTTCTTTTGGCCCGGGCCAGACGGCGGCGTTTATTGCGGCTCCAGGGCTGGCGGTATTGATGCCGCGATTTGTTCAAATGGGGGTATTTGGATCGTTTCTTGACAGCGCGCGGCTCCGCTCTTCCCGGACGCCTGGGCACCAGATCGGTCGCCAGCCTTCGGAGCAGCCGCTGCCATAATTGGCGGCGCCGTCCCCCTTTGTTCCGGGCGTGTCCGAGTTGTGCCAGTGCCTGCGTCCATTGCCGGAAGGCGTCCAGGCTGCCTTTGAAACTGATCCGATCCAAGTCCACGTTCTGGCTTTGCGCGGCTTCGGCCATGATCCAGCGCAGGAAATTATGGGCGGTGAGGAAGAGCAGGAGTTCTTTCTCCACCATGCGGGGACAGAGGCAATGCAGGCTCTGCATGCCCAGGGTGGTTTTGAGATCGTCCAGGCACAGTTCCATGCGCCAGCGCCGGGCATAAGCGGCCGCCAGTTCCTCCGCTGGAAAAAGCGCCGCATCCAACAGGGTCGTGACCAGGGTCAGGTGGCGGGTGCGGAAGCCGGCCCGGCTCAGGCGCGCGCGCAGCACCCGCACCGTGATCTGCGGCGGCAGTCCGAGCCATTCCAGGAACGAAAGCAGGGGCGAAGGCCGGCCGGGTTTGGACCAGGTAAAGAGCGCGTCCCAGTGACCCAGGCGTTGGCGGGCCTGGCGGAAATCCACCTTGCGGTTGCGCACGGAGACCCGCGCGAGCAAATCCACGCCCAGGAGTTGGAGGACGGCGGCGATAATATAAACCCCATAGGCGCGGTCGCCCAAGAGGATGTCGCCGGGGTGCAAAGCCGAGCGCAAGCCGTGGAGAAACAGAGCCAGTTCGGAGGAGCGCAGGCTGCCGGTGGCTTTGGCCAAAAGGGCGCCGCTGGCGGCGGAGAACAGAGCCACCACGCGCAGGTGGGGAAAGCCGCCGCCGGGCTGCAGGCTTTGGCTGGGGGGAAAGGCCGCCCGATTGGCCGGGGTGTCGGGCAGGTGGGTGCCGCTGCCATCGACCGCTTTCAACGGGCGGCCCTGTAGCAGCGTACTGGCCGGGGCGCGCTTTTCGGCGCTGTCGGCGCTGGCCGCGAAGGCTTGCTCCAGCAAGGCCAGGGGGAGTTTGGCGCGGGCCTGGCAATAGGCGCTGCTGTCCGGCTCCGGTTCCGGGCCTTGGACCAAGGCCAGCAGGGCCTGCACCTGAAGGACGACGTGGCGGCAGGAAGTGTTGGCTTGGAAGACTGGCCAGACCCAGCACCACCAGGTGCGAACCAGAGTGTAAACCTGCTCGCGGGAGTAGTCGCCGGCGGCCGGTTTTCGCAGGAGGTCGGTGGGCAAGGCGGGAGCCAGGCGGTCCTCGATCTGACTCAAGGTGGCGTGACGGAGGCGCGCCAGGCTGTGGGCACAGCGGCGGCCCGCCGCCGCCAGACGGGGCCGCCAGGCCGGGAAGAAGGGGGTGTCGGGCATAAGGCGGTATATATACCGCCTTATTGACACGTCTGCTACTCTTTTCTTTATGCCGACTCACAAAACAACCCGGCCAGCCCAATGGCAGGCCCAATACGCCCAATTACGCGACCGGCTGGCCAGAACCGGCTGGATCAGCGAGGGCTACGTGCAAGACCGCGGCCCCGGAGCAGGCGGCCTTTGTTATCAGTGGACCCGCAAGGTCAAAGGCAAAACGGTCAGTGTCGCTCTCTCCAAAGAACAATATGAGTGGCTCCATGACGCCATTGCCGAGTGGCGGGAGGTGCAAGCCACCATCAAAGCCATGCAACGCTTGAGCCGTCAGGTCTTGTTTGAAACCATCCCGCATCCCCCGCGTCGTAAGAGGCTGGGTAAGAAAGTTTTAGGTCTTATTTAAGCGCCATTCCCCGAGGACGGGCGCACTCCTGTAGCCTTCTTGCGCCTGACTTCGGTAGCAGTGTCAAGATGCGCCCCCCCCCGGTCCCGGAACTGAAAATAGCTGAAAACAAGTGGATTTGCAAAAGTGAAAATAGTTTGTGGGAAAGGCCGGTTTGCCTGCCAAAGGAAACTCCTTTTTGACCGGATTAAGAGGATGGACAGAATTCTTACCGCGGATTTTGACAGCGCCGGTCTGAAAACGCGGTGAAAATGCCGATTTGAAATTGCTGTCTTCTTCCTGTTCCGTCTTCTTCTCCCGATTTCACCAAAACCTCGTCTTCTCTTCTTTCTCAGTCTTCATTCCACTGCATCCGGCTGAGCGGGCACGATTGCCGGGAAGGTGCATCGGCGTGGCTTTGTTGTCGGGAAAGGAGGGTCCACTCGCCGGAGCGCGCCATCTCGAAAGAGCTTGACTCTGCATTTCAAGGGCTTATGCTGTATATGACCCGAATGAGGCTTGACTAATATAGCCCGCTCTTTTTCGGGCTATTGGTGGTGGATGCAGAGCGGCCCACATGCAGGGTCGGTAGCGATTCGAAGCGCAGAGAAGCTCTTTCAGCCTCGGCTTCCTTTACGGGGAGGGTTTATGCCTCGACATAACGCGCATCCGGCGACAGCCCGCGGGTCGGTTGGCAGGTTGGCCATGCAAGCTGCCACTTCTGAACGCCGGTTTTTGGATTCCGACCATCCATTCTTCGCGCGTCGAAGCCGAGTGAAGAAGCTTCATCCATTTTGCGAGAAAGGACTCATTCATGAACCCAAAAGCTGAATTCAAAAAGCTCGCAGCCGTTCAGTCGGTCGTGCTTATCCGTGTCAATGCAGTAGGAATTGGGGAGCGCACGCGCCCCCGCGTGCAGCCAACCGGCGCCGTCGCCGGTTGGTCTTGCGTTTCCGGTTGGACGGAAGGGTGGGTAGAATTTGAGCGGTGGGCTGTGGTTGGCGAGGCGCCAACCACCGCACGCGAGGGCGCGTGCGCTCCCCGCGCAACTGCATCGTTCCGGCTCTTGCCATGCCTGGCCGCGCTGGCTTTGGCCCTCGCTGTGCCCGCCCGTGCGCAGAGCTTCACCGATGCCGACTGGGTCAGCTTGGGCTCGGGGGTGAACGGCGGGGTCTGTGCCTTGGCGATGAGCGGGACCAATCTCTACGCTGGCGGATACTTCACCAGTGCGGGCGGGGCCGGCCAACTGCATCGCCAAATGGGACGGCAGCGGCTGGTCGGCTCTGGGCTCGGGGATGGGTGGCGCTGTCTATGCGCTGGCGGTAAGCGGTACGACTCTCTCCGCCGGGGGAGACTTTACCATGGCAGGCGGGTTGCCAGCCGACTACATCGCCAAATGGGACGGCAGCGCCTGGTCACGCTTGAGCGTGGGGATGAACTACGACGTCTATGCGCTGGCGGTGAGCGGGACCTCTCTCTACGCTGGGGGAGGCTTCAGCCAGATGGGCGGGGGGCCGGCCAACTGCATCGCTAAACTGGATGGCAGCACTTGGTCCACCTTGGGCGAATGGGTCTCCGGTGACTACTATTATGGTCGTGTCTTGGCGCTGGCGGTAAGCGGTACGATTCTTTACGTTGGAGGAGAGTTCACCTCGGAGGACCTGGTGCCGGCCAAATACATTGCCAAATGGGACGGCAGCGCCTGGTCGGCCTTGGGCTCGGGCATGGACAACTGGGTCTTTGCCCTGGCGGTAAACGGGACCAATCTCTACGCTGGGGGAGCGTTCACCACGGCGGGCGGGGTGGTGGCCAACAACATCGCCAAATGGGACGGCAGCGCCTGGTCGGCCTTGGGCTCAGGGATGAACGGCAACGTCTATGCGCTGGCGGCTGACGGGCCGGCGCATCTGTTCGTCGGGGGCACCTTTTCCCTGGCCGGCACAAATGCGTCCCTCAACATCGCCCAGGCTAATTTACCCAGCTTCCCCACCATCTTTATGGTATCGCAAACTCAAACGGTGGAGATGGGGACCACGGTTGATCTTGCGGTGGATGCTGCTGGCGGGGACCTGACTTATGATTTGGTTTTCAATGGCACAAATATCCTCAGTGGTGGCAGCGATAGTTGTCTGGAGCTTACGCACCTTAGTTTCGCGCAGGCGGGCGCTTACGCCGTGGTCGTCTCCAATTTTCTCGGAACGGCGACTAGCGCACCGGTCACGCTCAACGTGATCGCACCGGTGGCTCGAAGGTTGGTGCCGGGGGTCAACTTGACGGCGCAGCCGGGAAACTTGCTCGCCCTTGTTTACAGGGACGATCTTGGCCCCGCAACGAATTGGGAGACGATGGCCACGATGACCCTTTCCAATGCTTCCCAATTCTACTTCGATGTTTCTCAACCACTCCCGCCGCAGCGCTTCTATCGCGCATGGCAAACGGGAACCCCCGCCGTCGTTCCGTCTCTGGACCTGCACATGGTTCCGGCGATCACGGTGACGGGCAACGTGGGCGACTCTTTGCGCCTGGATTGCATCAACCAGTTTGGCCCGACCGGGGCCTGGGTCGCGCTGGCCACCGTGACCTTGACCAACACCTCGCAGCTTTACTTCGACACCTCCAGCATAGGCCAGCCGGCGCGGCTTTGGCGGATTGTGCCGGTGCCTTGAAGCGAATCGAGAAGGCTATTCAAGTTGCATTATCGAAGAACCAAAAAGCCTTTCGCAGCGCGGCCTTCATCGCGTTTTCCGGCGTTTTTTGGCCGCTCCACAGCAACAGTGAATCGCAACGCATTGCGGCCAGCAAAACCACCGGCTTAGTCCAATGGCCGTTGGTCTGGCTCCTGCAGTCACAATTCCATTTAAACTGGTCCAATCACTTTGAAAAAAAGCTTGCCCACATTGTCCACCTTCAATGTGGGCAAGCTTATTTTAACAACGCACTTGAATCTGTCGAGGAAAAAGATTGGTAGTGCCTTAATTTCATTGTTGTAGTGTCGGCGCTGTGCGCCGAAGTCGAGCCACAGGCTCGACCCTACGCCAAATTAAGGCACCACCAGGCAGGGAGGAGGCTTGACCCTGGGGCGGCGGGGGGTAGGATTCTGCAAAGGTTTAAAATTGTGAATCAGCCAACGAAAATCAGCAAGGCCCGCGGGGCGACCCGGCGGGAGTTTCTAAAATCCACCCTGGCCGGCGCCGCCCTGGCGGCCAGCGCCAATATATTTAAAACGCCGGTCTATGGCCAGACGCAGGCGCCAGCCCCCGGCACGGTGGTGGGGGCGAACAACCGGATTGTGGTCGGCTACATCGGGGCGGGGTTGCAGGGGACGCTGCACATCGGCCTGCAAAAGGACCACGCCGCGGACAACAACATCGCGCAGGCGGCGGTGTGCGATTTGTCGGCGCATCGCCGGGACGCGGCCAAAGCCGCAGTCGGGGGAAGTTGCGTGGCTTACGAGAATTTTGAGGAGTTGCTGGCCAACAAGGATGTGCAAGCGGTCACCATCTCGACGGCGGACCAGTGGCACGCCGCAACGGCCGTGGCGGCGTTGCAAGCGGGCAAACATGTCTATCTGGAAAAGCCGATGGCGCGGTATTTGGGGGAGGCGTTTGCCTTGCACGATCAGGCCAAGAAGAACCCGAAATTGGTTTTCCAGGTCGGTTCCCAGGCGTGTTCGGACGCCAAGTGGGCCAAGGCGCGGGACTTGGTCATGAAGGGAAAAGTCGGCAAGCTGGTGCTGGGGCAGGAATCCTACATGCGCAACAGCAAGGAAGGGGAATGGAACACGTCGCCCTTCATCTTTGCCGACTGGATGAAGGCGGGCGACATCAATTGGGAGAAGTGGCAGGGGCAGGTCCATAACAAGGTGCCGTATGATTGGGAGCGGTTTGTGCGCTGGCGCAAGTATTACCCGTATTGCGCGGGGCCGCTGGGGGACTTGTTCCCGCACCGCATGCATCCATTGATGCTGGCGACGGGCAACCCGGAATTTCCGAGGCGAGTGGTGTGCCTGGGCCAAAATCCGATTGACGCGGACAAGAACGGGAACAAGCCTGCCTTGCCGGAGCGGGATTGTCCGGAGGACGTGCAACTGGTGGCGGAATTTCCGAGCGGTTTGGCGCTGCTCATGATCTCCGGCACGGTCAACCAACTGGGCCTGACCACCATCATGCGCGGACACAAGGCGACGCTGGTGATTGGTGGGAACAGCGTGAAATTAGACCCGGAAGTGCCGTTCTCCGACGACGAGGGCATGGATCCGGCGACGTTTAACGACCTCAAACCGACGGAAACGATCGAGGGGCACGAAAAGAATTGGTTTGACTGCATCCGCGACAATGCGGTTCCCAATGCGAACGTGGATCTGGCCATTCGCGTGCAAACGGTGCTGTCGCTGGCGGAAATGTCCAACCGCCTGAACATGATGTGCCTGTTCGACGAAAAGACGCGCAAGATCACCAACGGCAAGGGGGAGGAAGTGCCGGCGATCACTTATGGGACGCTGGAGAAATCCTAGTCTTGACATTGCACCCCCCAATCCGGCGGGTGGAGAGTGAAGAGCGAAACGCATGATGGGATGGTGAAGGTGGCGCGTCATGCCATGGCGACGCGGTTTGAGATTTTGCTGCACGGCGGAAAGGAGGCGGCCTTGCGGGCGGCCGGAGAGGAGGCGCTGGACGAGGTGGACCGGCTGGAAGCCCAGTTGAGCCTGTACCGTCCCACCAGCCAGATTGCGCGGGTCAACGCGCTGGCGGCGCGGCAGGCGGTGCGGGTCAGTCCCCCGGTGTTTGGTTTGCTGGAAAAGGCGCGGCAATTGCATGAGGAAACCGGCGGGGCCTTCGACATCACCATCGGCCCCCTGGTGCGCTGCTGGGGCTTCATGGGCGGCCAGGGGCATTTGCCGGAGCCGGAGGAACTGGCCGCGGCGCGCGCGCTGGTGGGGATGCGCCATGTCAGCCTGGATGGGGCTGATTTTTCGGTCCGTTTTGATCGCGCCGGGGTGATGATTGATCTGGGGGCGATAGGCAAGGGGCATGCGATTGATTGCGCGGCGCGCCTGCTGCGGGAGTGCGGGGTGAGGAGCGCCTTGCTCCACGGCGGCACGAGCACCACTTACGCCATCGGCACGCCGCCGGGGGCGGAGGCGTGGCAGGTGGCGGTGGCGTCAGGCCCGGAAAGCAGCGAAAATGAGCAAATATATGGTTTGACCCCTAAGGAGTATGGTTTGACCCCTATGGCCCCCATGGCCCCTATGGTTGTGCGGTTGCGGGATGAGGCACTTTCCGTTTCGGCGGTTTGGGGAAGAACCTTCGAGGCGGGCGGGAAGGCTTACGGGCATGTGCTGGACCCGCGCACGGGCGAGCCGGCGGCCCGGGCGGTGCTGGCGGCGGTGGCGCTGCCATCGGCGACGGAGACCGATGCGCTGTCCACGGCCCTGCTGGTGGAGGGGGCGCCCGGAGCCGGGAGGATCGAGCGATTAAGGCCGGAGATGCGAACTCTGTTGCTGGCGCAGGACGGTTCCCGAGACGGCTATTCCAGCCGCGGCAATTTGGGGAATTGAGTCATGCGGCCAGATCCACCCGCAGGCCGTCGTAGGCGAACTGGACGCCGTGGGGCAATTCGGCCTGGGCCAGGTCGTGATCGAAATCGTGGGTCAAATGGGTGAAGTAAGTCTGACCCGCGCCGATGCGCCGCGCCGCCGTCAGGGCCTCGTCCAGGCACATGTGGGTGGGATGGGGGGCGCGGCGCAAGGCGTCGAGCACGGCGGCCTGCACCCCGCGGACTTCCGCGACCGCCGGCGGCGGCACTTCCTTGCAATCGCTCAAATAGGCGAGGCGTTTTTTGCCGTCCTGCAAAAAAAGGTAGCCGTTGGTCACGGTGCGCCCGTGGGGGAGGGCCAGCGGAACAATTTGCAAATCGCCCAGCGCGAACGGGCCGTTGATGAGGTGGGGCTCGGGGATGAAATAGCCCTTGGGAATGGGCTGGCCGGCGAAGGCGTATTGGAAGACGCGCCGCAAATCCTCCATCGTTTTTTCACCGGCATAAATCGGCAGGCCGGTCCCGCCGCGCAGATCGCAAAAGCGCCGGCAATCGTCCAGGCCCATGATGTGATCGGCATGGGAATGGGTGAAGAGGACGGCGTCCAGCCAGCGGATATTCTCGCGCAGCATTTGCAGGCGGAATTCCGGGGTGGTGTCAATCACCAGTTTGATGTGCGGGGTGGCGACATAGAGGGAGGGGCGGGTGCGATGGTTTTTTGGATTGGCCAGGAATTCCGGCGGATATTCCTGCCCGATCACCGGCACGCCCTGGGAGGTGCCGGAGCCTAAAAAAACAAATGAAAAGGACATGGGAAGGGAAAGGCAAAATGATAAATGCAAAATGCAAACTGAGGAGCGCGGGCTGCAAGCGTGCTCTTCCCGCGGGGCGGGATGAAGGCTGGCCGTCTGTCGTGTTTCACATCTCGTTTCACGCAGCCATTAAAGCACACTTGCTCGCGTTTGTCTTTCCTCCGGTAAAAAGAATTCGCGCCGGTGTTTGTCCCATCGCCTGGTTCATTGGCAGCCCTGCCGGGCGCGGCGACTGCGGCAATCTGCAATCCGCAATTTGCATCCCACGCTCCCGTTTGTTATACATCCTCAGCTTGAATCTGCCGCGCGCCATCTTCCTGGATCGGGACGGAACTCTGATCCAGGAAAAGGAATATCTGCACCGCCCGGAGGAAGTCGCCCTTCTTCCCGGAGCGGCGGCGGCGTTGCGGCGCTTGCAGGAGGCCGGCTTCAAGTTGTTCATCGTCTCCAATCAATCCGGCGTCGGCCGCGGCCGCTTCACCCTGGAGGATGTGGCCAAAGTCAACGCCCGCCTGGCGGCCGATCTGGCGCGGGAGGGCGTGCGCCTGGACAAGATTTACATTGCCCCGGAAGCGCCGGAGCAGCCCTCGCGCGGACGCAAACCGTCCCCCCGGTTTCTGCTTGACGCGCGCGATGAATTCGGCCTGCGCCTGGAGGAGAGTTACCTGGTGGGAGACAAAATGATTGACCTGGAATGCGGCTGGAACGCCGGCGTCAAGAAGAGCATTCTGGTCCGCACCGGCTACGGGCGGGAAGTGGAAAAGTCCGGCGACCCGCGTTTGGCCGCCGCCGTGGTGGTGGACGACCTGGCCGCCGCCGCCGCCTGGATCATGGCATGACCAGCAGATAAAAGCGGCAGGCACCGCCAGGGGCGCAATTGTCGTGAAACAGAATCGTTCCGTCGCTCCCGATGCAGTTGGTGGCCACCGGAACCCAAGACGATAAATCCGTGCTGGAGAGCAACCGGCAGGGTTGGCCGGCGTTGCCGCTGCCCAGGATGTTCAGACCGCTGGCGCCGGACCGGCTGACGGCGATAGCCGGCATCACCGAGCCGTATTCGAACGCACCGATGTCGGAGGCCAGGCCGGCCGCGGGTAGCCGCGTTGATCGGTCGCGGGGGCAAGGGAGGTATTCCCGGCATCAATCGCCGGGCTGCCGGGCAATAAGGCCATGGTCAGCGTGGGGCCCCCGTTGTCCGCCAGCGGGCCCAGCTTTGGATCTATGTTGCTCAGGCTGCCGAGGTTGGTAAGAACGCAACTGGCGTCGGAGCTAAGGTTGTATCCTGCGTCAGCGATGCTGCCGTTACAATTGGTGGGGGAATTGCCATCCAGGAGGCAATTCGCCAAAAGACCGTTTGGCGATTGGAGCGCGCCAGCACTCGCGCCGCTGGCTCCTGGAATGCCATTGCCGGCAAGGCCGCCGGGACCGCCAACGCTGGAATTAAAGGCTATCGTGCAATTGGTCAGACGAAGCGATCCCGTTGCGTCGCACACCGCTCCGCTGGCCGCGCCGCCAGAACCTCCGCCACCGGGGGGAAAGTATGTCACCTGCCCGTTCTCAAAATTGTAAAAGGTGGCACCTCTCCCGCCTTGACCACCGGAACCTCCGGTGGCCTGGTTGCCCGTTAGAGTGCAATTGACCAAACTGGAAGGGCCGCCGACAAAAAGCGCTCCACCGCAAGCGTCACCACCGGGGCCGCCTGGTCCAGCCATGGGAACCGGCCAGTCGTACGAATCTCCGTTCCCGCCGTTCTGACCATTCCCGCCAGCGCCACCGACGGCGGTATTGCTGGCGAACAGACTTCGCTCGATTACCATGCCGCCTAAATTGTAGATGGCGCCACCCTCGGCGGCCCCTCCGTTCATTCCGGGTGGTGCGAAACCGACGCCCGAGAGGCCACCGGCAGAATTCCATACGAATGAGCAATCAATCATGTTCAATGCACCGGTGTTATAAACCGCACCACCGGCCGCATAAGGAGCGCCCGGGTAGAGGCCCGGCGGACCTTGGATCGTATTGGCGACAAAATGACAGTTCGTGGCGTTTAACGTGCCCTCATTGTGAATGCCACCGCCATAACAATCCAGGCTCCAGCCATTGGCAATGGTCAGATTGACCAGGGTGAGAGTTGCGTTAGTATTGACATAGAACACCCGGACGACATTGCTGCCGCTGATGGTCACTCGCTGGCCACTGCCATCGAGCGTGGTGTCCGTTCCGATCACCACTGTATTTGCCAGCGTGATCGTGCCGCTGCAGGCAAAGGTGACCGTTCCTCCTCCCGCCATGGCCGAGCGCAGAGCCGCCTCTGTGCAGCTCGTGACCGTGTGAGTTTGCGCCGGGCTGCCGGCGGCGGCCAGGCACAGCAACAGCACGCCGGCCCGCGCGGCCAGGGGTCGTTTGAATTGTATCCGCCATCCGTTTTTGAATTCAGATTTTGGGCTCATAAAGTGGTTGAGAAGGCTCATGGCATGACCAGCAGATAAAAGCGGCAGGCACCGCCAGGGGCGCAATTGTCGTGAAACAGAATCGTTCCGTCGCTGCCGAGGCAGTTGGTGGCCATCGGAACCCAAGACGATAAATCCGAGCTCCAGAGCAAGCGGCAGGGTTGGCCGGCGTTGCCCCGGCCCAGGATGTTCAGACCCGTGGCGCCGGATCGGCTGACGGCGAGAGCCGGCATGACCGAGCCGTATTCGAAAGCACCGATATCGGCAGCCAGGCCGGCTGGCCGGGGGAAGCCGCGTTGATCAGTCGGCGGGGCAAGAGAGGTATCCCCGGCATCAATCGCCGGGCTGCCGGGCAATAAGGCCATGGTCAGCGTGGGGCCCCCGTTGTCCGCCAGCGGGCCCAGCTTTGGATCTATGTTGTTCAGGCTGCCGAGGTTGGTAAAAGCGCAACTGGCGTCGGAGCTAAGGTTGTGTCCCGCGTCAGCGATGCTGCCGGTAGCGTTCGTGGGGGAGTCGCCATCCAGGAGGCAATTGACCAAAACACCGTTGGCCGTTTGAAGCGCGCCGGCAGACACACCGCCGCCGGGACCGCCAACGCTGGAATTAAAGTCTATCGTGCAATTGGTCAGACGAAGCGCTCCCGTAGCGTCGCACACCGCTCCGCTGGCTGTGCCGCCAGAACCTTCGCCACCGGGGGGGAAGTATGTCACCTGCCCGTTCTCAAAATTGTAAAAGGTGGCACCGCTCCCGCCTTGACCACCGGAACCTCCGAGGGCTTGGTTGCCTGTTAGAGTGCAATTGACCAAACTGGAAGGGCCGCCGACAAAAAGCGCTCCACCGCAAGCGTCACCACCGGGGCCGCCTGGTCCAGCCATGGGAACCGGCCAGTCGTACGAATCTCCGTTCCCGCCGTCATGACCAACCCCGCCAACGCCACCGACGGTAGAATTGCTGGCGAACAGACTCCGCTCAATTACCATACCTCCCAGATTGCAGATGGCACCACCACCACCACGACCACCACCGCCACCCATGCCGAATTCCCAATTTTGAAGATTGCCTTGCCCACCGAGGGCAGAATTCGAGACGAATGAGCAATCAACCGTGCTTATCCGGTTGGTTGACAAATCCCGATTTTTTAGCGTAATTTTCGGGATGGAAACACCAGAACAGAAAGCGTTCGCCAGATCCGTCTTATGGAAGTTGGCCTGCCTTCAGGCCGATGTTTATGAGAATCAACTGCTCCTGGTGGAACTTGTTGCGGCCCACCGGGGCGTTCCCGCGATAACAGTCCAGGCCCATTGGGCGGAAGAATCTGCTCAACTGCGCCGCGACCTTTACCGAAAGGCTCTTCGGGAATCGGGGCTAACAGATGAGCCGCCCCCAGAGCATAATCAGGAATAGTGCTGTCTTTTCTAATATTCATAATTTTATGGACCCTCGTGGCTTCCCCACCAGTCTCCCGGAATTCCAAAAGGTATTCCCGGACGATCATGCTTGCGCCAGATACCTTGAGTCTGTTCGTTGGCCGCATGGCTTCACTTGCCCCAAGTGCCAGCATGTCGGGGAGCCGTATCGCTTTCCGACTCGTTCTTCTATAGTCCTTCGTTGCCGCGCGTGCAAGAAAAATGCGTCACTCACCGCTGGCACAGTGATGGAGTCCACCCATAGCGCACTTTCAACTTGGTTCTGGGCGGCGTATCTCGCCACAACTCAAACACCCGGCCAGTCAGCTCTTCAATTCCAAAGACAACTTGGCCTTACGCGCTATGAGACTGCCTTTCAGATTCTCCACAAACTGCGCGCTGGAATGGTTCGCCCTGAGCGGGACCGCATTGGGACAGAGCATCCTGTCGAGGTAGATGAGTGCTTTGTCGGTGGCCGCACACGCGGGGAGGGGAGTGGCGTTCACCACATGGCTGTAGTGGTGGGGGCCGTCGAAGTCAGGGAGCGGAAAGATTCCGAGGAACGCGCCGCCAAATATAAGCAAGCTCACTCAGGCGGCGTGCCACTCAAGAAACTCGTTTATGCGGGCCGGTTACGGCTTCGCGTTGTCGCCTCTCGCGGCGCAGAGGACTTGCTTCCGTTTATCTCTGAGACTATCGCGGAGAATGCGACCGTTCGGACGGATGCCTGGACGGGCTACGATGCGCTTCCGTCACTCGGTTATCTTCACGATCCACTGGCGTTGTCTGGCGATCCCGACAAAGCCGAAGGCCATCTCCCGATGATTCACCTAGTCTTTTCCAATCTCAAAACTTGGATTCTTGGAACCCATCACGGAGCCATTGGCCAGCATCATTTGCAGGCGTACCTCAATGAATATGTCTTCCGCTTCAATCGGCGCTTCTATCCAATGACGGCGTTTAACTCGGTTCTTGGATTGGCTGCGCGGTCTGTTTCTCCGACGTATGCCCAGCTTTACTCAGGGGAGTGGCGGCACGCTGCGTGAAATGCTCGTAGTCCTCGGCTAGAATCGTCCGGTTCTTGTCGAACATCCGTCGCATCCTCTTGAGCCGATTTTTCGGTGAAGGGGTAACAGTTTTTGTTTTCATATTATGAACTTAAAAACCCCAAAACTCACATGGGACCAAAAAGTCCAAATTCTCGGCGATCTGCCGGACATCATCCGCAATAACGAAGAGGGCCTTGAGAGAGGTGAAAAAAGGCTGCGCATTCCAATTGTCACGCTGTGCGCCAGCGCCTGTGATGAGCGCCATCTAAAGGACATTCTTGACTGGGCGCGGCGCAATCCCGTTAAGCCTAAAGAGTTTGTTTTAATAGTGAGCATGGGGTGCTGAACGCTTTTTTCTCTCAATAATCTCGGTTTGTATGGGAACACCAATTGCGGCCAACCGTTCTTCCAACCCATAAAGGCCATCAATCCAATCGCTATTTTTGAGGATTATCTTTGCTCTGCGCAGCCCACCGTTTGGCCCTCTCACAATATTCATCCTGGCCGCCTGCGATTCAATAAGGTTAAGGAAATCACTCAAACTGTGACTCTGCCCGATGGAGGTCAACTCTGTGCAGTAGTGGACACTTTCCTGACCGGAATCCCATTTGATCCGGTAAAGGCGCTGGTCAATGGTGTAAAACTCCTGCCACACTCGAATAACCGTGCCACTGGTCTGGGGCGGGACATTCACTTTATCATGTCCGTGCTCATGTAGTCCAGCTTCGATCCAGACACGGAAGCCAACATTGAGAGGATTGGCGCATTTGCCGTTCACAGCGGCCAGCTTTTCCTCCCGCCTAAATTTTGTCAATCACTAAATTTCCAAAGTTGTCAATCAACCGGATAAGCACGCAATCAACGATGTCCAGTGCTCCGGAGTTATACACCGCACCCCCACCTCCTCCTCCGCCGCCGGCGGCGTAATTACCTCCTTGCCCACCGCAGGCAGAATTCGAGACGAATGAGCAATCAATGAGGTTCAGCGCGCCAGAGTTATACACCGCACCACCGCAGCCGTCCTGAGCAGGAATGCCCATGTAACCGCCCTCCGCGCTCTGGACCGTATTGGCGGCAAAAAGGCAGTTCGTGGCGTTGAACGTGCCCTCATTGTAAATCCCTCCGCCATACCCATTTGTGCTCAAGCCATCGGCAATAGTCAGATTGACCAGGGTGAGAGTTGCGTTAGTATTGACATAGAACACCCGGACGAGATTGCCGCCGCTGATGGTCACTTGCCGACCACTGCCGTCGAGCACGGTGTTTGTTCCGATCACAATTGTATTGCTCAGCGTGATCGTGCCGTCGCCGGCAAACCTGACCGTTCCTCCTTCGGCCAGTGCCAAACGCAAGATGGTTTCTGTGCATCTCGTCACTTTCCGGAAAACCGCGTCGAGCATGGCGGGCGAACTGGTCGCCGCTCCGAGGGCATTGGTCACCACCAAGGCATACGCCCCGGACTGGGAGGGTTGGACGTTGACAAGGTGCAGAACGGAATTGGTGGCGCCGGTGATAACGGTGGCGCCGTTGAAAAACCACTGATAACTCAGGGGAGGGTAACCCGCGGCGGACGCAGAGAAATCAACGGTGGACCCTGAGGCTACACTTTGAGTTTGCGGAGGCATGATTATGCCCGGCGGACCGCATTCGTAAGCGCCGATATCAGACGCCAAACCGACTGGTCGCGGAACACCCCGTTGATCTATTGGCGGGGCGGCTCCGTTGTCACCGGCATCAATGGCCGGACTGCCCGGCATCAGCGCCATGGTTAGGGTGGGGCCTCCGTTGTCCATCAACGGGCCTAGCAGTGGGTTCGCGTTGTTCAGGCTGCCAACGTGGCTAAAGCCACAACTGTTGTCCGAACTAAGGTTGTGCCCGCCGTCAATGATGCCGCCGGAGGCGTTGCCGGGAGCGTTGGAGGCTAAAAGCGCGTTGATCAGGAATGAGCCGCCGTTTGCGTTGATGCCTCCGCCGCTGGCGGAGCCAGCAGGGCCAGGAAGACCAGGAACTCCGCCGCTGAATTGCCCATCACCGCCTGCTCCGCCAGCTCCCCCTTCACCCGCAATCGCCGCATTGAAGGCGAGCGTGCAGTTGGTCAAGAAACATTGGCCAGTCAGATCATAGATACCGCCGCCTGAACCGGAGCCGCCGGCGTTACCTTTGCCACCATCAGCCCCGGAATGAGGAGGGTAATAGCCGTCACTACCGCCCATTCCGCCACCGCCCCCGGAGCCACCAGTGCTCGCATTCCCGCTAATTGTCGTGTTAGCTAATCTTGCAACTCCACCATTGAATAGGGCGCCACCATAGCTGGAGCCGCCCGGTGCGCCATTGCCGCCGTCCCCTCCGCCTTGGCCGCCGGTGATGCCGTTGCCACCGATGCCGCCAGCCCCTCCAGCGGCGGTGTTCCCGTTCAACTGTACAGTTGGTCAACCTCACCTCGCCGGAGTTATAAATCGCACCGCCATAACCTAAGCCGCCGGAGGCGCCGTTACCGCCTCCTCCATCTGCGCCACTGCCGCCGGTCCCTCCAACAGCGATATTAGTTGACAAAGTGGAATTGGCGATTGTGGCAACTCCGGCGTTGAACAGCGCTCCGCCGCAGCCGTTGGCGCCGGGGCTGCCGGACACTCCAGCCTGACCCACAGCAGTGTTGCCGGTAAATACGCAGTTCCGCACGGTGAAGCAGCCGCCGGCATTGTAGATGCCTGCTCCATTATCGCTTTGACCATTGGCAATCGTCAGGTTCAACACGGTGAAATTGACGTTGCTGTTCACGAAAAAAACCCGACAGGCGCTGTTGCCGCTGATGATTATTTGATGCCCCTCGCCGTCGAGCACGGTGTCCAAAGCATTCGTAATCGTATTGGCCAGCGTGATCGTGCCGTCGCAGGCAAAGGTGACCGTTCCTCCTCCCGCCATGGCCGAGCGAAGGGCCGCCTCTGTGCAGCTCGTCACCGTTTGAGTTTGCGCCAGGCTGTCGGCGGCGGCCAGGCACAGCAACAGCACACCGGCCCGCGCGGCCAGGGGTCCTTTGAATCGTATCCACCATCCGTTTTTGAATTCAGATTTTGGGTTCATAAAGTGGTTGAGAGTGGATGGTTGCGGGTTCAAGGCACCGGCACAATCCGCCAGAGCCGCGGCGGCTGGCCTATGCTGGACGTGTCAAAGTAAAGCTGCGACGTGTTGGTCAACTTCACCGTGGCCAGCGTGACCCAGGCGTCTGTCGGGCCAAACTGGTTGATGTAATCCAGGCGCAAAGAGTCGCCCACGTTGCCCGTCACCGTGAGCGCCGGGACCAGCTTCATGTCGAGCGACGGAACAACGGCAGGCGTTCCCATTTGCCACGCGCGATAGAACCGTTGCGGCGGGAGTGGTTGAGAAACATCGAAGTAGAATTGCGAAGCATTGGAAAGGGTCATCGTGGCCATTGTTTGCCAGTTCGTTGCGGGTCCGAGATTGTCCCTGTAATCAAGGCCGAGAAAGTTTCCCGCCTGCGCCGTCAAGTTGACGCCCGGCACCGACCTTCGAGTCACCGGTGCGATGACGTTGAGCGTGACCGGCGCGCTGGTCACGGCCCCGGCAACATTGGTGACGACCACGGTGTAAGTGCCGGAACGCGCATACGGGATATTGGTCAAGACCAGGTGGTAGTTTGTGCAACTGAGCGTATTGGTGTCGTTAAAGTACCATTGATAGGCCGGTAGCGGTCTGCCTGTGGCCTCCAGTGCCAGGTACGCCGCGGCCCCTGCCTCCGCCGTTTGAGGTTGCGGGCTCGTTAAGATGGTTGGGGCGAAGGGTATATATGCCTGGGCAATGTTGTTGGCCGGCACCCCGCCCGCATTGGTGAAGCCTCCCCCGACGAACAGATGCCCCGCCCCGTCAGCAGCCAGCGCAAGAACCCAGGCACCTCCAGTCACTCCCGATCCCAAGGCCGACCACGCGCTGCCGTCCCATTTGGCGATGTAGTTGGCCGAAACTCCACCCGCCGTGGTGAACGCTCCCCCGGCATAGAGATCGGTTCCGCTCACCGCCAGGCTAAAGGGGCAGACCCCCAATCCCAAGGCCGACCAAGCTGTGCCGTGCCATTTGGCGATGTAGTTGGCCGGTACCCCACCCGCATTTGTGAAGTCTCCCCCAGCGTAGAGATTGGTCCCGCTCACGGCCAGTGCATAGACACTAGGATAAGCGGAGTAAGCACCCATTCCCGAGCCCAAGGCCGTCCACGCGTTGCCGTCCCATTTGGCAATCCCGTTGACCGTAACACCGCCAGCCGTGCTGAAGCTTCCCCCGGCGTAGAGATCGGTCCCGATCACCGCCAACGCATTGACATAAGGATCGTTGCCACCCGTCCCCGAGCCCAAGGCCGACCAGGCGCTGCCGTCCCATTTGGCGATGTAGTTGGCCGGTACCCCGCCAGCCGAGGTGAAAGTCCCTCCGGCGTAGAGATCGGTCCCGATCACCGCCAGCGCGTAGAGACAGCCGTTCATCCCCGAGCCCAAGGCCGACCAAGAGCTGCCGTTCCATTTGGCGACGCTGCCTACTGACCCGCTGAACGCTCCCCCGGCGTAGAGATTGGTCCCGATCACCGCCAGCGCACGGACTACAGTACCAGTGCCCCCCGGAGCCAGGCCCGAGCCCAAGGCCGACCAAGCGCTACCGTTCCATTTGGCGATCTCGTTCACCGCCACGCCGCCCGCCGTGGTGAACTCTCCTCCAACGTAGAGATTGGTCCCGCTCATCGTCAATGCCTCGACCACGCCGTTCACCCCCGAGCCCAAGCTGCCCCAGTCGGCATCGCTGAAGGTCTGCGCGCGGGCGGGCACAATGAGGGCCAAAGCCAGCGCAGCCAGAAACGTCAACGGCACCGGGGCGAGGCGGCGGCGGCGGCGCGTGGACATCGAGTTACTGCCTGTGGCGGTGGTTGTTTTCATACGCGTGAAGTTCCTCATGGAGGGGTCCTTTCCACAATCGGAGTTTTGGGTAATGCGGTCAGCGAGCCATGAAGTTGTGGAAACAAAAGCACACTCCTCCCGTGCAGCGGCAGATTCTAAAATGCTTCGAATTCCGTTGCTCCCTGCTCCACCTGTTGCCTGCGCCAGTTTCATGGACCGGCAAGGCCCTGGCTCGCGAAAAGAACTTAGTTCAGAATGAACGCTTCCTGTTTTCGTTTGTCCCTTGCATTAGGAACGTAACAAAAACCCATCAGGATGTCAAACGGATTAGTTGAAGTTATTTGCCATTTTCCATTCCCGCCGGGCGCTCAGGGTTGGACGGCCCGGTAGAATTCTGGCTGGTTGGGGGGCGGACCGAGGTTGATGGACTGGACAGGGCTGGTCAAGGTGAGGTTGGTGATCGGGGTCCAGATGATCGGAGGCGAAAAGCTGGAGGTGGACTGGATGGTGTACATCAAGCCGGGGGTGCCGAAAAGCGTCGCCACAAGGGAGGAGCCGTTGAAGGACACCTCAATCCTGGGCGGAGGGGTGGCAGCGCCGTTGAGCAAAGCAAAGAATTCCATCCGGTTGGCGGGAGGCCCGGGGTAGATGAATTGGACCGCGCTGGTCAGGGTCAGGTTGGTCAACCCGATCCAGGTGATCGGAGGGGAAAGGCTGGTGGTGGACAGAATGGTATAGTTGGCGCCGGGGTTGCCGTGGAGAATCAGAACCGGGATGAGGCCGTTGGTCAGGGAGATGTCCAGCCGGGGCGGAGCGGGGGGAGCGCCGGCCAGCAAAGCAAAGAATTCCATCCGGTTGGTCAGAGGACCGGGGTAGATGAATTGGACCGGGTTGGTCAAGGTCAGGTAGGCGAGCGTGGTCCAGTTGACCGGGGGCGAAAGGTTGGTGGTGGACAGGATGGTGTAGTTGGAGCCCAGGTCGCCGGAGAGAATCAGGACAAGGTTGGAGCCGTTGGTCAGGGACGCCTGGAGCGTGGGAGCAGGAAGAGTTGGCGTGACGAAGGTCAAGTCGCCGCCGGCATTGGTTCCGACGCTGTTTTGGGCGAGGGCTTGGAAATGGTAGGTGGTGCCGGGCTGCAAGCCGGTGATGGGCAGCGCCACCGCTTGCGTATCGGTGACGTCCACCGCCAAAGTGTTGCTGGCGCTGAAGCTGCCATAGGCCGTGGTGGGGCCATATTCGAAATAAACCGTCGTGGCGGCGCCTCCGGGGTTGACATTGGCATTCAAGGTGGCCGAGGTGAAGGTGACGCCGGTGGCGGCCAGGTTTGTGACGGCGGGGGCGATGGGCAGCAAGGTAAAAGTCAGGCTCCAGCCTCCGCTGATCGCGCCGTTGGCCCCGGCAAAGTCGTTGTAATACTCCGACAGGTTCCAAGTTCCCTCCAGGGTCGTTCCGATGAAGCCGGCCAATTGGTTGGTGGTGTTCTCTTGATACAAAGGAGTGCCGAACGGGAAATCCGTGCCGCTGGGCTGGAAGGTGCCGGAGATGATCGTGCCGCCGGAGAAAGGAGTGGCGTTATCTGCAAAGGTAATGGTGGCGTTGGTGACCAATCCGTTGCCGGCCAGGTTCATCAAATCCACGCCCTGGCCGGTGGGGCCGGCGAGGAGAATTTCGATGCCCCCCGCGGATGGATCGGACAGTCCGTAAATCGTGACGGTCACGCTTTGCAACACGCCGGGCAGAGCCGGAACCGGGATGGTGGATGGGAACGGGGAAGCATCGGAAAGGAAATCCACGATGGTGATGGGAGCGGGGTTGGTAAAACTCAGGACGATCGGCGTGCCGTCCGCGTCTGCCCTGGGCGCAAAGAGCAGCAGAAGCAGGCAGCCAAAGCCGAGGGAATGGAAAAATGGGCGGCGCGGGCGGGCCGGGCGGGCCGGTGTGATTTGGTGGAAATTCATTGAATGGATGGGGCGAGCGGGCAGTCTAATATGCTGACAACAGAATGGACTTAAAAAATGCATCTCCAATTATGGAGTTTTATATAGCATAGGGAGCAGTGTCCGTCACGCGAAAAAGGGCGGCGTGGAACCAGGCGGGCGCGGCGGGCTTGCCAAGGGCGGGAACCCGGTGTATTTTAAAGCGTCATGAAGGCGGGACGGAATGACCAGCGAAAGAGGAAATATATGAGAACAAAGCCGATGATTCTTGGGGCGGCCACCGTGACCTTTCTGGCGACCGCGCTTTTTCTGACCATGCCCGGGCAAGCCAGCGCGGGCAGCGACCCCAATGCGGGGGCGGCGCCATCCGCCAGCCCTTCGCCCGGCGGGGCCAACGTGACGCTCTCGGGCCTGCCCTCCGGGGTGACCGAAGTGATGAAGATGTACAAGGGCGGCATCCCGGCTGACATCATCGTCAGTTACATCAACAATTCGCCGCTGACGTTTTATCTGAGCGCGGACAACATCATTTCATTTCAGCAACAGGGCGTGCCCATGCCGGTGATCAACGCCATGATCAATCGTTACGGCCAATTGCAGCGGCAAACGGGCATGGCCGCCGGCGGGCAGGCGCAAGTGCCGGGTCAGGCCCCGGCGCCGCAGTATTATTCCTACGCGGCAGGCAATGCGGCGCAAAGCGCGGCGGACAGCGCGGCGGCCAGCTATGATGCCGCCCTGCAAGCCCAGGCGGCCGCGGCCAACGCTTCCTCCGCTTATGTCGCGGCCCCAGCTTACCCGGCTTACGAGCCGTACTACGCTTACGATCCTTATTATTACCCCTGGTATCCATTCGGCGGGTCGCTGTTCTTTGGTTATGGTGGTTATTATGGGGGCGGATTCGGGCATGGCGGATTCGGGCATGGCGGGTTTGGCGGCCGGGTTGGCGGGTTTGGCGGTGGCGGCCGGGTTGGCGGATTTGGCGGTGGCGGGCATGTGGGCGGGTTTGGCGGCGGCGGCCATGTGGGCGGGTTTGGCGGTGGCGGCCATGTGGGCGGCTTTAGCGGTGGCGCACATGTCGGCGGCGGCGGCTTTAGCGGTGGCGCACACGGCGGCGGCGGCGGCGGCGGGCACCGCTAAGCATCGCCGGGCAGGTCCCGGGTGAGGGCGATGTCGCGGAGGATTTGTCCGCGGAGGGCGGTCAGTGAGGCGAACTTTTGTTCGTCGCGCAACTTCTTGACAAAGCCCAATTCCATTTCCTCCCCGTATATATCCCCGGCAAAATCCAGCAGGTGCGCTTCCACCTGGATGGGCCGGGCGGCGCCGGGCACGGTGGGGCGGCAGCCAATGTTGACAGCGGCCAGATGGCTCCGGCCGCGGACAAGGGCGCGCGCCGCATAAACCCCCGGCGGCGGCGTCAGCAACCCGGCCAGGTCAAGGTTGGCGGTCGGAACACCCATTTGACGGCCCAGGCCGGTTCCAGTGATGATGCGTCCGCAAAGCGCGTAGGGACGGCCCAGCATTTGACCGGCCTGGGCGAAGCGCCCCGCCCGCACTGCCGCGCGCACCCGGGTGCTGCTGACCGCCTGGCCATCCAGGGCAACTTCGGCCAGGGCATGGACGGCAAAGTTCAGTTCCTTTCCCAGCGCCTCAAGCAGGGCGACATTGCCGGAACGTCCGCGCCCAAAGGAAAAGGCCCGGCCCACCGAGAGGCTCTGGATTTTGCCGCAGTCGCGCGCCAGGCCGCGCATGAATTCCTCCCCGGTCAATTCGCTGAATTCCTTGTCAAAATGAATCACGCAGGCGGTGTCCGGTCCCAGGGAGGCCAGGACGCGCAGCTTTTTGGCCAGCGGATAGATAAGCGGCGGCACCCGCGCGGGGGCCAGCACGGCGGCGGGATGCCGGTCAAAAGTGATCACCACGGAAAGGCCGTCGTGCCGGGCGGCGTCGCCGACGGCCTGAAGAATGACCTGCTGGTGCCCCAGATGGACGCCGTCGAAAACGCCGATGGCCAGGCAAACCGGGCGCGAACCGGCCTCCAGTTCAGCGGTCGCGTGGATGACGTTCATTTTTCGGCAGTTTCAATAGCACCCCCGCTCTGAAAATGCACTTTCTGAATTTCATTCCTCCCGGACTCCGGGAGATGCGATTATGCAGGTCTGAACCGTCCAACAAAGGTCGTTGTGTGGACAACACTTGCCAGCCAGGAGCGCGTTGTGTTATGGTGTTGAAACGAGCACAGCGGAATTGATTCTCGAAAATACCCGCCAACTGCCGGATGAACTGTAGCAGGAGGCGTTGCATTACGTGAATGCATTGCTGGCGCGGCAGGCGGGGACCAAGGAAGGGCGCGATTGGTCGCGCTTTTCCGCGCAACAATTGGCCCATCCATACTCGCCCGCAGATTCCATTTACGATCAAGACTGTTTCCTAAGGCTTTGATATTCAACCCTTTCAGGGTTGTGCAACTCGAAGGCGGTAACCCAGGGTAGGCCTCTCGGAATCGGCCAACCTTGGGCTGAGTGATCCAATCCCTTCGGGATTGCAAGGCGGTTATGGGCAGCCGTTTGAGGAACACACCATTTCGATTCCACTGAAAACAGCAAAGCATCTGGAGACTCGTTTTTGGCCGGGTGTTCCGGTTTAGCCCGCTTGTGTCAACTGCAAAAATGGCAGGACCCGCCTTTCCAGTTGGGCGGGGGACATTTTCAGGAGGTCTTCAAACGGGATGGCGTCCTTGACCTCGAATTTGCCGGAGCGGACCCGGCGCAAGGAGGCGAGATGCGCGCCGGGGCCGGTTTTGCGGCCCAGTTCATGAACCAGTGCGCGGACGTAGGTTCCCTTGGTGCAGGCGACGCGGAACCAGCCCAGAGGCTCGGCATAGCTGGTGAAACGAAAGCTGTAAACGTGGATGAGCCGGGGTTTGCGCTCCACTTCCACGCCGCGGCGGGCCAGTTTGTAAAGGGGCACGCCTTTGATCTTGACGGCGGAGACCATCGGCGGCAACTGCATTTGATCGCCCTGAAAGGCGGCGGCGGCCTGGTCGAGTTCTTCCAGGGTCATGGGCGGCACCGGCAGGGAGGCGACCAGTTCCCCGTCCGCGTCGTAACTGTCGGTGGTTTCGCCGAATTTGGCCGAGCCTTCATAAACTTTGTCGTCGCTCATCAGTTTTTCGGAGAGCTTGGTGCCCCGGCCCAAAACCAGGATGAGCAGGCCGGTGGCGGCGGGATCGAGCGTGCCGCAATGGCCGACTTTTTTCAGGCCGAACTGCCGGCGCACGGCGTCCACCACATCGTGCGAGGTGGGGCCGGCCGGTTTGTCAATCAAGACCGCGCCGTCCCATGAATCAAACGGGTGCATGCAACAATCAGTGGGAGGGGGCGAGGGCTTTTTTGATGGCGGCCACGACCCGGCGCTGGACGGACAGGGGCTTGCCGGCCAGGCGCGCGCCCGCGGCGGCGCGGTGGCCGCCGCCGCCGAATTGGGCCGCGATGTCATTGACGTTCACGGCGTCGGATTTGGAGCGCAGGCTGATGCGGCTCAAGCCCGGTTCCATCTCTTCAAAGACGCAGGCGACCACCACCGGCTCAAAGGCGCGCAGATGGTCAATCAGCCCCTCGGTATCGTTGCGATCCGCCCCGGTTCGCGCAAAATCGCCGTTCTTCAGCCAGAGGTAGGCGATGCGGTCGTGGTCGGTCAGATGGAAATGATTATAGAGGTGTTTGAGGAGGCGGACGCGGGAGAGGGGAAAGGATTGATAGAGTTGGTGGCAGACCGTCTCCAGGTTCGCGCCCAATTTGACCAATTCGCCCGCGGTGTGATAGGTGACCGGTTTGGTGGTGGAGTATTGAAAGCTGCCCGTGTCGGTGGAGACGGCGGTGAAGAGGCAATCGGCCATGGGCGGGGTGATGGGCCAGCCGGCCACGCGGAGGAGGCGGAAGACCAGTTCACCGGTGGAGGCTTCGCGGCCGGAGATCCAATTCAAATCGCCATAGCGGGTGTTGCTCTGGTGGTGATCAATATTGACGAGCTGCCGGCGGTGCGTCAGGGCCGGGCCAACCGAACCCAGGCGTTCCAGACTGGCGCAATCCAGGGCGATGACCAAGTCCAAGGGCGGGCGGCCCTTGGGTTTTTGCACCACATGGCCCGGGTCGAGGAAGGCGTACTTTTGCGGCAGGGAATCTTCGTTCCAGCAAACCACTTCCTTGCCTTGCCAGGCGCAGGGCCAGGGCCAGGGCCAGTTGCGAGCCGATGCAATCCCCGTCGGGCCGGAGGTGCCCCGCCACGCAGATGGTCTGGCTGGCCCGGATCTTTTCCAGAATCCGGTCAATGATCTTGGGATGCGATTTCATGAGGAGGCCGGCGGCATTTCCAGTTCTTCCAGGATTCTCAGGACCCGGTTGCCGCGTTCGACCGACTCATCCAGCACAAAGCGCAGCCGCGGCGTGTATTTCAAGACCACTCCCTTGGCGACCAGGCCCTGGATGCGCTGGCGGTTCTTTTTCAGCATTTCCATGCCTTTGTCCTTTTGCGCCTTGCCGCCCAGGATGCCGATGAAGACGGTGGCGTTTTTCAAGTTGGCCGCCACTTGCAGGTCGTTGACGTTGATCAAGCCCGCTTCCTGAACGGGAAGTTCGCGGCGGATGACCTCGCCGATCTCGCGTTTCAGAAGTTCACGGACCCTTTCCAATCTCAGGGACATAACGGTAGTCGGCCGTTTGGCCAAAGCATTTCGGTCATCAGTCCCGGCCATGCTAGCTGGTCGCGCCGGGGAAACCAGTAAAAAAGAGCGTGAACTTTGGCGCTTGACATACATAGCGAGGCAATGTATTTTGGCGGCATGATGGAAAAAGAACTGATCGCCGCTTCGACCGAACCCCTCATTCTGTCCCTGCTGGCCAAGGGCGAAAGCTACGGATACGAGCTGATTCAGGAGGTCAAGTGGCTCTCCGGGGACAAGATCACCTGGACGGACGGGATGCTTTACCCGGTCTTGCACCGCATGGAGGACAGCGGCTGGATCAAATCCCGCTGGGTGGAGATGGAGAACGGGCGCAAGCGCAAATACTACTCGATCAAAAAGGACGGCCACCAGGCCCTCAAGGATAAACGCGAACAATGGACGGTGATTTCCTCCGTTCTCGGCGGTCTGTGGAAAGGCGAGCATGTTTGATCTGGAACAGGCCATTGCGGACTGGCGGCGGCGGATGCTGGCCGCCGGTGTGAACAACTCGAATGTGTTGGACGAACTGGAAAGCCATTTGCGCGAGGACATTGGCGCCCTCTTGTCGGCGGGAATGCTTGAGGAACAGGCGTTCCAACGCGCTTTGTCACGCGTGGGAAGCCCGATCCCCCTGCGGACGGAGTTCGACAAGCTTAAGAGGAAGAGGTGCTGGCCGGTTGTCGTAGGTTCGCGACTATGGGTTTACGGGGTGATTGTGCTGGCGATGATCTTTTCATGGAACTTGTTTGTGGAAGGGCGGAACTTCCTCTTGTCTGCGCATATCTTTAGCCTGACTGCTGGTTTCGTCGCGGCTTTATTGCCGGGCTGCTTCGGCATTTGTTATGTCTCTTACCAGTTGTTTCACGCGTTGTCGCCAGCCGCCGGCAATCGCTGGCCCGTGCCGTTCTGCTGTTCAGCGAACTTGCGGCGGGATTGGTGGCCGTGGGAGTGATTCTCGGGATGCTCTGGAGCAGGCAACATTCAGGCGGGTGGCTGCGAGGGGGCGGGCGTGAAATGGGCGGGATGTGCGCGTCCCTCTGGCTCATCGCCTCGGCGGCGATGCAACGATTCGGCCAGGTGAGTGAGCGCGCCAGGATGCTGATGTGTATCGGCGGCAATGTCATTGTCGGCCTCGCTTGGTTCGGCGCTGGTATTGTGGCCAGCGGTCAGGGAATGCATGGTCACGGAATGGCAAGCTATTGGCCGCTTGGGCTTTTTCTGGCTCTGCACCTGATTTTTCTCGTGATGGGCATGGCGCCCACTCCAACAGCGGCGGAATCGTAAGATAAAAGGAACAAGATGTTCAATCTGGAACAATCCATCGCAGCATGGCGGCGGCAGATGCTGGCCGCTGGTGTCAAAAATCGAAACGTCCTGGAGGAATTGGAAAGTCATTTGCGCGAGGAGGTGGAGCGGCAGGCGCGCTCGGGAGCGGGCGCGGAACAGGCGTTCGCGATGGCCACCCAGCGCATCGGCCAACCGGCGGCGCTCCAGCAAGAATTCGCCAAGGCGGGCGCAATGAAAGCAACAAGGCTGCAACAGTTGAAAGCCGTGCTCTTGAGATTCATGGGTTTCCCAACACTTTCTCCATGTGCTCTCAACGCCGCCGCGCGGGAGAGCCTGGAACTGGGCGGGAAGGAAGCCCTTGGATTCCATCACGATTTCATCGGCACGGAACATGTGCTGCTGGGTCTGCTCGAATCGAAGACTGGCATTGTTCCCGGTGTCCTGCAAAGAATGGGCTTGAATCACAGAATCATTCGGAGCGAAATCGAAAAAATCGTCGGCTGTGGGCCGGTGCAGCCCGCCGGTCACGCCCTCCGCTATACGCCTCGCGTGAAAAAAGCGCTCGAGATTGCCAGCTCGGAAGCCCGGGCACTGAACCAAACTCACGTCGGCGCCGAGCATATCTTGCTGGGCCTGTTGCGGGAAGGCGGCGGCGTGGCGGCGCTGGTCTTGAAAACTCTCGGTGTCAATCTCCAGGCCGCCCGCGCAGAAATCGCAAGTGAATCGGGCGGGAAACAGGGCGGCCATTAACCGGCGGCGACAAAGCTTAATGGTGTTTTGCCGCAACGAAGCCATCGCGGAACGGCGGCGGCGGATGCCTGCCGCTGGCGTAAAGGCCTCCCGTGCCGCCCATGGGCGAAAGCGGCTGGGCAGGCTGTTTTAGGCCGTTCTCCGGGCTGGGCCGGGCGGGCGGGGAAGGGGCTGTGCCAGGAATTGCATCCATTTTTCGGCGTCCTTGGGATCGGGGTCGAAGGGGTTGAGCAGGTGCAGGGCGTGGCCGCCCTCGACGCCGACGATTTCCCAATCCAGGTAATAGGAGCAGGGTTCGTTCTGGAGCAGGCGCATGACCCGTGAGCGGACGCAGGCGCGGGTGTTGGCCGGGGCCTGGGAAATGGCGAGCGCGGCGTCCTGAGCGGCAAGTTGCCACGGCGGCGGGGTCCGGGCCAGGGCCAGACCCAGGCTGCGCGCCGGATCAATCTGGTGGTATTCCAGGTCCTGCGACTTGAGCCACGGATCGTTCCAGGAGATTTTTTCCTGGTCGCAAAACTGTTGCAGCAGCCACCGCTTGGTAATCCAATCCACCCGGCCCGTCAGCGTCTCCGCATCGGCCGCCAGCGCCGCCAGCGTTTCCCTCCACAGGCCCAGCAGGACGTCGGTTTCGGGATCGCGCCCGGCCAGTTCGGCCCGCGCCGCGCGCTCAAATTGCTGGAGCAGGAGGACCGCATCCACGCAGCGGCCGTCGGCCAGCCGGGCCAGCCAGGGGCCGTCGGCCTGGTGGGAGAGATGGCGGAAGGCGGCCACGGCGTCGTCCAGCATGATTTTTGGCAGGCAGTTCATCTCCAGCAAATCGAGCACCAGCGAAGTGGTGCCCACTTTGAGGAGCAGCGCGGCGGGCAGGACGTTGGTGTCGCCGTGCAGGAGGTGGAGGCGGCGGTATTTGCGGGCGTCGGCCAGCGGTTCGTCGCGGGTGTTGATAATGGCGCGGTTGAATTGCACCCATTCAAACAGATCGTTGTTGATGTAATCAGCCCGCTGGCTGATTTGGAAGGGGCCCCGCCGCCTGCCGGGGCAAGTCGCCCCGCCCGTCCGCCCCCGTCGTCCCGCCCACCCGCCCGGCGCTGGTGTAGAGCATGCGCAAGGTCAAAAAGGCGAGCAAAGAGTGCAGGTTTGGCTCCGTCAGCGGCGCGGCGCGGCGGACGAGGTAATTCTCATGGCAGCCGAAGGTGGCGCCGGTATAGTGGTCCACGTTGTTGCGGATGAAGCTGACTTTGTCCTCCACCCCCATCGCCCGCACCGCCCGCAGCAGAATGGCGTCGCCCGCCTGGTCGTGGCGCAACACATCCAACAGGCTCAAACACTCCGGCGTGCAATACTCCAGGTGGCCCATGTCAATGTAACACCGCCCGCCGTTAAAAAGAAAGCCCCCGTTGCCGGCCGGTTCATCCCAATCGCGCTGATGCACGTCAATCAATCCGAATCGTTCCTCGTGGAATATCCAGTCGCGCACCCGGGCGATGGCGGCGGACACGCCGGGCTCATCGGCCGACAGGCAGCCATACTCGGTCTCCAAGCCAACGATGCGGTTCATTTTGGGAATTGCGGATTACGGATTGCGGATTGCGGATGGACGCGCTCACAGGCCCAGATCGGACAGGGTCAGGGGCTGGTAGCGGGCGGGGCGGGGGCCGTGGCGCGCCAGCCAGCCGATTTCAACCGTCTTGCCCCGGACCGCCTCGCGCCAGCCGGCCTGGCGCTGGGCCGCGTCGGGGACAGATTCGGCCAGCCATTTGTTTTGCACCTGGCACCACCACGCCTGCAAAAGCAGGTCCGCGGTTTCCGGCCGCCGGGTCTCCTCCCGCAGCGTTTCGTTCAACCAGCTTTGTCCCGCCGACTCCGCCTCCGGCTGGCTGGCGGCCATGACCGCCCCGCCGGACTGGACTTGAAAAGCGCCGTCGAAGTGCAATCGGAACAGCAAATCCTGCCCCGGCTCGGCGCCCAATTCGGCCAGGAGCAATTCCACCAAAAAGGGGGCGCTGAAGATCTGGTCAAACTGCGTCTTCAATTGCGGGCTTAGCCCGAAACCGATCAGCCGCCGCAGACTGACGTCTTCCGCCGCGCGCGTAAAAGCTTCCAAATGGGCGGCATCTATCGCGGCCTGCCGGACTTTTTCGATGTCGGCCGGATGCCCCAGCCCGGCCAGGGCGTGACGGTCGAACAGTTCAAAAACCTTGGACTGGCCGCCGCCCACGCCGAGCAAGAGAATTCCGTCCGGCAAACTGACGGCAAAGACGGGCGAACCGCCCTTGAGCTGGTCGCGCACGTATTCGCGGCGGTTGGCCATCGCCTCCAGCCAGCGGTAGGGTTCCTCAGTCATGCAAAAACTCCTTTTGTTGCTGGTCGGTGACGGTTTCCACACCGGAAGGTTTGAGCACTTTGATGGTGGCGAAGGTCTCGGTGGCCGGGTTGACCCCGCCGGTGGCGGAATCGAATTCCGACGCCGTCATCAGGAGGGAGAGGGCAAACCGCACCGCGTCCGGCAAATTCATTTGGGAGGGCTTGGCGCTGGCGTGCCGTTCCTGGAAGCTCAAGATGCTGCGGATGGTGCCCGCGCCGGAGCCGGAGGCCGCATAGCCCACGGCCTGGAATTGCGCCCCGAGCGGATCGTAAAAATAAATGCGCGGCTGGGGCGGCGCAACGCCGTGATCCACCCCGGCGAACAGGGGCACGACCACCCCGATCCCTTGCAAGGTCATCGGCAGATTGTCCCGCAACAAGCGGGCCAGGGCGCGCACCCGCGCCGGCAAGCTCAGCGGCTGCAACTGGCTGCGCCGGTAATACTCAAAGGAGGTTTGCAGCACCCGCGCCATTTCAAACGCCGTCGCGGGCACGCCCGCCACCGCTAGGAGGGACGTTGAGTCCACTTCGATGATTTTTTCCACCCGGTCGGTCACGATGACATTGCCCGCCGTGGCCCGGCGGTCCCCGGCCATGAGCACGCCCCCGGCGTAATGGAAGGCGAAGACGGTGGTGGCCTGGGTTTCCACGGGCGCGCCGCGGGCCGGGGCCGCCTCGGCCGGCAACAGCTTCTGCTCCGCCAGGAGGGAAAGGAAGTCGCCGGCAATTTTGGTGTCGCTCATTGACCCGTGCGTTGGCGGTACCGCTTGGCCTGGTCGGGATCAACCTTGCGCATGCGTTTGAGCAATTCCTCCGTGTTCGGCTTCTCCACTTTGGGCGCGCTGGGTCCGTCGCCGCCGCCCCCGCTGCCCGGAGCGACCGGCCGGTTCTTCTGAGCTTGGTCAGGCATGGGGGTAATATAGCGCGAAAATAAATTTTCGCAAAGAATTGGCTTCCCTGCCGCGCCGGCCCCGTTCAGTGCTGCTGCATCTGGTCCATCTCTCCCTCGATCAGGCTGCGCATCCATTGCGCGGCCACGGGAGAAAGCCCGCTTTTGCGCATATCCACGGAAAAGGCGCAGAGCCAGATCTCGTCGGCGGGGCGATAATGAAGATCGCCCGTGATGCGTTTTTCCAGGTCGTCCATGTGCCCGGCGCCATAAAACACCGCGATCGAGCCGGTGGGGGGGATTCTTTTCAGTTCCGCCTTCAGGTCGCCCAGGAGATGCTCGTTGCGCGCGTGGATGAGGACCTGGATCAGGTGTTTCCAATCCGGCGGCAAGCCTTGCACATCTGACAAATCGCCCTTGAGCCGCCCGACCGCTTCGATCATGGTCAGCTTGGCCACCGCCTGCAACTCGGGACTGCTGGCAATCACTTGCATCCCGATTTTGAAGAGCGAGCCAAGAAACGAACTGCCGTCCATGATGCGCAGGAGAACATCGAAAGAGACGTTGGTCCCGCCTTCCTCACCCGGCCCGGCGCCCGGCCGTCCCTCGGCCATGATGCGCTGGAGTTGAAGAATCGAAAGATCGCTGTTCAAGAAATTGGTGCGGTCGTAGTCTATCGCCTCCAGTTGAAAGACCAGGCCGAGGCAACGGGCGAAGGCGGATTGCATCGAATAACCGGCGTTGGTGTCCGTGGGCGGCGCTGCGGGCACGGCCTCATTGGTGGCAGCCGCGTTGGCGGCATCGTGAACATGATGCGGGTGGGCGTCCGGATTGATCCCTTCGTAGAGGACGACCGTCTGGGCGTCGAGAAAATGTTGCAGCGCGTGGTAATACTCCGGTTCCCCCACATGCATGACCCCGGCCAGCCAGATGGCCGGGCCGGCCTTCGGCTCCGGGACAAACTTGCGCAGGGCGATTTGCAATTGGACGGTATTGGTGTCCGGATTGGCCACGCGGGTGTAGGCCTGTGGCGGCGGGGTGTCGGCGGCAGGCGCGAGAGTGTGACCGCCCATCTGCGCCAGCATGACGAGCGCGCCAGGCAGGATAAAAGCCGGTTTCCGCATCGCGCGATCATAACGGGAGCGGGCCGCGCCCATCAAGCAAATCAAGGAATGATCGCATTGGGCGCAACTCGACGCCCGCCCCGCAGGGCAGGCTTCCAGCCTGGCGGTCCCGGGGGCATCCTTGCCCCCGGTCTGAATTATGGCGCCGGTGTCCAGTTGCGCCCCATCGCATTGATCGCGGCAAAAAGCGCTGGCGCGGGGCGGGGGTCCGGGTCATGCTTGGCCGGCTTTGCTTCGTATGAATGGTGAGAGTCAAGACAAATTGTCGCTGTGGTCATGGCGGCCGCCCCGCCGCCCCTATCTCTGGGCCTTGAGCCTGGTCCTGGCCGTTTGCGCCGGGGTTCTCTACGACCGGTGGGTGTTCCTGACCGGAATGCCTCGCGGCGCGGAAAACAATTTCCAACTCATGGCCCAGGCCTGGAACATCATCCACCAGGATTACGTGGACCGCGCTTCCCTGCAATCTTCTGTTCTCACCCATGCCGCCATTGCCGGCATGACCGATTCCCTGGGCGACTCCGGCCACACCGTCTTTCTCAACCCGGAAATGCGCCGCCATGCCAGCGCCGCCATGCGCTCCCATTTCACCGGCATCGGCGTCGAAATCAAAACCCAGGAGCGCCGCGCCGTCATCGTCGCCGCGCTGGACGGCTCCCCGGCCTGGCGCGCCGGGGTGCGCGCGGGCGACATCATTCTGGAAGTGGACGGCCGCTCCGTCGCCGGCTTGCCCTTGAGCGAGCTGGATGACCTTATCACCGGGCCGGCCGGGGCCGCGGTCCGGCTCGGCGTGCTCGACCCCGGCGACGGGCGGCGCAAGGAATTCAACATCGTCCGCGCCTCCATCAAAATCCCCAACGTGACCTGGCAGGCCTTGCCTGGGGGCCAGGTGGCGCACCTGCGGGTGGCCCTGTTCAGCGAGGGCGTGGCCCGTGATTTCCACGGCGCTTTGCTCCAAATCCAGCGCCAGGGCCTGACCAGCGTCATCCTGGATTTGCGCAATGATCCGGGAGGGGTGGTGGACGAGGCGGTGGCGGTGGCCAGCGAATTCCTTTCCGGCGGCAACGTCTATTTGTCAAAAAACGCCGCTGGAAAGATCACCCCCGAACCGGTCAAGCCGGGCGGCGTGGCCACCAACATGTCCCTGGTCGTCCTGGTCAACGGCGGCACCGCCAGCGCCTCGGAAATCGTGGCCGGGGCCTTGCGCGA
Source organism: uncultured Verrucomicrobiae bacterium (assembly GCA_963707025.1). Taxonomy (GTDB): domain Bacteria; phylum Verrucomicrobiota; class Verrucomicrobiia; order Limisphaerales; family Palsa-1400; genus JBEKOF01. The sequence continues at coordinate 111,451 of CAVPOM010000012.1, read as the reverse complement.
CGCGCACCGGGCCGTCCTGGTTGGACAGACCACCTTTGGCACCGGAACCGTTCTGGCCCAATTCCAGTTGTCGGACGGTTCGGCCCTGATGCTGGCCGTCGGGGAATGGCTCACTCCCGGCGGCCGTTCCTTCTGGCACAGGGGCCTCCAGCCCGACGCCGCGGTGGCGCTGCCCAACAACACCCTGCCGCTCGTTCCCGCCCTGGAGACCAACCTCACCCCGGCCAGCCTGCAGACCTGCGGCGACCCACAACTCCTCCGCGCCCTTTCCATCCTCGCCGAGTCACCGCAGAGATGACTTGGGGCTAATTGCTGTAGCGTCGAGCCTGTGGCCCGACATCGGCGCACCGCGCCGGCGCCACAAGTCTCTTTCCCTCTCACCAACTCGCCGGGGAATTAACATTGCCAATTTGTAATGTTCGGGAAAGTTTCCCGTTAGTTCGCTGTGGCACTCTTGTTCCATCAACCGGATGCCGGTTTGCAGAAACATTTAACGAAAAGACAATTATGATGAAGATTCGAACTCCAAAAATCGCGGCCGCCCTCCTCACCGGCGGCCTGCTGCTGGCCGCGGGTGTGAGCGTGATTCTCACCGCCCACGCCAGTGATCAAACCCCGGCCAAAGCCAAGTCCATGGGACTGGTGATAGATGACCACCCGCTGGCGCGCGACGCCAAATCGGGCGTCAGTTACGCGGAAGTTGTCAAAAAAGTCATGCCCAGCGTGGTCAAAGTCGAGGTCACCACCGCCGCCAAGGAATCCTCGGTGGAGGTGCCCGGCAGTCAGATGGATCCGTTTTTCCGCCAGTTCTTTGGCAACCAATTCGGAGGCGGACGGCAAAGGATCCTCACCCCGCCCGAACACGGACTGGGCTCCGGTGTGATCGTGACCAAGGACGGCTATATTCTCACCAACAATCATGTGGTGGACGATGCCGACAAGGTGAAAATCACCTTGCAGGATGGCCGCGAATTCACCGCCAAAGTCATCGGCAAGGACAAGGAATCCGATGTCGCCGTGGTCAAAATTGACGCCCACGACCTTCCCGCCATTACCTTGGCGGACAGTTCCAAAATTGAGGTGGGCGACGTGGTGCTGGCCGTGGGCAATCCCTTTGGCCTGGCGCAAACCGTGACCATGGGCATCATCAGCGCCACCGGGCGGGTGGCCTTGGACCTCAAGTATCAGGACTTCATTCAGACCGACGCGGCCATTAATCCCGGCAATTCCGGCGGGGCGTTGGTGGACACCGATGGCCGGTTGATCGGCGTCAACACCGCCATTTACAGCCGCAGCGGCGGCAACGAAGGCATTGGCCTGGCCATTCCCACCGACCTGGCCCGCGAGGTCATGGTCAGCCTGGTCAAGGACGGCAAGGTTACCCGCGGCTTTATCGGTGTCGGCGTCCAGCCCCTCACCGCCGCCCTGGCCAAGGAGTTCGATCTGAAGACCGACAAGGGCGCGCTGGTTGATGAAGTGGTGCCCAACAGTCCGGCGGCCAAGGCCGGCTTGAAGACCGGGGACGTCATCCTCCAGTTCAACAGCAAGCCCATTGCCGACGGCCGCCGCCTCCAGATGGAAGTGGCGGACGTGGCGCCCGGCGAAAAAGTCCCCGTGCGCATCTGGCGTGAGGGCGCGGCCAGGACCGTGGACATCCAGGTCAAGGAAGTGCCCGGCGAGGCGCAACTGGCTAAAAATGGTTCCAGCGCGTCGGATTCCAACGACACCCTCAACGGGGTGGCCGTGACGGACTTGAATGCGCAGACCCGCCAGCAATACTCCGTGCCTCCCAGAATCCAGGGCGCGGTCGTCACCCAGGTGGATTCGGCCTCCGCGGCCGCGGACGCCGGATTGAAGGAGGGCGATGTCATCCTGGAGATCAACAAGCACGCCGTCCGATCCGCCGACGACGCCGTTCGACTGACCTCAAGCGTCAAGGACAAGATCACGCTCCTCCATGTCTGGAGCAATAACGGCAGCCATTATCTGGTGGTGGATGAAAGCAAAGCAGGCTGATCCTGCCGGCTCCCTGACGTGACGCACCCTCCCGTTTTCGCTCCCGCGAAGCCGGGAGGGCCTTTTTTCCCAACCCGGCCAGGGGAAACCGTTCTGAATCTTAATCTTAATCTTAATCCTAATCTCCTCCTCTCCGCCTCCCCCGCCATCCGCAATCAGTAATTCCCCCTCTCGACTCCCAACCCGCTTTGATTTATGATGGACGACGGCATGCGCATTCTGGTCGTTGAGGACGACAACAAAATCGCTTCCTTCATCGTCAAAGGGCTGAAACAAGCCGGCTACGCCGTGGACCGCTGCGCCGACGGCGAAGAGGGCCTGGTCTTTGCCGAAGCCACGGCTTACGACGCCGCCGTGGTGGACATCATGCTGCCCAAGCTCGACGGCCTCAGCCTGGTGCAACGGCTCCGCGCCAAAAAAATCCGCACCCCGGTCATCATTCTCAGCGCCAAGGCGGCGGTGGACGACCGCGTCAAAGGCCTGGAAGCCGGGGCCGATGATTACTTGACCAAGCCCTTTGCGTTCTCCGAGTTGTCGGCCCGCGTCCAGGCGCTCATCCGCCGCGCCACCCAAACCGCCGAGCCGAGGCGCCTGTGCGCCGGCGATTTGGAGATGGACCTCTTCACCCGCGAAGTCAGGCGCGGCGGCGAAAAGATTGAGCTGCAGGCCCGCGAATTCGCCCTCCTGGAATACCTGCTGCGCCACACCGGCCGTCCCGTCACCAAGACCATGATCCTGGAGCACATCTTTGACTACAGCTTTGATCCGCAGACCAATGTGGTGGATGTCCTCATGCACCGGCTCCGGGCCAAAGTGGACCCGGACAAGACGCGGCTGCAAACCATGCGCGGGGTGGGCTATGTTCTTAAATAACTTGCTGCGCAATTTCGCCTTCCGCCTCAGCCTCTGGTATGCCTTGATTTTTGCCTTGAGCACCGCCGTCCTGCTGGCCCTCGTCTATTATCTGGTGGGCGTCGCCTTCCAGCGCAAAGACCGGGAAGTTATTCTGGCCCAACTCAAGGAATATGCCACCGTCTATCAGGCCGGCGGGGCCGGGGCCTTGCAGGCCCGCGCCAAGCAGGAAAACGATCCCGCTGATGAAAAATCCTTCTATGTCAAACTCATTTCACCCCAGGTCTCCCTCTCCCTCCAGGAAGCTCCCAATGGCTGGGCCGGATTCCACCTCGAACAGGTCTGGAACCAATTCGAGATCAATCGCAGCCCGAAAAATTCCGAAAAAGACTTCGCCTGGGCCGGGGTGAAAATGTCCGACGGCGCCACCCTGGTCGTCGGGCGCATTACCAGCAACCGCGACATGCTCTGGGAGCCGTTCCGGCAGACGGCCCTGCCCACCGGCCTGGCCATCGCCCTCATTGGCCTGGTCTGCGGCGCCTTTTTCGCCCATCGCGCCCTGCTCCCCGTGCGCCAGATCGTCGCCACCGCGCGCAACATCATCCGCACCGGCAACTTGGACGCCCGCGTTCCCACCCGCCCCTCCCGCGACGAACTGGACGAGCTGGTCCGCCTTTTCAACACCATGCTCGACAAAAACCAGGCCCTCATCCGCGCCATGCGCGACTCCATGGACAACGTGGCCCACGATTTGCGCACCCCGCTGACCCGGCTGCGCGGCGCGGCCGAAACCGCCCTCCAGCAAAACCTCGATCCCGCCGCCACCCGCGAGGCCCTGGCCGACTGCGTCGAGGAATCCGAGCGCGTGCTCAGCATGGTCACCACCCTCATGGACATCGCCGAAGCCGAAGCCGGCACCCTCCGTCTCCAGCGCCAGCCGGTGGACCTCTGCCGCCTCCTCCGCGAAGTCATTGACATTTACGAATACGTCGCCGAGGAAAAGAAAATCCGCGTCGTGGCCGAACTGCCGCCCTCCTGCCAGGCCAGCGTGGACGCCAACCGCATCCGCCAGGCCTTTGCCAATCTGCTTGACAACGCCCTCAAATACACCCCGGAAGGAGGCGCCGTCACCATCTCCGCCGCTTGCCGCGCCGAGGACGCCGTCGTCCGTTTCCGCGACACCGGCATTGGCATCCCGGAGAACGAGCAGGACAAAATCTGGGAGCGCCTCTATCGCGGCGACAAGAGCCGTTCCCAGCGCGGCCTCGGATTGGGTTTGAGCGTCGTCAAGGCCGTGATCGAAGCCCACAAAGGCAAAGCCACAGTCAACAGCAAAGTTGGCGAAGGCTCGGAATTCACCGTCCTCCTTCCCATCCAGTCCCTCTGAGCGCTGTTGTAGCGGAGGTCTGTGACCGCCGCAAATCAAAGCGCGTCGGTCGCCGGTTTAGGGCGGTTTAAGAAATTGTGTAGCCCTAAATGAGGGTGGTAGGGCGCGCACTCCGTGCGCGCCGCGGCGGGCAATCCCGGCCTGCCGGGACCCTGCCTTGTAATGCGGCTACAGTATTTGTGAAACCGCTCTAAGTCCGGCCACTGGCTTTCACCGGCGCTCTGCAAGCTGCGGCGAACCGGCCATGCTCAACGGTGTGCAGCCACCCGGCGGGACCGAGCCGCCGATTCTTTTGACGCTGCACTGCATCGCGCCAAAGTTCACTTGGCCGGGGGCGGCCCTTGGGACGGTCCGGCTTTGACGATGCCCACATCAATGCCCTGGCCGCCACCGGTGCCATGGCAGTGCGCCGCGATGACATTGCGCCCCGGCTTAAGACTGGCCTGCGCTTCCGCGCTCAGCGCAACCGTGGTGTAATCATCCGCAGATCCTGCCACCTTGCCGGCAAGAATTCCGTTGAGGTAAATCTCCGCATCCGCATGGTGCTTGACCAGCAGGCTCAGCCGGGCCGGAATTTCTCCGGACACTTGGAATTCCCGCCGAATCCAGATGTCCGCGGTCGTCCACCGCGTCCGCGTGCCGGACAGGTTGCGGCCGAAGACAGCCGGGCCGGTGTTCCAGGCCGCGGCGTCGAAATCCGGCGCGAACCAGTTGCCGGGCGGCTCAGTGGTGGTGTAGCTCCAGGTGACCGGCTCGTCGGCGGAGGTCGGCAGCCACTCGGGATTGGGATTGGGCGGCAGGGGTGGAAACTGGCCCTGGTTGGCGGCGGTGACAATCTTTTGATCCAGCTTGACGACGGCGCGATCATAGGTCAGCAGGCCGTTGATCTCCTGCTCCACGTCGGTCAGTTGCGTGTAGATGAAGGCGCTGACGCCCAGTTGGTCCTTCAGCTCATAAGCCTTTTTCAGCAACGCCTGGTAATGCTTGGTCGCCAGCCAACTGCTGTTGAGCACGCTGCCATAACCATAGGTGCTGCTCTTGGTCCAGCGATGGCCCTCCACGCTCATGGTCACGCCGCCGAATTCGCCGTTGACGGCGGCGCGGTTTTCCTCCGGGGGCCGGGCGCCGGGGCCGGGGTAGGCGTGGGTGTCGTAGAGGTCGCCCACTTTTTTATCGGTCCAGCCGCTGGCGTTGTTGACCAGGCGGGTGGGATCCAGCTCTTTGGTCAGCGCCACCACGCTCTCGGTGTCATGCTGGCCCCAGCCCTCGTTAAAAGTGGTCCAGATGACGATGGAGGGGGAGTTGTAAAATTCGGCGATGATGCGGCGCCATTCGGTTTCAAATTGTTGTTTGGCTTCCTCGGTCAGGGCGCCGTTGCGGCCGCCAAACATCTGGGGCATGTCCTGCCAGACCAGCACGCCCAGATGGTCGGCCCAGTAATACCAGCGGGCGGGTTCGACCTTGGCGTGCTTGCGAATGGTGTTCCAGCCAAACTTCTTGGTCATCTCAATGTCGAACCGCAGGGCCTGGTCGGTGGGCGCGGTGTAGATGCCGTCGGGCCAGTAGCCTTGATCCAACGGGCCGGTTTCCAGCACAAATTTATTGTTGAGGAATATGCGCGTGCGCCCCTGCTCGTCCTTGCCCAGGCTGATTTTGCGCATCGCGAAATAGCTTTCCACATGGTCCGCCTGCTTCCCGCGCGTCATCGTTTCCACCGCCAATTGGTAAAGGTGAGGATCATCCGGCGACCAGAGATGCGGATTGGGCATGGCCAGCTTGATCTCCGCGCCCGTGCTTCCCACGGCGCTGGCGACCGTCTTCCCGCCCTCTTTTGCCGTCACCGCGACCGGGAAGGCGCCGCCTGCCTCGACGGTCAGGCGGAGGGTCTGGCCGTCAATGTCCGGCGTGATTTTCAATGCGGAAATATGTTCCGCGGGCACGCTTTCCAACCACACCGTCTGCCAGATGCCCGAGACGGCGGTGTAGAAGATGCCGCCGGGACGCAGGCGCTGCTTGCCCAGCACTTGGGCGTCCGCCACATCGCTGCGCACCGGATTCCAGGCCGACACCATCAATTCGTTCGCGCCCGGCTTGAGGCTGTCGGTGATGTCAAAATCGAAAGCATCGTAGCCGCCCCGATGAGCGCCGACGGCATGGCCATTGACCAGGACCGTCGCATCCCAATTGACCGCGCCGCAATGGAGCAGCACCCGCTGGTTCTTCGCGCCGGCGGGCAGGGTGAAAGTGCGGCGATACCAAAGGCGCTGGTTGGGGATGCTGGCTTTGCCCACGCCCGACAAGGCCGATTCGTAGGGGAAGGGCACCAGAATCCTGGCGTCAAAATTCGTCGGCGGCGCCGTCTCGGCGGCTGCCGTGAGGCCGTATTCCCAAAGTCCATTGAGATTCTGCCATTCTTTGCGCCTCATCTGGGGACGCGGATATTCGGTCAGCGCATTGGCCGGTGAGACCTCTTTGGCCCACTGCGTCATTAAATGGCCTTGGGCGGGCTGCCAATGCTGCGGCGTGGCGCAGGAACAAAGACCGGCCAGCAACCAGGCGGCCAGCGGGCCGCGCACTCTTATTTTCGACAGGGTTTTCATGGAAATTCTCTGGCGTTCAGTGGTATAGACCATCCCAGCCCGGTTGGCGAGCTTTATGGCAACCTGGAGGACAACCCCGTTGGACGCGCGCTTGCCGTCGTGCGGTCTGGTTTGCTAAACTCCGTTTCATGCCGTCCATGCTCGAGCAAATCCGGGCCAGATTGCCGCGCCGCCAAATGAACGCCACCATATAGTGACCTCAGCAAAACGCCTGTAGCGGCGGTCTATGACCGTCGCCATACCGTTATTTCCGCTGGTTTGCGGCGGTCACAGACCGCCGCTACAATCGTGGACGCGCGTTTTGCAGAGGTCTCATATTGAGTTATCAAACCATAACATTTCGCAGGGCGCGACCGGGGCAACTCTCCATTGGGCCGCGCCACCGACGGTGAAAAGTTGTGGTTTGGGCCCTTGAGACGGAGCGGGGAACAAGGGGCGGGCTGATTTTCGGGCGTGACCCGGCGGGGGGTTGGTGTAATTTCCTTGCTTGTGACGACAGCCGAAGCCAGCCAGCTTTTGCAGGATTTTCGCGCGGGCAAGATCAGCGCCGGGCGCGCCCTGCGGGCTTTCCAGGCCGCGCCCGTGGCCGATCTGGGCTTTGCCCGAGTGGACACCCACCGCGCCTTGCGCAAAGGATTCCCCGAAGTCATTTACGGGGCCGGAAAAACGGCGCGGCAGGTGGTGCAAATCGCCGGCCAACTGGCCGCACGCGAGCGCCGGATTCTCATCACGCGCCTCTCCCCCGAACAGGCGGGGGCGGTGCGCAAAAAATTCAAACGGGCCGTCTTCCATGAGGCGGCGCGGTGCGTCACGCTGGAAAAACATCCGCTCCCCAAGCGGCCGGGCCTGATCGCCGTGCTCTGCGCCGGCACGAGCGATTTTCCGGTGGCGGAGGAGGCGGCGGTGACGGCGGAAATCATGGGCAACCGGGTGGAAAGGATTTATGATGTGGGCGTGGCGGGCTTGCACCGGTTGCTGGGACGGCTGGAGGCGATCCAGCGCGCCCAGGTGCTGGTGGTCGTGGCGGGGATGGAAGGGGCGCTGCCCAGCGTGGTGGCCGGGCTGGTCGGCCGGCCTGTCATCGCCGTGCCCACCAGCGTCGGCTATGGCGCCAGCTTTGGCGGGCTGGCCGCCTTGCTGGCCATGCTCAACAGTTGCGGCAGCGGCGTGACGGTGGTGAATATTGACAACGGTTTTGGCGCGGGTTATGCAGCCAGCCAGATTAACGAACTGGCTGGGCCGGCCCGGAGGCGCAACGATTGAAAACACTCTATCTGGATATTTTCAGCGGGATCAGCGGCGACATGTTCCTGGGGGCCATGCTGGATTTGGGCGTGGAACTGCGCCAGGTGGAAGAGGAACTGGCCAAACTTTCCCTGGGCGGCTACCACCTGCATGCCCATCGGGCCAGGCGCGGCCAGATGGACGGGGTGAAATTTGAGGTTCATCTCGGGCATGGCCACGAGCATGGGCACGAGCATGGCCACGAGCACGAGCACGAGCATGGGCACGAACATGGGCACGAACACGCCCACGAACACGGAGAGGAACCCAGCCGAAAGTATTCCGGAATCCGGGAGTTGATTTCGGCCAGCGGCCTTTCCGGGTGGGTCAAGCAAAAAGCCCTCGCCGTTTTCCAGCGCGTGGCTGTGGCCGAAGGGAAAATCCACGGGCTGCCCCCCGGCGAAGTCCATTTCCACGAGGTCGGCGCGGTGGATTCCATCGTGGACATCGTGGGCGGCTGCGCGGCCCTGGACATCCTGGGCCGGCCGCGCGTCCTGGCCGGGGAGGCCGTGGAGGGCACGGGCTGGATTGATTGCGCGCACGGGCGTTTGCCCATTCCGGCGCCGGCTACGCTGGAAATCCTGGCGGCGCGCCGCATCCCTCTGACCCAGTGCGCCGAACCGCATGAATTGATCACCCCCACCGGCGCGGCGCTGCTGGCGGAATTTGCCGTGGAATTCGGACCGATGCGGGGGCTGGCGGCGGAAAGGATCGGCCTGGGCGCAGGCTCGCGCGAAAACCAGACCCGCCCCAACGTCCTGCGCGCCATCCTGGGCCAGAGCGCCGGAGCCGGCGCGCAGGATTGGGAGAGCGATACCATCGCCGTTTTGGAAACCAACCTGGACGACGCCAGCCCGGAGATCCTGGGCGCTTTCATGGAGGCGGCGCTGGCGGCCGGCGCCCTGGATGTTTTCCACGCCCCGATCCAAATGAAAAAAAACCGCCCCGGCGTGCTGCTCAGCGTCCTGTGCGCGGAGGGCGAGGCGGACAAATTCAGCGAGATGATCCTGCGCCACACCAGCGCCTTTGGCGTGCGCCGCAGCCAGGCGGAGCGCCGCAAGCTGCGCCGGGAATTTCGCGTCGTGCGCACGCCCCACGGCGAAGTGACGGTGAAACTGGGATTTCTGGATGGCGGCGTGGCGCAGGTCGCGCCGGAATTTGAGTCCTGCAAAAAACTGGCCGCGGAAAAGAACCTGCCCCTGGCTGAGATTTACCGCGCCGCCCTGGCCGCCTGGAAGGCGTGAGTCGAAGGGAGTCAAAGTCAAAGGGGTCAAACCATATATTTGCGCGTTTTTGCACTTGCAACCCGGAACACTTTGAGCACCAACCTTCAAGAGAGAAAAAGCACGAATGAATGAACACAATAATGCAAATATATGGTTTGACCCCTTTGATCGTGTCCAACTTGTTGCATGAAAAAGAGCCCTCCAAATAACCTTGTGTCAATAGTTAGGACTGACACCTGCACTGTGGGAAACCACGGGAAGAGTTATTTTGCCAATGAAGGCCAGGTGACAATGAACGGTGAAGTATTCGACGGTACGATTCCGTGGCAAGTTCCGTATCTCTACTACAATTTCCTGTTTTATTGGGACAGTAACGCTATGGGCTGGGATGTATCTTCTGCAATGGCTCAGGCGATGCTTGACTTGCCCTTAATTAGCGGGTGGAGTATGTCCTCGCAGCCCGGTGCAGCGTTGAAGCTGTACGGATACCCATATCTTCACATTGATCAGTATAACTACCGAGGCAATTGGCCGTAAACCGTGCCAAGTGGGCAAACGCGCGGAGTTTATCAGCGCATTTAGCGACCCACCTGATTTTTATGCCCTTTGAAATTCTCCAAGTCACGGCGGCCTATTCCAACGCGGTTTTGGCCGCCATTCTCCCGCATATATCCGATTTCGCCAAAACGCTGGATTTACCGACGGGACACCCAGTTACAATTTCCCAAGTTGGAAGCTTTGGTTGCTCACCAAGATCGGATCACGTTGGCGGGCGTGTAATCCTGACGAATGATTATTCATTCACTTTCGACCAAGGCGCTGTCGTTCTGTATCGGTCTCCCTCGAGTTATTATTCGCTTCAAGAACCCGAGCGCATTCGGGAATTCTACGGCGAAGTGAAAATCAAAAAGGAACAGGCGGAAAAGATCGCGCACCTGGCACTCAGGAGGCTTGGCTATGCCGACGCAGAATTGCATCTCGACCATCCAGCAAAGATAACGCCCCCACCGCGTAGCGAGGGAAAGCAGGTTGCTCGGTATCTGGTGGAGTGGCTTGACCCCGGTGCGCCAACCGTGCCCGGAGGATTCTCACGCGAACGAACGGCTGTTGAGGTTGACGCAACCACCGGCCAAATTCTTATGTTGGGGATACAAACCCGGAGCGCCCGCCGCCCCGATCCCAAGCTCGCGGTTCGTCCCCCTATCGTTGAATTGGCTCCCAAGTCGCAACCCGTGGGTGGCACCAAGCTAGAGCCGGTAAGCCCCGCTTATGCACTTGCATTCCTCGAGGCCATCCTGCCACAAGCGTCTGATTTTGTAACGAAGGCTGGCCTTAACGTCCAGTTACCACTTACAACGAATGACGTGGTTGCTCAAAGTTACGTTTGCGGCCTTATTGAGGGCGATCCGAAAGCGTTTTTCTATCTCAAGACGGGTGATCGCTTTGTTTACAGCCACGGTCGCGTCACTGAATTCGACGCGCATGACGCGGTACGGTGGTCCGCCCCGAATGAAGCGCCGGGGGACAAACCTCCAGAGCAGTTCTTTGGGCCAGTCACAATGTCTGCCAACGAAGCTTTGGCCGTCGTCACAAAGACCGTCAATAGCGTTGGCTGGACCCAATTTGTGCCCGAGTTAAGGAAAGTTCCCGAGATTGTTCCACCGCAGAAATTCGGGACAAATTACTTTGCCCGCTACTTTTTCAACTGGTGGCCAAAGGGAGAGGGAATGCAAATTGCTGTCGCCGAGATGGACGCCACGACGAAGCAGATCAAATCCCTCAGCATCAGTACCTCGCATGGCCACGAACATCTGGCGCGAACCGCCAAAAATTGGTATTTCGCCGGGCATTTCGCGGCCCGATTAACCCCGAATCAATCGCCATAGATTCTGTCCAAATTACGGCCATCCAGCACTTCGAGACGGGCCGCGTACAACCTCAATTCCCGCGCTCTTTCCTCACCTTCGCGCACAATTTCAGGACTCAATGGCGTGGAAGCCACCTCTTCGCCGAACGAAGCGGGCACCGCCCATATCGGCCAGCCGTTGAACGATTCCCCTCGGTCATGTGTGCCGGTGTGGCGGTGTCAGTCCTAACTATTGACACTAGCGCGGGCTGTGGTAGGATGCCGTCATGCCACGACCTCTGCGCATGGAATACGCTGGAGCGATTTATCATGTGATGAATCGCGGGGATCGGCGGGAGGATATTTTTCGGGATGAGAAAGATCGGGAACGATTTCTCGCCGCCCTGGGCGAGGTCTGTCAAAAGACGGGCTGGCAGGTTCATGCCTATTGTCTGATGCGCAACCATTTTCATCTGGTGATGGAGACGCCAGAGCCCAACCTGGTGGTGGGAATGAAATGGCTGCTGGGAGTTTACACCAAGCGTTTCAACATTCGCCATAAAGTCTGCGGGCACCTTTTTGGGGGGCGCTACAAGGCTTTGATCGTCAAAGGGGTCAAACCATATATTTGCGCGTTTTTGCACTTGCAACCCGGAACACTTTGAGCACCAACCCTCAAGAGAGAAAAAGCACGAATGAATGGACACAATAATGCAAATATACCGGTGTCAGTCCTAACTATTGACACTAGCGCGGGCTGTGGTAGGATGCCGTCATGCCACGACCTCTGCGCATGGAATACGCTGGAGCGATTTATCATGTGATGAATCGCGGGGATCGGCGGGAGGATATTTTTCGGGATGAGAAAGATCGGGAACGATTTCTCGCCGCCCTGGGCGAGGTCTGTCAAAAGACGGGCTGGCAGGTTCATGCCTATTGTCTGATGCGCAACCATTTTCATCTGGTGATGGAGACGCCAGAGCCCAACCTGGTGGTGGGAATGAAATGGCTGCTGGGAGTTTACACCAAGCGTTTCAACATTCGCCATAAAGTCTGCGGGCACTTTTTTGGGGGGCGCTACAAGGCTTTGATCGTGGACGGCAGCGGCAAGGGCTATTTGGCGGCGGTTTGCGACTACGTGCATTTGAATCCAAGGCGGGCCGGGTTGATCAAGGCCGGGGCGGCCCTGGAAGGTTTTCGCTGGAGCAGTTACGCAGACTATGTGAGGCCTGCCCGTCAACGTCCGTCCTGGTTGCGGGTGGACCGATTGCTTGGGGAGAAAAGGATACCGCGGGACAGCCTGGCAGGGCGGAGAGAGTTTGGGCGGTTGATGGAGCAACGGGGAAGGGAGGAGGCCGAGGCGGACTACGGCCCCATCCGGCGTGGTTGGTGTCTGGGCGACGAGGAATTTCGGCGGGAACTGCGGCAGAGCGCCGGGGTGCGAGCGGGGCCGAGCCATTACAGCGCCGACCGGCAGGAAAGGGACGAGGAAAAAGCGCAAAGGATCGTGAGAGCAGGATTGCAGGAGCTGGGTTGGAAAGAACTGGAATTGTCCGGGCGGCCCAAAGGTGATAAAGAGAAGGTGAAGCTGGCGCGACGCTTGCGTCAGGAAACAACCAGGACCTTGCAATGGATTGCGCGGCGGTTGCACATGGGCCGTTGGACCTACGTGTCCAACTTGTTGCATGAAAAAGAGCCCTCCAAATAACCTTGTGTCAATAGTAAGGACTGACACCTGCATGAACACGATTCCGATCAACCGTCGCCTTTCCACCGTCTCGGACGGGACCAATTCTGCCACGTATTCGTATCTTGCCAATTCGCCTTTGGTGGACCACATTACGTTTGCGAGCAACGCCACGACGGTGATGACGACGAGCAACAGTTACGATTATTTGAACCGGTTGACGGCGATTTCCTCGGCGGCCTCCGGGATGTCCGTGGTGAATTATCAGTATCAATACAACGCGGCCAACCAGCGGACGGCGGTGACGGCGGTGGACAATACGTATTGGACGTATGGGTATGATTCGCTGGGCCAGGTGACCAACGCGGTGAAGCGGTGGGGAGACAACTCGGTGGTGGCGGGGCAGCAGTTTGGGTACGGCTTCGACACCATCGGCAACCGGCGGATGACGCTCGCCGGGGGCGATCAAAACGGGGCCAACCAGCGCCTGGCCGGCTACACTGCCAACAATTTGAACGAATACACGGGCCGCACGGTGCCGGGAGCGGTGGACGTGATCGGCAGCGCAACCAATACGGCAGCGGTGTGGGTGGACCAAACCCCGACCTACCGAAAAACCAATTACTTCTGGCTGCAACTGCCCATCACCAACGGCCCCGGCGCGGTTTATCAAACGGTGACGACCTTGGCGGCGTTGACCAATGGGTATGGGACCAACGCCGAATATGGCACGACCAACATCGGCCATGTTTTCGTGCCGCAGACGCCGGAAAGCTACAGTTACGACGCGGATGGCAACCTGCTGTCCGACGGCCGCTGGAGCTATGGCTGGGACGCCGAGAACCGGCTGACCAACATGACCAGCCTGAGCGGCCCGGTCGCGTCCTTGCTCGAACTGAATTTCACGTATGATTACATGGGCCGGCGTATCCAGAAGATTGTCTCGACCAACAATGGAAGCGGGTGGGTTTATTCTTACACAAACAGATTTGTTTATGACGGCTGGAATGTGGTGGCGATATTGGACGGCGGGGACAACCTGCTCTATTCGTTCGTATGGGGGCTGGACCTGAGCGGTTCGCCGCAAGGGGCAGGCGGAGTAGGAGGATTGCTTTCGATGAGGGTTTATGGCGGGGCGAATGCGGGGACGTATTTCTATTGTTATGACGGGAACGGCAACGTCACGGCGTCGGTGAATGCAGGGAACGGAAGCATCGCGGCGCAATATGAGTACGGGGCCTTTGGCGAACTCATTCGCGCCACAGGCCCGATGGCGCTGAACAATCCATTCCTATTCTCAACCAAATATCGCGATTCGGAATCCGGATTTTATTATTACGGTTGCAGATATTACAACCCCTCCACCGGAAGATGGTTGAGCCGGGACCCGGTCGGTGAACAAGGTGGTCTGAATATATACGGTTTTGTCGACAATGCAGCGACGATAGCCATTGACGGCCGTGGCTTTACTGCGCTCTGGACCTTCTCTGGAATAGAAAATTGGAACTCAGATCCATATGCGCCGAATACTTACGGAGATTATGTGGATGTTGCAATTCGAAAATTGGCTCATGTGAATGAGCATCCCGCGACAAGTTTGAGAAGCCGTGCCGGATGGGGGCCGCATTATTGGCCTGGAGTAGACCCAACCGCAATCTGCATTGCCCTGCCATGGTCGCAATCACTATTAGATGGCGAAGCCACGAGAATGGCAAGCGAGAATGTTACGCAAGGCTTGTGCGGTAAGCACATCCTCATTTTGCTGGTTGCGCCAAAAACCCACACCCCCCCGCTGGTCCCTTCTTGTTGCGCGAACAATGTTACCGTAGATGTGTATTGGAGCCCTTACGATGCCGTTCCGAATCAGGGTTTCTTTGGTTCTCAGGGAGATTATCAGTACTGGAGGACTTACGGCACGGTGTATGCGGTATACCCAGGCAGTTTTTTCATCTGGAATCACAATTTTGAAGGGTTTTTTGGCCATCCCACTCCTCTCATGCCAAACCCTGCTCCACCGCCGACGCGAGGTGGCGAGCGATTGATCTGGAATCCGTATGTGGCGCTTGGTAAGGCAATGCCATCATTGGAGTCCGTAATTCAGAATGCGATGGCTCCGACGAGCGGTTATGACTACCTTTGGGTCTGTCACAGCCAGGGATGCAATATTGCCATGCATCTCCTGAATTTAGATCTAGCTCACGGCAACAATTGAGCTAAGATGAATATGAAGAATCTGCGCGTTGTTTGCTTATTGGTAATACTAGTCTCTTTGTTGAGTGGTTGTATGTTTACCGGATTCGGAATGCGCACGTATGACGTGACCTCAGACCCGTCATGGTGGGGTGAATTGCACAAGGGCGAGATTTTATCCTTAAGGCAAGATACGCTGCTGAATGGCGTTGAGCTCACATTGGCGGCGACCAAGGCTACGCCTGAGTATGATTCTCAATCCATTTTCCACAGTAGTATAACGGTCGCGATGTTCAAATCCAATCCTGGGAAATATTGGGAAGATTTGCATTTGCTACCAAAGGGAACTACCTTTCGGAGCGCGAAGCTGACACGCTGGTTTGCAGATAACGGAAGCGGCTATACCTTATATGGCGTGATTCTAACCGGAGAGTTTAAAGGCAGGACTATTCCGATTGACCCCTGCTGGGGCGACGCTAACAAAAACGGGAGCTTGAAATTGGGCCCGAATTGTTTGGTGCGTCCGGTTGGTGACTAGCAGCCCGTTTAAAAAGGCCGGTTTTCTCGCGGTTGGTTGATGAAAGCGAATGCAGTGCTTGTGATGGCCGTTATCAACCCGAGCCCAGCAATGTCCCAAAGCCAGTTGTCTGACCCCGTGGTCATCCTGTAGTAAGCGGTAAAGGAGGGTCCCCCTATTAGTTGTCAACCGGCCGTGGTAAAAACCCGGCCATGAAGCAAAACCGTGTTTATCCGAGACGCCGGGCACCCCGCACCGATGCCGCCCGGCGCGCTCAACTTCTGAGGGCGTTTGATCGCAGCGGGTTGTCCGCCGCCGATTTTGCCCGTCAGCAAGGGGTCCCTTACACCACCTTTTGCGGCTGGCGGCAACGCCGGGACCGGGGCCAATCTGCGCCGGATTTCGTGCAGGTGGAAATGCCGGAGTCCAGGCCGCCGGTGGAACTCACTAGTGTCCAAATTAGCTTTTTAAAAAGGGTGGAAAGGGTCTCCGTCTTTGATGAGAATGAGGGTGAAAACATGAACCCAAACCCATCATCAACGGAGACAACTTATGATTCGAACCGGAAGCCTCTTTAGTCAAATCCTTTCTCTTT
Source organism: uncultured Verrucomicrobiae bacterium (assembly GCA_963707025.1). Taxonomy (GTDB): domain Bacteria; phylum Verrucomicrobiota; class Verrucomicrobiia; order Limisphaerales; family Palsa-1400; genus JBEKOF01. The sequence continues at coordinate 95,251 of CAVPOM010000012.1, read as the reverse complement.
TTCATCGCCCTGACTTCGCGCGGCACGTCGCCGATTTGAAGGCCCAACGTCATAGCCGGGGTTTTTCCTGCTGGAGTCAGTTTGTGTGCAAGGGGTCAGACCATATATTTGCCCTGTCCTGCACCTTCGCTTTCCCCCTTCGGCGAGACTGACGTTTGATTCCCCTTATCAGAACTACTCCTCAAACGTCAGAGTCGCCGAAGCCCCTGGTATCAGCCTGGTCGTGAAGTCGCTGAAGGTCCCTTGACGACGGAGTCTCGGCCTTCCGCCAAGCCCTCGACCACTACGTGCTCAAGCAAGAAGTGCAAAGGAAGCTCCCAGAACTCCACGCCATGAGCGACCTCGCCCTCGAAGCGCCAAAGGAAAATGAGGCGCTGGCAGCCGCCAAGGCCGCTCAGGAGGTGGTTGATGGGCAAAACGAGGCACAAGCCGTAGAAAAGTTCATGGAAAGCAGCGAAGGGGCCATTGACAGGGAGCAACTCATCGAAGACCTGACCGATCTGATGAAGGGCGGCAAGCTGGATGTAACAAAATGTAACGGGGTGTAACGGGGGCAGTTTTCGTAAGCCTTTGATAATCAACAACTGTAACGGTGTAACGGGTGTGGCGCACCTCACCCTCCCTTTGCCAGTGAAAGCGGTCAAACTATAGCTTTGCCCAAATTGGGATGCAATAGATTGAAGTGCAACGACTTATGGACACTCGAAAATGGGTCAACCCAAAGTCTGGAGTTGCCTCGACGATTTCAGTGGATTCCCGCTGAAGACTGAAAGGGTTGGGGAGCGCGACCAGCCCGCTCAGCGGGCCAGCCTACTGTTGTTCTGACTTCCCGGTCGCCGTGGGGCGCGTCTCGCGACCCACCTCTGCGCCGTTCCTTGGCATGAATTGACTTTCGGATGGGCTGCCTTCCGGGAGAGGCCAAGCCGGGATGTGTTTGGCGGGACGCCAAACACGGCGTGCGAGACGCACGCGCTCCCCGAATCCGTCGTTGCCCGATCAGATCCACGGAAAAGGTCGAGGAACCAGTGGGTTGACCCCTCCCGCCTCCCCGGGTTGACCCCTCCCGCTACCGGGCCGCATTGGCCGCCTGGAAGGCGTGACGGTTTTCGGTTCGGCATTGACCTGCGCAGGCGAATGGGGTGAGAATGCGGACAAGCCGATAGACTGTTCATGCGAGTGCCCATCAATCCGCCGCCAGCCCAAAAGCCCGCCTGTCTGGCGGTGATTATTCCGGCCTACGACGAGGCGGGCACCATTGCCGCCGTGCTGCAAACCGTCCTGGCCCAGCCGCTGGTGCAGGAGGTGATTGTGGTGGATGATGCCTCGCGCGACGGGACTTGGGAAGTGCTCCAACCGCTGGCGCAGGCCGATGGGCGCATCCGGCTTTTTCAGCACACCTTCAACCGGGGCAAAGGCGCGGCCTTGCGCACGGGCTTGGCCAAAGCGACCGCCCCCATCGTCATCGTGCAGGACGCGGACCTGGAATATGACCCGGCGGATTACGGGACTCTGACCCGGCCGATCCTGGCTGGCAAGGCGGACGTGGTGTTCGGGTCGCGTTTTGCCGGGTCCGGGGCGCACCGGGTGCTGTATTTCTGGCATTACGTTGGCAACAAAGCCCTGACCCTGCTTTCCAACATGGCGACCAACCTGAATCTGACGGACATGGAATCGGGTTACAAGGTCTTCCGCCGCGAGGTGATGCAGCAGATTCAAATTGAGGAGGACCGGTTTGGTTTTGAGCCGGAGATCGTGGCCAAGGTGAGCCGGCTGGGACTGCGGATTTACGAGGTCTCCATTTCCTATTACGGGCGCACTTATGCCGAGGGAAAGAAGATCGGGTGGCGGGACGGGTTCAGCGCGCTGCGGTGCATTTTCAAGTATAATCTTTGGCGGTAAACTCCCTTTTCCTCACGCGCCGGGCCAGGCGGGCGAAGGGTTGATCGGCCGCTACAGCAACGTGGCGGCGCAGGCCTTCATGAGCGGGCCGGGGAGCAACCACCTCTTTACCAATTGGACCAGCGGGGCCGGGATCGTACCGGCCGGCCTTGAACAACCTCGCGCCGAAGCCGGCCCAGCGCGCTATTTCTTGTCGTCCAGCGCGCGAAGATAGATGAACCAGGCGGTGTCGTCCGTGTTGGTGCCGCTGTAAATGCAGGGCAGGGAGTTGGTGCCTTTGCTGACTTGTTTGCCCTGGCCAATATAGTCCAACGCGACCAGGGAGGAGCCGAGGTTCTTGATTTTAAGAGTGCAGCGGTCGCTCAGCCGCATCTCGCGGCTCTGGTTGAGCGGGATCAGCGTGGTCAGGTTGGTGATTTGGTAATAGTTGGTCCACTTGAAGTTGTGGCGCAGGGTGGCGGCCAGGGCCGGGCCTACTAAATTAGGATTGACCGGCGTGGGACCGTCATTGGCGCCCCGGATCAATTTGGCCTCCAGCTTCAGGTCGCCCGCCAGGCAGGCCAGGGCGGCCAGATTCAGGGCCAGGGACACGAAGACCCGCGCGGGAAAACGCCGGCGCGAGGTTGGATGGGCGGACTGACTCATTCCAGCTCGATCATAAAACTGGAGCCGTCGTTGCGGGTGCGGGCGGGCAGCGCGGCAGCCAGTTGCCCGTTTCCCTGGAAAACGACAAAGTTGATTCCGGCGGCATTATCGCGGAAGGTGCGCGCTTTGAATCCATCGGCCGTTTCGGAAACCTGGTCGAGCACTTGCGGCGCGGATTGGGTCAGCGCCAGCAGGAGCACGGCGGCCAGCGCGGCCACGCCCGCCAGCGGGGCCAGCCAGCGCCGGAACCGTTCCGCCCAGGAAAGGCCGGGGGAAGGCCGGACGGCCGCGGCGTGTTGAATCTGGCGCTCGATCTTGCTCCAATAAAACGGGCGGGTTTCCGGGACGGCAACCGTTGGCTCGTTGTTGAGCAAGGCCGCTTTGACGTTCCGCAGTTCGGTCAGCAGGCCGGCCGCCTCCGGGTCGGCGGCGGCCAGACGGCGCATTTGCTCCGCCTCGGCCTCGGGCAGTTCAGCGTCAAGCCAGGCCTGCAATTTCAATTTTAAATCGTCTTTCATTCTGAATTCTCCCGTTTCATTCCCGCCAGCAGCCAAGCCATGCCGCGCCGCGTCTGGAACAACCGGGACAGGATCGTCCCGATGGAGCACTTCCTCTGTCTGGCCATCTGTTCATATTTTCCATTTGCTCAATTTCATGCGCGCCTGCCGCCGCAAGCCAACCTCGCAAGAGTTATCCTGCCAATCCGGCATAGATTGGACGGTTCAGGCTCCAAATTATTCAGGGAAATTCATGGTTGTCGCTACATGCCGGGCCAGCGTCCGGCCAGGGGCGGGTCACGCCGGCAGGCGCCCTCGGCGGCGCGGCCAGGGCCTGGAACCAGGTTGCGGCCGCGGCAGTGCCTTGATTTCATGGTTGTAGGGTCGGCGCTCTGGGCCGAAGCCGAGCCACAGCCTCGACTCTACACCAAATTAAGGCACTGTTGCGGCCGCGCGGCACTTGACGCGGCGCCGGGATGGCGTTACACGTTCGATAGACAATCGCCGGGTGAATCCCGACCAACCCGGCTCAGGCTGGAGGTCATTATGCAAACGGTTCTGCCGTCCGAGTTCAAACGCATGATGGTGCTCATGCTGGAAAGTGGCCCGCATGTCATCGAGGAGTTCCACGTCAGCGGCACCGCGCAAACCCGCCACAAGCTGCACACCCGCCTGCGTCATCTCAAGACCGGCCACGTTATCGAACGGGTTTTTGCCGACAACGAGCGCGTGCCGGCGGCGCCATTGGAGACCCGGCGCATCACCTACAGCTACAGCAAAGGCGGGTTGCACACCTTTTTGGATGCGGAAACCTTCGATGAACTGGACATCAGTGACGAGCAACTGGGCGAGCGCCGCTGGTTCCTCAAGGAGAACGAGGAATACAAAGCCATGCTGCTCGATGGCAGCTTGCTGGATATCGTCCTCCCGCCGCAAATTCCGCTCAAGGTCCTGGACACCGCCCCCCCCGTCCGGGGCGGCTCGGATGCGACCTGGAAGGAAGCCAGGCTCGAAACCGGCCTGCAAATCATGGTGCCGTTGTTCATCGCCAAAGGCGAAACCGTCCGGGTGGACACGACCGGGAAGAAATACGCGGGCAAGGAATCGGCGTGACTTGGCCCCTTGGAATGGTGGCCGCCAGGACAGCCGGCAGCCAATCCATCTTGCCCCAGCCCCGGCCTCGCTTCCAACTAAGCCGCATCCAAACACTTGCGGATGGTTTCCGCAAAAACCCGGGTCGAGAATGGCTTGTGCAAAAGGGTGATGCCATTGGCGCCGGCGGTGGCGCCGCGCGCCAGTTCCGTCCTGTAGCCAGTCATCAGCAGGACCTTCAATCCGGGCTTTTGGACTCGCAACCTCTCGCTCAGTTGCAAACCGGTCAATCCTCCAGGCATGACCATGTTGGTGATGAGCAAATCAAATTGCCCGCCCTGTTCGGCCCAGACTTTTTGGGCGGCGATTCCAGAATCGGCTTCCACGACCGCGTAGCCGTAGTTTTCCAGTATCTGAAGGACGGCGTCGCGCACGCCCCGATCGTCTTCGACGAGAAGGACTTTTTCGGTGCCGCCGCGGACATCCTGGGCGACAGTCTGGCCCGAGGCGGCCATTTCTTCCGAACTCAGGGGCAAGAAGACGCGAAAGGTCGTGCCGACGCCAACTTGGCTGGAGACATCCACCCATCCGTTGTGTTGTTGGGCGATGCCAAAAACAGTGGCCAGCCCCAAACCGGTGCCTTGGCCAACGCCCTTGGTGGTAAAGAAAGGCTCGAAAATGCGGGGCATGATTTCCGGGGCAATCCCGGTGCCGGTGTCGCGCACGCTTAAACAGGCGAAATGGCCGGCGCGCGTGCGGGGATCCAGTTTGGCCCGGGCCGGGTCAATCCCGGCCAACTCGGTGCCGATGATGAGTTGACCGCCGTTGGGCATGGCGTCGCGGGCGTTGACGGCCAGATTCATCAGCACTTGTTCAATCATGCCAGGATCGGCTTTGATGGCTGGCAGCGTCGGCGCAAAATCGTTTTGCACCCGGATATGCTCGCCGACGATGCGCCGGAGCATTTTGGTAAAGCCGGCGGTCAGGTCGTTCAAATCCAGGAACCGCATTTGCATGGCTTCGCTGCGGCTGAAAGTGAGCAGTTGGCGGTTCAAGGTGGCGGCCCGTTCGGCCGCCTGGGCGATCTCGGTGAGGCGGTTCCGGGTCGTCGGGCCGAGCGTGCCATCGGTGGTTAAGACCAGTTCCAGATTCACCCGCATGATCAGGAGAATATTGTTGAAGTCATGAGCCACGCCGCCCGCCAGTTGGCCGATGCCTTCCATTTTCTGGGCCTGGCGGAACTGCAGCTCCGTTTGCATGCGCTGGGTGATGTCCTCGGCAATGCCGGCCAGGCGGTAAATGACTCCACTCTCATTGCGGATGGCCGTTCCGCTGGAATGAACCCAGCGGATTTGTCCATCCGGGCGAACCAGCCGGAATTCCAAATCAATCTTTTCCCCGCGCTTCAATTCCTCCAGCGCCGCCAGCACGCTGCCGCGGTCCTCCGGGAGAACGGCCTGGAGGAAGGCGACCGAGTTTTGGCACAAACTCCGGCCGGCGCGCCCCCAAACCTTTTCGTAAGACGGACTGAGATAGAGCAGCTCGGACAGATCCGCCGAGGTAATCCAGGAAACTTCGTTGATGTTCTCAGCCAGTTGCCGGAATTTTTCTTCGCTGGCGCGCAAGGCTTCCTCCGCCTGCCGCCGCTTCTGGCGAAGCTGCTTTTCTTCCAGGACGCGTTGCACGGCGTTGCCCAGGCGCGCCATCCGGTCTTTCAGCACATAATCCGCCGCGCCCTCTTTCATGGCTTCGACGGCGGCCTCCTCGCCCAGCGTTCCGGAAACCAGAATCAGCGGGATGTTCAAGCCGCTCTGGCGTAAAAGCTGCGCCGCCCGCAGCCCGTTGAATCGCGGCATGGAATAATCGGAGAGAATGATGTCCGGCAGTTTTCTGATTTCAGCCAGAAAATCTGCTTCCAGTTCCACACGTTTCCAGTGCGGGTCAAAACCGGCGCGGCGCAATTGGCGGACGAGCAAATCGGTGTCGTCGGGCGAGTCTTCGACCACCAAAAGATTGAGGGGCGTAGCCATACAGCCGGGTCAGGGTTTGGGCGGGTGGTTGAATGGCAGCCCGTACTGGCCGGGCATGATTTGCCGGCGCGCCGCCAGTTCCGCCTTGTTAAACGTGTGGACGAAGAACCCGGCGTCCCCGGCGCTGTCCTCGACCAGCAAGATTTCTGCCGCTTCCTCAGTCATATTATTAAGCCGCCCCTTCCAGGGTGAAATAAAACGTGGCGCCCTTGTCCGGCTCGCCCTCCGCCCAGACGCGCCCGCCGTGACGGTGAATGATGCGTTGCACAATGGCCAGGCCGACGCCCGTGCCTTCGAATTCATCGGCCCGGTGCAGCCGCTGGAAAACACCGAAGAGTTTATGCGCGTATTGCATGTCAAAACCGGCGCCGTTATCCTTGATGAAATAAACGCACCGGCCCTCTTCCGGCCGGGCGCCGATTTCGATGACGGCCGGGTCGCGCCGCCGCGAGTATTTGAGCGCATTGGAAAGCAGATTCGTATAGACCTGCTGCAACAAGGCCGGGTCGGCCTGGCATTCCGGCAGATCAGCCACGGAAATGTCCAGACTGCGGCCGGCTTGCTCGGCCTGAAGTTCCTCCAGCACGCGCTTGACCATGGCCGTGGGCGAGACCTTTTGTTTGCTGAGCGGTTGCCCGCTTAACCGCGAAAACCCCAGCAGTCCGTCAATCAATTGCCCCATCTTCACCGCATTCTCCTGGATGCGGTTGAGCTTCTGGCGGGCTTCCGGCGGCAGTTGCGCGGCAAAATCCTCCTCCACCATGCGGGCGAAACCGCCGATGGCCCGCACCGGCGCGCGCAGGTCGTGCGAGACGGAGTAGGAAAAGGCTTCCAATTCGACGGTGCGCTCGGCCACGCGCTGTTCCAGTTCGGCGTTGAGTTGGCGGATTTTTTCCTCCGCCGCCTTGCGTTCGGTGATGTCGGCGCGGATGGCGACGTATTGACGCGGCTTGCCCTCTTCGTTGAGAAACGGCACGATGGTGGCGTCCACCCAGTAATACGAACCGTCCTTGGCCTTGTTTTTGATTTCCCCCTTCCAGACTTTGCCCCTTCCAATGGTCGCCCACATCTCCCGCATGAATTCCTTGGGATGATGGCCCGAATTAATGAGGCGATGATCCTGGCCGAGCAACTCCTGGCGGAGGTACTTGGAGATCGCGCAGAACTTATCGTTCACGTAGGTGATTTTCCCCGCCGGGTCGGTGATGGCCACGATGGCGTGCTCGTCCAGCGCCGCCTTCAGATCCTCGATTTCCCGCAGCGAAGCTTTTAGTTGCTGGTCAGACTGCATAAGTCGGATGGCTTCATGGCCGCAATCACTCGCCGCCTCCCGTTTGAACCCACCCGCCGGCCGCGCGGATGGTTGCGGGTTGCTCCTTGTTTCTTCGCGGGCGCCTGCGGAAAATCAGGCGGTCGCGCCGGCTTTTTGGGCCGGTTGGGACAAGATTTTGGAGTTCGGGGGTGCTCTCCATCAATTGGACCGGCTCATTGCCTGCCGTGCAAAATGCCTTGCTCATTCTCATACTCGTCCTTGTCTTATTCTGCAGCGAGATCGAACCCGGTGCTTGCCTCCCTCCAATTTCAGACACTACTGCAACGAATTGCGTACTATAGTAGCACCGGGCGCGGGCAATGCAAGACTGGTCTTCAACGGTTACGCGACCGGCCTGCTGGCTGGGTGTGACGCGCCCTGATCTGCCCAGCCGGCCAGGGCTGGACCGGGGGCTGCATTTGGCAACCAGCCCGTGCCGGGGAGAGGAGGCCGTTTGGCCGGCCTCCCGTGCGGCCACAGTTCTCAAGTAGTTGCTCTAATCCGCGTCCAGACACTGGCGGACGGTTTCGGCTAAAAGGCGGGTCGAGAGGGGCTTGCGCAAGAAGGTGATGTCCTTGGCGCAGGCATTGCCGCCGCGCCCCGGCTCCGGGCTGTAGCCGCTCACCAGCATGACCTTTAATCCAGGCTTTGCGCCTCGCAGCAGTTCGATCAATTCCAATCCGGTCAAGCCTCCGGGCATGACCATGTTGGTGATGAGCAAATCAAATTGCCCGTCCTGTTCGGTCCAGGCCTTTTGCGCGGCAATGCCAGAATCGGCTTCCATGACCGTGTAGCCGTAGTTTTCCAAAATGTGAAGAACGACGTGGCGCACGGTTTCATCATCTTCGACGAGAAGGATTCTTTCCGCGCCGCCCCGGACTTCCTGGGCGACGCTCCGTTGCGGGGCGGGGAGTTTTTTTGAGCTGAGGGGCAGAAACACGCGAAAGGTCGTGCCGGCTCCAACCTCGCTGGCAACGTCAACCCAGCCGTGGTGTTGTTGAGCGATGCTAAAAACGGTCGCCAGCCCCAAGCCGGTGCCTTTGCCAACGCCCTTGGTGGTAAAAAACGGCTCAAAAATGCGGGACATGTTCTCAGGAGCGATGCCCGTGCCGGTGTCGCGCACGCTTAAACAGGCGAACCGGCCGGCATGAGTCCGGGGATCAGACTTTGCGCGGGCCTTGTCAATTACGGCCACCTCCGTGCCGATGATGAGTTGACCGCCATTGGGCATGGCGTCGCGGGCGTTGACGGCCAGGTTCATCAGCACTTGTTCAATCATGCCGGGATCCCCTATGAGGAGAGGCATCGCGGGGGCAAAATGGTTTTGCACCTGGATATGCTCGCCGACGATGCGCCGGAGCATCTTGGTGAAGTCGGCGGTCAGGTCGTTCAAATCCAGCGGCTCTTTCTGCATGGCCTCGCGGCGGCTGAAGGTGAGCAATTGCCGGTTCAAGTCGGCGGCCTGGCCGGTGGCCTTGGCGATTGCGGCCAGACATTCCTTGCCCTCCGCCTGAAGATTGCTCTCGGCCATTAAGATGAGTTCCAGATTGACCTGGATGATGGTGAGAATGTTGTTGAAATCATGGGCCACCCCGCCTGCCATCAAGCCAATGCCTTCCATTTTCTGGGCCTGGCTGAGCTGCTCCTCGGTGGCCTTGTGCTCGGTGATGTCCTCCGCCGTGCCGACGATCCTGTAAACTTCCCCGGCCGCATTGCGCACAGGAAAACCCTTGTCACGAATCCAGCGCACCGAGCCATCCGGCCGGAGGATGCGGTAGGTTTCGTCGTAATCGCCGTGTTCCTGTTTGTTCAGCGCGGCCGTCAGGACGCGTTGGTGGTCATCAGGATGAATGGCTTGGTGCCAGCTTTGCGGCGATTTATAAATGCTCTCGCAGGTGCGTCCCCAGATCTTTTCGTAAGCTGGGCTGACGTAGAGCATTTGCTGCGTGGCGGCATCGGTAATCCAGAACACTTCATTGATGCCCTCGGCCAGTTGGCGGAATTTTTCCTCGCTGGCCCGCGCCGCCGCCTCCGCCCGTTTCCGCTCGCTTATGTCGGTCCACACCCCGACGATCTCCCTGGGTTCGCCGGAGGCGCCGCGCAACACATGGTTGCGGTCTTCTATCCATCGGTAGGTGCCGTCCTTGTGCCGGATGCGATATTCGATGGAATAGCCGCCATGCGCCATCCCCAGGGCTTGCTTGGCCAGAGCACGATCCCGGTCTTTGGGGTGTAATCCTCTCAGCCACCAGTCCGCGCTCATGCATTCTGCCGGGGAAAAACCCAGCAACCTCTCCACATTGTCACTGACCAGCACCGGGAATGCTTTTCCGCCTTCAATTCGCAGCGTATAGAACACGGCCGGGCTGTGCGCCAGCATGTGGCGCAAGGCCCGCTGTGTGCGGCGTATTTGCTCTTCCGCACGCTGGCGCTGCGCCCAAAGCTTCTTTTCTTCCAACGACCGTTCCACGACACTTCCCAGGCGCGCAATCTGCCCCTTCATCAGATAGTCTGTCGCGCCGCACTTCATGGCTTCCACGGCCATCTCTTCCCCGATCGTTCCTGAAACCAGAATGAAGGGGATGTTCCAACCTCGCTCGCGCAAAAGTTCCAGCGCCCTCAGCCCTTTGAACTGCGGCATGGAATTATCCGAAATGATGATGTCCGGCCGCTTCTTTATTTCGGCCAGAAAATCGGCCTCCACCTCCACCCGTCGCCATGTCGGCTCGAAACCGACCCGGCGCAATTCCTTGAGGATCAAGTCCGTGTCATCTTGCGAATCTTCGACGACCAAAACTTTCAGCGCCGTTGTCATGTTCGTATTAATCCGGTCTTTCCAGTGTGAAATAAAACGCCGCGCCCACTGCGGGCTTGCCCTCCGCCCAGACCTGTTCGCCGTGGCGCTGGATAAAGCGTTGCACCATCGCCAGACCTACGCCCTTGCCCTCAAATTCATCCGCCCCATCCAGCCGCTGGAAGACACCGAAAAAGGCGTTACGCCGGCAATTTCGGCCGGTTGGGAGATAGTATTGTAGCTCGGGCCTGCTCTGGTTCGGGGAGACAACCTGACCGCCTGCTTCACAAAATGCCTGGCTCATTCTCATCGTCCACCTCGTCTTGTGCAGCAGCCGGATCGAACCCGGTGCTTGGCTCACCTCCAATCTCAGACACTACTGCAACGAATTACGTACTATAATAGCACCGGGCGCGGGCAATGCAAGACTGGTCTTCAACGGTTACGCGGCCGGGCTGCTGGCTGGGAGGGACGCGCCCTGATCTTGCCCAGCCGGGCAGGTCTGGACCGGGCGCTGCCTTTAGCAACCAGCCCGCGGACTGCTTGAGTGGATTTGGCACGACTGCCACTGTCCCCGGCCACGACAATTACAGGCGCGGAGCGGTCAATGTGACAATTGTGTGACAAATGTGTTGCAAACTTGTGACATTGTGGTATTGTGGCGATATAAACACAGAGTTTGTGGACATACCACTGATATTGTTCTGGCTTTCGATGACCGCCACGGTCGTCGTTTTTGGCGCCAATGCCTGGTCATCGCTCAAGCCGCGCTCGCGGGGAAAATAGGAAGGGCTGCCTAAACCGCTGCCTGGGAGCCATTTGTAACGCCGCCAATTTTACCGGTACAAGCTTGCAGGTCAGTGCCAGATGGTGTTTGGTGAACTGCGTGTCCGTCCCATCGTCCCAAACGTCCCACGCCTTCGGTGCCTGAGGCTCTCAGAATTGCACTTTAAACCCAACCGCCATTCCGCTAATCTCGGTCCATGAACCGGCTTTCCCTTTCCTCTCTGGCCGCCCTCCTGGCATTTTCGGGCGGAGTCTATTCGTCTCTGGCAGCGGATGACGCTTTCAGCGAACACATCGGTCTCCAATTGGAGAGCCTCGCAAAAACCATCCAGAAGGACATGTCCGGCACCCTGGAGAAGGCGCGTAACTTTGGTTTCAAATACGTCGAATTGGTCGGCGACTACAATCTCTCTCCAGCGTCGCTTAAAGCCGAACTGCAAGCCCACAGCCTGGTCGCGACGAGCGCGCATTTTACTTACGAAAAATTCCGTGACAATCCCGAGGCCGTCGCCACTGAGGCCGCCGCCCTGGGGCTGACTTACGCCGGCTGTCCCAGCATCCCACAAAGAGACGCGCTGGACGAACAAGGCTGCCGCGATGCCATCGCGGTCTTCAACCACGCCGGGGAAATCCTGGCCGCGCACGGCATTAAATTCTTCTATCACCCGCACGGATACGAATTCAAACCCTACGGCGAGGGCACACTTTTTGACCTGCTGGTCGCGAAAACCAACCCCAAATTTGTCCACTTTCAAATGGACGTCTTTTGGATCGTCCATGCCGGCGTGGACCCGGTCAAACTCCTGGACCGCTACAATACCCGCTGGGTTTCCATGCATCTGAAAGACATGAAAAAGGACGCCCGCACCGGCCTTTTCAACAGCAAGTCCCCCAAAGGCGATTTTGTTCCCATAGGCCAGGGGCAGATTGAAATTGAAGCCGTGCTGCGGACGGCGCAGAAGATCGGCATCACCTCCTATTTTATCGAAGACGAATCCGCCACTCCTGAACATGGGATTGTCCAGAGCGTGCAGTATCTGCGTGAGTTGAAATGGTAAGGCGGCTGCCGGGGGTGGCCGAATCCCTCAAGTTCTGCTTCACACCGGCCTGGGCGGGTGGTAGTGGTACCTTTGCGCCCGGACCTGTTCCGGCGCCGCATCCGATTACATGGAAATACGCAAAATCAAGATCCTGCTCATCGAGGACAATCCGGTGGATGTCGCCCTCTTGCAGAACGCCTTGCAGAAGTCCGGCGGCGGACGCTTCGACCTGGAGGTGGCCTGGCAGCCTGGCCGAGGCCCGGGCCTGCCTGGGCCGCGGGCCGGCCGATCTGGTCCTCACGGACTTGAATCTGCACGACAGCAGCGGCCTGGACACTTTCAAGGCCGTCCAGGCGGCGGCCCATGATGTGCCGGTCATTATCTTGAGCGGCATTGATGATGAAACGACCGCGGTCAATGCGGTCCACGCCGGCGCCGAGGATTACCTGGTCAAAGACCGGCTCTCCCCGCCCCTGGTCCTGCGGGCCATCATTTATGCGATGGAGCGCACCCAGGCCAAAAAGGCCACGCTCACGGCGCAGGAGAAATACCGCAGCATTTTTGAAAATTCCGTTTCCGGCATTTTCCAGACCTCGCCCGAAGGCCGCTATCTCAACGTCAATCCCGCCCTGGCCCGCATTTACGGCTATGGCTCCACCGAGGAATTGATGTCGTGCATCAGCGACATTGCCCGGCTGCTCTACGTGGATCCCAACCGGCGGGCGGAGTTCATCCGCCTCATGCAGGAGCAAGGGGTGGTGGCGGATTTCGAATCGCAGATCCATCGCAAGGACGGCACGGTGATCTGGATTGCGGAAAACGCCCGGGCCGTGCGCAACCAGGAAGGCAAAATCGAGTATTACGAAGGCATGGTGGAGGACATCACCGCCCGCAAGGAGGCCGAGGAGAAACTGCGCTTCTCCGAAACCCGCTTCCGCTCGGTCTGGCAGAATTCCAACGACGGCATGCGCCTGACCGATGAACAAGGCATTGTCCTGGCGGTCAACCGCTCCTATGCCAGCCTGGTCGGCCTGCCCACCGAAGAATTGGTGGGGCGCCCCTTCACCGTCGCCTACGCCGAAAGCGGGGATTTGCCCGCCATGACCCGCGCTTACCAGAAGCGCTTTGCCGATCGCGTCATTGACAAGCAACTGGAACGCCACCTCCCTCTCCGCTCCGGCAAGACGGTGGACTTCGAACTGTCCAACACCTTCATTGATTTGGAAGAGGGCCGGTCGCTCCTCCTCAGCGTCTTCCGCGACATCACCCTGCGCAAGCAGGCCGAGGAACGCGAGCACCGCATGCACGCCGAACTGGCCCGCAGCCAGGCGGAGTTGCAGAAAAAAAACGAAATCATGGAGGCGGACCTGAAAATGGCCCGCGAAATCCAACTGGCCATGCTGCCCCAGCAATATCCCGCCTTTCCCCTCGGCGCCCAACCCGACCAGAGTCTGCTCCAATTCCGCCACCGCTATCATCCCACCGGCCAGGTCGGCGGCGACTTTTTCAACGTCCTGCCCCTCGCCCCCAACCTGGCCGGTTTGTTCATCTGCGACGTGATGGGCCACGGCGTCCGTTCCGCCCTGGTCACCGCCATGGTCCGCGCCCTGGTGGAGGAATTGCGCCCCATCGCCGCCGATCCGGGCCAATTGTTGACACGAATCAACCGCGATATCCGCTCCATTTTGCAGCAATCCGGCACCCCCCTTTTCACCACCGCCTTTTACCTCGTGGCCGACTTGGCAACCCGCCAGATCACCTTTGCCAATGCCGGTCATCCCCGGCCCTTCCTCATCCACCGCCCGCGCGGCGAAGTGGAGATTCTCAAATATCCCGACGGCCGGGCGCGCCCCGCCCTGGGCTTGTTCGAGAACACCACCTACCCCGCCGCCTCCTGTCCCCTGGCCGGCGGCGACCTGGTCATGCTCTTCACCGACGGTCTTTATGAGGTGGAAGGCCCGGGCCACGTCGAATTCACCCAGGATCAGCTCCTGGCGGCAGTGCGCAAACACGCCCATCTCCATTGCGAAGAGCTTTTCAACGAGCTCCTCAAGGAAATCCCGGAATTCGCCGAAGGCCATGAATTCACCGACGACGTTTGCCTGGTCGGCATGGAAGCCTCCGAAAAATTCTAACCAGGCCCAACCGCAGTGCTCTGGGGAGTGTGCCGGCGGGTCGGCGCCGCTTTCGGAAAGCGGGAACAAACTCCCGCTCTCAAACCGGCGGTTCTTTGCGCGGCGGACAACGGGGTTGCTCTTGCACCCATCAAGCCAGCGCAAGCGCCACCGATTTGTCCTGCGCCCTTTTTCATTCATAATCGCCACGCCGCGTTGACTTGGCGGTCGCCTTTGGGATACGGTGACGGTTGTGAAACGATGGTCTATGGGTGTTTTTCTGGTTTGCCTGGCCCTGTTTCTGTTTGCCCTCAGGGCCCCGGCGCCGCTGGTGTTTCGTCCGGGCATGGGCTGGGCTTACGAAAGCCCTTCCGGCAAGGAAGCCGATGGCATGGCGCTGCTGGCCGGGAAAAAAGGCGCCTGGGTGAATATCTCCGAAGGCTTGCTGGCCGACTTCGCCAGACGCGATATCAAGCCCGTCATCAAATTCGCCTATGATTCCACCAACGGCGCCGGGGTTTGTGGCATTCTCGCCGACCGCTCTTTGCCCAGTCCTCTGATCATCATCGAGGGGCAGGGAATCTGGCAACCCGCTGCCGCGGCCTCCGCCCCGTTCCAACGGGTTGACGGGGGCACCTATGACGCGTTTTGGGAGACGGCGGGGCCAGATATTGATCCGGCGGGCCGGGGGCTTTGCCTGTTTTCCATTCAAGGCAGGAAAACCAGCACCACCTGCGCCTTGACGCGCGACGGCGGAAAGACCTGGCGCGCGCTGACGACCGATTCAGCGGCGTTCGGCTACAACATGGGCGCGGTGGATTGGTCGGCCAGCGGGGAGATGACGATGATTGCCCAGAAGCATCATAGCGGCGATTTGGTCCTCAGCCGGGACAGCGGGCAGACCTGGACGCCGCTGGGCAAGGGCGGGTCGTGCCAGGCGCTGGGTGTCATCGGGCCGGATGTCTTGCTCAAAGGAATGTCCGGCTCGGGCGAGACCAGCGGGCTGTTCCGCAGCACCGATGGCGGATCAAACTGGACCAAGGTGGCCGATTGCTCATTTCCCTCCCATCTCGGCCATGTCGTCGTGTTCAAAGGCACGGCCTATCTGACCACGCGCAAGGGGATTTTAACGAGTCAGGACAAGGGCGAACATTGGGCCTTGACCGGCGGGGATTATGCGGGGCTTTTGGGGCCGGTCATGTTCGGCGAGGACGAGAAGCATATCGTGGTGTATGGGAGGGACGGTTTTTCCGAGAGCAAGGACGGCGGCAAGACGTGGAATCTGGCGGCGCCTTTTGGAGAGGATCGCAGTATGAGGAGCGGGCGGTTTGAATTTGGAGTTTGGGATCCCAAGACCGATTCCTTCTATCTCACCCACATCAGCGGGCAGGCTTACCTCTTCCAGCGCTGATGCCGCGGCGCTATTTCGGAGAGGCTCCGTCGGCCTGGGCGGGAAGATCAACCCGGCGGCCGGTTCGGGCCGATTGGTGGGCGGCGTCCAGAATTTCCACCACGGTCATATTGACAGGGAGCGAGGAAAGCCCCGAAAGGCTGGATGTCGCCGCGAACCACCGCGGCAAGATAAGAAAGCGAGTCGGCCGACGGCCCGGTCAGCTTGGGAAGATCGTTGGTTTGGCTTTCCGCGGCGTTGCTCAGACGCACCCGCAGCGCGTTGGGGCGCGGCACCAGCACATAACCGGTGCGGCCATAGATTTCCATGTCCTTCCGGTCGAACGGCCAGTTCCAGGAAGCTTGCAGAATGGCCTGAGTCTTTGGATAAGTGATCACGATGGTGGCCTCGTCCTCCACTTTGGGATAAATCTCCGGCTTGATTTGCTGGGTGACGGCAAAAACCGAAAGGGGCCGTTGTCCTTGCATCAGCCAGGTGGCCAGGTCGGCGCCGTAGCACCCAAAATCATTCAGCGCGCCCCCGCCGTTGAGCACCGGGTCGGTCAGCCAGGAGAGAAAAGTCTCCGAGCAGCCGATCTCTTTTGGCCCGCGATGGCCGTCATGCACCACGATTTTGCGCAAATCTCCCAGCGCGTGTTGCTCGCAGGCCAGCGCATAGGCGGCCTGGTTGCCGGCATACCAGGTCGTTTCATAATTGACCAGCAGTTGCAGCCCGCCTTTTTTTGCCGCCGCCGCCATGGCGCGGGCATGTTCCATGTTGACCGCCAGCGGCTTCTCCATCATGACCGTTTTTATTCCCAGACGCGCGCAAGTTTCCACCACGCGCCGGTGATCGAACGTGCTGGTAAACGTGGCCACCGCCTGCACGTTGGTTCGCGCCAGCAAATCCTCCAGGCTGGCGAAAAAGAGGTTGGTATCGAGGTGAAAGCGCGCCGCGTAACGCGCCGCCAGGGGCGCGTTGGACTCCACGATTCCGGCCAGTTGAATATCCTTCCGGTCCCGGGTGTTGGGGATGAAGCCGAGCGCATGATCGTGCGTCAGCCCGACAATGGCGATGCGGACGGGCGGCCTTTCCTCTTGCGCGCGAGCGGCCGGGGCGGTCAAAATAATCATGCCGCCAAGAACCATCAGGAATTTTTTCACAGGTTTCAGCTTGGAAATTAGCCCGGCCTGTTTGCCTTGTCCATTAAAATGGAACAATCTCCATTGACTTCGATTGCACCTTCCGTAAGGTAACGCCCTGACCATCACCTCAAAAGAGAACGCATGACGAAATCAGCCGCATTACTCGCATTGACATTCGCCGCCGCCATGGCCATGACCGCGCCGGCCGCCGATGATGAAAAGGATTTCATCCCCTTGTTCAACGGCAAGGACCTCACCGGCTGGAGGCTGCGCAATCGCAGCAAGCCCTCCTGGTCGCTCGAGCCGGGCGGCATCCTTAAAAACACTGCCCAGGAGGAGGAACACAATGGCAGCGACCTTTTGACGACCAACAAATTCTGGAATTTCACCGTCCGCTACGAATACATGACCCCGCAAGACGCCAACAGCGGCTTCTTCCTCCGCGGCCGGCACGAGATTCAGATTCTGGGCGACTATCGTCCCAACCGCCTGCCCGACAACACTTGCAACGGTTCCATTTACGGGTTCAAGGCGCCGGACAAGTTCGTGACCAAGCCGGCCGGCGAATGGCAGACGGTGGAGGCCACCATCATCAGCAACCGCATCACCGTCATCTTGAACGGCGTCCTGGTGCATGACAATGTGGAGTGCAACAAGGCCACCGGCAGCGAGCTGGACAGCAGGGTGACGACGCCGGGACCCATCATGTTGCAAGGCGATCACGGCACCTGCAGTTTCCGCAACATCCTCATCAAGGTGCTGCCGGATGATGCGGTGCCCGCGCCCAAGACAACCCCGTAGGCGGTCCTCTGCCAAAAGCCTGTAGCGGCGGTCTGCGACCGCCGCCATTCCGTTATCTCCCTCGGTTTGCGGGTGGCGGCCATAGACCGCCGCTACAATCGTGGACGCGCGTTTTGCAGAGGTCGCCGGAGCGGTGGCCAAGCCTTTCGGGGACACGCGCCCCGCGGGTTCCAGCCGGCGCCCTCGCCGGTTCGTTTCCGCCCTCTATTATTGCTCTTGCAGCCGGAAGAAGCCGGCAGGCGAAGTATTGGGCACCATGGCGCCTGTAATGGACGTGCCATTGGTGACGTTCGCCCAGTTGCCGGAAGCCACATTGGTGGTCGTCTGCAACACATAATTCGCAGCCGAAGCCGCCCAGTACAGCACAGATTGGTTGCCCGATTCGGCAATTCCCAAAGTGGGCGGGCTGGCCCGCAAGGCAAACACCGAGCCGTCGCCATAGGTGGTGGTGCCATAAAAACTGCCGTCGCCGGCTTGTATCAGCGAGTTGGGAGTCGCCCCATTGGTGCCCGCGAATGAAAATAAAACGGTCTCGGCCCCGCCGGGCGTGATTTTAAAAACCGTTCCATCTCCGGAAGGGCTGGAGTTGGAATTAGCGCCGCCGTATCCCGTCGTTCCGTAGAAATTGCCGTCTTTGCCCAGAATTAAAGAAAGGGGGTAATTGCCATTGGTTCCGCTGAAGGAGAACAACGTCGTTATTACTCCGGCGGTCGTAATCCTGCAAAAACTCCCGCCACTGGCCGCTCCGCCAGTGGCGGTGACGCTATAAAAATTCCCATCATTGCCGCTGAGCAATAATTGCGGATAGTCCCCATTGGCTCCAGTGAAGGAAGACAGCGTTGTCAAGGCGCCGCTTTTGAATTCGACGACCGCGCCTGTGTCACCGGAGCCGCCGTACGCCTCTACCCCGTAAACACCGCCATTCAAGGCGAGGAAGGTCGGGTTGTTGGCGCCGGTGCTGCTGATGGGCGCCAGCACAGCCAATGCGCCATTAAAGAAGCGAAAAACGGTGCCGTCATAGTCGGCGCCATAAAACATAGTGGTGCCGTAAAAACTGCCATCGCTGCTTTCCACCAAGGGGGCAGACGGATGACTGCCCTCGCCGCTGGGGCCGTTCAACGAATGCAACACCGTCAGCGCTCCGCCGGTGGTCATCTGAAACAACTCCCCCCAGGAATCCGAACCGCCGGTGCCTTCATTGACCGTTCCGCCCGTGATGCCGTAGATGTTTCCATCATTGCCGGCTGTAAGATAGTCCGGATAAGCTCCATTGTTTCCATTAAAGGCAAATAATTCCGTGAACGTTCCGTTGCTGGCTATCTGGAACACCTCTCCATAACCATTGGTCCCTCCACCGTAGGTTGCCCCGTAGAAAGCGCCATTGGCTCCCGGAACCAGGTTTTGCGGCCCAAGACCGTTCGCGCCGCTAAATGTCACCAGGTTGCTAAACGTGAAGCCACTTTGCGCCCCGGCCGGAGGGATGACCGCCAGCAGCGCCAGTGTGATCAACAGGTGTTTGATATGAGTTTTCATTGTTTTTTAGTTATGAGTTCTTTTCCTTCCTTCAAAGCCAGGGTTTCGCCCGCCCTCCCGCGCCTCCCTTTCCAATCCGATTTCAGATTTGCCCGCCATTGCGAATGGCCGGTTGTCCAAACAGGACGCATGACTTTCGCCCGCGGGCAGGGTGAATCCCGGGCCGCCGTCACGCTGTGAAGAAGGTTTCAAGCACCGGATAGTTGGGGAGGTTCGGGCCTGACGCAAGCCAATTCTGTCGGAAACATGCCAAGAAAAGGCCGCAAGAATGCCGGCGTAAACCAGGGCGGCTAGAAACTCACCCGGCCGCGCCGCTTCGGCCTCCCGGCGGGATTGGCCCGGTTAGGGGGCCGGCGCCGCGATGTGCAGGTTGATCCCTTGGTAAAACCGGCTCCCGGCTTGCTTTGGGACCACCAGTTGGTTGGTCGGTCCGATGGCGATCCCCAACGGCAGCCAGTCGGTGAGGTTGGTGCTCGTGTAAATGGTGGTGTTGCTGGCGCCGCTCGGCCACGTTAAGATCAGTGCGTTGGTTGGGTCGTAGAGGGTCAGTGTATTGGTGGCCGCCCCTGCGTAGTCGGGGTCCACGATCGTTGCCACGGCCGTGTAAGAGCCGGCGCTGAGCGGTGGGCCGTTGGTATTATAGGTCAGCGTGACTGCCAGCCCGCCCGGCACGGTCACGACTCCCACATTCTTGGGCGTTCCATCGCATATTTGGTTGAGGGCAAAAAGCATCACTTGTGCCGTCCCGGTTTCCATTGCCACCGCATCTTGTTTGCTGGCGCTGATGGTGAGGGTGTTGGTGGCGCTTCCTGTGTAGTCGGGGTTCACGATCGTGCCCACCACGGTGTACTGGCCGATTCTGCTCGGCGCCTTCGTGCTGCCGTTGTAGGTGATGCGGACGCTCAGGCCGGCTGGCACCGTGCTGCTTTGCACCACGATGGCCGATCCGGTGTAGGTTTGATTCAGGTTGCCAAGCAGGACGGTCCCGTAGCCCTTGGCGATGACCAGTGTATTGGTGGCGCCGCCCGCGTAATTGGCGCTGACCGGCATCGCACGAACGGTGTAACTCCCGACTTTGACCGGCGCGCTGGCGCTGCCGTTGTAAGTGATCTTCAGCGCGATTCCCGGCGGTGATGTTGTGCTTGACACAGGCTCGGCGCTGCCGTCATACACCTGGTTTAGTCCGCCCAAGGTGACGGTGGCCGTGGCCGGGCTGATGAGC
Organism: uncultured Verrucomicrobiae bacterium; assembly: GCA_963707025.1. Classification (GTDB taxonomy): domain Bacteria; phylum Verrucomicrobiota; class Verrucomicrobiia; order Limisphaerales; family Palsa-1400; genus JBEKOF01. Next base: position 74,951 of record CAVPOM010000012.1, on the reverse strand, counting down.
AGCGTGTTGGTGGCGCTGCCGGAGTAGCTGGTGCTGCTGATGGTCCCCACCACGGTGTAGTTCCCGCAGTTGGTGGGCGCGCTGCCGCTCCCGTTGTACTGGAGGTTGACGGCCAGCCCGCTGGGCGTTGTGGTGGCGGTGACCGGGCATGCGTTCCCGGTGTAGATCTGCGCCAGGTTGCCCAGGACCACGCTGGCGGTGGTGCCCGAGATCACCAGGGTTCCGTTGGTGCTGCCGGTGTAATTGGAGTTGTTGATGGTGCTGAGCACTGCGTAGCTTCCGACGTTGATGGGGAAGGAGGCGCTGCCGTTGTAGGTGGTGGTGGTGGCCAGTCCGGCCGGGCTGGTGATCACCGTGACCGCTTGGGCGCTGCCGTTGTAGGTGGCGCATAGGTTGCTCAAGATGACGGTGGCTGCCGCCGGGCTGATGACCAGCGTGGCGCTGGCGCTGCCGGAGTAGTTGGTGCTGCCGATGGTCCCCACCACGGTGTAGTTCCCGCAGTTGGTGGGCGCGCTGCCGCTCCCGTTGTACTGGAGATTGACGGCCAGCCCGCTGGGCGTTGTGGTGGCGGTGACCGGGCATGCGCTCCCGGTGTAAATCTGCGCCAGGTTACCCAGGACCACGCTGGCGGTGGTGCCCGAGATCACCAGGGTTCCGCTGGCGCTGCCGGTGTAATTGGAGTTGTTGATGGTGCTGAGCACTGCGTAGCTCCCGACATTGATGGGGGCGGAGGCGCTGCCGTTGTAGGTGGTGGTGGTGGCCAGACCGGCCGGGCTGGTGATCACCGTGACCGCTTGGGCGCTGCCGTTGTAGGTGGCGCATAGGTTGCTCAAGATGACGGTGGCTGCCGCCGGGCTGATGACCAGCGTGGCGCTGGCGCTGCCGGAGTAGTTCGTGCTGCTGATGGTCCCCACCACGGTGTAGTTCCCGCAGTTGGTGGGCGCGCTGCCGCTCCCGTTGTACTGGAGATTGACGGCCAGCCCGCTGGGTGTGGTGGTGGCGGTGACCGGGCATGCGCTCCCGGTGTAAATCTGCGCCAGGTTACCCAGGGCCACGGTGGCGTTGGTGCCCGAGATCACCAGGGTTCCGCTGGCGCTGCCGGTGTAATTGAAGTTGTTGATGGTGCTGAGCACCGCGTAGCTTCCGACGTTGATGGGGGCGGAGGCGCTGCCGTTGTAGGTGGTGGTGGTAGCCAGCCCGGCCGGGCTTGTGGTCACCGTGACCGCGTGGGCGCTGCCGTTGTAGGCGGCGGACAGGCCGCTCAAGGTGACGGTGGCTGCCGCCGGAGTGATGACCAGCGTGGCGCTGGCGCTGCCGGAGTAGTTCGTGCTGCTGATGGTCCCCACCACGGTGTAGTTCCCACAATTGGTGGGCGTGCTACTGCTCCCGTTGTACTGGAGGTTGACGGCCAGCCCGCTGGGCGTTGTTGTGGCGGTAACCGGGCATGCGCTCCCGGTGTAAATCTGCGCCAGGTTACCCAGGACCACGCTGGCGGTGGTGCCCGAGATCACCAGGGTTCCGCTGGCGCTGCCGGTGTAATTGGAGTTGTTGATGGTGCTGAGCACTGCGTAGCTCCCGACATTGATGGGGGCGGAGGCGCTGCCGTTGTAGGTGGTGGTGGTAGCCAGCCCGGCCGGGCTTGTGGTCACCGTGACCGCGTGGGCGCTGCCGTTGTAGGCGGCGGACAGGCCGCTCAAGGTGACGGTGGCTGCCGCCGGAGTGATGACCAGCGTGGCGCTGGCGCTGCCGGAGTAGTTCGTGCTGCTGATGGTCCCCACCACGGTGTAGTTCCCGCAGTTGGTGGGCGCGCTGCCGCTCCCGTTGTACTGGAGATTGACGGCCAGCCCGCTGGGCGTTGTGGTGGCGGTAACCGGGCATGCGCTCCCGGTGTAAATCTGCGCCAGGTTGCCCAGGACCACGGTGGCGTTGGTGCCCGAGATCACCAGGGTTCCGCTGGCGCTGCCGGTGTAATTGGAGTTGTTGATGGTGCTGAGCACCGCGTAGCTTCCGACGTTGATGGGGGCGGAGGCGCTGCCGTTGTAGGTGGTGGTGGTAGCCAGCCCGGCCGGGCTTGTGGTCACTGTGACCGCGTGGGCGCTGCCGTTGTAGGCGGCGGACAGGCCGCTCAAGGTGACGGTGGCTGCCCCCGGGGTGATGACCAGCGTGGTGGTGGCGCTGCCGGTGTAATTGGAGTTGTTGATGGTGCTGAGCACCGCGTAGCTTCCGACGTTGATGGGGAAGGAGGCGCTGCCGTTGTAGGTGGTGGTGGTGGCCAGCCCGGCCGGGCTGGTGGTCACTGTGACCGCTTGGGCGCTGCCGTTGTAGGTGGCGAATAGGTTGCTCAACCTGACGGTGGCTGCCGCCGGGCTGATGATGAGTGTGTTGGTGGCGCTGCCTGATCCCGGGCTTTGCGCCGTCGCCACCACCGTGTAGGCGCCCGCGTTGACCGGCGCGGTGCTGCTACCGTTGTAGGTTACCGTCACCGGCACGTTCGCCGGAATTGTTGTCACCGCGACGCTCTCTGGCGCTCCGTTGTAGGTTTGGTTCAAGCTCGCGAAGGTGAAAGTCGTTCCTGTCCCTGCCGGCACTGTATAGGCAACCTCTGTCGAGTCGCTGCTTTCGTCTCCCACTCCATCGTAAGCTGTCACGGCAAAATAGTAGGTGGTCCCGGCAGTGAGGTTAGTGATCGTGACGGTGGTATTTGTTCCGGTGTCTTCAGAATCCACGTAGTTTCCCGACACCGTGCCCCAGTAAATGGTGTAGCCGGTCGCAGCCGGATCGGAGTCCGCGTTCCACGCGAGAGTCACTGATTGTCCTTTGAGTTGGGTGCTGGCGCCCATTATTAGAAACAGCAGCAATAGCCTCCTAACGATTCGTGTCATGGCTGCGCTTCTAGCAGATGTGTTGCCACTTCCTTTATCCGCCTTGTTCTACGAGGAGGAATGCCCTGACTTTCGCATTTTGCGAAAAAGCAGGACGCCTTGGTTTGGGACGCTTTACATGACTTCCGTACGAAACATTTACACTAGCCCGGATTTCGGCAGTGCCTTATTTTGGTGTAGAGTCGAGCCTGTGGCTCGACTTCGGCGCACAGCGCCGACACTACAACAATGAAATTAAAGCCCTGCCGAAATAACGGCATGGCGACGGTCACAGACCGCCGCTACAGGCGTTTGCAGAGGTCTCTTTTTGCAAAATTCCCGTTGACAATTTCTATGCAACTGTTATCTTTCCATAGTGAAGAGGGGCATGGGCCAGACAAAAAAAGTCAGACTGCGCCAGGAGGCAAACGGGGTTTCCCCTGGCTGCCGCAGCCTTGTCTTGGCGAAGGCGGGGCCGCCTTCCAACCCGCCGTGCTCAGGCGGAGGTTCCACCGGTCAATTTCAGTTAATTTCACCTAGTTTCACCTGGTTTCGCCTAATTTCACCTAGTTTCACTTCCGGCCCCTGGGGGGGGCCACGCGCCCAATGGCATTTCCCGTTAAAAAAACTTTGATTTCGATTTGGTCTTCCCTAAGATGTGCTTATGAAAACAAAGAAAACTGGTTCCAAGGAAAATAAATCCAGCGTCTTGCCGCCTCAATCCCGCCGCGAATTTTTGCGCGCCAGCGCCCTGGCGGTGGCGGCCGCGTCGTTTGCCTCCTGTGTGACCAAGCCCAAGGCCCCGGCCGCCCCGGTCGCCGCTCCCTACATCGGCAACGTCAGGGGGGCGAATGATAGAATTAACGTCGCCTGCATCGGCGTCGGCGGCCAGGGGGAGAGCGACACGGGGGATATTATCGGCATCAGCCAGAAGACCAACAGCAACGTCAACCTCGTCGCCCTTTGCGACGTGGACAAGGAGCATGTGGACAAAATGGCCGCGAGAGTTCCCGAGGCCAGGAAGTACAGTGATTTCCGCACCATGCTGACGGAAATGGATAAATCCATTGACGCGGTGACGGTGACCATTCCCGACCATAACCATGCCATCGCCACCCTGTTCGCCCTCAATATGGGCAAGCATGTCTTTTGCCAAAAGCCGCTCACCCAGACCGTCTATGAAGCCCGCCAGGTGCGGGACTTGGCCAAGGCGAAGAATCTGGCCACGCAAATGGGCAACCAGGGCAGTGCCAGCAACGGATTGCGCCGCGCCGTCGAGGTGGTGCAGGCGGGCGTCATTGGCAATGTCAGCGAACTGCATGTCTGGACCAACCGCCCGGTCTGGGATCAGGGCCTCAACCGTCCGACCCGCGCCGATGTCTGGCCGGCCACGCTGGATTGGGACCTTTGGATCGGCCCCGCCAAACTGCGTCCTTTCAAGAGCGGCACTTATCATGGCTTTGCCTGGCGCGGTTGGTATGACTTCGGCTGCGGCGCCTTGGGCGACATGGCCTGCCATACGGTCAACATGCCCTCCCGCGCCCTCAAACTCGGCTACCCCACCGTGGTCGAACTGGAAGAATCGTCGGAAATGTTTCCGGAGACTTTCCCCGAAACCTCCCGCATCCGCTTTGAATTTCCAGAGCGGGAAGGCATGGTGCCGTTGAAGTTCTGGTGGTACGACGGCAATCCCGACCACCGCAACACCACCCCGTTGCGCCCTCCTCCCGCCCTGACCAAGGAGACTTGGGACGTCAAACCGCCGGAAAGAGGCAAACCAAAGAGTTTGCCCTCGGCCGGCGCCCTGCTCGTGGGCGACAAGGGCATGCTGTTCTCACCCGACGATTACGGCACCGAATCCTATATCATGCTCAAGGAGGAAAAAGAATATACCGACATGCGCAACCATCCGGCGGCCAAGGCCGTGCCAACGAAATTCCCGCATTCGCCGGGCCACAAGGAAGAGTGGATTCGCATGATGCGGGGAGGCCCTCCGGCCTACTCCAACTTCGACATCGCCGCCTATCTGACCGAAATCATTTTGCTGGGCTGCGTCGCCCTGCGCGTCGGCCCCGGCAAGAAAATGGAATGGGACGGCCCGAAGATGATTTCCCCCAGCCACCCGGAAGCCGCCCAATATGTCCGCCGGGCCAACCGCCGCGGCTGGGCTGCTTAAGAGCCTGATCTTAAGCATAACAGCCTTGCCGGGGGGCGCGCGCTCCCCGAATGCAGGAAAAATGTCAGGATGCGCCGGATTGAATCCGCTCCCGGTTTTCCTGATAGAACATCTTGACGGGCGCGCCGCCCAGGGCGATGGCGCACCAGGCCGCCTCGTCCAGTTCCGACTGGGGGATGCCCAACTCGCGCGCCTTGCGCGCGTGCGCCTCAAAACACGGCTGGCAGCGGCTGGCCACGACCAGACTGAACAGAATGAGTTCCTTGGTCTTTTCATCCAGCGCGCCGGCCGATTGCACCGACCGCATCAGGCCGCCAAAAGCCTTTTGCGATTCGGCGGCGGAACCGGCCGCGCTTTGGTTTTGGAACACGTCCGCGCAGCAAGCCTCGTGCTGGGCCGGAGAATTTTTTGCGGGTGTTTTCATGGATTCAATTTGCTGTGGTTCAATGGCTGAATTGGATTTGGCCATGGGCGCCGCGTTTAGGCCGGCCGGGGAAAGGAAAATTTGGCCGGCGGCGCCAGCCACGATTTGGCCGATGACAGCACGGCCGGCGCCGCGCCGGGCCAGGGATTGCCGCAAGCTTTCCAGCCGCTCCCTGGGAACGGCGATGAGCAATCCGCCGGAAGTCTGCGCGTCGAACCCCAGGTTCACCGCCGCCTCCTCCACGCCCGGGGCCAGGCGCAGCGCGTCGCCGACATACTCGCGGTTGCGCTCAATCGCGCCCGGAATCACGCCCTGCCGCAGGGCCTCCAGCGCACCGTCGAAGGCCGGCAGCGCATCGGCGAAAACTTCCGCGCCGAGTCCGCCCGCCCGCAGCAGGCGCAGCAGATGCGCGAAGAGGCCGAAGCCGGTGATGTCCGTGCAGGCCGACGCGCCCGCTTCCTTCATCGCCTCCGCGGCCGCCCGGTTCAGCGCGGCCATGGAAAGTTCAGCCGCGGCCATGCCGGCCGGAAAATCGCGCCCGATTTGGCGGCAAAAGGCCAGCACACCCGTGCCGAGCGGCTTGGTCAGGACCAGCGCGTCGCCGGCCTTGGGATTCTCCAGCGCGGCAGCCACGGCGGGATTGATCAAGCCGGTGATGGCAAAGCCGAGTTTGATTTCATCATCCTTGACGCTGTGTCCGCCAACGAGGGCGACGCCCGGCTTCCTTGAAAACCTCCATCGCCCCGTCGAGCATCTGGAAAATGATTTCGCCCGGCAGTTTTTCCGAAGGGAACGCCAGCACGCTCAAGGCCGTGCGCGGTTCGCCGCCCATGGCGTAGATGTCCGACAGACAATTGGCCGCGCAGATTTTGCCGAAAAGCCGCGCGTCATCCACGCAAGGGGTGAAAACGTCCACCGTCTGCACCAGGCAAAGATCACCGGCAATGCGGTAAATGGCCGCGTCATCGGCGGCGGCCAGTCCGGAAATCACGGCCGGATCATCCACCGCCGGCAGCCGGGCCAGCACCGCGTCCAGGTCGGCGGGCGCGATCTTGGAGGCGCAGCCGGCGTTGCGCACCAGTTGGGTCAATTTCACCTCGGCCGTCTCCAGGGCCTCCGGCCGCTCTCCGGCGCAGGGACAAAGGTTCTGTTCGCGAAGAAGATCGCAGGGGCAGGGACGTCGCACGTCGCAGATGCAGTGTCCGAGAAGCTGGGAGCGCTCCATGACGCGGCGGCGTTTGGCAAAATCAATCTTCATGGCAAAAGTTTTTTGGCCTCCGCTCCCGGAGTGCGGTTGTTGCCGGAGCGGACGGTGAAGCGGATTTTGTCCAGGTAATCCACCAGCGGCACGGCGAATTTGCGGCTGACGCCGAGGGCGTCGCGGAATTCCATCGTGGAAAAGGCCGGGGCGCGGGTGAAAAGCTTCAGGGCGGTTTGCTTGCCGGCTTCCACGGCGTCGCGGTGCATCCACATCTGCTCATCCAGCCGCGCCACCAGGCCGCGTTCCGCCAGCAATCGCGCCATGGCGAGGACGCGCGGCAGCGGCTCGTTGGCGGAGGCGGCCAGTTCGGCCAAACCCGGAGGGGAGCAGCCGCCTTGCTGCAATTGGGCGGCGAGCTGGTCGCACAGGCGCTGGTCGCGGTCTGGAATCCGCGCGTTCCAACCGGCCCGCGCCAGCAGGGCGCCGTGGCGTTCGAGTTGTTTGGAGTCCAGCAGCGATTCCGCCGCCGCCTCCAGCAAAACGGGATGGGATGGGAGGGCGGCCTGCAGTTCTTCGCGGCTGAGGCCGGCGCGCTGCGGGTTGGCCGCGTGAAAAGTCTGGACGGCGGCGAGAATGTTCTCCGCCATCTTTTGCACGACCGCCCGATGAAGCCAGCCGCCGCCGGGCGCCTGGACCAGGTGGTTTTCGGCGCGCAGTTGTTCGAGCGCTCCGGCGATTTCCTCGGGGCGGCTCCAGCATTTTTTTTGGAGGCTGGCCACGGTGGCGGGCGGCTGGCTTTCGCACACCATCTGTTCACACCAGCGCAGCGGGTCCTGGACGGCTTCGCGGCGGGAGGCGAGCAGGTCGAGCGTCCATGGCTTTTTCCGGCGCAAGCGCACATTGCTCAAGCCGAGAATTTGTCCGCCGCCGATGGTCGTCAGCCCGCCGCCGCCCGCCGCGGCGACATTGGCCCGCACCACAAACCGGTCCCCGGGCACGAGCGGCAGCGGCGCGGCGAGGCGAAGCTGGACAAATTGCCGTTGCCCGCCGGTCATGGCGGGGTTTTCCAGCATGGCCAAGCGCGCCGACACCGAGGCGGTTCCAACATGGAGCTGGACTTCGAGGTAGTCCTCGATTTTGCCCGGGATGGATTTGAGAATTTGCAATTCCGCCTCGGCCAGCGTGGCCGGCTCGAACAAGTTGGTTTGACAGAGCAGCCATGCCGCGGCGCACGGCTTCGTGGTCCAGTTCCGGAAGGTTCAGCGCGACGCATTCGCCCGGCGCTTCCTTCCGCGGCGTCCTCGCCGTAAACCTGCATCCGGCGGACGTGCCCGGCCAGGCCGGCGGGCAACAGATGCAGTTCGTCGCCGGGGCGCACCCGGCCATGCGTGGGAATGCCGGTGACGACCGTGCCCGTGCCGCGGATGGAGAAGGCATCCTCCACCCACAACCGGAAAGGCCCGGCGCAAGGCCGGTCCCCGCACGCATCCACTGCCCGGTTCAGCGCCTCAAAAAAATCGTCGAACCCTTCGCAGGTGATGTTGGAGACCGGACAAATGGGCGCGTCCGCCAGAAACGTTTCCGCCAGCAGCCGGCGCAAATCCTGGACCACAAAATCCCGCCGGGCGGCGTCCACCAGATCCATTTTCGTCAGCGCCACCAGCCCGTGGCGCAGGCCCATCAGGGTGAGAATGTGCAGGTGCTCGTGCGTTTGCGGCATGATGCCGTCGTCGGCCGCGACGACAAAAATGACCACGTCAATGCCGTGCGCGCCGGCGACCATGTTGCGGATGAAATCCACGTGGCCGGGCACATCCACCACGCCGACCACGCGTTTGTCGGCCAGTTGGCAAGGGCGCGAAGCCGAGGTCAATGGTCAGGCCGCGCTGTTTTTCCTCGGCCAGCGTGTCGGTTTCGCAACCGGTGAGCAGTTTCACCAGCGCGCTTTTGCCGTGGTCCACGTGCCCGGCGGTGCCGAGCATGATGTTGCGGCGCAGCGCAGTCATGGGGCGACGCCGGCCAAACGCGGCGGCGACCGCCGGCACTTGTTCGTCGGCCAAAGTGCGGACATCCAGGCAGACGCGGTCGTTTTCGATGCGGCCAAAAACGCAGGCGCGATCCAGCCGCAGCTTGCGCGCCAGATCGGAGGCGCTCATTTCCGGCAGGGAAACCGTCACGACAAAACTGGCAAGCGCCTCCGTCGGCAGCGAGCCGCTGCCGAGAAAGGCCTGGCTTTGGGCGATTTCAGTTGTGGCGGCGGGGGCCGCGGCGGAAATCAGGCGCGCGAGTTTTTTGGCCCGCGCTTTCAGGGCGTCCGGCGGCGTGCAGATCATGCGGTAGGTCGGATGTTCGCGCGGCAGCCGTGCCGGGTCGCGGAACAATTGCAACGTCCGCTCCAGAACCATCAGGCAGGTCTTGTCCACGCGGACGGCGCGCATGAGGGGATGTTTGCGGAGCTTTTCAATCAAGGCCTTTCGTCCCACGATCACGCCGCACTGGCCGGCCCCGATGAGTTTGTCGCCGCTGAACAGGACGACGTCCGCGCCGGCCTGGATGGATTCGCGCACGGTCGGCTCGTGGGGCAGGCCGAATGGTTGCAAATCCACCAGCGCGCCCGCGCCGAGATCATCCATCAAAATCAAATGGCGGCTCGTGGGCCAGTTCGGCCAGTTGGCGCAGGGCGACTTCGCTGGTGAAACCGACGACGCGATAATTGCTGGGATGGACCCGCAGGATGGCGGCGGTGTTTTCCGTGACGGCTTTTTGGTAATCCTTTAGATGGGTGCGGTTGGTCGCGCCCACTTCGACGAGCCGCGCGCCGCTCTGCGCCATCACTTCCGGCAGGCGGAAGGAACCGCCGATTTCAATGAGCTGTCCGCGGGAGACGATGACTTCCCTGGGCGCGGCCAGCGCGGCGAGGACGAGCAGAGTGGCGGCGGCGTTGTTGTTGACGACTGTGGCCGCCTCCGCCCCGGTCAGCTCCGTCAGAATGTATTCCACCAATTCATCGCGCTCGGCGCGTTCGCCCGATTCCCGGTCCACCGCCAGCGTGCAATAACCCTTCAACCCGCCCATCATCGAGTCCACCACGCCTTCCGGCAGAACGGCGCGGCCCAGGCCGGTGTGCAGGATGATGCCGGTGGCGTTGATGGCTTCGCGCACATGCGGCTCGGTGGCGTGCTGGAGCAATTTGTCCGCCTGCGCCAGCGCCGCCTCAGCGGTGATGGGGGGCGCGCCGCCGGCGGCGGCCCCGCCGTGGAGGATTTGCTCGCGCAATCCGGCCAGCGCGCGGCGCAGACATTCGGTCACGAGCGGCTGCGGATGTTGCCGGAGCCAGCGGGCGGCGGTTTCGCTTTTCAGCAAATTCGTGATGGCTGGCAGCTCTCGCAGCAATTCCTGTTTTTGATCCGGCATGTTTTTGGCGCGTGTCCCCTTTGCCCCTCCACTTTTCAACCAGAATACCGCCTTGAATCCGGTTTAGCGAGCCATGAATTGCTTCTTTCGCACCGCGACCCGCGCACGGCTTGGCTAAATGTGAGGGCTTGCAATCCAGGGCTCGGCAGCTACACTGTTAAAGCCTCGGTGAACAAATGAAGATTCTAAGAGATTTGAGATTTCTGTGCCTTGCTGAGGTCGCCATCTGTTCTTTGATGCTGGGCGTTTGGCTTGTCTGGAGTCATACGGAATATTGGGCACACAACGAAGGAGGTCCTGATGGTGTGAGCATTATGGTGGCCGCCATTGCGCTGCTATTCTGGATTATTGCTTTGCTGGCCCACCTTGTGAATCGGCGGGTGGTTCGTGTGTTCTGGATTATCGCGTCCATTGTGGCCTGCTTGTTCGCTCTGGAGCAGTTCATGGGGCTCCTTGGCGAGCTGCGCCCCGTCAACCACTACATGGAGAAGATGTTGTCTCTCGGAGAGTCATCCGCTGAGGACGTTGGTGTGGCATTGATTTGCTTGTGGATGGGTGGTTGTGGTTTGTCATTTGGCCTGGCCATCTCGCCTTTGATACTGCATCCTGGGAAAGGGTTCAACAAACCGTCTGCAGCGAATCCCGCGATGAAGCCTCCGTTGCATTCCGGAAGCGAGCGGCGCGGGATCGCCGAACCGGGCCAGTCGGTGTAACGCGGCATATGCCTGTCAAATCAATTTCACAATGCGCAGGCTTTGACGAGGGCGGTTTTGTCAGACATGAATTGCTTTCACAGCCATCCCACAGGAAATTGGAAAAAAGTGTTGGCTTGACCATTTGAACCTGCCACAAGGCAGGCATGAAAAACAAAAAAATCAAACCAACACGGTCCCGGTTTAACGTTTTGCGCCAGATTTGCAATCTCATTCCTGCGCATGAAGTCTCCAAAATAGCGCGGGAGACCGGGGCTCTGGATAAGTCGCGCACCTTCAGTCCGTGGAGTCACACGGTCAGTTTGCTGGACGCGCAACTCACCCATTGCATCGGACTCAACGATCTGTGCGACTCGCTGCAATTGCATTCCGGGCCGCTGTCCACTTTGCGCGGCGCCAGCGCCCCCAGCCGCAACGGCCTCTCCCACGCCAACCGGGAGCGTCCGGCCCAGATGGCCGAACAACTCTTCTGGCGGGTCCTGGAGCATTTGAAAGCACAGACGCCCGGCTTTGCCGCGGGCCAGCGCCGTGGCCCCGCCTTCCGTTTCAAGATGCCCATCCATGTGATTGATAGCACGACCATGGAACTGGTGGCCAACTGCCTGGACTGGGCCAAGCACCGCCGGCGCAAGGCCGCCGCCAAAACCCATATGCGGTTGAATCTGCAGAATCTTTTGCCCGGTTTTGTCATTGTGGACACTGCCGCCGAGCACGACAACCGACGGGCGCGGGAACTGTGCGCCGACTTGAAGAGCGGCGAAATCGCCTTGTTCGACAAGGGTTATGTGGACTTCGGCCACTTGCGGGATTTGGACGGGCGCGGGGTCTTTTGGGTGACGCGGGCCAAGGAGAACATGGGCTATGAGGTGGTGCGGAAAATGCCCGCCTCCAGAGACCCGAAGATTTTGCGCGACGAAGTGATCGTCCTGAGCAACGAGAACAAACCCGCGCCGGAGTTGATGCGCCGGGTGGTGGCGCTGGTCGAGATTGATGGAGAGGAACGGGAAATGACCTTCCTGACCAACAACCTGGAGTGGAGTCCGCGCAGCGTGGCCGACCTTTACCGCTGCCGCTGGCAGATCGAAGTCTTCTTCAAACAAATCAAGCAGACCTTGCAGTTGGCGGATTTTCTGGGCCACAACGCCAACGCCGTGCGCTGGCAGGTGTGGACGGCGCTGTTGACCTACGTGCTGTTGCGCTACCTCAGTCACCTCTCCAACTGGGCGCACAGCTTCACCCGGCTGTTCACGATTTTGCGGGCGGCGCTCTGGGAGAAATATGATCTGCTCAATTTGCTGGCGTGCTATGGGACAGCAGGCGGCAGCTTTCGCCACTTGGCGCGGCCCGAGCAGGCGTATTTCCCCGGCTTCCAATAAAGCTATGGGACAGCACACGCGCCCAAACAGGCGCATACCAAACCCAAAAGCCAAACTCGGAAAAATCAAAATCTCATTTTACCCCGAAGACCAATTAAACCCTTGCAAATGAACAGGTCAGCACCAGACTTTTCCCCTTATGAGACGGGTGTGAATTGCTTTTGCAAATGACGAGCTTTGTTCATAGCCCGCCGCCGGGTCGAAATGGGCCTGGCGCATCGCCAACCTGTGTCCCTTCGTCTGGTTCGCGGACGGGGAAGGGCAGGAAAATCCACGGCGGATAAGTACGGGACCGCAGGACGGTGGAATTTGTATTTCCAAATAGTTTTTCGTGGTGACAAATCGCGCGTTTGGCGGTATTTTACAGAGCGATGAACTGCCACGATTACATTACGGTTGATCCGGCCGTTTTGGTGGGGAAACCGGTGGTTCGGGGCACGAGGCTGGCGGTTGAGTTCGTCCTGGGCCTGATCGCGCAAGGATGGCCGGAAGAAGAGATCATGCGCAACTATCGGCTGAGCCGTGAGCAGGTGAGAGCCTGCGCCGCCTATGCCCAAGAACGGTTGAGCGAAGAAAAAGCTTTTGCACCGGCCAAATAATCCCGGCCATGCGCCTGTGCGCCAACGAGAACATCTCTGAGGACTGCGTTGTCAAACTGCGGCAGAATGGCCATGACGTGCTTTGGATTCGCGAAAGCGCGCCCGGCATTCCCGATAAGGATGTGCTGGCGCGCGCCCACAGGGAACATCGGTTGCTCATGACGTTTGACAAAGACTTTGGGCAGCTTGTTTGCCGGCAGGGCGCAGGAGCGTCGCACGGCGTAATACTCTTTCGAATCTCTCAGGTGTCGTCCGCGGTTACCGCTGAACGTGTCTCCACCGCTTTGGCCTTGCGCGATGATTGGGCAGGGCACTTCAGCGTGGTTGATGACTTTGGAATTCGGATGAGACTTCTCCCCAAGTAAACTCTGGTCAGAGGCCGCCACCGGCGGGCTTTATGGCGGCGGCGGAGAGGGCGGCGCCGAGAGCGCCGGTGAACTGCGGTTGCGGCGCGACGCGGACCGGACAAGCCAGAACCTCCTCCAGCGCGCGGGCCATGCCGGGCAGCAAGGCGACCCCGCCGGTGAAATAAACCGGCGGCGAAATGAACCGGCCGGCCAGGGCCGCCACCCGGGTGGCGATGGCGTTTTGCACGCCGGCCACCACGTCCGGCAAGGGCTGGCCCTCCGCCAGCAGGCCGATGATTTCCGTCTCGGCGAAGACCACGCACATGTTGCTGATCAGCGCGGGCTTTTTGCTTTGGCGTCCGAGTTCCGCCAGTTCTGCCCAATCCATGTCCAGCCGCGCCGCGACCATTTCCAGGAAACGCCCGGTGCCCGCCGCGCAACGGTCGTTCATGGCAAAATCGCGCACGCGCCCGCCCTCTTCCAGGCTGATGACCTTGCTGTCCTGTCCGCCGATTTCGACAATGGTGCGCGCGTCCGGCGCCAGGCGGTGGACCCCGCGGGCGTGGCAGGTGATTTCGGTGATGGTCGTGTCGGCAAAACGGACGGCATTGCGCCCGTAGCCGGTGGCGACCACGCCGGAAATCTGCGACCGCTCCAGTCCGGCTTCCCGCAACAGTTTTTCAAAAAGTTCGGTGGCCAGCCGTTCCTGTTCCACGCCCTGGTCGCTCAGGCCGGAGGCGAGAATTTGCCCCTGGCCGGTGTCGAACAAGACCGCCTTGATGGCGCGCGAGCCTGCGTCTATGCCAGCGCAAATCATGTTGTCCTCCGGGCTTGCGCGGTTTCCACCAGCGCCTGCAAGCGCGAGACCAGGCTCGGCCGCAGGGCATCGCACACCGGCGGAATTTCCAGTTCGATGGCGGGAATCCCGATTTCCCGCCGCACCATGGCCAGGATGATTTCCCCCTCGCGCGCGCAGTGGCTGGCGCCGGGAATGCGCGAGACGACCACGGCCTCAGCGCCGCCGGCCTGGCATTCGCGGACGATGCGGGCCGCGCGGTCGGCCGTCGGGCCGACCATGGGATCGGCCAGGGCGGTACGGGCCAGGGCTTCCAGCGGCGGCAGATCTTCGGGAATCAAATCCAGCGCGTGGGTGAACATGTAATCCGAGCCGCAGAGGCGTCCGCCCAGATCCTCCAACAAGTTCATGGCGCGCAAATCCGCGACCGGATTCACCCAGAAAATGCGCGCGGCCCCGGGGCCGGCGATAAACTGGTGGCGCCGCAGGCGCGCTTGCACCTCGGCGAGCAAATCGTCGAGCACGGCGATGGTTTCCTGGCGGTCGGAGCAGAAATGAAGGGCCAGCATTTCTGCGACGAGCATTTCCAGGGCGGGCAGCGGCGGGGCGGGCGCGCCATAAACGGCGCGGCGCAAGGAGTCCAGCCGGCGGCGGACTTGATTGGCCGCGCGAATGCCGGCGGCCAAACCGTCGTTGTCCAGGGTTTTTCCGGCCAGTTCGCCCAGCGCGTTGGCCACGCGCTGCAATTCTGTCCGCACGCAGTCCACTTGAATTTGCGGGGCGGCGAGCCTGCCCGGCAGGGCGCAGGCCGTTTCGCCCGAATCGGGCTGGCGGCGGCGTGGGATTTCCCACCAGAGGATGGCATGGCCGAGATGTTCCAGGCGCTGGGCGATGGCGGAAAAATCATCGCAGATGGCGCCGGTGCTGCAAACCAGCAAATCGGGCCGCGGGAAATGGGCGCCATTCAGGAAGGCCGGGAGCATGGCGCGCACCGGGCAAAAGGAGGCGTCCAGGCCCATCCTTTCCGCCTGGTGCAGCAGTTGGTCGCTGCATTCCATCAGGCAGGGCGTCCACCACGCCCCGTCCGGATAAAAGGCCCGCACCCCCGGCAGCGCGTAGGCCATGACCGGCACGGTGCCGAGATCCTTCATCGTGCCGACAATTTTGTGGCCGCCGGCGCGGGCCTGATGCAGGCGCTGGTTTTCCGTCAGCAGAAAATTCCAGAGGCGCAGGGCGGCGGGCGAGTTGTCGAACTGCAATTGTTGCAGGCGAAAATCCTTTTCGCGGACAACATGGCGTCGCAACGCCCCGCCGTAAGCGGTTTCGCGCAGGCCGTCGCGCCGGAGCTGCTCGTAGCGGCCGTCCCACTCGTCCAAATTCAACTTGCGCGGCGCGGCGTTCATCGCAGCGTTTCCACGAAAGCCTGGAGGCGGTTGCGCTCGCGCGGGGCGGCGCCGGCTTCGCCGCTGGCTTCGAGCAGCAAAACGGGCAGGCCAAAAGTTTCCCGCAAGGTCTGCGCCTCGGCCCGCCACAAATCGCAGCCGGTGAAATGCCAGAGCACGATGCCGCGTGCGCGGCGGGAGGCCAGCCGCGGCTCCAGCCAGGAATAAAGCCGGGTGTTGGGCCGCTGGAACACCGCAATGAGGTGGTCGCAGCAGCCGCGGACCAGGGCGTCGAATGGCGGGATGGCGCCCGCCTCAAATTCATAAGCCGGCCCCAGGCTAAGCTCGCCCATTTCGGTGGCGTTGAGCGCGACCCGGCCGCCGGCGGCTTCCAATTCGTCCAGCCATTTCCAGTCCCGCGCGAGAAACGGCCCGCCGACCAGGGCGAGCGGAGTTTGATCGGCCGGAGCAGCCGGCGGC
Organism: uncultured Verrucomicrobiae bacterium; assembly: GCA_963707025.1. GTDB lineage: Bacteria > Verrucomicrobiota > Verrucomicrobiia > Limisphaerales > Palsa-1400 > JBEKOF01. The sequence goes on along the minus strand of CAVPOM010000012.1, from coordinate 59,182 downwards.
GGCGGCGAAAAAGCGCCGTCCCAATGAAAGCGCGCCACCGCTTGGGCAAATCCGCGAGGAGAACTGGCCGGGGCTGATTCGAGCAAACGCTGTCGCGTCCCGCTGGAACGCAACATTTCCCGCCGCAACCCTTCCGGCGACGGCGCGCGGCCGCCGATGGACAAAAGAAACTTCCCCAGCCGCTCCAGTTCGGAGCGGAGAATTTGCCCGGCCGCCGCGGTCTGCCAGGTGGCCGGCAGGTTGAACAAAAAGGCGCGGCGCTGTCCATGGAGAAGGGCGGCGTCGCAGCCGCGCCGCAGTTGGTCGCAGGCCGTCGAAAAAATCACGGCGCCATCGGTCCGCGCTTCGGCAAACCGGATCGCGGCCTCGGCAAAGGCGCACACCCCGGCGGAAAGCGGCCACGCGCCGTCCGGGAAATTTTCCGCCGACCAGAGGCCGCGCGGCTGCAAGCCGTGCGCCCGGATCCATTCGGCGGGGATCCACGGGCTGGTCAGGAACACGTCCATGGTGCGGGCCGGTTTTACCCGGCTTTTTCGGCGACGATGAGGCCCTGGCTGATTTTTCCGGTCTGGGCGAGCGATTGAATAAAACGCATTTCAGCAATGAGACTTTGCGCGAGGGCGAGGTCGAAGCCGATGATTTTCAGGGCGTCGTAGGTGAGTTGTTTTTCGATCATTTTGAGATAAAGCGACACGCTGGAGGCGAAGCGTCCGGTGTTATGCGGCCACCCGCACCGAGCAGCCGCTGGCTTGAAGCAGGGACTGGTATTCGCCGAGGGTGAGCACGCTGGGAAATTTCATGAAACCGAGATAGCGGCCAGCCTCGGCCCCCGTCAATTCAACCGGGCCTTCCATCCAGTCGGTGAAAACAATTTTGCCTTGCGGTTTGATCAGCCGGGCCGCCTCGGCGATCAACTTCGCCTTGTCCTCGACGTAGCACCAGGCGTCTTCGCCCCACACGAAATCGAACCGGGCGGACGGCAGGCCGGTCGCGCAGACATTGGCTTTGACGAACGAAGTTTTTTCGGCGAGGCCTTCTTCGGCGCAGCGGCGGCGGCCCAGTTCCAGCACGGCGGGGGTGGCGTCCACGCCGGTCATGCGCCGCACCTTGAGGAAGCGGGCCAAAAACCTCATGCCGGCGCCGGTGCAGCAGCAGAGGTCAACGCCCTCCCAGCCGGCGGCAATGCCCGCCCGCTGGGCGAGGTCCATGGAAGATTGAAAGCCGCCAATATGAATTTGTTCGCCCATGAGCAGTTCCCAGAGGCGGCCTTCCGGCCCGGAATAGACGGCCTGGACATCCGAGAGGTGAATTTGCGGCGCTGATTTCATGCGGGTGCAGGGTGGTTTGATCTGCCAGCTTGCTTTAAGGGAGCCTGGCGCGAATGGTTTCAAACAGGGCTTCGACACGCGCCGAAATTCGCGCCGAATCCGACGGCGAATAATCGGTCGTGATTTTCAGGTAGGGAAGATGAAGCTCTTCCCCGGCCAGTTTGCGGACCTGGAAGGACTCGATGTCGTAGGTGAGGCAGGCCTGCCAGATCAGCTCGATGACGCAGTGGGGCCGGAATTGCGCGGCGAGGGAGCGCAGCGTTTGGAAACGCCGGGCGTTGGGCGTCATGACCGAGCAGGGCAGGTGGTAGTATTTGCGCGCGATGGCGCCAAGAATGTCCGGCTCGTCCAAATCCACATCGTCGAGAATGGGTTTGAGGCCGGTGCAGTTTTCCATGGCGACCACGACCGCGCCGGCGTCTTCGATCAGTTCCAAGACCCGCTCCGCGCCGTGGACCATCGGCACACCCGTCAGGAGAACCCGGATTTTGCCGAGGCCGGGCGAGGGAGAAGCGGTGCGGCCACCGAACCACTGGATGGCCCGTTCATACTGCTGAAGGTCCGCTTCGATGCCGGAGATAATGCTTTTAAGCTCAATCAATTGCCGTCCCGTCAGTGGCGGGGGATCGCGCGTCATCAGGGCGGCCAGTTGCCGCCGCAATCCGCGCTCTCGGTTCATCAGCCGGGCGGCGTCGCGCAGTTTCTCCTCCGTCAGGGGGGTTTGAAACCGTTGCTCCAGATGCTCCTTGAACTTGCGCACCTCCCCGATCCAATGTTCCAGCGCGTCGGCCTCATCCGACTTTTGCGGCAGTTCGAGCACATACATCGGTTTGGTGGCGCCCATCAGCTCGAACATTTTCTTTTTGCCGTCGCAGGCCGTCTCGGCGACGACCAACTCCGCCCAATTCAGAAACGGATTGCTGCCGGCGGCGTGATAACCGAAGGTGGATTTGATGAGCGGACACAAATTGGCGGGCAGGAATTGCTCCGCCGTGGGAATGGTCGCGGCCGAACCGCCGCAAAGGCAGACGGGCACGGCGCCGGCAGCCAGGATGATTTCGCGCGGTGTAAATTCGCACATGATGCCCACGATGGGCCGGCCCTGCGCCCTGGCCGCTTCCGCGTAGTCATAACAATGATCCATCATGCCGGCGAACCAGGCCAATGGATCGGGCGCGCCATCGGGGGTGATGGCGGCTGGAAGGCCGGCGGCGCTAGGCATAATCGGGAGCGAAATCTTGGTTGATTCTCCAATAAAGGCAAGCTTATCAAACCGGGACGGGACGAACCAGCCAAATTTCTCCCCGCAACGCAATTTAGGGCGCATCCCAGTTTTTGGCGGGGTCGCGGCGCGGCGCCGGCCTTGATCCCGATTCCGAATCGGGACGGCGTTCCCTGCTATGGGAACTGTCCAAAAAGTGAGAGGCGCCTCGCAATTTACGAAGCAATGCGTGAGTCATGGGTTGGCCGGGAAAGCAGGGCGGGCGCTCCGCCCTGCGGCCTGTGGCTGGGGCGTTGCCTTTACGAATTGATTTTCGGCGGGATTCTGGTAAAATTCAGCCATGCTCGAAGGCAATTCTCCCCGGCTTAAGTGCGGCCGCCGCGCTTTTATCCGCCACAGCGCCGCGTTGGCCTTGGGAGGGCCATTGGCCTTGAGCGGACTGGACGCGCTGGCTGACCAGACGAATCTTCCCGCCAGCGTCCGCTCCCAAGCCAAGGTCGCCTTGGTGGCCTGCCCTGGCTACGGGGCGGAGGTGAGAGCGGCGCTGGAAAAGGGTTTTGATTTGATCGGAGGCGTTGACAAACTGGTGCGCAACAAAACGGTTGCGATCAAAATCAATCTTACCGGAACAGATTTCAAGTCGTACCTGGGCCTGCCCGTTGGGGAAACGTATATGACCCATAGCGCCACGATCATGGCTTTGTTGTCGCTGCTCTTCCAGGCCGGGGCGTCACGCGTGCGCCTGGTCGAATCAACCAACAGCCAGGAGGAATTGGCGGCGAGCCTGGTCGCGGCGGGATGGGACGTGAAGGCAATCGGCGCCTTGGGCAAGGTGGAATACGAAAACACGCGCAATTTGGGGCACGGCAAAGCCTACGCGCATCTGGCGGTGCCATCGGGTGGTTTCATGTTTTCCTCCTTCGATCTCAACCACTCTTACCAGGACACCGACGTCATGATTTCCCTGGCCAAACTAAAACGCCACCTGACCGCCGGGGTCACGCTCTCGATGAAAAACATGTTTGGCATCACCCCCAATTCGCTTTATGGCAGCGGAGCGGGCAGCGAAAAGGCCACCGAAGGACGGACGCCGTTGCACAGTCCCGACGGTTATGAAAAATTGGCGCTGCCGGGGATCAAGGCCGGGGCGGCGTTGCGCGACCCGTTTTCGCGCGTGCCGCGGATCGTGGTGGACCTGTGCGGGGCGCGGCCGATTGACCTGGCCATTGTGGACGGCATCTCGGCCATGACCGGAGGAGAAGGCCCGTGGTGCGATCAAGCCGCCGTCGTCAAGCGCATCACGCCCGGAATTCTGGTGGTGGGATTGAACCCGGTCTCCACGGATGCGGTGGCCGCGGCGGTGATGGGTTACGAACCGCGCGCGGCCCGGGGAACGCATCCTTTTGAATTTTGCGAGAATACGATGCTGCTGGCCGAACAAGCCGGCCTGGGCACGGCGGATCCGGCGCAAATTGACCTGCGGGGCATGCCGGTGGACAAAGCGCGTTGCGCGTATGGCTAGGACTTCTGGAAGAAGAGAATTCCGGGAGCAACTGGCCACGGCGCTGCTGGCGTTGCTCGGTGGCGTTTTGGCCCAAGGCCCCGCGCGCGCCCAGAACAATCCCGTGACGACAGCCCCGTTGCGCCTGCGGATTGATAAAATCGCCCAAACGGACTGGCCGGCGAAGATGGGGGTGGTGGACATCGCCCCTTGCTTGAATGCGCCGGGCGGGTTCGGGATTTTCAATCCCGACGGCAAACCGGTGGCGTTCGAAAAGATTTGGACCGCCCAAGGCGAACCGACCCGGGTTTGTTTCGATACCTCCAGCGGGGACACGGCCTACTATGTCTGCTACGGCCCCGATCTGCCCGCCGCGGGCGGCAGTTGGAAACCGGAGGCGGCCGTCCTGGTGGAAACGCGCGCCTGCCGCAGCGACCTGCCGATCAACACGGCGGCAGAAGTGGCGCGCCTGTTGAACAGCGCCAGCACGCCGTCCGGGCGCGACTACGTGCCGGACATTTTCCTGGGAGCCAATCCTTTCGGGCCGAGCGCGTACTACATTGCGACATTTACCGGGTGGTTCACCGTGCCGGCCGCAGCCCAATATACTTTCGCCACCGCTTCGGACGACGCGTCCTATCTGGAGGTGGACAATCGCACGGTGGCGACGTGGTACGGGATGCATGGCGCGGAAGGAGGCCGGCATGGCGAACACAGCGGAACGATTACACTGCCCGCCGGCGTGCATCGCCTGGGCTACCTGCAAATCCAACTCGGCAGCGCCTCGGCGGCGGTTGCCGCCTGGAAACCGCCCGGGCACGCGCATGTCGAGTTGATGCCGCCGTCGGCCTTTGGGCCCGTGGCGCGTTTCCGCGCGACCCGCTGCGAGTCGGCCTCGCGCGGCGCGGAGCGGCTTTACTTTGACTGGCACACGGTGGATCACTGCGCGTTGGCTGAAGCCATGTTCGTGCGGGTGCAATTTCGCGTGGTGAACAGTGCGCCGCGCCGCAGTTTTCGCTGGCATTTCGACGATGGCGGCGAGGACACCGGGGTCAATCCCCGGCATTTCTTCCCGGAACCTGGCCTGCGCCTGGTCGAGGTCGAGGCCTGGGAGAACGGCGCGGTGGTGGCCACCAATTCCGTCCGGGTGCGGATCATCCCCGAATGGCAACAGCGCGATTGGTGGCGCGACGACGTGTTTAATCAGGCCAAAAGCGATCTGCTGCACCGCGACCTGGCCCTGATGCCGGCGCGCGATCTCATGGCGGTGTGGGATTTGGCGGAACGCGCCGACGACCCGGAATTGCTCATGCACAGCGGCGAAAACCTGATGAAACGGCAGAGCGAGTTCAATGTGCCGGTTTATGGGCCGACCTTCTATAAAACGGGCCTGGTCTTTGAGCACCAGGGCGATGCGGGGGACGCGCTGGCGGACAAGTCTTTTCGACTCGCCCTGGCGCCGCAAAGGGCCGTGCCGGCAGTCAGCGATCCGGCCAAACTGCATTTGGCCGCGCTGCTCATTCATTGCACCGGCGAACTGGACGAGGCTGGCAAGGTGCTGGGCGGCATTACCGGCGGCCTGCTCACCGCGGACGACCGGCGGCGCTGGCGCTTGCTCCAGGGGGATCTGTTGCTGGCGCGCGGCCAGCCCGAGGAGGCGCGCAAACAGTTTGCCGCCGCCGGGGAAAAGCAGGCGGGCGCAGGCTTCAACGCGGCGCGGGCGGCCCGCCTGGAGAGCGCCTCCATTTTGCTCGAACACGGCCACTGGGAAGACGCGCAGGAGGCGCTGGACCGGCTGCAACTGGACATGCCGCTGGAGCGAATGTCGCTCGACACCGGTTTGCTGGCCCTTGACTTGGCGATGGGGCGCAAGGAATTCCAGCGCGCGTTCACCGACGGACAAACGCTGCTGGCGTTGGCCGGCGGCGACCCGCGCCAGTCGGAAGTTCTCTACTCCGTGGTCGAGACCGGCCTGGCCCTGGGCAAGAAGGAAGAGGCGCAAAAAGCCCTGGGCCGTTTGCTCAAGGATTTCCCCTACAGCGAAGCCGCCGCCAAGGCCAAGGACAAATGGAGCAAGAAATGACCCCGAAACGGTGGGTCATTTTGGCGCACATAACTCAGCTAGTTTAATCGTAAGCTGTTTGTTCGCAATAACTTACGAATACTTTTTGGCATCCAAAAAATGGGTTCGTTTGGCAAAAACACCTTTAATGCCCGCACCGCTCTGTCTTGAAACAGACTTCGCATGGCGCGCCCGCCAAAAGTGGTTGGCGCAGGATAACCTGCCTTCCGTCGTCGTGCCCGTTTCACTTCGACTCTCACGCTGAAGAGATTGCCATAGTTTCTAATACATGTCCAGCGAATTCTTCGACAATTTGTCCACGTCTGGATTCGCTTTATGCTGGTGACCAACGCCGCCTTGTTCCAAAATAAATCAGATTGGGACACTACCCGCCGCCGGGCAGGAGCAGATGCAATCTAACCGTACACGCCCTGGATTCCCCACGTTCACCTTTCCTGCTCGACGTTGCCGCCACGACCTGGCTTCTCAACCAACAATGTGGCAATGTTAGGAATCTCCCCCTTTCTGCGCCAAATCACCGGCCCCTGATTCCCAAACAGCCGAAAATCCGGCCGCTGGCGTCATTCCGTTATGAAGCCAGTTCGGCCAAAAACCCGCCCCTGCCCGCCGTCCATGGAAAAAGTGCAAAAAGTGAGGACTGACACCTGTACGCCACCTGCGCACGGAGAATGAACTCGTTCGAGTGGGATAAGTTTCGCAAACACGTTTGCAAGGCTCTTTGATCGTCTGGAGGCGTCAAAGGCACCCCGCTTTCGAGCCGCCGGCTGCGTGATTATTGGACGTTGACGGAACCGCCGTGCGGGGCTTGAATCATCCCGTACCAACAATGAAAAGAACTTTGCGTGCCCTTTTCCTTTTTCTGCTCTTTGCCGCGCCCACTGCCGCGCAAGCCCAATTCACTTACACGACCAATAACGGGGCGATCACCCTCTCCACCTACACCGGGACCGGCGGTGCGGTAGTCATTTCCAACTTTGTCACCAGTATCGGCGAAAATGCCTTCCTATGGAACTTTAGGCTGACCAGCGTCACTATTCCCGGCAGCGTTAGCATCATCGGCGACTGGGCCTTCGAATTCTGCTCTGGTCTGACCAACGTCACGATCGGTAACGGCCTCACCAACATCGGGATTGGTGCGTTCTCTTACACCGCCCTCACGGACCCCACGATTCGCGCCAGCGTCTCCAGCATTGGAGTTTCTGCTTTCGGTTACTGCCCGCTTCTCACTGCCATAACGGTGGATATAAACAATCAGGCGTATAGCTCCCTCGATGGGGTCTTGTTCGACAAAAACAAGACAGTGCTGCTTGAATTTCTGGGCGCTATAGGCGGAAAGTACACGATTCCCAACAGCGTCACCAGCATTGGGGCCGAGGCTTTCGAAATATTGCAGCTTGCTGACCAACGTCACGATCGGTAACGCCCTCACCAACATCGGGAGTGGTGCGTTCTCTGGCACTGGCCTAACAAGCGTCACGATCCCTGGCAGCGTCAACAGCATCGGGTTGGAGGCCTTCGAATATTGCACGCTTCTCACTGCCATAACGGTGGATATAAACAATCCGGCGTATAGCTCCCTCGCTGGGGTCTTGTTCGACAAAAACAAGACAGTGCTGCTTGAATTTCCGGGCGGCATAGGGGGAAACTACACGATTCCCAACAGCGTCACCAGCATCGGAAACTATGCCTTCGATTACTGCACCAGCCTGTCCTGCGTGACGATTCCCGGTACCGTCACAAATATCGGTGACGGTGCATTCGAAATCTTGCACCGCCCTCACAAACGCCACGATTCCCGTCGGCGTGACCGACATCGGGGAGTTTGCGTTCCATGGCTGCATCAACCTGACTAGCGTCACCTTTCCCGAGGGCCTCACCAGCATCAGACAGGCTGCGTTCGACCACTGCTACAGCCTGACCAATTTCACGATTCCCTGCGGCGTGACTAGCATCGGCGCGGAGGCGTTCCAATTTTGCACCACCCTGACGAGCGTACAAGTGTCAGTCCTCACTATTTGCACTTTTCTTTCTGGAGCAGGTTGGAAACGTAACTCCAACTGCCCATCCGCAATCGCTCCGCAATCCAGGCCAGACTCATCGTCGTCTCCGCCCGCAGCCGTTGGGCCAGCGCGACCTTGTGCCCATCGCCTTTGCGCCGCCGCGTCAATTCCTTTTCCTCCCATCCCAGGCGCTTGAGTTCCTGCGCGATCATCCGGCGGGCCCGCTCCTGGCTGCTCTCAGAACGGTCGCTCCCGTAATGATGGTTCCCAACCTGCTCCGCTGCCGCCGCCAGCAGATCCTGCCGAAATTCCTCGCTCCCCAAACACCAGCCGCGCCGAATCTGCCTGTAATCGGGGGATGCCTCTTCCTGTCGCCTCAATTCCATCTGGCCAGCCAATTCCCGCCGTCCGGCCGCGCTGTCCTTGGCAATTCCCTTCTCCCCCAGCAACCGGTCCACCCGCAGCCAGGAAGGACGCTCTTTGGGCCTTTTCAGATAGGCCCCATAGCTGCTCCAGGCAAAGTTCTCCAGCGGCTCCGCCGGCGCCAGCAGCTTGGCCCGCGCCGGATTCAAATGCACGTAATCACAGACCGTGCGCAGATAGCCGCCGTTGCCGCCATCCACCATCAGGGCCTTGTAACGCCCGGCAAAGAGATGCCCGCACCACTGGTGCCGGATATTGAATCGCTTGGTGTACACGCCCAGCAACCACTTCATGCCCGTGACCAGGTTGGCCTCCGGCGTTTCCACCACCAGGTGGAAGTGATTGCGCATCAGGCAATAGGCATGCACTTGCCAGCGGGTTTTTTGGCACACCTCGCCCAGCGTTCTGAGAAGGCAGTGGCGGTCCTGGTCGTCCTGGAAAATGTCCTCGCGGCGATCCCCGCGATTCATCACGTGATAGATCGCCCCGCCATACTGTAAGCGCAGTTTGCGTGGCATGGCGCCAAACTGCACTCCCCGCCACCCGCCGTCAATGGAAAAAGTGCAAAAAGTGAGGACTGACACCTGTGTGTGACTGTGAATGTGTATGACACCTGTGTGAGGACTGACACCTGTGTGGACCAGGAAATGAATTCAACAAGCCGCGCTTTTTTTTGAAATCAGGCCGGCGCTTTGGCCCCGGGTAAAGCGTCCTTTTTCAGAAGTTCCAGAATCCCGGCAAATTGAATTCAGAGCGGTTCATTTAAAAACCAACACGGAGACATTCTCATAGTCGTTGTTGTTGAGATTGGTTCCCGATTGATTATTTATTCCGCAACCGAAAACATACGTTGCCGTTGTCGGGATGGTCATGCTCAGGGTTTCGCTATAGATATGCCTCCCGCCTGTCGCGGTTGCCACCGCGACAATGTAATTGCCGCCAGCCATAAAATTAACAGGGCCGCCATTGAGGGTATAGGAGGGGGAAAAAATAAAATTCAAGCTGGCGGCGGTTGTCCCAAGCCCCGCACTGGCCGACACAAGAACCGTTTGCCCTGCCGCAAGGGAAAGGGTTACAAGACCCCCGCCAACAAAGTAGTTCGTGCCTGCCGGCGCGAGGCTCGAGCCGGAATATCCTCCGGCAACATAGCTTTTGGCCACGCCGGTCAGCGCGCTGCCATCACCGCTGAAGGTGCCGCTCAGATTCACCGCGGTTTCGCTGTTGGTCACCACCGCGGCGGGCAATTGGGCCAGCGGGACCTTTCCGCTTAATTGCGCCGGAAAGGCGCCGCTCAACTGGCTGGCTGGCAGCGTCCCAGTGAGCGTGCCGGCCATGCCGGCCATGTCGGCCGTGATGGCATAAGGAGTGGGCGTCAGGTTTTGCAATGGACTCAAAGCGGCGAAACCACTGAGGCCGTCGTTGAACCAGATCCGCAGTTGCAGGTTCGGCTACGCGAAGAGCGAGGCGGCAATGGCCGTCATGTTCGCCTGGGTGGTGTCGCCCAAAACGACGGTGAACAGGCCGTTGGTCACGGCCACCGCCACGGCGGCGGCTGGCTCGCTGCCCGCGCTGCTCGTGCCGTCATTGCTCCAGTAAGTCACATAGACGATGTTCGGCGGAGGCGGGCCAATCGTCACCGTCGGCGTGCCCATGTAGCCGGAACCAGGATTAATGATGGAGATGCCATTGACCGCGCCGGCGGAGATGGTGGCTTGGGCCGAGGCGCCGAAACCGCCGCCGCCGGTGATGGTGACCGCCGGCGGGGTCAGATAGCCGCTGCCTCCGAAGGCAAGGTTGAAGCCGGTGACAAACTCGTGGGGCGTGGTGCCGCCCATGATGGCCGTGGCCGTGGCCTGAGCGCTGGTGTTGGTGCTGGTGACCAGGGCGAACTCGAACAGGCCTGTGCCGGTGAAGTTGGTGCCGTTGTCCGTCACCCGGCCCTGATAAGTGAAGACCGTGTTTTGGGCGGCAACTTGGTCAACGCCCGCCAGACACGCCAGCAGGATGAAGAGGGATTGGCTTTTGGTTTTCATAAAAAATAGAGACTGGCTTTCCTTATCTTCATAAGAAGCCTGTATTTCCATTTACGCCCCGGCCAATGGATATGCAAGCTTAAAGTGGCGTCAAATCAGTTTTGGGTGCAGGACAAAATTCTTCGCAGCTCGCCCTCATCCTAACCTTCTCCCCCTGGGAGAAGGAACCGACTTCGCCCGCCTCGGGCTGGGAGCATGCGCTTCCGGCAAATTCCGGCGCCGGCATTTCGCGAGGACGGCGGCTCTTTCACCCTCTCCTGGAGAAGGGCGGGGTGAGGTCGAGCCTTTCCACTAACTTGGCTTTTGGGTTCGCCCTCATCCTGACGTTTTTCTCCAGTCCTCGCTCGCGCCTCAAGGAGAGAGTTGGCGGGCAGGAACAGCAGCACGGCCAAAATCAGAGACGGCGTCCCGGGTTTGAATGCGAACAGTGCTGTGTTCATGACTTGGCGCGGGATTTTTATTGGTTGAAGGTCGAAGTCAATGTCCCGGTCCAAAAGTAGTCACCAGGATAGCGAGTCAGGGAGACTTCCGTCATGTGAGCCAAGCTGTAGCTATCGCCGAACGAGCAGCGGAAAGAAATCACACCCTGCGGGTCGCTAAAGACGGCATTGGTCCCCGCGGATGTGCCGGCGATGGCCAATACAAAAGTCACCGTCGCGCCGGTGGCCGTCAGTCCCGTCGCAGCGACCGTGCAGCTTCCAGGATTCGCCACATTGACGATTCGCCAGCCCCCATAGAAGCCATCCCGCTCCAGCATGAGCGTATCTGTCCGGGCGACGATGCTGCCAATACTGAAAGTGGTGGACCTGACCCGGCGAATGATGAGGCCCTTGTCGGGCGGTTCCGCCGTATTCGTTCCCGATCCCATCATGACGGTGCCGGCGGTGTTCCACCTCAGGGCGATGGTTTCCACGCCGCCTGGGTCGGTGCCCAACGCGCCGCCGCTGTCACCGAATAACACCGGACCGTCCACAAACACGCCCGCGAAATTGGGGCTGCTACCGAACCAGCCCACCCCGTCATTGGTCCCAGTGCGGAGAAAGACAGGTTTATCAGCGACGTGGACGCTGGAAACGAAGGTATTGGTTCCAGTAAAGGCCTGATTGCCATTGAGGAGCGCCACGTCGGCGCTTAAACGAGCATCGGCCACTGTGCCACTGCTCAGACTGGACGCATTAAGCGAAGTCAATCCCGCGCCGCTGCCGCCAAAAATGTTGCCGGCATTATTCAATGACACCGCATTGCCGTAGGTGCCTGATAAACTGGCCGACGGCAAAGCCCCGTTGAGCGTGCCGGCCATGTCGGCGGTGATGGCATAAGGAGTGGGCGTCAGGTTTTGCAATGGACTCAAAGCGGCGAAACCACTGAGGCCGTCGTTGAACCAGATCCGCAGTTGCAGGTTCGGCTACGCGAAGAGCGAGGCGGCAATGGCCGTCATGTTCGCCTGGGTGGTGTCGCCCAAAACGACGGTGAACAGGCCGTTGGTCACGGCCACCGCCACGGCGGCGGCTGGCTCGCTGCCCGCGCTGCTCGTGCCGTCATTGCTCCAGTAAGTCACATAGACGATGTTCGGCGGAGGCGGGCCAATCGTCACCGTCGGCGTGCCCATGTAGCCGGAACCAGGATTAATGATGGAGATGCCATTGACCGCGCCGGCGGAGATGGTGGCTTGGGCCGAGGCGCCGAAACCGCCGCCGCCGGTGATGGTGACCGCCGGCGGGGTCAGATAGCCGCTGCCTCCGAAGGCAAGGTTGAAGCCGGTGACAAACTCGTGGGGCGTGGTGCCGCCCATGATGGCCGTGGCCGTGGCCTGAGCGCTGGTGTTGGTGCTGGTGACCAGGGCGAACTCGAACAGGCCTGTGCCGGTGAAGTTGGTGCCGTTGTCCGTCACCCGGCCCTGATAAGTGAAGACCGTGTTTTGGGCGGCAACTTGGTCAACGCCCGCCAGACACGCCAGCAGGATGAAGAGGGATTGGCTTTTGGTTTTCATAAAGAATAGAGACTGGGTTTCCTTATCTTCGTAAGGCACCTGGACTTTCGAGCTTTTACCCCTCGGCGCATGGAAAGGCAAGTCTAAAACGGGGATTTGAAGTGGCGATTGGCGTTCGCGCAAAAACAATGCCCGATTCTTCCCGGGAATTATGGCGGAAACGGGCGCAACTTGACACCCGCGCCAGAATTGAGACTGCGGGCAAGGATGCCGCCAGGACCGGCAGGCTGGAAGCCCGCCCTACGGCGCGAGTGTCGAGTTGCGCCAGGCGGAAATATCCGGGGCGAATGTCCCTTGACACCTCTTTTCCGCTTTCGTCCTTCTGACCCTCTGTCTATTCGCGAATGACGGGCCAAGCGCCACGGATGCTGCCAAAATGCCGGCGGAGCGCGGGAAATTCGGCCGACCCCGGATCCGGCGTCACTGGTTTTCCGCTGGCATCAAGATAAAGACAGCCGACCTCTTGGGCGGGAAGTTGGTCGAAGAGGGCGCGGGCTGCGCGCCCGGAGGCCAGCCATTGTTTTTTGCACTCCACCAAATCCACCGGCTCCCGCAACTGCAGCTTGGCCAGCAGCGAGGCGGGGTAGTGCGCCAGGCGGTGCGCTTCCTCGATGAGGAATTGCGGAGTGTAACCGATGTCTTTTCCGCAGGCGGCCCAGGCGAGGGTGCCGAGACTTAAGTGCCGCCGGTCCAACTGGAGGACATCGAGATAGTCGCGCAATTCACCGCGACCTGCCAGGGCCAGGACTTTGTTGGTGGCGGCATCCCAGAAATTGAGGACATAACCCAGTTCGGCATCCGGCTGGACCGGAAAGAACCGGAAGGCGGAGTCGAAGGCCCATTCCAATTTTGTCATGCGGCCATCCCGCGCAATCAGTGCTCGTCGAAAGGTGGGCTGAGGCTGGTCCCAGGCGACGTGATAACCGCGCTGCTCCAGCACGGCCGCATCCGCGTCCGCGGCAGCTTGCAAACTTTCAGCGGTATCATGAAACAGGTCAATGTCCTGAGACCAGCGGTGGGAGTTTTCATTGCGCAACAAGACGGTGGCCCCTGCGACATAACTTTCCGGATTCCGGTTGGCGGCCAGCAGGCGGAGAACAGTTTTCTCGAAATCGGCTATCGGCATATTTGCGCGGCCAGCAGGAAACCGCGGCGGCCGCCATCCGCCCGCAGTCGTGCGCAGATGTAGGGAATTTCCTCCTCCGTGATTTGCGCATCCCGGCGCATGAACCAGAAACAACGGGCGTGGAACTCTGCGTAGGCCTGCTGGGCCAGCGCCAGCCTTTCCGGCGGGGCCGGCGGGGCCGCGACTGATGTCCGCATGTTCATAATTAACTTTGCATCAAAAAGCCGCCTAATGAAAGCGCAAAATCAAAAGCAAACTTGACTCCGGGTTGCCGGCCCTTAACTTGAAAATGGGGCACGGAGTGCGCGCCTTGCCTCACAAGACTGAGGTGTTGGACCAATAAATGAAAACGCCAGACTTTGTTCGGCTTCGGTTCCGCCTCCCCAGGGAGAGGCGGGCGGCTTGGTTTCTGGCCTTGCTCCTGGGCGGCTCCCTTTTTTCCCGGGCAGGCGAGAATGATTGGTTCGTTCCGCTGGGGCCGCCGCCCGAGGCGGCCAAGCGCCGGATTTCCGGCGGCGAATCCTTTCCTCCGCTGCCGCTGCCCGCCACGCCGCTGCGGCGCACCGAACGCAAGCGCGAACCGAGCGCGCCCAAGCTGGCCGCCAAGATCGTCTGGGGCGAGGACGCCTCTTTCACCTACGGCTCCGGCGCGCAAACGCGGATCGCGGATTGGAACCTTTGTCCGGGCGACCTGCAGCAACTGATGCGCTCGGCCAGCGAGCGGCTGGGCGTGACTTATGGGGCCGACAGTTTCAGCCTGGCCACCTTCGACGGCGATCCGGCCAAGGTTCCGATCCTCTTTTTCAGCGGGGTGCGCACGATCAAGTTTTCGCCGGCCGAATTGGAATTGCTGCGGCGCTACGTGCTGCGCGGCGGGATGATCGTGGCGGACAACATCGCGGGCGGCCCTTATTTTTACCAGTCCTTCCGCGAAGCCATGGAGAAGACGTTCCCCGAGTTGAGTTTTCGCGTTCTGCCGGAAGACCATCCGCTCTATCACATCATGGTGGACGTGAATCAAGTCAGTTACCCGAAGAACCTCAAGTCCCATCAGCCCTTGCTGGAAGGCATGTACGTTTATTCCCGCGTGGGGGTCCTGCTCTCCAAGTATGGCTTGGGCTGCGGCTGGGATGGCCACGAAGTGCCGCTGCTGCAACAGGCCATTTACTACGACGTCAGCTCGGCGAACAAGATTGGCCTGAACATCGCCGCTTATGCGGTGGGCTATGCGCGGATTGGCCGGGCCGAGGCCAAGCCGGAACTCTACGGCGCGCTGGACGAGAAGCATCCGACCGATGAGTTTGTCTTCGCGCAGATCAAACACGAAGGGGCCTGGAACGTCGAATCCGGCGGGGCCAGCCGCCTGTTGCAGGAAGTGCGCAAGACTACCTCGGTGCGGGTCAGTCTGAAGCGGGTGCCGGTGCAGCCCGGACATGATGATTTGTCGTCCTTCACCTTTCTTTATCTGTCCGGTTTGGATGATTTTCATTGGGATGCAAGCGCGGTGGCCGCGCTGAAGCGGTTTTTGGATGCCGGCGGGACGCTGCTAATCAATAACGGTTTGGGATTGCAGACGTTCGACGCGGCCGTGCGGCGCGAGTTGAAGAAGTTGCTGCCCGGCGCCACCCTGGCTGCGCTGCCCGCGTCCCATCCGGTGTTCAACTCGGTCTTCAAACTGACCGGCGCCGCCTACACTCCGGCGGCGGCGGCGGCCCGGCCCGGCCTGACGCAGCCTTATCTGGAAGGCATCTCGCTGCATGGCGACCTGAAGGTGATTTACAGCCCGATAGATTTGGAAACGGGCTGGCAGGGCTTGAATCCACCCCTGGCGCGGGCTTATGAGCCGGAGGGCGCCCTCAAGCTCGGTGTCAACATAATCATGTATGCGATGACCCACTGACCTTTCCATGCCCACGCTTGTTTATAAATTCCAGGAACAGGAACAGCGCTTTCCACTCAAAGACCTCACCTCCATTGGCCGCGGCCGCGACAACGACCTGTGCGTGCCGAGCGATTCCATCTCCGGCCTGCACGCGGTCATTACCCGGGACGGAAACGGCTACCAACTGGAAGACACCGGGAGCAGCAATGGCATTGTGGTGGGCGGGCGGCGCGTCCTTTCCTGCCTGCTGCACGACGGGGCCGTGTTCGCCTTGGGAGATGTCGAGTTTGTCTTCATGTTGGATGGCTCGGAACCGGGCGCGGCGGAAACCCCAATGCCAGTTCCAACGGCGGAACCGACCACCACTCCAGCGGCGGCTGGGCCCCCAAGTGAGGCAGGGCGGGTCCCGAATTATCGGGACCCGCCGCAGGAAGGCAGTGGGACGTTGATTGCTCCGCCCGTGCCCGACGGCGGGTCCCGATATTTCGGGACCCGCCCTACCGTTCCCGGCCCACGCGCGACTGAGGAATTACCCCCAGCGCCAATTCCGCCGTCAGCTTCACCGCCAGTGGCATCGCCCGCGCCTCCCGTTGCAGCCGTCTCCCTTCAGCCTTCAGCCTTTAGCCTTCAGCCTTCTTCCACTGCACCCCCGGAGCAAGTCATCGCCCGGTTCGAAAAGGCGCGCGAGCGTGTGCTTGGGGAAATTGGCAAGGTGATTGTGGGCCAGCACGAGGTGCTCAACCAAATGCTGGTCGCCCTGTTCGCGCGCGGCCATTGCCTGCTCATCGGCGTGCCCGGCCTGGCCAAGACGCTCATGGTCAGAACCCTGGGCAGCGCGGTGGACCTGGAATCCCGCCGCATCCAATTCACGCCGGACTTGATGCCCTCGGACATAACGGGCACGGACATTCTGGAGGAGGATACGGTCACCGGCAAACGGGCCTTCCGGTTTCATCGCGGGCCGATTTTCAGCAACCTGCTGCTGGCTGACGAGATCAACCGCACGCCGCCCAAGACGCAGGCGGCGTTGCTCGAAGCCATGCAGGAGCAGCGCGTGACCATTTCCGGCACGAGCTACGATCTGCCCAGTCCCTTCATGGTGCTGGCGACGCAGAATCCGATCGAGCAGGAGGGGACCTACCCGCTGCCGGAGGCGCAACTGGACCGGTTCATGTTTTGCATCCACCTGGCCTACCCCGGGGCGCAGGAGGAGCAGCAGATTATACTTGATACAACGCGCGACGCGCCCGCCGCGGTGGCCCGGGTGCTGGACGCCGCGCAGGTCATCGAGCTGCAGCAACTGGTCCGCCAGGTGCCCGTCAGCCAGCACGTCGCCCTCTACGCCCTGAGCCTGGTTCGCGCCACTCGGCCCAACTGCGAGGGGTCGCTGGATTTTGTCAACCGCTGGGTGAACTGGGGCGCGGGTCCGCGCGCCGGCCAGTATTTGCTGCTGGCCGCCAAGACGCACGTCCTCTTGCAGGGCCGCTTCAGTGTCTCCTGCGCCGATGTGCGGGAGTACGCGCTGCCCGTCCTGCGCCACCGCATCTTCCCCACCTTCACCGCCGCCAGCGAGGCGGTCAACACGGACCAGATTGTGAAAAAAGTCATCGCGGCGGTCAAGGAGCCGCAGTACTGAGGTTGTGTTGCAATGAAACCTTTACAGCCACCCCTCATCCGGCCTGCGGCCACCCGCTCCCCGCAAGGCAGGGAGAGGGGTTGGTTGTGAAGTCATTTCTGTAACAGGACAAGAGAGGTTCGGTGAACGCGCCCGCCTACAAATTTCTCCCGCCGGAATTGGCCGAGCGCCTGCGCGGCCTGGGCCTGGCAGTGCGGCGGCCGGTGGAAGGCGCGATGCAGGGGTTGCATCGCTCCCCGCACCACGGTTCCTCGGTGGAGTTCGCCGATTACCGCGAATACGCGCCGGGCGACCCGCCCAGCCTGATTGACTGGGCGATCTACGCCCGCAGCGACCGCTATGTCATCCGCCGGTATCAGGAAGAGACCAATCTGCGCGCCCACTTCCTGCTGGACATCTCGGAAAGCATGGTGTTCCGCGAGGCCGGGCGGCACTCGAAAATGGATTACGCCTGCTATCTGGCCGCCGCGCTCATGCTGATTTTGCTCGGCCAGTCCGATTCGGCCGCGCTCACCCTGTTCAACGATGAAATCCGGCGGACCTTCCCGCCCGTCGGTTCGCTGGACGGCCTGCGGCCCATGCTCCTGGCGCTGGAAGAGATCAAGCCGGCCGGACGCAGCCAAATCGAACAGGCCCTCCACCAAACGGCGGAAAAAATCCAGCGGCGCAGCCTGGTGATTTTGATTTCCGACCTTTTGGCCGAGCCGTCCGGCATCATTCGCGGCATTCAGCACCTGCGCCACAACCAGCACGAGGTCCTGGTTTTGCAGCCCCTGGACGCGGCGGAGTTGAGCCTGAGCTTCGGCGGCCTGGCCGAATTGCGCGAACTGGAAACCGGCGCGCGCCTGCCGGTGGAAGCCGGGGAAATCCGGGAAGCCTACGCCAACGAGGTGCGGAAATATCTGGATGAAATCCGGCGCGGCTGCCTGGGGAGCCTGGCGGATTATTTTCTGATTGACACGCGCACGCCGGTGGAGGAGACGTTGCACGCCAAATTTGGCCAGCTATGACCGGCCTGACCGCCCTTAATCCGCTCTTCCTTTCGTTGCTGCCGCTGGCCGCGCTGCCGGTCGTGTTTCATTTCTTCTTCCGCCTGAAAAGACAAACGCGCCCGTTTCCAACCTTGATGTTTTTTCATCGCCTCGATCCCAAGCTCAACGCGCGCCGGCGCCTGCGCGAATGGCTCATCCTGCTCTTGCGCACCCTGCTCATTCTGTTCCTGTTGCTGGCGCTGGCCCGGCCGGTTTGGTTCGGCCACGGCCAGGCGGGGGAGGTGGCCGTCGTGCTGCTGATTGACAATTCCGGTTCGATGAGCGGCTCCGGCGAAGGCGGACGGACCAAACTCAAGCAGGCGCTGGATGGCGCGCGCGACCTCCTGGCGGAACTGCGCGCTTCGGACCGCGCCGGGATCGTTCTCCTGGTGCCCGATCCGGCGGCGCCCCTGCCGGCCGGGCTGACGCAGGACAAGGCCGCTCTCAAACTGGCGCTCGACGGCATCGCCGAAACCGAAGCCAGCGGCAGCGTCGCCGCCGCCGTGGACCGGGCGATGAGAATGTTCGACACCGGCGGCGCCGCCCGCCGGGAAATCCAGATCTTTTCCGATTTGCAGCAGGAGAAATGGGGCCAGCCTCCGGTCAGTCCGCCCGCGCCGCCACGCGGCCTCGGCCTGGTCGTTCACCGCGTCGCTTCGCCTTCATCCGGGCGGCCCAACGTCTCGCTGACGCAGCTGGAGATGCCGGCCCGGCCGGTCGTCGCCGGCCGGCGGTTTCCGGTGCAAGTGCAATTGGCCAACCCGGGGCTGGGCACCGCCCAGGTGCGATTGAATTGGCTCGACGACGCCGGCAATCGCGGCGGCGTGGATGTCACCGTTCCGTCGCAAGAGCAGAGCAATGCCACGGTCACTCTGGTGGCGCCCAATCCCGGCCTGCGCTGGGTCCTGTTCTCGCTCGACGGCGATGATTTCCCCGCCGACAACCGCGCGGCCACGGCCTTCGTCGGCGTGGAACAACAATCAGTGCTGTTCCTCGGCAGTCCGGCGGACTTCGGCTACCTGCCGCTGGCGTTGTCGCCCGGCGGCGATGGCCGTTTGTCGGGATTGGCCACTTCCTTTTCCACTTTTGATTCCTTTGCCGCCGGCAACCGCGCGAGCTTTGTGGTCCTGCCGTGGGACGCCATGCAGACTGGCCCGGATGCCGCCGCGCGGCTCAACGCGTTGCACCAGTTCCTGCTGAAGGGAGGAACCGCGTTGCTCGCGCCGTCTCCGGGAGTTCAGGCCGGCGGGGGAACAAAACCGGATTGGCTGGCCATTGCCCCGGAGAGCCAGCAAGGCTCATCCAACGGCCTGGCGCTGACGGTCCTGGACAAAGCCAGCGCCCTCTTCGACGATCTGCGCGACGAAAAAGGCGAAATTGCCTTGCGCAACGTCAAGGTGTTTCGGTTTCTGCCGTTGCGTGTTGCGGCCCAAGCCGCGCCGCTTCTCGGATTGGAGGACGGCAAGATTATGCTGGCGGCGCAGAACGTGGGGCAGGGCCTGCTGCTGGCCAGCGGTCTGGCGTTTGATCCGGCGTGGAGCACCCTGCCGCTCAAGCCGGCGTTCGTCGCGCTCGCGCAAGGCATGGTGCTCAATCACGCGGGCGCGCCGGCCAGCATCACCTCGCTGGTGGCGGGCGAAGCCTTGACCGGGCTGCCGGGCGGCGCTGCTTCCCTCGTGGTCCAATCGCTCGGCGGCAGCCCGTTGGACTGGAAAGGCCCGGCCGGCCAATTCACCACCTTCCCGCGCGTCGGCGTGTATGCCTTGCACCTGGGCCAGGAAACCCGCTGGGTGGCGGTGCGGTCTTCGGAAAAGGAAGGCCGCCGCAAATTCATTTCCGGCGACACGCTGGCGGCGCTGGGAAACCTGCCCTATTCGGTGGAAGCTTTTTCCGCGACCGAAAACACGCCGTCGCAATTTAGCCGGCAGGAACGGTCGCTGGATTTGAGTTTGCCCATGCTGCTGCTGGCCTTTGCCTGCCTGGGTTTGGAAGGCTGGCTGGCCAACCCCCCGCCCATGAAGCCCCGCGCCGCCGCTGTGCCTTAATTTCGCGCCTGGGAATCTTCGGTGGATTCAAGAACATGGGGTTTGCCGCGTGGAGGCGTTTCCCGAGTCACTACTCCGCTCTCTCATCTAGCCGTTGACACGAATGTTCTTTTCGATCTGGTGCAGGAGTTGTGATTGCAACTTGCTGGACGGGAACATTTGTGGAAGATTGGAAACATGAGCGCACAGGAGATTATTGAGCAGATTAAAGCCCTGCCATCAGACGAACGGGCGCAGGTAACTAAATTCGTAGTCGAATCCGATGATTCCTGGATTCCAGAAGAGTTCAAGCAAGGCATGGCTGACATCGCCGCCAGCCGCGTGGTGGATTTAGACACCGCGTTGAATGAGCCGTATCCGGGCGGCCAATGAACTATCGCTTTCGCGCCGCAAAGTCCTTTTGGCGCAGTTGGAGCCGGCTCTCAGAAGTCCAGCAGCGGGCAGCGCGGCTGGCGTTCCCGATTTTCAAAGCCAACCCATTCGATCCGCGCTTGCGGACGCACAAGATTCATAGGCTCTCCGCTGTATATGGCCGCACCATCTACGCGGTGGACATCGCGGGCGATTTGCGGGCGACATTCTACCTTGAGGGCGAAAACGTCTGGTCCGTGTCCATTGGCACGCATGACCTTTACAAGGGATAGAAGCAACCTACATACTGGCGAGTGATCTTGCTGGCCGCCATCCAATGGCATCCGCGACTGGCGCCGTTCTGGTGCGCGGCGCTCCTCCTGGCCCTGGCGGCGTGGGGATGGCTGCTGTGGGGGCGTCTGCGCCGGCGGGTCCCCCTGGCCGCGCGCTGGCTGGCGCTGCCCAAGTGGATCACCTTGCTGCTGCTGTTGCTGGCGCTCTTCGACCCGGTTTCCAGGCTCCAGAAATCCGAGCCGGCCAAAGGCAGGCTGCTGGCGCTCTTGGATTCTTCTTCTTCGATGGATGTGGCGGACGATTACCGCCAGTCGCGCGCGGCCCGTGCCCGGGCCATTGTCGAGCAATGGAAAAAATCGCTCCCCGCCGGCGTCACGCTCGATGAATTGGCCTTCGACACCACGATCCACAATCCGGGCCAGGCCCCGGCGGCAACGATTCGCGGCACCGATCTGGGCGGTTGTTTGCTGGGGCTTTCCGAACGCGGCGATTTGGCCTCTTATCTCGGCGTCGTCCTGCTCACCGACGGCGGAGATGAAGCCATCGAAGACCTGACGCTGCCGAAAATCCCTCTTTCCATCGTGGGCATGGGAACGGACCCGGCGACGTGGAACGACTTGGCCATCACCGATGTGCAGGCGCCGGCGACGGCCGAGAAAGACACGGATTTTGAAATCAGCGCAGACCTCCTGGCCCGCACCGGACATGGCGCCGGTTTCAACCAGGCCGCGGCGCACACCCGTGTTTTATTGGAGCACGCGGCCGGCGCCAGTTGGGAAAAAGTCAGCGATACCAACGTGGACCTGTCGAATTTGAGCGCCCATCTGCGCCTGTCCGCCCGGAGCAGCCAACTGGGCGTGCAGCGCTACCGGGTGACGATCCAGCCGGCCAGCGGCGAGCTATCCACGCTCAACAACTCGCGCACGGTGGCCGTGAACGTGCAAAAGAAGGCGCTGCATGTGCTCTATTTCACGCTCGAGTTGGGGCAGGAATTCAAAATGTTGCGCAACGAGTTGGGGCGCGATCCCGGCCTGTCTTTCACCGCCTTGTTCCGCAGCGCCGGCTCGCGCTTCACGCTGCAAGGCGACCGCGTGTCCGGCGATGACGCCCTGGCGGCGGGGCTGCCGGCGAGCAAAGACGGACTCAAGCCCTACGACGTGATCGTCATCGGTTCCTTTCCCGCCCAGCAAGCCACGCCGCGGCAGATGCAGGCCCTGATTCAATTTGTCGAGGAGGGCGGGACGCTGATTTTCCTGGGCGGCGACGAATCCTTCGGCCGGGGCGGTTATGCGGGCAGCCCGCTGGAGGTTCTCTTTCCCTGGCGGCTTTCGTCGCAAGAACCGCCGCCGGCGCAAGGCTCCTTCGCCGTGCGCGTGCCGCCGATGGCCACGGGCCACCCCATCCTGGCGACGGTCGAAGACACGGTGACGCGAGCCGCAGTCCGCCTGGACAGCCTGAACCGGGTGGGCGAACTCAAGCCCAACGCCACGGCCCTGCTCACGGCGCAATTGGGCGACCGCGGCGTGGCGGCGGTCGCCTTGCAGCCCTTTGGCAAGGGCAAAGTCATGGGCATCGCGACCGACACCTTGTGGAAATGGGCTTTGCAGCCCGAACCCATCCGCTCGGCCTACGGGCTTTTCTGGCGGCAGGCCGTGCGCAATCTCACCGGCAAAACCGAAGGCGGGCAGAACCTGGCCGTGCGCTGGGACAAGGACTTTTACCGGCCCGGCGATCAGGCGGCCGGCGAGATTCGGGTGCTCGGCGCCGGGGCGGGGGTGTTGCGCTTCACGGCCTCCCTGTCAAGAAGCAACCAAAGCACGGCGGTCGAGGTGGCTCCGCTGCCAGGGCAGCCGCAAACCTTTCAAGTCAAAGCGCGCTTTCGCGACCGGGGCGATTATGATTTTCGCCTGGTCGCCTATCAGGGCGACCGGGTTCTGGAGGCCTACGAAAAAACCTTTCCCATTGCGCCGCGGGTGGAGGAAGGATCGCGCCTGGAGTTGGACGAAGTTTTCCTCAAACGCGTCGCCGCCCTCGGCGGCGGCGTTTATTTCCGCGAAGGCGACGCGGGACAATTCCTGGAGCGGATCGCCAGCCGTCCTCTGCGCAAGATTGCGGTCGAGGAATCCTCCCTGGTCGAGGCCGGCCCCTGGTTTGTTCTTGTCTTCCTGGCGGTCCTGGTGTTGGAATGGACGCTGCGCCGCAAAGTCAACCTGTTCTGAATAATACAACTCCATGCCGAGCCTGACCCTTAAACCCACGCGAACTTGCCGCGTCTTTACCCGCGGCGATTTCAGCGAGAGCCCGGAATGGAATGTAAAAAAAAGCTCGTAACTTCGTGTGCCAAGGTCCAAGAATATGGCTGAAATCATAAACTCGACGAAGGCCATGACATCGAAGCGCGCAACCGAAAATCACAAGCCTGCGATTAGATATACGATTCGCAAACACCGTGTCGCAAAACTGAAGGAAGAGGGTGCTTCCTATGGAATGCCGATTCGATCCGTGCAAGCCCAATTGAATGGATTTGATGGAGTGAACCAGACAAGTGACCCGTCCGTCGGGACTTCCACATCGGTTGCGTTGCACAACGCTCTCAGAAGATACGGTATTGAAGGGGAAGATGCCTTTCTTGTCCTAGCTTCCCGTTATTTGGATACGCAGAAAGCAGCACGCCGCGACTTTTCCTTCTTCCCTGTCGAGCGAGGAATTGCCGGTTTGAATATCGTGGCACACGACAAACAGGTTCTTTCGATCCTGGACGGAGTTGTGGCGGGGGACCCCAAAGGGCGCGAATTGCCGACATGGTACCAGTTCTTTTTGGGACGTCGTTTTAGGGAAGGTTCGGGGAAGTTTTTCACGCCACGAACCATCGCTGTGGCCATGGCTAGGTTTCTTCCGATTCATGCAGGGGCGATTGTGGCAGATCTGACTTGTGGCGGCGGCACGTTTCTTTGTGAGGCGTCCCATCGTTGGGGTGACACGCCGTGCCAGTTGGTGGGCAACGATGTTGACCGAATGCTGGTTGGATTGACGGAGTTGGTTTTGGCGCTTTCCGCGCCACCTCATCACGAATTAGCATTCTCGTGCTTTAATCTCTACGACGTGGATGCCGAATTGCGAAATCTTCGCGGCAGGGTTAGTGGAATACTGGCAAATCCTCCATTCTCTCTCCCGCTCCAGAAGGTTGCGATGCCGGGTGAGCTATTCGGACTCGGCTACCGCACCAGCGATGCGCTTTTTTTGGATGTCTGCTTGGACCTGCTCGCCCCCGGCGGCCGCTTGGCATGCCTGCTGCCGCATTCGTTGGTGGTCAATTCGGAGTTTGACCAATTACGGCGCTGCGTGGAACGGCATTGGGAGCTTTGCGGTATCGTCACGCTGCCGGAAGGTGTTTTCTACCTCACTGGGAATACAACAACGCGCGCGGACATTGTTCATCTGCGGAAGAAAACAGCACGCCACCAGCAAACTCAAAAGACGTTTTTTGCCAATGCGCCGACGGTAGGCTTCCCCCTGAATTCTCGCACGACTTATTTTGGCGAAAACTCCTTGGATTTAATCGCGGGCGACCCACGCGTCTTGGAATGCAACAACGCACCGGCTTGACCACCACTTGAAGAAAAACGGCACATTTTTTTTGTCGGTGGTAGAGGCACATGCCTTGCGGCCTGGTGTTTGGAATCCGTATGCCTACCGCGAAGAGACGCAGAACGAGACCCTGGAACATTTCGCCTCCGTTCACAAGGTCCAGGGCCGTCTGCCTCGAACAGCGGCGCTCAAATACTTATCAATTGAATATCGGCATATTCACCGGGGCACGATTCCGGTGTTCACACTTGAGGTTGCGGCCGGAATCCCAGTTGAGCGAATCCCTGTCAGCGGCGAGGGCTGCTTATTGTTTGGAACCATGCGAGCCTACTTGGGCAATGCGCTAGTCACGCCGAAGGCAGCGTGGCTTGGGGAAGCATCACCCCTCTTTTTTCCGGTGAAGTCGGAGTTTGTTCACATCATTCCAAAGGACGGTCTGACATACTTTTGGTGGGCTTTTTTGCAATCGCCGAGATTCCTTCAAAGCCTGCCGATCGGTTCTGGTGGGACGCGTCCGAGATTGGATCGCGAACTTCTGCTTCGCACACCTGTGGAGGTGCCGCTTAAATCAGTCCGTGAAAAAATCCATCGGTTTTTCTGTGGTTATGCGGAACGCGCTTGGCGGGATTTCGTGGATGCCGAGCAGCTTCTTAATTCGACGATAAGGTAATTCATGGCGGACATCACCCCTCTTGAACTGGAAGTCCTAAGACAAGTATTCCAGCCGCTCGTCGGCCTGAAAATCAACTGGCTCTCCATCCCAAACCAAGCTCTTCCAGGCTTCGAGCCGAGCCAAATAGCAGTCATCGTGAACACCTTACTGGACGCAATTCTTCCGCAGATTGAGTACTTGGCGACCGATGAGGAAAACGCAAGGCGGCTTCGAGGTATCGGACTTTCAAAAGTCCCGGGCACAATCGGCCAACGGGAAGGATATCCAGATTATGTCCACGCTTCAGGCAAACGGGTGGAGTTGAAG
The DNA here is from genome assembly GCA_963707025.1 of uncultured Verrucomicrobiae bacterium. Classification (GTDB taxonomy): domain Bacteria; phylum Verrucomicrobiota; class Verrucomicrobiia; order Limisphaerales; family Palsa-1400; genus JBEKOF01. The sequence goes on along the minus strand of CAVPOM010000012.1, from coordinate 33,670 downwards.
GGACTGTTCGTTGACAATCCCTCTTTGCCGATGAAGCGCCCTCCAACAGCCCGCGAGCCTAGCGCGCGTCTCAAAGAGAACGTCACGATGGACGTGATTCACCCAGCGAACGATGCGCTTTTGCTGGCAGCAGCTCAACTCAAAGAGGACGAAGCCGGGGATTGTTCTCCTTACATCATTGACATTGGCGTGTTCTCGATGGTCGAGTGCGTCCGTGCGCGCGACGCACGTTTGGCCAGCGCAGGTGGACGTTGGATTGGCGATATCCCGAAGGTCGTTAAGAAAACCAGCATGAGCAGGTTCGCCTCGGGAAAGAGGCTGACCACCGGGGATTTCGAGAAGGATACAAATTTCGGAAAGTTGAAACGGATTCCCTATCCGCCGCTTCAGGACTTCATGAGGAAGCACGGAGCAATTTAAACTCAACTTGCTGAATTATGCTTACCTTTGCCTCCGATGTAAAAGACGTCGCGAAGTTACAAGCCAATTGTAATTCGGCCGGCGAAATTAGACTGAAGCGAATGGAAAACAAGGATCTCGCGCTCAACGGCCGCTTGGAAACGATGAAGCTCACGAAAGACAAACCAGCCAAAATATTAAAAAGCCGGGTGCTGGCCACCGCGCTCCTCGCCTGGGCCGCTTGGGCCGCACCGGGCGCGCAGGAGGCGCGCGACGGGCGCGTGGAATTCTCCGACGGCAGCCTGGTTGACGGTAAAATTTCGTTGACAGCCGGCGGCGCGTTGAGGATTGAATCCGGCCCGCAAATCCGCGTCCTGGACCTGGACCGCGTGCGCGAAATCCGGCTTTCTCCCGAGAAGGAAGAGATGGATCGCAACTGGCGCTTCAAAGCGGCGGGCCAGACCGCCAAGGAATTCTTCGGCGAGCCGTATCCGGTTCGCTTTCTCCAGGCGACCGTCCTGCTCGCCGGCGGTGAATCGTTCACCGGCCATCTTTACTCGACCGTCCTCTACATCGAGGGCGGGGAGACGGCGCAAAAAGTGGTGCTGCTTTCCAAACAACGCGGCGAGGATGGCAAATCCTTGCAGTCCCTCGTCTATCCCACCCGCATTTCCTTCGCAGGCCCAACCGTGGCCGGCACGGCCACGGCCACGTTGCTTTTCAAAGGGCCGGCGTTGGCGCCCGGCTCCGAAATCGCCGCGCTGACCCGCGGCGCGCTGGTGCGGTTGGCGGCGACGCCGGCGGGTCCGGCGGGCGAATTCAAAATGCCCTCGCCGTGGGGCAAGGAATTCTTCCTGGCGATCAAGACCGGTGGAAAAATTGTGGCCGCCTGGCCGGCGCAAAAAGATGAAAAAACCCTGGCCCAGGTGCAAAAGGCCCTGCCCAAATCCGAGGATTTCTTCGATGAGCGCCGCCTGCTCGGCGTGGTGCGCGACCCGGCCGCCGTCGAAATCTATTCGCTGCTGCTGGCCGTGCGCAAAGGCCGGACGACGCTGGCCGAAACCCGCAGCCAGCCGTGGCGTCTGGAAATTTACCGCTGGAAAACCGAAGAGGGCAGCGACCGGCTGATGCTGGCCGGGCAAGGCTGGCTGTTCCGGGGCATTGACGCGAAAGATGAAGCCGCCCCGGCGGTGGAATTGTCCGACAAGCTGTGGCATATTCACAGGGATGGAGAGACCTGGACCGTGGGGGAATGAACCCCATCCAACCGATGCGCCCGAAGCAGACCAACTTGACCGGCACGATGCGCGCCGCCGGGGCGCGGCTGAAATGGTCGCTCCTCCTGGTGGGCCTGTGCGGGTGGCTGGCGGTCTGTCTGGGCGTGTTGCTGCTGTTGTTTATATTTGACGATTTGTTCAGCCTGCCCGCCGGCTTGCGCCTGCCGCTGGCGCTGGGCGGGGCTTTGTGCAGCGGTATTTTGTTCTTTCAAAAGGTTCTGCGCGTGGCCTGGCGCCGGCAGACCCCCGAACGCACCGCCCTCATGCTCGAAGCCCGCTATGGCATCCGCGACAATCTCCTCATCAACTCGGTTCAGTTCCAGCGCCAGTCTCTCAGCCGGCAAGAGTGGCCCTTCGCCGCGCGCACGGTGGCCGCTTCCGAGGACATCACCGGCGGCCTGCGCGTCGGCGAACTTTGGGACTGGCCCAAGCTGCGCGCCTGGGGCGGCGCGGCCCTGGCCGTGGTGCTGATTTGGGCGGCGGTCATCACCTTCTTTCCCCGCCAGTTTGGCGCCGCGGCCGCCCGCTACGCCTTGCCGCTGAGCGATGTCCCGCCCCCGGGCGACTGTGTGCTCAAACTCACGCCGGACCAGGATCTCACCGTCGCGGAAGGGGAGAACCTCGAAGTCAGCGTTGCCCTGGAAAAGACTTCCAACTCGGCCCCGCTTGCGCCGCCCTTGATTGCCTGGCGGGAAAAATCCGATTTTATTCAACCGGCGCGAAGTGGCGGCGACCATGCCGTGATGGAGCCGCTGGCGCCGTCGGCGGGACAACCGCCCGCGCCGGGCAGGTTTGTTCACGCCTTTGCCAACATCCAGACGCCTTTCGCCTTTCGCGTTTTCGCCGGTGATACTTTCACGCGCAGCGTCGCCGTCAAAGTATTGCCCGCGCCGCGCCTCCAGGATGCGGTCTTCCGCGTGACGCCGCCCGCCTACACCGGGTTGAAGCCGCAAACCGTCTCCGGCCCGCCCGCACCGCTCGCCGTCCTGGCGGGCTCCCAGGTGGAAATCTCCTTCGCCATTCAGCCGCCGGTGCAGTCGGTGACTTGGAGCCTGGGCGGAAATTCGCTCGCCTTCGACGGGAACAGTTCCCACTGGAAGGCGCTGGCCGCCGTCACCAACTCGGGCTCCTACGAAATTCAGGCTGCCTACCAACTGGGGGGCAAGTCCCTGGCCATCGCCCGCGGCAACGTCCAAATCATTCCGGACAATCCGCCCGAAGTTGATTTTGTCACCGAAGACCGCAATCGCCTCTTGCAGTTCGGACAAACCCTGCAACTCGACCTCCAGGCCAGCGATGATTTCGGCGTCGCCGACATTTCGGTGCTGGCGCGGCCCATGGAGAAAGAAGAGCCGGGCCGCGTGCTCAAACGCTGGACCTATCTGGGTCCGCCCGGCAATCCGGGGCCTCTGCGCGAGTCCTTCTCCCTGCTCATTGACCCCGGTCTGTTCGAGTCCGGCGCCTCCTACTATCTGGAAGCCCTGGCCAATGATTTCCGCCCGGGCGGCTCGCCCGCGCGGTCGCGGCCCATTGTCTTGCGCCTGAAATCCGGGGATGACCTCGCCTTGCGCGACGACGATCCGCTCCGGCTCGCTTTCGAGGCCCTCAAACGCGCCGTGGCGTCCCAGGAAAAGGCCAACCATCTCACCGCCAACCTCCACACCTACCTCCAGGATGTCCTCCAAAAAAAGACCCTGGCCGGCCAGGTCACCGCCTTAAGCGCGCCACAAAACGAAGCGCGCAATATCGGCGCCGAAGCCGCCGCTCTCTTCAGCCAGCAAGCCGAAGGCAAGCCTTACGCCGAAACATTGTCCGCCCTGGTCAATCACGACATGGCCGCGGCCCAGGACGACCTGCGTTTCCTCAATTCCGCCCCGCAGAGCGGACTGCCCGGGCTGCTCACCGGCCTGGAAACGCGGCAGGGGCAGATTCTCACCCGTTTGATCGGTTTGTTGGGCCAGATTGCCGATGCGCGCACCACCCCGCTCAACGCCGTCGCCGACGGCAAGAACTCCAATCAACCCCCGGCCACGGGCGAGGCCAAGGCGCGCGCCTGGCTGGATGAGATGAAGGATTTCGTGGCCGACCAGGAGCGCATTCTCGAAAAAAGCCGCACCCTGGCGGACAAGGCGCCCGAGGATTTGACCCAGGCCGACCAGGCCGTTCTGGGCGAATTGTCGCGCGAAGAGGACAAGTGGGCCAAGTTTCTGGAGGAGAAACTCACCGATTTCAGCAAACTGCCCCAGCAGGACTTCGCCGATTCCACCATGGCGCACGACGCCAACTCCGTCTTCCAGGAAGTGCAGGAGGCCGCCGACGCCCTGACCCAAAAGCACGTCGAGCTGGCTGTGCCCCACGAACAATCGGGCCTGGAAGACGCCAAGGAATTCGTCAACAACCTCGAACGCTGGCTGCCCGACGCCCCCGACAATATCAAGTGGAACATGGAGGAACCGATGACGCCGACGGACATCGCCCTGGCCGAATTGCCCAAGGACCTGGAAGATATTGTGGGCGAATTGCTCGACAAGGAGGAGCAAATGACGCCCGACGTCGAAGACGTCACCAGTTCCTGGATGGACAACCTCGACAAAGGCGCCGGCTGGGGCGCGGGCGACGGGCCTATTTCCGACATGAGCGCCAAAGGCGTCACCGGCAACCTTCTGCCCAACCAGAATGAAGTCGGCGGACGCTCCGGCGAAGGCCGCACCGGCCGCAGTCATGGCCAGATGGTGGGCGACACCGCCGAGGGCAAGGCCGGCCGCGAAACGCCCACCCGTTTGGATCCGGAGCCTTTCGAACAAGGCAGCGTCAAGGACACCGCCAAAAACGAGGCCGGCGGCGCCACCGGCGGCGGCAAGCTCTCCGGCTTTGGCGGCGAGGGCTTGCGCGGCCCCGCCCCGCCGTCCTCCGACCAAAGAATGCCGCGGCTGGCCGATCAGCAGGCCAAAATTCGCCAGCAGGCCGAAGCGCTGGCGCTGCAATTGCGCCGCTATCACCTCTCCGGCGGCGAATTGGAAACCTCCGTCAACGCCATGAACCGCGTCGAACAAGCCGCCCGCAAGGATGACGGCTTGGGCGTGCGCCGCGCTTTCAGCCAGGCCGTCAGCGCCCTGGGCGCCGCCAAGGACACCGTGCAAAGCCAGGTCACCGTGCGGCGCGAGCAGGACAAGCTCCCGCCGTGGGTGCGCGAGCAAATGCGCGTCGGCGTCCAGGACGGCGTCCCCAAAGGCTATGAAGAAATGGTGGCCGAATACTATCGCGCGCTGGCCGAAGGAAGAAGCCAATGACCAATCACCAATTTTCAATGCCCAATTCTCAATCGCATTTACCTCCCGGTCCCTCCTTCATTCATCATTTATAATTTGGCATTTATCCTTTCCATGCGCCTCCTTCCCGTTCTTCTCCTCCTATTGTTGACATCTGCCCGCTGCCCCGCCCAGGCCAATTCCGTTCTGCCCCACGGCGATTTCGAGCAGCCCGACGCGCGCGACCCGGCCAGGCCGGCCGGCTGGGATCGGGTGGACGGCTTGGGCGTGCAATGGACCAAAGCCCCTGACGCCGCCCACGGCAAAGCCATCCGCATGGATACCCGCATCAGTGAGCAGGCCATGCAGGCGCAATGGGTCAGGACGGGCCTGACCAACTTGTGGAACATCCCCAAGCCGGAGAAAAATGCCATCGCCGAAACCTACGGCCTCTCCCTTTATTCGGACCCGATTCCCGTCAAACCGGGCCAGGCCTATCGCATCACTTTCGATTACCAAGGCCCAGACGGCGGGGCCAAGGTCTGGGTGCGCGGCTGGGGAATGTTCCAGGGCGAAAAACAGCAGCGCTGGAACACCACCGTCACCTGCCATTGCAAGAACCGCGCCTGGACCACCTGCACCCAGGTCTTCCATCCCACCCGCGCGCGCCCCGAAGTCACCGAAATGAAAGTCATGCTCTTTGCCTTTTATCCCGCGGGGGTCTCTTGGTTTGACAACATCCGCATCGAACCCGTCACCGAGGCTGCCCAACCAAAATGAGGCGTCTCCGCCCATCCAGCCCCGATCCCCGGCTACTTTTCGCCGCCTGCTCGCAGCGTGGCCCGGGCCGCCCAAGGCCGGACATTTCCTGCTGGCCGGCGGCTTGGGGGATTCCTTGAGGTTTGCCGGCGGATGAACATCCGTCCTCCTGGCAACGTCTAACTACGAACAGAAAGGCTCTGTATGAAAAGACGATTCGATGTTGTGCCCCAGCAAGTTCTTTTTTTGGCAAGGACGGCCTTGGCCGCGCTGTTCGTGGGACTGGCGACCGCCTCCGCCCAGGTTTTTGTCGCGCCGGCTCCCTTGGCCGCTCCCGGAGATGATCTGGGCTTTTACCTCGGCGCCGATCTGGGTCCTTCGTTCGTGCCGGACTTCCAGAGTTCCCGGTTCGGCTTTCCGGCCAGCTTCTCCACACGGCCGGGCTTCCGTTTCGGCGTGGAGCCGGGCTATAACTTCCTGGCCACCGCCGCCCTGACTCTCGGCGCTGAATTTGAGACGGGATTCATCGCGAATGATCTCAACTCCGCCACCGGGCCGGGCTTCCCCGAGGACGTGCGTGGCCACTATTATCAAGTGCCATTTTTGGGCAGCCTCGTGCTCAAGCTGCAGCCTGCATCCTTTGTGGTTCCGTACATCGGGGTTGGAGGCGGCGGTGACTATTCCTCAGTCCGGGTCCACTCACGGGGCTTTTTCGGTTTCGAGAACCACAGCGACGAAACGGATCCCGCGGCGCAGGCCATGGCTGGTGTGCGCTTTCGGCTCAATGCCTTCAGCGACTTGGGCTTGGGCTACAAGTTTCTGGCCGCCTTCCCTGACGAAGGCAGAAACATCGAAACCCATGCCGTGGAGGCTGTTTTCACAGTGAAGTTCTAAGCCGGAACGATGCAATTGAACCACGGATGAACACAGATAAACACGGATAAGGCAAGGCGATGACGGGCTTTTTCCTGGGGCTGGACAGAGCTGCCAAATCGTGAGCGAAAGGAGCACGGGGAAATCTCCTTTTCTGCGCCGTAGGATCCGTGTCCATCCGCGTTCATCAGCGGTTCTCCTCTGCATGGATGCGGACTCCGTCGAGCCGATACTCGATTTCTTAAGAGAAAGCCACGGCTCGGCAGAGTCTCGCCCTACCGTTCCCCACGGTCACTGACGCATCTGGCTTCAGTTTCCCATTCCTTTCACAACCATGACCCTGACTTTGCCCTGGCTGACTCTGTCTCTTTCCCATAATTCAGCCTTCGAAGCGGGGCCGGCGATTCTCCGGCGTCATTCCGCCTCGAGACGCAGGACGGTGAAGGAATGCGGCGGGAAAGTCCATGGGAAATGCGATGCGGGCGGATGAAATGGAGCTTCGACGGGGGCGATTTTGCGCGGGTCGTCGAAGGAATTGACGTCGCTCAAATTGGCGCCGGCCAGGACGGTGCTTTTGGCCGCAGGGCCAACTTTCGCCAAGCCGGCGAGGACGATTTGCGCGGGCGTGGCGCCGGCTCCGGGGTTGACGACTTTGAGAATGATTTCATGGGATTGGTTGTCGCGGGCGGCGCTGGCGTAGAGGCGCTGGACGGGCGTGGGCGGCGCGCCTTGACCGCGCAATTCCACGGGGAGCACGGTGTCGCCCCGGTTGCGGCTGAAGAGTTGTTGGACGTAATAACTGGGGGTGCCATAGACGCGGAGGCTGTCCACCCAGATCAGGTCGGGGGTCCATTGCCAGGCGTCGGCATTGGCGAAGAGCGGGGCGTAGGAGGCCATGCGCACCACGTCGGCGTTGCGTTCCAGGCCGGTCAGGTAGGCGGCTTCGGCCAGGGCGCATTCGAGGTTGTTGCGGTTTTTGGGACTGACCACATCCACGCTTTGCGCGGCGTACTCGCCCATGAAAACCTTGGGGCCGTTGCGGTCATAATGATCGTAGCGGGTGGTGTTGGTGAAGAACCAGAGTGGGTGGTCGTAGCAATGCTCGTCCACAATGTCGGCGCGCAAGTCGCGCAGTTTGGGCCAGAGAAAATTGAAGCGGTCATCGGCGGGGGAGGGGCCGGAATCGGTGACAAGCATAATTTCCGGGTGCCGGGCCTTGAGCACCTTGGCAAAGGCGGCGTAACGCTCGAGGTATTGCGGCCCCCACTGTTCGTTGCCCACGCCCATCATCTTCATGTTGAAAGGGGCGGGATGGCCGAGGGCGGCCCGTTTGGCGCCCCACACGCTGCCGGCCGGGCCGTTGGCGAATTCGATCAAGTCGAGCGCGTCCTGAATGTAGGGTTGCAGTTCGGTCATGGGGACCAGTTCGCCGGTGTTGAACTGGCAGGCCATGCCGCAGTTGAGGATGGGCAGGGGCTGCGCGCCGATGTCCTCGCACAATTGGAAGAATTCATAAAACCCAAGGCCGAAGGACTGGTAATAATCCGGGGTGGGCCGGTGCTCGAATTCGTAATTCCAGCGGTTGACCAGCAGTTTGCGGTCGGGCACGGGCAGGATGGTGTTTTTCCATTGGTAACGGCGGTCCAACTGGCTTCCTTCGACAATGCAGCCGCCGGGAAAGCGCATGAAACCGGGCTTCATATCCGCCAGCATTTGCACCATGTCGGCCCGCAGTCCGCCCGGACGGTTTTTCCAGGTATGGCGCGGAAAAAGGGAAATCATGTCGCAATCCACCGTGCCCTTGCCTTCCATGATGAGATCAAGGCGGGCCTTGGGATCGGCGGCCTTGGGATGAAGCTCGACCGCGACCTTAGCCCATCGGGAAGGGAAGTTGGTCAGCGACACCAAGGCGAGCATGGTGCCATCGCCGCCGACCAGATTTATATTCAGACGGGGCGCGCCGTCCAAGAGGCGGATTTGGGCGGAGAAATCATAAGTCTCGCCCTCGTGGAGGCCGATGCCGCGAAAGCCCTGGTTGGAGATGCCAAAGTGGGCCGTGCCCTCGGAATGGATGCGGACATAGTGGGGATTGGCCGGATCGAAGCCGTCCTCATCGCGGATGGACAACTGGCCCTGGGCGACGCTGGTGCTGATTTTCATCCAGCCGGTCATGGGGTCGGGGAACTCGAAGCCGCGATTTTTGACCAACTCGGCGAACAGGCCGCCATCGGCGCCGAAATTGATGTCCTCGAAGAAAATGCCCCACATGGCCGGATTGATGTCCGCGCCGGGGCGGCCGGTTTGGACGGTCAGGGTTGCGGTGGCCGGTGTGGTTGCCGGGGGCGGCAGCGCGCAGCCGGCGAGGACGAGCACAAAACCCAGAAGGAAAAATTTTTTCATAAACGGAATGGTGATTGACTAAATCCTGGCCAGGAAAAGTTTCTTAACCGCGAAATATGCGAAATACACGAAAAGGGCCATAAAAAAACGCTTTGATTTACTTTGATTTACTTTGTGACCTTGGTTGTGACCGGCTCACTTTTGAGTGTAAATGGTTCATGGATAGGGACTTGAGTTGGCAGAGTATTGGATGATGCCGGAGTGATGGAGTGGTGGAGTGATGGGGTGGATGCTCATGGTCAAGGTGGTCAAGCTTCAAAAATGTGGTTTGACCCGGTTTGACCGGTTTGACCGGATGGGTTTGTTTGGCAAATTTTGCCGGCACCGACCTCTTTGGCTTTGGGCGGCGTTGAACCATAAAGCTTGGCGGGGCTTGGGGAATTCCGGGGCAACCGTTCAGCGCGGCCAGCCCTGACGAAAGGAATTGAGCCTCGGATTTCACGGATTTCACCCGTTGGGTATTCTGCATTTTGCATTTTGCATTCTGCATTTTCACATCCCCACCCTCCGCGCTGGCGCTGGCCGCGCCCTGCCGGATGCGGCGTTGGACTGTCGCTACGTGCCTCACGCAGACCATTCAACCATAGGTTCTAATTTTTGTCAAGCCCCAGGTCAAAAAAATGCGGGAGAATTTTCCTCAATGGACAAAAAGGATAATGTGCGATCATGAGGGTGTGGATTGCACTGCATCACGGGGCAGGTTGCTGCTGAACCGTCACCAGTTCAGTTTGTGTTCGGCTTTAGCCTCTGCTTCGTTCATGGCGGCTCCTTGCCTCCCTCCAGGGCTTTTTTGATGTGCCGGTCAAAGTCCGACTCGAACAACCGGTCCTGCACGATCCGGTATTTTTCAAATTCGCTTTCCGCAAAAGACTTCGCCACTTCCTTGCTCACTTTGCCCGGATGATCGAGGATGTCCCTCTGGTTGAACTGGAGAAAGGCGTTCAGCTTGCCAGCCCAATCCTTCATCGTCATGGGAATGTTCCGATCCGCCTGATCCTCAGCATAATCCAGATACATCGTCACAAAGCGGTCCAGCGACTTCAGTTCCTTTTCCGCAAGGTAGTTCTTCGCGACGACCACGTCCGGTTTGAGGATTTTCCCATGCGGGGCATTCTTCCAGGTGGTCAGACCCATCTTCTCCTTCGCGCTGTCGGCGCGCTCCACGATCAACTCGGCGGCGGTGCGCCCATGAATGGCAAAATGGAGTTTGTTCTGTACCGCGGCGAAAAATGTTTGGGTGATTTCCGCCTCCGCGCTGTAATCCATCGCCGTCGCGTAGATGTCCGTGATCTTCTGGTAGAACTTGCGCTCGCTGGCCCGGATTTCACGAATCTCGGCCAGCAAATTCTCGAAATAGGCCTTGTTCAAGAAGGACCCGTTCTTCAGCCGCTCCTTGTCCAACACATAACCGCGAATCGCGTAGTCGCGCAGTACCGCAGTGGCCCATTGCCGGAACTGGATGGCGCGCGCTGAGTTCACTCGGAAACCGACGGCGATGATGGCGTCGAGGTTGTAGTACCGTGTCGTGTAATCCTTGCCGTCCCCGGCAGTATGTCGGAAATCCCGACACACTGCTGTTTCAGCCAGTTCTCCGGTCTGGAAGATGTTTTTCAGATGCTCGGTGATGGTGCTGCGGCCCTTTTCGAAAAGCACGCTGATCAACTTCTGCGTCAGCCAGACCGTTTCCTCCGCCACCCGGACTTCGATGCCATTCTCGCCCGCCTGCCGGGTGAAGATCAGGAACTCGGCGGTGCTGTTGCGAATCTGGAGTTTTTTCTCTTTATTCATAGGACCATGCCACGAACTGACCTCCCGGCCTTTGACCGCCCGGCGTTCATGCGGAGATCATTCTATAACTCAATGATTTTCAGGCTATTACGCATTATATTGGACAAAACTCTGGTTTGACCCCTCTTACGGTTTCAGTCGCCTCTCGTTGTTGGCATTTATCGCAGAGCATATCGTTCATTTCCTGCCGCCGCCGGGAAAGGGGGCTGGCAGCAAATCCAGCGCCCGAAAAAGCCAGCCACTCCTGAAAGCGAGGCACGGGCATCGTTTCGGCCAAAGCTTCACGGGAGGAACCCAAAAAGAGTGCATAAGCCAGCCACGAGGGCGAAGCCCCAGCTAAACCAGATGAAGCCGTTCAAAACCGCAGCAAATCCGGCACCAAAATAAAGGAAGGAGAAGAAGCGTTTGTTGAAATGGCCACCTCGAAAAATGTGAAACAATGCCAAAAGCGGGCAGAATAGAATCCAAAGGCCACGTATGTTCATAGTCTGCGCTCCCCCAGATCAATCAGAACGTTAGTGTCCAGAACGAACTGGGGTCTTCGAGCCGGTGCCGCCATAAATAATCTGCATCCCCTTTTCAAACAATTCAGCACGCTTGGACTCAGACCAGCGATTGGCGTCCTTGCGGTTTTTGGCCGCTATCTGACTGCCGTTCGTTTTGTCCGGGTAATGATAGTCCTTCTTCCTTGTGGGAACGCGCTTTTTTTGGGTGGGCATTTTTATCGGTTTCTTGGGCGGCAGGTTACGTCCAACACATGAGCCTTTGCAAGCATTTTTCCACATGAAACACCCCGGCACAATCCCGAAGGGATTGGATCATATAGCCCAGGGCTGGCCCAATTCCGAGAGAGCCTGCCCTGGGTTATTGCATGCAAGCGCCAATACCCCGAAGGGGTTGCCTCACAAAGGCTTACGAAAGAGATTTAACCCATTTAGGGTAGTGGTTTATCGGTCTTTTCACCCAGCGTAGCTCGTTGCTCGCAACGCTGAGCTGATAGATTCAATCCGGTTGGGATTGGCAAAACCGAATGAAACCTTCTTCAAGTGCGTCCGGTATTCCACCCAAAACAGCCAGGAACCTGAGTTTTGAATGGAGAATTGTGAAAGCCGGCGGAAGGCAAAATCATGGAAGGCAAAATCATAAACCGCGGATGACACGGATGACACGGATATGCGGAGGCCGTTTACGCATGGAAAGCGCAAATGCGGAGGCCTGAGTCCGGGAGCCCTCGAGCAGTTTAAAAAGTGAGAACTGGCACCCTGCATGACACCTGCACACCTGCATGACACCTGCATGCCTGCACGGCAAGCGCCAACGGCGGTTGGCTCCGGCGACTTGTTAGGCTGCTGGTCGCAAATCATCTGTGTCTCAAGTCAAAGCCCCGTCTCTTATCTCGCCAAGTCTCCCATGCCAACATGATGAGATACTGCGCTATCCAGCCTATCAACAAAGCGGGCACTGCGCTCCAAATCAATGTCTCAGCAAAAAAACTCCAAATGTCATGGGTGACTGTGTAGCCAGTTTGGTGTAAGTAGCTCATCAAATACCCCCAATCCGAAATCATCCAACCCTTCACATCTCGTGGTCTCACCCAACTATAAACTATCGGCGGGATGCTGAGTGCCATCCACAGCCACTAATTTATCTTTAGCTTGCGATGAATATACATACGCCTAAGCAGCCTAACAGTATTTCGATTGAATTTTCACGGCCTAGTTCCGTTCACTTTTTAGATTGGATGCTTGCAAAAGGCCTTTGTCAAGGACAATTATTGGCGGATGAACATCCCAAAGCGCAGGACAAAATTCTTCGCAGCTCGCCCTCATCCTAACCTTCTCCCCCGGGGAGAAGGAACAGACTTCGCCCGCCTCGGGCTGGGGGGATGCGCTTCCGGCAAATCCCGGCGCCGGCATTTCGCGAGGACGGCGGCTCTTTCACCCTCTCCTGGAGGAGAGGACAGGGGTGAGGTCGAGCATTTCCACTAACTTGGCTTTTGGGTTCTCCCCTCCCTCCGAGGGAGCGGAGAGGGAGCGACATTGGCGGCATCCGCAGAAGCCGGGCCTGGGCGTCCGCAGTCCCCTTGATGCCATCTGACCGGAACAGCGTGATGACGGGGGGCCGGGATTATATAGTTTGCAAACGCAGATTCCTTAGCGATTTTTGGCATACTTAGGTATTATTTCGGGATGGCGGGCACGTCGTCGTGGGATTTTCCCATGCCGGTTTCGCTTGTCGTTTCTCATTGGTTTCGGCAGTTTCCAATCTTGTATGACCAACATAGAATTGCGCGGAATAATTTTAACTTTGCACCGAAACAACCTGCGGACACTGGCACGATTAAAGGCATTGGAGGCTATGATTTCTGCTTTCGTGCCAACGCCCGAACTGCACGGTTGGGAGAACCGGCTGGACGAGCAAGCGAGCCGTTGCTACCAAGATTTGCTTGAATTGGCCGAGAACCGAGACCCGGCTTTTGGCGCGGAACTGGACGACCGTGGGCCGGACGAGTTGACCGGGCTTGCGTAATTTCAGGTATGCGGTAACTGCTGTTGAAAAACCGAACTGGAATTTGAATCTTTTTCAGCAAGATTTGGTCAGGCGTCATTTTCTTTGTCTTCATGCACCGTGCATTCTAGCTAAAACCACTCCGTAAGTCAACAGAAAACTAATGCGGCTTCACTTTTCCAGCGCGGCGCGGATGTAAATCAACTGGGCGAACAGGAACATCCACAGCGCGAGGCCAACAGCAGCGCCAGCAACGTACAGCGGCGTAAATGCCGGGCCTTCGCCAGCCACAGACCACACAATTGCGATGACGGCGATGGCCATAAGAATCCCAGAGAATAAAACAAATCCACACCCGTCTCATAAGGGGAAAAGTCTGGTGCTGACCTGTTCATTTGCAAGGGTTTAATTGGTCTTCGGGGTAAAATGAGATTTTGATTTTTCCGAGTTTGGCTTTTGGGTTTGGTATGCGCCTGTTTGGGCGCGTGTGCTGTCCCATAGCTTTATTGGAAGCCGGGGAAATACGCCTGCTCGGGCCGCGCCAAGTGGCGAAAGCTGCCGCCTGCTGTCCCATAGCACGCCAGCAAATTGAGCAGATCATATTTCTCCCAGAGCGCCGCCCGCAAAATCGTGAACAGCCGGGTGAAGCTGTGCGCCCAGTTGGAGAGGTGACTGAGGTAGCGCAACAGCACGTAGGTCAACAGCGCCGTCCACACCTGCCAGCGCACGGCGTTGGCGTTGTGGCCCAGAAAATCCGCCAACTGCAAGGTCTGCTTGATTTGTTTGAAGAAGACTTCGATCTGCCAGCGGCAGCGGTAAAGGTCGGCCACGCTGCGCGGACTCCACTCCAGGTTGTTGGTCAGGAAGGTCATTTCCCGTTCCTCTCCATCAATCTCGACCAGCGCCACCACCCGGCGCATCAACTCCGGCGCGGGTTTGTTCTCGTTGCTCAGGACGATCACTTCGTCGCGCAAAATCTTCGGGTCTCTGGAGGCGGGCATTTTCCGCACCACCTCATAGCCCATGTTCTCCTTGGCCCGCGTCACCCAAAAGACCCCGCGCCCGTCCAAATCCCGCAAGTGGCCGAAGTCCACATAACCCTTGTCGAACAAGGCGATTTCGCCGCTCTTCAAGTCGGCGCACAGTTCCCGCGCCCGTCGGTTGTCGTGCTCGGCGGCAGTGTCCACAATGACAAAACCGGGCAAAAGATTCTGCAGATTCAACCGCATATGGGTTTTGGCGGCGGCCTTGCGCCGGCGGTGCTTGGCCCAGTCCAGGCAGTTGGCCACCAGTTCCATGGTCGTGCTATCAATCACATGGATGGGCATCTTGAAACGGAAGGCGGGGCCACGGCGCTGGCCCGCGGCAAAGCCGGGCGTCTGTGCTTTCAAATGCTCCAGGACCCGCCAGAAGAGTTGTTCGGCCATCTGGGCCGGACGCTCCCGGTTGGCGTGGGAGAGGCCGTTGCGGCTGGGGGCGCTGGCGCCGCGCAAAGTGGACAGCGGCCCGGAATGCAATTGCAGCGAGTCGCACAGATCGTTGAGTCCGATGCAATGGGTGAGTTGCGCGTCCAGCAAACTGACCGTGTGACTCCACGGACTGAAGGTGCGCGACTTATCCAGAGCCCCGGTCTCCCGCGCTATTTTGGAGACTTCATGCGCAGGAATGAGATTGCAAATCTGGCGCAAAACGTTAAACCGGGACCGTGTCGGTTTGATTTTTTTGTTTTTCATGCCTGCCTTGTGGCAGGTTCAAATGGTCAAGCCAACACTTTTTTCCAATTTCCTGTGGGATGGCTGTGAAACAAATCCTTTCGCTGTTGCTTCAAGATTCTCGCGCTTCGTGTATGTGTATGGCATCTTCCAAACAATCACCTTCTTGCCGCACCCTGGACATACGATTTCAGTCCCGACCATTGCTACCGGGGCTTCGATGGACTGGTTGCAGTGAGAACATGCGAATTTTATAGTTTCCTCGGTTGGCATAATGCCGCGATTCAATGCCCGCTCGGCAGTTCCGTCAACGCCGATTTTTAGCATCTGGAATTGACAGGCTGCCAGACCGTGATAATTTATTATGAGTTGCGCGGGTTGGCCTCAAAACCGCCAGCGCATACGAAGCCCCGCCGGGGGTGAAAAACCGGCGAGTAAGAACTGACAGAGGGGCTGTGGACTAGCGCCAAGCTGGCACGCCAAACATACAATAATCAGAAAGCGAAGATGTAGATGACGGATGGCCGTCTCATGTCTTCGCTTCTGTTTTTGTGTGAGGACCTGTTGGCGTGGTAACTGGTACAACGTGAAGTTCGGCGACGTGACTGCCGAACAAGTGGTCAACCAGTACAATAGGACTCGATGCAGTTTAAAACGATGGAAGAACTGATATAAACGTAAAAAAGAGCCGCACGGTGAAGTACGGCTCACTAAACTAAACGGGCCAGCAGGTGCTGGCTAAACTTCCAGCATAACGTACGAAGTTTAGCATAGCACCCGGCTGGCTGCAAGCGAAATCTGTTTAAAAACAGCAAGGAACTGCTATGCACAAAAACTGCAAATGCACTCCTGCCGCTGAAAGGCTGCGCTTTGCCCTCATTCATCCGCCAATGGTGCCGAAACGTCTCTGCCAGCAGAGGCCGGTCAACCAGATGCCGGTGAGGAGCAGCACGCAACGCAGGATTCTGCGGCGGTAGTGCCAAAACCAAAACACGGTGTCCCCGCCCAGCAACGGGCGGGGCGCTTCCAACTTGACAAACCTAGCTTGATGGGTTAATATACAGCCATGAACATGAAACAATACGCGAAGGCGTTCGCCCGCCTCGGCGGCCTCACCAAGTCGCCCGCACGGGCAGCGGCCAGCCGCGCCAACGGCAAGCTCGGCGGGCGTCCCCGGAAGCCCGCAACGCAAGCCCAAAAGCAGGCTCGCAAAGCTGTTTAAAACCGCTTGATTATCAAGCACTTGCAAAAAGTATGACTTTTCACTTGCAAAACCTAGCAAGCTGGGTTATATTGCATCATGCAAACAGAATTCGACAAAGAGGAACTGAACCTGATAACGCTCGCGCAGCAATACAGCGACGAGGGCAAGGCTCGCGCACTGCTGGAATCGTTGCGCTGGCCAAACGGCCCGGTCTGCCCGCACTGCAAGTGCGACGACGTTTACAAGCTGACGCCCAAGCCGCAGCCCGTCCGCCGCGCAACGGCGGTCAAGCCGCGCAAGGTGCGGGAGGGGTTGTATTGCTGCGCCGCCTGCCGGGAACAGTTCACGGTGACGGTTAGGACGGTTTTCGAGGGCAGCCACATTCCAATCTCAAAGTGGATGATGGCGTGGTTCCTCATGTGCTCCTCCAAGAAAAGCATTTCCGCTCACCAGTTGCACCGGATGCTCAAAATCACCTACAAAAGCGCGTGGTTCATGGCCCACCGAATCCGCTACGCAATGGGGCCGCACGGCGCGACATCTGCCAAGCTCGACGGCACGGTCGAGGTTGACGAAACCTACGTTGGCGGCAAGGGCGAGGTGAGAAGCAAAGCAGCCCGCAAAACCCCTGTCGTTGCGTTGATTGAGCGCGGTGGGCGGATGCGCGTAAACGTTGTCGGGAACGTCACGCAGTTGACCATGCACGACGTGATAAACTCTACCGTCGCCAAGAGCGCGGTCATCAACACCGACGAGTCCGGCGTTTACCGCAACCGCCTCAAATCGTTCGCCGGGCACGACACGGTGAACCACTCGGCCAAGAAATACGTGCTCAGGATGCCGGGCGGCAGGCTGGCCCACATCAACACTTGCGAGAGCTTTTTCAGCCTGCTCAAGCGCGGCGTTTACGGGGCGTGGCACCACGTTAGCCGCCAGCACCTCCCGAAGTACGCGGACGAGTTCGCGTTTCGCTGGGATAACCGCCACACCACAGACGGTGCTCGGTTCGTCAAAGGGATTGAGAGCACGGAGGGCAAGCGGCTCACCTACCGCCAAGCCGTTTGAATGTCGCGCCTTGCGCGGGCGCAGGATTGTCTTGTAAAACCCGGCGCAGTCCGCTATGGTTGGGGAAGGAAACGTCGCCGTGAAAAGAAGAAAACAGCCTGCCAAAAAGACTCCGCCCAAAGCGCCGCCGCTGAACCTCAGCGGGATTAAGTTCGAGGACGGACTGCGCATCATGCTGAACACGCCGCCGTTGCGGGAGCTAGTAAAGCGGAAGAAGTAGAGGATTACTCGTTCAACTGCTCGGCCAGCCGCTTTATTTCAGCAGCAATTTTCCGTAAATCCTCTACAGGTAAAAAGCGGTTCATTCTGGTATCCATATTATCGTCTGTTGCCAGGCTGTTCAATAACTCTGACCGCTCCCCATGCTCGCGCAAGTCGCGCTTTGCCCGAAGAATATCGTCTCCAAATTCCTCTTTAATGCTACCCCAATAACCGGGGTCGAAAGTGGCAAGCAGGACAGGTGGCCCGTTCTTTTTGAGGTCTTATTTAGCCTTATCCCAGGCGTCCGCCTGCTCGGCCAACTGTTTAGCGAGCCTGAGATATTTTGTTTTGACTGGCGTTGGTTTGGAATTGTTAAAATCAATAAACGCAGTTTGGGCGGCTATTTTGTCATGTTCGGAAGTAGCCCATTTATGGTAAGGCATCCAGACAACCAAAGCCCCAAAAAACAAACAAAGGAACAATAATCTGGCACTCTTTTTCACATTCGCCTCCAACCATGCCTGGGATTTCTCGTTGTGCTTTCTGCCGTAAAACAGCCAAAGGAATGCCAACACAATTTCCACCAAGCCAAATACGCCGTGGCCGATGTTTGCAGCAGAAACAAAGCAATCCTGCCAAAAGTTGAAAAGGTTCCCCATGCCCAAGAATCCTCTCGCGTCCGCCCGGCCCGGTCAATGCTTTTGGCGCGGCTGGAAACGCTGGCCAAGAGCGAGCGGGAGCCGCAACCCGCTGCTAGTAGCGAAGCGTTTTGGTCGAAAAATGGCTCAATTAAACTATTGTAAATCGGTGACATGCAAGGACTTATGCCGTTAATAAATCTGCGTTTGCAAACTATATAATCCCGCGGGGGGCTGTCACCAGTACCTGGTGACTGGCGGGGAATGGGGGATGGGGTATGGTGAGGATGTTGAAGGTGTGAAACGCAGTGGTCCGTGTGTGTGAAATCGGCGTATGTCTGCGGCGCCGCACCAGCAACGCAGAGTTAAAAAACTTTGTTCTCATACACAGAGGCCGGGCGAAAGCCCGGCTTTTTTGTTGTACGTGGGCAAGGGCGGCCGGCAGAGAGAAGTCACGGATGGAGTTTCGCCCTGGCAACGAGGAAGGGGATGGGATCTATGGGACGAAGAGGACGCAGGGGACGCATGGGACGGAGGCGGACGAAAGATTCCGCCGGCGGGACGCCGACGGATGCGGTCGGGACGACCGCGCTCCCGGAAAGTCGCGAATGATCGGGACGATCAGGCTTTGCCGCAGGATTCTTCGATGACGGCGCGGAGGTTGTTTTCGCCCACGTTGACGATGGCCATTTCGCGGGCGGCGCTTTCCTCCGAATCGCTGGCGTGGGCGGCGTTGACCATGATGCTCTGGCCAAATTCGCGGCGGACGGAGCCGGGAGGGGCCTTGGAGGGATCGGTGGGGCCGAGCACGTCGCGAATTTTGCGGATGGCCGACACGCCTTCGTAAATGAGGGCGATGCACTTTTCGGTGCCGGGCTGGCGCAGTTGCACGGGGTCGCATTCGGCCTGGGTGCGGCCGGACATGAAGCGGACAATGTTGTCGAACTGGTTGTCGCCGAAAATGGGGCCCAGGATGTCGCCGAGTTGTTTTTCTTCGCCGGAGGGAATTTTGAAGGAAAACTCCTTTTCCAGGGCGGCCTTGGCGCGGGTGGCCACGATGTCTTTGAGCCGGGTGCGCAAGACTTCGCGGACCGGCCCGTAGAAATCGGCGGCCTGGGCGACGCTCATGCGGTGGACCTTGATGCCGACAATGTAGAGGCCGGTGCGGGAAAGGAAATCAATGACGTTGCCCGGCCGGCCGGTGGCGAAACGGAAGTTGTCCGGCTTGATCAGGACCAGGGTGCGCTGGGGGATTTCGCCGGGCGGATAGGGAAGGGTGTTGTTGACGACGCCGCCGTCGGTGTCGGAGTAATGAGCCCAGAGTTTGAGTTTTTGGGCGGCCTCCTCGGCGCTGGGCGAGGCCAAGACGGCCGGCTCGAAATAGCGGACCTGGTCATGGTCATCCAAAATCAAATCGCCGTAGGTGTCGCGAATGGTTTCGCCGCCGCGGCGGAGGGCGCTGATGTTGCCGATGACGGAGCGGATTTTGCGGACGGCTTCGTCGCCGGCGAAGAGGAGCATCATGACGCGGCGGCGGCGGCCGGATTTGAGATCGGGGCTGAGATTGGCCAGGATGTAATCGCGGATGAGTTCCTGGATGCGGCGGTCCTGCGGGTCGGCGGCGGAGACGACGGCTTCGGAGTAGCGCTGCACCAATTCGGCACAGGGAGCGAACATGCGGGCGGCCACCAGATCCAGCCCGGTGCGGGTAATGAGACGGGCAATAATCCCGCCGGTGCGGGACTTGTGGAGGGTGTAGGGAGTGATGAGGACGTAGGCGAGTTGTTGCGCCATAGGAAATCAACTGGACGGGGTTGTTGGTTTGGCCGCGGCCGGGGTTGGGGCGGCGGCTTTGACGGGTGGAGTGGAAGCCGGCCCCTCCGCAGATTTTGCGGCGGCGGGAGCGGCGGCGGCGGCTTTGGCGGGTGGATGGGAAGCCGCCCCCTCCGCAGATTTTGCGGCGGCAGGAGTGGCGACGGCGGCTTTGCCGCCGAGAATCTTGAACATGACGACGCCGCAGGTCGGGCATTTGCCCTTGATCGCTTTGCGTCCGTTCTTCATGGTTTCTTCCACCGCCTCGGCGATTTCTTTTTTGGCCTTGCACTTAACACAATATCCTTCAGGCATAAAAATGATCTGGGCAGGAGCTTCTGGCGTCATGCCGCAGTGCTGAAAGGTTACAGGGGGCAGGCGGGCAGCGTCAACTCGTAAACGGCGAGACAGTCATAACCTGTTTATATGCAACAAGATAAAACAGCAATTGGCGGGGGGTAAACCGGGAGAAAAGAGGTCATTCCGAGGGCTTTGGGGCGCCGCCGGGGAGTTGGCCAGCGGCGAGCATTTGACGCAGGCGGGTCTTGAGAATCTTGCCGGTGGCATTGCGCGGGAGGTTGGGGAGAATAATTATTTGGCGCGGCAATTTGTAATCGGCCAGGCGCTCGCGGAGAAATTGCAGCAGGGCGGGCGTGTCCAGGGTGATGCGGTCGTTGGCGGCAACGAAGGCCAGCGGTTGTTCGCCCTTGCGCGGGTCGGGCAGGCCGATGACGGCGGCTTCGCGCACGCCGGGAAATTGGTAGAGAATTTCTTCGATCTCGCGCGGATAAACATTGCAGCCGTTGACCAGGAGCATGTCTTTCTTGCGATCGGTGATGTAGAAATAGCCGTCGCGGTCGTGGTGGCCGATGTCGCCGGTCAGGAGCCAGCCGCGGCGAAAAGCCCGGGCGCTTTCCAGGGGCTGGTTCCAATAACCGAGCATGACGTTGGGGCCGCGCACACAGATTTCCCCGGTGTGGTTCGGGCCGAGAATGTCGCCGGCCTCGTTTTGGGCGGAGATTTCCACGTTGGCAACGGGCAGGCCGATGGAACCGGCTTTCCAGGGACCGCGAATGGGATTGAAAGAAACCACCGGGCTGGCTTCGCTCAGACCGTAGCCTTCCAGGAGCGGAAAGGGAAAGCGGGCGGTGAATTCCTGCAAAATGGCCGCCGGCAAGGGGGCGGCGCCGCTGATGCAAACGCGCAAGGGCAAATCGGCGGGCAAGGTGGCGCTGGCCAGGGTGCGGAAGAATTGGGGGACGGCGGGCAGAAGGGTGGCGCGATGGCGGATGATTTCCTGCAATATATTCTTGGCCGGGTGGAGGGATTTGACCAGGACAATGGAGCCGCCGACGTAGAGCGGGAGCAGAATCCCCACGGTGAGCATGAAGCTGTGGAACATGGGCAGGAGCACGGCAATGCGATCTTCCCCGACGGCTTCCAGAACGATGCGGCAACTTTCCAGGTTGGCCAGGAGATTGGCGTGGGAGAGCATCGCGCCCTTGGGATGGCCGGTGGTGCCGGAGGTGTAGATGATGACAGCCAGTTCTGAGGGCGGAGGGCGGACGGCGGAGGCGCCTTCGCCGGGCTTGGACGCGGGCAGGGGCGGGCTGGGGGAAGGCGATTCCAGGATCGGGGCGTCGGTGATTTGTTGGGCGAGCAAGGTTTTCAGGAGCGGGTGGGCGGCCTGGAGCGCGGCCAGGCCCTCTGGCGCGCCGGCGTCGGTGATGAGGGTGGCGATGCCAGCGTCGGCGAGGATGAATTGGACTTCGTTGGGTTTGAGGAAGTTGTTGATGGGGACGACCACGGCGCCGGCTTGGAGGATGCCGAAGAGGGCCGGAATGAATTCCGGGCAGTTCTTCAGCCAAATCCCGACGCGATCGCCAGGCTGGACGCCGAATTCCTGGCTGAGGCGCCCGGCCACCCATAAAGAGCGCGACCAGAGTTCTCCGTAAGAAAACTCAACGTCCCCCCAGAAAAGCGCGGTTTTTTGCAAATCCCGCCGGGCGGAGTCGGAGAAGGCCTGGGCGAGATTCATGGCGAATTGCCGGAGAGCGGATTGCGGAGGGCGGATGGCGGCTTTTCCCCGTCGTCCCGCCGCACTGGAGCATCACGGAAAGTGGGGGAGCGCGGATGCCGGGATGGGAGGGGTGTGGCTTGCATATAGAAGAAATACGAAGCAACACTTTTGGGCGGTTTGTCAAAGGAAAACGGGCAACAAAAAAGTAAGCATTGCAAAAGCGATGAGGTGTAGTAATTTCCTACCATGACCATAATCCACATGTCGGAGAAAGGGCAGATTGTCGTGCCGAAGAACATCCGGGACGAGCACGAGTTTGGCAAGGGCAGTGCTTTTGCGGTGTTGGAAACCAAAAGTGGCGCCATCGTGTTCCGGCCAGTCAAGTCCGCGCCAAAAATGGATTTGGTGGATCATCTCTTGCGACTCAAAGGCCTGGCCATCGCGGAACGGCAACATATTTGTCCGCCTCGCACATGACTTATCTTCTGGACACCAATGTCGTTGCGGAAACGGCGAAGCCAATCCCGGATGCCAAATGCCTCGCGTGGCTGCAGGCCCGGCGGGGGAAATGCGTGCTATCCGCGATCACGCTGGCGGAAATCCGTTATGGGATCGAGTGTCTGCAGGAGGGCAAGCGCAAAGCCGCCGCGGAGACGGCCTTTCAGTTTTTGACAGAAGATTACGCCGGTCATTTTTTGGACTTTGACGGACCGTCGGCCACCGAATGGGGCCGATATGCGGCGGAGTTGGAAGCAGCGCACGGTTCGGATTGGTGGAAACATTTTGATCTGCGCGACACGCAGATTGGCGCAATCGCACGCGAGTATGGCCTGACGGTAGCGACCAGAAACACGAAGCACTTTCCATTTTGCGCGACTGAAAATCCATTTGGCTAAGCGCCGTCAGGCAAAAATTTCGGCTCGACGAGTCTCGCCCCACCGAGGCGGGTCAGGCGGCCTTGGGCTGGTCGAGTTTCTCCATCATTTTGCGCAGTTTGATGAGGGCGGATTGCTGGATTTGACGGATGCGCTCGCGGGTGACGCCGAATTTTTTTCCCACGTCTTCCAGGGTGGCGTCGCCGTTGGCCTTGCCATCCAAATTGAAACGCAAGGCCAGGATGGCCGCCTCGCGCGCGGGGAGCCTGGCCAGGACTTTGTGCAGCAGGCCGACGTTGGCCCTGCCGGCCATCGCTTCAAAGGGAGAGCCGGCCCGCTCGTCGGCGATGATGTCGGAAATGCGGTTGTCGGAATCCTCGCCCAGAGGGGAATCCAGGGACATGGGGGCGACGGCGGCGGCGCGATATTGGCGGACGCGGGCGGTGGAGATGCCCAGTTCCTGGGCGATTTGGTCATCGTCCGGCTCGACGCCGAGAATCTCCTGCAATTTCATGGCGGTGCGGCGAATGTTGGAGATTTTGTCCACAACATGGACGGGCAGCCGGATGGTCTTGGACTGGTTGGCCAGGGCGCGCCGGATGGACTGTTTGATCCACCAGGCGCCGTAAGTGGAGAACTTGGCGCCTTTGGCCGGGTCAAACCGCTCGACCCCCTTCATCAAACCGATATTTCCCTCGTTGATCAGATCGAGCAAGGGCAGGCCATAATTCTCGTAGCCGCGGGCGATTTTGACGACGAGGCGCAAATTGGCCTTGATCATCTGTTCGCGGGCCTTGGCATCGCCTCTTTTGATGCGCTTGGCCAGTTGGATTTCCTCGAGCGGCGTCAAAAGTGGCGTCCGGCCCACTTCCTGGAGGTAAAGGGTCAGGCCCGAGTTTTCGTCGTAGGTTTCCCTTTCCAACTCAGGCAGTTGCGGCAGGCGGCCGGGCAACAGGGCGGGCGCCGGATAAACCTCGACCGGGGTCAGGGCGCGGTCCGGCAATCGCTTCCGGGACAGGGAGCGGGACCGGGCCAAGCCGGGCGGGCGGCTGGCCTTGCGAACGCCGCAACGGTCGCGGCGGAGCCGGCCGGATCTGGGCGCCAATGTCATGGGTGCAATCATAGCGGAGTCGTAATCCTCCGAGTCTAATATAGCTCAATTTTGCTCTTTTGCCGGGAAAAAATGTGGTTTTTTGCAAGAACGGGCAGGAGGGGGCGGAACCGGACGGATCGGACGGAGCGGACTGATGGGACGATACACTCGATTGGGGGATTTTCAGTGGGCGGCTTTGATCATTTCCTGGGCCAGGTCGTCGCTGGTCCAGGAATTGCCGTGTATGATTTTGCGCACGCGACCGGCCGGGTCCACCACCACGGTGCTGAAACTGTGGTTGATGGTCGCGCCGGTGTTCTCGAATTCTTCGCCGCATTGGCCGGCCAGGTCGCTGATGTCGGCCAGGCTGCCGGTGAGGAAGCTCCAGCGGGCGGGATCGTAATGGTAGCGCTGGGCGTACTCTTTGAGGAGCGCCGGGGTGTCGTTGGCAGGATCGAAGGAGATGGAAAGGAGCCGCCAGCGGGCGGGCGCGCCGGGCATTTGCGGGAGTTTGTCCAGCACGCCGACAAACTTGGCGGACAACAGGGGGCAGGCGGTGGGATAGGGGCATCTGGTAAAAAAGAAAGTGAGGGCGACGACGCCGCCCTGGAAGCCGCCCAGGCTGACGGCCTGGCCCAGTTCATTAGTCAGATGATAGTCGGGCAGTTGGCCGCCCTCCTCCAAAGCCGGCGGGGCCGCCCGCCACTGCGCAGGCGCCGCCGGCGCGGCGGGCGCAGGAACAACGGCCACGGGCGCGGCCTGGGCCAATTTGGAAATATGTTCGATCCACCCATCCTGCTCCGTCACCACCATTTGAAAGGAAATGGAATCGCCGGGGTGCAGCCCGCGCAACTCGCGGGCGTCCTTCACGGCAAAGGCCATGGTCATGGCAGGCATGTAATTGGGAATCGCGGCATGTTGAATGACGGCGGTTTTGCCGTCCGGCGGCAAGGCTTTGACCACGCCTGTGACGGAAAAAACCTGCGGTGAGGGGGCGGGTGTTTTCGAGGCCGCCGGCTTATGGCAAGCCGTCAGCAGGACGAGAACCAAGGCGGCGAAAAGCAGTTTTATTCGCATGACGGACAAATCGAATGTTGCCAAGCCTTGCACAACTAAGCCCATTTGTCACGGCCCGGAGTGCAGGTGGGTGGAGCCAAACTGGCCAAAGCTCTGTTCCGGCCGGTTTGAACGTGGGTGCTGACCTGAGCGGCGGTTTTTCAGAGCAAACTCACAAACTCCTCTTTCGTCAGGCCCGCTTCACGAATCAGCGCCCGAAGAGTTCCTTTGGCCAGTTCCCGGTGATTGGGCACTGTGAGGCGGCGCATTTGCGGGTGGCGCAGAATGATGTGGCTGCCGGTTTGATGGTCCACCTGGTAGCCCAGCTTCTGAAAAGCGCGGAGGGCATCCTGGCCGGAACAAACGGGCAGGCGGCTCATGCCGGAATCTCGACGATTTCCTCGCTGATGGGCGGGGGTGCGGCCTCGCCGTGTTTCTTGAGGCTGGCCAGATACCCGGTCATGGCGTCCTTGATGTTGGCCAGCGCTTCGGCGCGCGTCTTGCCTTGCGAGACGCAGCCCGGCAAGGCAGGGCACTCAGCCACGAACACTCCGTCCTCATCCGGCTCAATGACCACTCGATATTTCATCTTCCTAATTTGCTGGCGTCGCATGGAAAAGTCAACCGCCGCGTCCGGCGTCGCGGGGGGTGCAGGACAAAATTCTTCATTTCCTTGGGTTGGGACGGCGTCCCGATTCGGAATCGGGATCCCGGGCGCCGCAGCACGACGCCCCTACCTTATTTGTCACGGCCTGGCGAGACGGCGGGCGAGTTGGGCGGCGTGCAAATCTTGGGGCGCGACATCTTCGGGTGGAATGGCCTCGAACCACTTGCCGGCTGGTTGTTTCACGCTTGGCTTGTCGGTTTGGAGGGCGACCAGGTTCATCGAGGGCGGGCCGAAGGCGGAGGGCGGATAGGACAGCGGCTTGCGGGCGCGGATGTTCCAGAAGGTCGCGCGCGCCCCGGTGTTCTTGCCCAAGTCGGCCCCGCCGCCACATTGCCAGGGCCGCGTGCCCAACCCGATGTCAATGTCGGTGAACAGATTCTCGTAGGGAGCGTCCTTGTGGTGATCGAAGCAGAGGTCCACGCCCTTGCCCTGGGCGCAGACATTGCCCGCGCACTGATGATCCACAGTGATGTCGTGCATAAATTTTGTCTGAAAATCAAAAGCGCCGAAGAAATTGTCGTCCCCTTCGAAATTGATGCCGTGGTGGCCGGTGGCGCCGCGCTCCTTTTCGGGAAGACGCGCCGACTGGAACACGACGCCCTGGATGGTGCAGAAATGGCCGCCGGGAAAGAGGCCGCTGTCGGCATTGAGAATGCGGATGTCGCGCACCCAGCAGTCGGCGGCGTTGTTGATGGCAATGGCGTTGTAACCGACTTCGGTGAAGTGGCCGAGATACGGGGTGTTGGGAAAATCGAAGCAGAGATTTTCGACGCCGGCTTCGGTGACGCTAGGGGCAAAGGCGCTGATGCGCGGCTGCCACGCCAGCCTTACCTCCCAGCGCAACGGACGATCAAAATGCACCGTGCCGGCTTCAACGCGGGTCACTCTTGTCACCAGCGAGACGCGCACGCGGCCCATTTTGTCCGTATTGCCCGGATCCCCGGAGTAAAGCTCGGCCGTGAGCGATTTGTCCGGGGCATCGGTCTGGAAAATCTGGATGCGCCTGCCGGGTTTGAAGAGGTTGGTGGAGGAAACTTGCAAGGAAGAATCTCCGCGTTTGGCCGGGGCGGTGACGGTGGCGAGGGCCTGCCCGCGTTCGGCGCCCTTGAACCAGACCAAACCGCCGGCCCACGAGTAATCGGAGGTGGGCCGGCCCTCGGTGGTGGCGCTCCACTTGGGCTGGATTTCGTTGAGCGGCACGGGAAAAAAGAGGAAGGTCCGATCCGCCCCGGCGCCGCGCAGCACCATGCCTGGGCGCGTGATCTGGAGGATTTTCGTGATCTTGTAACGGCCTGGCGGAATTTCGATGGCCCCGGTTTTTGCCTTGGCCAGGGCGTCGAGAAAGGCCTGGGTGTCGTCGGTGACGCCATCGCCTTTGGCGCCGAAGTCCTTCACGCTCGCGCCCGGCGGCAGCGTGGGCAGCGGGGCTTCGCCGCAATGATAGCCGGCGAAGGAGAAATCGGGCAGGCGGCTCTGCGGGGTCCACTGCTCGCCGCTGCGTCCCCAGAGGTCCGAATTTTCGGCGGCGAGGGAGGCCAGGGGCGGCGCGAGGAGGCCGCAGAGTGCGAGGAGGAACGGAACATTGTATTTGACGGACGCATTCATGCTGTTGTTGCCTGATTGAATACCATAGGGATCCACTTTTGTCGTTGACAAATTTGGCGTAAATCCGTTAAATACCTCCAAGCATTTAACCATCATCGGCGCGGCGCAGGAATTGTCGGGATGAGTCAAGATGCAGAGAGAGGTGTTTCAAGTGGCGGACTGCCTGGGTCCACCCGGAACAAATCTTGGGAAGTCGTGTTTGACTGCTTTATGAGAAAGACGCAAGCCTTTCATGGGCCGAGCCGCCGCGTGCGGCTGAAAGGGCAATGGCGGGCATTATCTTCCGCCGGGCCAAATTTCACGGTCCAGATGAGTCGCGAGCCTGGCGCATTTACCTTGGTTGAAATGCTGGTCGTCATCGCGGTCATCGGCATATTGGCGGCGTTGTTGTCGCCCGTGCTGGCAGGAACAAAATTGAGGGCGCTGCAGACCCAATGTCTGGGCAACCTCAGACAGTTCACCCTGGCGCACACCATGTATATGAGCGACTACAATTCGACCTGTCTGGACTACGATTTCACAGGGAAAAACAACCTTTGGATGGGGCGGCTGGTTGATTATCAGCCCGCCTTGGATGCCTTGCGCAAATGTCCCGCCGCAAAAGACCCCAATCCCGCTTCATTCTTGGGAACAGCGGACAAAACCTGGTATTACGATTCCAGAGAGCCTGCCAGGCGCTGGTACGGAAGCTACTTATTGAACGGCTGGTTATATTCCAGTCTGACCAATCAATTTGGAGGCATGCCCCCAGCGGATCGGGACAAGATTTTCCAGAAGGAATCCAATATTCTGCTGCCGTCAAAAACGCCGGTGTTTTCTGACGGAATCTTCGTGGATAGCTGGCCCAGAACCAGTGATGCGCCTCCGGACAACTTGTATCTGGGCGAGACAGCAGCAAGAAGATTCAACGCCGGACTGGGACGAATGCTCATTGACCGGCATGGCGGCATTCCCGCCGCCAAGGCGCCCACCAATATTGATCCAACACAAAAGCTGCCGGGGGCGATTAACCTGGCCTGCGTTGATGGCCATGTTGAATTGGCGAAGCTTGAGAAGCTCTGGAATTTCTATTGGAACCAAACCTGGGTGCCACCGAATCCGCGACCGCGATGAATCTTTGCGCGGAACACGCTGAATTTTGCGTCAGCGGTTTCTCTTGCGTTGCAGGGCCTGGCGGAGGGCGGGCAAGGGGAGGGTGTTGACGACGTCCTTTTTTTCCAGCCAGCCTTTGCGGGCCAGGCCCGCGCCCAAACGCAGATGGCCGGCGTCTTCGTAACGGTGGGCGTCGCAATTGATCGCGCACTTCACGCCTTTGTCCCTGGCGTAGTGCCAGAGCCGCCAGTCCATGTCGCAACGCAGCGGGCTGGCGTTCAACTCGATCCAGGTGCCTGTTTCCGCGCAGGCGTCAATGATGGCGGTTTGATTTACTTTGTAGGGTTCGCGTTCCAACAGCAGCCGCCCGGTGAGGTGGCCCAGGATATGGACGAAGGGATTCCCGGCGGCGCGGATCAGGCGCCGGGTCATCTCCGCTTCGCTCTGGGTGAAGCCCTGATGGACGCTGGCCACCACCACGTCCAGTTGCGCCAGCAGGTCGTCGTCAAAGTCCAGCCGGCCATCGCTCAAAATGTCCACTTCCGAGCCGGTGAGGAAACGGAAATCGCGTCCTTCGGCGGCGAACTGGCGGTTGAGCCCGGCCACCTCTTCCAATTGTTGACGCAGCCGGACTGGATCCAGGCCGTTGGCCTGGAAGGAGGATTTGGAATGATCGGTGACGGCCCAATAGGCGCAGCCCAGCTCCTGCGCCTGGCGGGCAATATCCGGCAGGGTCATGCGGCCGTCGCTCCAGGTGGAATGATTGTGCAGGGAGCCTTTTAACTCGGTCCATTCCAGCAGGCGCGGCAGGGCGTGTTTCTCCGCGGCGGCAAATTCTCCCAGGTCCTCGCGCAGTTCGGGAGGAATGTCAGCCAGTCCAAGTTTCTCGAAAATCTCCTCCTCGCTCTGGCATTTGACGAGCAAGGCCGGATCGCGCGTCTCAACCTCCGATTTGAAAAGTCCGTATTCATTGAGGCGCAGGCCGCGCTGAATGGCCCGCTGGCGCATGACGATGTTGTGCTCCTTGCTTCCTGTGAAATACGCCAGCGCAAACGGAAACTCCGCGTCGCTCACCACCCGCAAGTCCGCCTGGATGCCCCCCTCCAACACGACGCTCGCCTTGGTTTCCCCTTTTGCGCTCACGCTGACCACGCCGGGTTGCCCGGTGAAGAACTCAATCACCGCCGCCGCCTGGCGCGAGGAGGCCAGAAAATCAATGTCGCCGATTACTTCCTTGCTCCGCCGCAAACTGCCCGCCGTGCTGCACCGCACCACCGCCGGATGCTCGCGCAGATTGGCCAGGATGGGTTCGGCGGCCAGCAGCGCGTCGCGCAACAAGTGGCGCGAAGCGTATTGACGCCGGAAATTTATCCCCGCCAGAATGTTCGCCTGCGTTTTTTCCCCAAACCCGGCCAACTGCGCGACCTTGTTTTCCTGGCAGGCCTTTTCCAATTGCTCCATGGTCTCGACGCCGAGTTTGTCGTGCAGCGCCTTGACTTTTTTGGGGCCAAGACCGGGGATGGCCAGCATGAGGAGCAGCCCCGGCGGCACGGAATTCTTCAGTTGCTCATAATAACCCAGTTTGCCGGTGGCCAGCAGTTCGCAAATTTTTTGATGCAGACTGTCGCCGATACCCTTGATGCTGGCCTCGGACTGCGGGGCGAAAACCGTTTCCAGCGGCTGGCCCAGGGACTCGATGGCGCGGGCGGCGTTGGCGTAAGCGCGCGACTTGAAGGGATTCTCCCCTTTGAGTTCGAGCAGCGTGGCGATCTCCGTCAGAACCTGGGCGACCTGATCTTTATTCATTGGGTTGAGAATAAGCTGGAAACGGAGCGGAGAAAAGTTGGATTATGTCCCATGGGAATTGCGCCGGTGGCGGCGGGCACGGTAGGGCGAGACTCTGTTCGAGCCGTGAACTTTTCCCAGGCAATCGAGTTTCGGCTCGACGGAGTCTCGCCCTACCGTGCGTGACCGACGCATTTTCCCGTCGGACGAATACCATGTCAAAAATCAAACTCAACCCAGTTGCTTTGACCATCGCCGGCTCCGACAGCGGAGGCGGGGCGGGCATTCAAGCCGATCTGAAGACTTTTGCCGCGCTGGGGGTGCATGGGGCCAGCGCCATCACTTGCATCACGGCGCAAAACCCCGGGGCCATTTCGCGCCTGGAACCTTGCGCGCCCAAAATGGTGCGGGCGCAAATCGAGGCCGTCTTTGCCTGGTCGCCCCCGGCGGCGGCCAAAACCGGCCTGTTGTATTCCGCCGCGATTGTCCGCGAGGTGGCCCGGTTCTTCCGGCAAACGCCGGGCGTTCCGCTGGTGGTTGATCCGGTCATGATGGCCACCAGCGGACGGCGTCTCTTGCAGCGCGACGCGCTCGCCAGGCTCCGGCGCGACCTGTTGCCGCTGGCCGCGCTGGTGACGCCAAACCTGGCCGAGGCGGAGGTTTTGATTGGGAGAAAAATCCGGACACCGGAGGAACTTCGCGCCGCAGCCAGGATCATTTATCAAACATGCGGCTGCGCGGCGCTGGTCAAAGGGGGCCACCTGGCGGGCGGGGACAGCGCGGTGGACTTTCTCTGTGGCGCGGCGGGCGAATGGATGCTGTCGGCGCCGCGGATCAGAGGCGTTGCCTTGCACGGCGCTGGCTGCACCTATTCGGCGGCCATCACCGCCTGGCTGGCGCGGGGAAAATCCCTGCGCGCATCGGTTGAGCGGGCCAAGACCCATATCACCGCCCTTATCGCCGCGCTGGGCTGAGCCGCATCCATGCAGAGGAGAACCGCTGATGAACACGGATGGACACGGATCTTACGGCGCAGAAAAGGAGATTTCCCCGTGCTCCTTTCGCTCACGATTTGGCAGCTCTGTCCAGCCCCAGGAAAAAGCCCGTCATCGCCGTGCCTTATCCGTGTTTATCTGTGTTCATCAGCGGTTCAATTGCATCGTTCCGGCTGAGGTGACATGGAAAGAAGGAGTTGCGAGAGAAGCCGGGAACTGGGAAGGAAAGCTGATAACGAGCCAGCCAAAAGACCGCGCAGACGGATACGAACCGGGAGAAAACAGCGGGTGCGGTTCCATGGCAGAATGTGGGCTTGCTCCCGGCCTGCAACCGTTGTGTCAAGTCAGAATTTGAGCTCTGTCTCCTTCGTCAGCACCTCAGGCGGGGTTGGCTTCTGCCGGAAGTCGAAGCAAGAGAGCATGTTGTCGGCCTCCCGATCCCGGTCCGCCAACGGCTTGAGCCCGAAGTGATCTTCGATCAGTTTGAGCGGCGAGGTGAAATCGTAGTGGACGTGGCAGATGAAACCTGGCTTGGCCCAAGGGGAAATCACCAGGGCGGGAACGCGCGGGCCGTAGCCGTATTTGTCCACCTGCGGCGGGGCCACATGATCGTAAAAGCCGCCGTAATCATCCCAAGTGACGATGAGGACGGTGTCCTTCCAGGCGGGGCTTTGCATGACCGCGTTGACCAGACCGGTCACATGCCACATCCCGCGGGCGCTGTCGGCCGGCGGATGCTCGCTGTCGGCGGCGGTCGGAACGATCCAGCAGACTTCCGGCAAGCGATCCGCCTTGGCGTCGGCATAGAATTCGCTCAGGGACACCAGGTGGGACATGAGTTGCGGACTGTTGGCGATGGCCTTGAACCCGGGCATCGGATTCCAGAGCGAATGAACCTTCGGGTTTTGTTTCTCGTCGTAGTACTTCCAGGTGTGCTGGGAGTGCTGGAGCAGTTCGGCCAGAGTGGTGAAAGTATAGACTCCCTCCATGCCCGCCACGCCACGCCCGGGATTGTTGACAAGGCCGCCGGATTGGGCGGCCACAGTATAGAGGTGGTTGGCTTGCTCGGGCCCGCCAACGACGAAAAGAAGGCGTCACAGAGCGTAAAGCGGCGCGCGTATTCCCAATAATTGGGAATCTCGTGCCAATCGTAGTAGGACAGGGTGTTGGTGACCCACGCCGGAGGCGGCCCGGGCGGGGGAGTGGCCCGGTGCGTCGTGGGAAGGTCCCCAGCCGCCAAGGCGGCCAGTTGGTTGGAAGTCAGCGGGCGCGCGTTCCGCCCGCGCCCGGAATTGGCCAGGGCCTGATCCTGTTTGGCGAGTTCCGGGTTGTCGTCCAGTGGCAGAATGTCTTCCGGATCCACCGTCGGCAGCGGACCCTGCCAGAAGTAAGAGAGGGCCATGGGCCATTCCGCGCGGATGAATCCATCCATTTTGCCCCCGTCGTAGGCGACGTGGGCGGCCTGCCAGCTATGGTTCAGGTCGTGCGGAATGGACGTTTGGTCCAGATGAAAGGGGGCGTAGATCTTTGCACCGCCCGGCATGTAAGAAAGCTTCACATCCTTGGGAATGCCATCCGCCCCGGGAAACGTCCCAAAGTAATGGTCAAAGGTTATGTTTTCCTGGATGATGTAGATGAAGTGTTTGACGGGAATGTCCTTGGCGTTTTGCGCCCGCAGGAGGAGCGGAGTCAGACAGAGGGCCGCAAGGAGCGCGGCGGCCTTTCTCGATAGTGGATGAGCGTTCATGGTTCGGGGGGTGTTGCCCGGTTTGGACTGCATATTTCCATTTGACAAGAGCGGGGCGCAACAAACCGTCCTGCCCAAAGGGTCACCGACAAGAAATTCCTTCTTGCCCCCGCCGATTCATTGACGTTGTGCGGGTGATCGAGCACAAACCTGCCAGCAGGCCGCTGAGGATCTTGCCGGCAAAAGCCGGGAAAATTCTTTACGAAAGTCGGCGAACTCGTCGCCCACGCTGGCGGGTTGTGTCTCATTTCATCTGACATTTCCCATCTGACCCGCGCGCCGCGACCAGCGCAGGCCTTTCCGTCTCATTGACCAACAATAGAACCGTCCTTGACGGTGCCATCAAGCTTTTTTTGACGCTCCAAGACCAGATTCCTGACGCGTGGGGAGGCGGCACCGCTCGGCGCTGGCTGGCGCGGGGAAGACCGCTTTGCGAATCGGTTGAGCGGGCCAAGACCCATCTTGCCGCCCTCATCGCCGCGCTGGGCTGAGGTGAAATGGGAGGAAGGAGTTCCGAGCGAAGCTGGGAAGCCGGGAAGGGCGTATCTTGACACTGCTACTGGCCTAAGGCGCAAAAATGCCACAGGAGTGCGCCCGTCCTCGGGCGCAGCAGCGTGGGAAATACGGCGCGGCGGTGATTTTCCTGAGCACCCAAACAATCCCTGGCTTGCTGCGGCCGGGGACGGCCGCACTCCGCCGGCAGCAGTGTCAAGATGCGCCCAGCCGGGAAGGGAAGCTGAAAACGAGCTTGCCAAAAGACCGGGGAGATGGATACGATGCGGGAGAAATCAGCGGGTGTGGTTCAATGGTAGAATGTGGGCTTCCCAAGCCCGAGACGAGGGTTCGATTCC
>CAVPOM010000011.1:0-127163 GCA_963707025.1 uncultured Verrucomicrobiae bacterium | reverse complement strand
GGCAGCCCAGTCCAGGCAGTTGGCCACCAGTTCCATGGTCGTGCTATCAATCACATGGATGGGCATCTTGAAACGGAAGGCGGGGCCACGGCGCTGGCCCGCGGCAAAGCCGGGCGTCTGTGCTTTCAAATGCTCCAGGACCCGCCAGAAGAGTTGTTCGGCCATCTGGGCCGGACGCTCCCGGTTGGCGTGGGAGAGGCCGTTGCGGCTGGGGGCGCTGGCGCCGCGCAAAGTGGACAGCGGCCCGGAATGCAATTGCAGCGAGTCGCACAGATCGTTGAGTCCGATGCAATGGGTGAGTTGCGCGTCCAGCAAACTGACCGTGTGACTCCACGGACTGAAGGTGCGCGACTTATCCAGAGCCCCGGTCTCCCGCGCTATTTTGGAGACTTCATGCGCAGGAATGAGATTGCAAATCTGGCGCAAAACGTTAAACCGGGACCGTGTTGGTTTGATTTTTTTGTTTTTCATGCCTGCCTTGTGGCAGGTTCAAATGGTCAAGCCAACACTCTTTTCCAATTTCCTGTGGGATGGCTGTGAAGATAGGACTAATGAAACTTGAAGATTGGGCACATATCGCAGAGATATTTATGGGTGTGGCAACCTTTGTGACATTGGCCATACAATACAAAAAGGTCATGGTCTTTTGCAAACGGTTCTGGAAAGTAATTTTGCCTGCGTTTCTAATTGTTGCTCTATACGCTCTGTGGGTTCGTGGATATTTTGATTGGTTGTTTCATCCCGTCACTCTGCCCATTTGGGAATGGATTTTGTTTGGAGGTATTCTGCTGGCCGTGCCGATTGTATTATGGGCATTTGTTCACTCTATCACAATCAACGCACAACAACCAGAGACACTACCACCACAAAGGCCAGACCCTCATAACTACGTCAATGACCACATTTTCGGTGTTATGTGGCTTTGGAGTTACGACATGCGAGGGATGATAAATTTGAATTCATTAACGCCGATCTGTCCTGAGCCTAACTGCCTGAATCGCCTTGATAGGCAAATGGATTTTGAACGTTATACGAACATCAGACCAAGCCAGTTCGGCCCTCCAATCTCTCTTTCGTGTTCTCATTGCCATTTCAAGAGAGAGTTTGACCATGGATGGGAACACCTTCAGGATGCCCTTGGCAAAGAAATTGAGCGACGGATTAACACGGGCGAATATATTCAACGGACAGCGATCAAGTAAAGCAGTATGACAACACCGTCACTTTTTTGGTTTGTGGTCTGGGCGGGGCTAGGAGGGCTGGTGGTGTTTGTCGGGCTGCTAATGGAAATACTATGTGAAAAACACTGGTATAAAAATATTTCGGATTTCAGACGGTCAAAACAAATTCGTGAAATTGGAGCGTGGGTGGTCACGGCTGGCGTCGTAATCGAATTGGTTGTTGCTGTAAGTGTCGCAATCATTGACTGGGAAAGTGAGCCAATGAACCAGCCAATCAATGACCTTTCGGCTGAGGCAAGATTCATCATCAAAGGAGATGGACATATACACCTGTCTTCCGAGACCACGAATTGGAGCGGGTGGCTGACTTTATTTATGGGGAATGAAGTTTCCAATAAAATGTTCTTTTTAAATGCGGACTGGGCCGATGTAACCGTGGCGAACATTCTCGGAGGGGGTGTGGATCGAGAATGCGACATGAAATTTAGAAAGCCCGTTTCAACGTTAACTCTCCCAGAATATCCAGGGTGGGGAATGCCTGCAAAAAACTTCAATAAAATTGCCTCTTTAGCTTTGCAAATTAGAGGTTTAGAAACAAATAATACATTTACAGTGCTTCGTGGGGAAGTGGATGCGGTTGTAAACGGACAGACGAAATGGCGGTTTGAAATTCCCCAACAAAATGAGCGGCTGGGTTGCATCACCAGCAAAAAAACCACAATCAATGGGACAAACCATTGGAGCGTTTTCCCATTGGATTTAATAGATATGACTGGACAATGGGCTGGCAGGTATGATGGAAAATGAAGTTTATACCCGCATGAGCCAAACTTACGCCAAAAACCCGGCAAAATCTGCCGGAAATCGAAATTAAGACACGGCCATCTTTTTTGGTTCTGGGGCCTCCCAGACCCGCATCGTTAGATCGTAGCTTCGTAGGGCTTTTGTCGCCTAGAAGCGCCTAGCGACACTGTGATTTTGAAAGTTCTTTCTATCGTGAGACCAAGGGAGCCAACTTTTTCATTGGCTCCATGTTTTGGGTATACATTCTTGAGAATGCAGAGGGCCGCTTTTACACCGGCCATACGAGCGATCTTGCGGTGCGGTTGGAAAATCACAATCGCACCGATCGAATCGCCGGTAAATTCACACGGAAAAACGGCCCTTGGAAGCTGGTTTGGTCCGAGCAGCATCCAACTCGTTCTGCCGCCATGCAACGCGAGCGGCAAATCAAATCCATGAAATCAGCCCGGTGGATTCGGGAGACGTTGCTCAATGGCAGAGTCCCGACTTGTCGGGATTAACCGTGATGTTGAGCTGGACCCCTATTTTTAGACCACAGGTAAGTTTCGATTTTTGCCGGTTTGCTGTAGATAAGAAAGAGCAGACTTATGAAAGCAAAACGGAAAAGACACAGTGCGGCCTTCAAGGCCAAAGTGGGATTCGAAGCCCTGGTGGGGCTGAAGACGGTCGCGCAATTGGCGCGAGAGTATGCGGTGCATCCGGCGCAGGTCACGCAGTGGCGGGCGACGATTCGGGATCACATGCCCGAATTGTTTGAGCCCGGGCAACCCCGCACGGAGGATCAGGAACAGTTGATTGCCCAACTGCATGAGAAGATTGGCCAACTGACGGTGGACTTGGACTGGCTTAAAAAAAAGTCCAGGCAACTGGGGCTTTAACACAGCCATCCCACAGGAAATTGGAAAAAAGTGTTGGCTTGACCATTTGAACCTGCCACAAGGCAGGCATGAAAAACAA
The DNA here is from genome assembly GCA_963707025.1 of uncultured Verrucomicrobiae bacterium. Classification (GTDB taxonomy): domain Bacteria; phylum Verrucomicrobiota; class Verrucomicrobiia; order Limisphaerales; family Palsa-1400; genus JBEKOF01. Next base: position 124,221 of record CAVPOM010000011.1, on the reverse strand, counting down.
AAAAATCAAACCGACACGGTCCCGGTTTAACGTTTTGCGCCAGATTTGCAATCTCATTCCTGCGCATGAAGTCTCCAAAATAGCGCGGGAGACCGGGGCTCTGGATAAGTCGCGCACCTTCAGTCCGTGGAGTCACACGGTCAGTTTGCTGGACGCGCAACTCACCCATTGCATCGGACTCAACGATCTGTGCGACTCGCTGCAATTGCATTCCGGGCCGCTGTCCACTTTGCGCGGCGCCAGCGCCCCCAGCCGCAACGGCCTCTCCCACGCCAACCGGGAGCGTCCGGCCCAGATGGCCGAACAACTCTTCTGGCGGGTCCTGGAGCATTTGAAAGCACAGACGCCCGGCTTTGCCGCGGGCCAGCGCCGTGGCCCCGCCTTCCGTTTCAAGATGCCCATCCATGTGATTGATAGCACGACCATGGAACTGGTGGCCAACTGCCTGGACTGGGCCAAGCACCGCCGGCGCAAGGCCGCCGCCAAAACCCATATGCGGTTGAATCTGCAGAATCTTTTGCCCGGTTTTGTCATTGTGGACACTGCCGCCGAGCACGACAACCGACGGGCGCGGGAACTGTGCGCCGACTTGAAGAGCGGCGAAATCGCCTTGTTCGACAAGGGTTATGTGGACTTCGGCCACTTGCGGGATTTGGACGGGCGCGGGGTCTTTTGGGTGACGCGGGCCAAGGAGAACATGGGCTATGAGGTGGTGCGGAAAATGCCCGCCTCCAGAGACCCGAAGATTTTGCGCGACGAAGTGATCGTCCTGAGCAACGAGAACAAACCCGCGCCGGAGTTGATGCGCCGGGTGGTGGCGCTGGTCGAGATTGATGGAGAGGAACGGGAAATGACCTTCCTGACCAACAACCTGGAGTGGAGTCCGCGCAGCGTGGCCGACCTTTACCGCTGCCGCTGGCAGATCGAAGTCTTCTTCAAACAAATCAAGCAGACCTTGCAGTTGGCGGATTTTCTGGGCCACAACGCCAACGCCGTGCGCTGGCAGGTGTGGACGGCGCTGTTGACCTACGTGCTGTTGCGCTACCTCAGTCACCTCTCCAACTGGGCGCACAGCTTCACCCGGCTGTTCACGATTTTGCGGGCGGCGCTCTGGGAGAAATATGATCTGCTCAATTTGCTGGCGTGCTATGGGACAGCAGGCGGCAGCTTTCGCCACTTGGCGCGGCCCGAGCAGGCGTATTTCCCCGGCTTCCAATAAAGCTATGGGACAGCACACGCGCCCAAACAGGCGCATACCAAACCCAAAAGCCAAACTCGGAAAAATCAAAATCTCATTTTACCCCGAAGACCAATTAAACCCTTGCAAATGAACAGGTCAGCACCAGACTTTTCCCCTTATGAGACGGGTGTGGGGCTTTAACATGTTTAATCGCTCCCGATCCGCAGCTCAGCGTGCGGCGCCAGTGCGAGCTGCTGGCGGTGTGCCGTGGCAGTTATTATTACCAGTGCTGTCCGGAGACAGAGGAGAACCTGGCGCTGATGCGGCGGTTGGACCAGATGCATTTGGACCACCCGGTTTATGGCAGCCGCAAACTGACCGTGCTGTTGCGCCGGGAGGGTTTGACCATCAATCGCAAACGGGTGGTGCGGCTGCTGCGGTTGATGGGGATCGAGGCGATTTACGCCAAGCCCAAGACGAGTCTGCGGGAGATGGGGCACCAGATTTATCCGTATCTGTTACGCAATTTGGCAGTGACGGGACCGGATCAGGTTTGGTGTTCGGACATTACGTATGTGCCTATGGCAACTGGGTTTATGTATTTGGTGGCGGTGATGGATCTGGTGGAGTCGTTACGTGCTGGGATGGCGCTTGAGCAACACGTTGGAGGCGGACTTTTGTGTGGACGCTTGGGAGGCGGCGTTGCGGGCGGGGCGTCAGGCGCCGTTGATTTCCAATACCGACCAGGGATCGCAGTTCACCTCCCCGATGTTTATCGATGCGGTGGAATCGGCGGGGGTGGACGTGAGCATGGACGGACGGGGTCGCTGGATGGACAACCGGTTTATCGAGCGGCTGTGGCGGAGCGCCAAGTATGAGGACATTTATTTGCAAGACTATGGCGACGGGTTGGCGGCAGGGCGCGGACTGGGCCGGTGGTTTGACGGCTACAACCGGGAACGACCGCACCAGGCGTTGGGCTATGCGACGCCGGCGGACGCGTATTTTGATCCCGGCACGCATGGAGCCCAACCGGCCAAATGGGAAGCGATGCAACCTGCCAGAGGCAGGAGCGATCGCAGCACTTGACAGAGAGGCAGGCGGCAGGAAAAGGCTTGAAATCAGACCGCCTGCGGCGGTAGAGTTGAGAACCCTAAGAAAACGGAGAGGGAGGACGGGCAGTGCTCCGCATCGCTCGTTCTCTCTTTCGAAAGGGTTTTGAAACACGGAATGAACAGTAGTCAACTACAATTAGTAATGACAGCAATCGGCAAAAGTCGCGCTTATTTCATGCGCTCCGTGGTCTAAAGGATGGGGTCCACCTCACACCATCATCAAATGCAAGGACGAGTTCTGGGTTTTTCATACAGGTCGCGGTGTGATGTCGTATCATTCAAAAGACCTGGTGAAATGGGAGCGGGGACCGCGCGTATTCACCAATGCGCCGGATTGGATTGCCCAAGCCGTGCCGGAGAATCGCGGCACTTATTGGGCGCCGGACATTATTCACCTGGGGGACCGGTATTTGCTTTATTACTCAGCTTCCAGTCTCGGCAAGAACACCTCCGCCATCGGCCTGGCGACAAACCCCACCCTGGACTCGAACGATCCAGGCTCTCGGTGGACAGACCAGGGCATGGTTGTTCAGTCCCGCGCGAGCAATGATTTCAACACGATTGACCCGGCCATATTCCATGACGCTGATGGGAGTCTTTGGCTGTCTTTCGGTTCGTACTGGAGCGGCATTAAATTGATCCAACTGGATCCGCAGACTGGCAAGCGCATCGCCCCGGATTCCCCAGTCACGTCCCTGGCTCATAACAGCTCCATTGAGGCGTCCTACCTTTACCAGCGGGGAGGCGATTACTATTTGTTTGTGAATTGGGGGTCGTGCCTCCAAGGGGCGAAGAGCACCTACAACATCAGGGTGGGAAGGAGCCACAAGGTTACGGGGCCTTATCTGGACAAGAATGGAGTGGACATGCTGGCAGGAGGCGGCAGCCTGTTTTTGGGCGCGAGGGGGCAGATGATTGGACCGGGGCACGCTGGGATTATAGTGGACAAGGGCACAAACTGGTTGAGTTGCCACTTTGAATACGACGGCGGACGGGGCGGGGCCACCACCCTGGCCCTCATGCCGCTCCACTGGAACGCGGACGGCTGGCCGGAAGCGGACATGATTCCGGCCAACTAATTCGCCGCTCCCTTGAAACGCATTGTTGAGCAAGAGCAGGCGGGGTAATCTGAGGAGATGGGAGCAGGAAAATTCTCGTTTTCCGGCACCAACCAGGCCACAATACCTCCATGAGCAAGCGGTTCCGCAACAGAGTGACCACCCGCAAACAAACCAGTCTCCGCACGAAGGACGAAGCTCAGAATCATCCAGGGTCGGAATCAGTGCGCCGCGCTCCGGTTTGCCCTTGCCTTCATGGAAGACTGACCAGCTCACCACGATACTGAAACTGCCGCCGGTGGACTCTGAACAGGGGGCGGTGCAAGTGGGGATCGCGTACCCGGCCAAAGAAGCAGGCAAGCAATGATTGGCACGTCTCGTGCTAACCAAGAGTCTCAATGTCGTTTGCGAAATGCGCACGAATTAAGAATCCGGCTAAGTGGCACCGGCAAAAACAGTGCCAACCTGGACAAAAAATGAAACAGTTTCAAATTAAGGAGCGACCTGAATGGGCTTGAATTACCCACAGATCATGCGGCAGAGCGCAAATTCCCATGAACCCGAACGCGGCAGGCATCCCGGCGTCGCGGGGCGGCTTGGTCTGACAAGCGTTCGCGGCCCATTCCTGCTCGCCCTTCTGCTGCTCGCCAAATCCCTGGCCGCGGCGCCGCTGACGATCACGACCGGGGCGCTTTCAAACGCCGTTGTTGGCACTGCCTACTTGCAAACGCTGGCCGCCACCGGGGGCGCTGCTCCTTACACTTGGGCCATACAATCAGGCGGGCTGCCGAGCCTTTTGGCACTCAATCCCACTAATGGACAAATCGCCGGGATGCCAACTGCCTCGGGTTCCTGGGTTTTCAGTTATCCTTTCGAGGTTTACATCGTCGTCACTGACGCGGCCTCCAACACCGCCGCCGCCAGCCTCGTCATAACGGTAGTGCCCGCTCCGAACACTTACTTTACGCTGACGGTGTCAAATGGCTCCGGGGGTGGCTTGTATCTGACCAACACGACTGTGGGTATTGCGGCCAACGCCGCTCCCGCGGGTGAAGTCTTTGATAATTGGACCGGGGCGGCCGTGGCCAATCCGCTGGCAGCGTCCACCAGTCTCGTCATGCCGGCCAGCAACGTGACTGTGACGGCGGTCTATGGCGCCGCGCCGCCGAGTTACCCGCTCACCGTGGTCAACGGCACGGGCGGCGGCTCCTTTCCCGCCAACACCAGCGTCCCCATCACGGCCGACGCCGCTCCCGCCGGCCAGCTCTTTGTGAATTGGACCGGGGCAGCGGTGGCCAATCCACAATCGCCCAACACGACCCTGATCATGCCCGCGGCCCCCACCACGGTGACCGCCAATTACGGGCTGCCGGCGCCGACGTATGTTCTGGTGGTTGTCAACGGCTCCGGCAGCGGCAATTTCACGGCCAACACCACCGTCTCCATCACGGCCGACGCCGCACCGGCGGGCGAGGTGTTCGGCAGTTGGTCCGGCGCAGTGGTCGCCAATCCAACCGCGGCGAACACCACGTTGGTCATGCCCTCCAACAATGTCACCATGACGGCCCATTACGGATTCGCCCCGCCCGCCGTCACCAACGTGCCGCAGCCCGTCACGGGACATCCGCGACTGTGGATCACCCCCGCCGATTTGCCCCGCTTGCAAAGTTGGGCCGTTGCGACCAATCCGATCTACCAGCAGGGCCTGGTGCCGTTGCTGGAACAATGCGTGAGCGACTACCAAACCCAATTCTTTCCCGGCGGCGCGCCGAATCCGGTGTATCCCGATTTCGGCGATTCGCAGGGTTACACCGGCCTTTTGAGCGAGCAATACATGATGGTGTTTGCGCTGAACGCGCTGATTGATCCCAACCCGGCGGCCCGCCTCCAGTACGCGCAGTACGCGCATGACCTGATGATGTATGCGATGAACCAGGCCGCCCAAGGACCCTTGGCCGGCGCGCCCTTCCGTGATCCCACTTTTCCCATCTACAACCGCGCCAGCTTCAGCTCAGAAAGCTGGCCCCTCACGCTGGACTGGCTCTACAACGCCACCAATGCCTCCGGCCAGCTCATCTTCTCAGCCCAGGACAAGGCCACCATCCGCAATGTGTTTTTGATCTGGGCCGGCCAGTGCCTGACGGCTTCCACCACCGGTGGCGACAGTCCCCCGGCCGTCGGCGTCATGAACAATCCCGTCCTCCTTCCCGGCGGCAACGCCTACCGGATGGCGGCGAACAATTATTATCAAGCGCACGCGCGCCTGATGACCCTGATGTCCCTCGCCATTGATCCGGCCGACGATCCTTCTCTGGACACCAATTCGCCGCCGGCCCTGCTGGGCAACTCGCTCCGCAGCTACATCCTCGACGCCACCGGGGCGTGGCTCTACCAGCAGTTCGCCATGTTCGGCGACCCGGACGTTGTGGAAAATGCTTACGGCCTGCCCCCCACCGCGTCGGTGGGCCTGGCCAGCGGCGGGCTTCCGCCCGAGGGCATGCTTTACGGTGATTCGGTCCGCTCCATCGTCGGGGAATTGCTCGCGCTCAAGACGGCCGGCTTTGCCGATCCGGCGATCTCCGGCCCGCAGGTCGCGCTGGCGAACAACGCTCCGGTCTGGTCCCGGTTTGTCACCGGCTTCCTTTCCTCGCTTGTGCCCGTCCAACAGATACCTCCTGGCGAGAGTTACCTCGGCCTGGTCTATGAATTCGCCAGTTACGGGGACATCCTCCGCATGTATGCCACGCCCGACATGGTGTCGGTGTTCGGTGTGCTCAGCCTGCTGGACCGCCAAAACAACGATCTGTCGCGGCTGAACGCGGAGCGCTGGTTTGCCATCAATGCCGTCGAGGGCGGCGCGCCCAGTCTCCTGAGCCGGGTCCAGGATCCGTGGACTTGGGGAGTCCAGGACTCCATCTTTCTGTTCCTGCTGCTGGATCCCGCGGCCACCACGACCGACCCGCGCCCCAATTATGCGACCGCGTTCTATGACCCCGGCCAGGGCCGACTGGTGGATCGCACCGACTGGACACCCAACGCCACCTTGTTCGACTTCCGTTGCAGTTGGGAATCCATCAACCACCAGCAAGGCGACGCCAACCAATTCGAGTTCTACCGCAAAGGCGAATGGCTGACCAAGGGAGTCGCCAACTACGACAACAACGACAACGGCCAATCCTCCGATTACCACAACACCCTGACGTTGCAAAACCGGTGCGCCAACGGCACGCCCGGCGGCATCGAATGGGAAATTACCTTCTGGACCAACGGCTCCCAATGGCCGCTGGCCATCAATAACGGCGACCCCGCCACCTGCGCCAGCGTGCAGAGCAATTACGACTATGCCTTCGGCGACACCACCCAGCTCTACAACCGCCCGGATTTTTGGAGTCCGCCCGATGCCGCGCTGGACATCCTGGAGGCCAGCCGCTCGATTTTATGGCTCAAGCCCGACCACATCGTCGTTTATGACCGGGCCACCTCGCATACGGCCGGCCTGCTCAAACAATTCAATCTATCGTTTCCAACCTTGCCCGCCAAGAACGGCAATGTCATCACCACCACCACTCCCGGCGGCCAGAACCTCTACATCACCTCGCTCCTGCCGGCCGGCGCCACGTTCACTCCCATCTCGATTAACGGCGCGCTCACCACCGTCGCGGACCTCGAACCCTGCCAGTACCGCATGGTCATCCAGGACACGAATCATCCGGCCGACGCGCGGTTCCTGCATGTTCTTCAAGGTGCGGATGCCGGTGTCCAACCGGATGGGGCCACCCTGGTTCAAAGCACGGCTGGCACACCCATGGAAGGCGTGGTGGTCGGAACGACCGCGGTGCTTTTTATTGTGGACGCCACGGCGCCGTTTAACGGAACCACTTACACCGTGCCGGCGAACGTCAACCAGCACTTCATCACCGGTTGCGTGCCGAACGGATTCTACAATGTCACCAGCGCCAACACGGCAAATGGTTTGGCGGTGACCGTCACACCCTCGGCCAGCGGCTCACAAGCGGATGCCGCGGGTGTCCTGGCCAAGGGCGCGCTCACAGTGACAGGCCCCTCGTTGAACCTCGTGGCCAGCCCGTCGAGCATGACTCTTTCCTGGCCGACCAATGCCGCCGGCTTTGCGTTGAACCAGACCTCAAGCCTGGCCTCACCAATCGCATGGACGCCTGTGAGCGGTATGACCGTCAACGGCACCAACTACACCATCACGATCAACACTGGCATCGGAGCCCGGTTCTACGCTTTGATTCCGCCGTAAACCGCAGGAAGCCCTCATGGGCTCCGCCCGGCAAAGTTGGTGGAGACAAGCGGGGAGAATCCTCTGCCGATTCTGACCGACGGCAAAGTCTCCGTTGTCCACTGCCGGAAACGACTGCACCATCCGGCCGCTTTGTGGCCCGATTGGCTTGCATGGCATCTTGCACATGACAGATGCTGATTTCGGACTTATGTTGAGGACATGAGGAAGCCAGCATTGCTGATGACGGCGTGGTTGGGGGCTTTGACTGCGGATGAAACGGCCCGGCCCGGGCTGGCGCCGGGGGCGGAGGATCCCCTTGCCCTCGCCCGGCAACGCATGGTGGCAGAACAGCTCGCCGGCCCCGGGCGCAATATCACCAACGCCCTGGTTCTGGCGGCGATGGGAAAAGTGCCGCGCCATGAGTTCGTGCCGGACCGCCTGCGTTCCCGGGCTTGCCAGGATCGCGCGCTGCCCATCGGCCACGACCAAACCATCTCGCAACCCTATGTCGTCGCCTTCATGACCGAGCGGCTCGAGCCCAAGCTGGCCGACCATGTTCTGGAAATCGGCACCGGCTCCGGTTATCAGGCCGCCATTCTCGCCGAATTGGTGGCGAAGGTCTATACGGTCGAGATCATCGAAGACTTGGCCGGGCAGGCTGCGGCCGGCCTCAAGCGGCTCGGTTACACCAATGTCTATGGGCGCGCCGGTGACGGCTACCAAGGCTGGCCTGAGGCGGCGCCGTTCGACGCCATTATTGTCACCTGTGCGCCGGAAAAGGTGCCGCCACCGCTCATCGAGCAACTCAAAGACGGTGGCCGGATGATTATTCCGGTCGGCCCCGTCTGGGACCAGGAATTGGTGCTGCTCCGCAAACAAGGTGGCAGCCTGGAGCGGCAGGCGGTCCTGCCGGTTCGCTTTGTGCCGATGACAGGCCAGTCTCAAAAGCCGGAGGTTCCAAAACCAGAGGCCGGAGCACGTTGAATGGGGTTGCCCCCGGAAAGTTCATCTCCGCGGGAGCGTGGTCTGGCACCGCCTCTGACAACAGGGCCGGCTTCGGCATTCCCTCTCACGTTGCGCTGCCCCAACCCCGATGATGCGGCGGAGAGATTTGCCCAATCCTGGGCGCGATGCGGGCCGCCCATAAATCTTCAGCCGAAAATTAACTTCCTGATCTCCGCGACGGACGCGGTGCCGGTCGTGCCCAGCTTGTGAACGACGACGGAGGCGGCGGTGTTGGCCAGTTGGAGAGCTTCCCGCAGGCTGGCGCCGGCTGCCAAGGCCGCGGTCAGATTGGCGGTGACACAATCGCCCGCGCCCACAGGGTCTATTTTCCCGCGCACGGGCAGGGCGGCCAGCCGTTCCACCGCGCCCTGCGCATCCGCTCCGATCATGCCGTTTTCCGCCAGTGTGACAAAGCAGCAGTTTGTTTTCTCCCGCGCCAAAGCCGCGATGGCGGGGCCGGCTTGGCCAAGCGGAATCAGACCCGCCTTTCCGGCCAGCCGGGAAAGTTCGGCGCGATTCATTTTCAGGCAGACGGCGGGCCAGCCTTGCAGGCTGCGCCGGCTGTCGGCCATGACCAACAGGCCGGGCCGTTCCTTTTGCAGGGCGCCGATCCCGTGGCGGACCCGCCGGGCGATGACGCCGCTTTCCGGCAAATCCACTTGATCCAGGACGATGATGGCATGGACGCCCGGCGCCAGTTTGCGCAGGGCCGCGAGGAGGCGGCGTTGCAGGCCGGCCGGGTCGGACTCCAATTCTTGCAGTCCAAACGGTTCAACTCCCGCGGTGGCTGGCCGGGCGAAAGGAGCAGCGGCTTGGCGTAGGTAAACGTCCGTCTCCCCGCAGTCAAGAAGAACCCCTCCGCGCGGACCCCCGGCACAGCGGCCAGGGCCCGCCTCAGCTCGAACCCTTCCCCGTCGTCCCCGGCCAAGCCGACCGGAAAAATCTCCGCCACACCCAGGGCCGCCAGGTTGCTCACAATGGTGCCCGCGGCGCCGGGTTGGGAGCGGATGCGCACGACGTTATGCACCGGCAGTCCGGTTTCAAGGGACACCTCCTTTCGGGCTGGATCTATCTCGAGGTATCGGTCCAGGCAAAAGTCACCTGCCACCGCGATGCGCAGTTGCCCATAGCGTTTTGTCAGCGCGCGGAATCGCGCCGGGCTGATCCCTGCGGATTTCGGGTCGTCATTCATGGAACAAGGCGTCCACCAGCGCCGCCGCGTCGCCATAATCGGGAATAACAACGTGGGCGCCGGCCTCAATCAGTTGCGCCCGTTTCAGCGGGTCCATGCGGCCGGAGCCATTTTCGTCTTCATCGCTCGCCAGCGCCACCGCCAATCCCCCCAGTTGCCGGGCTTGGAAGATTTCGACCGGCCCGTCGCCAAAACAAAGCAAGCCCTCGCCCCGGAGATTCTCGCCGGCCAGGATTTTGTGCAGGACGGCGCGCTTGGAGAACGGGGCCGGCGCGGGCGGGCTGCCGAAGATCCGGCCGCCAAAGTAGCGGGCCAAATCCAGCAGTTCCGCCTCCTGTTGGACCCGGCTTTCCAGGGTCCCGCTTAGAACGATGAGCTGGAGGCCCCGTTGCTGGAGGAGGTCGAGCAGGGCGCGCGCCCCAAACACCACAAAGTCATCGGGGCGCGCCCTCTTTTGCAGAATCAGCTCCGATCGTTCCGCGATGATTTGGTCCAGCCGATTTTGGTATTGCTGGAGCAATTGCCGGGGCGCGGGGACCCGGGCCTGACGGGCTTGGACGCGCTGCGCGAATCTTTCCATCTGCACAATGGAAGGCTGGCCATTGGTGGAAAGGATTTCCGCCAGCAGTTCCCGGCGGACCTCCGCTTCGGATTCATCGGACCGCATCGGGTAGTAGGGGAGGAAGACTTGGCACATCAACTCCGGCCAGCCGTGGCGCAGCCAGGAGAGGGTGCCATCGAAGTCAAAAACCGCATGGCTCAGGGAAGGGCGCGGCGCAAAGCCGCCCCGGAATTCCACCGGCCTGGCAAACGGCGCGGCCTTCATTGCGGCGGCCCCGCCTCCAACTGCTCCCACACTGGGCCCAGCCGTTGCCAGGCATGCCCGGCAAGGGTTTATCGTCATCGCGAAAAACAGGAGCAGACCAGCCATGCGCGCTTCATGGGGATGGCCTTCCGGATGCGAGATGGGCGCTTTTTGTTCGATGCCCCAATATTGTGCCAAGCCGCTGGACAGCGCAACCCTTTCGCGCGCCTTCTTGCGGGGGAAAGAAACGCGCCAGCTTCCACCCGGATGGGAGGGCGCAGCCAACGCGCAAGCGGGCGTGATTACGCTCGATGGGTTCAACCAACGCCGAAGAAATCTCCACGGAAAATGGCGGCATTACGTTGAGCGTTCACCCCGGGCCGGAACTGGAAATTTGAGAAAAAGAGAAAAGGCTTGATGTTCGTGGAGGGAACTTGCAGGGTTGCGGCCGTGCCTGGCAAAGTCAGAGCCGAAGGATTAAAGGTCGCGCGCAAGGCCAGCCCGTCAACGATTGACCGGCGGACTTTTTTGAAAACGGTGGGCGGCTTGCCGGCTGCGACACTCCTTGCTCCGGCGGAGTTGAGCGGCGCGGAGCCGTCCTCGCCGCCTCCCGCCTTCGCCGCGGGCCGGAAGCCCAATTTTCTGGTCGTGGTGGCCGATGACCAGTGCTTTCGGACCATCAACGCTCTGAACAACCGCGAGGTTCGCACGCCGGCGTTTGATCGCCTGCTGGAACGCGGCGCCACTTTCACGCACTGCTTTCATCAGGGTTCCTGGACGGGGGCGGTGTGTGTGGCCAGCCGGGCGATGATGCACACGGGCCGTTACCTCTGGAACTGCGGCGGCGACAGTTGCGGCTATTATCCGCTGCTGGGCGAAGCCTTGCAGATGGGAGGCTACGACACTTACGCCGTCGGCAAATGGCATAATGGCGACCCGGCGGCGCTGCGCAGTTTCACCACGGGCCAGACCATTGGCCCGGGCTTTTTTGCTTCCACTGCCGTGGACGGGCCGGCCTACAACCGGCCCCGTGCCGGAGACCCGTGGACGCCGTGGGACCCGAAGTACGGGGGGCATTGGACGCCGAAGGAACTTTGGAACATCGAACAGGAGGAGCATAATGGCGCGTGGATTTCTCAACACGGGCCGAGTCCCAGGCAGGCCGGTCCGCGCTACGAACGGCGGCAACATTCCTGCGAACTCTACGCCGACAGCGCCATCGCGATGTTGCAGCAAACAGCGGCGCGGCCCGACCGCCCCTTCCTTCTCTATGTCGCCTGGAACTCACCGCACGACCCGCGTCAGGCGCCAAAGGAATGGGTGGACATGTATCCGGCGGACCAGGTGCAAGTGCCGCCGAATTTCCTGGCGGAACATCCCTTTGACCTGGGCGACTTCCACTGTCGCGACGAACAATTGGCGCCTTTTCCGCGCACGCCGGGCGGGGTGCAGGTCCACCGGGGGGAATACTACGCGCTGATCAGTTTTATGGACCGGCAACTGGGCCGCATCCTTGGGGCGCTGGAGAAGACGGGGCAGGCGGAGAACACCTGCATCATCGTGACGGGCGACCACGGGCTGGCGGTGGGGGAGCACGGACTGATGGGCAAACAGAACCTTTACGACTGCTCGGTGCGGATGCCCTTCATCCTGGCTGGCCCCGGCATCGCCCCTGGACGCCGGATTGACGCGCTGATGTATCAACATTCTCTTTTCCCCACGGTGTGCGATTTGGCGGGCCTGGCCACGCCTGCCACCGTCCAGTTTCCCAGCCTGCATGGGCTGTTGCGCGGGGAGCGGGAGCGGATGTTTGACTCCATTTATTGCGCCTACCGCGGTTTTCAACGGATGGTGCGAACCGAGCAACACAAATTGATCCTGTACCCCGAGGCCAGGAAGATTCAACTGTTTGACCTGGAGAAGGACCCTTGGGAAATGAACAATCTGGCCGATGGCTCCGCCCAGGCCGCCACGGTTTCTGAAATGTTTCGCGAGCTGAAGAAGTGGCAGGAGACGATCCGCGACCCGCTGGTTCTCAATCCGGCAACCTTCGGAATTCAGACCTGAATTCCCTTCGGGGAACTTGCCGTCCAGCGTGTGGCCATTGATGATCCTGATTTGCAGCCTTTATGGAACAGGATGAAGGGCACGCTCCGGCCACCGGCAACACGGCCTGCCTCACGGGTAGCGGAGCCTGTAAAAACGGGCGGAGTTGGTGGCGGTGTCCGCGAATGCGGCGCTGCCGAGAAAGGCCGGCACCGTCACACTGCCCAACGGAGACCATGTCCCGGGGGCCAGGCTGCCGGAGACCTCCACGGTGTAGGCGCGGCCGGGAACGCCGATCAGACCCAGCGCCACGTTGCCGCCGGACACCTGGGCCGACGTGAAAAAAGGAACCGGCCCCGGTTGCAGCATCACGCTGCGCTGGGTCAGACGCGGCGCGGTCGAACTGTAGTACCAGTAGGTGCGGAAATCATAGTGCGCGCCCGCCCGCGCGCTAAAAGCGAGCGGGAAAGCCTGGTAAAGCGTGTTGGAGAATTGGTTCCGGGCCAGGTCTTGCGAGGCCAGCACGCTGTTGTTGTCCGTGTCCACCACTGAAATGGTGGCCACCCTGGCTTTGTCCCAATTGAAATTGTCCACCTTCAACTCGAAGCTGGCGGTGTAATCGCCCGCAAAGAACTGCCCGGCGTCCGGACCGCGGACCAGGTAGCCGGAGGCCGGGTCGCGCACGGGGTCGGCTTCCCATCCGTTGAGGCCGTCCAGACGGCCGATGTCGTGCGCCAGATTGGCGGCGGTCCAATTGGCCAGCCCGTCCACGGTGATATCTGTCAAGGTGAAACTTGGAGCGCCCGCCGCGTTGTCCCAATAAACCTCAAAATCCAGGGGGCCGGCGGCCAGGGTGTTGGTGAAAAGCAGGACGAAATCCTGCGGCGCATTGCCGGCGGCGAAGGCATTCCAGGGCACCGCCATGCTGGCCAGCGCCGCGCCGCCGTTGTCCTCCACGACGCTGAACTGGGCCAGGCTCGCGGTGGAACCGCTCACGGCGCTGACGCCGGCCCGGAAATGGGCGGCGTGCGCGCCGGCCGGCAGATAAGCGACGCGCGGACCGAATTGCATGAAACCGGCCTGGGGCGTGTTGCTGGCGGCGCAGAGCCAGGCCAGAGTGCCGGCGGGGCCGCCCACCGCATGGCTGAAGGCCGGGTCGCCCGCCCCCTTGGCAAAAAGCAGGCCGGCGGTGACCGGTTCGGCCAGGGCGCTGACCGGCATGAGGGCCGAGCTTTGCCGCGCGGCGTCATCCGCGTCCCACGGCCCGTTCCAGATCAAGCCCAATTGATTGTAGCCATTGCGGTCGTTGAACCAGACGGCGTGGGCGTTGTCATAAAGAAAATTGTAATAGGCCCTGCTGCGGTTGACATCGTAGAGATAGGCCAGATAGCGGACAAAAATCCCCTTGAATTGCGGGCCGTCGCCGCCGCAATTGTCCGGCTCGCACGGCTCGGCCAGGACGCCGCCGCCGTTGACCAGCGCGGCCACGGCCGCGTTGGCGATGAGTTCGGCCTCAGTCAAGTAGGTGGCGTTGCCCGTCACTTTGTAAAGGTCGGTCAGGCCGCCGAGAATGACCCCCTGGTTGTAGGTCCAGGTGGTTTCCCCGTTGTTCTGGCATCCGGACAGTCCGTCGTTGATGAGATCGCTGGAATTGATCATGCCGCTGGCCTGGAACCAGACCCATTCGTTGGTGGCCCAGTAGAAATAGCTGCCCGCGCCGCCGTCGCCGGGCGTTCGCTGGTGCAGCCGGATGGCGGCCAGCAGGAACAATTCGTTGGGGATGGCGTTCTTGTAACTGTGGGCCTTGTTCCACCAGAGGCCGCCCGGGCAGGCCGTGTTGGTGGTGTCCCACCCGCCCGCCATATCGGCGAAAATCGTTTTGGCCATGCCCAGGAAGTTGGTGTCGCCCGTCAGGTCGTAGGCGCGAATCCAGGCGTTGGCCCACCAGCCCTCGTCGTCGTAGTAATCATTCAAAAAGCTGCCGGAGGAGTTCCGGTTGAACGTGTTGGTGAGAACCGCCAGGTAGGACAGATCGTTGTTGGCCACGATGTCGTTCTCAATCGCCTCCAGGCAGTTGGCCGCGTTCCACCAGCCGGTGCTGTCATACAATCCGCCGCTGTTATACCACTGTTGCAGAATCTGCGCCGCGGCCCGGTGTTGGCGTTGAAATCATCCCCCGCCAGCGGCAGGACGGAGGCGCCGCCGCTGACGGCGAAGATGGCCGCGTTGGCACCCCCGCCGTTGGCCGGAAAGGCCAGCGCGATGTTCGTCACCGGACTGCTGGTGATGGCCAGGTTGATGTCCTCCCCGTAGAGGCGCGCTCCCCCGCCGTTGACCGAACTGACGGTCGTATTGTTGACGTCAACCCGGCCGCCGGCCACGAAAGCGACGGGCGAGCCGGAAAACCAGTCCGGCACGACCAGGGCGTGGGTTTCGGACAGGCCATTGGCGTGGTAGATCGTGCATTGCAGAGTGACCGGGCCATTGCCGCTGGCGACCAGGAACGACAGCGCCTGACAGGCGGCCGGC
The DNA here is from genome assembly GCA_963707025.1 of uncultured Verrucomicrobiae bacterium. Taxonomy (GTDB): domain Bacteria; phylum Verrucomicrobiota; class Verrucomicrobiia; order Limisphaerales; family Palsa-1400; genus JBEKOF01. The sequence goes on along the minus strand of CAVPOM010000011.1, from coordinate 109,042 downwards.
CGCGCGGGCGTGATGGAGACGGTGGACAGGTTGGAGGAAACCAGGACGACGTTGTTGGCCGTGTAGCTTGGCGCAAGGAGGTAAAGATGGTCCGGCGCGGAAAGGTTGGTCAGGATGGAACCGGCGTGCGGCAGACCGGTCGCCGGCGCGGCGGGATCGTAACCGGTTTCGTACCACGTATTGAGCGCGTTGGCCGTTCCTGTGTCCATGGTGGCGGTGGTCACGCCGCTGAGAGAACCGGGCTTGCCGGCGGCGGCCTCCACCACCATGTCCTCGTTGTAACCGGTGACCGTCAGCGGTGCGCAGCTTGATCCGTTCAACCCGCTGACGGCCAGGATGGCGCCATGGCCGCCCCCGGAGAGGTAAGCAAAGCCAATGCTCGTGACCGGACTGGAAACATTCCCCAAACTAATGTCCAGCGAGTAAAGGCGCGGGTCGTTGCCATTGACGGAACTGAGCGCAAAGGTGCCCACATCCACCCGGCCATTGGCTGTCCAGGCTGGATTGCCGCCGTTATACCAGTCCGGGATGACGGCGCTGCCGGTGTCCAAGGTTCCGTTTTCGTGATGGACGGTGTAAGCGAAAGTGACACCGTTATTGCCGCCGCTTTCCAGAAAGCTGAGCTGGGCATAAGCGGTGGGAAAGGCCAGGGTGAGAGTCGCGCTGGTGACGGTGGAGTCCAGCAGCACGGCGTCATTGGTGGTGTAACTGGGAGCCATGGTGTAGGAATGATTGGCCAGACTTTGGCTGCTGAAGGTCGTGCCGGGATGCGGCAGCCCCGTCGTGGAAGCTGCCGTGTTGTAACCTTCTTCGTACCAACTGGTGGCCGTGTTGCCGGTGCCTGCGTCCATCGAGGCGGTGGTGTAGGCGCCGGCGATGACAGGCGCGGCGGCGGTGGCCTCGACCACGATGTCCCGGTTATAACTGGCGCTGGTCAGCGCGATCGGCGCGAAATCCGCGCGCGCAACGCTCACCGGGCCGAGCGCCGCCGTGAGAAAAACGGCCTTGGCCGCCACAAAAGAAAATCCACGCATTTACGCCAGACATGGTAGCACGGATGGCGCCGCTCAACGAGCTTTTCGTCCTGCTCCCATTCCTGTGTATGGCCAATTCCTGCTCACACGGCGATGGGCAGCTCGAAAAACCCGTGGCGAGAGAACGGCGAGGCCGCTCGAGCAACGGATTGGAGACGGGCACAACTCAGCCTCCCGCTGGCGGGGACTGGTCCGGGAAATCAAGATCGTCTTTTGGACCTTGCAGGAGTTATATGGAGGCATGAACACTTCCCGAAGAGAGTTTCTCAAAAGCCTGGCGGCGGCGGGTTTGGGCGCGGCGACATCCGCGGCGGCGGGCGCGGATGGGCCGGCGTTGCCCGAAGCCCAGGCTTCCAAGCTGCCACCGTGGCGCGGGTTCAACCTTTTGAACAAGTTCAACGGCCAAAATGGCCCCTTTGCGGAGCGGGATTTCGAATGGCTGGCGGAACTGGGGTTCAATTTCGTCCGCCTGCCCATGGATTACCGCACGTGGATTGCGGAGGGCGATTGGACTCATTTTCGTGAAGCCACCCTCCAGCAGATTGACCAGGCGGTGGACCTCGGCGCCCGTCATGGCATTCATGTCTGCCTGAATTTCCACCGCGCCCCCGGCTATACGGTGGCCCAGCCGCCGGAGGCAAAATCCCTCTGGTCGGACGATGAGGCGCTGCGGATTTGCGGATTGCACTGGGCGCATTTTGCGGAGCGTTACAAAGGCATCTCCAATCGCCGGCTCAGTTTCGACTTGTTCAACGAACCGCCCAAATTGGAACCGCAAACTTACCGGCGCGTGGTCAGCAGCGTTTGCAGCGCCATTCGCCAGCGGGACCCGGACCGGTTGATCATTTGCGACGGACGCGATTGGGGCAACACCGCCCCGACAGAGCTGGCCGGGCTGGGAGTGGCGGCGGCCACGCGCGGTTATGCGCCCATCCACGTTTCCCATTACCGGGCCAGTTGGATGAACGGCGCGGACCGATGGCCGGCGCCGACCTGGCCCATCGCAGAGGACGGCGTGCCTTGGGACAAGGAGACGCTGCAATCCCGGCAAATCGCCCCCTGGCAACGCCTGGAAAGGCAAGGCGTCGGCGTGATGGTGGGGGAATTTGGCGCTTACAACCAAACACCGCACCTGGTCGTCCTGGCCTGGATGCGCGACTATGTGGATTTGTGGACGGCGGCGGGCTGGGGTTGGGCGCTGTGGAATTTCACGGGGCCATTCGGAATTATTGACAGTGACCGGGCGGACGTTGCCTATGAAAGCTGGCATGGCCACAAGCTGGATCGGGAGATGCTGGCGCTGGTGCAGGGCCGCAAGCGGGCCTGAGTGCCAAGGGCCTTTCATGGCGGAGCGGGGCAGCCCCCTCTTTGGAACGGGGTTGGCGGCGGAGCCATGCTGGAACCCATCATCATGTCCCGGGAGGTTCGCTCACCGGAGCGCCTGGGAGGGTTGCTCCACTTCCACCACCGGGAAGCGGCCCGGGTGGTTTGACCATGGGCAATGGCGGGGAACGCATTGGGGCCGTCCGCCATTTATTTTGTCGCGCCTGAATGGATTCCTCATTAACCTGCCTCCATTATGCATTTACCCGCATCCACCCGCTACGATTCGCCCTCGTTCTACCGCCGCTGCGGACGTTCCGGCGTCAAGCTGCCGCTGATTTCCCTCGGTTTCTGGCACAATTTCGGAGCGAAGGATTCGTTCGAAATTGCCCGCTCCATGGCCTGCCGCGCCTTTGATTTGGGCATCACGCATTTTGACCTGGCCAACAACTATGGCCCGCCCGATGGCACCGCGGAGGAAACCTTCGGACGCATCCTGCGCGAGGATCTGGGAAGGTGGCGCGATGAAATGATCATCACCACCAAGGCGGGTTATTTGATGTGGCCCGGCCCGTATGGTGAATGGGGCTCGCGCAAATATCTTCTGGCGTCGCTCGACCAATCGCTCCGGCGGATGGGGTTGTCCTACGTTGACATTTTTTATCATCACCGCCCCGACCCCGACACGCCTTTGGAGGAAACGATGGGCGCGCTGGCCCACGCCGTCCGCAGCGGCAAGGCGCTCTACGCCGGTCTCTCCAATTATCCGCCCGCCGAAACGGCGCGCGCGGCCAGGCTTCTGCGTGAACTGGGAACGCCGTGTCTCATCCATCAGCCGCGTTACAACATGTTGGATCGCTGGGTTGAACCGCAATTGCTCGCCACCCTGGAACAGGAAGGCATCGGCTGCGTCGTATTCTCGCCGCTGGCCAAAGGGGTGTTGACCGACCGCTATTTCAAAGGCATCCCGGCCGATTCCCGGGCGGGCCACGATCCGCGTTTTCTCCGTCCCGAAGACATCACCGTCGAAGTGCTGGCCAGGACGAAAAAGCTGAACGACCTGGCCCAATCCCGTGGACAGACCCTGGCGCAAATGGCGCTGGCCTGGGTGTTGCGGCACAAGACGGTGACGAGCGCGCTCATCGGCGCCAGCCGCGTGAGCCAGGTGGACGACGGCGTGGGCGCGACGCGCCATCTGAATTTTACGGCCGAAGAACTGGCGCGGATTGACCGGGTTTTGGCGGATTAACTTGGGATTTCAGGGAGTCAGCCGGGACAGCCCGCACCGCCGGATTTTCCGCGGCGGCGAGACAAGCCAGCCGGCGCAACGCCCGCCAGGATTCCCCTCCCGAGGAATTTGGCAGTGTCCATATTTGCTGGAGCGCCGCGACGGCGTGGCCAGGGTTGGGCGAGCCGGTTTTGTTTTCCATCGCGCCGATCACCGCTGCCAAAGGATGCGCGCGTCTTCCAGCGGGATGGCCACGCCGTCATAGTTGGGCAGCACTCGCGCCGTATAGTCCCCCGCCGCGCGGGCCGCGGACACGGCCGCGCTGTAAACGCAGCCGCCCGACGCCCCGGCCGGCGGGCCAGCGGGCTTCATCTCCTGGCGCACCGGGCTGCCGCCGTTGACGCCGTCGGCATAAAGCTCGACGCGCACGGCCTTCGGGTCGAGGTCATGGAGACAGACCTGAACCTCAAACAGGTGCTGCCCGTCACGAGTTTCAACCTTCCTTTCGCCGAAGCGCAGCGCGGCCCAGTTCTGTTCCAGGTGACGCCGCCATGCGATCCATTGCCCGCTGAGGGCGCCTCGAGCGGCGACGCGCCTGCCGTAGGCGGCGGCCGCCGGGAGGTAGTGTTGTTCGGTGTATTCGCGCACGGTGCGGTTGGCGGAAAAGCGCGGGGTCAACCGCGCCATGCTTTCCCGCATCCGCGCCACCCAGGCCGTGGGAATGCCCTGTTGGTCGCGGGCATAAAACTCCGGGATCACCTCCTGTTCCAGCCGCTCATAAAGCGAGGCGGCTTCGGCCGCGTCCCAGGCCGGATCGTCGTCATGCTCCTGGCCATCCCCCAACGACCACCCCACTTCCGGCGCGTAGGCTTCCGCCCACCATCCGTCCAATTCCGAGAGATTGATCCCGCCATTGACCAGCACCTTCATGCCGCTGGTCCCACACGCCTCCCAAGGCCGGCGCGGCGTGTTCAGCCAGACATCCACCCCCTGCACCAGGCGCTCCGTCAGGAGCATGTCGTAGTCGCTGAGGAAAATCGCATGCGGACGGACCTCGGGCTGGCGAATGAACCGTACCCATTGCTGGACCAGGGCCTGTCCCGCCGCGTCCGCCGGGTGGGCCTTGCCCGCCAGAATGAGTTGCACCGGGCGCTGCGGATTGGACAGCAGCCGCAGCAGTCGGGCGGGATCGTGCAGCAGCAGGTTGGGCCGCTTGTAGGTCGCAAAGCGCCGGGCAAAGCCCAGGGTCAGGGCGTGGGGATCGAACAGATGCCTGGCCTCCTCCACCGTCTCGGGCGACGCGCCGGCGGCGGCATAGTGGTGGGCCAGGCGCTGGCGGGCATAGTCAATCAGCGACTTGCTGGCGGTCGTGCGAAATTGCCAGAGGTCGGCGTCGGAGACGCGGCGAATATCCTGCTCCAGGGGTTCGGTCGCCCCCAGCCAGCGGTCTTTTCCACAGGCCTTGGTCCAAAGATCGTCGGCGGCCGCTGAGTCCCAACTCGGCACGTGAACTCCGTTGGTCACATGTCCGACCGGCACTTCTTCCGCCGGCCACCGGGGAAAGAGAGACTCAAACAGGTGCCGGCTGACTTTGCCATGCAGGCGGCTGACGCCATTGACCGCCCCGCTGCCGCGGATGGCCAGATAGGCCATGTTGAAACTTTCCGACGCGTCGTTCGGATTCTGACGGCCCAGGGCCAGCAAGTCACGCCGCGCAATGCCGAGTTTCTGTTCGGCATGGCGGCCCAGGTATTGTTCGATAAGTGCCGGAGGGAAACGATCAAAGCCGGCGGCCACGGCGGTGTGGGTGGTGAAAAGATTGCCGGCCCGCGTGGCGGCCAGCGCCACCTCAAACGGCTGCCCGGTTTCCTCCATGAAACTGCGGGCGCGCTCCAGGACGGCGAAGGCGGCATGCCCTTCATTGAGGTGGCAGACTTCCGGTTTGATGCCCAGCGCGGCCAGCAGCCGCCATCCCCCAATGCCGAGGAGCAGTTCCTGCTTGAGCCGCAACTCCGGCCCGCCTCCATACAGCTCGCTGGTAATTCCCCGATGGGCGGGAAAATTGGCCGCGTCATTGCTGTCAAGCAAGTATAGTTTGACTCGCCCGACCTGGACCTGCCAGGCGCGCAGCCAGACCGAGTAACCGGGCAGGGCGATCTCCAGGCGCAACCACTCGCCGTTGGGGTGGCGCAAGGGCGTGACCGGCAACTGTCCGGGGTCATTATACGGGTAGAGCGCCTGTTGCGCTCCGTCCGGGTCAATCACCTGGCGAAAATAGCCCCGCTGGTAGAGCAGCCCCACTGCGGCCACCGGCACGCCCAGATCGCTGGCCGCTTTGAGCTGATCGCCGGCCACATTGCCCAGCCCTCCCGAATAAATCGGCAGCGCCTCGCTCAACATGAATTCCATGCTGAAATAGGCCACGCAGGTCAAGGGCGACTGCGGATGCTGTTGCTGAAACCACGCCGGCGTCTCCGCCGCCTGACGCTTGGCTTGCAGCAGGTCATCCACTTTCTCGCGGAAGGCCGCCTCGGCCAGCACGCGCTGGAGCTGGTCCCGCGAAACCGTTTGCAGGACGACCCAGGGGTTCTGCGTCAGTTCCCACAGCGCTGGATCAAGCTGCCGCCACACTTCGTCGGCGCAGTGATTCCACGACCAGCGCAAGTCCAGGGCCAGCTCCGCCAGGGAGTCGAATCCCGCGATGTCCGTGGGCGGAAGGCTGTGGATGGGGTGGCTGAAACGGGTTTGATTGCTCATGATTTCTCCTTCGGTTGTGGCGCGGACGGAATCCCCGGTTCCGGCGGGGACGCCGCCAACGCATCGCTGACCATCGTCTGGGCTTCCTCCAGGACGCGGCGCAAATGGTCCGCTCCCCGGAAGCTTTCCGCATAAATCTTGTAGATATTCTCGGTCCCCGACGGACGCGCCGCGAACCATCCGCTCCCGGCCGCCACTTTCAGCCCGCCGATTGGAGCGCCATTGCCCGGCGCGCGGGTAAGAACGGCCTGGATTTTTTCGCCGGCCAAATCGGTGAACTTAACTTGCTGGGGTGAGAGCCTGGCCAACAGCGCCTTTTGCTCCGGAGTGGCCGGCGCTTCAACCCGGTCATAAGCCGGCTCCCCGAATTCGCGCGTCAATTCGTGGTAGATTTCCCCGGGATCGCGGCCCATCCGGGCGGTCATTTCCGCCGCCAGCAAGGCCGGCACAAAGCCGTCTTTGTCTGTCGTCCAAACCGTGCCGTCCAGCCGGGCGAAGGTGGCGCCCGCGCTTTCCTCTCCCACAAAGCCAAGCGAGCCGTCCAGCAAGCCATCCACAAACCACTTGAAACCGACCGGGACCTCGAAGAGCTTTCGGCCCAGTTTGGCGGCGATCCGGTCAATCATCTGGCTGCTCACCAGCGTCTTGCCGACCGCCATCGCCTTGGGCCACTTTGGCCGGTTCTGAAAAAGATAGAAGATCGCGGCGCACAGGTAGTGATTGGGCGGCAGCAATCCGTGGCTTCGGGTGACAATGCCGTGCCGGTCATGGTCGGTGTCGCAGGCGAAGGATAGGTCAAAGCGGTCCTTCATCGCGATTAAACGCTGCATCGCGCAGGCCGAGGAAGGGTCCATCCGTATCTGGCCATCCCAATCCGCCGTCATAAACCGGAAGGTGGGATCAATCGCTTCGTTGACCACGGCCAGATTCAAACCATAACGCTCGGCGATGCGTCCCCAATAATGGACGCCCGCGCCTCCCAGGGGATCCACACCCAGGTTGAGTTTCGCGCCGCGGATGACCTCCATGTCAACGACATTGCCCAGATCGCCGATGTAGGCGCTGAGATAGTCGTGCCGGTGCGTCGTGGAGGCGTTGAGGGCTTTGGCCAGAGGGAGGCGTTTCACGCCGCGCAGGCGGGACTCAAGAAATCTATTGGCCCGCCTTTCGATCCAACCGGTGGCCGTCGTGTCCGCCGGGCCGCCGTTGGCCGGGTTGTATTTAAAGCCTCCATCCTGCGGTGGATTGTGCGAGGGGGTGACGACAATGCCATCGGCCAGCCCGGTTTTCCGGCCGCGATTGCAGGTCAGGATGGCATGAGAAATCACCGGGGTCGGCGTGTATTCATCCCCGGCCGCGATCATGACCTCGACCCCATTGGCCGCCAGCACCTCCAGGGCGGTGGCGCCGGCCGGCGCCGACAGCGCGTGGGTGTCAAGGCCCAGAAAGAGCGGGCCATCGGTTCCCTGCCGCTTGCGGTAGAGGCAGATGGCTTGTGTGATCGCCAGGATGTGATCTTCATTGAAAGAGTTGTCCAAGGCCGTGCCGCGATGGCCCGAGGTGCCGAAGGCCACCCGCTGCGCGGGCACCGCGGGGTCGGGCGCCCCGGCATAGTAGGCCGTGACGAGCCGGGGCACGTTGACCAGCATCCCGGCCTCGACAGGTTTTCCCGCAAAGGGACTTATTTTCATAACTGCCCTTTACCATGCAAGTTGGGGTTCCCTTTGGAAAGTCCAATGAAATGATCTTTACTTTAATTCCAGCGAACAGCAGGGTGTTTTTTCGCCTGAATTATCCATGATGAATTTACAAAACCTCCTGCTCCGAACCGTTTTCTCCCTCGCCCTGGCGACCGCCGCCCCCGGCGTCGCCCCGGCGGCGGACCGGGTCGAGTCCCCCGACGGCAAGATGGCGGTTGAATTTGTGCTGGAGGCCGATGGCGCTCCGGCTTACAAAATCGAGTTTTTGGGAAAGCCCGTTGTGCTGGAGTCAAGACTCGGTTTTGAACCCGGCCTGACGAATGGTTTTCATGCGGCGAAAAGCTCCTCGGGTTCGCACCGGGGCCAATGGACCAACAATTTCGGCGAGCGCAAAATCATTCCCGACAACTATGGCGAACTCAATGTGGACCTGAAACAGGAGTCGGGAGAACAGATGCGGATTACTTTTCGGGCCTACAATGAAGGGGCGGCGTTTCGTTATTCGTTCCCGGCGCAGGAGGGATCGCGGGAATTTGTGTTTACAGCCGAGCGGACGGAATTCCGGTTTGCCCCGGAGACGATGGCTTATGAGGAGCATGGCACGGAGGGGGAGTATCGGCGGGTGCGGGTTGCCGACATGGAGCCGTGGTGCGAACGGCCCCTGACGCTGGAATTGACCAATGGCTTGCTGGCGTCACTGGCCGAAGCGGACAATGAAAATTATCCGCGCATGTTGTTGTCCGGTCTGCCGGGTGTGCCCGGGGCGCTGGTCAGCGCGCTGGGCGGATCGAGCGCCAACAACGCCGGCAGCCGCCCGGGGCGGTGGCCCGCGCGCCTGGCCGCCGGGGCGGCGACGCCGTGGCGAACGCTCATCGTGGGGGAAAAGCCGGGCGACCTGCTGGAGCGCAATTATCTCATTCTGGACTTGGTGCCGCCGGCGGCGTTGCCGGATCTTTCGTGGATCAAGCCCGGCAAGGTGATGCGGGACACGGCGCTGACCACGGCCAATTCCAAAGCCATCATTGATTTCGCGGAGAAAGGCGGGTTGCAGTATGTGTCGCTGGACACCCGATGGTATGGCGCTGAGAACCAAACCGGGGACGCCACCACGGTGCGCGCGACCAATCTGGATCTCCCTGAGATTATCCGGTATGGCAGCGCGAAAAATGTAGGGGTGATCCTTTACGTGGACCGGCAGCAGATCAAAAAGCAGCGCGACATTCTTTTTCCGCTTTACGAAAAATGGGGCGTGAAGGGAGTCAAGATTGGATTCATAGAGGTCGGTCCGCAGGAGGAGACGGCGTGGATTACGGAGACGGTGCAAAAGGCGGCGGAGCACCATCTGGTCCTGAACATTCACGACGGCTACCGTTCCATGGGCCTGAGCCGCGAGTATCCGAACCTGCTCACGGTCGAAGGCATCCGGGGCAACGAGCACTTTCCCACTCCCGAACATAATTGCACGGTCCCCTTCGCCCGCTACACGGCCGGTCCGGCCGACTACACGGTTTGTTATTACGACAAACGAATCAAGACCACGCACGCCCACCAATTGGCCATGGCGGTGGTTTCCTTCAGTCCGCTGCAATGGATCTTCTGGTATGACCGGCCCGGCCAGTACCAGGGCGAACCGGAAATTGAGTTTTTTCAAAAGGTGCCGACGGTTTGGGACGACACCAGGGTGATTCACGGAGAGATTGGAAAATTCGCGACGATTGCGCGCCGCAAGGGCGAGGACTGGTTCATCGGCACGATCAACAGCAGTGCCGCCCGGAGGCTGCAAGTGCCGCTGACGTTTTTGAACGCAGACTGGAACTATGTGGCGCATATCTATGCGGACGACGACACGGCGGCGACCAAAACTAAAGTCGGCGTCAAGACGCTGGCCGTGAATGACAAGACCGTGCTCGACACGCCCTTGGGGGCGGGCGGCGGGCAGGCCGTCTGGATTGCCAGTGAACAGAAGCCGGGACGGTGAAATTCACGCTCGCACAGAAATATTTCGCGGTCGCGCTCCTGGGTTTGCTCCTGGGCACGACCGACGCGGCCCCGGCCCAGCCGTTCGTCCATCCCGGCCTCCTCCAGACCGGGGAGGACCTCGCACGGATGAAAAAGGGCATCGAAACGAAGGACCCGGTGATCACGGCCGGCTTTGCGGTTTTTCGCAACAACAGGCTTTCCCAATCCACTTACCTCATGCAGGGTCCGGGCGAAACGATCGGACGCAATCCCAACTCTAACTTCGGTGAGTTCAACAACGACGCGGCCGCCGCTTATCAAAACGCCCTGATGTGGTGTCAGACCGGCGAGATGGCCTACGCTAACAAGGCCAGGGAGATCCTCAACGCCTGGGCGTCCCAACTCAAGCGCGTGACCGGACGGGACGGGGTTTTGATGGCGGGCCTGGGTCCGTTCGAGATGGTCAACGCCGCCGAGCTGCTTCGTTATTCCAACGCCGGCTGGCCGGAGGCGGAAATTCACCGGTGCGAGCAAATGTTCACCAACGCGATTTATCCTGAGATCAAGGATTTTGCCCTCTTCGCCAACGGCAACTGGGACGCCGCCGCCGAAAAAACCATGATGGCCATCGCCGTTTTCTGCAATGACCGCGCCATGTTTGAACGGTCTTTGCGTTATTATTGCAATGGCGGCGGCGACGGCCGGCTGACCCATTATGTCATCAACGAAGACGGCCAGGCGCAGGAAAGCGGCCGCGATCAGCAGCACACCCAACTCGGCCTGGGCCAGCTCGGCGACTGTTGCCAAGTCGCCTGGAACCAGGGGTTGGATCTCTACGCCTCTGCGGACAACCGGTTGCTCAAGGGGTTTGAATACACCGCGAAATACCTCCTGGGCGGGGAGGTGCCGTTCACGCCAATGATTGACAGAACCGGCAAGTATCCGTGGGAGAAAATCTCGGGGCGCTCCGGCTTCCGCCCCATTTACGAGCAGATCTACAATCATTATGTCAATCGCGCCGGCCTGCCCGCGCCCTATGCGCAACGGGTTGTCCTCGAACACCTCCGCCCGGAAGGCGCCATCAACAACCATGACCACACCGGTTTCGGCACGCTGCTCTATGCCCGCCCCAAGGCCGCCGCGGAGACCGCCCCCGCCACAGCGCCGCCCGCCGCTCCTGGAGCCATCGCCGGCCTTGGTTCCCCTCAAGGCAACCGGCTCACTTGGATCGCCTCCGTCGGCGCCACAGATTACACGGTTAGACGTTCCATCACGCCGGGCGGGCCTTACACCGCGATTGCCCGGAACGTCAAAACCGCCGCCTACACCGATGCCGGCGTCACTCCTGGCCAAGTCTATTATTATGTCGCCACCGCCAGCAACGCCGCCGGGGAAAGCGCCGACGCCTGGGAGACGGGAATCAGCGCCAGCCCGCCGGCCCCTTGGGCCCAGCAGGATATTGGCGCGGTCAAGGTCAAGGGTTCCACGGAATTCGACGGCCGCACGTTCAACCTGGAGGGCGCGGGCGCGGGCCTGGGCGGCACGGAAGACCAGTTTCAGTTCGCCTGGCAGCCGATGAACGGAGACGGGGCCATTATCGCGCGCTTCGTTCCGCAGATGAGCGCCGTGCTCTCCACCGTCGGCGTGATGCTGCGCGAATCGCCCGCGCCCGGTTCACCTTACGTCGCCCTGCTCATCACCCCGCAAAATCGGCGGAACGCGGAGAGCGCCGGTTATCTGGCGCGATTTCAGACCCGGGGCCGCCACCGCGGCCGGGACGGTGGTCGCCGGGGAGAGTCCCCGGTTGGGCCAACCTTACTCCGACCAGGGCCGGATGCTCGGCTGCTGCTGGCTGCGCCTGACCCGTGCCGGCAACACCTTCACCGCGTCTTATTCCCCCGATGGGAAGGAATGGAGCCAGATCGCGGAAATCAGCCTGCCCCTGAAGCCGGGCCTCCTCGCCGGCCTGGCCGCCTCCTCGACAGAGCCGAGGATCACAACCACGGTGATGTTTGACAATGCCAGCGTGGCCGTCGCGCCGCCAAAGTCTGCTGGAAAATTGCCCAGGGGGATGGCACCATTGCACACGGATGACCCAACTCATTGAAAAATGAAACGTAAACTCCTCATCCCCGGCCTGATGGCGGCGGCAATTTGCGTCAACACTACTATTGCGCAAACACCGCCCGCGCCCGCCCCGGTGGAAATACTGCCGGGCGTCTGGCGGTTCACCTTCGGCGCTCCTGAAAAGATCACCCCGGTCAGCACGCGCCACTATCCACCGGCGACCAATGGACTGGCCGCGCTGCCGGCGGTTGCGTCCTGCCCTGTCACTGTGACCGCGACGCTCTCCCCGCGCGGGCCGCTGGTGAGCGTGCCCCTGGCGGCGGAGGAGATGATTTACGGCCTAGGGCTGCAATTGCAATCCTTCCAGCAGCGGGGCATGAAGAAACGCCTGCGCGTCAATGCCGATCCGGCGATGGACTCCGGCGACTCCCATGCCCCCGTGCCCTTCTACGTCACCACGCGCGGCTACGGTGTGCTCATAGACACGGCGCGCTACCCGACATTCTATCTGGGCAACAAAAAGCACCCGCCCCTGCCGGCCAATGATGGGCAAGCCGGCAACCGCCCGGACAATTGGAACGGACTTTCGCCCGACGAACGAAGAGGTCTGGGCGCGGAGAGCGAGGTGCTGGTGGAAATTCCAGAGGCGGCGGGCGTGGCTGTTTACATCTTCGCCGGGCCGTCGTTGTGCCAGGCGGTGCAGCGCTACCATCTTTTTTCCGGAGGCGGTCCCCTGCCTCCGCGTTGGGGCCTGGGTTTTTGGTATCGCGTGCAGAGCGATTACACCCAGGAGGACGTGCTGAAGCTGGCCGGCGAATTCCGCGAGCGCCGCCTGCCGTGCAACGTCCTGGGTCTGGAGCCGCATTGGCAGAGCCATTCTTACTCCTCTTCATACCTCTGGAGCACGCGGTTTCCCGATCCTGCGGGCCTGATGGCGGCGCTGGCCGGGCAACATTTTCGCCTGAACCTGTGGGAACAGGCCTTCGTGGATCCCTCCGCGCCGATCTATGCCTCGTTGCTGCCACACTGCGGGGACTACGAGGTGTGGGGCGGTCTGGTGCCGGACTTTCTCCAGCCTGAAACGCGCCGGATCTTCACCGACTACCACGAGAAAACATTTGTCGCCCAGGGCGCGGCCGGCTTCAAGGCGGACGAGTGCGACAATTCGGATTTTACCGGCGGCTGGTCCTTCCCGGAGATGAGCCGGTTTCCTTCGGGAGCGGACGGCGAGCAGATGCACAGTCTTTTTGGGCTGCGTTATCAGGACGCCCTGCAAGGGGCGTTCGAGCGGCGGCAGCAGCGGACTTACGGCCTGGTGCGCTCGTCCGGCGCGCTGGCGGCGCCGTATCCCTACGTTCTCTACAGCGATCTCTACGATCACCGCCAGTTCGTTCGCGGGGTGGCGCAGGCCGGTTTTTCCGGCCTGCTCTGGGCGCCGGAAGTGCGGGAGGCGGCCCAGCCGGAAGAATTGTTGCGGCGGCTGGAAAGCGCGGCCTTCTCGCCCCTGGCCATGATCAATGCCTGGTATCTGCGCCACCCGCCCTGGAAACAAGTGGACCGCGCCGCGAATAATGCAGGCCGGTTCGCGGAAGGCTGGGAAAATGTCGAGGCGCTCTGCCGGGAAGTTCTGGATTTGCGCATGAAGTTCATTCCTTACCTGCACGCCGCCTTCGTCCGTTATCATCGCGAGGGCCTGCCGCCTTTCCGCGCCCTCGTCATGGATTATCCCGATGATCCCCGGACCCGAACGATGGACGATGAATACATGATGGGCGACAGCCTGCTGGTCGCGCCGGTCATCGTGGAGGGGGCGGCCAGCCGGGGAGGCCGGCGGGCAGACACGGCGGGCGCCGCCGCGGCCGGCGCGGAAGCCATGCGCCCGGTTTACCTGCCCGCCGGCGAGTGGCACGACTTTTGGACCGGCGCGAGGCACGCGGGCGGGCAACGCATTAACGTCAGCGTGCCGGTCGGGCGCATTCCGCTCTTCGTCAAGACGGGCACGGTGCTGCCGCTGGCCCAACCGACGTTGCATACCGATGACCCGGCCAGCCGAAAGCTCACGGTTTGGGTCTATGGCGATGGCGGACGGGCGGCGACCCTGTTTGAAGACGACGGCAGTTGGACGCCGGCGCTGGATTCCGTGCAATTGAGTTGGGACAGCGCCACCAAATCCGGGCGCATCCTCCGCTCCTCTCCGTCCCTGACCAACGCCTACGAAATCCTCAGTTGGAAACAGGTTGAATGACGATATTGTAATGTTAATTTCGTTGCGTGCTCTTTCCAGCCGGGTAGCTTTCTCCGCAGGACACAATTAACGAATAGGAAAACAGTGAAAATGCGATTAACTCTTTGTTCGATCCTGGCCGCCGGCTTCCTCGCCGGCTGCGCCACGGAGAATGAATCCCAGCTTGAAGCGGAGGCGAAAATCAGCAAGCCTCAGGCTCAGGCCACCGCCCTCACCATGGTGCCGAACGGCACCTACAAGGAATGCGAACTGGAACGGGAACACGGCAAACTGATCTGGTCGTTTTGCTTCACCACCCCGGATTCAAAGGACATCACCGAGGTCAATGTGGATGCGATCGCAGGCACCGTCGTAAACGTCGAGCACGAAAAGGCGGCACAAGAAAAACCAGAAAAGGAAAAAGAGGAAGGCGACAAATAGAAAGCACGCAAGAGCGGTTTAAGAAATGATGTAGCCGAAACGAGGGAGGTAGGGCGCGCACTCCGTGCGCGCCGCGGCGGGCAATCCCGGCCTGCCGGGACCCTACCGCGTGCTGCGGCTACGGTTTTCTTGAAAACGCCCTAACTTCGGTAGTGTCCAAATTCGTTGCCGCGCCGGCGCTCTGCGCCGATTGCGAGCCGCAGGCTCGACACGGCAAATGAGCAGGACTGCCCCCCTGGCAGTCCGGGGCGGACGCATCTGGCAATTGCCATCTGCTTCTATAACTGCACTTCGATGGATTTGCTCACCGTGTCAATCGGTTTCAGATCGAACTCGGCTTTGATGGTGACTTTCTTGCCGGACAAATCTTGGGGCACTCGCCATGAGTGCGAACAAACGCCGCCTCAGCCATACTCCAGATTGCCCGAGTCCACCTGTTTGCCTTCCGTTGTCAGGACGGCGTAAGTCGGGCCGGTCGGCGGGCGCCCCATTCCCCTGGCGCCCATCAGTTGAGGGGCTGAATAGGTCTCCCCTCCGGCGCCGAGGATGGAAGCCTGGATGGTCTGCGCAGGGCCGGCCTGACCGAAGAGACCCTGCAACAAGCCGCCGGCAGCGCGCGTGGGCACGGAACTCAAGTTGATTTGCAGCGGCGCGCCGCACTTCAAGGGCGTGGTTTCCCCGGCCACGGCCTTGACGGTGCCTTCCGGAGCGCGCTTGATGCCGCTCATGATCAGGGAATCGCCGGCCGCGGTTTTGCCTTTCAAGACCAAGGAATAAAGCCGATAGTTGCCCGGCGGCACTTTGGCCTTGCCGTTTTCGACGCCGGGCTGCAGCAGCACCCAGTCGCCAGGGGCTTTCTCCCAAGCCAGCTCCAAGCTGCTGATGTGCTCCCCGCCCGGTTGCATGGCCAACTCCGCCAGCGGCTCGGTCCAGGGGGCCAGCGACAGCGATTTGCTGTCAGCGGCCACGGCGACTTTATAGGGCTTGGCGCCCAGATAAAGCAATGGGCCGAAGGAACGGGATTGGTCTTCCAGAACGGAGCTTTGCATGCCTCCTGCACGGCCCCAGTCCATCAGGAAACGGTCGCCGCCCTGGAAATACCAACTGGTTTCGCTGCCATTGACCCCAGTCCGGGAAGTCACGGGCCGTTCCGGGTCCCCGATGCGGAAATTGCAGTTCCCGTCCACCAAGCCCACCTTGTGCTCCTTGCCATCCACGTTCACCGTGGCTTCCAAATACCAGCCCGGCCGGACGAGAATCTCGGCGACGGTGGCATTGGGCATGGCGGCAGCCGAGATCCCCGCTGCCATGAACATGTAAACCTGGGCGAAAAAGACGGGGCGATCCGCCCCAATCTTAAGATTGTCCGGCGCCTGAATCGGCCCAAAGAGCAATTGCTGCGGCGCGGAGACCACTCCTTGATGCATGGCGGACGGGACCAGGTTGACCACCGGGTCGTCCGTCAGGTCCCCATTCTGATTCACGTCCACGATCAGCCGGTCATAGCCCTGGCCGGTGCCTTTGGATTCATCCAGCCGGCACAGGAGTTGGTCGCTTCCGGCCGCAATCTGGCCATAGAGCGGGTGCTGGGAGACGGCCGGCGGCGCCTTGTGGAGGCCAGCCGGTTTGGCGGCCTGCATCATGGCGTAAATGGTGGAGCCGGAAGGAAAGGACATGGCCTGCTGGGCATCGAGGGTCTTGAATACCAGGGGATAGTCCGCTGCCGGCGAAAGACCCGGAACCGCCAGCAAGAGCGCTCCGCATAAAAATAGTGACTTTTTCATAAGAGATCCTTCTGTTGCGTCAACTCCACATTAGTCCTTCCCCCGGCGATGTCAATCCCTAAACGCACCTATTTCAACGCGCATCTTGACACTGCTGCCGGCGGAGTGCGGCCGTCCCCGGCCGCA
The DNA here is from genome assembly GCA_963707025.1 of uncultured Verrucomicrobiae bacterium. Classification (GTDB taxonomy): domain Bacteria; phylum Verrucomicrobiota; class Verrucomicrobiia; order Limisphaerales; family Palsa-1400; genus JBEKOF01. The sequence goes on along the minus strand of CAVPOM010000011.1, from coordinate 92,399 downwards.
GCAAGCCAGGGATGGTTTGGGTGCTCAGGAAAATCACCGGCGCGCCGTGTTTCCCACGCGGCTGCGCCCGAGGACGGGCGCACTCCTATGGCATTCTTTCGCCAGACGCCGGCAGCAGTGTCAAGATCCGCCCCCTATTTCACCAATTCCTTTTCGATCTGTTCCAGCGTCCGCCCCTTGGTTTCGGGCAGTTTCTTCCAGATGAAAAGCAGGCCCAGTGCGCAGATGGCGGCGTAGAGCCAGAACGTGCCCGCCGGACCGAGCTTGTCCTTCAAAATCGGGAACGTGTAAGTCAGGATGAAACAGGCCAGCCACAGCGCCGCCACGGCGACGGCCATGGCCGCGCCGCGGATGCGATTCGGGAAAGATTTCCGAAATCACCACCCACGTCACCGGCGCCAGCGACATGGAATAACAGGCGATGGCCGCCAGCACGAGCAGCAGCACCGGCCATCCCTGCACGCCGCGCGTGATAACAAAAACTCGATCGCCGTGTAGATGACCGCCAGCCCCGCCGCGCCGAACAGCATCAGCGGACGCCGCCCGCGGCGGTCCACCACGCCCAGCGCGACAAAGGTGAACGCCAGGTTGACCGAGCCGGTCCAGGCGATGTTTTTCAGCACGGTGGAAATGTCGTAGCCGGCGGCCCTGAAAATCTCCTCGGCGTAATTGAAAATGACGTTGATGCCGCACCATTGCTGGAACACGGCCAGCACGACGCCCAGCACCAGCACCTTTCTCATCCTCGGCTGCAGCAGTTCGCGGAAATCCACCTTTTCGGTTTCGTTCACCAGCGTCGCCTCGATTTCCCGGAGCGGCGCTGACCCGCGTAAGCTCGCCCCGCCGATTTTTTGCAGGACGGCGCGGGCCTGTTCGGGCTTGCCGTTTTTGGCCAGCCAGCGCGGGCTTTCGGGAACGAAAAACATGCCGGCAAAAAACAACGCCGCAGGAATGGCGGTGAGGGCAAACATCCAGCGCCAGCCGGACTGGCCATACCAGGAATTGACGATGAACTCATCCGTCGCGCCCGGCGGCAGATGGCGCACGAGCGACCAGTTGATCAGTTGCGCCGCCAGCACGCCGATGACGATGGTGAGCTGGTTGATGGAGACCAGTTTGCCGCGCATCCGCGCCGGGGCGATTTCGGCGATATACATCGGCGAAAGGTTCGAAGCCAGGCCGATGGCCACGCCGCCCAGCATCCGCCACGCGACGAAAATGGAAAACATTCGGCGCCAGCGCGTTGCCCAGCGAGGTGACGCGCGAACAAAAACGCCGAAGCGATCAACAATCTTTTCCGGCCGAACTTGTCGCTCAACGCGCCGGCGACGAGCGCGCCCGCCAGACAGCCGATGAGCGCGCAACTGTTCGCCCAGCCGGATTGCGCGGCTTTGGCCAGGTGAAAGTACCGCTCGAAAAACGGCTTCGCCCCGCCAATGACCACCCAGTCGTAGCCGAACAACAGCCCGCCCAAGCGCGGCGTCACGGAAATGAGCCAGATGTAACCGAAATTGTATTCGGCCTTGAGAGGCGGGTCGTCTTTTGGAGCCACCGCCGTCATGCGGCTCCCTTCCGCGGGGCCAACCCGCCCACAAATCCGCCGCCAGCGCGTGGTTCGGGTCGCGCCGCAAAACTTTCCGCAAAAGCGCCTGCGCCTTCGCTTTTTGCCCCAGGCCCAGCCGCGCCTGCGCCTGCAAAAACAGCGCGGTTGTTTCCTGGCGGAATGGCAAATCATCCTCGAACAGCAGCATGGTCGGCAGCGACGTGGCGAAGTAATCAATTTTGGCCGGCGACTTTTGCAACGCTTTTGCGCGTAGGCCAGCAAGTCGCGCAAAAGTTTTTTCGCCTCCGCTTCCGGCCCAGCTTTTCGCAGTGCACAGCGCCGAGTAAAAGGTCATTTCGCTGAAAAGCGCGGACGCTCATCTCCTGAAAATCGCCCTTGAAGTTGGCGGCGGCCAGCCAGTGCTGCGCGCGCCTTTTTTGCTCGCCGAGCAAATCCAGCGCGACGCCCAGCCAATAATGAATGTCGCTCTGGTTGGCCAGCAGATGCCTGGCTTCGCCGAGATTTTCCGGCGCGAGCGAGCGCGTTCTCAAAATGGCCTGGCGGCGCAGCGGAAAATCTTGCTGTGCCAGGGCCTGCGCGTCCGAGCGCAAGCTGCGTGCGGACGTGCTGGCCCAGCGCCCCGCCTTCGCCGCCTTCCCACGGCTGAAACCGGCGTTGGGCCAGGAGTTGCATCGCTTCGACGTGGCGGCCGGTCTGATTGAGAGCGCGCACAGTTCCACCGTCAAATCGTCGCGCTGGCGGACGAGCGCGGCATATTTTTCCAGTTCCCGCAATCGTTTCGCCGGTTTTTCGCCGAGCCGTTTCCAAAGCTGGTCGCGCTCGAAGAGCAGCCGCGCGTCGCGCGGATTGGCCCGGAAGGCGCGCTCGTAAGCGGCGCGGGCTTTGGCCGGTTGTTTGGAAATGTTGAAGTAACCGATGCCGAGGTTGCGCCAGACGATGGAGAAATCGGGATTCAATTTCGCGCTGCGCTCCCAAAGCCGGATGGCCTCGGCGTGGCGGCGGCGGTCGTAAAACAAATTGCCCAGATAATAAGGCGCGCGGGCGTCGTGCGGATTGGCCCGCATGGCCGCTTCCAACACCGCAATCTCTTCCAGACGCGCACGGAAAACAATAATCCGGCGGGAGCGCGCGCCGCCTGGCGGAAATGCCGCAAGGCGGATTTTTTATTGCCCAGTTTTTCCTGAAGCCAGCCGAGCGTGTAGTGGACCAGCGGCAACGCTCCCAAACTTTGGTTGGCAACTCACCCGCCGCTCTGGACGGGCGCGCCCTCCAGCAGCCGCCACCGCCTCAGCGCAAAACCCGCGCTGCGCCAGATCGTGCGCCAGGTCCAGATGCGTGGGCAAATCGCAACCGGGAATTTCCGCCCGTCAAGAGCCGCGCCCACCAGTCCAGCGGGTCCAGCGCGAGCGTTTCGCGCAGCAGCACACCCGCCTCGGCTTCACGGCCGAGCCTCCGCAAGACCATGACCTTCAGATTGCGCGCCCGCAGATTGTCGGTGTTGAAACGGAGCGAGCGGTTCAGATGTTCCAGCGCGCCTGCCCAGTCTGATTTTTTGCAAGCCAGTTCCGCCAGCGCGTGATAACCCGCCGCCATCCACGCCTGGTTCCAGGTGGCTTTGTAAAACGCGCCATAAGCTTCATCATCGCGGCCCAGATGGCGCAGGCACAAGCCCAGGTTGTAAAAGGCCTCGCCGTCGGAAGGATTGGGATTGCGGCGCGTCAGGCGCGCGATGGCTCTGCGGAAGAATTCCTCCGCCAGAGTGAATTCGCCGCGCTGCAGGTGCCACAGACCCAGGGCGTTGTTGCAGCGCGCATCCACCGGGTCGCGGCGCAACGCCTCGCGCCAATATAGCACCGGGAACGGGTGGCATGGCGATACTGTTCCAGATGCAGGCCGGTGATGAACAATTCGTCCGCGCTGGCGATGTCCGCCGGCGCGGCCGGTTCGGTCGCGGGCGGCGGCACTGCGCCCCGGACGCGCGGCTTCGGCGCGTAAGAAATAATTTCGCGGCCGGCGCGGTCCAGGACGCGCAGCAGCAGCCCGGTTTCGCCGGTGCCACGCGGAAGGCTGACTTCCTTGACGAACGGCGAACCCGGCGCCAGGTCGCGCCGTCGCATTTTGCCAGCGTTTGCTTTTGCCAAATCAGGGCAATGGCCGCGCCCGGAATGTTCCGTGGTGACAGCGACGCCAAGGCGCGCGCGGCCGATTCTGCGATTTTCAGGCTGACGGCCGCCTGCAGATTGGCGTGTTGCGCCGGGCCGATTTTTTGGATGGGATACCAGATACTGGCTCCACGTTTTCGTCTCGCCGGGCTGGAGAAAGCTGAAGTCGGGCTGGTTGTCGGTATAGACGCCGGCCATGATTTCGATGTAGGGCGCCGAATTCACCTTTGCCGTCGCGCTCGGTCAGGTTGCGGTCCCAGGCGTAACCGAATTCGTGATTGCCCCAGGTCCATTGTTTCTTGCCGGGCGAAATGTGGTGGTTGGCGACGTGAACGATGCCCGCCTGCGCCGCGTAATCGTAGCCGCCGAAGAAATCCTCCCGGCTGCCCATGCACATGTAGGAGGTCGGCACCGGAATGTTGGCGTAAAAGGAAAGGTCGTTCGGCGCGTATTCGGGCATGCGGACTGCGATCGACCCGCCGGCAGTGGGGCGGGAGGAACTGCTTTGGAATTTCATTTTGCGGAATGCCCCGGCGCGCCGCGCTCGGCCGTAGTTGACGCCGTAATAGACATTCCTGGCAGAGCGGATATTCGCTCATGGCGCGCCTGCGCGTGGTCGGCCACGTAATAAACGTCCGGCGGGAAAAAGCTTTGATAGGCCTCATGCACGCGCATGGCGACATTGGCCCACCAGAGAAAAGTCTGCTGGAAGGGCGTGCGGTTGTAAGCGCGCACCTTCAATTCCAGGCAGCTCCGGCCCGGATGCAGGCAGACGCCGTGCATGCCTTTCATCCGGCACATCGGGTCGTGGTCGCCGCACCAGATGGTTTTGGAGCCATCGGCGTGCGATTCGATTTTAACATCCACGGGCAGGAAGGTGGCGGGACGATGATGCTGCGGCCAGTTGAACTCGATCCCGCCGGAAATCCACGGCCCGGCCAGGCCGACCAGGGCGGGCTTGATGACGGGCTGATTGTAAATCAGATCGTAACCGTTGGTCTTGTCCTGGATGGCGTGGATGCGCCCGCCGATTTCGGGCAGCACCAGGACGCGGAGGAACTCGTTTTCAATCCAGACCGCCTGCCATTTGCGGCGGACCGGTTTTTCGGCGATGCGGTCGGTGAACGGCAGCGGATACACCCTGCCGCTGCTGCCCTGATAAACGCGTTTTTCCAGAAACATCGGGTTCTTGTCCGGCGGCGCGGGCCGCCAGGTGGGAAGGGTGATGGTTCCGGTCCGGACCCGAACTGGCGAAGCATGGCGCATGGCGGCGATGTCTTAGAGTGAACAAAATCAAGCGCGGGGTCAACCTCCGCGTCAGAACGCTGCCAAGACATGCTGGCCCGACCATTGGCTGGCGTTGTCTTGCCATCCGGATTGACCATGCTGAGGTCGTGCGACCCGCGACTGCCGGTCTTCCCGGCCCGGCGCGCCGCGAAACTTATCCTTGAACAACGGAACCTTGGGGGGATAAAGTGTCATCATGCAAACTTGGCTCTCAGAGAGAATTGTTTTCGATCCCGCGGTTTGTCATGGCAAGCCGGTGGTGCGCGGCACGCGTGTTCTGGTGGCCAATGTGGTTGGAGCCGTGGCGGCCGGCCAGGCCACGCCGGAGATCTTGCGGGATTACCCCTCGCTCACGGAGGCCGATGTTCGGGCGTGCCTTGAGTTTGCCGGCCGGTTGACGGCCATGGAAGGGATTGAGGCCGAACTCACCGCGAGATGACATATTTTCTGGACGAGAATTTTCCCCGTCCCGCCCTGGCCCAGATCCAAGCAGCCGGGCACAAAGCCAGCCATGCCTTGGATGCTTTTTCGGTCCAGGCTGCGTCCAGAAGGAAAAATACGACGATACCTTTGCCTGATCTCTTTCCGCCTTTTCTCACCTTGGAGTTCCAATCTGAATTGCCTCTAAAAAAGAGTTTTCGTCCGCGTTTCCGTTAATGACAAGAAACCGATTAAGCTTGTCATCGAACCGCACCCAGATCGGATGCTTGCCGAACTTCCCTCGAAATAATTCCTTCAAATCGCTTGCGCGCCAAACCAAAACCTCGCCGTTGACGGTCGAGGACGCCAGGAAGGCGTCACCATCGGCTGAGAGATAACAGAATGCATCCTCGACGAGCTTGTGCTGAGTTCCGTCCTTAGTGTAGTAAAGGCTCGGATCCTTAAATTCCCCTTGTTTCAGGATGGGACTTTCAGCAGGAGCGAACGCCATCATATCAACATTTGTTAATGTGTTACCCTTTGGATCATATACATAAACGGGCCAGTCCGCGGACCGGCTGGGGATCCCACGGCAAAGCCGGAAACAATTGCCATCTCGGCTGAACTGGAGAAACGTGATGAGTTCATCAGGGTAATCCAGTTCTTTAATCAGTTTCTCGGTCTTGACGTTGAAGACGAACACCTTGAATACCTCGTGTAGAGCGTCATGGATGAGATCGTACGTTGCGATCAGCAAAAGCTTCCCATCCGGCGACGGCAATGAGTCATCGCAGCGATAGCCTCGAGGGACCGTATATGACGCGATGTCCTTTCCTGTATCTAGGCTCCAACAATGAACTTTCCGAGAGCCTTCTTGGGCAAAGGCCACGAAGAGGTTCCTGGAAGCGGAACAGAACGAAACCGCACGGGCTCCCTTTATTTTGAAATCGACCAGACGGACTTGCTTCAGGGGCGGCAGATTCGTCTGAAGAACGGAACCAACCTGATGCGCTGAGGCAGCCGTAACAAGCGCCATAATCAAAAAGTACCTGAGTGACGCACGCTCTCATAAGGTGGAATTTACCAGCCTACGGGAATTTGAAAAGCGAGAATCGCTCACGAACGCCGCAAAACCTCCCTGCCGGCCAGGCCCACCTGAGACGGACCGGTTGCCATTGGTCTTGAGTTTGCGCGACGAGTCGGATAATGGTCACGCATCATGAAACGAGCTTCGGCGGCCTTCGCCATCGCCTGCTGCCTGACGCTGGCGCTGCTCCGGCCCGGGGCCGCCGCCGCCCAGGCCGTCCTCAAGGCGGAGAGCTTCCAACATTATATTGACAGCTTCAACGCCGGCGATGAAGAGGTCTGGCCCGCCGCCATCCGCAACACCAACGCCTGGCGGTTTCTGCGGGACAACATTCCGCTCTTCGAGTGCCCGGACAACTCGCTGGAGGAGATTTATTACTTTCGCTGGTGGACTTACCGCAAGCACCTCCGGCAAACGCCCGATGGGTTTGTCGTCACCGAATTCCTGCCCGACGTGCCGTGGGCCGGCAAGGACAATACCATCAACTGCGCGGCGGCCCTCCACTTCTACGAGGGACGCTGGCTGCACGACCCGAAATATCTGGACGACTACGCGGCCTTCTGGCTGCGCAAAGGCGGGAGCGCGCGCAGTTACAGTTTCTGGATCGCCGATGCGTTATGGAACCGCCTTCTGGTCACCGGCAACGCGGCGGAGGTGAAGGAATTGTTCCCCGACCTCGTGGCCAACTATGGCGAGTGGGAGAAAAGCCACCGCGGCACCAACGGTTTGTTCTGGCAGGTGGACGACCGCGACGGCATGGAGATGTCCATCGGCGGCAGCGGTTACCGGCCCACCATCAACAGCTATATGTTTGCCGACGCGCTGGCCCTGGCCAGCACGGCGGACCTCCTGGGCAAGAATGACGCCGCGGCGGAATTCCGCGCCAAGGCTGCGCAGATCAAGCAGCTCGTCCAGGAAAAGTTGTGGAACGCGGACCAGCAATTCTTCGAGACCCTTCCGAACCGCCTGCCCGGCGCGGCGCTGGTGGGCGTGCGCGAGTTGCACGGCTACACGCCGTGGTATGTTAATTTGCCCGGCCCCGGCTACGAAGCCGCCTGGCTGCAACTCATGGACACGAACGGCTTTTACGCGCCTTTCGGGCCAACCACCGCCGAGCGGCGCAGCCCGAAATTCCGGCTGGCCTATCAGGGACACGAGTGCCAATGGAACGGGCCAAGCTGGCCCTTCGCGACGTTGGTCACGTTGACCGCGATGGCCAACCTGCTCAACCACTACCAGCAGAACGCCGTCAGCCGGCGCGATTATTTAGGCCTGCTGCAAATTTACGCCAAGTCGCAGCATCTCCGGCGCGACGACGGCAAGGTCGTGCCGTGGATTGATGAAGATTTGAATCCGCTCACCGGCGACTGGATCGCCCGCACGGTCATGAAAACAGCAGGGAACCAAATTTACGAGCGCGGCAAGGATTACAACCATTCCACCTTCTGCGACCTGATTATCACCGGCCTGGCCGGGCTGCGTCCCCGCGCCGACAACCTGGTGGAAGTCAACCCGCTCGTGCCGGAAGGAACGTGGGATTATTTCTGCCTGGACAACGTTGCCTATCACGGTCACATCCTGACGGTCCTCTACGACCAGTCCGGCGAACACTACGGGAAAGGCAAAGGCTTGCGCGTGTTGGCGGACGGGAACGAAATGGCCGCGTCCCCGCGCCTGGCGCGTTTGACCGGCGCGCTGCCGGCGCCGCGCCCATGAGCCGGCGCGCTGTTTGAAATGAACAATGCATCAGAAGCACAGTAACCTGCATCCTATGAGACGGCTGACCATCCTTTTTCTGGCGCTGGCCGCGGCCGGCGCCTGGGCCAAACCGGCGCCCTCCATTTCCCTGGCCTGCCGGTGGCGTTTTCAATTGGATCGCGCGGATGCCGGAATCACGGAAAGCTGGTTCGCCAGCAAATTAAACGGCCAAATCAATCTGCCCGGCTCGCTGCCGGCGCAGGGCATCGGTGACGACATCTCCACCAACACACGCTGGATGGGCGACATTGTGGACCGGTCGTGGTTCACCGCGCCGGAGTTCGCGGCTTATCGCCAGCCGGGCAATGTGAAAATCCCCTTCTGGCTTCAGCCGGAAAAATACTACGCGGGCGCGGCCTGGTTCCAGCGGGACATCGCCATTCCAAAAGATTGGGAGGCCAACCGCGTTGTGCTTGCCCTGGAAAGGCCGCACTGGGAAACGCGCGTCTGGCTCGACGGCAGGCTGGCCGGTTCCAACGCCAGCCTTGCCACACCGCATGAATATGACCTGGGCCGCCTGGCTCCCGGCTCCCACACCCTGACCATTCGCGTGGACAACCGGATGATCGTCAATATCGGCGCCAATTCGCACGCCGTCAGCGATCACACCCAGGGCAACTGGAACGGCATCGCCGGCGCCATCCAATTGCGCGCCACGCCCTTGGTGTGGATTGAGGACTTGCAGGTCTATCCGCGCCTGGCGGCCAAGTCCGTGACAGTCAAAGGAAAAATTGGCAACGCCACCGGGCAGGCCGGCCGCGGCCAGGTTCAACTCGCCGGCCACGGCCAAAAAACCCAATTGGAGGTCGCTTGGGAAACCGGCGGCGGTTCGTTTGAAACCGAATTCAACCTCGGCCCGGGCGCCCAACCCTGGGATGAATTCTCCCCGGCGCTGCACCGCCTGGAGGTCACCTTGAATGGCAACGACACCAGGTCCGTCACCTTTGGCCTGCGCGATTTCTCCGCCAGCGGCACCCAGTTCGTCCTCAACGGCCGCAAGATTTTTTTCCGCGGCACCCTGGAATGCTGCATTTTCCCAAAAACCGGCCATCCGCCCACGGAAGTGGCGGAATGGAAACGCATTATCGGCGCGGCCAAATCTTACGGACTGAATTTGCTGCGCTTCCATTCCTATTGTCCGCCGGAAGCGGCCTTCGCGGCGGCGGACCAGCTCGGCATGTATTTGCAGGTCGAGACCTGCTGGGCCAATGGAGCCACGGGGCTGGGCGACGGCCGGCCGGTGGACCAATGGGTTTATGACGAGACCGCACGCATCTTGCGGTATTACGGCAACCATCCCTCCTTCATGCTCATGCCCTACGGCAACGAACCGGGCGGCCGGAACGCCACCGCCTGGCTCGCCCAATACGTCTCCCATTTCAAGGCGCTCGACCCGCGCCGGCTCTGGACCAGCGGTTCGGGCTGGCCGGAACTTGCCGAAAACCAGTTCGATGTCACCCCCGGCCCGCGCATCCAACAGTGGGGCCAGGGCCTGCGCTCCCGCATCAACTCCAGGCCGCCGGAAACCACGACCGATTACCGCTCCTTCATTTCCGCGCGCCAGGTGCCGGTCATCAGCCACGAAATCGGCCAGTGGTGCGTCTATCCCAATTTTGACGAAATCCCGCAATACACCGGCTATCTCAAGCCGAAAAATTTCGAGATTTTCCGCGACCGCCTCCGGGCCGCAGGCCTGGGCAGCCTGGCCAGACCGTTCTTGCTGGCCTCCGGCAAATTGCAAACCCTCTGCTACAAGGAAGACATCGAGTCCGCCTTGCGCACCCCGGGCATGGGCGGCTTTGAATTGCTGGACCTGCACGATTTCCCCGGCCAGGGCACGGCGCTGGTCGGCGTGCTCGATCCCTTTTGGCATGATAAAGGCTATGTCACCGCCAGCCAGTACAGCCGTTTCTGCAACGCCACCGTCCCTCTCGCCCGCCTGGACAAACGCGTTTTCACCACCGCCGAAACGCTCGCCGCGACGGTGGAGGCCGCTCATTTCGGCCCCGCCCCGCTGAAAAATGCGGCCGCCTCCTGGAAACTCCTCCCCGACAACCGCCCGGCCTTCGCCACCGGCAAATTCCCGGCCGGGGAAATCCCCGTGGACAACGGCGCCGCGCTCGGCACGGTGCGGGTGGATTTGCAAAACGCCAAGGCGCCCGCGCGTTACAAATTGGTGGTGACCATCCACAACGCGGCCAATGGCTCAAGGCTCGCGGAAAACGATTGGGATGTCTGGATTTATCCCGCGCCGGCGACGGCAGCCGCGCCGGACGGCGCGCTGGTGACGTCGCGTTTCGATGAAGCGGCGGAGCAGCGGTTGCAAGCCGGCGGAAAAGTATTGTTGACGTTGGCCCCGGCGGCCATCCGCAACTTTGAGCGCGCGCCGGTGGCGGTGGGCTTTTCCAGCATCTTCTGGAACACCGCCTGGACCCGGCGCCAGCCGCCGACCACCCTGGGCATCCTTTGCCAGCCGCGGCATCCGGCCCTGGCTGAATTTCCAACCGAATCCTGCGCCAACTGGCAATGGTGGTACCTGCTCCACCGCGCGGGCGCGCTCCGGCTGGATGTTTTGCCCAAAGGCCTCGACCCGATTGTGCGGATCATTGACGACTGGGTGACGGGCCGACCCCTCGGCCTGGTCATCGAAGCCAGGATTGGCCAGGGCGGAATCGTCGTCTGCGGTTTCGATCTGACCGGCGATTTGAGCGATGATCCGGTGGGCCGGCAGATGCGGCAAACCCTGCTGGACTACATGGCCGGCCCTTCCTTCCATCCGAAAACCGAAATCACTTCCGCCCAGGTTCGCCAGTTGCTGAAGTGACCCGTTTAGAGCATTTTCAATAAAACTGTAGCCAGGGCACCTGACCGGGATGCGATGAACTGGTTTGCCTGCTGTAATTAAAATAGTCCTTAAACTGCTCTAATCACTTTGAAAATGAGACTACCACGCATTGCTGAATACTCAATGCGTGGTAGTCTCATTTTAGCGAGGGACTCGAATCTGTCGAGAAAAAAGATTCAAGCGTTTCCAATGAGACTGGAGCCGGAACGCCTTGTCAGGAGGCGATGAACTGGTTTGCCGCGTACGGCTGCAGTTTTAATTAAACTGCTCTAGCCTTTCAGCCCTTTGAAGCCGGCCTCCCATTTCTCGTTCGTCTTGATCATTTCGTCCCAGGTCACCTCGGCGCGCCGGTAGGCGGCGGTGCGGCCGAGGATGGTGGTCAGGTTGCTGCGCACGCTGGGCGCGACGGTTCCATTGGAAAAATCACCCGTGGTGATGGCCTTGTGGAAAGTGGCGATATTATTGACAACACCATCGGTGTAAAGATTGGCCAGGGTGCCGCCGTTGTAAGGCTCGTCGCACACCACCTTGACCACGCCGAAATAATGCGTGTCAATCACGCCTTCCATGCCATAGACGCGGCATTGGATGTCCTCCCAGCCCTTGCCGGCCTGTTTGGAACTGAAGGTCAGCCGCACGTCGTTGGGATAGTCAAAGACCACCGAAAAATTGTCCCATACCCCGTTCGGCACCGGCGCGCGGGTCCGTCCTCCGGCGCCCCAGGCGCGCAGGGGCGCGGCATCCATTATCCACGACGCCACGTCCAGGGCGTGGATGTTCTGCTCGGTGATGATGTCGCCGGACAGGGTGCGGTCCGCGCCCCAGGCGCGCAGCCGGGCCTCGTCGTTGTTCGGATTGTTCCGGATCACCGCGTCCATGCGGCTCCAGACATCGCCGGTTTGGTAGGCGGCCTCGCCGGAGACAATCCGGCCAATCCGGCCCGCCCGCACCACCCGCACCGCCTCCTGATAGAACGGGTGGGCGCGGGTCTGAAAGTCCACCAGGAAAACCAGTTTCTTCTCCGTCGCTTTGCGCCCGCTCTCCGCCATCGTCTGGCAGCCGGGCGCGTCCACCGCGATGGGCTTGGCGCAATAGACCTGCTTGCCCGCCTCGATGGCCGCCGCCGCCTGCTCCGGGTGGAAGTAAGGCGGCGACTCAATCACCACCGCGTCCAACTTCTGTTCGAGCAGGCGCTTGTAAGCGGCAAGCCCGGTGAAGCGGCGCGCCTTGTCCACCTGGTACTTTTCTCCCGCCGCCTCCGCCTTGTCCGGGAAATAGTCCGCCACCGCCGCCAGGTTGTAATGGCCGTTTTTCAGGAAAAGATCGGCGATCCACACACCGCGGCCGCCGCAGCCAATCAGGCCAATGTTGATGCGGGAATCGCTCCCGGCGCCCTGGGCCAAACCCGCGGGCGCGACCGCGAGAGACAAGGCCGAAGCCCCGGCCGTGGCCAGGAACTGCCGGCGCGTGAAAGGGGAGGCTTGGAACGGTTTCGATGTTTCGTGGATCATAGATTTGCCAGGTTGCGGTATCACCAGTTCAATTTCTCCGGGCTGATTCAAGCAGAGCATAGACCGCTTTCACCCCGGTTCAAGCAGGGAATATGCCCTTGAGGAATTTCAAGTCCGCGCGGTAATCCTCCACCAGCGCGTGCGGCGCGGCGGCCTCAATCTGAATCCAGCCCCGGTAATTGATCTCATCCATCGCCTGCCGGACTTTGTGAAAGTCAATCCGTCCCTGGCCGAGCATGAAGTTTCCATCCTTGGCGTGGAATTCGCAGACGCGGTCCTTGAGCAGGCGGATCTCCTGGTATATGTCGTAGCCCTTGTCGGTGGAATTGCCCACGTCATAATAAACCTGCACCGCCGGCGAGCCGGCGCGCTGGATGATATCCAGATTCTCCGGCGCGCTGAGATAGTTCTCCAGGCCAAGAATCGCGCCCGCTTTCTCGGCGCGAGGCGCCAGTTCCTTGAGCAATCCCACCGTGCGATCCGTCCCCTCTTTGTCACCCTTGAGTTCGCCGTGGAAAAACTGCGCGACCAGGATCACCTTGACGCCCAGCGCCTGCGCCACCGCCAGGGAATCCAGCAGCCAAATGGCCGCGCGCGGATCGCTCTTGAGCGGGATATTGTTCAATTCCGCCAGGGCCAGCGAGGCGATCTCCAATCCGTTCTGGCGGGCGGCGGCCAAATAAGCCTGCTGCACGGCGGGCTGGCGCAGGTGCATCTGGTCGCCCGCGCTGCCGAGGTTGACCTGCACCCCGTCCAGGCCAATGTCGCGCGCCACCTCGAAGCAGGAAGGGTCGGTCTTCCGCAAAGACCATTCGGGTGCGCCGATTTTGAAGCCGCGTCCGCCCGGCGCGGCCAGCAAGGGGGCCAGGGCGGAACCGAAGGCCAGCGTTGCCGCCAACTGTGTGGTGCGTCCGATCATTTCCCGGCGCGTCCATTTCGCCAATACCCCGGTCAACGGCATAGTCATATCTGTCAATTCCGGCTCCGGCCGGTTTCCTGTTTTCGTAAGGCGTCTGGGACGGTGGGGCGAGACTCCGTCGAGCCGTGACTTCTTCCCGAGAAATCGAATTTCGGCTCGACGGAATCTCGCCCTACCCTCCATGACTGACCCATTACCTGTTTTCTTTACACCCCTTGCCTTGGCAATGCAATGCTCCTGCCTTGGACTGGTCGGGCAGAGGTGCTTCCCGCCGCTGCCGCAACTTTTTGGGAGGCGCTTGGAAGGGCGCGGGCGAAAATTCTTCTTTTCCGTCAAATGAATGGTAGCGTTCGGTGTCATAATGAGTGAACATCCTGCGAACTGAATTTTCAACCTCGGAGGCCTTGCGAAAAGATTTCAGAAATGCGGTTTGATTTTGGGGGCGGCTCTGGTTTTCGGCTCGGCCTGCCACGGACTGGTCCCGGCTGATTCAGACCGGTCCGTGACGATTTCCGGCACGGTGCGCGATCCTTCCGGCGCGCCGGCCCCAGGCGTGGAGGTGACATTCCATCCAGGACAATACCCGGCAGCGCCCGCCTACGCCGAAGCCAGGACGCATAAAAACGGGAGATATGACTTGATCGTGAAGACCCCTCCAGACGACAATGCGGTTCCTTGGGACGGCCCCATCAACCCGACCAATGCCATCCTGGCTCGCGATCTCAAACGGAACCTTGCCGCCATCGGAGAATTCACCGGCACGCCGGCGAAAATGGACTTAAACCTGCAACCCGGAATCACCTTGTCAGGATTGCTCAAGGATACGAAGGGATCGCCGGTCAGCACGGCCTCAGTGAATCTCTGTTTCGTGGTGGCTCATTCCTACTCCAATTTGGGCCCGCAACCGGTCAAGGTGGATGGGCAAGGAGCCTTCTCCATTTCAGCTCTGCCACAGGGATTCGATTACCAATGCGGCTGCGGCGCCGCAGGATTCGCCCCGGTCACGGTCTCGCTGCAAGCCAGGGATTCTCAAACCAACCAATTCGTTTTCCCGGACGTTGTCCTCAAATTGCTGAACCGCAAAATCGCCGGCCACGTGTTCGGTTCTGACGGCAAACCGGTTCCCGCGGCCTGGGTGGGGATTTGCGGGGAACTCAGCGCCAGCACCCAATCGGATGCGACGGGACATTTCGCCTTCGATGTCTGCGACGGCTCGCTCTTCGTCAACGCCAGCTTTGAACACCCTCCGGGCAGCCACAAGATCGCCATTCTCAGGTCAGGCACATGGCTGCCAGTCAAGGCGGGTGACACCAACGTCGTGTTGAAGTTCGATGTCGCTCAACCGGATGCTGGAGCGCGCTGACATCTGCGCCGCACGCCAGCCCGGAACTTGAGACAGCCTCCACCTTCTTTTTGGTTGCGGCTTTCCGCGCTGCGCCTCCCGCCTTTTCACCATCCGTGATCAAACGGCGCAAGCAGCTTATGATCAAGTCCTTGCCAAAATCCGCATTTTTCCGTTGACGGCACGACTTTACATGCTAAAATTGCATAGTGAGAAGGGGCAAGGCAACAGTGGCATCGGACGGCGGCGGGACCAGGACGGGATTCCCCAGGTTGCGAATTCCACAGCAGCCAGCGAAGTTCTTTCTTCGTTGGTTTGGTTGCAACCCTGCTTCCAACTGGCGGCGGCTGACTAATCGTATCCTTTTCCATGTTCCCACCACCCAAACAACGGCTTGCTGTGCGCCTTTTGTGGCTTCTGGCGGCAAATCAATCCAAATGCCTGTCCATGAACCGTTTACGCACCTCACGGCGCTTTCCCAATTGTGCCCGGTCATACTCGGTCATGCCCGGTCAAACCATTTTTTAACTTTGACCGACGCGCCACAGCCAGCGCAGGACTCCATTACTCCATCAACCCAGAACGATGCCATACCTGACCAAATCCGTGAACTATACGATTCCCGCACCCCAACCATGGCATCTTGGCGCGATTGGCGCCTTTTTGCGGCAAATCAACTCAAGTGCCTTTCCATGTGCATCTTACACGTAAAAACGAGATTTCACGATCAGGGTCCTTCAAGCCCAATCAAGCTAAATCAAGGTGATTTTTTGAAACTCGGCGACCGTCACTTATTCACTCCAATGAGGTGGACCCCATCCTTTAGACCACGGAGCGCATGAAATAAGCGCGACTTTTGCCGATTGCTGTCATTACTAATTGTAGTTGACTACTGTTCATTCCGTGTTTCAAAACCCTTTCGAAAAGAGAGAACGAGCGATGCGGAGCACTGCCCGTCCTCCCTCTCCGTTTTCTTAGGGTTCTCAACTCTACCGCCGCAGGCGGTCTGATTTCAAGCCTTTTCCTGCCGCCTGCCTCTCTGTCAAGTGCTGCGATCGCTCCTGCCTCTGGCAGGTTGCATCGCTTCCCATTTGGCCGGTTGGGCTCCATGCGTGCCGGGATCAAAATACGCGTCCGCCGGCGTCGCATAGCCCAACGCCTGGTGCGGTCGTTCCCGGTTGTAGCCGTCAAACCACCGGCCCAGTCCGCGCCCTGCCGCCAACCCGTCGCCATAGTCTTGCAAATAAATGTCCTCATACTTGGCGCTCCGCCACAGCCGCTCGATAAACCGGTTGTCCATCCAGCGACCCCGTCCGTCCATGCTCACGTCCACCCCCGCCGATTCCACCGCATCGATAAACATCGGGGAGGTGAACTGCGATCCCTGGTCGGTATTGGAAATCAACGGCGCCTGACGCCCCGCCCGCAACGCCGCCTCCCAAGCGTCCACACAAAAGTCCGCCTCCAACGTGTTGCTCAAGCGCCATCCCAGCACGTAACGACTCCACCAATCCATCACCGCCACCAAATACATAAACCCAGTTGCCATAGGCACATACGTAATGTCCGAACACCAAACCTGATCCGGTCCCGTCACTGCCAAATTGCGTAACAGATACGGATAAATCTGGTGCCCCATCTCCCGCAGACTCGTCTTGGGCTTGGCGTAAATCGCCTCGATCCCCATCAACCGCAGCAGCCGCACCACCCGTTTGCGATTGATGGTCAAACCCTCCCGGCGCAACAGCACGGTCAGTTTGCGGCTGCCATAAACCGGGTGGTCCAAATGCATCTGGTCCAACCGCCGCATCAGCGCCAGGTTCTCCTCTGTCTCCGGACAGCACTGGTAATAATAACTGCCACGGCACACCGCCAGCAGCTCGCACTGGCGCCGCACGCTGAGCTGCGGATCGGGAGCGATTAAACATGTTAAAGCCCCAGTTGCCTGGACTTTTTTTTAAGCCAGTCCAAGTCCACCGTCAGTTGGCCAATCTTCTCATGCAGTTGGGCAATCAACTGTTCCTGATCCTCCGTGCGGGGTTGCCCGGGCTCAAACAATTCGGGCATGTGATCCCGAATCGTCGCCCGCCACTGCGTGACCTGCGCCGGATGCACCGCATACTCTCGCGCCAATTGCGCGACCGTCTTCAGCCCCACCAGGGCTTCGAATCCCACTTTGGCCTTGAAGGCCGCACTGTGTCTTTTCCGTTTTGCTTTCATAAGTCTGCTCTTTCTTATCTACAGCAAACCGGCAAAAATCGAAACTTACCTGTGGTCTAAAAATAGGGGTCCAGCTCACCAATACCTAAGCGATCCATTCAGGTTTGCGTATTTCGCGGTTCAAACCCAACCCCCGATTTTCACTTAATCTCACCTGGTTTCAGCTAGTTTCAACTGGTTTCACCTAATTCCACTTCCCGGCCCCCTGGGGACCCCCATGCATCCAACAACCTTTATCCTCAACTTCGCGGAAATTGGCGGATTCCTCCCATTCTGCATTTTGCATTCTGCATTTCCTGCCCCTCCACCACTCCACCACTCCGCCGCCTTTTTCATTTATCCTTGGCTTGGCCCGGTAGGTTCCTTTAACCTCGCCCTCAAGCAGCTTTTGCCATCGGGCAACCTTTGCTGACAATCCTGTGATGATCACGCCAAGAACATTTCTCGCCGGCCTGGGGGTCCTGGCCGCCGCCGCCCTGTGCGCCCAGTCCACCAACGCGCCCCTGGACCTCCGCCAATATCTCACCGCCCCGCAAAATGAAATGCGCGCCGCCGCCCAGCGCTATGACGCCGACCGGGCCAACATCACCCGCTTCTACAGCGTCCCCCTCGCCCCCGAGCGCACCGCCCGCTTGAAACTTTTTGATGCCGACTGGCTCGCCGCCCTGCAAAAACTCGACACCAACCGCCTCTCTGCCGAGGCCCGCGCCGAGCACGCCAAACTGATCCAGACCGTGCGGGAGGACTCCGCCAAGCTGGACGATCTGCTCAAGACCCAGGCCCAGGCCGCCCCCTTCGTCCCTTTCGCCCACATTATAATTGACCTCGAAGCCGGCCGCCGCCGCGTGGAAAAGATGAACGCCGAAAAAGCCGCCGGCATGGTGGACGCCCTGGCGCGCGCCGTCGCCGAAACTCAGAAAGCGGTCAAGGCCGGCCTGGCCGCCTCCGCCGCCGGGGCCGTGGCCTTCGACGCCAGCCAGGCCGCCCATGCCGCCACCGAAGTCACGGCGCTCCGCAACGTCCTCAAAAACTGGAACGCCTTCTATAATGACTACGATCCTCTGTTCACCTGGTGGATGGCCGCGCCTTACAAGGAAGCCGACAAGGCGCTGGGCGACTACGCCTCTTTTCTGGGCAATCTTCCGCCCGCCGATGCCGCCGCCCCGGCCGCTCCGCCCGCCCCCTTGCCCCAACCCTCCCTGCCGCCCGTCACACTGGCCGGCAAAGGTCCTGAAGTGCCTGACCTGGCCGGGTTAATTTCCCTCCCCCAAAGCCAGATGCGCGGCGTGATCGAGCGGTTTAACAACAGCAGCGGACGGGGCCGGCGGGGCGGCTTCGGGGGCGGCGGCGGCGGCGGTGGCGGCGGACGCCGCGGCGGCGGGCGCGGGATGAGCCGGGAAACCCTCCAACAATGGCTCGCCGCGCTGCCCCATCTGGATTTCGACAAATTCAGCCACGATGACCAGGTTGACTACATCCTGCTCCGCAACCGCATCGAATATCAATTGATGTCCCTGGATCTGCCCACCAACGCCGCCCCCGCCCCGGTGGACAACAGCCGGCTTTTTCCGTTCGAGCAACTTATTGCGCAACTGGGCGAAGCGCCCGCCGCGCCGGAACAATACGACGCGACCAGGGCCTCCAACACCCTGGCCTTGTTGAAAACCTCCATCGAAGCCGGCCGCAGCAACGCCGTCTCCGCGCTCGAAAACCGGGCCGTCTCCAATCGCGCCGGACGCGCCGCCGCCACGCTCGGCGGTCTGCGCGCCCAACTCAGCGACTGGCATGACCGTGTCACCGCCGGTGCGCCGTGGCCCGAGGCCCTCACCGCCGCCTGCCAGGCGATTGACCAATCTCTCCAGGAGTACGGCGCCTTCCTCCGCGACAATTCCACCAGCGGCGCCCAGCGCGACGGCAGCGACATCGTGGGCCGCCCCATCGGCCGGGACGGCTTGCTGGCGGAGTTGCACGACGAAATGATCCCCTACACGCCGGAGGAATTGATCGCCCTTGCCGGCCGCGAATTCGCCTGGTGCGAATCGGAAATGAAAAAGGCCTCCCGCCAGATGGGCTGCGGCGATGACTGGCACAAAGCGGTGGAGAAGGTCAAAACCATGCATGAGGAGGCGGGCCAGCAACCCTATCTCATCCGCGACCTGGCCTGGGATGCTGTCAACTATTTGGAGAAGAACAATCTCATCACCATCCCGGTCATCGCCCGCGAAACCTGGGGCATGGAAATGATGACCCCCCAGCGCCAGTTGGTCAACCCCTTCTTCACCGGCGGCCCGGTCATTTCCGTTTCCTATCCCACCGACACCATGACCCACGAGCAGAAACTGGCCAGCATGCGCGGCAACAACATCCCCTTCGCCCACGCCACCGCCTTTCACGAGCTGATTCCCGGCCACGAATTGCAGAACTTCATGAGTTCCCGCTATCACACCGAGCGCCGCATTTTCAGCACCCCTTTCTATGTCGAAGGCTGGGCCTGCTACTGGGAGCTTTATCTCTACCAGCGCGGCTATCACACCACCCCGCCGGAGCGCCTCGGCGCCCTGTTCTGGCGCATGCACCGCTGCGCCCGCATTGTTTTCTCCCTCAAATTCCACCTCGGCCAGTGGACCCCGCGGCAGTGCATTGATTATCTTGTTGACAGCATGGGCCACGAGCGCGACAATGCCACCGCCGAAGTCCGCCGTTCCTTCGACGGCAGCTACGGCCCGCTTTACCAGGCCGGCTATTTGCTCGGCGCCTTGCAACTGCTGGACCTGCATCGCGAACTGGTGGACTCCCGCAAAATGTCCAACCGCGCCTTTCACGACGCCGTGGTCATGGCCAACAACATGCCCATCGTCATGATCCGCGCCATCGTGACCAACGAGAAGCTCGCCCGCGACTGGCAGCCCGACTGGCGCTTTTGCGGCCCCAACCCCGCCGTCTGGAAACCGTGAGGCGGGCGGGGACTGGGCCCCGTTGACTCATGGGAAGAAAGCCACTTGGCAGGGTCGCGGAATTGAGCTAGAATCACCCCATGAGCGCCACAGAACTCATCAAACAGGTGGCCGCGCTTCCCCAGCGGGAAAGAACGCGGTTCGAGCAGCTTTTCCGCCGGATGAAGAATGGCAGGCCTGCTGCCGGCCGGGCGAGCCGCTCGAATTGGCCCGACTTCGGCGAACGCTTGCGCGGCATTTATGGAGACAGAATCGCGCCTGACTCCCGGAGTATCATTGAGGAGGGGCGCGGGGACCGCTGATGGACGCCTATTTTGACTCCGCCGTCATCGTCAAGTTGTACGTCAGGGAAGCGACCAGCCCGGAGGCTATTCGGCTGGTTGGCGCTTACGTTGCCCCTTACTGGCTGACGCATTGGCAGGCGCTGGAAGTTAAGAACGCCATTCGCTTGAAGGCCTTTCGCAAGGAAATCACTGCGCCGGAAATGAACCAATCTATCGCCGCTTTTGAGGAGGACATCGCCACGGGCCGCTGGCAGCGTCCCGACTATGCCGCCGCCACCGTTGAACAAAAGGCCGATGAACTTTCCGCCAGTCATTCCGCCAGTCTCGGTTGCCGCACGCTCGACCTCATCCACGTCGCCGCCGCCGCCGTCATGGGCGCCAGGGAATTTGTAACGTTCGATGGGCGACAGGGAGCGATGGCGAAACAAGCCGGGCTCACCGTTAAACCGTAATCTCCACTCTGAACGCCCGGCGTTCCTTTCGCCGCTGGCACGGTTGTTCGGGGCGCACGTCGGCCGGCTTCACCGGTTTCCCATGCAATTATCGAGTCCCGGCCTTGCTCGTCCAACTGGAGCGTCCGTTCCGCCCTGTCAAAAATCCGACCAGTTTACAGCCACGCTCAGTTTTTTGCCGTACTTGTTAGTATAATGCAGGCGCTTGTGGGCCGCCCCGTATTCGTGAATCAGGCGGGTGATTTTCACGTCGTAACAGCAATACTCGGCGATCTCCAGCAGCTTGCCTTCGCGATACCAGCGGATGGCTTGCATGCCTTCGCTGGTTTTTTCCACGCCCAGGGTGGCCTGGGCAATGGAGTCCAGGGAAAGCCGGTGCGGCAAGCTCTTCTGCAGTTCCACCAGCATGTCCAGCGACTGGATTTGCCCGGCATCGAAGAGCGCGTTGTGGCCGGCCAGCACTTCATAATCAAAGCGCAGATTGTTGAAGCCAACCACCAGATCGGCCCGGCGCAATTCCTCAATCAGCGCGTTGACCTGGCTTTCGCGGTAGATTTTGTACTCCGACGGGGCCGTGCTGTAGGTCACGCCCACGCTCATCCGCATGTCGCGGATGTTGTTCCAGCCGCCCACTTCCTCGGCGGACTTCTGCGTTTCCAAATCAAAATAAACGATGTTGCGGTTCATCAACCAGGACGATGGCCGGATACATACCTGATCAAAATTCCATTGGCCAGCGCGAATGGGGCCTTCGCCCTTTTGGAGTCTCGATCCTAATCTTAATCTTAATCTCCTTCGCGTGCAGTAAAGAGATTAAGATTAGGATTAAGATTAAGATTAAGAGCCGGAACGCGACAGCCGGAAAGTGAACCCCACCCACCGCGATTGCTTCTTGCGCCCCGGATTCCCATCCTTAAACTTTGAACTTCAAATGGCCAACTCACGACCCATCCGGCTGGTTTTGTTCGATGTGGACGGCACGCTCATTCACACCGCCGGCGCGGGGGTGAAGGCCTTCGCCCTGACTCTGGCCGCGGAGTTTGGCGTGGCCGACGGGACCGAACTCGTCAAGTTCGGCGGCCGGACCGACTTTTCCCTGGTGCGCGAGCTTTTTTCGCTCCGGCAAATCGAGCCGTCACCCAAAAATTTCGAGCGCTTTTTTGCGGCCTACGTGGTTTGCCTGGAGGAATTAATGCGGCAATGCGCGGGCGGCCCCTGTCCGGGCGTGGCGGAATTTTATGGCGCCCTGGCGGCGCGGGCCGAGCCGCCGCTCCCCGGTCTGCTCACCGGCAACATCCGGCGCGGCGCGCAAATCAAGCTGCAACGCTTCCAGTTGTGGGACAAGTTTTCCTTCGGCGGCTTCGCCGACGACCACGAAGACCGCAACCAGATCGCCGCCGTCGCGCGCCGCCGCGGCCGCGAACGGCTGGGCCGCCCGGTCGAAGACGGCGAGGTGCTGGTGGTTGGCGATACGCCGCTGGACATTCGTTGCGCCCGGGCCATTGGGGCGAAAGTGCTGGCCGTGGCCACCGGCTCCTTTTCCGTGCCGCAGCTTCAGGCGCACCGCCCCGATTGGGCCGTGGAAGACTTGTCCAAAATCGCGCCCGACGATCTCTAACCGCTGAGCCTCAGTGGGAATGCGGCCGGCCCGTGCCGCACATCCCGCACGAACCGGGATTGCCGCTGCATGAGGCCGGCTCGGAAGATGGTCCGCTGGCGCCGGAGGCGAAGACCGACAGTTTTTTGGCCAGTTTGGTGGAACCGCACTTGGGGCAGGGCGTCCCTTTCCAACGGCTGGAACGAATCAGCAACTCGCTGTCCGCGCCACACTTTTGACAATGAAATTCGTAAATCGGCATGGCGGCAATATAGGCCGGCGGGGCGATTTGATCAATCCCAACCTGCGGGGTGTTCCCATTGCCAGCACCGCAGCCTGGCTGGGCTGCCGGCGAAGGCCAGCGCGCCGACGAAGCCGGGGGCGGGCGACAAGGCATGCAGCGACCAACCCGGCGGCGGCTGCGAGCAATCCAACTGCGCCAGCGCGCCGGCGATGCCTTCGCCGGTGGCCTTGAGACAGGCTTCCTTGCGCGTCCAAATGCTGAAAAAAACCTCCAGCTTTTTTTCCGGCGGGGCGGCGCTGAGCAGGGCAATTTCCTGCGCGGAACAAAACGTGGCGGCAAGTTCGGTCATTTCCGGCATGGGCCGAATTTGTTCCACATCCACGCCCAGCGGGCCGAACCGGCCCACGGCGCACAAGGCCAGGCCGCGGGAATGGGAGAAGTTGAAATGAAGCGGCGCCGCGCTGACCGGCGCGGCGAGCCGCGGTTTGCCCCGCGCTTCATAAGCCAGGATGATTTGCGACGGCTGGACCTTTAAGTAATGGCCGAGGATGACGCGCAGCAGGGAGCGCCGCGCCACGAACTGTTTCCGGTCGCGCTCGAAATGGAACTGGGCCGAGCGCGCCCGTTCGTCTTCGGAGAGCATCCCCAGGCCGGCAGAATAACCGGCCTGCCCGCGCCCCAGCCCGGCGCTCCAGACATGAACCTCCTCACCCGCCAGCTCCATTCCGGGCGGCGGCGGCGGCCAGCTTGGCTGGAGGTCTTTAATCTCAAGCTCGATCACGGGAACAACTTCCACCCCTCATTATGGCCGCGCCGGGAGCGCGCTGAAAAGCGAAAAGTTTTTGCGCGCCTGATGCCTCAGTCATCGGCGGCAGGCCGCGCTGGAGCCGGCCCGCTGGACTTCGCTGGCATGATGCGCCATCCGCGGTCGGAAGTCCGCAATTGCAAATCCTCCTTTTCAGCCCCCTTCCCGCCGGCTATCCTCCGCGCTCATGAAGAAGCCGCAGTTTTTCCATAGTCTCCTTGCGCTTTTGACCGCCTTGATCCCGGCTGCCGCCGCCACCTTCCCCACGCCGGCGCCCGGCGACTACGTCATCAAAGATTTCCATTTTAATGACGGCGAAACCTTGCCGGAGGCCAAAATGCATTATCTCACCTTGGGCGCGCCGCGGCAGGATGGCAAAGGGGTGGTGACCAACGCCGTGCTCATCCTCCACGGCACCACCGGCAGCAGCAGCCAGTTCGTGAACCAAAACTTCGGCGGCGAACTTTTTGGCCAGGGACAGCTTCTGGATGCGGAGCGATATTATCTGGTCATCGTGGACAACCTCGGTCACGGCAAGTCCTCCAAGCCCAGCGACGGCCTGCGCGCCAAATTCCCGGCCTACGGCTACCGCGACATGATTGTGGCGCAATACCGGCTTCTCACCGAAGGGCTGCAAGTCAACCATCTGCGGCTGGTCATCGGAACCTCCATGGGCGGCATGCACTCGTGGCTTTGGGGGGAAATGCACCCGGATTTCATGGACGCCCTCATGCCGCTGGCCAGCCTCCCCGCCGCGATGTCGGGCCGCAACCGGATGTGGCGGCGTATTATTATTGACGCCGTCCGCACCGATCCCTCCTGGGAGAACGGCGAGTACAAAAGACAGCCGCTGGCCCTGCGCACCGTCGCCGGGATGATGTTCCTCATGGGCGACAACCCGGTGCGCCGCCAGAAATCCGCCCCCACCCTGGCGGAGGCGGACCGCGTTTTTGATCGCGGCGTGGAAAGCTACCTGAGAACCCTCGACGCCAACGATGCCTTGTACGCTTTTGAAGCGTCCCGTGATTACACTCCCGGTCCCGATCTGGAAAAAATCCAGGCGCCGTTGCTGGCCATCAATTCGGCCGACGATTTGATCAATCCGCCCGAATTAAGAATTCTGGAAACTGAAATCAAGCGGGTCAAAAACGGCCGGGCCATTGTCCTGCCCCTCAGTGATCGCACGCAAGGCCACGGCACCCACACCCTGGCCGCCTTGTGGAAGGATCATCTGGCCGAACTGCTCAAGGCTTCGGAGCGCCCATGATCCCCCGGCGGCATTGGCGCTGGTTTCTTTTTCTGGCCGCCGGCCCCGTTCTCTGGAGCGCCTGCCAGACCAGCCCAACGGAAAGCGCCGCCTTGCGTGACC
This sequence comes from uncultured Verrucomicrobiae bacterium, assembly GCA_963707025.1. Lineage (GTDB taxonomy): Bacteria > Verrucomicrobiota > Verrucomicrobiia > Limisphaerales > Palsa-1400 > JBEKOF01. The sequence goes on along the minus strand of CAVPOM010000011.1, from coordinate 67,579 downwards.
CGGCGGCTCCGCTCTGGAGCCGGCCCGCGCCGGGAGTATTCACAGTGCGCGTCCAGACCAGCATCGGCGATTTCGTCATTGAAGCCAACCGCGCCTGGGCGCCGCATGGCGTGGATCGTTTCTACCATCTGGTCCGCGCCGGCTTCTTCGACGACTCCCGTTTTTTCCGCGTGGACGCCCATTACATCGCGCAGTTTGGAATCCCCGGCCAGCCGGCGCTCGCCGCCCTTTGGCAAAATCAAACCATGCCGGACGATCCGCCCAAGTCCAGCAACCTGCGCGGCACCCTCGGCTACGCCATGACCGGCCCGGGCCAGCGCACCACCCAGCTCTACATCAACCTCCGGGACAACCCACAAAACGACCCGGAAGGTTTCGCGCCCATTGGCAGGGTGGTGGAAGGGATGGACATCGTGGACCGCCTCTATTCCGGTTACGGCGAGGCCTCGGGCGGCGGGATGCGCGCCGGCAAACAAGCCCGCCTCTTCGCCGAAGGCAACGCCTGGCTCGACCGCGATTTCCCAAAACTGGACAAACTGCTCCGGGCCAGGGTGGTGCCGGCTGCGAGGCCAGACGTCTCCTCCCGGCAGGGTGAGCGGAAAGAATAGCACGCATGGGAGGAATGGGACGAATGACGTGAAGAATTCTGCCCGCGCCCTGTCCACGGGGCACGGATTACTCGTCCAGTTTCAGCAACCGATCCTGGCCAATGCGCCAGACGCGGCGGCGCCCGCCTTCTTTCCAGGCCACCGAACAGGCGTAACCGTCCGGGGTGGGCTCGAGGACAGGGGGTTCGATGCCGGGCGGAAGGTCCGGCGTGGTCCAGGCGAGTTCAACCAGATTGGTGGCCCAACGTTTGTGCGCTTTCCTGAAATCCAGTTGCGCGTAGTAAATTCCCAGGCCGAGATCGCGCGCGGGTTTGCCAGGGATGGGCGCGACCGCAATGGCTTCGCCCGCGGGCTGCCGGGTGAATTGCAACAGTCCCCACATCTCGGGACGATGCATGTCCACCACACCGGTCGGGGACCAGACCCAATTATCCTCGGGCGTGCGCGGCACCTTTTTGTAAACGCCGCCGTTGGTCGTGATTTGCCACTCCACGCGGGAGAAGTTGATGCGCCACTGCTCGCCTTCGGCGGGCGGGCCGGCATGACGCGCGTGTTCGGCGAGAACTTTCCAAGGGAACGCGATTTCAACGGTCCAGCCCTGATCGGTGTCGGCCGGATGGTTGAGGGTGCCGTTGACGTGGACCGCGCTTTTGAGGCCGGGAATGTCCCACGCATTGTTGGGCTTGCCCTGGTCCATGTAAGGCTTGTCCAGCATCAGGTCCCAACTGGTGTTGAGCGCGTTGATCTCGAATTCGTAGTAATCGTGCGTGGCGCCACGCGGATCCATGAACACCTCGAAATCGGGGTCTTGGAAAATAACGGAGTCGTGCCGCGTGAGCGTGGCCCAGACGTGCGGCTCTTCCAGTTGGGCGGCGATGTAGAGATAATCGTCGTCCCACAGCAGTTTGGCGCGCGTGCGGAAGCGCGGTTTTGGCCTGGAGCCGTCTTGAATGTCCACGAAATCAGCCGTCCACGGCGCCCCGGACCACGCGGCGGCGTCCAGTTTTCCATCCATCAAGATCGGCTGGGCGGTGTGGCGGCAAAGATAGCCCTGCGGGGCGATGGGCTGCATTTTTTCGCGCCAATCATCGGCCCCGCCGGCGTGGCATCGCCAACCGGTAGTCCCCGCCAGCATCAGCATGACGAGGAAACCGTAACCGTGCCCCGGGCCATTCGGAATGCTTCGGGTTTTTTTCATGGCGGCGTCAGAGAAAGATTAGGATTAAGATTAAGATTAAGACAGGGAAAACTTCATCCCGGAAAATGAAGCGCGCCGGCCCCCAGGGCCGCAGCCAAGGTTGACAGGGCCGCCTGACCGGGGGCAGTTTGTTGCCGGGTCGGGTCAGCGTCGCCCGAACAGATTATGAGCATGAATATTTTCGAGAAAATCATTGCGCGCGAAATCCCGGCCGACATCGTCTTTGAAGATGAGGCGGTGCTGGCCTTCCGCGACATCAATCCCAAGGCCCCAACCCACGTCCTGATCATTCCCAAAAAAAGCATCGCGCGCCTGTCCGAGACGGGCGCGGCGGATGAAAAGCTGCTCGGCCACCTGCTGCTCAAGGCGGGCGAGGTGGCCCGGCAATTGGGGCTCAACCAAAACGGCTACCGCCTGGTGATCAACAACGGCCGGGACGGCGGCGAGACGGTGCCCCACCTGCATTGCCATCTCCTGGGCGGACGCGCGCTGGCCTGGCCGCCCGGATGAGGCCGGGCGTTTTTCTGTGATTACTTTTCTGCAAGGCAAATTGGTCGAGGCCCTGCCCACCCAGGTGACGGTGGAAGTCAATGGGGTTGGCTATGAGGCGCTCATTCCGCTTTCCTCCTTCGACAAGCTGCCCGCGCCCGGCCAGCCGGTCAAATTGTTGACGCACCTGGCGGTGCGGGAGGACGCCCATGTGCTCTACGGCTTTATGACCGCGGCGGAGCGGGGATTGTTCCGGCTGCTCATCAATACGGTCAGCGGCATCGGCCCGAAAATCGCGCTCAGTATTCTCAGCGGCACCACGGTCACCGCCTTTCGCGGCGCGGTGGCGGGCGGCGATGTCAAAATGCTGTCGCAAATTTCCGGCGTCGGCAAGAAAACGGCGGAGCGGATCGTGGTGGAATTGAAGGACAAGATCGGCGCGGCCGGGGTGTTGGAGGCGGACAGCGCGCAACGGGCGCTTTCCGCCGGCGAGCAAAAAATCAACGACGCGACGCTGGCCCTGATGGCGCTGGGTTACAAACAGGCCGAGGCGCAGCAAGCCGTCCGCGGCGCGGCGGCGGCGCTGGGGCCGGAGGCGGGGGTGGAGGAACTGGTGCGGGCGGCGTTGAAAAAAGGCGGGTGATGGCGGTGTCAACCAACCAGAAGGCGGGCGGGCCGGTAGTGCCGCGCCCCTTGACGTGGCGGCGCAAGCTGGCGGCGGCCGTGGTGCTGGCCTTCATGCGCCTGATGATGAAAACCTGGCGCCTGCATTGGCAGGACGGCGACCTCTGTCCCGTTGTGCCGGGGCCGGTGATTTTTTGCACCTGGCACAACCGGCTGGCGCTGGCCATGGCGGCGAATGGCGATTTTGTGCGCGAGAAATGGCCGTGCGCCTGCCTGTGCGCCATGATTAGCGCCAGCCGGGACGGGTCGTTTCTGGCCAGCCTGGTGGAACCATTCGGGGTGGTGCCGATCCGGGGTTCGGCCAGCCGGCGCGGGGCGCAGGCGCTGTTGGAGGCGACCACCTGGATGGAAAGAAACTACAGCATCGCCATCACCCCGGACGGACCGCGCGGTCCGGCCTACAAAGTGCAGGAGGGCATCATCCACCTGGCCCAGGTGACCGGCCGTCCGATTATCCCGGTGTCCAATTACGCGCGTCGCAAAATCACCATTTCGAAGCTGGGACAAGTTCCAAATCCCGCTGCCCTTTGCCCGCTGCGTCCTGCGTTTCGGCCAGCCCTTCGCGGTGCCGCGCGACGCCACGGCGGAGGCCCGCGCCCAGTTGTGCCTCGATTTGGAAAAGGCCATGATGGAGATCACCACCGATTGAGGGAAGCGTGATGGGCGGCGGTCACAGAGCGCCGCTCCAGGCGGATCACGGCTTGGCGGCGGGGGCGGCGGCTCGCGGGATGGTGAAATGGAAGGAGGCGCCCCGGCCCAGATCGCTTTTGACCCAGGCCTCGCCGCCGTGGGCCTGAACAATATGTTTGACAATGGCCAGCCCCAGGCCGGTGCCGCCGCTTTCGCGGGAACGGGCGCGGTCCACCCGGTAGAACCGCTCAAAAATGCGGCCGATGGCGTCGGGGGGAATGCCCGGGCCGTCGTCGGCCACCGAGACCTCCACCTTCTGCCCCTCCGCTTCGCGGGCGTCCAGGATGACGCGGCCGGCCGTCTTGCCGTATTTGATGGCGTTTTCTGTCAAGTTGAAAAAAACCTGGGGGAGGCGGTCGGCATCCGCCCGGACGGAGAGGGCGGCGGGGATGCGGTTTTCCAGCGCGGTTTGGCGGGCGGCGGCCGGGGCGCCCAGGTCGTCCACCACGCGCTGGGCCATGTCGCGCAGGCTGACCGCCTGGACGTTCAGGGCGACCTGGCCGGATTCGAGGCGCGAGATGGCCAGCAAATCCTCGATGAGAAAGAGGAGGCGGTCGGAGTGTTTGTCAATCTTCTGCAGGAAGCGGGCTGCTTGTTCGGGATCGTGCATGGCGCCGTCGAGCAGGGTCTGGGCAAAACCCTTGATGAGGGAAAGCGGGGTGCGCAATTCGTGGCTGACGTTGCCGACAAATTCCTTGCGGATGCTTTCCAGTTCCTTGAGGCGGGTCACATCGTGAAAAACCAGGAGCTGGCCCTGGGGGCCGCCGGGGCGGTCGCTGACCAGGGCGGCGCTGATCTGCCAGGAGCGGCGGCTGCCGCGCTGCATGTCCAGCTCCACCCCGGAAATGATTTTCTCCCGGGGCAGGCGCTCGGAGAGGGCGGCCAGTTCATGCCAGCGAAAGACCTCCATGATGGTCTGGCCGCGGATGTTTTCGGCCAGGCCAAAACCTTTGCGCAGGGAATCGTTGACCAACTGGACGCGGCCATCGGTGTCGAGCAACAGCACCCCTTCGATCATGCTGTTGAAGAGCGTTTGCTGGCGGGCCTGGGACCGGGCCTCCACTTCGCGCTCCTCCTGCCGGGCCGTATCGGCAAAGTCGCGCCCGGCCCTGTCCCGCTCGGCCTGATGACGGCGCAGCAGCCACCAGTGCTGGAACCAGAGGAGCGCGGCGCAGGCGGCTAAGATCAGGAGAGGCCAGGGCATGCTGTCAATTGCGGATGGTTTGCCCTTCATTGTTCCAGGAACCGGTAGCCGACGCCGCGCACGGTGTCGAGGAGTTTGGCGGCCTCGCCCAGTTTGTCGCGCAGGCGGCGCATGTGGGTGTCCACGGTGCGGGTGTCAATAAAAGTATTGTAGCCCCAGAACGTCCTTCAAAAGCTGCTCGCGGGACTGGACGCGGCCCTTGCGCTCGGCCAGGACGGTGACCAGTTTGAACTCGGTCAGGGTCAGGTCGAGCGGCTTATCCTTATATGTGACACAGTGGCGGGCGCGGTCAATGACCATGCCGGCGAAGCGGATCTGCTGGGCCGCTTCCGACGGGGCGGCCTGGCGTTTCAACAGGTTCTTGATGCGCAGGATCAGTTCGCGCGGGCTGAACGGTTTGGTGATGTAATCATCGGCCCCCAGCTCCAGGCCGACGATGCGGTCAATTTCGGCGGCCCGGGCCGTGAGCATGATGATGGGGAGCGCGGCGGTTTTGGGATCGCGCCGCAGGCTTTTGCAGACTTCCCAACCGTCCACTTCGGGCAGCATGACATCGAGCAGGACCAGGGCGGGCTGGGTGGCGCGGGCCTTTTCCAAAGCCTGCCGGCCGTTGGCCGCGCTGAGCACGTCGAAGCCGGCGCCCTTCAAATTGACCTCGATCAATTCCAGCGCGTCCGGTTCGTCATCCACCACCAGGATTTTGGTTTTCATAGGCTCCGGCCCATTGTTAGCGCACCCTTTCCGCTGCGGCAAGGGAACAAAAGCGACGGCATGGTTAATTATTCTTTCCATCCGCTGAACTGCAACAGGAACATGTCCTCCAAGCCGTTGATGGCGGCGCCGCCGGGCGCGGCCAGCTCCATCTGCAACTGGGAGGGGGCGTGGGCCTGGACCATTTGGGAAAACTGGAACATCCAACTGGAAAAATACCAGGCGGCGGCCACGTCCATGACCATGTCCTGGCGGTAGGGCGGCAGGAGGGGCTGGGGCCGGCCGGGCGGCGGGAATTGGAAGTCGCCCACCACCCAGAAAGCATGGCCGGAGCGCAAGGTTTGCCGCGCCTGTTCCAGGAGCGGGCCGATGGGGTTTTCCGCCATCATTTGTTGCTTCATCAGGTCGTAGCGGTGGATGCGGATGGCTTCCACCGCCATCGGCGGCAAGGTCTCGAAGTGGTTGGTGTAGTAGCGTTGCAAGGCCACTCCGTAATACCAGGGTGAAACTAAAATCAAATCGCCGGGGCGGGCTTTTTGCCGCAATGCCTCCGCCACCAAGTCGGCATTGCTTTGGCGGATTTGCACGGCGGCGTAGCCGGCGGGAATGGCGGAGGCGGCCAGGAGCAGGGCCAGGCCGGCCCGGCCCAGGCGCATCCGCGGAGCGGCGGGGCCGGCCAGGATGATGTCCATGGCCAGAGCCACGGGCGCGAGCAGGATCAGGAAATACCAGGAGCGCTGTTGCAGTCCGACTCTTTCCAGAAAAAGCCCGTAGAAGAGCACGGCGGCCAGCAAGGCGGCGCCAAAGTAAACCATCCGCCAGGCCCGCCAACGCATCACGAACACGAGGGCTGTCCCGACGGCCAGCAGAGCCAGTCCCGCCCAAAACCAGACCAGCCAGGGACCGGCGGCGTTTAAGGCTTCCACCAACGCCCGGCCGATCTCCGCCGGATGCACCTGATGAAAGCCAATCCCCTGCCAATCCCGGCCCTTGCTGATATTCGGCCAATGCGGCAGCAGGGAGAGCGCGGCCACCACGCCCAACCCCGCCGTTTGCGCGGCGGTTTTCCACTGCCGGCGGGCCAGGGTCGCGGCGCAGCCGGCCAGGCAGAAGGCGGCCAGGAGGAAGGCGTTTTGATAGAGGCACTGCACACTCAGCACCGCCGCCAAGGCCGCCCAACACCAGGATCGCGCGCGCGGGCTTTCCACGAATTTCCAGGTGAGCGTCAAGGCCAGCAGCGTCAGGGCCAACCCCAGCCCGTAGGGGCGCATGGCATCTCCCACCCGGACGGCCAGCGGATTGACGGCGTAAAGGGCCAGGGCGAGCAGCGGCACGCGCGCTCCGCAACTGCGCGCGCCAAACCAAAAGACGCCGAGCGTGCCCGCGCCGACGAGAAAGCCGAGGAGGCGACAGCTGAAATCGCCGGACCCTCCGGCCCGTGTCCACACCCGCGCCAGGCCCACGAAGAGCGGCGGGAAATTGTCGTACTGCAGATGATGCCAGATGTCCGAAAGCGTGGGCATGGTGGCAAAATCAATGGTGCCGACTTCATCACGCCAAAGAGGGCCGGCGTGGAAAAGGAACAAGCCATGCAACAGCAGGATCCAAAGGCTCAACGCCATGGCGGCGAGCAGTTCCACGCGGGGCCAGGGGATCGTGCCGGCTGAGTTCCCCTTCCTCTCGGCAGGAGGCTTCGGAGGAGGGTTCCGGCCGGGCTTTTGGCGGCTCATTCCACGATTCATAAGCGGCCCTTTACGGCGCGCCCCCATCAGCGACCACCACTTCCGTCTTGATGGAATTGGCGATGAAACATTGTTCATGGGCGAGATGGTGCAGGCGCTGCCGGTCCGCGGGCGCCGGCACTTTTTCGCCGCTGCAGGAGATGTCCGGATGCAGGGTGATGGAACTGATCCAAGCCACTCCCTTCTCGTTTTTGGTCATCACCCCGACGGCCTCATCCTGATAGCTGTCCACGACAAAACCGGCGCGCGAAGCCAGATGGAGAAAAGTGAGCATGTGACAGCTCGAAACAGAGGCGACGAAGGCCTCCTCAGGGTCAAGGTGAGCCGGATTGGAGAAGGGCGCGGGCACCACCGACGGCGACGGCGAGGCCGGGACGGACAGTCCGCCGTCGAAGCTCCAGGTATGTTCGCGCGAATAGCGGCCGTTGAGGAAGTCGGCGCCGGTGCGTTTCCAGCGGATGACAGCTCGGTGATTTGACATAGGGGAAGGCATTTATCATCTTTAACCACGAAAAGAAACTGCGTTTATGCAAATGGCCTGCTTGCGGAACGGCTGGCTCATAAAGGGTGGTAATAACCGGGGCTGGTTTTGAACCGCGAAATACAAAATCCCCGGTGGACCGGTGGAGTATTGGAGTGATGGAGTGATGGAGTGATGGAGTGGTGGAGTGGTGGAGGGGTGGAGTGCTGCGGTGGTTTTGGCGCCTTGGTCAAGGTTAAAAAAATGGTTTGACCGGCTTTGACCGGGTTTGACCGGTAAGGGGCAAATGCGGAAGGCAGCAGGGGAGGAATCCTGCTCCCGCCGCCGTCCGATGCCGCTGTTGCCTTGCCCCTTCTCACTATGCAATTTTAGCATGTAAAGTCGTGCCGGCAATGGAAAAATGCGGATGTTTGCAAGACCGTAAGCATTAGACACTTGCGCGGCAAGCTTGCCCCTTAGTGAAGGGGCCACCGGCGCGGAGCGGTCCGCGGGCCACCCGGAGATTTCTTGCGGCCTGGGTGGAATCCCGATGCAGTCGGGACCCGCCCCGCCGGGCCACTGGCCCGGCGGAAGACAGCGGACCATCAGAATCTCTTTGTCAGGGTGAGGACCACGGTGTGGCCTTGGGCGCGGTTGTCGGCCATGAATTCGTAATCATAGCGCAACGATGCAAACAGCATCCAGCTTGGAATGGCCAGGCTGATTTCGGGGCCGACCGCCGCCACCCGGCTGTAGGGAAATTCCGCCGGATTGGGTCCCTTGCTCGTCGTGATCCTCTGCTGGTAATAACCGACCACCCCGGCGTCAATCGTCTTGGTGACCGACTTGCTGACGCCCCATTCCAGCGTGTAAGCCTGGCCGGGCGTTTCGTCCGTTTCGCGGTCCGTGCTGTTGATCTCGTAGCGGCTAAGCGCCGAAACCGCCCAGGTCTTGGCCGCGTCGGGATACCAAGTGGCTCCGGCGGTGAGCATGGGCGTCCAAAAGCCGGAGCCGACGCGGGTTGAGGTTGGACTGGGGGAAGAATCGCCCGTCGGCATCCAAAGGCCGGCCCCCACGGAGAAGTCGAATTGTTGGGGATGCCAGGACAGGGTGCCCTCGCCAAAGAAGTCGCCGATCCCAAGGGTGCTATTGTGGAACATGCCCCCGGGAGTGTCCAGGCTCAAGGTTTGGTAAACGATCGGCAGCAAGGCGTCCACCCCGACGCAGCCGCCGAGGAATTTGGTGTCGGTGATCCAGACGGCGCGCGGCACGGTGGCCAGTGTCAGCGCCTGGAAATTGGGCGGGCCGGCGCTTTGCCCGGCCCCGTTGTTCACCTGGCTGGCCACATAGAACACGTTGTAGTCCCGCAGGTAAAAGCCGGGGGGCGGGAGGGAGGCGCCCTTGATGCCTTCCACGCCGGGAATGTAATGGGCGTCGGGTTGGGCCTGGATGGCGCCGGGAAGGGCGGCGAGCGCGGCCGCAAGGAGACAGGGGAGGATTTGGTTTTTCATTGGATTTGGTTATGGCTGACTGAGGTTTAGACGTCCTGGATCTTGCCCATTTGGTAGGTTTCGTAGGCGCTGAGGTCGAGCAATCCGTGCCCCGAAAGATTGAACAGGATGACGCGTTTTTGCCCCGCCTCGCGCGCCTGCTCGGCCTCGGCAATGACCGCCGCGATGGCATGGGCCGCTTCCGGCGCGGGCACGATGCCTTCGGTGCGGGCAAAGAGGGTCCCGGCCTGAAACACCTTGGTCTGGTGAATGGCCTGGGCCTCGATCAACCCCAGCTTGAGGGCGTGGCTGACCATGGGCGACATGCCGTGATAGCGCAGGCCACCCGCATGGATGGACGGCGGCATGAACTGGTGGCCCAGGGTGTACATCATGAGCAGGGGCGTCGTCTCTGCCGTGTCGCCAAAATCGTAGCGCAACTCGCCCCGGGTGAGCGACGGGCAGGCGGAGGGTTCGACGGCCACGATGCGATAATTCTTCTTGTCTTTGATTTTCCTTTGCAGGAAGGGGAAGGCCAGTCCGGAGAAATTGCTGCCCCCGCCCGCGCAGGCGTAGATGGAGTCCGGTTCCTCGCCGGCCATTTCCATCTGGCGGATGGCTTCCTGGCCGATCACCGTCTGGTGCAGGCAAACGTGGTTGAGCACGCTGCCCAGGGAATACTTGGTGTGCGGATGGGTCACGGTGTCCTCGATGGCTTCGCTGATGGCGATGCCCAGGCTGCCGGGACACTGCGGGTCCTGGGCCAGCAGTTTGCGGCCGAAACTGGTCTGATCGCTGGGACTGGCATGAACCGTCGCGCCCCAGGTGTGCATGAGCATGCGGCGGTAGGGCTTTTGCTGGTAGCTGACCTTGACCATGTAGATGTTGCAGTCCAGTCCAAACAACTGGCAGGCCAGGGCGAGGGAGGATCCCCATTGGCCGGCGCCGGTTTCGGTGGCCAGCCGCTTGGTGCCGGCGGCCTTGTTGAAGTAAGCCTGCGCCACCGCCGTGTTGGGCTTGTGGCTGCCGGCCGGACTGGCCCCTTCATACTTGTAATAGATGTGGGCCGGGGTTTTCAGGGCGCGCTCCAACCGCACCGCGCGCAACAGCGGGGTGGGCCGCCAGAGCGCATAGACCTCGCGCACCGCTTCGGGGATTTCGACCCACCGGTCCGGGCACATCTCCTGCTGGACGAGGTTTTCAGGAAAAATCTGCGTCAACATATCCGGCGAGACCGGCTGGCGCGTGCCCGGATGGAGCGGCGGGGGCAGCGGTTCGGGAAAATCGGCCAGCAGGTTGTACCATTGCTTGGGGATATCGGCCTGCGACAATACGAATCGGGTGGTTTGGCTCATAGCATCATGGGCATGGATAGGTCGTGATCAGACTACTCAATATCATTATGCAAATCGGGGCAAGACTATAATGACCGGTCCTGGGCAGCCTCCTCATATCTTGCGAATTCCTGCGCGGCAATTGCGATCAACGGCTCCCGCAGAATCGGCTGCGGGATCAGGATGGGGATGAGGAATTAGGTTTTGGCGCCCGCCCCTCCCCCTGCCCCGGAGTTATCTTGTTGCAGGTTTCTGGATGTGCTATTAAGTTGTCTCATGGCAAAACGGAGGACTGGCTGTTTTTCGTGGCGCTGGCTGGGAAACGCCGGAGTGGCTTGGCTGACCCCGGTGCTGCTGGTGGCGCTTTGTTCGGGCCATGCTCTTTGCGCCGCTGATTCTGTTCCTGCCAGTTCCCCTTCCTCCAACACGACGACCGTTGCGTTGGAGTATCACGAGACGAGTTACCAATTCCTGTTCCGGGATGTTCCCATCGAGCGCCGGTCTGTTCCATTCCCAAAAGAGCCGGCGCTGGCTGCCGGTCCGGTCGTGCGCGGAGTATTGAAGTTCGGCGCCAACCCAGGCAACGCCATTCCTTTCCTCTGGCAATGCGGCGCGAAAAAACTCTGCCTCGGTCTGAAGCGGAACCCGGATTGGGCGGAGGATCCTGCCGGGATGTTTTCGGGGCAGGCCATGTGGTCGTCAGAACCGACTTTCCTGAACCAGATGTTCACCAACATCCACTTGTCGTTTCCCGCCTCCTCCGGCGGCGCGCCGATGCTGGTGGACCTGCGTTTCTCCCTGGACTCCGCCCGGCGGCCGGGGCAGCCGCTCTGCAATGCGGCCTTGCGCTCCTGTTGGCAAGGCAAGTTGACTCTGCAAGGCCATGATTGGCAGGCGGGGTTGGTGCAGAATATGTCAGACGAGCCTGGCTCCTTCCGCCACGGCCAATTGTTGCTGCGTCCCTGGGAAGAGCGGAACCGGCCGTTCCTGGCCTGCAGCGAGCCGGGTGGCGTGTACGTGATTCCCTGGACAGAGCAGAACTGTGTGGTCAGGGCGTCGGACACGTTCGCCTTTTCCCCAAGGGTGTTCTTCGAGGGACACGCCTGCTTATTGGATTGGAACGCCGAGCCTCAAGGACCTGAAGACAAACTGGCGTTGCGGCTGACCGAACAACCAGCCGCGCTGGGCGAATTGCGAATCACCGGCAGCTTCATTGAACGCCTCGTCCTGACGGGAGAAAAGTACGTGGTGGTGCTGGCCCATCCTCCGGGCATCGTGAAAGTGCCGACCGACCGATACCATCCTTATCGCGTCTGGCTCCAGCAGGGCCAGACGCGAGCCTACTTCAATTTCGGCCTGCCGCAAACCGGGAAGGCGAACATGCTGGAGGAAGTCACCGGGGCGAAACTGCCGGTGTTAAGTCCGCCGTCGCCTGAGCAGGCCATCGCGGTGGATGAGCAGCGGCCCGCGGTTTTAGCCGTGGGAGGGCCGTTGACTAATTCCGTCTCCGCCACCCGTCAGGGGCGGCAGTTGATTCTCAGCCACCGATTAATCGGCGCCAGCGGCGGAGAATACAGAGTGTGGCAAGGGACCAACCGGATTGCTCCGCAATTTACCGTCCGCAAGTCGGGGAAAGAAATCGGGGCGGGCCAATTTGAATTTGGCTGAGACGGCTTCTGCGCGTACTCATGGCGAGTACCCTCCAGGACGGGAGGCGAACTGCAAATCGCAGCTTCGTGGGGTTTGGGCGGGCTGGGCGCCACGGAAGGTCCGCCGGTAACTTGCGATTGGATGGCAGAGGGCACGATGGCGCCTTTGCTGCCATGGCTGGCCATCCTGGCTTTGCTGGCGCTTAAACCCAATCGCGGCTGGCGCGCTTGGTGGATTTGGCTGCCGCTGGCCGGCTTGGCAGCCGGGTGGCATTACCTGGAATTGGGAATTGAAAGCTCGAGCGCGGGTATGCCCAAGGGGGCGTTTGAGGTGCTGTGCGATGTTCCCGTCGCGCTGGCGTTTGGGTTGGCCGCGCTCTGGTTGCTGGCATCCTGGCTTGGGGGCATCCCTCGCTTCGGCGGTTTCCTCGTCGGCTGGTTGCTCTTGGCGGTGGTTATCGTTTTCAGCCTTGCGGCCATGGCGGGTTGGGACCAGGAAGTCGAGCCAATCCTGGGCCTTTTCGACCCGCGACAATTTTCGGCCACGACCGGCGCCGGGGCGTTGGGGATGCCGTTGCTGGGTCCGCTGGCGGTGCTGGCCTTGGTGGTCGCCGCCGCTTTCGTTTTGGGCGGGCTGGCCAGCCGGGGGCGCGGGGGCGCGTTCCGGCTGGGCGTGTGGCTTTTCTTGTCCGTGGTGGCCGTCTGGGTCGCGGTGTCGGCGGCGTGGTATCTATGGGGCCCGCTGGGGTTGCCTTTCAGCACTGGTTTCGGCCCGTTCCTTGCGATCGGACTGTTTATGGCCATGTTCACTTGCGCGATGCTGCTGCCGTTTTTGATCCTGTCGTCGGCCAGCCCGTTTTTCCGCGAACGGCTCAAGGCTTTGCTGCGCGTCAATTATGTTTGACAGGCGCAGACCAGGTTCCGGTCGCCATACACATTGTCCACCCTGGGCAGACTTCTCATATCTTGCGAATTCCTGAGTGGCAATTGCGATTTGTGACGGACGAATCTCGGTCCAAAAACCATGGGATGAGGTCAAGCGGAATTTGACAAGACAAGGCAATTTGGCTTAGGCTTAACTCATGCCGACAAAGGTGAAGTTGAATGACAAGATGGTCGAGCAAGCCGTAAAGCTCGGCAATTTCAAGACCAAACAGCAAGCCCTTAACGCGGCGCTGGAGGAATTCGTTCAGCGCCACCGCCGGCTGCACATTCTGGAGCTTGCCGGCAAGATTGATTTTGATCCGGCATGGGACTATAAAAGGATGCGGGCCAAAGAGTGAGAGTCATCATAGACACCTGCGTCTGGGCGCAATTCCTCCGGCGCGATCGGCCAGGCGATGAGCCGATCTGCAAGGAGGTGGCCAAACTTTTCCGCGCGGATGTCATCCAGTTGCTCGGTCCTATTCGGCAGGAGTTGCTGTCGGGCGCGCAGCCGCAGGATCGTTTCAACCAACTAAAGGAATATCTTCGATTCCACCCCAACCTTTTGACGGATGAGGAGGATGACGAAACCGCCGCCAGCTTTTACAACATCTGCCGCAGTGAGGGCGTTCAAGGCACCTCAACCGATTTGCTTATTTGCGCGGTGGCCGTGCGCCACCGGATGAGGATTTTCACGACGGACACGGACTTTGACCGATTCGCCAAATACGTGCCAATTGATCTGCATACGGCGGGCGGGCGGAGGTAGTTCACCAGCTTGCAAGGCTGCCAACCCGCTGAGTTCAGAATCATTCTGGGATGATCGGCGGCAATTTGGATCAAAACCCTGGCGGGGCGCGGCGATTCAGGCTCAAGCCTGGTGACGCGCGCAGGCTTACTTTTGCCTTGCATAATGGCTTTGGGTTCACGAACGCTTTCGAGCAATTCGTTAAAAGTCTTTTGTGCTGGTCAGACCTCATTAGGCCAAACTCGCCTCCGAAATTGCCACCGCCAACCAATACAAGGAAACAGCAAGTGACAAAAAACCGACAGCCCGCTCCGCCACGGAACGAGAGCGGAAAAGCATAAACACACTCCAGACGAACGGAAGCACCAAAATGATCTCTGTCGCCACAATTTTGAAAACCTGCTCGGAAAGTCTTGGGGGCACGACGATGTTTGGGCAGCCGATGAGGACGGAAATGTGAATGACAACAGAAATGACAAGAAATATTTTCCAGCGATCAACTTTGGCCGTTGGCTGAAAGGTTGTAGTCATGCCTGACAGGAGCACACGAGGTTCCGGTCGCCATAAACATTGTCCACCCTGGCGACGGCGGGCCAGAATTTGTGCTGGCGGGTCCAGGGGGCGGGGAAGGCGGCTTGCTCGCGCGAGTAGGGGCGGTCCCATTTGTCACTGATGACGGCTTCGGCGGTGTGGGGGGCGTTTTTGAGGAGGTTGTTGTGCGGGTCGGCCTGGCCGGATTCGACGGCCTGAATTTCGCCGTGGATGGCGATGAGCGCGTCGCAGAACCGGTCCAGTTCTTCCAGGGATTCACTTTCGGTCGGCTCGATCATCATGGTTCCGGCCACGGGGAAGGAAATGGTGGGGGCGTGGAAGCCATAGTCCATCAGGCGCTTGGCGGCGTCCTCGACCGTGACGCTTTTGAAGCGGCGGAAGTCAACAATACATTCGTGGGCGATGAACCCGTTTTTGCCCTGGTAGAGCACGGGGAAACAGGGCTGCAGGCGGCGGGCGACGTGGTTGGCGTTGAGGATGGCGAATTGGGCCGCCCCGGCCAGCCCCGTGCCGCCCATCAGGGCGATGTAAACCCACGGGATCATCAGCACCCCGGCGCTGCCCCAGGGCGCGGCGGCCACGGCGCCGATGGGATCTTCCCCGCCCAGATTGACCACCGGGTGGCCGGGCAGGAATGGCACCAGATGTTCGGCCGCGCAAATCGGCCCCATGCCCGGCCCGCCCCCGCCGTGCGGGATGCAGAAGGTCTTGTGCAGGTTCAGATGGCATACGTCGGCGCCAATGTCCGCCGGGCGGCAGAGGCCGGTCTGGGCGTTCATGTTGGCGCCGTCCATATAGACCTGGCCGCCGCAGTCATGTATAATTTTACAAATCTCCACAATGTCCTCCTCGAAGACGCCGTGGGTGGAGGGATAAGTGACCATGAGGGCGGCCAGATCGGCGGCGCGGCCCGGGCCTTGGCGCGCAAATCCGCCAGGTCAATGTTGCCCTGGGCATCGCAGGCCACGGAGAGGATTTTCAAACCGGCCATGGCCGCGCTGGCCGGATTGGTGCCGTGGGCGGAGGCCGGGATGAGGCAGAGGTTGCGGCCGGCCTGGCCGCGTGTTTCATGGTATTTGCGGATGACGAGCAGGCCGGCGTATTCGCCTTGCGCGCCGGAATTGGGCTGGAGGGAAACGCCGGCAAAACCGGTGATCTCGGCCAGCCACTCCTCGAGCTGCCGGAACAGGGCCTGCCAGCCGCGCGTCTGCTGCAAGGGGGCATAGGGATGGAGGCGGGCCAGCTCCGGCCAGGAGACGGGCAGCATTTCCGCCGTGCCGTTGAGCTTCATGGTGCAGGAGCCGAGCGGGATCATGGAAGTTGTCAACGATAAATCCCGCGCTTCCAGGCGCCGGATGTAGCGCAGCATTTCCGTCTCCGAATGGTGGCGGTTGAACACCGCCTGGCGCAAAAACGGGCTGGTGCGCGCCAGCGGGGCGGGGTAGGCGGGGGAAGGCCCGGCGGCCAATGGCGCCGGCGGGAAGGCGGGCGGCTGGCCGCCGTTGCAGACGGCCAGGATCCCGGCCACATCCTCTTCCGTGGTCGTTTCATCCAGGGAGATGCCAATGGTGTGCGGGTCAAACACCCGGAAATTCATGCGGCGCGCTTCCGCCAATTTGGCCAGTTCGGCGCTGGACCGGTCGCCCAGGCCGATGCGCAGGGTGTCGAAGAACTGCCCGCTGCCGGGCAGGCCCGTGGCCAGACCAAGTTGGGCCAAGCCGTTGGCCAGGACGGTGGTCAACAAATGAATGCGGCGGGCGATGTGCTTCAGCCCTTCCGGCCCGTGATAAACGGCGTACATGGAAGCCACGTTGGCCAGCAGGGCCTGGGCGGTGCAGAGGTTGCTGGTGGCTTTTTCCCGGCGGATGTGCTGCTCGCGCGTTTGCAGGGCCAGGCGCAGGGCGGGGCGGCCTTGGGCGTCTTTGGATTGGCCCACCAGCCGGCCTGGGATCAGCCGCTTGCAGGCCTCGCTGGCGGCAAAGAAAGCGGCATGCGGGCCGCCATAGCCGAGCGGGACGCCGAAACGCTGCGCGCTGCCCACCGCCACATCCGCGCCGAATTCCCCCGGCGGGCGCAACAAGGTCAGGGCCAGCAAATCGGCCGCCACCACCAGCAACGCCCCGGCGGCGTGCGTCCGGCGGGCGAAATCTTCGTAATCGAAAATCGCCCCGTCGGTGGCCGGATATTGCACCAGCGCGCCAAAAACTTTGTCGCTGAATGGAAAGGTCTCGTGATCGCCCACCAGGATTTCGATGCCCAGCGGCCGGGCGCGGGTCCGCACCACTTCAATGGTTTGCGGATGGCAGGATTGCGAGATAAAGAAGGCGGTGCGCTCCGGTTTGGCGTTGTGGCACAAGTGCAGGGCTTCGGCGGCGGCGGTGGCTTCATCCAGCAGGGAGGCATTGGCGATGGGCAGGGCGGTCAATTCGCTGGTCAGCGTCTGGAAGTTGAAGAGCGCCTCCAGCCGGCCCTGGGAAATCTCGGCCTGATAGGGCGTGTAGGGCGTGTACCAGCCGGGATTTTCCAAAATGTTGCGCTGGATGACCGGCGGGGTCAGGCAATCCGAATAACCCATCCCGATGAAGGAACGGAAAACCTGGTTTTGCCCGGCCAGGGCGCGCAATTCGGCCAGGACCGCCTGTTCGCTGCGGCCCTCCGGCAGGCCCAGCGGGCGGGCCAGGCGAATGGACGGCGGCACGACCTGGGCGATAAATGAATCCAGGCTGGCAAAACCAAGCCCGTCGAGCATCCGGGCCGTTTCCTCCGCGCTGGGGCCGATATGGCGATGCACGAACGAATCGGCGGGGATGGGCGAAAAGGAGGCGCTGGCCGCGGCGGCGGCGGGCGCGGCGGGCGGGTCAGCAATGGTCAACGATTCCAGCATTAGGCGAAGTTAAGAGGCGCGGGCCGCAAATCAAGCGATTTTGGCAAAATTTATCTGCCAAGGGCGCATCTCACTTTTCGGACGGTTCCCAGGCGGGGCCGCCGTCCCGATTCGGAATCGGGATCAAGGCCGGCGCAGCGCCGCGACCCTGCCAAAAACTCGGATGCGCCCGCGATGCAAACAATTGCAAACTGGTCATTGAGAATTGGTCATTTGTCATCGGAATCCGCCCAAGGTCTTCCGATAACCAATAACAAATCTTCCATGACCAATTCTCAATCGAGCGATGCAAAGGCGCATCTCACTTTTTGGACAGTTCCCAGGCAGGGACGGAGTGGGCGCCCGGCCACCCAGGACCGGGGCATTGTTCTTGGTGCTATGGAATTCAGGCGAAAGCTGGTAATGAGTGTCTGCACATGGAAACCAGATTCCTCGGCGCGCGCAGACTGGCCGTCCCCGCCATCGGCCTGGGATGCTGGGGGATGTCCGGCGCCTATGGCAAGGCGGACCGCGCGGAATCCATCGCCACCGTCCACCAGGGCCTGGCCTTGGGCATCAATTTTTTCGACACCGCCGATATTTACGGCGCCGGCCGGAACGAAATCCTGCTGGGCCAGGCGTTGCGAGGCCGTCGCGGACAAGCCGTGATCGCCACCAAGTTCGGTTTCCGGGGCAACGAAGACGGCGCGCTGGAGATTTGCGGCGGGGCGTCTTATATAAAAGAAGCCTGCCACGCCAGCCTCCAGCGCCTGAAAACAGATTACATAGACCTCTATTTTCAGCACCGGGTGGACCAGAGCGTGCCCATCGAAGAATCGGTGGCCGCCATGGCCGCGTTGGTCAAGGAAGGCAAAGTCCGCCACCTCGGCCTGTCCGAGGCCTCGGCTGAAACCCTGCGACGGGCTCACGCCGTCCATCCCATCACAGCCCTGCAATCGGAATACTCGGTTCTGACCCGCGAAGTGGAACAGGACCTCCTGCCGGTTTGCCGGAAACTGAACATTGGTTTTGTGGCGTTCAGTCCGTTGGGCCGCGGGCTGCTGGGCGGCGGCCTGAGAGGCCGGCGCGATCTGGCCCCCGGCGATTACCGGAGGAACCTGCCGCGATTCCAAGCCGGCCATCTGGAAAAAAACCTGGCCTTGACGGCGAAACTGGAGGAGATCGCTTTGCGGCAAAACGCGCGGCCCACCCAGATTGCCCTGGCCTGGCTTCTGCAACAAGGCGGCGACATCGTGCCCATCCCCGGCATGAAAAGCCGCGCCCACCTCCAGGAAAACGCGCAAGCCGCCAACATTCATCTGTCTCCCGATGAAAGAGAAAGCTTGCGGCAACTGGCCGGGGCCGTGCAAGGCGCGCGACATAATGCGGAAAACCTTCGCTTCCTGGACCGATAGAGTTCCTCCGGACATGGACGCCAAAAAAAGCGCGTCTCCAAAATCCTGACCGGACGATTCGGCCCGATATTTTTCCCGGACCAGCCCGCGCGGCGCCGCCGGGCCGCGCCCGTCCAAGGGCCGCCGCGTAAAATCCAGATTACGATTGATGCCGGCGTGGTTTCAGGCGGAAGAGGGTGCAGGACATAATTCTTCCTCGAAAGCCGTCGTGCGGGGAGAACAACTACCTGGCGTATATACTTTTGGCATCCACAGCAGCCTGGTCCCGCCCTTTCCTTTCGGCGCGGGCGAGGACTGGAGGAAAACGTCAGGAGGAGGGCGAAACAAAAAGCCAAGTCAGTGGAAAAGCCCGACCTCACCCCGGCCCTCTCCTCCAGGGGAGGGTGAAACCTCTGCCGCCGTCGCCAAAGGCCAGGGCTGGGGTTTGCCGGGCGCGCCCGCACCCAAGCGGAGGCGGGCGATGTCTGTTCCTTCTCCCCGGGGAGCAGTGGGCTTTACGCATTTCGGTAAAAAAGATTTTTCCAAGCATCTTTTAAAAAATCAAATTGTTCATCTAAAAAACAAGTTGAATTGAAAAGGCCACTTGGCTGATAACTGTGGACGGCGGATCGGGATTTCTCCAAATTTCCACAACTCAAGACCCGCAATCCGCTCGTGAAAACGTAATTCTTCAATTTGGTTCTTCGGCGTTTGGCGGTGGTAGAGTAGGCGAAGTGGAAGGAGGCGGATTGAACTGACCGCAGTTGTCAGTCTCGCGCTGCCACTTCGCCCCTCATCGAACCGAACGGACGGATTTCCCATATTCGGCTCTCCGAACTCATTCATCGGGCCGCCTTCCACTTCGCCGTGGTCGGCAGTTCATAGAGTCCATAACGCTGGTGCAACTGCTCGGGAACGTAGTGTTCCCACAGGCTGCGGCGGCAACCGTGTTTGCGCCACAGCCAGCGCCGAAAGCGGTTTTGGCTGTAGTGTTTCATCCGGTTCATCACCGAGACGCTGTTGCCGTAGTGGAAGTAGCCCGCCCATCCGCGCAAGACTTGGTTGACCTCTTTGACCACCTCCTGTATCGGACGCCCCTGCGTCCAGTGGTTGAGGATGCCGCCCAGTTTCTCGCACAGGGCCCCCCGGCTTTTCTGGCTGGGTTGAACGTGCAGGTAGCCGCGCCCTCCAAAGGACTTGCGCCAGGTCAGGTTGAAGCCCAGGAAGTTGATCCCTTCCTTGCGAATGTTCACAATTCGGGTTTTGACTTCGTTGAGGGTCAGCCCTTTGGCTCGAAGCCATTTCTTGAGCCGCGCTATCAGCCCTCCGCCGCACCCCGCCGCGCACGCGATGACAAAGTCATCGGCGTAGCGCACCATGCGGGCTTGGCCGGAGGTTTTCTCGTTCACCCCGTGATCCAGCGGGTTGAGGTAGAGGTTGGCCAGCAGCGGCGAGATGACCCCGCCTTGCGGCGTGCCGCGCCGGTTGGGGATCACTCGCTTGGTGCCGTCCTGGTCTTCCTCCGCGACCGGGGCGCGCAGCCAGCTCTTGAGGAGCCGCAGCACGCTGCCGTCGCTGACCCGCCGGGCCACGGCCTTCATCAGTTCCCGGTGCGGAATCGTGTCGAAATATTTCGTCAGGTCCGCGTCGATGATTTCCACGTAGCCTTGCTGCACTGCTTGTTGGATTTCCGCAATGGCTTGGTGTGCCCGGCGTTTGGGCCGAAAGCCGTAGGAGCGCGGATGAAAGTCCGCCTCCAAGATCGGCATCAGCACCAGATACACCGCCGTTTGCACCACCCGGTCCTTGACCGTCGGGATGCCCAACGGCCGTTCCCCTCCGCTGCTCTTGGGAATCATCACCCGCCGCACCGGGCTGGCCCGATACGTCTTGGCTTTGAGTTCTGCTTGCAGGCGGTCGAGCCATTGCTGGCGCAGGGCCGGGTCGGCGGTGATGGACTCCATACTCTGTCCGTCCACTCCCGCGGCCCCGCCGTTGCGCTGTTGCGCTGCCAAGGCGGTTTCGAGCACGTCCTTGCGCAGCAATTCCCCATACAGGCTCCAGAACCGATACTTCGGCTCTGCTTTGGCTTTCCGATAGAGCGCGATTTGAAGCTGCCGAACTTTCTCCGGGGTTGCTATCCGGGTCGCCCCGGCCATCCCCGCATCCTTCGCTTCGCCTCCACGCATTGAGCAAGTGTTCCCCCTTTGCGTTCGCTCGCGCAACTCCCGGCGGAAATCCGCCTGGAGCGCAAACAAGTCCACGCTACTATGAGGAACTCCGACTTCTCCGGCAGGGCCGCTCGCCTGACTGGTCTTGCCAGCTTGCGCGGGCGGTTGGGCTGGCCGCCCGCCGCCGGAGTTCTCCCAGCTTACCTTGGTTGAACTTCCAGACGTGCCGTCCACGCCGACCCCGCCGGAGCGTTGAGAAGGCTCTGACTGTTGCCCTGCCTCCTCCCTGCGGCCTTCGCCGGTCAAACAGCGGCTCGGCTTGTCTCCGGTTCTAAACTTATCGAGGCTCATTGGATGTGGTTCATTTTCATTACGGCCCGTCTGTTCATCTCCCTCAGCTTCCAACCCCGCCTCGCGGCGGCGCTGTTGAGGTCGTGTTCCGTCGTGAACAGCCTAATTCGACGGACGGGACTTTCACCCGCGTTCCAACCAACTTCACTGGCGCAACGTTTGACGAAGGGTTTGTTGATGCGATGGGGCTTGAGTTGGGCGTAGATGGTCTGGGCCAGGGCGGACTTTTTGAAGCCGATCACCTTGGTTCCCTTGAGGGCGAAATGTTCCTCCAGGTCCGCCGCAGTGTAATGCTGCACCACCGGGTAGTGCAGGAAGGTCTTGAGCATTTCGGCGCGGCTGTTCTCCGAGATGTCGCGGGTGATGAGCACGAAATGGAGCTGGCTCTTGCTGCGCCGGATGGTCTCGCGGCCGACCAGCAAAAGGCGCGATCTCAGCACGAGGGGAAACAAACGCTCGACGGGCGGGGGCGGGGTTTCGCTGTTCATGGCGGCTTTTTGGGGTTGGTCTTGTGCGATTGAACGGCGGTCATAGACCGCCGCTACATGATTTTATCCATTACGCCGCCTTGACTTTGAGTTTGTGGCCTTTGATCTGGGTGCGCTTCAGCCTGGCGATGATGGCGTTGGCGTGCTCGGCGGCGACGTCCACGAAGAGATGCCGCCCGCGGATGTCCACCGTGCCGACGACGTGGCCGGGCAGGCCGGTTTCACCCGCGATAGTGTTGACAACGTCAATGGGGGCCACGCCGTTTTCTGCGCCGACGTTCATCCACAGGCGGGTTTGAAAGGGTTGGCTCACGCGCTTGGTTTTCGGCTTGAAAGCAGGCTGGGGTTCGACGGGCTGGCGGATTTCCGCCGCAACCACGGATGGCGGATTGGGGACTTGGACGACCGGTTTGGAGGCGGGTTTTGGAACTTCGACTTCCACCGCCGGTTCGGATGCGGCACGAGGCGCAGGCGGCCTGTGAGTCTCGATGGCGGCGGCAACCATGGATTGCGGATTGCGGATTGCGGATTGCGGATTGGGGACGGGCAACACCGGTTTGGACGCGGGTTTTGCAACCGATATGGGAGCGGTTGGAGACGGGTTGACCGGACGATGAGTCACCGCCGGGTGGCTGCTTCGAAACCGGGGTTGGGGCGGAGTCGTGCGGCGGTCATAGACCGCCGCTACAGGAACGGGGGGGCGGTCCGGACGCGGCGGTTCGACCGGGCGCGGCGCGGGTTTGGCGGGGAGGGCCTCGCCGCCTTGCAGTTGGTTGATGAGGGCGGAGATGATGTCGGTGGAGGCAAAGCCTTCTTCGAGCAACCCTTCGATGAGTTGATCGTGGCGCTTGAATTCGCCGCCTTTGAGGGTGGCGCGCAGCTTGTCAATAAAAACGCTGGCCCGCGCCTCCTCCACCGCGCCGGCGCTGGGCGGCTGGGCGCGCTGGATGCGCACGTTGGTGTAGCGCTCGATGTTGCGGATGGCGAAAACCTCGCGCCCGGAGGCGAAGGAGATGGCCCGCCCGCTGCGGCCTTTGCGCCCGGTGCGCCCGATGCGATGGACGTAATCCTCCCCGTCGTAAGGCAGATCGTAGTTGAAGACGACCTCCACGTCGTCCACGTCAATGCCGCGGGCGGCCACGTCGGTGGCGACGAGGAATTCCAGGCCGGATTTGCGGAATCTGTTCATCACCCGGTCGCGCATCATCTGGGTCATGTCGCCGTGCAGGCGGTCGGCGGAATAACCCTGGGCGTTGAGGTGGTCCACCAGGTCGTCCACCATGCGTTTGGTGTTGCAAAAAATGATGCCCAGCTTGAGGTCGTGCAGGTCAATCAGCCGCATGAGCAAATCTATCTTGTAGCGGCGGTCCACTTCGTAATAAACCTGTTCGACCGTCGGGACGGTGAGGGCTTTTTGTTCGATGCGCACCTGCTGCGGGTCGCGCGCGTATTTTTCGATCAGTTGCTGGATGGGCCGCGGGATGGTGGCGGAGAAGAAAACGGTCTGGCGCGTCTTGGGGGTGGCCTGGAGGATAAGCTCGATGTCGTCGCGGAAACCCATGTTGAGCATCACGTCCACTTCGTCCAGGATGGCCATTTTGACGGCGGCAAGCTGGAGGGTGCCGCGCCGCATGTGATCCAGGACGCGGCCCGGCGTGCCGATGACGATGTGCGCGCCCTGGCGCAGGCCGAAGAGCTGGCGGTCGTAGGATTGGCCGCCGTAAATGGGCAGGGCGTGGAGGCCGCGTTTGAAGAGGGCCAGTTTGTGGACCTCTTCGGAAACCTGCATGGCCAGTTCGCGCGTCGGGCAAAGGATCAGAATCTGCGTGTCGCGCCGGGAGACATCCACTTTTTCAATGGCCGGCGCGGCAAAGGCGGCGGTTTTGCCGGAGCCGGTTTGGGACTGGCCGACGACGTCCTTGCCCGCCAGGAGCGGCGGGATGGCCGCGGCCTGGATGGGGGCGGCTTGCTCGAAGCCCAGTTTATGGATGGCTTTGAGCAATTCTTCCGAAAGGCCCAGCTCCGCGAATGATTTTGGCGTCATAATTCAGGGGCGCATAGATAAAGGCGATTTCCCGGAGGACAAGATAGGCCGGGAGCGGAGGAACGCGAAGGGTTTTTTTCAAATGCAAACCAAGGCAGAGCCTCGGGTGGGCGGGGTAGGGCGAGACTCTGTCAAGCCGTGACTTTTCCCAATGAAATCGAGTTTCGGCTCGACAGAGTCTCGCCCTGCCGAATCGAAATTGATCTCCGGCGCGCACGAAGCGCCCGTCTGGCCATCATCGGGAAAGCGGGCGGCGATCTTGTCCGGCGATGAAAGAAGATTGCGCGAAAGGGCAAAGCCTGCAAAAATCACCGGCATGTTGCAGACTTTGGAAAGCCAGGATGCGCTGGCCGCTGCCACGTCTTTCCGCGATCAGTTTTTGCAGGGGTTTCGGTTTATGCTCCTGGCCCGGCTGATGGATGACAAGATGGCGAGCCTGTATCGCGGGGGCAAAATTCAAGGCGGCGTCTTTCTGGGCCGGGGCCAGGAGGCCTTGAGCGTCGCCATGGGTCTGGCGCTGAAGAAAGGGGACGTTTTTGCCCCGCTCATTCGCGACGGGGCCTGGCTGGCTTTCGGCGAACCCCTGCTGGACGCGGTGCGCACTTATCTGGGGTCGCCTCTGGCCCGATGCGCGCCCGGGATGGCAACGTGCATCGGGGCAGTCCCCGCCACGGAGTCCTGCCCATGATCAGTCATTTGGGGGCGATGATTTCGGTGGTGAACGGCGTGTTGATGGCCAAGCGCTTTAAGAAAATGTCCGGCCATGTGGGCGCGGCCTGCCTCGGGGATGGCGGCACGTCCACCGGCTCCTTTCATGAGGGGCTGCAACCAGGCGGCGGTGGAAAAGTTGCCGCTGGTGCTGGTGGTGGCCAACAATCAATTTGCCTATTCCACGCCCAACCACCGCCAGTTTGCCTGCGCCAATTTGGCGGACAAGGCCGCCGGTTACGGCGTCCCCTGCCAGGAGGTGGACGGGACGGATTTGCGGGCCTGTTTGCAAACGGTGGGCCAGGCGGTGGCCCGGGCACGGCAGGGGCGCGGGCCGCAAATGGTGGTGGCCCAATTGCTGCGCCTCTGCGGCCACGGGGAGCATGATGACGCCCACTATATTAGCGCGGAGTTGAAGGCCTCACCGCTGGGGCGCGATTGTCTGCAGGTGGCGGAGGAGCATTTATGGCGGCATGGCTGGGCGGACGAGCCGGCGACCCGGCGTCTGCGCCTGGAGGCGGCGCAATTGTTGGAGGAAACCCTGGCGGCGGTGCAACGGGAACCGGCGCCGGACCCTTACCGGGAGGATTGGCGCCCGCTGGCCTCGCGGCATCTGATGGAGCGATTCGAGACTTACCCTTTGTTGGAGGCGTTGTGAGCATCACTTACCTGGAAGCCATCCGCGCGGCGCAAGCCAAGGCGCTGGCCGATGATCCGCGCGTCTTCATCTACGGGCAGGATGTGGGCGCCTTTGGCGGCGCCTTCAAGGCGACCAAGAATCTGGCCGTGGAATTCCCCGGCCGCGTGCTCGATGCGCCCATCAGCGAGGATGCCATTGTCGGGGCGGCCATTGGCGCGGCCATCGAAGGGATGCGCCCCATTGTCGAAATGCAATTTGCCGATTTTTCCGCGCCGGGTTTCACCCAAATCGTCAATCAGGCCGCCACGCTTTTTTGGCGCTCGCAGGTGCCGTGTCCCATCACCATCCGCATGCCGTCCGGCGGGACGGCGGGGGGCGGGCCCTTCCACAGCCAGAGCCTGGAGGCGGTTTACGCGCATTTCCCGGGCTTGATCGTGATGACCCCCGCCACGGCGGAAGACGCCTACAGCATGCTGCTCGAAGCGGTGGCGATTGATGATCCGGTGATTTTTTGCGAGCACAAATATCTTTATTACCATTGCAAGGCGGAGGGGCTGCCGACCGAGGCCATGCCCACCGGCAAGGCGCGCATCGCGCGGCCCGGCCGCGATTTGACCATCGTGGCATACAGCGCCATGGTGCAGGATTCGCTGGCGGCGGCGGAGGAACTGGCCGGCGAAGGGGCGGAAATCGAAGTGGTGGACTTGCGTTCGATCAAACCCCTGGACACGGATAC
Source organism: uncultured Verrucomicrobiae bacterium (assembly GCA_963707025.1). GTDB lineage: Bacteria > Verrucomicrobiota > Verrucomicrobiia > Limisphaerales > Palsa-1400 > JBEKOF01. The sequence continues at coordinate 41,701 of CAVPOM010000011.1, read as the reverse complement.
CGTGATGGCGTCGGTGGCGCGCACCGGACGGTTGTTGTGCGTGGGCGAAGCCTGGCCGTGGGGCGGGGTGACTGCGGAGGTCCTGGCCCGGGTGGCGGCGGAAGGATTCGGCCTGCTCGACGCGCCGCCGCAACGGCTCAATTCCAAAGACACGCCCATTCCCTATCATCCCAGTTTGTGGACCGCGCATCGGCCGACAGTGCGGAGCATCGCCGCCGCCGCGCGCAATCTGTTGCGAATGTGAAGAAGACGACCCAGACAAACGGAGTGGTGGAGTGGTGGAGTGTTGGAGTGCTGGGATTTGCCCCTCACCCCAATGACGGAGTGTTGGAGTATTGGAGTGTTGGAGTGCTGGAATTGTTCCATCCCCCCATTACTCCATCACTCCATCACTCCCTTGCCCCCCTCCACCACTCCATTTCCCTCCTCCACCACTCCATTCCCCTGTAGCCATGCCGCAAATTCCCATCATCATGCCGCAGTTGGGCGAAGCCATCGCCGAAGCCACCGTCATTGCCTTTCATATCCAGGTGGGCGATCAAGTCGCCGTGGACCAGGATGTCATCGAGGTGGAAACCAACAAGGCGACCATGAATGTGGCCTCGCCCTGCCCCGGCAAAGTGGACCGGCTCCTGGTCAAACTCAATGAAAGCTATCCGGTGGGCGCGGTGCTGGGCTATTTGGAGGCGACCGACGAGGATGCCCGGCGCCTGGGACTGGATCAACACGGCTCCAGCCAGGGCGGCCCGCCCGGACAGGGCGCGGCCAACGAAACCGAATCGAGCGACGAGGGCAGAAAACGAAGCGTGCAACCGACCGTGCGCGGATTGCCGGTGCCGGCGCACGCGGCGGGCGCCAGTTATATGTCGCCCCGCATGAAAGCGCGCATGGCGGAACTGGGCATGCACGCGGCGGATTTGGCGGGGCTGGCCGGGAGCGGCGCGGGCGGGCGGGTGACCATCCAGGATTTTGAGAAATTCCTGGAGCAGTTGGAGCGGAACAAGCTGACCAGCGCCTCCAGCATGCGCGTGGCGGTGGCCGACGCCATGCGGCGGAGCTGGACGCGGCCCCTGGCCACCGTGGCGCTGCCCTGCAACCTGGAGGCGATGATGGCCCATCGCAAAAACAGCGCCGTCAAAGCCGGGCCGGCCCTTTATTTGCTGCGGGCGCTGGCCCTGGCCCTGGCGGAAAACAGCGCGCCCGCCGGCCGCCTGATCGGAAATCAAATCGTCCATCCCCCGGCCATTGATGTCGGTTTCGCAGTGGAAGCGGAGGAGGGCGTGCTCGTGCCGGTGCTGCGCCACGCCGACAGCCGCCGGCTGGGCGAATTGGTGGGGCGTTACAATGAACTGGTCAAACTGGCCCGGCAACGACGCCTGCCCAACGACGCCACCGGCGGTTCCATTGCCACGGTGACAAATTTCGGCACCTTCGGCCTGACTTGGGCCACGCCCATTCCGCTGCCCGAACAAACCCTGGTGCTGGGCGTGGGCGCGGGCAAAAAAGTTCCATTCTGGGACGAGGAGAAGCAACAATTTGTCCCGGTGACAGAGGCGAATTTGACCCTGAGTTTCGACCACCGCGTGCTGGACGGCGGCGCCGCCGGCCGCCTGCTGGCGCGCGTGGCGTCCTTGCTGCAAACGCCAGAGAGACTTTAGGCCGCCACAAGATCGGCAGGGATGTATTGAGCGCGGGAAAAGTCTGTCTTGGGAGCTTGCACGCAGGCCTTTTCCAAAATGGACTGTATTGAGAATTCAGTCAACCCCACGGCTTCAATTCCAATGACTTCTCCTTTCGCATCCAAATCAATGGCGATATTCATTGATTCACAGGGCCGAGTCACCGTCTTGGCGACAGATGCCCTCTTGAATCGCACATAAACTGCCGCCGCTTCCCGGTCAACTTCGATCGTTGGCGGGGCCGTGCTCGTGACCATCAATGTGTGACGCTCAATTCTCATAATATGCAGTGGCGATCCAGCATTCTCCATTCCTAATCTCAGCAATCACCACGAGCGTTTTGCCGCTCGATGTCTTCCTGAATCGGCTTAATTTACCGCCATGTATGCCCTTTTTCAAGAACTTCTGGTCTGATGGGGAGCGAACAACCGCTTTGACATCATCAACACTTAACTTTCTTTCCGACAACCGGATACAAAAATGTCTTGTTAAAGTAAATCTCAACCCTGCGTTCATTCTGGTTTGGATTCAGAGTGCGCTTAGAGTGAATGGTTGCTTCGAGTTGTCAAGGGTTATAAAATGACGCCAGCGGGTCAGTTTGCCACGGTGACTAATTTCGGCACTTTCGGCCTGACCTGGGCCACGCCCATTCCACTGCCCGAATAAACCCTGGTGCTGGGCGTGGGCGCGGGCAAAAAAGTTCCTCACTGGGATGAGCAGAAGCAGCAATTTATTCCGGTAACAGAGGCGAATTTGACCCTGAGTTTCGACCACCGCGTGCTGGACGGCGGCGGGGCGGGCCGCCTGCTGGCGCGCGTGGCGTCCTTGCTGCAAACGCCAGAGAGACTTTAGCGGATGTTCTACAGCGCCTCGATGTCAGCCGAAAGCTGAGAGGCAAGGCAACCGAATTACCAGAAACCACCAGGAACAGACACCAGTTCTGCGGAGTGCCCGTTTCGAAGGGCGACTCCTTCTTCTGCGTTTTGTTCTACATCCTCATTGCCCCACTGCCGCCACCCCGCTCGCTTGAATCGAGCAAAAAGCTCCAACCGAGGGCCGGGAGAACAGGATTCGATGATCGGGTAAAGTTCATCCGGCTTGCGGGAATGCTCCCGCTTGCGAGTCACAATGATGTTGGTCTGGGTGCGGCCCGGTTTTAAAGTACGATTGTTCTTGCCCTTCACTCCAAACAAAAGCAATTCAGTCACATTGCGAAAATAGAACCCGACGCCGCGACCGTCCGGCCCGCCATCTTTGCGGGTCTTATACCAAGTGATGGTGGTCTTGTATTCAAAACCCCACGCCTGCACCACCTCCAAACCCCAATTCAGCAAAGCATTCGGCACCCAGAGGTACAAATGCGCTTTGGGCGCCGCCAATGCTGCGACCGGCAGGCCCTTTATCTCATCAAGGCTCATGGTCGGGTAGCGGAGCAACCGCTTGTGCTCTGGCGCCATTTTGCCAGTGCGATTAGCGAAACGCCAGGGTGGGTCAGCGAGTATGGTCGCGTATTGACCGTGAACCTGTTTTAGCAAATCTTGTGCCGGGCTAATTATCTGGTTCATACAACGATTTCCTCATGCCAAAAACCAATAACGGACAGCCTGCCCCACCACCACCGAGAATTCGAGGCACAAGTTTGGAAATGTGTGTTGTCGAATTCCCGTAAGAGGAACCACGGCCGAGTTGGTTGAAAATCTCCTGCAATTCATCGCAGCGTGTGAGGATAATTCCGACCGAGATGGCACGAAGATCGAACAGCAGCCGAAAGTTGTTCAAATCCCGGTCGAAAAATGGGTCCTTGTTATTCCACTCCAGTTCCAACGCGACCCGATTTTTGAAGCAGTTGATTTCATGCGTAGGAGATAGAGTTTCCACGCCGTCCACTGAAATCTTGGTGTCGAAATTCTTCGGTATCCACCCCTTCAGCCCCAGTTCTTTATCTATCCACTTGGCAAGTTCGGTTTTGTTGCCGCCACCGACCTGAATCCAGCTCCTTCGTAACCTCAACCTGCTTAACACACCAACCACGTCAGCGTATTCTCCCGGAAAGTCGTTTTGCAGAATTGCCGTGGCGTGCCGCCACTCGTGCAACTCGTAATTCTCCCGAATAAACCGCGGCAACTTATCTGTGCTCACGGAGAGAGTTTGCGCAAGTCATGGGATTAGATCCAGTTTGATTTGGAAAAAAATGTTTGGGATCCGTAAAAAACGCCATTGCCTAAACCCTTGTCTCATCCACTATTCCCGCATGATTTTTGGCGCGCACTGTTCCACGGCCGGGGGGCTTGGCACGGCGCTGCAACGCGGGGCGTCCCTCGGCTGCGAAGTGGTCCAGATTTTTGTCAAGAATAACATGCAGTGGCTGGGCAAACCGCCGGGGCCGGACGAGGCGGCGGCCTTTGCCGCGGCACGGGCGCGGGCCGGCTTCAAGGTAGTCTTCGGCCACGCCGGCTACCTCATCAACCTGGGCGGGCCGCCTTCGCCCAACCGCGCCCGCTCGCTGCAATCGTTGCTCCAGGAAATTTCCTGCGCCGCCGCGCTGGGGCTGCCGTTTTTGGTCCTGCATCCGGGCGCGCACCTGGGCGCGGGCGAGGCGCGCGGGCTGGAACTCATCGTGGCGGGACTGGATGAGGTCCTGGCCAAAACGAAAAACTCGGGCGTGCGCCTGGCGCTGGAAAACACCGCCGGCCAGGGCACGTGCCTCGGCCACAAAATCGAGCACCTGGCGGCGATTTTCGACGCGGTCCGGCAGCCGGAAAGGCTGGGCCTTTGCCTGGACACGGCCCACTTTTTTGCGGCGGGATTCGATTTGCGGACGGGCAAGGGCTGGGACGCGGCCATTCGGAAGGTGGACAAGCTGATCGGCCGCAAGGAAATTCTGGCCTTTCACCTCAATGATTCCAAAACCGGCCTCGGCTCGCGGGTGGACCGCCATGAGCACATCGGCCAGGGCAAAATCGGTTTGGCCGGCTTCCGCCACCTCGTCAACGACGCCCGTTTTCCGGCGTCCCCCGGCTGCCTGGAAACCCCCAAATCGGAAGACCTGCACGAAGACGTGGAAAACCTGGCCAGGCTGCGGGCCTTGGCGAAATAAGGGCCCCTAAAAAGAATTGTGGAAATATAAGCGCGGATGAGGTAGGTTTATTCTGGTCAAGGCTGGCCGGACGCGCGGCAACTCACTGCCGCCGGTCCTCGCGCTGGTTTTGCCGAAAACTGAATAAATTTATGAATCGCCTTATCGCTCTGCTCCTGGGCGCCGTGCCCTTTCTTTTCGCCTGCGCCACCGATGTGACCTATCTGGCCGCCACCCGGCCGGAGAACACGGAGATCATCAAGGACAAGCTGGATATTTATCCGGGCGACATCCGCCAGAACCTGGATTTATACACCAACGCCGGCGTGGGCTGGGCCGGGATCATCCTCCACACCGATGCGGAGACGGGGAAGGACGGCTTGATTCATGCGAAGACGACGTTCGAGCATCATTATTTTAACTGGGAGGAGGACCGCTGCTTCGGCGAGGTGCAACTCAACGTCTCCTCGCACGGCGAAGGTCTGTTCTGCACGGACTGGGTGTTGCGCCGCAACGACCCGATGGCCGGCAGCGACGCGGCGGAAAGCTTCGCCAGCCCCGGCAAGCTGGCCATCGTCTATGGCGTGCCGGAAAAGGTGGAGGACGGGACGGTGGTCCTGCGCTACCGTTATCTGCGGGTGGTGGACATGGATGATTACAACATTGATCGCTTCGATTACGGCCGTTTTGGCGAGCCCTTTCACCCCATTGATATTCCGCCGGCCCAACCGTAATCCCGGTCCGGATGCCGCCCTTTGAGGCATTTTTGGCGCTGCGCTATTTGCGTCCGCGGCGGACGTTTGTTTCTGTCATTACGGTCATCTCGGTGATCGGGGTTTTGCTGGGCGTGGCGGTGTTGATCGTGGTCATCGCCGTGATGAGCGGTTTTGACCAGGAATGGCGCACTCGCATCCTGGGCTTCAACGCGCATCTCAAGGTTTACAACTCCGACTACTCCGCCATGACCAATTACCCGGTGTTGCTCAAGGAGATCACCCGCCAGCCCGAGGTTGTGGGCGTGGCGCCGTTTATTACCGGCGAGGTCGTGGCCCAAACCGAGCAGAGCGTGGACGACTCCAACTATGCCGCGGCGATCCTGGATGGAATTGATCCGGGCAGCGAGGGGAGCGTCACGGTGCTGCCCAGCAGCATCACCAATGGCAAATTTGACGTGGGCGACAAGGGTTTGCTGGTGGGGAGCGACTTGGCGGATTATCTGCGCCTCCAAGTGGGCGACCGCCTGGCGATCTATTCTGGGCGCAGCCTGAAAAAAATGGCGGACGCCGCCCGCAAGACCAACGCAGAGGTGGTCCTGCCATCGGAATTTACGGTGCGGGGTATTTTTGACGTGGGTTTTCCCATCTATAACAGAACCCATCTGGTAGCGTCGCTGGAAGACGCAGCCCGTGTCTTTGAGTTGCCGGAGGACAGCGTAACCGGGATCAAGGTGAAATTGCGGGACGAATTCCGCGTGGACAGCGTGGCGGGCGAATTGCAGGCCGCGCTCAAGGAACCCCTGCGCCTGGTGACCTGGCGGCAGGATTCGCCCGATATTTTCAACGCGCTGGCCGTGGAGAAGAACATGATGTTTATCCTGCTGTTTTTTATCATGATCGTGGCCGCCTTTGGGATTGTGAGCAGCCAGATCACGTTCGTCGTGCAAAAAACCCGCGAGATCGGCATTCTCAAGGCGCTGGGCGCGAGCAACGGGCAGGTGCTGGCGCTGTTTCTCAGCCAAAGCGTGGTGGTCGGGATCCTGGGCGTCGGGCTGGGGTTTGGCTTGGCCAACCTGGCCTTGCATTATCTCAATGAGTTTCTCCATTTCATGCGCGATGTTACCCACATCTATTTGCTCCCCCCCTCCATTTACCAGGTCTATGACTTGCCCTATTCGATTGAAACCGGCGACATTTTATTGATTTGCGGGACGGCCTTTTGCGCCTGTGTTTTGGCCGGGCTGTTTCCCGCCTGGAAGGCCAGCCGTCTGCAACCGGTGGAGGCGCTGCGCCATGAATGAGGCCTGCCCGGAACCGCCGGCCCTGGCGCCGGCGACGGCGCGCGGACCGATCCTGACGGCGCGCGGGGTGGGCAAGTCCTATCTCATGGGCCGGCGCTGGCTGGAGGTCCTGCGGGACATTGCCCTGACGGTGCAGCGCGGCGAGTTCCTGGCCCTGCGCGGCGCGTCCGGGGCGGGGAAAAGCACGCTGCTGCACCTGCTGGGCGGGCTGGACCTGCCCAACGCCGGAGAAATTATATTTGACGGAGCCGATCTGCGCGCCCTGCCCGCCCGCGCCCTGGCCCGGCTGCGCAACCGCCGCGTCGGTTTTGTTTTTCAGGCCTACCATTTGCTGCCCGAATTGAGCGCGCTGGAAAATGTGGCCCTGCCGGCGCGGATGGCGCGCCTGGCCCGCAAGGAAGCGGCGGCGCGGGGACGCGAGTTGCTCCAGCGGGTCGGTTTGGGCGCGCGCCTGGAGCACCGGCCCTACGAATTGTCCGGCGGCGAACAACAACGGGTGGCCATCGCCCGCGCGCTGGTCAACCAGCCGGATTTGATCCTGGCCGATGAACCCACCGGCAACCTGGATTCGCACACCGGCGAGGAGATCATCCATTTGCTCTGCGCGCTGCGCGAGGAGCGGCGGGCCACGCTGATCATGGCCACGCACGACGCCAGGATCGCCGCGCGCGCCCCGCGGGTGGTGGAGTTGGTTGACGGAACCATCGCCGCATCGTAGCAGGCTGTAGCGGCGGTCTATGACCGTCGCTGGAATCAGGCCATCCACATGCCAACCGATTGGGAAGAACGTTATCAAACCGGCGACATGCCGTGGGAAAAGGGCGAGGCCGCGCCCGGCCTGGTGGATTTTTTGGCGGCCCGGCCGCAGTTGGCGCGCGGCACGGTGCTGGTGCCGGGCTGCGGCACGGGGCACGATGCGCGCGTCTGGGCCGGGGCGGGATTGGCCGCGACGGGCTGCGACATTTCCCCCAGCGCCGTCCGTCTGGCGGCCGAAAAGACGCGCGCCGCCGGCTTGTCCGCCGAATTCATCCTGGCCGATTTTCTGAGCGACACACCGCCGCGGCCGTTCGATTGGATTTTCGAGCACACGCTTTTTTGCGCCATTGATCCCGGCCGGCGCGGGGATTATGTGGCGGCCGTGCGGCGCTGGCTCAAGCCCGGCGGCGACTTCCTGGCCGTGCATTATTTGATCCCCGACACGGAGGGTCCGCCCTTTGGCACGACGCGGGCGGAAATCTGGGAGCGGTTTTCGCCGCAATTTGATTTGCTGGAGGAATGGGTCCCGCGTTCCTACCCGAACCGGACCAATCTGGAGCGGATGTTCTGGTGGCGCCGCCGCCAGTGAGCCGCGCCGGTGCGTCCAGGAAGCGTTACCTGCGAAAATGGAAAAGACAGGGGAGATGTCAGGGGAATAAACCTGACATTGTTTTTTCCCATTCCCCTGACAATCATTCCCCCGACATTGGATATTCCCCCGTAATACAGCGGACTGAGAATCTTGTCGGAAATGGGTGGTTCTGTGGGATTGCAGTTCAAGAGAGGCCTTTCATGCAAGCCTCGAAGTTCGCTGGAGCTTCGACGATTGTTGCAAGCAGGGATAAAGTCACCTTGATTAACGCAAACCGGTTCCGCCGTTGGTGCCCTCGCCGGCGATGGTGTCCAGGGGGTGAAAAACGAGCCGGCGGAAGGCATTCGGGTCGAATTTGGCTTGGCCAAAAACAGGACTGCGCAGGTTGACTCCGTCGGCGGCCCAGCTTTCCAATTGAAAAGTGACCGGGCCGCCATGCGCGAAAATGGCATGGACGGTTCCAGGCAATTCCCGGGCCGGTTCGTCCTGCGGCGGGGCGAAGGCCAGGCGCCGGACCCGGCCGAGCGGGACCTCCACCTTGTCGCGTTTGCCGCGCAGGGTCATCTTGCCGTCGGCGAGCGATTCGATCACGCCGGCCAGGGTGGTGGTGTTGGTCAGCCAGGCGACGTCCTGGTCGGAGGGCGGAACATTGGTTTGATCGGCCTCCCACACGCCGTCCCAAGGGGCCAGGCGCAGGTTGCTGACTTTGACCTGGCCCATGCCGTTATGGACGAATCGCACCCCGGTGCCTTCTCCCACAAAACCATTGGTGTCATTCCAGACCTGGAGCCACTGGCCGTCCACCGCCAGGGCCAGGGTGTTGGATTTCTTGCGGGCGCGGATCTCAATGTGGACGCGGTTGGTTTGAGAAAAGGCGGGCACGACCGCCGGGGGCAGGGAAACAAGCTCCACCCTTTGTTTGATCCGCGCCACCTCCACAAACAATTGTTGAAAACGCATGCTGTAGAAGGCGCCAAATTTAGGCGCGCTATCCTTGTCGGCGATGAGGATGGGCTGGAGTGAATCGGTATAGAGGGCGACGGAAAGAGTGAGGTTGCTGCTCCAAGCCAGGTCAAACTGGAGGTCGGCCGTGTCCGGCAGCTTGATGTCGCGGGCAATGGAGGCGGATTTGGCGGCATAGAACGCGCCATCGCGAAAGGTCCATTGGCCCGCCTCGACCCCGGGACCGCCCCGGCCAATGCCCCCGTCACCGCGCCTTGCGTCCAACCCTCCGGCCCGATGGCGTTGAAAATATCCGGCGTGGTTGGGAAGAAATAAACCGATTGCACTTGTTTGCGCGGAATTTTCAATGGACCGGCATACCAGGTCTGGAGGCAAAGGGTGTCCCGCGTGCAGGAAACCAGGCTTGCCTCCAGCACGTCGCCCTGGGTCAGGAATACTTTGCAGGGATAGTTGCTGCCCCGGTCCGGCGGCGCGGGCGGGTGGAGGTCAAGCTGGGAAACGCCCTCCAGTTTGAATTCGATCGGTTCGGCCACATCCGCGTGTTTCCAGTGGACAACCTGGCGCGCGTCAATGGAGAGCAAACCCCCTTCCAGCGAGTCGCCGTTGCACAGCAGCAAGGTGTCGCGGGCGGAGTTGGTCGAATCGGCCGCGGGCGCGGCCAGAGCCGCCGCCAGGAACAGCCAGGCGGCCAGGAATGCCTTGGCCCGCATCTTCCCCAGTTCATGGGTGGAATCCCGATGCAGTCGGGACCCGTCCCGCCGGGCCACTGGCCCGGCGCAAGACCTGCCCTTCTGTAAAAAAACTGCGTTTGACAGCATCAGGCCGCCGTTGCCACCCGCCGGATTTGGGCGCGGTCCTGAAATGTCCGGGTTATTGGTCCAGCGCATCGAATTCATTCTCCGGGAAGGCGGCGGCGGGTCCGGTTCTGAGCCGGTCCAGATTAAACTCCATTTGGCGGATGGAGCCGGGTTGGAAGGCCACGGCCCCGAACAGGGCGCTGTGGCCGGCAATGGCGGTGTCGTCCCACTTTTCCAATTGGAAGGAAACACTGCCGCCGCCAGGGAAGACGGCGCGAACCTCCCACGGGCCGCGCGGTTCGGCCACCGCGCTGGACTGGGCGAAATCAATCCGCCGCACCCGCTCGCAGGGAATGTGCAGGACGTTGCCGCCCAGGTCCACGTCCAGCTTCCCGCCGGCAATGCCCTGGATTTTTCCGCCGGCCTTGTCGCGGTTGATGAAGGAAACCAAGTCGGCATTGGTCGCGCCGGCGGCGGCGATGGCCGGTTCATACCGGCCCTCCCACCGGCTGATTTTGAAATGGCTCAACTTGACCGTGGCGCCGGTGGGCTGGTTTTGCACGACAAAGCCGGTGCCAAAGTCGCTGAAATTGCCAATGTCCGTCCAGCGCCGGATCTCCGCGCCGTCCACCAGCACGGTCAGGCTGCCTTCTTCCTTGTTGCAATTGAGGGTGACGCGCGCCGGTTTGCCGTGCGTGTCAAAATTCGTCAGCATCCCATTGGGCGGCGCATTGGGGTCCCAACCCCGGCCGGCCCGGAGCAGGGCAACCCGGGAGTTGTCCAGTTCCAGCACGATTGAGTTATTGTTGACACCAATTCCGCCGCGCGGGAGGGCATACTGCGTGTCCACCCGGTCGAGCGTCGCGCTGTAGAGGCCCAGGGTCAGACTAAAACCGCCCTCGCAGGCCAGATCGAATTCCAGGGTGGAAGAGCCGGTCAGGTTGAAATCGCGGCCCAGCACGGCCGCCCCGGCGGTGAGAAAACATCCGTCCCGATAAGTCCAGGTGGGCGGGCCGGGTTGGGAGGAGGTGAAGGTGTTCCCGCCGATGACCAACTGGCCGCCACCCAGGATGACGATGTTGCCGTTGAGCATGCGCCCGTTCATGCCGCCGAGGCGGACATTTTGCCGTGCGGCCGAGATCGTCCACTCGGAGGCATCGGCCGGCCCTTCATAAACAATGGCATAGTTTTTCGGCAAAAAGGTGATGGTTTGGATGGCCGCGCGCGGGATGTTCAGCGTGCCGCCAAACCAGGTGTTGAATTGCATGGTCTGGCCATCCAGGGAGAGGAGAGAACCGAACAAATCATCGCCGCCGGCGAAGCGAATATGGCAGGAGGGGGTCAGGGCCAGCGATTTGGCCTGGGGGAAGCGCACGAAATCCACATGCGCGGGCATTAGATCAAACGGGGTTTTCGCATCCGGATGCTGCCAGCGCAGCCCGCGCGCGGCATCCACGCTTTGCAAAGCCCCGTGCAGAACCGCCCCGTCGAGGAATTGCAACAGATCATCCGTGGCCGGCGCCGCCGCCGCCACCGCCGCGGCGGCCGCGGGATCGGCCGGCGCCGCCAGCCAGCAGCACAGCGCCAGGAGAAAAGCGGAGGACGGGTCAGCGCTCATAGATGGGCAGGTAGCGATAATTCAGCGCCAGGGAGAGGAGCGAACCGGCGGTGTTAAAAGTGCTCCCGATCGGCCCGTCCCAGCTCCCATCGGTGTTTTGGCTGGCCCGCAGGTTTTTGATGTTGTCGTGATTCCAATTGTTCCACATTTCCGGCGAGGCGTGAAAGAAGGCCTGGGAAGCGTAGTAGCGAAAATAGGCCGGATATTGCATGTCGTTGCCCGCGTTCCTCAGAAACTGGAAGGCGGACTGAAAGGCCGTCGAGTTTTTTTCCTTGGCCAGCGCCATGACCAGGCAGCCGATGGCGGTCCGGGTGGCGTTGGGGCCTTGGGCCGAGACATAGCCGATGCCCCCATCCGGAGTCTGGCAGGAGAAATAGAAGTGCAGGCCGTCCTGGATGCTCTTTTCCGGAACCGGAATCCCGGCATTGCGCGCCGCCATGAGCGCCACCATTTGGGCGCCGCTGACGGTGGTGTCGGCGTCCCGCGAGTCGGGCATATATCGCCAAGCCTTGGCGCCGCTGGCCTCCTGGGCGTTGAGGATGAGCCGGACGGCCTTCTGCAATGCCGGCCCCAGCCGCTCGTCGTTGACCGCGCCGTAAGATTCCGCCAGGGCCAAAGTGGCGAAGCCGTGATTGTACATGCTTCGGGCCGATGTAGCCGGTCTTTTGATCCTGGTGCTTCAATAGATAATCCACCCCGCTATGGATGGCGTGGGCGTAAGGGCCGAAGTTGGGGTCATCCCCGTGCGCCAGCAGGCTGACCACCGCCAGGCCGGCGATGGCCGCAGGCCCGCTGGTTGCATCCGGCCAATTGCCCGCGGCCGCCTGGGTGCGGACCAGGTAATCCATGCCTTTGAGGTACATGCGGTCCACCTGTTCGGGCAAAATCTCGGCCGAGCCGGTGAAAGTTAATTGTCCGCGCGCGCCGGCGGGGGCCAGGCACGCCAGGGCCAGGAGCATGGCGGGTTTAAAGTTCAAGATTCAATTCTCAGCGCGCAAAGCTTAACCTACGTTGAAACCACATTTCTTCAACCTCACTTTCACATTTGCGCCACGGCGGTCAGGGGTTGGGTTTTTCGACGTTGTGGAAGTAGTTCTCCAGGGCGTCGCGGAATTCGGCGGGGGAATTCTGGATGACGCCCGCCGCTTTGAGGACGTTGCGCCCGGCCGCGCCTCGGCCCGCCGCGTCGCCGCCGATGGGGTGGCCCGCCTGGTCGGTCGTTCCGCCGGACAGGTTGCCGCCGCCGTTGCCGCCCGGCCCCGGCGGTTGCAGGCCGGGCGGACCGTTCGGGTTGCTGCTGCGCATCATGCGGGTCAGAAAAGCCATTTCTTCGGCGCTGTTGCCGCCGCCTTGGTCCTGCTGTTGTCCCTGCTGTTGTTGGGCGCGTTGGGCGGCTTCATTGATGAGGTTGATCAGATCGGAAAGCGCATCCACGGACCTAGCCTCGGTGCCGTCGGTCACGGCGTCGGTCTGAGGTTTGGCCAAAAGCCCCTGGGCCTCCTGCATGGCGGAGGCCACTTGCGCAAAGGGCGGGTTAAAGGCCGGGACCGGGGTGGCTTGGTGGATGAGGTCCAGGGCCTGGCCCAGGTTGCCCTGGGTGGCGGCGAGTGAACCGGCCTGCTCCTTGTAGTCGGGGGTGGTCTCCTTGCTCCATTCCAGCACGCCGGTTTGGTCGCGCAGGTTGGATTCCCTTTCCCGCAGGCGCAGCAGGGCGATCAACTGTTTGGTCAGATCCAGCGGCGGCGGGCCTTGGCCGTTGCCGCCCTGGCCGGCCTGCTCCTTGGGTTGGAGGTCGTCGGCCCATTTCTGAAAACGTCCGGACCAGTTGGTCAGGTCCAACGAGGTTTGGATGGTGATGTTGCTTTGGATCAGGCCGCCCATCCGGTCCAGCTCATCGGAGGCGTGGGAATCCTTCATGTCCTGGCTGACCTTGCCGTAATTGGGTTTTTGGGTGCGCTCAAAAAAGCGGCTGATTTCAGCCTGCAAGGCGGCCGATTCATCATGGGCGCCGCCCTGGCGTTTGACGAAGCTGGTGTTGAGCCGTTTGAATTGTTCGGGCAAATCCTGGGGCGGCAGGCCGATGGTGTCGGTCAGGTTGGTGGTCAACTGCCCGCCCAAACCTTGTTCCTCGTCGCCGACCCGGCGCAGGCGTTGGGCCAGGGTGAGGGCCTGCAACTGGTCCAGGTTTTTGTTGGCGTTTTGCTCCATTTTCTGAAGAGCTTCCAGGACTTCCTCGGCGCGTTTCTCCGCCTCCGCCAGCTCCTGCTCCAGCCGTTTGGCGTCCTCCTCCTGCGCCCTGGCATTCTGCGGCTGGGATTGGGAGTTCTGGGAATTCTGGGATTGCTGGGATTGCGAATTCTGTTGTTGCGATGGGGAATTTTGCGACTGTTGCGATTGGGAATTCTGCGCTGGCTGCGATGGGGAGTTCTGGGACTGCTGCGATTGAGAATTCTGCGCCTGCGATGGAGAGCTTTGCGACTGGGGCGCGGCCTTGGCATCCTGCGCGGCGGCCTGCATGGCCCGGGCCGCCTCCTGCATCTTGTCCTCGGACAACTTTTGCCACTGCTGCAATGTCTGGCTCCACTGCCGGATGGTGTCTTCGGGAATCAGGGCGTTCTTCATGGCTTCGCGCACGGTGTTTTGGCCCTGGCGGCTCAATTCCGCCAGGCGCTGGGCATTTTGCAGTTGCTCTTCCTTGCTCTGGGTGAGGCGGGCAAATTGTGGCGCGCCGGGCAGATCGTGGGAGGACTCCTCGACCTCGCGCGTGTCCGACACGATTTTTTCCTGAAGCCGGGTAACGTCCTCAATCTGGGCCATGAGCGCCTCCAGGTTCTGGCGCAACATTTCGGCGTGGGCTTCCGGGCTGAGCACGCGGATGAGATAAGAGGCGGTGCGGGCGCGCTCGCGTTTGGGAAAATAATCGCGGGCAAAGCCCTGCAATTCCACGGTGGAGTCCGCCGGGATGCGATAGAGTGTGGGACTCCACAGAAAAACCTCCTCCACCTTTTTCTCCTGGGCGGAAGTCATTTCCGCCTTGATCTCCGTTGACATGGTGTCGGCCGCCCCGGCATCGGCCACCACCGCCCAGACCAAACCGAGAGCGCGCACGCCGAAATCATCCTGGGCCTGGGCGCGAATGTGCATCACGTCGGTGTCCAACATGGCCGTCGCCCGCGGCTGGTCGGGCAGGTCGGGCAGGGGCGGGTGGTCGCTTTCCGGCTGCAGGGCCAGCCGCCAGGGCGCGGCGTTGGTCAGACCCAATTGGTCGCGCCAATTGAAAACCAGCTCGCCCGCCCCCTCCGTTTCGGCCGGCTCGCTCGAAAAAGTCGGGCCTTGCACTTTGAGCGCCGCCGGGCTTTGGTCGCCGCCTTGCATGGAGGCCGCGGCCAGCGGACGGCTGACCGTTCCGACAAAACCGACCCGGCTCCCCTCCAGCGCCCGAAAAGTCCCGCTCTGCACCGGCTCGGTCTGGTCGGGATACCGCAAATAGTCGGGCAGGTGAACCGAGGCGGCAAGCTGCTGCAAGGAAGGCCGGTGATTGGGCAGGATGGTCACCTGCGCCAGCGCGTCGCCCACCTGCACCTTCAAAACGCCGTTCTCCACCTGGCCCGGAATTTGCAGGCGGACCCGGCCCGACTGCACGGTGGATTGGATTTTGGGCTGGCGCCCGAGCCAGCCAAAAACTTGGGACGGTTTCCAAAAGGAGCGGTAGCGCACCGTGCCGGAAATCTCGAACGGCTCCCCGTGCGGCACGATCAGCTTCTGCTCAAAGCCGTCCAGGACGACCAGGGTGTAGCGCGGCACGTCTGCGGCCGGCTTGATCCAGCGCGCCAAGGCGTTCCAACTGGCCTGGGGCAGCGCCAGGGAGGAGGCGAGCAGCAAGAGCGCCAAAGCCGCCGCCGTCCAGCCGAGGTTTTTGGCCGGCCTTGCGTTGACGCTTTGCTGGAAATCGAAATTTTGCGCCTGCTCGGCCACCTGGCCGATGGCGGCGTGATAGAGGGCGGGGGAGAAATTGGGCAGATGCCGGGTTTCCTTGGCCAACTCCACGATGCCGAGCAGGCGGTCGCCCAGCCGCCGGTATTTCCTTTGCACCAGCGCGGCCAGCGCCTGCATGTCGCGGCGGCGCCAAACCCAATGGTGCGCCCAGCCCAGCAGGGCCGCCGTGGCTCCGCCCAGTCCGCCCAGGAAAATCAAGACCCGCAGCCAGACCGGTGTTTCCCAAAGCCGGTCGGACAGAAAAACGGCGAGCAAGGAAAAAATGAGGCTGGCCGCGACACAGCACACCGCCGTCGTGGTCTCCACCCGCCAGAGGCGTTGCTCGACCTTTTCAAACTGCCAGGCGCAACCCTTCGGGCAAATCCACCAGCGTATCATTCTCGTTTTGCGGCATGAGGCGTGCGCGGCGCACACTCTAGGTTAGACGGTAAACCGCAACGTTCAAGTTGCAAAATTCAACAAAAACGGAGAATGGGCGCATCTCGGCACTGTTTTGGCGAAGGCGAATGCGCGGGGAGGGCATGCGTCCCGATTCCGAATCGGGATGTGCTGGCCGGCGCCCTCGCCGGCCAGTCTTGGTTTTAAGCGCCTCAGACCGCAACGGCTGCGCCTCGCTGTGTGGTCGGCGGGGGCGCCAACCACTGCCTCCGAGGCGCTGCCGCTCCGCCCCTTATCAAAGATTTTTTGAGTTCGGCAACGGAAGCCATATTCCGCATGATTTTGCGTGGTCTTTCATCAGCCACTTTATGCCGGGAAAACAACATAATCGTCGCTTGCCAGAGGCCAGCATGTCGCAAGCTTTTTCGATCCGGCGCTGGCGCGTTTCCGGTTGCTTGGCTGTGCTTATTGAGAAAATCCAGTCCCGGCGCGCGATGGGTGTGATATCCGCCCACGATGCCTGCGCCAGCGGGACAGTGGCAAGAGCTTTGCGTAGATCCATTGGCACCCTCATCTCCGGTTCTTCTCCGGCCCGCGTAATCTCCACCGTTACCGTGTCTCCAGCCTCGGCCCCTGCGGCCTCGTGCATGGCTTTGTTCACCCTGAGCCAGTGGCTTCCTTTGCCGTTTGCTTCGAGAGCGGCTCGAAAAGGCAAGCCATTGATGGTTCCCTCAACCATCGTCATACCTCGTGATGGAAGCTTCGCACTCGCGTTCTTGGGCAGAGTTAGAAGGCTCCACGATCCAGTCTTTTCGGTTGCCCTGGGCCGAAACAACTTGGCACTGAAGCGAATCGTTGACTTGGTTTCTTGCAGCTTAGCCAGTTTCATATATTGTTATCCTGCCAATTTGAATCTATTGCGGCAAGCGGAGACGGTAGAAACGGACGGGATAATTGATGCACTGTGAATCACTGAAATAAACCGTGCCGCCGGTGAGCGTGTTGGTTTGCAACGGCTGCCAATCGGGGTGGCCAAGATCCGTGCAGGCTTCCACCACCACCGTCCGCCCGCCGGCCCAGATGATGTTAAATCCAAATTGATTCGTCTTCATGCCAAAGCTGGCATTGTCGGTTTCTACTTTGGGATTCCACACGGCTGTGGGCATGCCGCCAAAGTTAGTGGTCCAGCCAGTGGTGCCCGGCAGGTAATTGACTGTCCCGGGGTCTTCGTTGAAGACCCAACTGCTTCCGGCGAAAGGAGTCGTAACCACTGTCGGCGCATTGCCCAGGCAATAGACGTTCCTCAAGCTGGGGCAGTTGTCGAATGCAAAAACGCCTATGCTTTGGACGCTGGCGGGGATGGTCACGGTGTTCAGGCCCTGACAAGCGTAAAACGCCCAACTACCAATATTGGTCACGCCATCCAGGATCGTCACGTTGGTCAAATAATTGCAGTTCAAGAACACGTTGCTCCCGATGTTCCCGATGCTGCCGGGGATAGTCATGTCTGTCAGCGAGGAATATGCGAACGCCCAATCCCCGATGTTGGTCACGCTCTCGGGAATCGTCACGGCCGTCAAGTTGCCGGACTCGAAGGCCTCGCTCGCGATGTTCACCACGCTGTTGGAAATGGCATAGCTCCCGGTGTTGCCCGCGGGATACCGGATCAAGGTGCGAAACGCTTTGTCAAACAGCACACCACCCGCGCTGGCGTAGTTTGGATTGGCCGGATCCACGACGATGTTGGTCATCTTCAAACAGTAACTCAATGGCCCGTCGCCAATGTCCGTCACGCTGCCGGGAATGGCTATGCCGGGCAATTGGGTGCAGCCGGAAAAGGCGCTGTCCCCGAGGCTGGTCACGCCGTTGGGAATCGTCACGTTGGTCAGCATGCATACTTCAAACGCCGAATCCCCGATGCTCGTCACGCTGCCGGGGATGACATAGCTGAGACCGCCATTGCCGCCGCCAGGCCACTCCAGCAGCTTGGTCAACGTCTTGTCAAACAAAACTCCCGCCATGCTCGCGTAATTGGGGTTCAACCCATCCACCGCAATGTTGGTCAGGGACGCGCAGTCTTCAAAAGCCCCCACCCCGACACTGGCGGCGCTGCCGGGAATTAACACGCTGGTTATCCGGTTGCAGCCATAGAAGGCATTGCTCTGGATGCTTTTGACGCCGTTCGAGATCGTGACACTGGCCAGCTCGTAGCAGGACTCAAAGGCGCTCGATCCGATGTTGGTGACACTGCCAGGAACGATGATGCTCCGTATCATCGTCAGCCCGAATGCGCCCCCGGCGATGTTGGCCACGCCATTCGAGATCGTTATATTGGTCAAGCCGGGGCAGTAATTGAAGGCGTAGCTGCCGATGTTGGTGACGCTGCCGGGAATCGCCACGCCGGTCAGGTTGGTGCAGCCGCTGAAGGCATTGCTGCCTATGTCCAGGACGCCGTTCATGATCGTCAGATTGGTCAAGGTGCTTTGATAGAAGAAGGCATTGTCACCGATGATCACCGGAAATCCGTTAGTCGTGCCGGGGATGGTCACCGAGCTGGCCGGACCCGCATAGCCCGTAATCACAAATGCGCCATTGTTGGTGGTGGACGTGAATTGCGCGCGCAAACCGGCGGGCAGGAGCAACATTCCCGGCAGGCAAATCCAGAACAGGCCGAATTTGGTTTTCATGTACCAATTTTTTCCATTTCGATTTGGGCAACACGCCCTATAGCCTTGTCCCATCCTGCTCAAAGACGGCCATGATTCAACTCCAAATTGGGCAAAGTTATGGTTTGGTTTGACCACTCAGACCAATTAAGACACCGCCCAAAATTCAACAAAAATGGCTGGGCGGGGAAAGGTAGGGCGGGCACTCCGCTGCCCGCCGTCGGACTCTGGAATCAACGCCGCACCACCGTCGTGCGGCGCGCAGAGGACTGCGCGCCCTACCATCCATGACCGGCGCCTGGCCTTGCAGGCAAGGGGGTCACCATAACTTTGTCCCATCCTGCTCAAAGACGGCCATGATTCAACTCCAATTTGGGCAAAGTTATAGTTTGACCCTTTTGACGCGCTAGTGTCAATAGTTAGGACTGACACCGGCACGAATAATCACCCCAAGCGGCTCTTGCAATGGGGAGCATACGCGCCCCCGCGTGTGCTGACAGGCGCCCTCGCCTGTCAGTCTGCGCTTCAAACCTCTGGATACGGGCCGCTCGGACGAAGAGTGTTCGGCGGGGGGGCCGAGGCGCTTTCGAGTCGTGATGGGAAGGCCCGAAAATCGCTTTGGTGGCTTCCCTCAGAGAGGCCTGACGAGACTGACGTTTGGTGATTTTTTACCACTCATATATCACGTTGATTCGCAATGATTTACGCCTTATCTAAGCGCCATTCTGGTTTGACCCTTTTGACGCGCTAGTGTCAATAGTTAGGACTGACACCGGCACCATAACTTTGTCCCATCCTGCTCAAAGACGGCCATGATTCAACTCCAATTTGGGCAAAGTCATAGTTTGACCCTTTTGACGCGCTAGTGTCAATAGTTAGGACTGACACCGGCACGCAGAGGACTGCGCGCCCTGCCATTCATGACCGACGCCTGGCCTTGCAGGCAAGGGGGTCACCCATAACTTTGTCCCATCCTGCTCGAAGACGGCCATGATTAGAGTCCAATTTGGGCAAAGTTATAGTTTGACCCATTGGACATTGGACGATTTGGACGACATTTTCCCTCCCAGGCATTGAGGAGCGGCGACGTGGTGGAAGGGGACGGCCAGGAGAACGAATTGTCCCTGCAACTCGGCTTTCGCCTGTTCTCGGCGTATTGTTCTGAGTGATGGGCGTTGACATTACCACTTTGGCGTGGCTCAGTTCCTCACAGCTCTGGTTGATCGCTTTTTGTCAAGGATAGTTGACTTGTTCAAAGGATTTTAGCCTCTTTAACAAATTTTGCTTCGGGTCAAATTCCATGTTGCGCGAATTTGGCGTTGGATTCAGATAGTACGAAAACTGCACGAAGTCCCCATAAATTTTGCCGTAAAGTGGGCTTTTGACGTTGCCATTTTGGTCCAAAAATGTCTGCACACGAAAAAAGTAATTCCGGTTTTCGTTGTAATCCGAGTGCTTGGCCTCCTCCCCCGGATGATTCCGGGCTTCTCTGACAATCTGCGCTTGATAGCCGTTGAGCGGCGCTAATCGCGGGGATTTCAATCCGCTGCCCGGATTTAGTCCTTGCGGCACGTTGAATTCTTGAATTCCATCGCCTGGATTGGGAAAACTAACCGTCAACTTCAATTCATAGTCGTACGGGGGCTTTCCGCTGAGAGTCTGCGTAAAAATAATATCGCTGTGCTGCCCCTTGCCCTGAGGTGCGACCCAATCACCAGCCATCAAATCATAGCCAACAGGCTGATTTTGAACAGGGGGTCCTCCGAGAATCTTCTTGGCATACATTGGGATCGGCTCGGTGATCTTCTTGAGCACTAGCGTGAAGCTCGGATTCCACTTGGCAACATTGTACTCGTTAGGCATCCCGAGCGGATAATCCACATGGGTCACATAATATCCCTCTTTGTGGGCGCGAAAGCCCAACGTAATCGAACGATCGCGATGAGAAGCGATAAAAAGGCCGTTTGAATCGGTGAGACCATCAATGCTTTCTTTTGCGATAGACTCACCCGGTGGCGGCGCAACAAAGTAACCAGCGGCTACATCTGCTCCCCCGACGGGCACACCAGACTCGTCCACCACTTTGATCGTTGCGTGCCACTCGTTGGATAAATCGTCGCTTTGCGCCCGCAATCCATACGTTGAAATCACAACAGCGATGCTAAAAAGAAGCCTTTTAAAGTTCATCGTAATCCTCCAATAAATGTTATGTCATTGAACACCGAATGTGTGTAAGGCTTTATGGGTATGCGGCAACCCAGTCGATACCTGCGCCTGTTCATGCGGCGAAAATCATCCCCGCTACACCAATGAAACAACAACTGGATAATTTCCGACGCGTCATTTGGCGGCACCCTCCTGCGATGGTGGTGAAGCATTATTTGACATTTCCGATTTGGATTCTTGCCCACGACCAGCGTGGGACTTTTTCGTGATTCTCCGCCTTCTCCACAGACTTGCAAGTCCTTTTTCCTCGAACGGCCCAAACCATAACTTTGTCCCCTCCTGCGCAAAGACGGCCGTGATTCAAGTCCAATTTGGGCAAAGTTATGGTTTGACCGATTTGATGGATGCAAAGAACCTTGCTTGCGAAGGGGAATGCGCGGGGAGCATACGCGCCTCGCGTGTGCTGACCGGCGCCCTCGCCGGTCAGTCTTGGTTTCAAGCGCTTCAAACCGCAACGGCTCCGTCTGGCTGTGTGGTCGGCGGGGGCGCCGACCACTGCCCGCGAGGCGCGGGCGCTCCCCAAGAATTAAGAACAGCGCCAAGATACGCCCGCGCGGATTTCGCGGCCTTCAACCGCCAGGATTACCGGAGCGCACATGCGGCGTTGCGGGAGGAGTGGGCCTTCTGGCGTGTCACCTGCCCAAAATACCGCTTTGCACGGCATGAACAGATGCCCGTTAAATCCAACGCGGAGCTCCAACGCAGGAATTCTGAACAGGAGAGAACGGAGAAAACGGAGAACGAAAAAAGAAAACCTCTGTTTGCTCTGCGCCCTCCTGTTAAAAATCCGTTTGTTGACATATTGAATCGGCCTCGGGCGAAAATTTGGGCCTCGTGAAAAATCTCGACGGGGGCCGGCAAGTCTGCTTTTGTAACCCGATGAACTTGCCCGCGACAGGGCGCCGGCCCTGGCAGTGGCCTGTGAACTGAGTTTTATGATAAAGAGCTTCTTAAACCGCCGGATTCCCCGCGCCACACCATGCGTGCTGATTGTCCTGGCGCTGCTTTGCGGCCTGGCCGTACGGGTTGCCGCCCAGGCGCCCCCCGTGTCGTTCGACGATTATTTTATCAACGCGGCGTTGCGCTGGGAGATTTACGAGATCGGCGACGCCACCAATGAAATCATCACCGAGCACGCCATCTATCAGGAGCCGGTCTGGCCGGAGAATCCGCGCGCGCTCCTCCAGCCCTTCGAGGTGGGCCGTTATTGCCTGAAGGTTTACGACAAGGAATCCAACCGGCTCATTTATTCCCGCGGCTTCAATCCCATGTTCGCCGAATACAAAACCACCCGGCCCGCCCTGGACGGCGTCAAGCGCGCCTGCGAGACGGTGCTGCGCTTTCCTTGCCCCAAAAAGCCGGTGCTGGCGGTGGTGGAACGGCGCGACAAGTTCAATGTGCCCGTGCCCCTCTACTCCACCACGGTGGACCCGCATGATTATCATATCATCCGGGAAAATGTGAACCTGGGCGACACGGTGTTTGAAATCCAAAAGACCGGCGACCCGCATGACAAGGTGGACTTTGTTTTTCTGGCCGAGGGCTACACGGCGGAGGACAAGGACAAATTCAAAAAGGACGCCGAGCGCATGACCGCTTTCCTGTTCAGCATGGAGCCGTACAAACCGAACAAGGACAGATTCAACATCAACGCCATTTTCCGCGCCTCGGCGGAGAGGGGCATGGACGAACCGCGGCAACGCCTTTACAAGAACACGTCGCTCAACGCCTCCTACAATTCCTTCGACACCGACCGATACTTGCTGGTGCAGGACAGCTTCGCCATGCACCGCATGGCGGCGCAGGTGCCTTACGACACCATCATTGTTCTGGTCAATACCTCGCGCTACGGGGGCGGGAGCATCTGCCTGGATTACTGCATCACCTCGGTGGATAGCAGCAGCAGTCAGCGGGTGTTCATCCATGAGCTGGGCCATTCCTTTGCCTTCCTGGCCGACGAATACGAGGGCAACGTGGCTTACAACGACATGTACCCCAAGGGTGTCGAACCGCTGGATCCCAACATCACCGAATTGCTCGACCCCGCCAACCTCAAGTGGAAGGCGCTCCTCACCCCCGGCATCGCCCTGCCCACTCCGTCCGGCCTGCCGGAAATCACCGCCTTGCGGCGGGAATTGCGCGCCCTGACCAACGGCCTGAGCGACGACCAGATCAAGGCCCTGGACGCGGGGGTCAAAGCGCGCCCGGCTGAAATCCAGGCCCGGATTTCCGATTTGGCCAACCGGGTCGGCGCCTTCGAGGGCGCGGGCTATTTGCGAACCGGCATGTACCGGCCCCAGCAGGATTGCATCATGCGCTCCGGCGATCAGTTTTGCGCCGTTTGCAAATGGGCTTTGCAAAGAATGATTGACTACTATGCGCCGCCCGGCCAGTAGCCGCCAGGCCCGCGCCCGCATGGGCGGCGCCACACTCCTCTAAATGACATGAAAAAGCATCCCTGGTCTTTTCTCCGGATTTTCTGCCTGGCTCAAGGCCTTCTTTTCGGGCTGTCCTGCGCCCATCCCTCCCAGCCCAAAGCCGGCGGCCAGGCCCCCGGCCTGGCGGCGATTGACCCCCAAAAAGTCGAGGACCAGGACGACATGACCTGGGCGGATTACCATCCCATTCCGGGCGTCAACTGGGCCGACCCGCGGCGCCAGCCGACCGTCAAGCTCATGCGCATCGCCGTCTTGCTGGCCGATTTCGACGACCAGCCCTTTGTCATGACCCTGCCCAAACATTCCGACCTTTTCGGCAACCCGCAAATTGACCCGGTCCCGCGCGCCGATGTGGCGAAGTTCTACGCCGATTTCTGGAACAAGCCCCAGGCGGTCAACCGCGGCCACACCCTCCATGAGTATTGGATGGAGCAATCCCGCGGCCGGATGGGCGTGACCACCACCCCCTTTGGCCCCTATCACATGCCCCAAAAAATGTTCCAATACGGCCTGGCCGGCAATCAGCGCGGCGCCATGCCCTCGGGCTACGCCCCCGCCCGCAGGGGCGGCTTGACCGGGGACGTGGATGCGCTCTGGCGGGCCGACGCGGGAACGAATGTGGGCACCAATTTCGACATCGTCCTGCGCATCTTCGCCGGCTACGACGAAACCTGTCTCTGGCAGGAATTTGGCGAAATGAAATTCCAAACGCGCGACGACATCACCCCGGCATTCGGCAACCCGGACACCAACCTGCCCCGCTGGGTGGTCAGCCGCTATGTGCCCTGGACAAGCTGGAAGGCCGCCGAGATGCTCTGGAGCGAGTCCTCCATCATCCAGGGCGAATGCTCCGGCTCCATCCGCCACGAGATTTCCCATTTCGCCTTCCACGTCGGTGACAACAATAATAATCCTTACGTCACCCCCTATCGCCGGGCCGGGGCCGGTCCCTGGGACATCATGGACCGCGGCTCCTTCAACGGTCCCGGCGGCCCGCATCGCCGCTGGCTGGTGCCGGTGATGGAGGGCGGCTCGATGCCCGCCGGGTTGATGGTGCGCCAAAAGCTCAATTTCAAATTTATTGACACCAATGACGTCCTGCGCCTCAACCGCAGCGGCCTGGCCGCGGCCGGACTGGCCGTGGCGCGGGTCGTCGCGCGCGAAGTCGCCCGCGGCCCGGATTCCTTCAGCGGCCTGGTCGTCCGGCTGGACGGCGACGCCCCGCAGGATCGCACCCCGCCGGATGATCCCGCCACCAACGCGCTCTCCGCCGGGCGGCCGACCTGCAATTTCTACAGCCTGGAGACGATCCAGCGCATCGGCTACGATTCCTTTTGCCCGGACAGCGGCGTGCTCATCGCCAAAAACAAGGACCGGGAAGGCCAGACCGGCGGCACCAACGGCTTCAACTGCTTCAACTGGGTGATTGACGCCCACCCCGAAGACATGAACAAGCTGGACTTCAAGCGGCCCAACGGCGAGCCGGTCATGCGCACCATCGCCGATTACCGGCAGTTGAACGACGCCCTTTTTCACGCCGGCCTCAACTCCGGCAGTCAATACGAATTTGAGGACACCCCCAACCGCCTCCACTTCTACGTCATTGACCTCAAAACCAGCCGCCAGGGCGTCCGCACCTACACCCTGGGCGTTCGCTCGCTGGACGGCTCGGGGCCGCAGCAGCGCGGCGTGGCTTTGCAGGGACCGGCCGCCCTGGCTGTGGCCGCGCCCTATTCTCCCTGCGCTTTTACCCTGAAGAACACCGGGTCCGCCGCGGCCACCGACCCGGCGGCCCATCCGCAGGACGCCACCGCCTGGTTGAATTCGGACATCTACCGCCTTGCCGTCTCCGTGCAGGGCGCAGGATGGACCGCCCAATTGCGCAACGGCCTGGCCGCCGTCAAGTTTGGCGGGCGCGCCTCCATCGCGGTTTTTATCTCCCACGCCGCCGGGGCGGCTGCTTCCGGGACGATCACCCTCACCGCCACTTCCGAAAGCGATCCGGCCAGGACGGCGACCGCCGTGTGCCGGGTGACAAGCTCTTAAGCCGGGGCCGCCGCAAAAAACAAGCCCATCTCGCGCATGGAAAAATAGCCCTTGCTGTTGCCGGCGGTGCGCTCGCCCAGAATAATATGGTCGGCCACCTCGATTTTCAGCAGTTGCCCCGCCCGGATCAAGTCGCGCGTCACGCGGATGTCGGACTCCGAGGGCGTGGGATCGCCGCTGGGATGGTTATGCACCAGGACGAGCGAAGAAGCGTTGGCCGCGATGGCGCCCCGGAACACTTCGCGCGGATGGACCAAAATGCCGTCCACCGATCCCTGGGAAATCTGCTCCACCTTGATAAGTTTGCGGCGCGAATTCAGCAGCACGGCCTGGAAATGTTCCACGTCGTAGCCCCGGTTTTCATCGCGCAGTAAATCGGCCACCAGTTCCGGGGTGTCCAGCAGCGGCGCTTCGCCCTGCAGTTCCCGCGCCATGCGGGCCGCCAGGGTGAAGGCGCTTTTCAGGGCGATGGCTTTGTCCGGCCCGATGCCTTTGACCGCGCGCAAATCTTCCAGGGAGGCGCGGGCCAGCGCATGGAGCGTGCCGAAGCGATGCACCAACTCATCGGCGATCTGGACGGCGGACCGGCCTTTGGTGCCGGTGCGCAGCAGGATGGCGATCAACTCCGCATCCCGCAGCGCCTGCGCCCCCAATTCGGCCAGCCGCTCGCGCGGCCGTTCATTTTCAGGCAGGTCCTTGATGCGGATGCCATCGCTCATCTGGGCACTGTTGTAAGCGCCCAATGAGCAATTGGTCAACAAGATTCCCGCGTTGATCGGGGCGAAAGGCCGGTTCCCCTCTTAATCCTAATCCTAATCTTAATCTTAATCCCTCTCCTGCGTTTGAAGATTAAGATTAGGATTAAGATTAGGATCAGGATTAAGATCAAGAGACATGAACGAGCCGCCAGAGCCGAAAATGGATCCGTGGATTGCGAAATTCCTGCGGCATTTGCTGGCGGAAAAAGGGGCCTCGGTTTACACGGAACGCAATTACCGCCAGGCGCTGCTGGAATTCTCCGCCTGGTTCCAGCGCCAGCGCCAGACGCCGCCGGATTGGAACGCGCTGCGCCGGGATGACTTCCGTGATTTCCTCCGCTTCCTCGGCCGCAGCCGGTTGAGCCGCGCCGCCGTGCAACTCCGTTTCTCCGCCTTGCGCTCCTTTTACAAGTTCCTCATCCAAAACGGCGCCGCCGCCGTCTCGCCCATCCGCAAACTTTCCCTCCCCGCCAGGGAAAAACGGCTGCCCCGCTTTTTGACCGTGCCGCAACTGCTGGACCTGTTGCAGGCGCCCGGCCAGGAATTGCAGCGCGAAGCGGCAGCGAAAAAAAAGAAGTTGGACGCGAGCCCCTATTTTCGCGACGCCGCCATTTTGGAAGTGATTTACTCCTGCGGCCTGCGCGTGAGCGAGTTGTGCCAGCTTCGCGCGGAGGACCTGGACTGGCCCGGCCAGTTGGTGCGCGTGCGCGGCAAGGGAAAAAAGGAACGGCTCCTGCCCATCGGCCCTCCGGCGCTGGAAGCCATTCGCGCCTATTGGCAACACCGGCATTACGACCCCGCCGGCGCCCTGCCCGTTTTCCTCGCCCGCCCGCATAAAGTTTCGCCGCTCACCCCGCGCACGGTGCAGTTGCGCCTGAAAATATATCTCCGCGCCGCCGGGCTGGATCCAAAAATCACGCCGCACAAATTGCGCCACAGCTTCGCCACCCACCTGCTCGATGCCGGGGCCGATTTGCGCAGCGTGCAGGAATTGCTCGGCCACGCCCACCTGGTGACGACGCAGGTCTATACCCACCTGACCACCGAACGCCTCAAGCGCGCCTACGACCAGGCCCATCCCAGGGCGTGATACACCGCGCCAGCCAGGTAGGGCGCGCACTCCGTGCGCGCCGCGGCGGGTCCCGATAATTCGGGACCCGCCCTGCCAACCAAGACCAAGGCGGCCCGTCAGGTGGATGATTACGCATGGCCCGTTCCCTATTGATCTTTGGGCATAAAAGCAAAGCCGGCGGCGGCGACGACCAGGGCGAAGGCCACCAGATGGTTCCAGCGGATGGCGGCCTTGAGATACATAATGGCGAAGGCGCTGAAGACGGTGAGGGTGATGATTTCCTGCGCGATTTTGAGTTGCACCGGCGACCAGACATTGCTGCCCCAGCGATTGGCCGGCACTTGCAGCACGTACTCGAAAAACGCGATGCCCCAACTGGCCATGATCACCAGCCAAATCGGGCGGTCCTTGAATTTCAAATGCCCGTACCAGGCGAACGTCATAAAAACGTTCGAGAAAGTCAACAATACGAACGGCAGCCAGCGGGATTGGGTTAATTGAGTCATAATTTTCAGAGCCGCACCGGAATATTTTTCCCGGCCAAATACTTTTTCACGTCGCCCACCGTGAATTCGCCGGAATGAAAAATGCCGGCGGCCAGCACGGCGTCGGCTTTGCCTTCCAGCAGCACCGCCGCCATGTGCTCCAGGCTCCCCGCCCCGCCGCTGGCCACCACCGGCACCCCGACCGCCTCGCTGACCCGCCGGGTGATGACCAGATCGAAGCCGGCCCTGGTCCCGTCCGCGTCAATGCTGTTCAGGACAATTTCGCCCGCGCCCAGCGCCACCGCTTTTTTGGCCCAGGCCACCGCGTCCAGGCCGGTGGGCCGCCGTCCGCCGTGCGAAAAAACCGACCACTGGTCCGGCCCGGTCTTTTTGGCGTCAATGGAAACAACCACGCACTGGCTGCCGAATTTTTCCGCGCCGCGCGTAATGAGTCCGGGAGTGGCCAGCGCGGAAGAGTTGATGCTCGTTTTGTCCGCGCCGGCTCTGAGCATGGCGTGCATGTCCGCGACCGAGCGGATGCCGCCTCCGACGGTCAGGGGCATGAAGCACTGGTCGGCGGCGCGTTCGATCACGGCGATCATGGAGGCGCGTCCGTGCGCGCTGGCGGTGATGTCGAAGAAGACCATTTCATCGGCCCCTTGTTCGTTGTAGCGGACGGCCAGTTGGACCGGGTTGCCGACGTCGCGCAGTTCGCCGGCTTCCGCCCGGCCGAACTGGACGCCGCGGGTGACTTTCCCGTCATGCACGTCCAAACAGGGTATGACGCGTTTTGCAAGCATGGCCTGATGTTGCCGCCACGAGCTTAGCAGGGAGCAGGGTGCATTGGGAATAGTGAATCGCGGGATTTCGTTACGCGTCAGTGAAGGTAGGGCGAGACTCCGTTCGAGCCGTGACTTCTTTCCAGGAAATCGAGTTTCTGCTCGATCCCGATGAATCGGGCCCATACCCTTCTGACCCATTTCGGGATTTCTCCAGGGCCGGTCGGCTGCCCCTCCGCAGCCCCTGCGCAGGCGGGCGGATTGTGTTTCCCCCGGCCAGTTCTCATTCCGCCTTTTGCATTCTGCATTTTGCATTCTGCATTTCATTCGGCGTCTTAATCCTCCCTTAATGTTCGTTGTGGCAAAGTGATACGTGTGAAAAGACAACCCCTGTGCGGGTTGCGGACGGCCCTGGCAAGCCGTCCAGTCTTGAAACACGAGAAAAACAAATGAATGCAATGAAAGCAGACCTCTGCAAAACGCGCCTCCACCATTGTAGCGGCGGTCTATGACCGTCGCAAACCAAGGGAAATAACGGCATGGCGGCGGTCATAGACCGCCGCTACAGGAGTTTTGCAGAAGTCTCGAAAGGAGAACGAACTATGAAACTTATCAACATGTTAGGCCTTTGTGGGCTGGTCACAGCCCTGTGCCTGTCCGCCGGCAACCTGCCTGCCCAGGATGACAACGGCCCCGGCTCCGCCGGTCCCGGAAGTCCGGGAGGCGGCGATCCCGGCGGCCCCGGAGGTCCGGGTGGCGGCGGCTTCGATCCCGCCCAGTTCCGACAACGCATGATGGACCAAACCCGGCAAACCCTGGCCGTGACCAATGACGATGAATGGGCCGTCATTCAACCGCTCATTCAAAAAGTGATGGACACCCGGCGCGAGGCCGGCGACGGCCCCGGCATGGGCATGCGCGGGCGCGGCGGTCCGGGCGGTCCCGGCGGACCGGGTGGTCCGGGCGGTCCGGGTGGGTTTGGGGCGCAAGCCAATGACGAACAGCAAGCCTTGCAGAAGGCCGTGGAAGACAACGCCCCTGTCCCGCAGCTCAGAAACGCGCTCGCCAAGTATCGCGCCGCCCGCAAAGCCGGGCAAGCCAGGCTGGAAGCCGCCCAGGAAAACCTCAGAAAGGTCCTCACCGTCAAACAAGAGGCGCAAGCCGTTCTGCTGGGTTTTCTCCCATGACAACCTGCCGCCGCCAAACAACGCAACGCGGCTTTGCCGCGCTGCGTTCCCTTAGGCCTGCGCGCCAGTCACCAGGCGACGGTCCCCGTCTCACCCGGCCGTCAGAAGTCCGAACATCGCGCCGCCGCGCCCCAATCAAGTCCACGAGCATTGATAAGCTCCCCTTCGGCGTGGCATACTGGTCATCGCCAGTTTCCAGAATCACGAACCCACTCCGCCAAATCCATAAGGTGCTCCAGTAGCCCATTGTGACCTATGACACTCGTTGCAAGCGGCTTGTGAAGGTGGATCAGCCGCTCCATCGCCGCATTTCTTTGAAGAGGGCTTGTTTGTTTCACTACTTTTTTGAGGCGGGCCGGATTTAATTCTGCGGTGATCCCAAAGAATTTGCAGTCAGGATTTTCCCTGCGTGCAGCAGCCATGTATGCGGTGGCCTCTTCAAGCATGTCAACGCGATCGTGCCTGTAGGTCCAACGAGTTGAGCACAAAGCGACGATCCGTTGCTGCCGCAGGACAACAATATCAATACGTGGGCTCGCCGACCTCAGGGCGAAAGTAAATCCGGGGTAAAGAGGGTGAGGGTCAACTTCCTCCCGCACGGTCAATCCCGTGTCCCCATAACTTGATAGAATCTCAGCAACAAGCGACCTGAAAGCATGGCCGCGCGGATTGTTCGGTTGGATTCCAAGTCCTTTGAGAAAACCGCCAATGTGCGCGCAAAGCTCGGTGCGAGGAATTCCCAATTCTTCCGCGATGTAATCACCGATCAATGCCGCCTCTTTCAGTGCCTTATTAGATCCGCCGTCTTGGTTCTCCTTGTAATCATTGCTTTCTCGCAAAACGGGCTGACCGCGAAAAGCACGCCATTCGCCAGCTGCCCATATCTCACACGTCATCAGCAATTCGGAAACAGTTAGCCATGCCGTGTCCAGGTCTCTCCGCTGGCTCACCTTCCTTGAGTTGAATTTGGCGACAGCAGTCTCTGCGTGTGTATCAGATGTCCCTTGACGTGGCATGGTGCGAGTTTGGTTGTTTTTTCCATTTACGTAGACAACCGCATCAATTTGGGAGCGGCACTCACTTCTTTTGATCCTCTTTCTTGGGCCATCTTTTTTTCCTGCTCACGAATTTTTCGAGCAGACGATATTCGGTAGCGTACTCTTCCCCATTTACCGGCTCGCGTTGGCGTTGCAGTGCCCGCCGGATGGCCAATCCAACCGCCCTCGCAACGAGAGGTGGAAAGGCATTTCCAATTTGGCGGCAGGCAATGGTCTTGCTGCCCATGAACTCCCAATCGTCTGGAAAACTTTGGATCCTCGCAACCATGCGAGGAGTCAATCGAGGCATTCCATTTTCTGCAAAAGTCTCGTCCGGCGCTTCTTCGGCGATGCCCAAGCCATCCACGCCAAGCTGCCGCCACTGGAGCCTGGCTCGTGTGGGGCCCAGATCGGGGCCACCATGCTTCTTCGATCCGCCGACAATAGTCGGCGCTATGGTGAGCGCCCGACTCGCCCATGCCTCTGCTCCTGGCCAGCCATTTTCTTCCATCAAATCCACGAGCGTTTCCCCCACAGTGCGCAAAGAGCCGCTGGGATTTGGCCACTCAAAAAACTCTACATCGCCAGGCCGTAACGCAATGAGGATGAAGCGAGGACGAAGTTGTGGCACTCCATAATCGGAGGCTTGCAGCACCCTCCACTCGGGCTGGTATCCAAACTTTGAAAGTTGCGACATTAGCCCACGACGATAATTCTCGAATTTGGCCGCAGCGAGACCCGGGACATTTTCTAAAAGCACGGCACGCGGCCGGATGCGGTCAACGATTGACAGGGCCGCAGGAAACATATCCCGATCATCGTCGGCTCCGAGTTGTTTTCCAGCGATGCTGAAAGGTGGACATGGCACTCCGCCGGGCAATCAGATCGATGCCAGAAAAATCTTGGCATCGAAAGCAGCGGATGTCCTGCTGGAAAACATTCCACTGCGGACGGTTCCTGCGAAGGGTTGTGCAATAGTGCGGTTCGTATTCGACGGCGGCGACATGATGAAATCCGGCCATCTCCAAACCGAGCGCTTGGCCTCCACCACCTGCACAAAGTTCAATTGCCGTCAGACTCATCTTTTCCTTAATTCAAACACGCCTGGACAATTCTGCAAGCTGGATTTGATCCGTTTTGCCGTATTTGCAGTGTGCAGGAGTTCGTGTTCCCATATTCGCAACACTTTCCAGCCACAATCTCGCAAAAGGCGGCTGACTCTTCCGTCTCTGCATTTGTTCCCCAGCAATTTGGCCCGCCAATAATGCTGATTGCTTTCTGGTTTGCGTCCGTGCTTGGGGCATCCGTGCCAAAAGCAGCCATCCACAAACACGGCGAGGCGCTGTTTGGGAAAAATGAAGTCCGGCTTTCCAGGCAACGGCCGGTGCCTCCGCCATCCCTTGATTCCATGGGCCCGAAGGATTGAGGCCAGTTTCAACTCCGTGTCCTTGTTGCCTTTCGACCGAATGGCAGCCATGACTTGCGAGCGCTTTCGTTTTGAAAATACATCAACCATTTATCCTCAAATAAAATCTACGAAGATAATTAACCATTACTTGACATGGGGGGCTGCGAACGAGGCACAAGAGCAATTTCTTTAATTCGCGTGACCTTGAAGGTTCGTTCGGCCTCCCGCGTGTGGTCATAAGCCCGCAAATACCTTCCCTCGAGTAAAAGCGGAGTTACAACGCGGTCGGTGTATTTGCGGGTGGACTTGGCCCAATACGTGATGCTCAGATCACTTTGCTCCCGGATCGCGCGAGCGATGACCTGAGCCCTTTTTTGTACGAATAGTAGCGATCCCTCCACAACAACCATGCAATGAACAGTGCAACGCCCGCATAAATCCACCAATTCTCGCTCAGGTTCATGGATAATCCTCCGGTGAATGCTCGGAGGCGTCAGAGAGCGAAAAGCTCATGGAAACGGCTTTCAGGACGAAATCTCTCAAACCCATAATATGAACAATCCGCCCTGTTTTCAAGGACTTGGCCGCGCCGTAGACGGCTACCTGAATCTCGATGGACTGAGCAACGCAAGAATTCACCTCCAAAACATCCATGACGTAAGGCGGCATTTGATCTCTGGAAATCAATTTTTCGAGGCAACGCCGGTAGAAGCCTAAATCCTCCTCCGAAAGGTCAGCGGGAAGCGAGAGGTTATCCTCCAAAAAGAAGAAGCAAAAATCCAAAATTCGCTTCGTCTCGACGTCCAGTTTTATCCTGTTGGTGGCGACTGCGATGTCAATGTCACGCCTCATGCGCTGCGCCTCGCCTAAAATTATACACGCTGCTTTGCCATCTATTTTGGCCTTAAATTCATCGAATTGCGGTTGTTTCGTAACGTCATAATAATGCCACCATCTGCTCCGATGTCCAGGCACCATTTATGCGGCCCGCTTCGATCGCGGGCCTGACCCGTCGGCGTCCTCAAATGAGCGGCCGCTCCACTGCGGGCCTTTCAGGCTGCGAGACACGACATCGAGTCCCCGTGTGTTCCCTTCTTCGTCCTGTTGACCCGCCCTGTCGCCAAGACTTGCCGACTTTGGCTTCCCCTCGTTGAGACTACGCCACCAAACACGGCAACACTTGGCTCCCGCGATGAGGCTCCCTTGCTGAATTCCTAAATCCGCCGCTCAACTCCGCTTTTTGGTCCGTCCGCTCCACGAGCCTTTCCCCTGCGCCAGCGGCCAATCCTAACGGGATCGAATCTCCTTCGTAAACCTTTGTGATGCAACCCCTTCAGGGTATTGGAACTTGCATGCCACAACCCAGGGTAGGCCTCGGAATCGGGCCAACCCTGGGCTATACGATCCAATCCCTGCCGGATTGAAGATCGGGCCATTTGCAGCGAGCGCAACGACGGCACGTATTATTCCACCGAAAACAGCGAAGGACCGGAGGAATCCTCCCCTGTCTGGCACGACTCCACCACTCCATCACTCCACCCGCCCCTGCCTTCATTTTTCTTCCCAAAAGGCCCTTGACAAAAATTAGAACCTATGGTTGAATTATCGGCATGAGACACGTAGGCATGGTCGCAGGCCGCCTCCGCCAGAAGGCGTCCCGCGCAGGCGCGGAGGGCACGGATATGAAAATGCAGAATGCATCCTCCTCCCCCGGGCCTTCCACCTTCGCAGGGCCCACGGTGGACAGGATGGAGGACAGGAAATGCAAAATGCAGAATTCTGAATCCGTGAAATCCCCGAAATCCGTGGTTCAATTCCTTTGTTCCCGGCTGGCACAACATCAAAAAGGACGGCGGCTGATTTCAGTTGATTTTCACTTAATTTCACCTGGTTTCAGCCAGTTTCACCTAGTTTCACCTAGTTTCAGTTCGCGGCCCCAGGGGGAGCCTGCCATGCAACCAACCATGTTTCCCGTCAAAATGGCCAAAATGTTATCCGCCATCCCCTCCGCCACAGGCCGGGCCGCGGCGGAAGCTGCGGCGGCGGGCACCTCATTCGCGGCACGCGAAAATGAAAAAACGCTCTTGAAATTCGCCGGCCGATGCCAGACACTACCGCCGTTATGAACAAAATTTCAGCCGCCCTTTTCACCTGCGCCGCCGCGGCCCTCGCCCTGGCCGCTCTTTCCGCCGCCGCGCAGACCCCCGCCGCCACGGACAAAATTACGCTCAAGTTCGTCCGGGTGGACAGCGAGGAAACCGCCGGCGAGGACGGCAAAGGGGCCAATGCGGTGGACGGCGACGCAAACACCTTCTGGCATACCCAGTGGCAGGATGCCAATCCGCCCTGCCCGCACGAAATCGTCATTGAACTTGTCCCGCCCTCCACCATCAGCGGCTTCACCTACCTGCCCCGCCAGGATGATCAGGCCAACGGCACCATCAAGGATTTTGAGTTCTATATCAGCGACGACAGCAAGGATTTTGGCCAGCCGGTGAAAAAGGGAACCTTCCCGGAGGGCAAAGACAAACACACGGTCAGCTTTGATCCGCAAAAGGCCCATTTCATCAAACTCAAGGCCTTGTCCGAAATCAATGGCGAGGCCTGGACTTCCGCCGCGGAAATCGGCGTCGTTGCCGGCAGGCAGGAAGCGGTCGCCGCCGCCGCCCCCGCGTCCGGCAAAGTCAAACTCAAATTCGTCCGGGCCGACAGCGAGGAAACGGCCTCGCAGGACGGGCATGGGGCCAATGCCGTGGACGGCGATCCCGCCACTTTCTGGCATACGCAGTGGACGGACGAGAATCCGCCCTGCCCCCACGAAATCGTCATCGAATTGATCCCTCCCTCCAGCATCAAGGGCTTCACCTACTTGCCCCGCCAGGATGACCAGGTCAACGGCACCATCAAAGACTACGAGTTTTATGTGAGCGACGATGACAAGAGCTTTGGCCAGGCGGTGAAAAAGGGGACCTTCGATGAAGGCAGCGGGAAAAAAACGGTGGCTTTCGACCCCAAAAAAGGCCGCTTCATCAAGCTCAGGGCCCTGTCCGAAATCAATGACAATGCCTGGACCTCCGCCGCCGAAATCACCGTCGTTCCGGCCGATTGAGGACCAGGCCAATGAACCCTCCACCATGAATCACTTGAACATCCCCCCTCCATCTATCGGCCAGGCGCTCGCTCCACCGCTGGCCATGATTGCCCTGTGGATTTACGTCACGTTGCTGATCGCGGGCGGCTTGATCGGTCTCATCAAAGCCGGCAGCAAAATCTCGCTCGTCACCTCCGCCATCTTCGCCGCGCTACTGGCCCTTTGCGCCACCGGCATCATCCATCCCTTTTACATCACCGACATTATCCTGGCTGTTTTGTCCGTCGTCTTTTGCGTGCGCTACCTCAAAACCTCCAAATTTACGCCCTCGGGACTGATGCTCCTCTTTTCCGTCGTGGTGCTGGGCGTGCTGCTGGTGGACCGCTGGTAGGCGTGCCCGGGTCCATTGGCTGTGGCGGCGTGCAAACCTCCCTTCCCATCTGGCAAATCCATGCCGCCATCGTCAGTGCTGTCAAACATAATTCGTCCCTCGTCCTTGTCGCCCCCACCGGCTCCGGCAAAACCACCCAGGTCCCCCAGATGCTCCTGGACGACCCCGCCCGGCCCGCCGCGCGCGCTCCCGGCCCCGGCCGCATCGTCATCCTCCAACCCCGGCGCGTCGCCGCCCGCACCGTTGCCGCCCGCGTGGCCTGGGAGCGCCAAGGCCCGCTGGGCGCGGAGGTCGGCTACCAAATCCGCTTCGACGATCGCACCAGCCTGGGCACCCGCATCTGTTTTGTCACCGAAGGCATTCTCCTGCGCTGGCTGCAGGACGACCCCGGCTTGAGCGACATCGCCGTGCTCATCTTCGATGAATTTCACGAACGCAATTTGTTGAGCGACCTGGCCCTGGCCCTGGCCCGGCGCCTGCAACAAGCGGCCGGCCCGATCTCAAAATCGTCGTCATGTCCGCGACCCTCGATGCCGCCCCCGTGGCCGGCTACCTGGGCGGCTGTCCCGTTCTGGTGGCCGAGGGCCGGGCCTTTCCCGTGGAAATCCGCCACCTCGACCTGCCGGACGAACGCCCCGTTTCCGAGCAGGCCAGCGACGTGGTGGCGGGCATCGTGCAGGCCGGCGATCCGGGCGACATTCTGGTTTTCATGCCCGGCCTGGCGGAAATCAACGCCACCCTGGCCGCCTGCCGGGCCAGCCGCCTGGCGGAGCCGCTGGCCATGATACCCCTCCACGGCGAACTGCCGCCGGAGGAGCAGGACCTGGCCTTCGCCCCCAACCGCCGGCGCAAACTGATCGTCTCCACCAACGTGGCCGAAACCTCCGTGACGATTGACGGCATTGTCCATGTGATTGACAGCGGACTGGCCCGGGTGGCCCGTTACGATGCCGAACGCGGCCTGGGCACGCTCCTGCTCGAACCGATCAGCCGCGCCTCCGCCGCGCAGCGGGCCGGCCGGGCCGGCCGCACCGCCCCCGGCGTCTGCCACCGGCTCTGGACTGAAAGCGGCCACTTAAACCGTCCCGAGCGCAACACCCCTGAAATTCAGCGCAGCGATTTGGCCGAAGTCGTCCTCCTGCTCCATTCCTTTGGCATTGCCGACGCCACCCAGTTCGGCTGGCTGGACCCACCCGATCCCCAAGCCGTGGCCCGCGCCGAAAAACTTCTCCGCACCCTCGGCGCCATCGAAGAGCAAACTGACCCATCTCCAATCCGCAATCCGCAATCCGCAATCCGCAATTCCGATCTGTCCCCCATCGGCTGGCAAATGCTCCGCCTCCCCATGCATCCGCGCTATTCCCGCATGTTGGTCGAAGCCTCCCGGTTGGGCTGCGTCCCCGCCGCGGCCCTCTGCGCCGCGCTGGTCAGCGGCCGGGACCTGCTCGCCCGCCTTGGCCGCGACGACAAACACATCGCGGAGGCGCGCGAATTATTTGAAGCCAGCGCCGAATCGGATTTCTTCACCCTCATGCGCGCCTTTCAATTTGCCAAAAGCAACCATTTCAGCGCCGAACCATGCCGCCGTTACGGCGTCCACCCCCAGATCGCCCGCCAGGTCCAGCAGACTTTCGAGCAAATCCTGCAACTGGCCGGACGCGACCTGAAGGAACCGGCAGCCCAATCCCCCGCCGGCGGCGATGACGCCCTGCCGCGCTGCCTGATGGCCGGCTTTATTGACCAGCTTTGCCGGCGGCGCGACCAGGGCACGCTCGACTGCGATCTGACCGAAGGCCGCTCCGGCGCCCTGGTGCGCGACAGCGTGGTGCATGAGGCCCCCTTGTTTGTCGCCGCCTCCGTCCGCGAAGTTTCCGGCCGCGCCGGCCCGCTGACCCTGCTCAGCCTGGCCACCGCCGTGAAACGCCAATGGATCGAGGAAACCTTTCCCGGGCAGATCAGCGCCGCCATCGAACATCTTTACGACCGCACCCACCGCCGCGTCAGCGCCGTCAAACTCATCCGTTTCCAGGACCTGGTCCTCCATCACGAACACCAGCGCGAGGTTGATCCCGCCGCGGCGGGCCGCTGCCTGGCCCGGGCTTACAGTAAACACTATTTCGAACTCCCGCAATTCAACCATGAAATCAGGCAAACCATCGCCCGCCTCAACCTGGCCGCCGCCGTCATGCCCGAACTGGAATTGCCGCCCCTGGACGACGCCGCCATCACCCAATGCCTGGCCCGCGCCTTTGCCGGCCTGACCCTGGTCAAAGAAGCCCAGGCCGTCCCCTTGCGCGATGCCTTCCGCGATTTCATCGGCCAGGACCGCCTGGAGTGGCTCGGCGAGCTGGCCCCGCCCGCCATCCCCTGGCTCGACGAAAAAAAGCTCAAACTTCTCTATCCCGAGGAAACCCGTGACGACGACGCCCGCCCAAAGTCCCCCGAAGCGAACGTGAAACTGCACGAAATTCTCCGGCTGACCGAACACCCGCGCATCTGCGAAGGCCGCCTGCCCGTTCGGCTCTGGCTTTGCGCGCCCGACGGCCAGCGGCTGGAATCCACCCTCAACTGGCCTGCCTTCAAAGCCAGCGCCTATCCCAAACTCAAGCCCGCCCTCCAGAAAAAATTCCCCGCCAACACCTGGCTTTAAATCCCGCCCAAGCGGTGGAACTGCCCCTGCGGCGGCCGGCGCTGGCTGAGTGCAACTCTGGCCGCCAACCGGTTGCGCGCCCTGCCCGCAGTAACTCACTTGACGGCTGCGGTGTCTGACTTTATAGATGGGAGGCTCTTGGGAACGTTGGTTTGATTTCATGGCCTAATGTCCGGCAAAAGTGAACCGCGCCTTGGCGCTTTTAATACCAGCGGTTGTAGATCGGCCTGGCAGCCAGTTTAGCTCAGCGGTAGAGCAACGGTTTTGTAAACCGTCGGTCGTCGGTTCGATTCCGACAACTGGCTCCAGTCTCTTGATGTTGGAACATCAAGGCTTTACGTGCTTTTGGAAGGGCAACGCATACCGAAACGCATACCAAAATGAGCTTCCTGCCAGCTTCCGCCCAGATTCCGGTCACCGTCTGCCCGCATTCCGTTAACCGGCAAAACGGCTCCAACTTAAACTGGAGCTATGAGAAACCGATATCGCCTCACCAAGGTCAATGCCCGGGTGGAATGTTCTACTGGATTGACACGGTGTCCAACAGACGGGGCAGCCTCGAAACCAAGGACCGCCACGAGGCGCAACGCCTGGTGAATGCCCGCAACGAGGCCGCCGGGCATTCCAAAATGAATCTGCAAATCGCCCAGGTCTATTTGCAGCACAGCGACCTCTCTTTGGCCGCCCGCACCTGGCAGCAGGTCATGGAGAAAGTTGCCTCCTTGAAGACCGGGACGACGCGGGAGCGGTGGAAACATGCCATTGCTGACAAAGCCTTTGACCTCATCCGCCACCGCAAGCTCCTGGAAACCACATCAGAGCACTTCTTGGCCGTGCTGGGGAACGGCTCGGTTTCCTCGAATGTCTATTTGCGCCGCGCCCACAATTTTGCCATTGGAATGCACTGGCTGCCGTGGCCGGTTCTGCCCAAACTGCAATGGCCGTTGGTCAGGTTCAAAGAGAAACGGGCCATCACGGTGGAAGAACACGCCCGAATCGTGGAGCGTGAGCGCAACCCGGAGATCCGGGCCTTTTATGAATTGCTCTGGCATTTGGGCGGGTCACAGTCCGACGTTGCGAACCTGACGGCCGAAAACATCCATTGGCCCGACTGCACGATCTCGTTTCAACGCTGCAAGACCAAAGTGCCGGTGGTGATCACCTTTGGCGTAGAGGCGGCGGCGGTCCTGCAAACCCTGCCGAGATCCGGTCTGTTGTTTCCGTGGCTCTCCGGGTTGCACGAAAAACACCGCGCGAAGCATTTTATCAAGCGTCTTGCCACTCTCGGCATCGCCGGGGTTTCGCTGCATTCATATCGTTACGCCTGGGCGGAGCGAGCCAAAGTGGCGGGAATGCCGGAGCGGTATGCACAGCAGGCCCTTGGCCACAGCTCCAAGGCGTTTGCACGGGCATATTCTAAGAATGCAAAAGTGGTCGTTCCTTCACTGGAAGAATACGAGGCGAAAATCGTGCCGATGCCGCTGGCGGTGAATCAATAATCGCATCTTGTCGAAGGACGGTTATTGGAGGGGATTTCCAGATGGCCGCAAAGGGTTCATTGTGGCTCGGCTTTGCCGTTCGAATGGCCGATCATTTCCTGTCGTCGGGATTTTTCACGCATGTATCGCCCAACACTTTTAGTCGCTTCATGAAGCCATTTTCGGTCCTGGGCCAAACCCTCAAGCTCGCACGTCGCAAAATACTTCCTCGAATTCTGGCTCGGATTGCCAAGGGGTTTGAGGTGTCCGGCTGAGATGAGCAGAGGGATTGAGTCCTCATTGAATCCAAGAATCTCGGCCGCGCCTGCGCTATCAACCCTTCCGGGCAACTGAGGTGGACCCCATCCTTTAGACCACGGAGCGCATGAAATAAGCGCGACTTTTGCCGATTGCTGTCATTACTAATTGTAGTTGACTACTGTTCATTCCGTGTTTCAAAACCCTTTCGAAAGAGAGAACGAGCGATGCGGAGCACTGCCCGTCCTCCCTCTCCGTTTTCTTAGGGTTCTCAACTCTACCGCCGCAGGCGGTCTGATTTCAAGCCTTTTCCTGCCGCCTGCCTCTCTGTCAAGTGCTGCGATCGCTCCTGCCTCTGGCAGGTTGCATCGCTTCCCATTTGGCCGGTTGGGCTCCATGCGTGCCGGGATCAAAATACGCGTCCGCCGGCGTCGCATAGCCCAACGCCTGGTGCGGTCGTTCCCGGTTGTAGCCGTCAAACCACCGGCCCAGTCCGCGTCCTGCCGCCAACCCGTCGCCATAGTCTTGCAAATAAATGTCCTCATACTTGGCGCTCCGCCACAGCCGCTCGATAAACCGGTTGTCCATCCAGCGACCCCGTCCGTCCATGCTCACGTCCACCCCCGCCGATTCCACCGCATCGATAAACATCGGGGAGGTGAACTGCGATCCCTGGTCGGTATTGGAAATCAACGGCGCCTGACGCCCCGCCCGCAACGCCGCCTCCCAAGCGTCCACACAAAAGTCCGCCTCCAACGTGTTGCTCAAGCGCCATCCCAGCACGTAACGACTCCACCAATCCATCACCGCCACCAAATACATAAACCCAGTTGCCATAGGCACATACGTAATGTCCGAACACCAAACCTGATCCGGTCCCGTCACTGCCAAATTGCGTAACAGATACGGATAAATCTGGTGCCCCATCTCCCGCAGACTCGTCTTGGGCTTGGCGTAAATCGCCTCGATCCCCATCAACCGCAGCAGCCGCACCACCCGTTTGCGATTGATGGTCAAACCCTCCCGGCGCAACAGCACGGTCAGTTTGCGGCTGCCATAAACCGGGTGGTCCAAATGCATCTGGTCCAACCGCCGCATCAGCGCCAGGTTCTCCTCTGTCTCCGGACAGCACTGGTAATAATAACTGCCACGGCAC
The DNA here is from genome assembly GCA_963707025.1 of uncultured Verrucomicrobiae bacterium. Classification (GTDB taxonomy): domain Bacteria; phylum Verrucomicrobiota; class Verrucomicrobiia; order Limisphaerales; family Palsa-1400; genus JBEKOF01. The sequence continues at coordinate 703 of CAVPOM010000011.1, read as the reverse complement.
ACCGCCAGCAGCTCGCACTGGCGCCGCACGCTGAGCTGCGGATCGGGAGCGATTAAACATGTTAAAGCCCCAGTTGCCTGGACTTTTTTTTAAGCCAGTCCAAGTCCACCGTCAGTTGGCCAATCTTCTCATGCAGTTGGGCAATCAACTGTTCCTGATCCTCCGTGCGGGGTTGCCCGGGCTCAAACAATTCGGGCATGTGATCCCGAATCGTCGCCCGCCACTGCGTGACCTGCGCCGGATGCACCGCATACTCTCGCGCCAATTGCGCGACCGTCTTCAGCCCCACCAGGGCTTCGAATCCCACTTTGGCCTTGAAGGCCGCACTGTGTCTTTTCCGTTTTGCTTTCATAAGTCTGCTCTTTCTTATCTACAGCAAACCGGCAAAAATCGAAACTTACCTGTGGTCTAAAAATAGGGGTCCAGCTCAAACCGCACGCAAAACAGCAGTGAATTTTTCTCGATCCCAACGCTCATACAACTGCCACTTTAAATGAATGAGCGGCAGGGATCGTCCCCAATATAACGATTTTTTAAGGAACCCGGTTCATTTTTGCCCCCAGAAAAGTATTCTATTTTGGGGACCGATGCCTTCAGACAAAATTATTGGCGTCGAAGATGCGGGGATTTCCGCCGTGCAAGCTCTCGCTCATTCATCTTTGCCCTCCTCGGCAATAGCCCCCATTTCTGTGCTATAAATTAT
>CAVPOM010000010.1:0-250808 GCA_963707025.1 uncultured Verrucomicrobiae bacterium | reverse complement strand
AAGCCTAATCGTGCTTATTTTTATGCAGCCCCTCCCCTTCGAGTCTTGTTCAGGCCAGCCATCCATCACCCGGCGCCCGCCGCTCCAACACGCCATCATTCCAGCCTCACCGCTCCTCCGCCAGGGGAATTGGAGCCGGGGATTCGGCTTGGATTGGTTCCCGTCATGAAGTTAGCCTCCGCCATGCGCACTTCCCTGGCATTGCAAACAACCCTGGCGTTCCTGGCTGCCCTCCCGTGCCTGCCCGCGCAAAGCCAAACCAACCCGCCCGCCGCCGCCCCCGTGCCCTTCCCGGTGCAAATCCAGGTGGACGCGGGCAAAACGACGGGCGAAATCCATCCCATTTGGCGGTTCTTCGGCGCCGACGAACCCAATTACGCCTATATGAAGGACGGCCGGAAACTCATCGGCGAACTGGGCCGGTTGCGGCCCGCCGGCACGGTCTTCTTCCGCACCCACAATCTGCTCAACTCCGGCGACGGCACCGCCGCCCTCAAATGGGGTTCCACCGGCGCCTACCACGAAGACGCCGCCGGCCACCCGGTCTATGACTGGACCATCCTGGACCGCATCTTCGACACTTACCTGGAAAACGGCCTGCGCCCTTACGCGGAAATCGGTTTCATGCCCCGGGAATTGTCCACCCATCCCGATCCTTACCAGCACCATTACACCACCGAATCCAGCTACGGCTCCATCTATACCGGCTGGAGCTACCCGCCCAAAGACTACGCCCAATGGGGCGAACTGGTTTATCAGTGGGCCAAACATTGTGTTGACAAATACGGGGCCGCCGGGGTCCGGCAGTGGTACTGGGAAGTTTGGAACGAAGCCGACATCCCCTACTGGCACGGCCGCCCGGAGGATTTTTACAAGCTCCACGACTACGCCGTCCAAGCCGTGCGGCGCGCCCTGCCCGACGCCAAAGTGGGCGGGCCGGACTTCGCAGGCTCCGGAGCGGCTTTGCGCAATTTTCTCGAACATTGCCTGCATGGCACTAATTACGCCACCGGCCAGGCGGGCACGCCTATTGATTTTGTTTCCTTCCACGCCAAAGGCTCCCCGCTCTTCACCAACGGCCATGTGCGCATGGGCATCGGAGCACAGTTGAGCCGCATCAATGCAGGGCTCCGCATCATCGCCGGCTTTCCGGAATTGAAGGCCAAACCCATCGTCATCGGCGAATCCGATCCGGACGGCTGCGCCGCCTGCCTGGGGGGGGCTTACGGCTATCGCAACGGGCTCCAATTCGCCAGCTACACCGCCGCCAGCTTCGCCCGCGAACCGGATCTGGCCGAGCGGCAGGGCGTCAATCTCGAAGGCGCCCTGTGTTGGGCCTTTGAATTCGAGGACCAACCCCTCTTCAAAGGCTTCCGTGTCCTGGCCACCGGCGGCATTGATCTGCCCGTCCTCAATGTCTTCCGCATGTTCAATCGCCTGAGCGGCCAGCGCCTCGCGGTGCAAAGCGATGGCGCCGTGCCTTTGGATGACATCCTGCGCCGGGGGGTCCGGGCCGGGCCTGACGTGGCCTCGCTGGCCTGCCTCGACGGCAAAAAGCTCTGCGTCATGGTCTGGCACTACCACGATGACGACGTGCCCGGCCCGGACGCTGCCGTCGCGCTGGAAGTCATTGATTTTCCCGCAACCGCCGGGCCGGTGCGCTTGCGGCATTTCAGAATTGATCAGGACCACAGCGACGCCTATGCCCTCTGGCGCCAGATGGGCAGTCCGGATCAGCCCGCTCCCGAACAATATGCGCGGCTGGAGAACGCCGGAAAACTCGCCCCTTTGGGCGCGCCCGAAACCGTTTCCGTCCGCGACGGCCGGGTGGCCGTCGGGTTTGCCCTGCCGCGCCAGGCCGTTTCGCTCCTGGAATTCGCATGGTGAGAACGCCGGGGGCCGCAATAATTAGTATTGACACATCCTCAGAATCGTGTCAACACTTGCAATGCCCTGAAGCGCTTTTCGATGGCGGCGCGGCTGGCCCGGGCCGTGGCCGCCAGGCCGAAGCCCTCGCAACAAAACGACGCCACCGCGCTGCCGTAGAGCATGGCGCGGCGCAGGTTGGCCTCCGCCGGGCCGCGCGCCGCCGCCAGCCAGCCCATCATGCCCCCGGCGAAGGAGTCGCCCGCGCCCGTCGGATCCACGACGCGGCGGAGGGGAAAGGCGGGCGCGAGGAACAGTTTGCCCCCGGAGGAGAGGAGCGCCCCATGTTCGCCCTTCTTGACAATCACATGCCTGGGGCCGAGGCGGTGAATCTTTTGCGCAGCCCGCACCAGGTTGTCTTCCTGCGCCAATTGGCGGGCCTCGCTCTCGTTGAGCACAAAACCATCCACGCGCCGGAGCAGCTTCAACAGATCGGCCAGCGCCACGTTCAGCCACAAATCCATCGTGTCCGCCACCACAAACTTCGGACGGCGCATCTGGTCCAGGACGTGGCCCTGCAGGGAGGGGGCGATGTTGGCCAGCAAAACAAACCGGCTGTCCCGGTACGATTCCGGCAGCCGGGGGCGGAAGGTTTCAAAAACGCCCAGCTCGGTGGCCAGGGTCCGGCGATTATTCATATTGACTTCATATTCGCCCGACCAGTGAAAGGTCTTGCCCGGCGCGATCTGCAAACCCTCCAGGTCAATTTTGTGGCGGCGGTAAAGTTTGAGGTAGCGGGCCGGAAAATCAGCGCCCACGATGCCCACCAGGCGGACCGGCCCGAAAAAACTGGCCGCCACGGCCGCATGGCTGGCCGATCCGCCCAGCAGCCGCGGATTCTCCGCCTGCGGCGTTTTGATCGAGTCCAGCGCCGTCGAACCAACAATCAGCACGCTCATATTAAGAATTCATTTTTCAAAGTTTGCCCGGCGATCTTACCGCCCTGCGCGGGAAGTTCAAGAGAACGCTCAAATCCGCTGCGGAAAACTCCCCGCCCCGTGGACGCAACAGGCCCTTGGAACTCACACGTGGACGGACGACCACTGTCGGGCTTGGGCGAGCCACGCCCCGGCGTATTGCGGCCAGTTATGGAGCGTCTCTGGATCAAAATCCGCGCCGTTGGGCCAGAGGAGCGTATGGGCTTCCGGATCAATGCGAACCTGGTTAAATAACGTCAGATCCCGCAGGGGTCCATAGAGAGGCCCAGCCAGCATCGGCAGGAAATGGATGACTTGCTCCGTGGCATCATCAAAACCGATTCGCAACGTGTACGGTTCCAGATGTTCCAAAGCGGTCACTCGATAGATGGGATGACTTATGGTCATGGTCTTAACTTAAAGGTGCAATAGGCAAGGAAGGTTGTCCAGCCTGCAACCGCTGCCAGTCCGCCAGCAACTCGGCCTGATGCAATTCCGCCCAAGCCTCGACCATGCGCTGCGGCCGCTTGGGCAGCGCGCCGCTGATAAGTTCGACTGGTTCAATTCCATAGACCGCCGCCGCTTCCTGGTAATAGGCGTGGAAATGGGGGACGTGATGATGCGCCCCCAATTCAACATACATTCGGACGATAATCCCGAAGAAGCGGCTCAATTCCGGCATGGCCTAATGCTAACCGATGACGACACCGATGAAAAGCAGGGAACTTCAAAACAGGGATGATCCGATCTGGTAATTGCCGCATCAGCACGCCGGTCAAAATCATGCTCAGTTCGAGCTCCCGCCTGGAGATGCCATCCGCTTCTTGAACTCCAGGCAGGCTTGCGCTACGTCCGGCGCGTTGAGGATGGCCGACACCACACAAATCCGTTCCGCTCCCGCCCGCAATACTTCATCCAGATTTCCCAGGTGGATGCCCCCGATGGCAAACCATGGCAGGGTCAGGTGGGCCGCCGCCCAACGCACATACTCCAGTGTCACGGGCCGCGCCCCGGGTTTTGTGGCGGTCGCATAAACCGGGCCGACGGCGAGGTAGGCCGGCCCGGCGGCCAGCGCGCGCGCGGCCTGTTCGGGCGCATGGGTGCTCAAGCCAACCAGCGGCGGGGACGGCAAGGCGGATAGTTGCGAGACATGCGTGAACCCGGCCCCGAAAAAATCCTCCTGCCCCAAATGACAAAAGTCCGCGCCCATTTCCCGCGCAATTTCCCAATGATCGTTGATGGCCAAACCGACCTCGGCGCGCCGCAGCACCGGCTGGATTTCCCCGGCCAGTTGGCGGACTTGCCGGGGCGAACAATCCTTGGCCCGCAATTGAATCAAATCCGAACCGCCCCGGCAAAGCTGCTCCGCCACCGCCGCCGCGGCCCGGCCGCGCAGACAGGCTGTGTCAATAAAAGTGTAGAGACGGCACTGTGCGAGAGGTTTCATGCGGGGGCGGAAGTTCGCCCGTGTTGAGTTGTGGAAACCGGCCGCTGAAAATTAGCAGGCTTTGCTCATGCGTTTTCTTCCAGCAATTCCCGGCGGCCGCCGCCGAGGAGTTGTTCGAGGAAATTGGTCGAGTAGGTGCCGCGCCGGAAATTGGGGTCCTGCAAAATGGCTTGTTCAAAGGCAATGGTGGTGGTGATGCCGGTGATCATGTATTCGGCCAGGGCGCGGCTCATGATGTCCATCGCTTCGCGGCGGTCTTTGCCGTGCGCGATGAGCTTGCCGATCATGGAATCGTAGTTGGGCGGGATGGAGTAACCGGCATAGACATGGCTGTCCACCCGGGCGCCGCGTCCCCCCGGCGCGTAGTACATGGCCACCCGGCCGGGGCAGGGCCGGAAATCATCGAAGGGGTCTTCGGCGTTGATGCGGCATTCGATGGCGTGTCCTTTGAAGTGAATGTCGCCCTGCTTGAGGCGCAACGGCTCGCCCATGGCAATGGCAATCTGCATTTTCACCAGGTCCAGGCCGGTGACCTCCTCGGTGATGGGATGTTCGACCTGGATGCGCTTGTTGACCTCCAGGAAATAGAAGCGGCCCTCTTCGTCCACCAAAAACTCCACCGTGCCGGCGTTGGTGTAATGGGCCACTTCGGCGATGCGCACCGCCGCCTTGCCCATTTTCTTGCGCAGGTCCTTGAATTTAGTTTCGAGCAGCGGCGACGGGGTTTCCTCCACCAGCTTTTGATTGCGCCGCTGGACCGAACAATCACGTTCCCCCAGGTGGATGAAGTTGCCCTTGCTGTCGCCAAAGATCTGGAATTCGATGTGGTGGGAGTTCTCGATGAATTTTTCGATGTAAACCCCTGACTTGCCAAAGGCCTTCTCCGCCTCGCTCCGGGCGGTGTGATAGCCTTTGACCAGCGAGCCGTCGTTATGGGCCGCCCTCATGCCGCGGCCGCCGCCCCCGGCAATGGCTTTAATCATGACCGGGTAGCCGATGCGTTTGGCCACGGCCAGGGCATCCTGCTCGTTTTCCACCGCGCCTTCCGAGCCCGGCGGTGTCTGGACGCCGGCTTTTCTGGCCAGGGTGCGGCTGGCCGCCTTGTCTTCCAGCGCGTTCATGGCGCGGGAATTGGGGCCAATAAACCGGATATTGCAGTTTTCGCAAATATCGGCGAAATGCGCGTTTTCCGACAAAAAGCCGTAACCGGGATGGATCGCATCCACGTCGGCTATTTCCGCGGCGCATATAATGCGGTCTATCCTCAGGTAACTGTCATTGCTCGGCGCTGGGCCGACGCAGATGGCTTCATCGGCCATTTGGACATGCATGGAATCCATGTCCACCTTGGAGTAAACCGCCACGGTGCGGATGTTCATTTCCTTGCAGGCGCGAATGATTCGGACCGCAATCTCCCCGCGGTTGGCGATGAGGACTTTTTCAAACATGTTTGGGAGCGTGGCCGCCGGCACCCTGGATTTAGGTCGGACGGATTCGGAACAGCGGCTGGCCGAATTCGACCGGCTTGGCGTTTTCGACGAGAATGTGGGTGACGACCCCTTTGACTTCGGCTTTAATCTCATTCATCACTTTCATCGCCTCGATGAGGCATACAATGGTTTCCGGGTTCACCTCGCTCCCCACTTCCACATAGCTTTGCGATTCCGGCGAAGGCGCCCGGTAAAAAGTGCCGATCATGGGAGACTCGATTTCCAGCGACGGGGGCCCTGTCGCCGCCGCCGGCGCCGTGGCGGGCACTGTCGCTGCCGACGGGGCGGGCAGCGAAGGCGCAGCGGAGGCGATCGGAGCAAGTGGGTAGTAACCGGATTCCTCGGACACCGGATGGACGCCGACGCCGCCTCGCTTGAGTTTGATTTTGTATTCCTGACGTTCCAATTCGAACTCGGAGAGGTTGTTCTTCCGCATCAGGTCTATGATCGCCTTGATGTCTTTTAAATCCATGCATCCTCCTTCCGGAACCGGACGTTAAAAGTGCCTATTTCGTTGATATGCATTGAAGCAAAAAAGCAGTAGTCGAGTAACGACTCTGCTTTGAACATGACTTTTGTTGCGGCAGAGAATAGAGCCTCGGCAAACAGCCGTCAAGGATTAAAATGAGCAGGAATTGCCAGCAAAAGGAGGCATTTTTGAATCCATTTAAGCCAGAGAATAAAACTTTAACGATAACGGGATCAAAAAGAAAAATGAATTGTGACGAGGAGAATTATCCCGAATGACCCTGTCATTCCTCCTCCAATCGCCAAAGCCATTCGCCGCGTTGGTTCCTTGATTGACGCCTGCGGACTTGTCACTCCTCATCCAATCCCCAAAGCCATCCCAAAAGAAAAAATGACGGCCATGCAAGTGCCGGATAGTAGAGGTTGAACTCCATGCCTGAGTGCAGGAACAGGCCCAATAACCCCAGCCAAACCGCGAATCTGACCATGTATGATTTGCCTTTTTTAATCAATCTATAACGATACAGATATGCAATTGACCCCGCAATCAGGCAAAAAAACGTCAAAAATCCAATAATTCCGGAATCTGAGGCTTGCTCCAAATAATCGTTGTGAGCAAGCGCCGCCCATTCAGAGTTCGGGGGCTGGATTCGTGTGTAGTTGGTGCCAAATGTTCCCGGTCCAGTGCCGATGATCGGGTGTTGCCGGGCGATTTGGAGCGCGGCCTGCCAATAGATCAACCGCGCCTCCATGCTCTTCTTGCCGCGTGCGGCAGAATCCGCGTATTTAATCGTGAAACCAATGAGACCAAGGGCGATCAAGCCATAGATCAAGGTTCGCTTCCAAGCCATCCTCAGGGGCGAATGGCCGAGCGCGAGGACACCCAAGAGAACCATGAACAGCCATGCTGCTTTGGAGCCGGACCAATACAGACAGGCCAGTCCGCACCCGCCGAGGATGGCGACGAACACAACCCGGATTGCAACCCGGACCTTGGGCGCAACCTGCCAGAGAAAAACCAGGCTGACAGGCAGCAACAGCAGCAGTCCAGCGGCCAAGCCATTGGGATACATGAAGGAACCGAACACCCGGTAGCTCTTGAGCTTGTTGAGAAAGGCCGTGTCGCGCATCACCCCAGGCGCTTGATCCATTCCTTTGCCTTCCAGCGCCGACTTCAGGGTTGCCTCCAAGCCGCCAAAGTGCTGGACCATGGCGGTATGCAGGACCCAGCAAAGGGCCAGACTCAGCCCGGCCCAGACCGGCCAGGGATTGCGCACGCCGCGCAAGGCGAAGAACCCCAAATAGAAGAACGCCACGCAAGCCGAAAAATGAGCCAGCACCGGACCGGCCAGCCCGGGAAAGCTGCTGGCGGCCGCCGAAATGGATTCCCAGCCGAGCCAGAGCAAGGGCAGGAGCAGGAGCCAGGGCCATTTCCCGGGGAATGGCTTCCAGCGGACGGCGAGCAGCCCCGCCACGAGCACCGGGATCATCAGCAGATAACCCCATTTATCCTGCCAAGAGTAGTTGTTGTAGCCAAAAATGGCATCCAGCCAGCCGTCGGTCGGTGACACCTTGTCGTCCAGGACGACGGGAATGCCCAGCTTGACCACGACGATAAAGAAAAACAATCCGGCCAGCACCACGAACAGGAGGGGTTGGGCGGAGTCGTCCTGCGCCGGCACAGGCTTCGAAGTTTTGGATGGCGGAGTCGGCCGCATGGATCAGGAGGAAGTGGACGGGGTGATGGAGTGGTGGAGTGATGCAGTGGTGAAGTCGTGGCTTCGTTGCAGGAGGCGCGTCCGGTCGGTTTGTGGCATCATGGGAAGGAGTGTAGAACGCCGCCGGGGGAATGGAAAAGGGAGAATTCAAAAAATGGCTGGATCAGGTTTGACTTGATTCTTCCAGGGCAATGATCGCTCACCCTGGCGAAGGCCGGCTTGATTCAAGTCAATCAATTGCACTTTCCCTCGCGGGCCCTGAATTGAGCAAAACCTTGACCTGCATCAAAAGCCGCGGATGGTTGATGTGCGAAAGTAACGGCATGAGAATGACTGCTAAACACTCCGGCTCGGGGGCCTTTGCCGCCGTCACGCCCGGCACCAAGACCGTTGTTTTCTCCGACAAACGGTTGAACCGCGAATGGGAGACCCTGGAGGCGATGATCAAAATCCATTGCCGCGATCATCACGGCACGGCGGCGGCCCTGTGCGCGAAATGTCAGGAGCTTTTGGATTACGCCGGGATGCGTCTGGAACGATGCCGGTTCGGGGCGGAAAAACCGACGTGTGCGAAGTGCCCCGTCCATTGCTATCAGCGCGCGCGCCGCGAGGAGGTCAAGGTGGTGATGCGTCACGCTGGACCGCGCATGGTGTGGGAGCATCCGGTGATGAGCTTGCGCCACTGGCTGGACGGGTTCAGGCGCGTGCCGGAAGCGTAATTCCCGCTCTGCCGGGAGTTGGACGGCGCAATCCTGTTTGGGTGTTTCTTCACTTGGGTTAATTTTTTACCAGTTGTTGCAGAAGGCGAACGGTTTCATGGATGTCCTGATTCAAGCCGATCTGTTGATGAACGATCTCGCCTTGCGCGTTGAGAATGGTGATGACATTGGAGTGGGCAAATTGGCCGTCCGCATTCTCTTTGAAGCTCAGGCCGAGCAGCGCCGCCAACTCCAGCACGTCGTCCGGGCGGCCGCACATCAAGGTCCAGCTTTTCGCCGGCAAATCCCGGGTCTTCCTATACTCGGCCAGCGCCGGAGGGGTGTCCCGCTTGGCGTCGAAGGAAACGAGGGTGAAACCGATTCGACCGGATACGTCCGCTGGCAACGCCGCTTCGATGCGTTTCATATCGTTGACAATAATCGGGCAGGCAAACTCACAATGGGCAAAAAACATGGCGACGACTTGCGGCCGGCCAGCGAGAGCGCCCAACTTGATTTGCGTCCGCTGGTCCGTCACCCAGGTGGATTCAGTTTGGTAAATGGATTTATCGGTGAACGCGGCCGGCACTTCGGCCTTCGCGCAACAAGACGGCTTGGCGGCACGAGGAGACGATTGAGCCGCGCAACCCGCCAGCGCGAGGATTGCGAGTGAGAGGAATATCAATTTTGGCGTGGGTTTCATAAATCTTTGGCGCAACGGAAGCCAAGGTTGTGGACGGAGTAGTTCGCTTTGAGGCTGCTGCGAAAAGCGTAGCGCATGAAGGCGGGATAATTTTGAACGTCCGTGGCGCCTTGCGAGGCAGCGCCGCAAAAAAGCTGGCGGTCGGGGCCGGTATCGCTGCGCGCGTCGCCGGTGACCAGCGCGGTGTTGAAATCGGCGACCCACTCCCAAACCAGTCCGTGCAAATCGCGAACGCCCCAGAAATTGGCCTGGCCCAAGCCGGCGGCGGGAAGCTGCGCCGGCGCGGGAGTGGAATACCATTCGAGCACTTGGCGTGTGAAATTGGTGTCGTCCTTGCCGTCCGCGCGTGTCTGGCTGGCTGCTGCGGCATATTCCCACTCAGCGACGCTGGGCAATCGTTCTCCCTTCCATTGCGCGTAGGCTTTGGCGGCAAACCACGAAACCTCAGTCACTGGGACATTGGCGGGCGCATGGGTGCCGGGGTCGAGATCGCCCGCCCAATTCTTGAGATACGATTCGTCCGCGAAAACCCTTTTCACCTGCGAACGCCGCCAGCGTGGATTGGCGCGAACGAATTCAAGGAAGCCGCCGTTGGTGACGGGCAGGATGTCCAGATAGAAGGATTTGACCATAACTTCTTTGGGATCGGACTCGGCGCGAAACAGCGGACGATAGACGCCATCCGGAATCAAAGCCATCCCTGCGGGCGGCGTTTGTCCAAAACTCTGACCCACCGTGCCCATCAACATCATCAGTGCGAGGATTAATCTTCGCATCCAGGTTTTCAAAATAAGCCTCCCCAGTGAATTGTTTTCGCGTTCATTCATAAGGATTAGCCGGCGGCGGACCGGATTCATGCCGAATCTTGACGACTTCCGGCACGGTCACGGCGTCACCCGAATTGCCCCAAGTGTTGCGCACGTAGGTCAGCACGTTGGCGACTTGTTCGTCCGTCAGGTAACTCAGGGGTATCATGGTGCCGCTGTAGGTTTTGCCGTTGACGGTGATCTTGCCGGTGCGGCCCATCAGCACGCCGCGAATAATGTTCTCCTTGTCTTTGCCCGCCAGAAAGTCCGAAAGCGCCAGCGGAGGGATCTGGTCCGGGATGCCCTGGCCAGTGGGCTGGTGACAGACAAAGCAGGTTTGCATATAAACCGTCTTGCCTTTCTGGATTTGAATCTGCTTGTTCAAATCGGCGATTTTTGGGTTGCTGGTTATCTCCCGGGCGACTTCCGCCTTCAACGCGGCGACTTTCTTTTCCGCTTCCGAGCCGGCGTCGGCCGCCTTGCCAATGTAGGTGGCATCCACCTCCTTGCCCGAATAGACGAGCAGGTCGGGCGGGCCGTCCACTTTCAACATGCCCAATGCGCCCTTGTTGAACGCGCGGAAGATGGCGTGATCCACCAGAACATACGTGCCGGGCACCTGTAGCCTGAAATCCACCACCACCGCCGAGCCGGGTGGCACCGCCGTGGTTTGAACGTTGTGCAATATGTTGGTCATGGTGCCATCCTCGTAGAGCGTGTCGAATTGTCCGCCGATGATGTGAAACGAGGAGGTAAGATTCGGCCCGCCGTTGCCGAAGAATAGCCGGACGATTTCGCCGGCTTTCGCAGTCATGGCCCGATCGCCAACGAGCGAGTCCACCGCGCCATTGAACACCACATACGGCGGTTTCTCGTCCACCGCCTTGTTCATGTCGAAACCCTGCAAGCCTTCCTCGCCGTACTGGCCCGTGGTGTAAAACTCGCCCTGCATGGCGTAATACTCCCGATCCACCGGCGGCAAACCTCCCGGCGGCTCGACCAGAATCAACCCATACATGCCGCTGGCGATGTGCATGCCAACCGGCGCAGTCGCGCAGTGATACACAAAAAGCCCGGAATGAAGGGCCTTGAAGGAGAACTGTGACGAATGTCCCGGAGCGGTAAACGACGAAGCCGCGCCACCGCCCGGCCCGCTGACCGCGTGCAAGTCAATGCTGTGCGGCATCTTGTTGTTCTGATGGTTGTTCAAGTGGAACTCCACCTGATCGCCTTCGCGGATGCGAATGAAACTCCCCGGCACGTCGCCGCCAAACGTCCAAAAGACATAATCAACACCATCCGCCAGACGCTTGGTCACCTCTCTGACCTCCAGATTGACGGTTACTTTCGTGGCGTGTTTGCGCTTGATGGGCGGAGGAACATTGGGCGCTTGCGCAACGATGGCGGTTTCCACGCCGCTGACTTCCGGGTCAATCAGGTTTTCGAGGTTGGTCCGCGCGGCGATTTCGTTTTGCGCATAAACAGATGACAGGTTGCCGCTGGCAAGGAATGCCAAGCCGGCCAGGACTGGGATTGATCGAATAATCATGGTCTTCACAAGGGCAACATTACCGCAGAACCAATTGGGATTCTTTGAGGCAAGTCAAAGAATTGACATTTTGAGCAATGGGACAGTTTGAGCTCAATGTTTCCGAAGGTGTTGGCCTGCGGCGGGCCTTTGAGCAACGCTAACCAAGAGGCGGCGGTGTCACGATGGGGTGAACACCCCAACCCTGACGTCGGACATTCCATGGATAAAAAGCGGTTGTTTCCGCTTTCCAAGGGGGAGTTTCATTCGCGGCTTCGTTTCAGGCCGGTCAAGGCGGGATCGGGGAAATGAGGATTCTTTGACGCAGGTCAAAGCGCGAATCGCGGCCAGCGGTTATTTTGCACCCATGAATGAACAACCGCTCATTGATTCCGGGCGCGAGAAAGTCCTCTCGCTGCCCGGCGAAACCCAGTACGCGCCCAACGGCATTGTCAGCCGCACTCTGCTGCGCACCGCCTGGTCACGAACGGTGCTGTTCGGTTTCGCGCAGGGCCAGGAATTGACCGAACACACCTCCACCCAGCACGCGCTGATTCAGATTCTGTCCGGCTCCTGTGAATTCTCCCTGGCGGGCGTGCCGCGCAACCTGAAAACCGGCGATCTGTTGTATATGCCGCCCAATCTCCCGCATGCGGTGATGGCCACGGAGCAATTCTCCATGCTGTTAACCTTGTCCAAGCCGGCCCTCATTCCGGATTCTCCGCCTCCAATTCAAACAGGCTTGGCCGCCCAGACTTGAACCCCTCCTTCGCCATGAACAACAAGACCATAACCCTGGACGTGCGCGATGACATTCGCAGCGGACGCGAACCATTTTCAAAAATCATGAAAGCCGCCGCCGATTTGGAGGCGGATGAGCGGTTGCTGGTGATCGCGCCTTTTGAACCTGTGCCGTTGTTCCGCGTCATGGAAAAGCAGGGGTTGGTTCACAAGGGACAGGCGACCGCATCCGGCGATTGGGAAATCCTGTTCACGCGCCCGGCCGACCCACAAGCGGCGGGAGCGGCCCTGACCCGTGCCCCTATTGTCTCGCGCAACGGAGCCGCATCCAATCCGGCGCAAGTCGTAGTGGTGGATGCCCGTGGACTTGAGCCACCGCAACCGCTGGTCAAAATCCTCGAAACCCTGGTCGCACTGCCGGCGGGCGCGGAACTCCGCGCCCGCACGGACCGGCGGCCGATGCACTTGTACGCACAACTGGAAGAACGCGGCTTCACCGCTGCAACCGAAGAGCAACCCGATGGAAGTTTCCTTACCCATATCCGCCGTTAACCCGCCAACGCCGCGTCCGGTTGCCACAGCACCGATCTCGGGAGCGAACGCGCCGTCGGTGACGTTACCGCTAATGTTCACTCTGACCGGTTTGCTCGCGCTATGTGCGGGCATCGCCTGGCTCGTGGTCCAGCCCAGCATCCTTGGCACCTACCACTACAACCAGAACGTCATCGCTGCGACCCACCTGTTTGTGCTCGGCTGGATTTGCTCGGTGGTCATGGGGGCGATGTATCAATTGGTGCCGGTCGCCCTTGAAACCAGGCTCTACAGCGAAAAACTCGCGCGCTGGCAATTCGTTTTTCACATTGTTGGCTTCATTGGTATGGTCTGGATGTTCCGGGTCTGGAATATGGAGCAAGTGGGGCATTTCGGTTCCGTGCTGGCGGTGGGCGTTGGCCTCTTTGTCTATAACATCGCGCGAACCCTGTGGCGCGTGCCGAAGTGGAACGTCACGGCCACGTCCGTGAGCGCGGCGCTCGCTTGGATTTCGCTGACCATCATCCTGGGCCTTTCCATCGCGGCGGCCAAATCCGTCAACGAATACGAATCTCCCTCGTCCCCAACCGGGGCCATCGGTGTGCTGTTGCATGGATTGAAGTGGGTGTCGGGCTTCCTGACCCCTTTTGGGGCCATCAGCACGATGCATGCTCATGCGCATCTGGGTGGCGTGGGTTTCTTCACCATGCTGATCGTCGGGGTGTCCTACAAACTCATCCCGATGTTCACCCTGAGCGAAGTGCAGAGCCGGAGACGCGCGCTGGCCAGTGTGGCGTTGCTCAACCTCGGGTTGGCGGGTTCTTTCGTGACGATTCTGCGCCACAGTCCTCTGAAACCGGCTTTTGCCTTGATGGTGGGTGCGGCGCTCGCGATTTACGGCTGGGAACTCACGGCCATCCTGCGCGCCCGCAAACGCCGCGCCCTGGATTGGGGCATCAAATACTTTTTGACGGCCATCGTGCTCCTGTTGCCGCTGTCCGTTTTGGCGGTCGTGCTGTCCTGGCCCGGTTTGCCCCAGAACACCTTCACCGGACAACTGGAAAATCTTTACGGCTTTCTCGGACTGATCGGAGTGGTCACCTTCGCCATCATGGGCATGCTCTACAAAATCATCCCCTTTCTTGTCTGGTTCGGCCGTTACAGCCGGCAAATCGGCCGCGCCAAAGTTCCCGCGCTGGCGGACCTTTATTCCGCCCGTCTGCAATCGCTGGGTTATTGGGCCTGGCTGGCTGGACTTACCGGAACGGGCGGAGCCATCATTCTGTCCAACGAAGCAGGCATCCGCATCGGTTGCGGTTTCCTGGCCCTGAGCGTGGGGACTCTCGTCCTGAACGTGGTCAAAATGCTCTCCCATTACTTCAAACTAAGTCCGTTCCCTCTGCCAATTTCAACCTTGCCCAAAACAGCATGACGACCAACGAAATCACCGAAGCGGCCATCCTTGAAATCTTGCGCCAGGTTATTGACCCGGAACTGGGGTGCAATATCGTGGACCTGGGTTTGATTTACAATGTCTCCATCACGGGTCCAAAAGTGACCGTGGTGATGACGCTCACCACTCCCGGCTGCCCGATGCATGAAAGCATCCGTTGGGGTGCGCAGCAGGCGCTGCTCAACCTCGCAGGAGTGGAGGCAGCCGAAGTCGAAGTGGTCTGGGACCCGCCGTGGCGCCCCTCCATGATGACCGAAGTCGGACGGAACGCCACCGGCGTTGGAAGTTTTTAACATGAACAAAACTCAGTCAACTGCAAACATGAATCCATCACATATATGAACAAAACAACGCAACGCGAAAACCTCATCGGACCGGATCAAGTCATGGACGTGCGTCCCATTCCCTGTTCGGTCAAACACGGCCTGATCATTCAAACCTGGCTTGGTCTGCCGGTCGGCGGTCATTTCGTTCTGCTCAACGACCATGATCCCGTCCCGCTCTACTATCAATTCTCCGCGCAATGGCCCGGAGCGTTTACCTGGGACCACCTCGTCAAAGGACCGGACGAATTTCGCGTCAAGATCACCAAACTCAAGGCCTTGGAGGCGCCTGTTGCCGAAACGGAATCGGCCTGCGGCTGCCGCCACTGAACAGCGTTTCCGCAAAGGAGGTTCCCATGCCGGACCCCACTGTCAATCAATACTATACGGAAGACCACGAACATCTCCACGCCTGCTTCCACCGCTTCCAGAGCTTGAAAGCCGGCGAGCAGGGCAAGGCTAAGGAGGCGTTTCAAGGGTTCAAGGCCGGTTTGGAACGGCACATTCTGTGGGAGGAAAGGATCCTCTTCCGTTGGTACGATCAGCAATTGGGCCACCTCAGAAACTGCCTGACCGCGGTCCTGCGCAGGGACCACGCGCAGATTCTGGTTTACTTGGATGAAATTTCCAGAAAGCTCGCCTTGGGCAACTTTGCGACCGGCGACGAAGAGGGCCGCCTGGAATCGGTCCTGCGCCTCCACAACCAAAAGGAGGAGGATTCGCTCTATCCCGCCATGGACCAAATCCTGAATGACGGCCAACGGGCAGCGGTCTTTGTCGCCATGAAGAAAGTAAAATGAAGTTGGGAACCAGTTCGGAATTGAAATTCAGCCGCGCTCATTCTCAAATGAGTTAAATGCAAGCAACGCCATGATGCCGCCGATCAGCCAGTTTAAACGGTTTGATGTCCGCAATCTCATTCGCCGGGGCGTCGAACCGTTTCCCGAAATCCTCCAGCGCGTGGGCCGCCTCAAGCCGGCGGAGGGCTTGATCATCCTGGCGCCATTTCTGCCGTCGCCGCTGATTGAGAGACTTGGCTCGGAAGGGTTCGCCTCCAAAGTGGAGCCCGGTTCGGGCGCGGATTGGATGGTTTACTTTTGGCGGGAAGATGCTTGAATGATCCGGCCATGCCGCTCGCACCCGGTGAATTAAAAAAGATCGGAATCACCTCCACCCTGCGAAGCTGCCGGCTGTTCACCGGCTTGTCTTCGCCCGACCTCGAAAGCATTGCGGATGTCGCCGTGGTAAAATCCCTGGCCAAGGGGGAATACCTTTTTCGTGAAGGATCCCCTGCCGTCGGCTTTTATATTGTGCAACACGGTTCGGTCAACGTCCACCGGGTCAATGCGGCGGGCAAGGAGCAGATCATCCACATCTTCCGCACGGGTGATTCCTTTGCCGAAGTGGCGCTGGCTTCGGACAAGGGTTATCCAGCCGATGCCCGTGTGCTGGAGCCGACCCAGGTGTTGCTCGTGCAGAAGGACGGCATTTTGGCGTTGCTCCGGCATCAGCCCGAACTCGCGTTGCGGATGCTCGGTTCCATGAGCAGCCACTTGCGGGTGCTGGTCGGCCAGCTCGAAGACCTGACTCTCAAAGACGTGGAAACCCGGCTGGCAAACTGGCTTGTGAAAAAATGCCCGAATTTGCCTAACGAACAGCCTGTCAGGATTGAGCTGGCCATGGCCAAGCGCGTGCTGGCGGCGGAATTGGGCACGGTCAGTGAAACCTTGTCGCGGACCCTGGCAAAATTCCGCGAGCAAAAACTTCTGACGGTCAAAGGCAAAACCATTGTGGTCCTGTCGCCGGCGAATTTGAATGCTCTTCTGCGGCGGAATCTTGGCGAATAGCCAATCAGCCGCCAATCTTTTATTCCCCAGTAGAACCAAGCCGCGCCAGCAACTGGCGGATTCCCGGTCCGATCTGCTTCAGTTGTTGGCGATGGAGGCAGGCAAGTTTCTCCAGGATTCTTTCGCCGCGACTGGTGAGCTGAATCAGAACCCGGCGGCGATCCTCCGCGGACGCCCCGCGCACGGCCAGTTTCTCCGCCACCAACCGGTCCACCAGCCCAACCGCGCTGTGGTGGCGAAGCTGTAATCGTTCCGCCAACTCGCCCACCGTGACACGGTCGCGTCCGGGAAAACCCTTGACGGCCAGCAGCGCCTGATGCTGCTGCGCCGTGATGCCGGCGGATTGCGCGGCTGTTCCGCTAAAATGGAGGAACTGCCGGAGCGCATAACGAAACAAGGCCAGCGTCTCATACTCCGATTTGACCAACTTTTTGGGTTTCGTCATGGCTGGCAAATCTAACACACTCGCGAACAAAAGCCATGCCGGGTTTGACATATATCGTAATACGATATACGATGCGCTGTGTTAATGCAAACGAAACCATTAATGCCGTCGTTCCGAAACGGGGAAGCGGCCGCGTCCCATGCATCCGTTGCCGACGAGCTGGCGGATTTCAGCACCAACCGCCGGGTGCTGCTGCTCTCCGCCATGGCCGTGGTGATCGGCGCGATCGGTTCCATCGTCGCCTCTGCTTTGCTGTGGCTGATTGCCGCGATCACGAATCTTGCTTTTTACCACCGCTTCTCCGGCGCCCCCGCCGTACCGCAAGGCCATCATTTAGGACTTTGGGTGGTGCTGGTGCCGGTGGCGGGAGCGTGCATCATCGGGCTGATGGCGCGGTTTGGTTCGGAGAAAATCCGCGGGCACGGCATTCCGGAGGCACTGGAGGCCATTCTGCTCGGTCGCAGCCGCATTGACTTTAAGGTCGCGCTGCTCAAACCGCTTTCCGCCGCCATTGCCATCGGGACCGGCGGACCCTTCGGCGCGGAAGGCCCAATCATTATGACGGGTGGCGCGTTCGGCTCGATCTTCGCGCAACAATTTCACCTGAGCGCGGCGGAGCGCAAAACGCTCCTGGTGGCAGGCGCGGCGGCGGGCATGGCCGCCGTGTTCGCCACGCCGGTGGCGGCAGTGTTGCTGGCGGTGGAGCTTCTGTTGTTCGAATGGAAACCGCGCAGCTTCATTCCGGTGGCAGTGGCTTCGATTGTCGCCTCGGTGTTGCGCGTGCCGTTGCTCGGCGCGGGGCCAATCTTTGTCGTGGCGGCCCACCTTCTCCCTTCCCCCACGATATTGGCGATTGCGGCCGGGCTGGGGGTTTTGGCCGGCTTCGCTTCCGGCTTGTTGACGATGCTCGTTTACGCCTGCGAAGATCTTTTTCAAAAGTTGCCGTTGCACTGGATGTGGTGGCCGGCGATTGGCGCGGTCTTTATTGGCCTGGGCGGCGTCCTGGAACCGCGCGTGCTTGGGGTGGGTTACAATACCATCCACAGCTTGTTGCGTGGCGAGCTGGTGGGGGCGGCGGTCATGGGATTGCTCGTGGCCAAAGCCCTGGTGTGGTCCATCGCTTTGGGATCCGGAACGTCCGGCGGAGTGCTGGCGCCCTTGCTGATCATGGGTGGGGCGCTCGGAGCGCTCGCCAGTCAATGGATTCCCGTTGGAGACCCCGGTCTCTGGGCGCTGATCGGCATGGCGGCGATGATGGGAGGCACCATGAGGTCGCCGCTGACCGCGATGGTTTTCGCCGTCGAATTAACGCGGGACTTTAACCTTTTCCCCGCCTTGCTCATCGGTTCAGTGGCGGCGCTCGGCGTGACCGTGCTGCTCATGCGCCGCTCCATCCTCACCGAAAAGCTCGCGCGTCGCGGTCATCACATTACGCGCGAATACAGCATTGACCCGCTCGAACTCGCGCGCGTGCGCGATGTGATGGACCTGGACGTGCCGATCGTCTCCGCCAAGATGAAACTTGCGGAGCTTTCTGATCGGATCGCCCGCGGCGACTCCGACCTAACCCGGCGACAGGGAACTTTGATTATGGACGACCAAAATCGGCTGGTCGGCATTATTACCAGGGGTGACATTGTTCGTGCGTTGCGGCAGGAGCAGAAGGCGGAGATGACCCTGGCGGAGGCCGTCAGCACTGATCTTGTGGTCGCTTTTCCCGATGAGCCGTTATACGCGGCTCTCGCCAAAATGCTGGATCGAGACGTGGGCCGGTTGCCGGTGGTGGAGCGCCATAACCCGAGCCGCGTGGTCGGCTACCTCGGACGCGCGGCGATTCTTTCGGCGCGGATGAAAATCCACGAAGAGGAAACCATTCTCCAGCGAGGTTCGTTTTCTGGAACGGCCCATGCGCGAGATTAAGACAGCCTCGCCAAAAACTCGTTGCGCAAATGCTGATCTTTCTGAAACACTCCGTGCATCACGTTCACCTTCATGATCGAATGGGTGTCACGGACCCCGCACGCCATGGCGCACAGGTGCTGGCCATCAATCCGCACCGCCACTCCCAGGGGTTCGACGATTTGCTCGATAAATGTGGCAATGAGATGGACGGTCCGCTCCGGGTTCTGGAATCTTCGTGCGAAGCATCCTGCAATCCGGGAGAGCTTGGACAGCCCCAAGATCTTCTTGTCGGGAACATAGGCGATGGTGATGCTCATGAGAATCGGCAGCACAGGTGATGCTCGCACAAGCCGGCCTCCTTGATCCCTTGCACAATCACCATGTCGTGGCAGATGGCCGTCTGACACTCAGCCTTGAACATTTTCGTGAGCTGATCGGTTTCCATCCGGGATCCCTCTGTCATTTCCACCAAAGCCTTGGCGGCGCGCAGTGGCGTTTCTTTCATCCCCCGGAGTCAAGGCCGGCGCCAAGTTCTTTGAGGATTCCTGAATAGTGTTCCGCGATCGTGCTGCGGCTGGGCTGTGCCATTTCGCCGATGAGAATGGGACAAATGATTTACGAAGTAAACGACGCGGTTTCCCTCTGCTTTTGCCGCTCATTGATTTGGCGGGACAAGAGCACCACCCTGGGTGCCGGATTAAAACGCTTCCGGAGACAGCGCAGCGATGAGTAGTCCGTCCGCGCCCTCCCCGTTGGCAACTGTTTGGCAGCAAGACGGGCGTTTTCCGCGGGCTGTGGACTGGAGTTTTCTCAACGCACACGCCTGGAAACTGATGGCGTATTGGAGGCAGCGGATTATATGCTCCGTGCGTCATGTCTTATGCCCTGGCATTGTCTCCCGGAGGACATTTATTTGTCGAACCGGACGGCCAGGCTGAACCGAAACTCAGCCCCGCGACCGCCGTGCGCCTGACCGAGGCCTTCGGGGCCGCGCCCGCGCGCGGTTTGGAAGCGCTGGCGTCAGGGTTCCTGCATGAGCCGCTGCCTCCCACCTTCGTCTTTTGGCGCGGCGTTGCCCAACGGCTCTTCACCGCGCTGTGTCACAATCCCAACCTGCAGGATGCTTCCACGATCACGATTCCGAAGCCGGCGGAAGCCGATTGGTCCGCGCTGGCGGAAGGGGCGCCGCCGATGCGGGGCCTGGAGTATTTGAATGGCACGGCCCTGGCAAGGTTTTGGGACGAACTGGATGCCCATGTTCATGCCGCCATCGCCCAAACTCCGGGTGGGGCGGTGGCGTATCTGAAAAGCTGCAACCCGGTCTGGAACGCGGTTGGACGCGTCACTTTTCATCTGGCGGAGAACAAGCGCCACCCGGCCTATCCCTTTGCTTTTCTGGCCACCTACACCCATCGCATTTCCGAGCAGGGAAAAGTTCAGCATCTGCCGTTGGGCAAAGCTTTGGAGGAGTATGCCGGGGCGAAAAATCGCGCCGCGCTGGCCTCGTTGTTGGCGCCGGTGCAGCGGGCGGCGGAACAGAGCAAACTGGCCCGCGAGTTGTTGGACTCACGCGCGATTTTTCATCCGCAAGTCTGGCGGCCCGAACAAGCCTTCTCGTTTCTGCAAAACATTCCGTTTTTCGAGCAAAGCGGCCTGGTGGTTCGAATTCCGGATTGGTGGAGGGCGGGCCGGCCACCCCGGCCGCAGGTGACGGTGCGGATCGGCGAAGCCGGGGGAAACCTGCTGGGCGCGGACAGTCTGCTGGACTTCAAAGTGCAAATGTCGCTGGAGGGCGAGCCGCTGACGGAATCGGAACTAAAAGCCATACTGCAATCGGCCAGCGGATTGGTGTTGCTCAAGGGCAAGTGGGTTGAGGTGGATCGAGACAAACTCCAGGAGGTCATGGATCACTGGAAGAAGGTTCAGGCTGCTGGCGGCCCGGGCGGGATGCCATTGCTTGAAGGCCTGCGCCTTCTCTCCGGCTTCGCTGGCAGACAAGCGGGTGAACCGGTGGCGGAAGCGGCGCGCGCGGCATGGTCGAGCGTCGTGGCCGGAGACGCTCTGAAGAAGCTGTTGGAGGAGATGCAGCAACCGGAAGTATCGGCCGAGTCGGACCCGGGCCGGGAATTGCAGGGGACATTGCGTCCGTATCAGCGCCAGGGCGCGCATTGGCTCTGGTTCATGAATCGGCTGGGACTGGGGGCCTGCCTTGCGGATGACATGGGCCTCGGCAAAACCATTCAAGTTCTAGGCCTCCTGCTGGTCCTCAAGCGCCGGCGGACCCAACCACAGCCTGCGGCCAGTGAAGCCGGGGCCAGCCTGCTGATTGTGCCAGCCTCGCTCATTGCCAACTGGAGAGCCGAGATTCAGAAATTTGCGCCCTCGCTATCGGTGTTTTACGCCCATCCGGCGGAAACTCCCAAAGAGGAACTCGCCGAGGCGGGCAAAGACCCTGCGAAAGCGCTGGAGCGCACGGACCTTGTCATCACCAGTTATTCGATGGCCATTCGCTTGCCGTGGATCAAGGAAGTGAACTGGAGGCTGGCCGTTCTGGACGAGGCGCAGGCAATAAAGAACCCGGGCGCGCGCCAGAGCCGGGCCGTGAGAGAACTGCGCTGCCGGCACCGGATTGCGCTGAGCGGAACGCCGATTGAAAACCGGCTTTCGGATTTGTGGTCGCTTTTCGATTTCCTGTGTCCCGGCCTGCTGGGCGGCGCCAGGGAGTTTGCGGCGTTTCTCAAGAGCCGTTCGCAAACCGACCAGAACCAATTCACTCCGCTGCGCCGCCTGGTGCGGCCGTAC
The DNA here is from genome assembly GCA_963707025.1 of uncultured Verrucomicrobiae bacterium. GTDB lineage: Bacteria > Verrucomicrobiota > Verrucomicrobiia > Limisphaerales > Palsa-1400 > JBEKOF01. Next base: position 229,063 of record CAVPOM010000010.1, on the reverse strand, counting down.
ATTCTGCGGCGGTTGAAGACGGACAAACGCATCATCACCGACCTGCCGGACAAGACGGAAATAACAGCATTCTGCCCGCTGACGCGCCGCCAGGCCGCGTTGTATCAGCAGGCGGTGGCGGACCTGGCGGAACGGCTGGAGGCGCCGGAGGTCGAAGGCATTCAACGCCGGGGCATCATCCTGGCGTTTCTCACCCGCTTCAAACAAATCTGCAATCACCCTTCGCAATGGCTGGGCGATGGGATTTATGCGCCGGCGGAGAGCGGCAAATTCAATCGCTTGCGGCAGTTGTGCGAGGAAATTGCCTCGCGCCAGGAGAAGGTGCTGGTTTTCACCCAGTACCGCGAAATCACCGAGCCGCTGGCGCGGCATCTGGCGGGAGTCTTCGGCCAGGCCGGCCTCATCCTCCACGGCGGCGTTCCCGTCGGCAAACGCCAGGACTTGGTTGATGCCTTTCAACAGGACGGAGGCCCGCCCTTCTTTGTGCTCTCGCTCAAAGCCGGCGGCACGGGCCTCAATCTCACCGCCGCGACGCATGTGATCCATTTTGACCGCTGGTGGAACCCGGCCGTGGAAAACCAGGCAACCGACCGGGCCTTCCGCATCGGCCAGAAACGCAATGTCATGGTCCATAAATTCACCTGCCGCGGGACCCTGGAGGAGCGGATTGACGAAGTGATTGCCAGCAAGAGCGCCCTGGCCGAAGATGTCCTGGGCGAAGGCGGAGAGCGATTGTTGACAGAAATGAACAATTCCGAGTTGCTTCGCTTTGTGGCGCTGGATATAAACTCCAGCGCCGAAGATTAGGCGTCTTGGCGCATGAACATAACACAAAAAATACCATGAGCTGGGGATATTTTGGTTGGCGGCCTTATGTCTCCGTGGCCGAGCGAAGGGCCAAGGCCGCGCGCGCATTGTCAAAACTGGCCAGGAAGACCGGACGGGCCGCCTCGCCGGTGGTGCTGGACGGCCGAAAAATTGCCACGACCTTTTGGGGCAAGGCGTGGTGCGACAACCTGGAGGCTTACAGCGATTATGAAAACCGCCTCCCTCGCGGACGCACCTACGTGCGCAACGGCTCGGTGGTGGATTTGCAGATCAGCAAAGGAAACGTGACCGCGTTGGTCTCCGGGTCCGAACTCTACAAGATTGAGATCAAAATCAAACCGCTGTCGTCAACTCTGTGGAAATCCATCCAGACCGAATGCGCGGGGAAGATTGATTCCCTGATTGAATTGCTTCAGGGCAAGCTTTCCTCGGCCGTCATGCAGATCGTGACCCGGCATGAGCGGGGCCTGTTTCCGGCGCCGCAGGAAATTGACCTGAACTGTTCCTGCCCGGACTGGGCTGACTTGTGCAAGCATGTGGCCGCATCGCTTTATGGCGTGGGCGCCAAGCTCGACCAAAACCCCGCGCTCCTTTTTCTGCTCCGGGGCGTGGATCCTGCCGATCTCATCAGCAAAGCTTCCGCCGCCGAAGCCGTGCGCCAGACCGCCGGCAAGGCCGGCGCGGCTCCTGCCATGAGTGATTCCGAGGTGGCCGATGTTTTTGGCATCGAACTGGCGCCAGCATCCGCAGTTTCCGTGCCTGCCGTTGAGCTTCCCGCCGCGACCCCGAGTCCAGTTCCAGCTCCAACCCCGGCACCGACGCGGAAACCTCCAGCGAAACGAAAGGCCCATCGGCGATTGAGTCCGGCCATCCGTGCCCGACTTGTCGCCGCCGCCAGGGCACGATGGGCGAAATGGTCACGAACGCCCAAAGCAAAGGCCGCAAAAAAATGAATGGTTGGGCGCGCGGCGAAGGATTTTGCGAAGTGAGCAACGAAAGAAAACACGCCAAATGGCTGGCTTCCACTACAGCAACTTCCAGGAGCCCGTCCAGCGCGCGGCCGAGGCGGCCTTGAAACGAAGCGGCAGCGTCGGCCCGCTGGAACTGTTCCTGGAAACGGGACTGCTCCACCCGTGCCACGTGGAGGGCTGGCGCAAAGGCAACGAGCATTGCGCAACCAACTGCTCCTGGTCCTCCGTGCCCGGTTGCCCAGGCTCGAACAGTTCGGGCAAATGATCCCGAATCGTGGCCTTCCACTGCGTGACTTTTGTCAATCATCGCGTTTACCTCGTAAAAGTGGTGCATCCGGAGGGACTTGAACCCCCAACCTTCTGATCCGAAGTCAGAAGCTCTATCCAATTGAGCTACGGATGCGTCGTGGAATTGGTGATTTTGAACAACTTACAGAAGTCCATTTTCCGATGATCGCCCCTGAGGGCACCTGATCAAGCAGGAGGATGGTGTGAAAACGGGGACTAAATTCTGTCTTCAAAACGCACATAAAACACGAAGGAACATGCCACAGTACAACCGGGAATCGCAAGGAAATCAGACGGAGAGGCGGTTTTCAATTGTTCTTGGGCTTGGGCTTCAGCGCGGGCTGTCCTTGCCAAAAACCCGTCCACGGGCCCGGTTTGGCGTTATCGAGGGCCGCCTGCCTGCGGCAGACGCGCAGCCGGGTGATTTGCGGGCGCGTTCAAGTGCCGCACGAAGATCTGCACGGCGTTTCCTCTCCCACCACCGTCGCGGACTTGCCGCGATGGAGCCAGTTCAGAACCGCTTCGCGTTTGAATGTTTCGTCGAATTTCCGGCGCTCCGGGACAGATGTTTCTTTCATGGGCTTTTCCTTTCATGGTTCACCCGATTCTCTGTCCGTCAAATCGAGGCACCCTCACTGTTCGCGGAGGCGGTCGCGCTCCCGAAAACTCACCCAATCAGGGTGAGTTACTGCGGGCGCTGGAGGCGAAAGTACTGTTGCGCGTTGGTGAGGGTGATGATCGCGGGACTGGGCAGGTTGGACATCGTGGTCCAAAGCCCCGGAAGGTGGCCGGCGCGTTGCAGGGCGGACGTGGCATCGCTCCAGTAGAGCACGGTTTGATCGGGGAACTGTGCCAGACCCAGCAAAGGCGCGCCACCTCCACCCGGCAGGTTGACATAGTACGCCCGCGTGAGGCCGGTGAGCCGGCCGTTGACCGGATTACTCAAGGTCACACGCAATACATTGTAACTTTGCAGATTTGGGATGGAGAGCAGGATCACTTTGCCCAGGTCACCCGGCGCAAACGTCAGCGTGCCGCGCGCCACCACTCCGCCCGGCCCGTCCACCGTGTAGTTGACCGACACCGTGTTGGTAATGAAGGAACTGAGCGTGAGCGGGATGCCATTGGAGAGGCTGGCCAGGGCCAGTTGATTCGTCGGGCTGTTGAGCGAAACACCCACCGGGGAATCCGGCTGTTCCTGAAGCCGCAGGACCGAGAGCGAATTGGCCGGGAATGTGTGCGCAAAATCAGCGGAGACGCCAGCAAGCGCGGAGGTGGCTGGCCCCACGTTATTCGGCTGGGCGAGGGAATTCTCGTCGAGCGGGCTGGCCGAAGTGAGGACGGTGGCCGTGGCGCTGGGCGCCAGGCCGCGCGCGGCGTTGAGGCGGAGTTCGGTGGTGACCGGCGACCCGGTGACATTGACCGCCTTGACGATCACCTGGCCGTTGGAGATCGAGTAGCTGCTCGAGGCGTAGAGCGCCACCGGGGCGCTCGACACGTCGTGGATCAACACGCCATCAAGATAGCAGCGGATGTGATCGCTCAATTCGATGGCAATATTGTACCACTGGTTGGTGTTGATCGTCATGGGAACAGAAGCGAGCAGGCTTTTCGCGCCGTTCTGCGCCCACTCGATGCCGGTTTGGGTGTTGCCCCAGCCGCCGATGTTCCACCACATGTAATTATTGCTGTCCAGCACGTTGAACATGATCAGGAACCCTTCGCTGCCGCCCAGCTTCATCGCGCGCAACGTGTAGGTATAATTGTTCCAGGTCGTGCTGCCATAGGTGGCCGTATTATCGGTTCCGCCGGCGGTTTGCTCGAACAACCCGTTGGTCGTCACCCAGGCGCCGGTGCCGAACTGCCACCCGTTGGTGCCCGCCGGGGTGGTGAAATCGCTCTCATAGAGCAAGGTCGAACCCGCCGTAGCGATGAGGTTGCAGTAGGCCGATTGTGTATTCCAGGTGCCCAAGCCAATCGCGCCGTGGTTCGTGCTGGCCGTGGCGGGCGCCACCACCGCGGTGGGCAGAACCACGTCGCCGCGATTCAAGCTGAACATCTGCTGCACGTAATAGGAAGGCGTGCCGTACGCCTGGGTGCCGGTAAAATAGATCAAATCCGGGTTCCAGTCCTTGTTGTTCAAGTTGGCGAACAAGGGCGCGTAAGAAGCCATGATGACCACATCCGAATTCCGTTCCATCCCGGTCATGAAGGCGGCCTCCCCCAGCGCCCCCGCCAGATTGCCATTGCCCGAACCGCTGGTGACGGCGTACTCGCCCACGAAAACCTTCGGCCCGGTCCGGCTGTAGCTGTCGTACCGGGTGGATTGCTGCTCGAAAAATGTCGGGTCGGGGTAATAATGCTCGTCCACCACGTCCATCGGACGGGAGCTGACGGTGGAGGTGGCGATGAGCTTGATCTGGGGATACTGCGCCTTGATGGCGTCGTAAAACATGGCGTAATGGGTGTTGTAGTCGGCGCCCCCGTTTTCGTTGCCGATTTCCATGTATTGGAGGTTGAACGGGGCCGGGTGGCCGTTGGCCGCGCGTTGCGCGCCCCACAAGCTGTTCGTGTCCCCGTTCGCGTAGGCAATCGCGTCCAGCGCTTCCTGAATGTAGGGGCCAAGTTGGTTGGTCGCGACCGCAATGGAATAATCCATGCCGCAATTGACCGCGAAGAGCGGGACCGCCCCCAAATCTTCGCACATTTGAAGATATTCATGGTAGCCCAGGCCGTTATCCACCATGTAACCCCAGAGGTCCCAGCGCGGCTGGCGGTCGGCCGGGTCCCCGACCGTGACTTCCCAATTGTAGAAGTCGGCCACACCCGATCCGTCCACCCAGGCGCCGCCGGGGAAACGCACGAAGGACGGGTGCAGGTTGACCAGCATGTTGGCCAGGTCCGGTCGCAATCCGTTGGCGCGGTTGTGGAAAGTCTGCGCGGGAAACAGGGAAACGAAATCCAGCCAGACCGTCCCGGGCTGGGAAATGCGCAGAACCAGGCGGGCCGCCGGGTCGGTGGCGTTGGGCGTGAACTGCGCCGTAAAGTGCGACCACCCGGTCGTCACCCCGGTCGCGGGAGACGAGGCATAGACGGCGGACCCGCTGGAACTTTCCAGCGAGGCGGTGATCGAGCCGGAGAAACCGCTCGAACAGCGGGCGTAAAAGCCGAGGTTATACTGCGCGCCTGAAGTTACCGGGATGCCCCAATAACCGCTGTTGGCCGCGCCCACGGTTCCAGCGCCGCCGGCCAGCGTCAGGCGCAGGGAAGTGTGGTTGCTCGAACTCAAGGGCAGGGACGTGTCCAGAGCCATCGTGCCGGCGGCCGTGCCGCTGGTGACCAGGGTCCAGTAATCCGCGTTCGTGTTATCCTCGAACGAGCGGTTGCGCACCAGTTCGGCGTAAAGGCCGCCGTCCCCGGCCGAGCTGAGTTCCTCGAAGAAGATGCCAAAAAGGTTGGAACTTATCGTCACGCCGGGCTGATCGGCCTGGACGGTGATGACATTGGGCACATAGATGACGGTCGCCTGGCTGCCCGCCGCGATTAGATTGCCGGCCAGATCCGTGACGCCGTTGACCGTCACGGTGTAGCTGGCGCCGAAAACCAGCGGCGGAATGGCGAGCGTGACGTTGCTTCCGGTGGCGTCCAAAGTGGCCGCGGTGATGCTCACCAGTCCGGCCGGACCGATGATGGCATAGTTGGCCAGGTTCGTCGCCGTGGCGGCGCTGAGCGGTTTTGAGAAAACCAGTTCAATGGTGTTGGTGGAGACGCTTTGGGCGCCCAACAGGACCGGCGGCACCGTGTCGGCGGTGACGGTCAGCACGGCGTTGCTGCTCGCGGCGACGAAAACGGTGTTCGTGTAAATGTTGGTGGCCCAAAGCCGGTAATTCGCGTTGCTGTCCGTCAGCGCGGCGGTAAAGGTCAGCGTCTGGTTGGTCGCTCCGGCCAGGGGCGCGCTGTTGCGATACCATTGCAGGGAGTAGGGAGGCATGCCGCCGACCACGGCGCTGAACGTCACGCTGCGGGCCTGGACCACCGTTTGGCTTTGCGGTTGCGCCAAAAAATAGACGGGGCCGGCGCCCAGCGCATCCGGCCCGAGCAGGTAATCCTGTAAAACCGCATTCGACGACAGGGCCGCGTTGTAGATGCGGAATTCGTCAATCGAGCCTTGGAAATAGGCGTCGGGGCTGAATTGAGAGCGGCCGATCCAATTGTTGACAGTTGGGCCCAGGGCGGCGGGCGTCAGCGTCATGCCCGAATTGGCGCCCACCGGCACACCGTTGACATAGAGCAAACCCAACTGAGTTGCGCTGTCGGTGGTCCACACGATATGAGATTCCTGGCCGACGGCCTGGCCACCGGGCCACTGCAGGACCTGTTCCCCCCCGTTGCCGCTGGTGGTGTAAGCGCCGCGCAAATTGCCGCCGCCGGCCGGCAGCGCCAGAAACATGTAATCGGCGGTGTTGTTGCCAAAATCAAAGATGCGCGCCCAGGCTCCGCTGCCATGATCGGTGACCCACGCCTCCAGGGTAATGGCCGTGTAATTGGTGACGACGTTGGCCGGCAGCGCCAGATAACTGTTGACGCCATCCAGCACCAGGGCGTTGTTCGAAATGACGGCCCCGCCCTGCAACGTCCCGTTGGCCGTGCCGGCCAGGTCGTTGGCGTTGCCGTTAAAACTGTAGCGGTGGGTCAGGTTGAGCGTCTGCCCGGCGCCGGCGTGACGCCCAGCGCGGAAACTAACGCCAAAAGCAGAGTGGAAGTTTTCAAGAGTTGGTGTCGTGCGAGTTCACTGCGGATAGGAAGGCGGAACATCTGGCCAGATTCATTGTTGCGGAATGCGCAGGGTCGTGAGCGAATTTAGCGCAAGCATATAATCGAACTGCGGCGCAATGCCAGTGAATTCTCCACTGCGCGGGTGGACGACTTCGGGCTTGTGCAGGAGGTTTTCCGCCTCAGCGTCGGCGCAGGCCAGGGTTGTGACCCGGGCTTGCACCCCGGATTTCTTCCATCCATTGAGCCTGATATCGGTGTCGAGCGGGGTGGGGGACAGCCTCGCCCCCAGCCGAGCCTGCCTCAGCCAGCCCAACCACCGCCTGCAAACTTCCAACCGCGTGAAGATTACCGGCGGCCGCTACCCGGAAACAACGCCACTTCGCGCAAAAAAACCGCCATTTTGCGAATATGGAAACCTCGGCCAGAACAGGTTGACCAATCCTCAATGACCAATTCTCAATCGCATGAATCGCTCAAATCCCGCCCAAGGCAAAGCAGCGGGGAAAGAAGTGAAAGGCGCTCCCTGGGAGACCGGCGGGTGGAGTCCATGGTAAGCCGATTTGGAACAACCGATCAGTCGGGGCCGCGCCAGAGCGAAGCGAAGCGGGCCGGCCATGGTGCGGCTCCGCCTGTCCGCTGGAGAGGCTCAATAATAGAAATACGGACCAGAAGAGGTGCGGCAGATCATTTGCTGGAAGCGGCGCCACTCGACGTGGCCCTCCACGGCTCCATAATACGCGCCATCGGGAAGGGTCGCGCTTTTCAAGTGCGCGCTGATGTGGCCTTTGGGTGCGCCAGCGTAAGTATAACCGCCGTCAACGTTAATCCAATCGTAGGTTTGCATGATGGTAAGATTATCGCTGTTGCCCGTGTTGTTGAGGGTGGCACAGGCCGTGAGGACGCGTTGCGAGAAGGGTCCCACCGGGACGCCACCGGGGTATGCTCCAAAAATACTGGTGCCTGGCGTGGTGGTGGCGCTGAGCTTTTGGTTGGTGTTGGTTACAAAGTTGCCCGAGTAGGCCGCCGTGCCATAAAAAGTCTGGGCATATCCTATGACCCGGAATCCCGAACCGGGTGTTGCGCCGGGGTCCGGGTCGGGGGCTTCGAAAAGCCACAGGGGGTTGGAGGATCCGGCAGGCAAGGGGCCGAACCAATCCTGCTCGCCGAATTTCGGTTCTGTCCCCGGGTCATACCAAGTCTTTTTGGTCGTTCCACTCGCCAGCAAGATGTTGGCCAGGTAGGCGTCCATATCCCAGCACCAATTGCCGCCCGAGCCATCGGGAAGAAAATCCTTGTTGTCACCCGCGTAAATGCTCAAAGCCACCAACTGCTGCTTTTGGTTGTTGAGACATAGCATGCGCCTGGCCCGTTCCTTGGCCTTGGCCAGCGCCGGCAAAAGGAGGGCGGCCAAAATGGCGATGATCGCAATGACCACCAGCAGTTCAATCAACGTGAATGCTGCTCTGCGCACAGGAACACGGTTTCTCATAACATCATTATACCACACACTGCATGTCTTCACAAACCGGCCAGCCAACCGGCAAAACCTCCATTTCCCCGCTGCTTAAAAGCGTGGGCGGCCCGCCAGCTGCATGCCGCCCGCGCCCTGAGCAATCGCCCAGCCGGGTCTCACCCGCTTTGTCATCTCTTCAACCGGAAGTAATTCGCTGTCCCGGTGGGAGCGATGGACACTTGGAATTGATTACCGACAATCGTCGGCGTTGCATCAAATGGCGTCCAGACCGCGCCGCTCACGGTCGGGCTTGACTCGACATGCAAACCGGCGGAGGTGAGCGGCCACGACAACACGGCGTTGGTGCCGGAAATCGAGGCCCCCGCCGCCACCCGATTGGTCGGCGTGAGCACGGCGCCGGATCCCAAGACCTGGGTGGCGGCTATTTCATCCGCCAGCAACGACCCGTTGTAAATGCGGAATTCACTAAAGGTCATGCTGTAATGGGGATCACCCGTATAGAGCGAATGGTTGAGGTAGTTGAGCACGTCATTGGTGGTCACCGAAGACATGTTAATGGTAACGGATGTATCGGCGGATACGAAGACGCCATTGGTGTAGATGGCATCGTAGTGTGCCGGGCAATCAAAAACAATCGTGACTTGGAAGTTGGTCTTGCCGCTCCAGTTGCCGGCGCCGCCAGAACCCTGCTCGTCATTATAGCCCGGGTCGGCATCGCTGATGGCCATGCGTCCACCCTGCGGCGCGGCGAACAGGTAGTAATCTCCCGCGCCACCGGCATCGGTGTTGCCGAAAGCGAAGACCTGGGAGTTGCCCGGGATGGGCAGCGAGATGCCGCCCGCCCCGTTGGTGTTAGTGAAGCTGGCCCAGAACTGAATCGTCACCGCCGGGTAGGAAGTGCCGGTCCCATTGGAGGCAAGGATTCCCACCGGCAGTTGGACATATTGCGGCAGGAAGGTGACGCCGTCTCCAGACGGGTTGTTGCTGGCCTCTAACATGAGCTGGGTGCCGGTGAAAGTGCCGCCGTTGGGCAGGGTGCCGGCGAAGGCCGCGCCCCCGATCGTGTCGGCCGCAGTCGTGCTGCCCGGAGCATCGTGGAACGTGTATTGGTGAACCAAGACCGGGATGGGCGGACGTGTTACGGTCACCAATTGGCTGCTGGTTAAACCCAGGTAAGTGGCGGTGACGGTCGCACTCCCCACATTGTGGGCTTGGATCCTGCCGCCGGCGAACGACACAACGTTGGAATCGGTGGAGGTGAAAACGACGCCGTTGTTGGTCAGGATGCTCAACCCCACATTGTAATTAGGCAGGTTGGCGTAATTCGCGATCAAGCCGCCCACCACGCCCTGTCCCATTTCGATGCTGGCTGGGAGCGCGATCGCGATGTTTTGCAGCGCGCCGGGGTCAATATTGATGTTATCGGGGCCGGAGAGGTCGGCCATGGCGATTTGCACCGGGGTCATGGTGCCGCTGTAAACGCGGAATTCGTCAACGCTGCCCAACAGATACGGATCCCCCGTGCCCAGCGGGCCGGCGGAGGTCCAGAGCGAACGGCCAATGTAAACCAGGTTGGTGGCAATGCCGGTCAGCGCCCCAGAGTCCGCGTGGCTCACGCCGCTCAGAACGCCGTTGGTGAAGACGGCCAGGATGCCGCTGTTGGGATCCACCACCGTGGTGCAGTGGACCGTTTCGTTTTGAAAATCCCCGGCCATGTTGAAGTTCGCGCCGCCGACGGAACTGGTGTGGTCAATCCTATGCTGGGGGGCGGCATTCCGGGGCACGTTGTGAATATAGTTTACGCCGGCGCCGTTGGGGCTGCTGCCAAAGGCCCAGACGTAACTCCAGTTTTGCAGGGTGGTAAACGTGGCCCAGTAGTCAATCGTGGCCGATGGATAGCTTGAAATGATGCCCCCGTAGGAGGTTCCATTCACCAGGTTTGTGTTCAGGTCCAAATAACAGCCCGTGGTGCCGTCCAGCACCAACTTCCCCCCGCTGACGGCGGCGGTTCCCATCAGGGCTCCGTTGTTGGTGCCAACCGAATCGGAGGCATCGGTGGCAAAGCTATAGCGGTGGGTCATGACCAGCGCCGGCGCGTTGACCGTGACGGATTGCACGGAGGACAGGGCGGCGTTGGACGCGGTGATGGTGGTGGTGCCCACGCCCACGGCACGGATGACGCCATTGGTGTCAACCGTGACGGTATGAGTGTTGCCGGAGGTATAAGTGCAAAAGCCCGTCAGATCCACCGTGTTGGTGATTAACGAGGCCGTGCCCGTTACCGCCGCCTGCTGGCGTCCTCCAAAAACCATCGCGACGAGAGGCTGCAATTGGATGCTGGTAATCGTGCCGGCGTTGGTGATAATGTTATTCGATCCGTTCTGGTAGCTGGCGGCGATTTCCAGCGGGCTCAGGGCGCCGTTCCAAATGCGGAACTCCTGGATAAAGCCCTCCATGGTGGCGTCCGGCCAGTTGTCATAGCCAATCAGGTTGCTCACGTCCCGCACGCCGGGAGTTATCGTGTTGGTCAGCCCGTAGAGTTTTCCCACCAGCGTGCCATTGACATAGATCGCCGAGTAGCCGCCAGGAGGATTGAAAACCACGGCGACATAAGTCCCGGGCACCAGGGCCTGGTCGGCCAGCGGGTTGCCCGAGGTCAGGCAATTCTGACGGTTCACGTTGGCATCATCGAAATCACTGATGCCGGCGATGTCCTGGCTGGTTCCTCCCGAATTGACACAAAACGAGACGCTATAGGCGTCCGATCTGCCGGCATCCACCACGCCCGGCGCGCCAAAGTCGAACAGATTCGCCCAAACGCCCTGGCCCCCGGTGCCCAGCGGTGGGTAGGTGGCCCAAGCCTCGATCGTGACCGCCTGGTCGTTGGTGATGATGCCGGCCGGCAGTTGCACATAATCGCCGGCCGCCCCATCCAAATCCAACTGGCCGCCGACCACTTGGGCGGTGCCGAGATTCGTTCCATTGGCGCTGCCGACCGAGTCCAGAGGAACGGATCCGTCGGGCATGTTGAAGAAACTATAGCGGTGGGTCACGCTTCCCCCGGCCATTGCCGCCAATTGCGCCGCCAAGAGCACCGCGCAACTGGAAAAGACCGTGAGACAACCTTTACGGAGGTGGATTTTCATATTTTGTGTTAGTTCTTTGGACTGGATGTTGAACGAATTTAAGAGACCAGATTGATGAAATCCTGCTTACGAGCTTAACTGGGGCAACTCTACAGGCCGCAGCCCGGTTGCTTCAACGCCATCTTGCGGCAACCTTCCGCCAATTTGCGACACCGAACCCGCCCCGGGGCACGCCCCAAACATCCGCCGGTAAGCCAGCGGGCTGATCTGCCTGGAACTGCGGAAATAGCGCGCGAAGTGCTGCACATCCTCAAAGCCCATTACGTCGGCAATGCGCCCGATGGGCAAGCGCGATTCCACCAGCAAGCGGGCGATCTGATCGGTGCGCAACCGCCGGATTTCTTCGAGAATGGAATGGCCAATCTCGGTCCGAAACCGCCGTTCCAGCGCCCGGCGCGAAAGTCCCGCCACGCGCGCCACTTCGTCCACCGCCAGCGGTTGGCTGACCCGGTCCCGAATCACGCGCAAGGCCCTGGCCAAATGCGGGTCTTGCGCCGCCGCCGCCTCCGTGGAGCGGCGCGCCATGACATGGGTTGGCGACGCCGTAATAATCTTCGCCGCAAGGGCCGTTGGCAGCCGCATGGCCTCATCCAGAGCCTGGGCCGCATCGTAACCCGCCCGCTCGTAATTAACCGCCACGCTCGAGATCGGAGGATTGCCCATGCTGCACAGCAATTCGTCGTTATCCACTCCCAAAACTCCGACCGCCTCCGGCACGCGCAGGCCGGCCAGCCTGCAGGCCTCCACGACCTGTGCGCCCTGCTCGTCGCTGCCGGCCAGCACCCCGACCGGACTGGGCAGGGACAGCAACCATCGCGCCAACTCCTGGCGTGTCTGTTGCATCGTTTGCCCGGACCTGCGCCAGGCGATATGCGCGTGGCATTTGCAGCCGGCCTTCCGCCGCCACTTCCGAGAAACCTTCCTGGCGCAGCCGAGAGCTGGCCGCCTGTGTTCCACACCTCTCCCCTGCCTCGCAATAGGCAAAATGACGGAACCCACAAGCCAAAAGGTGCTCCCCCCCCATGCGGCCAATCGCCCTGTCATCCGTCACCAAATGGACAACCCCCGCCATCTCATTTTGCCCACATCCCAACACGACCGCGGGAATCCCCGCCGGCAGGATTTCCACCGCTTGGCCCGGGTCTTGCAGGATAATGCCGTCCAGCTCCATGGACCTGAGCATCGGCCAGGCCTTTTCGGACAGGCCCGGTTCCCAATAGAAGGACCAGGATCCGTGTTGCCGGGAATAATTGGCGATCCCTTGCAGCAGGGCACGATCTGAGGCCCGCGCCGACGCGACCAAAAGCATGACTTTGCGGATTCCTGACATATTCGCTTACCTGTACTTGCGCCAAAGGCCTGCCAAAACCGCCACACCATTTTGCGCCAAAGCTCCCAAGGCGGGGATTGCAATTGTAAGCTGTTTACTGACAGTATCTTTTGAGAATTCGCCGTTGGAGAAAAAATACGGCGGAACCAGGCCAATTGGTCAAGCCTTTGCTGCTGGTCCCTGCATCAGCGCGGTGGCTTCGCGCAGAAGGATGCGCGCAAAGACCCAATCAAACCAGAATCCCCGGCTCCCGTTGCCAGCATCCAAAACGTTTGTGAACTCCCCTTGGATGACTTCCCGGCCCTGGCCCAGGGCGGCGCTGGCCTCAGCGGGCTGGCCCATTCGGCAAGAGGCCATGGCCAGAATGACACGGGCGGTGGCATCGCGCGCGGCGTGGGCCACCGGACAGGCCAGGGAGCGGCGGCAGTAATCCGCGGACTTGGACCAGTCGCCGCCACGATATTCCATGAGGGCCAGGGAGATAAATGCCCAGGAGGCCCTCATCTGGGCATCGCTGTCGTTGGTTGGAATGGAGAAGAATGTGTCCGCAAAACTGGCCAAGGGCCGCAAGGCTTGCAAGAGTTGTTCGCTGGCCGGGACCAGGAGGCTGTCCTTGACGACGCGCTCGGCCACGACGGCATTGGTCGTGCCGGCATAGCGCAGAACTGCCGCCTGGCGAAAAGACTCGTAGCTTCTGTGATCGCCGGCTTCGACCAAGGTTGGGGCCACGACCAGAAGATCAAAGGAGGTGGTTTCCCAGGAATCGAACTGATCAACTTGCCAAAGCAGGGCATAAGGCCCGGCGGCCTTGTTCCACTGGTGATGCAGGGCGCGCCATTCGCCCAGAGAGCGAAAGACCGACGCGCATTCCATGGAAGGCTGGCGCAGCGTCACCTCCTGCATTATTTTCTCCGCCGAGTCGAAATCTCCATCGTGGATGCGAAGGGAGGCTTGGGTGATCTTCTCCCTGGCCTCGGCCTGGCGGCGCAGTTCGGCTTCGTTGGCGCGGGCCAGTTCGGCTTCACGAGCCAGGCGGGCTTGTTGCTGTTCGGCGTCCACGGCCCGTTGGCGGGCTTGTCTTTCGCCAAGGAAAAGCCAGGTCGAAGCGCCCAATCCGATCAGGAGGGCAGCGGTGACGGCGGCGGCGGCGGCGAAGAGGATCTTGTTGCGGCGCACCAGTTTTTGAAACTGGTAAATCCGGCTGGGTGGGCGGGAAAGAACCGGCTCGTTGTGCAGATGACGCTGGATGTCCATGGCCAGACCATTGGCGGTTTCAAACCGGCGCGCCCGCTCCTTCTCCAGCGCCTTCATCACGATCCAGTCCAGGTCGCCCCGCAGCAGGGATTGGAGGTTGGGCGGCTCGGCGTGCCGGCGCAGGGCGGTGATGGTCAATTCATCGGCTTTCAGCGCGTCCAACCGCGTGGAGGGCCGGTGCGGTTCTTTCTCCAGCAGTGTGCGCCGCATCCCATCCACGCCGGAATGGATCAGTTCCTGCGCGTCAAAGGGAGTCTTGCCGGTCAGCAATTCATAAAGCAGCACACCCAGGCTGTAAATATCGCTGCGCGTGTCAATGTCCATCCCGCTGCCCTGGGCTTGTTCAGGACTCATGTAGGCCGGCGTCCCGATGAATTGCTCGCAGGCCGTGAAAACCGTCAGGTCGGTCAGACGCTGGCCGGTGGTGGCTTTGGCAATGCCAAAATCAATCACCTTGGGCACCGCCACGCCATCCTGCGATAGGACCAGGATGTTGGACGGTTTGATGTCGCGGTGAATGATTCCCTTTTGATGGGCATGTTGGATGGCGCGGCAAATCTGGATGAACAAGTCCAGCCGTCCAGGCATGTCCACATGATGTTTATCACAATAGTCCGTGATCCTGACCCCTTGCACCAGTTCCATGACAAAGTAGGGCCGCCCGGTGTCCGTCGCGCCCGCGTCAAATACCCGGGCGATGTTGGGGTGATCCATCATGGCCAGGGCTTGGCGCTCGGCTTCGAAGCGGGCAATGACCGCGTGGGTATCCATGCCCAGCTTGATGACTTTCAGGGCCACGCGGCGGCGCACGGGTTGTTCCTGTTCGGCCATATAGACAGTGCCGCAGCCGCCTTCGCCGATTTTGGTGAGAATTCGGTAGTGCCCAATGCGGGTTCCCAGTTCTTCGTCAGGGGACGAATTTGGAACTGCGGCAGGAGGCGGGGCATCATCAGTATCCAGGGAGCCACAACCGTTGGTGGAACATTTCAAGGTCGAAATGCACTCCGTGAAGAACGCTTCGGCCTGGACGTGCCCGGAGAGCAACTCCTCCATCTTGGCGCGCAGGGCCGGATCGTGAGCACAGGCGCGATCCAAAAACGCCTCGCGCTCGGCGTTTCCCGTTAATTCCAGCGCGGCATCGAAGATTTCCTCTTCCAGTTTTATCGGGTTCTTCACAAAACCAACGATGGCATGCCACGCGAATTACATTTGCGTCCGAATGCATCGGAACAACCAGGCCTTGGCGAAGGTCCATTGGCGCTCGACGGTGCGCCTGGCCACCCCGATGGTCTCGGCCGCTTCCTGGTTGCTCAGGCCGCCAAAGAACTTCAGCACCACCACGCGCGCCATTTCCGGGTTTTCCATTTCCAGTTGTTCCAACGCGTCATTGATCAGCAGCACTCTGTCATCGGTGGCCGTCGCGGCCAGTTCAAGTTCATCTATGTCCAGCCGCATCAGGCCGCCGCCGCGTTTCAATCGTGATTTCCTTCTGGCATTCTCGATCAGGATGCGCCGCATCGCTTCGGACGCCTCACCGAAGAAGTGCGCCCGGTTTTGCCATCGCCGTCCTCCGTTGCCATTGATGCGCACCCATGCTTCATGAACGAGGGCGGTCGGCTGCAAGGTCTGGCCGGGCGACTCCCGGGCCATGCGTGCCGCAGCCAAGCGGCGCAATTCACCGTAAACCAACGGCAACAGCTCGTCGCGGGCGCAAGACCCGTCAGACGGAACGGATTGCAGCATCTGGGTGAGCTCGCTCATAGATAGCCACAGCCGGGATCATGTAAAAAGCCCGGGCGACGAAGCAGGTTTTTCGCTGGAGTCACGGTTTGACTCTATAACAAAGCGCGCCGTCCGGCAACACAAAAACGGCGCGAAAAAGACACAAAAACAACTTTAGGGCGTCTCCGGTCGTTGGCAAAAACTCTGTCTTATGCAGCGGGGCAGGGGGGGGCGAGTGATTTTGAGGAGTCGGCTTGCATGGGATGGCTTCCAGGCGCGGGCGTTGACGGGAGCCTGGCTTGCGATCCTCAAGGAGGAGCGATTCGCGGCACGGGATGGAAGGGCTATTTGATGCACCGGTTCGGAAGTCCACGGTCTCAGGCCGCCAGCCGCCCGGAGTTGCTCACGGCGCACTTCACGCCGGCATCTTAACCCGGAGATGTTATGGCGGTCAACTTCTGCCGATGATCCGCGGCCGTTCGGGGCGCATTTCACATTTTTGGGTTTTCTTTCTTAATCGTAATCTTAATCTTGCTCTTAATCCGAATGCGGGAGGGCGATGCGATTAAGATTAAGATTAGGAGCAAGATTAAGAGGGGAACCCAGAAATCTGAAATGCACCGGCCCTTCGGGGCGGCAGGGTGAGGGTCTGCCCGCGGGACGGCCTTGTTGGGAAAAAGGCGCCGAGATTGAGTTGGTGACAATTTGTTTCCCGCAGGGCATTTTAAGCGCCAGACACGCCAGGAACGCGGCTGCGAAATGGGAACGGGGGGGCCGCCTTTTTGGAAAACCGACATTGTTCCGGCCCAAAACATGGCATGAAACTCAGCGAATATAGTTTGTTCGCCCTCAGTTCGCTGTTCGTGATCCTGGATCCGATCGCGGTGGTGCCGGCTTTTATCGCCATGACGCCGCAGGACACGCCGGCCGTCAAGCTGCGCATGGCCCGGCTGGCCTGCTGCGTGGCGGCGGGTGTGCTGATGCTTTTTGCCGCCGCCGGCCCGGTGATTTTCAAGGTGATGGGGATCACCTTGCCGGCGTTTCAAATGGCGGGCAGCATCCTGCTCCTGCGCATTGCGCTGGATATGTTGTATGCCAAACGGTCGCCGGCCAAGGAAACGGACGAAGAGGTGGCGGCCGGAGCGGCCAAGGATGACATCGCCATCACCCCGCTGGGGGTGCCGATGCTGGCCGGGCCGGGCTCCATCTCGACCGCGTTGATCCTGCTTAATCAGGCGACGGGAATTTATCAGGTGCTGGCGCTGTTTGCCTCGATCGTCGTGGTCTGCTTTTGCAGCTACTGGGTTTTTTGGCTGGCCGTGCGCGGGGCGCATTATCTCAACCCGCTGGCTCTCAAATTGGTGACGCGATTGTTCGGGCTTTTGCTCGCGGCGGTGGCGGTGCAATTCATCATCAACGCCGTGGAACAGCTCCCCTTTTTCAAGAAGTGACGGCTTGGGCGATCTTCGGGTGGAGCAGGCCGATGAAAGGCAGGTTGCGGTATTTCTCGCCGTAATCCAATCCGTAGCCGACCACAAATTCATCGGGAATGGTGAAGCCGATGTAATCGGCGGCGATGTTTTCGACGCGGCGGGCCGGTTTGTCCAGGAGCACGCAGATTTTGATCCGGCTGGGCTGGAGCGGGCCCAATTTGGCCAGCACCCGCGCCAGGGTCTGGCCAGTGTCAAGTATATCGTCCACCAGCAGCACATCCCGGCCCCGCACGTCCAGGCGCAATTCCTTGGTGAATATCAGGCCGCCCGGCCCGGCCCCCTCGCGGTAGCTGGAGACCCCGATGAAGTCCAGGCGCAGCGGCAGGGACAGGCCCCGCAGCAAATCGGCCAGGAACATGACCGTGCCGTTGAGCAGGGCGACGATCACCAGGTCGCGGCCCGCGAAATCTTTTTCGATCTGCCGCGCCAGGGCGTGGACGCGGCGGGCCAGACGCGCCCGCGAGATCAAAACGCAGCGAATCTCGCGGCGCCACGGCTGGGGCGGTCGGGGCGAATGGGCCGGCTTTTTCAAATCTGTCTTTTAGCCTTGCGCGGTGAGTTTAAGTTCAAATGGGCAGGTTGAAAGAGCAAAGTGGGACGCTGGCCCGGGCGCGTGAATGATGGAGTGGCTGACTTCTTTTCTGTCGAAATGCCGGCGGCGGGAGTGTAGTCTTGGCGAAGGTTGAGATTTCTCTGGTCAGGCGCATTTTGGTTTGCTGCCACGATTCCGGTGGTCGTGGCGTTTTATCTGCTCAAACGCAAGCGGGTGGTCCGGCTGGTTTCCAGCACGCTGCTCTGGCAAAAATTCCTGGCCGATGCCCAGGCCAGTTCCCCCTTCCAAAAATTGCGGCACAACTGGCTGCTCCTCCTGCAATTGCTGCTTCTGGCCCTGGCCATCCTGGCCTTGAGCCGCCCCTATTTCGTCGGACACTCCACGGCGAGCGACTTGCGGGTGGTGATTCTGGACGCCTCGGCTTCGATGCAGAGCACCGATGAGGAGCCGTCGCGGTTCGAGAAGGCGCGGGCGGAGGCGCTGGCGCTGGTCAACAGCCTGAAGGACCAGGACCAGATGCTGGTGTTGCTGGCGGGCGGCAACACCGAGGTCAAACAATCGGCCACCAGCAGCAAGGCCAGCCTGCGCCGGGCCATCCAGAATTGCCAGGTCACCGATTCGTCCACCCGCCTGACCGAGGCTCTGAAACTGGCGCAAACGCTCGTCACCAATTCCAACAAACACTCCCCGGAAATCGATCTCTTCAGCGACGGCGCGGCGGGGGACTTGAGCGAGTTTGCCAACCAGAATCTAAACGTCGCCTATCACAAGGTTGGCCAGCGCTCCCGCAACCTGGGCATCACCACGCTGGACATCCGGGAAAATCCGGAAAACCGGGCGCAACGGGCCATCTACACCAGCGTGGCCAATTTTTCCACCAACGAGGAGCAGACCGACCTGGAACTTTTATTTGACAACCAGCCCGTGGATGCGCGCTCGCTCGTCCTGAAGCCGGGGGAAACCTCGCCCCAGGTTTTTACCGCCGCGCAGGAGAGCAACGGCGTTTTCACCGTGCGCATTGACGCCAGGGACGATCTGGCGGCGGACAACCAGGCCTCCATCGTCAGCCTGTTGCCCGCGCCGGTCAAAGTGAAGCTGGTCTCGCGGGGCAACCGTTTTTTGGAGAAGGCGCTCCACGCCGCCGCCAACGTGGATTTGACGGTGACGAGCGAGTGCGCGGACGCGGCGGAGGACTTTGACCTGGTGGTGCTGGATGACGTCATCCCGCCGGTCTGGCCCAAGGCCAATCTGCTGGCCATTCATGTGGCCAACTCCAACTGGTTCGACACGGGCTGGACGACGGTGCCGGAGCCGGCGGCGGTGGATTGGAAAAACACGCATCCGCTCCTGCGCTACATCAATTTGGACAACGTGCAAATCGGCGAGACGCTGGGGGTCAAGACGCCGGGCTGGGCCACGGCCCTGGTGGAGGCGCAACAGACCCCGCTGATCCTGGCGGGGGAACTGTCGCGGCAGAAGATTGTCTGGATCGGCTTCGACACCCTGCAAAGCACCTGGCCGCTGCGCATTTCCTTTCCCATGTTCATCGCCAACGCCGTGGACTGGCTCAATCCGGCGGCGACCAAATCCAGCCAGCTCATGGTGCATGGCGGCGAGCCGTTCCGCTTGGCCCTGACCCAGCCGGCCGCGACGGCCGAGGTGACCATGCCGGACGGCACCAAACGGACGCTGACCCCGGGAGACGCGCGCGAGATCGTTTTTGGCGAGACGGGCAAACAAGGCGTTTACCATTTGCGCGTCGGGACCAACGACGTGACCTTCTGCGTCAACGTGCTGGACGCGGCGGAGAGCAACACCAAGCCGCGCGAGGAACTGGAATTTGGGAAGTTCAACACCATCGGCGCCACCCAGGTGCGGCGCTCCAACGTGGACCTGTGGCGCTGGATCGCCGCCGGCGGCCTGGCCGTGCTCATGTTCGAATGGTGGTTCTACCATCGGAGGACCGCATGAGGGGGATGAAACGAGGGGAGAGGCGCGCATGAACTGGCCCCTGGTCTGCAACAGCCTGCTGGTGAGCGGCGCGGCCACGGTGGGCGCGGTCGCCGGCGGCTTTTTCGCGGCGCTCTGGCTGGCGGGGCTGGCGGCGCGCTGGCGGCCGGCTTTTTTTGCCGGGGCGGTGGTGGCGCTGGCGCTGCCGCCGTTCCTGGTGGTCAATTGCTGGATCGAGTTGCTCGGCGAACATGGCCTCTGGCGGCCCTGGCTGCCTTGGAACATCTATTCGCTGGGCGGGACGGTCTGGGTCCTGGTATTGTTGACATGGCCGGTGACCTTTTTCCTGGTGGCGGGGGCGTGGCGGCGGGCCCAGTCCAGCCAGTTGGAGGTTGACCCGCTCTTGCGCGGCACGGCGCTGGTGCGCTGGCTTTTGCTGCCGCTGGCGCGAACGAGCCTGATCCAGGGGGCCATTCTCACGCTGGTTTTGGCGCTGAACAATTTCGCCGTCCCGGCCCTTTTGCAGGTGAAGGTTTTCCCCGCCGAAATCTGGGTGCGGTTTAACACGACCTTCGATTACGGAGCGGCCCTGGCGCTGAGCTGGCCGTTGATCGCGGCGCCGCTCCTGCTGGTCAGCTTTTTCCGGCGGCGCGAGCCGGCCTGGTCCTGGCGCTCGGATGCGCCCGCGGCCCAGGCGATGCGGCGCCAGTTGGGCGCGGGCTGGCGCCGGGCGGGCGGGGCGGTCGCGCTGTTGCTGGCGGTGTTTTCGCTGGGGATTCCCCTCTGGCAACTGGCGGGCAGCGCCAAAACCTGGCGGCAATTGGCCCCGGCCCTGGCCGCCGGCCGGGCGGACCTGGCCCATTCCCTGGGCTATGCGGCGCTGACGGCGACGGCGGTCATCGTGTTCGGATTGTTGACATGGCGGGCGCGGCTGGATTGGGCCCTGTGGATTCCGTTTTTTACGCCGGGGGTTTTGCTGGGGATTGCCTTGATCTGGATCTTCAACCGCGCCTGGCTGAATTTTATTTATCAAAGCGGGGTCCTGGTGGTTCTGGCCTACTCCCTTCGCTATGCGGCGCTGGGTTGGACGACGGTGGCGCGGGCCGTGCGCGCGGCCGACCGCGGCCTGGCGGACGCGGCCCGGCTGGAAGGGGCCTCCTTCTGGCAAATGGCGCGCCATGTTTATTGGCCGCAAATTTCCCCGCAGTTGGCCGCGGCCTGGTACCTGACCTATTTGCTCTGTTTATGGGACGTGGAAACGCTGGTCTTGATCGTGCCGCCCGGCGGCCAGACCATGGCCTTGCGGATTTTTAATTTGCTCCATTACGGCCACAACCCCCAGGTCAACGCCCTCTGTTTGGGGCTGCTGGCTCTGGCCGTGCTGCCTCTTTTCGGCTGGGCACTCTGGGCCGGCCTCCGCTCCGGGCGGCGGCGCTGGCCCATGCGCGCGGCGGCGCTGGCGGCGGTCTTGTTGACAGCGGCCGGCTGTTCGCCTCACGCGGAGAAGGTTTTTCCCATCCGCAGCAAATTGTTCGGCGCGGTGCAGATCATCGGCACGCGGGGCACCGGGGTGGGGGAGTTGAACAAGCCGCGCGGGGTGGCGGTGGATGCGGACGACAATTTGTATGTGGTGGACATGACCGCCCGCGTGCAGAAGTTTTCCCCGGACGGCGTCTATTTGTTGGACTGGCAGATGATGCAGACCGACAAGGGCAAGCCCAAGGGGATGTGCCGCGATCACAACGGCAACATCCTGGTCATTGAGCCGCATTATTCGCGCATCAATGTCTTTTCCACCGCAGGAAAACTCCTCGCGCAATGGGGCGTCAAGGGGACCAACGCCGGCCAGCTCGGCATGCCGCGCGGGGCGGCGGCCAACGCCCGCGGCGAAATCTTTGTCTGCGAATACGGCGACTCCGAGCGGGTGCAGAAGTTCACGGCGGAGGGGCGGCCTTTGCCCGGCGGTTGGGGGCGGTTTGGGGATGCGCCGGGCCAATTCAACCGGGCCGAGGGGCTGGCGCTGGACGCGCAGGACCGGGTTTATGTGGCCGACTCGTGCAACCAGCGCATTCAGGTTTTTTCCGCCGACGGCAAGTTTTTGCGCGCTTATGGCAAACCCGGTTCCGGCGCGGGGGAACTCAGTTATCCTTACGACATCCAGGTGGATGGGGCGGGGCGGCAGTACGTCTGCGAATTCGGCAACCAGCGCATCCAGATCTTTGACGCCCACGGCCAGCCCCTGGAAATCCTGGGCGGGCCGGGCGGGGCGCCCGGACAGTTCAGCGAGCCGTGGGGCATCGCGCTGGATTCCAAGGGCAATCTTTACGTGGCCGACGCGCTCAACCATCGCGTGCAGAAATTCCTGCGCAAGGAGCCGGGGGCGTAAGATGAATTTCCAATTCACCAATCCCATCTGGCTTTTGACCCTGCTGGCGGCGGTGCCCTGGGTCCTCTGGCTGTCCTGGAAATCCGATGTGCAGATCGGCGCCTGGCGGCAGGGGACGGCGCTGGCCCTGCGGTTGCTGGTGGTGCTGGCGCTGGCCCTGGCCATGGCCGGTTTGCAGTGGAAACGGCCCATCGAAGGCATGACCATTTTCTACCTGCTGGACCGCTCGGAGAGCGTGCCGTCGGACCAGCAGGAATTGGCACGCCGATATGTGCTGGAATCGGCCAAGGAAAAGAAAGCCAACGACCTGGCCGGCGTCCTCGTTTTCGGCGGCGAAGCGGCCATTGAGACCCGCCCCAACCCGCAGCTTGACCTGGCCCTCATCCGGGCGGTGGTCGGCTCGCAACGCACCGACATCGCCAGCGCCATCCGCCTGGGCACGGCCGCCTTTCCCGAAACCGGCCAGAAACGCCTGGTGCTCTTGTCCGACGGCAACGAAAACGTGGGCGACGCTTTTTCCGCCCTGACGGCCGCCCGGCCGCTGGGGGTGACGCTGGACGCCCTGCCCCTGGGGGTCAGCCGCGGCAGCGATGTCTCGGTGCGAAAATTAAGCGTGCCTGCCGGCTTGAAAAAGGGAACCACCTTCGATGTGAAGATTGTCGTCCAATCCGACGAGGCCCAAACCGGCACCATGCGCCTGTATCTGAACGAAACGTATCTGGGCGAACAGAAGGTCGAACTGGCCGCGGGCAAAAATCTTTTCACCTTTCCCCAGACGCTCCCCGAGGCCGGCTTTTACAAATACGACGCCCAGATCGAGGCCCCGCACGATGCGGTGCCGCAGAACAATCACGCCACCGCCTTCGCCACCGTGCGTGGCGACCCGCGCGTGCTCATCGTCTCCAGCAATCCCAAGGAGGACGCCACCCTGCTGGCCGCGCTGCAAACCGGCACCCTGGACGTGCATCTGGCCGACCGCTTCCCCGGCACCCTGGCCGAAATTCAAAGTTACGACGCCATTTTCTTGTGCAACATGGCCGCCGGCGACCTCGGCCTGGACTCCATGCGCCTGCTGGAAAGCGCCGTGCGCGATTTCGGGGTCGGTTTGGTCTGCCTGGGCGGCGACCAGGCCTTCGCCGCGGGCGGCTATCGCGGCACCCCGCTGGAAGAGACCCTCCCGGTGGAGATGGAGTTAAGCAGCAAAAAAGTCCTGCCCAACGGCGCCCTGGCCATTGTCTGCCACGCCACCGAATATCCGGGCGGCAACGGCTGGGCGCGCGACATCGCCTTCGCCGCCCTGGACGCCCTCGGGCCGGCCGATGAGATGGGCATTATCCTGTGGGATGGAACCGGCCGCTGGCTTTTTCCGCTGGAAAAGGTCGGCGACAAACAGGAGATGGGCCGCCTCATTTCCGGCATGAACCCCGGCGACATGATGGATTTCCAGCAGCCCATGGATTTGGCCTATCAGGCTCTCAAAGCCTCCCACGC
This sequence comes from uncultured Verrucomicrobiae bacterium, assembly GCA_963707025.1. GTDB lineage: Bacteria > Verrucomicrobiota > Verrucomicrobiia > Limisphaerales > Palsa-1400 > JBEKOF01. The sequence continues at coordinate 205,401 of CAVPOM010000010.1, read as the reverse complement.
CAATCTCAAACACCTGGTCGTCTTCAGCGACGGCGATCCGGGTGCGCCCAAAAAATCCCTGGTCTCGGACATTGTCAACGATAAAATCACCATCAGCACGGTGATGATCGGCGGCCATGTCGCGCCCGATACCATGAGCTGGCTGGCGGCGGAGGGTCACGGCCAGTTTTGGCCGGTGGATTCACCGGGCGATCTGCCCCAGATCTTCATCAAGGAAGCCAGCGTGATTTTGAAGTCGGCCATCTTCGAGGAGCCCTTCAAGCCGCAGATGCAGATGTCCAGCGAACTGGTCAAGGGCATTGGCCCGGCCGAGTATCCCCAGTTGCTCGGTTATGTCTGCACCACCCCCAAGTCCCGGGCCGAAATTCCCCTGGTCACGCAAAAGGGCGATCCCCTCCTGGCCCACTGGCAATTTGGACTGGGGCGCGCCGTGGCCTGGACTTCCGATGCCAAGGGCAAATGGGCGGCCGACTGGCTGGGCTGGGAGAAGTACCGCCAGTTCTGGCTGCAGGTCGCCCAGTGGAGCTTGCGGCGCGTCGAGGCCGCCGATTTCACCACCGAGGTGGCGGTCGAAAAAGGCGAGGGCCACATCAGCGTCGAGGCGGTGGACCCGCGCGGCAATTACCGCAATTTCCTCAATCTGGATACCATCGTGGTCAGCCCCAAGGGCGAAAACCAAATCGTCCGCCTCGAACAAACCGGCCCCGGCCATTACGAAGCCAGGTTTCCGACCAAGGACGTCGGCGCCTATTTGATGAACTTGCGCGACCTCGGCTCGGGGCGCTCCCAGGCCCTGGGCTTGAGCGTCAATTATTCGCCGGAGTTCGACGACAGCGAGCCCAACTTGAACCTCCTGCGCCGCCTGGCCGAATTGGGCGGCGGCAAAGTCCTCGATCCGGCCGCCGACAGTCCGTTTTTGCACGACCGGCAAAAGACCTTTCAACCGCAGGATTTGCGCGATTGGCTCCTGACCCTGGCCATCTTGCTCTTTCCCCTTGACGTGGGCGTGCGGCGCATCCAGTTGGACTGGGAGCAATGGCTCAAAGCCATCGCGACCCTGCGGCGCTGGATTTTCTTCTGGCAAGGCGTCCCGCGCCCGAAGGAGGCGGACGATTCCCTGGCCGCTTTGCTCAACCGTCGCGGCCAGGTGCGCGCCCAGCAACCGCCCCTGGTGGCCCCGCCCAGCCCCGATCTGTTCCAGCCGGACAAAATAGTCACCGCCGCCGAAGAGCCGGGCGGGGCCGGGGCAAAAAAGCAGGCGGCGGGAGAGCCGCCGCCGGGAGACGGCAAAAAGCCCGCGCCGGGGGCGGCGAGCACCGCGAGTCGTTTGCTCGACGCCAAGCGCCGCGCCCAGCGCCGCGGCGGCGACAAAAGGTAGGAGGAGGATGGGCACGGCATGCTGTCGGGCGATTCTCGGCCTTTAACGGCTTTACCCCAGCCAGTTTCCTGTTATCATCCCGCACATGGCATTATCAGCCGCCGACAAGTCCTTGCTCAAAGAGCTGTTTAATCGGTGCAATCCACGCGAACCATTGCTGCCGGACGATCCCCGGTATCAGCCTATCTACGCCGGCGGTCATTGTGAAGACCCGGTTGCCCGTTTGCGGGATCAAATCGAATGGGCGGGGGCGGAGAGTTTGCAATTGTTTTCAGGCTTCAACGGCTCCGGCAAGACGACCGAGCTTTTTCGTTTGCGGCGGGAGCTTGAAAAGAATGGGGCGATTGTTCTTTATGCGGATGCACTCGACTACTTGAACCCATCCGAGCCTCTGGACATTTCGGATTTGTTATTGATTTTGGCCGGCGCGTTCAATGACAGCGCAGAGGCAAGTCACGGAGTTGATATCGGGCGGGACTCGTGGTGGGCCAGGATTACAAACTACCTCACAACAACTTCCGTCGAGGTGACGGCAGCGACCGCGAAAATCGAGGCCGAAAATCCTGCAAAGGACGTGCTCGGGGGATTGAAAGGCGGTGTTGATCTCAAATTAGCTTTGAAGGAGTCCAACACCTTCCGCCAAAAGCTCCGGGCGTTTCTTGAAAACCGCCTCGGTGAGTTGAAGAAGGAAGTTAACCGATTCATCGAAGAAGGCGTCAAGGCGTTGCGGGCAAAGTGCGGCGCCGAGGCCAGGATTGTGCTCATCTTTGACCAACTCGAGCAAATCAGCGGTTCCCTCAGCAATGAAAGCGAGGTTATCGCCAGCATTGAACGCCTCTTTGCTGGACATTTGGACAAACTGAAACTCCCGTTCGTCCATGCCATTTATACGGTTCCACCCTGGCTGCCTTTCGTCCTTCACGGCCAGGAGATCGAACTGCTTCCCTCCCTCCGCTTGTGGGATAGAGATCCCGCTCGAACCCGCATCAAGCCGGTCTGGACTGCTGTTCGACATCTCATCGAACGTCGTTTGGAAAAGGAAGGTTTTGCCCGGCTGATTGGCCACGAACTTCCCTGCGCAGATCCTCTCATCGAAGCGAGCGGGGGCCATTTCCGCGACCTCCTTCGCCTGATTCGAGAAGTCCTTGTCCGAGTTTCGACGCAGACCGAAACGCTGCCCGCGTCACAACCTGTAATCGAAGGAGCGATTCAGCGCATTCGTGAACAATATTTGCCGATTTCGGAAGAGGACGCCACACGGCTTTCTTCCATTGCAGAACATCGCGACTCCGGCCTTCGGAACAGCAGTGCGCAGGAAGTATCGCGCATCAGTCGTTTGCTCAATCAGCACCTGGTGCTGTATTTTTCAAATGGCGGCGATTATTACGACATTCATCCCTTGATTCGGGATGAGGTCAAAAAGATTGTCCAGCGTTTGAATTTAAAGGAATGAGTTTTTGTGCCCACGGTCGAATCACCAGCCGATCACGAGGTTCTTCGCTTTTTCGGCGAGGCAGCCTTTGAAGATTGGCGCCTGTTCGAGGCTCATTTCGAGTTGGCGGCCGGCTCGTCCCTGCTCGTCCTCCTCCTGCCTGGGACTTCGGGGGCGCTGATTTGCGAACAAGCCTTGGCGGAACGCCTCCTAAAGGACAACCATCGCTTGGAACGCATACATTTCTCTTCCGCCTCGGAAATCATCCGCTTGGGCGAGAAGCTCCTCAGCCTAAACCCGGATGGCATCGGCGGTGTTTGGGTAAGCTTCTTGAGCCCCGACCGCACCGATGACGCTTGGAAGGCTGCCTGCGGCAAGATGTTCACCTTATTAAATCTGCATCGCAACCGCATACTCAAAGCCTTGCCCGTTCCTCTGGTCTTTGTCGGCGAACCCTGGCTGCAGCAAATCTTTCGCGAGGCCGCCCCGGATTTCTGGTCCGTCCGCTCAACGGTGGTGCGCTTGCTGCCGCAAAGTGAACCGGATGAGTCCCGCCTAGAGGGAGCTTCAATGCAAAGTCAACAGGCCCTCATCGGAGTTGAGGCGGCAAGCGACCCGGATTACACGCTGCAACAGGCTCATCGTCTTGCCAACCGCAAAGACCTTGCCTTTCAGCGGACGGAACTGCTCATGCGCGCCGCAGCGGGTTTCCACGAGAAGGCTCGTTTAGAATTGGCTGAATCATGCTGGCGCGAGGCATTGAACTCCCTCGCAGATGCGTCGGAAATCAAACAACAGCCTCGGCCCGACGCCATGCACGCAGGAGTTTTGAATAATCTTGCGATGGTTCTGAGTGAGTTGGGATACCGTGACGAGGCGCTGGCCAAAGCACGGGAGGCAGCGCGGATTTTTGAGCAATTGGCAAAGGCACAGCCAGAAGTGTTTCTACCGGACGTGGCGATGTCGCTGAACAATCTGGCCAACATGTTGAGCGATTTGGGCCGGCGCGAGGAAGCACTGGAAAAGGCGCGGGAATCAGCGCGGATTTATGAGCAGTTGGCCAAGACTCAGCCGGAGGCGTTCCTCCCGGACGTGGCGATGTCACTGAACAATCTGGCGACCAGGTTGAGCGAGTTGGGCCAGCGCGAGGAGGCGCTGCTCAAGGCGCAGGAGGCGGTGAGGATTGATGAACAATTGGCAAACGCCCGGCCAGACACTTTCCTGCCGAGCTTCGCCACCGCACTGCACAACTTGGCCAGCATGTTGAGCGCTTTGGGGCGGCGCGAGGAGGCGCTGGACAAGGCGCAGGAGGCAACGCGAATTTATGAGAAATTGGCCAAGGCCCGGCCAGACACGTTCCTGGCGAGCTTGGCAGGATCAGCAAACAATCTGGCCAACAGGTTGGGCGATTTGGGAAGGCGCGAGGAGGCGCTGGACAAGGCACAGGAGGCGGCGCGGATTTATCAGCAATTGGCCAAGGCGCGGCCAGACGCGTTCCTGCCGAACGTGGCCGGATCATTAAATAATCTGGCCAACCGGTTCAGCGAGTTGGGCCGGCCGGAGGAGGCTCTGGACAAGGCGCAAGAGGCGGCGCGGATTTATGAGCAATTGGCCAAGGAGCAGCCAGATGCGTTCCTGCCGAACGTGGCCGGATCACTAAGTAATCTGGCCAACCGGTTCAGCGAGTTGGGCGGGCGGGAGGAGGCTCTGGACAAGGCGCAAGAAGCGGCGCGGATTTATGAGCAATTGGCAAAGGTCCAGCCAGATGCCTTCCTGCCGGAGGTGGCAACGTCACTGAACAATCTCGCCATCAGGTTGAACGCTTTGGGCCGGCACGGGGATGCCCTGCACAAGGCGCAGGAAGCGGTTCGGATACGAGAGCAACTGGCAAAAGCGCGGCCAGACGTGTTCTTGCCAAACTTGGCGAAGTCACTAACCAATCTGGCCACCAGCTTAAGCGATTTGGGCCGGTGCGAGGAGGCGATGGACAAGGCGCAGGAGGCGGTGCGGATTTATGAGCAATTGGCAATGGCGCGGCCAGAGGCGTTCCTGCCGGACTTGGCGACTTCTTACGGTGTGCGGGGTGGAGTACTCCACAGAATGGAGCGGCACGCGCAAGCCGCCGCGACGTTTGCGCAAGGCATCCGGGCGATAACACCGCATTTCCAAAAGGGGCCGCCGGGCTTCGCTCAACTCATTGGTCGCCTGTACCAGGATTACCTGCGCGCAATCCAGCAAGCACAGCTTCAACCTGACAAAGAATTGCTCGCGCCAGTAATTGAAGTGTTCGATAAACTAGAGCAAAACCAACCAAAGAAGTGATTAGGGCCATAAACGGGTCGCCGCATAATCGCATTTCCTCATCGTCCTTCCGCAGATCCTTTCATGCGCAAGCCCTTGTCCGCCAAGGCCCTGGCGATGGCGCCAGCCCCGCCTCTTTTTTTCAAAATATCCTTTGACAAAGAAACCTCCATTTGCTAATCTTCATTAGTTATGAGGGCGGTTTTTATGGAGTGCGGGAGCTGGCTCCCGCTTTTGGATTGGGAACGATTCCCGGAGAGCAAAGCGGTGCCGACCCGTCGGCACACTCCAAAGCGTCCGAGGTTCCATGTGCAACTGACGGCCCGGGCGAGGGTCCGCCTCTCAGAATCCTGTTCATCCTTTTCCTGTGCCTTCCCCTTGCCGCGCCGCAGGCTTGGCGGAGGCGGGATGTCGCCCCAATTTGTCGCACCACTGGAAACCATGACGTTATCGGCCTGCTTCCGATTTTGCATTCTGCATTTTGCATTTCCTGTCCTCCGTCCTGTCCTCCGTAGGCCCGGCGAAGGTGGAAGGCCCTGCGGAGGAGGATGCATTTTTCCCCCGCCGGTCAAACCGGTCAAACCGGGTCAAACGTTGCGCCAGTGAAGTTGGTTGGAACGCGGGTGAAAGTCCCGTCCGTCGAATTAGGCTGTTCACGACGGAACACGACCTCAACAGCGCCGCCGCGAGGCGGGGTTGGAAGCTGAGGGAGATGAACAGACGGGCCGTAATGAAAATGAACCACATCCAATGAGCCTCGATAAGTTTAGAACCGGAGACAAGCCGAGCCGCTGTTTGACCGGCGAAGGCCGCAGGGAGGAGGCAGGGCAACAGTCAGAGCCTTCTCAACGCTCCGGCGGGGTCGGCGTGGACGGCACGTCTGGAAGTTCAACCAAGGTAAGCTGGGAGAACTCCGGCGGCGGGCGGCCAGCCCAACCGCCCGCGCAAGCTGGCAAGACCAGTCAGGCGAGCGGCCCTGCCGGAGAAGTCGGAGTTCCTCATAGTAGCGTGGACTTGTTTGCGCTCCAGGCGGATTTCCGCCGGGAGTTGCGCGAGCGAACGCAAAGGGGGAACACTTGCTCAATGCGTGGAGGCGAAGCGAAGGATGCGGGGATGGCCGGGGCGACCCGGATAGCAACCCCGGAGAAAGTTCGGCAGCTTCAAATCGCGCTCTATCGGAAAGCCAAAGCAGAGCCGAAGTATCGGTTCTGGAGCCTGTATGGGGAATTGCTGCGCAAGGACGTGCTCGAAACCGCCTTGGCAGCGCAACAGCGCAACGGCGGGGCCGCGGGAGTGGACGGACAGAGTATGGAGTCCATCACCGCCGACCCGGCCCTGCGCCAGCAATGGCTCGACCGCCTGCAAGCAGAACTCAAAGCCAAGACGTATCGGGCCAGCCCGGTGCGGCGGGTGATGATTCCCAAGAGCAGCGGAGGGGAACGGCCGTTGGGCATCCCGACGGTCAAGGACCGGGTGGTGCAAACGGCGGTGTATCTGGTGCTGATGCCGATCTTGGAGGCGGACTTTCATCCGCGCTCCTACGGCTTTCGGCCCAAACGCCGGGCACACCAAGCCATTGCGGAAATCCAACAAGCAGTGCAGCAAGGCTACGTGGAAATCATCGACGCGGACCTGACGAAATATTTCGACACGATTCCGCACCGGGAACTGATGAAGGCCGTGGCCCGGCGGGTCAGCGACGGCAGCGTGCTGCGGCTCCTCAAGAGCTGGCTGCGCGCCCCGGTCGCGGAGGAAGACCAGGACGGCACCAAGCGAGTGATCCCCAACCGGCGCGGCACGCCGCAAGGCGGGGTCATCTCGCCGCTGCTGGCCAACCTCTACCTCAACCCGCTGGATCACGGGGTGAACGAGAAAACCTCCGGCCAAGCCCGCATGGTGCGCTACGCCGATGACTTTGTCATCGCGTGCGCGGCGGGGTGCGGCGGAGGGCTGATAGCGCGGCTCAAGAAATGGCTTCGAGCCAAAGGGCTGACCCTCAACGAAGTCAAAACCCGAATTGTGAACATTCGCAAGGAAGGGATCAACTTCCTGGGCTTCAACCTGACCTGGCGCAAGTCCTTTGGAGGGCGCGGCTACCTGCACGTTCAACCCAGCCAGAAAAGCCGGGGGGCCCTGCGCGAGAAACTGGGCGGCATCCTCAACCACTGGACGCAGGGGCGTCCGATACAGGAGGTGGTCAAAGAGGTCAACCAAGTCTTGCGCGGATGGGCGGGCTACTTCCACTACGGCAACAGCGTCTCGGTGATGAACCGGATGAAACACTACAGCCAAAACCGCTTTCGGCGCTGGCTGTGGCGCAAACACGGTTGCCGCCGCAGCCTGTGGGAACACTACGTTCCCGAGCAGTTGCACCAGCGTTATGGACTCTATGAACTGCCGACCACGGCGAAGTGGAAGGCGGCCCGATGAATGAGTTCGGAGAGCCGAATATGGGAAATCCGTCCGTTCGGTTCGATGAGGGGCGAAGTGGCAGCGCGAGACTGACAACTGCGGTCAGTTCAATCCGCCTCCTTCCACTTCGCCTACTCTACCATAATTGTGAAGCTTGACCACCTTGAGCATGAGCATCCACCCCATCACTCCATCACTCCATTACTCCGCCACTCCACTCGGCGTTCGCGGTTCAAAACCACCGCCAGGTTTTCACTTAATTTCACCTAATTTCACTTAATTTCACCTGGTTTCACCTGGTTTCACCTAATTTCACTTCCCGCCCAGGGGGGCCTGTATATAACACCATTTTATGATCAAGAAAATCAAAGCCGCGTCCGCGCTGGCCGGTCTGCTGCTGGCCGGGTTGCTTCCTGCCGTGCTGTTGGCCGCCGATACGCCCGATCCTTACGCCAACGAAACCCCCGCCCAACACGACGCGCGCCTGAATTGGTGGCGCGAGGCGCGCTTCGGCATGTTCATTCACTGGGGCGTCTATTCCGTTCCCGCCGGCACCTACCACGGCGGGCGGGTGCCGGACCTTGGCGAGTGGATCATGTGCAATGGCAAGATTCCGATGGCCGCCTATCAGGCCTTCGCCAAGGAATACAATCCCGTCAAATACGATCCCGACCAGTGGGTGCAACTCGCCCGGGAAGCCGGCATGAAATACATCGTCATCACCGCCAAACATCACGACGGCTTCGCCAATTTCGACACCAAGGCCAGTCATTGGAACATCGTGCAGGCGACCCCTTATGGCCAGGATGTTTTAAAGCCGCTCGCCGCCGCCTGCCGCAAATACGGCCTCAAACTCGGCTTTTATTATTCCCAGGCGCAGGATTGGAACAACGGGGGCGCCGCCTGCAGCGGCAAATGGGACCCGGCCCAGGCGCATGACATGGACGATTACATTGACAAAGTGGCCGTGCCGCAGGTGCGCGAGTTGCTCTCCAACTACGGCGAATTCCCCGCCGTGCTGTGGTGGGACACCCCCTGCGACATGACGCAGGCGCGCGCCGGCAAGCTCATCGAATTGCTCAAGCTCAAGCCGGGCATCATCCACAACAACCGCCTCGGCGGCGACTACAAGGGGGACACCGAAACGCCCGAACAATCCATTCCCGCCACGGGCTTTGGCGGACGGGATTGGGAAACTTGCATGACCATGAACGACACCTGGGGCTTCAAAAGCGACGACACCAATTGGAAATCCAGCGAAACCCTCATCCGCAACCTGGTGGACATCGCCAGCAAGGGCGGCAATTATCTGCTCAACGTCGGGCCGACCCGCGAAGGCCTGTTTCCCCAGCCGAGCATTGAGCGCCTCAAGGCCGTCGGCGCCTGGATGAAGGTCAACGGCGACGCCATTTACGCCACCACCGCCAGTCCCTTCAAACGGCTGCCGTGGGGCCGTTGCACAAAAATAATTTCCGGCAACGAGACGACCCTTTACCTCCATGTCTTCAACTGGCCGCAGGATGGCAAACTGATTGTGCCCGGATTGAAAAACTCGGTGATCTCGGCGCAATTGCTCGCGGGCGGAACCGCCTTGCCCTTCAGCAGCACGCCGGAGGGCGTGGAAGTGCGGGTGCCGGACGCCGCCCCGGACCCGATTTCCTCCACGGTGGCATTGAAAATCAAAGGCGCGCCGGAAGTGGCCGTCCGGCCGATCGAGCAGCAAGCCGACGGCACGGTGCGCCTGATGGCCAGCGAGGCGGAACTGCGCGGCGGCTTGCAATACGAGCTCGGCGGGGGCAAGGACAACATCGGCTATTGGACCAACCCGGCGGACACGGCGAGCTGGACCTTCCGAGTGGATCGTCCCGGCAAGTTCCGCCTCGTCGCCGAAATCGCCGCGGAAGCCTCGGGCAAATTTCAAGTCCTGGTCGGCGCGCAACAACTTCAAGGCGCGGCCCCGGCGACGGGGAGCTACACGGTCTTCACCAGCACGAACCTGGCTAGCACCCTGGAAATCCCCAACCCCGGCATGTTTAACCTCGTCGTCCAGCCCGTGGCCCAGGGCTGGCATCCCATGAATTTGCGCAGCCTCCGCCTCCTGCCGGCGCAGCCATGAGCGGTGATGCGTCAATGGAGGAGTGCGTCCGCCCTCGGGCGCAGCATCCGGCAGGGACTCGGCGGTGCCGGGCTTTGCCGGGCGCGGCGGAAGTCCGGACGTTGCCGCGCCAGGGGACGGGCGCGCTGCGTCAGGGGGCATTACAAAAAAAGTGAAAAATTCGATTGACGGGGACGGGAAAGTGTATTAGTGTATGAGTACACAATGCAACTGCATGTTTCAACGGGGGACGGAGTTCCGATCTATTGGCAGATCGCCAATCAGGTGAAATACCTGGTCGCTTCCGGGCGGCTGGCGGCGGGGGACGAAATTCCTCCGATTCGCGTGCTGGCCCACCAGCTTTTGGTCAACCCCAACACGGTGGCGCGGGCCTATCTGGAGCTGGAGCGGGAAGGGGTGGTGCAGAAGCGCCACGGTTCCGGCACCTACATCTCCGACGCCGCCTCGCCGCTGGCCCGCAAGGAACGGCTCAGGATTGTCTCCGAGCGGGTGGACGCCCTGCTGGCGGAGGCCCGGCATCTGGAGGTGGAACCGCAGGAATTGTTCCGCCTGATCAAAGAGCGCAGCCAGTCTCTTCAACCCAAGGAGAACAAATGAACACAACCGATGCACTCCCCGCCGTGGAAATCACCGGCTTGAACCGGCGATTCGGCGCCACCCTCGCGCTCAACCAAGTATCGCTGCAAGTCGGGCGCGGGCGCGTCTTTGGCCTGGTCGGCGCGAACGGCGCGGGCAAAACCAGCCTGATCAAACATGTCCTCGGCCGGCTGAAGGCCCAGGGCGGAGAGGTGCGGGTCTTTGGTTTGGATCCGGTGGCCGATGCGGTGGCGGTGCTGGGCCGGATTGGATATTTGTCGGAGAACCGGGACCTGCCGGCGTGGATGCGGGTGGACGAGTTGCTGCGCTACACGGCGGCGTTTTATCCGAAGTGGGACATGGCCTACGCCGAGGAGTTGCGGCGGCAATTCGGCCTGGCCCCGCGCGCGAAAATCAGGACGCTCTCGCGCGGCGAAAATGCCAAGGCTGGATTGCTGATCGCGCTGGCCTACCGGCCGGAACTGCTCCTGCTGGATGAGCCCAGCTCGGGGCTGGACCCGGTAGTGCGGCGGGACATTCTGGAAGCCATTATTCGCACGGTCGCCGACGAAGGCCGCACCGTTTTTTTCTCGTCGCACTTGCTGGAGGAAGTGGAACGGGTGGCGGACGACCTGGCCATGATGTTCAACGGGCGGGTGGTTTTGGCCGGCGCGCTGGATGAGGTGAAGGAGAACCATCACCGGCTGGTGCTGCGGTTTGATTCGCCCCAGCCGTCCCCTCCCAAGGTGCCGGGGGTCTTGAGCATCACTGGCGGCGGGCGGGAATGGACGGCGATTTGCAACGGCAAACGGGAGGAGGCGGTGGCCGCAGCGGCGCGCACGGGCGGACGGGTGGTGGCGGAGGACTCGCCGTCGCTGGATGAAATTTTTGTGGCCTGGGCCGGAACTAAATCAGGATAGGAGGATTCTTATGAACAGACCCGCTACGGCATTAGCCTGGGAACTTTGGCGCAGACACCGCCTGCGCTTAATCGCCATCGTCGGCTTCATTTTGTTCTTCGCCGTGATGTATCCGGCGCTCTGCGCGCTGGCGGGGTTCAACCCGGGCAGTCCGGATGCCTTGGAGGAAATGGTCAAACGGGCTGGGCTAATGAACAACACCGGGCCGTCGCTCCAGCGGGTTGTGCAGGTGCTGTATCTCCTGTTTCTCGCGTGCGGGCCGGCGGTGGCGATGGTGCTGAGTCTTCTGTTTGTGACGTGGATGTTCACCTTTACGGAATTCGATCCCAAAACCAAGGACCCGATGACCTTTCCGGCGCGCCTGTTCACGCTGCCGGTTTCGACTCCGTTTCTGTTCTGGTGGCTTTTTCTGGGCGGGATGTCTGCCATCATTGTGCTTTACGGATGTTGGGTATATTGGGTCCCGCAACCGCATGTGGACATCTTCGGCGTCTACCAAAACTGCTTTGGCTGGATGACGCTGCTGGCGCTGGCGCAAGGGATTGTCTGGGCGCTGGCCGCCTGGCCCAGGACCCGGATGGTGGTGTTGATGGCGCTGCTCTTTTGTTTTCTGGGTTCGCCGGCGCAGCGCGAAATTTTTGAGTCGCCATTTGTCTTGCCGCCGCTTTTTGTGCTGGGCATGGCGCTGGCCGCGGCCGGTCTGCAAAAGATGCGGCACGGGCAATGGCAGGGATGGGCCTGGCAATGGCCGTTGGCCTGGTGGTCCGGGCGCGCGGAGATGCGGGGGCCAAAGCGCTTTGCTTCGCCGGCGCAGGCGCAGTTGTGGTTTGAATGGCGGCGGTTTGCGCGCCGCTTGAGCTTTTACGCGGCCGGGCTGGCGTTGGTGCCGGTGGCCATCCATCTGCTGGCGCGCTTCGTGGCAAGGCTGGGGCCGATGCAGGATGACACCGTGTTAGGCTTCGTGGTGTATTTGCTTTTCATGCCGCCAGCGCTCTATTTTTGCTTTGCGGTGGCGCCGCCGCAAACCGACCTGCCGTTCGTGATGAATCGCCCGTTGAGCAATGGCGCGATGATGATGGCCACGCTGAAAGCCGAGGGGATCGGCGCGTTGATTTCGTGGTTGGCGGTTTTGGCGGCGATGTGTGCCATGCCGTGGTTGGGCGTTTTTCAAGAGGTGGACCAGTTTTCGTCGGCCTTGGCGCAACACAGGGCGATTATCCTCCTGGGATTGATGATCTTGAGCTGGCGTCTGATCGCGGTCAGCCTGAGTTTCACTTGGTCAGGCAAACGGTGGCTGGCCAAGATGCCGGTCTGGCTGATGTTGGCGGCTTACCTGGGTGGAATGACGCTGGCCATGCTGTCCCAGGACGATGCGACTTGGAATTCCTTCTGGCGGCTGGTTCCCGGTTTGCTGGTTTGTCTGGTGGTCGTGAAATTCTTGCTGGCCTTTCTGGCCTTTCGCGTTTCCCTCAAACGCGGCCTGCTCGCTCCGTCCGCCCTCCGGGCCTATCTGGCCGTCTGGGTTTTGCTGGCCGCCACCCTGTTCATCCCCGCGGCAATTCTGTTTCATGACCAGGCCGGGTTTCTGACTCTGTCGCTCGGCATTGTATTATTGACACCGCTGGCGAGGATCGGTTTCTGCCCCATCGCGCTGGCGTGGAACCGCCACGCTTGATCTATGGTTTCCGGGTCTTGGCGGGGAAGAGGGCCTCCGGCATGCCGGGCAGCGCTTGTTGCGTTTTTGGGTCCCAATAATTAAAACCGGATTTCCAATCCCAAATCGTCCAGCCGATGCCCGCCTCCTCCAGCGCCTGCCGGAACGCCCCGTAAAAATGAGCCCGCGATTCCGGGTCCGCCTTGGTGTAGGCCCCAAATTCGCCGAACTGCACCGGCCGCCCATATTTCTCCGACCATGCTTTGGCCTGCTGAATCTTGGGGACAAAGGCCAGGGGGCTGGAGGGATTGCGGTCGGCAGGCAGCGTGTTGTACTGGCGAAACCAGTCCAGCACCCAGGGCTTCAAGCCCAGGCCGGGATCGGGTTGCAGGGGCGCTTTGGGCGGCCCCGGGAAAAGGACGCCAGTGACCTGATGATCCGGCCCGGCCCAGTCCGCGCCTTGATGGGTGAAGTACATGGGATCGTAACAATGCAGCGTAACGATGATGTTGTCATCGTCCTCCGGCAGCCGGAGGTTGACCAACTCGTCCGGGGAGTTCCACCGGCCGGGGCCGACAAAAATGGCGCGATGCGGATTGCTCTGGCGAATCTGGCGGATGGTTTCGGCGAAAATCGGATTCAACCGGACGGTGGTGGCCGCGTCCTTCGGCTCGTTGAGCAGTTCGAAGGCGACGCCGGCCGGGGCGCCGGCATAGTGCGCGGCCACTTGGCGCCAGATGGCCTGGAACCAGGCCGTCTGCGCGGCTGGATCGGTGGTGAACTCGTTGAAATGATGCAGGTTAATCATCACGTTCAATCCCAGCGCGGTCGCGTTGGTCACCATTTGGTCCGCCTTGGCAAAGATTTCGTCCGACAAGGTGAAGCCGGGCGCCGGTCCGGTGTAGTGATGCCAGCCGACCGGCAGCCGGATGTGGTCAAAACCTTCGGCGCGGATGAACTTCAGATCGGCGACGGTGTGGGCCACGGCCCAGCCCTGGCCGGGCGGCACTTCCAGGTAATTGGCGATATTGGCGCCGCGCATGAATCCCCTGGCCGCCAGATGCGCCGCCGTGTTGCGGCCCGGGATGGGTTTCATGGCCGGCACATCGTTTTGCGCGGCGGCCGCCAAGCCAAAGAGAACAACCAGCAACGGGTTGATGAGCCTCATGCGGAGAGGATACGGCCCTTTCCGGTTGGCGGGCAAGGCCTGTTTATTGGCGCAACAATTCAGTTGCGCAAAGTGTCGGTCTTGTGGCTTTATCTTGGGGTTGTACTATGTGGGAGATGAGACGAGAGCGCGCGACAATTTATTATTCCGGGCGGATGCAGGGCGTGGGTTTTCGTTATTCGGTCAGAATCCTGGTCAACGGGTTTGAAGTCACAGGGACGGTGCGGAATTTGGAGGACGGCCGGGTGGAGTTGATCGCCGAGGGGGCGCGGGCCGAGTTGGAGGGCCTGCTGGAGGCCGTGCGGCAGTCGGACGTGGGCCGTTTCATCCGGCAGGAGCAGTTGGGTTGGACCGAGGCAAAGAATGAATTTCGAAGTTTTGAGATTACGCAATAATGCAGGGACAGGCATACGATGAAGTACGCGATCATAGCTGATATCCACGCCAATTTGGAGGCCTTCCAAGTGGTTTTGCAGGACATCGAAAAGCAGAAATGCACCCATGTGGCCTGCCTGGGCGACGTGGTCGGCTACAATGCCAATCCCAAGGAATGCCTGGACACGGTGCGGGCCATGAACATTCCCTGCGTGAAGGGAAACCACGACGAATTCTGCTCCAGTGACACCCCCATGGAGGGGTTCAGCCCGCACGCGGCGGAGGCGGGGAACTGGACGCGGGGGAAGTTGACGGAGGACGACCGCAAGTGGCTGCGGGATTTGAAGTTTCTCAGGCTGGTCTCCAATTTCACCATCGTCCACGCCACCCTGGACGCGCCGCAGCGCTGGGGATATGTGTTTGACAAGTTGGCCGCGGCGGCCAGCTTCACCTACCAGAACACCCCGGTCTGCTTTTTCGGGCACACCCATGTGCCCGTCGCCTTCATCCGGGACAGCGTGGTGCGGGGCGGGACCTACTCGAAATTCCGGGTGGAACCGGGCCGGAAATACTTTGTCAACGTCGGGGCGGTCGGACAGCCGCGCGACAGCAACCCGAAGTCCGCTTACGTCATTTACGACATGGATGAAGGCTCCATCGAGTTGCGCCGGCTGGAATACGACATTGCCGCGGCGCAGAAGAAAATCCTGGAGGCGGGGTTGCCGGCGCGCCTGGCGGAACGGCTGGCCATGGGAAAGTAGTTCCCGCGCCGGGGCCGAAGCTGGAAGGGTTTCCCCGCCTTGAAAATTCTCATCCTCAAACCGAGTTCCCTGGGCGATGTCATCCACGCCTTGCCCGTGCTGCGCCTGCTCAAAGCCCATCTTCCCCAAAGCCAGATTTATTGGTGGTTGGACCGCAGTCTAAAATCCTTGTTGGAGGAGGACCCGGACCTGGCCGGGGTGATTGCCTTCGACCGCAAGCGCTGGGCCGCGCCGCACCGCTGGCCGGAGATGCTGGCCAGCGTGCAAGACATGCGGGCCAGGCACTTTGACTGGGCGATTGATTTGCAGGGGCTGGCCCGCAGCGGCATTTTTGCCTGGCTGGCCGATGCGGAGCTGACCATCGGGCTGGACAACACGGGCGAAGGTTCCCGGGAAGGGGCGCGCGCGTTTTATGATTTGACCCCGCCGCGCCCCGCCGCCGGCACCCATGCGGTGGACCGCTATCTGGCGGTGCTGCCCTTGCTGAAGGTGCCGGTGCATTGGAATTTTGAATGGCTGCCGCAACGGCCGGAAATCGCCGCGCGCATCGAAGAGAAATGGCACGCCGCGGCCGGCCCGTGGATCGTGTTCCTGCCGGGGGCGCGTTGGGACAACAAACGCTGGCCGGTGGAGAATTTCGTGGAGCTGGCCAGGCTGATGCGCGGGATGGGCGCCTGGAAATTCGTCATTTTGGGCAGCGGCGGCGAACGGGCTTTGGGCCAGGCCATCGCCGAAGCCAATCCGGGACGTTGCTTGAATCTGGCGGGGCAAACCTCGTTGTGGGAAATGATTGAATGGGTGCGGCGCGGGCGGCTGGTCATCAGCAACGACACCGGGCCGATGCATGTCGCGGCGGCGCTGGCCAGGCCGCTGCTCGCCCTGTTTGGTCCCACCAACCCGCGGAACACGGGGCCTTATGGCAAACTTAACCAGGTCATGCAAATCAACAGCCTGCCCTGCGTCCCGTGCATGAAGCCCAACTGCCACTATGCCATGCCCCTGGCCTGCCTGCACAGCATGACGGCGCTGAGCGTTTATGCCAGGGTCCGGGAAGAACTGGAGGCGCCGGGAACCGCAGGGAATGGCGCGCCGGCGAGTGGACACGCCCCCGCCGTTTTATGAGGTTTGTCGAAAAGCTTGGCAAGTTCTTCCGCCCGGCTGCTGCCGTCGAAAAGCCGCTGGATTCCGGGGTGATTGAAATCCAGGCGCGCCTGGTGCCTGTCCTCTATCGCCGGCATCCCCGGGCCCGGCATTATCTGCTGCGTTTGCGGGCCGACAAGACGGTGGTGGTGACGGTGCCGCGCCGGGGTTCGCTGGAGTTTGCCCGGCAGTTTGCCGCCAGCCGCCGGGGCTGGCTGGAAAAACAGTGGCGGATTCTGGAGGCGCGGCGCGTCCCGCCGCCGGTCCTGCGGCCGGGCATGGCCACGCTGTTGCGCGGGAGGCGGGTGGCGCTGGAGGCGCGCGAGCGGGGCGGCCTGCGGGAAATTTGGTTTGACAATCAACGGGTCCAGGCGGGCGCGCCGCAGGAGAATCTGCGCCCGGCGGTGGAGCTGCATTTGCGCGCCCTGGCGCGCAGGGAACTGACGGTCCGGGCGGAGGAGTTGGCCCGCCAACACGGCGCGCCCATGCGCCGGGTGATGGTGCGCAATCAAAAAAGCCGCTGGGGTTCGTGCTCCGTCCGGGGAACGATTTCACTGAATTGGCGATTGATCCAGGTTCCCGAGCCGGTGCGAGATTACCTCATTCTGCACGAGTTGATGCATCTGCGGAATATGAACCACTCGGCGCGCTTTTGGGCGGAGGTGGAAAGGGTCTGCCCGGATTATCGCGCGGCGGAGGACTGGTTGAAGAACAACTCCGCGGAAGTGGGGCTTTGACTGCGCCTTATTCCTCCGCGTGCGCCAGTTTTGCCAGAACGTTAAAATCTTCCAGGGTGGTGGTGTCTCCTTTGATGTCGTCGCCGACGGCGATTTGCTTGAGGAGACGGCGCATGATTTTGCCCGAGCGGGTCTTGGGGAGGGCTTCGGCGAAGCGAATGTCGTCCGGCCTGGCGACCGAGCCGATCTCCTTGGCCACATGGGCGCGCAGTTCGTCCCGGATGGCTGGGGAGGCGTGAATCCCGGTCTTGAGGGTGACGAAGGCGACGAGGGCCTGGCCTTTCATTTCATCGGGACGCCCCACCACGGCCGCTTCGGCCACTTTCAGATTGCTGACCAGGGCGCTTTCGACTTCCGCCGTGCCGATGCGATGGCCGGCCACGTTGAGGACATCGTCAATGCGCCCGACGATCCAGAAATAGCCGTCCTGGTCCTGGCGGCAGCCGTCGCCGGTGAAGTAGCTGCCCTTGACTTCGCCCCAATAGGTGTCAACTAATCTTTTGGGGTCGCCCCAGACGCCGCGCAACATGCCGGGCCAGGGTTTGCGGATGACGAGCTTGCCGCCGGAGTTTTTCGGAACGGGACGGCCCTGGTCGTTGACGACTTCGGGCAGCACGCCGAAAAACGGGAGGGTGGCAGTGCCCGGCTTGGTTGGGGTGGCGCCGGGCAGCGGGGTGATCATGATGCCGCCGGTCTCGGTCTGCCACCAGGTGTCCACAATGGGACAGCGTTTTTGGCCGATGACTTCGTGGTACCACATCCAGGCTTCCGGGTTGATCGGCTCGCCCACCGTGCCGAGCAGGCGCAGGGAACGGAGATCATGTTTGGCGGGCCATTCCGCGCCCCATTTCATGAAGGCGCGGATGGCGGTGGGGGCCGTGTAAAGTATGGTGACCCCGTATTTGGCGACGATGCGCCAGAAGCGGTCGGGTTCGGGAAAATTGGGCGCGCCCTCGTACATGAAGCTGGTGGCGCCGTTGGCCAGAGGCCCATAGACGACGTAGCTGTGGCCGGTGACCCAGCCGACGTCGGCGGTGCACCAATAGACGTCTTCGTCCCGCAGATCGAAGACCAGCCGCGTGCTCAGCCTGGCGCCGAGCAAATAACCGCCGGTGGTGTGCAGGATGCCCTTGGGCTTGCCGGTGGAGCCGCTGGTGTAAAGTATAAAGAGCGGGGCTTCGCTGTCCAGCTTTTCGGCCGGGCAATCGGCCTGGACGTATTCCAGCTCGCGGTGCCACCAGAGGTCGCGGCCTTCCTGGATGTGGATGTCGTTGCGGGCGCGGCGCAGGACAATGACGTTGCGGACGGTGGCGGCCAGGAGCCGGCCGGCGGCGTCCTTGAGCTGGAGCGCGTCGTCCACGTTCTTTTTCAACGGCACGACGCTGCCGCGGCGAAAACCGCCGTCGGCGGTGATGACCAGTTTGGCCTGGCAATCAAAAATGCGGTCGGCCACGGATTGGGCGCTGAAGCCGCCGAAGACGACGGAATGGACGGCGCCGATGCGGGCGCAGGCCAGCATGGCGACGGCGGCTTCCGGCACCATGGGCAGATAGATGATGATGCGGTCGCCTTGCTGGATGCCGTGGCGTTTGAGGACGTTGGCAAACAGGCAGACTTCGCGATGGAGTTGTTGATAGGTGAGGGTGCGTTCCTCGCCGGTCTGGCCGGGGCCGGCGGTCTCGCCCTCCCAAATCAAGGCGGCCTTGTTGGCGGCCGGGGTGCCGAGATGACGATCCAGGCAGTTGTAGCTGACGTTGAGCTGGCCGCCGACGAACCACTTGGCATAGGGGATCTTCCATTGCAAAACTTTCTTCCAGGGCTTGAACCAGATCAGTTCGGCCTTGGCCTGGCGGCTCCAGAATGTCTCGGGGCGCTGGATGGATTCGCGGTAGAGCTTGCGGTACTGCGCCATGGAGCGGATGTGGGCGCGCGCGGAAAAAGATTTCGGCGGCGGGAAAACCCGCTTCTCGTTGAGGACGGAGGTGAAGTCGGCGGGTCGGATGGAAGAGTTGTCAGGCATGGCGCGTTGGGTTAAATTTGGCTGATTTTACGGGCCGTCCGGCGGGCGTCAATGCCGGAATCGCCGGGATGAAATTCGGGGTTGGTTTTGGCCCGCGAATTCTCGCGAGTTCTCGCAAGAAATGTTGTTGGGCGCAGGCGTCCTTCGCATTGGACGCCGAACGCGAAGAATTGGTCAGCGAGCTCCGGGGGCGGATGCGCGGTTTGGCGACCTGATTTGGATGAGGCTTAGGATGGGGCGCGTTTTCCGGTCTTGCCCTGGCGAAGGTGAATGATGAAACTGGGGGCCGGATCATATAATGCGATGAACATCCATCATCTGGAGTTGTTCTATTTCGTGGGCCGGCACGGCGGGATTGCCGAGGCGGTGCGCCACATGCCCTACGGCATCCAGCAGCCGGCGGTGAGCAGCCAGATCGCCCAATTGGAAGAACACCTGGGCGTCACTCTTTTTCAGCGCCGTCCCTTTGCCCTCAGCCCGCCGGGCCAAAAACTGTTTGACTTTATCCGGCCCTTTTTCGCCAATCTGGAAACCATCGAGGCCGAATTGCAGGGCGGCCCGGTGCCGCGTCTGCGCCTGGGCGGTCCGGTCATTGTGCTGCGCGATTATTTCCCGCAGATCTTGCAGAGTCTGCGCCAAAAATTCCCCGGCCTCAAACTGGGCTTGCGCGAAGGACCGCAACCGGTGTTGGAACACCTGTTGCGCAAGGGGGAAATTGACCTGGCCATCACGCTGCTGGAAGCCAAGTCCGGGCCGGGCATCCAGTCGCTGGCCTTGCTGGAACTGCCGCTGGTCTTGCTCGCGCCCAAGGAGAGCAAAATCACGGAGGCGGACCAGCTTTGGCGGCAGGACAAAATCACCGAGACCCTCATTTGCCTGCCGCCCGACGAACTGGTGTCGCGCCATTTTCAACAAGGACTGGCCAAAATGGGAGTGGACTGGATTCCGGGGATTGAAACCAGCGCGGTGGATTTGATCGCCACCTATGTGGCCGGCGGTTTCGGCCTGGGCCTTTGGGTGGCTATTCCGCAAATGAACTTCCCTCCCCAAACCCGTCCGATTTGGCTGGCGGATTTCCTGCCGGTGGTGGTCGGCGCCCTGTGGCGGGGCAAGCCCAACCGTTTGCTCCGGGCCTGTCTGGATGAATTCCAGGCCCGCGCGCGCGCTTTGAAAAACCAAAGCCGGCCGGCCACCGCGTGAGACGACAAAGGCCCGCATGAAAGCCCGTGCCCCGCTTCTTCCGGCCCTGGCCTGCTGGCTGGCGGCGGGCGGTTTCATCGGTCTGGCCGATCCGGCCGGGCCGCCCATTGACCGGCACGCCCTGGTGGCGCGGCATAATCCGGTGCTGCATCGCTTTGACGCGGACAATCCGCTCTCGGTGGGCAATGGCAATTTTGCCTTCACGGCGGATGTCACCGGATTGCAGACCTTCGCGGAGGCGTTCACCAACACCATTCCGCTGGGCACGCTGGCGCAATGGGGCTGGCATTCCTTCCCTAATCCGGCGGGCTGGAGCCTGGATAAATTTCATTTCACGGAGTTTGAGGTTTTTGGCCGCAAAGTCCCTTACGATGATGTGCCCGGCAACCGCCAGACGCCGGAAATCAAATGGCTGCGGGACAATCCCCACCGCCTGCATCTGGGGCGCATCGGCTTGCTCCTGACCAAGGCGGACGGCCGGGCGGCGCGGAGCAATGACCTGGCGCAGATCGAGCAAACGCTGGACCTGTGGACCGGCCTTTTGCGCAGCCGCTTTCGATTCGAGGGGCAGCCGGTGGAGGTGCTGACCCTGTGTCATCCCGAGCGCGACTTGCTGGCGGTGCGGGTGGTGTCGCCGCTGCTCAAGGATGGCCGCGCGCGCATCGAGGTGCATTTTCCATACGGGACGGGCGCGACCACCGCGGCGGACTGGAGCCAGCCCGGCGCGCACCAAACCATTTTGCAATTGACAACGCCGGAGAGCGCGGAGTTCGCGCGCACCCTGGACCAGGACGCCTACCATGTCTCGGCGCGCTGGAGCGCCGGCGGCAAACTGGCGCAGGCGGGGCCGCACCGCTTCATCCTGACGGCGGCGCCGGACGCGGAGGCGATGGAATTGGAGTGCGGGTTCGCGCCCAAAGCGACGCCCGGCCCCTGGCCGGACTTTGGGCAAACCGAGGCGGCGGCGGCGGCTCATTGGAGCCAATTCTGGAGCAGCGGCGGCGCGATTGACCTGTCGTTGAGCAAAGACCCGCGCTGGCAGGAATTGGAGCGGCGCATCGTCTTGTCGCAGTACTTGACGGCCATTCAATGCGCCGGCATTTATCCGCCGCAGGAAACCGGGTTGACTTGCAACAGTTGGGAGGGGAAGTTCCACCTGGAAATGCACTGGTGGCACGCGGCGCACTTCGCGCTTTGGGACCGGCTGCCCTTGCTGGAAAAAAGTCTCGGCTACTATCAAACCATCCTGCCGCGCGCCCAGGAGACGGCGCGGCGCCAGGGTTATGCCGGCGCGCGCTGGCCGAAGATGACGGACCCGGCCGGATGGGATTCGCCTTCTCCCGTCGGCCCGTTTCTGATCTGGCAGCAGCCGCATCCCATTTTTTTCGCGGAGTTGTGTTACCGCGCCCGCGGCGACCGGGCGACGCTGGAGGAATTCAAAGACGTGGTGCTGCAGACGGCCGAGTTCATGGCCTCCTACCCGGCCTGGGAGGAGAGCGGAAAACGCTATGTGCTGGGGCCGGTCCTGCAGAGCGCGCAGGAGATTTTTCCGAAGGAACACACGCTCAACCCCACTTTCGAATTGACCTACTGGCGCTGGGGCCTGGAAACCGCGCAACGCTGGCGGCAGAGGCTGGGCCTGGCCCCGGAAGCCAAGTGGGAGGCCGTGCTGCAAAAGCTGGCCGCGCCCGCGGTGGAGCAGGACAAATATCTTTTTACCGAGACGGCCACCGGAACTTATGCGGAAAAGAAATGGGCGCGGGACCATCCCGCCGTGACGGCGGCGCTGGGCATGCTGCCGGGACCGGGCGTGGACCGGGCCACGATGCGCCGGACGCTGGACTGGATCTGGGAGAACTGGAACTGGCCGGAGACCTGGGGCTGGGATTGCCCGATGCTGGCCATGTGCGCCGCGCGGCTGGGCGAACCGGAAAGGGCGGTGGACGCGCTTTTGCTTGACACACCGAAAAATCATTATGCCCTCAACGGGCACAACTATCAGCGGCCGGGCCTGGCGGTTTATTTGCCGGGCAACGGCGGCCTGCTCTACGCCGCGGCCATGATGGCGGGCGGCTGGGACGGGGCGCCGGACAAGCCGGCCCCCGGTTTCCCGGACAACGGCCAGTGGACCGTGCGGAGCGAAGGACTGAAGAGAGCGCCTTGAGAATGGATCATTTGGGTTGGTCATGGGTTGTCCTTCGGCGGCAAGGGCGCGGGAGGAGGGTTGGAACGGAGGGGATTAGGATTAAGATTAGGATTAAGATTAAGATTAGGGACTTTTTGGGCGGCGGGGTTGCCACTCTTTTTTTGGCGGCTCGGGGAGGCCCTGGGCGCGCAGGGCGGTGCGGAAATGGGTTTTGGCGACTTCGCTGAGTTTGCCGGCGCCGTATTTGACAACGAATTCTTTGGCGGCGGCGTCCACGGCGGCGGAGGCGCCTTTGGGAAAGGTGATGTCGAAGCGTTTGCCCAAGGCGGCCAGGCGGGTGACGAATTCGTTGCGGGCCAGAATGGAGGCGGCGGCCACGGCCAGGTCTTCTTCGGCTTTGTGGCGCTGGACCAGTTCGATGCTGCGGCCCATTTTCATGAGGGCGCCGGCCACGGTGGCTTTGTCGTGGGCGAATTGATCGCTGATGGCGCGGACGGGCAGGGGATTCATGCGGTGGGACTGGCCCATGAGGTTTTCAATGACGCGGGCGTGGCCCCAGGCCAGCAGGGAGTTGACGCTGCGCATCTTGAGGTAAAGCCGGTTGTAGGCTTCGTCGCCAATGGGCACGACGCTGTGGACGCAGCCGGGGGTGTCGCGAATTAATTTGGCCAGCTCCGCAATGCGCCGGTCGCTGGAGATGGTTTTGGAATCGCGGATGCCGGCGCCTTTCCACGCGGCAACGACGGATTCATTGATGTAAACCCCGGCGACGCAGAGCGGGCCGAAAAAATCGCCCTTGCCGCTTTCGTCCACGCCGATGCGGGGGGCGAGCAACTCCGGGTGCAAAATGGTTTCGTAGCCGAGCTTGACTTCCTGCAAAATCAGCGGTTCGAGAACAAATTCGACAAAATCCTGGGTGCCCTTGCCCTGGACGACGAGCTTGCCGCTTTGGTAGAAGACGAGGTTGGTTTTTTCCTTTTCGGCGGCGAAACGGGCGTAGGGGACTTCGCGGAAGGCGTAGCCGTGGTCGCGCAAATAATTTTGCAGGGCGCCGGCCTGGGAGTCGGTCAGCTTGCAGGTGTGGCTGGTGATGGGGTTCACGGCTGGTTTTCAGTCCCGTCTTGCGGGACAATTTTTCCGTGTTCATTATCAGGCTTGAACAGAAAAGGGAACGCTGAAAACAAACAAAAATAAAGTCAAGATGGTGCGGGGGCTGCTGGAGTGGTTTGGGGAAAACGCGCGGGATCTGCCCTGGCGGCGGACCCGCGATCCTTACGCGATTTGGATGGCGGAAATCATGCTGCAACAGACGCAGGTGAAAACGGTGACGGCGTACTGGGAACGGTGGATGCGGGCGCTGCCGGATGCGCGCGCCTTCGCCCGCGCCCAGCCGGGGCAAGTCCATAAGTTATGGGAAGGGCTGGGTTATTATGCGCGGGTGCGCCACGCGCAGGCGGCGGCGCGGGTGATGGTGGCCCGGCATGGCGGGGAATTTCCGCGAACCTTGGCCGAGGCGCTGGCCCTGCCGGGAGTGGGCCGCTATACGGCGGGGGCGGTTTGCAGCATCGCCTATAACCAGGCGACGGCTGTGTTGGACGGCAATGTGACGCGGGTATTGAGCCGGGTGTTTGGGGTGGGGGGCGATCCGCGGGGGAAGGAGGCCAAGGAGCGGTTGTGGGGGCTGGCGGAAGAGCTGGTTCTGATTGCGGATCGCGGATTGCAGATTGCAGGTTGGGGAAAGCCGGCCGGACGAAACTTTGAACAGAAGGAAACCAAGGGAAGGAAGGGGATGGCGGAAGGCGGCAAAGCCAAGCGCGGCAATTGCGGGCGGTTGAACGAGGCGTTGATGGAGTTGGGGGCGCTGGTGTGCGCGCCGCGGGAGCCGCGCTGCGCGGTCTGCCCGCTGCGCCGCTGGTGTTGGGCGCGGCGGGAGGACCGGGTGGGGGAATTCCCCACGGCGAAAGCGCCGGCGCGGGCGGAGCGGCGGCGGTTTTTGGCGTTTATTGTCAAGAAGAATGGGCGCCTGCTGGCCCGGCAGCGGCAGGCAGGCGGGGTCAACGCGCAGTTGTGGGAGTTTCCCAATGTGGAAATCGCGCCGGAGGAAAAAAATCCGGCGGCGGCGGCGGGGCCGTTTGTGCTGACGGAAAAGGAGCCGGTTTGCCGGGTGCGGCATTCGATCACGCGGTTCCGGATTCTGCTGGAGGCCTGGCGGGCGGAATGGCCGGAGCGGGCGGGCAAAGGCGGCGCGCCAGGGGTGTGGCGGACGGCGGCGCAGTTGGAGCGGCTGGCGATGACCAGCGCGCACCGGAAGGTTTTGGCCGCGCTGCAAGAGGAAATAAAACTCGAAAAAGAGGCGGTTTGAACTTAAGTTGCAGCCGTGCAAGAAGACAAACGAAAGCCGATGAAAGTGGCGGGCCGCCAAGGCAAAACCGAGTCGAATATCCTCACGTTTGCCGCGGTGCAAAATGCCTACGCCGCGAGCGAGCAGGGCCGGTTATACATCCCCAAAGGCGTCTGGCGTTTTAAGAGTTTTGCCGAGGCAGATGAATGGGCAGAGAAAATGCAAGCCAGGGCGCGGAATCGCAAGCCTGAAGGTAAATGACATCCGCGTGTGGAAGCAGACCAAATAACGCCCTACCCCGCGAATCCTCCTCCTCCGCCGCCGCCCAACACCCGGGGCGGGCGGGGCTGGAAAAAGGCGGCGGGGCCGCTGGCGGTGCTGGGAGCCATCCTGGCCAAATTCAAGGCGGTGCTGATTCCGGTCCTCAAATTCTTCCCGCTGATCTTGAAGACGGGCGGGACGATGATTTTGTCCACCTGGGCTTACGCCATGCTCTGGGGCTGGCGGTTTGCGCTTGGATTTGTGCTGTTGCTTTTTGTGCATGAATGCGGGCATCTGCTGGTGGCGAGGAAGCTGGGGTTGAAAGTCGGGGCGCCGATGTTCATCCCGTTCATCGGCGCGATCATCCTGCTCAAGGAGGCTCCGCGCAATGCCTGGATTGAAGCGCAAGTCGGCATCGGCGGTCCGCTGCTGGGTGCGGCGGGAGCGGCGGTTTGTTTTGTCATCTACCTGGCGACCGGATATCGCTTGATGGGCGCTCTGGCCTACACCGGTTTTTGGTTGAATCTATTCAATTTGGCCCCGCTTGGCTTTTTGGATGGAGGGCGCATTGTCACGGCGCTTTCCCCGTGGCTGTGGCTGGTGGGCGTGGTCGTCGTCGGCTTGCTCATGTTCGTGAATTTCAATTTCTTGTTGTTCCTCATTCTCATTATGTCGCTGCCCCGGCTCTTTTCCCTGTTCCGCGGGAAATCGGCGGAGGAAGCGCGTTATTTTGAGGTGACGCCGGAGCAGCGCTGGCTGATGTGCGGGATGTATTTTGGACTGATTGCCTTGCTGGTGGCCGGGATGATTGCGGCCAAGGTGCAGGCAGGGAACTGAAAAGGAAGCGGAAGGCGGGATTAGGATTAGGATTAAGATTAAGATTAAGATTAGGAACAGGATTAAGATTCGGAGCTGCGCGGGACGCGGGGGCGGAAGAGGACGTCCACGACGTTGCGGACGTATTGTTCGGCGGTGATGCCTTCGCAGGCCTCGGGCGGAAAGAGGACCAGCGAGCGGAAATGGGCGGCCAATTCCTCGAACAACTCCAGGCGGGCCTGCAAATCGAGCTGGTCGCGCCGCAGCAGGGACTGGAGGGCGAGCCGGGCTTCGGCGGGGGAAACGCGCTGGCGCAGGCGGGCCTCCAGATGGGGATACTCGCGCAAGGAATTGAACTTGCCGGAGAGGAGTTGATCCAGGTCCGGCTCCGGCGTTTTTGGGTTGCGCACGACGATGGTGTTGGCCACGAGATCGCCCAAACGCTGGGCGCGCGAATTGAGCAGGGCAGTCACCCCGCCCACCAAATAGCAGACGGGGAGGATGTCAAGAAAACGGAGGAGGTTGCGCAAAACGACCTGGCTGAATTGCAAGTGCAAGCCGCGGGCATCCACGACGCGCAGGCGCAAGAGGCGCTTGCCCACGGTCTGGCCGCGCCAGAACCACTCGCAAATAATTCCATAGCCGATTTGGGTGGCAAAATAAGCCACGACAGCCAGCGAAGTGCCGATGTCAAAGCTGATGAGCCTGACAACCCCCAAGCCAGCGCCAACCAGGTAGCTCACCGCGGCAATGCAGGCAAAATCAACGATCCAAGCCACGCTGCGGGTGACCGGGCAGGCCAGGGGCAGGGAAAAAGCAATGCCTTCGGGCGTGCGAATGACCAGGGTGCTGACGCGGGAGGTGTCCATGGGGTCAGCCGGCATCCGCAGTTTGGGCAGCGGCAGAGGAGCCGGACCTGAACAGGAGCAGGGCGAGCAAACTCAATTGCGCCACGCCAAACATGATTTTCAAGGTGTAGGGGATGACCGGTTCATGATATTGCGAAAAGAAACTTTCCACCAGCCCGGCCCAGACGAGCATGACGGCCACGCCAAAGATGAGGATGACCAGGTTGCGCGACACCGCCTGGAGACGGCTGCGGAGCGAGGCGCGGCGGCCCCAGCCAATGAGGGCGCGGCCCAGGATAAAGCCACCCTGGCCGGCGATGAGGATGGCGGGGATTTCAAACGAGCCGTGCGGGAGGAGCCAGCCGACCAGGAATTTGCTTTGCCCGGCGAGAATATAATCCACGGATACGGCTCCCAGAATGACGCCGTTGTAAAAGAGCATGAGGATGGTGCCCAAGCCCCAGGTCGCGCCGAAGGCGAGGCACTTGATGGCGACCTCCGTATTGTGGGTCATGAGTTGGGCCGAAAAGGCGCCTTTTCTTCCGGCCAGACGGTCGTGCGTGGCCTTTTCCTCCTGGGCCACGCGTTCGGAGGGGCTGCCTTGCAAATGCTCGAAAGGCAGAAGGACCGGTTTGGCGTCCGGATCCAGCGCGAGGGCAGCTCCGCCAAAAACAATACCGGCCAGGGTCACGGCCACGGCGAGCCAGAAGGCGCGGAGGTGGCGGCGAAAAGTTTGCGGGAAAAGAACAAAGAACCAGTGGAACAGACGGAGGCGATGGGCTTTTTCGCGCGACTCATGGATTTCGCCGTAGGCGCGGGCGACGAGGGCTTCCAGGTAGTGGCGCGTCTCCGGCTCGGAGGCGAAGGTGACGATTTTGCCCAAGTCGGCGGAGGCGCGCTCGTAGAGGTAATGGAAGTGTTTGAGTTGGGCCAGGTCCATGCGCCAATTGGGCTCGTCGGCCAGCTTGACCAGGGTTTGTTCCAATTCGGTCCAGGCGGGGCGCTCGGTTTGGAGGAATTTGTGCAGATCAATGATCACAGCATTTGCCTCCGTTTGACGGTCATGTACTGGGTGATGAGCTGGGCGCTGAGGGCCTCGTTCGGGACCAGGGAGAAGCGGACGCCGCGGCGTTGCAGGCGGATTTCCAGTTGGCGCAGGTTGTTCCAGAGAATGTGGGCGCCCAGATGCTGGTAGAGATCGTCCAGGCCCGAGGCGGTGGCCCCGGAAAACATCGGGGCGATGTCCGGCGACTGCATCATGTTGACCAGAATGACGTGCTGCCGGCAGATCAGGTCCATGTCGCGCACAAAGCTTTCCGCCAGCACCGGATCATCCAGCGAGGTGAGGATGACCAGGAGGGCGCGCCGGCGCAGGCGCAGGCGGATGAAGGTGGCCAGCTCGTCGAAATCGGGCGTGACCTGCCGGGGGTGGAGGGCGTAAATGGCGTCGCGGCAGAGGTTGTAATGGGAGCGGCCGTTTTTGGCGCGGACAAAATTCTCGATGCGGTCGCTGAAGGTGATGAGGCCGAACAGATCGCCCTGCTGCTGGGCGGCCAGGCCGAGGACCAGGCCGGCGGTGATGAACCGCTCCAGGATGGTGACGCCGCCCGGCGCCAGGCGCGCGCTCAAGCGGGAGGCGTCCACGATGACGTAGATTTCCTGGGTCCGCTCCATCTGAAAAATCTTGGTGACAGGATGGCCGCGCTTGGCGGTGGCCTTCCAATGGATGTCCTCGTAGCCGTCGCCGGAGATGTAGTCGCGGAGTTGCTCGAAGTCGCGGCCCTTGCCGATCTGGCGCTGGGCGTGGGCGCCGAGGGAGTGGCGGTTGAGGAACAGGGCGGCGCAGGCGTTGCGTTCGAGGAGCAAATTGGGATAAACCCGCAATTCGCAGGGGGCCGGGGCGGCGGCGCGCACCGCCCAAAAGCCCAGGGGTGAGACGGTTTCGATGTGGCACTGGCCCAGAAGGTAACGGCCGCGGCGCAAAGCGGTGCAGGGCCAGGAGAGTCGGGAAAGGAGGGATTTGCCGGGGAGCTGGACAGTCAGGTCCTCCTGCGGGGCGGAAAATTCGCGGGGCAAGGGGAGGCCGAGGCGGAGCTGTTTGGGTTTCTGCAGGTCGTTTTTGATCTGAATTTCGATGGCGCCGGGGCGGTCCTTGCTCAGCCTGACGACGGGGGGCAACTGGACCTGGATACCCTCCAGCGCGCCCTGGCCGAGCATGGCATCCAGCGCGGCGAGCGCGGCAAAGAGGGTGACGACCGCGGCGGCGATGGGGAACAAGGGCGCGATCACGCCCGCCAGCAGCGCCGCCGGCAACAGCACCAAGGCAGTCCAGATCAGCAACCTGTGGCAGGGAACGATCACGCGGGCATGGTGAATTCCGAATGGTGAACTGGCAATAGCGAATTCAACTCCGTGCCGCAACAATTAGCCCCGATTATTTTCGGGCAGATGGGACTCTGGCGGCCATTTTTGAAGGTGAAAGCATGACTGTCCTGGTCCGAGACCTCTGCAAAACGCGCGTCCACGATTGTGGCGGCGGTCTGTAGCCGCCGCAAACCAGGGGAAGTAACGGCATGGCGATGGTCATAGACCTCTGCTACAGGGGTTTTGCAGAGGTCCCGGCCCTGCAAAATTCAAGGACCGGGGCCTTTACTGTGCCAGCGCCCGATAGAACCGGATGGGATGGTTTGTGGCGGCAGCATCCGTAAAAAAGACGCTTCCGGCGGTGGCGACGTTGGTGGCGATGGGTGTCCAGGTCTGGAAATCAGTCGAAGCCAGAATAACGTAGGTAAGCCCGCTCGGCACCAACACCTGGAAGGTGAAGCCACTGGGTGGGATTCCGCCGCCACCAGCGAGCGCCAGGAGGACGACGGGGTTGGTCACGGTCAGGGTCGCCATCTGGCTGAGAACGCTTCCGGCGGGATTGGTCACCCATACCGTGTAGCTGCCGGCGTTGGTCGTTTGAACATTGGTGAGAGTGAGCGAAGCATTGGTGGCGCCGGCAACGGCCGCGCTGTTGAAATTCCACTGAAAGCTGGTGGCCAGGCCACTGGCTCCGACGAGGAACAAAGCGCTCTGGCCCGCCGCCACGGCCTGGCTCTGCGGCTGGGAGGTGATGGCCGGCCCAACAATCACCGTCAGGGTCGCCACCGCGCTGGTGGCCGAGCCCCAATTATTATTGACCACCACCGTGTAGCTGCCGGCGTTATTCGTCCCAATGTTGTCAACCGATAGCATGGAACTTTGCGCCGCGGCCCCGCCCAAGGAGGAGCCGTTGAAATACCATTGATAGGTGAACGGTGTCGTGCCGCCGGCCACGACGGAGAGGGAAGCGGTCTGACCCTGGACCAGCG
Organism: uncultured Verrucomicrobiae bacterium; assembly: GCA_963707025.1. GTDB lineage: Bacteria > Verrucomicrobiota > Verrucomicrobiia > Limisphaerales > Palsa-1400 > JBEKOF01. The sequence continues at coordinate 175,446 of CAVPOM010000010.1, read as the reverse complement.
CCTGGCTTTGCGGTTGGGTTGTAATGGCCGGCGGAACATAGACCGTCAGGGTCGCCACCGCGCTTGGGACCGAACCCCAGGAGTTGGCCACCAGCACCGTGTAGCTGCCGGCGTTGGCCGGCTGAACATTGGTCAGCGTCAGCGCGGTATTGGTGGCGCCGGACAAGGCCGCGCCGTTGCAACTCCACTGATAGTTCAATGGCGCCGTGCCGCTGGCCGCCACGGAGAAGGAAGCGTTTTGACCCTGCACCACCGCCTGGCTCTGCGGCTGCGTCGTGATGCCCGCCGGGATGAGCACCGTCAAGGCCGCCACCGCGCTGGTGACCGAACCCCAATTATTATTGACCACCACCGTGTAGCTGCCGGCGTTGTTCGTCCCAACATCGTTGAGGGTGAGCGTGGAACTTTGCGCCACGCCGCTGACCAACGAGGAGCCGTTCAAATACCACTGATAATTCAAATTCGGCGTGCCGCTCGCCACCACGGAGAAGGAAGCGTTTTGCCCTTGGATCAGCGTCTGGCCCTGCGGCTGGGTCGTGATCGCCGGCGGAATATTAACGCTCAGCGTCGCCACCGCGCTCGGGACCGAACCCCAGGAGTTGGACACCAGCACGGTGTAGCTGCCGGCGTTGGCCGGCTGAACATTGGTCAGCGTCAGCGCGGCATTGGTGGCGCCGGACAAGGCCGCGCCGTTGCAACTCCACTGATAGTTCAATGGCGCCGTGCCGCTGGCTGCCACGGAGAAGGAAGCGTTTTGACCCTGCACCACCGCCTGGCTCTGCGGCTGCGTCGTGATGCCCGCCGGGACCAGGACGGTCAAGGCCGCCACCGCGCTGGTGACCGAGCCAAAGTTATTGTTGACCACGACTGTGTAGCTGCCGGCGTTGTTCGCCCCAACATCGTTGAGCGTGAGCGTTGAGCTTTGCGGCGCGCCGCTGCCCAACGAGGAGCCGTTCAAATACCACTGATAATTCAAATTCGGCGTGCCGCTCGCCACCACGGAGAACGAGGCATTCTGCCCCTGGATCAGCGTCTGGCCCTGCGGCTGGGTTGTGATCGCCGGCGGGATATTAACCGTCAGCGTCGCCGCCTGGCTGAGAACGCTGCCAACAGGGTTCGCCACCAACACCGTGTAGCTGCCGGCGTCGGTCCCCTGGGCGCTGGGGAGGGCCAAGGTTGCGTTGGTGGCGCCGGACAGGGCCGTGCCATTCAAATTCCACTGATAGCTCAACGGGGCCGAGCCGTTGGCCACGACGGAGAAGGAAGCGCCCTGGCCCTGCGTCACCGTCTGGTTCTGCGGTTGGGTCTCGATTCCTGGCGGAATATAGACCGTCAACGTCGCCACCGCGCTGGTCACCGAGCCCGCCGCGTTCGCCACCACCACCGTGTAGCGGCCGGTTCTCCCCGTGCCAACGCTGCTGTACTTGAGCGTCGCACTTTGGGCTGCCGTGCCCAACGAGGCGCCGTTGAAATACCATTGATAGCTGAACGGTGTCGAGCCGCTGGCCGCGACGGAGAATGAAACACTTTGATGCTGCGCCGCGATCTGGCTTTGCGGCTGGGTCGTAATGGCCGGTGGAAACAGGACGGTCAAGGTCGCGTTGGAGCTGGTGACCGAACCTCCCGCATTGCTGATCTGAACCGAATAGGTTGCCTGATCGTTGACCTGAACGTTAGAAATCGTGTAGCTGCTGAGATTAGCTTTGGCAATGATCGAGCCGTTCTTGAGCCACTGGTAGCTCATCGTGGTACCGCTGTAGGCCACGACTTGAAAGGCCGCCGTGTCCTGGATTGGGACACTTATGCTCAAAGGTTGGACAATGATGTATGGCGGCGGGCCGCCGGCTTGGCAGGGACTTGCCGCAAGCAAGCTGAAAAACAGAAGACAGATGGCCGGCGCTCGCGGCCAACTGAGAACCAGCCTTTCTCTCATGCTGAACATTCAATATAATAAGCTAATTCCGTGCCACTGTCTAAAAGTGGTACGTCAGTTTGAGGCGGAAACTGCGGCCGTCTTGCTCGATAATGTCCTGTATATGGAACTGCGAGGCCGGATCAGCGTAGAGGTGGTCCAGGAGGTTGTAAACGCTGGCTGAGAATTCGAGGTTCCTGACCACCTTCCGGCTCAACAGCGTCAGGTTGACGATGCCAAAACCGCCCGTATCCTCGCCTTGCACGGTCAGCGGCTGGCCGCTTGGGTCGGTGATGTTGTGGAGGCTGCGGCGGCTGCTGGTGTACTGGAATTCCAGGCCGGCAAAAAGTTTGTCTTTGACCAGGGGCACACTGAGATCGAATTTGAACATCTGCTCGGGCGAATCCGGCATCTCCCAGCCGACCGACGAATTGCGGGTGTCCTGAAGCGAATAGCTGGCCCGGCCGCGCAGGCCGCCGGCCGAGAAGGCTTCCAGGGCCAGTTCCAGGCCTTTGGTGTTGGCGTTGAAGTTGGTAAAGCTCCCGCTGCTAAAAACGAGCAAATTGTCCATTTGATTGTAATAGCCGGAGACGGAAGATCGCAAGTGCGGTCCGGCTTCCTGCTCATAGACCAGCTCATAGCTGGCGATTTCCTCCGGATTGAGCGCATGGTCCGAAGTGGTCAGCTCATAAAAACTGGGCACGCGAAAGGCCGTGCCGTAAATGGCCTTGAAGGTGGATTTTTCCCAGGGCTGGTAAATCAGAGCCAGACGCGGATTGGCCGCCGGATTGAAATCGCCGTATTGATCATAACGCACCCCCGCGTTGAAATGGAGATTGGTCAGCAGGGCGAAATCGCCTTGCGCATAGACCCCGTAGCTGAGGCGGTTGGTGCTGGCGTGGGAACCCTGGTCCGGCTGGCCCTGCACGACCACCCGCGAGTCCTGCAGGAAGTCGTCCCGGAATTCCGCGCCCAGGGTGACAACATGCCGGTCCCACAAGCGTTTGTTGAGTTGCAGTTCGGCGCCCCACCATTCGCCCATGTCCTTTTCGGTGGAAAATCTGCTGGAAACCAAATTGTTGGTGGGCACCGATTGCGGATAGCCAATGGCGTGGGTGTAACCGTCGTAATAAACCTGCGCCGTCACATCCACGACATCCGGAAAACTGTGGGCGTATTTCAACGAGGAATAGTCCTGCTCATCTATCGTGCGCAAGCGCGGGTCGTCGAAGGTGGTCAGGGCGAATTGGGCCGTTGGATTGAATTTGACCCGCTGATTAAAGGCGCTCTCCAGGGTAAAGTCCCCGTAGCCCAGCGAACCAAACAAACTGGCGGAGATATCGCCATCCATGTTCTGCGCCACGCCGTGGTTTTGGGCCGGGGTGTCGAATTCCTTGTAAAACAAGCGATCCTGGCCGTCGCTGTCGTAATAGGTTGCGGAGAGCAGCATCTGGATGCCGTTGGTAAAGTGCTCTCCATAACTGAGCCGGAACTTGCGCTCGCCGAACCAACCGTATTCACCGGAAGTTTCGAAGCCGTTAAGCTGCCTGCCCTGGCGGGTAATGACGTTGATCACACCGAAAAAGGCGTTGTTGCCGTAGAGGGCCGAGCCGGGGCCGCGGATGATTTCAACCCGGTCCACCAGATCAATGTCGAGGAGGAAGGCCGTGTCAATGAACGCGCCGTCGTTGAAGTCGTTATTGACCCGGTGGCCGTCCACGAGCAGGAGCACCCGGTCGTTGAAATCGCCCAGGCTGATGCCTTGGGCGCCCAGGAAGGCGTAGTTGCGGTCATAAGAGATGTTGAAGCCCTGCACGCTGCCCAGGACATCCGCCAGGGTTCGATAACCTTGCTTGTGGATTTCGTCAGCCGTGATGATCGTCACGGAAGAGGGCGCTTCGGTCGTTTTTTGCTCAAGCCTGGACGCGCCGTAAACCTTGGGAACGTCCAGCTTCATCAACTCTTCCAGCGGGAGTTGGGTCAGATCCATCTGGTTGGTTTGCGCGTCAAGCTCCGCCGGCGGGGCGAGCAGCGCCCCCAACAAGGCCAGCATTGGCCAGGCGCGCCGCAGGAGCATGGAGCAACGCCACCCGCCAGCCCTGGCGGGCCGGCGGGTGCAATTTGGCTTGTTCATGCTTTGCGCCTAGAGCGGTTTCACAAATACTGCAGCCGCATTACACGGTAGGGTCCCGGCAGGCCGGGATTGCCCGCCGCGGCGCGCACGGAGTGCGCGCCCTACCATCCTCATTCAGGGCTACACAATTTCTTAAACCGCGCTAACTCAAGCACGCTGGACGGGAGGTTGGCAAGCCCGTTCTGCGCGGCGCGCTGAATCGCCGAGCGGGGATGGACCGGGCCTGCTGCGAAGTCAGGGCTTTGACTTCGCCCCTGTCAACCTCCGCCCAGGCAAACCGAACCCGCATGGCGGGCGCAAACTTCTCCTTGCGTTTTGAGTTAAACTGGGTCGAAATGAAATGGAGCAATCCGCAGGACGCCAGGCGGGCACTGCGACTCAAAGGTTCATGCGTTGGCGCGCCATCTCAATTTTAGGCCTGAGTCTGACCTGGCTGCCACTGACCGGCGGCGCTGGCGGCGCGCCATCATCCCAGCCGACGGAGTACCAGATCAAGGCCGCCTTTCTGTTCAATTTCGCCAAATTCGTGGATTGGCCGCCGCAGGCCTTTGCCAAAAGGACAGACCCCATTGTCCTCGGCGTTCTGGGCGAGAACCCCTTCGGGGACGAGCTGGCCCGCACGATTCGCGATAAGACCGTGGATGCGCGTCCGCTGGAAATCAGGGAGTTTCGCTGGCCGGCGCAGGTCACCAACTGTCACATTCTTTTCATCAGCAGCTCCGAAAAAAAGCGGCTGCCGGAGATCCTGGAGAGCCTCAAAGGGGCCAGTGTCCTGACCGTGGGGGACACGGACCATTTCACCGAATCCGGTGGCATGATCAACTTCTTCGTGGAGGGGACCAAAATGCGGTTCCAAATCAACAAGGACGCCGCCACCAGCGCGGGGTTGAAAATCAGTTCCAAGTTAATGAGCCTGGCGTCGCGTCCGGGAGGCTGACTACCTTGGCCGCGGGGTCCACCCGGCCGGCAGTTTCCAGCAGGCGGCGGCGCAGGTGCGGCTGCCGGGCGAAGGCCTGGTCCAAATTTCGTTCCTTCTTTGGTGGTTACAACAGCAACTCCTGCTTGACGAACTGATCATTTTTGCCGCTTTCCCAAAAGCACAGGGCAGATTTTACCGGGTATGGACCGATGCTTTTAATCAACCCCCCGCCACAAAGGCCAAGGCAAGGCGCGAACAGCGCCCTTGGCACGTCAACTGCTCGAAAAAGCTTGCGTGGATGCTGGCTTACATGTACGAAAGGTAAGATGGAGCCGTGCTTTATCGTGGCAGGCCGCCTTCTTGATTCTCACGGTTGCCTTGATTGGCACCCAGTGGGATTTTCAAATGGGCGCTCATTTCTGGAATGCCATCTTGATTCTCCTGGTTGCCCTGTTGGTCACCGCGGTTGGGAGAAGGCGCCGCGCGAGTTTTCGGCGGCCCGCCCCAAATGCCCCCAAGCCTTGCCGGTCAAACGTCTCCGCCTTGGCTTTGGACGCGCGCGCACCCGCCCCGGATCCCCCCAGGCCTTGCCAGGTGAACCTCCCGACATGGATTCAGGAGTCGTAGTCCGCCTGGAGACACGATGAAACTGTTGCGAAATCTTCCCATTGAGCAGAAGATGCTGGTGATGACGCTGCTCATTTGCGGCGCGGTCCTCTGCGTCGCCATCGCGGCGCTGTTCACCTTCCAGGTCCTGAACTTCCGCTCCAATTTCCAGCAGGACACCGCCACCCTGGCGACCGTCATCGCCAACAACAGTACCGCGGCGATGGACTTCAAATATGACCAGGCCGCGACCGAGGTGCTCAATACCCTCCAGGCCAAACCCACCGTGCTGGCGGCCAGCCTGGTTTTGCCTGACGGCTCCCTGTTCGCCCATTACCCTCCCGGGCCGGCTGAGAACGCAGAGGCGCGGTCGCAATTTCCGCCGGCGGGAGGATACCGTTTCGTCGGCGGACACCTGCTTGTCACCGAGGCGGTCAAGTCGAAGGGGGAACGGGTGGGCACGCTTTACCTGCGGTCGGACTATCGGCAAACGTTTCTGGAACTGCTCGGTTTCTACAGCCTGGTCGTGATGGGTGTCATAGCTGTGTCCAGCGGTTTGGCGGCGTTCCTTTCGAGCCGGTTGGGACGCACCATTACCAATCCAGTGCTCCAGTTGGCGCAGACCGCCCATATCGTCGGCGAGAAAAAGGACTACTCGGTCCGCGCCGTCGTGGGCAGCCGGGGCGACGAACTGGGCAGGCTGGCCGAGTCCTTCAACGAGATGCTCAGCCGCATTCAGAGCCAGGATGCCGCGCTGAGCCTGTCGCAACAGAAGATGGAAGCGCTGATTAACTCCATTGATGGCATCGTCTGGGAACGCGCGCCGGACACCTTCCGCTTCACCTTCATCAGCCGCCAGTGCAAGGAGATTCTGGGTTATCAGCCCCAGGTGTGGCTGGACCAGCCAAACTTTTGGGAGGAGAAACTGCACCCGCAGGACGCGGCCAAGGCCGTCCGGACCGGCCACGAACTGGCGGCCCGTGCTCAGCCCTACACTTGCGAGTACCGCATGATGGCGGCCGATGGACGGACGGTTTGGATCCGGGAGAGCGGCACGGTGCTGGTGGAGAACGGCCGGCCGGTGGCCCTGCGCGGCATCTTCCTGGACGTCACCCGGCAGAAACTGGATGCCGAGCAACTCGACAAGCTCAACCGGCAGTTGATCGGCACCTCCCGGCTGGCCGGCATGGCCGAGGTGGCCACGGGCGTGCTGCACAATGTCGGCAATGTCCTCAACAGCGTCAGTGTGGCCGCCACGGTGGTGGTGGACCGGTTGCGCCACTCCAAGGTGGCCAATCTGCGCCGCGCCGCCGCCGTCTTGCGCGAGCAAAACGGACGCCTGGCCGAATTCCTCACCGACGACCCAAAGGGCAAACTCATTCCCGAATACCTGGTCACGGTGGCGGACCAGTTGGCCGGCGAACAGACCAAGTTGATCGCGAAAATGGACTCCGTTGGCCAGCATATCGAGCACATCAAGGAGATTGTGGCGATGCAGCAGAGCTACGCCAAAGTCTCCGGCGTCTATGAAAACCTGGACCTGGTCGCCTTGGTGGAAGATGCCTTGCGCATGAATGCGGCCGCCTTTGACCGGCATGGCATCGAGCCGGTTCGCGAGTTTGCCGAGAACATCCCGCTGGCGCGCGTGGACCGGCACAAGGTGTTGCAAATTCTCATCAACCTGCTCCGCAACGCCAAGTATGCCATGGATGCGCAGGGCGGACAGCCCAAGCGCCTGGTCGTGCGGGTCGGCCTGGCCTCGCCTGACCGGGTAAGAATCACCATCGCCGACAATGGTGTCGGGATTGAGCCGGAGCATCTGACCCGGATTTTCAACCACGGCTTTACCACCAAGAAGGACGGCCATGGCTTCGGCCTCCATAGCGGCGCCAACGCCGCCAAAGAAATGGGCGGCACCCTCACCGCCCGCAGCGACGGCCCCGGCCACGGCGCCGAATTTACCCTCGAATTGCCCGCCGCCGCATCCGTTCCGCCAGCAGAACAACCAGGAACCGAAAAGGACGCGTGAGAAGCACAGAACTCAGACCCAACCGCCGCATCCTGATCGTGGACGACACCGCGAGCATCCACAACGACTTCCGCGAGATCCTCTGCCCGGACAACTCCGGCGAGACCGCCGCCAATGCCTTGGAAGCGGTGCTGTTCGACGAGGACCAGTCCGACCCGATGAGTTTCCAGTTGGACTCCGCTTACCAAGGCCAGGACGCCTTGGAGATGGTGCAGCAGGCGCTGGCGGACAACCGGCCTTACGCCCTGGCCTTCGTGGACGTGCGCATGCCGCCCGGCTGGGATGGCATTGAAACCATTGCCCGCATCTGGAAGGCGGATCCCGAACTCCAGGTTGTCGTCTGCACCGCCTACGCTGATTATTCATGGGAAGAAATGCGGGCCAGAGTCGGCCAGCCCGATAACCTGCTCGTCCTGAAGAAGCCGTTCGACAACATCGAAGTGCGGCAAATGGCCCACGCCCTGACCAAAAAGTGGATGCTCAACTTCCAGGCGCGCTTGCAGATCGCCGAACTGGCCCAGGCCAACGAATCGCTGGCCAGGTCCGAGGAGCGATTCTCCAAGGCCTTTCACGAAAGCCCGCTTCCCAGCGCCATCCAACACCTGCCCGATCAGCGCTTCGTGGATGTCAATCAGCGCCTGGCCGAAATCGCCGGTTGCCAGCGCCAGGAGATGATCGGCCGCACCCCGGCCGAGTTGTCCCTGTGGGAAAGACCCGCGTTGGTCGTGCCCTGGTATGAAGATTTGTTGCGGCAGAAGCTGGTGCGGGATCAGAAGGCCAGCCTCCGCAACCGGGAAGGCGTTTTGCTCGAGATGCTGGTGTCCCTGTCCCCCATCTCCCTGGGCGGCCAGCCTCATGTGCTGCTCCTGGCCCAGGACATCTCCGAGCGGACTTTGTTGGAGCGCCAACTTCGCCAGGCCCAGAAGATGGAGGCCATCGGCCAGTTGGCCGCCGGCGTGGCCCACGATTTCAACAATATCCTCACCGTCGTCCAAGGGCACGCCGGCCTGATGCAGCAGGGCTTGGCGCCCGACAGTCCGCAGAAGGAATCGCTGGACCAGATCACCGGCGCGACCGCCCGCGCCGCCACGCTCATCCGCCAATTGCTCATGTTCAGCCGCAAGCAGGTGATGCAATTCCGGCATCTGGACCTCAACGACATCCTGCACAACGCCATCATCATGCTGGAACGGCTGGTGGGGGAGCATGTGCAAATCCACTTTCATCCCCAGAACCCCATTCCCGCCATCCACGCCGACTGCAGCATGGTCGAACAAATCGCCATGAACCTGGCGGTCAACGCCCGGGATGCCATGCCCGATGGCGGCCAGGTTTCCATCGCCACCTCGCTCCAGACCATTCACCGCGCTCCCACTCCCATGGACCCCGAACCCCGGGACGGGGACTATGTTTGCCTGACCTTCAGCGACAGCGGCGTCGGCATGGACACGCAGGTTCTGACCCGGATCTTTGAGCCTTTCTTCACCACCAAACCGGTCGGCAAGGGCACCGGGCTGGGCTTGTCCACGGTGTTCGGCATTGTCCGCCAGCACAAGGCCTGGCTGGAGGTGGACAGCAAACCCAACCACGGCACCACCTTCCGCGTCTATTTTCCGGCCAGCCTGCAACCAGCCGAGAAAACGGTGCCGGTGGTGGATACCGCCCTGCGCAGCGGCCGGGAAACCGTGCTGGTGGCCGAAGATGAAGAAGACTTGCGCCAGATGGTGGTCAACGTGCTCAAGGTCCAGGGTTACAACGTGCTGGAGGCTGCCTCCGGCCGGGATGCCCTGGATGTGTGGGCGCGCGCCGACCGTCCGGTGGATCTGCTGCTGACGGACATGGTCATGCCGGGAGGCATCATGGGCAGCGAGCTGGCCGAACGTCTCTCCAGCCTGTGTCCCCGCCTCAAGGTCATTTACACCAGCGGCTACAGTCCCGGCATGGCGGGCAAGGACGCTTCCCTTTTGGAACAGCGCAATTTCCTGCCCAAGCCCTACTCCATTGGCAAACTCTCACAATTCGTGCGCGAATGTCTCGACGCCCCGGCCAGGGTTAATGGTAACGGCAGCCCGCCGCCAGTTGAATCCCGCCCCTGCCCGTCGCCGGTCACAGAGGCCTGTGCCGCCTCCTGACGCCCTTCCGACTGCGCCCCGGATAATGCCTCAGTGATGATTGGTAGGGCGGGCAGTCCCGGCCTTCCGGGCCCCTGCCTTTCCCGGCCCACCCATTACTTGCGCATTACTCGCCGCGCCCCCCTCAAGGTTGCGGAATGATCTCAATACCGTTGATCTCGGGGTTTTGCACATTGGGCGCGAAGGTGATCTGCACCTTGCCCGTCGTGACTTCCACCGGCACGCTTTCCACGCAGGCGCGCAATCCGCCGCCGGCTTTGACCCAGATGTCCACGTCTTTAAACTCATGCCCCTGCACGTTGAACGAAAAAACCCGCTGGCCCGGCCCGGAAATGTCCTCGTAGGTCTCGGCGAAATGGAGTTTGACTACATATTTGCCGTTGCGAACCGGGTAGGAAAACGAAGTCATGCCGTAATGTTCCGTCAAATAGAGCGCCGGGGTTGTCGTGTTTTGAATTTTCAGGTCGCCGGCGCGCTCGATCGTGTCCCCGTCCGCGAAGCCCTGGTCGGCCAGCCAGTTATTGCCTTCCGCATCCTTCATCGGCGCGGTGGCGCCGGCTTTGATGCGAACAATCGCCTGCGGTTTGGTTGAATCGGCCAGCGCGGGCGCGGCTGCGGCGACGGGCGCGGGCGCGGCCACAGGAGCGGGCGCGGCGACAGGGGCGGCGGCGGCTGGCATGGCTGGCGGCTGCGGAGCCGGAGCGGGTGGGGTAGGGGATTGGCAGCCCGCCAGCAGCAAACCCGCCAGCGCTGAAATGATAAGCCCGCCGCACCGCGGCATCGTCTGTTTTGTCTTGCGCATATATTCTTTGTTCGGTTTTTGCAGTTGGAGCGCCGCTTTCATGGATGGCGGCAACGCTGGAACTTTTCCAGAGCCACCGCAAGCAAAAACAATCTGATTCTTTGACTTGCGTCTCCAGCCGTGTCAGGTTTGCGGCATGTGCCCAAAGACACACCCGCGTTGCCTTGGCCGTAAAACAGGCAACTTTGTCAACAAGAGCGCGCTCCTGGCCGGCTTGAGCCTGGCCGTCCTGGCCGCCGCCGCGCCGGCAGCCGGAGGGGACTGGCCCGGGTTCCGGGGACCGTGGAGCAACGGGCATGTCTCCGCCCCGGGTGACACCCAGCCGCTTGGCCTCCCGTTACATTGGAGCGAAACCGAAAACGTCCGCTGGAAAACCCCCATTCCCTACTGCGGCTGGTCCACCCCGGCCGTCCTGGGCGGCCAGGTCTGGCTGACCACCGCCACCGAGGATGGCCATGACTTCTTCGTTCTCTGCGTGGAGGCGGCCACGGGAAAAATCCTCTGCAACGAAAAACTTTTTCATTGCGACGCGCCGGAGTCGCTCGGCGCGGCCGCCGCCGGCAACCCCAGGAACAGTTACGCCACCCCTTCGCCCGTCCTTGAGCCGGGCCGGGTTTACGTCTCCTTCGGCAGCTATGGCACGGCCTGTCTGGACACCGCCGCGCGCAAGGTGCTCTGGCAACGGCAGGACCTGCCCTGCTCCCATTACCGCGGCCCGTCTTCCTCGCCGGTGCTCTTCGACAATCTCTTGATCCTCACCATGGACGGCGCCGACTTCCAATACACGGTGGCCCTGGACAAGAGCGACGGCCACACCGTCTGGAAAACCGACCGCACCTCCTGGTGGACCGACCACGCCGCCCCCGGCCAGAATCTCAAGGAAGGGGATATGCACAAAGCGCACAGCACGCCGGTCATCGTCACCACCGCCGGCAAGACCATGCTGCTCAGCGCCGACGCCAGTGCCGCCACCGCTTATGACCCGCGCACCGGAGCGGAAATCTGGAAGATTCACAACACCGACTATTCCCCGGCGCCCCTGCCCGTGTTCGACCGCGGCCTGGCCTTCTTCGTCAGCGGCATGGGCCGCACCGAACTGGTCGCCGTCAAGACCGACGGCCAGGGCGACGTGACCGGCACCCATGTCGTCTGGAGGCAAAGGGCGCACATCGGCAAATTCTCCTCCCCGATCGTGGTGGACGACCTGCTCTACATGGCCGCGGCGGAGAGCATCATTTCCTGCTTCGAGACGGCCAGCGGCCAAGTCGTCTGGAGCGAGCGCATCCCAGGCAATTACCAGGCCTCGCCCGTTTATGCCGATGGGCGGATTTATTTCTTCAATCAAGAGGGCGTCACCACCGTGCTCAAGCCCGGCCGGACCTGCGAAGTTTTGGCGACCAACACCCTGGCCGACGGTTTCATGGCGTCACCCGCCGTGGCCGGCAAGGCCTTCTTCCTCCGCACCAAAACCAGTCTCTACCGGATCGAATCCCCCGGTTCCGAAGCGAGATGACGCCCCCGCGTCGTGACCCGTCAGCCACGGCGGGAGGCACCGCCGGAGTGCGCCCGTCCCCGGGCGCAGCAAGCGGCAACACTCGAGCCGGCCAGGAGTTTTCCAACGCCTTCGGACGGACGGACGTTGCTGCGACCGGGGACGGTCACACTCCGGGCTTGTCAGGATCCTCGCTTTGCCTTCTGCTTTGCCGGGATGAAGCCCAAACGATTACCCAGCCCACCCCACAATCCGGACGTGCGCGATCTCGTGGAGGTCAAACGCGTATGGTCGCGTCCGCTGGCGAAGGACGAGATTGAGCGCGGTTTTCTCGGCTGGCATGAGAACGGTTATCTGCCTCATCGCGACGAGCCGGGTCTCGTCCAGTTTGTCACATTCCGGTTGGCGGACGCCTTCCCAGCGCAGTTGCGTTCGGAATGGGAATCGCTGTTGAGAATCGAAGATGACCGTAAGCGCAGGATCGAACTGGAGGCGTATCTCGACCAAGGACGGGGCGCGTGTCATCTGCGGCGCGCGGACATCGCGGCGATGGTCGAAGGCTCGCTGCGGTTTCGGCACCAAGTGCAATATGATCTGCGCGCCTGGGTGATAATGCCGAACCATGTGCATCTGCTCTTCCTCGTGCAGGACGTGCCGATGTCGCAACTGATGGATGCGTGGAAAGGCTTCACGGCCAAGGAGGCGAACAAGCTGCTCGGACGCAAGAGGCACTTTTGGCAGGAGGGCTATTGGGACACCTTTATGCGTGACGGCGAACAGGAGTCCAAAATGAGGCGATACATCGAGAACAATCCTGCCAAGGCAAAGCTGGTGTTGTCGCCGATGGAATGGCCGTGGAGCAGCGCCCGATTCCGCGATGCCCATGAACGTTTGTGCGTTCCCTAAAAATGACGGAGCGCGCCCGTCCTCGGGCGCAGCAACGACCGGCCTCCCGCGGCACCCGGCCGAGCCCAACGCTGCCGAACCTGCGAGCCATGCTGCGCCCGAGGACAGGCGCACCCCGCGCATCACCCCGAATCATCTTCCCGGATACGACCAGACCCAGTCGCCTTGCAGATCGAACAAGGTTCTGCCGGGCACACCGCCGTCGTCCTTTTCGTCCCAGCCGACGGAGTAAAGTATAAATTGCCCGTCATCCGTGCGGCGATACTTGAAAGGCTGGCCGGTAATCACGTCATTGGGCGCGCGGGCCATAAACCGCGGCGTCAGCGCGGCGAGTGATTCGGGGAATTGTCCATGGGCCAGGCGGTAGCGTTCCAGGGCGCAGGCCAGCGCGGCCTGGTCGGCGGCGGTTTGGGCGGCGGCGGATTTAGTGTGAACATTTCTAAGGGCCGGCAGCAGCATCTTGGCGATAAGGCGGTGGGACAGAATGGTTTTGATTGGCCCGACTCCCGAAGCTTCGCCACCGACTTGGCGGTCCAACTCGAAAAATCGGTGGGCGTTCACAGCAGGGGACGGCCAGTATTTGCCATATATTTGGCGGCCCACCGCGTCCGCATCCAATGCCGCCTTGCGGGGAGAAACGGTTTTGGCAGCCAGGTCCACGACCCCGTCGAACTGCGCGTCAAAGAGCTGGTTGTAATTCAGTTTTTCGCGGTCATACCATCCGGAGGGCATGGCCTTGCCGATCAGGTAGAAAATCACCTTGGTGAACGGGTCCTGATTGTTATCGGAAGACCAAGTGTCGGCCACATAGGTAATTCCCTTCTTCGAGACAAAATCCGCGGTGAGAGTTCCGACCGCCCGTTCCACATTGAGAGACTGTTCCATGTCGGCCAGAAGATCATAAGACAAGAAACGCGCCTGGAGTTCCTGCAATTGGGCGTCGGTCCAGCGATGCTCGGCCAGTCCCTCCCAAACCGGTTGAAGAGTAATCTGGACGCACGCCACGCGCACCAGATATGAGATTAAAAACGGTTCCGATTTAATGGAGTCGGCCAGGGCCAGCATCAGTTTCACATCGGCCAGCGCCTGGTCGCTCTGCCCCGCCGCCAGTTCCGCGCAAGCCTCCAGTTCCAGGCGCATCACGGTCTGCTTGATCTTGGCCAGATGCGGCAGCAAAATCATCCACGGATTGTCCAGGTCATAAACCACCGCATAACGCGAATACTCCCGGCTGCTGGCGGCGCGCAGTTCCGCAAACACCGCCGCGTCGGGTTTCATGCCTTCCAGAAATGCCAGCGCCACCGCCGCTCGCGCCGCCAGGTCGGTTATATCCGTCTCAAAGTCCTGGCCGCGCTTCAACGGGCCGCTTTGCAGCGCCACGGCCGCCTGTCGCCACGCCACCAGATCGGTAATATGACGATGGCCCTTGTCTTTCGCGATGTTGGTCTCGGAAATATGGTCGCAAGCGCGGTACCAGAGGTCATTCGTCAGTATGACACCGTTGTCGTTGGTTTGAAAAAATGTTTTGAGGAACGGTATCGCGGCGAAATTCTGGTCATCCGGCACCGGTTTTGGAATGTAAGTGCTCCAATCCAGCGACAATCCGCGCGCGGCGGCGGCCTGCCGATACTGGTTCCAGGCGTGCCGCCCGCGCCAGTTTTCCTCGCCGTAAAACAGACCGATGATCGTCACGGCCCAGGCCAGCACAATCAGTATGCGCCGAATTCCGCGCCAGCTCCACAGCCAGCGGGAAGTTCGAATAATGTTGCTGCGCTCCCAAATCGAAGACTCTGTTTTAGGTTGATCATTCATGTTATACCTCCATTAGTTTCACCGCGATTTCACTTCCCCGCTCTCCATCACTCCATTACTCCATCACTCCAATAGAGCGGTTTCACAAATACTGTAGCCGCATTACGCGGTAGGGCGGGCACTCCGTTGCCCGCCGCGGCGCGCACGGAGTGCGTGCCCTACCATCCTCATTTAGGGCTACACCATTTCTCAAACCGCCCTAGCTCTTCCCTTAAACCACCGCTTGTTCTGTGGCTATTTCACTCCGGCGTCCCGGCGCCGGCGCCGCCGCCGCTTCCACCACCGGCGCGTCGCTGTATTCCAGGAGCAGCCGGCGGTTCTCCCGCAACGACGCCCAAAGCTGTTGCGCCGCGGGAATTTTGTCGCGCGGAATCTTCGCCACCGCGCTGGGCGAAGAATCCATGTTCAGAATCCCCGCCACCACCCAGGCCGCGCTCATGGCGGTGAGATGCCAGCGCAACGACCACGCCAAATCCCGCCACGAAACCGTCTCCCGCGCCGGCGGGCGGGCCAGTCCGGCGACCACCCCGGCCCGGATGGCGTCCAGTTTCGGCGCGGCCGCTTGATGGTGTTGCAGCAAAATTTCCCGGGGCGTTTTCATTCACGATTTTCCTCCAGCAGATTGCGCAGCGCGCTTTTGGCGTAATGCAGGCGCGACTTGACCGTGCCCAGGGGCGCGGCGGAGATTTCGGCGATTTGTTCCAGCGAAAAATCCTCCACAAAATGGAGCAGCAACACCGAGCGTTGCGGGGGCGGAAGTTGGTTGATCAGGCTCATAAACTCCTCCTCCTCTTCGCGCCGAATGAGCAATTCGTCGGGGCCGTCGTCCAGATCGGGAGTGGATTGCGCGATTTCCTCCCGCCAGGCCGCCGCGCGGTGCTGCTGGCGCCACAACTGCGCGCATTTTTGGTGGGCGATGCCGAAAAGCCAGCCGCCGAACTTGGCCTCGTCCCGCAGGCTGCCGATGTGGCGGACGGCGGCAATGAAAGTTTCCTGGACGATGTCCAGACTCGTTTGCTCGTCGCGGACCAGCTCAAAGACATAAACATACAAAGGCAGTTGGTAGCGCCGAAACAGAACGCTCCAAGCCTCCGCTTCCCCGGCTTTGGCCTGCTCCACCGGCAATTGTTCGCGTTCAGCCACTACCAGCATTTACATCCAGTAGAATGCCCCGCGCAACAAAAGGTTCAATGGAAGGACCAATACCTCCGAGCCAAAACCCACCCCTGCCGCCACGAATCTAACGTATTGCGATGCACCGATCCTGCGCGGTAGGGCGGGCAGTCCCCTGCCCGCCGCAGGACCGCAGCAGTGTGGCGTCGGTTCGTGTGCCAATGTCCGACGGCGGGCAGAGGACTGCCCGCCCTACAACCGCTCAGGCATGGCAAGCCCGGGCTAACCCTTGTAATCGCTGCCCACTTTGTCCCAATCAATCACGTTGAAGAACGCCGCCACGTAGTCGGCGCGGACGTTATGGTATTTCAAGTAGTAAGCATGCTCCCACACATCAATCCCCAGCAGCGGAACTCTCCCCGCCGTGATCACGGAGTCCTGGTTGGGCGTGGATTCGATCTTGAGGGTCCTGGGGGCGCCCGCCGCGGTTTGCCCCGCCACACTCAGCCACGCCCAGCCGCTGCCGAACACCTTCATGGCCGCGTCGGTAAAGGCCGCCTTGAATTTGTCAAAGCCGCCGAAGTCCCTCTCCATCGCCGCCGCCAGCTCCCCCTTGGGCTGGCCGCCGCCGTTCTTCTTCATCATCAGCCAGAAGGCCGAATGGTTGAGGTGTCCGCCCCCGTTGTTGCGCACGGCGGTGCGGATGTCCGCCGGCAAGGTGTCCAGGCCGCGCACCAGTTCCGCCACGCTTTTGCCGGCCAGATCCGGATGCCCCGCCACGGCCTTGTTCAAATTGGCCACATAAGCGCCATGATGTTTGTCGTGATGAATTTGCATGGTTTGTGCGTCAATGTGCGGCTCCAGCGCATCGTAAGGGTAGGGCAGGGGCGGCAACGTGAACGGGCCGGCAGGCCCGGCGGCCGGAGGCGGCGGCATCATGGCGGGCCGGGTTTGGGCGGCCATGGCGCCGGCCGAAAAAGCGGCGGTGGCAAAGATGGTTTTCTGAATGGCTTCTCGTCGTGTCATCATAATAAATGCTTTCCGTTTAAGTTTTCCTGAACAAACCGCGGTTGAAAGCTCGCGGTCACTGCGGCAGAATCTCATACCCCCGGGCCGCCCTCCGCGCAAGCGTTCCTTGCGCCTTTCCCCGTCAAGGGGCGCATCTCAGTTTTTGGGCGGACGGTCTCCGGTTCTTATTCTTAATCCTAATCCTAATCTTAATCTTAATCTTAATCCTAATCTTCTTCGACGCATGGGAGAGATTAGGATTAAGATTATGATTAAGATTAAGAGAAACCAGAAACCGCCGCCGCCAAATTTGACGTGCGCTTCCTCAATTCGCCTCAGAACAGGCTTTACTTTTTCGCCCGCAACCAACAGGCTGGCCGCCGACACGAGCAAGACCCATCCATTTTATGAGCTGGCACTATCTTGAAGGCTCCGAGCAGAGAGGGCCGGTCACCGACGCCGACTTCGAGGCCCTGGTGCGGGGCGGCACCGTGCGCCACGACACCCTGGTCTGGCGCGAAGGCATGGCCGAGTGGCTGCCCTACGCCCAGGTCGTTGGCCCTCCGGCCGGAGCGCCCCTGCGCATGGCCGGCGCCGTCTCGGCCCCGCCCGGCCAGGTGCTCTGCGCCGAATGCGGACGGGCCTTCCCGCCCGAGGAAGTCATCCGCCACGGCAACCAGTTCATCTGCGCTGACTGCAAACCGGTTTTCCTCCAAAAACTCAAGGAAGGCGTGGCGTTGCCAGGCGGCATGGTTTACGCCGGCTTTTGGGTCCGGTTCGGCGCCAAATTCTTGGACGGCCTTATCGTCGCCGTGCCGGCGCTGGTGGCCCAGTATTTCATCGCCCAGCAAATGGGCCTGCCTCTGTTCGCCGCGCCCTTGTGGGCCAGGACGGTGGTGGGACTTGTGCTGGGCGGTTCTTATTACACGCTGTTTGTCGGCAAGTATGGAGCCACCCCGGGTAAAATGTCCGCCAAACTGCGCATCGTCAACCCGGATGGCTCCAAGGTCAGCTATGCCAAGGCGCTGGGCCGCTTTTTTGCCGCGGAATATGTCAGCGCCATCTTCACTCTTTGCATTGGCTATCTCATGGTCTGTTGGGACCCGGAGAAGCGCGCCTTGCATGACCGCATCTGCAACACGCGCGTCATTCGAATCTAATCGCGCCAATGGAATCCAGCCTGGTCAAGTGCGGCAAATGCCAGGCGATTCTTTTCCCGGAACACTTTAACACCGGCCAATTCTTTCCCTGCCCCTCCTGCGAGGCCCCCCTGGCCGTCGAGGTTTTTCCCGCCATTCTGCAAACCCCTTCCGCCGCCGCCGCCGAACCGCTCCTGGTCCAGGGCCAGTCCAGTTGCTTTTATCATCCCGCCAAAAAAGCCTCCATTGTCTGCGACGGCTGCGGCCGGTTTCTTTGCGGGCTGTGCGATTTGGAGTTGAACGGACGCCATCTCTGCCCCGCCTGCCTGGAAACCGGCCAAAAAAAATCCAAGTTCAAGGACTTGGAAAACACCCGCGTGTTGTGGGACCACATCGCCCTGGCCGTGGCCCTTTTTCCGCTGCTCTGCTTCTGGCCATCGTTCATCGGCGCGCCCTATGCCCTTTATCTCGTCGTGCGTTATCGCAAGGCTCCTTGCAGCATCACCGGCAAATCCAACCTGGCCTTTGCCGCGGCCGGGCTGCTGGCCCTGCTGGAGTGTGTGGGCTGGGTGATTTTCATTGTCTTCCTGATTACCAAAAAGGATTAGAGCGCTTTCCCAAATACTGTCGCCGGCTTGCACGGTAAACTCCGCCAGGGAAAAAGCTCGCAAAAATCCGGAATTTGCCCAGACTCACCCGCAGATCGTGCAACAGACTCTTTTAACCCCGCTTGCGCAGCTATGGCTTCGGCCTTAAAAGGCAAAACCGACGCGCATGAAAAAATGCCCTTATTGCGGTAAAGAATTCCCAGACGATGCGTCGGTCTGTGATCTTGACGGCCAACCTCTGGTTGACCCCAATGCCCCTGGTCCATCCTCCGATGCGCGCAAGGCAGGCAAAGAATACCGGCGCCTGCCCGGACGCGGCTCGCTCATGGAAGGAAACAAGTGGTATGCCACCTCCCGCGCCCTCTGCACGGTCTGGATGGCCCAGGACCACCTGTTGTTGATTCTGCGCACCGGTTATACGGAAAAATACAAGCGCTTCTACTTCCGCGACATCCAGGCCATCATCACTCGCAAGACCGTCACCTCCCTGGTCGGCAACATCATCCTCGTCATTCTCGCGCTCGGCTTTTTCCTGTGGGCGGGGGACATTTCGGACCCCGCCGGCAGGATTGTCACCGCCTTGATCGGCGGCTTCTTCCTTTTTCTTTTCCTGCTCAGCCTGTGGCGCGGGTCAACCTGTGTCACGCAGATTAAAACCGCCGTGCAGACCGAACAATTGGCCGCCTGGAACCGCATGCGGGCCGCGCGCAAAGGCATGGCCATGATCCGTCCCCGCCTGCTGGAGGCGCAAGGCGAGTTGTCCCAGGTGGAACTCAAAGCCCGCCTCGAAGAGGAGATCCTCCGCCAATCCCAATCCTCCGCCGCGGAAACTTCCTAGCCCCATGCTGCCCCTGGCCCAACAACATTGCCTCAATCATCCCGCCCGCGAGGCCGCCGCCCAGTGCCCCCAATGCCGCCGGTTCTTCTGTCGCGAGTGCATCACCGAGCACGACGACCGCATCCTCTGCGCCGTCTGTTTGCGCCAGCTCTCCCAGTCGGCCGGCGCGGGCCGCCAGCCTCTGCGCGCCCTGGGCCGGGCGGGTCTGAGTTTCGCCGGCCTGTTGACCGCCGTGCTTTACTTTTATTGGGTCGGCCAAATCCTGCTCTCTATTCCGCCCTCCTACCACGATAACGCGCTCTGGACCTCTTTTTGGAGTACGGTGCCATGAAACCGTCCGACCGCCAGCCGGGCATTGGCCTGTTCGAATTGATCGAACAAGCCGTCCACCTCCTCCGCTCCGCGCCGCTGCGTCTCCTGGCGCCCTATGCCGTCGGCACCCTTCCTTTCCTCCTGGCCTTCCTTTATTTTTGGGCCGACATGAGCCGCGGCGCTTTTGCCCGCGAACATGCCGCGGCCGGCGCCGCCGGCCTGGGACTGCTTTTCTTGTGGATGAAATGCTGGCAGGCCCTCTTCGCCGCCGCCCTGCGCGCGCGCGTCGCCGGCCGCGCCGCCGAGCCGTGGACCGCCCGGCGGGCCGGACGGCTGGCCCTGACGCAAATGGCGCTGCAACCCTCCGGCCTGTTCGTCGTGCCGCTGGCCCTGGTCACCATTTTCCCTTTCGTCTGGGTTTACAGCTTCTACCAGAACCTCACCGCCGCGGGCGGCGAACCGGGCGGTCTGGGGGAGACTTGCAAAACCGCCGCCCTCCAGGCGGGACTGCGCCTCGGCCAGAATCTTCTTCTGCTGGCCGTGCTCTTTCTCTTTGCCTTCCTGGTCTGGCTCAACACCATGGTGGCCATGGCCGCGCTGCCCGGCCTGCTCAAAACCTTGTTGGGCGTTGACACCGCCTTCACCCAGGCTGGCCGGTTCAGCGTCCTGAACACCACTTATCTGGCTTGTTCCTTCGCCCTGGCCTATCTGTTCGTGGATCCCTTGATCAAGACCGTTTTTGTCCTCCGCTGTTTCTACGGCCAATCCGTTCGTTCCGGCGACGACTTGAAAGCGGAACTGGCCGGCCTGCGCCCGCCTTCACCCGGCGCGCCCGCTCTCCTGGCATCACGGCCATGAAATTCCGTTGCGCATTTGACCCTGGTTTGGGGAGCGCGGGCCTCCTGGCCCGCCGCGCGCGGCGTCCCGCCGGGCGCATCTTGCAGAATTGCTTTCTCGCGGCCTTTGCCGTCCTGACACTCTTTTTCTGCCCAACCCGGGTCTCCGCCGCCGCGCCGGCCGGGGCGCCTGCTCTGTCAACTACAACCAGCAACGCCGTTTCCCCGGAGCAACTCAGCCTGGCCATTGACCGGGTCCTGCAACAACGCCAGTTTGCCTGGCGCATGCCGCGCGAAAAACCGGTGGCGTCAGATGCAGAAAAAGGCTGGCTGGCCCGCGCCGCCCAGTTCGTGGTTGACGTGGTGCGCGACGCCGTCAAAGCCGCCGCCCACGGTCTGCGCGTCTCGCTGCAGTGGGTGGGAAGAATGCTGCTCAAACTGTGGCCCGGTTCCTTCTCCGGCCAGCCGGGTTTGTCCGGTTGGGGTTCCCGCTTGATCTACTCCCTGCAAATCCTCCTGCTCCTGCTCATCTCAGTCCTGCTCGGTTTCCTGGCCGTCCTGGTTTTTCGCGCTTACGACCGCCGCCGCCGCCCCAACATCCTCGTTGCCGAGCCGGTGGCCGCCCGGCCGGATTTAACCGATGAAAACGTGGCCCCCGACCAATTGCCCGAAGACGGCTGGCTGAGCCTGGCCCGCGACCTGATGCAGGAAGGAAATCTGCGCCTGGCCTTGCGCGCCTTTTATCTGGCCGGCCTCGCCCACCTGGCCGCCCGCGGGATGATTTCCATCGCCATCTTCAAATCCAACCGCGAATACGAATCGGAATTGCGCCGCCGCGCCCGCGCCGCCCCCGAAGTGCAAAGCGCCTTCAGCCAAAACGTCGCCGCCTTCGACCACGCCTGGTACGGCCTGCGCGAAGTCACCCGGGAAGCCCTGCTGGATTTTCAAGCCAACCTCGCCCGCATCCGCGCATGTTGAAATCCCGCTACATTTTGCCCGCCTTCCTCGCCTTCTCCTTGGCCGGTTTCGTCCTCGGCCTGGTCTGGCTTTTTCAAATGCGCTTCGACGCCGGCGACATTTATCCCCCTTATTCCTCCCTCCGCACCGACCCCCTCGGCGTCAAGGCCTTCTACCAGGCTCTGCAAAATCTCCCCGGCCTGTCCGTCACCCGTTTCTTCCAGTCCTCCGCCAAACTCCAGGGCGATCCGCAGCGCGTCCTCTTTCTCCTGGGCACGACCCGCCGGGACCTGGATTCCTTGTCCCCGGAGGACGACAACACCCTCCAGAATTTTCTCTTGCGCGGCGGGCGCGTCGTCATTTCCCTGCTGCCCTTCGCCAACCAGGCCCAGGAATTGGGCTTGTTGTTCACCAACTCCTTGCCGCCCCCGGCCCGGCCGCCGGCCAGTCGCCGGCCCCCTTGGCGCGACGACACCAATGCCAGCCCGGCGCTGCCGCTCCAACTGGTTTCCCTCCTGGCCAAAACCGGCCTGGGCCTGCAATACGACGACCTCTCCCTGGATGAGCACGGCCACAGCCGCTCCGAACTGGCCCAAGCCGTCCACGCCCCGCCCGGCTTGCCCCCTCTGATCTCCTGGCACAGCGGCGCCTATTTTGAGGTGCTGGACACCAATTGGCAGACCCTTTACCAGCGAAAAAATCATCCCGTCATCCTCCAGCGCGCCTACGGCCCGGGATCTCTGGTCCTCGCCACCGACTCCTTTTTTCTGAGCAACGAAGCCCTCCGCCGCGAGCGCCACGCCGAACTGCTGGCCTGGCTGGTGGAAGCCCGGCGCGACATTATATTTGACGAAACCCACCTGGGCGTGGAGGAGCGCCCCGGCGTGGCCGGTCTCATGCGCCAGTACCATTTGCAGGGCGTGCTCCTGGCCCTGGCCCTCATCGCCGGCCTGTTCATCTGGAAAAACAGCCTCCCGCTCGTCCCGCCGCCCCCCGGCCAGCCGGACGAAGGCTCCGCCGCCCTGGTGCAGGGCAAGGAGGCCAGCGCCGGTTTTGCCAGCCTCTTGCGCCGCGGCATTTCTCCGGCCGACATCCTGTTCACCTGCTTTGCCGAGTGGAAATCGGCCTGCGCCCGCCAGCCGCGCGCCGCCGCCCGCCTTGCCGCCATCGAAAAAATCATGGAGGAAGAAAGGTCCCGTCCGCCCCTTTCCCGCCACCCCGTCGAAACCTGGCAAACCATCCAAAGAATCTTAACCGAACGAAAATAGCGCCCAAGTAACCATCCGTGCCATTAGTCCCATCCGTCCCATTCCTCCCATCCACCAACCCAACACTCCACCACTCCATTGCCGCCCCCCATGAACCCCAACGTTGACCAGCTTAAGGAAGCCCTCGCCGCCGCCCGGCTCGAAGTCGCCAAAGTCATCATCGGCCAGTCCGATGTTATTGACAAGGCCCTCATCCCCATCTTCACCGGCCACCACGCCCTCATTGAAGGCGTCCCCGGCGTCGCCAAAACCCTCCTCGTCCGCACCCTGGCCCGCGTCCTGGGCTGCGATTTCGGCCGCATCCAATTCACCCCCGACCTCATGCCCGCCGACATCACCGGCACTCACGTCTTCAACCTGCAGCGCAACGAATTCGCCCTCATCAAAGGACCCGTCTTCACCGACTTCCTCCTGGCCGACGAAATCAACCGCGCCCCCGCCAAAACCCAATCTGCCCTCCTCCAGGCCATGCAGGAACGCCAGGTCAGCATTGATCGGGAAACCCATCCCCTCTCCGCCAACTTTACCGTTTTCGCCACCCAGAATCCCATCGAATACGAGGGAACCTATCCCCTGCCAGAGGCCCAAAAAGACCGCTTCATGCTCAAAATCACCATGAACGTCCCCGAACGCGACGAAGAGCTTACCCTGGCCAAACGCATGCTCGGCCAGGACTCCCCCGAAGCCGCCCTCGCCTCCGGCGCCGTCCGCCAGACCCTCTCCGCCGAAACGTTGGCGGCCTTGCGCGGCCAGCTCGCCCTGGTCCTGGTCCGCGACGAACTCCTCGCTTATATTGTTGACATCGTCCGCGCCTCGCGCCGGCACGAGAGCGTCCTGGTGGGGGCCGGCCCCGCGCCACCCAGTCCCTCCTCCTGGCCAGCCGCGCCGCCGCCGCCATCGCCGGCCGCGATTTCGTCACCCCCGACGACATCAAAGCCATGGCCTCTCCCGTGCTGGAGCATCGCTTGATCCTGCGCCCCGAATTCGAAATCGAAGGCGTGAGCGTCGTCGAAGTCATCCAAAAAATCCTCCAGCAGGTCGCCATCCCCCGCTGACGGGCGCCCATTGCTTTTTTGGCGGTCCTTTGCCTCGCCGGATCTTAATCCTGATCCGAAGGCCTAGCCGTTTTGCAAAGATCGCGGGAACTTTTGGGCGGCTGGTTCCTCTTACCCAGCGGATGTCCGTCGGCGAGGCGGCCAGGCCGGTGCAAGACCGGATTCCCCGGTCTTGGGCGCCTAAAATATTCGCCATGAAAGGTATTATACTATGTTTGCGAATGGATCAATTCAGAGAACTCACTCCCGGGGGAACGCGGCGGGATTAACAGCCGGAATCGCCGCGTTAATCGCAGCCGCCTGGCTTCTGGAACCGCTTTCCGCCTCGGCCTTCGGCTTCAGAAAACCCACACCGCCATCAACACCGGGCAATTTTCATGTCACCGCGGTCACCAGCAACAGCGTCTCGTTCGCTTGGAACGCTTCCACGCCGGGGTCAGGCGGGAGTCTTGTTTACGAGATTCAAAACGATACGCAAGGGTTTATCGAAAACGTCGGCAACGTCACCCGGTTTACCTGGACGGTTGGGGTGGAGGCGGGCGGCACTTATTCCTTCCACATCATTGCGGTTTCGGGCAACCAAGCCTCGGCGCCCAGTCCGGAAGTCACGGTGACGCTGGCCGGGACTCCACTGCCGACACCCGTCAAACCGGCCGCGCCAGTGATCACGGCAACCAGCGCGACCTCCAATACCATCACCGTGTCGTGGACGGAAGCGACGCCTGCCGATGAGATCGGCTCATATGCAGTCGCTGTCAATGGCATCTCGTTAAGTGGCGGTTCCACAAGTTCCACAACCTCGACAACCACGGGTCTGTGGCCCGGCTACACTTATGCCATCACGGTCACTGCCTATAGCTTGAACGGCACAACGGGGGCACTCTCCACCACGAGCCAGCCCGTCACCGTGACGACGGCGCCAGCCACAATCACCCCGCCTCCCAACGCTCCGACCACTCCAACCGGCCTGACCGGATGGGGCGATGGCGGCGGCGAAGCCATCATTTCGTGGAACCCCTCGACGTCGGTCAACGAGCCGCAAGCGGACATCCAATATAATATCTATATTGATGGAGTGTTGGATTTTCCTGACACCTCCGTCGGCCAAACCTCGCAGGTGTATATATTCCCGCACGGCAACGCAACCCTGCCGGCGCAAGTTTGGGTTGTTGCGGTTGACCAGTTTGGCAACCAGTCCGCGCCCAGCAACATCCTCACGATAACTGGTTTCTAGCCCGGAAATTTCACCGTCCCTGTCAACTAACCGTCCCGAAGGACCGCTCCTGCCAATGGCCGGAGCGGGTCCTGCCTGGAGCAAGGAGGCCCGCCACCGCCGGCGGGCCTTCTCATTGTCTGACTCCGCCCTAACTTGTGTTTGCCAACCGGCCCTCACCTCTCCACCGTCACCTCATACCAGGGCGTGACAATCTGGCCGACCGGAATCTCCCAGCCCGCCCCGGCCGGCTTGGCCAGGATCGGTGCGCCCATGGCATGACCGGAGCCGTCCAGGGCTTTGGCGGACACGCGCCTGGCCCCGGCCAGATCGCGCAGGGTGATGACGCCGGTCACCGGTTCGATCAAGGTCGGCGATGTTCCGCCCTCGGCGGTGCGTGATTTCCCGGCGTTCCAGGTCAGGCCGGTGTTCTCCACGCGCGAGCCGGTGGTCAGGAGCATCCGCCCCGTTTGGGCAATGGGCCGGGCATCCAGTGAATTAAGGACGATGGCGCAGAAGTCATTGGAAACATCGGCGGAGAGATGGCTCACGCTCTGGGCGTTGGCCTTGACGTATCCCACCAAACCTTGCGAACGCGGGCTGTCAATCGTCACCAGGCCCGTTTCGTTTTTGCCGGCGTACCACACCAACTGGCCGGTGTCGCTCCGGTAAGGGCCGGCCAAATCCGCCTGGATGGGGCCGGCCGGCTTGCCCTCCAGAGAGGCGATGCGCGAGCCGTGCAGCAGCGGGACCGACATTGGGAAACCCGGTGTGAAGTAGGGCCGGTTGGTGCCGGCCAGCAGCCGGCTGTCCGCCACCTCTTCCCAACTGTAGGAGCGCGCCACCGTTTCCCGGGCGCGCTCCAGATCGCCGCGCAGGAACATCAAGGCCCCGGCCGCCATCTGCGTCATCTTGACCGGATCGAGCGACATGTCGAACGGCTCGCTCAACACCGGTTTCCAGTCGGCGCTGCGTTTCGGCTCGAACGTGTACCACATGATGCCGTCCCAGTCCAAAAAGCCGCCGTAAGCCGCCAGTATCGGGATCCCCTCGCAGGCAAACTGGTTGGGGAACGGATTGTTGACTTCGCTGACCGTGTAGGGCTTGCCCGCCAGGGCCGTGCGCGAAAGTTCGGCGACCGTCGAATTGAAAGGATCATTGACCATGGGCGCGTGGTGGTAGAGCCGGTCGCCCGGATGCTGCCAGTAGGTGTGGCCATCCACGATGTCCAACTGCTGCGTGTCCTGCTCCAGCCCGTAGCCGCTCCCGGAATGACTGTGGTCGGCGGTGGCGATGAGCAGGCATTTCACGCCCAGGGTTTGCCGCAGATAGGCGCTCATCTCCTTGAAAAAGCCCGATTCCAAATCGGAGAAAAAACGGCACTCGGTGTAATACCGCTCCCGGGCGGCCGTGCGCAGCGCCGGACCCTTGAGCCGCGGCACCGGATCGTTCGTGCCCACACCCGCCGCCTGGCGGAACTCGGCCAGCTTCGCCGCGCTGACGTTTTTGACCAGCCACGCATTAAACAAATCGGTCAGTTCCTGGTCGTAGGCGTTGTTGCCGCTCCAACCGAGGTAGATCGCGTCCTCGTTGACAATCTCCACAATGGCGATGCCGGGATCGTCCACATAGGTCTTCTTCGTGTAGGGGTTGAGGTGCGTGAGCAACTGCCGCGCATAATCCTTTTCCAATTCGATCAGCCGCTTGTCGAACAGCAGCGGCCCCTTGCCTTCGCGCGTCACCGGAACCTGGTCGCCCGGCTTGAAGGCGCGGCCGACGTTGAGGTTGAAATCCACGTAAATCCCCCGCTTCATCACCTCGGCCAGAAAGTAATCTTCGTTGTCGAGCTGCGCCAGATTGAAGTGCTGGCTGTCCGGGCGCGTGCCGTCGAGCAGGCCGCGCGGCGCGTCCAAGTCAAGAAATTGGAGACGGACGATGTTGGCGCCGGATCGGGCCAGGGCCGACGCCCAGATGGCGGCGTCCTCTTTGGGCGGAATTTCGACCGAGCCGCGGCTCCATTCGGTGATGTTGAACCCCCAAAACCGGATGGGCTTCCCGTCGCCGGTGACCAGGTGCGCCCCGTTGGCGCGAAGAAATCCATCTTTCCCGGCGGGAGCCTCCAGCAAAAAGGAAAGATCAATCAGCGAATCCGCCGCGTGGCGGTGATCCATCAAAAACGGTTTAAGCTCGAGGCCCGGCGTGCCAAAGGCGGTGGTCGGGCCGTCGGCTTGCGCGCCGCGGCCAAATCCGCCGCCACGCCGGCCTCTGCCACCGGCCACGACATTGGTTCCCGGCGCATTGGTTGGGGTCGCGTTGGCGGTGGGAGTGCCGCGGTCCGGCGTGGATTGCCGGGCATGCATCTCAGGCGCGGCCATCAACATCAGAGCCGCAATCAATCCACCGGCGCAATGGAAAATCATTCTTTTTGTCAGCATGGTATGGCGCCCATCATACGACGCCGCGCCCCATTGTCATCCCCTCCATTTGCAGGGTTTTGTCGCAATACCTTTTCCGGTTTGCTTTTGCACTGTAGCGGCGGTCTGCGACCGCCGCCAATCGCCTTGGCAATAGTGCAGTTACGAACTGGAAACGGTATAATACGTGACTCATGGCAGGTAGGGCGGGCAGTCCCCTGCCCGCCGTCAGGCATTGGCAGAGGAATAAATGTCGCACTACCGTCGAGCGGCGGGCACGGCGGGCAGGGGACTGCCCGCCCTGCCTTTCCCGGCGCAACCATGACTGACGCCTTTCGCTGCATTGCGGAAGTTGACGACCTCGTTGCGCAGAATCACCGCGTCCTTGGACTGGGGCGTTCTTCGCACTGCTCTAATTCGATTGCAGCCGATAAAAACGAGAGCCGCCGCGGGGCAGGGTCACGGTGAACACCGGCCCGGTGTTGGTGATCGAATTGGTCGCCTGCGACCACACCGCGGTGGGCGCCAGACTGGTTGAGGTCATCAGCCGGGCCGCCGCTCCGCTGAACGGCCATTGCAGCAGCAGGTTCGGGCCAAGCAGCGAGGCGCTCAGATAAAGCGGGGCGCCAAGGCCGCCCACCGCGTCCGCCACCGGCAATACATTTCCCCCCGCATCAAAAAACGAGGCCGTATTAAAGCCAGCCTCGTTGACGCCGTTGACCGCCTGATATTCCGCCCCCCAATAGAAAACGCCCGCGCCAAGCTGGTTGGTCACGCCTTTGATGATCTGCGCCAACGCCGCCATATAGCTGACCTGGCCGTTGGTGCTGGGAACGAAGCCAAAAATGTTGGTCGTCCAGTGGGTGTTGTTCCACGGAAAGGCGGTCTCGGCGACAACGACCGGTTTGCCGTAGCGCACGGCCGCGTTGCTCAGGCAAATGTTCAGATTGGTCAACGGGCCGTGATAGAACGGGTAATAACTCTCGCCCAGGATGTCGAACGCGACCCCCTGCGCCTTGACGTTGTCAAAAAACCACTCGGTCGTGGCCCAATCCCCGCCCCTGTCAATATGAATGATTATCCGCGGCGCGCCCGCCCCCGCGGCGTCGTGGATTCCCTGGATGGCGGCGGTGAGCAACTGGCCGAGCTGGGACCATTGCACGGCGGCATTGGTGCCGGGGACCTGCCCCAAGGGCCACAACATGCCGGCGGTGATTTCGTTGCCCACTTGCACGTAATCCGGCATCGAGCCATTGGTGGCAAACTGCCAGATGGTGTTGCTGTTGTAGCTGCGCATCTGCTGCACCAGTTGGCTAAAGTTCAGATTTGTCCAGGCCGAGGGCGTGGCTTGATGGCCGGGGTCGGCCCAGGTGTCCGAGTAATGAAAATCCAGCGAGAAGAGCAGGCCGGCCTTCTTGACGCGCAAGGCCAGCGGCAGGTTGTAGACCAGGTTGTTGCCGTAGTTGTAGGGGTCCGACGCGGCCTGCGCGGCGCTGCTGGTGAACAGCCGCAGCCGGACGCAGTTGAGGCCGTGATGCTTGAGAATGGCCAGCCCGTCCTGGACCTGTCCGCCATCTTTATACGTGACACCCAGCGACTCGAAATACGCCAGGTCGGAAAAGTCCGCCGCCGCAAGGAATACATCCGACGCGCCGGCCGATCCGCAGCAAAGCGCGGAGGCCAGGGCCAGCCAGCCTGCCATTCTCAAATCCATGTTGGGCATCTTAAAAATACTGCGCTCCGTGGGTGCATCTGAAAAGTTAAACTCATCCGGGCGCATTTGCCAGCCTTATGGATGTATGGTTCCGGGTGCCGGTGTGAGAAAGAATTGATCGTGGCCCGCCCTCATCCTGACCTTCTCCCCCTGGGAGAAGGAATAGACATCGCGCGCCTGGGGTTGGGCGCATGCGTGTCCGGCAAATCCCGGCTCCGTCCTTTCGCCAGGGCGGCGGATGTTTCACCCTCTCCTGGAGGAGAGGGCGGGGGTGAGGACGAGCTTCTCCACTGACTTGGCTTTTTGGCTTCGCCTCATCCCGACGATTTCCGCTAATCCTCGCTCATGCCTCAAGGAGAAAGCAGGACACGGCGGCTGTGCAGGCGAAGCATATATGAATGTAATTCCGAATTCCGGGCTTGACCGCTTTACAAAATTTCTCGCAGCCCGCCCTCATCCTGACCTTCTCCCCCTGGGAGAAGGAACTGACATCGCCCGCCTGGGTTTGGGCGCATGCGCGTCCGGCAAATCCCGGCTCCGTCCTTTCGCCAGGGCGGCGGATGTTTCACCCTCTCCTGGAGGAGAGGGCTGGGGTGAGGTCGAGCTTCTCCACTGACTTGGCTTTTTGGCTTCGCCTCATCCCCACGATTTCCTCTAATCCTCGCTCATGCCTCAAGGAGAAAGCAAAACACGGCGGCTGTGCAGGCGAAGCAAGTATGAATGTAATTCCGAATTCCGGGCTTGACCGCTTTACAAAATTTCTCGCAGCCCGCCCTCATCCTGACCTTCTCCCCCTGGGAGAAGGAACTGACATCGCCCGCCTGGGTTTGGGCGCATGCGCGTCCGGCAAATCCCGGCTCCGTCCTTTCGCCAGGGCGGCGGATATTTCACCCTCTCCTGGAGGAGAGGGGAGGCCTGCCCGCCGTAGGCCCGGCGAAGGCGGCGGGTGAGGTCGGGCTTTTCCGCTGAATTGACCCATGCTGGGGCAAGAAAAGGGGCTTAATTACCAAGAAATGTGGATTGCCTTGCGGCAAGTAACAGGCATAAGATTGTAAGTGTAGTCGTCATGCGGTCGCTGTCAAGCGTCCAAGGAGTATTAATTGAATCCAAACCACACCCGTCTCATAAGGGGAAAAGTCTGGTGCTGACCTGTTCATTTGCAAGGGTTTAATTGGTCTTCGGGGTAAAATGAGATTTTGATTTTTCCGAGTTTGGCTTTTGGGTTTGGTATGCGCCTGTTTGGGCGCGTGTGCTGTCCCATAGCTTTATTGGAAGCCGGGGAAATACGCCTGCTCGGGCCGCGCCAAGTGGCGAAAGCTGCCGCCTGCTGTCCCATAGCACGCCAGCAAATTGAGCAGATCATATTTCTCCCAGAGCGCCGCCCGCAAAATCGTGAACAGCCGGGTGAAGCTGTGCGCCCAGTTGGAGAGGTGACTGAGGTAGCGCAACAGCACGTAGGTCAACAGCGCCGTCCACACCTGCCAGCGCACGGCGTTGGCGTTGTGGCCCAGAAAATCCGCCAACTGCAAGGTCTGCTTGATTTGTTTGAAGAAGACTTCGATCTGCCAGCGGCAGCGGTAAAGGTCGGCCACGCTGCGCGGACTCCACTCCAGGTTGTTGGTCAGGAAGGTCATTTCCCGTTCCTCTCCATCAATCTCGACCAGCGCCACCACCCGGCGCATCAACTCCGGCGCGGGTTTGTTCTCGTTGCTCAGGACGATCACTTCGTCGCGCAAAATCTTCGGGTCTCTGGAGGCGGGCATTTTCCGCACCACCTCATAGCCCATGTTCTCCTTGGCCCGCGTCACCCAAAAGACCCCGCGCCCGTCCAAATCCCGCAAGTGGCCGAAGTCCACATAACCCTTGTCGAACAAGGCGATTTCGCCGCTCTTCAAGTCGGCGCACAGTTCCCGCGCCCGTCGGTTGTCGTGCTCGGCGGCAGTGTCCACAATGACAAAACCGGGCAAAAGATTCTGCAGATTCAACCGCATATGGGTTTTGGCGGCGGCCTTGCGCCGGCGGTGCTTGGCCCAGTCCAGGCAGTTGGCCACCAGTTCCATGGTCGTGCTATCAATCACATGGATGGGCATCTTGAAACGGAAGGCGGGGCCACGGCGCTGGCCCGCGGCAAAGCCGGGCGTCTGTGCTTTCAAATGCTCCAGGACCCGCCAGAAGAGTTGTTCGGCCATCTGGGCCGGACGCTCCCGGTTGGCGTGGGAGAGGCCGTTGCGGCTGGGGGCGCTGGCGCCGCGCAAAGTGGACAGCGGCCCGGAATGCAATTGCAGCGAGTCGCACAGATCGTTGAGTCCGATGCAATGGGTGAGTTGCGCGTCCAGCAAACTGACCGTGTGACTCCACGGACTGAAGGTGCGCGACTTATCCAGAGCCCCGGTCTCCCGCGCTATTTTGGAGACTTCATGCGCAGGAATGAGATTGCAAATCTGGCGCAAAACGTTAAACCGGGACCGTGTTGGTTTGATTTTTTTGTTTTTCATGCCTGCCTTGTGGCAGGTTCAAATGGTCAAGCCAACACTTTTTTCCAATTTCCTGTGGGATGGCTGTGAATCCAAACCAATGGAAGCAAAGATGAAAACTTTAAAGGCTGTTGTTGCGTTCGGCCTTTTCACATTGGGAGGCTTGTTGCCCGGCGCAATCGAGGCCCAAATCCTGGTGGGGGGAGCAACCGACCCAGCCGCAACCCCGCTGGCGAGCGTCCCCTCCACGGGGACGTTCTTTTCTGCCCAGCTCAATATTCCTCCCTGGCCGACTGACTGGCTGCCGCAACTGGCGGTGTACGCCGGCCTCTCCAGCAACATTTTCATCGTGGATGACAGGGGATGGGATTATTCCGCTTCTGGCAATGCCATGTTCGCGACTTCTGCCCAAACTGGCGGAATGGGCGCAAT
Source organism: uncultured Verrucomicrobiae bacterium (assembly GCA_963707025.1). Taxonomy (GTDB): domain Bacteria; phylum Verrucomicrobiota; class Verrucomicrobiia; order Limisphaerales; family Palsa-1400; genus JBEKOF01. The sequence goes on along the minus strand of CAVPOM010000010.1, from coordinate 143,321 downwards.
GGTCTCCGGTGCCCCGCCCCCGCCAGGCGGGACAAACTCCGGCGGTACCAACTCCGCCGGCGGTGTCAGCATGCCGATGGTTCAATACACCACGAATGATTTGTACCTGGAGATTGCCCCATCGTCGAACGCAACGTCGGCCAGCTTGGTGCTTCACACACCGTGGTACGTCACCAACGGGGTGTACAATATCCTGACCACAACCAACCTGGCCCCGCCCATCGTCTGGCAGTGGTTCATGACCACCACGCCGGGACAAACGATCATCCCGTTGACCAACGAGGGAGACCCGCAGCGCTTCTTCGCGTTGGGGGCGACCAATTCCTCCTCCGGAACTGATTTCTGGGTCGCTTTTGTAAATGGTGCAGGATTAGGCGGTTATTACTGGCTTAACTTTACAACTCAGGTGAGCAACAGTATAAGGGTATCAGGAGGCATTACCACCAGTTTCATCCTGATGCCCGCAACCATGAACGGTATTCTGCTTAACGATCTGCTTGAGGAGGTGGCCATTCCAAATTATGACGCTACGAATGTTGGCTTCACCTTCCATATTACTGCCAGCCAACAACTGTCCGTTTATGGCATGGATTTTTATCCGGAAGGAAGCTGGGCGTTCACTGCTTTTCCAACCCCGATGCTGGGGACCAATTACTGTCTCATGGCCCGTCCGTCCCTCAGCGGTGACAGTTACACCTCGCAGTTTGCCATCGTCGCGACAGCCGAGGGCGCAATCGTGACCATCAATCCTTCAACCAACGCGAATCTGGCAACATCGTCTGGTGGTTCTTACAGCAACAGCTACAGGGTCGCCCTGACCAACGGGCAGAGTTATCAAGTTTCCAGCGGCACGATAACCAACGATGTGACCGGAACATGGATCACATCAGATAACCCGATTGCCGTTTTCGCTGGCGCGGGAAATGCCCTCGTGCCTTACGAATTGACCGAGAGCGGCAACCCACTCGTGCAGGAGCAACTGCCGGTCTGTTCCTGGGGAACCCAAGCGCTGTCCCTTTCCTTCGCCGGTCGAACTAATGGGGACACTTATCGTGTCCTTGCGGCGACTAATGGCGCGCAAGTAACAGTATGGTCCCCAAAGGGCGTGTTCACGACCAACCTTGGCGCGGGGCAATTCTTTGACACCAACCTGGGGGGCTGGGCGCAATTCCAGGCCAACAAGCCCATTCAAGTGGCCCAATTCCCCGATGGATACGCATTCGATGGCACGAATAACAATGAAGGGGATCCCCTCGAGATGCTGTTGCCGCCGACGCGTCATTATTTGACCTCTTACACCATCACCATTCCCGCAGACTTCGGCGATACCGGGGACTTTGACCAGAATTTCGTCAATCTCATCGTTCCCCAATCGGCCATCTCAACGACAATGATGGATGGCACAAACATCTCAACCAACAATTTCCTACAGATAGGCCAAAGCGGCTACTCCGGGGCGCGCATCTCAGTTCCTCCCGGGAGCACCAATACAATCAGAAGTACGCAGCCGATCGAGGTGCAGGCCTATGGGTGGGGGCCCGATGATGCCTACGGCTATATTGGGGGCGCCTCCAGCTTTCCTTAACAAAACTAATCCGCCCCCATTGGGAGAAACAGAAAAATGGATTTAGATACGGAGAAAAAGATTATGACAAAGGAGGTTATTATTCGTGGACTCATCCTTTTTGGATTGGGCCTCCTGGCCGGGCCTTCTGCGGGGAATGCTAAGGAGACGCAGGATTACGATTACGTGACTAACGCGGACAACACGATTACCATCACGCTTTACACCGGTTCAGGCGGCGCCGTGGCCATTCCAAGCACGATCACAAGCCTTTCCGTGATGGTCATCGGGACGAATGCATTCGCAAACGTCTTGAGCCTGACAAACGTTGCCATTCCCGACAGCGTCACAGTCCTTGGAGTCGGGGCCTTCTCCAACTGCGAGTACTTGACCAGCCTTGTAATCCCAAATAGCGTCACCAACATGGGGGATTCTGCGTTCGCTCAATGCCTCAGCCTAACCAACGCCATAATCGGCGATGGTATTACCAGCATCGCGGCGCGCGCGTTCCTCGAGTGCTGGCAGTTGACGAGCGTCACGATCCCTGGCGGCGTCACAAGCATCGGGGATCAAGCATTCGGACACTGTAGTGAACTGCCCAGCCTCACCATCCCCACCAACGTCACGAGCATCGGTGATTCGGCGTTCGAGGGATGCCTTGGCCTGACCAATCTGACGATTCCCGCCAGCGTCACCAACATCGGAGATTCTGCCTTCTCCCACTGCTTCCTGACGAGCGTCACAATACCCAAGAGCATTACGAGCATTGGAAATTCTGTATTCGCGGAATGCGCCTTCTTGTCGAAGGTGACGATTCCGGACACCGTGACGAGCCTTGGCGACGATGCGTTTGTTAACTGCAATAGCTTGACGAGCGTGACCATTCCCAACAGCGTCACCAATTTCGCGGCTGACGCGTTCCAAGGATGCCCCTTGACCAGCATCTATTTCCTAGACGACGCGCCGGGCATTATTCCGTACGATGGACCCAATCTTGGATCCCTGCTCCAGGGGACGGTCTATTACCTGCCGGGAGCCACCGGCTGGAGCAACTCTTTCGACTTTTGTCCTGCCGTCCTCTGGAACCCGCTGATCCAAACCGGGGACGGCACCTTTGGCGTGCGGAACAATCAATTTGGGTTTAACATCACCGGCACCAGCAATATCCCCATCGTGGTGGAAGCCTGCACCAATCTGGCCAGCCAAGTTTGGACTCCGTTGCAGAGCCTCACCCTCACCAACGGTTCCTATTATTTCAGCGAACCTTTTCAGCCGGTCAGCGCCGGAAGATACTACCGCATCAGTTCCCAATGAGGCGTGAGTGTTGGGATGGCCGCGATGGTGTGCGACGGCATGGAGGTGAGGCGAGGGCTGAACTGGCGGCCGTGCAGCACGAGCGCCGCATGGCCGTCATCATGGAAACGGCAGCGCTGGAAGGGGTTACCGATAATATTGTACAAAGCATGGGAGTTTTAACACCTCCGAAGATGTAACGGCATGTAACGGGGGTGTAACGGCTCTAAAATGCGTAAGTGCTTGTGGTGCAACAGGTGTAACGATGTAACGGCTGTAACGGAGCAATGGTCCCCTTCCGCTTGACTTCACCGTCATACCCAATGTGTGTAACGATGTAACGGCTGTTTCCGAGCAATGGTCGGGAGCGGACCCTGCGCTACTTCCGGCGGTTGTCCAGGCGGAAGAAATCCACCGAAAACAGCGAAGAACCCGAATGCCTTATGTAAGCGCCATTCGGGTCAAACCGTAGCTTTGGGCATTTTTGGTTGGTTCGAGCTATTTGAATTTGTAGGACGCGTGCTGCGAGCATGTACTGGTAATCCGGGCCGGTGGGAGAAGTCCGCACTTGCGGCTGGGCGAAAACGTAGTCCGACTTGAGCACCGGCTTGAGCATCGCCTTGTCCGCCCAGCGGTGCGATTCGGAGTGGCCGTCGGCAAAACTCAGGTTGCACGCCCCGTTGTGATAACTGGCGGGGAGGTTGAACCAAGCTCCGTCCCCCGTCCCGTTATCCAGCACGCCCTCGTTGGCGAACATGAACCAGCCGTCGTTGATGCTGTCGGGATGTTCGTCAAGAAATACCAACAGCATGGCCGGACCAGGATGCGCCAAATCAGAGAGCTTGAGGTAGCTGAGCCAATCCGCCTCCCAGTCTGCATTAAGGCCGACGAAACCGTTCATGGAAATGCTGCGCAAGCGGCCCTGCAAACTTCCCATGATCAGGGTGGCGGACTGGTCGGACGGGCAATGATAGACTTTGAAATTCTGGCCCACGTACGGCCCCAGGAGAGCCCCCGAAATAAAGTTGAAGTTCGTATTGTCAAAGGTATTGGCTTCCCAGGCCTCCGCCCCGTCCAGCCAGCTCAAGGACGGGGAAATCCTGGGCACGTTCAGTGGAATGGGATTGTCGGTATTGACGACGAACTTGTTCTTGTTGTCGTCCGCGTACGATTCCCACGAAATGGCCAGTTGCCTGATGTTCGACTTGCATTGCGCGCCCAGCGCCGTGGTCTTGGCCCGCGCCAGCGTGGGCAGCAGCAAGGCGGCGAGAATCGCGATGATGGCGATGACCACCAGCAATTCGATCAACGTGAAGCCCTGGCTCGCCCGGCCCGCGCCGCAGATGACGGATTGGCGGCCGCCCGGCGATGTGCCGCCGGATTGGGTTCTCGAGGCAGGTTTCATAAAGGCGGCACTCACATAACCATTGCTGATTTCCTGATTAAGGGCTTCATTTCATGCAACCTCCACCGGCCGCGGCAAAAAAACAAGCGCTTTCTGATCCATTGGATTTTTGTGTTTCAATAAACGAGGCGATGGTCACATACTGAAAGCAGACTGTAAGCGGGCCAATGAATGTTTTCAGCACAGAGCATCCGTTGACGTTGTCAACGCCGTCGTGTTCCGCTCGGCGTGTGCGAAGGTGGTTGCTTTTCCTTGTGCTGGTTTATCCCGCTTACTTGCTTTTCTTGGGTCCCTTTTATGCGTTGGATGGTCGCGGCTATTTTGATTTTGCCCCCGAACGTGTTCGAACGACTTTTTATCACACCCGTCTCATAAGGGGAAAAGTCTGGTGCTGACCTGTTCATTTGCAAGGGTTTAATTGGTCTTCGGGGTAAAATGAGATTTTGATTTTTCCGAGTTTGGCTTTTGGGTTTGGTATGCGCCTGTTTGGGCGCGTGTGCTGTCCCATAGCTTTATTGGAAGCCGGGGAAATACGCCTGCTCGGGCCGCGCCAAGTGGCGAAAGCTGCCGCCTGCTGTCCCATAGCACGCCAGCAAATTGAGCAGATCATATTTCTCCCAGAGCGCCGCCCGCAAAATCGTGAACAGCCGGGTGAAGCTGTGCGCCCAGTTGGAGAGGTGACTGAGGTAGCGCAACAGCACGTAGGTCAACAGCGCCGTCCACACCTGCCAGCGCACGGCGTTGGCGTTGTGGCCCAGAAAATCCGCCAACTGCAAGGTCTGCTTGATTTGTTTGAAGAAGACTTCGATCTGCCAGCGGCAGCGGTAAAGGTCGGCCACGCTGCGCGGACTCCACTCCAGGTTGTTGGTCAGGAAGGTCATTTCCCGTTCCTCTCCATCAATCTCGACCAGCGCCACCACCCGGCGCATCAACTCCGGCGCGGGTTTGTTCTCGTTGCTCAGGACGATCACTTCGTCGCGCAAAATCTTCGGGTCTCTGGAGGCGGGCATTTTCCGCACCACCTCATAGCCCATGTTCTCCTTGGCCCGCGTCACCCAAAAGACCCCGCGCCCGTCCAAATCCCGCAAGTGGCCGAAGTCCACATAACCCTTGTCGAACAAGGCGATTTCGCCGCTCTTCAAGTCGGCGCACAGTTCCCGCGCCCGTCGGTTGTCGTGCTCGGCGGCAGTGTCCACAATGACAAAACCGGGCAAAAGATTCTACAGATTCAACCGCATATGGGTTTTGGCGGCGGCCTTGCGCCGGCGGTGCTTGGCCCAGTCCAGGCAGTTGGCCACCAGTTCCATGGTCGTGCTATCAATCACATGGATGGGCATCTTGAAACGGAAGGCGGGGCCACGGCGCTGGCCCGCGGCAAAGCCGGGCGTCTGTGCTTTCAAATGCTCCAGGACCCGCCAGAAGAGTTGTTCGGCCATCTGGGCCGGACGCTCCCGGTTGGCGTGGGAGAGGCCGTTGCGGCTGGGGGCGCTGGCGCCGCGCAAAGTGGACAGCGGCCCGGAATGCAATTGCAGCGAGTCGCACAGATCGTTGAGTCCGATGCAATGGGTGAGTTGCGCGTCCAGCAAACTGACCGTGTGACTCCACGGACTGAAGGTGCGCGACTTATCCAGAGCCCCGGTCTCCCGCGCTATTTTGGAGACTTCATGCGCAGGAATGAGATTGCAAATCTGGCGCAAAACGTTAAACCGGGACCGTGTTGGTTTGATTTTTTTGTTTTTCATGCCTGCCTTGTGGCAGGTTCAAATGGTCAAGCCAACACTCTTTTCCAATTTCCTGTGGGATGGCTGTGACTTTTTATTTTCCTTGCGCCCCGTTTTATTGGGTGATGGGGCCACATAATCCGTATGACGATTATCTTACGTTGTGGTATGACGACCCAAATGCAGCAGAGACGACATGGTGATTGATTTAGAGTTGCAGGTATCTTCTTACTCCTTCTGGCGATTGTAGGTCACCAGATAGAGCTGCGTCCCCGCCGTGCTCTTGAATTCGGTGGGGCGTTTCGCGCCGGAAAGGTCGTAGCAAATGCGCAGTTCATCGCCATTGAGTTCGTAGATCGCGGGGAAAGTCTTGCCGCTGTTCGGTCCGCCCGTGCCGGTAATGGTCATGCCCTTTGGCTTGGCGGCGGAATCGAGCGTGTAGGTGCCCTTGTCGGGTTGGCCTGCGGCGACGACTTCATAGTTGCCGTTGTCGAGTTTGAGGCTGATGCTCTGCAACACAGTGTCGGGCATGGGTTGTCCGGCCAGCTCGGCCTTGACGGGCTTCCAACTTCCCTGAACGGTTTTGGCATCGCCGGGCGAGCAGGCGGTGAACGCGGTCAGCGCCGCGGCAATAGTGAGGCCGATGCAGAGGATGTGTTTCATAAGGTGTGGAGTTGTCAAGGGTTGTGAATTACGGGACACGCATAAACGCCTGGCCGACGCGGCCTCCCCTGCGCCCGGCGCGGAGCGCGATGACGGCACCCTGTTCAGCCGGGAATGCGATGAGTTCTGATGGGTCCCATTTCATTCAACCCTGAAGATGTCGCCGCCAGCACCCAAAGTCAATCACATGAAACGTGTCAAACAAGCCGGTGCAGGTGTGAGGAAAAATTTCTCGCGGCTCGCCCTCATCCTGGCCTTCTCCCCCTGGGAGAAGGAACAGACATCGTCCGTCCCGGCTTGAGTGGGTGGGCGTCCGGCAAATCCCGGCTCCGGCCTTTCGGGAGGGCGGCGGAGGTTTCACCCTCGCCTGGAGGGCCGGCCTAGCCGCCGAAGGCCCAGCGAAGGCGGGGGTGACGAGATTATATTCAATGAACATTTCGCATCATGAAAACCAGGGGCAGCATAAAGGGAGCAAACGCAATATCCACAGGCACGGCCAGCGGTAAAAGCGCATAATACTGGGGTTTGGGTTGTTCGGTTGGAACCACGTCTCCGCCCTTGTTTTCCGCCGGATAACCCCTTGCTTTTTGCACCGCAGCGGTACTCATGCATCCGCACAAATTCAGACACAGAATGGCCATGATAATAAATGTCGCTGGTTTCATACATTCTTGGGGGGTAGCTAAATAGCCGAGTGAATTACATCTTGTTTTCACAGCCATCCCACAGGAAATTGGAAAAAAGTGTTGGCTTGACCATTTGAACCTGCCACAAGGCAGGCATGAAAAACAAAAAAATCAAACCAACACGGTCCCGGTTTAACGTTTTGCGCCAGATTTGCAATCTCATTCCTGCGCATGAAGTCTCCAAAATAGCGCGGGAGACCGGGCTCTGGATAAGTCGCGCACCTTCAGTCCGTGGAGTCACACGGTCAGTTTGCTGGACGCGCAACTCACCCATTGCATCGGACTCAACGATCTGTGCGACTCGCTGCAATTGCATTCCGGGCCGCTGTCCACTTTGCGCGGCGCCAGCGCCCCCAGCCGCAACGGCCTCTCCCACGCCAACCGGGAGCGTCCGGCCCAGATGGCCGAACAACTCTTCTGGCGGGTCCTGGAGCATTTGAAAGCACAGACGCCCGGCTTTGCCGCGGGCCAGCGCCGTGGCCCCGCCTTCCGTTTCAAGATGCCCATCCATGTGATTGATAGCACGACCATGGAACTGGTGGCCAACTGCCTGGACTGGGCCAAGCACCGCCGGCGCAAGGCCGCCGCCAAAACCCATATGCGGTTGAATCTGCAGAATCTTTTGCCCGGTTTTGTCATTGTGGACACTGCCGCCGAGCACGACAACCGACGGGCGCGGGAACTGTGCGCCGACTTGAAGAGCGGCGAAATCGCCTTGTTCGACAAGGGTTATGTGGACTTCGGCCACTTGCGGGATTTGGACGGGCGCGGGGTCTTTTGGGTGACGCGGGCCAAGGAGAACATGGGCTATGAGGTGGTGCGGAAAATGCCCGCCTCCAGAGACCCGAAGATTTTGCGCGACGAAGTGATCGTCCTGAGCAACGAGAACAAACCCGCGCCGGAGTTGATGCGCCGGGTGGTGGCGCTGGTCGAGATTGATGGAGAGGAACGGGAAATGACCTTCCTGACCAACAACCTGGAGTGGAGTCCGCGCAGCGTGGCCGACCTTTACCGCTGCCGCTGGCAGATCGAAGTCTTCTTCAAACAAATCAAGCAGACCTTGCAGTTGGCGGATTTTCTGGGCCACAACGCCAACGCCGTGCGCTGGCAGGTGTGGACGGCGCTGTTGACCTACGTGCTGTTGCGCTACCTCAGTCACCTCTCCAACTGGGCGCACAGCTTCACCCGGCTGTTCACGATTTTGCGGGCGGCGCTCTGGGAGAAATATGATCTGCTCAATTTGCTGGCGTGCTATGGGACAGCAGGCGGCAGCTTTCGCCACTTGGCGCGGCCCGAGCAGGCGTATTTCCCCGGCTTCCAATAAAGCTATGGGACAGCACACGCGCCCAAACAGGCGCATACCACACCCAAAAGCCAAACTCGGAAAAATCAAAATCTCATTTTACCCCGAAGACCAATTAAACCCTTGCAAATGAACAGGTCAGCACCAGACTTTTCCCCTTATGAGACGGGTGTGTCTTGTTTTCATGGTTCCAAATATAACCCCCGCCAGAGAGTGACCCTATTTGATAAATTCAATGGCGACGTTACGATAATCAATGGTCAAATTGGATCGCTCGTGAAAGGCGTCGCGTGAACGGTGTCAAACAATGGCTTTGCCCCGTTGAAAGTTGAATATCCTCCGAATCAATGAGTTGTAAACGGCCCGAAACGGCTCGATCAGCATCCCCATCACTCCAGCACTCCATCGCTCCATCACTCCATCACTCCATCACTCCATCACTCCATCACTCCATCACTCCATCACTCCATCACTCCATCACTCCATCACTCCATCACTCCATCACTCCATCACTCCATCACTCCATCACTCCATCACTCCATCACTCCATCACTCCATCACTCCATCACTCCATCACTCCGGCTGCTCCGGTTCAACCCCCCTTCTTTTTCCTTCCTTTTCCCATTGACAACACCTGGGTTAAATGCTAATTTGGCATAGTGAAGAGGGCGGTGTCTATGGAGTGCGGGAGCTTGCTCCCGCTTTTGGATTGGGAACGATTCCCGGAGAGCAAAGCGGCGCCGACCCGTCGGCACACGCCAAAGCGTCAGAAGTTCCATGTCCAATCCCGGCCCTGCCGGGACCGCGCAGGTTGCAACGCTCAAAATCCTGTGCCTCCCGTTCATCCTGTCCCCAAAGCAACCGTGCTGCCCCAATTTGCCGCACCCATGAAAACCTCATCGCTCCCGCCCTGCTTCCCATTTTGCATTTTGCATTTCCTGTCCTCGGCAGGCCCTGCGGAGGAGGATGCATTTGCGCCCAGCCGGTCAAACCGGTCACACCCAGTCAAACCATGTTTTCAACCTTGACCATGCCCACCACTCCCTGGTCACGCAACTGCGAAGCGACGACGGATGAGCTTTTTTGCAAAAAATCGTCTCAAGTGCCTTTCCATGAACAATTTACGACAAAAATGGGGCCATTTCCATCACGATTTCCAACAAGGTCAATCAAGCCTAATCAAGGGATTTATATATAATGTTACAGTGAACCGTCCCCGCCGCGATGGCCGCCACGGCGGCTTCGACGCTTGACATCCGCGCCTGCCGGACTTTCGATTCCATGCGTCGGAAGCAACGAATTATGAAATTATTTTACGTTCATCTCAAGAATGGAAAAGAAGTTCCGGTCAATGCCGAAGGATATGTCCACGACAACGGCCAATACACGTTTCAAACCGCTGACGGCAAAGAAGTCCAGTTCTTTAAGGAGGACTCTGTGGATGGTATTCGAGAACATCAAGGCGGCGCAACCGTAGCCACGCCAGGCAAACGCCGTTTCCTGCCTTGATACCTCGCCTTCAACTCGTCTAATGTTCTTCGGCATTCCTTGGAACCTGTCCCTTTGCGAACCATGACCACATAGTCGTGATTCCTCACGTCTAAAATGGTAATGTCACCAAGGGCCAAATTGCAGGCAATTCCGCCGGTTCTGTCAGCTTTTGGAGAACGATTGAATTTGCTCATAGTTCCTGGATTCCACCAAACATGCCGGTGGCGTCAAGTTCCTTTTTTCAGCGGCGGTTTCGGCGTCGTCGCAGTGGCGCGCTCGTTCGCCATGAGCTTCGGCTTCGCCTTTTTGAAGCCCTTCCCATCGGCCACAGCGGTGACGATCTCCGTGAACGTGCCTTTGAGGGGCGGCATTATTTTCTGCGGTCGGCTCATTCGATCAGCTTCTTATACGGCAGTTTCGCGCCATCTGTTGTTCGTTCCACAACTTCCCCGAACACCATGTTCATGTCCTGGCCCCGGCGATTGAGCCGGTAAGCCGCTTCGTCAATGTACTTTTGAAGGTGCTTCCGGCTCATCCAGTGATAAACGCCGTGGTAGCACCTCTTGAACAGCGCCCAGAACGACTCAATCCCGTTCGTGTGGGCCATCCCGTTCACGTACTCCCTGACGCTGTGGTTCACCACCGTCCGGCTGTAACCTTCCAAACCATTGTAGCCCCGGTGTTCGTCCGTGTAAAGTACCCGAACCGGGGGCAACGGTCGCCTGAATGGCCGGATGGAGTTGCTCGGAGCCGTTGTTCGCTATCAGCCTGGCCCGCACCTGACCGCCCCTCTGCTTCATCCCGAAAACTATCGCCTTGCCCTTCCCGCCCGTCCCCACTTTCGACCTGTCCACCTTCCACTTGTGCATGTTGCGGACGGCCCCGCCCACGTAGGTTTCATCCGCCTCGACCGTCCCAAAAATCTGCCCGCCGTCCTGTTTCATTGCCGAGCGCAATCGGTGGTCCATAAACCACGCCGTCTTTTGCGTGACGCCGACGTGCTTTGCCAGTTGCAAACTCGATATGCCCTTGCTCGTGGTGGAAAGAAGATAAACCGCCATGTACCACTTGCGGAGCGGCAGCTTGGACTCCCCGAAAACCGTCTTGGTGCGGATGGTGAAATCCTGCTTGCAACTGGCACAGTGATACCGCTTGCCGCCGGCGCATTTGTAAATCTTGGTGGTGTGGCAGTGCGGGCAATACTCCCCGTTGCGGAACCGCGTGGCCGTGAAGTGCGCCACGCAGGTCGCCTCGTCCTTGAAATAATCCGTGAACTCCATCAGCGTTTTGAAATCCAATATGTTTTTCATTCTGGTAGTAGATTACACTAAATTTGTTCTTCTGTCAAGTAATTATTTGAAAATAGTTTTACTGCTGCTTTTTGGGCGTGGATTTTCACACCAAAAAATCTTTGACTTTCGACATTTTCCGTGCGAGCCTCGCAACGGTTCAAGTGCCAGTGGCGGGATTTGAACCCGCAATAATACCGCGCGACAGGCGGTTGCGTTTGCCGTTTCGCCACACTGGCAACTTGCTGTTTTGCCTCCGGCCCGCTTGGCGTCTTGACAAAGAATCACCAAGCGGGCCGTGCTTTTTATTTTTTCGGGCGCTTTCGCGTTCGGCTCCGCGTTGCGCCCATTACTCTTCTGTTCATAAAAAATGGACCCGTCCTAGCTGTCGAAACTCGCTGCGGGCAGCGGTGGCCGGGTGGCCAGCTATGACGGGTCGCAAATCAATGTCCCCGCTATTTCTCAACGGTTTCGACACCGTTGCCGCGCTTCTAGCAAACGAGCAAAGGCCGTCAACAGAAATCTTGACGGCCCGATTCTTCGGGGCAGAATCCTGACCCATGCCGATCAGTTGGAACGAAATCCGCCACAACGCCATTGCCTTTTCAAAAGATTGGACGGGCGTCAAAAGTGAAACCGCCGAATCACAGACGTTTTGGAACGCTTTCTTTCAGGTCTTCGGAATCCAGCGCCGCCGTGTCGCCGCCTGTGAAGTGCCAGTCAAGAAAAAGGCTGGCGATTATGGCTACATTGACCTCCTCTGGCCGGGCAAGCTGCTCGTTGAACATAAATCGTTTGGAAAGGATTTGAGCAAAGCCGAAACACAGGCGCTCGGTTATATCCGTGAGCTTGCTGATGAAAACCCTGACATTGAATTGCCCCATTATATCATCGTGTCTGATTTTGCGCGGATCGCCTTGCACGACCTGGATGCGAATGAAAAGCGCGGGGCGACGCATGAATTTCCGCTTTCCGAACTTTATCTCCACATCAGCGATTTCGCCTTCATCGCTGGCTACCAGCAGCACACCTTTCACGAGCAAGACCCGATCAACATTGAGGCGGTCGAAATCATGGGCAACCTTCACGACGCGCTTAAGGCTGGCGGCTACAGCGGCCATGAACTTGAACGATTCCTCGTCCGCATCCTGTTTTGCCTGTTTGCCCAATGCACTCAGCTTTTTGAGCCTGAATCATTCCGGCTTTTCATCGAGAATCGCACCGCGCTGGACGGCTCAGACCTGGGGCAAAAATTGGCGAGGCTTTTTGATGTCCTGAACACGGAACCTGAGAAACGCCAGAAAAATCTCGATGAAACGCTGGCCTGCTTTCCCCACGTCAACGGTGAGCTTTTTAGCGAACAGCTTCATTTTGCTGATTTCAATGCCGACATGCGCAACGCGCTCCTTGCTTGCACACGCAAGGATTGGTCGCGCATCTCCCCGGCCATTTTCGGCTCGCTCTTTCAGTCTGTAATGCAACCGAAGGACCGCCGCCAGATTGGGGCGCATTATACGAGTGAACGAGACATCCTTAAGGTCATCCGCTCGCTGTTCCTGGACGATCTCCGCGCCGAATTTGAAAACCGTAAGGCCGACCGGTCAACCGGGCGCCGGGCGCGTTTGCAGGAATTCCAAGACAAACTTTGCAATCTCCGGTTCCTGGACCCGGCTTGCGGCTGCGGCAACTTCCTCGTCATCGCCTACCGGGAACTGCGCCAACTTGAACTTGAAACGCTCAAGGAACTTTTTGGGGGGCAAACGGAAATGGAGATCACCAAATTGTCAAAGGTCAACGTGGACCAGTTCTACGGCATTGAGATTCTCGAATGGCCTGTGCGAATTGCCGAGGTTGCACTCTGGCTGATGGATCACCAGATGAACGTGAAAATCTCGCAAGCCTTCGGGCAATGGTATCAACGCCTGCCCCTTAAAAAGTCCCCGACGATTGTTCCTGGAAACGCGCTCCGACTTGACTGGAAGGAGATTTTACGGCCTGAACTGTGCAGCTACGTTCTCGGTAATCCACCGTTTGTCGGCAAGAAAGAGCAAAACCTAGAACAAAAGGCCGACATGGATATAATTTTCACGCACTCAAAAGCTGCTGGCGTCCTTGATTACGTTTGCTCATGGTATCAGCAGGCTGCCGAATATATTCAAGGAACCAGAATTAAAGTTGCGTTTGTGTCAACAAATTCAATCACCCAAGGCGAACAGGTAAGCATTCTTTGGAATGAGGTGTTTTGTCGGTATCACCTTAGCATTCATTTCGCACTGAGCTGGACCCCTATTTTTAGACCACAGGTAAGTTTCGATTTTTGCCGGTTTGCTGTAGATAAGAAAGAGCAGACTTATGAAAGCAAAACGGAAAAGACACAGTGCGGCCTTCAAGGCCAAAGTGGGATTCGAAGCCCTGGTGGGGCTGAAGACGGTCGCGCAATTGGCGCGAGAGTATGCGGTGCATCCGGCGCAGGTCACGCAGTGGCGGGCGACGATTCGGGATCACATGCCCGAATTGTTTGAGCCCGGGCAACCCCGCACGGAGGATCAGGAACAGTTGATTGCCCAACTGCATGAGAAGATTGGCCAACTGACGGTGGACTTGGACTGGCTTAAAAAAAAGTCCAGGCAACTGGGGCTTTAACATGTTTAATCGCTCCCGATCCGCAGCTCAGCGTGCGGCGCCAGTGCGAGCTGCTGGCGGTGTGCCGTGGCAGTTATTATTACCAGTGCTGTCCGGAGACAGAGGAGAACCTGGCGCTGATGCGGCGGTTGGACCAGATGCATTTGGACCACCCGGTTTATGGCAGCCGCAAACTGACCGTGCTGTTGCGCCGGGAGGGTTTGACCATCAATCGCAAACGGGTGGTGCGGCTGCTGCGGTTGATGGGGATCGAGGCGATTTACGCCAAGCCCAAGACGAGTCTGCGGGAGATGGGGCACCAGATTTATCCGTATCTGTTACGCAATTTGGCAGTGACGGGACCGGATCAGGTTTGGTGTTCGGACATTACGTATGTGCCTATGGCAACTGGGTTTATGTATTTGGTGGCGGTGATGGATTGGTGGAGTCGTTACGTGCTGGGATGGCGCTTGAGCAACACGTTGGAGGCGGACTTTTGTGTGGACGCTTGGGAGGCGGCGTTGCGGGCGGGGCGTCAGGCGCCGTTGATTTCCAATACCGACCAGGGATCGCAGTTCACCTCCCCGATGTTTATTGATGCGGTGGAATCGGCGGGGGTGGACGTGAGCATGGACGGACGGGGTCGCTGGATGGACAACCGGTTTATCGAGCGGCTGTGGCGGAGCGCCAAGTATGAGGACATTTATTTGCAAGACTATGGCGACGGGTTGGCGGCAGGGCGCGGACTGGGCCGGTGGTTTGACGGCTACAACCGGGAACGACCGCACCAGGCGTTGGGCTATGCGACGCCGGCGGACGCGTATTTTGATCCCGGCACGCATGGAGCCCAACCGGCCAAATGGGAAGCGATGCAACCTGCCAGAGGCAGGAGCGATCGCAGCACTTGACAGAGAGGCAGGCGGCAGGAAAAGGCTTGAAATCAGACCGCCTGCGGCGGTAGAGTTGAGAACCCTAAGAAAACGGAGAGGGAGGACGGGCAGTGCTCCGCATCGCTCGTTCTCTCTTTTCGAAAGGGGTTTGAAACACGGAATGAACAGTAGTCAACTACAATTAGTAATGACAGCAATCGGCAAAAGTCGCGCTTATTTCATGCGCTCCGTGGTCTAAAGGATGGGGTCCACCTCAGCGCATCGAACTTTTGCGTGGCAAAGCGAGGCGCGCGGAAAGGCGCATGTCCATGTTGTAATAATTGGTTTTGCTGCTTATCCAGCCGATACGAAAAGGCTGTTCGAGTAGCACGATGACCCTAGAGGCGATCCACATTCGTTTTCTGTCAAGAATATCAGTCCGTATTTGACGGACGCGCAAAATATCGTCGTTCTCTACCGGGCAAGGCCGCTGTGCGGGGTTCCTGAAATGGTTTTCGGAACAAAGTTGGTGGACGATGGGCATTTCATTCTGGATGCAAAGGAAAGGGAGGAACTGATTCAGGGGTATCCGTTCACGGAGCATGTTATCCGGCCATTTACAGGTGGGGATGAGTTTCTCAACGGCACGAAGCGGTGGGTGCTTTGGCTGGAACGTGCGTCGCCGAATGATATTCGGAGTTGTCCTCCAATTCTGGAACGAGTCGAGGCAGTTCGCAGGTTCCGTGCGGCAAGCAAGAAACCGCCAACTATCGAGCTTGCATCAACGCCCGCGTCTGTCGGCGAGGATAGACAGCCAAATGATGACTACTTATTATTTCCGAAGGTTTCGTCCGAACGAAGACAATATCTCCCTTTGGGGTTTCTTAAATCTGAGGTGGTCGCTAATGGAAGTTCTTTGATTGTCCCCAACGCTCAACCTTTCCATTTCGGAGTTTTGTCATCCATTATGCACATGGCTTGGATGTGAAAGGTGGTCGCTTGGAAAGCCGTTATCAATACTCCAACACAATAGTGTGACAACAATTTCCCTTGGCCTGAGCTGGACCCCTATTTTTAGACCACAGGTAAGTTTCGATTTTTGCCGGTTTGCTGTAGATAAGAAAGAGCAGACTTATGAAAGCAAAACGGAAAAGACACAGTGCGGCCTTCAAGGCCAAAGTGGGATTCGAAGCCCTGGTGGGGCTGAAGACGGTCGCGCAATTGGCGCGAGAGTATGCGGTGCATCCGGCGCAGGTCACGCAGTGGCGGGCGACGATTCGGGATCACATGCCCGAATTGTTTGAGCCCGGGCAACCCCGCACGGAGGATCAGGAACAGTTGATTGCCCAACTGCATGAGAAGATTGGCCAACTGACGGTGGACTTGGACTGGCTTAAAAAAAAGTCCAGGCAACTGGGGCTTTAACATGTTTAATCGCTCCCGATCCGCAGCTCAGCGTGCGGCGCCAGTGCGAGCTGCTGGCGGTGTGCCGTGGCAGTTATTATTACCAGTGCTGTCCGGAGACAGAGGAGAACCTGGCGCTGATGCGGCGGTTGGACCAGATGCATTTGGACCACCCGGTTTATGGCAGCCGCAAACTGACCGTGCTGTTGCGCCGGGAGGGTTTGACCATCAATCGCAAACGGGTGGTGCGGCTGCTGCGGTTGATGGGGATCGAGGCGATTTACGCCAAGCCCAAGACGAGTCTGCGGGAGATGGGGCACCAGATTTATCCGTATCTGTTACGCAATTTGGCAGTGACGGGACCGGATCAGGTTTGGTGTTCGGACATTACGTATGTGCCTATGGCAACTGGGTTTATGTATTTGGTGGCGGTGATGGATTGGTGGAGTCGTTACGTGCTGGGATGGCGCTTGAG
Source organism: uncultured Verrucomicrobiae bacterium (assembly GCA_963707025.1). Lineage (GTDB taxonomy): Bacteria > Verrucomicrobiota > Verrucomicrobiia > Limisphaerales > Palsa-1400 > JBEKOF01. The sequence goes on along the minus strand of CAVPOM010000010.1, from coordinate 126,536 downwards.
CAACACGTTGGAGGCGGACTTTTGTGTGGACGCTTGGGAGGCGGCGTTGCGGGCGGGGCGTCAGGCGCCGTTGATTTCCAATACCGACCAGGGATCGCAGTTCACCTCCCCGATGTTTATTGATGCGGTGGAATCGGCGGGGGTGGACGTGAGCATGGACGGACGGGGTCGCTGGATGGACAACCGGTTTATCGAGCGGCTGTGGCGGAGCGCCAAGTATGAGGACATTTATTTGCAAGACTATGGCGACGGGTTGGCGGCAGGGCGCGGACTGGGCCGGTGGTTTGACGGCTACAACCGGGAACGACCGCACCAGGCGTTGGGCTATGCGACGCCGGCGGACGCGTATTTTGATCCCGGCACGCATGGAGCCCAACCGGCCAAATGGGAAGCGATGCAACCTGCCAGAGGCAGGAGCGATCGCAGCACTTGACAGAGAGGCAGGCGGCAGGAAAAGGCTTGAAATCAGACCGCCTGCGGCGGTAGAGTTGAGAACCCTAAGAAAACGGAGAGGGAGGACGGGCAGTGCTCCGCATCGCTCGTTCTCTCTTTTCGAAAGGGTTTTGAAACACGGAATGAACAGTAGTCAACTACAATTAGTAATGACAGCAATCGGCAAAAGTCGCGCTTATTTCATGCGCTCCGTGGTCTAAAGGATGGGGTCCACCTCAGCCGATTGTCACCGATAGCCAGCGTGACCGAATAAATAGTAAAGCAAAAATCGTTCTTGAAGCGCGTGAGCCGCATTTGCCTCCGAGAGGCACGGGCACGATTGCTGATTTGTACGACCCCCTCACCATGCCTCCCGCCTTGTCGAAAGCCCACACGGAACTTGATCGTGCCGTGGAGCAGTGCTACCGCCCGGAGCCGTTTCGGTCAGACCGGGAGCGTGTGGGGTTCCTTTTTGCGCTTTATGAGAAATTCACCGCCCCGTTGTTGCCAGCCACGCCAAAGAAACGGGGACGCAAGCCGTAACGGTTTCACCGCTTGACATCCCCCGCCTCTTGGCCCTCTGATTCGGGACATGAACTCAATCCTCTTTGTTGTGAAACGTCCGTCCGATTCCGACGATAAAAGAAAACATAAATGGTGGCAGATCGTAGAAGCCGTTGAAGATGACTCATCATCCAGTAAAGGTGTCGAAATCCTGAATGCAGGGACCTGGCTGATTGTCTCAGATGATGGGCTGCCGTTCCTCGGTCTTGCCATACGTCAAGCCGTCGAACATGAATTCCAATACCGGATTTTATTCCTTCCAGAAGCCCCCGAACTGCCGAAGGCCACCGCTTAAATTTCATGGAACGTCCTTTCGGTCAACGCTTTGCCCGGTTTGGAGGCGGCTGGCGGCGGTGTAAGATTGTATATAATTCCCCTAATCAAGGTGTTTTTTGCAGCCGCCGTGCTCATCACTCCATCACTCCATCACTCCAATACTCCACCACTCCGTTACTCCACCACTTCACCCAGGATTGGCGCAATTCGCGCCCGTTGGTGGATTCCTTCGACTGCGGGTATGAGGGCTTTGGCCTGCCGGCAAGGTCAGTCGGCCTTGGCGGACAGGAACTTGAGCGCCGCCTCGGTCCGCGAGCGGACATGCAGCTTGTGATAAACATGCCGGAGATGCCAGCGCACCGTGCCGTCGGTCAGGCCGATGCGGTCGGCGATCTCCTTGTTGGGAAATCCGCCGGCGAGCAATTCCAGGATTTCGCGCTCGCGCGGCGACAGGCCCTCCACTTCCGCCGCGACGGCCACCGGTTCCTGGAAGGAAGCGATGACCTTGCGGGCGATTTCGCGCGACATGGGCGCGCCGCCCTGGCGCACCTCGCGGATGGCGGCCAGGAGTTCTTCCGGGGTGCAACGCTTCAACAGATAGCCGCAGGCCCCCGCCCGCAAGGCCTTGAAAATGCGTTCGGTATCTTCATAGACGGTGACCATGATGATCTGGACGGAGGGCAGCAGCTGTTTGAGCTGGGCGGTGCATTCGATGCCGGAAATGTCCGGCAATTGAATGTCCATCAGCACAATTTCCGGCTGGTGCCGGGGGATCATGCTGGAGGGCTTCCGCCGCGGTCGCGCAGGCGAAGACGCACTCGCATTCCGCGTCCGCCTGGACAAATTCCATGAGGCTTTCGCGGATGACTCTGTTGTCCTCAACAATGGCAATTCTGGTCATAGGCTTGCGGTTCAATGCGCCGGCAGATCGAAGCGAACGACGGTGCCGCGCCCGGCCTGGCTGTTGACTGCAAAGCGCCCGCCCAATTTTTCCAGGCGGGTCCGCATATTGGCCACGCCGTCCATTTCTTCGGTCTGGCCGCCCTGAGGCAGCCCCCGGCCGTTGTCGGCGATGGTCAGGAGGACGTGGCCCTGTTCGGCCTGGATGCTCAGGCGCACCTCCGTCGCACCGGAATGGCGCACCACATTGGTCAGCGCTTCCTTGAAGGCGAGAAACAACTGGTGGCGGCGCCGGGAATCCACCGCCTGGTCCTGCGGGGTCGGCGGCGCCTCGAAGCGCCAGGCGATGTTGGCCAGCCCAGGAAGCGGTCGGCATACAGGGAAAAATAACTGACCATCGAGGCCAGGGAATCGTGCGTCGGGTTCATGGCCCAGACAATCTCGTCCAGGGCGGTAACCATCTGGCGCGCCTTTTCGCCCATTTGCTCCAGATAGCGGCCCCGCTTCTCCACCGGCGCGGAGGCCGAACGGGCCCGCGCCCCCAGCATGCTGATTTCCGTCAGGCCGGACCCCAGTTCATCGTGCAGGTCCTGGGCAATGCGGGCGCGTTCCTGCTCCATGGTCATGCTGTTGCTCGACCCGCTGGCGTTGGCGGATTTGGACTTCAAGTTCGGCGGTGCGCTGCTCGACTTTGCGCCGCAGTTGGGTAATCCAGAGGACGGTGACGGCCAGGACGCAGGCCAGCGCGCCCAGGATGACCAACAGCCTTGCCAGCGTCCACCAAGGCGGCCGGGCCAGCACCGCGATGTCGGCGGGCGAGTTGAGGAGCAACTCAAAAGAGGCCACGTCCTGGCTGCCGGGCCGGCTGCCGCCCAGGCTGGCGTAGGTCCCGGTCAAGGCCAGCCGGCTGCCCTCCGGTATGGCGCGAACGTCCTGCTCCTTGCCGGGCAGCCAGGCTAAAAAGGTGCGCAGGCCCACGCGCATTTCCAGGGCCTGCTCCGCCCCGGTGTTTCTATGATTGACAAGCAACGCCTCCACTCGCACCAGGGTTGAATCCAGGTCCGACCGGATCAAATCGGCCGGGTCGGGGGCGCGGGCGGCGGGCAGGGCGGCGTGGCCGGTCTGGCGCGCCACCGCCTCGCGCAAGACGGGGGAAGCGCTGCTCAATTGTGGAAAGCCGACCACCTCCACCCAGTCGCCCGCGGCCAGGCCGGCGGGATGTTTTGGGATGAAGCGCACCCCGCGGCGGCCGTCCATCATGAAACATTCCGGCCCGCGGACATGGATGATTTGGCCGGAGACTCTGACCCTTTGAAAAATACCGGCCTGGGGATCGAACAAGAGCAGTTGGGCCGCCGTCTTTCTGGGCGTGGAGAACAAGTCGGCCGGCGCCGGCTGCTCCACCGTGATGTCCGCGCCGTAAACGCGGATCTCTCCCATCCGGACCTGGTGAGTCAAATAATCCCAGGTGGCGAACAGGCATCCCCGCACCCGGACCAGCGCATCCTCATAACGGGCCAGATCCTGGGGTTGGAGGCCGGGGACACGGAGGTCGGTTTTGATTCTCCCGTCGGGGGTGAGGAGATTGACGCCATCCTCCTGGACCGAAGTGAGCACGCCCTGAATTTCCACATATTGGGCGTCCAGACTGCCGTTGAGCAATTGATCGCGGGTGGGATGGACCGGCTCGGGCATCTCCCCGGCGCCCAGCCCGCGCACGCGCCGGGCATTGACCACGGGCGCAAACAAACTCGGATCGGTCACGCCTTCCACCTCCAAAAACTCGCCGATCCGGGGCGGGCGCGAGCGGCTTTCGGAAAAGTCAACAATATAAAGTCCCCGCGTCCAATCCTGCAGGGTGAAGGCCTGGTGCTCCGGCAGAACCGAGGTGATGACGCCGCGGATCCTGACCGGATAGCCGCGCCGGGCTTCCTCCCGCTTGAGGCGGTGAACCTCCGCCGCCGTGACCAGCAGCGGAAGCCCGCGCGCGTTGGTGTCCCTGTTTTCGGCCGCCTCCGCCGGGGTTGGCAGCAGCACGATTTCAGAGCGGCCGGGGACGAGCAAAACACCGGGAACACCCTGGCCGTCCACGTTGGAGACGCCCTGGCAGAACCCCGTGGCGCGGACGTGGCGGTTCCAGAGCAGGGCGGGGGAGAGGCCGGGGTCATCGGCGACTTCCGCGCGCAGCCGTCCGGCGCCGGCGCTCAATTCCAGCTTCAACCCGTCAGGCTTCTGACTGGCAAAAGTTACCTTTCCGGTCACTTCGACCCACAGGCCGTTGTCGCCGTCGCGCCAAGATTGACCGATGAACAACGGCTCAGGTTTGGGCAGCGCCACCCGGCCAAGGACCGTGGCCTGGAGCGAGGGTTCGCCGGCGAACAACCGGCTGCCGTCGTCCGATTTGAGGTAAAACCGGTAAAGGCCCGCGCGCGGAACATCCAGGAATCCGGTGAAACAAAGGCCCACATGCTCCGGCTGCGTCATCACACTTAGATCGAAGTTGTCGGTCACCCCGGTTTTCAGGGCGGGCAATTGTTTGAAATCAGGCAGGGCCTGGCCGGAGACTTGGCAACATTTGAAATCCAGCCCATTGACCCACTGGCCCACCCCGCTGGCGGGATTGGTTTGCAGCCGAAAGAGGGCGGAGTCCGCGATCTTCCGGCGGGAGAGGTCCGGCCCCTGGTACTGCGCCTCCAAGCCAAAACTCTCGACGCCATTGAACCACTCCAGGCGGATCGGATTGCGTCCCGCCTTCAAGAAAACAGCGCCGGATTTCTCCACCATCCCATGAACGCCGTCGTTATCCACCACCGGCCCGTTGGCCCCGAGGCGGAAACCGGAACCCGTCGGGGTGATCGTCCCGTTTCCCTCCAGATGCACTCTTTGTCCGGCGGCCAAAGGCTGGCCCGCCAGGTCCATTTCCAATTCCTCCGCGCCGGAGTCATCCTTCAAAACCAATTCTCCCTGCGCAGGATTGGCCCACCAAACATCCCCGTCCAGAGCGAAGGAATAGCTGGCCTCCGGCGTCTGGGTAGCCAGCCGGCGAATTTGGCGCACCGTGGTGACTTGCGCGGAAGAGGGACTCCCCGGCGCCTGCGCGGCTCGCGCCAGGGGCGCGCCCAGTGCGAATGCGCCGTAAAGCGCCGCGCGCCAGGGCCGGATCAAAGAAGTTGCGCGCATGGAGCCGAGCATATCCTCTGGAAACGACCTTCGCATCACCAATTTCGACAGTTCCCAAATGCGCCGGCGGGTGCGAGGCAAAGCAATGCGGCATGAATGCCAGGGTGGGGTCCCGATAATTCGGGACCCGCCCTGCCAGGCATTACTGGCGCATGACATTGCTTTGCCTTGATGGTTGCAGCGCAATGGGCCGCGGTTTATGGCCCGGACGCGGGCGCGGGGGGCAGATGACTCTGCGGGGCATTGGTCAGCGACAAATTGTCGAGCACGGAAATGGCCGGCGCGGGGCTGCCGTCGGCATTCCACAAGGCGCCCTCGGGCGCCCAGTAAATCACTCCCAGGCCGCCGGGCGCGCGCTGGACCGTGTTGACCAGGTCGGCCATAAACTGCAACTGGCCTTGCGGCGTTCCCGGCCACAAATTGTACTTTCTCCGCGTCATCAGCTCGTCTCCGCCGGTCTTCGCATACCCGGTCTCGGCCACCAGGAACGGCTTGTGATAGGCCCGGGCGCACTCCACCATGTTCTGCTGCAGCAGGTCCGGCGTGCCGTGATAGTTGGGATAAAAACTCTGGGCGATGATGTCGTAGTCCACCTTCGCCTCCGTCAGGTGATTGAAATACCATTTGGTCACCGGCCAGTCGCCGCCGCAGTCAATGTGAATGACAATTGGCACCGGGCGGCCCGCGGCGGAGCGGACGCCGCGCACCCCGGCCTTGATCACGCGGATGAGATGGTCCCATTGCCGGTTGTCGTCGTAAGGCTCGGGCAGGGCTTGAATTCTGCCGGCATCCAGTTTGACAGCGGAAGGGGGGACCTTGACGTGGGCGAAGGGCCACAGGGTGCCGCCGGTGATTTCGTTGCCCACTTGCACCATGTCCGGCATCGCCCCGGCCTGCTGGAGCTGGGTGATGACATCGCTGCTGTATTGCTCGACGCGTTTTTCCAAGGCGGCCATGTCCCGTTCCACCCGTGCCGCCGGCCAGGTTCCGTAGCCGGACACGCTGTTGGTCAGCAGGTCTTGAAACTCGCGCAGACTGAGGGACTGATTGGTGTGGTCTGCGTCAATGTCCTGCCACGCCAAGGGGGTCTCCTGGTGCTGCGGATCGGCCCAGGTGTCCGAATAATGAATGTCCAGCAGGAACAAGGCCCCGGCCGCCTTGATCTGTCTGGCCAGCGGAATGGTGTTGGACAAGCTGTTGTTCGGAGCGTTCCTCACCGGGTCCACAAAAACGCGCAGGCGGAAGGCGTTCCAGTGGTGGTTCATCATGATGCTGATTTCGGTGCCCGGCTGGCCGTTCTCCTGGTAACCGCCGGGACCTCCGCGCCGCCCACCGGCCGCCACCGCGTTGGTGCCGGCGGCAACGGTGTTGGTTGCGGCAGTATTGGTGGCGGCATTCCCGCGCGCTCTGCCGCCAAAGCCCCGGCCGCCGCGCCCGCTGGCCAGGGCTGAGATGTCCGCCCCCAGCAGGAATTTCGAACTGGGCGGCGCCGTTTGCGCGCGAGCCATTGCCGCTGCCAGGCAGGCACCAAGCGCCAGCCAAAGGACCAGGGCGCGACCGACGCCGTGCGGGCGCGTGCTTCGACTTGCGGGCGAAAATTGCCTGTAGGAATGCTGGTTTTCGGCGGAGGGTGAATTTTGCCGGCTGGATCGTTGATGGAACATGAATTGATCTTCGCAAAGAATCCGTTCCCTGCCAAGCCTCACAAATGCGCGGGTTCAGGGCGGACGCATCGGATTCCGGCAGACCATTGGGAATCGGCGACAGGGTCCAAGGCTCCAACAAGAAGCGCGGCGGAGGGTTATTTGCTGAATTCCAACGCGCGGCAAGAATTTAGAGGCCTCCGTCCCGAGGCATGGCCGGGGCGGCGCCGGGAATTCCCGCCCCCTCAGAACCATACAGTTGTGAGGCTGGACAAAGCCGGGGAAAAAGGGAAAATTATCCTCAAATAGCCTTTGAAAGCGCAGGAACGCGATGTTGTCGCCAGGTCGCGATCGGCGGCTTGACAAAACAATACGAAATCGGAATCATTGATCCGGCATCCACGATGCTTATGTTAAGACCAAAAAACGCTTCGCGGTTGCGATGGGGTTTTACGCTGATTGAATTGCTGGTGGTCATTGCCATCATCGCCATTTTGGCGTCGCTGCTGCTTCCGACTCTGGCCAAGGCGAAACTGGCGGCCAAGAGCACCCAAGACAAGTCAAACCTGCACCAGTGGGTAGTGGCCTTTGCCATGTATGCCAATGACAACAAGGACACCATGCCGGTGGGTTGGACGCCGGGGGTGCCCACCTCGGTGTGGATGGGCGCCTGCCAGCCTTACTACAACAACACCAACATCTGTCTGTGCCCGGCCGCCAACCTGTTTCGGTCTTCCCTTCCGGCCGCCACCATGTTTGCCGATGATATGGACTGGACCTTCTACTCTTGGGGAATCATGGGCGTGGGTGCGTATCCGATTGAAGCTTGGGGTTACCAAGGGGAGATGGGCAGTTACGAATTCAACGGCAATTTGTACGGCACCAAACTTTCAGACTTCAACAAGCTGAACAACACCCCGGTGTTTGGGGATGGCATGTGGGACGGCACCAATCCCACCCCGGCGGATGCGCCGCCCACCTCGCAAGGCTGGCAAACCGGAAACGGCCTGGATGAGTTTGCCCTCCCCAGGCATCCTGGCGCCAGACCGGTCAACATGGCCTTTCTCGATTCCTCCGTCCGCAGCGTCGGGTTAAAGGAGCTTTGGACTTTGAGTTGGTTTCAAGGATGGGTCAGCTCCCCTCCGGCCCGCTGGCCGCAATGGATGAATCAATACCAATAGCGGCGAGCTTTCTTTGTTCCAAACCTGTCAAACCAATCCATTCCAATTATGAAAAAATCACTGTCTCTCCTCTTCTTATTTGGTTCTTGGGCGGTCGCGACGGCGCAAATCACCACCAACCTCTACGTCCAGGATTGGGGTTCGGTCAAACACCCCGGGAGTATCAGTTTGAGCCAGGTGGGTTGGACGGCGGTTCTGCCGGCGGGCGCTGCCTCGGGCGGCCCGTATAGCGGCATTTTCAGCGCCCCGCCCAACGTCGTTTATTTCGAAGACATGGCCCCTGGGCAGTTTGGCATCTTTTACACGACGGACGGCAGCGGGGCCGGCGCCGACGGTGATTCCAGCTTCACCGATATTGACCCGACTGTGTTCACCAACAACTTGACTTTTTCCATCGCCCGCGAGGGCACCTTCGCCACCAACTATTTTGCCATTCAGCAGGGAGGGTCGTGGTATGTCTCCACCAATCTCCTGCCCAACGGCAGCACCTATCCCAACTTCATCAACGTGAGCATGCCTTATACCAACCTGGCCGCCGCCTGGAATACCCTGACCATTAACGCGCCCGGCTCCGGCGCCACCATCGGTTCGACGCCAGCCCAGAATTTGTCCGGGCTGATCACCGGCGTTGGCCTGGTGGTTGACGCCAGCTTCAGTGGCTGGGATTACAGCACCCTGGTCATTTCAGCGACTCTGCCTGCGCCCCCGCCCCCAGCGGTGCTCTATTCAGAAGACTGGGGCGCTGCCTTTACCGCCGGCGGCGGCGCTGCGCCCACCACCCTGGCTGAGGTGGGTTGGACTGGACTCGGCATCGCCTACACCGGGATATTCGGCGTGGCCGCCGGGACCCTGGACGTGACGACCGGTGTGATTGCGTCCACTCGCGCCATGTATGAGTCCGCAGACACAGCCAACGCCGTCGGGATTGTTTACACGACCGACACCTCCGGCAATGGAGGCCAGGGCGACTCCTCATTTTCCGATATTGATCCCAGCCTTTATCCCGCGGGATTGACCTTCAACCTGGAGTCCGAAGCCAGCGGAAACCCCGTCTTCCCCCCTGGGTATGTGACCAACTATCTTGCCGTTGAAGTCGGCGGGGCATGGTATGTCGCCGTCAACCCCTTCACCAACAACAGCCCGAGCGTCGCGGGCGATGCCATTTGGACCCAGAACTCCTTTTTCTATACAAATAATAACGCCGCGGCCAATTGGAACTCCCTGACCCTCGGCGCCACCTCCGCCACCATTGGCGGTCCGGCCGCCGCCCCTTTGACCGGTCCGATCCAGGGCATTGGCGTCGTCGCGGCGACCGGGACTTTTTCCACCACCACCACCGGGTATGGCGTTGATCAAAACCTTCTTACCATTACGGCGCCGCTGGTCAGTCCGCCGGGTAACGTGGCGCCAAATATTGATGCCCCGGGCTTCAGCCAGACCGCCTTTGCCACGGGAACCGCCTCCTTTGCGGTGGATGCCTACGTCGGCACACCCTTGTTGGATTACGCCTGGACATTTGATCCGGCAGCGGGCGGCTCCGCGGTTACTCTGGTCAACGGGGCTACTGGAACCGGGTCCTTTATCATCGGGGCCGGCAGCAATCTGCTCACCATCTCCAATGTCAGTTCCGCCGACGCGGGAACTTATTCGGTGGAGGTCAGCAACCTCTACGGCCAGGACTACAGCACCAACTACACCACCAACACCTTGACGGTCAATCCTCTCACCAATAATATTCTATACGCGGAAACATTCCCCTTTGTGGGACCCTTCCCCGCCGCCGCGTCGTTGAACAACGTCGGATGGAGGTCCACCACCGCCGGGGACATTCCCAACCGTCTGGACGAATCCGGAGCCGCCTATGCCTATGAAACCGCAGCCAAGACGACCGCCTTTTACGCCGCCACCAACACGGATGTCGCCGGGCTGTCCGGAGTTCCCTTTACCGCCATAACCCCGGCCAATTACCCCTTCGTCTCTTTTCGCGCCACCATTGCCGCGCAGGCCAATGCCGGCAACGCCTCCTTGTACTGGGCGGTGCAAACGGGGGGAAGCAGTTGGTATGTCAGCACCTCCGCCATCCAGTTGGGAGGGACCCCCGCCGCCTACACCACCTACGGCCTGCAATTCGACCCAACCGCCGCCGGGTGGAACACGCTGACGCTCAGCGGCAGTTCGGCGACCATCGGCTCGGCAGCCTCGGCCAATCTGGCCGGTAACATCACCGGGGCCGGCGTGGTCTTCGTTTTCACCGGCCTGGCTTTATACAGCATGGACAGCTTTATGTTGGTAACCAATTCAACCCCGCCCGTGGCGCCGAGCTTCCCCTCCGAGCCGAACGTGCCTTATCCTCAGACGGTTTATGCCGGCAGCGGAGTGGGTTTCAGTTTTACAGAAGCCGGCACCCGTCCGTTCACCAATAGCTGGGAGCTGAACGCCACTCCCGGCGCGTTCCTAAGCGGCACTGTTTTGGCCAATGGAACCAACGCCGACGGCTCCATTATTACAAGCGCCACCAACACGGAGATCCTGCTCCAAAATGTCCAGAGCGGCGAGGCAGGAGTTTACAGCGGCTGGGCCGTCAACGGGGGCGGCACCAACGGTACCTGATTCCGGGACCTACGGATCACCCATCTTGACGGTAATCCCTCCGCCGCTGGGCCTGATCTACAACGAATCGTTCCCGGTTTATTCGCTGCCGGCCGGGAATCTAAGCCTGACCAATGTCGGCTGGACGCTCCAGGCGGACACTCCCACCCGCTTGTTCAAGCTCAACGGCGCCGCCGCCGACAACCAGTCGGGCACCGCGGCGGCTTATGCTTACGAAGGCGGCTACACCAACGCCGTCCTTTACGCCTCGACGACCAGTGACACGGGTTACTCGGGCTTGCCGTTCATCGCCTTTGACCCGGCGCTTTACCCGGTGAACAGCATCCAGTTTAGCACGTCCATGGCCCAGGGCGACGGCGCGTGGACCAACGTCACCGTGGCCTTTGCCATCGAGCAGGGCGGGCAATGGTATGCGGCCACGGCCAATCCGTTGCTCACGGCCAGCTACACTCCCGCCATCGCGTTGCTGACGCCTGGCGGCACGGCGGCTAATTATACTTCCTTCTCCCAAATCTACACCAACACCGCGTCGCTGTGGCAGACTCTCACCTTTACAAACTCGGCGGGAGTGTTGCTGGGGGGAACGCCGGCCCATAACCTGGGCGGGCCGATCACGGCCGCAGGCCTGTTGTTCGAGTATTTTGGCGGCGGCGGGAGTGTCAACTTCAATTCGTTTAACATTCAAGCCTCCGGCGCGGGCAACCTCATCGGCGGTGTCAACATCGGTCCCGTCACCAACGGCACCGTCACCCTGACCTGGATAGGAAATCCGGCGGTCACCCTGCAGACCGCCGGTTCTGTGACTTCCCCATTCGCTGATATTCTCAGCACCGTGGGTCAGCATTCCTATACCGTCAACGCCACCGGTTTGCAGCAATACTACCGGCTCGTCATGCGTTAAATGCACCGCCCGCCGGACCGCCCGGTTGCGCCGTCATTCGGCCGCGGTTGAGATTTGGCCGCGGCGGGCGCGGGACCCGGAGATAAATAGTATTGACATATTAATGGCGCCGGCGAATCCGGCACACGCAATGCAACGCCATCCGGCAGGGGGCATTTCTTAACTTGAGACCTCTGGAAAACGCGCGCCCGCTCCCGTGCGCCGGGCGCATGATCCAGCAGCCAGCGCATTTTGCTGCCCGAGAAATAAGCGTCAATGACCAGGCCGGTTTTGCGCTGGATCAGGTCCTCATGCCCGGCCCGCTTCAGCTCATCGCAGAAGGGAGCGGTGCGCCGGTCCTGCCACACGATGGCGTTATGGACCGGTTCGCCGGTGGCGCGGTCCCAGAGGACGGTGGTCTCGCGCTGGTTGGTGATGCCAATGGCCGCCAGATCGCCCGCTTTGATCCCGGCCCGCCTCAGCGCCGTGCGGGCGACCTCAAGCTGACTGGACCAGATCTCGCGCGGGTCATGCTCCACCCACCCGGTTCGGGGGAAAATTTGTTGAAACTCCTTTTGCGCCGCGGCGCGGATGGCGCCCCCATGCTCAAAGACAATCGCCCGGGAGCTGGTTGTCCCCTGATCCAAAGACAGAATGAAAGGCATGGGCGAGCGGGACAAGAGGGTGGATGCCCGCGCAAGGCTTATATTCACCGACGCCATCTGGATCGTGCTCGATTTCGTCCGGGGCAGGACATCCTGCATCCTCCTCATCCCGCTCATCGTCTTTCCCGAAGCCGTTCGAGGTGAGACGAGAGCTCGATTCCCTTCAACCCGCTCCAATTTCAATAATGGCATTGTCCATATCAAACCCATGCGCAATTTCATCACCTCGACGCATATCCTGCCTTGACGCTTGATTTGTCGTGATCCTGCGATCACGGCCTCCCAATAGGGCTGGCCTCACATCCGCTTTTTTTGGTCGCGAATTATCTTGTCCCCCGCCGGTAAATACTGCTGATGATGCAGACATTGGTTCGCCCTCTCCTGGTATTCTGTAGGCGAGCAGCATCACCTAATGTATTGCGCATCAGCGGCTTGGAGATGCATCGGATATTCCGCTAATGGCTCATCCGGGAAATCCACTAAGGTAAAATCATTATTGACCGATATATAACGGAGTTGGCTGAATTCTGGACACGCATTGACGGGGCAACCCGTCAAAAGGTCCAATATTAATTGTAGTTGGCCCCAAGAACTATGAGAAGAATGATGTGCCGAGGCTCCAGAACGCATCGCCAGCACCGAACTTGCACCTCCATTTGGCTCGAAGCACGGCCCTTGATTGCTGAGGACCATCGGACACCCATGATACATCGTTCCACAACCAACAGCATCATCAGGCATGGATTCCTGGCGGTCTGTTCAAGCCTTCTGGTGTACGCCTCTTCCCAAGCGGCCACCTTCACCTGGAATGGCAATGGGAGCGATAACAACTGGAGCACCGGCCTGAACTGGAGCGGAGGCATCGCCCCAACCAATAATGGAACGGCGGCAATCGTCCTGGCCGGAACCAACCAACTTGCGCCCAACGTGGATGCGGCCTGGGCCATTCAATCGCTGACTTTCAACAACACCGCCGGCGGATTTGTGCTCGGAGGCAGCACGCTGACCATCGGCAACGGCGGAGTGGTCAACAATTGCACGAACCCTCAAACCATCAGCAATGCGATTGCGCTGGCAGCGAACCAAACCTGGAGCGCAACCTCCGGCAGTATCGTCTTTGCCGGCAATGTCAACAATAACACCAATCTTCTGACTGTCAGCGGCACTTCAAATATGCTGATCAGCGGCGTTATCAGTGGCACGGGAGGCCTGACCAAAACCGGCTCGGGCACGAATACGCTCAGCGGCGTCAACACCTACGGCGGACAAACCACTGTCAGCGCAGGCGTCCTCGCTGTTCTAAACGGCGCGGCTTTGGGCGCAACGGCTTCCGGCGCGACCGTTTCCAGCGGCGCCGCCCTGCAGTTGCAAGGAGGCATTGTCGTAACCGGGGAAAACCTGACTCTGAGCGGGAACGGCATCGGCGGCGGCGGGGCGCTGAGAAGCGTCAGCGGCAGCAATACCTGGAACGGAACGATCACGCTCGCCGCGAACTCGACCATTGGCTGCGACGCCGGCACATTCGCTTTGCAGGCGAACATCATTAATTCCACTCTGCAAACCACGTTCACGAACGCCGGCGTCATTATTTTCAACGGCGTCCTTGGAAACGGGACGGGCGGGTTTGTCAAAGTCGGCACCGGGCTGCTCTCATTGGGCGGCGCGAATACTTACAGCGGCACGACGACGATTAGCGGCGGCACGGTGCAGTTCAGCGTGTCTGGAGGTGCCAGCAGCGCGTCCGCCGTCACGGTCAATGCCGGCGGGACTTTGGATTTGAACGGATTCAATGAGACCATTCTCTCGTTGGCCGGAGCAGGCAGCGTGACATTGGGCGGCGGGACGCTGAGCGTTGGAAACTCCGCCGCCACGACTTTTTCCGGGGCGATGAGCGGCACAGGCAGCCTGATCAAAGCCGGCGCTGCGACGATGACCCTGAGCGGCGTCAACACCTATTCCGGCGGCACCACGATCAACGCCGGGGCCATCAGCGTCGCCGCCGACACCGGGTTGGGCAATGCCAGCGGCACGCTCACTCTCAACGGTGGCACGTTCACGACGACCAAAACATTGGCTTCCGCGCGGGCGGTTGTTCTAGGAACAAAAGGCGGCGTCATCAGCGCGGGCGGCACCACGCTCACACTTTCGGGAACCATCAGCGGACCGGGCTTTTTGACCAAGATCGGCACCAAGACTCTGGCCTTGACCGGCACGAACTCGTATTTGGGGGGCACAACGAATGCGGCCGGAACCATCACCATCGGTTCAGACGCCGCCTTGGGCAACCCCGGTGGCACACTTACTTTTTCCAACAGCGCGACACTGACGACCACGGCTTCCTTCTCCTCGACGCGCAACATGGTCCTCAATGCAGGAACGGCCACTTTCAATACCGGAACTGGTTTCACGAATACATTCAATGGCGTCATCAGCGGGGCGGGCGCGCTCACCAAAAGCGGCACCGGCCTTTTGGCCTTGGGCGGCAACAACACTTGCACCAACACGACAACCATCAGCGCAGGCACCTTGCAATTGGGCGGCAACCAGGGGCTGTCCAGCCTCACCCCCGTCAAAATCACAGCCGCCAGCGCGACTTTCGCTATAAACGGTTTCAACGTAACCGTCGGTTCGCTGGCCTCGACAGCGGCGGGCAAGGTGACTTTGGGCAGCGGTTCTTTGACGGCGGGCGGCGACAATCTTTCCACGACAAATTCCGCCGTCATCAGTGGCACGGGAAGTTTCACAAAGGTTGGCAGCGGCACGATGGTTTTAAGCGGCGCCAACACCTGCACCGGCGCCACCACCGTCGGCGCGGGCACGCTGAAAATCAGCGCCAATTCGCGCCTGGCCAGCGCCTCGCCGCTCGTCGTCAGCAACGGCGCTGTTTTCAATCTGAATAACTTCAACCAGACCATCGCGTCCCTGGCCGGAGCAGGCAGCGTGACTTTGGGCAGCGGAAAATTGACGGTGGGAAGTGCCGGCACCGCCAGTTTCTCAGGAGCCATCAGCGGCACCGGGGCGTTGACCAAGGTTGGCGCGGGAACGCAAATCCTTGCCGGGGCGAATTCCTACAGCGGAGCGACCACCATCAACGTCGGCAATTTACAGGTTACCGGAAGTTTGCCGGGCAGCGCGGTGACGATCTCTTCCGGCGCGACTTTGTCCGGCAACGGCACGGTGGGAAGCGTGGCCGTCAACACCGGCGGCACCAATGCCCCCGGCGCCGGCGGTGCGGGGACCTTGAGCAGCGGCTCGCAAACGTGGGCCGGCGCCGGCAATTTTGTCTGGGAGATCAACCAGGCCGCGGGCTCGCAGGGATCCGACCCCGGCTGGGATTGGATGAATATATCCGGGACGCTCACGATCAACGCAACCGCCGGCAGCAAGTTCGTCATCAAAGTGGTTTCTCTGAATTTGAGCGACGCCGCCGGACTCACCTCGAATTTTGACGACACCGCCACGTATGTTTGGACGATTGCCAGCGCCAGCGGCGGCATCACCGGGTTTAATCCCGCTGCTTTCACTATTGACACTTCCGCGTTTCAAAATCCTCTTGGTGCGGGATCTTTTTTCCTCAGCCAATCGGGAAACAATTTGAATTTGGTTTTCACCGCGGCGGCGCTGGCGGCGATTAAGGACGTGCAAAGCGGCACATTAACCAGTTCCGGTGCCGGCACCAACATCGCCACGCTGGCAGCGGCGGTCAACCCGCCTAGCGCGTTCCTCATTTTCAACACGCGCCACAACAGCAGCGTTCCGGGCGGCTCGATGATCGGCGGGTGTATCGCGTCCTCCAATTCGGTGGAATTTGTCCGTGTCACTTCCGAGACGTCCACGATGGACATTCAATGGTATGTGGTCGAGTATTCGGCCGGTGTCCTGGTGCAACGCGGTCAAGTCAATCAGACCAACACGACCATCAACGTGCCCTTAACTCCGCTTGCTGCAACCAATCAAGCGTTTGTCACCTGGTCGAAAACGCCGGATCCGGCCGAGACGGCTTTTACTGACAGCGATCCGGTTATTGGTGAAATCACGGGCACGGGCAATCTGCAATTTCGCGTCGGCGCAGCGCCGTCCTCCGTGCCGGTCATTTTCTGGCAGGTGATTGAGTTTCTCAATCCGGCGAGCATCAGTGTCCAACAAGGCTCGGTGACAAACCTCACTGGAACCAACCTGCTGGCCACCGCCACGCTGGCGGCGCCAGTCAATACGAACAGCACCTTTTTGCTGACCGGTTATCGCACTTCTGGTTCGGGCGCCAATGTGGGCGCGCGGATGTTGCGGGCGCAATGGACCGGGGCCAGCACCATGGCTTTTGACCGCAGCATTTCCGGCGCGCCGGACGACATTTCGGAAATTGCCTGGCAGGCCGTCCAACTCAACGATGGTTCCACCGTGCAGGGCGGCTCGGTGACCCTCGCCAACGGCATCGGGGAAACCAACGTCACGCTCCTCAGCCTCGACACCAATCGCGCGGCGGCTTTTGCCTCTGTGCAACCGGTGGGCGGCCAAAACACCGGGCGGTCTGCGTCCACCGGCAGTGTGCTGGGAGTCGGGTCCGCCACTCTGGCGGTGACCAGTGCCACGCAGCCTGCGCTGGATCGCAATGATACTGGGGATCAGGCAGATGTCGGTTGGTTCGTGGTTGGGTTTGGCCCCGGCAGTTTGCTCACGCCGGCCACGGGCGGCTCCGCCATCTCCGCCGATGCCACAGGAGGAGCTTATACAAATTTAACCGGGCCGGTTTACACGGAAATCCAAAATGGCAACGTCGGCGCCGGAACCATCATTCTTAAGGCGCCCGCCGGATTCGTTTTCAATACGAGCGGCCCCGCTCCGACTGTGCTCATCACGCGGGTTGGGGGATCAGGCGCCAATTCGTTAAATATCAACGGTGTGGCCAGCGGAACATCCCTGGCCATGACTTCCCAAACCGCCAATAAGCTGACGTTCACGGTCGCATCAGCCAGCAGCGGCGGGGTGACCTGCTCGCTCACTTGGCAAAATGTCAGCGTGCAGCCCTCAGCGGGCACACCGCTTGCCAGCGGCAATTTGGTGGTTTCGGGCACCGCGGTCATACAAGGCGTGACGGCCAGCTCGACGAGTTTCGGTTTTCTCGCGGAAGTTGTCGGCGCGGCCACCCAACTTGGCATCCAGACCGCACCCTCTTCCAGCGCGGCCGCAGGAGTCGAGTTCGCCCAGCAACCGGTGATTCAAATTGAAGATCAATTCGGCAACTTGCGCAACGCAGACGATTCCACCGTGGTCACCGCAGGAATCAACACTGGAACAGGCACGCTGCAAGGGCCGGCCACGGCCACTGCCGTGGGCGGAATTGCCACCTTCGGCGGGTTGAGCTATCAAGTGGCCGAAACCATCGCGCTCAGTTTCACCGCTTCGGGTGTCGCTGCCATAAATTCGGGCAACACCGTGGTCAGTCCCGCGGTGGCGAGCCAGGTGGCCCTTCAAATCCAGCCTTCCGCCGCGGCCACGGCGGGCGTCGTGTTCTCGCAACAGCCGGCAGTTCAAGTGCAGGACCAATTTGGCAATCTGCGCAATGCTGACAACAGCACGGTGGTTGCCGCCTCGCTCGACCAGGGATCGGGGACATTACTCGGCACGCTGACGGCCACCGCCGCCAACGGTGTCGTGACCTTCACCGATCTCGGTTATCAGGTCGCCGAAACCATCACTATTGATTTCACCTCTGGCACTCTGACTTTGGCAACATCTTCCGGCACGGTGGTATGTGCTGGCGCGGGAAGCCAGCTTGTCATTCAGACCCAACCATCGTCGGTCGCCATGTCGGGCGTTCCATTCGCTCAACAACCCGTCATCCTTGTTGAAGATCAATTTGGAAATTTATGCAGCGCGGACAATGGCACCGTGGTCATGGCTGCTCGCGACGCCGGCAGCGGTTCCGGCGTGTTGCAGGGCACGCTGACCGCGACCAACGTCAACGGCGTGGCAACATTCGTCAACCTCGCCCACGACGTGGCTGTCCCGATCAGCGTAGATTTCAACAGCGGTGCATTGACGGGCGCAACTTCGAGCATCGTCCAGGTAAATCCCGGAACCGTGGCGCGGCTGGCATTTTCCGCGCAGCCCGGTTCGGCTGCCGTGGGTTCCCCCTTCGGCGTTCAGCCGGTGGTCATCACCCAGGATGCGTATGGTAATGGTTCCATTTCTGGTTTGAACCTGAGCTTGAACGTGACCTTGTCGCTCTCGTCGGGCGCGGGTTCCCTTCTAGGCACGGCAAACCTGGACATCGGACTCAACACGGGAAATGGAGTGGTCACATTCTCCGGTTTGCAGATTAATTCCTCGGGCAACAAGCAGTTGACCGCCAGCGCCAGCGGTCTGGCGAGCGCTGTGAGCGCGAGTTTTAACGTGGCCCAGGCCGCATTGACCGTAACGGCCACGAGCATCACCAACCAGTACGGCAGCCTTCTGCCGCCTTTGACCGTCAGCTACAGCGGCTTCGTCAACGGAGACACCGCCAGCGTCTTGAGCGGCAGCGCCGCAGTCAGCACCACCGCGACCACCAACAGCCCGGTAACCAATAGTCCTTATCCCATCTCGGTCATGCAAGGCACATTGAGCGCGACCAACTACGTCTTCTCCTTTGTCCCAGGCGATGTATCTGTGGCGCCAGCGCCCTTGGGCGTCACGGCTAACGATCTTTCCATCTCCTACGGCTCCACTGTTCCGACCCTGAGGGCCTCCTACACGGGCTTTGTCAACGGAGAGGACCCCACCGTGCTGGGCGGCAGCGCGGTCTTGAGCACCATCGCCATGTCCAACAGCCCGGTCGGTTCTTATCCCATTGACGTGGGGCCAGGCACGTTGAGCGACGCCAATTATAGCTATAATCTGACCAACGGTGCGCTGACCATCACCGCGGCGGGCTTGGCCGTGACCAACCTGCTGGCGGTGGACAAAGTCTATGACGGCACGACCAATGCCGCTTTGGATGCCACCAATGCCGGTTTGGAAGGCGTGTTGAACGGCGACAGCGTCACGCTGGTGGCCAGCAATGCCGCGGCCTATTTTGCGGACAAGAATGTGGGGACGAACAAGCCGGTCACAGTAACAGGTTTGGCGTTGGGCGGGGCGGGGGCCAGCAATTACGCAGTGGTGGATCCGACCAATCTGACGGCCAGCATCACCCCGGCCGGATTGACGGTGACCGGCCTGGCGGCGCTGTCCAAGGTGTATGACGGGACCACCAACGCGCAGTTGAGCGGGGTTGCCGCCTTGGAGGGAGAGGCCAGCGGGGACGATGTGAACCTGGTCACGAACGAGGTGGCGGCTGCCTTTGCCGCCCCGAATGCTGGCGCGGACATTCCAGTCACCGTGTGCGGATATGCCCTGAGCGGAGCCGATGCCTGAGGTGGACCCCATCCTTTAGACCACGGAGCGCATGAAATAAGCGCGACTTTTGCCGATTGCTGTCATTACTAATTGTAGTTGACTACTGTTCATTCCGTGTTTCAAACCCCTTTCGAAAAGAGAGAACGAGCGATGCGGAGCACTGCCCGTCCTCCCTCTCCGTTTTCTTAGGGTTCTCAACTCTACCGCCGCAGGCGGTCTGATTTCAAGCCTTTTCCTGCCGCCTGCCTCTCTGTCAAGTGCTGCGATCGCTCCTGCCTCTGGCAGGTTGCATCGCTTCCCATTTGGCCGGTTGGGCTCCATGCGTGCCGGGATCAAAATACGCGTCCGCCGGCGTCGCATAGCCCAACGCCTGGTGCGGTCGTTCCCGGTTGTAGCCGTCAAACCACCGGCCCAGTCCGCGCCCTGCCGCCAACCCGTCGCCATAGTCTTGCAAATAAATGTCCTCATACTTGGCGCTCCGCCACAGCCGCTCGATAAACCGGTTGTCCATCCAGCGACCCGTCCGTCCATGCTCACGTCCACCCCCGCCGATTCCACCGCATCGATAAACATCGGGGAGGTGAACTGCGATCCCTGGTCGGTATTGGAAATCAACGGCGCCTGACGCCCCGCCCGCAACGCCGCCTCCCAAGCGTCCACACAAAAGTCCGCCTCCAACGTGTTGCTCAAGCGCCATCCCAGCACGTAACGACTCCACCAATCCATCACCGCCACCAAATACATAAACCCAGTTGCCATAGGCACATACGTAATGTCCGAACACCAAACCTGATCCGGTCCCGTCACTGCCAAATTGCGTAACAGATACGGATAAATCTGGTGCCCCATCTCCCGCAGACTCGTCTTGGGCTTGGCGTAAATCGCCTCGATCCCCATCAACCGCAGCAGCCGCACCACCCGTTTGCGATTGATGGTCAAACCCTCCCGGCGCAACAGCACGGTCAGTTTGCGGCTGCCATAAACCGGGTGGTCCAAATGCATCTGGTCCAACCGCCGCATCAGCGCCAGGTTCTCCTCTGTCTCCGGACAGCACTGGTAATAATAACTGCCACGGCACACCGCCAGCAGCTCGCACTGGCGCCGCACGCTGAGCTGCGGATCGGGAGCGATTAAACATGTTAAAGCCCCAGTTGCCTGGACTTTTTTTTAAGCCAGTCCAAGTCCACCGTCAGTTGGCCAATCTTCTCATGCAGTTGGGCAATCAACTGTTCCTGATCCTCCGTGCGGGGTTGCCCGGGCTCAAACAATTCGGGCATGTGATCCCGAATCGTCGCCCGCCACTGCGTGACCTGCGCCGGATGCACCGCATACTCTCGCGCCAATTGCGCGACCGTCTTCAGCCCCACCAGGGCTTCGAATCCCACTTTGGCCTTGAAGGCCGCACTGTGTCTTTTCCGTTTTGCTTTCATAAGTCTGCTCTTTCTTATCTACAGCAAACCGGCAAAAATCGAAACTTACCTGTGGTCTAAAAATAGGGGTCCAGCTCAGCCACCAACTACACGCTGGCCCAGCCGGCGGGATTGACGGCGGACATTCTGCCGTTGGTCAGGCCGTTTTTTGCCAGTCCGGCGATATCCAATGGAGCGGAAGGGTGGCAGGTCAGTTTCAGCGCCCAAGCTGGACAAAGTTATCAAGTGTTATTTGCGGGCGACCTCACGCTGCCGTTGAACCAGTGGACGGTGCTGACCAATGGCACATTTGGCGCAGGCACTGTAACGATTACGGATAATTCAACCAACGCGCCAATCCGGTTTTATCTGATCGTTTCGCCGTGATCGCCGGCGGGGCAAAACGTTGGCATGCCCGGCACCCGCGAAGAAGACGGCTCCCTTGGAACGATGAAGGACAAGCAACTTGCCACACTGTCCAAGAGGACGGTCGTAGCACTCTTGACGCCGCTGGCGAACGTCGCGTTGGTTGCCCGGCACACAGAGAAAGCGTTGCTGCCAATATTCGTCACACTGTCAGGGATCGCGATACTGGTCAGCCACGCCCATGCAAATCCATAAGACCCGATGCTCGTAACGCTGTCCCGCGTCATCAGGCTGGCACATCCAGCGCGAACCCCGCCGGGAGGAATGGGATTCCCATAAAGTCCTTTGAACCCCGATTGGCCCGCCTGGCTGCAACCCTTTGCTCCTGATGATCCGACGCGGGTTCATTGAAAAAGTACGCCTCGGAAACCAGCAACATCTGCCGGACTCCTTTTGGCAAGGTTTGGAAACCCGGATAATTCAATATCGTCGTATTCATGGGCTGTGCTGCGTGTGTTGTTGCGTTCATATTCATCACCCGATCCATTCTTATGCAACTAACGTGCCAATCGGGAAAGCGGCGCTTTCCCCAGGCGAAAGGGTTGTTTTCTCGCTTAAAACACGGATATGGACGCGCAAAGGCTGCGCTTGACTGTGCAAAACCTGCACGGTTTGCGCAGATGGACAGGCCGGAAGGGGGCACGGGCATCCGTCACTGCACATTTGCTGCCAATGCGGGAGCAAACCACAAGTTGACCACAATTCGATTTTCAATCCTCGGCGCTGCATTATTTTTCTTGCCTATTTGTCGTCGGTGGCGAGCGCAAGAGTGCGGGCTTCTGCGATGGCAATGGGTTTGGATTCAGTTTGCCGACCGGCAGCCCTGGGCAGCTCCCGATTGGGACTCCGCATACCAATCTTCTTGGCCGCAAACACGCCCGAGGGCAAGATGCAGAGCATGAAGCCAGAAAGACTCATTCTATCGCGGTGGTTCGCCAGCCTCTTCGGGTTGTGCCTGTCAACATTTGCTGCTGCCCAGGATAATTCCAAGCCGCTCTATCTGGATCCCGCCCAGCCGGTCAATGCCCGCGTCAACGACCTTGTTTCCCGCCTCACCCTTGAGGAGAAGGGCATCCTGCTCAACCACGTCGGTCCGGACATCGAGCGGTTCGGCATCAAATCCGACAAATGGAACCAGTGCCTGCACGGCGTGGTCTGGGACCGTCCCACGACCATGTTTCCCGTCTCGATTGCCCTGGCCGCCACTTGGGACACCGTCCTCGTCAACCGGGTCGCCAGTTCCATTTCAGACGAAGCCCGTGCCATCTACAACGGCTGGCATCAGGATCCGAATTTCCGCGGGCAGAAAAAGGGCCTGATCTATCGCGCCCCGGTCATCAACATCAGCCGCAATCCATATTGGGGCCGCATCAATGAATGTTTTGGCGAGGACCCCTTTCTTACCGGCCGGATGGGCGTTGCCTATGTCAAGGGCCTGCAGGGCGAGGATCCGAAATATCTGAAGCTGGCTGCCACCCTCAAACATTTTGCCGTCAACAACGTCGAGCAGGACCGCCAGAAACTCTCCGCCACGGTCAGCGAGCGGATGCTCCACGAATTCTGGCTGCCGCACTTCCATGATTGCATCGTCGAAGGCCAGGCCCAGTCCGTCATGGCCTCTTACAATGCCATCAACGGCACTCCCAACAACATCAACACGTTCCTGCTGACCGACATCCTCAAGCAACAATGGGGCTTCCAAGGCTTCGTGGTCTCCGACCTGGGCGGCGTCAATTCCATGGTTCGTGGCCACGAGGCGGGCAAAATGACTTTTGTGGATGCCGTCGCGTTGTCAATTAACGCGGGCTGTGATTTTTCCGACGCCGAATTTATGACCAACATCCCCATCGCGGTTCGCGAGGGCAAGTTGGGGGAAGCCCGCTTGAACGATGCCGTGTTCCGCGTGATGCGCGACCGTTTCCGCCTCGGCGAATTCGACCCGCCGGAACAGGTTCCGTTCAGCAAGATTCCCATGAGCGTCATCGGCAGCCCCGAACACCGCCAATTGTCGCTCCAGGCGGAACGCGAAGCCATCGTTCTGCTCGGCAATAAAAGCAATTTCCTTCCCTTGGACCGTTCTACAATCAAGACTATCGCCGTCATTGGGCCGCATGCGAACATCTTTACCGCCGGCGGTTACAGCGGACGGGTGAGCAATGCGGTGACGCCACTCGCCGGCATTAAAAACCGCATGGCTCCCGGCACGGAGGTTCTTTATGTACAGGGCGGCGAGATCGCACCGCCTCGACGTGGCACCCCGGCCCGTACGCCCGCCGAAAAGAGCGACGAAATCCAAACCGCCGCCGCCGCCGCCTCGAAAGCGGATGTCGCCATCGTTTATGTTGGCACTACCCTCGATATCGAAGCGGAGGGCCGGGATCGCGTCTCGCTCGCCCTGCCGGGCAATCAACTGGAACTGGTCAAGGCAGTGGTCGCGGCCAATCCCCGCACCGTGGTTGTTGAAATGAATGCCGGCCCCCTGACCGAGCCTTGGATTGCCGAGCAGGCGACAGCGTTGATCGAAGCCTGGTGGGGAGGCGAGGAAGGCGGAAATGCCATCGCTGATGTCATTTTCGGTGATGTGAACCCCGCCGGGCGCATGCCGCTCACGGTCTATGCTTCAACCAACCAGGTTCCGCCGCAGGACGAATATGACGTGACCAAGGGTTTCACTTACATGTATCAGCGCGGCAAGCCGCTCTTTCCTTTTGGCCACGGGCTGAGCTACACCACCTTCAAATATGGCAGCCTCGAATTGTCCGATCTCCAAATAGCGTCAACCGGCCGCATCACCGCCGCCATCGAAGTTTCCAACAGCGGCAAACGCGAAGGCGACGAAGTGGTCCAGCTCTACGTCCACGAAGAGAATCCCAGCGTGAAGCGTCCCATCAAGGAACTGCGCGGATTCCAACGCGTTCACCTGCAACCCGGCGAAACGAAGAAGGTGGAAATCACCGTCCCAGGCGAGAAGCTGGCCTTCTACGATGAATCCATCCATGCCTTTCACGTCAAGCCCGGGACCTTCCAAATCATGATCGGAGCCTCCTCGGAAGACATCCGGGCCACGCGTGACTTCCAAGTCGTCGATAAGTAATCAGGGCCAAATCCTCACGGCAAAAAAAGCTTCTCAAAGCCAAATGACCGCTTTTAGGTTTTCGTGCGGTTCAGCCCGTCGCCGGCACACGGCGGGAGCTCAGGCGGCGTTCATGTCGCTTTCTGGAGAAGTTCTCCAACCACGAACTCACCCAATCTCCCTCACCACCGCCTCATGCCAGAACAGGGAGAGCCACTCCCTCGCTTCTCCCCTCTCCTCCCTCGATCCGCCTTCCAGTTCCAGTTTGATGCAGTTTTACCGCATTCAACCGGGGCCTTGAGGCATTGCCTATTTGTATTTGTCAGTGCTGGCTCAGGACCACGGCGGCGCCGGTGTAGTGCAGATGGAAATATTTCGCGGTCTGCAAATTGGTGCTGGCCTCCCAATATTCGAAACAAGCGCCGTTGAGATAGAAGGGGCCGCCGACAGGGTTCCAGGCGGAGGGGGCCGGCAGAGTCGGCTGCGATTCCAGGGTAAACCCCACGAAGTTGGTATTCCAGTAAGCCACGACGTTAGCGGGGTCTTGGCGGATGAACAGGCCTGGCGGCGTGCCGATAAATACGTTGGCCACCGGCGCCAGTGCGATCGAACCCGCAAAGTCAATGGGATCGCCGGGAGTGGTCGGCAGCAGATAGGGCCGCCCGTCGCAGCCTTGCCGGTCGGCGCGCAGCGGAATGACCCACAGGCCGTTCGTGTCAAATACAGTTCCCGCGCCGACCAGGGATTGGGCGTCCGGCGACCAGAGCGCGCCGTGGGGGAAGCCGTTGCTGGCGTCGGTGAAGTCGCTGATCTGAATCAGCCCGCTGCCATCGGGATTGAGCATCCAAAGGTTTTGTCCCGAATCCCCATTGATGTCGTTGTTGTCGCAAAACACCAGGTTGCTGCTGTCGGGCGACCAGGACGGCCAGGTGGCGCCGAAAACAGTCGCCACAATCCGCTGGCTATCAACAAAAATGCCTGCGGCGCCGGTGGTGGGATTGAGGTTGTGGAACGCGAGGTGAGCGCCATCCGGGCTGCGAGCGGGAGCGACGTTGAAACAATCGCCGGTCAGGAGGCTGGTGAATCCGCCGTTGGTGTCCAAGTCGCCAATGGCGCAGCCGTAATCTGTCACCAAGGTGGTATTGTTGGTTTCCCATCCGAATCCGGTCACCGGACCGGGCGCGGTGGCGAGCAATCGTTCGGCGCCAGCCGCCAGGTCGCGGAGCCAAATTTCATCGCCATTGCGCAAGAAGGCGAGCCAGTGGCCGTCGCTCGAGGCGCGCGGACGCAAGCCGGTGGTGATGCAGGTGTCGCTGCTGCCATCCAGGTTGATGGCCCAAATCGTGCCGCCATTGGCCGGGGAACGGCGTCCGTAAAAGAGCGTGCCGTCGTGGGACAGAACCACTTCATTGGTGGCCAGGACCGGCGGGGTGTTGGTGTTGGTGGGTCAATCAGCACGGGCGGGGTCGGAGGCGGGCTGAACGGAACGCCCAGTGCAGCAGCAATTGTTCCTGGTTCGTCGTCTGCCCTCCGCCCAGCAGCAGGACCTGCGTCTTATTGAAGACGCGTAAATTCATGGGCGCGGGCGGCGGCCTTTTCCGGCAGGCGGTGCCCAGTCCGCCCGGCGAGACCAGGCCGTCGCGTCCCAGAACATCTCGCGCGGTGATGAAGTAATAGAATTGGTCGCCATCGTTGAAAGGAGCGGCCAGGTAGCCCGGCGGAGTGTTGGTCGGCGGAAATTGCGCGATGCCGGGCGAACGTCCGTTGCGGTCCGAGAAAAAGCAGGTCGAGGTATCCGCCGGATCGTTCGGTCCGCCCGGCCCGTCCAGCGGCGCGTAATCGGTCATGGCCAGCACCGGCATAGTATTGACGCGCGTAAAATCGGGATTCGAGGTCAGCGCGGCGGTCGTGGGCGGCGTGGTGTTGAAGTTGCCGGCCAGGGCGGCGGCGAGCGCAATGCGCCAGACATTGAACCCGAATTGCAAAAGCGACAATCGGCGCAAGGCGTCGGGCGTGCCCCAGCGCAGCCGGATGCGCAGATGATCGCTGGTCGCATTGGTCACGACCTGGAAGGGATAGCCGGGCGCGGGCAAAACGACCGGCGCGCCGGGCATGATCGTGACCCGTCCCACCACCTCGTCGGGCAGTCCGCTGGCCGGGTCAACTTCGCGCACTTCGTAGGTGGTGGTGGCGCTGATTACCTCCGAGAAGGCCTGGCCGGAACAAAGATTGAAACCGGGATGCAAGCGGGCCAGCACCATCAACGCGGGCGCGGTGGTCGGGTCGCCCGCGGCGGTCAGGAAAGCGGTGAGGACTTTTTGCGGCAGGGTTTGGCTGGAGATCCCAGGCACATTCCGCAACAAGAACCCCAGCGCGGCGTCGAGCGCGCTCAAATCCTCGCCCAGCGCCACCGACTGATTGAGCAGATTATTGATGGCGGTGGTGTCGCTTTGCTGGAAAATCGTGCCGCGCAGCGTGAAGGCGCCGGGGTCCGCCGGCAAACCGTTTTTGCCATAGACGGCAAAGCGCTGGCCGGCGAGAAGCTGAACTTGCGGGGAACCCAGCAGAACGTAGGACCAATTCTGAAGATCGGTGTCCTGGATGGTGGTTCCCACGTTGAAGACCAGGTTGGAGAGCGGTTGCGCCGCCGCGCTGGCCATCGTCAGGAGAAAGTTGACAAGATGTGGGAAGGTCTTCACGTTTCTCAATATTTGACAGAATAATCAATGCCCTTGGGGCTGACCACGCCAATGACGGTAACGTCTTTGCAGCCGCTGGAGCAGAGCGGGCAGGGTCCGATGCTGCCACAGACGTTGGCGTCGCCTTCCAGAGTCAGCCTGCCGGAAGTGTCCAAAGCCAGCGCGGTCGCCCAGTCGGCATGGCCGCTGAGCACACAGCGGCAAAGCGCCCGCAATCCATCCAGCCAAAAAGAATGGAAACTGCATAACAATGCGACGCTTCTTCTGGCCGCACACGCTCCAACTGTAGTCAAGTGACTTTTTGCTTTTGCCATCCATGGGAGGGCCGCGCCTGCCGGGAACCGGTCCATTGGCATCAGCCGGGGTCGCTCGGAATCCGGCTCAGGACCAGTTGGTGGCGCAGCGGCAGGTTCTCCAGCAGCAAGTTGCCGCGGGTTTTCCGTCCGGCTGCAACCGGCGGAGCGGGACACTCAGCCAATCTTCACGTCCCCTTAAGGTTCGTTCGAGTAAAATAGCAGTATGAAAACTCAAAAAGTTATGAAAATACTTCTGCTCATTGCGGCTGTCCTTTTGTCCGCCCAGTCCTGGTCAGTGGCGGCGGGGACGGACGCCATCGAACTGAACAAATTGCTCCAGCAATGCCTGCCCGGCGCCCGGCTGATACCGGACGCGCCAGCCAAACCTCGGGCGGTGATGTCGGCGTCAGGCGACGCTCTCGATCTCATGACGGCCTTGCGGGAGAATCCGCAACCCAGGAAGGGGGCCGGATACTGGCTCACGCCCACCATGCGCTACCTCAGCCGCCAGCGCATGGGGGCCACAACCACCAATGAAGCCGCCGGTGTCATCCAACTGCTGCAGGCGCTGACGCGCGGCCCCGGTTTTGTCAAGCAAAATATATACCGCGCCAGAGCGGTGGACGGCGGATGGGTGGTGGAAGTGGAACACGACTCGGCGAAAAATCCGGAAAAAGTGCCGGCCATGCCGCCTTACGAGGTGCTGCTGGATGCCGGCCTGGCATGTGGTGCAGATTCGGGAGAGGTGTTACGCCTACCTCGGCAGCCCTGCGGTTTATGACCACACCGTCCGCACCGTGTACGAGCGGGAGATGAAATTGAACGGCGGAATCAACTATCAGGCGATGGTGGAGAAGGAGTTGGCCAGGGAATGGGAGAAAGAGAAAGCCCAGAAGTTGATCAAACCAGGGGGGTTCAATGATTTCACGATTTTGCCTGATGATGACCTGATGACATGGAGGTTCTTACGATCTTGGAGAACGGTCAATGGTGAGCGTGCGCACGATATTTGATGGCAAACCTGCCGAAACCAACACGCACCGTCGTCCATTCAACCTACCATGCCCATCACCGAATGCAACCCTCGGTGAAGCAGGAGGCTCTCCCAAAAAAGACATACCCCGCCGTAATGCCGTGTATTGACGGTTCCGTTGAACTCATTTCAGAACAGAGAACCGCCTCGATTGTTTACGACTTCCATTGAAGGCGTGTCGGCCACAATCGGGGTTAAGGCTCTTTATGGATTCATTTCCGGTTCAAGGATCATGTTGATAATCACGAGCATGGCAGGGTAAAGTCTTCAAAAAATCTCAATCCGTTCTGGGCCGCGGAATTCAACCAGATGCGTTGCCACGGCGAGATGAACAACGCCTTTGGCTCTGCGTTTGCCGAAAGTGTGGTAAACACCCGCCACGAAATCACCAAAGGTCAATGGCGGAGTTTTCGGACGGACTTTGCTGTGCGAGATTGGCTCAATTTTCATAATGCAATTGTCTTGCAACCTTGGAAGCATGAGGCTTGCCATTTCCAGAAATGAGACCCCTTTTCTTCGCCCAGACCGTCGATTGCCAGGGTTTCTGCTGCGAAATATCAACCTTCTCCACCCAACCCCACCAAGTCGTTGATTCCACGAATGAACCAACCATGACCAGACTGGGCAGAAAACTCCATTGGCAGAGCATTCTTGGCAGTATCCAAGCACATCCTCACCCAACCTCCCTCACCACCGCCTCATGCCAGAACAGGGACAGCCACTCCCTCGCCTCTTCCCTCTCTTCGTTATCCAACGTCAGAGCAGTTTGGAGCCATCGTGACCCGGATGCGCTCCCATCTTTTTGGACCATGCCAGGCCGCCGCAGATTTTGCTGAACTACTCGCTTACACCGGGTGCAGGTTGGGCACTCAGTCCAAGCAAGATCCACCCGCAGAACCTTGGCCAAAAACCTTACACACCGGTCTTTATACACCGGAGAATTCAAAAAACGAAGGAACGAAAAATGAGCGAAAACACGAACGACGCCGTAAAAAACGCGGAAACCCCTGTAAATACGGGGGTTTCGCAACAACTGGCGGAAGGGGTGGGATTCGGACGACTTTTGGAAGTTTTTTCAATTTCCATTACTCCGCGACCACCACCCCACCACCAGAGGCGAACAGCCTCATAACTAACGAACGCCAATAGAATCAGGCATTTTTATCTGCGTGTCAAGTCACCGACATTACGCAGCCAATACCAATCAACTACTCACCAATTACTCATTTATCACCCGTTCACTGGCACTTTCACTGGCACTTTTTTGATCGTTTTTTGGTCGCATTTCGCGGTGGTGGGGTGGGTTCTCAACCACCGGCTACAAGTTTTAGGCTTCTTTGGAAATTCAGCCAAAATGATGACGGTTTCACGGGGAATCACTGGCACTTCCACTGGCACTAATTTTTTGGGTTGCTGGCAATTTTGCTGAATGCTCATTTTCGCGCTCCCGTGAATGGAAATCCGCCACCGGTTTGATAGCTGATTCTGCCGTCATCCGTTGACGAGAACTTCATCTGTGTTCATCCCGTCTGCACCCGCGCCTCTGGTTGCTCCGCGCAACATCGCGCCAGCGGCCGCAATATCTTTGCGCCCGCCGTCACTCAGTTGCTGATGCTCCGCTGCCCGGCGGCGCGGGCACAGACGGGTGCGTTTTGTCAGGAGCGGTCCTGCTCTCTCCGGGCGGGTGAAGAGAGCAGTCCCGCTCCTTCAGAACAAAACGCAAAACATGAACACAAATGAAAACCTCATCTCCACTGGATGCCCCGCAACCGCTCCGCAACCCATCAACCAACTCGTCAAGCCGGTAAAATTCCCGGCTCAACCGCAGGAATGGAAAATCGTTTCATTGACGGGAATGTCCCACTCCCGACACCATGCAACATTGTGAAACGCCTGATCAGGCAGCCGCCTATTGGAAAACGCATATCGCCACTCATCCATACTTCAATCCTGAATGTGAATGTTTGGTGGTATTCATCCTCAACACCCGCCGACGCATCAAAGGTCACTATCTTGGTGTCCATTGGCACGATGGATACAATCCTTTGTCATCCGAGGGAAATTTTCAGATTGGCAATCATGGCAAGTGCTGCCGCAATCATTATCGCGCATTCTCACCCGAGCGGTGATCCAACTCCATCGGAAGCGGACATAAAAATCACCCGTGACCTCATTCGAGCCGGTCAACTTCTCAAAATCGAAGTTCTCGACCACATCGTAATTGGAAACCCAAATCATTCCAGTCTTCGCAGTCTTGGATATTTCTATAGCACTTGATAATGCCGAGCACACAGGGCGATTCTTCAAAACATTGAAGAATCGCCTTTTTTTATTTTTCAACTCGGCATTATTTGTCACATTCAACTTGCAAACATGATGCGGAAGCGTCACAACCATGTTTGAAATTAAAATCAGATGAAGACCAAACGCATATTTTTCTTCATCGCTCTGGTTCTGGCTTTGGGCGGCGTCAGCCTGCTGCTGTTTCCACGCGAACCGCGTTATCAGGGACGGTCATTAAGCAGTTGGTTGCAGCAATGCTACGACACGCCGCTGAACGAAACTCAACGTCTATCGGAAGCGCAAGCGGCCGTTCGTGCGATTGGCGCAAAGAAATCCGTGCCGGTGTTATTGAAATTGGTTGAAACAAAGGAAGACCCCGTCAGCACCTGGCTCATCGGACAGCGCGAAAAGCTGAGAATTGATTTCCTGCATTGGCGTTCGGCGGAGGATTGGCAGCAACTTGGCATCGCCGGCTTCGAAGCCTTGGAAACAAATGCCGCTCCCGCCGTCGCCGAATTGACAAAACTTCTGAATGACAAGGAGCACGCCTTCGTTGCCGTGCGCTGTCTGATCGCGGTCGGTCCACCCGCCGAGCCAGTCCGTGTCCCAAGCGTTGACCAACCAGAGCGTTCAGGTTCGCTATTTTGCCACCCAGCAATTCGCGTGGGTGACGGATAATGACGAAGTATATCTCGCAAAGATGCGGGAATGCCTCGAAGACCCTGATGGTTCGGTCCGATTCGCCGCCGTGCAGGGCATCGGCCTGCAAACCCAGGCACCAGATTTAGCCATACCGCTTTTGCTTGAAGCGTTGCGAGACAAACAGGATACCGTTGCCTCATGGGCCGCCAAGTTTTTGGCAAATTTCGGAACCAACGCCATGCGGGCATTTCCAGATTTGAGCAACGCCGTGGAACATGGAAGTCCGAATACAGTTAATCAGGCACTGAAAACCTTGGTGGCCATCGCGCCGGACAAAGCCCTGCCCATCGTTTTTGAAAATTTTCGGTCTGCCGATTCCCACCGGCGAAAAATATCCGTAGAATTGCTCAACCAATACCCGGCGACCAATTTGGAGATTCAAGCGGCGATGCAACAGTCGGCTTCAGACCCTGATCCGGCCTTGGCTCGCAGGGCCAGAGAATTGATTACCAAACAATACCAGGCCGAGCATCCGATGGAGTCCCAGTTTTCGGATGATCCCCGTTTTGAAGGCAAAGAGCCTGGGAGAATGGCTGAAGTCGCACGATAACGACGGTGCATTTTCCAGAAGAGGCGAAACAGGCACTCCAGCAGATGGGAACGAATGCCATACCTGCATTGCTTAAACGAATCGTCTATTTGCAACCACCCTTTGGTCTGCGCGCCTCCCGAAGTCAACATTGATGCCGTCAGGGCATTCATCACTTTGGGCGAAAACGCCGACCCGGCGCTTCCGCCATTGCAGTCGCTCATGGACGGCACCAATCAGGACACCGCCTTGTTTGCCATGCTTGCAACGGTTGGAACGGGATCAAACGCCATGCCAATTCTGTTCAAGGGATTGACCAACCAGTTTCCGGAAGTTCGCGGTGAAGCCGCCAATAATTTGACGGATGGAATTGGCAAAGATTTTCCCCAATGGCGCCAACAGGCGATTCCAATTTTTGTAAAATTGTTGAACGACCCCAACGAAGATGTCCGGCTGAGTGCGACAAATCAGCTCAAAGAAATTGATCCCGCAGCCGCCGCCAAAGCTGGAATAAAATGAAAACGCAAAATTACTTTCGGCGTCTGGCGTTTCTCGCTGCGGCATTTCTTCCGGTTGCTTCTGCGAGTGCCAACCCCATTGAGATGCCCGAAAAACCTCTCACGCCGGAAATCACTTTCCTGATCGTCTGCGCCATCTTGTTGGAGGTGGTTTGTATTTTATTGATGCTTTGGCGTTCAAAAAAACCACGCTTCTTCATTTTATGGCTCGTCGGCATTCATCTGTTCACATATCCGGCGTTTCTGGGATTCCTTTGGCTGGAACAAAATATGCGCCCGGCTTTCGCCGTAGGAATTGGCGAAGGGTTGGTGGTGGTGGTCGAGGGAACCCTGATTTATCTGATTTGCCGGTTTGTCCCATCGGCCAAATCTAACCTGGCATCACCGTCAATTTTCAAATGTCTGCTCGCTTCATTGATTGGCAATATCCTTTCGGCGTCAGCGTTCCCAATTTTACTGGCGATTTACGACCGTATTGCTTCCATCTGAATTTACCCGCTACATGCTCATAGTCATTTGTGAGATGCCCGGCACTCGGAAACCGGCCAGACAAATCGCCTCATTTGGTTGCTGAGGAAACGGGGCTTCCTCCTTAGATTTTCAATTTACCTCAACGATTCATTTTGCCTTCTTCTCGGCATCAGTTGTTTCGGTCACCTCAATCTCCAACACCATTGGCTGACCTTCCGTGATGAGCTTCCGCTGATTGCTTGGCAACTTGGCGAGCAGCGACAATTCCATCCGCTGCATGACCGTTTCAATCCGCCGCAAATGATGGCCGCGAACGGAAATCTCGTGCGTGGTGAAGACGAGCTTGAGGTTTTGCTCGTCGCCGCCACTGTCGAGTTCCGCAAAGATGAAATGATTGTGCGGCAACAACAGTGAACGCTCTGGCGTTACTTCAATGCGTAATCCGCGTGCCTGTGGGTCGCTGGCCCAACATTCGGGTGTTTTTGTGCTCATGTTTTTGTATGGTTTGATGTTTTGGTTGATGTTGTTGAGCCAGATGGAGACGGAAAATTCGTTCGGCGGCTCGACGACCGAAGCGAATAAGATAACCGTGCAGCCGATTCCAAAGCCGATGCTGTCCGCGCGGGACAGAACCGGCCGCAAATTCCATCGCCAGTGGCCGATGACCGGAGCGGGTGATATTCTCACGAAGTTGCTGCTTGTCCGGCGTGAAAATGCGGATGCCGCGCCGCCCGCGCGAAATGGTCACATACCATTGTTGCGCGTTCGTTGCCGGCTTGACCGTCGAATCGGAAAACAGGACGTAATCCACGGTTTTGCCCTGTGAACCGTAGGACGTGACCGCGTAGCCGGGAAGAAATTCACGGAATGTTTTGTCCAAGACGCGGCCATCAGTCAGTTCAACTCCGCCATCGGCGCGGACAGATTTCACGGTGACGAGTTCACCGTTGGTGACGCGCCCGCCTGACGCCAGCTTGCGATTGGCCTTGAGATGCAGACGGTCGCCATCAGCGACAGAAAGCTCGCGCGCCTGGCAGACCGTGATGCGGTCGAGCAATCGGTTCGAGACCGTCACGAATTTCCCGCCGACTTCAACAAGCACGCTCGATTTCAAAATGCCCGCCAGCTTGCCTTTCGCGCCCGGTTCGGCATTGCGGACTTTCTGATTGAAAACAATGACGGCATCTGGCGGATAGAAACGCTCATCGCGCTTCTGCGCGTTGGTGAGGTCA
This sequence comes from uncultured Verrucomicrobiae bacterium, assembly GCA_963707025.1. Lineage (GTDB taxonomy): Bacteria > Verrucomicrobiota > Verrucomicrobiia > Limisphaerales > Palsa-1400 > JBEKOF01. Next base: position 92,157 of record CAVPOM010000010.1, on the reverse strand, counting down.
ATTCTTTCCAGTGCTTGAACCGCCGAGTCTGCCGCGCCGAGCAATCCTTTTCCTTTCAACGCATCACGCACGCGCGAGTTGACGCGATGCACTTCGCCCCAAGTTTGCGAGACGACGACCGCCGAAGCGTTTTGCTCCGCGAGCCGGAGATATTCGTCGGCGAGCTTGTCGGCTTGTTCGCCAATGCCACACGCGACAATCGCGCCCATTTTGTCGAGGCGTTCAAACGAATCGCCCAACTTGCCAGCCGCCGCCGCTTCGACCGCTTTCCGATACAGCCTGATGCGCTTGCGTTCCTCGTCATCACGACCGAGCGCCGGGTCTTGCCGACGAATCTTGTGCAGTTCGACCGGCTTCACGCCGGCATGGCGTTCGATGGCAAGCAGCGCATCCGAAGCCTCAACCGCTCCGTGTTGCCGCGTGTCGCCGGAGAGAACCAGCCGTCCGTGTCGCTCATGGATCAACCGGACAAGCTCCAACATCTGCCGCCCGCCAATCTGCCCCGCTTCGTCCACCACGATGACGGCGCTGTCAGCCAGTTCACGCTTGATGAGAAAATTGGCGACCGTCGTTGGCGACGGAAATCCGGCCTTCTCCATTTCCACGACTTGCTGACGTTGCGGCGCGAGGACGACCACGCCCCGGCCAGACTGCCGCAGTTGCTCCACCAGTTCGCGCAGGACAAAACTTTTGCCCGTGCCCGCACCGCCGCGAAAAACAGAAACGCCATTTGTCGAACGCAGCAAGGATTCGAGGGCTTGGCGTTGTTCATTGTCGAGTTGCGGATTCGCCGGGCGGGGATTCGCACACCAGCGGGAGACAATCCCCGACGCCCTCTTTCGCGGTCTGAACGATTTCCCATTCGCGCAGCAGAACTTCACGCAGAGTCACTTCGCCTGGACGCGCTTCGTCCCGGATATAGCCACGCCGCTGGGTGAATTCCTTGAGATCGGAAACGGAAAAACCCTCACCACGCGCCCGGCCCAATGCCTCCTGCCACAACTGACATTCCAGCACGACCGAGTTGCGGTCGAACAAATGTTCCTCCGCCCACTGCACGGCTTCACTGACGTTGACAGGTTTTTGTTCCTCCACTTTGACTGCTGGTTGGTTTGGAAGCTGGTGCATGAACGCACGTTCAGACTCGCTCAATTGCGCATCCCACAACGCCCGAAGTTCATCGCGGCTCAATGTCTTTTGCTTTCGAGTTCGCTCTGATTCTGCAAGCCGTGACCTCAATTCGGCAATGTTGCCAGCTTTGAGTTCTGGTTTTTCGGCCAGCAATTTGGCCAGCGCCGCATCAATTTGTCCACGCCGTTTGGAAAATCGCTCGCACAATTCTTCAGAGATGCCTTCGATTTGAAAATCACCGCGCGCCCGGTTTCGTATCTGGTAGCCGAAAGACCGAAGGTCGCGGGCGAGTTCGTGATAATAGACATTCTCGGCAAATTTTCGGGCGCGCAAGAAGTTCGTAATTTTCCAACGCCTTCCAGCGGTTTTCCACCGGGTCAAACGTGGCGTTGAAAACAATGCAGTGCGTGTGCAGATGCGGGTCGAGCGCGCGTGAGGTGTCGTGGGTGAACAACGCGGCGGCAAAATTGCCCGTCAGCCGTTCACTACGCGCGCCACCAATGCGAATACGGGTTGCCGCGAAGTCCTCGAAGTTTTTTAACGCCACTCGCGCCGCCCGGTCGTGAGCTTTGAAAATCCGCTCGTCGTCGCCGAGGAAGCCCGCCAGCGAAACCGATTTCGGCGGGGAAAATGTGAAGTCATAAAATATCCGCCGGTTGGCCACGGTCTGACCATCCTTAATCCGCGTGGTGTTCAATTCCGTGGGTCAATTTCTCACCAGTGGCTGGATGCTGATTCTCGCACAACCGCAGAAAATCATCGGCGCGGACTTTTCCGGCCAATCCGAGCCGCTCCGCCCCCACGCCAACCCATTCGCCGGCCACGCGCTGCCCTTCATCGTAGTAATCGCCGACGCAGAGGTGTTCCTCGAAGTATTCCCGCGCGTTTTTCAGGTTGTATTGTGTCTTTGCCGTAACCACACCCGGACATTACACGGACTGTGCGCGGTCATTGTGTGCCTGACACACCATTGCTCCCTCGGATTATGATGAACTGCCTCCATGAGCACGACCGCGACTCTGAAGCCGGGCAACCAACTGTGGGGCATTTACCACACCGACCGGGAATATGCCCGCGTGATGGGTGATCCACTTCGCACCGTGGTTGAAGCTCCCACAAAGCTCGCAGCCGAGGAAGGAGCCGCCCGACTCGGATTCAGTGAACCGTGGGCACATCCGGTCGCGGCAACTGAATTGAGACGGGCACAGTGGCTTTCCAAACGCCGACCAGGACACCGGCAAGAACTCGCGCACAAACCATCTCACGGCATCCGCATCTGAACATCTGATTATGCAAACACCATCCACAGCCCAAATTCGCACTGCCATCGAGGTGCTCAAAAAATTTGGCGAACACATCAATCACAACGCCGTCAACACGATGATCGAATTGTCCGACTCACAGCTTCACGACCAACAACCTGGCCACATTGAAGCCCGGACGATTGAACAAACTACACGCATCGAAACTGTCGCCGCGCAATTGGAATCCTGGCGTAATGAATTGCTGCAACAAGGGAGGCAATGTGTTTCTCATCATGTTTAAGACAGGGCACGCCTTACTCCTGCCGGGAGGCAGGTTTTTGAGTCCGCGAAGTGGTCGCGGTTTGGACGCGGAATGTCCGCGCAATAGCCCGGCCAGCCGGCCGTGGCCGTGTCCAGTCCGCGACCGCGTCCAGTCCGAAACCAGTCCGCATCCGTGCCACGCCCGTGGCCGTGTCCAGTCCGTAACCGTGTCCTGGCCATGCCCGCAGCCGCGTCCGCAGTCAGTCCCTGTCCGCGTCCCTGTCCGGGCCGAAGCCGTCCGTGACCAGTCCACGTCCGCAAACTATCCGTGTCCGCGTCCAGTCCGCAGCCGCGCACAGTCCATGACCGTATCCAGTCCGTGTTCGTGGACAGTCCGCGACCGTGTTGAATCCGTCAAATGTCCGGGTCACGGTTGCATCGCGTCCGCACTGCGGACGATTCATCTCCAGACATTATCCGCGTATGTCCGCATTTGATCCAAACAATGTCCGCAAAGCGGTGTCGGAATTTACGCCGCGTCACCAACAGAAGTTCGAGAACTTGCTGCCGGCCAAGGATGTCATCGTCGAGTTGCGGCAGAGACGGGCTTCGTACCGTGCCATCGCTGAATTGCTCACGCAACATTGTCTGCCAGCCGGCAAGACGGCCATTGCTGATTTCTGTCACGAAGTGCTGGGCGAAAACATCCGGCCACACCGCCGCACTCCCAGGAAACGGCCTCCCGCCGTCGAACCGCAAGGTGAAACCAAGTTCGTTCTCCCTGCGCCAGCCACCACTGTGCCCGGCGAGCCGCCCGAACTCCGAGGCTGCCGCAGATCGTCCACGCGGACCGCGCATCGCCCAAATCCGCAAACTCAACCCACAATACAATGAAAAGACTGATTCTCATCCTTAATGGCAAAGGCGGCGTTGGCAAAAGTTTCTTCGCCGTCAACTTCGTCCAGTATCCTCAAAGACAAGGGCATCGCCCATGTCGCGATTGACAGCGACAACGAGAACTCGACGTTGAAACGGTTTCATCCCGACACGCGCTTCCTCGACTTGTCCAAACGGCGCGACGCTTGACGCCATTTTCGCCGCGTTGGAAAAGGCAAATCTGGTCGTCATGGATTGCCGCGCCGCGTCCACCGACCTGTTTATTGATTTCTTCGCCGAAATTGACCTGTTCGCCGTGCTGTCCGCGCTCGGCGCAAAGCTCACGCTCGTCATGCCGGTGAATCACGAGTCGGACAGCGTGGAACAAATCCAACGGCTGACCGACGAGTTCGGAAACCAGTGCAGTTACGTCGTCGTCCGCAACGCCGCGCACAGCGACAGTTTCACGATCTTTGAATCGTGCGAAGTCCGCGCGCTGCTCAAAGACAAGCTCGGCGGACGGGAAATCACCATGACCCGGATGCAGGACTGGCTGGTCGAGGCGCTTAACGCCGAGAATCTGACCATCACAGCAGCGGCGAAACATCCCGCGTTCAGCCTGCTCGACCGGCAACGACTCCAAACCTGGCAGCGGAAACTTTTACGCTGAAATTGAATCTGCCGCCAACCTGCTTCTGCCCTCAAAGTGATGTCCAAGCCCAGCACACAGCCGCCGGACTTCGACGAGGAATTCACCAAGGCCGTTGCCGAGTGGCGCGATAAACATCGGCTGCGAGAAGACGACGCGGTGATATTGCTTGTCGAATTGTTCCGAATCCACCAGCAGCATTGGGATGAACTTCGCCGCCGGGAAATTCCCGTCCTTTGAGCAATTTCGCGCGGACATCGCGCAAGCTCGCTCGGCGCGGCGCAGACATTTCAACAACAGTCATCGGCCTTGCTGGAAGCTGCTGCGAAGCCAGCCGACCGGCTACCGTGCCGTCGAGAATCACCCGCGCCGCCGCGATCTTTGCCGCGCTCGCCGCGTTGCTGGCCGGCTATCTCATCGGGAGGGCGTGGCGATGAAACTCACCTCATTCCGTTCGACCCGATAATGCTGCCGCCAGACCTCATGCTCGCGTTGCGGCATCCGCAATACTTCTTGGCGGCTGGCGGAATTCTTCTGGCGCTCATCGCAGTTTGGCTTTTGTTCGTTCCTCGCAATCGCAAAGGCTGCGTCGCGCGGCTCGGCGGTCTGAAGTGGAAACGCAATCAATTTTGTCGCGGCTGGCTCATCACCGGCGACACCGGCTCTGGCAAAACCAGTTCCGGCATCAACCAACTGGCGCATCAAGTTTTTCAAAACGAACCGACATGGGGCGGGTTGTGCGTTGACGAAAAAGGCGTTTATTGGGAAACGCTCGCGGCGATGGCGCGTCACTACGGCCGCGAACACGATTTGATTCATCTGCAAATCCGCGCAAACGACACCGATGCGCAGTGGACGCCGCCGAATCGCTACAACCTGACCGGCGACCGCAGTATTCCATTCTCCACCTACGCCAAATTTATCGTGGACACCGCCACGAGTCTTGGCCAGGGCGGGGACAAAGGCTTTTTCAAAAGCCAGGCGCAGACCCACATCGCGCACGCGCTCGAAATGCTCTTTGAATTGAACCGCCCCGTGACTTTGCTCGACGCGTATGAATTGTTGTCCAATCGGCGACCTGCTCGAAGAAGAAATGGAAAATCTTGAAAATCTCCTCGAAACGCCGCGCCGGGCCGCCGTTTACGCACACTTTCTCGACCGTTTTCTCACCCAACCTGCCGAGCAATTTGGCGGCGTCCGCGAAACCATCGGCAATTATCTGCAATACTTCCTGACGCCGGAAGTTGCCGAAGTGTTTTGCACCGGCGAAAGCACGTTTGATTTTTCGGCGATTGACCAGGGCAAAATCATCCTCACGACCATGCCGCAAAAGTTTCAGACCGAACGGCGTTATGTGAACACATTCCTGAAGCTGCTTTATTACAATCATGCCTTGCGCCGTTTCGACAAATCCAAGGCCGACCGCGCGAAAGACAACTTGCTCATCCTCTGGGCCGACGAGGCGCAGCGGTTTATGACGGCCAGCGAAGACGGCACGAGCGATTACAATTGCGTGGACGTGATCCGCGAGGCGGGCGCCACCATCGTCGCCGCCGCGCAAAGCACGACTTCGCTTATTCCGCCGCTCGGCAACGACAAATCAAAAGTCCTGACCTTGAATCTTCGCAACCGGATGATTTTCCGCTCCGCCGACGAAGCCGATGCCGTTCAAGCCGCCGATTTCATCGGCAAAAAGCGGGTGGTAAAACGCTCATGGGGTTACAGTGCCGGAAAGCGCAACGTGAATTACACCGAAACCGAGGAACACAAAATCAAACCGCACAAGCTCCGCAATCTCCGCGACCACGAGTGCGTGCTCGTCCACTGTGAACGAGGGTTTCGGCGGGTGACGTTGCCGCCGTTGGAATCGGATGGAACTACAGCCAAATGGTTTTCAAGGATGCGCCGATGGTTCTAAGTCGCCTCCATTTGTAGGATTAACCGCCATCCACAATCTGGCCGTAAGCATCCAGTTTGGTGCGGGATGGCGATGACTGGGACACTGCTGAATGATCAATTTCAAAAACCCGACGTAGTAATCTTACCGCTTTTTCATTGGATGGGTCTAGTGCAATTGCTTTACGCAAGTGTTTTGCACTCTCATCAAACCGGCCTGTTGCGAATAATTCCTGCGCCTTCTCGAAGGTTTTTCCTGCTTTTGCGAGATTTTCCACTTCGCTTGCGGCATCGGCGGACATTTGGTGTTTGTGCCGCACTTCGGGCATGTCCGTTAGCAGTCGCTCCAGATTGTCGTCTGGAGTCAATGCCAAGAGTGCTCGCAGCTCACCCTCAGCTTTGTCGAAGGCAGCTTCGCGCATGAAAGCCATGACGTTTTTCCGCATTTTGGCCGCTTCGTCCATTTTCTGCGTTTCAGTTTCCCGCAGTCTCGTCTCAGCTTCTTGAGAACGGAGCACGGATAGTCCTTTCAAAGCTTCCTCAATGCGCGTCGGGTTGTCCTCATACGGTAGCAAGGAGCGCAAGGTGCTTTCGGCTTCGTCCAACTTTCCTGCCTCAAGCAACAGGGCCGCCTTCTGATTGATCTTGTTGGCATTCTTGCGGCGCTCTGCTTCTTCAATTTGCACCATCATGGAAGATGCAGCCGGAGCATCGCTCGAACTCGCCGCAAATTTGTTAACGGCCTTTCTTGCTTCTTCATGTTTGCCCTCTGCAATGAGTATATGCGCTTTCCTCCTCCAACCCTCAGCAAGGTGTTGCCTTCTCGTTGCGCTGCGACGGCCCTTCGCTTCTTTATGCATCTCCCGAAGCACAGAGAGCTGATTGTAAAGCCCTTTAGCCCTCGTGGCCTCCGGCTCTGTCATGAGCAAATCGCGCAATTTTTCGTCAGCCAGGTCAAATTTCCCGGAGCCAATGGCTTCTTTCGCTTGACTGTGAAGTTGATTGGCAACAGCAATCCGTTGAGCTTCGAGAACAGCAGTGAGAGACGCGCTGTGTCTCGGCTCTTGAGGTTCAAGCGAGATCAGTTCCCGAACCGCTTTTTCGACATCCTCAAATTCTTCGCGCTTCCACTTACCTTCCAATTCGTGATGCAGCTCGCGGATACGCTGATCCCGCTTGTTTAAGGCTTCCTGGGCTTCCGAACTTCGCTTCTGTCTCCTGAAGGGCAGCCAAATTCTCAAGATTCTGGGCTGCCCACACGTCGTCTGGGTCGAGCGCTCGCAATGCGAGCAATTCTCTACTGGCTGCTTCGTATTCCTGGTCTGTAAGAAACTTCTCTGCTTGCTGCCGATGTTCGGCGGCATCCCTCTTGCGGCAAGACAACTGACGCGCACGCTCCGCTTCGTCCAAATCACGCCGAAACTGCGGCAAGTCTCGCAACAAGTTTCGAGCCTGCTCATTCTGCGGATCTTCGCCGAGGGAGTTCATCGCCAATTCTTCGGCCATGTCGCAGTTGCGTTTTGAGAGCGCTTCGGCTGCGCGATGGGCGGACGCGGCTGCCGATTTGCGTTTTGCCTCATCCTGTGCGAGGCGTTCTTGTTCCCAAACCTCCTGCTGCATACGAGCAAGCACAGCAATTTCCGAAGCGGCTTGCTCACTATCCCATCCTAGAGCTTCAAGTTCCCTCACCACTTCATTTGCGCGGTCGAAATCTCCGGCGGTCTTGGCTGCCTGAAGCTCAGGCAATTTCCCTCTGATCAGGCCATCCGTAATTGAAACCCTCACGCTGGAATCAGGTTCCATCGCACGGCGTTCTGCGAATAGTTTCCCAATAGATGGGGAAGGATCTCTGAATAACCGATCCACGATTATTTGCCGAACCAAGGGAGAAGCATCTTGAAACGAAAGCTTAACTACATCGGCGACCTTGATGCCCGTCTTCTCCGAAGTATTTGCCGCAAGCACGTGTAGTCCCGCAATGATTCTGGCGCGGCTCTGTTCGTCAGTTTCATTGCCAAACTGGATCAGCAATCCTTGCGCGAGGGCTTTCCGCAACCACGGCTTGACGGTGCTAAGAGCCTCGGGCTGTTGTTGGCCAGAAACTAGGCGAGCCTGATGTGTTGCAACTTGATGGCCTTTCCAGCGTTTGCGGCCCCAGAATGCAATTGCCGCCGTTACAAAGCTGGCGAGTAGCAGCAGGCCCGCCCACTGAAGCGTTTCACGGCCGCCCCAAGATGATGCAGCCGATGACTGCTCAGAAAAGGCTCGGTGGGATGTATTCGATTCCCTGTAATCCTGTTGAAGCGAAGTTTGGGCAGCAACGGGATTGGTTGCTTGACTGGCTGTTCCGTCGGCGATGCCAAAATCCCTCTGTCCTAGCCCCTCTGTCGCACTATTGGTTGTTGTCTCTGTGGCCATACGGTGAAAAGGGTTCGACTCATTTTGTCTGCCGGACACTCTGCATTAGGGCAGGGTCGTATGCGGCTCCCTCAATGATCCGCCGGGCTTCCTCTTTGGCTTTAGCAAGATCTTCGTTGCGCAACTTTGCAGCCTGGCAAGTCGGGCAATCTGCCCGGAATGAGGTCTTGGCGAATTTGCAGTAAAGCGGCTCCGGGAAAATCCATTCCTTTCGATTGCCCCAAAGCAGGAAATCGGCTGGGAAATCCTCCAGCTTGCTGTCCATCCCGCGAAGCAGCGTCAGCAAGGCCATCTTGGATTGGATGAGCGCGATCATGTGGACATCAACGCACAGACCCGGCTCCGCCTTGAACTCTGAGGCATCCTCCAACTCTGAATAGGCAATAGGCCCAGGCTTGTGGGGAGCCGCACCCAAGGATTGCTGGAGAGCGCCATACACGCAGTCGTAACAGGGAGTTTTCCCTGGAACGACCCGCATCACGAATCCTCCGAACGCCCGTTCATACGCTCCGGCATAGACCGCCGGCACATCGAGACGGAGGCAGGTTTCGTTGATTGCGTAACGGGAACGATTATTGTCCGTGCAAGCCAGCACCAGGCTGCTGCCGCTGATGACTTTTTCGAGTAAGTCCGGTTTCTTGACCACATCCTCCTCGAAAGTCTCGACTTCGGCCTGCTGGTTCACATTCCGGATGCGGTCAGCTACCGCCTCGGTCTTGAACCGGCCAATGTCACTACAGCCGCAGGTATGACGGGCGATATTGTGGATTTCCAACCGGTCAAAATCCACCAATCGAAAGTGATCCACAGCGCATCGCGCCAACTGGTCGGCGCATACCGACCCGCCAGTGCCAAGGCCGATAATGGCCACCCTTTTTCCAGAAAGCATCTTTGTTTCAAAAATCCCTCGAATACGGGAAAAGACATCATTCACGGACGCGGGTTTGGCGCGCTTTGTCCGTGAACGGGTTTGATCGTTGGTTTTGCGCTGTTTCATAATTGTTCCATTATTTGCGCGGTTCGACACAGTCCTCACGTGTTCCGAGCAGCTTACCGCACCTTGGGCAATGAACCTCGCACTGGGATAGGATACTGTAGCTTCCACTCTGGCTCACTCGCTTGCCGACGGTCGCGCAGTAGGTATGCACAACGCTCGCGCAGTCTGGACACTGATAAACCGGCCCCAAATCGGCCCTCTGGCTACAACGGACGCATGTTTCTTTAATGGAACCTAAGCCGGGGTCTTTGTCACCACACCATGGGCAGGTTTTCCATTCTACCTTCAGCGGGCGTCCGCACTTGGAGCACTTGGTTGATTCGAGCTTGGTTGAGCAGAAAGGACAGGTCTTCCAATCTGGTTGAACAACATGACCGCACTTGGGGCATGCGCTCTCATCAAGCTCGCCATATTTGTTCAGGTCTGACATTTTTAGTTGAGAATCTTTGCTCTGTAATAGTCAAGCCGTGATTGAACCCCTTGTTTGCTCCACTTTAGCAATTCACATTTTCCCTCCAACTCCGCACTCTCTCGAACGCTCATTCCAAGATTAATTTCCAAATCGCGACAAAGGCATTTGCACCTTTCGATCAGCTCCAGTATCCGCTTCGAAGATGCATCGAATTTTTGCTCGATCCTCCCCAGTTCATCCAGCCATTCTTCACCTTTCAAACCGTAAATTTGATTGACAGCTTCTTCGGCCAACCCACGTCGAGCCTCAAGGGCAGAATATTCATTGACGGCAGTTTGGAGTTGTTTCAGCAGCGTCCGCGCTTGAGCCGCGTTTTGATTGTGCGATTCGGTTACTGTTTTGCGGTCGAAGCTGTGGCCGCAACTTGGACAAGCCTTCCAGTCTGGTTTGATCGGCTTGCCGCATTTAGGGCAGTTGCCTTCCTCCAATTCACCATATTTGTTGAGTGCGCTCATGCTGGTGGAAGAAATCGTCGCGACGCTTCGCGTATCATTGCCGCATAGCCCTTGTGAGCTTTTTGGAGGGCACCCCTCTCAATGGCTGCGACAGCAGGCTGGATGTGGCCAAACCACAGGTGTCGCCATATTGATGCAGCATCAGCTCTCGACTCGATTTGGCACACAATGCGCGGAGCAAGGGAATAATACAGTGTGACCTGCTGGCACCGTGCAGGCGTCGCCCGCATGTAGGAGTCGCGGAAGGCCCGCAGAAGATTCAATTCACGACAGTCGTTGTTAAGGCCAAGCGACTGAACCGCAGCCGTTGTAATGAAACAATATCCCTTTTGTTTCTTGAAGACCAAGTCTTCCACCAGCTTCGCATTCTCTATCCACCGGTCCAACTCTGCTTCACTTAAATCGGATATAGGGTAGCGCTCTGACCACCGGTCTGCCTGCGCTTGATCCTTGGGCAAGCCGCCGAAACCATTGCTATAACATACTGCCAAGAAAAACTGCGCGTTATGAATGCCTCTTTCCGCCGCCTTTCGGACCCATCGAACAGTCTCCTCGTCATTTTGGGCAACACCCTTTCCCAAGAAATAACAGCAGGCGAGGAGATATTGAGCTTCTGGCATCCCAACCTTCGCAGCCCGCTGCCATTCACCAACTCGACTCTCCCCCGAAATGGATGAGAAGCGCTGACGAAAGCGCTTCAGGTCGGAAAGCTCGTGGTAATCAGCAAGGACGCGGCAACGCAAATCCTCGGACAGTGTTGGGCGGGGGTTAATCTGGGGAGAAACCGTTTGAACGCCCCTTTTTTCGGGTTCTCGCACCTCAGATGGTTCTGGCTTGGGTGACTCCAGAAGCTCGCCACATTCTGGACAAGCCACCCAATCAGGCTTGATCGGATTACCGCAGTGAGGGCATCCACCATCCTCGATCTCGCCGTATTTGTTCAGGTTGCTCATGGGAATTCTCCGAACCTTCTAAAACTCCCGGATGTTCTGAATCGCCTGCTCGACGGCCCGGCGATGTGCGTCGAGTGTTTCCTTGCTTTGTTCCTGATCGGCCTCATCAGTTTCGGCAAGCTCCGCCAAAAACTGCTCGGCATCACGGCGCTGTTCGCCAGCATCCGAGAGATTCTTCCCAAAACGTTTGTTTCGACCAGAGGCGGCATCCAGTTCATCACCCGCCGAGCGTTCAATGGATTCGTCTTCACGAGCAGGTTCGCTGACCTCTTTCCGCTGGGTCTCGATGGACTCGTCCACTTTCTCTGCCTGTTCTCCGTGCTGCCCTTGGATGTCCGACTTTAGCGCCTCGGCCGCAGCGTTCAGCGCATCAGCCGTATCGCTCAACACCGGATCGTCCTGACCCGACCAATCTGATTGGGCAGAATCGGCATCGTCTTTGATTTCGGCAGAGACTTCTTCTTCAGCGTCGGTTCGCTCTTCGCGTTCCTGCTTATTTTCCTGCAATTCGCTTTTGCTTTTTCGCGGCATATTTCCTCCGGGGTATTTGTTTTGCTGCCTCCAACTCCAGTTCTCGAATCCGCTCCAGATGGGAATTCCCAATCTTCGTCGCGCTGTCACTCAACGCCCGATCCAACATGGCGTCAGCGATAATCTGTTTTGACTTGAGACGAAATTGTTCAACCAGCACGAGCAACGAGTCGTGCCAAGTCCGGACATCCTTGCCAAACTCGGGATGCTTAGCTTCACGGAGAGATGCAACCAAGCCCTTCCGCAGTGCATTGCGAAGCTGTTCCAGCTTGCGCTGCAAATTATCGAGCCTGCGCTCCTGCGACGCTTGATACCAATCAGCCGAGGCCACATGCTTCTGTAGAGACAGGTCATCTGGTCTGGTCATCCCTTCGATAACGTATGGCGAGCGCACGCGCACGGGACGGTAGAGTCGTTCGTTGTAGGCAAACGCTTCGCCCACTTCCAACCGGGCTAATTCCTCATGTGCATACTTGTCCATCAGCATGGCTGCCGCGAGCGCATCCCGGTCGTCTTCGGAAACAGTCCGATGCACGATTTTGACCGCTGTGTTCTTGAGCACTTCGGGCGCAATGGCGGCAGGAGATTGGTCCACCACCATGATTCCCTCACCAAAAGCGCGAATCTCCGCCAGCATGCGCACGAGAAAACGCGCGGCATGGCCACGCGGGTCGGCGAAATCCTCAAACACCTGTCCCTTGGCGCTCTGCACCCCGATGAGATTATGCGCCTCCTCCAGCACGATCACATGTTTCAAGCCCTTGGCCGGACCCTGCCGGGTAAGCCGTTCCCGGATGGAGTTCAGTAGGAACAGCACCAGGAGGTTTTGCTGATCGAGATTCAAAGCGTCCATCTCCAAAATGGTCGGCCAGCGCATCAGTTCGTCGAGCGACGGGAACGAATGATTGAAGGAGAACATGCGCCCGACACTGCGTTGGCAGAGCGAGTTGAGCCGAACATCAATGGCGGTCTGAAGGTTGGCCTTCACCTCGCCGACGTAACCGCGATTTTCCATGATCTTCCTCGCAGGAGGAAACCAGCGTCTTCATGGTGGGCCACGGTCGGCCTATGCTCTCCTCGTCGCCCAGACTGAAACCCGCCTCTTCGTAACATCTCACGATTGCCTCGCTGATCAGGCTTGGCAGCGGACCGCCTGACATTGGGATGGCCCCGGCGAAACAGGTCTCCAGCGCGGAAATGTGTTCCTCGACTGTCACACCGGAGGGAACTTCCAGCGGGTTGAAGCGGAATGGCGAGAGCCGTTCGTTGCCAGGTGAATAGATCCTCAAATCGTTTGCCAGCTTTCCTTTGCCGTCCGCAAGGATTCGGTATTCGCTCTTGGCAGGCTCCAACACCAGAAAGGGAACTTGGTGTTTCTCCCAAAGTTGCTGGAGGATATTCAGAATGGTCGTGGTCTTGCCGCTGCCGGTCACGCCGGCGACGAAAAGATGCTTCTGGGCTTGGTCCAGTCCAACGGCGAGATTGGACGGTCGCTCTGCTTCCGTGCCGATCTCGATTAGCCCCTGCTTTTCTTTGCCGCCCGGTCGCACACCGCGCATCTCGCTTTCGATGCGTATCGTTCGCAGGTAAAGCCCATCCGAAGTCGGCAATGTGAGCATGCGACCCGCCGTTTGCATGTCCGCCAAAAAACACAGGTGCGACAACTCCGTGGCGCGAAGGAACTGCTCCTCAACTGCTGTTTGCAGCTTTTTGGGGACACCGGCCAGCCGGTCAGAGAAACAAACCGCGCCGTTGGCCAACTTGGATTGCTCTACAAAGTGTTCCCCAGCACGAACAGCCATGCGAAGCGGGGTCTTGCCGGAAGGTCTTTCCCGGACTCGCGCCTTGCCGCCAGCACCAAGGGCTTCGGCCAAAGAACGCGCGACCAATGCTCCTTCCCGTTTGTCTGCGGACATCACGCGGATGCCGAATTCACAAATCCGACCAGAATACAGCGTGTCAAAATACTGCTGATAGAAATCCTTATGCCTGGCCGCGAGCAAATCGTGTTGGCGCGAAAGGTCCTCGATGGAGCCTGCGTCCCGCCGCTCGGGATCAAACGCGGAAGCATGGCGGTCCAGATCGCGCAGCAACGAAAGCAGCGCCTGACCAACCCCATCAGTTAACTCCAGGGGCCGGGCGCTGATATCAACGAGGCACGGAACAGTAAGCGAATGGAACAAAGCGTTCGATATTCAACCCGTCAGCCAGAGTAGGCTGATCTTCCAGGAAGGCGACGGGAGCGTAATGCAGAAGGTCTTTTTCGGGGTCGTGAAGCAACTCCTCATTCCGATCCACGACGAACAACGGTGCCGACTCATCCTGGAAACCCAAACCGATTTGGTCTGGCGCAACAGGCGTCCAGGAATAGAATTCCTTCAGAAGATGCTCGCCGGGGAATTGGAACTTACCCGCAACTTTGTCCCCGGCATGAACACGGACGAATAACCGAAGCCGGTCTTGGGGCAACTTTGAATCTGGTTGGTAAAAGTAGCGGAGTAGCAGCCAATCTCCGGTTTCGGGTTCGAGCAGCCCCAGAATGTTCGCAAGGACGCCGCCGGCACACTTTGCCGCTGATGCACCATACCGCGCGCCGTATTTCGGCATGGCGAGATCCGGGAGAAAGGAAATCTTGAGGAAATCTGACTTCACAAGCGCACCGGACCTTTCCTTTGTTGGCGACCGACTGAACCACCGGCTCTTTGTCCGACCCGTCGAGCAGCCCGCTTGATCAGGTCCACAACTCCCGCCTCCAAGGCGCGGTAGCCGCCAAGTTCCTCCGGCTTCTTGCGCAGCAGCCCGGCCAGTTCGTCACGATCATCGGCCCCCAACGGTGGCGTATAGGTGAATAGGAGATGCAGCGACAAATCCATTTCGTCACCCACCTGATCCACCCGGAGGCCGAAGGAAAGAGCGCGAATGTCGGGTGCGCGTTCCTCATGGTTCAGCGCGATCCACTGCATGGGTTGTCCCTTCGAGATAACGCCAGTTTTTTCAGGCTGAATGGCAGGCGTGCCGCTGGAAGATTCCGCATGGAGTTCACCGAGTGCCGCCAGCAACTGATCTACCGGGTCTCCTTGTTTCCGGTCCACGCGAAACTGACGTTCCTTGACTTCTACCTTGCCGACCACGACCGCGCAGTAAGCTGCGCCCGGCATGGTCGTCAGCTTATTGAGCAATTCTTCAATAGCTTTGTCTGAAACCCTTCCGAAAGCACGGTTGGGTTCAATGATCTCCATGCCGGTAGGGCGGAATTGGATTTGCGGTCGTCAGTGGAGGTTTCTTGGTGGGGATTCAAGACGGGCCATTCGTTCACGAATTGTGCCCGCCACGGGTTGATTTGGATCTATCCACTCATGTTGGGCGGTGTTGAGAAACTTTGTGAGAATTCCCTTCGCGTAATTCCGCGTGTCTGAATTGCGCTCGAAGTGGAAGGCCAGCCGGCTGAAGTGTTCCAGAATCTCGTGTGACCTTGGTCCACCTGAAATGCCAGGCGCGGTGGTGGTCGTCTCCGCTTCAACAGCCAGGTCGCAAGGGCCGTTCGGCAGTCGCTTCAAAAGACCTTCCCAATCTTCCAGAACGTCCTGCTCGCGCTTCTCATCTCCCAACTGACGAAAGGCATCCGCCTGCAGTTCCAAGGCCAGAATTCGGAGTGGATCGTCAGGTCGAGTCTCCCGGCCCATCGCTTGGCAAAGTCTAACCGCAGCATCGGGTTTCTTCTGACGCAATTCAGCGCGCGCTTGTAACAACCGATTCACCCCTGCCAGATACTGAGCATAGTCTCCCTGCTGATCCTCGGTCGCAGCCCGCTGAAGGAAAGTCTCGGCTACGGAAGCATCCTCGACGACCCAAGCGATGGAAATCAATAATTTGAACAGTAAAGGCCGGCTGGATTCTGCCAAATTGCTGGAATCTTTCTGAATCAATCCCCGGAGCAACAACGTGGCCTTGGCGGTTGCCCCACACATCAGCGCGGCATTGGCGCCCAGCAGATCACACTCGTTCTCCAGTTGCTCGACCCGGACGGCCGCACGGGACACCAATTCCGGAGAGACTTTTCCATCCCGATACCGGCGCAACTCCTCCCGCAACATTTGCAGAACAAACTGATCTTTCTTGAGTGATGTCAAAAGTTCCTCAAGCAAAAGCGAATCCGGGCGGAGCGTCCGGGCGGCGGAATTAGACAACCGCTCAAGAATCGGGCGCGATTGCAAGCTAGGCTTGGGATACTGAGATTGCGCTCGCGACGATGTGCTATTGGGCGGGTTGGCTGTCATGGTAGGGATGTCTTTAGAGTTTCTTCCCAGGCCAATGTTTGCAATGCGGGTCCATGCATGGTTTGCCGCTGCTGCCTCGACAATTCGCCTGATGACTCTCAAACGAGAAAATCCACGCCGCCACGATGGCAACCATAGTTGCGCACGTCGTGTTTGTCTGCCAAGTGCCGCCGTCGGGATACATGAGGCAGAGATGCCCATCCTTCCACATGTGCTGACAGACAAAACGCGGCTCAATGATGAACGCCCTTGGTTCTTCATGTGGAAAGTTCTCCGGATAATCAATCAGGACGCGGTAGCTATTGCCGCGATTTGATTTCAACTTTCCCACCCAACCGAGCTTGCCATCGTTGCCACGGGTCAGCTTGAAATCCGGAAAACGACTGTGCATTGCCTCCGTTTCCTGCCGCAACCGCGTCGGCATCTTATCGTGCCAGGCATACCAAGTGACTGGCTTCAAGCGCGCGAGATTCACAATCCTTCTCCTTTCCATGTGCGATACCACGTTGTTGGTTTCAACTGGGTCACAGGCCCACGCTCATGCGCGTCCTCCTGACTCAGTTTTTCTGCGTCATGAATCTGTCCGTCCACGCTGACGAATACCGGCTTGCGTTCATCGAGTTGGCGGGCGATTTCCTCCAGGTTATCAATGGTGTTGTCTCTTGGCATAAGTCTTATCTTTCTACGTTTGCGCTTTTACCGAGTCATCGGCAAACACAATTGCCGGCGACTGAATTTCCGGCCCTAACAGGGGCACGATGACGTCCGCAAGCATGCTTTGCGGTGTCCATTCCACATCTTGTATGGTTTGATGCTTCGCAGACGGCGAGCTTCGAATTAGGACTTGGGGAGCACGAGCCGGATGTTGCTTGGAACACACGACCACAATTTCCCGTCCGCTGGTTCGGGGGAAAGAAAAACACAAGTTGCCTTCGCCTATCAGGAACGGCTCTGCCTTCAAACCAAAGGAGCGGAGAAGACTCTGTTCCTTGGCAAGCAATGAGCGTCCGTTTTGAGCCTCATACCAGCGGAGTGACTTTTCAGACGGCGCGTCTTGCGAAGACTTGTCCTTCAAAACTCCGCTTGCAGGTGTCTTCTGTCCGTCTTCCGAAAAGAACGGCAGTGGTATCCAACTCGCGAGCTTCCTCCAAACTCCTTCTTGCGCAGGCTGTGATCCAGCAGATGCGGAAAGCTCCTCCTCCGTTGTTTCCTTCCTCTGACTGACAGGCTTGGTCCTTTGAAAAAAGGATTGGGTGAATGCGCGATCCGGCTCCATCGCCAAGTTAATCTCGTGCCATTTCATGGGATGAAAATGCATCTCGGGATCAAGCCGGGTTACGTAGAAAGGGTGCAGTTGAAACCCCAAGTCCGACTCACAAATGATGATGGGAAAGAGGATGCCGTCCACACCGTAATCGCGATCATGAAGCAGATCATGCACGCCTTTGGCATCACCGCCACTAGGCACAGGCAGATTTCGAGGGTGCTTGTGCCACTCACCCAGATATTGCACGCCGTATTGCTCGTGCAGCTTTTTCAGCAGAGTCTGCTGATATGCCACGTCGCGCTGGAAATAGTAGGCATGGTGAACCGCCTGCGGGCCGGGAGGGGTCGCGTGGGTGACAAGCACTGCTCCATCGCCCGACCTTGCACCAATCAGGATTCCGCCCGTCTCCACATCAGAACCGAGAGCTTCGCGGCGGATTACATCCATCGCCTGGCGAAGTATGAAGACAGTGGGCAAGGTCCACGAATCATTCATCGTCTTGTTCTCCCATTGCCACGCTCCTGAGAATGCGGTGGCTTCACTTCCATGTTGCTCTCAAACCATTCCAACGCCCAGTTCAAAAGCGTCCCGCTGTTGCAACCCGGATTCCACTGCTGATCGGCACCGAACGGAACGGGGATGGAGCCATCCGCGCGCAACAGACGCGGCGCTTTCTTGATGGCCGGGCCGAAGAAAAACACTCGCGGCGCAGACTGCGGATAATCCGCCGGAAAGACCAACTCCACCTTTACCTTGGTAGCGCCAGTGACCTGTAGCAGGCCTGCGGCACCGAGCAGCGTGGGATTCTGCTTCTGATAAAACAGGCCCGGGAATTCCGGTAAGGCAGAAAGGAGTTTTTCGAGCACCGCCTTCTCTTTGGCGAGAAGCTGTGGATTCGCTCGGAACCATTCCTTGGACACCGGTCTGGTCTCCGGCTTGGGCTGCTCGGGTGTCTCCACAGCCTGTTTTAACTCGCGCCACACTGGTTCATCAAACAGCGAGAGAGCGTCGTCGAGTCGCATAAGCAGCGCGGAATCGCCCGTGGTTGAGTAATTCGCTTTCATCTTCAATACGGAACCAGCAGATTTCCAACAACCAAACCACAGACCGGACAAAGCGCGTTGTCCACCAAACACCCAAAATGCACAAACGCTTGGCAGTTCTTACAGAGGTATCCTTTGTTAAGTGAATATGAGCCAAACGGACCTGTTTGACCTGCTGCCGTCGCTTTCTCTCCACAACCAGGACAAGTTTGAGAGAAAAGAGATTTCGGTGTCTCGGCTGGTGTCGAAACTTCTGCGACGCGTCTGCCTTTTACCAAAGAGGCTCCACATTCTGGGCACGCCACCCACTGCGGTTTAATTGGATCGCCACATTCCGGGCATTTCCCGCCTTCCAGTTCACCGTATTTGTTCGTCGCACTCATGATTTACCGTTCCAGTTGACCCGCTCGTGTCATTTCACATCACAATTCAGAATTTTATTGCACACCGGACAATAGTATTCGCAATACGTCTTGCCATCTTTTAGCCGCTCAGGTGCCCGAACCATGCAGTCTTCGTGGACGAATGCCGCGCACGTCTCGCAAAACTTTGCGTCCTCATTGGCCGTCGCTCTCTCACCGCAACCCGGGCATGTAAACCGATCCGGTTGTGATGAAGTCTTTTTTGTTTCAGTGCCCGAGCCATTGTTGAGTGTCGCGCCACAAGCGGGACACGCCACCCATTGCGGTTTGATTGGATCGCCGCATTTGGGGCATGCACTGCCCTCCAGTTCGCCGTATTTGTTCGTTGCGCTCATTTTTTGTCTCCCGTTGATTTGGAGAAGCCAGGCAAAAGCCTCGCCCAGAGTTCACCAACAGTTCGCAAAGCTTCCACAAGGTCTCTTCCCGCATATTCCGCCGCATTTGTTCGCGCCTGCTTATGAGCGAGAATCAGACGCTCGACGGCTTCAATCTCCCGGCGGGTAGCCGAGGTTTGTTGCAATGTCTCTTTGAGGCGGCCCCAATCACCCAGGCCGGCCAGGTCTTTCTCAGGCACGTCCCGCTTGGAATGTTGAACGGCCACGGCCTGCGCAGCCGCCATTGTGCAAAGCTGAAGGTTGGAAAGGCATTGCCACAATGACTGCATCGCTTGCGCGTAGTGCATGCGGCTCTTGCCCTCCAAATAGCCCACGGTGGGCGCGACCTTCCGGTCTCCCGTTGCTGCACGGCACTGCTGCTGAAGTCGTCCAAGCAATTCGGACCTGTCCTTGAGAATAAACCCTTCGGAGCAGACCACCCAAGCGAATGGATCTCCGACGCGCAAGAATTCCTTCAGCCGCATGTAGCTTTCCACACTCAGAGCCACCGCATCCGGCGAAGCGCCACTCGCACCGAAGACACGGAACACCTCCTGTCGGCTGCGTTCGGCATCCATATCGGTCACGATCACAGCCAGATCAATGTCGCTGTCTGCCTTTCCTGCGCCCCTTGCGAGCGATCCAAAGAGAACGATTCCCACCAGGAGTCGCCCAATGCCCCGTCCAAATCCTCAATGAACTGCTGCACGGCCTGCGGCAGTTCCGGTTTTGCTTTGTTGCTCATATTGAAATCCTGATTATTTTCACCTACGAACCCAGTCCCATTCCGCCCCCAAATCCGCCAAAGCCTCCTCCAATATTGTCACAAGCGTTTCCCCAGCCGAGGCCACGGCCCAAATCGAAGCTTTGAATACCGCCGGTCATCGAACTCGGCGAACCGCCTGTGGCCAATCCCAGCCCTCCTCTGGAGGGCGTGAGCGAAATTTGCGGAAGAATATCGTAGCCACGCTTGCCGAAACCTAACGTCGGACTGCCCAAAGAAAGAGCGTAGGAGGACGGGGTCGTTCCAAAACCCAGAGGTGTGGTCCAGCCGGCTGTTCCGAGGCCAAGACGCAAGTATGAACTCGTGGGCACTGGCCCCGTTCCCAAGAATGGAAGTGCGCCGGGTGGAGCAACCGTGGAGAATCCAAGCGACAACTCATTGCCTTCCCGGCGTGCCCAAGCCGGAGAAAAACTCTGCGGTGATGTCGCGAGCATGGAAGGGCCGCGAGGAGCGAACCGAGACGGGGGATCAGGCCAACCCAACAAGTCAACTCCCGAAATCCCCGGCAATCCAAACCCGCCCCCGCCAAACCGAGGAGGCAAGTCCGGCAGTCCCCCGCCAGAGCCACCACCCCAAAGTGCGCCGGACGAGCCAGACCAAGAACTGCTGGAGCGCCCTTGGCGTGGGGATGCCGAGGTGGCATTGTTCAATTCGGCCAGCGCACCGTTGAGTTCATCAACCAAATTCCTGAAGAAATCAGTTTCTTCGTCGCGATGCGTGCGCGCCGCTGTGAAGTGGCTCGAAAACCTTACTGAACCATCGGGAACACGAGCTGCCCCGGCTCGTGAAAGACCATCCTCGGCAGAGGATGTGACGCTCTCCAACCGAGAACGCGCCTCGGATACACGTTGTTTGGCTGCTGAAAAAGCGCGCTCGGCTTCGCTGACCCTGCGTTCGGCCTCGCTCACTTTTTGCTGGGCCTGATTAAGGTGTTCCTGCGCTTCGGAGAGTTCTCGCTCGGCGTTGCTGAGTTCTTCACGCGCCGCCTCGACGGCTTCCCGTGCCGCCGCTTTTTCCTCGGATGACGCCTCGCGATCTGCTTGAACGCGCCGCAGTTCCTCTTGTGCGGATGCCAACGATGCTCTGGCAGACGCAACAGAGGCTCTCGCAGACTCGACATCCTGCCGCGCCGCCTCTACTTGCTTCTGAGCAGCAACCTGCCCGTCGCGAGCTGCCTCCAACTCACCCTTTGCCTGAGCATATTCAGCGCACGCGTCTCCTGCTTCCGCGCGCGCGCTGTCAACATCATCTTGCCATTCTTTTCGTGATCGAGGCATAAGCGATTTCAGGTTTGACAATTTTACAAAAACATGCTCTCCAAGTCACGCATTTCCGACCGCCAGTTCCGTGCAAGTTGCGCGCGGAACAGCTTGGTTTTTATTTCATCGAGCAGATCAACCGACCGGACCGATATTTTCGGCACGGAGCGCGCTCCACACTTCGACGTCCTCGAACATCCCCCATTTTTTCACGTGCTGGCGTAGGCATCCTTCGTGGCTCAGGCCGATTTTGGCCAGGACTGCGCCCGAGGCTGGATTTCGCTTCAAATGTTGTGCATGGATTCGCTCCAAGCCCAATTCTTGAAAACCGTATTTCACCATCGCACGCCCGGCCTCAGTGGCATAGCCGTGGTTCCAAAACGGCCTGCCGATCCAATAGCCGAGCTCCGCTCGTGAGTTTTCCTCGGAAATTATCAAACCAACCGCCCCCACCAGCGAGCCATCCGTGCGCAAGGTGATTGCGAGCGAGATCCCCTCGCGCCTAGCAAAATTCCCAGCATGGGAATCAATCCATTTTTCAGCCATTCCGTCTTTGTAGGGATGGGGAATGCGTGAAGTCGTAGATGCCACATCTTTGTCGCCAGCCAGCCGTTGCACTTCTGGCGCATCAGGCAGCATGAAAGGGCGAAGCACCAATCGCTCCGTCTCCAAAGTGGGTAGCGTGTTCATTGTTCAAAAATACTTTCAGGATGAATTATCTTGCGGGTGGCTGCCGCCGCTCATACTCGGCAAACAACTCCGAGCGGTCAAACAAGCAATGCCGACCAGTTGTTGATTCCATCGGTGCGAGGTCTTTGTGGTAACGGCACAAAATCAGAACTGAAATTGCATGACCCAATCAACAATGTCAGACCCCGACCAACGAGTCTCCCCAACCTTCACTTTTCCCTGATGCTTAATGAATCCTAAATCTCGCAACTGAAACACTGCCTGCTCTGCGTCTTGATTTTTCAGACCAGATGTTTCAAAGAAAGAACGGATCTCAGACCACAAAACAGCATTTACAACGTTAACCCCATCCCTGTTCTCAATCCTGCGGGGATTCAAATTCTGCCGAACTGTTTCCGCAGCGTCTCGCCAAGTCACACAACGTGGTAATACGTCTTTGATAATGATAATGTCCATAATTGCTAATTGCGTTGCATTCGACTGTTTGATGACCGCGAAATCATGTATGGCAATTGTGATGCCAATGAGTGGTGGAAAATTGACGTTGCCCGTCTACACAGACCGGACAACGACCTCTAGTTGATTTTCTTGGAAGGGTGTTGTTGCCGGCTCGGTGCCTGCAAGCCTTGCATTTCGCCGTTCTTAGGAGCATTTGCGTTGCTAAAATCAGTGTCGTATCCGAGAACTCTGTCACGCATGTTTTGTGTCGGACAAAGACAGAAATCTACAAGGAATGGGCGTCTCTTTGGCTGTCAAATTCGTAACGCAGGGATTACGGCGTAACCGCACCGTTACGGCACGAAGGCATCGGGGCAGGCATAAATCATCGGAAACTGTTCGTTTTCATCGTTTTTGTGGTGCATCGGCAGCATGGCACTTCACCTGCGATTGGGTTATCAGAGCAGCACGCTCATTGTGCCCATGGAAAATGCAGATTTAACTTTGATTCTTGTGATGCCCCCGCAATTCGGATTGTTGGGCGGGTTTGCCACAGGGTTGATCAGCCTCGCCAATTACATTCAGGCGAATCAGGCGAATGTGCCGAAAATCGAGGTGCAACTCCTTGACTTGAGTTCAACTCCGTTATCCAGCCTGCAAGAAGTGATCCGGCAAAGTCACATTTCAGGTCGCATTTCATTTTCAAGCCAGACGGTGGTTGGCATCACCACGACAACGGCTTCTTATCAGTCGGCGTTGGCTACAGCTTCAGCTTTCAAATCGCTTTCGATTCCTGGTGTGGAATTCAAGACCGTTTTCGGGGGGCCTCATGCCAGTGCTGACGCTGAAATTGTGCTTACGCACCACCAGAACACAGTTGACTACGTGGTGGTCGGTGAAGGTGAAATCGCGATGACTGAATTTCTTCACCGATTTCCGCGCGTCTGTTCTACCCCCGGATTGGCATTCTGGCACAAAGGTTCAGTTAACTTTAATCAACCGCCTGCCCTCCTCAATGAAAGCCAGTTGGATTCGATCCCGCTGACCTTCGAGGGAAACAGTATTAGCGGCACTCCGGGTAAGTTCGGCCATGTAACCTATGTGAGCGCGCGTGGCTGCCCGCTCAAATGCGCCTTCTGTTCGGTATCAAATCAGAAGATCAGAGCGCGGAGTGTGGCCCGGGTGTGCCAAGACATACGCCAGTTGGTGGAACTCGGTTTTTCCCGGATTGCCATCGAGGATAATTTTTTTGCTCACACGCCTCGCCGAACTGATGAACTATGCGGTGCTCTGGCTGAATTGCGCCGCGACGGGCTTGAATTCTGGTGGGATTGCCAGACCCGCGTTGAGTCAATGGATCGTGAGGGACTTGTGTCGCTGCTGGAGCGCGCGGGCGCAGAGGCGGTGTATCTCGGCGTCGAATCGCTGGTTCCCAGACATTTGGAGTATCTAAACAAAGCGCCAAATCCAGAGCGTTATCTCGAACGCCTGAAACGGAAAGTGGTTCCAGCACTTTTGGAATCCAATGTTAGCTGCTACATAAACCTCCAATTCGGTCTGCCTGATGAAACAGACGAAGACCACACACAGACCAAGAATATTTTGAAGGAAATGGGACAAGCCGCCGCTCGTCGTGGAAAGACAATTACCATCTTTCCACAGTTGCACGTTGTTTATCCTGGAACCAGCCATTTCGAGTCTGGTTGGCGCAAAAACAAAACATTCCCGCGAGACATTTTCGAGTCCTTCACCAAATGGGAGGCCAAGCAAGCCCCGGTGCTCAAATGGTTGGGGAAGCACTTCGCTCACGGGACAGGCGGTATTCCCATTGGCATACTCAAACCCAAAGTGCTTGAAGCGAGCCAGTTTGAAACCGATGACAGCGACGCCGATAAAATCGTTGATTTGAAGGCCGTGATGAGAATTAGCGGCGTTTTGACAGATCTCGACGACGAAGAGGAATTTGCTGGCATTAAAGTTTTCAAATACGGAAAATATCTGGTCAGCGAGACCGGGCAAACCCAGGCGGACGGCAGGATCAGCGCAAAACATTTTCGCCAGAAACAGCGAACCACCGACTTTTTAACGATCACATCTGCCGAAAGAAACTGACCAACGAACACCTATGAAAAAATCCAACAAGTTAGTGATTGCGCTCCTGGTGGCCGTCATTGTCGCTGGGGTATTCATTTTCGAGAGAATCAACAACGGCGGAGGCAGTGCGGATCAAAAGGTCATTGCCATCGCCACTCTCCAGACGCACCCAATCCTTGATGCCGTCCAGAAAGGGGTCATTGATGAACTCACGAGTGACGGTTACGCCAATGGGATTGGGGCGCGATATATCCTGCTCAACGCGGAAGGGAATATGGGACAGGTTGCTGCCATCGCGGACGAGTTGGCTGCTCGAAATCCTGATGTTGTAGTGGCGATTTCCACCCCGGTTGCTCAAGCCATCGTGAAGAAGTTTAAGGGCGAGATCGTTTTTGGCGCATTAACCGATCCAGTCGGTGCGGGCGTTGTTGATTCTTTGGATGGCTCTAATCCAAAGGTCACTGGCACGACGGACGCGATCCCCTATGGTGAGCAATTGAAGCTGATTCGGCGAATCAACCCGAACGCTAAGCGGCTTGGCCTGCTCTTTAATCCGGGTGAAGCCTCTTCTCAATTCGCGGTCAAAAAAATCGAAGAGATTGCACCGACGTTCGGCTTTGAAGTGGTGGAGGGGCCAGTGAACTCCACGTCTGAAGAATACCGCGTTGCGGCTGGTTTGGTTGGCCGCGTGGACGTTCTGCTGATTTCCACTGATAACACGGTGGCCGCAGGCATTGCGGGAGCGGTGAAGACCGGCATTGAGAACAAAATTCCCGTTTTTGCATGTGACAGCGGCTCCGTGGAAAAAGGGGCCATCGGGGCTGTTTCTGCTGGATATTACGAAATCGGGCGCGAGACCGGGAAACTCGTCGTGAAAGTTCTGCATGGAGAAAAAAACCTGCCGGTTGTCCAGCCTGAATCGGGACAAATCTATCTAAACAAAAAAGCTGCGGAACTCATGCACGACCCCTTGCCGCCCGATGTTGTCACCAATGCCACTAAAGTATTCGATGAAATCAAGTGATGAATTCCTTCATTCCACTCGATGTTGGTCTGGTGACTGGCTTGATCTACGCCTGGCCCGTTATCGCTTTCGCCGTGGCATTTCGTGTTCTGGCCTTTCCTGATATTACGATTGAAGGCTCTTTTCCGCTTGGAGCCGCAACTTATGGAATCCTTGTTAAGAATGGGGTGACTGTTCCAATCGCTGTTTGCCTTGGAGTCACCGCCGGTGCCCTGGCTGGGTGTTTGACGGCTTATTTTCATGTTCGGTTCAAGTTGAACAAACTGCTCGCCGGCATAATTGTTGTGGCAATCACCTACACCATGAGCCTTCGTATCATGGGAGCATCGAACATAGGTCTTTTAACCCAGCCATCCCTTTTCGATTTTGTTCAGCCGTTGAATCATCTTATGAACAGCCGGTTCCATGTTGGCACAATCATGTTGCTGGGCGTCCTTGTCGGCGCTGTTGGCATCGCCGCAGCAGCCAGCCTCTCGTCCCGACCGGGCTTGCGATTACGCGCTGCCGGTGCAAACCCGGAATATGCCCGGCTGCTCGGGGTTTATGTTCCAGCCAACGTAATTACCGGCTTGGCTGTAACCAACGGTCTGGCGGCATTGGGTGGCATTTTGGCAACCATGAATCAAGGATTTGCCGACGTTGGGATGGGACAGGGGGTGCTGATTCTGGCATTGGCCGCAATGACGATTGGCGAGAAACTGGTTCCCGAAAAGTGGTTTTCCTACCAATCATACGTGCTTCTGGCCGCCGTGACGGGGGCGGTGGTTTACGAAGTTTTGGTGAGCTACGCTTTGAGCATGGGATTGGCCGCAACGGATTTGAAGCTTGCCACCGCCGTTCTCGTTCTCCTGGTGATCGCGCTGCGGGGACAAAGAACGGACAGCTTTTTCTCGAGGATCTCAAATGAACAATGGTCACGACATTGTTGAAGTTCACGATCTGCTGGTGACGTTCTCGCGCTGGGGACAAACAGTCCGGGCAATTGATGGAATATGCCTGAAAATTCCGGCCGGTCAGGCACTGGTTGTCACGGGACCCAATGGCAGCGGCAAGACAACCCTCTTGCGGGCTTTAAGTTGTCTGTTGGTGCCGGAACAAGGCGAGGTTTTGATCGAAGGGAAACCGGCAGGCAGGTTGCGGCCGGCGGGCATTGCGAAAGCTGTTTTTCACGTTCACCAAGACCCGTTGATTGGCAGTGTGCCAACGATGACGGTTTTTGAAAACCTGGTCGTGGCCGACGATGAGGCGCGCGCCCGCCGCCTGAATAAAAGGGCCTTGGCCGCCAGACACCGTTCCCTGCTGCTGCCCCTGGGGTTGGCTGAACGACTTCAACAACAGGCAAAGACGTTGTTGGGCGGGCAGCGGCAAATTCTGGCAATCTTAATCGCCAGCCTGCGCCCGGCCAAAGTGATTCTGCTCGATGAACCGCTGGCCGCCTTGGACGCGACGAACGCCGGCATCTGTCTCAAACTGATTGGCGAACTGAAAAACTTGGGGAAGACCATCGTTTATGTGACGCACGATCTGAACCGGGTTGAGTCGTTTGCCGACAGAATTGTCACCTTGCAAGACGGGCAGATTGTGAGCGACAATGCGGCACACCAATCCCCACAATGACGGGAACGCTCACAGATTCGCAGCAGGTCGAGCGACAAACACTCATTAGGCGCTCGCTGCTTGGTCTGGATTACTGGCTGTATAGGAAAGCGTTTCTTTTGCCGTTTTGCGACTACCTGAAGATTTTCCTTAACAAACCCGATCCAACTGTGATCACCCTTTGGGAAAGTGCGAACACACGGCGCCCGATCTTCTCAACCCATCCGCATGTCGAGACGAAATTTTGCGAGGAAGGCGGCGTGCTTATCCCGCATTCAAAACGAGTCGTTGCCTGCTATCGTTCGATTGGCGCGTCATTCTTGAGCGACGAGAACGCCCGTTTGGCTTTCGTCCAGCTTTTCGCCCATCCAGATTTCAACTCGCCCCACGAAGGCAAACAATTTGGACAATCATTGAAAATGGCGACGGAGGCGGTCGGTGCTTCCAAGAACAGAACTGCATGCAAGACAGCTTATGAAAATGCTGTTGAACAAACGGATTGGGATACGACTTGCGAGGCCGTGTTCAGCAACGTTTGGAAAATCTTGGAGGACTCGCCTCATTTTCGTCTGCGAGGGCGCGGAAACTTGCACACGACCAACCTGTTCCCATTCCTATTCGTGGCAAAAGGCAAGATGGGCATTGGTGCGGCGGGAGCCACGCATCAAGCTCAATGCGTGCTTTCGAAAACTCAACGCTCATTCCTCGGCGGCAGCGCGACTCAAACAAGCGATTTGATTGAACAGTTTTGTCATATTTTTGGCCGGGAAGCGGCTATGGCGTTTCAAACAGGAACCGTGACATTAGCTGATCCATTGAAGGATCAAGATTTATCAGCCGCAACTGAATGCCCGGGTTTCAAGGCACTGGCATTGATGCATCGGGTTTACGTGCCCATCCACGTTGAGGGGGTAGCCTGGATTGTGCTGCTCAGATTTTTCAAAGATTCAGATATTCCAGGCTTTTATGACATATTTCACTTTTACAGTGATGTCATACCGCGAATTGGCGCGATGCTCCGCACGGAAGCTAAGGCCCTATACCTCAATTTTATTGAGAGACTTTTCTCCGATGAGATTGCCAAGTCGGATTTGCAATCAATCATGTCGCGGTTCAATAAAGGAAGCATGAACCTGCTTCCCAATCTGCCATTTCCTCACGTCTATTTGACGGACAAAGATACGCGTGGAAATGGGGAACCACTCAATCTTCCTGACGGAAGGCGTGTTTTCATCGGCACAGAACCCAACCCTTACTTTAATCCAGAATGGACTTATGATCCGCTGGGCGGACTTGAAACCAAGGAAGCGTGCGAAAGAGCGAAAGCTGCATTTGCAAACGAAGAGCGTCGTATCCGCGCCAGGTTTTTGGGGCATCGACATAGTATAGTAAATCTTAAGCCGGGACCGTTGCTCCACGCGGCTCTAATCCAAGATGAGACCCAGATTTCTGGGAAGGCTCGCGATTTCGTCGCAGATGCTGAAAAAACATCCGAAGTGCTTTTCGCGACACTTGACTTTGTGATGAGCAAAATGCACCAGCCTCTTCAGGGAAAGCGCATAGCCGGAATCCTAGCTTGGTTGAAAGAGCATGAAACCTCTGGCGTGGGGCACGCATCACTCGAAATTGATTCAGTAGCGGACTTCTTGCCCCCTCAGGATGCGATGGAAGACGTGTTTCTCGTGTTCTGGAATCTCTGGCACAACGCATCGCAGAGAGGGGACTTTGCCGTGCATGTTGGTCAACACGATGGTTTGCACCGGGTTGTTTTTTTCCAGAAGTCTGAATGGCCAAAGCATAAGCGCCAATGGGTTGATTTTCTGAATGGCGTTGCTTCATCACCAAATACTGAACCAGAGAAGCGGGGACTGGAAATTGTGGAGCAAAGTCTGCGTCACTTGCGATGGAACATATCCGTTGTCGCAGCGCCAGCGGTCAAAATCACCATTGAAATCCCTCAGAACCGACAATCATGAAAATTCTAGTTGCAGACGACCAATACGAGTGGCGCGAACCGCTTTCAGAAATCTGCCGGAAGGCAGGCCATGATGTCGTAGCCGTATCCGACGGCGAGGATGTGCTCAAGATGACCGAGACAACGCTTCGCAGTTTCCATGCTGCTCTTCTCGATTACAAAATGCCCACAACAGGTTTGGAGGCGGGCAAGCACATTAAGCAGCATTCGCCGGACACGCTCTACATGATGCTAACTGCGCACTCCGACACATTTACGGTGGAAAAGGCTGTTGAAGCCATTAAAGAGGGCTTTTTTGACTACATTGGCAAGAATGGCGACTACAAAGCGGCGGTGGGGCGGTTTCTTCAACACGCCGAGGAGCGCTCTAAAATCAATTCGCATAAGCCCAAACAGAAAAGCGATGCTTACACTTTGGACAACATCGTCGGCAACTGCCAACAGATGCACGAGTTGAAGGAGCTGATTCAAAAAGTCGCGCCCACTGACACGCGTGTGCTCATCCTCGGAGAAAGCGGCACAGGCAAGGAACTGGCCGCGGGCGCGCTTCACACTTCGAGCAAGCGGTGCAATTGCAATTACGTTCGCATCAACTGCGCTGCCATCCCCGAAACGCTGCTGGAAAGCGAATTGTTCGGTCATGAAAAGGGCGCGTTCACCGGCGCGATCAAGCAGAAGTTCGGCCGCGTGGAAGAAGCCGACGCTGGCACGATTTTCCTCGACGAAATCGCCGACATGAGCCGCCCGTTGCAGGCCAAGCTGCTGCGCTTTCTCGAAGATGGCACGTTCACGCGCGTGGGAGGCACGCAGGAATTGCGGGTCAACGTGCGCCTCTTGGCCGCCACAAACCGTGACATGGCAAAGGACATCGCGGAAGGACTATTCCGCGAAGACCTCTTTCACCGGCTTAACGTGGTGCAACTGCGGATACCACCATTGCGTGAGCGCGGTAACGACATTCTATTGCTGGCTAATCATTTCCTGAAATCCTTCGGCGCAACGATGGGCAAGAACGTTAAGGCCATCGCGCACACAGCCTGCCAGAAACTCATGGCTCATCGCTGGCCTGGCAACGTGCGCGAATTGCGCAACGTGATCGAACGAGCCTTGATCCTCGAATCTACATCTGAAGTTCAGGTTGGTAGCCTGCCGGATTTTCACACGCAAACGCAGCCACACAGAGAAGTCGTGGGCGCATCTCAAGCAGGTCAGGAATCAATGTCGCCGACCACACATTCCCCTACAGAGCACCTCCCTCTTAACGCTGACTCCAAAGAATGGAAAAAATCGGAGATCGAGAAAGTCCGCGAGGAACTGGTGAAATATGAAGAGGCTTATCAGCAATGCAAAGCTTCGGGAATTGAAAGCCCCACAGTTTCCAACATGGGAAGGCTCCTCGGACACAGAGAGAAAAACACGCATACCGAAATCTCCAATTTTTTTAGTGTGAAGGCTAAATGGGAAAAGATGGACGGTGAGAAGCGGTTGGCGATCATCAAATTCCTTTTGAGACAGGATTCAAACCTGTGCCCTGGTCTGCGCAATCTTCCAAGGATCGCAAGTTTGGCGTGACCGGATGTTGGAAGCACGCAGGTTGCTGACGGGAAAATGGTAGCCCGCTAAGACAATTCGTCATCACCCTAACCGTCTTGGGAGAGGTTCACTTCTGAGCCGTTCGCTTTTCGTTCCGATATTCGGCACTCTGCACCCCGCTCCTGCTCCCTTTGTTCGGCGCGTAGATTTCTGCATCACGCCCGAAACAGAAACCCGACGCCTACGGCGTAATTGAATGTCGTAACTCCCAAATTACGTCCAGGCATTGAGGCGTCGTCAGACAAACCGCCTTGCGAATAAGGAAAACCGCAGAAACACGCTGCCTGCCTAGCGCATCTGCATTTTGTGAGTCCTCCTACCCTCTGTTCAAATGCCGTTGGCACAATCCATGATTAAGGACTGTCGCAACGATGAATGCGACAGCAACAGATAAACCGACCGCTGAACTGATAAGAGTCACGCCGATGTTGAGCGAAGCGAGTTCAGCCATGCAACCCGCAGAGCGCTTGGAAGTAGTCGCCAGGGCGCGCATCGCAGTAAGCGAATGGGTCGCGGAGCATTTCATCCCGAGCATAACAACCAGAACGAAACCACAGCCATGAACCTCGCCCACACAGATTCAAACGGCATCATCCAGATGTTGAAAACCCGGCACGACTTCCACGAAGCCAAGATCGTGGATGGCAATGACGAGTGTCCGCACGTGGAGTTCGTCATCTACACGCCGCTTGGGGCAGTTCTGTTGGTCGCACATCGTCTGCCGGGATACCTCCGCATCTACGGCTTGGAAGGCCACCCAATCGGTTCGAGGAATCAGACGCTGCAACTTGCCGCGATCCTCACCCAAAAACTCGCCGGAACGGGACACTTTCACGTCAATTCCACAGACGGGCATATCCACTACATCGCGCACTACTTTCTGATGCGCGGCCCTGTGCCGAAGCCACTGTTGGAATTTGCGGTGAACGAGGCCCTGGCCGCCGACGGGCAAGTGAAAGACGCGCTCAAGGAGATAGCTCTCGAAAAAATGAGAGCGCACCGCAATGAGCTCCTCGCTGAGCACATCTTCGCGAAACAGCCTCTTGCCGATCCGATTCGCAACTAAAACCGCTCACATCCTTAAACCCAAACGCAAACACACATTATGAAACTCATTACACTCACCCCGCTAACACGGTTCGCCGGAACAATCGCGCTCGCTCTATCTGTGTGCGTTCTGTCCGGCTGCAACAAACGCTACAACACGGTCGTTAATCCAGACGAGGGCATCGCAAAGAATTCACCGGTGACGGTGGACGGCCAGCGCGTCGGCGAAGTGCGGCATGTGGACATGAAGGATGGCCAATTGATTGCGGAATTCAGTGTTGATCGTTCGACCGAACCGCAAATGCGCCAGGGCATCGCGCGGATTCGCAGCACCGGAGTCGTTGATCTCCGCACCGCCACCGTGGAAGCGAATGCGTTGCCGCTCGCGTCCGGAGCATTCATACCGGTCCAAAGCGCACTTCATTACAATCTGAGCAAATACATGCGCAACCGAACTGTGCTGGTCGTAGCTGCCGCGTTGGTTGCCGCATTGCTGCTGGCCATATTCTTTGGAAGAGCATTCAAATCAGGACTCGTGTTGGCGGGACTGCTGTTTTTCAGCACGGTGTCCGCCTGGCTACTCCATCCCTTGCTGACTCCATACGTTGAACGTCTCTATGCAACCACGACGAATGCGAGCGTCGCCGCCATTGGCGCGCAGGCACCTTCCACGGCAGCCGTGCAAACCCTCCAAAGCAAATTACAGGCGATTCTCGCATCGCGGCCTGATCCTCAGATCGTCGCCTTCATTGCGGCGCTTTTGGCCAGCCTTGTCCTCATCGCATGTTTGATCGGCCTCATCAAACGGGCGTTCGTTTGTCGCCCGCCAGTCTGCTGCTTGGTATGGCCGACTATTCTCTGCCTTTCAGCCGCAACTGCCGCCGCCGCGCCGACAGGTGTTTTCTACACACGCGACCGTCTTGCCGGCGAACAGAGTCTCGCGCGTAACTGGCTGACTGACGCAAGTCGTGATTCCGATTCGGCAGAGCGACTTCTCGGTGGCGGACTCATCCGTGAAGCGGCCGAGGAACTCGCGCTCGCCAGTTTCCAATTGGACCGCGCAGATGTTTCCCTCGAAGGCCACGCCGATCGCATCAGCTCGTTGAAATCATCGCCTTTCGCCTATGTGCGCAGTGATGAGCAGCGCAAACTGTCCGCGAATTATGCTTCAGTGCTCCAGCAAGTCCGCGACGCCCAAGAGCACATCACGACCCTTCACAAGCTTTGTGGCGCGACCAATGCCCAGACAGCGGCATTGAACATTTATCTTGTGAAGCGCCAGGACTATCGCAGCCGCATCCGTGAAGGATTTTCAGAAGGCAGCGTCGTCTTGATCGAGCTTCGTCAGCTTTCAGCCTTTCCATTCGCCCTGGTGCGCTCCGGGATTGTAACCAGCGAAAATGTTGCGCTTTGCCACCTAAATTCAGACGGCAGCGTGCAATTGCCGACTGGAGAGACAGTCCTGCCTGATGGAAAGGCCAAACAAAACACTGACGGCCAGGCTCTCGCGCAGTTGAAACAAGACACGCAAGAATTGCGGCAACGGATGGAAGAGCTGCGTCGCACACAAACCGCAGCTACCCGACCAGTCCCAGCCCCAGTTACGAACGTAACCGTCGTTGTTGTGGCCTCATCGCCCGCAACAAATGCAGTGAGTGCAACGAGTCCAGATTCCACACGCAGAACTGAAATGCCGTTGTCTGTGGCCACTCAAAACGTGCGTCAGCCGGTTACTACTCCTCCGGTTGCAAGTTCGAGTCGCCCACTTACGCCCGAAGTGGTCTCAAAAACGAATCTTGCACACACCGCGCCTGCCTTAGCCGTGGCGGAAACCAACACAAAAGCTCTTGCTTCGACAGATGTGGCAAGTCGTCCGACGATCCCGCCGCGCTCTGTCAGTAAATCGCGCCTGCCGTTGGCATTCACCTTGGTTGGTGGTTGCGCTGTCGTAGTGCTGGTCTTGACTGGCTTTGCTTGGCTCGCAGTGTTGCGCGGGCGTCCCTACACGCTTTCATTCGCAACGGAGACAGGGGAGGCGAGAACGGAAGAACTGACCGCCTTGGAAGATGTTCTGCTGTTGGGATCGTCTCTTGTGCGCGACCATGCAAGCACCGCCGACCCGTCGCCACGCATCGCCATCAGTTGGCGTGGACTTGTGCTGCGACCGGGGACAACTGGATCGGTCGCCGTCAACGACACGCCGGTTCTCCGCACGCGGCGGCTGCATCCCGGCGACCGGATTTCTCTTGTGGCCGAAGATGGCTCAACCAAAACACTAACCCTTCTTAGTTGCGATCCAGTCGAACTCGCAATCGCGTCCGAAGCATTAACCACCGAACAATAAACCCACAACCAAATAATCCGTATGAACAATACCTCTGCTAACAAAAACATCTCCGGCGGTGTGCTGGACACGCTGCGCCGAACGAAACAGATCACGCCTGTAGCCTTCTCCGGCATTGGCTCGTTTCCTTGCCAAGTCATCCTCCACATCAACGCTTGCCTGGACGAAGCTTATGGAGAGATCGCTCCACACCTGCCCATCGCATTGCGAGCAATTGATTCCGCCCAAGCAACCAAGGACTTGACTGTGGCGATCCCAGGTTCGCCGCCACGTCCCGCGCCGCCCGGCATCGTCCAGACCTACCGTGATGCGAGCGTTCCTGCGCTTCGGGCACAGGCCGAGCGCGCCAAAGGCACACGGGCCTTGGCGGAGAAACTGAAACATTTGCCGCCAATGGAAACGCTCGCGGACGGCTGCTGTCAGAAGCCCGCCTTTGGAGAGGCGCTCTATCTGGCCAATCTCCAAAAGGCGCGTGAGTCAATCGTGTCTTCGATCCTTTGCACTCGCGACGCGAACCGTGTCGCGGCTTGCGAAAACGCCGGTTTCAGGGTGAAGCCCACTCGCCAGGTTGTCATGGTCCGGTTCGTGAACGGGGCGGGCTCAACCGGGAGCGGCGCGGAAGTCGTTGACGCGATGATGACGAAGTATGAAGCCGCGCAGCGCGGGATCAGCGTCGTCAACCATCTAATCATGCTGTTGCCATCAGCCGGATCTTCCGTGAATCCGCAGGCCGCGCGTGAGAATGCCGGCAAGCTCCTGATTGAGGCCGCAATGGCAGTCGAATTCCCGGACCGGGTCGTTGCTCATTCATTCGACGGGCAGACGTTCCGCTTCGGCGGCGCGCCGATCTACGACAGCATCTCGGTTGTCGGAGTCACGACGGAGTTCATGGCCGCGAGCAACCGCAGCGAACTCGCAGCCCGCCTCGCCCTGCTCGGAATGGCCTTCATTGCCACGCCGCTGCTTGCAGAAACCGAGCAACACTTCGCGGACAGCAAGCCGGGACAAAGCAATAGACGGCATGGACTGCCTGTATTCACACGCCGCGGATTCGTCCGGTGCTTCGTTCCGCGCGAACGCAATCTTCAAATCGCCAAGGCCGCTGCCACGGCCCATTTGAACCGTAATCTTTAATCCATCCTCAACACTCAAAAAATCAAAAATTACAACATTATGAACCTAAACCTCACATCAATTCGGACTAGCGTGGACACGTTCCGCGCGGTGCTTCCCCCGAACTCAGCCACGAACCTGCGCCAACCCATCAATCGCGCAATCCAATTGTTGCCGCGCCGCGACCGCTGGCGTCATCTGCCTTGGGCCATGCTGCCTCGGGCTGCTCGGCTTGGCGTTTGCGGTTGCCGTCGTGCTCACACGTAGCGACCTGCTCGCCATCGGCGCTGGAATCGGTCTGGTCGGCGCAGTTGCCCTTGCACTACGTTTGACTCCCGCGCAACTCGAAGCTCAGATTGTGCAGACGGAGCGCGACACCGACAAAATGATCCGCGAATACGCGGCTCGATGTCAGCAGGAAGTGGCCGCGTTTGTCGCAGGACAGCGCACAATACTCCAGACCGTCACGACAGCCGCCGTCAAAGACGGGATGAGTCTATCGAGCATCCAAGAAGACCTCGGTGTAATCGAACAGACGTTGCGTGCCAACGAGGCTGCGCTTTCCACCTTGTTGGAGCAGCAACGCGCCACGATCAAACAGCGCCGCGAGGAATATCAAATCCAACGCTCGCGTTTCACGGCCACGACAAAACGTTGGCTGGCCTACTTCATTCCGGGGTTATCGCGCGGCGCGGCGCGCAATGCGCTTGAGGCATTGGCGAAGCTCAACGAAGCGGCGACGGAAGAAGTCCAGTCGCAGGCAGTTCTCAAAGGAACGCACGATTTTGCCGAAGCCGTTACCACTCTCGGCAGTAGTCACGGGGACGCGCTTCCACTTGTGCTCGATGAAAGCGACAAGTTGGCTGGCAACGAACCGCCATATTGGCTTGGCATTCCGCTGCCACCAGCCGACGTTGTGGAAGCCGCAGCCATACACAGGGTCGAGCAACAGTTGCCCCAAATCCGCGAAACCGTTTTGACGGCCACGGCGCAGGGCAAGAGCGCTGAAGACGCAATCCAAGAGTCCGTCGAGACCATCTTCAATCACGATCAACCTTGGCCGACGACCGTTCAACAGTTCGTAGGCAGTCTGAATGGCGAGATGAAATTCTTTGCGGACCGCCTGTGCAAAGAAGCTGCCGAGTGGCCACCGAGCGTGCCGATTCCAGGCCGCGACCGTCACAGAAAGCTATTCGTCCTCTCCGCCGACGGGCCGAACTCAGGTATTTGCCGCGCGCTCAGGGACCGCATGTCGGACGCCGTGAGCATCATCGGGCTGGAGCACATTGAAGAGGAATTCCTCATGCTCTCCCAGGAAGTAAACTGCGTGCTTGCGGAAATTCCCGAAGCCAAGGGGTGTGTTGATGCCTTTCGCTCGCTACCGCGTGAGCACCAGTCGTTGCTCATCACAGCCTGCGAGAATGACGATGACTTGCTCAATTATTACCCCGAACTCGCCGAAGATAACGGGCGTCCCGCTCGCTTGATGGCGTGTGCTTTGTCGCTGGAAATTGTTTCACGATCAGGCAGCCAGGAATACCGCTTTGCCGGACGGACATTCGCAAAAGGCTACGAACATGCCGTGGAAATCTTGCGCTTGGACCAACGGCTGGCCGCTCGTGTCGAGGCCAAGGTTGAGGAGACAGCATCGCGCGACGGATTTGGCCCGGTCGTCGCCAAGCTGACTACTGCCAAAGATCAGCCGACGGCGTTCGTGCCCAAAGATGTTGTGGAGCAATTCCAGACCGCCCTTGAGGATGCCATCGCTGAGCTTAATCGCAGAACTGCCGGCACCGCGGCAGTTGTCTCCAACTAGCCATTACTTAATTCAATTCCAAATTCCCGTAAGAGAATGGCCGGCTGTGTCGCGAGCGCAATCGGCCATTCTTCTTCGGACTTTACGGGGCGGTGTCGGCTTATGCGTTTCGTGTCATGCCGTGAACAGGAACCATTCGTTTACGGCGTAATTGGAATTCGTAACCCACGAATTACGTCACGGTGTTGAGACCCTGTCACATAAACCACTGCGCAAAAAAGAAATCATCAGAATGTGCCGTCCTGCCAATCAAATCTGGGTCTTGTGGCGCTTCCGTCCCCATTCAAAAGCGTGTTGGCACAACACGTGATTAAGGGCTATCGCAGTGATGAATGCGATACCAGATGAACCGACAACTGACCCGCAGAGACTGATGTTTACGTCGAGCGAGCCAGGCGCGACGGTGAATCTCGGAGACGAAGCGCTTTCATCGCCGCACAGTTAAAACCATGCCCACAAACAAACAGCCTAAACTCAAAGTTATGAAACATATCATCACAATGCTCATCTGTATCTTTGCGCATTCCGCGTTGGCGCAGACCACGTATTCCATATCGCCTAATCCGGCAACAGTTAGCGAAGGCGCGGGGACGCTCACCTTTACGATTACGCGTTCCGGTTCGTTGCCAGCGGAAACCATCTATGCCAGCACCACGCAGACCGAAGGGTATTCCAACAGCAGCGACTACACGGGCATCCTCAACCAGTCGGTGAGCTTCACCTCTGGCGCGACGACCCGCACGGTGTCGGTGACGATCCTCAACGACTCGACCGTGGAGAACAGCGAGACGTTCGGGTTCATCGTGCAGCGAAACACCAGCGATCCCGTCACCACCTACTTGGCCAAGTCCACGTTCACCATCACGGACAACGACACTCTTCCGACGACGTATTCAATCACGCCGAATCCAGCGACCGTCGGCGAGAGTGCGGGGTCGCTCACGTTTACCATCACGCGTTCGGGCGGCACTCCGGCGGAAACGATTTACGCCAGCACGACGCAGACCGAGGGGTATTCCAATAGCAGTGACTACACTGGTATTGCCAATCAGTCCGTGACTTTTACCTCCGGCCAGACGACCCGCACGGTGTCGGTGACGATCCTCAACGACTCGACCGTGGAGAACAGCGAGACGTTCGGGTTCATCGTGCAGCGAAACACCAGCGATCCCGTCACGACTTACCTTGCCAAGTCCACGTTCACCATCACTGACGACGATGTGCTTCCCACGACTTACGCCATCACGCCCAACCCGGCAACGGTGGGAGAGAGCGCGGGAACGTTGACGTTCACAATCACCCGCTCAGGCGGGACGCCAGCGGAAACAATTTACGCCAGCACGACGACAACCGAGGGTTATGCAAACAGCAGCGACTACACCGGCATCGCGAATCAGTCGGTGACTTTTACTTCCGGCCAGACGACGCGCACGGTGTCCGTAACGATTCTGAACGACTCGACCGTGGAAAGCAGCGAGACATTTGGCTTCATAGTGCAACGCAACACCAGCGACCCAGTTACGACTTACCTTGCCAAGTCCACATTCACCATCACAGACGACGACGTGCTGCCCACCACTTACTCCATCACTCCGAATCCAGCGACTGTGGACGAAAGCGCGGGCACGCTGACGTTCACAATCACCCGCTCAGGCGGAACACCGGCGGAAACAATTTACGCCAGCACAACGCAAACGGAAGGGTATTCAAATAGCGGCGACTACACCGGCATTGCGAATCAGTCGGTGACTTTTACGTCCGGTCAGACGACCCGCACAGTGGCGGTTACGATTCTCGACGACTCAACACAGGAAGGCAGCGAAACCTTTGGATTCATCGTCCAGCGGAACACCAGCGATCCGGTCACGACCTATCTTGCTAAATCTACCTTTACGATCACCGACAATGACGTGCAGCCGACAACCTACGCAATCACGCCCAACCCGGCGACGGTGGGTGAAGCTGCGGGGACACTCACGTTCACCATCACGCGCTCAGGTGGCACTCCGGCAGAAACGATTTACGCGAGCACAACGCAGGCCGAAGGCTATTCCAACAACAGCGATTACACTGGCATCGTGAATCAGTCGGTCACTTTTACGTCCGGTCAGACGACTCGCACGGTGGCAGTTACGATTCTCGACGACTCGACAGTGGAAAGCAGCGAGACGTTTGGCTTCATCGTGCAGCGGAACACCAGCGATCCGGTCACGACCTACCTTGCCAAATCCACCTTCACCATCACCGATAACGACACGGGAGGCGGAACGGTTTTGCTTCCCGGTTCGATTGGATACATCCGCCAAATCAACAACTCGGACATGCACCCTGCGTTCAATTCTGCAAATGCCTGTGGGCCATGCTCGGCAACCATGATTCTGACCTATTTCAACCGCTTGACGGCTCACCCGATGATCGGGCAATCCGGCCAGAACAACGATTTCAGTTGGTATGTCGCACCGGTGGAAGGCGGGTCGCCGTCCAGCACCGCGTATTCCTACAGAGGTTTTACCTTCAATGTTGGAACGCCTGATGTTGTTGGAGGAACAATCAACTACGGAGCGTTTGGTTATCTGACACAGGATTTCCAATCCGACCCGCAGACGAGGGCTGACCGTGCGGTTCAATTCCTCTGGAAACATGGGTTGTTCGCGACGTTCGCAAACGCTGCGTCCGAATCCGATGTGCGAGCCGAGATTGATGCTGGCCGTCCGGTTTTTTTGAGCGCCCAACTCTCGACTGGCGGACACATCATGGTGATTCGCGGCTACAACCCGACTCAACTGATTGCTGCCGACCCTTGGGTTCGCGCGGATTTGGTCAACCGCAACCAGTATGCCTACACTTGGAGCGACATCCATTACGGCGGAGCGGCGAAATGGATTGTGAAGTCCATCACGCCGATCGCTGCTGGCGGAAGGGTTCGAGCCGCAACCTCCTTCAATGTCCGTCTGCAACCCACCACTTCGGCCGGAACGGCGGGCGCGATGAGAGTTGCCGGACAGCTCGGCACAATCGTTTCCGATGCGACGCTGAACTCCACGTTCTGGAACGCAGATGGACTCACTTGGACAAAAATTCAGTGGGATGACGACCAAGCGGTCGGCTGGTCGGCTATCGGCAGCAGTGACACCCTTTGGATCGAACCGATTTCGACAGTTGGCAGCGGCGGCCCGTCCTCGCCACTCATCACCAGTCCCAAACTCACCGGAACAACCTTCACGCTGAATGTCCCGTCCGAAAGTGGATTCAACTACGTGTTGGAATACAAGAACACGTTGAACGATGCCACTTGGATTCCGGTTCAGACCAACAGCGGCAGCGGTGGAATGATTAGCCTGACGAACTACGGAGCGACCGGCCCAAGCCGCATCTACCGCGTCCGGGTGCAACAGTAATTCTTCCGCCGTCGTGAGCTTCGCCCGTCACGAAGACCCGCATCGTGACGGGCGCGATTTAATCAGCGCCGCCGTGACCAACGCACGGTTGTGCTGCGCTCCACGGGCTGCCGGTCGGCCCTGTCCCCCTCGACCACGCCCGTTCCACTCCGCAAACCGCGCGCTCGTCACGAGCGAGCATCCGCATAGCGCCGCAAGCGCGGCGGGCTTCCGTCTGCGGCTCGGCGGCGGGCGTTGCGCTCTGTCTGCGATTCGCTGGACGCTCCTCTCCGCCCTGCGCTCCACTTTCCCCGCTTGCCGGTCGCAGACCGAAGCCACGGCCGATACAACTGCGTGGACGTGATCCGTGAGGCCGGAGCAACGGTGGTCGCCGCCGCACAAAGCACAACCTCGCTCGTGCCTCCCTTCCGGCGCGTGACCCTGCCGCCACTGGAGTCGGACGGGACGATTGCAAAATGGTTCAATCGCTGGCGGAGGATTATCTGATGAAACGCAAGTCAGGCCGCACCGTAGCGCTTGATGCTTTCGCGGAGTGTTTTTGTGATGGAATCAACAAGCTCCACCGGGGCAAGGGCTTTTGCGTGATCTCCCCAACTCAAAATCCACTGCGATACTTCGACTATGCTCGTGAGTGTGAGCCGGAGTTCGATTTCGTCATCGGCCAGTTGCTTGATTTCTTGCGAATGATGCCACTGTCGTTCCCGCACCAGACGCGCCGCGAACGAGCTGAACCAAATCCGGATTTCAATTGGCTTGTCGCCTGAGAACACGCCGAAACTGCCCTTCAAACACTTGTCGGCCGAAAAGTTTCTTGGACGGGAGAATGTCGTATCGAGCACGCGCAGCGACTGCATCCTTCCGAGAACAAAACGGCGCACCTCCTTGCGCAGTGTATCGTGCCCGAGAACATACCACTGGTAATTGATGCAAGTCAGGTGGTATGGCCTGAGATTGCGCGTTTCAAAGCTCTTTGTGCCCAGCTTGCAGTAGTCGAAAACCACTTCTCGGCTGTGTTGCACCGCAAAGCTCAAGTCTTTGAATATCCTGATGTCCACCGGGTTCGTCTCGATATTCCGAAACGAGATAGCCGAGTCCAAATCGCCCCAGGCGACGGAGAATTGCCCTTTCAACCCCTCCATCAGCTTTTCACACGCAACCCGAAGCGGTTGCTCAAATGGAGTTCCTCGATACTGCGCCATCGCTCTTTGGGCCACGAACAAGGCCACAATTTCACCCTCCGAAATCTGGAGGAGCGGAAAGTCCGCCAACTTTTCGGTGAGATAATAGCCGTGTCGGGAGAAATCGTATTCAATCGGCATTCCCTCACGATTCTGCATGAAGGTAATGTCCCGCTGAATCGTTCTGGTGGTCCATCCAAGCTCCTCGGCCAAAACCGGTCTGCTTGGGTAATCGCCTTTCTGAATCCGACGGATAATGGCGTGCATCCGCTCCACTTGAGGCCGCGTGGCGATTGCCTGAATTATTTTCGACTTTTTTTTCACAGGGACAGCGGATGTCTCAGTCCCCAGCGTATTCTTCCACCGAAAGATTAAAAAGTGCTTTCTTCTGCGAGTCGCACGAGGAAGCGAGAACAAACGAAACATCATCATGAAGATCAATCAACATGTAGTCAAAAGAACGGGTGGATGGGCAGTGGTTGGCGAAGGCAACAGCCGCGACACATCAGTTCATCCGACGCAGCACCAAGCTATTGAACGGGCTCGCGAAATTGCGCAAAACCAACGCAGTGAAGTCGTCATCCACGGCGAGGACGGCAAGATACGCGACAAGAACAGTTATGGGAACGATCCGTTCCCGCCGAGAGGCTGACACTTATGCCATTCGACCAACAGGTATTGACCCGCATTTATCGGCGCACCTGCGGCTACTGCCATTTGTGTCACGCGAAACTATCCCTCAAGAATTACGGGCAACCGGGAAAGCGAGGCGCGTGGCATGTCGAACACTCCGTGCCCCGCTCCAAAGGCGGCACAGACCACCCCAACAATCTCTTTGCCGCTTGTGTGACCTGTAACGGCGACAAGAGCAACAAAACCACCCGGACCGCCCGCGGCTGGAACGGAAAAACTCGCGCACCATTGTCGCCGGAGAGACGGAAACAGGCGAAAACGGAGAACGCGATTCTCGGCGCAATGGGCGGCGGCGCGGTTGGTTTCGCCGTAGGCGGACCAGTCGGCGCATTCATCGGTGCTCTTGCAGGAGGACACCTGGCCGGGTCAACGAATCCCGACAGGGAATAATTTGGTTGTGATAGAAACACCGAGGCATTTGATGAGCATGGAACAGAAGGACGTTTACATCTGCTACAACGGAGCGGACCTCGATTGGGTCAAGCGTCTGGCCGAGCAAATCGAGTCGGAAACCATTGACGGAAACGAGGCATCGCGCCACCTGACGGCATTCTTCGATAAATGGGACATTGCACCCGGACAAAGCCTGATTGATCGGATGAACGAAGGCATGAAGTCCGCGCGGCATGTCATCGCGGTGCTGTCGCCTGAATTCCTCAAAGCCGACTGGCCACGCTTCGAGTGGAAACACATCGTTGCTCAAGACCCAAACAATTCTCAAGGACGCCTCATTCCAATCCTGCTTCGGGATCGAAGCGCGGATGGCGGAGAACGCATTGATTTGTGCGCCCCATTCCGTGACTTGCGTTACATTGATTGCCGCAAGCCTGGCGAATTCAAAAGAGGTTTCGTCGAGTTGATTCGCCGGGTTCGGAATCTGCCGCAGGAGCGGGGGCGCAGGCTTCCGCCGCTGGCTGCGAGCGCTCCGATTTTACCCGTCACAGCGCAACCTGAAGTTTCCTGGTTGCCGGACAACGTGGCGGATCTGTTGCTTTCAAACTTGTTCCCCGTGGTTGCGCTTCCCAGCCAGATTTGGAGCGCCGCCACAAAATTCCGGGAAAAGAAGGAGGTTTGGGAAGTCGTTTCCAAGGCCGAGCCGTTTATTTTGCGCGACAAGCGCCTCTACACCTTTGCCAACCTCAGCGCACCTGAAACCCGACTGAGAGAGGCGGTTGATGCTAACACCATCGGAAAACCTGAATCCCGCCACGACTGGTTCATTCGTGACGACAGGACCACTTGGCTCATGGCCCTGCTGAATTCGAGCTTGTCCAAGCACCTTTGGTTGCAGCACATCAAGCAGGACGGCAAAGGGCGTTTCTTCTTCACTCCCGGCAAGGACAACACCGAGCGGAAGTGGCAAATGCGGGAGGGACGAGCCCGGACGGTTGCTGCCAAGAAGGAAAACCCAGCCACACTGACCAGTTTTTGGGTTCATCATGCCGCGCGCATCAAATTCAAACGGGTGGGTGAAAAGCTCTTTCTGTCGGTCGAACCGCTTTATCTTTTTACCAGTGACGGCAGTCTGACAGTTGCTGGAAAGAACGCGGGCAAACTTTCGCTGCTTTGGGGCGGTCGACAACAAAATCCGGATGTCTTGCGGAATCTTCTGTTCTGGGGCGCAGTCCTCGCAGAAAACGAAAAATCCATCCGAATCAGGACGGGCGACAAGCCGATTATCCTCAGTCCCATTCCAGCCTCGGCCCAGTTGGATCGCGGCGTTGCTTTTGACGAAATCAGAATCAAGGCGCTATTGGCACAGGACGACGCCGACCTTGAAAAAGCTGCCATTGAAATTCAAACCGACGGCAAAGACGCCGACAAAGGAGACGAAGAAGATGACGACACCTCGTTTGAATAAGCC
The DNA here is from genome assembly GCA_963707025.1 of uncultured Verrucomicrobiae bacterium. GTDB lineage: Bacteria > Verrucomicrobiota > Verrucomicrobiia > Limisphaerales > Palsa-1400 > JBEKOF01. The sequence goes on along the minus strand of CAVPOM010000010.1, from coordinate 47,985 downwards.
GTCGCACCGGTCGCATTCGCAACGAAGAGATGGACATGGGAAACCAAGATTCTTGGATGAACTGATCCGCACCAACCCGCCTGCTTTCAGCGCGTTTTACCTGGAAGAGCCCAAGCTCGTTTTTGGCGATGGCTTGTTGTCCGTTGATCCGAAAGCCGGGTTGGAAAGTCACGGGCCGTTTGGCTGGCAGACTGCGACGATCAAAACAATACGCTTTGGGGTGATTGGCACAGGTGACGGGATTCAGACCTTTCTCAATTTCCTCCAAAAATGTCAGTCCCGAATTTCCGCCGGTTTCAACACACGCGGGAAGCCGCTCGATCCGCATTGTTTCCCCGATTTCCCCGGCTGCTCCCCCGACCACACATTCCGGGCATCCTTTGTCGCCGATAATCCGTCGCACCTGAAAGTCATCCACGAGGAGCTTTTTGCGCGAGCGGCGGCGGAGCACAAAGAACAGTCACGGATTGAGGCCGTTGTGAAACTTGTCGTTGACCAGCTATCTGCCCTGCAAGATTTAAGTCCGACGCCTGATGTCGTTGTTCTCGTAATGCCGCCCTCGGTTGAAGCGGCGTGCGCTGCCATCGGCGATGTGTTCGCACGCCAGAGAGTCCGCCTGTCGCCGCAGCAACGATTCCAGCGCTCATTGCAGCGCGAAGCGGCCGCAACCGGACAGACGATTCTCGGGCTGGACTTCGATACGACGGACCAGACGGATTCTTCGTCCCACAATGGTTTTTTCAATATCCATCATGCGCTCAAAGCCCACGCCATGCGAACGGGCTTCACAACCCAGGTGGTGTGGGAAAGCACTCTGAAGGATTCAAACCCAGCCTCCGTGGCATGGAATCTTTTCACCGCGCTCTATTACAAAGCCGGAAACAATCCGTGGCGACTGCAATCGCTGCCCGACAACACCTGTTACGTCGGCATTTCGTTCTTCAAGGAAAGCCCGCGCATCGGAGCGGACATGCAAACCAGCCTGGCGCAGGTATTCGGTGCGGGCGAAGGCATTGTGCTCAAAGGCGAGAAAGCCGTGTTCAACAAGGAGCGTGATCGCAAACCCCATCTCAGCGAGGACGGCGCGGAGAAACTTCTCGCGCGCGCCATTCAGTCCTACACGCTTCAGCACAATGCGCCGCCCAAGCGCGTCGTCGTTCACAAGACTTCCCGTTACTGGCCGGAAGAACTGCGAGGGATGCGAAAGGCGCTCGCGGGAATCTACTACTACGACTTTCTTGCCTTGGAATCCCGCGAGACTCGCTTCATGCGGGTGGGTAAAAGGCCGCCACTGCGGGGAACAGTGATTCAACTCGGGCGGCGAAATTATCTCATCTATTGCAACGGCTACGTTCCCTATCTGAGAAGCTATCCGGGGAAACGCATCCCTCGCCCCTTGGAGGTGATCGAACATCACGGTGATTCTCCGGCAGTGACGGTCTGCCAGGAAATTCTCGCCCTGACCAAGCTCAATTGGAATAGCTGTGCCTTTGGCAGTGGCATTCCCATCACCATCCGATTCGCGCGTGACGTTGGAAAAATCCTGACTGAACTTCCGAAGGACGTTCAGCCCGGGACGAAATACAAGTTCTACATGTAGCCTTCGCGCTTGTCGTCACCGGAGCGACCTCCGCTTCGCGCCATGACGCTGGCCATTGGCCCGTCCCCCGCCTTTGGCTGGCCTGTGTTCCCATCGTGACAACTCGTGCCGTGTTGAGCATACTCACTGGACTCTTTGTCATGGGTAACGCGACCACATCTTTTCCGACTGGCGGGCGGCAGCAACTGCGGCGGCGCGGCGGCAACACTTTTCTCCTTTGCTCATAATGGACCCCACGCAACACAACGGTATCGTCAGTTTCCTTTGGGGCATCGCCGACGACGTGCTCCGCGACGTTTACGTGCGCGGCAAATATCGCGACGTCATCCTGCCGATGACCGTCATTCGCCGCCTCGACGCCCTGCTTGAACCGACCAAGGAGGCTGTGCTCAAAATGAAGGCACAGCTCGACAAGGCGAAGATTGCCCATCAAGAAGCCGCGCTCCGCAAAATCTCCAAGCATTCATTTTACAACACGTCGCAGTTCACACTACGCCGCCTGCTCGACAACCCCAAGCAACTCCGCGCCAACTTCACCGATTACCTCGACGGCTTTTCGCCCAACGTCGGCGAGATCATTGAGAAATTCGATTTCCGCAACCAGCTCAAGAAACTCGATGAGTCCGACGTGCTTGGCCATCTCATCACCAAGTTTCTCGATTCCGACATCAACCTCAGCCCGCAGCCCGTCCTCGACGGCGAGGGCAAGGAGCGGTTGCCCGGCCTGACGAATCACGGCATGAGCGCCGTGTATGAGGAGTTGCTCCGGCGGTTTAGTGAGGAAAACAACGAGGAAGCTGGCGAACACTTCACACCGCGCGACGTGGTGCATCTCATGGGCGGCCTGATTTTGCTGCCCATCAAGAAGCAGATCACCAGCGGCACGTATCTGCTCTACGATCCAACGTGCGGCACGGGCGGCATGCTGACCGAGTTCGATTTCATGCTCCGCCAGATCGCCGAGGAACTCGGCAAGGACGTGAGCATTCATCTCTATGGCCAGGAGGTGAACCCGGAAACCTACGCCATCTGCAAAGCCGACTTGCTCATCAAAGGCGAGGACGAAGGCAACATCGCGTTCGGCTCGACCCTCAGCGCCGATGCCTTCCAACGGCTGCAATTTAACTTCATGGCCGCCAATCCGCCCTACGGCAAAAGCTGGAAAACCGACCTCGACCGGCTTTGCGGCGGCGACAAGGGCGAGATGCGCGACCCGCGCTTCGTCGTCAGTCACGACGGCAACAACGAATTTTCCCTCGTCACCCGCTCCAGCGACGGCCAGCTCATGTTCCTGGCGAACATGCTCAGCAAGATGAAGGACGACCCCAAGTCGCCCATTGGCAGCCGCGTCGCGACCGTCCACAACGGCTCGGCCCTTTTCACCGGCGACGCCGGCCAGGGCGAGAGCAACATCCGCCAGTGGATTCTGGAAAACGACTGGCTCGAAGCCATCATCGGCCTGCCGGAAAACCTGTTCTACAACACCGGCATCGCCACCTACATCTGGGTGCTGACGAACCGGAAGCCGAAGAACCGGCGCGGCAAGGTTCAACTGATTGACGCCACGCAATGGTTCACCAAGCTGCGCAAGAATCTCGGCCAGAAAAACTGCAAGTTCAGCGACGAGCAGATTGACCAGATCATCCGCACTTTCCTCGATTTCAAGGAAACGGAGCAGTCCAAGATTTTCGACAATGCCGATTTCGGCTACTGGCAAATCACTGTCGAACGACCGTTGCGCCTGCGTGTGGATTTCACCGTCGCCGGGATGAAACGTTTCCGCCCGGCCTGCGCCGAAGCTGACGACGACGCTTTCCTCAAACTGATCGAAGCCGTTTTCAAGGAGGCTGGCCCGGCCATGTTTGACGATTTCAATTTGGCATGGGGCGAGGTGAAAACCAAAGCCAAGGAACGGGGCGTGAAACTGAACGCCAAACGCGAGCGGCTGTTCCGCGATGGTTTCTGCCAACGGGATGAGACGGCCAAACCCGTCATCGCCGAAGGCCCGATGCTGCTCGACATTCCGCCGGATTACGATTGGGAAAAAGCGCGGCACGAAGGATTGTTTGAAGCAGAGGGCGGTCACGTTCGTTACGAGCCTGACCCTGAACTCCGCGACCACGAGAACGTGCCGCTCAAGGACACCATCGCGGACTATTTCAAACGTGAAGTCTTGCCGCACGTCTCCGACGCATGGATCAACCCGAAGAAAACCGTAAAGGGCTACGAGGTTTCTTTCCCAAAGTTTTTCTACCGTTACCAGCCACTCCGTGAACTCGCCGATATAACCACCGACTTGGTGAACCTTGAGAAGAAAACAGAAGGTCTGCTAAAACAAATCATCCTAACGGCGGAGGAAGAGGCATGACCGTATCTTCCCACAGTTCTTGGAAAACGGAAATGCCAACCGGCTGGCAGGCGAAAAAGCTAAAGTATTTGGCTTCCCTCCAATTCAGCAACGTGGACAAAAACACCGAAGCTGAGGAGATTCCAATCCGGCTCTGCAACTACACGGATGTCTACTACAACAAGAAAATCACGCACGACCTTGATTTCATGCCCGCTACAGCAACGCCCGATGAAATTGCCAAGTTTGCGCTGCGAGCGGGTGATGTCCTGGTAACGAAAGACTCGGAAATGTGGAACGACATTGCTGTTCCTGCATATGTTCCTGCCGATCTCGAAGGCGTCATTTGCGGTTACCATCTTGCACAAGTCCGTCCAAAACCAGCAGCACTAAATGGAAAATTTCTCACTTACTCATTCATGGCTTCTGGAATCAGAGAACAATTCCACGTGGCGGCGAACGGTATCACGCGTTACGGTTTGTCCCAACATGACCTAAGTTCGGCAGTGTTTCCTGAGCCTCCCTTATCGCAACAAGACGCTATCGTGGCTTTCCTTGAAGCGACTGAACGGGAGATTCAATCGTTCATCACCAACAAGCAGCGCATCATTGAGCTGCTCAAGGAACAAAGGACTGCGCTGATTAGCCGCGTCGTTATGCGCGGGATCAATCCCAACGCGCCACGTAAACCATCTGGCATCCCCTTCGTCGGGGACATCCCGAATCATTGGCAGATCATCAGAAACAAGCATTTGTTTCGAGAAATTAACAACCGGTCTGAAACCGGTTTGGAAACCAAGCTGTCGATGAGCCAAAAGCACGGGTTGATTCCCACGTCAGAAATGCAAGAGCGTTCGACACAATCCGCCACCTTTGAGGGTTGCAAAATCTGCGACATTGGCGACTTGGTGCTGAACAAGTTGAAAGCGCACATAGGGGTTTTTGCTGTCGCGAAGCAGAGGGGACTTGTGAGCCCGGATTATACGGTGCTCCGACCGCGCGTGCGCCTCAATGTGAACTATTACGATCATCTTTTTCACACGGGAGCGTTCGTTGCTTCTTTCAAAACGTCATCAACCGGCATGGTCGAAGGTTTTTTGCGCCTCTACGCAGATGCATTTGGACGCCTTCCCTCCGTATTTCCACCCCCCGAGGAACAGGACGCGATCGTCAGATTTATCGCCGGGCAATCCGAGAACGTCGCCACAGCAATCGCTACCGCCGAACAGGAAATCGAGCTGATGAAGGAATACCGCACCGCGCTTATCGCCGCCACCGTCACTGGCAAGATGGACGTGCGGCAAACGTCGGTCGAAGTTGTTTCATTCCCGCGTCCCAATCGCCATTTTGCTCGCGCTCTGCTGTCCGCCGAAATCGTGCATCAACTCCATACTGAGCCGACGTTCGGTCGAATCAAGCACCAGAAGATCCTCCACCTCTGCGAATACATCGGCGGCATCGAGGAAATCCAAGGCGAATATCATCGCGAAGCCGCCGGCCCGCTGGACAACAAACTCATTTATTCCGTCGAGGCCGAGTTGAAGAAACAAAAGTGGTTTGCTGAATACGCGCGAGAGAAGTTCGGCCACGGCTATCGCCCGCTGGAAAAGGCGGGCGGACACCGCGCCTACGTCGAAAAGTATTGGCAAGACAAGCTGCCTGTCATTCAGCGGATCATTGATCTGATGCGCTCCTGGGACACGGAACGTTGCGAAATCTTCTCCACCGCCTACGCCGCGTGGAACGACCTCCTCATCTGGCGCAAGACCGTCACCGACGACGCCATCGTCCACGAGATTTTGCATCGCTGGCACGACCGCAAAAAACAAGTGCCGGAATCGCGCTGGCGCAAAGCTCTCGAATGGATGCGCAAGGAAGGCTTCGTGCCAACCGGTTCTGGCAAACCAACCGCGAAGTGCGCCACGGAAGCAGGCCAAACATCCTAGATTTTATGAGCAACGATCTGAGTTACATGACGAAGTGCATCGAAGCCGTAAAGCTGCTCCGCAAGGACGTCGCCGACGGTCAGATTGCCTTTTACCAGATCGAGCAGCTTCCCCCCGACACGTTGCCGGCCACGCTCGCTGCCAAATGCACTTCCGCTGTGGTCGCCGTGTCCGGCGATGGCACGTCCAGCTATCTGGCCATTCTTCCCCAGCGCGTGGATGTGGAGAAAAAGACCGGCATGAAGGTCTATGATTCCGATCCGATCATTTTTGCCGCCCGAGCCGGAGAGGCGGAATCATTTCCCACCGGGGCTTTTGTCCGCCATTCAGATTATACGGGTCGGACTGATCCCATCACGGGGTATGATTCGTGTTCCTACGGCCAGACCATCACCACGCTCAAAGCCAATTTAATCACCGGCCAGCAACCGCTCAGCGGGGCGCAACCAAAGTATCTGGCGGCCATCTCACACGGGATCGCTCACTTCGAACAGGATTTGGGAAAGCAGTTTGAGGAATGGGCGGCCAAACAGAAAAGCAGTGAGCGACCGGATGTTTGAACTGCATTAAAATAACTTGATCATGAGCGAAAACGCCGGCAATCCAGAGCCGCCCGAAGAATCAAGTGACGAACTTCGCACCGCCATAGCTGAGGCCTTGAACCAGCCGCGTCCGCCAGCGCCTACGCCGCGCCCTAGAACTCTTCCAACGCCAAATCATCACTTGGTCGCCTTTGTGGACATCCTCGGTTTCAGCGAAGATATTGCTAATGCCACGACGCCGGAGGCGCTCACTCGTGTTTACGAAAAACTGCTTTTCGTGCAGCAGGAGTTTGAGAAACCATCCGCCGTTGAAGATACGGAAGACCAGGCCGCACTCAATGAGGATTACGGCAAACGGGTGATTGCCTTATCGGATGGGGTCGTGATTGCTGTCACCGACGATTGCAGCGGGGCGCGCCACATGGGGCAGTTTGATTTCTTCATGCAGGAAATTTGGCGGATGATGCTGGTTCAAGCCCGTTGCGCGGTGAAAGGCATTTTTCTGCGCGGCGGTATCAGCCGGGGCACGTTCTTTTTTGAAGATGATATTTTGCTCAGTCCCCCACTCGTCACGGCGTATCGCCTAGAAAGCAAGCTGGCTGTCCATCCGGTAATCCTGATTGACCCCGCCACCAAGGATTTTCTTACCACGGCTCGTGGCAGAGGCCGCCACTCGGTCGAAGACGACACTTTTGCGCGCTATTTCCGCCCCTTCCAGTCACCCAATGCTCCGGCTCAGGAACTTTTCATGCTCAATTATCTCCCCATCACCCGCGATGAAGATCATGGCTGGATTTACAAGGAAGACCGCGAAGCCTATATCAAAGCCCAGGATGAAGATAAATCGCACCTGCTATATCAACGCGACGTGAAAAACGGGGCGTGGTTTCTCGGCCTGCATAAAAGATCAGTGCTCGCCGCTTACCACGCGGCGACCGAGCCGCAAGTGAAAGCCAAATATCGTTGGCTCATGCAGTATCACAACGACTGCGTGCCAGACACCGAACCAATTTTCGCTGATACGCGAATTGATATTGAGCGTGAAGTGAACCCTCAGCCTGAATAATCTTTTTGGACTAAATCTATGCCAGCCACCGACACCAGCGAGAAAGGCCTCGAAAGCCTGATCGTCGCCAGCCTCGTCGGTCCGGCGGGCGCTCCTGCCCCCGGGCCGTCGGCCCTACAGGACAAACCGTTGCCCGGCGCAACCACGCCGCCGCATTACGTCGCCGGCAACTGGCAGGATTACGACCGCGACCACGCGGTGGACACCGCCAAGCTCCTCAATTTCCTCGAAACCACCCAGCCCAAGCTCGTCACGGAATTGAATCTGGCGGCGGAAGGTCCGTCGCGTCACCAGTTCCTGGACCGTTTGCAGGGCGAGATTGCCAAGCGTGGTGTCGTGGACGTGCTCCGCAAAGGCATCAAGCACGGGCCGGTGCATGTGGATTTGTTCTATGGCACGCCCACCCCCGGCAACGCGAAGGCGGCGGCGTTGCACGGAGCGAACATTTTCAGCGTCACGCGCCAGTTGCGTTACAGCAAAGACAACACGCAACTCGCGCTCGACCTTTGCCTGTTCATCAACGGCCTGCCGGTCGCCACGTTCGAGCTGAAAAACAAGCTAACCAAGCAAACGGTCGAGGACGCCATCAATCAATACAAGCGCGACCGCAGTTCCAAGGAACTGCTATTCCAGTTTGGCCGGTGCATGGTGCATTTCGCCGTGGACGACCACGAGGTCTGGATGTGCACGGAATTGAAAAACGGGAAAAGCTGGTTTCTTCCGTTCAACAAAGGCTGGAACGACGGCGCGGGCAATCCGCCCAACCCGGCCGGGCTGGCGACGGATTATTTATGGAAGGAGACGCTCCAGCCGCTCAGCCTCACAAACATCATTGAGAATTACGCGCAGATCGTGGAGGAAGCGGACCGCAAGGGCCGCAAGAAGCGGAAACAGATTTTCCCGCGCTATCACCAGCTTGACCTCGTGCGCGGGTTGCTTGCTCACGCGACCTCGAACGGCGTTGGCCATCGGTATCTGGTCGAACATTCCGCCGGTTCGGGCAAGAGCAATTCCATCTCGTGGCTCGGTCATCAACTCGTCGAGTTGAAGACGGCGGACTTGGCGATGTTCGATTCAATCATCGTCGTGACCGACCGCCGCGTGCTGGACAAACAGATTCGCGAAAACATCCGGCAGTTCGCGCAGGTGTCGGCGGTTGTGGGCGCGGCCATGCACTCCGGCGATTTGCGGAAGTTCATCGAGGGCGGCAAGAAAATCATCATCACCACGATTCAGAAGTTCCCGTTCATCCTGGACGAAATTGGTTCGGAACATCGCGAGCGCAAGTTCGCCATCATCATTGACGAGGCGCACTCCAGCCAGGGCGGACGCACCATGGCAAAAATGCACGCGGCGTTATCCAAGGACGGCGAAGCGGAAGAAGAAGAGACCTACGAAGACAAGGTCAACCGGATCATGGAATCGCGGAAGTTACTGCCCAACGCCAGTTACTTCGCCTTCACCGCCACACCGAAAAACAAGACGCTGGAGTTGTTCGGCGAACAGCAGCCGGACGGTTCATTTCACCCGTTCCACTGCTACACGATGAAGCAGGCCATTCAGGAAGGCTTCATCCTGGACGTGTTGGCGCACTATACGCCGGTATCGAGTTATTACCGGCTCGTCAAAAAGGTGGAGGAAGACCCGGAGTTTGACGTGAAGCGGGCACAGAAGAAGCTCCGCCGCTACGTCGAATCCCACGACCACGCCATCCGCAGCAAGGCCGAGATCATGATTGACCACTTCCACGAGGAAGTGCTCGCCCGGAAAAAGCTGGGTGGTCAGGCGCGGGCCATGATCGTCACGAGCGGCATTGCACGGGCCATCCAATACAAACAGGCGTTCGACGCCTACCTCGCCGAACGCAAAAGCCCCTACAAAGCCATCGTGGCCTATTCCGGCGAGCACGAAGTCGGCGGCAAGCTGATGGACGAGGCGGCAATGAACGGTTTTCCCAGTTCGCAGATTGAGGAACTGATTCAGGAAGACCCATACCGTTTCCTCATCGTCGCGGACAAGTTCCAGACCGGTTATGACGAACCGCTCCTCCACACGATGTATGTGGATAAAATCCTTTCCGGCGGCAGGGCGGTGCAAACGCTATCGCGGCTCAATCGCGCCCATCCGTTGAAGCACGACACGTTCGTCCTCGATTTCGTCAATGACGCGGACACGATTCAGGAAGCGTTCGAGCCTTATTACCGCACGACCATTCTCAGCGAAGCGACTGACCCGAACAAAATCCACGACCTGAAATCGGCGCTCGACGCGCGGCAGGTCTATGCCTGGCCGGACGTGGAAACTTTCGTGCAGTTGTATCTGGGCGGCGCGGATCGCGACAAACTCGACCCCATCCTCGACGCCTGCGTGGCGGTTTACAAAGATCAGCTCGACGAAGACGCGCAGGTGGAGTTCAAGAGTAACGCCAAGATTTTTGTCCGCACCTACAGTTTCCTCGCCACGGTGTTGCCCTACACGATTGCCGAATGGGAAAAGCTGTCCATCTTCCTGAATTTCCTCATCCCGAAGTTGCCTGCGCCCAAGGAGGACGACCTGTCCAAGGGAATCCTGGAAACGATTGACATGGACAGCTACCGCGTCGAAGTGAAGGCGCAAATGGCCATCGCTCTGCCGGACGAGGACGGCAAGGTTGGCCCAGTGCCCACCAGCGCGGGCGGCACGAAACCCGAACCGGAGTTGGAACGCCTCAGCAGTATCTTGCGCCAGTTCAACGACCTGTTCGGGAACATTGATTGGAAGGACGCCGACAAGATTCGGCAAGTCATCACCGAGGAAATCCCGGCAAAGGTGGACGCCGACAAGGCGTATCAGAACGCGCGCAAGAACTCCGACAAACAGAACGCGCGTATCGAACACGACAAGGTTCTTGAGCGCGTCATCGTTGACCTGCTGAACGACCACACGGAATTGTTCAAACAGTTCATGGAAAATCCGCAGTTCAAGAAGTGGCTCAGTGACACCATCTTCACGTCCACTTACAAGGATGTCGCGGCCTGACCATGAAACTGCTCAGCAAAGAACTGGTTTCACTCGAATACCGCAACTTGCTCCGGCAGGACATGGCCAAGGCCACGGTGTGCCGCTTCATGGTCGCCTACATTTCCCAAGAGGGACTGAACACCATCAATCGCCCGCTGTTCCATAAGGTGCTGCGCGATCCGCGCTCATTTGGCGTCGGCAGTATCTCCTGCGCTTGCAGCTACGAACCGTTGCTTAACCTGCAACTGGAACTCGGCGCCAGCACACCGGTTCGCCTCAAATACTTCATGGATCCTGTGATCAAGCCCGACGACGAACCGGCCATCTCCCTCTTTCACTCCAAACTGGTTTACCTCTATCTCGAACGCGAGCGGAAGTCGGTGGTTTACATCGGCTCCCACAACTGGACGGGCCGCGCGCTCGGGCCTTCCAGCCCTCGTAACGCGGAAGCGTCGTTACGGCTCGAATTCGATTTTGAACCGGAGCACCTTGATGGCATCGGGAATTCCCTGCCCGCCGAGGTGAATCGCCATCTTTTGGACGCTTGGAATTCCCCCGCGTGTTATCCCGCCACTCCGGCCTCAGAACCAGCATTCCAGCAGTGGGTTCAGAAGGTGTGCAAACGCGCTCCAGACTCGCCCGTGAAGGAAATCACCGTCCTCCTGGCAGTCTGCAAAACACCGCCGCAACCCTCCGATTGGCTGAATTTGCAAAATGCCGGGATTTACATGCAGGCACTTGATGAGCGCGAAGGCCGGCAAGTTTACGACACCAATGAGGCGCTGGTCCTCGTCTGGGATTCACGTGCCAGCCTTGCTGCCGCTGACCAGCCCGTCATCCTGAAGTGCCGGAGAACCTCCAGTGTGGCTGGCCCGAATTCCGAACTGGCGGGCAATAATTCCGCTCCCTCGCCCATGGAGGGCTTCCGGGCCATCATCTTCGACGAGACCAAGCTGACCGCGATGCAGCAGGGCCGTCGTGCCAGCGCTTCATCAGTTACAACTTGGTCCGGGCGCAACGCCGACGTCTTCGATTTTGAATTCCCCACGGCCCGCAACCAATCCGTTCAGGTGGATGGAACGGTGGACCCGCTTTATCAGATATATTTGCAGACCGAAGCAGTGGTTTTTCCGGCAAACAATCGCACTCCCGCAGACGCCCGCTTCGCTTGGGAGCGGGAAACCTTCGCGGTCGCCAAGAGCAAAGAAGCCGCTCGAATGGAGGAAGCGCCCGGCTATTACGCGCCACCGGATACCATGGGAAGTATTCTCAAGTTCTTCGAGCAAGTTCTCCAGGTCCGCCCCGACCAAGCCCGCGTCCTGCCCTATTCCGAAGCCGACGCCAAAGTGGGCAAGCGCGTGTCCCAGCATCCTTTGCACGATACTTTCATCAGTCCGGAATCCAAAAAGAATCGCTCGGACTTCTACGAAAAAAGCGGCAGCGGTGTGCTCGTTGCCGAGATTGACGAACCGCAGGACAAGCGCATAGCCGCCGAACTCATCCCGTCCGAAGATGTCCTGCCCCGCGTTCAGCGAGTCTTCACCACGCCCATCACCGATCTGCTGGACCTCTGGAAAGACACCGCGCACCGTTTTAACACCCAAAGGAGAGCCAAGGAATAAGCATGGGTGTTTAAGCACGCTGGTTTCATCGCTCGTGACCAACGCGCGGTTCTGCTTCGCTCCACGGGCTGCCGGCCGCCCCTTCCCCCCTCTCGACCACGCCCGTTCCACTCCGCAAACCGCGCGCTCGTCACGAGCTGGCATTCGCAATGGGCCGCGAGGGCGGCGTGCTTCCGTCTGTGGCTCGGCGGCGGGACGTTCCGCTCCGGCTGCGATGCGCTAAACGCTCCTCTCCGCCCTCCGCTCCACTTTCCCCGCTCGCCGACCGCAGACCGAAGCGTTTTGTTTTCAAACCGCCTGTTTTTGTGATTTGAGGTTGGACTGTATTTGTCCAAGGCCATTCGCTAGAATTGATCGAACATTTTGGAAACTTGTGATTGTTCCACCAAAAGAATTTTTTCAGTTCTGCGCCAAGCATGTGAGCTTGTTGCGCGAACTGGAGCAGCGGGCCAGTGGAACTGACCTCTCTGAATCAGAAATTGACGAAATCGCAAAAATCCACGCAGCGGACGTGGAGGAGCAGCCTGCTTTCTTGGTCAAACGTCTCAAGGAACTCCGCATCCTCGTTTCGGCAGATCAATCCGAGCAGTATTTCCTGATGGCCGAACCCGTGCGGGGAATTCTTCGCTATTTGTTGGAGGAAGCAAAACCGGCGTCGGCGGAAACCGTCCAGAGCTACGTCAATGAACTTCAAAAACTCGCACAGACACTACGCGGCGCGCTGAACGCAGACGACCCGACAATCGCCGACTTGGCGCTGGGTGACATCACCCAAACGCTGCGACGCTTGCACGACGACGTGGCTGCTACGCATGTCAGCGTGCTTGGCGAAGTTGCGCGTTTCAAAACCGACAAGCGGCCGGCATCAGTCCGAGAAAAATACCAGCGCATCGTCTGGTGGATGCAGCAATACATCGCGCCGATGATTGACGTAATCCGCGTTAACGGAGCGATGCAAGCGACGTTTGCCGAAGTCGAAGAGGTGCTGGAACACGCCAGCGTAAATCTCCTGGTGATTTCGGTCGGCACGGTGGAAAGAAATCTGCGCTTGCTCCGGCTTGCAAGGCGACACGCCCTTAACGTCTTTGAGCAATCCGGCAAAGAAATCTCCCCTCTCTACCAATCCCTTGCCCGTTCGAGCAATCTCGCCACCGGCGCGGCTTACGCGTTGGATCGTCTTCGGCTAGGCAATTTCGAGGAATGGATGCAACAATCAGTTGTCGGGATTTTCACGCTCCGGCACCAAGGGGCTTTCAGCGACAAAGCAATTATTGGCGCGATTGAGCGCTTGTTAAATAATCCTCCCGTCCCGCCACCGGCAATCTCTTTTGGCCATGACGGAAAAACCTCTGCGGCATTGGAGCATCGTCGTTGGCTCAATACCTTGCCGGACGAAATTGCCAAAGACCTTCCAGTCAGCGACCTGCTTGATTGGCTCACAACCCGCTACCCCGAATTCGACACGCCGCAGCTATTGGCAGGCTTTTCAACACTGTTTTTCTACGAGCATTTCCGCGCCCGTTTCACGCCTGCAAAAATACATGATTACGAAACAGCCCATCATGTGATTTGCGCTCAACCTGTGCGATTGGAAGCCATCTCAAAATGAATTATCCAGATCAGCTTCGGGAAATCTTTGAAAAACTGAAAAATGGCTACCACATTTCGCCGGAGGACGACGCGATTTACGCCGCGCTTAACGGTGAGCGTTATGACGATTACGCCGATTATTTCGCTGGACTTGGTTTTACGCTGCACAAACACGAGCACGACTTTTTCTATTTTGAACCCGAAGCAGAGGATACTGCTTCCCCGCGTCTGGCAAAAATCGCGGTGTTTTCATTTATTTTGATTGATCACATTGCCAATCGCGGATTACCGGTCGAGCCAACGCTTTTTTCGGAAACTTTCACGCTTCGCGGGCTTCCTCACTTCACTCTGGACAGCTACCGTGCAAGGCTCGAACAAGTCGGAATCACCGATTACGCCGGATTACGGGAGGTCATTCATTACCTCAAGAATGTGGGCTGGGCAAAATGGGTTGCCGAAGATGAGTTCCGGTTTTTACGACCGTTTCACCGGATGTTGAGCAAATGCCTCGAACTGGCCGAACAATCTGGAAAAGCCGCAAGCGAAATAAGCCCCGTTCAAAATTTAGGTCTGAATCCGGCAAAGGAAAGCGAGGATGACGCCAATGCGTAACGGCCCCAAGAAAATCATCCTCATCAATGCAGGCAAGTATGAGTATGCCGAGGTTTTGCTTGATGGTGCGATTCAAATTGTCGGGCCGAACAATTCCGGCAAGACGACACTGATCAACACCCTTCAATTCCTCTACATTGACGAGCGGTCACGCATGACGTTTGAGGGTTACACATTTGACCAAACACTGGATTATTACTTCAGCAGCGAGCACAGCTATGTGCTCTTTGAATGTCAGACTTTGCGTGGACTGGCCGTGATTGGCTGGCGTGGAGCGAGCAAAACATCCGGGGCAGACCCCGAACGATTCTTTTACCTTGGCCCATTCCAGCGAGAGCATTTTCTCGGTGACGATGGGCGGATTCGTCATCCCAAAGAAATCAGCGCGTTGCTTGCCGAGAAGGATTTTCAACTGCTCAATAAACCGGCGGAACACCGCGCGGTTCTGTTATCCGGTGTGGGGCAACGCAGCAACGGCTTGGGAATTGTCGCCCTAAAGGATGGGGAAAAATTCTCTGACTTCCGCGACACGCTCAAAAATCTGCTCAACCTCGCCAACATTACGCAGGATCAGATGCGAGAACGGCTTTTGATGCTGGCGGATTTACCGACCGATTATGTTGCCGTTGATGCGCGTCGCATTCTCGGCGAAGAATACGAGCAATTGAGGCGGGAGCGCGACGATCTCAAACAATTCAAGTCCCACCAACAGGAAGTGCAGCAATTGATCCAAGTTTTCAATGACCGCCAAGTGCTGTGGGGTCAAATCAACTACCGGTGGGAAAATCTGAAAGCGCGAAAAAAGGCGTTTGATGAATGCCATTCACAGCAAATCGCAGCCCTGGATGAGAACATCCAGAGCGCGACCGGCGCAGAAGCAAAAGCCAGGGCCTCCCTCAAAACCAAGCGGGATGAAGAAAAACAGTTGCTGCGCGAGCAGTCCCCAATCCAAGCAAAGCTGGACGATTTGGATAAGCACAAGAAGTTCTACTCGGCATTTTCGTTTTCATTGGAACAGGCCGGTCTGGAAAACATCGAGCGCCAGCTTAACAGTCTGCTCACTCGTCAGCAGGAGGCTTCTAACGAAACCGTTGATTCGGTCAGGAACCAGCTTGTCGCCGCCGAAAGCAAAGTCACAACTACTAGCGCTTCGATTCAGCAATTTAGCCGGCTGGCCGTAACATCCCTACGCGAGCACTTCACCGACGAGGAAATATCACGATTGTTCGGCGTTTTGAATCCAGACCTCCTGGGTTTGCCGGTTGGACGCAATGGCATCACTTTCACAAACCAAAAAGACGTTGTCGTCAGATTGAGACAACTTGCGGGAAGGGTTTCAGAGGGTGTTTATCAGGATGATTCCATGACAATCCGCCTTGGACCGCAGCCCGATTTGTTGGCCAGATTTGAAAACGTCGAGACGCTGGAAAAAGAATTGGATCGAGCAAAGAAAGAGGTCGTGCGCCTGACTGCCTTGTTAGAGGCGGTGACGAAGCGCGACGAACTTACGAGCAAAATTGAAAAGCTCAAGGCGGACAAGCAGACGCAAACGGATAAATTGTCGGCCTACAAGCAATTCCAGGGAGACCTTGCCAGCGAAAAGGAATGGCGCGGTAAGGTTGCGGCACTTGAAGCGTCAATCGTTGCAATAGGTAAGACAATCGCAGATTTGGATACTGCGCAACAAAGCCAACGCGAAAACCTCATCAAATTCGGGAATCAAAAGGCGGATGTTGAAAACCAATACCGGCAAGTCTTGAAACGCTACGACGAATGTCACAGAAAAATTGCCATCTTCAATGCCAGTCCGAGAGCGGACGCGGAAATCCCAACCGATTTCGACAGCGCCGTTTCCTATTATCTACACGACTACGACAAGCAGTCAGAACTCACCCGCCAGTTGGACTCGACATTTGGAAGGCTCGGCGTCTTTGCAGACCGCTACAAAAGCAACAATGAAGCGGAAACCATTCGCGCCCTGGAACAAGAACTCGACGCTTTGCCAAAGCGCGAGGAAGCGCTGCAACTCCGATGGAACAGCCATATCCACGGGCTGAAAAGCAATTTCGACGCGGTGTTGCACGACTTGCGATTGGTGGAAAGCGCCAAGGACAAATTGAACCGGGAACTGGCTCATGTGAAAGTTTCAGACTTGAAGGCAGTCAAGCTTACGGTTGAACGTCAATCTGACGAGGTTTCGTTAATCGAACGCCTTGCTGCCATTGATGAGCTGAACCTGATGGATGACACGACTTCGCTTGACCGGGTTTTTGATCGCGTGCGGACGAAAATGGAGCGAAACCCAATCACGCGAATCGCCGACCTGTTCACCCTTGGCGTAACCGTTACGAGGGCCGACGGAAAGACCAAGAAATATGCCGACTTCCACCAGGTCGAATCAGATGGAACGACCGTAACCATCAAAGTGCTGTTCAACCTGCTCGTCCTAAAAAGTCTTTTGCATAAAGACGATGTTGCCATCCCGTTCTTTTTGGACGAAGTGGAAAAGCTCGATCCCACAAATCGTCGTGCAGTTCTGCAAACGGCGAAAAAACTTGGTTTCATCGCCATTACCGCCGCGCCAAGCGCAGTTGGCGAGGTGGACGCGTGCTATTTTCTCGAACCAAACAGCCGTGGCCGCGTTGTGCTCACAGATGTCCAGCGCTTGAGCCTAAAGCCCAAAGCCGAGTCCCGCGAAACATGAAATTCAAAATTCAGCCCAAGCATCGCGGGGCATGTCGTCAGCTTCTGCAAAAGGGTGTATTGCCTTATTCGGCCTGTGGAAGATCGCTGGTAATTGCGCTCAAACCGCTCTTTGATAGTGAAGTCATTCGCCGCGAAAAGGCAGCAGGAGGACAGCGGCTTGTGGTTCTAAACCCGCCCGGATTTCAACGCTGGTTTCAACAACACTTTCCTGACACACCGCTCGATGAAAATTCCAATTCAAGCCGAGTTCTCGCGGTTGCACAATTCCGCGACACAAAGGCTCTCCCGAGCAACCTGCCGGAGATCGTTTGGATCCGAAGCAAGCGTGACGGAATTTTGCTTCGCGATGGCATCACCGTTGAGACAACGCGCTCAACTGAAGAGAATGGTGTTTTCGCGTTCGCGCTTACCGACGAAACGCCGTTCACTTTGCGGGGTGGATGTTTGCTTGTTGAAAACCCGGCGGTGTTCCATGCGTTTGAAAGTTTGGGGCTGGAATTTTCTCTGGCGATTTACACAGGCGGACGCTGCTCAAACCGATTTCTTGCTTGGCTTGCTTCCAATGCCAAAGCCGGATTGAAAATTCTTCACCTTCCTGATTACGACCCGCTCGGTCTTACGGAATTTCTCCGTCTTTATGAACGAATTGGCGAAGCCGTTTCGCTTTTTACTCCGAACAACTTGAAAGCACTGTTTCGCAGCCATTCTAAAGGCGCATTGCTTGGAGATGTCAAAAATCAACGGATGCTCATGGAGCTTCGCAAATCCAACCATCCGACGATTCAACAAGTCGTCGCCATGATGGACGAATCAAATGCGGGCTTGGAGCAAGAAGCAATTCTCGTTGGGAAGCATACGCCGAATCCGCCGTGACCAACGCGCGGTTTGCTGCGCTCCACGGGCTGCCCGTCGTCCCTGTCCCCCTCTCGACGACGCCCGTTCCACTCCGCAAACCGCGCGCTCGTCACGAGCGGCATTTGCATTGCCGCATGAGCGGCGGGCTTCCGTCTGCGGCTCGGCGGCGGGACGTTGCGCTCCGGCTGCGATTCGCTAAACGCTCAGTCTCCGCCCTCCGCTCCACTTTCCCCGCTCGCCGACCACAGACCGAAGCCGTATTGTCATAAAATCCTTGCCACTCCTTGCGAACAGAACCGTGGCAAAATAGAATTCACGAATATGGCAGACCCTACAGAAAAGACCGTCAAACGCCTGTTCGCCCTTTCGCGCAATCGTTGCGCGTATCCCAGGTGCGAAACGCCCATCGTGCATTCAAGCGGCACGATTACCGGCGAAGTATGCCACATCAAGGCACAGAGCACAGGCGGGTCGAGGTTCGACTCCAAACAGTCCGACGAAGCACGGCACTCTTTTGAGAATCTCCTGCTGTTGTGCAGCGTCCATCATCGAATCGTGGATGACCGCGCGGACACCTATACCGTGGAGCTTCTGGCCGAGATGAAGGAGATGCACGAGCGAGACGGAGACATTGAACTTTCTCAAGAATCCGCGCAGATGGCGCAAAAGCTTTTTGCACAAACCCAACTTTCAATTCAGGCGTCAGACAACGCGCAAGTGATGGTCGGAAGCCCCGGCGGTATTCAAGCACACCAAAGTCGTCATTAAAACGTCCAAACGTCGAACACCGTCAATCTTGCCAACGCAAGGCGCGGTTGGACACAATCTTGCCAAGCGCAACTACACGCTTCATTTGATCGAGCGTTACAATGATTTTCAAAAATGGGACGCCACGAAACTTGGAAAAGGCAAATACATCGTCATCCATCGTGCCATTAAGAAAGAATTTGGCGCAAAATGGGATCTCGTGCCGGAAAACCAATTCCCAAGGTTGGTAGATTACTTGCAGGCCAGAATTCTCAATTCAAAATTGGGGCGGATCAAAAATAGCCGTGGAGAGAAGTGTTTCAGCACTTGGGATGAATGGCTGCAAAACCAACACGGTTCAGCCTCGTGTTGAATAAAAATCGCTGCTTGGTGCAGCTTAAACAAAATGGCTCGCTTCAATCTCGAATCTCCCAACCAGCTTTCCCAAAGGTGCGTGCTTGACGATTTAACCGCGTGGGCACTAGCAGAGGCCAGTTCGGTGACTGAACCCGCACCGCGTGAGTGCATCACGACGGTCTGCAAATCATTGGACGCTTTTGTTCGATGGCCTGCCAAGGCAGTTCTTCTTTGGAATGGATGCGACCGGATTGCACCACAAGGCGAGCGGCAGAGAATTCACTCATTCCCTGACACAATCAAACAGGCAGCAAAGGCCGTGAAAGCTCCATTGGACACCCGTTCCAATGGCCCGGCCATCGTCGCCTTTTTGGTGTCGGGAGGAGTGCGGCCAAAGCGTTTCGGAAGTCAAAATTCTTGGAGCGTCCATCATATTTACTCCGGCAAGTTTCCCTATATCGGAAAATCCTCGACCCTTCATGCCGCGAAAAGCGGCCAACATTTCACCCAAAGCGCCGGGGTTGTGGCCGTGCATCCGATAGCCGATGGAATGTGCGACGAGTATCCTTTTTTCGCGTGGCTTCTCCGCGCCGAAGCCTTTCGCAGATTTGGATACGACCCGGATGGCGCTTTCTCCGATTTGTCTCTGGATCAATTTGGTTTTGTTTCGGGACGACAGACTGAAACCATTTATTTTGACCCATCACACGGGGCACAGCCGTAACGCGATGAAACCCTGTTCGATTGTGTGGCGTCGTCGGTCGCGTCAAGGATACTACGGGTCGCTCGCTTAAACGCTCGCGCTTCCGTTCCTCCTTTGACCCGCCCGCCGCCGCCGGGGAGTTTGCTTCTAGGATTTCATCGCGGGAAGTCTGGTCTTCTCGAAGGTAAATTTTGTGTGTCATCCTCAATTCTAGGCTGTATTTTCTGTCGCCAATTTGGTATTAAATGGGTTTATTGCTGAATAAAACGACTGTCGGTTGTGTGAAAAAGATCCATTGAAAAAGCCTTTCATCGGAATGGCCAACTTCGTGAAGTGGTGCCTTTGCGCAATGGTCGCAGGCATGGCGTTGTCCGCGTCTGGCACAAAAACGGCGTGCTGGCGACCGAAGAACCCTATCGAGAACGGCTTGCTGCACGGCGTCTGCCGCCAGTGGAGTGAAGCCGGACGATTGCTGGGCAAATATCGGATGGTTCACGGCACGGGCGTTCAGCGCACCTGGCACGAGAATGGCCAATTGCAATTGGAATTTTCCACCGTGCGCGGCGATTTTTCCGGGACGCTATCGCTTGTGGTTGCACGACGGCACGTTGATGTCCGAGGAAATCTATCTGCACGGGCGTCCCGTCACCGCCGAGGAATACCGCGCCGCCCGCGCCAAAGACAAATCGCTGCCCAAGCTGACCGGCAAAGCCGGAAAGCCATTGCCGAACACGGTCGCCACGGAAAAGCACATCCATGAAGTTTTTGTCCGTTCACTTTTGGCGCAGAAGAATCGCGCCGAAGCGCGGAAGTGGCTGGAAAGCGGCGGCAAGGCCGTGCGCTCGCTCGGACGATTCAAACGCGAGAGTGATGCCCTGAAATTTGTTGAGGCGCTTTACAAGGCAGGCGCGACCGAGGTGATCGCGCCTGACATCTACGCCGGCAAAGCCGGCGATCAATTTGCCGATTGTCTGTTGGTGAAGCTGCCGAAAATTGCCGCCAAGCGGAAAGCCATTCGCAAAGTTTGCGCGCAATTGTCGAAGCGCAAACTCGGCGCGTTTCAGCCGGACAAGGACATCGGCGAAACGCATCTGTATCTTTCGCTGGCCTGATTCACAGCACAATCAGGCAGTCGCGCATTTCGTCCAACGTCAGCGCGCCGCTGGCCGGGCGCTCTTGCAGCAGGCATTCCGACACGGCATCGCCGACCAGCTTTTCCACCGCGTCGCGCATCGGACGCGCGCCGAGCTTCGGATGAAAACCTTTGCGCACGAGAAACGGCAAAACGGTTTTGTCCAATTCCAGCTTGTGTCCGCGCTCCCGCAGGAATTCGATTTCACGCGCAAGGAATTTCTCCGCAATTTCCAACTGGTGTTCGTAGCTCAAACGGCGGAACACGAGTTTTTCATTCACGCGCGCGAAAATTTCCGGGCGCAGGGATTGTTGCGCCCGCGTCAGGACGTGGCGTTCCAGCGTCGCGTCGTTGGAATGTTGCAGGCTCATCAATTCCGCCGAGCCGATGTTTGACGTGAGCCAGATATAATAGCCGCTGAAATCCAGCGTCTGGCCGGTCGCCACCGTGATCCGCGCCGCGTCCAGCAGTTGCAGCAGGATGTCCAGCACGCGCGGATGCGCTTTTTCCGCTTCGTCAAACAGCAGCGAGCCTTCCGCCGCGCGCTCGCGCACTCGCGCCCAAATAACCAACTTCGCCAAGCCGCGCGCCGAGCAGCAGACCGAGCGATTCCTGATTCTGAAATTCGCGACATGTCGAAGCGGAATAATTGTCCCGGCCCGAAAATTTGATTCGTCGTCACGATCACCGTTTCCGTTTTGCCGACGCCCGTTGGTCCGAGCAGCAGAAAACTTCCGCGCGGACGGCCGGGCTTCGTGAGGCCGAATTCGCCGCGTTGCACCGCCGAGACGATGCGCGGCAGCACTTGGGACTGGCCGCGAATTTCGTGTGGCAGCAGCGTGTTCAGTTTCTGGAGCTTGTTAAGTTTGTTCGTGTCTATGGTTTTGTTCATCCCTGAACTTCTAGCACGGACTGCCATTTGCACTTTGTGTGCCACGCACACCATCGCGTTTTTTACTTCTGGCAGAGTGGGCGCGTAATGCAGCGAATGAATCGCTGACCGAAACAAAAAAATAAAACAACGCGTATGAAGATCATCAAACACATCCAACCGAAAAACCGTTCGCGGCTGCCGTCGCTCCTCGTGGCCGCCGCCGTCCTCGCCCTCAACACCCTCCCGGCTCTCGCGCAGTCCACCACGTTCAGTTCCACCGACCTCAAGACCGGCATCAGCAACAGCCTCGCCGTAATCATGATGTTCGGCTTCGTGCTCGGCATTTCGTGCGTCATCTACGGCGGCTTCGCCATCCGGCGTGGCGACGTTGACCAGGGCAAGATGTCCATCATCGGCGGCGCGATCATCGCGGCGGCTCCGGCGGTCATTTTCGCCTTCTTCAAAATCTTCGGCCTCGATTCCAACAGCGCCGTCGGCGTCGGCACCTTCTGAACCTGCACCAGCATCCAACCCCCAACCGCCCACGAGCATGAAATCCGAACTCCGCTTCACCGATACCAACGCCGCGTCCGATTCCAAAGGCCGCACCTGGGGTCTCGAAGGCGGCTTGTTCTGGTGGCTCGTGGGCGGTGTCGGCGTGGCCATCACGGTGTTCTTCGTCCTGCTCGTGATGATGAACACCTCCTTGCTGACGGCCTTCCTCGCCGCGCTCGTGCCGCTCGGTATTTGCCTCGCCTACATCTTCGGATTCCGGCAGGGCAAGCCGCCCGGCTACGACCGCGATTGTTTTGAACATTGGTTTTCCGGCGGCGGTTTCGCCCCCGAAGTTCAAACCATCCACTCATTCAAACATCCATTGGTGGAGGACAGACCATGAATGCCGGCGCACTGAATCATCTCGAATTGCTGCGGCGGACGTTGCTCGGACAGCTTCAAACCGCCGATGTCAATCTGCGCGCCGGGCTGCACCAGCACGGCATGGACGCCATCGTCCGCGCCCATCTGGAACGGGCGCTCGCCCACATCCGCGAAGCCTCCATCGCCGTCAACGAGCAAACCAAAGTCCGCACCGTTCAGGAACTGGCCGACCAGCTTACGCGCATTGAACAAATGCAGGCCGACCTGCGCGCCGAACAAACGCCCGCTGACGAACCCTCAACCTCAATCCATGTCTGACCTATGTTTGAACGCGCTCCCAACGGTTTTTTTGTCCGCGATCTGATTGTCTTCAATCTGCTCCGGCGCGGCGGTTATGTGGCGAAGGGGTTTGTCTTTGAAGCGCCCGACCTCACCAACAGCCAGGTCGCCGACCTCAACGATTTTCAGGATCAACTCTGTCTCCTGCTCGCCTCGCTTCACGAGAACCAGCGGCTGCAAGTGCAATACTTCTGCGATTCCGATTACAAGGGGGAATTGCTGCGCTACCAACAGGAGACGGAGAAGTTTTCCAATGTCTGGACCAAACGCACCCGCAACGAACGGTTCGCGCGCTACTGGCAGGCCATGTCCGAACGCAAACTCCGCCGTCAGCGCGTCATCTTCTACATCTCGCGCTCGCTGGAGAACGTGCCGAAATCGTTCCAGTCCGCCGCCGCCCGGCGCGACTACTACCACACGCTGCTCGACCAGCTCGAAACCGAGTTCGACCACGTCCACCGGCTGTTGCTGGAAATCTTCGGCTCCGGCGGCGCGCGCATCCTGCCGATGACCGACCTCGACCATTTCCGGCACTACAAACGGTTTCTGAATCCGTCGCTCAACGACCGTTTCGATTACGACCCGGCGGACGGTTTTGAGCCCGAACTTTCGATTCAGGAAAACTGCTGGCACAGCGAAGGCAACGGCCAGTCCGATTTCGGCTTCTTCCTCGACGGCCATTATCACTCGCTCATTGTCCTGACCCGCTGGCCGCGCACGACGTATCCCGGCATCATCCAGCGGCTCACCAATCTGCGGCTGCTCGATTACACCATCACCGTGAATGTTGATCCGCTGCCCGATTTCGCAGGAAATCAACAAGGAGGAAAAGGAGCACGACCGCGTGGCCGGCGACTACGCCAGCGAAAAGAAAATCTCCCTGCTCACCGTCATGGAAAAGAAGCAGAAGAAAATCCACGCGCTCATGCAGGGACAGACGATTCCGTTCC
This sequence comes from uncultured Verrucomicrobiae bacterium, assembly GCA_963707025.1. GTDB lineage: Bacteria > Verrucomicrobiota > Verrucomicrobiia > Limisphaerales > Palsa-1400 > JBEKOF01. The sequence goes on along the minus strand of CAVPOM010000010.1, from coordinate 24,118 downwards.
GCGCGCATGTTCGCCATCCGCGTCTGGGACAAGTCCAGCGACGGCCTCAACGCCAAGGCCGGGGCCATCAAGAACGCCATCAACTCGATGAACTCGGCGCAATACTTCGAGAGCAACCTGCCCAGCACCTCAAGAAGTCTTTTCTTCCAGACCTGGCCGGGCTGGACATGGGGACGTTACGAACATCGCAAACTTTATTCCGAGCACCGTTTCCTGGCGGACATGCTGCCGGTGTCCAGCACCTTCACCGGGCACTTGGCCACGGCGGAGGCAATTTACGACGGGCCGCAGGATAATCTCATCGGCATCGAGACGTTCTCCGGCTCGCAGGACAATAAATCTCCGCAACACGCCGTTCTGCTGGGCATGTCGGGCGCGGGCAAATCCGTGACCGTTTGCGACCTGCTTTCGCAAACCGAAGGTTATTTCGGTTACACCGTCATCATCGAGGAAGGGCTGTCCTACGGCATCTACACCGCGACGGTCGAGGAAGGCGCGCGGCCCATCATCATTCATCCCGACGGCGACCTGACCATCAATTATCTCGACACGAAGGGACTGCCGCTCACGCCCGACCATTTGTCGGCGGCGACCGCGCTTGTGGCGCGGATGATTGGCACAGTCGAGCAGGAGGACAAACAGATGCTCCGGCAGGCGCAGATCGCCAAATACCTGAACCTGCTTTACGAGGATTCGTTTCAGGACTGGCAGAAGAAGCGCCACGACCAGTTGCTCGACATCGCCCGGCACGCGATGGCGTTGCAGAATTTTCGCGCCGAAAAAATGCCGCCCGGCGCGACCACCCTCGAAACTTTTGCGGACTTCCGCGACTGGAAAGCAGCCCACCCGGCCGAAGCGGAGGAATATCAGCGCCAATTCGAGGAAGCCGGCGGTGCTGAAATTCCTGAAAGACCCCCGGACCAGCAAGGAAGTCCGCAACCTCGCCTTTGCCCACTTCACGCCGGACGAATTCCCGACGCACCGGATGCTTCAGGAGTTGATGATGCTCGACCCGATGGGCGGCGAACGCGACCAGATCATGGAAATCGCCACGCTGATTCTGCCGTGGTGTCGCGACGGCAACTACGGCTGCCTGTTCGACGGCACGAGCAATCTTTCGCTCACCGGCAAAATCGCCCACTTCGAGTTGGGCTACATCCCGGAGTCCGCGAAGGAACTGAAAGCGGCGGCGGGCTTCCTCATCACCAACCACGCGCGCAAGCACATCATGACGCTGCCGCGCGCCATTCGGAAACGGAACATCTACGAGGAAGTCGCCCGCTTCCTCGACATTCCCGGCGGTCAGGAAATCGTCCAGGAATCCTACGCCCAGCTTCGCAAGTTCAATTGCTGGAACATCTCCATCGTGCAGCAGTATGCGCGGTTCAAACAGTCGCGCATCCGCTCCGCCGTGTTCGGCAACAGCCGCCAGTTTTTCATCATGCGCCAGAACGACCGCGCTGATCTGGATGACATGGGCAAGGACATCGCGCTGCCCGAAGTGACGCAGCACGCCATCATGAATTATCCGCTGCCCGACCATCAAACCGGCCAGAAGTATTCGCCGTTCACCTATCTGCACACCGACTCGACCCGCAACCTCTGCGGCACGGTCCACAACGTCGCGTCGCCGGAGATGCTCTATTGCAGTTCGTCCAGCGGCGAACATTTCGACAAACGCGCCCGCGAACTTCGCAAAAGTCCCAACATCGTCGAGGGCATCATCGCCCACGCCAATCCACCCAAATAAACCAAAACCAAAATGCTTATGAAAAAATTGCTTCGATTCATTCCTCTTGCCTGTGTCGTGTGCCTGTTCACGGGCTGCGCCGCTGTCACCCGACCCGTCACTGATGTGGCGTTGGGGGCGGGCGGCGCGGCTCTCGGCGGCGAACTTTCCCACAACAATCCCGATGGCCATCGCGGGCGGTGCGGCGGGCGGTGTCCTGCTTGGCGAAGGACTTCACTACGCCAACAGCAAGCAGAACGACAAGTCCTACCAGACCGGCTACGACAAGGGCCGCAGCGATGCCGTCAAACAACAATACTGGCTTTACGTCTCCATGCAGCAGGCCAAGGCCGGTGATGAAGGCCGGGTCCGGCTTTATGAAGTGCATCTGCCGGAACAGACCATTGACGGCGTGATTTTCAAACCCACCACCCAATTTCTCCGCATCGAAGCAAGTAAACCAACACAACAACAGTGAAAGGAAACAAATATGAAAAAACTAATCGTAGCAGCCCTCATCGCCCTGCCGCTGGCGTTCTCCGCCCGCGCGCAGTGGATCGTCTATGACCCGACGATGAACATCGAGCAGATATTGGATGAAGCCGAGAACATCGCCAAATACGTCACGATGATTGACAACCAGGTGCAGCAAATCAACACGCTCACCGACCAGTTGAGCGAGTTCAAGAACTATGAATCCCTGTTCGGCAATCCGTCTCAAGTGGTGCTGTCAATGGTTGCGCCATTGAACGCCGACTTGCAGAGCCTTGAGCCGGGTCTAGAACCTCGAAAATCTGGTCGCCAATGCCGACGGCAACTACGCGCTGACCTACAATGATTCGGGCATCTACGCCACGGTGGGCACCAGCTTCCAGACGCCCGGCGGCCAGACCATCCAACGGCCCGCCGACCAATACAAACCGTTTGCGGCCATCATCAACACCGCCAACAACTATGTCACGGTCGCCGACAACGCGGCGCAACGGCGCGCGACCATCAAGGACCAAATCGCGCAGACCACCCAGCAACTCCAGAACGCCACGACCGATGCCGAGGTGCAGAAGTTGCATGGCGTTCTCACCAGCCTGAACGGCGACCTGGCCAGCACGGATGACGAGGTGAATCAGGCGGCGTCGTCCGCGATGGTGCAGGACATCCAGAACCGGAACGACCAGCAGAAACAAATTCAGGCGTTGACCGAACAGCAGAACGCCGAGTTCGACGGAGGCCGTCAGCAATTACACGGCGAAGTTCCAGTTGCTGAACGCGCCGACCGTATTCCCGACGCCGTAACCACCATCCATAACCGTCAACCCTGCGTTCATCATGGCCACGTTCGACAGCATCTTTCCCACATTCCTCGCCAAATGTGGTGATCTCCACACGCTGCTGTTGAGCGTGGCCTTCGCGCTTTTCATTGTCGGCGTCATTGTCACCGTGAAGCAACATTCTTCACACAAATCCATTCTGAATTTGCTCCTGCGCCTGTTGTTGCTCACGTCCTTGCTCGTGTTCCTGCCCGCCTGGGGCAACACCCTGCAAAATTTGCTGCAAACTTCCATCCTCTCCGGCTTGGGCGTTGACCCGGCCAACGTCTATCAGCAGTTCAATCATCTGCTCATCATCAAACGCGACCCGGCCACGCAATCGTCCTGGTGGAATGTCATGTCGCAGCTCCACAATTTTACCACCGACCTGATCATCTCCGCCGTCCTCTGGCTCGTCGGCCAGTTTGCTTCGCTGATGATGTTCTGGGCTTACATCTTCCAGACGATCATCCTGAATCTCGGCTACGCGCTTTCGCCCTTGCTCATCGGTTTCATGGCGATTCCGGCGTTGAAGCACACCGGCAACCGCTACCTCATGAATCTTGTCGGCGTTTTGTTGTGGCCGCTGGGCTGGGCGCTCGCCGCGCTCGTCACCCAGGGCATTCTCGATTTCATGACCGACCCCAGCTTTGAATACATTGATCCGACTTCCACGCTTGCCCGATTTGCAGAAAACCATCGGCGTCGCCGTGGTTGGCTTCTGGATCATTTTCAGCACCGTTGCCGCGCCCGTCATCATTCAAAATGTCATCGCCCACGGCATTCAGCCCGGAGGCGCGTTGCTCGCGGGCGGCGTCAGCAGTTTTCTCCAGACCGCCGCCACGACTGCGGGCGCTGCCGCGACCGCTTCCAGCACCGGCATTCCTGCCGTCACCGCTGGCGCGGCGGGCATGGCCGCGCTGTTAAGCACCATGTCGTCCGCCGCCAACATGGGCAGCGCGGGCGCAATCATCATCGCCGGGTCCGGCCTGCCGCCGCGCTCCGCGCGCGGTCGGCCCGGCGACGACATCACCGGCAACAAGGCCGTTCGCGAACTCATCGCCAAATCCAAACCCAATTATTACTGACCTATGGACACCCCCGAATTACGAACCACCGAAACCAAAAGCGCCGAATGCCGCCAAGCCGCACGCCGCGCCGCTTTGATCTGACCCGGCTTTTGGCCCAGCGCGACCGGCTGCCGTGGTTCTGGTTTTTCTTCACCGTCGCCGTGTTGCTGCTCTCGGCGATTGACCGCTACCACATCGTCTCACAATTCAAACAGCGCGAGCGCGTCGTCATCATTGACCCCGCCGGAACGTATTACTTGAGTCCGTTGCTCCAGTTTTCGGAGGCCAAGGATTTGCACGTCCAACAGGCCGAACTCGCAACGATGGCGTTCCTCGAACGCAATCCCAAGGACTTCGACAATCCCGATTTGCTCAAATTGATGTTCCTCAAACCCGCGCTGGCGAAGGCGCAGGATGAGCGCGTCAAGGAGATGGTCGAATTTCGCGCCAAGCAGTTGCACCAGAAAGCCGAGATTGCCCGCATTGACATTCTGGCGACGCGCGACAACGAGGTGCTGGCCGCTGTCACCGGCCAGATCATCCGCAGCGGCATCTTTCAAGACAAGGCGTTCACCGAGGCGTTTCCGTTCACGCTCCGGCTCCGCCTCATCCGCAACCCCAACATGGCCTTGAACGGACGCTTCCCCACCGCCGTGGGCGACTTCAAATATGAAATCAACCGCTAAAATCTTATTGCTTCACCGTCATCGGTGTTCACCGCCACCGTTGCGCTGGCGCGACTTCACCAGGCCATCTCGAACAGGTCTTGCTGGACGACCGCATCGCCGTGTCTGTGCCGGTTGCCACCAACCGCGTCACCACCATCAGTTTCCCCGGCGCCATCACCGCCATTGACGGCGCGGGCGTCACGGTGGACGGAAAAACGCCGGGCCTGTTTCAACTGGCCCACACCAAAGGCTCGGCGTTTCTTTCCGTGCGCGCCCTGTTCCCCAAGGCATCCGCCAATCTCAACATCCGCTGGAACGACCACACCTACGTTTTTGAACTGACCGAAAGCGACCAGCCGGTGCTTTCGCTCAACCTGGCAGCGCCGCCAACGCCGGAGGAGGAAGGCGTCGGCCATGCGCCCGAAGTCAGCCCGATTAAACTGCTGGCGCTTGCTCGACAAGGCCAAGGCGTTTCCGTTGCTCAAAGCCCAGCAGCCCGAAAGTGTCGCCAACGTGGACTTCACCACCTACGACGGCAAACCGCTCGTCAGCGATTTCAACGACTACGAAATCCAGATCGAAGAAACCTTCCGATTCAACGCCGAGGACACGCTGGTTTTTCGCCTCGTCATCACCAACAAGATTGACGCGCCCCTGATTTATCAGCCGGACAGTTTCACGCTGCGCGCGGGCAACCGGCTTTATCCGCAGTCCATCAGTGACGCTGACGGCACCGTGCCGCCCAAAGGCCGGAGCATCGTTTATTTCGCCGTCAGCGGCACGCCGGACGGCGGGCGCAACGAATTGTCCTTGCGCAATGCCTTCACGGTTTTGGTGACACGAGTATCACCGACACCGCCGCCCCCCGTTGTCACTGTTACCAATACCCCCAGCGTGAAACCCATCCGTTCACCCAGAGGCCATCTATGAAACCGCGCGATTTTCTCAATTTTTTCAAAACCAAGACCGGCAAGCTCGTTGCCTTTATCGCGCTGTTCGCCGCCGCACTGATCATTTTCAGTGTCGTTCGCAAACACCACCCGTCTGCCGAAGATGCGGTCAGTGTCACGGCTCTGGCTACCAACGCCACGGACAAGCCCCAGGTGGTGCAGTCCGTCACGCGGCCAATGCAGGTTTATTATCCGCCGCCGCCCAAGCCGGAGCCAACGACGTTGCCGTCATCGCCGCAGTCTGCTTTTCCGAAACCCTCTCCGTTGCCAGTGGTTCCCGCGAACCAAGCACCAACGCTCTCGCCCATCAGTTTGTTTGCCGACAGTTCGGCGGGAATTCCGCCGGCCAAAAAGTTGAGCGCGGTGTTTGCCCCGTTCGGACGGCTGATTCCCTGTGAGACGGTCATCACGGTGGACTCGGCTTCCATCCAGACGCCCATCGTCGGCCTCGTCACCGAGAACATATATTATGGTGGCAAATTGGTTATCCCGGCAGGCACGGAGATTCATGGGACGGCCCAAACCGACCATCAACGTGAACGCATCGCCAGCGGCAACAGTTGGACGCTGATCTGGCAGAACGGGATGGAAATGCAAATCAAGGCCATCGCCCTTGACCGCGAGTTTGAAAATGACACCAACCAGACCGGCTGGGCCATCACCGACGGCAGCGCCGGACTGCGCGGCGAGGTCATCAAGTCCGACAACCTGGCCGACATCAAACTGTTTGCCGCCACGTTCCTGTCCGGCGCGGCGGGCGCGTTGACGGAGAAACAACAAACCGTCTTCGGTCCCGTCAACAGTCCCACGCTCAACAACGCGCCCTTTGCGGGCGCGCAGGCGGTGCTGCAAACCTACGCCCAGCAAATCTTCGATTCGATTCAAAAGAACGGTTTTTACGTCCGCGTGCCGAGCGGAAAACAATTTTATCTCTACGTCCTGCAAACCATTGACGCCGCCGATGCCTCGCTCGGCGGCACCGCCATTCCCGTCACCCAGGAAAACGACGAACACAACCAAATCAAAACCATGAAAGCGTATTATCTCATTCCATTGTTGTTTCTCTCCGCGTGTTCCACCACGCCCAAGCTGACGTTGCGGCCACAGCAACCGCCAGCGACGAACGCCGACGGCATTCGTTATCCCGAAGTCCTCCACGCCTATCACGTCGGACGCTACGCCGACCCGAATGACGATTTGATCATGCACGAGCAGCACGTCGTCTATCGCGTCGAGGAAAACACGCGCTGGAATTTTCATCCCGGCCCGGCTGACGGCAATCTGCCCGCGTTGCCGTCGCGCGACGCGGCGTTCGCCCCGGCCCCGGTCAACGATGCCATTCTGGCCGAGGTCAATTCCCAAAAGGCTCGCCACCACCCAAATCATGATGCAGGCCCGAACCCTGTCGGCGGCTCTGGCGCAATTTCAAACCGCGTTGCAGCAGACCAAAACCAATTTGCAGGAAACGGCGCTGCTGCGCGCGACGGTGAACGAGATGAAGCAGCGGCTCGACGCCCTTGAATCCGCCCAGGTGCAATCCCCGGCAACCAATCTTTCCACGACCAATGCAACCGATGACCCATTGAGTCCGTGAATCACTTTGCCGGTTCAGCAAACCGGCAATTCTAAACAAACATAAACCATACAAACTCATTATGAGCACAAAACCAAAAACATCCGCGCCACCGAGCGCCAGCGGCAATGCCGCCCCAGCAGACGAACCCAACTTTCGGACCAACCCGGAAGTGGATGCGAAAATTGATGCCCACATCAAAGAGAACCCGAAGTATTGGAACTACATTCAAGCCATGCCCCGCGACCGGCTCGAACGCACGGTTGTTCTCAACGAAGTGCGTGAACTGGATCGCCAGCATCGGATGCGTGAGGGGATGATGAAACGCATCAATGCCAACCCTGCGCTCAAGAACGCCTACGAAACGCTGGTGAAAGACCTGCCCGAAGACCAGAAGGAAGGCGTCATCGCCCAGATCGCCCGCACCGCGCGCCGCGCGGTCGCCCGCATGCAAGGCCAGCAGCAACAAAGGCCGGAAGGTGTCGGGGTCTGAAACCAGCCACACCACCGGCCCTTGTCACCGCCAGTCACGGAAGCTTGTCCTCGCGACAGGCTTCCGTGCGTTTTTTCCAATGAATACGCTTCGCTTGGCAGTTTTACAGAATGTATTCACTTGTTGCTATCTGCATACATTATGTAATAATAACTCCGTGGCCAAAAACCATCAGGAAAAGGTGCTGAAGCTTACGCGCAAGCTGGGAGTGCTGCGCCCTCGTGACCTGAAATCCAGCGGCGTTCCGCGAACTTATCTCAAACAACTGGTGGAGCGCGGCGATTTGCTGAAGACCGGACGGGGGCTTTACGTCCAAACCGATGCGCCGATGACCGAAAACCATTCGCTGGCGGAAGCGGCCAAACGGTCGCCGAAAGGAGTGATCTGCCTGGTATCCGCCCTCCGTTTTCATGGCCTTACCACCGAAAATCCCGCCGAGGTCTGGATGGCCATTCCACGCGGAACGCGGCCACCGAAATCCGCCACCCCGACGCTGCGCGTAGTGACGCTTTCAGGGGAAATGATGACCGAGGGAGTCAAACGGCATGTCATTCAAGGCGTGTCTGTGCCCGTCTATTGCGTCGCAAAAACAGTGGCCGATTGTTTCCGTTTTCGCAACCGCATCGGCGTCAACATCGCGGTCGAGGCGCTGCGCGATGCGTGGCGGGGACAAGAAAGCCACTTCCGAGGAACTCTGGCATTACGCCAAGGTCTGCCGGGTGCTTAATGTCATGCGCCCCTATTTCGACAGCCTCGCATGAAAAACCTTGCCGCTTCAGTCCATGCCCGCCTGGCAAAACGCCGGATCAAACACAGGTGAAGATTACAACGTGCTGCTGGTGCGGTTCACGTTGGAGCGGTTGCTCTACCGGTTGTCCCGTTCCAGTCATCGGGAACAATTTGTTTTGAAAGGGGCAATGCTCTTCGCGCTCTGGGAACCGGCGCTGCACCGCGTCACGCGGGATTTGGATCTTCTGGGTTTCGGACATCCGTCACCAGAACGGTTGGCGGACATCTTCAGGGAGTTGTGCCGCGTGGAGGTCGAAGCCGATGGAGTTGATTTCGATCCGCGCTCGGTCGTGTGCGAGGACATTCGCGCCCAGGATGAATATGCCGGAATCCGGGTGAAGCTGCGGGCCAACCTTGGCAAGGCCGTGGTGCCGTTGCAGGTGGATGTCGGTTTCGGCGACGCGCTGCCCGTTGCGCCGGAGGAAATCACTTTTCCCGTAATGCTGGGCATGGCGGCGCCCAAGTTGCGGGCCTATTCGCGCGAAACCGTCGTGGCCGAGAAATTGGAGGCCATTGTGAAATTGGGAATGTTGAACTCGCGTTTCAAAGATTATTTCGACCTGCATTATCTCGCGCAAAAATTCCCCTTCGATGGCGCATTGCTGGCCAAGTCCATCGCGGGGACGTTTGCCCGCCGTGGCACCGCGTTTCCCGAAGGGCTGCCGGCTGGCTTGACGCCAATGTTTGGGGCCGACCCGGCGAAAATTCGCGGTTGGCAGGCTTTTCTGCGAAAGACCGGGCCAAAGGCCGCAGCCCCGACACTCGAAGCCGTCATCCAATTTTTGGTCGAATTTCTGGAACCTCCGCTGGACGCGGCAGCAAAAGGAAAGACGCTGCCAGTCACTTGGAAATCAAAGCGCTGGCAGAAGTGAAGCACTCGAAACCGGTGCGCTGATGGCTTGTGCCGGTATTCACCGCCGCTCTTTTCAACCGGCGTTTACACCGGCCACAGGCGTGGTTCGCCGTCAAATTCCGCACTCACCACTTCGCGGACATCACCCATCAAAGAATCGGAGTCGCCAGCTTTGATTTTCACCTTCACCGGCATCCATAGAACTTTTGAGGCGTGTCCTTTTGTCCCCGGCAGTTCGGCGGCAATTTCCTTGACCATTTTCGCCGTCGCATAAGTGGCCGGCCCGGCATAACCGGACACAACCAGCCACACATTGCCAGCCGCGCGCCGTTGTGCGGCGATGACGCCATACATGGTCCAGACTTTGCCCTTGTTCAGAACCCCGTGTGGAACGCCATCAAGGATAAATGCTCCCGCCTGTTTGCGTTTCACGAGTTTTGCAATCGCGGGTAAATCGGATTGCAGTTCACGCCACGTCAGTCCAAAAGCGCTGCGAAAATTTCCAGCTTTTTGTGGAAGCCAGCTAAAGAAGAACGGCAGTTGTCGGCCCGCCTTGAACTGCGGCCTGTCAAATGGCTGAACCCCGAACATTCGGGCGAGCATGACCTCGCTGCTCAAGGCGGCCAGCGGCGAACCGATGGAGACCACCGACGCCCGGTCTTCATCCAGAATGTGATGCCAGCGCTCGGATTGGAGTGCCGCCGGTTCAACCGGGCTCCGCCAAAGCACATCTTCAATGTCAAATTCGCGATGCAGGTCAAATTTGGAAGTCTGGGTCAGCAGCTTGGCCAATGAACGCGTATCCCACCGGCTCATGTCAGTCCGCTCTTCGGGCCGGGCTTTTGCACCAAGCATGAAAACCACACGAGGGGAATCCACCAAAACTTCCAAAACACCACGGGTTTCAAGAATCGGCAACTGTTGCAATCCCACCCCGCGTTTTTTGAAATAGGTGTTCAGCGCGACCAATATGTTATAGGTCAGCCCGACTTTATGCGGCATGTTTTTGATTTTAGCCAAAGTCCGGCGATTCAAAAAACAACCGGTTCCAGCTTCCCGGTTAGCTTCGTTGATCAGTTCTGCCAGGCGGTTCAATGTGATCGCACCGGAGGTTTCATTGGCGATCAGATTGCTCAAACGCAATGCGGGTTTGGTGCTCATACAGATAATATTTAATCCACGCACGTTAAATTTGAAAGGTCATTCAAGGGACAACTTTTGACCGTTTCAGCCAACCGGACAGATGAAGAACCGGTCCTTCATGCTTGACGCCGCAAACCGGATCGTGGCCGCAAACATCCGTTGGCAGCGTCAGACGGAACCCTATGATTGGACGCGAACCCAAAAAACATTCCAAATATGAAAACCGATGCTCAATCAAGCGTTTTCAGTCACGACCACCAATCAGAGCTTCTTCGAGCGGCTTGCCGCTTGTTTTGCATGAGCATTCGCACCGTCGCTGCCGCACAGGTTTCAGAGTCGCCTCCGTTTTTTCGATCCTCCCTCACCGCATTTGATTTTGTGTGCCAGGCACGCCTGACGAAGGACAACTAAACCTATAAATGACACAAAAACATTATGCGACGCGACGCGAATCTCATTGGCCGCAATGTTGCCCGGCTTCGTGATCAACAACGGCTGACCCAAAACATGCTGGTTGCGAAAGTGGAGGTGCTGAATTTCTTCGGCATCACCCGCGATGTGCTCAGCAATATCGAGTTGCAGAAGTATGTAGCCACGGACAAACACGCTTACTTTCTCGCAAAGGCGTTGAAAGTGCCAATTGGCGACCTTTTCCCAAAGTGAACTGAAGCGCCACAGAAATACCGCAAGATAATCATGGCAACCCGGCGAAACCATGTAGAATTAAACCAGCAGCTGGACCTTTTCTCAACGCGAAGGCCGACCAATGACAACATTGACACAATACGGCCGGATGGCCGAGAAACACTGGCGCGAACACCGTCCGAAAATGGTGCGCGACCTGGAACGGAAGGGGCTTCTGCACCAGATGCTTCTCGAAGCGGAGGAAAAGACGAAGGACGAAATGGCCACGCTGCGCATGGAATTGATGAAGCAGGGAAAAACGGCGCAACAGGCGCAGACGCAGGCGTGGGAAATGGTGCGGGAGAAATACATCCTCCTGCCACCCGAAGAATAATTCACCGTCATCAGGAAGAATCGCCAAAAAATCTCAACGCCTACCGCATCACCGAGGCTGACCGCCTGGGCGACGGCGGCCCGAAACTCAAGTTTCAAAAGAACATCGCGGCAATCGAAACGCTGCGGCAACTCGATGCCGAGGAACGGCCGGCGACGCCGGAGGAAAAAGCCGCGCTCGTAAAATATGTCGGCTGGGGCGCGATGCCCCAGGTGTTCGACGTGGACAACACCGACTGGCGCAAAGAGCAATTCCGGCTTTCAGAAATTCTTTCGGATGAAGAACACCGTTCGGCCCGCGCCACCACCCTCAACGCCCATTACACCGCGCCGACCGTCATCGGCGCGATGTATCGCGCCGCCGAGCGGTTCGGATTCAAGGGCGGGCGCGTGCTTGAACCCGCCTGCGGCATCGGCCACTTCGTCGGCCTCATGCCTGAAGAGATGCTCCGTCGCTCGACCGTCACCGGCATTGAAATTGATCCGTTGACCGCACGCATTGCAAAGGCTCTTTATCCCGACGCGGACATCCGTGCCCAGCCGTTTGAGCAAACCAAACTCGCCGATGGATTTTACGACCTCGCTGTTTCCAATGTGCCGTTCGGTGATTACACGGTTCACGACCCGCGTTTCAACAATTACAAATTTTCCATCCATGATTATTTTTTCGCGGCGGCTTTGGAAAAAGTTCGCCCCGGTGGTTTGCTGATGTTCATCACGTCGCGCGGCACGATGGATAAACTCGATTCGACGTTGCGTGAATTGTTGTCCACGCGCACGGAGTTGCTCGGCGCAATCCGTCTGCCGAATGACGCTTTCAAAAAGAACGCCGGCACGGAAGTCACGACCGACATCGTGATGCTTCGCAGACTGCACCCAGGTGAAACGCCCACTGGCCCGGCTTGGAAAGAAACCGCCGAACATACCAACGATGGCGGCGAGGCATTTACCATCAACGAATACTTCGCCACCCGACCGGAAATGATGCTCGGTCAAATGCGCCTCACCGGTGGAATGTATGGCGGCAACGAACCGACGCTGGAACCGGACGGTCGCAATTTGGCGGAGGCACTGGCTCAAGCAGTCGAACAACTTCCGCAGGGCGTTTACGAGGCGCAGTCACACAAGATTGCCGAGCCGACGCTCGAAGAATCCATTCCCGCGCCCGATTTCGTTAAACCCAACGCCTACTGTCTGCACGACGGCATGGTCTGCATCCGCGAGGAAAATGTTCTGCGCCCGCTCACCGACATGCCCAGCGATATGCGCTCGCGCATCCGTCATTTGATTCCGGTGCGGGATGCAGTGCGTGATTGTCTGCGGGCGCAGATGGACGGCAGCACCGAGGAACGTGTCCTCGAAACGCGGCAACAACTCAATCTGGCTTACGACCGTTTTGTCGGGCGCTTTGGTCCGGTGAATGTTCGCGCCAACCAGCGCGCCTTCGACGGCGACCCCGATTTGCCGTTGCTGCTTTCGCTGGAGAACTACAACGACGAGACGAAGCGCGCGACCAAGGCCACCATTTTCACCGAACGCACGATTCATCATCGCCAGCCGGTTGAATCGGTCGGCACGCCGAAGGAGGCGTTGCTCGTCACCTTGAACGAGCACGGTTGCGTTGACCTCGACCACATGGCCGACCTGCTCAACAAACCAGTGCAGGAATTTTTGCCGGACTTGAAAGGCATCATTTTTCTGAACCCGCAAACAAACCAATGGGAAACCGACGACCAGTATCTCTCCGGCAACGTGCGGGAGAAACTTTCAGTTGCGGATGCAGCGTCAGTGACCGACCCGCGCTTTGCCGAGAACGTCGAGGCATTGAAATCCGTTCAACCGGCAGACCTCGCGGCCACGGAAATTGACGTGCGGCTCGGCGCTGCCTGGCTGCCACCGGAAGACGTGCAGCAGTTCACGAATACGCTGCTCAACATTCCGTCCGGTGTCGAGATTGGCCACATCCACGCGCTGGGCGCATGGCATATCAGCGCGAATTGGGAGGCGAAAGGCGCGACCGCAAACACGACGGATTGGGGCACTGACCGTTACACGGCGCTCGAATTGATTGAAGACGCGCTGAATCTCAAAACCCCCACGGTCTATGACACGGTGGATAAAAAGCCCGTCGTCAACGCGCAGTCCACCGAGGCCGCGCGCGAAAAACAGGAACGCATCAAGGAGCGTTTCAAAGAGTGGGTCTGGTCGGACGATTCACGGCGGGAACGGCTTTGCCGCCTTTACAACGACACGTTCAATCACACGCGCGTCCGCACGTTCAACGGCGATCATTTAACACTGCCGGGCGCGAGCGGGGCGATTCAACTTCACGCGCACCAAAAGGCCGGTGTCTGGCGCATTTTGCAGACACCGAACACGCTGCTGGCCCACGTCGTTGGCGCGGGCAAAACTTACACGATGGTCGCCGCCGCGATGGAGTCGAGGCGGCTCGGTTTGTCCGGCAAGCCGATGTTTGTCGTCCCCAATCACATGCTCGGCCAGTTCTCCACCGAGTTGCTGACGTTGTATCCGGGCGCAAACATCCTGGCCGCCGGCAAGGAGGATTTCGAGTCGCAGAACCGCAAGAAATTGTTCAGCCGCATCGCCACCGGCAATTGGGATGCCGTCATCGTCACGCACTCCGGCTTTGAACGCATCCCGCTTTCACGCGAAACCCAGGAACGGTTTTTCAAGGAGCAGCTTCACGAGTTGGAAATGATCAAACGCCAGCACGCGGACAGTTCCAACCGGCGCTTGGTGAAAGAACTCGAAAAGGCGAAGAAGCGGCTGGAAGCCAAACTTCAAACGCTGGCTGCCGAACACAAAAAGGACAACACGTTGACCTTTGAAGAACTTGGCGTGGACCGGCTGTTCGTGGACGAGGCGCACTATTTCAAGAATCTGTTTTACGTCACCAAGATGACGCGGGTTGCGGGTCTGCCGCAAACGGCGAGCGAGCGGGCGTTCGATATGTTTTTGAAGGTGCGCCACGTCCAGTCGTTGAACGGCGGGGGAGGCGTGGTGTTCGCCACCGGCACGCCCATCGCCAACAGCATGGCCGAGATGTTCACCATGCAGCGGTATCTCCAGCATGACGAGTTGAAGAAACACAACCTGCATCACTTCGATTCTTGGGCGGCGACGTTCGGCGAACCCGTGACGGCGATGGAGCTTTCACCGGACGGGGCGGGCTACCGGCTGAACACGCGCTTCGCACGGTTCATCAATGTGCCGGAATTGATGCAGATGTTCCGCCAGTCCGCCGACGTGCAGACCGCCGCGATGCTGAATCTGCCGCGCCCGAAACTGGACGGCGAAAAGCCGACCATCCGCAACGCGCCGGCCACGGAGGAACTGAAGGAGTTCGTGCAATCGCTCGCCGCGCGCGCCGAGAGATTGAAAACCGGCCGGGTTGACCCCAGCGAAGACAACATGCTCAAAATCACGTCCGAGGGACGGAAGGCGGCTTTGGATCTTCGCCTGATGAAACCGGCCGCACCGGACGAACCGCAGGGCAAAGTGAATCTGGCCGTCGAAAAGATTTTCAACATCTGGCAGGAATCCAAGCCGGAGCGTTCCGCCCAGCTTGTGTTCTGCGACCTCTCCACGCCGAAAGACAGGGGCTTCTCCGTCTATAATGACATGGCGCAGAAGTTGGAAAAGCTCGGCATCCCAAGCTCTGAAATCGCGTTCATTCAAGACTACGATTCCGATGTTTCCAAGATGATGCTGTTCCGTGATGTGCGCGCGGGCAAAGTTCGCGTGCTTTTCGGCAGCACGCAGAAGATGGGGTCGGGGACGAACGTGCAGGAACGGTTGATTGCCTTGCATCATCTCGACGCGCCGTGGCGACCGGCAGACGTGGAGCAACGCGAAGGACGGATTCTACGGCAGGGCAATAAAAACTCCGTCGTGCAGATTTTCCGCTACGTCACCGAAGGCAGTTTTGACGCCTATATGTGGCAGACGTTGGAGACGAAGGCGAAGTTCATCGCGCAGGTGATGAGCGGCGACATGACGATCCGGCGGCTTGAAGATTTGGATTCAGCGGCTCTGACCTACGCCGAGGTGAAGGCCATCGCATCAGGCAATCCGCTGGTGATTGAAAAAGCCCAGGTGGATGCGGAGTTGATCCGGCTCACCCGGTCTGCGTTCCGCCCACGCCGAGGAGCAATACCGCATCCGCACCAATCTCCGCCGCTCGCACGAGGACGCGGAAATCTTTACCACGCGCCTTACCAATCTGCGGCAGGACTTGGGCGTTCGGCAGGACACGTCCGGCGACAAATTCCGCATTGAACTTGACGGGCAGGAATCCAACAACCGGGGCATCGCGGGTGAATTGATTATGCGCCGGGCGGAAAAACTGAAGGCGCGGTTTGGCGACGACATCAAAATTGGCCGCTTCGCCGGTTTTGATTTGTTCCTGCGTCCGGGTTTCAACAACACCGTCGAAATGGTTGTGCGGGGGAGCAACAGTTACGGCGCGCGGGTCACAGACACGGCTCTCGGCACCATCCGTTCGCTGGAGGCGACGGTTCAGGGATTTGAAGAACGCGCGGAAAGATTGGAGTTGGACATCACCGATGCCCACAAGCGCGTCAAAGAGCTTGGCGAAAAAGTCGGCGCGAAGTTCGAGCGCGAGGACCGCTTTCAGGAACTGACCCGGCGCCAGAGTGAGATTGAGGAAAAACTTGATCTGACCAAGAACCAAGCGCCGAGCCAGGTCGAAGCCGTTTCAGCCGGCGATGACGAACAAAAGATTTCCAAGAATCAAACCCAAACCCATTCGCCCCGGCGCGCACGCGGGGCGGCCGTTCATGTATGAATATCACCGCCCAACAAACCGAATTTCTCAGTTGGAAAGTCGTTCCCGCCCGGCTCGATGCCACCCAAACGGCATGGTTTCTCGGCTTTGAACCGCACGAGATTCCCAGGCTCGTAACGGCAGGCTTGTTGAAACCGCTCGGCCATCCCGCCCGCAACAGCACGAAGTTCTTTGCCACGGAAACGCTGGAACAATTCCGGCGCGACGAGAAATGGCTCGCCCGCGCCAGCGATGCCATCGCCAGCTACTGGCGGGAACGCAACGCCCGCAAGCAACAGGCTCGCGGGCGGGCTTGAAGCAAACGATTCAACGCATCGGGCTGGACGCATCATAAAAGCGTCTTGCCCTTGCTGGGATGAATCCTGACTTCCTCACGGATGGCAGCGCGGACTTTCGCTTCGATGCGTTCAACGAAGCTCATGCCAACCCGGCTGAATTTATTGGCTGGCCGGATCGCGGAGGCAATTTCCAGCGCGGTTTGTTTTACCTTGCTCCGGCAAAGATGCGGAGTTGTGTTGATGCTTTTGAGTGTGTCCGTCATTTCAGTTGTTTCCATATTTTGCTTTCCTGGTTGCGTCGCTGATTCATTCAACGACACCACTATTTTATCAGGCGCGCTTTTGTTGAACTGCGAATTGAGTGACCGAACCCTTGCAAACATTGAACAAAACCGCTGTTGCCGCCGGCACTTGACACAAAAGCACGCTGATTTTACGCGGGGCGACTTGGCTGGTTTTCAGTTTCGACACCGTTTTCATTCAATGTTTGCAAGGTGAAAAATAGTTTAATTATTTTTATCACTGGCGCAGGCGGCTATGGCGATTCCTGGAAAGCCGGACACTTAACCAGCCGCCGAAAACGAGTGACCATTGCCTTCGGGCTTTGGCAGGGGCGGAAGCAATGGAACAATGCGGCCTTCCACGTTCTGGTTTTCGTAGCTTTCCAGCGACGGCAGTCTCACCTGGGCTTTGCGCGCGTAGGCGCGATGCACTGCCTTGCTGTTGTGGCCGAGCGCCTCCTGCGCGAATCGCTCTGGATAGCCGCACATTTTCGCCCGCTCCGCCCAGGCATAACGGTAGCAATGCAGGGTGACGCCGAAGATCCCCAAACCGGCGCAGCGGCGTCTGAATTCCTGCCCCCGATACTTTTCCTTCAGCAAAGCGAGCCTCGGGAATAAAAGCCCTTGGGCCGGCAACGAACGGAGGATCGTTTCCACTGCCGGACCAAAATGAATAAACGCCCGGCTGCCGGTTTTTCGGCGGGCATAGGAAATGACGCGGTCATTCCAATCAATGCTCTCCGCCTCCAGGTTGGCGACGTCCGTTTGTGAACCGCCCAGATGCCAGCACAGTTCATAAAAACTCCGGTTTTCGGGATTCGGTTCCCGTTCGATAATCCTTTGGTGTTCGTCCGCTCTAATGGCCCGTTTGGGCTTGTATTCGATTTTGGGCCAAAGCCGTTTGGGAATGATCGGCCATGCCAGCCAGTTCATGGAGATGCAGAAGTTGTGCAACTCACGCAGATGAACATTCGTGCTGACCGTGCCCGCCTTCAGGCAGGCGAAAAGTTGCTCCGCCTGCGTCTCGATGATGATCAACGGCAGAATCAGATCAAATGCCTTCTGTTTGACGGCGCGCTGCCAGCGCTCTTGGGTTGATCCATGTTTGTTTTCAGTAATGGCGTTGAACGCGTCCTGCCAGGTCCGTTTTGAAACCCCCGAATCGGTTCCGGCGAGATAGGCCTTGGCGATCTGGAGGTTCAGTTGCGGTTGCCGGACGGATTCGTTGCGGGCGTTGAGCAGGGCCGTGGCCTCGGCGCGATTTCTCGTGCCAGTGCTTTCCTGCTTCCGGGTTTCAGTGTCTTCGATGTAGAACATGCCGCCGCGTTTGCGGCGGTAGAGGATGTAACGACGTTTCATAACTTCAGACTTTCTTTGTCCGATGTTATGAAGCCGCACGCGGCTTTTGGTGTGTCAGACACACCAGACGGGCGGCGAATCCCGTCGTCGCGAGTGATTGCCGAGTTTTACCGGAGTAGTTGTTGAGTAGTAGCCCGGTATTGATTTCACTGGCACTTTCACTGGCACTTGCCTCCTCTGGTTTCGCCATCCTGTTGAAAAACAACAGTTTAATGATGGCGGAAGGGGTGGGATTCGAACCCACGTTTCGAACGCAGCCCAGAGATGCGTTGATTTCCAAGCACTTATGACGCCTCTGAACAGGCTTGACAGGGGTGAACATTATGACTTATGTTATGACAAGAATATATGGCAAGCCTCCATAAAGACCCCCGCGGGAAGTCGCCCTTCTGGTATTGCGCCTTCTTCACGGTGGACGGAACACGGCACTTCAAAAGCACCAAGGCCACTGACAAGCGGCAGGCCCGGCAGATCTGTGATACCTGGGCGAAGGCGGCTGCACTCGGCGCCAAACTCTCGCCCGACAAAGCACGGCAGGTGATCGCGCAAGGCGTGGCCGATATTCTCATGGCGACAGGCCAGACGTTGCCGTCGGCGACGATCCGTAATTGGTTTAAGCGCTGGCTGGAAACGAAGTCACTCGAAGGCGGGCCGCGCACTCACGAGCGCTATGGAACGAGCTTGCGCCGTTTTGTGGAGTTCCTCGGCGGCAAGGCGGATGAAGATTTGAACGCCCTGAGCGTGAACGACGTTTTACGCTTCCGTGATTTCGTCTCCAAGCGGTTGTCGGCAGGCAGCACAAACATGGATTTGAAGATCCTGCGTGGCTGCCTCTACGCCGCACAGAAACAGGATTTGGTTGAGAAGAACGTGGCCGCGAAGGTGGCCATCCTCAAACAACGCGGTGAAAACAAGCGACGCGGCTTCACCTTGACCGAGCTTGGCAAAGTTCTGGCCCGCTGCGACGAAGCCGGCGGTGAATGGCGTGGGCTTGTCCTGACCGGTCTTTACACTGGCCAACGACTGGGCGACGTGGCCGGGCTGACGTGGCAGCAAGTGGACTTGGGCAAACGACGCGTGTCCTTTGTGACCAGCAAGACCGGCAAATGTTTGTCCTTTTACATGGCCAAGCCGCTGGCCGACCACCTCGAAAGCCTCAGATCCAGCGACCAGCCGGACGCCTGTGTGTTTCCCAAGACGGCGGCGATGGCTGAAAAGCACACCGGCACAATTTCCACCAAGTTCTACGATGAAATTCTTGCGCCAACAGGACTGGTGAAGACGCGGCCCAAAGCTGAGGCAAAGATCGGCGGCAAAGGACGCGACGCCAAGCGGCAGTCCAGCGCGCATTCCTTCCACTCTCTGCGGCACACCTTCACCACATGGCTGAAATCTGCCGGGGCGAGCAACGCTCTTGCGCAGATGATTGTTGGCCATGATTCGGAAGTCGTCTCGCGTGGTTACACCCACCTTGACGCGGACGATACGCAGGCTGCCATCAGCAAGCTGCCGGACGTGACCAGGTTACAAAATCCCGGTTGAAAGTCCTTCTTGACATCACTTCTGTCTTCCTCTCTGACTGCACAAGCCCTCCCCCGCAATAGCCCCTCCTCCTGTGCTATAAATTATTGACAGAGGCCCAGAGTCTCTGTTGGTTCCGCCTCCTCTGAGTCCCGGGGCTTGACCCTCAATTCCAACCGAAAGCGTAAAACGCCTGTTCTACCCGGGACAGGCGTTTTTGTTTCCCCACCAGAAAGGACAGAGATTATGAGCCTCCATGCAGGAGACGTATTATGTACAGAAGTTGTTCCCAGAATCCGTTCCCCCATCCCGGCCGCCGTCAATTTAGTCGGCTGCGAGGATGCCGAGGAGCTAATTCAAGATGGCACGGCGCCCCATTTGTTGGCGAATTGGAGCGCCATGTGTCCCAATCCACCGATGCCAATGATCCCGACACGGGCGGTGGAGGGCACTTCATGAATCAGCAATGGCGAAAAAACTGTAATGCCGCCGCACAGGAGCGGTCCCACTTTTGCCAGGTCCAACGCATCGGGCAATGGGCGAACCCATGGCCACTGCGCTCGAACACGGTCGGCAAAGCCGCCATGGCGCCCAATAATGGTCCCCCGCGCAGTGGCGCACAAGTGTTGGTCACCGGAAAGACATTCGTGGCAGGCGAGACAGCTATGAGCGAACCAGCCAAGTCCGACCCGCTGTCCGATTTTTAGCCCCTTTGCCGTCTCGCCGAGCGTAACAACCGTCCCGGTCACCTCATGTCCGGGCACGAACGGGTATTGGGACATGCCCCATTCGTTGTCGAGCATCGAAAGATCGGAGTGGCAGAGTCCACAGTGAGATACTTTGATTTCGACTTCTTCCGGACCAAGATGGCCGGGGTCGAAACTGAACGGTTCCAGCGGGCCATTCGGGCGAAAGGCACCATAGGCTTTGAATTCTTGCATAATCAATTTTCCTTTCTTGAACTTTTGTTTTTCTTTCTTTCAGCCGGGTTCATTGACGATACGCCGAGGCGAGCGCGTAAACCCTGGATCGCAGGCTGGGAAACGGGTCATCGGACAGCTCGATCCCGTCTGTCAAGTATGTCGGATCAAACGCGAGAGCTTTCTCTACTGCACTACTGTCTGGAACCACAGAAGCAATACTGATTGTACCCATGTCTATCGTCTTGCGATCCTCGGGCCAAACAATCGAGGGGTCCTCCGTTGGATCGCCGGGATTGGGCAATTGCACCACCAGATGGTACTCAATCGGGCCTGCCGCCAGACGTGTCTTCAAGTCATCGAACAGAAAACTTTCTGACTTGGTTTTCGCCTCTTCGTCGCTCAGGTTGTGCTGCCTGCAGGTCATAATGATTTACGCCTGCGCCAGCGCTGCGGGGCATGGGCCGGTAGCTGTATTCGCAGCGGGGGGCTGGTTTTGCAACAATTTGCAACAGCATTCATGCTCAATGGTGCTTTTTGGTGCGGAACGCGCGTCAAACATAAAGTTTATAACACATTGTGTCCCAGGTAATTATGAATCTATGAAAAACAGGCCGCATGATTCGAATCCCTTCACCCGCTCCATTGGGTCTTCCAGAGACTTTCACCTGCGTTGCGGGTAATGGCTGTGATGCCGACTGGCCGCCATTGTCCGATTGTGGCTGTCACCTGCAATAAGCCCCCATTCCGTGTTATATACACATGAACAGGATACTGTTTCCTGTTCACTCCCGGCGCCCTCCAAGGACACGCCGTTTCACCTGTACACCCCAACCCGGAGAATCCATGTCCAGACCCCGACATTATTCACCCGCCATCAAACGGCATTTGGTAACGGCGCTGTACCATGAAGCCAAAAGACAGGGCCGTCCGATGACCGATCTCGCCAACGATATTTTGGAAACGGCGTTGCGCGAACCGCAACTGCAACGCCCAACCCAACACGGCTCGGACGGCATGGTCTGAGCTGGACCCCTATTTTTAGACCACAGGTAAGTTTCGATTTTTGCCGGTTTGCTGTAGATAAGAAAGAGCAGACTTATGAAAGCAAAACGGAAAAGACACAGTGCGGCCTTCAAGGCCAAAGTGGGATTCGAAGCCCTGGTGGGGCTGAAGACGGTCGCGCAATTGGCGCGAGAGTATGCGGTGCATCCGGCGCAGGTCACGCAGTGGCGGGCGACGATTCGGGATCACATGCCCGAATTGTTTGAGCCCGGGCAACCCCGCACGGAGGATCAGGAACAGTTGATTGCCCAACTGCATGAGAAGATTGGCCAACTGACGGTGGACTTGGACTGGCTTAAAAAAAAGTCCAGGCAACTGGGGCTTTAACATGTTTAATCGCTCCCGATCCGCAGCTCAGCGTGCGGCGCCAGTGCGAGCTGCTGGCGGTGTGCCGTGGCAGTTATTATTACCAGTGCTGTCCGGAGACAGAGGAGAACCTGGCGCTGATGCGGCGGTTGGACCAGATGCATTTGGACCACCCGGTTTATGGCAGCCGCAAACTGACCGTGCTGTTGCGCCGGGAGGGTTTGACCATCAATCGCAAACGGGTGGTGCGGCTGCTGCGGTTGATGGGGATCGAGGCGATTTACGCCAAGCCCAAGACGAGTCTGCGGGAGATGGGGCACCAGATTTATCCGTATCTGTTACGCAATTTGGCAGTGACGGGACCGGATCAGGTTTGGTGTTCGGACATTACGTATGTGCCTATGGCAACTGGGTTTATGTATTTGGTGGCGGTGATGGATTGGTGGAGTCGTTACGTGCTGGGATGGCGCTTGAGCAACACGTTGGAGGCGGACTTTTGTGTGGACGCTTGGGAGGCGGCGTTGCGGGCGGGGCGTCAGGCGCCGTTGATTTCCAATACCGACCAGGGATCGCAGTTCACCTCCCCGATGTTTATCGATGCGGTGGAATCGGCGGGGGTGGACGTGAGCATGGACGGACGGGGTCGCTGGATGGACAACCGGTTTATCGAGCGGCTGTGGCGGAGCGCCAAGTATGAGGACATTTATTTGCAAGACTATGGCGACGGGTTGGCGGCAGGGCGCGGACTGGGCCGGTGGTTTGACGGCTACAACCGGGAACGACCGCGCCAGGCGTTGGGCTATGCGACGCCGGCGGACGCGTATTTTGATCCCGGCACGCATGGAGCCCAACCGGCCAAATGGGAAGCGATGCAACCTGCCAGAGGCAGGAGCGATCGCAGCACTTGACAGAGAGGCAGGCGGCAGGAAAAGGCTTGAAATCAGACCGCCTGCGGCGGTAGAGTTGAGAACCCTAAGAAAACGGAGAGGGAGGACGGGCAGTGCTCCGCATCGCTCGTTCTCTCTTTTCGAAAGGGTTTTGAAACACGGAATGAACAGTAGTCAACTACAATTAGTAATGACAGCAATCGGCAAAAGTCGCGCTTATTTCATGCGCTCCGTGGTCTAAAGGATGGGGTCCACCTCAGTCCTCCATGACGCTCCGCCGCCATGTCCACCACATAAAACGAGCAAACGCCCCGGCTTTAAACTGGGGCGTTTTGCTTTCGAAAGGAAATTTGAATCGCAAATATTTAATTCATTTTGGCATCCCGTTGTTTTCACTGTTGCTCTCCTGCTGCAGGCAGGCATCTCTTCTGCCAAATCCGTTGATCCTGGCGGCGCCGGTCGTGCTGGCGCTCCTGGCGTTACTGGCAATTCCCGTAATAATTGCCTTGAGCAAATCGGGAAAGATTCCGACGGTGAAGGATTTGCTGCCGGATCCCCGGTTCAACGAAGAAAACATCACCCACACCTTCATTGCCGCCCTGCCCACGCTGACCCGGGAAATGAACCTGGAAGTGGCCAGTTCCAAGCAGACTGAAGTGCTGGAACGCAGCAACGCCAAACGATTCCTGGGCATCAACCTGGGAACCAACCACGCGCGGATGACCGTTCCCGTAACGTACCGGTATCATATTCGGCTCTACGACACCTGGAAACTGCATATTGGCGGCGGCACGTTAATTGTTTGCGCCCCTGAAATAAGGTGCAGTTTGCCGCCCGCCATTCACACCGATGAAATTCAGGAGACAACGGCACGCGGCTGGGCCAGAGGCACGCCCTTGGGCCTTCTGGAGGAACTGCGCCGGGATTTGACGCCGGTGCTGTCCCAGTACGCCAACGATCATCGGCGGCTGGAGGTGGTGCGCCATACCTGCCGACAATCGGTGGCGGAGTTCGTCCGGCGCTGGCTGGAGAATGAGGGCCGATTGGGGCAGGGCAAATTCACGGCGATCAACGTGAAGTT
>CAVPOM010000009.1:0-452346 GCA_963707025.1 uncultured Verrucomicrobiae bacterium | reverse complement strand
TCCGTGACGCTTTCCGCTTCTGTTATCCGTTTGATAGCGGGTATTGACGCGAGTGGGGAAAGACGCGGCGGCGATGGACACATGAGAAAACAGGATGGTGCGAGGGCGGTTGGCGAAGGCGCTGGCCGGGACGCGCTTTGCGATGAGACATCCTCCCTGAATGCGGGCAGTCCGGCATCCGCCACGGCCTAGAGCTCCTTGTGAGCCACGGTGTGGGACGGAGCGGCGAAAATCCGCCATCAGATGTCAGGGATAAAATGCCAAAGCTATTGTGGCGCGTGTCAAAGTTACAATGGATTCCTTACCAAGGGGGGCGGCCTTCAGGCCGCCCCCTGGTAAGGCTCCTTGTAGAAACCTTCTGCCCTGATGGGGAAGGGATTGGAAGAGGGATTTCCAAGGGTTCGTGGTTCGCGTTTGCGGGCTGTTCACTTGGGGAAAAACAATGAAGTGAAAGGATAAGTAAGTATGAAAAAGATGAAGTTGATTCTGTGCCTCCTGGCGGTTCTGGTTATCAGTCTGAATTCGGCTCTGGCTGACGGGGGTTATACTCCGGTGTTTGCTGACCCGTCCACCATCACGGCGGCGGCAACGACCGCGTTCACGGCAATCGCGACCTTCATGGTCGGCGTGTTGGGCTTCTGGGTGATCTTCCGTCTGGTGAAGAAAATCCGCGGCTGATTTGTAGTGCTCCTGCAAACGTCGGGGGCCGGTCATGGGCCGATGAAAAGGGTGGCTGGCTCCCGATAGCCTCACAAAAAGGATTTATGCCTCAACTAATTTGCTTCTGTGCCGGCATGGCCATCCCCCTGGCTCTGTTCTGGCTGTTCAAATGGTGATTTATGAAAAAACTGTTACTTGGCGGGCTGATGGTACTGGGCGGGTTGGCGGTGCAAGCGCAACCTCCGGTGAGCCTTTACAACACCTTCATTTTCCACAACAACGGCACGTCTGAGGGGATACAGTATTGCACGCTGCGCGACTCCTACACGGGCTTCAACATCAGTGTCAATTTTCCGGCGCCGTACCTGGCGGCAGGGGCCAGTTACACAAAAGTCAGTTGGGGAAGCGCCTGGCCGGTGTATCAGGGCGACACGATTTCGTTCGTGGGCGGGGCCAACAACTGCGCCTGGCTGGACGGGAGCGCGGTTACGAGCGTCCAATTCTCCAGCGGGACAACCTACACGCTGCCTGGAACATCCGCCGGGAGTCCGGTCACAATAGACGTGTATATGTGGGGTGGCAGTGGCGGCGGGGCCGGGCCGGCGATTTCAACCAATTCCCTGTTTTGCGTCACGATCAACAATACTTCCGGCGTGGGCAACTCCTATGGGATTGCCAACGTGGACAACGGCGTTTTGCTGAGTATTGACGCCTGCGGGGATAATGAGATTTATGTGCCGGCGGGCGGGTCGGCGCAGATCTGCACGACGGCGGGGCCGACAAACAACCTGGCTTTGGTCACGGAAACAGGCGGCGGCATGGGTTCGCAGTCCACGCAAGTCAGTTTGCCGTTGATTGGGGATGGGGGCCGCAAGGCGGGCGGATGCAGTTCGATGGCGGGGTATGACCCCAATTTCACGGGGACCATTGCCTCAACGAATTTGGTCGGGACGGCCATTCCTCCGGGGGCTTCGTCCGGCTCGGTGGTCAATAACAATGGGGCCACCATTCCCTGGGCAGGCGGCGACAGCGTCTATCCTGGCGGGACAAATTCACCGATCAACTATGCCGGCATGGCGGGTTCCGGCTTGGCGTCCAATGCGACCCTGATAACGGGGTTTGACGCGGTATTTGCGGAATTGGTCAATGTGGCCAACGGGGTAGGCAAGCTGGATGTAGATAATAATGCGGGCCTGGGAGCCATCAGGGGTATCGAGGGCAGCATTTTGAGCGGCCAGGGGACCGGAAACGCATTGCTGACAGCGGCCAACGGCGATTTGGCGGCCATCAATTCCAGCATTTCTTCCGGCAATGCGAGTTTGGGGAGCATCCAGGGCGCATTGGGCGGCATGTCGAATAACGCGGCAGGCGTGGGCAGCAATACCATTCAAGGGCTTGGGGGAATCTCCAATTTGCTCTGGATCGCTGACGGGACGCTGGCGGGCATGTCCAACGGTGTAGAACAAATCGTTTCCAATACCGGGGACATGGCGGGCCAGTTTGGGATCGTGTCCAATTTCGCGGCGGCGTCGCTGGCTGCCACCAATGACGCGGTTGGGGGGTTGTCGCGGGTCTGGTCAGACGGGGCGAATGTGGCGGGCATGACCAATCACCTGGCCGGGTTCGCGGCTTCGCAGTTCGCCAATTTGAATTTGCAAGGGTCCCTGGCGCAAGCAGGCGCAAACGACTTGGGGACAGGGCCGATTTCGTCGCTGGACAGCAGTTTTTGGAATTTGAACTGTGTGATGGGCGACAAGACCTATTCGTTTGACCTCAACCCAATGGACAATGCCGGGATTGCTTCCCTGGCCGGGGTGAGCCGGACTTGTGAACAGTGGATCGCGTGCGTGGTTTTCATCCTGCTGGTGATGAAACTGTTTGAGAAATACTCGGCGGGCCTGGCCGGGACCACGCAACTGCAAGCCAACCGCATGAGCGTTCTGGGCAACTCGGTGGGTCAATTGTCGGGCGCGGTGTATTTGCCTCTGATGGTGGCCCTGGCCGGGGCCATTCCGTTGTTTATCGGGGTCGCGGTGACAACGGGCGTCGGTTCCACCTGGTTTGGGGCGTGCGGGGTGATCCCGTTTCGGCCTGACGGCCTGACATCGGCTTTGCAGCAAGCCTACTGGCTGGCCGATCAATTTCTCCCCATCAATTTCCTGATCTGCTCGGTGCTCTGGTAAGTCTTCATCCGCCTCACGGCGGGGCCGATCTGGGCCATGTCCATGCTGGTGCTCAAATCCCTAATCTCCTGACTTATGATTGATTACCTGGCTTTGCGCGTGTTTGGCTGCTTTGCGGCGGCGATAGTTCTTGGCGGCGCGACTCTGATTGCGGTCGTGGATGGGGAGGCGGGACGGCGCCGGGCGTTGTTTTGGGGCATCTGCGGCGCGGGGCTGCTCCTGTGTGCGACGGCGCGGGCCGATGGTTACACAGTTACGGGCGTCGGGATCGGGTCCGGGCCGGTCGGCGTGCTGTCTGACGGATCTGTCATGGTCCCGGTGATTTGGGACAATGAGACGGGCGCGGCTGTCGAGGTGGATTGCACCAGGCCTGGCGGGAGCGGCATTTACTACACGCTTTGGCCGGTGCAGGGCGTTTCGGCGCTGTCCTGGGTTCTGGTGCCTCCAGGCGGGTGTTATTTCCAGGCGTTTTGCCCGTCGGACACTCACGAAGGGGACACGTTCAGTCCGGCGATGGATTTGAGCGGAACCAATGTCAACGTCGTGACGTTCGTTTGCGACAGCGGTTCGTTGGCGGCGGGCGGGTTTGGCGGCGTCTCGGTCGTGAATTACGGCTACATCCGGCCTGACCAGGCGCAAGAGTTCCTCTGGCCGTGGTTTATCGCGGGTTTCACCCTGGCCTGCACCGGGATTGCCTATCAACTGATTTGGCGGCAAGTCCGCAACATCGGCGGGGAGGCGCCCACAATGTGAAAAGAAACGCTCCAGGATTGGGTATGAGGCGTTTTGAGAACACCTGCGTCGTGGTGACACGGGGGCGGCGCTTGGTTCGGACCTGGGCCGGCGGCTTGGACTACGCGCACATGATGTGCCGGCTGGATGGCGTGATTGATCTTCTTGACGAACCGCTCCCGTATTTGGAGCGCGATCTTTTCTCCCTTTATGAGTCTCTATTTTGTCAGCGGTAAAATCGGGTCGGGCAAGTCCTATCGCGGGATGGTGAACATCCGGGACGAAATCCTGCACGGCCATCGTTTGATCGTGACCAATCTCCCGATCAAGCTGCCGGAGTTCTCGGATTACCTGGCGGAGCATTACCCATCCCATGATGTTTGCCTTTACGACCATTGGCGGCCGGCCACCGATTTCGAGTGTCCAGCGGGGGCGGGGGTATTTGCGTCCGGCCTGGTCGGCAAGGTGGTGGACGGCGTGGCGATGGTGCTGGTGCCTTCGCGCATTCGCATCCTGGGCGATGATGAGTTGAAGGAGTTCTACCGTTACCGGCAAACCGGCGCGGAGTTGGTGGCGAAAGTGAATCAACGGGCGTCGGGCGACAAGGGGCCGTCGCATCCGGTGTGCCTGGATTTCTCGCCGTGGGGCGCAAAGGGCCGCTTTGCCGGAGAGGGCGTGGTTTACCACCTGGACGAATGCCAGTTGTTTTACAACGTGCGCAAGTATGCGGAAGCCCCGGAGGAAATGCCCTTTTACCTGTCGCAGCATCGCAAGCTCGGTGACGACATTTACGTTTATACGCAGAAGCCGGAAAACGTGGACAAGATGCTGCGGAGTTTCACCCAGGAATACATATACCTGACCAACGTGGGGAAGAAGAAGATCGGCATCTTCCAGCCTCCCAGGTTCTTCCGCATGGCGGCTTACCCTGACGTGTTCACGGGAGCGCCTGGGCAAGCCTCGGAATGGTCGCGCAGTTTTCGGATGGATTTTCGGCTGGCGGATTGTTACGAGACGGCCAAGGGCATCGGGATTGAAGCCATGAAAGCGGACAAAGAGGCGGCGGCGCGGGGCATTTCGTGGCGGTGGGCGTTGCTGTTTCCGATAATCCTGGCGTCGTTGTTTCCGGCCTATGGGATGATTTCCAAGCATGTCGTGCATAAGTTCTTCGGGCAATCGGTGGACGCTTTGGCGGCGGTGCAACATCAGACTAATCGTGTGGATGGCGGGACGGTGGCGCGGGTTGTGCCAGGGGGCGCGAATGATGCTTCCGTCGGCGGGTGCCGTGGCGGGCCTGCCTGCCGGCCAGATCGGGGCCGTTGCGCCGGCGCAAAAGCCAAATCTGATTGGCAGGCCGCTGCCCGCGGCTCCGCGGTTGGATGCCAGGACCGTCGCGGAATCTGTGTTTGCGGCGTCTGAGTCTGTGCCGACCGTTTCCCATGATGTGTTTTTCGTGGGAGTGATGACCACGCCGGACCGCAACGGACGCTTGGTCACAACGGTAGTCTTGTCAGACAAGTCGGTTTATGTCCTGGGCGTGGACAAGGAGCTTACGAGCGTGACGGCCAAGTACTGCATCGTGGGCGGCGTGATGTATGCCTGGCGGTCGTACGAGGACATGGCGCGGGAAGCCGGCACGGCGCCTTATCCGGCGTTCACGAAGCCTGGCGCAATGGCAACGCCACCGGCCGTTCTCCGTTCCGGTGGCGTGATTGTGGGCGGTTCCCCCCGGCAGTACTAAAACCGGCATCCGGTAATCAAGGATTACAAACTCAAATGAAAGACGAGCAACATCAATTTCTGTCGTTGGTTGGGCAGCTCCCGGCCCGGCTGACTGTCGAACAAGCGGCCTGGGTGCTCGGTTGCCAGTTCCATGACATGCCGATCCTCATTTCAACTCGTCTGCTGAAACCCCTCGGAAACCCGCCACAAAACGCCGTCAAGTTCTTTTCCACGGCAGAGGTTACGGAATTGACCAAAGACCGGGCATGGCTGGCAAAGATGACGAACACCATCAGCCAGCACTGGCACAAAAGAAATGTGCGCCAGAAAAGTCATTCTCCAAATGGAGCGCGGCACGGTTTGTCCCCGAATTTAGAACGAGCAAGTTTAGCGACCACCGCTGGCGAAAACGGTTGAGCGTGAAAGGCGCGTCCGAATTGCAGTCCCGCACAGGGTGGAGAAACATGGCGTTGGTTCGCGGGAGCGGACGTGACTATTTTTTGTCGTCTGGTTGCATCGTCCGCGCAGCGTAGGCGATGACGGTGGTGGTGATGGCTTGGATCATCTGCGACTCAAATTGGTCGTAGTGCGGTTCGGGAAGGTGAACCGTGGGGTTCGCAGCAGTTTTGATCGCGGTAAGTGCGCTGTTCAACCAGGTGGAGGTAGCGGAACCAAGCCGCGTTTGCCAGCTTCGCTTTAATTCGGGCTGCCGGGCCGAGTCTTTGTTTTTTGGGTCCACGGGAACTGACGTGAAAAACGGATCGAGCGCCGTGCGGCATCTGGCTACGGCCATATCATAGAAGCCTTCTGCGTGGAGTGATTGTGCCTGGCGCAGAGCTTCGTAGGACCGATTAAGGGCTTGGCAATTTTCGATTGGCACTGCGGGAAGTTCAACCAGGTGAACCACCCCAAAGCCCGTGTTTGGTAAAACACGTTCAATCCAGGTTGACCGAGGAATCCTGATGGATAATTTTGCCGTCAGGCGGAGCACACTGCGAACTCCCCATATTGCCGGGCGCTGCGTCTTTGGATCTCCTTCGATGGGCCGATGTTCCTCAACGGTCAGTTGACAATCAATGTTCAGAGCCAAGTCTTTGCCATCACGCTGCCGTTCCATTGCCGTGACACGCTTCGCATCGATGGGAAACTCCAGGGACAGGTATTCAGGGCCGACATAATGCGCGTGGGTGCGCTGAACACGAACCAGCCTTAAAGGAATTGCGTCCGCCAATTTTCCAACGTTATCGCGCGACAATTGCGCGTCAAGCCCAGTGAAAACATAATCTGCGAGCTTCTCGTGCAGAGGATAGTAATCGAGCTTAACGGGAATCATGAGGCGGGGATAGATCGCGCCACCGGTTCCGAACAATAGCGCCTCATCAACGGAAATGCCCGCGAGTCCAGAGCCGCTGGCGAGGCATGAAAACATTTGGTCGCTCATAAATTTTTCACATGCTAACTGATAAGAATCTCGGGTCCACTCCTTTACGGAGCGGTGGGCCAAATCTTGCAAACCGTAACCACCGATAACCTCAGAGTGCCGCCCTGGTGCCATAGAATCCGCCACGGCACGCCGTCACCGGTCTTGGCGTTCGCCTTCACTGATTCACCGCCAGCTGCATCGGCACGATTTTCCTTTCGTAGTCTTCCAATGAGGGAACGATGACTTTGGCCTTTTTGGAATACGCTCGCGCAAAAGCTTTGGAACTGTGCCCAAGCGCCTGCTGCGCGAACCGTTCGGGCATCCCCACGGTCTTGGCCCGCTCCGCCCATGCGTAACGGTAGCTGTGCATGGAAATGCCGGTAATCCCCACGGTCTTGAGCCGCTTAATGAACATCTTGGCGCGATGGTTTTCTTTGATTCGTGCCATGCGTGGGAACAACGGGCCAAACTTCGGAAGCGACTCCAACAAGCTCGCAGCCTCCGCGCCAAAGGTGATAATCACCGGCACGCTGGTTTTGCAGCGTTGGTAGGAGATGGTATGGTCTTTCCAGTCAATGTCCCCGGCGGTCAACTCCGCGATGTCCGTTTGCGAGCCGCCCAAGTGCCACAAAAATTGATAATACGCCCGGATTTCCGGGTTGTGTTCGCGGTCAATGATTTTCAGGTGTTCCTCAAATGTAATCGCCCGGCGTTCCTTGTGCTTCACGGTAGGCCAGAGGCGTTTCGGCAGCACCGGCCAGGGAAGCCAGTGCATCCCGCTCGCGTAGTTGTGCAGCCGGCGCAAAAACATGTTGGTGGAGATCGTGCCTGTCGTCAGGACCTGCATGAAATGCTCTGAGGCTGTTTCGATGAGTTTCCGGTTGCGGATGAGATCAAATGCCTTGTCTCGCATGGCCGATGTCCAGCGGGCCTGTGTCGGGCCGGTTTTGAGTGGACCCATTGCGTCCATGACATTCTGCCATGTGCGGGTTGCCATGGTCGGGTCGCTGTGCTGCAAATAGACCTGGGCGATTTGCAGATTCATTTCCACATGGCGGACGGCTTCGTTCCGGGCCTCAATCAGGCGCTGGGCTTCGCCGGCGTCATTGATTCCCAGGCTCTCCCGCTTTTTGGTGAGGGTGTCGAAACAGTAATAGGCATCGCGGATTCCGCGATAGATTAGACGATAGCGCTTCATAACGGTATGATCGTAAATGAAGTGCGAGCGTTCGCGTTAGCGGGTACTGGCGTAACACTGACAGCATTCTGGCAGGATTCTGACATCCTTGCCAAAGTGGTGTCCATTTTGGTGTCCACCGCCGCCCTCTCCTCCTCCAACCCATTGTGTTACAACACATTGGAAATGGAGCCAGTTGCCGGACTTGAACCGGCGACCCATGCTTTACGAAAGCAGTGGTATGATTGACAAAACCCTTTATTTTAAAGGGTTTTTTAAAAATAGGGCTTGACGTTTTAGCAAATCGTTGCTACTTTCAACGCCAAGATGAAAGCCAGCAGACTTCATTTTCAGATCAAACCATTCAAAAATCCAAGCGGCAAAGAGGTATTCCGCGTGACGGGTTGCCGGGCGGACGGCAAGCAAATCCGGCAGAATTTCAAGACAATGGGCGAGGCTACCGTCCGCCAGCATTATCTTGAATTGGAGCGCCAGGGCATCCCGCAGCCGTCCGCGAGCATGGTGTCCACGCGGCTTACGGCGGATCAAATCGCGGACGCTGAATCCGCCTTGCACCGCCTGGCCGGCAAGCCACTTACGGCCGGCAAAACGCTGACGGCCGCCGTGGACTTTTACCAGGCAAACTACCGTGAACCGCTGGTGAAAATCCCATTGGTTGACGCCTTCGCGCGGTTCATAAAGGAGAAGAAGGCGGCAAACAAGCGGCCCGCCACACTTCAAAACTTGAGCTATCGAATCGGGCGGCTTTGCAAGGATCACGCCGAAAAAATGGCGAGCGACATTCTCAAGCTGGACATCGAGGCGTTTATCAATCAGCCGGGCAAGGGGCTTTATGCGCGGGTGAGCGACCGCAGCGTTTTGACCGGGTTTTTCCGCTGGTGTGTCAAGAATCAGTTTTGCCAGAATAACCCGGTTGAATACATCGAAAAAATCAAGGTTGACGATAGCGAGCCAGCCATTCTCAGCCTGCCCGATGTCCGTAAGCTGGTAGGTGAGGCGCAAGGCTACAAGGATGGGGTTTGCCTGCCCTACGTGGCGCTGGGGCTGTTTTGCGCGATCCGCCCGGCGGAATTGGCGCGGCTCACTTGGGAAAGCGTGGATTTGAAGGCCCGGACGGTCACAATCCAGGGCGGCGCGGCGAAGATGCGCAAGCGGCGGGTGGTGGAAATTTCCAAAAACGCGGCGGCTTTGCTGGCGCCGCACGCTTTGAGTCAGACACCGATCCGCGGCTCAAATTGGCGCCGGGACTTTGATGCGGTGAAGCGCCGGGCGGGCTATGGCGGGCGCGCGGGCGGATCGGAAGCCGTCAAGCCGTGGGGACCGGACGTTATGCGGCACACTGGCGTTTCTCACCATTTCGCTTTCCACAAGCATGAGGGCAAGACGGCGGAATGGGCGGGCAATTCGCCCGATGTCATTCACCGCCATTACAAAGGGCTGGTGACGGATCCAGAAGCGGCCGCATTTTGGAAGATCGGGACCGCCACCGCCGGCAAGATCATCAAAGTTACGACCGCCCAGGCCCGGCGTGCCGCCTGAATGGCGACAAATCTTGACTGGTGAATGCCACCAAAACCCTTTGCAGAGCGGGGTTTATGCGTCTTTACGTCCATTAGCACCGGGTCGTCTCGGTCCAACTGGCAGGCAACGGCCATCCCCTGCAATAGCCCTCATTCCTGTGCTATAAATTATTGACAGAGGCCCCGAGCCGCTGTTGGTTCCGCCTCCCTGAGACCCGGAACCAGACCTCAAATAAAACCCAAAGCGTAAAACGCCTGCTCCTTCCCGGGACGGGCGTTTTTGTTTCCCCACCAGAAAGGACAATGATTATGAGCCCACATGCAGGAGACGTATTATGCACAGAAGTTGTTCCCCGCCTCCAATCCGCCGTCCCGGCCGCCGTGAATTGCATCGGCTGCGAGGACGCCCAGGAGCTAATTCAGGATGGCACGGCAATGTTCCTGTACGCGGGCGACCGCGTGGATTATGTTGTTGTCCATAATCCGGCCAAGGCGCGGGGCGACCTGTTCAAAGGCTCATCGCTGGAACAGCAATTGGCGGAATTCGGGTCGAAAACCATAACCCTACCGACCATCACGCCAACGACGTTGCTCGCCGCTGAGAAGGCCGAGGCCAACGCGAAGCACGGTTTAAGCTTCGCCGAATTGTCCCGCATCGAAGCGGGCCACTTGGAACGCTTGCTGGCCGGGGAAATCCAGTGGGCCATGCAACGGATGTTTCAACAGTACGACTCGATTGCCGAGTCGCTTTTGCCAACGGCGCTCATGCCCGAACCAAAATTGCCGCCTCAACGGGAATGGAAAACCGAGAGGCCGCAACCGCAACTTAATTTTGGAGAATGATTTATGATCAACACCGACTTTGATTTGTTGTGTGACGGCGTCAATCCGGCAGAGGCGAAGCGCCTGCGAAAAATTCTGGCCGAATGGTGCAGCGGCGATGAAAACTCGTTTCCGGTGCAACTGGCCTTGTTGACCAAGGCCCAATGGTGGGCCATCGGACGGTTGCCTCATATTCTGAGGGATTCTCAAAAAGTTTGGCAGCAAGACCAAGCCAGTCACCGCGCCCGTTTTTCGGAGCAATTCAACAGCGCACTGGATGATGCGCGTCGGCTTGCCAGTGACTCCAAAAAACTGTTGGACGCCGTCCAAGCCGACCACCGCCGACAGATTGCGGCTCAGTCCAACACGACCATCGAAGCAATAGACGGAAGATTAAAGCAATACGACATGACGGTGTCAGGTTACAACGATGTCATCCACGGTATCGCCACCCAAATATGCTCGAAAGCGCGGGAGCTTGAGGCTGTCGCCCGAAGAATCCAGGACGATCTCAATCAAGGAACCGAATCGTGGAACCAGGCAAAGGAGGATTTCAATATGGCGCGGGAAAAAATGAACAAGGAACGGGAGCGGTTGGAGCAGCGCCTGACCAAGCGGGACTGGTTCACCTACCTTTTGGTTGCGTCCCTGCTCACTTCGTTCGGGCTGATGTTGGGCATCGTCCTCCGGCGATAGGCGAGATCGCCACCCCTGTCGTTCCATTGATGACATTCCCCATCCATTGATGGCACAGTGCCCCTTGGTCGAATGAAAAATGCAGACAAAATGAGAGTTGACGAAACCCAACTGTTGGGTATTGTTGTTACCAGCATACCTGCCAAGCCTCTGGCGCAAGCCAAGCTCAAATGTGGCGGGGTTTTTATTGCCACGATTGCGGTGGGGAGGCCAAACGACCGGATGAATCCTTCGCTGCCAGGCACGACATTGGACAGAGTGTGGCATCGCTACACTTTTGACCGCCAATTGCGGTTGTTGGTGATGGATGTTATCAAGCGGGTCGAAGCGGCCGTATTGCGAACGATGATGGTGGAACGCCACGCCCGGAAATATGGGCCGCTTGGGTATCGAGATGCCAGGAATTTCCGTCCTGAGTTTGCGGGCCTTCTCTACGGCTGGCGCACTCGGAAGAAACCTTGTGGCGTGTTGCTGAGGGAGGTGATGAATGGAAAAACCGAACCATTACCGGTGAAGTTGGTGACAAAAAACCAATTCGTCGGTGGAAGATTGGTGGTCTCTTGAATCGTGTAGCTTTGATTCGACGCGGTCTGAAAAAAGAAACCGAATTGGCCGGTTGACGCCTGCGGAGATTGGAGCACGGCCGGCGTAATCACTGGCCCGGTGATGACGAGGAAAACACCATTATTGCTATAAGTGACAGATATCCCGACCGGAACGTTCACAGCGCTGAAGACGCCGCTGCGACTGGCGCAGGATAGAATTTGGAACTGGGTTCCGATTGGGGATTGAATGCCGTTGGTGACGCTCACGGCAAGCACGCCGCCAAGATTCGCCGCGCCGCCGACAACAAGGCTGTTGAAACCAGTTCCAGGAGTTGCACTTGCCAGAGTAATCGCCAGCACGCCGCCGGTTGTTTGAGTGTAGGAACCGCCAATCGTCGCCTGGCCAAAGGGCGCTCCGGGATTCAGCAGGGCGGCATTCGTCACGGAACCGGAAATCGATCCGCTGCCCGTTAACGCGCCGCCCAGGATTTGCAGCGGTGCCGTCGAGTTGGCGATGCTGCCGCCGTTGAGGAAAGTCGAACCGCTGGTCTGAATGTAAGGCGCGCCGGAAACGCCAAAGGCCCCGGCGTCCACTTCGACGGTGCCGTAGTTGGTGAAGGGGACTTCGGTGGTTGTTCCCGCTCCGGCGCCGCGGATTCGGAACAATCCGTTGTTGGCGACAGCGCCGCCGCCGGTGCTAAAACTGATCGTTGCGTTGCCAATGCAATCGAATGTCGCCCCTGGCGCGTTGGAAAGCATCGCGCCCCCGTAAAGGACAATCGTGCCAGGGCCGTTGTTGGTCCAAAGCGCCGCGCCGTCGTTGACTAAAGTTCGTCCTGAGATGGAGACGCCTCCCGGACCGATGGTCAGTCCCCCGTTGGCTGTGACGTTGTTTGTGCCGCTGATGGCGCTAGCTCCGTTCCACGCCATTGGGCCGTTGACCGTCACTGGATCGGACCCGCCCAGCGTTCCGCCGATTCCAAGAACCAGGGACGAGGGCGCGACGACGCCGGAGCCGTTGAAGTTAGCAGTCCCACCGGAAATGACCAAGGCATTGCTGTGGCAGTTATAGAACCCGGTGATGTTGGCAGTGCCCCCGCCGAAAGTGTGAGTGCCCAGCAAGTCCACTTCTCCAGCAAAGTTCGCGGTTCCGCCACTGACGCTCAAATTTCCCGGCCCGTCAATAATAGCGGACGAATCCAGCAAGAATGTACCTCCATGGAAGTCAATCGTCGCGTTTGAAAACACGGCGATCTCCGCGATTGAGTTGCTCGTGGAAATGGAGCTTCCGCCATCGGCCAAACTCAGCACGCCGGATTGGACCTCCACGACGGCAGTGTTGAAGAACGGGACCTCGATGGTCGTGCCCGCCGATGGACCGCTTACCTGTAAGACTCCGGCGTTGGCGACCGTTCCGCTGCCGGTTGTGAAACCGATGTCGTTAGGCCCTACACAGTCGAACGCGCCCCCCGGTGCGTTCGAGAGGATCGCGCCTCCACCAAGGATTATGCCGTGAAGGACGTCATTGCTCAATAGCCCTGAGGCCATATTCACCAAGGTCCGGCCAATTAAACTGACGCCCGGATTAATCGTTAATCCTCCATTGGCGATCACGCTGTTGCTGCCGGTGATGCCGAAACTGCTGTTCCAAATCATCGGCCCGCTGACCGTCACGAGATTCGACCCGCCCAGCGAGCCGTAACCGCCAAGCGTCAGTGATGAGGGAGAAATGACATTGCTGCTGTTGAAGTTGGCCGCGCATGCGCCGATCACGAGTGCTACGTTGGAACAGACATAATTGCCGGTAAGATTGGCAGCGCCGCCGATGAAGATATTGCTGCCGCCGAGATTCACCGTGCCGCCAAGATTGGCGTTGTCCAGCGAGGAGGTGACCATGAGTTGGCCGGGACCAGTGATGCTCGCTCCCGCACTTTGGACGAAAGACTGGTTGGGCGAGCCGCTGCCCAAAGAGAGCGCCGCGTTGGCAAAAACAGTGATGGTGCCCGTGTTCGTTCCCCCGCCGGAAAGACTCAGCGTTCCAGCCTGCACTTCGACGACGCCACTGTTGTTGAACGGTGTCGAAATGGTCATCGTCGCCGGCGGGCCGATGAGCCGAAACAGTCCGCCGTTAGCGACCATTCCACCGCCCGTAGTAAAATTGATATTGTTAGAGCCAATGCAGTCGAACGTTGCTCCCGGCGCGTTGGAAATAGTCGCGCCGAAGCCAAGTGTCAGACCGCCGAAGCTGCTGTTGGACCAGAGCGCAGAAGCGGTGTTCAACAAGGTGCGCCCGAGCAAGCCTCCTCCCTGTGCGATCGCTAGTCCGCCGCTGGCGATCAAACTGTTGCTGCCAGAGACCGTGAAGCTGTTGTTCCAAACCATCGGGCCGGTGACGGTGACAATGTTGGAGCCGCCCAAAGTGCCGTAACCGCCCATCGTCAGCGAGCCGGTCGTAACCGGGTTGGTGCCGACGAAGTTGACCGTGCAAGCGCCAATGCTCACGGCGTTGCTGCCGGGATCGTAATTGTCACCCAGATTGACAGTGCCGCCGGTGAAATTGTGCGCGCCGAGGGTGCTCACCGGTCCATACAGGCTTACCGTGCCGCCAAGCAGATAGAGGTCGCCTGCGCCACTGATGTAGGAATAAACGGTGTGAATTCCCGCGCTGAATGAAAGCGCTGCGCCCGAATTAACCTCATACTGGCCGGTTGAGGTTCCGCCGCCCCCCAAATCGAGCGTGCCCGTCACGACTTTCACGATACCCGAGTTATTAAACGGCGGTACAATCCTCGTCGTCCCGATGCTCTCAATCTTGCGGAACACGCCGTTGTTGGCGATCAGATTCGTCCCCGAACCGTTTTGAATCGTCCCATCCGACTCGCAATCAAAAGTGCCACTGGCGGTATTGGAAAGCATGGCGCCGCTGCTCAGAACTATGGGGGTATTTGCGCCCCACGTTGCATAGAGGGAGTTAACCAGGGACTCACCGATGAGAGAAAGCGTGCTGGACGTTGGGGAGTATAGGTGAAGGACGCCATTGGCCATCAGGCTTCCTGAGCCGTTGAACGTCCCGGCTTCCCACTCAAAGAAACCACTTACAGCAAGATTACCACTTCCGCCGACGGTGGCTAGCGGGCTGTTGAACAGCATTTGGGCAGGCGAGACGTTCGCGTTATCGGAGATTATGCACGCGGTGCTGACAGCCACCACAGCATCGGCCCCATTGGGAACGACGCCGGTGGTCCAATTGGCGCCGTTATTCCAATCACCGCCGGAGGTGTTGATCCATGTAGCAACGTTGGGTTGATTTGTCGGAGAAAGGTGAGTCAGGACAACGTCTCCGCCGGAACCACCGTGATATGTAATCTGAAACATTTCGCCGGAGATTGGAAAAAGGGAACCTTCAGGGAGGCCGTTGAAAGCGCCGGTTGGCGCCGCGCCTCCGTTATTCTTGACTATCGTGAATTGATCCCCGTATTGCGAGGGAAAGTTCAGGTTGGGCTGAGACTGAGGTTGGCCAGGCTCACGCTTACCGTGGCGTGAAGCTGGCTGTATAGGACGCCCGGGGTTTCGCCCGATAGATTCACTTGTAGCGTCCCGCCGGGAGTCGCGCCCTCATTGAATTCGGGGCAAAGCATACCAGACGGAATAAGGACGGCATTGGGATCGTCCAGTTCCAAGGGTCCAAGGGACCCGCGTCCTTGCAACGAGGCGGCATAGACCTGAACCGCACTTGCCGGTTGCAACCCGTCGATTTCGAGGGTTCCGTTTGAGACGATCGTGCTGCCAGTGTAGTTGTTGGTCCCTGTCAATAAGAGAGTTCCGGACGAGGTCTTGATCAGTTGCGCCGCGTCGGAGTTCTGGCTGATGTTGGCCGTGATGTTGCACTCCGGCCCCGCGACCGTGTACAATCTCTGGCTTACATCGAAATTGTGCGGCCCCGGATCGAGCCCGATATTTCCGCTGATGATCGAAGTCCACGAGTTGCCGGGAATGACCTGAATATCGCCATTTGTTGGAATATTGATGACTCCTGTCCCGGTTTGAACACTGCCACCGCCGCGCAGCGTCAAGACCGGGCCGAGGGCGGCATTGGAAGCGCTGAAGCTTTGCGAACCTCCGGACAGACTCCAATTGCCACTCCCGTTAACCGTGACATTGCCACCGACGCAATTACTGCCGTATTGGACGACACTGGAGGCGCCGCCGTGGCTGAACGGGTTCTGGTCGCCTATGGTCAATTGCCCGGGCACAGCCACGGCGCCGCTGAGTTTGTTGAGAACGAGCGTGCCTTCGCTGACCTGAGTGCCACCACTGTAGGTATTTGGGGCGGTGCCACCGAAGAACAGCGTTCCAGTGCCGGCTTTGGTCAGCGAGCCGCTGCCGGTGATGGCCGCGTTAACAAGCAATAAATTATTTCCCTGGACGTTTATCGTCGTGTCAGCTTGCAACGTGAGCTGGCCGGTCAACGCGACTGATTGACCGGCCGGGACAGCAAGATTGCCGGACAAGTTGATCGGGTTCGGCACAGTCGGGCCCGGCTCGACCTGGAGGGCGGCTCCTGAGTCAACAGCCAAAACGTTGAGCGGATTTCCCAACGCTTGATTGTTCCCCACCTCGAGCGTCCCTTGGCTCACCCCGATGTCAGCTGTGAAAGTATTGGTTCCGGCAAACCGCAGGATGCCCGGCCCTGTTTTAAACACCGACGGCGCTGTGCCGGTTACGGAAGCCTGGATCAATAAGTCGGGATCAACACCGCCGGCTCCGACGTCAAAGATCGCGCTACCGACTGACGCGAGCGCCACGTTACCAGTGATGGTTGCCGTGGCGCCGGTGGGATTGACCGTGACATCCCCGGCCAGGGAAAGCTGGCCGTTGCCCGTCTCGATCAAGCCGCCGTTGAATGTTATGGCTCCGAAATTCTCATTGAAGTTATTCAAGTTGACGATGGCGTTACTGTAAAGGGTCACATTCGGCGTCGCCCCTTGCTCCGAGTTGAGCCAACGCGCCTCGGCGAACTCAACATTATAAGGGCCCCCGCCGCCGACGATTAGCGGACCGCTAAAGGCCGGAACGTTCGCTGGCTTGTCAAACTCCAGGAGGAGACAGCCGTGTGTGATCGGGCCGGTGAACGTGTTGGCGTCCGGACCGGAAAGCACGACTGAGCCGGTCGCCAAGAACGCGCCTTGCAGGACGAGCCACCGGGCCCGTGATTGGGCCGGAAAAGTTGATCGCGGCGTTGGTCCCATTCAAATCAATGGGTGTAACGGCCAGGGTGGAATTAAGAAACACGGGCCCGCTCCAGTTCCACGGAGTGTATGCCTGCAATCCCGAGAATGGGCCGTCAACATAGAGCGGAACGTTCGCAAGATTGAGGTATTTCGCCGAAAGCGATCCGCCGTTGAGGTGGAGCGAGCCGCTGCTTGCGATGTTGAGCGCCGCTGTGTTGGCCGGCTGCAGAGTGCCGCCCGAATTGGTCACCCCGCCCGTAAAATTGTTGGCGCCGTTGAGTAGAAGCGTACCCGGTCCGGTTTTGTTGAATCCTGACCCCTGGATATTTCCATCCATTTCCAGGAAACTTGGAACCGCCCCGTCAACATTGATCTGGGTCCCGTCAAGACGAATATTGCCTTGGATCTGAGGATTCCCCTGTGAGCTGTCGTGGATAACGAAGATGGCCGAGCCAGGGCCAAATTCGGGCACGGTGTTTCCCACGTTAAGAACCGGAGGGGTCGCATCAGCGGACTGATGTTCAAGGCGCACGACCCCGATTATTGGGTTGTTTCCGCTTAAATTGACCACCGCCCCCTGCTCGATGATGAGCGTCGAGGCGGCGCCGAAATTACCGGGATTGTCCAATTGGATGGAGATCGGCGCGGCGGCATCGATTTGCTGAGCGACCAGCCGATTGGAAGGCTTGGAAAAACGATAATACTCGCCGTCCGAGGCCTGTAAATAGAGGGTCTCTTGAATATAGTTGTCGTTGGTGCCAGCAAACTGAATCCAACTTTGACCCTCGCTTCCTCCTGCGGAGAACACGTCACAGAACATGTTCCCATAGACAGTAAGATCATTAAACACGATTTGCGCACTAAAGTTGAGGGACTGGCCCTCCACGTGCAGGTCGTTGGTGCAAACTAACCCGGCGTTGAAGCTAATGCGGTTGACTGTTACACCTATATCAGTCGCATCTGGGCCATAAGCAGTGATTGCTCCGCCGGCGGCGAACACAACCGGCGCGTTAAAAGCTATTCCCGTTGAGTTGTAGACGCTTTGGACCAAGATGTTGCCACCATTTTCGATCACTAGCGGACAGTTCACGGACAGACCTGGCTGGTCGCTCGAGTCGTCAAGCCACAACCGGCCATAAATATGCAACGTTCCCGCCGTTGATATCAGTGTAAAACTGGTGGCATTTGCTCCCACGCGCAGCTCCTGCACGTTGATATTTGTGATATCATCGATTGTAGTTCCGCTCGTTTTGCCATTGTCATTGTTGGGATCGCCAAATACGAGTATATCGCCGGAGATTGGTGCAATATTCGGCGTCCAGTTGGCGGCCGTGCTCCAAAAGTGATCGCCGGCAGCGTCCGTCCAATAACGATAGTCGGCCCGCGCGGCCTGCGACCCGCATATCAGAATCAGCGCGCCAACCAGCAATGATTGAAACCATCGTTTGAGAACTCCTTGGCGAACGGCGTTGTATGCGTGCAAAACGAACGACTGCGTGGCTTGGTGTGGCGAGATGCTCATGCACTTGGTAAGCCCCCGCTGCGCCAAATCTTTCAACAAAACGCAGGGAATTCACCAATCCAACCCCATATCCTTCAGCCGTCTCCGAACTTCCACCAAATCCCAAAGCTGCAACCGCCGCGTATCCACGCTTGTCGCCAACAGCCGGCCATCCGCGCTGATGGCTATGGGCCGCTCCCCTGATGGCAGAGGCAGCAAAAGCTTTAGGCTTTTGGCGTCGTAGAGACCAGCCGTGCTGTAGTTGGCCGTCAGCCAAAGGGTCGGAGAGTTGGGCGCATAGAGCAGCCGAATGAAATTCAACTGGCGCAACGGTTTCCAGGTTGACGTGCTCCAGATTTCCACCGACTTGGATGTGCAAACCGCCACTTCATCGCTCCAAGGCGAGAACTCCACTGCGGCAATGCTGCCCGTGTTCGCGAGTGTTGCGACTGGCTTGAAGCTTGGCATGCTATAAACACTCAAACACGACGAATAAGACGGATAAATCCCCAGCCATTTGCCATCGGGAGAGATGCCGCTAAATCCCTGAACGGTCGGCG
Organism: uncultured Verrucomicrobiae bacterium; assembly: GCA_963707025.1. Taxonomy (GTDB): domain Bacteria; phylum Verrucomicrobiota; class Verrucomicrobiia; order Limisphaerales; family Palsa-1400; genus JBEKOF01. Next base: position 433,553 of record CAVPOM010000009.1, on the reverse strand, counting down.
TCCAATTTCGTTGAGCCGTTGACGACCCATCCGGCAAGACAACGCAACTGCCTTTTTGAGCCGTCAGCACGACTTGATTTGAAGCCACGCACAGCGACGCGAACTCGGGCAGGTCGTAAGCGGTCACTAGATCAAGTCCAGACGCCAAGCCGGGCCTCGATGCGGGCGTCAAACGCCATCGATATCCATGGTCATCGGTGCTGGCAAACAGGTCCCCTTGTGGGGAAAAGAACAGGCGGCTGTCGGCGCCCTGCTGCGAGGTCGCGCCGTCATCACGACGGGAGAGGTCCCACACCGCCACGCGCTGGCTGCCAGACGCCGCAAGCCAGCGGCCATCTGGCGAAAAGACCGCATGAAGCAGGCGCGGTCCCAGTTCTTCGGAAAACGCGCGGCAGGCCTCAGGCCGTTCGATGGCGTGCAATTGAACATTGGTATCGGTTAGGATTGCGCACTCGCCGCCGTCCGCCCGAAACTGCGCCCTGTAGCCGTCCAACTTGATTTCAAAAGCGCGCTCCATCCGCCGCGCGTCCCAGCAAATGAACTCCCGTTCCCAGCCAGCCGTGAGCAGATAATTGCCGTCTGGACTGAATTGCGCCAAGACCGCCTGCACTTTGTGACGGCCAAGCTGGCGCGACACGCCCGTCTCGGTGTCGAACATTTGCACCGCGCCGCTGAAATCGGCAACGGCCAGCCACCGTCCGTCCGGATGCCAGTCGATTCCACCCACCACGTCTTCGAGTCTATGTGACATCAGCCGAGACCCATCCGCAGCGCGATAAATGCAAACCATCGAGATATTGCTGCTTATGCAGCCGGCGGCGAAACGCTCGCCGTCGGGAGAAAACGCCAGCACGATCGGGACCTCCTGCAATTTGAATCGCCCAAGCTCCGCGCCTTTTTGCAAATCCCAAACAGCGACCCCACCATCTCGTAAACCAGCCATGATCCGCGGCAAGCGCGGGTGAAATGCCAGCGAGTAGTTGATTGCCGGTGCCAGAAGGACGCGCCGGTGTTGGGCGACATTCCATACTTCCAGGTCCGCCACGTCGCCTGAGCTACCCCAATCGCGTTTCACTGCCAGGAATTGGCCATCCGGGCTCCATCGCGCAACGTAAACGGGCAGATTCGTGCTGGCCGGCAACGTCGCCAGGAGCTGTTGATTCGAAACCGCGCGAATTTCCGTTGGACTGCTCCCGCGGCAAAACGCCAATCGTCCAAACGTGGGATCAAGTTGAACCAAGGTTGTATCGGCCGTTTTCGGCCATTGCCGTTCAAAGCGCCAATCAGGCAGGGCCATTGCCGCCATGGCCGCGCCGCGCAACTCGGCTGTGTTTGAAATTGCCGCCGCCCGGCGAATGGCGTCCAGGGCGCGCACGCGCTGGCCCAGTTCACCGCTGCGGACCGTGGCGCGGGCCTGTTCGAGCAAAGCGCCGTAGAGTTGCTGGCGGGCTAGCCGCTCCGCGCTTTCCGCGCGCGCCTGCGATTCCTGGGCGCTATGCCGGAGACCAATTTCTCTGGCGTTGCTTTCCGCAGCCACGCGCGCGCGATAGCTGGCAAAAAACGCGGCAACCAATGCAACCATCAAAAGAACGGTTCCCAGGAGGCCGGCTTGTCGCAGGCGCGCATAGCGTTTCTCCAGCGCCCGAACGCGCCGGACGCTTTGGCCGCTTTGAAGCAGGGCAAGGTCGGCCTGGAGACTTTCCACATCCGCGTAACGCCGTTCGCGCTGGCCCTCGCAAGCTTTGAGAATGACTTCGTGCAACTCCAGCTCTTCATCCCCGGCGTTATCGGCAAGCCATTCCGAAGGGACATCCGGCAAACGGTCCGCTGAAAAGCCAGTGCTGGCTTCGTAGAGAGCGATCCCCAGCGCATACAAATCAGCCGCCGGCGTTCCTGGACCTTCCGGCGGAATGTAGCCTTCGGTGCCAACGAATGTCCGCCCCTCGCCCTCGGCGGTTACCAGCCCGATATCCGCGAGTTTGCCTCTATTGTTGACGAAGATAATATTCCCCGGTTTGACATCGCGATGGACCAACCCATGCCGGTGAAGTTGTCCCAATCCGCTGGCCACCTCGATGGCCAATCGCAAACAATCGGCCGTTGGCAGGCGCCCCCACCGTTTAAGGTCGGAGCGAAGCGTTCGAGGCGCGTATGAATCCGAAAGTCCGTCTCCACTTCCCAATGCCGAGGCATCGTCGGCCAGCTCCATTACGTAATAAAAGTATCCCTCGGCGTCGTTTTTTCCGACGTGCAAAACGTGGACCAGGCCGCCCGAAGTGCGCGAAACCGGTTCATAGCGCTCGATGCCGGCCAACTCCCGCTCAAAGGGGCGTGCAGTGTCGAATTGCCGCCGGCAGATGATCTTCACGGCCCGCAACGCGCCCATCACGTTTCGCGCAAGCCACACCTCGCCGTACGCCCCGCGGCCAATGGGCCTGAGCAAGGTGTGATCGGGTATTGCGAGTGCCACGCTCACGACGTCAATACAATCAGAATCAACAATCCGCGCGTCAAAGGCAACTCACTCCGACTCATGCCGCAACCGCAGCACTTCGGCCTTGAACATTTTGCCGACGCGATGCCGCGCCAGATAGACTTGCGGCAGGCTCACTCCGAGCTTCTTGGCCACTTGGCTTAGAGGCAATTCTTCCACAGTCGTCAGCCGGAAGATCAGCAATTGTTGCGAACTGACTTTGGCGCGCAAGTGCCGGAAAGCGGTGGCTACGAGGTTCTGCTCCCATTCGCGCTGCCACACTTCGTCCAGGCTCTCGTCCGCCTTGTCTGGAAACGCGTCGCGAAGAGCATCGTCACTGGGGTCGTCGCAAACTGGTTCACGGAGCAATTCCTCGCGGGCCTTTTCCCTTCGGCAGTAAACGTTGATCCGCGAGCGCGCCACCACGCGTAGCCATGATTTGAACGAGCCCCGCGTCCGGTCGTAGCGGAACCTGGGCATGCGTCGAGTCAAGTAGATGAACGTGTTTTGAACCACCTCCTGCGCCTCGCTGTCATTGAGGCCGCTCTTTCGCGCAACGTTGTAGATCAAGCGCCAATAAGTGTCGAAAAACTCGCGCCAACCCGCCTGGTCCTGCCAGTCCCGCAATCGGGAAAGCAGGCTTTGCCTGGTTGGCAACAGCGAGTCGGTGCCAGGTTCTGCCAAAGGTTCAGCCATTTCATTGGAAAGTAAGCCGGACACGCCACGGATCTTGCAAGGAAATTGTGGACCGGGATCGCGGGGATATCCATGAACAGGACCACAGTGCCCGAACCAAAATTGCCGCCTCAACGGGAATCGAGAATTGAAGCTTCTGGACGCTGACCAGGCCGACCATCGCCAACAAGATTGCGGCTCAGTCGAAGACCACCATCGAAGCAATAGACGGGAGAGTAAAGCAATTCGACACGACGGTCATCAGGTTTCAACGATGTCATCCACGGCATCGCCAACCAAATATGCTCGAAAGCGCGCGAGCTTGAGGCTGTCGCCCGAAAAATCCGGGATCATCTCAATCAGGGAACCGATTCGTGGAACCAAGCAAAGGACGGCGACGTTACACGTTTGACCGGCAACTGCGTTTGTTGGTGATGGATGGCTTACATATTCCCAGCCACTTTGGAGGCGCAGAAATATCAAGTGATCCCCCCGAAACAAAGTTGTTTTGCTGTTCATGGTTCGTGATAGGTTCATCCGTAATACCGGGCGAGCCATTTGCTCAACCCATCCTGCCCTGGGAAAAGTGAGCTGGACCCCTATTTTTAGACCACAGGTAAGTTTCGATTTTTGCCGGTTTGCTGTAGATAAGAAAGAGCAGACTTATGAAAGCAAAACGGAAAAGACACAGTGCGGCCTTCAAGGCCAAAGTGGGATTCGAAGCCCTGGTGGGGCTGAAGACGGTCGCGCAATTGGCGCGAGAGTATGCGGTGCATCCGGCGCAGGTCACGCAGTGGCGGGCGACGATTCGGGATCACATGCCCGAATTGTTTGAGCCCGGGCAACCCCGCACGGAGGATCAGGAACAGTTGATTGCCCAACTGCATGAGAAGATTGGCCAACTGACGGTGGACTTGGACTGGCTTAAAAAAAAGTCCAGGCAACTGGGGCTTTAACATGTTTAATCGCTCCCGATCCGCAGCTCAGCGTGCGGCGCCAGTGCGAGCTGCTGGCGGTGTGCCGTGGCAGTTATTATTACCAGTGCTGTCCGGAGACAGAGGAGAACCTGGCGCTGATGCGGCGGTTGGACCAGATGCATTTGGACCACCCGGTTTATGGCAGCCGCAAACTGACCGTGCTGTTGCGCCGGGAGGGTTTGACCATCAATCGCAAACGGGTGGTGCGGCTGCTGCGGTTGATGGGGATCGAGGCGATTTACGCCAAGCCCAAGACGAGTCTGCGGGAGATGGGGCACCAGATTTATCCGTATCTGTTACGCAATTTGGCAGTGACGGGACCGGATCAGGTTTGGTGTTCGGACATTACGTATGTGCCTATGGCAACTGGGTTTATGTATTTGGTGGCGGTGATGGATTGGTGGAGTCGTTACGTGCTGGGATGGCGCTTGAGCAACACGTTGGAGGCGGACTTTTGTGTGGACGCTTGGGAGGCGGCGTTGCGGGCGGGGCGTCAGGCGCCGTTGATTTCCAATACCGACCAGGGATCGCAGTTCACCTCCCCGATGTTTATCGATGCGGTGGAATCGGCGGGGGTGGACGTGAGCATGGACGGACGGGGTCGCTGGATGGACAACCGGTTTATCGAGCGGCTGTGGCGGAGCGCCAAGTATGAGGACATTTATTTGCAAGACTATGGCGACGGGTTGGCGGCAGGGCGCGGACTGGGCCGGTGGTTTGACGGCTACAACCGGGAACGACCGCACCAGGCGTTGGGCTATGCGACGCCGGCGGACGCGTATTTTGATCCCGGCACGCATGGAGCCCAACCGGCCAAATGGGAAGCGATGCAACCTGCCAGAGGCAGGAGCGATCGCAGCACTTGACAGAGAGGCAGGCGGCAGGAAAAGGCTTGAAATCAGACCGCCTGCGGCGGTAGAGTTGAGAACCCTAAGAAAACGGAGAGGGAGGACGGGCAGTGCTCCGCATCGCTCGTTCTCTCTTTTCGAAAGGGGTTTGAAACACGGAATGAACAGTAGTCAACTACAATTAGTAATGACAGCAATCGGCAAAAGTCGCGCTTATTTCATGCGCTCCGTGGTCTAAAGGATGGGGTCCACCTCAAAGCACACGTTCGGTGATGTTCATCTGGTCCAAGAAATCCCTTATCATCGGCTTGAGGTGACTGGGAATTATGACTTTGCGATAGCAAGCCGGGTTGGCCTTTAACCAACTTTGTGGCTTCAAGTGTGGGCCTGGCATGACCGAAAACAATGCGTATTGGTTGGCGATCCGTTGGTCAATAGAGGGAGGCTCAAAAAACACGATGCCGTCCTTTGGGAAGTGTCTATCGAAGGACTTTAATGTTACGTATTTTCGTGCGAGTTCATCCACCGTATATGCGGAGGCGTGCCTTTGGTCGTGCTCGGTGAGATATATGCCACCTTTCTTTCGATTCCGCTTATGTGCTTCCGCAAAGTTTACCATCAAAACAACGACGTTTTTGTCGTATTTTTTCAGATCTTGGATTGCGAAATGGAGGGCGACAATCGGAGAGTTGGTCCAGTCCAACAAGCGGGTTGGCAAATCATGGTGTTGCATGACCGAGAGCCAATGCCAGTCGGATTCCCCTTGAACCGCGCTTGGGTCCGCGTATTTCTTGAAGTTTCTGAGCATGAACAACTCCACCACTTTGCCGTGATTATCTCCCATTCGCTGGAGTTTCGTTTCCACATCAGGATAATCCTCATCCATTCCACGGAATGCCCAACTGGCGCGAAATCGCTTAATGCCAGGATTCCACCAATTCCACGTTTTGGTTTCGGTGGCTCCACCCGAGACGGGGTCAAGAAGCTCTCGAACCGTGTCGAGCATTCCTTGCAGCAATTTCGTTTTTCGTTCTTTAGTCATGTCTGCTCGAATCCCCCGGAATCCGCGCGGGATTCTGACCACCGGTACCGGAGCAATAAGCCCCCATTTCGTGTTATATAAAGATGAACAGGAGACTGTTTCCTGTTCACTCCCGGCGCTTTCCAAGGACGCGCCGTTTCACATGAACCCTTCAACCCGGAGAATCCATGTCCAGACCACGACATTATTCACCCGCCATCAAACGGCATTTGGTCACGGCGCTGTACCATGAAGCCAAAAGACAGGGCCGCCCGATGACCGATCTCACCAACGAAATTCTGGAAAGGGCGTTGCGCGAATCGGAACCGCAACGCCCCACCGACCATGGCGCGGATGCCATGGTTCTCCATGACGCTCCGCCGCCATGTCACCCACAATAACACGCAATCGCCCCGGCCTTAAACCGGGGCGTTTTGCTTTCGAAAGGAAATTTGAACCGCAAATATTTAATTCATTTGGGCATCCCGTTGTTTTCACTGTTTTTCTGCGGCTGCACACCGGCATCCCTTCTGCCAAACCCGTTGATCCTGGCGGCGCCGGTCGTGCTGGCGCTCCTGGCGTTACTGGCAATTCCCGTAATCATTGCCCTGTGCAAATCGGGAAAGATTCCGACGGTGAAGGATTTGCTGCCGGATCCCCGGTTCAACGAGGAAAACATCACGCACACCTTCATCGCCGCCCTGCCCACCCTGACCCGGGAAATGAACCTGGAAGTGGCCAGTTCCAAGCAGACCGAAGTGCTGGAACGCAGCAACGCCAGGCGGTTTTTGGGCATCAACCTGGGAACCAACCAGGCGCGGATGACCGTTCCCGTAACGTACCGGTATCACATTCGGCTCTACGACACCTGGAAACTTCACATTGGCGGCGGCACGCTGATTGTTTGCGCCCCTGAAATAAGGTGCAGTTTGCCGCCCGCCATTCACACCGATGAAATTCAGGAGACAACGGCACGCGGCTGGGCCAGAGGCACGCCCTTGGACCTTCTGGAGGAACTGCGCCGGGATTTGACGCCGGTGCTGTCCCAATACGCCAACGATCATCGGCGGCTGGAGGTGGTGCGCCATACCTGCCGACAATCGGTGGCGGAGTTCGTCCGGCGCTGGCTGGAGAATGAGGGCCGGTGGGGGCAGGGCAAATTCACGGCGATCAACGTGAAGTTCGCCAGCGAGGCCGTCGTGCCAGCCAATCCCACCCTGCAACTGCATTTCCAACCAAACAAAACGGAGGCCGCCTCTTGATCCATGGCGGCTGCTCGTAAATCAACAAACACGGATCAAAGCGCCCGGTGATGAACCGGGTGTTTTCGTTTCAACGAAAGGAGAATCACACCATGATTGTGCTCGAAGCCAATTATTGCAAAAAACTCGGCTTGCCGGGTTATTCGTCACACCAGTACTCGCTGACCGTCCGCAAAGAGGTGAGTGACATCAGCCAGGTTGACCGGCGGCCGTTGCCGTCGCCAGCGTTACGATTGCCATTGCCGTTGGTCCCGGGCAGGAATCCCGAGTTCTGAATATCCCGGTCCACGTTGCTTTGGAGCGTGGCAAAGAGTTGCCGGCTCTCATTCTCAGCCGCTCGTGCAAACATACACGTTTTGTGGACATGGGCACGGCGGATCAAAACTGCACAGCCACACACGATTACCGAAGTCACCAACCACAACCCCAACAAAAGGAGCAAATACACCATGCCAAAAATCACATCTGCCAAATCCCCAAGCTCGGACATCGCAAAATCGCCGTCTGAGATGAAGGGAAGAATCATCAACCACATCCGAGCCGGCTACCCAGGGCTTTATCTGGTTTCCCATGAGGAGCAAAGGGTCAACCTCGAAATGAAATCCATCGCCCGGGAACTCAAATACAACCTGGTCCTCTGGAGCGCGGTGGACGGCCTGGTTGACACCGCAAAAAACACCGCCACCGCCGCCAATGATCCCCTGGAAGCATTGTTGGCCATCCGGGATATGAAGGAGAAGACGATCATCCTGTTGCGGGATTTTCATCTGTTCCTCCAGGATCCCAACCCCATACTGATCCGCCAATTGAAGGACGTGTTGCAGGAGGCCAAGACCAAATACAAGACCCTGATTATTCTGGGTTGCCGGTTGTGCCTGCCGCCTGAACTGGAGCGCGAACTGACGGTCATCGAAATCGCCCTGCCTGGGAAGGAGGAACTGCGGGTTGTCCTGAGCGGCATCATGGAATCGGCCGGCATCAAATCAATGGAGCAGGAAACCAGGGAGAAGGCGATTGATGCTGCTTCCGGGCTGACCACCATTGAGGCGGAGAACGCCTTCGCCCTGTCGGTGGTGGAATCAAAGGGGATAAACCCGGATATTGTGGCCAGGGAGAAAGCCCAGGCGGTGAAGAAAAACGGGCTCCTGGAACTTGTCGAAGCCAAAGAATCGCTGGAATCCATTGGCGGGCTGGATGTGTTGAAGGAATGGTTGTTAAAGAGGAGAAATGCCTTCAGCCAAAAAGCCATCGAATACGGTCTGCCAACACCCAAGGGCCTGCTCATTATCGGAATTCCCGGAACCGGAAAGTCCCTCACGGCCAAAGCCACGGCCAGGGTCTTCGGAGTCCCTTTGCTGAAGTTGGACGCCGGCCGGATCTTTGCTGGTCTGGTGGGTCAAAGTGAATCCAACCTCCGTTCCGTGATCCAAACCGCAGAAGCCATCGCCCCGTGCTGTCTCTGGATTGAGGAATTGGAGAAGGGTTTTGCCGGGAGCAAAAGTTCAGGATCAACCGATGGCGGCACCTCGGCCAGGGTGTTCGGGAGCTTCATCAGTTGGATGCAGGAAAAGAAAAGTCCTGTCTTCGTGGTGGCCACAGCCAATGACGTGTCCCAGCTCCCGCCTGAAATGCTGAGGAAGGGCAGGTTTGACGAGTTGATGTTTGTGGACCTGCCGAACCAGAATGAAAGGGAAGCGATTTAGGGCATTCAAATCCGGAAATATGGCCGCAACCCTTCCGACTTTGACTTGGTGCAATTGGCCAGGGCGACGGAAGGGTTGACAGGGAGCGAGATCGAAAGCGTGTTCGCCGATTCGTTGTTCCTGGCCTTTGACAGTGACCGGGAGCCGGTGGATTTGGACGTGGCACGGATTCTCACCGATTTTGTGCCGTTGTCCAAACTGATGGCAGAGCAAATCACCGGGTTGAGGAATTGGGCAAAAGGGCGGGCGCGGCTGGCCACATCAACGCAGGAGGCGGGAGGAGGTCTCAGGAGAATTGCCGCCTGACGAGGGTGGAAAAAGAGTTCGCCTGCGGGCGGGCTCTTTTTTTAGCAGTCGGGTGACGACCTGATTATTGAAGAATTTTTCAAAGAACCGCCGGCGACAATTTTTTCGTAACGGGGGGTCCTGCCGCCCTTCAATTCCGCCATGAGGTCTTTGATCTTTTCGACAAGGTTGTGTCGTTTCATTTCTTTGAATTCACCCGCATCCAGAAAGCTTCCGCCGCAAACGTCACACGTTTCATACCAAATGTGAGGGTGCTCGATGTCAACCTGAGGTGGACCCCATCCTTTAGACCACGGAGCGCATGAAATAAGCGCGACTTTTGCCGATTGCTGTCATTACTAATTGTAGTTGACTACTGTTCATTCCGTGTTTCAAAACCCTTTCGAAAGAGAGAACGAGCGATGCGGAGCACTGCCCGTCCTCCCTCTCCGTTTTCTTAGGGTTCTCAACTCTACCGCCGCAGGCGGTCTGATTTCAAGCCTTTTCCTGCCGCCTGCCTCTCTGTCAAGTGCTGCGATCGCTCCTGCCTCTGGCAGGTTGCATCGCTTCCCATTTGGCCGGTTGGGCTCCATGCGTGCCGGGATCAAAATACGCGTCCGCCGGCGTCGCATAGCCCAACGCCTGGTGCGGTCGTTCCCGGTTGTAGCCGTCAAACCACCGGCCCAGTCCGCGCCCTGCCGCCAACCCGTCGCCATAGTCTTGCAAATAAATGTCCTCATACTTGGCGCTCCGCCACAGCCGCTCGATAAACCGGTTGTCCATCCAGCGACCCCGTCCGTCCATGCTCACGTCCACCCCCGCCGATTCCACCGCATCGATAAACATCGGGGAGGTGAACTGCGATCCCTGGTCGGTATTGGAAATCAACGGCGCCTGACGCCCCGCCCGCAACGCCGCCTCCCAAGCGTCCACACAAAAGTCCGCCTCCAACGTGTTGCTCAAGCGCCATCCCAGCACGTAACGACTCCACCAATCCATCACCGCCACCAAATACATAAACCCAGTTGCCATAGGCACATACGTAATGTCCGAACACCAAACCTGATCCGGTCCCGTCACTGCCAAATTGCGTAACAGATACGGATAAATCTGGTGCCCCATCTCCCGCAGACTCGTCTTGGGCTTGGCGTAAATCGCCTCGATCCCCATCAACCGCAGCAGCCGCACCACCCGTTTGCGATTGATGGTCAAACCCTCCCGGCGCAACAGCACGGTCAGTTTGCGGCTGCCATAAACCGGGTGGTCCAAATGCATCTGGTCCAACCGCCGCATCAGCGCCAGGTTCTCCTCTGTCTCCGGACAGCACTGGTAATAATAACTGCCACGGCACACCGCCAGCAGCTCGCACTGGCGCCGCACGCTGAGCTGCGGATCGGGAGCGATTAAACATGTTAAAGCCCCAGTTGCCTGGACTTTTTTTTAAGCCAGTCCAAGTCCACCGTCAGTTGGCCAATCTTCTCATGCAGTTGGGCAATCAACTGTTCCTGATCCTCCGTGCGGGGTTGCCCGGGCTCAAACAATTCGGGCATGTGATCCCGAATCGTCGCCCGCCACTGCGTGACCTGCGCCGGATGCACCGCATACTCTCGCGCCAATTGCGCGACCGTCTTCAGCCCCACCAGGGCTTCGAATCCCACTTTGGCCTTGAAGGCCGCACTGTGTCTTTTCCGTTTTGCTTTCATAAGTCTGCTCTTTCTTATCTACAGCAAACCGGCAAAAATCGAAACTTACCTGTGGTCTAAAAATAGGGGTCCAGCTCAACCATTCGGAGCATGGGCGCTGTGCATTTGGGACACTCGAGTTTCGCGTTCGGATCGCTTACTGCGTTTGGCTCTCCTGTATCAATTCTTTCCGAATCCTTTTGGGCGCGCAAATCGTCCAGCTCAAATTCATCAAACCACAGACCGCCGCATTGTGTGCAGCGGCCAATCTGCTCTTGCCCGATCTGCACATTCTCCATATTTGAACTACATCTTGGACAATTCATTTTCTTTCCTTTGTTGAAACCTTGGCCATTTCATTTCGCAGCATTGGGCTGTTTGAACGCGTAGTACTGGTAGGGAATGCCTTTTTGTGCCGTGTTCATTTCGGATAATTTTCTGCCTGCGGGAGCCGATGTCAAGCGCGTTTTCCGGCTTTCCGAGTTCTTTTGCCGATTACAACGTCGTCTTCCCCTCCGCCCTCACCTTCGCCCATCTCGCTCTGGCCGCCGCTGAAAGTTTGGCCCTCACCGCCCGGATTGACGGATTTCAACACTAACTTCACTCCCTGCTTCACTCAAATCTTTGGTCCACAATGCCAGTTCCTGCTTGGTCAGCATTTCGTAATCCTCCAGCGCCCTGCCAATCTGCGCCGGCGTTGCCCTGCCAAGCCCAATCCTATTCTCGAAGCCCTCGACCTGATCCACCAGCATTGGAAGCTGGCTTCCCGCCTGGCTTGCATCGGAACCATCCGCGCTGCCCCGCACCACTTGCGCAACCCGCAGCAAGGCGTGCAGATGCCCCGATACGTTGTGCTCCTCAAATGTCTTCTGCAGTTGCCCTGGGTTTCCATTGCCATTGGAATATATCCGGGCCAGGTATCCGGTTGCCTCCTCGTCTCTGTATTCCGGAATGCTCCCCGTGAAGATGTTCAGATACTCCCGCAATCGTGCAGTGACCTGGGGCTGTGTCAAAACCCCGCGCCGCAGATAAACAAACAGCACCTTGCTCGTTGCGACCACGACATCAATGAAGTTCGACAGCCCGTTGACGCTGGCATTGCGTTCATGCCGGCGCAACACCCTGTCCCGGTGTCGGTCTGCAAAACTGTAAATCGCCTCTCCAAGTTCCGGGAATTGTTCATGGGAAAGTTTCAGCCAATCCGGCATCGTGTCGGGATGGAATGGATCGCGGACTTTAACCCGGAAGCAATGTCCTCCGCCCTGTCCGCGGCTATCATCCCTGTAATGAATCCTGAATTTCATCAAATACGGGATGAGTTGGGCATGACCTTGCTGGCTGCCAATCTCATCCAAATGCTCCACCAATCCACGGCCCGTTTCACGGACTTCTGCTTCCCTGCCTTTATTGCCCGCTCGACTGCTGCGCCGACCCTTCTTTTTGACCGGCTTGGAATCCGTTGCTGCTTCACCTTTGATCTTGGCCCGGCGTATTTTCCGTGCCTTCGCCAGAGCCTTTACAAGTTTGCGGCGATGGGCGGCAGATAATTTGCGCTTGGCGGGCACTGGGGCTTCCGCGGCAGAGGGGATTGGGATTTTACCACCACGGCCGGCAACAATTGTTTTGATCTGGTTTTGCAGCGCCTCGATCTGCTCCTTGATGACAATGATGCGGTTGAGTTGGGCTGTCGTTAAACTTGAGAGATTGGTCATTGGTGATGGTTTAATGCCGGGAGGGGTTTGGAGTCAATCACGGAGAGCCGTGGCTTGCGGGGTGAAGGGTAAGCGCAAAGCGCAAGGCGGAACACGGACGGCCAAAGCACAGATTCACATGGGACCGAACGAATGGTCGCCGTCCTCATCCATCTATGATCTCGAACGAACGTCTCTCACCCTTTGGCCGCCGGCCCTACCGCTACGGGACGCCCAGGCCACGGGTTGAAGAGGACACCTTAAAAGCTGAAACCATTCAGATCGAATGAAAGACTTTCATCTTTACATTGAAAGAGAATCCGCGCGGGCATTTCCTGCGCATTTAGAGATCGTGAATGGCCGTCGGGATAATGTGATCATCCCCGCCACCGGATTGGACGATTTCCGCAAGATCGTGGATGAGATGGTGAAGGCCGCGGCTGAAATCCCCGGCAAAGAACATTAAAACCGTGGTCCGTTCCGTGGTCGGGTTTCATTGAACTGGCCTCGAAGCGTTCCCTGTCGTTCCGCTTTCAAGAGCTTCTTGTGCTCCTTGCAAAGCGCGGTGCATTTCCAAAGCCGATGCGTAACGCTGCGCGGGGTCAGGCTGGCAAGCCTTGAGGATAATGGTGTTCACCACAAAAAACTCCTCTGCCTCTATGCTCTCCGCGATAGTGGTCGAAATCTCCGGAAAGAATGCTGGATTGCGTCCGGTGCTCAGCACGTAAAGCACAACCCCCAATGCGTAAATGTCCGCCTGCGGGGTGCCGGGAAGTTCCGGCGGGGGGGGCATATAACCGGGCGTGCCCACCAGGGTTCGCTTTTGATCGGGTGGCCGGATTTCAGCGATGAGACCGAGGTCGGCCAGTTTGGGGCGGCCGTTCACGAAGATGATGTTTTGCGGCTTGATGTCACGATGGGTCAACCCCTGACGATGCAGAAAATCGAGAGCATCGGTCAATTCAAGGCCGATACGCAAACATTCCCGGGTAGGCAGCCTTCCTCCTTGCGCCCGCGCCCGCTCACTGGCCAGATCACGCGGCTTATAGGTTATTGGTTCCCGCTCCCATCCTGGCTCAAAAGGATCGCCTAATTCCATCACATAATAAAAATGTCCCGGGAATTTCTCGCTGACAAAATCAACACGCAACAGGCTAGGGTGTTTGTCGGAGATAGCTTGGTATCGGCTGATGCCATTGAACTCGCGTTCATAAGGGCCGGCGTCATTGTTAAAATTTATAAGATAAACCACTTTCACTGCTCGCCATTGACCGGTGGTGTTCCGTGCCAGCCAAACCTTTCCGTACGCGCCCTGTCCGAACGGGGAGGGGAGCAGTTTGTAGCCAGGAATGTCCGGCAATTCCTCGACCACGGCAGTCGGCGCGTGTGTGTCCCGGCCGCGGACGAGTGATCCTGGTGGGCGACTGGCTTTTGCGACCACCAGCGCCCACGATAAAGCGCACGGCACTTGTCCGCCAGCAATCACGAGCCACGGAAACCAGTAGTTGGTGAAATAACTGCACAAGACCGCGCCGAGCATAACTGTTACGGCGGCCACCGCGGCGCAAACGGAGGCTGTGAGCCGACGCATCCGGCAAAATCCGCCGCCAAGCAAGGTTCCTGTGAACACCAAGATCAACCCTTCCATCCACCGGTCTGCCCGCCGCAACCAGTCGTCGTTCACCAGATTCAGAAAGGAGGTCAGCATAATCTCCGCGCCGCCGGTTGTTTCGCTGGTCCAGCACGTGTAAGGCGTGCAAAATTTATCGGGTTCCCCGTCCAAGATGGATGTTTTTGGTTGAGTGCCGATGAAGACAATTCGGTCGCGGAAATAATTCGTGGGTTGTGTCAGCGCGAAACGGTAGCTCAATCTCGTCCAGGCGCCGTCCCGGCTGTAGTAGCGCAGCCACTGTTTGTGAGGGAATTCACTCAATCGCGCCCCCTCCAAGCGCGCGGCGGTCTGGGGCAAGCTCGGATATGGTCCGGGCGCAGGAAATGGCCAATGTCGGCGAACGATTAAATCCGGGTCCGGAACGAGCCAGGCGACGCCCCAATTTGTTCCGGATGCGCTATAAAATGGTTCTGCCGGAAACAGCGGACGCATGCCCGGCCAGTGTCGGATGTGTTACCTCTGACTGCTCGGCCATCAAAGCGATGTGATGTTGGCGTCGCATGGCGTTTGCCAATGCCGCGTCCTGCGCCTGATCATGGGGTTCGCGAAAAAAACAATCCATCACTACGAGAGGACAACCATCATCGGCCAGCTTATTTAACAACCGGGTGTGCAACGTCCGATCCCATGGCTGGCCGCGAGTTTGATGGAAATAACCATACGCCTCATTGTCCATCATGATGAAGGTGACGTTGTTCGTGATGGCGCGCGTGCCAAAGCGAAATAAATAATCATAGCTCGCGTTTATCCACGCCTCGCCCAGCGGCAGATTCCACAGCATCAGGCCGCAGAGCGCCGCCAGCGCCGCGCCCTGCACGGACCTGAGGATTCCTCTTCGGCTGATGGCTTTGACTTTCACGGCTAAACGTATTGGAAGTATGGAAAGGATTGGAGGAAAAAGCACGTCTTTTTTGCGCTGATTTGCCTCGACGCGGTGCCAGAAGAGCCGGAGCGCCATGGTGACGGCAGCGACATGGAAGGCGACGCCGGCAATCGGCCATTGCGGCCCTGGTCTCAGTGAGACACGCGCGCTCTTGGAAAATTTTGAAAGATTGTTTCAAAAACCACGTATTGCTTGCAGAAACAACGACCGTCAATCGTCAATCTCAAGTAATTATTATGAAAAGACAAAAAGTAAGAATCTATGCGGTCGCGGCAAGTGCAGCATTGTTTATAACCGCTGGAGGCAGTGCTTATCCGCAACAGATCGGAGTTCCGGATACCGGGGATGGCTCGTCTGACCAGTTGGTGCAACTGGGCGACACCGCATTTTTTTCGGTGAACGCGGTGGACGGCGATTCCTATCAATGGCTGCGCAACGGGGCTCCAATCGCTGGCCAGACGAATAGCACCTTGACCTTTGAGAACACTCAGATCAGCGACGCGGGGTATTATTCCTGCGACATTGCCAGTGGTGCAGATGTCACACCGACCATTTCGGCTTCCTTGGAGGTTTATACCATCAATCCTGATTTTTTGGTTGTTGTGTATGCCCAACCCATAACGTATTCTGGTTCGCAAGGGACTTGTCCCGGGTCATACACGGGCTATGTCAACTATATTAAAACAGCGGCGCAGGGTTGGGGCTGGACACCTTCCACCAATACCACCATATACACCGCGAGTGACACCACCCGGACAAATACAAAGGTTGAATATGTGGGAGATTATGGTGATAGCGGATGCAGCAAAACCAGCGTTACCATTCCATATCCAACATTCAGCCCGGCATATAGGTTTACCATCACTTTTACCAACAATGTTCCATCCACTAATTATCCCATTACATTGAGTGGATTTAATCCCTGATTGGGCCGGGGAAAATTGGGAGACGAGAGACGCTTTTAGAAGTTCAGCCGCAAGCGCATGGTGAACGTCCGTTGGCGGGGGTATTCTTCATGGAGGTTGAGCGGATTTAGGTTGTAATCCTGACCGGAGATGTTGAGCACTCCGAGGCTTAGTTCCGCCTTGCGGTGGAGAAATCGGTAGCCGGCGAACGCGTTGAACTGCCAGAAATCATCACCTGGCAAGTTCGGACTGTAACCGGTATTGTTTTGGGCATTCCACAATGCTTCGCCCCTGAGGAAGAAACCGGACGGGTGATTGTAGATGGAGAACAATTCCGCTTGTTGAAGGGTGGCTTCCGTCTGTTGGCGTGGCACGAAATTCACGAAACGAAGGCCATCTGGCACGCCAATGAAATTGTTGTTCAACACGGCTTGGCTGACGCCGTATTGCGCGCCAATGGACCATTCCGTCCCCAGCAACTGGTTCGCCGTGAATTGGAGCGTCTTTTCATGATAGTCGAAATCTTCAGGCAATCCTGAAGGGATGGCGTAAGTTAATTGAAGAGGCAGCACGTCGAACGCGCCGACGACCTGCCGGTCCAGGGAATTCAACATCTCTCCGGAAAGTCCCAAGTAAGTCCGAGTCGCGAAATTCTGTTCAAGGGAAATCCCATAAGTCTCGAATTTTGCGCCTGGACTTTCTGCTGCCACGGATTCAGGGATGAGACTGCGGAAAGATTGGATGAAACCCGCCACTTGTGATGGCTCCAGTTGGTAGCTTTGATCCACACTCGTGCCTCCCAGCGAGCGTGTATAGGCGAAACGGATGATCGTGTCTTTCAGCGGCGTCCAGATCAAGCCCGCTTTGGGAGAAAACCGGCTGGAGGTTTGTTGTTCGTTGGAAATGGGCGCGGTCTGGATGTTTGCCGGGAATTGCATCCAGTCATAAGTCAGTCCCCCAAACAGTTGCAACGGATCAAGTATTTGCCACGAGTGATAACCATAAAAACTGACACGGTTGAAATAGGAATCGAAATCCTGCTGCGCGGCCGGAGCGGGAGACATTGGAAATAAGCCAAATAAGCCCGAAGGAAGGTTTTGCAGGTTGGCGGTCTCAAAATCGCCATATTGCAGGCGTCCGCCAACGATCGTGTTGTGTAAGGGCGTCTGCCAGATTTGTTGGAGTTCACCGGAATAGATCGTCTGTTGGCTCTCAAAACTTTGAGCCATCGTAAGGCCTTGCACCGAGGTGAGTGTTGTAACGCCGGGCATGGAGATGGGATTGAGTTCCGGCCGGAACGCGACCAGAGTTGGCTGCGTTGGGTTGGCGAATGAAAAAGTGTCGTTAATTCTGGCCAGCAAAAGCAGTGTGTGAACGCCCGGACTCCATTCGTGGTGGTAGCCGAGAACGACGGTTGGGTCTTGCGTTTCCTTGAAGCGATAATCCGGGCTGACCATGTAGGGAGCGTAATACTGGTGCAAGTCCCCGCCATCGGCGTCATACCCCACCGCCTGCACATAGATGCCATCCTTAGGCGTGAATTGTTGCTTGAGCGTGAGGCTCAAACCCCGTCGTTCGAAATCATTGTTCACTTGTTGACCGGGATCCGTCTTGTAGTCCTCCTCAAGGTTATAGCTGAAATTGCCATCAGTGCCGTATTGAGCGCCCACTTCATTCCACGCTCCCCGGCTGAGATATTCCGTGTCCGTTAAAATACCGGGTCGGTTGCCCTCAAAGAGTCTGAAATACTCCTGCTGTGATATGGCCGGCGACATGGCCCGGCAGCCGCCGGAGAAAGCAGGTTGGCGAGCAAGTATTCGTTTTCCGCCGCCGTCTCGTAACGCAAGGCGATCTCGTTCGGATCGAGCAGTTGATTATAGCTGTTCGCCAAAAAGAGGTGAGCGGAATAATTCGCGTAGTCGTAGTTCACTGCCCGTGAAGCCTCGCGCACACTGACATCCGTCATGCCGGCGTCTCGATACAGCGCAGCCAGATTGGCGCTGCGAAGCGCACGGTCCTGATCCAATAACAACTGGGAGCGATAAACGCTTCGGTTGTCATTCAAGGATTCTGATTTTTCCAAATCCCGGATGGCTTCGTTAATTCGGCTGTCTTGCTGATTAAGCAATGCGGTGTAAAGCCATGCCGTCGGGTCATTGGGGTCCAATGCCTTCGCCAGTTGAAGTTCCCTGGAGGCGCGCGGGTAATCACCCGCATTGGCGTAAGCCTTCCCCAAATAACTGCGCAACTCGGCGCGTTGCGGTTCAAGCGCGGCAGCCACCAGCAAATCTTCGCGTCCGCCAGCCGCATCTCCACGACGGATGCGGCAAAGGCCGCGTCCCAGCCATGCGTTGCCGAGGGCGGAATCCACCGCAAGCGCGCGGTCGAACCAGACGATGGCTTCATCGGTTCGATTTTGTGCGGCGAGGAGGAATCCCTTCAATGCGAGCGCTTGGGCGTTGCGGGGTGATATCGCAATACTTTTGTCCAGGGCATCCAGCGCGCTCTGTGTATGTCCAAAACTGAACTCCAGTTCGGCCACCCGCTCCCAGGCAAAGCCGAATTCCTGTGATTTGGCGGCCGCTTCTCTTGCCGACTTTAGCGCGGCCTCCAAAGAAACTTGAGGGGTTGCCTGCGATTGCTCATAATAGGACTGCGAAAGGAATTCGGTGGCAAGTTGCGGGTTCGGGATCGAAGGATTTGATTGTCGTTTTACTGCGGAGATGAGTTGGCGGATCGCGCTGGCCAGACGTTGAGAACGCCCGGAACTATCGGCGTTGGGCAAGGAAGAAAGCAAAGTTTCGGCTTCCTCGACTTGGCCGACACAGAGCAACAACGCAGCATGATAAATGCGCTCGCTGCCAGAGGCGGTCTGGCGTGAGGCTGGGTATTTTGCCAGCGCAACTAGCAAATCACCCGCACGATATGCGTCGAGTGATTCCTTGAGGACGGCTTGTTCGTCTGGCGTGAGCGCCAGATCAGCCTGGTCGAGCACGGCGGGGTAATAAAAGCACCATTGCAGAATGTTGTTGGCAACAAAACTGGGGGTGCGAACGGGCGGATTGCCAACATCGGCAAAGGCCTGCTGGCCGTTGGTCAGCAGGATCGTGGCCTCTCCGTTGCCAAATCTAACCTTGCCATCAATCACAGACACCGTCGTGCGATCCGTATCATTCACAGCCAGGACAAATTCAGTCCCTTCCACGCCGGCGACCGCGCCGCGAGTTATGACCCGGATGCGGCCCGGTTCGTCACGATGAAAAAAGGAGATCATCCCCCGGATTAAATGGAGGCCACTTTGCGCATCGGGCGAGTCCGGTGGCAAAACTTCAAGCTCCGTTGACGCGTTGAATTGCATAACGCTTTGATCGGACCAACGGAAAGCGACACGACTGTCTGTTCCTGTCCGCAACCGATCGAACGGATGCAGGGTCTGGTTGGTTTGTGCGAGCATCCAGGTCGTTGTGCCGACAGGGGAAGTTTCCACTGTGCCTTGGATTTCTACGATGCGGATTTCGTTCTTCATCGGGCCGGCCGTTACATCCTGAGCGAGAGACTTCCCAACGCCGGTCAAAAAACAGCACAAGATTGTGGCGGTCAATACTGCCCGGCCGCCGTTTGAACACGGGTTCAACTGGTTATGTTCCTGTGTTTGATGGCGCATGGCTTAACGAAGCGTTACTGAGACTGCGAATCATATTCTTGGAGCCGGCCTTTCCCGAACACTGCTGTTGGATGGATGAAGCCACTTTTATGCAAATCCCGTCAATGAAATAATGGTCAAAAGGGCCAGCCGGCCAACCGGCCAACGGCGCGATGGCGCCAATGGATGGTCACGATGAAGCTGTTGATCCTCAACGGTTTACCGTTTCATGAACTCGGACGGACTCCAACTTTGTTCAGGATCGTGAATTGTGCGAGATTCTCCTGCTTGCGACTGCATCGAGGAGCGCGGAGGGGTGAAAAGCGCACTACGACCCGGGGGTTCATGAATTGGCCCCACAGGGCCCACTTCATTTCATTTGCCATTCGACCCGGAAGCGTGCTTAATTGATTCGTGCAAAAACGGAATAATGAGTTGATCCGCACCCGTACAACTCTGATCAAACGCCTCAAAGATTGGCAGGACCAGGCAAGCTGGCAGGACTTCTTTGACACCTACTGGAAGCTCATCTATGGCGTCGCGGTCAAAAGCGGTTTAACCGGGACTGAAGCGCAGGATGTTGTGCAGGAAACGATGATCTCGGTTGCCAAACACATGCCCAATTTCAAGTATGACCGAAGAATTGGCTCGTTCAAAACATGGCTCATGAATATGACTCGATGGCGCATCACGGACCAGTTCCGAAAGCGTGACCCGGTGTGCCGGGCATATTCGCATTCCGACAATAATTCCAATTCCAGCACTGCCGACACATTGGACAATATCCCTGAGCGGACGAAACTGGACCTGGAAGCGTTGTGGGAATTGGAATGGAAAGAAACTCTCCTTGAAGCCGCAATGGTGAAAGTGAAACGCAATCTCAACCCCCAGCATTATCAAGTCTTTGACTTGTATGTGAATAAAGAGTGGGCGCCAGGCAGGATTGCCAAAACTTTTGGGATCGCTGTCGGCCAGGTGTATTTGACGAAACATCGCGTCTCGGAAGGGATCAAGGAAGAAGTCGAAAGGCTGAAAAACTCAATGGCCTGAACCTTTGGCCCTCCATGAGTATTGCCGCCTCCTGCCCGTCCGGTGCTGTCATAAGTATCAGGGCAATAATGGCTTGCATCCAAAATAAAGGCTCAGGCGTGTGCTGCTCAATATCGTAATGAGCAACGCCATTTTGACCCCTCCTTCTGCAATTGATCCAAGTTTTAGTCTTTCTTGAAAGATTCGGAATTCGCGCACGTATAAATGTGTAGAGGGGCATTGTGTACACTTTAATCGCGATAATACCCGCTCTTTCAGGGACCACCCACGCCGTTGGTCATGCCTGAACGTGCGACAGCGAAGGTCAGTTTCGGAGCTGAGGCACCGGCACGATTCAATGTCGGCTCTGATTCGTCCGGGCGAAAGGGAAGGACATAAAACGGCTGGCGGTCGTGCTGGTATTGCTGGGAGGGAGAGAAGCTGTTGTGCGATTCTTCGCACAGCAGCTTTTCAGGGGGGGAACATTTTTAGGAAGCTGATTGGCAGATGATTAGAAAAAGCCGGGATTTTAACGACAATGAACAAAGACCTCCGAATCCTGATGCTCGAAGACACTCAGCCGGACGCCGAACTGATCCTCCGCGAGCTGGACCGGCAAGGAATCCGCTGCACCACCAAGCAAGTGGTGAACCAGGCCGAGTTTCTGGAGCAGTTGGTCACCTTCCAGCCCGATATCATCCTCTCCGACTACTCTCTTCCCTCTTACAACGGTCTTGCCGCGTTGGCTTTCGTGCGCAAAACCCATCCCGAGATGCCTTTCATTTTCGTTTCCGGCTCTTTGGGCGAAGAGAAGGCCATCGAGGCGCTCCATTTCGGAGCCACGGACTACGTGCTGAAACAGGGGATGACGCGCCTTGGACCGGCCGTGCATCGGGCAATGCGCGAATTAAGGATGATCACCGAGCGCAAGCGGTCGGAAGAACGCCTGTACAAAGTCCACGCCTTCCTGCTCAACCTCGGGCATGACAATGACCGGAACGTGCAGGCGTTGACGGCGTTGTGCGGTGAACTGTTGGAGGCGGATTACGCCTTGTACAGTCGTTTGGAGGGCAACCGGTTGTGTGTGAAGGGGCGTTGGAAGGCGCCGTCCGGCATGGCGGCGGAGGATATTGCCGAGGGCCAGATCTGTTTTGAAGTGATCCAGGGCCATTCGGAAGGGGCATTGGTCATCCGACGCCTGCAAGAAAGTTTCTACGCAAAAACGGATCCGAACGTGGTTCCCTACGGGCTCCAGACCTGTTGGGGCCAACCGGTGCGCTTCGGCGGGACCATCCACGGTTCGCTGTGCGCGGTCTTTACTCGGGATTGCGAACCAACCAGCGATGACCTTCGCATCCTGGGGATTCTTGCCGCCGCGATTGGACAAGATGAAGAACGCAACCAAGCGGAAAAAAACCTGCGGGAGAGCGAACAGCGATACCGGCTGCTGGCCAGTCACGCGGCCGATGTGCTGTGGACCTTCGATCTGGAAACCAGGCGGCTAACCTATGTCAGCCCATCGGTTAGCCGGTTGCGAGGCTACACGGCCGAGGAAGCGATGGCTCAATCGCTGGATCAAATGTTGACAGAGGAATCGCTGACCATGGTGAACAAGATGATCGAGGAACGGGTGAAGTCATTCCAGACATCAGACCCCGCTGCGGTCACCCAAGTCCACGAGGTGGAATTGACCCGCAAGGATGATTCGCCGGTCTGGAGCGAAATGGCGACCACTTTCTTTCGGAACGACCACGGCGGCATCAGCGTCGTGGGCGTATCCCGGGACATCGCCGGACGCAAGCGGGCCGAAGAGGCCCACCTGCGACTGGTCACGGCGGTGGAGCAAGCCGCGGAAACCATCCTCATCACTGACAGTGCCGGGACAATCCTCTATGTGAACCCAGCCTTTACAACCATCACCGGCTTCTCGCGCGAGGAGGCGACCGGCCAGAATCCTCGCATATTAAAAAGCGGCACGCATGACGCCGGCTTTTATCAGCGGATGTGGGCCGTTCTCTCCAGAGGCGAAGTCTGGTCGGGCCGGCTTACTAACAAGCGCAAAGACGGGACCTTGTTCGAGGAACAAGCCACCATTTCACCGGTACGCGACCGGGCCGGCCGGGTCATCAACTACGTTGCCGTCAAACGGGATGTAACGCGCGAAATTTTGCTCGAGGCACAATTCCGGCAGGCGCAGAAAATGGAATCCATCGGCCAGCTTGCCAGCGGAGTGGCGCACGACTTCAACAACATTCTCGCCGCGATGCTCATGCAGGCCGAACTGGCTGAGTTGGTCGAGAATTTGCCTGGGGCAGCCCGGGACTGCCTTCGGGAGATCCGTGCCTACACCGAGCGGGCGGCCACTCTAACGCGCCAGTTGTTGCTGTTCAGCCGTCGGCAGGTGATTCAGCCTCGGGAACTTGATTTGAATGAAGTCGTCACCAGCCTTGCCAAGATGCTCCAGCGCATCATCGGCGAGGATGTGCGTTTGCAATTGCACCTGCACGCCACGCCGCTAATGACCCGCGCCGACGAGGGGATGCTTGGTCAGGTGCTGCTGAACCTTGCCGTAAACGCGCGTGACGCCATGCCCAAGGGTGGGCAGATGCTCATCGAAACCGCAGAGAAAACCGTGGACGAAAGCCTCGCGCGACTAAATCCCGACGCCGCGCCGGGACGCTACGTCTGCTTGATTGTCAGTGACACAGGCTGCGGTATCCCGCCTGAGGTATTGCCTCGGATCTTCGAACCATTTTTCACCACCAAAGAGCCAGGCAAAGGCACGGGTCTTGGGCTGGCGACGGTCTTTGGCATCGTCAAACAACACCACGGCTTGCTCAAGGTGGATAGCAAGCCGGGTCAAGGTGTGAACTTCCAGATATTCCTTCCTGCTGGCATCGCGACCGCCGCTGAGCTGCCTGGGGCTGAGGCACGACCCAAACCGCGCGAAGGCACGGAAACCATCTTTTTGGTCGAGGACGAATGGGCGGTGCGCACCCTGACGCGCGCAATTCTCACACGGTACGGCTACAAAGTGTTGGAAGCCCCCAACGGCATCGAAGCTCTAAAGCTCTGGCAGGTACATCGCGGAACGGTGGCGTTGCTTGTGACCGATCTAGTGATGCCGGAGGGATTGAGCGGCCAGGAACTTGCCCGACGCCTGCAGGCGGACCAACCGCGACTTAAGGTCATATATATCAGCGGATACAGCGCCGAGATTGCTGGACAGGACCTCCAGTTGCGCAGCGGGGACAACTTCGTCCAAAAGCCATTTTCGCCCGATCAACTCCTGGGAGCCATCCGCCATTCCCTGGATGAATGATTGTGGTGGATTCACCAGGGTGTATGGGATGCTCCATTCGCTTCGCAGTAGAGCGTGCTTATCCCGTCACCAGCATCGGCTCTTCCAAGTCGCCCAGTTCGGCGAAGTTGCGGAGTTTTTCCATCAACAACGGCGAGATTTGCGTGCCTGCCGGAATGATCATCACCCCATCCCGGGTGCGCACTTCAGCGGCCAGGGTCCAACCGACCCGCAAGTTCTTGATCCAGACCGGGCGGCTTTGGCTTTCAGTCGGAGTGGCGTGTGCCAAACAGATATCAAACACCGCCGCCACCGCCTCCACCACCCGGGGATCATAGCGGCCAGGAAAGTGTGTCATGTTCTCCAATGCTTTGTCTTTGGACGTTTTGGCGGATTCATACGCCAGCAAATCCTGCAGCACGCGCAAAATGCGGGCGCCGATCGGGATGTCCTCGCCCGCGATCTTGTCCGAAGGAAAGCCCGTGCCATCAAAGTTCTTGTTCTGGTAGAGGATCACCGCGGCGACGGATTCCAGGCGCGGAATGTGGGACAGAAGATTGTAGCCGATCTGAGGGACGCGCAACACAATGTCGGCCTCCGCTCCAACCAGCGGGCGGCCGGCACGGGATTTTGCCAGCACCGCTTGCGGGATGGTGACGCAGCCGATCTGCGAAAGCAAGGCGGCCAATTCCAAGTCCCAGGTTTGCTTCAGTTCCAAATGATTGGCGAAGGCCCGCATGTACTCGCGCAGGCGCTGGGACTTGCCGAAGGAATGGGAGTCGTGTGTGGCCAGAATATCACTGAGCATCCGGGCGCTGCCGTTGAGTGTTTTCTCCAGGACGTTGCGTTCGGCTGTCACCAGTTGGTACTGCTTGAGTCCGGCGCGAAGCGCGAGAACCAGCTCCTCCTGAGGACAGGGTTTGGTCAGGAAGCGGAAAATATGGCCCTGGTTGACAGCATCGCGCGCCGTTTTTTGGTCGGCGTTTCCTGTCAACATGATTCTAATGGTGTCCGGCGCCGACCTCTCCAACTCCATCAAGAACTCGATGCCGTTCATGCCCGGCATTCGCATGTCCGCCACGACGACGGCGTAAGGGGCGCGGTCGCGCAGCATGGCCAGCGCGGTCGTGCCGCCGATGGCGGTATCGAGTTTAAAGTGCTTTCTAAGGCTGCGCTGGAATCCGGCCAGGATGTCCTGGTCATCATCGACAAAAAGAATTTCTGGGTTCATGAATGGTTTAGTTGTTGAGTTGAGTTCTCCTGCAGGGCCGAGCGCCAGGCGGCCAGGCGTGCCGAAACACCCACGAGGCCGAGATAGCTGGCGTCCAATTGCGGTGCCGGCTCGCCATTGGCGGAGTTGGGTCGTTCCCATGCAAGGACATTTGCGGTGTGGACGCTGGTTAACGGGCTGAAAGCTGGTTGCGTGGCCCGGGACGGGCAGTGATGGAGAGCCACGGCTTCGACCACGGGCACGGGCAGTCCCCACAAACCGATCAAATATCCGCCGACGTCGGCGTGATTGGAGCCGAAGACCTGATGTTCGGCCAGGGGAAGCTCCAGGCCGGATAGGGCCAGGCGCGTGGCTTCGGCGTATTCCTTGGGCAAATTGACCGCCAGGACCAGTTTTCCGATGTCGTGCAGCATGCCGGCGGTGAAAGCCTCTTCGGCGGCTTTGGCCTCCTGGCCTTCGAGTTTGACGATGCGTTTGGCAAAACTTGCCACTTGCAGGCTGTGGCCCCACAACGCCTCGATACTAAACGCGCCTCTTTCAGCTTTCTCAAACTGGGAAAAGGCGTGAATGGACAAAACCAGGGACTTGATGGTGTCCAAACCAAGATAGGCGACGGCTTCCTCCACGCTGGAAAGCTGCCGACGCAAGCCGAAGAAGGCAGAGTTGGCCATTTTGAGTATCTGGGCGGTCATGCCGATGTCCTGGCCAATGAGGCGGCCGATTTCTTCGAGCGAGGTCTCGGCCCGGCTGGTCTTCTCGACCACCTGCATGTAGAGTGTTGGGATGCTGGGCAGATGGTTCATCTGGCATACCAAGGTCTTGAGGCGCTCGTTGTGGAGGGAGTCTTCCAAGTTGGAAGCCCGCTCGATCGTGGCTTTCAGAGACTCGGCGTCGCAGGGCTTGGCCAGATATTGATGGGTCGAACCGACGCATTTGAGGATCAGGTCCTTATCGGCGTAGCCGGAGAGGATCAAGCGCACGGTGGAGGGGTGCCGCTTCATGACCTCGGCCAGCAGTTCAGCCCCGTTCATGCGGGGCATGCGCATGTCGGAGACGATCACATCGAAGGGCTTTTGGTCGAGTAAACCGAGAGCTGCCTCCCCGCTTTCGACAAACTCCATTTCCCATTCGGCGCGCATCGAGCGAAGCATGCGCTGGAGGCCTTCCAGGACCATGGCCTCGTCGTCAACGAAAAGGATGCGCTTTTTCATTTGTCTTGAACGGCGTTGCCGTTTTTGTTTTGGGCTAAAGGCAGCCGGATGACAAATGCCGTGCCTTGGCCCATTTCCGTTTCAAAGAAAATCTCGCCTTGATGTTTATCCACGACGACCGAACGGGCGATGGCCAAACCCTGGCCGGTGCCTTTGCCCACCTCCTTGGTGGTGAAGAAAGGATCAAATATTCGTCCGCGCGCCGACTCAGGAATGCCCGTGCCAGTGTCACTGATGCGGATTTCGACCTTGTCGCCGTGGCGGCGCGTGCTCACACCGATGACTCCCTTGGCCTTCCCGCCCATCTTGTCCGCGATGGCATGGGCCGCGTTGACCACGATGTTGAGGATGACTTGGTTGAACTCTCCTGGCAGACAGGACACCAGAGGCAGGACCGGATCAAAGTCGGTCTGCAAATCGGCCACGTATTTCCACTCGTTCCGGCACACCGTCAGAGTGCTTTCGATGGCGCGGTTGAGATCGACTGGTATTTTAGTTTCCGTGCCCGGGTGCGAGAAGTCTTTCATGGCTTGTACGATTTTGGCCACGCGTTGCACCCCGGAAAGCCCCTGCGTAATGGATTTCGGTATCTCTTTCTCCAAGTCGGGTAGGTTGATCGCATGAATTGTATTTTCAATTTCCTCGGTCAGACTCTGAGCGAAGGCTTGGCCGCGAGCGGCTTCCAGCAGCAGACTGAATTGCCCCAACAAACCGAGCAGGTCGTTGAAGACATCCTGTAGGAAGTGGAGATTGTCGCCGATGAATTGTGTGGGGGTGTTGATTTCGTGAGCGATGCCAGCAGCCAGTTGGCCGATGGACTCCAGTTTTTGGGAGTGGCGCAACTGAATCTCCATTTGATGCCGCTCCAATTCGGCTTGTTTGCGCACCGTTATATTGTGCGCGAGCATGGAGAGGAATTCGACGCGGCCCTCCGGTGATTTATGCGCCACGACGACTTCAACCACCGGCACCTCGACCTTGGCCCGGTTGAGAAAGGTCGTTTCGCCAGTCCAAGAGCCCTTCTCGATGGCCGTCGGAATGATCTCCCCTACAATGCGCGCCACGGTTTCGACCGGATGGATGTCGCACAGGTCCAAGGTCGAGAAGTCCTCCAACGCGCCAAGTTGAAGCAACTCTCGACCGGCCCGGTTTAGGTAAAGGATTTGTCGGCTGTTGATGTCTGCCATCGCTACCAGGTCGGGGCTCGTCTCGACGATGGCTTGAAGCCGCTTTTCGGTCTGTTCCGCTCGGGACCGCAACATGGCGCTCCGGTGGAGACGGGCCTCCACTGCTGCAAGCATGGAATTCATGGGAAACGGTTTTAGGAGGAAGTCGTCCGCCCCTTGATCCATGCCTCGACGCAAGGCCTTCGGGTCGTCCATCCCCGTCATAAAGATGAACGGGATGGCGGACGTGGCAGGATCATCCTTTAGGGCTTCGAGCACTTTATGGCCGGTACCGTCGGGCAGATCAACGTCACAAACGATCAAGTCCGGTTTCTGGGCTTTGGCTGTGTGGATGCCATCCTGGCAAGTGGCCGCTTCCAGCGTGGCGAACCCCTTCGCCTGAAGAGAGAGGCGCAATGGTTGGCGAAACGACGCTTCATCGTCAATCACGAGGATTGTCAGGTTTTGATTCTGTGGCGGTGTCATCGTGATCAGTTCGTTGATGTTCCGGCCTCGGCGAAGTTTTTCGTGGAGGTAAAGGACGGCTGCGCGGTGTCTGGTTCCAGAGCACTTGGTTGATCCAACACTTCCCGCAGCCTGTGCGCCAGCGCGGAAGGGGTGAACGGTTTTTGCAGAGTCGCCACCCCCTTGTCCAACTCGCCTTGCTGGAGGATGGCATTCTCTGTATACCCAGAAGAGAAAAGAATCTTGGCATGAGGATACAGCGCCCTTACGCGGTCCGCCAATTCCATGCCGCTCATGTGCGGCATGACGGCATCAGTAAACAATAAATCAATGCGCCCCAATTCACCCGGCTGTTTCACATTTAAGGCCTCGATACCGTTGGCCGCTGCCAAAACCGAGTAGCCGAGTTGTCTTAACAAGTCCGTCGCCATCTCGCGCAGGGCTGGTTCCGCTTCAACCAGCAAAATGGTTTCCGTCCCGCGCGGGAACTCCTCTGATGCAACAAGCTGAAGGGGAGCTGGCGCCTGCTTTTCAACTCGGGGCAGATAAACCTTCAAGGTGGTGCCCTGGCCGGGTTCGCTCAAGACGCTGATGTGACCGCCGCTTTGTTTGATGATGCCAAAACAGGTGGACAATCCCAAACCGGTTCCGTTGCCCACTCCCTTGGTCGTAAAGAATGGCTCGAACAGATGCGCCTTCACTTTTTCGCTCATGCCTGCGCCCGTGTTCGTGATGACCAGCATCACATAGTCGCCCGGCTCCAATCCTGGCTCAAGCTGGACAGTCTCTTCGTCAAACGAAACGTTGGAGGTTTCCAGTGTGAGTTTGCCGCCGTTGGGCATGGCATCACGCGCGTTCATGACGAGGTTCATGATGACCTGCTCAATTTGTCCGGCGTCCGCGCTGACCGGGTGCAGACCGGGGGCAGAGACGATTTGTGTCGCCACATTGCGGCCCAGGAGAGGGCGAAACACCCCTTCCAGGCCAGCGATAATCTGGTCGAGATCGAGGATTTCGGGTTGCAGAAATTGTTTGCGACCAAAGGCAAGAAGTTGGCGGGTCAGCGTGGCGGCGCGGGTGGCGGCCTGGCTGATTTCGATCGCTCTTTTGGCCGGCAGCCCGCCTGTGGGAAGATTGCCCAGCAGCGATTCACATTGGCCGATGATGGTTGTCAAAATGCTGTTGAACTCGTGCGCAATCCCACCGGCCAGGTTGCCGACAGTTTCCATTTTCTGAGCTTGAAATAATTTGGCTTCGAACCGCTTGCGCTCGGTGATGTCCCGCATGGTGGTGGACATGAACTCGATCTTCCCGTCGGGGTTTTTGTGGGCAAGGATGACTTGGGAGACTGGGATTTCCTGTCCACCACGGCTTAGGATGACCACTTCCCCTTTCCAATTGCCGTGGCGGATGGTTGCGGGAATTCCTTCCGTAAAGTCGGGATGGCTGTCGGGGTTGGGAAGAAAGTCGCGAATAGCGGCAGTGGTGATATCGTCGTCGAGACCCACGCCAAGCAGGTTGCGGCCGGCGCGGTTGAGATAGATGAGACGCCCAAGGGGATCGGCGATGCTCACTAAGTCTGTGGTGGATTCCAGGATGGCCACCAAACGGTCCCGGGCCGCTTCAACCAGTTTGGACTCGGTGATGTCACGAACCGTTGCCTGTTGAAACACCTTGTCGCCGGACTGCATCCTGGTAATGAGCACGGTTGCGGGAAACGCCTCGCCGCCGATCCGCCGGTGTGTCCACTCGAAGAGGTGGGAGCCTTTGCGCAGGGCCGTCTCAATCATTTCCCTAGCTTTCTCGGCAGAAGGTCGCCCGTCCGGCTGGCGATCGGGAGAAAGTTGCGCTGGCGTGTAGCAAATAAATTCCGCCTCACTTTTTGCCCCGAACATCTTCACCGCCGCTGGATTCCCGGAGGTGAACTTCCCGGAAGAACCTTCAGCGGTCATAATGGCGTCGCAGGAGCCATCGAAGAGCCCCTTGAATTTCTCCTGGCTTTCGCGCAAAGCGGCCTCCATCTGCTTGCGCTCAGTGATGTCGCGCACGATGGCCACCTGATACTTGCGGTCGAGCTTGACGAATGACAGGGATGCTTCCGCCGGAAACGTTGTGCCGTCCTTGCGCCGGTGCAGGATTTCCATCAAGGCATGGCCCTTTTTTTCAATTTTTGCGTTACCTGTCTCGAACGCCGCACGGTCAGGCCCCGGCACCACGTCACACACCGTGAACTTGAGCAGTTCGTCGCGGGTGTAGCCCAGCGCATGGCACCCGCTCTCATTGGCGTCCAGGAAACGTGCCGTATCGGGATCGACAATGTAAATGCCATCTTGGGAGCGCTCAATCAGCGCGCGGAATAATGTCAGTTTCTCCTCCGCCCGCTTGCGCCGGGTAATGTCCTGTTTGATGGCAATGTAGCGGACGATCTCACCTTGGGCATTGAGCAACGGGGTGATGGTCATTTCTTCGGCATAGAGGCTGCCGTCCTTGCGCCGATTGCTCATTTCCCCGCTCCAAACCCGGCCGGAAGATATCGTTTGCCAGAGGTTTCGATAGAACGACTCATCGTGATTGCCGCTTTTCAGGATCCGCGGGGTCTTGCCCACAACTTCCTCCGCGGTGTAGCCAGTCAGCGCCGTGAACGCGGGGTTAACCGTTTGGATGCTGCCCGACTTGTCGGTGATGACAATGGCGTTGGCCGCTGCTTCCAAGGCGGCGCTATGCAATCGCAGTCTCTCCTCAGATTGCTTGCGCTCCGTAATGTCCATATACGTCCCGATGACGCCTTCGATCTTCCCTTCGGAATCATGCAGAGGCACCTTGTTCGTCAGAAGTGTGATCCTGTTCCCGTCCGGGGTCGTTTGGGATTCTTCCACCAGAAGTTTGGAGCGGCCGCTCTCGATGACCTGGCGGTCATCCTTGCAATAGCCTTCTGCCTGATCACGCCAAACCATTTGGTAATCATATTTCCCGATGATGTCCTTGGGATCGGCAAACCCCGCATCGCGCGCGAAGGCCGCGTTGCAACCCAGGTAGGCGAGATTCTTGTCCTTCCAGAACACCCGCACCGGTATCGCGTTGATAATCTCTGTGACGATCTGCTGTGATGCCTGCAACGCTTCTTCCGTCCGCTTCCGTTCGGTGCTATCGCCCCCATAACAATGCACCGTATTCGTGGCCTTGATGGGGAAGAACGACCACGAAATGACGCGCGGACCGATCTGTGTCTCCACGCAAACTTTCGGTGTGCCGGCGGCTACGCATTGGCGGACTATCGCCGCGGTATCTGGCGGCAGCATCTCCGTAATTGTTTCCTGCCCCAGCTCGCGGGCCATCACCACAGCGGCTTGGTTGAAGAACTTGACTTCGCCGGCCACGGACAGTTCCAGCACCGGATTGGGATTGAAGCGGGGGAAGGCCGCCAAGAGCTGGATTTCCAATTCTGCCTTCTTGCGTTCGGTGACTTCGAATTGCAAACGCTGATTGTCCTCGTTCAGCCGCCGGGCAACTGCCTTGACGGCAAAGCCTGTTCCAAGGACAACCAAGATCGCCAATAGGACTAGGATATTGCCAAGGATTCTGATCTTGGAAATGAGCACCGTGGTCGCGGCCGTCGAGTCGTTGGCGTCACCCTCCATATGATCGATCAATTTATTGATCGCTTCCCGGTATTGGTCGTAGGCGGGGGCTTGGGTTGCATTGACGAGCTTGATCGCTGCGGAATCCTGATTGGCACGACTGAGCGCCATAACCACCTGGGTCTGTTCCCAGTATAATTTCCGGGCCCGGGCTGCGCCGTCATAGAGTTGCCTTTCCGTTTCGTGGTCAAGATACGGTTGAAAGTCGCGAAACTCCGAACCGTTGGTTGCCTCAATGGAACGTATCTCTTGATCGAGGAGGTTTATTTCGTTGACGTTGGAGGCGAGCACCTCCCGAGCCACGGAAGCCTGCATCTCCCCCACGTCCTGGCCGATGTCGTCAATAACGGCCAGCTTTTTCAGGGCGCGCGATTGTTCCCGTTGATTGCTGCGCTCAATGGAGCCCAGGCCGAAGAAAAACAGTCCGCCGATGATCAGAAGAACTGCGCATAGTGTTGCAAAGGCGAACAACACCAACGTGAGAGCAGACAGTTGTTTGCGTTCGTTCACGAGGCAACTTGAGTCGGGGACGCATCAATCATTTGGCGCACTTTGCGGACCAGCGCAGCGGCCGTGTAAGGCTTGGGCAGGAACTCTGATCCTGCCTTGAGCATTCGCATGCCGGTGAGGGCGTCATCCGGGTAGCCCGAGGTGAAGAGGAATTTGAGATCGGGATGGCTTGTTTTCAGCCACTCCGCCATGACTTTGCCGCCCATAATCGGCATAACGACGTTGGTGATGACCAGCGCGATGGGCTGACCATTGAGTTCCCGTGCCGCCCGTAATCCTTCCTGGCCGTTGCTCGCCCGCAGTACGTCGTAGCCTTGGGCTTTGAGGGCATCACAGGTCAAATGGCGCAAGGCGGGGTCATCCTCCACCAGCAGCAAAGTTTCCGTCCCCCGCGGCAATGGCCCGGCCCGCTGCGGTTTGGGTTTAACATCAAGCGCCAGCTCGACCCGCGGAAAATAAATCTTGAAGGTCGTTCCTTGGCCAACCTCACTCTCAATGCAGATGTGACCGCCAAATTGTTGGACGACGGTTTGGCAGGTCGCCAGCCCCAGGCCGGTGCCTTTGCCTTCGGGTTTCGTTGTGAAAAAAGCTTCAAACATGCGCGATTTGACTTCGTCGGTCATGCCGCTTCCACTGTCACTGACACTGAACATGACGTTGTTGCCGGGGCTTGCGCCAGGGTGCGTGCGTGCATAACTCTCATCCAGCGTGACATTGTTGGTGGCGATGGTGATTTTGCCACCATGGGGCATGGCGTCGCGGGCATTGACGACCAGGTTCATCAGCACTTGCTCAATGTAACCGGCGTCGGCCTTGATGCGTCCGATTTCCTTGCCGGGAACAATCGTCATTTCGATGTTCTCGTCAAGGAGCCGCCGAAGCATTTTCCCCAATCCCTGCGTCACGACATTGAGATCCAGGACGCTGGGTTGGATCGTCTGTTTGCGGCTGAAGATCAGCAATTGCCTTGTCAACCCGACCGCGCGCTCGGCCGCCGAGTGAATTTCCGCCACATATCTCTTCAGGACCTCGTCATGACCGAGCGCCTGAATCGTCAAATCGCTATAGCTCATGATGACCCCGATGATGTTATTAAAGTCATGGGCCACGCCGCCGGCAAGCCTTGCGAGTATTTCCATTTTTTGTGCTTCGACAAACTGCGCCTCCAGCCTCAGGCGTTCAGCCCGATCCGCCACTTCCTGCATGGCACGGCGTACCGCCGGAGCGAGCCGGGCCATCCGTTCCTTCAGGATATAATCTGTCGCGCCGCTCTTGAGCGACTCGATGGCCCGCTCCTCACTCATTGTCCCGGACACAAAGACAAAGGGTGTTGCTGGCCATTTGGCCCGCGCGATTTTCAACGCCGACAGCCCGTCGAAACCAGGCAGAGTGTAATCCGAAAGGATCAAGTCAATGCCGCCTTGTTCGAGCGCCGCCACAAATTCATCGTGGCTTCGTACCCAAATGGTCGCACAATAGATGTCCGCGGCTTCCAGGGTGGATTGAACGATCTCGGCGTCCTTTCGATTGTCCTCCAAGTGCAGGATGTGGATTGGGGGCTTCATTTTAAACTCTCTTTTTTACGGAGGAAATGACCTCGCCGGCTCGCGCCGAAGTTTGTTCTTTCCCTGAAGGCCGCGCCACTTCGTTGAGGACGGCCCAGAATGCGCCCACTTGGCTAACCGCGTCGGTGAACTGCTGAAATCCCACGGGCTTCACCACATAGGCATTGGCGCCCAGTTCGTAGGCTTGCGTCAGGTCGGGCTCCTCACGCGAGGACGTTAACATCACGATCGGAATCTTCTTCAACCGCGGGTCGGCTTTGACGTGGCGCAGCACTTCCAGCCCGCCCATCCGGGGCATTTTAACGTCCAACAACACCACAACCGGATCGCCATCGCTCCGTCCGGAGAATTTGCCCCGGGCGTGGAGGAAATCCAGCGCTTCGACGCCGTCGCGGACGACGACGACCTCGTTGGCCAGGGCATGTCCTTCCAGAGCCAGAAGTGTCAGTTCGGCGTCTTTGGCCTTGTCTTCAACCAGGAGAATGCGTTTAAGGACGATCATAAATATCAGGTGGATGATGGGTTTTTCGGTAATGAGAAATAAAAAGTTGCGCCCGCGTTGATCCTGCCTTCAGCCCAGGTCCGTCCGCCATGCCGGTTGACAATGCGCTGCACGCTGGCCAGGCCGATGCCCGTGCCATCAAACTCGTCGTCTAAATGGAGACGCTGGAAAACCCCAAAGAGCTGGTTCGCATATTCCATCTCGAAACCGACTCCGTTGTCCCTTACGAAAATAACTGTTTCCTCCCGGCTGCTGTTATCGCATCCTATTTCAATCTCGGCGGGCTGGCGCGGCCGCGTGAATTTCACCGCATTCGAAAGCAGATTGAGCATCACCTGCCGCAGCAGCGCCCCATCTGCCTGCACTTCGGGCAAGGATCTCAGTTTCCATCGAATATCCCGGCCGTTGATTTCCGGGGCGAGTTGTTTTTGGACCTCCTCCACCAACCGTTTCATGTCCACCGGCTGAAATCTCATCTCGGCCCGCCCCATTCGGGAGAAAAGCAGCAAATCGTCAATCAAGCAACCCATCTGTTTGGCGGAGTCTTGGATTTCATTCAGATAATGCAGGCTCTTGCCCGCCAAGGCGGGCCCCGCTGCCTTGGCCAAAAGATCGGCAAAACCGGCGAGGTACCGCACCGGAGCGCGCAAATCATGCGAAACGGAATAGGAGAAGGCTTCCAGTTCCTTGTTAGTAGCTTCAAGCTGGGCCGTGCGCTCATGCACACGCTGCTCCAGGTCCGCGTTAAGCAGCCGAACTTTTTCCTCGATTCTCTTCAACTCATCCACGTCCGTGTTTGTGCCAAACCATTGCAATACCTGTCCCGCCGGGTTCTTGAGCGGATGCACACGCGTCAGGAAAGTGCGGAACCGCCCGTCCGCCCCACGCAGAGGGAATTCCATTTCGAACGGTTTTCCGGTGTTGATCGCGTCTTTCCATCTTACCATGACTTTCGGGAGCATTTCGGGATCATGCACACTCTGCCAGCCCCAGCCCTCCATTTGGGCCGGCGTCATGCCCGTGTACTCATAAAAGCGCTGGTTATACCAGAAAATGTAGCCGTCGGCCTTGGCGATCCAGGCGAGCTGAGGAATGGTGTCCGCCATCGTCCGGAAGCCCTCCTCGCTCTCCCGCAGTGCCGGCTCAGCCTTCTTGCGCTCGGTGATGTCGAGGGCAAAGGCCGCAATCTTTTCATCTGGTCCGGGCAACATTGTATCGGCCAGGAATACAGGTACCCTGGTTCCGTCTCGCCGAATGTACTCCTTTTCGTAGGGGGTGCATGTCCCCCGCTCCCGCAATTCCATGATCGCCTTCTCGTCAGCCGGCAGCCATTCCGGCGGAGTGATGGCCCGCCAATCAATCTTGCTTTCCTGTAGCTCCTCGCGCGTGGCTCCGATCATCCTGAGGTAGTAGTCATTAGCTTCGAGAATCTCTCCTGCCGCGTTCGTAATAATGATCCCCACAATATTCGAATCAATAAACCTCCGGAGGTGATCATGCGCCGTTCGCAGCTCTTCCTCCGCTCGTTTGCGGTCGGTGATGTCGGTGTTCGTGCCGAACCACTTTACGATTTTTCCCAACGCATCGCGCAACGGTGCCGCGCGCGTATCAAACCAACGAAAGACGCCGTCGTGCCGGCGCAAGCGAAACTCGAATTGGAACGCGCCGCCGCGCGAGACGGCGAGGTTCCAACTGCCAGACAACCCGGCTCGGTCCTCAGGATGAACCTGGTTGAACCAGTCGAAACCCAACTGCTGCGCCGCGGGTAATCCTGTGAACTCAACCCACTGGCGGCTTAGGTAGTCGCACGGGCCTTCGGGTTGGCAGGTCCACACGAGTTGCGGCAACGATTCGGCGATTTGGCGGAAACGTGACTCTGATTCCCGGAGAGCCTCTTCCGCCTTTTTACGCTCAGTGATGTCGCGCAACACGACGGTGAAAAGTATTTCGCCCGCAACCTCAACTTGTGAGATTGCAGCCTCGATCGGAAATTCTTCGCCATCCGCCCTGAGCCCGGAAATGACGCCCAGCGCTCCCATGTTGCGTGAAGTGACACCGGTCTCGCCGAACTCGCGGAGGTGCTCGCCATGGGCTGGCCGAAATCTTGTCGGAATGAAGCGGTCAATCTTCTCGCCCATTGCTTCTTGCGCCGGACAGCGGAACATTTTTTCCGCAGCGCCGTTGAAAAGCACGATCCGTTGATCGTTCCCCACCGTAATGATTGCGTCCATCGCGGAAATAATGATGCTCGCCAGCCGCTCCTTGGTGTCCTGCAGCGCTTTTTCCGCCTTATTTCGCTCCAGCGTGAGTCGCAGGTCCCGCGTTACTTTCGAGAAGCCTTGCAGCGTGCCGTCCTTGTCGCGTAGCGCCGAAATTATGACGCTGGCCCAGAACTTTTTCCCATCCTTCCGCATTCGCCAGCCTTCATCTTCAAATCGGCCGTCCTTTGCTGCCTTCTTAAGCTCCTGTTCGGGCAGGCCACGTTCAATGGCCTCCGGAGGATAAAAGCAGGAAAAGTCCTTCCCGATTATCTCCTCGGCACGATAGCCCTTGAAGTTTTCGGCCCCTGCGTTCCAGGTCACGACATGTCCGTCAGGATCAAGCATGATGATTGCGCAGTCTTTGATGCTTTCCACCAGAAGGCGGAAACTGTTTTCATCGCCCAGCAGCATTGACGGGGGTTTCGATTCTGATGTGGGTTGTTTGATCAAAAGTTTCGTTGTTTCGAAATTATTTTGCGGCGAGCACGTTCGGTGATACTCGGAAACTCACCGTGGTTTCCGCGTTTTGGACGGAGTTTTAGAAGTGGTTTCTTTCCCGCGCTCATACTCGTAAACCATGAAGCGGCCCCCAGAGGTTCTCCTGGGCTTCTTTCCCAAGGCTCCAGCCCATCTCGGCGGTGTGCTCTTGTTGTCCTGCATCCAACTACTATCGGAGGACGAAGGGCAGGGCCAAATAACTCAAAAGGACTATCTGAGGAAGATTTTGAGACTAATCTGGATAGTCTAAAAGGCTTAGATGAGGCGGAGTTTGAGGTTAATCTGGAATGGGATGGGATGGCCTAAAGTTTGGCAATCCCTGCCTTGATGGCATAGCGGACGAGGTTGGCCTGTTTGTGCATATTCAATTTGGCCATTATGCGGTGCCGGTGGACGCGGACGGTGTTGACGGACAGGTCCAGCATAGCGGCGACTTCCTTGTTGCTGTGCGCTTCTGCTATGAGTTGCAGCACTCTCCTCTCCTGCCCGGTAAGGGCAACTGGAGCGTCTCGGCGCTCCCGCCCCCCCTTTCTCCCCAAAAGTCCCGCCTCAACGACGAAATGGGCGATCGTTGGACTGAGATAGTATCGTCCCGCGTGGACCTCGACGACGGCGTCAACCACGTTTCGTGTCACCGTCTCCTTTGTCAGGAATCCCCGCACCCCGACCGCCAACGCTTCCTCCAC
The DNA here is from genome assembly GCA_963707025.1 of uncultured Verrucomicrobiae bacterium. Lineage (GTDB taxonomy): Bacteria > Verrucomicrobiota > Verrucomicrobiia > Limisphaerales > Palsa-1400 > JBEKOF01. The sequence goes on along the minus strand of CAVPOM010000009.1, from coordinate 395,770 downwards.
AATGGCTTTCGTGTCGTTCAGACTTAACATGATAATCTTCGCGCCTGGGTACCTCTTGAGCAGTTCTCTGGCGGTTTCGATCCCGTTCATATTGGGCATGGTGATATCGAGGATGAATACGTCGAATGGTTTCGTCCTCGCAATCTCCAGGACTTCCATGCCGTCAGAAGCCTCGCCGACGATTTCGATGTCCTTTCCGCGTCGTTCGATGGCCATGCGCAACCCGTCCCGGACCACCGGATGATCATCGGCGATAACGACGCGAATGCTCATGCGCGCCCGCCTTTCTGCGTCCGCGAACCTCGGCCGGTGAAACAGAGCGCCCTTCCTCGCGCTATCGTTTCTTTCTGCACGGCGGATTCGGTCAACTCCAAACCCGCTGTTTGGGCTGGCAGGCCCAGACGCACCGTGGTTCCTTTCCCTCGCCCGGAGTCAACGGTGAATGTGCCTCCGGCGGAAACTGCCATTTCCCTCATGATGCGGAGGCCCAAATGGGACGTTTCCCGCCTCCTTTGTTCCGTCGGATCGAATCCCTTTCCATTATCACGAATTGTCAGACTAATTTCTTCGTTCGATGTTCTGAGGGCCACGTCCACAAGCTTCGCGTGACCATGCTTGATGGCATTGGTCATCGCTTCCTGCGCAACCCGGAACAGGATCGTGGCGGCGTTTGCTGGTATCGGGAGCATGGCAGTGTCTCGTTGAAACGAATCCGGGTTCGCCTGTGCTTTGTAATCCGAGAGCAATGTTGCCTCAAGGCGGCGCTGAGTCCGAGGAGATCAAGTTCGGTCGGCCGAATTTCAATGGCCAACCGCTTCAGGCGCGCGACCGACTTGTCGAAGGCCTTCCGCGTCCGATTAATTGACTTAAGCGCGCCTCCGGGTTTCCCGGAGCGAACATCATCTTCGATCACGTCAAGATAGGCTGAGATCCCCACCGCCAACGAACCAACGTCGTGGTGCAAAACGGCCGACACCCGTCTCCTTTCTTCCTCTCGCGCCGCGACGATTTCTTGAGTAAACATCTGCATCCTCCTTTCAGCCTGCTTTTGCTGAGTGATGTCGTAAAAGCAATTGATTGCTCCAGTGATTTGTCCTCTTTTGTCCTTCAGTGGATGGATATCCACTAGCGCGGTAATCCGTGAGCCGTCCTGCCGCTCGATGACCACTTCCGCGTTCTGCACCGCCGTTACCTTGCCCTGCAATACATCGGCCATCGGACATTTGTCGTGGGGCATGAAACTGCCGTTCGGGTGGAACAACTTATACGCGCCGCAGAACCGCTCATTGGAATCCCCTGCCGCTGGCTTGCGTCCCCACAGTTTTGAGGTGGACCCCATCCTTTAGACCACGGAGCGCATGAAATAAGCGCGACTTTTGCCGATTGCTGTCATTACTAATTGTAGTTGACTACTGTTCATTCCGTGTTTCAAAACCCTTTCGAAAAGAGAGAACGAGCGATGCGGAGCACTGCCCGTCCTCCCTCTCCGTTTTCTTAGGGTTCTCAACTCTACCGCCGCAGGCGGTCTGATTTCAAGCCTTTTCCTGCCGCCTGCCTCTCTGTCAAGTGCTGCGATCGCTCCTGCCTCTGGCAGGTTGCATCGCTTCCCATTTGGCCGGTTGGGCTCCATGCGTGCCGGGATCAAAATACGCGTCCGCCGGCGTCGCATAGCCCAACGCCTGGTGCGGTCGTTCCCGGTTGTAGCCGTCAAACCACCGGCCCAGTCCGCGCCCTGCCGCCAACCCGTCGCCATAGTCTTGCAAATAAATGTCCTCATACTTGGCGCTCCGCCACAGCCGCTCGATAAACCGGTTGTCCATCCAGCGACCCCGTCCGTCCATGCTCACGTCCACCCCCGCCGATTCCACCGCATCGATAAACATCGGGGAGGTGAACTGCGATCCCTGGTCGGTATTGGAAATCAACGGCGCCTGACGCCCCGCCCGCAACGCCGCCTCCCAAGCGTCCACACAAAAGTCCGCCTCCAACGTGTTGCTCAAGCGCCATCCCAGCACGTAACGACTCCACCAATCCATCACCGCCACCAAATACATAAACCCAGTTGCCATAGGCACATACGTAATGTCCGAACACCAAACCTGATCCGGTCCCGTCACTGCCAAATTGCGTAACAGATACGGATAAATCTGGTGCCCCATCTCCCGCAGACTCGTCTTGGGCTTGGCGTAAATCGCCTCGATCCCCATCAACCGCAGCAGCCGCACCACCCGTTTGCGATTGATGGTCAAACCCTCCCGGCGCAACAGCACGGTCAGTTTGCGGCTGCCATAAACCGGGTGGTCCAAATGCATCTGGTCCAACCGCCGCATCAGCGCCAGGTTCTCCTCTGTCTCCGGACAGCACTGGTAATAATAACTGCCACGGCACACCGCCAGCAGCTCGCACTGGCGCCGCACGCTGAGCTGCGGATCGGGAGCGATTAAACATGTTAAAGCCCCAGTTGCCTGGACTTTTTTTTAAGCCAGTCCAAGTCCACCGTCAGTTGGCCAATCTTCTCATGCAGTTGGGCAATCAACTGTTCCTGATCCTCCGTGCGGGGTTGCCCGGGCTCAAACAATTCGGGCATGTGATCCCGAATCGTCGCCCGCCACTGCGTGACCTGCGCCGGATGCACCGCATACTCTCGCGCCAATTGCGCGACCGTCTTCAGCCCCACCAGGGCTTCGAATCCCACTTTGGCCTTGAAGGCCGCACTGTGTCTTTTCCGTTTTGCTTTCATAAGTCTGCTCTTTCTTATCTACAGCAAACCGGCAAAAATCGAAACTTACCTGTGGTCTAAAAATAGGGGTCCAGCTCATTTCTCTGCACGATAGTTGAATTCCTCAATCACATCCGAACTCGTATTCCAGAGCTTGTGCCTCTGCCCCGGCAAAATCGCAATCGCATCCCCTTTGACCACCTCGCGGACTTCCCCATTGATGCGAATTCGTCCCACCCCGTGCGTGATGTAATAAATCTCCTCCGTCATGACGTGATAATGTTCCTGGGTGCTCATGCCGGGGGCCAATCGTGCCTCCGCCAGACTCTGATTGCGGATCGCCGAATTTCGATGCGTCAGCAGCTCACGAATCTCCGATCCGTCCTTCGTGACAAACGCCGCCACAGTTCCAAGGTTCTTTATATCCATCCCCCCTCCTTGCCACAACTTCGCCCAAAACGCACTCCGTTTCTCCGTCAAAACCTGAAAATGGAGCGTATCAACCGGGTCAGTCTTCGATTTTTCGCAGACGATCCTGTGGCACACTGGGTTGGCCCAACAAAGCTTTCCGGCCCGCCAAAAATAGGCGCTTTCGATTCACAGAGCAGGCAGCAAATCGCAAAACCAAAATCCTTTGGTTTGCCGCGTGCCTGGCAACGGACATGCAGCCAACGTTACGCCTGGGTGCGTTTCTTCGACCGGGCGATAGACTGTTTCGCCAACCTTGATTCGCACCGGCCGTTGGAAGATCGGCCCGGCGAATGCGAACGAATGATATTCGCCATTCTCACCGCAGGGATCCACATCAGCGGGCAGCCAATGGATGAAATCCGAATCAATGTTCCGGCCCAAAGCCGTTTCATCCAAATAAGCGTCGTTGACGCAGCAGATGACCGAACCAAAGCCAAGTGCAATAAACTCACGGATCAATTCGCGTGAATCCACCTTCCAAATTGGAAAAACACCGCGAAGGTCGAGTTGTGCCAGGTTTTCCTCGCGCCAGCGCTTGAGATCCTCCAGGAAAATATCGCCAAAAGCGAAGCGGGTTACGCCCTGCGCCTTGTAAGCGAGCAAATGGCCCCTCAACTTTTCCATATATTCGTCGTTGGAACTGCGCTGGCTGACGAACATTTTTTGCAGCGGGAGGCCGATGGCGCGGGCTTGCTGCTCCAGCAGTTCAACACGCACGCCGTGCATGGAGACGCGCTGAAAATGTTCGTTGCATGTTGTCAGCAGGGAAACGACCTCATACCGGCCCTCTACCAGCAAGCGATGCAAAGCCAGAGCGGAATCCTTTCCGCCGCTCCAGCAAAAGACGATTTTCTCCTTCATGACTCGCACTCCCAGAACCATGAGCACCCCAACCGCATACACCAGCCCCTATTTCTTGACATGCCCGGAAACCAGCTTGGTCATCTCGAACATGCTGACCTGCTTTTTGCCATTGAACACAGCCTTCAGGTTTTCATCGGCATTGATCAGGGTCCTCTTTTTGGCGTCCTGCAACCCGTTCTTGCGGATGTAGGCCCAAAGCTTTTTCGTCAGCTCGGTCCGGGGAAGGGGTTTGTCACCCACGACCAGGGCCAGCTTGTCGTCTGGCGTGACCGGTTTCATGAATGCTGCGCTCGGTGTTCGTTTTGCTTTTTTAGGTGTTTTGCCCATGCCTCTATCTGCCCCTTTGATCGGAGGAAGGCAATCTCAAAGATTCTGTGGTGCCCAGGGATTTCAGGAGATCCGCGGCGGGTGTCGGCACCGGACACTGATCCCAAGCGAAGACTTCTGCCTTTCAATCGTCCGTGGTAATCTCCCTTCGTGTTTCGCGTCATCCTCCATTTGGACATGGACGCGTTTTTCGCCTCCGTGGAACAGCGCGACGACCCGGGTCTGCGAGGCCGGCCGGTGATCGTCGGCGCGCCCCCGACCCAACGCGGGGTGGTGTGTGCCGCCAGTTATGAGGCGCGCAAGTTTGGGGTCCGCTCCGCCATGCCCAGCGCCACAGCGGGGCGGCTTTGTCCCAATGGCATTTTCGTGCGTCCGCGAATGGATCATTACCGGGGGGAATCACGGCAAATCATGCGGATTGTCGCCCAAACCGGAGCAGTCGTGGAGCCCATGTCTATTGACGAGGCGTATCTCGACGCGTCCGCCCTCAGTCAGGCGGAGGACAGCGATGCGTCGCTGCTCAAGGCAATGCGGTTGGCACAACATTTGAAACAGCGGATTCTGTCTGAGCGCCAGTTGACCGCCACCATCGGCATTGCCTCCAACAAACTGCTGGCCAAAATCGCCAGCGACCACAAAAAGCCTGACGGTCTGACGATCATTTCTGAACATGAGAAGGTTTCATTTTTGCGGCCGCTGCCAGTGCGGGTGATTTACGGGGTCGGCAAAGTCACCGAACAGACACTGGGCCAGGCGGGCATCGTCACCGTGGGGGACATGCAGGACTACCTGAGGTGGACCCCATCCTTTAGACCACGGAGCGCGGAGAATAAGATAGACTCTGGAGGTCCGCTGTCATTTGTATTTTTGTTTGTCTGTTGTTCATTCCGCGCTTCCAAACCCTTTCGAAAGAGAGAACGAGCCGCGCCTGGCACCGCCCGTCCTCCCTCTCCGTTTTCTTAGGGTTTCCAACCTTACCGCCGCAGGCGGTCTGATTTCAAGTTTTTCCGGCCAGCCAGCCCTCCTTGGGCTGCATCGCTTCCCATCGGGCCGGTTGGGCTCCGTAGGCCCCGGGATCAGAATACACGGCCGCGGGCGTCGCATAGTGCAAAGCCGCGTGCGGACGCAACCGGTTGTAATCCTCAAACCAGCGCGCCAGCCCGCGCCCGGCCTCGATCCCGTCCAGGTAATCTTGCAGATATATGTCCTCATGCTTGACGCTCCGCCACAACCGCTCGATAAACCGGTTGTCCATCCACCGGCGGCTTCCCCTCCGCCCGGTCAGCGGCGGATATGGCAAACTGGCGGGGCTTTTGTCTGCCAGTTAGTTGCCAGTTAGTTGTTGTCATTTAGGGCGTATGGTGTGACATTCGGGGCATGGAAGAACCTGTGCCGTCAAATTCGGATTCCTCACCAACCCCAGGCATCTCACCACAGGCCGGAACCGTAAATCCGGTTGGAAGGCGGGCGGCCAAATTGACGTTGTGGTCGCCTTTTCTCGGTTTTTTTCTGATGATCTTGCTCGGAGCGTTGGTAGGGAATCGGGAGGACGTTGGTTTACCAAGCCTGATTGCCATCTACGCAGTTTCTTCTTTGTTCTTTGTAGGCGGGCTGGTTTTAGGAATTAAGGCATTGCGAAGAATGAAAGTTTGAGGGGGTCCCCAAAAACTAGACCACTGCTGAAGAAGATAGACTTTTGTTGGTCTGCTGGAAATGAGAGAAAGCAGACTGATGAAAACAAAACGGAAGCGGCACAGTGCGGCCTTCAAGGCCAAAGTGGGATTCGAAGCCCTGGTGGGGCTTAAGACGGTCGCGCAGCTGGCGCGAGAGTACGCGGTGCATCCGACCCAGGTCACGCAATGGAAAGCGACGATTCGCGACCGGTTGCCCGACCTGTTTGAGGCGGGGCATGCGGGCAGCGCAGACCAGGAGGAGTTGATCGGGCAATTGCACCAGAAGATCGGGCAGTTGACGGTGGACCTGGACTGGCTGAAAAAAAAATCCAAACAACTGGGCCTTTAAAGAGCCTGGCGGAGTTGGTCGGCCCGGATGCGCAGGTGAGCGTGCGGCATCAGTGCGACCTGCTGGATTTATGCCGGAGCAGTTACTATTACCAACCGTGCCCCGAGACGCCGGAGAATCTGGCGCTGATGCGGCGTTTGGACCAGTTGCACTTGGACCATCCGGTCTATGGCAGCCGCAAGTTGCGGGTGCTGTTGGGCCGGGAGGGCTGGGAAGTCAATCGCAAGCGGGTGGTGCGGCTGTTGCGGGTCATGGGCATCGAGGCCATCTACCGCAAACCCCGGACCAGCCTGCCGGGGCCGGGCCATCAGATCTATCCGTATCTGTTGGGCGAGTTGGAGATCACCGGGCCCGATCAGGCTTGGTGCGCGGACATCACCTATGTGCCGATGGCACAGGGGTTTATGTATCTGGTGGCGGTGATGGATTGGTGGAGCCGGTATGTGCTGGCGTGGCGCTTGAGCAACACGTTGGAGAGCGCCTTCTGCGTGGACGCCTGGGAAGCGGCGCTGCAGAGCGGGCGGAAGGCCCCGCTGATCGCCAACACCGACCAGGGGTCGCAGTTCACTTCGCCGCTGTATATCAACGCGGTGGAATCGGCGGGGGTGGACGTGAGCATGGATGGCCGGGGGCGGTGGATGGACAACCGGTTTATCGAGCGGTTGTGGCGGAGCGTCAAGCATGAGGACATATATCTGCAAGATTACCTGGACGGGATCGAGGCCGGGCGCGGGCTGGCGCGCTGGTTTGAGGATTACAACCGGTTGCGTCCGCACGCGGCTTTGCACTATGCGACGCCCGCGGCCGTGTATTCTGATCCCGGGGCCTACGGAACCCAACCGGCCCGATGGGAAGCGATGCAGCCCAAGGAGGGCTCGGCAGGCCGGAAAAACTTGAAATCAGACCGCCTGCGGCGGTAAGGTTGGAAACCCTAAGAAAACGGAGAGGGAGGACGGGCGGTGCCAGGCGCGGCTCGTTCTCTCTTTTCGAAAGGGTTTGGAAGCGCGGAATGAACAACAGACAAACAAAAATACAAATGACAGCGGACCTCCAGAGTCTATCTTATTCTCCGCGCTCCGTGGTCTAAAGGATGGGGTCCACCTCAGTTGAAGGCCGCAAGGGCATTCTTGGACGGGTATTAATCGGCATGGTGCTCGACGGACTGCTTTTGTGCGTAGCGCTCTGTCTAACCGGCTTCGGTATATATGTTTCAGAATTAACGGCAAAGCAGAAACAGCAAGAGGCGTCTGATGAGCAGAAATTTGAAGCGAAGCTTAAGGCAGTGAATGTCGGTTTTACCTCGCAGGTCAAAAAATTCCAAAGTCGGTATGAATCCTCTGCGGCAGAGTTGACCAATCCCCCACTCCTGGAAATGGCTGCGGTGAAAAACAGGGAGGAATTGAAAGACCGGGAACAGAAAGTCCGCGAGTTCATTGCAGCGTGCGACGCGTTTCGGGAGTTTTCGGAAAATCCATCGGAGGTTTACCGGCAGGAGTTGATGCAGCAGCAACTCTCCCCGAAGGGACGAGAAAGGTTGCTAAACGATTTTTTGAAATCGATTTCTGAGAAAAATCCGCAGATAATCGTTTTACGCCAAGCGGACGTACGTCGGGCTGAGGCTCTATTGAAGGCGGTCACGTTTCTCGAGTCAACATGGGGCCAATGGGATTATGTTCCCGCCACAAAACAAATTCTGTTCAAAGAAACAGCGGATGCGGAGGAATATGAAAGCAATCGCAAGGAATGTGCCGCTACGATGGATGAAGTCCTCAGGTTGAAGGAGCAAATAACGCCGAAGGAAACCGGGAAGTAAAGGCGCGTGTCCGTAATGGAGGAGAGGGACAGAAATTCAGCGTGCCCCGTGATCTTCTCTAGCGCCTCTTTGGCTTTCTACTTTGCCCAATTCCGCGATGCCAAAGCAATCACCCGCTCCGTCTAGCCTGACGCACCGGAATTTCCTTGCCATCACCTGGCGTCTTCGATTGCAGCCTGTCCCAACGACGCACATCAGGAAACTTGTGAATCTGCCACCCCCGCACCGTCAGCCATTTCTCCATTCCCTTACGCATCGGCCACAACCACCGGACGTTCCCATCCGTCAGTTGCCGAAACTCGATCATGCACTCGTCGAGAACGCCGCCTTTTGTTATTCGCCATACTTCCATTTTGCTCACCTCCTTTCCAGAAATCCCACTGCACCTCGGACAGCAGCTTTTGCAAGGGCGTCCAGCCGCGCAGGTGTTCCAATGTCAATTCGGTAACGTGCCACCAGCACGCCCGCTCCGTCTCGCCAAACGCGGCCACATGCGCCGCAGCCACTTCCCGGTTGTGCATCAGCACGCCATCCCATAAGTCTGGCTTCTGCCAATCATCGTCCACGAACCAGACGAACGGACACAGCTTGGCAATGCGCCAGGCCCATTTCGGCCCAATCACCTCCTTGATGTTTTGCTCCGTGATCTTTGCGCCCTTGAAATTGAGGACGGTCACGATCTGCTTGACGATCTCGCGCCACACCCGCGCCGGCACCGTGTTCCAGCCCATCCGTGAATTGAACGGCGGCTTTATCGCCCGCTGTCCTGGCTTGCGGGCTGCTTTGTGCCAGTGTCCGAACATCCGCACACACCGGGCGCCTTTATCCTCCGGCAACCTGGTGCCGTGATCTTTCATCATGTAGCCCGCCAGGTATCGGCCCACCGCTTCCCCGGTGCTTTTGACGGGTTGCATCTGGCAGCGACCGAAGCCGTAGAGTTTCGCAGTTCGCCGCCAGAAGGCCCATTCCTCCCGCAAAGCCCGGTTTGCCGTCGAGTAATCCGGTGGGCGGACATACTTGCCCCGGCCGTCTTTCGGTGGAAAGCAGGCGTCGAAATCAATCTGGCCTCGAATGTCGGTTTTGCAGACCATCGCCAGGTGGAAGTGAATGCCGCCGTTGTTGTGCCTCTCGGTGATTGTGCCGCCGCACTGGTAACGCTTCGCAATGACGCCCGCCATCAGCGAGTGCAACCGTCTCTGTGCCTCTTTTCTGTCCCTCAGGTTGCGATACCGCCCGCCGCAGTCCAAGTCTCCCACCGTCAATGTTTGGAAGGCGAGGCGCTCCGCTCCGAACGTCTCTGCCATCCATTTTATGTTTTGTGTCCAGGCTTCCATCTGCTTTTTCAAAAGGCCAGGCAGAGGGGCTTCATTCTCATCCGTTGCAGTTGTTACGGATAGACAAGGAAGGGGAAGGCCGGGGCGGGCGGCCCTGAAGGGCCGCTCCGCCCCCGGCCCTTCCGCCGGGCCAGTTGGCACCACATTCGACCGCAGAACCGGCGAGCAGTGGTGCTCGCTGTCCGGTTCTGCTCGTTCTACCGTGCTGTTTTGTGTCCTACTATTTTTCACTCACCCGCGAGCATGAATGAAACCCGGAGCGAGGCGTTAAGCTGTAGTAGGAGAGTTAAGCCGAATTGTGACGGAATAGTGACCCGCCGACGCGCGCCCGCTCCACTCAACACGCCACGGTCCCGGAGCTTGCATGTCAGCCAGCCAGCGTTTAGAGTAGCCCCATGAGCACGGCGGAATTAATTTACTCGAAGGCCAAGACGCTGCCCGATTCGGCGCAGACGGCGGTGTTGCAACTTGTGGAATTGCTGGCCAAAGAGCCGTCCAGCAAGACGCTGTCTCGCATCGAGCCTGGCAGCGCCAAAGGGCTGGTCAGCATGGCGGAAGACTTCGACGCGCCGTTGGCGGATTTTGAGGCTTACATGAAATGAACCTGCTGCTGGACACGCACGCGTTTCTTTGGTTCATCGCCAATGATCCCCGCCTCAGCAGCCACGCGCAATCGTTGATTCAGGATGCCGGGAACCGCCGCTTGCTCAGCATGGCCAGTTTGTGGGAGATAGCGATCAAGGTCAGCCTGGGCAAACTCACGCTGGCGCAACCATTCGACCAGTTCATACCCCGCCAGCTTCAATTGAACCAGATCGAGGTTCTCGCCATTGAGTTGCCGCATGTGGCTGCGGTTGTGGCGATGCCCTTTCATCATCGAGATCCATTTGACCGCCTGATGGCCGCCCAATGCCAGATCGAGGACGTTCCAATTGTCAGCGCCGACCCGGCCTTCGATGCTTATTCCATCCGCCGTCTCTGGTCGTAGGCATCATCCCTTTGAAACCGGCGGGACTGTCAGTGAAACTGTCAGTGAAAATACTGACAGAGTACTGAGAAATAGTGGCGGGTTACGCCGAATTCTTCTTGATCCTCAGAGGGAAAACCTATATTCTCCCCGTAGCTGAATTGGGAACAGAGTTCGATTCCGACAACTGGCTCCAATCTCTTGATGTTGGAACATCAAGGCTTCACGCGCTTTTGGAGGGGGAACGCATACCGAAACGCATACCAAAATGAGCTTCGTGCCAGCTTCTGCTCAGATTCCGGTCACCGTCTGCCCGCATTCCGTTAACCGGCAAAACGGCTCCAACTTAAACTGGAGCTGTGAGAAACCGATATCGCCTCACCAAGGTCAATGCCCGGGGTGGAATGTTCTACTGGGTTGACGCTGTGGCCAACAGACGGGGCAGCCTCGAAACCAAGGACCGCCACGAAGCGCAACGCCTGGTGAATGCCCGCAACGAGGCCGCCGGGCATTCCGAAAGCACTCTGCCCACATTCTTAATCTCGAACATCAGCGTTGTCAACGCCCAACCCATCGTGCTGCCACCCCACAGTCCGAATTTGCACGCACATTTGGAGCGCTGGAATCGATCCGTGAAGGAGGAGTGTTTATCGAAAATCATCTGGTTCGGCGAGGCTTCGTTCCGGCATGTGCTTTCAAATTACGTCCACCATTTTCACGGCGAAAGAAACCATCAAGGCAAGGGGCATGTGATCTTGTTTGCCGCGGCGGCGGATCGAATTGGCGAATCGTCCGGGGAGATCCGCACCCATCAGCGCCTGGGAGGGTGACTGGATTTCAGTTACCGGGAGGCTGCATGATTCTTTGACCCTGCGGGATTGCCGGCTTTGGCACTGCTTGCTCCGGCGGAGTTGAGTGCGGCATAGCCGTCCTCGTCGCCTCCCACCTCCGCCGCGGGCAAGAAGCCCAGTTTTCTGGCAGTGGTCGCGCATTGTCCAGCACCTGGCTCAGACTGGCGCGATGCCCTCGCGAATGGCATAGCGCACCAACTCTGCCGAACTGGAACAACCTAACTTTTTTAAAAGGCGCGAGCGGTAGGTCTCGATGGACTTGATGCTCAGGCCCAGTTGACCGGCCATTTCTTTATTCCGCCGGCCGTCGGAGATGAGCCGCAGCAATTGCTTTTCGCGCTCCGACAGGCAGGGCTTCGACGGCTCGGGTCCCTCAACCAGGCTCTTGCGGTAATCCTCCAGTATGCCGGCGTTGACCTCAGGGCTTAAATAGAGTTTTCCTTCCATTACCAAGGTAATCGCATGAATCAACTCTTCCAAAGCACCGGCTTTGGAAAGGTACCCGCAGGCCCCGGCCAAGAGGGCTTGGTCAACAAATCGGCGGGATGTTTCCCCCGTAAAAATGAGAATCTTGATGCTGGGCCCGGCGCCCATCATCCGCCGCGTCGCCTCGATGCCATTCATGTCCGGCAAATGAATATCCATCACCACCAAATCCGGGGTCAACTCCCGCGCCAGCCTCAGACCCTCCGCGCCGGTCGCCGCCTCCCCCACCAGTGTCAGATCCGGTTGCTGGGCCACGGCTTGGCGGAACCCATGGCGCAACAGGGGATGATCCTCTACAAGCAATAATCTCGTCTTCATAAATAACAACTGAATTGGCAAATCATGTTCCGCTGGGATCCTCAGCAATTGTCCAGGCACCGCCGCACGCTCTTTGCCAATTCGATGGCGCTGTACGGTTTGGGCAGATAGACGAACTCCTTCTCCGCGATGGAAGGCGTTTCGGCCAAATCGGCGCTGTAGCCGCTGGAGATCACAACTTTCAAAGTTGCTTTTTCATTCTTGAGCCGCTTCGCCAGGTCCAACCCGGTGATGTTTTCCGGCAGGATCATGTCCGTGAATAATAGCGCGATTCTTTGATGGTGCAGTTCCCACACTTTCAAGGCTTCCACCCCGGTGCCAGCCTCCAGCACTGCGTAGCCCAGCTTGCGGAGTCCCAATGCGACCGTTCGGCGCACAAAGGGTTCGTCCTCCACCAGCAAAATCGTCTCGGAGCCGCATATGATTTCCACAGCATGCTTGGGATTCCTCGCCGCGTCCAACGGCTTTGTCCCCGCAGGAAGATAAACCCGGAAGGTGCTGCCCTGACCCACCACGCTTTCCACATCAATCCAGCCTTTGTGCTGCTTGACGATCCCGTAAACCGTGGCCAGCCCCAGTCCGGTCCCTTTGCCCGCTTCTTTTGTGGTAAAAAACGGTTCAAATATCCTCCCGAGAATGGTCTCATCCATGCCGCATCCAGTGTCGGTTACCCGACAGACAAACAAATTGTCCGCACCGGGCAGTTGGGTTTGGTCTTGCGTCTTGACGCTCGATCTCAACCTTCGTTAGCGCCAGCGTCAATCGCCCGCCATCGGGCATCGCGTCGCGAGCGTTGATGCATAGATTCATCACCAACTGTTCCATCATGCCCGCGTCGGCGCAGACCCAGTTGGTGCCCGCGTGATCCTGGAACGTCGTTTCGATGTTCTCGCCCAACAGCCGGCGCAACATTTTCAGCAGGTCCGCGATCAACACTTCCATGTCCAACGGCTCGACTTGGGCTAATTGTCGCCGGCTGAACAGGAGGAGTTGGCGCGTCAGGTTGGCCGCGCGCAGGGTTTCCCTTTCGACCTCCTTGATGGTTTCCTTCGTGCCCGGGCCTAATTCGGGATTCTGCCGCAACAGGCCGAGGTGCAGGAGCGTCGCCGCCAGGATGTTGTTGAAATCGTGCGCCACTCCCCCGGCCAGTTGGCCGATCGCCTCCATTTTCTGTGCCTGGCGCAATTGTGCTTCCATCTGCTTGTGCAGGGTGACGTCATGGACCACGGTCACGCGCATGCGGCGGCCCAGGTAGATGCAATGCCGCGCCTGCGTTTCGACGGTGATAACTGAACCGTCCTTGCGGACCAGCCGGTTCTCATAGGGCTGTTCGAGGCCCGAAGCCTGGCATTGTTGGACAAGAGACCAATCCTCGGGTGCGACAACATCAGACACTTTCCGGCCGACCAACTCCGCAATGTCATAGCCCAGGAGCTGTGCCATGCGCGGGTTGAGGTCCACCAAAGTCCCGTGCTCGGTGACGACGATGCCATCAAAGGCCGCTTCGTTGAAGGTGTTAAGCCGTGCCTCGCTCTGGCGCAAGGCGGCCTCTGCGGCCCGGCGCTCCGTCAGATCACGAGCGATGGAGAGCATCATTTGCCGGCCACCCCACTCAAAACGATGCGCGCTGATTTCGACCGGTATCCTCCGGCCGGCTTTTCGTCTCCAGCGTCGTCTGAAAGATCATGCTGTCTCGCGCCAACAATTCTTTCTCCCGGGCCTCGATTTGCCCGGCGGTGGAATCCGGGGCAATGTCCATGGGCGATTTCTGCTGGAGTTCCTCCCGCGAGTACCCCAGCCATTTGCAGGCGACGCCGTTGAAATCGGTAAAACGCCCCAAAAATCCATCGGGCGTGATCGGATGCAAAAAAATGGCATCGTTGACCGACTCGAGCAATCGGCGATAGTAATTTTCGCTGCTGCGCAGCGCCCTCTCCACCTGGATACGTTCCGTGACGTCTTCAATGGCAGCCACCACTTTGTCCACCTGGCCTGACTCATCCAGGATGGGCGCGGCGTTAATGGAAAGCAGCTTTCTTTGCCCATCCGGCAACACGATGGCGTGCCGCACGTCTTGCACCGCGCGCCCCGTCTGCAGGACCCGCCGGAAAGGCAGTTCGTCTTCCGGAAAGGGCTGTCCCTCGTAATCGGTGACCTGCCACTCCGGGGCGTTGTAATGGAGTTGGGTGATCCGAGCCTTGGCCAGCCCCAAAATTCGCCCGGCTTGGGCATTGGCATAGGTAATTCGGCCGTCACGATTGATGACAGCAAGGCCCGCCGGACTGATTTCCATGATCCGGGCAAGCAGGTCAGATTCTGCGCGCGGCTGTCCGCCTGGACTCCGGCTTCTTTTCCGATGAGAATCCACTGTTCCAACAATCATACTGAGGACAGTGTGCCTCAACCCACCCAAGCGCACTCACCATTATTTGTTTACTTAGAAGCTTTTTTTGGCGATATCTCGGCTTGGCGGGGCGCAACCAGCAAGGCTCAACCGCACTCATCCGCCCGAAATGAATCCGCTCGAACCTCCAGGGCCTGCGCCGTCGTTTGCCATCCTCTCCGCCAAATCCGTTGTGGACGGTCCGACCAGTCCAAAACAACGCGGTCAATGGGCGGCGGTTCGCGAGTTTGTCCGGGGTCGAAGTCTTGCCGGAGGCGGCGGTTGCTTTCGTTTCCCGGGACGCCGGGCCGCGCCTCCAGGAGGATGCTCCTGGTGCGGCACCTTTGGTGGATCATCAGGCTTGCGACCAGGGAAAGGAGGCGGGCCTCCGTCTGGCCGGTTTGGCGTATTCCTTCCAGAGTCCGAGCTCGCATCCCGAATTCTCTGGCCACAATTCACAGGCGCGGCCGCGGCGGGAGGCTCAGCCGGCCGATCTCCGCCAGAGGCTGCAGCTTGAGCATCGTGAGAAAGGCCGGGTTGGAGAGGCTGTCGGCAAATCTCTGGAACGGCCCGGCCGCCGGTTTGGACCTTTGCAAATCCACGTCCATCTCCAAATGGGAGGAGAGTCTGGCGGCCAGCTCATGTAATTGAGTCAGTTTGGCGAACTCGGCTGAAACCCCGGGTTCGGGTTTAACCGGAGATCCCGTGTTTATCTGAGAAGAGCCAGAGCCTGTTCAAAACTCTCGGCAAACACACAGGACTGGGTTTCCTCGCAACTGCGGAACTGGCCCTTGATGGCTGCCGAACCGACTACCGCGAAACACATGGATAACTTGGTGGCCGCCTGAATGGCGGAAATCGCCAGTTCGATGACGGGCAAGCTGGCGGCCTCCACCGCGAGGAGATCAATGATCATTTTATTGCCGCCCGCGTCCACGGTGCCGGCCAACTGGCTGTCCAGATGAGTGGAAACTTCCTGCGCCACGCCCGGATGGAAATCCTTGGGCAGCATCAGCGCCAGGACGCCGTCGCGTTGCTGGAAGTATTTGTACGAGGTCTGCAGTTTGAGGGTGCGGCTGACTTTGGTCTTGAGTTCGGCAGGGTCTATTGGTTTGGTGATCACGCTGGCGAAGCCGGTTTGCTGGGCGCGCGCCAGCTCGGCGGCGGCGGTGCGCACGCACATCCCAATCATCGGGATTGAGGCGGTGTTGGCAAAGCCGCGCAAGTTTTGAAAGAGCATATAAGCCCCGTCATTGGGCAGCGACAAGCTGGCCAACACCAAATCCACCCCGTTCTCCATGCAATTGTCCAGAGCCTGCCCGGGTTGGTCGGCGCTGGTCAGCTTCCACGGCGTGTCGGCCAGGCCGGCGCGAATTTGCTCGACGATGGCGGGTTTGTCATCAACCACCAGGATGTGGATCGGGTCGTCAAACCGCTTGTTTTTTGCGACAGCGGCGTTCTTGTCCTTCAGCTCCACCACACGGCCAACGCGCTCGATGAGCAGTTCGCCTTTGAATGGCTTGATGAGGTAGTCGCGCACGCCGAGCTTGGCGATCTTCATGATCGTCGCGCGCCCCGCTTCCGCGGTCAGCATGATCACCGGGGTGGCTTTCAGGTCCGGGTCGGAACGCAACCGCGCCAGGACCTCAAACCCGTCCATCACGGGCATGGTGTAGTCCAGCAGAATGACGTCCGGCTTCTCGCGGCTGGCCACCGCCAGGCCCATGATGCCATTGTCCGCCTCCAGCACCATGCAGTCGAATGGTTTGAAGGCCTTCGCCACGATGAGGCGAATGGTTTTGCTATCATCAACGGTCAGGATTTTGATACTCATAATTCTTTCGCTTTGGACTCTTTTAGCAACACTTCCGCCAACAAAAGATATTGGCAGTTGCGGAATCCGATCACTCTTCTGGTGACTTGGGCCGAGCCTTCGACGCTCAGTTGCTGCCCGCGCACCACCGAGGGGATGGTCAGCGTGCAGGGCCAGCCGCTGTCGCACAGGCGCGACTTCACGTAGCCCACCACCATGTTGCTCAATTCACCGATGGCGTCAGTCACCATGTCCCCGGTGTCCACTTCCGGCTCGGAAATCCCCAGGAGGCGGCTGGTGATGACCGTGGCAAAGCTCATGCCGGAATAAAGGTAAATGATGCCCGTGGCCTCGCCGATGAAGGCGACCGAACCAATAATCTGCCCGGCGGGGTCCGCCGGCAGCGGGCTGGGCGGCTGGGGGTTCATCTCCATGGACAACATGCTTTGAAAGACCTCCTTCACCGCATCCCTTGTTAACCGGTCTATCTGTTCGATTTGGTCATTCATAAGTATCGGGTGGTGGTTCCTGGTTTTCCTGCTCCAAAAACTGGCCGATGCGCGACAGCGCCAGGACTTGCTGCGCGGCGCCCAGCCGGACCGCTTCCCGCGGCATTCCGAAGACGACGCAGGTCTCTTCGTTTTGGGCGGCCGTGGCGGCCCCCGCTTCGCGCAGGCGCAACAGGCCGGCCGCCCCGTCGGCGCCCATGCCCGTCAACACCGCCGCGACGGCGTGCGGGCCGGCCCCCGCTCTCACGGCAGAGTCAAACATAATGTCAACCGCCGGCCTTTGATGATGGATCGGCGGCCCGTCGTTTAATTCCACCGCATAGTGACTCCCCTGCCATTTCAAGAGCAGATGCCGCCCGCCGGGCGCGATCAAGGCCAATCCCGGCTGGAGGATGTCCCCGTGGCTGGCCTCCCGCACCTCCATCGGGCAGATTTGATTGAGCCGGTCGGCGAACGCCTTGGAGAAGTAAGCCGGAATGTGTTGCACGATGCAGATGCCCGGCAGGTCGCCCCGCAAGGAAGTCAGCACCGATTTCAACGCCTCGGTGCCACCCGTGGAGGCCCCCAGCAAAATGATCTTGCGCGCGGGAAACGAGCGGGACCTGGGCGTCCCTTGTCCCGCGGCCCGAGTTGGGCGGCGGGTGAACAAAGTCGTTTCCTCCGGATGCGCGCGCACCCGGGCGCCAGCGGCGGCCCTGATCTTTTCGACCAGACGGCCGCCGTCGCCGTGGGCGGAAAAGGTGCCGCCCGGTTTTTCCATGATGTCCACCGCGCCGGCGTGGAGGGCCTCCATCGCTTTGACAGAACCGGCCGGGGTAAGCGAACTCATAATAATCACCGGCATGGGATGGTGTTTCATGAGAAGTTTGAGGAAGGTGATGCCGTCCATGCGCGGCATCTCGATGTCCAGCGTCACGACATCGGGAGACAGTTCCAGGATTTTGTCGCGGGCCACATAAGGGTCCACCGCGGTGCCGACCACTTCGATGTCAGCAAACGGGGCCAGACTGCTGGTGATGATCTTGCGCGCCAGCGCGGAATCATCCACCACCAAAAGTCGGATGGGGCGGGTGCTCATGATCTGGTGCGGGTGAACCCGTGGCATTGTTGCAAGGCCGCGTCTGTTTCGAGGACGAGCGTCTCGATTTCCCTTGGGCTGATTTCCAAAATCTCCAGCGCCTCCGGCCGGGTCCGCACGGCGAAGGATTCATACCCTTGGGCCTGCCCAAGACAGTGGGCGATGATGTCTCCCAGATGAACATAAGCGGCCAGTTGCTCATGCGGCCGGGCTTGGGCCGGGTCGTGATGGCACCGCACCGCTGCCGCCAGCTTTTCCGGGAAATTCCACCGCGCCAGCAGCCGCCCGCCGATTTCCTCGTGATCCACCCCAAGAATGGCTTTCTCTGCTTCCAGAAAGGAATGGCCGGACGGCCCGGTTTCTCTCGAAACCGACGGTTGCATGCCCTCCAGAAAAGCGCCGAGCACCAGTTTGCCGATGTCATGGAGCAGCCCCGCCGTAAACGCCAGATTGTCCTCGCCGCCCAGTTTGCCGGCAATGACCCTGGCCGCCACCGCGGTCGTGACCGAATGCTCCCACAATTCGCCCGCGCCAATGCCGTAGCCTTGTTGGGCCGATCCCAGCAGGCTTTCGCCCACCACCATCGCCACCAACCGGTAAATGGCGCCGAAGCCGGCTTGCGTCACCGCCTCCGCCGGATCGGAGACGGCGCAGGACCGGCCGGATGCCGCGTTGTTGCAGTGCTGCAGCACCTTCGCCGTCAAGGCCGGATCCAGCGAAATAAGGTCCACAATCTCCCGGGCGTCGGTGTCGTCCAAGTTCAAGAGCACGAGCAACTGCGGCAGAACCCGCGGGGCTGGCGGCAGGGTCTTCACCGAGTCAATGTAGTTATCCAACGCTTGCATAACCTCTAAACAGAATGGTTTCTTCGCTCAGGCTGGAACTTTTCAGGCGCACCTCCCCGGTCTTTAAGCGCAGATTCAAGGTCCGACTGACCAGTCCTCCCACGTCCGCCGCGTCAATGACCAAGCCATGCTGGCCGAGCAGTTGGGCCAGACAGGCGTAGTTGCGCTGACCGATGTTGAAAAAGCCGGATTTGTCCATGAACTGGGCGCCGCCAGCCACGCAGATTTGCATCCGGTGTTTTTCCGCCTTCAGCGCGTAGGCCGCGCGGAACAAAGCGCCAATCCCCGTATCCACAAACATGGCCGGTTGCTCGCTGGCTTTGGCGGAATTGATCGAAGAATCCGGCAGCATGGCGTGCAACAATCCGCCCGCGCGGGTCACCGGATCGTAAATGGTTATGCCCAGGCAGGAACCCAGCGAATAGGTCGTCAGGGTCATGGCTTGATTGTTGGAAACCGCCAGTCCGCCGACTCCGACGATCAGCTTGCTTTCAAACTCGGCGATGGCGCTCAGGGACGGGCTTCCCATATTCAGGCTTGGCTCCTTTGGTAGATGCTGGGCCGCAGGCAGCGCAGCGGAAGGTTCAGGCCGTTGAGGCTCTCGGAGTGGCCGATGAGAAGATAACCATTGGGCACCAGAAAGCGGCAGAGCTGTTTGACCAGTTGTTCCTGGGTGGAACGGTCGAAATAAATCATGACGTTGCGACAGAAGATGATCTGGAACGGCTCCGCATGGCAGTAGGGTTCGATCAAATTGATCTGCTGGAAGGTCACCCGTTCGGCCAGGCTGCTTTTGATGCGATAGTGGCCTTCCCACGGGCCGGTGCCCTTTTGAAAGTATTTGCGCAGCCATTCCCTGGGCAGCCCCTGCACCCGCTCTTGCGCATAAATCGCCTGGCGCGCCTTGCCCAGCACTTTGGTGGAAATGTCCGAGGCGGTGATCCGCCAGTCCCATCCTTCTTCAGGCGGATGACGGTCGCCCAGATAGAAGGCGATCGAGTAAGGCTCTTCCCCGGTGGAACTGGCGGCGCTCCAGACCCGGATTTTGCTCGAGCCCGGGGCAAGCAGCGCAGGCAGCCCTTGGTCCACCATGAACTTGAAATGGCTTTCCTCGCGCAGAAAGCCGGTGAAATTTGTAGTCAACGCCTCGGTCATCAGCTCCAATTCCTCCTCGTTGTTGCCACCAGACTGGAGAAAGTCGCAGTAGGCGGCCAGGCTGGCGAAACTGAAGTGGCGCAGGCGTTTGCCCAACCGCGCTTTGATGAGCGCTTCCTTGCCCTGGTGCAATCGGATGCCGCAGCGGTGGTGGACCAGTTCGATGATGTAGCGGTACGCCTCCGACTCGGCCTTCATGGTGGTCATCGCCTGCATCCTCTTGCCGGGGCCATCAAGCCGCCGCCTCCATGGGGGCGGATTCAAGACGCACCAACGCCTGGGGATCGAGAATCAGCCCGACGCGCCCGTCGCCCAGGATGGCCGCTCCGGCCAGACAACGGTTGGCGGCGAAAGTTTCACCCAGGCTCTTGATGACGACTTCCTGCTTGCCGAGCAGTTGGTCCACCAGCAGGCAACGGGCCTCTTTGCCCGCTTCCACCACCACCACGATGGACCGCGCCGGATCGGTCGTCACCGGCTGAATCCCCAGATGCGAGTAAAGGCGCAGCAGCGGCAGCAACCGGCCGCGCACGTTGATCAGTTCACCGCGCCCATGCACCGTCTGGATCATCTCGACCTTCGGCTGGAACGATTCGCACACCGATAACGTCGGTACAATGTAACGGTGTTCTCCCACGCCGACGAGCAGGCCGTCAATGATGGCCAGGGTGAGTGGCACATAAATGCGGAAGGTGGAGCCTTGTCCCGGATTGGATTGAATCTCGATCTTGCCGCGCAGTTTCTCGATGTTGCGGCGCACTACATCCAATCCGACTCCGCGACCGGAAAGATCGGTAACGGTTTCCGCCGTGGAAAACCCGGCGGCAAGAATGAGATGGAAGATCTGGCTGTCCGAAAGTTGTTCATCCGGCTTCACCAAACCCTGCTCCAGCGCCTTGGCCAGAATCCGTTCCCGGTCCAGACCGTTGCCGTCGTCCCTGATCTCGATGACAATGTTGCCGCCCTGGTGAAAGGCCCTGAGGAACACCGTGCCGCGCGCCGGCTTGCCGCGCTGTTGCCGGAGGGCTTCCTTTTCGATCCCGTGGTCCACGGAGTTGCGAACCATGTGCGCCAGCGGATCGCTGATCTCCTCCACAATGGTGCGATCCAGTTCGGTGTCTTCCCCTTCGGTCACTAACTCCACCTGTTTGCCCACCTTGGCTGTGAGGTCGCGCACCAGCCGGTGCATCTTTTGAAAGGTCGCGCTGATCGGCACCATGCGCAGAGACATGGCCGTGCGTTGCAAATCCTTGCTGATGTGCCCGAGTTGCGCCAGATCCCGGGTCAGTTGCTCGTCCCGCGAAGTGTTGAGATTCCGGTTCTGGATGATCAACGATTGCGCAATCACCAGTTCGCCCACCAGATCAACCAGGCTGTCCAGCTTCAACGTATCCACCTTGATGGAGGTGCCGGGAGCAATGGTCCGGGTTTTGCCCGGACTTCCCGGCTTGATTTCCAAGGCGGTTTCAGCGACAGCCCTCGCGCCGGAACTTCGGGACTCCGCTGGCGCGGGTGGGATTGCGGCGGCAACGACGGGACGAATCGCCGTGGCGGTCTCTGGAGCCGAAGACCCTGTGCCACGCGCCAGCACCTCCCGGACGCATCCCAGCAAATGCAAGGTCGGCACGATAATCGGACCTGCCGGTTGTTGGCCGGACAGGCGGGCGCCGATCTCACCCATAAACCGCTGGAGCGTGTCCCCGCCCTCCAGGATGAGATTGATGACCTCGGGTGTGATGGCCAGCTTTTGTTGCCGGGCCAGATCCAGCACCGATTCCAGCTCGTGCGCCAGTGTCTTGATGGCCTCCAGGTTTAAGAAGCCCGAACCGCCTTTGAAGGTGTGAAAGGCCCGGAAGATCGAGTTCAGCGTCTCCGCGTCCGACGGGTTTTCCTCCAGGACGAGCACACCTTGTTCGATGTTCTCCAAGTGCTCCTGGGATTCGTTGATGAACTCCCGCAGCAACTCACCATCCTGATCCAGATTCAGCAGCAGCGCCGGTTCAGATTGATCCGGCAATTCTTCCGGCGCAGCCGGTTCCGGCGCGCCCGCCTCGATATTCAGACTTTCCCAACCGCCGGGTATCGCCGGCATGTCACTTTGGCTCTCGAGCGCCTGTACCCCCGCCTGCAACCAAGCCGCCCATTCTCCCAACCGCTTCAGGCCGGAGACGCTGAAGGTGCCGGTGGATTCAATGATGCCTTCCACCCAGCGGCGCGCCAAACGAGCCGCCTGCGGCAACGGGTCCGCACAGCCCGTTTGGGCCAGATGTTCCTCGATCTGGATGAGCAGACTGTTCACCGGCAGCAGACCAAGGTCTTTGCCGGGTTCGGCGAAAACCAGCTCGCGGGCGATCTTTTCCGAAAGGCTTTTCAGCGCGGCGACTGCTTCTGGGTTCATGGCGCGTCAATTCTGTTTGGGCTTCACGCTTCAGCCCCGTTCGGGAGGGGAGCGCCGGTTTCTTCTTTGAGCAGCCGGTCAATGTCCAGCAGTGTTTTTACCGCGCCCTTGACCTTGGCCATGCCGATAATGTAGGCGGCGTCCAGGCAGGTGCCAAAATCGGGCGTCGGCTCCATATCGGCCGCCGGGATGTTGGCGACTTCCTCCACGCCGTCCACCACCAGGCCCATCAAAGCCTCCGTGCCGTTACCCAGCATAACTTGAACAACCACAATGCAGGTCCGCTCGGTGGCCGGGACCTCGGGCATTTGAAATCTCAGCCGCAGGTCCACGATCGGAATCACCTTGCCGCGCAGGTTGATCACGCCCTTGACGAAATTGGGCATCTGCGGCACCAAGGTTATTTTCATCGGGCGGATGATCTCCCGCACCTTGGTTACGGCGATTCCGTAGGACTCCCCACCCAGTGTCAGGGTAAGATACTTTCCCGCGGCAGCGCCGGCCTTGCCGGTGGCGGTCGGCAGTATTGTCGAGGTAGTCATGGTTGGTTCGGGTGGGAATTAAAAGGCTTTTAATTCGCCTGCCATCGGGATCTCGCTCCGGCCATACCCGGCATTTTCCAAGGCCGGGGGCGTCTGGCGGCAGCCGCGCAAATGAGTGTCCACGGTGCAAATATGATTTTTCAGCCAGTTGCCCAGCATGGTCTTGATTTGCATGGCCGCCGAGGTGGAGGATCCCTCCCGTTTCACGATTTCGTGCAGGCTTGCGAAATCTTTCAGAAACTGGTCATGCGCGGCCTTGTTCTTGCCGCGAACGGGGCATTGATGCTCTTGCATGACCCGCTCCTCATGCTGGAAATGCGTTTGGACGTATTCGCCGAGGAAAACCAGCATTTTGAGCAACTCTTCCTTCGCCGTCCCGGCCAGAAAGGCCCTGTGCAGCTCATTAATGTTCCGGATCAAATCTTGATGCTGGGCATCAACCGATTCCACGCCGGTGGACATGGATGACTCGTCCCAGGCAACCAAGCCTGCCTGCATCGCCCGCGGTCCCGCTGCCGGGCCGCCCTGCGGAGAGGATGACAAATGGCCGGATTTTCCGTTCCCCCTTGGATGTGAAGCTGCTTTGATCGGGCTGCGGGACGAGCCGCCACCATGGGTGTGGGGCACTGACGCGGACAAGACCGTCTGGCTGCTGCCATTGACGAGTTTCAACAATTCCAGGATGGATTCTTTCATGATTGCGGCTTGACCGTTGAGTTGTTCCGCGGCCGCGGCGCTCTCCTCGGCGCTGGCGGCATTGCTCTGCGTGGCCTTGTCCATCTGCGCCACCGCAATGTTGACCTGTTCGATGCCCTGCGACTGTTCTTTGGAAGCGCTGGCAACCGCGCCCGCCAATTCGTCCACTTGGCGCGCTTTGGCCACAATCTCCTGCAGGCTCTTTGACACCCCGGCGGTGATCTGAACGCCCTGGGCCGTCTTGTGGACCGCGTTCTCGATTTTGGCGGATGTTTCCTTGGCGGATTGGGCGGCGCGTTGCGCCAGGTTGCGCACTTCATCGGCCACGACGGCGAAGCCCAGCCCCGCCTCGCCGGCGCGCGCGGCCTCCACCGCGGCATTCAGGGCCAGGATATTCGTCTGGAAGGCAATCTCATCAATGGTCTTGATGATCTTGGCGATGTCATCCCCGCTGGTTTTGATCTCATTCATGGCTCCCGCCATGGCCTGCATTTCGGCCGCGCCGCTGTCGGCCGCGACGCGGGCCTCGCGCGCCAATTGGTTGACCTTCTCGGCATTTTCCGTGTTGCGCTTGGTCATGCTGGAGACTTCCTCCAACGAGGCACTCGTTTCCTCCAGAGAGGCGGCTTGCTCGCTGGCGCTTTCCGCCAGCGTGGCGGCGGCGCTGGCCACCTGGGTGGCTCCCGCGCGGATTTCGGCGCTTTGCCCGTTCAACTCGCTCGTCGTGGCGGACAAGGTCTTAAGGATGGGGCGGGTGATGGCAAACGTCAGGGCCGCGACGATCAAACCTCCAAAAAACAGAATACCTACCGAAAGAGCCTGCCATTGGTGATTGGCGGCAGTGGTGATTTCGCCGAATTGCCCGGCCAGCCGGCTGGCGGCCTCGTTCGAGAAATGGAAATAGGTCACCCCGCGGATATCACCAACTTTGGCGTCGTGGCATTCCAGACATTTCGCGGTGGCGATCAGGGGCTTGTAGATTTCGAAACCGTTGCTGGTCGTTTGCAGCAGTTCGTCCGGTTTGGAGTAAAGCACCGCCTTGAGCTGCGGCTCCAGCTTGTGCCCGCGCGCGGATTTGAGCGACGAATCGCTGATCTTCCCTTCTTCATCGTAAAGGGAGAACTCCAGGAAGCCCGGCATGGTTTGCTGCAACTTGATCAGCCGGGGGAACACATCCATGTCCCCGCGACCCAGGCAATCGCTCACGCTGAAATCCACCGCGGCATGGATGTTCTTGACATTCTGAAGCTCGCGTTCCTGGAGCAGCGCCTGGCTCGACCCCGCCAGCCTGCCATTGGAGCGGTGCGCCTGAACATATTGTACCGCCTGCGAAACCGCCAGGACACCCATCAGCCCGCCCAGCAGTTGCAATCCGACTTTAGTTTGTAGTTTCATAGTTTTGTGACAGGTGCTTTTCCGGTTTAAAAGTCCTTGAAATCATCTTCCATTGGGATCTCACCGCGCCGGTTTCCCGCGGCGGCCATTGCCGGCGCAAAATGGGCATGTCTATTGCCAATTCCGCTGCCATTGCCAGTGGCGCGCCATTTTGCTGCCGGAGGAGCTGCATGAACTCCCTTTACGGGTGCGACCGGAGCAGGCGGTTTTGTCGTGACAGCTCCGCTCTTGCCGCCCACGAGGTCCAGCAATTCCGCCACCGTCTGTTTCATCGTCTCAGCCTGGGCATTGAGTTCTTCGGCGGCAGCGGCGCTTTCCTCGGCGCTGGCCGCGTTGCTCTGCGTCACCTTGTCCACCTGCCCTACCGCGGTGTTCATTTGGGTGACGCCCTGCGCTTGTTCGCGCGATGCGTCGGCGACTTCGGCCACCAGTTCGTCAACCTGCCGCACTTTGGCCACGATATCATTCAAAGTCCGCGCCACCTGGCTGCTGATTTCGACTCCTTGCCCTGCCTTGGCAATAGCTCCCTCAATCTTGCCCGCCGTTTCTTTGGCCGCTTGGGCGCTGCGTTGGGCCAGGTTGCGAACTTCATCGGCAACGACGGCAAATCCCATGCCCGCTTCACCGGCGCGGGCCGCTTCCACCGAGGCGTTCAAAGCCAGAATGTTGGTCTGGAAAGCAATTTCATCTATGGTCTTGATGATCTTGGCAATATCGTGGCTGGACACTTTGATGGCTTCCATCGCGGTGGACATGGATTGCATGTCGCCCACGCCTTTATCCGCGGCTTCACGAGCTTGCTTGGCGAGATCGTTGGCTTTCTGGGCATTCTCGGAATTGCGTTTGGTCATGGAGGCCATCTCTTCCAACGAAGAACTGGTTTCCTCCAGTGACGCCGCCTGTTCGCTGGCGCCTTCGGCCAAAGTCTGGCTGGCGGATGAAACCTGAGTCGCGGCGCTGGAAACCCGGCCGGAATCCTCGTTAAGGGAGTTGGCTATTCTTACCAAAACACGATTCAGGCCGATCACAATGGCTGACGCGAAAACCAGGCACAACACGATGACCACCACGGACGCGCCGCCGATGATCAAGCTGGCATTCCCGGCTGTCCTCTGGGCATTCGCGCTGGATTCTTCCGCATTCGCCCTGTTCCCATCCAGCATCTTGCTGACCATCTCTTCATAAGCCTCGTAATCGGCTCCGATAGTCGAGTTGGCGAACGCCTTTGCCTCCTCCGCCTTGCCGGCCCTGGCCAATTCAAAAAGATGATCGCGGGCGGCGTCATAGGTATCGCGGCTGGCCTCCATTTGCTTGAACATCTGGCGGTCCCCGGCGAGCGGGATCGCCTTCTCGTAGCCATCCATGACCTTCAAAATGGTCGCCTGCATCGCAGCGGCTTCGTCCTCAAATCTTTTCCGGTCCTCCGGGGTTGTGGCCAGGATGGCGCGGAGGACCTGGATATGGAGTTCACTGCTCAGGCCCCTGATCTGTAACACCGCCGTCAGCCCCGGCAGGGCCTCCGTCCTCACGTTTTTGGTGTCCGCCTTGACTTTTTGGAAAAGAAGGTGCGATCCAACGGCGAGGGGCAAGACCACCACGAGGCCGGCGACCAACCCGGCGATGATTTTCTTTTTGATCGTCCAATTTTGTACTTTATGCATGTTATTCCCGGCATGTTCTGACACCGCTTCGTGTTTCATAGAGAAACCATCGGTCAAAGGATGCATCGCTTAATGATAGGAAAACACTACCGCCCCTTCGGGCTTACCCTATATGCCGATGGTGACGAACTCGCGGGATACCTTGATTGATCCTGTAGGGTAAACCAGATCTTGACCGCCGGCGTGGGTTTGGAGTCAATCATGGAGATTTAACTGGTTTAATCGAAAAGGAACGGGCAGGATTGGCCATGAAAAAAATCACGACTCCTCGCCGCATTGTCCAACAACCTTTGGCCGCAGGTCAACTTTGGCGCATGGCGGAAGCGGATCTTCGAGTGGGAATGGTCGGCAAATTGCTGGTGCATTACAAATTGGGCAAGCCCAACGCCGTCCGCGTCCCCAATTCCTGCAATCTCATAAAAACCATTGAGAAATACCTGAAAGCGAAGAAGGCCGTCCTGGCTTAGTTCAAGGCGGGCGTTGCTTCGCTCAAGCGACATGAGCGACGTCTGTTGTGGTCCCGGCGCGAGCGGGCGATGTGCTGAATGCGACGAAAACCTAAAAGCGGTCTCTCGCCTCGGGGTGGTGGTGGCTGGCCTTTTTACGTGGGCGTGTTTCGTCTTGCTCTCTTTCCTAATCCGCAATCCACGGGTTCAGGTCTGGGGCTTTTCCTGGGCGGGTTTGCGGTCGAAGAACAGGACGTTGGCCTTGACGCCTTGGGCGTACAAATGCCGGTGGGCAATCGTGCCGTTTTCTGGGCCAGGATTGAAGGGTCTTCGGCCCAGCTTGAGCATTTTCAATGAAACTACAGCCATAATACCTCGCCAGTACTCGCTGACCGTCCGCAACGAGGTAAGCGATATCAGTCAGGTTGAAAATGAGAGCCGGCAGCTCCTTGCCGCGCTCCAAAGCAACGTGGACCGGGACATTCAGAACACGGGATTTACAATCGCCCCGCCCTTCTTGCCCAGCGTACGCCGATTCAACGCTGGGGGGCATTGTAAACACATCCGAAGGTGAAGGGCAGAGCAGGGCGGATGAAAAAGAGTGAATGGAAGCTTGCAGAATGCCGCCACCGCGCTAAAGTGGCCCCGTATCAGGCCGTTTTGCCAAAGCGCCTGAAGCAGAGCCAGATGCGGATGGGGCTGTATTCGTCCGATTCCGACAACTGGCTCCAGCCTTGACAAGTTGATGGCGCGCGGGTTCATGGCCGACAGGAAGAGCGGAGGCCGCCCGCCACCGCTCGCACCGGCGGGCGAAGGAGGGCCTGAACGATGACGGATTGCCATTCAGTGGTCCGGCGGTTGGGCCGATGACAGGGGTGGTGCGGGCGCGCGTTTTTCAATATGTTTCGAGATAAAAAAGTGGCCGTGGTCATGCCCGCTTACAATGCGGCCAAAACGCTCGTCCAAACCTACAACGAGGTCATGGCGCAGGGGATGGTTGACCGGGTGATCATTGTGGATGATGCCAGCCGGGATGAGACGGTGGCGGTGGCGAAGAACCTGCCCAACACCGTCGTGTTCACGCACGCCCGGAACCTGGGTTACGGGGGAAATCAAAAGAGCTGCTACCGCCTGGCGCTGGCGGAGGGGGCGGACATCATCATTATGGTGCATCCGGATTGCCAGTACACGCCCAAACTCATTCCGGCGATGGTTTCCCTGATTGCGGCCGGCCTTTATCCGTGCGTGCTGGGCAGCCGGATTCTGGGCGGCTACGCGCGGCACGGCGGGATGCCGTGGTGGAGGTACGCGGCCAACCGGTTTCTGACGGCGGCGGAGAATCTGCTGCTGGGGGCCAAGCTGTCCGAATACCACACCGGTTACCGGGCCTTTTCGCGGCAGATCCTGGAACGGCTGCCCCTGGCGGGCAATTCGGATGATTTTGTATTTGACAATCAAATGCTGGCGCAAATTGTCTGGGCCGGGTTCACCATTGGGGAGATCAGTTGCCCGACCCGCTATTTTGAGGAGGCTTCCTCCATCAATTTCCGGCGCAGCGTGACCTATGGTTTTGGCTGCCTGGCCACCGCGCTGCGCTTCCGGCTGGCGAAATGGGGCCTGCTGGCTTCGCCGTTATTTCCACCGGAAGGCGTTTGACATGAGCGCCCCGGTGCAGGTGGCCGTGACCGGCCCGTTTGATGAGCAAGGCTCGCGGACGCTGCGCTTTTTGCAGGAGGCGGCGCGGCTGGGCGAAGTGACCGTGCTCCTTTGGCCGGATGACACGGTGCGCGCGCTGGACTGGAAGCCCCTGAAATTTCCCCTGGCGGAGCGGGCCTATTTTTTGCAGGCGCTTCGTTACGTGAAACAGGTGGTGCCGGTGAAGGGCGAGGTCGCGGCCAATGCGCTGCCGGGCGTGCCCGGATTCACGCCCGATCTTTGGGTGGTGGAAGAGGCGCGGGCCGGCCCGGCGCAACGGGCCTTTTGCGAGCAGCACCGGCTGGCCTATCGGGAGTTGGGCGGCCAGCAGTTGCGCGGATTTCCGCCAGCGGCCAAAGCGCCGGCCCCGGCCGGCGCGGCGCGCAAGAAAGTCGTCGTGACCGGCACGTATGACTGGCTCCATTCCGGGCATGTGCGTTTTTTTGAGGAAGCCAGCAGCTATGGCGACCTTTATGTGGTGCTGGGGCATGATGCGAACATCCGTCTGCTCAAGGGGGCGGGGCATCCGCTGTTCCCACAGGAGGAACGGCGGTATGCGGTTCAATCCATCCGTTTCGTGACCGAGGCCCTGATTTCGACGGGAGAGGGATGGCTGGACGCCGCGCCGGAAATCGAGCGTCTCAAGCCGGATATTTATGCCGTCAACGAGGACGGGGACAGAGGCGGCAAGCGCGAATACTGCCGGGAACACGGCATCGAATACCTTGTGTTCCTGCGCCTGCCCGCGCCCGGATTGCCCCGGCGGTCGAGCACGGATTTGCGGGGGTTTTAATGCCAGCCTGGACAAAGGCAGGGCGGACAGACAATTCCGATTTCTTAATCTTAATCTTAATCATAATCCCCGCTCCTGCGTTTGAAGATTAAGATTAAGATTAGGATTAAGATTAAGAAGGGAACCCAAAAAATGTGCCCGTGAGTTGACCGTTCGCGCGAAATCCGCCATGCTGGTGGGCCTTATGCTGAAGACTGGAATCCTCAATCCCCGCCTCAACGATCTGTTGAGCCGGGTGCGCCACACCAACACGCTGGTGATTGCCGACCGCGGTTTTCCCTTTTGGCCGCAGCTTGAAACGGTGGACCTCTCGCTGGTGGACGGCATCCCCTCCGTCCTGCAGGTGCTGGCGGCCGTGCGCGGCAATTTCAAGGCGGGGCGGGCCTGGATGGCGCGGGAATTTGTCAAGCATAACGACAAGGCGGTGCGGGCCGCCTTTGCCGAGGCCTTGCGCGGCATTCCGGTGGGACACGAACCGCACCTCCGGTTCAAAAAGCGCGTTCCGGCGGCGATTGGCCTGATCCGCACCGGGGACACGATTCAGTATGCGAACATTATTTTGGAATCGGCCTGAGCAACGCGAATGGGATTGGGGCCATCAATGCCCCTTGGCAAGGGAGAGGTTGAGCGCGCCTTCGGACTTGGAGAGTTTGGGCCAGGCAAAACCGTAGAGGGCGACGAAAGCGAAGCAGCCAAAGGGCATCCAGAAGCTGACGGACATATTGTAAATATCGCCGAGGTGGCCCATGACTTTGGGCATGAGCGCGCCGCCGGTAATGGACATGACGATGAAGGCTGAGGCCTTCTTCTTGGATTGAGATCCCAAGCCGTGAATGCCGAGGGCGAAAATGGTTGGGAACATGACGGACATGAAAAAGAAGGTCAGGAAAACCGCGATCACAGAAATCCAGCCAAGCTTGAGAACGACAATCCCGCAGAGGATAACATTGAGGAGGGCGTAGCAGCCAAGCACCCGGTGCGCCGGCGCCTTGTTGATAACGGCGGCGCCGACAAAACGGCCAAGACAGAACAGGACGAAGCCCACATACCCCAGCAGCCGCGTTGCTCCCTTCTCGTTCACGAAGTAAGCACCGTCCCGCACCACCGCATTGCCGCTGATCAGCCAGCCGTCCACAGTCGCCTTGGAGACCGCGGGCATCTCGGAGATGACGTAGTTGATGAAGAAGCTGAAAATGCCCGCTTGAGCGGCGATATAGCAAAACTGGGCGAACGTCGCCGAGGAGAAGTGAGGGTGGGCCCAAATGCTGTGGAAGGAGAGCCTGTTTGTCAAGGGTATCAGCAGCAGGATGGCCAGGAGGAGGGGAAGGCCGACGATACGGGGCACAAGCCACGCGGTCGTTGCCGGGGTGACGTTGCAGGCGGGCAGAATTAAATTCAAGATCATGTAGGTGGCAAAGCCCAGCACGCAAACATTGAGGACCATCAGGAGGAAAATGAGCAATCGGTTGTATTTTTTGTCGGCTTGCCCGGCGGATTCGGGGACGGGCTGTTGGTCGTCGGTGTGATAGGCGTCTTCAGACCTAACCTCCGGCATATTGGCGAAATAAAAGATCACCGCCAGAATGAGCACAATGATCGCTATCCCGACATAGGGGATATAAAGCCGGCCATGGGCCACCTCAACCCCGCCTGCTGAGTAAAAGTAGGTGCCGCCCACAATCGGGCCGAGAATCCAGCCAACGCCGTTGAAGGATTGGGCCAGATTGATGCGGGTGGGGCCGCGCTCCTTGGAGCCCAGCAACGTGGTGTAAGGGTTGGCCACCGTCTCAAGCACGGTCAACCCCATTGCAATCAAACAGACGCCTAGTAGAAAAGCCCAGAACGCCTCGATGTGTGTCGCCGGCATGAACCAGAATCCGCCTGCGGCAACAAGCAAAAGACCGAAAATGATGCCGGTTTTGTATCCGAACCGGCGCGTGAGCATGCCTGCGGGAAGCGCCATTAAAGTATAGCCCATGTAGTGGGCAAACTGGACCCAGGCTGACTGGGCCTTGGTCAAATGAAGGTGGTCCTGAAAGTGTTTGTCCATGGTGTCAATCAACCCGTTGCAGAGGCCCCAGAGGAGAAACAATGAAGTGACCAAGACGAAGGGCACCGCGTAGTTTTGTCCTTCGGCGCCGCGGAACAGGCCGGTTTTGACGGCGGCGGGCGATGAGCCAGGATTATTGTCGGTCATAGAAATGTATGTGTGACCCCGCCAGTCTCGCAACATTTCCGGCGCGGTCAACCCTTAAAACCGGCGCCCCGCAAGCACGCAAGGTTAAAATTGATTCAGATGATGAAGCAAGTTAGGCTTACTCATGGACCAAACCAAAAACAAGCGGGCCAAGCGGGGGGATTTGGCGTTGGCGCAGGAGGTCAGCGAATTGAAGGCCGCCCTTGAGGAACTGCGCAAGGGCGGGGAGGAGCGCGCCGCCGTCCTGGCCAAAGCCAATGAAGAATTGCGCCGGGAAATCGCCTGTCGCAGCCGGGTGGAAGAAGCCTTGCGGGCCGACCTGGAGCGCTTCCAGATGATGATCGGCAGCGTCAAGGATTATGCCATCCTCATGCTCGACACCGGCGGCTGCATCGTCAGTTGGAATGACGGGGCCGAACAAATCCACGGCTATGCCGAGAGCGAGATGATCGGGCGGCATTTCTCCTGCTTTTACCCCCCGGCCGAGGTGGAGAGGGGCCAGCCGGCGATGGCATTGCAGGTGGCGGCGGCGGAAGGGCGCTTTGTCGAGGAGGGCTGGCGGGTGGGCCAGGGGGGCGCGCCCTTTTGGGCCAGCGTGGTCATCACGGCGTTGCGCGATGAAAAGGGAGTGTTGCGCGGCTTTGCCAAGGTGACGCGCGACATGACCGCGCGCAAGCAAACGGAGGAAAAATTGCAATTGCAGGCCCGCGTCATCGAGAAGATGACGGCGAGCGTGATCGTGATGGACGGGCAATGGCGGATCGTCACGACCAATCCGGCGACGGACCAGATGTTTGGTTACGAGCGCGGGGAGTTGATCGGGCGGCCTGTTTCGATGCTGTGCCAGGCCGATGAGGAGGAGGCCCGCCAGGCCGTGGCAGAGATGCTGGCTTCAACCCAAGGCGGTTCCAAATGGCTGGAAGAAGTCCGCCGGCGCCGCAAGGACGGCACCACCTTTCTGGCGCGAACGCGGGCTGGTGTTGTCGAGGCGGACGGCCAGCCTCATTTTTTTGCCATTCACGAAGACATCACCCAACGGCGCCGAGTGGAGGAGTCCTTGCGGGCCAGCGAGGAACGCTTCTCCAGCGCGTTCGAGTCGGCGGCCATCGGCATGGCCCTGGTAGGACTGGACGGCAGGTGGCTCAAAGTCAACCGGGCGCTGTGCGAATTGGTGGGGTACTCGGAAGCCGGGTTGCGCATGCGCACCTTCCAGGACATCACCCATCCGGATGACCTGGAAACCGACCAGGAAAACGTGCGCAAGCTGATGGCGGGGGAAATCGCTTCCTTTCAGGCGGAGAAACGGTATTTCCACATGCGCGGCCACCTGGTCAGGGTTTTGTTGAGTGTTTCCCTGGTGCGCGACGCCGGGGGCCGCCCGCTCTATTTCATCTCGCAGATTCAAGACATCACCAAGCGCAAGCGGGGGGAAGAGGAGTTGCAGTGGAAAACCGCCTTCCTCGAGGCCCAAGTCAATTGCTCCAGCGACGGCATCCTGGTGGTGGACAAGGAGGGAAGGAAGATCCTGCAAAACCAGCGGCTGAACGAACTGTGGGAAATTCCCCAGCCCGTGGCCGACGACCCGGACCACCAGAAGCAGATGCAGTGGATCGCGAGCCGGGTCAAAAACCCCGCGTCCTTTGCGGAAAAAATCGCCTCTCTTTATTCCCACCCGGACCAAATCAGCAAGGATGAGATCGAACTCAACAACGGGGCGGTGCTGGACGGGTACTCGGCGCCGGTCATCGGCAAGGACGGAAAATACTACGGGAGAATCTGGACGTTCCACGACATCACCGGGCGCAAACGGCTGGAGGATCATGGGCTGCAATCCCAAAAGCTGGAAATCGCCGGCAAGCTGGCGGCCGGGGTGGCCCACGAGTTCAACGGCATCCTCACCGTCATTCTGGGCCAGGGTGAATTCCTGCTCAGCGAGCTGCCGGCGGCCAGTCCGTTGCGCAACGAAGTCAAGGACATCATTCGCGCCGCCGAACGGGCCGCGGTGCTTACCGGGCAATTGCAGGCCTGCGGGCGCAAGCAATCCCCGCGGATGGAACCGCTCGACCTCAACCAGGTCATCGCCGGCATGACCGAGTCCTTCCGCCTCGTCATGGGCGCGGCAGTGGAGGTGCGCGTCATCGCGGCGGAAGGCCTGCGGGCGGTGCAGGCGGACGCGGAGCAGATCGAACAAGTGATCCTCAGCTTGGCCATCAACGCCCGCCAAGCCATGCCCGGCGGCGGGAAACTGACGCTGGAAACGGCCAACCTGAGCTTGGACCAGCCGGGCGGGGACGATTTCCCCGAGTTGAAACCGGGCGGCTATGTCATGCTGGCGCTCACCGATACCGGCACGGGCATGAGCGAAGAGGCGAAAGCGCGGCTGTTTGAGCCGTTCCTTTCCGCCAAGGGGGCGGGGCAAGGGACGGGGTTGGGGCTGGCCGCCTGCCACGGCATCATCAAACAATGCGGCGGCAATATCAGCGTCCGGAGCGGGCCGGGACAAGGCACGACCTTCAAGGTTTACCTGCCGCAAGTGGAGCAGCCGGTCGAGGCCCCCCCTCCGCCGCCCGTGACCGGTGAATAAAAAAACCCCGGAATTTCTTCCGGGCTTTTTTGGTGTGTTTAGATCTTAGCGATCCAGAAAAAGGCTTGGAACTACGGCAAACTGTGCGTAGCCGGGACGATGTTGCAGATCGGCTTGGTGCCAACAGCGTTGGGGCTGTAGCTGGTGTCGAAGGTCTGCGCCGTATCATTCGGGCAAACGGGCAGTTCGCCGGCGGATCCCCGGCCCATGTAAGGCTGGAGGTCGGTGTCGCCGGGCGTGTCGGTGGTCTGCTTGTGGACTTCCAAGGCCCACTGGCCCTTGGCTCCGTCAATGATACGGAGATTGCTGATGCAGGCATTGGTCTGCGAGGTGGTGCGGGCGCGCACGAAGTTGGGAATCGCGATGGCGGCCAGGAGGCCGATGATGGCGACGACGATCATGATTTCCACCAAGGTGAACCCACTCTGTTTCTGAGTTTTCATTTTCATAGTTTGACTGAGCTTTCTCTTGTCACTTCGTTCATGACAGCCAGCAGCGGGTTAATATGATATCAATACGTTGCCCGGTTTTTCCAATGCTGCCAGCCCGTCGTTGTTTTGACACGACGACATGACTGCACAGCAAAAGCGATGCCAGCCCTTTCAAGCAGTCAAAACCAGGATTCCGCCGCGGCCTTCCCGCATCGGTGGCCTGCTCCGGGCGGCAAAAAGCTCCCGGCAGGATGCGTCGCCTGTCCAAAGCTGCCCTCTGACTGTTCGTTTTGTGGGCAGTGCTGCCTCCACCAAACCCCCCGCCAGGTTATCCTCAATACCGCAGGTGATTTTTAACCGCCGAGAGCGAGGCGGCCCGCAACAACCGCCGGGCCTTGCGCATCCACACCCGGTCGCGTTTGCGTTGGAAATTCGGGGCGTGCGCGTCATCGCTGATGGCCTCGCGCAAACCGGCCTGGGCCAGGTCCCGCTGGTTTTTGGCCAGATACAATTCCGCCAATTGCACCCGGGCGCGGGCGTAGTTGTGGCTTTCCAGGACTCGCTGCCAGACGGCAATGGCCGCATCCGTCTCACCCAAAGCGGCCAGCGTTTCTGCGTAAGCCATCAAGGAATGCCCGTAGTCATGCATCGGTTTTTCGCGGCAAACCTGTTCCAGGAGCGGGCGGGCCGCCGCCGCATTCTGGGCGCGCAGCAGGCACTGGCCCATGTGGGCGCGCGCGTCAATGTCCTGCGGATCGCGTTCCAGGGAGGCGCGATAGCACTCTTGGGCCTGTTTCAAATTGCCCTTCTGGAAATAAATGTCGCCCAACTCCAGATAGTGATGCGGCTTGTCCAGGTTGTGGATCTGCGCCTGCAACTCCTTGATGCGGCGGCGGCTGTGCGCCCCCGGCAGTTCGAAGCCCATCGTCGCCGAAGGGGCGGCGCGCATCACATAAAAAAAATAAACCACGTCGGCCAGGCCGGGAAAAAAAAGCATAAAAGCCGCCCACAGCCATTCCTCCCGCCGAATGGCGTCAATCAGCAGCCAGACGTGCAAGGCGACGGGCAGCAGGGACCACGGACTATGCAGGGCCTGGTACCAATAGTGTACAAGATTCAAAGGTTTTCCTGGGTTTCATTGCAAACCCAGGCCGACTTTATCGCGTTCCGTGCTTTTTGCCACGCACAATTGCGGAAGAACTTTGTCATTCTGGCGATTTACGGCTTGAGTTTTTCCCGGACATTAGCTTCTTTAAAGGGTGCAAGGCATGCGGCCTTTGGCGGGTCTGGGCTGTTTGACATACAAATGAGCAAAACGCTGGTCATTGTTCCGACGTACAACGAGCGGGAAAACCTTCCCCACCTGGCCGATCGTCTGCTGAAATTGGCCGTGCCGGTGGACATGCTGATTCTGGAGGGCAATTCCCCCGATGGCACAGGCAAAATCGCCGATGATCTGGCCGCCATGCACCCGGCCATCCATGTGCTGCATGAGAAGGAGAAGAAAGGGTTGGGGCGCGCCTATCTGGCCGGCTTCGCCTGGGCGCTGGAGCGGGAGTATGAGTTCATCATGGAGATGGACAGCGATCTTTCCCATAACCCGGATGACACTCCCAGATTCCTGAAGGCGGCGCAACAGGCGGACCTGGTGCTGGGTTCCCGCTATTGCGGCGGCATCCGCGTGATCAACTGGCCCTTGCGGCGGTTGCTCCTCAGCACCAGTGCGGCCCAATACGTGCGTCTGATCACGGGCATGCCTTTCAGCGACCCGACCGGCGGATTCAAGTGTTTTCGCCGAAGCGCCTTGCAATCCATCCAACTGGACGCCATCAAGTCCAACGGCTACAGCTTTCAAATCGAGATGACCCATCGCATCTGGATGAGCGGGATGCGGGTGGCCGAAGTGCCGATCATCTTTACTGAGCGGCTGCAAGGCTGCTCCAAGATGTCCGGCAACATCGTCTGGGAAGCCTTGATCATGGTCTGGAGCCTCTGGATCAAGTGCGGCTTCCGCCGTTCGCCCAAGAAGCAGCCGGGCTGATCTGACCTTGATGGGAGTGATGGAGTGATGGGCGACCCCTGATTAGGTTCTTCGCTGTTTTCAGTGGATTTGTTTCGCCAGGACAACCGTTGGAAGTAGCGCAGGGTCCGCTCGCGACCATTGCTCGGAAACAGCCGTTACATCGTTACACACATTGGGTATGACGGTGAAGTCAAGCGGAAGGGGAGCATTGCTCCGTTACAGCCGTTACATCGTTACACCTGTTGCACCACAAGCACTTACGCATTTTAGAGCCGTTACACCCCCGTTACATGCCGTTACATCTTCGGAGGTGTTAAAACGCCCATGCTTTGTGCAATACTACCGGTAACCCCTTGCAGCGCTGCCGTTTCCATGAGGACGGCCATGCGGCGCTCGTGCTGCACGGCCGCCAGTTCAGCCCTCGCCTCACCTCCATGCCGTCGCCCACCATCGCGGGCAGGGGAATGGGAAATTATAAATGATAAAGGATAAATCATGAATGAAGGAATGCGCGGAGGGGAGGGGGGGTGGCGGGAAAGGCAAAATGATAAATGATAAATGGCAAGAAGGGTGGCGCAAGGGCACTGGGGCGCGGTTTCTCAGGGCGGTCGCATCGCGCGGGCGTCATGGCGAGAGGGCATATTAGGCCTGTATAGACCCATCTATAACCAAATGATTTACAGGCTATTACGCATTTTATTGGACAAAACCATGGTCTGACTCCTTTGATAAAATATGACAATACCATTAACCCCTTTATGACCGCTTTATCGAGGGCTTCTGTTGGCTGCCTCGGCCAGAGGCCGGGTCTGAACAGGGTACACGGCACAGGTTCTGAACCTTAAGCCAGGTTAGGAAACCCGGGCTACGAAAGGCCAATTCCACCGAAAACAGCGAAGAACCACTGATTAAATCGTAACCCGTTGATGTCGTGTAACTTGTGATTGAAACCATTTGAATTTTGAACGGCCCCATTCCAAAGAACGTCTAATCAACAGGAGATTATATTATGAAAACTATTAGCACAATGGGATTACTGGCTCTGCTCGTTGCCGTTCCGCTGGGCCTGAAGGCCGGTGAACAGACCTCGAGCATGAACAACGAACAAAGCTGCACGGGCACGCTCACTGCCTTGAACCCGCAGGACAACACCATGGCGGTGAGGCCGCCCCTTTGGTTCGCAAGGACCTTCCACATCGGCCAGAAATGCGCGGTTTCGTCGCTGGATAAAAGCAGCGCCGTCCTGAGCGATCTGCGACCGGGTGAGAAGGTGGAGATTCGCTATCAGAATGTCCAAGGTGTCCTGGTGGCCGACCGCATCACCGAACGGGCCTTGCGCTACGATGGCACGGTTCGGGATGTCAATCAGAAGGATGGCACGGTAACGATGGCCCAGGCGCCTCTTTACGCGCCCTTCCGCGCGCCCCAGGTGTTCCACACCGCGGCAAACTGCGGCATCGTCATGCCGGACGGGCGCAGCGGCGCGCTGGCGCAACTCAATTCCGGCGACCGCATAACCGTCCTGTACGATCTGCCCGGCAGCTCGTCGGTGGCCTACCGCATCACCGACCGGAGCTTGACCGCGGTCGCGGTGGTTGACTCGATTGACCCGACAGATCGCACTCTGCAAGCGAAGGAAAAGACCGGCGACGTGAGATTCGATCTGGCTAACGATTGCCAAATCCTGTTGAAAGGCGAGGGCGAAAAGCCCGGAGAATTAAAGGACTTGGCGCTGGGCCAGCCCTACAAGCTCACCTACGAGAGGGTCAACGGGGTGGATGTGCTGGAGAGGATTGCCCCGCCCGGCGCAACGCAAACCGCCTCCCGCAATTAGAGCGGTTTCACAAATACTGCAGCCGCATTACGCGGCAGGGCGGGTCCCGAATGATCGGGACCCGCCGCGGCGCGCACGGCGTGCGCGCTGGCGCAGCGCCGCGACCCTGCCAAAAACTGGGATGCGCCCGCCTGGATGCAGGGCGAAAATAATTCATTGACGTCATAGTCTTTCTGCATTAAGTATAACTTCAATGAAACAGAAGGAGGAATGATGGACACAATGAACACAGGCAGCACATCCAAAAACACGTTGAACTCCGATGTCGAAGTCAAAGGCAATATCAAGTTCACCAGCGAACTGGTCTTTGATGGCAAACTGGACGGCGAAATCAACACCGAGGGCAGTTTGACCCTCGGCGACAGCGCCGTGATCAACGGCAACATCAACGCGCAAACGGTGGTGGTGCGCGGCAAGGTCAACGGCAACATCAACGCCAAGGAAAAAATTGAGATCAAGTCCAAGACGGAATTGTTTGGCGACATCCGTGCCACCAAACTGGTGGTGGAGGAGGGGGTGACCTTTGTCGGCAAAACGGAAGTCAATCCGAACAAGGTCCAACCCGCGGCGCCCCCGGCGCGTCCGATGGAAGTGCCAAAAACTCACGAATTTTCCAAGGCCGGCCGTTAAGCCCGGCGACGGGGGTGGGGAAACACTTTGAATGTCGGCGGTCAAACAGGACAAGGTCCTGCTGGCTTGCCCGCACTGCGGGCACCAGCAGAAGGAGCCGCGCTCGGCCTACTCCACCTTTTGTAAAGAGTGCGGGCGGCATCTCCGCGTTCAGGACATTCTCAGCCCTGCGCCGCAAGCGCCCGCCCCGGCGCCGCAACAGAGACGGGTCGCCTGTTTCGGGTGCGGGGCCGAACTGGAGGTGCCGGCCAGCGCCGAGTCCACGATGTGCAGACAATGCAGCGCCTACGTGGACCTGCACGATTATCGCATCACGAGCGCCATCGGCAAGAATTTCAAGACCAAAGGGGTGTTCGTCATCGAGCCCAAAGGTTGTGTCATTAACACCGATTCCATTGTGGGCGACGCGGTCATCAGGGGACAATTCCGCGGCAAGCTGGCCGTGGAACGGTCGTTGACGATTTACCCGACGGCCGACATTAAAGGCAGCTTGACTGCCAGCCACCTGATCATTCCGTTGGGAACACATTTTCGCTGGCCGGACTCATTGACGGTTGGCTCAGCGGAAATCGCCGGGGAACTTGCCGCCAATCTCCGCGCCCGGAACTCTGTCGCCCTGAAGTCCACCGCGCGGTTGTTTGGCGACGTGCATGCCCTGGCATTTCTTGGTGGAAGCCGGCGCGGTCGTCGTTGGGAGGATGCAAATCGGCCCGCGCATCGCTGGCGCCTTCGTTTGATAATCGTGCCGCGTTGGCAAAGGGGCAATTTTAGCCCGGCGCTCATGGCAAGTTTTGCCCCGGTCGGGCGGTTCGAAATTTGTAAGTGCCTGTAATTCAACGGCTTTTTCCCGTGGCATAGTCGTTGCTCCGCTGGAGTTCGTGAATGTTAGTTTGTTCCAGGCAGGCGCCGCTCTGAATACCAACAGCCGTTGGCAGGAGATCATTGCGGACAATCTGGCGTCCAGTTCGGTGCCCGGCTATAAGAAACAGCAGTTGTCCATTGCGGCGGTGCAAGCGGGATTGATGCCGGGCGGCTTAAACGGGAGCCAATCTCCGCAAATGTTCGTTCTTCCCCAAGGCACGACGAGCATCAATTTTACCGGCGGGGAAATGAAGCCCACCGGTATCTCGACCGACGTGGCCATTGAGGGCAAGGGGTTTTTTGCGGTGCAACTGCCCGGCGGGACGACCGGCTATACGCGGGACGGTGAATTTCAGATGAATGCCAAGGGCCAACTGTCCACCAAGGAGGGTTATCCGGTGTTGAGCCAGGCCGGGCCGGCTCAAATCCCGGTGCAACTGAACCCGCAAGACCCGACGCCCATGACCATTTCTTCCGGCGGCGACATCAGCCAAGGCGCCAGTTCAAAGGGCAAACTGGCCCTGGCCGAGTTCAACAATCCGGGGCTGCTCACCCAGATCAGCGCCAGTTATTTTGTGGCCCAAAACCCCGGCGTTCAGCCCCAGCCGGTCACCTCCACGGTGCGCCAGGGCTATCTGGAAACCTCCAACAGCTCGACGGTGCTGGAAATGGCCAGCCTGATGACGGCCATGCGCGGCTTCGAGGCCAATCAGCATGTCATCCAAATTCAGGATGATCGTTTGAGCAAAACCATCGCCGACCTGGGCAACCCGGCCTGATATAATTTATGGTGCGATCTCTTTATTCATCCGCCTCGGGCATGGAAGCCCAGCAAGCCAACCTGGACGTTATCGCCAACAACCTGGCCAACGTCAACACGACCGGCTTTAAACGAAGTAAGATTGAGTTCCAGGACTTGCTCTACGAGACGACCCGCGCGCCGGGGGCCGAGGCTGGCAGCGGGACGCAATTGCCCACCGGCATCCAGGTGGGCCATGGCAGCCGCGTGGTCGCGACCGCGAAAGTTTTTACGGAAGGCGAACTGACCCAGACGGGTGAACAACTGGATCTGGCGATCAATGGCGACGGGTTTTTCCAGGTGCAAATGCCCGATGGCTCAATCGCCTACACGCGGGACGGCGCCCTCAAACGATCCGCCACCGGGCAAGTGACGACCAGCGACGGATTGCCCTTGCAGGGCGGCTTTCAGCCCATTCCGGTGGGGACGACCGGCGTGACCATCAGCTCCAACGGCATGGTCACTACCACCTCCTCCAGCGGCAATCAGAATTTCCAGGTGCAGTTGGTGCGGTTCACCAATCCGGCGGGTCTGAACTCCATTGGCGGCAATTTATACACGGAAAGCCTGGCTTCCGGGACGCCGGAAACGGGGACGCCGGGTCAACAAGGATACGGCACGCTCCAACAAGGCTACCTGGAAATGTCCAATGTCAAGGTCGTCCAAGAAATGGTCAACATGATCGTGGCGCAACGCGCCTACGAGGTCAACTCCAAGTCCGTGCAATCCGCCGACGAAATGATGCAGGAGAGCAACAACCTGCGCCGCTGATGAGCATGAAACCTTTGCAGAACAATATGAGCATTCCCGCCCTGGCGCTGGCCGCCGTCCTTTCCGGCTGGCCTGCCGGGGCGGGCGATGCTCCAGAACAGCCGCCCTCGCAGCCCGCCCTGACCGTGGCCGGCAAGGAGCTTGCGGCGCCCGCCCATTCCTGGCAGTTGCCCTCCGAGGCGCGGGTGGACAGTTCCGGCATTTTCCTCAATCAGATCGTCAACGCAAACCCGCCTGTGGCCCTCCCACGAATTCGTTTGGCCCCAGCTCCCTCCCTGGGCCAAACGATCTTTTTGTCGCGCGACCAGGTCCTCGCTCTGGCCCGGACGAACGTGGCGGGCATGAGCGCCAGCAACTGGACCGGCCCTGCCCGCGTGCGGGTGGTGCGCCTGACCCGCGAATTGGGCGAGGTGGAAATGACCGGTCTGCTCAGGGCGACGCTGCAGCGGGATTACGTTAAAGATCTGGGCGAATTGGAACTGGGTTTTGCCCGTCCCTGGATGGCGGTGACCGTCCCGGACGAACCGCTGCGTCTCACCCTCGGGGAGATGCCCGCGGCGGGTGTCATTCCTAATTTTGTGGCCGGATTTGATTTGTGGAACGGCCCGGAACGGGTCGGCCACTGGCAGGCGGTGTTGCAGGCCAAGATTTGGCGGGAGGCGGCGGTGGCCCATTCCCCGCTGACGCGCGGCCAGTTGCTGCGCGAGGCCGACATCGTGATGGAGCGCCGCGACCTTTTGGCGACGCGCGACGCGATCATGAACATTTCCAAGGACGACAACTCGCTGGCCCTGGTGGAGAACATCGCGGCCGGCCAGCCGGTGCCCTGCCGCGCGGTGCGTCCGCGCCCGCTCCTCAAGCGCGGCCAGTTGGTGGACGGGGTTTTTGAGGAGGGGAGTTTGACCATTTCACTCAAAGTGGAAATCCTGGAAGACGGTTTGCTCGGGCAAATCGTCCGGGTGCGCAACCCCAAAACCAGGCGTGAATTATCTGGAAAGGTCCAAAATGAAGAAACTATCCGCATTACTCTTTGACCCGGCCCACTTGATCGCCCTGTTGGTCACTTTCCAGGTGACCAGCGTCGTGGCGGACTCGCTTTGGAAAACGGACACCTCGCCCAGTTCCATGTTCGCCGATAAAAAGGCGCGGCGGGTGGGCGACATCGTGACCATCGTCGTGCAGCAAAACAACGCCGCCACGCGCAATAACAACACCACCACCGCCAAGCAGACGGGGGTCAACGCCAGCATCGCCAGCTTCCTTTACGGTCCCGCCGCCAGCGGATTGCTGACCAAGGGCGGAGCGTATCCGGCGCTGAATTTCTCCGACAAGAACACGTATTCCGGCGGCGGCCAGATCAACAATGCGGAAACCATCACCGACCAGGTGGCCGTGCGGGTCATTGACGTGCTGCCTAACGGCAACCTGGTGGTGGAAGGCCGCCGCCACACCGCCTTCTCCGGTGAGAAACAGGACGCCATCCTGCGCGGCACCATCCGCTACGACGACATCGCCGCCAACAACACCGTTTTCAGCTATAATATCGCCGACGCCTCCATCCAGTTCGTTTCGCACGGCGCCATCACCGACAGCCAGAACAAAGGCTGGTTCAACCGGATTTGGGACAAGATCAACCCGTTCTGAGGTTTGCCATGCGCCGCGCCTTTTGTTGTTACGTCTTGTTGCTGGGCGCGTGGCTGGCCTTGGCCGGCTCCGCCGCGGCGGCCGGTTCGCGCATCAAGGACATCGCCATGATCTCCGGCGCGCGGGACAACCAGTTGTCCGGCTTCGGACTGGTGACCGGGCTGGCCGGCGACGGCGATATGAACCCGATTGACACGCTGCAAACCCTGGCCAACCTTCTGCAACGCTACGGGCTGACCGTGCCGATTACCACCCTCTCGGCCAAAAACGTGGCGGTGGTGATGGTCACGGCGGACATCCCCGCCTTTGCCAAACCTGGC
The DNA here is from genome assembly GCA_963707025.1 of uncultured Verrucomicrobiae bacterium. GTDB lineage: Bacteria > Verrucomicrobiota > Verrucomicrobiia > Limisphaerales > Palsa-1400 > JBEKOF01. Next base: position 352,095 of record CAVPOM010000009.1, on the reverse strand, counting down.
AGCCGGCTGGACGTGGTGGTTTCTTCCATGGGCGACGCCAAGAGCCTGCAAGGCGGCGTGTTGATTCAAACCCCCTTGTACGGCGCCGACGGCAATGTTTATGCGGTGGGTCAGGGCACACTGTCCATTGGCGGGCTATCCGCGGGCGCGGGGGGAGCGGGCGGCGCCACCGTGCAAAAGAACCATCCCACGGTGGGGACGATCATCAACGGCGCGCTGGTCGAGCGGGAAATCCCCGCCACCATCATCAGCGACCATCATTTGGAACTGATCCTGCGCGAGCCGGATTTTACTTCCGCCGCGCGCATGGCCGTGGCCGTCAATGAGAGATTTACCAATTCCGCCACGGCGCTGGATGCGACCAGCGTCCAGGTGCAAATACCGGCCAATTGGGGAGGGTCGCCCATTGATTTCATTGCCCAGTTGGAAATGCTGCTGGTCACGCCGGACGTTCCGGCCCGCATCGTGATCAACGAACGCACCGGCACCATCGTGGCCACGGCGCGCATTCACATCTCCAGTTGCGCCGTCTCCCACGGCAACGTCACCATCAGCATCGCCTCCACCCAGGACGTGTCGCAGCCCAACGCTTTCAGCCAGGGCGGCACCACCGCCGTCACCACCCGCACCGACGCCAAGATAAGAGAGGACAAGGGATCCATGGTGGCGCTGCCCGAATTGCCGACGGTGGAAAAGGTCGCCTCCGCCCTCAATTCCCTCGGCGTCACCCCGCGCGACATGATGTCCATGTTCGAAGCCATGAAAGAGGCGGGGGCCTTGCAGGCCGAATTAATCCTTCGCTAACATGAACCTCCTGGCGCTTCATCCCCACCTCAAGGCTTGCGACGTGCCGTTGCGCGATCTGGCGGCCAACAAGAATATTCCCGACCAGGAAAAAGTGGCGGAAGTTTCGCGGCAATTTGAAGCGGTGCTGTTGCGCCAGATGTTGCAGGAAACGCGCAAGTCCTCGGTCACCCCCTCTTCCCCGGCGGACGCCACGACCTCGGGGATTTATGATGACATGATCAACAACCAACTGGCCGAGAGCATCAGCCGCTCCGGCTCGTTCGGGCTGGGCAAAAGTTTGCAGGGCGAACTGGCCCATCAGGTATTGCCCAACGCGTCGGCGGCGCCTCCCACCCTGACGCCGCTGGCCGTTGCCTTGCATAAAAAATCAAGCCAGTAATCCATGAATGACTCTACCGACAGCCTTGGGCCGCTTATCGCCGCGTTGCGCGAGGAATTGCAGCAGTATGGCGAAATGCTGGTCCTGCTGGACCGCCAGCAGGAGCAGGTCAAAGCGCGCTCCGCCGGGGAGATTTTCCAGTCCATCAGCCTCATTCAGGCCCAGGCCGCCGCCATCCAGGGCGCACGGCAACAGCGCGAGAAATGCCGCGGCGCGGCCGCGCTGGCCTGCCGCCAGCCGGAAAGCGCCTCGTTCACCCATTTGATCCCACTCCTGCCGCCCGATTACCGGCCGCTGCTGCGGGCGTTGGTGGATGAAAACAACCAATTGCTGGGACGGGTCCGCCAGCGGGCGCGGCAAAACCACGTCCTGTTGCGCCGCTCGGTGGAATTGATGCAGGAATTGTTGCGCACGCTTTTTCCGGCGCGTCAAACCTCCCTCTATAACGGCAACGGCCACAAGCGCGGCTCGGTGCTCAACGTCCACCCGCTTTACAACGCCGTGGGCTGACACCAACCAACCATTTATGCTCGGACTCTTTGGTACGCTCGATCTGGCTTCCCGGTCTCTTGCCACGCAGCAGGAGGCCATGGCCGTGGCCGGACAAAACATGGCCAATGTCAATAATCCGGGCTACGCTGACGAGCAGGCGGTGGTCCAAACCACCCCGGGGCTGGAAACGCCCGCCGGGGAGGAAGGCACCGGCGCCAACGTGGTCTCCATCAGCGAATCTCGCGACAGCCTGCTGGACAACCAAATTGTCGCTGAAAACAGCCTCACCGGCTCCTTCACCGCCCAGCAAAGCGCCCTGCAAAATGCCGAGGCTTACCTGGGCGAGCAACTCACCAGCGCCTCCGCCGCCAGCACCACCGGCCTGGCCGCCATGCTCTCCAATCTTTTCAATTCCTTTTCCAGCATGACCACCGGCGCGGGCGACCCGGCCACGGTCGTGCAAAGCGCGCAGGAAGTGACCAACCAATTCAACCAGGTTTCCGCCAACCTCAGCCAGGTCCGCGGCAATTTGAACACCACCATTGAAAACGAGGTGGCCTCCAGCAACCAGGACTTGAGCCAGATCGCCACCCTCAACCTACAGATCGTCCTGGCCGAAGCCGGGGGAGGCACGGCCGATGATTTGGTGGATACACGCCAGCAAACCATCGAGCACCTCGCCAGCATGGTCAACATTTCCACCGCCGCCCAGGCCAACGGCAGCGTGGACATCAGCATCGGCGGCGTGTCCATGGTCAGCGGCGGGCAGGCGGTTGACGGCCTGCAAACTTACGACACCGGAGGCGGACAGCTCCTCATCCAGGACGGGAATGGGGCCACGCCCCTGGCCGTGACCGGCGGAAGCATCGGCGGCAACATCGCCGCCCGCGACGGCGCGCTGGCCGGCCTGCAAACCAGCCTCGACACCCTGGCTGGGCAACTCATTACACAAGTCAATAATATATATTCGGCGGGCTATGATGCCAGCGGCGGCACCGGCCAGGTTTTTTTCACCGGAACCAGCGCCGCCGACATCGGCGTCAACAGCAGCCTGGTTTCCGACCCCTCCCAGTTCCAGGCCAGCAGCATCCCCGGGGCCGGCGGGGACAGCCAGATCGCCCTTTCCCTGGCGGACCTGGCCACGCAGAACAACGCCGCCCTGGGCAACCAGTCCCTGACCCAGAGCTACGCCCAGGCCGTCGCCAACCTGGGCCATGCCATAGACACGGCGGCCGAGCAGCTCAACACCAGCCAGGCCATCAGCACCACCTTGACCGATCAGCGCAGTTCGCAAAGCGGGGTTTCCATAGATCAAGAGATGACCAATCTGATGGAGTTCCAAAAGGCCTACGAAGCCTCCGCCCAACTGGTCACCACCTTGAACGCCATGATGGAGACAGTTATTAACATGAAGCACTAATAATACTGCCAACCGGATTAAAACCTATGCGCATCTCCACCGATTTATTCGCCAGCAATTTCCTGGCGCAGACCAATCAACTGCAAAGCCAGCAGATCCAACTGCAAAGCGAGGTCACCACGGGTCTGAAAGTCACTTTGCCGGAGGACGACCCCGCCACCATGGAACAGGTGCTCAACCTGCAAGCGCAGGCCGGGGCCAATGCCCAATACCAAGGCAACATCACCCAGCTTCAGGGCACCGCCACCAGCGCCGCCTCCGCCATGAACAGCCTGCAAACCCTCACCGAACAGGCCGGCGAAATCGCCACTGAGGCCAGCGGCGTCACTTCCTCCACTCAAATGGCTGCTTACGCCACGGAAGTCGGCAATTTAATCCAGGAAGCACTGCAGGCGGCCAACACCCAGGACGCGCAGGGCCATTACATTTTTGGCGGCACCGTGAACAGTCAGCCGCCGTTTGTCGCCACCACCGATGCCAACGGCAACGTCACCGCGGTCACTTACAAGGGCAACACCGCCCTGTCCCAAAGCCAGATCGGCCCCGGCCAGACCGTTTCGGCCCTGGTTCCCGGGGGCAACCCCACCGGCACCGGCCCGGTCGGACTCCTGGCCGACAGCCGTTCCGGCGCGGATTTGTTCCGTGATTTGATTTCGCTGCAACAGAACCTGACTTCCGGCAACACCGCCGCCATCGCCTCCACCGACAGCCCCAACTTGACCAAGGACGAGAACAACATTGTTTCCGGAATTGCGGACAATGGGGTCCTTCAATCCACCTTGGAGAGCGCCGGCACCGCGGCCACGCAACTGGGCACCAACATTACCACCCAGACCTCCAATCTCACCAGCGCCGACCTGGCCACCACCCTGACGAAACTGGACCAGACCCAGACCGCCTATCAAGCCGCCCTGCAAAGCAGCGAGGTGATCATGCACCTGTCCATTCTGGATTACATAAACACCACGGCTCCCTAGCCGCCCGTGGTAAAAGGGGCCACCGTTCGCATGCCAGTTTTTAGGCGCCGCGAGGCAAGTGGCGTCCTCAGACTCTGGCCGGAGAATCAACCTCGCACCACCATCGAGTGGCGGGTCCCGATAATCCGGGGACCGCCCTACCCTCAAGAGTCACGCATTGCTCCGGCGAAGTTCTTCTGCAAACCATTGGGGCGGTGGTCCTCATTGCGTGGCCACCATGGATTTTGACGGCGGATGGGCATCTGCAAATGCGCGGGGACTCAAACGGCGGCCAGGGCGGATAGGGCGTCCGGGGTCTGCAATTGGTCGAAAGTGGCCAGCATGAAGCGGGGCAGGCTCTCGGGCGCAAGACCAAGAATGGAAAATACTTCGCTGCGCCCCCGCATGGCCAGGGCCAGGTGGCCGTGGGTGTGGCCCATCAGACAGGCGATGACGTTGCCTACATAGACCAGCGCCGCCAGCCTTCGATCCGACCGCGCGCCTTTGGGGACGTGATGAAACCAGACCGCCGAAACGATCTCCGGCGGGAAATTCCAGCGTTCCAACAAACGGCCGCCCATCTCCGCGTGCTCCACGCCCAACCATTTTCTCTCCGCTTCCACCAGCGTCATCGGGACCGGGGTTTCCTGAGACAGGTTCGCGCCGGCCGCCTCCAGCGCCGGGGCCAGGATCACTTTGCCCACGTCATGCATCAGCGCCGCGGTGAAAACCAGATTCTCCGCTTCGCCCAGTTCGCGGGCGATGATTTGCGCCGCCGTCGCCGCGACAAAGCCGTGCCGCCAAAGTTCGCCCGGCCCCATGCCGTAACCCGCCAGCGCCGAGCCAAGCAGGCGCGCTCCGCTGGTCGCCGCCACGACGCGATAGGTCTCCTGAAAACCAATCCGCGTCACCGCTTCCGACAAATCTTCCGTCGGCGTCGCTCCGTAAAAGGCGCTGTTGCAAATCCGCAGCACCTGCGCCGTCAGCATGGGGTCGGGCGCCAGCAGATGGACGATTCTGCTGCTGTCCAGATTCGGGCGCTTGAGCAATTTCAGCAGGTCCGGCACCACCCGGCCCGGCGGCAGATTGCGCGCGCGGTTGAGGTACTGATTTATGGTTGGCATAAAATGATGTCCTTCTCCCCGGCGGCCAGCCTGACCCGGACCTGTCCTGTGGCGAGGTTGAGCCGCAAAATCCGGCTGGCCTGGCCCGCCACGGCCGCGGCATGGATTTTCAGGCCCGGGCCGGCCAGCCAAGCCTCCAAGGCGGCGCAGTTTTGTCCCCCGATGTCAAAATCAGCTTCTTCCTCCAGAATCCGCCCGCCGCCGGCGACGCAGACCAGAAGATTTTCGGCCCTGGCTCCCAGGTTCTGCACGTTCTGGAGCAGGGCTGCCAGGCCGGTGTCAACAAACATTCCAGGCTGTTGGGCGGCTCGGGATGGATCCAGCCGCGAATCCGGCAGCAGGGCGTGCAGCAACCCGCCGGCCCTGGCCAGCGGGTCGTAAAAGCAGACGCCCAACCCCGCGCCCAGGGGCCCGGCGGACAACACGGCTTGCGGATCGCGGCTGACGGCAAAGTCCGCCGGGCCGGCCCGGACTGGCAGGAGAAATTCCGCTGGGTTTGGCAAATCCATGGCTTCAGCGGCTTTGAGTCAACGCGCCAAAAAGGGCAGCATACAGCATAAATCTAAGTGCAATATAAAACTCGAATACATTAACTCCATCGGCATTTTCTTGGCGTGTGATTATAAATTCCTGGTTGGACCTGCCAGGCGAATTTGATCTCCGATGGGCGCGCCAGGAGAAGCTCGGGCGCATCGAGAAAGAGGGTCATCCGATGGCGGTACCAGCGGCGCAAGGGGAGAAAAGGGGAGGAAAATATGGCCGGTTGGATTGGCTTGGGCCAAGCTGTTTTTGCCCATTGCCGACCGATTATGGCCGAGAAACCGGCCCGGAGCGCTCTTTTCATCTGTTTTGGGACTTTTTGACTCATTTTCGGCCCGGTGACAGGTGTGGCATACCCTTTGCTCTATGAACACAACGATTATACACGAACATGATCACTGTAGAATTAACCGAACCAAAGACACGCCAAAGTGAAGGAAGAGAGACGATCCGGCTGCCGTTCGGATTGTTGGGCTTTGAGCATGTCAAAGAGTATGTTCTTTTGGCCAACCCGGCAGAGGAGCCGTTCATGTGGTTCCAGATGCTGGACGACACCAAGCGGGCGTTTCTGGTCGCGCCACCCTCCCACCTGGTGGCCGATTATCAGCCGGACATCAGCGATGAGGAGGTTGATTTTCTGGGACTGACCGATCCATCCGACGCTTTTTTGCTCAACATCGTGACCTTGCGCGGCAACGGCAAGGCGACGGTGAATTTGAAAGGCCCGGTGGTGATCAACCGGCGCACGCTTATCGGCAAGCAGGTGATTCTGAATAACGCGGCCAAATACTCGCTGCACCATCCACTGGCCGCCTCGTGAAGTTTCCGGGCGCAATGTTATGCTCATTCTATCTCGCAAACCGGGCGAAAGCATCGTAATTGACGGCCGCATCGTCGTGAAGATTGTGCGGCTGGAGGGCGACATGGTCAAAGTCGGCATTGAGGCGGCGCGGGAGGTGCCGGTGCATCGCCAGGAGGTCTATGATGAAATCCAACGCAATAACAAGGAAGCGTTGAGGGACAACCGCCCGCCACTTTCCCGTTTCCTGGCCAAACCACCGGCGTCCGCAGCATCCAAACCGGCCCCAGCTTTGCTGGGCCAGTAATTCCATGTTCATCAACACCAGTCTTTCGCCCGACTCGACCGCCCCGGATTTGCGGAACGGCCGGGCCGCCGATTCTTCGCCCGCGCCCGCCGCCATCGCCGCCCCCAAAACCTCCGGCGCCGATCCGTCGTTCGGGCGGCTGCAGGGACTGGTTCCTTTGGATGAGCCGGGAGTTGCGACAATCAGCGACGCGGCCGGCGCCGATCAAGTCACCGAGTTCATCCGCGCCAACCTTCCTTCCCAGTCCGCGCCCGCTCTGGCGGCGCAGGCCAATCTAAGCCCGGAGTCCGTCTTCAACCTGCTGCAAATATGAAGGCTTTCGCCACCGCCAACCGGGCGGAAAACGGGGTGGAATCCGAAGGCGCCGCCGAGCCGTACGAGGCCTGGCGATGCGAGCACATCGCCGAAGCGCGCGAGCGGCTGGCCCAGGCCATGCAACAGGCGCCGGACAACGGGGAAGTGCCGCTGGCCCTTGGGCATGTGGAGATGGGTCTGGGGAATTTCGGGACGGCGCGGGTGGCTTATACGAGCGCGGCACGCCTCCTGCCAAAATCGGCCGCGGCGCATTCCAGCCTGGCCCTGGCCTGCCAAAAGCTGGGACGCACCGCCGAGGCGGCCCACGCGGCCCTCCGCGCCATCGCGCTTGATCCAACCGAAGCGACCGCTTTGAAAATCCTGGCCAGAATTCACCTGGACGCCGGACAGCACGAGGCGGCGCAGAACGCGTGCCGCCTGGTTCTGCGGCGCGACCGGGACGACGCGGAGGCAAGGCAAATGATGGCGGAAGCCCAGGCGCAGGAGGCGGAGCTGGCGGAGAATTTGTTTGCCAGCAGGGCGCCCTGATGGCTCCGTTTCCGCGGAGGCCGCGGCCACCGGCCTGAACCCCCGATCCGTTTTTGACCCGCGGCGACAAACGTATTAAGGGGGAGCATTGCCGCGCTGGAAATTCAACCCTTTCCGGTTCCTGATTCCCTGTATTCTTGGCCGGAGTGGCCTGGCTTCGCAACTCGCAACCCTGGGCGAAAGCTTCAATCCCGTCGGGATTGGCAAAAGCCATGATGACGCACCAAACGTCGCTTTTCATTCCACTGAAAACAGCGGGGGACTGGGAATGGTTGCGGAAGGGCTTGTCCCCCAGGCGCTTCGGCGCGCCGGACAGGCCGTTGCGGATGGGGTGGCGGCGGACTGCGCCCGGTGGCGGCGGGGTGTTTGGGACGACTACAATCAGGGCGTCATTTTGTAGGTGATTTCGGGAAAGGGACCTGCTAATAATAAGGGCGCGCAAGATAACGCGTGATCTAATTGGAGAAAAACTTATGGACTCTATCGTTTATGAAATTTGTTTTTTTGTGGGCCTGGTGTTCACGATTTTCAGCGCGTTGTTCGGCCATCTGTTGGGCGGAGGGCATGACGCTCACGCGGAAATCGGAACGGGTGGCCATGCCGAGGCCGGGTTCAACGATACGGGCATGCCGGGGTTGTCGCCCTTCAGCCCGACGACGATTTGCTCCTTCCTCACCGCTTTCGGCGGCTTCGGGATGATTTTCTCCAGCATCGAAGCCACCCGCAGCGTCTGGGTCAGCATGCCGCTGTCTCTTTTGGGCGGGGCGATTATCGCCGGAGCGGTGTTGTGGGTCTTCGGCTATATTTTTCACAAGACGCAAAGCACCAGCGAGGGGCACATCGGGCTGCTGGTGGGCCAGGATGCCACGGTGATCTCGCCCATCCCGCAACAGGGGGTCGGGGAAATCGCCTATGTGCAGGGCGGTTCGCGTTACACCGCGCCCGCGCGCACCGAGTCGGGTTGCGCGGTGGGGAGCGGGCAGACGGTCAAAATCAACCGCATCACCGGCACGCAGTTTTACGTCACGCCCCTTTAAACCACGGCTTCGGCCAAACTCCCAAAAACCTATGCTTACAAATTCGCTCCTGCTCGGACAACTCAACATTCTCGGCCTCGGTCCGAAAGGCGTGATGGCGGCGGTCGGAATAGTCGTTGTCATTTTCGTCTTTGCCGCCATTTGGGCCAGCCGCTACACCAAGGTGGGCCCCAACGAGGTGCTGATCGTTTCCGGGCGCAAACATCGCTACGCCGACCCGGACGGCACGATGCGCGACCGGGGCTTCCGCATTGTCAAGGGCGGCGGCACCTTCGTCATCCCGGTGCTGGAGAAAGTGGACCGGCTGTCGCTGGAGTTGCTGACCATAGATGTGCAGACGCCGGAGGTTTATACCAGCAAAGGCGTGCCGGTCAAGGTGGATGGGGTGGCCCAGATCAAGATCAAAGGCGACGACATTTCCATCGCCACCGCCGCCGAGCAGTTGCTGAGCAAGACGATCGACGAGATCAAGAATGTCGCCACCCAGACCCTGGAAGGCCACTTGCGGGCCATTCTGGGCACGATGACGGTGGAGGATATTTACCAGAACCGAGACGCCTTCGCCTCCAAGGTACAGGAAGTGGCCGCCGGCGACATGGCCAACATGGGGCTGGGCATTGTCAGCTTCACCATCCGCGATATTCGCGACACGCAGGGTTATCTGGATGCCTTGGGCAAGCCGCGCATCGCCCAGGTCAAACGCGACGCCGACATCGCCCAGGCCGAAGCCGACCGGGACGCCATGATCCGGTCCTCGCAGGCGACCCAGGCCGGGCAGGAAGCCAAGTTCGCTCGCCGACACCAAGATTGCCGAGGCGCAGCGGGATTATCAATGCAACGTCGCAGTCTATCAGGCCGCAGTCAATCAGAAGAAAGCCGAAGCCGACCTGGCTTACGATTTGCAGAAGTTCAAGACCGGCCAACTGGTCAAGGCCGAGGAGGTCCAGGTCAGCATCATTGAGAAGCAGAAGCAAATCGAGTTGCAACAGCAGGAAATCCAGCGCAGGCAGCGCGAGCTGGAAGCCAACGTGCAAAAACCGGCCGACGCCGAGCGTTACCGCGTGGAAACCCTGGCCAACGCCACGCAAATTCCAACTCGAAACCGAGGCGGCGGGCGCGGCCACCGCGGCCAAGGCCAAGGGCTTTGCCGCCGCCGACGTGGTCAAGGCGACCGGCTTGGCCGAGGCCGATGCCAACAAGGCGCGCGGCCTGGCCGAGGCGGCCATCATCGAGGCGCAAGGAGCGCCACCGCCGAAGCCATGAAGCTCAAAGCCGATTCCTTCAAGCAATATAACGAGGCGGCGGTCATCGAAATGATCGTGCGCATCCTGCCCGAAGTGGCGGGCAAAGTCAGCGAGCCGCTGGCCAAGACCGAGAAGATCGTCATCATCAACAGCGGCGGCGGCGCCGGCGGCGGGGCCAGCAAACTGACCGGCGACATCACCCAGATCATCGCCCAGTTGCCGCCGGTGATCGAGAGCCTGACAGGCATCAAATTTGAAAAGCTGCTCGAACAGGTGCCCGCGCTGAAAAACGCGATGGGCCGGGGCAAGGAAGAGAACAAGTAAACCAAAAAGGACAAAATATGTCTCAGCCTCTACTCCTCTTGCTTTTCATCATCCCGCTGGCGTTGTTGGCTACGGCGTTCTGGATTTGGATGCTCGTTTCCGCCATTCAAAACAAGGGGCTCAGCGACACCGAGAGCATTTGCTGGGTGCTGGTCATGGTCTTCCTGCACTTCATCGGCGCGCTGCTTTACCACGCCATCGGCCATCCCAAAAGAAGCAACTTTTATCCCGGTTGATCCTGCTTGCGGCAAGAGCATCCAAGCCTGGAGCCAAAATTATTTGAACGCCGTGGCACCGTACAAAAACGCCATCAAATATTTTCATGCGCCTCTTCGATGCCATGCTTGATGCCAATCATCGTGCGGTCGCGCGGAGGACAAAAGCGCCGCCGTCCAAATGAGAGGCGTAGTTGCTGGCAAATTCCGCCGCGATCAACTATATTGAAAGTGGTCCATGAAAGCCTGTGTAGAAGTCATTGATTTGCCCGTCGTTCACGGTGAGAGAGCCGGTGATGTCTTGCCGAGATGTGTTGCCGCCCTGGTCAATGCGCTGCCTGTGGAAGAGGTTTGGGTTTTTGGCTCCCGGGCGGACGGCAAAGCGACGGACAACAGCGATCTGGACTTGCTGGTGGTGCTGGCCGATGGGCACGGATTGGATCGTCCGAATTTGGCGTCATTCAAGACCGCGGCAAAGGTTCGCCATCGTCCGCCATTGGATGTCATTGCCATCACCAAAAGCCAGTGGGCCTACGAGCAAGCGCATCCGTTTGGCCTTTACGGCGAAATCGCGCGAAGCGGGGTTAAAATCTATGCCCGCCAATCCTCGTGATCCTCAGGTCTGGTTTGATTTCGCCGCGAAGGATCTTGATCGCGCCGTCAAACGAATAGCCGAAGGTGATGCCGAAGATTGCCTGTTCCATTTGCAACAAACCGCCGAGAAAGCTTGCAAGGGCAAGTTAATCCAACTGGGTTGGAATCTGCGCAAGACGCATGATCTGACGGAATTGATTCAGGAACTTGAGGAACGCGCCCTTGATCTTGGTTGGTACTGCGAAACGGCCTCCGTCCTCACTAGTGGCTATATCGCCGACCGCTATCCCGGCTTTTCCGACCAACCAGTTGAGTTGGACTCATTGCGAGAGCATTTGAAGCTCACTCAACGATTATTTAAGACTCTGAGCGGTCGCAACAGCTCTTCAGAATAAACTTAACCCAAAGTAAATATGCGCTTGTTTGATGCCATTCTCGATGCCAATCATCGCGCCGTCGCCGGCGACAACCGGGCCGGCGTCCACGTCGCCGATTTCGCCGCGGAACTGCCGGTGGTCGCGCTGACCTGCATTGACGTGCGCCTGAACCGCTTCTTTCCCGGAGTCCTCGGCCTGCCGGAAGAGTATTTCATCTGGCTGCGCAATGCCGGCAACATCATCACCAGCCCCTTGAGCAGCACGATGCGCTCCATGGCCCTGGCTTGCGCGCTGAAGGGCGGACGCGAAATCGCCATCATCGGCCATACCGACTGCAAAGTCCGCGAGACCACGATCAGCCAGTTGATTGACCGTTTCAAGGCGTTGGGCATTGAGCGGCATGTCTTGCCGGAAAACTTGACGGATTACTTCGGGGTGTTTGCCAGCGAACAGCAGAACGTCATCCGCGGCGTGGATTTTGCGCGCCGCAGCCCGCTCATTGGACCGAAAATTCCGGTGCATGGGCTGATGGTGGACACGGCCACCGGCAAGCTGGATTGGATTGTCAATGGCTACGACGCACTGGACCGTGCCTCCGTGCCGACCCCGGCGTCGCCGCCCATGCCCTCCATCGGTGCGGCGGCGGAGGAACTGCTGACCCGGGCCAGCGCCGAATTGAGCGGCGGATTGAAAATGGCCGCGGAAAAGATCGGGGAGACGACCAGCCGGGCCAGCCAGTGGGTTTCAGAAATAAAGACAGCGGCCTCTCTGCCGCCGCCACCGCCGAAAGCACCCCCTCCGCCCCCGGTCCCGCCTCCGGTGGAACTGCGCCGGCGTGTTCCCATTCCGCCGCGCATCGAGCCTCCCCCGAAATGTGGCGGTTCAAAATACCGGCTTTAAATGTGTGTTTGACACAATTGGTTTTTAGCTGAGGACTGAATATGGAGCGAGTCACCGGCATCGGAGGCATCTTCTTCCGGGCGAAGGATCCCCTGGCAATGGGCCGGTGGTATCAGGAAAACCTCGGAGTTGATCCCGCACCGTCGGACTACCATCAGCCACCCTGGCGCCAGGAAGCGGGCCCGACCGTATTGGCCGCGTTCCCCAGGGATACCGATTACTTCGGGAAGAAGAAGCAGAGCTGGATGATGAACTTTCGCGTGAGGGACCTGGAGGCCATGGCGGCACAGCTCCGTGCTGCGGGCATCGAGGTCGCCGTGGATCCCGAAATCCACCCCAACGGCCGGTTCGCCCGATTACATGATCCGGAAGGGAATCCCATCGAGTTGTGGGAGCCTAAAGAAAATGGCTAGCTCGACATCAACATTCGACCATTCGCACTAATTGGGGCTTACCGTTGCTGGTCCCGCGCGAAATGGCCGTGTTGCAAAAAGGCCAAAACCTGGCGTGCCGTGTCGGAGCGCCACATGATCCAGGTGTGGCTGCCAGGCACCACCAGGAAATCAGCCATGCCGTCCAGTTTGGCGCTCTCCACTGATACTTTGCCGTCGTTGGGGCCGGAGAAGACTCGATAAAACCAGGGATGAACCGGGCCATCCGCCGCGATCACGCCGGCTTGGAAATGGGCCGGCCCCAGCCGCTCGGGCAATTCCGACGCGCCGGTGCCGAGTTGGCAGCCGGCCGGACCAAGAATCCAGCGGCCCAGGGCGCTTTGCTTGAGGCGGTCCGCCAGCTCGCTGCCGTGATTGGGCGGCGCGAGCATGACGACGCGGCCGAGGTTGGTCATGGCACGACCGGCCAAATAGTCTCGCAGCACGATGCCCCCCAAGGAATGGGTGACAAAGTGAATCCGCCCAGCCTGGCTCCGGGCAACGACGGCCTTGTCCAGGTAATCTTCTGCCAGCCGTTGGACGTTGAACCGGCGTGACGGATAGCCCAAGTTGACGACTTGGTAGCCGGCCCGCTCCAGCGTCCATTCCAGCCACTTCATGCTCAGAGGAGTCCGGCCCAATCCATGCATCAGGATGACACAATCCGGCGGCGCGGCTTGGGCGCCGGGCTGTTTTTGGGCGGGCACGGGCGCGGCCTTTACTGGTTGCGCCAGAGCGACGCAAAGGACAAAAGCGAGGAAAACGGCATTCATAAATCTACATGACAAGTTTTTGCAGGGCGCGATGGTCCAATTTGCCGGTTCCCAGCTTGGGAATTTCGCGGGTGTATTTGATTTCGCGCGGCACATAAAGGTTGCTCAAGCCCCTGGCCCTGATGGCGGCGCGAATTTCGTCCATGGTCACTCTCTGGTCGTTGGCCACCGCGACCAGGCACTCGCCCCGCTCGGGGTCGGGACGGGCCAGGACGGCGACTTGAAAGCGCAACCCATATTGCGGGAAGGCGCCGGCCAGGGCTTCTTCGGCGGCGGTGAGGCTGACCATTTCGCCGCTGACTTTGGCGAAGCGTTTGAGGCGGCCCAGGATTTGCAGGAAGCCGTCTTCATCCACGCTGGCGATGTCGCCGGTGTCGTACCAGCCGCGGCCGGCGAGGAATTTTTCATTGGCCTCCGGGTTCAAATAGCCGCGCATGAGGTTGGGGCCGCGCACCCATAAGCGGCCGCCCTGGGCCACGCCTTCCACCGGCTCGAATTTGTATTCGATGCCCGGCAGGAACCGGCCGGCGGTGCCAAAGCGCGGGTGGACCGGGGTATTGACCGTGATGGTGGGGCTGCATTCGGTCGCGCCGTAACCTTCCAAAATCCGCACGCCAAACTGGCGCGCCCAGGCGCTGGCGGTCGCTTCCTGGAGTTTTTCGGCGGCGGCGAGGAGCAGGCGCAGGGAGCGGAAATCGAACGGATTGGCCTTGCGGGCGTAGCCGTTGAGAAAGGTGTTGGTGCCGATGAAAATGGTGCAATCCAGGTTGTAGATCAAGGTCGGAATCACCCGGCAGTGCAGCGGGGATGGATAGAGGAAAACATAGCAGCCGTGGATCAAAGGCAGGATGGTGGCGACGATGCCAAAGCTGTGAAACAGGGGCAGGCAGTTGAAAATGCGGTCGGCCTCCGTCACATCCAGCACCGCCAGCAATTGGCGGACATTGGCCACCAGGTTGGCATGGGTCAGTTCCACTCCCTTGGGCGTGCCTTCCGAGCCGCTGGTGAAAAGAACCAGGGCCACTTCGGAGGGCGGATCAAAGATGGCGAATCGGGGATCGGGGATCAAAGATTGCGGGCGGAAGACCACTCGCAGCAGGGAGCGGAATTGGGCGGCGCGCGAGATTTTGGCGCGGATGTCTTCCAGATAAAGCAACTCCAGGCCGGCGTCCTGAAGCACTTGCAGGTTTAATCTGGCCCGCTCCAGAAAAGTTTTGGAGGTGATGATTTGTTTCAGCCCGGCCAGTTGGGCGCAGGCCAGCATGGTGGCGACGCCGGTGGAAAAGTTGAGAATGGCCGGAATTTTTTGCGCCCGCCACAGGCTGAGCAAGGTGACCGGCATGGCCAGGGAACTGGGGAGCAGCACGCCCACGCGCGCCGGGCCGCCGCCGGGCCATTGCCGCCGCCACTGGCCGGCCAGCGCGTCCGCCCCGGCCAGGAGCCGCCGGTAAGTCAGCTTTTTATGCGTGACATCTTCCAGCGCGACGACGCCGGGAAACTGCCGCGCGGTTTGCAGGATGGCGGCCAGGACGTTTTTGGGCGAGGCGGCCAGCTCGACGTCGAATTGCTGTTGGACCATGGTGTCGTAGAGCCAGCGGGTGAGTTTTTGCCGGGCGCGCGCGGTGCTCATGCCCGTCAGGCGCGGCGGCGTCAACAGGCCGCTGAAATGGGCGGTGACGCGGGCGAACCATTTCTTCCGGTTTGGATTGGGCGAGAAGGGGAGGCGGCGGGCGCCGCGCAAATAGCAGGTGATGACTTTGGCGTTGGTTTTGAACAGCAGGAAGCCGGTGCCGTCAAACAGTTTCATGAGGGCGCCGGTGCGGGAGAGGCGGCCTTCAGGGAAGATGACCAGTTTTCCGCCGGCCTGCAAATGTTCCGCCATGCGCTTGACAGCGTAGGGCGAATCGGTGTCCACCGGGAAGGTGAGGCGGTTGATCATAATGAAGCGATGGACGAAACTGACCTGGGCGGCCTGGGCGGAGACGACGAAGCGCCAGCGCCCGTCCAGGCAGCAGCCCAGAAAAAGCCAGTCAAGCCACGAGACGTGGTTGGGCAGGAGCAGGAGCGGCCCCGGCTCCTGCAGCGCGGCCGTGTTAAAGGCGTGATAACCAAACAACAACCGCAGGATCAAGCGAAGAATGTTTTTCATGGGGAGGAGAGGTGAACACGATTTTCCATTCTTTTCCGGAGGGCGGCCACAGCCAGCCATCCCATCAGCGCCGCCGTCACGGCCACGGACAACCGGGCCAGCGGGAACAGACAGGCAAAAAAGCCGGCGATCAAAAACTCGCAACTGGTGAAGGCATAGGCCAGGCTGAAGCAAGCGACGGCGCCGGCGGCGCAGAGCAAAGCCCGCCCAAGCCCAATCTCTTTAATGGGCGGTGATGCCTTCATGTTTTTTGTCATTCTCCAGGTTCGGGCGGGCCGGGATTTTCAACCAGACGACCACGAGGGCCACGAAAAGGGCCAGGGCCAGCAAAAGCTGCGAGGGATTGAATCCGGATTTGACCTGGCAAAAGGCGGTGACGCCGCCGCCCAGCATGGCCAGGTTCTCAAAACCGTTCTGGGTGGCAATGGTCTTGCCCAGCTTGTCCTTGTGCGACTCGTCCTGCAAGGCGGCGTTCAACGGAATCAGAAAAAGCCCGGCAAAGAGACCCGTCAATACTAATGTGACCACGGCCAGGAGCCGGGCCTGGCTGAAGCCGGCGTCCATCAGGCTGCCCACCAGGGCGAGCGCGCCCAGCGCGCAGGCCAGCAGCCAGCCGTGACGGCGGGCGGCGTGGAGATCGCCCACGCGGTAGAGTTGTCCGGCCAAAATGCTGCCGGCCATGACGCCCAGGCTCAGCCAGAGGCCCAGGAGGTTGATCTGCGTCATGGATTCGAGTTTGAGGATTTGCTGGCCCCAGGGCTGGAAGTTCATCTTCATGCTCGCGCCGCAAATCCAAAACAAGGCCGTGCCGACGAGGATGCGGGCCAGGCGCTTTTGCGAGAACAGGGCGGCGAGATTTTGGAAAAAGCTGGCCAGGCTGTGGCGCAACCGCACCTCGGGATAGGAGGGTGTTTTGGACATGAGGAGATTGAGCGCGAGCGACAGCCCGTAAACGCCGCCCACGATGGCGTAGCAGCGTGACAACGGCAAATGGTCAAACGCCAACGAGCCGAAGAAGCTGCCGGTGAGGATGCCGATCAAGGTCAGAAATTCCATGGCGCCGTTGGCTTTGACCAGGCGTTCCGCGGGGAGGATTTCCGGCAGGATGCCGTACTTGGCCGGCGAATAAACGCAGGCCCCGATCCCGACCACGAAATAACCGATGCCCTGCCAGACCGGCGCAGAATGGACGCCGAGGGCGACCAGGCCCGTGCCGAGCAATTTGACGGCGTTGCCGCCCAGCAACCAGCGGTTTTTGGCGAAGCGATCGTTCAGGTAACCGGCCAGGGGCGCCAGCAGAACGTAGGGCACGAAGAGCAGACAAGTGTAATAGATGTTGGCGATGCTCTGGGCCTGGGCGGTGATTTGGCGGGCCTGGAATTGGGTCATGATCGGCCCCAGGATCACGATCAAAATGAAATTGTCGCCGAAGGCGCTCCAGAACTGGCTGGCCAAGAGCAGGAAATAATTGCGGGCGCGGTTCATGGGGCCAGTTTGGGTTCGAGGCGGGCAAGATTGGCGTCGAGGCGGGACAAGTCGGCCAGAAGCTGGCTGACGCGGGCGACGGGCAGATCGCCCCAAACCTCCTCCGCCAGGCGGTAATAGCCGGGGAGAATTTCTCCAATCAATTGGCGCGCGGAGGGGGCCAGGACCACCCGCCAGGCGCGGCGGTCGCCGGGGGTGGCGCGGCGGTGGAGCAGGCCCCTCTCCTCCAGGCGGTCAATCAGGCCGGTGGCGTTGGAGCGGTGCATGATGAGCAGGCGGCTGATCTCGATCTGGCTCAGCCCGGCCGGTTCCCCGTGCAAGAGGTTGAGGACGTTGAACTGGCTGGGGCTGAGGTCCCAGCGGCCAAAAAAGACGCGGCTGGCGTTCCAGAGGTTGTCCGCCGTGCGCAACATCTGGAGCAAGGCCCGGTAGCGCGGGCCGGGGGCATCGGAATTTTTCTTCATGGGGATTGTTTACCCCATTATTGTCTATATGTCAACATCTTTTTACGCAAAAATTCGGCCCCCCTAGTTCCGGCGGCGGCGCGACCGTTCCCGCACTCAATGTTCATCCTGGTCTTAATCTTATTCTTTGTCATGAGAGGTTGAAATCGGGATTCAGAATAAGAGCGGGCAAAATCAGTCCTTCGTCCTCCTCATCCCATCACCGCGTTTTGCCACGGCGTTACTCAGTGAGCCGGCAGCAGTACCACCCGGTAAAACTGCTGCGATGCCTTGCCCACAGGCTCAGATGCGCTCACCAAATTGCCGGGGGCGATTATGGCGGGGGGGATGTTCGTCCAGTTGGGATTGATCAAATCGCTGGCCGCCTGAACCTGATAGGAAAGGTTGGCCAGACCGCTCCAGGTGAGCGTGATGTTGCCGCCGGCCAGGGCGACTGACTGCAAAACCGGCGCGGGAACGGTTTCCACGCTGATGTCGTCCAAGCCAAATGCCGCCGGGACATTTTCGAAATCAAATTCCAGCGTGGTGCGGGCGGCGGTGGCAGGAACGGCGAATTGCAGGTTGGTCCAGGCGAAGGCGGCCCCGTTGGTCAGAGCGTAGAGGGTCGCGCCGTTCCAGCGCGCGGCGAAGTCGTTCGGGGCCGTCGCTCCGTGGTTGTCGGCAACGCTTGTCAACCAAAAGGATACCAGGTATTCCTGACCGGGCCTGGTGGCCACGGCTTGGGAGAGGGAACCATTGGTGGGATACTGTCCGAGGTAGGCGCCATAAAGACCTGCATGCACGAATGGCCCATCGGATATGCCCGGCAACGCGTTGGTTCCACCCACGTCCGTGTCATCGGCGCTCAAGACAAACGTATAGTTGGTGTCGGCGGAAAAGTTCCAGTCGGTGAAGTCGCTGCTTTCAAAGCCGCCGTTGCCCGCGTACAAATCAAATTGCCGGTTTTGGGCCATGCCGCCGGTCAGGTCAAGAATGGCAACATTGCCGCTGTAGTTTCCGATCAAAAAATTGCTGGCCGCCGCATTGAGGCCGACCGTGCAAGTCGAGGCGCCGTGGGCCATGAGCGTGCCGGCGGTCGAGGAAACGGTGAGCCAAAGGGAGGTGTTGACGAGGCTCCAATGCAATGGGGTCGAGCCGATATTGGTCAGGGTGTAAGTTTGGGAAGCCACCGTAAAAGGCCCGCCGCCAGGTCCGACGGAGGTAAAGCCCACGGGCGGCGAGACGACCAGGTTTTCCGCCGGAGGGGCCAGCAGCGCCGGCATCAGATTGCTGCCGATCATCGTGCCCCAGCCGGTGCAGAGGTCATACCCGGCCGTCGCGGAGTACTTGCTTGGACTGCTGGCACTGAAGTTGTTTCCAGTCGTAATGTCGTGAAAGCAGGAATGGTAGTTGGTGCTCTTTCCAATGGCGTAAAGGGCGGGATTGGCAAAGCCGATTGGGGGCTGGCCGTTGGCGGCGGCCTGCTGGTTGACCAGCGCCATGAAACCCGCCCAGAGGGGGGCAGCCAGGCTGGTGCCCCCTTCCGGCCAGTCAGAGGAGGCTCCAATAAAATCGTTGCCCCACACGATAGTTATGTTGTTGGCCACCGAGGAGACGTCCGGCAGGTTGCGCATGGTGGTGGAGCCTTGGTTGGCGCTCATGCTGATGCCCTGCTGCCAGGCCGGGATGCCGTAAGCGAGACTCACACCGCCGCCCGTCGCCTGCTCCGGAGTAGTACCACCCAGGCCGTCGGGACCCGCCGGCGTAAGCCAGGCGGTTTCCGACATCCACGAGCCATCCGAACTCGAGGTTGTCAACGTCGTTCCGCCCACCACCGTGAGATAGGGGTCGTCGGCCGGTTCGTCAATGGCTGCCGGAAACGCGCCGCTATCGCCACTGGCTAAAAAGAAGCTCTGACCTTGCGCGGCAAATTGTTGGAATATCTGCACCGTCGAGAGATTAATATCGAACCCGTAGGAGCAACTCAGTTGCTCGGCCAAGTCATCCGTGGCCATGCTGTTAAGCACATCGTTGATTAGGGCAGTCGTTGCAGCATCTTGGATATAGTTTATCCCCAAGGGCGGCACATCCAGCGGCGTGGGACCTTCATAGACCAGCACGTTGGTCAACCCCGGCGCCATGGAAATCGCCATTTCAATGTCTCCCGTGACCTCGAAGGAATAATCGAGGTAACCCGGGTAATCAATCCAATCAACGTTCGCGGGATCGCCCGGGCCGCCGTCAATCGGAACCGGTTGCACGTTGACGTAGGGAAAAATGCCGGCCTCGTCTTCGAAGTCCTGGATGTCCTGGGCGGAGAAACCGAAAAGTTCAAACAGCCCGACCGTCTGTCCGGTGCCGTCCTGCGAAACGCCGGCGGCGTAAGCGTTGCGGAAATCATAGCCCTCGAAGGGGCCGGTGTTGCCGCCCCCGCCGCCGCCGCCACCGCCGCCGCCCAACGGACGGATCGCCGGGTGGACCTGCGCGCCCAACCGGTGTTTCGGTGGACGCGGCCGCACATAATTGTCCAGGCCGCTGATGGCCAGCACGGGAATATCCAGGTCCAGCGACGGTTCCACATCCGGAGCGAAAAAAGTGCGGTTCTCAACCGGGTGTTGATAGACGCGCATCTTGATGTGAAAGGCCTTCTCGATGTCCGCGACCGACCCGCTGACATCCAGCAAAGTGCGGTTGGGATGGGTCCCTTTGACGATCAGCCCGCGGGACTTCGCGAAATCAGCCACCGCCTGGTAGTCCTCCCGGCTGGGGCCAAAGGAGGAGGCGAACTGGCCGGCGGTCAAATAGTGGCGAAAATTGGCATTCGACGGCTGATAAAGCTCTTGCAGCAGGTTGGTCAGTTTCTCGCGGTTGCGCAACGGCAAACCGATTGCCAGGTCCAGGCGCGTGCTGCCCTCCAGTGGGCCGATGGACGCGAGCCGTTTGGTGATCGCCGGCACATGGCCTTTGAGCACCTGTTGCGCCGCTTGGGCCGGCAGCGAAAACCCAAGCCAGCACGCCGCCAGCAGCGCCGTGGCGGCGAGGCGGCCGCCCGAAAATTGGTTTGCCTCTGCCTTCCGGGCAACGCTCAACGGCAGGGCCGCCGGGGGGGAATGGAGCTGGCCAGTCGTCATAAAAAATCTCTCTTGCATTTTTGTAAACCAACCGGCTCTCCAACACTCTTCAAGGGGCCGTAGCCGCCGGCGGAGGCTGCCGTGGCCGTCCCGTTGTTTTTGAAACCGGGCGCGGACGGAGCCATTTTTTCCGTGGGCGGCGTGGCGGTGGTTTCGTCGCACAGGCGGGTGAATTTGGTCTGGTTGGTCTGGCTGGATGAACAGATGGGAAATAAAATGGACGACACGATGGCGATCGCGCCCGGCAAACAATTTGGACAGCGGAACCTCACATTTCTAATATAGACCATAACCCGGAATCGGACAACCGGAAACCTGCATCCACCGCCTGTAGCGGCGGACTATGACCGCCGCCAAATGGCTTTTTTCGCCCGTGCTCCCCTCCGCCCGTTCGCCACTTCCATCGAACTGCAAAACGCAGAATGAAGAAGCGTCTTGAACAGGAGACGACTGAGGCCACGGAGGGGGAGATGCACTTGCTGTTTCAGGCCGCCGCCCGGGGCCGTCGGCGCGGGATCCTTGTAACACCCGGCAACCAAATCAAAGAGCAGAGCAACATCGTGATCAGAACAGGTTTCATTTCTTCATCCTTTCACAATGGTTTGCTGCCATGGCGATCTCAGCCAACAATTATTCATTCAACCATCCGTCCGTGTGTTAAGCCCTCCAGATTCAATCTGCAACATCCTGACATTAGTGCCCCTGACTCGCGTTCCCAATTTTCCTAATCCTGCGCCACTGGGAAGCGGAACAGGGCGATGCTATAGGCCGGAACGGTCACGGGCCAGTTCAGGTTTGCCGGATACTCATGCAGGTCCACTTGGCGCTTCTCGCCGGGCTGGTTGAAAGCCAGCGGGTCGGGCGGATTCGGCCTAGAATCAGCCAGGCCTTCCCGTAACCGGTTATCCGCGCCGATTTCAGGTTCAAGGTCAGCGCCACCGCCGCGCCCTTGGGATTGACCACGCCGATGGTCAGGGTTTTTTTGTCACCGGTCAGCGCCGCGGCAATGTCCACGGGCGCGGCCGGATTTTCCACCGGCAGCGGGAGGGTGCCGAACTGGGCGCGATAGAGCAGGAGGGGAAAGGCGGTGGCATCGAATTCGGCGCGCGTTTTGGTGGTTTTGACGCAGCCGAGGACATTGACGGTCTGGGCGTAATTGGCCATGTCAATCAGGTCGCTGTTGCGGAAACACTCGTGCAGCGCGGCGGCAATGCCCAGGGCGTCTTCGAGGAAAAAGCGCCGGCCCCCCTCGCCGAAGAAATGAGGGCCGTAAGCATAGTTCCATTCATCCAGGGCGATGCGGATGTCCCTGCCCTGGAGAGAGGGGATTTCGCGGCGGTATTGGCGGTGGGCCTCGGCGATGCGTTTGATGCGGGCGGGCGCTTGTTGCATGTGCGCGGCCACGTCGGGGAGGTTGGTGTTGACGTAGAAATGTTCGCTGATCAAATTCATGTGATCGGCGCAGTTGGTCAGCATGGCCCGGCTCCAGGCCCCGAGGTTGCCGCTGGCGATGGTCCGGATGGTGGGATCCACCCGGCGCATTTTTTCCTCCACCCAGTTGTGTTTGAGGACGTATTGGGAGGAGGCCATGTAGCCCAGTTGCCAGGAGCCCCACATTTCATTGCCCACGCACCACCATTGGATGGCGAAGGGCTTGGGATGCCCGTTTTGGGCGCGCCATTTCCCCATCGGCGTGCCGGTGGAGCCGTTGGCATATTCGACCTCCGCCGCCGCCGAAGACGCGTCGCCGAAACCCGTGTTGACAGCGATCATCGGTTCGGTGCCGATCAACTCGCAAAAGCGCGCGAATTCGGCCAGGCCGACGTCGTTTGGCTCCAGGCCGGCCCAGGCCGGGTTGGCGCGGGGGGGCCGTTGGTCGCGCTCGCCCACGCCGTCGCGCCAGTCATAACCGCTGACAAAATTGCCGCCTGGCCAGCGATAAATCGTGCCGCCCAGTTGCTTGAGCAGGTCCAGCGTGTCCTTGCGGAAGCCTTCAACATTGTCGCCCGGCATGAGGGAGACGCAGCCGATCTTGAGCGTGCCCTGTCCGGAAGTGGTGATGGCCAGGCGGCCGTGGTCGCTGGCGCCGCCCACCGTGAAGTGGAAAGGCACCCTGGCAAATTTGGAGCCGACATGCCGGATGGTTTGCGCCGCCTGGTTCGCGCTGCCCGCGCCCCAGGCCAGGCTGACCGTCACGGGCGCCACCTTGCCGTCCCCCGCCAGGACAACGTATCCGGTGTAGGTCTTGTTGGTGAGCAATCCCAAGTCCTCCTGATAGATCCCCACCGTGACTCCCCCGCCGGGCGCCATGATGTGCGGCGAATGCCGGCCAACGCAGGCGTCCTTTTCCACCATTTGCACCGTCCCCGGCGGCCCGATGACTTTCCAGGGCGAAGCGGCCAGCACGGTGGCCTGGGCGCGGGTCTGCTTCCAAATGGCTCCGGGAGCGGGCACGGGAAAATAGAATTTGCGGTCTTCCAGCATCTCCGCCCAGATGCCGCCATAGATGCACCGGCCCATATGCTCGATAAACTGTCCGTAAATATGCGGGTTGATGGGCGCGCCGGTTTGAGAGGCATCAATCGTGATTTCGACCGGGGCGGGGACCGGTTCCTGGGAGGGCGCGCTGGACGCCGCGGCCAAGGCCAGGGCGAGCAGCGCCAGCCTGAAAAAGGGCAGGAGGAAACGCGGCTTCATGGGATGTTTCGGATTAGAATTAC
The DNA here is from genome assembly GCA_963707025.1 of uncultured Verrucomicrobiae bacterium. Classification (GTDB taxonomy): domain Bacteria; phylum Verrucomicrobiota; class Verrucomicrobiia; order Limisphaerales; family Palsa-1400; genus JBEKOF01. Next base: position 328,605 of record CAVPOM010000009.1, on the reverse strand, counting down.
GATTCGGAAATCCGGGAAAGGGGTGGTGGAGACGCGGCTTCATGGTAGTGTGTTCTGCAGGTCTGGCCCGGCGGCCAAGGTGCCTGGCCGCTGACTTTAGGCGGCCCATTTTCCCCTGTCAAATCATTCCACGGCGCTTTCGCAAAGCATTTGGAGGCCAGGGAACAACTTTCCCGGCCAGCCCATGACCGGCGCATGGCCGCCCGGCGAAAATTTTTAAAGATGGCCCTTGACATCTACTAGAGATGTAGTATCTACTAGCATTACAGTAGAGAAAAAGCCTGAAAAACTTATGGAAAATCGCGAGCCTTCGCGGCTGGAAATGCAGGTGTTGTCGGTGTTGTGGGGGCGGGGCCCGTCCACGGTGCGGGAGGTGCTGGAGGTTATGCCGGACGGCAAGGCGCGCGCCTACACCACGATCCTGTCGGTCATGCAGGTGATGGAGAAGAAAGGGCTGGTCTCGCATGTGGCGGAGGGCAATGTCCACGTTTATCAGGCGCGGGTTTCGCGCCGGAAGGTGGCGGGGCCGTTGTTGCGCGGCTTGGTGCGGCAGGTTTTCGGGGGCAGCGCGGCGACGGCGTTGCAACATCTGCTGGCGGAAGAGCGGGTCAGCGGCCGCGAATTGGAGGAGATCAAGGAGATCATCGCCCGGCATGAACAAAGGGGCGGAGGCGGGGCGGACGCTCCCAGGAAAGGAAAACAATGAACCTGCTGCTGCAATCGCTGGCCTCGGAGCAATGGGCTTGTGTGGTCAAGGCCTTGCTGCACACGTTGTGGCTGGGGGGATTGGCCGCCGGGGGATTGTATTGGGTTTTGCGCGGGAAGACCGACCCGGGGAGGCGCTACCGGTGGTGCGTGGGCGCGTTGCTGGCCGTGGTGCTGGGGGGAATGGTTGCCTGGGCTGTGTTGCAGGGGCGGCCCATTGGCCAATCGTCCAGTGCCACATCTGCGGCTGCGGTCAAGGCGCCGACAGCAGGGGTGGTCGCGTCCTCCCCTAATGTTGCCGCGGCGTTGGCGCCTGAGCCTGCGGAGAGGACGCCACAAGGGCGGTGGACTCCCTGGATTGCCTTGGTCTGGCTGGGCGGGGCGGCGGTCATGCTGGGGCGGGCCGGCTGGTTGGTGGTGGAGGCGGAGACGTTGCGCCGGAGGTGCGGCCCGCTGGAGAACGAGACGGTGTTGAAACTGATCGAGGAGGCGCGGGGGAAGCTGGGGTTGGCCCGTCGCATCCGGGTGGTGGTGACAGGGCAATTGACATCGCCGGCGGTTATGGGTTGGGTGGCGCCGGTTCTCATTTTGCCGCTTTCCATGGTCACGACGCTGCCGCCGGGCCAGTGGCAACTGATTTTGTTGCACGAACTGGCGCATATCCAGCGCGGCGATTATCTGGTTAATTTGGGCCAGCTTCTGGCGGAGTCGCTCTTGTTTTTCAATCCCGCCGTCTGGTGGATCAGCCGGCAGATCCGGCAGGAACGCGAGGCGTGCTGCGATGCGATGGCCATTGGGCTGGCGGGAGAACGATTGCAGTACGCGCGGACGCTCGCCCAGGTGGCCGGGGCAGCGCTGGCCGCGGCGCCGGCCTTGGCCGACCGGGGCAATCCCTCCGGGCTGAAGGATCGCATCCAACGGCTGTTGGTGCCGGGGTATCGTCCGGCCCTGCGGCTGACCTGGTGCGCGCTGCTGGCGGCGCTGTTCGTGGGAGGCGGGCTGCTCGTGCTCTCGGCGCTGGGCACACGCGCCGCGGTCGCGGCGATACTTTCGCCCCAGCAACGCATCGCCCGCATTGAAAAGAAAATGACCGAATTTGGCGAAAGACCGGCGGCGCAAGGCAACGCACCGATGGATCAGGAAGGGGTTTCTGTCTCCGTTCATCTGCGTACGGCGGACGGCTCGCCGTTGCCGAGAATTAAGAATGTCCTTATCCTCTCTCTCAATCCCAAGGCCATGGCCATGTACAGCGCCCGGGTGGCGGAAGATGGCGGAGTGACCAATCATAGGGTCGGGCGCGGCGAAATCCTCATCGAGGCGGATGCCGAAGGCTATGCGCCCGCGCTGGCCGGTCCGTTCGAAGGCCGGGCGACCAATCGTGTGGACGCCGGCGAATTGTCTTTGAATCGCGGGTTTGAAGTTTCCCTCCAAGTCAGCGACGCGGATTCCGGCGCGGCGGTGACCAATGCCGCCTTGCACACGCAATTTGTCATGCGTACGGGCGGGCAATACTTGCAGGGTTCGCGCGATGTCAGACCTGACGCCGCCGGGGGTGTGACGCTGCCGCTGTGCCTTGACCAGCCGTTGATTGTCACGGTGAATGCGCCGGGCTACGAGTTTATTGACCAGCGTTTCGAGCGGCTGAGCGCGGGGCAGGCGCTGAAAGTGAAATTGCAACCGGGCAAAATCATTGCCGGCAGGGTTGTGGACGAAGCCACGGGCGAAGGCCTTCCCGGCGCGACCTTGCGGGTAATCCACGAGGCCTTCCCGGCGGAGGCGCATTACCAATGGACCGATCCGCTGCGTCTGCTGGCGCGGACGGATGCGGACGGCCGCTTTACGGTCAACCAGCTCCGGCGCGACACAAAATTCTGGCTCGGGGTCAGCGCGCCGGGGCACGAATCAGTGCTGCTGGAGGCGGTACCCGGCGCGAAGGACGTGCTGGTCAAGCTCGGCCCGGAACTCATCGTGCGCGGACGCGTCATCGGCAACCTCGGCGGCCTGGAATGGAATGATGGCTACCCTGCGCTTTACAGGACTTATTCCGAAGTAATTGAGAACGGGAGTTGGGGAGAATCCGAATGGGTGCCGGTGCGCGTCACCGATGGCGTGGCGCGCTTTCAATTCACCAATGCCGTCGCGGGGCCGGTGACATTGAGCGGCGGAGGTTATGAGGAACAACGCGAGGTAACTGCCCCCGTCGAGGATTGGGTGGTGGATTTGACCCGGCCACGCAAGAAAGAGGAGAACAATGTGCCGAAACGCGAGGTGGTTTTCCGATTCAAGCATCCCTCCGGCGTGCCGCCGCGCGGGACGGTTTCGGTGACGATCCAGGACAAATTGGAGAGAAGCCACAACACCGCTCGCGCGGTGGAGATGGAAATTACCAACGGCGAGGTGCGGACGGAAATCGAGATCGGCGGGGGAACCTCCATCGAAGCCAAACGCATGGTGGGCTACTGGTTCGACCGCTTCGGCAAAAACGGCAGTCTGTTGTCCATCGAAGTGACCAACGGCCCCGGACCGCAGGTGGTGGAGATTCCGCTGGTTCCGGCCGGGGCGATTTATGCCAAAGCGCGCAATGACAATGGCACGCCGGCGGCCGGTTTGGGGTTTGGGGTGAGCGAATTGCAACGCGCGCCTGGCGTGAGTGAAGCCACTTTGCTGGGCGGTGGCAGCGATGTCTTTTCCGGGGACCTGCCGCGAAAGTGGGTTTCCGGCCCGCTGCCGCTCGGCGGGACGTATCAGGTCCACGGCTGGCGCGGGAATGCGTTCTGTCTTAGCGTGCCGGTCAAACTTACCGAAGCCAACCCGGACGCCGACCTCGAGTTGCAATTTCCGCCCGCAAAAACTTTTGATGGCGTGGTGCTGGACCCTGATGGAAAGCCTCTGGCGGATGCCGAGTTGGGAGTTTCGTTTGAATTGCCCAAGGCTGGCAGTTTCGGATTGAAGTCCGTTTTCACCGATCAGGAGGGGCGGTTTCACATTGAAGACATGACGCCGGCAGTGGGCGAGTATGCGCTGCAAGTAAAGGCGCCGGGGTTGATGGCCGAGAGGATTAAGCCGGACTTCGGTTCCCAGCCGCAGACAATCCGGCTCAAACGCGGGCGGACGCTGGCGGGGCGCGTGGTGGAGGCGGGCACCGGCTACGCCCTCCCCAACGTCCTGGTGTTTGCAGCGGATTTCGACCACCTCAACAGGCTGCCGCAGCTCCAGACTCGGACAGATGGCAATGGGCGTTTCGAGTTCACCACCCTGAGCGATGCGAATTACACCCTTGGCTTTGGGGACGGGCAGTTGCGCCCGGAAAAGAAATACCGCGCCGACGGGAGCACCAACCTGGTGCTGGCGGTGAAACTTTACGAATGGAGCAAGGCGAAGCCGAAGGCGCCGCAGGAAAACTAACCATCACTCCCAACAAGGGTCATGGATTGCAAGCCGTGGGGAAAAGCAGTGCTCAATGATATTCCTGCAGGGTCTTGACGCTGTAGCCGTTTTTCTTCAGCGCGGCGATGCCCAGGGCGGCGGCCTTGGCGCCGCTGAGCGTGGTCATGATGCGGCGTGCCGGTATAGACGGCGGTGGTGCGGATTTTTACTTCGTCCGCGCGCGGGGTCTGCGCCGGTGGGGGTGTTGATGACGAGCTGGATTTCGCGGTTCTTCAGCAGGTCAATCGCGTTGGGCCGGCCTTCGAGCAGTTTGAAGACGCGCTGCACCTTCAGGCCGGCCTTTTCCAAAACCGCCGCCGTGCCGCTGGTGGCGACGAGTTCAAATCCCAGGTCGGCAAATTGTCTGGCCACCGGCGGCGACGTCGCTCTTTGTGCGCGTCGCTGACGCTGATGAAAACCCGTCCGCTCAACGGCAGCGGGGCGCCGGCGGCCATCTGCGATTTGGCGTAGGCGATGCCCAGATCGGCGTCCAGGCCCATGACTTCGCCGGTGGAGCGCATTTCCGGCGAGAGCAGGATGTCCTGGCCGTGAAAGCGGTTGAACGGGAAAACGGATTCCTTGACCGCCCAATACTTCGGCCAGATTTCCTTGGTGAAACCCAGTTCCTTCAGCGTTTTGCCGGCCATGACTTTGGCGGCGAGTTTGGCCAGCGGCACGCCGATGGCCTTGCTGACGAACGGCACGGTGCGCGAGGCGCGCGGGTTGACTTCCAGCACATAAACCGTGTCGCCCTTCACGGCGTATTGCACGTTCATCAGGCCGATGACCTTCAGTTCGCGCGCCATGGCGTGAGTGTATTCGCGGATGGTCTCGATGACTTTCTGGGAAAGCGTGTGCGGCGGCAGGACCATCGCGGCGTCGCCGGAATGGACGCCGGCAAATTCGATGTGCTCCAGAATGCCGCCGATGACAATGGTGCCCTCGTTCGGATCGTCGAAATGGCCGACGTCGGCGATGCAATCCACGTCCACCTCGGTGGCGTCTTCCAGGAATTTGTCCACCAGCACCGGGCGTTCCGGGCGAGGCTTCCACGGCGAAACGCATGTAATGCTGCAGCTCGGCGTCGGAATAAACGATCTGCATCGCGCGCCCGCCGAGCACGAAGGACGGGCGGACGAGCACCGGGTAGCCCAGTTTCTTGGCGGCCTGCGAGCGCTTCGGCCTCGTTGGTGGCCAGGCCGTTGGGCGGCTGGGGAATGTTCAGCTTGTCGCAGCATGGCGGCGAAGAGCTTGCGGTCCTCGGCGATCTCGATGCTTTGCGGCGAGGTGCCGATGATGTTGACGCCGTTTCTTCTGCAGGCCGAGCGCCAGGTTCGAGCGGCGTCTGGCCGCCGAACTGGGCGATGGCGCCCCAGCATTTTTCGCGCTCGTAAATGTGCAGCACGTCCTCCAGCGTGAGCGGCTCGAAGAACAGCTTGTCGCTGGTGTCGTAATCGGTGGAGACGGTTTCCGGGTTGGAATTGACCATGATGGTTTCGAAGCCGTCCTCCTTGAGCGCGAAGGCGGCGTGGACGCAGCAGTAATCGAACTCGATGCCCTGGCCGATGCGGTTCGGGCCGCCGCCGAGGATCATCACCTTTCGTTTCGGCGCTGGGTTTGACCTCGTCGTCGCCGCGGTCGTAGGTGGAATAATAATAAGGCGTGTAGGCCTCGAACTCGGCGGCGCAGGTGTCCACCAGCCGGTAGCTGGGCACCAGGCCGAGTTTCTTGCGCAAGGCGCGGACTGCGTCCTCGGTCTGGCCGGTCAAATGGGCGATCTGCCGGTCGGAAAATCCGAGCGATTTGGCTTTGGCCAGGAGCTCGTGGTTCATCGGGTCGCAAAAAATTTTGCGCCAGTAAGCGGCGGGAGGGAGGGAAATTCAAGGTTAAACGTGAAATGAGCGTCAACGCAGCGCAGCGAGGCGGGTTCTGTCTTCTTAGGGTTCGCGCAAAGACTGTTCCCGATTCTTCTCGAAGAGGATGTCAGAAATATCCGGGCAGAAAGATAATACACCCCGCCCCCGTTTGGAACGAAGCGGGGAATTTTCATTTTTCTGCCCCCATTTTTCTGACGTTGCCTTCTTTTTGAAATTGTTTGAATTACGCCCCCTGTCTAGAAGTTATTTTTGGGCGCTCACTTAGAAGGCCAGCCAATTGGTGTCGGCGAACGGTTTCATCGCCGGTTTCTTCGGAACCAATCAAGGACCGTCTCGTCGTCCACGACCTTGTTCTGGGTGGCCAGCCATTGCTCGTGACGGGCCACAAAACCGGGGGGAGGCAAGTTGAGTTGCGCCTGGATCAACCTTCTGACCCACCGGCTGGCCCCTGATTTTCCAGCGAGCTTTTGCACGGCCCTTTTCTCCGCGCGATCAAGCCGGATCGTGAGTATTTCTGTCATACACCGATAGTACCACAGCCACGGAGCCTTCGTTCCAACTCCTCTTTTCCGAGTCCAAGGCGACTTAATTTCAAATCGGTCGGGCGAGACTCCGTCGAGCCGTAACTATGTTTTCCGAAATCGAGTCAGGGCTCGAACAGAGTCTCGCCCTGCCGTGGCCGGTCGTTTCCCTACGCCCGCGGAGGGAGTTTGCGGGGGAGCCGGTGCTTTGCCAGCACGGCAAACTTGGGCAGGCCCCCTTCGGCCGGCACCTTGACTTCGCCTTCGATGAGGGGACGGGCGTATGCCACGAACTTTTCGTTGGGGGAAAATCCGTCCTCGCTGATCCAGTCGCGCGGCAGGACATGTTCGACGTTGGCAATGTCTTCGAGCGGTTGCAGACCGGTGGTCCACATGTAAGGACTGGTCTGGGTGCGCACGATTTTGACCATCTGCCCGCTCTGGCCCTCGACGGCCGCGCGGACGGCGGCCACGCCGCAAGCCAAGGCCTCGGCGGCATCGGTGGCGCTGGCGTAATGGGCGGCGCAACGCTGGGCATAACCGAGTTTGACAGAGCGGGTTTTGGTGTGGAGCTTGCGTTGCACCACTTCGGCCACGCGCTCGCCCGCGCCGGCCAGGACCGGGTGGCCGAAGGCATCCAAACGCGAGGCGTCGGCGCTGAACTCCGTGCCGTCGGGATTTTTCAATCCTTCGCCCACCACCACCACACAGTAGTGCAACGCGTCCACCGTGGCCTTGACCTTGTCCAGGAAGGCTTGCTCTTGGAAAGGAACCTCCGGCAGCAAAATGAGGTGCGGAGCGTCGCCGGGCTGGCGCCGGGCCAGGATGGCACTGGCGGCGATCCAGCCGGCGCTGCGGCCCATCACTTCAATGACGCCGCAGGCGCCGTCGTCGGTCGCCATGCTGCCAATGTCAATGGCCACTTCCATGACGGTGCAGGCGTTGTATTTGGCGACGGAACCAAAACCGGGGCAATGGTCGGTGTGGGGCAAATCGTTATCTATGGTTTTGGGCACGCCGATGATGCGCATTTCGTAGCCGCGTTTGACCGCTTCGAGATGGATTTTGTGGGCGGTGTCCTGCGAATCGTTTCCTCCCGCGTAAAGAAAGAACCGGATGTCGTGCGCCTGGAAGACCTGGAAAAGGCGCTCCATGTCCAGGGCGGCTTTTTCGGGCCTCTTTTTGAAGTCAATTTTATAGCGGCAGGTGCCCAGGGCCGCGCCGGGAGTGTGTTTGAGGGCCTTGATGGTGGAAGCTTTTTCGCGCCTCAAATCAGTCAGTTCCTCCTTGAGTATGCCGAGGATGCCGTTGAGTCCTCCGTAAATGCCGCGGATGGTGTCATGTTGACGGGCTTCCTGAACGACGCCGGCGATGCTGGCGTTGATCACGGCGGTGGGCCCGCCGGATTGTGCGACCAAAAGATTTCCGATGAGTTGAGTCATAGTTTTCACGGCCAAAAAGGCACGCAGACGTACTATTCAATGTGGCGCAAGGTGTAAAGGGGAAATTCGCTCATCCCACGAAGCGGCGAGGTTGGGGTACAGGGTTCCATCCATCCAAGCGTGGTTGCGTCAAGATGCGCCCGGCCTTATTGCATCTTCACCACCGCGCCGTTTTTTAATTCGGCGGCGAAAGGCACGGTGTCGCGTTGCAAGGCAAAAGCAACATCGTCGCGCAAATCCGGCTGGGCCAGGAGATGGCGGGCGTTGCTGGAATGTTCCTGGCAGGCGGCGCCCAAATCGCGGCGGCCCGCGCGGTAAATCTCCAGGGCGATGTGGGCCGAATCGCCCGGGCGGCGGAATTGGTCCCAGACCAGTTCCGCCAGGGCGCCGGCGGCCAGGGTGTCTTCGTAGGCGGCTTGCTCGAAAGTGCCCGCGCCGACCAGGAGAAGGCTGGGCGGGGGCTGGTTTTTGATCCAGCGCGCCAGTGGCCCGAGATTTAAAAACGCGCCGGCCAGGATGCGCCTGGCGCCCAGGCAGGCCTGCAAGGCGCGCGTGCCATTGGTGGTGGTCATGATGAGCGTCCGGCCGGCCACGCGCTCCGGGGTGAATTCGCGCGGGGAATTGCCCAGATCAAAATCGGCGCCCCCCGATTGGGCCGCGCGGATGCGCAGGCCGCCGCGTTCGCCGGCGAGCAGGGCCTTCCGCCCAAGGCTGCGCTGCATGGCCAGCGCCTCGGCAATCTCCTTGACAGGAAAAATTTGCGTCGCGCCCTGGCGCAGCGCGGTCAGCATGGAGGTGGTGGCGCGCAAGACATCGAAGACCACGCAAACGGTCTCGGAGAGGTCGCGGTTTCGCAGCGCGTCAAACTCCGCCGGAGTGAACAGCACTTCCAAGTTTGGTTGCATCGCGCCGAGTCTATCCAAAAACCGGCGCTTGGCGACAGGGGATTTAGGCGGGGGCCATAGCCGTCTATTTCACCCCGGCCTTGGCGGCGGCTTCGGGGTCAATTCTTTTAAGGGTGCCGGCGCACCAGGGGCCGAAGGCTGGGTCGGGATCATTGCGAGAGGCATCCAAAAGGAACGGGAACGCCGATTTTGCATCCGCCCCTAGCATTCCCAGGGTATCCGCAGTAGCCCGCCGCACGTCGGCGTCTGGATCCTTAAGGTTCTTGAGCAACGCGGGAAGAACCACGTCCAATTGTTTATGAACATGCCCCAAGGCCTGGCCCGCTTCACACCGGACGCCAGGATCTGCATCCTCAAGTGCCTGCAGGAGGGCCTGAACAGCCGGTTCAGCATCATAATCTGCCATTTGAAATGCGGTGGCTGTTCTCATGCGCGCCCATCTATTTTGGTTGGTAAACATATTGGTCAGTAGGCCGATGCTTTCCGGTCCCATTGCGGCCAGGGACCAGATTTCAGAGTAGGGATCGTGGCTTGAATTGGCGGTTGTAATGGCCGACGCAAGCAAATCCGGCTCCAACTCTTTTGCGGCTGGCCCGATGGCGTGGGCCGCATCGGCAGCGTGCTTCCGGCGAGATAAATTCAGGGAACGCAATTCCCGACGAAGGAAAGGCACAGCTTTGACGCCCATGGATTGAAAAGCCTCGGCGGCGGGCTGGTCGGGCTGCGGCCTCAAGTTGAGAAATTGCAACTGGTTGTTCCCGAGACTTGCCAACCAATAAGTTAGAGTTTTGCCCTGATATTCTGGTTCGAACGGATAAAGATATTTCACCATGATCGTGGTGGTTCCGCCGGCGAGGAGAACTCCCACGGCGACGGCGGCGATTTTTAATTTGGTCCAGGCCATAAGTTTTAAAGTTCCTTTGAGCAGGGTTGCGGTGGATGAGGTGGCGGCGGTGCCTTTGAGCGCGGCGCTGGCCGCCACGGCGGCGGCCAGACCGGAGGGCGCGCCGTGAATGGCGTGGGCGGAAAGCGCCGTGGTGATTGTGGCGGCGGAAAAAGCCGCGCCGTGATTTGCAAAGTATTGACGCAGCTTGTCCACCGCCCGCCAGACGCGCTTTTGCGCCGTGACGGTGCCGATGCCCAGCGCCACTCCGACTTCTTCGAGCGATTTTTGCTCGAAGAAACGCAGCGCCAGCGCGTTACGGTCTTTTTCGCCCAGACGGGACATGGCTTCGTCCAGGAGCGGGGCGATTTGTTCCCAGGAAGAATCGCCGGTGGATGTGGTTTGCATTTGCAAGGCTTGGTGTTCGCGCCGGATGCGGCGGTATTGGCTGACCAGCAGGTTGGTGGAAGTGAAGCGGGTGGCGCGCAGCAGCCAGGCGGACAGGATGACGCCCTTGCCAAAGGAATGCGCCTTTCTGGCCAGCAGCACAAACACCACCTGCGTGGCTTCCTCCGCCAGGTGCGGATCACGGACCTGGCGCAAGGCGGCGGAATAGACCAGCCGGACGCAGCGTTCGGTCAGCGTGGTGAAGGCGGCTTCGGCTTCCGAACCGCTGCCGCTGTATGCCGCCAGCAAATCAAAGTCATCCATCTCCGCCATTTGACTATCTATGTGCGCGGAAAGCAAAAGCAGACATTTTTTCCGCCGGCGGGCGGAGGAGCGCGCAAAAATTGATGAAAATAGGGCTTGAAGACCGGGCCGGGGCGGGTATTTTGTCGGGCCTTGATTTATGAAGACCGAGATTCATCCGAAATATGTGGAAGCGGAAATCCGTTGCGCGTGCGGCAACGTGATCAAGACGCGTTCCACCAAGCCGCACGATTATCGTCGGCATCTGCAACGCTCTGCCATCCCTTCTACACCGGCCAGCAGAAGTTCGTGGATACCGCCGGCCGCGTGGACAAATTCCAGCAGCGCATGGCCAAGACCCAGGCCGCCCAGGCCGCCCACGCCGCCAAATAACGAAAGAGAAAGTAGCCCCTTTCCGCCCGACCGCCCGCAGGAGCCGCAACTTTTGCGGGCGGCTGCTTTTGCGGGCCGCGCCCCTCTGGCTTCACGCGAAACCCCATCTTTTTTGCCCATGGATTTGCGCCCTCACATCGAAAAATTCGCCCGCCGCTTGGCCGAGGTGGAGACCGCGTTGAGCGACCCCAAGGCTGTTCGACAATCCAGCAACGCGCGCAGGAATTGGCCCGCGAATACGCCCGGCTCAAGGATTTGACCGGCGGCGGCCAGCGCTATCTCAAGACGCTGGCCGACTTGGCGGAGAACGCGCGCCATGCTCCAAACCGAGCCGGGCGAAGTCCGAGCTGGCGCAGATGGCCAAGGAAGAAATCGCCCAGCTCGAGGCCGAGGAAAAAGTCCTGGCGCGGAAAATCCATGCAGGGCCTGGCGCCGCCGGACCCGGCGGATTCGCGCAACACCATCATCGAAATCCGCGCCGGGGCGGGCGGATCGGAATCGGCCCTGTTCGCGGCCGATCTCTACCGCATGTATCACGCGCTATGCGGAAGCGCGCGGCTGGAAGGTGGAGAACACTGGATTCCAGCCCGTCCGACCTCGGCGGCTTCAAGGAAATCATTTTCCAGATCACCGGCACAGGATGTTTTCAAGCGGCTCAAATACGAGAGCGGCGTGCATCGCGTCCAGCGCGTGCCGGCGACCGAGGCGCAGGGGCGCATCCACACCAGCACGGCACCGTGGCCGTGCTGCCGGAGGCGCAGGAGGTGGACCTGGAAATCAAGCCTGAGGACTTGGAAATCAACGTCTGCCGCGCCTCCGGCAAGGGCGGCCAGGGCGTCAATACTACCGATTCGGCGGTGCAAATCATCCACAAGCCGACCGGCCTGATCGTGCGCTGCGCCGACGAACGCTCGCAGCAAAAGAACAAGGCCACGGCCCTGACCGTCCTGCGCTCGCGCCTGCTGGAGCGCAAAGTGGCCGAGGAAAACGCCAAATACGCCGCCCACCGCAAAGACCAGGTCGGCACCGGCGAGCGCAACGAGCGCATCCGCACCTACAATTTTCCGCAAAACCGCGTCACCGACCATCGCATCGAACTGACGCTCTACAATTTATCGGTTTTTATTGAAGGCGACCTCGACCCGCTGATCGAGCCGCTGATGGCCCATGACCTGGAACAACGGCTGGCCGCCCTGGCCCTTTAGCCTCTCATGCCCCTGCAAGCACTGATCTTCGACTGCGACGGCACGCTGGCCGACAGCATGCCTCTGCACTGGCGCGCCTGGAAGCAGGTGACGGAGGCTCATGGCCTCCAATTCGCCGAGGGCCGCTTTTACTCGCTGGGCGGGGTGCCGGCCCGGGACATTGTGAAAATGCTCGGCGCCGAGCAGGGCCGGCCGATGGACTACGCGGCGGTGGCCAAGGAGAAGGAACTGACTTTTGAACAACTGATCCCGCAAGTCCGCGCCGTGGAGCGGATCGCGAGTATTGCGCGCGACCACAGCGGCCAACTGCCCATGGCGGTGGCCTCGGGCGGGACCCGCCGCATCGTCACGCAAATGCTCCATCATTTGGGCATCGAGCATCTGTTCCAGGCCGTCGTGGTGAGCGAAGACGTGGCCCGCCAAAAACCGGCGCCCGACATTTATCTGGAAGCGGCGCGCCGCCTGGGAGTCGCGCCGGAAAATTGCCGGGCCTACGAGGACACCGATCTGGGCCTGGCCGCCATCCGCGCCGCCGGAATGGAAGCGGTGGACGTGCGCCTGCTGCTGGCGGGTGGGACGGGGAATGCAAAATTATAAATGCAAAATGCCAAATGAAGAGAGGGGAACAGGGAATGGTGAATTTGGAATAGTGAATTGAGAAACTTTTGAACGGTGGGACAAGCTGGCACGCCAAGGCGGTTGAAGATGGAACCATAACTGTTCACCGGCTGTTGTGCGGAAGATGGAGAGTTGCCCCGGTTGCGTCATGGGCATTGTTGAAGTTTGACCGTTTTATCATCATCGGTCTTGTCCGGGGGCGCGGTTCTCGTCTTGGGCGCGTTGCCTGGCAGTCGTTCGCGGGCGGCCATACGCATTCGGCGGGGAATCGTCGTCCGCGACCGTCATGGGAGCGCGCCAATAGGCATGGGATGATTCAAACGCGGCCGGAATAACCGCGACAATCTTGTAAGCCTCGAAACAGGCCGCCCCGAATAAAGCGAAAAACGACAGCACAAATCCCCAAACTAGGAACATGTCCGCCAAGGATTGTCGTCGCCGCGGTTGCATAGAACGCTATTAGTAAATCACAATTGCCACCGCCGGGCAACCTCAAAGCGCAAGCCGCTTGGCAGTGCAACGGTGGCGATTCCAGACCGGCGCCAACGGGGCAATGGCCAAGATCGGCCAGCGCGAGAACGAGGAACCCGGCCAGCGCGACCCAATTCCGCAGGGCAGGGGTGCGCTGCGTGGGAGATTAAGATCAAGATTAGGATTAAGATTAAGAAGCAGTTGGTTCCTCGCCGACGGGGCGCAGGGAGAGCAGAGCCAGGGCGAAAAGGACGAAGCCGAGGAGGGTGCCGGCCAGGATGAGCAGCCGGATCCCCACGGAGGCGGCGGGCACAATGGAAGCGTCGAGCCGGAGGTTCAAATCGGCCCGCTCTTCCACCGCCACGGCGCGCTGGAAGGTGAGCACGCGGCCTTGTTCGGGAATGCTCGCGCGGATGCCGGCCGGGTGGCTGACGGCGGCGTCCTGCTGCTGGATGAGTTTCTCGGCCAGGCGCGTGAAGGCGGCGTTTTCGTCGGCGCTGTTGTTGTCAAGGATGTCTTTGGCGTCCTGCTGGGTGTAATTCAGCTCCGGGCGGCTGCGCAGATCGCGCAGCTTGCCGCCCAGCGCGCCGGCGTCGCCCGCCGCGGCGGACTGGCGGACGTTCAGGCCGATGAGGGCCTGCTGCAGCTTGATGTTGTGCAGTTGCACGCGGGCGTCCTCGTTGAAGGCGGCGTCGTGGGTGGAGAGGCCGTAAGCGGCTTGGAAGGCGCGGCGGGCCTGCTGGGGATTGCCCTTGACCAGGGAACTGTTGCCCAGGTCGAAAACCTCGCGCGCCTCCTCGGTGCGCGCCAGGCGCAGGCTGTTTTGCGTCTGGAGATAGATTTGCGGGTCCAGCGCCGCCGCGGGCGATTTGAGCTTCCTGGGCCTGCAATTGGAGTGAGCCGCTCCAATGTTTGACCTGCCATTTGTCGCCCAGCGCAACGCGCCAGGTGATGTTTTCCAGGGGCAAATCGAATTTGGGCGCGAGCAATTCCAAATGCAGCGAGTCCGCTCCCGCCAGGCCGGCGCGGCATTCGTAGAAAACTTCCACGCTGATCGGCTTGTCGCCATGCGACTGCTGCTCCAGGGGGATCAGGATGCTGGTCTGTTCGCGCCACGGCCAGACCCCGTTGTCGTTGACGAACGCGAACCAGAAGCCGGCGTCCTTGGGCAGGGTGAGGCTGAGGAGGCGCTTGTCCCCGGGCAGGATTTCCAGGCGGGCCTGGGTGAGCATGACGCCGTCGTCGGAGATGACGGAATTGAAGGTGATATTGTTGACGTGGGCGGGGAGCAGCCTGGCGGCCTCATGGCGCTGGAGTTTCAAGGGGAGTTGGAAGCCCGGCTCCAGCAGCCGGTAGGTCAGGCTGGCGGAAACGGAGCCGAGGTCCTTTTCCAGCAGGCGCGGAATGCTCTGCCATTCGGCCAGTTGCAAGGCGGCGGGCAGATGGTCCACCGTCACCTGCAGGCGGCGGTCGGATTGGACGGTAACGAAACCGCGCTGCAGATTGACCTCGGCGGCCTGCACGCCCCACAGGACCGCCTCCGCCGCCTGGTCGGGGATGGGGGTTTGATAAGTGGCTTGCAGCAAGTACTGCCCGATGACGCGGCGGTCCAGCTTGACTTCCCATTCCTGCAAGCCATTGGCGGGGGCGTTGGTCGTCTTGAGAAAATCGGCAACCTGCTCGCCCTGGAAGCGGACGCTCTCGGCATTGACGGGAAGGAAGACGCGAAAGCTCCTCAGGCCGGCATTTTTGATCTGATACTGCAGATTGGCGGCGATCTTGACCTGGGCTTCGCTGACGGCGGCGTGTTGCAGGCTGGTGACCTCGATCCACGGGTCCACCTGCTCAATGTCCAGCGTGAGGTTGGAGGGCGTCTGCAACAGGCTGAAGGCCAGCACCCCTTTTTGGCGGATGCCGGATTTCTGCGGGTCCAGTTGGGTGTAGCCTTCGCGGGCGGCGGCCTGCAGGCGCATGCCTTGCTCGGGCACAATCAGCAGGGTGCCGCGCTGCTTGTTGGCTTCGCGCAGGACCACTTGCGGGCACCTTCCAGCCCTGGGCGGTTTTCACGCCCGGGCCGGCCAGGCTGATGGCAAATTCCTGGCGGCCCTGGGTCTTGCCGGAAAGGTGCAGGGTGATGACGCGCCCGGCCTCGGTTTTTAACTCCGTCCACTGGCTCAAGGCCGCGCCGCTGATGGAATCCACGTCAAAGTCTGCCGGCATGACGAAAACTCAAGCGGAATATGCCCGCCCGTGTGATGTCCACGGTGAAACTGTCCGCCAGCGTGGTGTGGTCCTCGCCCAGCGACAAGGTGTCCCTGGTTTCCACGCGCACATCCGGTTCGACCGCCGAAGCGTTCAAGCTGAGCGGTGGCCCCCGCGTCGGAGTAACGGAAGGCGCGGCGCAGAGTCAGTCCCGGAATTTGACCCCGAAAGGCGGAGGCGGCATCCATGGGGAAATCCTCCAGGTTGATGGGCGACAAGGAGTTGGCGGTGACGGTGTCCAGTTGGACTTCATCGCTGGTGGCGATGCCGGCCTGCCGACAATCTGACCCGCCGCGTTATCCACCGTGACCAAACCCAGTGATTGCGCATACGGCAGCGGGCCGGTGGCGACCTGGGAGCGGATGAGCAGGGCGAAGGGCCGCGAGAGGGCCGGGTTCAAGGCCACGCGCAGCTTGCGCGTGTCCGGATCGAAGCGCCAGGCGGGCGCGGGCGCGGCCGCTCCGTTGCCAGGTTGCGCCGGATCAATCACATCGGTGACGGTGGCGCCGGGCGGCACGTCGAAAGTCAGTTCCGCCAGTTCGCCCTGGGCCGGACGAATGGACACGGCGTGCGCGCCTTCGACCACCCCGCCCGAGGGCACATAAAGTTGCGCCATCTCCGCGTAAAACACCGGCTTCTCCCGTTTGACGTCGCGGCTGCGCGGCCTCCAACTAATCGTGCTGTCCGCCGGCGACAAGATCAGAGTCGCCACCGTGTTGCTGGTGGCGTGGTCGCATTTAATGGAAACGGCCTGCGGCGAGAGCACATCCACATCGAGATTGACGACCGTGAGACTGAGGCGGTTGATCAACCCATAGGGCGACGGCAGGGCGAAGCCCGCTCCGCTCTGGTCCGGCGAAACGCGAATCTCGTATTGCACCTCGAGATCAAATACCCCGTTTTCCTGAGCCACAACTTGTTGCGAGAATTTTGAGCCCGCCGGCGCCGGCTGGAGCTTGAGCGAGCGGGCTGGAAACACGACATGCGTCAAGACCGCCGGCTCGGAGAGGAGCGGCAGGGCCTGGCCCTTGAGAGCCTGCCAGCGGATTTTGGCCGTGGCCAGGGCCAGTTTGTCTTCCACGCGGATGGTCTGGGTGACGGAGTCAGGAATGGCCGGGGCCGCAATGGGGGCGGACTTGGCCGATGGGGCCTCCGCGCCCAGCACCAGTCCGTGGCCGCAACTCATCCAATACAGGCCGGCAGTCAGCAACGCCAGGGTGGCGGGCGCGGCCCCGCTGGAGGGCACCGTGGGGGCCGCCGCCGGTTTGCGCGGCCAACGGGAGAATTGGCGCAGAGCGGGGAACAGGACGTGGCACACCAGAAACGCCGGCAGTATCCAAAAAAAGGCGGGCGCGCCGTTCGGGAATCTGAGCGCCGCCCAGGCGAGCAGGGTCCAGCCGACGACGGCAGCGGCCAGTTTTTGCAGCGGCGTGCCGGCCATCCATCCGCCTGCCCAGAGCAGGAGGGCGGCCAGCGCGGGCCAGCCCCAGCCCAGGACGGCCGCCAAAGCAGTCTTGTCGGCGAGGTTCGACACGGCGATCTGCAAGGCGCTGCCCGGCTGTTGCACCGGCGCGAGAAAGGCCAGGCCGGCGGGCGCCGAACCCCGCGCGGCCCCGGCCAGTTGCGCCAGTTGCGCCGCGCAGCCCAGAACAATGGCGAAGGCGATCAGTCCCAAACTCAAAATGCAAAGATGCGACGCGCCATATTTGCCGGCGCCGGCGCGCGCCGCCCGGCGGAGCGCCAGCGCCAGTGTCAACAAGACCAGGACGGCGCACAGCAGCGTCAAACAGGTCCCCGTGCCACGTCCTTCCCACAGGCGGGCCAGTTGCGCAAAACCCGACACGTCCGGCGCGGCGCGCGCCGGCCGGAGGTCGCCGCTCTGATAGACCAGGCGCTGGCCGGGGTCCGGCGCGAGGGTCCATTCCGCCAGCATGACCGGGGCGTCAGCGATGGGGGCGTTGACCGTGACCTTTTCAGCATTGGCGGATTTGGAGGCCAGTTTCAAATCCAATTCCAGCACGGCATTGGGGTCGGCGCTCTGCGGCAGGGGAATCAGACTGGCCTGGCCGTCGGAGACGGGCACGGCGGGCGCGCCGTTGACGGACGCCGACCACAACTGCGCTCCCTGGGGCAGCGTCAGGCGGAAGTTGGGGTTGCCGCGGTTCTTGACGAAGTAGCGCACGTCGGTCAGCGCCTGGCCTTCCTTGGAAATGCGGGTCTGGTAAGCGAGGCCCGGTCCACGACCTGGCTGAGCGAATCGCCCTGCGCCAGCGGGCTGGAGGGCGAGTTTCAAATCGAACGGGCGCGAGGCGTAGCGATAGGCCGCGAGAATGGGCGCGTCGAAAAAGAGGCGGTATTCGGGCGGCACCTCGCCCGGCTCCAGCGGCAGCAGGCCGGGCGAAACCTCGGTCGGGCTTCACCTGGAACTGATAGGCGCTGATGATGAGGGTGTAGCCCTGCTCGGATTGGGCGTCCAGCGGGACGCGCGCCGGTGAAGGCCAGCGTCTCGCCCTGCGCCTTGAACGGCCGCTCGTAAGTGGCCAGCAACGTGTAAGCGCCGGACACCGGGCGTGTGCAATTGCACCACGTAACCGCCGTTGGTCTTCTGCCAGTTGCGGATGTCCTTGCCCGTGAACTCGACGTTGTAATACTCGTCGGACAATTCCACCTTGAACGCCGCCACCGGCGCGCCGGACACGACATAATTGATCACGCTGCTGCCGTAGGCGATGCCTTCGCCGATGGAAAACAGATGCAGCCCGTCGGCCTGCACGGTCTGCGGCAGGCGTTCGACGCGCACGGTCGCCTGCCAGGCCGAGTCGCTCACGCTCGTCAGGCGGAAGGCCGCCTGGATGCCGGCCAGCTTGCCGGGAAAAAGGCGGTGGCGATTTCGGTCAGCCCCTGCGTGCGTTCCGGCGGTGAGGCGAAAGCCCGGTCCGCCGACACGCCGACGTAGCCGCGCACGGACTTGGCTTTGGGAACCTCCAGGCGGGGCAGCGTCCATTGCGCCTCGCCCAGCGCCTGGTTGTGTTCCAGGCGCAGTTGCACCAGCTGCCGGCCGGAGACCGGCTGGCCATAAACCAGCCGCAGCGCGGCATTCGTGTCGCCGGGCGGCTCGGTGAGGAAATAATCGCTCAAGCCCGAGGCGCTGAGGCGGGCGATGGCGTAGCCTTTGGGGACGCTTGCAGCAGCAGTTCGCGCAAGGGCGCCTCGCGGATGTCCAGCTCGATTTCGGCGTCAATCACCAGTTCGTTTTCGCCGAGGTGATAAGCCAGCACGTTCCGACACGGCCAGCTCCGGCAGAATCTGGTCCGCCTGAATTCGCAGCGCGAAGTCCGCCCCGGAAAAACGGTAGGCAAAGCGCTGGTTCCCTGCGGCGCGGAAGATGGCCCGGGTCGCGTCGCTTTCGGGAAATTGATCGGGGGAGATTTGCGAGGCGCCGCTGGCCTGGGCCACCTCCAGCCGCACCGCCCCTTCGTTGACGATGCGGAAGTAGCCGGCAAAGCGCGTGGCGTTCTCCGGCCGCAATTGCAGCACGTCCGCCGTCTGCGGAAACGCCCCCAGCGGCGTCTGCATCTGCACCAGGATGACGAACTGGTCCTTCTGCGGCTGATTGAGCTGGATGACCAGACGGCGGTCGGCGGAATTGGGCACCGGTTCGGGCGGATTCCAGGCCAGCACTTGATCGCCCTGCACGCGGGTGACTTCGCCCTCGCCGCGCAGCAGCAGGGTGACGCGGTTCAGCTCGCCTTGCATGACCTTGAAATTGAGCAGCGCGGCCTGGCGCATCAGGCCGGGCAGGACGTTGACTTGCGACCACATCTCGGCGGAAAAGAAGAGTTTGCCTTCCGTTTCCGGCGGGACTTCCTTCCACGAAAATTTGACCGCGCCGCCGGCGGGCAGGAAACTGAGAAAGTCGCTGCCGCTGCGGTCGGGCCGGGCGGCGCCGGGGAACTGGAATTGCGTTTCCGCCGCCAGTCCCTGCAGCACCACCGGCTGCAGCACGCTGGGCGCGACATGAAAATCCAGCGCGTTCCAGCCGTCCACCTGGCGCACGGCGGCGCTGAACCGCACCTTGACGGGAAAGACGCCGCGCCGGTCAAAGGCCAGGTAGAAATGATTGTGGTCGGCGCGGATGTGTTCGTTGCGATTGGTGTCCATGGCGGTGAGCGCGACCGGGCCGGAGA
Organism: uncultured Verrucomicrobiae bacterium; assembly: GCA_963707025.1. Classification (GTDB taxonomy): domain Bacteria; phylum Verrucomicrobiota; class Verrucomicrobiia; order Limisphaerales; family Palsa-1400; genus JBEKOF01. The sequence continues at coordinate 309,020 of CAVPOM010000009.1, read as the reverse complement.
GCAAATCGAGCGAGCCGCCCCGGGCGTCCTCGACATGCGCGGTGGCGGTGAGGGTGAAGTCGGCCAGGTCGCCGCTGAGATTGCCCACCAGTTTGAAATCCGTCAGCGTGACCGGCGTCGCGGGAGAACCCGCCGGTTTGGAGCCGGCGCCTGCAACACAACCGGCGAGCAAAAGAGCGCAAAGCGCAACGAGGGGTGTTTTCATATATTTGACTGATTGGTCATGTAGCGGCGGTCTGTGACCGCCGCAAACCAGGGGAAATAACGGCATGGCGGCGGTCATAGACCGCCGCTACAGGCGTTTTGCAGAGGTCTCTTTCAGGGTTGTCGGGCTTAAATGCCGCCACCCAGGGTAGTCCCTCTGGGAATCGGGCCAACCCTGGGCTGCATGATGCAATCCCTTTGGGATTGAAGAATGCGTATCGCAGTTTCATGGTCACTTGCCGGTGATGCTTTTGGCCTCGCGAAGCATGGTTTCCAGTAGCTTGGGGCGCGCATCGGCGCCGTAGATTTCCGGCACGCCGCGCATATAGCCCAGCAACTGGTCCAGCGTGACTCCGCCGGCGTAAGGACTCGTGGCCAGCCATTCCGAAAACGCCGTCGCGGTCGCCGCCAGGCGCATCGCCGGGCTGGCCTGATCCAACGGGACCGCCGCGCCGTCGTAAGGCACGGCCCAGGCGTGTTCGTAGTAGGTGGCCGTGCCGGGCGCGCGATAACGCACATACACCGTGCAAACCGGGCCGTCCCCCGCCGGATTTATTTCCACCGTGTAAAGGGCGTTGCCCGATTCCGCCGCGCCGATCTGCGCCGCCTTGACGGTGTTGTCGCGGAATTGTTCCTTCTTGAGCTGGTCCTTGGCGTAACCGATCTGCCGCCAGGAGGCCACCCGGGCCGGGTTGAACTCGACCTGCACCTTCACGTCCGATGCCGCGACACGGAGCGCGCCGGCCAGTTGTCCGGCGAACCCCGTTGCGGCCTCCTCCGGCATATTGATAAATCCGTAGCGGCCTCCGCCGGCGCGGGAAAGGACTTCCAGCAAATTGTCGTTGTAATCTTCCCAGCCCACGCCGAAACAATCCAGCGCGATGCCTTGCGTGCGGCTGGCCTCGACGTTCTTCTTCAGATTCTCCGGCTCCACGTCGCCCAGGTTGGCCGCGCCATCGGTGAGGAGGACGACCCGATTTTCGCCGTTGGCCAGGTAATGGCGGAAGACGGCTTCGTAGGCCAGCCGCATCGCCTCTTCCAGATTGGTGCCGCCTTCCGGGGTGAGCGCCTCCAGGGCATCGAACAGTTCGCCGGCCTGGCTGCCGGACACGCCGTCCGCCCACAGCCGGGCGGTGCGCGCGAACACGACCACGCTGAGCTTGTCCTGCGGCTGCAATTGCGACGCCAGCACACGCAGGGCCTCGCGGATGATCGCCACCCGGTCGGCGCGTTCCATCGAGCCGGATTTGTCCAGGAGCAAAACCAGGTTCAGTGGGCGGCCGGCCTGGCGTCCCTGCGCGGCGGTTTTTACGGAGAAACGGAGCAGGTCGCGATTGTGGGCGAAGGGCCAGCCCGCGCGTTCCCAGGCAAAGCCGATGGCGGCGCTGGGAGCGGGTTCGGGATCGCGATAATCGAAGGCGTTGATGAACTCCTCGCTCCGCACGGTGGACGCATCCGGCAATGAACCGTTTTGCAGGCTCGCCGCCGCCAGCTTGAAGGAAACATCGCTGACGTTGAGCGAGAAGGTGGAGAACGCATTGTCGCGGGTCGGTACTTCCGGTTGCGGCGTCGGAGGCGGAAAGGCGGGTTTGGGCGGAGCCGCATCGGCCTCCTGGAGGGACATGCGGAAAGCAGCGGTCGGCGGTGCAGGAGTGGCGGCGGGAGCGGCTTCGGCTTCTTTCTTGAAAAGCTTTCCGAGGACGGGAAGGTCGCCGAGGACGGCAACATCGCTGGGGGCGGCCGCGGCGGGTTTGGTCGGAGCGACACGGGCCTGCTGGATGGACTCCTGCGGAACGGTGGCCGAGAAAGTGAGTGACCTTGTCAGAGGTTCCCCGACGGAGGAACCGGCGACCGCTTGCTCTTCGCGACCAAAATTTGTCTCAGCCTGAGCCGGCTTTCTCACTCCGCCGGTGAGAACGCTGTCTGACGCGGCGGGCGCAATTTGACCGGGATTGGAGCCAGCCGTTCCGGCTCCCGGGAAGATGCCCGACGGATTGGCCAGGGCGAACTCGCCTTTGAAAAGCGGCGCCGTGCCAGCCTGGGCGCCTACGGCGCCGTTGTTGACAGTCTCGTTTCCTAGACGCCAATAAAAGCCTAACGCCTTGGAGTCGTTTTCGGTTGCCGGGGCGGTTTTGGTATCAGTGATAGTGCCAAAGTTGGTGACGGCGTAGGAGTCAAGACTGCTGTTGCGTCCCAGGGCCTCCTTATCTGAGCCACTTTGGTTGGCGGGCGGCGCAGCGACATTTCCGTTTTCGGCGGCCTGACGCGCCTGGCGTAGTGCCAGCACCGTCGCGCCAAGCGAAGGTTCCGGGGTCGAGGTTGTAGGGGGAGCGCTGGCCGCAGTGGGGACGCCCGCAACAAAACCCCCGCCGCCTCCGCTGCCTCCGCCTCCTCCGCCGCCACCGCGCCTGCCGCCGCCACGAGCGCCACCACGGCCGCCGCGAGTCGCACGGGCACGTCCAGCAGTGTTGCCATCGCTGGACGCCACGGCACCAGCGCCCGCCCCTTGTTGAACACCCTCGATGACGAGACCGGCTGGTGGGATGCCTGCAGGCTGAGCGGAAGGCGCCTGCACTCCCAAGTCAGTCCCGCCGCCGCCACCAATGCCACCACCGCCAATACCACCGCCTCCAAACCCACCACCGCCGAGGCCACTGGTGCCGCCAAGCCCGTTGGCGGACGGCGTGGCGGAGGACATGGATTGCGAACCTGATTGCATCCGCATCACTAAGGCATTTTGCTGGCTGGATGTGCTGGAGGATTTTCCATTTTGGGCGATTTGCTCCTGAAGGGGACGAGCCTTTAAATCCAGGTTGCCATCATTAAAGTATATCTGATTCCTGTTTGTCGGAACGACATCAACCCCGTTGATGCTATAAACGCCGCCACCGGCCGGACGACCGTTCAAAGAATCATCATCATAGAAGCCCATCGTTGGCGCACCGGCCGGCCATCCATTAGTGGCAGCATTTCCCGCAACCGTCGCGGCTGGTTTGGGCCGATCTAAATTCCGAAGGGCTTGCACCACGGCTTCGTTGTTACTGTCCGGTGTGATGTAGATGACACTGCCTGAAATCGGATCAATGTTGAATACCACCGGCGCGACCTGGCCTTGTTGTGGGTAGGTACTGCTCGCGCTGGCAGCGCCACCACCGCCCCCACCACCACCGCCGCCACGACCCCGACCAAAAAATAAGGCGAATGGGTTGTCTGCACCGGGAGTGCTGAGATCCTTGAGCCCTTGAGCTGGATTGAGGCTGTGAACCGGAATCACCTCTGTCACCACTTGGGAATCTCGCGGAATATCCCCGAAGGAATTGTTGAGGACGATGACTGGAGTTCCCACGTTATTTTGGGCCTCCTCAAGACGCGTGATGTTCAGAGTGTTGTTATCTTGAATGGCCGTTAAGCCGTTATCGGCGAGGGCCTTGTTGTAAAAGGGAACGAGTTCGTCCTTGGTCAGCGGCGTCTCACTCACCAAATCCACCGTTCCACCAACCTGGGTGCTGGCCTGGCGGTTGATGTTAAGGCCCGCTGACTCGCTCAGGAAATCCAGGGCCTTGTCAACGGTGACGCCGCGCAAATTCAGCTTCACGCCCTGCTCCGCCGCGCCGGTGGCGCCGCTCTCCTCGCTTTTCCCCATGTAAATGGGGGTTGTTGGCGGAATGGCGGGTGGTGAGGCGGGGTTCGCGGTGGTTGGAGCGGCGACCCACCCCTCACTACTCACCGAGCGGGACAGGTTTGCGCCGGCCCTGGCCGCGAAATCGCCCTTCGATTGCACTTGGGGTCGAGGCTCATCCGGAAACCTCGTCGTTTCTCGTCCATTCACAAGGGACATCCTGGCGCTCATGCCCTTGGATCTAGCCTTGCTGCCGCTCATGCTTGGCAAGACCATTCCTGCCAATATCAACAGAATAGCGGCGACAGCCGCCCACTCCACAACCCTTGAAATCACCCGGGGGCGCGGCTTGGCAAACTCCTTGGGCGCTATCGTTTTGAAATGCGCCAGCAACGCTTCGCGCCGGGCGGGACTGAGTTTGAGCGGGGCGGGTTGCTTGGAAAGTTCGCCGGCGGAAGTGGCGGCGGTCTCGCGCACCAGGGCCAGCGTCGCCTTGAGCCGCTCCTGCAATTGGGCCAGCGCGGCATCCTGGGACATCATCTGGCGCAAGGCGGCGGCTTCCTCGGCGGTAAGTTCGCCCAGGAGCAAGGCCGTCACTTTGGCCTCCAGCTCGGCGCGGTTATCGGGGGGCAATTCGGGGTTCATGTCAAACCTCCATTCCTACTCTTACTCTTACTCTTAATCTTAATCTCCTGGGAAACACCGCGCTTCATGGCACGACTCCGTTCCTGGCTAGTTCTTCGGCCATGCTTTTGAGCGCGCAATGCAGGATGTAACCGACATTGCCGGTCGTCAGGCCGGTGCGCGCGCTCATTTCCTTGTAAGAAAGGTTTTCGTTGAATTTGAGCCGGATCAGTTCGCGGCTGCGCGCGTCCAGCGTTTCCAAGGTGAGCCGCACCAGGCCGATGCCCTCCATGCGGACCAGTTGCTCGTCGGGCAGCGGTTTGGGATCGGCGGGATCGCACCCTTGGCCCGGGCCGTCGGCGGTGCTGGCGTCCAGGGAAATGATCTTGCCGGCCCGGCGCCGCTGGTTGAGGGCCAGGTTGTGGACGGTGCGGTAAAGCCACCGCCGCGGCTCGCGCACTTCGTTAAACTGGGCCTGCAATTTCATAAACGCTTCCTGCACCAGGTCCTCCGCCGTGCCGACCCCGCCGGCCAGGCGCAAGGCATAGCTCAACAGGGGCGATTCGAGGGAGGCAAACAGCTCCTCAATCGTTTCGCATCCGGGCCTTGCTCTGGCCTGATCTGGTTGCATTAAAGCCATGCTGGCGATTCCCGACAATCGGGTGCGGACCATCGGGCCGGCCCGGCGTCCGCCTGGTTTTGGGTGGACACCATGTTCACTCCATACGACACCGCGGGCCACTCTTTCTTAGACGGAAAAGAAAGCATGTTTGTAACCGGTCATTTTTGGGTGGATCGGCAAAGGTAGGGCGGGCAGTCCCCTGCCCGCCGATGGAGGGAGAGGAGACGTCCGTTCGCCATTCACGGCCCGACGGCGGGCAGAGGACTGCCCGCCCTACCTACCCAAGAAGGAGCCGTCGCAAAGCCCGCCCGTTTTCAGCTTCCGGTGAGTCGGCCTTCCCTGCAACCACTTTTGCATTAACCGGCGGCGGGCGGCGCCGAATTGACAGGCGCGGCCGGCCTGGCGGGCAGCGGAATGACCCGCGATTGCAGGCCCAGCTTGGCACACACGAAATAAACGACCACGCCGACCAGGAACGCGGCGACGGGCGCGGCCGGGACATCATAGATCTTCAAGATAGGCAGAATGCCCACCGCGAAGCCCGCCAGCCAGGCCAGCCAGCCCGCCGGATTGAAGCCCGCGCGCGGTCCGGGCCAAGTGCCGCCAGACAGAAGGTAGTCCACCAGCATCGCGCCGCAGATGGGACCGAAGGAGGCGCCGATAATCTGGAAGACGACGATCGCTTTGCCGGCCAGGCCGGTAATCGCCAGCACAATGCTCACCGCCGTGCCGATGCCGACGGAAATGAACGGATTCACCTTCGGCAAAGTGGTCTTGAAACTGTTGGCGGCAATAAACGCGGAGAAACACGCCGCCGGAAAGGCGGCCAGCGCCAGCAGGAACGAAATCAGCCCGGCGCTCTTGCCCATGAGCGTCGGGATCAAACCAGGCGTCTGCAGAATCAAGCTCGGCGTCCCAGGCGGATTGGCCTTGGCTGCTGCGTCGGTCGCCGCCGCCACCGCCGCTTTGCTTAATTCGGGCGAACCGTAAGTGCCGGCAGCCACCAGGATTGAAATCCCCGCGGTAAAAATGATGGCCAGGGCCACGCCCACCAAGCCCCCCATCTGCACGTCCTTCTTGCTCCGGCTGTTGGTGCCAAAATCCACCCCGGCCGCCCCCGCCGTGGCAAAAAAGCCGACCACGAACGTCATCATGAACGCCAGCACGCCGAAGGTGCCCAGCGCCGCCGGAGTTTGCGGCGACAGACCTTTGTGCAGATCAATGAACTTCTGCGGGTCGAAACTGCTGATGCTCCCCGCCGTCTTGGCCAGGAGGATCAGCAGGATAACCAAAGGAATCAGCGGCAGGTAGGTCGCCACCCGGGCAACATACTGGATGCCCTTTAGCCCGGCGAACGCCGCCAGCACACCCCACACCACCATGATGATCCGTGGGTCAATGGGGATGACCAGCGCCAGCGCCTGCGCGGAAAAAAAGACGTTGACCCCAACCCAGCCGAATTGCAGCACGCCCATCAGAAAACCCGGCATGAGAAAACCGCCCTGCGCGCCAAAAGTCGAGGTGCCCACGATATACAGCGGCAGCCCCGTTTTCATGCCCAACAGCCCTGGCACCAAGTAGAACAGAAAGTGACAGACCAGCGCGGCCAGCACCAGGCTCACCAGCGCCCAGCCCACCCCTTGCGAGAGCATCCCGCCCGCGTTCGGGGCATTGACCGCGTCCTGCCAGAATACGAACCAGAGAAAGATGCCCGCGTAGGTCGGCGCCGTGTTGGCGTACCAGGGCGCGCGCTTTTCGGGCGGATTCGGCGTCGCGCTGGTAATGTAAGAGGGAAGCTGGCCGGTCGGTGGTGTCTCTGAATTGTTCATGTGTGGATGATGGGTTTAATAGCGAAACCAAATACCAGGGGTTGGCCATTGGCCTGAAGGAAAAGGCGCGGGGCCATCCGGCACGGGTGTTGGAGCTTCATTGCCCTGTTCATGGTTCGCCGCGACTCTACAACGCAATCCCCCGCTGTCAAAGATCAAAATTGATGTTGCCGCAAGGCGCTCGGAATGTTGACGGGCCTGCTTTCTGAAAAACGGCCTGTCCGTCTGGTTATTGCCGCTCCAGTCCGAACTTCGGGTGGCGTTTGTGGTGGCGCACAATCATCACCCGCAGCCGCTCGCCACGGACTTCGTAGAGGATATGATACGGGAACCGGGTGAGGTTGGCGCGTCGGAAACCACAGTCAACGCCAGGAAAACGAAAGGGGTTCTCTGCCGCCTGAATTATCTTTGCGTTCAACTCGTTGCGAAACTCATCGGCAATTCTGGTGGAAACCGCCCGGTAGTAACGCAAAATCTCCAGCACATCCCGGCGGACCAACTGATGGAATTCTATTTCCACGCCAAACGCTCGCGGTCAATGGAAGCCCAAAATTCCTCCGCCGCCAGGGGGCGCGACTGGCCCGTATCCAACTCCTCCCGTCGCCGGGCCGCTTCTGCGATGCCCTCACGGCAGCCGTCTTCGCCACCATGGGGGGGCAGGGTATCAAGCAACCACAAGGCAAAGGCCGCCCGTTCCTGCTCGGCCAACTCGCCCGCCGCATGTTGCAGTTCCGCGATTGACATGCCCACATTCTAATCCAACGGGCCTTTTCCCGCAATTTAATTGTCAGTTCCATGTCAAAAGTGCCCTGCTTTCCCCTTGCTCATTCCCCTGCCTGGGTTTAGGCTGCATCCCGGTTGGCCGGTCCGTTCCGGCCCGCCCATCCGCCATGGAAGCGCCACTGCTCATCCTCGCTTCGGCTTCGCCGCGCCGCTCCGAATTGCTGCGCCAACTGCGGCCGCGGTTTCAAATCGTTCCCAGCCAGGCCCCGGAAACCCACGGCGAACACTGGAGTGCCGGCGAACTGGCCCAGATCAACGCCTGCCGCAAGGCCCGCGCCATCTCCAAACAATTCCCCGACGCCATCGTCATCGGCGTGGACACGCTGGTCTCCGCCGATTCCGCCATTTTCGGCAAGCCCCGCACGCGGGCCGAGGCGCGCGACATGCTCGCCTTCCTGCAAGGCCGGACGCACCAGGTGACCACGGCCGTCTGCCTGATTTATTTGCGCGGCCACCGCCAAAAAGTCTTTTGCGAGCAGACCGACGTGACCTTTCGCGCGCTGACGCCGACCCAAATCCGCCGCTATCACCAGAAGGTCAATCCGCTGGACAAAGCCGGCGCTTATGCCATCCAGGAAAGGGGCGGGGAACTGGTGGAATCCATCTCCGGTTCCTTCACCAACGTCGTCGGCCTGCCGCTGGAAAAACTCCGCGCCGAGTTGGACGCTTTCCTGGCCGGCCTGGCCGCCCAGCGTCCGTGCCGCGTCCCGGCCGCGCCGCTCCGGCCGCCGCCTGCGTCCGCCTCCGGCCACTTCCCGCGCGCCACCCTTTAACCCGGACATTTCCTGCCGCAGGGGTGGTACGGGCGACCCACTGTATTTGGGATCAGAAGCTGAACATCTCCCGCAACTGCTGCAAAAGTTCCGCGCCGACCATTGGCGTCCAAGCGATCCAAACGCCGCAGGCACCTGCTCTTCGCGAGACTGCGAAGATGATCCAACGCGATTTGCCCTTTAACACCAGCGAACGGGCATGACACACGGAACGGTGCTGCAAATCCGCCGGTCGTCAGCGGCGCGACAAGCACGGTGTGCAAACGATCGTTCATTTTGTCGGGCGAGATGATGACCGCCGGTCCCGTTTTGCGCATCTCCGATCCCTCGGCAGGATCCAGCCGGGTCAGCCAGACTTCAAATCTCTTCATGGGCGCTGCCACCCGGCCATCGGAAGCCTGTTGCGCTCCACTCGTCCGGTGCCTCTCGAAAACTTTGCAACTCCTCGAAGTCCCGATCCAACTCCGCCTGTGGAATGGCCCGGAGCGCTTCCGCCCAACCTTGACGCGCCTTCCGCGGGCCTGGACTGACAATCAGCGTGCTGTTCTGAACCGTAACGGTGGCTTCGGCGCCAAAGCCGCATGCTTCCAATAACGCCTTCGGCAGGAGCACGGCGAACCCATCACCCATCTTTGTGATCTTCGTTTGCACCGCGACAAACTACCCAAACTGGCATGAAGAGGCAAGGCGCTTTGAGCGCGACATGCTCGCCTTGCTCAAAGCCGCCGCACCGCTTGGTGCGTATTCATTTGGCCGTTTTTGATGCACGAACAGCCTGTTGTAGAATAATTTTTCCAGGGAAAAATGAACGAATGGACAGCGAGAGACTCTAACTTTGTAATGCAAAGTGAACTGACTCTGCGTGCGCCCGCGCGGCGCGCCTTGACAAGAATCCGGCCCGCCCGTTTGGCGGATTCGCACACCTAAGCCCATCATGAAAACATTGCTCCAAATTGCTGCTGTGCTGTCGTTCCTATTCCCCTTCGTTGGTGGCATGGTGCTTCTTATCGGAGCGATCTCCTCGCCCTCGGGAAGTGGGGAGGCTCCCATGCTCACCGTGATTGGATTCTTTTTAATCGGCAACGCATTTTTTGTTGGCGCGATACTTCTTTTTGCCGCTGAAAAGCTCAGGCGAAATGATGGGAGCAAATGATTGCCCCGCCTGACCAGCCGCCGGAGCCAACCGCCGTTGGCGCGGTCGGTTCACTTGCTGGCATTTCGCAGCAAAGGCCTCGCCATCAGGCAATTGCACAAAACTCTCATCCGTGCGCCTCCATCCTCCAGGTTCCACCACTCCACCACTCCATCACTCCAGCCGACCCAGCCTTCACTTTTTTCCAACCGGGGCTTGACAAAAATTAGAACCTATGGTTGAATCATCAGCGTGAGACACGTAGGCACAGACCCGGGCCGCAGCCGGGAGGAGCCCGCCAGCGCGGGCGCGGAGGGCACGGATATGAAAATGCAGAATGCAAAATGCAAAATGCAGAATTCTGAATCCGTGAAACCCGCGAAATCCGTGCTTCAATTCCTTTGTTCCCGGCTGGCTGCGCTGAACTTGTTTATGGCTGCGCCCGGTTTTGCCGGTTCAAAACCACCGCCGAGTTTTCAGTTAATTTCACCTAATTTCACCTGGTTTCAGCTAGTTTCACCTAGTTTCACTTCCCGACCCCAGGGGGGGCAGGCACCCAAACAGCATTTCCCGCCAAAATCGTCCAGGTTCCCACGAAAGTTTTCCAGCTTCGCGCCATTTGGCGGGACTTCGCGGACCAGAACCTCCACATCACTCCATCACTCCATCACCCCATCACTCCACCACTCCACCACTCCATCACTCCACCACTCCATCACTCCATTCTGTGCCGTCCCAATCATGTCTAATCGTGCTATTTTTATGTTCTCCGCACTGCATCCCTGGAAGGTTTGGAGCCTTTTGCTGCGAGAAGGGCGGCGGTTCTTTCAACTGGCAAATCGCGCGGGAACTATCTACCTTCGCCGCCGTATGAAATATCCTCCTCCATCCTTTCGCGTGCTGCAATTTTTGTGTCTGTCGCCCCTGTTTACCGCGGCGGGCCAGGCTCAGCCCGCACCCGTCACCAACGCCATCACCACCAACGAGGTGCTGGCCGCGGAAAGGCTTTTCGGCCTGGATTTGCCGGAAGATAAACTCAACATGATGCTGCCGGGCCTGCGCGCCCAGCAGCGCGATTACGCGGTCATCCGCAACCTGGGCGTCTCCAACAGCGTCCTGCCGGCGGTGCTCTTTAATCCCATCCCCACCGGCATGACCTTCGAGACCAAACGCCTCAAACCGGAATGGTCGCCCGCCCCCAAACTGGCCGCCCCGGCCCATCTGGAGGACGCGGCCTTTTATTCGGTGGGGCAACTGGCCGCGCTCATCAAGTCGCGCCAGGTCACCTCCACCCAACTCACCCGGATGTATCTGGATCGGCTGAAAAAATACGGGCCAAAACTCAACTGCGTGGTGACATTGATGGAAGATTCCGCGCTGGCCCAGGCCGGCCGGGCCGACCGGGAAATCGCCGCCGGCCATTATCGCGGCCCGCTCCACGGCATTCCTTACGGGGTCAAAGATTTGCTGGCCACCAAAGGCACGCGCACCACCTGGGGCGGCGCGCCTTACACCAATCAAATGTTTGACGACGATGCCTCCGTGGTCAAACGGCTCAATGCCGCCGGCGCGGTGCTCCTGGCCAAGCTGAGCCTGGGCGAGCTGGCCATGGGCGATGTTTGGTTCGGCGGCCGGACGCGCAACCCGTGGGATCCGACCAAAGGCTCCAGCGGTTCCTCGGCCGGGCCGGCCGCGGCGACGGCGGCGGGACTGGTGGGCTTTGCCATTGGCTCGGAGACGCGCGGCTCCATTGTTTCGCCTTGCACGGTTTGCGGCGTGACCGGCTTGCGCCCCACTTACGGCCGGGTCAGCCGCACCGGGGCGATGGCCCTGAGCTGGACGATGGACAAGCTGGGGCCGATTTGCCGGACGGTGGAGGATTGCGCCCTGGTCTTCAACACCATCCAAGGGCCGGACGGCATTGACCCGACCGTGTATGATCTGCCCTTCAATTACAAAGCCAGGGCGGACTTGTCCAAACTGCGCATCGGCTATTTGAAATCCGCCTTTGAGCGCGCGCGCGGCAACAGCAACGAAATGGCCGCGCTGGAAAAATTGAAATCCCTCGGCGCCAAACTCATTCCCGTCGAGCTGCCCAAATACCCCAAGGAGATTGACGCGCTGCTGCTGGAGGTGGAGGCGGCCGCCGCCTTTGACGATCTGACGCGCAGCGGGCAGGACGCGCAACTGGCCAGCCAGCAGGCCTGGGCCTGGCCCAACTCCATGCGCCAGGCGCGCTTTGTCCCGGCGGTGGAATACCTCCGGGCCCAGCAGGTGCGCGCGCAACTCATCCAACAGATGGCGCAGTGCCTGAAGGACATTGATGTCTATGTCGCCCCCACCATGGACGACAACGATTTAGGTTTGACAAACCTGACGGGCCATCCCCAGGTGGTGGTGCCGGACGGATTCAGCCGCGGCCTGCCCACCAGCATCAGTTTCGTCGGCCCTTTATTTGGCGAGGCCCGCCTCCTGGCCGTGGCCAAGGCCTACCAGGACGCCACCGCTTTTCATCTGCAACATCCCAAATTGGCCGAGTGATGGGCGCAGGCCTCCTAATCGTAATCTTAATCTTTTTCGCACGGGATTAAGATTAGGATTAGGATTAAGAAAGAAAATGAAAAAGTACCTGGCATGTCATGAAGATCGGAACCGAGAACATGCTCGTCTACCGCTTCAATTTTTTCTTTCGCGCCGCCGTCTCGCTCCTGCCGCTCCTGGCCACCATTTATCTCTGGCAAACTATTTACCGCGGGCAAAAAACCGACGTGGCCGGCTACTCCCTGGCCGCCATGATCTCCTACTATCTGCTGGTCACGATGGTGGACACGCTGACCGCCGTCAACGAGGACGACTGGCAGATTGCCGCCGACATCAAGGACGGCAACATCAGCCAGTTCCTGCTCAAACCGATGGATTACCTGACCTACCGGATTTGCCTTTTTCTTTCTGGAAAATTGGTTTTCACCGCGGTTTCGATCGTGCCCGTCGGCCTGTTCATATTCTGCTTCCGCCATTATTTTGTGGCGCCGCCGGGCTGGGCCATGACCGGGTGCTTTGTCTTGTCCGTCCTGCTGACGGGCCTGCTGCAATTCTTCATGTCCTACACCATGGCCCTGCTGGCCTTTTGGCTGCTGGAAGTTTCGACGGTCATTTTCATTCTCTTCGCCTTTGAATACATCGCGGGCGGACATTTGTTTCCGCTGAACATCCTGCCGCACGGCTTGGAGATGGCGCTGCAATGCACCCCGTTTCCCTACCTTCTTTATTTTCCCGTGAGCGTTTATCTGGGCCAGACGGGCGGGGCGGAACTCGGGCGCGGCCTGGCCATCCAGGCCGGCTGGGTGGTTCTCTTTTACTTCGTGGCGCGGTGGGTCTGGCGGCGGGGCATCCGCACTTATACGGCGGTGGGAGGTTGATGGTGAACCCAAAACCTCCCCACCCACTGTGGCGGCACCTGGGCATTTACCAGGCGCTCTGGCGCAATTCCGTCGCGCGCGAGATGAGCTTCAAAAGCAATTTTCTTTTATGGCTGGTGGTGGAATCCCTCTGGTTCGGCCTGCAATTGAGTTTCATCAGCGTGATTTATCTGCACACCGAGACCATCGGCGACTGGACAAAATGGCAGGTGATGATGCTGGTGGGGGCGAGCCAGTTCATCCAGCAGATGTTCCAGGCCTTTTTCCTGACCAACTGCATCCAGCTTTCCGAACTCGTCCGCACCGGCCGGCTGGATTTCATGCTCTTGCTCCCGGTCAACAGCCGCTTTTTGATCTCCCTGCGCCAGGTGGACCTGGGCGGGTTTGTCAACGCCGCTTCCGCCCTCGGCGTCATGGCCTACGCCGCCCGGCAACTGCACCTGGTCCCCTCGGCGGGGCAGATGATTGGTTTTCTTTTCCTCTGCGCCGCCGGGATCGTGGTGCATTACTCCCTGATGTTTCTGCTGGCCAGCGTCGCTTTCTGGACCGTGCGCGCCCAGAACATTGTCTGGGGTTATTACAACCTCTTCAACATCGCGCGCCTGCCCGACGCCGCCTTTCACGGCTTCTTCAAGGCCTTCTTTCGCTTTGCCATCCCGATGCTGCTGGTGGCCAACGTGCCCGTCAAGCTGCTGACCGCGCGGCTGGATTCGACGTGGGAAATGGTTCTGCTGGCCGCCATGAGCGCCCTTTGTTTCCTCCTCTCGGAAATTTTCTGGCGCTTCTCCCTCAAACACTACACCAGCGCCAGCGCCTGAATTGGAGTCTTGACTGTCCCGGGATTCTGGGGCACTTCATTGCCCATGAATTTCCCGCAGTTTTGGGCCAAGGGCCAGTTCCGGAAGTTCTCCTGCTGGGGCTGGTCGAACCACAGTCTGGCCGAGGCGCAAGCGGTCGGACGCGCCAACGCGGAAATGGCCATGGCGCGCTATGACGCCAAGGAAATGGTCAAGCGCCGTTATGGATATGGCAGCGACCGGCCCTTGCGCGAACCGGTCCTGCGCGAACTCAAGGATCCCAACGGAGAGGTGACGGCGGTGATCACCCGCAATGCGTATGGCTGCCAGGTGTTGAACACGGCGCAAATCCTGTTCGTGGATGTGGATTTGCCGGAGCCAGAAAAGTCCACGGGCTTGGGCAAACTGCTCAAAGGCCTCTTCGGCGGGGCCAAACCCTCTCCCCCAGCCGCCGGGCCTGACCCGGCGCAAATCGGGTTGCTGGCCAAGGCCGGCAAGCTCGCCGCCAGACAACCGGGCTGGGGCTGGCGGGTTTACCGGACGCGGGCTGGTTTCCGCCTGCTGGCGACGCACCAATTGTTTGATCCGGCCAACACGGCTTCCGATCCGCTCTTCGACGAGTTGGGCGCCGACCCGCTTTATCAAAAGCTCTGCAAGGCCCAGAAATGCTTCCGCGCCCGCCTGACCCCCAAGCCTTGGCGCTGCAAGTCGGGGATGCCTCCCGGTCCCTGGCCCTGGGCCGACGCCAAGCAAGAGCAGCGCTTCAAAGAATGGGAGACCCGCTATCTCGGCGCCAGCCGCGCCTACGCCACCTGCGAACTGTTGGCCACCCTCGGCAACACCCAGGTGGACGCGGCCATCGCTCCCATCCTGGCCATCCACGACGAAACCACCCGCGTAGGCTCCAGCCTCCCGCTGGCCTGACCATCGCAGGTTCAAAGCAGTTCCTTGAAATCCTCGATGGTCAATCCCGCGTCTCGCACAATGGCGGCCATGGTGTAGGCATCCACCGGATTATTGCGCGGCACCACGACTTTCACCGGGCCTTTCGACAGGAAGATGTGCTTGCTTTGCCGGTCAATTTGGAAACCGGCTTTTTGCAGGGCCTTGACGGCCCGGAGATGGTTTACGCCGGGAAGCTTGGGCATGACCTAACGAGTGGCCACTTCCATTTCGCGGACTTGGCAGCGCACGGCCGGCTCCCCGTAGACTCCAGGTAGCCTTCGATCGCATCGTGGATGTTTTCCATGGCTTCCGCAATGGTTGCGCCCTGCGAATGGCATCCCGGCAGTTCTGGACAACTGACCGACACACCTTCATCGTGCTCAAGCAGAGTCACATGGAATTTCCTTGTCATTGCTTCAAAATATAAACCTTGCCGCTCGCCGAGTCGAGCACGATTTTCTTTTCGGAAAACGGAACTGGGCCAGCCAACCGGCGCTGGCTTCAGCGGCTTTATCTGGTTTCAAACTACCGTCCAAAAAATATGCCAGCATTCCCACCCCACCACTCCAACACTCCACCACCGCGCAACTTTCCCCTTTCCACCACCCCATTTTGAATTAACTTGCCCCCATGAGTTTGACCGATGAGATGACGCAGGTGGCCCGGCAAGCCAAAACGGCCTCCCGTCAACTGGCCCAGTTGACCACCGCCCAGAAAAACGCCTGCCTCCTCGCCATGGCCGATGCCCTCGACCAAAACCGTCCCGCCATCCAGGAGGCCAACGCCGGCGACATGGCGGCCGCGGCCAAAATGGGCCTCTCCATCGTCATGCTCGACCGCCTCCAACTCGACGCCAAACGCCTCGCCGCCATGTCCCACGGCCTGCGCCAAGTCGCCGCCCTGCCCGATCCCGTCGGCAGAATTCTCGACGACCGCACCCGCCCCAACGGTTTGCGCCTCCAAAAAATTTCCACGCCCATCGGCGTCGTCGTCATCATTTATGAATCGCGTCCCAACGTCACCGCCGACGCCGCCAGCCTTTGCTTCAAGTCCGGCAACGCCGCCATTTTGCGCGGCGGCAAGGAGGCCCTTCATTCCAATCAAGCCATCGCCGACGTTCTCACCCAGGCCGCCTCCCGGGCGCTGCCTGCTTTTCCCGCCCACGCCGTCCAGGTCGTGCGCACCCCCGAGCGCGAGGCCATCCGGGAACTGCTCGCGCTCACCCAATACGTGGATTTGTGCATGCCGCGCGGCGGCGAGAGGCTCATTCGCGCCGTGGCCGACTGCTCCAAGGTGCCCGTCATCAAACATTACAAGGGCGTCTGCCATGTTTATGTGGACGCGGACGCCGATTTGCAAATGGCCGGGGAAATCGCCTTCAACGCCAAATGCCAGCGCCCCGCCGTCTGCAACGCCATGGAAACCTTGCTGGTGGATTCCGCCGTCGCGGCAAAGTTTCTCCCTGTCGTGGGCGCCCGTTTCGACGCCAAAAAAGTCGAAATGCGGGCCGATGATGCCGCCCGCCAAATCCTGGAAGCCAGCCTCCCGCAGGCCGCCCGCCCCATCCGGCCGGCCACCGACCAGGATTTTTACACCGAATACAACGATTACATCGTCAACATCCGCGTGGTGGACGGCCTCGCCCAGGCCATTGCCCACATCAACCAATATGGCTCGGCCCATTCCGACAGCATCGTCACGCGCGACGAGGGGCGCGCCCGGCAGTTTTTGGCCGAAGTGGATTCCGCCGCGGTCTATTGGAACGCCTCCACCCGTTTCACCGATGGCGGCGAGTTTGGCATGGGCGCCGAAATCGGCATCAGCACCGACAAAATCGGCGCGCGCGGCCCCATGGGCCTGGAGGAATTGACCAGCTACAAATGGATCGGCCTCGGCAACGGGCAGGTCCGAACCTAGCCTGCGTGCAAAATCCCACTCCAACGGCTCCGGCAGACGATTCACTATTCTCCAGGAACGCCCGTTTTGTCCGCGAGGCCATGCCCGCCGGCGGTTTGTTTTCCGGGCAGGACTGGCGCGTTTCCCCGGCGCCTTTTCCGCTGGGCCGCGAGCTGGCGGCGGACCTGGAAAGCCTGGGCCGCGTTTTGCTCCAATTCAATCGCGCCGTCAATTTGCTCTATCGCCAGAGCCTGGCTGGCCAACAACCGCCCTGGGTCGCCCAATGGCTGGACCAGGGCAAGCCGCCCCAACTCCTGGAAATCCAGCGCGCCGCCGCCTTCAAAAACGACCTCCCCCGCGTCATCCGCCCGGACATCATCCTCAGCGAATCCGGCCCCCGCATTACCGAACTGGACAGCGTCCCCGGCGGCATCGGCCTGACCGCCTGGCTCAACCAAACTTATTCCGCCCCGCTCCTGGCCGCGCCCGGACTCCTCGGCGGCGCCGACGGCATGATCCGCGGTTTCGCCGGCATTTTCGGCGACGCCAAATCCGTCCACATCGTCATTTCCGAGGAAGCGCAAACTTACCGGCCGGAAATGAACTGGCTGGCCGCCCAACTGGGCGATAAATTCCACGTCCGCGACGCCCGCTTCACCGGGTTGGAGGACGGCGACGCCGTCTATCGCTTTTTTGAATTGTTCGACCTGCCCAACGTCCCCTCGGCAAAAGCTATCATGGACATGGCCCTGGCCAAAAAAATCCGCCTCACCCCGCCGCCCCGGCCGCTCTTCGAGGAAAAAATGCTCTTCGCCCTTCTTTGGAACCGCAACCTGCGCCCCTTTTGGCGCCAGGAACTGGGCGAAGGCTTTTTGCACCGCCTCCAGCAACTGGTCCCCTACACCTGGATGGTTGACCCGGCCCCGCTCCCGCCGCAGGGCGCCATCCCGGAATTGAACTTGACAGACTGGACCCAGCTCAAGTCCCTTTCCCAGCGCGACCGCGAATTGATTCTCAAAGTCTCCGGCTTTTCCGAAAAAGCCTGGGGCGCGCGCGGCGTTCATCTCGGCAGCGATCTTTCCACCGCCGACTGGAGCGCCGCCGTGGACGACGCCCTCCAGTCATTTCCCCGGTCGCCCTGTGTCCTGCAACGCTACCACAAGCCCCGCCTGGTCGAGTCGCACTGGTTTGATTTCGAGAAGAACGAACGGGTCGCCATGCCCGGTCGCGCGCGCCTCTGTCCCTACTATTTTGTCAGCGGCGACGGCGACGCCGCCCGCGCCAGCCTGGGCGGCGTCCTGGCCACCATCTGTCCCGCGGACAAAAAAATCATCCACGGCATGAGCACCGCCATCCTGGCCCCGTGCTCGGCCGAAATGCAAAATGCAAGATGAAGAATGCAAAATGAAGTCTGACACCGCTCTAAAAATATGGGTCATAAAAGTTGGACCTTGCATCGTGGCACGCTGAAATGAACGCCAACCCGGCGCAGCTAATTTTATTGCGCAGGGCCGCCGGGTGCCGTAGCAATAGCGCGCGAACGATACAAAGAAACGATTTTTGCCCTGCTGCGCGTGGCTGGCTCTGGCCTTGACGACTTGTCCGGCCCAGACGCCGGCCACCCATGCGCCCGGCGCCAGGAATCCCAACGCCCTGCGCAATGCGGTGATCTTGATCGTCCGCCACGCGGAAAAACCGGAGAGCGGCATGGACTTGACGCCCGCCGGCGTCCAGCGGGCCGCGGCCTACACGAATTATTTCAGAAAATTTGCCATTGACTCGAAACCGCTGCACTTGGACTGCCTTTTCGCCGCCGCTGATTCTAAAAACAGCCATCGTAGCCGCCTGACGCTGGAACCGTTGAGCCAGTCGCTGGGCCTGCCGCTGGACTTGCGGTACGCAGACAAGCAAGCGGGAGAACTGGCCGGCGAGCTGCAAGCGCGGCCGCACGGCCAAGGAATCCTCATCGCCTGGCACCACGGCCAAATTCCCGCCCTCATTGCCGGCCTGGGCGGCGATCCCGCCAAGCTGTTGCCCGGCGGCCAATGGCCGGATGATGTTTTTTCCTGGGTGATCCAATTGCGCTACGATGCAGAGGGCCGCCTCATCCCCGGAGAAACCAAGTGCATCCATGAGAACCTGATGCCCGGGGACAAATGAGGGATTGAGCAAGCAGAATTAGGATGGCGTGCGACCCGCAGATTTCCCAGCTCAACCCCGGCTATTCCGCCGCGAGTGCCTGCCGGCGCCGAGCCTGCGGCAAGACGCCCACCAGGCGCTGGCACTGGCGCCGGCGCGGTTCAGCCCTGGCCTCCGTTCCATCGTGGGGTTGAGCCAGACGGAGTTGAACCGAACCTCCGCCCAAATGGAAGAAGCCGGCGGGCACCATTGCCACATCCACCGCGCCGCCCCGGACATCCAAATCGGCTGCCCGCGCTGATGGCAGGCGGCCGTTGGCCGGTGTTCAATTGCCTTTGAGCCGGAAGTAGTATTGCTGTGTGCCGGCGATGGGCACGGTGACGGTGTTGATTCCCTCGAACACAGCCGGCATCTGCAGGGCATAATTCTGCCAGCCGCCCGGATTGGAAATGTCGGTGTTGTTGTATTGCAGGGTGTAAGCTGTGAACATTTGCGGCCAGGAAATGGCCACCGAGGAACCGGCCGCCTGAATCGTCAAGGCCGGCGGACCCGAGGAGAAAACCAGATTGTCAATGCCAATGCCCTGTCCTCCGCTCACCGGAGCCGGTTCTTCCCAGACAATCCACAAGATGCCGCCTTGCGGGCAAGGGGTGGCCAGCGGCACATTGACGAACGACTCGTTGGTAATGGCGATGGGGGCGTTGGTGCCAAAGATCTTGAGTGCGTTCCCCGGGGCCGGTCTTCCGAGGTTCGTCCCGAATGTCAAATTGGTCAAGCCTCCGGTCCAATTATTGGTGGGGGTGGTGGCGTTGCCGAACGGATCCACGTAATAGTAGTTTGTTACGGCATTGGTCGTCAGGGTGTTGCGCCACAGCTCGCTGACATAGCTCAGGTTGAGGTTGGTCAGGCTTTGCCCGGTCAGGTTGCGGACCCGGAGGGCAAAAACCGTGTTGCCGGAGGTGGCTGGCGAGGAAATGATTCCCAGCGCGCGGTTATTGGTTGGATAGAGAGGGTTAAAACCGGCATTGGTTGCCGCGTTGGTGCAGCCGAAGCTGACAATCAGCCCGGTGGTGTTGTCGCCCGTCGTAGCCTGGATTTCATTGGCGCCGCTGTCGGAGGAGAACCAGCCAGCCATGCCCGGCAAATTAAGACCGCCTCCCTCCTGGGTGCCGTTGGCCACGGTAGGAGCCGCAAAGTCAAACGTTTCGCCGACAAAATAATTTGTGCCGCCAATGGTGGTCTCGGCGCCCGTTCCAGAGTTCGTGGAGGTGACTCCGGGGTCCGGCAGTGAATCAAAGTTCTGCGCATATACCGAGCCCGGAGCCGTATAAGGCAGGAAGGAGAACGGCGACAGCGGCACGATGGTTACCGTGACCACCGCGCTGGTGACAGAACCACCGGCGTCAGTAACGACAACCGAGTAACTGCCCGCGTCCGCTCCCACGGCGTCCAAATCCGTCAGTGTCGGGCCGGTGGCCCCGCTCCAATGGCCGGCCACATTCTGGATCGCCCCGCCCGGAGTCGGCGTCGCTCCATAATACCATTGATAAGTCGCGTTCAGGGGATAGGCCCCGACGGATAAAGTGCCAATGCCATTGGAAGCCATGGAGGTGCCCACAGGCTCGGTAAAAATGACCGGCAGCGGGTTCACCACGGTGACGCCGGCAACCAGATTCTGCGACGGCGTTCCGGCGGCATTGTTGAGAACAACATAGTAGCTGCCGCTATCCGCGGTCGAGGTAGTGTGGATGGTCAGCGTCGCCGTGGCGGTGCCCGAAAAGTCGCCGCCGTCGCTCAAGGGGACGAAGCCGCCCACGGAGGTGTATTGAAGCCATTGGTAGGTCATCGGCGTGGTGCCGGAGGCGGTGACGGGAAGGGTGATCGTATCGTAAACCGCATTGGTCACGTTGAGCGCAGGCACAGGCGAAGTCAGGCCCGGTGCGGTCAAAGCAGAGTTCACGGTCAGAATCGCCGTGGTGCTCGTGACGGAGCCAAACTGGTTGGCAACGACGACATAGTAGCTGGCGCCGGCGGTGGCGGAGGCCAGAGTAGAGTTGGTCGTGGTCTGGCTCGGATCCAGCGTGCCATTGGTGTACCACGAATAGGTGTTCGCGAAATTCGTGGTCGCCGCCACCGTGAATGTGACCGGCGCGCCGGTCAAAACGGACTGGCTGGCGGGATTGGTCGTGATCACGGGCCGGCGGTCAGGGGTCCAGGAGAGGCCGTGGAAGGTCAGGTTGGTGGACCAGGCGGCGACCACCGTGGTGACGGTGATGTCGTTGCTATGCACCAGGCCGTCGCTGAAGTTGTAACTGTCATTAATGCTGACGACGCGGTTGGAGTTGGCGTAGCCGTTGATCCCTTCCTGGGTGGTGGCATAGACAATTGGATTGTTTCCCGTCCAATCCACCACCAACCCAAAGGTGCCGGTGTAATCGGCCGGGTAGCTGGTCTGGACGGGGATGGTGTTGTTGGTGATGGCGAAAACGCAGGCCAGGGACCATTGGCCCGCCACCTCAACATACTTGGCAATGCCATAAGTGGCGTCGGCCATGTAGGCGATATTTCCCTGCGGGTTGAGATCAAACCCTTCCACATTGAGGTAAGGCGGCGAAGCGGGGACAGCCAGATTGAGCACGAAAAAGTCGCCTTCCGGCAGCGCCACCGGCGGCAAAATCTGAAAGCTCGTGTTGATGGGCGAGAAATCATAAATCCCCGCCGGATATTGCAGCCCGCCGTCACCATGCTCCAGGCTGGTGTAAACAAACCCATTGATGGCTTTCACGGCCCGGGTCCCGCTGAGATTGGCGTTGACCACCGGCGGCCCGCCACCGGCTTGAAACCATATATTGCCGTCGGCGCCGCCGGAGCCAAAGAAATTGTTGGTGCCGTTGTCCGAAACCGCCCCCCTGGGATTGGTCAGGGGGCCGACCCCAAGGCCATACCAATCTGACCCTTCGTAGGGAATATAAGTGTTGCCCGCGACGTCAATCACGCAAACGCCCCGGGGAATGTTCAGTCCCGACGGCGTCCCGGAAACGGCCAGGATATTGCCTCCGTAACCGGAAAAGGCCAGGGTGCTGTTGTCGGCGGACAGGGCGAGATAGCCTTCGCTGCCGGCATGGCCGTTAAACCACATGGCCGAGTAGGGCGGAACGCTGACCGGATCGTTGGTGGGAATCGCCACCGAAAAGACAGGCCCGTTGGTGCGCGAGTCGGTGCTGGGAACCACGATGGGGTTGGCCGGATCAAATTCGTCAACGAAGGTCGGGGACTGATGGGGGCCATTGGGACTGATATCCGATGCGGCGTTGCCCGCGTTATCCCCCGCGCGGAGCACCGCAAGATGGCGGGGTGCAAACTGGGCGCGGGCCGTTGCGGCGGCCAGGCCGGCCACGGCCAGCGTGAGAGCCAATTTGTGCATGTTCATGTGCATAACAAAATGCTGCGCTTGTTCTTTGGTCTTCCGCGCCGTCTGACACTGCGACCGAGCCAGCCCGGCGCGCACAGGAATGAATCAAAGATTTATGGCATCGCAACGGCGGGCGCGTTACGATTTTGTGACTTTTTTTCCAACATCACGCGGGGAATAAATTGTGACGCAATCTTCACAATGCCGACACCTGATTGTAATGTGTCCGGATTAGGATGCGGGGGTTCGCTGTTATCTGTCTGGCGGTTGCAATCCTGGAAACCAGGAATTATTGCGCAAGATTTATGAACACTAAACAGAATCGGGCCTTCACGCTGATCGAACTGTTGGTGGTGATCGCCATCATTGCGATTCTGGCGGCCCTGCTGCTTCCGGCCCTGGCCAAGGCCAAGGAAAAGGCCAATCGCGCCGCCTGTTCCAGCAACCTCAAACAATGGGGATATGCCCAAACCATGTACCTGGACGACTACCGGGGATTCTTTCCCTTGACCAAAATCCCCGCCGACCCCCCCTACACCCCGTCAGGTTACGACGAGGACACTCCGAGCTGGGTTGACCTCACTGATGTCCAGTTCGAGAACGCGCAAACAGGCACCACTTATGGAACGGACGCGTGGTTTAACGCGCTTCCCCCCTACATTCAGTCCAAGCCTTTGTTTGAATATGCCATTACCGGCGCCTCGGCTGTTTACAACACCAGCAAATCCATTTTCAAATGCCCCACCTCGGATCTCCAGCCGATAGACCCGTCCATCCCCAATGGCCAGATCATTTTCAACTATGGCATGAATTCCAAGGGCATTCCCGAGAGTCAGCCCAATGGCACGCGGTTAAGGCAGTCCGCCGTGGTGCATCCCTCTGCTTTCGTGATGTTTTCCGACAACCGCACGCATGAGAACGAAACTCCCTTTTACGGAAGCACCAGCGTCAACTTGGACATCCTGGGCAGCCCGCAGTGCTACACCACCCGTGAATCCTCCCGGCACGACGCGGGGGCGAACATCATGTTCAGCGATGCCCACGTCAGGTATTTCAAATACTCCTATATTTGCATCCCGATCAATGGCCAGGCGGCCGATCCCGGCAGGCCCGACATCAACTGGGTGTGCGACGGCTCGGTGGTGCCGCCCCCAGGGGGATGATCGGGGCGGCACGATAGCGGTTGATCTGATGGCCGCCGCGGATTTGCTTTTCCGGGGGCTTTGCTTTGCCGCGCGGGGTGGGGAACCGCCGGCGGTTTGAAAGATCAGAAGGGAAGTTTGGAAATTCTCTTTCCAATCACCTTCTCCCGTCGTACCATGGCTGGCACGCCTCCCGGCTGGTCGTGGTTTTTCGGGGCTGCAAAATCGCCCTGACGAAAAAGCGGAGATACTCCCGGTGCGTATAGAGGGACAATTTTCGCGCCGAGGTCAGCAGGGGATGACGATGGAGGATGACCACTTTTTTCCTCTCCTGGCGCGCCAGTTTTTTCAGCCGCCTGCTCAGGTCAATTTCCTCCGAGGCGAACAGTTCCAGGCTGAATCCGCCTATCTTCCGAAACGCCGCCGTCTCGCAAAAAATAAACGAGCCGGCCGTCCATTTCAGCATCCGGCTGAGCAGGTTCCACAGGCCGGTGCCGCAGTCGCCCGCGAAATGGCGCTCATCCATCCGCACCGTGCAGCCGCCCGCCAGGCAGCGCCCCGACTGGATTTCCCCGGCCACTTCCGCGAAAAGCTCCCGCGCCGGGTGCGAATCGGCGTCCACAAAAACCAGCCACTCTCCATCCGCCGCCGCCGCGCCCGTGTTGCGCGCGCGGGCGATTTGATTGACAGGTTCAAAGACCACCCGCGCCCCCGCCGCGCGCGCCAGCTCCGCGGTGGCGTCGGTGGAATTATTGTCGCACACGACGATTTCCATCGCCCAGCCCAGGTCGCCGAAGGCCGCGCCCGCCGCCTGGATGCTGCGCAAGGTCGCGCCGAGCAGCTTTTCCTCGTTGAACGCCGGAATGACAACTGAAATCTTCACTTTCCCCCTCTTCATACCACTTCCGGCGCGAAAAGACACCTGCCTTGTTTATTGCGAGATGTTTTGAGTAGTCTATGCAATGGGTCAGTCATGGGTTGGCCGGGAAAGGCTTGCGACTCGTTTTTGGGTTGGCCAGCCAGTGTGGGGGCACTTGTTCGACACCCACTCATGCAGGCAGGGTGAGGTGCGCTACACCCGTTACACCGTTACAGTTGTTGATTATCAACGGTTTACGAAAACCGCACCCGTTACACCCCGTTACATTGTGTTACATCCAGCTTTCCCGGCCTCATCCAATCGGTGAGATGGTTGATGAACGGGTTCCTGTCCTCTGTACCACAAAAGTGATGGATCATGCAATTCCAACGAGATTTTTGCCGCAAAGGAACGCAGCGCGGCCAGCCGCAACCAAAGGAATTGAACCACAGATGAACACGGATCAACGCGGATGTGGAAGCATTCTCGCAAAAATGAGCGACTCTGACGGATTGCAGTGCAAAGAACTCAAAGAGAAGAGCTTATGTCGTTCCGTCTTTGCGATCCTTGGGTTTTCTTGCGGCCATTTCATTTTTGGTTGCGGTTTTGCCGCGCTGGACCATCGGTGGTTTGGATTCTCTTTCTGTCAAAAAAATGGAGTCATAAACATCTTTTTGACTGCATCTTTCTAACTTCGTCTTGTCCCGCTCAATTCTTGCGGATCATGCCGCGGCTTTCACCAGAAAAGACATTTTGACGGGAGGAACAGGATTCACAGGATAAAATCCCTTGGAGATTTGCTGCGGAAATTCACGGAGTTGGCGTTTGATGAGTCGGCGGAAATGCGTTGGCAGGAATCCCGGCCAAAGGAGGCGGACAGCCGCAACCGCAGAGGATTGAACCACGGATTGCACTGATGACACGGATGTTCTGAATGCAGAATGCAGAATGCAGAATGCAAAATCCTTATCCGTGGAATCCGTGAAATCGGTGGTGAAATTTTGGCGCAGAACGAAGCGCGGCAGGGAACGGGAAAAGACCTTGGCCCGCAGATAAGGCAGATGCACGCGGATGGACAAAAGAGGAATCCCGGCCAGCGGAAGCGGACGACATGGATGTGGGGCCAGCGACAGAAACGGATTTTCAGAGCGATTTGATGGAAGCGTCGGGGGATCCGTTTTAATTGGCCTTCCCGCTTCGCTGGGCCTGTCCGCCGCCATGCGAAGGCGGATGAACAGGTGCCTTCACCGCCATTGAGTCCTGAAATTGTGCGTGAAGTTGAGGCGCGAGCGCGGGAATTGCGATTATATGCCGCCCGGCTTGAAGCTCTCGATAACCGGAATTTCGCGAGATGGGAGTGAGATGAAAATCAAAATTCCATCCGCGAATCACGTTGCCTCATTTCACTTGACCGGTTCGAATTCCAAGGCACAATTGCTTTGGTTTAGAATTGCTCGGTCGAGGATAACTTTTGAAAAGTGGGGCGTTTGAAGGACCTCCCTAACATCGTTCTCGCACTCTGCCGACACCCTTGGTCCCAAAGTCACGCTGACGACGGCTTCCGCTGGGAAGGGAAAGAAATAGCCGGTGGATTTGTAGCCGGTACATTTGTCTTCAATCGCTCTCGTTACCAATGAAGGGGATGAATGCACGAAAGTCTTCCTGAACTCCTTTTCGTACAGCAAATCTTCGCTCTTGCGGAAAACAATTTCATCCCGAAAACGCTCCATTTCAGGGGAGCCTTCCTCCCATGACAAATCAAGGCAAATCCTCTGTTTAACATACTCCACCGGCCTCAATGCAATTCCTTCCTGAAAAACGGCGCACGATCTGTCAAACCCAATGACAAGACCAAGAGGCGTGTCGCAATAATGGCCCCACATTAGAATTTTATCCCGCTCTCCTGACATACACAGAACTCTGATCAATTTACTTATGTCATCGAGAAAAGATTTCTCATCTTCATAAATACCATTCGGGAAATCTTTGTGCAATTGCCCAATCAGTGTTGATTGATTATTTTTCGCCCATTCTTGGAACGCATGGAAATCGCCAGGAAAACCGTAGGTGGGATAAATCTCTTTGAGGCGAGTTTCATCATCAAGATTCCCCTTGCAATAACTAACGAAATCGGAATTGCTGATTCTTGGTGTGAACTCAAACGGATCGTTGAATTGATTCGGTGGCGTAACCTTTAATTCAAGCTTGCTGAGAATTTCGATCCCATGCTTCCCGCAAAACTTATAGACTGTTTCCATTTTGAGTTCCTAGCCAATTAGAGTTAAAAATATACTTCAATGACCCGTTTCCATAAACATTTGGAATATTTGATCACGTTTGATATTAAGTGCGGAGATACTCTCGAACGAAGCGTTGCTGATTTTCGTTCAGATCGATAGATTTTCGATCGCCATGATTTCGAGCGAAATCCAAGCTGTCCTGTATCTCGAAAAGGATTTCTTCACGTAACGGAATCAAAAGAGCGCGGACATCCTCGTCGGGCTTAAGTGCTCCATTGAGGAAAAGAAAGTACGTAATTGAGTGAGAAACCCTTGAACTGCCGCTGTCACCATCAGCAAACTCAAACTCGTCGAGATCTTTGGTCCACCTTGCGTCGTCATCTTTTGCAAAAGTTTCGCTGAAGAAATATTTCTTCCAACACTTCGCTGCATTCTCACTCAACTCGGTAGTCCTGCGCATATGGAAGAACCATGCCATGGCTATGTAACATCTACCATGCCCTTTCGCCGCACCTTCCTTAAGAACCTCGAGCGCATTCCGGTCCTGCTTGGCGTAGTCTTCCTCGGTTACACATGGAGTGCGTTTCGTGTAGTACCACGCCAGTGCAGTATATGCTGCGGGAAAATTCAACGTCTTGGCCTGATGGAGAAGCCTCAATGCCTCGTCTCGGTCTTCGATTGTGTCACCGAGGCCGAGAAAGGCTTTCGTTGCTTCGCAATAGATGGGCCGACCAGGGTGTTGTTCTTCCGAGCCAAATTTGCCTTCCATTTCGTCGGCATGAAGAAAAGCGCTGTCTTGACTGCTTGCGCCCGACGAATCGGTATCCTTTTGGAGTTGCTGTTCAACAAGCATCAAAACTTCAATGGCTTTGCGCAACGGTATTCTGAAAAACTCCCGATTGGGCGTGCGCTGAAATCCGTTATACTCCAAAACGGTATAAACATACTCCTCAGCGCTGTGGCAGTTGGCGACCTGGATTGCAAAGGCGACATAGAACGGGGTTGCAACACCCGTCGCCTGAGAAATCTCCTTGGCGCGTTCTTCGGGTTGGCGAGTCGTTTTGCCAATTTTGACCAAACCGTCAATGGAAGGATTAACCAAAATGTAAATGAATCCCGGTTCCTTCATCACACACGTCCGTTGTCATTGAAGCTTCAAGAAATTGCCCGTAAGGCAAAATTTGCCTTGCGAGTGCGGTGCGTCGCAGATGGCGACATCCCAATCTAGTATTACTTGCTCCGGGCCGGCCGCTCGGCAGCGTTTGCCGGAAAAGTGACCCAACCGCTCCATTTCAGTCGGAAGAAAGGGTCCGAGGATCAAAGTTCCCGGTATATCGGGAAACTCATGGCGTATCCCATGCCCTGCGCCCGTCGGATAACTGGTCTCCACCCTAGACTGCGGTAGTTGTAAATCGTAATCGCACGAGAGGGTGACTTCGGCGGTGCTTGATGGTGGGGTGTGCCCGCGCCCGCTGGGAATCGTAATAGTCCAATTTCCTGATTTGGTCATAAGCGATGGCATTTAACAGAGGAAGCGGACACGGTCAAGAATTATCACAGCAAACAAAATTGGTGGGCACGTAAAGGGGGAAAACGCCTGCGGTACGGCGCAGCATAGCGACTACCATGCTCTGATTGCCGCCTCTCGCGGCGGCTGAGAGCGAGTGATGGCAGAGTCTGATTGTTCCCGCTCCGCGACAGCGGAAAACAAAATTGACACCACAAAGGCGGTCTTCTCTCCGTGCTTTGAACTCCCTGGTGGTGATGGCGGCGGATTCCATGTTGCGAAGGGCAAACAGGGGCGTCCTCCTCCGCTCGGAAGCTTCCACCTTCGCCAAGGCTTCCACCTTCGCCAGGCCTACGGTGGACAGGACTGTGGACAGGACGGAGCACAGGCAAAAACGACACGACCAAGCACTTGTCGGGGCGGCTTGTCACGCCGGAGGCTCGGCGAAGGAGGACCTGTCCGCCGTAGCTTTAGCGTAGGCGGAAGCGTTCGCGGGTTGGCATTCAGCCCCCGCTCGCGCGCCGGGGTTGATTTGGAAAGGCCGGACTTGCAAACTTTCCCGGTTTAGGGGAACATTCTTCCCATGAACGCTGTAAAGGTAGATGAGGCACATAGAATTGAGGTTTCCGTGCTCCGCCCCGGTGACTATTACGAACCTGAAGTCCTTGGCGAAAACGAGGTTTTGCTTCGGAAAGTTGAGTTGCCGCGCCGCAGGCCAACTTTTGCAGAGGCCATCGCGGCAATCGAAAGCAGTCCGCTGCGGTTCACGAAAAGCTGGGATGAAATCAAAAAGGAGACCCGGTGATTCTGTTTGACAGCAGTGTTGTCATTGATGCCCGCGACTCCGGAAGTCCTTTTCTCGAATCCCAAGCCTTATCCTGCCTCAGTTAATGTTCTTCTTGCTTTGGGGGTAACTATTCAGGCAGGGACAGCGCGCCGCGCTGTCCGCGCCGCGTCGAGCGGCGCAACGGACCGCCTTTCGGACGCCTCGGCGAGGCGTCCCTACCTGAATAGTTACCTTTGGGGTACGGGGAGAAGAACATTAACTGAGGAAGGGCGGGTCCCGATATTTCGGGGCCCGCCCACCACCCATGACTGACGCATGGCTGGTCTATTTCAATGGCGTTGTATAAATGAAATCTGTTTGGCATTGGCTCCTCTCGCCGTGGACGTGGCGGATGGCGTGGCGCGACACCCGCACCAGCCGGGGCCGGCTGCTGTTGTTTTCATCGTCCATTGTGATGGGGGTGGCGGCGCTGGCGGCCATCGGGTCGCTGGGCAAAAACCTGGAGCGGGCCGTGGAGGAGCAGGCCCGGACTTTGCTGGGCGCAGACCTGGCCATTTCTTCGCGGCGGTCTTTCAGCGCGGAGGAGGAAAGCTGGCTGGAGGAGATCGGCGGAGAGCAAGCGCGCGAAACCTCCTTTTCCTCCATGATTTATTTCCCGGCCTCGGGCGGAACGCGCCTGGTGCAGGTCCGCGCCTTGAGCGGCGGCTTTCCCTTCTATGGCCGGCTGGAAACGGAGCCGCCCGCGGCGGAGGCCCAATTTCGCCAGGGGCGCGGCGCGCTGGTGGAGCAGAGTGTGCTCCTGCAATTCGGTGCCAGGGTGGGCGATAACATCCGGCTGGGCCAGTTGACCCTCCCGGTCGTGGGCGAACTGAGGAAAGTCCCCGGGGAAAGCGCCGCGCTCGCGCTGGTGGCGCCGCGCGTTTATCTGCCGATGGAGGACTTGCCGGCCACCGGCCTGCTGCGCCAGGGCAGTTTGGCGCAATACAAAACTTTTTTCAAATTCCCGGCCCAGACCGACGTGGCGCAATTGGCGGCCCGCCTCCAATCGCAACTGGAAAAGTTCCGGCTCAGCTTTGACACCGTGGAAAAACGAAAGCAGAACCTCGGCCGCGCCATGGACAATCTTTACCATTTTCTCAATCTGACCGGGCTGGTGGCGCTGATGTTGGGCGGCCTGGGCGTGGCCGGCGCCATTCATGTTCATGTCAAACAGAAATTGGCCGCGGTGGCTGTGCTCCGCTGCCTGGGCGGATCGGTCGGGCAGGTATTCGCGGTCTATCTGGCCCAGGGGCTCGCGCTGGGGGCGCTGGGAGGGTTGTTCGGGGCGGGGTTGGGCGTGGCGGTGCAAACCTTCCTGCCGCGCGTCCTGGCCGATTTTATTCCGTTCACGTTCCATTTCCAGACCGCCTGGCTGGCGGTCGGGCGGGCCGCGGGGGCGGGTTTTGTGGTGTGCCTGCTGTTTGCGTTGCTGCCGCTGCTGGCGGTGCGGCGCGTATCGCCCTGGGCGGCGTTGCGGGTGGCGTTGGAGCCGGCGGCGCGGCCCGATCCGCTGCGCTGGGGCGTGCTGGCCTGCCTGGCGGCGCTGACGCTGGGTTTCGGGCTGAGCCAGGGGCGCAACTGGCGCGCGGGATTGGGATTCGTCCTGGGGTTGGGCGTGGTGTTCGGGCTTCTGGCGGCCACGGCCAGGGCACTGGCGGCGCTGGCGCGCCGGGCGGCGCATCGGAAGCTGCCGTTCGTGGTGCGCCAGGGGCTGGCCAATCTGCACCGGCCTGACAACCGCACGCAACTGCTCCTGCTCTCCCTGGGACTGGGGACGTTTTTGCTGGCCGGCATTTTCCTGGTGCAGCAGACCCTCCAGGCCGACCTGATCGTTCCCGGCGCAAGCCAGGCCAACGCGGTGTTGTTTGACATTCAGCCGGACCAAAAAGAGGCGGTGGCCGGATTAGTCCGGTCGCTGGGCCGGCCGGTGCTGGATGAAGCGCCGATTGTCACCATGCGCCTCAGTTCCATCAAAGGCCGCTCGGTCGAGTCGCTCCTGGCCGACCCTCAAAGCACCTTCCAGGCCTGGACCTTGCGCCGCGAATATCGCAGCACCTACAGCGATCATCTGCGCGATGCCGAAAAGATCACCGCCGGCCATTGGATCGGCCAAGTCACCAATCACGCCGCCCCTGTCCCCATTTCGGTGGAAACCGGCCTCGCCGGGGAACTGCGCCTGAAGCCGGGCGACGAGCTGCTCTTCGACGTGCAGGGCGTGCCGGTGCGGACGGTGGTCGCCAGTCTGCGCGAGGTCAATTGGCGGCGCCCGCAGCCCAATTTTTTCATGCTCTTTCCGCGCGGCGTTCTGGAGGAGGCCCCTTCCCTGAATGTGCTGGTGACGCGGGTGGACTCGAGCGCGCAATCCGCCCGGCTACAGCGCGAAGTGGTCCAAGCTTTTCCCAACGTTTCGGTGATTGATTTGACCCTGATTCTGGAAACGGTGGACGCCATTGTGGGAAAAGTTTCCTTCGTCATCCGGTTCATGGCGTGGTTTACGGTGCTGACGGGGATCCTGGTGATGGCGGGGGCGCTGGTGGGCAGCCACTTCCAGCGGGTGCGGGAGTGCATCCTGTTGCGCACGCTGGGGGCGTCGCGGGCGCAGATCTGGCGCATTTTGGCGGTGGAATACGCCGCCTTGGGCTTGCTGGCGGCGGTGACGGGAATCCTGCTGGCCCTGGCGGCGGTGTGGGCGCTGGCGGCGTTTGTCTTCAAGGTTCAATTTGCCCCGCGCTTGGGGCCGCTGCTGGCGGGTGGGGCGGCCGTCCCCGCGCTGACGCTGGGGACGGGCTGGCTCATGAGCCGGGGCATCCTGCGTCACACCCCCCTGGCCCTGCTGCGCGCGGAGACGTAGATTCGCTCAATATGATAGTTTAATACCGTTTCCAGTTCGTAACTGCACGATTGCCAAGGCGATTGGCGGCGGTCGCAGACCGCCGCTACAGTGCAAAAGCAAACCGGAAAAGGTATAAGCTAATTCGCCGGTTGAACCCTGGGCGGCGCCTGGGAAAGATTTAACGGGCACGGCCCGCGGGCTTGCGGCTAGAGCGGTTTCACAAATACTGTAGCCGCATTACCCGGTAGGGTCCCGGCAGGCCGGGATTGCCCGCCGCGGCGCGCACGGAGTGCGCGCCCTACCATCCTCATTCACGGCTACACAATTTCTTAAACCGCCCTATTTTTCCTTGCCCGCCTTGCTGGCGCCTCTTTTGCCGCCGGTCATAAGAAGGGCGCCGACCACGAAGCCGACGCCGAAGAACCCATAGTACATGTAGCAAGCCGGCAGATCCAGCGTGTGGGGCAGGAGCGGCGGAAGTTCCAGTTCGACCGGTTTGGTATTGTGCATCCCCATCATGACCAGAAGAGCCAGGACGGCGATAATGAGAACAGCTTTGCAGAGCAGTTTGAGATTCATGGCGCCTTTATGTTCGTGGCCAAACCGTAAACAACTGCGCCCACCGAATCAATCCTAATCCGGCCATGAGGCAAAATCGTTACTTTGAACTTTCAACTCCCGGCCAGAAACGCCAAACTGGCCGGCAGCCCAGATGAGCATCGTGACCAAAAAGGGAGACAAGGGGAGCACCGGATTGATGTACAGCCGGCGGGTTTCCAAATGTCATCCCCGGGTGGAAGCCTGCGGGGCGGTGGATGAATTAAACGCGGCCCTGGGTCTGGCCCGCGCCTCGGCCCGGCATCCTTTTGTCAGCGACCGGCTGCTGCAAATGCAAAAGGCGCTGGTCCCTTTGATGGGCGAACTGGCCACCCAGCCCGATGATTTGCCGCGTTACGCCAAGGACGGCTTCACCCTGATCTCCCCGCAAATGACGGCGCAACTGGACCGCATGGTGTTGGAGATCGAAGCGCAAAAGGCCGCCGGCCAGGGCTGGGCCACGCCCGGCGGCAACCTGAGCGCGGCGACGCTGGACGTGGCGCGGACGATCTGCCGCCGCGCCGAGCGCCGGGTGTGCGCCTTGCAGGAGAGCAGCCAATTGCACAACGGCGAGATCATAACTTTCCTCAACCGCTTGTCGGACACCTTGTGGCTCCTGGCCCGCTGGGCGGAGGCACAAGCGTCGTAGCGGCGGCCGGCAATCGCCACCCATCAAAAAAACCCCGAAGATCAACGCTCCTGGATCGCCGCCACCTTCTCGCGCTGGAGTTTGGCAGAGGTCCCCAAGAGGGAATTGAAAACCTTCAGGACGGCCCTTTGAGGATCTTGTCGAAGGATTCCTCCGGCTCGATCTCGATGCGGGGGGCCTCGGCGGACTTGGCCGCGGCGGAGGCCACACGGCTGCCGTGGCTGGTTTTGGGAGGAGCGGGAAGGGGCGGCATTTTCGCGGGCGCAACCGGTTCCTCCTCTTCCACTTCCGCTTCGCGGGAGAGAATGTGGAAGTGTGTTCGCTTTTCCAGCCAGGCGCGATAGCGCGCAAAGGTCCACATGCCATCGGCCAGGCCGGTTTCCAAGGTGGAAATGATTTTGAAGAAATCGCGGTTGCGAATGAAATTCTTGATCGGCATGGTCGTTTTGAGCACTTCGCATTCGGGCACGCAGAGGTTCAGGTTGGGGCGGAATTGCAGCCGCTGGGAAACGACCGCGATCAGGCAGTCGGCCAGTTGCGCGGCGATGTTGTCCTGAATCTCCGGCGGAAAGGCGTTGACCACCCGCTGCAGCGCCTCGGCGCAGTTGGCGGAATGGACGGTGGCCAGCACCAAATGTCCCGTCTCCGCCGCGCTCAAGGTCAGCCGCATGGTTTCCGGTTCCCGCATTTCCCCCACCATCAAAACGTCCGGGTCCTCCCGCAGGCTGTCCAGCAGTGCCTGTTCAAAACTGGGCGTGTCCCGCCCCACTTCCCGCTGGCGGATGAACGACTTGCGCGGACGAAAGGTGAATTCAATCGGGCTTTCAATCGTCACGATGTGCCGGGCGTCGCTCAGATTGATCGTCTGCACCAGCGCGGCCAGGGTGGTGGATTTGCCGCTGCCGGTCGGGCCGCTGATCAGCACCAGCCCGTTGGCGTGGTTGACCAGTTGCTTCAGGTCGGGATGCAGGTTCAACGATTCAATGGTCGGCTGAAACGCCGGCAGCAAACGAACGGCAAAACCGACCCCGCGCGAGGTTTGCAGGATGTTGATGCGGCAGCGCAGCCCTTCAATGGTCCGGGACATGTCGAAGGAGCGCTGGGTGAGAAAGCGCGGCCAGTCCTCCGGGCCGATCAGCTCGCGGGCGCATTCCAGGAGCAGCGCCGCGGCGCACGGTTCGCCCACCGAACGCAAACTGCCCCGCACGCGGATGACGGCGGACAACCCCGGCTCCAAATGAAGGTCGCTGGCCCCCTCGTCTTTGGCGAGGCCAATGAGTGCGTGCAGGTTCACAAATTTCTTCTAACTCCATTCCGCGACATAAGTTCCGCTCTGATGGACGAAAACAAGCCGCGCTGGTTACGCGGCAAGTTGAAATAGTCAATCGCCAGGTTGGTCCGGGGAGCGCACGCCTGTCCGGTCCTGCGCCCGTGCCGGCTGGTTCCCGCCGTGGCCTGCAAAAAACCGGGTCCCAATTCCTCAGGGATGATAGAGGCGGAAGAACTGGTTCCCTTTCGGCGGGGAAATCGTCGCGCTGTTGTTATTGACAGTGCCGCTATAGTTGCCCCAGTTGGCCGGGTTCAGATTGCTGTTGGTTTGCAGGTTAAAGCCGCTCGAGGACGCCGGCCAGGAGACAATCACCTGGTTGCCCGAAGCCGTGATGCTGAGCAGCGGCGCACCGGGGGTTTGCACGGCGATCAGACTCCAAAAGCCGCCGGTCAACGAGTAGCTGCCGCCGGTCATGGCCAGACTGGCGTCGTGCTGGCCGATGGTGCCGCTGACCGAATACTGGCCGCCGGTGCTGGTGCCGCCGCCGCCGGAGATTTTATACCAGTCAATGGTGTATTGCTGGGCCAGGCCCGCTGTCGCGAGCAGCGCAAAAAAAAGGAGCAGTTTTTTCATAACGGCTTTATTTCTTCTCAGCCAGAATTTGCACCATTTTTCCCAATTCGTCCAGCTTTTCTTTCAAGGAAATTGCAGGCCCCGAGGGGGCGCATTTCACTTGTTCTGGCGCTTCTCTGACCCGGGCAGGGTTTAGGCGATTCAAACGATTAAACTCTTTACTTGGCCGACGGTCCTTGCCAGAAAAAGCGAAATGCACCTTCCCGCCATTTTCCCTTTCCCCTTTTCCCCTCCCAACCCTAGACTCGCCCCGGCATGGCATTGAAATTCTTTAATACGCTGTCGCGCTCGGTCCAGGAATTTGTCCCGCGTGATCCCTCCGGCCAGTCCGCCGGCCTCTATTGCTGCGGCCCC
Organism: uncultured Verrucomicrobiae bacterium; assembly: GCA_963707025.1. GTDB lineage: Bacteria > Verrucomicrobiota > Verrucomicrobiia > Limisphaerales > Palsa-1400 > JBEKOF01. Next base: position 273,916 of record CAVPOM010000009.1, on the reverse strand, counting down.
ACGGTGCATGACTTCGCCCACGTCGGCAATTTCCGCACCTTCGTTTTTGCCGATCTGGTGCGGCGCTGCCTGGAATTCAAGGGGTACAAAGTCCGGCACGTCATGAACATCACCGACGTGGAGGACAAAATCATCCGGCGCGTCCGCGAAAACAACACGTCTTTGCGCGGCTACACCGCCCCATTCGAGGCGGCCTTCTTCGAGGATTTCCAGGCGCTCAACTGCCTTCCTCCCCACGACACCCCCCGCGCCAGCGAACATATCGCCGACATTATTGCCCTGATTGAAAAGCTGGTGGGGCGCGGCCTGGCTTATCGGGCGGCGGACGGCTCGGTCTATTTCAGCATCGAAAAATACCGTGGCTGCGGCGGCCATTATGGCCGGCTGCTCAAGTTGAACTTCGAGGAAATGCGCCCCGGCCAGCGGGTCAGCAGCGATGAATACGCCAAGGAAGCGGTGGCCGATTTCGCCCTGTGGAAAGGGCGCCTGCCCGAGGACGGGGCGGTCTTCTGGCCCAGCCCGTGGGGCGAAGGCCGGCCCGGCTGGCACATCGAATGCAGCGCCATGAGCATGAAATCCCTCGGCCCCAGCTTCGATCTTCACCTGGGCGGCGAAGACCTCATCTTTCCCCATCACGAGGACGAAATCGCCCAGAGCGAAGGGGCGGGCGGGCAGGCGGCGGGGGAGCCATTTGTCAAGTATTGGCTGCACGGCGCCCATCTGCTGGTGGAAGGCAAAAAAATGAGCAAGTCCCTCGGCAATTATTTCACCCTGCGCGATCTGCTGGCCAAGGGGTACACCGGGCGGGAAGTCCGCTACTTATTATTGACAGCGCACTATCGCGAGTCCTTCAATTTCACGCTGGAAGGCTTGCAGAGCGCGCGCGCCGCGCTGGGGCGGATTGAGGAATGCCTGGGCAAGTTGGCTGAAATTGGATCAGGCTCGGAGAGAGCGCCCTCCGAACCGGAGGTGCTGCGAAAGTTTGTTGAGGCAATGGACGACGATCTTAATGTGGCGGCGGCCTGGGGGGCCATCTTCGAGTGGGTACGAGAAACCAATAAACAACTGGCGGAAAACCGCATCAGCGCGGCCCGGGCCAACACGCTTCTTGTTGTCTGGGGTCAAATTAACCAGGTCCTGGGCCTTTATACAAAACAAGAAAGGGAGATGGGAAAAGCATTGGACGAAGCGTTACAGAAGTTCCTTGACGATCGCGAGGCGGCCCGCAAGGCCAAGGATTTCAAACGCTCCGACGCCATCCGCGACGAATTGAAAGCCAAAGGCTGGGCCATCGAGGACACTCCCAAAGGCCCCCGCTTGAAGCGATTGTAGCATGAAAAAAGGTCTATTCATCACGTTTGAAGGAACCGAGGGCAGCGGCAAAACCACGCAAATCACCGCCTTGGCCCGGCGCTTGCGCGACCTGGGCCACACCGTGCGCACCTTGCGCGAACCCGGCGGCACGCCCATCGGCGAAGAAATCCGCCACACCTTGCAGCACAGCCAAGCCAACCGCGGGATGACGCCCGAAGCCGAGTTGCTCCTGCTCAACGCCAGCCGCGCCCAACTGGTGCGCGAAGTCATCCGCCCCGCGCTGGCCGCGGGCGAGATCGTGCTGTGCGACCGTTTTTCCGATTCCACCCTGGCCTACCAGGCACATGGCCGCGGGCTGGATTTCAAACAGGTCCAGCGCATCCTCGCCTTCGCCGTCGGCCGCACGCGGCCCGACTTGACCCTGCTGCTCATGGTGCCCGTGGCCGTGAGCGAGGCCCGCCGCCGCGCCCGCCCGGCGGAACGCGACCGGATGGAGGAGGCGGGCCGCGCTTTTTTTGAGCGTGTGGAAAAGGGTTATGAAGCCATCGCCGCCGCGCAACCCGGGCGCATCCGCCGTCTGGACGCCACCGCGCCCGCCGAAGTTGTCGCCGGCGAGATTTGGGCCGCGGTCGCGCCTCATTTGAACAAAGCCCCAAAGCCCGGCCAGGCATAATTCCTGGCTCAGCGGGACATGGAGGGCGGGGCGTCTGCGGGCGCGCTGCCCCAGGTTTTGTTGGGGGCAGAGCCCATCTTGAAAACCAACCGGCCGCCCCCGGCGATGTCGGCATGGCTGAACCACGGTTTGGGCCACGGCTGGCCGTTGAGCGTGGCCGACTGGATGTAGATGTTCCTGGCGGAATTATTCCTGGCCACGATCACCAAATCCTTGCCGCCGCCCAGGTGAATGGTGGCCTGGTCGAAGACCGGACTGCCGATGAGGTATTCCGGACGCGCGGGATTGACGGTATAAAAACCCAGCGCGCTCAGGACGTACCACGACGAGGTTGAGCCCTGGTCGTCCATGCCCGGAAAGGCGTAGCCGCTTTTGTCGCTGCCATACATCAGGCGCAGAATTCGGCGGACCAATTCCTGGGTCTTCCACGGTTGTCCGGCATAATCATAGTAGTAGGCGCTTTGCTGATCGGGTTGGTTGCCCTGGCAATACTGCCCGATCATCCCCGTCACGTCGCGGGCGATGCCGGCGGGGTGATAGGGCAGGGTAAAGAAATCGTCCAGCTTCTTGACAAAGGCGTCGCGGCCGCCCAGCAGATCCGCCAATCCCTGCACATCGTGCGGCACCAGCCAAAGGGTCTGCCAGCCCGACGCCTCTTTCATCATGAAATTGTAGTAAGGCTCGAAAGGATCAAAGGGCGAAATCCACGAACCGTCCTCGTTGCGCCCGCGCATGAAGCCGGTGGAGGCATCGAAGACATTGGTATAGTTGTGGGCGCGGGCCAGGAACATCCGGTAGTCGTCATCCTTGCCCAGCTTCTGCGCGTAGAGCGCCATGGCGTAGTCGTCCCAACTGTATTCCAGGGTCTTGGCCACGCCCGCGTTGCCGCCGGCGTAGGGCGGGCTGGGGTGCTCCACCACGATGTCATGGACCCATCCCTTCTGCAAATACTCCGCCAGATTCCGGCGCGGTCCGGCCGGGTCCATGGCGTTTTTGCGAAGATATTCATAGACGGCGGCGTAATCGAACGGGATGCCCCGCTCCCAATCCCCCAGGTACATCCAGACGGCGTTGTCGCCGTGAAACGAGGTCTGCATATACCCGGTTTCCCGCGCCATCTCCAGATGGGAGCGCAGAATGTCCGGCTTCAAATCCGGTTCAATGAGCGTCAACAATACGATCTGGTCGCGGCCCGTGTCCCAAAAGGGGACCACGCTGTAGCGGTCATAGTCGCCCGTGCGCGTCTGGCCGTCCAGCCCGCGGAAAGGCCGGCCCTTTTGCGCGAGCAGGCGCGGACTGGCGAAGGAATGATAGAGCGTGGAGTAGAAGAGCATCCGTTCCTGCTCCGTGCCGCCCTTGACTTCTATCGTGCCTAGCTTTTCGCTCCAGGCCTGTTCAGCCTTTTGCTTGACGCCCGCGAAGTCCCAGCCGGGATCTTCCGCCGCCAGCAGGGCCTGGGCGTCCTCCAGACTGGCGGCGGAGGCGACTTTGACCAGGACCGCTTCGTTTTCGGCCGTGGTGAAGTTGAGATAGCTGCCGGCGTAGCTGCCCGACTCCGTGCGCGCATCCGGCGTGGTCACGTCGTCCCGCCGGACCCGTCCGTTGGCCACCGAGGGAACATTCTGTTTGAAAGTGCCAAAGGCGGCAAACGGTTTGGAAAACTCCGCCACGAAAAACGGCCCGCCGCCCCCGCCGCGCCTGCCGCCGCCCGAGGCCCGGCCGCGCACGGTGCGGTCGCCCGCAATCTCCACGTTTCCTCCGCCAGGGCCAAGGTCAAGAAGAACGACAGACCGGTCTGTTTTTGGAAACGTGAACCGGTAAAGCGCCGTGCGGCTGGTCGTGGTCAACTCCACCTTCACCTTGTGATCGGGAAAATAGACCGTGTAATAGCCGGGCGACGCTTTTTCGCCGGCTTTGCTGTAAACGGACGCATAGCTGCGGTCCGGCGGCACCGTCCAATTGCCCACCAGCGGCATCAGCATCATGCCCGGCACCATGCTGGAAAACCCCACCATCGTCCGGCGCGGCCAGGTGTAGGGATAGATGATGCCGTGGTTGCCGGCCGCCGCGTCCAGGTCTTTGTTGACAGGGCTGAGATTGACGTTGCCGTGCGGCAGGCAGGGGCCGGGCGAGGTGAAGCCGGTGTAAACTTCCTCGCCGGGCGGCGGCGCGTTGCCGATCAACCGCGGATCGTCCAGGGGCGCGGTCCCGACCAGCGGGTTGGCATAATCCACCGGCCGGCCGCCCCCGGCCCAAACGGTGGCGCAGGCCGGGAGGAGAAACAGGGCCGCGGCAAGAGGCCGGAGGAGTGGGCGCTGGCCGATATTCGTTTGCATCCAGCATCAATGGCCCGCTCCCTCCCCCCGCGCAAGCCGAAAAATCAAAAAGCACTCAGCCGATTTTCCATCCTTCCGGGGAGCGCGCGCCCGTCCCCGCGTGTAGCGTTGTGCCTGCGGCGCACGCCTGGCGAAGGAAGCGCCACCACAAATTTTCACCTTTCTTCACCTGGTTTCAGCCAGTTTCACGTAATTCACCGGTTTTGACTTCCCGCCCCAGAGGGCTCCAACCCCACAACCGCACCTCTGGTCAAAACGGTCAAATTCGCGGATGACTCCCATTTTGCATTTTGCATTCTGCCTTCTGCACTTCCACCACTCCAGCACTGCACCACTCCATTTTGCTGAAACCCAACCAAGGCAAAGCAAGCCAGACCGCCAAAAATTCATTGCAATTTCTGCGCCAGACTGGTTTTATCCGCGCGCGTTTCAAGCAGGACATGTCAATAACATGAAATATCTCAAGACCGCCGCCCTGGCCGGCGCGCTTCATCTCGGCCTCTGGTCCCTCGCGGCCCAGCCCAGCAACGAGACCCGCCAATTGCCGCCCGTCACCGTCGAAGGCGTCTCGGTGGCCCCCATTGCCCAGGCCGACAGCAGCGCCACCACCCTGGTTTCCGGCGATGAAGTGCGCCCCGGCGAAATCACCTCCGTGCGGGACCTGACGGCCCGGCAGCCCAATCTGACGGTGTTCGGCGCCAATGACGCACGCACGCCCAAGTTCTCCATCCGCGGCTTGCGCGAGAACAGTTTCGGGGTGGGCGAACCGGTCCTGGGCATGTACGTGGACGATGTGCCGTATTTCGATCTCAATTCGCGCGACATTCCGCTTTACGACGTGGCCGGCATTGAGTTCGCGCGCGGCGAGCAGGGAACGCTTTACGGCGCCAGCGGCATGGGCGGGGTCATGAGCATCACCACCCGGCAGCCCGGCAATGACTGGCACGGCTCGGGCACGCTGAGTTTTGGCGATTACAACGCGGAGAGTTATCAAATCGGCGCGGGGGGCGCGCTCCTCAAGGACCAGCTCTATTTGAATCTGTCCGGCCTTTACGGTTTTCGCGATGGTTACGTTCACAACCTGTTCCTCCATGATTACCCGGACAGGCAAGACACGCTGAGCGGCCGGGCCGAACTGCTCTGGACGCCCAGCCAACCGTGGAAGATTGCCTTCAGCGCATCGGGTGAACGGTTCCATGACGGCTTTGTCCCCACCTACCGGCCCGGCGCTTTTACCTTTGCCGCTCCGCCGGTCCCGCCGGTCCCGCCCGACCCCAGCCCCTTCGCCGTCAATCGCAATGTGGACGGCTTCGTCAACACCGCCGACGACAATCAGGCGCTGAAAATATCCTGCGACGCCGGCCCCGCCGTCTTCTCCTCAGTCGCAACCCACCGGGATTGGAAGCAGAACCTTTTGCAGGACTTCGATTTTTCCGCCCTGCCCATTGCCGAAGGCTTCAACCAGCCGCGGATTGAACAATGGGGCGAGGAGTTCCATGTCAAATCTCCCGACAGCGCCGAGACCTTCAAATGGCTGGCCGGCTTCTATTTCCTGGACAACGACCTCCGCGCCGATTCGGGCTATGTCGGCGCCACGCCCAGCGTGACCGAATCCGACGGGCAAACTTACGCCGGGTTCGGCCAGGGCACCTATACGCTTATTGAAAAGCTGGACTTGACCGCCGGACTCCGCGCCACCTTTGACGACCGCTCCATCCGCGGCACGGTGGTGAACCCGTTGGGCGGCCCGGCGCCCGTCAAAGCTTCGGCGGACTTCTCCGCCGTGCAGCCCAAGTTTGCCGCCGCCTGGCATTTCACGCCCCAAACCGAAATCTACGCCAGCATCGCCCAGGGTTATGAGAGCGGCGGGTTCAATTCCTTCATCAACAATAATGCCTATCAGCCGGCCCGATCCTGGCAGTACGAACTGGGCCTGAAGAACTCGTGTGACGACAATAAATACACCACCCATGCGGCGTTGTTTTACACGGATACCAGGGGCTATCAGGTCATCCGGGTCTCGCCGCTGGATCCGCTCATCGCCAGCCTGCTCAATGCCCACCGCGCCGTCAGCTACGGGGCGGAGCTGGAACTGACCGCCAAACCGATGGAAGCCCTGGAGTTGAGCGCCGCGGCCGGCTACACCTGCGCCACCTACAAGAATTTTCTGGACACCAGCAGCGGCGCGCCCGTGCAACTCGCCGGGCAGCCGGTCAGCTTCGTCCCTGAATTCACGGCCGACCTGTCCGCCACTTATCACCTGCCCTGGCACACCTATGTTCGCGGCGACCTCGTCGGCGTCGGGCGCTATCATTTGGACGACACCGGCACGCCTCTGACCGGGCCAACCGTGCAAGACTCGTATGAACTGGTCAATGTGCAGGCCGGCTTCGAGACCAAAAATTTTGAAGCCTGCTTGTTCGCGCGAAACGTTCTTGACCGCCATTACGTCAGCAACGCCCAAAACTTTGGCGCAGGCTCCGGCGCGGCCTCCGGCTTCAGTTCCTTGATACTGCAGCCCGGCGATCCGGAAACCTGGGGCGTGGCCCTCACCGCGCGCTTTTAAAGCGGTTTAAGAAATGATGCAGCCGAAACGAGGGAGGCAGGGCGCGCACTCCGTGCGCGCCGCGGCGGGCAGTCCCGGCAAACCGGGACCCTACCGCGTACTGCGGCTACAGTTTTCTTGAAAACGCCATAGGGCATTTGCAATAAAACTGCCGGCATGTCGCCTGACCGGGATGCGATCAAGCGGTTTGCCTCCTGCGCCTGCGGCCTTATTTAAAGCGCTCTAAACCGCGATGCGCTCGAAATCAATGAATCCCCGCTCCGCGTTGACGCCGATCAGGCGCACGCGGGTTTTCTCGCCCACATCCAGGCCGCGTTCGCCCCGGATGATCCGGCCTTCCGCCGGCACGCTGAGCAAGCGCGCGTAGGTTCCCTTCGGCGAGGCGCCGGTGACAATCGCGTCAAAGGCCTGGCCGATTTGCGCCGCGAGCATCGCCGCCGCCGCGACTTTTTTCATGAACCTTTCCACCTTGCGCGCGGCGGATTCGCGGTCCGTGCAGTGATCGGCCAGAGCGGACATTTGGGCTTCGGTAAATGGAGCCGGGCCTCCGCTGAGGCTGGCCTTCAACAGCCGTTGCATCACCAAATCCGCGTAGCGGCGGTTGGGCGCCGTGGCATGGGAGTAATCGTTGAGCGCCAGTCCGAAATGCCCTTCATGCTCCGTGCCCGGCCGTTCCACCACATAAACGCCCGGCCCCAGGGATTTCAAAACGGCCAGCGACAATTCGGGAAAATGGACCGCATCGGCCAGCCGCCTTTGCTCCAGAAATTCACCCAGCGCCTTCGGGTCCGGCTCCGCCGGCAACCTAAAGCCCAGTGGCGCGGCGATTTGCTGGATGCGGTCCCAGCGTTTGGGCGTCCGCACGACCCGCCGCAGGCAGGGGGAATGGCGACTGCGCAGAAACCGCGCCATGGCCACGTTGGCCGCGATCATAAAACTTTCGATGATGTCGCGGGCCGAATTCTCCTGCAAGATGGCGAAGCGCTGCACCTGGTCGTCCACCACGATGGGCACGCTTTCCACGTCGCCCAGCGTGAGGGCGCCGTGTTCCTTGCGGAACCGTTTCAAGCGCTGGCTGGCCTCCTTCTGCAAGCGCAGTTGTTCGCACAGGCCCGCCGGGGCGGCGCCTTGACAGGGAGCGCCGGACTTTCCGTCCAACCACTGGCCCACTTGGTCGTAATTCAACCGCGCCTTGTTGCGCAGCGTCGCCGTGCAGACGTCCGCGCAGTTGACTTCGCCGTCGCCCCCCATCACAAACTCCAGGATGAGCGCCGCCCGGTCTTCATCTTGACGCAGCGAGGTTAGATCGGTGGAAAGCCTTTCCGGGAGCATGGGAAAAACCGGCCCGCCCGTGTAAACCGAGGTGGCATTGTCCCGGGCAAAGAGATCGGCGGGCGAGCCGGTCTGGACCAGCGCATCCACATCGGCGATGCCGACCAGCACGCGGAGGCTGCCATTGGGCAGCGGTTCGGCCCATTCCACCTGATCCAGATCGCGCGAGTCGGCATTGTCAATGCTCGACCAGGGCAGATCGCGCAAATCGCGGCGGGACGGGGCGGGGGGAGCATCGGGCAAGGCCTTCACCTGCGCCAGGACGGGCGCGGGAAAATCCGGCTTGAATCCGGCGCGCAGCAGGGCGTTGCGGGCGGCCTGCTGAAAACTGAAACCGGCTATGGGCTGATTCATGGCCGGATTATTTCGCCGCCTTGATGTCCAGTTCCGGCCAGCCGTCCGCGTTCCAATGCAGCGGCAGGATGGCCAGCACCGATCCGCGCCGCCCCGTGCCGTTGGCTTCAAAATGGCAACTGAACCAGTTGGTGCCGTTGTCAACTATTATCCCGGCATGCCCCGGCCCGATCAGCGGTCCCGTCGTGTCCAGAAACAGGCTGCCCCCTCCAAACAGCATGTTCACTCCCTGCTTGTCCAGATAGGGCCCGGTGACCTGCTTGCTCCGCCCGAGGCGGATGTTGTAGGTGCTGTTCGCCCCCCGGCAGCACATCCCCCAATCCACAAATAAATAATGCCAGCCGCCATGCTGGTAAAGGTAGGACGCCTCAATCGAGTCGTAATGCGCCAGAGAAAGCACCGGGAGATCCGGCGTGAGGCGCTTGCCGCTGTCCCGATCCAGCCCGATCATGCGGATGCCGCTCCAAAACGAGCCGAAGGACAGCCAGAGACTGCCGTTGGCATCCTGGAAGATGGCGGGGTCAATCGTGTTGAAATCATCATCCGGGCCGGACTTGATGACCAGGCCCTCATCGGTCCAGTGATAGGCCGGGTCGGCGGGATCCAGGGTGGGATTGGCCGCCAACCCGATGCCGGAGGTGTTCTTGCCGAAACTGGACGCCGAGTAATACAGAAAATACCGGTCCCCCACCCGGGCCACGTCCGGCGCCCAATAATCCAGCCGGCGGTTGGCCGGCACATTCTCCGCCACCCAGCCCGGCGCATTGGTGAAGACAGCCGGCCCGCGCTCCCAGTTCACCAGGTCTTTGGAATGCCAGGAGGGCACGCCGCGTCCGGTATAAAAAACCCAAAACTCGTCCTTGCATTTCACGATGGTGGACGGGTCATGCACGGTGACATTCCGGATGACGAACGGCGCCAGCGGCGACGCCACCCCGGCATTGGTGCCGGGCGCGGCGGCCGGCGGCGTTCGCGCCGGCGCTGGCAAAACAGCCGGAGGCGGCCACAACGTCAATACTATCCCGATGACAACGATTCCCGCGCGACCGGAGAATTTTTTAATCATGGCCGTGGCTTTGAGGTTTTATGCGGGCAACAAGCCGGATGCCGCTGAACCGGATAGTCCCGGTCTCGGCCATCGTGATGGCCATCCGGCATTTCGGCACGGCTTGGCGGGCCTGGAGCGAGAGATGGTATTCGGCCCACGCTCCCCCGATCTGGCCGACCTCCGGGAGGGTGGCCTGCGCGCCCACGATTTTGCCGTCGGCGCTTTCCAGCGAAACCGTCAGCGCGAAATGCTTGTTGGCCTCGGTGGAGGCATGAAACGACAGATCGTACCATTGGCCGGCCCGCACGGCTGCTTCTCCAGTTTCGCCGCTGACCATGCCGGCCCGATGGCCGGTCTTCTTGACTGTCAGCCGCCATGAATTGGTCTTCAGCCCATCCAGGGGCGCGGCGGCATCCCGGGCGATTTCCACCACCGCGCCGCCTTTGGCCAGGGGTTCCCAGCGGGACCAATCGCCGGCGGGCGCCGGCCCCGCTTCTGCCGCCAGGGCGAACAGAAGGATGGCCGCGGCCTTTTGGCCAAATCCCTTGAAAAGTTTCGGCGGCGTGTTCATAGAATTCCGCACGGCGGGCCTTCGCTCTTTTCGCCCGTCAATCATAGATGTGCGGATGGCCCCGAAGTTACGTCCTCCTCCAGGAGCGGGCAATGGCAAAACAGAGAATCGCGCCCGGCAAAGCCACACGTTTGTAACCGATTTGTCACCGGGCCGCCGTTGTGCGCGACATGACTTTTAAGGGATGATGGGGGAGTGAAAGCCAAAGTGCTGGTGGTGGATGACGAGCCGGATGTCCTGGATCTGGTCAGTTACAACCTGGGCCAGGCCGGCTTCCTGGTGGAGACGGCGGTGGACGGCGCGGATGCCTTGCGCAAGGCCCGCTCCGCCTCCCCCGATTTGATTTTGCTGGATTTGATGCTGCCCGAAATGGACGGGTTGGAAGTCTGCAAACTGCTGCGGCGCGACCCAAAAACCAACGGCATCCCCATCATCATGCTGACCGCCCGCGCCGGGGAAATTGACCGCATCGTCGGCCTGGAACTGGGCGCGACCGATTACGTGCCCAAGCCCTTCAGCCCGCGCGAATTGGTGCTGCGTGTCAAGAAGCGGCTGGAGGAGCGCCAGGCTCTGGCCGCCCCGCGCAACGCCTTCTCCTTCGGCCCACTCCAGTTGGACGTCTCCCGGCATGTCGTGACGGTCAAAGCCAGGCGCATCGAACTCACCGCCACCGAATTCAAACTCCTGGCCGTGCTGGTCCAGCGCATCGGCCATGTCCAGTCCCGCGAGCAATTGCTCCGCGACGTTTGGGAATACGAGACCCACATTGACACGCGCACGGTGGACACCCACATGCGCCGCCTGCGCGAAAAGCTGGGCGTGGCCGCCAAATATCTGGACACGGTGCGCGGGGTGGGCTACCGCTTTCTGCCGGAATGAGAGGGAAGCCAGCTCTGACTTCTCTTCGGCCCGTTCCATCCTCCATTCGGCATCGCCGTGCGGGTCCAGCCGGGCGGCTTCACAGGTGCCGGCCCGCCTCGTATATCTCCGGCTGGCCAGGATCAAGGACCGTCCAATCGGGTCCGGCTTTTTTTAAGTGGAATTTCTGGGCCACGCCTTGCCCCTCGTAGGACAGGAGGATGGTCATTTCATCGGGGGAATCCGCCTTTTCGTCCACCAGGCGGAACCCGGAGGTTTGCGAGAACATTTCAGCCTCCTTTTCCTTGAACTTCTTTTCAAGGTCCTGCGCCGAGTTGGCGTCATTCCGTTCCTCATCCTCGATCGCGGCCCGCATCTCGGGCCCCATGCATGAGATTACGGTCTTCAGGTCGCCGCTTTTTAAAGCCCAAAGCCAAGTTTTTAAAGTTGACTCCGGAGTGGCGCGGCCGGCGTTGGCCAATTGATCCACGGGCCAATAATAGGGACCGCAAGGGGCTTCCGCCGGCGTGGTCGGGCCGGCGTTTTGCAACGCGGCGCGCAGGTTCTTCGCTTCCGCCACGCTGTCGCGCAGACGGCCCACTTCATCCCGCAACCGCAAGAGTTCCTTGAGTTGATCGGTGGAGAGGGATGGAGCGGGGTTTTGGAATGGGGGTGATTTGTCAACACTAAGGCGGGCGATGTTCGCGGCCTGCTCGCGCAGGGTGTTTTCCGCCGCGTTCAATTGGACTCGCGCGCCATGCCGAACCCAAAAGGGTGCCGCGATGCAGAGGGCGGCCACGGCAAGAACGATGGAAAAGATGAGCGCCTTGGGGATCATTGGCCGGAGGGTGTGGCAAGGTGCTGGCTTTCCCACTCGTCAAAATTGCCGTCGGGACTGGCATGAATCTCGCAGTGGCCGTCTGCAAAAGCGTAAATCCGCGACCACTTCCCATTGCTCTGCCAGGCCTGCTTTTCACGGAGCACGATCACGTTGCCCGGATTCGTCACCGCGTTCATCGGTCCCTGGTAAACAATTTCAAACTGGTCGGAGGTGACAGTGCTCTGGTTCGTGGCCTCGGGACCTAAAAAAGAAGCCGCTTGCTCAAAACTGGTCGGAAACTGGCTTTGGTTTTTGGCCGCATATAAGAAAAAGGCGAGGATCAAATTCTTGGAGTAACTCAATTTTGTGATGGCTTCCGCTTTCAATCGCAAAGACGATTTTGGTTCGGCATCCGCCGCCGGTGTTTTTTGGCGCTGGCGGTTTTCTTCCCTCAGCGCGGCCAGATCATTGGTTTGTGGTCGCAGCGCTGCTGCTTCGGCGCGAAGCCGCGCCAGTTCATCGGGTGTGTTCAGGTTGCCGGATCGGGCGGCTGGCCGGGAAAGGCGCTCGTTATCGGCCCGGAGTTGGGCGATTTGATTGGCCTGTTGTTGCACCGTTTCATCGTCCTTCCGCAGCCTGGCCTGTGCCTGCTGTTGAATCACCAGGGTCGTCACCAGGCTGGCGGCGACCATGCCGCTGACGATTCCAATTTTAAATTTGGTCATGGCCATAATTTTAATGAGGGTTAAAGCGCTCCCGCCCCCTGCCGCCGCCGCCGCCAGCGCCGATCCGGCAACCGAGGCCGCCAGCCCGGCCGGCGCGGCCGTGACCGTCCGGGCCGCCAGGGCCGTTGCCAGGGCCGCCGCGGCATAAGTCACGCCGCGGCGTTTCAGGATGGCGTGCAATTTTTCCAGCGCGCGCGCCACCCGCTTCCGCGCGGCCTCTTCGTTGCCTCCCATGGCCTGCCCGATGGCGCGCAAGTCGCGCTGCTCGAAGAACCGCAGCAGGACGGCGGTGCGGTCGGCGGCGCCGAGGCCGTTGATCGCTTCGTCCAGGATGGGCGCAATTTGGGCCAGGTTGGCGGCGGAGTGATCTTCAATGGCGTTCATTTCAGCAGCCTGCCTTTCACGGGATTGACGGCGGCGCTCGCCTCGCATGAGGTTGGCCGCCACGAAACAAGTATGCCGGTGCAGCCAGCCGCCTAGCATCACCTCGCGCCCAAGAGAGGCCCGCCGCGCCAAATCGGCAAAGACAATTTGCGTGACATCATCCGCCAGGTGGGGCGCGCCGTCCACCAACCGCGCCGCCGCCGAATAGACGAAATCAATGTAGCGCGCGACAAGTTCGCGAAAGGCGGATTCCGAGCCGTTCCCGGCATAATCCGCGAGCAATGTTTGGCTCTCCGTCATCTGCTTTCCCTATTATAGACCCGCCGGGAGCCAAGACCGGACAATTTTTTAAGGGATTTATTTTATTCCCCAAGACGGCGCAGCGTGGTATCTTTCTCCGGTCCCAAACGGACAACGGATTATGTCACTGAAAATCTGTTGCAGGCGCCGGGCGGCGGCGGTGGCGGCCCTGGCGCTGGCCGCGCCCGCGCTGCTCGGGGCGGAACAGGTTGGCCTGATCAGAATAGACGGGGCGATCGGGCCGGCCACGGCCACTTATATTGCGCGCGCCATTGACCAGGCCGCCGCCGACCACGATCAATGCCTCATCATCCAACTGGACACCCCGGGTGGCCTGCTCGAATCCACCCACCGGATCGTCGAGAAATTGTTCCTGGATGTTGTCCCCACCGTGGTCTATGTCGCCCCTTCCGGCGCTTGCGCGGCCAGCGCGGGCACGTTCATCACCATGGCGGCGGACATCGCGGCCATGGCCCCGGACACCAGCATCGGCGCCGCCCATCCGGTTTCCCTGACCGGCGGGGCGGGGGAGAACGAACCCACCAACGGCGTCATGCGCGAGAAACTGGAGAATTTCGGCTCCAGTTTCATCAACAACGTCGCCAGCAAGCGCCACCGCAATATCGAGTGGGCCGAAAGCGCCGTCAGCCAAAGCGCCTGCACCAACGCCACCGCCGCGCTGGAACTCAAGGTCATTGATCTCATCGCGTCGGATCTTCCCGACTTGCTCCAACAACTCGACGGGCGCGAAGCGGCAGGAAAGATATTGCGCACCGCGGGCGCGCGCGTGGTGGAAATGCCCATGTCGGCGCGGGAAAAAGTTTTTCAGTTGCTCTGGAGCCAGGAAGTCATGTTCGTGCTCATGCTCATCGCCATGTATGGCATCATCGCCGAACTGAGCCATCCGGGAGCGATTTTCCCCGGCATCGCCGCGGCCATCGCGCTGGTGCTCTTCCTCTATATGTCCGCCGTGCTGCCGATCAACGTGGCCGGCGTCGTCCTGATCCTGGTGGCGATGGGGTTGTTCATCACCGATGTTTATGCCCCCACCCACGGCGTGCTCACGGTGGGCGGCCTGGCGGCGTTCTTTATTGGCTCGCTCATGCTGTTTGATCGCGGCTCGGCTTTTTCCTTGTCGCTGGGGCTGATCGTCCCGGCCACCATCCTGACCGGGCTGTTTCTTCTCTTCGTCGCTGGCGCGGGCTTGCGCGCCCAAGGCCTGCCCGTTAAATCCGGGCCTGAAACCCTGATCGGCCAGACCATGGCGGCCTTGACCGCGATTGATCAGCACGGCGGGCAGGTCTTCGTGGACGGCGCCTTATGGAGGGCGGTCAGCCCGACGCCCATCGCCCAGGGAGAGCGGGCGGAAATTGTCGGACGCAACGGACTCACCTTGAATGTCAAACCTAAATCCTAAAACATAAACTGCTATGGACACTTCATTCCAAATTCCCACAAACCTGTTGAGCTGGCTCGTGCCGGTGGTCATTCTCGCCATCTTCATCCTGCCCAACGCCGTGCGCATTCTGCGCGAGTACGAGCGCGGCGTTATTTTCCGGCTCGGCAAACTCATCGGGGCCAAGGGGCCGGGGCTGGTTTTGCTCATCCCGCTGGTGGACAAGATGGTGCGGATGGATTTGCGCGTCATCACCATCAACGTGGCCAAACAGGAGGTGATGACGCGCGACAATGTGCCGGTCACGGTGGACGCGGTGATTTATTTCATGATCATGGACTCGGAGGCCGCGGTGGTCAAGGTGGAGAACTATCTCCAGGCCACCTCGCTCATCGCCCAAACCACCCTGCGCAGCGTCCTGGGCCAAAGCGAGCTGGACGAGTTGCTGGCCAAGCGGGACAAGATCAACGCCACCCTCCAGGAAATCATTGACCGCCACACCAGCCCGTGGGGCGTCAAAGTCACCGCCGTGGAAGTGCGCGACGTGGTCCTGCCCGACACCATGAAACGCGCCATGGCCCGCCAGGCCGAAACCGAGCGCGAGCGCCGCGCCAAAGTCATCAACGCCGAAGGCGAATTCCAGGCCGCCGAAAAACTCTGCCAGGCCGCCGAAATGATTGCCAAACAGCCCATCGCCCTGCAACTGCGCTACCTCCAGACCATCAACGAAATCTCTGGCGACCGCAACACCACCACCATCTTCCCCGTGCCCATAGACTTCATCACCCCGTTCCTTAAGAAACCAACGTCGTGATGGCCATCCGGTTGGCGGAATGTTTTTCACAAAGAGGCGCCGCCAAAACGAGGCTGGACGACGGAAAAAGCGGGAGGCAAGGCGTGGGGCTGATTGGCGGGGAAAACCCCCATGCCACTAAAGGCTCCGCGGCGCAAGCAACACGATTATGATCCACATTGTTTGGCATGGTAAGGGTTTTCTCGTCGCGGTCTTCGCGTTTGGTTTTTCGCTCGCCGCCAATTTCCTCTCCGATTCCATCACTGGCAGCGGGGCCTATTGGAACAGCCACAAGTGGCCGCTCGCAATTTCTCTATTCGTTTCCGCTTCGGCTTGCTGGTTTGTCGGCCGCTATTTCGACTCCAGAAAGGCTCGTCTCCTGATAGACCCGAAGACCGGCGAAAAGGTTGTCTTGCGGTATTCTCATTCATTTTTTTATATTCCGATGATGTGGTGGGGACCAATCCTGGCTTTGTTCGGCGCGGTGGCACTCGGCATGGATTTTCTCAGATGAGGACGAGGGTTGAAAAGATCGGTCGAGCCAATCCGATGGTGATCGGGACGCGTGCCGTTTTTGAGTCGTGGCGGGTTGCCGCCGGATGCGCTCACGGCTTTTCAATCACCGCCTCGCCGGTCCGGATGTTCAGCGTCCAGGGCTTGGGTTCGGGCAGCCAGAGCTTGCCGCCGCCAATTTCCACCGGCATCCACAGGTAGCGCGAATCCCATTGCGTGCGCGGCTTCCAGATGTCGCCCATGTAAATCACCGTCGTTGTTTTTGTGCCCACGACCTTGAGCATCATGGTGGATTGGGCGCCGTAGGTTCTGGCGGCGGGCGGGGCGATGTCCTTGAACTCGGACCACGGGCCTTGCAGCGATTTGGCGGTGGCGTATTTGTTGGGGTTGGCGTTCCAGCCGGTCAGGGCCGAGCCGATGGCGTAGTAAAGTCCCTGGTAATGCACCAGCGCGCCCCCTTCCATGTGCATGGGAATCAGGCACACGTCCTTTTCCACTGTCAAGTAATCATCGGAAAGTTTGGCGATGTGAAAGCCATTGGGCCGGTCCTCGAAAATCAAATAGGCCGTCCCGTCGTCGTCCACAAACTGGCCGATGTCGCGGCTTTCGTGATCCAGCGGGCGGAAGCTCTTGAGATATTGGTAGTCGCCATCCACCGTGTCGCACACCGCCACGCCGACGCGGGCCAGGGCGTAGCCGCCGCCCCCTCCTCCCGGCAGCGGGCCGTCAATGTGCATGTACATGACGAATTTCCTGGTCTTGGCGTTGTAAAAAACCTTGGGCCGTTCCAGCACCACGGTGCGCCCGAAATGCTCCGGGTCGGAGAGCTTGAGAACCTGGTTGCGAAATTTCCAGTGCCCCAAATCTTCCGACGAATAGCAACTGACGTAGCGCAGGTTGAACTGGTTGGACCGCCCCCGGTCCTCGCCAAACCAGTAATAGGTGCGGCCGAGCTTGAGGATGCCCCCGCCGTGGGCCTGGACATGCTGGCCCCGGTCATCGGGCCACACTTCTCCCGGCTTGATTTCGGCCGGAGGAATGGCGGGCGTGGTGCCGCAGCCAGAGGCGGCGCTGAGACAAAGGATGGCGGAGGAACAGATTGACAGCAGTTGGATTCTCATAACGTTGGCGGCTCATTTTGGCGAAGCGGCCGGGGAAAGCAAGTTGTGACAGGCAAAGAATTGGGCGCGGCGCAACACGCCTTTGCCGGGATAGACGACCTCCCGGACGCCCAAATCGGTGATGGATTCGAATTGCCCGCGCAACTCAGGCGGCAAGGCGGCGTTGGCCAAAGGGTCGGGCAGGTAGAGGTCGTTGCGGCCATGCCACCATTCCGAAAGCCAGCCGGGCCGCAATTGGCGGCGGGCCACTTCGCGCACGAAGAGGGCGTCCTGCCCGGTGCGCCCGAGATAATCCGGCCAGAAATAAAATTGGTTGCGCGGCTCGCGGCTGGCGTAGCAGAAGACCAGCGGCGCGCCGCCCACCCGGCTTTTGGCCTCCGGCAGATAGAAAGTGATCTGCGAGACAAACCCGTAATGCTCGCCGATGATGAAGACCGGTGTGCCGGTGCGCCTTTCCAAATCGCGCCGCTCCCCGCCGGCCATCTGCGCCAGTTCCTTCCAGCCGAGAACGCGGCGCAACGGGTCGAAACCGGGCGGCGGCGCGCGATGCAGAATTTTCGCCAGCAAATTCCCATCCAGCGCCAGCACCGCCGCCATGAACCCGAGGCCGAGGCCGATTCCCAGCAGCGGTTTGAGCACGCGCCGCGCCCCCGCCCATCGCGCCTGCCAATAAACGGCCATCAGACAAAACAGCGGCACCACCGAGGGCGCAATCCAGTTCAGCTCAATGCGGCTGTGCAAACTCAGCGCCAGATAAAGCAAGAACAGCGGCGCGCCCATGCTGAATAAAAAAAGCGGGAAGGCGGCGCGCGGTTTCCCCCGCCAAAACGCCGCCGCCGCCCAGAGCGCGCCCAAGAAAAAGACCGGATGCAACACCAGCGATTCTGTCAATAAAAAATCCACCGTGAAAGTGCGCTCCCACGGCTGCCCCAAACGGCCGTCGCTCTTCACATGCTCAATCGTGATCCAATCGTGTTGCGCGTTCCAAATCACGATGGGCAGCAGGCAAAAGGCCGCGATCAGCAAGGCCAGCCACGGTCCGCGCCGGCGCAGATGCGCCCGCGCCGGCGGCCAGGCCGCGAAAAAGACACCCCAGCAGACCCACTGGAACAGGTTGGTGTATTTGCCCAGCGAACCCAGGCCCATCCACAGTCCCACCCACAGCCATTGCCGGGTTGTCCCTCCCGGCTGGACGGCGCCCCAGCCCGCCACCATCGCCGCCGTCCAAAACAAGACCGACAACGGATCAATCGTCATCACCATGGAACCCAGGGCGATGAGCGGCGTGACGTTGAGAATGGCCATGACGAAAAATGCCGTCCGCCCGTTGACTGCCCGCGCCATAAACCGCAGCAGCAACAGCGACAACCCCGCCGAAATCACCGGCGAGAAGAAACGGACGCCAAACTCATTGTCGCCCCACAGATGGGTGCCGAGGAACTGCACGCAGGCGATCAGCAGCGGCTTGCTGTAATAGGAAAGCGCCAGGTGTTTGGACCAAATCCATTGATAGGCCTCGTCCTCGCTCAACTCGATTCTTCCCCCGGCCAAATAGGCCAGACGGAGGAGCAGGAGGAGGGCGGTCAGGACATAGCCCAGGTTGAGCCAGTGTTGGTCAGCCGAGGAGGCGGGAGGGAGAACGGAGGAGGGAGGCAATGCGTAAGTGACGGCAGGGCGAGACGCTGTCGAGCCGTGACTTTTTCCCAAGAAATCGAGTTCCGGCTCGACGGTGTCTTGCCCTGCCGTCAACGACCGAGCCATGGCGGCGGGAGTTCGCGGGACCGGTTGCATGAGCGAAGGAAGCCGGGCCTGCCAGAGCGGGAACCAGCGGCGGCCGGCCCATTGCCAGAGGGCGTTGGCCGACCAGACGACCGCGGCGCCACAACCGGCTCCGATGACCGCGCCGGCCAGCACGTCGCTGGGATAATGGACCCCGTTGTAAATGCGCGAGAAGCTCACGAGCACCGCCAGGGGCAGCATGTAATAAATGCTCTTCCGATAAAAAAGGAACGCGATGATCGTTGCCGCAAACCAATTCAAGGCATGAGAGGAAGGCATGCTGTAACTGCCGGTCATCCCGCCAAGCACATGGGCGTCCGGGAAGCGGTTAAAGGGCCGGAGACGCGCCACCCCGTGTTTGATCGCGTCGGCCACCACCCAGTCGCCCACGCACAATCCCAGGACCAGCATCGCGGCACAGATGCGCCCGCGCGCGCCCCCCTTCCAAATCAGCGCCGCGAGCACGAGCAGGACGATGGGGACAAAACCAGGCGTGTTGCTGGCCAGCGGCATGAGGGCGTCCAACACCCCGTTGCGCAACGTGTGATTGATAAACCGGAAGAGCGCGTCATCCCCCGACTGGAGCCAGTCAATCATCAGTTAGTACACAACAAGCGAGCGCACCGGGAAGCCCTGCAATTTCTCGCGGCCTTTCAGAAAACTCAGCTCGATCAGGAAGGTGATTTCCAAAATGTTCGCCCCCAGCCGCCGCAGCAGTTTGGCCGCCGCCGCCGCCGTCCCGCCCGTGGCCAGCAAATCGTCCACCAACACCACCCGGCTGCCCGCCCGCACCGCATCGGTGTGGATGGCGATGGTGTTGGAGCCGTATTCCAATTCGTAGCTTTCCTCGTAAGCCGCGTAAGGCAGCTTGCCTTTTTTGCGCACGGGGACGAAAGCGCATTGCAGCCGGAAGGCCGCGGCGGCCGCAAAAATAAAGCCGCGGGCGTCAATCCCCACAACCGCGTCCACCTGGCCGGGCTGGAAATGTTCGGTCAGCCTCTCAATCGAGCTGGCGAAAAGGCGGGCATCGCCCAGGACGGGGGTGATGTCTTTGAAGAGGATGCCGGGCTTGGGAAAGTCCGGCACGTCGCGAATGGCGCGGGCCAATTCTTCCACGGTGGCAAGGCGGGTTGTCATGCCCCGACAGTCTAGCAAACCGGCTAAGTTTTGACAGCCTCAAGTTTCTCGATCATTTTCCGCAGCTTGATCAGGGCGATGTTCTGGATTTGCCGCACCCGCTCGCGGGTCACGCCAAA
This sequence comes from uncultured Verrucomicrobiae bacterium, assembly GCA_963707025.1. Taxonomy (GTDB): domain Bacteria; phylum Verrucomicrobiota; class Verrucomicrobiia; order Limisphaerales; family Palsa-1400; genus JBEKOF01. Next base: position 253,777 of record CAVPOM010000009.1, on the reverse strand, counting down.
TCTCTCCCCCACTTCTTCCAGGGTTTTTTCGCTGCCGCCATCCAGGCCGAAACGGTAGCGCAGGATGGTGGATTCGCGCTCGTCCAGGGTCTTGATCATCTCCTGCAACATGCCGGTGACGGTTTTCTCCTCCAGATGTTCGTAGGGCGTGTCGGCTGCTTCGTCCTGGACCACTTCGGCAAAGCTGTTGGTGTCATCATCCCCGATGGGCGCGTCCAGCGAAGCGGGACGGATGGCCGCGGTGCGCATCTGCGCCACCCGGGAAACGGACATGCCCATTTCGTCGGCCAATTCCTCGTCGGTCGGTTCGCGCCCGAAAATCTCCTGCAGCTTCAAGGCCGTTTTGCGCATGCGCGAAATCTTATCCACCAGATGCACGGGCAGGCGGATGGTTTTGGATTGATTGGCCAGGGCGCGCTTGATGGATTGCTTGATCCACCAGGAGCCGTAGGTGGAGAGTTTGCCGCCTTTGGCCGGGTCAAACCGTTCCACCGCCTTCATCAGCCCGATGTTCCCCTCGCTGATTAAATCGAGCAAGGGCAGCCCGAAGTTCTCGTAATCATGGGCGATTTTGACCACCAGCCGCAGATTGGCCTTGATCATTTGCTCCCGCGCCTTCTTGTCACCCCTTTTGATGCGCGCGGCCAGTTCAATCTCCTCCTGCGGGGTCAGCAGCTTGACCTGGCCGATTTCCCGCAAGTAAAGTTTGATGGCCGTCTCCCCGTCATAAGGCTGCGGCTCATTGTCCCCCGGCCCCGTCAACAACTCCTCCACACGCGGCACGAACCGGGCCTCCGGCTCCGCGGCGGGCGGCGCGGCCGCCCTGGCCGGAGCCTCTTCCTTCGGGGTAAAGTCCGGCGCCGGGCCTTTGGGCGGCCCCGGCGAACGTTCTTGGCGCGCTGCGTTTTCATGCCCGTTGGAAACAAATGCTGTAAAAAAGAATGACTCATCTGCCGCCTCCGCATCAAGTAAATAAAGCGGGATATGTGGCGCCGCCTTGCAAGCCAAACCGCCCTGGGATATGGTTTCCGGGTGATTGCCAGCCCGGACACAATTGCGGCGGGAGCGAGGGGGAAGAAATGAAAAAGATTCACCTGGTCCCGTATTGCATAGCGTTGATGTTCGGAAACTGTTTTTTGCCGTCCGCGCTTAGCCAAGCTGCGGAATGGTTGCGAGAACTCTTTTCTCAAACCCTTACCGGAGGGCGCGCATTGCCAAGCATCACGCTTTTCTCGCTGGCAATGCCTGTGTGGTTTTATATTTTCACGACATTTGCCGCACTGGCCATTGTGGGGTTGTTCATTCGTAAAATATCGGCTTCGTTTTTGATCCATTGGATTTTGGCCGTCTGCGTTCTGGAATGCTTAGAGCATTTCCATAAATCATGTAGCGTAGCGGGCGTTTAAAAAGAAGCCCCGGCAATCGGCGGTGGAGATGGCTTCAAAGGCAATCTTCGCCGCTTGGAGCAGTTCCTTGGCGGTTCGCGGCGCGAGACCTCGCATAATTTGTTTGACCTTGCTCCACATATTTTCGATGGGATTAAAGTCTGGCGAATAGGGCGGCAGATACAGCAGCGTTGCCCCGGCCTCTTCGATGGCTTGGCGGACTCCGGTCACCTTATGCGTGGCCAAGTTGTCCATGATGACCAAGTCACCCTTGCGCAACTCCACCACCAGCCCCTGCTGGATCCAGGCCAAAAACATTTCCCCGTCCATGGCCCCCTCAAAGAGGCAGGGGGCCGCAGGCCCGGCCAGACGAATGGCGCAGACCAGGGTGGTGGTCTGATAATGTCCCTGCGGGACGTGGGCCGCCAGTCTTCGGCCCACGGGTGACCGCCCGCAAAAACGGGTCATCTTGGTGTTGGCCCCGCTTTCATCCACGAAGACCAGTCGGGCAGGTGGGTCACTTGCCAGACGCTCATGCCAATGGGCCCGCTTTTCGGCCACGTCCGGACGGTTCTGCTCGGCGGCGCAGAGCGTTTTTTTTATAGCTCAACCCCAGTTTGCGCAGCCACAAATCCACAGTGGAGGTCCCGAAAGGGCGGTCCAGACGCGCCCCCAACTCGGCCAACGTCGCGTCGGGCTGGGCCGCCACCAGCTTTTGCAGGCGAGCCTGGCGTCCGGCGTTCAGCAGCGTTTTGCGCCCGCACAAATGGGTTTGCGGCTGGAGCGTGCCGCGCTCTTGGAACTGCTGCCGGACCCGGCGCACCGCCGCCACGCAAAAGCCGAAAAAGTCCGCGATCTCGCGGGTGCTTTTGCCTTGTTCATAGAGTTGCAGGATGCGCTCGCGCGCAGACACGGGTATCGCTCGCATGGCTCAAGCCTGCCAGCCCTCTCGCCCCAGTCAAGCTATATCATTTATGGAAACGCTCTAGCCCTGGTCTGCTTTATTTGGGGAATTTGCCTCGCTTTTGAACCGATAGGGACGAAAGTTGGCCTCTGAGGGTTGTGCTAAAAATCCAAATTAGCCCATCAGGGAGGGCCAGATGCAATCCAACCGTATACGACCTGGCGCCGGGGCGCAGGACAAAATTCTTCGTGGCTCGCCCTCATCCTGCCCTTCTCCCCCTGGGAGAAGGAATGGACATCGCGCCCCCGGGTTGGGCGCATGCGCCTCCGGCAAATCCCGGCGCCGGCCTTTCACCAGGACGGCGGATGTTTCACCCGCTCCTGGAGGAGAAGAAGATTCATTTTGGCCACATCATTTTTTAATCCACTTTAGCGGGCGGAATCATCGCCTGGCACCTCGATGATCAAGGCATGGTCGCTCAAGGTCAACGGGACCGAACCGGTGTTGCTCAAGGTCCGGGCCGGTGAGGCGCCCATGGTCGGGTCGTAGATTTTCACCCAGGCGCGAGCGCCCCCCAGATTGACCGTGACACGGTTTGTGCCTTTGACCTGTTCGCCCCAGACGGCCAGTTCAAAGGCGCCATTGCTCTTCTGCAGGAGCATATCATGCACGGTGGCCGGCTGGCCCGGCATCGAGTAATTGAGTTGTCCCGGCGCTGGCAGGGAGCCGGGGTCAGCCAAAATCGTGGTCAGATTGTGGAGGTAATCGGCCGATTTTCGCGCCGTCGCATAGTCGCTCTTGTAAAAGCCACAGGCGCCATCCGGATCGTCCATCATCTCATAGATGAAGGTGTGTTTCCAGCCCGCCTTGTATTGATCCAGAAAGACGTTCAAGAAGACCTTGCCCTGGATCTCGTCCCCGCCAACCGTATTGTCAGTCCACCAGCCCGTTTCCGTCGTCACCTTCGGCAGCGTGGCAAGCCGGCTTTCCGGATAGCCGGGGAAATGCTTTCTCCAGGTGTTGCCATGATTGCCAAAGAGTCCGTCAATTCCAGGGACATTCGTGTGGGTGGCGGCTTTATAGGGCTGATTGTCCACCAGGCCTTTCCAGTGGCCGCAAACATAGTTATGAACGTTGGCGTAGTCGGCATATCGCGTGCCGTCGGGCATCAGGCAGTTGGCCCCGCTCGGGATGGTCAAGTATTGCAGTCCAACGTCGTCAATCTCGGCCCCCATTTCGCTCGCGCCAAAGACAGGATACTTGCGCAGCGCGGCGTCGTTCTTGACGGCGCTGTACAAATCCCTTTGAAATTTCGCGACGGGCAGCCAGGTGCCGTTGGTGACGCCCGATTTCTGGCCTTGATAGGTGACTCCGCCAAAATTGTTCGGCTCGTTGGGGCCTTCCACGGCCAGCAGCGCGCCGACTTCCGCCAACTGCCGGGCTGCCGTGAGGGTGGCCGTCAGGGCGTTATTGGTCACCCCGCCGCGCCGGTTGATGAACCGGTCGGAGGCCCCGCTGCCGGGACCGAAAGCGACGAGCACACCGGCTTGCTGATGGAGTGTGATTAAGCCGGACATGTCGTAATTCCGGTCCGCCCCATCGCGGACGTTGCGGACCCCAAGGTACCGCAGAGGCGCCACTAATTTCGCGGCATCCTGGCCATGCTGCACATGCACACACACGCCGATGGAATTGAGAAAATCACTGGCGCTGAGGGCGGTTGTCCCGGCCGCGCGCGCGCCCGGCGCTGCGCTCGCCGCAGCCATGAGCCAGCACGCCCGCCAGAGGAGCCGCCGGATGGAGGAGCCAGGAGTCATTCGCGTCGGGATGAGGGGTTGGTTCTGTTCCTGCCGACCCCTTGTACCAAGGAGGGAGATTAAGATCAGGATCACACCCGTCTCATAAGGGGAAAAGTCTGGTGCTGACCTGTTCATTTGCAAGGGTTTAATTGGTCTTCGGGGTAAAATGAGATTTTGATTTTTCCGAGTTTGGCTTTTGGGTTTGGTATGCGCCTGTTTGGGCGCGTGTGCTGTCCCATAGCTTTATTGGAAGCCGGGGAAATACGCCTGCTCGGGCCGCGCCAAGTGGCGAAAGCTGCCGCCTGCTGTCCCATAGCACGCCAGCAAATTGAGCAGATCATATTTCTCCCAGAGCGCCGCCCGCAAAATCGTGAACAGCCGGGTGAAGCTGTGCGCCCAGTTGGAGAGGTGACTGAGGTAGCGCAACAGCACGTAGGTTAACAGCGCCGTCCACACCTGCCAGCGCACGGCGTTGGCGTTGTGGCCCAGAAAATCCGCCAACTGCAAGGTCTGCTTGATTTGTTTGAAGAAGACTTCGATCTGCCAGCGGCAGCGGTAAAGGTCGGCCACGCTGCGCGGACTCCACTCCAGGTTGTTGGTCAGGAAGGTCATTTCCCGTTCCTCTCCATCAATCTCGACCAGCGCCACCACCCGGCGCATCAACTCCGGCGCGGGTTTGTTCTCGTTGCTCAGGACGATCACTTCGTCGCGCAAAATCTTCGGGTCTCTGGAGGCGGGCATTTTCCGCACCACCTCATAGCCCATGTTCTCCTTGGCCCGCGTCACCCAAAAGACCCCGCGCCCGTCCAAATCCCGCAAGTGGCCGAAGTCCACATAACCCTTGTCGAACAAGGCGATTTCGCCGCTCTTCAAGTCGGCGCACAGTTCCCGCGCCCGTCGGTTGTCGTGCTCGGCGGCAGTGTCCACAATGACAAAACCGGGCAAAAGATTCTGCAGATTCAACCGCATATGGGTTTTGGCGGCGGCCTTGCGCCGGCGGTGCTTGGCCCAGTCCAGGCAGTTGGCCACCAGTTCCATGGTCGTGCTATCAATCACATGGATGGGCATCTTGAAACGGAAGGCGGGGCCACGGCGCTGGCCCGCGGCAAAGCCGGGCGTCTGTGCTTTCAAATGCTCCAGGACCCGCCAGAAGAGTTGTTCGGCCATCTGGGCCGGACGCTCCCGGTTGGCGTGGGAGAGGCCGTTGCGGCTGGGGGCGCTGGCGCCGCGCAAAGTGGACAGCGGCCCGGAATGCAATTGCAGCGAGTCGCACAGATCGTTGAGTCCGATGCAATGGGTGAGTTGCGCGTCCAGCAAACTGACCGTGTGACTCCACGGACTGAAGGTGCGCGACTTATCCAGAGCCCCGGTCTCCCGCGCTATTTTGGAGACTTCATGCGCAGGAATGAGATTGCAAATCTGGCGCAAAACGTTAAACCGGGACCGTGTTGGTTTGATTTTTTTGTTTTTCATGCCTGCCTTGTGGCAGGTTCAAATGGTCAAGCCAACACTTTTTTCCAATTTCCTGTGGGATGGCTGTGGATCAGGATTAAGATTAAGATTAAGAAGAAAATTGGAGTGTCAACAATACACCAGCAGGGATTGGGAGATAGGGTTGATCCGGTTGTAGTTGAGCAGCTTGTCAATGTAGGTGCTGGTCAGACGCTGGCCGTCGGGCATGAGGAGCACGCCGTTTTCGCTGTAGATGCCCTGCGCCAGGACCATGCCGGGGGCCAGTTCCGAGAGCATGACTTCGCGCTGTTTCCCCGGCACCACCGCCTTGGGGGCGGCCCGTTGAAAGAGGCGCACGGCCTCGGGATCAAAGGCCGAACCGCTGCCCTGGCTGATGAGTTCGGCGGCCTCCTTGGAGCCGGGCTGGCTCTCGGCGAAGGCCACCGCCACCGCCAGGATGCGCGAGAGCCACGGGATGGCCGCGCCTTTCAAGCCGTCCGGATAACCGCTGCCGTCGAAAAGCTCGTGATGGGAACGGATGATCGAACCCACGCTTTGCAGACGATGGACAAACCCGGCCAGTTCCTGGCCCAGCACGGGATGATGCTGCACCAGGGCGCGCTCGGCTTCATTGAGGCTTTGCGGAGTTTCTTCCCAGCGCTTGATCAGGTGGCGGGGCAGGCCGATCAGCCCGATGTCGTGGATGGCGGCGCTGATTTCCAGGATTTGCTGCTGGGCCGCGGTCAGTTCCGCGCATTGGCCCATGGCACGGCACAGCGCCTGCACCCGGCGGGCGCAGTTGCCGAGGGTGGGATAAAAGGTTTGCATGGTTTGCACGCAAAGTTCCACCGACTGGCGCAGGTTCTCGTCCTGCTCGGCCAAGACTTGCTGCAACTGCTTGTTCTGCCGGGCCACTTGGGCCACCTGCCGTTCCAATTCCTTGTTCAGTTCGGTCAGCCGCTCGTTCATGGCCTGGGTGCTGGCCTGCAGGCGGGCGTTGTTGGAAATCAATTCGTAGCGCTGCACCGCCGTCTTGACCGTGGCCAGCAATTCTTCGCGCAGCCACGGTTTGACGACAAAGCGGTAGATTTCGCCCTTGTTGATGGCGTCAATGACCGTGCTCAGGCTGAGCACGGCGGTGATGAGGATGCGGGTGGCGTTGGGCTGGATTTCCCGGACCTGGGTGAGAAACTCCAACCCGGAAATCAACGGCATTTGCTGGTCGCTGATGACGACGGAAAACTGCTGGTCCTTCAGAACGGTCAAGGCGTGGATGGCATGAGGCGAGGCCACGACATGATAACCCTCGCAGGCCAGCGTGTCGCGCAAGGCCACCAGGACGATTTCTTCGTCGTCCACGATGAGGATCGGGCGGGCGGCTTCGTTGGCGGTCGGGGTGTCCTGCGGCATAGTCACCTCTCAGGGGCGCTGATCGAAGAAGGAGATGATGCGGGCCACAAAATCGGCCTCCGCCAAATCCGAGGCCAGCACCAGGTCTATTTTGCTCAGAAACTGCGTTTCCAGGTCGTCCTGGTTGCAGCCGGCCAGTTTGAGGGCCACTTTGATGTTGCGGCTTTGCTGGCGCACTTGGTCCAGGAGGGGACGCAGGCCCGGATCGTTCGGCTCGGCCAGGAGGAGCACGCCCGCAAATTGGTAATCGCTGGATTGGAGCAAATCGCGCAGGCCCTCGGAGGCTTCGGCCGCCACGATGTGGAAATTGTGGGAACGCAGCAGTTCGGCCGTCTTGTCCAGCATTTCTCCGTTCTGCCCCAGGAGCAGCAGGCTGCGGTGGGTGTGGCCCGGCAGGGGGGCCGCTTCGGGCGCAGGCTCGGACAAGTCGGCCTCCGGCAGCCAGATTTTGAAGGTGGTGCCGACCCCTTCGGCGGATTGAACCGAGATGGCGCCCTGCTGTTTTTCCACCGCCAGGCGGGCGTTGTAAAGGCCCAGGCCCGAGCCCTTGGCCTTGGTGGTGAAAAACGGATCGAAAATCGAGGCCAGATGCCGCTGCTTGATGCCGCAGCCGGTGTCTTCGATGGTCAGGCAAACGCACGGCAGCCGCGGCGCCACTCCTTTGAGGTTCTCCAACTCCGGCAGGCTTTGGTGGTGGGAGGTGGACAGAGTCAGCAGTCCGCCTTGCGGCATGGCATCGGCGGCGTTCAACAGCAAATTGATGACCACCTGGCGAAATTCCACCACATCCAGATGGACGGGCAGGTCCACCGGCGCCAGGTCCACATCCACTTGGATGCGTCGCGGCAGGGTCTTGCGGATCAATTCCACCAAGTCGGTTGTGATGTCGTTGAGGTTGTGATAATTGCGCTCCCCGGTTTGGCCCAGGTGCAGATTGACCATGCGCTGCACCAATTGGCTGGCTTGCAGGGAGTTCTTCTTGATCAGCGCCAGACCTTCGTGGAAGGGATGGTCCGCCGTGGTCTGTTCCAGGAATTGTTCGCTCAAGGAATGGATGCCGGCGATGATGTTGGTGAAGTCATGCGCCATCCCCAGGGTCAGCACCGCCAGCGTTTCCTTCCAGGCCGCCGCCGAGAGCCGTCTTTCCGCGATGGTCTGCCGGGTCACATCCAGCCAGACCACTTCAAAGCCCAGCAACAAGCCGTTGCGGCTGATGGCCGGCTGGCGCCCTTCCAGAATGTAGGCCACCCGGCCGGTCAGCGCGTGGCGGATGCGATAGGTGGTGGTGACCGCCTGGCCGGTTTGGAAGGCCCGTTTGCATTGCTGCTGCAATTCCACCGCATCGGCCTCATGCACCAACTGCCAGAAAAGCTGCGGCCGGACCGTCCAGGCCTCCGGCGAGATGCCCGTCAGTTCCTCGATGTTCGGGCTGGCAAAGGGCACGCCGAAATCGGGCCGCTGGCTGAAGATCACGCAAGGCCAGCGGCGGGTCATGCCTTCCAGGCGGGCTTCGGCGCGGAGCAGCCGCATGAACATCTCCCGGCGCGCGGCATTATTGTGCAGATGTTCGTCCCAGGCCGCTTCCTCCAGTTCGGTCAGCGACGGCAGCGCCGAGTTCAGGCGGACAAACCACGATTCCGGGCCCCGCACGATTTCGAGCAGGAACCATTGGGCCGGATGGCCTGCGCTGCTGCCCATTTTAAGTTCCAAGCGGTCGAAGGGGCTGTCCCGCCGGCCCATCCGTTCCAGGGCCTGGCTCCACTCGGTGGCCAGCGGGGCCAGGGTTTCCCACAGCGACTGGCCGATGAGATCTCCCGGCGGTTTCTCCAGCCAACTGCAGAAAGGCTCGTTGATCTCCAGGACGCGGCCCGCCGGGGTCAACAGCGCCAGCCCGCCTTCCAGCCAGCTCCGCGGCGCGGCGGCGGGCAGCGGCGGCGGCGCCGCGGCAACGTCCCGGATCGGTTCCGGTGTTTGAAGATCCGTTTGCACAAGATGCCTTGTTGAGTTGGTCTAAGAGTTATGGACAGAGCCGCAAAACTCAACTGTAAAATGCGGCCTTATCGCTGGCCCCAGCCAAACCGGCTGGGCGCGGGGGCCAGGCTGCTGATCGGCCAATAAATGAAGAACGATCTGCCAATTATATTTTCCTGCGGCACGGTTCCCCAGTAACGCGCATCAAAACTGGTGGCGGTGTTGTCGCCAAACACCAGGTAATGCTTGTCCGGCACCACCATTCTCTCCGCCTCCGTATGCAGATAGCCGTCCCGCTCCGGCGGCAGCAGAATATGGCCGTTGTAAAACTGGTCCTTCAGCAGGTGGCTGTCGCGCGCCGGAATTTTCGGATCAAATGAATAGACGTTGGCAAAGTGGGGCGTTGTGCTGTCCAGACGCCGGCCATTGATGATGGCATGACGATCTTTGCCGATGCCGACCGATTCACCGGGCAAACCGACCAGCCGCTTGATGTAGAACTGGCTCTGATCCATCTGAGGGTGAATAATCCCCTTGGTTTTGAACACGATGATTTCCCCGCGTTCGGGCCGGCGAAAATTATAAGTCAGCCGGTCCACGAACAAATGGTCGCCCGTTGTTTCGGCAAAACGGATGATCGGTTCCCCTTTGTGGAACTGCAGGTGATTGGCCAATCCAATGCGCTCCTCGAAGGGACGGTCGGTTGGGCCTTGGTCGGGCGTGAACCACAGGGTGAACGAATCCTCCGCGCCGCCTTGGTAGCGCACGAAGACGGTTTGCTTGTTGAAAAAGCGCAGAAAATGTTCCGGCGGGCCGGCGTTGATCACCTCCCCGTCCTGCGGCGCGATGACCTCGTGGTAAATGGCCCCCTGCACCGCCAGCCGGTAAATCCGCGCCCACAGCCCCGGCATTGGATAGCCCGCCTCGTAGAGCGGGTCAACCGTCACCCCGAACAACGTCGGCTGCATCGAACTGGTCGGGATTTTGAACGGTTGCAGAAAGAAAGTGCGGATGCCCATGGCCACAACAATGGCGACCAGAAAAACCTCGACATTTTCGCGCCATTCGGCGTGGGGATAAGGCCGGAGCCATTTGTTGGCTGTCTTTTCCAGCTCGGCCGCGCTTTTGGCCAGCGTCTCCTTGTCCGCATTGGCTTGCAAGGCCGCCTTGGTGTTCTGCAACGCGGCGTCCATCGCCTGGAGAGCCGGCGGCGCCAGCACGTCGCGCTGGGCGGCGCACAACCGGCGCACATGCCCGCACAACTCGGTCGTTTGCCGCACCTGGGCCGAAAATAACCATCGCAATGTCATATCTCAACCAAAGACATACCCGATCCCTCCTCCATTGACGACAACTGATTTTTGCCGCAACGGCGGGGCGGAACAGCAACGCGAGAGATGGAACCGCGCCTGGCCCGGATCGCAGGCTGGACCGGGAGAACTAAAGCGGATTGTCATTCTTGGTCCCAGGGGGATCCCATCCTATATAGCTGTTGGAAAAGTACCAATCCGTTTGCCTCGGATCACCCTTGATGCGCCCGGCGGAGTTATCCGCATGCAGCACGTTCATGCCCAGGTTGTGTGGCATGCAAGCCGCGCTGTGGTAGGGGATCTCCCAAACCAGCACCGCCAGGGATGGAATATAGACATCCGTGCTTTTGCGATTGGTTACCGGATGGGTCACATTGTTTTCCGCGGTGTTGTTATAATAAGAGTAGGTTGCCATAAAAACGTAAGTAACCCCGTCGTTGGCGTAATAGTAATCATCGGCATAACCAGCGTCACCCGGATCGGCGGCAGCGGGAAACACCTCCTGGATGGCGGCCGGGCAGGTGTAAAGGCCGGCCACGGGGCGTTGCCACGCCGACGGCGGGGTGCCGGTGCTGCTGCTCTTATTGGTGCCCGCATAGGGCAGGAAAGCGTTCTCCATAAAGACCTCAGCCGGGTTAAACAACGGGTTGCCGCGGAAGCTGTCGGCCCAGGCCTCGCCGTAAGCATTCAACCAGGCGATGCGGTCCTGGTTGTCGTTCGCATAAAGCGCGGAGGCCAGGCCGATTTGTTTCAAGCTGTTCAAGCAGTACCGTCTGGTCGGCCCGGGCCTTGGCCTTGGCCAGCGACGGCAACAACAGGGCGGCGAGAATGGCGATGACGGCGATGACCACCAACAGCTCAATCAAGGTGAACGCCTGCCTGCCGCAGCCGCGCGCCGGGTAGGTTGTTTTATAGTTGCGCACTCCTTCAATTGTAACGGTCCGGGCTGGCTTGGCAACCTGGCGTTTGATCCCAAAATCCCCGCTTAAGGCCGGGAGCAGCTTGATGCCGGCACCCCGCGATTTGCCAATGCCGCCGGTGCAAAACCCTGGTCCGCTTCAAGAGTAGGAGTTCCAGCCGGCGGGCGGGGAGGGCGGGGCGTAGGAACGGCGCAGGTTGCGCAGGTTATGGGCGGCGCGCTCCAGATGAAGCTGTTGTTCGCGCGCCTTTTCCCGGCGCAAGGCCAGGAGCCGGGCGTTGTGCGCCTCCAAGGCGATGAGCCGGGCCACTTGGGCGCGAAAGGGGAGGCCGCCGGCGGCGGCGCTGGATCCGGCCGGCTCACTGGCTTTCCATTGCCGGAAAGCTTCGTCCAAGGGTTGCCGGAGAGAGGCTTTGCGCGACTGAATCTCGCGCAGTTTGGGCCAGGCGGCGGCCTGGATGGCGGCCGACTCGGCGCGGGTCATCTGCTGCCATTGCTGTAAAAGGCGGGCCATGTGCTCTCGCGGGGTCATGGATCAGGCGGCCACGGCTTGGAAGGACGGCCGGGCGCTTTCGCCGCCGGTGTCTCGGGCCGGCCGTCCCGCGGTCGCGGGGCGGCCCTTGGCGGATTATTTCAGCCCAACTGTCGCGCAGGACCCGCAGGCGCAGGAGGATTTCCTGGACCGGCTCCTTTTGCTTTTTGAAGTTGCCCTCGCGCAGGCGGGTGTGAAAATAGTTGTAGAGGCGGCGGAAGTTGACCGCGATTTCCCCGCCCGCCTCCATGTTGAGGGCGGCGTTCATTTCGTAAATGATGGCCTGGGCCCGCACAATATTATTGTTGATGGCCTGGTTGACCTGGGCCGGGTCGGTGCCGTCGAATCCGGCCAGGGCCCGTTCCAGAAAGCTGATGGCCCCATCATAGAGCATGAGGACCAGATGGGCGGGACTGGCGGTTTGGGTGGCGACTCGGCGATAGGAGTCCCAGGGTTTGGCGCGTTGCATGGGCATGGTGCGGGCAGGTTTACTCGCTCCCCGAAGTCAGGCGCTCGGCCAGCAGGCCGGAGACTTGGCGGAGGATGTCGGCCGACGGGTAATTGGGATCGGCCGCCAGGGCCTTGGCCTGGACGACCGCTTCCGGGCGGCTGGCAGGGAGATTCTTGACAGCGCGGTCCAGGGCATAGGAACTGGCAAAGGCATCGGGCGCCGCCGCGGTTTTGGCCGCGGGGGCGGCCGGTTTTTGGGGAGTAATGCCGCCCACGCCGCCGGCGCTGAAATTCGTATTCACTTCCATATCGTTACACAATCTTTAAAACCACGCATCTCACCCCGCTTCATCCCTCTCACTATATCGGCCAGTCACATAAAAACTTTAGGCCAAAAACCGGCCCATCATCGCTCCGGCAACGTGGCCAGAATGGCGCTCAGGCTGTATTGGCCAAAGCGGCTGGGCGATCCCAGGATGGCGGCGGGGTCCTCCGCCGGTCCTTCAATATGCACGTGCTGGCCGGAATAGTAGCGCGCCGCATTGGCCACGATGGTGTCGCCGGCGTCGAACAATTCATCGGCTTTCCAGACGATTTGACCACCCAGGACTTCCACCAGGGACATTTTCCAGCCCACCGCCACCGGCTGGTAAGGGTAGTAGCGGGTCAATTGGGTGAAGAAAACGGCATCGCAGCCGCAGCCTTCGCGCAGCCGGTTGAAGAAGTCCGGCGGCAGCGCTTCATCATCCCGCCAGGCCGTCTGCCCGGTCCATTGCCGCAGTTGTTCCGGGGAGATGATGACCAGCTCAAATCGTTTGACTTTTTCCAGTTCGGCCCCGACCAGCGGCTGCAGCAGTTGCGCGCCGGCAATAAAAGTTTCGGTGGAGGATACGGTGGTGATGGGCAGGAGCGCGACGCGCTTGAGATCGGGGGCCAGAAACTTGCTTTTCAGATAGACGTTGCTGGGCTTGTAACGAATGTCGGCCACGTGGGTGACGTTCAAACGAGTGGCTGGCGCAACCCGCCGCCAGCAGGAGCGGCCACAGCCGCAGGGTTTGCCACGCCCGGTTCACCAAAGCATCCAGATGCCACCGGTCCCTTCGGCGCGGCGCAGCCAAGGCAGGGCGGGCCGCCTGTGGCGTCCACCGGGTTCGGAAGCGGTTATGAAATGTCCGCATTAGCTCAAGCCAGGCTCTGTTCATCGAGGTCTTGCAGTATCTTGCCAAAATGGGTCAGCCAGCAACCCAAATCTCGTTCCAAGGTGTTGGAGAGATCGAGCAGGCTTTCCTGGCGCGCCAGGAGCATTCGCACCTCGGCCTGGATGAGAACGAACTGGCGGCGATGGCGGGAACTGGCCCCCCGCTGGAGAGGATCGAAGCCCCACAAATCTTCCAGAAAGTTCAATTCGTAGAGGGGCGTGCGGCACTCGGCCTGCAAGGCCAGCCAGAGCCGTTTGGCCACCGGCCAGTCGTTGATGAGGAGGAGCGATTGCACCTCGTGGGCGCGGTTTTGCAAGACCTGCACCTGGGCCTGGGCCGTTTCAATGATCTGGCGGCCCAGATCGCGGTAGCGCAGGCCGCCATGCGGACCGGGTTCCAGCAACTGGCTGCCGGAGAGCAATTCATGCAGTTTGGCCACGCTTTCGTTTTCCCAGATCGAGCTGGCCCCGCGGTTTTGGCGCACCGCCATTTTTTCCAGGTGGACAAAGATCGCGGACAAGGATTGCAGGCTGCTGCCGGGCCAGGCGGTGATTTCGTCGTCTAAATCCACGCGGAAGGGGGGCTTGGCCTGCTTGTTGAAAATGCTCGACATGATCTTTTATCGGTCAAATCACCCGCCGGCTAAAGCCGGGATTAGCCGCCGGAGGAGGAGGAGCCGGTGGAGCTGTTGGCCGTGGTCGGCGCGGCGCTGGTGGAGACCGGCTCGTTGAAGAAATCTGTCAAGTATTGTTTCTGGGCGTTGATCGTGTTGATGGCCGTTTCCATGGCCACGAATTCGTTCTGCAGAGTGGTTTCATTCTGGGTAATCCGGCTCTGCAGGGCGGTGATGCTCGCGCCGATGTCCTTGGATTGCTGGGTGAAGGAGGCTTCCTGGGTGGCCAGCACCCCTTTGAGGCCGGTGGTGTTGTTCAAGTACTTGTTCAACGTCGTGGCCAGCCCGTGGGTCGGATCGGTGAACAACTGTTGCACCGCCCCCAGGTTGCCGGCCAGGGCCGCGTCCAGGGTGGTCGAGTTGACCGCCAGGGTGTTGTCCTTGCCGTTGGAGGCAACCCCCAGGGCGTTGAGGTCCGGCGCGTTTCCCACCGTGCCGGGCGCGGCATCGGTCAACTGGCGCAACTCGGTGGCGAGCCCTTCCACGTTCATGTCGCCGGTCAGTGTGCCGGCGGTGACGGTGCCGGTGGAGCTGGCCGTGGCGGCCGTCTGGGTGCTGATATAGTTCTGCACGGCATTGTAGTCGGTGGCAAAGCTGGTGATGGCGGTGGCGATGGTGGCAGTGTCGCTTTGCACCGTCACGGCCGTGCTGCCCACGGCCAGCGCCGTCACCGACAAGCCGGTGATGCCGGAGGTGCTGGAATTAATGGTGTTGCTCTCGCTGGTCAGGGTGCCGCCCCCGTTGACGCTGTACTGCAAATTGGTTCCGCGCTGCAAGGCGCCGGCGGACAGGCCGGTCGCCGCCAGAAAATTGCCGGTCACGTCCTGCAGAGTCATGCCCACGTCGCCGGTGGTGGTGTTGGTCAGTTGGAACTGTTTGTTGGAGGCGTCGTAAGTGGCGGTCACGCCGGCGGTGGAGTCGTTGATCTTCTGCAGGACACTGTTGATCGTGTCGGTGGAGGCGTTGAAATCTATGGCCACACCGTTGATGAGGAACTGCCCGTTGCCGCTGCCGCCATCGTTGATGGCCGTGGCCAGGTTGGAGGAGGAGAGAACGTTTTCCAAATTGATGCCCCCCAGGGGCGAGGCGCTGGTGATGGTGCCGCCGCCGTTGTTGTAAAGCTGGGCGACCTGGAGAAAATTGCTCGTGTCCTTGGCGTTGCCCAAAACAATGGGGCTGGCGCCGCTCAGGGTGATTTCATCCGTCGCGGGGTTGTAACTGGCGGTCAGGCCGGTGTCGGTGTTGATTTGGGTGAGAACGGATTGCAGGGTGTCGGTGGTGGCGATGGTAATTTGCTTGCCGTTGACCGTGAAAGTCCCGGCCGTCAGGGGGGTGGCGAACCCGGCATTGCCCACCGTCACGCCGGCCAGACTACTGGTGGTGCTGAGGGGATTGACCGCCGCGGCGGCGCCCTGCCAGGAGGCGGCGGCCGCCAGTTGCGTAATTTTGAAGAGGTAGCTGCCCAGCGGAGTGCCGGTGGCGGCGGTGGCGCTGGCCACCAAGGCATTGGCGGCGGAAGCCGTGCGGCTGCTGAAGAAAGTCGGGTCCATCAACGTGGCCACGTCGGTCTGCAATGTCGCCAGGTCTGTTCCGATGGTCGTGTAGGAGGCCTTCTGCGCTGCCAGGGTGGTTTGTTGCGCCTTCATCAGCGTCTCCGGCGCCTCTTGGATCGACACCATCTCGTTGATGATCGAGGTCCAGTCCATCCCGGAGGCCAGGCCGGACAAGACCGGAGCATTGCTGCTGGCGGTGACTGCTACAGACATAATTTTACTTTCGTTGGCGCGTCTCCCGTCTCATCTTTCAAGCGAATTCACCCGGGCGGCGCGAACGCCGCCCGGGTCGAAACTACCGCATCAGTCAGCGCTCCTTAGGCGAGCAGCTTGAGAATGGATTGCGGGTTGGCGTTCGCCTGGGCCAACATCGCCGTGCCGGACTGCACGAGGATTTGCTCCTTGGCGTAGTTGGTGCTCTCCTGGGCGACATCCACATCCGAGAGGGTGCTTTTGGCAGCCGACAGATTGGTGCTCAGGACGCCGAGGGTCTGGCCGGTGAAGGTCAAGGCCTGCTCGTTCGCGCCGATCGCGGCACGTTCCGCGGCCAGATTCGTGATGGCCGTGGCCACAGCCGTCGAGGCGGCGGCGGCATCAGTGGCGGTATCCACTTTGATGGTGGCGGTGGCGCCAGCCAGGTCAGTGGCCGGATCAACCGCGGTCAGGCTGACGGAGTTCCCGTTGCCCGTCGCCA
Organism: uncultured Verrucomicrobiae bacterium; assembly: GCA_963707025.1. Classification (GTDB taxonomy): domain Bacteria; phylum Verrucomicrobiota; class Verrucomicrobiia; order Limisphaerales; family Palsa-1400; genus JBEKOF01. The sequence goes on along the minus strand of CAVPOM010000009.1, from coordinate 237,526 downwards.
CGCTCAGGGCCGAAGTGGCGCCGAACAGGGCCACGCCATTGAACGTCTGGGTCTGGACGCCGGTGATGTAAGTTTGCAGAGCCGCAAACGTGGATTGATAAGCGGTCACGGCATCCGGCGACAACGTCGGGTCCTGCGCCGCGACGGACAGGCTGGCCATCTGGTTGAGGGCGGAACTGACTTGCTGCAGATAGCCGTCCTGCGTTTGCGAGTAGGACAAGGCATCGCTGACATTGGCGTTGCCCGCGTTGGTTTCCGCGATCTGCATGCTCAACTCCATGGATTGCGCCAAGCCGGCGGGATTATCCGAGGCGTTGACGAGTTTGGAGCCGGATGACAGGCGCGCCAGCGACGCATTGAGCGCGTTGGTGGAGTTGTCCAGGTTGTTGGCACTTGATAAGGCTGCTATGTTTGTATTAATTACCATAATCTAACTCTTTCCTTGAGTCACCCCTTGCGGGGTCATGTGTTGCCACGACATCCATGTCGTGTGGCGGATTTTACTTGCGGGCATCCGCCGGTCTCCCGTCTGGCTCTCTGTGGCTGCCAACCGCCATGTCTTACGACTAACTGGCTATCGGCAAGCCCGGAAAAGACTTTAGCCACAAATTGGACACTGCCGCTCCCCCGCCGCTTTGGCCGGCCCTGTCCGGCCAAGATTTGTCTTGAACGGGAGGGGCCTTTCCTGCTCAAATCCACCCGCACCGACTCTCATGGCCTGTTCAACCGCAATGCCTTGGGGCCGGGAGTCCCTTGCCCGCGGCGCCGGCAAATCATGCAGAACCATGAAACATGACCAACCCTGCCATGTCCTCGTCATGGACGACGACCCGGATTTGCTCCAGCAGGTCCGCGACAGCCTGGTCTCCGGCGCGGGGCGCTTTGAAATTGATGGCGCCGGCACGGGGGCCGAGGCTTTGATTTGTGCCGCCGAGGCCCGCGCCGAAGGCTGTCCTTACGCCCTGCTGTTTGCCGCCCCGGGCCCCCCCCCGCCCGGGCCGGCCTGCACACCCTGGCCCGGCTGCGGGAGGAGAATCCGCTGCTGGAGGTGATCGTTTGCGCCGGCGCGGCCGATTCCTGGGAGGAGGACCTGGCGGTGAACCTCGATTCCCGCGACCGCTGCCTGTTCCTGAGAAAGCCCCTGGACCCTGTCCTGGCCCGCCATTTCACCCGGTTCCTGGCGCAAAAATCCACCGCCGCCTTCCACACCCAGCTCGCCCTGGAACAAACCGAGGCCCTGCGGACCGCGGCGGAAGCGTCGCGCCGGGCCGCGCTGGAGCAGTACCGGCTGTTGTTTGACAACAATCCGATCCCCATTTATGCCTACGATCGGACCACCTTCGCCTTCCTGGCCGTCAACGAAGCGGCCGTGCAGCTCTATGGTTACAACCGGGATAATTTCCTGGCCATGACACTCCTGGACCTGGCGCTGCCGCAAGACATCCCCGCCTTCCGCCAACGGCTGTCCAGCCTGGCGCCGCGCGCCGGCAACTCCGGGGTCTGGCGGCATCGCGTCCAGGACGGCAATCTTTTGGAAGTGGAAATCACCTCGCATGGCCTGGCCATCGGGGCGCGCCAGGCCTGGCTTTCCATGGTGATGGACGTGACCGAGCGCACCCGGCTGGAGGCGGAATTGCGCCAGGCGCAGAAGATGGAATCGGTGGGGCAGTTGGCCAGCGGCATTGCCCACGATTTCAACAACCTGCTCACCGTGATCAGCGGGCATGCGGGCATGCTCATGGCCGGGCCGCCCTCCAGCGCCAAGGTGGCCGACTCCCTCAAGGAAATCTCCGAAGCCACCAAGCGGGCCAGCGACCTGACGCGCCAATTGATGACCTTCAGCCGCAAACACGGACTTCATCTGCAAGTGGCTGATTTGAACGAGGTGGTCAACAATGTCGGCAAAATGCTGCGGCGCATTTTGGGCGAGGATATTGCCTTGCGCGTGGATTTTGCCCCCGGCCTCCCATCCATCAAGGCCGATCTGGGCATGTTGGAACAGGTGCTGATGAACCTGGCGGTCAACTCGCGCGATGCCATGCCCAAAGGGGGTCAACTCCTCATCCGCACCTCGGCGGCCAAGCTGGACGAGGCCCAGGCCCGGCTCAATCCCGAGGCCGCCCCCGGCCAGTTCGTCTGCCTCACCTTCAGCGACACCGGCTGCGGCATTGCCCCGGAGAATTTGGGCCGCATCTTCGAGCCGTTTTTCACGACCAAGGAACTGGGGCGCGGCACCGGCCTGGGCCTGGCCACCGTTTATGGCATTGTCAAGCAGCATCAAGGCTGGATTCAGGTGACCAGCCGCCTCCACGAAGGCGCCACCTTCCAAGTCTATTTTCCGGCGTGGCACGAAAAGAGCGTTCCGCTGGTCATGCCCTCCGGCGAGCAAAAGGTCATTGGCGGCGCCCAAACCATTTTGTTGGTCGAAGACGAAGCGCCGCTGCTCAAGCTGATGCACCATATTTTGGAAAGTTACGGCTACAGAGTCCTGGATTCCGCCACCGGCCACGCCGCCCTGGCCCTCTGGGTGCAACACAAAAAGAAAATTGACTTGCTCTTGAGCGATCTGGTTTTGCCCGACGGCATGGGCGGCCAGGAACTGGCCAAAATCCTTCAGGCCGAAAGACCGGACCTCAAAGTCATCTTCACCAGCGGCTACGACACCGGGCGGCTCGCCGGGGATTTTCGGCCCACCACGGGGGCCGTCTTCATCCAGAAGCCCTTTCACGCCCGCAAACTGGCCGAAACTGTATTTGACACCTTGCAGGAAAAACAAATCCCCCCCGCTGCCGCCATCGGCGGATTTCCGCCCGACCCCCGGCCAGTTACCTGACCCGGCAGGCGGCGCTGGCCGATTTGGCCGGGTCGCTCTCGGATTGCGCGGTCAGGCGGACGACGGCGGAGGCGGCGGCGCCGGCGGCGCGGGTGACCTGGACCGGCACGGCGGCCGATTGGCCAAAAGCCACGGCGGCCAGGGCGTTGCGCAGTTGGGCGGTCCAGCCCGCCCCTTCCACCGAGACGGACAGGCGGTAAATGTCGTTGTTCAAAAAAAGCGTGGCATCCTGGGGATGGAGGCCGGCGGCGCTCAGGGCGAAAGCGCCGGTGTTGCGGAGCTGGAACGCACAGTCGGCGGCGGGGCCAGCCAGGCGGAGGGGAGCCGGAGCTTCCACCGCCACGCCGCGGGTCTGCGGGCCGGAGCCGTCGAGGGAACGGACGCCCAGGGTGTAGGAGAGGATGCCCCGGGGGTCCCGGAGGATGTCAATTATATAAAAATGCAGGCGGTTGGGGGTGTCCTCGCATTCGTATTGGCTGCCGGAGTTGAGGCCGGCGTGGAAAAGGGCGTCGTTGAGCTGGCGGTAGTCGGCCAGGGTGCGCATGACGGGCGCGCCCGACTTGGGCCGCTTGAAGTCAATCATATTGATGTCCTGGGGATGGGCGTCAATCACCCAACTGAAGAGGTTGAAGGCGTTGGGGCCGCCGGAGGTGCCTTCCCGGTCCTTGTTCTTGGCCAGCAGCACCCCGCTGTCCGGGCAGAAGGAATCGTAGCCGATGCGCTGGACCACTTCCAGGGTGTAGTTGTTGTAGAGTGGCCGGCCGGGGGACAGGGCGTTGGTGGCGGCGTCGTCGGGCGGGGTGCGGTCATGGGGCGAGGCGCCATCCAGCAGGACGACGATGCCGGCCAGTTCGCCGGGTTTGGGTGCAACGGCCCGGGCGGTGACGGTGGCGACCGCCAGACCGGATTGGGCCAGGCCGTCGCGGTTGAGGCGGAGAATCTGCCCATTGGTGATGAAGCCGTTGATGATTCTGTTGCGCAGCATCAGCCCGGCCGGCATGGCGGCGCCCTGGGTGGCCGGGACGACCCAGCGGCTGTGCGGTCCGCCGGGGCCGTTGAAAGAGCCGCGATCCATCATGTCCCACGGGCCGGAGCCGACCCGGCGATAAGGCTCGACGTAGGGATTATTATTGTTGTCACCGATGCCGAAGGCGTAATGGCCGAGTTCGTGGGTGATGGTGCCGGAGTTTTCGCCCTGGCGGATGCTGGAAAGGCCCCAATGCTGCGCGCCGGCCAGCCAGGAAGTCCACGGGACGTAGCGGCTGACGACCCAGCGGGGCAGGTTGGCATTGGGGTTGCCCCAGGCCGCCGGGATGTCGTCGCGGGTCTCGAACTTCATTTCGCCGAATTCCTGCCAGACTCCCGTTTCGTCGTAGCCGGCGTAGATGCGGAGGATGGCGCCAGAAGGGCGGCGGTAGTTGGTGGAGATGTTGGCTCCTTGGTCAGCCTGCCAGGCGGCGTCGGCGTCGCGTTCGAGATTGCCATTCGCCCGCTCGCCGGTGGGGGTGGCCATGTTCTGGCCCATCTCATTGAGGCCGTATTCCCAGAAGTGTTTGGGCATTCGGTAGGGGCCAAAGGCCTCAAGCTGGGTGATGCCGAACTGCCCGCGCGATTGCTCCATCCAGTAGCCGTTGATGGTGTGGCCGTGGTTGACGGCGGAAGGCTTGTTGTAAAAATCGGCGTAGAATTGGGGAACTTTTTCGCGAGGCACCGGGTCAATCTGCGGGTTGCCGAAAAGGTCCGAATGCTTGGGCAGAGTGATGACGAAGGGCTGGTCGGGGAAATCCACCGCGACCAGGGCCATTTTGAATCCGCGCTTGGGCTGGAGCGCAGGATCGGCCCAATCCACCCCCGGAATCGGGCGATAGTCCTCCCAGGTCATGTCCTGCTGGTCCCGGACTTTTTGCGGATCAATGGGGGCCAGGGCGGGGGCCGGAGTTGGCAGGGCGGCGGACTGCGGGCCGTGGCAGGCGGATAAAAGCACCGGCAACGAACACAATGTCAATAATAGGGAATGTCTTTTCATAAATTAAATCCGCCTCAACGCGGGCGGAGGCGGGTGATCTTGATTTTGGACAAGCCGGGGCCCGCCTGCAATTCGGCGGACCACGGGTAATCCCAGTCGGCCCAGTGGTGGAGCGCGCGGCGCTGGCCGTCCTGGGTAACCTCATAGGGCGCGCCGGCGGGGAAGGAGAGCAGCAGGCGCGTGGTGTGTTTGTCCTTGGTGCGGTTTTCCAGGGTGAAGGCGATGTTGTCGAGCGCGGTGTCCAGGAGGACCGGTTTTTCGGCGGCGAAACCATCGCGGTCAAGGGCCATCTTGCAGCGGCGGATGCTGGCGGAGTCGTCCGGGGAAGACGGCAGGATGGCGTCGAAGCGCTGACGCAAACCGTCGCGGGGGATGACGGAAAGATGTTGGCCATGGGCGGAGAGGACGCCGCCGTAGGCAAACCAGCCGAAGACAGGATCACAGGTGACGATGGTGGCCGCGCTGCGCAAGGCGCCGCCGAAGCCGAGGTCAATTTCGCCGTCGTAATGCCACGGGCCGCGCGGTTCCAGAATGGGGTTGAAGCGGTTGGTGGAGTAGCTGGAATACATCCAGGCGCTGCCGGCTTTGGCGGAGATGAATTGCCAGCCGGCCGCGCCGTCGTTTTCCTGGCCGGGGAACCAGAAACCGTAGTTGTTTCGCGCGGGGCCGCTGTTCATCAGGCACCACGAACTGAGATAGGAAGCGTAGCCCAGTTGGAGCCAGTCGGCCGGTTTGGGCGCAAAATCCAGGGCGTAGTCAAGAATGCCCCAGCCGCCCATGGCGGCCATGTAGCTGACGCCCCCGTCCGCGCCGAGCTGATAGTAGCTGGCCTCCAGCCAGCCGCGCACGCAAAGTCCCGCCGCCAACTGGCGGTCCATAAAGGCGCGCGAATCCTCCGCTTTGACCGAAGGATGGGAGTACCACTTCTTCAGTTTGGGATCGAACCAAAGATTGGTGTCGGGCGGCATGTCGTGGGTGGCGCCGTATTTGGCCAAGGCGTAGCTGGACTCGAAGGCGGTGCGGTCGAAGGCGTATTCGGAGCGGAAGGGATACGGGTCGTCATAGACAAAATACTTGACTTTCTTTTCCCACTCGGCCCGGAGCCAGGAGGCGCGGTCGGGGAAGCCTTCGCGCTCCAGGGCGTCGGCCAGTTTGAGGACGACCAGTTCGTTGTAGAGTCCCCATTTGTAGGTTTCGTAGTATTCGGGATAAATCTGCATGGGATAGGTGAAAAAGGCGCGGGCGGTTTGCCAGGCGCGGTCCAGATAGCCGGCGGCGTCGAGGTAACGGGACATTTTGGGATATTTTGTGGCGATCTCGTAGAGGTGGTAGTAGAGCATGACGAGGTGGGGATAGTCGTAGGAGCGCCAGACGTGTTCCTTGCTCAGATCGGCCAGGCCCTTGGGGTCCTGCAAGCTCTCATACCAGGCCTTGCGCCGGGCCGGATCGCGGTCCGTGTACCAATTCGGCGTGCCATAGACGCCGTAGGGATAGGGCCTTTCCCCGCCGGTGCGCTGCAGTTTGCCCCAGACGAAATGCTCCAGGTAGTATTCCAGTCCCTGGATTTCCTTTGCCTCGGGAAAGCTGACGTTTTTCTCGGCGACGTAGGGCGCTTTGCACAGGCCCGGATCATCGCAGGTGAGATTGTACACCATGCGTTTGACGAAAATATCCGGGTCGTTGATGGTGCGCACGACTTTTGCCTTCATGTCGTAAGGCCCGAAAACGCCGTCCCACCAATTGGAGGGATCGTGGATTTGCTGGCGGCCGATGATGAAGGCGCTGCGCTTTTTGATGAGGGTTTCCAGAGGTTCGGTGACGAAGTATTCCAGATAGGTTTTGCGGCCGCCATCGTGGACGATCGTGAGCCTGTTTTCACCAAGCCGTTGGAAGGAGACCGCGAAAAGGCAAGTGTTCCGTTGCGGGTCGGGCAGGCGACTGATTTTGGTGGCGGCGGGGAATTCGGACTCGATGGCCTCAATGCTGGCCCGGGTGCGCAGGGCAAAACGGGCGGGCAGGTCAATGGGAACCGTCATGCCGGGGACGGCGCGGATGTCAAAAAGTCCTTCCCGGAAGAGGACTTCACGCATGGCATCGTAAGTTTTGGCGAACTGGAGGCGGAAGGCGTAATGGGCCTGGCTGTTCCCGGCGCCCGCCGCCCCGAGGGTGAGCCAGGTGTTGGGCTGGCGCCAGGTGCCGCGTTTTTCGTTGTTGGCGGTAAGGGCGGAGTGAATATAAACCGCCCCGCCGCCTCCGCGTCCGCCCCCGCCTCCAAAGTATTCCAATTTTGTGCCGGGCCGGACGGTGACGATGAGGAACGGTCCCGCGCCCGAGGCGCGCACAAAGTAAAGGAACGAGCCGTGGCCGGAGATGAATTGATGCTTGATGAAGCCGTGCTCGAAAATCTGTTGGGGATTCTCGCCCGTTGGCCCGACGGAGGGAATGTTGATGGCCAGATCGCCAATGGTCAGCGCGCCGTTGCTTGGATTTTCCAGGTCAATGTTCCAATCCAGCGTCGCGCCGTCGGTGCTGAACGTCTGCACGATCCGCAGGGGGCTGTTGGAGTCGGAGAGGGTATATTTGAGCGTGTTGGTTTCCGGGGAGACGATGAGCTGGAAACGGTTTCGGTTCGTGATCCAATCGCCGCCCGCCGTTTTGTAATGCACCGTGAGGGCCAGCGGTTGCTCTGGCGAAGTCACCTCGGCGCCGAAAGGGTCATCCTTGCTGCCCAGCCCGGCGATGCCGCGCTCATCGTAGGAGAAGCGCAGCGAACCTTTATCCACCACACCTGACGCGGCGTGGAGGGCGATCAGCGGCGCGGCACAACAAAGCGCCGGCAACAGCCGCAAGGCGGTCGGAAGCTTGGGCGTGGTCATTGGGTGGTCATTACGGGGCAGCAGGGCCATTCTGTCAAGCGCGGGAAAGGGAGGCGTGTCCTTTTAAGTTGAACATGATGGCGGGCCGCCGGATTTGGCCTGAGGCGATTTGGGTTGAGCGGCCAACCACCAGCGTCGCACGGCAACACCAGACCAAATGGCTTCCACGACTCCGAACGGCCACGCTCCCTGCAGAAATCCGTAAATGGACCCGAGGACACAAGCCACCGCAAAAGCCAGGATGAACCACCGGCTGCGCGCCTCCAGCGCGTAAAAAACCAGCATCGCCGTCACCGCGAACAATCCGAAAACCGTTAATCTGTCCATGTCTCCCACATCTTATATGCACAAGAACGGTTCACAACGCTTCTTCCAGGAGGGCGCTGAGTTCGGCGGGCGTCAAGACGATGGGGTTGGCTTTCATGCTGCTGGCTTGGGCGGCTTTGGCGGCCAGTTCGGCGCGGTGTTCCTTTTTGATTCCGTAATGGCCCAGGCCGGAGATGGGCAGATCGGCCACCAACGAGCGCACCCAATCCACCCCCTGGTCCGCTCCGGCCTGGGGCTTGCCGGTGAGGAGGCGCGCCACGGTTTCGTAACGGGCCAGGGCCGGGCTGCCGGGCTGACGGAGGCGCAGGGCGCGCACGTTGGCCTGCATGGCATGCGGCAGCAGCGCGGCACAGACCGCCCCGTGGGGCGCGGGGAACATTCCCCCAATCGGCCCGGCCAAGCCATGAACCGCGCCCAGTCCGGCATTGGCCAGGGCCAGGCCGCCAAATAAGCTGGCCAGGGCCATGTCCTCGCGCGCGGAGCCGTCGCCGCCCTTGGCCACGGCGGCGCGCAACGAGCGGGCGATGCGGCGCATTCCTTCTTCGCACAGCGCATCGGTCATGGGGTTGGCGCGCACGCAGACGTAGGGTTCGATCAGTTGCGTCAGCGCATCCAGGCCGGTGCTGGCCGTCAGGGCGGGAGGCAGATCGCGGCTCAACTCCGCATCCACCAGCGCCAGGCACGGCAGAAGAAACGGACTGCGCAGGCTGACCTTGACCCGATGCTCCGGGGACGCCAGGACGGCATTGCGGGTGACTTCGGAACCCGTGCCGGCTGTGGTGGGAATGGCCAGGAACGGGGCGGACGGTTTGGGCAGCGTTCGCCCGCGCCCGATGATTTCGATGTAGTCCAGAAGATCGCCCCCGTTGCTCATCATGGCGGCGATGGCTTTGCCGGCGTCCAGAACGCTGCCGCCGCCAAAGCCGACCACCAGGTCGCAATGTTCCTGCCGTGCCAGGGCCGTTCCGCGGCGGACGGTTTCCAGATCAGGTTCGCCGGCAATGGAAAAAACCGTCGCGCCGACGCCGGACTCCTGCATCCGTTGCAGCAGCGGGGCCGCCCGGCGGGTGTCCCGGCCGGCCGCGATCAGGGCATGACGCCCCAATTCCCCGGCCAGGCGCCCGGCCTGGTTCACCGTCTGCACTCCGAAGATGATGCGTTGGGCGGTGGCAAATTCAAATCGCATGTCGGGAGAAACGTGCCATGCGGCCCGCGGGCGGGCAAGTTTGAGTCTGATTAAGCTTTGCGGCGGCGGGGCGGGAAGCTTATGGTTTGGAAAACCAGCCTTATGAGAAGCGATATGAAGTATCACGAGCCTGTTCAAAAAGGCTTGCCCGGCGGCTTCTTTGCCAGACAACAGGATGGGGTGACGCGGCGCGAATTTGTCAAGCTGGCGGTGGCCGGCGGCGTGGCGGCCGGCGTCGGCTCCACCGCCTGGAGCGCGGCTGCGCCAGGCGCCATCCCCACCCGCGCGCTCGGCCGCACCGGGGAGAAGGTTTCCGCCATCGGCCTGGGCGGCTGGCACATCGGCACGGGCGCATTGACCGGGCAGGAAAGCGTCCGCCTCATCCGCACCGCCATTGACAACGGCATCACTTTTCTTGACAACTGCTGGGATTACAACGGGGGAACCAGCGAAACCAGGATGGGCCAGGCGCTGCGCGACGGCTACCGCGCCAAGGCCTTCCTCATGACCAAAATAGACGGTCGCACCAAGGCGGCGGCGGCCCGGCAAATCGAAGAATCGCTGCAACGCCTCCAGACCGACCGGATTGATCTGGTGCAGTTTCACGAAATCATCCGCCTGGAGGACCCGGCCAGGATTTTTGCCGCCGGCGGCGGCATGGAAGCGGCCGTGGCGGCGCAAAAGGCGGGCAAAATCCGCTTCCTCGGCTTTACCGGGCACAAGGACCCGTCCATTCACCTCAAGATGCTGGACGCGGCGGCGGAGCACCAATTTCATTTTGACGCGGCTCAGATGCCGTTGAATGTGATGGACGCGCATTTCCGCAGCTTCGAGAAGAACGTCGTGCCCCGGCTGGTGAAGGAGCAGACCGGCGTGCTGGGAATGAAGCCGCTCGCGTTTGGGGCCATTGTGCGCAGCGGCGCCGCCACCGCCATCGAATGCCTGCACTACGCCATGAACCTGCCGACTTCCACTGTCATCACCGGGTGCGACAGCCTGACGCTGCTGGACCAGGCCCTGGAAGCGGGCCGCACTTTCAAGCCGCTCGACGCCGAGGCGGTGGCGGCGTTGCTGGCGCGCACCAAAGAGGCGGCGGGCAACGGGCAGTATGAATCGTTCAAGACCACCACCACCTTTGATGGCACGACCCATAATCCGGAGTGGCTGGGGTGAATGGGGAAAGGCACGGCTGGCAAGGGAAACCTCCCGCGTTTTCTCCCTCTCCCTTGGCCGCCGTACAGATACTCGCCACCAAATCCTTGAACATAGAAATTATCATCGCCGCTTTTTCTCTCGAATTTCTTGACCTGACCGTGTTTCCGGCTGTTTATGAATGAAATCGCCACAATTGTTCCTGCCGCGATGCCTGCTGCTATTAGCATCGGGCCAAGTGGAACCGTCGTAACCCTTCCAGTGGATCTGCCCCGCGCTCGCGGCATGGCTGCAACCATGCCGGGAATTCTCCGGCGGGATACGGGCGCCGGCTTGGATCTGTCAATCTTGACGCTGTCAGCACCGCTCGGCCAGCCATTTGACCACTTGCGGCCAGACCTCGCGCTGGGCCTTGGAACCGACGGCCAGCCCGATGTGGCCGGCTGACAACATAATGGAGCTGCGATCGGTGGAACCCACCAGGTCGTTGAACGGCGCGCTCTGGGCGCAAGGCACCAAATCGTCGTTCCGCGCCATGATGTTCATCACCGGACAGGTGATGCGCCGCAGATCAACCGTGCGCGCGCCCACCGGCATCCGTCCCTGGACGAGGAGGTTTTGCTGATACAAATACTTGACAAAATCACGAAAGATTTCGCCCGGCACGGCGATGTTGTCGTTCAACCAGGTTTCCATGGTCAGAAAGTCCTCGACAAAATCATCGTTGTCGAAATTCTCGATGAAATTAAGCGGCTTCTCCAGCAGATTTTGCACCGGCTTGAGCATGAGGAAGGAGGATTGCAGAAATTCGGCCGGGCAATTGCCAAAGGCGTCAATGAATTTGTCCACATCAAAGTACTGGGCATCGGTCCAGAGGTTCAGCAGGCCTTCCCGGGTGGCGAAGTCAATGCCCGCCGCCAGCAGCATCAGGTTTTTAACTTTGTCGGGATGCAGCGCCGTGAACATGGCGCTGAGCGTCCCGCCCATGCAGTAGCCCAGAAGGTTGACTTGCGGCGCGGCGCAGCGTTCGCGCAGAAAGTCCGCCACATTCCCCAGCGACCCGTTGACGCAATCATCCAGGGTGCGGTTTTGATCTGCCCGGCGCGGCTCGCCCCAATCAATCAAATAGGTGTCAAATCCGGCCTGGACAAAATGGCTCACCACGCTCCGTCCCGTCCTGAGGTCGAGGATGTACGGGCGATTGACCAATGCGAAAACAAACACCACGGGTGTGCGGTGGCGCGCGGGCGCGCTCCCGCGATAATGAAGCAGGCTTAAGCGCCCTTCCTGGTAAACCACGTCCGAGGGCGTCGCGCCTTTTTTGATGCGGGCGGCTTTCTCCATGAGAAATGGCAGGCGTGAAAGCCGCCGCAATTGTCGGAACTGCCCGGCCATAACGGCCTGCTGCCATTGCACCCACGGACTTGCCAGTTGCTGACTTGCGGGCATGGCGTTGCTCCTTTCTTAAATTTGCCCCTTTCGCCGGACCGATCGTCCGCTGCCGGCCGGCTTTTTGGACGGCGACTTTGGTTGGCGCACGGGCGCCGGCGGAGTCGGGCCTGGCTGGAGAGAGGCTGGGCTGAGTCGTTCCAGAGCTTTGGCCAATGGGCTGATCTGACCGGACAGGGCGTCCATCTGGCGGGCCAGCCGGCTTTCCAACTGGCCCAGCGCGGTGCGAAGTCCTTCCACGTCATCGTGCGCCACCCCTTCGGTGGCATGGCGCGCCTTGGTCAGAAAACCGGCGCTGAATTTCTGAAAAGCAGCCGCCTGGTCCATCATCTGTTTCATCCCTTCCAGGAACTGCGGGGAGCGCAAGAATTCCTCCCAGGATTGCGACAAGGCCTGCATCAGGCCGGATCGAATTTGCCGCATCAACTCCGGCGGCGCTGTCTCCGGGCTGTAGGACATGGCCGCCTGCAGGATCCTCCCGCAGGAGTCCGACCACAATTTGGTGAAAGCGGCGGTTTGGTCCGGTTTTGGATCAGAGTTTTGGTTCATAACACGGCCCCTTCAACACAATTCAATGGCCATGGCCACCGCTTCGCCGCCGCCAATGCACAAGGAGCAGATGCCGAGGCGCCGGCTCCGCCGTTGCAGGGCGTGGATCAGCGTCACCAGGATGCGGGTTCCGCTGGCGCCAATGGGATGGCCCAGGGCGACGGCGCCGCCGTTGATGTTGACTTTCTCGTGCGGCAACTCCAGGTCCTTCATCGCCGCCATCGGCACGACGGCGAAGGCCTCGTTGATTTCGAACAAGTCCACCTCTTGGGGTTTAAGGGAGAGAGAATTCATCAATTTCTTGATCGCCAAGACGGGGGCGGTGGTGAACCACTTGGGTTCGCCGGCGCCGGCGGCGTAGCCCAGGATGCGGGCCTGGGGCTGCACACCCAGGCTTTTGAGCTTTTCTTCCGAAAGCACGACGATGGCGGCGGCGCCATCGTTGATGCTGGAGGCGTTGCCGGCGGTGACCGTTCCTTCCGGGCCGAAGGCGGGCCTGAGCTTGCGCAGTTTCTCCTCGTTGAAACGCTTGGGCGTTTCGTCTTCCTTCACCAGGGTGGTTTCCTTGCCCGCCTTGACTTCGACCGGCTCAATCTCCTGGCTGAAGTGGCCGCAGGCCGAAGCCGCCACCGCGCGCTTGAAGCTGGCGACGGCAAAATCGTCCTGTTGGCCCCGGGTGAAGTTGTAAACCTTGGCACACAAGTCGCCGCAGGCGCCCATGTGCATGTTGTTATAGACATCCCACAAGCCGTCCTTGATGACGGCGTCAATCAACTCGCCGTGGCCCAGGCGATAGCCGCTGCGCGCCTTGTCCAAAAGGAAGGGCGCGCGCGACATGTTTTCCGTCCCGCCCGCCAGCACCACGCCGCTGTCGCCACACTGGATGGCTTGGGCCGCCAGCATCACCGCCTTGAGGCCGGAGCCGCAAACTTTGTTGATCGTGGTGGCGCCGACCATATCGCTTAACCCAGCCCCGAGGGAGACCTGCCGGGCGACATTTTGTCCGAGGCCCGCGCCGACCACGTTGCCGAAGATGACCTCGTCCACGGCCGCGGCCGGCACGCGGGCCCGCTGCAGGGCGGCCTTGGCGATGACGCTTCCGAGAGCCGGCGCGGGCACGGATTCAAAAGCGCCACAAAATCCGCCGACGGCGCTGCGAACGGCTCCCGACAGATAGACATTTTTGATCATGGGTTTGTCCTCAGGGCTGGGGGTTGGCGATCAGGCCGCCTTGGCTTTGGGGGCGGCGGCGGGGGGTTCGACGGCTTTCTGCAGGGTACCTGCACCCAGGATTCAACGGCTTTGGCGTTGAATTGGGTGAAGGCCGGGGCGTTGGTGCGCAGCGTCTGCAAGGAGGCTTCCCAAAGCTCCTGTACTTTGGTTGGCATGCCATCGTCACACTCAATTTTGCCGGCCTCAAAGGCCTGTTTCAGAAAGTCCAGGCTGGTGTGGCTGCACTGTTCGACCATTTGCAGCGATTCCTCGATTCGCTTCTGGGCCAGCGGCAGGCTTTCCATGACCGTCGCGCTCCAGCGCTTCTGCCAATCTTCAGGCGCCTGCATTTTGGCGGCGCAGTCCAACAGCCCTTTGATGGCCTCCTCCTGCGCCGTCAGGCCGGCTTGGAAGGCCTGGTCGTAGTTTTTGAGGGCTTGTTCGAACAACTCTGTTCCCGCGGGTTTGAATTTCTCTGGCATAATACCTGTCCTTTCTTTTTTTGTTGGTTCTTACTTGTTGTGCGTTTGCACTATGTTATCGGCCCGTGCCACCACCCGGTCCCGGCCGTGGCAATCCCATGCGACACCGGGTTGCATTTCGATTCCGTGCGAGCACGTTAGCACACGGATCCGCCGGGTGTCAATGGAAAAATTGTGCAAATGCACAATTATTTTTTGGGCCGGGCCGGGGCCGGGGATGGCCGGGGTGAGGGGCGCCGCGGACGGCGCGTTTTGGCCGCCAGCTTCCGTTCCAGGCTCTGCACGCGCCGCTGCAGGCGCTGGACCGAACCGGCCCGGCCGGGCTCCTGGGCGGCAACGGGCTGGTTCCCGGCCGGTGGATGGTCCGGCGGCTTGGGAAGGGGCTGGCTCAGGGCGTTTGTCCAGGCGGCCAAGGGTGAGAGGAAGTCGGGCCAGCCCGCCCCCGGCTGCATTTGCATGCCCAGGCGCCGTTGGTATTCCATGAAACCCTCGAAGGCCTGGCCGAGGAATCTCTCGAAAAACCCCTTCACGAAGCGGTCGTTGACGCGGATCATCTCCGTCAGCATGGCGGCGGGAAAAAGCTCCAGCTTGGGCGCGTCCAGTTCGAGGATGATCTGGGTCAGGACCTTGCCGGTGATATCGGCCGAGGTTTGCGAATCCACCACCCGCACATTGCATCCCTCCCGAATCAAGGCGTGGATTTGCTCCAGCGTCAGATGCCGGCTGCGGGTCGCGTCGTAATAGCGCCGGTTGGGGTACTTGCGGATTTCGATCAGTTGCGGCGGCGTGCGGGTGTCCGTGCTCATGGCTAAATAATTGTGCGTTGGCAAAACCAGTCCCGCCACAGCGGCGGGCCGGGAGACACTCTGGCGCATTTGGCCGTTCTTCGCAAGGGAAAAGGGATTTTTCGGCGCCCGGCCGCGCCGCGTAGTGCGGACGCACAAAAAATCCCTTGACTCCGGGGCGGACGGGAGTAAAATGCCGGTGAACTGATTTTGTGCTCAACCTCAACTGTTTTATGTCATGAACACGAATAACATCGAAGGCAAAGTGGCATTGATCACAGGAGCCGCCGGCGGCATTGGCCGCGCCACGGCCCTGGAACTGGCGCGGCGCCGCGCCAAGGCGCTGGCCCTGGTGGACCGTTCCAAGGGGGTGGTTGACCTGTGCAAGGCCGTCAACGAGTTGCAGGGCGGGACGGTCGCCCTGCCCTTCTGTGGCGACGTGACCGACGCCGTTTTTCGCAAGGCGGTTTATACCGAAACATTGGCCCAGCAGGGATTGGTCAGCGTCTGTGTGCCGGCGGCCGGCATCACGCTGGACGAACTGGCGGTCAAGACGGACAAGCAGAGCGGGGAAGTGCTGGTCTATGCCGTGGAAAAATTCCGGACCTTGACGGAAATCAACCTGATCGCGCCGGTTTATTGGGCGTTGGAGATGGTGGCGGCCATCGCCCGCAGCCGCAAGGCGGCCGGACTGGGCCGCTGGACGCCGCAAGAGGAAATTCAGGGCAACGTCATTTTCATCGGATCGGTTTCTACGCTGGGGAACAAGGGCCAGATCGGGTATGCCGCCGCCAAGGCCGGGCTGGCCGGCGCGGCGGCGACCTTGATGATGGAGGCGATCTTTCATGGGGTGCGCTGTGGCATCTTGCATCCGGGCTATACCGATACGCCCATGGTGCGGGCGTTGGGGGAAGAGATCATTCGCGAGCGCATCATTCCCCTCACCTCGCTCAAACGGTTGATCCAGCCGGAGGAAATTGCCGACGCGATCTGTTTCATGATTTCCAATTCAGCGGTGAGCGGATCGCTCTGGACCGATGCGGGATACCGCCCGGCGGTCTAGGGTCCGCGTTGGCCAGTGTTCCTTTGCAAAACCGGGCTGTTACATATACATGCCGCCGTTGACGGAGAGGACCTGGCCGGTGATAAAGCTGGCGCGCGGGCTGGCCAGGAAGACCACGGCGTCGGCCACTTCCTCCGGCGTTCCCAGGCGGCCCATCGGCGTCATGGCTTTGACCGAGTCCAGCGCCACGGCCGGCACATCCTTGGTCATGTCGGTGGCAATGAAGCCAGGGGCGACGGCGTTGGCGGTGATGCCTTTGCGGGCCACTTCGCGCGCCAGGGTCATGGTGAAGGCGACCAGGCCGCCCTTGGTGGTGGAGTAATTGGCCTGGCCAAAATTGCCGGTCAAGCCGACGACGGAAGCCAGGTTGATGACGCGGCCCCAGCCGGCCTCGACCATGCCGGGCAGCACCGCCTGGGTGGTGTTGAAGGGGCCGTTGAGGTTGACGCCCAGGACTTCGTCCCACATCGCCCGCGTCATCTTCAAGAAGGAGCGGTCCCGGGTGATGCCGGCATTGTTGACAAGAATGGTGATCGGCCCCAGCTCGGTCCTGATTTCCAGGACCATGCGTTTGACCTCCTCCGCGTTGGAGACGTTGGCCTTGCAGACCTTGCCGCGAACTCCCTGCTCGCGCACCAGATGGCAGACCTCATCGGCGGGTCCGTCGGAATTTTGGTAATTCACCACCACATCCGCGCCCTGCGCGGCCAGGGCCAGGGCGGTGGCGCGGCCAATGCCTCGCGCCGCTCCGGTCACCAAGGCGATTCGTCCAGTCAGATCTTTTTGCATAATTATTTCCTCCGGTTTATTTCGGTTAAGTTTTTCTCTTGCGGTTGAGGGAAACCCGCCAACCCGCGGCCTTCCCTTCGGCGCGCCGCCGCCTTGCGATCCCCTGGTGGCGGCGCACCGGGTAATTCACGCCAACACCATCGCCCCCTGCGGCTCTTGGCGTCGAGCCGCCTCCGCGCGGTCATCCCTGCCGCGGCTTGTGTTGCGTGGCCAAAGCGCCGCCCGCTCCAATCCGTTGGCGCGGATGGAAACGGCCGGTGGCGTCTTTGGCCTCTTCGAGAGGCCCGGCTCCAGATCCCCGCCCGTGGCGGGGGCGCCATTTGCCCTGGGCGCCGGGGCGGCCCGGCTGGGGGTTGCGCCATTTGTCCGGCTGCTTCCCTGCTGTCGGGCTGCCAGAACCTGCTGCTCGGCCCTGGTCCAGTATTCCAAGGCCCGGCCGTCTTGACGGCCTTCCTTCTCCCAGATCTCCCAGGCCGCCCCAGCAACCTCGTGCTGCTCAAGACTCAGCTCAACCGTGCGCCAGTATTCGTTGGCCCGGCCGGTTTGACCCCGATCCTCTTCCCGCCAGATTTGCCAGCAGGCGGCAGCGATCTCCGCTTCGGTGATCATTGAATTTTGCTCATTGCGTGCTTTCATAATTCATGCTCGTTGATGGTGCATCATCTCTTCCAGTCCGCTGTAACTGCGACCAGGGCTGGCGGCCATTCTGCCTTCCGAACTCGTCACGGCGAGTCCTGTCATGGGCGCGAGAATAATTCGGAAGGCTCGCTCTCGAACAGTCGGAGAAAACAGAATCTCTGTGTCAGGGGAATCCCGGACAATGACGTTGTTTTTCACAGGGATTTCCTTGCTGGCGTTTTCCTCGCCGCTGGTCTCAAACTGCCAATCCGTCTTCAGCCGGAACGGTGTCGCCAAAAAGGAAGCGCAAACCATGGCGCTGGGCGAATTGCGACAGCTCGCCGGGCGCCGTCGCGGAAAGCCCGTCGCCGTTTCCGCCATCCCAAGCGGCCAGGGCGACGTTCTGGAACTGCCGGTGCGCCGCCCAGTGCTCCAGCCAGTCCTGCACCCGGGCGGGAATATGCTGGAGATGACGCAGAGCGAGCACAATCAGGTGCGCGTCGGCCGCTTCCTCCAGCGCCGCGTCTGCGGTCAAGGGCCGCATCAGTTCGTCCAGCCGCCAGGGTTTGACCCTCCACAGAACCGCCGCGTCCGCGCGATGCCCCGCCTGCTTGAGCATGGCCCTGGCCTTGAGCGCGCAAGCGAAGTCATCGTAAATGATGACGGCCGTCATCGTCGGCTCCATTATTTTGGATGCTGGTGGCGCGGCGGTGCGGCTACCACGGCATTTCGGCCACGGGTTCCCACAAGGGCGCTCCAGCATTGGTGCGGCTGCTTTCCTGCAGACTGGCTGCCAGAACCTGCTGCTCGGCCCGGAGCCAGTAATCCAGATCCCGGCCGGGTTGACGCCCTTCCTTCTCCCAGATTTGCCAGGCCACTTTGGCGATGGCAGCCGGGGTGATTATGATTTTTTGCTCAATGGTTGCATTCATGATTTATCCGTGAGAATAGCGGGAAGGCGTGAATCTCGAACAGTCGGAGAAAACAGAATGTTGGTGTCGGGAAATTCCCGGACAAGGGCCGGCGCTGCCGCGGCCCTGCTCCCGCCGCTTCCCCCACACGGCGGCCCGCGCCCGGCGCGCCCGCCAGTCTGGGGCGCGGCTCAAAAGACCTCCGCCCGCAGTCCGGCCACCCGCCGGACCGTTTTGGCGATGCGCGACAGCGATTGGAGCGGGAGGTGACTGAATCCGTTCCTGGCCAGGCGTTGCGCCGCGGAACAAATTTGCACCAAGGAAATCTGGGCGCCCGCCTTTTTGAGTTCCTTGAGTCGCTGCGCGTATTGCTTGATTTCGCGGGGCGGCGGAGGCGCGCCATGGATGGCGGGGAACAAGCTCTGAATGATGACAGGACGTTGGCGGCCAACCAGCAGGATGTTGTCCATGATTTTTTTCAGCCGGATGGGCGCGCCGTCGAGCTTGTTCAAATAACCCTGAGTGCCTCCATCCAAATTCAGCCAAATCTCGTCCCTGGAGGTGAGGCACCGGAGCGCGTGCCGGACTTTGGGCCTGTCCAGCGCCGGCGAATTTGTGACAACCACGATTTTGAAAAAGCGGAATCCGCCCAGCACGCGCAGGTGGAGGATGGTTTCCAAGGCCTCGGCAAAATGGCTTGACAAGGTGGGTTCGCCGTCGCCGCTGATGGCGACATGGCGCAGTTTGAGCAAGTCCTCCGGCCAATGGGCGTAGGGCGGACGCTGCCGCAGACGGCCCGATTGCACCAGGGCAATGGTCCGATGCAGTTCGGTGGCCATTCTCTTGACATCCGCGTTTGCGCCGCCGGCAGGTTTGGCCCGATCCATCCCGCCGTCCCAGGACGGCAAACCGCATTTCAGATTCTGGTTCACATTGACCCCGATGGACAATCCGCGGTCCTGCGGGGAAATGACCAGGTAAACGAACCGATTCTCCAGATAATCTCTTGGATAAGACTGGCCGCCATCGTTGGGTGCGTGGGCGAGTACTGCACTGCCCCGTGATTTGGCTGATGATTGGTTATTGCGGTGATTTTGTTTCATAAACTATCCTCATAACTTCCCTGGTTTCCGCGGTTGCCTGGAGGCGGATGACGCCTTGGCCCTGGCCCGTGCTCCGGCCCTCCTGGGCCGTCGCTGCGAACCTGCCATCGGCGCAAGGTTATTCAGCCAGCCCGGAAGGCGAACAGTCGGAGTAAACAGAAATTTGGTGTCAGGGAATCCCCGGACAGCGCCAACTGGTTTTGCGGCGCGGGCGGGCATCGGTCCCGCTGTCGAAAGCGCCGGCTGGCTGTCGCCGTCCAAACAGGACGCGCCATGGGCCTGTGGGCCAGGCCATTTGCTACCGTGGCAGCGGTCCCGGAGTCTTCGCGTCGTTCAACCAGCCTTGCCGCAAGGCGTATCTGACAAGCTCGGTGCGGCTGCGCAGGCCGAGCTTCTCGGCGATGCGAACTCTGTAGGTCTCCACGGTTTTGACACTGACGTTGAGCTGGTCGGCCGCTTCCTTGTTGCTGTAGCCCCAGGCGATCAGGCTCAGGACATCCTTCTCCCGTTCGCTTAACAGGGCGATGGCGGTCTCCCGGCCGGCGGACGGGCCGGCCGCCAGCCGTGCCAGCGCTTTGCCGGCCAGGGCTGGGGCGAGATAGACCTGGCCCGCGACCGCCATGTTGATGGCCTGAACCAACTCCTCGCCCGGCGAACGCTTGAGGACATAGCCTGCCGCCCCGGCTTTGCACAACTGGGTCAGGTAGCTCTCGTCTTCGTGGGCGGTGAGCACCACCACCTTGATGGCAGGATGTCTGGCCCGGAGCAACTCGGTCGCCTGCAATCCGTTGAGTTCAGGCATGGAAAGGTCCATCACCACCACATCCGGCTTGAGCGCCGCGGCCTTGGCCAGCACCTCTTTGCCGCTGGCCGCTTCGCCGACGACGTGCATGCCGGGCTGGCGGTCGAGCAGGACTTGAAGGCCCTCGCGCAACATCTTATGGTCATCGGCCAGCAAAATTCGCAGTTTCTTCATCAGGGCCAATCAGCCGCCGCTTTCCGCCTTCGGCTCCAGCGGCAAACGGGCGAACACCGTGGTGCCCGCCCCCGGGGCGGACTCGACGGTCAGGGTGCCGCCCGCCAGCCTGACTCGTTCCTGCATCCCCAGCAAACCTAATTTGCCCGGGCCGGCGGGCGCGGCTAAGACGCCTTGGGCGTCGAAGCCCGGGCCATCGTCCTCGACGATGAGGGAGACAAAGCCGGCCCGGCGTTCCAGCAGCACACTGACGCGTTTGGCTTGGGTGTGGCGGGCCACATTGGTCAGCGCTTCCTGGGCGACGCGGTAGAGGGTGGTTTCCAATTCTTGCGGCAGCCGGTTGGTTCTCAAATCCGCGCCCGTATGCAAGTCCACCGGCACGCCGGTGTTCCGGGACCATTCGTCGGCATGGCGCTGCAAGGCCCGGTCCAAGCCCAGGTCGTCCAGCACCGAGGGCCGCAAATCCCACGCCAGCCGGTGGATGTCAAGCATCAGTCCTTCCGCCAGCTTCTCCAGCGTGCTGAGATGTTCTCCCACTGCCAGGGTGGCAGGACCTTGCTGGCGCAGGTTCTGCAGCCCCAGTTTGAGGGCGGTCAGGTCCTGTCCCAGGCGGTCGTGCAATTCCCGCGAGATGCGCCCCCGCTCGGTTTCCTGGGCCTCGGCCAAACGCCGCCGCACCAACTGGTTGGACTCCTCGGCGCGCTGGCGTTGCCGTATTTCCGTCTGGAGCACCTCATTGAGCGCCGAAAGATCGGCCGTGCGCTCCCGGACTCTTTCTTCAAGCTGGGCGCGCTCCTGTTGCAGGGCGGCTTCCGCCCGTTTGAGCGCCGTTTCCCCATGCTTTCGCTCGATGGCGTAGCGGATGGAACGGGCGGTTTGCCGCCCATTGGTCTGGCCTTTGATGAGGTAGTCATCAATGCCGTGGCGCACGGCTTCGAGCCCAATCGCCTCATCGGCCAGTCTGGTCATGACCACAATGGGCAACGCCGGAGCTTCCGCCCGCGCGCGCAGAAAGGTCTCCCGGCCCGAGCTGTCCGGCAGGGTCAGGTCCAAAAGCGACACGTCAAAGTTGGCCTGCCGCGCCAGCCTCATCGCTTCGGCCAAAGTCTCGACATGCGTAATCTCAAATTGGCCCAAGCCATCCTCCCTGAGCGATTCCTCCACCAGCGCCGCGTCCGACGGGCTGTCCTCCACCAAAAGAACTCTTAATTGGATCGGCGCAAACACAACGTCAAGCAGCTTTGCCTCCAGGATTCAGTGTCCGGGGCTTGGCCTGGCCGGGCCTTAACATTTCCAGCCCTCCGCAGGGGCCTTGGGCGCGGGCGGCAGGGTCACCACCATCAGCCAGAAAGATTCAATGGAACGGACGACATTCAAGAACTGCTCCAAATTCACCGGCTTGGTAATATAACAATTGGCGTGGTACTTATAGCACTCGAACACGTCCTGCTCGGCGCGGGAAGTGGTCAGCACCACCACGGGAATGGTCTTGAGCTGGTCATCTGTCTTGATTTCGGCCAGGATTTCGCGGCCATCCTTGCGCGGGAGATTCAGGTCCAGCAGGATCAGATCCGGCCGGGGCGCCCCGCCATACATGCCTTGCCGCCGGAGGAATTCGAGGGCTTGCACCCCGTCCTCCACGATGGTGAGGTGATTGCGGACTTTGGCCTCTTTCAGAGCCTCCATCGTCAGTTCGGTATCACTGGGACTGTCTTCGACCAGCAGGATTTCAACGGGGTGTTCATGGTTTGCGGTCATACGTCATGTGGTTTTATTGCTGAGTTTCCGGCAGGGAAAAGTAGAAAGTCGAGCCTTGCCCCGGCACGGACTCGACCCAGATGGCCCCGCCGTGGCGCTCGACCATTTTCTTGCAGATGGCCAGGCCGATGCCGGTGCCGGGATAATGCTTGCGCGTGTTCAAGCGTTGGAAAATCTGGAAAATGCGATCAAAATACTGCGCTTCAATGCCAATCCCGTTGTCCCGGACGGAGAAGACCCAAAAGCCCGGCTGCTTTTGGACGCCCACATGGATCTCCGGCGGGCGCTGGCTGCGGAACTTGATGGCGTTGCCGATGAGGTTCTGGAAAATCTGCATGACCTGGGTGGCATCCGCCGTCAGCGTCGGCAAGACATCGCAGGTGACTTTGGCCTGGGTGCGTTCGATACTGGTGCGGAGGTTGTGCAAGGTATTGTTCAGGATGGCCTGCAGGTCGGCGCGGGCGAAAGCCCCGCCGTGAGTGCCCGCGCGCGAAAAGGCGAGCAGATCGCCGATGAGCTGCTCCATGCGGCTGACGCCCTCCAGCGCGCCGTTGATGTATTCCAGCGCCTTGGCGTCCAGGTTTCCCGGGAAGCGGCGTTGCAACAGCGCCACATAACCGCCCACGGCGCGCAACGGCTCCTGCAGGTCGTGCGAGGCAATGTAGGCGAACTGTTCCAGGTCGCGATTGGACCGCTTGACTTCCTCGGCAGTCAACTGCAGGGCGGTCTGCGCCTGCCTCCGGTCAATCGCCGTCACCATCAGGTCGGCCACCGCTTTCATGAAGGACAATTCTTCCTCGGTGAAATTCTTGCGCGTGCGCGTGCCGAAGGAGATGGCTCCGAAAAACCGTCCACCGGCCATTAAAGGGTGGCAGGCGTAGGCCTCAATTCCATAAGGCTTGACCCAGTCGCTTCGCGGGTCGGGCCTTTCCTGGATGCTCCCGGCGACAAAGCGGCAACCGTCGCGGGCGGCGCCACCGCACAGGGCGGAGCAGTAGTCCCGCCTTTCGATCCTCTCGGCTTCCGCCATGGGAAGGCCCGCGCAAGCATGGAGGCGAAGGCGCCGTTGCTTCTCCTCCGTCAGGAAATCGAAGCACGTCTGGCCATGCTGGTCGTCCACCAGGAAATTGAGGAACATCTGGCAATCGAGGAATTGGAGCACTTTCCCGCACAGCTCCTCCACAACGCCTGGCGGGTCATCGCTGCTGAGCAGCCGGCTGGCCGCATCGGCGAGCAACTCGGTGCGCCGTTCCGCCCGCTGGCGCCGGGAGACGGCGCGCAGACTCCGAATGCAGTTGGAAACATCGTCGGCCAATTCGGCCAGCATCCGAACCTCGTCTCCGGAGAAGGCATCGGCCTGGCGCGAGTAAACGGTGATGCTGCCAAAGGCCTTGCCTTCGGACAGCAGCGGCAGGACCAGGGAAGAGCAAAGGCCGTGCTTGAGCGCCTCGGTCCGCCAGGGCGCCAAGACGGGGTCGGTCAGCATGTTTCTGCACAGGCAGGGCTTGCCGGTGCGAATGGCGGTCCCGGTGGGGCCGCGACCGCGTTCGTTATCGGCCCAGCTAACCTGGAGAGTCTCCAGATAGCCTTGCGCAAAGCCGGCGTAGGCGACCGGGCGGACGGTCCGGCCTTCGTCCTCTTCGGCAAAACCGATCCACACCATGGCATAGCCGCAGTTGGCGATGACATCCTTGCAGACCTCGTCCAGATACCCGGTTTCAGAACTGGCGCGCGTCATCGCCTGGCTGCTCTCCTTGAGCGCCTTCAAAGTGCGGTTGAGTTTTTGCAGCTCTTCGTCTTTTTGTTTGCGCTCGGTAATGTCGCGGACAATCTTGGAGGCGCCAATGACCCGGCCCCCGCCATCCTTTATGGGCGATATGACCACCGACACCGCCAGGCTGCGCCCATCCCTGGCCAAGCGGACGGTTTCGAAGCGGTCCACCCGTTCCCCCGCCAGCAGGCGCGCCATGATGGCGTCTTCTTCGTCCTGGCGATCCGGAGGCACGAGCAACCTGATCGAACGGCCCATCACTTCCCCGGGGGTGTACCCGAACAGCCGCTCGGCCCCCGCGTTCCAACTGGTGATGGCTCCGCCCAGGTCTTTGGAAAGAATGGCATCATTGGACGACTCGACGATCGCCGCCAGCCGGGTGTGCGCCTCCGCCGCGCGCTTGCGCTCGGTGACATCGTTGAAAAGGACGGCCACTTTTCGACTTTCCTTCCCACCCACCCGATAGGCAGACACTTCCAGCCAACGGTCCAGCGCCTTTGCCTGGGCCACAAACTGCGCGGGTTGACCGGTCGCGGCCACCTGGCCGTAAAGTTCAAACCAATGGGCTTCATGCTCCGGGGCCAGCTCGCGCATCAACCGGCCCTGTGCGTTGTGCAACCCGGTGTGCTTTTCAAACGCGGGATTGACTTCCAGGAAGCGAAAATCAACGGGCCGTTCCTGCGCGTCAAAAACCATCTCGATGATGCAAAAACCCTCGATCATCGAGTCGAACAAAGCGCGATACTTCGCTTCCGACCTTCCAATCACCTCCTCGGCCTGCTGGTGCTCTTTGATTTCTTTCTTGAGCTGCTCGTTCGACCGGCCCAGTTCCCCGGTGCGCGCCGCCACCATTTCCTACAGGTGGTCCCGATGCTGGCGCATGTCGGCTTCGGCCTTGGTGCGCCGGACGATTTCCTGCTTGAGGAAGAGAAAGACTGCGATCAGCAGGAGGAAGGCCAGAACGCCGCCCGCCAGCAGGGCCTGGAGGGTTTTGCCGGCCTCGGCGCTCTTGGCCACGGCCCGCTCTTGCAGCAACCGGTCCTCGTCCGCCTGGGCCTCGGCTATGCGCTGGCGGATTTGGTCCATAGTGATTTTACCTTTGTCCGTGGTCACGACCTCGAGGGCGGCCGGCAAGCCCTGCGAGCGACGCAATTCGATAGTTTGCTTCAATTCCGCGGTCTTCTCCAAAATAAGGGCTTCGATGCCGGCCAGACGTCGCGTCTGGGCGGCGTCGTCCTGGGCAAGCAGCTTCACGCCGGCCAGATTGCTCTGCACCAGGCCCAGCGCGATCTGGTACGGTTCCAGGTATTTCTCCTCCCCGGTGAGCAGGTAGCCGCGCTGGCCGCTTTCCGCGTCCTTCAAGGCCGAAAGCAACCGGTCCAGTTCCTGAATCACCACTCGGGAATGCGTCTCCAATTCATCGGCACTGGCCACGGCCCGCAGGTTCCGGGCAGACTGCGCCCCCGCCGCGGCCAGGACAGCCAGAGACACCACCAGTCCCGCGTTGAGCAGCAAACCCTGCCTGGACCAGCGGGCCGGCGCTTCGAGCTGCTCGCGCAAAAACGCCTCCATCTCATAGGACGCCGCCTTGAGCCGGGCCCGGCGGCAAAGCTCCGCGACCACGCTCATAAACACGCCCATGCCCGTGAAAAAAGCCAGACCGACGCCGTCAGCCACGCCCCCCACGGCAAACGCCCCTGTCGGCCTCAAAATGAAATAATCCACCCCCAGCGCTACGGCCGCTGTGGCGACCAGACCCGGCCCAACGCCTCCGAGCAAAGCCGAAAGCATGACAACCGGGTAAAACGTGATGAAAAGGGGCAAACCGCCGCCCACCAGCCGGGTCAGTCCCCACCGGAGGAGAAAGGCCGCCCCAACCATCACCAGCGCGAAAGCATAGCGGGCCGGCCAGTGGTTTCTCAATTTCACCTGTGCGGGCGGACTCGGTTTCGACGCTGGCATAACCATTTGCGAGATGAGCGTACGGGCCGCAACGGAATGCCGGCCGCACTCGAAACTGGCGGCGGCCAGAGAAAAGTCCGATGAGGGCGTTAACTGGAATCTAGCAAAAACCTTCGTCTCCGGTCAATGACAATCCCCAAAGGCCGTTTTGCCGCCAGGGCGATGACCATCCGGGACGCTTCCCCGATTTACTCGATCACATCCAGAAAAAATCACGGAGCAAACCGCGGGAGTGCCATTTCGGGTGGCGCCGGACCACCATGACTCACCCCTGCATGTTTCCGGGTTGGACGGGGTTGACGGAGCCCCGGTGCTGGACATCAAGCCGGTCATGGCTGAGTTCCTCCGACCTGCGCCAGTGGTTCGGCCCGCGTGGTCGCGCGAGGCGATGCAGAATTATTGGCACCCGCCCTGCGAGTGATGTGGGAAGGGGCGCGGGCAAGGGTTCGGAACAGGGCAGTGAAGACCTGTGGATTTTGTTCGACAAAGGGTTCCATTGTGTGTTAATTTAGTTGCTGTCGCAATTGAATGAAACGGATGTGCTTTAGATTTTCCCCGCCGCTTTCTTCGCCTGGCAAAGCCGGGCGATGGAGGGGCGGCGGCAAGGTTGTGTGACGGTGACAAGATTTTCACAAGTTCGGGTTTGCGCCCGGTTCCGACGGTGGCGCGGAGAGATGGCGGCCCTGTCGCTGATGGCGGCTGGCCTGCCTGCGGCGGCCGCGTCTCCGGTGGCGGCGGCGCCCGAATATAACCGCGAGGTCCGGCCCATTTTTTCGGAGAATTGCTTCCGGTGCCACGGCACCGATTCGGCGGCCCGCAAGGCGCATCTCCGGCTGGATCGTTTTGAGGACGCCACCAATAAACTGGATGACGGCTGCTGGCCGATTGTCCCCGGCCAGCCGGATAGAAGCGAATTGGTGCGCCGGATTTTTGCGACGGACGACGACGTGATGCCGCCGGAAAAGACGCAGAAGGTTTTGACGCCGCAGCAGAAAGAGACTTTGAAGAAATGGATTGCCGCGGGCGCGAAATATGAGCCGCACTGGTCCTTTGTGGCGCCGCAACGGGCGGCGTTGCCGAAGGTGAGCAATGCGCGCTGGGTGCGGAACCCCATTGACGCCTTCATTCTGGAGCGGCTGGACCAGGAAAAACTCAAGCCGGCGCGCGAGGCTGACCGGCGCACCTTGATCCGCCGGGTGAGCCTGGATTTGACCGGGCTGCCGCCGACGCCGGAGGAGGTGGAGGCGTTCGTGAGCGACCACTCGCCGGACGCTTATGAGAAGGTGGTGGACCGTCTGCTGGCGTCGCCGCGCTGGGGCGAGCACCGGGCGCGTTACTGGCTGGACGCGGCGCGCTACGGGGACACGCACGGGATTCATTTCGACAATTACCGGGAGATGTGGACGTATCGCGACTGGGTCATCCATGCGTTCAACGCGAACATGAGGTTTGACCAGTTCACCATCGAGCAACTGGCAGGGGACTTGCTGCCCAACGCGACGCGCGACCAGAAAACAGCCAGCGGTTTTAACCGTTGCAACATGACCAGCAACGAGGGCGGTTTGATCGAGGAGGAGTACCTGGTGCTCTACGCGCGCGACCGCACGGAGACGACTTCGCAAGTCTGGCTCGGCCTGACCGCCGGGTGCGCCGTCTGCCACGACCACAAATTTGATCCGTTCCCGCAGAGAGATTTTTATGCGCTGTCCGCCTTTTTCAACAACACGACGCAGAAGGCGATGGACGGGAACATCAAGGACACGCCGCCGGTCCTGACGATTCCCAAGGCCGCCGACGAAAAGCGGTGGGGCGAGTTGCCGGCGGAGGAATCGGCCGGCCAAGAGCGGATCGCGCAGCGCAAGACGCAGGGAAAAGTGGAGATGACCAACTGGCTGGCCCACCCGGATTGGGCGGCGCTGGCCACAAACCTGCCGGCCGGGGAGCCGGTGTTCCACGCGCCGCTGGATGACGGCGGAACCAATGGCGCGGCCATTTTCGCGGGCGGCGCGGAGCAACATCTGGAACTGGCAACCAACCTGGCGTGGCAGGACGGCGCGGTGGCGGCGCAGGCTTTCACCACCGGAAAACCGCCTGTGCCGCCGCTGACCAATGTGGGCGATTTCGCGCGGGACGAGGCCTTCAGCTACGCCGTCTGGCTGAAGATTGAAAAGGTGGGCAATGGGGCGGTGTTCGCCCGGATGCAGGACAAGGATGGCGATTATCGCGGCTGGGATATGTTTTTGGACGAGAGCAAGCCGGCGATTCACCTCATCCACAGTTGGCCGGACAACGCCATCAAAGTCATCGCCAAAAAGGAATTGGCGCGCGATAAATGGAATCACGTCTGCGTGACCTACAACGGCTCATCGAAGGCGGGCGGGGTGAAAATCTATATCAACGGCGAATTGCAGGAGGTGACGATTGACAAGGATTCCCTCACGCAAAGCATCCGCACCAAGGCGCCCTTCAAGATCGGCCAGCGCGACACCGGTTCGGTGGTGGCGGGCGCGGGCCTGCAGGATTTGCGGATTTATGACCGCGCCTTGAACCGGGAGGAGACGCGCGGGCTGGCGGAAGTGCCGCGCCTGCAATGGCTGGCGGGCAGGCCGGCGGCGGGCTTGAAGCAGAATGAGCAGGAGGAAATGGTCGCGCTGTGGCTGGACCAACTGGACGCCCCCTATCGGGAAGCCGTGGCGGTGAAGGCGCGGCTCGCCGCGGAGGAAATGGAAATCCGCAAACGCGGCACGGTCGCCTACGTCATGCAGGACCGGACCAACGCGCCCGCGGCTTACGTGCTTTTCCGGGGCGCATACGACCAGCGGCGCGAGCGCGTTACCCCGGCCACCCCGGGGGCCTTGCCGCCGATGCCGGCGGAGGCGCCGCGCAACCGGCTGGGCTTTGCCCAGTGGCTGATGCGGCCGGAAAATCCGCTGACGGCGCGGGTGGCGGTGAACCGTTTCTGGCAGGAAGTTTTCGGCGCCGGCCTGGTGCGGACGGCGGGCGATTTCGGAGTGGCGGGCGAACCGCCGTCGCAGCCGCATTTGCTGGACTGGCTGGCGGTGGAATTCCGCGAATCGGGCTGGGATGTAAAACATATTTACAAATTGATGGTGATGTCCGCCGCCTACCGGCAGTCCGCGCAGGAGACGCCGGAGAAGTTGGAAAAGGACCCGCAGAACCGCCTGCTGGCGCGGGGTCCGCGCTTCCGCATGGATGCCGAGATGATCCGGGACACGGCGCTGGCCGGGAGCGGTTTGCTGGTGGAAAAAATCGGGGGGCCGAGCGTCAAACCGTATCAACCACCCGGCATCTGGAGCGTGGTGGGCATGCCCGCCGGCGACACGCGCAATTACAAGCCGGACAGCGGAGAGGGCCTTTATCGCCGCAGCATTTATACTTTTTGGAAGCGCCAGGCCGCGCCGGCGTCCATGGAGATTTTCAACGCGCCGTCGCGGGAGACCTGCACGGTGCAGCGGGACCGGACGGACACGCCGTTGCAGGCGCTGGTGACGCTCAATGATCCGCAATTCGTGGAGGCGGCGCGAAATCTGGCGCAGGCGGCGTTGGAAAAGAGCGCCAATCCCGCGGCGCGGATGGATTTCATGGCGGAACGGTTGCTGGCGCGGCCCCTGCGCGCGGAGGAAAAAAAAGTGGTCCAATCCGGCCTGGGCGATTTCATGGCGCATTACCGCCAGTCGCCGCGCGACACGGCGGATTTGCTGGCGGTGGGAGAATCCAAGCCGGACGCGAAAGTTGACCCGGCCTCGCTCGCGGCTTACACGATGGTGGCCAACGAGTTGATGAACCTGGACGAAACATTGAACAAATAGTCCATGAACTTGTTTCCTGAATTCAAACCGCATCCGGTCTTCAAAGATTATGTGCGCTATGAAACGCGCCGCCAGTTTTTCCAGCGCGGGGCCAGTTTCATGGGCACGGCGGCGCTGGCCATGCTCGCGCCCAACCTGCTCCTGGCCGGCGACGATACATCTCCCGCCGCCGCCGCGCAGAAAATGCTGCACGGCATCGGGCCGCATTTTCCGCCCAAGGCGCGGCGCGTGATTTATCTGCACATGGTGGGCGGGCCCTCGCAGATGGATTTGTTTGATTACAAGCCGGTGCTGGGCGAGTGGTTCGACAAGGATTTGCCGGATTCGGTGCGGATGGGCCAGCGGCTGACGACGATGTCCAGCGGGCAGAAACGATTTCCAATTGCACCGTCCAAATTCAAGTTCGCCCAATATGGCCGCAACGGCATGTGGGTGAGCGAACTGCTGCCGTGGACGGCGAAAATGGTGGATGACCTCTGCTTCATCCGCTCCATGAAGACCGACGCCATCAACCACGAACCGGCCATCACGTTCATGCAGACGGGCAATGAAATCACCGGCCGGCCCTGCCTTGGCTCGTGGGTTTCCTACGGCCTTGGTTCGCTCAACGAGAATCTGCCGACCTTCGTGGTGCTCATCGCCAAATCCACCAACACCGAGCAGTTGCAGGCCATTTCCACGCGGTTGTGGTCCTCGGGTTATCTGCCGGGCGAACACGCGGGCGTTTCCTTCCGCACGGCGGGGGACCCGATTTTGTTCATCAACAATCCCGCCGGGGTGGACGAAAAGGTGCGGCGCAAGACGCTGGACGGCTTGCGCGCGCTCAACGAAATGAATTACCGCAACCTGGGCGATCCGGAAACCCACACCCGCCTGCAGCAGTATGAACTGGCCTTTCGGATGCAGGCCAGCGTGCCGGAACTGGCCGACCTGGGGAAGGAATCGGAGGCGGCCTGCGCCCTTTACGGCGAGCAGGCGAAGAAGCCCGGCACCTTCGCCAACACGGCGCTGCTGGCGCGGCGCCTGGTCGAACGCGGCGTGCGCTTCGTGCAGATTTACCACAACAACTGGGACACCCACTCCAACGTCAGCGGACGCCTGCCCAGCCAGTGCCAGGACGTGGACCAGGCCTGCCACGGATTGATCCAGGATTTAAAGCAGCGCGGCATGCTCGACGACACCCTGGTGGTGTGGGGCGGGGAATTCGGGCGCACGATCTATTCGCAGGGCGAACTGACGAAAAACAATTACGGCCGCGACCATCATCCGCGCTGTTACACGATGTGGATGGCCGGCGGCGGCGCCAAGCCGGGGGTGATTCATGGCGAGACGGACGATTTTTCCTACAACATCGTCAAGGACCCCGTGCATGTTCACGACTTCCACGCCACCGCGCTCAAGTTGCTCGGCTTCGACCATCTCCGTTTCACCTATCGTTACCAGGGGCTTGACCAGCGGCTGACCGGCGTGGAACCGGCCAAAGTGATTGATGATTTGATCGCTTGAAAACCACCGGATTGAGCTCGCCAACACCCGCCAAAAATTCAACCATGAACCAGGCATATTTGAGCCGCCGCAAATTCATCAAACAAGCCGGCGGAATGGCCGCGGCGGCCTTGGTCGCGCCCCATATTCTGGCGCAAGACAAATCCGGGAGCAGGGCGCCCATTGTCGGCGCGGGCGATTGCCAATATGAAGCCCTGCACGATTGGGGCGAATTGCCGGCCGGCCATGTTTACGGCAATACGCACGGGGTGGCGGTGGATGCGCAGGGCCACGTTCACATCAAGCACACCGTCGGCAAGGGCGCGACGGTTGAGGATGCGGTGGTGGTGTTTGACGCGGACGGAAAATTCATCCGCTCGTGGGGCAAACAATACAAGGGCGGCGCGCACGGCCTGCATTTGAACCGGGAGGGCGGCGAGGAGTTTTTTTATCTGTGCGACCCGAAACGGCATGTGGTGGCGAAAACGGATTTGCAGGGAAAGGAACTCTGGCGGATGTGGGCGCCAGAGGCCTGCGCCGCCTACAGCGCGCCGGAGGAGTATTGCCCCACCAACGTCGCCACCGCGGCCAACGGGAATTTTTATGTGGCCGACGGCTATGGCAAGAGTTTTATCCACCAGTATGACCGGGACGCGCGCTACCTGCGCAGCTTTGGCGGCAAGGGCAAGCTGCCCGGCCAGACCGACTGCCCGCACGGCCTGATGGTGGACACGCGCGGCGCCCAACCTCTCCTGGTCGTCGCCGACCGCGCCAACCGGCGGCTGCAATACTTCACGCTGGACGGCGGGCATGCCGCCTTTGTCACCGATGAATTGCGCGCGCCCTGCCATTTTCATGCGCGCGGCGAAATGATGGTGATTCCCGATTTGGAATCGCGCGTCACTTTATTTGACAAAAACAACAAGCTGATCGCCCATCTCGGAGACGGCGGGAGCTATGTTGGTCTGCGCGACAAATCGCGCGACCACTTCACGCCCGGCAAATTCGTCGCGCCGCACAGCGCCTATTTCGACCAGGCAGGCAATATCTTCGTCGTGGAGTGGGTCGAAGTGGGCCGCGTCACCAAGCTGCGCAAGCTGGCCTGATTTCTATTTGACAGAATCCGGAAAGCTTCGTTCGTTTAATCCGCGGGAGTCAACTGCACGGCACGGAGGTTGATGGCGTTCCAACTGGCGGCGTCTTTTGACCGGACTTTCACCGTCAGGCTGCCGGGTGGCATGATCTCATTTGAACCCGGGTCAATCGTCTGCAATTCATCCCAATGGCCGGTCACCGGAGCCACGGGGCTGAACTGGCCGTTGCAGGCCGTTGTCCGGACGGCTGTTTCAAGACTTGCACGAATGAGCTTGCCGTTCAGTTTGATTCTGCCATAGTAATTGCGGTTGCTGACGTATTGCAGCAGATGCGGCACTCGCGGAAACGAGCGCCACCTGCCATCTTTGGACAGGTGTTCCTCTCGCTTCCGGCCGCCCGGCAAGGTATTTTGTGTTGGATTCACAAGCCGAGGTTTACGGGATACAAAGCCCGGATACAAAGCAAAATTTGAGAAGAATTGTTTGGTGTAAGTTGTTGGTAATCAGCGATGCCCACGTGGCGGAATTGGCAGACGCGCTAGATTCAGGTTCTAGTGAGTAACATCGTACAGGTTCAAGTCCTGTCGTGGGCACCAAACTCAGTAAATGCCTTGAAATCAATTGGCTAATGCGTGTTGATTCTCTCAGGCGATGCTCGGCATAACACTTTGGCATAGCGGTTCGGTGGTCATTCCCGTCGGCGCGTCGTCCATTGCCGTGTTCGTCAATCCCAGCAGACTCGATGTGCTCAGAACAGGTGTGCTCACCGTTTCAGCCAGCTCGGATTACAATGTCGGGTCTCCCAATTCAGCCACAGTGACCGTCGTGGTTTCCATCTGAGCAGCGAAGAATCGCCCGAACCATGGAAAATGTGACCGATGACAACCTCGCCCCCATGCATCAATGTGACCTGGCGCGCGGCGCAATCCGCCGGGCCGTATCTCGCATCAACCCAACTCCCGGCTGATCAGCCGGCCCGGTGGCGGTGGGCCTTTGCCTCCGCGAATAAAAAGCGGTCTTCAGCCCTTCTCTTTTGGGGTGTTTACCCACCTTCAAGCCGCGCGGGAGGCGTTCTATTCTATCTTGTGTCGTTGAATTTTTTTTTGTGAAGAAGGAGATTCGCATACTGTGTGTGGAAGACATGCCCGCCGATGTCGTGATGCTGAATCATGCGCTGCGGAAAGGGAACTTTAATTTTCGCCTGAAACGGGTGGACACCAGGGAGGTGTTTGTCCGTGAGCTGGAATGCAATCCGCCGGATTTGATTTTGTCGGACCATGGCCTGGCCTCGTTCGACGGGTTTACGGCGCTGGCGATCGCGCAAGAGAAATGCCCGGAGGTTCCCTTTATTTTTGTCACCAGCGCGCTGGGGGAGGAGAAGACAATCGAAACTTTTGAGCACGGCGCCACGGGCTACGTCCTGAAAAAGAATCTCGCAAAACTGGTGCCGGTGGTCCAGCGCGCCTTGCGCCAGGCCGAGGAACGCACGGCCTTGCAACAAAAGGAGCGGCAATTGCGCGAAAGTGAGGAGCGTTACCGCCGCTTGATTGAGTTTTGCCCGGATGCATTCTTTGTGGAGTGCGACTGGCAGATTGTCTTTGCGAACATGGCTGCCGCGCGTTTGCTCGGCGTCGAAAAAACCGAAGAAATCGTCGGCCGGCCCCTCAAGGAAATCGTCCATCCAGACTCCTGGGAAGCCCTCGAAAAACGGTTCGCCAGGCTGCGCGAAAGCGGCACCACGTTTTTCTGGAGGAAGATTGAGAAGGGGAACGTCCGCAGTTTGAATGAAAATGCCCCCGTTTTCCCCTTTGAGGAAGCCAAATTGGTCCGCCGCGACGGCTCCATCGTAGAAGTCGAAGTGGCCGCCACCCCGCTCACCCTGCAACAGCGCCAGGCCATCCAGGTCATTGTCCGTAACATCGCGGATCGGAAACAGGACCTGGAAAAACTGCGCCGGAGTGAGGCCATGAAAACCCTCATCCTCGAGACAGCCCTTGATGCCATAGTTTTCATTGGTACCGATGGAAGAATTCAGGAATGGAATCCCGCCGCGCAAAAAATCTTTGGTTACAGCCGCGACGAGGCAGTGGGACGGCTGATGGATGAGTTGATCATCCCGCCGGCGATGTGGGAAGTATATCACGAAGGGCTGACGAACTATCTGATGCACGGCGTCGGCAGTCTCATCGGCCGGCCCATTGAATTGACTCTGCGACGCAAGGACGGCGGCGAGTTTCGGGCGGAAATTGGCATCAGCCGTATTGCCACGGACGAACCGCCACGCTGCACGGCGCTCATCCGCGACATCACCGAGCGCAAGCAGGCCGAATTGTCCTTGCGACAAAGCGAGGAGCGGTTGCGGTTGCTCGTCGAAAACGTGAAGGATTACGCGATTTACATGCTGGACCCGAAGGGCACCGTCATCACCTGGAATGCGGGGGCGGAGCACATCGAAGGTTTTTGCGCCGAGGAAATCATCGGAAAACACTTCTCCGTTTTCTTTCCGCCCGAAGAGGTGACGCGCGGCGCGCCGCGGGACTTTTTGGAACGCGCAGAATGGGAGGGGCCGGTTCTCAGTGAAGGCTGGCGCGTGCGCAAGGACGGCTCGCGCTTCTGGTCGGAGTCTCTGATTACCGCCTTGCGCGACGAGGGAGGCAGGTTGCGGGGCTTTTCCAAAATCGCCCACGATACGACCCGACAAAAGGAAGCCGAGGAGAAAATCCATCAGCTTAACGAACAATTGGAACAGCGCGTTCGAGACCGCACCGCGGAACTCGAGGCCGCCAACGAGGAGCTCGAGGCTTTCAGCTACTCCATCTCGCACGACCTGCGCGCCCCCTTGCGCCACATCGCCGGCTACGTCGAAATCCTGCAAACCGAGGCCGCCGGCAAACTTGACAAAGACTCGCGAGACCACCTCCAAACTGTGGCGGATTCCGCCAAAAATCTCGGCGAACTGATTGACGCCCTCCTCGCCTTTTCCCGCATGGGCCGCGCCGAAATGCGCCGCGAGCCTGTCAGCCTGGCCGTGCTCGTGGAGGAGGCGCGCCGTGAGCTGCGGCGCGACAGCGAAGGACGGAATATTGACTGGCATATTGGGACATTCCCGGAAGTCCAGGGCGACCCTCTGATGCTCCGGCAGGTCATCATCAATCTCATTTCCAACGCCTTGAAATACACCCGTAAACGCAGCCGGGCCAATATTGAAATCGGCGGGGCGGATTCCGCGGACGAAGCCGTTTTATTCGTCCGCGACAATGGCGTCGGCTTTGACATGAAATACGCAAACAAACTGTATGGCGTTTTTCAGCGGCTGCATCCCGCCAACGAATTTGAAGGCATTGGCATCGGCCTCGCCAATGTCCGGCGCATTGTCAGCCGGCATGGCGGGCGCGTCTGGGCCGAAGGCAGGGTGGATGTCGGCGCGACCTTTTCTTTCTCGATTCCAAAAGTACCAAAGGAGAAACCATGACAAAAGACAAATGGATTCTGCTGGCGGAAGACAACGCCAAGGACGCGGATTTGACGAGACGCGCCCTTTCGTCCGGCCAGTCGCCCGGCGAGGTTGTTCTGGCGGGCGATGGCGCGGAGGCGCTGGATTGCCTGTTTCGGCGCGGCGCGTTCCGGTCGCCTCAGCGCGGCCCGCCCGCGGTGGTGTTGCTGGACCTGAAAATGCCCAAGGTGGATGGTTTGGAGGTGTTGCGACAGATCAAGAGCGACACCACATTGCGAAGCATCCCGGTCGCCGTCTTCACCTCCTCCCGGGAGCGAAAGGACATCGTGCGGGCTTTTCAATTGGGTGCCAACGCTTATGTCGTCAAGCCGCTCGATTTTCGGGAATATTTCTCCGTGCTGCAGGACATGAAGAAATTCTGGCTTGTCACAAACGAGGCTCCGCCCGTGGATTTGATGACCGCAGTGGACGCGCAACCCATAAAGTCACAACCGCAACTGGCCATCGCCGCCCATGAAAATTGAAGAATGAGATTCGCATCATCCTGCTGGAAGACAGTGCGACGGATGCCGACCTGGTTCGTCACGCCTTGCGCGTGGGGGGGCTTGCCTTCTGCTGGCGCCACGTTGACAACAAGGCCGCCTTTGTCCAGCAGCTTGCAACATTTTCTCCGGACTTGATCCTCGCCGATTTTTCGTTGCCTTCGCTCGACGGCTGCACAGCACTGGAAATCGCGCGGGAAAAATGTCCCGCCGTGCCGTTCCTCTTCGTCACCGGCACGTTGGGCGAGGAGGTGGCGATTGAAACGCTCAAGAAAGGCGCGACCGATTACGTGCTCAAGCAACGCCTCTCGCGCCTGGTGCCGTCGGTCCATCGCGCTTTGCGGGAGGCGGAGGAGCGGAGCGAACGCAAGCGCGCGGAGGAACGGCTCCGGCAGTCCCACGAGCAGCTCCGCGCGCTGTCCGTTCATTTGCAATATGTGCGCGAGGAGGAGCGCATCCGCATCGCGCGCGAGGTTCATGATGAACTGGGGCAGTCGCTCACGGGACTGAAACTTCAACTGACATGGCTGGCCGGCCGTTTGCCGAAGAATCTGAAATCGCTTCATGGCAAGATTCACGCGATGGCCGACAGCATTGACGAAACAATCCAAGCCGTCCGCCGCATCGTTACGGAATTGCGACCCGGACTGCTCGACACCGCCGGACTGCCCGCCGCCCTGGAGTGGCAAACGAATGAATTCCAGAAGCAGTCCGGCATCCTGTGCCATGTGAACGTGGCCATCCGCGATCCCATTCTCAATCAGGACCTGAACACGGCTTTCTTCCGTATTTTCCAGGAGACGCTCACCAACATCATCCGCCATGCCAACGCCAGCAAAGTCGAAGTGCGATTGATCGAAGCGGCGGAACATTTCGTTTTGGAAGTGAAGGACAACGGCCGCGGCATTTCCGAAAGCGAGATTCTAAACACAAAATCCATCGGCTTGATTGGTATGCGCGAACGCGCCGCCCTGCTCGGCGGCGAAGTGCGGTGGCGCGGCGAGCCGGGCAAGGGCACAACCGTCAGTGTGCGCATTCCGCGGCCGCGAAAAAACCCTGCGCACAAGAAATTGGACTCGAATGAAAATACTTATCACAGACGACCACGCCGTCGTGCGGCAGGGCCTGAAACTGATTCTGGCTGACCATTTCCCGAAAGCGGTGTTCGGCCAGGCGCGCAACGCGACGGAAGCGTTGAACCGCATCATGAAGGAGAATTGGGATGTGATGATTCTCGACATCACCATGCCCGGTCGCAGCGGACTGGAAACCTTGCGGGAGGCCAAACGGCTCAGGCCCAAGCTGCCCGTTGTCATCTTAAGCATGCACCCCGAAGATCAATTCGCCGTGCGGATGCTTAAATCCGGCGCGGCCGGCTACTTGACCAAGGAAAGCGCGGACGTGGAACTGGTCGGCGCGATCAAAAAAGTGATGAGTGGCGGGCGCTACATCAGCCCGGCGCTCGCCGAGCGCATGGCGTCCTACCTGACCATTGACGTGCAGAAGGCGCCGCACGAACGGCTGTCCGACCGCGAGTTTCTGGTCTTGCGCTTGATTGGCTCCGGCAAAACCGTCAGCCAGATTGGCCGGGAGCTAAACCTGAGCGTTAAAACCATCAGCACCTACCGCGCACGATTGCTCGAAAAGATGGACATGAAGAACAACGCTGAACTGACACACTACGCCGTCCAAAACAATCTGGTGGACTGACCCTGGGGCCTTGCCAACCATCACCCTCGCGGCGGCCGTCCCAACGTCGGTTGTCGGCACGACGAATTACGCCGCGTTCACCTTCACCCGCGCTGGCGACACCAGCTTGCCCTTGGCGGTCATCATGGACCGACTGCTTGTCATCCTCAATGACGGCGCGCTTCCACCAAATTGTTCGGGCGCCGTAAACCTGTTCAAAACCGCGGTCCCACTGTGCTTTCGATGATGCCCTTGGAAATGGCGTAACGTGTCAGGCCCGCCACATCGTGAAGGTTCAGCTTGTTCATCACTTGCTGGCGATGCTTTTCCACCGTCTTCACGCTGACACAGAGTTCCCCGGCGATTTGCTTGTTGACCTTGCCTTCGGCGACGAGTTGCAATACCTCGGCCTCGCGCGAAGTAAGCCGGTCAACCCGCATCCCGGGCGGCACACCTTTCAAAAACGAATCGCGATAGTTTTCCAGAAGGCGTCTGGAGATGGCCGGGCTGAAAAAGGCGTTTCCGTTTCTGGCTTCACGGATCGCCCTGATCAAATCCTCGGCGGCGGTTTGCTTGAGCAAATAACCCGC
Organism: uncultured Verrucomicrobiae bacterium; assembly: GCA_963707025.1. Taxonomy (GTDB): domain Bacteria; phylum Verrucomicrobiota; class Verrucomicrobiia; order Limisphaerales; family Palsa-1400; genus JBEKOF01. Next base: position 199,014 of record CAVPOM010000009.1, on the reverse strand, counting down.
CGCGCCTGCCTCGGTCACCTGGCGAATGTATTCGTCGTCGCTGTAGGATGAGAGCACCAGAACACGTGTGGCGGGAACATCCTTGATAATTTGCCGCGTGGCCTCGACGCCGTTAAGCAGGGGCATGGCCACATCTATCACCACCACGTCCGGCTGTAGTTTCAAAGCCATCCGCAGAGCCTGCCGGCCTGTCTCGGCTTCTCCCACGACAGTGATGTCCTGTTGCGCCTCCAGCAGGACCTTCAAGCCTTGCCGGACTACGGCGTGATCGTCAGCGAGTAGAACTTTGATCTTTTCCATAATCATTCCTGGGTATGTCAAGGTTTCGTGATTTATGTTATGTCCGCGCTTGCGCAGACTGTCTTTTGTTATTCGAGCGATCCGGAGCCGCCGAGGGGAGCCATATTGCATTGTAGCTGAACGGAATAACTGCTCGAATAATGGTTCCCTTGCCCGGTTGCGGCTTGACGGCAAACTGCCCTTTGACCAGCCGCACGCGCTCCTGCATGCCCAGTAAACCGAGTCGCCCGTTGCTCTTGGCGGAATTCGATGGGGCGGTCTTGAAGGATCTGCCGTTATCCACAATCTCGATGCAGACGCCCTTCTTAAGCTTGCGAACCGCAACATCCACCTGGCTGGCGCGCGCGTGTTTGCTTACATTGGTGAGGCTTTCTTGGGCGATTCTGAACACGACAATCTTTTGATCGTTGCCCAGTTTTTCGGCGATGGGGTTTCCGCGAAAACGGACACGCAGTCCGGTGCGGTCGGCAAATCCCTGCAAGTAGGACCGCAAGGCAGGCAAAAGTCCTAATTCGTCCAACATCGCGGGCCGCAAATCTCGGGCAAAGCGGTGGACCGCATCCATGGTCTCTTTCAGCAATCGCTGAGTATGGACGAGTTTCTGGCCGCTCATCCCTGAACTGCCGTCGCCACTATGATTCATGGCGGCCAGGGTGATGCTAATGGCCGTCAACGACTGGCCCACTTCATCGTGCAGTTCCCGGCTGATGTGTTGGCGTTCCTCTTCCTGCGTCCGGAGGATTTTGTTGGAGAGGTTTCGCAAATCCTCCTGCATGGCCTGCGCCTCGTTGCATAACCGGCGGGAGTGCTGCTCACTCCGCCGCAGGGCGTCTTCGGCTCGCTTGCGCTCGCTGATTTCCACTTCCAATTCCTGGTTTCGTTCCCGCAATTCGAAGTTCATCTCGCGGAAACCGCGATGGAGCGCTTCAAAAGGCGATAATGATTCCAGGAAAAAGACCTCCGCAGCCTTTAAGACGCGTCCGTTGCCTTGGGCTCCTGCCGGACAAAGGAGCAATTGTCCCAACGCATCTTGGTGGACCCGCGCCATGTCCAAAACTCCCATTTCGCTGGCAATCGCAGTGCGCCCCAACTCGTAGGCCTGCGCCAGGACCGCCTCCTGTTGGTCCGCCAGGTATTTCCGCAAGGTCACGGCATAAGACCGTGCCAGCCCTTTCAGGTGATTATTCATGTTGTCTTCCGAGATAGCGCGCCACCAGCACCAGCGCGTCATCCTTCCCCTTGAAATGCCGGCTCAAAATCCTCTCGGCGATCTGTTTGGGTGCTTCATTTATTTTAATTCCGTCTTCAAACACCGGGTGGATGCCGTCCGTCGCCAGAATCAGCAAATCACCCGCCGCCACGGGAATGACGCCGGCTTGGAGCGAGGGCAGTTGGTAGCCAACCAGCCCGCCGCGCAATAACACACTTTCGCAGGCAGGACGCGCCGCAGGGTCCGCCCGCAAGAGCCGGCCTTCGACATTGCCCACGCCAAGCCACGTCATGGTGTTTTCTTCCGTGTTCAATTCTGCGACCGTCATCACCACACCGCGCATTCCCACCAGCACCGCATGACAGCGCTTGATCAGCGAAATCGCCGTTTCCCCTGAATAGCTTTCCAGTATCTCCACCGCCGTGCGCGCTGCGGCCGCCGCCTCGTCGCCATGGCCGACCCCGTCCACCACCGCCACCAAAACGCGGTGCCGCAACCGCTTGACCAAATGCAAATCGCCCGAGACGCTCTGGCCGGAAATCGGCCGCGCCGCCACACTCCAATCAATCAAAGTGCTTTCTTCTATAACTCGACCGTCCATTTACTTCAGCCATTTTTTCATGGTTACTTTTGTGCCATTGCCGGCTTTGGACTCAATCTCAAATTCGTCCATCAGCCATTTTGCTCCCGGCAGCCCGACACCCAATCCCTTGGCCGTGGAATAGCCGTATTGCATGGCCCGGTTCACATCCGGGATGCCTGGGCCGTGGTCACGCGCCACGATGGTGATGCCTCGTTTGCTGGAATGGTTGATCGAAGCGAGAACGATTTCCCCGGACTTGGCGTGGGTGACAATATTGCGCGCCACCTCGGAGATGGCCGTGGCGATCAGGGTCAAATCAGACCCGTCAAAACCCAACTCCGTCGCCAGGGACCGCCCCTTTTGGCGCGCGGCCACGATATCAGCAGCGGAACTGATCGCCACTCGAGTCTCATTTTCCATGTTTCAACGCTTTCTTGGACCAACGGTCGAGATAGGCCAGTCCCTCTTCCAAATCCAGCGCCGTCCCGACGCCTTCCAAGGTCAATCCCAATTGCACCATCGCAAACGCAACATCAGGCTGTATGCCCACTATGACCGTTTCCGCCCCGCGCAACTTTAACATGTGGGCCACCGCCCGCAGCGTCCGCGTCGCGAATGAATCAATCACATCCAATACAGTAACATCAATAATGACTCCGCGCGAACGGAATTGTCCCACCCGGTCCGCCAGATCGTCCCGCAGTTGCAGCAGATCGGCGTCCGACAAAACGGACTGGATGCTGGCGATCAAACAGTCGCCCTGTTTGAGAATGGGAACGTGCATGACGCCTTAGGTCTCCGGCTCCGGCGTGGGCGTGGCGGCGGTCAGGATGACCTTGTAGCCCAGCAGGCGTTCGGCTTCCTCGATGCCGCCCTGCAAGTCGCCGACCGCGTTCATCTTGCTCAAATCCACTCCGATCGTGACCAGGGTCTGGGCGATTTCCGAAGACAGCCCGGTAATGATGACGCTGGCCCCCATGAGCCGCGAGGCCTCCACCGTCTGCACCAGATGGTTCGCCACCGTCGAGTCAATGGTCGGCACGCCGGTGATGTCAACCACCACGACCTTGGCGCGGTTGTTGCGGATGCCGCGCAGGAGTTGCTCGGTCAATTGCCGGGCGCGTTGCGAGTCAATCACACCGATGATCGGCAGAATTAACAACCGTTCCCGCACCTGCAACACCGGCGTGGACAGCTCGCGAATGGCTTCCTGTTGCTTGCTGATGACCCGCTCGCGTTCCTGCACGAAGCTGACGGCCACGGTGTTGGCGATCCGGTTGGCCGCCGGCTCATAGGCGTCCAGCACCTGGTTCAGCAGCTCAAAATCCGCCTGGTACTTTTTGAACAGCGACCGCGCCAGCACGTCGCGCAGCAGCAGCACAATGCCGACCACTTCATTGGTCTCGACCCCGCGCGGAATGATGCGCTCGGACAAGTTGCGCGCGTAGGCTTGCAACGCCTCGACGCTGCCGGTTTCCAGCACCTCGACGTAGTTGTCATACACCGACGTGGCCTCCGTGAAGATTTCGTCCTTGGTCATCGCTGTCAACAATTTCGCCTCCGTGATGCGCCGCGCCCACTCCTCGCGGAGTTGGGTCCGGTTTTGCCGCAAATGCGACACCAGTTCGCGCAGCAAAGCCGCGCTGGCTTCGCTCATCGGCGGCGTGGCGGTGGCATTGATGGCGCGCGCCGACCCGAAGTTGGATTGACTGGCGCCGGGAAAGTCCTTCTTTTCTTTGCGCTTCATTTTTTGCCTCCATTGGAATTCATCATGATAATGTTTTGGGTTCGTCTGGTTTGCGATTGGCGACGCCGTTGCTTTAAGCCATAATCTACGCGGCGCAGACTGGAATCGGGTAGTAGGTCTATACCCCATACTGGGTAGGTAAACACCCCATGCCCTCGACCGCAGAGCCTTTGTCCAATGCCGGGGGCTGGAGGGCGCACTTTTCCGGAAAGGGGGGGTCTTTTCGCGCCACGTTGTAGGGCTTCACCCACTTTGCGGTTTGTCACTTCGTTTCTACATTGGAGGCATGTGGCAATTGGAGCCAACAACGATGAAATTGCTTTTTGTTCACGAGCGCTTCGGCGCGTTTGGGGGCGCGGAATCGAACGTCCTGGCGGTGGCGGCGGAATTAAAGGCGCGCGGCCACCGGCCCGCCATCCTGCATGGCCCACCGGCGGACAAGGGCGAAACGGCCTGGCGGAATGCCTTCGACCGTTGCTTTTCACTTGCTCAAAACGGTCATGCCGCGCGGGCGCATTCCTGATTTCACCCGTTTTGGCTTGATCTGGACGTTCCTCGCGGGCAAATTTGTTTTGGGTCAGTCTTGCTTCGGGTGACCTTGCCGTTGCAGAGAACTTTTAGCAGAGTATATGAACACGTTGTTGCGGACATCGCTTCGGGCGCCGTCTGGCAGTCTTCCCGGGACTATTCGCATGGACAGCACCCAAACCGATCCTTGCGCATTGACGGCGCCTCCTTCCGCGCAAGGATGATTATGAAAAACAAAAACGGTTTTTTTCTTGATTTGGTGCTGACCCGATGCAAAAGCCGGCACCGGGGACAGTTTGTAAAACCCAGCTTGTTGGGGCTGTTGGGGTGCCTTCTTCTGTCCGGCCCCATGTCTGGAACAGCCCAACTGCAACCCCTCGTTGCCAGCAACACCGCCTTTGCCCTGAACCTTTACGGACAGCTCGCCACCAACCAAGGCAATCTGTTCTTCTCCCCTTACAGCATCTCCACCTGCCTGGCCATGACGTACGCGGGCGCCCGCGGCGGGACGGCGGCACAAATGGCCCAAGTCATGGGGTTTGGCACCAATCAGCCGCATTTCGCCTCCCTCTTCGCAGAACTCCAGGCCCAACTCGAAGCGACCCAACAGACCAACGTTCTCGAGCTAAACACCGCCAATGCGCTGTGGACCCAGCAAGGCTTTCCTTTCCTGCCCGCGTTTCTGGAAACGGCCACCAACCAATACCAGGCCAGCGTCAACCAGGCTGACTTCAGCACCGGGGCGAATGCCGCCACGCAGGACATCAACAACTGGGTCGCGCAACAGACCCGGAACAAAATCCAAAATATTCTCCCCTCTGGCAGCATCACCTCCAGAACCAGGCTGGTTCTGGCTAACGCCATCTACTTCCTGGGCGCATGGACTCAGGCCTTTGCCGTCAGCAATACTTTGACCCAGCCGTTCTACCTCTCCAGCAACAGTCAAGTGGAGGTTCCGCTGATGGATCAGCCAAACCCGATCTACGAGGGCAGCGGCGGCATGGCCTTCCATTACATGAGAGGGAGCAATTTCCAGGCGATCGAGCTGCCCTACGCCAGCAACCAGGCTTCGATGGTGATACTGCTGCCGGCGCAAGTCGAGGGCTGGCGGCAACTGGAGCAGCAACTCTCTCCCGCTTTTCTTGCCGGCGTGCTCGCGCAAATGAGTCCGCAGTTCCTCGAAGTCATCCTGCCAAGGTTTGCCTTGGAGTCTTCCTTCGACCTCACGGCAACGCTGGGTGAAATGGGCATGCCGGAGGCCTTTGCCCCGGGCGCAGCAGACTTTTCCGGAATAGACGGGGCGGAGGATCTCTATATTTCGGATGTCGTCCATAAAGCGTGGGTGGCGGTGAACGAGGCTGGCACGGAAGCGGCCGCGGCAACGGTCACGATCGTCGGGATCCTTGCCATGCCGCCGGCTCTGGTCTTCCGGGCCGATCATCCGTTCATTTTTTTCATTCGCGACAACCAATCCGGCAGCCTGCGCTTCCTGGGCCGGGTCGCCAACCCCGGCCAATCTGTCGCCAACGTCGCACTGGCGCCCCAGTTGAGCATCACCCATTCAGGCAATGGCCTGCGCCTTTCCTGGCCGTATCCCTCGGCCGGCTGGACCTTGCGGCAGAATCCGGATTTAAGCACCACCAATTGGACGCCGAGCAGCGGCATTTCCGATGACGGGACGAATAATCTCCTCAGTATCCCGGCGCCGCCCGGGAGTTTGTTCTTCCGCTTGAGCCAGCCGTGATTCGGTAAAGGGCTCCAAATTAGGGCGGTTTAAGAAACTGTGCAGCCCTAAACGAGGATGGTAGGGCGCGCACTCCGTGCGCGCCGCGGCGGGTCCCGATAATTCGGGACCGGGACCCTGCCGCGTAAGGCGGCTACAGTATTTGTGAAACCGCTCTAACTTTGTCCCATGGCGTTGACGGAAAAACCATCGCCGATTTTTCGCGGAGAGGATGTCAGAGAAATCCCGGGCGGAAACATCATCCGCCCCGCCCCCGGTGCAGAGCGAAGCGGGCCGATTTCATTTTTCTGCCCCCATTTTTCTGACATCGTTTTCTTTCTGCAAATGTTCGCATTGCGCCTTCTCCCGTTCAAAACTGCTTCCACATCCGCGTCCAGCCGTGTCCATCCGCGGTTGACCGCGCTTCCAGAAAAAATCCTCTAAAAAGCCATTGACACATCTTACTACCTATGGTTAAATCATCCCTGTGAGACCAGCGGCGGCAGTCGAAGCGCAGAGGCAAAGATCAGGATCAAGCCCCAACGGCCAGCGGCGCGGAGTCCTGGCGCGGTCCTTCCCGGCGGGGCCAAGCCCTGGCCCTCCAAATTCTCCGGCCACAGCCTTGGCGGTGGCGCAAAGTCCGCCTGTGGCGCGAAACCGACACCGCCGGTCAGACCAGTCAACCCGGTCAAACCGGTCAAGCCCGGTCAAACCAACTTTTCAGCCTTGACCATGCCAATCCCACATGGATTGAATCATCCAGCCCAGGGTTGGCCGATTCCGAGAGGCCTACCCTGGGTAAATGCATTCGAGTCATCCAACCCTGAAAGGGTTGAATATCAAGGCCTTAGGAATCAGATTCAACCCGTTCAGGGTTGTGATTCTTCTATGATCTCACCCAAGGTAGCTCGTTCCTCGCAACCTTGGGCTGCAAGCTTCAATCCCGTTGGGATTGTCAAAACCATTGATGACTCTCCAAACACCGCTTGTCATTCCACCGAAAACAGCGAGAAACCTAAAAATAAACCCAAGTGCCTTCCCATGAAGTATTTACACACAAAAACAAGTTTTGCCAACCAGGCCCCATTAAGCCCAATCAAGCCTAATCAAGGTGTTTTTTTGAACCACCGTGCCCATGACTCCATCACTCCACCACTCCACCACTCCTCCAGCGTTCCAGTATTTCGCAGACCAAAACCCGCCCGGCCAATTTCAGTTAATTTCAGTAGTTTTCAGTTAGACACCACCGGGGGGGCATGGCTTGCTTGCGTCCCGGATGCGCTGCGCCGGCTGGCGCTGACGTGACGGACCCCTTAACAGAAGAAATCAGATGGCTGCGAACAACATAACTCCCGGCCCGGATTCATCCGGCCAGCGACGGGCGCGGCTCAGGACGGCGGGCGTGCTGGTCCTGCTGCTGGGACTGGCCGGCGCGGGGCTGGTTTATTGGACGGGCGCTCCGGCGGCGGATTTGTCCGCTGACCCGTCCACCGCGCGGGCTTACAAGACAGCGGAGCGCACCATCGAAATCAATTCCGGCAAACTGGGCGTGTTGATGAATGATTTAACGGAAGACCTGAAGCGCCCCGCCACGCAGGCCCTTATCCTCGCGGCCGTGTCCATCCTGGTGGCGTCGGGCTGTTTTTACTTCGCCCGCCTGCCGGAGCGTGGCGGCGAACCCGATGACCCTATTGCCTGAACCGTTTCCATCCAGTCATCATTTTATGCCGGACACGAAGGAACTTTACCGCCAACTGCGCCTTTTGCCCTGGACACAGCTCTGGAACCAGGAGGCGGCGCGCTTTGACCGGGCCGCTGCCGGGGAACGAAGCCAAAGGGTGGCCGTCATCCGCGCGGTGGGGGTGGTCTTTGCCGAATCGGGCGCACCGGAACAGAAGGAGGCGGTGCGGCGGTGGCTGCGCGGCCTGCTGCATGATCCGGGCGAGAAGATTCGGCGCTACGCCATGGCCGCGCTGCCCAAAATTGGCGCCGGCCCGGAGGAGGAAGCCGAACTGCTTGGCTTGCTGCGGACGGCCGCTTCCGCGCGCGAAAAGAAATTCCTGATGCGGACTCTGGAGAAAATCGGCGGGCTGGCCACCTTGCAAATGATGGGGCAGGGGGAGGCCGATGTTCTCCGGCAAACCGAGCAGAAGATCAAAGCCGGCCTGGCCCGCCGGGAAAGTCCCAGCGCCGTCCGCCTGGACAGCCTGCTGGCCGATTTCGCCGGTCTGCGCATCCACCTGCGCGGCCGCCGGGGGTTGGAGACCATCGTCCGGGATGAGGTGGCACAATCGCCCCGCGCGCGCGGGAAGTTCGGCCTCGCCGGAGTGGGCAGCGGGCTGGTGGCGCTGCGGGCGCTGGCGCCCTTCAGCCTGGGGGACCTCTATGGGCTGCGCTGCTTCGGCACGGTTGGATTTGTGCTTGACTCATCTCCCGCCGCCGGCCGGGCGGAGTCCGCGGCGGCTCTGGCGGCGGTCATGGCCTCGCCGTTGTCGCGGCGGCTGTTGCAGGCTTTCACCCGGGGCGCGATCCGCTACCGAATAAATTTTATTGACAAGGGCCACCAGAGAAGCGCCGTGCGCCTGCTGGCTGGACGGGTCTTTGCCCTGTGTCCGGAAATGCTCAACGACGGGCGGAAGGTGACCTGGACCATGGACCTTTACCCGGCCGGGCGCGGGCACTCGGTGGAGTTGCGCCCGAACTTGACGCCCGATCCCCGTTTCTATTATCGCCGGCGGGACGTGCCGGCGGCCTCGCATCCTCCCCTGGCCGCCTGCATGGCCCGGCTGGCCGGAAGGGTGGAGCACGAAATCGTCTGGGATCCGTTTTGCGGCTCGGGTTTGGAACTCATCGAATGCGCGCTGCTCGGCGGGGTGGAACGCATCCACGGCACAGACCGCAGCGCCGCCGCCATTGCCATCGCCCGGGGCAATTTTGCCGCCGCGGAGGCAGGCCCGCTGCCAATGGAATTCACCTGCTGTGACTTTCGTGATTTTGCCGCCAGCGCGGGCCTGGGACCCGGCAGCGTGAGTCTGGTCATCACCAATCCTCCCATGGGCAGGCGCGTTCCCATCGCCGATCTGCGCGGCCTTATCAAGGACCTTTTTAATGCCGCCGCCACCGTGCTTCGACCCGGCGGGAGGCTGGTCTTGGCCAATCCCCTGCCGGTGGACTCCCCCCATCCCTCGCTGCAACTGCAATTCCGGCAGGCGGTTGATTTTGGCGGGTTCGATTGCCGTTTGGAAATGTATCACAAGGGGCGCGGCGAAGGACGCCGGGGCGCCTCTGGTCTGACCTCCACAACATAACCACCCTCCGCCGATGAAGCCATTTTCTCAATCCCGGCAACTTTTTGGCAAAACCGGACCCGGCACACTTCCTGCCTCACTCCTAACTGCGTGCCCCGGCAATCCGCGGGTGCGGACGGGACGGGGACCGGTTCAAGCTAAACGAGCGGACGCCGTTTCCTTCTTTTTCGCAAACCTGCATCCGGCACGCTTCTTGCGCTACTCACACTTGCGTGTCTCACCAATCCGCGTGTGCGGATTGGGCGGGGTCCGGTTCGCGCTCAACGGCCGGACCCCGTTTCGATTTAACCGAAACGGAATCAAAGGCTTGCCCTGGCACGCCCGTGAGGTTGAGGGACACCTCGGTTGTGCCTGGCATGGAAACGGCGCGACGGGACAGGGCGCAAGACTGCGACTACAAACCTCAAAAGCCCTGAATTCGCGGCATTTTGATTGCCGCAAACAGGGCGAATTGACTGTAGCACCGCCCCAGCGTCCGGCATGGGACCGGACGCTTGGCAAGGCTGGTGAACCGCGTGATTTACTTCACGTGGCCGGAGACCAACTTGGTCATCTCGAACATGCTGACGCTCTTCTTGCCGTTGAAAACGGCTTGCAAGCTCTCGTCACCATTGATTTGGGTGCGGACTTTCTTGTCCTGCAAACCGTGCTTCCGGATATAACCCCAAAGCTTTTTGGTCAGTTCCGTCCGCGGGAGCGGGGCGGCGCCGACCACCTTGGCCAGTTTTTCATCCGGTGTCACCGGTTTCATGAACGCTGCGCTGGGTTTACGTTTTGCTTTTGTTTTTGTTGCCATGCCTCTTTATTGACTGTCTCCCGGCGGAATGCAACAAAAAAATTTGCCGGTTTTGGGATTTTTTCGCCCCCGGCCCCCCGCGCTCCAGCCGCGGCAGGGCCGCCAGGCTCAGGCAGGCGGCGGCAAAAACACTCCGGGCGCGGGCGGCCGCCGCCCCGCCGCCGAGTGTCAAGCATAAGCAAGGGCTTCCCTTTGAGGGCGGGCAGAACTTCCGGAGATGAACATCGCCCCGCCGCACGGGCGGCGAATTTTGCCAACGGCCAGTTTTGGGCGGCCGGGAAAAGGCGGACACGGCACTGCCCGCCGCGGCGCGCCCGGACGGCGCGCCCCATCACCCCGAAGCGGGCTGCGGCGCATTTTGCACTTTGCAGTTTGGGGTGGGAAGGTAGGCTGGAAGAGTGATTCGGAACATCATCTTTGATTGGTCGGGGACGCTGGTGGATGATTTGCCGGCGGTTTTGGCGGCGACGAATCATGTGTTTGCCAAGTGCGGGGCGCCGCCGCTGACCATGGACCGGTTCCGCGCGGAGTTTTGCCTGCCGTTCGAAAGTTTTTATGCCCGCTTTTTGCCGGGGGTTCCGGTGGCGGAGTTGGAACGGACTTTTCACGGCTATTTCACCCGGGCGCGGCAGGCGGTGGAGGAACTGCCGCACGCCCGGGAGTTTTTGGCGTTTTGCCGGGAACGCGGGATTCGCTCCTTTGTGCTGAGCACCATTCACCCGGATTATTACGCGACCCAAACGGCGGTCAATGGCTTCGATAAATTCATGGAACGCGCCTATCTGGCGGTGTGGGACAAGCGCGCCAAGATCGCGGAAGTGCTGGCGGTCAACCGGCTGGCGGCGGCGGAAACGCTGTTGGTGGGGGACATGCAGCATGACATGGAAACGGCCCGGCAGGGCGGGCTTTTTTCGTGCGGGGTACTGACGGGTTACAACCGGCTGGAGCAATTGCGGGCGAGCGAACCGGACTTGATCGTGGAACATCTGGGAGAGTTGCGCGAAACCCTGGCGCGACGGAAATTTGAATTGCGCTCCGCGGACCACGGCCCGCAAGGGCCGGGCCATCCGGTTTGCACGGTGGGGGCGCTGGTGTTTAACGCCGCCGGGGAGGCGCTGATGGTGCGAACGCAAAAGTGGTCGGGGTTGTGGGGGATTCCGGGGGGGAAGATCAAATATGGCGAGACGTCCCGATGAGGCGCTGCGGCGCGAGATCAAGGAGGAAACGAACCTGGAAATCGCGGAGATTCAATTTGCCCTGGCGCAGGATTGCGTGCGTTCCAAAGAGTTTTACCGGGAGGCGCATTTTGTGTTGCTCAATTATACCTGCCGCGTGGCCGGGCCGGGCGAGGTGCAGTTGAACGAGGAGGCGCAGGAGTTCTGCTGGGTGCCGCCGGCGGCGGCGCTGAAAATGGAATTGAACCAGCCGACCCGCGTTCTGCTCAATCAACTAAAAGCCGTAAAACGTGGAGAAGGCGACGGCGCCAGCGGTTAGTGCCTTAATTTCATTGTGCAGGGTCGGCGCTGTGTGCCGAAGTCGAGCCACAGGCTCGACACCAAATTAAGGGACTGCCCGTGGGCGGGCGGAAACTGTGGCTCTTTTGCCTTGAATTTAGGCTGATTACGAATCATATTGGCACAGTTTTGTTGCCTCGGTGATACGCGCGGTTTTTGAATTTGCATCAAAAATCCATGAGATTTACGTCAAAATGAATTGAGCCTTGGGGGGAGGATCATTTCACAAAATCATCCAACGCAGTTTCCAGCTCTTGAAATGTTTCTTCCAAGCGCAGCACCAGCGGGGACATTTTCTGCCAATCCAGGTCAAAGGAATAAGCGTTGCGGAATACATGGCGGAAACGCAGGTATTCATTCAACGTGTCATGCAGTTCTTCCGGCAGCAACGTCGGTCGGTGCGTGGCCGGCATTTTCATGCGCTTTAAAAGGTCCCGATGCCAGGCATCGCCGCGCACCGGCTCGGCATCCAACTCCAGCGCCACGCGCTTGAATATGTTTTCCACGCCCGTATAGAAGGAATGGAGTGTAGCCGCCAGCGCGCTCAGTTCGATTTCAGTCGGAGCCGTGTCACGGCATTTGGTGAGGAGCGTGCGGATTCCGGACAACAGACGCCGCAATTGTTCGCGTTCCGACGCCTGTTGTTTGCGAAATTTATCCCACGCGGACGAGTTCATTCTCCGTGCGGAGGTGGCGGGTGAACGGCGTGTTGACGTCCAGATCAATCAAATCCACCGAACGACCGATCAAATCACTGACGCGCGCGCCCATGCGATAGAAAACCGACGGGGGCAGGCCGGAAACCGCCAGGTCGAGATCGGAAGCGGCACCAACCGTCCCTTTGGCAGCGGAGCCGAAAACGTAGATTTCCCGTGCGCCGGCAGACTTGAGTTCGTCCGCGGCGCGCTTTATTAAAATGTCTGTCTCAGGTGCTCACGATTGCAATTGATTATGCGTCTCTTGGGTCTGAAAGTCAAAATATTCCCGCGCCATGCGCCAGTTCAATCGTGCGGATGGCCAGTTGCTTGTTCAGGGTTGAACCAAATGCTTCAATCCATTAAAATCCGGGTGTGCGAATTCAAAATGCCCCGCCGCCAAAAGCATGATGCGCCAGCTCATTCTTCGCAGTCTGCGTTTTTACGCGCGCAGCCATCTCGGCTCGCTGCTGGGGGCGGCGGTTGCGGCAACGGTGCTGGTGGGCGCGCTGGCGGTGGGGGATTGCGTGCGGGAAAGTTTGCGCGAAATGGGACTGGCGCGATTGGGGAAAATTGATTTTGCCCTGCCAGGGAAGGACCGGCTTTTTCGCGCGGCGCTGGCGGATGATTTGCAGCCGGGCCTTTCCAACGGGCTGGCCGCCGCGGTGCTGCTGTTGCCCGGCACGGCCGCCAACAGCGACGGCTCGCAACGGGCCAATCACGCGCAGGTTCTGGGCGTGGATCAACGCTTTTGGGCGCTGGCGCAATCGCCTCCGAAGCTGGCGGATGATTGGACCAGCGGCGCCGTTCTGAATGAGCCGCTCGCGCGGCAGTTGGGAGTGAAGACGGGCGACACCATTTTGCTGCGCGTGCAAAAGCCGTCGCTGCTTTCGCTCGAAGCGCCGATTTCCCCGCAGGAGGATCTGGCTTCGGGATTTCGTCTGCCCGTGAAGGGGATTGTCTCGGACGCGGCATTGGGGCGCTTTGGTTTGCAGGCCAACCAAATGCCGCCCTTGAACGCGTTTGTGCCTCTGCCTTTTTTGCAGGACAAGGTCGGCCTGACGGGCAAGGCGAATTTGCTGCTGGTCAATGGCGCGACGAATGCGACGAACCTGCCGGCATTGTTGCGCGAGCATTGGACACTGGCCGATGTCCAATGTGAATTGCGCCCGTCGCCGGGAGGATTGGAGCTGCGCAGCGAACGGGTGTTTATTGATCCCCCCATCGCGCGGGAGGCGCTGGCGCGCGCGGCCGGACCGGAATTGATCTTAACGTATTTTGTCAATGAAATGCGCGCCGGCACGAACACGACCCCGTATTCGATGGTGACGGCGGCGACCGCGCCGCTGCTGCCAGCGCACATGGGTGACGACCAAATCGTGATCAACCAATGGCTGGCGGATGATTTGCAGGCCAAGCCCGGAGACGAACTGGCGTTGACCTATTTCATTCCGGGCACGACCAAGAGGATGGAGGAGAAACGGGACCTTTTCCACGTTTACGCGGTGGCGCCGATGGAGGGGCTGACGGCCGACCGGTCGTTGTTGCCGGACTTTCCAGGGATCGCCAAAGCGGAGTCCACGGCGAACTGGGACGCGGGATTTCCCATTGACCTGGGGAAAATCCGGCCCAAGGACGAGCAGTATTGGAAGGATTACCGCGGGACGCCCAAGGCGTTCGTCACCCTCCAGGCGGGGCAGCGGATGTGGGGGAACCGCCTCGGGGAGTTGACGGCCGTGCGGTGGCCGGGCGAAAGCGGAGCCGCCAGCATGGCGGCGGCGGAACATCAAATTTTGAAAAATCTAAATCCCGCGTCGGTGGGACTGTCCTTTTTGCCGGTGCGGGAGCAGGCGCTGGCGGCGGCGGCGACCGGACAGGCGGAGGAATTTGGCGGGCTGTTTTTGTCGTTCAGCTTTTTTCTCATCGCGGCGGCGCTGCTGTTGCTGGGGTTGCTCTTTCAATTGGGAATGGAAAAGCGGGCGAAGGAGATCGGGATTCTGCTGGCGCTGGGATGGCGCCCGGGGCAGGTGCGGCGCTTGCTGCTGGGCGAAGGCCTGGTGGTGGCGGCGCTGGGCGGATTGCTCGGCGTGGCCGGCGGCGTGTTGTATGCGCGTGCCATTCTGTGGGGGCTGACGACCTTGTGGAGCGCGGCGGTGGCCAATTCCACCCTGCGCTTTCATGTGACAGCGGCCACGCTGGCCGGAGGCGGCGCGGCGGGCATCGTCATCGGCGCGGCGGTGATGTGGCTGGCGCTGCGGGCGCAAACCAAGCGCCCGGCCCGCGAGTTGTTGGAACAGGGCAATGAGTTGGAGGCGCAAGCCGCGCCGGCAAAAAGCGGGCGGCGCTGGGCCGGTTGGGTGGCGGCGGCGGGCTTTTTCGGCGCGCTGGCGCTGGCGGCGAGCGCGCTGGGCAAACGGGACAGCTCGGCGGTGGAAGCGTTTTTTGGGGGAGGCGCGTTGCTGCTGGTGGCGGGGATTGCGGGAGCGGCGGTGTGGTTTCGGTCGCTGGCGGAGGCGCGGATTTCCAAACCGCTCTCGCTGGCCGGACTGGGGGTGCGCGGCTGCGCGCGCCAACGCAAGCGCAGCCTGGCGACGGTGGCGTTGCTGGCGAGCGGAAGTTTTTTGATCATCGCCGTGGAAGCCAACAAGCTGGAGGCCCGGCCGGAAGCCGCCGCCCGGTCTTCGGGGACGGGCGGTTTTGCGTTGATCGGGGAATCGGCGTTTCCGGTGATGCAAGACTTGAACACGAAAGCGGGCCGGGATTTTTTTGGGCTGCATCAGCCCGAACTGGATCAGGTGGAGTTTGTGCAGATGCGGGTGCGGGACGGGGACGAGGCGAGTTGCCTGAATTTGAATCGCGCCATCACCCCGCGGCTGCTGGGGGTCAAACCGGAGTTGCTGGAGGCGCGGCGCGCCTTCACCTTCACCGGGCTGGCGGACAAAACTCTGGCACAACGGCCCTGGACGGCGCTGCAACGCCGCGGCCCATCCCACGGCCAGGAAGTGCCGGCGATCGGGGATGAAGCCTCCATCCAATGGGCGCTGGGCAAAAAAATCGGGGACACGCTGGATTATACCGACGAGCACGGCCATCGGTTCAAGGTGCGGATCGCGGGCGCGGTGGCCAATTCGATTTTGCAGGGAAGCCTGCTGGTGGACGAGGCGGAGTTCGTGCAACGGTTTCCCGGGGAAAGCGGTTATCGCATGTTTCTGGTGGATGCGCCGCCCAAAGCGGCGGCCGAGGTGGCGCGGACCCTGGCGAAGGCGTTGCAGGACCGGGGGCTGGAATTGACACCGGCGGCGGAACGGCTCAACGCCTTTAACGCCGTGCAAAACACCTACTTGAACACCTTCCAGATGCTGGGCGCGCTCGGTTTGCTGCTGGGCAGCGCGGGGCTGGGGGTGGTGGTGCTGCGCAATGTGCTGGAAAGGCGCGGGGAGCTGGCGGTGCTGCTGGCGGTGGGATTCCGCCCGCGCGCGCTGCGCCGGCTGGTGCTCTGGGAACACGGGGCGCTGCAGTGCCTGGGTTTGTTGCTGGGCATGGTGGCGGCCCTCCTGGCGGTGCTGCCCGTCTTGCTTTCGCCGGGCGCGCCCATATCATTCGGCCCGCTGCTGGCGGCGATGGGGCTGGTGCTGGGCAGCGGGTTTTTGTGGACCTGGGCGGCGGCGCGGCTGGCGTTGCGGGGAGACTTGATCGAGGCGCTCCGGGAGGAATGAGAAATGCAAAATGAAGAACGGGACCAGAATTGCCCGCAGATGGACGCAGATTGACGCAGATAGGGAAACAAGAATTCTTCATCTGCGTCCATCTGCGTCCATCTGCGGGCAAAGTCTTTTCCTTCCTGGATTTGCCGCGGTGAAAAAGGAGCGTTTCATGCGGCGTTACCGTTGGGCGAGCACGCCCCCTGAGAAGCGGAAATCTCTGCGCAAGCAGCCCACTGGGGTCGCAAGATTTCACGGCCAGGGTGTTTTGCAGCGTCGAATTCCGGCTTGCCTGCCCGCCGTCCTGTCCGCCGTCCTGTCCTCCGTAGGCCCGGCGAAGGTGGAAGACCATGCGAAGGTGGAAGGCCATACGAATGGGGAAGCTCGCAGAGCGAAGGAGGGAACGCCTGCCGAATCTGACCAGGCCTCAGCCGGAATTTGCGGTTGACTTTCGGGCGTGGTTCCTTACCTTGGCTCCATGAGCACTGTTGTTACGGACGACGGCAAAATCAGCATCCCGCAGGAAGTGCGCGAGGCCCTCGGACTCGGTCCGGGAACCGTGCTCGAAGTGCAAAGCCGGGCGGGCACACTGGTCGCGTGGAAGAAAGTCGAGCCGGATGTGTTTGAGAAATGGCGCGGTCGCGGCCAACTGCCTGCCGGAACCGGCGCCGATGATTATTTACGGCTGATTCGCGATGGTGACCGCCGTTGACACCTCCGTTCTGCTCGATGTCTTGCTGAACGACCCTCAGCACGCGCCCCCATCCATGGCCGCTCTGCGGCGGGGATCGGTGGAAGGTTCGCTCATTCTTTGCGAAATCGTCCTTGCGGAACTCGCGCCCACTTTGGCGTCCGCCGAAATGCCCCAATTTCTTTCCGACTGGAATCTCACTTTTGTTCCTTCGTCGCAAGCGAGCGCCATTCTTGCCGGTGAGATGTTTCGGACCTATTTGCAGCGCGGGGGCCAACGGAGCCGGGTTGTGCCCGACTTTCTTGTGGGCGCACACGCCCAAACTCATGCCCAACGCCTGCTCGCTCGTGACCGCGGCTATTACCGGGATTACTTCAAGCAACTCCAGCTCTGGGACCCCAACCCAGGCTCCTGATCTGGCAGCGCAGGCTCGTTGAGCGCAAGAGAGGCGGTGAAACTTCCGCCGTCGTCCCACCGGTGGTGGGACTATGGGGAGACAAGCCGGCCTTTCATGCGGCGTTGCCTTTGGACGAACACGCCCCCGGAGAAGCGGAGATCTATGAGCAAGCAGCCCACTGTCGTCGCGAGATTTTAAGGCCAAGCTGTTTTGCAGCGTCGGGTTCTGGGTGGAAGGTCATAAAATATGACAAACCGAACTAATGGATGACCACCTTATGCCTCTTCTATTACTTTACATGTGGCCATGCCGGATCGCTTCGCCAATAAGCAAAAAAAATAGGCCCGCATACACCCCCAGCACACCGAGTGTAGCAAGAATCCCAACACCCAACTGTCGGCGCGTCGTTTTGGCGACCACACAGCCTAATGCAAAGCCAGAAATAGCCGCGCCAACTACTAAGGGCAACAGCGGCAACGACGGTTGCCCACCAGCGATCGCATTGGCCTCCCAACGCCATGCCAGAACCGGAGAACCAAAAAATGCAACACAGAAAGTAATGATGCCCGCCCATTTGTTGTGCCAACCTCGCCAGAAGGCCGGTGCGAAAACAAAAAGAACCGCGCCAAGAACCGCGTTTACCATTACTTCAAATGTTTCAGTAGCGACAAGATTGTAAAAACCGCTGAAAAGAACGTTATCACCATTGAAAAAACCTGTGTGCTAACCTATAAGGCGTAGAATCAGCCTGTGCGGTGCTGCTATCGCAAAGTCAATGTCTATCGAAGGGGACTCCATCAGGTACGAAGTTACGGCTCCAAATAGAAGCGCGCCACAGAGTGCGATAATCCACAGGGGATGCAGTCGCTTTCTTAAATCAAGG
This sequence comes from uncultured Verrucomicrobiae bacterium, assembly GCA_963707025.1. Classification (GTDB taxonomy): domain Bacteria; phylum Verrucomicrobiota; class Verrucomicrobiia; order Limisphaerales; family Palsa-1400; genus JBEKOF01. The sequence goes on along the minus strand of CAVPOM010000009.1, from coordinate 180,938 downwards.
CTGTTCATGCTCGTGGCACGAGGTTCTTATGAGGGCGCTTCGGGAAATTCCTTGGCGAGAATGGCCTGCACAGATTCTTTCAACCTGCCCGCCTCAACATCGAGCACACCCCGGATTACGTCATAATCCACGCTGTCGTAGCCGTGGGCGATATAATCGCGCGTGCCGGCAATCTTTTTCCAAGGCAGTTGCGGATGCCGGTTGCGCAAATCATCGGGCAGCCGTTTGACGGCCTCGCCTAAAACCTCCACCAACCGCTCGCCCAACATCTGCTGGCGCCAGTCGCCGCGAAATTCCTCCCACGTCAGGGAGTTCCTTAACTCGCGGGCCTTGTCGCAGATCTCGACGATCTGCCGCAACGTCAAATCTGCGTCAGGCGCGCTCATACACAGGAAACAACTCGTCCTTGACGCGGCCAAGAATCAGCGGGTGCAACCGCGAACAAAAATCCACCTTGCGTCCGAGGATGGCCGCGAGTTCCTCGCCATAACCGAAGTATTGGAAGCCGACGCTTTTCAGCACCCCCGGCTCAAATTCCGCCAGCACGTCCACGTCGCTGCGCTGCGGATCGAAACTCTTGTGCAAGACCGAACCGAAGAGGCTCAGTTTGCGAATGCCGCGTTCCCGGCAGAAACGCGCAATTTGCTCGCGGTCAATCTGAATGGGCAATTCGGCAACACTCATGCGGACATACTCGCCGAAACGGGACAATTCGGCAACTGCTGAAATCTTCTCCGGGGAATAATTTTCCGGTTGAGGTATTTTATCTCCCTACTAAAATGAATTCGATGAGAATGAATTTTGCGAAAATAGTTTGCCGGATTTCAGTTGTGGTTGTCTGCGGCTTTTGGGCGGGGATGGCGCAGGCGCAGGGAACGGATGGACAGGTGCTTTACGAAAATAATTTTGAGAAGGCGGCGGTGGACGCGCTGCCGGAGGACATTAAGGTGATGGACGGCGACTTTAAGGTCAAGGAGGCGGAAGGCCGCAAGGTGCTGGAGTTGCCGGGCGCCCCTGCGGAAAATTTCTACGGCGCGCTGTTCGGGCCGGCCACCAATTCCGGCGTGTGTGTCAGCGCGCGGATTTTTGGCACGGGCACGAAACGGCGCTACCCGTCTTTTGGGGTGGGGTTAAATGGCGCCAGCGGCTATTGCCTGAGAGTTTCGCCGGGCAAAGGGGCGCTGGAGATTTACCAGGGGGATGAAATGCGCACCAACACCGCCCTGGTTTGGAAGTCGGGCGCCTGGACGATGCTGCGGCTGCAAGTGCGCGCCACCGACGGGCCATCCTGGATGGTGGAAGGCAAAGCGTGGGAGCAAGGGACCCCGGAACCGAAGGATTGGATGGTCGCGGTGGAGGAAAAAACCGCGCCGTCCCACGGCAAGGCCTCGCTTTGGGGAACGCCCTATTCGGGGACGCCGATTTGGTTTGCGGATTTGCAGGTGACGGCCTTGGGGAAGTAATCCCATTGCGGATTGGGGATGGCGGACTTGATTTGCCGCAAAAGAGCGCAAAGAACCCGAAGGGTTTTTTTCTATTGCCAACTCTGCGTTCTCATCCGGCAATTCCTCAACTGCGGATAGGGGATGGGGGATTGCGATTGGGGATGGAAAGGCGAAGCATCATTTGTCCCTGCCGGCTGGTAAAAATCCGGGGTTCCTCTTGTAAGAAAGGTTGCGCTGGCAGGCCAAAGTGGTAAAAGCGTATCAACAGAATTTCTATGGATGCCGCACCAATTGCTCCGGCCCCGTCCGAGGGCGCTCCGCCCGGGCCTTCGTCGCTCACGGACCGCCTTACCAACGTCATCGCCGCGCCCGGCGAAGTCTTTGCGGAAATCAAGCAGGCGCCCGTGCGCGCCTCCAACTGGCTGGTGCCGTTGATCCTGGCCTGCCTCGCCACGGTGGTTTACACCAGCATAGCGTTCTCGCAGCCGGCCATTTTGCGCGGCCTGCAGGAGCAGCGGGAAAAGGGGATGCAAAAACAAGTTGCGGCGGGCAAAATCACCCAGGCGCAAGCCGACCAGGGCGCGGCCATGGCCGAGAAATACATAACACCGGCGGTCATGAGAATCGTCGGGGGCGGTTTGGCCATGCTGACATCCGTGGCCGGGCTTTTTCTGATGGGCGCGGCGCTGTGGCTCGCGCTTAAATGTTGCCCAGGGGCCAGGCTCGCTTACATGAAAGTGGTCGAAATCTGCGGACTGGCCCTGGTGCTGGACGTCCCGCAAAAAATCCTCCGCAGCTTCCTGGTCTTGTGGAAGGATAACCTGCTGGCCACAGCCAGCCCGACCCTCTTCCTGGCCAATCCCACTGCGACCAACAAGGCGCATGTCTTTTTGTCCATGATAGACGCGGGCGATATTTGGTGGCTGGGGGTTTTGAGCCTCGGCGTGAGCAAAGTTGCGTCCCTTCGCTATCGGACCGCGGCGTTGATCACTTTTGGCGTCTGGTACGGCTTCCGCATTGTGGCCGCACTCCTGACCCCGTCCTAATCCGGGAGGGACGTTACAAGTCAGCAAAGTGCGGGTCGCTTCATGTTTGATGGACAATTACCTGGCTCCCTCCCTGCCGGCTGAGGCTCCCGCCGCCTCTTGGGGCGGGGAAACTGGCAAACGGCATGGTGGCAGTGGCGGGATGCGGTCGCATCCAAAATGAGGAGGATCGGTGAGGCGGGCCCCGAGGCGCGGCCCGTGGCGCGCCTGGGAGCGCACCCTCTCCGGAAGCAGGAAACAGCCGTTGGGTTGGTTCTTTTTGGCCGGCTCAAGTTTTGGCGTGGTTCTGACGATAATGCCTGGGTAAAGGCAGCTCGAATGATTGTGACCGAGGGCGCCGGCGGGGCGTCGCCTTCTGATAAGCCAAAATGAAGAAGCGCATTCTGTTTGTCGCCAAAGATCAGGCCCTTTGGAACGAATTTCAGGCCCATACCGCCACCGTGGAAGGGGAGTGGTTGGCCCAGTGCGCCCGCACCGGCCAGGAGGCGCTGTCCCTGGCGCATCAATTCAACTTCGCGGTGGTGGTGGCCGACGTGCTGCTGGCAGACATGAACGGGCTTGAGTTGCTGGACCAGTTCATGCAGCGCCAGCCCTCCGCCCACCGCTTCGTGCTCTCCGACGTTGCCGACACGGACAACACGGTGCAGTGCGTGGGCAAGCCGCACCACCACCTGTTGAAACCATTCGGAGTGGAGACCCTTTTGAACGCGCTGGAGGAGGCCTTCGCCCACGAGGTCTGGCTGCCCAGCCAGGCGGTGCATGGGCTGATCGCGCAAATGCGCCAGGTGCCCAGCCCGCCCACCACCTATTTCAAGGTGGTCGAGGAAATCCGCTCCCCGCGCGCCTCGCTGGAAAGAATCGGCGAACTGATCGCGGAGGACCCGGCCATCACCGCCAAGGTGTTGCAGTTGGCCAACTCGGCGGTCTTCGGGCTGGAATTGCAGGTCAACCAGCCGCTGGAGGCCATCGCTTACATCGGCCTGGAAACCACCAAAGCCCTGGTCCTCCTCGCCCACACCGTCTCTTCTTTCGATAAAATCAAACTGCCCGGATTTTCCGTCGAGTCGCTCTGGCGCCACAGTGTCAACGTGGGCCAGATGGCGCAGAAAATTGCCCTGATGGAAAAGGGCGGCCTGGAGGTGGCCGAGCAGGCCTTTGCCGCCGGTCTGCTGCATGACATCGGCAAGTTGCTTTTCTGCGCCAATCTGCCCGGACTGTTTGCCAAGACCCTGGTGCTGGCCCGCGAGGAAAAATGCAGCTTTTGGGACGCGGAAACGCAACTCTTCCCCAACGCCGGCCACGCGGAATTGGGCGGATGTCTGCTGGGCATCTGGGGACTGCCCCGGCCCATCGTGGAAGCGGTGGCCTTGCATCACTACCCCAGGCAACTGGCCGGGTCGGGTTTCCACCCGCTGACAGCGGTGCATGTCGCCAACATCCTGGATCACGAGATGAACCCGGACCGCGCGGTGCTCGTCCCCATGTCCATCCAGGCAGGCTATTTGGCGGAGTTGGGACTGGCCCATCGCGCCGAACACTGGCGGCGGCAGTGCGGGACGGGGAAGGAACAGGCGCTGGCGGGGAGGTAGGGAATTGCGGATTTAAGGGAATTTTGAAGGTTGAATGTTGAATTGGGAAAGTGGGGATGTTGTGCTTTCACTATTCTCGATTCACAATCCACCATTCCCGGATTGTTCCACTCTAGCGTTGCCAAACGGCAGAGCGCAGTTCTAGCATTCGGGCATAGGCCATGGCCGAATACAAAATCAAATTTGAAGTTTTTGAGGGGCCGCTGGATCTGCTGCTCCACCTCATCAAGAAGGAGGAGGTGGATATTTACGAGGTCAATCTTACCAAGCTGGCCACCCAGTTTATCGAATATATCGAGGTGATGCGGCTGCTGGATTTGGAGGTCGCCGGGGAATTCCTGGTCATGGCCTCCACCCTTATGTATATCAAGAGCCGCGAGTTGCTGCCCAAGGAGATGCAAGCGCCCGCCGGGGAAGAGGACGAAGGGGAAGACCCGCGCTGGGAACTGATCCGCCAATTGGTGGCCTATAAGAAATTCAAGGACGCCGCCGCCCTGTTGCAGCAGCGCGAAATCGCGCAGGAAAACATCTATCCCCGCCTGCCGGGGCGGCCGGATCTGCCCGCGCCCGCCGCGCGCAAACCGGACGTGTCGCTCTTCGATCTGATCAACGCCCTCCAGGCCGTGCTGCAACGAACCGGCCAACGCGAGGATTTGCGCGACATTTTTGAAGACAAATGGTCGGTCAGCGAAAAAATCGAATACCTGCTCAAATTGACGGCGGAGCAGGCCGTGGTGAAATTCTCGGATTTGTTTGCCTGCGCCGGCAGCCGTTCCGAAGTGGTCTGCACCTTTTTGGCGCTGCTGGAATTGATCCGGCTCAAACAACTCCTCTGCATCCAGCGGCAAGACTTCGGGGAAATTGAAATCACCAGAACGCCGGCCCGGCCGGTGACCGCCTGAACATGGAACTCAAATTGATATTGGAAGCCATTCTGTTTTCCGCCCAAAAACCGCTCACCTCCAAGGAGCTGCGCGATCTCCTGGCCGCCGCCGCCGGGCATGGGGACGAAGCCAAGCCGTTCAAAAAAACGAAGGAGGACGCCGTGGAGGCCGCCTTGGAACAATTGCGCGGCGACCACGAAACGGCCGGGCGCAGCTACCGGCTGGCCTGCGTGGCGGGGGCCTGGCAATTTGTCACCCAGCCGGAATACGCGCCGTGGGTCATCGCGCTGGTGGGATTGAAGGCGCGCCCGCCGCGCCTTTCGCTGCCGGCGTTGGAAACCCTGGCCATCATCGCCTACCGTCAGCCGGTCACGCGCGCCGAAATCGAGCAAGTCCGGGGCGTCACCATAGACGGGGTGATGGCGACCTTGCAGGAGCGCGGGCTGATCGGGCAAGCGGGCCGGGCCGACGTGGTGGGCCATCCCATGACCTACGGGACCACGCCCTTGTTTTTGGAGTATTTTGGTTTGCCCAGCCTGGATGGATTGCCCGCCGCCGACGAACTGCGCCGCATCCCGGTGACGCGCCCGGAAGGATTATTGACAGCCGATCCCGGCCTGGCCACGGTCGCCCCCGAGCAACTCAGCCTGGCGGAAGTGGAGCAGGAAAAAGCGCCGGAGGCCGCCGTTCCTGAGCCGCCCGCCGGCGAACCTCAACCGCCCAAAGACAATTCCGCGGAGTAACTCAACTTTATGACAATCTTACGAGGCAACAAGAGATTCGATGAATTCCAGTTCGAGCGTGAAGACGATTTTGAAGAGTTGGCTTGAGGGCGATTCGCAAGGTGTCAACTCTACTGCCTGAAGGTTGACCAGAGCTTGCTGAAAATTGGTTCGGACAACATTTTTCTCCTGCTTTTGGGCGGGAGTTGTGTATCGTTTCCGGCAATGAACATTCCTGAACTGCGCAAGGCCATTGACCGGCTGGACGCCCGCATCGTCCAGCTCCTCAATGAGCGCACCCGGCATGTTCTGGAAATCGGCGCCATCAAGGTCAAGGCGGGCGAAGCCATTTACGTGCCGCATCGGGAGCGGATGGTGCTGCAGCGCCTCGGCAAGTTAAACCCGGGGCCCATCACCGACGAGTCCTTGCGCGCCATTTATCGCGAAGTCATGTCCAGCGCGCTCTCGCTGCAAAAGACCATGACCATCGCCTACCTCGGGCCGGAGGCCACCTTCACCCACCAGGCGGCCATCCGGAAATTCGGGGCCAGCCTGCGTTACGCCGCGCAACGAACCATCGCGGATGTTTTCTCCGAGGTGAGCAAAAATCGCGCCGATTACGGGGTGGCGCCGGTGGAGAATTCCACCGAAGGAGTGGTGGAGGAAACGCTGGACATGTTCGTGGAGAGCGATCTCAAAATTGTGGCGCAAATCATCCTGCCCATCCGCTATTGCCTGGCGGGCCGGGCGGCCGCCAGGGAGGTGCGGCGCCTCTATGTTCATCCCCAGGCCCTGGCCCAATGCCGCCTCTGGGTGCGGCGGAATTTGCCCGGGGCGGAAATCCTGGAAACGTCCTCCAACGCCCGCTCGGCCGAACTGGCGGCCCAGCCGCCCGGCCCGGCCACGGGCGCGGCGCGCCGCCCCAGGACCGCGGCCATCACGGGGGTGCTGGCGGCGGAGAAATACGGTTTGAGAATAATCGAGCACAACCTCCAGGATTTCACGGGCAACGCCACCCGCTTCCTGGTCCTGGGCCGGCAGTGCAGCCCGCCCAGCGGCCACGACCGCACCAGCCTGATGTTGAGCATCGCCGATGAAGTCGGGGCGCTCTACAACGCGCTGGGCCCCTTCCGCCGTTACCGGTTGAACATGACAAAAATTGAATCGCGCCCGAGCAAGCGCAAGGCCTGGGAGTATTTCTTTTTTGTTGACTGCGACGGGCACATGAAGGACCGCAAGGTGGCCAGGGCCATTGCCAGCCTGGAAAGCGTCTGCAATTTCGCCAAAGTGCTCGGCTCCTATCCCAACAGCGCATAGCGCCCTGTGAACCCTCTGAGCAGTCATCGCACCCGGCGGGCCACGACCGATGATCTGGAGCAGTTGAAAGCGCTCTGGCAGGCGGAGCAGTTTCCCGTCGCCCAGTTGGAAAAACAGTTCACCGACTTTCAAGTGGCGGAGGACGACCGGGGGGGCGTGGCCGCCGCCATCGCCTTGCAAGTAGCCGGGAACCAAGGCCGCATCCACAGCGAGACTTTTGGCGATTTCGGCCAAACCGACCTCTGGCGTCCACGGCTGTGGCAACAACTGCAAAGCACCGCGCAAAATCACGGACTGTTCCGGCTGTGGACACGCGAAACCGCGCCCTATTGGCGGACGGAGGCCGGCTTCACCGAAGCCAGCCGTGAAATGCTGGAGAATCTGCCGGCCAGTTTCGGCGCGGCCGGGCCGGGATGGCTGGCCTTGCGCATCCGCCAGAAAGGGGCCGATCCCGAGGCGCTGGCCCGGCAATTCGAACTTTTCAAGATTGCCGAGCAGGCCAAGCGCGACAAACTTCTCCGTCATGCCCGCCTGCTGCGCCTGGTTGGAACCCTCATCGCGATTTTGCTCTTTGTCTGCGGTTTCGTGCTCTTGGTTTGGGCTTTCAAACGCCGGACGCCGTGAATGGGGGTGGAAGCCGCGGGCGGCGAAGCAAATCCCCCGGCTTTGGCCTGGATGACGGTGTGGCGCACTTCGTCGAGGATGAAGTTCACGTCATCGCGGGTGGTGTTGAGGTTCCCTATGGCCAAACGGAACCAGAGGCGGTTGCGGTAGCGGGTTTGGGAGATGCAGCAGCGGCCGGCGGCTTGAATGGAGCTGCACACTTGACAGATGGTTGCATCCACGGCCTGCCGCGACTGGCCAGGATCGCCTCGCAGAGTGAAACAGACCGTGCTGAACCGGGGACGGGCGAGAAGCTCGAACATGGGATCGCCCGCGATTTGGCCGGCCGCAAAGGTGGCCAGGCCCAGGACTGCCCGCACGCGCCGGCGCATTCCTTCGGCGCCGAAGGTCATCAGGTTGAAGAATGAGGCCAAAGTGTTGACCCGCACGCCGCACAAGAAGGTGAAATCCATCGGATCACCTTCTTCAGGGTCGGAGGCCGGGAGATACTCGGCGCGGTGGTCGCACACCCGGCGCAACTCCTGGCGGTCCCTCAGAAACAGCACGCTGCAGCCTTGCGGCACAAACAATCCCTTGTGGGGATTGACGCAAACCGCATCGGCCAAGTCCCATCCGTCGGCCACCCAGCGGCACTCCGGCAGACAGGCAAAGGCGCCCCCGTAAGCCGCGTCCACATAACACCAGGCCGCATGCCGCCGGCAGATTTGGGCGATGCCGGCCACCTCATCCACCGAGGTGATGGAAGTCGTGCCCACCGTGGCAATCACCATGACGGGCTGGATCCCGGCGGCGATGTCGGCCGCGATCATTTGATCCAAGGCGCTGAGAACCATCGAGCCTCGCTCATCGGCCGGAACCGCCCGCACCCAGGCCTCGCCGAGGCCCGCGGCCACTGCGTTCTTGCGGGCGAAGAAGTGGCCCAGCTCCGAAGTATAAATGGCCAAAGGACGCTGACCGGTCAGGCCAGCCCGCCGCGCCAAGCCCTTGGTTTTCCGGTTGATGGCGGCCACGAGGGCGTGCTGATGACTCTGGGAGGCGCTGGTGAACAATTGAGGGGAGAGGCAGGCCGGAACGTGCAGCAGTTGATGGTACCATTGTCCAACAATGGCTTCGAGTTCCGCCCCGGCCGGACTGGCCGAAGCGAGCATGGCATTGCTGTTGTGGGCGGCCACCAACGCCTCGGCAATAATGGAGGGCGCGGGCGCGCTGGTCGCGAAGTAGGCGGCAAAGCGGGGATGGTTCCAGCGCAGCAGGCCCGGCGCAACCTGGGCCTCGAAAAAGGCCAGTGTCCCCGGCAAAGGGCGTGGTTCTTCGGGCAGCGGGCCTGCCGCTTTGATCAGTTGTCCCCGGGTCCACGCGCCGGCCACCGGCGCAGTGGTCGGGCCGCCGAAACGCCCGGCGAGGTAACGCTGCAACCAATGCAAAGACTGGCGGGCGACCGCTGGAGGCACATCGCCCAGCCTCGCATCTCCCGGTTCCCGGGCGGTCGCGGCTGGCGGGGATTGGTCGTGCATTCGATCGGATAAGATTAGGATGAGGATGGGGAAAACGGCAACGGAAAAGTCAAAGGCGCCAGGGGCGGCGCAGCCAGAGGCTGGCCTCGGCCAGGCCCAGTTGAAATTTGCGGGCGTGTTCGCGGATGAGGAAGGGAAGATCGCGGCGGCTGACAAGTCGAAAATGCGGGGAAAGGATTTGACGCAGGGTGTCGAACGTTCTGACGGGGCGGCCCTGACGCACAAAACCCCCCAGCCAGCGGCGGCGCGGCGTGTATTCCACCAGCCAGGTGTAAGGGGAGGTGATGAGGAGCCGGCCGCCCGGGCGCAAAAAATGGCGCATTTGGGCCAGGCATTTTCGCGGATGGCCGAGTCTGTCAATCAGATTGGCCATGAGAATCACGTCGAACAGACCCAGGCCGGACGGGAGGTTCACGGCGTCGCCCCGCTCGAAGCGGACGCGCTGGCGGTCAATTTCCCGGGGCACGACGGCGCGGCGGCGGCGGGTGAGCCGGCCTTCTTCGGCGGTCTGGAAAGGGATTCGAGCCCTTTTGCTGCAACTGGCGGGCGATGGCGATGAAGCGCGCGGAAGCGTCAATCCCCACCACCTCGGCGCAGCGCCGGGCCAGTTCAAAGCTGGAGCGGCCCACGGCGCAACCGAGGTCCAGGCCGCGCGCGGGCGGCGGGAGAGGCCGCGCCAGCAGTTGGCTGGCGCAGCGCGCCGGGAAATTGGAGCGGCCCGCGCCGCCGTAATGAAGGAGAAGATATTCCGCGGCGGCGTGGTCGCTCTCATAATAGGCGCGGGTCATGGCAGGGGCTTTTTCACCGGCGCTGTTCGAGCGGCGGCACGGGTCAGGGCGGCGGCTCAAGCGGCCAGCAATTGGCGCAGGTAAGCGGAAGGGCGGTAGTCCTCAATGATTATTTCGTGTTGACTGCCGCGCTGCATGCGCACCTGGGTGACGCGGATTTCCGGGGTTTTGGACGGGGAAAAAAGGATGTCGTCGTGGGTGGCGTTTTTGGCGCTGGCGAATTTGTCGGGGGTCAGCGCCCCGCCCAGGTGATCGCTGCGGCCGGTGGCGACGTGGAGGGTGCCGAGGATTTTTTCGTCCTGGATGTCACGGCCCGACGGGGGCAGTTCCTGGGTGCCGAAACCCAGTTCGCCGATCTGGCCGGTGACGGGGTCGGAGAGGAGTTTGCGGTTGTGGGCGTCCACTTCGCTTTGCCGGCCCTGGGCCAGGACGGCTTTTTGAATGTGGCCGCCCGACACTTGCATGAGGCCGATGGTGCCGTCCTCGTAGCGCAGCGGGAAAACGCCTTCGGCGCTCCGGGGCACGAAATAGACTTCGCCGGCGGGCAGGTTGGCGACATCGGGCTTGCCGCGGGGGCAAAGGCCGTGGCTTTTCTGGGCTTCCTGGCGGCCGCAGAGCAGTTTCAAGGTGTGTTTTTGGCCGAGGAGGAGGAAATCAATTTCAAAGGAATCGGCGCCGGTCAGGCCGAGCCGGAGTTTTTCGGCCTGGCGGCTGACTTCGTTATAGTCCACGGCGAGGCCGGTGCGCAAAATGATGTCGTTGAGGCCGTGCAAAGTGGCGCCGCGGAAGCCGAAGCGTTTGGCAAAGGCGGTCAAAGGGGCGGTGGCCGAGAAGGTGGAAATGCAAAGGAGGATGTTGTATTTGGGGTAAACGTCTTTTTCCAGGCTCAGTTCTTTTCCGGCGGGATCGAAGGCCTGATCGGGCAGATCGAGATTGCTGCCGCCGGTGATTTGATAGGCGAACAAGTCGCCGCCGGTCAGTTTGAGTTCGGCCAGGCCGCCCTTTTTCAGCCCCTGGTAAAAAACCTCATAGGCGTGGCGCTGGATGGAAAGGCCGGGGTCTTTGAGGAAGGCGAAGTCGCGGACCAGCCTGGGATCGGCCAGGTCAATGAGGATGGCGAGGCGTTCACCCGGTGCGGGAGTGAAGACGGTTTGGAGCAGGCGGGTGAGATTAAAGGGGGGAAAGTTTTGTTGGTCCATAATGCAATTCCATCAATATTTCGGTAAATTTCGCCCAATTTGCCAATAATGCAACCGGGAAAAAACCGGCGAAGGACACTGGCGCGGGCGCATTTGTGCAGCACGTAGTTTAGCTGCGTGGTGAATATCCGGGTGAAGTGGTAGTTAAACTGCGTGCTTCAACGAAAACTGGGCAAACGTATTGGCGACCTGCGCCGGGCCAGGAAGCTCACACAAGAACAACTTGCCGAAGCTGTCGGCTGCTCGGTTGAGTTCATTAGCCTCGTGGAACGTGGTGTGAACGCTCCATCCGTCGCCGGGTTGGAAAAGTTTTCCGAAGCGCTCAGGGTTGAGGTCAGGGAACTGTTCACCTTCGAGGAGAAGAAGCGATGAGTTACGCTGCGAGAATCCAAGAATTGTTCAAAGGAGTTCACGCAGACGTAAAGCCGCTGTTCGATCCCGCAACACAGAAGCGGCAATTTCCGAGAGGCGCACTTGCGAACTTCCTCAAGAAGAAGGACATCCGCGAGGCGATCACGGGAACCCAGCCGGACGAGATCACGAAACTTTTGAACTCGACCGACAAACTCAATCTCATACCCTCGGAGATACTGAGCGAGTTTTTAGCCGGCGTATGGGACAGCGTGCCGGAAAATATCCAGAAGGCAATCGCAGGCGCACAAGACCCGCACGCTCCCTCGCAAGGCGCTTCCAATTTCATCATCAATCGAGAACTCGGCGACTGGGCGGAAGGAGTGGTGCGGGTCGCTGTCAACAAATCGGGCCTGGATGTGTGCGCGGTTTCCTATGGACGCCAGGATCGCCTGATTGCGGGTGAGGACGGCTTTGTGAAACTCTATTTGGAGCACCAGCAAGAATTGAAAGGGATCGGCAAGCGCCCCGACCTTCTTGTCTTCCGCAAACCTGAGATGCCGCAAGGGAGTTTCGAAGGCGAGAGCGCCAACGATCTGATCAGTATTGCGAAAAAAGCGGTTGCAGCCCTTGAAGTGCGATCAAGTCAGCAGACGCTCGATGGGGAACGTGATCCTGCAAAGCTGAGTTTCACACCGAAAGTGGAGGATGTCCGAAATGTGGTAATGTGGATCGAGATTCACGACGTGCCGCATTATTACGTTCAGGTGTTGTTCGGTCGCGTGTATGCCATCGGATTCGATCGCATTTTGGAGTTGCTCGCTCAGTCGCCAAAATCCAAAAAATATCGGATTGTTCGCTTCGCCAGAAATCAGTTCAAATCCACGATCTACATTCCTCTGACGTCTGGTGTATGTCTCTCCACTGAGTTCGAGCAACCACAGTTGCTGAAAGCTTCGTTCAAACAACTGGGCAACGGTCGCGTGGTGGTTGTCGTAGAATTCTCAGGAGGCAAAGTCGTCTTTGACAAAGCCGAGCTTCAAAGGATCATCGAAGCGGCAGACGCAGCAAAACGGATGCAAGCAGGTCAATCGCCGCCTGCCTGACTGGTTGCGCGAGTATTCCCAACCCAATGAGCTTGGCTTGGAGTTCCCTGCTCGAAGCCGTGGTTGGCGTTGGGAAGTCGGGGCAGGGCATATCTTCCACGTCTTTCGGTTCAAGCTTGTCCAAGCCGTCGCCATAAAACCGGTTTACTTGGGAGAACGCCCGCCGCCCGTCGGAACTGTTCAAGAACAACGTCATCAGCGGTGACAGGCAGTCGCAGCCCGGTTTGGCGTAGAGGCCGTGGAAACATGTCAGGTTTCTTGCGCCAGAGGTGTTCAGTATGAACTTCGCCGACCCGCGCGAAAAGACGGCTGCCCAAATGTCCGCCACGGCGCGTTTCTCCGGCATATACCAGACCGGACGATGGCTTGGCAAATGGCGCTGAGGAATGCGCCGCTCCTCGCCGAGCTTCAGATAGCGCTTGAGGTCTGGGCCGTTGCGGGAGGGGTTCAGCAGGAAACAGCGGCGACCGCTGGCGGCCAGGGCATCAAAATCCTTGCGTGTGAACACCAGTCCCTGTGCGTCCAACGCCTTGGTGACGCAAGGCTCGACATGCTCTTCCGTTAAATGGTGGGTGCGGAGTTCTGCGCGGCTCAAACAAAAGAAATCATTTGCGCCCGTCGCGATGCCACGGCTGCAACGGAAGTAATCTCCGACTCGGTTAGGGAATGATGGTCCGTCAGCCTGCCGCTTCTCGTTGAACAGAAGGTTGAGCCATTTGTCGTTGGGGTTGAGCTTCATTAAGTTCAGGCAACCGTTGCCCGCGCGCCCAACGGTTCCGGCGCAGAGCTGGCAGACGAATTTCGCTGCCTCTTCGATTGAGCCAACGCGCTTCGCCCATGCCGGCGCTTCCGCTGGCCGGCCCTTGTCCAGAAACACGATCGCGCTGGTCGTGAGTGCGTTCGCGAAAAGGTTCACTGAAGGGGCGAACACCACGAGCGCCACCGGTCGAATCGCATGCACCAGACGGTCCTTGATTTCGTGGCCAAAGTTCGCGTTCAGAAACTCCGCTGGCAGGATGACCGCCGCGCGTCCACCCTGCGAAAGGTCTTCCCAAATCTTGAGCAAGAACAGCGCATAGAGATTCGTGAGCCGATCCAATGATGTGCCGAGCCGCTCCTCGAAATAGAGCCAATCCTCCTCAGAATAATCGAGCCGATGCGCCTTTACGTAGGGCGGGTTGGCAATAATACCGTCGAACAACCCGGCGTCGGACTTGAGATAATCCGCCAGAATCAGTTTCGCGCCGCGCGGCGCAGTCATTTTCGCCCGTTTCAGCGTTTCAACGTCCCGCTCCACCCCTGCCAACTGGACGTTCCCGTCGAGTTTACGGCACGCGGCCAGCAGCCCGCCGAAGCCCGCCCCTGGATCGAGCACCGTGCGCGGCTTGGCCGACATCACCCACTTCGCCATCAGCGCCGCAATCGGCTCGGGCGTGGCTACCTGCCCAAGTTGCTTTGTCTCCCGCTGCCACGACTCGGCTGAAGCGAACGAGTCTGCCTCGCCCGTGGCAACCTCCACGGCGTTTGGCTCATAGTAGAGCGAGAGAAATCCTTGATGGTCGCGCAGCTTCATCGTTGAGAGTATGCCAGCAGTTTAACTACGGTCAACGGCATCCTGAATGTCTCTTTGGGCAGCCGACAGATCCTTCGGCCAATCGTCATTTCTGGGGCTGAAATCTCAGGTTGCCGGCGGCGGCGGTGACTTTGACGGTGTCGCCGGGCTTGAATTCGCCGGCGAGGAGTTTCATGGCCAGCGGGTTGAGGAGAAGCTCCTGGATGGCACGCTTGAGGGGGCGGGCGCCGAATTGTGGATCGTAACCTTCCTTGGCCAGAAAGCGGGTGGCGGCGGGGTCGAGGGTGACGGTGAGTTGTTGCTGGGCCAGACGATCTTTGAGGCGCTGCAACTGGATTTCGACGATGGCGGCAATTTCTTTTTCATCCAGGCTGTGGAAGATGATGATGTCGTCAATGCGATTGAGGAATTCGGGCCGGAAGTATTTCTTCAATTCGGCGCGGACCAGTTCTTCCATGCGGGCGTGCTCGCCAGCGGCGGCGCCGGCTCCGGCGGAGAAGAATTCCTGGATGATGGGGGAGCCGATGTTGCTGGTCATGATGATGAGGGCGCTCTTGAAATCCACGGTGCGGCCCTGGCCGTCGGTGAGGCGGCCGTCGTCCAGGACCTGGAGGAGGACGTTGAAGACATCGGCGTGGGCTTTTTCGATTTCGTCGAAGAGGACGACGCTGTAGGGGCGGCGGCGGACGGCTTCGCTGAGCTGGCCGCCTTCCTCGTAGCCGACGTAGCCGGGGGGGGCGCCGATGAGGCGGGCGACGGCGTGGCGTTCCATGTATTCGCTCATGTCAATGCGGATCATGGCGTTTTCTTCGTCAAATAGAAATTCTGCCAGTGCGCGGGCCAGTTCGGTTTTGCCCACGCCGGTGGGGCCGAGAAAAATGAAGGAGCCCAGGGGACGGTTGGGGTCCTGCAAGCCGCTGCGGGCGCGGCGGACGGCGTTGGCCACGGCGGCAATGGCCTCGCCCTGGCCGACGACGCGCTGGCGCAGGCGTTCCTCCATGTGGACCAGTTTTTCGCGCTCGCCCTCCAGCAGGCGGCTGACGGGCACGCCGCTCCAGGCGGCGACGACGCGGGCGATGTCCTCTTCGGTGACGTCCTCGCTGAGGAGGCGGGCGCCCTCGCGGCGGGCGAATTCCTTCTGGGCGGCGTCGAGCTTGCGGCGCAGTTCGGGGATGCGGCCGTATTGGATTTGGGAGGCGAGGTTGAGGTCGCCGGCGCGCTGGGCGGATTCTTGTTCTTGACGGGCTTCCTCCAACTGGCTGTTGAGGATGGAAATGGCGTTGATGGCGGCTTTTTCGTTTTGCCAGGTGGCTTTGAGGCGGGCGGCTTTCTCCTTGAGATTGGCCAGGTCGCGCTCGATTTTTTTGAGCCGCTCGCGGGAGGCGTCGTCTTTTTCCTTGCGCAAGGCGTTCTGCTCGATTTCCAACTGCATGATCTGGCGCTCCAGTTGATCCAGTTCGGCGGGCATGGAGTCCTGCTCCATGCGCAGGCGGGAGGCGGCTTCGTCCATGAGATCCACCGCCTTGTCCGGGAGGAAACGGCCGGTGATGTAACGATGGGAAAGGGTGGCGGCGGCGACCAGGGCGGCATCCTGGATGCGGACGCCGTGGTGGACTTCGTAACGATCCTTCAGGCCGCGGAGGATGGCGATGGTTTCTTCGACGCTGGGTTCGGTGATGTAAATGGGCTGGAAACGGCGTTCCAGGGCGGGGTCTTTCTCGATGTGTTTGCGGTATTCATCCAGGGTGGTGGCGCCGATGCAGCGCAGTTCACCGCGGGCCAGGGGCGGCTTGAGCATGTTGGCGGCGTCGGCGGCGCCCTCCGCCGCGCCCGCGCCGACGATGGTGTGCAATTCATCAATGAACAGCAGGACGCGGCCCTCGCTGGCGGTGACTTCCTTGAGGAAGGCCTTGAGGCGGTCTTCAAATTCGCCGCGGAATTTTGCGCCGGCGATCATGGCGCCCAAATCCAGGGCGACGAGCTTTTTGTTTTTGAGCGACTCCGGCACGTCCCCGCTGACGATGCGGCGGGCCAGGCCTTCGACGATGGCGGTTTTGCCCGTGCCCGGCTCGCCGATGAGGACGGGATTGTTCTTGGTGCGGCGGGAAAGGACTTGCATGACGCGGCGGATTTCCTCGTTGCGGCCGACAACGGGGTCAATTTTGCCGGCCCGGGCCAGGGCGGTGAGGTCGCGGCCATATTTTTCCAGGGCCTGGAATTTGTCTTCGGGGTTGGGATCGGTGACGCGCTGGTGGCCGCGCAGTTCGGCCAGGGCTTTTAAAAGGGGGTCGCGGGTCAGGCCGGAGCTTTGCAGGATTTTCTTCAAGGGCGCTCCGGCCTCTTCGAGAAGGCCCAGGAGCAGGTGCTCGGTGCTGACATATTCGTCGTGGAGGCGGGAAGCCTGGGTGGCGGCGGCATCGAGGGTTTTTTTCAAGGCCGGGCTGAGGAACAGGTCGGCGGATGGGGCGCCGTGGACCTTGGGTTTGCGGTCGGTCTCGCGTTGGACGGCCGCAGCCAGGCCGGCAGCCGGGACGCCGAGCTTCTCCAGGAGGGCGGGAACCAGGCTTTCCTTTTGTTCGAGCAAGGCGGCCAGGAGGTGGAGGGTGTCCACTTCCTGATTGGAGTTGCGCTGGGCGACTTGCTGGGCTTGCTGGAGGGATTCCTGGGCTTTGATGGTAAGACGATCTGGTGACATGGTGGAATTAAATGGAAATCGGCCAGGCCCGTCAATCATTTGGGGGCGGGCTTGTCGGGCGGGATTTTGGCGTCGGGAGCGGGCAGCAGCGAGGTGTCGGGGGGGCTTTTGGGTTCGGGGGCGGGCGTGGCCGGGGCGGTGGAGTTGAGTTCTTTGATGAGCGGCTCGGTCAGGTCGTTTTCACCGCTGGTGTAGAGAACCAGGGGATTGCCGGTCATGGTCAAGGCGGTGCGGTCCAGGACCAGGGTGTAGCCCTGTTTCTTGGCCATGGCCTCCAGGACGCCGCGGATTTCAGTGGTGAGGTCGTTGACGTGACGGACCATTTCATCGCGGCGTTTGGATTCGGTGGTGGCGTAGTAGTTGGAGATGGACTCGCCGCGGATCTGGAGGTCCAGGAGCAAGTCATCGGCCTTTTTTTTGTATTTGGCGCGCTCCTCGGCGGAAACGATCTGGTTGTTGGCGCTATCCGTGGCCTGACGCCATTCGTCCTCGACCTTGCGGCGCTCGTCCACCTTTTCGTTGATATACTTGTCGCGCTCCACGATGTTGTTGGAGTTGGCAATGCTGGCCTGGATGGTTTTGTAATAGGTGTCGAAGACTTTGCGCAGGTCAACGGTGGCGATTTTGAAGTCGGCGGCCAGGCCGCTGGCGCCACCGGCGAGCAGGGAGACGGTGAGAAGGCCGAGGGGGATTATTTTTTTCATAAAGGCTTAGAAATCGCGGGTGTAGCCGACGCCGATCTGGACGCGGCCGCCCGATCCGGTGTTGGGGTCGTGGGTGATGGGAATGCCGTAGTCCAGGCGAAGGGGCACGCCTTGCGGCCCGCCGATGGGCAGGACGATGCGCAAGCCGATGCCGGCGTTGTCGCTGAAAAAATGGGCCTGTTGCTGGGTGAGCTTAAAGCTGTAGGGGTCGGCAAAGACGTTGCCCATGTCGTAGAACCAGGCCAGGCGGACGATTTTGACCAGGGGAATGCTGTATTCGGCGTCGCCGAAGAAATAGGTGTCGCCGCCGAGCGGTTCCCCGTAGGCATCCTGCGGCCCGACTTGATGGTAGCGATAGCCGCGCAGGGAACCCAGGCCGCCCAGGAACCAGCGTTCGAAAATGGGGATGTGCTCGGTCCCGCCGTAACCATCCACCACGCCGCCGCGGGCGTCGAGTTCGAGGATGTGGCCCGGGGCGAAGCCCTTGAAATACCAACTGGAATGCAGTTCCAGCTTGTAAAAGTCGGTGTCGCCCGGAGGGGTGGCCAGTTGCGCGAGCAATTCGGTGTGCTGGCCGTGGTTGGGATTGCGATAATCATTGCGGGAGTCGTAATCAATGGAAAAGCCGAACTTGTTTTCGAGGTAGCTGCCGTGCTCGTCGAAAATGTTGGTGGAGATATTATGCACATTGACGCTGTTGGTGGTGCCGCCGCCCGGGAGGACGACGATGTTGGTGATGCTGTTGGTGTTGAAGCCCGGGTTCATGCTGACGTGGACGTTTTCGGGGGTGTAACTGACGCTGCCCCTGAGATAGCGCCCCAGTGATTTGGTAAGACTGATGGTGCCGCCGTCGTAGGTTTCCGTGTACAGGCTGTTCAAGCTGTCGTAATCCACCTGGCGGTGGAAGAGGCTGACCCCCAGGATGAGCTTTTTGCCCAGGAAATAAGGTTCAGTGAAGGCAATCTCGTAATCCTGGTAGAGGGCGCCGACGGAGGCGATGAGCTGGAGTTTCTGGCCGGCCCCGGTGAAGGTGGGGGGATTAAAGAGGTCGAAGTTTTTCATTTTGACTTCGACGAAGCCGACGATGCTTTCGACGGAGCTGAAGCCCGCGCCGATGCTGGCGCTGCTCATGCTTTGTTCCTGCAGGCCGATGACCAGATTCTTGTAGTTGGCAATTTCGGTGTCCTCGGCGGAGACATCCACTTTGGAGAAGTACTCCATTTGTTCGAGGATGCCCTTGCTGATTTTGACGTTGACCATGTTATAGACTTCGCCGGGATAGACGGCCAGTTCACGGCGGATGACGCGGTCCTTGGTTTTTTCGTTGCCTTTGATTTCAATTTTTTCGATGTAGCTCTTGTCGCCCTCCTGGATGTTGATGGCCAGGTCCATGGTGCCGTTGGCGGTGTTGGGGGTGCGGGTTGCCCGGATGACGGTGCTGCCGTTCTGATATTCGGAGAGATAGCCCCGGGAACCGTACATGTCGCGAATGGTTTCGACATCGGCCTCAAAGGCCACCGGCTTGAAGATGGCGCCGGGGACGTTGGTCAGGACCATGAGCTTGCCGCCAATGAGCTTTCCCTTGAGGAAATCGTTGGTCGAAAAGATGGTGTTTCCCTTGATGGTGAGGTTGCCCACCTTGTATTGCCTGCCTTCGGAGAGGACGATGTGGATGACCATCCTGTTCGCGGCGGTCTTCTCGAATCTCTTGTCGAGGATGGCAAAATCAATGTAGCCGTCGTTTTGGTAGAATTCGAGCAGCCGGTCCATGTCGTCCTCAAATTCATCCTTTTTCAACACGCCCGAGCCGGTCAGCCAGGAGAACATCCAGTGCCGCCTGGTTTTGAGGACTTTGCGCAATTCCTTTTGGGTTTTGACGCGGGCGCCGTCGAAGACGACGTCCGTGATTCTGATTTTTTCCGTTTCCTTGACCTCGATGGTGACGGTGGCGCGCCCGGCGATTTCATCAATGGCGAAAGGCAGGACCGTGACGGTGGTGTCCTGATAGCCGGCTTTTTGGTAAAGCTCCTGCATGTCCTGGGCGTTGTGGAAAAGTTTGACGGGATCCAGGGGCTGGCCCTGTTTGGAGGTGAGCTTCTTTTTGAGCTTGCTCAGGCTGAGCTTTTTGTTGCCGATGATTTTAATGTCGGTGACGATGGGTTTGCCCTGCACCTGATAGGTCAGGTCAACGCCCTCCGGCACGTTGGTTTCGGCGACGTGGACGTTAAAGAAAAAGCCGGTGGCGTAGAGACCGGCCTCGTCCTCCTCGATGGTGGCGTGGAAGAGGCGTTCGCCCTCCTTGCTGCGGATGTTGGCGCGAATGAAGGCGTCGCTCACGGCCGGGGGGCCGATGTGCTGGATGTAGATTTTATGGATGAGGCTGCCCTGCATTTGCCCCCGGGCCAGGAGCGGCAGGAGCAGGAGCAGGAGCCCCAGGAGGCGGCGGGCGGGTAGCAGGAGGTTCTTCAGGATATGGTTCATCTAGGAATCAGCCGGCACATCCTCGGCGGCGACTTTGGCGGCGCTTTCGAAGCGGGTGTAGCCCTTGAGGAAGGTCAGTTTGACTTCCCCGATGGGGCCGTTGCGTTGTTTGGCGATATGCAGATTCATTGGAATGGCCTCTTGCTCCGCCTCGTTGGCGTCGTCTGGTCCGTCTTCCATTTCTCTTTCTTTATACAATAGTCCCACCAAGTCGGCGTCCTGTTCAATGGCGCCAGATTCGCGCAAATCCGACAGGCGCGGCTTGGCATCCTTGCCCGCGCGTTTTTCAACGTCACGGTTGAGCTGGCTGAGAACGATAATGGGCACGGCCAATTCCTTCGCCAGGGCCTTGATGCCTCCAGAGATGTCCGCAATCTCCTGCTGGCGGTTATCCGCCTTGCGCGAAGTAGAATGGAGCAATTGCAGGTAGTCAATGACAAACAGTTGGATGCCGTGCTGTTGCTTCATGCGCCGGGCCTTGGCGCGCAATTGCAAAATGGAGAGGGCGGAGGTGTCGTCAATGATCAACGGGGCGGCGGCCAGCTTGCCGGCCGCGCCGGTCAGCTTGGGGAAATCGCGCTCGGCCAGGAAGCCTTCGCGGATGCTGCGCAGGTTGACGCGGGAGCGGGAGCAGAGCATGCGCAGGATGAGCTGGTCGGCGGTCATTTCCAGGCTGAAGATGCCGGTGGGGATTTTCAGCTCCAGGGCGACGTGCTCGGCGATGTTCATGGCCAGGGAGGTTTTGCCCACGGAGGGCCGCGCGGCGATGACGATCATTTCGCCGGGGTGCAGCCCGGTGGTCATTTTGTCGAAATCCACCAAGCCGGTGCCGATGCCGGTGAGCATGCCCTGGTTTTTGTGATACTCCTCGATGGTGGAAATGGCTTTGTGGACCAGGTTGCGCACGCTGGGGTTGGCGCCGGTCACCCGTTCTTCGCAGATGCGGAAAATGTCGCGCTCGACTTCATCCAGCAGGGCGTCCACCTCGCCTTCGTGCTCAAACACCCGGCCGACAATGGAGGTGCAGGTCTGGATCATCTTGCGCAGGAGGTATTTTTCGAGGACGATGTCCAGGTAGTAGCCCAGGCCGGCGGCGGAAGGCACGGCGTCGGGCAGTGAGGCCAGGTAGGCCAGGCCGCCCACGCCCTCCAATTGCTGGCGGTCCTTGAGGCGTTGCTGGAGGGTGATCAGGTCAATGCCGGCCCGCTGGTCGTACATTTCCACCAGGGTTTGGAATATGGTCTGATGGCGCAGGTCGTAAAAGACCTCCGGACCGGGCTTGAGTTTTTCGATGCACTCGCCCAGGCAATCGTTGGGGGAGAGCAGGACGCAGCCCAGCACGCCCTGTTCGGCCTCGGTGGAACTGGGCGGCAGGCGGTCCAGGGCAGGGGTGTTGGCAGTGGCGGAATTGCCGGGATGGCGGCGGCGGGATTTTTGCAAATCCGCCGGGTCCGGTTCCTGTTCGAGAATGGCTTCACTCATGGGAAGAACAACAAAACAACTTCTGCGCCTGCGCGTCACGCTCCGATTATTAAAAGATGCTGCCAGCTTATTCACCATGCCGGACGGATGATACCTCTTGGTTAAAGGTAATGTCAACCTCAAACTGTGATTTTTCACCGGCCCCCACGAGGATTCCCCGGATTTTCACAATTTTGTTCACCCGGAGCGGATGGGGCCGCGGCTTTTTGACAGATGGCTAACGGCTTGTTCCCAACCTGTTCACCGCGGCCCGGGATGGCAAAACCCCGGATCAGGGTGACGGCAACTGCCAGGAGATGGAGCCGCTGTTGGTGGGAGTGGCGGCGGGTCCCACGATGAAAAACCCGCCCCCCAAATTGGCGCTGCCATTGGTATTTTGCAGGAGGGCTCCCTGCCCGATCACCTTTACCTTGAGGTCATTGGTGAAGGTGATGGTCAGTTTGCCGGTGTTCGTATTGACGGAGCCGGAGGCATGATTTGTGGAGGCGCCGGACTGGGCCAGCACCAGGTTGGTTCCGCTCACCGTGACTGCATAGGTCAGAGGCGCCGTGAGTCCGCCGTCCGCCAGAACCAGTTGATGGGTGGTGATAATATTGCTGAGGCGCACCGCGTTTGACCACGGCGATACTTCCACGAAAGGGTAATTATTGGTGAATCCATTCGTGAACAAACCGATGGACGATGCCTTCCTGATCCAGGTCAAATAACCCGAGGGGACGTAGGGCGCGTTGGAAGCAAGGGTGAGCATCCCAAACAACATGCCGGGCTGGGGGGTGTTGTAATAATTTAGATAAATCGGCATCGCGTTGTCTTCCCCAATCGGAATCACCGTCACAATGCTGGCCCAGTCCGGCAGCAAACCCGTGAGCCTGACGGCGGCCGGAACCCCGCCTGCCCGCAAAGTATTGGTCAGCGCCACGTAGCCACAGCCGGTGGGAACGTTTGTGCCGATGGCGTTGCTGGCGGGCGGAATCAGCAGGGTGTAGGCGCCGGGAAAATTACTGGTGTTGGTCAGACTGGCCACCAGGGCCGCTTCGGATTGCCATCCTGCTTGTTCGGTGCCATTGGGCAGGAGGATGGTGTTGGTTCCGATCACCCAGCCGTGGATGGTGCGCGGAGTGTTGGTCCCATCGCACGACAACTCCACCGTCACGTTCCCGTCCGGCACGTTGCTGACAAGCAGCGTGTTGGTCGCATAGCCCTCGGGCGTAAAGGTTCCCGAGATGCCCCGGCCCTCCCCTCCCAGTAACACGGTGGCGCTATAGACCCCGCGTGTGTTTAAAGTCAAGCCGCTGATCATCCCGGCGGTTTCCTCGGTGTTCGTGCCAATTTCGGCGGAAGAAAACAGCCCGTTGTAAATCCCCGCCATCCCCACAAATCTATTGGTGATGAAGTTGGCGGTGATGGCGGTGTTGCTCTCCATGATAAAGTTCAGCGTCAGGCCGTTGCTCGCCCCAAAAGCGGTCAACGACGTCCCGGACCATCCGGCAAGGTAGTTGTTGAGCGCCGGCGTGGCCGTCAGGGCATAGGCCTCCCCCACGTTGAGCAACGCGCCATTGGTGGGGGGCGCATCCCCTCTGATGGAAGACGTTCCCTTCACCTTGCCATATCCGTTGGTGGCGAGCGCCAACAGGGTTGGAGTTTTCACAAAGAATTTCAAGGTTTCAAGTGACGACGGATTGCCCGAAAAATCCTGGCTCTGCACCACGAGAATATTGGAGCCGCCCGCGGGCGCAACAACGCTGGCCGTCCAATTTGAAACCGGGCCGGATCCGGCGGTCAACACCGCCTGGCCCTGCGCGGGAGACGCGCTGTCCAAACCGTTCAGGTTGGTAACCCAATAGCTGACATTGGTCACCAGCACGTTGTCCGAGGCGGTTCCACCGAACGTCACGGTCACTCCGGCGTTGGTGCGCGTTCCGGGCGCGGGAAAGGTGATCGCCACTTTCGGCGGGGTCTTGTCCAGCGACACGGTGACCACCGAAACTCTGCTGGTGACAACGCCGGAGGCATTGGCCACGACCACGGTGTAACTGCCGCTGTTGTTGGTGAACGCCGGGCGGATGACCAGGTTGCTGGTGGCGGAACCGGAAATGGTGCCGCCATCGGCCAGATTGACGTTATTGGTGCGCCATTGATAGGTGAGGGGGGCGGCACCGGCGGACTCGACTTTCAAATTCAGCGCCTCACCCACCAGAAGGCCCACCGGAGACGCCGGCTGCTGGGCGATGGTTGGCAGCACGGTCCCGCCCTGGCCGGAAAAAGAGGGCAGAATCAGTGCCGCCCACAGCGCCACGCGGCCGCGGCGGTCCTTGGCCGCGGCAACAGCTTGGCACAGCCGGCTGTGGACAGATGTTGCCACCAACAAAAGAGCAGAAGTCATATTCATGAAATTCCAGCAAGAGGGATCATGAGCACAATCCTCCCCCGGAGTCAACCGCCGGGAGCATCCCTCATCTCAAAGCGACTGAAGAGCGGTGCGCACGGCGGTGGCGAGCGCGGCGACGCGCGTGGCCATCGGGAAATCAGAGGGGGCTTCGAAGGTGTAGCTGAGGCGGGTTTTGTTTTGGCCGGCCAAATAAAGGGCTTCCGGCCACTGCGGACGATCCATTAGGTTGAAAACGGGGCGGATGACGCCGTTTTGGGCGGGCCGGTCTTCAATCACGGGCGACGGATCAACCGGGCACACCGCCGCCACCGCCTCAATGATGCCTTCTGCCAGGGAAGGACGGTGATCGGGATTCAGTTCATAGAGATAAAAGCCGTGCGCTTCCCAATCCTCGTGCAGGCAGAGCACCAGGTCGAAATCCGGCTGCTGCCCGAGCCACTGGACATGGGCGCGGACTTCGGCGCTTTGCAGGTGGCGGTAGTCGCGGTTCAGATCAATCCCCCCGCTGTTTTCGCGGCGGTTGAGCGCAAAGCCGGAGGGGTTGAGACAGGGGCAAAGCCAGAGGGAGGCATCGGCGGGCCAATGATTTTCGCGCAACAATTGCAGGGCGGCGAGCGGCCCGGCGGGTTCGTCGCCGTGGATGCCGGCGGAAATATAGACGCGGCGGCGCGGCGATGGAACGGCGCGGCGCCAGGCGATGAATTCAACCGGGGCGGAAACAGGATCGCGCGTCCAGTTTTTTCCCGCCGCGGCCTGCTCGATTTCCTGGAGAACTTTTTGGATTTCGATGGTCTCGCCGTGATAGCCGCCCACGTTTTTGCCGAGTCGCTGCACCGGGAAAGCTTCGCGCAAGGGACGCCAGGAACGCAAAGAAAAACTGTTCAGCTTGCATTTTTTTGGCAATAGAGGATAATATAGCCATGAGCAGCCGGGAAACCGTCATCGAATTTGTCCGCAAACTGCCGGAAGAAATGTCTCTGGCGGAAATTGCGCGCGAAATTGAACTGCTGGCGGGCATCCAGACCGCCCGCGAGCAGGCGCGCCGAGGCGAGGGAATCCCAGCGGAAGACGCCCGCAAGCTGGTGGACGCATGGCTGCCAAGCCCGTAGGGCTGCCATCTTTGTAGTTGGACCATCAAAAACGGCCAAAGCTCCGTAGGAGCGAAATCTTCTGGAAATGGCCTGAATATGCCGCCCCGACGGGGCTAACGATTTTTTTTGGTTTGTGCTTCTGCAAGGAAGTTGCGCCTCCGGCCCTCGGGAATGCGTGGTAACAGATTCCTCTTTGGGCACGACGTAATTAGACAGCAGGACGGACACCCCAGCACGTCCAGTAATCCTTGGCCACTCCACCCGCGCCTGTTGGATCAATGGCTAGAAATTGGGCTAATGCTTGCTGCCGCTTCGGCAAAGAAGTCAGTTCGTCATCCAAGTCGTGATAGATAAAATTGAAATCCGTCTGCGCGACAAGAGTGAGGCACTCGAACATTTTTACGCTGGAAGAAAACATCGGGCGTATTTCCTGATCTGAGCCTATCCATTCGTGATCCCAGAACACAACAGGGCAATCTCCATCTTGGAAACGGGAGCGAGTGTCAAAGCAAACTGGTCCGGCATCCATTTGGCTTTCGTCACCGAATGGCAACAGGCCAATATCCAGTATCCGCTCGCGCGGCCAAGATTGGAAATATGCACGTTGAAGTTTATCACGCCAGTCACTACACAAATGCCTTTCAAAACGAATCCCTATTTCAGTAAGGCCAACGAAGTGCAAATACTTCAAGAAATCCCGATATGCCGGAGGAAATGCCAACTTGGTTTCTTTTTCGAGAGTATCAAGTTCAGCGTCAGTCACCGTGCTAGCGACCGGCTTCCAACCGATCCAATCTTTGGACGCTGGAATTGAAGCATCTCGCATTGAATCAGGCAGCTTGCCGGGCCACCGCATTTGCCCAAGCCGCCTCAATTGTGCGA
Source organism: uncultured Verrucomicrobiae bacterium (assembly GCA_963707025.1). GTDB lineage: Bacteria > Verrucomicrobiota > Verrucomicrobiia > Limisphaerales > Palsa-1400 > JBEKOF01. Next base: position 155,056 of record CAVPOM010000009.1, on the reverse strand, counting down.
GTGATTCATCTACATAAGTTTTTACGAGCAGATTTGCCATTGGTCACGGCTTAATTCTTTATGCCAAGGCCGTTTTGGTTTCGCAGCTTGCTTTACCGCAGGCCGTTTCTTCCTGGTCACTGAAATCGTGTTTGTCCCAGTTCGGGTCCAGGCCGGCCTCTTTGAGCATTTGCAGGTCTTTTTCCACGGTCTGGCTCACTTTCTGAAAGCGGCAAAACCTCGGCCACGGCGCAAACTCCGGTTGAGCCGCGCGAGCGGCGGTGATTGCAGTGAAATCAGTGTGAGGCGGACATCTTCGGGATCGGCATCGGGATGGCGGGACATCACAGCGGCAATGTCGGCGGCGAGCTTTTTCCCCCACCGCTTTGCCGCCGGCGTGGAAAGGCGTGAGGTGGATTCCGAACGTCTCATGCGGAAATGTTAATCAATCAGCAGCCGCTCGTCGAGGGCGCGTTTCAGCGCGTTGGGCATTGGCAGTGGAGCCCACGCCGCACTGCCGGCGTTCGGCGGGCAGGGGACTGCCCGCCCTACCAAACAAGATTGGCACATTATCAGTTTCAAATTAACGCAGGCTCCGTCTCGCAACTTTCTCTGGTGCTGTCCCTGTGCGCCGGGATTGCTTCCTGGTCGCGGAAATCGTGTTTGTCCCAGTTGGGGTCCAGGCCGAGGTCTTTGAGCATTTGCAGGTCTTTTTCCACGGGCTGGTTGAGGGTGGTGAGGTAGTTGCCCACCATGAGCGCGCTGGCGCCGGCGGCGAAAACCAGGCTTTGCATGTCGCGCAAATTCACGGTGCGGCCGCCGGCGATCATGATTTCCCGGCGCGGCAGGATGAAACGGAAACAGGCGATGGTTTTCAAAATCTCCAGGGGCGGCAGCGGCGGGTTGGCCTCAAAGGGCGTGCCTTGGATGGGGTTGAGGATGTTGATGGGCACGACGTTGGCGCCGACCTCCTTAAGCGCAAAAGCCAGTTCGCAGCGGTCCTCGCGGGTCTCCCCCATGCCGATGATGCCGCCGGAACAGATTTTGAGGCCGGCGTTTTTGAGGTGGCGGAGGGTATTGAGGCGGTGTTCGTAGGTGTGGGTGGTGCAATGTTTGGGGAAAAACCGGCGCGAGCTTTCCAGGTTGTGGCCGTAACATTCCAATCCCGCCGCCTTCAGCCGGTCGGCCACGGCCTGGCTTTCGATGATGCCCAGAGAGGCGTCGGCGCGGGTCTTGCCGCTTTTGGCCAGTTCGCGAATCCGCTCGCAAACTTCGTCGAGCATGGGCCCTTCTTTCAGGCCGCGCCAGGCGGCGACCAGGCCGACGGCGGTAACGTGGTTGCGGCGGGCCTCGTCGGCGGCCTGCTCGACGGGTTCCGGATCCACAAATCCATATTTGGGCGAATCGGTCTGGTGAAAGGAGGATTGGGCGCAGAAGCTGCAATTCTCGGAGCAGGCGCCGGCCTTGGCGTTGACGATGGAGCAGAGATGGATCTTGTTGCCCTTGAAATGTTCGCGCAGGCGGTTGGCCCCGGCCATGAGATCAAAAATGTCGGCCGAGCTTTCCAGGCTGAAAAGCCAGGCGGCCTCGCCGCGGGTGATGGCGCCGCCGTGCAGCACACGGCGGGTGAGGTGGGAAATCTGTTCGGAAACGGTTGCGTCAACCAAGCTGGCACTCATGGTTGACACCCTAATCCGGGCGGGGGGAAACTTCAAGTTCCATTTCTGCCTCCCCATCTCACGGGGTGCATTTCAGATTTTTGGGTTCCCCTCTTAATCTTGCTCCTAATCTTAATGTTAATCGCAGCCCTCCCGCATTCGGATTAAGAGCAAGATTAAGATTACGATTAAGAAAGAAAACTCAAGAATGTGAAACGCACCTCATCTCATGCAGAGTCCGCGCTGTCCGTCAGGCGGCCGCGCACAAATTGGATGTGCTCGCGCAGACCGTAGAACTGGTCGGCGAAGGAGGCCGGCACTTTCAGCCGGTTGACTTCGTTTTCGATGTGATCGAGTTTGGCGAGGGATTGGCGGCGCGCGTCCGGAGTGGAAGCCGCCGGAGAGGCGCGTTCCAAGGCCAGCAAGGCGCGGTACCAGCGGTAGAGGCGCAGCCTCATCCGCAATCTGTAAAGCGCCGGCAGGACGCGCAGTCCGGGAATGAGCACGATAATGGCGGGGACAAAGGCCAGCAGGGCGCGCCGCACCACGCCCGCCAGCCAAAAGGGCAGGGCACGATAAAGAAAACTTTTGCCCGACTTGTAGAAGCGGCTGGCGTCGGGGCTGATGGGAAAGTCGTGTTCGAGCGGGGCAGGGAACTCGCCGCGGCGTTGCAGGATGGTGGCTCTGCCATGGACGGATTGGGCCGCCTCCAGCAACAAATCCGACAGGGCGGGGTGTAAATTGGGGCGGACCAGGAGTTCGACGGTGGGACCGATGAGATGGATGTCATGCGCCGGCAGGTTTTTCCCAAAATCAAGGCAACCTTGGGGAAGGACCAGGTTGTTGAGGTAGCTGATGCGGCGGGTATAGCCATCGGCCTGCGCAAAATCAAGGAGGTGTATTTCCGGCGAGTGGAGGAGTTGGTGAATCAGGTTGGTCGAAGCCGAATCGCCCATCAGGAAGACCGCATCCACTTTGCCCGCCAGCAAAGCCCCGGCGGCGTCGGCCGCAGCCAAATCCAACAATTGAGTCGGGCCGCCGGGTTCAATCTCGTTGAGATGCAGGAGTGATAAAGCCAGGGCGCGCGTTCCGCTGCCCGGTTCGCCAATGGCCAGCCGCCGGCCGGCCAGCTCGGACAGGATGGACAGGGAGTTGGACCCGCGATAAAAGACAAAAAGCGGTTCATAGGCGATGCTCCCAAGGGAAAAGAGCCGCTCGCCCCCTGCGGCATTGGTCATGCCGCCTTGCACAAAACCAACGTCCACCGGAAACGAAGTGTCCTTGAGCCGCTGGAGGTTCTCCGGAGAGCCTTCCGAGGGCAGGATTTTCAAGGTCACGCCGTTGCTGGCGAGGATGGCGCGGTATTTTTCGGCATTGGTCTGGAAGGTGCTGCCGGCGGCGCCGCTGGTGATGGTGATGGTTTTTGGGGGGGCGGATTGAAAGAACCAGAAAACAGCCAGGAGGAGAGCGGCGCCGATGAACAAAAAAGTGGTCAGGGCGGCGCCGCGACTCAGGCCCAGCGCATCCATGGAGGGCGCGAGCAGCCGGCCCAAAGTTATTTTGCGGCCCTCCTTGTTTAGGGCGGGTTTCGCCGGTGGCGTCGGTTCGTTGTTCATGTTGTGGTCCGGTTATCTCTTGCCGCGGGTTCGAGCGCGGACATCGTTGCCCAGGCAGTCTGCCGTGGTTGCGGAGGCACGTCAACCGATTGCGGATTTTACAATGGCGGATGGCGGATTGGCCGTCGGGTCACGGCTCGGGGAGTCCCGCCACCCTGGCGGGGATTTGAGGTGGCATTTTTCATTTTGCATTTTCAGCGCCGGGCGGTCATTTTCGTGGCCATCAAACCGACGCCCACAGTTCATGCCTGATTCACCCGCCGCCACAGATGCCGCCGAGTCCGTGCCGCGAGGGCAGCCGCGCGGCTTGGCCACGCTGTTTTTCACGGAGATGTGGGAGCGGTTCAGTTACTACGGGATGCGGGCGTTTCTGATTTTGTTTCTGGTGGACAAGGTGCATGGCGGGTTTGGGCTGACGGACAAAATGGCCGGGGCGATTTACGGGCTTTATACGGCGGGAGTCTATCTGGCGGCCTTGTTCGGCGGCTGGATGGCGGACCGGTTTCTCGGCGCGCAACGGGCCGTCTGGTACGGCGGAATTATCATCATGCTGGGGGATTTTACGCTGGCCATTCCGCGAACGGACACGTTTTACCTTGGGTTGTGCCTGCTGGTGCTGGGGACGGGGATGCTCAAGCCGAACGTGAGCGCGATTGTCGGGGAGCTTTACCCGGAAGGCGGGGCGCGGCGGGATGCGGGCTTCAGCATTTTTTACATGGGGATCAACCTGGGCGCTTTTATCGGCCCGCTCATTTGCAGCCCGCTGGCGGAGCAGAACTGGCGCTACGGGTTTGCGGCCCCGGGGGTGGGCATGTTTTTCGGCCTGCTCCAATACCGGTTTTTCATCAAGAGCCTGGGCAAGGCCGGGGCGCAGCCCGGCCATCAGGAAGGGGTGCGGAAGAAGGATTTGGCAGTTCTCTTCTCTATTCTCGGCGCGCTGCTTTTGACGATTGGGCTGACGTGGGCCGGGGTGCTCCACTTGAATCCCATCAGCCTGGCGGAAAACACAAAATACGTGATTGTCGGAATTGGGGCTTTGTTTTTCATCGTGGCGTTTTTCTTTTTGGACCTCGACGCGGTGGAGAAAAAGCGGGTGGGAGTTAGCCTGGTGCTTTTTCTTGCCTCGGTGATGTTCTGGTCGGGATTCGAACAGGCGGGTTCGTCGCTCAATCTTTTCGCGGAGCGGCACACGGATCGGGGCTTTTTCGGGCATGTCATTCCGGCGGGCGTGTTTCAAATGCTGGGGCCCTTGTTTGTCATTGTCCTGGCGCCGGTCATGGCGGCTTTGTGGCTGGCCTTGGCGCGCCGGAAGCGGGAGCCGTCGCTGCCGGTGAAATTCGGCGTCGGGCTGCTGCTGCTGGCGGCGGGTTTCGGGGTGATCGCCTGGGCGGCCACATTCGTGAAACACGGCGGCAAGGTGCTGCCGACCTGGCTGATTGCGATGTATCTGCTGCATACTTTCGGCGAGTTGTGTGTTAGTCCGGTTGGATTGAGTTCGATGACCAAGCTGGCGCCAAAACGGCTGGTTGGGCAGATGATGGGAATCTGGTTTCTGGCCACCTCGCTGGGCAATCTCATCGCCGGCCAAATCGCCGGCTCCTTTGACCCCACCAAGGTGGAAACCCTGCCCTGGGGCTTTTTTCAAATTGTGCTGACGGCGGGCGGGACGGGGGTGGTGGTGCTGCTCCTGGCCAGGCCGATCCAGCGCCTGATGACTGGCGTCAAGTAGATGTTTAGCCCCGGCCCCGCACGGAGGACCGTTCAGCCCAGAATGCGCTTGCCTTCTGTCAGGAAGATGCCCTGGAAGTTCATTTCCAGGGCTTGGGCGTTGGTCGCCTTGGCCAGGGCGTCCGCCTGGCTGACTTTGCCGTCCTTGACCAGGGTGAAGAGGGACTGGTTGAAGTTGAGCATGCCTTCTTCGCTGCCGGTTTCGATGGCCGCGCCGAGGCGCTCCAGGCGGTTTTCCTCGATGAGTTTGCGCACGGTGCCGGAGTTGATCATGATCTCCTGGGCGGGAGTCATGCCCCCGGTGATGGTGGGCACCATGCGCTGGCAGACCACGGCCTGAAGCGTGCCGGCAATCTGGCGCCGGATTTGGTCCCGTTCGTCCGCTCTGAAGAAGTCCAGGATGCGGCTGATGGACTGGGCGGCGTTGGTGGTGTGCAAGGTGGAAAGGACCAGGTGCCCGGTGTCGGCGGCGGCCATGGCGGCGGTGAAGCTGGTGGCGTCGCGCATTTCCCCGATCATGATCACGTCCGGGTCCTGGCGCAGGACGTGCTTGAGTCCTTCTTCGAAGGAGAGGGTGTCCAGGCCGATTTCCCGCTGTTCGATGACCGATTGGTTGTCTTCAAACACGTACTCGATGGGGTCCTCCAGGGTGATGATGTGTTTGCGGCCGTTGGCGTTGATGTGTTCGACCATGGCGGCCAGGGTGGTGGATTTGCCGCAGCCGGTGGAGCCGGCGAGCAGGACAATGCCGCGCGGGCTTTCGGCGATTTGCCGCAACTGCGGGAGCAAGCCCAACTCCTCGAAGGACGGGACCTGGGTTTTGACATAGCGCAGGGCCAGACAAAACTGCCCGCGCTGGTGGAAGCAGTTGGTGCGGAACCGCCCGACCCCGGGCATAAAATAGGAAAAATCCACCTCCCGCGTCTCTTCGATGTGGGCCTTGTGATGGCGCGGCAGGATATTTCCCACCACCATCTCCATCCATTCTTCGGTCGGACAGGGCCCGTCCACCACCACCAGGCGCCGGTTGATGCGAAAGACTATGGGGGCGCCGATTTTCAGGTGGACATCGGAGGCGCCGCCCTCGACGGCCGTGGAGAGAATTTTACGGAAAGTTTCCATGCCCGCAGGCTACGGGTTGGCCGGGGCAAAAGCCAGTCAGCAATTAACCGGGTTCAGGAATAAGTGAGCCAACGGGCCTGGGATTGCCGGGACAGGTTGGTGAAGAGCATGGAAATGGTGTAGCCCTGATGCCGATTGCCATCGCAGGCCACGATGACCCCGGTGCAGTGGATCTTTTTGCTCCCGTCCGGGCGCTGCAAACTCAGCGTCATTTCCGTCCAGGGCTGGAAGGCATCCTTGCTGCGGAATTCGATGCCATTCTTGCGGACGCGCACGGCCTCGGCGGGCAGGGTCAGGCATTGGGTGGTGGTTGGGGCAAAAGCAAGGAGATCAGGGGAGGTAGTTTTTCGGGCACTCATGTGTTTTATGTCGTCGTGAGATTAGTATAACACCTAATGCTGGAACGTCAAATGAGAAGTGTAAATTGTGGATTTGCGATTGACAACCTTCCTGGACCTCGCTGGGGATGGACGGGCGCGGGCTTGAAAACGGTGGGTCTGGCTTCGCGATTGGTCACATGCGTAGTTTGCCGGCCCCATCCTGCCAAGCCCAGATCCACAGCGTGCCAGAGCCGCAGCCAAAGCCAGGATTCCGCCGTCGCTCAAGCCAGGGCGGACAAGCGGGGATGGAGCATGGAGCAGCCCAAACAGCGCCAAAAGCGGCCATGTTGGCCTTGAAAAAAAGGGCTTCCCAGGCCAGGCGGTTTGTGCGATAAAGCTTTTGGCAATGGGGTTTGCCAACCCGCCGAGTGGCGGGAAAACCGCCTGATCGTTTCAGTGCTGATGACTCCTGACAGCGCCATCATGGCGGGCGGAGTCATTGCAGGCTGAATGGGCGGCTGGACCACGGGCCTGCCCGCCACCTGAACTGAACGAAAGGCAAAATGGACAATATCTGGTTCATCGCGGCGATCTGGATGGGACTGGCTTTGGTGGCGAGCCTGGTTTCCATTCGCGTCGGCCTCTCCGTGGCGCTGATTGAAATCGTCGTTGGGGTGGCCGCCGGCAACATCCACTTTGGCGATGGCCAGCAAATCCTGCGTTCGACCGACTGGACCAACTTTCTCGCCATGCTGGGCAGCGGGGTGCTGACCTTTCTGGCCGGGGCGGAGATTGATCCGGTATCGCTGCGGGCCAATTTCCGGGCGAGCATGGCCATCGGCACGGCGGCCTTTGTGCTGCCGTTCGCGGGGGTGTGGGCCTTTGCGCAATTGGTTCTCGGCTGGCCGCTCCATCAAGCCCAAATCGCCGGGATCGCCCTCTCCACTACTTCGGTCGCCGTGGTCTATGCCGTGATGATCGAGACCCGGCAAAACGAAACGGCGCTGGGCAAGATGATTCTGGCGGCCTGTTTCATCAACGACCTGGGGACGGTGCTGGCTCTGGGTTTCATCTTCGCCAGCTTCAACATCTGGCTGCTGGTGTTTGTCCTCGTCACGGGCCTGACGCTCTGGTTCATGCCCCGGTGGACGCAATTCATCGTCGTCCGCATGGGGGCGACCCGGGTGAGCGAACCGGAAATCAAGTTTATTTTCTTCGTCCTCTTCTTCTTGGGCGGACTGGCCTCCACGGCCAAAAGCGAGGCGGTGCTGCCGGCTTATCTGATCGGGCTGGTTGTGGCCGGGGTGTTCCTGCGGGACAAAACGCTGGTGCATCGGATGCGAAGCATCGCCTTCGCGGTGTTCACGCCGTTCTACTTCATCCGCGCCGGCTCGTTCGTGTCGCTGCCGGCGCTCTGGGCGGCGCTGGGCGTGATCGTGGTATTGCTGGCGCTGAAGATGATCACCAAATTCGTGGGCGTGTTGCCTCTTTCGCGCATGTTCTTCCTGCGCAAGCGCGAGGCCAATTACACCACCTTGCTCATGTCCACCGGGCTGACCTTCGGCACGATCTCCGCGCTCTTCGGCCTGCAAAACAAGATCATTGATCAGAAACAGTATTCCATTCTGGTCACGGTCGTGATCCTGAGCGCGTTTGTGCCGACGCTGATTGCCCAGAAATTCTGCGAGCCATCCCGGCGGACCATGCAGGCGTGGGGACGGCTCTACCAGCGCAAGCTCAAGGGCAGGGCTGGCGCTCCACTGGTTCCAACGAAAGGCTGAATTATGTTCAAGAAAATCATGGTGGGCTACGACGGCTCCAAAGGCGGCAAAGCGGCCCTGCACCGGGCCGCCGTCACGGCCAAACTAACCGGGGCGGAGCTGACCGCCATCTGGGTGCGCGAACCGCTCCCGCGCCACTCCGACCTGCCCGGCGAATACGAGGAAGAAGCGGAGGCGGCGGATGAATACTTCAAGGAGCGGCAAAAGGAAGTGGCGGCCGCCGCGGCCCAACACGGCATCCCCATCCTCTGCGAGACGCGCCGCGGACATCCGGCCAAAAGCATCGTCAAGTTGGCCGACGAGGGTCACTACGATCTGGTGGTGATTGGCCACAGCGACCACTCCGAACTTTGGGGACGGCTGCTCGGCGACACGGCGGACCGGATCAGCGATCACGCCCATTGCAGCGTCTTGATCGTCAAACAATGACCCATCCCCCATCTGCCCTGTCCGCCAGAGTCCCGCCGAGGGACGACTGCGGAAATCGCCACTCCGGTTCTTCGCTGTTTCAAGTGGATTTGTTCCGCCAGGACAACCGCTGGAAGTAGCGCAGGGGGTCCGCTCCCGACCATTGCTCCGAAAAACCCGTTACATCGTTACACACATTGGGTATGACGGTGAAGTCAAGCGGAAGGGGACCATTGCTCCGTTACAGCCGTTACAACGTTACACCTATTGCACCACAAGCACTTACGCATTTTAGAGCCGTTACACCCCCGTTACATGCCGTTACATCTTCGGAGGTGTTAAAAGACCCCAGGCTTTGCACAATATTATCGGTAACCCCTTCCAGCGCTGGCGTTTCCATGATGACGGCTATGCGGCGCTCGTGCTGCCCGGCCTCCAGTTCAGCCCTCGGCTCACCTCCATGCCGTCGCCCGCCATCGCGGCCAGGGCCATCAGCGGCTCGAAGGTGTGGCTGGCCCTCTCACCGGGGGTTTCTGTTGGCTGCCTCGGCCACAGGCCGGGTCTGTAGAGTACAGGGTACAGGTTCTGAACCTTAAGCGAGGTTAGTTTCCTGTTCTTTCCGTTGCCGATCCACCTTGGCTAAACCGTAAAGGCCGATGGCTGTCCCAATCGGAAAAGCCGGCAGAAGTGCCAGGTTCAAGAAGCGAGTCAGCCGGCGGCCCGTGTATGGGTGCAGGATGCGTGCGCCCAGCGCCAGACCGGCAGCCAAAGAATAGAATAGGCAAAGTGCAGCCTCCCAAGGTCTGAGATACACGGGCAGTATGGCCAGGCTGCCCACCGAGCACCTTTCAAAACCGCCGCCGGTGAACATCCTGTGCATGCCCATTAGGCCTGCGCCCGAATTCTTTCCGCCTCCCGTCTGGAAATAGGCCACCAGCGCCCGGCTATCCAGCCCGGGCGTCGGAGCCAGATTAAGGAACTGCCAGATGATGAGGAAGGAGATGAGGGCGGTCACATAGACGCGATTGTGGTTGATCCGGCTGTATCCGTTGGTTTTGCCCGCCTTTTTGAACTCCGCTTTGAGCCCGTCAGCTTGTCCCATCCGTTGCACGACCGTTTCAAATGCTGCTTGCGCGGCTAATCCTGACCGCATCCCCTGCTCCACATCCTCGCGCAAGTGAATTTCCAGTTCCTCCAGCGGCACTGGGCTTTTGATGCCCGCCGACAGCATCTGCCGGCGCCATTCCGCAATTGCCTGGTCGAGATTAAACATATTGTTCCTTCCATAATTGCTTGAACACCCCTGAAACGGTAACCCACTGTTCGCGCTGGCTCTGCAATGCTTTTTTGCCGTCCTTTTTGAGCGAATAATATTTGCGCTTGCGTCCATTCTCCGCCTGGCCCCAACGCGACGCAATCCAGCCTTCGTCTTCCATGCGGTGCAGCACAGGATAAATCATCCCATCAGTCCATTCGATCTTGTCCCCGGAAAGCCGTTTCACTTCCTGGATCAAGGCGTACCCGTAGCTCTCACCCCTGGACAGGAGCGACAAGATCACCGGCTCGGTCGAAGCCGGCACAAGTTCTTTGCTCAACATAGTGCCACAATACATGGCATCGCTATGTATGTCAAGCGCCAAAAATGGCCCCAAAGCCGACTCCCGAAAAATGCGGGATAAAAACGGCAACAAGGAGCGCATCCTTCATTTCCCGCTCCAGGGCCACGATCCAAACCGCGACGGAAGTTGAGGAGGAGACGAGTGATGAATCATCAAGCCTGCGCGACTCCTTTTCCACTGGGTAAAGTTGCCCGATCTGCCGCACAAACCACGCCGCCGCGACATCTTTCCGCCCCAACGGCACGAACGAGAACAGCCCGGGGCAAAGCGAGTCTGCGAGCGCCGCCCTGGGTTACCGATCCCAAAACACGTCATCCTTGCAACTGCAATGCAAATACTTGAGTTCCCGGAATTATCGCAAACTGATGGTACCCGAGGCCTTTTCACGGCACTGCCTCTCCGGCAGCAATTAACAGCGATTTGAATGGTTCTTTTGAGCGGCCAGGACCATTTAGAAAATAATCTGCGACATCTTCCTGGAAAGGCTCGGATCGCCAAACGGAGATCTCAGCCCTTAAAGTATGAGCATTCAGAGTTCCCGCTCGCAATTCAAGAAGATTTCGTTGGGCGTCGCGCCGCAGATTGCGGTAACGACTGACCCTCTTATGCTGAACAATTTCGCGGTCAATGCCAACCACGTTGCAAGTGCTAACCGCCCGTGGCAACCGTGCGGTTGTTACTGGGTCAACACGACAGAGCAATCTGCCGAATTGTTCTTCGATAAAAAAATACTCCCAAACGTCGTCCTCCAGTGGGTTCAGTATATTCTCTCCGGGTTCGGTTGAGCTGGACCCCTATTTTTAGACCACAGGTAAGTTTCGATTTTTGCCGGTTTGCTGTAGATAAGAAAGAGCAGACTTATGAAAGCAAAACGGAAAAGACACAGTGCGGCCTTCAAGGCCAAAGTGGGATTCGAAGCCCTGGTGGGGCTGAAGACGGTCGCGCAATTGGCGCGAGAGTATGCGGTGCATCCGGCGCAGGTCACGCAGTGGCGGGCGACGATTCGGGATCACATGCCCGAATTGTTTGAGCCCGGGCAACCCCGCACGGAGGATCAGGAACAGTTGATTGCCCAACTGCATGAGAAGATTGGCCAACTGACGGTGGACTTGGACTGGCTTAAAAAAAAGTCCAGGCAACTGGGGCTTTAACATGTTTAATCGCTCCCGATCCGCAGCTCAGCGTGCGGCGCCAGTGCGAGCTGCTGGCGGTGTGCCGTGGCAGTTATTATTACCAGTGCTGTCCGGAGACAGAGGAGAACCTGGCGCTGATGCGGCGGTTGGACCAGATGCATTTGGACCACCCGGTTTATGGCAGCCGCAAACTGACCGTGCTGTTGCGCCGGGAGGGTTTGACCATCAATCGCAAACGGGTGGTGCGGCTGCTGCGGTTGATGGGGATCGAGGCGATTTACGCCAAGCCCAAGACGAGTCTGCGGGAGATGGGGCACCAGATTTATCCGTATCTGTTACGCAATTTGGCAGTGACGGGACCGGATCAGGTTTGGTGTTCGGACATTACGTATGTGCCTATGGCAACTGGGTTTATGTATTTGGTGGCGGTGATGGATTGGTGGAGTCGTTACGTGCTGGGATGGCGCTTGAGCAACACGTTGGAGGCGGACTTTTGTGTGGACGCTTGGGAGGCGGCGTTGCGGGCGGGGCGTCAGGCGCCGTTGATTTCCAATACCGACCAGGGATCGCAGTTCACCTCCCCGATGTTTATCGATGCGGTGGAATCGGCGGGGGTGGACGTGAGCATGGACGGACGGGGTCGCTGGATGGACAACCGGTTTATCGAGCGGCTGTGGCGGAGCGCCAAGTATGAGGACATTTATTTGCAAGACTATGGCGACGGGTTGGCGGCAGGGCGCGGACTGGGCCGGTGGTTTGACGGCTACAACCGGGAACGACCGCACCAGGCGTTGGGCTATGCGACGCCGGCGGACGCGTATTTTGATCCCGGCACGCATGGAGCCCAACCGGCCAAATGGGAAGCGATGCAACCTGCCAGAGGCAGGAGCGATCGCAGCACTTGACAGAGAGGCAGGCGGCAGGAAAAGGCTTGAAATCAGACCGCCTGCGGCGGTAGAGTTGAGAACCCTAAGAAAACGGAGAGGGAGGACGGGCAGTGCTCCGCATCGCTCGTTCTCTCTTTCGAAAGGGTTTTGAAACACGGAATGAACAGTAGTCAACTACAATTAGTAATGACAGCAATCGGCAAAAGTCGCGCTTATTTCATGCGCTCCGTGGTCTAAAGGATGGGGTCCACCTCAGGTATCTGGTGGGAATCGGTCTCCTTTGTGCGCTCGGTTGCATATATCACAAGACCAAAGGTAATTCTGATATTCCAAAGCCCTTTCAGGAAAGACAGCAAGCGGTCGGAAATGTTCCACCTGTGACGGCTCGTTCGAACTGCAATACATGCAGAGTTCGCCCTGTCCACATAGGCCACGCAGCGCGGCCACAACGGGTTCGAACCATTGTGCCTTTCGACACGCCTCATAGATTTGTCGTGCTTTCTGTTTGCGAGCAACGCCAACAGGAACTCGAACAATTTCCTCCGTCTTCTCCCTCAGTTTCATCTGTACGGCGTCGGGAATTGCCGGACGCTGGAGAAACCTACGCATGTGTCATCTCCGAAGGATTCTCGTCGAAAACGAATTTCATCTGGTCGGTAAGCCGCTCAAAGTTCCGCTGCTCTGGTGGTGCTAAAGAACCCGTGGCTTCTCGCTTTGCCGATAGGGCTTCCCACTCAAGCACAAGATTGTCCGTTTTCACACTCCAAGTTCGTTTTAGGCCAAAAGCTTCGCCCAAAAGCACCTTCTCTGCACGCCCCAAAACAATCCGTTGCTGTTCTTGTGGGGTCAGGCGGCGAACTGTCTTTCCTGCGTCTATTTCATTGGGCAACGGTAACACAAAGATGCCTCCTGGGTCAGCGGCTTGAAGGATCAATGGGCTGTGTGTAGTAATAAAGAACTGAACGAGCGGGAACCGTGCTTTGAGCCATTCACATATTGTTCTTTGCCACGAGGGGTGAAGGTGAGCTTCCAGCTCATCAATTAGTATCACGCCTGGTTGATTGACAACAAGACTGAGCTGGACCCCTATTTTTAGACCACAGGTAAGTTTCGATTTTTGCCGGTTTGCTGTAGATAAGAAAGAGCAGACTTATGAAAGCAAAACGGAAAAGACACAGTGCGGCCTTCAAGGCCAAAGTGGGATTCGAAGCCCTGGTGGGGCTGAAGACGGTCGCGCAATTGGCGCGAGAGTATGCGGTGCATCCGGCGCAGGTCACGCAGTGGCGGGCGACGATTCGGGATCACATGCCCGAATTGTTTGAGCCCGGGCAACCCCGCACGGAGGATCAGGAACAGTTGATTGCCCAACTGCATGAGAAGATTGGCCAACTGACGGTGGACTTGGACTGGCTTAAAAAAAAGTCCAGGCAACTGGGGCTTTAACATGTTTAATCGCTCCCGATCCGCAGCTCAGCGTGCGGCGCCAGTGCGAGCTGCTGGCGGTGTGCCGTGGCAGTTATTATTACCAGTGCTGTCCGGAGACAGAGGAGAACCTGGCGCTGATGCGGCGGTTGGACCAGATGCATTTGGACCACCCGGTTTATGGCAGCCGCAAACTGACCGTGCTGTTGCGCCGGGAGGGTTTGACCATCAATCGCAAACGGGTGGTGCGGCTGCTGCGGTTGATGGGGATCGAGGCGATTTACGCCAAGCCCAAGACGAGTCTGCGGGAGATGGGGCACCAGATTTATCCGTATCTGTTACGCAATTTGGCAGTGACGGGACCGGATCAGGTTTGGTGTTCGGACATTACGTATGTGCCTATGGCAACTGGGTTTATGTATTTGGTGGCGGTGATGGATTGGTGGAGTCGTTACGTGCTGGGATGGCGCTTGAGCAACACGTTGGAGGCGGACTTTTGTGTGGACGCTTGGGAGGCGGCGTTGCGGGCGGGGCGTCAGGCGCCGTTGATTTCCAATACCGACCAGGGATCGCAGTTCACCTCCCCGATGTTTATCGATGCGGTGGAATCGGCGGGGGTGGACGTGAGCATGGACGGACGGGGTCGCTGGATGGACAACCGGTTTATCGAGCGGCTGTGGCGGAGCGCCAAGTATGAGGACATTTATTTGCAAGACTATGGCGACGGGTTGGCGGCAGGGCGCGGACTGGGCCGGTGGTTTGACGGCTACAACCGGGAACGACCGCACCAGGCGTTGGGCTATGCGACGCCGGCGGACGCGTATTTTGATCCCGGCACGCATGGAGCCCAACCGGCCAAATGGGAAGCGATGCAACCTGCCAGAGGCAGGAGCGATCGCAGCACTTGACAGAGAGGCAGGCGGCAGGAAAAGGCTTGAAATCAGACCGCCTGCGGCGGTAGAGTTGAGAACCCTAAGAAAACGGAGAGGGAGGACGGGCAGTGCTCCGCATCGCTCGTTCTCTCTTTTCGAAAGGGTTTTGAAACACGGAATGAACAGTAGTCAACTACAATTAGTAATGACAGCAATCGGCAAAAGTCGCGCTTATTTCATGCGCTCCGTGGTCTAAAGGATGGGGTCCACCTCAGAATATGGAGGAAGTGGCCTACGTATATGCGGAGACACGAGAGGGCGAACTTCTTAATACCATGCTGAACGACTTCAAGGGCGTTTTGGTGTCTGACTTTTACGCGGCTTACGATTCAATCCACTGCCCTCAGCAAAAGTGCCTGATCCACCTGATACGGGACTTGAACGACGATGTTTTGAAGCACCCCTACGACGAGGAATTAAAAAAGATCGCACTGGCTTTTGCGCTCTTGCTTAAGCCAATGGTCGAGAGCATTGATCGGCACGGCTTGAAGAGCCGCTTCTTGAGGAAGCACTTGGCGGCTGTGGAAGGATTCTACCGGCGGATTTCCGAACTGATCCTTCAAAGCGAATCAGCGGTGAAGTTAAAAGAGCGGTTGGAGAAAAACCGGGACAAGCTCTTTACGTTTCTGAGCTTTGACGGGGTACCTTGGAACAACAACAACGCTGAACACGCTGTCAAAGCGTTCGCGGCGCTTCGTCAGATCATTGGTGGAATCACCACCGAAAAGGGGCTCCGAGACTACTTGGTTCTGTTGAGCCTTTGTGAAACCTGCAAATACATGGGCGTGGACTTTCTGGATTTCCTCCGTTCCGGGGAAAAGGACATTCACGCCTTCGCGGAAAGCCGTGGCAACCGCAGGCGACGACCACGAGCCACCCCATTGACCGATTTACCTGTTGAACCACAATCGGCCATCCGCGGCATCCAGGGATGATGAAATGGTCAATTGCATACGACCATATTTCTTCTGCGTCTCGGCAAAAGGCAAATCAGGTGAGAGCCTCCTGCCAGCGAGACTTCAGGGGAGGAGGCAAGTAGTTGAGCATGAGCTCGATGTCTTCTTTGAAGGTGCTCTGAGGTTCGGATTGATGGCAATAGCGGTGGTACAGCTCGCAGGCATGACGGCGCAGTTGTTGGACGTGCGCGGCGCTCAAACCTGCGTGGGCGAAGGAGTCAATGAGCATATCCAACAACGGGACGAACTCGGAGTCGTCGAGTGGCTTTTGGTCGTTGAAGTTGAACCAGTGATCGAGTTGGATTTTTCCGAAACGCAGCAAAGTGGTTTCCATGTCGATGGCAGGGTGGTCATCGGTCTTGGGCGGAGGAGGGTGGATGGTGGCAGTTGCCGTGGCGCCCTGCAAAGGCGGCAGTTCTTCGGCGGGAAGGCGCAGCGTGATGCTTCGCGCCTGGCCCGGCACGCGGGAAATTAGCCCGCGACGCTCCAGGGTCAGAATCATTTGATGGACGCTCGGAGGTGTGACCTGAAAGAATTGCATCATCTCCGCCTCCGCCGGCGGACGTCCGTGCAGGGTAATGTAGTGGTTTATGTAGGCCAAGAACTGGCCTTGCCGGGGGGGTGTAGGGTGGTTTCATTGGATCTGCCGCGTCCCTTTCCGCGGTTGCGCGTTTTCCCGCAACTGCTGCAAGCGTTTCAGATTGTTGGCAGGCAGGTCGTAAGTCGCAGGGGCAAGCTGGACCGCTCTCTCCAAGGCTTTCTGTGCCTCGTCGAATCGCCCCAATTCCGCCAGCCCCCAGCCATAGTCATTGAGCACCGAATAATTGTTGGGGGTATTGGCGACGGCCCTTTCCAGCCACGGGAGGGCTTCCTGTTGTTTGCCGGCGCGGCACAACGCCCAACCCAGGCCAATAATGAACTCCTGCTCGCAAGGACTGGCTGCCAAGGCGGCCTCATACAAGCGGCAGGTTCCGGCGGCATCGCCCGCGTCCATCAGTGACTGGCCAGCTTTGTCGATGATTTCAATCCAGTCTGCGGTATTTGGTGGAAGCTGCGTCAATTGGAGCAGCAACCGCATGCCTTCCGCCTTCCGGCCGCAGCCATGTTCATAACAGCCAACCGTCAGCAAAGCGGGAGCATATTCCGGGTCAATGGCCAAGGCGGCAAATCCCGGGGGCCACCCGGGCGCAGGCAATCGCTCGCCCTGAAGGCGCGCCAGTGCTGCCCCAAACAGGCTGTTGCTGATGCTTTCGTCATAAACCCACTCCGCCGCCGCCCGGCGCTTCGTCGCGGACTTTTGCGTGTAGTCGGCTCGGAGGGCTGAAAGTTCCGGGTCGTGGGACAGCAGCTCGGCGAAGCATTGCGTCGTGTGGCTGGTTGCTTTGGCTGTGGCGGTTCTTTTGGCCATTCTTGGGCTGCTCATCGGCGCTTCTCTTGCATTTCTTCCAGCTTGTTCACGAAGCGTGCCAAGGGCGAAGTCGAATGGATGCAAAACGGGCGGTTTAGAATGGGATCTTCTTCCTGTGGATTTTCTTCGGAGGATTCGCTGAAAAATCTTCTTCCTTCTTCTCCCCTTTGATTTTTCTTGCGGCTGGATTTTCTTCCGTTCTTCGGCTCCGTTTTCCGATACTGGTTCCTTTTGATTTTGGAACCGATGAAGCCGCCGCAACCCCGACGCAAGTGCTTGCACTGCAACGAACTTTTTCTTCCCGATTACCGGGGTGGACAACGCCAGTGCTATTGCCTCAAACCCGACTGCCGCAAGGCCAGAAAACGCGAGCTCATGCGGGCATGGCTGGCCAAGCCGGAGAACGAAAATTACTTCCGGGATGAGGAGAACGCCCAGCGAGCCCGCGACTGGCAGAAGGAGCACCCGGGCTACTGGAAAAACACCGCTCGCTACCGGTGCCGTACCTTACAAGACGGCTGTTCGCAGCAAGTTCCTGCGCCACAAGAAGTTGCGAAAAATGCTCCCGACTGTACCTTACAAGACCTCTGTTCGATGCAAGTGCCTCTGTTTGTGGGGCTTATCTCCATGTTCGTCGGCAGTACCTTGCAAGACGACATCGCCACCAGTGCCCGGCGCTTGGTAAGCAAGGGACACGACATTCTGGGCATGGTGCCCGGCATGAACCTTGAAAGATTATTGCATGAAAAAACGTGTCCTCAATCCGGAGCGGCTCCGGAAAGTCCCGCCCCAGTTCAGCTGGATCGATCACCGGCTGGTGCGGGAAAACTACTTCCTCCGGTGTGATCACGCGGCTTGGGCGCTCTACCTGTTCCTGACCAGCGTGGCCGACGTCGAGGGACTGAGCTACTACTCCGACGCCTCGCTGATGCGGCGCTTGAAAATAGATCAGGTGGGTCTTTCGGCCAGCCGCCAGCAATTGGTCCAAGCCGGGCTGATTGCCTATGAAAAACCTCTTTACCAGGTCCTGAGCTTGGAACCCGTCAGCGGAGACCGGTCGGGCCCGGTCAGCGTGGGGGACATTTTGCGCAAGGCGCTGGGAGGTGCGGCATGATCGATTATCAAACCTATTGCCAGATTCGGCAGTTGTTCACCGAAAAGAAGCTGGGCCTGCGGCAGATCGCCCGCGAACTCAAACTGGGTTTGAACACCGTCCGCAAATGGGCCGGGCGGGAGAGTTTTAAGCCCGCCGCCATCCCTCAGCGCCCCAGCAAACTTGATCCGTTCAAGGGCAACATCGTCCGCCTGTTGGAACAACATGCTTACTCGGCCCAGCAGATTTTCCAGCAACTCAAGGAGCGGGGCTTCCAGGGACGCTACACCATCCTCAAGGAGTTCGTGCGCCAGGTGCGCCCCAAACCGCGGCCGGCTTTCCTGACGCTCCACTTTGAACCCGGAGAGTGCGCCCAAGTGGACTGGGGATGCGCCGGTTCGGTCCCGGTGGGATCCACCCAGCGCCGCCTGTCCTTTTTTATCATGGTGCTGGCCTTCAGCCGCAAAATGTATCTGGAGTTCACGCTGGCCGAAACGATGGAGCATTTTCTGGCCTGCCACCAGCACGCCCTGGAATACTTCGGTGGGGTGGTGTGCCAGGTTTGGGTCGATAACTGCAAGGTCGCCGTCTTGAGCCGGGTCGGCACCTCGATCACGTTCAACCCGCGTTACTTGGATTTTGCCAACCATCACGGTTTTCAAATCAGAGCCTGTGGCCCATCTCAGCCCCAGGAAAAAGGGCGCGTCGAGAATGGCGTGGGATATGTCAAAAAGAACTTCCTCAACGGTCTGCAACTCTCGGATTTTCAAGCCGTTAATCCGGCGGCGCGCTATTGGTTGGACACGGTGGCCAATATCCGGGTTCACGGTCAGACCCAAAAAACGCCCCAGGAACTCTTCACCCAGGAAAACCTCAAGCCCCTCCATCCGCTGCCTTATGAGGCGGCCGTCGTAGGCCCCGTCCGGGTCAACAGTCAGTTCCGCATCATCGTTGATGGCAACCGTTATTCGGTCCCCTGCCAGTATGCGTCGAGCCAGCTCACCTTGAAACGGTTCGCCGACCGGCTCCTGGTTTATGACCAGGAGAAGCTGGTGGCCGAACATGTGCGCCGTTACGACCGCAACCAGGACTACGAGTTGCCCGACCATGTGGCGCCCTTGCTCTTGCACCGTAAAAAGGCACGCGAGCAAAAGCTCTACCTGCGCTTTTTGGCCCTGTGCCCCAAGGCCGACGATTACTATCAGCAACTGGAACAGCGGCGTCTCAATCCCAAACATCACGTCCAGAAGATCGTCGCCTTGAGCGAGCTTTATGGCGTCGAAGCGGTCGCTCGCGCCATGGAAGACGCCTTCACCTATCAGGCTTTTTCCTGCGAATACATCGCCAACCTTTTACAGCAACGCCAGCATCCGCCCGAGGAACCCGGCGCGTTGCACCTGACTCGGCAACAAGACCTGCTGGAGTTGGATCTGCCCGCGCCAGACCTCTCTCTTTACGACTCCAAGAACCAACCCGACTCTCCACCCAACCCATGAACGACGATCAACTTGTGACGCATTTGTTTTACCTCAAACTCTCCTATTTTCAGGAGCACCACCAAGCCCTGGCCCAAGAGGCGGCGGAGAAAAACTGGACGCAACTGGACTTTCTAAGCCGCCTGGCCGAAGGCGAAGCCCTCCGGCGGAAGGACCGGGCGACCCAGCGCCGCATCCAGGCGGCGCGCTTTCCGGTCATTAAAACCCTCGAACAGTTCAACTGGACTTGGCCCAAGAAAATCAATCGAACCCAAGTGCAAAATCTCTTCCGCCTCTCCTTCCTCAAGGCCAAGGCCAATGTCATTTTCATGGGCGGCGCCGGCCTCGGAAAGAGCCACTTGGCGACCGCGCTGGCCTATGAGGGCTGTCTGGCCGGCCACACGGTGCTGTTCACCACCGCCATCGACATCGTCAACACTCTGGCGGCGGCCCAATCCACCCACCGCCTCAAAGCCGAACTCAAGAAATACATGAGCCCCAGCATAATTTGTATTGACGAGCTTGGATATTTGCCGATCGATAAAACCGGCGCCGATTTGCTCTTCCAAGTCTTCAGCCAGCGTTACGAGACCGGTTCGACCATCGTCACGACCAACCAGCCCTATAAAAACTGGCCCAAAATCTTCAACAACGACAGCACCCTGACCAGCGCCGTGCTGGACCGGCTCCTGCACCACGCCGAAACGGTGATCGTGGAAGGCCGGAGTTACCGTATGAAGGATCAGATCGAAACACCCTAACATCCCGCACTCACGGCTCTTTCGGTGGGCTCATTTGCTTCCGCGCCGCCGGGATCGTCGCTTCGTAGTCCGCCAAATACTTCTCAATCGAGTGCGCCGTGCCAGTGACTCGAAGCTCGGCGTTCACTCGATCAATTAAAATGGGCGCGTTCCCTGCCAGCCTATCCCGCGTCTCGCCAGAGGCCAAGTATTTACGACTCTGGTAAAAGAAAACCCACCCGTAGGGTCGTTTGAGCGTGTCCTCTTTGACCACAATAGCCTGATCTCCCGTGACGATCCTAATCCAGGTCTCGGCCAACTCCAACGCTTGAGCAAACGTGAGCATATAATGTTACCCTTTTAATCATGCAACAACCGATCCGTTGTCAACCGCCCGTTTTGCATCCCGTCCTCGCCGCCGCCCACACGAAGCGGGCCATCTCTTCGATTTTCGTGCGGCTGGGTCCGTTCAGACCGTTGCCGTGGCGGGAATCGTAATGCTGGCAATAATCCGCCGCCAGTTTGTAGCCGTGGGCGGGCGAGTCAGAATACCAGACGCAGATGGTCAGCGCCTGCTCCACGAGCAGGAGGTCCCAGTTGTGGATGATGCGCACCGGGCCCCATTCCTGGTTTTTGTATTCATTTTGGAACGTCTGAAGCCGATCGTGCAGCACCTTTGCCGATTTACGATCCACTTTGGGGGCATATGGATTCACCTTGGCCAGCAGTGCTCGCGCCTGGCGGAAAAGCTCGGTCGCTTCAACCCCGGTTTTGCCCTTGCCCGAGATGGCCCGACTTGCCACCCAGATGGCGAACGGAGGCAGTCTCCCCGCGTGACCAAACCACTTCTTCAGGACCGTCAGCCTGGTAAGGTTTGCGTTGCCGCGCTCCGCGATCTCAGCAGCGATTTTCAGCAGCTTTTCCCGGACTTCAGTTCCGGCCATTGATCTTTTGTCGGCGTTCATTTTTTGAATTCATGTGATTGCACCAAACGAGCGCCTTGGCAAGCTTCCGCCAGGAGTAGTGAGGAACTTGCTTAAATTGGCTAGCTTGACCATTGGATCAAGTTGTGGTATTTGAACAATGTGAATCGAGCATTGAGTCAACGGCTGGAGGAAGATGTGCCGAAACGGCTGGCGGAACTGCTTGCCGTGCCGCTGAACCGTATCAAGGTTCACCGGCAGCCCGCCGCCGGTCGCGGAAAGCCGGTGCAGGCGGATTTACTGGTCGCGGTGGGGGAATTCAAATTCATTGTGGAATGGAAAACTACCGGCCAGGCGGCGGCGGTCGCGATGGCAGCGCGCGCGGCGCAGCAGTTCGCGGCGCGATGGAAAAAGAAAAGCATTCCGTTGGTTGCCGTGCCCTACATGGGTGAAGTGGGGCAGCGGTTTTGCAAGGAAGCGGAGGTTTGCTGGCTGGATTTGTCAGGCAATGCATATTTGGTCGCGCCAGGGTTGCGGGTGACCATCGAAGGCAAGCCAAACCAATTCAAGCGACCTGGCCGGCCCCGTAGTGTTTTCGCGCCCAAGAGCGCGCGGATTGTGCGCCGGTTTTTGATCGAACCAGAGAGCAGGTTCAGCCAGCGGGCATTGGCAAAGGCGACCGGATTGGATGAGGGGTTTACGAGCCGCATCGTCCGGCATCTGGAAGAACAGCACCTGGTGGCGCGTGATGCCGCCGGTGAACTGAAGGTCGCCGATTACGATGCGCTGTTGGATGCCTGGCGCGAGGCTTACGATTTCTCCAAGCACCACATCGTGCGGGGTCATGTCGCTGCCCGGTCGGGTGATGAGATTCTGCGCCGGGTGTCGGATCAATTGAAACGCGACAAGCTGAACCACGCGGTCACTGGGTTGGCGGGGGCGTGGTTGCTTAACCAGTTTGCCGGCTTTCGGCTGGTGGTTTTCTATGTGGGCCAAATGCCGTCCGCGGAGGCGAGGCAGGAAATGGGCTTTCACGACGAGCAAAAAGGCGAGAATGTCTGGCTGATGGTGCCGAACGACGAAGGCGTTTTCGATGGCGCAGCAGAGCGCGGCGGCATCCGCTGTGTTCACCCGGTGCAGTTGTACATGGATTTGAAGGATCAGCCCGAGCGATCCGCCGAAGCGGCTGAACAATTGCGTGCAAAAGTATTAAGAAAGGAAGGCCATGCCTGAAAAACCAACGACCGCCTCCGGCTATCTTCACATAAATCAACTCTTCATCCGACAGATTGACGCCATTGAGGGTGACACGGTTATTTATTACGACCAGTACGGGTCGGGACGCTGCGGCAGGAGAGCATTTTTGAAAACCTGTCCGACGGTGGACGTACGCGAAAAACTGCGCTTCCAACCTCCCGAGGTTTTGTTTCATGGCGGCGTTCTATTATAGAACAAATCCCCTGACAAGGGATTTGTTAGAAATACCGTGCTTGCCCTGACAAAGCGTTCCGCGAAAGCATTCAAATTGGAAGGAGGGGGGCACATGGGAAAAAAGCCAGCGGTGCTCATCGGGCAGAGGAAAGCATTGGGGATGGCGGTCAGTGAACAACAGGACCAAGAACAGATTTTTGGGGCTGCTGGCGCGGCTTCAGGGAACTCCCCAAGAATCTACGGTTTCTCGCGCAAAACCTGAGAAAAGTTAGCGTAAATATATGCACCAAAACATGCACCAAAATGATTAGAACGGATTAAAAACGGATACGACCGGATTCTGCTTGATTCCTCGGAAGAACATGCTATTTTATGCCTAAATAGCGGGTTTCGCAGAGCAATTCCGACCCCCGCCTCCACTCCCAACTGTGGGAGCATCAAGGAGTTGCGAAAGTTGGAACGGCCACTGTCAGTGAAAGTGTCAGTGAATTGAGGCGCGGCAGAACAATTCGCCACAATTCGCCAGTACTCCGCTGAAACTCGCCCACTACTCGCTAACGCGAAGTGCCTGGACTGGTTCACGATTCAGTGAATCAGATATGAAACAAAAATTCATCATGTTCCGGCGAGCGGGAATTTACTATAGCGAGGACACGACCACCCGCCAACAAACCAGTCTCCGCACCAAGGACGAAGCCGAGGCCCTCACCCTTCTGCATTCCAAAAACGAGGCCCACCGGCAGCCCATCCTCAATCTGCATATCGCCCGGACGTACCTGACCGCGACCGACCCGGAAATTGCCAAGCGCACCTGGCAGGCGCCAATGGACGAGATGACACGAACCAAGACCGGGCCGACGTTGATCCGTTGCCAGCGGGCGATGAAGGACAAGGCGTTTGACCTCAACTCCTCATATAAAGTCCCGTTGAGAGGACAGATAATTTTCCCGCCGCGGCGAAGCTCCTTTAATCGTTCCAACATGGTTGCATAGGCTGGCAGAGCGTTTCGATTTTTGAGCGTGACGTGCCGCAGGTTCACCAAATGATTGGTGTCGAAATAGATCAGCGTCTTGCCAGCAATTTCGAGTTCGAGTTGGGTTCGTTTCGCGGCAAGATAATCTTCGGATGATATTTCTGGCGAAAGCTTGTGCCGTCGGGTGCTTTCGGCCATGAATTCCTGGAAAGCCGCCGATCGCATGAACGGGACTTTGGAGGTGCGTTGCATTTTGGAGGTGACTATACCATGCGCGGTATGTGGACCGCGAACACTATCGAGGTGTGGTTTTTGACAAATATCCACAAATGCAGCGGAGGCGAAACTGGTTGGTTCATTAGGTGGCGCTCAATTTGACCATTTCCTTTCCGTTGAAAGGAAAGGGCGCGGAGCGTGAAAGCCAGCGCGAGCGGACATGGAGTCCATGAGGTCTTGACCTCTGGCGCGGGTCTGGGCCGGCGTGAGGCCCGGCGCCGGGGTTTGGGGACGGCGCAAGTCCCCAAGAAAACAAAATGCCCCGCGTAAGAGCGGGGCGCGATTTATTGGGGCAGGGTCAATCCTCGTCCGGCATCATTACAGTGATGCGGGTTGCGGGTCCCCTGCACGACCGTCCGCAGGGGCATCACTTGGTAAAGGGCTTCGCGGTGGTGGCCGTCGAGGAGTTCGCGGACGCCGGCGCGCTCCAACTCCCGGGCCTCACGGGAGACGTTCCAGTCCGCGACCACGGGCGTTCGCCGGACCTCGACCGCAACGTCGTAGGCGCACGAGAGCTCCGCCACGAACTCCTCGACTTGGGAGCGCGAGAGCTCTGCGCTGCCGAGCAAGGGCAGAAGCCTGGCCAGCCCGGATGAAGTTCCGCTGCTAAAGAAGAGCTCGAGAGAGCAAACCAAGTGATGCACTACCAAACACAGGTTGCCACGGCTCCGCCATTCAACGTGGCCTCAGCAACCTGGCTTCCGAAACGAATCTTGAAAGCTTGGGGAGACCGGCTGCCATTGAGCACCACCAAAACCTTTTTGCCGTCAGGTGTCCTGAAAGCCACGTTGGCAAGAGTATCCAGGTTGTTGGAGCTGATCCGAACCGAACCCGGCCGGATAAACTTTGCCCCATGCGCCAGGATGTAGTAGGCCGCGTTGCGGGAAACCTTGTTTCCTTCGATGGTAATGGCGCCCTGGCATTGGCTGCATCCGCCTCGGTCGGTATGCGGCTGGTAATTGGCATCCGCCGCCAGATTCCATTCGAGCACGTTGCGGCTCCAGTTGCGTGTCGCGCCGATGATCAAATTCCTGACATGATTGTCAAACGCCCTCTTTATTGTATCGGAGGCGCCTGTCCACTGCTCCGTGAAATAGAGGTTCTTGTCCGGATGCGCGTTGTGAACGTCTGACAAAACTTGAATACTGCCCGCGTACAGATGAAAAGCCGAGCCGTCCACATATTTTGCCGCTTCAGGGTCGTTTAGGATGGAAATGGGGTATTCTGGATGGTCGCAGTTGTGGTCGTATAAGATGATTTTGGCAGTAATCTTGGCTGCCCTGAAGGCAGGACCCAGATGATTCTTGATAAAGGCCGCTTGTTCCTGCGCCGGCATCAACAGGCTCGGATTGTTCTTCGGATTCAAAGGTTCATTTTGGACGGTGATCGCGTCAATTCTGATTCCTTCGGCCTCCATTCCTTCGATATACTTCACGAAATACTTGGCGTAAGCGTCATAGAATCGAGGTTGCAAGCTGCCGCCCCGGGTATCGTTGGTGTCCTTCATCCAAGGTGGCGGTGACCAGGGCGAGCCAAGAATTTTAATATCAGGATTGATGGCTAGAATTTCCCTTAGAACAGGAATGACATCGGCCCGGTCTGGCCCCAGGCTGAATTTCCGCATCTCGGGATCCGTTGCTCCAGCGGGCAAATCGTCGTACGAGAATACATGGTCGTTCAGATCGGAGGCTCCGATGCTGACCCGCAGATAGCTGATGCCGATATTGGTGCTGTCTGCCGCGAACATTTCCTGCAACAGGGCGGCGCGGCTGGGGCCGTCCATCCGGATCAGGTGCCAGGCACTGCCTCCAGTCAGGCAACATCCAAAACCATCCATGGTTTGGTAGGTTTGGGAGTCATCCACTTCGATGGTCTGATTCGCGTTGGTCATACTGTTGCTGTTGGTCTGGATGACAGCGGCCGCCTTGCCAAAGGTCAGGCCGGCTGGTTGATTCTGAAACAGAATTGATTTGTCCGGATCGGTCAGCCACACACTGATTTGAGCCGGTAGCGTCACAGTCCGGAACAGCAATGTCAGCGTCAAAAACATGACTGCCGCGGATTTCTTTGGGTTTGGTTGCATGGGTTTTCTAATTATTGACTGATACGATTAAAGTCCCTTGAATTTGGTGCGAATGGCGTAAAGCGAACTGCGTGCGGCGATGAAAAGGGTCTGGCGGTCTTTCCCGCCGAAAACAAGGCTCGTTGGGCGCTCGGGCACCTCGATCAATCCGATCTGCTTGCCGGTGGCGTCATAAACAAAAACATTTCCCGCCGCGACATAAACATTCCCGCGCACGTCCACCACCGCGCCAGCCTCTCCTTCTTCGGCAAAAAGCTTGGGATGGGAAAGCGTCCCGTCCGGCCCGACGGTGAACGACCACGTTTTGTGCATGTGTTCATCCGCCACGTAAACGGGATGCGCCGCGTCACCGGTCGTCAGTCCGTAGGTTCGCAGCAGGTCAATCGGCGGAATGCCGGGGGGCCGTCCGTTGTTGCTCAGGAAGTTGTCGGGCGCGGCAATGAAGGTCGTTCCGTCCGGCGAGACAAAATGGTTCGGCATTTTCCGCAGGTTGTCCTCGACGAATGTATGCCAGTCATACCAGCGGTTGCCGGGCACAACCACGGTCATTCCCGGACATGCCGACGCGGCGGCGGGTTGGAGCGTCGCCGGAGGTTCGTTCGTGTCCTTCAGGTTCAAGGCATACACATTGCCGCGGCGTGACACCACGAGGAGATGGCCGGCTCGATCCATCGCCAGCGCAGCCGCCTCCAGCCGGGGGTTGGGCAGCAGCGTCAGCTTGCGGATTTCCGAATACCAGCAGTAAATGTGTTGCACATGGTTGTCAACAAAACAAACGTTCCCCGCCGGGTCCGCCACTGCGTTGTCAATGCTCTCGAATCCGTCCACCTGCTTCTCGACCTTCGCCCCGGACGGGAGCACCGGCGGGGGGCGCTGGCTGGTTTTGGAGGGACGGCCTGAGATATTTAACGAGCCAATCTCCCGCTGGCGGATGGCCAGGCCGTCGTCCGAAACCCAAACTGGATTGTCGAAAGAAAACTTGCTCTGGCTGTAAACATGGACGTTGCGGAACCGAATGTCGCGCGAGGAATCAATTCTTACTCCATACGGATACGGCACCGTCATTCCGACCACGCGGAACAGATAAAGATTGGCGAACGCGAGGTCGGCGCCATTCTTGATCTCCACCGGCAGGCATCGGGGACCCTCGCCCCATTCCTCTTCCGTCTGCACCGCGTAGAGTCGCCAGTGGGAAACGTTGCGCAATCTTATTTCATTGCGAACATGATGTTCGCTTGACAATTCATAAACCCGGCCGGAATTCGTCGTGTCCTCGATCATCATGCCGCAAGAGCAAAAGGTGCTCGCCGTCCAGAGATCGGCAAAAGTGCCGCCGCCGTTGCGGGTCACTAGCAGTCCCGGCCCTTCCGAATCCCAGAGGCGCTTCGGATTGGAGTCGCCCGTGTGCCCACTGTTGTAGGGAGACGCACCCGTGCCATCAGGACGGGACGTGCCATGCCCTCCCATGAACTTCACGTCATTGACCATCGAACCCGGCCCGGCCATCCATTTCAGTCCGACGGCGCGGCGGTTGTTGGCTCCGCTGTCAAGGCCGATGCCTTGAATGATATTGTTTCCACCCACGGAAGATTCGACGACGCCTTTGAATTCGCCCTCCCCCGTGAAATTTGTCGCGTCGTCCCAGATGGAAATCTGGGTGGTGAGCGGATGAAGACCCACCAGAATGGTGTCAGCCTTGAGTTGAATGGAATCGCTCACCCGATACCAGCCGGACGGGAGGAAAATCACTTTGGCCTGGGCAATGGCGGCCTTGAAGGCCGCCAGGTCATCCGTCTGGCCGTCTCCTTTCGCACCGAACTTCTTGAGGTCTGACCACTGCTCCACGGGAGGCAGGGCCGGGAGATCCGAGGCAACCGCCGCCGGGGGAGAAGCGACGGACACAGCATCATACACAGTCTTCACTTCAGGCGTGCTTCTGAGATCGGCGATCTGCAGGCCGTGCGAAAACTCCCTCACGACGTAGTTGGGGCTTGGACCCGCCACCGTTTTTCCGCTTTCGCGAAAACGGGCCAGAACCGGCACTCGCGCACAGACGATATTCTCCAAATTGATCTCCGTTTGGGCGTTTTTTTCATTGCTGATGATCAACGCCGGGCCGCTGATATTCTCCAGCCGGCAGTCTTTCATCCATAATTCCTCCGCGTGGTCTTCATCTATGGAAATGGCCGTGGGAACATTTCTAAACTGATTGCGCACCAGCGTCAACCCGGCCTCCTGGCTTTCGATGGCCGCCTTCCGTTGTCCCTCGAACCCCGAGTCCAAAAGGGTGAACTGCCAGCTCGGCGACGGTCTCTTGGTGATGATCCCATAATCGCCGCCGTAAAAACGAAGATCCTCGGCTTCATTGTCTGCCTGGCCGAGGCCTGCCCGG
Organism: uncultured Verrucomicrobiae bacterium; assembly: GCA_963707025.1. Classification (GTDB taxonomy): domain Bacteria; phylum Verrucomicrobiota; class Verrucomicrobiia; order Limisphaerales; family Palsa-1400; genus JBEKOF01. The sequence continues at coordinate 126,701 of CAVPOM010000009.1, read as the reverse complement.
CCCGAGCCGATGTGAAAGTCAATGTGCGCCAGATAACAATGTTGGGCGTAGTAGGCTCGGATGGCGATGGCGGCGGCATTGCCGTCCTGGATTTCAAAATCAATGTTGGCCAGGGCGCTGTAAAAAGTGCCCGGGTTGGCGTCGCGCGCCGCCCCCCCTGCCCTGCCCGCGCGCCCTCCTCCGCCACCGGTGAACCAAACCATATACTTGCCATCCCCTTCCTGAAAACCGGGCGTGTTGGGGCCGAGCACCAAAACCGGACGGCTCGCGCCATAGCCAATCAACCGAACTCCCGCTGGAATCTGAATCGTGCGCGAAAGACGATAGCGCCCTTGCGGAACCAACACCACCCCTCGGCCCAATGGGGTCTGCGTGACTTTATTAATCGCTCCTTCAATCGGGCCGGTGTCATCCCCAATCCCGTCCGCATGCAATTCGGGGAAGGCCTCTTTAGTAAGGGCGATCGCCGCGGCGTCTTCCGGGCGGGCGGTGTAAGACGACGCGCTGTAAAGACGGGTTGCGAATAACACCGCGAAGCAAAGACAGGAGAATCTCTTCAACATAAAATTCGACGCACAGCCATCCCACAGGAAATTGGAAAAAAGTGTTGGCTTGACCATTTGAACCTGCCACAAGGCAGGCATGAAAAACAAAAAAATCAAACCAACACGGTCCCGGTTTAACGTTTTGCGCCAGATTTGCAATCTCATTCCTGCGCATGAAGTCTCCAAAATAGCGCGGGAGACCGGGGCTCTGGATAAGTCGCGCACCTTCAGTCCGTGGAGTCACACGGTCAGTTTGCTGGACGCGCAACTCACCCATTGCATCGGACTCAACGATCTGTGCGACTCGCTGCAATTGCATTCCGGGCCGCTGTCCACTTTGCGCGGCGCCAGCGCCCCCAGCCGCAACGGCCTCTCCCACGCCAACCGGGAGCGTCCGGCCCAGATGGCCGAACAACTCTTCTGGCGGGTCCTGGAGCATTTGAAAGCACAGACGCCCGGCTTTGCCGCGGGCCAGCGCCGTGGCCCCGCCTTCCGTTTCAAGATGCCCATCCATGTGATTGATAGCACGACCATGGAACTGGTGGCCAACTGCCTGGACTGGGCCAAGCACCGCCGGCGCAAGGCCGCCGCCAAAACCCATATGCGGTTGAATCTGCAGAATCTTTTGCCCGGTTTTGTCATTGTGGACACTGCCGCCGAGCACGACAACCGACGGGCGCGGGAACTGTGCGCCGACTTGAAGAGCGGCGAAATCGCCTTGTTCGACAAGGGTTATGTGGACTTCGGCCACTTGCGGGATTTGGACGGGCGCGGGGTCTTTTGGGTGACGCGGGCCAAGGAGAACATGGGCTATGAGGTGGTGCGGAAAATGCCCGCCTCCAGAGACCCGAAGATTTTGCGCGACGAAGTGATCGTCCTGAGCAACGAGAACAAACCCGCGCCGGAGTTGATGCGCCGGGTGGTGGCGCTGGTCGAGATTGATGGAGAGGAACGGGAAATGACCTTCCTGACCAACAACCTGGAGTGGAGTCCGCGCAGCGTGGCCGACCTTTACCGCTGCCGCTGGCAGATCGAAGTCTTCTTCAAACAAATCAAGCAGACCTTGCAGTTGGCGGATTTTCTGGGCCACAACGCCAACGCCGTGCGCTGGCAGGTGTGGACGGCGCTGTTGACCTACGTGCTGTTGCGCTACCTCAGTCACCTCTCCAACTGGGCGCACAGCTTCACCCGGCTGTTCACGATTTTGCGGGCGGCGCTCTGGGAGAAATATGATCTGCTCAATTTGCTGGCGTGCTATGGGACAGCAGGCGGCAGCTTTCGCCACTTGGCGCGGCCCGAGGCAGGCGTATTTCCCCGGCTTCCAATAAAGCTATGGGACAGCACACGCGCCCAAACAGGCGCATACCAAACCCAAAAGCCAAACTCGGAAAAATCAAAATCTCATTTTACCCCGAAGACCAATTAAACCCTTGCAAATGAACAGGTCAGCACCAGACTTTTCCCCTTATGAGACGGGTGTGAATTCGACGTTGAAGATCATCTCCCTTTTACCGCGCCTGCCTTCATGATTTCATCCATCGTCATTCTGTGCCGATAATTATAGTTCACCATCAAAACCAGAGTATTGACATGCCGCGGCACGAGTGCGCCGCCGATAAAGGCAATAAACCCGTCCAGGTCCTTGGGCCGCGGTGCAGAAATACAAAACCCGCCAATCGGCATAACACTGTCCAGGTTGGTTTGCCCCTTGGCGGCTCCGGCAAGCACCTCTAAGCCGGGCAAGGCGGCCAGGGTCCTCGGGAATTTCATCTTCATACTTTGGTGCGGAGTGAATCCACACAATCTTATCTAAATTGGCCGAAAACAAGGCGCCTTGTCAAACGTTCTGTGAAAGGAAAAACAGCCTGCGTCCGAAATCATCCGGCCGGCTGAGTTGTTGGGCGGAATTCGTCATCTTTCATGCAAGGATAACAGGCTGGAAAACCTTGCGGGCGCTTTGGGGTGTTCACCCCATCAAAGGTTTTCGGCCTTCAAGCAATCTCGTAACGTTGTTGGCCGCGAAACTCGATCACGTGCGCTTTTATGGCGAGCCGGATGATTCCGTTGGCCCGGCGTTTGCCCCACGCGCCGTAACTGCCTGCGACGAAAGCACCGAAGGTCAACGGCTTTTTTTGTGGCTGGGCCTTCATAAGGAGATACCTTCGGCATTTCGTTGTCCGTCACCACCAGATCATAGCGGTTGCGTTGCAGCGTCTCCCAGGCGGCAGCCCTATCTTCGGCGGCGTCCACATGGTAACCGGATTGCAGCAACATTTCGGCATTGAGGTGGCGGATGGCAGCATCGTCTTCCACCACGAGAATGCGGTGGGGCGGACCGGTTTGGCATTGCAGGAGTGCAGCGGCCTGCTCTCCAGTCTGTGCGAGTCTGTTACCCCATAGCGTTTCACCCGACCCTGGCGTAATTTGTCGGTATGAACATCCTCATCGAAAACGCGGAAACCCGGGAATTCCTGGCCAGCGACGGTCGTTGGACAAAAAAGTCGGGCCAGGGCGCGAGTTTTGCCACCACGCGAGCCGCCCAAGCCGCAGCCAAAAAAGAACCCATCGGCAAGTTTAATATTGTTGGCCAATTTGACCGGTTTGAACAATTCTTCAATTTGGATTGCGGGTGCGGCCACGGTGCTTGATGGGGCCCGCCAGTCCGGTCATCGTTCTCCTTTCCAAGCCGGGCATGCGACCTTGCCTTCGACTGCAAGGTCTGGTTCGTTAATTTCCGGCAGACCGGCACTTGGGACGGACCAAAAGACGCAAAAAAGGCGGAGTCCGGTTTTCACCGAACCCCGCTGGAAATACCAAGTCGTTTAATAGCGGCCGCCACCGCCGGCCCCGCTGTATTCGCGACGGCCACCGCCGCCGGAGGGCGCTCGCTCTTCGCGCGGCTTGGCCACATTGACGGTGAGGGCGCGTCCGCCCATATCCTTGCCATTCAGGGCATCCGTGGCCTTCTTCGCTTCCTCGTCGGTGCTCATGGTCACGAAACCAAAGCCGCGGGGACGATTGGTCATGCGATCCATAATCAGGCAGGCATCCGTGACCGTGCCATGCGCGGCGAAGGTGTCGCGCAGGTCATTTTCAGTGGTGTCGAAGGAAAGGTTCCCGACAAATAATTTATTGTTCATAATGCTATTTTGTTGTCCGACAAACCGTTGCTTTCCACAGACTGTTTCCGATCGCCGGATCTAAAATCATCACTGAACGAGGTTCACTTGAAGATTCCCCATGCCTTGAAAGAGACAAGCTATCTAACGGACACACACAACATGACACGTTCCTGCGGGATTGCAACAACTATCGGCAACTTTCTTTTCAACCCGGGCAGCGGTGCCGGCTGATGGCCGCTTGGCGAAGTCAGGCCCCCTCCGCAGCCGGCGTGTCCTTGGAAGCGGCCTCCGGCGGCTCATCGGCGGTCGTGGCTTCGCGGGGGCCGCGCTGCCGCCTGGCGGCCGTCTTGCGCTTCGCCAACGACTTCCAGATCGGGATCCAGTTCGAGCATCATGCGAAATCCCTCGCGCACCATGGTTCAGCCGGTCATCACCTGCCACAAGCGCATTGGCCAACTATGGAAATCTATTCCAGGTTCTCCGCGGCGTATATGGGGTCTTTTGCTTGGGTCAAGGCTGCTTTATCCAAGGCCTCCCGCCCTCGCGAAGAAAACACGTCTGTTGGCATATTAATCTATTGACATATTATTCTCAGAGGTATATTCTGCAGGCATGATTGCAGGAAATATCCGGATTATGCGCGGAAGGAACGGCCTGTCGCCTTCAAAACTGAGGATGCAAGCCGCGCTGTCCGCCCTTGAGGCGGGATATGGCGGCAGTGCTGCCATCGCCGGAAGTGCTGGACAAAATCATGCGATGCGAGGGGATGCTGCCGCGGAAGTTGTGCCGCGCCATGAATCGGTTGGCGCGTTTCCAGCCGATGCGGCTGGGCGAGGCCGTCCCGCCGCCACTGACGAGGGAGGTGTCGCAAAGACCATCATCGGAAAACAGCTTTTTTGCCAAACGAACCCAAATGGCATTAGTCCCAAGTAGTTCAAACTCAGTCTCTTATGGAAGTTTCATTGATTCTAACATGCCACGAAACGAACCCATTTATGAGTAGCTCCTCCCCAACGCCGGTAGGGTTACACCCCATAGCAACCGGTCAGGCTGGCGTGTAGTGTGCCCAAGTTGACAAGAATCATTAGCTCAAACAATAGATACTATTATGAAAAACACGTTGTTAGCCATCACTTTTTTTGCGGTCACCGCCTTCACGGTGGGGTGCAAGCAATCGGAGGACAATTCCACCACCGCCCAGCAGCTTGACAAGGTTAAATCCGAAACGAAGGCGGACGCGCAGGCGATGAAGGACTATGCCTTCGCGCAAAAGGCGGAGTTCGTGGCGGACATGCAGGCCCAGGTGGACGCCCTCAACAAGGACCTGGACGCGCTCTCCGCCAAAATCGAAAAGTCCAGCGATGCGGCCAAGGCGGAGGCCAAGCCCAAACTCCAGGCGTTGCGCGACGAAGCGGCCCAAATGAACCAACAATTGGATGAGGCCAGGAGCGCGACGGAGTCCATCTGGGACAAAGTCAAAGCCGGTGCCAAGAAGGATTACGCCGCCTTGAAGGACGACTTCCAGCAGGCGCGCCAGTGGGCGAGCGATAAAATCGCGCCTTAAGGAGAACCTGCCCCGGCGCATTAACGTCAAAAAGAGGGAAGCCTGACTGTGAAAGCCACACATATCCGCGGCAGGGTTGCACCCCATGGCGGTGAACCGGCACATCACTTAGTGTGACGGGCAGGTTGGAAACAAAAACAAAAATAATCGAAAGCGGAAAAATATGTTATACACAATTGCCTTGGTCTTGATCATTCTGTGGCTGCTCGGCCTGGTCAGCGGTTACGTCATCGGCGGGTTCATTCATGTCCTGCTGGTCATTGCAGTTATCATGATCCTCGTCAATCTCATTTCCGGTCGCAGACCATTGTTGTGATTTATGGGGATGGGGATCGGATCAACTCCGCCAGAAATTGAAAACTCATTGAAAGTTCATGGTGGACTGCCGGCCTTGCTCGGTCAGCTTTTCCTTGGGCGGCTGAAACTCGCACCTCACCTCCTCAGCCAACCGGCTGCGCAGCGAGCTTGAAGCGGCGCCAGATTGGCAGGTTTGAACAAGCGCCGCTCCGCTCATTCCGTTTGACTCACGGCCTTGTGGCGTTATCCTCTCCGTCGCTATGGCAAAATTGACTGTCAATGAACTGGATGTGGCCGGCAAGCGGGTGTTTGTCCGCGTGGATTACAATGTCCCGATGGAAGAGCGGGACGGCAAAATGTTGATCAACGACAGCACCCGCATCAAGGAAACTCTGCCCACCCTTCGCCTCCTCGTCAGCCGCGGCGCCAAAATCATCCTCGCCGCCCATCTGGGCCGTCCCAAAGGCAAACGCGAACCCTCCATGTCCCTCCAGCCTGTGGCCACGCTCCTGGCCCAAATGCTGGGACGCCCCGTGGCCTTTGTGGACGATTGCATCGGACCCGAAGTGGCCGCCGCCGTGGCCGCCCTCCGGCCCGGCGATCTGCTCCTTTTGGAAAACGTCCGCTACTACAACGAAGAAGAGGCCAATGATCCCGCCTTCGCCGAAAAACTCGCGGCGGTGGCCGACGTTTATGTCAACGACGCCTTCGGCTCGGCCCATCGCGCCCATGCCTCCACCGAAGGGGTCGCCCGCGTCATCGCCCGCCAGGGCGGCCCCTGCGCCGCCGGCCTGCTCATGGAACGCGAGTTGCAATACCTGGGCAAGGAATTGGAAAATCCCGCCCGCCCTTTTGTCGTCATTCTGGGCGGGGCCAAAGTTTCCGACAAAATCAAGGTGATTGACCGTTTGTTGGAGAAGGCCGACACCATCTTGATCGGCGGGGCCATGGCTTACACTTTCCAATTGGCCCTCGGTCAAAAAGTCGGCCAGTCCTTGTCCGAGCCGGATAAAAAGGACCTGGCCCTGGCCGCGCTGGCCAAGGCCAAGGCCCGCCACATTCAATTCCTGCTCCCCAGCGACCACATTCTCGCCAGCGCCGTGGCCACCGGCAAGTTGAACAAAAAAGGCAAACCGGTGCTGGAATTCCAGAATGTCCGCTTGCAAGCGGCGGGAGACTTTCCCGACCACCAGCAGGGGTTGGACATCGGCCCGGCCACCGCGCAGCGCTATGGGGAAATCATTCGCCAGGCCAGGACCATTCTCTGGAACGGGCCGATGGGGATGTTCGAGGACAAGCGCTTCGCGGCGGGCACGCTGGCCGTCGCCCAGGCGGTGGCCGAGGCCACGGCACAGCACGGCGCCAAAAGCATCATCGGCGGCGGCGACAGCGTCAAAGCCCTCAATCAAGCCGGCTTGGGGGACAAAGTGACTTTTATGAGCACCGGCGGCGGGGCCAGCCTGGAATTTTTGGAAGGCCAGGTTCTTCCCGGGGTCGCGGCCCTGAGCGGCCAATAAGAAGATGCCGGCGCCAGCGCCCGCCGCTGGCCGCTGGCGCCATCAACATGAACAAAGAACGCAAATTAATCATCGCCGGCAATTGGAAGATGAACAAGACGGTGGCCGAAGCGCTCGATCTGGTGCGCGGCCTCAAAATCGAGCTCGGCGCGGTCAAAGAGGTGGACATCGTCATCTGCCCGCCTTTCACCGCGCTGGCCGAGGTGTCAAAGGCCATCATGGATTCCAACTTGCGCCTGGGCGCGCAAAACATGAGCGAGCACAATTTCGGGGCTTACACCGGCGAAATCGCCGCCGGCATGCTCAAGGAATTCTCCGTCCGCTATGTCATTTTGGGCCACTCCGAGCGGCGCCAGCTCTACAAGGAATCCACCGAGCTGGTGGACCAAAAAACGCGCGCGGCCCACGCCGCCTCCCTCAAACCCATTGTCTGCGTGGGCGAATCCTTGCAGGAACGCGAAGCCGGCCTGACCGAGCGCGTGCTCGACTCGCAGGTGCGCGGCAGCCTGGCCGGTTTGACGGCGGCGCAAATTGAGGAAACCATCATCGCCTACGAACCGATCTGGGCCATTGGCACCGGCAAAAACGCCACCACCACCCAGGCCCAGCAAGCCCACGCTTTTATCCGCCATCTCCTCGCCTCCATCTACGACGACAATGTGGCCCGGCGCGTCCGCATCCAATACGGCGGCAGCGTCAAGCCCTCCAACGCCCGCGAATTAATGTCCCAACCGGACGTGGACGGAGCCTTGGTGGGCGGTGCCTCGCTGGACGACCGCAGTTTTTCCGATATTATCAAAAATTCCATTTAACCGGCAAGGCGGGGCGGGCCTGTCGGGTGCCCGCCGAAGGAATATGGTGCAATTTCGAACCTCCTGTGATATAAAATAAACAGATTATGGATATATTATTCGCTTTTTTGGGAGTGATCCTGTTTTTGGACTGCATCGTGCTGATCTTTTTGGTGTTGCTGCAATTGCCCAAGAAGGAGGCGGGCGCCGGCATGGCCTTTGGTGGATCGGCCACTGACGCCCTTTTCGGCGCCGGTTCGGGCAACGCCCTCACCACCATCACCAAGTATTCGGCCGGCATATTTTTCGGCGTGGCCTTTCTCATGGCCTTCCTCACCACCCATCGCGGAGCCAGCGGCGGCAGCGCCTTTGAGGCTGCGCTGACCAAGCCCGGCGCCGGCGCGCGCCAGCCGGCCACGCTCCCCCCGCCCGCCACCCCCACCAACTTCAATTCTCTTCAGATGCCCCCGTTGACCAGCCCGGCCCCGTCCAATTCAGTCCTCCCGGCGGCGCCTTCCAATTCAACCCTGGCGCCGGTCGCGCCGGTGCCGGCCCCCCACCCGGCGACAAACAAGTAATCTCTCATGCACTTCCGGCTCCGCGCGCTTGGACCTCTCCCGGCTGTCGCAGCCCGCTTCCTATTCCCAGTCCCATTTCTTCATCCTGATCTTAATCTCAATCGTAATCCTGGCTGCTCTCTTCGCCGCTTGACGGCGCTCACTCTTTGCCTCTTGGCCGCGTGCTCCGTTTCCGAACCGAAAGCGGACTTGGTGTTCATCAACGGGCCGGACCCGGAAACGTTGGATCCGGCCCTGGCCACCGGGGTAGAGGACCTGCGCGTCCTCCCCGGCCTGTTTGAAGGCCTGGCCCGCTACGACCCTGCCAGCGGACGCGCCATTGCCGGCCTGGCGGAAAAATGGGAAATCTCCGCCGATGGCCGCGTCTATACCTTCCATCTGCGGGACAAACTGTTCTGGTCCCCCGGCCAGCCGATCACGGCGGAGGACGTGGTTTATTCGTGGCGGCGCGTGCTCGATCCCAGCACCGCCTCCGAATACGCCGGCCAGCTTTACTACCTGAAAAATGCCGAGTCCTATAACAATGGCAGCCTCAAAGATCCTGCCCAAGTGGGCGTTCACGCGCTGGATGCCCGCACCGTCCGGGTCGAGTTGAACAACCCGACTCCATTTTTCCTGGACCTGTGCGCCTTCCAAACTCTGGCGGTCGTGCCGCGCCAGGTCATTGCCCGGTATGGCGGGCAATGGATGCGGGCCAGCCCCCTGCCCACCAGCGGCCCGTATTTGCTGGATTCCTGGCGCCTGAACTACAAAATTCGCCTGCGCAAAAATCCCTTTTACTGGGACGCCGCCAACACCAAGTCCGAAGTGATTGATTACCTGTCGGTCAGCGCCCCCAACACCGCGCTTAATCTTTACCAGGCCGGCCAGGCCGACGTGATCTGGGACGTGGCCACCATTCCCAACGAATTGCTGCCCGAACTCAAAAAACGGGCCGATTACCACACCTTCCCTACTCTGGGCACCTATTTCTTCCGCTTCAACACCACCCAGAAACCCTTCCACGATGCCCGCGTCCGCCGCGCGCTCGCCCTGGCCATTGACAAGCAACGCCTCGTCGCCAGATTCCTGCACAACGGCGAAACGGTGGCCAGCCACCTCGTGCCCGACGGCGCCGCCAATTACCAGCCCGTCGCCGGCCTGGGCTACGACCCCCCGCTGGCCCGGCGGCTCCTGGCCGAGGCCGGTTTTCCGGGCGGCCAGGGATTTCCCCGGTTCCACTATCTGATTGACGCCTCGGGGGGCGGCGGAAGGATTCACGAGCAGCTCGCCGTGGAACTGCAGCACATGTGGGAAGCGCAACTGGGCGTCCACGTGGAGCTGGTGCAAATGGAGAAAAAAGTCTATCTCGCCGCCCAAAACCGGCTGGATTACGACCTGGCCCGCTCCACTTGGATCGGTGATTACAATGACCCCAACACGTTCCTGGATTTATTCCGCAGCAACAACGGCAACAACAGAACCGGCTGGAAAAACGACCGTTACGACAACCTGATCAGCCAGGCCAACCGGCAAACCGACGCCGCCACCCGCACCGCCCTGTTGCAACAGGCCGAAACCATTCTGGTGCGGGACGAACTGCCCATCGTCCCCCTCTATTTCTACGCCGGCTTCCTCTATTTCAACCCCGCCCGGATCAAGGGAATTTACCCCAATATCATTGACGACCACCCGCCCAATTACATCTCCAAAACCGGCGGCGGATGACAAGGCCCCTGGCATGATGGTTTTTCTCAATGGCAAATTCGTCCCCCCGGCCAAGGCGGTGGTGTCTGTCTTTGACCGCGGATTTCTTTATGGCGACGCTTTATGGGAAACCATGCTCGTGACCGGCGGGCGTCCGTTCCGCTGGCCGGAGCACCTGCGGCGTCTGCAGCACGGCGTGGATGCCCTCAAACTTTCCCTGCCCTACTCCCACGATGAACTGCGCGCCTTCGCCGCGCAATTGATCCGGCGCAATCAGATGCCCGAGGCCATGCTGCGCCTGACCCTTTCGCGCGGCGTGGCCGCGCGCGGCTATTCGCCGCGCCACGCCACCCATCCCGCCGTCGTCATGACGCTCCTTCCCGCCCCGGCCGTGCCTCCCGCCAAGCCGCCCCGCTGGCGCCTCATCACCTCCTCCCTGCGGCTTCCCGCCAACGACCCGCTGGCGCGCTTCAAGACCGCCAACAAACTGCGCCACGTCCTGGCCCGCGCCGAGGCCGACGAGGCCGGGGCCGGGGACGCCCTCCTCCTCAACAGCAACGGCCACCTCGCCGAGGCGGCTTCCGCCAACCTCTTCTGGGTCAAGAACAAAGTTGTCCATACTCCGCCGCTGGCCGCCGGTCCGTTGCCCGGCGTGACGCGCCGCCTGGTCCTGGAACTCTGCCAAAAAATGAAAATCCCCGCCCGCGAAACCCTCGCCCGGCCCGGCGCGCTCCTCCGGGCCGACGGCGTTTTCCTTACCCTGAGCCTCCTTTGGCATTGTCGAAGTGGAATCACTCGACGGAAAAAAGACGCGCCGTTCGCCCCTGACCGGCCGACTCCGCGCCGCCTATCGCGCCCTGCTCCACGCCGCCTGAAAGCACGCCGCTGGCGGCTTGTTCGGGACCTCCCACAGGATGAGCGATGCCTTTTCCCGCCGAAAATTTGTCCCTTTTTTCTTCGGGCGGCTGTCTATTAGCAGAGTACCGATTAGGTTATGGACGACTGGCAATTGCTAAATGAATACAGGACCCGGAATTCCGAAGAGGCATTCCGCGCCCTGGCCGTCCGATATGGCGGCATGGTTTATCATGCCGCCTTGCGCCAGGTCAGGGATCCGCATCTGGCGCAGGATGTCACCCAGGCCGTCTTCATCGCTTTGACGCACAAGGCGCCTGGCCTCTCCAACAGCGTCGTGCTGTCCGGTTGGCTGCTTCGGGCCACCCGTTTCGCCGTCCTGAACCTTTCCCGCCAGGAAACTCGCCGCCGCCGTCACGAACAGGAAGCTTTCGCCATGCAAACCAGCCCCGAATCCAGCGACGCCGGGGTCGTCTGGGACCAGATCTCACCCCATCTCGACGAGGCCCTCCACCGCCTCTCCAAAACCGATCGCGATGCCGTGGCCATCCGCTTCTTCGAGAGCAAGAGCCACAAGGAAGTCGGCCAGGCCCTCGGCGTGAGCGAAGAAGCCGCCAAGCGCCGCGTCGCCCGTGCCGTGGAAAAGCTGCGCCTGATTTTCGCCCGGCGCGGCATCGTGGCTCCGGTGGCAGTCCTGGCCGCCGCCTTCACCGCTGGCGGCGCCCAAGCCGCGCCGGCCGGTTTGGCTTCCTCCGTGGCGACCGCTGCCGCCGCCAACTCCTCCGTCATCACCCCAACCCTCACCATCGCGAAAGGAATTTTAAGACTTATGGCCTGGACAAAATTGAAAACCACCGTCGTCCTTGTGGCCGGCGCCTTGCTCGCCGTCGGAACCGCCACTCTTACTCTTCACGCGATCCGGCAAAGGCAGGATGACCCAGGCCATGATTACTCATGGCAGGTCGAAAAACCAGTCGTAAACTTCACGAACCACGCCTATTCCACCATGGGCCGGGCGCGGCCCCAAGTCACAATTCTCCCCGCAAAATTCAAGCGGAAAATCGGTTATCTTTCCTCATATAATCAAAACGAGCAAGGACAAGGAGCATGGCAATCAGAATCGCAGGCTTCAGAAAACTCCTCCTGGCACGAATTTGTCACTTACAATAGCCGGCCTAATGCCAATTGGCTGAGAACAGCACAAGTGATGGGGCTTGATATGACTGTCAAAAGTATCATTGGGATGGTCTATTCCACGCCTCCGACCTGGACGTTATATGCCGCGCCTCTCCCGCAACAGCGATACGACTTTATTGCCAACCTCCCCGACGGGGCGGTGGACGCCTTGCGTGAGGTGATCTCGGCGAAATTTGGCCTTGCCATCAGCCGCCAAATGCGCGACACGGATGTTTTAATCCTTTCTGTCCGCAATCCAAGCGCCGCGGCATTGCAACCCACGACAAGGGAGGGTGCTTTCAATTCCGGGCAAGGTCATTTTTGGGGCCAAGGACGGGGTGCCATTAACCAGTTGGCGCAATCCATCCAGAACCAGTATTTACACCTGCCAGTCATTAACCAAACCGGCCTTCCCGACGCGGCCTTCTTTGCCATTGATCTGAGATGGAACGCCACCGCGCGCGAACAGTTCGAGCTGTTGAACCAGGCCCTCATTGACCAAGCCGGCCTGGAATTGACGCCGACCAACTTGCCCATCGAAATGCTCGTCGTCGAAAAGGCCCGGTGATGGCGCTGGAAAACGCCGTCCCGCACCGTGTCCGTCCTGGGTGGCAGGGCTGGTCCCGAAATATCGGGACCCGCCGACGACGGTAGTGTGGCGTTGCCGCCAATGCCACGGCCTGCAGGCGGGTAGGGGCGCGCCCGCCCCGCCTTTTCCAGCCGCCGATTTTGATTCTCATTGGGCCAGTTTTGTGGCTCCTTGTCGTCCGGTTGTTTTATGGAACGTTTGCCTGGCTTTCGCGACTTTTACCCGGAACCGGTGCCGCACTCCGATCTGTGGAGCGCGGACGCCCGCCAGTTTGTTTTCGAGCGCTGGCGCGCCACCGCGCGCCGCTATGGCTTCCGCGAATATGACGGGCCGCCCCTGGAACCGCTGGAGTTGTTCACGCTCAAAAGCGGGGAGGAAATCGTCGGACAGCTCTACAACTTCGTTGACAAGGGCGGACGCCCCGTCGCCCTCCGCCCGGAAATGACGCCCAGCCTGGCGCGCATGGTGGCGGCGCACGAACGGCATTACAAAAAGCCGGTCAAGTGGTTCGCCATCCCGCAGCTTTTCCGTTACGAACGCCAGCAAAAAGGACGGCTGCGCGAACATTTCCAATTCAATGCCGATATTATCGGCGAAGCCGGCCCGGCGGCGGAGTCCGAACTTTTGGCGCTGCTGATTGATTCGTTGCGGGCCTGCGGATTGACGGCGGAAGATTTTGTCATCCGCCTGAGCAGCCGCAACGCCTGGCAGCAGTTTTTCCAGGCGCGCTGCGCCCAGCCGGAAAAGGCCCTCTCGTTCTACCAGGTCATTGACAAACTGGAGCGCCATTCACAGGAAGAAAACGAACAGGCCGCGGCCGCGCTCGGTTTCAAGCTGGAGGAAGTCAACCAGTTCATCGCCCAGGGAAGCCCCACGCCCGAATTGGAATTCATTGTCAAGAATCTGGAGGCGCGCGGCCTGGGGGCGTTTGTCAGAATTGATTATCACGTCATCCGCGGGCTGGCCTACTACACCGGCGCCGTCTTCGAAGCCTTCGACAAAAAGGGCGAGTTGCGCGCCATTGCCGGCGGCGGGCGCTATGACAATCTGATTGAGCTGATCAGCGGCGGCAAGGTCGCCCTGCCGGCGCTGGGGTTTGGCATGGGCGATGTCGTCTTGCTCGAATTGCTCAAGGCGCGGGGATTGCTCCCCAAGTTTGACGCGCCCATCGAGTTTTTCTATGTCATCGAAGACGAGGCCTTGCGCCAGGATTCCCTGCGGCGGGTGCAACACTGGCGCGACCAGGGCCGCGCCGTGGAGTATCCCTTGACCCCGGCCAAGCCGGACAAACAATTCAAGCGCGCCCAGGAACTGAAGGCCCGTTTCATCCTGAAACTGGAGCGCGCCCCCGACGGCAAACTGGCGGAGAAACGCAAGGACCTCGCCACCCGTCAGGAAGAAACAGCCGCCATTTTATAACCGCCCGGTGTTGGGCGGACCGGGCCTGGCAGGGCGGGCAGTCCCCTGTCCGCGGCGGCGCACCCCAAGCCATGACCTCACTTTTTGGCCCGTGCCCGGTAAACGCGGCAGACTTCGGTGAAAACCTGGTCCACGGTGATCTGTTGCATGCACAGGTTGTTGCGGCAGGGGGATTGCCGGTTGTTGTTGGCGTTGACACACGGGCTGCACGAAAGACCGGCCCAGATGGCCAGGTTGCGCGGCGTGCGCGCCGCAAACAAGGCCGGCGTTTCCGGCCCGAACAGGGTGATGACATGGATGGAGGTGAGCGAGGCGAAATGGGCCGGGCCGCTGTCGTTGGTCACCAGCACTTCGCACAGCGCGTAGAGCACCATCAACTGCCGCAGCGTGGTCTTGCCCGCCAGGCAGGTGCAGCGCGGGGAATTGACCTCGCCCGTCAGGCGCTCGATGGGCCCCACTTCGCGCGGCCCGCCGGTGAAGCTGATGTGAAGCTCGGGAAACTGGGCGAGCAGGCGGCGGGCCAGTTCCACATAGCGGCCGGCCATTGGCGCAGGGGCACCAGGTCGCTGGCGTTGGGATTGAGCAGGATGATGGGCGGACGCTTCCCGTTGGGGTGCGGCAAGAGCGCCTCCACCGGCTCCACCTCGCCGGGCCGGGGCACAAAGTGGGCGAAGGTGTTTTCCGCCGAGGGCGGCGCCAGGGCCAGCGTCGGCAAATCGGCCGGATCGCTCCGCAACGCTTCCACCAGCACCTGGAAGATGCTGGCGGTGTGCAGGTGCGGATTGTACAACAGCCGGTGGGTAAACAAGTCGCCCCGATAAGGCCCGGCCGCATACCAGGTGTGAAACCCCACCCGCGCCCGCGCCCCGCTCAGCAGGGTCATGATGGCCGAGCCGCGGGCGAAGAATTCCATGTCAATGGCCGCGTCCAGTTTCAAGGCCCACATCCGCCGCATCGCCCGCAAGGTGGAAAAGGCCAGGCCGGTCAGCGTTTGCGAGTTGAGCGTGAGGACGTTCTTTTCCGGGATCAGTTCCAGCAGATCCAGGATGAAGCGGTTTTCCTCAAAGGCGATGAAATAGACGTGCTCGCGCCCGACCATCTGCACGGCGCGCTGGATGGCGGCGATGGCCAGCACGGTGGAGCCTTGCTCGGCCAGTTTGACGAAGAGGAGATTGCGCACGCGGGCCGGCCCCGGCGGCAGGCGCCGGGGCAGGACCCGGCGCACTCCCGTCAACAAGAAACAGAGCGGAACTCCCACCACGCGGTCAATCGTTTGCAGCTTTGGTATGTTCATGCGCGCCGTCCATCTTAAGGCCAAACCAGCCCCATGACGAGCAGGACTATTTGGGAGGAGGAGCGCGGGAAGATCCCCGGCGCGCCGTGTTTTGCACGCTGCGGCGCCGGGGGAAGGGCGCACTCCGTGGCATTCTTGCGGCGCAGCCCGGTAGCAGCGTCAAGAGGCGCGCGCAAACCCCGGAAGGCTGTCTTCCGGCCGCAAGTCAAGGCTCTATCTTTGAGAACAGATAGCTGCTCAAGACGAGCATCAGCGCCGCGACCGCGGCCAGCACGGCTACATCCGAGGCCAGTCCGAAGTGAACCACGCCGTTGAGCGCATGGCGCAGGCCATCCACGCCGTAGGAAAGCGGATCCAGCCGGGTGAGGAGGGTCAGAACCGGCGGCAGGTTGGTGAGCGGAAACATGGCGCCCGAAAGAAAAAAAACCGGCATGATGAAGAAACCGACGACGAACTGAAAACCTTGAAAATCGCGCATGGCCGATCCAATGGCCGACCCCACCGCGGTGAAGACCATCCCAATCAGCGCCATAAAAAGGAAGGCCAGGGGCAGTGCGCCGATGTCGTGCCAGCGAAATCCCGCCAGCAGGCAAACGCCCAGGAAAATCAATCCTTGCAGGAAGGCCACGGTGGCGCCGCCCAAAATCCGGCCCAATATGATCCAAAGCCGGGGCACCGGCGCCACCAGGGTTTCCTTCAAGAAACCAAACTGCCGGTCCATGAGCAACTCGATCCCCGAGAACACCGAGGTAAATTGGATGGTCATGGCAATCAAACCCGGCGCGATAAACTGGACGTAGCTGCCCATGCCGGCCCGTTGAAAGACCGGGCCCAGGCCGTAGCCCATCCCCAGCAGGTATAAGAGCGGTTGGGCCAGGGAGCCCACCACCCGCGACCGGGAACGCACGTACCGTTTCATTTGCCGCAGCCAGAGGATGTAGATGACATTCATAAATTGATCCTTACCGCCTCCAAGCCCTGGCCAGACGGCGCATTTGGTCGGTCGGGTTGGCCTCCTCCTCGCGAATGGTCGAGCCGGTCAGGGCGAGAAAAGCCTGTTCCAAGGTTTCCGCGCCGGTCTGCTGTTTCAGTTCCTGCGGCGATCCCTGCGCGATGATGCGCCCGCCATCAATGATGAAGACCCGCCGCGCCACCCGTTCCGCCTCCTCCATGTAATGCGTGGTCAGGAAAACGGTGACGCTCTCCTCTTCGTTGAGTTTCTTGACTTGCGTCCAGAGCTGATTGCGGGTTTGCGGATCCAGTCCGAGGGTCGGCTCATCCAGGAACAGTATCCGGGGGGTGTGCAGCAGGCTGCGCGCGATTTCCAGCCGGCGGCGCATTCCGCCGGAAAAGCGTTTCGCCGGTTCCTGCCGCCGATCCCACAACTCAAACAGTTTGAGCAGTTTTTCAATGCGTTCGGCGCGCAGCGGCCGCGCCACCTTGTAGAGGGCGCCGTGAATCTCCATATTCTCCTGCGCCGTCAACTCATCGTCCAAGCTGGGGTCTTGAAATACGATGCCAAAGCGCCGGCGCACTTCATTGGGCTGGCTGGCCGGGTCCAGCCCATCCAATTCGATCTGGCCGCTGGTCGGTTTCAACAGCGTCGTGAGCATTTTGATCGTGGTCGTTTTGCCGGCGCCGTTTGGCCCCAGAAAGGCCACGATTTCCCCTGCCTTGATGTCGAAGGAAATGTCCCGCACCGCGGCCAGCGAACCGAACATCTTGGTCAGATGGTGAGCGCGAATCATCGGGTTGTTACATGCGGGGTATTCTTTGCTGGCACACTCAAATCTTTATTTTTTAATGTGCCGCCTGGCACGCCCAAAACCACGGCCCTCTGCCTTGGAGCCGCCGCCAACATGCCGGAATGGAATCACGAAAGCAACCCCGCCTTGCCCCTCCAAGCGATTTAACATTTCCCTCGCCCCACGCCTAATCGGCCCGGATGCGCCCATCCCCCGCCAGGGCGCGATTCCGTTGAGCCGTGGCTCCCCTCCCCATTTTGCATTTTGCATTCTGCATTTTGCATTTCCAACCTTCCTTCTTGCCGCGCCGGCGGGCGGAGGTAAACTGGATGCGGGCCGGCCCCATAGCTCAAACGGATAGAGCACGAGTTTCCTAAACTTGTGATCCAGGTTCAATTCCTGGTGGGGTCACCACCAAGGTTCGAATACAACACTGGAGTTGGTGCGGTAACCGGTGATTTCCAATTTCGCCCTGATTTCATTGCCCGGTTTTAACCTGGTGGTTTGGGTTTCAGAGCCGCCGCCCTCCCATCTCCGCTGGCGGTGTTTCGTGCTTGCATCGCGCGGGGCAGTTGTTACATTGCCGCCACATTCGAGCCACCATTGCGGTGGTTTCATTTTTTGAGCAAAGCCAAATCTGTGAAAATTTTTAGCGGCACGTCCAATCTCCCGCTGGCCAAAAGCATCGCCGCCTCCATCAGCATGGAGTTGGGCAAATGCACCGTCAGCGCCTTTCCCGATGGCGAAACGTTCGTCAAAATCGAGGAAAATATCCGCGGCGAGGATGTCTTCATCGTCCAGTCCACCAGCCCCCCCACCAACCATTACTTGATGGAGCTGTTCATAATGATGGACGCGGTGCGCCGGGCCAGCGCTTCGCGCATCACCGCCGTTCTTCCCTTTTACGGTTACGCCCGGCAGGACCGCAAGGACCAGCCCCGCGTGCCCATCACGGCCAAGCTGGTGGCCAATCTGCTGGTCGCCGCCGGGGCCAGCCGCATCTTGACCATGGACCTGCACGCCCAGCAAATTCAGGGCTTTTTCGACATCCCGGTGGATCATCTTTATGCCGCCCCCGTCATGTACGAGTATCTCAAACCCATGCACGTCCCTGATTTGGTGGTTGTCAGCCCCGATGTCGGCGGCCTGAAAATGGCCCATGCCTATTCCCAGGTCCTGGAAGCCGGCCTGGCCATCGTGGCCAAACGCCGCAAAAATGCCACCGAAACTGAAGCCATGGCCGTCATCGGCGAAATCCGCGGCCGCAACGTTCTCCTGGTGGACGACCTGACCGAAACGGCCGGAACCCTCGTCAACGCCGCCACCCTGCTCAAGCGCAAGGGGGCCAAAAAAATCATCGCCTGCGTCTCCCACGCCATTTTGAACGAAATCGGCATCCAAAGGCTCCGAAAATCTTGCATTGACGAATTGGTCACGACTGATACCGTCCTCCGCCCGGCGATTGACGGCTTGAAAATTACCTGTCTGTCCGTCGCCGGCCTGTTGGGCGAAGCGATCAAGCGAATTAATTGCAATTCGTCGATCACTTCGTTATTTGAGTTTAAGGGCGGCCGGACCAGTTAGGTTATGCTGGCGCTGGCCGGCCAATTATTATAAAATGCTGAACAGATGAAATCTATTGCTTTGAAAGCCTTTCCGCGCACTTTGGGCCGGCGGGCCGGTTGCAGAACCCTTCGCGCCGCCGGCCGCGTTCCCGCCGTCATTTACGGGAAACTGAACCAGCCCCAAAACCTTGAAATCAATCTCCAGGACATCCGCGATGTCGTCCACGGCGCCGCCTCGGAAAACGTCCTGCTCAACCTCACCGTGCAGGGCGACGCCCAGCCCAACCGCTTGGCCATCATCCAGGAAATCCAGCACCATGTCCTCTCCAACCAGGTGCTGCACCTTGATTTGCACGAAGTCGCCGAGAACGAAAAAGTCATCCTCACCGTGCCCGTGGACAGCGTGGGCGAAGCCTTGGGCGTCAAAACCGGCGGCGGCACGCTGGAACACGTTCTTTTCAAATTGAAAGTGCGCGCCCTGCCCAAAGATTTGCCGGAGTCCCTCGTCCTGGATGTCAGCCACCTGGAAATCGGCCAGGCCATTCACATCGGCGACATCAAAGCCCCGCCGGGGGTGGAAATCTTGGGCGACAAACACATTTCCGTCCTGGCCGTCGCCGCCCCGATCTCCGAGGCCCAGGAAGCCGCCGTCCTCGAAGCCGCCACCGCCGCCGTTGGCGAAGTGGAGATGATCAAAGAGAAAAAGGAAGAGGGCGCCGAAGGGGAAGCCAAGCCGGAAGCCGCCCTCAAGCCCGGGGAGCAGGCCCCCCTCAAACCGGGCGAGAAGGCGGCCCTCAAACCAGGCGAGAAAGCGGCTCTCAAGCCGGGCGAGAAAGTCGCCCTCAAGCCGGGCGACAAGGCCGCTCCCCCCCCGTCGCGGAAAAGCCCGCGGACAAGCGGGGCGAGAAGAGGCCCGAGAAAAGGCCCGAGAGAAGGAGATAATTTTATCGGTGGCGCAACACCCCGGGCTGGGGTTGCCAGGCAGCCAGCGCGCGCCGCATGGACAATTTATATCTTATTGCGGGATTGGGCAATCCCGGCCGGGAATACGCCGGCACCCGGCATAATATCGGGTTTATGCTGGTGGCACAATTGGCCGCCCGCTGGCGCGCGCCGTGGGTGCGCGAGAAAAAGTTCAGTTCCCGTCTGGCGCGGCTGGAACGGGATGGAAAACGGATCATTTTGTGCCAGCCGCAGACGTTCATGAACGCCAGCGGCCAGGCAGTGGCGGCCTTGCGCGGATTTTACCGCCTGCCGCCCGCGCAATTGCTCGTGGTGGTGGATGACGCGGATTTGCCCCTGGGGCTGATTCGCCTGCGGGCCGAAGGCAGCAGCGGCGGGCATCATGGATTGGAATCGGTCGAGCAGCAGTTGGGCACGCGGGAGTATCCGCGTTTGCGCCTGGGCATCGGGCGGCGGGAAGACGATGGCCGGCAGATCAGCCATTATGTGCTGGGCCGGTTTGCCCCGGGCGAACGCCCGGCCGTGGATGAAGTATTGAGCCGCGCCGGCCAGCAGGTGGAATGCTGGCTGCGTGCGGGTATGAAACAAGCAATGAACCAATTTAACGGGGCCGCCCCGGCCCCGTTGCCAAAAGGAAAACTGTGAAACGTTACGAAGGTCTGTTCATCTTAAGCAGCGCCGCCCGCGAAGAAGCGCTGAAGGACACCATTGATAAAATCTCCGCCGAGATCGCGGCGGCGGGCGGCAAGGTTGAAACCATTCAAAAGATGGACAAAAAAGCCTTCTCCCGCGTCGCCGACCGCAAGTACAGCTCCGGCTACTACGTCAACATTTTGTTCGAGAGCGAACCGGCCGCCGTGGCCAATCTGCGCCACCGCTTCGTCAACCACGCCGAGGTTTTTCGCGTCCTCTTTACCCTGGCCGCCGCGCCCAAGCCGGCGGCCATCCCGGTCGCGGCCTAAGCCGAGGCAAACCGCTAAAGGTGATCTATGGCCAATTTCAACAAAGTCATCCTCGCCGGGAACCTGACCCGCGACCCGGAACTGCGTTACACTCCCAAGGGCACGGCGGTGGTGAAGATGGGCATGGCCATCAACCGCACTTGGAAATCCGAAAGCGGCGAAGCCAAGGAGGAGGTCACCTTTGTGGATGTTGACGTCTGGGGTCGCCAGGCCGAAGTCATCGCCCAATACATGCGCAAAGGCCGGCCCCTTTTGGTGGAGGGCCGGCTCAGACTGGACACCTGGGAAGACAAAAACACCCATCAAAAACAATCCAAACTCAAGGTCGTTTTGGAATCCTTTTCCTTCCTTGATTCCAAAGCCGCCGAGGGCGGCGCCGGTGGAGGCGCAGTGCCTTCCGGCGAACCGCCCCGCCGCCCCGCCGCCCCGGACAAACCCGCTGCCGCCGGCGGCCCGCCGGAGGGCGAGGCGCCGCCCGAAGAAGACGACGTTCCCTTTTAACCCCTTTTCCCCGGAATCACCGGCCGCAGGCCTTGCTTCCGGCCCTGAACCCCTGAATTTTATGGCAAAAACCGAAGTCATCCTCATCCAGAACATCGTTGGCTTGGGCGGAGAATCCGACCAAGTCAGAGTCGCCGCCGGCTACGCCCGCAATTACTTGTTTCCCCAGGGCCTGGCCGTGCCGCTGACGGCCACCAACAGGAAGCGCATCGAAGCCCTCAAAAAACGCCGGGGCGAACGCGAGGCCCATGAATTCAGCAGCATGTCCGAGTTGGCCAAGAGCGTGTCCAATCTCATCGCCGTCATCGCGGTCAAGACCGGCGAGGACGGCAAAATGTTTGGCGCCATCACGGCGGGGATGATTGCCGACCAGTTGAAGACCCAGTTCGACATCGTGCTGGAAAAAAGGAAAATTTATCTGGAACACCCCATCAAGACCCTGGGCGAACACGTCGTCGAGCTTCGCCTCCATACCGATGTGACTGCGCCCTTGAAAGTGCGCATTGAAAGCACCACGCCGCCGCCCGCGCCCGCACCCCAGGCCGCGCCCGCCGAAGGCAGGGAAGCCAGGGAAGGGCGCGCCCGGACCGAATCCCGCGGTCATCGCCGCGCCGAAACCGCCCGCGCCGAAGAAAGCGCCGCCCCTGAATCCGCCGGGACCGCCGCCCGCCCTGAAAAGAAACCGCGCGCGCCCAAGGCGGAAAAACACGAGAAACACGAGAAGGGGGACAAGACGGAAAAGACGGAAAAGGCGGAAGGCAAAAGCAAGAAGGCCGAAGACGGCTGATTTATTTGGCGCTGATGAATCCGGCCGTTCTCATGCGGGCGATGGCCTGAGCGGTCAATTGCTCAAGCTCCCTGAAGAGCGGTTCGTCCATGTTCTTGAAGTTGAAGCAGGTCTTGCCTTGCATGCGCGCCTGCAGCGCGGGCGGGATCGTCTTGCCTCCATCAGCGCCCATGAGATGATAGCTCACATAGGCCTTGCCAATCTGGACCCAGGCCACGGGAATCACCGGCCTCCTCACCTTGCCGCCCCAGGCCTGGACGGCGGCGGGGCCGGCAGGGGCCTGCAGGCTATAGCAGTCGGGCGCGTCGGTCTTCACGGCCAGCGCTCCGGCCTGTTGCAGAAGGATGGCCCGCAAGCGGAGGAAGATGGGTTCAAATGCGGTTGGTGGAATCTTTGGCATCCGGATTGGGATTAAGATTAAGATTAGGATTAAGATGGAGAGGAGGAGGGAGGGGCTTAATTTTCATCGCCCACGGGGGACCACAGGAAGGACTGCTGGGAGCCGAGTTGCTTTTCACCCTCCCACAACGTCACGCGCCAGGCCGCGAGTTGGCCGAATTTTTTGAAATCGTCCCCGGCAATGGTGAAATCGGTCCACTGGCTGAAATGGCCGTTCTTCTTGACGGGCGTTTCCAGGGTGGTGGTGTGAAGGGCGTTGCCCAGCACGCCGCGCAGTTCGGCGCGCAATTTCACCCGGCCCCAATCCACCCCGCCGGCCTTCCACTGCACGGCCAGGCGCAGCGCCGTCCGCTCGCCGGGATGTTTGCGCAAATACGCCTGGTAGGCGTCGCGCTCATATAAACTGGGGGAAAGCGAGGCTTGGCCCTGCTTGTCAAGAAACTCGGGCAGGGCCTTGATGACTTTGCCCTGCGCCGCGGCAGCGGGCCGGGCCGTCATGGTCATCAGGCACAGCATGGCCAGGCAAAAACAGGCGCGTCGCATGGGGGGAAATTAGCAGCCAGACCCCGCTGAGATCAAGCCGGATTCCAGCCCGCTAGAGCAATTTCATGAAAACTGTAGCCGCACGGAAGCCGACCGAAAGGCCTCCTCTCCCCGGCCCTCTCCTCCCGAGGAGGAGAGGGAGGAGCTTCGTTTTGGCTACATCATTTTTTAATCCGCTCTAGGGCGGGACTCCGTCGAGCCGTGACTTGATTTCTTGGGAATTATTCACGGCTCGGCGGAGCCTCGCCCTGGCGGGGAGGTGTTTTTGTTGAAGGATTTCAGGGCCGGCGGGCGTGTAGTGAGAAAAGAAGCATGCAAAGTGAACCGGTTCATGCTAATGATTCTATGAAAACACACCTTATGTTCCGCCGCGTCCTCACCGCCCTGGCCTTTGCCGCCGTCCTGGCCCTGGCGCCTGGGCCGGCCCAGGCGCAAAGCAATGACGCGCCACAACCCAGAAGAGAACTCCGACGTGCGGAGCCATCGCAGTCCCCCGCGCCGATGCAATACGATCTTGAGATCGAGAACGGCGCGCTACGGCTGCGCCAACCGGGCAATCAAAAGGGAGAGTATGCCCAGGAAGCCCCCCTGCTTGGTAGGATTGTGAAACTCCTGCGCGACAAGCACCCTGAAGCCAACATTGCCGTGGCGCCGGAACTGGGGGATGTCGAGATTTCCGATCTGAAACTTCACGGTGCTGACTTGGAAGAGGAATTGGCGGCCCTCCGCGTCGCCAGTGGAGGGAAGTTCAACTGGAAGGGCGGTTTGGTCGGGGGCGCCGGGTCGCCGTCGTTGTACACCCTTGAGGCCAGCGACCAGTTCTTTAAAGAAAGAGCGTCTGGCGCGCCACCACAAAACGAAGTCGAAGTCTTCAATTTCTCTTCCTATTTTAATCAACAGCGAGATTCCGAGAAGATGGAGGACACCAAGTTCCAGGCATTTAAGGAACAAACAATTGAGACCACGAGGGAAATCGTTGGCAAGACTGTCAGATCGGTTTACGGTCCGGGCATAGTGGTCCAGTTCCAATTTCATCCAGGGGCCAACTTGCTGGTGGCCACGGGCAGGCAGGATGCCATCAACGTCGCCAGAAAAGTCATCAACGCCATGATTGAGCAACCAATGGGCAATTCGGATTCCGCCGCCGCCATTCAGGCTCGCCAGACTGCTGAACTCCAGCAGGAAATGACGTTGTTGAAGAAAGCCCTCGGCATCCAAATCCAAACAAACCAGCAAGGAGGAATCACGACTTATCATTATGGGAATGGCCCCGCCACCCAGCCAGTTCCCGCCGGAGCAATCCCCATCCCAAGCCAACCAATCCGACCAAACCAATAATTCCAGGTGCCCGATACCGCCGCCAACAATCTGCTCCCGATTCGACTCAACAAGCTCACCCTTGTGGGGAACCCTCCAACCAGCGGCGCGGCCAGCGGCGCCGTTGCGTTGTTGACACGGCGGCTGGCGGCGGGCGAGGAGGAGGCCTTCCGCGAATTTCACCGGCTTTACTTTGACCGCCTGTATCATTTCCTCCTGGCGGTCACGCGCGGACAGGAGCAGGAGGCGCAGGATGCGTTGCAGGAAACGCTCCTTCGCCTCCTGCGCCATCGCCGGGTCTTTGCGGAGGAGCATGCTTTTTGGTGCTGGCTCAAGGCGGTGGCGCGCAACGCCGCCCGCGACGGCCACCGCAAACACCGCCGCTACTTTGCCCTGCTGCAGAACTTTGCCCTGGGCCGCAGAGCTTATCCGCGCGAACCCGCCGCCGGGGACGACGGCCGGCTCGGCGCGCTGCTGGAGGAAAGCCTGGACGAACTGGAGCCGGAGGACCGCCTGCTCATTGAAAACAAGTACCTGGCCGGCGAAACCGTGCGCGAACTTTCCGCGCTGGGCGGGTTGAGCGAGAAGGCGGTGGAATCGCGGCTTCTGCGGTTGCGGCGGCATCTGCGCGCGCGTATCATGGAAAAGTTGCGAATGCCATGAAACGACATGCCTCAATCTTGGCGGGTAGGGCGCGCACTCCGTGCGCGCCGCGGCGGGCAGGGGACTGCCCGCCCTACCTTGCCCTGCCCATCAAAAACTGAACGGTTGCCATGAAACGCTCCGAACAAGACCGGCTATTGCGCGAAATCCTCGAGGACGGGGAGGCGGCGAATTTGCGGGCGGCCTCGCTGGCGGGCGGGGTGGATTTCCTGCAACGGCGCCGGCGGCGCCAGCGTGTTTTACGCGCCTGTGCCACCGGCTTGCCCGTCTTTCTGCTGTTCTTGATTTTGGTGGCGCTCCTGCACGGCTCGTCCCCCGCGCCGCCGGCCTCCGGCCCGCTGGTGGTCCTGCGCACGGAGACGGCCAAAGTCAAAATCATCACGGATGAAGAACTTTTCGCGCTTTTTCCCAATCGCGCCATGGCGTTGATCGGCAGGCCGGGGCAGCAGCAACTTGTTTTTCTGGATCATGGCGCCGCCAGCGAGCAACCCTGAGCGCGCGGCCCCGCCACCGTGGCTGGCGGCGGCGCTGCTGGCGCTGGTCACCGTGCTCATTTATGTGCCGGCCATGCGGGGCGGCTTCATTTGGGACGACGACAAACTGCTGACGGAAAACCCGGCCGTCAAAACGGTTGACGGCCTTTACTCCATCTGGTTTGGCAACTGGCCGGAGGATTACATCCCGCTGACCCTTTCCTCCTTCTGGCTGGAGTGGCATCTCTGGGGCCTGCACGCGGCGGGATACCATATCGTCAACATCCTGCTGCACGCCGGCAACGCCATCCTGCTCTGGCGCGTCTTGAAATGCCTGGGCGTTCCCGGAAGCTGGCTGGCGGCCCTGCTCTTTGCGGTGCATCCGGTCTGCGCGGCCTCGGTGGCGTGGATTGCCGAGCGCAAGAACACCCTCTCCATGTTCTTCTACCTGCTGAGCCTGTGGTGGTTCCTGCGCTTCGATGACCTCGTTCGTTCGCCGGTGCAAAGCGGAAGTTCCAGGCGGTTGCCCGGCTTATCCCTGGCGGCGTTTTTTCTGGCGCTGCTGGCGAAAAGTTCCGTGGCGGTGTTGCCGGTGGTGCTGTTGCTTTTTGTCTGGTGGCGGCGCGGGCGGGTCACGCGGCGGGACCTGGACCGCTGCATTCCTTTTTTTGTGCTGGCCGTGCTCATGGCGCTGGTGGCCGTGGCCGTCCAATCCAAGGCGGTGCATGGCGGCGTCGGCGTCATCCACGACAGTCTCTGGGTGCGGTTGATCGGCGGCTCCTGGGCGGTCTGGTTTTATCTCGGAAAAGTCCTGGCGCCCGCCGGCCTGACGATGATCTATCCGCGCTGGGAAATTGATCCGCGCGCGGCGGTTTCCTACCTGCCGGCGCTGCTGCTGGCCGGTTTGTTTTTTCTTCTCTGGCGCCGCCGGAAAAGCTGGGGGCGGCCGTGGTTGTTTGCCTTGGGTTATTTCGGGGTGGCGCTGGCTCCGGCGCTGGGGATGGTGGACCTCGCCTTTTTTTCCAATTCGCGGGTGGCGGATCATTTTCAATATCTGGCCCTTCCGGCCATCCTCGCCTTGATCGCCGCCTTGATCGCCGTCTGGACGCGGCATCAGGGGCTGGTCACGCCGGCGCTGGCCGCCGGCCTGGCCGCGGCGGTCCTGGCGTTGCTGACCTGCCAGCATGAAAAGGTGCTGGCCGATGGGCGGACGCTCTGGGAGGACAATTACGCGAAAAATCCCAACTCGTGGAAGGTATGCATGAATCTCAGCGTGGTTCTTCTGGAGGAGGACAAAACGGAGGAGGCGATTAAATGGAAGAACCGGGCCGACGCCCTGCTCCAGGGCAGGGCGGGAAGGCCCAAATAAGAGCTTATCGTCAGAGCAGTTTCATGAAAACTATAGCCGCACGGAAGCGGACCAAACGGCCTCCTCTCCACGGCCCTGCTCCGAGGAGGAGAGGGAGAAGAATTATCGGGTCGTTACCCCGCAGGTGGCCCCTCGCAGACTCGGGGCAGACGTTGAGTTGACTCAATGTTCCGGTTGGCGAGATCCAAGGCGGAAGGCGCTGCCGCCCTACGGTGCGCCGGGACAGATATAAAGAATCCAAGAAAGCGGCGCGAAGTAAACCGATAACTTGAAGCCCGTTACCTGGCGAAGCTCAATGTCCTGCATTCGAATTTTCGGGTTTCCCTTCATAATCGCGGCGTCCAGGTTCCTCGCCGCTTCTTCCATCTCCGCCTTGTCTGTTCCGCTAAAAATTACGCCAAGGTTGTGGCGGCGATAATTGAGCCGGATTCGCGTCCCGGCCAAGACATCGAAAAATGACTCGCTTCCAATCGGTTGGGAGGTTGGCGAGGCTGTGGCATCCCGGAAGTAAGCTGCGCCATAAACTTCATCTCTGAAAGTGCAGTCCAGTGCGATTCCGCCATGTGGAGTTTTGAAAGCAAACGCACTGGTGCCTTGTAGATTCGGATAGACTCCCGCGGCCATTTCGCAGGAGCCAGAGCCGCCACCGTAAGGTTGAATGTTTGGATAGACCGCTTTGAAATCTATGGATGCCACCCGCTGGCCGACCTTACAATGACCAGCCGCGATTACAGTCACTACGGCTGCAATTCCGGCCAGCAACATCACCTGCCACGGGGATTTGTATCTTCGGGCTACCAAACGATTGAAAAGATGCACTACGACCGAGACAATATAAAATGCCGCCCACTCCATGCCTATCGGGCCCAAGACCACCTGCGGCGCGCTGAAAAGGACGAGAACGGCAGGAACAATGGCCATGCCACCTTCCCCACCGATAACGCCAGGGGCAATCGCAAGCGCCACAATGAATGTTGTTGGCAGCAACCTCACGCATGTCGGCAGGCCGCGAGTAAGGCGCCACGCCAATGCGACCAAGACCGCCCCTCCGACAAAAATCCCAAGGACGATTAAGGTGAATGAATCCATAAGACAACGACTTTCAGCAACCAACCACAGTCTGTCTTGGCTCAGAGCGGCAGGGTGCTGACGACAATTTTGAAGCTGGCGCTTTTTCCGGCGGGGAGGGTGATTTTGTTTTCGCCGACATTGCCCGGTTCCACGCAGAGCATTTCCTTGTACTCTTCATTGCCCAAATCGGGCATCTGCTGGGCCTTGTCCGCCCACGGATTCCAGACCACGGTGGAAAGGGAGCCGGATTTTTCGATGCGGATGCGCCGCTGCAATTTGGAGTCGTGAATCTCCACCGGGTGCGGGGTGTTGAGATAAACGGAGTCCGTTTCCCGCGAGAATTGCAAATGCTCGGCCCGTTCCGTTTTGCGGGAAAAGCCATCCACCTTGTCCAGGTAATCGGTGCCTTTGAGTCCGGTGACGGAAACGGCGGTGATGTCGCCGATCTGGAAATAGGCGTGCAGGCAGTTTTCAAAAGTGAACTCCTGGTCTTCCGAGTCGTTGGTGACGATCAGTTCGGCGGCCAGGGTCCGGCCGAGGGTCAGGCGGTATTCCAGGGTGAATTTGGGGAACAAGGCGGCGGCGGGGGAATCGGGCAGGCCCAGGCGCAGGCTCAGGCCGCCATCGGTCAACTGGGAAATCTCGCGCAATTCCCAGAGCTGGGTGCGGGCAAAGCCGTGGGCCGGTTCGCCTTCGCGCGCGCCGAACCAGGGAAAAATGACGGGGATGCCGCCGCGGATGGGAGCGCCTTCCTTGAAGCGGCTGAACTGGCTCATGAAAAGCAGGGGCGGCTGGTCCTTGATCTGGAAGTGAGTGAGGTGGGCGCCGTGCAGGTATAATTCGGCGCGGCTCCAGGCGGTGTTGACCTCCAGCATGAGCAGTTCGCCTTTGCCCTCGGTGAACATGACCCGGCCGGGGATTTCCAGCTTCTTGAAGGTCGTTGTCATAATGAAACTTCAACGGTTCACTCTCGCCGCCGCCGGAAAAGGCGCCCTTCCGGCCCGATGGCGGCCCTGGCCACCCAGCCTGCTCCGTGCCGGCCTGGCTCCGCCCGGCCCCGCTCCCGCTCAGCCGTTGTCGCCAATGGCTTCAACGGGGCAACCCTCCTGCGCCTCCTTGCACTGAGCTTCCTCCTCCGGCGTGCCGGGTTGCTTGAACACAAAAGAAAAGCCGCCGTCGTCGTTGCGCTTGAAATTGTTGGGGGCGGTTTCGCGGCACAGGTCGCAGTCAATGCACTGGTTATCCACGTAATACTTGCCCGCCACGTTGTCGGGATATTTGTTCGCTATGTCAGCCATAAAATTTAGAAGGCCAATATAGGCGCTGGAGGGCGCTGATGGCAAGACTGTTTTAGGGGTTTTCCTTTTTGCTAAAACTTCAGCGCCCTGGCCGCTTCGGCCGCCGCCTGCACCACCGCGTTGGGGAAAAGACCCAGATACAGCATGCCCGCCATGCAAACGGCCAGGGAAACTTTCATGGTCGGCGCGATGGGGATGGGCGCGGTGTCGGGGCAGTCTTTTGACCAATAGATGGCCCGAACCACGCCCATATAGTAGGCCATCGAGATGACCACGCCGACCACCGCCACCATGGCCAGCCCATAAAAGGCCGGGTTGCGGGCGGCCTGTTCCACGACGGACTGGAGCAGAAAAAGTTTGCCGGCAAAACCGGCCAGCGGCGGAATGCCGGCCAGCGAAATCATGGCCATGGCCATCGCCGCGGCCAGGACGGGCGAACGCTGGTTTAATCCCGCCAGCGTGCCGATGTCGTCGGATTGGCGGCAGACCAGACAAATGACGACGAAGGCGGCGCCCAGGGTAAACAAGTAGCCCAGGAGATAATAGAGCACGGCGGCGGAACCGGTGCTGTTAAGGGCGGCCACGCCGAGCATCAAATAACCCGCATGGGCGATGCTGGAGTAGCCCAGGAGCCGCTTCAAGCTGCGTTGCGGCAGGGCGCAGAGGTTGCCGTAAAGAATGGTGATGGCGGCCACGATCAGGAACAAGGTTGCCCAGTGGCGCGAAACAAAGGGCACGGCCATAAACAACACTCGCAGGAGGAGGACGAAGCCGGCGCCCTTGGAAGCAATGGCCAGGAAGGCGGTCACAGGGGTGGGCGCTCCCTGGTAAACGTCCGGCGCCCACATTTGCATGGGGAAAACGGCGGTCTTGAAGGCCAGCCCGACCAAAATGAGCAACAGGCCGAGCCAGAAAAGCCGGTTGTTGGCCAGCGCGGCGGAGGCGGCGTTCAAGGCGGAGAAATTGGTGCTGTTGGCGGCCGCGAAGAGCAGGGCGATGCCGAAAACCAGAAAGGCGGCGGATAGCGCGCCCATCACCAGGTATTTCACGCCCGCTTCCAGCGATGCCAGCCGCCCCCGCTGGAAGCTGACCAGCACATAAAAGGTCACGGTGATCAATTCCAAGGCGACAAACACCAGGATGAAATCGTTGGCCGACGCGGCGAACATCATCCCGGCCAGCGCCAGCAGCAGCAACACCTGAAATTCCCCGATGCCCACCGGGATGCGATCCGCGTACTCAATTCCCATGAGCACCACCAGAATGGCAGCGCCGATGAAAAAGCGTTTGAAGTAAAGGCCCAGGCCGTCGCAAATAAAAAGTCCGCCAAACCCCACCATGGGGTTGTCGCCGATTTTACCGGCAAAACTCATGACCAGGATGACGACCAGCCCCATCGCCGTCAGATAGCCCAGCCGGTGCTTGGACGCCGGCGGCGTCCACAGATCAATGAGCAGCACGGCCAGCGCCAGTCCCACCACGGCCATTTCCGGGATGATTAAATTCAGGTTCATCTAATGGGCGTTTGGAACTGTGGCCTTCGGCACCACCCTGAAGATGCGCGGGCGCGGAGTCGTAGTGGCCGGTTTGAACGCCGGGCTGGGTTCGCCGGAGGCCATCCGCGCCACCGGCTCCACGCTGGTCGCAATGCTGTCGGTCAACAAGCGTGGGAAACAGCCCAGCAAAATGAGGCAGGCCAGCAGCAATCCATAAGGAAGCTTGCGCCACACCGTCGTGGGATCGGAGATGGCCTGCCAGGACTTCTCCCCGTGCCAGATCTCGCGGATGGCCCGGAGCATATAAACGCCGGCGATGACCAGCGCCCCCCAAATGGCCAGGCCCACCACCAAGGGAGGAACGGGTGAGGCCGGGCCGGTCGCCGGCGATCCCCAACTGCCAAACAACACCATCATTTCGCCGGGAAAATTGGCGAAGCCCGGCAGCCCGCAACCGGCCAGCATCGCCATCATCATGACCGTCCCAATAAACGGCAGGTGGCGCAGCAATCCGCCCATTTGATTGATGTCCACCGTTTTAAGCTCTTCATCCAGGTACCCGCTCAGCGCGAAAGTCAACGCCGCCAGAAAACCATGGGCGACCATGATGAGGACCGTGCCGCTGATGCCAATGGTGGACAAGCTGGCCAGGCCGAGAAAGGCGAAGCCCATGTGGGCCACGCTGGAATTGCCGATGAGCAGGTTCAAATTGCGCTGCCGCATGGCCACCAGCCCGCAGTAGAGGATGTTGCCCAGGCAAAGGAAAGCCAGAATTTGGACCCATTTGGCCGCCTGGTAGGGCATGAGGGGCAGGGCGATGCGGATGAGGCCGTAGAGTCCGAATTTCTTGAGCACCCCCGCGTGCAGCATGGCGGTGGGGGTCGGGGCCGAGGCATAGCCGAGCGGCGCCCAGGTGTGGAAGGGCCAGAGAGACACCAGGATGCCGAACCCAAAGAGGAGCAGCGGAAAAATCCAGCGCTCAGCCTCGGCGTTGATTTGGCGCGATTGGAAGTAGTTGGTAATGGCCACGATGTCAAAAGTGCGCTGGCCCGGCGGCAATTGCAGATAGAGGGCCAGCAGGCCCACCAGCACCAGCAGCGCCCCGAAGCTGAGGTAAAGGGTGATTTGATAGGCGGCAAAATTCTTGTTGTCGCCCCGGCCCCACACACCGATCATGATGAAAGTGGGCACCAGCGCCAGTTCGTGGAAGAAGTAAAAGCAGACCAGGTCGAGCGAGGCGAAGGCGCCGAGGATGCCGCCGGCCATGAGCATGAGCAAAATGTAAAACTCCTTTTCGCGCGTCACGATCCGCCGCGACACACAGGTCGCGGCAAAGGCGACGATGGCCCCCATGACGATGAGACCCAGGTTGATGCCATCCACCCCGACGTGATAGCCCAGGCCGATGTGGGGCGACCATTCATGCGGCGTGCCCTCGAATTGGAAACCGTGCCCGGCCAGCTCGGGGTCAAACCGGCAAAACATTACCAGGGCGATGACCATGGAGCTGAAGGTGGCGAGCAAGGCGAGGGAACGGATGACGAATTTAAAATTGCGCGGGACCAGCACCATCAGCAGCGCGGCCAGCAGCGGCAAACCGAAAATGTAAGTGAGTGGTGACATGCTCAAGAACGCAACATGAAATACAGCGCCAGCGCGATGCCGGCGGCGGAGAGCAAGGCGTAGGTTTGCAAATTGCCGGATTGGACCAGGCGCAGCCCGCGCCCCAACAACTCGGTTCCGCCCGAAATGAACCGCACCCCGCCCGACACAAAAATGTCGTCAAACACGGCGGCAAACCGGGCCAGGGCGTCCTGGGTGAGGGCAATGAGCCACGCATACAGTTCGTCGAAGTAAAACTTGTGGCGCATGAGGCGGCACAAGGTGGGCAAGCTTGCCGGGAGCGGCTCGGAGGCGGCGTTGCCATACAGCTTCCACGCCGCCAGAAATCCAAACAGGACGGCCCCCAGGCCGCAAAGGGCAGGCACCAAGGCGCTGTGCAACGGCTCGAGCGCCTCCTCCATCAGTTGGCGCAAGCTCAATCCCCAATCATGCTGGTGAAAAAGATGCAGCCACCAGGGCCAGTGCCAGACCTGTCCCTGACCCATGATAAACTGCCGCGCCATAAACCGGTGGATGCCCAAACCTCCGGCGATCACCGCAGCGATGGCCAGGCCGGTCAGCGGATAGGTCATCAGGCGGGGCGACTCGTGGGCGTGGGCCGGGAGGTCTGATTTTGCCCGGCCCCAAAAGACCGCGAAGACCAGCCGGAACATGTAAAAGGTGGTGAGAAAAGCGACCACCACGCCCAGGGCAAACAACACCGGGCTTTCTTGGTAAGCAGCGGCCAGAATGGCGTCCTTGCTGTAAAATCCGCTCAACGGCGGCACGCCGCACAAGGCCAGGGTGCCGATGAGAAAGGTCAGGGCCGTGACCGGCATTTTGTCCCGCAAGCGTCCCATTTTCCATATATCCTGCTCGTGGCTCAAGGCGTGGATGACCGAGCCGGCCCCCAGGAACAGGAGCGCCTTGAAACAGGCGTGGGTGGCCAGATGAAAAATGGCCGCCGGCTGGTGGCTCAAACCGGCCGCCATCATCATGTAGCCCAGTTGCGAGAGGGTGGAGTAAGCCAGGATGCGTTTGATGTCATCCTGCTGGATCGCGATCAAGGCGGCGAGCAGGGCTGTGAACCCGCCCACCCAGGCGATCACCGTCTGGGCCGCGGGATCGAACAGAAAGAAAACGCGGCAGACCATATAAACGCCGGCGGCCACCATGGTGGCGGCATGGATCAGGGCGCTGACCGGGGTCGGCCCCTCCATCGCGTCCGGCAGCCAGACATGGAGCGGGAACTGCGCGGACTTGCCGACGGCCCCGCAGAAAATCAACAAGCCGCCCAGCGTCCCCACCAGGGTGGGATTGATGATGAAGGCGTCTTGCAGGGAGCCAAAATTAAGCGTGCCGGCCGCGGCCCAGACCATGATAATTCCGGCGAGAAACCCAAAATCGCCCAGCCGGTTGGTCAGGAAGGCCTTCTTGGCGGCATCGGCGGCCGCCGGCCGTTCGTACCAGAAACCGATCAACAAATAGCTGGAGACGCCGACCAACTCCCAGAAAATGAACATTTGCAGGAAATTGTTGCTCAACACCACGCCCAGCATGGAGAAGGTAAAAAAGCTCAGGCAGGCGAAGTAACGCGCATAGCCCCGGTCGCCACGCATATAGGCCACGGAGAAAATATGAATCAAGCTGCCCACCCCGGTCACGACCAGCAGCATGAGCATGCTCATCGGATCAACCGACACCGCGAAATCAACGTGCAGCGCCCCGACCTGCAGCCAGGTGAAGGCGCTTGCAAACGAGACGAAATGCCGCCTCGCCAGATCCGGATTGTCCGCCATCATGTCGGGCAGGATCCCAGTCCACAAAATGACCGAGCAGAAAAACGCCGCGACAATGGCCGCGACGGAAACGGCGGCGCTGGCGCGCGGCTCCTTTTGCCCAAAAAGCACGATCAGGACCGACGCCAGCAAGGGCAGCAATAGAATGACCCAAGGAAGGTATTCGTTCATTTCAGTGCTATAATTTCAGCGTGGTCAAATCCTCGACATGCGTGGTTTGCCGGCGGCGATAAAGGGCGACAATCAGCGCCAGGCCCACCGCGACTTCCGCCGCCGCCACCGTGATGATAAAAAAGACCATGATCTGGCCGTTGAGATTATTGTTGAAACGGGAGGCGGCGACCAGGGCCAGGTTGCCGGCGTTGAGCATCAGCTCCAGCGACATGTAGATGATGAGCACGTTGCGCCGCACGATGACCCCAAGCAGGCCCAGGCAGAAGAGCAACGCGCTCACCACCAGGTAATGGGGCAGGTCCACGGCGCTCATCGCAGGTCCTTTTTGCTGAGCAAGATCGCCCCGATCATCGCCACCAGCAGGAGCAATGACATCAGTTCGAACGGCAGGGCAAACCCCGCGAAGAGCAGATGGCCCAGCGCCTCGGCCGAACCCTCCGCGCGCACCGTGGCCAGCGTGCCCGCGGGATGGGCCAGTTGAATCGTCCGAATCATGATGGCGCCCATGGCCCCGACGGCCAACACCGCCAGACCCGCCATGATCCATTTGATCCGGCGCCGCTCCTCCTCCTTCAAGTCCAGCAACATGATGACAAACAGGAACAGGACTATGACCGCCCCGGCATAGACCAGCACCTGCACCGCCGCCAGGAAAAAGGCGTGCAAGAGGACAAAAAGACCGGCCAGAGAAACGATGGTCAGGACCAAAAACATGGCGCTGGTCACGGGGTTGCGGCTGACCGGATTGGCAATGACCAGCGCGCCGCACAAAAGCGTCAGCCCCGCAAAAATATAAAAGAAAACGTCCTGGTTCATTCCTATTTGTGTTTCCACTTCCAGATTTGGTCCTGATGGACGCCGCCCAGGGCCAGCAGCTTTTCCTTGTCATAGACCATCTCCGCGCGGCTCTCGCCGGTCAGGGAATAGTCTTTCATCAGAAAGATGGCCTCCTCCGGGCAGACCTCCTGGCAATAGCCGCAGAAAATGCAGCGGAGCATGTCTATCTTGAATTCCTTGGGCGCTTTTTCCACGTTGCCCGCTTCCGGCGAACCGGCCGGGCCGGGCGGGGTGATGCGGATGGCCTTGGGCGGACAGACAAATTCGCAAAGCTGGCAGGAGACGCATTTGGTGCGGCCATCCGGGTCCTTCACCAGGTAGGGCGCGCCGCGATAGCCTTCGGGCACCGTCCATTTTTCTTCCGGATACTGCAGGGTCACTTTCTTTTTGAAGAAGAAGTGGCTGGCGGTGACTTTGAGGCCGCCCACCACCGCCGGCACGTAGAGGCGCTCCAAAAAATTCAACTTGGGTCGTTTGACAATCATTTTATTTCAACTCCATCCCATTATTTGCATGAACCAGAGCCAGACGGCTGTGGCCAAAATGTTGGCCAGCGCCAGCGGAATAAAGACGCGCCAGCCCAAATTCATCAACTGATCGTAGCGGAAGCGGGGCCACATCCAGCGCACCCAGATAAACATCCCCATCAAGACCACGACTTTGGCCAGGAAAACGGCAATGTGGAGCACGCCGAGAAGGATCTGCGATTGGCCGGCGGCCTGGTTCAGGCCAGGCGAACGGCAGCGACCAGCCGCCCAGGAACAAGGTCACCATCATGGAGGAAACCGCGATCATGTTCGCGTATTCGCCCATGAAGAAAAGCGCGAATTTCATCGAACTGTACTCGGTGTTGTAGCCGGCCACCAGTTCCTGCTCCGATTCCGGCAAGTCAAAGGGCAGCCGGTTGGTTTCGGCGAAGGAGGCGATCAGGAAAATCACGAAAGACAACGGGGCGCGCCAGATCATCCAGCCCATCCAGCCGTGGTTGGCCTGGTAGAGAACGACCTGGCTCAGGTTCAAATCGCCCACCCACAAAAACACCGGCACGACGGACATGCCCATGGCGATCTCGTAGGAGATCATCTGGGCGCTGGAACGAATTCCCCCCAGAAACGGATACTTGGAATTGGACGCATAGCCGGCCAGGACAATTCCATAAACCCCCAGCGAAACTATGCCAAAGGTATAAAGTATGCCCACGTTCAAGTCGGCGATGACCATCTTTTGGCCTCCGATCCTCGAGCCGAAAGGAATCACCGCCAGGACCAGCAGGGAGGGAATCATCACGATCATCGGGGCCAGCCAGAAATAGGCCTTGCGGACGTGGCCGGGGGTAAAATCCTCCTTGAGAAAGGCTTTGACCCCGTCGGCCACCGGCTGTAAAACGCCGAACCACCCGACCCGATTGGGTCCATGACGGTCTTGAATGAAGGCGGAGATTTTTCGTTCCGCCAGGACGGCGTAGGCGACGAAGGGCATCACCACACAAAAAGCGCCCACCACCTTGAGGGCGCTGAACAGGACAAATTGCTGATCTGGCTTTAGATTGTTTATCCAGTTAATCACACGTCATTTCAAAATGTTATATGGGCACGTCCACGCCCAGGTCACCCAGCGCGGCCCAGGTCAGGCCGCGGAAGGCCGGGACTTCGGCGGCCATTTGATTGAAAAGGCCCTCCATCCCGGTGACGCCTTCCAACCCGCACAGGCCGCGGGCCAGTTCGTGCAGGAATTCCCATTCGGCGCGCGCCTGACCCCTGGGCTGGATGTTCTGCTGGAACCGTTGCACCCGCCCTTTGGCGTTGACAAAGCTTCCGCGCTTTTCCGCGTGGGCGCAGCCGGGCAACAAAAAATGCGCCCGCCCGGTGGTGGCGTTGGGCAGGATGTCGCTGACAATGAGCGTCTCCAGCCGGTCCAGCAAATCCGCGCCGATGCCATGCTGGGTAACATCTTCCCCGATGACAAGCAAGGTCTTGATGCTCCCGTCCCGAATGCCGGCGGCGATTTTCGGGAGGTTGCCGCCCATGGGCGAGGGCGCAATTCCCGTCAATCTGGCCCCGGCGCTGTTGGGATTGCGGTCGGCGTTGAGCAACAGGGCGTCCGCTTCGCCCGCGCGCGGCACCGAGTCGGTGAGGGCGCCGAGTTTGGCGGCAAGTTTTCGCAACAGATAAAGTTCCTCGTTGGTTTGCCGGGCGGAAGCGATGATGGCGGCGGACCCGGCGGGCGCGCCGGCCAAAAGATTTCCGATCTTGTGCAGCGCCTCCGGCCAGGCATTTTCGGGCGCCCCGGCTGCAAATTTGGCGCCCTGCACCCGGGTGAGCCGGTCCTCGCGGTTGATCCATTTGTAATTGAGCCGGCCGTGGTCGCACATCCAGCAGGAGTTGACGGCCTCGTTCTCGCGCGGTTCGTAGCGATAGACTTTGTCCTCGCGCGAGCCGATGACGATGTTGCAGCCGGTGGCGCAACTGGTGCAGACGCTTTTGCTTTCCTTGAGGAACCAGACGCGCATTTGAAAGCGAAAATCCTTGGAGGTCAGGGCGCCGACCGGACAAATATCCACCGTGTTGAGCGTGTAATTGTTGTCAAATTTTTTGCCGGGCCAGCGGGTGAGCGTGCTGTGGCTGCCCCGTTGGCTGAAACCCAGGGCGTCGTCTCCGGCAATGTCGCGGCTGAAGCGAATGCAGCGGGAGCAGAGGATGCAGCGCTCATCGTCCAGCACAATGCGCGGGCCGAGGTCAACCTGTTTGGGCTTGTGGACCTTTTCCTCGACAAAACGGCTGGCGGCCTGGCCGTATTGCACCGAGTACTCCTGCAATTTGCATTCGCCCGCCTGGTCGCAAATCGGACAGTCCAGAGGATGATTGATGAGCAGGGATTCGAGCACGGCCTCGCGCATCTGTTTGGTGGCGGGCGAACCGGGATAAATTTCCATGCCCGGCGAGATGGGCGTGGCGCAGGCGATGGCGCCGCGCGGGGTGCCGGGTTCGTAAGGCAAAACCGAACGGATGATCTTGGGCGTGCCGTCGGGGTTGAGGAGAGGCTTGCGGTCGGGGCCGAGGGCGGGGGTGCCGAATTCAACCAGGCACATGCGGCAGTTGCCGGCGATGGGCAGTTTGGGATGATAGCAATAGTGGGGAACGTCCACCCCGGCCAGGGCGCAGGCCTGCAGCATGGTGGTGGCCTGCGGTTTGCCCTGCCAGTCCGGCATGGTTTTCGGCGCCTCGATCTCCCGCCCGTCCACCTTGATCTTGATCTTCTCCACCGGAGGCGGGGCAGGTTTGGGTTCGCTTGTTGTTGTCGTTGACATTTTAGCTCAATCGGTTCTTCCAATATCCCGGGCCACGGCTCATGTGCATAACGGCAAGAACGTGAATTCCTTCCGGCACAGTTTCATAAACCAGCCGGTAAGGAAATCCTCGAACGCGGCAGGCTCGCGCGGGACGGTCGTAAAACGGGAACTGTTCGGGATTCGCCTGGACTTTCGACAGCGCCAAATAAACGGCGTGAAGAAATTCCCGCCCCAGATGTTCGCGCTGGCACTCATAGAATTTTGCAGTGGAGACGAGTTCAACATCGGCATCGCAATGATAGGCCGCGGGGTTCATGAAATGGCGCGGAGGGCCGAGCGCATCACCTCACTCGCGGGGCGCAGCTTTGTTTTGCCTTCGCGTATTTCGCGCTGGCGCCGGCGTATCTCCAGCTTCCAGGCGCGCTCCGAGCCGGCATCCATTTTTTCATCGAGACTCGACAAGAGCCTCTCTGCGATTTCCGCGCGTGACTTTTGCGGCAGGCTCAACGCTTCAATGCAAACTTTCTGTGCTGTTGTGCTCATAAAGCATTCTGGTCTCTCCTTCCATCATTCACAATGCAGATGTTTGACAAACGCCCGGTGTTCGTCGCTCTTCAGTCCTCTGTTGAGGGTGCGAAATACCCCTTTGTCCAAACCCCTGCCCACCAAAAGGGACGGCCAATCCAACCACAAGCCAGGAAAAACGCGGCTGCAAAGAACTAAGCCGTGCAATTTACGCTGCACCGTAGAAACATATTCTCCGTTGTCCAGAGCGAACCAGTGGAACCGCGGCTTATCCATCATTTCCCAGACGATATACTCCGGTATCAGATTCCGTTGATAGACGCTCTTTTTCTCATGCAAGTCGAAAGTGCGGCTGCTCAGGGCAATT
The DNA here is from genome assembly GCA_963707025.1 of uncultured Verrucomicrobiae bacterium. GTDB lineage: Bacteria > Verrucomicrobiota > Verrucomicrobiia > Limisphaerales > Palsa-1400 > JBEKOF01. The sequence goes on along the minus strand of CAVPOM010000009.1, from coordinate 87,523 downwards.
TCCGCCACCAATTCGGGGCGGCCTTCCAAAATTCCATCGGGACCGGCCCTCGCTTGGGCTAGATTCTCCTTTTCAATCCAGAGAAGCGCGTCCGGTTGGTACTCATTAAAGCCATCCAACCGCAAAGAAGCATTGACAGCGCAAGCCACTCCTGGCGTGGCTGCCGCATACTGCCACAAAAGCGCAACAAGGAGGCTGTTAGCCTTGCCGTGATCGCTGCTGAGGGGTGGAGACATCATAACAATTCTTTCGATCAATTCCACTTTGGCCTTATCCGGCGTCGCTTCGTAGCGGCGTTCAAACTCAGGCACGGTCAGATGGTCGCCGTTGAGCAAACGCGGCACGGGGGAGCAACGCAGAGGACTGCCCGCCCTACCACGGATCGGCTTCTTATTGCTTATGCTTGCGGTGCTCATAGACGATCCGTTTTGGGCCATGATGTCACGATTGCGGGCTGGCGGCAATTTTCATGTTGGCCGCCGCGCCTCCGCCCCCGCTCTGCTTTTGGCCGGCGGCGGCGCAGGCGTCAAACTCATCGCGGAATTTGTTGACGAAACTCAACACCGGCCAGGCGCAGGCCTCGCCAAAGGCGCAGATGGTGCGGCCCTGGATGTTTTGGGCGATGTGCAAAAGGTCGGCGGCGTCCTGCGGGCGGCCGCCGCCGTGCCTCAGGCGGTGCAGGGCCTTGCTCAGCCAGAGCGAGCCTTCGCGGCAAGGCGTGCATTGGCCGCAGCTTTCGTGCGCGTAAAAGTCGGCGATGTTGGCCAAAGCCGCCACCATGTCGGTCGAATCATCCATGACAATGATCGCGCCTGAGCCGGACATGCTGCCCGCGTATTGCAGGGAATCGAAATCGTAGGGCAGGTCCAGCAGGTCCACCTCCACCGCGGCCGTCTGGCCGTCGGCGGCTTTCTTCTTGAGCTTGAATTTTTCGCCCGCCTTGAAAACCTTGGCGGAGGAGCCGCCGGGGATGACGGCCTTGAGTTTGCGCCCCTCGCGCAGGCCGCCGCCGAAATTCTCGTGGAAAATCAATTCGCCCAGGGTGGCCTTGCCCACTTCGATTTCGTAATAGCCGGGCTGCCGGACATGGCCGCTGATGCTGACGATGCGGGTGCCCGTGTTGTTGGGGGCGCCGAGCTTGGCGTAGGCGGCGCCGCCCATTTGGATGATGTGTTTGACAGCGGCGAGGGTTTCCACATTATTGACAATGGTGGGGCACAGGTAAAGGCCGAGGATGGCCGGGAAGTAGGGCGGTTTGATGCGGGGATAGGCGCGTTTGCCTTCGAGCGATTCGATCAGGCCGGTTTCCTCGCCGCAGATGTAGGCGCCCGCGCCGCGGTGGATGTAAATCTCCAAATCATAGCCGCGGCCGAGGATGTTTTGGCCCAGGAAATTTTTGGCGCGCGCTTCGGCCAGCGCGGTTTTGAGCAGGCGCGCCCCGTCGGGCATTTCGCCGCGGATATAGATGTAGGCCAGATGGACATCATTGGCGTAACAGGAGAGGATCATGCCTTCCAGCAACTGGTGCGGGTCCTTGTAGATGATCTGGCGGTCCTTGAACGTGCCCGGCTCGGACTCGTCGGCGTTGCAGATCAGGTAAACAGGCTTGCCGCAAGCGTGGTCCACGAAGGACCACTTCAGCCCGCAGGAGAAACCGGCGCCGCCGCGACCGCGCAGGCCGGAGGCCTTGACCTCATCGCGGAGCTGTTCCTGGGGGGAGATTTTTTTGCCGCCGGGCAAATCCCTGGGCGGCAAGGCCAGGGCCTTTTTCAGCACCTCATAGCCGCCGTGGCGCACATAGCAGTCCAAGTCCGGCGTGTAGCCCGGCGCATCCACGTTTTTTAGAATGAGGCGGTATTGCTGGGGCATGGGGGCGTCCATGGCGGATGGTTTACCCTCCTTGGCAGCTTGGCCGCAGAGGAGGGCGGATTGGGTTAGCGGCGCTGCCGCAAATCCTTGACTCTGATTTTAAATGATTTAATTTCACAAGGTTGCCTTGCCCGATGGTGTAACGGTAGCACAGCAGACTCTGGATCTGTTTGTCATGGTTCAAATCCATGTCGGGCAGCCACTCCGCATTTTTCACATTCGATTTGGGAATTGCGAGCGACATAAGCTTCTGTTCACTTTCTCCCCTTTTTCGCCCGGAGCAAGCGCAACGTTTCGTCAATGTAAAAGATATGGGCCGGGTCTTTCGGGCGCATCACCGCGGCCTTGCTGCGCCGGATGGATTCCAGCGGCATGACCGGAACGCGCATTCCATGAAAATCCAGCCGCTTCGCCTTGCGGAATTCGACGGAAAAACTCTTCAAGCCGGTCACTTCAAAAATGAAATTCACGAGCGTGCCGTCGGTCAACTCGACGACGGTGTTCCTGAGGATGGTCGCACCCAGAGATCGCGCCACATTGACCGCGCGCATGTACTGCCGCGCGGGCAAATCAAGCCAGAAATCCACGTCAATCGTGCCCACTGGAGCGCCTTGGAGGACCGCGGCTGACATACCAATCAATTGGAATTTAATTTTTCCAGTGCCGAGCGCCCCCATAAGCCGAGCGAGCGGAGATAAATTTCGTTCATGTGCCAGCGTTCCGTGGGAGTTGCCGCCAGGCTTCGCGCGTAAAGCACCTTTTCGCTTTCGTCCAGGCCGCGCACCCGCTTTATCCGGTCGAATACTTCCGGCCAGTCTTTCAGGGTTGTCTTCATGTTTGTCTTTTGTTGCCATTCGTCAAAATCATTGGCATTGGGCGAGCAATTGATCCGCCTTCTCCGCCGTCACCCCTTCGTGGAATGCTTCGTTGACCATCACCACCGGGGCGGTGCCGCAACTGGCCAGGCATTCGACAAATTCCACGCTGAATTTGCCGTCCTGGGTGGTTTGCGGGCCGTGTTCGGACGGATCCAAACCCAGTTTCTTGCAGAAATAATCGCGCAGTTCGTGGCTCCCGCCCAGGGCGCAACTCAAGGTGCGGCAAACTTTGATCTGGTATTTGCCCGCCGGCTCCTGCCGGAACATGGGATAAAAGGTGACCACTTCATAAATGTTGATCGGTTCCAGATCGAGTTTCTTGGCGGTCCACTCCATCGCCTCGGGCGTGACGCAGCCGAATCGCTCCTGGATGGCGTGGAGGAACATGAGCGAGGCGCTCCGCTTCTGCGGATAATGCGTGACCAGTTCGTCCAACTCGGCCTCCAGGTCTTTTGGGATGGAAAAACTCATGGCATGGTTGGTTCTCCTTTCACCGGTCACATTCGCCCATGACAAAATCGAGCGAGCCGAAAATGGAGACGGTATCGCTGACCATGTGGCCGGGCATGAGGTGGGAAAGGATGCTGAGGTTGCAAAAGGAGGGCGAGCGGATTTTCAGGCGGTAAGGCGTGCCGCCGCCTTTGCTGTTGATGTAAAAGCCCAGTTCGCCCTTGGGATTCTCGGCGCTAAAAAAAACCTCGCCGGGCGGCGCGTTGACGCCCTCGGTGACGAGGATGAATTGGTGAATCAATTCCTCCATGCTGGTCAGCACTTTGTGCTTGGAGGGCAGCACCGTTTTGCCGTCGGGGATGTCCACCGGTTCGTGGGCCGCGTTGTCGGCGCCGCCGGGAATTTTGTCCAGGCATTGGCGCAACAGCCGCACGCTCTGGCGCATTTCCTCAATCCGCACCAGATAGCGGTCGTAGCAGTCCCCTGCCGAACCAATCGGAATGTCGAATTCCAACTGGTCATAGACCAGGTAGTGATGGGCTTTGCGCACATCAAATTCCACCCCGCTGCCGCGCAGGTTGGGGCCGCTCAGGCCGTAATCAATGGCGTCGGCGCGCGCAATCACCCCCACGTCGCGCGTGCGGTCCACAAAAATGCGGTTGCGGGTCAGGAGGGTTTCCGTTTCGTCAATGTTGAGGACCACTTCGTCCAGGAACTGGCGGCACTGGGCCACCCAGCCGGGCGGAAGGTCGCGCGATAATCCGCCGATGCGCGTGTAGGTGGTGGTGAAGCGCGCCCCGGTCAGGGCTTCGATCAAGTTGTAAATCTTCTCCCGTTCGGTGAAGGTGAACAGGAACACCGTCAGCGCGCCCACATCCATGGCAAAGGAACCCAGACCCAGCAGGTGGGAGGAAAGGCGGGCCAGCTCGCAGCAGATCACCCGGATATACTGGCAGCGCGGCGGCAGCGCCTGGTCAATTCCAATTAATTTTTCCACCGCCAGCGCGTAAGCGACATTGTTGGCCAGCGGCGCCAGATAATCCAGCCGGTCCGTGTAAGGGATGAACTGGGTGTAGGTCATGTTCTCGGCGATTTTTTCATCACCCCGATGGAGGTAGCCGATCTCCGGCGTGGCTTTGGTGATGATTTCCCCGTCCAGTTCGAGTACGACGCGCAGGACACCGTGGGTGGCGGGATGGGAAGGCCCCATGTTGAGGACCATTTTTTCCCCGTGCATGTCCTGCGTCTCCCCGGCGGTCTCGGCCGGCGCGGCGCGGGCCGCCGGATCGGGATACTGGATTTCCTGGGTGGCCATAGGTTAATTCGCCATCATGATTTTTTGCGGCGCGTATTCGGTTTCGCCTCCCCTGCCGCTACCGGAGCGGGACCGCCCTGACCTTGAATAATCGCACCGACCTGCAGGTATTTGTCTTTATCGGGCGGCACCGGGCCAGGAACCACGACTTTCGCGACGGGATGTGCGTCGAGGGCCACCAGCCGTTTTCCCTTCGCACCAATCCATAACAAGAGACCCTCCAGCGCCCGTGCCCCCAACAAGATCAGGTCACCCTGCTCCGCGAAAACGATTTCGTCCACTGTCTCTGCATCCTTGACGCGGACGACCGCGTAGCCGACATCGCGATAGACATATTGGCCATTGGCCAGTTGAAAGACGGATCGCTTCTCCGGCTTGACCGCGATGTCCTCCAGAAACTTCCGCGGAATCCAGGTCGCCTCGCTCCCCGTGTCCACCATGAGCCGTGGAATCCTGACGGCCTTCTCGCGGTCAACATGGTTTTTAATTAAGCACCCGACGGTGAAGGATCCCATTTATTTGTCCTCCTTCGCCACCGCCGGCCCTGGAGGTTGCTGGATCTTGGGCCGCGCGTTCAAATCCGCCGGGGCGCTCTCCGCAACGCGCGCGCGCGGTTCGCGGGAAATGGTGTCCTTGCCCCCGGCCACGGTGACGAATGGCCCGCCTTCCTGCGGGGCGCGTTTGGAGAAAGCCACCTCCGGCATGGCGGTCGGCTTGCCGGCCAGCGGGAAATCCTTGCGCAAGGGGAAGTGCGGGTAGCCTTCCCACATCAGAATCCGCCGCAGATCGGGATGGCCGCGAAAACGCAGGCCCATCATGTCGTAAATCTCCCGTTCGTGCCACTCGGCGGTGCGCCAAACGGTGCTGACCGTGGCCAGCTCGGATTGCTCCTCGCTGACGTTGGTCTTCAAGCGCAGCGGGCAATGATGGCCGTAGCCGTAAAGATGGTAAACCAGCGTCCAGCGCGGATCGGAGCCGTAATTGTCAATGCTGGTGATGTCCACCAGGTAATCAAATCCCAGGCTGGCCTTGGCGAAGGCGCAGACCTCGGCGATGACGTCGGCATCGGACAACTGCACCGTGATTTCGCCGCGGAACTCCTGCGGGTCGGAAATTAAAAGGCCAAACCGGTCTTTGAGTTTGAGAGCCAGATCGCGGGCAGACATCGCTCGATAGGGGATGGGGCGGCCCGGTCAGGCCACCTGTTTTTGCAGGGCCAGAAACGGCTCCCGGGCCACTTTTGCCTGCAACTTGATCAGCGCGTCCAGCAGCGCCTCCGGCCGCGGCGGACACCCGGCCACATAAACGTCCACCGGGAGGATCGAATCCACCCCCTGCAACACGGCATAACTGCGATACATCCCGCCGCTCGAGGCGCAGGCCCCCATGGCGATGACCCATTTGGGTTCGGCCATCTGGTCGTAAATGCGTTTGACCGACAGGGCCATTTTGTAGGTGACGGTGCCGGCCACGATCATGACATCCGATTGCCGGGGCGAAAAGCGCATGACCTCGGCGCCGAAGCGGGCGATGTCGAACCGGCTGGCCCCGGCGGCCATCAATTCGATGGCGCAACAAGCCAGCCCCATCGGCATGGGCCAGAGCGAATTTTTGCGGAACCAGTTTATGGCCGAATCCAGCCGCGTATGAACCACGTCGCCCTCGACCTTTGAATTGTAACCAATTTCAGTTTTGGTTTGCATGAGCGTTCCTTAATCTGACGAATAATCGCCTCAATAAACATCCTTAAGCCGGCCGAGGCAAGCCCTTTGTGATTCTTTTCACAAGGCCACGGGGCCAGGCGCAGCCGGATGCCAGCACCGTGCGATTTGCCAATTCCTCCGCCCCAGGAAGCGGGCAGAGGGTCAAGGAGAGGGGGTTCTCTTTGATCGTCATCCTGATCCTAATCGGTGCAGCCCCCGCCCGGCCCCGCCGGCGCGACCTCTCTGTCGCAGGTTTGGGCGATCCGATGATAGTGGTCTCATAAAGCGCCCCCATTCGCCATCCCCGCCACGCCGCCCCTTGCGCTTTTGCCGGGAGGCTTTAGATTCCCCCGGCGGCCAAGACCGCTTTGAATTTTGCAGTTTATATTTTTAACTTTTTAAACTTTTATCCCGTTCCGCGGGACTGACAATATGATCGCCACACAAATCCGCCAGAAAGACGCCTTTTTTTACTTTGCCTCGTATCCGTCGGAAACCCTCCTGCAAAAGGTCCGCTTCATCAGCCGGTTTTACGACGAAGAAGGCGGCGAAATCAAAGCCGCGCCGGGCGGGGAGGAGGACGACGTTGCCCAATTCATCGCCCAAATCGAACGCAGCGACAAGGCCTTTCAGCGGGAGCTTTCCCGCGCCAAGGTGGGAGCCATCCGCAATTTTTACGAAACCGCCATCACCCAGCCGCCCATCCCCGGCACCGTGCTGCTGTTTACGCCGCAAAAACTGCGCTTCGAGGCCTGGTCGGACGGCTCAGGCGTGGGCCGGCTGCAGGAGCCCGAGGAAAAATTCCTGATTATTGACGGACAGCACCGGCTGGCTGCGCTCCAGTTTTACGAGCGCACCCATCCCGGGGAAGCCCGCACTATCCACGTCCCCTGCATGATCTTCGACGGCGGCAGCGAGGATTTTGCCACGGAAATGTTTGTCATCATCAACTCCACCCCCACCCGCATCAACAAGAGCCATCTGATTGATCTGTACGAGCGGGTCTCCTGGGCCGAGCCGGACCGCCGTTTCGCCGCGCACATTTCCCAGATGCTTTACAGCGAGGCCGACAGCCCCTTGCGCTACCGCATCAACCGCCTGGGGGGACGGAGCAGGCAGGAAAAATGGATTTTGCAGGCCGAATTGTTCAACGAAATCCATCGCTGGACCAAACTGGCCTGGGCCAAAATAGAACCGCAGGGCGCCGACAAACGCACCGCCGCCCGCTATTACAAGATGATGCGCGACTTCCTCAAGGCCGCCGCCCAGGTCTGGGGCCAGGCCTGGGGCGATCCCGCCTGCATGATCACCAAGCCCGTCACGCTCAAGGCGATGGTGCGGGTTTGCGCCGACTTGGCGGCGCAGGATGCCGAGCCGGAAGAAAACCGGACGGCGCGCTGGAGCCAGCGTCTGGCTCCCTGGAGCGAGCAGGCGCGCAACTTCCGCAACGAAGGCTTTTACGAACGGTTCCCGGCCAAGGGACAGGTGGAGCGCGTTTCCCGCATCCATCGCGATCTGGCCAGAATGGCCGGCATTTCCACGCGCCCCGGTTCAAAGGGCTGAGACGGGCGCGGGCTGAAAGGCCAGGACGACCCTGGGCCGCGTCATAAAATAAACAAGTAAGACCGGGTAAATCAGCGTGAGCACGGTTCCGAGCGCCGCCGCCGCGATCACCAGGGCAATGTTCGCGCCGGTGCCGGCGTGCAGCGCATTGGCCAGCACCCGGTGAAGCACCACGAACAACACCGCCACATCCAGCAAGGCGAAAATTATTTTATAAATCGCGTAACCGACGGAGGCGAGGCGCCCCCGGTTTTTGAGCAGCAGCAGGCCGATCCCGGCGGCCGCCAGAGTGAGGTTCGCCGCGAAATCCAGCGGGAGGGTTATGCGGCGCCAAACCACAAACGCCGGGTCTGTCGAGATGGCATTCCAGAGCGCCAGCATTGAGGAAATATATGAGTTCAAGGCGGGACTCAAGGCCGTGGAACCGAAGCCTTCCACATCCAACATGGTTGACAGCAACGCCGATCCCAGCCCCAACAATCCAAACCCCAGGTTCAAGATCCCGAAAAGGGTGACGGAAACCGGTCGTTCACGCATAGTTTTTTCCACCGTTCAAGACCACGGCAAGATCAAGGCACAAGCAGTTTTAATGTCGGGAAGACTTGGCGGAAGTCGGCTTCATTGCGGGTCAGGATGCCTTGGAAGCGCGTGGCGAGTGCCCCTATTAACACGTCGGCCAGCGGTCGTTTCGGTGCCGGCCCGGCGCGGCGTCCGGCCACGTCAATCAGCAGGCAAGTGTCCACCACCCAAGCCATTACTCACGCTCCCCCGCGCCGAGTTCGGCCATCCAGTCGTCCGTAGTGCGAGGCTGCGGATGAAAACGGCGCGCGAAACCAAGCATGGCCATCGCGCCAAGCGGTTCCGCAGGCGGTTTCTCCGCGGTGGATTGGGATTCCAGCCACGCCAGCAACTGGCCCGCCCGCGCGTCATCCAGTTGCCGGACTTTTTCAACCGCCATCTCAACTGTGCTCATGCCTGTTACTCTAGCCAAAGTGCCCACCATCCGCAAATCTTGATTTCCAAGCAACCGCGGACGAGAGGATTGAATTCACAGCCATCCCACAGGAAATTGGAAAAAAGTGTTGGCTTGACCATTTGAACCTGCCACAAGGCAGGCATGAAAAACAAAAAAATCAAACCAACACGGTCCCGGTTTAACGTTTTGCGCCAGATTTGCAATCTCATTCCTGCGCATGAAGTCTCCAAAATAGCGCGGGAGACCGGGCTCTGGATAAGTCGCGCACCTTCAGTCCGTGGAGTCACACGGTCAGTTTGCTGGACGCGCAACTCACCCATTGCATCGGACTCAACGATCTGTGCGACTCGCTGCAATTGCATTCCGGGCCGCTGTCCACTTTGCGCGGCGCCAGCGCCCCCAGCCGCAACGGCCTCTCCCACGCCAACCGGGAGCGTCCGGCCCAGATGGCCGAACAACTCTTCTGGCGGGTCCTGGAGCATTTGAAAGCACAGACGCCCGGCTTTGCCGCGGGCCAGCGCCGTGGCCCCGCCTTCCGTTTCAAGATGCCCATCCATGTGATTGATAGCACGACCATGGAACTGGTGGCCAACTGCCTGGACTGGGCCAAGCACCGCCGGCGCAAGGCCGCCGCCAAAACCCATATGCGGTTGAATCTGCAGAATCTTTTGCCCGGTTTTGTCATTGTGGACACTGCCGCCGAGCACGACAACCGACGGGCGCGGGAACTGTGCGCCGACTTGAAGAGCGGCGAAATCGCCTTGTTCGACAAGGGTTATGTGGACTTCGGCCACTTGCGGGATTTGGACGGGCGCGGGGTCTTTTGGGTGACGCGGGCCAAGGAGAACATGGGCTATGAGGTGGTGCGGAAAATGCCCGCCTCCAGAGACCCGAAGATTTTGCGCGACGAAGTGATCGTCCTGAGCAACGAGAACAAACCCGCGCCGGAGTTGATGCGCCGGGTGGTGGCGCTGGTCGAGATTGATGGAGAGGAACGGGAAATGACCTTCCTGACCAACAACCTGGAGTGGAGTCCGCGCAGCGTGGCCGACCTTTACCGCTGCCGCTGGCAGATCGAAGTCTTCTTCAAACAAATCAAGCAGACCTTGCAGTTGGCGGATTTTCTGGGCCACAACGCCAACGCCGTGCGCTGGCAGGTGTGGACGGCGCTGTTGACCTACGTGCTGTTGCGCTACCTCAGTCACCTCTCCAACTGGGCGCACAGCTTCACCCGGCTGTTCACGATTTTGCGGGCGGCGCTCTGGGAGAAATATGATCTGCTCAATTTGCTGGCGTGCTATGGGACAGCAGGCGGCAGCTTTCGCCACTTGGCGCGGCCCGAGCAGGCGTATTTCCCCGGCTTCCAATAAAGCTATGGGACAGCACACGCGCCCAAACAGGCGCATACCACACCCAAAAGCCAAACTCGGAAAAATCAAAATCTCATTTTACCCCGAAGACCAATTAAACCCTTGCAAATGAACAGGTCAGCACCAGACTTTTCCCCTTATGAGACGGGTGTGGATTGAATTCAAACCGGTCAAATGAGCTGAGCGCTACGGAGTTTCCCGAACCGAGCCGGCCAGCCAATCCAGGTAGCGCCCGGCGCCGGCATGGATGGGCACCACCACAAACTCCGGCGTGTCATAGGGATGCTTTTGCAGAATCAATTTTTCCAGCGCGGCCAGGCGGCGGCGGGTGGTTTTGAAAATAATCAGCACCTCCGCGCTGCGCTCCATTTTTCCCCGCCACCAATAATGGGATTCAAGGCCCGGCAGCAAATTGGCGCAGGCGGCCAGTCGTTCCTCCAAGGCCGCCTGGGCCAGCCCGCGCGCCGCCCGTTTGTCCGGCGCGGTCACCAGCACGATGGAGAATTGGGCCGCCTTCTTCATTTCAGGAACACAACTTCTTTCTGTTCACACTAAAGACGGCACCCTCAGAACTGACTTTGGCCTTGCGGCAATTCGATCAATTCAATTTCGTACCCCTCCGGCGCGTCAAGGAAGGCAAAACCGCCGCCGCCGGGCCGCAAGGTTGGGCCGTCGGAATACTTCAAGCCCAGGGAGTCCAGATGCCGGGCGAAGCCCTCCAGACTGTCCACGGAAAAGGCCAGATGCGTCAAATCCGGCTGGACCTGCACCGGGCCGCTGCCGGGATACGAGCAAATCTCAATCAATTCGTCACTTTCCGGCGCTTTCAGAAAAACCAGTTCCGAGCCGCGCGGCGACTTGGATCGGCGGGTCTCCTCCAGGCCCAGCACGTCCTTGTAAAACCGGATCGTCTTCGTCAGATCATTGACCCGATAACGGGTATGCAACAGTTTTTTCGCCTTCATGCTTCCCATCATAAACGCGCCCGCTTCCATTGGCAATGCGCCAAGTCATGGCTGGGGCGGGAAAGGCAGGGCGGGCATTGGCCGAGCAATCCACGTCGCATGGTCGCTGTGCGGCGGGCACAGGACTGCCCGCCCCACCACCCATGACGGACACATGACTTGTGCGGTTCCCCTGCCCTTGTGCTTCAACGTCATTATGTTATAGAAAGTGGGGATGCGACGAATCTGGATTGGATGGCTGCTCGTGCCGGGCCTTCTTTGGCCTTGCCGGACTGTTTTTTCCCAGATTGATCCGGAGCCGCGCAAGCTTTTCCAATTGGGTTTCAACCAGTCCCTGGAGGGCGCCGCGCCCATCGCCGGCTACGCGTTTTATTATCTCAACCAACCCGGCTTCCTGCGCACCAACCTGACGCTGCGCCTGGCCATCGCCCCCGTTTACATGGATTCTGAATTGGGAATCCGCGACGCCCTCGGACCGAACACCGATCTGGGCCTGGGCCTGGCCGGGGGCGGATTCGCCGACAGTTACTTTGAATTTCGCGACGGAAAGTATTACCCCTCCGACTCCTTCATAGGCCACAGCGCGGAACTGTCCGGCTCCGTCTATCATCTGTTCAACCCCGGCCAGCTCATCCCCCTCAATGGCGTCCTGCACCTGCGCGAGCATTTTTCCGTTTATGACGAGGATGCCCACACAGGCGAATCGTTTGTCCTGCCACAGGATCATTCCACTGTGTCCTTGCGCGCCGGCCTGCGCTGGGGAGGAAAGGAGCCGGTCATCCATCCCGATCTGGCCATGGAACTGTCCGCCTGGTACGAAGGCCAGTTTCGCACCGACTCCGGCGCTTACGGCTACAATGGGGACCGGGTGCTGGAACCGTTCTCGCAGTTGATGTTTGGGCGCGCGCTTCTCAATTACACGCTGCCGGAATCCAAGCAGAGCTTCAGCCTGAGCGTGACCGGCGGAGGCAGCAGCCATGCGGACCGTTTCAGCGCCTATCGGCTGGGCGGCAATTTGCCCTTAAGCTCGGAGTTTCCCCTGCTCATTCCGGGGTACTTTTACGAGGAACTCAGCGCCACCAGCTTTGTCACCTTGAACGGCGAGTATGACGTGCCGTTGGACACCGCCAAACACTGGAACCTGATCACCTACGGGGCCATCGCCGGGATGAACTATTTGCCCGGCCTCTCCCAGCCGGGCCACCTGAATTCAGGCCTGGGCCTTGGCATCGCCTATCATGGCGGCTCCTGGCAGGTTCAGACCAGCTACGGCTACGGTTTCGAAGCCATTCGCGACGACGGGCGCGGCGGGCAGAACATCGGGATTCTGCTGCAATTCGATTTGCAGGCCCATCACCTGGCCAACCCCATTGTCAACCCGGCCGGCCCCAACGAGTCGCGCGGCCTCATCCACTTCTTGCAAAACATGTTTTAAAGCCAAAGCCGCTTCGGCGCCCCAGGGCCTGCGCCGGCCAAACCAGAACTCACTTGCTTACCAACGCCGCCAGCTTGGCCGCGTCGGCTGCGAACACCCGGATGCCTTCGGACAATTTTTCGGTGGCCATGGCGCTTTCGTTGAGCATCCAGCGGAACCCTTTTTCGTCGGGCGAAAACCTCGACACTTGCAGTTGCGCGCCGGCATCCGGGGCCAATTTGCGCGCCACTCTTTCCGTGCTGGCCTTCAATTCGCCCAGCAATTCCGGGCTGATCGTGAGCAGATCGCACCCGGCCAGTTCCAAAACCTCCTCCCGGCTGCGGAAACTCGCGCCCATCACCTCCGTCGGGTATCCGTATTTTTTGTAATAGGCGTAAATCTCGCGCACGGACAGCACCCCGGGATCCTCGGCCGCCGCGTAATTCCGCCCCGTGTTTTTTTTGTGCCAGTCAAGAATGCGCCCCACAAACGGCGAGATCAATTTGGCCCCCGCTTCCGCGCAGGCCACCGCCTGGACCAGCGAAAAGAGCAGCGTCATGTTGCAGTTGATCCCCTCCTTTTGCAGGACTTTGGCCGCCTGGATGCCTTCCCAGGTGGTCGCCAGCTTGATCAGAATGCGCTCCCGGCCAATCCCCCTTTTGGCGTAGCTGGCAATGAAGCCGCGGGCCTCGTCAATCAGCGCCGCCGTGTCAAAGGCCAGCTTGGCGCTGGTCTCGGTGGAAACCCGGCCGGGCACGACCTTCAAAATCTCGCAGCCAAACAAGACCAGGATTTGCCGCAGGATGTCGTCGGTCGAACTCCCCGCCTTTTTGCCATCGGCGATCGCCTGCCGCAGGAGGGATTGATGCTCCGGCTTTTGCGCGGCTTTGAGAATCAGGCTGGGGTTGGTGGTGGCGTCCTCCGGCGCATAATCCTTGATCAGGTCAAAATCGCCAGTATCGGCCACCACGCGCGTCCACTGGCGCAACTGTTCCAGTTGGTTGAGCGGCTTGGCCGCGGCGGCGTTTCCCCTTTGTTCGGGGGCAGTCATTGTTTTCATAAAAGGACAACGTGCGTAATTGGACAAAAGAACGACCCTTTTAGCGTAATTGATCCGCTGCCGCCGCGCAACCAGAAATGGAGGCAGTGTCCTAATTTGCACCCATCCCTGACGCATGACGCCATGCAAAGCCTATTCCAAACCCAATATCCTCCGCCCTTCCGCCGTAATCATGGACTGATGCCACGGCGGGTCCCACACAATCTCCACCGCCGCGTCCTCCACCCCCGGCAAATAAAGCAGCTTGTCCCGCGCATCCGAGGCGATGGCCGTCCCCATGCCGCAGCCGGGCGCGGTCAGGGTCATCTTGACCAGCACCCGGCTGTTCCCGCTGGCCAGCCTTTCAAGGTGCAGGTCATAAACCAGGCCAAGGTCAACAATATTCACCGGAATTTCCGGATCAAAGCACGTCCGGAGCGTCTCCCAAATCCGCTGCTCATCCGCCGGCTCCGCCGCCCCGGCTCGCTGGGCCGCCGCCCCCGGCGCGGGCGGGGCGCCGGCTTCCAGCCCCAGCGCGTCCGCGTCTTGCGCGGCGATGCGAAACAAGCCATCCGGGCACTGCACCGTATAGCTGCCTCCCAGGGATTGCGTGATCCGGGCCGGCGTGCCCGCCTTCAGCGTCATCGCCGTGCCCAGCGGAATTTGGATCCCCTGGCAATCGCGCTTCAATTCAGTAGAAACAGTTTCGTCCATGATGTGACAACCCGTTCAGTATAAGTCAAAAACGCCGTTGCGAAAGGCCCAATTCCAGCCTCCGCCAACGTCAATCATCCCAGCCTTGCCCAACCCCGCGTCGGGCGTTAGCTTTACGCGATGAAAGTCAAAGACATCAAGCGTTTGGTGGAACGCCAGCCGTTTCGCCCCTTTGGCGTCCGCCTCAACAATGGCGCGCGATATCTTTTCAAAGAACCCAGGGATGTCGGCGCGCCCAAGGATTATCATCTCATAACTTATTTGGGCGAGGACGAGGTGGTGCTTATCGAAACAGACAGCATCGTCGAGATCATCGGGCCATAACGCCGCCGTCTCCAACTCCTCCCGCCCTTTAGCTTTTGCCTCGTGCGCGAGCTTTCCGTCACCATCATCATTGCCGCCCGGCCCGAACAGGCCGAGGTCCGCGCCGTCGCCGCCGCCCGGAAATTGGATTATCCGGCCGCCCAAGTTGAAATCCTTCTCGCCCGCGGCCGCCAGCCCTCCGTCCAGCGCAACGCCGCCCTCCTCGCCTCCCGCGGCGACATCATTTATTTTTTGGACGACGATGCCATCGCGCCGCCCGGCAATCTGCGCCGCGGCCTGGACCATTTCCAATCCCCCGCCGTCAAAATGGCCGGCGGCCCCAGCCTCTGCCCGCCCGGCGCCCCCGCTTTGCAACAGGCCTTCGCCCTGGCCATGGGCAGTTGGCTCGCTTTTGGGCCGAGCTGCTCCCGTTATCGCGCCCGCGGCCGCGTCCGCCCCTCCAGTGAAAAGGAACTGATCCTCTGCAATCTTCTCGCCCGGCGCGATGATCTTCTCCAACTCGGCGGCTTCAATGAATCGCTTTATCCCAACGAAGAAAACGCCCTGATGGACGAACTGCAAAAGCGCGGCGGCCGGCTCCTCTACGATCCCGGCCTCATTGTCCACCGCCCGCCGCGTCCGAACTTCGGTTCCTTCTGCAAAATGCTCTGGCGCTATGGCCGCGGCCGCGCCGAGCAATTCCGTCTCCATCCCACCTTGGGTTCCGCCCCCAATTTCGTTCCGCCCCTCTTTTGCCTTTACCTCCTGGCCCTGGCTTTTTTGCCGCCGCTCGCGCGCTGGCCTGCCTTGCTTTACCTGGCCGCCGTCGTGGTCCAGTCCATCGCGCTGCTGCCCATGCGCAAATGGTTTTGGCTTCCGCAAATCATGGGGTTAATTTTTGTCAGCCATATTGTCTATGGCCTGGGTTTTTGGCGCGGCTGCTTGACCAGGCCCAAGCCGCCTCCCCCCGCCGTCTCCGCCTCCGTCCAAATCGAAAGAATCCAATAGCGTCCGGCTCTCACTCCCACTCGATCGTGGCCGGCGGTTTGCTGGAGATGTCCAGGCAGACGCGGTTGACGCCCTTGACTTCGTTGATGATCCGGTTGGACAGCTTTTCCAGCAGCTCGTAGGGCAGCTTGGCCCAGTCGGCCGTCATGCCGTCCTGCGATTCCACCGCGCGGATGACGATGGTGTTTTCGTAAGTCCGTTCGTCGCCCATCACCCCCACGCTGCGCACCGGGAGCAGGACGGCAAAGCTCTGCCAGATTTTGTAATACCAGCCGCTGGCTTTCATTTCCTCCACCACAATGCTGTCCGCCGCGCGCAAAATCTCGCAACGCTTCGGCGTCACCGCCCCCAGGATGCGCACGGCCAGGCCCGGTCCGGGAAACGGCTGGCGAAAAAGGATTTCCTTGGGCAGCCCCAATTCCAGGCCCAGTTGCCGGACCTCATCCTTGAACAGGCATTTCAGCGGCTCTGTCAATTTGAATTTCAAGTTCTTGGGCAGGCCGCCCACGTTGTGGTGGCTCTTGATCAAGGCCGCCGGGTTGCCGCCGATGGGCACCGATTCGATGACATCGGGATACAGCGTGCCCTGGGCCAGGAACCGGGCGCGGCCCGCCCGCCGGGCCGCCTGGGCGAAAACCTGGATGAAAGTCTTGCCGATGATTTTGCGTTTGCGCTCCGGATCGGACACCCCTTTGAGCCGGCCGAGAAACAGGCGCGAGGCGTTCCGGTAGTGCAGCTTGATTTTGAAATGCCGCCCGAACACCTCCCGCACCACCGCCGCCTCGCCCGCCCGCAATAAACCATTGTTGACAAAAATGCAGGTCAGCCGGCTGCCCACCGCCTTGTGCAGCAGGGCCGCCGCCACGCTCGAATCCACCCCCCCGCTCAGTCCCAGGATGACCCGTTCCCCGCCGATTTGCGCCTGGATTTCCTCCACCGCCTGGCCGGCGAAATGGCGCATCGTCCATTGCTGGCCGCAGCCGCAAATGCCGTGGACAAAATTGGCGATGATTTCCCGCCCGCGCGGCGTGTGCGCCACTTCCGGGTGAAATTGCAGCCCGTAAAAATTCCGGGCGGGGTCTTCGATGGCCGCGAACTCCGAGTTGTCCGAGGCCGCCACGGCCTTGAAGCCTTTGGGCATCCGCGTCAGTTTGTCCCCGTGCGAATTCCAGACTTGCAGGGTTTCCGGCAAATTGGCAAACAGGGCGGAGGCGCGGTCCTTCACCGACAAGGCACCCTTGCCGTACTCGCGTTTCTGGCCCGGCTCGACCTTGCCTCCCAGAAAATGGGTGAGCAATTGCACCCCGTAGCAAATGCCGAGGATGGGAATGCCCAGCTCGAAAATGCCGCCATCCGGCAACGGCGCCTCCTTCGCATAAACGCTGGAAGGTCCGCCGGAGAGAATCAGCCCCTTGGGGGTCAGCCCGGCCAGGGTGGAAGCCGGCGTGTCGTAGCGCAGGATGGTGGAATAGACGTGGCACTCGCGAATCCGCCGGGCGATCACCTGCGTGAATTGCGAACCAAAATCCAGGATGACAATTTGTTCCATGGCCGAAAATTAAGAAGCCCATGTGTGCCCCCGCCCGGCCCAATAAGCGAGAGAAAAATCTCCGGCGCTTTCCATAGGCAGGGCTGGTGCAGGAGGATTTTGTCCCGGAGCGGGGAGGAAGGCCGTTTTTTCCTGAGTTGCCGCGGCGGCGATTCTCCGTTAAACAATTCCCATGCCGAAGGCCGCCAGCTTTGAATCATTCGAGAAGGAACTGTCTCGTCTGGCCGGCATCTTCGAACGCAGTCTGGCGGAGTTCAAAGGTTCCGGCTACGTGGAAGCGCAACTGCGGGACGATTTTCTCAATCCCTTCTTCCGCTCGCTGGGCTGGAATTTGGAGAATAGCGCCGGACTGATTCAAACCAAGCGTGAAGTCGAGATCGAGAGCCGCACGGAAATCGGCGGGCGGCAAAAGCGCGCCGATTATCTTTTCCGCACCGAGGGTCATGACCAGTTTGTTTGCGAAGCCAAGAAACCTGCGGACGAACTTCACTCAGGTAGCGCCTTCCAAGCCAAACGCTATGCTTGGAACAAGAATCTGCCTCTGGCCATCCTGACCAATTTTGAGGAGTTTAAAATCTACATCGTCGGCGGCAGGCCGTACCTGGATGAGCCGCTGGCCGGCCTTTGGAAAACATGGCACTTTCGCGAACTCCCGCTGGTGGCGCAGGAGATTTGGAACCTGCTCGCCCGCGACAAAACCGCCGCCGGCAGCATTGACCAATTGATTGAAACACTGCCTAAAACCCCTGTGGGCAAAGGCAAGGCCCGCCAGCAATGGCTCCTCAAACCCGACCCTTCCCGCGCGCTCGATGTGGAGTTTTTGAATTTTCTGGACCAAGCCCGGCGCGAGCTTGGCTTCGACCTGATCCGCAACAACGACCGCGCCGACCTGCTCGAAGGCAACAAACTCAACGAAGCCGTCCAGCACATCATGGACCGCATTCTCTTTCTGCGCATCTGCGAAGCCCGCGATATTGACACGGGCGTGTTGCTCGAATCCATCGTCCAAACCTGGGAGCGAAATTACCACAAGGAAGATGCTGTCCGCGCCCACCAGAAGCCTTTGGAACTGCATGAGGAACCGCCCGCCGGTTTCGGTTACGCTGGCCTGCGCGCTCCGAGGGATTCGCTCTGGCGCGCCATCGTCCGCCATTTCCGCGCGCTGGATCGCCGTCCGCCTTCCCATGTTCCCTTCTTCAACGGCAACCTTTTCAAGCCCCATTTCAGCGAGGAATTGGTGGTGGGAGACGGCTGGCTCGCCGGGTTCGTGGCTGATTTGAGCGACGAGGAATCGCCTTACCTTTTTAGCTACATGCCCGTGGAAATCCTCGGCACGATTTACGAGCGGTTTCTCGGCAAGGTGGTCCGTCCGCAAGGACGCGGTGTGACCATCGAGGAAAAGCCGGAAGTCCGAAAAGCGGGCGGGGTTTACTACACCCCGCGCTACATCGTCGAATACATCGTGGCGCAGACGGTTGAGAAGCTTCTGCACCAGGCCAAGCCGGAAGCCACCTTGAAACTTCACTTTCTCGATCCCGCCTGCGGTTCGGGCAGCTTTCTCCTGCGCGTGTTCGAGGTGGTGTGCGAACACTGGCAGCAATGGCTCCTGTCCACACCCGGCGAGCGCAAAGGCAAATGGTGCTGGGTGGATGAAAGCACCGGGGATGTCCACCTGACCATGGCGCTCAAGCGCCGGATTCTCACCAGTAATGTCTTTGGCGTGGATCTGGACCCCGGCGCGGTGGAAGTGACGCAACTCTCCCTTTACCTCAAGATGCTGGAGCACGAGAACCGCAACACCCTCCAGCGCCAGCGCGAACTTTTGCCGGACGATGACGACCCTCTTCTGCCGCCGCTGGAGAAGAACATCCAATGCGGCAACTCGCTCATAGCCTCCGACTTCTCGATGATACCCGATGACCTCGTGCGCGTGCGCGCCTTCGACTGGAACATCGGCTTCAAGGACATCATGAAATCGGGCGGGTTTGACGCTGTTGTGGGCAATCCGCCCTACTTGAACATCGACGACACATGGGGAAAAGGAGACATTCAGCTTGAGGCAATCAAACTCCAGTATCCTCAGATCTATAATGACAAGACCGACATACTTTTCTATTTCATCGCAAAAGGCTATGAGTTAAGCCGAAACAAAGTGGGTTTCATTGTGTCGCGTGCCTTCCTTGAAGCCTTCAAAGCGGATAAGCTCCGCGGTTTTCTTGCAAGCAAATGCGCTGTTACGCGAATTGTGGACTTTCGGAACTTTTATGTTTTTGACGGCGTTGGCATCACGACGTGCGTTTTGCAGCTTGAGAAAGAGCCAGCCACCAGATACTTGGAGGTCTATAAACTTTCGCAGGATGTACTACCTGCTCGATCAATTCATGAGCTGCTGCCAAAGCACGACGTCTTCGAGCACTATAACATTCCGCGCACTTCGCTGTCATCGGCTGTTTGGACTTTTGATCCACCAGACAGAGCGGCCCTTAACGCGAAGCTGGATGCCGTTGGGAAAGCGCTCGGAAAGATTTTGCAGATCGGCCAGGGTATGCAGACCGGGTGCAATGATGTCTTCGGAGAACGCACCATTGCAGAGATGCGAGCATGGAAAGTTCCCGAAAAGCTTTTTCGATTCCGGGTATCTAACAGCGACATTCAACGATATGAGATACGCCATCGGGGAGAAGTTCTGCTTTATGTCGAAGACAGCCCGTCGTTTGAGAAATTGCCTGCGGGATTGCGTAAGCATCTTGAAGCGTGCTCAGCCAAACTCAAGGCGCGTGCCGCTTACAAACGGGGAAACTGCGATTGGTGGAGATTCACCTGGCCCTTGCATCGCGAATACTATTCCCGCTCACGCCTAATAAGTCCGTTCCTCGCGGCTGAAAACCGTTTTGCGTTAGTCGAGGGCGGAGAATACTTAAGCCTGACCGATACGATTGTCCTTTTTGACAACGGTCAGCCGGAATCTCTAAAATATCTGCTCGGCCTCCTGAATTCCAAGTTGCTCACTCTGCGCTTCCGTTCTATTGGCAAATTGAAGGGAGGAGGAATTTACGAATACTTCTGGAACAGTGTTTCAAAACTGCCAATCCGTCGCATAGATTTCTCTAAATCCGCCGACAAGCCGCGGCACGACAAATTGGTCAACTTGGTGGACAAGCTGCTGGGGTTGATGCCCAGGCTGCGGCAGGCGCGGAGCGAGTCGGAGCGGATGACGTTGCAGAACGCGGTCACCGCCGCCGACCGGCAAATAGACGCGTTGGTTTACAATCTCTACGGCCTGACGGAGAAGGAAATTCAACTCGTGGAAGGCAGCGCCTGAAAGCCCCCATTTATTACCATTGGCGGTTTTAAAACTCTTCCTTTAAAATAACGTTGTGTCCGCTCAAAATACCAACCGCCTGGCGCGCGAGAAATCGCCCTACCTGCTGCAACACCAGCACAATCCGGTGGATTGGTTCCCATGGGGCGAGGAGGCCTTCGCCCGCGCCCGCCAGGAGGACAAACCGATCTTCCTGAGCATCGGCTATTCCACCTGCCACTGGTGCCACGTCATGGAACGGGAATCGTTCGAGAACGGCGAGATCGCGGCTTTTCTCCAGGCCCATTTCATCAGCATCAAAGTGGACCGGGAGGAACGGCCCGACGTGGACAAGATATATATGACAACGGCCCAGGCCATGACCGGCCAGGGCGGCTGGCCGCTCAATTGCTTCCTCACTCCCGAGCTCAAGCCGTTTTACGCCGGCACCTATTTTCCGCCGGCGGGCAAATACGGGCAGCCGGGCTTCCTGCACATCTTGCGGCAGATCGCCAAACTCTGGCAGTCCAGCCGGGATAAAGTGCTGGCTTCGGCGGAGGATTTGCACGGCCGGCTGGCGGGCTTCGTTTTGCCGCCGCCGGGCAACGCCGCGCTCGCGCCCCGGCTGCTGGACCAGGCCGCCGCCAAGTTCAAGCAGGAATACGACCCCCAACACGGCGGCTTCGGCGGCGCGCCCAAGTTTCCCCGGCCCAGCCTGCCGGCCTTTCTCCTGCGCTACGGCCTCCGCGCCAAGGACGCCGCGGCGGTGCGCATGGTCCTGCACACCTGCGACGCCATGGCCGCGGGCGGGATGCACGATCAACTGGGCGGCGGCTTTGCCCGCTACTCGGTGGACGCGCAATGGCTCGTCCCGCATTTTGAAAAGATGCTCTACGACAACGCCCAGTTGCTCAACCTTTATCTGGACGCCTTCCTGGTCAGCGGGGAGGCCCGGCACGCCGCCGTCGCCCGCGGCATCATCGCTTACGTGCTGCGCGACATGACCCATCCCCAAGGCGGTTTTTATTCCGCCGAGGACGCCGACAGCGAAGGCAAGGAGGGAAAGTTTTACTGCTGGACAACGGCGGAACTGTCCCAATTGCTGGCCCCGGAGGAATTCCAGGCCGCCTCGCGCTATTTCGGCCTGACGGACCACGGCAATTTCACCGACCACAGCGATCCCGCGCCGCTGCCCAACCAGAACGTATTGCGCGTGGCGGACCCGGCGCTCCCGCCCGCCGCCATGAAATGGCTCGATTCCGCCCGGAAAAAAATGTTTGACGCCCGCTCCCGCCGCGTCCGCCCGCACCTGGATGACAAAGTCCTGGCCTCGTGGAACGGCATGATGCTGGGGGCGCTGGCCCGGGCCGCGCTGGTCCTGGGCGACGACCGTTGCCGCGCGGCGGCGGAGAAAAACCTGGCTTTTCTGCGGGAAAAACTGTGGGACGGCCAAACCCTTTATCATCGCTGGCGCGACGGCGAGCGGGACACGGTGCAATTACTGCGGGCTTACGCGGAACTGCTGGCCGGAACACTCGACCTCTACGAGACAACGCTGGAGCCGGCGCACCTGGATTTTGCGCTGGCCCTGGCCGAGGCCATGCTGGCCCGGTTTTACGATCCGGAAGCCGGCGGCTTTTTCGACACCACCGCCGGGGCCAAAGACCTGATTTTGCGGGTGAAGGATGATTACGACGGGGCCGAGCCGTCGGGCAATGCGGTGGCGGCGCTGGCCTTGCTGCGGCTGGCGGCGATCACCGGCCGCGCCCAATTCAGGGACGCCGCGGAAAAAACCCTGGGGCTGCTCTCGCCGCGGCTGCAGGAATTTCCCCAGGCCGTCCCCCACCTGCTGCTCGCGCTTGACTTCTATTTGACAGAACCGCATCGCGCCGTCGTGACCGGCGGCCCCGGGCGGGCGGAAACCACCGCCCTGCTGCGGGCCGTCCATTCGGTTTATCAGCCGGGCAAAGTGGTGCTGGGCAACGCGGGGGCGGTCGAGCCGTCGGCCCGAATGCTGCCGGACAAAGGCGGGCCGCAGGTCTTCGTCTGCACCGGCTCGGCCTGCCAGGCCCCGACGAAGGAGGCGGCGAAACTGCGGGAAATGTTGCAGGCCCGCTGAGCCGGGAAAATGGAGCAGGCAGCACGCGCCTCTTCATCGGGTTATGCGGCATTTTGAGAAAGCAACCGCGGCGGGCGGGTCTGCCTGCGGGATGGACAAAGACCGGGCCGCAGTTCAGCATCCGGCCTGGCTGTCCAGCCGCGTGACGGCTTCAGTCTGGTGGGCCAATTATTTTTAAAATGAGGCAAAACAAAGCGAGGTCAAGGTGGGGATTACTTCCGCCGGCGCTGTTGGGCCTTTCCCTGATGGCCGGGCATGCCCGCTCAGGCCCAACCGAAATTCAAGGCCAGTGAAATCTTCGGCCCAGGCTCGGAGATGATGATTTGCGATCTGGACGGCGACGGCCTGAAGGATCTGGTGCTGATGGACGACCTCGATCTATCCATTTTTTATCAGGATCGCACACAAGGTTTCACGCAACAGCCGCAACAAACCTGGCGTCTGGAGCATCGGCCCTGTGTGGTCTGGGCGGCCAAACTGGGCCGGCCGGCCGAGAGTTTGCTCGTCATGACCAGCGAGGGAGTGACCGAGCTTTGTTTTACCAATCGAACCGGCCCTCCCGCCAGCCGGCAAATCATCCGGCAAGCCACCTTCGTGCCGGAGGCTGGGGAAGGCACCAACGCGGTGTTCCTGCCCTTGTCGGTGGAGACAGGCCGCGGCTGGCCGCTGCTGCTGGCGCCGGCGGCGGACGGGATTCACGTCTGGCAACATCTGGACCAGTGGCAGCAGGCCCAATTCATCGGCCATTCCATGGAGGCCAGCCTGCGGCCCTCCCTGGCCAACCCGGGCTGCACCACCTCGCTTGGATTGGACCTGAGCGTGGGAGACCTCAAAGGGGACGGACGGGAGGATCTGATCGTCCGGCGCAGCCAGGCCGGGCGGACCAGCACCTATAGCCTTTACCTTCAGCAGAGCAATGGGCTGTTCGCCCTGGAACCGGCCTTAACCTACGCGGACAAGGTGGAACCGTACTCATGGCTTTGCTGGGCGGATCTCAACCGCGACGGCAAAGTGGATCTGATCAAGAGCGTCTGGCTGAACGAACCTTCCTTTCTGCCCGGGCCCCTTCCAGCAAAGTGCTGGTGAGCACTTATCTGGCCGATGGGCAAGGCCGGATTCCGGCCGAACCGCAACAGGTTTTTCGCAAGAACGACTGGACGGCCCCGTTGCCGGTGGTGGATGTGGACGGCGATGGTTTTTTGGACCTGGTTTTGGGCTTCAGTCACTTGGACAGCCGCGAGAGCCTCAACAAGGAACTCACCGCCAAACAGCTTGATTACAGTCTCCGGTTTTTCTTCTACCGGCCGGGCCTTGGTTTTCCAAAGGAGGCGGACTGTCAACGCGACGTGGTGATCCATCTGGATCAAGTCGAGATGCTGCGCAATTGGGGCTGGCAGGATTTGGCGCGATACGTCGGGCTGGGCGGCGATTTTAAAGGGGATGGCAAAGCGGATTTGCTGGTGCGGGACCACGGCGATGCCATCTCGGTTTACTTTTTTGTTTCGCGAGAGAAGGGATTCAGCCTGAAACCGGACCTGCGCTTCAGTTGCCCGGAACAGATTGACGGCTGGGTGGCCAAGGATCTCAACGGCGATGGCGTGTGTGATTTGATCGTGAAACTGGGGAAGCAAAACGCCTGGCGAATTTTCATCAGCGGGATTTAAACGATGCGCTTCCTCCCCCAACTCCCAGCCGGCGCCGGCAGCCTCCTGCTTCCGGGGTGGCCGCGCGCCTTGAGTTTGGCCGGCGGCGCCATTCTGTTGACGTGCCTCGCGGCCCATGCGGGGGGGCCGGCCCGGTGGCGATGTCGCGCCAGACCATCACCCTCCCGGCCAACTCCGGGGCGCCGCTGTTGGTTGATGTTGACGGGGATGGTCTCTGCGATCTGCTCGTGATGGATCCGGTGGAGAAAAAACTTTTCAACTATCACCAGCGCACGGCCGGCTTCAACAACTCACCCGATCAGGCCATTCCCTTGCCGCCACAAACCGCCTGGGTCGCCCCGTGCGACGTGGAGGCGCATCCGGGTCTGGAACTGCTGTTCTCCACCGCCAGCGGGCTGGTTTATTCCCGGCAGAACGCCGGCCTGTTCGAATCGGAACGACGCCCCCTCATCGAGGCGCGCCAGGATCTCACCAACTTCGATTTTCCAATCCTGGCTGCGCTGATGACGAACAAAAGCGGAACGGACGCATTGATCCCGGTGATTTCCGCGGGGCAGACTGTGCTCTACCACCGCAACCACGCTGATGAATGGAGTCCCGGACCGCCCATGACCGTTGATGTCAAACAAACGGCTTGGCACGGCAACCGCGACTCGTGGATGATGGGGTCCCATCCGGCCTACAGCGTGCGCGTGGAGCAATCCTTTCTGGCCAAAGCAGATGCCCGGCGGGACCCCGAGCCGGAAAATCAAGGCGTCCGGAAGATCATTGAGGACATGAAAAGAAACGCCGCCGCCGGTCCGCCCTTCCTGGAGCGGTTGGACGTGGATGGTGATGGCCGGGAAGATCTGATTCTGTGGCAGGTCAGCGGCAAGCTGGATGTCAAAACCGACCTCTATCTCTTCCTGCGTGGCGCGGACCAAAAACTGCCGGAGCGGCCCACGCAAATTCTGCACTGTCGCGGCTTTCCCATTCCCGTCGGTTCCACGCAAAAGCCGTCGCCCGTCGGCCATTTGAAGGGCGATGGTGCTTGTCAAGTGGTCCTGCTCGAACTCAAGAGCGCTGCGATCACGACGGGCGGGCTGGTGGATGCGCTGCTCTCCCACGGCTTGGATTGGTCGCTCACCATCCGCTCCTTCCATGGCGGGGCCTTTGCCAGCAGGCCGGACGCCTCCGTGCCGCTGACCACGATCTTGCCGGCGGAAGCTTTGGGCGCGTGGCCGAACTTTATTGAAGGAGACTTCAACGGCGACGGCCGCCCCGATCTGGTGGTCAGACGCTCGGACACGCAATGGAATATATTCTTCAGCACAACCGACGGTCGCTGGTTCGCCCCGCAACCCGGCCTGACTTTCGACGCGCCGGCGCAAGGCTATCTTGAAATCAAGGACCTGAACGGCGACGGACTGTCGGACATCATCTGGCACGAGGTGGGTAAGCCCAGCCTTTCCATTTTCATGTCGCCATCCCGCCCGGCCAAGGCTAAGAACCCATGATGGAAACTCCGCCAGCACTGGCTTTGCAAGACGTCTCCAAGCGATTTGGGCGCATCCAGGCGGTGGACCATCTGTCCCTGGAGGTGGCAGCGGGCCAGATGGCCGGGTTTCTCGGACCGAACGGAGCAGGCAAGAGCACCACCCTGTATATGATCCCGCGGCTGGTGCGGCCCAGCAGCGGGCGCATCAGCCTCTTCGGCCTGGATATTTGGAAAGATTACAAAAAAGCCATCCGCTCCGTGGGCATCACCGTGGAGTCGCCCGCCTTTTATGAGGTACCTGTCCGGCCGCAAGAACCTGGAGCTGGCCGCCCGTTTGCTCGACCACGTGACCGCGCGCCAGATTGACCAAATCCTGCAACGAATCGGCCTGGCGGACCGGCAGCAGGACCGCGTGCGGGTTTACTCGACGGGCATGAAACAGCGGCTGGGAATCGGCCGGGCCCTGTTGGGCCAGCCGCGTCTGCTCATCCTGGACGAGCCGACCAACGGGATGGATCCCGAGGGCACACACGAGGTTCTTTCCTTCCTGCGCGAGCAGGTCAGAACGGAGGGTCTCACCCTCTTTGTCTCCAGCCATCTCATGTCCGAAATCGAGGAGTTTTGCGACACGGTCTTTGTCATCAATCGCGGGCATCTGGTGGCTTCCGGCCGGGTCAAGGAATTGTTGAAACCGCACGAACGGATCGTGCGGGTCACCTTTGTGGGCCGGATTCCCGGCGGCGATTTCTTATCGCGCCACCAACAGATCCGGAAAGCGGAAGCGGTGAGCCCGGACACCTTGGAGATCACGCTGGATCGGGACGATTCGGTGTGGCTGAACCAATGTCTGCATCAGGCCGGCTTCAGCGTTTCGGCCATTGCCCCCAAACAAAAGACATTGAAAGAGTTTTTCCTTTCCATTACGGGCCTGCGCCGCGCCGAAGGGCCGCCTTCGAGCCGGCAGGCTCCGGCCAGGCCGGCGGGAGACACATCCCATGGCTAGCCAATTGGTGCCGTTACTGCAAAACGAGGTCGCCAAGGCCGCGCGCCGCAAGCTGCCTTATTTCGGCATCTTCGCGGTGGGCTTGTTGTCTGGGATCGTTTATTTCGTTGGCGGCCAACTCAACACCACGGCGACCGCCAACGCCTGGGGCTATGTCGGTTTTTCCATGCAAATGGTGTTCACCGACCTCGGCCCGATTTTTATCGTCGTCTTCGCCGCCATGTTGCTGGCGGAAGAAACCGGCACCGGCACGATCCGCGCCGCCCTGGCCGCTCCGGTGCAGCGTTGGGAGTTGTACCTGGCCAAGGCTCTGACCGGCTTGCTTTACATGATGGTCCTCTCCGCCGCCGCCCTGCTCTTCTCCGCCGCCCTGGCCAAAATCCATTATCACTTCGGCCCGGTGGGCGATTCCTTGGGCCTGGTCTATAGCCGGACCCAGGCGCTGCAACAACTGGCGGCGGGCTACGCGCTCAGTTGGATTCCGCTGGGCGCCCTCGTCATGTACGGGCTCCTCATCTCCACCCTGGTGCGCAGTCCGGGAGCGGCCGTGGCGGTGGGCATCAGCACTCTGTTCCTGGTCGATTTCACCAAGCACCTGGTGGGACTCGATCCCTATATCTTCACCCGCTACATCAATTACTCCTGGCTGAACCTGCAACAGATCGCCCAGGGAATGGATGCTCCATGGCGTCCGGAAGTGTGGAAGATGATCGCCTTGTCCGGAGTGTCCGGCCTCGTCACCTTCGGCGCCGGCCTGGTCCTTTTTGTGAGGGAAGACCTCAACCATTAGGGGCCGTCAAGGGCGGGTCTGCGTTTGCAGCCAGCGTTGGAAAGCCTCCGGGCCGAGCAGTTGTTGGATGGCTTTTTGCTGCTCGGTGCGGGTGGTGGCCAGAGCGTCAATCTTTTCGTCCGGCGACAGCGTCGCGTCCTTGCGGATGCGGTCCAATTCCGCCTGGGTGGCGCGGTTGATTTCGTAAAGCTTGGCGATGTTTTGCGCGGGAACGCCCGTTTGCTGCGCGGCGGCGGTGGTGGCGGCGTAGAGCGGATCCTGGTTGAGGCGGAGGGCATGGTAAGTTTCCCCGCCCAGCGCTTCTTGCAACGCCCCCTCGTATTGGGCCTGGAGGGCCCGCTGGCGCCCGAGCGCATCCGGGTCATCGCCCCGATAATAATAATCGGGCTGCAGCAGGATCGGATCCACCGCCGCGAACAAATTTTGAAATTGCTCCGGCGAATAATTGACCCCGCGCGTGTCGGCCCGCAGTTGCGCGGCGCTTGGGGAATAGCGCAGCAAATATTCGTTCAAAGCGACGGGAGTCAGCCAGTTTTGCAACCGGGCGCGCTCGTTCTGCAAGAGCCGGGCCGCCTCCGCCGGATCCTGGCCGGTCATTTGCTCCTGGCTGCGCGCGGCCAGGTCATAGAGCGCCCGCTTGATTTCCGGGGGCAGCGTGCCCAAATGCGGTCCGGTCAAACCATAGTTCGACTCCACCCAGGCCGCGACGTCCGTTTCCGTTTCCCACTTCGGCCCGAGCAGGGAGATCAGCGTGACGCGCCGCGCGCTTTCCAGTTGGCGCAATTGGGCGCTGGCGGCGCGCGCCACGGCCGGATCGGCTTCCGTTTTCCACCATTGCTGATCCGGCGTGAGCACTTCGGTGGCGCGGCTGCGGGCGAAGGACTGGTTCACCTCCGCCAGGATGATGTCGCGAATGGTCTCCTTGGGGCAGCCCACCGCCTGCAGGTTGGTGATGTAGGCAGTGAGGTTGGTGGATTCAATTTGCGCCCAGGTCAGGTTGACGTAACGCACCACGGAGTTGGTCCGGGTCAGCCGTGCAGTCAAGTCGAGATTGGGCGTATGCACCAGCGGCGGGTGATCCTCCTGGATGTGGGCGATGTACCAGGCGGCGGCAAGGATTAAATTCAATCCTGCTGAGGCGATCAACCAGGGCCGCAAACGCATGAAAACATCATTCCTTGGACGCGCCGCCGATGCAATCGTTTTGTCACCGCCCGCGCCCGTGAAAAATTAATCTTGGACCATTCCGGCTCCGCGCCCGGCGCGGCTCACAGGTCAAACACCGGCTGCCGCCATCGGTTGCGCCCCTTTGGGCGGGAGCTTCCCGTTTTTGCTTGAACCCCAAGCCGCTGTGCCTGCATAAAACGGATTGTGTTATCCCTTGGCACCATGCTCGCTTCCTTTTACAAAGCGGGGGTTAATACCGTCCATCACGACGGGGTTGAGCATGCGGGGTATCTGGCTTTCCTCGGGCTGCTGGCGCTGTTCCCGTTTCTGGTCTTCCTGGCGGCGCTGGCCGGGTTCATCGCCGAAGGAAAGGCCGGAACGCAGTTCATCGGCCTGGTGCTGGCGCAACTGCCGCCGGACATGGTGCAGGCCCTCAGCCCGCGCATCCGGGAAATTATTTCCGGCCCGCCACAGGGTTTGCTGACCGTGGCGATCCTGGGCGCGATCTGGACGGCTTCTTCCGCCGTGGAAGGCTACCGCACGGTGCTCAACCGCGCCTGCCGCGCTGCCACCCCGCCCGCCTATGTGTGGCGCAGACTGCTTTCCATCGCGCAGACTCTCCTTCTGTCCTTTGTCGTCCTCCTGGCGATGATGGTGCTGGTCCTGCTGCCCATGGCCTGGGGAAAAATGGCCGCGGCCTTCGGCAAATCGGGCGTGGCCCTGACCGGCCACCAGCTTGTTTGCATCTCGCTCGCCGTGATTTTTGCCGGGATATCGGCCGCCTATTATTTTCTGCCCAATCTCAAGCAGAGCCTGGGTTCGGTGGCGCCGGGTGCCGCGCTGGTGACGTTTTTATGGGTCGAGGCGGCGCACCTCCTGTCGCTTTATCTTTCGCAGTTCAACCAGGTCAACCTGATTTACGGCTCGCTGGGCAGCGTCATTGCCACGCTGCTTTTTTCTATGTCAACAATATCATTTTCATTTACGGGGCCGAGTTCAATTACCTGCTGAAAGAGGCGCTGGGCCGGAAAATGGGGCAAAAGCAGGCCGTCGGGAAAGTTGTCAAATAATTTTCACTGGTTGTAGGTGGAGGTGAGCGTGCCGGACCAGTAGTAGTCCCCGTTATAGCGCGAGAGGGTGACCTGGGTGAGATGTTGATCGGAATCGAACGTAATGCCGAAAGTGCATTCAAAGTGAACGACATTTTGGGAATTGGTGTAGATTTGCACGATGCCGGCAGCAGCGGGGTTCGGCAGGCTGGTGTAGAAGTTCTTTGACGCGCCGGTGTTGTCCATTCCCATGCAGGCGATGGTCAGGTTACCAGGGCTGGCCGGGTATTGGATGACAAATCCGCCATTGCTGCCGTCGCGGACCAAAGTGATACTGGCGGTGCTGTTGAAAGTGCGGGCGACGGCCACAACCGTGTTCGAGAGCACCGAAATGGAGTTGACGCGCCGAATGACAAGTCCGTCCGGGTTGGGAAGCTCGCCAACGGTGTCGGAGCCGGAATGGATCAGCCCGCTGATGTGGGCATCATTGTTGACGACGAGAGCGGAAGCGCTGACCGTGCCGGTGAAGGAAGGGCTGCTGTTCAATTGGGCGAAGGCGGAGGAGGGAAGGCCGCTGAGGGCGGCCGCGTTGACATTGGCGAGGCCCGAACCGTCGCCGTCAAAGACGTTTCCCGAGTTGGTCAGTGAAAGGGGGTTGGCGTAGCTGCCCAGCAGCTCGCCGGAGGCAACCGGGCCGGTCAGCACGGGCGCGCCGTCCAGCGTCATCCCGGCGCCGGCAGTGAGGAAGCGGACGCCGCCGTTGAAGCGGGCGCTGAGCTGGTTGGTGGTGGTCGAAAAAAAGTTGACCGGTTCCGAGTCGGTCAGCACAAACGAACCGTCATGGAGGGCCTGGGCATCTGTGCCCGCGGCGAAGCTGTTGGACCCATAGGCGGAATTGCCGCTGCCGCCGGGAATAGCCGCGCCAGAAGCGCCAACTTGATTGGAGATGCCGCCAGCGATGACGGCGTTCTGGGCGCTGAATTGGATCGTGTTGGCAGAGCCGCCGCCGACGAACGCGGCATAACCCGCATTGGTGTTTTGAATCCCGGCGCCCACAAATCCAAAGTCGGCGCCAGGTTGGAGTGAATTGGCATAGCCGCCGCCGATGAAGGATTCGTAGGCGTAATTTTGGATGTTGTTGGCATTGCCCCCGACGACGACAGACTGACCGGAATTGCTGCCGATGTTATTGAGCTGCCCTCCGCCGATGACGGACAGACTGGAATTGGTGCCGATGATATTAGCGTATCCTCCGCCGATGAAGGATTCGTAGCCCATGCTCTGGATGCTGTTGGCATTGCCTCCGCTGATGACGGATAGACTGGAATTGTTGCCAATGCTATTAGCGTATCCTCCGCCGATGACGGAATTGAAGTCATAGCTTTGGATGTTGTTGCCGCTGCCTCCGGCAATGACGGAAGAGCCGGAGTTGGTTTGGATTAGATTCTGGGAACCGCCGCCGATGAAGGCATGGTCGGAATTGGTCTGAATGATGTTGTTGTTGCCGCCGACGATGACCGAGGTTAAGGCGTTGGTTTGAATCAGATTGTAATAGCCCGCGCCGATGAAGCTGTAAGGGGCATTGGTCTGGATCGCATTGACAACACCGCCGCCGATGACGGAGTTGCCGGCGGAAGGCTGAATGACATTGTTATAACCGCCGCCAATGACGGAGAAGCCGTCGGAAGGCTGAATGACATTGTTGTAACCGCCGCCAATGACGGAATAGCCGGAGTTGGTTTGGATGAGATTCGCGTAACCGCCGCCGATGACGGCGAGGGCGGCGTTGGTGGCGATGGTGTTGTATTCTCCGCCGCCAATAACGGCCACACCAGAGGCGGGCTGGATGGTGTTGTAATAGCCGCCGCTGATGACCGAATCCCCGGATTGCATCGTGTTGCCATAACCGCCGGCAATCACGCTGTCATTCACGTTTGGGCCGGCCTGGTTGATGGAGCCGGCCCCGATGAAGACGCCGGAGGAGTTGGAAAGGATGAGGTTCGGACCGCCGGTGAAGCCCCCGCCGGCGATGACATCGCCGCCCGAGCCTTGCTGGCTGACGGCGTTGAAAGGCAAACCGCCGATCAGGTTGCCCACGTTGCCGCCCCGCGGGTCCGGCTCCAGGCGCAACACCCTGGTATTGTTGACGTGCAATTCCAGCGCCTGATTGTCGGTCGTGCCCAGGAAATTCGGCCCCGCGGTGGTGCCCAGGTTGCCCTCCGTATGCCACACATCAATCAATCCGTTGCCCGACCCGACGAAGCTGCCGGTGAACGAGCCGCCGGTGAAAGTGCTGCCAAAAAACTCACCGGAGAAAGTCCCGTCAAAACTGTCCGCCCCGTTGTTGAAGTTGACCGGGTTGCCGTAGCTCCCGGCCAATTGCGCCGAGGGGAGCGGCCCGAGCAAATTGCTCGCGCTGCCGGCCATGATCGCGTAAGGGGCGGGCGTCAAGGCCTGCCTTGGCGCCAGCGTGGCGAAGGCTCCCAGGCCGTTGCTGCGCACGCCAATTTCCAGCCAGCGCGGCGCGCCGGTGAAGATTCCGGCGCCAAAGTCGAGCACGACGGTGAACAAGCCGTTGGAGACGGCGGTGGCGGAATTGGTCAAGGGCCCGGCGATGGCGGTGTCCGGCGGCGCGTTGGTGGCGTGAACCGTGAAGGTGAGATCGTAGCTGCCGTTGGCAGGCGGGCCGCCGTCGTTGAGCTGGCCCTGGTAGGTGAAGGCCGTCCCCTGGGCGGCGACGTTATGGGCGCCGGCGAAAATCGCCAGGGCGAAGATCAGAATTTGAAGTTTGATTCTCATAGTTTTCCTGCACGGAATTCTCAATTTGCGACAGGCTTATCATCTCTCATGTCCGCGGCCTTGTCAAATGGACAATTGGGGATTGGCCCAGCCAGAAGAGTGAGAGCTGACACGAAAGGCCGGTCCCGCCGGGCTGGCCGATTAATGTCTTGGCAGAATCAAGCGGTGGTCAATGCGCTTGGTTTGATGGTACTCCAGAGGGGGCAGTTCGGTCAGGGTGGGTGAGGTGGTTTCTTGCAGAATCGCCCGGGCCAGTTCCTGCAACTTCTTCCACCGCGCCCAATCCAGCTCCGGCGCGTGGGCGATGCGCCGCAACAAACTGCGCCATTCGATGATGATGCGGTCAATGTCCCCCGCGCCCACAAGTTCCGTCACCCAGAGGCGCTTGCTTGACGGATCGCGGTGAGCGGCGGCCACGACCGGCCCGGCGCCGGCGCCGTATTTGGGCGGGACGCCATTTTCCAAATAACCGGGGATGGTTTGGGCGCCGTAGGTTTTTTGGCAGATTTGCGCCAGACGGCCCGCCCAACGGTTGTCTTCCCCGGCAAAACGGTGGCTGGCGTCCAGGTTGGCGAGGTCGTAAACCAATTCGTCCACCGGATAGGTTTCCTCCTCCAGGGCGGCGGCCAGGGCCAGGCCGTCGCCTTGGGAAAAAAAGCCGGCGACGCGCCCGCGCCGCGTGGGCACGCCGGAGGCCTCGATGAGTCCCAGACGCCGCCAGAGCAGGGCGACGCCGGTGGCGGTGGGAAGCTCGCGGCAAACGGGGACCAGGCAACATTGGGCGCAATCCGGAGGCAGGACTTCGCGCTCCGGCGGTTTCCATAAAGCCACCCCGTGGCGGTCCACCGGCACGCGCAAGGCCAGGCCGGCGATGCTGAGATGGGCGATGATGCGCGCGCCATCGTCAATCATACCAACCAGCGGCGTCTTTTGCGCGGCCAGTTTTTGCTCCAGCAAGGGAACGATTTTTTCGGTCCACACCTCCAGCGGCGCCTGGCGTCCGCCCCAGTGGATGAGGCGGCGGACCCATTTGTTGAGCAGCACGCGGTTGTCGTTGAGGCGGTCGGCCACGGTGATGGCCCGGCCGTAGGTCTTGCCGCGGGCGTCCTCGCTGAGGAGACACAATATGCCGGGGCCGACTTTTTCCAGGGCGGCGGCCTCGCTCAGAATGCTGTGCAACCGGGGCGGGTCCGGGCCGGGGCCGTCCGCGGAGGGCACCAGGATGTCGCGCAGCGGGATGTCCCGCGGCGGCGGATAATCCTGCCATTGGCCGCGGCTGTTTTGCATCTGACGGACCAGCCGGCGGACGTGGCGGGCGCGTTCGGCATCCATTTTCAGGCCGCACGGGGTCTGCGGATGTTGGATGGAATGCTCGATGCCCAAGGCGACGGGCTTGGTGGTGAAAAGACGTTCCTGCACGCGCACGGCTTGCTGGAGGGGATCGCGGCCTTGATCGGCGGCGGCGGCCATCAAACCGAGCAGCGCGTTCCAATCCACCAGCCCGCCGCGGGCGAGCTGGCCGGGACGGGCGTCGAGCAGGCGGAGTTGATTGGCGGTGATGAGGATGAAACCGGTCTCGTCCAAACCGCGGCGGCCGGCGCGGCCGAACATTTGCAGGATTTCGTCGCCGCGCAGGAGTTGTTCCTGTTGATCGCGTTTGTAGGATTCGGCGGCCAGGGCGACGCTGCGCAGGGAAAAATTGATGCCGGCGGCCAAACCCATGGTGGCCACGACGACGCGCAACTGGCCGGCCTTGGCCAGGGGTTCGACCACGCCCGCGCGGGCGGCGTAGCTCAAGCCGCTGTGATGATAGGCAATGCGGCTTTTCAACATTTTGGAGAGCGCCTCGCCGGCCAGGGCTTTTTGCTGGACGCTCAGGCTCAGAGGATTGGGCACGGGCAAAGTGCGGGCCAATTCGGCGGCGAGCGCTTCGGCGGCCTGGCGGCGCGGAGAGAAAATGAGAATGGGACCGAGGTCCTCGGCCAGGGCCTTGGCCACCAGGCGCGGCCAATAGCCTTTGATGGCAGCGGGGACATGATAATTGAGATTGTTGGCGTGGACTTCCTCCAAGGGAACGGGGCGTTCGTCGTGGCGGATGAGCAGGGCCTGGCGTCCCAGCCGTTCCAGCCATTTGACGACTTGCTGCGGATTGGCCACGCTGCCGCTGAGGAGGAGGAGTTGGGTGGGGGGCGGGGCCAGGGCGAGGGCCAGTTCGTAATTCAAGCCCCGGTCCTGGTCGCCCAGCATTTGGTACTCGTCCACCACGAGCAGCGCCGGGCCGTCGCCGCGGATGAGGCGGTGCTTCTGTGTTTCCAGCGTGGCGACGAGCACCGGGGCCGATAGATTCTCGCTGAGATCGCCGGTGGCGATGCCGACCTCCCAGCCGCGGGCGCGCCATTCCGCCAGCTTGTCATTGGCCAGGGCACGGGTGGGAACGGTGTAAATGGCCTGGCCGCGGTTTTTTCCCTGCCTGGACCAAAGCTCGAAAATCAAGGTCTTGCCCGCGCCGGTCGGGGCTTGCACGACGACATCGCTGCCCCGGCGCAAGGCGGCCACGGCCTCCTGCTGCCAGAGGTCGGGAATGGTGACCTGCTGGAGGGCGGGAAGGTTTTCCAACTGTTGGGCCATCGAGAGCACGAGAAAACAATAACCGCAATTTCGTTTTGGGAAACGGGGAAATTTCCATCCACGCCGTTGTGGCCTGCCTGATCGGCGTTTGATCACTGCCCCGCACTCCGTGCCTCGCGCAAACGGCGCGGAAGGGTCCGGGCACCGTGCATAAGGCGGACCGCCTCGAGGGCCTCATCGTTGGCGCGGTAAAAAATACGATTCCTTGATGATGCGTTCCCCGATGGAGCGCATTTCTTTTGACGAATACGGTGTGAACGGCCCATCAATGGCCTTGAGCAATTCGGCCTCCAGTTCCGGGTTGTCCGTCTCCAAGTCCAGCGGTTTGCGCGTGTCGAGCCAGACCTGCTTTTCGCCATCGGTCAGGACAATAACCGCTCCCTGACAGGCCTCGGCAATCAGTTCCGCCAATTGCCCCTGCGCTTCGCCAACAGTCAATGTTTTCACGTTCAGAGCCTAACGCCAACTGGCCGCATGAACAAGCCGAAAAGCGTTCGCAAAAGCTTACGGCTTACGAACTGAAGAAACCAGGGATGCCCCATTAGTTCGTCAGCTCAATGTTCCGCCCTCCATTTGACAATTGCCCTGTTTGTGGGATGGCTACATTGTAGCAGCCTAAGCTGGCGGGCCTTCCTGCCTGCCAGCGCGGGGGAACCACGCTGCGGAGTTTTCTCCGCAGAGGGGCGAACGGTGATGCGAACCATCAGCGGGGTCGCTTTCAGGACCCAGCCCGTCAGCTAACCTCGCCGGCATCTGGAAGGGCGATCCTCCAGGCGCGCGCTGGGGCGCGCGGCCCGCGGTCTCCCCGTTTAAATCGCGTGGCGCATCGCCCCGGCGGCAAGCCGGCGGACGCTGTCAAACAAAATTAGAGGTTGCATGATAATCAAGGGCGCGCCCAAACAGGCGCGCCCGTCTTCTTGGCTTTCCGCTCTTAATCTTAATCTTAATCCTCATCTTAATCTCTTCTTGACCCCATAAGGAACGGGGCCGGGAGCAAGTCATTCGGATTGAGATTAGGATTAAGATTAAGAACCGGAAGCCGCCAGCCCCAAAAACTGACATGCGACCACTAGCAATCGGCCGGCCATCAATTGGCTTGCAACCTCGCGCCGCCCGGGGTTGCGGCCAGTCTGTCAGCGCGGGCCGGACCCCGCAAGGCAGTGGTCGGAATGCCGCGGCTCCTGGCCAGCGGATCAATATACCAGCGGTAACAACCCAACTCCGAATAAAACAGGTAGGGCGAATTCTCCCGCCACCACCCATCCCACCCGGCCGCATCGGCGCTGGCGCCGGGTCCATCAGGAGCGTAACGGCACAGCAGGCGCAGGGCGGAGGCCCTGGCTTTTTCGTCGCGCATGGCCGCGATGGTTTTCGGCAGGAAATCCGGCGCATCGAACGCAACGCCCAAAGCCCGGGCTTCCGTGTCAATTTCCAGGAAATTACCCGGCCCCGGATGCAGCCACATTCCGTTGGTGTCAATCCAGGCTTTTCCCGCCGCCGGATCGCGCCAGTTAAACGAGGCCAGGGTCGCGGCGGAAAGCTCGTTGCTCGCCCAATCGGCATGTCCGTTATAAAAGTAATTCCGCGCCCGGCGCCGCGAGAGGCCGATCTTTTCCACGCCGAAAACCGACGGCGTCACGTCAATGGGACGGTCTTCGGTGAAACGGCTGATGTTGGCGATGCCGTTCAGAAGCAGGGCGCGGCCGAGGGCGTTCAACTCGGCCGGGGATTGCTCGAAGCCAAAATGGAGCAAGTTCCCCTGGCGCCAGAAGGCGGAGGACTCGGGAGTTTGTTCATTGATGCCGCCGCAAAAGATTTCGACCTCCGGCATGTCGGCAAACTCGTAATAATGGGTGGCCCACCCCCGCGCGTGGTCGTTAATCACATGGTCATAATTGCGGATATCGTCCATTAAAGGAATCACCTGCATGGTGCTGGTTTTCAACACGCCCAGGAAATCGTTCGGCGTCGGAATGGTCCGTGGTGGCCTTGAGGTCAATCGGAACGGGTGACTGGAAAACCTCGTGCTCCCTGAAACAGCAGGCGACCGGCGCCAGGCAAGTGCAGCCGGAGCCGCCTTTGAGCTTCCAGGCAATGGCCAGATTCAAGCCCGCGCTGCCCAGCAGG
Organism: uncultured Verrucomicrobiae bacterium; assembly: GCA_963707025.1. Taxonomy (GTDB): domain Bacteria; phylum Verrucomicrobiota; class Verrucomicrobiia; order Limisphaerales; family Palsa-1400; genus JBEKOF01. The sequence continues at coordinate 50,283 of CAVPOM010000009.1, read as the reverse complement.
ACGGTGGATTTGCGCCATTGCGCGCGTTCGCCCAGCGGCACTCTGGGATTCTGCCGGTTCAGTCCCGACTGCGGCCAATCCAGCAGCACCACGTCGAAGTCAGCGGCCATGGCCGGCTGAAAAGCCTCCAGGGCGACCGACTGCACCTTGGAGAAATGCTTTTTGAGGAACGGATCGAACTGGGCGACGCGGGGTCCGGCGTAAATCACCCGCTGGGGCAGTTGGACATCCGCCTCGGCGGGGGCGGGTTGTCCGGCGCCAACCGGCGCGGCCAGCCACGGGGCGAACATCAAGACGGCCAATCCGCCCATGCGCGAGACAATCGTTCTCATTTCGGTTTGGATTTTCGGCTGCCATGATGCCACCATCCCCAAGTCGTGTCAAAACAAATGCTTTTCATTTTAACCATATCTAATCCTCCTGCGAACCAACCAGCCGCCAACCGGGGCCGAACGGAATAGCGGCGTATCCGCCACCAGGAATTGCCGTAAGCCGTTGATGGCCGGGGACGACGACTTTGCAAAACGCGAGGATGGAGGATGGAGAACGGCGGATGCATGCGGCGAGACGGCCCCTGGGATTCCGTTTTTCAGGCCGCTGTCAATGCGACGCGTATCATGGGATGCGATCATGGGCAAGCCGTTGAACGACAATGACTTTGGATTGACCACGGATTGCGCGGATTACACGGATAATTGTGCGGGACCATTTGCGGTGGAGAGTTTCGACTGGTGAATGGCCATTTTGCCGGTCAATCGAGAATGATCTTGAAGTGAATTGGCGAAGGATTAACATCCATTTGGCCGGTTCCTTGGCAAGCCTGATGCGTGATGCGGAAAGACAACGATAATACGTTTATGCGGGATTGCCCCGTTTCTGCTGGACTGACCTGTTTCCGTTTCTGGAGCAGGTGGCAGCGAAAGCGAACTGGGAAAAGCCGAAATAACTTTTAAAGCACGTTATGTATATTCACTCACTCCTCTTGGAAAACATTAAGGCTTTCGAACGAGTCAAGCTTGATTTTGCGCGTCCCACCGAGAATGGTGATACTGTTTATGCAGGGCTGAACTTTTTTGTTGGCGGGAATTCCTCGGGCAAATCTACATTGCTCAAGGCCATCGCCATGGCGTTATCAGGACCAACCATTGCGAACCAGCAGCTAATTACACCAGCAGGCTGGATTCGCCGAAGCGCGACGAAGGGATTGATTGAATTGGAAGTCCACTGGGACTCCAGTAAAGACACTTTTCGAATCCGCGGAGGCAGGCCATCGGTCACTGCTAATTTTAATGCCGGGATAGTTTTTGAAACGGCGGAGGGTGGACTTACTCCTGTTCTCAGAGAAAAGCACTATCAAACGATTAATCGAACCAAAGTGCGTTCTGCGGAACGGGGGCCTTGGCATCCCGACGCAGACGGCTGGTTCTTGGGTAGTTACGGCCCACTCCGGAGGCTAACCGGAAGTTCAACAGAAGCCATGCGCTACGCTCTTGGCAAGGGCAAGCTCGCCAGTTGCGTAACGTTATTTCGCGAAGATGCGGCTCTCACAGAGAGTGAAACTTGGCTGAAACAGGAGCACGCTCGGATGCTAGAACAAATAAGCCAAGAGCGATTGCCTTCCTCCCTGGTTGAGGATGTCCAAGCATTCCTAAATGACCGGCTATTGGCCGAAGGTTTCCAAATCACTCGCATAACTGTTGATCACGTTTATATGAAAACTCCAAATGGCGGCGATCTTCCGTTGCGTGATCTCAGTGATGGATGTCGAAGTGCTTACGCACTGATGTTGGACATAATCCACAATATGGCCGTCACTTACGGTTCTTCGCGCCTTTTCACCCGTGACACCAACGGTCGTCTGAGGTGGACCCCATCCTTTAGACCACGGAGCGCATGAAATAAGCGCGACTTTTGCCGATTGCTGTCATTACTAATTGTAGTTGACTACTGTTCATTCCGTGTTTCAAAACCCTTTCGAAAGAGAGAACGAGCGATGCGGAGCACTGCCCGTCCTCCCTCTCCGTTTTCTTAGGGTTCTCAACTCTACCGCCGCAGGCGGTCTGATTTCAAGCCTTTTCCTGCCGCCTGCCTCTCTGTCAAGTGCTGCGATCGCTCCTGCCTCTGGCAGGTTGCATCGCTTCCCATTTGGCCGGTTGGGCTCCATGCGTGCCGGGATCAAAATACGCGTCCGCCGGCGTCGCATAGCCCAACGCCTGGTGCGGTCGTTCCCGGTTGTAGCCGTCAAACCACCGGCCCAGTCCGCGCCCTGCCGCCAACCCGTCGCCATAGTCTTGCAAATAAATGTCCTCATACTTGGCGCTCCGCCACAGCCGCTCGATAAACCGGTTGTCCATCCAGCGACCCCGTCCGTCCATGCTCACGTCCACCCCCGCCGATTCCACCGCATCGATAAACATCGGGGAGGTGAACTGCGATCCCTGGTCGGTATTGGAAATCAACGGCGCCTGACGCCCCGCCCGCAACGCCGCCTCCCAAGCGTCCACACAAAAGTCCGCCTCCAACGTGTTGCTCAAGCGCCATCCCAGCACGTAACGACTCCACCAATCCATCACCGCCACCAAATACATAAACCCAGTTGCCATAGGCACATACGTAATGTCCGAACACCAAACCTGATCCGGTCCCGTCACTGCCAAATTGCGTAACAGATACGGATAAATCTGGTGCCCCATCTCCCGCAGACTCGTCTTGGGCTTGGCGTAAATCGCCTCGATCCCCATCAACCGCAGCAGCCGCACCACCCGTTTGCGATTGATGGTCAAACCCTCCCGGCGCAACAGCACGGTCAGTTTGCGGCTGCCATAAACCGGGTGGTCCAAATGCATCTGGTCCAACCGCCGCATCAGCGCCAGGTTCTCCTCTGTCTCCGGACAGCACTGGTAATAATAACTGCCACGGCACACCGCCAGCAGCTCGCACTGGCGCCGCACGCTGAGCTGCGGATCGGGAGCGATTAAACATGTTAAAGCCCCAGTTGCCTGGACTTTTTTTTAAGCCAGTCCAAGTCCACCGTCAGTTGGCCAATCTTCTCATGCAGTTGGGCAATCAACTGTTCCTGATCCTCCGTGCGGGGTTGCCCGGGCTCAAACAATTCGGGCATGTGATCCCGAATCGTCGCCCGCCACTGCGTGACCTGCGCCGGATGCACCGCATACTCTCGCGCCAATTGCGCGACCGTCTTCAGCCCCACCAGGGCTTCGAATCCCACTTTGGCCTTGAAGGCCGCACTGTGTCTTTTCCGTTTTGCTTTCATAAGTCTGCTCTTTCTTATCTACAGCAAACCGGCAAAAATCGAAACTTACCTGTGGTCTAAAAATAGGGGTCCAGCTCACTCACTCATTCTGGCCAGCAAGCTGAGGTCGTCCTTCTCGATTGCTTTCTGCCGACAGCGAACCTGGAATTCGCATTCGGCGCAATGCCGGTTCAGGACAAGATCGGGTGGGGCCGGATTGGACACCAATGCGGCAATTTTATCCAGGCGCTTTCGCACTTCGCCGGTCAATTTCGATGTCTTGACCTTCAGCGAGGCATGGTTGTCGCCGTGAATGATTCTGCCTATGTGGATGTCCCGTCCAAGTGCTGAGGAGAGGACAAAGGCATCGAACGCCAGCAGCAACTTTTCGCTCTTGCCGAGCTTGTTGGAGAACGCAAAGCGGATGGGGATAAATCGCGCGGATTTGCCCCGGCCTTCTGAAGGGGCACGCTCAACCGCCTGGAGACATGTTTCGAGATTCTGGGATGTCGCAACCGCAACGTCGAAACTCATCCGCCACTTTGATGTCTTGAGGCTTTCTTGGGCGGGCGCGTCAGCGCGCTCATCTGGCGGCATTTCGGATCGTAAGCGTTGGAGTGCGGCGGCGTGGTATGCTTCATTTTGGCGTTGCACCCATTCGGCATAAGCATTGCCGCTCGCTGGTTCGCCTGTGAATTTGAGCCAGCATTTGGTCGGGCAATTGATGTAGGCATGAAAAAGCGATAGCGTGATTTTCATAAGAGGAAATTACTCCTTTCCGATAGAATGGCATCTGGTTTCCTTGCTCTTCGCCAGCCTCGTTTGGCCAGCTAAACTGGCGTTACATTTTTTGCTGGCGGCCCATAAATCAAGTGGCTACAGCGGCAGGATCTACCAAACGAACCACCCGCTACTTATTTGAGATCATCCTGATCAAAATCGCGCGGGGAATTGAGGCCTCCGCGATGAAACTGATGGCGCGCCGGAAGGGTCGGACTGTATGCTTCGCCCGCCATGTCACATACGCTGGCTTTATCCCCCGGTGGACACTTGTTTGTTGAGCCGGATGAACAGGCTGAGCCAAAACTCAGCCAGGCCACAGCTTTGCATCTGAGCGAGGACTTCGCCGCATCGCCCGCCCGTGGTTTGGAGATGCTGGCGTCCGGTTTCCTGCACGAACCTCTGCCACCGCCGTTCGTTTTCTGGCGTGGGCTGGCCCAGCGATTTTTCACCGCGCTTTGCCACCAACCTAATCTGGAAAACGCGTCCGGCATAGCCATCCCCAAGCCTTCCGAAACCGAATGGTCCGCGCTGGCAGAGTCGGCGCCACCGATGAAGGGCCTCGAGTATTTGAATGGTGCCGTGCTGGCGAAGCTGTGGGATGAGTTGGACGCACACGTTCGCGCGGCCATGATTCAAACTCCCGGCGGGGCGACCGCGTATCTGAAGGGTTGCAACCCGCTTTGGAACACGGTTGGACGCGTCACGTTCCATCTGGCCGAGAACAAACGCAACCCGGCTTACCCATTTGCGTTCCTGGCCACCTACACTCATGGCGTCTCCGAGCAAGGCAAAGCCCAGCATCTGCCGTTGGGGCGTGCCCTGGAGGAGTACGCCGGGGCCAAGAACCGCGCCGCGCTGGGCGCGCTGTTGACGCCGGTGCAACGCGCGGCGGAGCAGAGCAAACTGGCCCGTGAATTGTTGGACTCGCGCGCCATCTTTCATCCCCAGGTGTGGCGGCCCGAACAGGCATTTTCGTTTTTGCAGAACATCCCTTTATTCGAGCAGTGCGGACTGGTGGTGCGGATTCCGGACTGGTGGAAGGCAGGCCGACCACCCAGGCCCCAGGTAACCGTGCGCATTGGCGAGGCCAAGGGAAATCTGCTCGGCAAGGACAGTCTGCTGGATTTCAATGTGCAACTTTCGGTGGAGGGCGAATCGCTCACCGAATCGGAAATCAAAGCGATCCTGCAGTCCGCCAGCGGCCTAGTCTTGCTCAAAGGCAAATGGGTCGAAGTGGACCGGGTCAAACTCCAGGAAGTCCTCGACCACTGGAAAAAAGTTCAAACTGACGCAGGCGCCGGAGGACTGTCGTTGCTAGAAGGTTTGCGGTTGCTTTCCGGCTTTGATGCCAGCCAGACTGGCGAACCGGAAATGGAGGCGGAGCGCGCTGCCTGGTCAAGTGTCGTGGCGGGAGGCGCGCTCAAAAAACTACTCGAGCAGATGCAGCAGCCAGAAATCTCCACGGAATCGGACCCTGGCCAGGAATTGCACGCGACCCTGCGTCCGTATCAGCGCCAAGGTGCGCATTGGCTCTGGTTTATGAACCGGCTGGGACTGGGAGCCTGTCTGGCCGATGACATGGGGCTGGGTAAGACCATTCAGGTGATTTCGCTGTTGCTGGTCCTCAAACGCCGGCGCGGCCAAACTACACCCTCCCCGGACGATGGCGTCCCCAGCCTACTGATCGTCCCTGCCTCGCTCATCGCCAATTGGAAAGCGGAAATCCAGAGATTTGCGCCTGCGCTTTCGGTCTTTTACGCCCATCCGTCGGAGACACCCAACGACGTTCTCGCCGCCGCTGCAAATTCCCCCTCCAAATCACTGGAAGGCAAAGACCTCGTCATTACCAGTTACTCGATGGCCATGCGATTGGCCTGGCTCAAAGAAATCCATTGGAATCTGGCCATCCTCGATGAAGCCCAGGCGATTAAAAATCCGGGCGCGCGCCAAAGTCGCGCCGTGAAGGCGTTCCGCAGTCGCCACCGGATCGCTCTCAGCGGCACGCCGATTGAGAACAGGCTTTCGGACTTGTGGTCGCTTTTCGATTTTCTTTGCCCTGGCTTGCTGGGTGGAGCCAAGGAATTCGCCTCATTCCTCAAGAACCGTTCCCAAACCGACCAGAACCAGTTCGCGTCTCTGCGCCGGCTGGTTCGGCCCTACATTCTGCGTCGGTTAAAGACAGACAAACGCATCATCACCGACTTGCCGGACAAGACGGAAATGACGGCATTCTGTCCGCTGACCCGGCGGCAAGCCGCGCTCTACCAGCAAGCGGTGGGGGAATTGGCCGAACGGTTAGAGGCGCCGGAGGTGGAAGGCATCCAGCGCCGCGGCATCATTCTGGCGTTTCTCACCCGGTTTAAACAAATCTGCAATCACCCGTCGCAATGGCTTGGCGATGGAAATTATGCACCCGCCGACAGCGGCAAATTCAATCGGCTGCGGGAGTTGTGCGAGGAGGTGGCTTCGCGCCAGGAGAAAGTGCTGGTCTTTACCCAATACCGTGAAATGACTGATCCGCTGGCCCGGCATTTGGCGGGGGTGTTCGGCCAGGCTGGCCTTATCCTCCATGGCGGAGTTCCTGTCGGCAAACGCAAGGAATTGGTGGACGCCTTCCAAAGCGACGGCGGTCCGCCGTTTTTTGTGCTTTCACTCAAAGCTGGCGGCACCGGTCTCAACCTCACGGCGGCTTCCCATGTCATTCATTTTGACCGTTGGTGGAACCCGGCAGTCGAAAATCAGGCGACCGACCGCGCGTTCCGCATTGGCCAGAAACGAAACGTCACGGTCCATAAATTCACCTGCCGCGGGACCCTGGAAGAGCGGATTCACGAAGTCATTGCCGGCAAAAGCGCCCTGGCCGAAGACGTGCTGGGTGAAGGTGGCGAGCGGTTGTTGACGGAAATGAACAATTCCGAGTTGCTGCGATTTGTGGCCTTGGATATAAACGCCACCAGCGAAGACTAAACGCTTCGAGAATCGTTCGAACCTCAAACAACAGAATATGAGTTGGTCTTACGGATGGCGACCTTATGTGTCAGTCGCAGAACGGCGAGCCAAAGCCGCGCGCGAAACTGCAAAACTGGCCAAGAAGACCGGCCGGGCCGCTTCGCCGGTGGTGCTGGGCGGTCGCAAGATTGCCAGCACCTTCTGGGGCAAGGCGTGGTGCGACAACCTCGAGGCCTACAGCGACTACGCCAATCGGCTCCCCCGCGGACGCACTTACTTGCGCAACGGCTCGGTGGTCGATTTGCAGATCAGCAAAGGCAACGTGTCTGCGCTGGTCTCCGGCTCGGAGCTTTACCGGATCGAAATCAAGATCAAACCCCTGGCGCCAAGCCTTTGGAAATCCATTCAGACCGAGTGCGCCGGCAAGATTGATTCCCTCATCGAATTGCTCCAGGGCGAACTTTCCTCCGCCGTCATGCAGATCGTGACTCGCCCTGAAAAGGGCTTGTTTCCAACGCCCAAGGAAATTGACCTGGATTGTTCCTGCCCGGACTGGGCTGATTTGTGCAAACATGTGGCTGCGTCGCTTTATGGTGTCGGTGCCAAGCTCGACCAAAATCCTGCCCTGCTTTTCCTGCTTCGGGGCGTGGACCCCGCCGACCTGATCAGCAAAGCTTCCGCCGCCGAAGCCGTGCGCCAGACGGCGGCGACAGCAGACGGCGCTCCCGTCATGAGTGAAACCGAGGTGGCCGACGTTTTTGGGATCGAACTTGCCCCGGCATCCGCAGTTTCCTTACCAGAGGTTAATCTTCCCGCCGCGACCCCAACTTCAATTCCGGCTCCAAACCCGGCACCCAAGCGGAAAACTTCCGTGAAACCAAAGGCCCATCGGCGGTTGAGTCCGGCCATCCGTGCCCGGCTTGTCGCTGCTGCGAAGGCCCGGTGGGCAAGAGTGTCACGAATGGCCAAAAAGAAGGCCGGAAAGAAATGAACCGCCAAAAAGGCTAAAAAGAAGGTCTTCTCAGGCGCACATTTTATCATCGCTCGATTACCCCCAAGCCCATCATGAGCAGTGCGGCCAAAAACAATTTTCAATCCGCCCGGCTCCCGGGATTCACCGGGCGTGGGGACAAGTATCTGGGCGAAATCGCGCAGGAATTGCGCCGGGTGTTGTTGAAGACCCAGAACACCTTCGGCTTTCCCACCTGCCGGTTGCCGGACGCGGCCTGGAGTGACTTGGCAGCCCTGCTGGTCGAGTGGGCGGAGGACGTTCATAACGACATTGGATTGTGGCGCACGGTCGAGACGCATCAGCGGCGATGCTTCGGCATGCCTCTGCCGCTGATCGTGAACGAGTCCCCGGAAGTTGAGCCGCACGGTTTTGATCCGCTGCGCATTCGGTTCTTCCTCTGGAGCTTGTGGCCCTGCTTCAAGCCGGAGCAGGTGCTTTCACCCGCGCATGAGGATTTGAAAAGGCTCGCGGAAGCAGCCAGTCGGCTGCTGGCGGAGCGCTTTGCCCGTGTGCCGCGGGATTCTGGCGTGACGCGGTTTCTGGCCAGCCCGAACGAGTACGGCTGGGAGATCAAACGCAAGCTGCTCTGGATGGGGATCAACTCCTACCTGTTCCGCTTTCAGTTCTTTGAGTATCTCGATGAACACCAAGGCGAGCCGGACATCCAGACCAAGGACGATTTCGTCTGCCAGCACTGCACCGAATGGTCCGGGCTGGGAGTGATTGATGTGCTGGCGGGGACGCTAAATTTGCCGGCGGAGGACAAGGCGACGCTACGGTCATGGTACGAGCGCCACTGGTCTTTTTTTCGCGTGCTCACGCGGCAAGAAGAGGGGGATGAGGTGAAATCCATCACAGCCCGCAACCTGGTGAACGGTCAGCCTTACACCATCCGCATGAACATGGCCGGCTGTCCGTTCACGCCGGGAATGGTGGTATATGGAGCGGTCACACCTTGGCGGGGGGAATGGTATTGGTCGGGGGCGCAGAAGACTTTTGAAAGCATGCTGGAGCACGAGGAAGCCAACATCCGCAAAGAGATGCTCGAACGCTCCAGTTCCATCGCGTATCGCTATTGTCCAGCGGAAGCCGCCAAAGCCTTGGAGTTCACCCGTGAAAACCATGCGAAATTTGTCGCCCATTACGGGGGCGACCTGGTGGAGTTTCCCGACGGCCTGACGCTGGCGGCGGCGGAGCAAAAGCGCATGGAGGCACACTGGCGCGCTTCCGATCCGGACGCCATAGCTCGGGTGATGCGGGAACGCGGCCTGGAGCATCCGCGTCCGCGCATGAGCTTCCCGCCGGAGTTTTTGAACCATGACCAGGGCATCGGCGCCTTCTCCAATCCGGACGAGGGCGTGGAGTTTTCGCTCCGGTTCAACCAGGTTCTGTCCGGGTTGCGCAAAAAAGGCGTCGGCTTAACCGACGATGAAATAGACGCCCTGCAACACCTCCTGACCGACGCAGCGATCAGCCCGGCTTTTGTCCGGCGGCTGGTGGCCGATCATGGGACGGAATCGCTGACGGGGTCCTTCTTGATGAGGAACGCGCCATCCGGGTTGGCCCTTGAATTTCTTCTGCGCCGGCACAAAGGCCAATTCTATCGCAAGCGATACCCCACTCTATCGCTGATACAGGCGGCTTCAAAGCCAATGGAGCGCTGAGGCCAATGAGCACAGGCAAAGGAGCGCCCCGATAGCGTGGCATCCTCCCTGGGTCGTCAGGGGAGACGATGGAGTTCACGGACAGAGGAGCACATCGCGCAGGCGAAAAGAATATTTATTCCTCTCAGCCACTCGCCTCGACCACCAACCACGCGCAGCACCAGGTCGGCTCAATCCCTGCATCCAGGGCTTCGAGGTTGGCGTGAATTGTGCCGCTGCCGCTGCCATCATGGCAATTGCAGGGAAAACTTCAGCGCAAGGGCATCATGTCGCTGCCGTAGCGAGGGCATTTTGGCCGCGCCGGCGCAGCAGCAACCGACGCTGGCTGGCGCACGAAATAGATCAACAACCTGTTCCAAAGCTCTTTTCATATAGATTCTCTTTCAAGCCAGGACCCGCCAATCCGGCAGCATCCCAGAGGCACCGTCGTGCGTCCGCACATCAATCATTACCGGGAGGAATCTGGGCAAATCATGCAGATTGTCGCCGAAACCGGAGCTGTCGTGGATCCCATGTCCGTTGACGAGGCATATCTCGACGTGTCCGCCATCAGCCAGGCGGAGCACAACGACGCGTCGCTGCTCAAGGCCATGCCGCTGGCGCGGCACTTGAAACAACGGATTCTGCCCACTCCCACTCAAAATGACTCAACTCACCCCTACTCCTCGCCGTGTAATGCAGTTCTTGCCAACGACAACCACCCAGTTTTTGCCAACGACAGGGTTCACCGACACATAACTCGTGTTGTATGCAGGATTTACGGCAACACAAAGACAAATAAATACATTTCATAAGCGTAACTTGTACATTTGTTTAATGGTTGCAAGGTGAAAGCAGGAGACCCTTTTGGGACCTAAAATAGGACCTATGAATGATTGGCTCTCCCTAAGCAGCGCCGCTGAGTTCCTCGACGTGAGCACCGACACGATCCTCCGCCGCGCTGTGCCGTGGCCAAAGGACGATGACAACCCAATCCATGGGCGCATCCGTTATAAAAAGCTCATGTTGGGGGAAAGAACACGGATGGAACGTAGGTACCATAAGCCCGATTTGGAAGCGTTTCTGGTGCCTGCATAACTACGATCTGCGTGGACCTGGGGGGTGCATACGGACTCTCAAAGTTGTGCTGGAGTCCTGACAGCACATTTATATCAGCCCTTCAGATGCTTTTCCTCTTCAACGAACTATCTGGCACTTGCGACGGCTCAGACGGACGAGCCATTTCCGTGACAGCCCCTCACAGGCTCCGTGTGATGCGCTGGCACCTGGTTTACGCCTTACACTGACGCTTCTTCCCTTTGAGGGATGATGGGGGATACTCGGCCTTCCATCCGTTCTTCTCCAGCTCTGCCCATGCGACTGGCACGGAAGTGGGCAACCATTTCATGTTCGGACCACCACCGTTACGCCAGGAATCTGGCACGCCGCCGTACGTGCTTTTGATGCAAGCACCATTGCTGCTGTGACCTATTTCATCAGCGATGATTTCGTCTTTTGCTCCTTGGCTCCGGCGGATCAAAACGTACAGCGCCCTCATCCCGTGGCTCTTCAGCCGCCTCCGAAGCATCTTAGACTTCCACAGCCGCCGCAACGCATGGGCCAAAGCGGTGTCTCCAATGGTCCCTCCAGTATGGGATGGAAACCAGGATTCAGGTACCGTCCGGGTAATTCGCGGCAAGCCAAGCCATGTGGGCCGCGAGAACGGCCTTCAGGCCTTCGTGGTTCGTAACGTATGGGTTGTTGGCATGTTGCCCTTTGAGGCGCCAGACATGCACGTTGGCCCCGTCTTCTGTAGCCGTCCCGAAGATGTCCGTGCCCCACTTCAGCACCTCGTTCGTCCGAAGCCCACTGCAAGCTTCCTCGAGCATTTGGAAAGCTAACACGACCGAATGCGGGTGCGCAAAAAGCAGGCGGGCGGCATCGTGCAGTTCGTCGGTAGTTCGCGGCATGAACTCCCTGCAATGGTGGATCTCGTCTGATGCTTGGTACTTGGGGCGGTCGGCTAACGGATTGGCTGTGATAATTCTGCAGCGAACCCCCCACCGACAGGCATTATTCAACGTGTTCATTTCACGGTTGACCATCCGGTTTCCGTCTTTCGCGCCCAGCCCTACTCGCCAGTCATGGTATTTGTCGCATTCAGATGGGCCGGCGTTCTCGATGAGAACGTCATGCCAGTGGGAGAGGAGTCGCTCGCAATGGGCCTCCTCATCTGCCAGGTTCTGACCGCTACGAGGGCGCCTGTGCTTGTCCGGGCAGCCGTCTTCGATGTATCCGAAGATGACCTCTTTCATCGTTCGGGCTTTGACTGGCACCGCTTTGGGGGCCGTGGCGTAAGGATCCCGGCCAGATGCAACCTCAGTCCTCCGGCGGTGGTACTCGTCCCTGGCGTTCTTCAAGTTGGATTGGGGAGTGAAATTCACGCCGAGGGACCTCCATTTCCTCTTCCCATCGATCCAGGGCCGCTCGTGGTAGGTGGACTTGCCCTCTGCGTTGACATACCGGTAGATTCCGGTCTCGACCTGTTTGTAACGGCTTTCTTTCTCTGCTTCCGGGGCATCGGTCTGCTCGACTGTTGATTGGGCGACTGCGCTCATAATGCATTATAGGGCCGTGGATACGGCTTTGCTTCTGAGCCAGAGTTCCCAAAAGTAGTGGTATGATGGGTGGTATGACGGACCCCAAACGGGGACCAAAAAAGTGGCGCGCCCGCCGAGAATCGAACTCGGGACCAACTGCTTAGAAGGCAGTTGCTCTATCCAACTGAGCTACGGGCGCAACCGTTTATTTCCAACTATTTATGAAAGAATATGCCGAATTAATTTGACATTTGGATACTGATTTTGGATACTGGCCACATGAAAACACAATTGCAGCCAGTTTGGCAAAAAAGTCAGTATGCAAATTTGATTCGGTACGTTCCATCTGGGACATACTATGCCCGAATTCGGATCCGGGGCAAGCTTCTTCGGAAGAGCCTCAAGACGGACCTGATCTCTGTCGCAAAGCTTCGCTTGACGGATTTGGAGAAGGCGGAGCGCCAAACGATTGAGAACAAGGATGCCTTGGGCAACGGCAAAATGACGCTTGGCCAGGCGACGGAAATTCTGCGCCAGCGGATTCAGGGAGACGCCTCCCTCAAGCCTCGGACAAAGGAGTATTACAATCAGCGGATCGCTGCGCTTCTGAAGTCATGGCCCGGCTTGGCGGAACTGGAACTGCGGCGGATAACAAAGCCGGATTGCCTCAGTTGGGCGGCTCGGTCTGGTGTGGAGATGAGTCCAACGACCTATAATCACACGATCAGTATTCTTCGCGGGATAATTGAGGTCGGCGTTGAATGTGGGGCACGATATGACAATCCGGCCAGATTCATTAAGAGGGTAAGCGAGCGGCCAAAGAAACTGCGTTTACCCGATTTCGACGAATTTTTGGCGTTCGTGGGGGAGGTTGAAAGTTCCGGCAGCGGGTTTTCGGAACCGTGCGCCGAATTGGTGCGTTTTCTGGCGTTTGGCGGTTTTCGGAAAATGGAGGCATCATTTATCACCTGGGCGGACTGCGATTTCACCAAAGGCAAAATCGTTGTCCGTGGCGACCCTGGGACGGGCACCAAGAACGGAGAGTTTCGGGAAGTGCCGATGATTCCTGAAATGCGGCAAATGTTGGAACGAATGCGTTCAGACCGGGCATCCGAAACGGCAGAAACAGGAGTGATGCGTGTTCACGAATGCCAGAAGGCAATGGACCGCGCCGCAACGGTCGTGGGAATGCAGCGAATAACACATCACGATTTGCGCCACCTGTTTGCAACGCGCTGCATCGAATCGGGCGTGGATATTCCAACGGTCTCGCGGTGGCTCGGCCACAAAGATGGCGGGGCGCTGGCGATGAAAGTATATGGGCACCTCCGGGACCAGCACTCGGTGAGCATGGCGCAAAAGGTTTCCTTCGCAAAACTTGCTGAGGACAAAATTGTTTACATGCCGAAAGCGGGGTAACCAGCGGTGCGGACCGTTCCGGCCTTCTTTCGTCCGCAAAAATCATTTCGCATGGACAGCCAATGTCCAACCGAGTGTGCAAGAATGGCGGCTATGTTGGAAGATCGGACAAATAGAATGGAAGAGCGCATAATGGTGGACACCGGCCAGCCGTCTTCGGAGACGACCCGTGTCGAGTCGGAGCGAGCCAGGTGGTTAAATCGCCTGGGGGGTGAGCTCGTGAAGCTCGACGAACTTTTTCCGGAGGAACTTGGCGTGGGCAGGTTGCCCGATGAGGCGTGTCCGGCATGGGAGGAAAAAGTGGCGGGCGAAATCGCGCGTATCCTAATGCCTGGGGCTGAATTGAAAGGAACCACAAAATTTACACCAAAGCAAATGGGCGCAATTCTAGGGCATCAATGCGCCAATGGCGTTTGGATGGTGGAACTGTTCGAAGCGCAGGCGGCTGCCGCATTGAATACCAGGCAGAAGTCGGTAAGCGATGCCGATACCGAAAGAGGAAAAGCATTTTCCGAGAAGTTTTCCGCGTGGTATTCGGGATTGCGGCGCCTGGCAAAGCGTTCGCTCTGCTCCTGTGTGGATCAACCCTATGAGGACATGACCAACTTTCTTGGCGGCTTCGCAGAGGGATTCTCGCGCAAGCCGAAAACCTCGGGTATTGGACAATTTGGCAGTACCAACTTCGAGATTTACGTCCTGCTGATGATGTATCACCCCTTCATTGAGCAACTCGGTTCGGTGTCTGCGCTTCACGGCTGGCTGCGAAAGGTGATGGGCGAATACAGAACGGGTGACTTGAAAAGAATTCAAAAGATTTGCCAGCGGATCGGCCTGCGCTTCCGCAAACCGGGCCTGCCCAAAATGGCCAAATAATTCAGACAGCCCCGTCCGTCCCCTGTCGGTATTCATGATTCTTGAGGCGCGCTACAGTGGCGGCATGGATACGATAGTCAATACAAACAATGTGGTTCCAAGGCTGGCGCTGAATCGGATTGAAACGGCCCGGGCCATCAGCCAAAGCCCCGCCACGGTGGACCGCCTGACCAAACGCGGCCTCCTCTGCCCCTCCCGCGCCACACGGCGCCCCGTGTACGCCATCAAGGAAATTGAACGCTTCCTCAAGGCGACAACCCCTCAGTCGGATTGGGCGGTATGAAACCAAGATGGCGAAATCCTATTCAAGATTTTCCCGCCGCTTTTCCGCGCGACGACGGGGGACAACCAGCGCGGCGCACGAACATGGGCTGGCAGTGTGCGTGCGAAAAACAGCCAGCCACAGAGGAAAGAAACATATATGACAGTCAAAGTATTAGTAATGAGTGACCGTTCGGACGAATACACCGGGAAAAAGGGTCTGGTGAAACAGCAAATCATCACGGTGATGGACCTGAGCGACGCGGGCGAACGATTGGCGCAGCCGATTGAATACGCCATGAGCGATGAAGAAAAGCCCGTCCATGCCGGCAAGTTGCAGGACAAGGTGATCAACCTGGGCATCCGGGAACTGATCGCCTTCGGCAACAAAATGCGGGCCAGGGGGAGGATTGTGGGCCTGGTCGGGAAATAACCCGAAAATCCAGCGCACAGTTTGGTGTCTTCGTCGGGCAACCGCCGGAGGCACCAAACACCTTTCGCAATTTTTTAGTTCATCATGGAAACAAGCGGTCAACAGCCGGGATCGTCGCCATCCGCCCAACCTGCGGCGCGGGTTTATGTACTCTATCCCTTTCAAAGAGCGGATTACTCCGCTGGCATGAATCCTGGGCCGGGGCAGGGCGGCCCTTCAGGGCCGCCCTGCCCGGCCCTTATTCATCAATTAAGTAACAGTGGCATTGAGATTCCTTCCACCGAGGTAAAAGCGGGAGAAGAAGCCCGGATTGCCGTTGCCAAGTTGATCCAACAACTGCCCGGCCGGCTGCGCAAAAAGATGTTCGCCATTCGCAGCCGGATTGAATGGATGGTCGAGAAATACGGGATTGAACATATCGGGCTGCAAACCTTGACCATTCGGGAGAACGTCACGGACCGCAAGGATTTCACCCGGCGGTTCAAGTCGCTTGCGACCAATGTTTTCCCCAAAATCTACGAGGATTGGCTTCGGGTCTTCGAGCGGCAGCAACGCGGGGCCTGGCACGCTCATGTCGTGGTGGTCACGAAAGAGGACATCCGCACGGGCTGCAACGTGGCAGCCCTGAACCAATTGTTCAAAGACAACAAGCAGCACATGATCACCAAGGGGGCCTATTACGCCGGAATTCACCGCCTGGCCTCTCCGAATCTCCGGGCCATCTGGAAGGAGTTCCGACGGCTGTGCGGCGTGCGGGAGTTCAAAGCACGGCGCAAAGCCAAGGGCCAGCGGTACTACAAGTTCGACGCCTGCCATTTGCTGCCGATTATCAGCACCCCTCAGGCGATGGCGATGTACGTCTCCAAATACATCGCCAAGACCTTCGAGAACCGAAGGGCGGAAGACAAGGGGATGCGCCTGGTGGGTTGCAGCAAGCGGGTTGCCAAAGTCTGCAACGAGCGGTTTTCGTGGGCCAATGGAGCGGGAAGCCTTTGGCGGACCAAGCTCGGCATCGTGGCGGAAATGCTGCGGTTTGACTCGTCGGATGATTTCGCAAAGAGCCTTGGGCCGAAATGGGCCTATCATTTGAAGCCGGTGATTGAACTCCTGTCCTTGCCGTACTACGGCAGCATGAAGCTGGCGCGTGCGGATGGGTGGGATTTGGTCAGCACGTCCGATGGTTCGGCCTGGCCGTGGCCTGATCTGCACCTCCCTAAAGCGGATGTCCAGGCGTCGTGGATGCAGGCGTTTCTATTGGCGAGACAACTGCTTGCACGGCGAGGCCGGAAGCAAAGGGGCGAGCGGCGGGCGTTGGGGGCTTGGGACCCGGAGCAACGCGAAGTCGAGCATGATGAACCACGGGTGTTCAAAGTGTTCAGACCGCCACCCAAGCCGGCGGTGTTGACGCAAGGCGAGCTTCCGGGAACGCAGTCGCTGGGATGCTGGGCAAATTGAACTCGAATCCTTTCCACCGCATGGAAAGGCGGCGCGGAGCGTGACGGCCAGCGCGAGCGGAATTGGAGTCCATGAGGTCTCGACCTCTGGCGCGGGTCTGGGCCGGCGTGAAGCCCGGCGCCGGGGTTTGGGGACGGCGGCAGTCCCCAACGACAAAAAAGCGGCTGAACCGCTGCCAGTCCAGCCGCGTGGGTGTTTCGGGGTTCTATCGGTTGAGAATGGGAACCTCGGATTGTGGGGAGATACGAACCAAGCCGGGCCTGGGTTGAATGTGGACACGCACGCCAAAAAGCGTCGTGAATTCTCGCGGCTGTTTCGTCACGGCGACAACGGCGGAACACTCGCTGACACGGACAACGCGACACGGCTTGCCGTCCAGGCGGATGACATCACCGGCACGGAGACGGAATGGATAAACGGTTTTCATTTGGAAATTTGGGAAGTGAACAAATGCGCTTGCGCGGACTCTGCGGCACGGCGGGCACGGTCTGCCTCGGCCTGTTCTCGGCTGATTCGGTCGCCGTCAAGTCCGGTGTCCTGAATCAAGTTGAACGTGCCGGGCGTAAAGCCAAACTCGTGTTGCGGAATGGGCAAGCGGCGTCTGTTGCGTTTCATGGTGGCGGCTCCTCTCAAGCGGCTTTCGCGTCTGCCGGGAAGTAGGTCTGATATTTGTCGCGGGGGTCGCGGTGACTGGCGGTGGAAAAGTGGCCGCAAGGGTGCTGCCAAGTTTGGCGTTTCCGATTCCAATGGAAACCAAACTGAGACAGGGCGGCGGTAATCTCCGGCGGCTGCCGGTCGTCAAATTGAATCCAAACCCACTTGCCCACTACCTGCGCCAGTTCCCAAAAGCGCGGTGTCTCGTGATACAGCATGTCCAAAAGCTTTTCCGTGGAAAGTCCCCGATTCTGGAATCGGAGTTTGAAATCAATGCGATGCGGTTGGTTTTCAATGCGCTGTGCGGTCCGGTTCAAGAGCCCCGAATCCGAATCTGAATTTGAAACTGGATTTGTGTTTGTTTTCATAGTGTTTTTTTTTCCAACTGCGCGTGCGTTCTCGGACTGTCGCCCTTCACGAAAAAGCCTGCGGCACAGGGCGGCCAGCGGGAGTAGTCTTTAGAGGGCACCGCGTCCGGCCCCCTGTGGAAAGCAGGCTCGTGGAGGGCGACAGGCTGGGAACGCACGGCAAAAAACACTTGAAAACAACCATGAGGCGGGCAGACGGGTAATTGCCTCACACTATCGCGGAGCGGCGGGGCTGGCGGGCTTCATGCTTGGATGACTGGTGGGCATGAAGCATGACTGACGCGCGTAATCAGGATTGCCGGCTCGCTTGGGAATTCCAGAATCCGTGAGCGGAATGGAGCGTTTGGGCTGGCCGCCCGCGTAGGGGAAAGGGCCGGGGAGCGGACGAAACAAAAAGCGAAGTGGAGCGGCGGATTTAGAAATTCAACAAGGGAGCCTCAACGGGGGAGCGCAAGTCTGTGAGTTTCGAGGCGTAGTCTTTCAAGGGGAATCGAAAGCTCGCAGTCTTGCGCTAAGGGGAGGGCAGTTGGGGCAGACTTTTGCATATGCCACATTCACACTTACCCCTTACTCCGCTTCGTCCCAACCATCCAAGGGCTGATTGCGTCTCTCCTCGTCAACACGGTTCCCGGCGGATTTGCGATATATGACCTCAGCGATGGCTCAAGTTCCAAAACTTCATCAATTGACCAAACTTTTGCTTCATCAGGGTTCTCCGATTCAGCGCTGCCACATAAAAACTGCCAACCGCTATCTACAGCCAATGTTGGCTCATCCATAACAGCACGCAAAATGGGTAAGCCATCAAGAGCGATATGCTTACATACGATGGCCGCTCGTCGGTCTTGCTCTTGTGAAGTTTTATTAGACATGGCTTTTAGTTGTCACTCTTTATTCGGTTTTCTTCGCGACTTAAAACCTGTGCATTCTTAGGACTATTGTTTCCTCCCTTGGTCTTTGGAATAATGTGGTCAATCTGCGCTTCGTTTGAAGGTGGTGTGACACCTGACTGGCTCTTCTGTGATGGTACAAGTTCGGTGCCGCTTTTATCTGATTTATTGATGCCGCCATTTAGTTCGTTGTTTTTCTGTAAAATCCTTTGCTTTGTCGCACGTGTGAAATCTTTGCCTGCGGCGACATTTTTAGGGTTAGGAATGTCTGAATATCTCGATACTGCGGTTATCTGGTTGCCTTCAGCCGCTGCTGTGGTGCCTCGCGTGGCTTCGGCCGCTCCTTCAGCAGTCTCTGTCGCCTCAGTGCGCTCGCCCATGCCAATAATGGTCGCCCCAGTGCCTACGCGCGCCGTCGCGATTTCCTGCGCGCCGGTTACATACATATTGGCAGCACCCTTAGTAACTGGCTGCACTCCTCGAACTGCGGATACATCGCCTGCCGTCACGGTTTCACTGCCCAGGTGAAGTTCGGAGGCCATCTGCTGATAACTGGTATAGTTGTTATACTCCGCCATCGCTCTTCGTGCGAAGCCGCCTTGAATGTTGACAATACCCGGCCCAATCAATGGAAGGGAGTACCACCAAGGTGAGTGGCCGTCCGGGTCAACATACTTCAGCGGGTTGTTCAAAGAGTAGGCATACCTGTCGTAGCTCTGCGGGTTGAAATCGTCTGGAATCATCGAGTCCGGTTGAACGAAACGACCTAATTGTGGGTCGTAATAGCGGCAGCCGTAATAGTAAAGGCCGGTTTCCTCGTCGAGGACCTGCGAGGCATAGCGTTTTGATACAGGAAACGCGGTACTGCTGGACGTGTAACGGCTCTGGCCAAAGGCGCTGTATTCATAATGCTGATAGGGGTTCCCGGAGCTGTCGGTTTCAACCGCTGTCGAGTGAAGTTCGTCGGGGTGGTAATACTCTGTGGTCACGCCCGCCGAATCAAAGGTGCAGACGATGCGGTCACCCGCCAAAACATGATACAGGATTTTGCCGTCCTTTTCCTCGTAAATGCCGTCAATCCAGACTTGCAGGCTGTTGGTGGCCGCGCCTTGTTTCCAGAGCCTCGCTCCGTTGGCATCGTAGCCGAAGGCTACCGTGGAATTGCTCATGACCACAAGAGTCAAACGGTTTTCCGGGTCATAGGCCAACTCCTGGCCGCCCCGCGTGAGCATGTTGCCGTTCTGATCGTAGGAGTAATTGGTGCCGTTGGCGGCCGTGACAGCGTGGGGCAGGCGTGTGCCGTAACCGTAGGCCCCGGCCCCGTTTTCGCTGTTGCTGATAACGTTTCCGATGGAACTGTAATTGAACGACGAGGTTTGACTGGTGGCAGGGCGCGTCAGCGAGGTCACGCGATGGAGGTCGTCGTAGGCAATGTTGGTCAACGAAGCGGATGCCGCGCCGGAATAGACGCCATCGCCCAGGCTGAGAAGGTCGGAGACATGGTCGTAGGTGTAGTCGGCCCGAGCGAGACTTGCGCCGAGCAGCCAAATCAGGATGACGCGCCAGATCATGCGGCGGAAATTCTATCCTTCGGTGCTGGGTTGGCAAGCGAATTCCGCGCGAATTCCGCGCGGCGCGCAATACCCTGGTGGTGACGGCAACGTCTTCCATGTTGCAGGGGCGGACAGGGCGCAAGCTGGAAGCCGGCGACTTCACCGCCAGGCTGATTCAGGGGCTTCGGCGAGTCTGAGACGTTTGAGGCGTAGTCTGCCAAGGGGAATCAAACGGCTCAGTCTCGGCGAAGCGGGGTGCGGAGCGGACGAAGCTATTCATGCGACTTCAAAAGGATTCCACCTTTTTGCTCAACCCATGTCAGGGCATCAGGGCCAACGTAATTGCCGCTACCTGAATCTCGATGCAAAGTCTTTTTCACAGCGGCTAGAAGGCATCTGGCCCACTTAACAAACGAATCGGGCTTGGTCACTAGCTCGCCGGTTTCGGCATAATAACGAGTTTGAAAATAAACGCGACCTCGGCGTATTTTGACTCCATCGAAGAAACAAGATGAAAATTCCACAACTGGAGATCGCAGGTCGTCAATTGCCCAATAATTCTGTTTGACGACTTCGTGCGTTTGAATGGTTGTCAAATCGTCCGGCCTGACCAGAAAGAAAAACAACCACTTTTCCCCATTTTCCTCGAAGTCGAGACTGGGCACGATTCGAGGTTTTGCTTCCGGCGACCGGGAATGCAACACCAAAAACTCTCCACATTTGCGGATGCGTTCCTCAGCTGCGTGCAAATCCGTTGGCGTGAGATAAAAATTTGCTTGTTGTCCCATAGGCTGAGTAACATTTACGGTTGCGCGGGTGGTGTGGGTGTGTTGTAAGGATGGAACTCTGGCGTTTTGCCGGTGGCATTCTTAATGTCTTGGATCGCCTGTCGCTCTCGTGCTACCGGCAATCCTCCCTGGGTTTGGCGCCCAACCTGATGTATTTCCACAACATTTCCTTGAGCATCCTTGCCAACAACATCGCCGTATCGAGTGTCCTTGCTTCCGCCTGGCGTCTCAATTTTCCCTTCTTTCCGCGCCTCAAGACCACGGGACTTAACATCATTCGCGACTTCATTGACTTTCGCTTGGTGTTCCAAGCCGCCCTTCTTCCCAAATGGATTCGGAACATCCTTAACGATTTTCGCCCCAACTTTCTCCCCTTCCTCTTTTCCTACTTCCTTGACGCCAACCTTAATTCCCTCCTTGATTCCACCCTCCACCACGCCCTTGCCCCCCAGCGAGATGACGTTAAATGCCGCGTCCGCTGTGCCGGCCGCCATGCCGACGACACCGACCGGCACCTCCCACAGCTTGTTCCAGAAACTGTCGCGCATGGCCGTCAACTGATAGCTGCTTTTCAGGGTTTCCGTATTGAAAAGGGCATCATCAATCCACCCGTGTCCCGTCGGATCAACGTACCTCAGTGGATTGTCTCTGGCGTAGGCATACCGGTCATAGCTTTGAGGGTCGAACTCATGCGCGATGATCGTATCCGCCTGGATGAAACGGCCCAACTGCGGGTCGTAATAACGCGAGCCGTAGAAGTAAAGGCCCGTTTCCTCGTCTAAAACTTGGCTGGTGTAGCGGCGAGAAACTGGAAAAGCCGTGCTGCTGGAGGTGTAACGATTCTGGCCAAAGGCGCTGTATTCATAATGCTGGTACGGGTTTCCAGAAGCATCGGTTTCAACCGCCGTTGAATGAAGCTCGTCCGGGTGGTAATACTCTGTGGTCACGCCCGCCGAATCAAAGGTGCAGACGATGCGGTCACCCGCCAAAATATGGTACAGAATTCTCCCGTCCTTTTCCTCGTAAATGCCGTCAATCCAGACTTGCAGGCTGTTGGTGGCCGCGCCTTGTTTCCAGAGCCTCGCTCCGTTGGCATCGTAGCCGAAGGCTACCGTGGAATTGCTCATGACCACAAGAGTCAAACGGTTTTCCGGGTCATAGGCCAACTCCTGGCCGCCCCGCGTGAGCATGTTGCCGTTCTGATCGTAGGAGTAATTGGTGCCGTTGGCGGCCGTGACAGCGTGGGGCAGGCGCGTGCCGTAACCGTAGGCCCCGGCTCCGTTTTCGCTGTTGCTGATAATATTTCCGATGGAACTGTAGTTGAACGTCGAGGTTTGACTGATGGCAGGGCGCGTCAGCGAGGTCACGCGATGGAGGTCGTCGTATGCAATGTTGGTCAACGAAGCGGAAGCCGCGCCGGAATAGACGCCATCGCCCAGGCTGAGAAGGTCGGAGACATGGTCGTAAGTGTAGGTCAGGCTCTGCAAATTCGTGCTTTTCGAGGTGACAAGGCTCTGCAGGCGGTGCGAATTGGCGTAATAGGTGTTGGCGGCCGAGACTCCGTTGCCGAAACTGATTCCGGTCAACTGGTCCAGCGCGTTGAAACCGGTGGCGGCGTAATAGACGGTGCCGCTCCCGCCCAATTGCTGCACCTTGGAAAGGTTCGCGCCCATATCATAGATGTTCGTGACGGTTGGCCCACCGTTGGGATAGACGGTCTGCGTGACCCGGTCCAGGTCGTCGTAAAGATACTGGCTGGAGTAGGTGTTTGCATTTTTGGCCAGGTAACGGGCCGTTTTCAGGACACGCCCGCGCACATCATGGCTATTCTTGACGTAGCCCTCGTTGTTAATCGTCTCGAAAAGCTGGCCCGCATAGACCGTAAAGTTGCCGTCACCGCCGCTGCTGTCATACACGTTGGTCAGTCCCAGGACGGGAGCGCCGGTGAAATCAGAAACCTTCCGCGTCACCAGCCGGCCCAGGGGATCGGTGTAGTCGAAATTGACGGTGTTGCCATCGCCGTCAATCTGTTTGCGCAAACGTCCTGCGACATCCCGTTCGTACTGCCAGACGCCCATGTCCGGGTCGGCCATCGCCACCATCTCGCCCACGTTGTTATAGGCGTATTGAATCTGGTTGAGGGCATTGTCAGTGACGCTGGTCAAATCGTCGGCGAGATTCCAGGCATAGGCGGTGGTGAAGGTCGAGCCGCCAAAAACTTCAACCACTTGATTAGTTCGCCCGTAAGCGTCCAGCGAATAGCGATGGACTTTGCTTTCCTCGTCCGTAGTGACGAAGGTCCAAGGGTCGGTCCCGTAGGAATAAGAAACGGTAGAAGGCGCGATTGGCGAGCCGGTGTCACCGGTTGTCGGGGTCGCGCTGGTGAGCTGGCCGGCGGTATTAAAGCCGCCGTTCACCGCGGCGGTTACGGTAATCAGGCGCCCAACAGGGTCGTAGCCGTGCAACAGGCCGATTAACGTGCCGGATGGTTTGGCGAAATTCGTGCCGGAATTGAAATAGGGATCGGTGATGAAAGCGACATTGCCGCGCTGGTCATAGACAGTCCCGGTGACACGGAAACCGCTGGTTTCGGACTCTTGTTGTGTTTGCACCACCCGGCCTAATCCATCCGAATAGGTCAGGAGTTCGTGGCCATTCGCTGAGTCCACACCGTCGTTTTTGCGGATGAAAACGGCGTTGCTGGAAAGACCGTTGGCCAAGCCCAGGTTGTAACCGTAGCGCGTCAGCCATTCAGTGGGACTGCCGTTGGTCGTCGTGGACACATCGGTCTCGAGAATGCGGAGGAATGGGTCGTAGGAATTGGCCGTGACCAGTCCGGCCGGGTCGGTGGATTGGAGGAGCTTGCCGGAACGCGGGTCGTACTGGGTGGTCGTCGTGAAGGTGGTGGCGATGGTGGTTTGCGCAGGAAACGTCTGGTAGGAGGAATCATAGGTTGTGACCGTGATAATTCCTGCGGGATCGGTTTTCTGGTGTTCGTTCCCGTAATTGTCATACGTCCAGGCGGTGGTTCGGTAAGTGCCGGGGCAGATCAAATCAAGCTCCTGCGTGAGGTTGCCGGTGGAGTTGTCGTAGCCGTAAATCTCTTGCCGCAGCGGACTTGAGCCGTTGCTGTTGGTGGAAAGAATGTTGGTCGCCGGCTTGTCGGTGATGTTGGTGTTTGAAAGAACGGCGAAAGTGGTAAGCTTATAGACCGTATCGTTGCCGATGTCGGTGAATGTTTGCCCGTTGACAACAATGGAACCCACCTCTCCCCAGTCAATGGTGTTGGTGAGGTTGCCGTTATTGGTGTCGTAGGCGAATTGCTGCGCGGTGGCGCGGTAGCTGCTCCCGTTGGTGGCATAGTCCAGCGTCAGCGTCTGGCTGTTGAAAGCGAAGTGTTGTCCCCCCGCCAAAACAGCTTCGTCCACTTTGTTGAGGACCTGCTTGTAAAGTTTGCCGTCCGAGCCAATGGTGTCCGTGCGGAAGCGCATTCCCTCCTTGCCCAGGGCGCTGGTCGAATCCTGATACTCCCCGAATGGCGAATTATCCCGTCCGCCGGATTGATGAAACCAATGGATGTTGGTCATGTTGAGCGGGTCCGTCACGGTGGTCTGCGCGAAACCGTTGAACTGGCGCAAGGTTGGATTCCAATAACCGCCGCTATAATTGTAGGTCGTGGTGTTGGTGGAGGAAAGCCCGTCCCCCACCGAAACGGATGACACAGTGTACATCGGGAATGGCATCATGTATTGCGGCGTGCTGCTGTTGGTGGAGAGGCGGTTATCGTACTGTGTGGACGGGATATAGCTGGCGCTCACAATGCCGCCCACTCCATTGGCAGCGTTGGTGAGCAAGTCCGGGAATGGGCCTTTGCTCAGTTCGACGATCAGGTAATTGGAGCCGCTGTTCGGATATTCAACCGCCTCCACCCGGTCGGGCAGGCCATCACCGTTGATGTCCATGAGCGTTGCTATCGGGGTTTGTATCCCACAGGCGCTGGTGTCGGTGGTCTGGCCTTGGCTGTACGTCGGCCCCCAGTTGATCAACGGCGCAAAGCCGCTCCCCGTGTTGATCTGCACCATGAAGTTGGTATAGCCGGTGACGGCACACTGGCAGGCGATGATTCTGTCCGGCAGGCCATCGCCGTTGACGTCCTTATACGCCACTTGGTAGTCGTCGCCAATATCAACAATGCCCGGCGTATAGGCTCCGCCGCAAATGTTGTCGTAGTAGGGGTCCACTCCCGGCCAGATGATGGCCGGCTCAAACCCATACCCGTCGTTTAATTCCACAACCAAGTTGGTTTGATACTGCGGAAGCGCCGCGCCGGTGGAAGTGGATGAGATGACCAGCATGACCCGGTCAGGCAGACCATCGCCATTGATGTCCAGCATCCGGACAACGCTGGACGAAAGCAGCGCCCAACCCGGCCCGGCGCTTCCGTTGTCGTTGGTTTGCCCCTGACTAAGATAAGGGCCAAATTCATTGGTCGGGCCGAAGCCCGTCCCGGTATTGAACTGAACCAGAAAATAGGTGTAGGGCTGGGCGCGTTTAAGCATGACCCGGTCGGGAAGTCCGTCCCCGTTCATGTCGAGCATGGCGACATAGCCGGGATTTTCCACCGCCCGGAAATTTCCATTCTGACTGCCATCGCTCCCAAAATACTGGTCCACGACATTGGACCATGAAAAAAAGCTGGACGAGCTGAAATTGCTGCTGTTGTTAAACTGCACCATCAGGTGGTTGTAATTGGTAACCATGATGTTGGAGACGCCGCCACCAAAATAGGCAGGTAGAGGGTCCATGACCCAATCCGGTTTGCCGTCGCCGTCTATGTCAAGCATTCTGCCGTGCGAAGATTGCAGCGTGCTCCAATCTTCAAAGTTGGAGGTGGAATTGCCGCTGTAGGTTTGGGAGCCGAGCCGCCAGGACACCGGACTGGCAAAGCCCGCGCCGGTATTGTGTTGCACGAGAATATTGGTGTAAGAACCCCCGGATGGCAGCGGATGAATAATCCGGTCGGGCAATCCGTCGCCATCCACGTCGGCAAGGTCAACATTCGTAGTGCTCAAAGCGAAATAAGCCGTGCCCCAGCTACCCGTGTAGAGGTTCGTCCATTGCTTGGAGGTTTGAAAGCTGTAGCTCATCTGCGAATAGTTAAAGGTGACGGGCGGCAACGTGCTGCTCAGATTCGTTCCATAGCGGGTGACTGAATTGAGGAGAGAGCGGTCCGTCGAGGGCGAAGTGGTGTAGGAAAGCCGATTGCTCCAGATGATCTGTCCGTCCACTTTGTGCAAGATGCCGGTCAAAAGCCGGGTTTGGTCAACCCGGTAGCCCGATTTGAGCGAAATGGTTGAATCGGTGCGGTTCGTGGCCGTTAGGAAAAACGTAAGCGAACAGGAATTGGTGAGGCTGTTGGTGTGCCCGTTGTAAGTGTACGTCTGGGGATACAGATAATTGGAAATGGTCGTGTATGTAATGTTGGCAATGTCTCCCTCTGGCGTCTGAATCTTGTCCAGCGCCCAGCGGAATGTCCCCGAAACGGCGGCGTTCGTCCAACCGGATTTTGGGTTGGACATACGGCTGTTGGTCGTGGTGCCAAAAAAATACTGGTTGCCGCTGGTGTCGGTCGCCACCCATTGGTTGTTGTTGGTGTCCAGGTGGAATTGCGTAAAGTCGCTTTGAATCTGCGCCCGATAGGCTCGGTCCGTCACATTGACGAGGTTGGCGCTTTTTCTCTTGAGGCTGAATCGAAAGCCCTTGCTATCGTCGTACGCCTTGATCGGGAAGCCGTTGGCCCACAGCACCGGCACGCCAAACCGGGTTTCCCGCTCAATGTAGCCTAGATCAATGTCCCAGCCCACGCCGCACCAGCCGTTTGGATTGGCGGAATTGTACTGCAACTCGACAGATGGCGTGCTGCCGTGCCGCGCCGGAGCGAGTTCCAAGGGAATGTTGTAGCTGAAACGTCCGGTGAAGGGGTCGGTTTGAAAATCCGTCTGGCCTGCCGGGCCCTGCGTTTGGCTCTCCTGCGAAACGGTGCCGCCCGCGTTGTTGCCAGCGGCGATTTGAGCAAGCCCTAATCGTGGTAAGGCGGCAAAAACCAAACCTGCCAGACTCAAGGAGCGAATAAATGATTTCATGGTTTTGAAAACTGTATTTTCAGGGAATTGGACACGTCGGAATGCTGATGGACGTCAGCGAGGGAACAGCGATGCTGGAACTCAATGATAATCCGTGCATCAGCTTGTAAAGGCCGGAAATGCCGTCCCCGCCGCTGGATGTCGAATGCACCAAGGCTTCGTACGCCTGGGTCAAGCCACTGCCATCCGCAGCCGGCAGCGGGGTTCCCAACACATAAAACGACGGGCCGACCGGTTGGTTGGTGATTTGGTAGGTTCCGCAATTGGTTCCCTCGCCCAGCCATGTCCAGGTCGAATTCGTGATGCCGGCTCCCATGAGGTTGGTGGTGGTGAAAACGTCGTATGCCGCCCCGGTCATCCCGCTTTGAATCGAGAAAACGAACGTCGTGCCCCCATCCCCGTTTGCATCCGGCAAGGAACTCATGTTCGCAAGATACACGTTGGTTCCCGTAATGCAGTTGGTGCATGACCCATCCGGCGTCAGCACACCGCTGCCCATCATTCCGCCAAAACCCCCTCCGCCCTGCCCGGCTTGCCAGGTGGTGATTTGGCTCAAAAGGTTGCTCCACCCGTTGGTATTGATGAGTCCGCCCCATTGCAAGTTCCATGTTTCCATATGCCAGAACGCTCCCCGGGCCTGTTCAAAACCCGCGCTGTCCGAGCCAATCCACAGTCCGTTGGTCCAGGTATTGGTGCCCGGAACCACCGTCACCCCCGTGCCGCTCGCCGCCAACTGGCCGTCCACATAAAGGAAAGAATTGCTGGGACTGTATTCGACGTCCAAAGCGTGCCAGGCATTGGAACTCCAGGATATGGCCGCGTTGACATAGTTGGTGGCCACCCCGTTGCTCATCCCCCACAAAACGAGGTTGGTTCCGTACGGGTCAGCGGAAAGGCCAAAAAATCCATTCGGAGAACCCGTCCTCCAGTCGCCAGCCCCTAAAAAGTACGCCGTTTGACCGGGACCAGTCCCGTACTGATTGGTGTCCGCGCTCGCCCAATCCGGCGCGACGAAGAGAATAATCGTGCCGGTGGAAAAGCTTAAATTTGTATTCCCGTTGGTTTCCACCAGATTGTACTGGAGAAAGGCTGGCTCAGCATTTGTCATTTCCAGGACCAAGGCATCCCCCCTCCACACCGGCACAGAGAAGATGTTGGTGTAAGCGAGGGGGCTGTATCCGAATTGGGCGGCAAAGTTCGTCGGAAACTCAAACAGGTCCAGCAGCGGGTCTGGCGGGAGGGCGGGTGGACCGCTTTGAGCCGAGGTGTGGAGAATTGTCGAGAAAAAGGCGGCGAGCAGCGTTCCGATTGCTTTGAGTTTTACGGTTTTCATTTATCCTTTCCCGTTGGCTGTTGTTGAAAAATAAACAGCGCCTTGCGAAGAGCGCCCTGGTCAATCGACCCCTTCACGAGCTCTTGCAGAGCCGCCGCGTTGGTGGTGCAAACATTAGTGCATTCCAAGTCTTTCCTTTTGAGGGCCTCGGTGCCGTTGTGCAATAACTTTTCGGGTTTTCATCCCATTTTGCCCTTTATGGTTGTCTTTTAGACCAGTCATTGTGGATATGTCAATAGAAATCCATTAGTTTTTCAATGATTTTGTCGAAAATTCGACAAAAAGGCTAATTGGTCAGGCTTGGAGCTTATTCTCGGCGTGCATGGGGCGAACACCAAAAGCACGACGAAATTCGTATGGAGCTTGGCTGCATTATCTGCGAAAAGAAGCAAATTTGACGCAGGAGAAAGCAGCAGAAGTGACCGGCATCCCCAGGACGACTCTGACAACCTGGGAGAGAACTGGTGACTTGCCGGGCCGAAAAGAGATTTTTCAACTGGCGAAGGCTTATAGAGTATTGATTCAAAGGCTTCTTCGCACTGAAAAGCTCGAGAAGGATTGAGGTCTGTTCCGGGTATGTGAAACGATGCCCCCGCGTGAATTAAGTTTTGGTTGGGGTGAGAATTTAATGATACTGCCTTTGGATACTACTGGGCTGTTTTCGAGCGGATGTGGGATGATTGAGGCAAACTGAAAAGTCATAAGTCCTTGCAAATGAGGCTCCTGATGAGGTCTGAGGACTTGTGACAACGGCGTTTTGGGCTTAGAAGGCAGTTGCTCTATCCAACTGAGCTACGGGCGCAACCGACGGAACACTAGCCCCGCCGGTGGTCCGGCGCAAGCCCCGGTGCGCGGGGGCCATGACCTGAAATTGCCTGAAGGCGAAGGCATTTCCCGATTCCGAACAGATGTTAAGCTGGTTGGTGCTCGCCCGGCGGACAGGGTTGTGGCAGGGTGGGGCGTTGCGAATTTCTTACCAACGATCCAGCGCAGTGCAGCGGTATCGAAATCTTTGGGGGTGAGGTTATTCTTAACAATTCCTCAGGTAATCTTCAGTAACACCAGACCGGGCCTCGGGCTACTTTCTCCTGGCGGGTTGGATTGCAGCCTGTCGCGTAAAAGGAATTCAGCGGAGTCAAGATTGGCCGATAAATATGGTAATGACAACGATCGCCGGCGCAGGACAAAAAGGGTTCTCTTTTGGAGCACGGCTCCGGGCCGTGGAGAGATTCAAGGCAAAACAAAAGGCCGGCATCGCCCTGCTGCAAAAAACCGGACATGGAACCGAAGTGCTGCTCGTCCAACAAGCCAACGGGCACTGGAGCCTGCCCAAGGGCAAACGCAAGACGGGCGAGTCCATCAAGCAAACCGGCCTGCGCGAATGCCGGGAAGAGACCGGTCACGAAGCCCGGGCCCTGCGCTTTGTCGGCTGGGGGGTGAACAGCCGAAAGCACATCCGCCTTTATCTCTGGAAGTCGGAGGCGCACCGCCTCTCCTCCGGGCGCGGCCGCGGCTGGCGCCCGCGCAAGGGCGAGATCCTGCGCCTCGCCTGGGTTTCCCTCGTGCAAGCGCAACAAATGCTCAAACCCTGCCAGGCCAACTTGCTCGCCAAAGTCATGCGCTCCGCGACCAGCCAGGCCTGAGAGCCGGGCGCCCGCGGGCATGCGCGGCAAACGGATGGCCGCGCAACTTGAGCCACCGTGGATTGCTCCCCGGTTGGGGGCGGCCGGGAATTCCGAACAAATCTTCAGGCAGTCTTCAGCAACACCTTCCCCGCGCCGCGCGTTAATCTGCCTCCGTCGCCCGCGCCGGCGGCTGGATGAAAAAAAAGCCTTGCTAAAATCGCGGAAGATATTGTATTGAACTTAAAGCAGTGTATTAGGATGAAAAATAATTTTTCCCCTTGGGGTGTGTCCATGCTGCTGGCTTGCGCCCTTTTTGTGGCGCGGCCGGGTTTGGCCCAGAATGCCGCCAGCTTGGCCTCCGGCCCGCTCGCCCAGACTGGCGGCGGAGTGTCGGGCCCTGTTCCGCCAAACCCGGCAACGCCGCCCGCGGCGGCAACCAATCAGGCGCCGAATTGGAACTGGCATCTGCAAAACACGGAGGTGGTCCAGGCCTATCCGGGATTTCCGGTGAAGTATTCCGGGGCAAACAGCCTGCCCTCCGGGGGTCAAACGCGTGAAACGGTCTCGCTGGACTTGATGGCGGGCGTGCGCCTGTGGCGCGGGGCGGAAGCCCACATAGACGGGCTGATGTGGCAGGGATTTGGCTTGAACAACACGCTGGGCTTGGAAGCCGTTCCCAGCGGCGAAGCATATCGTCTGGGCACGGCGCTGCCCAACGGGATACTCTCGCGACTGTTCATCCGGCAAACCATCGGCCTGGGCGGCGAGCAGGAGGACGTGCCCGACAGCCAACTGACCCTGGCTGGAATACAGGATGTTTCCCGGCTCACTTTCACCGTGGGACGGATGAGCGCGGCGGATATTTTCGACCAAAACGCCTGCGCGAATGCTCCGCGCACCCAATTCATGAACTGGGTCTGGTGAACAACGAGGCCTGGGATTACGCAGCGGATGCCGTGGGCTTTAGCACCGGAATGGCGGTGGAATTTAACCAGCCGCAATGGACTTTGCGCTACGGCTGGTTCCAAGTGCCGAAATTCGCGAATAGCTTGACCGCGGACGACGCGCTGCTGAAATGGCCCCATGACAGCACGGCGCATGATGAACCGCTCCTGAGCGGTTGGGACATGGTGACGGAATTTGAGCGCCGTTACGCCGTCAATAATCATCCCGGCACAATTCGCTTCCTGGCTTTTCTCAATCGCGCTGACATGTACAGTTATGGGGAGGCGATTCCTCTGGTGGAGGCCGGCGGGGCGGGAGCGGACCTTGCGGCGGCGAGGGCCTACCGCCTCAAATACGGCTTTGGTTTGAATTGGGAACAGGAAATTGCGACGAACACCGGCCTGTTCTCGCGCCTGGGCTGGAACGACGGCCAGGAACAGGGGTGGATGTTCACCGATGTGGATTATACGGCAACGCTGGGCGTCAGCGTCAAAGGGCAATTCTGGCATCGTCCCGGGGACACCTTTGGTCTGGCGGGGATTATGAACGGCATCACCAAGGCGGAGCAGGGATACCTTGCGGCCGGCGGCACGGGCATTGAGGCGGGGGACGGCAATTTGAACTATGGCTGGGAAAGAACTTTGGAAACCTACTACAATTTCCGCGTCACCCAGGAGGTCCACTTTGCATTGGACTATCAGTTCATCGCCAATCCCGCCTTTAACCGCGATCGAGGCCCGGTGTCCGTTTTCGGCGCGCGATTCCACTGGGAGTTTTGACGCCGGCGGGCGAGGGGAAATGCAGAAGGCATCCTCCTCCCGCTCAGAGGGTCAGGAAGTTTTTCAGGATTTGACGGCCGTTTTCTGTCAGGATGCTCTCGGGATGGAATTGGACGCCCCAGATCGGGAAAGTCTTGTGGCGCACGCCCATGATTTCGCCTTCGGCGGTCTGGGCGGTGATTTCCAGACAGTCGGGCAGGGTGTCGCGCTTGATGACCAGGGAATGATAACGGGTGGCGGCAAAAGGATCAGGCATGTTTTTGAAAAGGTCGCGGCCATTGTGTTGGATGGGGGAAGTTTTGCCATGCATCATGCGGTAGTTGACCACGACCTCGGCGCCAAAAGTGTAGCCGATGCATTGATGGCCCAGGCACACGCCAAACAGCGGCAGACGCGGGCCAAAGGTGCGGATGATGTCGTTGGACAAGCCGGATTCGCGCGGCGAACAGGGTCCCGGTGAAATGAGAATGCGTTCGGGATTGAGTTCGCGAATTTGGTCAATGGAAATCTGGTCGTTGCGGCGGATTTCCATGGGGGCCTGCATCTCGCCCAGGTACTGGACGAGGTTGTAGGTGAACGAATCATAATTGTCTATGACCAGGATCATGCGCCAATCAGGGCAAGGTAGCGCAGGGGGCGCGGTTTTGGAAATGAAAAGAGGATTTTACCGGCCCTCGTCCTGCGCGGCCTTGGCGCGGCGGCCGGCCAGGATTTTTTGGGTGGGAACGTAGTGGGCGATGAATTGGCGGCGGTATTCGGAAAAGGTGCCGGCGGCCAGATGGGCGCGCATCTCGGCCATGAGTTGGAGGTAGAAGTGGGAGTTGTGGACGCTGAGCATGCGCAAGCCCAGGATTTCATTGACGTTGAGCAGGTGGCGCAGGTAGGCGCGGGTGAAATGGCGGCAGGCGAAACAGCGGCAGCCGGCTTCAATCGGCCCGAAATCAGTCTTGACCGCGCCGCCTTTGATGCTGAGGGTGCCCCGGCGGGTGAAGGCGGTGCCGTTGCGGGCCACCCGGGTGGGGAGAACGCAGTCAAACATATCAATGCCGCGCGCCACCAGTTCCACCAGTTGCGCCGGAGTGCCCAGGCCCATGGCGTAACGCGGGCGGTCGGCGGGCAAAAACGGCTCGGTCACTTCAATGGCTTTCATCATCTCATGTTCCGGCTCGCCCACGCTCACCCCGCCAATGGCGTAGCCGTCGAAATCCATCCCGACCAGGGCGCGGGCGCAGTGTTCGCGCAAGGCGGGGTTGACGCCGCCCTGCACGATGCCGAAAAGGGCCTGGCCGGGGAGGCGCGGCTGGGCGCGGCATTCCCCCGCCCAGCGGAGGGTGCGCGCGACGGCTTCCTGGGCGGCCTTGGCGGGGCAGTCATGGGGGGGGCATTCGTCGAAGACCATGGCGATGTCCGAGCCGAGCAGCCGTTGCGTGGCCATCGCTTCTTTCGGCCCGAGAAAGAGCGGGGCGCCATCCAGGTGCGAGCGGAATTGGACGCCGTGGGCGGTGATTTTGCGGATTTTGGCAAGACTGAAAACCTGGAAGCCGCCGCTGTCGGTCAGAATGGGGCCGGGCCAATTCATGAATTGATGCAGGCCGCCGGCGGCGCGGAGAATATCCAGGCCGGGGCGAATGGTGAGATGGTAGGTGTTGCCAAGAAGAATTTGCGCGCCCATCTCGCGCAATTCCCGCGGGTCCAGCGCCTTGACGCTGGCCTGCGTGCCGACGGGCATGAAGACCGGGGTCTGGATCACGCCGCGGGGGGTGGCCAGCCGGCCCAGGCGCGCCCGGCAAAGCGGGTCGGTCGTGAGCAAATCGAACATCCGTTCCATTGAGCCGGGAACGGGTGCAAAATGCGAGGCGAATTGGGGGGAATTGAATGGCGGATGGAGCATTGCGGATTTGGACGGGGAGGGGCTGGGGAAAGTTTTTTTGCACTGCGGCCGCTGCGCCATTGACGGATGGGGCGCGGGTGTGTAGATTAGGCGTCCCGTTGGATCCAGAGTAGCTCAATGGTAGAGCGCGCGGCTGTTAACCGTGATGTTGCAGGTTCGAGCCCTGCCTCTGGAGCCAACTTTTTGGTAGTGTATCAATTTGAAATCCGCCCCGGCAACTTTCCGCTTGCATTCCCCTCCAAACGGGTCAATCTTGGCCCATGCCTACGCGCCTAAGCAAATCAAAGCTGGATGAAGCCGAAAACATGAACTCCCTTGCGGCCCGGATTATGGCCCAAACGACCGGGCAGGAGCCGCCAAAACCAACTGTCCCGCCAGTTAGGGAGAAAAACCCGGCGGCGGTGGCTTTGGGCAGGCTTGGGGCCAGCAAGGGCGGCCAAGCGCGGGCATTAAAACTCTCTAAGAGAGAGAGAAAGTCTATTGCAAGGCGAGCAGCTAAAGCACGATGGGACAAGGATTTATGACTATTTGGAATAAAATGAAGAATTTTTTACTTTCCAATTGACAATTTCGATGGTGGGACTATAATGTACTCCATGATGTTGACATTGACGCAAGCGGCGGACGAGTTTTCTGACATAATGCCTGTTTTTACACAAGCGTGGACGATGGCATGGTCTGATATTCTATCCAGATTCAACGAGCCGGGCTGGGACAATTCCTGCCGCTCGCATGTGCTTCAAATGCAGGCCGTGATCCACGCCAGGGAATTGTTCAGTGGCAATAAAGAAGTGAGATATTTTACATACAATAATCGCCACGTCTTTGCCGTGCGTAATAACGGTCTTTTTAAAGTGAAACAGTTGGATGAAAATCATTGCTCCAGCAATGCCAAGACCACCGCTGCCGTGGTTTTTGATAGTCAGGCACCGCTTGAGGGGTTTGCGGAATTCCAACGATTTACAGTCGGTCTTCTGCCAAAGGCCGATTGGCTGGATTATATTGGGATTTACTTAACATTTCCTAATGGATTTAGGGAAAAACCTAATTGGGTGTTGGACATAACCAGCGGAAAGCCGGTTGATATAGAAGCATTACAAAATGAATTCCCAGAGCACATTTCCCAACCAGAGCGACGTTTCAAGCCCAAAAAGCAATCCGAAAAACGAGCGGACGGAACTGGAATTTAACCCGCAAATGCTTGTCATTGCGAGGGAGGCTCGTGGATTGACACAATGGGAACTTGCTGAGTTGAATGACATTGCGCAGGGAACCATCTCAAAAATTGAGGATGGATTGCTTGTGCCATCAGAAGAATTGGCAAAGAAATTTGCGTCTTCCCTTAGATTTCCCGCCCAATTCTTTTCGATTCACAGACGCATTGAGTGGTCAAATGTTGGCGTTGGAATTTATCGGAGGCGCGTGGCGGTCCCCGTTGTGCTTTTAAAGCAGTGTGAGGCCAAAATGAACATCATCAAACTGAATATCGCGCAATTGCTTTCTGCCGCTGAAGCTGTTGAAAACCAACTGCCGTATTTAGACCCAGACGAACATGGTGGTGCAAAAAAGATCGCACAGGAGGTTCGCCGTATTCTGCGGCTGCCACCAGGCCCGGTTCGTAATCTCACGGACGCAGTTGAGGCGCTGGGGTGCATCATTGTCCCGTTTGATTTTGGCACCAGGAAGATTGAAGCTTGCAGCATGTTTGTCGGAGAAGTGCCGGTAATTTTCATCAATCAAAGCCTAAATGCCGTTCGGTACCGATGGACTCTCGCCCATGAACTTGGGCATTTGATAATGCACCGCATACCGTCCGATTCAGACGACCAAGAGGAGCAGGCAAATCGGTTCGCATCTGAACTATTGATGCCAGAAGATGAAATTGGGCCGTCTTTACTGCCGATCACAATTGATCGTCTGGCCAGACATAAGCTCAAATGGAGGGTTTCGATGCAGGCAATTTTGTACCATGCCAAGAACATTGGGGTTATAGCTGAAAGGAAATTTAGGTATTATTGTATGATTATCAATAAACTTGGCTATCGAGAGGTGGAACCGCATGATGGTGATATTCCTAAAGAATCTCCAAGACTGCTGCGTGAATTAGTTGATATGCATCTGCAAGACTTGTCCACGACAACGCATGGACTTGCGCAGGAACTTGCAATTGATGAAAGTGATTTAGCTGCGTGGTATTTAGGGCGCCCATCACTTCGAGTCGTTTAATATGGTGCAACGAAAATAATTATCAGATTTTCATTGACAATGCTTGCGCGGGCAAGTATATTGCGCACATGAACAAATTAAGCACTGAAAAGCGGGCGCAAATCCTCCATTGCATCGTGGAGGGAAACTCGCTCCGCGCCACTTCCCGCTTGACCGATACGGCCATAAACACCGTCGTAAATTTGATGATTGAGGCCGGGAAAGCCTGCACTATTTATCAGGATAAGGCTATGCGGAATCTGAAATGCAGGCGGCTGCAATGCGATGAAATATGGGGTTTTGTGGGGTGCAAGGAAAAGAACGTGCCGGAAGCGCAGAAGAATCAGGGCCGGGGCAGCGTTTGGACCTGGACGGCCCTGGACGCGGAAACCAAGCTCGTGCCGTGCTGGTTTATTGGAAACCGCGATGCTGGCGCGGCATACCACTTCATGCACGACTTGGCTGGACGGCTGGCGCATCGTGTCCAATTGACCACAGACGGCCTCAAAACGTATATTCAGGCAGTGGAGGACGCCTTTGGTTGCGAGATTGATTACGCGCAACTGGAGAAAATTTACGGCACTCAGGTTGGCCCAAAAGACAATGCGGAGATTCGATACAGCCCGGCGCAGTGCATGGGGGCGCGGAAAGCAGTCATCACCGGGCAACCCGATCACAAGCACATTTCCACCAGCCACACAGAACGGCAAAACCTCTCAATGCGAATGGGGATGCGCCGTTTTACCAGGCTCACGAACGCTTTTTCCAAAAAGCTGCAAAACCTGGAATACAATGTGGCCCTGTATTTCATGCACTACAACTTCTGCCGGATTCACCAGACGTTGCGGGTGACGCCAGCGATGGAGGCAGGCGTTTCCGATCACGCCTGGACAATGGCGGAAGTTGTGGCTTTGATTGATGAAAATTCAAATTGATACACTACCAACTTTTTCATTGACTCCATGTTTTGGGTATACATTCTTGAGAATGCAGAGGGCCGCTTTTACACCGGCCATACGAGCGATCTTGCGGTGCGGTTGGAAAATCACAATCGCACCGATCGAATCGCCGGTAAATTCGCACGGAAAAACGGCCCTTGGAAGCTGGTTTGGTCCGAGCAGCATCCAACTCGTTCTGCCGCCATGCAACGCGAGCGGCAAATCAAATCCATGAAATCAGCCCGGTGGATTCGGGAGACGTTGCTCAATGGCAGAGTCCCGACTTGTCGGGATTAACCGTGATGTTGCAGGTTCGAGCCCTGCCTCTGGAGCCATTCTTGCCGATAGAAAGAACCTCGTGCCTGCCGTCGTCCGAAAGCCCTATTGGGCAGGTATATTCGATTTCGGCCTGATCGTCTCTAATGCCAATTCGCTTAATAAACGAGCGGAGAAAGGCTTTTTGTTGCATTATGGTTCCTTCCCGCAACGTCTCGCGCAAATCGTTCACGTATCCCTTCACGACCTCAAAAGTCGGCATTGCAGGCGCAGCCCGCCGGGAATTGGATTCGCACTTGGCCTGCTCTGCGAGCAGGGCCTCTTTGCTTGAATTGAGTTCCCGAAGCCTTGACGCAACATCCGGCATAAGAACGGCTTGCGTCTCGATCAACTCATAATAACGCCTCAGTTTTCTTTCGATTTCTGCCAATTGAGATTTAAAGGCTGCCAATTTGTCGCTGGCCCCGTGCCCGTCGTTTTGAAGTTCCTCAATGACCATGCCAATAATCTTGGAAAGATTCGCCTCAGTCAAAAGGCGGTCTTTGATGACCTCAATAATACACGGTTCCAATTTTTCCGCGTTGAGGCTTTTTTGAGAACAACTCGCTTTCCCCTCTTTCAATTTTCGCTGACATCCGTAATAAACGAATTGCCCGGACTTCGCGGCGCTTGCAATCATCTTTGTTCCGCAGTGAGCACAAAAAACCAAGCCGCTCAAAACGTGTTGGCTGGCGACGACTCGCGGGTGTGTCCGTTCGGGTGCTCGCTCCGCTAAAATCCGTTGAACCTTGTCGAAACGCGCCTGCTCAACGAGCGCGGAATGATGGTTCGGAAGGCGAATTTGTTCAGATTCGGGGTTTAAGACTTTTCCGCCGTTGGATTTGTTGAAACGGTTCCAAATGAAAGTACCTGTGTATATTTCGTTTCTCAGCATGTAAAGGATGACGTTTTGCCCCCAAGGCTTGCCCTGCCTTGTGCGGAAACCTTCTTCATTGAGCCGTTGGGCGATGTTTTTTGCCCCTTCCCCTTCGCTAAAAAGATCAAAGGCGCGCGTTACGACCGGCGCTTCATTTTCATTGAGTTCAAGCACCCGCTTTTTCACCCCGTTTATTTGCTTGAATGTCGCTTGGTATCCATACGAAACCGGCGCTCCGTTCAAATATCCCCTTTGGGCATTTTCTTTCATGCCGCGCCGTGTGTCCTGTCCAAGATTGGCGGAATAAAACTCGTCAATTGATTCAATCATGCCTTCCAGCAGTCGCCCCGTTGGGGATTCGTCAATCTGCTCGTTGATGGAAACCACTTGGACTCCTCGCTTGCGAAGGAGGGCTTTGTAAAGAATTGAATCTTCCCTGTTTCTGGCAAACCGCGAAAGCTTCCAAACGAGAATGATGCTAAATGGCAACGGTTTTTGTTTCGCGTGCGCAATCATCTCCTGAAAGGCCGGACGGTTCGCAGAACGGGCGCTTTCGGCTTCATCCACGAATTCCTTCACGGTCTCCCATCCGTGTTTCAAGGCGTGGTTCCTGAGCGCCTTCAATTGGGCGGGAATGGACAAGTCCTTCTCGGCTTGGCGCTCAGAGGACACTCTGGCATAAAGGGCAACTTTTATCATTTCGACTTGGGTTTATATTTTTCAAGTAATGCTTTTGAGATTTTCCGCAATTTCTCTGGCAATTCCTTTTTTTCGATTGCGTCAAGACGTTTTTTGACTTCTTTGAATTCCTTTGGTGTGTTTGGTCGTTGCCGCTTTGGGATTTCGCGGCGCAAACGCAATCCGTCCCGCATGGCGTAGTCCTTGAAACCGCGGAGGGACACCTTGTCAATTAGCGCGTTGCCATGCAAATCCTTCCGGTTTTCAAGCCAGCCGTTTGCGATAAACATTTCAACTTCTTCTTTACCAGTCCCAAGCTCTTGAGCCACTTCCTCAAGGGTTAGGTCAGTGTGCGGGGTGTCGGCAAAGAGGCTTCCAAATTGACAGCGAAGCCCTGAGAACTCAGGTTTCTGAACAGACGGATTCAAGCCCGGTTCCCCCGCCCAAGTAATCAGACGTTTGCCCGTGAGCGCCTCATATCGGTCAATGACGGCCCGTTTGTCCGCAACGGTAAAAATGCTTTTTAATATCGCGTCGTGAATCACAAAATCAAAAAGGCGGTCAATTTCGCGGTCTTCGGAGAAACCGTCGGCATTTCCCCCATCGTCAAGATAACCGGCCCGTCTGAAAAGATCGTTTGCCGGGATGTGGTAAGCCTCAGCCAGTTTCTTAAGAATTTGAGGGTGCGGGCCGAAATGATCTTCGCCCCCTTTCCGCTTGCCCCGTTTTCCGCTCTCCACTTGCGACAAATAGGCGGATGAGATATTCGCGTGTCTGGCAGCCTCTCTCAAAGAGAGATTCTTGCTCTCGCGTAAACGCCGCAAGTAAGCCCCCAACGAGTCCGGTTTAAGTTCGTCATTTTTCATTCCAAAAGAACAGTGCCCCATTTTGTTAACTCTTGCAAGCGTTTTGTGCAAATATTTCATTGACGGCAAGCGCAAGCGGTGCGAATGTTTGTGCAAGCGGAATGTACGCCAAAACAAACAATGAAAATTAGAGTCAACATCAAGCCGAAAGCCCTGCTCCTGATTCTGGCCAGGCGCAACATGTCACAAAACAGCCTGGGGCGCGCTGCCAGCCTCCAGAGCGGGCACGTTTCGCAGTTAATCAGCGGCAAACGGAATGTATCGCCCTCCACTCGCGAAAAACTTCTCAGCGCCCTCGAAGGAACTCCATTTGATGAAATCTTTGCGATCCGCGAACAAAAATGATTTTGCCGCGCCTGGCGCGAGCGAAACAACAGAGCCGATGGAAGACGGTTTGCGTCTCTTGGCGAAGATTATCGCCTCAGCCATACGTCGAGCCAATGAAGCAAAAAACCTTCTCACGCCATTACCAAACCTTAACCCCAAATAAACTTGAATCAGTTTCCAAAATCACTATGAACTTTAAAAATTTGATGGACGGGCGGAAAATTAGTCCCTGGGTTCGCGAGCTTGCCGGGAAATCAGGGGTTTACATCATCCGGGCAAAGGGTTTCTTGGGCAGCATCGTTTATATCGGCGAGAGCCATACGGGGCGCCTCAATTCGACCCTGCTTCGGCATTTCCAGCACTGGACAGGCAAAACCAGCGGGCCAACCTTTGCCCGGTCAAACGTCGAAATTGCAGTTTTCAAGACGCGCAAGGAAAACGCCGTGGAATTGCAAAATGCGCTGATAGAGGAGCACAGGCCCAAGTTGAACATGACCGCAAAACCCGGCTTCTGGGATTGGTAGAGAGGCTCATAATGAATAACGCCAAGCCGAATGTTCCCGCCAGAATTCAGCGCAAGTTGTTGAATCCTGCAAAACCCGGCGGGCGGCACAAGCAAATTGTGGAAATCGTTTGCCCTCTTGTGGCGAGAGGATTCGATAACGAGGCAATCTTTCGACAAGTTCGCCCTGGTTACGGGTTGGACGTTTCCGATGATGAAATCCGGGGCGTTATCGGTTGGGCAAGCGCAAAAGAAGGGCGTCCAGATTTGCGCAAATCCGCTCCGTCGCGGCGTTTGGGTGTGCCTCGTTGCTCGCCAGTCACGCAAGCCGAATCGTTTCTTGCCGGGTTTTGCTGTGGCGAGGCGGACTTGTGGGAAGCGTCACCGTGGCGACCGCTTGAAGATTGGCGCTTTGATTCGCTCATGTTCCTTGCGGGCATGTATTTTTCCGGTGAACAAATAAATATCGTCACTGAATTTTCGACAAGCGAGGGCAAGGCAAATCCCAAAGGCTATGGGCGCACACTGGAACGCGATGAACTTATGCGGGCAATTCGAGACGCGGGGACTCCGCAGAGCGACGCCGGCGCTTGGATTCGTATGAATCCAACGGACGGCAAGGGCATAACGGATGCAAATATCACGGCATTTCGCTTTGCGTTGCTGGAATGCGATTATTTGCCGCTTTCGCTCCAAATTCCTCTTTTTTCCCGCCTGCCGCTGCCAATCAATGCGATTCTGACGAGCGGGGGAAAGTCGCTCCATGCTTGGGTGCGCATCAATGCGCCAGACCAGGCAAGCTATCGCTCCAAAGTCGGCCAAATGTTCGCTTTGCTGGAACGCTTTGGCATTGACCAGTCAAACAAGAATCCGAGCCGTCTCAGCAGATTGGCCGGGGCGCAAAGAACAATTGGCGCGACGGGAGACGGACGCCAAAGACTGCTTTATTTCAATCCAGACGACAGTTCAGAAAGGACAATCCTTTGACTGCCGACATAATGCCAACGCTTGAGAACTTGGAAAACGCAATAACGGCGGGCGAAGACAAACCGAGCGACGCGACCGCAAGGCGATTTATCGAATTCCATTCGCCCCTTGAGTTGCGCGACTACAAGCCCCCTCAGAATATGGTTTTGGCCGGGGATTCGCATATAACGCGCGGCGGGGTTTTTGTGATTGGCGGTTGTCCCGGCGTCGGCAAAAGCCGCGCCACCATAGCCCTGGCAGTTGCCGGGGCAACCGGCCAAGACTGGTTTGGCCTGAAAGTCCCACGCCAATTCAAAACCCTCATAGTCCAAAATGAAAACGGGCGTTTACGCCTCGCAAAGGAATTTTTGGATCTGAATTGCGAAGATTTAAGCCAGCGGGTGCTTGTTTCCGCCCCACCCCCATACGGCTTTGCCTTCGATCATCTTGGTTTTTGCTCGCAATTAAGCAAAGCCATTCAATGTTTTGCCCCTGATGTTGTAATGATTGACCCTTGGAACGCCGCCGCGCGTGATGAAAAGGCCCGCGATTATCTCGAAACATTCGACCGGATTCGTTCTGTGATTCCGGCTGGTGACAACGGCCCGGCTTTGGGCATCGTTGCCCATACCAGGAAGCCGCAGGGCGACGAAAAGCATTCAGGACGCAGCCTGATGAACCTTATTTCCGGCTCTTACGTTCCTACCTCTGTGCCGCGCTCCGTTTTCATATTGCAGCACGCTTCCCAAGAGCCAGAAGAAAATCGAGTGATCTGGACATGCTGCAAAAATAATGACGGTGAGCTTGGCTCTCCCTCTGTTTGGGAGAGGCGCAACGGCCTATTTGCGCCTGTTGAGGCTTTCGACTGGCAGGAATTCGATTCTCAAAACGAAAAGCGCCGCATCGTCACCGAGAACGACTTGATTGCCCTCTTTGACAGTGGCGGAGCGAAAACGGGGAAAAAACAAGCCGTGGAGAAGCTTATGGAGCAATCCGGCTGCGCTCAATCTGCCGCCTATAACGCTCTCAGCCTGACAGGACGCTTTGGCTCCCACTTGCAACTCGATGAAAACAAGCTGCTTTGTTGGAAGCCATGATTTTCCACCTAAATTCCACGGAATTTCCACGGAAAATGGGTGGAATTATTTCCATTCCACTAAAGCCCTAGTGAGGGAGTGGAATGGAAAACCGGGAAAGCCTCTCCCCCCGGCCGCACGGGAGGCAACAAAACGCCGCCGATCTAGGCCACTGCCCCACTGGCCCCCCGCCACGGCATCCCCAGCGCTCCCGGCACAGTGTCCCAAAGCCCCCGGCATTTATCCGGTAAATACCCATCCAATTATTCAATTCCCAAACAATTCCCGCAAAGTGCCGGATTCAAAGGCCAGTTTGATTATCACTCCCCGGCCTGACAACCCCAGCCTCATGGCCCGGACTGACGGCCCCAAGCCTCACCGCCCCGGCCTCACCGCCCCGGCCTCACCGCCCCGGCCTCACCGCCCTAGCCCCACGGCCCCGGCCTCACGGCCCAGCCCCACGGCCCCCGGCCTCACCACCCCAGCCCCACCGCCCCCGGCCTCATGGCCCCTGTCTCACCGCCCCCCCCCACGGCCCCGGCCCGCCGCCACGGCATCCCCAGTGCTCCCAGCACAATGTCCCAAGCCCCCCGGCATTTATCCGGTAAATACCCAGCCAATTATTCAATTTCCAAACAATTCCCGCAAAATGCCGGATTCAAAGGCCAGTTTGATTATTATTCCCGATGGGTTGCCGCTCATAATGAAATCTGGGCCCCGGCCCCACGGCCTCACGGCCTCACGGCCCACGGCCCCCCCGCCCCCCCGGCCCCACGGCCTCAACGGCCCACGGCCTTCTAATCTGGTAATTACCGCTAACGTTTCCTTGGCGGTTTTCGCTTTACCCGTTGCATTAACGCTTTTAACTTACGCACATGGCCAAAAGATTCCCTGCCGTTGAACGGGCGGTTCAGCAGGGCGCGGACGTGAAGGCGTCTGTCGTCCCGCGCCGCCCATCATCGCTGGTGGACACCCGCGTCATTTATTGCGGGGACAACCTGGAACAACTCAAGAAACTGCCGGACGCCTGCACTGACCTCATTTACATTGACCCGCCGTTCAACTCGAATCGCAATTACGAAGTGTTCTGGCCGGAAACCAGCGAAAAGCGGCGCTTCGATGACCGCCACGCCAGCACACAAGCCTACATTGAGTTTATGCGCCCGCGTTGCGTGGAACTCGCCCGCGTACTCAAAAAGACCGGCAGTTTTTATTATCACTGCGACTGGCACGCCA
Organism: uncultured Verrucomicrobiae bacterium; assembly: GCA_963707025.1. Taxonomy (GTDB): domain Bacteria; phylum Verrucomicrobiota; class Verrucomicrobiia; order Limisphaerales; family Palsa-1400; genus JBEKOF01. The sequence continues at coordinate 6,647 of CAVPOM010000009.1, read as the reverse complement.
GTCATTATGTCAAGGTCATGCTCGACCAGATTTTCGGAGAAAATAATTTTGTGAATGAAATTGTGTGGAAGCGCAGCGATGCAAAAAGCGATGTCGGCCAAGGCGCAAAACATTTTGGGCGCGTCCACGACAGCATTTTTTATTACGTCGGAAGCGACAGCTATACTTTCAACGCCAAGTTCACTCCATTGCCACAATCCACCGTTGATTCGTGGTACAAGCACGTTGAGGAAGGCACGGGCAGACGGTACAACAAGGCCGACGTGACCGGGCCTGGCGGCGCTGCCAAAGGCTGTCCGGTTTTTGAGTGGAAGGGTGTCACCCGTGCATGGCGTTACAGCAAGGAAAACATGGAGCGTTTGGAGCGAGAAGGGCGGCTTGTCTATAGCAAGACAGGCATGGTCTATCAAAAGCGATACCTTGACGAAAGCAAGGGCGTATCTTTGAGCAGTTGGTGGGACGACATAGACATGCTTCGTGGAATTAGCAGCGGCGGAGAACGCCTCGGCTACCCGACCCAAAAGCCCCTGAAACTTCTCGAACGCATTATTGAGGTAAGCAGCAACGAGAACGACATAATCTTGGACGCCTTTTGCGGTTGCGGCACGGCGCTTGTCGCCGCGCAGAATTTCAAACGCCAGTGGATCGGCATTGATATTTCACCCACTGCCTGCCGGGTCATGGCGAAACGCCTGCGCGACGTTTGCGGACTGCCGGAAAGCGAGCCGCTTTGGAAAGTCGGGCGCGGCTACGTTGTGCGGGGCCTGCCGTGGAGCGAAGAGAAGCTGCGGGCCATTCCGCCATTTGAATTTGAGAACTGGGCCGTCATTGCCCTGGGCGGCATCCCCAACAAGGTGCAAGTCGGCGACATGGGCATAGATGGCCGCATTTATCCCGTTTCGTCCAGCACCACGCCCCGCCAGAAAAAAGAAGATGAACTCGCTTTGAAAGAACGCTGGTATCCGATTCAGGTTAAGCAGAAGGACAAGGCCGGTCGCCCGGACATTGACTCGTTCGAGTCCGTAATGATGCGGGAGCAGTGCGACATCGGGTTTTTCGTCTCGTTTGACTTTACCGAGGATGCCTACACGGAAATCGCCGCGTTCTTCAAACGCAGTGGCAAAATAATCAAAGCCTTTACCGTCCGTGACATCTTGGACGAAGCGAAACTGGGCATGCAACTCGCGTGAAATAATTGCTATTCACTTGCCGATATGACAAGAACGTTTAACTACCACATCTGGCCAAAGGACTTGGACTTTTCGGAAAAATTGTCGTTGCTTCCAAAGTTTGCGGCAAACCGCGAAATGTGCATTGCCACCGAACTGAATCAGGTGCGCCAAATTACCTTCAACAAATATGAAAGCGCGACCGCAGCGTCGTTTGAGGAATTCGTAGCGGCACTCAAGAAGAATCCTCGCTTCACATTTTTCTACCTTGAGGCAATCTTCCGAGCCGAAAAGCCTGAGAAAGCAATCCGGTTCACAATCAACTTTAAGGGATACAGTGTGGAAGTCACGGTTCAGTCAAACGACGACGACCTTGCTATAGTCGCTCATTCGTTTGTTCGCGATGAATTCCGCTTGGGCAATCCCAGTATTCCTGACGTGGACCGAGAGCGGGAAAGAAATTTGCAAGCAACCATTTTTCTGGGAAGGCATTTTGAGGAGGATGCCAATAAACCCTCCGCAAGTCTGACGACGTTCTTATCTCTGCTTGGCTTCCGAGTGGTGACAGCAGAAAAATATACAGCAGAGGCAATTCCAAACAAAGTGAAGAAACTGATTGACGAGCAATATATTTACATCGGTCTAGTCACAAGCAATCGAGAGCACAGTTGGCTAATTTCTGAATCCGCGTATGCTCAAGGAAAGGGCAAGCATGTAATGATGGTTGTGGAGGATGGAGCGAACTTTAATCCAGCTATTTCAGGCAAGGATTATGAACGCATTCCAATCGAGAAGGGGCACGTTGAGCAAAGCTTTATCAAGTTGCTCCAAGAGTTTCGTTCTGTTGGAATCAGTGGCATGTAGGCGATAAAACATAAGAAGATAGGACACACCCGTCTCATAAGGGGAAAAGTCTGGTGCTGACCTGTTCATTTGCAAGGGTTTAATTGGTCTTCGGGGTAAAATGAGATTTTGATTTTTCCGAGTTTGGCTTTTGGGTTTGGTATGCGCCTGTTTGGGCGCGTGTGCTGTCCCATAGCTTTATTGGAAGCCGGGGAAATACGCCTGCTCGGGCCGCGCCAAGTGGCGAAAGCTGCCGCCTGCTGTCCCATAGCACGCCAGCAAATTGAGCAGATCATATTTCTCCCAGAGCGCCGCCCGCAAAATCGTGAACAGCCGGGTGAAGCTGTGCGCCCAGTTGGAGAGGTGACTGAGGTAGCGCAACAGCACGTAGGTCAACAGCGCCGTCCACACCTGCCAGCGCACGGCGTTGGCGTTGTGGCCCAGAAAATCCGCCAACTGCAAGGTCTGCTTGATTTGTTTGAAGAAGACTTCGATCTGCCAGCGGCAGCGGTAAAGGTCGGCCACGCTGCGCGGACTCCACTCCAGGTTGTTGGTCAGGAAGGTCATTTCCCGTTCCTCTCCATCAATCTCGACCAGCGCCACCACCCGGCGCATCAACTCCGGCGCGGGTTTGTTCTCGTTGCTCAGGACGATCACTTCGTCGCGCAAAATCTTCGGGTCTCTGGAGGCGGGCATTTTCCGCACCACCTCATAGCCCATGTTCTCCTTGGCCCGCGTCACCCAAAAGACCCCGCGCCCGTCCAAATCCCGCAAGTGGCCGAAGTCCACATAACCCTTGTCGAACAAGGCGATTTCGCCGCTCTTCAAGTCGGCGCACAGTTCCCGCGCCCGTCGGTTGTCGTGCTCGGCGGCAGTGTCCACAATGACAAAACCGGGCAAAAGATTCTGCAGATTCAACCGCATATGGGTTTTGGCGGCGGCCTTGCGCCGGCGGTGCTTGGCCCAGTGTGGGCGGCGGCGAGGACGGGATGCAAAACGGGCGGTTGACAACGGATCGGTTGTTGCATGATTAAAAGGGTAACATTATATGCTCACGTTTGCTCAAGCGTTGGAGTTGGCCGAGACCTGGATTAGGATCGTCACGGGAGATCAGGCTATTGTGGTCAAAGAGGACACGCTCAAACGACCCTACGGGTGGGTTTTCTTTTACCAGAGTCGTAAATACTTGGCCTCTGGCGAGACGCGGGATAGGCTGGCAGGGAACGCGCCCATTTTAATTGATCGAGTGAACGCCGAGCTTCGAGTCACTGGCACGGCGCACTCGATTGAGAAGTATTTGGCGGACTACGAAGCGACGATCCCGGCGGCGCGGAAGCAAATGAGCCCACCGAAAGAGCCGTGAGTGCGGGATGTTAGGGTGTTTCGATCTGATCCTTCATACGGTAACTCCGGCCTTCCACGATCACCGTTTCGGCGTGGTGCAGGAGCCGGTCCAGCACGGCGCTGGTCAGGGTGCTGTCGTTGTTGAAGATTTTGGGCCAGTTTTTATAGGGCTGGTTGGTCGTGACGATGGTCGAACCGGTCTCGTAACGCTGGCTGAAGACTTGGAAGAGCAAATCGGCGCCGGTTTTATTGATCGGCAAATATCCAAGCTCGTCAATACAAATTATGCTGGGGCTCATGTATTTCTTGAGTTCGGCTTTGAGGCGGTGGGTGGATTGGGCCGCCGCCAGAGTGTTGACGATGTTGATGGCGGTGGTGAACAGCACCGTGTGGCCGGCCAGACAGCCCTCATAGGCCAGCGCGGTCGCCAAGTGGCTCTTTCCGAGGCCGGCGCCGCCCATGAAAATGACATTGGCCTTGGCCTTGAGGAAGGAGAGGCGGAAGAGATTTTGCACTTGGGTTCGATTGATTTTCTTGGGCCAAGTCCAGTTGAACTGTTCGAGGGTTTTAATGACCGGAAAGCGCGCCGCCTGGATGCGGCGCTGGGTCGCCCGGTCCTTCCGCCGGAGGGCTTCGCCTTCGGCCAGGCGGCTTAGAAAGTCCAGTTGCGTCCAGTTTTTCTCCGCCGCCTCTTGGGCCAGGGCTTGGTGGTGCTCCTGAAAATAGGAGAGTTTGAGGTAAAACAAATGCGTCACAAGTTGATCGTCGTTCATGGGTTGGGTGGAGAGTCGGGTTGGTTCTTGGAGTCGTAAAGAGAGAGGTCTGGCGCGGGCAGATCCAACTCCAGCAGGTCTTGTTGCCGAGTCAGGTGCAACGCGCCGGGTTCCTCGGGCGGATGCTGGCGTTGCTGTAAAAGGTTGGCGATGTATTCGCAGGAAAAAGCCTGATAGGTGAAGGCGTCTTCCATGGCGCGAGCGACCGCTTCGACGCCATAAAGCTCGCTCAAGGCGACGATCTTCTGGACGTGATGTTTGGGATTGAGACGCCGCTGTTCCAGTTGCTGATAGTAATCGTCGGCCTTGGGGCACAGGGCCAAAAAGCGCAGGTAGAGCTTTTGCTCGCGTGCCTTTTTACGGTGCAAGAGCAAGGGCGCCACATGGTCGGGCAACTCGTAGTCCTGGTTGCGGTCGTAACGGCGCACATGTTCGGCCACCAGCTTCTCCTGGTCATAAACCAGGAGCCGGTCGGCGAACCGTTTCAAGGTGAGCTGGCTCGACGCATACTGGCAGGGGACCGAATAACGGTTGCCATCAACGATGATGCGGAACTGACTGTTGACCCGGACGGGGCCTACGACGGCCGCCTCATAAGGCAGCGGATGGAGGGGCTTGAGGTTTTCCTGGGTGAAGAGTTCCTGGGGCGTTTTTTGGGTCTGACCGTGAACCCGGATATTGGCCACCGTGTCCAACCAATAGCGCGCCGCCGGATTAACGGCTTGAAAATCCGAGAGTTGCAGACCGTTGAGGAAGTTCTTTTTGACATATCCCACGCCATTCTCGACGCGCCCTTTTTCCTGGGGCTGAGATGGGCCACAGGCTCTGATTTGAAAACCGTGATGGTTGGCAAAATCCAAGTAACGCGGGTTGAACGTGATCGAGGTGCCGACCCGGCTCAAGACGGCGACCTTGCAGTTATCGACCCAAACCTGGCACACCACCCCACCGAAGTATTCCAGGGCGTGCTGGTGGCAGGCCAGAAAATGCTCCATCGTTTCGGCCAGCGTGAACTCCAGATACATTTTGCGGCTGAAGGCCAGCACCATGATAAAAAAGGACAGGCGGCGCTGGGTGGATCCCACCGGGACCGAACCGGCGCATCCCCAGTCCACTTGGGCGCACTCTCCGGGTTCAAAGTGGAGCGTCAGGAAAGCCGGCCGCGGTTTGGGGCGCACCTGGCGCACGAACTCCTTGAGGATGGTGTAGCGTCCCTGGAAGCCCCGCTCCTTGAGTTGCTGGAAAATCTGCTGGGCCGAGTAAGCATGTTGTTCCAACAGGCGGACGATGTCGCCCTTGAACGGATCAAGTTTGCTGGGGCGCTGAGGGATGGCGGCGGGCTTAAAACTCTCCCGCCCGGCCCATTTGCGGACGGTGTTCAAACCCAGTTTGAGTTCGCGGGCGATCTGCCGCAGGCCCAGCTTCTTTTCGGTGAACAACTGCCGAATCTGGCAATAGGTTTGATAATCGATCATGCCGCACCTCCCAGCGCCTTGCGCAAAATGTCCCCCACGCTGACCGGGCCGGACCGGTCTCCGCTGACGGGTTCCAAGCTCAGGACCTGGTAAAGGGTTTTTCATAGGCAATCAGCCCGGCTTGGACCAATTGCTGGCGGCTGGCCGAAAGACCCACCTGATCCATTTTCAAGCGCCGCATCAGCGAGGCGTCGGAGTAGTAGCTCAGTCCCTCGACGTCGGCCACGCTGGTCAGGAACAGGTAGAGCGCCCAAGCCGCGTGATCACACCGGAGGAAGTAGTTTTCCCGCACCAGCCGGTGATCGATCCAGCTGAACTGGGGCGGGACTTTCCGGAGCCGCTCCGGATTGAGGACACGTTTTTTCATGCAATAATCTTTCAAGGTTCATGCCGGGCACCATGCCCAGAATGTCGTGTCCCTTGCTTACCAAGCGCCGGGCACTGGTGGCGATGTCGTCTTGCAAGGTACTGCCGACGAACATGGAGATAAGCCCCACAAACAGAGGCACTTGCATCGAACAGAGGTCTTGTAAGGTACAGTCGGGAGCATTTTTCGCAACTTCTTGTGGCGCAGGAACTTGCTGCGAACAGCCGTCTTGTAAGGTACGGCACCGGTAACGAGCGGTGTTCTTCCAATAACCCGGATGCTCCTTCTGCCAGTCGCGGCTCGCTGGGCGTTCTCCTCGTCCCGGAAGTAATTTTCGTTCTCCGGCTTGGCCAACCATGCCCGCATGAGTTCGCGTTTTCGGGCCTTGCGGCAGTCGGGTTTGAGGCAATAGCGCTGTCGTTGTCCGCCCCGGTAATCGGGAAGAAAAAGTTCCTTGCAGTTCAAGCACTTGTGTCGGGGTTGCGGCGGCTTCATCGGTTCCAAAATCAAAAGGAACCAGTATCGGGAAACCGAGCCGAATCAGCGGAACAAAATCCAGCCGCAAGAAAAATCAAGGCGGAGAAGAAGGAAGAAGAGTTTTCAGTGAATCCTCCGAAGAAAAGCCACAGGAAGAAGATCCCATTCTAAACCGCCCGTTTTGCATCCATTCGACTTC
>CAVPOM010000008.1:0-180559 GCA_963707025.1 uncultured Verrucomicrobiae bacterium | reverse complement strand
ATCGAACCCTCGTCTCAGTCGCGCCCGACAGATAAAGAAAAGGAACCCGCGCTGGCGAATTCCTTTTCCCACCGTTCTTGACGGAGGGGTAAGCGGGTGCTGCTCCTCCTGCTGCGGAATGGCCAATCCGGGTGCCTGCGTCGCCTGCCTTTCCCGGCTTCCCCGGATGTCAGCAGCGACGTTCCCCCCGGCAGGCCATCTTCTCCCGGATGGTCTCCAGGTTCTGTTTCCATTGAGGCCGGCGCTGAATTTCGACCAAAATCCCGGCACCCATGAATTCGAGAATTTTCACCCTCAAATCCCGTTTGCTTTGCTGCATGGCCGAATCGCTCACCCGCAGGGCATGAGCTGCATCCCGGAGCGATCTCCCTTCCACCATGAACTGGATCACCGCCCTTTCACGCTCCGGCAATCCAGCGACGAATTCCTGCCAATCTATTTTCCTGGTTGCCTTCGTCGCCGGGTCTTCCCCTCCATCCGCCAGCACGTCATGGAATTCAAATACTTCACCGCCGCTCTCTTCATCCCTGGCCGCCACTTCATCCAATGAGGTCAGCCTGGTCCTGCCGTTGATCTGTGTCCCGGCGCCATAGACATCGCCAGTCACCATGCCGCTGGAACGGCAGCCATTCCTGAGTTTGACGATGGTGAAATAGGCGATGTTGCCCGCGCTGATTTCCCCGCGCCGGCCAGTGGCAGCCCGGGTCACCTTCTTGCCGTTTCTCTCGGCGTTGTGCATCATCTTCGCGGCCATTGCCGTGCCATCCTGTATGATTTCCTCGGCATCCTCACAACCGACGCAATTGACGGCGGCCGGGATGGCGGAACGGATTCTGGGAACAACATCTGTGCATAAAATTACTCCTGCATTGGCGGTCATACGGTGTCCTTTCTGGTGGGAAAAGCAAAAACGCCCGTCCCGGTCAGGAGCAGGCGTTTATTGCTTATGGTTTGAATTGAGGGCAGATCCCGGGGCTCGGAGGAGGCGGAACCAACAGAGAGCTAAATGGCCTCTGTCAATACTTTATAGCGCAGGAAGAGGGGCTATTGCGGGGAGGGGTGGGAGCAGGAGGAGGGGGTACGTCTGGAATCAGAAATTCTGAAAGAAAGTCTGCGGTGACACCGGCAAACATCCCCAAACATTGGCAAACTTGTTATTACCAGAGGTTATTACTTTTGAGTGGATTTACGCAAGTCGTTGATAATCAACATGGCGACCCTAAGGGGAGTCGAACCCCTGCTACCGCCGTGAAAGGGCGATGTCCTAACCACTAGACGATAGGGTCACCGAAAGGTGGTGCAATATACGCCGCGCCCGGCCCTTGTCACGCCCATTTCTCCCAATTCTTTTGCCATTGCAGTTGGAGAAAAAGCCGGCCAAGGAGCAGCCCTTTTTCCAGGCCGCGCAATTTTCGCTTTTGCCGCCGGGCAGTTTGATCTTTAATGCGGAATGCACTTGGAAGAAATCACGATAGTTGGGGCCGGCCTATTGGGAGGCTCCCTCGGGCTGGCCATCCGCCAGCGCCAATGGCCCGTGCAAGTGCATGCTTTTGTCCGCCGCCAGGAAAGTGTGGCCGAATGTCAGCGGCTGGGCATCGCCCATTTGGCCACGCAAAACATGAAGGAAGCGGTCGGGCGGGCCGACTTCGTGATTCTCTGCACGCCGCTTTCCCAAATGCGCGGATTGGCTCTGCAAATGCGGCCCTTTTTGAAACCGGGCGTCGTGGTGACGGATGTCGGCAGCGTCAAGGCGGGCGTGGCCCAGGAACTCGAACCGCTCCTGCGCGAGGTCAAGGCCTGGTTTGTCGGCAGTCATCCCATGGCCGGCTCGGAAAAAACCGGCCTGGCCGCCGCCCGCGCCGATCTGTTCAACAACGCCATCTGCCTGGTCACACCCACCCGGCAATCGCCCGCGCCGGCGGTGGGGGCGGTGCAGGATTTTTGGAAGGCGCTGGGCGGATGGCCCGTGCGCATGACGCCGGAATTGCACGACGACCTGGTGAGCCGCTCCAGCCATTTGCCCCATGTGGTGGCGGCGGAACTGGCCAACTACGTGTTGAGCCCGGCCCATCCCAAGGAGCAGGCACTGGTCTGCGCCAGCGGTTTTCGCGACACCACCCGCATCGCCGCCAGTTCGCCGGAAATGTGGCGGGACGTGGCCCTGGCCAACCGCAAAAACCTGGGGCGGGTGCTGGGCGTTTTTGTGGCGGACTTGCAGGAATTCCAACTCGCCCTGGAACGGGAGGACGTCGCGGCCATCGAGGAATTCTTCACCAAAGCCCAACAGCGACGCGAACAATGGCGGGCCCGCTCGGCCACCATGTCTCCGGAATGAGGAGGGGATAAACAAAAGCGAGGAGGCAAGAGGGAGGATGGCCAACAATCTTTGCCGCCGGGCCGTCTTCCATGTATCATCCCAAGGATGGCAATTCCTGAACTCATCGAGATGGTGCCTCTGGAAAAACCGGTCGTGGCGGAAATCACGGTGCCGGGTTCCAAGAGCCTGACCAATCGGGCCTTGATTTTGGCGGCGCTGGCCGGCGGGGAAATCACGCTGCGCGGCGCGCTCTGGAGCGAGGACACCCAGGTTATGGTGGACAGCCTGGGCCGCCTCGGTTTTCAAATCAAGGTGCGGGCGGATCGCCAGGAATTGTGCAATCGAACGCTGGTCGTGCGCGGGCTGGGCGGAAAAATCCCCAGGGCGGGAACGGCCGCCCGGCCGCTGAAACTTTTTGTGGGCAATGCCGGCACCGCCGCGAGGTTCCTGGCGGCACTGGTCTGTTTGGGCCAGGGCGTCTATCGCCTGGTGGGAACTTCCCGGATGCAGGAACGTCCGCAGGCGGGTTTGTTCAACGCCCTGCGTGAATTGGGTTACCGGGTGGATTCGCCGAGCCACCGGCTGCCGGCGGACATTTTTGGAACAGGGCCGCGCGCGAACGCCGCTTGCGCGGTCAGCACGGAGGAAAGTTCGCAGTTCGCCTCCGCCCTGGCCCTGTGCGCGGGGCGCGGCTTGTGGCGGGTGAGGCTGGCGGAGGGAAACGCGGAACAGGAGCGCTACCTGGACATGACCCTCCAGCTCATCAATTCGTTTCCCCGGGATGGGGGCGCCTTTCAAGTCGAACCCGACGCCTCCAGCGCCAGTTACTTTTGCGCGGCCCAATGGCTGCTGCCGCCGCCCAGCTCGATCACCGTCGCCTCCTTCCCCGTCTCCCATTGGCAAATGGACGCGGCCTTCCCCGATTTTCTCCCGCTGCCCGCCACGGTTTCGCGGCGGACCCAGCTGGGCGACAGCATCATGACGGCGATGGTGCTGGCGCCTTTCGCCGCCAGGCCCGTCAAGTTCACGGACTTGCAACGGCTGCGCGTGCAGGAGTGCGAGCGGGTGGCGGCGATGCGCGCCGCCTTGAGCAAATGCGGCGTGAGGGTGGTGGAGAAGGGGGAGAGCCTGGCCATTTTCCCGGCGGCGGGAAAACTGCGCGGGGCGGAAATCGAAACCTACCAGGATCATCGCCTGGCGATGTGTTTTGCCATTCTGGGATTGAAAGTGGCAGGCCTTAAAATCAAGAATCCTGCCTGCGTGAAGAAAACGTTTCCCAATTTTTTCCAAAAGCTGGCCGCCCGGCCGCCCGGCGGCCTGGGCGCAACCATTCTGGACGCGCGCCAGCGGCGGCCGTTGCGCGGGGAGGCCTTGTTCGCCGATTAGCCCAATCCTGTCAAACACTTGAATACACCCAATCTCGTCATCGCCATAGACGGCACCAGCGCCTCCGGCAAAAGCACCAACGCCAAACGGGTGGCGCGGGAGCTGGGCTACATTTACGTGGATACCGGGGCGATGTATCGCACGCTGGCCTGGCATGCCTTGCAACAAGGGGTGGATCCGCACGATGCCAAAGCCGTGGCCGCTCTCTGCCGCAAATGGAAGACCTCGCTGCAATGCGTGGACCGCCAGGTGATTCTGCGCGTCAACAGTTACTACCCGGAAAAGGAAATCCGCACCGCCGAAGTCAGCGCCGCCGTGCCCCACGTTGCCGCCGTGCCCGCCGTGCGCCGATGGATGAAGGGCCAGCAGCGGGAGTGCGTCAAGTTCGGCAACCTGGTGATGGAAGGCCGCGACATTGGGACCCATGTATTTCCCGAAACCGCTTTCAAATTCTACCTCGACGCCAGCCTGCAGGAACGCTCCCAGCGGCGGGCGGCCGAGGGGGTCCGCGAGAATCTGGCGGCGCGCGATCAACGCGACAGCGAGCGGGCCGCGGCGCCCTTGATGATCGCGCTGGGCGCAACGGTGATCAACAACTCCCGCATGACCGCCGAGGAGACCAGCGCGCTCATTCTCAACGAGGTCAGGCAGAAGCTTGCCGGGTTCCCGTCCCGTCCGCCGAAATGAACCCCAGCTACAAAATCGGCTGGCATTTTTTCCGCGGCCTGTTCCGCTTCTATTTTGGCTGGCGGGTGTTCAATGCGGAACGGGTGCCGGAGTCCGGTCCGGTCATTCTCGCGTGCAACCACGCCAGTTATATAGACCCGCCGCTGGCGGGGGCCGGCTTGAATCGGCCCATCAGCTATCTGGCCCGCGCCTCGCTGTTCCGTGTTCCGATCCTGGCCGCCATTCTCCGTTCCTGGGAGGTGGTGGCGGTGGACCGCGACGGCGGGACCGGCGGCGGGTTCAAAGCCATCCTGGAGCGGCTGGAAGGCGGCGGCGCCATCCTCCTGTTTCCGGAAGGCACGCGCACGCCGGACGGCCAACTGCAACCGGCCCGTGCCGGCCTCGGCCTGGCGGTGATCAAATCCACCGCGCCGGTCGTGCCGGTGCGGCTGTTCGGCACCTACCAGGCTTATGGCCGGCGGCAATGCTGGCCCCGTCCGCGGCGGCGGCTGACGGTCAAGTATGGCCGGCCGATGGACTTCGCGGCCCGGCGCGCCGAGGCCCGCGCGTGCGCCAAGCCTCGTGTCAAAGCGATTTATCAGGAGGTGGCAGAAGAAATCATGGCGGCCATTGCCAAGCTGGAGCCGAAGGAGGATTAACAGGGACTCCAGCCGGCTTTCCAGAGGAACGCCACCGATTTGCAGGATGCGATCTTCAAATTCCCAGCCGGCACAATGGCAGGCCTGGATTCGACTTGATTTCAATCCCGTCCGGGCGTACGAAACGACCCATGAAGTCGCTCTCTTTTTTTCTGGTTGTGTTCTCTTTCGCGCCGCCGGCAGCCTTTGCCGACCCGCCATCGGCCGACAAAGTATTAACGGTGGCCAAGGCCAGGGCGGCGGCTGAACAAAAAACCATCTTCGTCCACTTCGGCGCGTCTTGGTGCGGTTGGTGCAAGCAGTTGGACGCCTTTCTGGACCGGGCCGACATCAAACCCGTTTTCGAGAAGTATTTTGTCCCGGTCAAGCTCGTGGTTATGGAGAGTCCAACGAACAAATTGCTGGAAAACCCGGGGGCGGATGTCCTCATGGAAAAGCTCGGCGGCGCACTGGCGGGGCTTCCCTATTCCGCCTTCCTGGATGCGCAGGGTTCCCTCATCGTCAATTCCAAATGTCCGTCCGCTTCCAACTCCGGCAACGCCAACATCGGCTATCCCAATGAACCGGCTGAGGTGGACTGGTTTGTGCAAATGATGCGCAAAGCGGCGCCCACCATGCCGGAGAACGACCGGAAGACAATCGAAACCGCGTTGCGCAACGCCAGCTTCAAACCGGGGCGGGCTGCGCCAGTTAACCCCCCTTCCCCAGCGTCTCCCCAACCGACTCACCCAGCGCCCTGACCATTTTTTGCGCCTGAATTCTGCTGGTGCAATACGGAGGCATCAGGACAATGACGTTGCCGACCGGACGGGTCAGCACGCCGCGCCGGGCCATGGCGGCGCAGACGCGGATGCCGGTCTGCTCGCGCAACGGCCAGGCTTCGCGGGTCTTCCAGTTTTTGACCAGTTCCACTCCCGCGACCAATCCAACCTGGCGGATGTCGCCCACTTGCGGGAGCGGCCAGAGCGTTTTTAGTTCTTCCCGCAAAATTTTCTCCAGCGCCTGACGGGCGGCGAGGCTGGCGGGCGATTCCAGGATTTCCAGGCTGGCCAGCGCCGCCGCCGCTCCCAGTTGATTGCCCGTGAAACTGTGGCCGTGAAAGAATGTTTTGAACTCGCCGTATTCGCCGAGAAAGGCCTCGAAAACCTCGCGCGTGGTCAGGGTGGCGGCCAGAGGCAGGTAGCCGCCGGTCAGCCCCTTGGCCAGGGCCGCGTAATCGGGATGCACGTTTTCCTGGTGGCAGGCCAGCAGGCTTGGGACGCTCACGCTGGCGCGGCCAAAAGCGGTCATCACTTCGTCGGCAATCAATTGGGCCCCGTGGCCGCGGGCGATTTCCGCCACCCTTCCCAGCCAGCCGGAAGGCTGCGGGATCATGCCGGCCGCGCCCTGGATGAGGGGCTCAAAAACAAAGGCGGCGTATGGATCGCCTTTCTTCTTCTGCGCGGCGAATTTCTGCTCGACTTGGCCCACGCATTCCCAATGGCATTGGCGGTATTCCCGGGCGTCGGCCCGCTCCGGTTGGGCGCGGTTGAAGGGGCAGCGATAACAGTATGGGGACATGACTTGGCCGGTTTTGAAAAGCAAGCCGGCGTAACTGTGGTGAAACAAATCAATGTGGCCGAGGCTGGCCGCCCCAACGGTGTCGCCGTGATAGGCGGAATCCAGGCAGAGAAACTTCGGGCGCCGGCTGCGCCCGGTGCGGCGCGCGAATTGGAAGGCCAGTTTCAGCGCCACCTCCATGGCGGTCGCGCCGTCGTCGGAAAAAAACACGCGGGCCAATGGAGGCCGGACGGGGCGGGCCGCGACGGCAGGCGCGCGGAAACGGCCGGCGGATTGGATGAGCTTTTGCGCGAGGAGCGAGGCGGGTTCGCTGGCCAGGCCGAGGGCGGAGGAGTGGGCGATTTTTTTGAGCTGGCGGCGGAGGGCGGCGTTGATTTTGGGATGGGCGTGGCCGTGGAGGTTGGTCCAGATGGAGGAATTGGCATCCAGATACTCGCGGCCGGCGGCGTCGCGCAGCACCGCCCCGCGACCCGCCACAATCATAATCGGCGCGCGCCGGAGCCAGTCCCGCATTTGGGTGAAGGGATGCCAGAGGTAGCGGTGATCCAGTTGGGCGAGGGCGGTTTGGGCGGATTTCAAGAGGAGGGGTTGGAGTTCAAGACCGAATCCAGCGCGGCCAGCATTTGCGCGATTTCGGCCGGGGTGTGGGCGGCGCTGAGGGTCAGGCGCAGGCGGGCCGCGCCCCGCGCCACCGTGGGAAAACGGATGGCCGGAATGAAAACGCCCTGTTCCCGCAAGCGGCGCGCCAGGTCCATCGCCTTGGTCTCGTCTCCGATCACGATCGGAATAATGGCGGCGGTTTTGGCGCGCCGCTCCGCCAGGGGCGTGCCTTTGCGGGCCAGCGCGCGGTGCGCGGAGACCGCCGCCACATTGGCCCAAAGCTGGCGGCACCGTTCTTCGCCGGCCGCGCTTTGCGCAAAACGCGCTCCGGCCGCCGCCGCCGCCGCCGCCGCCGGCACGGGCGCGGTGGAGAAGACGAAACTGCGCGCGCGGTTGATCAGGCAATCAATCAGGGCGCGCGAACCGCAGATGTAACCGCCGGAGGATCCGAGCGCTTTTCCCAGCGTGCCCATTTGAATTTCCACCTTCTGGGCGATGCCGGTTTCCTCGGCCAAACCGCGCCGCCGATCCCCAAAAATCCCGGTGGCGTGGGCTTCATCCACCATCAGCCACGCCCCGTACTTTTCCTTCAGCTCGAATAATTCCCGCAGGGGCGCCTGGTCGCCGTCCATCGAAAAAATACTTTCCGTGACGATGAGCGTGCGCGGCTGGATGGCGCTCTCCGCCGCCGCCCTGTGGCGGCGGTCGGCCCAGCGCAGGATTCTTTCCACGGCGTTGAGATCGTTGTGGCCGAAGACGCGCATTTTGGCGCGGGAAAGACGCGCCGCATCCACGATGCAGGCGTGGACCAGCTTGTCCACCAGGATGACGTTGTTGCTGTCGAGCAGGGCGCAAATGGTGCCGAGGGCGGCGGCGTAACCGGAGGAGAAGGACAGGGCGGCGGGAGTCCCTTTGAAGGCGGCGAGGGTTTCATCCAGTTCGTGATGCGGGGCCAGGGAGCCGCACACCAGCCGCGAGGCGCCGGAGCCGGCCCCATATTTTTCCACGGCGGCGGTGGCGGCGGCTTTGAGCGCCGGGTCATTGGCCAGGCCGAGGTAATCGTTGGAGGAAAAGTTGAGGAGGGTTTGGCCGGCGATCTGGATGCGGGTGGACTGGGGTGAGTCCACGCGGCGCAATTCGCGATACAACCCCTGCTCGCGCAAATCAATCAAACGCGCGGCCAAGGCCTCATCGAACGTTTTCATGGGCCACAGCAATGACACAAACGGAGGAAGTTTGCCAGCGTTGAGTAACCGGCCTTCTGCGGCCCAAGGGGAGGCGCGATGCGGCACGACGGGGATGGCCGGATGGGCCACAAACAGTTAAAAAATGCCGATTGGTCTTGAAATGAAACGGCAAATCAGGCGAAATGGCCCAGCGATTTTATGAACCTTGCTGATATACTGACCGGTCCCAGCAACATTCTGCCCGAGATGCAGGCGGCGGACCGCTGGGCCGCCATTGATGATTTGGTGGGCAATCTTATCGCCACCGGCAGAATCAAGGAGGAGAACCGCCAGGCCATCACTGGCGTTGTCAAGAAACGGGAATCGTCCATGAGCACCGGCATCGGTTTTGGCATCGGCATCCCGCACGCCTCCACGGATCTTATTCCGGAAGTGGTGGGGGCGCTGGGACGTTCGAGCAAGGGGATCAATTTTGACGCGCTGGATAATCAACCGGTCAATTTGGTGATGCTCTTTTTGGTGCCCCAGGGGCAGTTTCAAAGACATCTCCACACCCTGGCCAGCATCGCCAAACTTCTGCACATCAAAGAATTTCGCCAGGAACTCGAACAAGCCCCCGACGCGCAGGCCATGTTCCAGGTCATCCTCAAATACTCGGCGGCCCATTGATTTTGCCGGGGCCGGGCCTCTCTCCCATCGCCCGGCATGGCGCGGGACCACGGGCGGCCCGGCCCCATTGAGGTTTTATTGTGCTTCACAAAGTTCTCGAGCAAAGACTGCAACAGGCGGTGGCCGCCCTCCTGCCGGACGCGGACGCCAGCGCGGTGCGGGTGCGCCCCTGCCCGGACCCGCGCTTCGGCGATTACCAGGCCAATGCGCTCATGGCGCTGGCCAAGGCGCGCAAGCTCAATCCGCGCCAATTGGCCGCGGAGGTGGCGGCCCGGCTGGACGTGGAGGAGTGGTGCGAGCCGGTGGAAATGGCCGGGGCCGGCTTTCTGAATTTCCGGCTCAAAATCCCGGCCATCGCCCAAGCCCTGCAAAGCGTGGCGGACGGCGGGCGGGCCTTGGTGGAGAAAACGGAGCGGCCCCGCGCCATCATCCTTGATTTCAGTTCCCCCAACGCGGCCAAACCGATGCACGTCGGGCACATTCGCTCGACCATATTGGGGGATGCGCTGGCCAGGGTGTCCAGGCTGCTGGGACACCGGGTGATGACGGACAATCATCTGGGCGATTGGGGCACGCAGTTTGGCAAATTGATTGCCGGCTGGAAAACCCGGCTCGATGCCGCCGCCCTGGCGCGCGACCCCATCGCGGAAATGGAACGCCTCTACCAACTGATCAACGCCGCCTGCGAACAGGACCCAAAAATACTGGAAAACGCGCGCCAGGAACTGGTCAAACTGCAAGCCGGTGACCCGGAGAACTTGCGCATCTGGCGGCAGATGATCGCCCTTTCCCAGGAGCAGTTCGAACGGGTTTATGCCCGCCTGGGGGTCAAGTTCGATCACACTTTTGGCGAGAGCCATTACAACCCGCGCCTGCAATCGGTGGTGGAGGACTTGCAGCGGCGCGGCCTGGCACGGCAGAGCGAAGGGGCCATGGCCGTCTTTTTCGACGACGTGCCCGAACTGAAGGGGCAGCCGGCCCTGGTGCAAAAAAGCGACGGCGCCTTCAACTACACCACCACCGATCTGGCCACGCTGCAATTCCGCATGGAGGGCGGTTGCGGCAACGGGCCGCCGGACGAAATCATCTACGTCACCGACGGGCGCCAGCAGCTTCATTTCAAACAGCTTTTCACCGTCTTCCGCCGCTGGCATCCGGAGGCGCGCGTCAAGCTGGCCCATGTCTGGTTCGGCTCCATCCTGGGCGAAAACGGCAAACCGTTCCAGACCCGCTCGGGCCAAACGGTGCGCCTGGAAGATTTGCTGGACGAAGCGGAGGAGCGCGCCTTTCAAGTCGTCTCGGCAAAACACCCGGAATGGGCGGAAGCGACGCGGCGTCAGATCGCGCGCACTGTGGGCCTGGGCGCGATCAAGTACGCCGACCTTTCCCAAAACCGGCAGAGCGATTATGTATTCAGTTGGGACAAAATGCTCTCGTTCTCAGGGAACACGGCTCCGTATCTGTTATACGCCTACACCCGCACGCGCAGCATTTTTCGCAAAGGCGGCGAGGGCGCGGCGGACGCGGCCGCCTCCGCGCCCGGCCTGGTGCTGGGGGCGCGGGAAGAAATTGTTTTGGCGCGGCGGCTCCTGGATTTCGGGCTGGTTTTGGAAACCGTGGCCGATGAGTACCGCCCGAATTTCCTGTGCGCCTACCTTTATGATTTGGCGGGGGATTTTGCCCGCTTCTATGAGAACTGCCCGGTGCTCAAGGCGGAAGGCGGCGCCCGCGCGACGCGCCTGGCCCTGTGCGATCTCACCTCGCGCGTCCTCCAGCAAGGTCTCGACGCCCTCGGCATCGCCACCACCGAGCAGATGTAGGGAGGCCGGAAAATGGCCCTGACAAAAATGGTTTACCTGCTATATTGACGCAAGATGAAGTCCAAACTCAGCTTCCCGCCTGAACTTCCCATTTGGGTGGATCGGGAACGGATGAGCGGCGCGCCATGCTTCAAGGGCACGCGCGTCCCGGTGGACAGCCTCTTCACAAATTTGGAAAGCGGACTGAGTCTCGATGCTTATTTGGAGTGCTTTCCTGAAGTCACCCGGGAGCAAGCGGTGGCTGTTCTGGTTTACGCCCACAAGTCACTCTTTAAAACCGCGGCATGAACGTGCTGCTCGACGCCTGTGTTCCGCGTCCGCTGCGAGAGCATCTCACAGGCTGCAAAGTCCGAACGGCCCAGGAAATGGGCTGGGGGCAATTAAAAAACGGCGATCTGCTTCGTGCGGCTGAAACGCAATTCGATGTATTTGTGACAAGCGACAAAAATCTTAAATATCAACAAAACCTTGCTGGACGAAAACTGGCCATCCTGGTCCTGCCTACCAACGACTGGACCGTGCTGCGCGTCAAGGCGGATATCGTATTATCGGCGCTACGAAAACTGGCGCCAGGCGACTGCGCCTACCTTCACTGACAGGGCGAGCCCCTTTATGCGCCCGTTTTGGCCGGGGCGAGGACGTCTTCGATCTTGGCGTATTGCACCAGAAGGTCCACCACCTTGTCGTGGAGGATGGGGCGGTGGACCACCTCTTCCAGGCGGCGGTTCTTTTCCAGTTCCTGGTAAAGCTTCTCGACCGGCATTTTATTCTCGGCCGCCAGGGCCTGCAGCCGCCCCAGGATGTCCCTTTGTTCCACCCGGATGCCTTCCTTTTCGGCAATCTTTTGAAAGACAAACATGGCCTTGACCCGCTCCCGCGCCGCGTTGTTGGCCGTGGCGTAAATGTTGTCCTTTTCCGCGTCCAGCGCCTCCTTGGAGACGCCGCGCTGCTGGTTGTCGCTGACAATATTATACACGACATTGCGGGTCTCCCCGGTCACCACCGCTTCGGGCAGGTCGCACTGCACGCTCTGCAGCAGGGCCTGGGTGACTTGCTGGCGGATTTTGCGGTTCTGGGTCTGGTTCCACTCGTTTTGCAAATCGGCGCGCACCCCTTCGCGCAAGGTCTCCAGATCCTTGGCCCCCCACGATTCGGCAAACTTCTGGTCCAATTCCGGCAAGATCTTCTCCTTGACTTCAATCAATTCCACCTCATAAACGCCCTTTTTGCCCGCCAGCGCCGGCAGCATAAAATTGGCCGGGAAATCAATCGTGACGGTTCGTTTCTCCCCCGCCTTGGCCCCCAGCAATTGCCCGCTGAATCCGGGCAGGAAGGAATCCTTCTCCGTTTCGATCCAGAAACCCTTGCTCTCCGTCAGGCCCTTGGCGGTGGGGGCCGTCTCGGTGATCGGTTTGCCCTCGCAGGCCCCGGTGTAGTTGACCACCGCGACGTCCCCTCTCTTGACGGCGCGATCCACGGTGAGAAAGGTCTTTTGACGCTCGCGAAACAGTTGCAACGCCCGCTCGATGTCCGCGGGGGTGGTGCCGCCGACTTCCCGCTGGGCGCGCAGGCCCTTGTATTCGGGCAGCTCAAATTCCGGCGCGGTTTCCAGGGTGGCGACAAAATGGAGCGGCTGGCCGCGGGTGAATTGGACTTCCTCAATATCGGGGGCGACCACCGGGGTGATTTTCTGCTCCGCGACCGCCTGGCGGTAGGAGTCGGAGATCAACTTGCGTTTGACCTCATCTTGAATTTCCGATTCAAACCGTTTGGCCACCATCTCCTTGGGGGCCTTGCCCGGACGAAAACCGGGGAACCTCGCCCCGCGCTGATAATCCCTGGTAATTTCCTCAAAGGTTTCCTCCACCTTTGCGGGTTCGACCTCCACTCGCATCAATCTTTTGCAGGGAGCCAAAATCTCTACCGTTACATTCACAAAATACCTTTCGATTCGCTGGTCATTCCGACCAACCGAGCTTGGAACGCTAAGTATTGCCGGGCAGGCCGTCAAGCTAATCAGCCTGGTTTATGGCCGCCCATCCTCTCCATCACCCGCATGTAATGAAACAAATACTGCTGCGCGTAGCCGGCGTGCGGTCCAAAGTGGGCGCGGATGAACCGCCCCAGCCGCGCCGGCGAAACGCTCCGGCGCGGGAAATAATGGCGGCGCAGCGCCTTGCGGATCCACACGTCCACGGGAAAAGCCTCCGCAAATCCATAGGCAAACAGCAAAACGCAGTCGGCGATTTTCATCCCCACACCGGGCAGCTTGAGCAGTTCGGCCCGCGCCTCCTCCAGGGAAAGCTCAAAAAGGCGGGCCAAGTCCACCTCGCCCCCGGCCAGTTTTTGCGCCGTGCCCCGAAGGTAAGGCGCGCGAAAACCCAGCTTGCACCCCCGCAAGTCCGATTCGGAAACCTCCGCCAGTTGCGCATAACCCGGAAACGAATGGGCCGGCTCCTCTCCGGGAGGAACGGGCAGGGATTGGCCGAAGCGCCGGCAGAGCAGCGCGATGATTTGTTCGATTTGCACAATCTGTTTGGTGGACGAACAGATGAATGACGCCAGGCATTCCCATGGTTCCTGCCGCAGCACGCGCAGCCCGGCGCAGGCGCGCACGGCGGCTTGCAGCGCCGCGTCGTCGCGGGGAAAGACGGCCAGAACTTCCGGGAGGTTGACCTCCAACTGCAGGTAGTGCCGCAGCCATTGCCAATCGGCCACAGGCGCGGCTGTTTGCGCCGCAATCTGGCCGGCGGCGGCGCGCAACCGCACCCAGCGCCCGCCCACCACCCCCGTCCATCCCCCTTCTTGGCCCCGTCGCCAGCGAAAGGCCTGGCCGGACGCCAGGGTGGCGGCCAGATCGTAGTTCTCCACCGCAAAAACAGCGCGGACATGGTTCATATCAAATCCTCATCTGGCAGGCCGGCCCCCCTCCGGGCCGCCGGCCCATAAAAAACGAAAACCGGGCTAAGAGGTCAGGGGATGACCTGAAAGCCCGGGGAATTTTCGAATTTAGTACAACTGTAGTCTTAGGGGTTTTCCGGCAGCAGCCTGTACAAAACCGCCGCCGAAATCCATTGGGCAACAAAGAACAATTTTATATCTTGCCCCAAAAATTCAAAATAAGACTCGCCCTTAACTAAACATCAACTCTCACCATTGTCAAGACCCACTTGCACATTATTTTGTTCAAAGAAAATTCATCATTTTTCATCATTTTTTTGCAGATTCCTGTTTACACACCGCCTTTGGTTGTTAGTATCGCCCCTGCGGTGGTGAGCAGCCACCGGCGGAAGAAAGTGCCCATGAAAAAAATCGAAGCCATCATCAAGCCCTTCAAACTGGAGGAAGTCAAGGAAGCCCTGGCCGGCGTGGGCGTCCAAGGTCTCACCGTCTCCGAAGTCAAGGGCTTCGGCCGCCAAAAAGGCCACACCGAGATTTATCGCGGCAGCGAATACACCGTGGATTTCCTGCCCAAAATCAAAATCGAAGTCGTCCTGGCCGACGCCATCGAAAAGCAGGCCGTGGAGGCCATCGTGCGCGCCGCCAAAACCGGCAAAATCGGCGACGGCAAAGTTTTCGTCAGCAGCATTGAGAGCGCCGTCCGCATCCGGACAGAAGAATCCGGCGAAGAGGCGCTCTGATTTTCGCCCCTTCCCGCCCGGCGCGTGGCGGGGGCTGTCCGTGCTAAACCCCAAAAAATCCCATCCTCCCCCATGAACACCCCCAAAAGCGTTTTGGCCCTGGCGAAACAGCAGGGCGCCAAAATGATTGACGTTAAGTTTGTTGACACCTTCGGCACCTGGCAGCATTTCAGCCTGCCCATCTCCGAGCTGACCGAGGAGGCCTTTGCCGAGGGCTACGGCTTTGACGGCTCCTCCATCCGCGGCTGGAAATCCATCGAGGCCTCCGACATGCTGGCCATGCCCGACCCGGACACCGCCTTCATTGACCCCTTTTGCGCCGTGCCCACCCTCTCCCTGACCTGCACCATCGCCGAGACCGGCACCAAGGAAGCCTACACCCGCGACCCCCGCGGCATCGCCGGGCGCGCCGAGAAATACCTCCGCTCCACCGGCCTGGCCGACGCCGCCGTCTTCGGGCCGGAGGCCGAATTCTTTATTTTTGACAGCGTCCAGTTCGACGCCCAATGCAACGGCACCTTCTACTCGGTGGACTCGGAGGAGGCCATCTGGAACAGCGGCCGGGACCAGGCCCCCAACCTCGGCTATAAAATCCGCCACAAGGAGGGTTATTTCCCCGTCGCCCCCCACGACACCCAGCAGGACATCCGCACCGAGATGTGCCTGATCATGGAACAACTGGGCATCAAGATCGAGCGCCAGCACCATGAAGTGGCCACCGGCGGCCAGGCCGAGATTGATTTCCGCTTCGACACCCTGGTCAAGACGGCCGACAACATGATGGTTTACAAATACGTCATCAAAAACGTCGCCCGCCGCCACGGCAAGACCGTCTGCCTCATGCCCAAGCCCCTCTTCGGCGACAACGGCTCGGGCATGCACACCCATCAAAGCCTCTGGAAAAACGGCCGGCCCCTCTTCGCCGGCAAGGAATACGCCGGCTTGAGCCAGATGGCCCTCTATTACATTGGCGGCATCCTCAAACACGCCAAGGCCCTCTGCGCCATTTGCAGCCCCACCACCAACTCCTTCAAACGCCTGGTGCCCGGCTACGAAGCCCCCGTCAACCTGGCCTACAGCGCCCGCAACCGCAGCGCCGCCATCCGCATCCCCACTTACAGTGAGAATCCCAAAACCCGGCGCATTGAGTACCGGCCCCCCGATCCCGCCGCCAATCCCTATCTCTGCTTCGCCGCCCTGCTCCTGGCCGGGCTGGATGGCGTCCTGAACAAAATCGAGCCGGGCGAGCCCATGGACAAAAACATGTACGAACTGCCGCCGGAAGACCTCAAAAAAATCCCGCAAGTCCCCTCCAGCCTGGGCGAGGCCCTGGATCTGTTGCAAAAAGATCATGCCTTTCTCCTCAAAGGGGACGTTTTTACCACCGACTTCCTGGACATGTGGATCGCGGCCAAGCGCAAAGAGGTGGACGCCCTGCGCCTGCGCCCTCATCCCTACGAATTCCATCTCTACTATGACGTCTAATCCCAGGCGGAACTT
Source organism: uncultured Verrucomicrobiae bacterium (assembly GCA_963707025.1). Taxonomy (GTDB): domain Bacteria; phylum Verrucomicrobiota; class Verrucomicrobiia; order Limisphaerales; family Palsa-1400; genus JBEKOF01. The sequence continues at coordinate 164,554 of CAVPOM010000008.1, read as the reverse complement.
GTCGCCGGGCCTCGCCTGATGCCCGGCGCAATTTCTCCGGGGAGGACACCGATAAACAGCCTGTTTTTAAAGGGTTTTATTGATGTGAATAAGTCGGGAATAACGTTTAATATGTTGTGATAGCCAAACAACCCCATTGTGTAATAAAACACTCATAGCTGAACCAAGAAAAAGCACCATGACACAAAATGTGTCTCCAGTTCACGCGAGCGCCGCAATTGATATGTTTCAACATATTGATTATCAATTACTTATAATCGGATTATAGACACCGTTGCGGATTGGCGGCGGGCAACCGCCTCCTTCCGTCCCGCGTCCATCCGAGGAGAATCTTTTCATGCGCGCCCACGAGGGAAAACCAGGGACAGAGAAAATGCTGGTGAATAATTGGCGCTTTTTGAGGTTTCAGCACTGAAACCTAATGCAAACATCCGTCGATAAGATTTGGGAGTTGGCCCAGCAGTCCTTGCGCGCCATGCTCAATCCGGACATCTATAATCTCTGGTTCCTGCCGGTCAAGGCCGTGGGACTGGAGGAGGACACCTTGGTGCTGGAAGTCGCCAACGATTTCTGCGAAGTCTGGCTCAAGGACAACTACCTGGGGCTGATTCGCGATGTCCTGGCCCAGGCTTCCGGGCAGATTTTGAAAATCAGGTTCCGCGTCGGAGACGCGCCGCCCCTGGCCCCCAGCCCGGACGGCAGCGGCAAAGCCAGGCCCAAGGCCATCATGGAACCGGGGGAACGGGCCGCCGCGCCGGGACGCGAAGCCGCCTTCAACCCCAAGAACACCTTCGAAACCTTTGTCGTCGGCGAAAACAACAATCACGCCCACGCTGCCGCCATGGCCGTGGCCCAGGCCCCCGGCAAATCCTACAACCCTCTTTTCTTCTACGGCGGAGTGGGACTGGGCAAGACGCACCTGCTTCACGCCATCGGCCAGCATGTGGCCACCCACAAAAAAGTCTCCCGCGTCACCTATCTCTCCTCCGAGAAATTCACCAATGAATACATTGACGCCATTCAGAACAACCAGTTGGTCCGCTTCCGCCGCAAATACCGGCAGACCGACGTGTTATTGATTGACGACATCCAATTCCTGGCCGGCAAGGAACGCATTCAGGAGGAGTTCTTCCACACTTTCAACGCTTTGCACGAGGCCCATAAACAAATCGTCCTGACCTGCGACCGCCCCGCCGCCGAAATCCAGAACCTGGAGCATCGCCTGGTCTCCCGCTTTGAATGGGGCCTGGTCACCGAGCTGCAGCCGCCCGACGTCGAAACCCGCCTGGCCATTTTGCGCAAAAAGGGCAAGGCCATGGGCGTGGAGTTGCCGGAGGAAATCATCAATTTCCTGGCCAACCGCATCCGCACCAACATCCGCCGTCTGGAAGGCGCCCTCATCCGCGTCACCTCTTTTGCCTCCCTCACCGGCAAGAAACTCACCTTGCAAGTCGCGGAGGGCTTGCTCCGGGAAGTTCTCCATGAAGAGGGCCGTTACACCGTCAACATTGATTGCATCCAGAAAAAGGTCGCCGAACATTTCGACATCCGCCTGGCCGACATGACCAGCAAGCGCCGTCCCGAGAACATCGCCTTCCCGCGCCAGGTCGCCATGTTCCTGGCCCGGCAAATGACCGAAAGCTCCCTCAACACCATTGGCGAGGCCTTCGGCGGCCGGGACCACGGAACCGTCCTCCACGCCTGCCGCCTGGTCAAGGACCGCATGGAAGTGGACGCCCAGGTCCGCCAAGCCGTCCACTACCTCGAAAAACAACTCCTGCGGTAATGGCGGATTGCACATTGCCGATTTTCTGAAAAATTGGGCGTGGCAACCATGCATTCCGCAATCCCCACTCCGCCCTCCGCCGTCATCGAGGTTTCCGGCCTCACCAAAACCTTCCGCACCTACAAAAAAGAGCCCGGCTTTGCCGGGGCCGTGCGCGGACTGTTTCATCGCAAATACCAACCCACCGTCGCGGTCAACCAAGTCAGCTTTTCCATTGCCGAAGGCGAATTGGTCGGTTTCCTCGGCCCCAACGGCGCGGGCAAAACCACCACCCTCAAAATGTTGTCCGGCCTTCTCTACCCTTCCCAAGGCTCCGCCCGCGTCCTGGGCTACGTCCCCTGGGAGCGCCAGGACGGCTACCGCCGGCAATTCGCCCTCCTGCTCGGCCAGAAAAACCAGCTCTGGTGGGACCTCCCCGCCCGGGAATCCCTCGAACTGAACAGCAAAATCTACGGCATTGCCCCGGCCCTCTTCGCCCGCACCGTGGCGGAATTGACCGAGATGCTGGCCGTCCAGGACAAACTGGACGTGATGGTGCGCGAGCTTTCCCTGGGCGAACGAATGAAAATGGAACTCATCGCCGCCCTGCTCCACCAGCCCAGGGTCCTGTTTCTCGACGAACCCACCATCGGCCTGGACGTGGTCTCGCAAAAAATCGTGCGCGAATTCCTCCGCCATTACAACGCCACCCGCAAGACCACCATCCTGCTGACCAGCCATTACATGACCGACATCCAGGAACTGTGCCGCCGCGTCATCATCATTGACCGGGGGCGGATCTTTTTCGACGGCCGGCTGGCTGAGGTGCTGGACCGCTTCGCCGATTTCAAAATCGTCTCCATTTCCTGGCTGACCGGCGCCCATTTTCCCCAGGTGGACTTGCAGCGCTACGGCCAGGTGCTGCAGCACACCTCCAACCGCATCCAGCTCAAGGTCAAGCGCGACCAGGTCATCGCCGCCTGCAAGCAGCTTTTGGACGAGCTTCCTGTCAATGATATAGACATCCAGGAAGTCCCCATCGAAGAGGTCATCCGCCAAATCTTCGCCCGCTGACGCCCCTTCTCTCCGTCTCCTTCCGCCCCGCCGCAACCACACTCCCGCTCTTAATCATAATCCTAATCTTAATCTTAATCTTAATCTCAATTCGGTCGGAGAAGGGAGATTAGGATTAGGATTAGGATTAAGATTAAGATTAAGAATCCTCCCCTCCCCCGCCCTATCTGTCCCGCCGCAACAGGTGTCCGGCCAGCGCCTCCAGGGCGGCGGCCCGGCCCTTGAAAATCCGCAGCGCGGCGAAGGCCCGCCCCGTCAGTTGCTCCGCCATTTTCCGGGATTTTTCCAGGCCGATGATCGCCGGATAAGTCGCCTTCTGCGCTTTGGAGTCCTTGCCCGCCGTCTTGCCCAGTTGTTCGCTGGTCTGCGTCACGTCAAGTATATCGTCAATGATTTGAAAGGCCAGCCCGACGTTGCGGCCAAAATCGCCCAGCGCCTCCAGTTGGGCCGGCGGGCAATTGGCGCTCATCCCGCCCAGGCGCACCGCGCAGCGCAGCAGCGCCGCTGTTTTCCTCTCGTGAATGTAGCGAAGCTGCGCGGCGGAAGTCTTCTTGCCTTCACCCTCCAGATCGGCCACCTGCCCGGCGATGAGCTGGCGCGAGCCGGCCGCCTCCCACAGTTCGCAGAACATGCTCCGGTGCGGGTAGCGCGCGGTCGCGGCGCAGTTGCCGGCCACGGCGAAGGCCTCCGTCAAGAGCGCGTCCCCGGCCAGAATGGCGATGCCCTCGCCAAAAACCTTGTGATTGGTCAGCTTGCCCCGCCGGTAATCATCGTTGTCCATCGCCGGCAAATCATCATGGATGAGCGAGTAGGTGTGAATGCACTCCACCGCGCAGGCCAGCGGCAGCGCCTCCCGCCACCAACCCCCGCAGGCCTCCGCCGCCGCCAGACAAAGCACCGGACGCAGCCGCTTGCCGCCGGCAAACAGGGAATACCGCATGGCCCGGTGAATGGTGGCGGGCTTGCATCCGGCCGAGGGCAGAAAATCGTCCAGGGCGCGGTTGACCGCCGCGGTTCTTTGCTTCAAATAACCCTCCAGATCAAAAGCCGGCGTGGCGTTGGCGTGACTCATCTTCTCACCAAGGCCCGTCCACCAACATGGCAACGGCGTTGCGCGCCAGGTCCTCGGCCAGATTGGGCATCGCTTCCCGCTCGGTGCTGGCCAGATCATTGCCGGCGCGAATATAGGTCCGGCCCTGCACCTGGCGGTCCAGGTTGGTTTTGCCGCTGACCGGGTCCCGCGCCAGCACCTTGGCCGTGAGGATCAGCGTATATTCCTGGGGCGTCAAGACATCGTTGGTGGCGTAGGAAAGTTCACCTCGTTCAAACCGGATAATTTCCCCGCTCACCTCCAGATCCGGCGTCCCGGCCGTCTGCAGGTGAAAGGTGCCGTCCTGCTGGAACTGCCGGCGCATGGACGAACCGAGGTATTCCGAAATGCGCGGCTCGCGGGTATGATTGACAAAGGGGAGGACCTGCACCGACCGGCTGCCCGCCGGCAGCCCGTTGCTTGGGCCCAGGTGGTAACCCGCGCACCCGGCCAGGGCGGCGGCCAATACGGCGGGGAGCAGCGGGCGCATCTTAACTCCCTTTCCGCTGCGCCTGGATCGCCTCAATCCGCTGCCGCGCCTGCTCGGCCAGCGGCGTGCCGGCGGCGTTGAGCACCAGTGAATTGTAATAGATCAGCGCCCCGTCCCAGTGCTTGCTTTTTTCGTAAAACTGCGCAATGGAAAAATCGCCCCGCGCCTGCTCCAATTTCAGCGACGCAATGATCTTGTTCGCCTCCGCCTCCCGCGGGTCCCCGGGATACAGCGCCTTAAAATCGTTGAACGACGCAATCGCCTGGCCGGCGGCGCTCTGGTCGTAATCGGCTTTGCGCGCCTGCTTGTTCCAGGCCAGCGCCGCCTTGTAGAGCGCGGTGGCCGCCACTTCGTGCTGGGCGCTGTAACGATCCGCCGCCGTTTCATAGGCCTGCACCGCCAGTTGGTAATCCTTTTGCTTTTCCCGCGCCGCCCCGATGTTCATTTGCGAGGCCGGGCCGTAAGGCCCATACGGGCCGAACCGGACAATATCCCCATACATCTCCGCCGCTTTGTCCATGGACGGGAAAAACGGGACATAGCCAAACAGCTTGATCCATTCCCCCGCCAGAAAGCGGTTGGCGATCTCGAATTGGCGGCCCTGGATTTCCTGCGCGCTCTTCATTTTCGGAAACTTGCCCAGCAACTGATCGTAGGCCTTGAAGGCCTTCTCATCCTGGTGGTGCTCCTCGTAGCAGCGCCCCACCAGATATTGGCCCTGCGGCGCGTAATCCGACAACGGCCAGACCGTCACCACGCGCAACGCCGCTTTCATCGCCAGCTTGTAATCCTTTTTATCGAACGCCGCCTGCGCCACTTCCAACTGATCCTTGGCCCGCAGCTTGTGCCAGTCCACCGCCTTGCCCGACGGGCTTTCATAACTCCAGCCTTCACCAGGACGATAGACCAGCGGCGCCGGCGACCGGAACGGAAACAGCACTACCGCCAGACCCACCAAAAAAACTCGAATATACCAGCGATTCATGGCGGCGACCCTATCCCAACTCCGCCCCCCAAGTCAAGCCGCCTCCGCCAAAAGTCCCTCCCACCGTTGAAGGACGCCTTGCCGGCCGGCAGAGGCGCAGTTGTAAAAAAAATTACTTTGATTTGGCTTGATTTGGCTTGATGGAGCCCAAGAGATGGGAGGGCGGAGCGCTGCGGTGCCGGCGTGCCGGAGCGAAACCCAATTCGGCGGCGCGCTGGTCCCCGCGGCGCAATTGGATCACGGCCTGGCAGATGGGGTGCAAGGCGCGGAGCCGGTTCATGGGCAAGGGATTGTTCCATGCAATGGAGCCGGGTTCATCCGCGCCGCCCTGCCGCCCTCCCGGCCCAACCGCACCCGATCCGTCCGCCCCGCCCTGCCGTCCTCGCACCCCGACCGCTCCCTGAAGTTTCCCGCTTCCGCCCCGCCGCGCTTGCCACTGGCCCCTGCTTGTTGTTACCGTCCTGGGAGATGCCTTCCAATTTCGATCAAGCGTTTAAACCGGTGAAGCAGTTGGTCAAAACATTCACCGACCGGGACTCCCGACATTGCAGGCCAACCGCGGTTAGCCTGTTCGCTGGCGCCGGCGGCTGTTCGCTCGGATTTCAACAGGCGGATTACGATATTCGGTGTGCGACTGACATTGATGCCGATGCAGTTGAATCCTACCGCGGCAACTTTGGCAAAACTCATTGTGTGGCGGCAGACATCCGGGAGCTGGGCGTTGCATCCTTGCTGGAATGCATCGGTCTGGATGACGGCGAACTGGACATCCTGCTCGGCGGGCCGCCGTGCCAGGGATTCAGCAGCGCGGGGGTGAAGTCCGGCGACGACCCGCGCAACTTTCTGCTCTGCCATTATGTCCGCTTGCTGGAAGGCCTTCGCCCGAAATGGTTTGTCATGGAAAATGTTGAGGGACTCCTGACCAACGCGGGTGGCTTGCACATTCGGGATGCGGTTGAGGTGTTTTTGGCAGCGGGGTATTCCGTCAACGTCGAGAAGGTTTACGCTCAAGGCTACGGGGTTCCCCAGCGGCGCAAACGGGTGCTCATCGTTGGCAATCGCCTGGGACACGATTTTCTTTTCCCCAAACCGGTCACGCCGTTTTCGGGCAGCATTTTTCGGAAAGGCGAAGTCACATTTCTGACCGCCACCAGTGATCTCCCGCCAGCGAGTCAGGACGCGGAGCGTGCGCTGGAATATGGCGGGCGGCCACACAACGAACTGCAGGCTTATTTGCGGGGAGCAGCAAAAAGCATCACCGACCACTGCGCGCCCGCGCTGTCAGGAATCCAGTTGGAGCGCGTGCGCGCCTTGCGGCCCGGCCAGACCATGAAGGACTTGCCTGAGGACTTGCAGCATGAATCCTTTCGCCGGCGCGCCTTTCGCCGCGTGATGGATGGAACGCCGGTCGAGAAACGCGGCGGGGCGCCCTCCGGCTTGAAGCGGCTCATTGCCGGCGAGCCAAGTCTGACCATTACCGGCGCGGCCACCCGCGAATTTGTGCATCCGACGGAAGACCGTTTGCTCACGCTGCGCGAATGCTCCCGCCTGCAAACGTTTCCAGACTGGTTCCGATTCACCGGCAGCGCCGCCAGTCGAATCCAGCAGATTGGAAACGCCATCCCTCCCTTGCTCGCGCGAAGGATTGCCGAGCACATCGTGCGGACCTACGGCTTCCAACCCAGCTATCAGGGCGCTGCCCGCCCCGCCCTGCGCTTCAGTCTGACGCGCTCGGAAGGCATGAGTCCGGCCCTGGCGCGAACTGAATTTCTGCTGGCTGAATTGTCAGATTCCCGAACCGAACAATTGGACTTGCTCGAACAACCCAACCCTTGAGGACCAATGCCTGTTTCCGCCGAAATCAAAAAAGCTTTCAGCGCCGCTAGAATTCTGGGAAACGGGGATGACCGTGTGGCGCTTTCCGAGAATGAGTTGTTCTGTCTGCTGGCTCAATGCTGCCGCGATTTGGCTGTGGCTGAGTCTGTTTCCCATTTGCCGGAGCTCTCCGTTGCTCCACCCGGGGCCGATTATTTCCGAATTCCTCTTGCGTGGTTTCAAACACCCCAGGCTGGCTGTCCAACTGCGACATTGCTTTTGGAGAGCCTCTCATCATGTGCCGCGCAGGAGGCCGACTTCCGCCTCTACTTTGAGAACCTTGCCACCCTCCATAAACGTCGGCGCAAGTACCAACGCATCCTTTCCACCCAGCCAAAGCCCACCATGAATCAAATTGGTCCACGCAGCCTGCTGGAATATGGCGGAGTGGATGATGCCTTGCTCGCCTCGTGGCTCGTTTGGCGGAAATGGATTTTCGACCTGGACAACCGGGCAGCGCAGGAAACGGGATATTTATTTGAACCGGTGCTGGCCAGTTGTCTGGGCGGTGAGGCTGTCGGCTCAAAGCACTCGCCGGTAAAACGCCTGAACGAGCGCGGCGAACCAACCGGCGAAGGCCGCCAGATTGACTGCTACGACGGTGAGCATCACCTCGCCTACGAATTCAAATTGCGCGTCACCATCGCGGCGAGCGGTCAAGGCCGCTTCGCTGAAGAACTGTCCTTTCCCCGCGAAGCTGGCGCGGCCGGCTTGACCCCCGTGCTCATCGTTCTCGACCCGACCCCTTCGCCGCGCCTAGACGAGCTTATCGAAGCGTTCAAAACAAACCGCGGCAAACACCATGTCGGTGCGGATGCCTGGGCGCACCTGGAATCCAAGGCCAGGCAAGACCATGTCCGTTTTTCTGGAACGCTACATTCGCCCTTCGCTCACAGAAATGGCAAAACATGAGGACGTTGGCCCGGAAACCATCCAGTTGTCCTGGACGCCAGTTGAGATTCGCGTGCAGGGAAAAACTGCATCTATTCGCATTCCACGAAGGAATTGAGATTATTTCCATAGTGTTGACCATCAACGAAATTTATTTGAGCCTGCAAGGGGAAAGCACTTTTGCCGGGCTGCCCTGCATTTTTATCCGGCTGACGGCCTGCAATTTGCGCTGCTCTTATTGCGACACCGCCTACGCCTTCACCCAGGGCCGCAAAATGACCCTGGCCGAAATCACCGCCCGCGTCGCCGGACTGGCCGCGCCTTTTCACCAGGCTCCCGTCGCCATGCTCCATTCCCGCCTTCCCCTGGTCGAACTGACCGGCGGCGAACCGCTCCTGCAAAAAAACTCGCTCCCCTTGATGAAGTCCCTGTGCGACGCGGGCTACACCGTGCTTCTGGAAACCAGCGGCGCGCTGGACATCGCCCCGGTGGACCCCCGCGTTCATCGCATCATGGACTTGAAATGCCCCGGCAGCGGCGAACTGAAGCGCAACCGCTGGCAGAACCTGCCGCTCCTCAAGCCCACCGACGAAATCAAATTCGTCATCGGCACCGCGCAGGATTATGACTGGGCCAGGGAACAACTGGCCGCCCGCCAGCTCGCCAAAATCTGTCCCGTCCTTTTTTCCTGGGTGTCGCCCCTCCAGCCGCACCAGCAGGACAAATCCCTGAAAAAAGTCCCGCCCGGCCAAACCGCCATCACCCGGCGCCAACTCGTCGAAAAAATCATCGCCGACGCCCTGCCCGTCCGCTTTCAACTGCAAATGCACAAATTCATCTGGCCCCCGGACCAGCGCGGAGTCTGACATGAACCGCACGCAAAAAATCCTGGGGCTGCTGCGCGACTACGAATCGCCCAACATCCTGGCCATCGCCCCGGACCTTTCCGCGCCGGCCGTGTGGGAGCGGGCCGGCGGAGTCCATGTTTGGGACGCGGCCGGCAAAAAATATCTCGACTTGACGGCGGCGTTCGGCGTGGCGGCGGCGGGCCACGCCAATGGGCGCGTGGTGGCGGCGGCGCGGCGGCAGATGGGCGTTCTCCTGCATGCCATGGGCGACGTTTACCCGCACGCCCGCAAAGCCGAACTGGCCCGCCAACTCAGCCGCATCACCTTCGAACGCTGGACCGCGGCCTGGACCGAGGAGCGGCGTCTCACCGGCAAAACCATTTTCACCAATTCCGGTTTTGAAGCGGTGGAAGCGGCCCTCAAAACGGCGCTGCTCGCCACCGGCAGGCCCCGGATTCTCGCCTTCACCGGCGCGTATCATGGACTGGGTTACGGCGCGCTCAACGCGACCCATCGCGCCCATTTCCGCGCTCCCTTCCGGGCGCAATTGGCCAAATTCGCCGCCTTCGCCCCGTTTCCGAAAAACGACTCCGCTCTGCCCGCGCTTGCGGGCGCGATTCGAAAATTGCACAGAGGCAATTCCTTCGGCGCGATTCTGGCCGAGCCGGTCCAGGCCCGGGGCGGCATCAACGTTCCGCCCGCCGGCTTTGTCCCGCTCCTGCGCGATCTGTGCGACCAGTTTGGCGCGTTGCTAATACTGGACGAGATTTACACCGGCTTTGGGCGCACCGGCAAATGGTTCGCCTGCGAGCACGGCGGCGTTGTGCCGGATGTGATTTGCCTGGGCAAGGCCCTGACCGGCGGATTTCCCCTCTCCGCTTGCGTCGGGCGTGCCGATCTGATGGACGCCGCCTGGCCGCGCTCCACCGGCGAAGCCATCCATACCAGCACCTTCCTCGGCCATCCGGTCGGCTGCGCCATGGCCCTGGCGCAAATCCAGGAGATTCAAACACGCCGCCTGGCGGAGCGCAGCGCCGCCCTCGGCCAATTCTTCCTGCAAGAACTGCGCGTCCGCATTCCGCCGTCGGCATATCAGTTTGAAATTCGCGGCCTGGGCCTCATGGCTGGCGTGGAAATCCGCCAGCCGGACGGCGCGCCCTCCTCCGCCGCGGCCCTGGGCGTGCTGCGGGACATGTTGCGCGTCGGCTTCATCGTCCTGCCGGAAGGAGAAGCGTCAAATACAATCAGTTTCACCCCGCCCCTGACCATCACCCGCGCCCAACTGGCCGCCACGGCGCGCGTCTTCGGCCAGGCCCTCAAAAATCTGCCCGCCAGATGACCCTGAGCGACATCCGGAAAATCCTCTCGGAACGCGCTTTGTCATTGTCCAAATCGCTCGGCCAGAATTTTTTGCACGACCAGAACCAGGTCCGCCGCATTCTGGCCGCCGCGCAGGCCGGGCCGCAGGACAAGATTCTGGAAATCGGCCCCGGCCTCGGTCCGCTGACCCAGGGGCTGCTGGAGTGCGGCGCCCAAGTGCTGGCCATCGAGAAAGACCGGCGCCTCTTCGATTTCCTGCAACAAAAATTCGCGGGCCACACCCATTTGCAACTGCTCCACGACGATGCCCTGGGCTACCTGAAAACCCACCGCTCCTGGAGCGGCTGGAAGCTGGTCTCCAATTTGCCCTACTCGGCCGGTTCCGCCATGCTGGTGGAGTTGGCCCGGGCCGAAAACCCGCCGGAGCGGATGGTGGCCACCCTGCAAATCGAAGTGGCCCGGCGCATCGCCGCCGGGGCCGGCAGCAAGCACTATGGAATTCTTGGCCTCCTGCTGCAACTGCCCTGCCAATGCGCCGGCTGGTTCAAAATCCCACCCTCCTGTTTCTTCCCGGAGCCGGAGGTTGACAGCGCCTGCGTCACCCTCATTCGGCGGCCCGTTGCCTTGCTGGCGCCCGAAGGGCAGGCCCGGTTTGCCGCCCTGGTCAAGCGCGCTTTCTCCCAGCGGCGAAAAATGATGTTCAAACTCCTCAAACAAGACTGGCCCGAGGCCCGGCTGGCCCAGGCTTTCGGCCAACTGGCCCTCTCCCCGCAAATCCGCGCCGAGGCCGTCACCCTCGAACAATTCGTCCGCCTGGTCGAAATCCTGGGCCGCCCCCAAACTGATTCACCCATGCCCGAGGAAATTTTTGACATTGTCAACGGCCAGGATGAGGTCATCGGCCAGCTCCCGCGCCGCCTGGTCCATCGCGACGGCCACAAACACCGGGCCGTCCACGTCCTGGTCTTTGATGGCCGCGGCCGGATCTTTCTGCAAAAGCGCTCGATGACCAAGGACACTTTTCCTGGCGCCTGGGATTCCTCCGCCTCCGGCCATCTGGGCAGCGGCGAGGACTACGCCGCCGGCGCCGTGCGCGAACTGCGCGAAGAACTGGGTTGGAGCGCCCCCGTTCCCCTCCGGCCGTTATTCAAAATCGCCGCCTGCGCCGAAACCGGCCAGGAATTTATCCGGGTCTATCGGGGCGAGTCAGAAGGCCCCTTCACCCTGCACCCCGAAGAAATCGAGCGCGGCGCCTGGTTCACCTCTGCCCAAGTCAACCATTGGCTGGCCCGAACTCCGCGCGACTTCGCTCCCTCCTTCGCCCTGATCTGGAAGAAATGGATCCGTCAGGCCGGATAGGGTGGTGGCAGCGGCGCAAAAGTTAGCTTGCGTGCGCGTGATAAAGCGGTACGATTTTTCGGAATGGGGCGGGGTAGCCAAGTGGTAAGGCACGGCTCTGCAAAAGCTGTATGCGTCGGTTCAATTCCGACCCCCGCCTCCATCTTTAACATGCTCTGCTGCAATCAGTTGTAACTTTAAAAAAATAAAGTGCCAGCAGAAATGCCAGCAAAATGACGCAGTCGCCTCAAACTGGCTCGAACTATGCTCGTACTACCATAGAACTAGCCTTGAACTTCATAACGGTGCTGTTTTCGTCTGCTCTAAACTTCTTCCCGACTGGAGCCGGTCATGAAGCACAGCTTTCGACTTTATCGGCGGAAGAAGGTTTACTACTGTCAAGACAATGCCACGGGGAAGCAGGAGAGCCTGCACACCTGTGACAAAGTTGATGCCGGGCGCATCCTGCACGCGAAAAATGAAGCCGGGCAGATGGGAACTCTCAATCTGCAAATCGCCCGAGCTTACATGGTGGCATCCGATCCCCTCATGCCAGAACGAACCTGGCGCGACGTTATCCGCTCCATCATCGAGGAGAAAACCGGGCCCACCCGGACACGCTGGGAGAACACGGAAAAGGACAAGGCCCTGGCCGCTCTTTGGAATCTCCCGGTAGTGCAAACACGGGCCGATCATCTGTTAAAGATGCTCAAGCATGGCACGGTATTGACCAATGTGTTCCTGCGGCGGCTGCACAACCATGCCCTGGCCATGAACTGGCTGGCCTGGGGCATTCTGGCCAGGAAGCAATGGCCCAAGGTCGTGTACGGCGAAAAGCGCGGCATCACGCTGGGGGAACACCAGCAGATCATCGCGCGCGAGAAGAACCCGGAGCGGCGCGATTATTACGAGTTGCTGTGGTTTTTGGGAGGCTCCCAGACGGATGTTGCATCGCTGCATGCCGAGGATGTAAACTGGAAGGACCGCACGGTGTTTTATCGCCGGAAGAAAAACGGCAGGGACGCGCTCCAGCGCTTCGGGATAAAACGGCAGCCGTTCTGGCGAGGCGGCCGAAGTTGGGTCCGCTTTTCCCGTATCTGATCACGATCCGTGAAAAATACCGCGCCACCGAATTCAAGCAGCGCTGCCGTGGGCTGGGCATCGAGGGGGTCACGCTGCACAGCTATCGTTACGGATGGGCGGAACGCGCCGCCACCTGTGGCTATCCCGAACGGCACGCGCAATCCGGGCTGGGACACGGTTCCAAGGCGGTGGCCCGCGCCTATGCGAAAAAGGCGAAGGTGAAAATTCCGGCATTGGAGGATTATGAAGTGGCTTACCAGAATGGCGGCGGCAAGGTGATTCTCTTGCCGCAGGAGGTGGATGTGGAAACCCAGCAAGTTCGAGCCGCAAAGTAAATCCCTTCACCCGGCGAAGGCAGTCAGCGAGGCTCCGGATCGCGCCTGGCCGCCCTTCACGCTCTTCATCCGCCCCCAACGGAAGTCTCCCGGTCAGCCGGCGCTTGTTTGGCCAGAGAAATCTGCGCCAAACGAAAGATCATGGAAACGCCGTCGAAAAAGGCAGCGCGCCTTGGTCAAATTCGAGCGCTCACAATTGAACAGTTGCACCAGCTCACAGCCGCGGATCTAAATCGATTGGCCGAATTTGCCGAACGCCGGCTGGGTTGGCTCCCCCGCAGCCGGTTTTCAGGGGAGGATGCGGTCCAAAAGGCATTGCTCTCACTTATTCGCGGGACCCGGAATGGCAATTCCGGCCGCCGGCCAAAGATGGAACATGTGCGAACAAAAAGCGCCTTCCTGCATTACATCAGATCGGCCACCAATTCCGTGATAGAAGGAACTTGGCGAAACCGCGAGCTGCTCTTTATCCATGAGTTGATTCATCGCACCTGGGACGGCGAAGAAGAGCAAACCACCGTTGTGCTCGTAGCCGGGACTGAGCCCGATGCGGATGCCAGCCTGGTGGACCTCAAAAGGGAGTTTTTTCTGCGGCTTCACAGGAAGGCCCCGCCAAAGTTGCTTCCAGACATTGATGAGTGGGAAAAGTCATTCTTTTGGGCGGACCATGTGCCGTATCACAGAGTTAGAGACCACAGCAGGCAGGTCCGGGTGCTCGCGAAACGCGTGTTGAAGGATCTCGCTGAGGATCTGGGAAGTTAAATATCGCCTTGCCCAGTGCCATGTGTGGTCGCCGTTGAATCTGGAGGGCTTGCGCTGGGATCCTCGTGCGCCCTGATGTGATCCCGCAGACTGTCCACGCTTATGAGCCGGATTCCAGTGCGATAACCCCTTCTTCGAAGCACATGGCTGCGCACAGGCGGGCGATGTCCGTTTTCCTCACAGGGCAAAATCAATTGGTTTAAAAACGAGCGTGAAAGACCGAAGAGCGGGTCCCGCGCTTTCGGCTTGGGGACGCGCAAGAATTCCACGTTCGAAATGGGTGGTGGCTGGTCCGAGGCCTCTTCGCCAACTGGTGCAACTGAGGATTGCTCATCTGCGGCTTGCATTTGATTTTTTAGATGCGCTCGCAAGCTGGCCACATTCACCAAGCGCACGCCCGTCCTCGCGTTCCCTTGTCGCAACACGCTGCTGCGCACTGGAGGCCGGAAGTCGTTCTCTCTTGAGGGCAAAATGAGAAGATTCAGATATGAGCGCGTGAGGCCGAAGAACGGGTCGTGCTCGCCAGGGCGCGGAAGCCGAATGTATTCGGATCCCACAGCGGTGGCAGAAACCGCAATTGTGGGAGCTGCCAGGGTTATTCCAAGTGTTGGATTGGACATGGTTGAATTTAATTTATTGAAATGGAGACAATGGACCAACCTCAACATCTCGCGTTAATCGCCGACCTGCGGCGCAAGCCTGAACGGCCACCAATCCCCAGCAATTTTTGCCTCCGCGCAATTCCGCCAACAGGTGCGTTTCACCCAGGCGATGCGGTTGGTTCTCGATGAGGCCGGGTGCCTGTTGATTAGCCAATGCGTGCCCCGCGCCGAAACTTGATTTCTCTTTCATCGTGGCGATTATGCGGAGGCCGTAACATCCGTAAACTCATATCCAACCCGTTGGATTTTATCCAATGCGCTGGATTTCCTTCTACCGCCGCCTGCGCCGATGGAAAAACGGTCTGAACGCTTTCCTCGTCATGGCCGTGGTACTGGCAGGCGTTAGAAAGGCCGTCGCGGTGCCTTGTTCCAGGCGTGAGCACCTGCTGAATTACTGGGTGGCCATTCAACCACCGGGAGATTTATTCGCGACATTCAGCAGCCTGGCGATGGCAGGGCAGTTGAAAGACTGGGGATCAACGACTTGGACGGCCAGACACCGGAACAGGCCCCGACCGCGCTCACCAATGCAATCTGCCCATCTGGGGGAACCGCTCAAAAATCCTTGCTCGTGCAAACAGGCGCACAGTGATAGAATAGCCGCGAATGTTCTGCCAACTGGACAACAACTGGTTCGGCACAAATGGTGTCGCCTTACTGGGGTGCGCAGTATGAGTGATCTGCTGACATCCCTGTGCCGTTACTCGGTGCAACGAACAGCACCACCACTCGGAACGCGTCTCGTCCGAGACCAGACCGCCGGTACACCCAAACTACGAACCGGCAAGCCGAGGAGACGTTGCACGCACTTCCAGGAGCAAACTTACCAAATGTGAGCATCTAGCCGCCCCATGGAAGAGCGCGAAATCCAATCAAACATTCGTGTCCGGCTGATCGGCAACCCGGAGCGCGCCGGCGTGATTTCTGCCGAGCGCTTTCGCAGGGACGTCAACGGCATCTTAATGGTCAGAGTTCTCTTCGATGGCAGCCATGTGGCAACTTGGCACCGGGCGGCCAACCTGGAGCGCCAACCAACCCACGCAGATCCTCTCGATGACCTTGTGAATGGCCGCATCCAGGGGCTCGCCAGCTTTCAGCGCATCCTCACCCATGAAAAGCTCACCGGCCGCCTCGCCAACGTCATCTACTCGATGGAGACTTCCCAGACCGAGTTCCTTCCCTACCAGTTCAAGCCGGTTTTAAAGCTTCTCGAATCCCCCACCAACAGCCTTCTTATCGCCGACGAAGTTGGCCTCGGCAAAACGATTGAAGCTGGACTCATCTGGACTGAATTGCGCGCCCGGTCTGGCGCCAGAAACTTGCTGGTCATTTGCCCACCGCATCTCCGCGAAAAGTGGGTCATGGAGTCTCAAGAACCGTTTCGGCGTCAAAGCCGAAATCTGTGGCGCGAAAGAAGTCCTCGGCCACCTCCGCCAGTTGCGCCAGGACCCCAACCACTCCTTTGCGATTGTTGCCTCGTTCCACGGCCTCCGCCCCCCATCCAATTGGCAAGAGGAAGCCCCGGACAAGAACCCCCGCATCGCCGTTGCCCATCTCCTATCAGAACTGTCTGCGAATTCAACCCCCATTGATCTCGTCGTCATTGACGAAGCCCACTACATGCGGAACAGGGAGAACCGCACCGCCGAGCTTGGCGAACTCGCCACCGCTGCCGCCAGCCATCGTGTCTTTCTCTCCGCCACACCCATCCATACCAGCAACGAAAATCTCTACAACCTGCTGCGCCTCCTGGATCCTGACACATTTAATAACCCCTACGCCTTCCGCAGCATTCTTGAGGCAAACGCGCCTTTAGTCTGCCTGCGCGACCTCCTCCTGAACCCGGCCGGTAAGCTTGAGGATATTCGCCAGAAGTTCACTGAGGCTGCGCTCAACCCCTTCCTCAAAGACAGCCGCGTCCTGGAAAGCATCCAAAAGCAAATCCAAGGAGATCCTGCCGTATTGGCGACTCCGCAAAGCCGCATTGAACTGGCCTATCGGGTTGAAAAGGTCAATCTCCTCGGCCACGCCATCAATCGCACCAGAAAGCGCGACATCCCTGGAAGGCGTGTCGAGCGTGAAGTGAACACCGTTCGTGTGAAACTCACGGATCAGGAGCGAGCATTTTACGACGGCGTCACTGAACTCGTACTCCGCTATGCCGAGCAGCATGATCTACCGGCAGGCTTCCTGTTCGTCATGCCCCAGCGCCAGGTTGCCAGTTGCATGGCTGCCGCTTGCGCCCGATGGGACACCCACTCCCTCAACTTGGAGGAAGAAATGGAGATCAATCCAGACCTCGACAACGCGGCGGCCGACAGCGATGAAAGCCACCCCCTGGTCACCTTCATCAGCGAGAATGTCCAGCACCTTGGAACCCCGGCCAGCCTTGAAGCATGCGATACCAAATTCGCCATGCTCGCCTCCACCCTCAAAGATTACTGGGATCAAAACCCAGCCGAGAAAGTCGTGCTCTTCTCCTACTTCCGCCCCACCCTGCACTACCTCCGCCGCAGGCTGGCCGCCAAGGGCATCGAGACGATCCTCCTCCTCGGGGGGATGGCCGAGAGCAAGCAGGAAATCATTAACGACTTCCGCGTATCCAAAACCGCACGCCTCCTCCTCTCCTCCGAGGTCGGCAGCGAAGGGCTGGACATTGAATTCGCGAAAGTGCTCATCAACTACGACCTTCCCTGGAACCCTATGGTTGTCGAACAACGAATCGGCCGCCTTGACCGTATTGGGCAACAAGCTGACCGCATCCTCATCTTCAACCTCATCGCCGAAGACACTATTGACGAACGCATCTACGACCGCCTTTACATGCGCTTGAACCTGTTCCGCCGCGCCCTGGGTGATCTGGAAGCGGTTTTGGGGCCAATCCTTTCCGAGCTGACTCGCGACCTCCTGACTCATCGCTTGTCGCCGGAGCAGCAGCAGGAATGCATCAAACGTGCCGAGCAGGCCCTCGCTTACGGCATCAAATTCCAGGAGGAACTCGAGGAAAAGGCCGTCGTCCTCGCCGCTTACGGTGATTATATCCTCCGCCAGATCGAAGCGAGCCACCGGATGGAGCGCTGGATCAAAGCCGAAGAAATCGAGCGCTACATGCTCGACTTCTTCCGCAAATGCTTTCCCGTCACTGGGCTACAAGGCGTAAACGCACGCGACCATTCCTTCGACCTTTGCCTGGATAACGATGCTCTTTTCGAGTTCGATCGCTTCCTCCAGCTCAGGAATCTCATCGGCCAAACCCGCCTCAACACCGTCCAGAAACGGCGCCTCCTCTTCGACAACCGCAGCTTCCTCAAGCCAGCCGCCGGCGAGGAGATCGTTTCCCAATCCCATCCCCTCGTCCGATTCGCCGCCTGGAAAACTCGCACCGAGCAGCTAAGCCACTGCGTGCCCGTCGCAATAAGACTCGCCCACGTTGCGCACCCAGAGGGTCTCGCGCCAGGCATTTATGTCTTCAACGTTCAGCGCTGGCAGGTTACCGGCCTCCGAGAAATCGAAAAACTACATTTTCTCGCCGCCCCGCTCACGTCCGGAGAGCCTCTTCCCGACCGTGCCCAAGTCGAACGCGCGCTGGAGCAGGCCATCGGTGCCGGCGAGGATTGGCGAGACCCGGGCATTGACGTTGATCTCACCAAGGTTGCCTCGGTGGTCACCAGGCTGGAGGCCCTTGCTTCAGAGGAGTTTCTCGTCTTCGAACAGCAGTGCATGGACGAGAATGATGATCGCGCCAAGATTCAACAGACATCCGTTCGATCGCTTTGAATTCCGGCGGGTCGAGAAATTGAACGAAGTGCTCCGGACCCACATGGATAAAGGTCGCGACAGTCTCGCTGAGGCGACCTTCGGTCAGATCCAAAAACTTAAGGAACGGTGCGCCCTTCAGCGCCGGGAGATACAGCAGCGTGCCAGGACTGAAGCTGAGTTTCACCAAAATCTGCTTCGGACTGCTTGCCGTTGGATGAGCAAGCAAAGAGAGGTCGCAATGGCTGGCTGGTTTCAGAAATTACGGATGTGGCTGAGAGGCGAGCAAAACACACCGCCTCCCCAAGTGCCCAAGCCGGCGGACTCCGCCAAGGGCATCACCCCTGCCGGCCCCCCACCGCCTGCACCCCCAGAGCCTGCCGCGCCGCCAGAAAAACGCGTCCGCTACCAGGAAGCCCCGTCCGTCCTGCCCCCGGAACAGCCCAATCTTCGTTCCATGCAAAGTCCAGTCGTGGATCTCCGCATCGGCCTCGACATCGGAACGAGCTGCAGCAAGGTTGCCATTGGCGATTCCCATTGGGATCGCCACTACGGTGTGGTCTTTGCCCCGAGGGCAAAAGGTGTCACAAAATATCTCATCCCAACCCGTTTCTACGAATCAACCCAAACCGCGACGCTCCACCCTCTCGACGGAGTGCAGCCGACTTCAAACATTAAGCTCCGGCTGGTGGACGCCATCACGCGCGGATCAGGCGAATCTGACGCCGCGCTCGACCTTGCAATCTTCATCGCCCTGGTGCTCATGCATACTTTTACCTGGTATCAAGATAATCACGCCAATGATCACCGCGCCAGGCAGCCATGCTGGTGGCTGAACATCGGCTTTCCCGCCAAGCGACTCAAAAACAACCCAAAACTGGTCGACTCCTATTTGTTGGCTGCCAGGGCCGCCATTTGCGCGGTGGATTCCCGACAAACCATCACGCGCGAGTTGGTGCGCATGTGCATGACCTCAGGGTTGCCACCCTCCAGCGAGACCCAGCGACTCGCAGATGAAAGGCTTTCCCTTTATCCCGAGATCGCAGCTCAATTGGCTGGCTATGCCTTTTCACCCTACCGCAGCGAAGGCCCTCTCCTGTTGCTTGACGTTGGTGCCGGAACTCTCGACATCTCCACGCTCATACTTCACAGAATTGACGGCGAGGAGATTTGCTCATTCCATTTTTGCGAAGTGGCCCAGCTTGGAGCATTCAGGCTCTACGAGAGAATTGACCAGGCATTGCGCGCTGTGTCGCCTGCTCAAGTCCGCACCGCCGTGTCTGTCGGGGAAGACCCCGATTGGCGCATCCCTGATTCTCCCGCTGGGTTCCTGGTTCCGAACGCACGTACCGATTCTTCACTCGAAACCGCCTATCACAAGAGCCGCGCAGCCTTTGCCTCAGATTGCCTCGATGCATGCCGGGGCAACTTTGCCGCTTTCAAACGGTACATTGATGAACCGTTCCTGCTTCAAAACCGCCGCCCGCCCGCGTTTCGCACAAAAGCAAACTTCATCCTCTCTGGTGGCGGCAGCCGTGCGGACTTTTATCTGGACCTCTTCCCGAAACGGCTGGAGCAGCACATTATCAATCTCACCGCCTGGGAGATTGAGCCTTATCGTCGTCGCAGTCTCGGCCAGGGCCTTAACCGCATTCACTTCATGCAGCCTGCGGGATTTGTGGCTGAGGAGGTCGGCGCGGAAGATTTCGACCGCCTGAGCGTGGCCCACGGCCTCTCGCTTGGGGTTGAAACCCTCATGAAGATAACGGCCAAAGAAGCGTCCGACAGGCAATGGGGACTCTGATGGCCACCCCGTTGCGGAGTGCCGTCCGGCGCGAACGCCTCCTCACCCCCCCTTATACACCGTCTCTCAACCCGCGCTGGAAAGCCGCCCAATCAATCTATTTGAAAATTTGGCAGCCGGTAGCATAATCAGCCAGCCATGTCGGGACCACCAAACAACTCAGGCATACGGGACAGCCATAAGCGAGGCATTGTCGTGCATTCCATCGTCAACTGAGGCCCACAATGCCGCGTATCTTCGACAACATCGAAACTGATTTGCTCCCAGCGCTACGGGATACGCTTGAAATCTCCCAGCGCTCCGACTTTTGCGTTGGCTATTTCAATTTGCGCGGCTGGAAAGCGATTGACGGCCTGATCGAAAAGTGGGCGGGCGGCGAGGGCGCCCAATGTCGTCTCCTCGTCGGGATGCAACGGCTCGCCCAAGACGAACTGCGCCTCGCCTACAGCCTTTTGCCCCAGGAGGACCAGATCAGCCAGCAGGCGGTCATTCGTTTGAAAAGGCGTCTCGCCGAGGAGTTTCGCGCCCAGCTTACATTTGGCGCCCCCACCGACGCCGACGAGGCCGGCCTTCGCCGCCTCTCAGCCCAGCTCAAGGCGGGCAAAGTGGTTGTGAAATTGTTCCTCCGTCACACCCTTCATGCAAAGCTCTACCTCTGTTTTCGTCTCGACCCTAACAATCCAATCACCGGTTTTCTCGGCTCCAGCAATCTCACGTTGGCGGGTCTCTCCCATCAGGGCGAACTTAACGTGGACGTCCTCGACCACGACGCCTCAACCAAGCTCGAACAATGGTTCAAGAACCGCTGGTGCGACCGTTGGTGTGTGGACATCACCAAGGAACTCATCCAGGTGATTGACGAAAGTTGGGCGCGGCCTGAATGTCCGCCGCCCTACCAAATTTACGTCAAGATGGCCTATCACTTGGCGGAAGAGGCGCGCGCCGGCCTGTCCGAATTTACCATCCCGCCGGACATGCGTGATACGCTGCTGGAATTTCAGTCCGCCGCCGTGCGCATCGCGGCCCGGCATCTGGAAAAGCGCGGCGGTGTAATCCTCGGCGATGTCGTCGGGCTTGGCAAAACTCTCATGGCCACCGCACTTGCCCGCGTATTTCAGGACCCGCCCCGCTCGCTCGAAACCCTCATCCTTTGCCCGAAAAATCTCGTCGGCATGTGGAAAGACTACGCGCACCGTTACCGCTTGATCGCGGAGGTCGTCTCCATCACCCAGGCGCAGAACAGCCTGCCCGACCTCCGCCGCTACCGCGTCGTCATCATTGACGAAAATCACAACTTGCGAAATCGCGAGGGCCGGCGCTGGGCGGTGGTGCGAGATTATCTGGCGCGCAACGCGAGCAAGTGCATCCTCCTTTCGGCCACGCCCTACAACAAAGCTTATCTCGATCTCGCCAACCAGCTTCGCCTGTTCATGAATCCAGAGGACGTGGTTGGCATCCGGCCCGAGGAATACCTCCGACGCGACTGCGACGGTCGCCCCGATGAATTCACCCGCCGCCATCAGTGCGCCGTCAATTGCCTCTCCGCCTTTGAGAAAAGCGGTTACGCCGACGACTGGCGCGAGTTGATGCGCCTGTTCATGGTTCGCCGCACGCGCAGCTTCGTTGAACGGAATTACGCCTTCACGGAGTGTCCCGCGTGCGCCACCGTGCTCCTGCCCACCCAGGGAAAATGTTCCAACTGCCAACGCGCCAAGGCCAAAGAAGACCGGCGATTCCTCATCCTTGAAGGCGGCAGCCGTTTTCATTTCCCCAAACGCCAGCCGAAGACCCTCACGTTTCGGATTCGTGACAGCGACCCGAACGACCAATACGCCCGGCTTTATTCTGACCAGGTGGTTGACACCGTCCGTGTGCTGCACCTGCCCCGCTACGGCCTCGCCAATTATCTCAAGCCTCCATCCGACGTGCCACCGGCCCAGAATGAAGCCGAAGTGATGGACAACCTTTCCCGCGCCGGCAAACGTCTCATCGGTTTCTGCCGGACAAACCTTTTCAAGCGGCTGGAAAGCAGCGGCCATTCCTTTCTTCTCTCTGTGCGCCGCCACATCCTGCGCAATTATATCTTTCTCCATGCGTTGGAAAATGACTTGCCTCTTCCCATTGGCACGCAGGATTCCGCCCTGTTCGACACCCGCGCTGACGATCACGACAGCGACAGCACGTTGTTCGGCACGGACGAGACAGCAGCTGCAACTCCAACCGAAATCACTGCAAAGTCCCTGGCCGATTTTGCCAAAGCCGGGGCAACCGGCTATCAAACGCTCCGCACCGAGCACACCCGCAATTTCGACTGGTTGCGCGCCAACGTCTTTATCGAAGACCTTGCCGAGCACCTGCGGCAGGATGCCCAACGCCTTTTCTCCATCCTCGAACTTGCGGGCCAATGGGAACCCGAGGAGGACCACAAGCTGGCCGAACTCCACAAGCTTGTGACCAAAAAGCATCCCGGCCAGAAGATTCTCATCTTCTCGCAGTTTGCCGACACTGTTTCTTACCTCGCGGCCCAGTTGCACGAGCGCGAACTCAAACAGATGGCGGGCGTCACCGGCGACATCGAAGACCCTTCCCGCTACGCCCGCCGTTTCAGCCCGGAGAGCAACAAAGCTCAGGACAAAGGGGAACCCCACTACGTTTCACCAGCCGAAGAACTCCGCGTGCTGGTCGCCACTGATGTTCTGAGCGAAGGTCAGAACCTCCAGGACGCCGCCATCGTCGTGAACTTCGATTTGCCGTGGGCCATTATCCGCCTCATTCAACGTGCGGGCCGTGTGGATCGAATCGGCCAAAAAGCGGAGGAGATTCTTTGTTATTCGTTTGTCCCGGCGGATGGAGTCGAGCGTCTGATCCGCTTGCGCTCGCGGGTCCGCCAGCGCTTGAGTGAAAATGCCGAAGTCGTCGGCACGGACGAAACATTTTTCGAGGACGAAAAACACGACACGGTTATCCGCGACCTCTTCACGGAAAAATCCGGCATTTTGAACGATCCGGCGGACGACGAAGTGGACCTGGCGTCACTGGCCTACCAGATTTGGAAAAACGCCTGCGACACCGACCCAACCCTGAAAAAAACTATCCCCGATCTGCCCGGTGTCATTTTTTCGACCAAGGCCCTGACTGCCATTCCTGCCAAGCCCGTTGGCGCATCCGGCCCCCAGCCCGCCTCCGGCGTCATGGTTTACGTCCGCACAGCCGATGGGAACGATGCGCTCGCCTGGGTGGACGAAGAAGGGCGCACCGTCACCGAAAGCCAGCACGAAATCTTGCGCGCCGCCGCGTGCGAACCGGCCACACCCACGATCCCGCGCCTGGCCAATCACCATCCCCTCGTTCAAAAAGCCATCGGTGGCATCCAGACCGAACGCATCACCACTGGTGGCCAGCTCGGTAAACCATCCAGCGCGCGCCGTCGCATCTATGAGCGGCTCAAGGAATATGCCGCCCATGTGAAGGACAGTTTGTTTGACATCAAACCGCTCCATCAGGCAATTGACGAAATCTACGAGTCGCCGCTGACCGAGGCCGCCCGTGATTTGCTCAACCGTGAACTTCGCGCTGGCGTCAGTGATGAAAAACTTGTCGCTCTGGTCCTTTCACTCCATGAAGAAGACCGCCTCTGCATTCAGAAGGATGACGTGAAAGCGCGCGAACCCAAAATCATTTGCTCCCTTGGCGTCCGTAAAGATTGATCTATGCCATTCGATTTCCAACGCGCGCGCCCCCTGCTGCAAAGTGGGAATCTTACCACGTTGTTTGTCGAAGAACTCGGTTGGGAGCCGTGCCGCCAAAAGCTCACGCTCCGCGCACGGGAAACCGATTTCGCCTTTACGGCCGTCGCCGAAAAGCGCGGCTTCACCGCCTGGCTTTGCGCCAGCGTGGACGGGGTCCTGCCCGATCACACGACGCGGTTGAAGCTCGACCGCGCCCTTACCCAGACCAGTTTCGAGCATCTCATCGTATTCGCCTCCGGTGACTTCGCCCAACAATCCTGGACATGGGTGCGCCGCGAGCCGGGCCGCCCGCTTTCCGCCCGCAAGCACGACTTCAATCGCGCCCAGCCCGGCGACTCCCTGCTACAGAAACTGCAAATTCTCTACGTTTCGCTCGAAGAAGAGGAAAAAGGCGAACTGTCCACCATCACCATTGCCGGGCGCGCCCGCGCCGCGTTCGACATCGAGCGTGTCACCAAGGCGTTCTACCGTGACTTCGACACGCACCGCAAAGCCTTCCTCAAATTCATTGACGGCATTGGCGAAGTGGCCGACCGTGAATGGTATGCCTCCGTCATGCTCAATCGCTTGATGTTCGTCTATTTCATCCAGCGCAAGGGGTTCCTCGACGGCGACCACAACTACCTCCGCAACCGCCTCGATCGCTGCCAAAAGGAGCAGGGCAAGGACAAGTTCTACACATTCTACCGTTATTTCCTGCTCCGCCTTTTCCATGAAGGCTTTGGCAAGCGCCGCAAAGACCGCGCGCCCGACCTCGAAAAACTCCTTGGCAACATCCCGTATCTTAACGGC
The DNA here is from genome assembly GCA_963707025.1 of uncultured Verrucomicrobiae bacterium. Taxonomy (GTDB): domain Bacteria; phylum Verrucomicrobiota; class Verrucomicrobiia; order Limisphaerales; family Palsa-1400; genus JBEKOF01. Next base: position 139,935 of record CAVPOM010000008.1, on the reverse strand, counting down.
GGCTTGTTCGACGTGCATGAACTTGAACAGCCCGAACGCTATGGCAAGGACATCCAGATTCCCGACAAAGCCTTCGAGCGCGTTTTCGATTATTTTGATCAATACCAATGGCACTTGGACGAGCGCCCGCTCCGCGCCGACAACGAGATCAATCCCGACGTGCTTGGCTACATCTTCGAGAAATATATCAACCAGAAGCAAATGGGGGCGTATTACACGAAGGAGGACATCACCGAATACATCAGCAAAAACACGGTTCTTCCGTTCCTCTTCGACGCCGCCCGCGCCAAGTGCAAGGTGGCCTTTGAGAATCCCAACGGCCCGACCGTTTGGGATTTGCTCCGCGAAAATCCGGATCGCTACATTTACCCCGCCGTGCGCCATGGCACGGACAAAAAACTCCCGCCGGAAATTGTTGCCGGTCTGGCTACCACAACGCCCGACCTGATCGAACGCCGCAAGACGTGGAATAAACCCGCGTCCGGCGAGTATGCCCTGCCCACCGAAATCTGGCGTGAAGTCGTTGCCCGGCGGCAGCGTTGCGAGGAAGTCAATAAGAAACTTGCCGCAGGCGAAGTCCGGGAGGTCAACGACTTTATTACCCTCAATCTCGATCTCCGCCAGTTCGCGCAGGATGTCATCCAGAATTGCGAAGGCCCCGACCTGCTCATGGCCTTCTGGCAGGCCATCACCACCATCACCGTCCTTGACCCCACTGGCGGCTCGGGCGCATTCATCTTCGCCGCACTCAACATCCTTGAACCCCTCTACGAAGCCTGTCTCGACCGCATGGAAGCGTTCCTTGCTGAGTGGGGCGACAACGGCCGCAAGGCCCATCCCAACTACCACAAGAAATTCAGCGAAGTCCTTGCTCGCGTGGACGCTCACCCCAACCGACGCTACTTCGTCCTGAAATCCATCATCCTCAATAATCTCTACGCCGTGGACATCATGGAAGAGGCGGTGGAAATCTGTAAACTGCGCCTGTTCCTCAAGCTTGCCGCCCAGGTCGAGCCGAACCCCGCTCGCGATAACCTCGGTATCGAGCCGCTGCCGGATATTGATTTCAACATCCGGGCTGGCAACACCCTTGTCGGCTACGCCACGGCAGAAGAGGTGCGCCGTTGCATGAAGGAACTCGCTGGCGGCCAGATGAAATTGATGGACGAAGCTGATTTGGGCAGCTTCACGCGGTTCAATACCCGTTGTGCCGACGTGGACCAGGCGTTTAGCAAATTCCGCCAACTCCAGACGGAAGGCGACGGTTCAGTGCCCACCGCCGACAAGCAGAATCTCCAGAATCGGCTCAAGGCGCTGGAAGACGAACTCAATCGTTACCTTGCCAGCGAATGCGGCGTAAAGGGGAGCGACAAAGTTGCCTACGCCAAGTGGGTAAAATCTCATCAGCCATTCCACTGGTTCATTCAGTTCTACGGCATCCTCGCAAGCGGCGGCTTCGATGTCATTATTGGGAACCCGCCGTATGTAGAACTTAAGGATGTTACTGGCTATGTGGTGCGCGGCTATTCGACAAGCGATTGCGGCGACTTATACAATCTTTGTCTTGAACGATCCGTCGAATTGGCCCGCCCAAATTCCGCCTTGGGATTCATTGTGCCGCTTAGCGCCTTTTCCGTTGGCGGCTTCAAATCTTTCCAAGCTTTTTACTATGAGAACAACGCAGATCTGTGGGTGAGCCACTGGTCAGGAGACGCACACCCCGCAAAGCTGTTCGAGGGTGTTGATAAGCGCTTAGAAATCGTTCTGTCCCGCCGCAAGAGCAAAGCCGACTGTCGCATTTTCACTTCAAAATACCTGAAATGGTATTCCGACGAACGGCCGCAGCTTTTCAACGTGCGTCCATTTTATCTTGGCCTTCCGCCTACTGGAGATAGGCAATTCTTCGATGCTTCGATGACGAAAATTCAGACGAATATTGAACGGCAAATTTTGAAGAAGCTCCGCGCCCAACCGCTCACAATCGAGATGTTGACAAGCGGAACCCCACAATTTCGGCTGTATTTCACTCGTAAGGTCTCTTTCTTTCTTCAGTTTTTGGATTTCATTCCAGAGGTAAAAGACAGCAAAGGAAGAAAAGCCGAACCATCGGAATTAAAGGTGTTGCCTTTCGCGAACCGCCATGATCGAGATGTGGCTTTGGCATGTTTGTCGTCGTCGCTTTTTTATTGGTTTAATGTGGTGAACTCCGACTGCCGGAATCTCAACAAACGAGAAATCCTCGGTTTTCGAATACCGAAGATTCCAGAGGCCGAGACAAAGGATTTTCCAAGTACGCTTTCTCGGTTGATGGCGAGCTACAATAAAAATTCGACACATAGAACTGTTCTTTATAAAGGAGTTGGCAACGTAACCGTCCAATACTTTAATTTCCGACCATCCAAGCCCATCCTCGACGAAATTGACTCGGTGCTCGCACGACACTACGGGTTCACGGAGGAGGAGTTGGATTTCATCCTGAACTACGACATCAAATACCGCCTTGGCCGCGACACCGAAACCGAGGAACAATGAGAAAACCTCAGCCATCCACCATGGTGCATCGGATTCACTTCGAGGATTACGATGGCACGACATTTGAGCGGCTTGTATTTGCGTTCCTCTTGCGAACTAACGATTGGATTTCACTCGATTGGTATGGGCAAACGGGCTCGGATTCAGGTCGAGACATCTGGGGATTGAGGGAGAGTGACAGGTTTCCCAACGGGCAGAGAATTTGCGCTCTCTGTGCCAACTGGCAGAAGCTTACAAAAGCGAAAGCCAAATCTGATTTGGCAAAGCTCAGGAAAAGCCCCAGCGGTTTTCCAGACAAGTGCATAGTTATCAGCGGCGGTGTAATATCTGCTAAACTTCGTGATGCCATCAAGAACGAGGCGTCGAAAGTTGCCATTCACGAATGCGAGGTTTGGTCAGGACCTGAGTTTGAAGAACGCCTTCGGGACAAAGCCGAATCACTGCTCAAACGCTTTTTTGGCGGGGAGGCATTCCCGGATTCATCGAAAGAATTGCAGCTTTTTGTCGGTTCAGTTCAGGTTGATAATGATGAAGAGCGACTGGCTTTAATGAGTTCCCTCTTTGACCGGCCTGCATTTTACACACCCTTCCATCAGGAAAGCTCTGTTCCGGCGTTCAAAAAAGCAATCACCGACACAATCGAAGCCCTCGGCACTGGCGTCCACCGACTTAGGGACGGCACTGAGATACGCCGAATCCCAAGCCGCCACCAAATTCAGTCGCCAGCGACGAAAAAGGAATTGGGGTCTATCGAAAAGCAGCTCGCGAAGTTACGGACAACTTACGAAAGCTTGGTCAAAGCCGGTGAGATTCGTCCCTGTGGCTGCAACGTCCCGGAGTGTTCTGTATTCCATCCAACCCATTCCGCAATTCAACAAATGGACCAAATCAGAAGTGAGATTTTGGATTCATTCCGGAAGATCTACCCAAAGTTTGACGTCCGTTTGGGACTAGATCGTTCCGCATAAGACACGATATGCGCCGAATTGACAGAACATGCCTAGCGACGATGCAATCGCCGATTCGTCATTTGATGGCAGACAATCTAGGCAACTCGGTCTTCAATATCGCACCAGAGCGCAAATCAGAGTTTGATATTTCGCTCGACAACTTTGACCTCATATATACCAATGAGCGCCGCTGGAAATTTTGTGCCGACGCCGATCCCTCAAAGCGGGTGGTTTTTGTCAGCCGTGGCGCAGTGGAATTGATTTGGTGTTCGTCACTGGCCCATTTTCTTTTCTACACTCGGTTGATCCAGGGTAAGAAACTTGACCGGCCTACGGAAATTGACCCTCATTCCGATGGAGGCGTCAGCAACGCGTTGAAGTTGCTTCGTTGGGCGATTATTTGCCAGCTTGAAAACGACACTGCTGACAACTGGCCTCCAAACCTTCCAATTCCCCAAGAGACACCCGCCGATGGGCCGGACAATGCAGCGAACGAGCTTTGCTTGGTATCCTGCGCCTTCCTGCTTCATCACGAGTTGGCACACATACGTCTTCGCCACAGTGCCGGCGTGGACAACGCATTAAGTCTCTCTCAAGAAAAGGAGGCGGACATCGCGGCGGCGGAATGGGTGCTGGACGGCATTGATGCAGACAGTCTCATATTCGTTAAGCGAATGCTCGGCGTTGTCCAAGCGTTTCTGTTAGCTACAGCTATCGGGCTATACGGGGGGAATTTGGGTGGCAACAGCCATCCATTTTCTTACGACCGCCTGACGTTCTCTTCTCAATCGTTTCCTTGGCAATGCCAATCATATCACCAAAGCGATTGCGTTTGCCGTTCTCGCCCTCCATTTCAAAAATTCGGGTCGGACGCTGAAGAAGCAGGCGTTTGCCGATCCAGAGGAAGCGTTGGAGGCCCTGTGCAATCAATTGGCGGAGGAATTCCATGCCCGCGCCACGAAGGGAGCACGCAAATGAAAATCGCCATCCTCGGCTGGGGTTCGCTCATCAAAGAGCCGCGCGGGCTGCCCATCGAAGGCGAGTGGCAACCGGATGGCCCGAAACTCTGGATTGAATTTTCCCGCATCTCGCAACGCGGGGCGCGTGCGGGTTGCCTGACGCTCGTGATTGACGAACAATGCGAATCAGAAGTCACCACGCTTCACGCCTTGAGCAAACGCAGCGACTTGCCACCGGCCATCGCCGATTTGCGGGTGCGTGAGCGAACTTCGCAAGATGACATCGGCTTTTGCGAAGTCGCCGCCGGGCGTTTTGCCCATAACGCCTTGAGCCGCCATCCCAAATCCTGCGAACGCATCAGTGCCTGGGCGCAGGCTAAAGGTTTTGACGCCGTCATCTGGACTGCATTGGGGCGTCGGTTCGAGGATGTTCTCCGCATCCCGTTTAGCCCAGCCGCGGCCTTGAATTATTTGGACGGCCTGTCCGCTCCGACCAGAGAAAGGGCCTTGCAATACATCCACGAGGCTCCGCCACAAACCATGACCGCATTCCGCCGTCTGCTCCTTGCGAAGGAATCTAAATTCAAAAACAATCAACGATGACTTGTGGATATCCAACCCGACAAACAGAAACTTGATCAGACGTTGTCAACTCCAGTTTTCATCCAGAACTGCGACGTCAAACACCGCCGTGGCCTCGACGGCGAAAGCGAGGCGAGATGAAACGACTCGGACGGAAGGTCAAAAATGCCCTTGAAAAGGCGAGGGATTCTGCCTTGCTGGCTGTTGAGGTTTACAACAAACCCGCTGTAAAATTCAAGTCGGGCGGCTACATCACCCTCATGGTGATTGCTTGGACATCCTTGTTCCACGCAATCTTCTACAAGGGGAAGCGCAAACCATTTTGTAAGGATCACGGCCGCTTCTTGAAGGTTGAAAACGATTTCAAACATTGGGAACTTGGTGAGTGTTTGTCACAGTATTTCAAAGCCGATACAGGCGATCCTGTCCGGAAAAACTTGGAGTTTTTCATCCCGCTTCGGAACAAAATCGAGCACAGATCGATGCCGGAACTTGACGCCAGTATTTTTGGCGAGTGCCAGGCCATGTTGCTCAATTTTGACGCGATGCTTGAAAAGGAATTTGGCTTAGAATATTGCCTGCGCGAGAGCTTGTCCTTCTCCCTACAACTGTTTCCATCCTCCGAGAACCTCGTTGATGCCATCAAGCGTAACCCGGGAGCGAAGCCGATCGTAGATTTTATCCACCAATATCGATCGACCATTTCACCGGAGGTCATCGCCAGTGGAAAATACTCCTTCAAGGCGTTCCTGATCCAGGTTGCAAATCACAAAAGTGAAAACGCTCTGCCCATACAGTTTGTACACTATGATAAGCTGTCAAATGAGGAGAAAGAAAAACTGGGTCACGTCGTGGCCATGGTCAAATTCAAAGAAGTCCCAGTGGCAAACCCGGATATAATCAGGCCAGGCGAAGTCGTTAAGAAAGTCCAGGCGGGACTGGGCGATCCAAAGGTGACTCGCTACGGAAAGCAGGTCAACAAGTTCACCTTGGATGCGCACGCGCGATGTTGGCACAAGTACAAGGTCCGGCCTCCGAGCGGCAGCAGTTGTCCGCACCAAACGGATTGGAAGTATTGCGTTTACGACAAAATGCACGAAGACTACGGATATACTCAGGCGTGGGTTGAGTTTTTGATTCAGAAGTTAAAGGACCCCGCCGAATTTGAATCCCTTTACTCCACGTCGGCTCCAATCCCGGAAACGGCCAGTCCATTACCTTATGCAATTCCAAGACCGCAGGTTCCCGGTGTGGTTTGATCGCATTCACACCCGTCAGACCAGATTACTCTGTTTCGCATCCGAGGAGACTGCGATTGGGCTGACCTCAGCACCCAGAGGGAAGAGTAATGCCCTTTCCACCAGATAGAATGAGCGAGCAAAAGCAAAATAAGTGGCAGCATGGCCCGACGGAATTTGAGATTCCGGCGCTTGATGAGTTTTTTGGCCCGCGCGATGGCCTTATGCCAATGCCCGTGATTCTTGACCCTGCGGTGGGCGAAGAAGTGGTCCTGTTTGTGCGCGACCAAACGCCTTTTATGGAAGAACTCAGGCAGGTCAAACCGTTCCGCCTGATGATGAAAAACGGTTGTGCGCGCAATGATTTCGGGCCGCTGGTTTTCATTCTGTTCTGGGTCGAAAACCCAGCGGCCCTGAGCGAACCATTCTGCTCATGGGATTGTTACCTCGACCCGAAAAACGAAACGCAAATGCGTCTGTGGCGCAGCGTTGCCGCGCAATCACATTGGCATCTGTTCCTCGTCGGCACGGCGGGGAGGCAAAGAGAGTTCTTCGAGTTTGAAAACAACTACGGTCTTGGCGAAGCCTTGGATTTCTTTGAGGAATCGTGCCGCAACGTGGGCACGATTGATTTTAACCGCGCCAAGGAACGGTTCATGAGCGAACACACAATTGAAGATTTGTTCCGGATGCAATCAGGAGAGCTTAGACATTCCGCGAGCAAGGGCAAAAGCGACGAGTGGGAGCGGTGGTATACAACAGTTGATTGCCACTGTCGTGTCCAGGGGTTTGCGGACAAACACCGCGCCAACCCCCATTTGTCCCCAGATGAGTATCTTGCCCAGAAGCGGGCCGAACTTGCTGGCGATCTGGCGGACAAAAAGCTAATTTATTTGGACACAAAATACTGGGTGAATCTTCGCCATGTCGTCACGCAGAGTCCCCTGCTCATTCCAATCTACGATGAAATCTTGGGCCGCCTGGAATTGCTTAGGCAAAAGAAGCGCATTTGCTGCCCCACAAGTTCCCCGCTATTTGAGGAACTCATGAAGCAAAACGACATTGCGACTCGGCTCGCAACCGCTCGAATAATGGATTACCTGAGCGGTGGTGTGTGTGTTCAGAATTGGCTGCACCTGATCGAAATGGAATTTGCACGGCATGTCTATCGGACATTGCGAGGCGGCCGTACCAACGAAGCAACGTTTCCTATTTGGACTAAAGCCGGTTACTGGGCGGGGGAGCACACAGTCACTTTCCCGCATTTGCCCGGGCAAAACAGTGCGGCGATGATGAAAGCCTACATTGATTTGCGTTGGAATATGACATTCGCGGAGTATCAAGCCATGCCGGATTGGACTCCAATTTCGGACGAAGGGATTGCCGCTTGGGTAAAAGCAGCCGATCAAAGAAAAGCCCAACCCGCCGAGGCGAAACCCAAGTTTGAACAGTTGGTGAAAAATTATCGGGCTGACCTGCTCGGTGCGCTGAAAGATGAGTTTTTGAAGTGGTTCACGATGTGTAGTGGTCTTCCGGGAACCCCCGAAGACCACGTTGCGGCCTGTACTCGGCCCTCTTTATGAGGGGCGCGACCTAAAAGCTGTGCCGTCCCTGGAAGTGATCGCCGGCCTGAGCGCAGCACTGGCACTCGAAACCAACAGGAAAGTGCAACCGAACGATATGCTCGACTTCCTGCACGCCGCGCAGGCACTACCGTATTGCGACGCGTTATTTTGCGATAAATTCATGGCCCAGAAAATGCGCAACAAGCCGCTCGAATTTGGCATGGTTTATGACACGCAGATTGGTAGTTCCCCAGAGGAACTGCTTGAATATTTGAAAGGAATTACATGATCTGCCGGCCACAATCGCGGCAGAAGCCGTCGAATCACAACGAATGTGTTGTGTCGGGGAAGCTTAGAGCAGGAAATCCCCAACCGACGCCAACACACCCAACTGAAATCAGGCTGTCGGATGCCGGTTACCCACATCGGGTCGTGCGCCTGTTGGGAAACAATGCACCGAAGCAAATCTCAGTCCTCGGCAACCTCGACCTGCTCGCCCTCCCCAAAACCGCACTTTTCTGTTCCGCCCGATGTCCCGGCCACGCCATCCTGACTACCTACGACCAGGCTGCCAAATGGCGCGACGCCGGTCGCTGCGTCATCAGCGGCTTCCATTCCCCCGTGGAAAAGGAGTGTCTGCAAATCCTCCTGCGCGGCTCGCAGCCTATAATCATTTGCCCGGCACGCTCGTTGCCCCGGCGAGTGCCCCCAGAATGGAGACAACCGATGGCCGACGGCCGCTTGCTGGTCCTGTCCCCGTTCGCCCCCAGGGAGAACCGCGTCACAGCCGCGTTGGCCACCCGGCGCAATGAATTCGTCGCCGCCTTGGCCGACGAAGTTTGGTTCGCCCATATCACCGCCGGTGGGGAATTGGAGCGTCTGTCCAAGCGCGTTGTCTCATGGGCGGCTCCGCCGCCGCAGGCTGTTGAAATGCCAAGAACGGAGGCGCGTGACCATTTCTGACCATCTGACGGCCGTGCTTCAGGACTGGAGAGAAAGTCAGAATGACTTCCCGTTGAATAGGATCCGATGCCCGCACTGGCCGATACCCTTCTTTGGGAACCCCGCCAAGGCGCTCGTCGCAACGGTCGGAGTAAATCCTTCAAACACCGAGTTTGAATTCAGCCGTGGCTGGGCAGATGTTAAAACGCCACTAGATTGGAAGCGAAGGTTGAGGGATTATTTCAACCACAGAGCGCCACCGCACGACTGGTTTAAGCCGTGGCGCGCCGGGTTGAAATTGCTGGACCTGAGTTACGAGGAAGGAACCGCCACGCACTTCGATGTCTCATATCGCCCCACATCGGCAATGCTCACGAATGGCGCAACCGACAGGCTCGAATTCGGTCGGATGGTCGAGCGCGACGTTGCATGGCTCTTCCGGTTGCTGCCATTATGCGAGAACCTGCGGCTGCTGCTCGTGTTTGGTCCGGTTCTCCGGCAAGACGGTTCAACCGGGAACCTGGCTCAGTTCTTGAGGCAACAGGCGCCGCACTATGGTTTCAACGTGCTGGAAAACGGCGAACTGCGGCACACCGAAACCGGGAGAGTGTTCTTCCTCCACGAAGCCGACACGCGTGGAAAGGAATCCGTTACATCCAGAGTAGTGAAGAACCTCAGCGCCCATCGCGAAAAGTTGCGCCGCAGGCTTGAAACTGAAAACAACTCCACCCCAAACTAGCACCCGCCGGCGAAGGCAACCTTGAGAAAGTTAGGTTGGCCGGATCGGCTCTCGAATGGCAATTGCTTGGCGGACCTCTTCGTAAATGGGCAGTCCGAGTTCGACGGCAGCCTCGATGGATACCGCCAATCCATACCGGACAGCACCCTGCAGCTTTCCGCCGTCCTCCCGGCAGTTCACCCGGATGACGATATCGGTTCCATCGGAAAAGGCGGCCGCTTGTTCACCTTCCCAGATTTCGTGCTGCAATGTTCCGTTGCGAACAGAACGCCATTCGGCCTCAGAGCGTACTGTGGCGAGGGTCTCGCTGGGTGGCGAAAACCAAAGGCGCGCACAACGATATGCGCGGCTTTGTGGATTGATTGGCGACAGCCAAGCAAGCGTGAAGGTAAGCCTACGCTTTCCACGAACCGCGTTCAGCGACGGCGGAAGGGGAAGGCGAAATTCGTGCCCCTGCTCCTTTTTTAGCTCGCCCCATCCAATGAGCGTCGCGCGGTGGTCGTCTGCGCCAGTAGCGCGTGCAGGATCCACTGTGCCATAGCCGACGGTAGTTATGATATGGCGCTTTCGAAATAGGTTGACCCGTTGATCGTGCCCTGGATCGAAAACTTCTCTAAGTCTGACCGCAGCTTGGGCAGCGGACGCCGCGTGGGCCAGCATTGTCTTCGTGAGCACGGGCAGAAACTCGTCAGGTATTGAATTCTCATCGATTGTCAGGCTGCGTAGCGTCTCGATAATGGCGACGGCTTGCCTGGTGGCCAGCGCTGCGGAATTGCTGGTGCCGCGAGTATGGCCAGTTGCGGTTGCCGCAGGAGCACTGGGGACAGCTACAAGTTGGCCTGGGGGTCTCGCTGTGCCTGCCGCTCTGACAATCAGGCCCGACTCTGCCCGCATCACATTTCTGCCTCCAGGAAGGGCGATGTCAGGCTTCACTGAGCGTTCAACAGCCTGGGCCAAAGGCTGAAGTTGTGCAGGCAATGTTTGGGTTCTGGATTGGGATAGTACCCAGTGCGCCCGACGGCGGCGGAGGGCCGCTGTTATCTATATGCAACGCCGCCACCGTCACCGCATTGATCGCCTCGGCCGGCGACAGAAGGCGACGGTGCCGAATATCGCGCCAACACGCGAGAAGTGCCTCTTGTTCGCGCTCGATTGGTGTCAGAGAATCCCACTGAGCGAGAGATTTCTCTATCCGGAATGAGGCATGGTTTCCCGCGCTTACGATAAAAAGCAAGTTGTAGCGCCAAGCGAGATAATCCACCATTCGACCCCACGGACTCATGCTCCCGTCGAACAACCGAGACGGGTCCCCTACCGATAAATTTACGACCTGAATGCTCGGCGCGGTCGCGGGGTTATCGGGATCTCCAATCTTGAATCGGCGGACAGCAATCTCAAGCAAGTCCTGGGGGAATCGCCCGAACGGCATAGCCTCCCGTCGCGGTCGGCGGAAATCGCTGGGGTCCGGCTTGAGGATTGGACGGACATATAATGGCGAATTGATTGGCGCCTCATTTAAACTTAGGTCTCCCCGGACGATTAGCGAAGCCATGCCCGTCCCGTGTTGTCTGTCACGCACCTCATACGTTGCCGCCCAACCGTCGGGGTCGTCCACCCGCAGCCAGCCAGCATAAGCAGAGTGGTTTTCCACTGGCAAACCGTCGAGCAGGGCGACCATAGGCTCCCCTGGCGGCGGTGTTGTGGGGATTGTGGCGATCCCGAACGCATCGCCGTCTTGGAGCGGAATGGCGGTCTGTCCATGGGGACGACAATACATAACCTCGGCACGCTCAAGAAAGGCCGAAGTATCTGGCTGCTCGAGGAATTGCCTCACAACTGACGGCGGAAAAGTCGCCACCGCGGCATGAAAGGCTGTGGGCTCGTGCTCGTAGGAGTGATCCAACCGACCACCGAGAGATACGGCTTCTGCCTGAAGCGATTCGAACCGAGCGCGGCGCACACTTGGATTTGCACGGAACCAAAGTTCTACTGCAAAGGTGATGGTGGGATCACCCATGTCCAATGCATCGCGCCAAAATTCTACCATTCCTGTCTCGTACAAGCGGTCCTTTACGGACCAGCGCCGCACCTCCCGCAATTGTGCAAAAACTTGTTTCCATACACCGAAGCCGCGCTCAAAAGATTGACCTGTCTGGTACCTCTGCCAAAGGGACAGGAGCTGGTGTAAAGCCTGGGCATCGGTCGCGAGCGCGAACAGACGATTTCCCCCCTCCGTGAAGTCGTCGTCCGGAGCATCCAGCGAAGGAAGATTTTCCTCATCGGCTTCGGCGACATCGAAGGAAACCAGCCACTCCAAACCCTCAATCCGACGGACAGCATTAACGAAATCAATTACGTTGCCAATCGTTTCCAAGACAAGCACTTCTTCCGCTGTTGCGCCCGAGGCAGTGGTGGAAAGCTCCAATGTGCGGCGGGCGATCGCTGCTTCCAATTTGAGGAGTGGTTGTCCTACGTGAGAGTCCTGCCAACGACGACCGATGGCCGCGCGAGGGATATAGGCCGGTCGGAGCTTTTCCCGGTCAACCGGGACGGACTTCGGGAATATTAGTAAAGGGTGCTTCGCCATGATGGCCGGTGTTGGCAAAATGTTAGCGTGGGTCTTTCGGTTTCACGCGCTGCGACCAGTAGGCTAAACGTGTTGCAATTATTTCAGTGGTCTTGAGTTCTCCTTGTGCTAACACAATGCGACGCTGCACGTCCAGGCAGAAGTCCTCCAGTTCTGAGAAACTTGAGGCTGCGAGTTTCGTCGCGAGTGTTTTGGCTGCAAATCCGGTGTCCCAATTAAATCGTTTCACCTCCCGTTCGATCCAAGTGGTCGCTTGTTCGAGCGATGGGGCGGGGAGTGCGAGGCGCAGTTGGAACCGTCGCCAAACTGCCCGGTCCAGAGTTTCGTGGTGGTTTGTGGCAGCCACAACCACGACATGCGTTGGTATTGCATCCACCTGAAGCAAAAGTGTGCTGACGACCCGCTTAATCTCGCCCGTTTCTCGCTCATCACCTCGTTCTTTTCCCAAAGTGTCAAATTCATCCAGGAAGAGCACGCAATGACGCCCCCGCACATAATCGAAAAGTTTGCTCAGTCGAGAGGAAGTCTCGCCGAGATAACTTCCGATGATGGATTCGTAACGCACGATGACGAGGGGCACGGTCATCCCTTCGGCGAGTGCTTCGGCCAACGCGGTCTTGCCATTTCCCGGTGGGCCGGTTAAGAGGACCCTGTTCCGTGGCTCCAATCCGTGCGAGCGAAGGAGCTCGGACCGCATTTGTTCCTCCACCAACTCGGTGCAGCCAACCGTCACCGAGTCAGGGAGAACCAGGGAGGACAGGCTGCGTGAGGGCAACATTTCATACCAAAGTGGTCCGTGAAGAGCACCGTTGAATTTCGGTTGATTGTCCGGAACGACGGTGTCATCGCTCTCTTTGAGGAGCCCGATGAGTTGGTCCGCCAAGACATGGTGCTTCTTCGCCCGCTCTTCGGCGGCGATTGCCTCCACCGTTTTTTGGAGCAGGCTCCGGTCGCCGCGCCTGCTGGCGCGAACGAGAGAGAGCAATAAATCAGAGCGCGGCATCTTTTCTTCGCTTAGAAATAGCATTGTGGGGTCTGATTCGCAACCAATCCATTTGCCTTGTTTGCGACAAAACGGTTGGGCAAATCCGGTTAAGTGGACGTCCCCGCATGGGGTTTGTTGAGGCGTTCCGCCCGGCCAACGTCCGGCTGGTGAAATGCCGTCGTGACGGCTCGGCTACACTGCATGCCCCCCGCGTCTGCCGCACCTTTCGGACTGGCCACGGAGAAACAGCCATGGACGGAGACGACTCATTCATTGTCCGGCCGGTGTCGCTGGCCCGCGCCACACGCTGCCGCCGAAGGTCGTCACATGGATTATGGCATCGTTGGCCGGATCGAACTCGACACGCTGGATGTTCGAGAACGGCAGTTCATCGAACGCCCGCCAGCTCTTCCCGTTGTCGCGCGAGAGCCACAGGCCCGCCCCGGGCGCGTCTTCGGTCAGGGTCATATAAATCCAGCCGTCGTGCTTGGGATGGAAATAGCCGCCGAAAGTCTGCGGCCCTTGGCGGCCGATGCGCTGCCAGGTTTGGCCGCCGTCCTCGGTGAGGTAGAGGCCGCCGGATTGGTCGCTCGCGGCCAGCGTCCGCCGCGCCCAGCAGGATTCGGCGGCTGTTGCGGGGATCGACGGAGAAGTCCTTGGGGTAGAGCAGCGGTCGTGGAGGCGTTGATCTTCTCCCAAGTTCCGCCCCGTCTTTGGAACGATAGAGGCCGACGCCTTCGGGCATGAGCGGTTGGCCGGAGGCGGGCCGCTTGGCGCAGATGACGGCGAAAAGCGTGCCGTCGCGGTGGAGAATCACCCGATAGACGCGCATGTTGTCGGGATGCCCCAGGCCGGTTTTCTTCAGCACCCATGTCTTTCCGTCATCGGTGGACTTGAAGACGCCTTCGTCAAACACGCCGGCGTAGAGCGTGCGCGCGTTCTTCGGACTCGCCGGATCAAGCACGATGGAGGTCACCGGTTTGCGCGGCAGCCCTTCCGTTTGGCTTTTCCACGACACGCCGAAGTCTGGTCGAGAGGCAGACGCCGCCGGGACCCTGATGGCCGTGGCGCTCGGTGATGATGTTGTCGTTCGGGATGTCATGCACGTCGGAGAACGCGCCCCAAATTTTGCCGGGCGTCTCGGGATCAAACGCCATCTCGTAACAGGTGTTCCGCCACGGCGACCACGACTTCGGGTCCCACCAAATCCAGCTCTGGCCGGCGTCGGTGGAGCGGGCCAGCCCGATGTCGGTGTAGCATATGTAGTGGCGGTTCGGTTCGAACGGATCAATGTAGAAATGCCAGGTGGTGGTGACGACCAGGCCGTTGCAAACCCAGGCGGAGCGCGGGCCGGGCTTCTGGCCGGGCGCGGGATAAGTGTGCCCGCCGAACCACGCCGCGCCTCCGTCATGGGTGATGTGCGGCTCGTTGCGCACGAGGATCACCCGGTTGGGATCGGTGTTGCAGATGGCCACGCCGAAGGGTGTCTCGCCGCCCTTGAAGCATTGCCCGCACGAGGCGGTTTCCCAATCCGGGCGCGACGTTGTAATTCTTGAAACGCGGGTCCTGGAAGTAAGTCGCGCGCCACGTTTCGCCGCCGTCGTCGCTGCGATACACCGTGTCGCTGTGCGGCGGACTGAAGCCGGTGCTGGTGTTGAAGGCATAAACGGTGAGCGGCTTCGCGTCGGTCGCGAGCAGTTGGTAGTATTGCGAAATGGAACCGTAGGCCCACTGGTCGGCTGTCTTCGTCTCAGTGTTGAGGCCCTGGCCCATCGCTGATTCCCAGGTTTCGCCCCGGTCCCGCGAGCGGTAGAGGCCGCCCGTGAACACGCCGTTCTCGTCCTTGCTTCGGATGGAGCAGTACAGCATGACGAGATTCCCCGCCAGCGTCCGAGCCGCCGGCGAAACCTTGAATCTCCTTCCATGGCAGGCCCTGGGTTTTCTCCGCCCACGTTTGCCCGCCGTCGTCGGATCGCCAGATGCCTCTGTCCGTGGCGGCGAACATCGAGCGGCCTTGCCGGGTGCGGTCAAAGTGAAAGGCGATCACCTGGCCTGCCGGCCCCTGGCACGCCGCCCACGTTTCCCCCGCATCGCGCGAGAGCCAGCAGCGGCCACTGCGCGAGCCGGCCAGAATGATCTTTGCGTCCGACGGATTGATGGCGATCTCTCCGCCCAGGGAATCCCTGAGATTGCCGAGGGGCGCGAAGGTTTTGCCCCGGTCACGGCTGATTTTGAGCCGTCCGCCGGAGGAGGCGTAGAGGACGTTTGAATCGGCCGGGTGAAATGCCGGACGGCAGACGGTATCGCTGCGCAGTTGGGCGTGGGCGATCATGCGCCAGTTGCGGCCGCCGTCTTCCGAGATGTAGGCGGCGCTCATGTCGCAGTTCAGCATCATCAAATTTGGGTCCGCCGGAGAAATCGCGGGCGTGAACATGCCACCGCCACCCGAGATGCCGATGGGTTGCCAGGGAGCCGACTGGGCCGGCAAGTTGGCCGGGAGGAGTCCGCCGAGCAGGCAAAACCAGAACGAAAGGACCTTCAAATATGAACCAGAGGTCAAGGATTTCATGTCTCCTTTATTTTGGCATTCCATCTGCGCGAAATCCGCCCGGCGGCAGGTTCTCTCCGGAACCCAGACGAAACGGTGTGGTCCCGAAGTTGACGGTGATCATGACACCATTGGCAAAGACCGTCTGCTGGACGTTGCGATCCGCCGTCAGAATGCGGTGGTCGGTCATTTCGGAATAACCTGCGGCCCGAACGTAAGGACAGGTGTTGGTGTAACTTTGCACGAACCTCGCTTTCTGAGCCTCCCAGAGTTTCTTGTCGAACATAAACATGGGCGGCGTGCCGTAAAGGACGTTGAACAGGTCACGCTTGTCCCACAGCGCCGGCAATTTGTTGTTGTAGTCGCCCCAATACCACTGTGCCACGACGCAATCATGATAAACCAGCTCCCAGAGGGGCAAACGATACGCCTGGCCAAGCTGGAACTTGGCGACGCGTTCGGGAGGGTCATCCCAAATGCGCTTCATGTCCCGCCCGGCGTCAGGCACGCGGTATGGGCCAAGGCTGAGCATCCCTTCGAAATAATCCACGAACGGCACCGCCGCATCGTGGCCGGTCTCGCTGCCGGTGACCAGTTTGCAGTCGTGCGAGACATAATCCAGCAGCTTCATCTTCCATTCCCGGCTCTCGGTCCGGGTCATCGGGTGATGAGGATCGTAGCACTCGTTCCACGGTGAGGCGGTGGTGGTGTCGATGAAGCGGCAGAGGTAAGGGCGCGTCGCCAGCTCCGCCGGGATGCGCGCCCGGGCGTAGTCCAGCGCCCGGCTGTCGCAGAGAACACCGCAATCGTACATGATGCCATTGGTGCCTTTGACTCCCCAACCATGCCGCCAGTCGCCGTTGGCCTGACGAATAATGTCGGCAGGCCACCCGGCGGTCGTCCAGTCCGGGTGAATTCCGGCCAGAAATGGGAAATTGGACGGATTCATCGTGTCCTGGTAGATGTCGTAGCGGCTGGTGAGCACTTTCATGTCGTTCAAACTGCGGAGCGCATTCCCCGAACCGCCGCGGCTCCAGAGGATCCGCTCAATGCCAGCCGACCGCATTTGTGTGGCCAACTGCACCGGGTCGGCGTCCCAGTTCCAGATGTTGACCGCGCCGACCAGAAGATCCACGTTGGGATTCTCGCCACGCTTTTCTGCCAGGGTTTTCAGGAGGCCCTTCTGCCGCACATATTCCCGGTATCGTTTGGCAGTGGCCACATGCCCGCCGCCGTCGAAGAAAACATATCGCAGCCGTCGCGCGTAACCGAACTGCCCCTTCTGCGTATCCCATTCCGGCGCAACTGCCAGACGATCCTCAAGGCGCACCAGGTGGATGGCGGCATCGTCGGGCGTCTCGATGATAACAGCGTGTCCCTGCCGGTCATCGGTCACTCCCCAGAACGCCATGCAAATCCCATGCCCGCCGTAGGCAATCAAACGAAAGGTTTCGATGGATTTGTCCTCGACTGGAAAAGAAATCCCCTCATTCATCGGCACCACCAACCGGTCTGATGGCTCAGTCGCAAAGGGATAAGGATAACGCACCGGGCGGGACAAGGCACCCTCCCCAATCAGGCTGAAGGTGAACTTCGGCTTGGCCGCCTCGAGCACAATGCGCGCTTTCAGGACCAAACCCGACGGGACAAGGCGCAGCCCCAGGTCAATCTCGTTGGATTCCAAACGCGCTTCTGTGACAGCGACCTCCACCGGAACGGCCCGCTGGGTCCAGAGACGTCCCGTCCGCCGGTCGAGCACCGAGAATGTGGCATTGGAGGTGTTCACGCTCACCACCAAGGTCGCGTTCGTCAGCGCCAGTTGACTGTCGAGCGCCTGCGCGCGCGAATACGCCAAGAGGAGGACAACGGTCCCCAATACGGTGCTGTTTCCGAAGGGTCGTCACTGTTCAGGCCTTTCCGGATGCGTCATAACGTTCTCTGGGAAAGGTTTGTTGGATAGGAGAAACTCCCAACCCACATGCTCCTGTGCCAAACGGTGCCCGGCGGCAAAAAGCTGACGCGTCGGTTCCGCACAGGATCCCAGCCAATCGCAGAGCGTGGACGATGGCTGCTCACCTTTCCAGGGCTGACTGCACCCGACACCCAAAGTCAACAACTGGCGATAACTCCACAGATGAGGCTCAATCGCAGGCAGACCAGCAGCCCGGGCGCGAGCAGACGCTTCCTGCGGAATCACCAAACCTTGGGGGTCGAGGTCGCCAAAGTATAACACGCAGCGAGGCCCCCGAGTTCAGTGAAAAGATCCCTCAAATAACGGATGCCATCAACGAAACGATTGCCATCGCCATAAACAACAGCGCTGAACAGATTCCTCTCTACGTTCCAACGACAGTAGGAGTGCCAGGTCGCAGCGTTCTCGATAGCGATGACCGGCTGCATGGATGCCGCTGACGGACCGCGTTTCCAGGCAAGTGGCACCCCAATGATCTCACACAACAAATTCTTTGCCAGATTGAGCCGGTCAGAGCGGAAAAGCGCCGAGGATAGAAGGGTGTCCAGTCGTTTTTCGTCCCCGAAAATCTGAAGCGACCGTTCCTTGATGGGTACAATCGGTCGCTCGCGGCCACGATCCTTTATAAACTGGTTCACCCGGCACAGTTCGGCGAAGGAAAGATTCAACCTTGCTTCGCGCAAGAACGACAGTTCAGGCTCCCACGGAAATTCACGAACCTGGCGACTTTCTTCGTCGGACGAAACCACAAAACCGAATGCCTCGCACCAGCGCAACTCGGCATCGAGTGGAATGACAACGCGATCAATCAGGTGTGACTTGTACCGCACTGATTTCAATTCGAGCCAGCCGTTTGTTTCGAGCATTCTCACGTCATGCTCGGCTTCCCCCCTCTCGGTTGCGGACACAAGCCGCGCGTCTTCGAGCAGGTCTTCCCAACCACGCGAGAATGGACGTGAAGCCGGCTCCGCGCGCCCGCCGCGGGCGCGCTGCCACTGGGAGAACAGTTCGCAGGCGCTTGGCGAGTCAGCAGGGTTCATGTCAGGAGAGGGCTTCAATGGCCTCGGCCATTGTGGTGAGCATCGGAATGTTGGTTATTTTTGTGACGTATCCTTCCGCATCGCGCTCGACCTCCTTTTGACACATCACGACGGTTTCCGCGTGCGGCACCATCACTCCGAGGCGCTCTGGCGGGAAAGCCATCACGAGCTGCAACTGGAAGCTGCGCGCCAGCGCCAGGCAGTCTTCGATGCCGTCGCTGGAAAGTTTGGAAAAGGCTTCATCCATGACGACTAAACCAATTTGTTGCGAGCGAACGGAGGTGCGGTCGCCACGATCATATACCCGCCGAAACGCCGCGAGCATTGAGATGAAGAAAGGGGCCTGCCCCTCGCCGCCGCTCAGGTTGCGGCCGCTGCGGCCAAGCGAAATCGGCGGCGACTCGGGCTTGTCGGCGGGCACCATTTCCAAGTCGTAGCGGTGATAGTTCCGGTAGTCCAGCAGGCGCAATGCGCGCGCATCCTGCTCGGGATCTTTGCGCTCGGTTCCGTCAACTGCCTTCATCAACTCATCTTTGGCGTGCTGAATTTCCGTTTCCTGGATGGCTGCGGTCAACGGATCGGTCGGTTCCAGCCCGGAATCGAGCAATCGCCAGATCGCTCCGTAGCCGGCGGAATCTCTCCGCTGACTGAGCCGGTAGCGAAATTTGCCGACCGGCTGGCTCAGGTAACGGTCCAGCAGACGAACCGTGTTTTGCGCGTCGGTGATGCGCCGGTTCAGTTCGTTGAGGACGTTCTCTTCCAGCCGGCGCTCCCACTCTCGTTTTCGGTCGGCGGCAAGCTGGCGGGATTTCTCCAACTCGACGGCTTCCAAAACGCGCAGCCGCGCTGACCAGCCCTCGTTACTTTCATCGTCAATCGTGAATTCGCCCTGGTATTCGGGATGGCGGAGGTTCCCCTGCTCGTCACGGATGGTAGCCAGCTTCTCTCGTTCACCATTTCGCTGCGCCCGAGCCGCCACGGCGATTTGTCCGGCTTGGGCGGACGCTTCGGCCACCTTGGAAAAGCATTCCGTCCATTTCGGAAATTCAGAGTGGAATTGATCGCGCCGCTCTGTGAGTTCGCCGTCAAGGATCCCACTACAGCGGCGGCTGAGTTCGACGCGGCTGGCTTCGACTTCCAATCGCGCATCTTTCGAGTCTTGTTCCGCCCGCGCCAATCCCTCGCGTTCGGGTCGTGTGGTCAGTTCGAAATTGTTTCGTCTCTCAGTCAGAACGGCGACCTTCGCGAGAAGCTCCTTTTCGGTTTTCTCAAGGCTGTTCAAATGTTTCTGACGCGCCTCCCGCTCCGGTGTCATCAATAGTTTGATGGTCTCACCCACACGGCCCAGATTAGCCTCAAGTTGGGGCAGTTGGGGCAGTTCCGCGGCGCGCTCTGGCAGAGTGCTGTCGGCCAAACCGCCTTTGCGACCGTTGTCGAGCCATGTCTGCACGTCGCTGAGCCGTTGTTGGAGGGCATTGAACTCTACCCGCGTGTTGATCTGCTCTTTTTGCTTCGCGGCCCGCATCCGTTCGAGTCCCTGCCGGCCTAAAGTGAGTTCGACGGAGGCGGCTGACTTGAGACGACGACGCAATGGCACTTGCTTGAAGATTCCTTCAGGCGTGATGGCCCGGCCTGTGTCGGCCGATTCCAATTCCTCGATATTCTCGACACAGAGCACGTCGCCCAACAGATGCTCGACGTAATGGCGGGCGACTGGATGCGCCACCTCAACTTTGCTGAAAAGCGAGTCTTCGCGCGCACCGGCACGAAGCTGGCGGGCTTCGTTGGGATTGAGCAGCGACTCAGGTTCGCGGCCCGCAGGCGTCTTTCGCAGAATTTCCAGCGCCTGCCCATAATCGGCGACATCGTTCACAACAATGACCAATTGATTGCGGCCTAGGAAAAGTTCAAGCGCAGGCCACCAGCGCTCCGCTTCAGGCTTCACTTCGATGAGCCGGCCAAGCTGTTCGACGCGGTTGCCGAGTTTTTGGCGAACAGCTTGAAAGAGCGGGAATGCGCCGGGTGACTGGCCCTTGGAAAGGTTCTCCAAATCCTCCGCCAACTGCTGGAGCCGGTTCTTGGCGGTCTTGATTTCCTCTTCCAGCGGACGGGTCAGATCCCGGACTAAATTCCACAACTCATTGAATCGCTCCGCGAGTTTTTGGAGCGCCGCGAGTCGCTCTGCATCTGTTCCGGAGCGTAGATTCGCCAACAGGCTATCGTCCACGACGAGCAATTCCTTCAAATTAGCCAGCGGCAAGGCGGCGCCATGTTTGAGCCACTGCATCCAACGATAATGCCGATCGTCAAGCCGCTGGCGTGCGGACTTTCGAGCCTCCTGCAGCGCTTGCACAGCTTGTTGAAGCTCCAATTTCTGACGATCTAATTCGTTGATTTTGACAGCTTCAGGGTCCTTGCCGACTTGGAACCGGACTTCGTTGAGAAGTTTGCCGACTTGTGCAGCTTCCTCTGTCGCCTTGCTCAAGTTTTTGAGGTCGTCCGCGTTGGATTCTTCGAGTCGCTTCAAATCGGCGGCGTGGCGTTCGCGGCGCTCCTCTGCCTGCAGGAGCTTAAGCGCATGGGCGGTGTGCTGGTGGATCGCCTCTTCGCGCCGGTTGGTTTCGTAAAGCGCGTGCTGCTCCCCTATGCGCCGGAGAAACGCCGCTTCATCCTCCTGCGTCTCCAACCGCTTGCGGGTATCTTCATAGGCGCGCAGCGCGTCGCGGACCGCGCGGAACGTCCAGTGGGCTTTCCTCCAGGATGAACTCACGGATGAACCGTTCCACGTTCTCCTCCAATTCAAAAGCTATGGCCTTCGGAAAAGTGCGATGAAAGGCAGTGTCATCGAAATTGAGATGGCGCGGGGTTGCCATCTCCTTCAAATAGTCGCCCTGGCGCTCCGTGATGAGAAAGTCGGTGAAAGCCTCTCGTCGAATCCAAGTCTTGAATTCATCCTCGCCCAACATCTTGCCGTTCGGCGCGATGTCGGCATATTCGAGCCGTGAGGGAATGAAAAAATACGTGTGTTTTGGCCTTGCGTCCGGACTGGAATATTCGAGACGGACGCCCCATGTCTCCCGATCAGAGCCTTTGCCGGAACGACTGGAAGGGCGCGTGAACTCCAGCGCGACGAGGGTAACGCCGCCTCGGCGCAGGAAGTGACGGCCGCCATCTTTGCCCGCCTGATTGGTGTCGCCGAGGCAATAGCCCACGAGATCTCGTCCGCGCGCATTGCCCGTGGCGGCCCGATTTGCCCGCCAGTGTTCACCGAGCAGGACGTATTGCATCAGATCGAGCAATGCCGATTTGCCGGTGCCGAACGCGCCCGAGATAAGGACATTATCGTCCACGTCGAAAATCTGGCGGAAGCCATACCAGTTGATGGCGATGATGCGTGTGAGAGAAATGCGCTGGCTCACGGCGCTTCCTCCTTCTTCTCCTCGGTTTCGGCGTCTGGCTGCTGATACAATGCAGCCTGCTGTTCCCAAGCGGACTCGTTCTCGAATGGAATCGCTCGTGCCAGCGTGGGCAGGATTTCCACCTGAGATTCGCCAAACTGATTCGGATCCTCGTGCCATTGCAAACGCACAAGCCGTTGATTGCGCAGCTTGCCGAGCATGTCACGGAGTTGCGAGGCAGTGGGCAGGTCCACCTGTTCAAAGTAGAGCTTGAGCCGCTGCCAGATGTCGTTGGCGCTGACGACCACGGTCTCAACCGTCCGCTCCATACGCGCATCGTGATAGATCCGCCAGAGCGTCAGAACAAGCAACGTCTCGGCTTTATTGAATCGCGCCATAAGGCCGCAATCGCCGGGCACAGGGCGGACCTGGAAAATAGGCCGGTCGGGGTCAGGCACCAATTCAAGATGCAACGGCGCGAGGTATTCGCCAATTTCACGCTGATATTCCCGGGCCACCATGTAGAGTTCGTGGTCACGGCCGCCATCGCCAAGCAACGCGCCGTGAGCGAGCAGTTCGGTGAGCACATCAGAAAGCGCAGCGCGATCTTCCACCCGAATATGCTGCCAGAATGTTGGCCAGGGGAGAGGCATGTCAGGAAGTCCTTTCAAGAATGAAGCGTTCGACGAGGCGGTCAGCCTCGGCGTCGCGCGGGATGCGCTCGGGCTCCGTGCCGAGATCTGCTCTGGCAGAGTGGATGCGCCAGCGAATGGTGCGGTGTGAGGCACCCGCCGGCCCGCGATCAAAGGCGAGAACGGCGAGCAAGTCGAGGAAGTCGTCTTCGGTCAGCACATGCAACTGTTCGGTCGAAATTCGAGCGCCTTTCGCTGCCAAATGCTTTTCGATGAATCGCGCAGCCCGCTGTGGATTGAGAACGTTTAAATTGCGCCGGCGAATTTCGTCATTGGCGGCTTCGGAATCCGCACCTGTGGGTGGTGCTTCAAGGGTCAGGTCAACCATCGCGCGCTGGCGGCGGGCGCGGGAGAGAGAATCCGAGCCAAAGAAAACTTCGACCGTCGGTGACAGAAGCGTCATGCCAGGTTCGCTGGCGAGGTCACCGAAGGATTTGCCGGCATGGAGACGGGCGGCTGCGTCGAGATACGCCTTCACCTGTTCCGGACGGCGTCCGCGCATTTCAGTTTGGTAACGGTAGCGGGCATCCGAGAGCCTGGCGAAGTCTGACATGCGTCCGTCAATCAGCCGCTGCTTTACGGGAATCGCCGCGAGCTGACGTTCCAACCGGACCATCCAGCGTTCGGCCTCGACATACGCGACAGATGGGTCGAGTTCGAGGTGTTTCGCGAGGCCTTCGGCCAGACGCTGTTTGGTGAACGGATCGTACAGGGCCTCCTGCACGACTGAACGCGCCTGATTCAACCGCGGCAACAGGCCGGCTTCCTGCAATGCGTCGTAGCAGACCATGTGTTCGCCGGCGTGGAATTCCACGAGAAATCGCTGCAACGTCTCCTGCGCCGATCCACTGGCGCGCTGGGCAGTTTCCTGCTGAAGGATGAGGCTCTCCACGGCGTGCATCTGGTCATCGGCGCGGCCGGCACGTTCGAGCAGGTCCTTCACGGTCTGGCGCATTTCCTCGGGACCAAGCCTGTTTGGATCCAGCGCACCCTCCCTCAACAAATCGCGGCAAAGCGAACGAAGAGTGGCGGCAAAGTCCTTGAGTTCGGCCGGACGGTCTTCCGCGAGTTCGCGCAGCAGACGCAGGAGCCGTCGCAGTTGTGGAGTGATGAGAACAAAGTGCTCATCCAGACTTAAGCGGCGTGGTTCGAGCCAATGCGCTTCGATGAGTTTGTTGAAAAACTGGGCAGCCCGTTGATTCAGATCACGGAGCTGCCCGCCTTCGTCGTCGTCAAGTTGAACATCAGGGTGATTTGTCAGCACTTCGCGGATGAGCAGGCGCGCCCCAGCGTGCGCCACCTGTCCCCCCTCATCGGCGGCCTCAACGAGGCGCTCCGCACAATTGATATAGATCGGAGCGGTCGGTCGAGTCAGAGGACGAAAGAATCCACTACCCAGAATGGGTGCGAGTTTCGTTCCCAGCGAACTGGTTTCGTGCTTTATCATTAACGCTTGCTTTCACCCCATCGAGGTGAGCAACAGGTGCAAGAATCATACATACTGGTGTCTGTTGTCACGACAGGAACCACGTCAATACCATGAGGCCACAAAGTCATTGTTTAAGGGTATAAACTTCGCTCTGGATCTGTCGCGCGGCGGCGACCAGTTCCCCATACGGAGTGTCGGTGCCTGAAACCAGGCCGATATTGTAATTCTCCCCGTCAAAACGTCCGGTCAAGGGTTCGTCACTGTACCTGGAACCAGTGGCACCCCACAAATGCCGGCAGCGCGAGCACGCTGCGTATATACTCCTGGTAAGCCCGTCCCCGGTCCGCCTGGTCTCCTGTCCGCACCAATCCGGGGTGGAACATTCCGCGATCCAGCGCGCCGAAGTGGAATTCGCCAATCACGCAGGGTTTGCCCAGCGTACTGGCGAATCCCCAAGTGTTCGGATCCAGGCTTCGATTGTAGATGTTGAAGCTGACCACATCACTGTACTGGGCCGCAACGCTCACGGTTTCGGTTGGCTGGGATGCGAACCGACATCCGAGATAAAGCTGGTTGGGTGCAAATCGTCTCATGTTCGCGCTGACGATGGAGAAGTAGCGGCCAGCGAAGTCGGTGAGGAACCCGCCCAAGTCTGCGACATAGGCGGACGTCAGCGGGGAGGGAAGTGTGACTGCGCGGTTCGAAATGTCGTTCCAGGAAGCGAGGCTGGTGTTCCACGCGGTGTTCAACCGGGATATCGAGGAGTATCGGCTCTGGAGCAGACGGGCGAACTCGGCCTTCGCGGGCAGGGCGTTGGTGGATGCCAGCACGCCAATGGGCAGGGCGTATTGCTCGGTAGGGCCGCTGCCCCAGCCTGCCCAAGGCAGTTCATTTTCCACAAAATATCCCAGGCACCACGGATCGTTCTTCCTGGAGGCAACGGCGTTGGAGATGCCCGCCGCCATCCGGGCGGGGAAACGCGCATCAAACACATCCGTCATTTGCTGGCCGGCGGAAAAGAACTTGGCCAGGCCTGAATTGCTGTAATCAACCGACACGATGTAGGGAACGCGATGCGCGTCAAACAGATCGCTGGAGGACCAGTTACCAATGGTGTTAAAGCCCCAGGAATCCAGCCGGTCCAATGCGCGGGAACGCGCCTGGCTCCTCCAGTTGGTCCCGTACTTTCGATAAAGATTCATGCCATAAAAGTCCGCCGTCCTGGAGGGGCCGGGATAAGAAAACTGCTGGAGCGGGTCGCCGGGGCCTGGCAGCCAGTCGAAGAGGCTCTCCCGGCCGGCAACGCGGGTGGTTTCTCCGTAGTCAATGACGTCCACGCCCAGCGAGAAGAAAAGCCGCCCGGACGGTGCGACAAGCCACCAGCGACCCTGGTTGGCAGGCGCGGAACCGGGGCTGACCTCCTGCCCGTTGAGCACGAAGGCGGTGCGAAAGAAACCGTTGTTGGTGAGCTGGGGACCATCCCTCCAGGCGCCATAGAGATCCCGGTCTGGAGGCTTCGGATGGGCGGCGAGCCACTGTTTTTCATCGGTGTCCTGCTGCTGGAAATCCGCGTTCTGATGGATTTTGCCCGGCCAATCGGCGCGCGTGAATTGGCCGTACTGGTCAGCCAAGCCGTTCAGCGGCGTCGGAGGCAACAGGCGGATATTGTCGAGGAACAGGGTCGTTTGCCTGCCCGGTCTGGGGAGGAAAATCTGGAAAGCGACGATGTGCGAAAGGTCTATGGAGGGGCCGGAGACGTTCATTTGGAGAGCGCCAGGGTAAATCGGTGGGCCGCCTTTCATGCCAGGAGGAATGCTCTTGCTCAAGGGCATCACCACGGCAGCCTTTTGCCCCGCAGGAACGCCAATGGAGCCGGTCTGGCAGTGTTTCGCTCCGTCCGCCGAGAAGTCGTCATCCACGCGGATGTCCACCATCACGCTGGCCGGGTTGGTATTGAGTATGTCCATCGCCACAGCGCCCCAGCCGCGCCAGTCGCCGTTGGTAAAACCCGTTCCCACTTTGAAAAGGAGGTTGGGCCAATCCACGTTGGAAAAGACGACCAGGGCCGCTTTCTGCCCATCGGTGACCCCCTCGGTCGAAGAAGAAACGGTGCAATTGTTCCGCGTGAATCGCAGCAGGTCCGCGCTGGTTTCAAACGAGTTGACCAACAGGCCGTTGGTAACCTGAGCCCCTGGAGGGCATCCCCCAAGCCATCGCCAGCATCAGGAGCAATCGGGTGGCTTTCATCTCAACGTGGACGCTACCAGCAACTCAGGATGGGGTCAACGGCTCTTGCGGAGTTACCGCTGTGAAGCGGCGAAGGCCCAGCACTCCTCCTTGCCTTCATGGGTCGGAAACAAAGTATTCATGGAAGGCGCGGTAGGGGCGCGGTCGCGGTTCGTCCCCGTCGCCGGCCAAATTGACAAAATCGTTAAAATGTGAAGCGTTCTTGCGCAATGGCTGCCGCAGTACCGGCACTTGGAACGCTTTCTGCCGGGCCTTTGCGCCCCTTTGGCAAAATCCATTGGTGCCAAGCCCTCTGCATCTTTAGCGATTTTAGTCTAAACTTCCATTTGACATTTGACGTAATAACGCTTAATATAAGCATTAAACCGTCGTTTATGAGTATATCGGCTGATAATATAAATGAAATCTTGAGCCACCTGAATCGAAAAATGGTGTATGCGGAGGTGAAACCGCTCAATGTGGCGGTGTGTGGAGGCACTGCACTCATCGCTGTTGGTTTAGTGGCTCGGGCAACAGAGGACGTTGATATCATCGCACTTCTTCGCGTGAATCAGGTTAATGTTGAAGTTCTGGCGGACAAGAATCTGCCCGCAGACGTTGAACGGTTGGTGGCGGAAATCGGGATTGAATTAGACATTCGGAAAGACTGGTTCAACTTCCATGCCAGTCCGCTGATCGCCTTTGGATTTCCGCTGAACATGACCACGCGGCTCATTAAGAAATCCTACGGAGCATGTTTGACAGTTTATTTCATCAACCGCTTTGACCAGGTGCATTTCAAAATGTACGCGGCCATGGACCCGAAGGAAGGCACCCGGCACCTCAGCGACCTGCTTGATCTCAAGCCGAAGGAACATGAAGTGAGGGCCGCAGTCTCCTGGCTGCTCGGGCGAGAAGCCAGTCCGGAGTTCAAATCCGCCCTCTGCCAAGTGCTGGAACGAATTGGTTATGAGCGAATCGCTGAACAAATTTAGGGAAAAACTGAGCGAACTGGTACTGAACTTCGTTCTTGAGCAGTGGGCCGCCGTCGGCGTCATGGCCACCCGCGCCCCGGAGCAAGCGCGTGTCATAGACCCAGAGCCGTTGTTGCTGCTGACCTTGGAGGTCGCCCGGCACGATCCGCGGACCTTCGACGAGGTTCTCGACTGGCTTATTACGAACGGCCGATGGATCAATGTCGCCCGACTTTCAGCGTTGTCTGATGCGGACAGGATTTGCGCCCCAGAGGTGTTGGGAGCTGTCGCGGCCACCCTGTCGGGTCACGACAAGACACCCAAATGGCGCAACTTGGCAGCCAGGTTAAAACCACTCCCGGACAAGTCGGCTGAGGCGCTATTCCGCAAAAACGGCCAACCGCTGTTCCTGCCCGGTTCGGAGCCAGACGCCACTTTCAAATCCTATGGATTGCTCCGCACGCCTGTGGAAACGCGTGGTCTTTCGTCACCTGTCTTGGCGTCGCCGGCATCGGAGTGGAGCGCCGCGAACTTCATGTTCAAAGCAAGGGCATTGTTTGGTGTGAGCATTCGCGCGGATGTTTTTACCTTCGTCGTGTTGCAAGGAGCCTCTAATCCAACGCGCATCGCCCGCGAACTCGGCTATTCCCAGCGTCGCGTGCAAGATGCTCTGTTGGACATGACATCCGCCGGTGTTTTCCAAGTCCGGAATATCGGCAATGCAAAGGAGTATTTTGCGGATTCCGAAAGGGTGTTGCGTTTTCTTGGCGCTCTCGATGAAGGGATTTGCTGGTTTGATTGGAGAACTCAAGCCCGGGCATTGAGCACGGTATGGCGCCGCGTCTTCGCGATGCGCGAGGAGAATTTAACGGCCTACATTCTGGAATCGGAACAGGATAAAATCCTCCGCGAGGTGGAAAATGACCTGCTGCGGGCGATCCCCAAACGTCCCGTCACCAGGCGAGGCGGCGCTGACCTTCTGCCGGGAAAACCCGGCGGTCTGATTGAAGCGATGCAAAGGACCTTGCCGGCGGCCGGGGACTTCAATTGGCAACGATTGTGGGTGGTCCGCGGAGGCAGAGTCAGCCTCGCGGATGGCGGATTTCCTTACCTCGCTTCATTTCCATGGGACAAATCCCGACCTGAAGTGGTGCCGTATGAGTCCATCGCCTCCATTCCATGCCTTGTCTTGTTGGGCGAGCCGGGGATGGGAAAGAGCCATGCCATCGGAGCGGCGGTGAAAGCCGCTCATGCTTCGATGAAAGCCACGAAGGTGAAGCCGCTCTTTCTCGATCTTAAATCGTATGGAAACGAAGAACGGTTGAGGAAAGATTTGTTTGGTTCACCCGAGTTCCGGGGATGGTCCAACGGCGAATTTCAACTTCATCTTTTCCTCGATAGCTTGGACGAGGCGCTCTTGAACCAGCAAACCATCGCCGGATTATTGGCTGATGAGATCGGCCAACTCCCCTCAGTAAAAGGTCTGTCTCTCCGCATTGCGTGCCGGACGGCGGACTGGCCGACGGAATTGGAGCAAGCCCTGAAATCGAAATGGCTCGAACCCGACTTCGGCGTGTACGAATTGGCTCCGCTGACCAGAAACGATGTCAGCGAAGCAGCCAAAGGCAGTGGCATTGACGCAAATGCTCTCCAGCGATTGATTGACGACCATGACTTGGTTGCTTTGGCCTTCAAACCGATTACGCTCAAATTCCTGCTTCTGGCCTTCCAACGCGGCACTTTGCATGGTTTTAGCCAAAAGCAACTGTATGCAGATGGCTGCCGCATTCTCTGCGAGGAGCAAAGCCCTGGCCGAAGACGGGCGAAAGGAGTTTGCAAGCTCACGCGCGACCAACGGTTTCAAATCGCCACGCGCATTGCGGCCGCGACCATTTTGTGCCAACGGGACGCGATTTGGACGGAATCAAATTGCGGCGATCCGTTGGAATCAGACCTGACTTTGGACGAGTTGTGTGCGGGGCCTTTTTCCGCAACCGGAATTCCGGTCACCCATGAAATTCTGAAGGAAACGCTTGATACGGGATTGTTCTGCTCTCGCGGAAAAAACCGATTGGGATGGGCGCATCAAACGTATGCCGAGTTCCTGGCCGCTCAGTTTCTTCATGACAGCAAGATGTCGCTTGAGAAAATGCTCAAGTTGTTGGTCTATCACGGAGATGCCGAGGGAAAACTGGTTCCGCAACTCCATGAAACCGCAGCCTGGCTGGCGACGATGGATGCCTGTATCCGTGAGGCTATGTTCAAGACCGAGCCGGATATACTGTTGCGCAGCGACATTTCGTCCGCAGGCGAGGAAGACAAAGAAGGACTTGTGAGAGTCCTGTTAAAACAACTCAACGATGGAGTCTTAGACAGCCTTCCCTCGCGTCAAAGGTGGCCAAAACTCAAGCATCCAAAAATGGCAGACCAACTCCGCCCGTACATCCTGGACCGGTCGAAGTCAATGAACGCCCGGTTGGAAGCAATCAACCTCGCTGAAGCTTGTGAACTGACGGAATTTGCCAACGACTTGGCGGAAATCGCGTTGGACCACAGCGAGGAGAGTCAGCTTCGCAAAGGCGCCGCTTTATTTGTGGCCCACCTCGGTTTGGCGACCGAAAAAGGGCGATTGAAGCCCCTGGTCCACCTATCCGCCGAAGAAGACCCAAAAAACGATTTAAAGGGGTGCGCCCTCGAAGCGTGTTGGCCGGAGCAAATGTCCGGTGCTGAACTTTTTTCAGTGCTGACGCTTCCACCAGAGAACGGGTTCTATGGCACGTACAAGCATTTCCTAGCGCGTCGGCTCATCGGCAACATAAAGGCGGAACATTTGCCACAGGCGCTCAGATGGGTGCGACAGCAAAAGCCACGACGTGGGCTTCGTCCTTCCTTTGGCAAACTACTAGAGGAGATCCTCAAAATTGCTGCTAATAATCTGGAGGGACCTGATGTGCTTGATGAGTTTTCAAGAACGATCCTGGATCGGCTGCGAAAGCATGATTTGGACATCCGGTCTGACGAGTGGCTGCAGATGCTCAAGACTGACGACCAACTGAGGTTGCATATTGTCGAGACAATTCTGTGTGAACTTTCGCAAGCCAATGAGAGCCAGGGGTCGGTGACCATGTTCATGGGGGAGTGTCCGATACTGACTCGAAATGATTTCAACTGGTTGGCGGATCATCTGGAGCGAGAAGACAACCGCGAGCGCCAGGCGGTGCTGGCGCAGTGGTTGCAGTTGGCTTGGATCAAAATGGATTGGTCGCAAACCGAAAGGATCATGAGTCTTGCGGAGAAAATCCCTGCCGCACACAAGCGATTCTTGCCCGACTTGAGTCCGATTGAACTTGGTTCAGAAAGAGCGAAAAGGGAGCGTGAAGAGTATGAAGCTCTCGCCAGCATCCACCAAGACGAAGCGGAAGCACAACAACCACTGGATCCGCCTCCCTATAAGAGAGTCCTTTCAATTCTGGAGCAATTCGAAGGCGGGAATACAGATGTCTTTTGGCTGCTGGTCAGGGAACTCTGCTTGACAGCGAAGAGCAACTATTACGATAATGAAGAAGCTTCCGACGTTACACAATTGCCTGGTTGGAAGGAGGCGGATTCGTCAGTTCGAGGCCGGATCATCAAAGCTGCGGAAACTTATATCCGGGACAAAGACGCCAATCCCGATGCCTGGTTTACGGAACCAAACATTGTCCATCTTCCGGCCGCAGCCGGCTTCAAGGCGCTTTATCTCCTTTACAAGGAAGCACCACTCCTGTTTCCCGCGTTGCCCGTCAGTGTTTGGAGTAAGTGGGTCGCAATCATTCTGGGTTATCCAGTATTTGATGAACTTGAACCCCACACGATTTTGACGCGAAAAGCCTACGAGGTCGTCCCGGAAGACACACTGTTATGGTTTGCGAGAATCTTGCAAAAAGAGAAGCGGGAATCCGCAGGACCGGCCGTCTTGAGGAAGTTGGGCGGTTTGTGGGACAGCCGGATTGCCGGCCTCGTTCTCCAAACCGCCAAAGACCCGGAAACCAGCCCGGATACTCTGGCAGACCTCCTCAAAGCCCTGATGGCGCACAGGGAGACCGATGCAGTTTCACTTGGTTCATCGCTGCTTGATCTCCGCTCATCCGCCGATGAATCCAGCCGTCAGAAAGCGTTGGCTGCCGCTGGAATCTTGGTCGAGCATTCCCCAGGAAGTTGGAATGCGTTGTGGCCTTTGATTCTCGAGGATGGCCCTTTTGGGAGAAATTTCGTAGCAAGACTTGCTTACACTTATTTTCTCACGCCGACCGTGCTCCTTAATCGATTGAGTGAAGACCAAGTTGCAGAACTATATTGCTGGCTTGTCGAGCACTATCCGCATGAAAAGGACAACAGGCGCACCCGTGCCCATTTCGTTGGCCCTGAGGAAAAGATCGAGCGATTGCGCGATGGAGTGCTCCAACATCTTTCCGAGCGTGGAACACCGGCGACCCTTTCTGCCATCGAATCCATCCAGAGCAGGTTGCCCCAATTGGGTCTCAACCAAGTGCTGTCACACGCCAAGGCGATCACACGCAAGAAGAACTGGCGGCCACCCATCCCCGGCGAGTTGTTCGCTTTTGCCGACCAAAGGGATGCCCGCCTCGTCCGGGATGCCGATGAATTGCTGGAAGCTGTCATGGAGAGCCTCTCCAAGCTGGGAGCAAAATTGCAAGGCGAGACGCCTCTCCGCCAGTATCTCTGGAATGAGGTTGCCAAGAACATATTTCGACCGAAGGACGAAGCCGCGTTTGCGGACCTTGCCAAGGAGCATCTCCAGACCGATCTAATTTCACGCGGCATCATTCCCAAACGTGAAGTTGAGATTCGACGCGGCCAGGAGACAGACATCCATGTGGATGCGGTGGCGAAAGAGGAGGGCGGCTCTTATGAGACGGTCAGTGTCATTATCGAGACAAAATGTTCCTGGAACCCCAAATTGGAGACGGACTTGGAATCGCAACTGGCCGGACGTTACCTTCAAGACAACCCATGCCGGCATGGAGTTTATTTGGTGGGATGGTTCACCAGTGACAAATGGGACGATGGAGATTACCGCCGCAGGCACTTGACGCCCTCCGACAAAAGTGCGTTGCAGGAGAGCCTTGACGCCAAAGCAGCAGAGTTGTCCAAAGCGCGGATCAAGGTTCGGGCAATGATTCTGGATGCCAGTCTGCGATAACTTCGCTTTCAACCGCTCTGCGTCGAGCAAGGTCAAGATGGTGAATGGCCATCCTCCAATGCCATCTCATTCTTCGATGCGTTACATCCTTTCGTGTTGCTCCGGTCAGCTTGCGTAGCAGCAAAAGCCGATCCCAGGCAGGATTTCAGCGCGGAAGTTTCGTCTCAGCGCGGGCGCTACCAGCATCGTTACATTGGTGGATGGACGCGCCAGCATCGTGAACGATGTTGCCCAGGCGGCTGCCCCGATTCGAGCGTTTGTGGCTTCTGAATTTCTTAAAATCCTGCGGCACCCCGACTTTGCTGATTCCCTTTCTGGACATCTGTTCTGGGATGCTGGGTGCGAAGCAACGTCTTTCCATCGTTGCCGGGAGATTTGAGGCGATCGCGGCACTTTAGTCTATCAAGTGCCTGTTGGTTGGGAAAAACATAAGCGGTCGGGAGCTGGGGCGGTCGAGGGCTGGGGCGGTCAGGAACTGGAGCGGTCAGGAACTGGGCCGGTCAGAGTCGGGTGGTCAGAACGGCGGTAACCTAACCCCCGCGAAAGCGTCCGGCCATTTGGGGTAGCTGGAGGGAGGCACTTCGTGCCAACCTTACAACGTCTTCCTCCCCTCTGCCCTCGCCTTCGCCCATCTCGCTTTGGCCGCCGCTGAAAGCTTGGCCCTGACCGCTGGGCTGCTGCGCCAATCCTTCTTTTTAGTCGGCTTCGTTTTGGTTCCCTTCGCCTTGGCCCAGCGTATCTTCCGTGCCCTGGCCAGAGCCTTTATGAGTTTGCGTTGATGGGCAGCGGTCATGTGATATTTGCGCTTGGCCGGAGTGGGGGCTTCCTCAGTTGAAGGGGATTGAACTTCTCCTCCGCCAGCAATGGAATCGAGTTGGCCTTGCAGCGTCTCGATCTGCTCCTTGATGGCGAGGACTTGGCGGAGTTGCGTTGTTGTTAAAGTGGCAAGATCGGTCATGGCGGAATTTGTAATGCAGGTTTGGGTTTGGAGTCAATCACGGAAATGGCCGATCTCACAGGGACAGCCAGGGGCGGTCAATGGCCGTCTCACTTCAATTTCGCGGTTGGCGGCAGGTCATACACAAACACCGCGGTGGTGGGGATTGCTATCCGAATCAAAGGCTCAACGGATCCCATTTCCCGCCTGCAAGGCCGCAACCGATTCGCGGCATGTGAATGGTCGCCTGTAGTTTCCGCGCTTCGACAGCCAATATTCCCAAGCACTGCCTGAGCGCGGCATAGCGGATTGGAGGAACCCTGTCCTCGGTGCGAATTCCCCTTTGGGCAATCATGTTCGCCACCCAAATGCTGGGCTCAACCTGGATCAGGGAGACCGTGCCGAGTGTCAGACATCCCCGCGATTTCAGATATTCCGCCTTTGGCTGAGGCCATCGCTTGGAGATGGCCAGGACAAAAACTGCGCCCCACGCGCCGATGTCATTACAGACATGGGCGATGATTTTGTTTCCGGCTCCAATGGGGTCGGTGGCGTCACCTGTGATAAATTGGATTTGCATGGCACGTAAGTTCCTTTGGCCTCGGGCAGGTCCATCGCCATCACCCAAACGTGCTCCCGTTCCAACCCCAGTGGCTCGCTTTGACCTCGGTGAAGTTGAGGTAAATGCGGTTTGGCGGGATTCCGAGAGAATCGTGCAGCAACTGGCAGACCTTCTGCGAGAGCTTCCGGTTCACGTCGCCGGTCAACCCGCCAATGCTCCGGACATCCACAAAGGCCGCGTCACCCAGATTGCCGGACATCTGCATGGCGGCCTGGCTCGCGGCCACCATGACGTATTGTTGCGGTTTGCCAATGGATTCGGCGACGGTTTTGGACAGAGAGGCCAGCAGGGCTTGCCGCTTTTCCTCGGAGAGGACAACGGTGGTTTCGAGTTTTAGCAATGGCATAATCAACATCTACCATCAGGGAACTCTTCACTCAAGCCCATCGTGAAAACGCAACCGGCCGCGTGCTGCGCCGCGGCGGGCTGGACCCGGAGTTGCGCGCATTTGACCCTCCGCACGGCGCGGAGTAACCTTGCGCCATGATCGCTTCGCTTGCACCTGTTCGCCAGGCGGCTTCAAACCCGCAGCCACTCGCCCGCAGGGTGATCAAGAACCCTCGGCTGTTGGAAAAAGTCATGGACGGATTTGGCACAGAGACTTTTTTGAGTTGCTCCAGAATCCGGCTCCGGCGCTTCGGTTCGTGCGAAAGCAGATCAAGAATTCGCCGCCGGCCACACGGAAGAAGGCGGAACAGTTTCTGAAAGGAGTACGAAACCGTGCGAAAACTCCACCGGCACAGGGGCGCAGACCCCGAAGATGCGCGTTTGTTCGGCGCCGGTCGCCTAGCCGCCTTGCGCCAGGCAACCAGTGATTTGTGCTGGTTGTTGGACCATGGTTATGGCATCGGCTGCGCTACGGAACTGGTGGGGGATCGCCATCACCTGGCCCGCTGGCAGCGCATCGCCATCGCCCGGTGCGCCTGTTCCAAGGCCGCCAAGGAGCGGCGTCAGGCCCATTGCATCGAGCTGGCCCAGTTGCGCGGCCAGGAGCTTTGGCTGGACGGTTTTAACGTATTGACGGCAGTCGAGACGGCCCTGGGCGGCGGAGTGATCCTCATCGGCAGGGACGATTGCTGCCGGGACGTGGCCGGGGTTTATTCCCATTACCACAAGGTGGAGGAGACCCTCCCGGCACTCCACGCGATTGGCCAAATGGCTGCTCAATTGGCGGTCAGCAAGTGCCGCTGGTTGCTGGACAGCCCCGTTGACAACAGCGGCCGCCTCAAAGGAATTATCCAGGAGGTGGCCGATGGGACAGGCTGGCCTTGGGAGGTTGAACTGGTGATGAATCCCGACCGGGTTCTTTCTGTCACAGACCAGGTTGTATCCAGTTCGGACCACGCGATTCCGGACCGCTGCCAACGCTGGTTTAACCTGTCTCGTCAAATTATCGCCGGCCAGGTGCCGGCCGCACACATGGTGGAGCTTGGTCCGGATAAGAGTGTCCCAGGGGATGGTTCATGAAACTCACCCCGATTCAAGTCGAATGCTACGCCGGGGCCAAAGTCGGCGAGACGCCCCGCCGGTTCATCCGGCAAGGACGGACCATCGAAGTGGGCGAAGTGCTCGACCGCTGGTACCAGGTCGAGAGCAAACCCGAGTGGCCCCGCGCTGACTATTTCAAAGTGCGCGCCGTGAACGAGCGCGAGTACCTGCTCAAACACGACCTCGAATCGGACCAGTGGTATCTTGGGCAACAGGGGTGAACAAATCAAGCTTTGGCGTGAAAAGATGCGTCTAAAACGACTTGAGTATTATTGAAAAGCGCGTTAGGACGCCAGGCATTTAAATGCGGCATCCCTGAAGCGAACGCTTTATGCAGACTATAATCAGTGCCAGTCGTCGTACCGATATAGCCGCATTTTATTCGGAGTGGTTGATCAATCGTGTCCGTGCCGGTTACTGCGAGGTCCCCAATCCCGTGAATCCAAAGCAGGTTTGTCGCGTTTCCCTAAAACCAGACGATGTAGCCGCAATTGTATTTTGGACTCGCAATCCCAAGCCGCTCATGCAGCATTTGGACGAATTAGACAGCCGGGGATTGCGCTATTACTTTCAATACACAGTCCTAAACAACCCCAGGGAGATCGACCCGAAGGTGCCGGGTGTTGCCGACGCCCTTTCCACTTTCAAAAAGCTGGCCGAGCGAATTGGTCCCGGCCGCGTTATTTGGCGGTACGATCCGATTTTCTTCACGACGGTCACCCAACCAAGTTTTCACGTTGACTCCTATTCTTCCATTGCGGACGCGCTTCGCGGTTTCACCCATAGGTCGGTGACCAGCATTGTGGATATTTATAATAAGATCAAGACGCTGGTGGAGGCTCTGAGCCGCCAGGGAATAGTGCCTATCGAATGCAACGAAGCCGAATTGGGGCGCACCATGGTTGAAATGGTGAACGCGGCCAAACGGAACAACATGGAGATTACGAGTTGCGCCGAGCAGATTGATTTGAGCCGCTATGGAGTCAAACCTGGCAAGTGCGTGGACGATGATTTGATTTTGAAGGTTTTCAACATCAATGTGAATCACCAGAAAGACCCGGCGCAGCGGATTGCGTGCGGTTGCGTTGTCAGCAGAGATATCGGCATGTATGACTCGTGCCTGTTTAACTGCGCCTATTGCTACGCCACGAGTTCAATGGCTCGCGCCCTGGTCCGCTTTAAGTCGCACGAACAAACAGGACCGTCTTTAATACCTTATAACGCTGAATGAGCGGGTTGTCGCGTTCCTCGGGTTTGACCCGACTTAGCAGAATCTCACGGTCAGCGGTTGACGCTCTGCATGCCGGCTTCCGGGTAACGCATGCCGGCGGCGGCTCCGGGAGGCGCCGCTGCCGAGATTTCTTCCAGATCCGCCGGTGTCAGTTCGATGTTCAGCGCCGCCACGTTTTCTTCCAGATAGTTCCGTCGCTTGGTGCCGGGAATTGGAACGATGTCGTCGCCTTGGGCCAGCACCCAGCCCAAAGCCAGTTGCGCTGCCGTGCATTTCTTCCGCCTCGCCAGCGCTTCGATCCGCTCAACCAATTCTCAGATTGCGCTCGAAGTTCTCTCCCTTGGAAGCGCGGCGAGTTCCGGCGCCAATCCCCCGGCGGCAGGTCGTCGGCTTTCTTGAATTTCGCCGTGAGAAAGCCCGCGACCCAACGGGCTGTAGGCCACGAAGCCGATCCCCAGTTCCCGGCAGACCGGCAGAATTTCCGCCTCCACATCGCGCGTCCACAGGGAATACTCCGTCTGCAACGCGCTGATGTGATGCGCTTTCATCGCGCTGCCGGATCGTCGCGGGCGCCGCTTCGGACAATCCCAGGTAATGCACCTTTCCGGCGCGAACCAATTCGCTCATCGCTCCGACGGTTTCCTCAATCGGCACCTTCGGGTCCACCCGGTGCTGGTAGTAAAGGTCAATTTCATCCACGCCCAGCCGCCGCAGGCTGGCATCGCAGCACTGGCGGACATATTCGGGCGCGCCATTGACGCCCAGAAAATTGCCCCGCTCGTCGCGCACGTTTCCGAATTTCGTGGCCAGGATCACCTCGCGTCGGTGGCCTTTGATGGCGCGTCCGACCAGCCGCTCGTTTTCGCCGCAGCCGTACATGTCCGCCGTGTCGAGCAAAGTCACCCCGAGAGCGACCGCGCGGTGGATCGTGGCGATGGATTCCTGGTCATCGCGCGCGCCGTAGAACTCCGACATCCCCATGCACCCGAGTCCGAGCGCTGAAACCGTCAATCCCTGTGATCCAAGTCTTCTTTGGTTCATGTGATTCCCTTTCCAATGTGCAAGATCAGCTTCTAATTCAACTATAAAATCCACCGTGCAACCGTGATCGGGTAAATGCTGAAGCCGACTCCGAGGAGCCAGCCTCGCGTCCCGTAGTCGAAACGCACAGGAGGGAACCTCTGGCAGCCTGCTGGGTGACGTGATGGGTTACGGCCTGTGTGCAGGACGCAGCTACATCGGAAGCAGTAATTTCTCTCATGATGAAGTTCTTGGTTTGGCTTATATGAACGATGCCAAACTAACCTGCATGAGTACAAGCGAACGACTGTTAAGAGCGGTTCAGTTCAACACCATCACGGCCCTGCGCAACCGGCTGGGGAGCGAGCAATTTATAGAATGGCTGGTCACCCCATGCCACATGGACGGAATGACACCGGTGGAAGCACTGGAATCCGGGCTCTGGCAGGAGGTCGCAGAGCTTGCTGAGGACGCCATGTCAGAGGGGGTATCAAAAGTCTAGTGTACAGCATAGGCGGGCTTTATGGATAAATTTGAAAAGTTCCTCCGTTCGGAAATGAGCGCCCGGCGGCTTTGCGAGTTGGCAGAGGGTGAGAGCCTGGGCCTGGTGCCGATTTTACAAAAGCCCCCGCGCCAACCGACGGATCGTCCTTTTGGCCGTCAGACGCGACAGCGCTTTGTCCACGGCATCCCGCCCGCCGAGATCGAAAAAATCATTTGGGCTAAAGACCGCACCCCTCCCGCTGCCGTAAATACGGCTTTTCAGCTTGGCATCAATGGTTTGCATTCAATAATGGTTCCGATTCCTGTCAGAAAAACTACCCACTTTATCTGACAATCCAGGGCACCGTACAGGCATGAAATTCGCCTTTTTCCTGTCGGGGCGGGACAAAAGGAGACAGGCGCGGTGATCTCCCGCATTATCTCCAGTCGCTGGCGGGCTGTCGCAGCAGCCCACGCGGGCGCAAAGCGCGCGTGCCCTTGACGGAACTGTTGGCGGAACTCAAGCACTCCGCTCCATTCCAGCGCCACCGGCCCGCGCCTCCATTCCGTGACGTTCCCTCCGTCTCAAATCGCCGAAGATAGGCTGCCACGGCCGTGGGCGCAAAAGCCTTCGCCAACTCCCATCAGCCGGCATGCTGCGCATCAGGGCCATTGCCGAAACTTCCCCCCTCGCCGCGCCCCCAAAACCAGTCTGACCTCTGCCGCCCCGGGCAAGCCGATGGCCTGACGCCTGTCCGCCAGCCACCAGGCGACGGACGAAGCCGCTATTTGACAGGTATTCGACTGCCGTCAGGGTTGGTTTATCAAGCTTGTCCGTCACGCGTCGCAGGCTTGTCAGCGGCGGCGCGAACTGGATGCAATCCTGGCGGTTGACAATGGATCGGTTTTCTCAGTGTTGGCGCCGCTTTGAGAAGCGGGTGATTGTGCCGATTTCAAATGCGGAAGGAGTTTTCGGATGCTCGGGACGCGTCGCCACTCTGGCTGACTTCCTGTCCGCGGTGGCAGCCGTCCGGCTGGTCAGATCTCCGGCCTTCGTTTTAGATTCTTAAACGTTTGCGGTTGACGGGATTCGTACGAATGACTAAGAATATTGGCATCGTCCCCAAAGGAAGGGAACGCCCTTCCGCATTCGTCCAAATGAACCGTCAATGAAAGGATGGATCACGAACCTGCTCGTCTGGTCTCACTCGGAGCGATGGCGCACTGGATGGAAGAGCGTCATGGCGCTCGTTTTGGCAGCCGTGGCGCCGGCAGGGATGTTCGCAACGACGGGGATCGGGAGGCGCTAATCTCGTCCGCCTGGAACTGGCCGAAGCGGGAGGAGGTTTTGGATGTGGAGGACGAGAAGGGCGGAAAAGTGGATTGGAAGCCCGGGCGTCTGGACGAACTGAATTCACCAAACGATGTGCGGGCACAAGCCATCCGGCCGGGAGAGGACATTGTGATCAAGAGCGGTTGGGTTGTGCCGGAGCTTCCAAAGGTTATTTGGGATTTGGTGATGAACGGCGAAATTCTCAGCCCGCAGACCGCCCCGGCAAAATACACGATGCGCGCGGCCTTTCATTTCCCGGACGAACCGAATGGCGCTCCCATGCGATCCGCGGATTGGCAGGGAGAGTTGAAAACCGGGCCTGCGACGGTGAAAGTCGAGCAGGTGATGGGATTCGAGATCAGCCTCGGCATCCGCGACAATACCCGGATTGGCCGGTTTTCAAACATGCAACAGGTCGAATACCCGCTGGCTTTTCGTGTCAAGAATACTGGGAAGAGAACCATTGGCCAGGAGAATGAGCCTGGTCTTTTCATGAGCGGCGTCGTCCACCTGTGGCCCAAGGATGGCCAGGAAGAACAAAGGCCTCTGGCACAAATGTGGAACGGAGCAATCCAGGATTTGTTGCCTGGGATCACGCGCGAGTATGGCGCCTATGCCGATCCGGTCGGGTTCTTCAGGAATCTCAACGACGGCGATTATCGAATTTGGTGGACCCTGGGGGCGCTCAAATCGAATAGTTTGCACTTCATCGTCAAGGACGGAAAAGCGACGCTCGAAGCCAACGACCCGAACGCGCCGGCCATTCCTGCGCCGTCCGCGCCGGATTTTGGAACTCACGGCCTCTTGCGGTAATCTCAAGGTTTATTCCGGGCGCCATGCCCAGATTGTCGTGTCCCTTGATTCCCAAACGTCGGTGCTGGTTGCGATGTCGTCTTGTAAGGTGCTTCCGACGAACATGGAGACAAGCCCCCACAATAAGAAGGACTTGAATCGAACAGGGGTCTTGTAAGGGACAACGCGGAGCGATTTTTGCAACTTCCTGGGCCACAGGAGTTTGCTCTATGGCAGCCGTCTTGTAAGGTGCGACGCCGGTAGCGAGCGGTGTTTTTCCAGTAGCCAGGATGCTCCTGCTGCCAGTCACGGGTTCGCTCGGCGTTTTCGTCATCCTGGAAACATTTTTGGTTCTCCGGCTTGGCGAACCAAGCACGCGGATCTCACGTTTCCTGGCCTTGACTTCCGTAGCGGCGGTTCAATGCCTCATCGGCTTCGCTCAATTTGAATCTCACGTTTCTGCCGATTCGGATGTAGGGGAGTGAACCGTCGCTCATCCAATTATTAACAGTGCGGCGGCTGATTTTGAAATGTCGAGCCACCTCCATCTTTCCGACCCATCCCTCAGTTGCCCTCGGAACCAGTGATCGCCCCGCCCAGCCATCTACATCCTTGGACATTTCAGTTGCCAATTTCAACCTTGTGTTAATGATTTCTGTAATCGTTGAGGTAATGGAGGCCATAGCGTCCGACAGCCGTTTGATTTCTGATTCATTATTCATGCTTCCAATTAGCACAACCCCTTGACGCGTTTCAAATTTCAGGTTCGCCCAGCAAAACCACAACCACTCAACTGAGAATCGCGGTAATATTACCCGGCCAGAGGAGGGCGGGGATTGTCGGATTTCTTGACACTGAACGGCAACAATGGCCGCATTGGTTGTGTCGGCGTTGGTGGCGCTGGGGGGAGTGGCGCTCCGATGAAGGGTGTCGGCGGCGGTGGCGGGGGCTCTGACGCCGCTGAACTTTGGTCCAGCCCGCACGGATGCAATTTCGGATAGCGCGGCACACCACCGAGGAATTCGGCCATGTGCAAGGCCGTCCAGCATGGTTCTTCGTCGAAGGACACGTCTCTTTTTCCGGGGCTGGCTGGCAACATTTCGACCAGCTCGGCGCCGACGACGGGGGCGTGCTCAACGGAGTGCGCCGGTTCCTCGTCAAATGCTTACGCTCAAAAATACTTCAACATGTCGGGGCGCTGGTCGTTTCTTCAGCCCACACCCTTTGGCGAGCGCCACTCCGACAAACCAACCGATGCCGCAACAGACCGAAAACTTCGCAGAACGATGGAACGTCATCGCCAATCCCGGCGCCGAACACACCGAACAGGCATTCACGGATTTCATCCGCAGCTGCGGCCGGGGGCGCAAGGTGTTGAACTGCGCGGTCCCCCTGGCGCGGGCTCACGCACTCACTGATTTCCAGATGCCCGCTGGCTTGACCGCCGGCGACTGCATCACAACCTCCGTCACCGGCAATTTCCCTGACTCGCTCCGGGATTGGAAATACCAACCGAAGTTTTGCTCGGAGCCGCAGCTCCCGCAGTTGGCGCCACTGCCGCCGGAAGCCGCCACCCTCCAGGATCTTCCTTGGTTTGAATCACCCTCGCAATCCACCGGGTTTGGGATCAACGCCCGCCATGTGCGGTACCACCACAGCCTCTGGCAGGAATTGAAGCCCAAGGTGCTGCAAGGAGTCCATACGACCCTCGTCCTCGCCCTGCCGCAGATTGGGTTCGCCCTCGCGCCCCACATCCAGCTTGAGAAGGTGTTTCTGTTCCTCGGTTCGCTGGCCCGGGGCCTGGGACCGGCCCAGTTGTTCCCGGCGCGTTACCTTTATCCAGACGCCCATTTGGGCGGCTTGGCCAATATGCCGGCCCCCATCTTCGCGGACATTCTGCCCACCACGGGCGGGTTTGCCTACCCCTGCGTGGACTGCGAACCCGACCCCTGGCGCGTGTTGGCCCGCTTCGGCAACGGGGATCGCTATTACGGATACCCCTTCCGAGCGGCCACCGACTCCATGCAGGACTTCACTCTGCAAGACCATGAGGATCGGGCCATGCTCTTGCCCAGTGGCCAACGGGTCGTGGCACGTCGCAGCGAAACTTGCGCTTACGCCACCTTGGACCCGGCGTTGAAACAGGAGTTGGGGCTGGATCGCGAGGGATTTGAGGACGCCACCTGCATGCTCCGGGGGGCGGTCACCCACGATGGCCTGCCCTTCTCCCTGCCGGCTCCCCTACAGCCCTTGGTCTTCGCCCTCGTCCTGACCCATTGGCGAATGGAACTGGACCGGCCCGGAGATCTAAGCTCTTACGCCGTCTTCACCCAGCACGCCGCCATCCGGGGATTCAATTATTTCCAGCGCGTCGAGCCCTACTACTCCAATTTCATGCGGTTGATCCAAAACATTTCTGCCGACCCCAACTTCCGCGCTTACCCGCTCGCCAACCACCTGACGCACTCCTGGCTGGGCGGAAACCTGCGTCTGTCCAACCACCTCAGCCAGTCGGAGTGTGATCTTGGTCCAGAGCTGATGCGGTCCTACTACTACCAGCAGTTGGACTGGCAGGCCGGAGTGGTCAACCTCATGAACCACGCGGCCTTCCGGGCCAAGAGCGACCGGGCCGGGACGACCTCTCGCACCGGCCAGGAGATCGAGAATCTCCTCGGGATGGATGGCCTCGCCTTCCACCAAATGCACAGGTTGCTGCGGTTCGATTCGCATCTGTTTCCAAAACCGACCAAGCGCGCGTCATTCTGGCCGGGCCATCATCCCGCGTTCGTCGAACTCGACCAGAAGTTCCAAACGGAAGCCTTGCCCAGGCTCTGAGCGCTCGGTTCTTGGCCGCTGGGTTGAGCATGGTCTTCGCCAGAACAATCCGCATCTACTCGCCCGAGGACAGCACCCCACACTTCACATTCCGAAACTTTTCCAGATCGAGCTGGCCGATCAGAGCATTGATGCGCTCCGACAAACCCTTGGCCCCGCAAAGCAGGCCGAAGACACGGAGATTCTGCCGCACGGTCAAATTCCCCGGGAGCGGGGCATAGAAGGCAGCGAAATTCGCGCGCCCCATCGCTTGGGCGCCGTATATCGCCAGAGCCATCCTGTCAACACGGATGCCGTCCACTCGGCGTCCGCGATCTTGAGCAGTTTGTAAACATCGTCCTCAACAAAAATGGAGTGGCGCTGAACGGTTTTCATTAGGGGAAGTTCGAATGTGATCTATGGGGGTCATTCCTCAACGAGATTTCTTGTCACGCCAGCGCAGATCAAAGCGGAGGGACGAGAACCGAAGTCGAACTTTTGAGTTCACGTTGGCTTCGACCAGCAAACGGTTGAATTCAGCGACCAGGGCTTTGGGACTCAGGTGGAAACAGCGTGGGAACAGAGGTGAATTCGGCGTGTTCCCTTCTTGCAATGTCCGCAGATAGGAAATGAGGTTTGGTCCAAGGGGCATAACAACGGATTGCCCTGTCTTTGAAACCCAAAAACGGCACGTTTGCTGGCGGCTCCCAATATTTGCCTGTTTCAGCCGAGCGCAAACAACCAGGGGGAAACTGCAATATCGG
The DNA here is from genome assembly GCA_963707025.1 of uncultured Verrucomicrobiae bacterium. Taxonomy (GTDB): domain Bacteria; phylum Verrucomicrobiota; class Verrucomicrobiia; order Limisphaerales; family Palsa-1400; genus JBEKOF01. Next base: position 95,890 of record CAVPOM010000008.1, on the reverse strand, counting down.
CCAAAACGAAGAATCCCCTGCCACTCCTCGTCTGAAATCTCAAGCAGTCTCTGAAACTCGACGCTTCCGATCTGGGATGACGCTATGTGCTGAGTGGAGCAGTTCCGCACTCCAATTTTAAGACGCTTTTTCATCATTTGATTCCTTAGTAACAGCGGGGGCCCTGATTTCGGGAGGCGTTGAAGGCAATGCCCTTTCCGTGTTGACGCGAATGGCCCGCAGTTTATTAGTCGCATAAACCGTCACATCCATTATGTCCTGTAAAGTCATCCATGGCTCCTTTTCCTCCTCAATTGCCTCCAAAAGTTCGTGCTTCCCCGCAGCTTTATAGAGTTGCTTGCGCATTTCACGCACCCCAAAATTGTCATACTGCTTATTCGTTGCATCATCCTCTTGACTCAACAATGCTTTAACAGCGTCCGTCTGCATATTACTCAGTTTGCACGCCATGTTCAGCGACCTGCGTATGCAATGAAAGCAAAGGTCAAATGTCCTCCGTGCGGCTCCGAAGGGCTTAGGAGCGTTCGGATCTCTCAAACCCGCTCGAATTAATACATCGGCAAAGTCCCGAGCCAAAAGGTGCACACGATCTCTCTGCCCGGATTTAGAGTAAGTCCAAAAAAGGAACGCCTCCGGATTTGCCTTATCAGGATGATGTTGCAAAAATTCCTCGGCGAACGCCACCCATTCTGGGAGAACAGGCACATTCACGTCCTTTTTCCCCTTCCTGTTGTAGTAAGTGTCACTTCAGCGTTCGCCCAATTTACCTCGCCAATTCTCATCATCGTAACGTCCCCATTTCTGTTTCCAAGGTTCAGGCTGGTAACTATTGCGCCCACTATTTCAACTCTAGAAATGTCGATGATCCGCAGCATTTCGCTCCGCCTGAATGGCCTGCGGCTGTCCTTTCTTTGGCCTTCCGATTTCGCCTGGCGCACCTTAACCCCATTAGCTGGATTCACGTCTATTAGTCCCTGGCGCTTGGCCTCGTTGAAAGCTGTACCGAGGGTATGTAAACGAAGGTTGATCGTAGCGGCACTGTGACCCGCAGCCATCATGTGGTCCCTAAAGCCTCTGATGTGGGTTGTCGTTATTTCATCAATGTGGATGTGGATTTTCATGGGTTTCCTTTAAATAGCTCAAGAAGAGCCTTACTGTTTGTTTCCGACTCAAGGCTGTTTGGTCTTCAAGTTGAACTTCACTCTCATGGATAAAAGCATCGAGGAAAGCGTCCACGGTGGGTATAGTAACCGCGTCTCCCGATGCCATATGATACATCACTTCTCTAACGACGCGATACCTCGACTTTGGAAATTGATGTTCGCGAACCGCTCGAGCTTCCAATTCCCAACAAGTCGCCATATTACTTGCCCGGTCGCGATCCTTTGTCTTGGTACTGCGTTGCACGAGCTTTCCATTTTGGTTGGTGAACCGCGCCTGATAGTACGGCGACTTTCGGTCTTTGATTATATGCGCCATAACGTGTCCAAACATGAAATATAAATGCCAAGTGACCATGTAAGCAGGCCAAACCGAGCGCTAATTGCCGTTCGTGTGTCAGCTTCGCCATACATGAGCCCATACAAGTATAGAGCTACCAAAATGCACATTGTGCTGTACACTTTTCTCACCAGGTTTTCCCACTGGCCACCCGTGTTAATCGTGGTTGCCGGCGACATTTGGTGCTTGCGATTAAGAACTCCCCCGGGTCGTTTAGAAATGGAATGAACAATTTGGGCATTGCGTACCAAGCACTTGCGCAAAGTCCCACGCTTTTTTCCCATGTCTTCCACCGGCGTTGAATGGCATCCATCCGTGACTGATTCGGCTTCTGCGATGCCTTGGAATGGAACAGAGAGGCGCTTAACAATATGAATATGACCGCGGCAATTCCCTCGATTTACGGCGTGATCGTCCATTGCAAGCGGCCATCTGACATGCAAATCCACAATAAATCCGCCCGCGTCAATCGGGAAGGGCCATGCTAATATAGCTGGCCGGCCCGTTTCGGGTGACGTGAGTTTCCATTTATCCAGAACGAGTCTGTCGGAGCTGGTTGTCATGACAAAGAAATCCTTTTATTTTTGTTCCTCTTCGAGGCGTTGAGCTTACGCCAATGTCCCGAAATGATGTCCTGAGCGTTTGAGAGCCACTCCACATCGTCACGCAGCTCCAGAATGTGGGCTGTCGCAAATTTCTTTTGCCTTCGCGGACGTGGTGTACCCAGGAACTGAATGTGTTTGCTTCGGATAATCGCATCAAATTCGTCTTCCGTGTAACCAAGGATTTCGCGGGCCTGGCGTTTATCGAGTACTGCGGGATATTCCGGCTTGGCAAATATCCTGGCTTGGCGGGAAAGCGCGTTCATAGTCTTACCCGGAGGTTTGATGTGCAGGGGGTCCTCTGCTCTTTGTGCCGGGCCGCAGAGATGGAATCAGCCACTGGACATCGTCACAAAGTTCAAGCAATTGAGAGCTTTTGATGTTCAACCTCCTTTTGTCTCGCGATTTGCCGGGAGTTTCAAGGCGGTTGAGCTTTACAAGGTGCCTCACAACTCTTGGATGTAATCCCGGATACCCGGTCGCCGGTTGAAGATCGATTACCGCCTGAAAAGGAAACGTCCCAGAAACTGGCAGCAAACCCGACGGCGGGTACCATGAATCGTTTGATTGATGCCGTCTCATTGCAGAGGCTCTGGAGCGAATGCCGTGGCATGGCGTATGCCTGCCTGATGAGACTCTCGGCACGATCTCGTTCGCAGTAATGTGTTTCTCATACGTACCACAGATTAACGAATATCTGGAACATGTTCAAGTAAAATTCACTATTTTTTCCGTTTGCCTGCTGAAGTTGCTGCCGACGACAGAAGAAGAGTCTTTCCACAAACGTGGAACCGAAGGGGAGAATTGTGTGGTTCCTTGCCGCTATACACCACCTATTGTGGTTGGACTCTGCGGCGAAGGCGAATCAATGGGCATCAACGACCCGAATTGTGACACATTTGCAAGAGCTTATCAGCCAGAGCTTTCCGGCTGACTTTTCCTGTGTTTATCGCACGGACCACCCCCACAAACGACAGACTTAGATCACGGTCCGATTCGATCATTTCCCTGAATTCCTTGAGGGCAGACCATGAATCAAGCGCATGCAACTGCTCAAATTCCACGCCGAGGCTTCGAGCTATCCTCTCAAGAACGGCGTCCGACGGATTTCTTATTCCCCGCTCGATTTCAGAAAGTGCAGGGGCGGAAATGTTGATACGCCGTGAAAGCTCACGCCCCGAGATCCCCTTTCCCTTTCGGGTCTGTCGGATGAAGGCACCAAGATTTGTCGTCGGCATACTTTTGATCGCAGTTCAAACCTTACAAGGAATGGATTTCCGATATTACAATATCCCTTACAATATCCCATATTCCACAACCCTATAGCCGAAAACCTCGTAATACAAGTACCGTACTGATGTGGGTCCGGCCAGCCGTGGTACATCGTGCCCCCCTCCGCCTCGCTTTTGGCCGATTTAATGTGTTGTTTTGGTGTCATGGCATGACTTCAGCCGTGGTTTGCTGGGTGTTTGATCTTGGAGCTTGGTCTGAGAGGGAGCTCGCTTGTCAAGCTCGCACTGCCAGGCTTGCAGAAAGCGCAGGGGTTTCATCGAAATACAATTGATTTTGGTCAGCTTGACCGGGGCCGGCGAAGGGGGTTCACGATGTACCAGGGCCACGCCGGTACTGATGTGAGTCTCAACCCCCTTTTTGTTGCGGCGGCCCGGCTGGGCGCACTGAGCCATGATCCCAAAGTACCACCCAGGCCATCCTGGGCAAATTTGAGGACGCGCCGACGGAAACACGGGCCCGATCCCGTCCGCATTCGCGAACGCTTGCATCATGCCGGTTGCCGACGGCAATTGCGACATCATTTCCGTTTTATCGCGCGTGGCAGAGAAATGGGAAGCCCAATCCGGCCCACCGGATCGGGACCAGTCCTCAAGACCGCCACAACTGTTTGTTAATGTATGGATACACATCTCGAAATTGACAAGGGATTACATTGGGTTTATAATGGACGCTTATAATATCGGTGGAATAATGGGCTCGCTATAGAGGATCCGCTGGAACAACGGGTTCGTGACAGTTCCGCAACCAGACCGCCGCCATGCACCCGCTCACGCTCTCGAGCGGCGTCAACGGCGCGGAATCTCGATTTCTCCATCATCTGAGCGATTATGACCCGCGCAAGAAATCCGTAAACTCATCTCCAACCCGATGGATTATATCCAATACGTGGGATTTCCTTCGACCCGTTGAACTATTTGATTCTTGCCGTTCGAGATCGGACAATTCTGGAGCCGATTTCACGGAGACATTTGATGACGGGGGAGACGCAGCATGGGCAGGCGTTCGATCCCTGAAAGACGGCGGGCGACACCGGGCTAGAAATTTGTGCCGATAATGTGCCGAAACTGGGCGGCTTCATGCCGCACTGCTCTCCATGTATGCCTCTGGGCGATCAATTTGCGGAATTGGTCGTGCGAGCCGGGTTCGCGTCCGGTTACCGGGGGGTGATCCGTAACCCTACGAAGGAGGCTCTTGCTGGCAATTCCGCTGGGAGTCGTGCCCCAGGGTGCCACCGAGGCCAATGAACAATGGGCATTCATTCACCAAGGCGAGGGTCGCAATCCGACCGTCGAGGATTGATTTTGGGAGAAATTCCCCTTTTTGATCGGTACGGGACCGAACCTTCCAAACCCGTCAAACTCGCCTGTCCTTGACAGAAGTATGAGAATGGAGCGGGAGTTTGCCGCCAAACACAAGCCATGAAGAAAAAGCATAGTGCCAGCAAGGACGACTCCGGTTTCATCCGACCGCCGGCTTATCCCATCGCCGGAAATAAGTTGTTTGAGCGCATCGGTGCGGCCGTTGGCGCCTCGCGCGGCTATTCCCTCAGCAACATCGAGTTTGCCCGGCTCATGGGACGCTCGGAGAGCACTGCCAGCCACTGGTTTGGCGTCTATCCTCAACCGCACCTCGTCTCGTTCTTTTGTTTGCTCGAACAACTCGCTCCACAAGATCGCCACCGTGTCGTCGACGAACTGTGCCGGGATCTGCCGCTCCTTGATCACCCCCGGTTGCGACACAATCCGGTTACGGTCGGGGTGTTGAAAAACCTCATCGCTCAGGATGTTGGACTTACCCTGATAACCGGGGGTACCGCTCCTCAACGCACCTTTATTTTGACTGCTTTGGGACACGCGTTCTGTCGCACCGACCGGCTGCATCGCACCCCCGCCGGATTGGATTTGCATGAGCCCAGCTGGTTCGTGCCAATCGGAACCCTGCTTTACGCAACGAATTCTCACCGCCCAGGCCAAACCCTGGATGCGATTCGGGTGCTTTGGCCGACCATACGCTCTTCGAAGGAACCACTGATCTTGCTAAATAGCATTTGGTCAGCGGCTCCCGAACTTCAGAAAGACATCGTCGCATTGGCCGGGCGAAAGCATGTCATCGTGGCGGATCAAGATGTTCTGTCGGCGCCCAAATTGGCGCCCGGTGCCGCCCAACCATTCCATACACTCAGAGTTTCCACCGCGCGCGAGAATCTTTCCTGGCTGGTGGTTGATGTCGAGAGCAGCTGAATAGTCGCCGCCAATCCCTCGATGGATTGGAGAAAATCCCGCACACTGCAGAAAATACATGTGGTTGGATATCACTTTCACCGGCATCAGCTTTCCGACAAAGTCCACTGGTGATGATTGAACACGATTTTACCAAACTTGATTGTAGGCCACGATCGAAATTGACCTGCCGATTGAGCAGGACGACTGCCATGATGTCTATGCAGAAACAATTAGGTGCTCCACGAAAGAACACCGCATTAAAGCGGCGCTCGAAATCGAAGCCGGCAATAGCCAGCGCTGAAGACATCGCACAGGAATCTAATCCTGTCAAAGTGCTCCAGTCGAAAGATGTCCGCGAGGTCGTTCGCGCCATTTTGTTTCTGGTGGATCTGGAGAGTTTTTGGGTCGCTGGGGCGTTCCGAAGCTGGCTGGAAAAACCAAATCCCCGGCTCTCTGGAAAGTCCCCTGTCGATCTGCTTCAGGGAGGGCGGTGGAGAAGACTCGCCGATGAGGTGAACGATATCATAATGGAGGGGCCCATGCCCGCAGCCAATGCTACGCCTCCTCCGGAGAACGATTCACTCACGCCAGAAACGATCGATCCACACACGGACCCCATCGCTGAATGCCAGGCAGGCCGGCGCACAATGCAGCTCGCTGACGGAGGCGGAGTGTCGGTTGAAGATGCGGCCCGTATGCTCGGAATATCTGAATCGGCAGTGCTGGAGCGTTTGCGTGACGGACGTTTGGTATCATGGGAGGAAGGGTTGACTATTCGGTTCCCGGTTTGGCAGTTCGAAGACGGAAAGGTGCTGGCGGGCGTCGAAGCCGTTTTACATGTTTTTCGCAGCCGCCACGAATGGGTTATGATGGAGTTTTTCCTGGGGAAATGCCACGCCTTGGATAATCAACGTCCGCTGGATCTGATCCGGTCTGGCAAAACAGATCGGGTCATTGAACACGTGAAAACCTACGAAGAAAAAACACGGGCTGAACGGCAGTTGCAGTACGGGCATGCGATCAGAACCGATGAGGACATGTTAAGAATACCTGACATCGTGAAAATGCGCGGATGGCGAGGAAAATGCGCCATTGTCCGGACGATGTTGTTGCTGGCATTTTATGACCGAGGGTTGCGTCACGGAGTGCTCATCGGCTGGCTGGAACGACCGAATCCCCGGTTGAAAGGAGATGCTCCAGCTGACCTAATCGAACGAGGACAATGGAAAATCCTCGGTGATCGGCTAGATGAGATGCTCAATGGAGACCCAATATTAATTCCATGCACCACAACCAAATCATAGCCGTCCTTCGGGAACATGGTTTTACCGAGGGACGCCTGATCGCGAATTCAAAAAGCGGCTATTGCAAGCGGCACCGCAGCCACTTTGTTGTGTTCAACGCGCAGGTTTGCAACATCCACGGTCGGCTGCTGAAACAGGCCGACTTGGACCTGACGTTGGACGGGGAGAAGCTCACGCAGGCAGCGCGCGCTGCGGGAGAGAACTTCTACGTGCTCTACGAGAACGATCCGAGTCCTTTTTGGAAACCCGGTTCGATACCGATGGCCCGGGTCCTGCGGGACGCGGTTTGGTGGACGCGGATCCATCCGGAGGACGAGGACCTCTTTCTCCCCATGAATTCTGGGCCCCTGGAAAGGAAGCGGGTTCGATTGCGTTGCAGCATGGGCCGTTGGCAAAACCGGCCGGCCTACTCGGTGGATTTGTGGGACAAGCCGGCCTGGGGGAGCGGTCGCAACATGTCCGGCGCGGTCGTTCAGGTGTTGGGACACCCGCCCAGAGGTCTCAGGCCGGCGGAGAAAGATGAGGTTTTCACGGCTGAAGTCTCCAAAACCCGGGGCCGCCCTGTGCGTCCTGTGTTTTACCACCGCATCGGATTGCTGGACTATGTTTGGTTCAGTCATGGCGCCGCCGTCCCGGCGATCTTGTATGACCACACCGTCCGACGGTTGGATTCGGTCAGGTTCACATGGCACAGGGACAGTGTGGCCATCCATTTGCGCCAGGCGGGCGAAGTGGTGGGACTGTTTTGGCCCTGCCACATTTCTGCGCCGGAAGTTCTTGCCCATGCGCGGCGGCGGTTGTTCGGACGTTTTGCAGAAAGCACCGAGGCCGAGGAGAATCCTCGTTGAGTTGTGGACGATACGCCAACAGGAGAAGCTATGAAGCGATTCCACAAACCAAACTCGGGGCATGGTGAAAAGCCCGCCAGGCCAGGTCGTCTCGCGACGAACCGGCCAGAGGGCCTGGGTCTTCAAGGGTTCAACAGTGCCGCTGCGCGCTCTGTTGGAAGCGCTGGCCGATGGGGAGAGCGTTGGAGAGTTCGTCAAACGGTTCCCCAATCTACGGGCGGAGGAAATCAAAAATGTGCTTCGCGGTGTGGGTCTTCTGGTTGATTACCAGCGACACGAACACTCGCTTACTCTCAAGCCGGTCGAGTTGGAAGCATCGAAGGGGCACTCCGCAGCCGTCACGGCGGTTGAGCCGTCATCCGGCATCGGGAAAGAATTATGAGCAAAAAACTTGCAGAAATAGCAGTTGGGGATTTTGTCTTGCGCTGGTTCGGAGGAATTCCAAAACCGATGAGGTTCAAGGTGACACAGCTCACGGCAGATCGCATTATTTGCGGCGCTTGGGAGTTTGATCGCCGGACCGGGGCGGAGATCGACGAGGATCTCGGCTGGGGCCCGAGTGGTGTCACCGGTTCATTTCTTGACCCTGAATCAGGCACGGACCCCGAAGAGGACTTTCGGTCTGGCGCCTTGTACCGGCTGGCAGCTCTTTTGGACGCTGGCAAAATACAGCGGAACCGAGGAGAGAGCATTGCCGAAGCCCTGCGGCGGAGATTGAACGGGATGACGGAGGCGCAAGTGAGCCGAATGCTCTACGAGCTGGAATCGGGGGAGCCTTCTTGACGCATGAAAATAATTGTCCTCTTGCCGTTCATTTTATTGGTGCGGGTGATCGCCCATTTCGATCCCCACCTGTTTCGATATTGGGCTGTTCATTCTATGGACCACTGGCGCGTTTGGGGCACCACCTGGAAAGGCTATGCCATCGGTCTGGCCGGGTGGGCGATATTGCTGGGTGGCCTGTATTCCCTCGTCGTATGGCTATGGTGAAAATGAAAAAGCGCGAGGCAATTCCCGAGGCTGATAATCGGTTGGCCAAGGCCAGGGCCAGGGGAATTACCGCGCGCCGAAAGCTGATGGAAGCAGATGGGGGAAGCCGGTCAGCGGAAAAGGCGGCGGGAGAGCTTGGCATCTCCAAAGCGGCCATTTTGAAAATGTATCACAGGGGACAGATCATTGCCTGAATGACGGACGGACGAGCGCGGCGCGTTTCCCCGTGTGGCAAATCAAAGACCGCGAGTTGCTGGACGGCTTGGAAGAGACTCTTAAAATCCTCAGTGCGGGTTGCCGGCTGGATGACTTTGGACGAATGCTATTTTTCCTTTCAAACCAGGGTTTCCTCGGTGGAACAAGGCCCTTGGACTGTTTGCGGGCAGGAGAGGTGAACAAAGTGCTGCAAGCGATGGAGGGTTATGGAGTATAACGCACTTTTCCCATGCATCTTCTTAACCAACCAGATCGATTTGACGTATGGACGAGAACATTTTTGAAAACGAGCAACATTTGCCAAAAATTGACCTGCTCGAATACCACGGCGCGGGCTTAATTGTGCCCTGCAAATCGGGGGTGTGGATTTACAACCAAGTTGGCGGTCATATGTGCAATGATCATGGCCTGGAGGGGGTGTTTGTCCCAATACGGTGGAGCACAGAATGCCTTGAACGCCACTTCACCGGGCCGAAGTGGGGTGGCTGGTGTGATAGTGAGATAGACGCTGAGACGGCCGATTTGATCGAAGCCTGGGTCAGCGATGCATGCAGAAATCAGCGCCAAGGAGTTCCATTCAAAGTGAATCGGGATCGAATGCAACAAAGCCAAGAGGCGTGGATATGGATGACCTTGACCGGCCCCACGTACCTGTGTTTGGGTATAGCTGGGTTCCGGGGCGACGTTTTGCTTACTTGGCGGAACAGCGATTGATTGCCGTGCTTATGGTAGACGGAATCAATTTAGGTTGGTTGACGACGAACCAGATTTCCCGATGGATGCCGAATGAAGCGTCGAACGCTCAGGCGACTCCGCCCCGGCCAACTGTCGGAGCACCATCACAATGTTTACGTCGTGCTGCTTGAGCCGGCGGTCGGCAAAATCCGAAAGGTTCGTGCCGAAAACCCGAAGCGCAATCCCAAGAAACCCTATATCTACGTTGGGATGACAGGGCTGACCCGGGAGGAACGTTTCGCCAACCATAAGGCGGGAACCAAAGCAGCTGCGGTGGTCAAACGCTACCGCCTCCGCCTTCTGCCGGAATTGTATGGTCAAGCATGGCACTGGCAAGAGCACCTGGTATGAAGCAACGAAATGACATGGCCGTTTCCTGTAGTGGCGTGATTGGCGCGAAAGTGGCGTGATTGGCGCGAAAGCGGTGCGATCGCAGGACCAGAGCCAGAACTATGGAAATACGTGCATTTGGTGATGGGGAAGGATTGTTTCAGGCGGCGGAGGTGTTTTCCTGTCTGCCGCTGGCGCAGGTGGCCGCCGGCCAGATAAGCCGCTTCGAGTCCGCGCGTGTCGTATTTGCTTTCCGCCTTGCTGCTCTCGTGCGTGGCCTCCGCATGAGACGCCCGGGCGGCCTTTTCCAAAACACCCAGGCTTTGGCTCAGGCTGGCAACGATTTGTTTTATCAACCGGGATTTTTCCATTTCGTGATCTGTTCGTTGAGCATGGAAGACGACTTTTTTAGCCGCGGCGCGCGTGCGCTGACACCTCACGATCAAAGTCGGGCGACGGTTGGAAGCCTCGTTCGTGCCAGCGCGGGGTTGGAGGCCTTCCTTCCGCCAAACAGGGCCAACTCGAAGACCTTGAAAAAGCAGTCCACGTCCTGAAATCCTGCCTGGCGAAGCCATTGGCATTGCGCATCCAGCGGCGCAAGAATGTTTTCCTTTTTGTCCGGACGATTGTAGTAGGTCGCTTCGATTTCTTGCCGGGTTGTGCCGGGTTTCGCGCTCTTGTGGAAACGAATCAGGTGATCAACAAACAGGGCGTCAAACAACTCCTCACCTGCGCGCGTCGCCGAGGCGACATGCTCAAGGTTCAGGAAGACGCCTCCCGGAGCGAGAATGCCATGAATCTCGGCATAAAGTGCCTTCTTGCGGCCATCTGCCTGATGGTGGATGGCGAATCCCGAAACCACGACATCGAAGGGGCCTTTGTCCGCCATGGCTTCCAACCAGGAAGGATCTGAGAAATCTGCCTTGAGGACAGTCGCTCTCGATGAATTTGCGAGCTTGGCCCGAACTGCCGCGAGCATGGGGTCCGAAAAGTCAGTGAATGTCACATGAGCGCATGGGAACTTCTCCAGCAACATGCGACCCAGAATGCCGTCGCCACACCCAACATCGAGGATTCGTGAAGGCCGGGGGATCCACAGTTCCACGATCTTCCCCATGACCTCCAGTTGAAGGTCGGCCCCCGGAATGGCGCCACGCACCCCCTGAAGAAAAGCTGTGGCCAGTTCTTCTGTCTGCCATTGGCTCTTTGATTCAGTCATTCTGTGTCTTCAACAATTACCCGAGTCGGCAATGTTGTCGCGTTCTTTTGGCCGAAGCCAACGGAGCCGCCGCCCGAGCAACGATAGCGAAGGCGTCCATCCTCACTCGCTCGGCTCCGGGATGACAGGTGAAGAAAGCCCGCAGATAGACCAGCCCTTATTTCTTCACATGCCCGGAGACCAGCTTGGTCATCTCAAACATGCTGACCTGCTTCTTGCCGTTGAACACGGCTTTCAGCGCCTCGTCAGCATTGATGAGGGTCTTCTTTTTTGCATCCTGCAACCCATTCTTGCGGATGTAAGCCCAGAGCTTTTTCGTCAACTCCGTCCGTGGAAGGGGTTTGTCGCCAATTACTTTGGCGAGGGCCTCGTCCGGCGTGACCGGTTTCATGAATGCCGCGTTCGGTGTTCTCTTTGCCTTTTTTGGTGTTTTAGCCATGTCTTCATCTGCCCGGTTGATGCGCGGAAGGCAATCTTAATATTCTGGTGCCAGGGAGAAGCAAAAGCATCATCTTCCGCCTTTGGAAATCCAACTTCGCCTTCGCCCAAACCCAGCCCTGGTGCTAATGTTGACCCGCCATGAACATTCATTCCAGCAGCCGTCCGCATTTATTTGAGCCGATGACCATCAAATCCGTCACATTGCGCAACCGCATCGGCGTGTCGCCCATGTGCGAGTACCTCTTCGGTGGACGGCGCGGCCACGGATTGGCACCTGGTGCATCTGGGATCGCGCGCGGTGGGCGGGGCGGGTTTGGTCGTGGCCGAAGCCAGCGCGGTTTCGCCGGAAGGCCGGATCACCCCCGGCGATGCCGGCATCTGGGCGGACAAACATGTCGAACCGGTGGCGCGCATCAATCGCTTCATCAAAGAGCATGGGGCGGTGCCGGGGATTCAGATTGCGCACGCGGGTCGCAAGGCCTCGGCCGCGCGACCGTGGGAAGGCGGCGCGCACCTGGCGGATGACGCGGGCGGCTGGCCGGTCATCGCGCCGAGCGCGCTGGCCTTTGGTGGTGAATTGACCAAGGTTCCACGCGCGATGAGCCTGGCGGACATCGCCCGCGTGCAAGGCGAATTTGTCGCGGCGGCGGAGCGGTCGCTGGCGGCGGGCTGTGAGTGGCTGGAGTTGCACGCGGCGCATGGTTATTTGGTTCATGAATTTCTTTCGCCAATTTCCAACCAGCGCGCGGATGGTTATGGTGGCAGTTTCGAGAATCGCGTCCGCTTCTTGCTGGAGACGACGCGCGCCGTCCGCGCCGTTTGGCCGGAACGATTGCCTTTGGCGGTGCGGATTTCCTGCACCGATTGGGTTCAGGGCGGCTGGGACATCGAGCAGAGCGTTGAACTGGCGCGACGCTTGAAGGCCGAGGGGGTGGATTTGGTGGATTGCAGTTCAGGCGGAACCGTGCCGGACGCGCAAATTCCCTCAGGGCCGGGTTATCAGGTGCCATTTGCCGAACGCATCCGGCGGGAAGCGGGCATCGCCACGGCGGCCGTCGGCGGCATCACCGAACCCACCCACGCGGACGAGATCATCCGCAACGGTCGCGCGGACCTGGTGTTGTTGGCCCGGGAATTCTTGCGTGAGCCGTACTGGCCGCGCCTGGCCGCGCGCGCTTTGGGCCGCAAGGATGAGGTTTCCGGGCCGGTTCAATACCGGAGAGCGTGGTGATCGCAGTCACGAGTGGTATTTGATTCCCGATTGACGCTGCCGCAGAATCTCAAATCAACTAATCCGATACTTGAATTCGAGAGAAATAAATAAATCTCAAAATATTTTCAAATAGTAGTTGACGACATGAACACGCCATGATAGCTTTCGCATAAGTTCAATGAAAACTTGCTTAAACATATCAGCCACGAGTTGGCCGATTACGACGGCCCCAATGACCATTGGGACACGTCATAGCCGGTATAACCCGGGTAGTGTGTTTAGCCTTAGCCTATCCAGGACCGCGTCGGAACAACAGGTCAAGTTGGATAGACTCATGGCAAGCAGGTAACGAACGAAACAGAATTTTTTCCACCCTGCTTGCCGAAATGCAAGCAGGGTTTTTTATTTTTCCTGAACACCATGAATGTGAACGAGTGACGACGAAAGACGGACAATCTGTGAACAAGAACAAAGCGACATCCAGGTGATGTCTTCTGGCGACAACTTGAATTTGGCGAGGACGAGCAGAGAAGCCTCACCGGTGGGGTCTGCCCATGACCGGAAGACAGCGTCATCAAGACGAGCGAGACGAATTTTAGATTTACATATCAAGGGCTTCGCAGGAGGTGTGCCCCTAAACACCGAAACAGCCGCCGTGAAACCGCGGGTTGGGATCGCATAGATCACCAAGAGGTGTTTGTTCTTTGTTGAAATGGCATGGGCCGGGAGCCTGAACGCTCCCGGCCCTTTTACTTTCGCGGCTGTGATTTAAGCAGCAGAATATCTCCTCGCCATGGAGGAAGTCCGGGCGCAACTCCCGGCAGCCGCACCATTCATGCACAGGCTGAGCGTCAGCACGCGGCCGAGTCTCCAAAACTCAGCTTACTCCGGGCAGCACGGAGGCAGCCTGCCATTTTCCGGGGTCGTGGCAGACAAGCAATGCACCTGCCCTGCAAGCAGGTTGATGTGGGCGCGCTACCCACCGACTCCACCATTTCACTGCGGGGAGAATGAGATTCAGGCGAGCCCCATAAGCTCAGCCTCCGTGGGCGCAACTCCCACCCCCGCTACCAATCTCAGGGAAGTGATCCGGCAATCCGGCCGTAACCCGGACGTCTCAAAACATGTCGGAAGCGACGACTGGAGCATTACCAGCACTTCCCACCATTTCGGATCCGTAGCTCAATCAGCAGAGCGCCCCGTTGTCTGCGGGAGGGTTGAGGGTGCAACTCCCTTCGGGTCCGCCATTTTTCACGGAATGTAGCTCAGTCTTTAGAGCACCCGGCTTGGGACCGGGAGGCCGCAGGTGAAAATCCTGCCATTCCGACCATTTCAACGCTGCCGTGGCCGAACAAATCAGGCATCCGTCTTCTAAGCGGATAGATGCAGGTGAGAATCCTGCCGGCAGCGCCATTGCCAGGTGGTGTCAAAGTAGCACGGTGGCCTGTTAAGCCGCTTGTCTTGGTGCGAGTCCAAGTCTGGCAGCCAATTTGTACGGATGGTTGGCAGAGAAGTAATGCCCCGGTCCTGAAAACCGAGTGAGCCTGCGGGCTGCGTGGGTGCGATCCCTACACCATCCGCCAGTTTTAACCCTCAACGAAAGGAAATCCCGTGAAACCCATAATGCGGCATCAAAGTCAATGCCCTTTTCGTCGAAGCTACAAGCCAAAACGTGGCATTCGAATCCGCCCGACCACGAAGCTCAATCTTGTGTTCCGCCCCGCGCATCGTTTTGGCGTGAAGCCTCAATTAACCACCGTCTCGTAGCTCAAAAGCAGAGCCTCCGGTCGATAACCGGAAGAAGCAGGAGCGTTACCTGCCGGGACGACCAACTCATTCGATCAAACACACGCAACCAATGAAAGGTATCCAATGAAAATCGCCAAAGCACTTAAAATGAAAAACCAACTGGCCGGCGAAGTCGCCCAGTTGAAGGATCTGCTCACCAAACAAAACTCCCGTTCCACTAAACAGAAGTTCGACTACGACAATCGCGAAGTCTTGACGCGCCTGCGCGTTAAGCTCGACGAATTGGTCAAGGTCAAGGCCGCCGTCGCGGCCGCCAACGTGGAAATCTACGACCGGATTTTCCGGCTGGCGGAACTCAAGGGTCTGGCCACCACGTTGAACGCGCTGGACACCAAGGCCGGCGTTTTCCACGAAGGACGCGGTTTTGCCGATGCAAGCTACGAGGTCGAATATGTCGCCCAGCTCGGCAAGGTGGACGTGGACAAACTTGTCACCGAGTTGAACGCCGAAATTCAGTCGCTGCAAGATGCGCTGGACGAGTTCAACTTCACCCGCAGCGTGAATCCTTGATTCCGCCAGCGGTTCTGATTCAGGTGCGCGGTGGTGGC
The DNA here is from genome assembly GCA_963707025.1 of uncultured Verrucomicrobiae bacterium. Taxonomy (GTDB): domain Bacteria; phylum Verrucomicrobiota; class Verrucomicrobiia; order Limisphaerales; family Palsa-1400; genus JBEKOF01. The sequence goes on along the minus strand of CAVPOM010000008.1, from coordinate 80,620 downwards.
GGAATGCCGCCGATGGAGCACGCTGTCAAAATCTGGAGCGCTCTAAACGTTCCTTATTGGACCGAAAATCCAATTACCTGCTGATGTTGATGCCGAGTTGTCAAACCACATCGGTCAGCTCGTTCAAAATGCAAGCCGCAGCCCGCAAGGCTCAAGCTTCTTAGACAGCCCTTCAAGGTAGCTGACCCAAGCTGCCGCGCACCGCTTTGCCCGCTGGATGGTGTAGTCAGTCTGCACACCTGCTTGAAGCACAGGAAGTGTCGGCGCAATTCCGACTCCAGCGGCCATCCTGTCCGTGAATGCAAAGCAGATCGAGCAGCCGGTCTTTCAAGCCGGGCCTAATCGGTGAAAGTCCGATCACGGATGCCAATTGTCCGCGTAGCTCAGTTAGATCAGAGCGCCACCGCGCGAAGGTGGAGGTCGCAGGCGCGATTCCTGCCGTGGACACCATTGTGCCCCTGTGCCTCAGCAGCCACAGGGCGAGTTTCGTAAACTCGTATTCGTCGGTGCGAGTCCGACCAGGGGCTCCATTTCAAATCAGGATTGTGGTGTAACAGCAGCATTCCGCGTTGTGAACGCGACGGTCCGGGTGCAAATCCCGGCTTCCTGACCAATTTCGATGGGCCGAATGTTGCAGGTTATCGCTCCAACAGGGGTGGTTGCTCACCGTGAGAGAGCCGCCGAACGTGAGTTTGGTGACGCGGGTTCGATTCCCGCTTGCGAATCCCTATCTGCGGCAGCACTTGTCCATCGAGTTTTTCCGACGGGTCGTTGATCATGGGTTATCTGGAAAAGTTCCGCACTGCGGGATGAGCGGGTTCGAACCCCGCGCAATCGGGCGACCGATTGTTTCCCATATCGCTCTTTGTCCGTCGCGGCTTTTTCGACGGGTCGCAGGATTGGGTTATCGCTGATAACGACGAGGTTGCGGGTTCGAGTCCCGCCTCCGGCTCCAATGCCGGGGTAGCTCAGGGGTAGAGCACGTAAATTCCCAGTTCGTTTCTTATCCGTCGGTCCCTTTCAGCGGGCCGTAAATTGTGGGTTCTCGATAACCCGGCAGCGGCGGTTCAATTCCGTCCCGCGGAGCGTTCCGCAGTGGTGTAAAGGCAGCACGCTGGGCAATTCCACGGTCGCTTTCTTGCCCGCTTTCAATTTGATGGGCCGAAGACATCGGGTTATCGGTCATTGGTTCGAATCCAGTCTCCTCGGCAACGAGGAGTAGCTCAGTGGATAGAGCAATTCCCGGGTCGTCCCTTGCCCATCCGCTATCTCATCGTGGCGCGGGCCACGATGTTTCAACCGCAATACTCAAACGAGGAGGCCGTATGGCAAACAACACACATGATCATGAAGACGCCAGTTTCGAAATCACCAGCAAACGCCGCAAGGGCTTCCCGTCCGAAACGAACGTCAAACGCGGCGTGCGCCTCGTTCACGGGAATAAGGAACTCAGCGAAAAGCTGGGGCGGAACGACCTCTGCCCATGCGGCTCCGGACGCAGCTTTTAAGAAATGCTGCCTCCGCTCCGGACGATATGACGGCGCTCTGAGGAATCACTTTTTTCCGCGAATAATCGCAAGCCCATTGACTGCGGGCCGAAGAACATGGGTTATCACTACGAATGACCATCCCACGTTCACCAACTTGTCCGCAGTTTAACCGATAGAAAACCCGTGCCGGAAGTTGGCGGCACGCTCACAAGAAGGAGGCCACCATGGCTATCAATTACGCACGTCAGTTTAATCGCCGCATCACCCCGCAGTCGCAGCCGATCCCGGGCGCGAACCAGGTTCGCAATTCGGGCGGCGGCTTCTCGTGGGAAGTGGATGACTGGACGCGGCTCGACCGTTTCCTCGTCCTCGGCGCCGAAGGAGGCACGTATTACATCGCGGAACGCGATCTCGTGAAGCAGAACCACGAGGCGATTCTCCGCTGCATCAGGGCCGACGGAGTCCGTGCCGTCAACCGCATCGTTGAGATCAGCGATGCCGGACGCGCGCCCAAGAACGATCCGGCCATCTTCGCCCTCGCGCTGGCCGTCACGCATGGTGATGCCCAGGCGAAGGCGCTCGCGTTTGCGAGCCTGAACAAGGTCTGCCGCATTGGCACGCACTTGTTCCACTTCGCCGAATACGTCAATGCCATGCGCGGCTGGGGCCGTGGCCTGCGCAACGCCGTTGGCGACTGGTATGTTTACCGCGATGCCGATGATCTTGCGCACCAGGCGGTCAAGTACCAGCAACGCGACGGTTGGTCGCACGGCGACCTTCTTCGCCTTGCTCACCCAAAGGCTCCGTCGGCCCAGCACGAATCGGTGTTCCGCTGGTTGCTGTGCGGAGGTTCCGCTTCCCATGCGGATTCGTTGGGTGAACGCGAAGTGAAGCGCAGAGTGCGCGGTGAAGACCGTGTCGCGAAGTATGGCCCGGTCGGCGCACTGCCGAAGCTCATCGAAGCCTTCGAGCGGGCCAAGCGCGCATTGAGCGCGGACGAGATCGTGAAGATCATCAACGAGTTCGACCTGCCGCGCGAAGCCATCCCAACGCAGTGGCTCAATGAAGTCGTTGTGTGGGAGGCCTTGCTGGAACGTATGCCGATGACGGCGATGATCCGCAACCTCGGCAAGATGACGAGCCTCGGTCTGCTGGCTCCGTTCAGCGACTCCAAGCGATTGATCGTCCGCAAGCTGCAGGACGAGATGGCGCTCAAGCGTGCGCGCATCCACCCGCTGGCGGTCCTTGTGGCGCAGAAGGTCTACGCCCAGGGTCACGGCGACAAGGGTTCGCTTGCGTGGTCGCCGGTGTCGGCGGTGGTGGACGCGCTGGACGAAGCGTTTTACGCGACGTTCCAGAACGTGGAACCGTGCAACAAGCCGGTGCTGCTCGCGCTTGACGTAAGCGGCTCGATGGATGGTTCCATGATCGCGGGTTCGTGCATCTCGGCCCGCGAAGCCAGCGCGGCGATGGCACTGATCACGGCCGCAACCGAACCGGAATGCGAGATCATCGCGTTCTCGGCTCCGGCGGGCGGTGGTTACGGTGGCATGCACGGCGGCGGCGAACCGGGCATCACCCGTGTGAACCTCTCGCCGCGCATGAGATTGGCCGACGTCATCAAGCGCATCGAAGCCATCCCAATGGGTGGCACGGATTGCGCCCTGCCGATGGTGTGGGCCGCCCGCAACAAGCTGAACGTGTCGGCGTTTATCACCTATACGGACAGCGAGACGTGGGCGGGCAACATCCATCCGGCCCAGGCCCTGCGCCAGTATCGCGACGAGTTCGTCGGCGACGCGAAGGCGGTCGTTGTGGGCATGACCTCCAACGGCTTCACCCTCGCCGACCCAAACGACCGCGGGCATGCTGGACGTGGTCGGCTTCGACACGACGGTGCCAGCCGTCATTGCGGACTTTGTTCGCGAATAGCGAACGGTTCAAGGACGCCAGGAACAACGCGGGCGGAGGCGGAAGCTTCCGCCCGCACTTTGAACTCCTAACCAATTTTCACCTAACATAAAGTTACCTATGCGTTTACACATTTTGGCCGATCTGCACTTTGAATTCGGAGCAGTCAAAATCCCCGTGACCGACGCGGATGTCGTGGTGTTGGCGGGTGACGTTCATCTTGGCCGCGAAGGGCGTATCTGGGCGAGAAATCAATTCTTCGCCAAGCCGGTCATTTACGTTTTAGGAAACCACGAGTTCTATCGCCACTCCTTGCCCGAGCTGACCGAAACCCTGAAACGAGAAACAGATGGCAGCAACATCCATCTGCTGGAGAACGACGCCGTGGAAATCAACGGCTACACGTTCTTGGGATGCACCTTATGGACAGATTTTCAGTTGGGTGACGATCTGGATGGATCGATGCGCGTAGCTGAGGCCATCATGAGCGACTACGGCATCGTTCAGTTCAGCACAGAAAATCGCAGGCTGCGCGCATGTGACACCGCCAGATTGCACGCGGAATCTGTCGCCTGGCTGCGCCGCGCGCTGGCCAAATGTGATCGCGCCCGCACCATCGTTGTGACGCATCATGCACCGAGTGCCCGGTCAGAAGCGCTCTATCACGCGGACAGTCCACTTAAAGCGGCGTTTGCTTCCGACTTGGACTCGTTGGTCGAACAGAGTGGCGTTCCTCTCTGGATCCACGGACACACGCATTACAACGTGGACTACGTGATGGGGTCAACCCGTATCCTGACAAATCAACTGGGCTACCCGGATGAGCGCTGCAAAGGGTTTAATCCTTCATTGGTCGTCGAAATCTGAAATGCGTCCCGTTGGCCGAACAGCTCAGGCGGCGGCCTGCAAAGCCGCAAAAGTGGGTGCGCCCCCCACGCGGGATTCCATTTTCAAAAGCGGCGCGAGGCGCTGATAGCCCTCACCAATTCGGGCAACACAACCCCGGCCGCCCCAGCCAGAGCCAAATGCGCCTGCGGCGTGAATGGTGTGGGTTGCGGATTGATCTCCACCACGGTCGCTCCGCTGCGCAATGCCTCCGATGGCAGGGCGGCCGCCGGATAAACAACGGTGGATGTCCCAATGGAGAAGAAGAAGTCGCAATGCGTGCTCGCCGTCATGGCCTCTTGCATCTCCTCTTCCGGCATCGGCTCTTCGAACCAAACCACATCGGGGCGCAACAGGCCGCCACAGGCCGAACATTTCGGCGGGACGTCACCCGTGTCTTTCCAACTCGAAACAATCGTGCTTTCGTCGGAGCATTTCGTGCGCGTGATATTGCCGTGCAGCTCGATGACGTGCCGGCTTCCGGCGCGTTGATGAAGACCGTCCACGTTTTGCGTAATGAGATGGAACCGCAGAAAGAGGCCCTCCATTTCCACCAAGGCGAAGTGCGCTGGGTTTGGTTTGGCGCCGGCGACAAGCTTCCGCCGCCACTCATACCACTCCCAAACGAGGCGGGGATTGCGTCGGAAGGCGCGCGGAGTGGCCAGTTCTTCGGGACTGTATTTGGCCCACAGGCCGGTTTGGGCATCGCGAAAGGTGGGGACGCCGCTTTCCGCGGATACGCCAGCGCCTGTGAGCACGGTCACGCTTTTGGCAGTGGCAAGACGTTGGACCAATTCAGCCGGAATCGTCATGGCTGGATTGTTGCGTCTTTTGAGAAAACCAACAACGACGATTAATTCCATTTCTCCGGGCATAGGTGTTGAGAGAAACACGCTGATGGCCGCGTGCAAACGCCTTCCAAACCGGAATACAGGGCGCGTTACCCTGATGCCCGACCATTTCCCAAGTGAATCTGGCCTGCCGGCAGAGACTCCGCACGGTCGAAGGTGCTTGCGCACGGCCATCTGGCCAAACGCCAGATTCAGCGTGCTTGGGGATACTTTCGCGACGCGAACACCGGCGCCGGCCAGGGCATCACAGACCTGGCTGCGGCGGTTCAACTCCGCCTTCGTGTCGCGTCTGGGTTGCAAACTTTTACAGTGAAGTCCCGGCTCTTAACCGGCGAGAACGCGGTGCAATTCCGCGGCAACCCACCATTTCCAGTCAAGAGGAAAAGCGCGCGCGCATGAAATGAATGTAGTCCTGGTCGGATTTCTCGCGCTTCGCTTGGACGAAGTCTCCAACGTCCTCGCCGATGAAATAGCGAAACCGGCTCGATCCGTCCGTCGCGGCCTCATAGATAACGCGGGCCACGTCGTCTGCGGTGGTTTTCCGGGCCGCCTGCATGGTGGCGAAAATCGCGCTGGTGCGGGCAATAAAATCGTCGTAATCGGCGGGCAGGGTGCCGGCAGTCTTTTCCTGGGCCATCCTCTGGGAGAAGCTGGTGCCGGTGACGCCGCCGCTAGGTTCGACAACCTTGATGACGATGTTCTGCGACGCCAGTTCGTAAGCCAGCGCCTCGGAAAACCCTTCCAGCGCATATTTGCCCGCGCAATAGAGCGAAATCATGGGCAGGCCGACCAGCCCCGCGCGCGAACTGATGTTGATAATCAAGCCGCTCCTGTTCCGCCGGAAATGCGGCAACAGCGCCCGCGTGAACGTCCATCACACCGAAGACGTTGACGTCGAATTGTTCTTGAATCTTTTCGCGGGAAATCGCCTCGAAGACGCCGAACAGACTGAATCCTGCGTTGTTAATCAAGGCGTCGATCCGGCCGAACCGCTCAACACCGTCCGCAACGGCCGCGTCAATGCTCTCTCGATCCTGCACATCCAGGCATGTGACCAATACGCCAGGCAGGCGGGCCAATTCCGAATCCGCCGCCGGCTGGCGCATGGTGGCAATGACGTTCCAGTCGTTGCCTGCAAATACCTTGGCCGCCGCCTGGCCAATACCGGAGGACGCTCCCGTGATCAGAACTGTTTTCTTCATACGCCTGCATCGTCTCAAGCTTTCGGGCAAAAAGCGATTCGCAGGCGCTGGAGCACGACCGCCAATTTCAACGCTCCCGTAGCTCAATGAGCAGAGCGCGACGCTTCGAAACGTCGGAGATGAGGGTGAGAGTCCTTCCGGGATTGCCAATTTCACGGGCATGTGGTTTAACCCGAACAGCAGAGGGTCCAGACTCAGAATCTGGCAGCCTTGGGGGTGCAAGTCCCTTCATGCCCACCATTTTACGGCGACTGGCTTCAGCGGGAACAGCAGACCCCGGCGACTTAAAATCGCCGAGCCTTCCGGGTGCAAGTCCCGGGTCGCCGACCGGCGTGTGGTTAATCGGGAATAGCAGACCGGTTCGACTCAAGATCGAACAGCCTTGGGAGTGCAAGTCTCCCCACGCCGACCAATCTGGAATGCCAACCGGACGAGGGGCCCGGGCCTGTTCGCTAAACAGTGCGCTCCTGGAAACAGGAGTGTGGTGCAAGTCCACGGCATTCCGCCATTTTCGCGCATGTAGCTCAAAGTGAGCAGTTTTATCCACAGCGTCACGCTAGATGAGCGTCGGGTTCCTGGGCGTTACCGGACCCGATTATCATTGCGGAAGGTGACGCAATAAGTCGGACGCAATAAGTCCGCTTGCCCAATCCGCAGACGAGTGCGCAGCATGAAGGGTTTAGCGGGGGAGGTCGATCGTGTAAGGCTCATGCCGCAAAAACTGCCCAAAGTCCGGCGTAATGCGTTGGATGACGGGATCAATGGGATAAATATGTCCGTCGGCAGCTTGGATGGCGTTGCGAGGGAAAAGGTCGTACAGCAATAGGCCGGCCCCTTCATCGTAATAAGCCCCTTCTGCCAGTTTTTCGTAGCCCTTCCCGATCATCAATTCGTCCAGTCCGTCTTGCCGTGGGGTGCTTCCTTTGATGGCTGGTTGGGATGTGATAATTATGGGTTTGCCATCGTTCTGCACGACGCGCTCAAGCCGAATATCATCATCGAAAATGCAGTTCTGAAGGAAGAGACGGTCGAGATACTCGGCAGGGGTTGCACCGTGCGTGTGCGAACCGAGGGCAATGCCGTATCCCTTGTGTCGATCCTGCCGTGTCGCCTTGAGATACCGCTGGGTGCATTTTTGAAAAAAGACATCATGCTCTCCACCCTGAGCAAACACGGGCGGCAACCGACCGCTTGAGCCTAGTTTCCCGTTTTCTTTGGCCCATTGGATGAGGTGCCGTTGCTCCGCTTCAACACGGCCTGCGCGACAGGCGTAATCGGCATCGTGGTCTGGAGCTGGCGCACCGCCTCCACGCGTGAAGTGAGCGGCTGACTCAAGCGTCCTTCGAGCGTCGGCCACTGCCGCTTTTCGGATGTCATCTGGTGATGCATTTATGTGTGTAAATATAGGGTGAACGACACCATTTTGCCAGCTTTTTTGATGCAATTTAACTGAAAACTTTTCAAGGAATCGGCCTGGCTTGTGTGCGCAGAGGCCGCTTGAGTGCCAGTGCGCGGGTGCGCAATCGCGACTCCAACATTTACCAACACCCGCAGGATCGGAAACGGAGGCAAAGGGAATCTGGGATGCCGGCCGCGCCGGTTTCCCTTTGGTGATTATTGGAGTTTCCCAAGCCCCACCGCGAGCACCAATTTCCTGGAGCTGATGCCACAGAAGACCGGCACCGGACTTTTAATCCGGTATGGTGAGGTTGCAACTACCTCCGGCTCCACCATTTTGTTGCGGGATGGAGTAACCAGCAACTCGGCGCTCTTTGAAAGCGCAGTTGTCGGTGCGAACCCGGCTCCCGCAGCCAATTTCCGCCCGGTGGTGAAATAGCATCACGTCTGGCCTACACCCAGAAATCGGAGGGGCAGAACCTCCCCGGGCGACCAATCTTCTCCCTCCGGGCTGCCGCTCGGCGGGCCATTGCCTCGTGGCGTAATCAGGAGCGCGCCGGTCTCTGACACCGGAGGACCTGGAGCAAAACCGGGCGAGGCAGCCAATTTCCGCAAGCCAACCCGACCAAGGAATGTCTGCTGCGCGACGGGCGTATTACAGCGGCCTGCTCCGCGGTCAGCGCGTATGCTTAACGACGACGCGGTAGCGCAGCCACGTCACGCTGCCTGGCAGTCGTTTCCACGACAGGAGGCGGAGAGTGGCAGCGGATTTGGGCGGCGGGTTGCCGGGAATGTCGAAAAAGCTCGAGATGCCAACGCCGCCGTCGGCGACTGGCACGGTGACGTGGCTGATTTCATCGACAAGCCCGGCGTGGAGCATGGCGCCGTTGAACTTTCCACCGCCCTGGAGCATCAGCTTGCGTAGATGAAAACTGCTGCCCAGCTTGCCAAGGGCAACGTGCAGGTCCACTTCCTTCTGGCCGCAGAAGAGATAGGAGACGCCGGCGGCCTGGAGGTGCGCCAGGTAATCGTCACCGACACGATCGGTGATAAGCAGGACCACATGATCGCCGTCCACTTCGTTCTCTTGGAAGCGCAAAACGCCCTTCGCATCCACACCGATCGCCAGTCGCCTGGCATTTTTGTCGGCAATGTGGTCCCGATGAACGACCGGTTTCCTGGCGGGGGGCAGTTTCACGTTTCGCCCGGCAAATTCTTTCATCGTAGTCGTGCCCACAAGCCAGGCGCCGATGCCAAAGCTGGCCGCCGTGGTTTCGAAGAGCGTGGCGCTGTCTTTGCAGCCGGGAAGTTTGCCCCAACGATCGCCCAGGATTTTACCGTCGATCGTCGTACACATGTGGCAGATCACGTAAGGTCTCATGATTTTCTCCAGAATTCGAACGCTTCAATCCCAAAATGCGCGAAAAACGTGCCGAAGGCCAGCCGGAAGCACGCTCGTCTGGGCTGGACACGGAATGATGCTCAGGAAGCGTCTCGATCTCGCCGCCGGGGATGCCTCAACAAAGAACAAACACCCCGCCGCGACAAGCACGGTGGCCGTATGCAGACATTTTTATGAACGACATACTGAACAAAGCGATGGTGCTGGTGCTCAACCGCAACTGGCAGGCCGTCAACGTCCGGACGCCGCAGGAGGCCTTCTGCATGATGGCGACGAACGTGGCGACCGGCCTGGAAATCGAAGGGGAAAATCACATTCGTCCCGTTTCCTGGGACGAGTGGATTACGCTGCCCATGCGCCCGCAGGACAATGCGGTGCGAACCGTCCGCGGTCCAATCCGCGTGCCGACGGTGATCGTGGCGGTGAATTACGCCAAGGTGCCCAAGAAGCGCCCGAAGCTGTGCGCCCGCGCCATTCGCGAGCGCGACGGCAACCGCTGCCAATACACCGGCCGTGTGCTGCGCCCCGAGGAAGGCAGCATGGATCACGTCCTACCCCGCTCGCGCGGTGGCAAGAACGCCTGGGACAACCTGGTTTGGGCCGGGAAGGAGGTGAACGCCCGCAAAGGCAACCGCCTGCCGCACGAAGCCGGCCTGAAGCTGCTCTCAGTGCCGCGCGCGCCGAAGGAATTGCCGGCCACGGCCCTCATTCGCAACGCCCACGGCATCCCAGAATGGAGGCTGTTCGTGCGGGAATGAAACTGCGGGAGGGCGAGCGTCAAAGCTCGCTCTCCCAAGCCGTAATTCGTAGAATGCCGTTGAATCGTATGAAACAGATCGCCGACCTGGCTCAACAACATCGCGGACTAGTGAATGAGCTGAAGCGCTACGATTACGCTTCGGTGGCACCGCTTATTGGCGGATTTCTTACACTGCCGCACTACCACGAAAACACGCTTCGCCTAGACGCGCTCGCACACTTGGCCTGTTACGCTTGCGCAGGAAAGCGAAAGGCAGACCGTGAAATGTTGGTGAAATGTGCGGGCCGTCACTTCGTTGGTTCTGAACTAGCGAGGTTGGAGGACCCCGTCGAAGACGCTTTTACCGGAAACGTCGCAACCAGTTTCGGGAATTTTAGAATATTTCGCGGAATCGAAGAGTCGGGCGATTATTGGGTGGAGCAAATTCTGCGTCCGCTTGAGCGCGCAGACGCACCCGAAGCGCTGAAACCAAGCCTCAGCCACATTCGCTCATTTCTGAAGCTCATCGACGCCGTTGCATCGCGCCGCCAACTGCCGCGATATACTTTTGGTTCCGCTCAATTCTGTGGCCGCATCGCTATTCCGCCGTGGCATGACCTAAGTGCTTGCTCACGAGCAGTCACATTTTCGCCGGCTGACCTGCAACAATTGGGCATTAATTGCCGAGATCTTGCCCCGTTTCTGTTCACCGAAGAGGACCGGAAGCGTTTGCTAGAACAAAGCACCGGCCATAGCGACTTGGAGAGATATCCAATCGTCCAGTTCGCTGATAATTTAGTCTTAGCTGCCCCACACGCGGTAACTTTGAGCGTTCGACGCTTTTTGGTCGAACAACTGAATGAAACGGACTTCCTCCGCCGTTTCGAAATGCTGCTACATACGAGCCAATTCGCAATGTGGATGCGGACGCTTGAACACGGCCTTGGCTTCGAACCGATGGACATTGCCCTTCCTTCACCATCAAATGAACTCCCGACCATTTATCAAGCCACCTTGAGTTTTGACCAAGGAAAATATGCCCATGTTGTTTTACTCGATGGCAATGTTTCTGGAGAATTGACCGATGCCCATGATACCGACGAGTTAACTGCACAACATCAAAATTCATTTGAAAGGCATTTATTGGATTGCGCTGCGGTTTTAAAAGCGCAGCCTCAGTTCAACGGAGGCATGACACTCATAACGCGTGGCGGTGTGGGACGTGGCGTGGCGCTCTCTATGAAGAAAATACCGGACTGGGGCTTGATTTTTGCTTCTCCGCCAGACTGGCGCACGCTCGCCCGGTGCGATGATATGTCTGCCCTCCGTCTCTGGAGAATGTGGCGTCATCAAGAATGGGCTGAAAAACGTGGCGTCCATATTATGAACCTTAACGGTCCGCTGAATCTCTACGCGTATTGGCGTTCCAATAATTGGCGTTTCGTGCCACGGCAAATGGAGCTGTCTCAGCCACACAAGATGCTAACCGTTGGAACTGGCTTCATAGCGGATATTCGAAAGGAGGTGTTGCACGCTTACGACGACCACTCCATTCTCGCGCATGATCTCACGCACTGGGTTCGAGTAGAACGCCGTGGAGCAAAGGCTTATTATGCCAGAGACAAGGAGGCTCCAGTGTATATTGCGCTTGAAGGATCTAAGCAGAAAATGCTAATGGGGGTAATTGAAACAACAAATCGGAATTGGTGGATTGTTTCTAAAGCGAACACCACGATACCCGACGAGCAAAGCGTTTTGTTCCAACTCTGGGACTGTTTGCTCAATTGGATGAACCGAGCTGGTGTCGTGGTCGAAAAAGAGTTCCGAAACCTTCAAGCCGGATCAATCTTGATTGAATTAGACGTGCCGGAACTTTCCAAATGGGCTGATCAAAATATTCCCAATTCTCAAGTCTCCTCTCAGCCAACCTCATCCGTCAATCGGCGCGACCGGACGATCGTCGTTACGCTGCCTGCAGAATTTAGCGAGAAGTTCCACACTCCGAGGAACCAAGCAGAGCGCATGTTGATTGATTGCACAATCGCTGCAATAGCCGAATTGGCAGGCAGCACAATATCGGCTGACGACCGTGTCAGATTATTAACCTCAATCTTCCCAAATGATGAGGCTCGGTTCTTTCATTTTGTAAAAACGGAGAATTGGGCTCAAATTCTGGCTGCAACATATCGGCCTTCGCCTGACTTCATCCCAGAGGAGGAATGCTCTCATAGCCTGATCGAGCTGGCGGATGAACTCGGACCGCCCTCAGCAAGTGGAAAAAGCTTAGGGAGAGAGCAATGCATGGATTACTTGCACCGAGTCGTGGACAACCTTTGGCAGAGAATCGAAAAGGGGCTTGCGCAGTTCAATCGGCGAGAGGTTGTGATCGCGTGTTTCTCCGCCTTGGCCGAATTGGAAAAGGACGAACAGCGTTGGTGTCTGGCGGCGCGCGCATTGCTTGCTCTGCACGACCCACAAGAAATCTTGAAGTTTGCAGAAGGGCGCCGAAGCGACAGAGACGCGGCAACGCTGGCCAATCGCCTGTTGGTTGAAACAGCAATGTACGCATGCCCAGCAGAAGGCGGCCACGCAATGCCGAAAGCAGCACGTTTGGAGATGCTTGCCCAGTTCGAGAACCTTTTTAGCGCAGCCAACCATCGAGACGCAATCTCGGAGGGATTTATGGAGCCAGAGATCCATTCCTTCCAAAATGGCGAATTGGATTTTGACAAGGAATTCTACGCGACAGTCATGTCGCCTTACGTTCGCGCGGTTTTTGAAAAGGGCTTTCATTCTTCCGCACAAAATTACGACCGCTGGTTTTCAAGTTACCAACCCAAAGAGAGTGCTCGTAGTCTCGAAACCATACGCCGGATGGAGCAGCCATTCCATGATGAGTTTGGGGTGACAATTGATCAGTTCGTTGCAATTCCCAACCGCTTCGGCCATGTAGCCTTGAAAACGCAGAAGCTAATTCTTGAGTTGGACGATGCTAGTTTCCGCTCATTACTAATGAACGAGTGCAATTTGGATGCAAAGACCATTGAGTTTTTCATCGGACGATTCTCACTGCCGCCCCGCCGCGGCTGGAACAAAGATTTACATGGATACCAGGAAAAAGACGTTCAGCCGTGGCGATTCCGCCGTCAGCTGTCTCTGCTGATGCGGCCATTCGTCATGTTGAGGGGCGCACCCAGCAAGATCTGGCTCGTTTATCCACCACTGGTTAAAACAAGTGCGGCTTACATCATAGGAAATATCGCTGAATCCGCATTCCCGACGGAACATTTTCGAACAAGAACGATGCGGGCATTTTGTGGAGATCAGGCGAACCGACAAGGTAACCAGTTCACGCGTGACGTGGCGGATCGGGCGGAAAAACTAGGATTCGTTGCGCGGCGAGAGGTTTTTATGAGTGCCCTTGGGTGCCCTGCATCTGCCGGGGACTTTGGAGACGTTGATGTGCTGGCCTGGAAAGGCGGCTCTCCAGATATATTTGTCATTGAATGTAAGCGCCTGCGTACAGCGATAAGCGTTCGAGACGTTGTTGAGCGTTTGGACGATTACCGAGGAGAGCGAGAAGACTCCCTCGGAAAACATCTGCGCCGTTTAAACTGGCTAAAGGCGAACCCGTCAGCTGTGTGTGCCCTGACTGGGATTCCGGCGACGGCGATCCGATTCAAAGGGTTGCTTGTCACGGATGACCTCGTTCCAATGCAGTTTTTTAGCGGTTCGGCGACATCACCAAAGGAGGTAGTTGCCTTTACACAATTGGCAGAGGCGATGCAGTAATTTAGGACATAAGAGAATCGAACACAATCCAAATCCACGTCACAGTCTTCTTTCTCACGCGGAGGAGAATGGGCAGCGCCCATTACCGTCATCGGGACAGGGAGGATTAAGTTTAAAGGCGATTTCATACATGAACACCAAGGATTTTATCAGACTGGGTGTGCCGCTGGGCGAGGCGACGCGGCGGGCGACGGATTTTGTTGCCAAGTTCATCCTCGGTGGCGGCGACAAGTCGCGGTTGCGCGAAGAAGTCGCTGCCATTGTGGCCAATCCGTCGGCGTATGCGGGCGACCCGCTGCGCGGTGAATTCGCGAAGGTGTTGCTTGCTGCGCCGCCTCCACTGCGCGCCGATCCAGTGAAATACCGGCAGTGGGGCGAAGGGCTGGAACACGAGGCGGTGATGCAAATGGAGAAAGCTTGTTTGCTGCCGGTTTCCGTGGCGGGGGCGCTCATGCCGGACGCACACGTCGGCTACGGCCTGCCCATCGGCGGCGTGCTGGCAACGGAAAACGCCGTGATTCCTTACGCCGTCGGCGTGGACATTGCCTGCCGCATGAAAATGACGGTGTTGGATATTCCGGCGCGCGATTTGGAGAACAGTCAGGACCGTCTGACCCGCGCCATCGAAGCGGAAACGCGCTTCGGCGTCGGCTCGACGTTTCGGAATCGCCGCACCCACGAGGTGATGGATGCGGATTGGACGATCAGCCCGGTGGTGAAGCAGAACAAGGACCGTGCGTGGGCGCAACTCGGCACCAGCGGGAGCGGAAATCATTTTGTCGAGTTTGGCCTGTTCACAGCGCACTCAAAAATCAGCAGCCTTGAGCCGGGAACTTATGTCGCGCTGCTGTCGCACAGCGGCAGTCGCGGGACGGGCGCGGCGGTTTGCGATTACTACAGCAAAATCGCGTTCGCTCAATTTGCGGACTTGCCCAGCGAATTGAAACGGCTGGCCTGGCTGTCGCTCGATTCGCAGCCCGGACTAGAATACTGGAACGCGATGGAACTGATGGGGCGATATGCCGCAGCCAACCACGCCTGCATCCACCAGCACATCGCGGAAAACCTCGGTGCGCAGGTTTTGCTCGATTTGGAAAACCATCACAATTTCGCCTGGAAAGAAAAGCACGTTATCGGGGGAGTGGAACGGGAGGTCGTCGTGCATCGCAAAGGCGCCACGCCGGCGGGGGCGGGAGTCCTGGGCATCATTCCCGGTTCCATGGCGTCGCCGGGATATGTCGTGAGCGGAAAGGGAAATCCCGATTCGCTCAACTCGGCCTCGCACGGCGCCGGCCGCGCCATGAGCCGCAAAGCCGCCAACCAGAAATTCAACTGGAAAGAAGTGAACCGTCTTCTCCGCGAACGCGGCGTGACACTCATTAGCGCCGGACTGGATGAAGTCCCGATGGCCTATAAAAACATCCGCGAAGTGATGGCCGCACAAAAAGACCTGGTCACGACCCTCGGCCAATTCGATCCCAAGCTGGTGAAGATGGCGCCCAGCGGCGAACGCCCAGAAGATTGACAACGAGGTTCAAGATTCTCCGACTTCGCGCCTGGAGGCTTTCTTGTCCGCTCGATGGGATTTGTCAGCGAGCATCCGCGCCTTGGCCCGGCGGCTCTTCTTGCGCTTCTGCCGGCGTATCTTCTCGATTCGGGATACCTCCGCCGCCACTTGCCCGGTCTGTTTCCCTTCAATTTTGTCGAGCAATATACGCCGGGCAATAAACCGATTGAGTCCTTGTTGACGAGTTGTCTGGCACTTCACTTGCAGGCCGGTTGGCCGATGGAGCAGCATCACGCACGTCGCCGATTTATTGACGTTTTGCCCCCCATGCCCTCCAGATCTCACAAAAGTTTCTTCAATATCGGACTCGCGAACCCCCAAGGCAGCCATCCGCTGGGCAAGTTGCTGTGACTTTTCTGGATTGACGGGAAACACGGTCATGGCCGCAGTTTAGAGGAGCAGATCGAGAATCTCAAGTAGGGTCATCCGCCCCGCCCACTCCAGGCTCCAAACTATCCTGGCCGGCTCGCAAAAAATCTCTATTCGTTTCGACCTTTTGCCATTATCAAGCACCCATGCGCGCTGTCATTCAACGGGTGAGCCAGGCCAGCGTCATGATCGCTGGCGCCATTAAGGCCACAATTCAACACGGCCTCTTGGTCTTGCTGGCCATCGAGGAATCCGATACGGTGCAGGACATTGAATGGTTGAGCGGGAAAATCGTCCGCCTGCGAATTTTCAACGATGATCAGGGCCTGATGAACCGTTCGGTGCAGGAAACGGGAGGCGAGATTCTGCTGGTCAGCCAATTCACCCTTTTTGCCAGCGCGAAGAAGGGCAACCGGCCTTCGTTCAGCCGGTCAGCCCGGCCGGAAATGGCGGTTCCGCTTTACGAGCAATTCATCCGCCGGCTGACTGAGGATTTGGGAAGGAGCATTCAAACCGGCGAATTTGGCGCGGACCTGAAGGTCAGTCTGACCAACGATGGCCCCGTCACCATCATCATTGATTCGAAAGGCCGGGAGTGATCCCTGCTGGAAAATGGATGGCCTGCAAATTCGCCAAGTCGAGCACTGGACAGGACACGACAGATCTTCTGGCTTTGCAGCGTCCGTGGTAATCTCTGTTGGCGATGCATCGTGTGATTTTCCATTTGGATATGGACGCGTTCTACGCTTCCGTCGAACAACGCGACGACCCAAGGTTGCGGGGCCGTCCGGTAATCGTCGGCGCGCCCCCGACGCAACGTGGGGTGGTGTGTGCTGCCAGTTATGAAGCGCGGAAATTTGGCGTCCGCTCCGCCATGCCCAGCGCGACGGCGGGGCGGCTTTGTCCCCATGGTGTTTTCGTCCGTCCGCACATGGATCATTACCGCGAAGAATCACAGCACATCATGCAGATTATCGCCCAGCCCGGGGCGGTCATCGAACCCATGTCCATTGACGAGGCGTATCTCGACGTGTCCCCCATCACTCAGGCGGAGGACCTCGACGCATCGCTGCTCAAGGCATTGCCGTTGGCACGGGATTTGAAACAGCGAATTCTATCGGAGCGCAGGTTGACTGCCACCATCGGTATTGCCTCCAACAAACTGCTCGCTAAAATCGCCAGCGACCACAAAAAACCTGACGGACTGACGGTCATTTCCGACCAGGAGAAGGTTTCATTTTTGCGGCCGCTGCCGGTGCGTGTGATTTACGGGGTCGGGAAAGTCACCGAACAGACATTGGGCCAGGCGGGCATCGTAACCGTTGGGGACTTGCAGGATTATGCTGGGGATCTGCGTGCCTTGGTCGGCTCGTTCGGGCCGAAATTGAAGCAGTTTGCATTCGGTGAAGACGACCGCCCGCTGGAAATCGGAGACGAGATCAAGAGCATCAGCGGAGAAGAAACGTTTCTCAAAGACACCGACGACCGAAAAGTGCTTCGTGCCTGCCTGAGAGAACAGGCGACAGATATTTCGGCACGGCTCAAACACAGGCGATTGGGAGCGCACACGGTCCAGGTAAAAGTACGCTATAGTGATTTCACCACCCTCACGCGCCAGATTTCAGTCGAGGAACCGATCACCGAGGCGGCTGACGTTTACCGGCTGGGTTGTTTCCTGCTGGGCCGGGACAAACTGGTTTCGCGCCCGTTGCGGTTGCTAGGTCTGGGCGTCAGCAGTTTGCGCGAGCCGAGCGGACAGCAACTCGCGCTCCTTTGAATTAAGAGGCCTGAACTCGAAATGCCCGACCCGCCTACCATCCCAATCCGAGCCGCCGTATTGCGGACGCCGGGCCGCCCACTGAAGATCGAGCGCCTGGAAATGGAAGGTCCGCGCGATGACGAAGTGCTGGTGCGCATGGTGGCCAGCGGAGTTTGCCATACCGACATTGATTTCTGCGATGGCGGCGCTTCCGGCCCGGTCGTGCTGGGCCACGAAGGCTCCGGGGTGGTGGAACGAATCGGCGAGGCGGTGAAGGGAATCAAGCCCGGCGACCATGTGGTGCTCTCCTACCAATCCTGCGGGCGCTGCCGGCCTTGCAGGCGCGGACACCCGGCGGACTGCCAGCGGTTCTGGGAGGCGAACTTTAGCTTCGCCCGCTTGGACGGGACCAATGCGCTGCGCGGCGGCGTGCGTGGCCACTTCTTTGGCCAATCCTCATTCGCCACCCATGCTCTCGCGACCATGCGCAATCTGGTGAAGGTGCCCAAGCCGCTTCCGCTGGAAATGCTTGCTCCGTTGGGTTGCGGTATGCAAACGGGCGCCGGCACGGTGATGAACTCACTGGCGGTTCGCGCCGGATCAAGCATCGCCGTTTTTGGCACCGGCTCGGTTGGGCTGGCGGCGGTGATGGCCGCCCGCATAGTCAAAGCCAAAACGATCATCGCGGTGGACCTCAACCCTCGCCGTCTAACACTCGCCTGCGAATTAGGGGCGACCCACTCGATCAACAACCGGCGAAGTGACCTCGCCGCGCGCATCAAGGCCATAACGGGCCGCGACGTTGATTACATTGTGGAGAGCACGGCGGATCATGAGATGGAACAGTTCGCGGCAGAGCTACTGAATCCAGGCGGAAAAGCAGCGCTGCTTAGCGGAGCGAGCGCCTTGGGCAGGCTGCCGGGAGAGCGCCAAGTCCACAGCGTCATCCAAGGCGACGCGGTGCCCCAGAAGTTCATTCCGAAACTGATCAAACTGTACGAGGATGGGCGGTTTCCCTTCGACCGATTGGTGAAATTCTATGATTTTACCAAGATCAACCGGGCCATTGCCGACTCGAAGCGTGGCAGCACCATCAAGCCCGTGCTGCTGATCAGCCATTGAGAAACACGCCTTGCATGGTCCCTTTAACATTTCGGGGCAGTCCGCAGCAATTTAACCACCTCCGGAGTCTTGTAATGTCGCTTCAGTCCAACTTCGGTCAATAATCTGCGGACACCCGGGAGATGAATTCTGGAAAGTTGCGCTCCACGCGATCACGGATCAGCCTCTGCCCAGTTTTGGAGGCTCGAAGTCGGCAGCATTCGGGCAGCCTCGATCAACGACCGTGCGTGGCCGCAATCCGGTAAACATGCGCGTCCCACGGCTGGAAATCGTCATGAAAAACATCGTCCTGCGTTTTCAGCGTGCGGTTCTCGTCGAGCACTTCCACGTTCGGCGCGCCCGTCAGACCGCGCATGGTAAACGCCGCCGTGGTCTTGCCGTCGCGCATCCCGACCGCAAAAAGATACAGCGCGTCGCCGAACCGTTTGGCCATCACAGCGATGGGAATCTCGCGGTTCTCCGACACTACCGCCACCGCGTTCGTTACCGTGGGACTGTTCAAAACCGGTGCCAGACGGGCGATCTGCAGGTTGAGCGCTGTCACAGCGGCGAGCATTTCCGGATCGCCCAGCAGGGCGGACTCGTTGAAACGCGGTTTCCATTCGTGGACGAAATAGATCAGCCCGCGCGAACCGTGAATGAGAGACATCCAGACTTCGCAGCGAACCTGGCGCGGCGTGGCTTTATGGTCCGGATTTTCAATGCGCGTGCATTCGATGCAGTTCCAAACGATGCGATCCGGCCCGGCCCATTTAATCAGCCGCTCAACCCCTTGCGGAACGAACCAAAGTTTGCCCGCCACCACCGGACTGTCATGCGCCACCGGGTAGATGTCGAAGGACGCGATGTCGCTGCCTTTGACGTATTCGGCGTAATCCTCGGGGTGATTTCGGCGAACGCCGCGGCCGATGTAATCGTCCCATGCCACACCCTGGCCCAAATTCACCATGACCGGCCGGGTAGAATCCGCGGCGCGAATACGCTGATATTCGGCGATGATCGTGGCCGGAGGAATCGGCGGCCCGTAGCCCTTGCCGGCGCCCAGTTCCTGCGCGTTGTCCGGCTCGTCGCCATGCATCCAGCCGATGAGGGTGGGATCGTTGAGGTGCTTCAGCGAAACCGCGTTCTGCTCGCAAATCACCCTCATCCCGGCCTGCTTCAGGGCGGCGAGTTGTTCTTCGGTCGGCCCCTCCCAGAGGCCGACGTAAGTGTTGAACCCGGCGTCCAGATATTGCCGCGCCTTGGCGGGAGGTTGCAACCAGACGGCAATGGGGAAAGAGTTTTCATCGCGCGCCGGCCCGTATTGCCAGCGGGCGTAAGGGTTGCCGGAAGCGGCTTGCGACGCGCTGACGCCAACGGTCACGGCCAGCGCCAGCGAAGGGAGCAAGGATGCAAGGCTTGAGCGCATAAATCGTAACTAAACCAGGACGGCCTTCTTCGTTTTCAGATATTTCTCAATGGTTTTGATGCAGTTGCAGGAATTGGGGACGCGAACGGCATTGGGCTTGCCCAATTTATAATGGACCAGCAATTTGCCAACCATGCCGACTTGAAGATTCCCGTCCGCCATGCGCCATAGTTGACCGGCGGCCAAAGGTGGTTGGCGAACGAGGCGGGGAGAGGTGGTTTTATTCATGGCCCATCCTGCGGCTTTGATTTCGATTAAGCGAGTTTTATCGCCATATCGTTTCAGCCGAACGGCGTACTGCCGATATGACGGGGATGGCCAGAAACTGGATTATCGCCCTTTTTTTCGCGTTGCTCACCGGATGCGGCGGCAAAACCGCCCGCATGGAACACCCCGAGGATCCGCAGGTCCACTACCGAGACCAGATCGCGGCGGCGCAACGGTTGTTGGAGCAAAAGGAGGATTGGGCCGACCAGGCCGAATGGGAGGTCTTAAAATCCGGGAATGGGTGGGAGGTCATCGCCTGGCGAGTCGAGCATCCCGAACGTCAGGGACCCAGCCGCTACTTGCCCTGGGGCTATTCGGTCATTGAACTGGACAGCCGTAGCGTTGCCATTGATTACCACCGGAAGGGGTGATGGTCTGGTAACGACTTCCTGCGCATGAAATTCCTAGCCCAGCCCTATTGCCGATAGTTGCTTTTGCAAAGCGCAAAGCTCATCTCACGCCTCCAGGCGGTCTAGATCTCATCCACGAAATATCCGTGCGTGCAGGAATCCGAAGAGGTTTCATCACGGTGGTCCGGGTTACCGGAACGTTTCATCAAAATCCTCCGGCCTGAGTGGCGTGCCGCGCCAAATGCCCCGATACAAATAGGCGGTTCGAATCGCCTTTCTTGTCGTCGCTCGGATTTTCTCGTCATCGTCTTTCAGAAGTGATTTCAGCGTTTTGACAGATTCGTTGGTCCGATTGGCTGCCAGCGCGTAGATGATTTTGAGACACTCGGTGACACATTCACCTTGTTCCAAATGAGGCCATCAATTGTTCGAATGCTCTCCAACTCCCAAAGACCAGGCTGTAGAAATCACTGGAGAGCCTGGAATGTCTGTCCACCTCAACCCTCCTCGGCGGGCGACCGAGTCTTCTCTCCAGGCGTTGATACAGGTAGATCAAGATTCTTCCGATGTTGTGACGGTTGGCGTTCGCAGGGTTAAATGCCTGACTGGCGAAAAGGTTGATAACCCTATCATCAAAATGCACCTCGCAACCGAGCGGCAGGTTCAGAAATTCCTTGGCGGTTTTTGGACCGCGCCGTCCGACGAACCCATCGTCTTCCTCCACTGGCAGCAAGCCTTGATATTCGACAATGCGATAGGCGTTCTTGAAGTTGCCGATGAAATCAATCACAAGACATTGTGCTTTGCCGGGATAGCGACGAAGTCCGCGTCCAAGTTGCTGGAAGAAAATGCGCTTCGAATCGGTTGGGCGCAAAAACAGGAGGCACTCAAGAAATGGCAAGTCAGCACCCTCGTTGAACACGTCAACGACAGCAAGGACTTTAAGTGCCCCATTCTTAAACTGTTCCAACCGTCGTTTTCGTTCCTCCCATGATTGCGAGGACGTATAGGCAGCCGAAGAAACGCCTGCCTTAACAAAGTGCGCGGCGACACGATCAGCGTGGATGATGGAGCAGCAGAAGGCTAGCGTCGGGCGACTCTCGGCCATTTCCCGCCACTTTTTTATGATCGCATGATCCCTTTCTGGGACGGTTAATGCACGCTCCAAGTCCTGGATGGAGTAGGTGGTTCCATGTGTTTGAATTTTCGTGTAGTCCAAGTCATCGAAGCAGCCATAGTAGTGGTAAGGCACCAGAACTCCGGTCTCGATTCCCCCTCGGAGCTCATAACTCACAATAGTGTTTTCTCCACAAAGTTTCCAGATGTCCTGACGGTCTCCTCGAAAAGGCGTGGCGGTCAGACCGAGTAGGAATTGGGGCGACAGGTGGGCAATGAGCTTCCGATATGACGCTGCGGCTGCGTGGTGGAATTCGTCCACCACCACGTAGTCGAATTTATCCTTTCCGAAGTTGGCAAGGTGCCGGGCGAACAACTGGATGGTGGCAAGATTGACACGTTTTGTGGACGTAGCCCGGAAAGGCCGTTCAATACGCCCAACTTCCTTAGAACCAAAAATCGCTTGAAACTCGGAATCCGCAACGTCAAGTATTTCTTGAGTGTGGGCGACGTAAAGTATCCTCTGTGCATTAAATCGCTTGGAGTCCTCTGCCGCGATCCGAGTTTTGCCACTGCCCGGTGGCAATACCACAAGTCCGGTTTTTTGCCCTATTGCGTGGGCATCCAGCAGACTCTTTAGTGCGTCCTGCTGAAGGATATTGAGAAATTGATGCTGGGGCGAGTACCCGCATTTGCATCTGCCGGCTGAAATCCGGGAGGCATCCCTCGGGCAAAAAAAGCCCGCAGCAACAAATAACCGCGCCAGATCGGTCGCATCCAAAAAGCCGTAATTGACCTTCATGCGTTCACAGGTTGCGCAGAAATGCTCTTTGGCCGCGTCGAGGACAACTCCCGGTGTAGCGAATATGGCAAAACGGAGTCCTTCAATCTTTTCCAGCCGGTATATTTGGTGCGCGACGTCGCTATGACGAACCGTCTTAAACGACTTGCCCTTTAAAATAAATGCGGCCATGCCGTGGGTTCCTTTACGCGTCAATTTGTGGGTGAAGATGTCCACAATTTCCGCCGGTCCATGCGGAGTCTGGGCGTCGTCGGCCAGGATAATCCGCAAAAAGGGTTCCATTTCCTCGCGTTCATCAAGAGAGCGGACAACGCTGCGCAGTCCCGGCGTGATGGAGGCCGCATCCACCACCCGCATAAGCCGAAAATTATCGAACTCTTCGACTGGAACAAGCAGGCTCATTTCGCGTTCTATTCTCGTGGCTAAGGTTTGAAAATGAAGCTGGTGTTGGTGCGGTAGCCGGCGATTTCCAATCTCGCCCTGATTTCGGTATCCGCCTTCAGGGCGACTGTTCGCGTCTCCGAACCACCTCCTCCGATTGCCACCTTATCGGTAAATGTGAATGTCAGCAACGACGCTTGATTTTCGTCGCCAGTAAAGAGAATTAAGGTGGCAGGTCTAAGTTTGGCTCCCGCCTTCTCGACCCGCGTCACCATGACATCCACCCAATCGTCACTCTTCCGCTCGATTATGAGTTCCGCGTCCTCGAACCCCATGCCGATGAGCCGCCAGATATCGCGTTGGTGAATCTTGCTGGTCAGCTTGGGCAGTTGTGAGCCATCCTGAAAGACGAAGATGTTCTTCTGCAGATCCCATTCAATTTTGAGAGAGGAGACGTTGGCGACGATCTTTTTCCAGGCAGGTTCCAGGGATGCTCCACTGGGCAACCTGTCACCGTACGCGTCGGTGGGCAGGCGGTACACGGAGTCAATCAACCTGAGCAGCTGCTCCATGAGCATGGATTTTTCCCGTTTGTTGGTCTCCGTATCCCCGAATGAAAACACGCCCGGTTCTGCCAGTTTTGAGTCCGCATAAATCCATTGCGTGGACTCCACCAAATGCATCAGGGCTCCGAGGGGATCATTGCTGGGCACCAGTGCCTTGGAACGAAAATGGCCGTTGCGCCGAAAGAATTCCAAATCCCTTTCGACTGGTGTTGGGTTACCCTTCAGGGACAAATAGCTACCAATCGTATAACCTTCCACCAACATCAACGGAACGTCATCCACCAGAACGATTGGGAAGCGGGGTATCTGATGGGGGTTCTTTGGCCCAGGCGGTTCGGGGACCCCGATGATCCAACCCTTCGTCCGGTCAATGTCGTCCGGAAGATCAAACAAAACCCGGAAAACGAGGGATGATCCCCTGTCCGACCAAGGCTCGGAAACACGGAGATACTCCCCAATGGCTGCCAGCGCCTTCTCTCTCCCAAGAGATTGCAGCGTATTGACGATTTGAATCACCGGAAGCGGGTCGTAGGAATCACCCTCCAACTTTGGCGTGGTGTCCAACAAGCGAAGAAGATTCCGGAGTTCATCCTCAGTGAATAGACCGGATTTCGGTGGCCGGCCTTGGCCACCGATCACCTCCTGGGTTCGCCCACTCCCGTCAATGTAAACACAACCGAGAGTGGGAAAACATAAATGGCCTGTGGTGCCGTAACACCAGACTTCTTTTGTCTGTACCCGGCTGATTCCGCCCGGATCGAATTGTGTGCGGACATCGTCCGGTTGGCAGAGCATGGCAAGCACCTCGCTCTGAGGCGTGTTCTCCTTGATTCTTGCCAAAGCCCTTGCGAATTCCGCACGCGAACGATCCGGTGGCGCGCCTTTGGGAAAAATGCACCCCCCGGCAAAGAGGACAAAAAGTGCCGTCAACGGCATGAATGATGTGAATCTCATGGAATCCGTCCTCTTCACAGGAGAACCCCTATTCTCGAAAGCGTCAATAAATTAAGGGGCGTCGGTTCTGCAGAGCCATCACTTCGCTGAATCCGCCCAGACCCAATCGCCATTCTCCATATCGAGAACGGCACTGTTCGGATAGGCCTTGCGGACGATGATCCCGCCATCATCCGTTCCATTCCAGCCAACGGAGTAGAGCAGGAAAGGCCCGTCATTCGTGCGCCGCAATTGCATTGGCTGGTCATTGATAAAATCGGGTGGAAGTTTGCCAAAGAACAGCGGCGAAAGCCCATCCAACGTTGTGGGAAATTCCTCGCGCGCCCACCCGCCACTCAAATCAAGCGCGAGGGCGGGAAGGATTTTGCACATCATGAAAGATCATTCCTCGATACCAGTTCATACCGTTATTGGAAAGACTCCATCCAATGAGCGACGAAGAATTGTTTCGTCACTGGCAGTAAGGTCGGAGCCGTGCCGACGAGCGGGCGCAGCGCGGTGGTCATCTGCAAGGCCACGAGGAGGAATATGATCGTCCATATCCGCATCATGCCGCCTTGAGCGCCGTGGTGACGGAAGCCGCGCTCCAGCAAACGAAGGCCGAAACCGGTGGCAATGAACCAGAAAAGCAAATGGAGGCCTCCCATCGCGGCGATGGAGGCGGTGGATTGCGAGAACACCCAGGCGACGGGCGCGAAGCCAATGAGCAGTATCGTCATCAGAGCAAGGAAAGCAGTGAGCAAACCGCAGACCTCGCCCAAACGCGCCCGGGCTCCGCTCAGGCAGGTAAAAATATAAAGACTGGGGAGGCAGATAACGGCGGACAAGAGCAGGCCGCCGGCGATCTTGAGGGGCGCGGCCAGGAGTTGCTCCCTGCCGGAGAAAGTACCGACGACCAAGCCGTAAATGAAGGCGGACAGCAGTGAAACGAACAAGAGATTGCGCACCAAGTGGCCTTGATTCTGCTGGGTCAATTGAAATAAGAGGCGGCGCGGTTCGCGTAGGACCGCTTCGATGGCCGTAATCAAGCTGGCTATGGGCTGGCGGTCGCTCTCCACCTCGCCCAGAGGCGGATCGGGTTGATGAGACCCGCAGCTTATGCCGGCAATTGTCGGATTTATTACTGGCGGGATGCTGGATGATTCATTCATAGAGGGCCTTTTTTGAGACGAGTATGGTTCAGAAATTGAGCAGGTTCTTTAGAGCATGGGAAACGCTTTCATAGAAATTGCCGTGCAAGGCGTTGACGCGCAGGAATTCCACCGGCAGTCCCGGCGAGCCAACGAACGGCCGCAACAACCAGGAAATTTGCGCCCCAAAGAAAAGATTGGCCGCCAGCCAGGCAAGCATGATGCGCCTCGAAACAGGCAAGCTGCCGCTCAGGCGGTCGAGCAGTTGCCGTAGGCGAACATTGGCTACGATCCCGGCGAAGGCGATCAAGCCCACTTCAACAAGCAGCACGATGCTGTGGCCGGCCCACGACGCCGAGGATGAGGATTGGACAGGCGGCGCGTTGCAAACGACGAAAAGGAGGATTGGGCTGAATCCTCCCAGGATAATGGCGGCGATGGTGTAGCTGAACAGGATGATGAGCAGAGACTGGCGGAAATTTATGTTCAAACCAAGGAGTGGCGCCAGCATGCCGTTCAGCAGAGCGGTTCCGGTCGTTGTTAACAAAATGACAAGTGGAAACTTGATTCCACCGTAAAGCGCCTGCAAGGGGCTGCGCCATGCGCCGAGGGCCGCGCCGAACAGGCCGGCGCCGGCAAAGACAATCGCCAGGCAATACCAAAGCTGTTTGGTCTCCCCCCGGTCTATCCAACCCGCCATCTCCTCCGACTCCCCTCGCAGGAGCGTGCCAGCATGACGCAGATCAAAGGTGAAGGAGTCGGATATCATAACGGTTTCCATGCGCTTTGCATTACAAAGTCTGACCCTATAACTGGAGATATGTTCATTCTTTGTTGTTGAGATGCTTGCCGGGGTTGCCATCAGCAGTCTCCAATGCGCCGTGCGTGCCGAGGACAGAAATTAAATTTCGGGCGAGGCACGCTGCCCGATTGCTAAAAACCCCGCGAGCCATCTGGCGCGGAAAGCCGGAGGCAACGCCTGTATAGTGATTTTCCGAGCGAGTTTTGAACGAAAACGGCACAAATGGCATCATATACTTTGTGATGCAAAGTGCATGATGCCGAACAAACCAGGAGAAGCGCCACTGCCGACATCGAAGCAGCGATCAACGGTTGAGTATTTATGAGAATTCTGCTCGTCAATCCGCCGCATCCTTCCATTGGCAGTCGCATTCTTCGTGAGCACCTGCCTCCGCTCGGTTTGCTCGCTCTTGGAGGTCCGCTGCTGGATGCCGGCCACAGGGTGAAGCTGCTGGATGCGGAGTTCGGTCCCATGAGTCTTGACCAAATCGTCTCGAAAACCAGTGACTATGGCCCGGACGCGGTTCTCTTGGGCCACTCGGGTTCCACCTCGGGCCACCCGTCCGCCCGTCGGATTGTGCAAGCACTACGGAATGCGTTCCCACATGCGTGGATCGTTTATGGTGGGGTGTTCCCGACGTATCACTGGGCGCAGATCATGCATCAGGAGCCTGGAATTGATTTCATCGTGCGCGGCGAAGGCGAGGAAACGATCGTCCGCCTGTTGACCGCTCTGGAAAAGCAGCAATGTCTGGAAAAGGTGCCTGGGATCGTGTTTCGTGCGGGCACGGTTCCAGGCCAAAGACGCTCAAGCGACGCGCTTTCTTTGCTGGCTGAGGTTAAAGCGAATTTGCCGGCGCCGGTGATTCGTGATCTTGATGGCTGTCGCGTCGGATGGGAACTGATCGACCATCGCCGTTATACCTATTATGGAAAACGCCGGGCTGTGGTCGTGCAATTCTCCCGCGGCTGCCCCCATCGCTGCCACTATTGCGGACAACATAGCTTTTGGCGGGCGTGGCGGCATCGCGATCCTGTGAGATTTGCCGCCGAACTGGCACGATTGCACCACAAGCACGGAGTGGAACTGGTCAACTTTGCCGATGAAAACCCCACGGCCTCCCGCCCGGCTTGGCAGGCGTTTCTGGAAGCGCTCATCTCCCACCACGTTCCTTTAATCCTGATCGGCACCACCCGGGCGAGCGACATCGTCCGGGACGCCGACATCCTGCACCTTTACAAACAGGCGGGCGTCGCCCGGTTTCTGCTCGGACTGGAGAGCACGGATGACGCCACGCTCCAGGCCATTCACAAAGGAAGCACCAAGGCGATTGACCGCGAGGCGATCCGGCTGATGAGAAAACATGGCATCATTTCCATGGCCGCGTGGGTGGCCGGTTTCGTGCAGGAGAAGGACAGCGATTATTGGCGCACTTTGCGGCAACTCCTTTCGTATGATCCCGATCAGATTCAGGCGCTGTATGCCACGCCGCATAGTTGGACTCCTTTCGCGCTCCAGGAAGCCCAACATCGCGTGGTTCAAACCGACCTGAGCCGCTGGGATTACAAACACCAAGTCCTGGAGAGCACGCAGGTTCCCAATTGGCGGGTACTCCTGTGGGTGAAGCTGATCGAGGCGGTCTGCCAACTGCGGCCGAAATCGCTCTGGAGGCTTTTGCTGCATCCCGAGCCGCTCTTCCGCAACGGAATGCGCTGGTATTCCAACATTGGCCGGCGCGTCTGGCCGTATGAAATTGCGCACTGGCTCTTTTACGATCGTCGAACCCGCCACGGTCCAACACTGGCGGAATTTCTCAAAGGCGCCTGGGCAACGAGGCCAAATCGGCCCGCTGATCTTGCCCTTGACGGGTCCGAGGCAGGCAGCGATCATCGTGGCCATCCTGCGCGTGATCCTGTGGCTCTCGAAGAAATTGCCGAGGTTTGATTTATGAAATCCAACTTGAAGGAGTGGGTGAAGAAAGCAAGTCTCGCCCTTGCCGCGTTCACGTTGGCAACGGTTATATGGCTCCCCTGCTTGCACCTGTTCTTTCGCGCACCCTTGACCGAGTTTTATCAGGAAAAGGGCGTCTCCCCGAAAGCGCGCCAATTGGCTGCCCGGCACCTGCAACTCTGGACAGAGCCTACACTCCGGCAGATCGAGCTTCAGAAAATGCGCGCCAGCAACGCGGAATGGGATTTCATGGGCCGCACCTTTCTCGTTTGGTCACTGGTAAACATGGGACTGCGTGAACCGGGGATGAAGGGCGAATATCTTCCCGTCATTGACCAGATCATCCAGGAAACCGTCAAAATCGAAAAACAGGACGGGATCTACGCATTCCTCATGCCCTACGCCAAAGCGCGCCCCTACCAAGTCAGTCCTGCGCGGAGTTTGTTCCTGGACGGAGAGATTGCGCTGATGATGGGAGCCCGGCGAATACTTCAGGAGGAACCCGGGTACAAACAACCGATGACGGAGCGGCTTAACGTCATCGAGCAACGGATGCGCTCAAATCCGCTGATGGCGATGGAGAGCTATCCCGATGAGTGCTGGACCTACGATGACGCCGTTGCCCTGGTTGCGTTCAAAGTCGCAGATCGCCTCGACGGCACGGATCACACCGCTCTCTGCCGACAATGGGTGGCCGTGGCCAAGGAACACTTGGTGGATAAGAAGACCGGGCTGCTCCTGTCGAGTTATCAGATAAATGGGGAGCCGATATATGGCCCGGAGGGCTCGACCATTTGGATGGTGGCCCATTGTCTGCAAGCGGTGGACGAACCGTTTGCGCGCGACCAGTATGAGCGGTCTCGAAAGGAACTGGGGCGGATCACTCTCGGTTTTGGTTACGGTCTGGAATGGCCTGCGTCGTGGCAGGGACCAATGGATGTTGATTCTGGAATGGTAGTCCCGGGGCTGGGAGTGAGCGCGGGATCCAGCGGGATGGCCTTCATCGCGGCATCCAGCTTCCACGATTGGAATTTTCTCCAGTCTTTGGTCGCGACCCTCGACATGGCGGCATTCCCTTCATGCCAAAACGGCCGCTTGAAATACTGCGCCAGCAACCAGGTTGGCGACGCCGCGCTCCTTTACGCGTCGGTTCTCGGACCACTTTGGGACGGCATTCGCAAACCATGAAAACGACCTTCGGACTATTGCGACGCTTGTGGAAGGCCGAAGCCTTTTCTCCGGCCGCGTTTTTGGTGCGCGCTGCCATTCTGGCTGCGCTTTATGCGGCTTCGTGTGCCGCGGGGCTTCAAGAATACACCACGTTTCTCAGCGGGACATCTCCCAACGTCAATATGAGCTGGCACACTGCCTCAACTCTTGGCCTGATCCATTTGCTGCTCTACTTTGCTTTCATTCTACTGGTTCCGATCTTGCTGATCACAGCGGGCCTGCTCGCGGCATGGAATCGTTGGAAGCCGGAGTGCGAAGTTCCGGCTCGCGCCAGGCAACAGCACCCAATCGAACCCAACCAGTAATATGCATCTTCGACTCTTGAGACTGTTCCTGGGATTTGCGGCATTTGCCTGGGGAATTTCGATTGTGGGAGTGTTTCTCTCCTGGTCCGCCGCCGAGGAGGCCTTGGGTGGATTGGGCGCACGGCCAATTGCTTACGATCCCATGCTCGATTATTGGCTGAGGATGGCTTCGGGCGCGTACGCCTTGATCGGGGCATGGTATTTGGTGCTCATGATTTGGCCGCAGAAGTTCGCGGCTGCCATCCCCTGGTTCGGAGCATTGATGCTGGTGGAAGGATGCGTCCTGCTTTTCCACGGCATTCGCCTCTCGCTGCCGCCGTTCCCGTTTTATGGCGATACAGCGGCCTGCTTTGTTGGCGGCGTGGGGATATTGTATTTCTCACGGTATACAAAACCGCAAGGGAGGTCTGATGCCGCCTGAGTTTTCGAACGCCGCTCTCGTGCGCAAATTCCGCATCGTGCTTGGGTTTTTCATGATTGCCCTTGTGTTGAGCGGTCTCACTGCCTTTCCACTGGATCGGGAACTGGCGATGGTGTGCTCCGCGCGCGGGATCGCGCAGTTGCACCCGGCGGATGTCCATAATGGATTGGATACATGGCTTCTCACCGTTCGCGATGGTCTTGAGGAAATGTATGCGAAGCATCCCTGGATCGCCTACGGCACGGATTGGCTGGCGTTCGCGCACATCGTCATGGCTGTGTTCTTCATCGGCGCCTTTGTGAAGCCGGTGCGCAATGTTTGGGTTCTTCAGGCTGGTCTTGTTGCCTGCGCTCTCGTGGTTCCTTTGGCGCTGATTTGCGGCCCTATCCGCCAGATACCGTTGGGATGGCGTCTGATTGACTGTTCCTTTGGCGTTTTCGGGGCAGTGCCATTGTGGTTATGCCTGCGCTGGGCGCGCGAATTGGAGCGATCCGGATACGATCAACGATACGGCGGATCAAACCGCCCGCCACCATGATCCGGAAAATCATCCTGGCCAATTCGATCATCGCCGCTTCGCTGGCGGCGGCGCTTTTGGTGTATCCAGCCTCGCGCGCTATTCTGAGCATCCAAGATCCGGCGTTGAAAGGACCAGGAATTCCCAAATTCGCGTGGCGGTTAGAGCGCAACTTGACGCCGCGCAATGCTGCGTGGGCGCAAGAGCGGGTGGCGGGCGGACGAGCCGAAGGACTTTCAACGCACGACATCTCAGGCACCGAATGGCCGCTCTTCGGTTCTGTCTTTTACCTGTGGGCAATTGAAAATCTGCAAACCGCCTGGGAAGCGGGAGACCACACCTCTGCCGTGGAGCCGAAGATCTTCTGCAAAGACGCAATCATGGCGGCTTCAGACCTCGTGATTGATCCCAAGCACGCGAGTTGGGTCGAAAAGCATTGGGGGACGAACTACCTGCACCGCGAAAACGTCTTTTACCGCATGCTGGTCATTGCGGCGCTGACGAGCCGCGAAAATCTTCTCCACGATGGCGCTCATCTCGATCTGTTACGCGACCAGGTTGAAACTTTTTCCAAGGAACTGAACGATTCCAAAAGCGGATTGCTGAATGACTATCCGGGCGAATGTTATCCGGGCGACGTGATGGCCGCCATCATGTGCATCCGTCGCGCCGATGCTGTTCTCGGCACGGATCATTCCGAGTTCATCAACCGGTCGCTGCGGGCCTTCATTGGACCGAGAAGCACGCGCCTCAAATTGCCGCCTTATAGCGCGGAGGCGGAGACCGGAGCGCCGCTCTCAGAGTCCCGTGGTTGCGGGAATTCCTACTTTTGTTTGACGGCACCGGAACTGTGGCCTGGTCCCGCCAAAACGTGGTTTCAACTTTACGAGAAATACTTTTGGCAGCAGCGGCTCGGTTTCGCCGGCTTCCGCGAGTTTTCGAGCGATGTTCCGAATACCGATTGGACCATCGACGTGGACGCAGGCCCCGTTATCGCCGGCTTCGGCGTGGCGGCCGACTCCTTCGGGGTTGGCGCGGCTCGGAAGAACGGCCGCTTCGACCTGGCCTACCCCTTATCAACCGAGATGTTGGCCACAGTCTGGGAATTGCCGGACGGGACGCTGGCGATGCCGCGCATTCTCTCCAATTTAAGTGATGCGCCAATGCTTGGAGAAGCAGCGATCCTTTGGTTCTTAAGCGTTCAACCTCAAAAAGGCTTTCCAGTTAGAACAGGGGGCAGTATCCCACCGTTTGTGTATGTCGTCCTCATGGGGGCGCTGCTGTTCGGGATCTGGCGAATGGTCGCAGCCATCAAAGTCTTCAGGGCATCGTTGCGAGAGCCAGAGCCAATTGTGTCCACGCCGATGTTCCAATGTCTGGTTTGGGCCGGATTGATCATTGGTGCCATTGCCGCGACCTGTTTAGGACGCAATTTGTTTGGCCTCGCCCTGTTGCTCGCCGCCCTGCTTATCCCAAGGCGAAAGAAATGCGCCACCGAAGAAAAAGAGTCCGATGGCGATAAAGACAACTCGCAACAAGGCGTCCGCGCCGAAGGAAGACATTAAGCGCCAGCGCATCCGCTCGGTTTGCCTCGCCGGCAGGACCAAAGGCGGCCATTCAATTTGGCTGGTCCACGAGATTTTCAAAAGTTGCGTCGAGAATCGGAAATTCAAAGCAAAACCCCGATTTCAACAAGCGACCTGGAATGACACGGCGGCTCTTGATAATCAGTTCAGTTTCGGTCCTGAGAAAGAACGCTCCGATTTCCAGCATCCAGTTGGTAGCAGGCAAACCCAAATGCACGCCGCAAGCCTTCCTCAGAAGTCGCATCATTTCTCGATTGGGAACAGGATTTGGCGCCGTCACGTTAACGGGTCCGGAAAGCTCGTGGTGGGCGATTATCCACTCGACAGCCCGGCAGTAATCCGCAACGTGGATCCAGGAGACATATTGCTTGCCGCTTCCCATCTTTCCTCCAAGTCCAAGCCGTACCAAACGCCGCAGCACCGGGAAAACGCTGTTCCTGCCCGTGCCCAGAACCAGCGCCATGCGCATGGCAACTTTGCGCGTCCTGGGCGTCGGCGCTTCCTCCAAAGCGGCTTCCCAGGCTTTTGCGACTTCGACGGAAAATGCGTCTTTTGCTTCCGCTGCGGGCTCCATCGCACCCGTTTCGTCCCAAGGCTCACCAAATGTGTGCTTATAAACGGTCGCCGTGCTGGCATTCAGCCAAACAGGAGGCGGGGTGGCGCACCGGCCAATCGCTTCACCGAGGACACGCGTTGAACCGAACGCGCGATTCCAGGATTTCCTTTCGATTGCGGGCGTTGTATCGGCAATTCACCGATCTACCCGTCAAGTTCACCACCGCGTCCGCGCCTTCGAGTTGTTCTGCCCATCGGCCCAGGGTGCCAGCGTCCCATTGAACTTCTACAACGCCATCGCTCCTGGTCTTGGGAGAACGAGTCAAAACGACGACCTCCCAATTGGCGCTGTGGAAATGAGCGGCAAGCGCCTGTCCAAGAAAACCCGAACCGCCGGCCAGAATAAGACGATGCTTCATATCATTGTGTTTTGCGCGCCACCGCCAAAGCGGAGCACTTCTTGTTGATTCCGTCCAGGCATCGCCGCGTCTATTCTGCGGGCGAGTTCCTTCAGGTGCGTTGTCGGCACCGCAGGAAAGAGATGGTGCTCCGCATGGAGGAACATCGAATACGAGACCATGTTTAACCAGCGTCCACGTTGCGTGCGCCCCGGCTCGTGAGAGTTGCACCCGTGATGCACGGTCCAAACGGCAAAGAATCCCGTCAGGCACTCTCCGGTCAACATGGTCGCCGTGTGCCACCGTAGCGCCAACGGCACTGAGGGAAAAGCGGCAAATGCCACAACTGAGGCGACTGCGCACAATTCCAGTGCGATCCACCGCTGTTTCGATGCGGTTGCCAGCCGCCATGCCGATACGTGCAATCTTGTGAAAAAAAGCGGTCCGATCAGCAACGCCCGCCACCAGCACAACCGCGCGGTCGCGCCCTCCCCATCGTCGTCCTCCAGACAATGGCGATGGTGATGAAGATGGGTCACTTGGACCCCATGCATCGAGGCGAGCATCAACACGCTCAGGACGAAAAGCACGCTGTCTTGAACGGCTCGCGGCAGGCCAAGCGCGTAATGCTGCGCATTGTGGGACTGTCGCAAACCGGTTAGAAAAAAATAAAACGAACAGGCCAGGCCGGTCCGCCACCAGCCTTGACCATAGCACCAGAGTGAGACCAGAAGCCACGGAAGGCTCAACGTCAGTTCCCAAGCCTTTTCCGCTGGCGTTAGCGTCACGAGGTCGCGCCATTCCACAGTTTGCAATTGAGACGGCTTGGTCATGCGTTCAGGGCATTTCGAGAAAAACAATCGTTGTGTGCGCAGCGGTCGAACGATGGCAGCAGCGCAGGTCTCGCCAGCCGAAAGGCCCTGGCGGCGGCAATCCCTTGCGAATTTGCTCGTCGTTGAAGGGGATTCGGGGAGCGAGATCGGCCGGGACCAGGTCACAAGCTGGGGCTGGCTCGGCCAGGCCTTCGGAAAGCATCCGCACCTGCGCGGTGGAAACCAGGGGCACGGCCATCAGCCTTTCCACAAACCAGCCAAGGATATAATGAAACCAGACGGGCATCGGGAACATGAGCGGATGCTTGCCCACAACCCGGGCGACGCGGCGGACGGCCTGCCGCAACGTCATCTCCTCCGGACCGAGCACCGCCACGGTCCGCCGGGAAAGAGCGCCGTTCAAGGCCGCAGTTTTGATGATGCGCACGATGTCCTCCACCGCGTTTGGCCGGATGGGTTTGTCCCGAAAGCCCACAAACGCAAAAATGGGGAAAGTGTAAAAGCCGTGACTGAGATGGTCGAGCATGTGGTCCCCCTTGCCGTAAATCACCCCGCATTTTAGCACGGTATAATCGAGTCCACTCCCGCGCACGATCTCTTCAGCCGCCCACTTGGATTCATGATAGCCCGAACCGCAGTCGGGCCGCGCGCGGAGAAAGCTTATCAAGATGATTTTATCCACGCCTGCCCGTCGCGCCGCCTCGACCACATGGCGGGTTCCCTCAACATGAACGCGTTGAAAGGTCTGAGCGCCGGTTTCGCGATTGATCCCGGCGCAATGCACAACCACCTTGGCTCCCGCAAATGCGCGCGCCAGACTGTCAACGTCGTCCAATCCTATTCCCACAAATTGCGACCGGCCTAATTGGCGGATTCCGGGATCGGTCCGGTCCATTCCGCGCGCGATCAATACGACCTCATGCCCTTCCCCGGCCAAGGACCGGGCGGCATTGCGTCCGACAAAACCCGTTCCGCCAGTGATCGCGATTTTCACGGCGTGCCTCCCTGCCAAGCCGCGAGCGCGTAAACCACGGGAAGATAAACAAAGGCAATGTTTGTCGCGTGATAGCCGAGGCGCAGTGACGAGGATGTCAAATAAGGGCGGACATCAAAAATGAAGATTGCCGCTATTAGCCGTAGAGTCCAAAAGGCCGCCAGAAAGGCGCAGATGGCGCGGGGCAACGGGCCGCCTGCCGCCAGAGCGCCCGCCAGGCCAAAGCTGAGCGAGCCAAAACCCACCAAGCACAAACCGATGAACGAATAGTAAACCCAATACAGCCGCCGAATGAATGGCGGCAATGCCGCGAGATGGGATCGCAGCTTCACCGCGCGGGGCATGAGAAGGCCCGCCGCGATCAATCCGAGATGCAGAACTCCGGCAATTTGCAGAAGCACGATCATGGTGTTCGTTTTCATGGTTATTCTTCTATATTGCGCCGATGGCCCGCAGCATCGGCAATATGACGTGGCGGACGAAGATCGGGTGAAAAAGCCAGTAGGCGGGACCGCCGGTGACAACCGCAGTAAACAGCCAACCCCGAAATCCCCGTCCCAAGCCAAGTTTTCGGCCCAAGCGGCTGCGCTCCCCTAGAAGTCCGGCGCCCTGGACTGTGAAATAAAGAGTCGGCAACCCAAAACCACCCCGGGCCGGCAGTGATATCACCATTTCGTGCAGCAATCCTGAGAATAGAAAAACAGCGAATGCGGCCTTGGTCGCTCCAAATGCCCTGGCGAGCGGCGCGAAGATATGAGGGGCCATCAGGTCGAGGAACGCTTTGTTCCATTGCCCACCCCAAAATCCGGCAAGCGAAGTCGCTCGAATTGGATTTGTCATCAGCGGTGGAGCGTTGAAGCCGACGGCCCGCCAAACATTCGACAAAATGTGGAAAAGTCCAAAATGCAGGACAAAGACGATTCCAAGCATTCCCATCCAACCGATCAAAATCGGATGCGCGGATGGAAGGGAGCGAAGCACTCCCCAGACAAGAGCGGCACCGAAAAGGGTTTTTGCGCACGCCCAGATCGATTCGGCCACGGTCGGCGCTTCCGGGCGTCTGTCCTTTTGAAAGCCGCGAAAATCCAGTCCCGGCCACAGGAACAAGTAAGCGGCCATGCGTCTCAATGACACATCCCTCCGGGGCAGCGCATCCACGATTGTGACCCATTTTGCGCCGGCGAAGATTGAGGCGGCGAGGAGCCACATATAGATCCAGCCGGGGAGATGCCGGGCGACTGCGGCGCACAACGCAACCGGCAGAACGGCGGGAAGCCACTTCAGCGCCACGCGGCCGTGCGGCGCCGGCGCAAAAGCCGGCTTATCCATTCTCTTTCGTTCTGTAATTTCTGTAGTCACAGAATTTCATAGTTTAAAAAATATCCGCTCTATCCGCTCAGGACCTTTAATGCCTTTTCCCCCAAGTTGCTCATTTTGGCCAAGGCCGAGGTGGGCCACTTGGCCAGTTGCGAATACCAGGCACTCGTCGTCGTAAAGAAACGATGCAGTTCGCGCAGGCGGTTCTCGGTATGTTTGTCGGCGCCTTTTTCCGCGTCCGCCAGGCACTCCTGGAGCATGGCCAGCGTGGGATCAACCTCGCGGCGCTTCCGCTCGTCCAGCACCAGCCGGAACATTTCCCAGACGTCGCTCATGCTTTCAAAGTGATCCCGCTTGTCGCCCAACACATGGACGAGTTTGACAATCCGCCACGCCTGCAACTCCTTGAGGCTGTTGCTCACGTTGGAGCGGGCGACATCCAGGACCTCCGCAATTTCCTCCGCGTTCAACGGGTGCGGCGAAAGATAAAGCAGCGCATGAATTTGCGCGACGGTGCGGTTGATGCCCCAGCGGGTCCCCATCTCGCCCCAATGGAGAATGAATTTTTGCTGTACCGCGCTGAGTTTCATAATTCTTTCATTTCTGTTAATACAGAAATCGCACAAATCTGCCGGTTTGTCAAACGCGTTTTTTTGGGCATTCTCGAACCGCCCAGATATGATAAGGTCTGCCATGATTCAGCCTCGGTATGACGACATTTATGTGCAGGCGCTTTTTGATCGCATGGGACGGACCTACGATCTCGTGAATTTGGTCTCTTCGTTCGGTTTTTCCGCGTTCTGGCGCCGCCAATGCGTGGCCAACCTGCCAATCACGCCGAGGGCTTTCGTTTGCGACATGATGGCAGGAACCGGCGAGTGTTGGTCCCACATTCTTCGCCGGGGGGCGAATCCCGTAATCTCCATAGATTTCTCACAAGTGATGACCGAACGTCAGAAGCTGCGCCGCTTGTCGAAGGGTTTGCCAATAGACGTGCGTTGCGAGAATGCCGTGGCCACATCCATTCCGCCAGAATCGGTGGATTTCGTGGTCAGCGCGTTTGGATTGAAGACGCTGGGGGACGATGGCCTGGTGCGCTTTGGCAGCGAGATTCGGCGCATTCTCAAGCCAAACGGGCATTTTTCCCTGCTGGAGATTTCGTGCGCCGAAGACTGGTGTTTGGGTTGGCTCTATCGCTGGTATGTCGCTTCCATCATCCCTCTCATCGGGAAGATTTGCCTTGGCGATATAGAATGCTACCGCACGCTTGGCGTTTACACCAAAGCCTTCGGCTCATGCGAAAGAGTCGCCACAGTCTTTCGTGATCTTGGCCTGAAAGTCTCGGTCAGGAGTCATTTTTTCGGATGCGCCACATCTCTCCTCGGAGGGAAAATGCTTTAGTCCGTTGATTCACAGGCAAAATTGTGGCCGAAACCGGAACCCATTTCCAAGGAACACGGCGCCCTCGACAAATTCCGTTGGCAGGGAGAATATCTTCACCGGTGAAAGAATTCGGTGGCGAACAGCGATCATCGCACCATGCCGACTGAAACAAAAATTGGAAAGACCATCCTGCGCTTGGTAACGGGTGACATCGCCGAACAGGATACCGATGCCGTCGTGACGGCTGCACACTGGCGGCTCAACAAAGGGTCGGGCACGGATGGAAGCATCCACACAAAGGGCGGGACAAAAATTTATGAAGAGTGCCGGAAAATAGGGGGTTGTCCCATTGGGGACGCGGTCATCACGACGGGCGGCAATCTGAAGGCACGGCATCTGATCCATGCCGTTGGCCCGGTTTGGCGAGGTGTCCCACAAAAGCAAGAGCGAGGTCACAGATGGCGCCCGCGCGAAAGTGGAGGGCAAGCTCGCTTATCTGGCGATGCTGAAACCTCAACAATCATCACAGATCCGTTATGAAAAGTAGCCTGCGCTGGGCGTTCGGCCTCTGTGTCGCGGGGAGCCTGATCATGGTCGCCGTGGCGCTGCATCTGTGGGGTGCGGCAGAGATCCGGGCCGATGCCGGCGAGGTGTTTTATCTTACGGCCATGGGAACAGTTTGGCTCATCCTTGCGACCTTGCTTTTTTCCTGGCTCGGTTTAAGTCTTCGCGACGATGTCACGGAGCGAAAGAATATGGCGGCCCTGGTCGCTCTTTGTGGTGCGATCATCGGTGTATCCTTCATCTATGCCGGCGGCAGCATCGGGGAAGGACCTTCGTATTGGAACAACATTTTCTCTGCGGGACTTGGGACAGCAGGTTTGCTCGTGTTCTGGATACTGCTCGAGGTTGGAGCGAGAGTCTCCAGGTCCATCGCAGAAGAACGCGACCTGGCTTCCGGTCTGAGGCTGGGCGGTTTCCTGCTGGCGATCGGGCTGATGCTGGGGCGCGCCGTGGCCGGGGACTGGCATTCGGAGGGTGCGACAATCCGCGATTTTATTCACGATGGCTGGCCGGCGGCTGTCTTATTCGCGATCGCGTTGTTCATCGAGAGATTCGCCCGGCCGAGTCGGCACCGTCCATTTCCGGCGTGGCCGGGATACGGAGTGCTTCCGGCTCTGCTTTATCTTGTGTTTGGCGCAACCTGGGTGTGGCATCTTGGCCCTTGGGAAGGGATGCCCAAATGACAACTTCTCTCACGACACGATGGCGCGAACCTGAGTCCCCTCCACGAACGGTGGAGAACCCTCATGACTTGCGGGCCGAAGAGGCGGTTAATGCAGAGCCGTTCTCCGCTCTCCGTCGGCGCGCTGTGTTGGAGGGGTGCAAATGGGACCCGCAAGTCGGCGACGAAGACACCCTGACCCCGTTTCCGCTTGTGTTAAAATCGAGCGCCTGGAGACAAATCGCTTCCCAGGCTGAACAACTCACCTCCGAAGCAATTGCCGCAGAGGAAGAGATTTCGCGGCGGCCGGAATTGCTCAGTCCTTTGGGGTTGCCGCGTTCATTGTGTCGAGTCTTGGCAGGGAAAGCGCCGCTGACGCCCGCAGCAGGCCGCGTGATGCGGTTTGATTTCCATTACACCACCCAGGGCTGGCGAATCTCTGAAGCCAACAGCGATGTGCCGGGCGGATTCACGGAAGCGTCCTGTTTCACCACTCTGATGGCGCAACACTTTCCGCATCTCCGACCCACTGGAAATCCCGGTAACGTTTGGAGCGACGCGCTTGCCGCAGCCGCGGGGCCGTCCGGCGTGGTCGCTCTATTATCGGCACCTGGTTACATGGAGGATCATCAGGTCATCGCGTATCTGGCAGCGCGGCTGCGTGAACGCGGATGCCACCCGCATCTGGCCAAGCCGGAACAGGTGTTTTGGCGCGAGGGCTTGGCTTATCTTGTGACCGCATGGCATCGCGGGCCGCTGGATGCGATTGTTCGGTTTTACCAGGCCGAGTGGTTTTCACGGCTGCCGGAAAAATCCGGCTGGGAATACTTCTTTCGAGGCGGGAGAACGCGCGTGGCCAATCCGGCGCTGGCTGTCATTTCGGAAAGCAAACGCTTTCCGCTCGTCTGGGATAAACTTTCCACTCGGGTACCCACCTGGCGAGGCTTGCTTCCTGAAACACGCGCCCCGCAGGATGCGCCATGGCCTCGCGATGACGGTTGGTTGCTGAAGACCGCGCTGTGCAATACAGGTGATACCGTCAGCGTCCGCGAGTTGATGCGGCCTGGGGACTGGCTGCGGACGCGGCTGGCCGTGGGACTCTCACCCGGCAATTGGGTGGCTCAACGGCGTTTCGAGTCCGTGCCCGTGTCCACGCCGCTCGGGCTGCGACATGTGTGCGTGGGGGTATATACCGTGAACGGACGAACCGCAGGCGCCTATGCGCGTTGCTCCAAACAACCTGTGATTGATTTTGCGGCGGCGGATATTGCGCTGCTCCTCGAAGACGATGAATAAAGAAGAAATCCTTTCAATTTGGGCGCTGGACGACTCGCCCTGGTCGCGCTGGGCCAAGCCGGTTTTGTTCGCGCACCTCGATTCGGAGATGTCACCAATCCCCACTACGGAGGTGGCGGGTGATGTGAGCTGGGCTCCGCCGCCAGGTGCAAACACGGCGCTGGTGCTCGACCTCCCGGGCGCAGAAGGCGTTCTGACCGGAGTTGCACTTGCGGGGCGGGGCTATCAACCCGTCCCGCTCTACAATGCCGTGCCCCTGCCATACAGCGAACTTCTCCTCGACCCGCTCACCAGCAAAGCGGTGGCGGCAGTTGACGTTTTGCCAATCCTCAGCGCTCTGAGAGAGGGCGCTGCACAACTCGTCCGAACAAAACTGCCATTTGATGCACCGCCCGTTTTCCTCCTCGACGCCAACAGGCGTGGCACCGGCCGGACGATGCAGCCGGAGGAGTTTGACAATCGTTCGGTCTCTTTCACTACGGATTTTCCGTCGGCTAACTTCCTCGCTTCGCGCGGAATCCAACGCGTGATGCTGGTTCAAAGAGACAGGAACGAGCCGCAGCCAGACCTGGCGCACTCGCTTCGCCGTTGGCAGGATGGCGGGATAAAACTCGAACGATTGAGGCTTGATCTCCCTTCGCAACCGGAATCTTTTGAAGTCGCCCGGCCATCCTGGTATGGCGCGATGTTCCAGCGAGTGCTTGCCGGCATCGGCCTGAGACGTTCAGGCAGGGGAGGTTTCGGTGCCTGGGTTCCCGAGTCCTCCGCCGGAGGCTAATCAGGTTGTTGCTATTCTATTCGAGCCGAGTGGTCAGCAGCTCGCGCTCCTCTAAGTGCATCGAAGCACACGTCTGCGCCATGAATCGGTACGGCTGACGGGCGGCCGCTTTCGAAGTGAGCCGTGGATGCGCGTTTTGGCCAGGCGTCTGATTCGAAACTGGATTGATACTGGCATTCATTGTCGTTGGACAGGCGAGACTGGTGATCTGGATCTGCTTATGGCAAAGGCTTGAGTTCGGTAAGTTTTCCTGCGCCGTCAAATATGAGGATGCAAACCGGGCCTTTGGGATCGCCCACGACGAATTTCGATTTGCTTGTCTGGCTGGATGAGGAACTTGGTTTGCCGAGCATAATGCCTGATGTGGTGCGGGATTCAGAACTCGATTCCGCGCCTTGCTCGAGTATTTTCCAAGGGCTGTTCTCGCCAGTTGTGTAAATGGGCAAAGCACCGGGGATTTTTGAATCCATGGAGCCCAACTGCGGATCCAGATATTGGTGAGTCGTCGGTTTGTCCGAAACTGGTTTCATTTCCTCCAGATTAGCGTCCTTTTTGAAGTCGGTGAAGGTGGTGACGCCGATCTGGTAGGTCTGGATTGTTTTCCGCACAACGTCAGCCGGTAAACCTCCGTTCGTTGCACCGGTTTGATCGGCTTTTGTCGGCGCGACTATTGGCCACGTCTTGACATCTCGAGTCATGAACAGCACACCGTCTTTATACACGAGTGTGTGGTCTGACATTTCCTTTTCCGAATGGCTTCCTACAGAAATTTCTATGAAACCACCGGCGTAGGTCGCCGTCGAGGCACTGGTTTTCCTTTCTGGGTCAAAAATCATCGTTGCTTCCGTAAGCGTGTCTCCAAAAAGCCCCCATTGCCGGTTTGCCGAAGCATTCTCGTCGTATCCCGCAATGGCATGCATCGTCTGCTTGTAATACTGGGAATCCGTGCTGAATACGATATACTTGCCGCCAACCGTCTTGGCGGTCCGCGCACACTCTTCCTTAAAAACCCTGCCGTCTTGATATTTGAGACTTATACTGCACCTCGCATTCCTCCAGAATGGAAGTGATGCCAATTCAGGACGCAAAGCGTTGGTGTCCCCCGGCGTATCAACAAGTTTCTTGAACTGTTCCAAAGTCATCGGTTCCTGACTCCACGCGACTTCCGCGAAAAGAGAAACCAAACAAATGTAAAACAGCATTTTCATATTTTTAGGGCTGAAACCGCGGGTTTTCATCTGGAGGTCCTTGCCCTGGCGGTTTGCCACGCGTAAACCCGCCCTGGGTCTTCTTGTGCTCCCATATTGTTCCTCCACACCAAAAGCAATCGGCGCTTCTGCCCCTCTGATAGCAGACAGGGCACGGTATCCACATCGCATATTAGCCAACCTTGTCCTTCCCGCCGCAGATGGTATCGCAAAAGCATTGGGCTGAAACCGTTTGTGATGACGTTTGCCCTCTTTTCACCAGGAGCAATGTTCACAATCCTCTCCGCTTCGCTTGCTTGGACAGACACCACCCATCGGGTCCAATCGCATTCCGGACTGTAAAATCCCCTGGCGTAGTCAGCGAAAATTTCCATTTCTTTTTTTCACACCCGTCTCATAAGGGGAAAAGTCTGGTGCTGACCTGTTCATTTGCAAGGGTTTAATTGGTCTTCGGGGTAAAATGAGATTTTGATTTTTCCGAGTTTGGCTTTTGGGTTTGGTATGCGCCTGTTTGGGCGCGTGTGCTGTCCCATAGCTTTATTGGAAGCCGGGGAAATACGCCTGCTCGGGCCGCGCCAAGTGGCGAAAGCTGCCGCCTGCTGTCCCATAGCACGCCAGCAAATTGAGCAGATCATATTTCTCCCAGAGCGCCGCCCGCAAAATCGTGAACAGCCGGGTGAAGCTGTGCGCCCAGTTGGAGAGGTGACTGAGGTAGCGCAACAGCACGTAGGTCAACAGCGCCGTCCACACCTGCCAGCGCACGGCGTTGGCGTTGTGGCCCAGAAAATCCGCCAACTGCAAGGTCTGCTTGATTTGTTTGAAGAAGACTTCGATCTGCCAGCGGCAGCGGTAAAGGTCGGCCACGCTGCGCGGACTCCACTCCAGGTTGTTGGTCAGGAAGGTCATTTCCCGTTCCTCTCCATCAATCTCGACCAGCGCCACCACCCGGCGCATCAACTCCGGCGCGGGTTTGTTCTCGTTGCTCAGGACGATCACTTCGTCGCGCAAAATCTTCGGGTCTCTGGAGGCGGGCATTTTCCGCACCACCTCATAGCCCATGTTCTCCTTGGCCCGCGTCACCCAAAAGACCCCGCGCCCGTCCAAATCCCGCAAGTGGCCGAAGTCCACATAACCCTTGTCGAACAAGGCGATTTCGCCGCTCTTCAAGTCGGCGCACAGTTCCCGCGCCCGTCGGTTGTCGTGCTCGGCGGCAGTGTCCACAATGACAAAACCGGGCAAAAGATTCTGCAGATTCAACCGCATATGGGTTTTGGCGGCGGCCTTGCGCGGGCGGTGCTTGGCCCAGTCCAGGCAGTTGGCCACCAGTTCCATGGTCGTGCTATCAATCACATGGATGGGCATCTTGAAACGGAAGGCGGGGCCACGGCGCTGGCCCGCGGCAAAGCCGGGCGTCTGTGCTTTCAAATGCTCCAGGACCCGCCAGAAGAGTTGTTCGGCCATCTGGGCCGGACGCTCCCGGTTGGCGTGGGAGAGGCCGTTGCGGCTGGGGGCGCTGGCGCCGCGCAAAGTGGACAGCGGCCCGGAATGCAATTGCAGCGAGTCGCACAGATCGTTGAGTCCGATGCAATGGGTGAGTTGCGCGTCCAGCAAACTGACCGTGTGACTCCACGGACTGAAGGTGCGCG
The DNA here is from genome assembly GCA_963707025.1 of uncultured Verrucomicrobiae bacterium. Lineage (GTDB taxonomy): Bacteria > Verrucomicrobiota > Verrucomicrobiia > Limisphaerales > Palsa-1400 > JBEKOF01. The sequence continues at coordinate 36,715 of CAVPOM010000008.1, read as the reverse complement.
ACTTATCCAGAGCCCCGGTCTCCCGCGCTATTTTGGAGACTTCATGCGCAGGAATGAGATTGCAAATCTGGCGCAAAACGTTAAACCGGGACCGTGTCGGTTTGATTTTTTTGTTTTTCATGCCTGCCTTGTGGCAGGTTCAAATGGTCAAGCCAACACTTTTTTCCAATTTCCTGTGGGATGGCTGTGTCTTTTTTTAGTGCATCAGTCCGCTCTCGAAAATGGTCGGTCATAAATCGTTCGACGGCCAGGTCACTATGCAAACCTCCTTCCAATTCTTCAATTACGGCGTGTCTCGCTGGGGGCACAGTGCGTTGCTATTGGAGTTCCGACCGATCTTTCCACTTTCTCCATCCCATCCCGCCGCATTCAGGACATGCAAACGATGTGCCAGACAAACGGCAGTGAAGACATTCCGTATCAACTTCGTCAATCAGCCAACTATCACCGGACGGCCTCACATGGTAACGTGACCGATGGTTGGGGTGGGACCCGCTCGTCAAGACCACAAACCCCACTTCCAACGGCGATACGGTGACAATCTTTTCCCCTTCACTCAGCTCGACACCCCCGCGGCGGCTGTCCCAAAGACATTCGCTATCGTAAAAACACCGCCGGTAAGCCTGGCGACTTTCCAACACCATTTTCAAAGCCGCGGTCCGCTCCTGAATGAAATTGAAAATGAACTGCTCGATTGTCGGATTGGGGTCCATTGCCGTGAATGTGCCATTCCGAGAAGAGATCGTCAATGTGCTGAACGGCCCGCTGGGCAAGGATATCCCCTCTAACCAAGCGGCTCGGCAGTTTGGTTTAACGGGCTGTTAGTGGGTCAGTGTGTGCCGTTGTTCCGTTCCTCGACGCGAACAACCGGCAGTCCGATGGATGTCATCACCCCTTTGGATTCCAATTCGCCTTCCCATTTATAATGGACGGCTGGGAACATCAGACCTAAAGTCGCCTCCAACAGATGAGCATTCTCCGCGATTTATTTGGTCCCAGCCGCGACGAAATCTGGCAGCAATTCGCCGCTGCCGTCGGTGGCAATATGACCGAAGGCGGTTTTTGGGGCCGCAGCAAGGTGGAGGCCGCGCATGGCCAGTGGATCATCACGCTGGACACTTATACCGTCTCCACCGGCAAATCCTCCGTCACCTACACCCGGATGCGCGCGCCCTATGTCAACCCGGAAGGATTTCAGTTCACCATCTATCGGCGCGGCATTTTCAGCGACATCGGCAAATGGCTGGGGATGCAGGACGTGGAGGTGGGCGATCCGCAATTCGACGAGGACTTCATCATCAAGGGGAATGACGAGGCCAAGGTGAGACGCCTCTTTGCCGATGCCAAGCTGCGCGAGCTCATCAGCGCCCAGCCGACGATCCATTTTTGCGTGAAGGATGACGAGGACCGGTTCTGGGGTGGGCGGAACTTCCCGTCGGACGTGGACGAATTGTATTTCCGAGTGACCGGCGTCATCAAGGATGTGGACCGGCTGAAACTATTGTATGACCTGTTTTCCGAAACGCTCGATGAACTTTGTCACATGGGCGCAGCCTACGAAAAAAGCCCCGGCGTGACTCTCTGATCTGACTCACACGGTCCGAGCGGAACGGCTGCCTCCAGTCCGCTGCTTGCTCTCGTTTGCCCCGATAAACTCCGCGCAATCTTTGGCGTGCGAAACTGAGATTAAGTGCCCGCCATCGAGCAGTAAATGCACTTCCTCAGGTGGGGGAATCAAAAGGTCGCGCCGCCCATGGATCCGAAACACTCGCGTAGCTGGAGTCCCCAATCCCTCCCACTCAAAGATCGCCGAGCACATCGCCCGCACAAACGAGGCCTCAATCGTCGTGAACATCTGGGCAAGCTCGATTGGAATACTACCAGCCGAGAGACGCAGCCAATCCAGCGGCGCCACTCGCGCAAGGGGATGAAGGGCGGCCAAGAGGCGGCTCACCTCCTCTTTTCTGGTCGCACTTCCCACCAGATACAGCCTGGGGATTCTGCGGATTTTCGTGATCTCGCATGCAACCATGCCGCCCAAGGAGGAGCCGATGAGGATGTCGCCATCCTGGATGCCTCGAGCGATGCACATGGACTGAGCGACCTCGGCCAGGCACTTCTCGCCGTGGTGCCGGACCCAATCATGTGCCATGAAATCAGGAAGCGTCCCCCAAGGTGACGGATACATGCGCCGATCAGCGCCCATTCCTGGAAGTGCGTGGATCATGTCGCGCGGCTAACGTGGAGGTGGGCGATGGCTGGCCCTTTCGCGATTTCCGAATAGCCAAGACCACTCCGGGCCAGCCATTTGCTCCCGCGAAGAGTTAGCGCAGCCTATCGCTCTATCCCCGAGTTGTTTCTTTGCTATCACAAGCATTCCTCATTGCCCGGTCTATTCTCTTCTTAACTTTTTTTGACCGCACTTTGAAAACCAATATTGCCCCAATGACCAGCAAGATTGGGACAACCGCCACGGAAAGCTTTACCACGAACTTGAGGCCAGCCGCATCAAGCGAGGGGAAAATGAAATGGATAACTTTCACCCATCCAAACAATATCGCCAGGGCGCCGAGGCCGAGCAGCATCTTCAGTCCGGTTTTAGGCAGAGCGCGCAACCGCTCCTCGAGCGTGGTCCCCGTAGCCAGAATGCCTGCGACTATACTGAGCAGTCCCGCCGCAATTAGGGCCCAAAAGAGAACCCAAGCGCGAACGGGCCAATTTTCCGAACGGTCTCCCTGCGCAACCCACACAACGCTCATCATCCCGAGCAAAGCGGCTCCTAGCGCCAAGTAGGTCCCGGCTTTTTTACCTACAGCGGCAGCGTCTCGTCGATTAGTTCCGGCTTTCATGAGCGCCATTCGTGTCTCATATTACTCTAAAATCTTCTCGCGAACCTTCCGGCCAAAGCACCGTAAAATTCTCGCCCTGAACATCACGGTAAGCTGCTCTGACCGTTTCCAAGCGGCCCTCTCGCTCCAAAGTATGCCGCACTCTCAAAAAAGTAGCAGCCGGGTCGAAAGTGTGAATAAAAATGTTCGTCTCGCCTGAGCCGCAATCATGCCCATCAACCTTGGCTGAATGCCCCAAATCATCAATCAGCCGGTCTTCTAAGGCAATCATCGCGTCGTAATCGGCGAGTGAATCGCCACGGAACTGAAGGACAAGCTGATATTTCATGGTGAGGTCGAGTGGCCTAACGAACTCAGCTCCGCCGCCTGCGACTGCCGCCGAAGGTGACCTCCGCTGTGAATCGAGCGACTAAATTTCCTGCAACGTCGGCGATAGAGAGGGTGGGCCGCTATTGGGTGCAGGGTCTTGTTTGTCAATTTTCGCGGTGTAAGCCCTCGTCGAACTAGAGGCAGCAATTGATGCTGCCACCGCTCGTAGCCTCTCCAGAGTCTCCCCATCCAATTTCTCCATCGGCTTCACTGGTAGGTGACGAGCAAAATAGTGCTCATCGAGAATTCCCACCGGCAACATCTGAAAATCAAAGCGATCAAACGACTGCCGGGCTTGGAAAAACTGGAACTCTCCGCGGGTCTCCGACAGTTGGTTGCGAGATTCGACCAGCAGATGGCAGCACAGAACGGTCCGCGCCTTGTTTTCAAACGACATTCGAGGTCCAAAAATCACACCTTTCAGATTGGGCAGTCCGATTTGGAGAACGCGAGCATCCGGAAGGATTGTATCGAAGGCCGGGAAGAACGCCCTGACCTCTTTCTCGTAGCGCCAATCGGAATACTTCACTAAACCAACAAGCTCTTCTTCTTTCGATTCCGCGTCGCCAGCGAGATTAAGCGGCACGTCGTAATGATCTTCCATCTCGGAATAGGGGAATTTGTGTATCAAACGATGGAAGGCGTTTGCCTTCGGTGGTCGTTTGCCATACCTGACTTCTTTCAATTCCAGATGCTCGTCCCTGTATATCCCAATTTCCGTGACTCCTTCAAAATGCTTTGATGGCCTGTGTCCGTGCAGCAGATTAATGGGCGAGTGAACGTGAATGTAGCCATTCGTTGTTTCATACACGATCACGAATCCTCGCTCGGCGTCGGCGTAATGCCCCCACATCGTGGGATTCGTAGCGTTCCGCGAAAAGGAGGCAATATACTTGTCATCGGCGATCACTCTTGGCAGATCTTGTTCGATGAACGTCTGAACCAGATGGAGATAGAAACCGCGGTTAATATGTGGAATCTCGCTCGGCAAATGGTGTTCCAGCGCGTCTCGAAACACTTTGCTGAAGCTTTCAAATCCCAGATCCCGGTTGCCTGCCGCTTTCTTTAAACTGCTACCAATGTGATCGCTGAGATTCAGAATCGGTTTTACCGCGTCTAATCTGTCGGGCTGCAAATAGTCTGAGGAGCAGCATGCCTCCAGAAGAATGTAGTGGGTCAAGCGTTGCCAGAGCTCTTCGCTACCCTTGAAAATAAATCTCGGCCGGCACTCGCTCGCATCGTTCAGCTCACCCACGGAAGCGAAGTAGACTTCGCCCTTGCGGAGCATGCTAAACGCCAAATTATCCGGCCGTTGATATTTGTAGAACAGCATCCTGGCCTTTTGGAATCTACTTGTAGGTATATTTTATGGGATTGGCGGCTCCGCGTTTCCTAAATTCGTCAGGCACGCGATGGTTGACGTATTTCTTGCCGATTTGGCCATGTGCGGAGTCCCCGATAAAGCCCCACCGGTTCTTCGCTTTCGGTGTAATACCCGGAAAATAGTTGATGTTTTCGAGAGTAGTTGGAAGCCATTTCTTCGGAACGAAAGCTCCAATGATCAACCCGTGTAAGACAGCTAGGACGATTTCTGCTTTTTTGGCTCGGCCCGGGTCAACCTTCCAAGTGTAACGGACCGCGTCGTAGGGAGAGGGGCGTTCTTCAATGGACTGATTGACACAAATCAGCATGACTTTGTCTTTTGGCTTGAATACCGCTTGAGGGGCTCCATATCGCACAATAATCTGGTCGGCGTGCATTACCCCTAGCCCTGCAACTCCAGCCGAGCCGTGGCCGTTAATCTCATTCAAGATTCCCGGGTAGGCTTCTATCAGCGCTGCCTCAACGTGCTCGGCTGTTTCTTTATCCATGCCATGCCTGTGAATTACATGCGACACCTCGAAGCGTGCCGTGCGAATTTGCCGAATCCGTTCGAGTTTGTCCGTCAATTCGTCAGCCTCCGCCCCGAGTTCGTCCTTGACGTGCTTGAAAACGCGATTTCCTTTCCCCATTCCGACGTAAAAAGTCTCTCCATTGCGTGGGTCAATCAACCGATAAACGTAGTGTTTCAGTTGGTCGCGAACTTGGCGTGAAAACTTAAAATCGTTCATTGGACGTTCGAATCTGTCGCTGACTTTAGGGATGACATCGGCAATCCTGAAGCCGGTCGGGTGTTGACTACAGCCGCTTGCCGCGCCATTTGCGGCGGAAGTATGCCAAGCTTTCGGGTCGCAGTTCTCACGAGAGTGTCATATGTGTCAACCACTCGCTCCGCCGTTCCATGCAGCTTCGAAACCACATCGCGGAATCGCTCAGGTTGCTCGACCTCCCATCCCTCGGGAACGGAATTCCACCCCAGTTGATGCGTGGGGAAGGTCTCAATGCCGATAATTGACGTGAATTCATCAATGGACTCCGACAGCTTTGCCCGAAGAGCCTCCAGATCGGGGTCAATGAATTCGAAGGCAGGATCCTCGCAACGGTGCTCAAACTCGTAAAGATTATTCAATCGCGCCAACTCGAACGAGAACCCCGCGAAATTGTTGTGCCTTACGAAGCTCATGCTTCCGTCCCATGGAAGGACCGAGACCAGAACCTCGTAAACATTTTTATCGGTTGCGACTACCGTTGGACGGTCCGCAACACCGATATTCCCCTTGATCTTCTCATACCAGTTATCTCTATGACGTTTCAGTTCCGACTCTGAATACTTGTTGCCCTTTGGATGCTTATGGTCATAGGAACGCATGTCTCCATGACAGTCAAAACAAAGGGCGATCGCATTGTCGAAAGTGTCGTCACCCCCTTCAGACTCCTCGCGAATGTGATGCACCTCGATCTTCATCCCACAAAAGCTGTGACAAATGCTGCAGCACCTACCGCACGCTACCAAAACATCTGCCTTTATGTCGCTCGGAAACGGCATATCTCAAAGCCAAGTTTTCTGCTGGGCACGACTATCCAGATCCGCGACCGCGTGCCAATAGCTCCAGAATGTCATCATGGTATAAGGTCTCGCACACGCATAAAAGGGCTTCCTGTCTCCGCCGCTCGTCTCACCTTCGCCGCAAGGACATCAACAATAGACAATCTTCGGCGTAGCATTTCCGATAAATCGAAACCATCCATGCATATAAGGCTCTTGCCTCTCCCAAATGCCAGGAGTCCTTCTTCGGAGAATCCGCTAATGCTGACAAACAGACCTCTGGACCATGAGGCCTTCTCTCCGAGTTTCCCCTGAAACGTGTGAAGGTCTTGTGCCCCAATTAGAGAGTTCTGCCACTTGGCCTCTAGTAAATATGTCTCGTCATGCATCACAAAGCTGCCATCAATTTGCTCTCCTGTGAGGCGAAAAGATGCACGGCTGGAAAGACCCTGGGCATCAAACAAGTCTTGGAGAAATTTCTCGAATTCGAGTCCCCGCTTCTGAGGCGGTAGACCGCTGATCGCTATTAATTGAGATTGGAGTTTCTGACATGTGTCCTCCCCGATGTGAGGGGAGGCTTTACGGCTTTGGTGCGGCTCAGCAGGAGAAGGACCACCGCCCAGCCTTTGCAAAATCTGTTGGCAAAGCGCCTGGGCGGAATTGGATATAGGAGAGTCCGAATAAATAGACCACCCTTCAAGGAGTCCACAGAGAAATGAACGAATTTGCTTCTCCGTGGCGACATCCCAAAATGCCCTAATCCGGTTTGCCTTCGACCCTGAGCCGTGGTCGTAACGTGAGTCATAAATCTGGACCCCTACTATCTCTCGAAAAAACTCTTCAAAAGTGCGATTCGAAAAATTGAGCACGTAGCCTCCTGTCATGCGAAGCTCTCGTTCCAACTTTTGCCTCTCGATGTGTGTTAGGTTGCTCAAGCAAAGTAATCCTCAGAATTTTGCGCGACTCGGGTCATTGGCCTGTCACGTCGGACTACCCAAAACCTGCGGCGGTTCACGCGAATCCAATTTGCCAAAAGTGCTCCCAATTAAGGCGCAAGCTCCGCACTTGCACTCCCGCCAGCGGAATGCAATTTTCCACTGCCCTAGTTTGCTCCAAACACTTTTCTCCTTGGAATAAGAGGCACTCAACCATCATAAAGTCAACATTCGATTTCCGTTTTCCTTGGTGTGTTTTCATGGCGAAACAACCCCAAGCGGAGCGACGATTAGAGCCGCGGGTTAACCGGCTCGCTTTCCAGTGCCAGCACGCCGAAAACGGCTTCATGCACGCGGCGCAACGGCTCTTTGCGCACGAATCGTTCAAGGGCTTCGATTCCGAGGGCAAATTCACGAAGCGCCAGCGAGCGTTTGGTGGAAAGCCCGCGCGCACGAAGGCGTTCGAGATTTTCTGCTGCCGTGTATTCCGGGCCGTAGATGATGCGCAGATATTCGCGACCACGGCATTTCACGGCTGGCTGAACCAACCCCCGCCGATTTTTGGCAATGAATTCCAGCGGTTTCACAACCATGCCCTCGCCGCCGCGTCCAGTCAGTACCTCCCACCACTGGACGCCTTCGGCTTCGCTCTCAGGAGTGGTCACGTCAATGATACGGAAGGGGGTGGCGACGATGATGCCACCCGCCAAACGCGCCAAAGTCTGCATGTGCCAGTCGTGTGGCTGGTCCACATGGACCTTCCCTTCCGTGGCCAGCAAATGAAACGGCGCGAGCTTCAGGTCGGCCACGGAGTTCACAGGCCAGCAATACCGCCGGTATGCCGCAATATAATCGTTCATCATTTGGCGGCGCGTTGTCGTCCGCGCCAGCAATTCGCTCACGTCGAGGCCGCGCGCCGCAGCCTGCTGGAGCACGGCAATTTCGTCCGCCAGAGTGGCCCGCCCGGATGCTCCAACCGCGGCATATTGCTGCTTCAACAGCTCCTGCGCTTTGGCCGACCACGGCATGAGTTCGCAATCAAGGCAAAGCCAATCGGTCTTGAACTCTTCCCAAAACCCGGCGGCCGTGACGGCGGCGTGAACGTGCGCAAGGAATTCCGCTTCCACGGCGGCGCTGTCAAAAAACCTCCGTCCGGTGCGCGTGTGGCAAATGCCGATGCCCTCCCCGGTCACACCGAAGTTTTTGCGCGCGGCATCCTCGTCGCGGCAGACGATCACCACCGCCCGGGACCCCATGTGCTTTCCTGACTGGGCAAAACCTCCTCCACCCCCTCCATGTCCGTTTCCATTGCTGGAGCGAGAAACGCCCACTCTGGGGGACTCGCCGCCACAGCTATCCGTATCCTGTGGTTCCGGGTGAAACTCAACCCCACACCTCCCGGCAACCAATAGGCTCTTCCATCTCGACGCCGTTTGTTCTCGATGAAATGCTTAAGCGGCATTGGTGTGAGAAGATCAGCCAAAACATCCAATCCACGAAATGCCCATCATCGTAGCTCTTATTTACAGAGCATGAGCGTCGAGAATCTTGAGCGCCTCCCCGCCGCCGCCCCGGTGAAATCGGAACAATCCGGCCCCGGAACGATACTCAACGGCGTCATCTTTTCAGTGACACGGATGAATTCTATTGATGCGGCAGAACACCTTCCTGCCCCTGGAACTGCCAGCAAAGGTGCCAGCAGAAGTGCCAGCAAAAATGCCAGCAAGTTAGTACAAGTTGAGTACAAGCATAGTTTGGAACATGTATGCGGGTGTTATACGGGAGTTCTGGCGTTAGCGAAATCAGGCCACGGGGGGAAAACCGTGCAATTCCGACCCCCGCCTCCATTCCGATTTCCCTCTGGGACCCTCGGAGATTCGGCGGCGAGGGGGGCCAAAATGGCCCAACGCACACCAAAACGCATACCTGAGGAGCTACTCAGGGTGAAGACGCAACCTCTGGGCGCGTAGGCGCCCACTGCCTGTTATGTCGTTGGAATTAGGGCTGTTATGCTGATAGGAGCATGACAGTTGTGAAAAACAGATTCAGAAGCGTGAAGGTGGGCAGCCGCGGCGGCACCTTTTACTGCGAGGACACCAACACCGGAGAGCGCAAGAGCCTCCGCACCAAGGACGAGGCTGAGGCCGGGCGCCTGGTCCACGCCAAAAACGAAGCGGTCCGCCAGCCTCAAATCAACCGCCGCATGGGCATGGTTTACCTGTCCGCCACCGACCCCGGCGTGGCCACCCGCACATGGCGGTTCGTCATGGACGATATCATCAAGGACAAGGAAGGCCCCACCCTCAAACGTTACCTGACCGCCCTCAAGGACCCCGCCTACAAGCTGATCGAAGGCAAGGTGCTGGTCGAGACCCAGGCGGCGGATTTCCTGGAAGTGCTGCGCGCCGGAACGGTCAGCACAAACATGTACCTCCGCCGTTTTCAGAATTACGCGGTGGACATGGATTGGCTGCCCAAGCGGGTCTTGCCCAAGCGGTTGTTCCCCAAGGTTGCATACAAAGACCAGCGGGGCATCTCCCGGGACGAACACCAGCGGATCCTGGAGCGGGAAAGCAATCCCGAGCGCCGGGATTTTTATGAACTGTGCTGGTATTTCGGCGGATCACAATCAGACATCGCCTCGTTGCAGGCCGGGGATTTGGATTACAAGCGGCGCGGCTTTTCCTACGAGCGCCTGAAAACATCCAGTCTGAGCGGCTGCCGCATCGGCCCCAAGGCCTGGAAGGTCATCCTGCGCCGACCGCGCCAGGGTCCGCTGTTTCCCTATCTCATTAACATTCGGGAGGGACACCGCTCCACGGAATTCAAACAGCGTTGCGAGGGGTTGGGCATCACCGGCGTGACGCTGCACTCCTACCGGTATGCCTGGGCCGAGCGCTCCGCCGACAACGGTTACCCCGAACGCTACGCCCAGCGCGTGCTCGGGCAGAATTCGAAAATGGTCCACCGCGCCTACGCCAAGAAGGCCCAGAAGCAATTGCCGTCGCTGGAGGAATATGAGGAGGCAACGCGCCGGGCGGAGAAGAGCGGCAAAATTCTCACGCTCGAAATGGAAACCGAAATCCCCAAGGTGGCATAGACCAGCCCATATTTTTGCGCTGATGGTTTCTGGCGCGCTTTTTCGCACGGAGCGCAGATTCTGCCTCCACGAAATCTGCTGAAAAACCATCTCTGAAGTGGACTTTAGATTCCGCGTCTGAATATGAATATGTTTGATCGTTGGTATGCAGAAGATTTGACCGAGAAGTTGACGTGTCCGCATTTCCACTGGGGCATCGGGGTGCGGCAGACGGGGAAGCCAATTCCAAAATCGAGCCAGCGATCTGGCTGTAGCGCATGATGGTCCAGACGCTTGCGGTGCAACGGGAGAGAACTACAGTTCGATCACCATCTTCGGATCAACGCTCTTGCACGGTTCGCTGGGGTACCCTCCATATCCCTCGGCCGCTTGCAGCACTTTGTTCACCTCTGGTTTGCAGCAAGGTCAAGTATCGCGGTGTGTCGGCATTGCTGACCATTCTTTTTGCAGGCTTTCCAATTCAGTGAGAAATGGGCAGAATTCATACAGGCATCGTGACCATGAAAAGAGGTCGCCCTGCCATGCATGAAAATCAATCCGCAGAGTTTCTTCGGTTTCTGCGCCAACCACGCGTCGTTGTTGCGTGCGCTGGCCGAACGCGGTGGAGAGATTTCCGAAGCGGAGGCAATGAGATTGATCCGCGCAAATCCCGGCGTCGGAGAGGAATTGCCGGAAACGGCGTGGCGGCGTTTGCGAGAGCTGCAAATTCTCGTTCCGACCGAACCGGGCAGTGAAATGCTCTTCATGGCTGATCCGGTGGCGCGGCTGCTGATGTACCTGTTCAACGAGGCGAACCCTGCGACTCCGGAGATGATCCGCGGCTATGTCCTGTCGCTGGAGACGACCGGCAAGCGCCTGGCCCGCGCCCTGGATGAGGAAGACGTTCAACACGTCAAGCTCGCCTTCGAAGAAATCAGCCAGACATTGCGCCGCATCCATGCGGATCTGGACGAGACGCAACACGCAATTCTTGGCGAAGTCGCGCGCTATAAGACCGAGCGCGCCCGGGTTTCGGTGCGGGAGAAGTATCAGCGCATTGTTCACTGGATGGAACGTTATGTAGAGCCAATGATTGAGATCGTGCGGGCCGATGGGCCGTTGCGCGCCACCTTTGACGAGACCGAAAGGCTGCTGCACCGCGCGAGGGAAGAGGCTTTATTCAACGACCATCCCGCACTCACCCGCAATCTGCGTTTTCTGCGCCTATTGGCTTCGCACGGACTGAGGGTCTTCACCCAATGCCGCAAGGAGATTCAGCCTCTTTATGAATCGTTGCGCCGATCGAGCTTTATCGCCGAAGGCGCGGCCCGCGCGTTGGAAAAGCTCCAAACGGACGGATTGTCGAAGTGGGGCAATGAGTATCTAATCAGCATAGCCGTGTCGCGTTTCCAAAATGTGCCGGGCGACGCGGCAATTTTATCAGCCTTGCGCCGTGTCATCGAACACCCGCCCGAGCCGCCGCCCGTTTTGGAATTCTCCACTGAGGAGGAAGACCCCGGCGCACTGCTCAGGCTGATGTGGCTGGATTCGCTGCCCGACCTGGTGCGCGCTGATTTGCCGGTGGAGGATTTGCTGAACTGGCTGGTGACCAAGCAACCTGATCGGGACACGTCGGACGTGCTGGCGGGGTTTGGCGGGTTGGTGTTTCATCGAGACTTTCGCGCCGCTTTCACCGAGCAAACACCGCGCGTTTACCAAACTCGGGACGGCGAAATTAAAGCGTCGCCCCTCACGTTGACTTCCACATGAACGAACTTCCTCATCTAACGACCCTTTTTGACCGCCTGAAACGGGGATATCATCTCGGTCCGGACGATGAGCCGGAATTTTCCGTGTTGTGCGCGCGGTTTGATGAATATGCCAGCTACTTTGCCGCGATCGGCCTGGTGCTCGTTCGTCACGAGCGGGAATTCTTTTATTTCGAGCCGGAGAACCCGGAGACGGTGCCTGAAACTCTGCCGCGCATCGCCGTGTTCTCCTACATCATTATTGACTACGCCGCCAACCAAGGCCGGCCGATGGAGGAATTCATCTTTGGCCCGAACTTTCTGGTCGCGGCGCTGCCGCATTTCACTCTGGACCGCTATACTGCGTTGCTCCGGCAGGTGGAAGTTCATGACATGCCGGATTTGAAAACGTTGCTCAAGCACATGGAACGCATCGGTTGGGTCAAATTTCTGGGCGAAGATGAATTTCGCTTTCTCCGCCCATTTCACCGGGTATTCTCGAAGTGTCTTGAGGTCGCGCACGCCGCACAGGGCGGTGTCGGCGGCGGCGCCGAATCTCACGATCCTTCCGCTGCGGACAATCGCAGCTTTGCCGCTCCCACGGTTACGAACGCATAATCATGTCCACTGGCCCCCAAAGACTCATACTCATCCGCTCTGGCCGTTATGAATACGCCGAAGTGGAGTTGGCGGGGGCGCTGCAAATTGTCGGTCCAAATAACACCGGTAAAACCACGCTGATCAACACACTCCAGTTTCTCTACCTCGATGACCGCCGGCACATGGACTTCGGGTCTTACACTGCGGAGCAAACGCGGGATTTCTACTTTCCAAGCCAATACAGCTACATCCTCTTCGAGTGCCTCAGTGCGACCGGCCAGTGCGTCGTCGGTTGGCGCGGCCAAAGTAAAACCTGCGGCGGCGACCCGGAGCGATTTTTTTACGCCGGTCCATTTGTCGCCGCCGATTTTCTCGACGCGAAAAATCAGGTCCGCGAGCCGCGCGACGTGAACGCTGGTTTGGCGCTAAAACAATTCCGCGTCATCAAAAACGCGCAGGAGCAAAGGGAGTTGCTTCTGCCCGCTGTCAACGGCGATGGGCGCGGCCTCGGCATCGTGGCGTTGCGCGACAGCGACAAATATCATCATTTCCGCGAGACATTGAAAAACCTGCTCACGTTGAGCGCCATCACTCAAGAGCAGATGCGCGATCGCCTGCTGATGCTGGCGGACATCCCGACCGCTCGAGCGGCATTCGACGCGCGGGAATTATTCGGCGAAGATTACGACCGCATCCGCGCGCGTCGCGACCAGTTATTGAAATTCAAAAAGCACCAGTCACTTGTGGAACGGCTCGTGAACAAGTTTGCCGAACGCGAAACGGCCCGTGGAGAATTGGTTTGGCGTTGGACAGACCTGCGCACGAAGCGGCAGACGTTTGAAAGGGAGCACGAGGAGATTGTCGCCAAGCTCCATGAGGAAAAAACATCGTGTGAGCGGAAGGTCAAAGAACTCGATGAGGAACTGACCGATCGGCGGAAAGATGTGAACGACTTCTCAGTTGAGAAGGGCAAGTTGGAAAAGCCGCTCGACGATTTGAAGGCGCTCGACAAGGAATTCGCCGCATTTCCAGACGAATTGGAACGGACTGCGATTGCCAACCTCAAGCAGGAAATCCGCAAGCTGGAAATTCGGCTTGATAACGCCGAGAGCGAATCGCTCGACAAGGCCAGGCGCAACGTCAATGTCTTCGGCGGCTTCGTGAAGCAAAAGGAGCAGGTCATCGCACGATTTGATCACCTTGCCGTCACCGAGCTTCGCAAGCATTTCAGCGACGACGAACTCAACCTTGTTTTTCGCGTCCTTAATCGCGATCTATTGGAGATGCCGCTGGGCAAGAATGGTGCCGTTATTTCGCGACGGGAGGAAATAATCGCCACCTTGCGGGGCCTGCTGGGGAGAATGCGAGACGGAATCTATGGGGACGCCGCCATTTCATTTCCATTGCCCAAGGGTGGCGAACCGCTGGCGGGCCTCGAGAACTTGGATACCGCTCGCGAGCAACTGGCCGAATATCAAACCACGCTCAAGCGCTGGAAAGAAATCCTCACCGCTATCGAACAACGCAAAACTCTTGAGGACCAGCTCAAGTCACGGCGTGAGGAGGTTGAAGGCAAGACCGGAAACGACGGCCAGGTTCTTGTTGAGGGAAAGGAGCGAAGACTGTTTCGCTTCGAGGAATATCAAAGAAAAAAAGCCGATGAACCGCGCCAGCGCGCCGAGTTGAAGAAGATTGAAGACAGCATTACCGCGGCAAATGAACGCATCGCCAAGCTCGGGGCGCAACTGGACGATGCTAAGAAAGCCCAAGCGGGGGAGGAAAACGCAATCAGGAGGCGGGAGGACGATTTCAACAAAGTCATGGGAAATTTCAATCAATGTATCTTCCCGGAATTCGCGGTCAAAACCCGGGTGGCGGAGGGCATTCCGGACGACTTCGACGCTGCCATCGCGTTGTTCGTCAGGCAGCAGGATTTGCAGACGGATTTATCCACCGAAATCGCAAATTTGCTGATTCAGACCGAACAGTGGTTCGGAGACGAGTTTCGTGGTGAAAACGAATCCGAGAGCGTCGGGGCCTTGCAGGCGGAATTCGAGGCATTAGCCGAAAAAGAGGACGCGCTCGCGCGGGATTGGAATGCTCATATTCACGGGCTGAAGGCAACTTTCGCCCTGGTGTTAAGGAGCCTCGACCACGTCCGTAGCGCGGCCACAAATCTAAATCGGGCTTTCGCCAAGGTTCAGGTGTCCAACCTTAAAGCCGTCAAGCTGGAAGTCGAGGAGCAAAACGACATGGTGAGTTGGATCAAACGCTTGGCGGCATTTGAACCGGGCGGTCTGTTCGATAACGATCCGCAACAGGAATCAGCCATCGCCAATTTCCGCCGAAAGATTCAGGACAACCCGGTGATCCGGTTCGCCGATCTGTTCACCCTCGGTTTTACTGTGACCGGTGCGGACGACCAGCGCCACACCTACCACAACTTCCGGCAAATCGAGTCGGATGGCACGACCATGGCGATCAAAGTGCTCTTCAACCTCCTTTTGTTGAAAGATCAATTGCGGCGTGATGATTGTGCCGTGCCCTTTTTCCTTGATGAAATTCAAACGCTGGATCCGGCCAATCGCGAGGCCATTCTGCGCACCGCCCGGCAACTTGGTTTCATAGCCATAACCGCTGCGCCTGAAGCCGTCAGCGAAGTGGATACGTTGTACTTCCTTCAGCCACAAAAGGGTCGGATCGTTCTGCGCCACAAGCATCGCGTGAGCGTCAAACGCATGTCCCCCGCCGCCAAGCAATGAAACTCCAAGCTCAGGCACAAATCAGGCTGCGCGAGTTGATGAAAAACGGGGCATTGCCCGCGAGCCAATGCGGCAGGGCATTCTTAAAGCTCCTGGCGCCGCTTTTCGATGCGGCAGTGCTGGCTTGGAAGCGCAGTGGCGCGGGGCGTCGGCTTGTCGTCAACGATGCCGGCGCACTGAGTGACTTTTGCCGCCAGCGCTTCCCGGAGGTTGCGCTGCCAGCCGGTATCGAAAGCCGTGTCATGAGCGTGGGTTGATTCCGAGATTCGAAGGCAATGGCGAACACCGGAAATGAGATTATCTCACTGCGCGTGTGGCGGGATGAGGCATTATTGAAGGCTGGCAGGCCTGTCGGCGCGGCCGCGGCCACCGCCGCACATGGCGTTTTCTCCTTTGTCCTGACGCCGGACAGTCCGTATCGGTTGAGCGGCCCGTGCATACTGGTGGAAAACCCGGCAATGTTCGCATCTGCCGAGCGACTCAATCTCGTCGCGGACGCGGTGATTTACGGTCACGGGAGGATTTCCAATCGCGCCTTGCGGTGGCTGGTTGCCACAACCGATCTCAACTTTAGGGTGCTGCATCTGCCGGATTATGACCCGGCCGGCTTGTCCGAATTTCAGCGGCTGCACTCGGAGTTGGGGCAACGCATTGCCCTCCATTTGCCCGCCGATTTAGAGTTGCGCTTTGCCCGCTTTTCCAATAGCAAATTGCTCAATCGAATCAACAGCCAGGCCATGCTCGCTCGACTGCGCCGATCGGAATTGCCTGCAGTTCGCCAAGTCGTCGAACTGATTGATCGTCACAACGCTGGGTTGGAGCAGGAAGCTCTGTTAATTTGATTTGGATGAAAACGTTGGGCGTAACCATTCTGTGTGATTGCCCCCCTGTCTTGTGATTCCTGTCATGCTGACAAATCGGGTCCAATGGGGCAGCCGTGGAGGAAAACTGAGATTTCTTTTGGGCAAGTGCTTTAGGACATCCGACCAAAAAGGATTTGTTGGCTCCACTTTCTTACCGGCATTGGCTATATGCGCGATTACCGGGGTGCAGCGCTCTTTTTCGGCCAACAGCGCAAGTTTCTCTGCCGACACGCCCTTTGCTCCTATTAATTGAGCTGCAATTCTGACGTTTAAGGGATAGTTGTCGTTATCTATTAAACAGAGGGCAACAGCCAACTCCTCATTCGTCAGGGTTGCCAGGCCCGTTGGCAAAAAGGAAGGCGGCTCAAACGTGCTTTCGTAATGTCGGCACCCGCGGTTTACCGCCAGCTGCCTGAGGCAGGCCGAGGCCGGTTGATCGCCGGACAATTTTAGAATTTTCCGGCGCAAGGATGACAAATGCTGTCCTGCAATACGAGGCAGTAAAGCCCGAGCAGGGGCGGGTTCGGCGCGTTTCGCAGCTAATTCCTCATCATTAATTGTCTCTAATGTCATCTTCATCTCCAAATTACAGCTTTCCCCCTTTTTCATCAATTGAATTTTGCGGAGCAAATTTTATCTGGGCGCGCGACGGAATTCTTCGGCTAGGCACGATGGTGCTGCCGAAGGGCTGGGAAGAGCGATTGGTCCACTGCTGCAATAATCCCCCCTGTGCAGCGTCCAGCCTTGAAGAGGGCCGCCATCCCGGCCGCGGATCTCATCCCGGAGGATGGCGGCGGCGCCCCTTTATTCTGGTACACTCCCAGCTTCATCCAGCCACGTGCGCGCTTCCGCGTCGCTCGGGCCCGCCAGTCCCCGCGCGGAGTCACCGCCAAAGGCCAGCGGGCTGGGGGCAATGATTGGCCAGCCGCCGTCCTGGTCCGCCAGATGGGCGCCCCCTTCCCATGGGCGCGCGGCGGAGGCTTTGCGGCCCGCGTGCGCGATCTGAATCCCCGGCACCGCCCCATGCTCTTTCAGAAAACGATTGATGCGGGCCACCGGCTCGACGTGCTTTTCCGCCCAGATGCCGGCATCGCCCGGTGTGATCCGGCCTTCCGGCGAAACCGCGCTGGCTTCGGCCACGACCGACCCCGCCCCACCCACCGCGCGCGATCCCAGATGCACCAGGTGCCAATCCGTCGCCGCGCCGTCCACCGAAGAGGTACTCGCACATGGGCGACACGCCGATGCAGTTGCGCAACGTGACGGATTTGATGGTCATCGGCTCAAATAAATGCGGACGGCTGCTGGAATGAATGTTCATGGCGGATCAACATTAGCACCAAGACTGAGTTTGGGCGAAGGCGAAGTTGGATTTCCAAAGGCGGATAATGCTTTTGCTTCTCCCTGGTACCAGAATATTAAGATTGCCTTCCGCGCATCAACCGGGCAGATGAAGGCATGGCTAAAACACTAAAAAAGGCAAAAAGAACACCGAACGCGGCATTCATGAAACCGGTCACGCCGGACGAGGCCCTCGCCAAAATAATTGGCGACAAATCCCTTCCACGGACGGAGTTGACGAAAAAGCTTTGGGCTTACATCCGCAAGAACGGGTTGCAGGATGCAAAAAAGAAGACCCTCATCAATGCTGACGAGGCGCTGAAAGCCGTGTTCAACGGCAAGAAGCAGGTCAGCATGTTTGAGATGACGAAGCTGGTCTCCGGGCATGTGAAGAAATAAGGGCTGGTTCTATCTGCGGGTTTTCTTCGCCGATCATCCCGGAGCGAATCGAGTGAGCAGGGCCGCCTTCGTTATGGTTGCTCGGGCGGCGGCTCCAATGGCTTCACTCGAAAGAACGCGACAACATTGCCGACTCGGGTAATTGTTGAAGACACAGAATGACTGAATCAAAGAGCCAATGGCAGACAGAAGAACTGGCCACAGCTTTTCTTCAGGGGGTGCGTGGTGCCATTCCGGGGGCCGACCTTCAACTGGAGGTCATGGGGAAGATCGTGGAACTGTGGATCCCCCGGCCTTCACGAATCCTCGATGTTGGGTGTGGCGACGGCATTCTGGGTCGCATGTTGCTGGAGAAGTTCCCAAGCGTTCGTGTGACCTTCACTGACTTTTCGGACCCCATGCTCGCGGCAGTTCGGGCCAAGCTCGCAAACTCATCGAGAGCGACTGTCCTCAAGGCAGATTTCTCAGATCCTTCCTGGTTGGACGCCGTGGCGGACAAAGGCCCCTTCGATGTCGTGGTTTCGGGGTTCGCCATCCACCATCAGGCAGATGGCCGCAAGAAGGCGCTTTATGCCGAGATTCATGGCATTCTCGCTCCGGGAGGCGTCTTCCTGAACCTTGAGCACGTCGCCTCGGCAACGCGCGCAGGCGAGGATCTGTTTGACGGCCTGTTTGTTGATCATCTGATTCGTTTCCACAAGAGCGCGAAACCCGGCACACCCCGGCAAGAAATCGAAGCGACCTACTACAATCGTCCTGACAAAAAGGAAAACATTCTTGCGCCGCTGGAGGTGCAATGCCAATGGCTTCGCCAGACAGGATTTCAGGACGTGGACTGCTTTTTCAAGGTCTTCGAGTTGGCCCTGTTTGGTGGAAGGAAGGCCTCCAACCCCGCGCTGGCACGAACGAGGCTTCCAGCCGTCGCCCGACTTTGATCGTGAGGTGTCAGCGCACGCGCGCCGCGGCTAAAAAAGTTGTCTTCCATGCTCAACGAACAGATCACGAAATGGACAAATCCCGGTTGATAAAACAAATCGTTGCCAGCCTGAGCCAAAGCCTGGGTGTTTTGGAAAAGGCCGCCCGGGCGTCTCATGCGGAAGCCACGCACGAGAGCAGCAAGGCGGAAAGCAAATACGACACGCGCGGACTCGAAGCGGCTTATCTGGCCGGCGGTCAGGCCAGGCAGGCAAAGGAGATCCTGGACTCGATTGAGATCTACGAAGCCCTGACGGCCAAGGAATTCGCCGCTGATGAACCAATTGATTTGACCTCCCTGGTGGAATTGGATGCCGGCGGCACGCGATCCCTTTATTTCATCGCTCCGAAGAATGGCGGCCTGGAAATCGAACACAAGCGGAAAGAGATCACGGTGATTACTCCTCAATCTCCCTTGGGCCAGAACCTGATGGGCAAGAAAGCGGGCCAGCGTTGGACAGCCAAACTGGGCGGTTCCGTTGTGAAATACCACGTCGTTTCGGTAACATGAATACCGTTGAACCACAGGTGCCAAAATGAGTGCGCCGGCGCAGAACACGTCCCCAGTACTGGCCATGCAGCAGTACTTGCTGTTGCAGCGGAATCTGGTTTACACGGGCATTACCCGGGGCAAGAAGCTGGTCGTGCTCATCGGGCAGCGAAAGGCGCTGGGGATGGCGGTGCGAAATAACCGGACGGAAAATCGGTTCTCAGGGCTGCTGGCGCGATTGCTCGCGCCGGGCTAATGCCCACCCGTGACCGTGTAACCGGCCCGGCGCAAATCCTCCGCCAAATCCTTTTCCATCTGGGCGGCGGCCTCATACGGCATCGGGTTCAGGTGCTCATACAATTCCGGCAAAAGGCGGAGGCCGTAGAGTTTGACCACCGCGGCTGCTTTGGTTCCCGCCTTATGGTTGGCGAAACGTTCCTCCGGGGTCAGCCCTGTCATCCCAACGTAGAGGCAGGGTTTCTTGGGATTGCGCTTCGGGTTTTCGGCACGAACCTTTCGGATTTTGCCGACCGCCCGCTCAAGCAGCACGACGTAAACATTGTGATGGTGCTCCGGCAGTTGGCCGGGGCGGTGTCGCTTGAGTGTTCGACGCTTCATTCGGCATCCATCGGGAAATCTAATTCGTCGTCATCCAACCTAAATTAATTCCGTCCACCATAAGCACGACAATCAATCGCTGTTCCGCCAAGTAAGCAAAACGTCGCCCTGGAAGCCAGCTATACCCAAACACAGGTACGTGGGGCCGGTCAAGGTCATCCATATCCACGCCTCCTGGCTTTGTTGCATTCGATCCCGATTCATTTTGAATGGAACTCCTTGGCGCCGATTTCTGCATGCATCGCTGACCCAGGCTTCGATCAAATCGGCCGTTTCAGCGTCTATCTCGCTATCACACCAGCCACCCCACTTCGGCCCGGTGAAGTGGCGTTCAAGACATTCTGTGCTCCACCGTATTGGGACAAACACCCCCTCCAGGCCATGATCATTGCACGCATGACCGCCAACTTGGTTGTAAATCCACACCCCCGATTTGCAGGGCACAATTAAGCCCGCGCCGTGGTATTCGAGCAGGTCAATTTTGGGCAAATGTCGCTCGTTTTCAAAAATGTTCTCGGCCATACGTCAAATATATCGGGTTCCCCCATCTGCTTCCATCAGATTTCGGCGCGCGGTGATTCCCCTGGACATGGCCCTGGCCAACCGATTATCAGCCTCGGGAATTGCCTCACGTTTTTCTATTTTCACCATAGCCAAACGACGAGGGAATACAGGCCACCCAGCAAGATCGCCCACCCGGCCAGACCGATGGCATAGCCTTTCCAGGTGGTGCCCCAAAGGCGCCAGTGGTCCAGCGAATGAACATCCCAATATCGAAACAGGTGGGGATCGAAATGGGCGGTCACCCGCACCAATAGAATGAACGGCAAGAGGACAATTATTTTCATGCGTCAAGAAGGCTCCCCCGATTCCAGTTCGTAGAGCATTCGGCTCCCCTTCGGGGCTGTGGTTTTTGCAAAGCGTCGGAACAACCGCCGCCGCGCCTTGGCAACAACTTCCGGCGCAGAAATGCGGCATGGCCAAAACAGGCCCACCACTCCGCCCGCCTGACGCAAATGGATGGCCGCACTGTCCTTGTGCCATGTGAACCTGACCGAATCCAACCGTCGGACGGTGTGGTCATACAAGACCGCCGGGACGGCGGCGCCGTGACTGAACCAAACATAGTCCAGCAATCCGACGCGGTAGTAAAACACAGGACGCACAGGGCGCCCCCGGGTTTTGGAGATTTCAGCCGTGAAAACCTCATCTTTCTCCGTCGGCCTGAGACCCCTGGGCGGGTGTCCCAGCACCTGAACGGTCGCGCCGGACATGTTGCGACCGATCCCCCAGGCCGGTTTGTCCCACAAATCCACAGAGTAGCCTGGCCGATTTTGCCAACGGCCCAGGCTGCAACGCAATCGAACCCGCTTTCTCTTCAGGGGACCAGAATTCATGGGGAGGAAGAGGTCCTCGTCCTCCCGATGGATCCGCGTCCACCAGACCGCGTCCCGCAGGACCCGGGACATCGGTATCGAACCGGGTTTCCAAAATGGACTCGGATCGTTCTCGTAGAGCACGTAGAAGTTCTCTCCCGCCGCGCGCGCGGCCTGCGTGAGCTTCTCCCCGTCCAACGTCAGGTCCAGGTCGGCCTGTTTGAGCAGCCGGTCGTCAACGCTGCAAACCTGTGCGTTGAACACAACAAAGTGGCTGCGGTGCCGCTTGTAATAGCCGCTTTTTGAATTCGCGATCAATCGTCCCTCGGCAAAACCATGTTCCCGAAGGACGGCTATGATTTTGTTGGGGTGCATGGATTACGTGCGGACCAAATTATTTCTCAAGCTGGGCCTCTAAATCTGGCACATAACGCCGTCACGGTGCTTCGTCCTTGACGCCAAGGCCAGAAATGTCCAATCCATTGGACGACCTTTTTTCCAAAACCTCAATTCCCCGGGCGTTTGGCGCGCTGCACGCACCGGCAATTCACCAAAATCCCCTCCGGAACCGATTTGGCGGTTGAAAGCGTCAATACATGAATAGGGGTGGAGACCCTGGTCTTCAGGTCACCCACGTCCGACACCCCCTCTTCGGCAATGACGACGTGCTTGAACCCGGCGCAGCGCAACAGATCCTCGCGAACCTCCGGCACGGAGGACCACACCCGGTTAAAAAACAAACGTGGCGCCCCCGAAGTCAGAACCCGCGGCCATATTTTATGAGTGAGTCGGCGGGCATGATCCGGGCCCAGATCTCCATTGATGTAAATCAGCGATTCCACCGGAACGAAAAGGTTGGAGCGATGGAGATCGATTCCCGCCGCCGCGGGAAGCTTTCCGCCCGCCCGGCTGGCGGCATGGGCCAGAGCGGTAAACACGAAGGTGCGTGAGAAATCCGTGCCGCCGGTGATGATGGTCAGACCCGCCTTCTGATCCAGCAACTCCGGCAATTTGCCTGTTTTTCCGTGGGCATGGGCCAGGCGCGGGTCATCCAAAGTCGGGTAAGCCCGACAGTGGGCCTCGATGAAAGATTGGCGTTCTGCCGGCGGCAATCGCTCCAACAGGCATAAAAAGCCAAGCACCTGCGGGTGGTGAAAGATGTCGAACCAGTTGTAAGTGGTGCTCTTGGAGCGGCCGAGCATTTTGGCCAATCGCTCGAAGCTCATCGGGCGCCGGTGCTCCGCGGCAAGCCTGGAGCGCAAATCGCCGAAGATGTCGCGGGCCGAAAACGGATAGCCCGGAGCGGTCATAAATCCGTCATCGATAAGTTTTGTTTTCCGGGTTTGCTTGTTCATGCCTTTTGGTTTGCCAGCAATCTCGCGGCGGCGGCCTTTGTTCAGGCCAGCATTCCCCTTCTCGCGAAACCAACTCGGGGGGTGTCCCTTGGCGCAGAAAGAGCGTCCAGCGGGTTGGGAATCTCTTCCCTCCCCCGCCATCGCATGGCTGCGGTGATTTTTTAAGCAGCTTTGCAGGTCACTCCCAACAATTACTAAACAGGGCTTGATTTTCGGGGCCAAAACGCGGATATGTATTTCAACTTCTCGCAATGGCGATTGGGTGATCGGAAAGGGTTGCCCTCTTTTTTTCGTTCGTGGAACCAAAAAGGGCTGGCTTTATGTCAGATAATCATATACATATTTCTGACAATGGATATCAAATGAACGTGTCAAATCCAATAGAACAAGCGATGCTTGCGCGGATTAAAAAGCGCGGGCACGGCTGGGTTTTCTCGGCTTCCGACTTTCTTGATCTTGGCTCTCGGCCTGCCGTGGACAAGGCGCTTTCACGAATGGCGACGGCAAAAACTGTCCGCCGGGTGGCGCGCGGTTTGTATGATGTCCCCCACCAACACCCGATTGTTGGATTGACCGCACCCGAAATTGACAACGTGGCCAAGGCTCTGGCGGGCAAAACCGGGACACGATTGCAGCCCACCGGCGCGTATGCCGCCAATCTGCTGGGTTTGTCAGATCAGGTTCCGGCCAAAGTGGTCTTTTTGACGGATGGACGCAGCAAGCGTGTCCGGCTTGGAAAGCTCGATATATCACTGAAACAAACTTCTCCACGCCTCATGGCGACGGCAGGAAGCATCAGTGGTTTGGTAATCCACGCGCTGCGTTATCTTGGCAAGGCTCATGTCAACGATGCCACCATTAAGCGGCTTGATTTCAGACTGGCTCCCACCGACCGCAAACGATTATTGGCAGACGCTGCCTTTGCGCCGGCTTGGATTGCCGGCATCATGCGGCGTCTGGCCGCTGGAACTTGATACATGGATGATTTTGCAAAGTTGAAACCGGAGGAGCGGAGGATCTATTTCGAGGGCACAGCCACCGCGCGGAACATCCAGGCCCAAATCGTTGAGAAGGACTTTTGGGTTTGCTGGACTTTGCAGGAATTGTTCCGGTTGCCGACCATTGGCGGGCATCTGATATTCAAAGGCGGCACTTCGTTGTCCAAGGTGTTCAAAATCATTGAGCGGTTTTCCGAGGATATTGACATTTCGATTGACCGGGGATTTCTCGGATTTGGAGGGGCCAACGAGCCGGAGGCCGGCACCAGCAACAAGGAAAAACAACGACGCATTCAGGCCCTTATCACCTCCTGCCAGCAGAAAATCTCAGGCGAACTCCAGCCCAGCTTGGAATCCGCCATCAGGGCGAGAATTGGCCTTGGTCAGCAATGGGCGCTCCGCCAGGATAACGATGACCCCGATCAACAGACTTTGTTGTTTGAATATCCAACGACTTTCCCCCAGGAAACATCCCGCTACATTCGCCGGGCGGTGAAAATTGAAATGGGGGCGCGGTCGGACCATTGGCCGTGCGAGACAAAAACCATCACATCGTATGTTGCCGAGCAGTTTCCGAAGGGATTCCGGGAGCCGAGTTGCGCCATCAAGGTCCTTTCAGCGGAGCGTACATTCTGGGAAAAGGCCACCATTCTCCACGCGGAGTTCCATCGTCCGGCAGAGAAGGCGATCCCCGAACGGTTTTCGCGCCATTACTATGATTTTTGCGAGTTGATTCGCAAAGGCGTCGCCCCGGAAGCCGTCCAGCGGCTTGACCTCCTGGACCGGGTTGCCAAACACAAAAGCCTGTTTTTCAGATCATCCTGGGCGAGATATGAGGAAGCGGCCAAGGGAACCTTGCACTTATACCCGCCAACTCAACGCATTGCGGCATTGCGGGAGGATTATGCTAAAATGCGGCAAATGTTCTTTGTTGAACCGCCTGAATTTGAAGCCGTGCTCGACACCCTTCAGGAATGGGAACGGAAATTCAACCGGAAATAATTTGCGGATTGTCCAAACAGATAAGCACCATGCCGGCATGGCACGGCGATTGCAACCCGCGCAGTCCCGGTGCCACGCCGAACCCTTCGCGGCTGGAAGAAATCAGTGGCGGGGAGGATCATTTCGCTTTGCTTCATTATGGGCAACCGGCACCCCCGTCCTGGTCTTGCACGTTGGCGGAGAAGACCAGGACCATCAACAACGGTCCCATCGTGTCCATCAGGATGTGCCGCCTGCGCAGTTGACCCTGCCCGCGTCGTACCCGCGCTCCCGGCTGGTTTCGCTGCTCTTCACTGACTGGCTACCACGCACAGAAATGGGTGGCTGCCGTCGCAAGGGCCAAGGACAGCCCGCAGGTTCAGAACTTCCTCACTTGATGTCCGGCCGCGTCGCGCCAGGAATGTGAAATCAATGGCAAGGAACTTCCCGTAACCTGGGCAACTTCCTGCGGCAGGCGGTGCTGCCCAGAGCGGTTCGTCACTGGTCGTTGACGACGTTGCGGGAGAAACTGATCAAGATCGGGGCGAAGGTCGTGCGCCATTCCCGGAAGATCGTCTTCCAGATGGCGGAGGTGGCGGTGCCGCGAGAGTTGTTCCGGGCGATTCTGGAAGGAATTGGGCGGCTGAGACTGCCCGCAGCGGCAACCGGATGAAGGAAAAGTGAGAGGACGCGCATGAAAACAAAGGAAACCTTGGAAGAGGTGTCTTCTCATCCTGGAGAAAAAGGGCATTGGAGGCAAAAAAGCATCGGAACACCCCCTCCGCCAGAGAAAAGCGGGGAGCGGACTCGAAAAAAGACTTGCAAATCTGTGGAGCAGGCGGAAAATCACGAAAAAGGCCCACGCTGTTCGTGGGCGAGAAATCAAATGGGAAATTCCGGGTTGAATAGGGAAATCCATCAGAACATAACGTCAGGTGAGCACGTTCGATTTTATCAGGCTGCCAGCTTTAATGAAATTATCTTCTGGCAGGCCCGAGATAAAGATAGGGCTAATTGATGGCCCGGTTGATATGGAACACGAAGGTCTGGATATTTCGAATATCCGTGAGGTGGCAGGCAGAGGCGCATGCTCGAGGGTGGGCAGCAACGCCTGCAATCATGGCACGTTTGTCGCGGGAATCTTGCATGGAAAGCGAGGTTCGGCTGCGCCCTCTATTTGTCCCGGCTGCACGTTGCTGGTCTATCCCATCTTCTCCGAAGAGAGCGGCGCACAGAATGATAATGTGCCCAGTGCCACCCCCGAAAATCTGGCGGACGCAATTACCGTCACGGTTGATGCCGGCGCGAACCTGCTAAATTTGAGCGTGGGACTCACTCGCCAAACGTCATCCGGCGGCCAGAAACTGGAAGAGGCTTTGAATTATGCCGCGAGGCATGGGGTAATCTGTGTGGCAGCGGCCGGAAATCAAGGCATGATCGGCAGCACGGCCATCACCCGTCATCCGTGGGTAATTCCAGTCGTGGCCTGCGACGAGAAGGGAAGCCTGATGAGCCAGTCCAATCTCGGCAACTCGATTGGAAACCGGGGTTTGACGGCGCCAGGCGTGAATATCGCAAGCTTTGGCCCCGGCAAACAGACTAGGAAACTGACGGGTTCGAGTCTGGCCGCGGCCATCGTCACGGGCACCATCGCGCTCCTCTGGTCGTTATCCCCAGCGGCCAGTGCGGCTGAGGTGAGATCAGCCGTTTGCAGTTCGAGCGTACGGCAAAATCGGACCATTGTCCCGCCACTCCTGGACGCCTGGGCATCGCATCAAATGCTGGCCCAACCTCATGCAGTTCATGGGAATTTATGAAAAAATCGAGCCAGGAAACACCCCATAACCAGGAAATCGCCCCACGACCTCACGAGGTGCGGCTTCCCGGCTTCATTCTAGACGAAGAAATTGGCCTGGGCGACGCGATCAAAAAGCTGACTTACATGATGGGCATAAAACCTTGCAGCGGCTGCGAAAGGCGCGCTACGACTCTGAACAATTGGATGACTTTTTCACCAAGACGTTAACCTGATCATTCTTACAAACTGAGACATATATGCAAAACACCGAAACAATCGAAGAGCAAAACAAGGCCTCAGCGTCAGTAAATGAGGAACATGACAGCACGCCGCGAGGAAATGCCGTGAACGCGCCAGAGGCCCAGGCGCCCTTTACCGGCCTTGCGCAACCCGCCATCGTTCCTCAGGCGTGCGCCACCTGCGGGACAACGGCGGCGTCTGGTGCCGAAGCAGCGCCGGCGGTATTGCTGGGCCGGCCAACCACCGCCGCTGACGGCCCGCCTTCCGGCCGCTACATTTACGCGATCGGCAGATTCGAGGCGCGTTTCCCGAAGCCTTCCATCGAAAAGGAATTCGCCCAAGCAATGGGCCGCTCCGAGGGAAAGGGACTCACCGACAAAGAAGCCTTTTACAAAGTGTTCTCAGATCCGCAAAACCGCTATCTTGCCAGCGAGGTTTGCTGGGTGATGACCATCAACGGCCTCGACGCCTACATCGTCATGATGCGGGATCCGTTCCAGCTCGGCTCGCTGATCGAGACGCAACGCCCGCGGCCGCAGCACAACGACCTGGACGTGGCCATCGGCATGAAAGGCCCCATCGCGCCCGCCGACTTCTGCAACGGGCTGACGATACCGATGCTTCACCTCAGCCACATGTATTCCTTTCCTCGGGAATCATTGGTGGAAGCTTTGGTTAAGCCCAAGGACGTCCATGCGGATGAGTTTAAAGCTTCCACGGAGGAGGTCCTCGATCGAATCATGCAAATGACCGACAATTTCGGGAACCAGGATGATCATCGCGCTCTGAACTATCTCGTTTTGCGGTATCCTCGTGTTTACGAGGCGGTTCACGAGGCGCACTCCAAGGGGGAATCCTGGACATCCGTGAGCGCGCGCCCGTCCCGGCTCAGCGGCAGCCGGAAGATCCTGGATGTCATCTTCGAATTCACGAATCGCAAAACCGACGTCGTTTCGAAGCATTTCGTTCGTGTGGATGTCACGGAACCGTATCCATTCCTCGTCACAAAAATGCAGCCTTATTATGACCGGTGATGCCTGAAAAAAGGTTATTATGAATTTACCGACGTTTTCCGCTGAGGCCTCGCTCTACGTGTCGAGGAACATCTACCGCGCGTCTTCCGGCGGCTCATTCAAATCGGGAGGCGGCGTCGAGGCGCAAACGTCCTGCGGTCCTGAGTGTCTTAATGGATCAGAATGTCAATGCGGGACAGGAGAAACTTGTGATAATGGGCACTGTGTCCCGTCGCTGGTGTGCAAGCCTCCGGCAGTGCTGGTGGGCGGGAACTGCATCGTCCCCCCGCCGCCGTGCCCTGGCGGATGCCCAACGGGCTCTGTTTGTGAGTTGGGTAAATGCGTAAAATTATGTAATCCTGCCTGCACGCCGGTTGCCCAGTGCGTCAATGGCGAGTGCGTTTGCTTCACCTCGGGTTTCTCTTACTGCAACGGTACGTGCTCTAATTCGCAAACAGACCCCAATAATTGCGGGAGTTGCGGCCATAAATGCTCCACCGGCTGCTGTCACGCAGGAACTTGTGTTTCGCCGAATTACCAGACCGACCCAAACAATTGTGGGAAATGCGGGAACGTCTGTTCCACCGGTTGCTGTCACGCGGGAGCTTGTGTTTCGCCGAATTATCAGACAGACCCAAGTAATTGCGGACGGTGCGGGAACGTCTGCCCCACTGGCTGCTGTCGCAATGGAAGCTGCGTTAGTAGCTTTCAAACAGACCCGAATAATTGCGGAAGTTGCGGCAATGCTTGCCCGGCCGGAAGTTCCTGTTGCAATGGCGCTTGTATCCCCGCGCTCAGTCAACTGACGGGCAGTTCCAATTATATGCTCTTCGCACCCGGTTGCCAAAATATTGTAGGGCTGACTGCTTCTGTGCAGGTGACAACGGAAATGGATTCGTCCGGCTTCTCTATCCAGCTCAACGCTTACGATCCTACACCCGCGGGCGCCAATCCTACCATTTGGATGCAGTACGTATTCGGCATTAGTTGGGGTTTCGTATGGACTTCTATTCAATACTGGGATGCGAGTTCAAACCAGACCTTTCAGGAATCGAATTATACATACCAGTTTAACAACCTCTTTAATAATAATATTTCCGCCGGACAGATATTTACTATCGCCCTCAATTCCAACGCCAGCGGGAATATTACCAGCGCAGACTTTATCCTTGGCGGCGGGAGCGGGCTGCTCCATGCCAACCAAACCATGCAGGTGCCTGCGGCGTTTCAACTCCCGATACGTGGGTTCCAGGTTAATGTCGTGGGGTCGGACAATGGCGCGACGGCGAATTTTTCCAAGGGAGCGGGAACTATCACTTACACCGTGAACAACGGACCTCAATTGTGTAATCAAGGCATTCAATCAGACCTGACCGGAGGAGCGTGTCCGAATGTCAATTATATGTTTATCACGGACGAGAAGTCGAACGTGACCTATGGGAATTTGAGTTCATGTTGCGGCAACACACTGACTCAAAACTTCACTACGTGATAAATGAATTATGTCATCTGTTGACGTGTAAACTGCATACTGCGCACAAAATGAGACGTGGCGGCAGAGTCGAAATCAGACGCTGAAAAAGATTGTGTTGATCATTTATTTTCTCGCTGAAAGGTCATAGCCTGCTTGCACTTTTACGCAAGCGTTTGATCAATTATTGAGTTCCGCATAAATAATGGATATGCTATTAGTCATTCCACGTCAGTCCGTATTTAGCGGCTTGGGCCAGACAGGCGCCCAAAAGGGTTTGCGACTGCTGGACATCGCAGAGCGCGTTGACCACCAGGTCCAGCAAGGCGTCGCGGTTTTCCGGACTGGTGTTGCTGACGGCTCGTTTGCTTTGTGTCCAGACGTATTCTTCCGGGTTCAGTTCGGGCGCGTAGGCGGGAAACCTTTCCAAATGCAACCGGCGGTGGCGGCGGCAAAACGCGGCCACTTTTCTGTCCTTGTGGACGGCCCAGCCATCCAGCAGCACGATCACCTTTCCCCGCAGATGCCGCAGCAACTCGGTAAAATACTGCACCAATTCGACGGCCGTCACGTTCCAGGGATAAATCTGGAAATACAGTCCCAAACGGTGGCGCTTCGGCGACATGGTCAATCCTCCGATGACCGACAGGCGATCCCGCCGGTAGCTGTGCCGCAAGACGGGGGTTTTGCCTTTGGGGGCCCATGTGCGCTGCACCGGTGGAATAAGCAAAAACCCGCTCTCATCCAGGAAGACCAGATGCGCCCGCGACGCGCGGGCTTTTTTTTATACGCGGCCATTGGGTCTGCTTCCACTGCCGGATTTTTCTCTCGTCGCGTTGCAGGGCCCGCCGTTCGGGTTTCTGGCAACTCCAGCCCAACCCCACCAGCACTTTCCACACATGCCCCGGATGATACTGGATTCCCCAGTGTCGGCGGATTTGCTCGGCCACGCGCCTGGCCGTCCACATTTCGGTGGAGTAACCGGCGGCCCGCGCTCCCGCCTTTAGCAGAACGATCAACTCTTTCTGCTGGCGAGCCTTCATTTCCGGCGGACGGCCGGGCGTGGGCCGAGGCTTCAAGCCAGACTTGCCCTTGCGCCGGAAGGATTGCATCCAGCGGACCACCGAGCTTAACGAAGACTGGACCATTCGGGCCACCGCCTGATAGGAGTGGCCGTCTTTCAAAAGCGCCACCGCCCTGGTGCGCCGCGCCTGTAGTTGTCGAGCAGTGCCTTCGGGTCTCACGAACCCCACTATGCCACAGTTCAGGAAATATATCCATTATTTATGCGGAACTCAATAATCGGCTGAATGGAATCCAACCATCGTGTCGTTGTGGTACAGGGTTACGATCTAATTGTCAAAGCTGCTTTGGTAGAGTCCGGTAGCAGAAGCCCCGCAGCCTTTTTCCCAAATGAGATGTTATCGACAACAGCTTCACCAACCAGTCGTTCAATAGCATCGCGCATCGGGCGGGCGCCAAGCCGTGGATGGAAGCCTCGTTGAACCAGAAATGGGAGCACATTTTTGTCGGGCGTTAGCTCATGGCCCTTGTCCCGTAAAAATTCGATTTCGTTGTCGAGCAGCAATTTCGCGATTTCAAGCTGGATGTCGTACGACAGACGATTGAAGACCAGTTTTTCCGTGATACGGGCGAATAGTTCCGGGCGCATGGACTGTTGCGCGCGGCGTGATAAACCGCAGCGAGCGTGTGCGATTTACCGCCGCCAAAAGGCGTGACCAGTTTCAATACCCGATTGCCCGCGCCGCCGGACAGGCGCGAGAGCACGTCTTGCAACAGCGAATTCAAACCACTCGTCAGATAAGAGGCGCGGAAGAATTGCTCCGGGTCACGATAGACGGCGGGAACATTTTTGTTGCCGTCGGCTAGTGGCCCCAAATCGAGGGCGAAAATGTCCTCTGAAAAATTTGGTGACAAAACATCCGGGTGCAGGATGACCGATTCGACCCAAGGTTTAATGGTGGCGTTGCTCATAAAGCAGTTGATTCCGGTGTGAGGCAATTGAGGCATTTCCGAGGCATTTCCTTCGGCTTCGGATTCATGTCCTGTTTGTCTCCTTTCTGTCCCCTTTGGCTGGCGCACGTAATAATGTCCCCTTTGTCCCCTTTTTGTCCCCATTATTGGCAATGGTGTAAAAAGTACCGCGGCCGGTCTTACCGATTTTCTTGAGGACGTGCTTGCGTGTTAAATCTTCCAAGTCCCGCGACGCCGTCTTCTTGGTGGCGCCAGTAATCTTTTGATACTCGGCGTTGGTGATGGTCTTGGTTCGTTTGACTTCGATCACAGCCTTGCGCTGGCGCTCGTTCAATCCCAATTCATCCAATCGCGCCTCCGTCAGCCAGTCCCGCCATAGCGTCATCACGAACTGCCCGCCGTCTTGTCGGAACTCAGGCTTGGGGAGCGAACTGCTCTTTGGGCTAAAGGACGAACTGCACTTGGGGATAGAGGGCGCTTATTACTGCTCGAAGCGCAACACTCAACTCCAGCATCCCGGCCGCGTCTTGTGGTACGCGACCAACTCGCCATCCGGTTGCCAGCCAGAGCTTCTGCCTTCGGCACTTGCTAAAAACGCAATGACCACGCTGCGGACAAACTCCGCCCAGAGCCTTCGCCCCCATTTCCAGATATTGTCCACAGCGGTTTCCTCTTTCCGTAGCTTCTCATACTGTACCCACAACGGATGATAGCGATGGTCTTTTTGGAGCACGTAGTTGGGACGCGGGATGCCAACCATGCGGCTGGCTCCAGATATGGCCGACCACTTTTCGAGTCGTTCACAATTGTATCTCAAGTCCGCCACAATTTTCACTCTTGGATGGTTTTGGGCTGAACTGTTCTCGCGGACGTATGCACTCGCACGATGTTGGCAGAGACCGATAAAATCCCGAATGACTCGGTTCTCGGCCGTATCCACTGTTTCGCGGCGAGTGATGGCCACGATTTGTTGACGGGCTCCAGCCTTCTCTAGGACAGTGCGGCCTGGGCGCTGGATCAGGTCTCGCAAACAGGTGGAGTCGAGTTCCTGGACACGGCCCACGGGCACTTGTTCGCGCTGGCGTACCAACATACGCCGTGGGCGCTCGCACACGTCACGGATGCAAACCAGATGGTCCTGAGCAATTTCAACGACCCGAGCCATCCGTGGTTGACCAGTGGTGCTAACTTTCTTCCAGCGTTCCCAAATCGCGGCCCAGTCCACCCTGACAATGGTTCGCCCGGCAAAATCTGAATATTCGGACGAGGCTTTTTCACGAGTCAGTGCTATGGCTTCATTGAAGTAACGGTTCAACAAGTCTATGGCGTCCCGCAGCGAAACCTCTGGTTTGTTGTGTTCGGTCAAATCTTCCCATGCACTGGAACGGCGCAGTGTGCCTTGGATCAGGATGATGTAATCAAATTTAGCGGCGTGGAACCGCCACTGGCTCGAAGCGTCATGCGGCCACGGGAGTATTGAAAGTGTACCCCGGATGTGGGCGGCGGCGAGGACGGGATGCAAAACGGGCGGTTGACAACGGATCGGTTGTTGCATGATTAAAAGGGTAACATTATATGCTCACGTTTGCTCAAGCGTTGGAGTTGGCCGAGACCTGGATTAGGATCGTCACGGGAGATCAGGCTATTGTGGTCAAAGAGGACACGCTCAAACGACCCTACGGGTGGGTTTTCTTTTACCAGAGTCGTAAATACTTGGCCTCTGGCGAGACGCGGGATAGGCTGGCAGGGAACGCGCCCATTTTAATTGATCGAGTGAACGCCGAGCTTCGAGTCACTGGCACGGCGCACTCGATTGAGAAGTATTTGGCGGACTACGAAGCGACGATCCCGGCGGCGCGGAAG
This sequence comes from uncultured Verrucomicrobiae bacterium, assembly GCA_963707025.1. Classification (GTDB taxonomy): domain Bacteria; phylum Verrucomicrobiota; class Verrucomicrobiia; order Limisphaerales; family Palsa-1400; genus JBEKOF01. Next base: position 3,671 of record CAVPOM010000008.1, on the reverse strand, counting down.
CAAATGAGCCCACCGAAAGAGCCGTGAGTGCGGGATGTTAGGGTGTTTCGATCTGATCCTTCATACGGTAACTCCGGCCTTCCACGATCACCGTTTCGGCGTGGTGCAGGAGCCGGTCCAGCACGGCGCTGGTCAGGGTGCTGTCGTTGTTGAAGATTTTGGGCCAGTTTTTATAGGGCTGGTTGGTCGTGACGATGGTCGAACCGGTCTCGTAACGCTGGCTGAAGACTTGGAAGAGCAAATCGGCGCCGGTTTTATTGATCGGCAAATATCCAAGCTCGTCAATACAAATTATGCTGGGGTCATGTATTTCTTGAGTTCGGCTTTGAGGCGGTGGGTGGATTGGGCCGCCGCCAGAGTGTTGACGATGTTGATGGCGGTGGTGAACAGCACCGTGTGGCCGGCCAGACAGCCCTCATAGGCCAGCGCGGTCGCCAAGTGGCTCTTTCCGAGGCCGGCGCCGCCCATGAAAATGACATTGGCCTTGGCCTTGAGGAAGGAGAGGCGGAAGAGATTTTGCACTTGGGTTCGATTGATTTTCTTGGGCCAAGTCCAGTTGAACTGTTCGAGGGTTTTAATGACCGGAAAGCGCGCCGCCTGGATGCGGCGCTGGGTCGCCCGGTCCTTCCGCCGGAGGGCTTCGCCTTCGGCCAGGCGGCTTAGAAAGTCCAGTTGCGTCCAGTTTTTCTCCGCCGCCTCTTGGGCCAGGGCTTGGTGGTGCTCCTGAAAATAGGAGAGTTTGAGGTAAAACAAATGCGTCACAAGTTGATCGTCGTTCATGGGTTGGGTGGAGAGTCGGGTTGGTTCTTGGAGTCGTAAAGAGAGAGGTCTGGCGCGGGCAGATCCAACTCCAGCAGGTCTTGTTGCCGAGTCAGGTGCAACGCGCCGGGTTCCTCGGGCGGATGCTGGCGTTGCTGTAAAAGGTTGGCGATGTATTCGCAGGAAAAAGCCTGATAGGTGAAGGCGTCTTCCATGGCGCGAGCGACCGCTTCGACGCCATAAAGCTCGCTCAAGGCGACGATCTTCTGGACGTGATGTTTGGGATTGAGACGCCGCTGTTCCAGTTGCTGATAGTAATCGTCGGCCTTGGGGCACAGGGCCAAAAAGCGCAGGTAGAGCTTTTGCTCGCGTGCCTTTTTACGGTGCAAGAGCAAGGGCGCCACATGGTCGGGCAACTCGTAGTCCTGGTTGCGGTCGTAACGGCGCACATGTTCGGCCACCAGCTTCTCCTGGTCATAAACCAGGAGCCGGTCGGCGAACCGTTTCAAGGTGAGCTGGCTCGACGCATACTGGCAGGGGACCGAATAACGGTTGCCATCAACGATGATGCGGAACTGACTGTTGACCCGGACGGGGCCTACGACGGCCGCCTCATAAGGCAGCGGATGGAGGGGCTTGAGGTTTTCCTGGGTGAAGAGTTCCTGGGGCGTTTTTTGGGTCTGACCGTGAACCCGGATATTGGCCACCGTGTCCAACCAATAGCGCGCCGCCGGATTAACGGCTTGAAAATCCGAGAGTTGCAGACCGTTGAGGAAGTTCTTTTTGACATATCCCACGCCATTCTCGACGCGCCCTTTTTCCTGGGGCTGAGATGGGCCACAGGCTCTGATTTGAAAACCGTGATGGTTGGCAAAATCCAAGTAACGCGGGTTGAACGTGATCGAGGTGCCGACCCGGCTCAAGACGGCGACCTTGCAGTTATCGACCCAAACCTGGCACACCACCCCACCGAAGTATTCCAGGGCGTGCTGGTGGCAGGCCAGAAAATGCTCCATCGTTTCGGCCAGCGTGAACTCCAGATACATTTTGCGGCTGAAGGCCAGCACCATGATAAAAAAGGACAGGCGGCGCTGGGTGGATCCCACCGGGACCGAACCGGCGCATCCCCAGTCCACTTGGGCGCACTCTCCGGGTTCAAAGTGGAGCGTCAGGAAAGCCGGCCGCGGTTTGGGGCGCACCTGGCGCACGAACTCCTTGAGGATGGTGTAGCGTCCCTGGAAGCCCCGCTCCTTGAGTTGCTGGAAAATCTGCTGGGCCGAGTAAGCATGTTGTTCCAACAGGCGGACGATGTTGCCCTTGAACGGATCAAGTTTGCTGGGGCGCTGAGGGATGGCGGCGGGCTTAAAACTCTCCCGCCCGGCCCATTTGCGGACGGTGTTCAAACCCAGTTTGAGTTCGCGGGCGATCTGCCGCAGGCCCAGCTTCTTTTCGGTGAACAACTGCCGAATCTGGCAATAGGTTTGATAATCGATCATGCCGCACCTCCCAGCGCCTTGCGCAAAATGTCCCCCACGCTGACCGGGCCCGACCGGTCTCCGCTGACGGGTTCCAAGCTCAGGACCTGGTAAAGAGGTTTTTCATAGGCAATCAGCCCGGCTTGGACCAATTGCTGGCGGCTGGCCGAAAGACCCACCTGATCTATTTTCAAGCGCCGCATCAGCGAGGCGTCGGAGTAGTAGCTCAGTCCCTCGACGTTGGCCACGCTGGTCAGGAACAGGTAGAGCGCCCAAGCCGCGTGATCACACCGGAGGAAGTAGTTTTCCCGCACCAGCCGGTGATCGATCCAGCTGAACTGGGGCGGGACTTTCCGGAGCCGCTCCGGATTGAGGACACGTTTTTTCATGCAATAATCTTTCAAGGTTCATGCCGGGCACCATGCCCAGAATGTCGTGTCCCTTGCTTACCAAGCGCCGGGCACTGGTGGCGATGTCGTCTTGCAAGGTACTGCCGACGAACATGGAGATAAGCCCCACAAACAGAGGCACTTGCATCGAACAGAGGTCTTGTAAGGTACAGTCGGGAGCATTTTTCGCAACTTCTTGTGGCGCAGGAACTTGCTGCGAACAGCCGTCTTGTAAGGTACGGCACCGGTAGCGAGCGGTGTTTTTCCAGTAGCCCGGGTGCTCCTTCTGCCAGTCGCGGGCTCGCTGGGCGTTCTCCTCATCCCGGAAGTAATTTTCGTTCTCCGGCTTGGCCAGCCATGCCCGCATGAGCTCGCGTTTTCTGGCCTTGCGGCAGTCGGGTTTGAGGCAATAGCACTGGCGTTGTCCACCCCGGTAATCGGGAAGAAAAAGTTCGTTGCAGTGCAAGCACTTGCGTCGGGGTTGCGGCGGCTTCATCGGTTCCAAAATCAAAAGGAACCAGTATCGGAAAACGGAGCCGAAGAACGGAAGAAAATCCAGCCGCAAGAAAAATCAAAGGGGAGAAGAAGGAAGAAGATTTTTCAGCGAATCCTCCGAAGAAAATCCACAGGAAGAAGATCCCATTCTAAACCGCCCGTTTTGCATCCATTCGACTTCGCCCTTGGCACCCCGGACTCTACCTGCTTCGGTTTTGGGATTAAATTTCACACCTTCGGCAAAGCGGACGGCATGTCGAATCGCGAATGCCTGCTCGTCAGCAACCTCAAAGAAGGTAAGACTCTCGCCGTTGAGAGGTTCAGCCCGCTCGCAATGCTCCAAGCTCAAAGACATTCCCTTATCGCCAGGCGGCGCGAGCAGTGACCACGGATAAGGCAACACCTGGGCCATAAATACGTCTGGTTATGACCGCTTCACTCCGAACCACTCGAACAGATGCGGAGCACGAGCGCGGTTGAACGCGTCAGTTAATTCGGCGTCCTGCAAGCCGTTAATCACCTGCCCAAGCTGGTCGAGACACTTGGTCGTTGT
>CAVPOM010000007.1:0-550863 GCA_963707025.1 uncultured Verrucomicrobiae bacterium | reverse complement strand
CCTGGTGCAATCCACCTCGACAGCCGCGCCCGTCTCATTGTCCCAAATCACCGGGACCATGACAGATCCGTCAGACAGCACGCCGACCGGCCCGGACCCGATCCCGACGCCCGTAACTGTGTAACCATCGGCCCGCGCCGTCGCACACAGGAGCAGCCCCGCGCCGCAGATGCCCCAAAACAACGCCCGGCGCCGTCCCGCCTCCCCATCCACGACCGCAATCAGAGTCGCGCCGCCAAGAACTATCGCCGCCGCAAAGCAGCCAAACACGCGCAAAGCCAGGTAATCAATCATAAGTCAGGAGATTAGGGATTTGAGCACCAGCATGGACATGGCCCAGATCGGCCCCGCCGTGAGGCGGATGAAGACGTACCAGAGCACCGAGCAGATCAGGAAATTGATGGGGAGAAATTGATCGGCCAGCCAGTAGGCTTGCTGCAAAGCCGATGTCAGGCCGTCAGGCCGAAACGGGATCACCCCGCACGCCCCAAACCAGGTGGAACCGACGCCCGTTGTCACCGCGACCCCGATAAACAACGGAATGGCCCCGGCCAGGGCCACCATCAGAGGCAAATACACCGCGCCCGACAATTGACCCACCGAGTTGCCCAGAACGCTCATGCGGTTGGCTTGCAGTTGCGTGGTCCCGGCCAGGCCCGCCGAGTATTTCTCAAACAGTTTCATCACCAGCAGGATGAAAACCACGCACGCGATCCACTGTTCACAAGTCCGGCTCACCCCGGCCAGGGAAGCAATCCCGGCATTGTCCATTGGGTTGAGGTCAAACGAATAGGTCTTGTCGCCCATCACACAGTTCAAATTCCAAAAACTGCTGTCCAGCGACGAAATCGGCCCTGTCCCCAAGTCGTTTGCGCCTGCTTGCGCCAGGGACCCTTGCAAATTCAAATTGGCGAACTGCGAAGCCGCGAACCCGGCCAGGTGATTGGTCATGCCCGCCACATTCGCCCCGTCTGACCAGACCCGCGACAACCCCCCGACCGCGTCATTGGTGGCAGCCAGCGACGCCGCCGCGAAATTGGACACGATCCCAAACTGGCCCGCCATGTCCCCGGTATTGGAAACGATTTGTTCTACACCGTTGGACATGCCCGCCAGCGTCCCGTCAGCGATCCAGAGCAAATTGGAGATTCCCCCAAGCCCTTGAATGGTATTGCTGCCCACGCCTGCCGCGTTATTCGACATGCCGCCCAATGCGCCCTGGATGCTCCCCAAACTCGCATTGCCGGAAGAAATGCTGGAATTGATGGCCGCCAAATCGCCGTTGGCCGCTGTCAGCAATGCGTTTCCGGTCCCCTGGCCGCTCAAAATGCTGCCCTCGATACCCCTGATGGCTCCCAGGCCCGCATTATTATCTACATCCAGCTTGCCTACCCCGTTGGCCACATTGACCAATTCCGCAAATACCGCGTCAAACCCCGTTATCAGGGTCGCATTGGACGCCAAGCCGGAACCCGCCATGCCGGCATAGTTGATCGGTGAATTTGTCCCGCCAGGATAGACGCTGTCGCCGCCTGCCCAGGGAATGGTGGCCCCATTGTTATTGACCACCGAGCCGGACGAAGCCCCCGGAGGAATGGCCGTCCCGACCAAATTCGTTGAGGCAATGGTCCCCGTGAAATTGGGGTCATACCCCGCCATCGAACTGCATCCGCCCGCCTTGCGGCCCCCATCCCCAATCAACGGCAAACTGACTTGCGTGGACTGCGAACCCATGCCGCCGCCTGTTTCCGTGACCAAAGCCAGGTTGTTTGTCGGCCCCGCCGTCGTGCAGATCTGTGCCGACCCGCCCGCCGGCACATAAATCTCATTATCCCCGCAGGCGTCAATACTCAGCAAAACGCCGTTGTCCACGTTGGCAATCCCATAGGAGTTGCCCACGCCGGAAGTATTGTTGATCGTGACGCAAAACAGGGAATTGGTTGAAGTCGCCGGCCCGGCCCCGCCGCCACTGCCACCCCACATATACACGTCTATTGTGACCGGACTCCCGGCGGATGTTCCAGGCAGCGTGTAGGTTGTCCCGCTGGAGAATTGGACGCTCGTAACCGCGCTCCCGTCCAGCCAGGCGCAGTTGTTGGCCCCGCCCACGAACGAAATCGTGTCGCCCTGATACACCGGCCAGGCGCTTCCCCAACTGACTTTTGTGTAACTGGCCCCTGCCGCCAGGTACGGCGCCGGAAAATTGACACTGATGTTGAAGCCCGTGTAGGAGTCGCGCAGCGTGCAATACTGTATCCCCTCAGACGTGCCGTTGTTGTGGAAAATGAAGGTGTTGTAAAGGCTCACCGGAGGTTGCGCTTGCACCGCCAACCCGCCCAGTACCATCAGCCCGCCAAGTAACAGTTTTTTCATAAATCACCATTTGAACAGCCAGAACAGAGCCAGGGGGATGGCCATGCCGGCACAGAAGCAAATTAGTTGAGGCATAAATCCTTTTTGTGAGGCTATCGGGAGCCAGCCACCCTTTTCATCGGCCCATGACCGGCCCCCGACGTTTGCAGGATCACTACAAATCAGCCGCGGATTTTCTTCACCAGACGGAAGATCACCCAGAAGCCCAACACGCCGACCATGAAGGTCGCGATTGCCGTGAACGCGGTCGTTGCCGCCGCCGTGATGGTGGACGGGTCAGCAAACACCGGAGTATAACCCCCGTCAGCCAGAGCCGAATTCAGACTGATAACCAGAACCGCCAGGAGGCACAGAATCAACTTCATCTTTTTCATACTTACTTATCCTTTCACTTCATTGTTTTTCCCCAAGTGAACAGCCCGCAAACGCGAACCACGAACCCTTGGAAATCCCTCTTCCAATCCCTTCCCCATCAGGGCAGAAGGTTTCTACAAGGAGCCTTACCAGGGGGGCGGCCTGAAGGCCGCCCCCCTTGGTAAGGAATCCATTGTAACTTTGACACGCGCCACAATAGCTTTGGCATTTTATCCCTGACATCTGATGGCGGATTTTCGCCGCTCCGTCCCACACCGTGGCTCACAAGGAGCTCTTAGGCCGTGGCGGATGCCGGACTGCCCGCATTCAGGGAGGATGTCTCATCGCAAAGCGTGTCCCGGCCAGCGCCTTCGCCAACCGCCCTCGCACCATCCTGTTTTCTCATGTGTCCACCGCCGCCGCGTCTTTCCCCACTCGCGTCAATACCCGCTATCAAACGGATAACAGAAGCGGAAAGCGTCACGGAGTTGGCAAAACTGTACTTATTCAGTTCGTAGGCATTGGCCCCAAGGCACTTGCACACGTAGTCCGCTCCGGCGAGTGAGCGGTCATATTGCCGAACATCTACACGCGCCCCGCCAGACTGGCGCTTCCAAAGCCATTCCGCCTGGTGAAGCAGCGTGTGATAGTTGCGCGTAAGAGTTCCCCCCACCAGACAGTGGAAGTGGAAACGCCCTTTTTCTTCGCCCTCTTCACCACGCAGTGCAATGAGAAGGCGATTGTAGGGACGACCGCAGACCCGGGCCAATTCCTGCAACCAGCGAAACGCAAGACCATACGCAATTTGAGGTTTGGGCACGGTGCCCACGAAGGTCGGGGTTGCAAAAAAGTCCCACTGGATTCGAGCCAGTGTGATGCCAAAGTCTGTGGCGACCTCGGAGCGGCGAATCGGTTCGCGCCAGTCTCTGTCTCTCCGGGGATTTTTCGTTGCCATAAGCCCTTACTTTTTGGCTTCGACGATGATGGAACCCAGCAGGGTGGCCTTGCCGCCGTTTTCGCCGTGCCGGATTTTGGACACGCCCACCTGGATGGTGGTGCCTACCGACTTGCCCCAAACCCTGGGACGCTCCTCCTCCTTGGTCCGGTAATAGAGCATCTCTTCCATGCGATGCTCCGGCGGGTTGCTTTGGTCCATGCAGAGCAAATCATAGGATTCGCCCGCTGGTTTTCCGTTCTTGGCCGGCCACGTATTGTGGACCTCCTTGAACACGATCAGTGTCATTATCATACTATCCTTCGTTTCATTGTTATTGGTTCTCTTCCCCGACCCGCACATACGGGCCGGAAATCGGTTTTGTTGCCCCTCGCATTCGCCAGTCTCTCAATCCCCGCCCGCCCCTCCCGCTCCCGTCTCATGCGAATGGCCTCTATGAACCGTAGGGGGGTCAAAAGGTAAGGCTGCGGAAACGAAAAAACGCCCGTCAATAGGGGCGTTTGAGACATTTTGACCAGGTCAAAATAAAGTCAAAATGGGGTCAAAATGAGGTCAATCTTCGCTGTCAGAATCGGAATCCTCCATCGCGCTCTTGCGATGGATATGCGCCGCGCGGTAATCCGAAAGCGAATCGGCTATGCGCTCGAATTGGGAGGAGAATTGCCGCAGTTCAGCCGGTTTGCGACCGAGCTTGCGTTCAATCGCCTGCAATCGAACCGTAATCAGTGACGGCACGCAATGACACTGCCGGGCCACTTCTTCGCGAGAAAGCCCGTCCTTGCAGTAAAGCTGGAAAACCCGCGTCACCGGCGCTTTGCGATAGTTTGATTCGGATTCCAGGGCCTCCATCAATGCGAACAACCGCCGGGCCTCATCATCGCTCGCCGGTTCGCTTGTCTGCGGCAAAAACCGCGAGAACAACTCCCCGCCGCTCTTCCGCGCTTGCAGCAGCCCGCCCGGCAACATGGTGACATGCGAGGCCAAATCGAAAAACTCCGCCCGCGCGCCGTGCAAAAGTCCGATGCTGTTTGCATCCAGGAACCGGCTTGTCGGTCCCAGCAGAATGAACGGCCTGCCAAGTTGCGCCACCACACCCGCCACCGCCTGCCGAAACTCTTCCCGCTCATCTTGAATCGTCAGCACCACGGGCACCGCATTGGCAAACTTTGAGCCAATCTGCCGGGTGAGGGGCACATGCAAATCCGTTTCCCGGAAATCACATTCAAACGCCTTGCAGATCGCCCGACCCAGCCGCGACCACTTCAGTTCCAGCAGCACAGCCTCAGCCCGCGCCACGCCGAAGTCGTCACAGTTCCAAGGATCACAAGTGCAGACCGCGACGAAAGAACCATCAGCACCCCGGACCAGATCATGCGCGCAACCGCACTGGCGCGGACACGGGTATGACTTGGCCGGTTCTGCCCTCCTCTCCAGGAATGCACGCTCAAAGGCGGCGAAGTCGCCGCCCAGCCAGCTTCGCCAGAGCGCCGGTACGCCGGCCAGCCCGTGAATATTATCCAGACACTGCCACATGCCTGACACCCCTTATTCTTTGCCCTCCGTTGCCGCTTGCGCCAGGTCAGCCGTTTGGAGAACCGCCAGCGGCGAAGTCGCGCAGAGAATATGCTCCGCAAAAGGTCCCACCCCTGCATTCCCCGCCGTTACCGTTTCCCGGAAGCGTTTTTCGGACAGCCACTTTTGCACCACCGCCGCATCGCAACGACGGCCCAGCTTGAGAATGTTCGGCGGACGCACCTGCACCTTGCGCGGCTTGCCCATGCCCACAAAATAGAAATCGAACGCCGCCCTCACCAATCTGCCCCCATCGGGCAATGCTTCCTCTCCCCTCGCCCCTGCGGCCGCAAAAATATCCTCCGCCTTCCGAATCAGGACCTCGTCACGGCCGCCACCCCAGGCGATTTCAAATTCGCGCAAAACGATTCGATCAACGTCTCCATTGCCCTTCCACTCCAATGCGCCCGCTCCATCCAAACGCAACGGTTCAAGCGTAAAAGCATTCCGCTCCGAAAAGTATTTGCCATCCCCGCGCAACCAGACGCCAAACTCCCGCCGGTAAAGTTCCTTCTCTCCCTCTGTCGCCGCTTGAATCCGAATCTCCTCATGCCCAGGAGAAAACACGACCACGTCATCCTTCACCGGGCGAAACTGGAACAGCGTTGTCTCCTGCCTTTCGACTTTCGCAGTGCGCAACAACGTGTCCCCATGCCTGATGACAAACCACCACTCGCCGTCAATCTCATAATGGCTGATCTGGGTCGTTTCATGGCCCCGGTTATGGCTCGCAAACCAGCCATCCAGGTCCGCCCGCAATCCCTTCATTGCTTCATTCCCAGGCGTGGCAAATGGCTTCCCCTTGTTTTCAGCCAACTTTGCCCCGAAGTACTCAAACGAGGACAAACGCCGCAACTGCTGCCCATTGTGCTTTGCCGCCAACAACTCCGGTCTCGCAAGCCAAACCTGCATCGCCACATCACCGTGCGACGACTCGACCTCAAAATTCACCTCCAGTTTGCTCTGCGCCACCGCCTTTTGCAGCCCTTCCTGCCCGGCATCATCCGCCATCTCATCAATCGTAAACAGCGCCTCGCACAATTCGCCTGGCAACCCTACCGGCGACAACAACATCTTGGACAGCCCGCCGAAGTATTCATCGTCAGGCAAATCCCCTTTCGGCAGGTCCACCTTCTTCTCTGCCAGTTCGCCCCTGAACCGCTCAAAAAACCGGGCCACCAATTTCCGGCCAACTCCCTTTAAAAAATGCAGCTTCGTAAACCTCTTGCAGCCCAATGTCGCCATGTTTTTTTCTTTCTCTTCGCTCAATTTCCCAATCCTGCCGCAATCTTGCCAAAACCAGTTGGACATTGGCTGTCCATGCGAAGAGATTTATGGAAATAGATATGGCATTGAGAACCAACGACTTACGAAGAAAACCCAATGAAAACGTCAAAATGCGGCAACAATCTGACGCAGCATGACCGCTGAAACCGTTGTTCAGACGCGGCCCCTACCCCGCAGTACCTTCCGCTTCACAACGCCGGAGATTGCGGCTGCCGTTTTACCGTCCATTGGGGCTGTCCGGGTAACACCAAAACTGGTTTGCGGTGGACTGGGCACAGCCGTTGTTCCAAAGGCTCCGTTCCATGAAGGCTGCCGCGCCATCGAACTCCCCATAAACGCCACCCTGTAAATGCCGGGCGGTCAGGCCCTCATTCGGGCTGCTGGCACCGTCATTAAAATTGTTGATGTCATTTTCGTCCGGCTCCCAAAAGACAATGCCGCGTGGCGGCATCTGGTTTAATTTGATAGGAGGATAAATGTCCAGGTTATAGCCGTTGATCGCTCCGTTCATGACGTAAGTGGAGCATTGCTGGCCCCGCAGCTTAAAGGACGGGGTGAGTTTATCACGCGGGCAGAAATACATGTTGCTGTTTTGCAGGATCGGCCACAACGCGCCGGTGCGGGGGTCGAACTGAGCGGTTCCCAAGGCCTGGGGATTGATGGTGTAAAGCCACCCTTGGCGGTTGGTGGCATCGCCAGCCAGCCAGTTGGACCAGGGGGAGTTGTCCTGATTGTCGTTGCCATACATGTCCAGGGCCAAGACCATCTGCTTTATATTATTGACGTCTGTGGTGCGCACGGCCGTGTCCTTGGCACTGCTCAAAGCCGGCAGCAACAGCGCGGCCAGAATGGCGATGATGGCGATGACGACCAGCAATTCGATCAGGGTGAAGCCGCGGGCGGGAGCGCCGTGCTTCATGCGCTTTCTGGTGTCAGCCGAGAAATGCATTTGGTTTCAGCTTGTTAGTGTCGCGCGGTCAAAGCAGAATAATACGCTCGCACGCGAAAACTTCAATCTTGCTTTACCATTATTTTATTCGACGGCATCGCCTGCCGGATTGTTCAATTAATTTGATTCTTCCGACGTTTGCAAAACATGCAAGCCCAGGCTGCCGGTGCAGCGCCATGCCGTGCCGCTCTGGTTGTTCCTCCCTCGATGGAGGCGATGAAGCGCATGCGGAACCAAATTCCCGGCTCAAATGCCGAGTCGTCACCCCCTTTTGTAATGGGGCGCGCAGATCGTTTTGCCAAATTCGCGATGGTCATGCCGGCAACCATGACAAACTCCGGCCACCCTTTTCCAACCAAAAACCGCGCCTCGGAAGCGTGCCGTGGTACGACCGACGGTCCCCCTCAACCAACCGGAGAACGTCAGAGGCCAGCCGACCTCTTCCATCCCAAAATTCTCGCTCTTTTTCGCAAATTCACCGATGAATCTCCTTGCGCAAGCCACGCAATCTGTTGAATATCTATGAAGCGGGGTAAATGATGAAAAAATGTCAACAAGCATTTTTCGCGTTTTGAAGCTCTTGGATTCAGTTCGCACTGCCTTGAACACGAGGCAGTTCCATGCCTGGCCTGCGATGGCGTTCTTTTCCGCGTCGCTGTTTGTTTTATTCTTTTTCTCGACACACTTTTATAATCCAAATCAGATGCGATGGAAATCCAGCGAGCCGGAAGTTTTCAGCGGTGACGAGCCGCATTATTTAATTATCATTTCCAGCATGCTGTTGGACGGGGACATTGATCTTCGCAATAACTATCGCGACGTTTCGCTCGGTCACGCGAACGCCGGCCGCCGATTCAAAGGAAGCCGCCTCGACCATCACACGCTGATCCAGGATTCGCGAACCGGAGAAAGCCGGCTGTGGGAGCAGGTGTTTGACATGTCCAAACCGTTGGGTCGCGCATTCACAAATCCTGCCTATGTCGGATTCAAACGCATTAGCACTCAATTCCCCGATTACACCCCAACAAACACAAATTACAGGGAATTGCCGAAACACCCTGTCCCCTACCCGGGAGCCTTGGCGTTGATCCTCAGAGTCTTTGGCAGTACCGCGGATAAATTGGAGACACGGGCCATTTACGCGCAAATATTTCTCTCTTGGCTGACCGGCATTTTTACTTACCTGTGCGCCCTCAAGATTGGCTTGGGATCGAGATGCGCCTTGTCGGTGACCGCGCTACTTTATTTCGCCAGTCCGTGGCTGGTGTATTCCCATCAGTTGTTCCCGGCCACCTTTATGGGACTTCTGCTGCTGGTGGCACTGTGGGCGCTGCTGGATAACTTGTTTTTGATTTCGGCTCTCTTCCTTGCCGTTGCGGCGATGCAGTCCGAAGCATTCGTATTGATTTTTCCCGCATGGATTCTGTTGCTTTTCCTCTGCAAAAAGCGGCGTGAAGCAGGGCTTTTTGCGGTGGCGAGCGTGATTTCGATTGTCCTCACCAGTCTCTTTAACCACCTGCTGCTCGGCCACGCATCAATCCGCGACACGGGATTTGGGTTCGACTTGTCCCGTGTATGGCGCACCTTCCTTGAGCCAGAAACAGGCGTCCTGCTCTTTCTGCCGTGGTCGCTCGCTGCATTCTGTTTCTTGGCTCTCGCTTTCTTGCGTCACAATCCAGAGGCACCCAACCAACAAATGATGTTAAAAATGGTGGCCGGCGGCATTTTACCGGTGGCGGCGGTTTATATGATCCTTCCTTACACTGGTCAGTTTTGTTATGGCCCGCGCTACTGGGTGCCTTATCTTCCTTGGCTGTCTCTTGCTTTTGGTGCAGGCGTCAAACGGTACTGGGACATCATGCCAACCTTGATGCAGTTGCTTTTGATTGTTTTGATCGAGATTTCGGTTGTGATTGCAATTACAGCAGCAATCCTCCCGGCCGATGATATATGGCACCACACTTCGTTGTATCCGTTAAAGTTACTTTTGCGCTCATAACTTCGCGTCGTTTTCGACAACAGGCCGCAGACTAGACATTGATATTAAAGCAGCGCTCGTTTGTGCAAATGAGTTTGGAAAACGCCCAAAGCGATTGTTGCGGGTATCAATGTGAAATAGATCATGCCGAGCGTAAATTTCAAAAAATCGAAGTCCGAATAATGAACTTTGGACCATTGCCATAGTGCGAACCCTCCGCCTGTTACGAACGCGCCGAAGAATCCCATCAGTCCCCAAAACAAAATATCCTCCCTCAACAGTGTCAGCGATGCAGCAAGCTTGGGCATTGCTTTGAGCTTCGGTGCCTGGGCGTAAAGGGAAAGGGCCAAACTCAAAAATGCAGCCCCATAAAAGCCGATTACAATCGAAATGGCTTCCGTGTGCAGGCCAAAAAAACGGACGTGGCCGACAACATAAAAAGGCCCCCAAAATGACGGCAGCACCAGGGCCAGGGACAGCCCAAGAAGCGCCAATCCTGGATACCAGAATACTCCAGGCGCGCCGGCCAGAATCGTCAACAAGTGCCTCATCCCGTCCCTCCACGTCTTGAGATGGGGAGCGCGCTTTGGCTTGCCACGCCGCAACGTGACGGGCACTTCGATGACCTTCGCGCCTGCCGTTGCTGCGCGGATCAGCATGGCCGACGCATATTCCATTCCCTGGCCGGAGAGGTTCCATTTTTCATAGGAGCTCCGCCTGACGCAACGGATGCCGCAGTTGCAGTCAGTGATCGGCACCCCGTATAATTTGCGAATGAGAAACGAAAGCGCAGGGGTTCCGATGTGCCTGTGGAGCCACGGCATGGCGCCAGCTTCTATCGTGCCACGAATTCGGGACCCAATTACCAAATCCACACCATGACTTCTGATCGCCTCAAGAAGTCTGATCGCATCGGAGGGGGCATAAGTTCCGTCAGCATCCGCGAAAACCACATACTCTGATTTAGTAGCGAGAATTCCGGAATGAACAGAAAAACCATATCCTTTTGTGGGCACCTGAAGCAGGGCGACGTTTTCTTCTTGGGCAATTTGAGTTGATCGATCAGTCGAGCCATTGTCCACCACAAGGATTGCCCACGCCGTGTTTGTATCCTTAGCAAAGACCGTTTTGCACTCCATTAAGAATTCCCGCAACGTTTCCGCTTCGTTCAAACACGGAAGCACAAATGTCGCCATTCTGGCCTCGCCGGACTTCATATCCTTTTCGCGAATCACCATAATCAATGTCAGGTCAAATCATACAGTTAAGCTTGTACGGAGCCATCGGAGCTGTTTGCATCAACATCGTCCTGAGTTCTTTCCGGATGTCCGTTCCGGCATATTCGCCATTGTTCCTTGATCAGCAGCCACCAAACCGCCACGAGAATAAGATTCCGCGTGACCAGAACAATCGTTTCCAACGAATTTAAACCTCTGCCGTAATTTCCGCTCAGGGAAGGAAAAATGACCGGCGTCAAGGCGGTCGCCAGCGGAATTCCTAGAACGACCCACGGATTGCCTTCCAAAGTCCCAAGCGCTGCAAGCGGCAGCAGCCAGATCATAAACTGCGGACTGAAGACTTGATTGAACGCCACAAATGCGAGTAAAGGTCCGAGCAACAATCGAGCCACCCACCCGATGGACGGTCTCTGGCAGCGGGCAACCGCACAGGAAGCTATTGTGACAGAAAAAAACACTGTCGCGATGAACAACGCCCTGGCCCATTCCAGAAGTGCCGACGCCATGGTCCCTTGAACCTCTGTCCACAACGTGAGATCCACCCACGAGGCATCTGTCAAACCGAGGTGCTTTAAGCCCCATATCAGCGAGGCTGCGAGGGATTCACATTGCAGCCCGCGGGCACCCTGGATTTTGGCAAAACGCCACCATGGCAGAATAAAACTCAGCAATAGTATTGGCGACAGTCCGACGATCAAACCGGCTGAAAACCGCCGTGCCTTCCTCTGGCGTAACGCCAAAATGAAAAGCGGCAGCACAAAAAGGGCTGGATAAACCTTTACTCCGATGCCGATGGCTATCGCTAGGCCAGACCGTCCGGATTTGTCCGCGCAAAACAGCCACAACGCTGCCACACTGATGAGTGCCGGCCAAAGATCAAACCGTTGCAGGAAAAAAAAACGGAGGAATGGCACAGCGGTGCAGTAGCAGATAAGCGGCAGCAGGAAACGCAACGGCTTGGCTTGTCGTATTCCGACCAAAAACAGCCCTCCCCTAATCAACATATCGCACAAAACGGCCAGCATCTTGAAGGCGTCCAGGTAGGTGTCCTCCCCGAACACTCGCGGCAACAGAAAAATGGGGATGGCATAAGGGGGATAAGCCATCGGTGTATCGCGGTAAGGCATCCGCCCCTGCATTAGGCTATTGGCATCCTTTTCGTATATCGAGAACGTCTCCTAGCATTTCTTTGTCAAACAACGATGGCAGGAGAGGCAGCCAAGTTAGCACAGCGATAAGATAGGCCACTGCAAACCGGTGCCGCGCGACCCAGTTGGCAACAAGAGTCCACGCTGCCACCCGCCACCGATTTAGAGCATCCATGTTCATTAAACTTGTGTTAGCCCGGTGAAGCAGTTTGCACGAACGCCAGCCTGAGTTTTTTCCGGATCCCCATTTCGACATATTCGCCATTGTTCCTTGATCAGCAGCCACCAAATCGCCACGAGAATAAGATTCCGCGCGATCAGGACGATCGTTTCTAGCGAATTCAAACCTCTACTGTAATCTCCGCCGAAGGAAGGAAAAATGACCGGCGTAAACACAGTCGCCAGCGGAATCCCCAGAACAATCCCAAAATTGCCCTCCAATGTCCCAAGTGCCGCCAGTGGCAGCAGCCAGATCATAAACTGTGGGCTGAAAACTTGGTTGAATGCCACAAACGCGAGCAGAGGCCCCAGCAGTAATCGCGCCACCCTCCCAATCGAAGGTTTCTGGCAACGGGCTGCGGCACAGGAAGCTATTACGACAGAAAAAATCACTGCAGCGATGAACAGCGTCCTGGCCCACGGTAGAAGCACCGAGGCCAAGGCTCCTTGAACCTCTGTCCACCGTTTGACTCTCACCCACGAGGCATCTGTCAAGCCAAGGTGCTTTAGGCCCCAAATGAGCGAGGCCGCGAGAGATTCGCATTGCAGCCCGCGCGCCCCTTGGAATTGGGCAAAACGCCACCACGGCACAAAAAAACTCAGCAATAGAATCGGCGACAGGCCGGCGATCAAACCGGCTGTAAACCGCCGCGCCTTCCTCTGACGCAATGCCAAAATAAAGAGGGGCGGTACGAAAACGCCGGGAAAAACCTTTACCCCGATGCCGATGGCGATCGCCAGGCCCGACCATCCCGGTTTGTCCGCACAGAACACCAACAACGCGGCCACACAGACGAGGGCTGGCCAAAGATCAAACCGTTGTAGCAAGAAGAAACGGAGAAACGGCACGGACGCGCAGTAGCAGATGAGCGGCAGCAGGGAACGCGATGGGTTGGCGTACCGCATTCCGGCCCACAACAAACCGCCCCTGATCAGCAAATCGCACAAAGCGGCCAGCATCCTGAAGGCATCGAGATAGTTGTCGCTCCCAAACATCCGCGGGACCAGAAAAATGGGGATGGCGTAAGGGGGATATTCCACGAGCGTATCGCGGTAAGGCATTCGCCCTTGCATAAGGCTGTTGGCATCTGCTTCGTAGATCGCGATGTCCCCCTGCTGATATCCGTCAAAAAGAGAGGGCAGGAGCAGGAACCAACTGAGCACAACGATAAGATAGGCCGCTGCCAACCGGTTCCGCGAGACCCAATTGGCAACTAGAGTCCACGAGGTCACACAGTCCTGACGGGAAGAATCCATGTTTGTCATGAATTGGGCTTTTTGCTCCATCCGAACCTCAGGTTCATACCAAAATTCCACACGCTCACCAACAAAATGGCCAGCAGATTTCCAAGATACATGTTCATCTGAAAACAGCGCGTCTCGAAGTTGAGGAGCGCGACGCTCAAACCGATGCCAGCTAGACAAATCAGATTAAACTTACCAAATCGCGAGATTCGAGCCGTCCACGAATTATCCACGGCCAAGTCGCGAAACGTCCACAGTTCGTTCCATATGAAGTTTCCGAAAATGGCAATCTCCGCCGCTAGAACCTTGCTCAACGACAAATTAAGCCCTAACATTCGGGGGTCCGCCAAAACGAACAGCGTGGCCATATCCACCGCAATACCGCTGGCTCCGACGACGCCAAAGCGAAAATAGCGCTTTAACAGTAGTACCATAGAGGGGCTCGCACGCCTCGCTTCCAAAATTCTCCGAATCACATTCATGTTAACCGAAATCTGATTGTCGCCAGTGTCGGCTCCGCTTCTCGGTTCCGAACCTTTTTGACACCGCGAAACCACCATCCCATCAGAAGAGGTTGCCCCAGTAATCCTGCGGCCGGCCGAAGTGAGCAAGAAAACGGCAGTTATCTTCGCGAATCTGGTTCATCACCCACTGTCGTGTCTCCATATCCCAGATAGTATTCACTTCAACATTGCTCCGTCCGAGCCGCGCCATTCGAATTGAAGCGTTCTCCCGACTGTTGGTGCGCTCGCGCCCAAAATCAGGGATCACCGAGTCATCAATTTCCAGAAAGCGACACACCTCCCGAAACACGCCACCTGAGTTAGTAATGTAATCTTCAAACCAGACGATCTTGATCCTCGATTCATTGAATTTTTCCCTGTAGGCGTCGAATACCTCCCAATAGCGACTAGAATCCACGATCATTGGCTGTCGTCTCACAGCATCATTGACGGAGGCGAACACTTGACCGGCGGGGCTGCATAAATGCTCAACGTAGGCGGATTCCATGCGTTTAAGTGGGTGCCGCACCATGTAAATTATTTTCGCGTCAGGTACGTGTTTCGCAATGCGTTCTACTGTTAAGGGGTAGTAGCGAATTCGAGAGTAGGATGTGGACGCGTCGCCGATCGCCCTTTCGTCGCGACAATGACTAAAAAGCTTCAGGTATTCCTTCCAGCCCAATCTGTAAAATCGGTCATTGGAGAAGAAGTGCGGTTCTTTACGTTGGCCAATTGCCGCCTCAGAATGGGACTCCAGCAATGAACTTAAAGAGGTGGTGGCGGCTTTCGCTGCACCGATAATGAAGAAATTGGGTTTTGTCTCTTTTGTCATCTGGATTCCAGTTGTCCAATCGTCATAAATTCTCATTTCGATCACCGTGCTCTCAATCCGTCAATGTTCTTTTGCAGGATGTCTTGCTAAGAAGCAGCTTCCAACTACAATTGTCAGAATTAATGGTACCATCTGCCAATGTGGCTTAAGTCCGATCAAGGCTCCAAGATTGTGGGACACCGTGCCTTTCTGAAACTCCAAAATGTAGTAAGTAATGACTTTATCATCCAGGACGGTAGCAAGGGCAGGTGACCTTGCGTCCACCATGGTTGCCCCGGCCATCTCAATGATTGACAAAATTGCGCAGGGAAACCCTATCCATGGCAATTTAGCCGCGGCGATCCCAGCCGGAATAATCAGCAATGGCACGATAGGCGAAAGAAAACGCGGCCCTAGTGTTTGACCTGCGTTAACAGTGTAATAGCCAGACATTACAACAACCTGAAGTATCGGCAACAAGTAGCAAAGCCAAAAAAGCGACGGAGAGCTACGATATAAAAAGGGGTAGCCGATAAAAGCCAGCAGCAAAAATGGTGTCCAAAAGAACAACCCGCGCTGTGGACTGAAAAGCAGCCAAATACAATTCTCAGTCTGGGGATAATGAATTCCATAAAGTCCAGTGTTCATCTCTTTGAAAATCGCTTCATGGCCGTAAGGTAAGGAAAATGGAGTCCCAAGACATATCCAATTGTAGATGGGAATGAGTAGTAAGGGAGGGACGGCACCCGTAATTGCAGCACTTGCCCGGTTGCAATTCCGCAACAGCAAGACGATTACAATGCCACCCACGACCAGGGCGGAGTCATACTCGCATGCAATCGCCAAACCGCAGGCAAAGCCGCCTCCAACGATTCTGATGTTAAATGACCTCCCCTCTGCGGCAGGATCAGACCCCAAGGTAGTGGGCGGCGGCACCAAACACCATAATGCTATACAGATCAACCCGATAACCATTCCATGAGAAAGCAACATAGTGGCATATGCAAATGCCATTGACCCGAAGGCCATTACAAAGGTGCAAAGAAGAGCTGATCGGGCCGGAATTATTTCCTGGAGAAATAAATACAGAAATACGCAGCCCAGAGCGGTGATGACTCCAACTGAACCGGCAGTGGAAATCCAACTCGACACAAAGCTTCCATCTGGGGACTCCAGTGGGACTCCAATAGCGGGTAGAATTTTTGACGAAAGGTAAAACCACGGAAGCGCGAGAAGAACTACTCCGGGGGCTTTATCACAGTAGAAATGCCCATTAGCAAAGGACTTGTCTTCGGTGTTCCATTGGTACGCGTCAATGGAGAATGTATGTTTGGTAACGAGCGCGTGGAGCAAATCAAGACGCGACCGCGCCATTGGATTGTCGAAATGGACTTGGTGCATATAACAGTATGCTAACGCTATGAGAAACCACAGCATGAATAGCGCTCGCTTAGAACATTTGATGGCTTGCATCATTTAGGCCTCCGAACCAAATTATTGTAATCAACTGAAATCACTTCCCATAGCATACTTCGCTGCGCTGCCGAATTGCCGCACAACATTGCAAATCCAGCAGTGAACTCAGGGAGATTGTGGCGGCTTTGGCTGCGCCAATATTAACGGATTGCGGTTTTCTTTCCTGTCTCATCGGCCTCCTGTGTACATCTTCCGACCTATGAATATCCAAACGCGCGGCAATACGGTTCCAGGACAGGCAATATCGGTTCCAGATATTTCTCGTAGTTGCGCCAGCGAGCCACCGAACGCGAATAAACAGGTTGGGTTACGTCATGATATGTTGGCGAGTAAAGGCGCCTTTTTTTTGCGCCTTCGAAGAACATTCTTTGATTCTCATGCCATTGCAGACCGAGAAACTGGGTGACGCGACGCCCCTCTGATTCTAGGTCTGTTACGATGTCCTCATATTTTGTTTCAATCCAGGAAAATCCTTCCCATTCGCGGACTGCGAGCCAGACCTCCATCAAATGCACGTAATATTTAGCCAACCCTTCCAACGAGAGCCATGTGGCAATTACTTGATTTAGGGGGATATTTTGAAAGTAGCAGCTAAGAACGACATCTCTTGGATCTCGAATGGCAATTATCACACGTAATTCCGGAAAAACTCTCAGCAACTCGGGGAGCATTGCGGTTGGCGAAGGGTTTTTTTCTAGGAGCAGTCTGCCATCAGGATCAACGCCGAGTGACCTATGAAGCGCTTCAATGTAGCGCTGTCGAGCTACATTGAGGCGTGCGCTTGAGAATCCCCACGATGCTGCATTGCTTGCGGTCGCCGCGATTCCTATCACCAAAGGCTCATCAATCGCCGCAACTTCCGGGTGGGATCCCAGTACTTGTTCAAGCAGGGTGGTACCACTGCGCGGATGCCCGCCAAGAAATGCAAAGGGCGGAATTTGCTTTCTGATTTTTTCAGGAAACATTTTGCTCCATGTGTGGAGAATGCTCTTAGGATACGCCTTGGCTTTGCGCAGTCGGGAACTCGCGGCGGATTCTTGGCGTTTTGT
The DNA here is from genome assembly GCA_963707025.1 of uncultured Verrucomicrobiae bacterium. GTDB lineage: Bacteria > Verrucomicrobiota > Verrucomicrobiia > Limisphaerales > Palsa-1400 > JBEKOF01. The sequence goes on along the minus strand of CAVPOM010000007.1, from coordinate 533,706 downwards.
GAGGATCTTCGCATCCGCCAGGGCGGCAACCAGATTCTTTGCCTCGTTGAGATGGAGCATTGCCTCTTCAAAGCGACCAGACCGGTCGAGTATTTGAGCCAATTCGTAGCGCGCCGCATAACGGACGTATTCATGTTTTGGGCCGGAATCAATCAAAGCGCGGAGTTGGTCCTCAGATTGTTCGAGTTTATTTTCCCGATGGCACAGTAAGGCAGAAACGTACCGCGCCTGCTCACCGGCAGAGTCTATGAGAAAACATTGTTCAACAGCCTCGCGGGCTTCATGGAAGCGATGATTTTTCTCCTCTTGCAAGGCAATGGAAATACGCGGATCAATAGCAGTTGGATCGGCGGCTTTGGCTTCTTCAAAACAGGTCCTCGCTTTCTCGGGCTGACGCAGGCTCGAGTATAGGTGGCCAAGGTCAACCAGGAGTTTCGAATTGCATGGTTGAAGTTTCTTTACGTGTTGCCATGCTTGTTCGGCGGCACTAATTTGACCAATTCCATAGAGGAGACGACCATACGCCAGCCAAGCCTGAACCTCACGCGGCCACGTATTCAGTATTTTCTTGAACCCGATCAAGGCCTTTGTAATATCACCAACCTCGCGCAATTCCTCAAGTTCACGAAGCCTTTCTTCAAAATTCACAGAGTTCATATGGATAGATATGGCCGACGGATTGCAGTGGCAAGAACGCCTAGAACTTAGTTTGAACCGGAACCAGCAACTGCCATCCACTCGCGCTTGGCTGTTTCAGAGCGCCGTCTCAAAAGTGAATATAGTGTAATATAACTTCCAACGAAAATGTAGCCGAGCACTATTTTCATAACTAAATCGGCCGTGCCAGGTGGGATATGGAGTGCATCTGTTAGTGTACCCATGCACGGACACAGTTGTGGATAACGCACATAAACCAACAATACACGATAGACTATGAATCCAGTAGACAGCCAGGCCAAATTCGCAGCTTGCAGCTTTATTTGCGTGCCAAACAGACATAGCAACGCGATACCAAGCTCCACAAACCCTAACAATACAAATAAGTAGCGGTACGGAATCAAGAAAATTGGATCAAGCACGTTTAATAACCGCCCGCTACCAGCTGCACTCAGGAGTTTTGCCATCGCCGTAAGCAATAAAAATAGCCCTGCGGACTTGATAAAAGACCAGATTAACCTCGTTCGCATAGAACTTTGACCGCCACTTGTTCTTATACCGTGGATCAATATACAAATTGTATCAAGGGAGTGTTCATCCTGCGTGGCCTTGATAGGGGCACGTCAACTTATCTGTTCTATGTTGAACACCCTTCAGCACATCCTCATCCTTGACATTCGCCTCCACCCTTACAAATGGCGGTCGCTTCGGGTGGAGTGTGAGCGTTTTTGAAAGTCACAGTGATGTTGGGGTTGCACGGATCTACAAGGGTATAGGTATAATAAGCTGAAACACACTGTTCTGATCCTAAAACACTGTGACTAAATCCATAGGTCGAGGGACCGTATAGACAATTTAAATTATAAAAGTAAACGGTAAATATTACTGGCGTAGCGCAGCCGGGAAATGTATAGGAATCCGTTTCGTATCCACAATAGTGATTATATGGCCAATCGCAGGCACTAGCTGTTAAACTCACAGCAATGACTAAGCCGCCTAGAAGTTTTATGAGAGCTTTTCTTATTTGTTTAGTAATTTTCATTTGTTTTTGTTTTTAGGGTTTGAGTGCAACTTCGTCTTTCGAGACGCGTAAAACCAATAGATAGCAGGGCACATGAGGAGGATGAAAATCGCCATCCTACCAATTACAGCAGTTCTATTTTGCCTTGCCAGCATAGCCATGTAATCTTCAGTAGTTGGCATCTTCAGAACCCCCAACGATGGATTGTGATAATATGTGAGACCATTGGACCAAAAGGTCTGGCCCGCTATTTTGCCTTTCAGCGCAACTTGAGGATCAAAGTCGGCCTTCTGGATTGGCCCTGATACAAGGATTAGTTCCTGATAGTGTACCCTGTGGTTTCCAGAAGTGTACTCGACGGGAAATCTCCCTAGGTGAAAATCCGGGCTGTATGTATAATTTATTGTGTATTCAGAGTCATTCCCTGCAACCTGCTGACGTACCACAGCCATTACCGGCACTTCGTTCTCATATTTGAGTTCAGCGGTCATTGTCCCGTGCTGTTGAGAATCAGTGATATTGACACCAATAAGGCTGCCATTGTTGGTGGCGCGCTGGGGAGATACCGCATTGCCAGAAAACCGATGGAAAGATGCAGAGAAGCGATGGTTATCCTTATCCCAAACAAGGCTGCCCGGATCGATCGCTGGAAATCCTAAATTGACGAACGAATTGACGTTGTCCATGGCCTTGGCGATTTGTTGCTGGCGAAAACCCGGTGGATTGATCTGAGGATCAATGAGTGTGATCGGAACACGCCCCGCGCCCGGCTTTCCTGAGGGAATTACCATTCCGTGCCAATAGACCCCGTTGAACCTGCCTCTGTACTGTCCAGGTCCCGAGTCCATCTTTTGGAACATTAGATAATTCGTGCCATCCCACTTAAACTTAACCAGAAAAGTAAAACTATTGGTAATCAACTGCATCTGCGATTTGCCGAGTTTATGAATCGGTCCGGTCCCGTTCGGCTGCCTTGTCACAACAGAATTCGTCGAAAGTGCAGGATCCAGCATGCTGTTATCAACCGTTTCCTGACAAATGGCGCTCGCAATTTCCGGAGGGTGTTCAAGAAATGATTCGAATGTCAAGTCGAGCGATTGGGTGCCATTTGACGCCTCCTGTGCTTGCAGACTCCCGTTTGAAATGGCTAGAAAGGCGACGCCCATGCAAAAGCAAGTCAGGAAAGAAGCTGGAGCCATAAATCGCATTTTAAGGTGACTTCGATATTTATCACATCAACTTTTCCAAGAAAAACTAACCAACCACACGGCTACCGACCAACTCGACTCGATAGGTGTACTTTATAGTTTATTACATCTGCATAGTGCATCGTCAAGACATTTGATCTCTTTCGACAAGGTTTCACAATTACTAATGTGGTGAATGTGTTGAATTAGTTGTATTCATTTAGCGAGTTTGTGACCAAATGAACAGTCCATGCGGCAGTCGATGGTGGCTTGCGCGCCCGCCGGAGGACTTGGGGGTCGTGCATGAATGGATTGTTGGTCTGAGAGACTGGGGGAGAATAAGCTTGCACGGCCTGAAATGTTTGATTATTTTGAGGACATGAATAAGAAACCCCCGATGGAGTTTCTCGACTCGATCGATTCAGTAATGGCTGGTGCTATAGCCCAGTTAAGCAAAAAGTCGCCTGAGTTGGTTGATCCCATGATTCAACGTCTCTACGGGGAAATCTACCAGCGCGATAAACTCACTCTCCGCGAAAGATTCCTCGTGACGATTGCGGTTCTCATGGTTTCTGGCCAGATGCAAAATCAGTTGCTCGTCCAGGCCCGATTGGCACTGAAATCCGGGATCACACATGAAGAACTGACAGAGGTGGCGTTGCAAATATCAGTTTTTTACGGCTTTCCATGCGCCTTGAATGGCATGTTTGCAATCGAAAGCGTGGCCGACCAATTAGAATTGGAGTCCTAGCACGCATAGGTGGGGCACAGGCCTGTCGTGCATTCCGGGCACTTGGCCCGCGCTGGCAGCCAAATCAGATTACCACTGCACCGCAATTTCCGTCAACAATACCTCCACCACTTCAGGGCCTACATACATGAGGATGTGACCCCGTGCCCGGTGTCGTAAAGGGGCTGGCCCGTTGGCCCGTCGAGCCAGCCCCTTTTATCAGTTTCACCAATATATGTATCATCAAAGCAGATGCTGCCTCATGCCTTGAACAGCAAACTCTCTATCTTCTCAAGCGCGGCCACTGCCTTTTCGGTCTCACCTTTTTGTATCTGCCGTTTTGTTTCATTGAGCAGCACCAGGACCTGGCCTTTCGGCCACTTGCCTTTCAATGTGCTGGTTTCCCCGTTCTTTCCAGCTTGCTTCTCATTATTGGGCAGCAATTCACGGATCACGGCTTGAACGACCTGTGTCGTTACCTTTCCCTCCTTGGCCGTTTTGACTGCCCGCTTCCACGCTCCGGGAAACTCTTCCGGGGCCAGCTTGAGGAAGGGACGCATCTGAAATTCGTTGGCCGGTTTCGGCAAGTGATCGCTACTGGGAAGCAGCTTCAGTCGTTCCGCTGCGCCCATCACCCGCCACGCGTATGAGCGGCCGATGTTCCATCGGTCCTCACAGGTACCTGCTTGAACGTCGCATAAGTATCGCGATACAGCCGGCTTTCATGAATGGTGAGGAGCGCATTGCCGACCTCAAAAAACGTGCCTAGCCCTCGTTCGAGAATCCCTTCGCAGGCTTCAAGCGCGCCTCTTTCGCTCGCGGAGAGCGCAACCGCCGGTTCGATTCCCTTCCCGGCGACAAGCTTGAGTTCAATGACGCTTTTCCCCGGCTCCTCCTCCCGAGGTTGATCCGTTGTCGCCCCCGGACGATTCACGAGAGCACGGGTGTCTGCGGCGCCGGCTTTTTGTTTCATCATAACGATTTGGTCTCTCTTTCCGGTTTATTGCCTTCTAAGTGGCTGTTGTTCAACCACCTGCACGAATGTTGCCAATTGGCAACATTTTCACTGGTCCTCGCGTTCGTCCAATAATGCCCGTTTGCCTTTGCCCAGTTGCCGGCCGCACATCAGCCCAACCCTCCGAACAGGAGAAGTGCCATCACCGCGCGCGGGCCACACATCCCGTTACTATGAATACGCTACAAAAACGCCAATCTATCAGAAATCTGTGTATTTCTGATGATTTCGCACGAAACGCAGATCATGTGCCCGGGAACCACCGGTTCGCCTCCCTTCTCGACGGCCACCTTGAGTTCAATGACTTTTCTCCGTGGATCCGTGGCCGAAGGTTGATCTGAAGTCGCCCTCAAGCGACTCACGGGAGGAGGGGTGTCTGTAGGGAAGGCTTGTGGTTTCATAATGCCACTTCAACTCTCATTTCCGGCAAATGCCATTGCAAGTCGCTCATATTCAAACACCTGCAAAAAGGTTGCCAATTGGCAACCTTTTCGTTCGTGCGGGACTTCGTGCCAAACGCCCACTTGCTGCTGCCCCTATTGCCAGTGCTAACTTCCACACCCCGCCAAACTAAATACATCGGCCATCGCCAAACACAGAACAGAATTCGCCTTATCTAATAAGTACGGGTCAAAAATACCAATCTATCAAAAATCTTTCGTTCCACCACCCCAAATCGTCTCCAACCCGCTTTTCCCCGCCGTCCTGAGAGCGGCGGCTTTCGCTCCGACTCCGCGCCCCCGCCACCCTCCGGCTGCGCTCCGCAAATCCGCCGCACTCAGGCCGCCCCCCGATTTGAGCTTGTCCCTCCGCCGGAAAACTCTTCCGTTCCGCTTTTTCACCCATTTGCTCCGGCTATCCGGGGTTTTGACACCAATTGGTGTCAAAGTGGAGAGCGAGTCACAGCTTCGCCCTCTCACGTATACCAAAACGGAGGACCAGAGAAACCGATGACCGACGAGACCACCCTAAGCCGATTTCTACAGAAAAGCTCGAGGACTGGTACGGAAAAGCCGGGCGCGCCCGGGTGATGAACTAGGTTGTTACCACCGAGAAGGTGTTGCAGCAGATGCGGGTGCGACCGCTGGTGGGGAATGTCATGGGCACACTGGACCGACGTTTGAATCAATACGAGGAACGCCTGACCGGTCTGCGCTGGCAAGCGGTGCGCGAAGGCGTTTCGGTCACTATCTTTTGAAAAGATGCCCGGCGCTCTATATGCTGCAAACGCCGACAGAGGCGACCAGGATGGTGGCGCTCTCCCAGAAGTCTAATTATCTGGGATTCGTAATTTGTGGGCGGCGGCGAGGACGGGATGCAAAACGGGCGGTTGACAACGGATCGGTTGTTGCATGATTAAAAGGGTAACATTATATGCTCACGTTTGCTCAAGCGTTGGAGTTGGCCGAGACCTGGATTAGGATCGTCACGGGAGATCAGGCTATTGTGGTCAAAGAGGACACGCTCAAACGACCCTACGGGTGGGTTTTCTTTTACCAGAGTCGTAAATACTTGGCCTCTGGCGAGACGCGGGATAGGCTGGCAGGGAACGCGCCCATTTTAATTGATCGAGTGAACGCCGAGCTTCGAGTCACTGGCACGGCGCACTCGATTGAGAAGTATTTGGCGGACTACGAAGCGACGATCCCGGCGGCGCGGAAGCAAATGAGCCCACCGAAAGAGCCGTGAGTGCGGGATGTTAGGGTGTTTCGATCTGATCCTTCATACGGTAACTCCGGCCTTCCACGATCACCGTTTCGGCGTGGTGCAGGAGCCGGTCCAGCACGGCGCTGGTCAGGGTGCTGTCGTTGTTGAAGATTTTGGGCCAGTTTTTATAGGGCTGGTTGGTCGTGACGATGGTCGAACCGGTCTCGTAACGCTGGCTGAAGACTTGGAAGAGCAAATCGGCGCCGGTTTTATTGATCGGCAAATATCCAAGCTCGTCAATACAAATTATGCTGGGGCTCATGTATTTCTTGAGTTCGGCTTTGAGGCGGTGGGTGGATTGGGCCGCCGCCAGAGTGTTGACGATGTTGATGGCGGTGGTGAACAGCACCGTGTGGCCGGCCAGACAGCCCTCATAGGCCAGCGCGGTCGCCAAGTGGCTCTTTCCGAGGCCGGCGCCGCCCATGAAAATGACATTGGCCTTGGCCTTGAGGAAGGAGAGGCGGAAGAGATTTTGCACTTGGGTTCGATTGATTTTCTTGGGCCAAGTCCAGTTGAACTGTTCGAGGGTTTTAATGACCGGAAAGCGCGCCGCCTGGATGCGGCGCTGGGTCGCCCGGTCCTTCCGCCGGAGGGCTTCGCCTTCGGCCAGGCGGCTTAGAAAGTCCAGTTGCGTCCAGTTTTTCTCCGCCGCCTCTTGGGCCAGGGCTTGGTGGTGCTCCTGAAAATAGGAGAGTTTGAGGTAAAACAAATGCGTCACAAGTTGATCGTCGTTCATGGGTTGGGTGGAGAGTCGGGTTGGTTCTTGGAGTCGTAAAGAGAGAGGTCTGGCGCGGGCAGATCCAACTCCAGCAGGTCTTGTTGCCGAGTCAGGTGCAACGCGCCGGGTTCCTCGGGCGGATGCTGGCGTTGCTGTAAAAGGTTGGCGATGTATTCGCAGGAAAAAGCCTGATAGGTGAAGGCGTCTTCCATGGCGCGAGCGACCGCTTCGACGCCATAAAGCTCGCTCAAGGCGACGATCTTCTGGACGTGATGTTTGGGATTGAGACGCCGCTGTTCCAGTTGCTGATAGTAATCGTCGGCCTTGGGGCACAGGGCCAAAAAGCGCAGGTAGAGCTTTTGCTCGCGTGCCTTTTTACGGTGCAAGAGCAAGGGCGCCACATGGTCGGGCAACTCGTAGTCCTGGTTGCGGTCGTAACGGCGCACATGTTCGGCCACCAGCTTCTCCTGGTCATAAACCAGGAGCCGGTCGGCGAACCGTTTCAAGGTGAGCTGGCTCGACGCATACTGGCAGGGGACCGAATAACGGTTGCCATCAACGATGATGCGGAACTGACTGTTGACCCGGACGGGGCCTACGACGGCCGCCTCATAAGGCAGCGGATGGAGGGGCTTGAGGTTTTCCTGGGTGAAGAGTTCCTGGGGCGTTTTTTGGGTCTGACCGTGAACCCGGATATTGGCCACCGTGTCCAACCAATAGCGCGCCGCCGGATTAACGGCTTGAAAATCCGAGAGTTGCAGACCGTTGAGGAAGTTCTTTTTGACATATCCCACGCCATTCTCGACGCGCCCTTTTTCCTGGGGCTGAGATGGGCCACAGGCTCTGATTTGAAAACCGTGATGGTTGGCAAAATCCAAGTAACGCGGGTTGAACGTGATCGAGGTGCCGACCCGGCTCAAGACGGCGACCTTGCAGTTATCGACCCAAACCTGGCACACCACCCCACCGAAGTATTCCAGGGCGTGCTGGTGGCAGGCCAGAAAATGCTCCATCGTTTCGGCCAGCGTGAACTCCAGATACATTTTGCGGCTGAAGGCCAGCACCATGATAAAAAAGGACAGGCGGCGCTGGGTGGATCCCACCGGGACCGAACCGGCGCATCCCCAGTCCACTTGGGCGCACTCTCCGGGTTCAAAGTGGAGCGTCAGGAAAGCCGGCCGCGGTTTGGGGCGCACCTGGCGCACGAACTCCTTGAGGATGGTGTAGCGTCCCTGGAAGCCCCGCTCCTTGAGTTGCTGGAAAATCTGCTGGGCCGAGTAAGCATGTTGTTCCAACAGGCGGACGATGTCGCCCTTGAACGGATCAAGTTTGCTGGGGCGCTGAGGGATGGCGGCGGGCTTAAAACTCTCCCGCCCGGCCCATTTGCGGACGGTGTTCAAACCCAGTTTGAGTTCGCGGGCGATCTGCCGCAGGCCCAGCTTCTTTTCGGTGAACAACTGCCGAATCTGGCAATAGGTTTGATAATCGATCATGCCGCACCTCCCAGCGCCTTGCGCAAAATGTCCCCCACGCTGACCGGGCCCGACCGGTCTCCGCTGACGGGTTCCAAGCTCAGGACCTGGTAAAGAGGTTTTTCATAGGCAATCAGCCCGGCTTGGACCAATTGCTGGCGGCTGGCCGAAAGACCCACCTGATCTATTTTCAAGCGCCGCATCAGCGAGGCGTCGGAGTAGTAGCTCAGTCCCTCGACGTCGGCCACGCTGGTCAGGAACAGGTAGAGCGCCCAAGCCGCGTGATCACACCGGAGGAAGTAGTTTTCCCGCACCAGCCGGTGATCGATCCAGCTGAACTGGGGCGGGACTTTCCGGAGCCGCTCCGGATTGAGGACACGTTTTTTCATGCAATAATCTTTCAAGGTTCATGCCGGGCACCATGCCCAGAATGTCGTGTCCCTTGCTTACCAAGCGCCGGGCACTGGTGGCGATGTCGTCTTGCAAGGTACTGCCGACGAACATGGAGATAAGCCCCACAAACAGAGGCACTTGCATCGAACAGAGGTCTTGTAAGGTACAGTCGGGAGCATTTTTCGCAACTTCTTGTGGCGCAGGAACTTGCTGCGAACAGCCGTCTTGTAAGGTACGGCACCGGTAGCGAGCGGTGTTTTTCCAGTAGCCCGGGTGCTCCTTCTGCCAGTCGCGGGCTCGCTGGGCGTTCTCCTCATCCCGGAAGTAATTTTCGTTCTCCGGCTTGGCCAGCCATGCCCGCATGAGCTCGCGTTTTCTGGCCTTGCGGCAGTCGGGTTTGAGGCAATAGCACTGGCGTTGTCCACCCCGGTAATCGGGAAGAAAAAGTTCGTTGCAGTGCAAGCACTTGCGTCGGGGTTGCGGCGGCTTCATCGGTTCCAAAATCAAAAGGAACCAGTATCGGAAAACGGAGCCGAAGAACGGAAGAAAATCCAGCCGCAAGAAAAATCAAAGGGGAGAAGAAGGAAGAAGATTTTTCAGCGAATCCTCCGAAGAAAATCCACAGGAAGAAGATCCCATTCTAAACCGCCCGTTTTGCATCCATTCGACTTCGCCCTTGGCATAATTCGCTCTTTCCAGCCAAATACGGCCAAATAGGTCTTGACACAGATTGTGAAGGGTGTATTTTGGAGCAAATAAAGTGAAGCATTGAAGCGCGGTACTTGCAAACGGCGCGGTCCAACGCCACTCAAAGTATGCTATCGAACGAGATTCTCGATCTGGTATTCATCGAGTGCGGCGTTCACTGGAGTTGCGCCGGAGTGTGCGAATGTCGTTGAACGAAGCTTGGCGGCTATGCTGACGACAGAGCGGCAATGAGTCCAGCTTCGCGAATTGACTGTCCATCGGCTCGCTGCGGGAAGCTTCAGCTCCGACAATCGCGTTCAACGGTGTTCGTTTCTCATAATTACACTATGAATATATTATCTGCGTCTCTTGTGCTCGCGCTAGCGCTTGGAGCTGTTGGCATTGATAAATCAGGCACCAACCAGCAGTCGGAGGTGCTTCGCCTCAAATCTCATGGTCAAACTCTAGCGGAGCTTCGACTCTTAAATGGAGCCAAGCTTAAGCTATTTGGTGACATCACAACCTTGAACAACAAGCAAAACATCATTGCTTCGGTGTCATCCACTAATGGATCCATCGCCGAAATCAGTGTTGAAGGTGGTCGGCCTATTCGGATTTCAGCCGAGTCATTAGAATATGAAAGTACGAAGCAGCCCTGAGCCGCAGCTAGAACGAGTTTCATGCGTGGGTTTATCGCAATCGCGTTTGCAACAGTCACCTTTTTATGGAGTTGTCAAAACTCCGCGCTTTCATAATTCAGCCAGACGATGCAACGAGCAATGACCAAGTATTTTTTATATTCGGCAGGAATACTGCTAGGACTGGTAGGTCTGGCAAAGCTATTTAGCAGTGCTGGACACATTAAGGCTTTGGAATTTCCAGACCCCATTTTCTTGATTCCATTTCGATACTTGTTTTTGATTGTAGGAAGCCTCGAAATGATTGTTGCCAGTATCTGCTTTTTTGGCAAACGCCCGCTTGTCCAGAGTGGATTGGTTGCCTGGTTGGCCTCAATGTTTTTAGTCTATCGTGTGGGATTGATTCTGCTCGACTATCATCTGCCGTGTCCTTGCTTAGGTAGTTTGACTGCAATTCTTCACATGCCTGCAAACGTGGCTGATATGATAACGAAAGTTATTTTAGGGTATCTCCTTCTCGGCAGCATAGCGATACTTATAACCCGTCGTGTTAAGCATGGGCCAGTTCCAGTGTCGGTGGTCTGACTATTTTGATGATGGGTTGGCTGGCGTGGTTGAGATGTTGGGGCGGGACCTTTTAGGGAAACTAGGCTTTTGGCAGAAAGGGCTGACTAACTGCGCCGGGATGCCTTTCATCGAATTGAAAACTCGATTCGAAACACTTTCTTTCGGAATTCATCCCAGACGTGCTTCTGGAAGTTGAGGAGTTTTTTCCCAAAGCCTACTGCACATGGGGATCGCTCTTGAGATGACGGGTAGCGGGGGCCACCTTGCGCCAGCCATGCCGAGCCAGCAATCGCCAAACAACCGAGCGATTGACTTTTCGCCCTAATTTTTGCGCCAATGCAGCACCCACTTGGGACAAGATCAATACAGCGCCCTCCTTGGCTTGTTTCTCCCACGGTTCCAAAAACTCTCGTTCCTCGGGCAGGCTCATCAGGTAACGCCGCCGCCCGCCCCAGATATTGCGTGGTGCTGCCGACAGCTTGTGCTCGCCAAAACCACGCTGCAAGCGAGCGACGGTCGCACGCCCAATTCCGAGCACTCTGGCGGTTTGCTCCAGAGTGGCGTTCATTTCGGCTGGCAGCAGGACGGCCAAGGCCTGGCGCAGTTCATGGCTGTCTTGGGTTCGCTGGGAAACACCCAACGCTTTCCGGACCAATTCACGGTCGGTTCTTCGTGGTCTTGCCATATAAAGCATCCAGCATAATTAGTCTCATCTTGAAAGCAACTTAGAATAAGCATACTTAACACGCCGCACCAAGTGATTTTTTTGTTGCCAAGATCCAGCCAGCGTGTTAAAAAATAGCAATGCTACTTACTGCACGCAATTTGCATACCGGAGGTTTCTTCCGAACGGTTGTCGCTTTATTAGCCAGTTGTGCCACAATTCCTGCGGCTGGCTTTCACGGGGAAGGTTACCTGACGTGGTCAGTTTTCAACAATGGTCAAACGTCAAAGGTTGTCACGCGGACTTTTCGAGTGGATGTGGCCGACGACAAGTGGTCAATTCGAACCGAGGTTGCGCGAGGAACCCAGGCAGGGAAATTCGACGAGGCCTATTTCGATGGAACAAATCTGTTCTCCGTCTCAAAAGCTATGACCGGAACAAATCTTGTTAAGCGAACGACAGTAAAGGGAGGGACTAACGACGTTACCTTCGTGTCACCGACAAACGCTGTTATGAATGATTCCACTGGCAAGGTGGAATGCACGCAAATTCCGACCTTCGGAGGATCTGCCGTGGCACCGGTATGGCTTGCCTTCTGTTCCGGCCGGTACTTGAATACCATAACCAATGGCAAAATCGCACCCGTTTGCGAGATTCCGAAGGCATCGATGTCTCAGAGCGATTATCCCCTTCGTGCCACATGGGAATTTTTAGGAAAAACTGATTACATTCCCCGCCACATCGTTTTCTGGAATCGAGGAAAACAATGGACGTTTGGGGGGGATATTCAAAGCGCTCGGTCTAAAGCAGGGACTAACCTTACAATCACGGGGAACCCTGAGGTGGTGTTTTACCCTGCTCCCAAGCCTTTTAGCAACGGCTTCACGAATGAAGTCTATGAAGTTTTAGAAGAGACTAACTTCGCTATCGATCTACCTGTGAGTGGTACTGCCGTCGTTGACTTGCCTCTACGTTTTAGACTTGCCTGCTTCGGGCCTCGACTCGCGGGCGTGTCGTCAGCAGACGTGATTAATATTTGGACAATTGATGGCGTGCTAACGAATCTTTCCTCCGTCGGCGTCACACCTCACTTCGACCCGGACAAGTCCCTAAGAACGATTGTCTATGACGAGAGAATTCAGCGAAAATATCCTAAGATTGCCAGCGCCCGATATCTTGCCAAGAATGGGCAATGGCTTAATGAGCAGGAGCTCGTGTCTCTTCCTAGTATAAAATCCGAGATTTGGCGGCTGAGACGGGAGAAGATCGTTCCGCCGGTCATTATCCTGGTTTTTATTGGAGTTTCGGCGGTCATGGCAAAGGCTCTGTGGTCGTCGAATGTTCAAATTCGAGAAAAAACGAAAGGCATAGAAATATGAAAAATACCCGGTTAAAAGCTCTGGTTATGTCCGCATTTGTCTTTGGGGTCAGCTGGCTGCTGAGTCCTATTGCGCAGGCGCAGCAGTGTCTGACCTGTCAGCACTACAATCATTCGCATTGCGTGGGATGTACATTGGTGTCGTTGGGACCGCCGCCTGTTTTCGTCGGCAACTATGACGGAGCCACGCTGTCAGTGGTGTATGGGCAGCCTATGTGTGCTCGTCCATATTCATCCACCTCGAGCTGTATCATCACAGATACCTGGATTAGCTGTACCGAAGACGATTACACATGGAGTGCTGCAACAGGGCAATGGGTTGCAGACCCTGACAATCCTATAAATGCAGAGTTTGAGGATTGCGCTATGGTCGACGGCTGTAACGGTAGCGGTAGTAATGGTAGCAATCAATAATAAATAGTGTGCAGTCTTAGCGCTTTGCTTGTGTCGGATTCAGAATCTGACACAAGCGGCAGGTTAATATGGCAGTAAATCCCCTGGCAGTATTGGTTTTGGCTGACTCAAGAAGTTGCACAATTTAGCGGGTATGACATTTAGGCTTTTTTCTTCCGTTTGGGCATGGGATCACGAAAACAACCATCGCGTTGACAAGAATACAATAGCACAGGAAAAACCAATAGTGAATGAGAAAAGCATTAGCGAAGATGCGATGCTATTTGGAACCAGACGGTGGAACTGCGTCCTAACTGATTGAAGGACTGTCTTGATTCGGGCTATTTTGGATCTGCCAGGGTGCTATTTAAGTCATACGATCAGTGACTGATTGAGCTGATTTGATTGGGTAAGTGCTTTCGGCGTCATGGCGCTTCGAGAGCGCGGACTTTATCGTAAAAGTTGAAGTCACCGGCTGTCAATCCCTTGAATTCTCGAAAGTCCACTATGTGGGGACCCGAGGCACGGGCTGTGGCTGTGCTTTTTGGAGTCGCCGCAACACTCGCTCTCTGCTCCTCGTCAATTCGCTCGGCGATAAGTATTGGTCCGGACGAATCTTTTGAGGTTACGAAAGCGGCCTTATGGTCTCAGGGTTACAAGTTGTACAACCCGGTTTGGGATGACCAGCCGCCATTACACACGGTTCTCTTAGGAACGGCGTTCAAGTTGTTCGGAACGCAGGTTTTCGTTGCGCGAGTGGTGTCCATCCTTTTCGGAATAGGACTGTTCAGTGGATGCTGGATTTGGACGAAAAAAATGGTTAGCAGCCTGGCGGCATTTATTGTCATTATCTTCTTGATTAGCGCACCAGGTGTTTTCGAGTTGAGCATTTCCGCGATGCTTGAAGTTCCAAGCGTCGGTGTCGCTATGCTGGCCGCATGGCCGCTGCTTAGATGGAGGCGATCCCGACGGCGGGGGTGGCTGCTATTATCAGGTATACTCCTGGGTGCTGCACTGGAGATCAAGTTCACCGCAGCCATCCTGTTGCCGGCATTAATAATGGATATCATTCTGACGTCACATGAGATGATTTTGGGGAATTGGTCCAGTTTTTCCGCCAAAGCTGTGACTGTTTGGCTCACTGCAATCGCCATCACATTCTCCATATTATCTCTGACATTGGGTAGCGATTATGGGCAGTTTTGGAGTTCCCATTTCTCGAGAAATATAGCGCAGTCTGCAGAAGCTAGAGGGCATGTGCTTTCTCCAACGCACTTTTTAGACCATGTGGAAGGATTGCTCGGCACCACAGTTGGACTTTTTATTATCCTCCTCAAGAGAGATTGGCGTCGTATGGCTTTTCCCGTCATAATGCTTCTTACTGCTGGCATTGTGCATGCGATACATCGGCCTTGGTGGGGGTACTATTACCTCCATTTTGCCGTACCAATGGCAATTCTGAGCGCATACGCGATCGTGGAACTATTGCGAATGGCAAGAATCCGAGCAAGCACCGCATCGCCCCACCCCACCCTGGCTAACGTAAGTAGCTTGCTCCTGGCTTCGGCCCTGATCACATCATTGATAGTTTGTGGAGGGCTACGTTTTCTGTTGGAGATTCAACGAATTCGACACCTGCCAAAGGTCAATGAGAGCAAACTCATTGCAACCATGAAAACTTATGCTAGTCGAACACAATGGGTGTATACACGATTCACCATTTTTCCATTTCATGCGGGATTGCGCGTGCCTCCCGAGCTGGCCGTATTGCCAGCGAAGCGGTTTTGGTCAGGCCAGATTACGGACCATGCGATTCTCACGGCAATTAGGCGACGCAGGCCAGAGCAGATCCTATTAACTCGGGAATTCCCTGACGCAGACATGGAGCGATTTGTTTCGGAAGAGTACTCATTGGCCTATGAGGATGCTACTTACCGATTGTACTTGAATAAATCACTGCACCAATAATACCATCGCGTAAAATGACTGCTATTTGCCGCAACCGGTCACGCCGTAGCCTCTTTGTATGGCCGGTAAGATTGACCAATCTTGTGGTCCGTATGCGCCACGGCGGCGGCGTCCCAATGCTACGGAAACGGCAACATAAACTAAATACATCGGCCATCACCAAACACGGAACAGAATTCGCCTTATCTATTAAATACGGGTCAAAGGCACCAATCTATCAAAAATCTTTCGTTCCACCACCCAAAACCGTCTCCAAAATCGTCTCCAACCCGCTTTTCCCCGCCGTCCTGAGAGCGGCGGCTTTCGCTCTGACTCCGCGCCCCCGCCACCCTCCAGCTGCGCTCCGCAAAACCGCCGCACTCACGCCGCACCCAATTCAAGCTTGTCCCTCAGCCTGAAAATCCTTCCGTTCCGCTTACTCGCCCATTTTGCTCCGGCTACGATGCTCGGTTTCGCTGCTCTCGCTCTGCGCGTCTGGGCTTCCGCAAACGGGCGACCGCGCCACTCCGGGCCTTTCAGGCTGAGAGACAAGACATCGCGGCCCCGCGTGCCCTGGTATGTCCCCATTGCCCCCTTCAGTCGCCAAGACTTGCCGGCTTTGGCCTCCCCTTGAAAGACTACGCCGCCAAACACAAGACTTGGCTCCCCCATTGCTGCTCCCTTGATGAATTTCCAAATCCGCCGCTTCACTCCGCTTTTTGGTCTGGCCGCTAATTCGCGCCACATTTCTCCCACGCGGGCGGCCAGCCCAAACGCTTCCGTTACGCTCACGGCTTTGGAAATTCACAAGCGAGCCGGGAATCCTGATTACGCGCGTCTATCATGTTTCATGCCTGCCCGTGACCCTGGCATGAAGCCCGCCAGCCGCGCCGCTCCGCGCATAGTGTGAGGCAATTACCCGTAGGCCCGCCTCATGGTTGTTTTCAAGTGTTTTTGCCGTGCATTCACAGCCTGTCGCCCTCACCAGCCTGCTTGCGCCCAGGGGGCCGGTCGTGGCGCCTTCTGAAGACTACTTCCACTGGCCGCCCTGTGCCGCAGGCTTTTTCGTGAAGGGCGACAGTCCGAGAACGCACGCGCAGTAAAAAAAACACTATGAATACAAACACAAATTCAGTTTCAAATTCAGATTCGGGGCTCTTGAACCGGACCGCACAGCGCATTGAAAACCAACCGCATCGGATTGATTTCAAAATCCGATTCCAGAACCGGGGACTTTCCACAGAAAAACTCCTCGACATGCTCCATCACGAGACACCGCGTTTTTGGGAATTGGCGCAGGTAGTGGGCAAGTGGGTTTGGATTCACTTTGACGAACGGCAGCCGCCGGAGATTACCGCCGCCCTCTCTCAGTTTGGTTTCCATTGGAACCGGAAACGCCAGACTTGGCAGCACCCTTGCGGCCAGTTTACCACCGGCAGCCACCGCGACCCCCGCGACAAATATCAGACCTACTTCCCGGCAGACGCGAAAGCAGCTTGAAACGCCAACACCCCATGAAACGCAACAGACGCCGCTTGCCAATCCCGCAGCACGAGTTTTTGTTTGCCGGGGACACCTTCAATCTCGCACTCGAAACCGGACTGGACGGAGATCGTCTGGCCCGCGAACGGGACGAGGCAGACCGTGCCCGCCGTGCCGCAGAGTCCGCGCAAGCGCGTTTGTTTGCTTCTCAAAATTCCAAATGAAAACCTCTTATCCATTCCGTCTCCGCGCTGGCGATGTTATCCGCCTGGACGGCAAGCCGTGTCGCGTTGTCCGTGTTAGCGAGTGTTCCGCCGTTGTCGCCGTGACCAAACAGCCCCGCGAATTCACGACGCTTTTCGGTGTGCGTGTTCGCATCCAACCCAAACCCGGTTTGGTTCGTATCTCTCCACAATCCGACGTTCCCATTCTTAACCGCTAAAAACCATGAACACGAACAACGAGAATTCGCCATTGGGCGATGTCATCTACTCTTACACCCGATCACAGGCCGTCGCCGATGGCGTGCAGATCGAGGTTTCCAAAACCGCGCAGGAAGCCGGAATCCGCTTTCCGGTTTTTCTCACCCGCGCCGTTTATGATGCTTACGTGACCGTGCCGCCCGGCGTGGCCTGCCAGGACGAAGCCGGCCGGCTTTGGGATATTATCACAATGGCCCGGTTTGCCATCCTCCGCAGCCGCCCCGGTTGCGACCGCTTGCCGGTTGCGCTCTATGTCCGCAATGACAATCGCGCCCCTCGACTTGTCAGGTTGACCGCCGTTTGCGGCCCTCTTGACATTGACGACCCGCAGCCCGCCATCACAGTGATGATGTTGGGGGAGGATTGACCGTCGGAAACACCCATGCGGCTGGACTGGCAACAGTTCAGCCGTTTTTTTGTCGTTTGGGACTTGCGCGGTCCCCAAACCCTGGCGCCGGGCCTCACGCCGGCCCAGACCCGCGCCAGAGGGCAAGCCCTCATGGACTCCATTTCCGCTCGCGCTGGCCTTTTCGCTCTGCGCCCTTTCCTTTGAGCGGAAAGGAAAATGAATGTCGGCGTGTTTGCCGACTGTCCGAGATTGGACACCAAAATGGACACCATTTGGGACACCAAATGAGTAAAGACGAATTCTGAGAAATAGTGACGGAATTGTCTTGAATTCTGAGTGAATTCGCGGCATATTCTCCCTCGTAAATGCGGTGCGATTTTTATTCGCAACCTCTTCATTTGGTGGAGTTACCGAATGGAAGGCCAGAACGGAATGGAAAGCCCAAATCCGGCAACTGGCTCCATTCCTAACTGCTAGTGCAGCAATGGTTTAGGTGGCAGATGGTCGGCAACGGACACCGAAACGGACACCAACTTGTGTGCCCGTCTTAAACAGGGGTAACGGAGGATAACTCTCCGACTACCCGCTAACGGTCCGGGCTTCGGATGTTTTATCATCGCGGTTACGTGAGGAAATTATGAATACACGTTACCGCTTAGTTCATCGTGGCATCCGGGGTGGGATGTATTATTGCTTTGACAAAGTCACTGGCAAACGCGCCAGCATTAACACCACGAACGAGGACGCCGCCCGGCAGATCATCGAGGCCAAGAATCAGGCCGTGCGCCAGCCCGCCATCAACCTGCAAATCGCCCAGGCTTACTTGCAGCACGGCGACCCCGTCATGGCCAAACGGACATGGCAGGATGTCATGGACGCAATGGCCCCGCTCAAAACCGGCCCAACCCAACGCCGATGGATAGCGGCGATGCGGGACAAACCCTTCGACCTCATCCGCCACCGCAAACTCATGGAAACGGCGTCCGAGCTTTTTTTGCAGGTTCTCAATTCGGGAACCGTCTCAACCAATATGTTTTTGCGCCGCCTGCACAATTTCGCGGTCGGGATGCACTGGCTTCCTTGGCCGGTTCTGCCCAAACTTCACTGGCCGCCAGTGAGGCATAAAGACCGGAAGGCCATTACAGCAGACCAGCATCAAGCGATCATTGACCGGGAGCATAACCCGGAAATCCGGGCGTACTACCAACTCCTGTGGCACTTGGGCGGCTCACAGACCGACATGGCGGAATTGACCAGCGAAGACGTGGATTGGAAAGACCGCACTATTTCCTACCGGCGGGGAAAGACCAACGTTCCGGTCATCATTACCTTCGGCGCGGAAGTCGCCGCCCTATTGGAATCGCTGCCGAAAAACGGCCCGTTGTTTCCACGCATGGCGCGGATTCGGGAGAACCACCGCGCGAAGATGTTTATCAAGCGGCTCAAAACCGTTGGCATCACCGGCATTTCCTTGCACAGCTACCGTTATGCTTGGGCGGAGCGGGCCAAGACAGTGGGAATGCCGGAGCGGTTCGCCCAACAGGCGCTTGGGCACAGTTCCAAAGCCATCGCCAGAGCCTATTCCAAGAAGGCACAAGTCATCGTGCCGTCGCTGGAGGATTACGAGCGGAAAATCGTGCCGATGCCACGCATGGCGGCGGCCACAGTGCCGACGGGCACTCAGACGCAGCCAGCGGCGCGGGCCGTCAACGAATAAGGAGGCGATATGAACCCGATATTTCGTTTCATTGATTGGATGTTGCGCGAGCATGGGGCGTTTGTCTTCGGCCTTTTCGTTTATGTCGCAGTTCCTCTCGCCGCCTGGTTTTTTGGGCGGCGGGCGGGGCGGAAGAAAACGAAAGGAAACCACACCTTCATCTTGGTTATACGACCACCAACGGGGTTGTCTGGAGTTCCGCCCGTCATTCGGTGGGAAATTGAGCCGCCGAACGACGGCTGCGGCCCGTTTGGCGGATAATGCAGCAAGGGTGCGGGCGGAACCGGTCCGCTCGCGCTTTCGAGGCAAACGCCACGAACACCCGCTGACGGAAATCCCTTATTCAATCTGGATTGAGTCAACCAAGCCCTGCACACATTCTCGCAATGCCTCGTATTTTTCCGGCACGGGCGTGACCGAAACGACGGCGCGTTCCTGAAAAGCAACGGCCAGGTCGCGCAAATTGCGGCCGGTGATTCGCACCTTATGGTTGATAAATGAAAGGGAAATCGTGTCGCCATTATGGGCCGACTCGAATTCGGCGACTTCCAAATGGTGATATGGCAGCAAGTAAAAACGGCTGGGAGTCAATTCCAACCTCACGTTGTCCAAGGGCACATGGTAGCCCATCACCTGACGACTCAGTTCGTAACACGACAGACGATCATCGAATGCTCTCATATTCAGGCTCATACTCCGATACCTCCTCCATATTTTTGATTTTGCTTGTGCGCGGGGATGATTTTCCGCGCCGTCCGAGCGGTCTGCGATTGCTGGGCAGATTCGGATTTCTCCTGAACTTCTGCCCGCTGAAGCAATTCAGCCCGGCGCTGCTCGGTTTGACGCTGCGAATGCTGGACATTCAACACGTATCCAATATCGCGGCCCCAAGCCTTTGCCAGCGCATGGACGGAGGATTCTTTGGCGATGTCCAAGGCCAGTTCGCGGCCCCCGGAGCGGAGGACGTTTTGGCGAAGCTGGATTTTGTCGGCAGTGAAAATCTGGACGCCCTTGCGACCACGCGAAATGGTCACATACCATTGCTGTTGGTTCGTCGCCGCCTTCACCGCTGAATCGGAGAACAGCACATGATCGACCGATTTACCTTGCGAGGCATAGGACGTGACGGCGTAGCCGCGCACAAACTGACGGAAGTGTGGGGAAAGCACCCGGCCATCGGCGAGCGCAATGCGGCCATCCTCGTGGATTTCCTTGATCGTAACCAGTTCGCCGTTGGCCAGCTTCCGGTCATCTTCGCTGCGGCCATTGGCCTTCAAGAGCACCCTGTCGCCGGAGGCCAAGGCCAATTCTTTGGTCTGACAAACCGTGATTCGGTCGAGATGCTTGAACGGTATTGAGACGCGACTCCCGTCGTTTTCAACGACCACATGCGTTTCAGTAATGGCCTGCAATCGCGCCGCCTCGCCCGCCTTGAAGCCGCGCACGTTGCGGTTGAAGACCACCACGGAATTTTCATCGTACGAGCGTTGATCGCGCTTTTGCGCTTCCGTCATATCCACCGGCTGAAATGTCGTCAGGACTGTGTCAGCCTCGCCCACCAGCTTTTCGCACTTGAGGGCCAGACGAATCTGTTCGTTGACCTGATGAATCTCATTCCAGCTTTGGGATACGACCACCGTGGAGTGACGGTCTTTCGCCAGTGCCAGGTAATGTTCCGCCAGCTTTTGATGCTGGTCAGCCAAACTGCATTGGACGATGGCTCCTTGTCTATCCAGACGATTAAATGATTCGGCAAACTTGCCGTCCTGCGCTTCGGCCACGGCCTGTCGGTATTGTTTGATCCATTCGCGTTCCTCGATGGTTTTAGCCAGTTCTGGATTCTGACGGCGAATGGTGGTCAGTTCGATGGGACGCACACCCGAATACTTTTCAATGGCCCGCAGAGCGTCCGCCGCCTCGACCGCGCCGTGCTGGCGGGTGTCGCCGGAGAGAATCACCCGGCTCTCGTGCTCCAGGGCGAATTCCAATAGCGCGTGCATCTGTTTACCGCCGATCTGCCCGGCCTCATCCACAATGATGACGGATTGCGGTTCCAAACTGCCTTTGGCCAGAAAGGCGCTGACCGTCTCGACATTTTGAAAGCCATCTTTTTCCAAATCCATGACCTGTTGGCGTTGCGGCGCGACTACGTGAACGGCCCGGCCCGTTTCTTTCAATGCTTTCTCAACTTCCCGTAGTGTATAACTCTTGCCTGTGCCCGCCCCGCCACGGAAAACGGCGACAAAGCCGGAGCATACCAAAATTCTTTCCACCGCCAGTCGTTGCTCCGCATCCAAGGAAGGATTGGCGCAACGATAATCCGAGCGGAAGGAGTGATGGCGGCGCAAACCCTTGTGGACCATTTCCACAATTTCCCATTCCCGCTGCAAATGCTCGCGGGTCGTAACTTTGCCCGGATGTTTTTCGTCGCGAATATAATCACGTTTGCCGGTGACGGATTGAATGTCCTTTATGGTCACGTTTTGGCCTCTGGCATAGCCGAGCGCGTGCCGCCAAAGTTCGTGTTCATTGACCACCGAACGCCTGTCAAACAAGTGTTCCTCCGCCCAGGTGACCGCCCGACCCGCTACCATCTTCGCGTCTTCCCGATTCGTCGGTTGGATGTGAATGAGATTCCGCAACGATTTCCATTGTTCCAACGTCATTTGACCATCCCAATCGGCCTGCAATCGGGACAACCCAATTTCCGGGATTTTCCTATCCCGTTCCTTGTGGGCGATATGCTCCCGAATGGCGGCAATGTTGCTGTCTGCCTTTTTAGGTTGGCGGGCCAGCAACTCGCGGGTCTTCTCGTCAATCTGCCGGTGACGTTTGGAGAACAAATCGCGAAGCTCCTTGGAAATGCCTTTGATCTGGAAATCGCCGACATTCCGGCTCCCGACCTCATAGCCAAATTCCTGTAGCGACCGCGCTAGTTCGTGGTAATAGACGTTCTCGACGAACTTTTGCGCCACGAGCATGTCATGGTTCTGCAATGCCTTCCAGTGGCCCTCGAATGCGTCATAAGTGGCGTTGAAGACAATGCAGTGGGTGTGCAAGTGCGGGTCCACCGCCCGCGATGTGTCGTGGCGAAACGTGGCGGCGACAATGTTGCCCGTCGCGCGGTCGGTGCATTGGCCGTCCTTGCGGACGCGGGTGGAGGCAAAGGATTGCAATTGCTCCAACGCCATCGTCACCGCCCGCTCGTGGGCCTCGACAATCCGCCGGTCGTTGCCGACAAGGGCGGCGATGGAAACCGACTTTGGTGGCGAGATAGTGAAATCATAAAACACTCGGCGGTTGGCGTGCTCATGCTCCGCGCCGTCCACATCCGATTCCGTCCGAGTAGTTTTCTGGCGCAGCGTCAGGCGCAGGCCCGTTTGCGGATGAAGGTTTTCACAAAGCCGCTCAAATTGTTCGAGATTCGTGACGCCGGACAGCCCCAAATCCGCCGCCCCTTTGCCGTACCATTGGCCACGCACCTGTTGGCCTTCCATGTAATACTCACCAGCCGCCAGGTGTTCCCTGAAGTATCGTTTGGCGTCAGCCAGTCTGCATTGTGCTTTGGGCGAAAGCATGACCCAAAGTACAATGTTTAAAGCCGCCTGCGTTAATGGGTAGTGGGGAAGTTTAGTCGGGTTATCTCGAATTGTCGTTCAAAGATGCCCGACGTGACCGCCTCGAACGTCACGCGAAGGCGAGATGGTCAGTTCTTGCGTCAGCCGCATTGCTCCCATCTCTCGTTCAATTACGATTCGCACTGACATTCAATCGGAACTTTTCCACACCCAATTGCCTTCGCGGCCAAAAAGTGATTCTCCACTTTTCCCGCCACCGTCCTTTTCATCCCAGCCGATGGAATAGACAACAAAGTGATCTGCATCTATACGATTATAGTGATAAGCCAGCCCGCCGACTACATCATGTGGCGTGGCCGGCATCCAGTCGGGCACCAGCGATTGCAGGCTGGCCGCGTATTTTCCCTTCGCCAAATGATTTCTTTCCAGAGCACAGGCAAGCGCCGCCTCATTCGCGGCAGTTTGCGCGATGGCTCCTCGAAATAAAACCTTCGGCAGGGTAGGCAAAAATAGTCGGGCGACGGTCCAATGGTGGAGAATTACACCGGTTGGCGTTCCCCGGCCGACGTTCGCCATCTGATTGAACGTTTGGCGATTGGCTTCAGCATGGAGGGGCGAAACGGTTCGAGCGACTGGATCGAATGTGTTGGTGAAAAGTGTGTCAAATGATCGACAGTAATTGACCTTTTCAAGCGCGAACCAGCCCGAAGGGATCGCGCAGTCGAAGACAGGTCCAAGGATGCCACCGAAAATCGTTGGCTCGGTAGAGGCAGTGCGCGCCAAGTAGCTCACACCTTTGCTCTTCGTCAAATCAATGGTGAGAACCCCAACAGCCCTTTCGGTTTTCAATGGCTTCTCAAGTTCACCTATTAAATTGAAACGGAGCAATCGCGCTTCCATCTCTTGGAGTTGTGAATCCGACCAGCGCCGATCTGCGATTCCTTCCCAGATCGGCTGAACCCCTGCGTGAATACAATCGGCGCGAACCAAATACGAAATCACGATACATTCATTGGTGAGCGAATCGGCCAAATTGAGAGTAAGCATCACATCGTCGAACGCTTTGGCGCTGTTTCCTGTCTCCAATTCGGCACATGCCCTCAGTTCGAGCCGGGCTGCAAGTTCTTTAATATTGTAGTCATGTGGCAGTAGAATATTCCAAGGATCGTCCAGCGTGTAACTAACGGGATAAAAAGAATTGGACCGACCGCTCGCGACTCGTAGCAATTGAACCGTGGCGTCGTCGTCCTCCATGGCGGCGAGAACCGCGATTGCCGCCTCCTTCCTCGATGGCGGTCGAGCTTCCACATTGCGCTTCGACGGCGACACAATAGCTGCTGTCTCCTTCAACCCGTTCTGCCACGCGGCCAAATCTAAATGTTGCAAGTTCTTTTTCTTCTCGACATTTTTGAGTAGTTGAATAAGCGAGGCTGGCGCCTTGCTGAAACGATCAGAATTGAACGGAACGTTTGCCGATTGTTTGACAAACCAACGCTTGACGACTGGCGTCGCAGCAAAATTCTGGTCATCAGGAATTGGCTTTGGAAAGTAGCTCTGTAGGTTCAGTTGTTCTGGCGTGATACCGGAAGTGGCCAAATATTTGCTCCAAGCCTGGCTTCCGCGCCAATCCTCCTCGCAATAGTAAAGCACCAGTATGACGGTCGCCCCGGTAAATAGTTTTAGTGCGAGTCGCATGACGCGTCCACTGAAGAACCACCGGAAGAACCGCATGATTGTGCTCCTCTCCCAAATTGACCGTTCGTTTGCCATGCTTGAACAGATTTAAGAATATCACGGTCCGTTTGGGAACAACTGGATTACCCCGTCCATTGTTTTGGTAACAAAGAAACCGCCGCCATTTGTCACGTTCTGGAGGATCACCACATAGCCCGTGGTAATTGGCGTATGATTGCCGCCACCAAAGGCCACCCTCAAGAGTCCAGTTTTGGCGCTGACCGAACCGGTTAGGGAATTCATCGGGAGAACTCCCATTTTCCTCAAGAAGTAGTTCGTGAACGTCGACGTCGAAGGTTAACAAATCGGTTGTGGCATCCAACGTCTCCGATATAACCAGGTTCGTCAGTGACCGGAATAGGGAGGCGGGCGGCGGGTTTGTCCAAGGAGAAATGGGCAGTTCGTCACCCAAAGCGAGATTGGTAAAACCGCCCTTGTACAATGATCTGGCGCGGGCAGGCCGAATCCAAGTCAATCCGACGTCCGGGGCGGTATTGCTTTGGAGGTTAATCCAACCAAGCAACAAGCCAGTATTTGCATAAAGTCTCGCATAAACCGGTGCGTAACCTTCCGCTGACACACCGACGGCCTGACTGAACGTCGTTCCGTCGGCCAACGCTCCGGCCAGTTGAGCATCCCCTTGATTATTGGTTACCAATAGGTAGCCGTAGCCGCCCGGCGAATTCGTGGAACTATTGGCGATTGGCGGAATCACCATTGTATATTGGCCAGAAGGCAAGATGGCTGCCGCGCGGCGCGCAAGAAGGTCCGACACCCACGGCCCGGCGGCATTATTGCCCGAGACGGAACCCTCCAAATCTCCCGCGGCACTTATGAAATGCATCTCCAGCGTCACCGGGCCACCTTGGCGAGCGAGACGGTTGATATTATTGGTAGCATTGCCAAAGGCATCAAAGCTGCCGCTGATGGCGTAACCGATGTCATTGATCCAAAGCCTGCCACTATAAACGCCGTTCTTTCGGACGCCCAGCCCACTCAGCAATCCCGCTGTATCAACGGTCGCATTTGACAGATACTCACTGAAATATAGTCCGTTGTAAGTCCCCTGCGCTGCTAAGAATAGATTGGTTTCAAAATCAGCGGAGAGCGAGAGGTTGCTTTCCATGATAAAGCGGATCGTCGGTTGGTTCGTACTAATTACTTGGCTTGGAGTCGTAATTGTCCATCCACCAAACATCGAGTTCGAAGCGGACTGGGCGCTAACCTGATAAGTTTCGCCAATGTTTAGCTGCGCTTGACTGGCAGGCGCGGCGTCTCCGGCCACCAGAGCTGTGCCTGTTACCCTGCCAGTCCCAGTGCCTGTGACGGCCATGTCCAACGAAGCTCGCTCCACATAAAAGTACCCGCGACTGGCGGTGGCAGAGCTAACGTCAGCATAGTTGACGGCTTCGACTCTAATGAAATTCTTCCCAGGCAATGGTCTGACGGTCCACGTTCGTCGCGTCGTGCCGGGACCAAGCTCGGCCTCCCCATGAACAACGGTCGTGCGTTCTCCGAAATTGGTTAGGGTATAGGCCACGCCGATGATGCCAACCCTGTCAGAGGCGACACCGGAAAGCAGATTGGTTGTGCGAGCGTTGAGTGCAGGGGAAGTGATGCTAATGGTGGGGCCAGAACCGTTGGTTCGGTCGAAGCTCAGGAAAGCGACGGCGCTGCTAACCGAACCATATGGGTTGGAAACAACAAGTGTATACGCCGCTGCGTCGGAAAAGGCGACGGGACGCACCGTTAGGATGTTCGAGTTCGCTCCTGAAACATTCCCTTCGTCAACTAAATTCGTGCCGTTTCTCTGCCATTGATAGTTGAGAGGCAAACTGCCAACAGCCAACGCGCCAAAACTGACTGCACTTCCCAGCTCGACGTCTGTCTCGCTGGCCGGCTGGGCAATGATGGCAGGCGGCGTCAATTGGGGTAGCCCGACAGAAAGCTGGAATAATGTGCCGTTTTGAGCAGTACCGCCATGTGGAGTTGTGCCGTAGAAGCTTCCATCCAAACCCTGTACGAGCGCGGCGACCGGGTTTTGGCCGTCCAAAGAGTTACCGGCGGCATTGGTAGCCGTTCCAAACGCGTATAGACTATTCAATGAGCCGCCAGGAGTGACGCTGAACAATGTGCCGAGGCCATTCGTGCCACCGAAAGTCGTCACGCCGTAGAAGTTGCCGTCGCTGGCTAGTAATAGTCCGCCTGAGGGATTGCCTCCATCAATTCCGCCCGTGAACGAATACAATGTGGTCAAACTGCCATTCGTTGTTACCTTGAATACCGTGCCTTCATCGAAGTCGCCGCCTACTGACGTTGTGCCATAGAAGTAACCGTCTCCTCCCCAAACTAGACCGCTTGCGCCTACGTCGGTGTCATCCTGGGGTTGGCCATTGGTTGTGACGGGTGCTGGGAAAAAATAGAGCGAAGTCAAGGTTCCATTCGTCGAAACTCGAAAAATGGTTCCATTCCCGAAAAGTACGCCAGAGGGGGCTGCACCATAAAGATTTCCGTCAGGCCCAAACGTCAGCGCACTATCGGGGCCGTTCCCGTCAGGGCCGCCGGTAAATGAATATAAAGAAGTGAAGCCACCATGCGTGCCGATGTTAAAAACGGTGCCAGCGTATCCATAATAACCTCCGGATTCCGTTACGCCGTACAGACTACCGTCGTTACCTTCGGTGAGCGGAGCGACCGGCGAATTGCCGTCCACGGCTGTGATCGAGTATTGGATCATCCCGAATGAATAAAGAGTGGAGAGGGTCCCACTGGGGCTGAATCTGAACACGGTGCCAAAATTGTTCGTGCCGCCCGATGCTGTCGTGCCATAGAAATTGCCATCGGAACTTAGCAAAAGCGCTGCGGCAGGACGATCTCCGACTTCCGGCGAGTTGAACGTATACAAGGTCGTCAATGCCCCTTGTGGCGTGATTTTGAATATGGTGCCGAGGTTGTCCTGCGTAGTTCCGTAGAGATTTCCGTCCCTGCCTTGCGTCAATCCATTTGGCGTTGAGCCATCCGTGGCCCCTGGGAAGGAATACTCGGAAGCAAAGGAACCTCCGGGCGAGATTCTAAAGATGGTTGCTGTTGCGTCGTCCGCACCACCTTGCGCAACGCCGTAGAAGTT
Source organism: uncultured Verrucomicrobiae bacterium (assembly GCA_963707025.1). Classification (GTDB taxonomy): domain Bacteria; phylum Verrucomicrobiota; class Verrucomicrobiia; order Limisphaerales; family Palsa-1400; genus JBEKOF01. The sequence goes on along the minus strand of CAVPOM010000007.1, from coordinate 506,063 downwards.
GCCGTCATCACCTCGCACAATCTCTTTGGCAGGCGCCGCCCCATCGCTCGTCGCGGTAAACGAGTGCAACGTCGTTAGCGTCCCATTCGTCGCCAATCGGAAAACAGTGCCTACGCCGTAAACTCCACCCGCTCTTGTCGTGGCAAAAAAGTTACCGTTCGTGTCCAATGTCAATGCTGCACTTGGGTATTGGCCATCCAGCGAACCATTCGTGCCGTTGACGAGGGATCCAAACGTGTGAAGAGTTGTCAGAAGGCCGTCGGACGATATTTTGAAAACTGTGCCGTAATTCCCGTTGCTGCCACCGTACTGGGTCGTGCCATAAAGATTACCCTCCTTTCCCAGCGTCAAGCCGTTGGGAGAATTGCCGTCAGCGCTGCCAGTAAAGGCATATATGTTGGCGAAAGTGCCATTTGTCGAAATTCTGAACACAGATCCGTTACCAGAAGAAGTAGTTCCATAGAATTGGCCATCGTTGCCCTGCACCAATGCCGACGCGGGAGTCGAACCGTCCGCGCCGCCAGTGAACGAATACAAAGGAACTGCCGTCCCATTTGTGGAAATCATGAACACCGTGCCAACGCCGTTCGTCCCGCCCGCAGTGGTTGTACCGTAGAGATTGCCGTCACTGCCCTGTACAAGTGGAGCCGTTGGATTTTGGCCAACCACGTTGGTGTATACAAAACCGAACGGCGGCTGTAGAGGCGAAGTTGTTGGGGGACTTTGCGGTGGCTCGGTTATCACGATGGATGAAGGGGAAAACTGGGAAGGAAATGGGGGCAGAACCGGGCCGCCGAACCCACGCTGAACAGGCACAAAGGAGAACATCGTAGTCAGCACTCCATTGGTTGAAACCCTGAACACCGTGCCCAGGCCATTGCTTCCGCCGAATTGGGTCGTACCATAAAAGTTGCCGTTGATCCCGAGCACCAAGGCGTTTGGTGTGCTACCGTCCAGACTCCCAGCGAAGGCGTGGAGCGTTGTAAAGTCCCCGTTAGTCGTGATCTTGAACACCGTGCCATAACCTCCGTTGGTTCCGCCGCCGGAGGTCGTGCCATAAAAGCCCCCATCCCCTCCCTGAACCAGCGCGTTCGGGTTGCTGCCATTGGTCAAGACTAGGAAAGAATGAAGATTTTTGAAGGTGACAGCACCTCCCGCTGACGGCATCGCCACTGCGGCCAACCACACTCCAATAACGAGGATTGGACCGAACCAAGTTGGCTTTTGTTTCATAAATATGTCTCCCGTGAGTTTTCCGGCAGACTGGTTCACGGCAGCCCGAAGCGGGGCCTGTCTTTGACTGGTTGCTGCATCAGTATCATTATTTGGGCTACACCAGCGCCGTCGGGCAAAACGTCAAGTATCTGGTGCGGGACCGGCAGGGGCGGGATTTGGCCTGTGTCTTGTTTGGCGCGGCGGCGTGGAAAACGCGGGGGCGGGATGCCTTCATTGGCTGGACGGCCGCCCAGCGGCAGGCTCATCTGGGCCAGGTGGCCAACAACAGCCGGTTTTTGATTTTGCCCTGGGTGGACGTGCCGGAACTGGCCAGCCACATTTTGGGCCGAGTGGCCCGGCGCATCGCGGCGGACTGGCAGGGGCGCTACGGCCATGGGGTGGCCCTGTTGGAGACCTTTGTGGAACGGGGCCGGTTCCGAGGCAGTTGTTATCGGGCGGCCAACTGGATTTGCGCCGGTCAGACGCAAGGGCGCACCCGGCAGGATTGCCGGCACGTTCTGCAAGCGCCGGTGAAGGATGTTTGGGTCTATCCCCTGCAAACCGATTTTCGAAAGGTCTTGTGTCAATGAAGCTGTTCACGCGTGAAGAACTGTTGCCCCTGGCCCGCAGCCAGCCCGAAGCGTTGGTGGATATTATCCTGGCCTTGCAGGAACGTTTGGTGCAACTGGAACAGCGAGTCCAGGAGTTGGAAGGCCAAGTGGCCCGCAACAGTTCCAACAGCGGCAAGCCGCCCTCCAGCGACGGCCTGAACAAACCCAGCCCAAAAAGTTTGCGCGGCCCCAGCGGTCTCAAACCGGGCGGCCAACCCGGTCATCCGGGCCATACCTTGCAGCGGGTCAAAACCCCCGATCACATTGAGGTTCACCGGCTGGAAAACTGTCCGCACTGCGGCGGGCGCGGTCTGGGCCGGGAGCCGGTGCTGGACTATGAAAGCCGCCAGATGTTCGACTTGCCGGAGCTTTCCCTGGCGGTGACCGAACATCGGGCCGAGATCAAGGGTTGTCCGCGTTGCGGCCAGACTGTCAGCGCGGATTTTCCGAACGGGGTGAGCGCTCCGGCGCAATATGGGCCGCGTTTTCAAAGCTTGATGGTGTATTTGAACCAGCAGCAGTTGCTGCCCTATGACCGGCTGGCCCAATTGTGCGACGATATATTTGGGCAGCCTTTGAGTCTGGCGACGCTGGCGGCGGCCAATGAGCGCGCCTATCATCAGTTGGATCCCTTCGCGCAGGCGCTGGCCTGCCAGGTGCCGCAAGCGCCGGTGGTTCATCTGGACGAGAGCGGCCTGCGCGTGGCCGGGGAGTTACACTGGCTGCATGTGGCTTCGACGGCCACGCTGACCTGCTACGGTGTGCATCCCAAGCGCGGCGGCGAGGCGATGGACGCTTTGGGCATCGTGGGCGCTTGCCGCCAATGGGTCGTGCATGATCACTGGAAACCCTATTTTGCCTATGAGCAATGCCAGCATGCCCTGTGCAACGAGCATCTCTTGCGGGAACTCAAGTTCCTGTGGGAGGAACAACAGGAGGTGTGGGCGCGGCAACTGGATTATTCGTTCGGAAAACGAGAATAACCAGCATTTTCGGGCATTCTCATCGAGACAACCGCCTACGGCACAACAATCAAGGCAATTTGTGACCGCACAATTCCGGCCAGCCGAATCAAAATGTCCCGGCGCTTTGACTGCCCGGCTTTTCCCCCTGCCGCCACCGAAAACCGAGCAGACAAAGCGCCTTAACCGGAAACATCCATATGGGTTTCCGCACTCAACGCCTGCCCTCAGCCACGCTTCACTTCGCCTGCCGCCCGTAACCCCTCGGCTCGCTCCGTTCCGCTCTGGCTTCGGGTCAGGCGTTCAGTGCATGGGAGCGGTCACAATATCGAATTGCTGGAACCAGGGATGCATTTCTCATTCAAACATCGCCACACGGCAGCATTCGCCTCACTTTCATACGCAAGATTGCGTTTGTTTCCACTCTATGCGTGTGGAATTAAAAGGTGGACGCCCTACCCCTACGAACAAATCGTAGGTTTGGCGGCTATGTGCCGATCTGCACGAATTCTCGTGTCGCAAGGCGTTGAAGGGTGCTGACAGATTCAACGCGCCTCAACGGATTTCAACGCGGCGATTCAACGCCATTTCAGCGCCTTTCAACAGGCGCAAAACCTAATCGGTTTAACTCTCCCACGAATCGGGCTAACTCGCCTACTGCCGATTAACGCAGTCGGCCATTGCTGATTTAAAGTTATGGCAATGGAATCGGAGACGAAAACAAACGCAGTGGCGGCCAGCAAGGGCGGCGGACGCGCCTTTCACAGCCGCGTTGAGCCATTCGTGGCCATCATCCGCGCACAGCGCCAGCAGCGCAAAACGTGGAGGGAAATCGCCGAACGGCTCGCAGTTGAAGAAAGCTGCCGCATCACGCTCCAAGGTCTGCATCAATTCTATCGCAGATACGTGAAGCGCCAGGACCGGCATCATTGGGAGGACGAAGGCCGAACGCTGTCCGTGCCACCCACCCTCCCACATGAGCCGGCCAGTCGGCCAGAATCAAACCGCAAGCCGGTTCTTGCGGCCATTCCGGCCTCGCGTTCGTTTCGGCAACCGAGTCCTGACAGTCTAAACCTTAACGATCCAAATAAATTATGAACATCACACGTCGTATTCACTTAAATCCACAGTCCAAGGGAAACCTTGGCAAAAGTTTTGAAGCGGAATTCCGCACCGCCTGGCTCGACCAGCTTGGCGTTCAATGGAACGGCTCCGACCTCGACGACCGGCATCACACATTTGCCAGTCGGCACAAGGACGCCGTTCGCTCCTATCAGCTTGGCAATGAGCACGAGAGCAAGACGGCCCTGCTCAGTCTTTTCCGGCGAGTGCTCAAAGACACCGCGCCGGTTCACGTCATTGACACACGCGCCCAGGCGGACGCGCTCATCATGGCGGCATTGGAGGAATTGCAGGTGCTCGATGTCTGCGCCGAGCAGGACGTGCGATTGACCTTTTTCCTGTTTCCGACCGACGACACGGAGAGCATGACCAACGCGGGGCGACTGTTCCTGTACGCGGGCGACCGGGTGGATTATGTCATCGTCCATAATCCGGCCAAAGCGCGGGGCGATCTGTTCAAAGGCTCGCCGCTGGAAAAGCAATTGGCGGAATTCGGGGCGAAGACCATCACCCTGCCGACCGTCACGCCAACAACGTTGCTGGCCGCAGAGAAGGCCGAGGCCAACGCGAAGCACGGATTGAGCTTCGCCGAATTGTCGCGCATCGAAGCGGGCCACTTGGAACGGTTGCTGGCCGGGGAAATCCAGTGGGCCATGCAGCGTATGTTCCAACAATACGACTCGATTGCCGAGTCGCTCCTGCCAACGGCGCTCATTCCCGAACCAAAATTGCCGCCTCAACGGGAATGGAAAATCGAGAGGCCGCAACCGCAACTTAATTTTGGAGAATGATTTATGATGGACACTGACTTTGATTTGTTGTGTGACGGCGTTAATCCGGCAGAGGCGAAACGCTTGCGAAAAATTCTGGCCGAATGGTGCAGCGGCGATGAAAACTCATTTCCGGTGCAACTGGCATTGTTGACCAAGGCCCAATGGCGAGCCATCGGACGGTTGCCTCATATTCTGAGGGATTCCCAAAAAAATTGGCAGCGAGACCAAGCCAGTCACCGCGCCCGCTTTTCGGAGCAATTCAACAGCGCACTGGATGATGCGCGTCGGCTTGCCAGTGACTCCAAAAAACTGTTGGACGCCGTCCAAGCCGACCACCGCCGACAGATTGCGGCTCAGTCCAAGACCACCATCGAAGCAATAGACGGAAGATTGAAGCAATACGACATGACGGTGTCAGGTTACAACGATGTCATCCACGGCATCGCCACCCAAATATGCTCGAAAGCGCGCGAGTTTGAGGCTGTCGCCCGAAAAATCCAGGACGATCTCAATCAGGGAACCGAATCGTGGAACAAGGCAAAGGAGGATTTCAATATGGCGCGGGAAAAAATGAACAAGGAACGGGAGCGGTTGGAGCAGCGCCTGACCAAGCGGGACTGGTTCGCCTACCTTTTGGTTGCGTCCTTGCTCGTTTCGTTCGGGCTGATGTTGGGCATTGTCCTCCGGCGATAACCCATCACTTTTCTATCACCATTCTACCGAAATCTATCACCGCATAAGTCCAACCCGCAATCATGGTTCTGAATGAACTCTCCGTGCTGTTTGCCGACTGACCGGTTCCGACGGATGGCCTGGTTTAGGAAAATGGTGCTGCTAAAATTCCCGTCCCATCGGCGAGAGAATTGACATGGACCACGCGCCGATGCGGCCAGGAACGCACTCGCCCGGCGACCGGCCAACTCACCGGCCAAGTCGCGGTTGGGAATTGCCCTGGTTGTTTGGGGAATCTTGGATAATTCCGAGACTGGAAATAACGCTGATTTTTGTAATGGATGCGTTGCGCCTGATATTTATGATTTCAACACAAAGACGATTTTTAAACTTATGGAAACGATTTCAAAAACCGAGGAGTCCCCCATGACAACCGAGCGTCTGGCCTACTCTATACAGGAGGCAGCCGATATGCTGGGCGTGCATTATTTCAGCATTTATCGCCTCGTCCAAGGCGGCAAACTCAAAGCGTGCCGGGCGTTGCGCGGCAAGCTGCTCGTGCCCCGCACCGAACTGCTCCGGTTGCTTAAATCAGAGTAAAGGAGGATTTATGGCCAAAAGAGATGCACAATCCACGGGAACCGTCAATCGAGCGACAGTCGAGAAAAAAGGGTTCAAACGCGCCGAAGCCGCAGTTTATTTAGGCGTGACGCCCGCAACCATAGACCGCTTGAGAAAGCGGGGCCTTCTGCATCCTTCATTGGCACTGCGCCACCCGATCTATTCCAGAGACGACCTCGACCGCTTCCTGAAGGAGACAACAGGGATCATTTGAAAAGATTCAGTTGATTGTTTCGTGGTCGCGCCTTGTTTCCGAATGGATGGGCTTTTGGCGAGAACATTTCTCGCTCTCAGAGAGACAACTTTAAGTGATTCTGTCTCTTTTAAAGGGATAAAATCAGTCGTGCCTAAAGCAGTTTTATGGGCGACCGGACAAGTCGGAGCTTGTTTCCTGGCGAAACGAGACGGTTATGGGACAATTGGGACATCGGGAACACGGACCAATCATTAAACGCATTTTGGTCAATCGTAAAGTTGGGTCACGACGAAACTCGACAGCCACCGTGTTCAGGCAACCGAAATATGCCCTCAGAGAATCGTCAACCAATCGTCAAGCGAATTTCGGTAATCGTCAAGTTGGCTCACACCGGAATTCAAAAAACACCCGGCCCAGGCGACCGATCTGAGACCCAGGCGAATCGTCCGATGTTTTTTCAGAATCGTCCGATTGGTCACTTGGGCTGCCGTTTTTCTCAATCTTAGATAACGGCAAACCCCGCCCAAATTCCCCGCCGCGACCAACGCTCATTTTGGCTCCTTCCACAGACAGCAGGCGTCCCTCACCCCGCCCGCCTCTGTCCGTTCCTGTCGCCAAACCGCGCGCTCGTCGCGGCTTCCCTTTGGCTTCGGTCTGGACTTGCGTTGCGGCGTTGCGCTTCGGATTCCACCCCTGACGCCCTGTTCCATCGCTCCGCTCCACTCTCCGCGCCGCAAATCCAGACCGAAGCGCAGATTTTTGGCCCATTCGGGGCGCAGGAGTCCATTCGGACAACTACTCGCCAGCAAGTTTGCGAAAGGAGCGCGTCCACTTGCAATTCATGCCCTGTAACCACACCATTGGGAAACAGCGGCTGATCTGAAAGAAAAGCCGAACATAATGATTCCCGAAGAAGGACAAACGGTTGAACGGAAAGAGTCGTTGAGCCTGTGGCGCGACATTGTGGAAACTTGTGCCGCCTTTGCCTCGGCACAGGGCGGGAAGGTTTTTGTAGGCGTGGCAGACGATGGCCGCATCACCGGCGTACAGATTGGCAAAGGCACTTTGGAAGACTTGGCCAACAGAATCGCACAAAATACCACGCCCAAGGTCGTGCCGGCCATTACGACCCAGGACGAGCCAGGGGCGACCGTCATTGTTGTGGACGTGCCGGAACACCAAACCAAGCCCGTTACAGCATTCGGCCGCCCGTATCGCCGGTCGGGACGCACCAATCAGGTGTTATCCGCCAGTGAAGTTGCCGAACTTTATCTCGCGTCGAGAGGGCTGACGTGGGATCAGACCGTAGAATCTGACGCGAGCCTCAGCGACATTGACCCGGAAAAGGTTCGCAAATTCCTGAACCGCGCCATAGCGGAACGGCAATGGCCAATTGACCCGCAGACGCCTGTGCAACAGGCGCTCAATCAGTTGGACCTAACACGCAACGGGCAGTTGACGGTAGCCGCCTTGCTGCTCTTTGGCCAAAGGCCGCAACATTTTCTGGTGCAAGGATACCTGCGGTGTGGCCGGTTTAAAGGAAACTCAGAGGTCGAATTCCTCGACATGAAAGTGATTGAAGGGGACATCGTTGCCCAGGTGGAAGAAGCGATGGCGTTCGTTCAACGAAATATCAGAATGGCGGCGAAAATCGAAGGACAACTGGCACGCAAAGAGCGATGGGAATACCCGTTGGACGCCGTGCGTGAGGGAATCATCAATGCAGTATGCCATCGGGACTACGCCGATAGCGGAAACGTGGTGGTCAAGATTTTTGACGACCAGCTCGAAATTTGGAATCCCGGCAGCCTGCCACTCGATTTGACGGTGGATGACCTGAGAAAATCCCACGAGTCGAAACCCCGCAATAAACTGATCGCGCGCGCGTTTTTCCTCATCAAGTATATTGAGCAGTTTGGAACCGGGACTGGCCGGATGATCACTGACTGCCGGGAGGCCGGGGTGCCGGAGCCGGAGTTTGAGTCGCGCGCATCTTCATTTCGGACCATATTCTATCGGACAATTTCAGCCGAAAGGAAATTCGGAAGCTTGGGGTTGAAGGAGGGGCAGGTAAAAGCCCTGCAACACGCTCTCAACAAGGGAAAGATTTCGAGATTGGAATACGAACAAATCGCGGGGGTCAAGTCAGCCACCGCCAAGAGACAAATTGCTGATCTCGTGAAGAAACGCATCCTTGCTAAGAAAGGCAGCGGAACGGTCTTTTGGTATGAAATCGCGAAAGATAATACATGACGTGAGCCGCTAGAGCCGGTAATGAGCCGCTGGTGAGCCGCTAGAGCCGGTAATGAGCCGCAAAAATGCACCATGAACGCCTCGAAGATTCCGCACAATGAAGTCGGGCCGCGCCAGGAAAACCTGTCCCAATCCCGCCAAGCAAATTGTCAACGAATCGTCAACTTGCCCTATAAAGAAGGGGCTTGCCCTGCCCGGCCTCGCATGTCCCACCGATTTTGAATCGAGTGGGAGGAATTGTCAGATAATCGTCAGACGTTTTTCAAGAATCGTCAGATTGATCTCCAAAAAAGTGACTATCTTTTAGCAGATTCACTTTGGTCCTGTTCGGTGCCTCTATGGCTTATCGCAACCGTCAAATAGTTCCTCCCACTGACACCGAAGTGCGGCGCGTAAACGCACCAGCGTCGGCAGGCTTGGAAAATATTCCCCGGCTTCAACGCTTTGAATGTAGCGCGCACTCGCGCCCACTTTTTCTGCAAGTTTTTCCTGAGTCAATGTACGCCGACCGCGCAAAGCCGCAATATTCTTCCCGAATCGAGTTCGGTGAGGACATTTCTTGGGTTTGCGCGAAGGCATTCCCAAATCCTCTCGAAAACCATCGCCTTAAAACACGAGGCTTTACATCGTGCTCAAGCTTACGCTAAGAGTGGAATCGCTGGCGAGGCCAAGTCAACCGAGACAAGCCAAGAATAACTGCGCCTTCGCCCTATTGGCATTGCGCTTTCACGCTCGTTTGTCCATCATATTTGTGACAAACGGCTTGCAAACGGATTATGGAATTTCACTTTTTGTGCCCATCTTGCAGTCAAAGGCTCAAGGCGGATGAAGAAATCGCCGGAAGGCTGGTTGATTGTCCGCATTGTGGAACTGAGTTTTCAGTCCCCCAGCCGACAATGCCGTCCAGGACACACAACCTGAAACTTTAGCAGCACCGAGCAGAGACCCGGCGTTTGCCGATCCCAATCCAAACGGCGAATTGACCTGTCCCGTCTGCTGGCTGCGTTTTGACAAGGGCAACATCATGCACATCGCGGTGCATGATTCCCTTCGTGGCGACCCGGTTCTCGGCGAAGATGCCCAGCAACGTTTTCTGGCGACCCGCTTCAACAATGCAGATCAGGCGCTCGACGCAATGGGTTTGCCCTGCTCACGAAATCGCCTGTCCACACTGCCGCAGGAAATTGCCCCCAAGTTTCCTTGACATGCCCCACCACATCATTTCCCTCGTGGGAGACCAAAGCGCAGGCAAATCATATTATCTGAGCGTCCTGACCAAGGTTCTGCCAGCAACATTGTATCGTGAGTTTGGCATCGTTTTCCAGGACAGCGACCCGACCGGCAATGCGCCGGTTAATGATATGCGGAAAGCGTTGTTTGGCGCTCAAACCCCCGCACAGGCAAAATTGGCCAAAACGGTATTTGAGGGGGCCATGTACGAACGGTTGCCGAGGCAGGGCAGAATGGTGGCCCTGCCACGCCCGTTTGTTTACACCTTGTCTCCCGAGGAGAATCCTGACGACCGATGCGCGGTTATTTTTTACGATAATGCTGGAGAGCATTTCCAACCCGGAGTCAATATAGTGGAGCAGCCCGGCGCACAGCATGTCGGCTTCAGCCGCTGGAATCCTGTATCTTTTCGACCCGTTCAACAGCCCTGAGTTTCGCCGCAATCTCCGGGATACGAAGGACCCTCAAATCGAAAAGCCGGTCGTGGATCAACAGGACATCATCCTGGCCGAGATGCGGGCGCGCATTCAGATGATCCGCAATTTGCGTTCCGGCGAAACCATCGAGACGCCTGTTGCTTTTGTCGTTGGCAAGTGCGACGTGTGGCTGCATTTGCTCAACGGAAAGCCGCCACAAAGCCCGATTCGAGATGGAAAGCTCGACATGGCCGAGGTCGAGGAAAACTCCGCGCAAGTTCGGGAACTTTTGTATCATCTATGTCCAGCAGTGGTGGCCAACGCTGAGGCTTTGAGCCAAAATGTCACTTTCTTTGCAGCCAGTTCGTTTGGCCATACTCCTGTTAAGATTGGACCGGGAGAATATGTCCCCGACCCGGCCAAACTCCAGCCAGCCTTCGTCGAGGTTCCGCTGCTTTGGATTCTGTCACATGTCTGTCCCGCGTTATTCGCCAATTCCATCAAAAGGCCCCACTTGAAACTCTGAACAATTCACCGAGTCCCGCCATGCCACAACAACTCATCTACACCAGCGCGCCACGGGGACTGGTTGCCGGGCGTTCAGGCCACTGCACCGTTGCGCGAAGCGCCACGATGCGGGAACGCACTCATGCTTCGTTTAGAGCAATTGAGTTATTACCAGCACCTGTCGCTCAGTGGCGGGCAAGGAACGGCCGATTTTCGCCTACCGGATCGTTGATATTCGGGGGTCCCGATTTCATGTCTTGAGCCGGATTCAGGATGCGGGCCTGGATTTCACAGGGCGCACCAACTTTATCGCGCATCATCTGGCTTCTCGCAGCCGAAGAATTCCGCCAGTTCCCCACGCCTCCTATAATTCTGCGCGATTGGCCAGGTTGGGTGAAATCGTGGACACGAGAACCCGCCTTGTTGGAGAACGAAGATTGGTCTGCCCTGGCTTCTCTCGGCATGCAAATGCTCAGTGCCCGCACGAACCTGGCAGCGTGTAACCGGCGATGCCGTGAACGGCTATGGTCTGTTGGAAGCGCGCGCGGGAGCGACCTTTCGCGTAGATGACCAGACGAACGAAACGGTTTTGGGATTATTTGCTGAAAGTATCGAACTCCTGGAAGTAAGAGACGCCCGCCGGGACTTTCGCGCCGCCGCATTGCAATACACGTTCACGACCTCCATGCAGGAGCAAGACAACCCAGCAGATTTTCGATGGCGTTGTATTCATTCCGACAATCCAGCGGCAAATCGCCTTGCTGCGCCCGATTGCCGCGAGCTTTCCACCGTGCGCGCCACGAAATCGACTGCTGAAGAAAAAGCCTTCGCACATGACGGCAGAAAAGCGCCGGAATTTGTGGTCCCACCCAAGGATATTCAAATTATCGAAGGCCAAGAGGCTCTCTTCCAAGCGAGAGCTGAGGGAATCCCAAATCCCTCTTACCAATGGTATGTTGTGGATCGTTCAAATGAGGGAAAAGCAATCGAAGGTGAAACAAATTCACAACTTACAATCAAAAACGCTGGACGAGGGGTGACGCATTATGTGTTACGTGCCTGGAATTCCGCTGGGGAAACTGTTAGTTCTAGGGTCACATTGGCGGTTGAAATAAAAGCAGAGCCTCTATCCAGGCCAGCCACTCTTGTCCGGCCTCGAATCGTAGCCGATCCCCAATTAAGATCATGGGAAAATCCAGACACACCGCTGATCCCAAAACGTCGTTTTGCAAACAGTTTAATTGTTCCTCTTGCTATCGCGATGGTTGGAATCATCGTAGCGGCAATAGTTTTTTTCCGAGGCAAATGGTTTGGACCGACAATTGTGAATCAGCCGACGGCTCAGACGACTATCCCATCATCCGGCAGATGCAACCTTTCCGTCAGTGCTTCCAGTTCTTTGCCGCTGAACTATCAATGGCAACTTAACGGAGCGAATATTGATGGCGAGACTAATATATCGATTTATGTGAGCAATGCTGGCACGTATTCCGTTATCGTCAGGAATGTGGCTGCCGTGGTCACGAGTTCTAACGCCGTGGTGAATAAAAATTCTGCGGAGCCTGTTGCGACCGAGCTTTCGCAAAGCACTGGCATGGGTCCGCCTCAAACTGGTAATTCAAGCGAACTGCGCGACACGATTTCGCAATGGCCTCCCGGATGGACAAAGATTACAAATGGAACGGTCACCCACCCATCCGCAGAATACATAAAGGAACATTTTTGGTTCGACCTGCACGCGACTGCTGCGGACAGTTCATTGGAAGCGACGAATTTCTTCTTTGTATATACGAACAATGATACGCACGAATTCAGGACTCTACTGACAAACTGGAGTGTATCAGGAGCGGCAGGAATATTGGTGCGGCAATCAACAAGCAACGATGCGCCATATCTCTTCATCGGCGTCTCCAATAATCAGGTTCAGTGCTGGACATATAATGGAGGAAAAACTACGCCATATCCGATGAACAAACCGTCGCCATCAAACGTCAAGGGTCTGACGCTATGTTTTGGTTTTTCTGCGGGTGGAAATGTAACGGCCTCCTGGATTACTCCAAAAGGTTCCACCCCGGTCCGGACAACCAAAGCTATTTCCTTTCCGTTAACAGTGAGTAAGCCGCTGGCAGGCTACGCAATATTCCCCGCTGGCACTAATCAGACCAGAGCACAATTCTATCCAGCGGAGTGATGCCCCTATGACACTTTTAGAAACCGAACGTCTTGTCCGCAAAATTTCAGAGTTGCTGAAGCAGGAAGGCAATTCGGCCATTGCGCCCAAGTTGGCTGAGGATTTCGCCGCCGCCTGTCATGCGGTCAATCTTCGCCTTCAACAATGCGAGGCGATGATTAAAGCTGGAGATCGCCAGCAGGCCATTCAATTGGCGGAAACCGCGCCCAATCTCCTCGACATGGTGACGGTGCTGGAATTCAGCGGCATCAGATAATTGGCGGGGATATTGCCAGCAAAATTCTCTCTCCGCCGCCGACAGAATTGATGCTCGCATCCGTAGGCGCGTTGAACGAATGTTACGCGCAAGGCATCACCACCGATCATCCTCTCTACGCAGCTTATCGTGATGCTGTTCTCGGCCGCAATTATGAGGATGCCTTGAAGGCCCTTCAAAGCATCACGCGCCTCAATCCTACAGACGCGAACGCGGCGTCGGAGTTAGAGAGGCTTGACTCCAAAGTGCTTGCCGCGAGGTTGGAATATCTTGGCAATTTATTGGAACGGAGAGACACGGCTGCCGGTCGTGGCAGAGATAGAGAAAATCGAAAACTTCGGTTTCAAAAATCAGCCAGGAGGGGACATTTGGCGAAAGGCGCAGATTATTCGCTGCGATAGTTTGCTTGAGGAAGTTTCCGCGCATAAAGATTCGTCCAAGTGGATGGACGGACTGGCCAAACTTGATTTCATTCACAAACTGCAAGACGATTTAAACTGGATTTGTCGGCAGACTCAGAGAAACAACTTGACCTTCTTGGACTCGTGGGCACGCGCGGAACAGGCAAAGGCCAAAAAGGAACGCGAGTTTCAATCTTGTCTCGCTGAGTTGCGTTATCGGATTGTCCAGAGCGAAGAAAAAGATACGTCTGCCCGGTATGTTAAACTCCCGGAACTTCGAGATGACTATGAGGCGTTGCACAAAGTTTGGCGCTCATTGGAGGGATTTACTCATCCAATTCCAGAAGAGGCCACGGCAGGCTTTCGCAAGCGTTCCGCCTTGCTTGAAGGAGAAATTGCAAGGAGAACAACCATTCAGCACCGGATTATCATTTCCGCTGTCGTCGCTGTCCTGGTTGTTGGGGGATCGCTGGCATGGCTTGTCAGCCGACAGATGAAGGCTCGCGATTTTGCCGGGCAGCTTCAAACCGCCATCGTTCAGCGGCAATGTCATACCGCCGAAAAATTGATTGAACGACTGCGACACACAGGAGCAGAGCTTTGCTATCGTCGGCGCGGCTCAATAGCGCGGTCGCCGATGCTGAAAGCTTTGTTGGCCGGGAACATGCCATGTTGGCGGGATTTGAGACCGCTTTCGCCAAATTGCCACAACAACTCGGCGGAGAACCTAACAGTGCCCGTCTGGCCGAGCTTTCCGGTGAACTCGTGTCGGCCCGTAATGCCTTGAACGCGCTTGCCCCGGATGTTCGGGGCGAAAATGAGCCGCGTTTGCAAACATTTGAGAAGCAGTGGCAAAAATATCTCGCCGATAGCAGTTCGACCGTAAATGATTCGTTGAATCAATGGATCACGGAAGCGGAAAAGCAGTCCGATCAACTTGACTATCGGGCGTCTTTGGAAAAATCGACGGCGCAAATTGCCGCTCTTTCCAGCCTCGTGCAAAAAATTGGCGAATGCGAGTCCGGCCTCACAAACTACCTGGCATTGCGGGCTGACCTTCTCCAACGTTCCGCCATTGTCCATGAAAAATTCAACGCATACGACCAGGAGCTTCGCAAGATAACTGATGGCATGGCGGCATTGCAAAAAGCCCACACGACAAAAGAGTTTTCGGAAGGCATCGCTCTAGTCGCTTCGTCGGAATTCTCGACTTCATCCAATGTCAAGGCGGCGTCCGCTGATCCAATCGCTGAATCCTAATCGAGGAAGCGATTTTGCGCGCTTTGCTTGGAGCGACAAACGCGAGTACTTGGTCTTACATCCAGAAGGCACAAAATTCAGACTTTGTTCCCGAAGTAATGATGCCAGCCGAGCGGACGCTTTTCCAGCAATTGAATGATGACCCGGCTGTTGGCACTACTCATTCGCATTATCGGTTCCAACTTGACGCCGATGGAGCAAGAAATGTCGAATGGATTACGGCTGGCGTACTCAACGATACTGGAGGTTGGAAACAAATCAAAGCGTGGGAACCTTCGTCGTATTCGTCCAGCGCCGTGTTTACCGACCACAGCTATGGATATTTCGATGGGAAATGTAGATTGTCGCCGACGGCATTGGTCTATCGCCTCATTGACCTTGGAGATATGAAGGATACCGAGTGTTTCTATTCCTGTGGCTTGCAGAAACGTAGTGCATGGCAACGACTCTTATGCCAAGCCGATGCTTGGCGTCTTGGATGCGATCAAAGATTCGCATCGAAGGTTCACCCATTTTTCGGGCATGGTTATTCACCAAGTTAATTGATTTTATGCGACTACAACCAGATGCGTGGGGACTCACGTTTTGCCCGGCAGTCAGCATGGATGAGGCCCAACTCAAAAAGACTTTAGGCGATCAACTGAATAGCGGAGACTGGTTTGTTGACGCAAAGGCCAGTTCCTATGGGGCAAAGGTGGAACAGTTCTTCAGTTCGACTAAGTCGGTTTCTTACGTGAAACAGGCGGTCGGTTTACTGACACTGGCGCAAGCGGTTTCTAAGAATGGGCTTGCCTATGTTGGCTTCGTTGACTTGAATGGCAAACCCAATTTTATACAAAACCCTCCTGCGATTGAATTATGGGGATACAGTGCTGCCCTACAGCAGCCGGTTTTGTTGGAATTCAACATTGGGACAGATACGATGCTCCGTGAAGCCGCCATGCCGCTCTCACCGATGTTCGTCTTGGCAAGTCCCCGTAGCGAGTATTTCTCTCAGGCTGGTGTAAAAGCCACCGACCCTTGTTTCCGAAGTGTATTGCCACCACTCTTTCAACTAATGCCAAACCAATCGCCATGAGCAGCCGAGGTGAGCCATCAAAGGTCGCCTTCACCGGCGGGCAAAGTGCCACGTTTCTAGTGCGTTGGCACGGCAGACAGGAAGGCCCTTACTCGACGGGGTTGATCGAGGATAAGCTGTCAGCCAATGAAATTGGCCTGTTACATGAGATTCTGCATAACGGCGAATGGATGACCATTCGTGACTACCTCGCCAGCCAGGAAGCAAATCGTCGGCTCCATCAACGTGCATGTGAAGAGCAGGAACGTCGCGAGCGAGATGAGGCTCTCCGTAAGGCACGGGAAATCAAGGCTCAGCAGCAATCAGCCGCCTTTGCGGATAAGGTTCAAAACGCACCTCGACCAAGAGATGTTTCGAGAGGGCCGATATTTGATTCTCGCCTTACTAGACGGCTTATTAGCGGCTTAATTGTTCTTGCTGCCATTTGTGTAAGCGTGTGGCTTGTGAATTACTGCATCACCGCCATACACAAAACAGACATGGAATCTGCAATGGCCAAGGAAAACATCAGACTTCAAGCTGAATACAACAAGCAAAGAGTTGACGTCAACATGAAGGACGCAACAGAAAAGGCATGGAAACAAATGCAATTGGTTGAATTTCAGGCCGCGTCTGACAATCCCGATCCGGTAACATATTTTGCTCGCATCGCGTTAGGCTATTCGCAACTTGATGTAGATGATGCCGATCCCGAACTGAAAAGCTACATATTGAAGCGTGTTGATGCAGCAAAAGCTGCGCGGACAGTCTTTGAAAGCGTCAACAAAGAGCTTCAAGAGAGCGAGTCTGGTAGAAATGATATAGCTAACATCGGGCAATTATTTGGAACGGCCCTTGGTGCGATTCTTTCTTCCCAAAAAGAAAGCAACGTAACTGTAGAATCGGGAATGCAGCTTGGTCAATTCTTTGGCAGGCTCGCTGGATCTGTTGCTGGGCAGGCCACTATTAGTGACAAAGACGTTCTTTTAAAATACTCCGCAGCCCTACAAAACTCAAGCGAAACCTACCAAGGATTGAGCCGTGAGAGATCACAGCTTGGCAAGAAACTAGGCGAAAAGTATCAAATCGTTCTGATTGATGCGGCAAATTGAAGGGCTAATTATGAGTAATTTTGCCGAGTTATCCAAAGTGCAAGCTGGTGATGAAGAAAATCCTTCATTTCTTGTGCGTTGGCGCGGCAGGCAAGAAGGTCCGTACTCGGCGAAGTTGATCGAGAAGAAGCTTTCAACCAACGAAATCGGCCTATTGCACGAGATTTTGCACAGCGGTCGGTGGATTAGTATTCGTGACTACGTCGCCAAGCAGGAAGCGGCTCTCCACGTTATGGAGCGGGCGCGCGAAGAACGGGAACGCCGCGAACGTGAGGACGAGGAACGCCAAACGCGAGAACTGGAAGCGCAACAACGTGCTGCCGCCCTCGCGGAGGAAAAGCGAAAAAACGATTTACTTGAAAAGTCCATCTACGAACGTCAAACGGACGAACGTGCCCGGCCAACACCCGCCTTTCCTATCAAGTCCCATAGAGGGGGTCTAATAGTCACTTGTGCCGTGATTGGTTTATTCGTGTGTGCCCCAGTCTGTATCGCTGCTTGGTCAATGGCCAGTGCCGATCTTCGTGAGATGGATACTGGACTAATGGACCCCAGCGGACGTTCCCAGACCAGCCTGGGCCTTTCCATAGCGAGGATTGGCACATTATTATGGATTGTTGGCATCGCGTTCTTTTTCTTCGCTGGAGGATTCACTCGATTTTAACTCAATTACTGTAAGTATTATGGCACAATTTCCAATCACACCAAAAACGATCAACGAAAAACAGGATGTCCTCGCTTGGACGCAAAGCGACGTCGAAAACCGTTTCGGATTCAAAGGCGCTCGCTACACCAGCGTTAATCATGGCTTCGCCTTTCTCATAGGTGCTTTGCTCGCCGGCGTTCTTTACGCCCTAATGATATTCGTCTTTATACACTTGCCGGTTATCTCAAAGGTCGCAACTATGTTCATGCGTCCTACTAATCAGTTTGCTGTGATTCCGGCAACAGTCTTTTTCTTTTGGGGCGTCGCCATCCTCGCGTTGAAAGGAAGGAAAGATACAATTCCAGGAACGAGCACTGCAATTGTCCGCAGTTCCAGCTCAGCCCGAATTTATCCTCACGGAAACAACAGCCGCCACGGTCCTGGCCCGCATCCATTCACTGGTTGACAATCCGCGTCATTTCATATTGCTCAATCGCATTGATCGCGCCTTGTCCAATTTCAAGAATATCGGCCAAGTCAATGACGTGTCCTCAATTTTACGCGCACAAGCAGAGAACGACGAAGACCAAGTTGCATCCAGCTATGTCGTGGTCAATGGCTTGGTTTGGGGCATTCCGGTGCTTGGTTTCATTGGCACGGTGCTGGGATTGAGTTTAGCCATCGGAAGGTTCACCATCACCCTACAGGCGGCTGGCGATCTTGACTCTGATCCGCAGCTTCACTTCAGGGCGTCACCGGCGGCCTTGTCCACCGCCTTCGAGACAACCCTGATCGCACTTTCATTTACGCTCATGCTGCAATTGGGGATTACATTTCAACAAAAGCGCGAAATGGCTTTTCTCGACGAATGCAACGATTACTGCCATTCACATATCGTTTCAAAGCTGCGGTTGGTTGACCGCCAGCTATCCGCGACCACCCCAATTGCCACCGAGACAAATCATGAGCGCCCGGCTTAGAACATTGGATTCCAAGATCAGCTTCTTCGCATTTGCGGACATTATTACCGCCGTCAGTGGGATGCTCATCTTCATTACGCTTGTTGCTGGCCACGGACTTGGGCGACCAAGCACAAAAAGCCATCCGAAGGCCGACCGGGAGGTTCAACAACAACTTGACGAATCACTTCGCCAGCAACTTGAAACAGATGCTCAGAACCAACGGTTGCGGGAATTGCTTGCCGCTGCGGAAACCGCCCCGGCCTTGGAAAAAATCGAGGCTGACATTGCGACGTTTGCGTTCACGATTAACGGATCGAGCAGAAAAAGCAATCGCGCCATCACTGCACAAATGCCAAAGAGCGCATCAGCCCTCCAAGCGCGAGACGCCGCGCTTGGCCTGACTGATCTGAAAGCAACAGTCCAACGGACAACGCAGGAAGCAGAATCCAATGCCCGTCAGGAAGCGAAGGCCCGAAAAGAGATGGAAGGCTTGGAGCAGCAAGTTATCCGCTGTCCAAACCCGCCTCTTGAAACTTCGTGAGCGGGACGGCAAAATATGGCTCATCCCGGACAAGAGCAACTCAACCAAGGAACCGATTCTCGTCACCGTGGCGCGCACAAGCGCGACGGCCGAAGCATTTGACCACCCTGAACAGCGCCAACAGTGGGACGCCACGCGCGCTCAGTCCTCTTTTGAGGGGTATCTTCGCAATGCGAACGCGCTAAACCAATATATAGTGTTTCTTGTCAGACCTTCGGGAATTCAACTTTTTCAGGAACTGCTTAAATCCGCTCGTAACGAGGGTTTTGAAATCGGTTTTGACGCTTTGGAAGAAAATCAGGATGTTCACTTTTCGACGCCACCGCCAATTGACGAACCGCTTCCTACCGCTGATGTTTCGTCCTCCAGGCCAATCCCTGTGGCAAACGCGACGAATGCCAGCACTCCCTCTTCAGCGACCATCCCTCCGTCGGTTCACCCGCCCTCCGCAACAAATAATCCGCCGACTTCGACGCGCGCGCTACCTCCAACTCCGGCCAAAATTTGGTGGCAAAGATTTTTAACCTGGCTCGGCATTAAATAAGATGAATCTGCGACGAAAACGCCCGCCTGATAGCCTCTACATGCTGTTGGATACAATGTGCAACGCTTTCGGCGGAATTATCTTGCTGGCAGTGCTGGTGACCTTGCTTACAAGCACTGAAAGGCAAACCCGCGCCGCAGCATCCACTGATAGCCAGGAAATGCTCCAACGGCGGTTGGCCCTTGCCAAGACAAACCTACAGCAATCCTTGCAACTATTAGCCTCACTTCAATCAAAGGCCGGTGACGAGCGATGGAAAGCGCAAATTGCGTTGCTTGCCACCCGCAAAGAACTCCAAGATGCCGTTCAACACGCGCATGACATGGTTGCGTTGAACAATCAGGAACTTGATTCAGCTAATGCCGCTGACCCCGCTGAACGCCTGAAATTCCTCAATGCACAACTTGCTGCGGCACAGGCCCACAAACTCGAACTTCAAAACAGTCTCACTGCTACCGTCGAAAACAGCAAACGTCTCAAACAACGGCTTGAAGCTCTGAATCGTCAGGCTACAATCAAATACAATGAATCCGTGCGCTCGCTCCGGCTTCCAAAAGAACACGAAACAGGCAAACGTGTCATGTATATCATTGTCCAATATGGCTCCGTCTATCCTTGCCGCAATGCCGACTTTAGTCGAAACGAGAACTCCATTAACTGGACTTCAAATCTCGACGACGAGACAGCCAAACCAATTCGCGGTAAGGGAATTGACTTGGCCCGTAACTCGCGTGAGCTTGAAACCTATTTCGCTGGTCAATCCAAAGATTCCGTTTATATGGCGTTCTGTGTATTTGAGGATTCGTTTCCAGTTTTTCTAAAGGCCAAACAGATGGCAGTTGCCAGTGGACTTGCATACGGCTGGGAGCCGTTCCGAAACGATCATGGGCCGGTGACATTTGGGGAAAATGGACACACCCCCAACCCTCAATGATTCCCCCCGACGGTTCATTTTTGCCCGTTGTAACTCATTTCAATGTGCGAATGACTTTCGGGGCCGGAAAGATTCTCGTCACAACGACACTACTGCAATTGCTGACATCGAAGCCCAATCTTCCGTCAGACATCCAGTTTGAGCGCATCGAATGGCTATTCACGGAATGCGAAACGGCGGCTTAGGCATACACAGCCGCGCAATATCTCAAGCACGTTGAAAACTGGGGCTGGCCTTGGCGCGAAACGCTTCGTCATGGTACGGCTCGTCTGCGCCTGTCAAGGTCGTGCCCCCGTCTCCCGCTGCCTCCACCTTGACAGTGCTCGTCGGGCCTGGGAACTTTGCTCTTAGGATTTCGCGCCGGGAATGCTGCCAAGAACAGGAGAGAGACCGCAGGCGGACGAATGCCGATGGCAATGGGTTGACCATCCCAAGGAATGACGCATAAACGCGGGCTTGAATCAGAACAAGTGCCGGTTGGAGGCGGCTCGTGAACCATGACGCCAAGCTACATTGGCCGGGCGCTGGTTGTCGGTGGTCGTGTCCGAAGCAAATCGCGACGGGCGCTGGTCAAAATGTGGGGAGTCCACTGCCGCGAATCGGGTCTTGGTGTTTTCCTTTTTGCATTTAGGGTGTCGTTCCCTGTGCAGTCGGGCGCGAGCTTGATAACTTTGACGGCGCGGCTTGCAGGCGTGGCCGTTGGGTGCGAGTCAGTTGCTTTTGCGCTCTCAGGGTCCGCGCGGCCCCATTGCGATTGCTTGCCCCGTTTCGACCCCCAATCAATCGCTCCGTACGTGCGATTTGGCTTGGCGCTTCTTGCATCGGCTTGAAGTTGTGGGCGGATTCTGTTGAATCGGCGCTACGCGCATGATCACCATTCGCTCATTGCCGCGAAGGCTAGTTGTTTGGGAACGGGGGGAGGCCGGTTGCCCTTTGCCCATTTTCCCTTCCTGTTCGCGGGGCTGGCTGCCGTCCATCCGTTTCCTCGTGCCGGCGCAGGCAGGGGCTGCTTGGAGCAGCGACAAAGTCACTGGACAGAACGCGCTTTGCGGTTAAATTTCTAGAGTATGGAGGAGTCGGATACATCTGTGACCTTGGAGCAAGAGAAGCCATCGGGGCTTATCTCGGTGGAGGAAGCGGCCAAGAGGCTCGGTCTTGATCCGTTCACCGTTTACAGCTTCATTCAGCGCGACCGGCTCGCCCCCATTCTCGACAATGAAGGGGTTTTCCTCGTCTCCGAGGAGGAAGCGAACCAATTGGCAAAAGGCAAAAAGGAGTGATCGGCCATGCTGAAAAAAGGCGGACAACCTTGGATTCCTCACGGCCCTCGCGGCTCCGGCTCTGATTTGGTCGGAGACGAAGCCTTGGCTTACCGGGCGGCGTCAAATGCAATTGACCGCGATCTCCGTCCATTGGAGAAGATCAAGGAGCAGTTGAACCGGCTCGAACAGGTTCGATGGGAGCGGCCCAACCCTCCAGTGCTGGAGACGTTCAGGGCCTCGGACGGAACGACATGGGATGTCTATGCCCATTTGGTCGAGCTGCCCAGAAGCCGAGTTCTCCTGTGCCGTCCACGCAACGGCCCCGATTGGTCCGTTATCCAAGAATTTGAGGAAGGCTCCGCCTACGCCAGAAATCACGGACGCACGGAAGTTCTGGTACAGGGCCAAAATGTTCGGGAAGTGGTCATGGATTATGTCGCTCAAGCCAATCACACGCTCCGCTTTTCGGAGCGCAATCTCGTGGCTAACGCGCAGAAAATGGTGTGGCGGCAATTCCCGGAACACAATCCCGGCAAGGTCGTGGAAGCCTTGATGGAACACTGCGATAAGGCGGTCACGCACAATCGCTCGATTGGCGAGAACCAGTCGGTGGCCCAAGACAACCGCCGATCTCGCGGCATGAGAGTATGAGCATCCCGAAGGACAGGCCGTTAAGTTCGGAGCGGGAAAGATTCCTGAATCTACGGCACCTTCCTGCGCAATTAAGCGCAAGTGAAGCGTCGCATCTGCTGGGCTGCGCTCCGCACGACGTTCCCGTCTTGGTTGCCAAGGGCTTGCTTAAGCCGCTGGGCAATCCGACCCCCAATGCCGTCAAATACTTCGCCCGCGTCACGCTGGAGGAACTGTGCAATGATGCGAAGTGGGTCTTTCGCATCAGGGCCGCCATTAACGAGTTCTGGCGGATGAAAAACGCCGGGCGCGCTCCCGTTGAATTTCAAATGTCCGAGCAGACTCAAGACACCGCCCAGCGTGTCGCCTGATCTTATTTCGTATTGACTGTCGCTGCATTGGCTCTCTTTAGCCCACTTTGCGCGGACACCAACGGACACCAAAACGGACACCAAAAGTGTAAAAAAGGGTATAGGCCGGTAAACGGAATTATCCTTGATTACCGAGGGAAAACGGGGCATATTTGAGTCGTAAACGCGGTGAAAAATGCCCAAATCCGGCCACTGGCTGCCCTTGGCCGGACCAGGCTCGTTGATCAGGTCGTAACCGGCAACGCATCTGCGCGTTTTATAGCGGGCGGCGAGGGCGTGCCAAAGGGCGGCCGTCTGGCGCTGGTGTTCGGCGGACTTCCAGAGGGATAATTTGGCGTCGCCGGGGTCCGCCATAAAAAGCCCGGATTGTCCGCCGGGAGCGGCGTGAAGATCAAACACGGCATAAAGATGGTATTGATCGCACCAGTCCAGCAGGCGATCCAGCAGTTGCCATCCGGCCTCCTCATCAACCGCCTTCTGCGCCTGGCTGTCCAGCAGCCGGTAATTGACCGGCACGCGCACCGAATTGAAGCCGAGCGCGGCGATCTTGCGCAAATCACCGGCGGCGATAAAGTTGGAGTAAATGCCGCGGCGAAACGCCTGTGTGGCGTCGCGGCCTGCCAGCATTTCCAACCTGGTCAGAATCTCCGTTTCCGAAATGAATCCCTCGCCAAACATCCAGCCTTCCCAGTCCAGCCAGCCACCCAGATTTACGCCGCGCAGCACCACCGGGTTGCCCTCCCCATCAACCAAATGCGAGCCGGCGGCATGCAGCATGGGGTTGGTCTCAGGCCCCGATGGATCCCGTCAGCCGGCGCAGGCACAGGCGCCGGCGAACCATAATCCGGCAACCGCCAGCGGCCTGGCCAGTGCCAGAAAAGCCATTGGATCATGTTTCATCCGGTTGATATTTTGCCGATTCGATCCGGGATGGCGACCTCCTTTTTCGTTTGATCCGAGGAATTCTCTTTACGCAACGGCCCGCTTATATTATCATTTAATTCGTGAAGGATAAACCGCCGTCGCGCTTGTCCTGGCCGCTCCCAGCCGGCTTGGCCGCGGTTATTGTGGTGACGTACGGCTTTCTCTTGGCGCCTGCCTCATCGAAAATGATGACCGCGGCGCCACCCGCGGCGGCCGGCGCCGGGATATCATCGGAACCTGCCGCCGCCACCGGGCTGGATCTGGTCGGCGCCGTCAAAGATTCCGGCGGACAGGCCATCGCTAATGCCACCATTTTCATCTACACGGCACAACCGCGCTCCGGCCCGGGATTTCTCTGACCCTCCTGCTATGCGGATTGCCGCAAGAGCGCCAAGGCGGACGCTCAAGGAAGCTTCAGAATTGAATCAATGGATCCCACCCTGCTGTTCCGCGTGCTGGTGGTGGCCAAAGGGTTTGAGCCGGCATTTTTTACCAAGGTTGACCCGCAGAAGGGGACCCTGGACGCCCGGCTCAAAGCCCGTGCCCCCCGCACCATGCCGGTCAGCCAGATTGTCACCGGCCGGGTGCTGGCTCCTGACAGAAAGCCCGTCGCCAACGCGGTGGTCTCGGTCGAGGAAACGGTCACCGGCAACACCACTCGCGGTTCGCCGCTCGAGGGGGCTGATCCGTTGGCCATCACCGATGAATCCGGCCAGTTTGAGATTCGCTCCCCGCAGAAGTTCGACGCGGTGAATGTGAAAGTGGAGGCGCGGGGCTTGGCGCGGCGCCGATTCAACGGCGTCAAGCCAGGGGCCTCGCCGACGGAATTGGTGGTGACGCCGGGCGCGGCGCTGACCGGACGAGTGATGTCTGGCAGCAAGCCGGTTGGCAGTATCGCCATCGGCGCGGCCCAAACGGATCGCCGTGCAGGAGGCCCGTTTGTGGGCGCTTTTGTCACCGGGACCGATGAAGACGGCAGGTTCTGCTTTCCCAATGTGCCCCCGGATAATGAATACGCGGTTTATGGACTGATGGATTCGCTCAAAGACCGCGGCGCGTTGCCGACCCGGTTATTCCGCGTGAAGGGCGATGGTTCGAGCAACGACATGGGGACGCTCCCGTTCACCACCGGCTGGCGTTTGGCCGGGCAAGTGACGCTTTCGGATTCCAAGCCAATACCGGCGCACACGCGCCTGGTGATCGGACGAAACGCGGCCTGGGATGCCGGCAGCGCGGAACTTCCGCCGGATGGCCGCTTCAGCCTCAGCAACGTGCCGGCAGAAACGCTGGATCTCTCGGTCCGCATCAACGGTTGCCGTCTCTCCGACAAGAACGCCAGTTTGGATCATTTCAACCCTGCCCGTCTCATCGGCCAGCTTGCCTCTGACACGACCAACCTCGTCATCCTTTTAGAGCCGGGCGACCGCTTGCCCTTTGGACGCAACCGGTCCGGTCCGGACCCAAGGAACCTGCCTCTCGGCGGTATCGAGAGCAAGCCGTGAAGGAGTCAGCCCGGAATTTGGAATTACCATTGCGGTGGATGAAAACGGCGGAGCGGTCTGCCCCGGCTTAAACGGCCGGTCTTGCATCATCTGCGTAAAGTTTTATCATGAGAAATGCGCTTGTTCTACTTATCGCTGATCGGACTTCTCGGAAACGGATTTAGAGCTTCCGCCAACCCACCGTCTCCCATTGACCGGCACGCCCTGGTGGCTCGACACGATATCAACTGGCCAAGCCTCGAGGGCCTGATTCCACTGGGGAATGGCAACTTCGCCTTCAACGCCGATGGCACCGGTTTGGAGACCGTCGGAGGCAACACCATGTGCCACTGGTGCTGGCACAGCTTTCCGCTCCCATCCGGTGTGACGAAAAGCGAGATCAGGCCGTGGGCGACCCCAGATCACGGACGCCTGACCAGGCCCACCACGCTTGATCCCTGGCCGATGGCGAATTGGGAGCGCGTCAATCCGCAGCCGTTGAACCTGGGCCGGATTGGTTTCATCAGCCAGGATGGCGAACGGTTAACGGGTTCGGATGTGCAGGTGGCTTCGCGCCAGCTCGAATTGTGGACCGGCATTTTGACGAGCCATTTCACTTATTTGGGTAAACCGGTTGTGGTGCAAACTTGTGTGGATCCCAGGACCGACACGGTGGCGGTGCATGTGGAATCGCTCTTGTTGCGTGACGGCCGATTGCAGATGATGCTCGATTTTCCGGCTCCCGCACAAAACGTGGGCGCCTGGCTGGGAGATTTCTCCCGGGCCGCAGGCCACCAGACGACCATTATTCGGCAAACCCAGGCCCGGCTCGAACTGAACCGCTTGATTGATGATACCCATTACCAAGTTGTGCTCGATGGCCGGGGGTTTACCGTGAGCCAGCCGGTGGCTGTTCAACCGGAGATTAAAAGCGCCCGCTACGGCGCCGACGGCGGGGGCTGGGCCGATGCCACCGCGCAAGTGGCTGGCGCGATTTATGACCATGGGACAGTCACCGCCAACAATGCGTTGTGCGGCGATCCTGCGTTGGGTCTTATCAAACATCTCGAAATCAAATACCGTCTTGGGGGACAGGAGCGGAACAAGAGTCTCACCGAGAATGAAAGTTGGAGCATTGGTGGTGGCGCATCACCTCATCGTTTCACCCTCACTCCCGGCGCGGGAACCGATTCCATTGATTTTACCTGCCATTTTGGAACCAATGCGGCGGACGCAACCAGGATCGGGTTTGAAGATGTGAAAACGGCGTGTGCGAAGTCATGGCCGGCTTTTTGGAACAGTGGCGGCGCCATTGATCTGTCCGGGAGCAGCGATCCGCGCTGGATGGAATTGGAACGCCGGATCGTGCTTTCCCAATACGAGTTGGCGGCGCAATCGGCGGGCGACAATCCACCGGCCGAAGTTGGGCTGACCGGAACCGATCCGTGGCATGGCAAGTGGCATTTTGAAATGATCTGGTGGCATCTGGCCCATTATGCTCTTTGGGACCGGTGGTCCATGGCCGAAAAAGCGCTCACGATTTATCCGCGCGTGGCCCCCGTGGCAAAGTCCATTGCCGGCAACTTTGATTACAAGGGCTTGATGTGGCCCAAGACGACCGGCCCCGATGGTTACAATGATGGATTCCCTCCCGAGATGGCGCTGCTCTGGAAAGAGCCGCACCCCATCTTCTTCGCCGAGCTGGATTACCGGCTCCATCCGTCGCCCGCCACCCTGGCCAAGTGGCAGAATATCGTGTTTGGAACCGCCGACTTCATGGCGGATTACCCGCCACGGGATCCGGCGACCGGCCAATACAATCTCGACCCTGCCTGGCCTGCCAGTGAAGGCCGCGTCAGTCCTTTGCGAAGGAATCCCATTTTCGAACTGGGCTACTGGCGCGTCGGACTGGAAATGGCGCAACAGTGGCGGGTGCGCCTGGGCCTGCCGCGCGAGCCTCATTGGGATGAGGTAGCCGGCCATCTCGCGCCCTTGCCGGAAAAAGACGGTCTTTATATCTTTGGCGATGATCGTCCCGACACTTTCACCACCCGGACCTTTGATCACGTTGACATCATCGGGATCGCCGGAATGTTGCCGCCCTTTCACGGTCTGGATCGCGCCACGGCCCGGCGCACGGTGGAGGAGGTGGGCCGGAGATGGAATTGGAACGCGACGTGGGGCTGGGATTTTCCCTGGATGGCCATGGCGGCGGCCCGGGTGGGCGATCCCAACCTGGCGGTTGACGCGCTCCTCAATCCCTCTGTGAAGAATCATTACGACCAACGCGGTATTTGCACCGGCGGCCCCGGTCCTTATTTGCCAGGCAATGGCGGCCTGCTTTACGCCGTGGCGATGATGGCCGCGGGCTGGGATGGCGCGCCGGACCGGAACGCGCCGGGCTTTCCCAACGACGGTTCGTGGACAGTCCGTTGGGAAGGCTTAAAGCCCGCGCCCTGACCTCTGGCGGACTGCCAAAAAAAAGCCCGCCCGAAGGCGAACTCCTTTCCCGCCATGCCAGGCGGCAATTCAGTTCCCTCGTTCTGAAGGAATTATTGACACGCCAGCCTGAACTCGCGCCCAGGGGCAAGCCCTCCACAGGGCGGGAGAAAGCTACCGTGGCTCATGCAGCCGCTGATTGGCGGGCAGCCGCAGGCTGGGGTCGCCGAAGAGCATGAATTTCATCGGCTGAAAGAAGATGGACGGCGGATACCAGTCCTCCGTCGGCTTCAAGGAGGCCAGGTGTTCGCGGTCGTAATAGAATTTGACCGCGCTGGCCCAGCAATCGCCCAGGCGCGGCTGGCTGGCATCGGCCAGCCCCGCCACAAAACCGTTGACCAGCGTCAGCGCGCAAGGCTGGCTGCCGGTGTCGCAGCCGATGTAGGCCACGGCCCCGTTGGTCGCGCTCCGCAGCAGGGCCTCGCCCAAGCAACCCGGATTGAAGCGTCCGCGCTGGTACGGATTGGGCGGCGGCGGCGGCGCGGTGAAAACCTCGTGGTCATCGGTGCCCTTATGCTCCTGCCCGTAAATGTCCACGTATGCCTCGTAGGGCGGGAGGGGGGCGAAATGGGCGGTGCTGCAACCTGCCGAAACAAGGACCGGAAAAATGCCGGAGTTGGTCAACGCGCGCAAATCGCCGGCGGAAAAGCACTCATCCCAGGCGTTGGGCTGGCCGTGGCCGGTGTGGACAATCAACCCGGCGCCACGGTTAAAGAGCAGCCGGACCTGCGCATGATCGGGCGGCAGGCCGGATTCTCGACGCCCATCAGAATAATACCGCTTTTCCACCAACCATCCCCCAGAGAGTTTGGCGGCCAGTTCGTCCTCCAGCGGCCGCGCATCAACCCATCCGCCCACCGCCAGAAAACCAGCGCGGCGGACACCGGGATTGGTGTCGCTTAACACGTTCCGCTCGGTGGCAATGGTCTTGGCCGCGATGTGATGCGCCTGTTCGACCGTGCTGACGGGCCAGCGACCGATGGCGATGTCGGGATGATAGGTGATGGCGTCGTAATTGATGGGGTCGTTCTTGTTCGCCTCCCCGCGCACCTCGCCGAAGTAAAGAGCGTGGAAGGTATCCTTGCTTGCGTTCCAATCGTCAAAGGAGCCGTCCGGTTTGGCCAGCGCGCTGTAATAGAGGTCGCTGGGATAAAACGCATAGTTGAAAGCAGCGGACGTCACGCGGTCCAAGACCATGTAGCGCACGGGCATGACGTCCACGTCGCCCACCAACAGGGCGTAGCCGAGACCGTGGGCGCGCCACTGGTCGTACAGAAACCGCTTGAGTTTCTCCGGGTCATCCACCCCGCGGCCGGCGGCGAGGATGCTCTCCAGCGGCTTGAATTCCGCCGGGAGCAGCTTCTTTTTGAAAGCGAGGAAATCGCGCAGCGCGGGGCGAAACGCTTCGGGCGCGATAATCAGCAATCCGCGCGGGCGGGGCGCGGCGGCAGTGGCGGCGCCAGGGGCAGCCAGTGCTGCCAGGATCAGGATGACTGCTTTGGTCAGGTTTCTCATTCGACAAACTCCAGGATGCCAAACCATGCTGGGACATGGAAGGTTTCTTGCACGGTCGAGGAATTGTTGATGGCGGCGGTTTGACTTTTGCGCGTTGCGTGCAGGTCAAAGATTCACGCCCCTGCCGGTTGACGGCCAGCGCCGGGCGATGTTGCAACCGCAGGTCGCGGGACCAAGCTAACGCCGCCAGACCCGCTGCAATGCCCGGCCTTCGCGCTGGTTTGCCCTTGGCGTTGGGTTTCGACGTCATCGGAAGCCCAAACCAAGCGCCAGCGGGAAACCAGCCTCAAAGCCAATGGGTTGCTTTCTGTATGCTTTACGAGCATCCGTTTAGGAACGCCGCCAAAAGCCGCCAAGAGCAGAAAAGCGCACATTCCAAAAAGCGAAAACACCAATAAAACAATTGAAAATAAAGGAGCTTGGTGATGTTCACCCCGTGAAAAAGGGGTGGTGGTAGGTGATGGATTCGAACCATCGAAGGCGTAAGCCAGCAGATTTACAGTCTGCCCCCGTTGGCCACTTGGGTAACCTACCATCCAAATTCCCCCCCATCGGTCGCCTGGGGAAGGCCGATTCAGCCAAAATCCGCCGCCACACTCAAGTTCAAAGTGCAAATCGGTTCTTTTTCTTTTGCTGGCATCTGTCGGCCCATTGACCCTAAAATCGCGTGTTTAGGCGGGATGGGGGCTGGGGTTGGTGTGAGGACCGTTTTATGGAAACTGACGCAATGGATCTGGAGGCCAGGCCGACGCCGCAACCGGGGCGTTTCGGCCGCTTCTATTTGCAGGAATTGATCAACAGCGGCGGCATGGCCGACATCTGGGTGGCCACCGACCCGCAAGGCGCCGCCTTTGCCCTGCGCCGCCTGCACGAGGATCTGCGCTTCAATTTCCTGGCCCGCCGCCGTTTCGCCCGCGGCTGCAAAATCCTTTCCCAAATTCACGAGCACGACAAGGTGATCGGCTATTTCGAGCACGGCCGGATCGGGGGCACGCCCTATTTGCTCATGGAATATGTGGAAGGCTCGAACTTGAAACAATTGCTGGGGCGCAACGATCCGGCGCTGGCGGACCATGTGGCGCAGATTATAATTGACATGGCCATCGCCCTGGAACACGTCCATGAGAGCGGCTTCATCCACCTGGATTACAAGCCGGAGAACATCCTGGTGACCCGCAACGCCAGCGTCCGCCTGGTGGACTTCGACTTGGCCCGGCCCAAACCGGAAAGGCCCAAAAGAATGGCGCACAATCCCGGCACCCCCGCCTATATGGCTCCGGAACAATTGCAGCGCGAGGGCCTGGACCAGCGCACCGATATTTTCGCCTTCGGCGTGTCCGCTTACGAAGTGCTCACGCTGGCCAAGCCGTTTCCGGGCGAGACGCCGGAGGAGATTCTGCGCAAACAGCTCAACGACGAGCTGATTCCACCGCGCGAGCTCAATCCCGACATTCCCGCCGCCCTGGAAAAAGTCATTCTCAAATGCCTGGCCCGCGACCTGACCGAGCGTTATCCCTTCATGAGCGTGGTGGTGCGGCATCTGGAACAGGCCCTTTACCTCTGACGCGCCATTGGCCAATTCCCCCGCCCCGCCAGGCCGGGGCCGGGGGGGGGTTCGTGCTGGCAAGGGCGGCCGTCGCAAGAGGCGCCCCGGCAAACCCCCCGGAAGAATGGGTTTGACAGTTCCCGCCCGCGGCCTGAATGATAATCGGCCGGCAGGCCAGCGTAGCTCAGTTGGTTAGAGCGTGGGACTCATAAGCCCGAGGTCACTGGTTCGATTCCAGTCGCTGGCACCATTTTATTTGCAACCAGTTGCGTCAAAACTCGCTGCCAATATGATCTGACTCTGACGAGTTATTCGTCAATGGCGCCAGCCTCTCCGCCATCGGCTGGACGCTTTCGGCCGGTGAAGTCGTAAAGGAAGGGCCCGTCGAACTCCCACGCATAGAGTTCAGCAATGGTCGTCTTTGCGTCGGCCAGGGTGCCGCGGGCGATGCGCAGGAAGTCAATCATACCGTCCAGGTTGTGCCCCTGCGGCGTGCCGCCCACATAGAGGTCGGCCTCGTTGGCCAGCGAGAACGTCCGCGCCGAGGCCAGGCCCGCGGGCGTCTATGTTGCCATCGAGGTAGATTGTGAAAGTTCCTGCTGTGCGGTCCGCCTCGGCTATGACGTGGTGCCAGTTGCCGTCGTTGACTGGGCTGTGGCTGGACAGGCTCGCTTTGGCGCCAACCGCCTTCGCTGCCAAAATCACGCCTCCCGCCGCGTTGACATGCAGGAAGTAGCCGGTGTCGTCCATCTTTTGCAGCAGCGTCGCATCCTTTTGTCCTGGCGACATTTTGAAGTAAACCTCTATCAGAAAGCTCGAAGCGTAGATCTGAGGGTTACTCAAGTCCGCGCCGCTGACGGTGCGCTCCTGGGCGCCCCTCTGGCCCTCCATGGTGACCGGGCGGGTGATGTCCGCATTGCTGAGGACGGCGTATTGGTCGCGCCCGTTGAAGCGCAGGGCGCCGGTGGTCCAGTTCTCCAGCGGGCCGTTCTGGTAGTCTTGCAGGGTGACATTGACGGCCTTGAGCGGATAGGTGGGGAACTTGTAGTAGTTCTCACGCGCCGTGTAGCAGGGGGACATGCACCAGTGCTCGTCGAGGATACGCGCCGGATCGCCTGGGATGGGGCAGAAGTTCCATTCGGCCACCGTCTCGAAGAGGCTCCACGGCACGAACACCTTGGCGCCCAGCCCGCGGGCCGCCGAGCTGGCTGGACGGCCGGAAGTCGTGAGCGGCTGGATCGCGCAAGGGCGGCTGCTCCGCCATGACACCCACGGTCGCAGCCAGCGGTTGGTAGGCCGCCAAGGCTTCCTGGAAGGACTGGAGCGTCTTGTGCCAGCGCCCGGAAGGCTCGAAAACGCCGAAGCTCTCCCCCGAGTCGTAGAAAACATTGCGGGCGTAAGCATCGGTCTCTATGGCGTATTGGCTGCGGCTGGCTCCGGCGGCGGCCTTGTTGCCGGCGGCCTCGCTGGCCGCCGGATCGGCATCGCGGAAGACGCGCAGGCCCATGCTCTGCCAAAGGTTGCCCAGGAACTTGACACGGCCGGCCTGGGGTCCTGCCGGCGCGAGCCGCGCACGAAGTTGTAGATGGTGTTGTTGAAGAAGGTGTTCTGGTAACTGATGATCTCCTGGAAGGCGGAGGTGTTGGCCAGCTTGCCGGCCGGGCCCTTGGACTTGCCCCAGGCGATGTTGTTGAAGTGGTAGTTCTTGAAAGCGCCGTCCAGGTAATAGGCGTGGCCGAAGCGGTCCTCCGTATTGGGGTTCAATACATGATCCCAGTTGCGGTAGCCGCCGGGATTGCCGGAGATGTTGTCATAGACGTAGGCCGGGCCGCCCTGCCAGGTCTCGATGCCGCCGAAATCGTCCACGTTGATCAGCGAATCAACCACTTTGTTGTGGTGGATGAGAAGGCGGGCGAAAGGGCGGTCGGTGGCGGCGCCGCTCGGCTTGGCGCCATGAACATCAATCCCCTGGGCGCAAATCCGATCGACAGAAGTTCCCGGCCACCTCCGCAGTCTGGGCGTAATCAATTTCCACCGCCTCGCCCTGGCTGAAGAGGTCGGGACGGAGGCCGATGTGGTCGAACTTGTTGCGCAGCACGCGGACATCGTAGAGGCGGCCCATCGGGGGCGCCACGTCCCCGTAAGTTGAACTGTCTGCGATCTCCACCCCTCCGGAGTCCGCATCGGAGAACACGTTGTCCTCAACGACCACCTGGTCAATGGCATCGTGCCGGCCCGTGGCCTTGAGGCGGACGCCCTTGTGGACGTGCTCGAAGATGCAGTGCGTCACCGCGATGTCCGTGCCGCTGCCCAACAGGCGCACGCAGCCGGGTTGCACGTCAATGCTCTCATGGGAGACCCAGTAAGGGGCGGCGGTCAGGTTCCAGTAAACATTGCTGAAGCGAAAGGCAAGCCCATTGATGCGCACATGGCTCATGCCGCGAGCTTTCGATCATGTGGATCCGCTTGCGCCACCTCGACCCGGACAAGGTTGGGGTCCTGGTCGCCGGGCAGGCGGAGGTAGAGCCGGCCGCCTTGTCCCTTCTTGTCGAACCAGAACTCGCCCGGGCTGTCCAGATACTGGGGTTTGTCTTCCAGATAGAAGCGGCAGCCGCGGATGATCTTGTAGGACGGTGCGCCGCCCCACTGGCCGGGGAAGACGAGCGAGCCGTTCTGGCGGTCCACTGCCAGGACCCTGGCCGGGAAGGGGTTCCCCATCACCCAGCCCTTGGTGGTCCAGACGATGGCGCCCTCGTAGTAATTCTGCGGCTTGCTCTGGTTGATGTCGTCCTTGTCGAACGCCAAATGCCGCCGCTCGCCGTTGATCGTGGCGTAGTTGTCAAACGGCTTGTCCGGGTTCTTCCAGGTCCACCACTCGCTCTGGATATCGTCCGGGTCGCTGATCGTCCAGTTGGGTGTGCGGGCCAGGGCGATGCGCGTCACGGCGCCGTCCCGGCCGACCATCCAAACGGTGCGCGGCGCCCAGTCGAGGTCCACGTGCCAGACCTTCTCCGGCTCCGGGATGAGGTTGTTGTCGGCGCCCTTCTGCCAGCCCGTCACCGCCTCCGAACCGCAGATGACCGCCGGCCCTTCGCCCCAGGACGGGTCCCGGGTCAGGAGGATGGGGGCGTCCGCCGTCCCCGACTCATGCGCGTTCATCTCGCCGCGGTAGTCCACGCCCTGTTTGAAGATGTAGGTATGCACGCCCTTGCAGGCCGCCGCCGCGGCGACGGCCTCGGGGTCCCAGGGGTGGTGCTTCCAAGGCGTCTGCTTTGAGAGGCCGTCGTTGGCGTCGTTGCCGGACTGGAAATCAATGTAGCGAACCGACTGGCCTGGCTTGAACGCGAAGGTCTTTGGCGCCCACTCCAGATCGCCGGTTGGCCGCACCTTCGCCTGCGGTTCCTGCCAGGACCACCGCGCCACGGTCTGGGCATTGGCCACACCGTGTGCGGCGACCAGCAGGGATGCCAGCGCCGCCGCCGCCTTGGTCTGGGCCGCAAACACGGCCGCCTTCTTTGAAATCCATTCTTCCAGTGAAAGGTGTTTCGGCATGTTTGAAGGGTTTTTTACATCGTTGCCGGCCGCAATGGAAGCTCGCGTATTGGCCTGTCGGGGGCGCATCTTGACGCTGCTACCGGCGTCAGTCGCAAGACTGCCACAGGAGTGCGCCCGTCCTCGGGCGCAGCAGCGTGGAAAACAAGGCGCGGCGGTGATTTTCCTGAGCACCCAAACAATCCCTGGCTTGCTGCGGCCGGGGACGGCCGCACTCCGCCGGCAGCAGTGTCAAGACGCGCCCGCCTGTCGGCGCTGCGTGCTGGGGTTCCTGCGGATTGGATGCAAATGATTATATCCGGCGAGGCTTCGCTCCAAGGGGTGCTCTCACCTTATGCCCGACATGATCCCAGCGCAAGAAACCATCAAGGGAAGCGGGACATCCTCGCTTTGCATTGTTGAAATGGACTCGCGATTGGGACAGAGTGCCGCTCACTATGGCCAATGCATTGCAATTGAAACTCAAGGAAGGCGACATCGCTCCATCGTTCACCGCGGCAACCAATGGCCAAGGGAGGATTTCGCTCTCGGATTACAAGGGGAAGAATGTGATTCTTTATTTTTACCCGAAAGATAATACGCCGGGTTGCACCAGGGAAGCCTGCGCCTTTCGGGATCACTGGGCCGAATTCAAAAAGAAAGGGGCGGTCGTTCTGGGCGTGAGCACGGACACAGTGCAGTCGCACGACAAATTCGTGGAGAAGCACAAGCTGCCCTTCACCTTGCTGGCGGATGAGGACAAAAAGATAGTCGAGGCTTACGGCGTCTGGGGGCCGCGGACTTTCATGGGCTTACAATATGTTGGGACGGCACGGGCCACGTTTTTGATCGGGCCGGACGGGAAGATCAAGAAGATCTGGCCGAAGGTGAAAGTCGCCGAGCACTGGGAGGAAGTGCTGGCCGCCCTCTAACGATGGCGGGAAACCGTCAACGGATGCTTTGGTGCGACTCGACCGGCGCCGCTGCCCATTGGTGGTTGATTGGGTCTGCTCGATGCCTTATCGTCGCCCCATTGCCAACCGCATGAACGAAGGAGCATACCATGAAGACGCGCTATTCTTGCAGCATATCAAGACGGCTTATGATTCGGCTTGTGGAACTTTGTGCCATGGCAGTTACCCTCAACCCCATTGGTGCGGCTGCGGCCGCGGGCGGCTGGCAATTCACCTGGAGCGATGAATTCGACCGGACCGGCACTCCGATTGTGAGCAACGTGTGGAAATGGGACGGCGGCGGCTCCATGGTGCGCGACGCCAGATTGGATCGGGCCAATGGTGATTGCACCAACGGCCTTCTTGTCCTTGAGGCCAAACGGGTGGGAACAAACCAATACACTTCCGCCGCCATCAGCACCATTGGACTGAAATCCTGGTTATACGGCCGGTTCGAGATGCGAGGCCGCATTGACATTCGTTCGGGAAGCTGGCCGGCCTGGTGGACCACGGGGGTTTCGGGAGGCTGGCCCGCCGGCGGTGAAATTGACATGATGGAATACTACACCGACAAGCTGTTGTTCAACGTCATGAACGGAAAAAGGGGGTGGGCCAATCCAACCCTTTCCGCCAAGGCTTTGGGTGGCGCGGCCTGGGCTTCCCAATTCCATACCTGGATCATGGAATGGGATGCGACCAAGATAGACCTCTCCTTGGATGGACGGTTGGTGAACCATTACCTTTTAACCAACGCTGATGGCACCGGGCCAAACGGCGCCAATCCATTTAAAGCACCGCAATACATGCGGGTCAATCTGGCCATCGGGCAAACGGGAGGAGACCCGTCCGCCACCGAGTTCCCCATGAAATTTGAAGTTGATTATATCCGAACCTGGCAGTGGGTGGATGCAACAGCCTGTGTCTGCGCGGTGGATGGTGGAACCGGCACCGGTCCCTACCTGCCTGAGACGATGGTCAGCCTCACGGCCAACATGGCCCCGGCCGGGAAGTCATTTGACAAGTGGGTTGTCTCTTCCGGATCCGCCGTTATCGCTGCCGTCAATAATCCGGCAGCGACTTTCACCATGCCGTCCTCCGATGTAAAAATAACCGCAACGTATAAACCCGGGGCGGCACCGGTCCCGCCAACTCCTTAATTTCGTTGTTGTAGTGTCGGCGCTGTGCGCCGAAGTCGCGCCACACGCTCGGCTCTACTCCAAATCAAGGCACTACCCACTAATTGAAAAGCCAGAGGGCGCGTTTCACTTTTTTGGGCAAGTCCCGCCGGCCAAGTAAAACGTTTATGATTTGGGACCTCTCGATGGAGAATTGGCAATCGAAGATTTGTTATTGGTTATCGGAAGAACGTTGGTCGGTTTCCGATGACAAATGACCAATTCTCAATGACCAGTTTTCAATCCTTTGAATCACTTAAACCCTGCCCGAGTCTGAGCAGCGCCATCACAAGTGAAATGCGCCGCAGCCAGACCGCGGGATGTCGTCGGTGTTCCAGCACGGCAAATGGACTCTTTTTATGGGTATAGTTCGATTTCACTGATCTGGGCTGCGTTAGGGTAGGCTGGATTGGCGGAGGCTCGAATGGTCAATCGGAAGCCATCCGTCGTCACCGGCTCAATCTTGGCCCGGTAAACTTGCGGCTGCTGGTTGCCGGTCACGTGGATGACCTGACGTTCCTGGCCGTTGACCCGCACCGTGCCCTCGAAGCTGACCGGGTAACCGGCCGGGTCGGCGAAGTGAATCACCACCGTGGAAATCTTCGCGGGCTTGGCCAGATGCACTTCGACCCAATGCGGGTGCGGCTGGTCGAGCGACGAATGCCAGCGGTTGGAAAAGTCTCCGGGGGTGGCAATCACCCCGTCAACGACTTTGGCCGTGCAGCCCGGTTCCTTGGCATACTCGCTGTCCGAACTGGCGGAGGCTCCGTGGGCGGCCAGCGCCAAATCGTTGCGCCGGTTTTCCACATGCGGGCGGGGCTTGGGCGGATTCGTCCATGTCCGGGCGTGCGAAAGTGTCTGCCACGTCTGACCGGTCTCATACACGGTCGCCAAATCCAGCGGCTGCGGCAGCCAGGTGCGAAAAACATTTTGCTCACTGAAGGCGTTGCCGGCCGAGGCATAATCACAAAAGGTCAGTGCGCCCACCTCAAACGCCATCCAGGCGCCGATCTTCTTCGCGGCAGCCGGGTTCGGTTTCAATTCTGGATGCCGGTCCAGCGTCATCCGGCCGGCGGCGGCGGGCGTGAAACGGTTGTCCAGCGCCAACACCACCGGGCCGCGCTGCAACGCGACCTGGCCATTGCAGGCAAGCACCTTGGCCGCCAGGTCGAAGGTAATGGCCACCCGGTCGCCTTTATGCCACGTCCGGCGAATCTTCGCATAGCCGGGCGCAACCGCCAGCGGCTCGCCGTTCACCTTCAGCTCCGTCCGCTCACTCCAGGCCGGGATGCGCAGGGACAGAGTGAACTCCCCGGTCCCGGCCGGCGTCACCCGGATTTCGACGCGGTCGCTCACGGGATAGTCGCCGGTGATTTGCAGTTTCACGGCGCCGACCTGCGCGGTTGCGGGAGCGTAAAGATTGACGACCGGGCCGGCGGCGCTTTGCATGAAGGCCCAGAACGGCGTCAGCATCAGCCCGCGCGGGCCGTTGACCACGCAGCAACTCAGCCCGACATCGGCGTGTTGCACATAACTGGGCACGCGCACACCCATCAAGCCATCAAAATAAGCCCACCATTGCCCGTCCGGCATCATCGCCCCGAGCAGGCCGTTGTAGAGATTCTTCTCCAGCTCGTCCGCATACCGCGCGTCGCCGGTCAGGCGCAGGAGCTGGTCACAGAGCTTCATCCACGTCACCGTCACGCAGGTCTCCATCGGCTTTTCGACCACGCCGGTCTGTTGTTTGGCGCCACCGAACCAAACTTCATTGTGCGTGCCGACGCCCACCAGGGTCGCTTCTTCGCGCAAGATGCCGTCGGCCAGTTTAATCGGCGCTTCGAGATACTGGGGTTTGCCGGTGGCCCGGTAGAGTTCGCACAAACCCTCGAAGCACGACATCATTTCGTAGGCTTTCGGGGAGCACATCGCCGCCGGGTTCTTCCCCGCCAACGCATCTTCCACCAGCCTCATGCCGCCCGGCATCCGTTTTGACGGCAGGTCCCAGCAGGCCACGATGTGTTCGGCAAATTCCAGGTATTTTTTCTCGCCCGTTCGTTCGTAAACCAAAACCACCGGCTCCAGCACCGACGAGGCCGGCAAGCCGTTCCATTCCCCGACGTCGGCGATGCTGGTCTTGCCCGGGCCCAGTTCGGCGATCAATACATCGGTTTGTCGTCGGGCCGCACTCAGCGCCGCCGGGTCGCCTGTCCGGTCGTAATCCGCGATCAATCCAAGCAAGGCATACTTGCATCCCCAAACGTCCCAGCCTTCCA
Source organism: uncultured Verrucomicrobiae bacterium (assembly GCA_963707025.1). Classification (GTDB taxonomy): domain Bacteria; phylum Verrucomicrobiota; class Verrucomicrobiia; order Limisphaerales; family Palsa-1400; genus JBEKOF01. The sequence goes on along the minus strand of CAVPOM010000007.1, from coordinate 467,421 downwards.
GCCGGTGGGCCGGCACGCGCGTGCCCAGATAACCATCCGGCGCCGCGGTCGCCATCAACGCCTGCGCCGCCTCATCGCGCAGGCCGCGCGTGGCCGGCGTGGAGTGATAGGCGTCGGCCAGCGTCAGGGACGTAAACCACTTGCCCCAATACTCACAGCGCCAATCGGCGCCGCCGATTTCCGTTTTGGCCCAATAGGGTGCGACCACCGACTCGATGTCCTGCGCCAGAATTCGATGAGCCAGGCACAGGTCGAGTTTCTCGCCCAGCCGCCCGCTGATCCGCACCGATTCCGGCGCGGCTGGCGTCAACACATCTTTCGCCCCCGATTCTTCCGCAAACGCCGTCACGGCCGGGCCTGCGATTAACCGTGCCGCCAGCAATGTTAGAATCATGGCCCGGGTTGGTCTGGCAGTGCTCCAGGGAGTCATAACGGCCTTGGTTCAATTCTGATTGGGTTCATTCTCCCGGGCAGGCGGCCGCTTTTAGATTCCGTTCGCCCCGGCAAAATCGCGCGACTGACGCTGGAAGCCGGCGTAGGTGCCGCGGTCCACCCGGCTGTTATGACGGTAGGACAGATTGCCCACCAGGCTGACCAGGGGCGTGCGGCGTTGCCGCAAGCTGCCCCACACCCGCCAGAGCAGGCGCGGCAGGTAATAGAAGTTCCGATTGCAGGCGATCATTTCCTGGATGACGCCGTCCAGCGACAGGTGCTTGTAGCGGGCCACCGGGAAGGTCAGCGTGTAGTATTTCCAGTCCTCGGGGAACGCCGTCAGCGCCAGGCGGTCTTCCGATTCCATTTGGTCCCACAGGCGAGTGCCCGGCAAGGGCGTCAGAAACAGCGCGTTGAGATGGTCCACCCCGTAGCGGCTGGCGGTCTGGGCGATCCGTTGGCCGATGCCCGGTTTATCCACGTCCAAACCGATGATAAAGGAACCCACCACCTGGATGCGGTGCCGCTGGATGCGCCGCACCGACGCGGCAAAGTCCCGGCCCTTGACCAGATTGATTTTCTTGCCCAGCTCCCGCAGGCCTTCCGGCGTCGGCGACTCAAAGCCGATGAAGACGCCGCGGCATCCGGCCTTGGCGGCCAGCGCCAGAAGTTCTTCGTCGTCGGCGAAGTTGATGGTGGCCTGGGCAATCCATTGCTTGTGCAGCCTGGCTTGGGCCAGGGCGCGGAACAGATCCTTGGCCCGGGCGATGTGTTCCGGGCGCGTGCCGATGAGGTTGTCGTCCACGACCAAAATCCGTTTCTCCCGGATGGCCTGGAATTCGCGCACCACCTCCGGGATGGGGCGCTGCCGGTAGCGGGCTCCGTTGAAGGTCGTCACGCTGCAAAAAGTGCAGTTCAGCGGACAGCCGCGGGTCGTCTGAATGGCGCCGAAGGCATATCGGTCGGGCAGCAAATTATGACGGGCGGGCGCAAACTCGCCAATCCCGGCGAACCCTCCGTCATAGCGGCGCTTCAGACCGCCCTGGCGGGCGTCGGCCAGAACTTGCGGCCAGATCCCCTCCGCTTCCCGCGTCACCACCGAGTCCACCCGCGCCAGAACTTCCTCCAGGCACATGGTGGCGTGAATGCCACCCATGATCACCGGCACGCCCAACCGCCGAAAGCAAGCCGCCACCTCATAGGCGCGCGGCGCCTGCGAAGTGAAAGCCGTGATGCCGACCAAATCCGGCCGGGGCATGGCCGGGTAGTCCGGCGCGCCCAGGTTCTCATCCACGATCACCACTTCCCACTCCGGCGGGGTCAGGCCCGCCAGCACCATCAGGCTGAGCGGTTTCCACACCCGGTAGCGGTTCCACCAGCTTCCTTTGGCAGTGACGCTGCTGACCAGCGGGTTGGTCGGATTGATCAAATAGAGTCGCATGGCATTCCTTCACTCGGGGAGGGAACAAAGTGCCGCGCACCCGGCCCATCCGCCTGCGCCGGATCATGCCTCCGCTCCGCCCTGGAGGCAACGGGCAAATTCGTCTCCGCCGGACGGGCGGCGCAACTCGAAACCCGCGCCGTGTTTCCCACGCTGCTGCGCCCGAGGACAGGCGCACTCCGGTGGCCGGCAGTGCCTTAATTTCATTGTTGTAGTGTCGGCGCTGTGCGCCGAAGTCGAGCCACAGGCTCGACTCTACACCAAGTTAAGGCACTGCCCGGTGGCCTTCTTGCGCCTGACGCCGGCAGCAGTTTCGATGCGCCCGCCGCCCGCCTCATTTTCACCTTGCGCCCTGTCAAAAAGAGTTGATTCCAATCCACCCCCAACCTAGCCTCCCCCATGGCCAACCCGGATCCAATTGCGATGCCGCCGCCGCCGGCGCCGTTGCCGAAAAAGCACGGGTGTTTCTTTTACGGCTGCATCACCTCGCTCATCTTGTTGTTCGTGCTCGCCGTGGGTTTGTTTTTCGGGGTGCGCTATGCCCTCAACGCGGCCAACGGTTGGATCGTGCAATACGCCGATACCAGCCCCATGCCGCTGCCCACGGTGCAACTGCCCCCCGAAGAAATGACGGCCTTGTTGGAGCGCATCAACGCCTTCTCAGACGCGCTGGACGCCCACACCAACGCCGCCCCCTTGGTTTTGACCGGCCAGCAGGTCAACGCCCTGCTCGCCACCAGGCCGGAATTGGCCGCTTTCAAGGGCAAGTTTCTTGTTTCCTTTGAAGGGGGGCAGACCAAGGCCCAGATCAGCCTGCCATTGGAAACCATCCCCATCATCCACAAATTGAAGGCCGCCAAAGGCCGTTTTCTCAACGGCAGCGGCACCTTCAATCTGTCCATCACCAACGGGGTCCTCTCCGTCTTCCTCACTTCCTTGGAAGCCAAAGGCCAGGCCCTCTCGGCTCATTCCCTGGCCAGCCTGCAAAGCGTGAATCTGGCCGAGAGCCAGAACAACGGCCCCAACGCCACCGTCTTCAAGCAGATTGAAAACCTGCAAGTGACCAACAGCACCCTGCGCATCCAGGCAAAAACCAACTGAGCTTATGAACTCCGAAAAGCCGCGGGCGCAGGGGCCGGCCACCATGCCGAGACGCCGCTTTCTCCGCGGCCTGACCGCGCTGGGCCTGTTGCCCCTGGCCCCCGCACCCGGCCGGGCTTCCCCGCAGCATCGCGCCCCGGTCGCCGCCGGCCCCCTGGCCTGGCCGGCCAGGGATGACCCGCATTATTGGTCCTGGATTCGACAGCAGTTTTCCATTCCCCCCGGCGAGGCCTACTTCAACACCGGCACCCTGGGGGCCTGCCCGCGCCCGGTGCTCGATGCTGTGCTTGACAGCATGCGCGGGATGGAGGAAGCCATCGCCCGCTACGATTACCGCCCCGAGCACCCGGAATACATCGCCGGTTATCGCGCCCAGGAAGACCTGCGCAAAAAGGCGGGGGGCATCCTCAACGCCTCCGCGGGGGAGATCGCCCTGGTGCAAAATGCCACCATGGGCATCAACTTCATTGCCAACGGCCTCGAGCTCAAGCCCGGCGACGAAGTCCTCATCACCGACCAGGAACACCCGGGCGCTTTGGGGCCTTGGGACCTGCGCGCCAAACGCCAGGGCATCGTCGTCAAACAGCTCCCCATTCCCGTTCCCACCCCGGACCTGGAGACTGTCGTCCAGATTTTCGCCGGCGCCCTCGGCCCGCGCACCCGGGTCCTGGCCGTCCCCCACGTCACCAGCCGCCACGGCATCGTCCTGCCCGTCCGCCAGATTTGCGGCCTGGGCCGCGCGCGCTCCGTCTTCACCCTGATTGACGGCGCGCAGGCCGTCGGGCAAATGCGGGTGGATGTCAAGCAGATCGGCTGTGACGCCTACGCCACCAGTCCCCACAAATGGCTCCTCGCCCCTCCCGGCAACGGCCTGCTCTACGTGCGGGAAGAGCGGGAAAAGGACATCTGGGCCACCCTGGCCAGCGCCCACTGGGATGACTACACACCGGCCAGCGGCCTGTTCCGTCTCATGCAATTCGGCACCGCCAATGCGGCCCTGCTGGACGGCCTGAATGCGGCCTTGGATTTCTATTGGCGCATCGGCCCGGAAAAGATCGAGCGCCGGACCCTCGAACTGGCCGGCGCTTTGCGCAATGGATTGCAACAGATCAAGGGGGTGTCCATTTCCTCACCCATCCATCCCGCGCTGGCCGGGGCCATTGTCACCTACGGCGTGGCCGGCCTGACCGGGGTGCAACTGCAGGACCAGTTGTGGAACCGCGGGAAATTCCGGGTCCGCGCGCAATCGGGGCCGCTGGTCCGGCAGTCGGTGCATTACTACAACAGCCTGGAAGAAATCCAGGGAACCTTGCAAGTGGTCCGATTGCTCGCCGCCAGATAGAAAGATTTTCCCGCCCCGTCCTCCGCCGGCCTGGCGATGAAGGACCTCACGGCGTCAACTGCCACTGCTCACTTTTAGACACTGACCCAGCGTTTGTCCGTTTTCTTAACATAAAGACGGACCACCGTTCCGCAACTTCGGCACAAATCCACCACCAGCGGTTCGCTCGACTTGACAAAATAATCCGTGTTATAGCCCAACCCAATCGAACCCGCCTCGGTCATCTTGGCAATCCCCACGCTCTTGACGATGTCCGTGCCCCCGCATTCCTGGCAAATGGCCAACTTCTCAATGGCGATCTTTTCCTCAGTGCTGTTTGGACTGTTCATGACTTCAACCATATATTTTGCCTGTGAACAAGCCAGAACTGTGCCAACTCCGCCCCGTGCCCCAAAGAAAATCGCCTCCCGACAGAAAAAGGCCCATCCCTGTTTTTGACAGAGCCGTCGCGCTGCGCCGACGCGGACGCCGCAGCGGGGCATTCCTGCCCCGGAACTGTCTAAAATTGAGACGCGCCCTCCTGCCACTGTCTTTAGGGCGGGTCATTTGAGAATTCGCAAGGCCAAACAGGGGAAAGGCCGCTGGCCCGGCGGAAGATCGCCGCAAAGCTTTCTGAGACCTCTGCAAAACGCGCGTCCACGATTGTAGCGGCGGTCTGTGACCGCCGCAAACCAGGGGAAATAACGGCATGGCGACGGTCCACAGACCGCCGCTACAGGCTTTTTACAGAGGTCCCATTCTTTAAAAAACGGCGTTTGCAAGCCCCCCGCCCCTGCACTATGGGCCGATCAAGCTACCCAAGTGTCTAATGATGAGGCCCTTGCAAGAATCCGCATTTCTCTGTTGACGACCCTGGATTAAATGCTAATCTTTCCTGAGTTATGAGGGCGGTCATTATGGAGTGCGGGAGCTTGCTCCCGCTTTCGGAGCGGGAACGGTTCGGGTCCTCTGTCCTGGCCTCCAACTCCTCCGCCATGGGCTTGGCGAAGTTCGAAGGCCCGGTGGAGGAGGATGCATTTGTCGCCTGGACCGGTCATACCCGGTCAAACTCAACGCTGTCCAGCCAAGGAGGGGATAAAAATGTGGAAGGCCCTTGCCTGCAAGGTGTTGCTGAGCCATTTGGATGTGATCGAAGCAGTGGCGGTCAAACCCGGTCAAACCATTTTTTTAAGTTTGACCATGCCCACCGCTCCATCACTCCACCACTCCGTCTGGACTTCGGGGTTCGCCTGTTTCGCGGTTCAAAACCATCACCAGGTTTTCACTTCGATTTCAGTTGCTTTCACCTAATTTCACGTAATTTCACCTGATTGCACCTGATTTCACTTCCCGGCCCCGGGGGGGGTGGGCTTCCCACGCATCCATGAGAGTAAAAGCATCTTGTTCTGAGCCTGCTCCGGTGGCAAGTTTAGGGATGAAGGATTCCATGCCCCGATCCCAAGCGCCAAGTTTGTCGAGGAGCCAGGGTGCGGACCAAGCCAAGGCTGCCGCCCATCACCCATCGTGGTTGGCCCTTTGCCGCAGTTTGGTTTGTCTCTTCCTCGGCCTGGCGCCGGGCTTGCCGATTTCCAGCCGGGCTTCGACCAATGGCCTTGCCCTGACGCCGCCCATGGGCTGGAACAGTTGGAATTATTTCGGCTGCAATGTCAGCGACGCCATCATTCGCAACATGGCCGACGTCATGGCCACCAACGGCATGAAGGCCGCCGGTTACCAGTTCATCAACATGGATGATTGCTGGCAGGTGTCCCGCGACGACCATGGCGTGATCGTGGCCGACCCGGTGCGGTTCCCTTACGGCATCGCGGCGCTGGCGGATTACGTGCATTCCAAGGGGCTGAAGCTGGGCGTGTATTCCGATCACGGTCTGGAAACCTGCCAGGGGCGGCCGGCCGGCTACGGATACGAGTACCTCGACGCCAATACCTACGCGTCCTGGGGCGTGGATTACCTCAAATACGACAATTGCAATCTGCCGTCGGGCGATGTTCCGCAGGCCGATTACACGCGGATGGCCGACGCGCTGATGAACAGCGGGCGCCCCATTTCTTTCAGCATCTGCGCCTGGTCCTTCGTCTCCTGGATGCCGGGGGTCGGCAATCTCTGGCGCACCACCGGCGACATCAACGACTCTTTTGCCAGCATGTTGTCCAATCTGGGCGGGAACAGCCCGCCCGCCTTCCTGGCCGGCCCGGGCCGCTGGAACGACCCGGACATGCTGGAAGTGGGCAACGGCGGCATGACCTTCACCGAAGACAAGGCGCACTTCAGCTTGTGGTGCATGGTGAGCGCGCCGTTGATCATGGGCAACAACCTGACCAATATGTCCGCCCAAACTCTGTCCATCCTGACCAATGCGGAGCTGATCGCGGTGGATCAGGACCCGGCCGGCGAGCAAGCCGTCGCCCTGCCCAATACCTCCACCAATCAAATCTGGGTTAAACCTCTCGGAACCGATTTCACCACCAAAGCCGTGGCCTTGTTCAATCCGAACACCAACGCGGCGGCGATCACCGTCATTTGGACCAACATCGGACTGCTCCCGGGCAACGCCGCCGTGCGGGATTTATGGGCCGGCGCCGGCCTCGGCCTGGTCAACAATAGTTTCACCACCAACGTCCCGGCCCATGGCGTCGTGGTCTTGCAGGTCACAGGCGCGGCGCCGCTGCTCCCCATCCTGGGCTCCAATTACCTCACCAGCCTCCAGCCCGCTCGCGCTTATGTGGGCTGGGGCGCGATGACCAACAATCGCAGCATCGGCGGCAACACCCTCACGCTCAACGGCACCAACTACGCCAAAGGCCTGGGTGTCCATGCCTTTTCCGGTGTCGAATACCGCCTGGGCGGCATCGCCTCCCGGTTCCAGTCCGATATTGGAGTGGATGACGAAGTGGGGGCCAATGGCTCGGTCGTCTTCCATGTGCTGGCCGATGGAACCGAGATCTTCAACAGCGGCGTCCTGACCGGCGGCGCGCCCCATCAATCCATCAATCTGGACATGACCGGTGTCAACCGGCTCACCCTGGGCGTGAGCGATGCGGACAATGGCATCAACTCCGACCATGCCGACTGGGCGGGCGCCTTGGTGGTGGTTTCCAATACCGCGCCCGCGCCTCCGCCCGCGCCCGCCGGGTTGTCCGCCAGCCAGGGGATGCCGATTCTGCTCTCTTGGAACGCCACCCGCAGCGCGGTCAGCTACAACATCAAACGCGGCCCGGCCCCCGGCGGGACTTTTACAAACCTGGCCGCCTCCGTCCTGCCGGGTTACGCGGACACCAATGTTGAGCCTGGCATCACTTATTATTACGCGGTCTCGGCGCTGGGCGACTTTGGCGAGAGTTCCAATTCATCTCCCGCCGGCGCGCTGGCCTGCGCGCCGCCAGCCGCCCCCTCGGATGTGACGGCGGTTGCCAACAATCTGCAAGTTGCCATCAGTTGGAATCCCGTCCCCGGCGCGACCAGCTACAGTGTGGCTCGCGCGCTCAGTTCCACCCCTTACACTTACATCGCCACCGGCCTGACTGCGACCAACTACCTTGACCTCGATGTCATGCTCAGCACCAATTACAGTTACGTGGTTTTTGCCGGCAACTCCTGCGCGCAAAGCAGCCCGTCGGCCCAAGTCAACGCCACCCCCATGCTCCTGCCGGCCGCCCCCACCGGCTTGACCGCCACCACCGGCGGCTCCAGCGCCGTTCTCTGGTGGAACGCCGCCCCCACCGCCGGCAGCTACAATCTCAAGCGCTCGACCAACAGCGCCGGACCGTTTGTCGCGGTTGCAACCAACCTCACGGCTCTCCTCTGCCTCGATACGGGGCTGCTCGCCGGGACGACCTATTATTATGTGGTCTCGGCCGTCAACTCGGCCGGGGAAGGCCCCGATTCCGCCGAGGCCGTCGCCGTGCCCTGCGCCGGGGCGCTGCCGGCGGGTTGGAGCGATCAGGATATCGGCAGTGTCGGCTTGGCCGGCAGTGCCTCCTGCTGTGGCAGTTCCTTCGTCATGCATGGCGGCGGGGCGGACATCTGGAATACCGCGGATGCCTTCAATTTCGCCGGCGCCACCCTGGCTGGCGACAGCTCGATCGTCACCCGGGTGGACGAGGTCCAGGAAACCGATGGCTGGGCCAAAGGAGGCGTGATGTACCGCAATGACAACACCGCCGGCAGCATGTTCGTGGACATGATCGTCAGCGCCGCCAATGGCGCCAGCTTGCAATGGCGCAGCGCCGCCGGCGGCGGCTGCAGTTCCATAAATATTGCCGGCGTCGCGCCGCCTGCCTGGGTGATGTTGGCCCGCAGCGGGAACACCTTCACCGCCTCTTACTCGCCCGACGGCGCTACCTGGACCGCAGCCGGGAGCACGACGGTGGCCATGACCGGCACGGCCCTGGCCGGCCTGGCAGTGACCGCGCACAACAATAGCGCCCTGTGCCTGGCCGCTTTTGATTCCGCCAGCACGGCCCCGCCCGCCACGCCCACAGGGCTGAGCGCGGCCGCCAATTACAGCCAGATCACATTGACATGGAATCCGGCAACAGGGGCCGTGAGCTATGAGCTGCAACGCGCCCCGGCCGGTGCCGGCCCCTACACCAACCTGTTCAGCCTGGCCGCCACCAGCTTCACCGATACCAACGTGGCTAATGGAACGACTTACTACTACGAAGTGGCCGCGCTGAATCCGCTTCGCCAAAGCGCCTGGTCGGCCCCCGCCAATGCCCGGCCGCCGCTGCCGGCCATCTCGGCCGTCACAGTCAACACTAATTTCATCCTCTCCTGGCCGGCGACCGCCTCCACTTTCTCCCTTTGCAGCGCCACCAACCTTTCCGAGCCGGTGGCCTGGACCGCCGTCACCAACCCCGCGCCCGCCAGCAACGGACAGGTCACCGCCACGCTCTCACCCAATGGCGGCGCCACCTTTTATCGCCTCATCAGCCGGTGAGGGACCAACCCGGGGATGAACCATCTTCAATCCAACAGGTGCGGGCGTTGCTGAAATGTCTTCAGGACCAGTTCGCCGAAAAGGGTGTTGGCCCAGGCGAACCATGAACGGGTGAATTTCTTCGGGTCGTCCTTGTGGAAAGCTTCGTGCATGAAACCGGTGCCGGCGTGGCTCTGCCGCAGCGTTTCCAGGCAGGCGCGGATTTCCTGGTCGTGGCTGCTGGTCAGGCCGCGGGTGATAATGCCCAGCGGCCAAATCATGTCCATGCCGACATGCGGGCCGCCGGGGCCTTCCGCCGCTTTGCCTTTGCAGTAATAGGGATTGCTCGACGACAACACATACCGCCGCGTGTTTATGTAAAGAGGGTCGTTCGTAGTTACCGCGCCTATATATGGAAGGGAAAGCAGGCTGGGAATGTTGCCGTCGTCAATGCAGTAGGAATTGCCAAAGGCATCCACTTCGTAGGGGAGGATGTTGCCAAATCCCAACGGATTAGCCACCGCGTATTGGCGCAAGGCCCCGGCCACTTCCTTGGCCAGCGCCCGGCAATCCGCGGCCGAGGTGGCGTCGTGGCGGATTTGTTCCAGCATCTCGGCGGCCTGACGCAAGCTCACCACCGCGAAGAAATTCGACGGCACCAGGAATGGGAAAACGGTTGCGTCGTCGCTGGGCCGGAACATGGAGAAAATCAGGCCCACCGGCTTGGCCGGATTGCCGTAGCCGCCGCCCGGCAAACTGTCTGTCGGCGTGGAAGTGTTGCGCTGGAAGTGGTACGGCCCGCGGTCGTGCTTCCGTTGCTGCTCGCGAAAGGTCCGGGGAATCCGCAAAACCGCCTCCTGCCACCGGTCGTCGAAAGGCGCGGTGTCGCCGGTCGTTTTCCAGTAGCCATGCGCCAGCCGGATGGTGTAACAGAGCGAATCTATTTCCCATTTGCGCTCGTGAACGCCGGGTTTCATCTCGGTCGCGTCGCTCTTCCATTCGCTGATTTTCGTTTCGTCCTTGTAGAAGGCGTTGGCGTAGGGGTCTTTCAAAACGCACCCGGTTTGCCGGTTGATGACCCCGGCGACAAGCTGGCGCAACGGCTCATCCTCCTTGGTCAACGGCAGATAGGGCCAGACCTGCGCCGAACTGTCCCGCAGCCACATGGCGTCTATGTCGCCGGTGATGACGTAGGTGTCGGGCCGGCCGCCGCTCATGGCAAAATCCACCGTCGTGTCCAGCGTGTTGGGAAAACAATTCCCGAACATCCACGCCAGCTCCTTGTTGCCGATGGACGATTGGACGCGCGCGATGGCGCGCTCGACCGCCGCGCTCTGGAAGCGCCGTTTGTCTTGGGCAATCCGCACGACCGGGAATTCCGGCGCCGCCGCCCCGGCGGCGGGGGCAAGCAGGGCGGTGGATGCGAGGAGGGAGGTGTCGCGGATGAATTTTCTTCTATTCATAGGAAGGGCTGTCTTTCAGGCTGCCGGTTTCTGAGCTGGCGCCACGCCCGGCAGGATGGCAGAGCGGCCGCCGGCGTCAAGGTTCATCTCGTGCCGCATTTTTCATTTTTCATCCGGCCGTTTGCCTTTAATGTTCCTTTCATGGCTGATGTGCTTGCGCCTGCACCCGCTCCGGCAACGACGCCCGTCAATAATACGGACGCGCGTCCGCCTCGCGGCAGGCTGACCCTCTTTTTTGGCATGGCCCCGGGCGTGGGCAAAACCCAGGCCATGCTCCAATCCGCCCACCGGGAAAAACTCGCCGGCCGCGATGTCGTGATCGCCTCGCTGGAGGTTGGGCGCTGGCCGGGGACGATGGCGCGAGCGCAAGGGTTGCCTTGGGTTGAGGGCGCGCTGGCGCGGACGGCGCAACCCGCCGCCGCTCAGGGCGCCGGCTTGAACCTCGACGCCACCCTGGCCCGCCGCCCGCAACTGGCGGTGGTGGACGAGCTGGCCCGCGCCAACGCTCCCGCCGCCCGCCATCCCAGGCGCTATCAGGATGTCCTGGAACTGCTCGAAGCCGGCATTGACGTTTTCACCACCCTGAATATCCACGAAGTCGCCAGCCGCGCGGATGCGATCTGGGAATTGACCGGCCTGGCCGCCGGCGAAACCGTCCCCGACACCGTGCTGGATGCCGCGGAACTGGAACTGGTGGACCTTTCACCCAGGGAATTGCTCCGGCGCCTGGAGCGGGCCCAGGCCGGCCAGGCGGGGGAATTCGATTTGACAAAATCCGGTTTCGGGCAGGAGGGCACGTTGCTCATTTTGCGCGAGATGACGGCCCGTTTGTTTGGCGAACGGGCCGGCCAGCAGGTGCGCGCCCACATGCAGAACCGGCGCATCCCCGGCCCTTTGAAGTCCGGCCGCCGCCTGCTCGCGGCCGTCGGATCGGGGCTTAATTCCGAGCAACTGGTGCGCCACACCCGCCGCCTGGCCGCCAGTTTGAACGCTTCCTGGGTCGTGCTCCATGTCGAAACCTCCCGCACTCCCACTGAGCAGGAACAGATGCGGCTCAACCAAAGCCTCGCCCTGGCCCAGGAATTGGGCGCTGAAGTCATCATCACCACCGATGACGATCCGGTCGCCGGCATCCTCCGCGTTGCCGGACAGCAAAACGCCACGCAAATCACCGTCGGCAAACCGCTGGGCGGACCGTGGTGGAAAGCCCTCCAACGCGACCTGATGTTGCGCCGCCTGATCCGGAGATGCGGCCAGGTTGATGTCCAGGTGGTTCTGGCCAACAAACAAGAACGCGCCAGGGCCGCCCGCCCGGAACGCAAGATGACCGTCTCCACCCTGATGCAATATGTCACGGTGTTGGGCGTTGTGGCCGGCGTGACGGCGGCGGCCTGGCTCTCCAGGCCCTTGCTGGAACCGCGCACCGTTTCGCTGGTCTTTCTGCTCGCCGTCGTCTTGCTCGCCGTGTTCGTGCGGCGCGGGCCGGCCTTCTTTGCCGCCGCGCTGAGCGCGCTGGCGTTGGATTTCTTTTTTCTGACGCCCACCTTCGCCTTCCGCATCACCCAATTTGGCGACGCCATGATGTTCGCCATGTATTTTATTGTGGCCTTGGTCTTGGGGCAGTTGACCGCGCGCATCCGCGCCCAGCAGGAAGCCGAACGCCAGCGCGAAGCCCGCGCCACCGCCCTTTACCTTCTGGCCGCCGAGTTGAACCGTTCCACCAGCCTTGATCTCATGGTCAAACAATTGGTGCGCCAGATGGAAATCGCCTTCGACGCCGCCATTGCCGTCTTCCTGCCTGATTCCCAAAACCTTCTCACCCCGCACCCGGCCAGCGCCTTCCAGCCGGATGACGCGGACCAGCGCGTTCCTCTCTGGGTCATGTCCCACGGCCGGCCTGCCGGCAAGTTCACGGATAATCTGCCTCTGGCCGGGGCGCTGTATGTCCCGCTGGCCACCAGCAGCGGGCAGATGGGCGTCATCGGCCTCCGTTTCCATCGCGCCTCCCCGCCCACGCCCGGCCAGCGCCACCTGCTCGACGCCTTTTGCCAGCAGATCGCCATGGCCCTGGATCGCCACCGCTTGAATGAAATCTCCGAAAAATCCAGATTGCTGGCCGAATCGGAGCGGCTGGGCAAAACCCTCCTCGACTCCATGTCCCACGAAATGCGCACCCCGCTGGCCGCCATTCAAAGCGCCACCGGCAATCTCGCCGCCCTGGGCCGGTCCCATTTCTCCCCGCTCCAGGATGAAATGCTCGACGAAATTCGCGAAGCCGCCGACCGCCTCGACCGCCTGGTGGGCAACGTCCTGGAAGCCAGCCGCCTGGAATCCGGCGCCGTCAAGCCCAGGGTCAACGAGTGCGATGTCTCCGAACTGGTCAACCTGGCCGTCGCCGACACCGAAGAAGGACTGGCCCGCCACCAACTCAGCGTCCGCATCGCCCCCGGCCTGCCGCTCGTTCCGATGGATTTCGTCTTGACGCAACAGGCCCTCGCCAATTTGTTGTCCAACGCCGCCCGCCACACCCCGCCCGGCACCCCCGTCGAAGTCTCCGCCTCCGTCCGGGACGGTTCTCTGGTCCTGGTCGTGGCCGATCGCGGCCCGGGAATTCCGCCCGGCATTTTGCCCCGCATCTTTGACAGATTCTACCGCGCCCCCAACGCCCCCACCGGCGGCACCGGACTGGGCCTTTCGCTGGTCAAAGGTTTCGCCGAAGCCCAGGGCGGCAGCGTCACCGCCGAAAACGGCGCGGGCGGCGGCATGGTTTTCACCCTTCGTCTGCCGTTGCGCCACGAGGCGGCCAGCCGGCCCACCCCTCCGTTACAGTCCCGGAGCGTCGCATGAACGAGGCTGATTCGAAAAAGCCGGTGATTTTGGTCATTGATGACGAGGTGCAAATCCGCCGCCTCCTCCGCGTCTGCCTGGAAATGAACGGCTACGAAGTCGTGGAAGCCGCCGGCGGCGAAACCGGTCTGCAGGAAGCCATCCGCTGCCAGCCCGCCATCGTCCTGCTCGACATGGGCCTGCCCGACCTCCCGGGTCTGGCCGTGCTCAAACGTCTGCGCGAATGGAGCCAAGTCCCCGTCCTGGTGGTTTCGGTGCGCTACCGCGAAGAGGACAAAATTGCCGCCTTGGACAACGGGGCCAACGATTATATCACCAAGCCCTTTGGCACCGGCGAACTTCTGGCCCGCTTGCGGGTCATCCTTCGCTCCTTCCAGCCTCAGACCAAGACCGAAGTGTTCCGATCCGGCCCGCTTTCCGTGGACCTGACCACCCGCACCGTCAAGGTGCAGGGCCGCACCGTGAAACTGACCGCCACGGAGTATTCCCTGCTGCTCATGTTTGTGCGCCACGCCGGCAAAGTCCTCACCCACGGTCAGCTTCTGCGGGAAATTTGGGACATGAAAGAAGCGGACAAAACCGGCCCGTTGCGCGTCTATGTGGGGTATCTGCGCGAAAAAATTGAGGCCAACCCCGCCAAGCCCGTGCTCCTGGTCACCGAGCCGGGCGTCGGCTACCGGCTGGTGGTGGAGGCTTGATTTTATGAACAAACACATTTTTCGATGGTCGGTGATCCTTTACTTTATTCTGCTCCCGTATGTTTGTTTCTCACTGAGCATGCCTCCGGCGGATCTGCCGTTTTTTTCAGCCTTGTTTGTCCTTGCCACTTGCGCACTGCTGGCCTCGAAGCAACAAACCCGCCGCTGGAAAATCATTTGTATCGAAGGGCTGGCATTCGCTGTCTTGGGCATTGGCAAAGAAATAATCGCCGGCCGGCAGATAAAGGCTCTGCGAGAGCATGAAAGCGAACGCGTCAAACCATAGTTCGGTTTGACAACAGGCAAAACGCCTCTGTCCTCAATTTTTCGTCGAGTTTCTAAAAGCTGCGAAAGCGTTTGTAAAAGCCGCGAGGACTGATTTCCCGAATATGCCGCCCCTGCACGGGGCTTGAGGATTTTTGGTTTCGGAGTTCTACACAGATGTCGCGCCGCCGGCGCTGGCCGCCTATGCCGGCTTCCTCTCATCGCGCTGCAGGGCCAGGAGGAATTTTACGATGGACCAGAGGAGGAGCAGGGCCAGGGCGCAGTCAAACGCTTGCCGGAACAGCCCACCGGATCGGGTGTTGGCGGCGGTGAATTGGATGCTCAAGGGCTTGTCCACCTGGGTCTGGAGAATCTGGGTGAAGCCATGATGCAGGCCGCGCGTGGGCAGGTTGACGCGCAACGGCTGCACCCGCGCCACGGCCAGTTGCTGCGCTTGCGCCAGTTTGGACCATTGCTGCCGGGCGATCGTGTCTTCTTCGGATTTGGCGGTCGCCTGCACGACGGCGATGTTCCCATAATTGTTAAAGACGCGGTTTTGTTGCCGGAGGTTGCTGGCCTGGAGGCGGTCCACGTTTTGTTTCACGTCCTCCAGCGCGCTGCGGGTGGCGGAGTCAAAGCTGAGGGAGGAGGGATTAAATTGGTTATTGTCGAGGCCATTGATCCCTATGACATTGCCGTTGGCCAGCACTTGGCGGGCGTTGCTGATGAAGTTGGCGGCGGCGGTCTGTTTGGCGACCTTCTTTTCTGTTTCCTGGGCGCGGTATTCGCTCAGGGAATAACTTTGCAGCACCGGCGCAGCCTGGGCTTCGTGGGACATGCTCCCGGCGAATTTTTGATAATCATAGTCCGGCGGCAGATACAGGTCCCAGCGCGCGTTGTTCAAGGGCACGTTCAGGCGCGGCGAAATCAAATGAACCTGCCCGCTGCCGGAGGGGAATTTCTCCTGGCCAACGAAGGTCAATTCCACCGCGACGGGCGTGTCCTCGGCGGTGTCCGATGCCTCCAAGGGCAGCAGCAACTTGCCCTGGCTCAGGGCGGGGCGGACGGCCTCGCCTCCCACAAAGGCCGACCAGACCGTGTGACCGGGCGGCAGTTCGATTTCCAAATGCTGCAAGCCGTTGTTGCGCACCATCAGCCGCATTTCGGTCATGATCTGGCCGTCGTCGGCGACGACGGTGGTCAGGCGCATTTGTTCGGCCAGTGCTTGGAGAACGGCAGCATCGGCCAGGCGATCCGCGCGGACGCTCAATTGGTAGCCGGGCCGGAGGTAACGCCAGGCCAGCACCTGGCCCGCCGCGCCGCCTGTCCAGTCCGGCAATTCGCTCGCGTCCATCTTCATCAGTTCGCCGCTGCTGGATTTTTCGGCGACCTGCATGGCCGGCTTGCCGTGGACGACGACGAACCCGGATTCGCGCTCCACGCCGAGGGCCTGGATTCCGGGGAGGTCCAGCGCGCTGGTTTTGAGATCCACCGGTTTTTCCCAGGTGATGGCGAATTGGAACTGGCCATACACCGCGTTTTGCAGTTCGACGCTCCATTCGCCGTTGGCCGGGTTCTGGTCCCGGCGGCGGAGGTTGGGGCAGTTGAATTCGATGTTGGTGCAGTCGGCGGGAATCTTGAAGCGGAAGGCCTTGACCGGCGCGTTTTGAATTTCGTAACGGACGATGGCCGAGCCGTTGAGGAGGTTGTCGGAGATGGAAATAATCTGGGCGATTTCCACGCGGACCCAGGGGTCAATTTTTTCGCAGGCCACATCCAGTTTCCAGTCGGGCAGGGCCCCGGGTTGGGCGCTGAGGAATTTGTAGGCCAGGACGCCGGCGGCCGTGTTCGCGCCGGAGGCGAGGCTGGCCCCCGGAATTTCCGTCAGCCCGTCGAAGTTGGTGGTTTTCGCGGCCACCCCCGGTTCAGCCGCGACGGAAATGGAGCCGGAGAGTTTCTGCGCGTCCAAGGGATGGACGCCCGGGATGGCGACGGTGGAGGGCAGTTCCTGGTGCAAGCGCGCCAGTTCCAGGCGCAGGGAATAGGCGCCGAGCAGCCGGTTCTTCAATGAAACATCGAGGACCTGGCCGGCGCCCGCGGCGGCCTGGCGCGGCTGCCATTGCAGGATGTTGTCGCCTTGCACCGAATCCAGCGTGTAACCGGCGGGCAGGGCGACCTGGAGGGCAAACACGCCGGCGCGCTTGACCGTGTAATCAATGGCGGCGGAAAGAGCGACCTGCGTGGGGCTGATTTTGACATTGTTGTGGACAACCGCTTCGATCTGCGGCTGGACGGTTTCGGCTTTGAGGCCGAGGTCGAAGGCGGGGTTAAGAAAACGCCAGACACTGAACAGGTTCGAGACGCCAGCCCCGCCCGGGAATTCCGAGGCGTCCACGCGCTGCAAATCCACCGCGCGATCCACCGTCAGGCTCAAGTCTTCGCCGGCGCGCGCGGCCACCAGGCCCGTTTCGCGTTTGACCTCCAGCGCGTGCGGGATGGCCAGGGTGGCGGTGACGGGGAATGAGTCCAGTGTTTTTTCAGTCTCAAGGGAAAGTTTGTAGCCTGGGGAAACGCCCTTGAGCAGGTCCACCACCAGGATTTCTCCAACGCCCGGGGGAAGCGCGTCTGTGTGCTCCTCAAATTGCCAAATGCGGATGGATTCTCCTTCCACGCGCAACAGACGGTGGCCGGCGGGCAGGCTGACGCGGGCCTGGCGCAATTCGCCCTGGCTGATTTGGTAGTCCAGGGTGCAGTTCACGTTCATGACGCCGCTGGAAAAGGCAACCAGGGAATTGTTTTCCACGAAAATAGTGGCGGCGACTTCGTTGGCCCGCTTGGTGCGCGGCGTCCAGAGGATTTCCACCCGATCCTCCGAGCCGACGGTGGCCGCGATGCGCGTTTGCCGCCCGGCTTGGGTGTGTTGGAAGGCCACGGCGGTGGGAAATTCCACCTCGGCGTCCGGCTCGTCAATGCTGGCGTTGACCGTGCTGGCCAGCGCCGGGGGAAGGGAAAAACTCAATTGCCGCTTGGTGACATCGCCACCCAGTTTGACGACGAATTTCAGGGTGATGGCGGCCTCGCCGCGGTTGGGCAGGAGAACCGACAGCCGGCCGCTTTCCCGCAGCAGCCGGGCCTCGCCCGACTTGACGGAAAAATCCTGGAGCGCCACCTCGTCGGCAAAAAGAGGCAGCGTTTGGTTGGTGGAGGCGGAGATCAGGAGAAGCGAGGCTTCAAACTGGGCGACGTGTTCGCCGATGGCGCCCGAGTAGGACGCGGTGGCAATTGTGCATTGCGGATTGCGGATGGCGGCTTCGTTGAGCGCGCCGGAGTCCTGGGCCAGTGTGGAGGGGGTGAGGAGCAGAAGCAGGCCGATGGAGGCGGCCACCGGCGGGATGACGGACGGGGGCGGCGGGTTGGAATCAGGCACGCCTGCGGCGGCTTTTTTGGGCCGGATGGTGCGCAGGATCGCGATCAGAATGGCCAGGGCCAGGACGGGAACGGCAACGATGAGCGCGAGATGCAGGACCCGGTTTGTGAGCAGCAACTCGGCCACGGCACCGATGGCCAGGGCAACTCCCAGGGTGATGAGCAAGCTGTTCCGGCGGCGCCGCTGCCGCCAGATGAGCAGCAACCCAAGGAGAAACGCCGCCACCTGGATTGCCGACCGCATGGCAGAAAAGATGCGGGCGTTCATGACGGACATCTTAATGGCCAGAGGTGCGCCGCCGGTATTCAAGACCTTGGTGAAAGTAAACGGCTGGCCGTGCTTCGGAATATCAATATGAATGGAACGAAGCCCCGCCGCTGTGGGAACCGCGGCAGCGGCCAATAATCCTCCGCGCTGCGCTTGAGGCGCCGGAATACCGGCAGGGGCAGCGACGGCCGGAGGTTGCTCCGCCGCAATCCGAGCCACCTGAGCACCGGGCGGGCTGGCCAACTGCATCCGCGGCGCATCCGCCGTTGCCGGGGCATTCATCGGGGTGCTGGCGCGACCGCCCCCGCCTCCTCCACCACGACCACCAAAAACCACATTTGCGCTTGCTGGTTGACCGGCAACTGCAACCGACCGGTCCCTCGCCTTGGCTTCGGCAAATTGGGCGCTGGACATTTGTTCGATGCTGCCATCCCCCAGCAAGACGAGAACGTCCCTTGTGGTCCACCGGCGAGTAAGCGATAAGGGCGTTGTGATCGCCTCGCGGTTTGCCTGCTCCGACATAGACGAATTCCGCCCCGCTGGATGGGTCAACAAAGGCATCCTCCCCGCCCTCACCCCTGCCGGCGTACGGTTTCAGGTCGTCCAAGCTGGCTGGAATCTGGCCGTGGCTCTCAAGCTCAAATTGGCCCATGGCCCCGTCCAGGATTCGGAGTGTGCTGATCGCGCTGTTCGCCTGAGAGGATGTGCGTGCCCGGACGAAATTCGGAACGGACATGGCCGCCAATATCGCTACGACAACCAGAACCAGCAACACCGCGCCAACCCCGCTCCAATTGCGGCTCCGCATCCATGCTGCCATCAGGATAAGAACGAAAACAACGGCGCCGACCATGGCCATCGTCCCTCCATATTCGGAAAGAACGCCCGCGTAGAAATCGCAAAACTGCCGCCAGGCATCGTGCAGGCCGTAGGTCGTTCCCCGCGCCACCGTCATGCTCCCGGCAAAAGAGGAGAAGTGGGAATCGTCCGGCGGATAAACCTCCCACTCGGCAAAAGTGTTGGGCAGATCCGTTTTGGGGGCTTGCAACGCCACTCTCCTGGGATACCACTGGCCACGCACTGCGCCAATGTCCTGGGCATAGACGATGTCCACCGCAAAGGCCTCGTCGCGATTGGCGCGCTGCGGCAACGGCACCAGCAGCCAATCCTTGTTCGTCTCGGCTTTGGAGCTTTGGCCGTCCACGTAGCAGCCCCAGAAGGCGGCCTTGGCCGGCAATTGAAAGCGTTGAAATTGTTTGCCGTTGTTTTTCACCATGAACGAGGCCTGGGTCAGCATTTCCCCGCTCTCCGTCAGGGCCGAGGTCAATTGCGTGCGGTCCGCCACGGCCTCCAGGACCGTTTCCTCCGGCTGGCGGGCCACGTTCAATTTCAACTCATAGCCGTGGCCGGTGTAATGATAAGCCTGGAGGACCGAACGGGTTATCAGGGCGCGGTCGCTCTCGGCCAGTTCGGTTTGGTCCATCACCCGCAACGGTTCGGCCACGGGAGCCGCGCCGACCTTGAGACTGGCGGCGGTGGTGATGGCGACGGAGCCGGTTTCGTGCTCGGCCTCCGGGGTGTGCAGGCCCGCCGCGTCCAGCGTGGCGTTGGCCGCATCGAATTGATAATCGTAGGTGACCACCAGGGTGTAGCCGTTCCAGGCTTTCTCCTGAAGATGAATGGTCCAGGCATTGCTGCCCGGCTCGCGGCTGCGGATGTTCAGGCCGGTGAATTCCACATTCTTCCAGTGCGCCGGCACAGTGAGATGAAATTCCTGCACGCCTTGGTTGACCAAATCATATCGCACCGTCGCGCTGCCGCCCACCAACCCGTCGCCGATGGTGATAAGGTTGAAAATATCCGCGCCGATGCGGGCGGGCAGGCGCTCGCTCGCCAGGGTCAAATTCCAATCCGGCTGGGCCGCGGTGAAGGCCAGCACTTCGTCGCTGCGGGTTGGAAGCTGCGCGACGGGAATCTCCCGCAGCCCGGTCATTTCGCCGGTTTTGACGCGCAATCCCGGCGCGGCGGCGACGCCGGCCAGCGTGCTTTCGTGCGCGGCCCCGGCGGCGCGCAACGGCGCCAGCGTGATTTGCGCGGGAAAAGTCTTGAGGGCCTGTTCCAATTGCACTTGCAAGTTGCGCGCTCCCAGCACGCGGCTGGCGAAGGCGACGCGCAGCCGGCCTTCGCTCACCTTCCAATCCTCCACCCCGTCGCCATGCACGCCGGCCACGGCAAAGTTGGCCGGCGGAGTGAAATCCATCGTATAAAGGCCGGCCTTTTCCACAGTCAACACCAAAGAATGGTCCACCAACAGGCGGCTCTCCTCCAGCCGCGCCAGGACGTGGTCCAACACGGTCAGAACCGGCTCGACCCGTTTGACATTGGCCGTGAGCAAAAACGGGCGGGTGGAAAATTGGAACGCCGCCAGCGCCTCGCCGCTGGCGTTGACCCGGCGCAACCCCGTCGTTCCGGCGATGTCCACCACCGTGTCGGCGGCGGCAATGGTGAAGGAGCCGGATTCGCGCTCGATGTCCAGCGGCTGCGGCGCGGTGATCCCGGCCGCGGCAGGCATCCTCTCGATGGGTTGCTCGGAATAAAGCGCCAGCTCGTATTTCTTCTCGACTGGCTTGATAAACTCAATGGACAGGACCGACTGCGCCCCGTCGGACTCCACTTTCCAGTCGCGGATTTGCTCGCCTTGCAGCCGGGTGAGCGACTGGCCGGCCGGCAGGGCGATGCGCAGGCGGGGCACACCGGCTTGCAAAAGCTCATAATGCAGCGCGGTGGTCAGTTTGATGACGGTGGGAGTGACTTGCGCGTCCGCCCTGGTCTCGACGGCAATCAGCGCGTGGCGCGCCACTTCCGCCGCCTTGCTCTGCCAGCGCAACGAAACCTCCCGGCCCGCGCTGAGAAAACCTTCCACCTGGGAGGCCACTTTGTCGTTTTCCAGAGCCGTCCCGCTCAGAAGCTGCATCTCGATGCCGTCCCCCGCCGCCCGGGCGCGAATGGAGGCGATGGCCGCCGGCGGTCCCTGGAAGCTGATTTGATTCCACGGCTCGGCCCGGGTGATCTTGGCAAATACTTCCAATTTCAGGTCGTAAACGCCGGGCGCGTTGACCCGGAGGTTGTATTGATCGCCCGCGCGGGTCAGGCGCACCCCGGCGGGCAACGACCCGGCCGCCACCGCGACATCTCCCTGAAACAACGGCGCGGATATTTCGTTGGTGGTGAAAGACTCGATTTGCAAAGCGGCGCTGAAACGCGCTTCGTGGTCGCTGACGCTGCCGTCGTAGCGGATTTCGCGAATGACCAGGTTGGTGAAGCCGCCGGCCGGCTTGACCGGGCCGTGCTCGGCCAGGCGCGGCGGGCTGGTGCCTTTGGAACTGATCTGCAAGCCGTTGAGCACGGCGATGCCATTCGGCCCCGGCAAAACTTCAATGACCACCGGCAGGCCCGCCTCCACCTCCACATCGCGGAAGACGACGTATTGATGATTTTCCTGCCACGGCATGGAGGCCTTCCAGCCGCTGCTGCTCAAAGTGGTCAGCGGGCCATAATTGGTCCCGGCGCTGTGCAGTTTGAACAGGCTGGTTTGCTCGCCGGAAGCATCCGGATCGGCGTGGCCGTAGAGGTAAAAATTGTAACGGCCCGGAGGCAATTTCCAGAGGGTGACCACGATGTTGCTGCCATCGGGGGCGAAGATATAGGAGTCGTACATCGGATCGCCGGTGGCGTTGCCCCAGACGCCGGGGGCGTTGGTCACTTCCAGGGCAACCTCCGTGGCCGTTCCCTCGGCCAGCTTGAGGCCGGGGAGCCGGCCGCCGAACACCAGCGGCGTGCCGGGCGTGTATTTGGGATCGTAGAGGCGGAACAGATTCCAGGCATCATTGGTGCTTTGGCCAGTGGCGGCAAACCCCATTTTCAGGCTGTGGCTGCCGGCGCCGAAGTCAACGTTGATGAGCGATTGCGCTCCCAGACCGGCGGCTAAACCGCAACTGGCAATCGTTGACAAAAACAGTCGAAGGCAGGAGCAGGCGGATTTCCGAGTATTCATAATCGTATCCAGAGCGGACGTTGTGAAAGGTCAAACAGATTAACAGCAGGCCCGGGGCAAAGTTCCGCGCCGCGGCACGATTTCCCCATCTCTCTTCTCCCTCTCCTCCACACACCTGTGGAGACAGGCTCAGACGGCAGGGCGAGACTCCGTCGAGCCGTCGAGTTTTTCTCCTCTGCCGACCAAGGAAGA
Source organism: uncultured Verrucomicrobiae bacterium (assembly GCA_963707025.1). Classification (GTDB taxonomy): domain Bacteria; phylum Verrucomicrobiota; class Verrucomicrobiia; order Limisphaerales; family Palsa-1400; genus JBEKOF01. Next base: position 444,975 of record CAVPOM010000007.1, on the reverse strand, counting down.
GGGTCAACCACCCCAAAGACTGATCTTAATCCTAATCCTAATCTTAATCTTAATCCTAATCTAATCCCCTCGCCCCACAAAGCGGGGAGAGGGGTCCGTTCCATCCGAGGTTGGCCGTGCCAACAGGCGCCTCCGCAACGCAGAAGCGTGCCCACGGCGTCCTCTTGAGTGCAATTCACCCGGAGTTAGACGGAAAAACCGCAAAAAGGCCGCCTCTTGATTTTGTAATCCCTCTCTTGCGCCAGGAAACGACGACGACCTTGACCTGAATTGCCAAACGGCGGAGCATGGGTGCGACCGGTTGGCCAACCCGCACCCGCTCTGCGGGAAGAAAGCGGGAATGTGCGATGATGCGCGACCCATTTGCCTTGAGCCAGATTTGAGATGTGTCACATGTACAGAATCCCACTTTACGGCTACTCGGATGGCAAAGGCTGGGTCTGCCAGGAGTTTATGACCGGCCGCCTCCTCTGGAGAAACGAGGGTTTGGGAAAAGGCTCTCTCACCTGTGCCGACGGTCATCTCTATCTGCGCAGCCAAGGCGGCAAAGGCGCCCTCGCCCTGATCGAAGCCACGCCCGCGAGTTACTTCGAGGCCAGCCGATTCGATCAACCCGGCCGCAGCACAGAAAGCAGTTGCCCCATCCTGTCATCGCCGGCGGCAGGCTCTATATTCGGGACCAGGATGTTCTGCTGTGCTACAACGTGAAGACGAACTGATCACCGGTCTGCCGGCCACTGGGCCGGACAGCAGGATCATCGGCCACGCCGGCGGTTTTGGAGTGCGGGAGCTTGCTCCCGCTTTCGAAAGTGGCGGCAAGCCGCCGCACGCCAAAGATTACAGGATAGGGGCCACCCATGCAGCAGACGCGAATTCCTGCCGGCTCAGTGCCGGGAGGGCGTTTCTGCGAGGAGGGTCTGGCGCAGTTTGTCGGGAAAAAAGTTGTCGGCCAGCGCGGTCGCCGCGCCCCGGGCGTCGTGGAGGACGGCCTGCATTTCGTTTTCGAGGGGCTTGTCAAGGCTCGTGGCCAATCCGGTCAGCAGCGCGGGGTCGGACCAGTCCTTGACAGAAGCGTTTTCCACCGCGTGCGGCGGCTGGACGCGGGCGATTCGGCCGGGAGACGGCTTGGGCCCGGGCCGGGCCAGAAGAGAATGGTTGTCAAGACCATAAACGCGGCGGCCAGGGCGGCGGGCCAGTAGAACAGGAACGGTTTGGAGGCGCGGCGGGCGACGGGTTGCGAGGAGGCGATTCGGGCCATGATTCTGGCGTGGAGAAAAGGTGGAGGCTGCGCCCGTTTCTGCGCGGCGGCGCCGGCGGAGAGGCGGCGGACGATGTCGTGTTCCGTCTGCCACATGCGGCGGCAATCACTGCATTCGGCGATGTGGGCCTGTGCGGCGGGCGGGAGCGGCGTGTTTTCATCCGCGCTGCGGGAAATGATTCTGCGATAGTGCCGGCATTTGATCATAAATGGCCTTTCATGGTTCCGCGGCCGGGACGCTTTTGGTTCCCGGCGCCGCAGGTTTCAGCGCCGCCGCCGGACCGTAGCCGCGGGCGGCCAGGCGCTTGGCCAAGCGGGCCCGCGCGCGGTGCAGGAGCACCTTGACATGGATTTCGTTGGTCCGCATCGCCCGGGCGGTTTCGGCGACGGAAAATCCCTCGCCATAACGGAGCCAAAGAACTTCCCAATGCTTGGGCGTGAGCGTGCGCGCCAGCCGCCAGAGGGCCTCGGCGTCGTCCTTGCTGGCGAGCAGGTTGGCCGGGTTTTCCTCCACGATGCCGGCCTCGGGCGGCAATTCGTCGAAGGGTTCTGCGGAGCGAAAATGGCTGGCGGCCGTATGGCGGGCGATGGCAAAGAGCCAGGGCGCGAAGGAAAGGGAGGGGTTGTAGCGAGGCAGGCCGCGCCAGGCCTTGCAGAAAGTCTCCTGGGTCAAGTCTTCGGCGTCCTGGCGATGGCGGGTAAAGACATGAAGGAAGTTGAAAATCTGCGACTGAAAACGCAAGACGATCTGCTCGAAGGAGGCCACACTGCCTTGCGCGGACAGGCGGGCCAGTTCCTCCGGGCTGACTTCTGGTTGGTTGGAAGCGTTCACATGCTCGGCGGGCCATGAACCCGCGGCGGTCTCCGCGCGCGCCAGCCCGCCCGAAATCTTAAGCCCCAGGGTCGCGCCCTGGTCCATCCCCGGCTGGCGGCACGCGGAAACCATCGCAGCCTCCGCCATCAATTAGTGCCCGGCACCCCCGCCGGCGCGGTCGGGGGCTTGAGGTTCGGCGTCTCTTTTTCGCCGGCGTCGAAGTGGTCGCCTGGAATGGCCAGCACCTTGTGGCGCACTTGGGCCAATTGCTCGATGGCTCTTTCAACAGGGTACTCCACGCGGACATTGACGATGTTGTCGGCGGTCGAAACCTTGATGGACTGAAGCAATTGGGCAACGTCCTGGTCCTGGGGCTGGCTGAGCGAGCCGATGGCGATGATTCCCTGCATGACTTCTTGCATTTGCGTGACAACCTCGGGTGTTTTGCCGCGCAAGGCGAGATTCAAAAAAACCTGGTCGGCATTCTCGCCCAGAACGACGCGGCCGGCGTCGGCCACTTGCAGGAGCTTGGCCTGCGGCGGCAGTCCGTTGCCGCCATTAAAGCCTTCGGCCACACCCAGGAAAAAGAACGCCTCCTTCAGTTCGCCAAATCCGCCGAAGGCCGCCCCGGAAGTCAGGGCCGGCGCCTTGCCGGCGAGCACCTTGCCGGCCTTTTCTGTCACCTCGCGCGAACGGCCAATCGCGATGACCTTTCCCGGAAGCACGGCGCAATAGGCGGTGTTCTGGACCGCGTAAAAGGTCACGCTGCCTTCCTGGGTTTGCGTGACCTGCACCGGGGCGTTGGTGCCTGCCAGAACCATGCCGGCCAGGAAACCGACGAGGATTTTTTCCATTTCAGGACCGGTCCGGACCAACAACACCGCATGGTCCGCCGGCGATTGATAATCGGTGCCGTAAATGGTGATCGAGTTGATGCCGCCGAGAATCTTATCCAGATCAACGTCGAGCTTGAGGTTCCTTTTCAGTTCCTCGACGGGCTGGCTCAACTTCTTTTCCAACAATTCGGTGATGATGTAGCTGCCGACTTTGCTGGCGCGGAACTGGGCGGCCTCCAGGTGGAGGAGCCATTTGGCGTCGGCGGAGACTTCCTCCTTGGGAATGGAACCGGCCAGGGCCGGGTGGAGCAGCGACAGGAAGAACGGGAGAATCAGCGCAATACGTTTCATAAAATCATGGCGATAGGCTTATGGTTTGTCATTTCTGGCGGGGCCTTCATCGCCCCGTCCCTGTTGTATTCGCAAACCGCGGCGGAAAGGTTACAGCAATCTTGACAAGCCCCTTACGGCGATTGCAGCGGCGGGCCGACTTTCACCCGGAAGAATTGCGCCGGCCAGGCAGCGGTGTTGGTATCCGTCCACTGGAAGAGGCCGGCCGCAGGCAGGTTGGTGATGAAGAGCGTGTTCCAATTCATCAGATTAAAGGACGATTGCACCGCGTAATCAGGCCCCGCGATCCTGTTGCTCACCAGCAGGGTGAATTGGCCGTTGCTCCAGCCCGCCCACGGCAAGCCCGGCAACGCCAGAGGATTGACCGTGATGGTAAAGTTCTGCAGGGCGCTCAGGCTGGGTGAGTAATTGTCCGCCACCTTGAGCGCAATCGCATTGGTGGTGTTGGCCTCGCTCACCGCCGGCCGCCAACTGAAGGCGGCGTTGCTGTTGTTGATTTGCGTCAGCGTGGCCCCGGCCGGCGCGCTGAGCAGACTGAAGGCCAGTGTCGGCGGCAGGGAATTTGTGTCGGTGGCAACGGCCGTGAGCGCCACGGCCTGGCCCACGTTGACGGTCTGGTTGGCGATCGGCGCCAGGGTTGGCCCGGTGTTGGCCGGGAGGAAACTCGCGCTGACCTGGTCGAGCACCGCGGTGGTAAGCACGGTGTTGTCGTGCGCGCAGACGGCCAGGCCGGCATAAGCGCTGACTGCCATGTTGGGGATGACGACATTGGAGCCAATCTGCGTCCAAGTGTTGCCGTCGCTGGAATAATAGGCGGTGAAGTTGTTGTTCGTGCGCGTCAGCCGCACCCAGTTGGGCGCCGTCAACCCGCCGACCACGCTGGAGGCGGCGGCGGCCGCGGTGTTGGTTCGCCAAATGAACTCGATGCCCGCGCCCGGCTCCACGTCGGCCAGCGCATGACGCGAACCCGGGTCCAGCGTTTCACGGATCATCACGGCCGCCTTGGCATTGGCGCTGGTGTTCACAATGCTGTCCACATGGGCGCGAAGATCGCAATTGGTGCTGACCGGGACATAAACATAAACAAATTGAAACGCGTCGGCGGCGCCCCAGATGTCCGCGCCGGAGCCGGAGACGGTGAATTGGCCGCTGCAGTACGAAGCGCTGCCCGCCAGCCCGACCGTTCCGATGTCCGCGTTCAGCCAGGGTGCGGGCGCAGCCCCGCCGGGCAAGGAAGCGCTGGCCTCGGCCGAGGGCAAACTTTCGTTTCCGGCATTGGTCATCGTGATCACGTAGTAGTAAGCCTGGCACGTTTCCACGTTGGCGTCGGTGTAATTGGTGCTGGTTACCGCCGGAGCGATGATAGTGTAGGGACCCCCGCTCACGGCGGATCGTTTCACGTTGTAGCCGGTGCCGGGCGAGCCGTTCCAAATCAACACAATCTGCCCGTTGCCGGCGGCCGCCGTCAGCCCGGTGACAAACGCGGCCGGAGTGACACTGACTTCCGCCGAATTGGCGCTGACGCCGTTGCCATTGGCCGTGACCACATAATAATAGGTCATCAAATTGGTGACGTTGTTGTCCTCGTAACCCAGATTCACGCCCCCGATGTTCCCGGCGATCAAGGCATAGGGACCTCCGCTGGTCGTGGCCCGCCACAGGTTGTAGGTGGTCGCCCCCGGCACGATGTCCCAACTGACCGTCGCCTGCGCGCTTCCTCCGACGGCGGCCACTCCCGTCGGAGCGGCCGGGGGCGGCAGGGTGGCTGCCTCCGTGAGGGTGATATTGGTCGGGGTCAATCCCGTTCCAGTCGCGCTCAGCGTGATCGCACCAGGCTGGTCGGTGGATTGGATAATGACCTCCGCCAGACCATTGAAGACGGTGCGCTGGCTGGCCTTGTCCGCGTCGTGGGAAGTGGGATTGCCGTTGCCGACGCCCAGGATGGCGCCGCCGCCGCTGAGGGTGAATTGGATCAGATTGGTCGCGATGGGCACGACCCGGCCCTGCGCATCCAGGACGGCCACCTCCACCACCGACGCGTCCTGGCCGTCGGCCAGGATGGTGCTGCGGTCCGGCCATAGCGCAATGGCTGCCGGAGTCCCGGTGGTCGCCACCGTGTTGGTCAGGACGGCCACACCCTGGCTATAGCCGATGGCCTGGAGGGTGCCCGGCGCATAGGGCACATGGTCCCATTCGACGTGGCCTTGGACATTGAGATCCTGCCGTCCCTGGCTGACGCCATTGACGAATAATTCAACCGCCTGACAAGTGCCGTAAGCCCAGACGTTGATGGGCTGTCCCGGCGTGGCCCAATTCCAATGGGGCAGGAGGTGCAGCACCGGCTTGAACGTCCAATTGGCCTGGTAATAGTAGAAATTGTCCTTCGGAAAACCGCAGGTGTCCAGGATGCCAAAATCCGAGTTGATGCACGGCCAGCCGTAGGGCGTCGGCTCGCCCCGATAATCAAAGCCGGTCCAGCAGAACCCGCCGGAAGACCACGGGCGGGAATCGTAATACGGCCACCACGTTTCGGCCGACTCGCCCCAGCCTACCCCGCTGTTCTGCAGATCGTAAGCCGCGCAATAACTGGCGGTGGTGTCATTGGTGTAGATGCCGCGCGTGGTCACGGTGCTGGCCGTTTCCGTGCCGATGCAGGGTTGGTTCGGGTAAGAGGAGTGGAAGCCATCCATGCCTCCGAGGTTATAGTTGAAACCCTGCACATCCAGCACCGTGGAAAAACCGCTGCCCCAACCGCCGCTCATCGCCGCGGTGCATTGACGCGTCGGATCCATTTGGTGGACCAGATTCTGCATGACTTGGATGATTGAAGCGCCGGCGGCTGTGCCTTGGAGGTTCTCCTCATTGCAGAGCGACCAGGCGAAGACGCAAGGATGATTCCGGTCGCGGCGGATTTGACGGCTCAACTCGCCCAGCGGCTCCGCATTGGTTCCAAGGCGGCGATTTTCGTCCAGCACCAACATGCCCAACTGGTCGCAGGCATTGAGCAATTCGGACGTGGGCTCGTTATGCGAGGTGCGGTAACCGGTCACGCCCATCTCCTTTAGTTTCTCGACCCGGAAATACTGCAAGCGGTCCGGCAGCGCCGATCCCACTCCCGCGTGATCCTGATGGTTGCACATCCCTTGCACCTCCACATGCCGGCCATTAATGAAAACACCGTTGTTCGTATCAAACGAAACGGTCCGCACCCCAAAGGAGGTGTGATACACATCCGCGATCGCGTTCTGGTTGCTCACCGTGGTCACCAGGTTGTAAAGGCAGGGCGTTTGCAACGACCATAGGTTGGCCGTCATCGTCACCGTCTGCGTCACCACCATGTCCTGGCCTGCCGGCACGCTCACCGCCGAAGTCACGCTGGCCACCGCGTTGCTGCCGGCATCAAAAATCGTCGAAGTCAAACTCCCATTGGCGGTCATCGTCGCGCTTTGGTTGGTCACATCGGTTTGCATGGTGAGGGTCGCATTGGAACCCGACAGCGCCGTGGTCGCCACATAAGTCCCCCATTCCGCCACATGGACCGGACTGACTGCCGTCAGCCAGACATGGCGGTAAATGCCGGCCCCTTCATAAAACCAGCCCTCAAACCGGCTGGCATCCACCCGCACCACCAGCACATTGCTCCCGCCCGGATTGGCGTATTGGGTCACATCAAAATAAAAACTGGAGTAGCCGCTCACATTCCGTCCCAGGATGTGCCCATTGAACCACACCAGGCAATTGCGATACACCCCGTCAAATTCCAGCCACAACGTCTGCCCGGCATAATTCTCCGGCATGACAAACGAGCGCCGGTACCAGCCGGTGTTGTTGGTGGTAAAACCGGCGTTGCCCACCGGTTTGTAACCATGCCCTCCATCCGCGCTGGAATTAAAAGGCAATTCATCGGCCCAATCATGCGGCAGGTTGAGCTGCCGCCATCCACTGTCGTCGTAATTCGTCTGGACAAATGACACATTCTCCCCCGCATGCGTGGCCATGATATCTATCCGGATGGACTCCATGTAGCTCTCGGTGTCCGTCCCGGCGCCTATTTCGCCGCTTTCCAGCTTGGCCAAATCGGAGATCTCAGGATAGTAGGTGACGTTGGTGGTGACATCCACCGGGTCGCCCAACTCAAAACGCCAGCCCGCATCCAGCAATTCGCGTTCTCGCGCCGTAGCCGCGGTCAACGGCGCGGGTTCCACCACCAAAGTCACACTGTCGGCCAAACTGGTATAATCAACCGGGTCGGTTGGGGTAAAGATGACGAAAAGGGTATTGGTGCCGATGTTGAGCACCGTCCCGTTGGTTGGGGCGTAGGCAAAGCTTCCGGGGACGTTCGCCGTGGCGTTCAACTGGTTGCTGGTGAGCGCGGCGCCGTACAGGATGGGAGCGGGGTTGGTCCACGTAATGATCTCCGGCGTCAGTGTCACTGTCAGGGTGCCTTCAACCAAACTGACCGTGTAGTTAGTCTCAAGGTCGGTCGGGTCCACCAGGCTCGGCTCGATGGAATAGGTTCCCACCGGGCTGCTGGAAGTTGCGCCGCAATTGTATGCAGCCGTGATATTGTCGCCGTTGATCAACCCGGTGATGGTGCCCGTAAACACCGGGTTGGTCTGGCCATAAGCACGGACCGCGTTGGCCGCCGTAACCGTCAACGGCGCCAGCGAAACACTCAGCGTCACCGGCGTCGTGTTGGTGACTGAACCCAAAAAGTCGCTCACGATCACTTGATACGATGCGGCGTTCCCCGCCGTCGCATTGCTGATCACCAGCGTGTTCGTGGTTGCGCCGGAGATGCCATTTCCGTTTTGAAGGTTGACCCAGCTCGTGCCCGTGTTCGCCTGCCATTGGTAAGTCAGCGGGCCGATGCCGGTGGCCGTGGCCGTGAATTGCGCGTTTTGGCGGGCATAGACCGCCGTGGACGAAGGCTGCCCGGTAATGACCGGCGGCAGGTTGTCCTGCGCCAAACCGGCCGCGTAAAGTGTTCCAATCTGCGTGGCGGAGAGCGAGTTGCTGAACATCACCACTGAAGAAATCTGGCCGCCAAAGGAGCGCAGGGTCGGGCTGTTACCCGGATCGCCGCCAATGACCAGGCCGCCGCCCCAAGGCTCATTGCTGTTGACAATGCTTTGCGTTGCCGAGCTTAAGCCGCCGGCGCTGCCAACATACATCACCGAGTTGCTCGGGGTTATCACCAGGGCCAGCATGGACCAAACGCTGCCGGGGATGGTCAGACCGGAACCGAACCCCCAGGTGGCCGAACTGTTGTTATCCCAGATGTAGCTCAATTGGTCCGAAGTTCCGTAGGCCAAACCATCGGTTCGGGTGGCTCCGGCTGTGCCCGCGCGCATGACGGCCAGCCCGGTGGCCGCATTTTCCGCGCCTAAATTGGGATAAATCCATCCCACCAGAGTCACGTTGGTGTTGTTCATTGGGAAGGTCGGGGTGGCTCGCGTGGTCACGAACGTATTGGTCAGGCTGCCCTGCACCGATCCCAAGGCCCCGTTGCCAGCGGGAAATCCGGTGCAGCCCGGCGGTTGCGGGCCGGCCGCCGGAGCCAGCGCGTCCATGGCGTTGCCGCCGCCATTGTCGGCGTTCGTGCCGTAATAGCCATTAAACGCCCTCACAATATCGTAAGCCTCGGCCGTTCCGGTGGAAGGATCGTTGGTCTCGTTGAGGGGCCAAAACGCCACCACTCCGTATTCGGCCGTGAGGGCCACTGCGGCGAAGCTGTTCGCCGGTGGCGCGGAAACCAGCGACAGCGTGACCACGGCGCTCGTCGCCGCATTGAGGCTGACGCCCCCATTCTCTGAATTGGTGATAACCAGATGGTAGGAACCGGCATCGGCCGCGCCGACGTTGGCAACCGCCAATGTGCCCACTTGGGTGGATCCCGAGGCAACCGTGCCTGCGCCGGAAATATGGCCCCCGTTGGTCAGGGTGATCCAGCCGCTGCGGTGTTCTTCTGCCAATAGCCACTGCACGGCGGGGTGCCCGTGCCGCTGGCCGTAAACGTCGCCGTGTTGCCCGCCAGCAAATGGTCCGCGGGAAACGCGTTGCTCGCCGTGATTGTGGCCGGGATAAAGTTGGTGATGATTCCGAGCGAGAAAACCGTGTCGTAGTTGGTTATAGGGACGCCGTTGGAGGTTATCCCAACGCCATAGGTGACCCGAACCACTCCCGCCCCCGGGCGTAATCAGGCACGGCAGGCCCCCGGCAAACGGGCCGGGCCATGTGGCCGGTCCATTGCCAATATTGTTCGTCACCAGCGGCATCCCCATATACCCGGTCCCGGTGGAAAGCCGTCCCCAGGTAAACGCATTGGTCGTATGGGGGCTTAACAACACCAGGATGTTGCTGAAACTCAACCAGTCGCCCACCGTGGTCACCGTCCCGGGAGCGGTGATAATCTGGCTGATTAACGTCGCATGGCTCCCCAATCCGCTCGGATCGCTCGTGCCTGCGATCTGATAAAAGCTGATCTGATAGGCCTGCGTCGCGGTGGGCGGACCGGAGACGGTGCCGTTGTTGCCGAAACCGGTTGCCAGGCATTGCACAAACACATTGGTCACCAGGTATCCGGTCGGGTTGTTCCCTGTGACAAAGGTTGTCCCGCCAGGCTGGGCGGTGTTGTCGGTGTAATAATTGAAGGTGCGGCTTATGGCGTTTTCGTCCAGGATGTTGGTTTGGTAAATGTCGTTGGGCCCCGGCTTCGGCGGCGAGGCCGCGGGGAAGATGTCCGTAAAGGTCGCCTGCCCGCGCGCCGTCTGGGACAGCGCCGCCGCCAGCGCCAGCAAGGCCAGCGGAATTGTTCTCTTGAAAACCGTCAACAATAACATAATTCGCAGTGCCTTCATTTCAGATGCGCGCCAACAGTGCCTCCTTTCAACCTTGCCCTGCCTTCCGCAACCAACTCCACCCATTTTGGCATTCCCTCAACCTCCCTTGCCTGCAGCAGCCCAACTTATGGTGACGGCCTGTCTGGGATGGCCCGTTTCGCGGCGGCTTGGGGAGCGCGGACGTCCCGGCCGCATCCGTCGGCGTCCCGCCGGTGGAATCCTTCCTCCGAAACCACCCCTTCTTCTATCACTTTGAGACCCCTGGAAAACGCCTGTGGCGGCGGTCTATGACCGTCGCCATGCCGTTATTTCCCCTGGTTGGCGGCGGTCACAGACCGCCGCTACAATCGTGGACGCGCGTTTTGCAGAGGTCTCACTTGGTAAACTTATCCAGCCATGCGATCGCGGTTTTGTAAAACAATTCCGAATTGAGCGGCTTGAGAATCCAATGCCCTTCATCGGGAAAATACAGCAACTTCGATTCAATGCCACGGCGCTGCAAGGCGGCAAACATCGCCAGGCCCTCGGCCACGGGGACGCGAAAATCCATTTCGCCATGCGTGACCAGCTCCGGCGTTTTGAAATCCTTCACATACCGGCCCGGCGAAAGAAAATCATAGAGTTCGGGATTGTCGTAAGGGGTTCCGCCCAACTCCCACTCCGGGAACCACAACTCTTCGGTCACATAGTAACCGGTGACTTGATCGAAGTCGCCGGCATGGGCCACCAGAGCCTTAAAGCGATCCGTATGGCCCTGGAACCAATTGATCATGAACCCGCCAAAAGATGCGCCCGCCGCGACCATCCTGTTCTTGTCCACAAAAGGCAATTTCCCGGCGGCGTCCGCCGCCAGCATCAGATCCTTGAAGCACCGGCCGCCCCAGTCCTGGCGGATTTCATCAATGAACTGCTGGCCATAGCCGGTCGAGCCGCGCGGATCCGGCATGACCACGACATAACCGGCGGCGGCATACATCTGCGGATTCCACCGGTAACCCCAGTTGTCTTCCCAAGACCCTTGGGGACCGCCATGCACGAACAGCAGCATCGGATATTTTCCCGCGGCGTTGAATTGGGGCGGCTTTAAGATCCAAGCGTGAATTCTGGGTGCGTCGGCGCTCCTTTGCGCCGGCAGGATGGCGCCCTCCTCGCCCGGTTCGATGAATCCCCTGGCCACAGCCGGGTCCACTTTGGCCCCGGGGCGGAGGGGGATCCGTCATACCAGAATTCCTCCGCTGCATTCATGTCCAGTGTCGCCAAAAGGGCATCGTTGTGATGGGTCAGGGCCGTCACCTTTGACCCATCGGCGTTGGCACGGTAGATCTCCGTCGGCTCCTCCATCGAAGAGCGCGTGAACACGATTGTGCGTCCGTCCGGTGTCACTTCCAGATCGCCCGAAGAATGCCCGCCATAAATCGCTTTCACGCTGTTGCCGGACAGCGCTGCTTCAAAGATGGCGTTCCGTCCCCGGTCTCCGCTGACGATATAAAGTTTGCTCGCATCCGGCGCCCAGGCAAAAGAATCCACCCAACGATCAAAACTCTCCGTCAGGTTGCGGTGCTCTCCGGTGGCGCGCTCACAGAGCATCAGGCGGAAGCGATCGCTCTCATACCCCGGTCGGAACTGGGCGCGATAGGCGATATACTTTCCGTCGCAAGAGTATTGGGGCGATCCGTCGTAGGCCGAATTTGTCGTGATCCTCCTCGTTTCGCCCGTGGCCGCGTTCACCACGAACAAATCCGCATTGAGGGAGCGTTCCTCGTGGGGGTCATGATTCGAGGCATAACAGACTTCCTTGCCATCTGGCGAAAATACGTAGTCATCGGGGCCGCCGAGCGAGAAGGGGGGGACATCGTAATCACCGGGTGTCAAATCCCGCGGCGGTTCCGAGCCGTCCACCGGCACGATGAACAAGTGGGTGCGCTTGCCGTCTTTCCATTCCGTCCAATGTCTAAAGAGCAGCCGGGTGGCGATGTGCGCCTTGACCTTGGATTCTTCCACGGCTTTCTTCCTGGCCGCATTGCTCTCCAGCGCTTTCTGCGGATCGCGGTTGTCGCATTCGGGATACACGTCCGAGGTGAACAGGAGATGCTTGCCATCCGGCGAAAACAGGACACCCCCCGCTTCGGTCGCGATCGCCGTCACCTTGCGGGCCTCCCCGCCTTCGACCGGGAGGAGCCAGATCTGGGAAGACCCGTCGCGCGTGGACACAAACGCCAGCTCCTTGCCATCGGGAGACCAGCGCGGGCGGCTGTCCTCCTTCTGCGAGCGTGTCAGTTGCCGCGCCTCACCGCCTCCGGTTGGCACGATCCAAATGTCCGCCTTCCGGGTGTTCTTTTCCTTGTCCACCACCGTGAGGGCGTATGCCACCCACTTGCCGTCCGGGGAGATCTGCGGATCGGCCACGCGTTGCACCTTCATCAAATCGTCGAACGTGAGGGCATGCTTCGAGACTGCGCTCATGGAAGAAACTCCTGTGCCGAGCAAGGCCGTGATCAACAAGGAGGTGAAAAGTATTTGCCGCATAAACGCAAAGGGGTTGGTTCCTGGCATGGCAACATTTCGTTTGTCTGGGTTCATTCTCATCAAGGCGCCAATGGACGGGAGATTACCCCATCCCGCCCGGCTGACCAACCCAAAATGGCCATGCTGGATTTGCGCGCCGGCGTTTTGAAAACGGCCGGTTCCGCTTTGGCCGGCAAACAGGCCTTGCCGCCCCATTGGAAGAACCTTTTCCCACCCCAACTCCAGCTTTCTCCTCTTTTTGCACTTTCATTTATTTCCATCGTCCAATTACAATCCGCTCGCGCCGGACGGGGCCGGCGGGCGCTGCCGTGGATTTGCGATCAATGCTGAGTCCAAACACTGAGATGAGTCTTTACCTTGTCATGGAGAAGGGACTGGAAACGCGATGAGGCCGGCTTCGATCAAAGCGGGGCCAGCCCGGACATTTCATGCCGCATGGGTGGAATCCCGATCCAATCGGGACCCGTCCCGCCGGGCCACTGGCCCGGCGGCACGGGAGACGATAACCTGTGAAATCTCCGGGACAGGGCGCGCCGCGCGGTGGATGCGCGCCGCGTGCCTGGCCGCGGTATGTCTCCTGCCGGGCTGCAAAACCGCCCCGACCATGCGCTTCACCTCGGCGCGTGCCGATGCCCTGTTGCAGGCCCACATCCAGGCCTTTTACCGGGTCAAGGATGGCCGCGCCTGGTTCAAGGAAACCACGACCGGCGAAAAAAAGGTTTCCTTCTGGATGCGGGCCGAGCAGATGGAGATGGAGCTGGACGCCTACGAGCGGACGGGCAACAAGCAGCAACTCGCCATGTTCGCCGACCTCTTCCGCGGTTTCGTCGCGGACCACGGCTCGGACTGGACGAGGAACATATACAACGACGACATTATGTGGATCGTCATCGCCTGCGCCCGCGGCTATCTCCTGACCGGCAACCCGGCCTTTCGGGACGCCGCCCGGACCAACTTCGACGCCTGCTTTGCGCGCGCATTGTCAACCAATCTGGGCGGCGGCCTGTGGTGGCGCACGGACAACCAGTCCAAGAACGCCTGCGTCAACGGCCCGGCCGCCATCGCCGCAGCGCTTTTGGGCCGCGCCTGTCACGACCCGGCTTATCTGGCCAAGGCCACCAACCTTTTTCTTTGGGAACGGGCCACCCTCTTCGATCCGGCGACCGGCCAGGTCTGCGACAACATCCGCCGCAACGGCCGGATAAGTTACACCGCCTTTACCTACAACGAAGGCACCTTCGTGGGCGCGGCCAATCTCCTTGGCTACACCAACGACGCCATGCTGGCCGCCACCTACACCATGAAGCAACTCTGCCGCGACGGAATCCTGCCTGAATATGGCGAGACCGGCGATGCCGGCGGCTTCAACGGAATCTGCGTGCGCTGGATTGCGCGGTTTATGAACGAGCGCCACGCCCAGCCCGTCTTCGAGTCCTGGTTGCAGAAGAATGCCGATGCCGCCTGGAACGTCCGCCGCCCAGCGGACAACCTCTCTTGGTGCCGCTGGCAGGAACCGACGCCATCCGGCCCGCGTCATTCCTGGGGCTGCAGCAGTTCCGTCGTCCTCCTCCAAGTCGTCCGCCCAGCGGAAACAAAGCCATAACATGCGATTATGACCAGGATTTCCAGCAGCAAGCTCCATTCCACTTGTGCAACCACCCGGTTGGCCCTGCTGGTTGCTTCCACCACGGTGCTGTTGCTGGCCCCTTGCCTTTCCAGCCTCGTCGCGGCGGATGTGGCCGACAAGGTTGACTGGCCCGCTTTCCTCGCCCGCCACGATATGGTCTGGACCAGGCCGCCGGACCGATGGGGTTCGGGCGCGTTCATGGGCAATGGATTGCTGGGGGCCAATGTCTTCGCCACCAACACCGCCGCGGCCGGCGATGGCCCGTCCCTCCACTGGCGCATCGGCCGTTCCGACGTGGTGATGGGCAACAACCGCATCCCCATTGGCGAACTGGTGCTCAAAACCGCCGGCACGCTCCAGGGCGGCCATTTCCGCCTGGACCTCTGGAACGCCGAGCTGACCGGCGAGATCCAGACCAGCCAGGGGGCGATCAAAATCCGCAGCTTCACTCACGCCGGGCAAATGGTGCAGGTCATCCAACTCCAGCCCACCGCCGGCGAAAAGAACTGCCGGTTTGAATGGGAACCGGGCCTGGCCGCTGATCCCCGTAAAATCTATCAGAAGACGCCGATCCCGGAGAAGGAGAAGAACCCCGACCCCCAATTCAGCGAGTCTGCCGGCGTGCATCTCTGCGCCCAATCCTTGTTCACCGGCGCCCAGCACGCGACGGCTTGGACTGAAGTGGCCGGCCAGGACGGGGCGCGCGTGGTCCTGTTGAGTGTCGGGTTCTCCCTGGTCGGCGACGCCCGGCCGCAAGCCGTCGCCAGCGTCAGCCAGGCCGCTGCCACGGGCCTGGACAAACTGGCCTCCACCCACCGCGCCTGGTGGCACCAGTATTGGCCGGAAAGTTTCCTATCCATTCCCGACACGCGGCTGGAATCTTTTTACTGGCTCCAGATGTATAAGCTGGCCAGCGCCACGCGCGCCGACCGCATGCCCATTGATTTGAACGGTCCCTGGTTTAACACCACCCCCTGGCCGAAAATTTGGTGGAATCTCAACATCGAACTGACCTATTGGCCGGTGCTGACGGCCAACCGGCTCGAACTGGGCGAACCTCTTTGCAAGATGATTGACGACGGCAAAGCTGCCCTTGCCGCCAACGCCAGACAATTCGCCTCCGATTCCTACGCCATTGGCCGTTCCTGCGGTTACGACCTGGTGCGCGCCGCCGACCACGAAATCTGCGATCTGCCCTGGGCGCTGCACAATTATTACCTGCTTTACCGCTACGGCATGGACGACGCCAAACTGCAACGCCTCTTCCCGCTGCTCAAGGGCAGCATGAACTACTATTTCCACCACATGCAGGAAGGGCCCGACGGCCGCCTCCACGTCACCGAAGGCTATTCTCCCGAGTATCCCGGCCAGCCCGCGCCCAACCCGGACTGCAATATAGACCTGGCCCTCATCCGCTGGGGCTGCCAGACGCTCCTCGCCACGTGCCAGAAGTTGCAGATCAACGACCCGCTCATTCCCAAATGGAATGAAGTCCTGGAAAAGCTCGTTCACTATCCCGCGGATGAGAATGGCTTAAGGATCTCCGCAGGCATGCCCTTCGCCGTGTCGCACCGCCATTACTCGCACCTTCTCATGATTTATCCGCTCTACATCATGAACCTTGACCAGCCGGAGAATCGCGACCTGGTGGCCAAATCCCTCAACCATTGGATGGGAATGCCCAAGCAGTTGCGCGGATACTCCTACACTGGCGCCGCTTCCATCTCCGCCGTCCTGGGGCGGGGTGACGAGGCCGCGGCCTGGCTCAACAAACTGCTGGATGAAAAAATCCTGCCCAACACCCTTTACACCGAGGCCGGCCCGTGCATCGAAACGCCCTTGTCCGGCGCGGCCTCCTTGCACGACATGCTCCTGACCAGTTGGGGCGGCAAAATCCGCGTCTTCCCCGCCGTGCCTGCCGCCTGGCACGACGTCACCTTCCACAATCTTCGGGCCGAAGGCGCTTTCCTCGTCAGCGCCGTGCGCAAGGCGGACAAGCTCCAATTCATCCGCATCCAGAGCCTGGCCGGCGAACCCTGCCGCGTCGTCACCGACATGCCCCATCCCTCCGCCCCCGGCTTCCAGCTCAGGCAGTTGGCTGATCGCGATTACGAGCTGGCCCTCAAGAAAGGCCAGACCGCGATCCTCACCCCCGCCGGGGCTGCCGTCGAGACGGCCGTCACCCCCGTCTCCACGCAAAAAGCGCGCGAGAACTTTTATGGCCTGCATTAACCCGCCGCCGCGTTGGCGGTAACTTTCCCCGCCGTGTATTTGGGATTTTACAGTTTTTACAAGCACTACAACCGCAACCGGATGCTGGAGAACCCGGCCGGGCCGATCGGGGACGACATCATGTACGGGTTCTATTTTGCCGGGCAACGGCTGCGCCAATTGGGCCACCGGGTTGCCACCCTCGACATGGACGACTTGGAGAAATTCGACGCCGCCATCTTTTTCGATCATCCGACCTTGCTCGATCCTTATTTCCGCAAGCTGCGGCGCCTGAAAGGGAAAAGACTTTACCTGTTCCTGATCGAGAACCCGGCCAACCGCCCGGACGAATACTGGCGTCGGAACTGGCGCGCCTTCGACAAGGTCTTCACCTGGAACCCGCAACTGGTTGACCAGAGGAAGCTTTTCCAATTCTGGTATGCCATGCGGGTGCCCGCGCCCTTCCAAATCAACCGCGCGGAGAAGACCAAATTCTGTGTGACCATCGCCAGCCAAAAATACAATCCCCATCCCCGGGAACTTTACAGCGAGCGGGTGCGGGCCATCCGCTGGTTCGAAGGCCGTCACCCGGAGGACCTGGACCTGTACGGGCAGGGTTGGGACCGCCGTTACTTCACCGGCCGCCTCGCGCGCTTGAATCTGCTCCTCCTCAAAATCTATCCGCGCTTATTCCCCCGTTCCCTGCTTTGCCGCCGCTTCCCCTCCTGGAAAGGGGCGGTGCCGGGCAAAAACGCCGTGATGCGCCCATACCGGTTTGCCCTTTGCTATGAAAACGCGGTGTTTCCCGGCTATGTCACCGAGAAGATTTTTGACGGCTTTTTCGCCGGCTGCGTGCCCATCTATTGGGGCGCGCCGGATGTGGCCGATTTCATCCCGGCCCGCGCCTTTATTGACATGCGGAATTTCAAAAACTACGAGGAGCTTTACCGCTATCTCAAGGCCATGCCGGAACCGGAATACGAAGCCTTTCTGGCCGCCATCGAAGACTTCGTGCGCGGCGAGCGGATCAAGCCGTTCACCGGCGAAAGCTTCGCCAGCGTCATGCTCCAACACATCATCCAACCCGGCAAAAGCGCGTGAACCCGCCCCTGGTTTCCATCTGCACCCCCACTTATCAGCGCCCCCTGCTGTTGGAGCGGGCCCTCCGTTCCGTCCTGGCCCAGACCTGCCAGAAATTCGAGATCGTCATCACTGACAACAGCGAAGATGAGGAGTCGGCCGCAGTCGTCCGCCGCCTCAACGATCCGCGCATTCGTTATTACCGCAATGGCCAAAACATCGGAAACATCAACAACATCCAAAAAGTCGCGACCCTCGCCCAAGGCAATTACCTTGTCGTCCTGATGGATGACGACCTCCTCAAGCCCAGGGCGCTGGAATTGATGCTGGCCGCCTTCGGCAAATACCCCTCGGTCGGCATCGTCATGGCCCCGATGGATTTGATTGATTCCAACGACCGGCGCATTTTCCCCCGCTTTTACCTCTTGCGCAAAATGCACTACCGCTACCGTTTTCAAGTCGGCGACGGCTTCATCGAGCGGGCCAAAGTGCTCAAGGAATTCCTGGTGCATGATTATCCGTGCTGCGTGCCCAGCGGCATCATGTATCGCACCGAGGCGGTCCGGCGGGCCGGTGGATTCGACACCAAAAGCGATTTCGCCCTGGACCTGGATTTGGACATGCGCATCGCCGTCCATCACGATTTTTACTACATTGACCAGGTTCTATCCTCCTTCCGTTACACGCCCATTTCCCTGACCGCCGCCATGCACTCCTCCGGTTCCAACGTCGCTGTCTTTTACTACGTGACCCGCAAGATCCTGGCCGACCCGGCGGCCATGAAGCTGTTCCCCCCCTCGGAACAAAAGAAATTGGCGCGGGACAGCCTCTTTTTCTGTTCCTGCCGGGCCTTGCTGCTCAACG
The DNA here is from genome assembly GCA_963707025.1 of uncultured Verrucomicrobiae bacterium. Taxonomy (GTDB): domain Bacteria; phylum Verrucomicrobiota; class Verrucomicrobiia; order Limisphaerales; family Palsa-1400; genus JBEKOF01. Next base: position 426,566 of record CAVPOM010000007.1, on the reverse strand, counting down.
GCGTGGCCGGAATGCGGGCGCGCAACTGGAAAATCATCGGCCAAACCCTTGGCCTGATTTTCCGCGAGGACCCTTATTGGTGGAACAAGATTCGCCTGCCCGGCTTTGTGGCGCGCCAAATCGGTCTTTCCTTCGTGCCGCCGGCCAAACCGTTGCCCAGGGAATGACGCCAGGCTCAGCTCGCCTTGGCGCGGACTCTGGCATGGAGGCGCCGCCCCGGCCGGACCCGCCCGTCGCGGACCCGCCCGCCGGTCAGCCGCGCATGCGACCGCTCCCGCTCTTGCAGGACATAGCTGGGCGCGCCGCGCAGGCGCCGGTGATAATTCAGGCGCGCCCGCATCCGCTCACGGGCCTTGATGGTGTGCCGAAGACAATAGACGCCCAGGGCCGGTTTGCCGCAGGTCAGGCAAATGCCCCGCGCCTTCTTTCTGAGCATGTGAATTTGTTGCCGCGACATGGGCGTGCCATCGGCCTTCGTCAGGCCGGTGAATTTGTCGCGAATTTTTTTTCTGCTCCAAGTTGTTTTCATGACTGTTTTCAATAACTGTGCAACCCACTGTAAACTACTTTTGTCCCAAACGCGAGCCTCCTTCTCAATTATTTTTATCCGCTCACGTCGCCGGAATGTAACGCTGCAGCAGGAGGGCGAGCACGAACCAAATCAGAAAAAGGCCGGCCTGCGGCTGGGTCAGGTCCGCCACCGCCAGCAGGTCCACCAGGGTGATGCCGGCCAGCAGCCTGGCCACGGCATAGCCAACCTTCGGCTCCGCGCGCCAGAAGGCGTGGCGCAACGCCCAGAGCATCCAGACCACCAGCACCAGCGACAGGACATTGCCGGTCTGCCGCGCGAGCCCATCGTCACTCAATCCGGCCAGCACCAACGGCGCCGCCAGAAAAATGCCCGGCCAATATGGGGCCGGCCCGCGCCCGCTTTCCCGGCGCGCCAGCCAGCTCAAACCCATGACGTAAGAGGCCAGGGCCAGCCCGCACCACAACACATTGCCCGTCACCCCGTCCCGCGCCACCGAGGCGGACACCAGATAGAGGAGCAAGCGGCACGCCCCCAGCAACACGGGCGACGCTCCCGCCCATTTGTGAATGAGATTGTAAAGAAGGATGCAGCCTGTGAGCAGCCAGGTGAGAACCGCGGTGGTGGTCCCCGCCCAAATCAATCCCGCCGCGCCCAGGGCCAGCAGGGAAAATCCCCACTGCCAGGTTTCTTTCTCACTGATCGCGCCCGACGGGATGGGCCGCGACCGGCGGTTGTGCCGGTCGAAGTTCGCGTCAAAAGCGTCGTTCAAAAACATCCCGCCGAGGTAAAGAAGGGTCAGGGCGAGAGAGAGCCAGATCCATTGCCAGCAGGGTCCGCCGCCCCCGAGCCACCAGCCGGCCAGGCAGTTGGACCACACCGTGGGCAAGTTGGAAACGCGCCCCAATGCCAGGAGCGTCCGAAATTTGGATGGAGGACGGAGGAGCTTCACGAGGAGCGGCCGCTCACGCCAGGCCGCGCCCCCGCAGCCCGCGCAAACACCATTCATATTCCGCCGCCAATTGGTCCACCACGCTCCGGCTTTTCAAGGCCGGCGGCAATACCCCCCAGGTGTAGGTTTCCATCTCCAAATGCGAACACAGATCCGGGTTGACTTGCAAGCCATCCAGCACGCCCAGCAGATGATCGGAGGTGGTGTCGAACCATTCACCCGGCGGCGTGTGCAGCGGCAGGTGGAAATGAACCCGGGCTTCCTTCATCGTTGCAACCACGGTGGACGAAGGGGATTGCGCATTCAAGAATCCATCCAGATCACGGTAACGGGTCAATTGCCCTGCGAGATCCCTGGCCACCACTTGATGCAGATAGGTGTCGTCGGCAAAGGAGGCCAATCGGGCTAAAAACAATCCGGCCCGATTGATCGGGAACATCCGCAATTTCAGCGCGTTGCTTAAATGAATCTTGCTAATCTTCACCCGGTGGCGTTGCAACAGGGCCAGCGCCTCCGCCGGCTCCTCAAATTCCACCGCCAGATGGCAGGTGTCGTAGGTGACCCCCAGAAACTCCTCCAGGCGCGCATCGCCGGGATGTTCCTCGCGCAGGCGGTCCAGGAAATCAACCGTTTCGCGCGTGGTTTCCAGCAGGCCCAGCGGCTCCGGCTCCAATCCCAGATGCAGCTCGCGACCCGCGCGGGCGGCCCGGTCGGAAACGTGTTTGACGCAGGCGTGAAGATGGCCGCGAATGACGGCGAGTTGGCCGGGTGTGGTGATGAATTCCTTGGACGAACCCGGCAGGGTGCTGACGCTCCCGGCCACCCCTTCCGGCAGCAATTGGGCCAGCAGGTCGAACAACCGGTTGGTATATGCCAGCCGCTCCGGCGATGTCCAGTCGGGCAAATAGACCCGCTCCTTGACCCGCTCCCCGTGAAACCGGCCGAAGGCAAATCCATTGACGGTGAAAACGTAGCAATCATGCCGCTCCAGCCAGCGCCGAAAATGCAGCAGTTCGGACGGCTCGCTCAATTGCCGCGACGCCTGATCGCTCAGGCGCAGCCCGATGGCAAAGGGCCGGTCCGGGCTGACGCGCGCGCGCACCTCCAGGGTGTATTGCTCCAGGGCGGCCAGCGTTTCCGGCCAGGTTTCAGCCGGATGAATGTTCGTGCAGTAAGCGAGATGATGGCCGCGGGGAAGGAGCATTGGATACGGTTGAGGTTTTTAATCCGCCGCCCATTTGAATTTGGGCGATTGGCCGAGGAATTGCGCCGGGTTGCCGTGCAACATCCGGTCCACCGCCGCGGCGCTGTGGCCGCGCCGCCGCATTTCCAGCGCGGCGCGCGGCACGGCCAGCGGCACGCTTACGCCCCAGTCGCACGCGCTGTTCATCCAGAGCCGCTCCGCCCCGTAAGTTTCGATCATGTCAATGGCCCGCGCCGCCGTGCATTTGGATTCCGGGTAAAGCGTCATCCCGGCCCAGAAGCCGGCCTCCAGCGCCAGCGCGATGGTGTGTTCCTCCACGTGATCAATGATGACCCGCGCCGGATTGATGCGCCGGTCGCTTTTGAGCGCGTCAATAATCAGCCGCGTGCCCTTGAGCTTGTCTTCCAGATGCGGGGTGTGAACCAGGATGAGTTGCTGGCAACGGGCCGCCAAATCCACCTGCTGCTCGAACACCTTCAATTCGTGGCGGCTGTTGCGGTTCAACCCGATCTCGCCGATGCCCAGGACATTGGGACGATCCAGAAACTTGGGAATTATTTCTATGACCTCCGCCGCCAGCTTCAAATCCTCCGACTCCTTGGGATTGAAGCAGAGCCAGGCGAAATGAGGCAGGCCGAATTTGGCCGCGCGCCGCGGCTCGTGTTCGGTCAACTGGCAAAAATAATCGTGAAAACCCTCGACCGACCCGCGATCAAACCCCGCCCAAAACGCCGGCTCGCAAACCGCCTCGCAACCCGCCGTGGCCAGCGACAAATAATCGTCCGTCGTCCGGCTGACCATGTGGGCATGAGGTTCAATGAAGCGCATGATTTTTTAAATTCGGATTGCGGATTGCGGATTGGGAAGGTGCGATTGCGTCAAAGCTTAATCTCATTCCATTCTCTATTCTGCTTCCTTCCTTTTCGACTTCTTCCCCGGCCACGCCCCGCAGGCGCTCTTGTTGCCGGCGGCGTTGCCGGGCCTGGTGGTGGGATCGCTCAAACTGAGCAGCACGCGCCGGGTGCGGTCGGGGCCGCCGGCGCGCAACTGGCCCAGCGCGGCGCGAAAGGACTTGAGGCGGAAATCATCCGCCCCGTCCGCCCGTTGCGCGCGATCCAGAAAAGAGGCGACATCAATCAACTTGGACCGCGCCTCCACAAAATAAAGATCCAAAACTTGCCGGCGTGTCATGGTTTTCAAAATATAATTTAATCCGATGGCAGCGTACAATTTCCGCGGGCCGCTGGCAACGACGATGAATGCCGGGAATTGGCAGCAAGGCCGCGTGGACATTGGGCGGCCGCCGCGCTAATGTACCGCATGGGTTCATCCCTCCAGGAATCGGCCAGGGCGGCGGAGCCGTCGCGCGGGGTCAAGCGTTACTCCGGGCGCGTGGTCTATCTCTACGCCTTCGACGTGGCCTACGAAATGAAACGTCTGCCCGTCAATGAACTGCTCGGCCAGCCCATGGCCCAATTCTCCGTGGACGCCAGCAAACGCAGTCCGCGCCACTTGTTTTTTTTCCGCCCGCAAATGATCCGCCTGCCGCCGATGGAGCGGATCGGCCCGCACGGGCCGGTGCGGGTGGAGCGCACCGTGAAATTGCTCCCGGTGGGGGCCTTGAGCGTGACGGTTTCCGTCCCCTTTGTCGTCCCTTCCATTGAGGATTTGGTGGTGTATCACGACCTGGAATTCTCCAACGGCGCCCTCCAGCAGGAGGTCCGGCAACTGGCCGAGGAAGCCCGCCTGGAACTGGCCCGTTATTTCATCCGCCCCGCCCCGCGCCTGGCGGACGAGGAGGCTTACACCGTTTTTTGCATTGACTCTCCCCTGGCGGCAGAGGACGGGCATCCCTTGAGCGCGGAAGACTGGCTGGCCCAGCACCGCCGCCAGGTCGCGGCCCTCCTCACCCAGGAATCCGACATCGGCCAGCTTTCCCGCCAGGAGGCCAAGGAATCCACCGACCGCTATCTGAGCTACTACCAAAACGACCTGGCGGTGGTGGACTGGGACGCCGCGCTGGCCGTGCAGGAGCCCCATCAACTGGACGAAATCCTTTACGTCCTGGAACTGGCCAACTTGCAATTGGCCGAGTTGGAGGCTTACGACCGGCTGCTCGACACCGCCTTGGAGCGTTCCTATCGCGACCTGGCCCGGCCGGCCCGGCGCGCCCGCGGCGAGGTGTTGCAAGAACTGCGTGAAATCCGCATTGATCTGGCCCGCTTCAGCGACGAGCTTTCCAACATCACAAAGTTTTTCGGCGACTGGCATCTGGCCCGCATATACCAGAACATTTCCGCCCGGTTCCATCTGGCCGACTGGCACCGCACCATTGATGAGAAGCTCAAGACCCTCGACGACCTCTACCAACTCCTCAACCAGGACCGGATCAACCGCTGGATGCTCAGCCTGGAAGTGACCATCGTGGTGCTGTTCGTGCTCGACTTGATCCTCCTGGTGATGGGATTCAAGAGAGGATGAGGAGGCGTTGCGGATTGCCGATGGCGGATTGAGACGGGTCGCCCTGTGCAAAATTTTGAAATCTCCCTGGACAAACGCCACCCTTGCAGGCCCGCCCGGCTCCGTCCGCCCCGTCCGCCTCCCGGACGATTTTTGGTCAACGAAACCGTTGACAAGACCGGCCCAAACGGTTAAATTGCCCTGAAAATTAAAGGTTTTAAATCCAATGCTATTACGAATTTGCCTGATTATTGCCATTCTCGCCGGCGGCGGCGTTGTGGCCGTGAATTTTGTCATGGTCAAGAAGGCCATCGAGACCACCATCGCGGAACGAGAGGACCAAAAGACGCATAGAGAAGCGGCGGAAAAGGAGCTTGCCAGCACCAAAAAGACCCTGGCCGACACCAAAGCCACTCTGGCCACCACCACCCGCGCTCTCACCCAAACCAAGGGCGAGTTGGACGCCGCCAACGGCAAAATCGGGGAGCTCAACAAGAAAAACAGCGACCTGACTGTCAAGTTGAAGAGCGCCGAGGACAAACGGGATGGATACCAGGCCGAACTGGCCAAGTGGGAGCAATTGCACCTGACCCCGGAGCAGGTCATCGGCATCCAGGCCGATTTGAAGAAAACCAAGGTGGAGATCGCCGGCGTCACCGCGGAGAACAAGCTCCTCCTCGCCAACCGGGACGACTTGCAGGAACAATTGGACCGGCTCAGAGGGACCAATGAAGTCGTGGCAGAGCCTCTGGGCCTGAAAGGCAATGTCGTGGCCGTGGACCCCAAGTACGATTTTGTGGTTTTGAATATTGGCAAGGACAAGGGCGTGCTGGCCCACGGCATCATGATGGTCGCCCGCGACGGCCGGCTCATTGGCAAAGTCCAAATTGACCGGGTGGACAAGACCGAGAGCATCGCCAACATCCTCCCCGCCTGGCGCCGCGGCGAGGTCATGGAAGGCGACCAAGTCCTGGATTGATTTAATGAAAAACATCCTGCGCACCATCTTATTGGCCCTGCTCCTGGCCGGCGTGACCGGCCTCTTGGCGGGTTGCGCCACGGACGATCCCGACAATATTGACACCAAGCCGTGGAACACGCCGCAGAGCTGGGAAGGGCCGATGCCCTCCAACATGAATCAAGGCCGTTAAGCCGTGGCGGCGACTGTCCTGCCGGCTTGGCGCCATGATGAAGTCCTGGAAGGGGACGACGCGTTTTATTGGTGAAAAACATCCTGCGCATAGTTTCGTTCGCCTTGCTCCTCGCCGGCGCGACCGGCCTGCTCTTGGGTTGCGTCACGGCCGATCCCGACCCCAAGCCGTGGCTCCCTCCGCAGAACTGGGAAGGGTCGCTGCCCTCCGGCCTGAATCAAGGCCGCTGATCCGCCGCGGCTATTTGGCGAACTCCACGCAGCGGGTCTCCCGCACGATGGTCACGCGAATTTGGCCGGGATATTGCAGGTCGTCCTCGACTTTCCGGGCGATGTTCCGGGCCAGCAGGAAGGCCTCTTCATCGCTCACTTCCCCCGGCTGGACCATGACGCGCAATTCGCGCCCCGCCTGCAGGGCAAAACATTTTTCCACCCCGGGAAAAGACAGGCCGATTCGCTCCAGATCCTCCACCCGCTTGATGTAGGTCAGCACAGTTTCCGACCTGGCCCCGGGCCGGGAGGCGCTGATGGCGTCGGCCGCGCTGACCAGAATCCCCAGCACACCGGTGCCCGGCGCCTCGCCATGATGGGAGGCCACGGCGTTGACAATCGCCTCCGCTTCGCCGTAACGCCGGATGATCTCCGCCCCCACCAGCGCGTGCGACCCCTCCACCTCGTGGCTCACCGCCTTGCCGATGTCATGCAACAACCCGGCCCGCCGCGCCGCCGCCACGTCCAGGCCCAATTCCGCCGCCAGCAAGCCCATCAATTGCGCGACCTCAATGGAGTGATTCAAAATATTCTGCGAAAAACTGTGCCGGAAATGGAGCCGGCCCAGCAGCTTGACAATCTCCACATGCATGGGCGCCAGCCCCAGTTTCATCACCGCCTCCTGGCCTGTCCGCACGATCACGTCGTCAATTTCCTCGGTGACTTTGCCCACGACTTCCTCAATGCGCGCCGGATGAATCCGCCCGTCCAGGATGAGCCGCTCCATGGCCTCGCGCGCGATTTCCCGACGCACCGGATCAAAGCCCGAAAGCACCACCGCCCCCGGCGTGTCGTCAATCAGCACCGTCACCCCGGTGGCCGACTCGAAGGCGCGGATGTTCCGGCCTTCCCGTCCGATAATCCGGCCCTTCATTTCATCCCCCTTGATATTGACCGTGGCGGTGGAGGTTTCAAAAGTGTGGTTGCCGGCGTAACGCTGAATGGCCACGCTGATAATCCGGCGCGCCTTCTCCTCCGCCTGCGCCCTGGCCTCCTCCAGGATGTGCTGCGACATCTGCGCCGCGTCCCGCAGGCTGCTCCCCTCCACTTCCTGCAAATAGGCCGCCCGCGCCTCCGCCTCGCTCAATTTCGACACGGCGGCCAGTTGTTCGCGCCGCTGCCGCGCCAGCTCCGCGGATTCCTTCTGCATCCGCTGCGCTTCCCCCAGTTTGCCTGCCAGTTCCTCTCTTTGCGCGCGCAGACTTTTTTCCTCCCGCACCAAATTTTCCAACTGGCCGTTGACCAGGGCCTCGCGCTCGTTGAGGCGCTGTTCGGTCGCCGAGCGCAACTTCAGCGCCTCTTCATTGGCCGCCAGGCGCGCGTCGCGCACGATGGCCTCGCCTTCGCGCCGGGCCGTTTCGAGCAGCGTCATTTTCTCCCGGCCCGCCGCCGCCAAAATGCTTCGTTCCCGCAGGCGCCAGATCCAATAACCCAAAACAACGCCGGCCACAAAAATGATCGCGCCGGAATAAACAAGTTCAAGTTGGTTCATGGCAAAATCGGTCGCGGCCCCGGAATCTCCACCCATCGTGTTGGCGTTAAAACGCAGTTCAAAGCCATGTCGTGCGGCTCCGCCGGAATCTGGTCGGCCATTTGTTCATCAAACGCGACCCCGCATCGCCTCCCGGCCACCTCGGCCAGGATGCGGTCATAATAGCCCCTGCCCCGGCCCAGCCGGTGTCCAGCCGCGTCAAAGCCTACTCCAGGAACCAGCGTCAAGTCCAGACGGTTCAACGGGAAAAGGGGGCAGCGGCCGGCTGCTGGGCACCCCGAATTTGCCCGGCGCGCAGTCCCGCGCAAAATTTTCAACTTGACAAGCTCCGTAGGCCCCGCTTTCCGCGAAAAATCGCGGCAGGGCCACCGTCCTGCCCTCCGCCAGCGCCCGCTCCAGCAACGGCAGCAAATCAATTTCATCGGGCAGCGGCGCGTAAAAAAGAACCGCTTTGGCCTCCTGCCACACGCGCTGCCGCGCCAGCAGGGCGCGGGCCTGGGCCGAATCCAGCGCCCGCTGCGCGGCCGGCACGTCCCTGAGCCGCACGCGCAACCGCTCGCGAAGGCCGGATTTGATTGTCGCGCTTTCGTTGTTCATTCTTCAGCCGGGTAGGGCGGGCAGTCCCCTGGCCGCCGCATCGGGCAGCCGGTATGAAATATCTGGGTCAGGCAGTTCATGGTTCAGCCGCCGGGGCGTCCTTTGGCCGCAACGCTTCGATTTGGCTCCGCCATTTTTCCAGGCGCTCCTTGATTTTCTTTTCCGACCCCTGCTCCGTCGGCTCGTAATATCTTCGGGCCGCCCCCAGATAATCCTGCGCCACGAAGTGGCCGGGAAAATCATGGGCGTATTGGTAATCCTGCCCGTGCCCCAGCCGCTGGGCGCCGGCGTAACTGGCGTCCCGCAAAGGCGCCGGCACCGCCAGCGTCCGCCCGGTGCGGACATCTTCCAGCGCCTTGTCAATGGCCACGCACGCGCTGTTGCTCTTGCTCGCCGTGGCAATATAAACCGTGGCCTCCGCGATGGGGATGCGCGCTTCCGGCCAGCCGGTAAATTCGGCCGCCGCCTGCGCCGCCACCGCCAGCACCAGCGCCATCGGGTCCGCCAGCCCCACGTCCTCCGCCGCGCAAATTAGAATGCGCCGCGTGATAAACCGCGGGTCCTCCCCCGCGTGGATCATTTTCGCCAGCCAATACAGCGCCGCGTCCGCATCGCCCCCGCGCATGGATTTGATGAACGCGGAAATCGTGTCGTAATGCGCGTCCCCGTCGCCGTCATAAACGACGGCTTTTTTCTGGATGCAGGCTTCGGCCACCGCCAGATCAATATGGATGACGCCGTCCGCCTGGGGCACGGTGGTGAGGGCGGCAATTTCCAGCGAATTCAGCCCCTTGCGCGCGTCGCCGTCGGCGATTTTGGCCAGGTGCCGCAGCGCCTCCTCCTCCGCGCGGATTTTGAGGTGGCCCAGGCCGCGTTCCGCGTCGGCCAGCGCCCGGCGCAACAACTCCAGCAGATCCTCCTCACCCAGCGGCTCCAGTTCAAAGATCTGCGAGCGGGACACCAGCGGCGAGTTGATGAAAAAAAACGGGTTGTGCGTGGTCGCCCCGATCAGCCGCACCACGCCGCTCTCCACGTCCGGCAGCAAAACATCCTGCTGCCCCTTGTTGAAGCGGTGGATTTCATCAATGAAAAGAATGGTGGACTGCCCCGTGTTTTCCAGGCGGTTGGCCGCGCCGGCCAGCACGCGCCGCATGTCGGCCACGTTGGATTCCACCCCGCTGAGCCGCTCGAACTTGCTCCGCGTCTGCCGCGCAATGATCTGCGCCAGGGACGTCTTCCCCGTCCCGGGCGGCCCGTAGAAAATCAGCGATTGAATCCGGTCCGCCTCGATGGCCCGCCGCAGCAGCATGCCGGGGGAGAGAATGTGCTTTTGCCCCGCCAACTCGTCCAGATTGCGCGGACGCATCCGGGCCGCCAAGGGCTGGCGCTCCGGGAAATCCGGGTTGGCCCCGGCGGACTCGCCCCTCTTTGGCCCCGGCGCGGCGGAAAATAGATCGTGACCACTCACAACGTCAGAATAGCAAATTCCCCCCCGTTGACCAAGCGGGAATGAAGCCGGAACTCCGGGCGGAGTGGCGGCGTGATGGAGTGATGGGCATGGTGGTTCAGAATAATAGCACGATTAGACACGATTGGGCCGATTGGAAAAGGCCGGTTTTGGATGCAAATAATTCATAGACAGGCACTTGGATTGAATTTTCGCAAAAAGGCGCAGCACGGCACAGACCCAACCAAAAAACCTGAACCTCGGATGCCGGAGGGAACAGGACGAGGTGGGTGCTCATGGTCAAGGTGGTCAAGGTTCAAAATGTGGTAGAGTAGGCGAAGTGGAAGGAGGCGGATTGAACTGACCGCAGTTGTCAGTCTCGCGCTGCCACTTCGCCCCTCATCGAACCGAACGGACGGATTTCCCATATTCGGCTCTCCGAACTCATTCATCGGGCCGCCTTCCACTTCGCCGTGGTCGGCAGTTCATAGAGTCCATAACGCTGGTGCAACTGCTCGGGAACGTAGTGTTCCCACAGGCTGCGGCGGCAACCGTGTTTGCGCCACAGCCAGCGCCGAAAGCGGTTTTGGCTGTAGTGTTTCATCCGGTTCATCACCGAGACGCTGTTGCCGTAGTGGAAGTAGCCCGCCCATCCGCGCAAGACTTGGTTGACCTCTTTGACCACCTCCTGTATCGGACGCCCCTGCGTCCAGTGGTTGAGGATGCCGCCCAGTTTCTCGCGCAGGGCCCCCGGCTTTTCTGGCTGGGTTGAACGTGCAGGTAGCCGCGCCCTCCAAAGGACTTGCGCCAGGTCAGGTTGAAGCCCAGGAAGTTGATCCCTTCCTTGCGAATGTTCACAATTCGGGTTTTGACTTCGTTGAGGGTCAGCCCTTTGGCTCGAAGCCATTTCTTGAGCCGCGCTATCAGCCCTCCGCCGCACCCCGCCGCGCACGCGATGACAAAGTCATCGGCGTAGCGCACCATGCGGGCTTGGCCGGAGGTTTTCTCGTTCACCCCGTGATCCAGCGGGTTGAGGTAGAGGTTGGCCAGCAGCGGCGAGATGACCCCGCCTTGCGGCGTGCCGCGCCGGTTGGGGATCACTCGCTTGGTGCCGTCCTGGTCTTCCTCCGCGACCGGGGCGCGCAGCCAGCTCTTGAGGAGCCGCAGCACGCTGCCGTCGCTGACCCGCCGGGCCACGGCCTTCATCAGTTCCCGGTGCGGAATCGTGTCGAAATATTTCGTCAGGTCCGCGTTGATGATTTCCACGTAGCCTTGCTGCACTGCTTGTTGGATTTCCGCAATGGCTTGGTGTGCCCGGCGTTTGGGCCGAAAGCCGTAGGAGCGCGGATGAAAGTCCGCCTCCAAGATCGGCATCAGCACCAGATACACCGCCGTTTGCACCACCCGGTCCTTGACCGTCGGGATGCCCAACGGCCGTTCCCCTCCGCTGCTCTTGGGAATCATCACCCGCCGCACCGGGCTGGCCCGATACGTCTTGGCTTTGAGTTCTGCTTGCAGGCGGTCGAGCCATTGCTGGCGCAGGGCCGGGTCGGCGGTGATGGACTCCATACTCTGTCCGTCCACTCCCGCGGCCCCGCCGTTGCGCTGTTGCGCTGCCAAGGCGGTTTCGAGCACGTCCTTGCGCAGCAATTCCCCATACAGGCTCCAGAACCGATACTTCGGCTCTGCTTTGGCTTTCCGATAGAGCGCGATTTGAAGCTGCCGAACTTTCTCCGGGGTTGCTATCCGGGTCGCCCCGGCCATCCCCGCATCCTTCGCTTCGCCTCCACGCATTGAGCAAGTGTTCCCCCTTTGCGTTCGCTCGCGCAACTCCCGGCGGAAATCCGCCTGGAGCGCAAACAAGTCCACGCTACTATGAGGAACTCCGACTTCTCCGGCAGGGCCGCTCGCCTGACTGGTCTTGCCAGCTTGCGCGGGCGGTTGGGCTGGCCGCCCGCCGCCGGAGTTCTCCCAGCTTACCTTGGTTGAACTTCCAGACGTGCCGTCCACGCCGACCCCGCCGGAGCGTTGAGAAGGCTCTGACTGTTGCCCTGCCTCCTCCCTGCGGCCTTCGCCGGTCAAACAGCGGCTCGGCTTGTCTCCGGTTCTAAACTTATCGAGGCTCATTGGATGTGGTTCATTTTCATTACGGCCCGTCTGTTCATCTCCCTCAGCTTCCAACCCCGCCTCGCGGCGGCGCTGTTGAGGTCGTGTTCCGTCGTGAACAGCCTAATTCGACGGGCGGGACTTTCACCCGCGTTCCAACCAACTTCACTGGCGCAACGTTTGACCTGGTTTGACCGCCTCTGCTTCGATCACATCCAAATGGCTCAGCAACACCTTGCAGGTGAGGGTCTTCCACATTTTTATCCCTCACTTTACTGGACAGCGTTGGGTTTGACCGGTTTGACCGGTTTGACCGGATGGGTCCGCTTGGCACGATTCGACCGTGCCAGGTCCTTTTGGAGGCGACGGTTGAATCGCCCGCCGCTGGGTTGCGGCAACACCGCGAATTGGCCATGGTTTGCCAGGTTGAGCGGCCAGCCGGGACCAAAGGAATTGAACCACAGGTTTCGCGGATTTCACGGATTTGGAATTCTGCATTTTGCATTTTCATATCCCCGCCCTCCGCGCCTGGGCTGGCCGCCTTCTCCCGGATGTGGTTTGGACTGAGCCTACGTTTCTCACTCTGACGATTTAACCATAGGTTCTAACTTTTGTCAAGCTCCGGTTGGAAGAAAAATGCATCCTCCTGGCCTACGGAGGACAGGGAATGAAGAAGGGGGTTCAACAGGAGGCAACTGAGACAACAGAGAGGGAAGAAAGGTTTCAAGCGCTTGCAGCGCAATCATTTGCACTTGCAATGGGGCGAAACTATGGTTTTGCCGCTTTGACGAGGCATTTCTTGTCATTCTCCATACAATACTTGCGCTCTTTTTCGAATCCCCGGCGTTCCCTTTAGCACAACGGCTTTTGTTAATGATGGCGGGAAGATTGAGCATTAAGCCGCGGCCACAAAATGCCGATAACGGCGCGAGTGAATTCAGACAAACCAGAGGAGAGGCGAAACCGCCGGATTTTAAAGCGGAAAACAGTGCCATGATAGCGTTGCGAAAAGACAAGATGCCGTTCGTGTTGTTCGAGGCGGGCAACGGCCAGTATGCCGTGTCGGCGGAGTTTGTGCGGGAGATGCTGATATTGCCTGCGGTGGTGCATGTTCCCAACCAGCGGCCGGAAATAAGAGGGGTGATCAATATTCGCGGCAGCATCTTGAAGCTGGTTGACCTGCGCATTGTGCTGGGGCTGGCCTCGGCACAATCAGACTTGAACAGTCTCATTCAATTGCTGCACGATCGGGAGCAGGACCACCGCAACTGGCTGAAGGAGCTGGAAGCATGCGTGCGGGAGCGGCGGCCGTTCAATCTCGCCCGGGACCCGCACAAGTGCAAATTTGGCCTGTGGTATGATCAGTACAAGAACGAGGAGCAGACGATCCAGGCAGCCATCTTTCGCATGGCGCTGAGGAAGATGGATGCGCCGCACCAGATCATCCACGCCTCCGCGGACGAAGTGTTAAAGATGGCGGAGGGGGGAAAATTCGAGAAAGCCCTGGCCAACCTGGAAGAGCGCCGGAACTGCGAATTGGCCACGCTGGTCAAGCTGTTCGAGGAATCCCGTCAGATTCTAAGGGAAACCCGTCGTGAAATCGCCATTGTGGTCACCAACGGAGCCAAACAGTACGCCCTGAGCGTTGACAGAGTGCAATCCGTGGAACAGCTTCCTCGCGAAACCATCGAGCCGGTGCAGTCGGCCTTGGCCGGTCTGGGGAGGATGAACTGGCATGTTGCCCAAACAGCCAGGACGCGCCAAACGGTCATGTTGTTGGGACCCGACTTCCTTTTTCCCTCCGGCGCAGCGAATTGAGGGCGTTACGGATTGGGCAATCCGGCGGACCAATTCGTCACGTTCGTCCAGCTTCCAAAAGCGGAATTCCATGCCGTGTAGTCCGGCGTGGCGGTTTCAGCCGCCGAAACGAATCGTCCGTATAACAAAAGGCAAATGCATGGCATCATTCCAATCAGCCGACGAGTGTTCACGCGGGAAGTTTAGTCGGGTGCTTGGATCAAATGCAATGGCGTTCCTAGTAGCAGGGGTCAAGCCCGGCATTCGGAATGATATTCACAATCAAGGCGTGGCAGTGTTGCGTTTCCCCCAATGTCAAACCCATATTCAGCTTTCCGGGCTTGACCCTTTCACACCATCAACGCTGCTTTGCGTCGGCCCAAAGCCCGATAACTGTGGTTGATTCTGACCGACCAGACATCATCCTTCAATGGTTTGAAATGGAGCGATGGATGAAAGCAGTCCTGCTGCCATAGCCGATACTTCTCTTGCGCGATCCGTTGGAGGTCCTCCGGCAAGGCGTCGAAACATTCCCAAAACTGAGCGTGTGTCCGCGAAATCACGGCATGCCACGAATTTTGTTTTCTGCTATGTCGGCGTCCACCCGGCTCAGAATTATATCGAGTTTGCCGGAGGCCAAATCGCGTTTCATCTGTTCATCCCAGTCGTCGTCATTCCACGAATGAAGGCAGGCCGCGACTTCCGCCCGTTCCCCCAGGCTGAGGTGTTGCACCGCCTTTTTGATCTCCTCAACGCTCATTGGAAAGATTACTTGTGCAGGGACAAACCCGCAAGAGGCGTTCACGACCTGTGGAACATTGGCCAGGCGATTGAAACACGACCTAGAATCCGGCCATGCGCGCAAAAAATAACCCCGCCGTAATGCCGTGTATAAACAGTGCCTCTGAACTTGTTAGGAACAGGATGGAACCGGGACGATTGCTTTCGGCTTCCAGTTAAGGCCTGTCGGCCACAACCGAGATCAGGGTTCCGGGTTGACTAATTTAAGGTTCAAGGACTTTGTTTTTAATCACGAGCATGGCAGGGTAAAACCGTTGCCAATAATTCCAAAGAACAAAGGCGCGCTCCGGTCTCCGCCGGACGGCTGGCTTGATCTTATTATCGCCAAAACCAAAAATAATTCAAGCGATTTTTCCAAAAAAATTTGCGGTGGCGGCCGGGCTTTGGCACGACCCATGCCAAAATCTTTCATTGACAGAGACGACCCTTGCACGACTCCATCACTGCCATGCGACAACACTCCGAGTTGATCATCATCCCCACGCGCGGCCGGGGTTTTTATGAGTTCACCGGCGAGGCGGCAAGGCGGCTGCGCGCGACGGGCCTGCACAGCGGCCTGGCCACCTTGTTTGTGCAACACACTTCCGCCTCGCTCCTCATCCAGGAAAATGCCGACCCGGAGGTGCGGCGCGACTTGGAACGCTTTTTCGCCCGCCTGGTTCCCGATGGCGACCCGCTCTGGCGTCATGTTTCGGAAGGGGCGGATGACATGCCGGCCCACGTCCGGTCGGCTTTGACGTCGGCGCATCTGAGCATTCCCATCGCCGGCGGGGAACTGGGGCTGGGCGCCTGGCAGGGCATTTATCTTTGGGAACACCGGCTGGTCGCGCATGAACGGCGCATCCTGGCCCATTTTCTTGGTGAATAATCTGGCACAAACCTCTGCGCGATGGCAGTTTGCACATCGCATGATGAATCTTGCACTGAGACGCTTTTGGGGTGTGCTGGCCTGCGCGGCGTGTGTCGCAACCGCCCGGGGCGGGAGCGGGGAAACCAATACCTTCGGTTTCACCGGCCCGGAAATTTATCCGCTGGACAGCGCCATCACCCTGTTGCATGCCGCCGACATGGACGGCGACGGGCTGAACGATCTGATCGTGGTGAACAATGCCCGCTCGAAAATCAACATCCTCTACAACCGGACGGGCAAAACCAACACCCCCCCGGCCGACGACGGCCAGAAGAAAGAAATCAACCAACTGCCGCCGGATGCCCGCTTTAGAATCACCTCCATCGCCTCGGAAAAAAGGATCACCTCGCTGGTGGTGGCGGATTTGAACGGGGATGGCCGCCCCGATCTGGCCTACTACGGCGACCCCAAGGAGCTGGTGGTGCAATACAACCTGGGCAGCAATGGCTGGAGCGCGCCCAAGCGCTTTCCCATTGCCGACGGCCAGCCCGTGGCCAACGCCCTGACGACCGGCGATCTGCACGGCAGCGGGCGGCCCGGCCTGGTTTTGCTGGGCGAAAATAATCTTTATTACATCGCCCAGAATGCGGACCACCTTCTGGCCGAGCCGGAAAAAATCCCCTTCTCCGGCGCGGTCAACAGCCTGCAAGTGGTGGACATCAACGGCGACGGCCGGGATGATCTGCTGCTCATCAATGACCAAAGCCCCAACCCGTTCCGCTTCCGCCTGCAGGACGCCCAGGGGCAGTTGGAGCCGGAGGTGCATTTTACTTTTCCCGCCATCCGCGCCTTTCTGGCGGATGATTTGTTGGAGGACCACAAAATGGAGTTGATTACCATCGCGGAAAAATCCGGCCGCGCCCAGATCTCCGGGCTGAGCCGCAAACCGGCCGAGCCGCTCTCCGGCGCTTTCAAAAGCGGGCAATTCCAAGTCTTGCCGCTCAAGAAAACCACGCAGGCCCGCCGCGGCATCTTGTGGGCCGACGTCAATGGCGACGGGCTGCCGGACCTGCTGGTGGCCGAACCGGACAGCGGGCAGTTGACGCTCTATCTGCAACAGGCCGACGGCAAGCTCGGCTCCCCCAAGACCTTTCCGACCTTGAGCGGCGTGACCGACCTGGCGGTGAGTGATTGGAACCAGGACGGCACGCCGGAGATTTTCCTGCTCAGCAGCGAGGAGCATCAAATCGGAGTGACCGCGCTGGACAAAAACGGGTCCATCGCCTTTCCGGCCATTCTGCCATTTGCCGGCCGGCCCCTGGCCATGGCCGTCGGGCCGCTCCAGGCCGGCGCCCCGCCCACCCTGGCGGTGATTTTGGACCAGGACGGCAAACGGGTGCTGGCCACGCGCACGGCGGACGGAAAAACGCGCACGCAGAGCTTGAGCGCGGAATTCAAAGCGAACCCCGCCTCCATGACCATGTTCGATGCCAATCAGGACGGACTGGCCGACCTAGTGGTGTTGATACCGTACGAAAAGATCAAAGTGCTGATCCAGACGCCGAGCAACGGCTTTGATGAGGAAGACGTCCTGCCCCCCGGCGGGAGCAGCGAACAGGAGCAGCCCTGGCTGAGCGCGGCCGACGTGGATGGCGACGGCAAGCAGGAATTGCTGCTGGCGCAAAAGAATTTCATCCGGGCGGTGGTGCTGCAGGCGGAAAGCGGCAACGCCACCAACGGCAAGCCGGTGTGGACCTTCCACGTCAAAGTGCAAATCAACGGGGCCTCGAGCAGTTCGCGCATTGCGGGGGCGGCGCCGTTGCGCAACGGGAGCGACGCGGTGGCGTCGTTATTTCTACTGGACTCAGAGCAGAAGGCGCTGACCTTGTGCGAGCGCGACGCCGCGGGGGTCTGGCAGGTGGTGCGCAACCTGCCCCTGCCCGTGACCGATTTTTCTCGCCTGCAGGCCATCGGACTGGGGGACAAGCAAGCCAACAGCCTGGCGTTCATCGGCCTGAACGCGGTGGGGACGATGGCGCTGCGCGGGGAGGTGTGGGAACTGGCCGAGTTGGACGGCTACGAGACGCCCATTCAAGACGGGTATCTGAGGGATGTCATCTCGGGCGACCTGAACCATAACAGGCGCAAAGACCTGGTGTTTCTGGAGACGGCCAAGAACTATTTGGATTTGGTGAGTTTCGTGCCGCCGCACAAGCTGGTGCCGGGCAATCGCTGGCAGGTGTTTGAAGAGCGCACCTTCCGTTCCCGCCGCAACGACACGTTCGAACCGCGCGAGGCCCTGGCGGCCGACGTGACCGGCCGCGGCAAGAACGATTTGATCGTGCTGGTCCACGACCGCATCCTGGTCTATCCGCAGGAGTAACGGGAACGATTGGTCCTTGGCGAACCAATCCTAATCTTAATCCTGATCTTAATCGTAATCTGCGTCGAAGGAGATTAGGCAGTTTAAGAAATGATGTAGCCGAAACAAGGGAGGTAGGGCGCGCACTCCGTGCGCGCCGCGGCGGGCAGTCCCGGCCTGCCGGGACCCTACCGCGTGCTGCGGCTACAGTTTTCTTGAAAACGCTCTAAATTAAGATTAGGAGCAAATAGCCAAAAAGTGAAAGGCGGCGTCTGCGCGCGCGCCTATTGCTGGGCGGGCAGCGCCGGGGTGAATCCATTGAGGGTGAATCCGTCCGGGGTGAAGCCGCCGACCCAGACCGAATAATTGAAGTATTTGGTCAGTGTGTCCACGGGCGGGAGGAGGGAAAAATCGCACCAATCTTTGAACTGGCTGGCTTCCTCCACGGTGGAGATCTTGTTCATCCGCATTTCCAAGCCGAGCAGACCGAGCAGGTCGGGGCCGGAAATGGTTTCCTTGCGCAGGGTCTCCAGCAGCGTGCGCGTGCTCTCCTTGTCGTTGCTGAAGGAAAAAATGCCGGTGCTCATCCCGCCTCCCGCTTTTTGCGCCGCCTCGCCCAGTCCGGGGGTCTGGCTCAAGCCGGGTTTGTCGCTGTCGTTGCTGCGCAGGAATTCCTCCAGCATCTCCACGTCGCTGGTCAGGGCGAGGTAGCCGGCGCTGGCCGCAAAATGATACGTCCGGCCGCCGAGAGTGGGGGGCAGGGTCGCCGAGTAGATTCTGCGCCCCAGGAACTCGCGGTCCTTGATCTTGTCGGCCGGGGTGAGCAGGCTCATGGCCGCTTTGACGGCCGAGGCCAGTTTCCACGGGCTGGGGGAGCCGATCAGGTAAATCTCCGGGGCCTCCCGCAGGTCGCCCAGCGTAGTGTTGACAGGATTCCTTTCATAATTGATGATGTCGTCGCCCAAGTTGTCGAGCAATTCCGTTTTCAAATCATATTTCTCATCCTGGGCCTTGCCCGCCAGGTCCAGGAAGTAGTTAAAGGACTGGCTGGCGGAGGGATAGATTTGGTTCAAGGTGGATTCCAGGAGGCGCCAGCTTTTGGGAAGATCCAGGCGCACCCGGCTGAACTTGACTGCGTCGCCCGGCACGAAGGGCGGCGGCCCGGAGTCCTTGGCCTCGGTGGTCAGGACTTTCAAAAGCCCGCGGCGGCTGGATTCCGGCGCACCCAGGAAGAACTGGAGGTTCATGCCGTCCGGGGTGTCGCGACAGGCCAGGGAGGCGGAAGTCAGCCCGGTGAAGCCCAGGGTTGCCAGAATTCCATCCCCGGCCACGGGGTCGGGGAGAGGGGCCGCTCCTGAACCTGCGGGCGGGGCCTGCGGTTTTGCCAGATCGGCCAGCAGGGCCTTGGCATTGAACCAGGCGAAAAAGGGCGCGCCCTGCAGGCGCGCGGCAAAATCGTTTTGGAAGGCCGGTTGCTCATCCAAACCGGCCAGCAGGCCGCCGGCTTGCCGGGCCAGAATTTTTTCAATGGCCTGGCTGGACTGGCTGACGATGAGGAGCGAGCCGGATTGGCCGAAGGTCAGCTCCACTTTTTCGGGCGCCGGTTTAGGCAGGGCGTTGGCGGGGTCGTTGGTGTCGGTGAGGTTGGGCAGAAGTTTCTGCACGGACAGATCATCGGAGGTCATCAGGAAGGTGGCGAACTCCGTCTCGCGGATTTTCCCGGTTTTGAGCGTTTTCCCGGCATCAATCCATGTCTTCTTGAGCGCGGCCAGGTTGGTGGCGAGTTGGGGGGCATGGTCCCCGGCGTCGAGCAGAAAAACCGCGGCGTAATGTTCGTCGGGCTTGTCGGCCTGATCCACCGGGAGGATGGCGAAGGTCATCTGGCCGCGGGCCAATCCCTGGTAGTCGGCGAAATGGATGCCCAATTGGCGTTGCAACGGCGCCAGGGCGGCGGTTTGTAATTTGTCAGTGAATTTATCCCGGAAGGCCTTGACCGCCGGATCGCGCCACAACCGGCCCATGGCGGAATTGGTCAGAACGGCCAGGGCCTTGCCGGCGTCCGGCACGGCCAGCACCAGCACGGTGTCTTTGGGCAGCAACTTTTGCGCCGGGGGTTCGGCCGCGCCCGCCGGGCAGAGGCCCGCCAGCGCGGCCATCAGCCAAAAGCAGTGAATTCTCATGGGGCGGCAGGAGGGCGGGTCAATCGGAGGCGGTTTTCTTGAGGCGGTGAGACGGTTCCAGGTAACGGTAGGGATTGCTGGGATTGTCGTTGTCGTAGGCAAAAGAATCCCGGTGGTTCAAAAAGAAGGCCACCGCCGCCACCGGAATGGCAAAACCCAGGCCCTCGCCCGAGGTGATTTTCATGTTGGTCACGCCGACGACTTCGCCGCGCAGGTTGAACAGAGGGCCGCCGCTGTTGCCCGGGTTGATCTGGGCGGTGGTCTGTAAATACAGTTCGCCCTGCAACTGCCGGGTCTTGGTGCTGACAATGCCCTCGGTCACGCTCCGTTCCAAACCGAGCGGGCTGCCGATGGCAAAGACCCGTTCCCCCACGGCCAGCGCGTCCGAGTCGCCCAGAACGACATGCACAAATTTCGGCGCGTCCTTGTCCTCCACTTTGAGCAGCGCCAAGTCGCCAAATTTGTTGAGCGAAACTATTTTGACCTGTTTATAGACCATCCGCTCCAACTCCCCGTTTTTCTGCTGGAAAACCTCCACGGAAATCTGCGTTTCGCCTTCCGTCACATGAAAATTGGTGATGAGAAACCCGTCCTCGTTGATGAAAAACCCCGATCCCAGCCCGCCGGGCGTGCGCACCTGCACGACCGCCGCGCCCAGTTCGGCGGCCAATTCGCGCACGCTGCGCTCCTTGAGAAGGCTCGCCCCGGTGAAATAGAATCCCTGCTCCGCGGCGGAGCCGGGCCGGAGCGAAGCCGCCGGTGGCGGCGCTGCGGGCGGTGGTGGCACGGCCGCCGCCAGGAGGGCCGGGGCGGTGATTGTTGCCGGGGGCGTTTTGTCGTTGAGCAGGCTGAGAATCTGGCTGCGGGGAATGACCAGCACGGTGTAGCCGATGTCAATCACAACTTCATCCGGCTTCTGCGCCAGAATGGTGCCGCTGACCGAGGCCTTGTCCCGCAATTGCACGGTGGCGCCGGGAACGGCCCACCCGCCCAGAAGCAACGCCGCGCATAAAACTATTTTGAACATGCCTTAACAGTAGCTGAAGCCATGAAAATAACAAGGGCGGCCCGGCGGAATTCTGGCCAGGTCCGACCCATCCGTCCGATCCGTCCGATCCCTCTGAGCAGGCGGCAAGGCTGTCCGACGCCAGCCGCCATCCGCAATCCACAATCCGCAATTGCCCAAAAACGCCCGCCTTTTCCCCGCTTGCAATCAGCGCCCATTTAGGTTGTCCTTGCCGTCATGAAACTGGATTTTCTCCCGTTCGATTTGCGCCTGAAACACCGATGGGCCATCTCCAGCGGCCCCCAGTCCGGCCACGATCAAAGCCGGACGGCGGTGGTGCTGGTGCGGTTGACCGAGGGCGCGGCCCGCGGCTGGGGCGAGGCGCCCGCCACCGCGCGCTACCAGGAGACGGTGGCCTCCATCGCCGCTTTTCTGGGGCGCGTTCAGGCGGAGCAGCTTTCCTTCGCCAACCTGCCGGCCAGCATGGACTATTTGGAAAAGCTGGCGCCGGGCCATTACTCGGCCAAAGGCGCGGTCAACGTCGCCCTGGCCGACGGCGCGGCCCGCCTGGCCGGCCAGGCGGTTTATGATTTTCTCAACCTCGGCTTTACCGAAGGCAAACACCTGACCTCCCTCAGCATCGGCCTGGATACGCCGACAAAAATCCGCGACAAAGTTTTGGAAGCGGACTCCTTTCCCGTTCTTAAACTCAAGGTGGGCGCGGCCAGCGACCGCAAGAATCTGGCCGCCCTGCGCGAAGCCGCCCCGCTCAAAACCGTCCGGGTGGACGCCAACGAGGCCTGGCCCGCCAAGGAGGAGGCCTTGCGGAAAATCGAATGGCTGGCCCAGGACCCCCATATCGAATACATCGAACAGCCCATGCCCGCCGCCACGCCGCCCCGGGATTTGGCCTGGTTGAAGCAACGCTCCCCCCTGCCGGTTTTTGGCGACGAATCCTATCATCATGCCGGCGACGCCGCCCGATGCGCCGAATGCTACCACGGCGTCAATGTCAAGCTCATCAAAACCGGCGGCCTCCTCCAGGCGGCGGAAGCGTTGAAGGCGGCGCGCCGGGCCGGGCTGAAAACCATGATCGGCTGCATGGTGGAAACCAGCATCAGCACCAGCGCCGGGATGCACCTGGCTGAACTGGCCGATTACCTTGATCTGGACGGCAATCTCCTCGTCCGCAACGATCCCTTCACCGGCCCGACTGTCAAGAATGGAATCCTCTCCTTCGCCGCCGCCAAGGAAAAATTCGGCCTGCGCATCCGTGCCCGCAAATCCGATCCTTTTGCCTGACGCATGCCCGCCAAAAGGCAAGGCGGACATTCTTTAGCAGATTTTCAAAGAATGTGACGCCTCAGTCATGGGTGGGCGTGAAAGGCAGGGCGGGTCCCGATAATTCGGGACCCGCCCTACCAACCGTGACGGACGCATTGCTTTCGGCGTGTGATTGACTTTTCCGCTCCGCCGTTTCATCCTCGGCCCGATGTCAACCACCTTTATCTGATATGAATCGTTTGACTCGCTTCCTTGCCGGTTTTTGCGTGGCTGCTCTTCCGGCGGCGGTGATCGCCCAGCCGCCGGCCTCGCCGGGCGCGGCGCTGCAACATCGCTACAGTTTCAATGGCGACGCCAGGGATTCGGTGGGCCACGCCGACGGCACCCTGCAAGGCGCAGCCACCATCAGCGACGGCCAGGTCCACCTCGACGGAACTCGTGGAACTTACGTCAACCTGCCGGGCGGCCTGATCGCCGGCGACAAGGCGGTGACCTTTGAATTCTGGGCCAGCCTGGGCGCCAACCGCGGTTGGTGCCGCGTCTTCGATCAGGGCACCGAAACCCCCGTCAACAACGGCCGGCTTGATCTCTATTTCTCACCCCACAGCGGAGCCGGGGATTTTCGCCTCACCGTGATGGACCCCAATCCAACCGAGCGTGTCATCCGCGTGCGCGGCAATCTGGACAACCAGACCAATCTGCACGTCGCCTGCGTTCTGGATCCCCCCTCCGGCTTTATGGGAATTTACACCAACGGCAGCCTGGCTGTCTTCACCAACAACCTCACCTCCCTGGGAAGCGTCGCCACCAACCGCTTCTACCTGGGCCATTCCCTCTTCAACACCGACCCCGGGCTGAACGGTTCCATTGACGAATTCCGAATTTACAACGCCGCCCTGAGCGCCGCCCAAATATCCGACAACTTCAAAAACGGCCCGAACGCCGTCCTGAAATGACCCGGCCGAAGATATGGAAACGCCGCCTCCACCCATCAGCCTTCCACCCCAATCCCAACCCGGCTCTGCCGCCAGGGGCAACGACAAAATCTGGAGCATGTTCAGCCATCTCTCCGTTTTTCTGGTCATCGGTTTCATCCTGGTGCCGTTGGTGGTCTATCTGGCGATGAAGGATGAGTCGGAATATGTGGCGGCCAATGCCAGGGAGGCGTTGAATTTTCACCTTTCTTTCCTGCTCTATGGGCTTTGCTGCCTCCCTCTGTACTTTATTTTCATCGGCATTGTCTTGCACGCAATCCTGGTGCTTGGCCTGTTTATTTTTGCCATTGTGGCGACGATAAAAGCCTCGGATGGCGGGTGCTACCGTTATCCGCTGACGATCCGGCTCGTGCAATGAAAACAGCTTCATCCTGGCCCGCCTTTTTCAAATTCGCCTGCCGCTGCATCAAAGGCCCGCCGCCCGCCCCTGTGAAAACGGCCGGCGCCAACCCGCCGTAATTCTCAGCCGCGTCGCCGCACCAACCGGCGTTTGCATCTGGTTTCACAGAAGGATTTTTTGGTTCGGGATTCGCGGGAATTCGTGCCATGCGCGGCCCAAAACCATGGCCGTCCTTTTCACGTAATCGCCCTTAATGCCCGGTGCGAAGGGCGGCGGGGCCAAAAACCACCGGTTTTCCATTGACGAAAGCGCCAAGTTGTGTCGAGATGAACGACGCGTGTTTAAACGCAGCCTTAACGGGCCGCACAGCATGTTCAAGAATTCGCGAAAAAGGTTGGCCGGCGGCGGATCGGGCAACACGACCAGTACGACGCCCATCACACGGTGCTGGCCAAAACCTACGGCGCCCAGGCCGGGCTGCGCCGCGAATTGTCCGACTCCAAGGCGGCCATCGCCGAGCGCACCGAAATCCTCAACATCTTCGCCGAGTGCAACGACCCGCAGCGCGCCTGGCTGCTGCTGGAGGATTACTTTGAAAAGCTTTCCCTGTCGCGCAAAGATTTCGCCAGCCACGATTGGTGGCCGCGCGTGCTCTCCGCCCGGGGCAAAAAGCGGCTGGAAGAAACCGCCATCCTCTTCCTCCGCGCCAGCCGTCCGCTCCCCACCGAGTTGCTCACGCACGCCAACCCCGCCCGTTTTGCTGAAATCGAGCAAACGGAAAAAGAGCAGCGCCTGGTGCAGCGCCTGGAACACTGGCTCTTTCCCAGCGCGCCCACCCATCTGGATTCCCCGCGCGCCGCCATGCGCGTGGCCTGCCAGGCCAGCCCGGTGGCGGAAGACTCCGCCCTGCATGGCTTGACCGTCTCCTTTCACATCTTCCGCCAGCGCACGGGGGAAAAGGTGAAAACCCTGGGCGAAGTGGTGGACCTGACCAACCGCGCCACCCACGAACAGGAACTGTTTTCCTTCGCCGATTGGGAATTCATCCAGTGGCTGGCGGAAAGCCATGCCGACCCCGAGGGCCTCTGGCACTCCATGGTCTTGACCGGCCTGGAATTGCTGCAATGGCTGGTGCAATGGGGCGACAAACCCCGGCTCCTCCTCGGCCCGGCCGGCCAGCCCGCCGTCTTTCACGGCGCTTTGGCCGAGTTAAAGCCGCGCCTGGAAGATGTGAAAGGCCATCTTTTTTTCACGCATCATTTGGCCCTCCCTTCCGGCCGGTTTCATTCCTTGGGCGAGGTCAAATTCTTTGCCGGGCGGCCTTGCCTGGCGCTGGTGGAAAACACTTTTTATTTGCTGCGCAGCGCCCCGCCGGACGACCTGCTCAATGCCTGGGCCCAACAACAGGCCCTGCCCGTTCACAAACTCAGCCGCCGCCTCCTCACCCAACTGCGCAAAACCCAGTCGGCCAACGGCCCGGCCTGGGAACAATTGTGCGAGGTGCAAAAAGCCCTCCCGCGCTTTACCTTCGAATTGGCCGAAGATGTCGTGCGCGTCCGGCTCCTGGCCAAAAGCGAGACCGACCAGCGCCTCTGGCATTGGAACAACAGCGAATGGCGCGCGGACGACCCGCCCTCCCCGCCCGACCCCCGGCCCACCATCCTGGACGACCCCCGGCTGGACAGCGCCGTGCAGTGGTTGCGCCGCCTGGACTGGTTCACTCCCGAGCCCGGCCTCTGGCACGGCGATGCCAATGAGAACTTCCTTGCCTCCCTGGCCGCCGCCTGGCCGGACCGGCCGGCCGAGGCCGAATACCTGGGCAACGCCGCCTTTCACCGGCTCTTCCTCGCCTCCCGCCCTTTGCGCCCCCGCCTCCTGGTCAAAGGCAGCGGCATTGATTGGTTTGCCGTTTCCGCGGAATGGGAAGCCGAGGGGATTAAACTGACCCCCGCCGATTTGCAGCGCCTCCAATCCGCCACCGGCCGCTTCATCAAACTGCCCGACGCCGGCTGGCTGGAGCTGGACGCCGCGGCGGTTCAATCCGCCCACGAAGCGATGGCCGGCCTGGGCGTGGAGGGGCTGATCCCCGTTCCCCAGCGTCTGAGCCTGGCGCAAGCCGCGCATTTGGACGAAGCCGGCCTGCAAACCTTCGGCGACACGCCCCAGGCCAAAATGCTGCGGCAAAGCCTGGCCGAATTTCGCGGCATTCCCGCCACGCCGCTGCCGGAGGGCATTTTTGCGGAATTGCGTCCCTACCAGCGGGCGGGCTTCGATTTCCTCTGTCATCTGACCCGCCACCAGTTGGGCGGAATTCTGGCCGACGACATGGGCCTGGGCAAAACCCTGCAAACCCTGGTCTGGCTGGCCTGGATGCGCGCCAGCACCGGGCAGCAAAAGCCCGCCCTGGTCATCTGCCCGGCGTCCGTCCTGCACAACTGGCGGCGCGAAGCCAACCGCTTCACCCCCGCCCTCAAAGTGCTGGTGCTGGAAAGCGGCGCGGCCCGCCACAACCTGCGCAAGCAAATTCCCGCCTTCGATTTGATCGTGACCAATTACGCCCTGCTCCGCCGCGATCTGGAGGCCCTGCAAAAATTCGCCTTCCGCGCCGTCATTTTGGACGAGGCCCAGTTTATCAAGAACCCCGACGCCCAAATCACCCAGTCCGTCAAACAATTGCGCGCCGGCCAGCGCCTGGCCCTGACCGGCACGCCGCTGGAAAACCGCCTGCTGGATCTGTGGAGCATCGTGGATTTTGTCCAGCCCGCCTATCTGGGCAGCCAGCAAAAGTTCCGGGAAAAATACGAGCCGCGCGGCGAAAATGCCGCCGACGAACAGCGCATCGCCCGCCGCCGCCTCTCCTCCAAACTGCGCCCGCTCCTGCTCCGCCGCCTCAAGGTGGAAGTGGCCGACGACCTGCCCGACCGCATCGAGCAGCGCCGCGACTGCGAACTGGGCGAGGCCCAGCGCAAACTCTACCTGGCCGAACTGCGCCGCAGCCGGGAGCAGGTCATGAGCACCGTGGCCGAGCGCGGGTTGAACCGGAGCACCATCCACGTTTTGGCCGCCCTCACTCGGCTGCGCCAGATTTGCTGCCATCCCCAGCTTGTCAACAATGATTCCCCCTCCGGCAAAACCGAGACCCTCTTTGAATTGCTGGAGCCGTTGCTGGCCGGCAACCAGAAGGTCCTGGTCTTCAGCCAATTCGTGCGGATGCTGCGCATCCTGGAATCCGATTGCGCCGCCCGGCAAATCCGCACCCATATCCTGACCGGCGAAACCAAGGACCGCCAGCAAGTCACCGAGGCCTTTCAGAACGATTCCGCCGCCTGTCTGTTTCTCCTCAGCCTGCGCGCCGCCGGGACGGGCCTGAACCTGACCACCGCCAGCAACGTGGTGCTCTACGATCCCTGGTGGAACCCGGCGGTCGAGGCCCAGGCCATTGACCGTTCCCACCGCATCGGCCAGCTTCGCACCGTCAACGCCTTCCGCCTCATCGCCCCCGGCACGGTGGAGGAAAAAATCTGGGAACTGCAGCAGCGCAAGGCCCAGACCATCGCCGACGTGCTGGGCGAGCGGGGCTTCGCCACCAACCTCACCCCCGCCGACTTGGAATACCTCTTCGCGGAGGATTAACGCAAAGACGCAGACGGAGATCGGGGGCAGTGCAAAATGCAAAATGAAGAATTAAACGCAAAGGCGCAAAGACGCAAAGACGCCAAGATTTTGTCTCTTCTTTGCGCCTTTGCGCCTTTGCGTTGAAATTCTTCCGGCACCTTGAATGGAGACCGCTTAACCGAAGCCCGGTTGCTGGAGCGGGCGCACGAACAACAGGATGAGATCAACTTCGGCCACTTGAGAAAATGCGCCGGACCTCGGCCTCAACCCGCGTCTCCGGCCAGCCGGGATGTTGGGCGCGAAGTCCGGCAGCCTTCATTTTGCGCGCCGACCAATAAAGGCGCTCCGCCACCCGCCACCGTTCCTGGCCGGACAGGGTGCGAAGGACATTCATTTGTTCCGAACCGGGCTGTTCATCCAGCAGCATGAGATCAACATGTGCTGCCGGGGCCTTCCGCGCAAGCAGAACGCCATTGCAGCATTGACCCCTGGCTAAATATCTGCGAGGTTTTGGACATGGGCAAAGTCATCGTCAAGATCAAACTCACCAATCTGAAGGACACTTTTCTCAAAACAGCCGGCGCCCGCAAGGCCAAGCCCCGCGAAGTTGAAGTCGAGGCGCTGGTGGACACGGGCGCAACCAGGCTTTATCTCAAGCCCACGGTCATCAGGAAGCTGGGCTTGGAACGGACCGATAGATTGCTCTCACGCACGTCCAACGGCAACGTCATCCGCTACAAATACGAGCCGGTTCGGCTTGAACTGATGGGGCGGCACGAGAACTTCGATGTGGTGGAAGTGCCGGAGGAGGTGCCCAATCTTATCGGACAGGTGCCCTTGGAGGTGCTTGATTTCGTAGTGGACTCGCGCGGCCAAAAATTGGTGGGCAACCCCGCCCACGGCGGAGAACAGATGACCGAGGAGTATTGCGAAGACTGACCTGCCTACAAAATAAACAAGCTGGAAGTGCCGAGAAAAAGCAATAAGGCTCCAATCGCGAGCAAGCCAGTCCGAGAAATGAATGCTGCTTTGCCGACTCTCTCAGCGAGAAAAGTACAGGTGAGGCCAAACACGATGACACAAATTCCGATGAGGCCGAACACTTCTGACGAGCCTTCACTCTCGACCGCATAAAGGATGGCCAGCAGGAGGGCGAGGAACGAACCAATAAAAGCAACCAACCGAAGTCGCCAGATGCCCCAAATCAGCAAGGACTCTGCTGCTGCGAACGGAAGAATGCGAAGCAATGTGTCCATCCTCGCAAACCGTCACTCCGCCGCCGCCGGCGGCGGGGCGTTGCGCTTGGCCATCACGGCGTCCACTATTTTCTGGGCCAGTTCGGGCTTGTCCACCAAAGCCTGGCGGGCGGCGTCCTTGCCCTGGCCGATCAGCTCGCCGTTGAACTGCAGCCAGGCGCCCTTTTTCTCGACCACGCCGTGAGTCAGCCCCACGTCTATGATGCTGCCTTCCTTGTTGATGCCGTGATTGTAGATGATCTCAAACTCGGCCTCGGCAAAGGGCGGCGCTACCTTGTTCTTGACAACCTTCACCTTGACGGCGTTGCCGATGGCCACGCCGGCGGCGTCCTTGAGGGTGTCGCGCCGGCGGATGTCAATGCGAATGCTCGCGTAGAATTTCAGGGCCTTGCCGCCGGGCGTGGTTTCCGGATTGCCGAACATGATGCCGACTTTCTCGCGCAATTGGTTGGTGAAGACGCAGGTCGTCTTGGATTTGGCCAGCACGGCGGTCAGCTTGCGCAGGGCCTGGCTCATGAGGCGCGCCTGCATGCCCATCGTCGCCATGCCCATTTCCCCTTCCAGTTCCGCCTTGGGCACCAGGGCGGCCACCGAGTCAATCACAATGACATCGAGCGCGTTGGAGCGGGCCAGGGTTTCGCAAATGCTCAGGGCTTCCTCCCCGCTGTCGGGCTGGGACACGAGCAGTTCGTCCAGGTTGACGCCGAGTTTTTTGGCGTAGGCCGGGTCCAGGGCGTGCTCGGCGTCAATGAACGCCGCCAGGCCGCCGGCCTTCTGGGCATTGGCGATGACGTGGAGCATGAGGGTGGTTTTGCCCGACGATTCCGGCCCGAAAATCTCCACCACCCGCCCGCGCGGCACTCCGCCCACCCCCAGCGCCAGGTCCACCGAGAGCGCGCCGGTGGGAATGAAGCCGATGCCCACCTTGGCCCGGGCATCGCCCAGGCGCATGATGCTGCCGTCGCCGTAAGTCTTGGTGATGGTGGAAATGGCCGCGTCCAGATCGCGCTGCCGGCCGGCGGAAATCTTGGATTCGGCAGCTTTGTCGGCGGTTTTGTCGGCGGGTTTTTCCGTTTTTGGGGCCATAACGTCGTTAGTTTTAAAGGTTATTGTTTGTGCGGTAGAAATTGCACCGGGCGGGCGGCGTTAGTCAATCTCCGCCTCGCTTTCCCGCCCGCCCAAATCCAGGCAAAGCCCCCGTTGGGAGGAAGCGGCAAAATCGAGCAGCGTCCGGGCGGGCGCGCTGGAGAAATTCTTCCGGGCGTCGGCCAGGGCGTCGGAGAAATTGCCGCGCCGGCGCAACAGTTGATGATAAAGTTTTTTCAGCTCCAGGCGCTCCGCAGCGGTGAAGCCGGCCCGGCGCAGCCCGATGATGTTCAAGCCGCCCAGCCGGTTGACCCCGTGCGCGATGGTAAAGGGCGGCAGGTCCTTGCTGATGCTGGCCCCGCCTTGCATCAGGGCCAGCGTGCCGACGCGCGTGAACTGATGCACCATGCAATTGCCGGAAATAAAGGCGCGGTCGGCCACCTCGACATGTCCCGCCAGAAGCGCGCCGTTGGCCAGGATGACGTGGTCGCCCAGGCGCACGTTGTGGGCCACATGCGAGTTGACCATGAGAAAATTGTGCGAGCCGATGACGGTGGCTTCCCCTTCTTTGGCGGAACGGTGCGCCGTGAATCCTTCCCGGAAAAGATTATGGGCGCCGATTTCCAGCCGGGCCGGCTGGTCCTTGTACTTTACGTCCTGGGGCGCCTCGCCGATGACGCACCCGGCGTAAAAGCGGTTCCCCCTGCCAATGGTGGTGTGGCCGGTGAGATACACGTAGGGCCCGAGGCGGCACTCCGGGCCAATGGCGACATCCCCGTCAATCACCGCGTACGGGCCGACCTCCACGCTGGCATCCAATTGGGCCCTGGGGTGGACGATGGCGGTGGGATGGATCATGGGGTGGTGGCTGAGGATTACCCAATCCGCCGTCCGCAATCAGTCGCACGTTTCATGCCGTCAAAAATGGCCCCTGGCCCGAGGCGGGTCAAGCCAGAGCTTTGCCGGAACGTTCCAGGAAGCAAAATGAGGGGCGCGCGGCGAAATAAGATTGATTCTCACGGCTGGCTCGCCGAACCTATCCGCCCGGAGGCCGATGGAAGAACTTGCCGGGCGAAAACCTCTGATAAAGAATATGAGTGCCATAGCTGAAGAAAAACTGTCACCGGGGCTGACCACGCTGCCCTCCGACGACCTGCGCCAGATCATGTGGCGCTTTGCCGACCGCTACGAACTGCACATGCTTGTGCAAGGCGCGCGCGGCGTGGCGCGCGGGCCGGTCGCCCGGCTCGTCGCCAACGGCGGCCGCAATTCGCACGAGTGGACGCCGGCCAAAGCCAGTCTGCTGCCCGCACTTCGACGAGAGCGGCATCACCGCCGCCTTCCTGGATCCGGAACAGGGCGGGTTCATCGCCGGGCCAAAGAATCTGGCGCTGGCGCTGATCGCCTTTGAATTGGCCTGGGTGGACGCGGGCGCGGCCACGGGCAGTCTGGCGGGCAATCTCGGCCTGGCCCCGATTCACGAGCGCGGCACGCCGGAGCAACGCGCCAAATACGTCGCCGACGCCGCTCCGCTCAAGCCCGGAGAAAGCCGCAAACAGGTTCGCGCCGCGTTTGCGCTGACCGAACCGATTCCGTTTGTCGGCGTCGAGACCGGCATGTTGGCCGGCAAAGTGCGCATCGCCGAATGGAAGGACGGACGGGAACCGCTGCTGCAAGTGGACAAACGCGGCCGCTTCATCACCAACATGGGTTTTGCCAACGTCGTCACCGCCGCCGTGGATTCCGACGACCCCAGGCTCAAGGGCAGTTGCATGGTGATTTTGGAGGAAGGCGATCCGGGCATATGGGACCGCGGCACGCCGACAAAGAAACTCGTTCACCAGCTTTCCTCGACCAACGATCCGGTCTTCAACCTGAAAGTGCCCGCCAGCCGCATCGTCGGCGGCTACACGATCAAGGACGGCGTCATCATCCCGAACTATTCGCACAGCGAAATCATCGAGGCGGTCTTCCGCCGCACGCGCGTGACCGTCGGCTTGATGACCGCGGCCAAACTGCTTTCCGCCGTTGAGCCGGTGATTCTTTATCAGCGCCGCCGGTTTCGCGGCGGCGAAGGCGCGCCCGGCACGCCGCGTTACGAACTGGGCATCCAGCAAAAGGAGGACGCGCTGCACCGGCTGGTGGACATCTGGGCCACCGGCGAGGCCAGCGCGTCGCTGGGCTTTGCCGCCGCGCGGCTGTTCGACGAACTGGATCCGCTGGAAAAGCAAAAGGACCGATGGCTCGCCGGAGAAAAAATTGACCGGCCGCGCCGCGTTCAAGGAATTGCCGAAGAAGCAGCAGGAAGCCCTGGAACTGTTGCAAATCACCTCCAGCCGGTGGCGAGCGCGATCAGAAGCGCGAAGAGGAATTGCAGGCCGACCCGCTCGTGCAATTCGTCCATGCTCGATTCGCTGGCCAATGTCCTGTGCCCCGCGTGCAAGCTTTGGAACACCGGCCACGGCGCGAACATGATGCGCGAAGCCGTCAGCCTCATGGGCGGCTACGGCATCACGGAGGATTGCCCCGGTTTCCTCGGCCAGAAATGGATGGACGCGCAACTGGAAGCCACCTACGAAGGCCCGGAGGCGGTGCAGCGATTGCAGCTTTCCATCACCATGACCAACGAGCTGTTCCTCGCGCAATTCCAGCATTGGATTGCCGAAATGAGGCGCATTGCCTCCGACCGCCCCGGCACCGGCGCCTGCACGCTGGCCACCGCCATGCAACTCTGGCTTTGGACGCTCAACCATGTTCAAACCGCCACCGATGCCGACGGCGCCAAGCTTTACCACAAGATCGCGCCAGGGCGTGACCTTCCCGCTGGCCGACGCGCTTTGCTGGTTGCTGGCCGCGCGGCAATTCATCCTTGACGTGATCGAACTGGAAACCAAGGGCGCGGAAAATCCCGCGCTCGCCGACGGACTGGCCGGCACGGTGGCGTTCTTCACCGACCTTTGCCATGTGCAAGCGGCGCGGGCCGCGGGCGAAGTCGGGCCGCATCTGCGCCGAAATCGTTCACGGCTACAACCGCCATCCGGCCTGGGACGAAGCGAGTTGCCACGCCTGCTACTGCGCCGAGGAACTGGAAACGCTCGAAGGCATCATTCCCGGCATTGACGGCTCGGCCCGCGCCTATTCCGACGTGTCCGAAAGCCGGCGAAGCGCATCCGCTCAAAGCCGGCCCGTGCGTGAGATTTGCCGGCCTGGAAGACGTTCGTCCGCCTCCGCGCCAAACTGGACGGCTGCCTCACCGGCTGCCGGCTGGCCAAAGACCGCGCCGCCGAAGCGCTGACCAAAGTGATGACGCGCGAGGCGCTGGATTATCCGGCGTAGATAGATAAGGATCAACACCTACCAACTATGTTCAAGAAAATCGAAATAGACCAAGAACGGGAGCTTGAATCGCTCGTGCTCAAGGAGCCGGAATCAATTGAGGATGGCTTAACCTGCTTGACACATCAACGCCGTGCGAACGGAAAGTACATTGACGTTCTTGGCAGCCGACGGGGACGGCGTTCTCGTCGTGATCGAACTAAAGGTTGGCGAGGACGACGGGATGTTATTACAAGCATTGGATACTACGATTATGTTTCGAGCAATCGCGACCGCTTGGCCAAGGAGTATGAAAAATTGGCGAAAGTTGTCGCGGAGGAGGATCCTCGCGTCATTCTCGTAGCATCCAGTTTCAGTGAACGGTTGAAACGAGCGGTACGCCACTTCAAGCCGGACATTTCGCTTAGAGAATACTCCTATCTTGCAACGAACAGCGGTGAAAAAGGTTTGTACTGCAAAGAAGTCCCATTTGAGTCTGAAACTGAGTATTCAGCGCCCGCGTCGCTTGATAGTGTTTTCGCGTATGTCAATCTTCCTGATGTGAAAACGACATGTACCAAAGTCCACTCCGACATCAAGAAGCTTGGACAGGACATGGAAGCTGTTCCAGCCGGGAACGGAGTTCAGGTTCGCTACAAATGCAAAAACCGCTTGATCGGTGGGCTGACTTTGCGCCGTACCTTCCTCAATCTCTGGTGGAGGAAAGATGACGATAATTGGGACGGAGTGACGTTAACCAATGCCAAGAGTTGGTTGACGCAGAAGGAGAGGATCTTAAAACGCATGGCGAAGCGTTACCGCGATTTCGGTGGAACTTAAGGAGCGCCCCGCATTTCATGAAGGTGCCCCGCCCAAGCCATGGATCTCGGCTCACCGCTGACCAGCACATGTGTGCGGACATCGTTTGCGTTGGCTTCGATGCGGCTTTCGGTTTGAGCTCGCAAATTGCGATATCAAAGGCGACGGATGACTTTCGGCGTTCAAGGTCGCAAACTGCGACCTTGAAACGGGGCCAATTCTCCATGATCGATCAAACCAACATTAGCCGCCATCGGATGGACGCGGACATCGTTTGCGTCGCATTCGCCTCGGCTTTCGGTTTGAGGTCACAAATTGTGACCTCAAGATGCCAACCGTCTTATCAACAGGGATTTGCGGTTTCCAATCCGCTCGCAACCACATGAAAACCAAGACCTCGGTAATTCTCCGGCAGCCTGTCGAACACCTCATTCGGATCATTCGCGGCCAGAGAGTCATTTTGGATGCCGACCTGGCAAGAGTTTACGACGTGACCACGACCCGCCTTAACCAGCAGGTGAATCGCAACATAGATCGATTCCCTGAGGATTTTGTTTTTCAACTCACGGCGGACGAGTTCGCCGGTTTGATGTTGCAAATTGCAACATCAAAGAAAGGACGCGGTGGGCGGCGAAAACTCCCCTTCGCCTTCACCGAGCACGGCGCGATCATGGCGGCCAATGTCCTGAACAGTCCGCGCGCCGTCCAGATGAGCGTGTTTGTCGTGCGGGCGTTCGTGAAGATGCGCGAGGTGCTGGGACAAAACGTGCAACTGGCGGAAAAACTGGCGGAGTTGGAGCGGCGATTGACAGGACGTTTGGACGTTCACGAAAAAGCCATCGTCCACATCCTCGGCGAAATCAAAAAGCTCATGGAGCCGCTGCCACCCCAGCCGGAACCGAAGCGCGGTGAAATTGGATTTCATGTCCGCGGCGAAATCCAGGCAAAACCATCCGGCCGCCGGCCCGCCGGGAAACATTGAACCGAAACAAAATCGCCAATGTCGCAGCCAGCATCAGAAACCCCCACCATTGACCGCCCGCGCATGGACGCGGACATCGTGTGCGTCGGGTTCGGCCCGGCCACGGCGGGCTTTCTCTTCACGCTGTCCAAACAACTTGTCCGTGCCGACGGCACGCCCGCCGTGGAAAGCGCCGTGGCGCCCGGCCTGCCGCTCCAGGTGCTTTGCTACGAACGCGCCGACGACATCGGCTTCGGTGTTTCCGGCGTCGTCAGCAAAGCCCGCGCCTTGCGGGCAAGCTTTCCGGACATGGACAAGGCCGGCATCCCCATGGCCGCGCCGGTCGGCGAAGAGAAAGTGCTTTACCTGCTCGATCCCGCCGGAGCAAGCCGGCGTTCGGCCATGCTGCGGCTCGCCGACAAATTCATCCACGCTTTCCGCTGGGCGCTGCCATTGGAGCGCGCGGCCTTGAAGCTGCCCTGGACGCCCGGCTTCCTCCACAAGCGCGGCGGCATGGTGCTCTCGATGGGACAATTTATGCAATGGGTCGGCGCGCAGGTGCAAAGCACAGGCGCCGTGCAAATCTGGCCCGGCATGCCCGTCTCCCAGGCGCTCATCGAAAACGGAAAAGTGGCCGGCGTCCGCTTGCTCGATCAGGGCGTGACCCGGCAGGGCGCGCCCGCTGACGGCTTCACGCCGGGCATGGACATTCACGCCGCGCTGACCGTGGTGGGGGATGGCCCGGTCGGCCCGGTCGGCCGGCAATTGGATGACCTTTTCGGTTTGCCGGAAGACCATCACACCAGCGACTGGGCGGTGGGGATGAAATTCGTCGTGGATTTGCCGGACGACACCCCGCTCCAGCCGGGCACGGTGCTGCACACCTTCGGCTACCCCGAGCCGGAAATCTTCGGATTCTTCTATGTGCATCCCGGCCGCGTCGCGTCCCTGGGCATCTTCGTCCCGTCGTGGTTCGACAGCCCGGTGCGCACGGCCTACCGCTACCTGCAGCATTGGATGATGCACCCGTATCTCTGGCATCTTCTCCAGGGCGGCAAACTCCGGTCCTGGGGCGCCAAGACACTCGGTGAATCCGGCCGCCGCGGCGAGCCGCATCTCGCCGGCGACGGCTACGCGCGAATCGGCGAAGGCAGCGGCAGCACCAACATCCTCACCGGATCGGGCGTGGACGAAGCCTGGGCCACCGGCACGCAACTCGCCCAAGCTGTGCTCGAACTGCTCAAGGCGAAGAAACCTTTTACCAAGGAAAACCTCGAAGCGGCCTATGTGCAACGCCGCCGCGGCAGTTGGGTGGAAGAGGAAGCCCGCGCCGCCGAAAAATCGCGCGACGGCTTTCAACACGGCGTCGTCACCGGGCTGCTCGGCATGGCCCTGGCCGGTTTGAGCGGCGGACGGCTCGTCCTGCCCGGCCAGCCGCTGCGTCCGTGGCAGCGCATTCCCCCGCTCGAAGATTATTTTCGCGGCCGCATTCCTCCCGGCGAAGTGCGCCGGATTCGCGACGACTGTTACGCGCGCGGCGTTTCCGCCCACGCCGCCCTCCTGGAACGCGCGGGCTGGCCGGCCGTGCCGTACGACGGCCAGTTGCTCGTCTCCCATCAGGACGCCTTGCTGATGGGCGGGAAGGTGCAGGCTCCGCCCGGCTACGCCGATCATGTCGCGTTTGTTTTTCCCAACCAATGCCAGCAATGCGGCACCAAGCTGTGCGTCGAAGTCTGTTCCGGCCAGGCCATCACCCCCGGCCAAAACGGCGTGCCGGCTTTTGACCGCGAGAAATGCGTTCACTGCGGCGCCTGCCTGTGGAACTGCCCGTCCGCCTCTCCGGAAAATCCGGAGTCCCGACAGGTCGGGATCATCTTCCGCGCCGGCGCCGGCGGCCTGCACTCGGCGGAGAATTGAGCGGGAACCGCCCTTGCCACCCAGCCGTGAATGTGGGATTATCCCACCATGACAGTAATCGCCGACAGCAAGAAGCGGGTGGTCATGCCAGGCGCCAAGCCGGGTGACGTGTTCGCCTATGAGGACGAAGGCAACGGCCATTTCCTTTTGGTGCGCCTGAACAAACCTGCGCCGCCGAAGAAAAAAACCCGGGCGGAGGTGCGCAAGGCCATCGCGGCTTCCAAGATGAAGTTTGACATGTCGTGGGACGAGCTGCGCGCGATGACGCGCGAGCCATGATCCTGTTGGACACCAACGTCGTTGTGGATGCCCTCGATACGACCCAGCAACACCATGCGTGGTCCAAAAGGCAGATTGAGGACGCGGTGGTAGCGGAAGGCGGTGGAATTGGTGTGGTGACGCTGGCGGAATTGTGCGCTGGAGCACGCGACCCGGAAGACGTGGAACCGGAAATAAAACGCCTGGGACTCACCGTGCATGATGTGCCTGCCGGGGTGGCGGTCCTTTGTGGCAAGGCTTATCGCCGATATGTCACCGCGCGGCGCGGTTCGGGCGGCGGTGCAGCGCCTAAAATGCCGCTGCCGGACTTCTTCATCGGCGCCCAGGCGGAGATCATGCACTGGAAGATTGCCACCCGCGACCAAGAGCGGTTCAGAAAGTATTTCCCCAAGGTTGCGCTGCTGACACCGTGAACATGGCCGTCGCCTTCCGCGCCGGCGCTGGCGGCCTGCGTTCAGCCGAAAATTGATGAACATCTCCATCATCCTCGCCCATCCGAATCCCGAGAGTTTCAACCACGCCATCGCCAACACGGCGGCGGAAGCGCTGCGCCGGAACCGCCACACAGTCGCCCTGCATGATCTTTACCAGGAACAATTTCCGCCGCTGTTTTCCGCCGCTGAATTGCAACCGGACGCCAAGCTCGATCCGGTCATCGCCGGCCATTGCCAGGAAATCGCCCAGGCCGGCGGGATTATCATCGTGCATCCGAACTGGTGGGGCATGCCGCCGGCGATTATGAAGGGCTGGATTGACCGCGTGTTGCGGATGGAAATCGCCTATCGTTTCGTGGCCAACGACAAAGGCGAAGGTGTGCCCGTCGGCCTGCTCAAAGCGAAGGCGGCGATTGTTTTCAACACCGCCAACACGGCGCAGGATCGCGAGCGCGAGATTTTCGGCGATCCGCTGGAGAATTTGTGGAAGAAATGCGTGTTTGATTTGTGCGGCGTGAAGAATGTCCAGCGGCGGACGTTTGCCGTGGTGATCACCAGCACGGCCCCGCAGCGCGCCGCCTGGTTGCAGGAAGTGCGGGCTGCTGTGGCCGGTTGTTTTCCGTCGAAGATGACTTTGAAGAAATGAAACGTTTATGAGCATCGCATACCAAATCGTCGTTTGCGCCGGCATCGTGCCCGATCCGTTGCAGACGCTTGAACCGGTCGCGTCGCCGGCCGGCCCGGCGTTGAAAAATGAAATGATGCTGCCCGCCGTCCTCGATCCGTGGGCGGGCCACGCGCTTTATGAAGCGGCGAACCTGGCCAGGAACGCGCCCGGCAGCAAAGTCTGGCTCGTCAGCCTCGGCCCGAAGGCCAAGCTCCAGCAGGTGATGATGACCGTCGCGCAAAAAGTGCCGTTTGAACTGGTGGCGCTCGACGGTCCGGCCAGCGGTTTCACCGAGGCGGCGGAAGTCGCCGCTGCGCTGGCCGAGGCCATCCAGACCATTCCCGGTCTCGACAAATCCAGACTGCTGGTTTTCGGCGGCTGGGAATCCGCCTCGCGCGGCGCGGGCGCGACGATGCAAATGGTCGGCGAACGGCTGGGCATCGTCGATCAATTTCAAGGCGTGGATCAGCTCACGGTGAACGCCGATGGTTCGCTGGAAATTCTGGAACGCATCGAAGGCGGCAAACATCAGGTCTCAAAATGCGCGGGCGCGCCGGCGTTGCTCGGCTGGGCCACGGGCAATCTGCCGGAACCGAAAAACAATCCGCAGGTTGGCATGGTCAACATGCGCACGGTGATGCCGGCGTTGCAAAAGGCCAAGCCGGCGAAGCTCGCCGGCGAAGGATTGAGCTTCGCGAGCGTGGCGCTGCCGAAACAGACTTCGCGAAACCAAAATCGTGAAGGACAAATCGCCGGACGACATCGCGAAGGAAATCGTCGAGTGGATCAAGAAATAAACATAACGGAGTGATGGAGTAATGGAGTAGTGAACTTCCTTTGCTTCAACCCAACACTCCAACACTCCAACACTCCATTAACCCAGCCCTCCCCCTTCCCATGGAAACCATTCTTCTTCTCGCTCACTCCGAAGCCGGCGGCTCGCTCGCCAAGTCCGCCCGCGAAGCATTGCACGCCGCCCGCGCCCTGAACAAATCCATCGCCGGATCCAAACTGTTCGTTGGGCTGATCGGCGAAAATGTTCAGGCGGCCGCGAATTCCATCGCCGCCTGTCCCGCCACAAAGTATTTCGGCGTGGTGGGCGCGGATTTTGCCCAGTCGCGCTATGCCACCGACGCGGCGGCGGCGGAAGCCATCTGCAAAGCGGCGCAGGCCACCCTGGTCGTCGCTCCGGCCACTTCGCGCTGGAATCGCGTTTTGCCCGGCGTCGCGCAACGGCTCGGCGGACGCGTGGATACCCATGTCACCGGCCTCAGCGACGCCGGTGGAAAGCCCGCGGTCAACCGCTGGTATTATCGCCAGCGCATGGAAGCGCGCGTTGACCAGAACGCAGCGTCCGTGGTTCATGCTCATTGACCCCGGCAGCCAGGCGGCGTGCGATTGCGGCCGCGGGCGCGGCGGCGGTTGAACTGGTTCCGGTGCCTCTGCCCGATGCCGCGCAGCGCACCACGGTGATTGGCATCCGCCAGCCCAAGGCCGATGCGCAAACGATCCGGCCCGACGCGCAACTGCTCTTCGTCACCGGCGCGGGCTGGACGAAGAAACAGGCCGATGGCCAGACGCATCTGCCGGAGGCGGAGAAGTTGATCCTCGATTTTCTCAAGCTCACACGCGCCTCGCTGGGCAGCAGCAAATCGCTGGTGGATCAGGGCGGCGAAGGCCAGGCGGTGCTGCCGTTCCTCTCCCATCTCAACCAGATCGGCCAGACCGGCGCGACCCCGCGGCACGCCAAAGGTTTGAGCACCTGCTGCCACGGCGAAGAGCCGCACACCGTCGGCTGGCGTTTCATCGGCGAGCGCCGCGCCATCAGCCTGGACCCCAACTGCGGCTGGGCGCGCGGCAAAGCCGACGTGCTTTATGTGGCCGACGCCTTCGCGGTGATGGCCAAAGTCAACGAACTGCTGGCGGCCAATCCTTGAGTGATTTGATGGCCGGCCTCAGCCCGGAAGCGAAGCAAGGAAGCGCGGCGGTTGGCGCGCCTTGGTCATCTGTTCGAAGGCGAAGGCCAGGCCCAGCAGCTTCGCTTCGCTCCAAGCGCGGCCAAAAAAGGAAATGCCGACCGGCAGTCCGTCCACCAAGCCCATCGGCACGGTGAGGTGCGGATAGCCCGCGACGGCGGCGGGCGTCGTGCAGCCCCCCGTATCGCGATCTCCCCAGAGCAGGTCGGTCCGTTGGGCCGGGCCGGTCGTCGGAGCGATGATCGCGTCCAGTTGCAGGCGGTCCATGACCGCGTCAATCCCTTCTTCGCGGGAAAGGCGGTGGTTGCGAGCGAGCGCGTCCAGATAAGCCTGCTCCGTCAGCGGGCCCTTGGCTTGCGCCTTGAGAAAAAGCTCCTGGCCGAACCACGGCATTTCCCTGGCCTTGTTGCGTTCATTGAAAGCAATGATTTCGGCCAGCGAATGCACCGGCGCGGACGGACCGAGCCACGCCAGGTATTGATTCAAGTCGGCCTTGAATTCGCAGGCCAGCACCTCGTCCTCGTTGTCGCCGTACTTTCCGTGGCTGGGCAGATCCGCTGGATCGCTGATCAGCGCGCCGTGGCTTTTCATCGCCGCAATCGCCTCTTCCATCAATTTGTCCACCGCGTCCATAATTCCAAAGAACTTTCGCGCCACGCCCAGGCGCGCTCCCCGCAGTGCCGCCGCGTCGAGGAACGCGGTGTAGTCGGGCGCCATTTTTCCCCCGGCGCCGGCGGTGGCCGGATCATCGGCATCCTCTCCGGCCAGGGCTCCCAGGAGAACGGCCGCGTCCGCCACGGTCCGCGCCATCGGACCCGCCGTGTCCTGGCTGTGGGCAATGGGAATGATGCCGGACCGGCTGACCAGGCCGACGGTTGGCTTGAGGCCCACCAGGCCATTGTAGGAGCAGGGCGAGGTGATGGAACCGTCGGTCTCCGTGCCGACCGCGACCGCGCACAAGTTGGCCGAGGCCGCCGCGCCGGAACCGGAACTGGAGCCGGACGGATTGCGATCCAGGACGTAGGGGCTCAAGGTCAAGCCCCCCCGCCCACTCCAGCCACTGGTGGCGTGGGTCGAGCGAAAATCGGCCCATTCACTCAGATTCGTCTTGCCCAAAATGACGGCCCCCGCCGCGCGCAGTCGTTGCACCACAAAAGCGTCGGCGGGCGGAACCGCCCCGGCCAGCGCC
This sequence comes from uncultured Verrucomicrobiae bacterium, assembly GCA_963707025.1. Taxonomy (GTDB): domain Bacteria; phylum Verrucomicrobiota; class Verrucomicrobiia; order Limisphaerales; family Palsa-1400; genus JBEKOF01. The sequence continues at coordinate 385,230 of CAVPOM010000007.1, read as the reverse complement.
AGCGAACCGGCGGTTGTCATCATTTTGTCGTGCGTGGCGATGTTGTCCTTAATCAGGATCGGTATGCCATGCAGCGGCCCGCGCGGCCCGCGCTCTTTTCGCTCCCGGTCGAGAGCCTGGGCCATCCCGAGCGCGTCCGGATTCAGTTCGATGACCGAATTGAGCTTCGGGCCGCGCTGGTCCAGGTCGCGAATGCGGCGAAGATATTGGCGCGTGATGGCGGACGCCGTGAGCCGTCCCGCCTGCATCGCGGCCTGCAATTGGCGGACGGTCACTTCCTCCCATTCGAAGGCGGGCAAACGGGAGGACGGTTGGGGCGCCGCGCCGGCGCTGGCGGTGGCCGAAATCGCCCACGCCGCCGCGCCGCCGGCCAGGCCGGTCTTGAAAAAATCGCGCCGGTTCACGCGCGCCAGCCTACTTCACGGGCGGGGCTTCGGCAATGGTATTGAAAGCGATGAACGAAATACCCTTGGGAACACAGGGACGAGACTCCGTTCCAGCTTTCCCCCGTCCAAGCGAGGCACAATTGTCCGCCCCGTCCTCCCGGGCCATTCGGCCCACCCATTCTTCCGGCCATTTTCCTGATCGGCCCGGATGGAAAATACCTTTCCGCCAAGCTCAAACCGGAAGAAATCCAAGCCGCCGTGATCGAAGCCCTGGGCAGGAAATAGAGTCTGAATGCGAACCATTCTTCAGGCAGGCACGGGTGTGGATTTACCCGGGAGGACGTTCGGCTGCCCGTCCGTAATGGCGGGGCAATCCACCTCCGTCTTGGACAGAATATTCAGATAATTGGTGAAAACATTCAGGGCGATATTGGCCACGATTTCAATCATCTCCGCATCCGAAAAACCGGCTTGGCGCAAGGCGTTCAGGTCCTCATCGCTGATGTCCCCGCGTTGCAGAACCAGGGACTGGGTGAAACGCAACATCTGATCGGCTTTCCCTTCGGGTGCCGCCGCCCGGCGGGCCGACTGGATCTCCTCCCCGCTCAACCCGGCCTTCCTGCCGGCCAGCGCATGCGCCCGCAGGCAATACTGGGAGCCATTTATTTCCGCTACCGCCAGGGCGATCTGTTCCCGCTGTCGTTGCGAAAGCCGGCCTTCCGCCAGGGCGTCGTCGGCCAGCACATAGGCCACCGCCGCCGCGCGGGATTTAGCCAGGATTTTCACAAAGTTCGGGAGTGCCTCAAAGTCGGGGTGGCCTCTGGCCAGCAATTCTTGCAATTCCTTGCCAAACTCATTGGCTTGGATGGGATTCAGGCGCAACATAACGATTCGGTTTTCTCAAAAGTGGTTGTCGGCTGGCATCATTGATACCCGTCCTTTATCAATCCTTGTGCCAAAAGGTTGTGAAAACCCAAGTCGCTGGCGTTTAAGACGATGCACAACGGCGGCCCCCCTCCCGGCTCTCTGCGAAGGTTCGCAGATTGCGACTTCTCGCAACCGGACTGCGGTTTCTCGTCGCAAAGGGCAGTCTCTTAATTTGACTGTTGTAGAGTGGGCGCTGTGCGCCGATTTCGAGCCACCGGCTCCCCCTGGCAATGGTTTAGCCTCCACGCAGAATTCTGGCGAGCAATGGGACCATGAACCCGCCGCTGCTCGACAGATCTCCTGGATCAATTCGTGTCCGTCTGCTCTTCCCTCGCCGCTCCCATCCGATGGGAGGGGAGAGGGTTAGGGTGAGGTGAGGGTTCATGGAAAGAACAGCCGCCAGCGTCAAATGCCCGCGGCTGCAAGGGCCGCTTTTGCCGCGGGCCTTTTCAGTCCCAGTTTCTTGAGACGGGAGATCAAGGTCGTGGGCTTGACACCGAGCAGTTCGGCGGTGCCGCCAGGCCCATGAATTTTCCAGCCGGTTTTGTTGAGGGCCGCGAGCACATTATCGCGCTCACGCTGCCGCAGCTCGGCGTCGCTCAGAATGGCCGGCGCCACTCCGTCCTCCACCCCCGGCGCCACCGGCCCGGCCGCCGTGGTCCGCTGGCTGTCCGGGAGGTCAAACCAGAGCACTCCATTTTGAGCGAGGATCAAGGCGCGTTCGATCATGTTCTGCAATTCGCGCACGTTGCCGGGCCAATCATGGTTTTGGAACTGGGCGATATGCGCCTGGGTGAGCCGGGCTGGCGGCAGCTTGAGTTTGCGAATTGCTTTATCCAGGAAATGCGCCGCCAGCAGAGCGATGTCCTCCTTGCGTTCGCGCAGCGGGGCCACTTTGACCGGAAAAACATTGAGCCGGTAATAAAGGTCCTGGCGAAAGCGCCCCGCCTCCACATCCTTGGGCAGGTCCCGGTTGGTCGCGGCAATGATGCGCACGTCCACCGTGCGGGTTCTCTCTTCGCCCACCCGCTCATATTGGCCTTCCTGCAACACGCGGAGCAACTTGCTTTGCAGCTCCAATGGAATTTCGCCCACCTCATCCAAAAACAAGGTGCCGCCCGCCGCCGCCTCGAAGCGGCCCGCCCGGTCCTTGACCGCGCCGGTGAAGGCGCCTTTGACGTGCCCGAAAAACTCGCTCTCGTAAAGCTCCCGGGGAATCGAAGCGCAATTGACCCGGATCAAGGGCCGCTGGCCGCGCCGGCTGTTCTTGTGAATCTCGCGGGCGATTAACTCCTTGCCCGTGCCGGATTCGCCGAGAATCAACACCGTGGCGTCCGTGCGCGCCACCATCTCCACCTGGCGCAGCAGCTTCTTCAAGGCCGCGCTCTGCCCAATCATTTCGCCCAGCGCCTTGGCCTCCTGCACCTCCTCCTGCAAAAACGTATTCTCCAATTCCAGATGCGCTTTGAGTTGCTCGATCTCCTCAAAAGCGCGCGCATTGACGATGGCGGCGGCGATATGATCGGCAAATATCCTCAGCCAGGCCGGGCTGTGATCCGGAGTCGGAATGCGGTTGAATTGGGCGATCACCCCCAGAACCTCGTTCTGAAAAATAATCGGCTGCCCGCCAAATCCGCGAATGCCCTGGCGACCCGCCCATCCCGGCTCACCGAATCCGTCAACGTCTTCGCCGGGGTGGTTGCTCACCATGGGCTGGCCCGTGGCCGCAATGCGCCCAATCGCTCCCACGCCCGCCGGAATCCGCCGCAGTTCCCGCTCCGCTGGCCGCGGCTCTTCCCTTGGCTCCCCAACCGACGACTCGGCGCTGGCCACCAGGTGCAGGCAGCGCGTTTGCTCCGGGCACCGGGGACGCATGGGGCAGGCAGCGCAAAGATCCCCTTTTTCCAGCAGCCACAGCCGCGCCACCAACGCGTGGGGACGTTCGGCGAGCTTTTGCACCACCTTCTGCAGCAGGTGCTCGACCGATCGCTCCGGAGCAATCTCCAGCAGGAGATCTCTCAACGAATCGAACTCCGGTTCATAATCAGGTGCCAATGGCATAAGTCATCGCTCGGCAGTGGCGCAACGCGCGCAAGGTCCGGTCCTTCTCCTCACCCCTTGCGGTTGTTCCACCGCGCTTCAACATACCTCCCAAGCTATCGCCGCAAGCGAGTAATGCTCACCATTTGTTGCCAACCTCTTCATTGAATTTGCGCCTGGCTGCCAACCCGGTTGCGGCCTTTGCAAACGATAGTTCGCAAGTTGCGAATTATCGCAGGCGAAACGCCTTTCCATTCTTTCGCTGCATCCTGCTGCAACACAACGTCTTGCATTCATTTGCCGCCGGCAAATCGGGCTGGCACGTCTCTTGCGATAAGTCTGCCTGGCTGCATTCAACTGCACGCCAACAAACAAAAGGAATTATGAGTGAATCCGCAAACATTCCGTCCACTGCCACCGCCGCCCCAACCGGCTGCGGGTGCAAACCCACCCCGTGTGCCGATGCCCAAAAGCAACCCCAGGCCCAACCCGCCAGCACGCCGGCACCCGCGCCGCCCACACAAAAAGGCTTTAAACGCCAAACCCGTAAACAGCACTGAGCCGATCCGCCTCGACTCACCTCCAATGAATCTGGGAATCGGCGCCGAAAGTTTGGAGGAACCGGCGTCGGTTCCTTTTCCAGTAAAACATTGCCTCCCGCAAATCAAATCAGTCCCATGAAAGAACTTTTTCAGAATCTGCTCCGGCTCCAGGAGCTGGAGTTCGGCGAACTCAGCAACGGCAGCGTGGAAGCGGCCATTTCCCAACTGCGCCGAAAAATCCCCCTGCCCATCCTCGAGCACTACGATCGCCTGACCGCCCGGGGCAAAACAGGAATGGCCGCCGTGCGTCATCAGGTCTGCATGGGCTGCCACATGCGTATTCCCATTGGCGCCGTCATCAGGCTGATGCATGCCGACGACATTCAAATGTGCGACAATTGCGGCCGTTACCTCTATCTGCCCAGCGATGGGCGCAACGAACTCCGGGAAGTTTACGCCGAAGCAACCGCCACCGCGGCGAGAACCCGGCCAAAACACAAGTCCCTGTCCCTGCCCTCTGAGCCTTCCATAACTGGCCGCCCGCCCCCACGCCATTGAAGCCTTGCGCAAGGGGGCGCTGGCTGCTGGACTTGGCGCTCAGGCCTGGCAGGTGCGAATTCCGCTTCGTCGTGGATGGCCAATGGACCGATGATCCCGGCGTCACGGGTCGTTTCCTGTTTGTCAATTGACATTCTTATCGTGGCGCAACAGGCTGCTGCCGTGCCTGACCCCTGCGCCAAATGCCTCGAATCCCCACATAGATCTGGGGCTGGTTTTCCTATAAGCGACAAGTTGTCCGATGTCTGTTGCCGGGAGCGGCCAGGCCTGGCAGACAACAAAACGCCGCATCCTTCCGCCTTCACCGCAAAAAGGAAATTCAGGCTGTGAAACTTAATGGCACCCCATCCTGGCTTTTGGCGGCCGCGCTCTGCGCCGCAACCCTGGCCCGCGGGTCCGATGCTCCCCTGCCGCCCGTCAATCCAAACGCCACCCCGGAAGCCCGGGCCCTCCTCAACTTTATCTACAGCATATCCGGCAACCACATCCTGACCGGCCAGCACAACTTCCCGGCCACCAAGGACGCCTCCACCCAAGGCGCCGCCCGCGCCTACCATAAAGTCCCGGTCATCTTTGGCCAGGATTTCGGATTCGACTCTCCCGGCCGAAAAGACGCCTACACCTCCCGGCCCGACATGATCGCCGAGGTCAAACGGCAGTTTGCCAATGGCTCGATCATCGCCCTGTGCTGGCACGCCGTGCCTCCAACCGCCGATGAACCGGTGACCTTCCAACCGCCCAGACGCGGACGCGCCGCCGCCGCCACCAACGCGGAGGCGGGCCGGCCCCGCTGCTCGCCAGTGTGCAGGGCCGGCTGACCGATGCGCAGTGGCAGGATGTGACGACGCCCGGGACCGATCTGTTCCAGCATTGGTGCGCCCAGGTGGACGTCATCGCCGGTTTCCTCAAACAGCTTCAGGACGCGCACATCCCGGTGTTGTGGCGGCCCTACCATGAAATGAACGGCCAATGGTTTTGGCGGGGCGGACGCCGGGCCGACCCGGCAAAGGGCATCAAGGGAACCAAAGACCTGTACATCCAAATCTACGACCGGCTGGTCAATCACCACAAACTCAACAATCTCATCTGGATTTGGAGTGTTGACAGGGCCAACCCGCCCTCCTTGCAGTTCGCCGAATGTTTTCCCGGCTCTCAGTACGTTGATATTGCCGCCTTGGATGTCTATGGCAGCGACTTCAAACAGTCTTTCTACGAGGACTTGCTCAAGCTGGCCAACGGCAAGCCCATCACCCTGGCCGAAGTGGGGCCGCCCCCGACGCTGGCTGTCCTGGCCCAGCAGCCCAAATGGTGCTGGTGGATGACTTGGGCCAGCGACAGCGGCAACCTCAGGCACTCCGACGCGGTGCAGGCCTTGTTCGATGATCCGCGTTCCTACAGCTTGAGCGATCCGGAATTCATCAAGGCGTTTGCCCCAACCCGCGCCGCCTATGGGCTGCCGCCGCAAAGCCCAGTCCTGCCGCCGCCTGCCTAAACCAATCGTTAGCCGTAAACAAGGCGCGGGAAACAACCATCCCCGAAAATTGCGCGACCGCAGCACGACGTTGCTTCTTCTGCCAATGTCCGGCGGCGGGCAGTCCCGGCGGGCCGGGACCCTGCCTTTCCCGTCCGGCAGCGCCAGAAAGAGGGCCGGATTTTGGGTCATGTCAGAAATGAGATTAACCGGGAATTGGGAGCTGGTTTGCCGCACGAGACACTTAATCTATAGTAAAATGATAGAGTAACTGAGCTTTTCCGTCTTGGGGTGTTGGGGATGGTCAAGGTTCATGAATATGGTTTGACCTGGTAGAGTAGGCGAAGTGGAAGGAGGCGGATTGAACTGACCGCAGTTGTCAGTCTCGCGCTGCCACTTCGCCCCTCATCGAACCGAACGGACGGATTTCCCATATTCGGCTCTCCGAACTCATTCATCGGGCCGCCTTCCACTTCGCCGTGGTCGGCAGTTCATAGAGTCCATAACGCTGGTGCAACTGCTCGGGAACGTAGTGTTCCCACAGGCTGCGGCGGCAACCGTGTTTGCGCCACAGCCAGCGCCGAAAGCGGTTTTGGCTGTAGTGTTTCATCCGGTTCATCACCGAGACGCTGTTGCCGTAGTGGAAGTAGCCCGCCCATCCGCGCAAGACTTGGTTGACCTCTTTGACCACCTCCTGTATCGGACGCCCCTGCGTCCAGTGGTTGAGGATGCCGCCCAGTTTCTCGCGCAGGGCCCCCGGCTTTTCTGGCTGGGTTGAACGTGCAGGTAGCCGCGCCCTCCAAAGGACTTGCGCCAGGTCAGGTTGAAGCCCAGGAAGTTGATCCCTTCCTTGCGAATGTTCACAATTCGGGTTTTGACTTCGTTGAGGGTCAGCCCTTTGGCTCGAAGCCATTTCTTGAGCCGCGCTATCAGCCCTCCGCCGCACCCCGCCGCGCACGCGATGACAAAGTCATCGGCGTAGCGCACCATGCGGGCTTGGCCGGAGGTTTTCTCGTTCACCCCGTGATCCAGCGGGTTGAGGTAGAGGTTGGCCAGCAGCGGCGAGATGACCCCGCCTTGCGGCGTGCCGCGCCGGTTGGGGATCACTCGCTTGGTGCCGTCCTGGTCTTCCTCCGCGACCGGGGCGCGCAGCCAGCTCTTGAGGAGCCGCAGCACGCTGCCGTCGCTGACCCGCCGGGCCACGGCCTTCATCAGTTCCCGGTGCGGAATCGTGTCGAAATATTTCGTCAGGTCCGCGTTGATGATTTCCACGTAGCCTTGCTGCACTGCTTGTTGGATTTCCGCAATGGCTTGGTGTGCCCGGCGTTTGGGCCGAAAGCCGTAGGAGCGCGGATGAAAGTCCGCCTCCAAGATCGGCATCAGCACCAGATACACCGCCGTTTGCACCACCCGGTCCTTGACCGTCGGGATGCCCAACGGCCGTTCCCCTCCGCTGCTCTTGGGAATCATCACCCGCCGCACCGGGCTGGCCCGATACGTCTTGGCTTTGAGTTCTGCTTGCAGGCGGTCGAGCCATTGCTGGCGCAGGGCCGGGTCGGCGGTGATGGACTCCATACTCTGTCCGTCCACTCCCGCGGCCCCGCCGTTGCGCTGTTGCGCTGCCAAGGCGGTTTCGAGCACGTCCTTGCGCAGCAATTCCCCATACAGGCTCCAGAACCGATACTTCGGCTCTGCTTTGGCTTTCCGATAGAGCGCGATTTGAAGCTGCCGAACTTTCTCCGGGGTTGCTATCCGGGTCGCCCCGGCCATCCCCGCATCCTTCGCTTCGCCTCCACGCATTGAGCAAGTGTTCCCCCTTTGCGTTCGCTCGCGCAACTCCCGGCGGAAATCCGCCTGGAGCGCAAACAAGTCCACGCTACTATGAGGAACTCCGACTTCTCCGGCAGGGCCGCTCGCCTGACTGGTCTTGCCAGCTTGCGCGGGCGGTTGGGCTGGCCGCCCGCCGCCGGAGTTCTCCCAGCTTACCTTGGTTGAACTTCCAGACGTGCCGTCCACGCCGACCCCGCCGGAGCGTTGAGAAGGCTCTGACTGTTGCCCTGCCTCCTCCCTGCGGCCTTCGCCGGTCAAACAGCGGCTCGGCTTGTCTCCGGTTCTAAACTTATCGAGGCTCATTGGATGTGGTTCATTTTCATTACGGCCCGTCTGTTCATCTCCCTCAGCTTCCAACCCCGCCTCGCGGCGGCGCTGTTGAGGTCGTGTTCCGTCGTGAACAGCCTAATTCGACGGGCGGGACTTTCACCCGCGTTCCAACCAACTTCACTGGCGCAACGTTTGACCTGGTTTGACCTTGGAAGCTCCGTATTATATGTAAATTGTTCATGGACAGTATCTTGGAACGGTTCTCCACAGAAAGGCTCATTCTCCTTCGCTGAAAGCTGCGGAGGACAGGGAATGCGCAGGGAATCATAAAGTACAGTAAGTTGGTAGAGTATTGAAGGATTCTGGAGTGATGGAGTGATGGAGTGATGGTGGGGGCGCGGCCAACTGCCGTGCCGCATCGCCCGCCCTTTGCGCGATCCGTCATCACTGAGCGAATAGTAGTGGTTAAGTCAGAACCTGTCAACGGAAAGTTCCGGGATTTTGGCGGGGCGGCCGGCCGCGCTGTGTTCTCCGCGGTTGTTTTGGGAGGCAAAGATGGATGCGCCCGGCTGTTTCAACTGCCGCACAATCGCTTGCCAGCCATGGGAAAGCGGCTACAATGGGATGATGTTAGTCGTTGAACCCATTACCCATATCCGGCTGGACGAGCGCGGAGTGGCCTGGATCGCGGACAGCAATGTGAAGGTGATTGAAGTCGCCATGGACCACGCCGCATACGACTGGGACGCGGAGGAAATGCACGCGGCCCATCCTCATCTCTCGCTGGCCCAGCTCCACGCGGCCTTGTCCTATTACCACGACCACAAGACCGAGTTGGACGGCCAAATGGAGGGTCAGTTGGAGAATTACCGCCGGCGGCGGAGTGAAACCGCCGGACAATTGACCCGGGCGGCGTTGCAGGCGCGGCTCCAGGTTGAGTGAGTGTTGCGCTTTACATGGACTGAAAGCAGGGGTCAGTTAATGGTATTGTAATATAATTCTTGACTCCTGAGCAGTTGGCGAGAGTAGCCGCGTTGTCTCGCCGGCTGATGTTTCGACCGTGCGACATGCCGTGCGATATGACAATACCATTAACTGACCCCTTTTTCTTTTGACCCCTTTTTCTTTTCCTTTTACGAGGTTGCAGAACAGTTTGGCCGCCAAATGTTGCGACCACAGTTGGGGCTTGCGCAGCAATTTCCGCCTGCCCGGCGGCGCGTTCGCCCAACGACAATCATATTTCGTCTCCGGGCAGGGGCGGGACATCCGGCGAGCCGTCCAGAAAGGCGGCGAAATCCTCCCGCTTGGGCCGAAGGGCGCGCTGGCGAAGGTGTTCCAGCGTCATCAGGGCGCTTAATTTCTCCGCGGCGGCGGAGGACAGCAATTGGTCCAAGGTCAGGCCCTCTTTGGCCGCGCATTCCCGGAGTTGCCGGGCCAGACTTTCGGGCATTTGGATGGTCAATGTGCTCATGTTTTTTCCCCAATCAGTTTCAGGAAATCGGACGGGGTAACCGCTTCGATTCCAAATCTTTCCATTCCCCGGAAATCCCGGAGATTGTGCGTCACAATATAGCTGCAACCGGCCGCAACTGCCAGTTCAAGAATAAGATCGTCATCCGGGTCCGGCAAGAAGGGTCGCCAGAGGAAGAAGACCTCCTGTAGATCGCCAGCCGCGAGAAGGTAATCGAGAAAACCCTCAGCCTGAGAGGCTGGACGCTGGAGCAGATTCTCCTCACGGAGGAGGACGGCACGATATTCGAAGAAAAGGGAGTTGGAGATCACCGGCTAAAAGCAAGGGTCGGGCAAGCGCGAGAGCAACGCATGCGAGGCTCCGTGCCGGGATCGTGCCGCCGCGACCAACACATTAGTGTCGAACACAACTTTCATTCGCCGACTCCTTCAACAATTCTGATTTCCTCCGGCTTCCTGGCAATCCTCATGATTCTCTGAGCAATTGAACTTCTTTAAGACAAGACTATTCCAGCGTCGCCATCACGCGGGCCATGGCCAGGGCGGTCTGGGCGGCCTCGGCGCCGCGATTGTGGGTTTTGCCCAGACAACGCGCCCGGGCCTGCGCCTCGTTTTCCAGCAGCAGCACCTCGTGAATCACCGGCACGACGTGCTCGATTTGCAGGCGCGCCAGCGACGCGCTCACCGCATCGCCTATCTGCCGCGCATGGACCGTCTCGCCGCGAATGATCACGCCCAGGCAGATGATCCCCGCCCACGCCCGCCGCCCCTGCAAAAGTCCCGCCGCCGCCACCGGAATTTCATACGCCCCCGGCACCCGCACCACCTGGATGCGTTCCGCGCCGGCCCGTTTCAACTCGCGCACCGCGGCGATGAGCATCGCGTCCACGTAACGGGAGTTGTAACGCGAGGCGACAATGGCAAAGGCGCTGCCCTGCGCGCTCCATTTTCTGCTTTTGACCGGTGTCAACATGAATAAAAACTCACAGGAGATGCCCCAGCTTGTCCCGCTTGGTGCGGAGATATTTTCGGTTATGGCGGTTGGCGCCGGCCTTGATGGGAAGCTGCTTGACGATTTCCAGGCCGTAACCTTCCAGGCCGACGACTTTTTTGGGATTGTTGGTCAGCAGGCAGATGGTTTTCAACCCCAGATCCACCAGGATTTGCGCCCCCAATCCATACTCGCGCAAGTCCTTGCCGTAGCCCAGTTTGAGATTGGCCTCCACCGTGTCGTAGCCGCGCTCCTGCAACTTGTAAGCCTTGATCTTGGAGGGCAGGCCAATGCCCCGGCCCTCTTGCCGCATATAGACAATGACCCCGCGCCCCGCCTCCGCGATCTGCCGCATGGCCTGGTGGAGTTGCGGCCCGCAATCACAGCGCCGCGAGCCGAAGACATCCCCGGTCAGACATTCGCTATGCACCCGCACCAGGACATTTTTCTTCCCCGCCACCTGGCCGCAGACCAGCGCCAGGTGATGCTGGCCGTCGGTCTGGGAAACATAAAGATGCAATTCAAAGTCTCCGTAGGCGGTCGGCATCTTCACCACTTCCAGGTGCTGCACCAGTTTCTCCCGCGCCCGGCGGTAATGGATGAGGTCTTCGACCGTGCAAATCTTGAGTTTGTGGGCGCGGGCAAATCGTTTCAATTCGGGCAATCGGGCCATGGAGCCGTCATCGCTCATGATCTCGCAACACACCCCCATGGGCCGCGCTCCCGCCAGCTTGACCAGATCCACTGTCGCTTCGGTGTGGCCGGCCCGTTGCAGCACCCCGCCCGGCTTGGCCCGCAGCGGAAAGACATGGCCGGGCTGGGCCAAATCGTCCGGCACGGCCGTCGGGTTGGCCATGACCTTGATGGTCCTGGCCCGGTCCGCCGCGCTGATGCCCGTGGCGATGCCCTGGGCCGCGTCCACGCTGACCTGGAAATCGGTGCGGAAATTGTCCGCGCTCTGCGTGACCATTTGTTCGATGCCCAACTGCTTGAGCCGTTCGTAAGTGGTGGGCACACAGATGAGACCGCGCCCGTGCTTGGCCATGAAATTGACCGCCGCCGGGGTGACGCATTCGGCCGCCATGATCAGGTCCCCTTCGTTCTCCCGATCGGCATCGTCCACCACCACCACCATCCGTCCCCGGCGCAACTCGGCCACCACCGATTCAATCGGGTCAAATTCAAGTTTCATGCCACGGAAAACTTACCCCCCGCTTGGGCAAAGGGAAGGAAAATGCCATTTTCCCTTGCTCCGCCAAGCCGGTCGTGCCAAGGTATTGCCTCAAGCAGAAGGCGGAAAATCGCGCGACGGCTTTTTCACGCCCTGTCAAGACATGACGGCCAAAGAAGCCACCGGTGCAAAACGCTTGTGTCTCTGGGTGGAAACCCCGGAGCGGCGCCATCACATCGAAACCCGTCTCTCCCAATTCCGCCGGTCGCTGCTGGCGACTTCTTGTCAGGGCCAGGAACTGGCCGACCTGATCAAGGCCGAGCGCATGGACGGCATCATTTTCTACTCCGAAAAAGTCTCCGTCGTCAAAATCACCCTGCACCTTCTGGAGGAGCAATGTCCCGCCTGTTCGCGCTTCGTGGTTTGCTCCCGGCTGAATGACGGGCCGTATCGAACCTTCGAGGGATTTCCCCCCACCATCTTAAGAGAGGAAGAATCCTCCGAAACCTGGGCCGACCGCATCGAACGGGCCGTGCTGGTCAACCAGTGGCTGGCCCGGCCGGCATTTCGCACGATCCTGCTCCGTCTGCGCAACATTCCCAGCCTGCCTGAGTCCCATCGCCTCGTGGTGGAAGCCCTGCACGACCCGCAATTTGAACTGGATCGGGTGGCGCGCCTGGTCGCCCAGGACGTGGGCCTGACGGCGCACCTGCTTAAAATCGTCAACTCGGCCGCCCTGGGATTGGCCCACCCCATCCACTCCATTCCCGACGCCATCGCCCTGGTGGGCGCCGCCCGCCTTCAATCCCTGGTCATGTCCGCCTGGGCCTTTTCCTTTGCCGACGAGAAAATGTGCCGCGGATTCAGTCCTGCCGCCGAGTGGCAACATGCCCTGGCCGTGGCCCGCACCGCCGAAAAGCTGGCCCGGGAGCACCACGGCAAACCGGCCATCATCGAGTTCGCCTTCATCGCCGGGCTTTTGCACAACGTCGGCAAAGTCATGCTGGCCGCCAATTCCCCGGAAACCTACGCCGGCATCCTCGCCCTGGCCAAAAGACAACCCCAGCCCCTTTGGCAAGCCGGAGACCCAAGTCCTGGGCTTTTCTCACGCGGAGGTGGGAGCCTGTCTGCTCGGCCTCTGGGGGCTGGATCTGCCGATCGTCCAGGCCGTTTCCGCCCACCATCAGCCTGACCTGGCCTCGGCCAAAGTGTTTTCCCCGGCCAAACTGGTCTTCGAGGCCAACCTCCAGGTCCACGCCGGCCCAACCACCGCCGCCAATCAAGAGTAGGTCCATGGTGGGCTTCCCTATTGTTTTCCAGCGCGGAACACATCAAATGGAGCCTGGCTTTTTGAGGGACTTTATGATTTGCTGCTTGCACCTCCAAATGACGGCCCTTTGAAAATTCTTGTAAGGTGGCTTCGGACCTTCGGGTAGATTATCGTAACAACTTGTTAATTCAGCCTCAAAGGCCCGCTCCGCATCGTCCGCGCCAGGGTCGTTGGGCCAATAGCATGAGCAAATCTGTCGTACAGACCAACAAGGGCGTCGAACCTCGCCCTGGAGATATGATCTACGAATGCATCATGGCGAGGCGCTGGCATTTTTTCCCCATATCACAAATTCTGTCAAAGTATTGGCCGGCTGAACAGTGTGGGTGCTCGCTGGAAAGCTTGCAGATTCTCTGCGCCGCCTCATCGCAAAAGTGAACCATCATGCCCCATAAGGCCGCAACACGTTCCATGTCTTCCTCCGAACGGGCCAGCTTTGCCACTATTTTGTACAGGGTGGTCAGATGCGCTTCCAACTGCCGCGCTTCTTGATTAAACGGGTTGCACAAACCAGGTGAAAGTTCGGGGACACGAACATCAAATTCGTGCAGAAACGACTCACCCAACTCTTGAAAATCTGATTGCGCGAGACATCCGCTCATTACTGTAACATCTCACGCCCGCCGTGCCGGGTCAATCAATTCTTACACCGTCCAAACGTGATCCGATCGTCCAAGGGCCATTGCCCCCGCTATCGGCCCGCATAAAGTTGGGCGAAAACTTTGAGGAATTTGGCGACCGCGTCCTTCTTTTTTTTCGCCCATCGCCAGCACGTCTTGATGCGCCACCGGGCCGGACTCCGGGTCGCTGCCCGCCAGGTTGGTGATGCACGAAATGGCCGCCACCGCCAGCCCGCATTGCCGCGCCACGATCGCCTCCGGCACGGTGCTCATTCCCACCGCGTCGGCTCCCAGCCGCCGAAAGGCCCGAATCTCCGCCGGCGTCTCATAATTGGGGCCGGACACCGCCAGATACACGCCTGCGTGCCAGCGCAGCTTGCTCGCCTTGGCCGCTTTTTTGGCCAGCTTCACCAGCCCGGCATCATAGACCCGCGACAAATCCACAAAACGCGGCAGCCCGGCCAGGCCGGGCCCGCGCAGGGGATTGGCCCCCATCAAATTGATGTGGTCCTCCAGCACCATGAAATCGCCCGAGCGGAACAGGCGGTTGACCGCCCCGGCCGCATTTGTCAACAATAATGTTCGCACGCCCAGTTCCGCCAGCACCCGCACCGGGAAGGTCACCCGCTCCAGGTCGTGCCCTTCGTAATAGTGGGCCCGGCCCTTGAGCACGACGACGGGGATGTGGTCGAAGTGTCCGAAGACCACCTTGCCGGCGTGGCCGGTCACGCCGACGGTGGAGAAGCCGGGCAACTGGCCGTAGGCCATTTCAAAGGCCGGGTCAAACTCGCCCAGGGCGTGTTGAAAACCGCTCCCCAGCACCATGGCCAGGGCGGGGCGCAACCGCGTCTCCTTTTTCAGCAGCGCGGCGGTGGCTTTCGGATCCTGCATCACCGCCCATTATTGTCCCATCCCCCCGCTCCGGCAATTTTTTTCCGAGCGCTCCACGGCGAATTCCCCCGAACCAGTTCTCGACAGGAGCGCGCCCGGCGGGTAGCATGGCTACGATGAAGAAGCCGACTTATGCAACTTTGGCCAGGCGCGACCGGCGGGCGTTTACGCTGATCGAATTGCTGGTGGTCATTGCCATCATCGCCATTCTCGCGGCCCTGTTGCTCCCGGCCCTGGCGGGGGCCAAACAGTGGTCCATCCGAACCAAATGCGCTTCCAATCTCCACCAAATTGGCCTGGGCATGGTCATGTATGGCGACGAGTTCAAAGGCTTTTACCCGGAGTCGGGCGGCACCATTCTGTGGGACCAGACCGATCCCAATACCCACGAGCAGAGTTGGATGGAGCAAATCCTGCCTTTCACCAAAAGCAGCAATATCTTCCGTTGCCCGTCGGATTTGCAAAGTCAGTTCAGCTACTTCAACGGCGCGCGGGCCGCTTACATTTTCTATGGCACTTTCGGATCGGTGGACACCAAACTGGTTCAATTCCCTGCCGCCCAGGTGCTCTCCGGCGACACGCTCTGGACCATCGGCAGCGCGGCGGACGCGGACAAGGATGATTACTCGCAGAATTGCGTGGGCGGCGCCACCAATGGAAACCCGGCGGAGGGCTGGCAGGTCCACAGCGGCGGCCAAAACATTCTTTTCACCGACAGCCACGTCAAATGGTACAAGGCCTACAATCCCGCCGAAATGACCTTCCGCTACGATTCCATGCATGGATGGCAGTGAAGACTGGAATTACGAACAGTGAATGGTGAATGGTGAATGGTGAATAGTGAATGGTGAAAGATCCGCGTCCGTGGCTTGATCTGTTTTTCCGTGACGGCCCGAGGATTGCATGACCCAATGGCCATGTCACGTATTTGCTCGACACCCGGCCTCGTGGCCCCCGTATAGTGGCCGGACCAGAATCAGTTATGGCAACAGGCCCGGAACGCAATGACAGCGCAGACCAGCCGGCTTTGTTCCCGCGGGCGGGGGTTGGTGAGTGGGTTGGCCTGTTGGTCCTGGCGCTGTTGGCGGCCTGCTTCCTCCATCTGTCCTGGCGCAAGTGGCCGGACGCCATCGTGGACACCGGGGCGCAATGGTATGACATCTGGCGGGTGTCGCAGGGCGCGGCGCCTTATCATGACTTTGTCTGGAACTATGGGCCGCTGTCCCTGCTGTGCAACGGCCTTCTCTTCAAGTGCTTTGGCCCGGGCATGATGGTGTTGGTCACGGCCAACCTGGTGGTTTATGGGGCGATTGTCGTGCTGGCTTACCTTGCCTTTCGCGCGGCGTGGGGGCGGCTGGCCGCCTTCGCCGCTTTGGCGGTTTTCATTTCGGTTTTCTCTTTTTCCATTCTCAACGGGGTGGGCAATTATAATTATGCCACGCCCTACACCCATGAAGCCACCCACGGCATCCTGCTCCTGCTGGTGACGGCCTTGGTGCTGGTGCGATGGTGCCGGCAAGCCTCGCGCCCGCTGGCCTTTTTCCTCGGCCTGTGCGGCGGGGTGGCGGCGGTGTTGAAACCGGAGTTCATGCTGGCGGCAGGAATTTTGGCCATCGCCGGCTGGCTGGTGCGCCGCCGCCAAGGACCGCCGGTGCGCCCGGCGGAGTATGCGCTGATCCTGGGCGGGGTGGCGCTGCCCACCCTGGGATGCGCGGCCTGGCTGGCCCGCGGCGAAGCGTGGCCGGCCGCCCTGGTGGATTCCTGCCAGGCCTGGTGGTTGGTGCTGGTGGAACACGAAAAACGCGCCGACTTGGTTCACCAGTCGCTTTTCACGGGCTTTGACCAACCCTGGCGCAATGCCGGGTTGGAATTGCAGGCCGCCTGCCGCGCCGTGGTGGTGATCGGGACCATCTGGGCGGCCGGATGGTTGGTCAACCGGTTCCGCTCGCGCGCGTTGCGCTGGGTCGCCGCGCTGGCCCCGTTGGCCGCAGTCTGTTTCATACAGAGAAAGACAATCGCCTCCTGGGTTTTGCACCCGAGCCTCGCTAATGCCCTGGCCGTCATCCGTTCCATTCATTTTGACTCTTATGCGGGCCGGTGCCTGCCGGGATTGATGGCCATCGCCTTGGTGATCGTGGCGGTGCGGCTGCGGCGCGAGTGGCGGCAAAACGGACGCGCGGAAAAGCGCGCCCTCATGGCGCTGGCGCTGGTTTTGCTGGCGGGGGCGATGTTGGCCCGCATGATCTTGCGGGCGCGGATTGATCATTTTGGTTTTTCCCAGGCGGCCTTGGCGGGCATGGTGGCCTCGGCCGTAATGGTGGCGGAGATTCCGCGATGGACCGGCCCGGGCTTGTGGGGGCGGCGTCTGGCGGCGCTCGGCAGCCTGCTCGTGCTGGGCACGGCCTGCTCTTCCTTCGTGGCGCAATCGGCCATCATCCGGGCGGACCAAACCCAGCCGGTCGCAGCCGGCCGCGACCGCTTTTACGCCTTCGATCCCGAGGTGGATGAAACGGGGTTGCTGGTCAATTGGGCGGTGGAGCGCCTGCGGACCATTCCGCCGCAGGCCACCCTGCAAGTTTTGCCGGAGGGAGTGATGATCAACTACCTCTCCCGCCATCGCAGGCCCTTGCCGGAGGATTTCTCCCAGGAAGATTTATATGTCAAAGAGTTGGCCCGCACGCCGCCGGATTACGTCATTATCATCTCGCGCGATTTGCGGGAACATAACATCGCCCAATTTGGCGCCCCCGGCCAGTTGGGAGAAAAGATCCTGCCTTGGCTGCGGGAAAACTATGTGGTCGAAGCCTCCCTTCCAGGCCGGGCCAAAGGCGCGACCCTGCTCCGTCTCAAGACCATCCCTTAAATCCACTGCGCGATGCGGTGCAGCACCTGTTGGTTGCATTTCAGCCACGAAATCAGCGCGTCCAGCAAACTGTGCCGGGTCAGCAGCGGCACCCCGATCAGCAGCACCAAGGCGTTGCCCAGGAAAATCACGGCGGCGGAAAAAATATAGCCTTGACTGGTGATGTCCGTTTGCCGGGTCCGCAAAATGTGCCAGGTCAGGGTGAGGTGAAAAGCGCAGGCCGCGCCGAGCAGCAGATAAAACCACGGCACGTAGGCCCGATGCCAGGCCCCAACCAGGATGCACACCACAAAAACCACCACCAGCAGCACGGCGTACAAGGGGAAGAAATACGGGGCCAGCACGATGAGAAAATTGCTTTTCGTGGTCACCACATGGCCGCCCTCCGCCCCGGCTTTGAATTTTTTCACGCTCCCGCCGAAAATCCAGGTCCAGACCGCGTGGGTCAATTCATGGCCGAAGACATAGACCCACATGGGCTTGGGCAGGAGCAGGAACAAGACAATCCAGCAGGCCGCCCCGGCCAGCATGGGGAGCCAGAACGCGGTCCGCCCCGCCGCTGGTCTGGGCCAGGACCAGCCAGACCGCCTTGGCCGTTGCGGCGCAGACCGGCAGCAGCAGAATCCCGACGAACATTTTCACCCACTTCGGCACGCCCCCAGCATTGAAAATACCACGGCGAGAAGCGAGAAGATTTGTAATCGCAAAGGGCTGCAAAGGCCCGCCAACCGTTGAAGATCAGCAAACCGTGCCGCCACGGGGGCGAATGAGAATGGCCGGGCAGGCAGGACTGTCGCGCCGTAATGGCAGAAAGGCCGAGGCCGTCGGGGCGCATTTTGACACCGCTGCCAGCGTCAGGCGCAAGATTGCCACAGGAGCGCGCCCGTCCTCGGGCGCAGCAGCGTGGGAAACACGGCGCGGCGGTGATTTCCCAGAGCGCCCAAACAATCCCTGGCTGGCTGCGGCCGGGGACAGCCGCACTCCGCCGGCAGCAGCGTCAAGATGCATCCTTTAGCTGGCGTCCTTGACAAACGGCCGGCTGGCTTGCATTTCTCAGGCGGAATCATTTTTGGAGATGAAACTGAAAAGCCTGTTTACCATGGGGCTGACTGCCGCTTTGCTCTGCCTGGGCGGCGGATGTTTTCATCCTCCGCCGCCCCCCGCCGCGCCGGCGCCACATACCTTTGCCATCGGCGGGGATGATTTTCTGCTGGACGGACAGCGGCTGCAAATCCGCTGCGGGGAGATTCACGCCGCCCGCGTGCCGCGCGAATACTGGCAGCACCGGCTGCGCCTGGCCAAAGCGATGGGCTTGAACACGGTCTGCGCCTATCTTTTCTGGAATATGCACGAACCACAGCCGGGCAAATTCAACTGGAGCGGCCAGGCGGACATCGCCGAGTTTTGCCGGCTGGCCCAGAAGGAGGGCCTGTGGGTCATTCTCCGGCCCGGCCCCTACGCCTGCGCGGAATGGGAAATGGGCGGCCTGCCCTGGTGGCTGCTGAAAAATGACGGGGTCAAATTGCGCACGCGCGACCCGCTCTATCTGGACGCGGCCCGGCTCTATCTCAAGCAAGTGGGACGAGTCCTGGGGCCTTTGCAAATAACGCATGGCGGCCCGATTCTGATGGTGCAGGTGGAAAATGAATACGGTTCTTACGGCAAGGACGCCGAATACATGGGCGCGGTGCGCCAGAGCCTGCTCGAGGCCGGTTTTGACGTGCCGCTCTTTGCCTGCAATCCAACCGGGGATCTGAAGAACGGATACCGGGCGGACCTTTTCCCGGTGGTCAACTTCGGGGCCGATCCGGCGGGCAGCTTCAAGGCCCTGCGGGACATTCTGCCCAAGGGGCCGCTGATGTGCGGGGAATTTTATCCGGGCTGGTTCGATACCTGGGGCGCGCCGCATCACACCGGCAACACGAGCAATTACCTGCGGGATTTGGATTACATGCTCAACGCCGGCGCTTCCTTCAGCATCTACATGGCGCATGGCGGCACGACCTTCGGCCTGTGGTCCGGCGCGGATCATCCGTTCAAGCCGGACACTTCCACCTACGATTATGACGCGCCCATCAGCGAAGCGGGCTGGACGACTGACAAATTTTTCAAGACGCGTGAATTGTTCGCCCGGCATCTTCTTCCCGGCGAAACCATCCCCGAGCCGCCTCCGAAAAACCCGGTCATTGCCATCGCGCCCGCCGCCGCCACGCAATGCGCGCCGGTTTTTGCCAATCTGCCTTCGCCCAGGACGGACGCGCACGCCAGGGCCATGGAGGAATACGGCCAGGGTTACGGCTGTATTCTTTACAGGACCACGCTGCCGCCCGGCCCGGAGGCCACGCTGGCGGCGGAAGCCATCCATGACTATGGGTTTGTTTATCTGGACGGCGAACGGGTGGGGTTCATGGACCGCCGCAACCGCAGCTATAAAGTCCGGCTGCCGGAGCGCAAGAATCCGGCCCGGCTGGACATCCTGGTCGAAGCGGCGGGGCGGGTGAATTTTGGAGTGGAGATTCACGATCACAAAGGCGTGATTGGCGGATTTACGCTGGCCGGCGCAGCGGGGACGACGCCGTTGACCGGCTGGCAGGTCTATAACTTGCCGCTCGACGCGAAGATGCTGGCCGGCCTGAAATACCGCGATGCGCGGGAAAAACCGGGGCCGGCGTTTTGGCGGGCGCGCGTGGAGGTGGCGCATCCGGGCGACACTTTTCTGGACATGCGCCCCTGGGGCAAGGGCGTGGCGTGGGTTAATGGACATTGCCTGGGACGATTCTGGAACATTGGCCCGGCGCAAACCCTGTATGTCCCCGGTCCCTGGCTCAAGTCCGGCCAGAATGAAGTGGTGATCCTGGACTTGCCCGGCCCGGAAAAGCCCGAGGTGGCGGGCCTGGACATGCCCATTCTCAACCAGCTTCGGCCCGAACTGGATTTCAAGTGATAATTTGGTCGTCAAACAGCCTGGAACGAATCACCATGCCATGATGACCGGCGCCGATTTTCTTCACGAAGAACCCCCAGCATACGGGGGCGGCGGCAAACCCGATCCGATCACGGAATATCTGCGCAAACTCGAACGCGCCCTCAAACGCGGCGATGCCACCGAACATACCCATCGCCCTGCGCTCAAGGAGTTGATCGAAGCCCTTGACGAAAACGTCATCTGCACCAACGAACCGAAGCGATCCTCCTGCGGTGCGCCGGATTACGTCGTTTCCCGCAAGCGCGACCAACTTATCATCGGCTACATCGAGGCCAAGAACATCGGCGCGGAGCTCGCTGACCACGAGGGCGGCGATCAGCTCAAGCGCTATCTCCCCGGGATGCCCAATTTGCTGCTGACCGATTATCTCGAGTTCCGCTGGTTTGTGGAGGGCGAGAAGCGCGAAACCTTCCGACTGGCCAACGTCGCCCCGAGTGGCAAACTTGCGCCGGTTGCAGCGGACGAAATGGAACGTGCCCGCCTTCTTCTGCTGGGTTTTACTTCGCAAAAGCCGGCGGACATAGTCTCCGCCGAGCAACTGGCGCGGCGTCTGGCCAATCTCACGCACATTATGCGCGACATCATCATCCGCGCGTTTCTCACCGGGCAGGCTTCGCAGCAACTCCGCGACTGGCGCGGGGCCTTCGCCGCCACGCTCTTGCCCGAACTCGCACAGCACCCCGACGCCACGAAAGAAGCCGAAGCCGTAAGCGAATTCGCCGACATGTTTGCGCAGACACTGGCCTATGGTTTGTTCAGCGCCCGCGCTGCCAGCGGCAGCACCAAGTTCACTCGCGAGAAAGCTCAAAAACTCATCCCGCGCACCAATCCTTTTCTTCGCACCTTCTTTGAGCAGATCACCGGCGCGGCGCTGGATGATGAGCCGTTTGCCGGGTTTGTTGAGGATTTGATCCAGACGCTTGACCACGCGGACATGGGGCGGGTGATGGAAGACTTTGGCAAACATGGCCGCCGCCGCGATCCCGTGGTTCACTTCTACGAGACTTTCCTCCAAGCCTACGATCCCAAGCTGCGCGAACTGCGGGGTGTTTATTACACGCCCGAGCCGGTGGTGAACTACATCGTCCAGAGCATTGACCGCCTTCTGAAGGACAAATTCGGCATCAAGGCCGGGCTTGCCGACCACCAGAAAATCACCGTGAAGCGCAAGGAGGGTGAGCGCGAGATCACAGACGAGACCCATCGCGTGCTCATTCTTGACCCCGCCACCGGCACGGCCACATTTCTTTACACGGTGCTCGATTTCATCCGTTCACAGTTCAAGACCAGGAAAAACGCGGGCCAGTGGGGCAGTTATGTTCACGAACATTTATTGCCGCGGCTCTTTGGCTTTGAACTGCTGATGGCGCCATACGCGGTGGCGCATTTCAAGATCGGCCTGGCCCTGGCGGCGATGGATGAGGAGCCGCTCTTCCGCCAGCAATGGAGCTACGAACCGCAGGGCAACGAGCGCGTGAACATTTTTCTCACCAACACGCTGGAGGACCTGGAACACACCGCCGAACAGCTTGGCCCGCTGCGCGCCTTAAGCAACGAGGCCAACTCCGCCTACGAGGTCAAGAAGCACAAGCCCGTTCTTGTGGTGCTGGGCAACCCGCCTTACGCCGGCCACAGCGCGAACACGGGCGAATGGATTTCCAAGCTGGTCCGCGATTACTACTTCTGCGACGGCCAGCCGCTTGGCGAGCGCAATCCCAAATGGTTGCAGGATGATTACGTCAAGTTCCTGCGCTGGGGCCAATGGCGTATTGAGCAGACTGGACAGGGCGTGCTGGCCTTCATCACCAACCACGGTTATCTCGACAACCCGACCTTCCGCGGCATGAGACAGAATCTCATGCAAACCTTCGATGAGATCTACGTCCTCGATTTACACGGAAATACAAACAAAAAGGAAACCGTTCCTAACAGCGGCGAAGCGGACAAGAATGTTTTCGACATCCAGCAAGGCGTGGCAATTGGAATCTTCGTAAAACTGCCGTCCGACGCGCGGGCAAACAAGAAGGAGAAAGCAAATGCGATTGTGCGTCATTGTCATCTTTGGGGCGCCCAGCGTCAGACGAAGTACGATTGGCTGGACGCCAGCCAGTTGGAGAGCACAGTTTGGAAAAGGCTCGAACCAACTGCGCCGCAATATTTGTTCATTCCGCAACACACCCGACGGCTCAAGGAATACGAGGCCGGTTGGAAAGTCACGGAAATGATGCCGGTGAACAGCGCTGGAATAGTTACGGCGCGTGATGCGCTGACCATTTGTTGGAATAAGTCCGAAGTGGGACCTCGTGTCAAAAGTTTTGCTTCCTATTCTGTTGAAAAGGCCCGTGCCGAATTTAAGCTTGGGCCTGACGCTCGCGACTGGAAAGTTCACCTCGCGCAAGAGGACATAAACAATACAGGTTTTGATTCCACTAAAATAAAGAACATTCTTTATCGCCCGTTTGATCGGCGTTGGACCTATTACAGCGGAACGACTCGTGGGTTCCTTTGTATGCCGAGACACGAAGTAATGGCCCACATGATTGCAGGGAGGAATCTCGCAATGATTCTCACGAGGCAAACACGCGACAATTGGGCTGCGTTTTCGGCGGAGACGCTCATTGCCCATAAATCTGTTGCTGCTTATGACATCAATTCTGCCTTTCCCCTTTATCTCTACCCGAATGGCAAGCTGCCAGCGGAAGACCTGTTCCCGCACGACAACGGTCGCCGCCCGAACTTGAGCGCCGCGTTCATTAAGGATGCTTGCGAGAAGTTGCAGGTCAAGTTCGTGCCGGACGATTTTGGTCGCCCGTCCAAAAGGGAAGTCGGTCCGGATTGTATTTTCAACTACGCCTACGCGGTCTTTCACAGTCCGGCCTATCGGGAACGTTACGTGGAATTCCTCCGCGCAGATTTTCCACGTCTCCCACTTACGAGCAATTTGAACCTTTTTCAAGAATTGTCGGGGTTGGGAGGCTGGCTGGTGGATTTGCACGCGCGCGGACAGGGCAATAACACTCCGGTGCTTCATCCAGTCAAAGGAACAGACAAGGTCACCGACATTCGGTTCCAACCTGTTGCATCCTTGGTTCTTTCCGGAGCAAAAAAAATGAGAAGCTCCACACCCTGTGGTCGGGTTGAAACGGGTTCTTGGCCTGATATTAAGGCTGGTCGTGTTTGGATCAATGACGAACAGTATTTCGAGCCTGTTCCGGAGACTGCCTGGACATTTCCCATCGGAGGCTACCTGCCTGCCCAACGCTGGCTGAAAGACCGCATCGGCCGCACGCTCGGCTACGACGAACAGGCGGAATATCAACGCATCATCTGGGCGCTCACGGAAACCCGGCGGTTCATGGGAGAAATAGACGCCAGCATCGAACGGCATGGCGGTTGGCCGCTCAAATGACCATGTGCCCGGTCTCTTCAACTAATACCAGGCTCCCGCCATGATCCCAAGGATATCACTGCTTTTGCTCGTGATTCTGCTGGCGACCAGCTTGGGGGCGCGGGCGGAGGACGCGCTGGCGGCCGGGTTTGCCAATCCGCCGCCGGAGGCCCGCACGAGGGCTTATTGGTGGTGGCTCAATGGCAATGTCACCAAGGCGGCCATCACCCGCGATCTGGAAGAGATGAAAGCCAAGGGTTTCGGCGGCGCCATCATCACCGACGCCGGCGGCGCGGACCAGGAGGGCAACGCCCAGGTCCCGGCCGGTCCCGCTTACCTCAGCCCGGAATGGCGCGCGCTTTTTAAATTCACCCTCCAGGAAGCCAGCCGGCTGGGCCTGGAGATGAGCCTGAACATCCAGAGCGGCTGGAATCTGGGCGGGCCGATGATCAAGGCGGAAGACGCGCCCAAGAAGCTCACTTGGTCGGAAACCCGCGTCCACGGCTCGCTCTCGTTTAGCAACTCGCTGGCCCTGCCGAAGCACGCCCCCGAATTGTACCGCGAGGTCTGTGTGCTGGCCTTTCCGGTGGACCCAGCGGCCCATCCGCGGCCGCCCCTCCAGAACTGGAGCGAGAAGGCCCTGATCAAGGGCCTGGGCTGGTCCACCCCGGATTGCGCGCCGCTGTTGCAGGAATGGCCGGACATTGCGGGCGAGGAGGACACCCATTCGCAAAAAGTTATTGACATCACGGCCGGGCTGGGCGGCGACGGGGTGTTGCGCTGGGACGCGCCGGCGGGCGACTGGGAGATTCTGCGGCTGGGTTACACGCTCAACGACCACAGCCGCGTTTCCACCAGCAGCCAGACCTGGCAGGGCTACGCGCTGGATCCGATTGATGGCGGCATTTTCCGTTCCTACTGGGCCCAGGCGGTGGAACCGTTGATCGCCGACGCCGGGCCGCTGGCGGGCAAGACCCTGAAGTACCTGCACACCGACAGTTGGGAGGTGGAAGTGCTCAACTGGACGCCCAGCCTGCGGGCGGAATTCCAGCGCCGGCGCGGCTACGATTTGCTGCCCTTTTTGCCGGTGCTGGCGGGATACATTGTGGACAGCAGGCGGGTGAGCGACCGCTTTCTGCACGATTTCCGCCGCACCATCGGGGACCTGGCCATTGACAATCATTTCAAGCTTTTCAGCGAGGGCGCCCACCGGCACGGCATGGAAATTCACCCCGAGTCCGGCGGCCCGCACTCGGTGCCGGTGGACTCGCTGCAATGCCTGGGCCTGGACGACGCGCCCATGTCGGAGTTCTGGGCGCGGTCGCCCATCCATCGGATAGCGGACACCGACCGGTTTTTCATCAAGCAACCCGCCAGCGCGGCGCACACCTACGGGCGGCGTCTGGTGGTGGGGGAAGGATTTACCGACATCGGGCTGCACTGGCAGGAGACGCTGTGGGACAACCTCAAACCGACCTTTGACCGCGCCCTGGGCGAAGGCTTGAACCGGCTGGTCTGGCATGCCTTTGTCTGCTCCCCCGCCGCCATGGGCCTGCCCGGCCAGCAATACTTCGCCGGCACCCATATCAATCCCAACACCACTTGGTGGCCCGTTTCCGGCCCCTTTGTCTCCTACCTCAACTGCTGCCAGTTTTTAATGCAGCAGGGCCTCTTTGTCGCCGACGCATGTCAATACTATGGCGATGGCGTGCCCAACTTCACCCAGCTCAAACGCGCCAACACCGCCAGGGTCCTGCCCGGTTTCGACTACGACGTTGCCACCGAGGAAGTCCTCCTCAACCGCATGGCGGCGCGGGATGGGCGCATCGTCCTGCCCGATGGCATGAGCTACCGCCTCCTGGTCCTGCCCGATGACAATCGCATCGCCCTGCCAGTCCTGCGCAAGGTCAAGACCCTGGTGGCCGGGGGCGCGACCGTCATCGGCCCGCGCCCGGTCGCGGCCACCGGCCTGGAAAATTTCCCCCAATGCGACGTGGAAGTGGCCGCGCTGGCCGCGGAACTTTGGGGCGGCGCCAACGACCCCGCCAAAACCGGGCATTCCTTTGGCAAAGGCCGTGTCATCTGGGGAAAAGCCGCGCGCCAGGTACTGCTGGACGACGGCGTCCGTCCGGACTTCGAGTTCAGCGGCGCCAATCCGGGGGTGGTCCTGGACTACATCCATCGCCGCGATGGCGCGACGGAGATTTACTTTGTGGCCAACCCCACCAACCACTGGGAAAACGTCACCTGCACCTTCCGGGTGGCGGGCAAGGCCCCGGAATTGTGGCTGCCGGACAGCGGGGAAATCCGCCGCGGCGTTGCCTGCGAGGAAAAGGAGGGACGCACGGCCGTGCCCTTGCGCTTGGAACCTTACGGCTCCGCCTTCGTCCTCTTTCGCGGGCCTGCCCGGGCGTCGGTGATCGGGGCCAGCAAGGACGGCCAGCCGGTTTTCGTTACCGGCTCGGCACGGGATTTTTCCGGCGCGGTGCAGGTGTCGGAGCGTGGCGGCCAGTCTGTCCTGCAAACCGGCGCGCCGGGCCGCTATGAACTGACCGACTCACTCGGACGCGTTGCCCGGGTCATCGTTGCGCCCTTGCCCGATCCCGTCGCGCTGGCGGACGGCTGGACGCTGGAGGCGCCGCTGCACGAACTTGACAGTTCCGTAACCCAAGCCATGCCGTTGCCGTCGTTGAAGTCCTGGACGGAGTTTGACGACCCCAAGCTCAAATACTTTTCCGGCACGCTCCAATATACGCGGGAAATTGATCTTGACTCGGCCCGGTTGGGGAGCGGCCTTCATCTCTGGCTTGATCTGGGAGAGGTTCATGAGTTGGCCGAAATTGTCCTCAACGGCCATCCTCTGGGCATCTTGTGGAAGCCGCCGTGGCGGGTGGACCTGACGGGCGCGGCCCGCCCCGGAAAAAACAGGCTGGTCGTCCGCGTGACCAACTTCTGGCCCAATCGCATCATCGGCGACCAGTTCCTGCCCGCCGCCCAGCGCGTGACACAGACCAACATCCGCAAGCTGACGCGCCGGACGCCCTTGATGATTTCGGGTCTGCTCGGGCCGGTCCAACTTGTGACCACGGCGGAAAAGGTGATGGAGTTTTGATCGCGCGGCCAAGTTTTTTTGTTTGCAATAAACACAGTGCCAGCCGAGTGATGGACGCGCGGAAGAGCGCTGGGGTTGACAGTCCACAAGTTGGGAATACTCTATGATTGCGATATGAAAACATACACTGCCATCGTCGAGCGATGTCCTGAGACTGGACTTCTGGCAGGCTACGTTCCCGGTTTCCCGGGCGCTCATTCGCAAGCCGCGACGCTGGATGAGATGAACCAGAATCTAAAGGAAGTGATCGCGATGTTGACAGAGGATGGCGAACCCCGGCTGGAGGCTGAGTTTCTCGGCATACAAACCGTCACCGTGCCTTAGCCATGGGCGCGATCCCGGTTCTCAAAGCGCGGGAGGTCGGTCGCATTCTTGAAAACCCTGGCTTCAGCGTCGTGCGGCAGCGTGGTTCCCATAAACAATACCGGCATCCGGACGGACGAGGCACAACCGTGCCGTTTCATTCGGGACGGGATATTTCGCCATTTCTGCTGCGCCAGATTGCCAGGGACATAGGGATGACAATCGAAGAGTTTATGCTTCATCGCTAGAATGAAGAATCATCCGGTTATTTTATTGTTGGCAGTCGCCGTTACTTCGTGCGCGCTGCATCCTGCGCCCAAGGAACCCGGCGCCACGGCCGGCGCGGCCGGGTGGAACTTCGTTCCCGCCATTCTCGCCCGCATTCAGCCGCCGCAATTCCCGGCGCGCGATTTCCCCATCACCGGGTTTGGGGCGAAGGGGGACGGCGCGACCGATTGCACGGACGCCATCGCCCAGGCCATCGCCGCCTGCCACACGGCGGGCGGCGGGCGGGTGGTGGTGGCCGGCGGCGCCTTTCTCACGGGGGCGGTGCAGTTGCTGGGCAACGTGAACCTGCACATCGCCGCGGGGGCCACGCTGCGATTCAGCCCCGACCGCGCGAAATTTCTGCCGGTTGTTTTCACGCGGTTTGAAGGCTCCGAGTGCATGAACTATTCGCCGCTCATTTATGCCTTCGGGCAGGAAAACATCGCCGTCACCGGCGCGGGCACTCTCGACGGGTCCGGCGCGCAGACGTGGTGGGGCTTGCGGGCGCAGGGCGCGGGCGGCGGCAGCAAAAAACTGATGGACGAGGCCGACGCCGGCCTGCCGGTGGCGGAACGCGTCTTCGGCGAAGGCGGGGGACTGCGGCCCAATTTCATCCAGCCCTATCGCTGCCGCAATGTGCTCATCGCGGACGTGCGCATTACCAATTCTCCCATGTGGGAAATCCATCCTGTTCTCTCCACCAACATCACCGTGAGCGGGGTCGCCATTTCCAGCCACGGCCCCAACAACGACGGCTGCGATCCCGAATGCTGCCGCGACGTGCTCATCGAAAACTGCACATTTGACACCGGCGACGACTGCATCGCCATCAAGTCCGGCAAGAACGCCGATGGCCGCCGCGTGCATGTCCCTTCGCAAAACATCGTGGTGCGGGACTGCGTGATGAAGGACGGGCACGGCGGGGTGGTGGTGGGCAGCGAAGTTTCCGGGAGCGTGAGCAATGTTTTTGCCGAAAACTGCCGGATGGACAGCCCGAACCTGAACTGCGTCTTGCGCCTGAAATCCAACGCCCAGCGCGGGGGCGTCATTGCCAACGTCTTCATGCGCAACATCGAGGTCGGCAGCGTCAAGGAACAGGTGCTGACCATTGACCTGGTTTATTCGCGGGTCAACTCCGGGCCGTTCCCGCCGGTCGTGCGCAACGTGGTGATGCAGAACGTCACGGCGGCAAACAGCCCGCGCGTGCTCTCCGTCATCGGCACGACCAACTCCACCATTGCCGGCGTGCGCCTGGAGGATTGTTCCTTTCACGGCGTGCGCCTGGACGACATCCTGACCAACGCCGGTGATATTTCCACCAACCGCGTTACCATTGACCGCGCCCCGAATCGTTAAGGCGCTGACGGGCGCATCTTGACACTGCTACCGAAGTCAGGCGCAAGAAGGCTACAGGAGTGCGCCCGTCCTCGGGGAATGGCGCTTAAATAAGGGAAGCCTTTCTTTTGGCCCGGGCCAGACGGCGGCGTTTATTGCGGCTCCAGGGCTGGCGGTATTGATGCCGCGATTTGTTCAAATGGGGGTATTTGGATCGTTTCTTGACAGCGCGCGGCTCCGCTCTTCCCGGACGCCTGGGCACCAGATCGGTCGCCAGCCTTCGGAGCAGCCGCTGCCATAATTGGCGGCGCCGTCCCCCTTTGTTCCGGGCGTGTCCGAGTTGTGCCAGTGCCTGCGTCCATTGCCGGAAGGCGTCCAGGCTGCCTTTGAAACTGATCCGATCCAAGTCCACGTTCTGGCTTTGCGCGGCTTCGGCCATGATCCAGCGCAGGAAATTATGGGCGGTGAGGAAGAGCAGGAGTTCTTTCTCCACCATGCGGGGACAGAGGCAATGCAGGCTCTGCATGCCCAGGGTGGTTTTGAGATCGTCCAGGCACAGTTCCATGCGCCAGCGCCGGGCATAAGCGGCCGCCAGTTCCTCCGCTGGAAAAAGCGCCGCATCCAACAGGGTCGTGACCAGGGTCAGGTGGCGGGTGCGGAAGCCGGCCCGGCTCAGGCGCGCGCGCAGCACCCGCACCGTGATCTGCGGCGGCAGTCCGAGCCATTCCAGGAACGAAAGCAGGGGCGAAGGCCGGCCGGGTTTGGACCAGGTAAAGAGCGCGTCCCAGTGACCCAGGCGTTGGCGGGCCTGGCGGAAATCCACCTTGCGGTTGCGCACGGAGACCCGCGCGAGCAAATCCACGCCCAGGAGTTGGAGGACGGCGGCGATAATATAAACCCCATAGGCGCGGTCGCCCAAGAGGATGTCGCCGGGGTGCAAAGCCGAGCGCAAGCCGTGGAGAAACAGAGCCAGTTCGGAGGAGCGCAGGCTGCCGGTGGCTTTGGCCAAAAGGGCGCCGCTGGCGGCGGAGAACAGAGCCACCACGCGCAGGTGGGGAAAGCCGCCGCCGGGCTGCAGGCTTTGGCTGGGGGGAAAGGCCGCCCGATTGGCCGGGGTGTCGGGCAGGTGGGTGCCGCTGCCATCGACCGCTTTCAACGGGCGGCCCTGTAGCAGCGTACTGGCCGGGGCGCGCTTTTCGGCGCTGTCGGCGCTGGCCGCGAAGGCTTGCTCCAGCAAGGCCAGGGGGAGTTTGGCGCGGGCCTGGCAATAGGCGCTGCTGTCCGGCTCCGGTTCCGGGCCTTGGACCAAGGCCAGCAGGGCCTGCACCTGAAGGACGACGTGGCGGCAGGAAGTGTTGGCTTGGAAGACTGGCCAGACCCAGCACCACCAGGTGCGAACCAGAGTGTAAACCTGCTCGCGGGAGTAGTCGCCGGCGGCCGGTTTTCGCAGGAGGTCGGTGGGCAAGGCGGGAGCCAGGCGGTCCTCGATCTGACTCAAGGTGGCGTGACGGAGGCGCGCCAGGCTGTGGGCACAGCGGCGGCCCGCCGCCGCCAGACGGGGCCGCCAGGCCGGGAAGAAGGGGGTGTCGGGCATAAGGCGGTATATATACCGCCTTATTGACACGTCTGCTACTCTTTTCTTTATGCCGACTCACAAAACAACCCGGCCAGCCCAATGGCAGGCCCAATACGCCCAATTACGCGACCGGCTGGCCAGAACCGGCTGGATCAGCGAGGGCTACGTGCAAGACCGCGGCCCCGGAGCAGGCGGCCCTTGTTATCAGTGGACCCGCAAGGTCAAAGGCAAAACGGTCAGTGTCGCTCTCTCCAAAGAACAATATGAGTGGCTCCATGACGCCATTGCCGAGTGGCGGGAGGTGCAAGCCACCATCAAAGCCATGCAACGCTTGAGCCGTCAGGTCTTGTTTGAAACCATCCCGCATCCCCCGCGTCGTAAGAGGCTGGGTAAGAAAGTTTTAGGTCTTATTTAAGCGCCATTCCCCGTCCTCGGGCGCAGCAGCGTGGGAAGCATGGGGCGCCGGTGATCTTTCTGCGCACCCAAAGAATCCCCGGCTTGCTGCGGCCGGGGACGGCCGCACTCCGCCAGCAACAGTGTCAAGATGCGCCCGGCGCTGACGCGGCGGAAGCATTTCACTTGACATGGGTTTCGGCTTTGCGCTTTTTCGCCTCCTCGATCACTTTTTGTTCCATGTCGCGGGGCATTTCCTCGTAATGATCGAAGGCTTCGGAGTGAACGCCGCGGCCGGAGGTGAGGGAACGCAGGGTGCTGGAGTAGCGGTAAAGTTCGCGGGCCGGAACCAGGGCCTTGATCACCTGGAACAGGCCGTCGGTGTCCACCCCCAGAATGCGGCCGCGCCGGCTGGAAATGTCGCCCATGACTTTGCCCAGGCAGTCCTCCGGAATATGGACCTCGACCTGGTGAATGGGTTCGAGCAGGCAGGGGCGGGCTTTGAGAAAGGCCTCTTTGAAGGCAAAATAGCCGGCGATTTGGAAGGCGATGTCCTTGGAGTCCACCGGGTGCATTTTGCCGTCGTAGAAATCAATTCTGACGTCCACCACCTTGTAGCCGGCCAGGATGCCTTCGCGGCAGGCGTTCTGCACGCCTTCCTCGACGGAGGGGACAAAGACGCGGTCCACATTCTGGCCGGTGAGGGATTCGGTGAAATCAACGCCGGAATCGCGGGGCAGCGGCTCGATTTTCATCCAGACTTCGGCGAATTGGCCGGCGCCGCCGGTTTGCTTTTTGTGGCGGTAACGGGAATCGGCCGGGGCGGCGATGGTTTCGCGGAAGGGAATGCGCGGCTCGCCCAGCTCGACATGGACATTGAAACGGCGGCGCAGCCGCTCCACCACCACCTCCAGATGCAGTTCGCCTTGCGCGGAAATAATGGTTTGATGCAGTTCCGAATCAACCCGGTGGACAAAGGTGGGGTCCTCCTCGTGCAGGGCGGCCAGGCCGGCGGCGACCTTGTCTTCCTCGCCCTTGACGCTGAAGATCAAGGAGGCATGGATGGTGGGGCGCGGGTACTCCACCTTGGGCAGGCGCACCGGGCGCGCGGCCGAGCCGAGGGTGTTGCCGGTGTGCGTGTCCTTCAATTTCACCACCGCGCCAATATCGCCGCCGCGCAACTCGTCCACCGCCTTGCGCTCGCGTCCGTTGAGAAGGTAGATTTGACCGATGCGTTCGGTCGTGTTCCGGTCGGCGTTGAACAGTTCCATGCCGGAACGGACGGCGCCGGAGTAAACGCGGAAGAAAGACAGCTCGCCAAAGTGCTCCTCCGCCATGGTTTTAAAAATGTGGACCACCGGCGCGTCCCCGGCCAGGCGCACCTCGACCGGCGCGTCATTGGCGTCCCGCCCGGTCTGGCGGTCGCGGTCCACGGGGGAAGGGGCGTATTTGGCGATGAAATCCATCAGGCGGGCCACGCCCACCCTGGTCTCCGCCGCCGTGCAAAACAGGGGAATGAAATGCTGCTTGAGCACGGCGTCGTGAATGCCGGCGCGAAACTCCTCCTCGGTCAGACCGCCCTGGTCGAAAAACTTGGTGAGCAGGGCGTCATCCGATTCGGCGATGTGCTCGATCAACTCGCGGTGCAGCCGCGTGACCGTCTCCTTCAACGCCCCCTCGGCGGCCTCCTCGCGGAATTTGCCGCGCCCGTCGGAGGTGTCATAGGTGACCACCTCGCTGCGCAGGACATCGAGGGCCTGGTTGAAGCCGGCCCCGGGATTGACGGGAAGGTTCAAGGGAAAAACCCCGGCCCCGTACTGCTCGCGCAGGGCCGCCAGCCTTTCATCGAAGCGCCCGTTGAGTTTGTCCACGACGTTGACCACAATAATCTTGGGGATGCCCAGTTCGCTGGCGTAGTTCCAGACCCGCGAGGTGCCGACGCCGACGCCGTCGCGCGCATGGATCGCGACCAGGGCCAGGTCGGCGGCGCGCAAGGCGCTGAGGGCCTCGCCCACGAAGTCCAGGTAGCCGGGGGTGTCAATCAGATTGAACTTCTTCCCCAACCAGGTGGTGTGGAGGAGGGAGGCCTGGGTGGAAATCTGGCGCTGTTTTTCGCTGGGGTGGTAGTCGGAAACGGTGGAGCCGTCGGCAATGCGGCCCATGCGGCCGATCACGCCGCTGCAAGCGAGCATGGCTTCACTCAACAAGGTTTTCCCGCAGGAGGCGTGGCCGACGATGGCAAAATTGCGTATATCCTTTGCAGAATCGGTTTGCATGAGGGGCACTCTAAGGGAGGGAGCGGGAGGTGAAAAGGTTAATTTTGAGCCGGGGAGGCGCTTTTCACTTTTTTGGGCATCTGCCCCTGATCTTAATCATAATCTTAATTTGCTTCGTGGCCTCGCCCGCCGGCCTTCCTTGACAAGCCCGCCGCAGGGTCCTAATTTCGGGGCGCTGAGAATCCAAAAAGCATGAAACGTCTCCACCTGATTTTGACCGCCTTGGTTCTGGTTTCCCTTGGCAGCGGCGCGCAAACCACCAACACCGAATCGGAGCTGTATCAAAAGCTCAAGGCATTGCCCGGGGTGGTGGCGGTGCGCGCCACCCCGGCGCGGGGGGCGTTCCAGGAATCTTTCACCATCACCTTTGAGCAGCTTCTGGACCACCAGAATCCAGCCGGCCCGAAGTTCCACCAGAAATGCTTCCTCTCCCATGCCGGTTACGACAAAGCGGTGCTGCTGGAAACGGAAGGTTATGCGGCCCGCGGCAATTCCGGCGGCGAACTGCAATCCATGCTCGGCGGCAACCTGGTCACGGTCGAACACCGTTTTTTTGGGGATTCGATGCCTGCTCCGGTGCAGTGGGAATATCTGACGGTCAAAAATGCGGCGGACGATATGCACGCCATCGTCTCCGCGCTCAAAACGCTCTACAAGGGAAAGTGGGTCAGCTCCGGCAGCAGCAAAGGCGGACAGACGGCGCTGTTTTACAAATGCTATTATCCGGAGGATGTGGATGCGACGGTGGCCTACGTCGCGCCGGTCAACGTCACCCAGGAAGACCCGCGCATCAATCATTTCATCGAAACGGTGGGCGACGCCGCCACCCGCCAGAAAATAAAGGAGCTCCAAATCGCGCTGTTCAAACGGGAGGACGAGATCCTGCCCTACGTCAAGAAATACGCCGATGGCCAGGGGTGGACCATTTCCATGGGCCTGGCGGAGGCTTACGAGTACGGCGTCCTGGAATACCCCTATTATTTCTGGCAGTACGGGCAGAGCGCGACCAACATTCCGCCGTCCGACGCCTCTGCGGAAAGCCTGGCCAAATACTATAACCGGGTGGGAACCATGCGTTATTACGCCGACGCGGGCAAAAGGCAGTTTCAGGCCTTCCAATACCAGGCCTTCACCGAAATCGGATATTACAATTATGACATCACCGATTTCAAGAAGTACATGAAGACTTTGAAAAACCCCTCCAACCTGGCCATTTGTCCCGACGGCGCGAAAATTGTGTATAATCCGGCGACGATGGCGTTTGTCTATAATTTCCTCCAGTACAAGGCCAATCATGTCATCTACGTTTATGGCGAACTGGACGCCTGGTCGGCCACGCAAATGCAACTGCTCGGGCGCACGGACGCCGTTAAAATCGTGGTGGCCGACAGCCATCATGGGGCGCGGGTCAGCGCCTTTTCGCCGGAGCAAAAGGACTTGTTTTTTTCCAAAATGGATTCGTGGCTCGGCATGAAACTCAACCGGACCGGCTCCGGTCCGCGCCCGTGACAAGGCCGGGCATCAGAAAGGCCTCCATTGGGGGGAGGAGTTTCCAGACTCGCCAGCACGCAAGCCCCGGCAGGACGAAAACGTTGATGCCGGCAAATTTTCTGGCAGGGGTCTGGAATCCGCAAGCTCATCGGGCGATTTTTCGGATGATTTATCAAAGGATTCCTCTTGCGGGACTGTCATATAACTTAAAGATAAGCGCACATGGCCCCTTTTGATCTCAAGCTTCGGATTGGTGAGCGTCAAAAGGGCGGTCCGGAGGCCTTGATGAAGCTCACAGCCAGGCAGCGGATCGAAATCGTTCCGGTCACCGGCAACAGCCCTAGCCGGCAATGAAGAAAAAATCCATTTATATTGCTGGTGGACTTTTGGCTCTGGCTGGTTTGACGGCTCTCCTCGTTTTCCAGATTGGCCAATCGGATGATTCCGATGGCAAACGGCCCGCGTATCAGCGTCCGTTTTCTGACAAAGAAATCCGCGACGCCTTCTTAAAGTTGAATCTTGCGCCGGCAACACCCGCCGCCGCTGTCCCGGTTCTGCTGGATCCGAAACAGCAGGTGCGACTGGCCGTGGGCTGCCTGGGCATGACGAATGACGCTGAAAACCGTCAGATGGCGGACCTGGTCACGGCTGAATTGACGCGAGCTCAGGGTTTGGAACTGGTCGAAAGGCAGTCCATTGATCGCGTTCTGAGCGAGCAGGAAATGAGTTTGTCGAGCCTCATTCGCGCCAAAGATGCAGTGCGGGTTGGCAAATTATTGAAAGCCGACTGGTTTCTGCTTGGAACCACGGCCACGGCCGGCGGCACAAACTCCACTGTGGTGCGCTTGGTGGACGTGCGTACGGGAATTCTGCGAGATGTAGGGGTTTGTCCGCAAGACAAAGGAGCGCCACAGTTAGCCAGGGAATTAGCAGGCTTTGTCCGCGAGTCCCGACAAGGCGCCAGCCGGCCAAAACCGCATGTTTATCTTGCTATCAGCGCATTTGAAGATTTGAGCCTCAACAATCGCCAGGCCGGTTTTCCAGCACAACTGCGGGGGTATTTGATGTCCGCCTTTCGTGCGGACAACGTCACCATGCTCGAGCGGGAATATGTGGATGCATTGTTGCAGGAAGTGCAATTAGACCTCGCCGGACTGACCGAATCAAGCAGCGCCGGCGCGCAACCCTTGCAGTCGGCCTGGTGGTTGGTGACCGGCCGTTATCAGTCCTACGGGAACAATGGAACTGAAGTGGAGGTCTTGCTGAATGTCGCCCGTATTTTTGGTCGTCTTCCGAAGGAAACGGCGTTGCGTGGTCTGCCGGGAGAAGGATTGTTTCGGGAGATCCAGCAAACCATAGCAACCCAAATCAAACAAGGTGCGTCCACCGTGGTGCTGAGCCGCCGCACGGAGGTTATCAACCAGATGGACATCGGCAAGGAGTTGTTAACTGAGCACGGAACATCCATCTATTTGGAAAACAGAGATAAATCTCTCACCGGTGAGCAGGCGATCCGCCGCCGGAGGAATCTCGAAGAAGCCATCCGTGCGTTCCAAACCGTAATCGCACTTGATCCCACCAACCGACAAGCCAGGCTTGGCCTTGGCGATTGTCTGCAGGACCCCGTCTTGAACCGTCGCGAGGAGGCCCGCGAGCAGTATCGCCAGGTGCTGGACGAACCCCTGGATGACAAATGGGTGAGTGAAGCCCAGTTCCGTTTATTATGGTCCTTTGAAGGCGAAGGGCCTTGGGGGGAGCAGCCTTGGTACGCAAAAGCCGCAGCCCACAGCGCCAACCCGAAAGCGCGAACCTACTTTCAACAACAAGCCGATGCTGCGGCCAAGTATCTCAAGTTTTTGCAGGGCGAGAGGGAACCTGCCAAACCCGTTAGTTTGGATCAGGCAAAAATCCAACTGCTAAACGCCATTCAGTCATTCAAGGACTTCACTGGAGGTGGCGGCTATAATTCACCCCTGGGCGCGATGGCGGCGTTTGCAGAAGCTTTTGGCACAAACCAATCGGCCGCCGTCGGCGCGGCGCAGGATCTCCTGCCTGAATTGCAGGCAAAATTCCCCGAGTTGACACCTTACTTGCAGGCTGCCGTTGTAAAATTGCAGGTGGACACGAATGCGCCGATCATTGCTGAATTTCAGAAGACGCTCGACCAGTACATTCAGCATCCTGAGCATGCCGACAATCCCGGCACCAATTCGCTGCGTTTCGACAGGTCAATGCTCTTTTGGACAGATATGGATGGCGAGTTATTGCCTTGGTGCTATGAGCACGGGTGTTTTCAATTGGCCTCAATGATTGTTGACCGCGGGCAGAAGGCTGGTGATCCAAGCGGCAATTGGTTCGGGAGTCTCGGAGATAAAAGGCTCGCCCTTGCGCTTGAGTGTTTCGAGCATCAGCAATGGGCGAGCGCTCTGGAAATATTCAAGTGCTACTCAAACCGCCCCGTTCCCCTCGCCCTGTCCGAGGGGTGGATCGGCGGTCGCTGGATTGAGCGGCGCGGGCCGGTGCTCACGGGAAGATACACGGCAAAATGCGAGGAGCGACTGGGACTGCCACACGTTCGTGATGCGCGAGAATTTGAGATGGGTAGCGCCTGCCTTGACCTTGACGATGCGTCTTGTTTTTCCGCCGATTTAACCGGGCTTTGGATTGCGCGACGCGGAGAAATAACACATTTGGATTTCAAATTGAAAAGCAACTTGAGGATCCCCCTGGACATGGATGGGAATGCGCCGTTTACCTGCATTTGCATCGGCGAATCAAATGTTTGGGCAGGATCCGACGGGGCTGGTTTGATCGAAACCGACAAAGCCGGCGGCCGACACCGCCTATTTACGGTCAACGATGGTTTGCTGATGAATTCCGTTTCTAAACTCCATCTCGCCGGCGGCATGTTGTGGATTGGCTATGGCCATGGGAAGGATGGTGGTTTGGGCAAACTCGACTTGTCGTCGCGGCAGTTCACGTCGTATCTGCCGTCGTTGAACAACCATGGCTATTATCCCGTGATCGCGGTTGATCCGCCTGACGGTCCGCCCCGGCATCCGGTGGTTGACCTTGCCAGCCCAGCCAATGGCGGTGTTTTGGCGCTGGTTTCCGGGAAGGGGCTGCAACAGTTCGCTGCCGCGAGCAATATCTGGGAGATGTTGCCGAATCGAAACGGCTTCAAAATTGATTCCATTGCCGTAGGTCAACAATATTGGGTTGAAGGCGTCAGCATCCGCCAAATAGGGGTCGGAATTGTAAGCCGCCGTGGGAATGGCACGGCCAATATCCAGCGCGAAAATACTGAATTCGTCGTGTCAGAGGATCAACTTGCCCAGGCAACCGCGAACGCACGGGCCAATAGCAACCTGTGGGTTCGCACGAGATCTGGCGAGCTTACCGACATAGGTGGTCTGGAAATATGGAACCTTCGCGACGCCCGCTGGCAGACGCTCAAGGATGCGGAAGGCTTGCCGAATCCGCCGAACACGATGGCTTTGGACCAGGACGAATTGTGGGTTGGCGGCGAGGGATATATCGCAAGGGTTGATTTGACGCAACAAAAGGTCCGAAACTTTTGTTACATCCCGGCAACCTCAGTGAAGCGTATCCAGATCGGCGGCGGTTGCTTGTGGGCGCAGTTTGACCGGCATCTCTATCGCGCTTCGTTAGGCGACGTGAGGGACGTTCATTGAGACAGTCAATGTTGGTGCTTGTTTTATCAATTAACGCTCTCCCGCCGGCGGTGGTAATGTGCTGACGAGAAAACAGCCTGGCCATGAAACAAATCAAACCGCAAACTACAGGAGCAATACCATGATAAATCCAAGCACGACGATGAGTTGGTTCCGCGCGAAGGCCCTGGCGATGTCCCTGGTCCTGGCCGCGATGTGGGCGGGCCGTTGCCCGGCGGCCGCCGGACCACAAGGCGGCGTTGCGCCGGAGCAGCAGCAGCGGCTGGAGTTGATGAAATCCAAAGGGCCGGACGGCTCGCTGACCATTCTCCCCGTGCGCCTGGCCGGCCAACCCTTCGATCGCGTGACCGAGGTGGTGGGCGTTCTGCTCGAAAAGCAGGGATTGAGAAACATCGAGCTTGGCAAAACGCCGTGCGCGCCGGCGGCCGCGAATTTGGAAAGTTTGGCCGCCGCCGTCGGGGCGTTTGTCAAGACGAATCCGATCACGACCGGCCATGCGCTTTACGCCGAATACAATGGCGGCCGTCAAACCGGCTTGAATGAACTGCGCGCGGTCGTGGTGGATCAGGCCGGCGCGGTCGTGTGGACGGACCGGCAGACGCCGCAGGACAAAGCGTTCCAGAAGAACGACGCCCGGGAGCCGATGACGATGTCCGTTCTGCTCGTCGAGCGGCTGAGTCCGCAATTGGGCCTCAACGAAGCCACGGCCAAGGCGGCCAAACCGGGCAAGCTGGCGGCCCTCCTGGATGAGCGGAGCGGCCTGCCTCCCGGGGAGGAAAGGGCGGCCCTGCCGCAACGCCAGCAGTTGCTGAAGGAATCCAAAGGCAAGGCGACGCTCCTCATCTTCCCGGCGCGCGTTCATGGCCGTGAGGCGGATGCCGCCAGCGCCGCCAGCCTGGCCAAGATGATCAACGAGGCGGGACTGTGCAAGGCGTCGGCGGCGAATCAATCCCTGTTGCTCAAGGCGTCGCAGGCCGATCCCAACGAACTCAAGTCGCTGTGGGACCTGGCGCGCGAATTCCGGGATTACGCCAGGAAAAATCCGCCGGACGCCGATTATGTTCTCTACCCGGATTACGCGTTCAATCCGCAGAACTGGGAGCAGGGATTCGTGCATTTCGTGGTGTGCGACCGCCAGGGCGAGTGGGTCATCGCGGACATGCAAAACTCCCATCACCCGGATTACCAGGCCATCCAGCCGGCTTCGCGGGAAGGCTGCGACAAACTTCTGGTCAAACGCCTCGAGGGTTATTGGCGCTGACAATGGTTGATCCGACCCAAGGGCCGGATGCGCGCGGGGAGAACCTGCTTTTTAAACCCGGCCGAACGTTCTTTGCAAAATCGCCGTGCCCTGCTCGAAGAATTGGCGAAGTCCGGGCATGTATTTTCTTTTGAAGGACGCATCGCGCCGTTTTTGCAGCATCTTCGTAAGGATCGGAGTCACAATTAAAAACGAAATCGTCACCAGCACCACCGTCCCAAAGATCCACCAAACCAGAAAGCCCGCGTAGAGGGAGCCGTGATAATACATGGGCAGATACCGTCTTGCCACGATGGCTGAGCCGGCCGCTGCCGTCAGGTTCGCCGTCCATTGCACAAATTCGCGGCGGAGGAACCCGCCCGTGCCGTGCGCCTTTTGCATGGCCGGACACATCTCCATGTTTGCGGTGGTGTGGTTGTAGGCCAGGATAATGTCCCCCGTATCGGCGGTCAGCGGGCGCACCAGCACACTGACGATTTGCCCGGGGCGCGACTGAAACTGGCTGTTGTAAAGTGTCCACGGCTTTTCGTGGTTGTCCGGCGTGCGCACCCAGATGATTTCCTCCCGCGTGGTCTCGGTGTGGGTCGTCGTTGTCGGTGCAGTGTATTGAAACTGGCCTCCGCCCATGTGGGTCGCCTGGCCGCCCGTCGTCTGGGTGTAACTCTGCTGGTAGGTATTGGACTCCTTCTGCAGCACCATCCCGGACAATACATAAACGGCGTAGCGCACGCCCGGCACGGTCACCACGCGCAAAGATTCGGGCAAGGCCGGCAGGCCGCCCGGCTCAGGTGGGGGCGTCCGAAGAATCCTCCGCCCCGGCCCCGCCCCGCGCAATGCCAGCCAGGTGAAAAATGCCACCGGCAACAAAAAAATCAGCAGCAGGGGAAAGGACTGTGGATAGGGCCAGGGATCGTCGAGAAAATTCCTTTGCGGTGTCGGGGGCGCGAAAAGGCGGGGCGCGGCCGGCGGCGGGACTGCAACCGGAGCAGGGTTGGGCGAACCTGGAGCGGAAGGAGCGGCGGCGGCCTCGCGCTGGCGCTTCACCAAGGCCGTGAGATGATACTTTTCCAGAACCGAGCGCCCAAAGTCCGGGTCGGAGAGCAGTTTGTCACAGCGAGTGTTGAAATCCTTGTAAGCCTGGTTTTGCACTCCCCCCTTTGCCATGATGGCGTTAGCGATCCCGTTGTAAGCTGCCTCGTAAGCAAAAAACTTTGCGTAAGCGGCCTTGGACATGGGCTTGGGCGCCGTGCTGTTGAGCGCCTGGCGCAGAATGTTAAAGGCGCCCCACCGTTGGGCGTCATCCGGGTAATCCGCCGTCACCAGGGCAGGCTCGGGAAACTGCGCTGAAACATCCTGGTTCTGGGCGTAGAGCCTGGACAACCTTCCGTCAAGACTACCCAGCGCCGCCAGAAAAATCGCCGCAATCGCGACCCATCGCCCGACTGGGGGTTTCCTCATGCGCGTCGCGGCAACTGTTGCGCTCGTCACAAAAGCATTCATAGGATGGGCTTTGCCGGCGAGTCATTGTGGCGGGAAACTTCCGGCTGTCCAGCCAATTCCCATGACACCCGATGGGGGCGCAGCTTGACACCCGCGCCAGAATTCAGACTGGGGGCAAGGATGCCCCCAGCACCGGCAGGCTGGAAGCCTGCCCTGCGGCGCGGGTGTCGAGTTGCGCCCTCGGAGAATTGGCGCTCAGGAATGAGATTGCCAATCTGGCGCAAAATGTTAAACCGGGATCGTGTGAGTTTGATTTTTTGCTTTTCAGGCCTGCCGTGTGGCAGGTTCAAAAGGTCAAGCCCTCACGTGTTTCGATTTTCCATGGGATGGCTTTGAAAATGATGCTTAAGAATCACTCGCTGCATCCAGTCACGCCTCTCCGGCATGGCCATGGTTTCTCTCTCCCAGCCAACCGCTCATAAAACTGGCCTCTTCCGATGAAGCCCAAGGCAATGATTGACGCGTTTCTGGGAGGCAGCCTCTCCTTTCTCCTGCTGGGCGGTGTCTCCTTGGCGGACACGCTGCCAGCGGCGGACGCCAGCGAACCGCGCATTGTGAATATTTATAATTTCGTGCGCAACTCCGATTATCGCCTGACCAATTCCGAAGAGGTCCTTTATGAAGCCACCCGGCAGGAAATACAGTTGATCAAACAGGCCAACTTGCCCGCGACCTGGGCTCTGCAGTATGATGCCCTGATCAACCCCCGCTATCAGAAGCTCTTGAAGGAGCAGTTGGGAACAAATGAGGAGATTGCGGCCTGGTGGGAGATTCCGCGACCATTGGCCGAGAAAGGCCGGCTTGAAATGGCGGGGCCGGCATGAGTGGGATCCGACGGCCAATGTCGGTTTTTCACCGGGCTACACGCCGGAAGAACGGCGCAAGCTGGTGGACGTCTATATGGCCGATTTCAAGGGGATTTTTGGTTATTATCCCCGCACGGCCGGCTCCTGGTATATGGATGAAGTCACCCTGGCTTACTTGGCGGAGCATTACGGCCTTGTGGCCTCCTGCAATTGCAAAGACCAGGTTGGCACGGATGGCTACACCCTGTGGGGCGGCTATTGGAATCAAGCCTACTATCCCAGCCGCCTCAACGCCTATATGCCGGCACAGACCAGGGCGGGACAGATTGAGGTGCCGATCTTTCGGATGCTGGGGAGCGATCCCATTTATCAATATGCCAACTCCCCGGGGATGTTCACTCTCGAACCGGTCTATCCAAAAGCGGGAGGCTCGGCAGACTGGGTGGCGTGGTTCATGAATAATCTGATCCATCAACCCTCCCTGGCCTTTGCCTATACCCAGGCCGGACAAGAAAACTCATTTGGCTGGGAGGCGATGAAAACGGGCTTGACGCTGCAAGTGGCGCTCCTGGCCAAACAGGCCGCGGCCGGAGAGATCCAAGTCGAGACGCTGGCGCAAGCGGGCGCATGGTTCCATCGCCACTATTCCCTCACGCCGCCCACGGCGGTGGTTGCCCTGGACGATTGGAAACATCAAAACCGAAAGACCGTCTGGTATGACAGCCGCTTTTATCGCATCAATTTTCTTTGGGAGAACGGCGCTTTTTTCATCCGCGATCTCCACTGCTTCGACGAAAACATGGTTTCTCCAACCCATGACACTGCTCTCACGTCGAGGTCTTTGGCCTATGGCACCCTGCCCGTGATGGAGGGATCGCTGTGGTCGGGGACAGAAAAGGCAGGCATCTGGCCGGTGGTGCTCTCATCCGACGGCGAAAAATCACCCATGGCGCCGGACGGCCCACCGGTGGTCAGGAACTTGAACCCAACTGATTTGAGTATCAGGCAGCCCCTGGGCGGTGGCGGGACCTTTGCCATCGTTTGCAGTGAAAGCAATGTAACTTTCAGCGGCGTGGACGGACAAGGGCAACCCTTGCGCTGGGCCTGGGACATGATCGGCGGCGCCAGGCAAAAATCTGCCGTACAGACCGTCACGCCCAACAGCATCGCGTATCATTACACTGGAATGAACTATCAACTCAGGCTGGCTCCCGACGCCGGTTCCTGCCGGCAATT
This sequence comes from uncultured Verrucomicrobiae bacterium, assembly GCA_963707025.1. Taxonomy (GTDB): domain Bacteria; phylum Verrucomicrobiota; class Verrucomicrobiia; order Limisphaerales; family Palsa-1400; genus JBEKOF01. The sequence goes on along the minus strand of CAVPOM010000007.1, from coordinate 342,245 downwards.
GGATAATGGCGCCATTCGGCTCATTCCTGACGGTGCGGGAAAACTCGTTTTGATCCTGGACACAACCAGGTAGTTGGGAGTTAATCACTACAAGCCCGGCCCCAACCGGGACCCATCCGGCCTGCGCAAGGCGGTGCTGGAGAGTTCCGGGGAGAGGAGGCCGTTTGGCCGGCTTCCGTGCGGCTGCAGTTTTCATGAAATTGCTCCAGCCAGTCCAGGTGTCCTCCGTGGCGGCCAGGATGACCCGAAGGTTGCGCCCGGCCATGCGTATCGCGATGTTAGTCCCCCTGATTCAACAAGCGGAAGAAAGCATTCTGATTGGTGCTGCTGATGATCACGCTCGAATTCGTCGTGTTGGTGACGGTGGACCAATTGGCGCTGGAAAGGTTGGTGCTTTCCTGCACGACAAAGGGGCCGGGGCCGCCACCCCCCCAACTGAGCGAGAGGTTGGTCCCATTGTTGGCCACGCCCGTGAACATCGGCGCAACGGCGGCAATGCTCCCGAACAAGCCATCGTCTTCGCCGTTGATTCCCGCCGTGAAGTAAAGGGTGTGAACGTCGCCGCCACTTTTGCCGTTGCCGAAGGCCAGGCCCCAAAGGCCCCTCACTTCGATCGGGCCTCCGTTGGTGTTGTTCATCAGCGCGCCCAACCACGCGCCGGTCGTGGGATTGAAGACGTTGATGCGGCCATCGCCAAAATTACCGATCAAAATATTCCCACCATACGCGCCGAAACCAACCGGGGCCAGCGCCACGCCCCACGGCGAATTGAGCACGGACTGGACGACGAATTGTTGGAGGAGAACGCCGCTGGTGCTAAATATGTCCACGTAGCCGTTGCCGGGGCCGCTCACATCATCGTGTTTGGCGCCATCCTGCAAGGCGTAGGTGACGAAGAGTTCTCCGTTGATATTCTGCACGCCGAACGGGGCGAATCCGGCGGGAATGGCAGGGTCGGAAAAGGAACCCGCCAGGGTGACCTGAGTGTAGTCGGAGGCAAAGACATCCACCTGCCCGTTATGAAAATCGGTCGCGTAAATGAAATTGGTCCCGCCGCTGACCCCGGCGGCCAGTCCTTTGAAGACCGCGTTGGAAGTGGAATAATCCACTTTGAGCACAGCGGCGCTGCCGGTGTTCCAGGCGGAAATGGTGCCGTCCTCGGTGGAGAAGATGAAATGGGCCGTGGCGGTGCCCGTCGCCAGAAAGCCCGCCGCCGCATTGGCGATGGCTCCGCTGGGAGCCGCCGTGTTGGTTTGTCCGGCGGGCGGCGGGATGGTGACCACCAGCGACTGGATGGCTCCGGCGCTGTTGTACACTGTGGACAGGCCCGGCCCGTTGTCCGCAATCCAGAACGGGCTGGTGCCGGAAATGGCGATTGCCCAAGGATTGACCAGGTTCGTGTCCGTGACCGCCGCCAGTCCGGCGATGTCTGAGACCAGATTGTTTTGCAGGTAAGTGCTGCCGTTGGTGGCGCCCGGATAAAGCGGAGCAAGACTTCCAAACAGGCCCTGGCTTTCGCCAGTGATGCCCGCGGTGAAATAGAGCTTGCCCGTGCTGCCTCCGCTATGCCCATTGCCGAAGAGGATGGCCCAGAGACCGGAAACGGCGAAAGGCGCGCCGCTGGCGTTGTTCAAAGCCCCCAGCCATTCACCGGTTTGCGGATCGAAAGCGTTGATGCGTCCGTCTCCGAAATTGCCGACCAGAACATCGCCGGTAAAAGGCCCGAAGCCCGCAGGAGCCACGGCCAAGCCCCAGGGAGCGTTGAGCGCTCCTTGAGAAGAGAAGCGCTGCAGCAGATTGCCGCTGGTATCAAACTTGACCACATAGCCGTAGCCGGGGCCGGCCACATCGTCGTGTTTGGCGCCATCCTGCAAGGCGTAGGTCACAAAAAGGTCTCCATTGATGTTTTGAATGCCAAAGGGGGCGTATCCCGCCGGAAGGGCGCCGTCGAGAAAGGAGCCAGCCAGGGCGGCCTGCGCGTAATTGGTATCGAAAACATCAACCTGGCCGTTATGAAAATCGGTCGCGTAAATGAAATTGCTTCCGCCACTAACCCCGGCGGCCAGTCCTTTGAAAACGGCATTGGAAGCGGAGTAATCCACTTTGAGGACAGCGGCGCTGCCGGTGTTCCAGGCGGAAATGGTCCCATCCTCCGTGCAGAAGATGAAATGGGCCGTGTTGGTGCTGGTCGCCAGAAAGCCCGTCGCCGCATTGGCGATGATGCCGGTCGGAGCCGCCGTGTTGGTTTGTCCGGCGGGCGGCGGGATGGTGACCAGCAGCGACTGGATGGCTCCGGCGCTGTTGTACACGGTGGAGAGGCCCGTCCCGTTGTCCGCAATCCAGAACGGGCTGGTCCCGGAAACGGCGATCCCCCAGGGATTGACGAGGTTCATGTCCGTGAATGCCGCAAGTCCCGTTACGTCGGAGACAAGATTGCTCTGGACAAAGGCATTCTGCGCCCAGGCAGGTTTCGGATTTAACGCGGCCATGGCCACAAGGAGGGCCAAGGCGGCGCAGGCAATGGTTCGACTTGGTTGAGTCACGGAGGGTGGAGAGCAGCGGCTCTCACGGCCGAATCGTGTCGTGTTCATATTGATTTTCGTATGATGCGCGGTTCAGTAGTTCCTGTTCTCCTCTGTTCGAGTGCCAAGTTGAAAATTTGTTCCAACAAAAGTTTTGGCGCGATTTTGGAGAGGTCTTCCAGGTCCGGGTTGAGGCCTGACGCCGATGTCTGGGGCGGTCCGTCCGGCCGGTGGAAACCGCACCTCTGGAAAGTTCAAAAGCCCAACCGCAACTGCGCTCCATCCGGCCTGCGAAAGGCGGCGGCGGAAAGCTCAGGGCCATCCTCAGGCAGGCCCGCCTTGCGGCGCGCGACGTGGAACATCTGCGATATCTGGTCGGCGAATATCCCCTGGCCGCTCATGCGGGAACCGAAACGGGGATCGTTGAGTGGGCCGCCCCGCATGGCGCGGATGCGGTTCAATACTTTGTCTTTTTTTCCGGGAACGTTCTGTTCCAGCCACTGTTCAAAAACCGGCGCGACCGTCAACGGCAAGCGCAGGATTTCGGTGCCGGCCGAGACCGCGCCGGCGGCTTTGGCTGCGGCCAGGACCGCCGGAATCTCGTGGTCGTTCAGGGCGGGGATGACCGGGGCAACCAGCACACCCACAGGCACGCCGGCATTTGCCAGGGCCTCGACTGCCGCCAGCCGCATTTTGGGGGACGCTGCGCGCGGTTCGAGTTTTCTGGCCAGATCGCTGTCGAGTGAGTTGATGGAAAGATGAACCGTCACCGCCTGGTGGGCCGCCAGTTCCCGCAGCAGATCAATGTCCCGCGTCACGAGGTAATTTTTGGTGATGATGCTCACCGGATTTCTGAATTCGGCCAAAACGGCCAGGCATCGCCGGGTCAATTGCAGCCGGCGCTCAATGGGTTGATAGCAGTCGGTCACGCCGCTCATGGCCAATGTTTGGGGTTTCCATTTTGGCGAGGAAAGCTCGCGCCGCAGCAGTTCGGGCGCGTCTTCCTTCACCATGATTTTCGTCTCGAAGTCCAAGCCGGCGGAGAAACCCAGATACTCATGGGTGTTGCGGGCGTAACAATAACTGCAGCCATGCTCGCAGCCGCGATAAGGATTGAGGCTGGCTTTGAACGGGATGTCGGGGCTGTCGTTGTAGCTGATGATGGTCTGGGACAGATCGCGCAAGAACTGGGTCCTGGGCGCCGGGTCCTCCTCCGGATTCCAGTCCGGGTCCCGTTCCAGCCGGATGGGCGCAAAGCGATTGGGCGGGTTGCTGGCGGCGCCCCGGCCGCGCGGCGATGAAGGTTGGCCGATCACAGCGTCATCATCCTGCAATCATCGCCTTTGGGCAATTCCAACCGTTCAAACTCCGGCGGGCACAAAGTTTCGCCGCTGGCTGGGGCGGGAGTCCGCCGGGCTGGCCGTGGCCCGGGCCAGGCGGTTGCGAAATCGCACATGGCGAATGCGCGTCAGTTCCACCATGGGCCGCCAAACGGCATGAACCAACTGGTGCTTAATCAAGAAATGCCACAGGCGGTTGGACCGCTTGTAGAGGTAAGCCGACCCCAGGTAGGCCGACCAGGCCGCCAGCGCGGCCGGCCGCCGCCGCCAGATCGAGGCGTGCGAAAAAAGCCGCCGGTAGGTCCAATCGTAGCCCAGCAGCAATTCCTCCTCCGTCATTTGCTTTGGCCGGAAAACCACATGAGCGGTGTCGTATTTCTCCCAATCCCGATGCAGCAAGCGTCCCTCCCTCTCCAGTTGCCGGAACAGCGGCGTGCCCGGATAAGGAGTCAAGATGTGAAAGGTGGCGCATTCCATGCGGACGGATTCAATCCATTGCGAGGTGGCCGCAAAAACGTCGCGGCCGTCGCCATCAAACCCGAAAACAAAACTCCCGTTGACCTGAATGCCGTGGTCGTGAAAAAGCCGCACCCGTCGCGCGTAGTCTTCAACCAGGGGCGTCCGCTTGCGCGCCCCGGCCAGGTTCCGGTCCGAAAGCGATTCAAAGCCGATGAACACTCCCGTGCAACCCGCCAGCGCCATTTCCCGGACCAGGGCCGCGTCGTCCGACACGTCGAGGGTGACGGCGGCGCTCCAGATCTTTTCCAGCGGCCGCAGCGCCTGGCACAAGGCGCGCAGATATTCCGGCCGGGAGCCGAGATTGTTGTCAATAAAAACTCCATAGGGCTGCCCGTCCGCCTCAAACTGCCGGCGGATGTCCTCCGGCGGCCGCATGCGGTAGGGCATTCGCAACCCATCGGTCGCCAGGTAACAGAAGCCGCACCGGTTGTGGCAGCCCCAGGTGGCCATCAGGCTGGTGGTCGTGAGAAAACTCCGCCGGGGCGCCAGGTCGCGGCGCGGCGCCGGATCAAGGTCGCCGGCCCGCTGGTAAGCCGCGGCGTACTGCGGCCGAAGCCGCTCCAGCGCGGCATCGCGCAAAATTTCCGGCCACAAGACAACCCCGTCGCCGATGGCCAGCGCGTCGGCGTGCGGCGCGCATTCCTCCGGACAGGCGAGCGTGTGCAAGCCGCCGAGGATGACCTTGCACCCGTGGGCGCGATACCACCCGGCCAGCGCAAAGGCGCGTTTGGAGAACGTCAAATGCACGGAGATGCCAACAACTTCCGGCAGCGGGTCGGCCGGCGGCGGGCCTTGCAGAAGATTTTCATCCCAGCAGCGGACCTGCCAATCCTCCGGCGTCGCGGCGGCAACGGAAGTCAGCGCCAGGGTCGGGGTGAGAACATGTTTGCCGAAGCTGGAATGCGGCGATTTGGCGTAAAACGGATTGATGAGCAGGGCCAGCCGGGGCTGGCGGCGGGCGCCGGGGTGGAGCGGCGGCAGCGGCGGCGCCTCCGCCATTTCGCGCGGCAGCCAGAGTGCGGGCCGCGGCTGGTAGAAAGGATTGGCGGGGACGTTTCCCAGAAGGGCAGAGAGCGGATTCATGGTGTGGGCGCGGGGCGGCGCGGGCGAAATGGAGGTTAACTTTGTATCACAAAGTAAAAGACCCCAAATGAGGATTCCCGTTCAAAAAACACTTCCCGGCACCCGTCTCCGGCCCTTGGGAATGAGATGAGGACGGGGCCAGGGAGCGGCCGCCAGAAAGGTGAAAGGCGCCTTTTTTCGATAAATGCAGAAATTATGGTTGAAGTTCCTGGGGGTTTATGGCAAGCTCAGGAGTATCCTATGAGTTCGATGACCGCCAAAACATCAGGCAAGCTGGATGAAAAACAGCGGAAAGCGCTGGTCAGCCTGCTGGCGGACGAGGATCCGGCGGTGTATCGGACGGTGCGGCAAAAGATCCTCTCCTATGGCCCCATCGCCACCCAGTGGGTGCGGGAACATTGCCTGAGCAACGATCCGGTGCTGCGCCGCCACGCCCAGGAGATCATCCATTATTTTTCGCGGCAGGACGCGGACACGCAGTTGCTGGCCTTTTGTTTGAACCAAGGGGAGGACTTCGATCTTGAGCAGGGGGCCTTGCTCCTGGCGCGGACGCAGTATCCCGGCATCAATATGGAGGCCTACAGCGCGCTGCTGGACCATCTGGCGGGAGAATTGCGCGACCGCCTGGATTTGAGCGGGGATGCGGTGCAGATCCTGAGCGTCATGGGCGACTATTTGTTCGCGGAACAGAAATTTACGGGGGATGAAATCAATTTTCACGATCCTGAGAACAGTTATCTCAACCGGGTGCTGGACCGGCGGAAGGGAAGCCACATCAGCCTGAGCGTGGTGTATTTGTTGGTGGCGCGCCGGCTGAAGCTGCCGGTGGTGGGCATCGGGTTGCCCGGTCATTTTGTCTGCCGCTACCAATCCAGCCGGGCATGAGATTTATATTGACCCGTTCCGCAAGGGCCGTCTGCTGGCCAAGGCCGATTGCGTCAAGTACGTGGCGACACTGCGCCATCCCTTCGACGAAAGCTGTCTGGCCCCGGTGAGCGCGCGCCGCCTTTTGCTGAAAATCTGCGTCAATCTCCACCAGATTTACACCCATCTGAAATCCCCGGCCCAAAGCGAACGTTTGCAGCGCTACCTGGTTGCTCTGGCCAAGTAGCCCGGATTCAGAGGTTATGTCGCACAAACCGGCGCCCGCGCCGGCGGGTGGTTCCAGTGAAAAATGACGGCCCTTCGCCAGGCTCTCAGGAAAACTTTCCGGCAAGGTACGGGTCCACCCGCGACAGAAGCCAGCGCGCCAGCCGTCCCTTGATCCGGTCCAGCAAGGTGCGCGAACGCCGCCAGGGCTCCAGTTCAATGCGCCGGCTTTGCGCCAGAACACTGGCAAAGATCTCGCGTCCCGCCGAGGCGTGCCCGGGATCGGGCAACCGCAGCATCAGCTCATAATTGATGTTGAGGCTGCGGGCATCGAGGTTGGACGACCCCACATAGGCCACATCGTCAATAAGAAACAATTTGGCATGGAGAATCTGCGGCTGGTATTCGTAGATCTCCACCCCCGCGCCCAGGAGCTGGCGGTAGAGGCTGCGCGCGGCCAGCAGCGAGAGCAGCACGTCGGACTTGCCGGGCAGAATCAACCGCACTTTGGCGCCGCGCCGGGCCAGGCGGGCCAGCGCGCGCCGCAGGCGGTGCGGCGGCAAAAAATAGGCGCAGATAATGGCCACCCGCCGCGCGTGTTTCAGGTCGCGCGCCAAGGCGAGTTTGATCGCGTTGTTGCGCCCCGGTCCGGTCAGGACCAGCTTGCCGCCGGTGAAGGAAACGGTCTTTTGCCGGGACGATTTGCGCAGGCGGAAAAACGGTTTGTGCCGGAAATTGGCCCCGGCAAACATTTCATCCGCCGCCGCCGCCAATTCTCCGGCCAGCCGTCCCCGGATTTTCAGCCCCAAATCGCGCCAGCCGGAGATGATGCCGTCTCCCTGATATTCGGCGGCAATGTTGAAGCCGCCAATGAAGGCCAGCGCGTCGTCGCACACCAGGATTTTGCGATGATCGCGAATCCCGAAACGGTTGAGGCTTTCGGGATTGAACCAACGCGCTTGTCCCCCCGCCGCCCGCAAGCTTTCCCAATAGCCGTCGGGCAGCGACATGGAACCGAAGGCATCCACCAGGACTTGCACGCGCGCTCCGCGGCGGGCGGCGGCGATGAGGGCGTCGCGAAACTGGTCCGCCACCGGGCTGGGATCGAAATGGTACATCTCCAACCGGACCGAGCGCTGCGCGGCCGCGATGGCGGCGAGCATCTCGGCCAGCGCCTCCGCGCCAGTTTGCAGCCACTGAAAATCCATCTGGTCAGCGGCGTCAATGGCGCTGTGGTGACTCATGGCAGTGGAGTGATGGAGTGGTGGAGCGGTGCTGTAATGGAGTGATGGAGTGATGGAGTGATGGGGAGAGAGTCTGGCACCACTCGGCCGCTCCGTTACTGACGTTCACGATTTGTGTTTTGCTCCCGCCTTGCGGGATCAACCTTTCGATGGTTATTGTGTGCGCGGATGAAGCGTTTGTCTCTCACGATTTTGGCGGTTGGCCTGGCGCTCCCGGTCCTGGCCCAGGGCGATGGCGCGGTTTTTGGCGGGGCCACCACGCAAACGCGAATGCTCCTGTCCGCCCAATCAGCCAGGCCGGGGGAGACCATTTGGGCCGGGCTGGAACTGAAAATGGCCCCCGGCTGGCATACTTATTGGCGCAACGGCGGCGATGCCGGCTTGGCGACCACGGCGAAATGGACTCTTCCCCGGGGCATCAGCGCGGGCGAAATCCAGTGGCCCATCCCGGAAAAATCGGTCACCACCGCCGGGGACGTCTCGCTCTACACTTACGGCTACGAGGGCCGGGTGGTGTTGCTGGTTCCCATCAGGCTGGCCGCGGATTTGCGCCCCGGCCCGGTGCAGTTGAGCGCGGAGCTGGGGTGGTTGGAATGCAAGGATTCCTGCGTTCCTTGCAAGGCGGCGGTGAGCGCCAGCTTGACCGTGGGGGCCGAGGACAAGCCTTCCGCCAACGCGGGCTTGCTGGAAGAATGGCGCGCCCGGCTGCCGCAGACCGGCGCGCCCCTGGCGGCGGCGGCGCGATGGGAAAGCGCCGCGCCGGCCAGCCCGCGCGCCGTTATTATTGACTGGGAATCGGGGAACAAACCGGCCGATTTCTACCCCTACGAACAACCGGCGGCCGACGTGCAGGGGGCGACGGATATTTTGCCGGGAGAACCGGGCCATGTTCGCCTCCGCAAAATGGTCAAGAAGGGCGAAGGCCCCTGGCCGGAGCGGCTGGCCGGAATCCTGGTGGCCACGAATAATTCGCAAAGGCTGCTGGCCGTGGAGGTAAATCTGCCGCTGCAGGAGCCGGCGGCCGCCGCCGCTTCGTCGGCGGGGCTGGTTCTGGAGTTGCTGATTGCGTTCCTGGCCGGGCTGATTTTGAACGTGATGCCGTGCGTGCTGCCGGTCATTGCGCTCAAGGCGCTCGGATTTGTCAATCAATCCAAGGAAACGCCCGGGCGGGTGAGGCGTCTCGGATTGGTCTATGGGGCCGGAGTCATGATTTCATTTCTCGTCCTGGCCGGACTGGCCATTGGGACGCAACAGGCCGGCGGCGCGGCCGGTTGGGGTGATGCCATTCGCCACCCGCAGTTCCGGGTGATCCTGACAGTGTTGATGACTTTGATCGCCCTCAACCTGTTCGGCCTGTTTGAAATCAACCTGGGCGCGGGGATGATGGGATCGGCCTCCGGCCTGGCGTCGCGGCATGGCTACGGCGGGGCGTTTTGCAACGGTGTTCTCGCCACCGTTTTGGCCACGCCCTGCACCGCCCCATATCTGGCCGGGGCGCTGGCATTCGCCTTCACCCAGCCGCCCGTCGTCACGCTGCTGGTGTTTCTGGCGATTGGCGCGGGGTTGGCCTTTCCCTTTGTGTTGATTTGCTGGCAACCGCGCCTGCTCCAGGCGCTGCCCAAGCCCGGCGCCTGGATGGAAAAATTCAAAATCGCCATGGGCTTTCCCATGCTGGCGACGGCGCTGTGGCTGGTGTATGGGTCCACCCGAAACCAGGCGGACATGCTGTTGCTGGAGTTTTTTTGGTGGTGCTGGCGTTGGCGGCGTGGGTCTGGGGGCAGTTCGTGCAACGGGGAACGCGCCGCAAAGGTTTGGCCGCGGCCGCATGCCTTTTGCTGGTGGCGGCGGATGGCTTCGCGCTTTTGCCCAACCCTTCGAGAACCGGCATCGCCTGGAAAACCTGGAACCCACAGGCCGTCGAGCAGGCGCGCAAGGAGGGGCATCCGGCGCTGGTGGATTTCACGGCGAAAACCTGCCTGACTTGCATTGCCAATAAAGCTTCCAGTCTGGAAATTGAGCAGACGCGGGCCAAGCTGCGGGAAATCGGCGCGGTGTCATTTGAGGCCGATTTCACCGATGAAGACCCGGTGATTGCGCAGGAATTGGTGCGATGGCGAGGCTCGGCCGGCGTGCCGCTGGTGCTGGTCTATTCCAAAGACCTGAACCGGCCACCGCAGGTGCTTCCGACCATCCTGACCCCCGCCATCGTCCTCCACGCCCTGGATCAGGCGGCGAAGTAGATTTTACGGGATAACGGGCCAGTTTTGGACAGGCCGCGAAAGGTAGGGCGGGCACTCCGCTGCCCGCCGCGGCGCGCACGGAGTGCGCGCCCTACCACCCGGGACTGAGACGTGACTTTACGCTTTAAATTCTGAGCCAATATCTCTAGCCTTCCGTCCGATGTCAGACAAAAACAGTCCGCCCCTCGTGGGCATCATCATGGGAAGCCAGTCGGATTGGGAAACGATGCAGCACGCCGCCCTGCAACTGGATGAATTGGGCGTGCCCCATGAAAGCCTGGTCATTTCGGCCCATCGCACCCCGGACCTCCTTTTTGAGTACGCTGCCGGCGCGGCGGCGCGCGGTTTGGAAGTGATTATCGCCGCGGCGGGCGGCGCGGCCCATCTGGCCGGGGTGACGGCCGCGAAAACCTGTCTGCCGGTTCTGGGCGTGCCGATGGACTCAAAGGCGCTGCACGGAATGGATTCGCTGCTCTCCATGGTGCAGATGCCCGGCGGTGTTCCGGTCGGCACCCTGGCCATCGGCAAACCCGGCGCGGTCAACGCCGCCCTGCTGGCTGCTGCCATCCTGGGCAACAAACATCCGCAGCATCGCGCCGCTTACGAGGAATTCCGCCGCAAACAAACCGCGCGCGGCCTGGCCAACCGCTCCCCCAAGCCGGCTTGATTGTGGCGGCGGTCTATGACCGCCGCCGCCAGGCGATATTCGGTAATTTGCGGCGGTCACAGACCGCCGCTACAGCAGGCCGAGTTCCTTGGCGATGGCTTTCTCCCCTTTCAATTCCTCCACGCTGGCGGCGATCTTGGCGCGGCTGAAATCGTTATGCGTCAGTCCCGGCACAATTTGCAAAGATTTGCCATCGCTGCGCACCGGGAAGGAACAGATCAGGCCCTTTTCCACGCCGTAGCTGCCGTCCGAACAAACACAGACACTGTGCCAGTCCCCGGCGGGGGTGGGATGGAGGATGGATTTGACGGTGTCAATGGCGGCGTTGGCGGCGCTGGCGGCGCTGCTCAGTTTGCGCGCGTTCAACACGGCGGTGCCGCGCTGGGCCACGGTGGCGACGAATTGGGTCTTGAGCCAGTTTTCATCCGGGATGACGGCGGTGGCCGGCTGGCCGTTGATTTTGGCGTGATAAAAATCGGGGAACATGGTGGGGCTGTGATTGCCCCAGACGCCCAGATTGGCCACCGCGCCGACGCTGGCGCCGGCCTTGCGGGCGAGCTGGGCCTTGGCGCGATTCTCGTCCAGGCGGGTCATGGCGAACCAGCGCTCGGGCGGGATTTCCGGCGCGCTGTTCATGGCGATGAGGCAATTGGTGTTGCAAGGATTGCCGACCACCAGAATGCGGACATCCCGGGCCGCGTTGTCCTGCAAGGCCCGGCCCTGGCCGGTAAAGATCTTTCCGTTAGTGGCCAGCAAATCCTTCCGTTCCATGCCCGGCTTGCGCGGCACGCTGCCGATCATCAGCGCCCAGTTGACGCCGCGGAAACCTTCCGCCGGATCGGCCGTGGCGATGACCTTCTCCAGCACGGGCGGGGCGCAATCCTCCAGTTCGAGGATGACTCCGCCCAACACCGGCACGGCCGGCTCGATATCAACCAGGCGCAGCACCAGCGGTTGGTCGGGGCCGAAGACTTCGCCCGAAGCGAGCCGGAAAAGAATGGCATACCCGATGGCCCCGGCCGCGCCGGTGACCGCGACATGAATTGGACTTTTGCTCATAAAGGTTCCAGGAGCTTCAGGTGTAACAGTTGGACTTTCAGAAGGAAAGTTCAAACCTGCGTCCGGCCGCTTCCTTTTTCGCCTCGAGCAAAAGCCTGAGTTCGCGCCTTTGCGAATCGGAAATCTCCCGGCCTTCGAGGAAATGGGCGAGCATCGGCACCAGGGCGCCGTCAAAGATCCTGTCCAGAAACGACTGGCTCTCCGCCCGGACACAATCGGCCTCCTGGAGCAGGGGCCGGTAGAGGTAGGCGCGGCCTTGCTTCTGGAAACTGATGACGCGCTTCTTGACCAGCCGCGCCAGGAGCGTGCGGATGGTTTTGGCATGCCAATTTCGACGGACGGCCAGCCGGGCGATGACTTGGCGGGCCAAAATCGGGGATCCGGCCCAAATAATTTTCATCACCTGCCATTCCGCGGGCGAAATGCGTGGATGCCTTTTCATTAACTTTGCAACTGTTCTAAATTAACTGCGCTTGCCAGGCAATCTAAAGCAGAATGCCGCCCCATGCAAACAGGAAATTAACCAGGCGCGAACTTCAATGTCCGGCCGCCGGGGACCAAAGGCGGCGGAAAATTGAGTTCGCCCGGCTTGAACATTCCCGGAGACGGTGTATAATCAAGCGTAATGGACACGTTCAGCCTGAGAACCGTTGTCGCGGCGGCTCTCCTGGTGACGGCTCAAACGGGCTGCACCGATGGGGATCCCGCCGTGGAGGCCCGAACTTCAACTGCCAACCCAATCACCATGATTCAAGTGCGCTTTTTGGATGAAAAAGGGGTGCCCGGCCCGCTGACCTCCACGGCCAAGGTCGTGAAGACAGACGCCGAATGGAAGAAACAATTGACCGCCGAGCAGTACGCCATCGCGCGCCGCAAAGGCACCGAACCGGCCTTTTGCGGCGCGTTTTTCGACCTGCACAAGCCGGGGGTTTATGAGTGCGTTTGTTGCGGGCTGCCGCTGTTCACCTCCGCGGCGAAGTTTGATTCGGGCACCGGCTGGCCGAGTTTTTTCCAGCCTGTCGCCAGGGAAAATGTCGTGACCCAGCCGGACCGGGATGGCCAGCGCACGGAAATTCTTTGCGCGCGCTGTGACGCGCACTTGGGCCATGTTTTCGAGGATGGCCCGCGTCCGACCGGCCTTCGTTTCTGCCTGAATTCGGCCTCGCTGGTTTTCGTGGAAAACAAAAATCTCAAGGACGGGACGAGCCGGTAGCGCCGCAGAGCTGAGCTTGCTTCCGCGGCCTGGCGCGCCTGCGCCATGGACGATGGTTCAATTCTGCAAAGGCAAGCCGGCCCGCCATAGGTCTGTTTTGGCTGGACCGGGAGAGGTGGGGCGGGCAGGACCTTAAGCGGTCATGGCGTCTATGCCTTGGCGGGCTTTGGCTCGGAGCGGGTGAAGAAGGTGGTGCCGGTTTCCTCGATGTAAATGGGTTCCTGGATGCCGTAGAGGGAGGAGAAATTGCGCAGACGATGCATCAGCATGGGGGTGATCTTGTTTCCCGCCGTCACCAGCAGCATGTTGCCTTTGGTTTCCAAATTGCTGCGCAGGACGTGGCCCACCCGCAGATCGGTAAAGGCCACCGTGGCGGCGGCGATGGCCGGATCCCCCGACGGCGCCGCGGCGGCGCCCGGGCTGTGCTCCAAGGCCTCGAGGAGGCGCGGATCGTACCAGCCGGTGCGGGTGCGCAGTTGCTGGAGGGCAGCCCGGCGGGCCAGGCCGCCCGACTCAAGCCGCGCAAGGTCAACTAGAATTCTTAACATGCGCGCGCCCACGGGGATGGCTTCGCCGGCCACGCTGTCCTCGGGAAAACCGCTGCCGTCGAAGTTTTTGTTCTGGTAGAGGATGGCGCGGGCCACGCCTTCCAGGCGCGGAATCTGGGCGAGCAGGCTGCTGCCCACCGCCGGGATTTGGTTGAAAATTTCTTTTTCCCCGGCGCTCAAGGCGTGGCCCAGGCGGGATTTGAGAACCAGTTCGGGCGGAATGGTGACCGAGCCGATTTGGCAGAGCAGGGCGGCGGCTTCAAAGTACCAGGTCGGGGTCAGGTTCAACGCGCCGGCGAACAGGCGGATGGCGTCGCGCAGGGCCTCGGCCTGGCCGAAGGCCTTTGGCTCGGCCAGGGCCAGGATTTCGGAGAGGATTTTCAGGCTGCCCCCCAGGGTGTTTTCCAGCAGATCGTGCTCGGCGGTGATCAGGTTGTGCTGGGCGACGGCGGCTTCGAGGGTTTGGACCAGTTTTTCCGTGGAACAGGGTTTGTTGAGGAAACGGAAAATGCTCCCTTGATTGATGGCTTCGACGGCGGTGGATTGGTTGAGGTAGCCGGTGAGCATGACGCGCACGACGTTGGGGGCCATTTCGCAGGCTTTGGCCAGGAATTCCACGCCGCTCATTTTGGGCATGCCCATGTCGGCCACCACGACGGAGTAGTCGCGCCCATGTTGCAGGGCCTCCAGGCCGGCCAAGGGGCCGACGGCGGTTTGCACTTCAAAGCGCTGGTGCAGTTGGCGCTGGATGGCGGAAAGGACGTTCGGTTCGTCGTCCACGAATAGAATTTTTTTCATGCCGCTTTCTCCTCTGGCTGGGCGGACGGGACGGGATGGATCGGCAGCCGGATGGTGAAGACCGTCCCGATGCCGTCCTGGGTTTGAAAGGTCAGCGTGCCATTGTGGCGACCTACGATGACGTTGCGGGCGATGGCCAGGCCCTGGCCGGAGCCCTCGCCCACGGGCCGGGTGGTGAAAAAGGGATCAAACACTTTGTCCCGGATGGCCTCCGGTATGCCGGTGCCGGTGTCGGCCACTTGAATTTCAGCCCAGTCGCCGTCGCGCCGCGTGGCAATGGTGATGGTGCCTTTTTGGCGGGGCTCTCCGCCAATGACGCCGGCGATGGCGTGCGCGGCATTGACGACCAGGTTGAGAATCACCTGGTTGAGTTCACCGGGCAGGCAGAGGACGCGCGGCAGGTCGGGCTGGAAGTCCTTGACCAGGTTGGCGACGTACTTCCATTCGTTGGCCGCCACCACCAGGGTGCTTTCCACCGTCTGGTTGAGGTCAATCGGGATTTTTTCGCCGCTGCCAGGATGGGAAAAATCCTTCATGGAGTGGACAATGCGGGTGACGCTGTGGACTCCTTCCAGGGATTGTTCGATGGCCCGGGGCGTTTCCGCGATGAGAAAATTCAGATCGCATTCGCGCAGGGCTTCTTCCAGCCCGGCGACCAGTTCCGGCGTGGCGGCGTTGGCCTGGATGGCGGCGAGGAGGCGCTCGTGCTGGCGGAGCAGCGGCGCCATCCGGGCGAAGGATTGTTGCAAAAAGCGGATGTTGTCGCCGATGTACTGCGTGGGGGTGTTGATCTCATGGGCGATGCCGGCGGCCAGTTGCCCGACGGATTCCAGTTTCTGGGCGTGGCGGAGCTGGATTTCCATCATGCGCCGCCCCTGCTCGGCCTGCTTT
This sequence comes from uncultured Verrucomicrobiae bacterium, assembly GCA_963707025.1. Taxonomy (GTDB): domain Bacteria; phylum Verrucomicrobiota; class Verrucomicrobiia; order Limisphaerales; family Palsa-1400; genus JBEKOF01. Next base: position 327,032 of record CAVPOM010000007.1, on the reverse strand, counting down.
TGTTCGGTGACGTTGTTGCCAAAGCCGATCAGTTCGGCCGGCTGGCCGGTCTCGTCGCATTTGTTGAAGAAATTCCAGTTGACAGTGCGTTTGTCCCCCCCTTGGTGGTCAGGACCATTTCATAGTCGCGCACCGGGCCGTGTTGGAGGAGGGAGAAGAGGTGTTCGACCTGGCGGTATTCCGGGCCGGGATAAAAGAGGCGCCACCAGTCCCGGCCGATGATTTCACCGGGGAGACAGCCGGTGTGTTTGCAGACCGAGGGGTTGACGAAGGTGGCCAGGCCGGAGGGGGCTATGCCGGCCACCATGGCGGGAGTTCCCTTGATGATCTCGTCGTTATAGTCCCGTTGCCGGCGCAGATCCTCCTGGGCCTTTTTATATTGGGCGATTTTGTGCTGGAGCGACTCGTTGCTCTCCTGCAACTTGGCGGTGCGCTCGGCCACGAGCTTTTGCAGGCGCTCCAGGTGGCTTTTGGCCTGGTTGAAAAGGTTCCATTTTTCGGCCAGGGCGTAGGCCATCTGGCGCAAGTCCATGACATTAAAGGGCTTCTTCAGCGTGAGCAGCCGGTCGGTGTGGCCGAAGCGCTTGATGATGTCATGCCAGGTGAAATCGGTGTGGGCCGTGCAGATGATGATCTGCAAATCGGCGCATTCGCGCCAAATGTGGCCGATGGTTTCGATGCCGTTCCAGCCCGATTGCATACGCATGTCCACGAAGGCCATGGTGTAGGGCCTTTTTTCCGCCAGGGCCTTTTGCACGCAGGCCAGCCCCTGCTCCCCGCCAAAGGCCGAATCCACTTCAAAGACGGGGAATTGGGCGTTGGGAAAGGCTTCGCCCGGCAGGGCCAGGCCGGCGGGCTGGGAGTGGGCGGAGTGGATGAATTCCCGCGACAGCATGTTGGCGAAGACTTGATGCACGCACGGGTCGTCGTCAATGATCAGCGTTCGATAAGGATGGGTGGCGCTCACAATTGGCACCTCGCGGTGGGTCCTTACAGAATGCTTTCCAGGATGGCGGGAATCCGGGCCAGGCTCCGGCTCAGGCTGGCCACGGCAATGGTTTGTTCGCCGTCGCTTTGCCCGGCAAACAGGATTTCCCATCCGGCCGACGCCATCCAACTGTCCTGCGCCACTTCGGCGTGGTTGCCGCTGTCCCCAATTTTGGTGTGGCGGATCATCAGGTCGGCCACTTGCACCGCCGCCACCGTTTTGCCGTGGCTGGGCGTCTGAGCGGGATCATGATGAAATCGGGTGACTTGGATAAAGATGTCCGGCAGACGTTGCTTTTGCAGGTAAAGGGCGCCCAGTTGGGCGTGGTCCATCCCAAGGATTTCCTTTTCCATCTCCACCAGGTCGCCGCCTTGGTCCGGCTCGGCATAATAAATGGCATGGAAGTGCTCGGGGAAAACCGAGGACATGACGATTTTGCCCACGTCATGGATCAGGCCGGAAACGTAATCGCTCTCCCCTTCGGGCGATTTGACCAGGTCCACCAGTTCCCTCGTCATCAGGGCCGTGCCGATGCAATGGCGCCAGAATTGCCGCCAGGGAAAGCGCCGGTCCTGGGTCAGTTTCTGGAAATCTTCGATGATGGGAGTGACCATGGCCAGTTGGCGGATTTGGCGAACCCCCAGGAAAAAAACGGCCTCCTCGATGTTTTTGATCGGATTGGCCAGCCCGTAATAGACGGAATTGACAAGGTGCAAGAGGCGGGAGGTGAGGCTGGGGTCGCGGCGGATGATTTCGGCGATCTGCGTCGTGTAACGCTGGTCGGCGCTTAAAAGTTCCTTTAATGCGTTTTCTATGCTGCCCAGCGAGGGCAGACAGGCCGCGCCGTTGAGGCGGGACTCGATTTGTTTGTGATCCAAAGGACGGCACGCCAACCTCGGCCAATTTGACAGCGAAATCATCATTTCCTTATCGGAAGGACGGCCCAAAGGTTTAGCCGAGTTTCTGCCTGGCGCGGGGCGATTGGGCTGGCGGGGTTGCCGCGCCCGCCGTCGCGCCGCTTCCGCCGCCGCCAGGCTGGTGCCTTCGCCTGGCTTCGGCGCGACACGGCGGCGGGACAAAATGGAATGTCAACATCCGCAGGGGGCAGGTTGCATCAAAGATTATTCGATGACTCGAGCCTCAAAACCTTCACGGCATTTCAACAAGCTCCGGAACTTCGCGGTGGCCGGCCTTGATGCCGGCAACGATCCGGTCCCCGCCTCAAGTTTTTGCCGGGACCGCCGATAAGGTGTGTGACTGAACAGGAGCAATTCTTGATGTTTGGACGTTTGCGCCATTGGGCCGAAGTGGGGGCCGCATTGCTGGGCCTCGCCTTCGGCGTTTCGGCCAATCCCGGTTATTTGCCGGTCATTGGCCCTGCCGCCTTGCGCTTCCGCCCCGCCGCCCCGTCCGTCGCCGACTTGGTGCGAATGCCCCTCCCGCCGCCCGATCCGCCTCCGTCCACGCCGCGGTCCGCCCCATCCACGCCGCCCGCCGCCGTGGTCACTGCATCCAAAACGGCCCCGCCCGCCGCCGCCCCATCCTCCGCCCCCGTGCTCCCGGCGGCCACGAACAGCCCGACCGGGCCGGACGCAAGTCCCTCCGGGTCCGAGCCGATGATTTCCCCGCAAATGCTCCTCAAGTATTTCAACCGGTCAACCAACGGCACGGTCGGCGGGGTCATCGCCCCGGTGGACTTCGCGCCCCCGGCGGGGTCAAAACCCGCCTCCAGCACGGCGACTTATTCCACCCAACCCAAATAGAGCCGCCACCGCATGAAACGCCGGACCTGTCATTTCCTTTTCTGCTGCGCAATCGCCGGTCTGGCGCCGGCGGGTCTGGCCGGTGTGTCAGATACAAATTCAAGCGGTGCGGACAAGGCGGCCGCGCCCCAAGCCGTGGCCAGCCAGGCCGCGACCAACCAGGCCGCGACCAACCAGGCCGTGGCCAGCCAAGCCACAACCAACCAAGCCGCAACCAACCAAGCCGCGACCAACCAAGCCGTGGCCAGCCAGGCCGCGACCAGCCAGGCCGCGCCTGCGGCCACCAACGCGGCCCCGGCCGCCGCGCCCGGCCAGCCGGCGCCGGCGGACCCCAACTCCCCCCAGGCGGCCGTGACCAATGAGCCGGCGCCCGACGCGGAACTTGAAATCAACCTGGAACTGGCCCGGCAGCAACGGCACAATAAAGTCTTCAGGGGCGCGGCGCAAATTCTGGAAGGCATCCTCAATACCAACGCCCCGCCCGCCCTGCAGCGCCAGGCCTTGTTCGAGCTGGCGCTGGTCATGCAGGACGACGAGCAGCCGCCCGGCCCAGCAGATTTGGTCGCAGTATCTTCACGTTTATTCCGAGGACCCGACCGTGCCGGACGTGCTGCTGCGGCAGGGGCTGCTTTACCGCAAGATGGGCGTGGATGCGTTCGCCATCTCCAAGTTTTACGCGGTCATGTCCAGCGCCTTGAAATTGAAACTGGACAACCTGGCGTACTATAAAAACCTGGTCGTGCAGGCGCAGACCGAAATCGCCGACACTTATTATCTGGACGCCAAGTTCGAGGAGGCGGCGGACTTTTTCAACCGCATTCTCAAGAGCGGGGACGGGGAGGCCAACCGGGAGCAGTTGGAATGGAAGTTGATCCGCTCCCTGTCCAATCTCACCAACCACGTCGAGACCATCGGCAAAGCCCAGTCCTTCCTGACCCGGTTTCCCAAATCGTCCAACCTGCCCGAAGTCCGCTTCCTCCTGGCCAGCGCCCTCAAGAGCACGGGGCGCAATGCCGAGGCTCTGCAGCAGGTTCTCCTCCTCCTCCAGTCCGCGCAGGAGAATGTGAACAAGGACCCCGAAACCTGGGCTTACTGGCAGCGGCGCGCCGGCAACGAAATCGCCAACCAGCTCTACAAGGAAGGGGACTACCTCAACGCCTTGGAAATCTATCTCAGCCTGGCGGAACTGGATCAATCCGCGGCCTGGCAGGTGCCGGTTTGGTACCAGGTGGGCATGGTTTATGAGCAGTTGCAGCAGTGGCAGAAGGCCACCGACACTTACACGCGCATCCTGGACCGCCAAAAGGAACTCAGCCCAGGCAACAACACACCCACCCTCGCCTTGCTGCTGGAGATGGCCCAGTGGCGCAAGGATTACGTCGCCTGGATGCAGAAAGCCAGATTGAGCAACCTGGCCCTGCGACCGCCGGAACCGACCAACGCGCCCCTCGTGGCGCTGCCTTGAAACACCCTGGATCATTCACCCTCGACTCCTTTCACCATGCCAACCAACCCGGACCTCGTCGAAGAACTCAACACCCATCTGGCCGTGTGCCGGGAGCTGCTCGCCATCGCCGAAGGGGAGGCGCAGGCCCTGCGCCGCTCCGACCAGCCCTCCCTCTTTGAATTCTGCCAGCTAAAAAAGAACTTGCTTCCCCGCCTCAATCAGACGCTAGATAGCCTGCGAAAGCACCGTGTGAAATGGCAAAGCTTAAGTTCCGACGAACGCGCGCGCCAGCCGGAGGTCGGCCCGCTCCTGCGCAGAAACCAGGATCTGGCCATGAAGTTCATTCTTCTTGACCGCGAAAACGAGCAGGGTTTGCTCCGCCGCGGGCTGGTCCCGCCCCGCCAACTGCCCTCCGTTAACCGGCAGCGCCCGCACTTCGTCGCCGAACTTTACCGCCGCCAATGCACGTCGTGAGCTTTCTCCGACATGCCGATTGATAAGATTATTGTGGTGGAGGACGATCTGATCGTCCGCCGCAACCTGGAACAACAACTGCGCCAGCAGCGTTACGAAGTCGCCGTCAGCGGCACCCTGGCCGGCGTGCGCGAGTTGATGGAGCGCGACACCTTCGACCTGGTTTTCCTCGATGTCCGCCTGCCCGACGGCGAAGGCACCGACCTGTTGCGCGAACTCCAGTCCCAGCCGCAAAAGCCCCTGGTCGTCATCGTCACCGGTTTCGGCTCGGTCGAATCGGCCGTGGAGTGCATGCGCAACGGCGCCTTCGACTACATGCTCAAGCCCTTTTCCTCCGACCAATTGCAAGTGGTCCTGAAAAAGGCGGAGAACTTCAACCAGCTCCTCAAGGTCAACCAGTATTTCAACCACGCCGAGGTGGATGAAACCGGCTTTGAGTTGCTCGGCAAGAGCCAGGCCCTGGAACAATTGCGCCAGTTGATCCGCAAGGTCGCCCGCACCCAGGCCACCGTCTTGATTGCCGGGGAAAGCGGGACCGGCAAGGAACTGGTGGCGCGGGCGCTTTACCGGCAAAGCCCGCGGGCCAGCGCCCCGTTCATCAGGGTCAATTGCGCCGCCGTGCCGGAGAATTTGATTGAAAGCGAGTTTTTCGGCCACGAGAAGGGCGCGTTCACCGGCGCGGTTTCCAAGCGCGAAGGCCGCTTCGAGCTGGCCCACAACGGCACCATCCTGCTCGACGAAATCAGCGAAATTCCACCCCAGCTCCAGGCCAAGCTCCTGCGCGTCCTCCAGGAACGCGAACTGGAACGGGTCGGCGGCAACCGCACCATCAAGGTGGACGTGCGCGTCATCGCCACCACCAACCGCCGTCTGGAAGAAAGCGTCGAGCGCAAGGAATTCCGCCAGGACCTTTTCTTCCGCCTCAATGTCGTCCCCATTCATGTGGCCCCGCTGCGCGAGCACAAGGAGGACATCGCTTTCCTGGCCCATCAATTCATGCCCCGCTATGCCCGCAAACACGGCGTGCGCGTGCATGGCCTGGCCGACCCGACCCTGGCCGCCCTGGAAGCCCACCACTGGCCCGGCAACGTGCGCGAACTGCAGAACGTCATCGAGCGCGCCGTCATCCTCTGTGGCGATGCCGGCTTGTTGGAACCTGAACACCTCGGATTCACCGGCTCCGGCGCTGCCGCGCCGGCCGCGCCCTTGCCTCCGTCCAACCCGTTCGCCCCGGCCGCCCCGTCCTCCCCGCCGGCCGAAGGCGGCGAATTGGTTTCCCTGGCCGAAGTGGAGAAGCACCACATCCTGGCCGCGCTGGAAAAGACCCGCCAAAACCGCACCCATGCCGCCAAGGTCCTGGGCATCAGCATCCGCACCCTGCGCAACAAGCTCAACGAATACGGCGTCAAGGGCAAGGAGAGCGAAGCGGGCGGCGCGGAAGGATAAGGCCCCAAATTGATGGCTAATGATTCAACAGGCTCTAATGGTTTGTTTTGCGGCCATTTTTTGGTTGCTAAACAGCGGGATTGTTCTTAAGGTCGCGCCATTCAGCTTATAGCCCGAAGCCGAACGTTCGGTTTAATAATGCCCTGCACGGGGAACCGCGCGACACACACTGAAATGGGTAAACAGTAAAGTCATATGTCAGCAAAACTATTCGTCGGTAATCTAACCTTCACGGCCACAGAAAACGACTTGCAAGATCATTTCGCGCAAGCGGGCGTTGTGGTGTCGGTTAACATCATGCAAGACCGGATGACGGGGCGTTCCCGCGGTTTTGCCTTCATCGAAATGTCTTCCAAGGAAGACGCGGAAAAGGCGATCCAAATGTTCCACTCCAAAGACTTTCAGGGTCGCCCCTTGACCGTCAATGAAGCCCGGCCTCGTGAAGAACGTCCTCCCGGCGGCGGCGGCGGCGGCGGCGGCTATCGTGGCGGGGGCGGCGGCGGGTATCGCGGCGGGGGGGGAGACCGGCGGGGCGGCGGCGGCGGCGGCGGCGGGTATCGCTGATTTTTCGTCAAATCTCTGAACCTCCGCGCCGGCGGAGGCACGCGCCCGTCTGCTCAAACGAACTTGCCTGGATTCAAAACACGCTTTGGATCCAGGCTTTTCTTGATCCGCCGGTGCAGCAAGCGCAGCGCCGGGGACGCGGCCAGGGTCCACCACGGCTTTTTGGCCAGGCCAATGCCGTGCTCGCCGGTGATGGCCCCACCCCACGCCACCACCTGCCGGAACAATTCGTCCTGCACAGCCCGGCTGCGGGACTGGGCGCGCGGCCAGCTTGGGTCATACATGAGGTTGACATGGATGTTGCCGTCGCCCGCGTGGCCGAAGCAGGCGAGGGGCAGGCCGGATTTCTTTTGGAGGCGGGCGGTGAAGGCAAAGAGGTCTTCCAGCCGGCCCCGCGGGACCACGATGTCCTGGTTGAGCTTGATCAGCCCGGTGTCGCGCAGGGAGAAGGAGAATTCGCGGCGCAACTGCCAAAGGTCCTCGCATCGCGCGCGCCCATAAGCGCGCCGGAGGAGCCTGGGCCGGCGGGCGCGGAGCAGTTTTTCCAGGGCGGGGATTTCGCCGCGGACCGACTTCTCCTGGCCATCCAATTCCACCATGATCATGGCGCGCAAGCCGTCCAGCCGTTGGCTGCCGGTCCGCCGGCGGGCCGCGGCCAAAGTGAATTGATCGGCGACTTCCAGGGCGGAAGGCAAAAAGCCGGCCGCAAAAACGGCGCGGATGGCGCGGGCGGCCGCGGCCATGTCATCATACCCCGCGACCAGCAGCGCCTGGAACGGTGGCAGCGGCAGCAGTTTCAAGGTCGCTTCCGTCACCACCCCGAGCAGGCCTTCCGAACCGACAAACAAGCCGGTGAGATCGAACCCGGATTTGTTTTTATGGGTGCGTCCGCCCACCCGGACGATGGCGCCGCCGGCCAGGACGACTTCCAAACCGAGGACAAAATCGCGGGTGACGCCGTATTTGAGGCAGCGGGGGCCGCCGGCGTTGGTGGCGATGTTGCCGCCCAGGGTGCAATCGGCGCGGCTGGCCGGATCGGGCGGATAGTAGAGACCCTTTCTCTCCACCGCTTCCTGCAAGGTTTGCAGGATGACCCCGGGCTGGACCACCGCGACAAAATCGCCGGTGTGAATCTCCCGGATGCGGTTCATGCGGGCCAGGGACAGGACAATGCCGCCGCGCGCCGGCACGCAGCCGCCCACGTAGCCGAAGCCCGACCCGCGGGCGGTGACGGGGATGCGGTGGCGGCTGGCGAAGCGCAGGAGGAGCGCGACCGAATCGGCGCGGCGCGGCAAGGCCACCGCGTCGGGCAGGCGGGAGGCAAACCATTTGTCGCCGGCATGGGCCTGGCGCGACGCGGCGTCGCAACGGAGATCGCCCGGCGGCAGGAGCTTTTGCAACTGCCGCAGGGGGCCTTGCCAGGGTGAATTCACGGATTGGCCGGATTCTGGTAGTTCAGCAAGGTCCGCGCCTCGGCCGCCTCCTCCTCGGGGACCTGCAGCAAAACGCCGCCTTCAGTCCCCAGCACGGCATCTTCATTCTTCACATTGACAGTAAAGTCGGCGGATTCCAGGCGGCCGCGGATGAGTTCCGCGTCGGCGAGGTTCAAAGCAGTGTAAACGGTGACAAATTCCATGGCAGCAACTTGCCATCGGGCGGCGGAAAACTCAAGGAATAGTGAAATTGCTGAATGCTTAATTCCACCGCCTTACTTGGCCTGGGCGGGGGGCTGGAGATCGGCGAAGATGATGACGCCGGCGCCGGTTTGGAGCAGGCTCAGGACTTTGACGCTGACTTGCTGGCCAATGAGGGGCTGGGCTTGGTTGATCACGACCATGGTGCCGTCGTTGAGGTAGCCGATGCCCTGGCCCTTGTCCTTGCCCTCGCGCACCACCCGCAGGGTGAAATTCTCCCCCGGCAGAATGACGGGCTTGAGGGCGGTGGCCAGCGCGTTGAGATTGAAATGGGGGACGTTTTGGAGTTCGGCCACTTTGCCCAGGTTGTAGTCATTGGTGAAGAGCTTGGCCCCGAGGGCCGGGCCAGGCGGACCAATTTGGCGTCCACCTCCGTTTCCTCGGGGAAATCGGCGTCGTGGATTTTGACTTCGTTGCGCTTGTTTTGCTGCAGGCGGGTGAGCATTTCCAGGCCGCGCCGCCCGCGCGCGCGGATGATCGGGTCGTTGGAATCGGCTATCTTTTGCAGTTCGTGCAGGACGAAACGGGGCACCACGATCGTCCCTTCCAGAAAATTGGCGTCTATCAGGTCGGCGATGCGTCCGTCAATGATAACGCTGGTGTCCAGAATAAGCAGGTTTTCCGGCTTGCTCTGGGAGGCGAAGCGGACATAGGGGATGATAAGGGAGAAATCCTCCTTGTTGCTGCGCATGGCCAGGACCATGCCGATGTAACTGAAGCCGACAAACAAACAAATCCGGATGATCTGGCGCTGGGCCGTTTTTGGGTCGGAGAATTCGAACAGGCCGGATCGGTCCACCATCACGGCAATGACCGTGCCCAGAATCAGCCCGAAGGTGGCGGCGGAGAACGCGCGCAGGGAGAAGCCCTTGAGCATTTCGTCAATGGCAATGAGCAGTCCGCCAAACCCGAAGCCGATGACCGCGCCCAGCCAGGCCCCGCTGATCGTGTGCGAGCCCAACTGCACGGTGCTGATCAGGTCCGTCCGCAACTGGCTGATGGCGTAGCCGCCCAGGATGCAGAGGACCAAAAACAAACTCCGAATGACCCGAATTGGTCGCATAATAACGGTGGTGGGGAGGTGGTTGGGGGCATCAGCGCGCGGGCGCGTTGCCGGGCGATGGTCCGGGCGAGTGGCGCGCCGGCGCGTTGGTGGGCGTTGGTTTGGGGTTCCATAAATGCCACCACAGCCCGTGTTCGTTGAGGCCGCGGCCAAACCGGCCGAATTGCTCCGCCATGCCGCTGAGGTTGGTGATCAAGGTCGCGAAATCCCCCCTCATCTTTTCGTCTTTCAACAGACTCCCGGCCAGGCCCTGCCCGGCTTGGAGGCCGTCGGCCAGGTGTTGCAGGGAGGCGGAGGCGGCTTTGATGTTTTTCACCGCTTCGGTCACGTCGCCGGTGTTGGTCGAGATGGTGCGGTCCAGTTTGTCGGCCATGTCATCCAGCTTCCGGGCCAGAGTGGCGAAGTTGGTCACGGCGGCGTGGACGGCGGGAAGATTGGCATCGAGCATGCCACGGATCTGCTTGGCCATGCTGGCGGCGTCGGCGGTCACCGACTCAAAATTGGTCATGGTGGCCACGAAATTGGTCAAGGTTACGGCATCCAATATGGAATTATTGACGCTGTTGATCGCCTTGTCGAGGTCCTTCATGGTCTTCTGTCCTTGATCCACCAGACCGGAAATGGAACGCACCGCCTCCTGCATGTTGAACGGGGCCTCGCCCATGACGCTCGCCCCGTTGGTCAAATACGGCCCGGCCTGGCCGGCCGCCTCCGCCGCCGGGGTCACTTCTATATAGGGATCGCCGAGAAAGCCGAGCTGGTCAATATGAAAACTCGCGCTCTGGCGAATTTGATACTTGGCCAGGACCTCCACCGTGATGTCCACCGACCGGCCGTCCAGGCTCAGGTCGGTGGCGATAACCTTGCCGATCGGCACACCGGCCATCATCACATCGGCCGACGTCTTCAAGCCCGCCACCGTCGGCAGGACGACGTGGAGTTTGTAAGTGTGGTGGAAGACCATGGGGCCCTTGCTGAAGTTGAGGATGAGCAGGGCCCCCAGCAGCAGGCCAACAGCGACAAAAAGCCCAACCTTCCATGCAAAGCGTGTGTCGTTCATACTAGGGTTTGTTTTCCAATGGGTTCGGCGATGCCATTGACGAACCGGCGGATGACCGGATCATCGGATTTAAAAATTTCATCCGGGGTTTGGTCGGCGTAAATGCGGCCCTCGTGCAGCATCAAAATGCGCCGGCTGATGCGGCGCGCGCTCCGCATGTCGTGGGTGACGGCGATGGAAGTGATGTGAAAGGTCTCGACCACCCGGCTGATCAACTGGTCAATGCTGTCGGCCGCGATCGGGTCCAGCCCGGTGGTCGGCTCGTCGTAGAGGACGATTTCGGGTCGGTAAACCACCGCGCGGGCCAGGCCGACGCGCTTGCGCATGCCGCCGGACAGTTCGGCGGGCATCTTCTTTTGCGTGCCCTCCAGCCCGACCAATTCCAGCACTTCGGCCACGCGCCGGGAAATCTCCTCCGGCGGCGTCCGGCCCTCACGGCGGAGGAGGAAGTTGACATTGTCCTCCACGCTGAGGGAGTCGAACAGGGCCGCGCCCTGGAAGAGCATGCCGAATTTGCGGCGGACTTGGAGCAACTGGCGCTCGTCCATCCCGGCGATGTTCTGGCCCTCGATGTGGATTTCCCCGGCGTCGGGGGTGATGAGGCCGATGAGCAGCTTGAGCAGAATACTCTTGCCCCCGCCGCTCACCCCGATGATGGTCACCGCCTGCCCTTTGGCGATGGAGAAATCCACTCCCTCCAGGACGCGCAGCGCCCCGAAGCTTTTTTGCAGATGGCGGACTTCAATCATCATCGCAGCAGGGTGTTGAGGAGCATGGTCAGGAAAAAATTCGAGATGAGGATGACGATCGAGGAATACACCACCGCCCCGGTGGTGGCATGGCCCACCCCTTCGGCGCCCTGGGGACAGGTCAACCCCTTGTAACAGGCGATCACCGCGATGACGCCGCCAAAGACAAAGGTCTTGATGATGCCAGTCAGCATGTCAATCACGTCGGTATGGTGGACCATCTGGTGCCAGGCGGCGGCTTGATTGATGCCGAGAAGAAAGGACGCCACCAGATAGGCCGCCCCAATGCCCAGGGCGATGGATTCGACCGTGAGCAAGGGCATGGTGAGGAACATGCCCAGAAAACGGGGGACGACCAGGTAATCCACCGGATGGGCCGCCAGGGTGCGCAGGGCGTCTATTTGTTCGGTCACGCGCATGGTGCCGATTTCCGCCGCGATGGCGGCGCCGACCCGTCCGGCGACCATCAAGCCGGTGAGCACCGGGCCCAGTTCGCTGCCCATGGAGACGCTCACCACCGCCAGCGTCAGGCTGTCCATTTTCACCCGGTGAAACTGGAAATAAGTCTGGGCGCACAACACCATGCCGGTGAACATGCCGGTGATGATCACGACGGACTGGGATTTGACGCCGATGGAGTACATCTGGTAAACAACATCGCGCCCGACCGGCTTGACCTTGAACAGCGAGGCCGCGATGTCCCGGCACAGCAGCGTCCCCCGCCCCAAGCCCCCGAACCAATCCCGCGCCAGTTGTTTTGCCAGAGTCGTCATATCACCGCGAGCACACTAGACCCAAGACAGCCAAGTTGCCAGCCTGGAAAGCGCGGCACAAGGAACACGCTGCTTTTTGGCCTGGAACAGCAGGGGCGCAAACCCGGCCAAATCGCGCCGCCAGACCTGGTAGGTATGCGCGCCCGGAGTTTCCTCCCAGGTGTGCCGCACGCCCCGGGCGGTGAGCCAGTCGCTCAGATTCCGATTGATCCTGACCAACCGGTCTTCGCTGCCGCAACTGAGCCAGAGGAGGCGCGGTTGCTGGTTGGCTTTTTCGCCCGGGGCCGGGTAGTTGGCGGGGAAATTGGTGCTCATGCCCCCGGCGCTGAACACCCCGATTTTCATCAGGATGATGACGGCATACCCCGCCGGCACGCGCCGCGCAACCCGAATTGCAAAACAGGGGTTGCGCAATCGCAGGGAATAGGCGATTGTTAGTTCGCTATTTGGCGAAATGTAGATATGCGGGCGCTCCGGGCCGCGGGCAGGGCCTTGTCCGATCCGGGCCGCGCGCGCATGCTGCCGGCCTGGCCCCGGGGCCAGGGGTGTGTTTGCCAAAGACGCCCGGTCAGAATTAGAGCATGAGCCAAGCCATTCCAGCCAAACGGCCGGGTTTCTTCGAGCGATACCTCACGGTGTGGGTCTTGGCCTGCATGGTCGCGGGGGTGGCCGTGGGCAAACTGTTGCCGGGCCTCACCTCCCGCCTGAGCCGGATGGAGTTCGGGCAAGACTCCCGGGTCAACGTGCCCATCGGCGTCCTATTGTGGCTCATGATTTATCCGATGATGCTGAAGGTGGACTTCAGCGCCATCGGCGCCATGGCCGGCAAGCCCAAGGGTCTGATGGTGACGTTGTTGGTCAACTGGGTGGTCAAGCCGTTCAGCATGGCGCTGCTGGCCTGGCTGTTCCTGCGGCATCTGTTCGCCGCGTGGATCCCCCCGGAGCTGGCCAAAGAATACACCGCCGGCCTCATCATTCTCGCCGCGGCACCCTGCACGGCCATGGTGTTTGTCTGGTCCTATCTGACGGATGGCGACCCCGTCTATACGCTGGTTCAGGTGGCGGTGAATGATTTGATCATGCTGGTGGCGTTCGCGCCCATCGTCATGTTCCTCTGCGGCGTGGCCCACGTGGTGGTTCCGCCCAAGGTGCTGATTACTTCGGTGCTGGTGTTCATCGTGACGCCGCTGACGGCGGGCTGGCTGACCCGCGCGGCCTTGCTCAAGTCGCGCGGCAAGGAGTGGCTGGAGAGGAGTTTTCTCCCGGATTTCATCCGGTGATGATCGGGGCGTTGCTCCTGACGCTGGTTCTGATCTTCGCCTTCCAGTCGGCCAATCTCCTGCAACGCTGGCTGGCCGTGCTCTTGATTGCCGTGCCGATCATCCTCCAGGTTTATGGCAACGCCGCCCTGGCCTACCTGCTCATGCGCCGCCTGCGCGTGCCCCACAATATCGCCTCGCCCGGAGCGCTCATCGGCGCCAGCAACTTTTTTGAACTCGCCGTGGCAGTGGCCATCACGCTGTTCGGGCCTGCCTCCGGCGCGGCGCTGGCCACCGTCGTCGGTGTGCTGGTGGAAGTGCCGGTGATGCTTTCGGTTTGCGCGTTCTGCAACCGCACGCGGCATTGGTTTGCCGCCGCGGACCAGCGCCCGGAGATCAGGGTGGCGCCCAATTAAATGAAAGAACCAACCCATGAAAAAGAAAGTCCTGTTTGTTTGCATCCATAACAGCGCCCGCAGCCAGATGGCCGAGGCCTTTCTCAATCAAATTTGCCCGGAGGAATTTGAAGGGCACAGCGCCGGGTTCGAGCCGGGCAAACTCAATCCGCTGGCCGTCGAGGTGATGCGCGAGGCGGGCCTGGATATTTCCCGCAGCCAAACCAAGTCGGTCTTCGACATGTTCAAATCCGGCCGGATGTTCGCCTTCGTCATCACGGTTTGCGACGAGGCCAGCGCCGAACGGTGTCCTGTCTTCCCTGGCGTGACCCAGCGGCTGCATTGGAGTTTTCCAGACCCATCGGCGTTTGCCGGGACGCGCCAAGGAGCCTTGGAAAAAACCCGCGCCGTGCGCGACCAGATCCGGGCCAAGATTGAAGCATGGTGCGCCGAGCTTCGCCGGGCGGGCGCCGGGCCATGACGGCCGGCCTCTTGCGCCCGGCTCGCGCGAAGATTGCAGCGGCCCTCTGTGACCGCCGGTCTTCCGTGTTTCTTTTTGATTTGCCGCGGTCCTGGACCGCCGCCACCGGCAGTCAGGAGTGAGCGGCCGGGGGCGCTTCGGTGGCGAAGGATTTGCCGCAGCCGCAACTTTGCGCGGCGTTGGGGTTGGAGATTTTGAAACCGCCGCCGGTCAGCGCCTCGGAAAAATCAACCACGGCGCCGCGGACGTAATCGGCGCTGAAGGCATCCACCAGGACGGACAGGCCGAAGCAAGTCGCGGTCAGATCGCCGTCGCGTTTCTCGTCAAAAGTCATGCCGTACTGCAGGCCGGAGCAGCCGCCTTGTTCGACGTAAATGCGCAGGCTCTTGCTCCCGCCGGCCGGATCGGCGGCCAGTTGGGCCTTGATTTGGTCGGCGGCATTTTCCGTGAGATTCACCACCGCCCCGGCGGTATCGGTCTTGTTAATCATCTTAATAATGTTGCCTCATTTTTGCGCCGGGCGCAAGTCGCGCCGGCGCGCCCCGGCTAATTGCCGGCGGCCTTGATCCGGTCAATGTTCTTCTGCATCTGGTCGTGGAGGGAAGGCACGACCTCCTGGACGCGCTGATAGACTTCTTCGGCGCCGGGCCAGTCCTTTAGTTCTTCGTAGAGCGCCGCCGCTTTGACGCCGGCCTCCCGGACCCAGGACGGGTCGGCATGGGCGGTGTCGGTGTCGTAGAGCACATTGCAATAGCGCCGCAATGCTTCCAGGGGCTGGTGCTGGCGCTCGGCGATCAGGCCCAGGCCATACTCCGCCTGGCTGCGCACGGTGACATCGGCGGGCGCGTCATTGGTATCCAGCAACAAGGTTTGATAGAAGTGGATGGCGTTGGTGTAATTGTTGAGGTTGGATTTATTAAGATCGGCCCAAGCCAGATAACAATTTCCCAATTCGCCGAATGCCGCTGTCGCCATGAAGTTGGAGGGGCCTGCATCGGTCACTCTTTTCAAAGCTTTGATGGCGTCCTGGAGCAGGATCTCATTGGTCGTGTCCTTTTGCCATAGTTGATAATCGGTGTAGCCCAACTGGAACTGGCCCTCGGCTTGATACCCGCCCGGGGCGTTGGTGTCAAAGGCCACCAGATAAAAATCGTTGCTGGCGCCCAGCAAATCCTGATGATGGAGCGCCGCCCGGCCGGCATTCAGCCGGGCTTCCCAGGCCAGGTCGCCCGCCTTGGGAAAGGTCTTGCGGTTGGCCAGCTCCTGGAAGGCGTAGTCGGCCTCCGGATAATTGCCGTGGTTCAGGTGGTAATTGCCGATCCAGTTCTGGGCCAGCGCCGCGTTGGTGTCGCCGGGAAATTGGTTGGTCAGGCTCACCACATTCGACATGCGCGCCAGCGCCTCGCTTTCCAGGCCCGCTTTGCCGCAGGCCAGGGCGATGGAAAACTCCACTTGCGGCCGGAGGGCGTTGCTGGCGAAGTTGGGGTTGTCCTCCAGGCTGGCATAGGCGTTGCTGGCGCTGGTCCAATCGCCTTCCTGCTCGTAAGTGCGGGCGATGTACAGTTGAATGGTTGGCCACAGCGGCGTGTCGGGGTATTTCTCCAGCAGCCGTTGAAAAACCGCGCGCGCCGCCGGGTAGTTGGTCTTGCGGTTGGACGAATCTTCCCCGATGAGCAGCAGACTTTGCTCGCCGTAGCCGCTGATGGGAAACCAATCCAGAATATGTTCCGCCGCCGCGCGGGCGGCCTCCTCACGGCCCAGTTTGATGTTGGCCTGCACGAGTTGATAGAGGGTGAGGTCGAACAATTCGTTGCTCACCCCCGCCATGCTGGCGTAATCCCGGATGAGCCGGTTGTAATGAGTCACCGCCGCCGCGTAATCGCCTTGCCGGAAGCAGGCGTCGCCCAGTTTCAACAGCGCCACGGCCTGGTTTGTGGATAAGGGCAGCTTGGCCACCGCCTGGGAAAAATGAGAGGCGGCGCCGGCGAAATTTCCCTGCGCCCAGTCGCACCAGCCGCGGTCCAGACACGCCCGGCCAGGGAGTTCCCCGTCGTGCGAATTGGCCGCCAGGTCCAGGTTGGTGATGGCGGAGAGCAGAAGATTGGTGTCGGCGGCAGCCGGGCCGTTGCTCCCCGGATCGCGGGGAGCAAAATACGCTTTGAGCTCCAGATCGCCCAGATGAAACCGCGCCAGGTCCAGGATCGGTTCGTTGGTGCGCTGCTGGATGAAATCGTCCAGCCATTGCATGGTATTGGATGGCTGGTCTTGTTGCAGCATCAGGTCAATCATTTGGCCCAGCGCCTGCCGCTTGACTTCCGTCGGAAAGCCCCTTTCCAGATTATTGGAATAAGATTGCAGCGCCGCGGATATCTGGCGGGTTCGCTCCAAGATTTCCCCCCGCAAAAACGCCGTGGCGATGCGCTGGTCCTGGCTGGCCTGGGGGAGGAAGGCGAGCAAATTGGCGCTGCCCACCAGCGCTTCCTCCAGCCGCCCCTCCTCCAGAAAAACCTGGCACAACAAATCCTGGCGCTGCCATCTCAAATCCAGCCTCAAGCCATTGGTGTTGATCTTGCCCAGGACCGCCTCCGCCGCCTGGTCCTGCTTTTGATTCAAATAGGCCTGCCCCAGCAGGAAATAACCGTCCACCACATCCTGGTCATTCTGTCCGAACTGGGCGGCGGCCTGGAACACCCCGTCGGGCTTGGACAAAAGAACCCGCAAGCTCGTCCAATTGGACAATTGGGCCAGCGCCCGCGCCTGGAGCAGAGTGGCGCGCAGGGGCAAGGGCGGCGGGGCGGTCAGGTAGTTTTGCAACAAATAGGCGCAACGCTCTATGGCATTGGTGTAGGCCCTCTTGCCATAATAAGCCCAGGCCGTCCAATAAACGAAATCCGGCTCCAGTTTGCCCGCCGGCGTCGCCTTGAGCAAATCCAGCGCCCCATCATAGTTGGACAACCCAATCCGGGCGCGCGCCCAGTCAAGGATGGCGTTGGTGCGGAAGATGGAGTTGGTATAGTCGGCGACAAATTTGCTCAAGGCCAGTTCCGCCTCTCCGGTCATCTGGTGGGCCAACATATTGGTCGCTCTCCCGTAGTCCTGGATTTCCTGCTTGCTTTGCGCCGGTGCGGACGCAGGGCCGGCCAGGACCAGGCCCACGACGAGGGCCGTCAGACTTTTTGCCACATTAAAGTTCAAAGCTTGCAAGGAGATTCTCCGATAAACCTGACATACGGCTCCCGATTATCCGACAGGGCGGGCCAGGAGGCGACTCAAAAATTCATCTGTTTTCGTGTTGCGATGAGGCGGCGTGAATGCCTGCGCCCGGGGTTTCCAAGGGTCTGGACCCGTCTGGGGGAAATGCCAAATGCTGAATGCTAAATGCTAAAGGGGAAGGCCCGATTAACATTAGGATTATGATTAGCCGCCACGCCAAATTCTTGCCGCGCATGGGAACCATGAACCGGCCGTTGCTCGACAGGCCTTCGTGGAAGAACTCGTGTCCGTCTGCGGTTCCCTCTCCGCTCCCATCCGATGGGAGGGGAGAGGGCCAGGGTGAGGTGAGGGTTCATCGAAAGGATACTGATGATTGCGCTTGATTCCGACAGCGGAGGAACCGCAGCGCGGCAAAGCCGCAGCCGAGAATGAATTGACCTCAAAGAACGCACCGCTCGCGAAGACAGGAAGATCTTTAAACAGAAGAACGCGAAGGGAACGGAGGTTTTGCGTTGATTCCAAACCCAAGACCAGGAATTGCCGCCAAACGGCCCAGCGCGTCGAGAAACCGTGGGGCACCGGTTTAAGAAAGACTCTTGAGAATGGCTGGACGGGACTTTACCCTGTTGTCGGCAGAGTTTAATATGATTTACCCCGGCCATGACGGGACAACGCCGATGACGCCGGAGGCGCTTGGGTCATCCAGGCCGACCGACAGGCACCGGCGTCACTACGCAACTGAGTTCCGCCAATGAGATTGCGGCCTGATACTTTTATTGCGCGCCGAAAGATCAGCGACTATCTTCTGGTGAGTCGTCCGGAGGACGACAAGTCAGGTTTTCTGGCTGGAGCCGGTTACATTCCGGAAACCACCGACCGACTGTTGGCAGACCTGCGAACGCAATTGCTGCCACACGAAGCCAAATTTTTGGAACGAGGCGAATATGGCACCAAATATGAGATCCGCGGCAAATTGACAGGGCCGAATGGACGGACCTTGCGCGTGGTGTCCATTTGGATGGTCGAGCACGCCGGGGGCAAGTCCAAGTTTGTGACGCTTTATCCGGAAAAGACATGAAATATAAGATGTTCAGCAGAGTATCACTAAAGGCCAGCCTGCCCAAGCATCGGCTTGAGCGCGGGGATGTGGCTACGATTGTCGAATACCATCCAGGCCGTCTGGAACAGGAACCAGGTTACACCTTGGAGGTGTTTAACGCGGTGGGCGAGACCGTTGACGTCGTGACGGTGCGGGAGTCACAAATCGAGCCGCTCACGGCGAAAAGCGTCCTGCATGTGCGCCCACTCGCCCACGCCGTGTGACACCAATACCGGGCGGGGCAGGTTTATCAACAGAAGGAGGCGAAACGGAGCCTTTGCTTTGATTCCAGAACCAAGACCAGGAATTGCCGCCAAAGGGCTTGGCGCGACAAATCGCAACCGATTCCGGAGTTTCCCGCAGATGGACGCAGATTCACGCAGATGCGGAAAATCGGAATGCTCAAACAAGAAGGGGATTTGAACAGGAGGGCGCGGAGACAACGAAGGGCGGGCGGGATGAGAACGGAATCATGGCAGGACAGAATCATGGGGAGAGGCAAAATCATTGAGGGGCAAAATGATGGGCGCTAGGGAGGAATTGCCGCCAACGAACGCGAATGAACGCAAAGACTTCGCCTGGATTTCGACAACGGGCGGGGCGAACGCCTGGCCTTCTGGCTTCCGCTTATCGCAGGCTGGCATCCAGGATCATTGCCCGAACCTTAATCCCCGCTTTGGACAACTCTTCTGCTTTGGCGTCAAGGTTCGCCTGCAACGCACTTTTGTCGGAGGACGTCAAGCGCCTGCGGCGGTAGTCTTTATCGTCCCATTTGTCGCTGGTGAACCAGCCCACCAAGTAGATTCCATGCTGACATTGGTTGTCTCGAAGGTAACGTCCGGCCAGTTGTGATTCCATGTCCTTCTCCAATCCAGGGTTCCAGGAGCATTTGGTTTCGATAATGACGCTAACCGCTTTATATGAGGCGCCTTCCACTTTTGCCACCGCATCCACATGGATATCCGTCTCCTGACCTCGCCGAATCTCAACTTCGCGTTTGGGAATGATGCCGCATGAAGCCAGATCAGTCTGGAGGTGCAGCTTGACTTGGTCCGCAAACGCGGCTTCGTCTTTTGGTCGAAATATGTCGTCGGCAATGTTCCAGAGATACTGACTCAAGGGAGTCTCCCCCTGGAGTTTTATTCCGAATTTGGCGAGGCTCTCCAGGACAGCTTCCAGTAATTCATCGGCATCCCGGACGAGGCGGGCATCCCTTTGATCGGCAAAAGCGAACAAGTCGCCGGGCGTGGGTGGCCGCCAGTCCTTTTTGCGTGTGATCGCCTTGGCGTGTGACAGCACTTGCTTGAGATCCAATTTGGGCAACCTGCTCTGGATGGATTCGATGGCAGAAAGGGTCGCCGGTGTTCCACGCTCGGAAAGATGTTGGAGCACTCCATCGCGCAATCGCTCGATCTTTTCCTCAGGGCCAACGAAATGGGCACCGGTGCGCCTCTTGTCCTTTTCATGCGGATAGTGCCCGACAAGCCAGCAATATAGTTCTGCAACTTGGTCTTCACTCAATTGATTAAGGAGCACGGTCGGCGTGAGAAAATAAGTGTAAGCAAGTCTGGCCACGAAGTTTCTCCCAAAAGGGCCATCCTCGAGAATCAAAGGCCACAACGCATTCCAACTTCCTGGGGAATGCTCGACCAAGATTTCAGCGGCAGCCAACGCTTTCTGACGGCTGAATTCATCGGCGGATGAGCGGAGATCAAGCAGCGATGAAGCAAGTGAAACTGCATCGGTCTCCCTTTGTCCCAGCATGGCTTTGAGGAGGTCTGCCAGAGTATCCGGGCTGGTTTCCGGGTCTTTGGCGGTTTGGAGAACGAGGCCGGCAATCCGGCTGTCCCACAAACCGCCCAACTTGCTCAAGACGGCCGGTCCTGCGGATTCCCGTTTCTCCTTTTGCAAGACTTTCGCAAACCATAACAGTGTGTCTTCCGGGACGACCTCGTAGGCTTTTCGCGTCAAAATCGTGTGGGGTTCAAGTTCATCAAATACTGGATAACCCAGAATGATTGCGACCCACTTACTCCAAACACTGACGGGCAACGCGGGAAACAGGAGTGGTGCTTCCTTGTAAAGGAGATAAAGCGCCTTGAAGCCGGCTGCGGCCGGAAGATGGACAATGTTTGGTTCCGTAAACCAGGCATCGGGATTGGCGTCTTTGTCCCGGATATAAGTTTCCGCAGCTTTGATGATCCGGCCTCGAACTGACGAATCCGCCTCCTTCCAACCAGGCAATTGTGTAACGTCGGAAGCTTCTTCATTATCGTAATAGTTGCTCTTCGCTGTCAAGCAGAGTTCCCTGACCAGTAGCCAAAAGACATCTGTATTCCCGCCTTCGAATTGCTCCAGAATTGACAGGACCCTCTTATAGGGAGGCGGATCCAGTGGTTGTTGTGCTTCCGCTTCGTCTTGGTGGATGCTGGCGAGAGCTTCATACTCTTCACGCTCCCTTTTCGCTCTTTCTGAACCAAGTTCAATCGGACTCAAGTCGGGCAAGAATCGCTTGTGTGCGGCAGGGATTTTCTCCGCAAGACTCATGATCCTTTCGGTTTGCGACCAATCCATTTTGATCCAAGCCAACTGCAACCACTGCGCCAGCACCGCCTGGCGCTCGCGGTTGTCTTCTCGCTCCAGATGATCCGCCAACCAGTTGAAATCATTTCGAGTCAGTATCGGACACTCCCCCATGAACATGGTCACCGACCCCTGGCTCTCATTGGCTTGCGAAAGTTCACACAGAATTGTCTCGACAATATGCAACCTCAGTTGGTCGTCAGTCTTGAGCATCTGCAGCCACTCGTCAGACCGGATGTCCAAATCATGCTTTCGCAGCCGATCCAGGATCGTTCTTGAAAACTCATCAAGCACATCAGGTCCCTCCAGATTATTAGCAGCAATTTTGAGGATCTCCTCTAGTAGTTTGCCAAAGGAAGGACGAAGCCCACGTCGTGGCTTTTGCTGTCGCACCCATCTGAGCGCCTGTGGCAAATGTTCCGCCTTTATGTTGCCGATGAGCCGACGCGCTAGGAAATGCTTGTACGTGCCATAGAACCCGTTCTCTGGTGGAAGCGTCAGCACTGAAAAAAGTTCAGCACCGGACATTTGCTCCGGCCAACACGCTTCGAGGGCGCACCCCTTTAAATCGTTTTTTGGGTCTTCTTCGGCGGATAGGTGGACCAGGGGCTTCAATCGCCCTTTTTCGGTCGCCAAACCGAGGTGGGCCACAAATAAAGCGGCGCCTTTGCGAAGCTGACTCTCCTCGCTGTGGTCCAACGCGATTTCCGCCAAGTCGTTGGCAAATTCCGTCAGTTCACAAGCTTCAGCGAGGTTGATTGCTTCCAACCGGGCGTTCATTGACTTCGACCGGTCCAGGATGTACGGGCGGAGTTGGTCTGCCATTTTTGGATGCTTGAGTTTTGGCCACCTTTGACGCGAGGGGAGGCTGTCTAAGACTCCATCATTGAGTTGTCTTAACAGGACTCTCACAAGTCCTTCTTTGTCTTCATCGCCTGCGGACGAAATGTCGCTGCGCAACAGTATATCCGGCTCGGTCTTGAATATAGCCTCACGGATAGAGGCATCCATCGTCGCCAGCCAGGCTGCGGTTTCATGGAGTTGCGGAACCAGTTTTCCTTCCGAATCTCCGTGATAGACCAACAACTTGAGCATTTTCTCAAGCGACATCTTGCTGTCATGAAGAAACTGAGCGGCCAGGAACTCGGCGTACGTCTGATGCGCCCAGCCGAGTCGGTTCTCCCCGCGAGAACAGAACAAACCTGTTGAAAGCGTTTCCATCACGTTTTCACGGGTGAGGGCAACGCCTGTTGCAGAGAAAGGTCCCACACACAGCTCGTTCATGGTCACGTCTGATTCCAATGGATCGCCGCTTTCTGCCGCCGTCCAGATCGCGTCCCGTTGGCACAAAATAGTCGCCGCGGCGATGCGCATTGCGATTTGAAACCGTTGGTCGGGGGTGAGCGTACAGACCCCTTTTGACCGTCTGCGTGCAGGACTTTGCTCCTCGCAGAGAATGCGGCATCCTTTCGCGTACAGTTGTTTTTGGCTAAAACCATGCAAGGTGCCTCGCGCGAAGGTTAGAAGCAGGAATTTGAGGGTAATCGGTTTGCAGGCCAAAGGAACCAAGTCATGGTCCTCAATCAAGCGCTGGAAAGCAGTTGCGTCAATCCCACTGCCTTTGGCTGCTTCGCTGACATCGTTTCTGGTCAGCGGGGCCAATTCGTACACGCCGAAATCAGGTTCTGGCCATTTCAATTTCAGGGCTTGCTCCAATTCCGAGGGCCAATCGGCCGTCCGGCAAGCGATGCGGAGCGACAAACCTGCCATAGATGGGAGTTGGCCGATCCCATCGGCCAACACACCGGCGATGGTTTGCTGATTCAAGAGCGCCTCGTCCAAGCTGTCGAGGAAAAGATGGAGTTGAAATTCGCCGTTGGACCATCCCCGGAACTCGGGTGAACCAAACAAATCTTTCCTCAACCGTTCTTCGTTTCCATACGATTTAAGATCGAGAAAGAGCGACTTCGCCTTCGTGGCATCCATTGAAGATTGAGCGGATTCCTTCGCCGCTCTGATGGCATGGCTCTTTCCCATCCCCGGCTCGCCCAACAAGACCAGGCATGGGATGGCGGCGATGGACTCATAGGGCACCACTTCAGGACGGGATGTGTCCCACGGAAATGTGGCAAGGTATGGAAATCCGCCATCGGCGAGGCTGATTCTGCCTCCGCGGGCCACCCACAACCGCTGCCACTTGAAGTCACCAGACGGCGGTAAAGTCCTTTGTATTGTTTCCATCAAACCCTGGGGCTTCCCTGGCAGAAGGCCAGAGCCGGCAAGTGTGGCAGCGGGACGTTTGGGGATGGCCCGCAGCAGGTCATTCTCTACTTCGCGGAGGATTTTCTCCTGTTCCGATTCCAAAATATAAGCCGTTAAATTCTCCTCACGCATCGCGAAGACGCGGCGCCAAACGGTGCTCAAGGCCCGGGCTTGAGTTCTCCAATCAAACCAGCAAATCCCTTCCTCGAGAGCGCCAAGAAAACGCAACACCCTTTCGGAATCCGCAAAATACTCCTTGGCATTGCCGACATTCCGAACTTGGAAAACACCGGCGGATGTCATGTCCAACAAAGCATCTTGCACGCGACGCTGGGAATAGCCGAGTTCGCGGGCGATGCGGGTTGGATTGGAGGACCCATGCAGCACGACAAGAGTGAAAGCATCCGCGCGAATGCTCACTCCAAATAATGCCCGTGCTTTGAACATGAAGTTCGCGGCACTCCACTCCAACGTCCGCGACGGTAAAACCGGGGAGGAAAGTCCGCGCGTTTGCACAGGGGTGCGGAGCAATCCATAGGATTTGAAAATGGCATCCGGCTCCGAACCAGGCAGGAACAGCGGTTGGCCGTTTTTGCGGAATAGCGCCTCCGGGGATTTGTCGGGGAGTGGCTTTAACCTGGCAGCCAAGTTGCGCCATTTGGGTGTCTTGTCGTGCAGCGACAGGGTGGCCGCGACAGCGCCCAATACCTCTGGGGCGCAAATCCTGTCCGCTTCAAACAACGCAGCAAGTCGGGTGACATTGATCCATCGGCCGTTCGTAATAAGCCAGTCGAGAACTTCGTCGAACGTGCGTGGATCGTGCCGGGCAACCTCCAAAGTCAGCAGCAACAACGGCTCAGGGTCTATGACGCGCGCTTGGTCCGAGGTGCGGGTGGCCATGACGCCGACGGCGGCCCACTGCCCAAGAACGAAGTTCAGTACCAGTTCGCTCAGTTTTTCCCTAAATCTGTTCAGCGATTCGCTCATAACCAATTCGCTCCAGCACTTGGCAGAGGGCGGCTTTGAACTCCGCACTGGCTTTCCGCCCGAGCAGCCAGGAGACCGCGGCCCTCACTTCATGTTCCTTCGGCTTGAGATCAAGCAGGTCGCTGAGGTGCCGGGTGCCGTCCTTGGGGTCCATGGCCGCGTATATTTTGAAATGCACCTGGTCAAAGCGACTGATGAAATAGACTGTCAAGCATATTCCGTAGGATTTCTTGATGAGCCGCGAGGTCATGTTCGGCGGAAATCCAAAGGCGATCAGCGGACTCGCATTGAAGTTGAACCAATCTTCCCGAATGCCTAATTCAGTCCCGATTTCCGCAGCCAACCGTTCAACATCTGTAGGCAGACTCTTGACCTCCAGAATCTCGACATTAGCCTGATTCACGCGAAGGAGTGCAACAACATCAACATCCTTTGTTGGACGAGCCACTAAAGCAACGGCGATGAGTGCAGAGCCTCCGCATACCGCCACATTGAGCGGTTTGCCCTCCGCATAAACCATTTTTCGATTCAGGCGGCTCAAGATTTCATCAAGATTTTCGGCTGATATATTCATAAACGTCTGTGTAACGCTTAAAGTAAGCGTTATTATGTCAAATGTCAATTGAAAGTTTGAATCTCCAATTCTTGGAGGCTTGCGGAAGACCGAGGCAACGGAGGCCCAAGAGGAGGCCGAAGCGAAAAACGAGGGAGAGGCCGTCGAGCAGATCATAGACAGCATCGAAGGGGCCAACGATAGCGAGCAGCTTATCGAAGACCTGACCGATCTGATGAAGGGCAGTAGGTTGGATGTAACAGAATGTAACGGGGTGTAACGGGCGCAGTTTTCGTAAACCGTTGATAATCAACAACTGTAACGGTGTAACGGGTGTAGCGCATCTCACCCTGCCTGCAACAGTCGGCGTCGAACAAGTCGCCTCCCACACTGGCAGGCCATCAGCCGGACGGGCGGGAGAGGAGGCGCGTCAGGTATTGGCCCGTGTAGCTGGCGGAGACGCGGGCGACTTTTTCGGGGGGGCCTTCGGCAACTACCCGGCCACCTGCTTCGCCGCCTTCGGGTCCCAAATCAATGATCCAGTCGGCGGTTTTGATCACGTCCAGGTTGTGCTCGATGACCAGCAAGGTGTTGCCGGAGTTGCGCAGTTTGAAGAGGACGTCCAGCAGCTTGGCCACGTCGTGGAAATGGAGGCCGGTGGTCGGTTCGTCCAAAATGTAAAGGGTGTGGCCGGTTTCTTTGCGGCTCAGTTCGGCCGCCAGCTTGATGCGCTGGGCTTCGCCGCCGCTTAACGTGGTGGCCGACTGGCCCAGGCGCACGTAGCCCAGGCCCACCTCGGCCAGGGTCAGGCAGGGATCGAAAATCTTGGGCACGGCGCGGAAGAAGGTGACGGCCTCGTCCACCGTCATGTCCAGCACGTCGGCGATGTTCATGCCCTTGAAATGGATTTCCAGGGTCTCGCGATTGTAGCGGCGGCCGTGGCAGGCTTCGCAGGTGACATAGACGGGCGGCAAAAAGTGCATCTCGATTTTGATCAAGCCGTCGCCCTGGCATTTTTCGCAACGGCCGCCCTTGACGTTGAAACTGAAGCGGCCGGCCTCGTAACCGCGGATTTTGGCGGAGGGCAGTTTGGCGAACAGATCGCGGATTTGATTGAACATGCCGGTGTAGGTGGCCGGATTGCTGCGCGGGGTCCGGCCAATGGGGGTCTGGTCAATGACGATGACCTTGTCCAGGGTCTCGAAGCCGCGAATGAGCCGGTGCCGGCCCGGCTGTTCCTTGGAACCGTAGAATTTGCGGAACAGGGCGCGGCGCAAAATGTCATCCACCAGCGTGCTCTTGCCCGAGCCGCTCACGCCGGTCACGGCGGTCAGGGTGCCCAGCGGAATGCGGACATGGATGTCTTTCAAATTGTTTTCGCGCGCGCCGACAATTTCCAGCCAGCCGCGCTCGGCGGAGGGTTTGCAGCGGATTCTGGGCGGGGCAATTTTCAGTTCGCCTTTGAGATATTGGCCGGTGAGAGAACGCGGCTCGGCCTCCAAGTCGGCCACGCGGCCCGCCGCCACCAGTTCGCCGCCGCGCACGCCCGCGCCCGGCCCCAAATCAAGCAGGTAATCGGCCCGGCGGATGGTTTCTTCGTCGTGCTCGACAACCAGGACCGAATTGCCCAGATCGCGCAGGCCTTCCAGGGATTGGAGGAGGCGCTCGTTGTCGCGCTGATGCAGGCCGATGCTCGGCTCGTCCAGAATGTACAGCACGCCGACCAGGCCGGCGCCGATTTGGGTGGCCAGGCGGATGCGCTGGGCCTCGCCCCCGCTCAAGGTGCCGCTTTCCCGGTCGAGGGTGAGGTAGCCCAGGCCGACATTTTTGAGAAAGCCCAGCCGGGCGCGAATTTCCTTGAGCAATTCGGCGGCGATTTTGCGCTGAAAATCTGTCAACTGCAAGGTTGCGAAAAATTCATCCGCCCGCGCGATGGAAAGGGCGCAAACGTCCATGATGGACAGGCCGGGCAGGACGGGAAGCGAGGGCGGATTGGCCGAAGATCGGCCTCCCATTGCGGATGGCGGAGCGGAGGCGTCGGTGGGTGGAGCGGCGGGTCCTGATATTTCGGGACCCGCCCTGCCTTCAAACTTGACGGGCAAAGGAGGGGTGTCGCCCGGCGCGGCGGGGGGATTAGGATTAGGATTAAGATTAAGGTTAGGAGGGGAGGAGAGGAGGCGGACGGCCAGGATTTCCGGCTTGAGCCGGCGCCCGCCGCAGGCGTCGCACGGCTGCGGATTCATAAAACCTTTGAGCCGGTTGCGGGTGAATTCGCTTTCGCTCTCGGCATAAAGGCGTTGCAGATTGGGAATGACGCCCTCGAAAGGACGCTGGACTTTGCTGGCGCTGCCGGCGCGCCAGAAAGTAAACTCGACGTTGTCCGCGCCGGTGCCGCGCAGGAGTTTAAGTTTGAAATCCTCCGGCAGATCCTTCCAGGGCGTTTCCAGGCTCTGGCCGAATTGGCCGGCCATGCCGCGCAACAGGCTTTTGTAATAGACCATCATGCGCTTGCCGCCCCGCCGCCACGGGAGCAAGGCCCCTTTCTCCAGCGATTTGTCCGCGTCCGGCACGATGAGCCGCTCGTCGAAGACCATCTTTTGCCCCAGTCCGTGGCAAACCGGGCAGGCGCCGGAAGGGGAGTTGAAGGAGAAATGTTTTGGGGTGGGCGTCTCGAAACTCAGGCCGCTGGCCGGACTGTAATTGCGATTGGAATGGAGGGACTCGGCCCAGGGGCCGGACACGGCGGCCGCCGGGGGCTGCTGCAACAGCAAGAGGCGGCCTTCACCCCATTTCAGGGCCGTTTCGACGGAATCACTCAGGCGCACGCGGATTTTTTCATCAATGACCAGTCGGTCCACGATGACCTCGATGGTGTGGCGCAGTTTGGGATCGAGCTTGACGCGGGTATTGCTGCTCAACTCGACAAACTGGCCGTCCACGCGGGCGCGGACGAAGCCCTCGCGGGCCAGGCGCTCGATGACGTCGCGGAATTCGCCCTTTTGCGCGGCGATGACCGGGGCCAGGAGCATGACGCGGGTTTTGGGCGGAAGCGCCAGGATTCTGTCCACGATGTCGCTGGTGGTTTGGTGGGTGATGGGTTGGCCGCTGACCGGGCAATAGGGCTGGCCGACATGGGCAAAGAGGAGGCGGAGGTAATCGTAAATCTCGGTGGTGGTGGCGATGATGGAGCGCGGGTTGGCCCCGGAGACGCGCTGCTCGATGGCGATGGCCGGGGAGAGGCCCTCGATGAAATCCACGTCCGGCTTTTCCATTTGATCCAGGAACTGGCGGGCGTAAGCGGAGAGGGATTCGACATACTTGCGCTGGCCTTCGGCATAGATGGTGTCGAAGGCCAGGGAGGATTTGCCCGAGCCGCTCAAGCCGGTGATGACGACCAGTTTGCCGCGCGGGATGGAGAGCGTCAGGTTCTTGAGATTATGCTGGCGCGCGCCGCCGATTCTGATGAATTCGATAGCCATGAGTGCTGAATTTCGCCATCAAGACATTCCGTTAAAATAACCGAAAGCAGCGAAATGCAAAATGCAAAATTAAAAATGCAGAATGAAAATAGTCGCGGAACGGGCTTGATGTTGCGCGGCGGGAGCGACATGGTTATTGGCCAGAGCCACCATAAACCGATGCAGTCTTTCTCCCAACAGCAACCCCAACACAGAATGAAAACGATAACGCTCCTTTTGAACTGTCTGCTCGCATGCACTCTCTCCGCCGCCGAGCCATCGCAGCCGGCACCATTTGAAGTGCGCCTGGTGCTCGACAGCGCCTCGCCCGATTCAGAGCAGTTGATTCAGCTTCACCAAGGCCCCGCACCCGGGCAGACATTCTCCGAGCCGCTGAACGTCCAGAAGAAACCGCTGCTGGACCGCTCAGCCCTCAAATCAGCCGCGGTGCAGAAAGATCGAGTGACCGGAACTCCGGCGGTGGAAATCACTTTCACTGAGCAAGGCGCCAAGCGTTTTGCGGAGGTGACGCGCGATCACGTTGGCCGCCGTCTGGCCTTCGTGGTTGACGGCAAGGTTTGCACAAGCCCGAAAGTGGAGGATGAAATTTCGCGAGGCAAGATTATGATCTCGGGTCCGTTTTCTGAACAAGGGGCGGCACAGCTCGCCGCAAGATTGAACGAAGGAGCAGCGAAATGATGTTCCCGCACAATTCGCTGAACACTACCCGCCGCCTGTGCTTCGGTTTTAGGGAATTTGGCTTGTTCGGGCGCTGGATTTGCTGCCGTCGTCCTTTGCCGGCGGCGGTCGGCGGTTCAGGGTGTTACGCGCCTTTGGCGTGATTCGTTTTCCATGATGCCGTTTTATTCATTTAATGCCGTGTTGCTGGTGGTGTTCGCTGTTTGCTTTTATCGGGCAGGCGTGTTTGACAATGGCCCGGCGTTATTGTGGGCCGTATTATCAGCAGCCATTTCGCTTTTAGTTTGGCAGGTGTTCCACTGGGGCCTGATGGGCATGATTGTTGGTCAGGTCGGCCTGTTTGTCGGCATCGGCGTGGTTCGGGTTGTCCGCAAGCCGTGAGGCGGCCGTGACTTAGACTTGACAGCTCCGGCACGATGGCAGAGGCTGGCTTCACTCACTGCGGCCGATCCATGGACTGGGAAATGAGGCTGGGCGGGGTGCGGGAACGGCGGATGAGAAAAACCAGCAGGACCCCGGCTATGATCAACAGGGAAGAGGCTATGACCAATAAAGCGAGGTGATCCGCCGAAGAGGGCGTTACCACGGCGGTTGCCACGGGCGGCGGGGCGGGTTGCGGCGGCAGGGATTCGGGGGAAACGGCGGGCAAGGGACTGTCCGCCTTAGCCACAGGCTTGACGGGCGGGAGGGGTTCTTGCGCGACGATGGGAGGGGTGGTGGGATTAGGATTAGGATTAAGATTAGGATTAGGCGCCACAACGGCGTTGGACGGAGTTTGCACTGGCATCGGCGCGGGCTGGAGGACCGCCTCTGTTTTCTCCGGCGCGCTTTGTGCCGGCGGGGCGGAGACGCCGGCCGGCGGCGGGTTGGTCCTGGGCGGCGAGGTGGGTCGGAGGACAATTTCAGGGCGGCGCGTCTCCGGCGGCTTGGGCACGACGACCGGGGGCGGCACATTGGTGGCCGCCACGACCGGGGGCGGCACATTGGTGGCGGCCACAGTTGCGACGGTGTTGGTTTGGGCCGGCGGGAAGAAACCGGCGGTCTGCGGCAGCGAGATGGAGGCGGGAGTTCTCACGCGGTAATCGAAGAATTTCCCGTCGCGCGCCGCCAGCACGGTGACGAAGGGGATGCGGTCGGCCCGCATGCGGGGGCCGAGGTCCTTTTGGAGAGCGTTGATGTCCTGGTCGAAGCCGGTCCCCTGCATGGTTTCCGACCCGTCAAATATAAAGATAAGGGTGACGACGCGCGACCGGGCGACGATCTGGAGGGCGACGGGCAGGACCTTTTCCAGGCGGGGCTTCTTTTGGTAGGGCCGGTCCGCCAGCCAGTTGGACACATTTCCGAGGATGGCGGCCTGGTTTGTTTTGGACCAGACCTGCACGCCCGAATTGGCGTGAAGCTGGTCGTCGTAGGTCCAGATGCCAAAAGTGTCGCCGTCGCGCATCTGCCCCTGCATTTGGGATTGGAGCAGGCCGAGGACGGCTTCCTGGATGCCGTTGGTCATGCGGCGCATGGCGGAGGAGGTGTTGATGATGAATAAAAAGCGGTTTTCCGTCTGGGCCGGCGGCTGGGCGCGCAAAGAAAATGCAAAATGCAAAATGCAAAATGCAAAAACGGATATTAACAGAAGGCAACGAAGGAAACGAAGATGGGTTTCTTGAGTCTTCGTTGCCTTTGTGATCTTCTGTTCTAAACTCATGGGGCTGATGCTATGCCTGTCCTGGTTCATTTGGCAGTTTTGATTTCTTGGAAATGCACGCGTTCGCGGCGATTGTGGCGGGTGATGTCCCGCTGCTGCTCGCGCGAGACTTTTTCGACATCGCTGATAAAATTCCGGCAGCTCGTGGCCAGGCCGTCCAGGGAAAGCACGGTGTCGCGCTCGGCGTAATCATCGGTCACGACCAGCACTTCGCCGTAGTCCCTCATGCGGAAGGCGACCCGCTCGATGATGTCATCGGCGGTCTGGCCGGCGCGGGAATAAATGATTTCCAATTCTGGGGTGGAGACCGGAGGGGGAGCGGCGGCGGGGGCGTTGGCGCCGTCGAAGACAATGGTCAGGGGCGTGGCGACCGCATCGCGATAAAGAGTGAGAGTGCGGATCAGCGCGTCGCGGGCGGCGGCGGAATGGCGGGGTTTGCCTGGCGCCAACTCCGGCCAATTGTGCAGGAGGCTGTAGCCATCAACGAGTATGCGCACCAATGCCATGCCAGAATCTAATCCGGCCGGGAGCGGGAAACAATGGCGAATGTGGCAGGCCTGCATGCGGCATTTTCACGCATTTTGCAGCAATTTTAGCAGAATACGCATGATATGCCCATTGTGGATGGATGGCGGCTCTGATTGCAAACACTTTAACTGGAACGGCTTACATAAATGAATTTTCCCTGGCGGATTCTGGCATCGGCCATGCTGGGTATCTGGGAGGCAGCGCGCTGGCGTTGCCGATAGATATGAGAGTGAACACACAAACAGTGCCGGTGGAGCCTTGGGAGACGGAGCCAAAACTGAAGGTCGTGCAACGAAATGGCGACAAGGCCGCGAGCAATGGCTCCAGGCCTAAGATGTCCACGCCAACCGTTGTCCCCCGCCGCGAGCGCCCGGAATTGAAGGTTTTAACATGGGAAGCCCGTGTGGGACGCCTGGTCGGTTTAAGCCGGGGCAGCAGATAATTCCACGGCACGGAAATGGGAGCCAGCAGGCTTCCATGTTGCAATTTGCTGTGTTCACAAGACCGGCTGCGTTGTAGAGTGGCTGGAGTTGGTGCCAGAACCTAAACCTCATTTTAAGTGCGCCTGCCAGAACTGCGGCGGCCATATTGAGTTCCCCGCCAGCGGGGTGGGCCAAACCATCCTGTGTCCGCATTGCGGTTGGCAAACCGTCCTCCAGCCAAATCTCGGCCCGACCGGTGACGACGCTGCGGCCAGTCCCCCCAATCCCCAAACCCGGCCCCGAAGGAAGTTGTTCGTGGTCGCGATAGCCGTGGCGGTTTTGGCGGCGGCGGGCGGGACGGCCGGATGGTATTTCCTCGCCCATCGGCCCGCGCCACTCCTGTCCACTGAGAAAGCCATCCCGGCCAAAGCGGCGCCCGTCGTGGCGGCGCCCCCGCCCGACCCGTGGCATGGATTAAAAGCCGGCCCCGTCAGCCTGGAGAAAGCGGAAAATGGGGAGCTTGTTTATGCCGTCGGTGTCTTGCGCAACGAATCCGACCGCCAGCGATTCGGCATCAAGGTGGAGTTGAACCTGCTCGACGCCCAGGGCGAGAAAGTCGGCTCGGCCATGGACCAGGTGGGGTCCATTCTCCCCGGCAAGGAATGGAAATTCAAGGCGCTGGTCATGGAGCGCAAATCCGCGCGGGCGGAAGTGGCCAGCGTGACGGAGCAGGAATAGAAGGAATGGGAGGAGGGTTGGGCCTGGACAGGATCAGAGGCCGGACTTTTGCATCTTGACCATTTCGGCGCCATGCGCGGCGACGGTGATTTGGAACTGGCCGTCAAACTGGCCGAGGTCTCTTTGGCGCCAGAGATCGCGCACGGACTGTTGGCCGGCAAGGTTGAGGTCGGACCAACTGGCCGTGACGGTGACCGGGCCGTTGGTGCCGAGGTTGAAAAGCCCCACGGCGGTTGAGCCGTCGGCCAGTTTTTTGGCATAAACCTGGGTGGCGGCGCTCCTGGCGACGCTGCGGGCCTGGCGGCCGAGGGAATCCTGATTGACGGCCAGGACCTCGTCGTTTTGCAGAAGGTTGAGAGTGAAGTCGTCGAGCTTTTCCAAATCGCAACCGAGCAGGAGCGGGGAGGAGAGCAGGCACCAGAGGGTGATGTGGGTGTATTGCTCGTCGGGGGTGAGGCCGGTGGGATGGGGTTTGCCCCAGCCGACGTAGCCGACGACGAGCATGTCGGGATCATTCCAATGGCCCGGGCCGGCGTAACGCTCCCATTTGTCCTGGCCGAAGCCCTTCTTGCTCATGGAATCCCAGTTGTCGCGGATGTCGCCGGTGGTGCGCCAGCAATTGGCGAGGCGGGACAGGACGGGGGCGTTGGTGAAGGGGGAGTTGTTGGAGAGGCTGAAGAGGATGTCGCGTCCGCTCTGGCGCAGCGCGCCGGCCATCTCCAGGGTTTCGGGAGGCTCATTGGGATTCCAGTCATATTTGAGGTAATCAAAACCCCAGGCGGCCCATTGCCGGGCGTCGTTGGTGGCGAAATGATGCCGGCCGATGGCCCAGGGAAGAATTTTCTTATTGACGTTGCCGCGCTTGGGGATGGCGGGCTTTTCCCAGAGGCCTTCCGGATTTTCGGAACTGCCGCCGATGTGGTTGGCGTAGGAGGTCACCCACGGGGTGGAATAAATTCCGATCTTCAGGCCCAGGCCGTGAACGGCGTCGCACAGGCCCTTCATGTCGGGGAATTTCTCGTTGCCCTGAATGGCGTGGAACTCGCCGCCGCGCGCGCCCTGCCAGGCGTCGTCAATGTTGATGTAACTCCAGCCGTGGTTGATCAGCCCGGAAGCGGCCATGGCTCGGGCGCTGCGCAGAACTTTGTCGGCGTCCACCTGGCTGCCCCAGCAGTTCCAACTGTTCCAGCCCAGGGGCGGGGTCAGGGCGATGGTTTCGCCCACCACGATTTTAAATTCCTTTTCCGCCGAACCGAGGGCGTTTTTGGCGCGGAGAAGCAGCCGCAGTTCGCCGGGAGCCGGCAGCGAGCCGGTCAGTTCGCCCGTCTGGGAATCGAGATGGAGACCGGACGGCAAAGCAGCGCCAGCGGCCGGCGGCGTCTGCGGCGGTGCTGTGGAGGGCTGGATGGAGAATTGCATGGGCCGGTCGCCCGTGGCGGGAATGCGGTAGAGCAAGGGCGAACCGGGCCGCACGCCGAAAACGGCCGGGCCGTTGATGCGGGGAGCGGCCGGGGGCTTGGGGGTGCGGATTTCCGGCGGGGAGTTGATTTGGGCGCGGGGGGGAGCGGGCGCGGCGAAATTTAACCACAGGAGCGGCTGGGTGATGGCGATGTTGCGCCGGACTTCGGGATCGGCGGGATCGGGCGGGAGTTTTTCCCACAGGTCGAGATATTCCCTGGCGCCATAGGCCAGGCCGGCAAAGAGCAGGCAAGGCTGGCGCGCGGGCCAGCCGTCCCAGGCCTGCACGTCAGGCGCGTGCGGCCACTTGGATTTATCGGCCAGATAGGGAAAAAGAAAGGCCATGGCCCGGCGCATGCCGCGGCCGTCGGGCAGGGTGAAGCTCCAGAGATTCTCCTCGCGGGTGGAGAGGACCTGGGCCAGCGCGGCCAGGTTGTCGAGTTGAAAAATCGAATAGCCGTAGGGCTTGGTGCGCTTGAGTTCGGCGGGAAAACTGCCGTCGGCGGCCATTTGTTGGGCGAGAAAAACTTCCTTGAACTGCCGGCGGCACTCGGCGAGTTTGGGCGCGTCGCCGGCGAACTGGGCGAAGACGGCCAGTTGCAAATAAAAGGCGACGGCGTGGTTGTTGGCGGCCCGGGCTTCGTCCTGGCCGTTTTTGCTGGTGGTCATCCATTGGGCGTAATCGCGGAACCAGTCTTTCAGGCCGGCCAGGGTCTCCGGGGCAAAGGCGGGGGAGTTGCTCATGGCGGCAATGGCCAGCGGCACCTCGGCCAGATGCAAGGTGTCAATAATACCGTAGCTCCGGCCGGGCGAAACGCCGGGAATGGCCTGGGCGTAGTCGAGGCTGGGGTTCATCCGCGTTTTGGCATCGAGGAAAAACACGCGCAGCAACCCGGCCGCCTTGGCCGGATAGCGGTCGTCCCCGGTTATTTTCCAGGCGGCGCCCAGGGCGGCGACGGCGTCGCGCAACCGGGCGACACAGCGGCGGTGCTCGAAGAACATGCCCGGGTTGGACTGGCCGTCGCGGTTCACGTAAGGCAGGCCGCCGGGCTTGTTGGTATCGGGCCACCAATAATCGCCGTTGGAGTAGAAATCGTGCGGGCCGCCCGCGCTGAGCTTGGCGGGGAAGTCGGTAATGGTGATGGGGGCCAGCGCCAGCGCGGCCTGGGCTGCCTGGAGAATGCGCGCGCGGTCCACGCCGGCCACGTCCACCGCCGGACCCGCCGCCGGCGCGGCCAGGAGGGAGAAGTGCAGGCCGGCAAGCGCCGCGGCCAAAGCGCAGGCGGCCATCGGGATAAGTTTCATCTTGGTAAACCTTACTGCAAAACGCCCCCCGGTTGCATGGAATAAATGTTCCCCGCATTCTGCTCTTGCCTTGGATGGACCTTCATTCCTAGTCTCATCGCCAATGAAGCCCAGGCTCATCGTGCTCCTCTGCCTGCTCAACCTGACTCTGTTGGGAGTCGGTTATTTTTGGTTCGGGGTTTATTTTAACGCGCGTTCGGCACGGGAGCGCGCGGCGGCCGGCCCCGTGCCGGGCGAAGCACAAAGGCGCGCCGCCGCCGCCGCCGCCGCCGCGCGCGCGCTGCCCGCCCCGCGGGTGCTGATTTACAAAACCAACCAATTCCGATGGTCCCAGCTCGAATCCACCGATTACCGGCAGTACATCGCCAACCTGCGCGCCATCGGCTGCCCGGAAGCGACCGTGCGCGACATCATTATCACCGACGTCATGCGCCTCTATGCGGCGCGCCGGGGCAAATTCTACCAGAACGGCCGGGCCTTCAAATACTGGGAGACGGACGAGAAACGCAAACTCAAACAGAGCCAACTGGAGGAGCGCGAGGCGCAACTGGCCCGGATTGACAAGGAATTGCCCGCCGTCCTGCGCGAACTGCTCGGCATCAATTACGAGCGCGAGCTCAACAAGTATTTTGTGGACGCGGAGGAGGATGACCGGCGGCTGGCCTTTTTGTCCGAGGACAAGCGCGCCCGGGTGCTGGCCCTGCGCGAGCCGTTTGAGAGCCGCCGCGACCAGGTGCTCTGGCAGGCCCCCAATGGCCGGCCCACCCCCGGCCAGACCGAACAACTGCGCCAGATTGACCGGGAGCAGGACGCCGCCCTGGCCGGGGCCATGACGGCGGAGGAGAAGTATGAGTTCGACTTGACAACATCGCCGACGGCCGACCGGATGCGCCGGGAATTGATCGGCTTCAATCCCAGCGAAGCCGAGTTCCAGGAGATTTTTGCCCGCGAGCAGGCGCTGGACGCCGCTTACGCCTGGCAGGACACGAACGACGAAACGGTGGCCGCGGCCAAAGCGGCCGACGAGGAGAAAATGCGGGCGGAACTGGAGGCGGCGCTCGGCCCGGAGCGGGCCGCGCAATTGGAGCAGGCGGGCAACCCGGAGTTTCAAAGCCTCACCCTGCTGGCCGCGCGATTTGACCTGCCGCCGGAGGTTTCAAAAACTATACTTGACATGCGGCGGCTGGCCGAGGACGCGCGCAGCCAGCTCCTTTCCAATCAGAACATACCCGAGGACCGGCGCAACGCGGCGCTGAACGCCATCCAGGCCGAGGCGGAGCGCGCCACCCGCGAGACGCTGGGCGACCAGGCTTACGCCGAATACTCGCGCAGCGCCGCTTGGATCCGCGGCCTGGGGGCCAATTAGTCACCGGGCTTAGGCCCCCTTTTTGGCCCGCTCGACGATGCGGGGCCAGTTTTTCTCGAATTCGCCGACCACGCAATCCGCAGCAGTTTTGTCTGCGGCAAGTATTGACGAGAGGCCAAATGGCAGTAGTCTCGCTCAAGGTGGGCCTCATTACGACAGCCGAAGCGGCCGTCCTCCTCAGAGTGACCCCCGGCCGAGTTCGACAGTTGATAGGGAACGGTCAGTTGGAATCGGAGAAGCGCGGGCGGGACCATTTGCTCGACCAGGCTGAGGTGGAACGGTTCGACCAGCAAGACCGCCGAAAAGGCGGGCGGCCCCGGAAGCGCGAAAAACATTGACGTGTGCGATAGAGTTTTGTAGGATGTTGCCATGATTGCACCCACCAAGGCTGCCAGCCCGGCCCCAAGCACACGCGGACGCAAACGAACTGTCACGCTTCACGGCGAACCCAAGGCCAAACATTTTCAAAACAGTTTTGCCCATCTGCACTATGGCGACAGCCTCACGGTTTACGATTCGTGGCCGGCGCCGACGGTCATCATATCCGATGGCGGTTACGGGGTGCTGGGCTTCGACGGCGACACGTCCGACCACTTGGGCCTGCCGGCGTGGTATGAGCCGCACGTCAAGGCCTGGGCGGCCAAGGCAACGGCACGGACCACGCTCTGGTTTTGGAACTCAGAAATTGGATGGGCCGCGGCACACCCGCTTTTGGAGCGGTACGGCTTCCGGTATGTTAATGCCAACTTCTGGAACAAGGGGAAGGCCCACATCGCCGGCAACGTCAACACCGCCAAGATTCGCCGCTTCCCAGTCGTCACCGAGATTTGTGTGCAGTATTCGTTCGAAGCAAGGATTGGCGGCAAGCCGTTGAAGGAGTGGTTGCTTGCCGAGTGGAAACGATCTGGCCTCCCGGTCAGCCAGACGAACGAGGCCTGCGGGGTGGCTGATGCTGCCACGCGGAAATACTTCGATCAGGGCCACCTCTGGTATCCGCCACCGCCTGAAAAGTTCGAGATGTTGGTTGGTTACGCCAACCAGCATGGCGATCCGGGTGGCCGCCCCTACTTCTCGATGGATGGGAAGCGTTCGCTCAACCGCGACGAGTGGGATGGAATGCGCTATAAATTCCACTGCCCCCACGGATACACCAATGTTTGGGAACGCAACGCGCTGCATTGCGGGGAGCGCGTCAAGGCGCCCAATGGCAAGGCCGCGCACTTGAATCAAAAACCGCTCGATTTGTTGACGCTCATTATAGAAGCATCCTCGGAGGAGGGAGACGTTGTTTGGGAACCCTTCGGGGGACTGTTCAGCGCGTCTTTCGCCGCTTGGAAATGCAAGCGCCAGGCCTACGCCGCGGAAATTGATTCGACCTACTTCCAGCTCGGCTTGGAACGCTTCACCGCACCAGAGCCTTTGTTCCTGAGTCTTTGATGCCGAGCAATTTGACGGCTTTGCGAATGGCGGAGTCATCGCCGCTGCTCAATACCCACCTCCACTGGTTGACCGACATGCCGAGAAACTTCTTCAGACCGATGGCTTTCTTGAACGCCTCAATTCCAGGGTGTGCAATGCGGTCAATTTTGGCGTAATTGGTATCCAGGCGATAAGGATAACGCGAGGTCAGCACCCTTAATTTCGATTGGTAATCCGGGGTCGGCTTGTATTCCCTACCATCAAGGCCCCATGATCTGACTACCGCCGCCGCCTTCGACAACTGCTTCTCAGTGCCCTGAAATTTGTATCCGTTCGTATTGGTCTGTTGGAGGTTCCGCGTCCGCTGCTTCGTGTTTTCAGGTTCGAGCACAAGGTAGTCAGGCGGCTTGTGGTAATGAAGGTCACGGGCCGCCGCCACTGACTTTCCAGAGGCAATGCAAACGCCGATGATTTTGGGCTTCCCATAAATCATTTGCTCCGGGAGCCAAGCCAGCATGACAACGCCGGTGTTGTCCTTGACGAAGTGGTTTTGGCTGTCCTTGAACCGCGCCGTTATCTCCGTCGCCATGGGAAACTACGCCTTGATTTCAAAGCCGGGAACCGGCGAGATGCTGCCCTTGAGGATGGTGTCCGGGAAATCCGGATCTTGCCGGATCCATTTTCCGAAGCGGCGAAACTCCGGCTTGGCGTTGAGCACCTCGACGGTATTGATCTCAATTATGTTCCCCACCAACGGAGACAATTTGGAAATGAGCCTGGCCAAGTGGACCGCTGCTTCCACGGACACAGGCTTGGTCACGGTTAGCACGTCGAACACATGCCCTTCCAAACTCTGAAGGTGCCGGCCAGCGGACTTAATGACTTTTTGCGTGTCCAACCTTCCATTTTGTAGCCTTTTGCTCCTTCAGGGTGAAGCATTATAAAGCCTGTCGTACGCAACAGGTTATCCTCCTCCGTAGCCATCTGGCACGACTTTCCCGCATAGCCTTCTTTTCAACAATCAGCGTTTCCGGGATGCGCGGTCCTGGGGCCAATTGCTCAGCGGGCTTAAGCCCCCTTTTTGGCCCGCTCGACGATGCGGGGCCAGTTTTTCTCGAATTCCCCCACCAGGCCCTTGAAGGCGGCCTGCTCGGCGTCGCGGCGGGCGCGGTCAGCCGTCTCCTTGGATCCCCAGGAGGTGCTGTAGGGGCTTCGCTTTTCGCTGGCCTCAAAGGCGGCATAGACAAAGCCGGTCCGCGTGTCCAACACCAGGGCGGAGGCGGTGACGTGAACCGAGACGTGCCGGGTGGGCGACAGCCCCAAGGTCACCATGCTTAGAGGGAGCGCGGCATCGTTCTGGTGAAAGGTCGTGTCAAATGTATAGAGCAGCACCATTTCCGCCTTGAGCCGCGCCGCCGCCTCGCGCAGGTCCTGTTCGGAGCGCAAATGGGGCGGGAGCAGCAGCCGGCTGATGCTGATGATGCCGCCCACGCCGGGCAGACTTTCCAGACGCTTGATGTCCGTGTCGTCCTCGGCTTCCTTGACGACGATGACCGAGTAATTCTCCCCGTTAAAAACGCCGCCCGACTGGTCGGTGGAATAACTCCGGTAATACGGCGCCTGCACCCGGATGGCGGCGATGCCCACCGGGAATTGGGCCGTCGGCTTGGCGGCGAAACTCTCCTGAATGGCCGGGCTGGTCATGGCGGTGAAATCCGCCCGTCCGCTGGGAGTAATGTATTGGGCGCAACCGGTCAATAAGAAACCGGCGGCGACGGCAACGAGCAATATTCGATAGGCGCGCATAATTCATCTTTCGTTGGTAATCGGCAGTTGCCCGCAACCATGCGGGCAGTCAACGACCTATACTGTTTGCAATCCTCAATCTTGCAAGCATCGGCGCACAGAAACTCGATTCCTTTGCAAAAAGTCACGGCTCGAACAGAGTCTCGCCCTACCTTTCCCTCAAGTCGCTGACGTATTACGTTGTTCATTTGTATTCATTTGTGATCCGCCCTCCCTCACCCCGGGGTAAAATTCTCGGCCATGGCCACGGCCTTGAGCATGGCTTTGGCTTTGTTGACGGTCTCCTGGAATTCGGACTCGGGCGTGGAGTCGTTGACCCAGCCGCCGCCGGCCTGGACAAAAGCCCGGCCGTCTTTGAGCAGGGCGGTGCGGATGGTGATGCAGCAATCCAGGTTGCCGCTGAAGGAGAAATAACCGACGCAGCCGCCATAGGGGCCGCGGGCCGTTTGTTCCAGTTCGGCGATAATCTGCATGGCGCGGATTTTGGGGGCGCCGGTCAGGGTGCCGGCGGGAAAGGTGGCGCGCATCAAATCGTAAGGGGTGCGTCCGCCGGAAAGAGTTCCGCCGATTTGCGAGACAATATGCATGACATGGCTGTAGCGCTCCAGGATCATCAGATCCCTGACCACCACGCTGCCGAATTGGCAGACGCGGCCCAGGTCGTTGCGGGCCAGGTCCACCAGCATGACGTGCTCGGCGCGTTCCTTGGGATCGGCCAGCAACTCCGCGCCCAGGGCGGCGTCTTCTTCGGCGGTCCTGCCGCGCGGGCGCGTGCCGGCGATGGGGCGGATTTCCACCCGGCCGTCCTCGCAGCGCACATGGGTTTCGGGCGACGCGCCCACCAGGGAGAATCCGTCCAACTCCAGCAAGAACATATAAGGGGAAGGGTTGATGGAGCGGGCGGCGCGATAAATGTCCAGCGGGGCGGCGTGGACGGGGGTGGAAAAGCGTTGCGAGCCGACCACTTGAATAATGTCGCCCTGGGTGATGTATTGCTGGGCGCGCAAGACATTGCGCAAAAACACCTCCTTGGGCACGTTGGAGACAAAGGGGATCTGCGGGACTTCGCGCGGCACATCCACCGGGGCAGGGTGGGACGGCTGCTCCAGCAGGGAAACCAGCCGCTCGATTTCCCCCACCGCGCCCTGGTAGGCCTGCTCCGGGCTGCTTTTCCCGTCCAGCACGGCGTTGACCAGGATGGTGATGGTCTGGGCCACGCGGTCAAAAACCAGGAGCTGGTCCGCGATGAGAAAATACAGGACGGGCGTGCCCAGGTCGTCGCGCGGCGGGCGCGGGATGACCGGTTCGATGTCGTGGATGAATTCATAGCCGATGAAGCCGACCGCGCCGCCGGTAAAACGAGGCAGGCCGGGCCGGGCCACGGCCTGAAAACGCTGCATGACTTGCTCGACCACAGCCAGGCCGTCCCGGACGGGTTGGGGATTATTGCGGCGGCCATTTTCCGCCGCTACAGGGGCGGTGGAGGGCGGGCCGCCCTGCGCGGCAAAATTCCCGGTCACCTTGCCGTTCTCGATCACCTGGATGAGGCGGCCGGATTGGCGGATGACGGCGCGAGGATTGCAGCCGACAAAGGAGTAGCGGCCGATGTATTCCCCGCCCTCCACCGATTCAAAAAGAAACGATTCGCCCCGGCCGCGGATTTTATGATAAGCGGAGAGAGGCGTTTCAAAATCGGCCAAAAGTCGGCGGGTGACCGGGATGAGATTTCCCAGGGCGGCCAACTGCAAGAATTCATCTTTGCCAGGCTCGATATTCAGATAAGTAGTGGACAAGGGTTGGGGACGGGCGTTCAGTTCCGGGCCTCATCCTGCCTGGCGGCGCAGACGCCACAAGGACAGCGAGGTATAAAAGAGAACGATGACGGCGTAGGCGACGATGCCGCAGCCGATGGCAAAGGCCTTGGAGTCCTCGGGGCACCAACAGAGCAGCCCGACGCCGACCAGGGCGGTGGCGCCGGTTTCGCCCAGGAGGCAGGTCATGTAGAGCGGCAGGCGGCTTTCCACCATGCGTTCCTGGAACCAGTGATTAAAGGCCTCCTCGCCCATGGAGCGCATCAGCCAGGCCAGATGGAAGTTGTGGGCCGCCACCAGCAGGCTGGCGGTGACCGCCGCCAGGGCGGTGGCCGGCCAGAAGGCCAGGCCGAAGCAAAGGGCCAGATTGACCAGGCCGCCGAGTTTCCAGCCGAGTTTTTTGGCCAGAGGATTTCCCTCCAGCAGCAGGTTGGGCGTGGCCACCCAGGTGCTGAAGAAATCGGCCCCGCGGCCAAAGACGAGCAGCCCCATCATGCAAAGGTATGGGGAACTCCCGAAAGAAAGCGCATCCCCGTTCATTTCTTGCCGTAGATTTCCCCAGGCGGCTTGAGCCGGGGTTCGGTGACACGGCCGGCGCCGTCCGGGCCGACGGAGCGGAAAAAGCAGGAGCGATAGCCCTCGTGGCAGGCCGCCCCGACCTGCTCCACTTGAATCAACAGGGTGTCGCCATCGCAATCATAAGCGATGTCCTTGACGGTTTGGGTGTGGCCGCTGCTTTCGCCTTTCATCCAGAATTTTTGGCGGGACCGGCTCCAGAAGTGGGTTTTGCCCGTGGCGAGGGTGGACTCCAGGGAGGCGCGGTTCATCCAGGCCATCATCAAGACCCGTCCGCTGGCTTGGTCCTGGATGATGGCCGGCACCAGGCCGTCCGCATTAAACTTCAGTTGGTCGTAAAAGCTCATTGTCATCGGGCAGGATAGCCGATATCCGGCCGGGCAGACAATCTTTCTGTTTTATTTGGCATTTTCCAGGCTGATTTAAAATTCCGGTTGCTTTCTGGTTTACATTCCTGCCTCGATTTGCTCCGATAAGCGCGCATAATGGAACACACAATTCAGTGGAATAAGAGGTGTTGTTAGCATCGCAAAGGCCTGTTCCTCAATCCCGAAGGGATTGGAGCATTTAGCCCAAGGTTGGCCCGATTCCGAGAGGGCCTACCCTGGGTGGTTGCAATAACATGACACAACCCTGAAGGGGTTGAATAGCAAAGTCTTGAGAAACAGATTCAACCCTTGCAGGGTTGTGATGCTTCTCTGATCGTACCCAGGGTAGCTCGTGCCTCGCAACCCTGGGCTGCAAGATTCAATCCCGTTGGGATTGGCAGTACCAATGATGAGGCTCCAAACGTCGCTTTTCATTCCACTGAAAACAGCGAGGAACCCTACAAACCTGCGTTTGCAAACTACATAATCCTGAAATCTTCCGCTTGCCGCGCTGGAGGTTTTGGCAGACCATCAGGGATGCGTCGAAGCGAAGTCACCACCATCAACAATTCCCCATGAAGAATCCCCTCTCTGCCGGCGCGCGCGGCTTCCTTGCCTCTGCCTTCATGGCCATGGCGCTGGCCGTGCCGCCGCTGCGCGCCGCCGAAGCCGGGCCGGTCGTCGCCAAACCAGAAGCCAACGCCCCCGTGACCGTGACCGACAACGGCCGCGCCTGGACGCTCGACAACGGCATCGTCAAGGCGACGATCAACAAGGGCAACGGCAACCTGACCTCGCTCTTTTTTCACGGCGTCGAGACCATGGGCGCCGGGGGCTACTGGGAGCAAACCCCTCAGGGGGCGCCGCAATTGACCCAAACGGTGACGATTGACCCGGCGAAAAACGGCGCGGCGCGCGCCGAAATCGCCGTCAAGGGCGTGACCGGCGGCACGGTGATGCTGACGCCGGGCGCGCCCGGCGGCGGAACGTATTGCGACATCGAGGTCCGCTACGCCATGGGCCGGGGCGAAAGCGGCATTTACGCCTACGCGATTTTCTCCCACCCGGCGGCCTACGGCGCGATGGGTGTGGGCGAAAGCCGCTACATCACCAAGCTCAACAAGACCTTCGACTGGATCTCGGTGGACTCGGACCGCAACCTGCTGGAATGCACGCCGCAGGACTGGGGCGCGGGCATCCAAATCCACGCGAAGGAACAGCGGATCTTGAGCACCGGCTTTTACCAAAACTCCGTCGAGCATAAATACAGCTACAACGCCGTGCAATACAAGGTCCCGGCCTTCGGCTGGTCGAGCACCAAGGATCACGTCGGCGTGTGGTTCATCAACCCGACCATCGAATTTCTCAGCGGCGGGGCTTCCAAGCAGGAATTGGTCTGCCATTTTGACGCCAACGACAACCCGGACCCGATCATTCTGGATTACTGGCGCGGGACGCATTACGGAGGCGGGGCGAGCTGCAACATAAGCGCCGGGGAGGAGTGGAGCAAGGTCATTGGGCCGATTTTTGTTTATTGCAACGCGCTGGCCAACCCCAGAGTCGCTTCCCAGGCCGACCTGGCCACGCTGGCCGCCACCGCCGGCAACCCCATCGTGCCAGAGGCCTGGAAGGACAACGCCACGGCTTTGTGGCAGGACGCACTCAGCCAGGCCAAGAAAGAGAAAGCCCAATGGCCCTACGACTGGGTCAACGGCGTGGACTACCCGCACAAGGACGGGCGCGGGACGGTCACCGGGCAACTGGTGCTCAACGA
Organism: uncultured Verrucomicrobiae bacterium; assembly: GCA_963707025.1. Classification (GTDB taxonomy): domain Bacteria; phylum Verrucomicrobiota; class Verrucomicrobiia; order Limisphaerales; family Palsa-1400; genus JBEKOF01. Next base: position 282,752 of record CAVPOM010000007.1, on the reverse strand, counting down.
CCCGCAAGCCGCCACCACCAAGCTGCCCAACCTGACCGTGGGCCTGGCCCATCCGGATTATGCCGGCGGCGGCAGGCGCGGCGGCCGGGCTTCCGGCGCCGGGGACACCAATGCAGCCGCTGGCGCACCAGGAGCTTCCAGGCGCGGTGGCGGCATGGTGGACTGGGCGCACGACGCGAAATTCTACCAGTTCTGGAACGACGGGAGCGAGGACGGCAACTTCACCATTCCCAACGTCCGCCCCGGCACCTACACGCTGCATGCGTTTGCCGACGGCGTGCTGGGTGAATTCTCGCAGGCCAACATCACCGTCCAAGCCGGCAAGACCCTGGACTTGAACAAAATCGAATGGAAGCCCTGCGCTACGGCAGGCAAATCTGGGACATCGGCTACCCCGACCGCACCGGCGGCAAATTCTACAAGGGCGACGGCTCCAACTACTGGCTCTGGGGCTGGGGTCTGCGTTATGGCGATTGTTCCCCAACGACATCACCTACACCATCGGCCAAAGCGATTACCACAAGGACTGGTTCTTTGAGCAAGTGCCCCACGCGCTGTCCGATGCCTGGAAGAACCCGGAGGCCAAGGACCCGCTGCACCAGCGCTTTGGCTGGGTCCAGGTGCAGGGATCGGACACTTGGCGATCCATCGGCCGGGGCCGGGCGACCACCTGGACCATTAACTTCAACATGGACAAGGCGCCGCAGGGCCAGGCGGTCCTGCGCGTGGCGCTGGCCGGCGCCGACGGCACCGGCGGGCTGGCCATCGCTGTCAACGGCAAGAGCGCCGGCGCCCTCCGTCCAACGCCCACCAATGCCCTGCGCTACAACACCGACAAAAGCGTCTGGCAGGAACACATCTTGAAGTTCGACGCCACGCTGCTCAAGCAGGGCGAAAACGAAATGCAGCTCACCGTGCCCGCCGGGGAAGTCACTTCCGGCGTCGTTTACGACTACCTGCGCCTGGAGCTCAACGAGGATTACAAGCCCGACAGCGCGCCCTGACCGCAAATAATTTGCTGAACTTGACGGACACGACTAATTGCTCCATACTACACGAATCCATGAATCGCCGGACCAAGCTTCAATCGCCGTGGCAAGATTCCGTGTCTTGGCGGAGCCATCCTGGCGCCGGCCATCGGAGGGGTGATGCTTTTACGCTGATCGAATTGCTCGTCGTTATCGCCATCATCGCCATCCTGGCCGCGCTGCTGTTGCCCGCGTTGTCGAAGGCCAGGGACCAGGCGGTTCGCACACATTGCAAGAGCAACGAACGGCAGCAGATTCTGGCGGAATTCATTTATGCCAATGACAACAAGGATTTCATGCCGGATAATACGGGGGCGACCGAGCCGTGGGACATGACCACGGCGACCGGCAACTACTTTTCCACTGGCGGCGCTCCTTACAAACTCTGGTATGACCCGGGCACGGCGCAAGCCTTCAGCGAGGCGGATTATCTCGCCCTTTGGAATAATACAACCCCCGGCGGCGACGGGGATGCGGATGATCCGCCGCCAGCGCGGGTGATTGGATATGCCGAGACTTTTTTCGGGATTTCGACCTACGCCGACTCCGCATTCTTGTGCAGCACCAACGTGAATCGGAAGCAAAACCCGGCGGGGATTTCGCCTCATTCCACCCCCACCGTGATGCTGCCGGTCCGCCCCTCCAGCCGGGTGCTCCTGGCCTGCGCGACGGTCACCGGCAGCGGCGCGACCATCAGCCTGGCGCAGATGCAAACCTATCGTTGGACCAGTCTGGCGCGCAGTTTTGATGCCGATATTCCGGCCGCCATCAAATCTTTCACCAGCGCGCATCTGGCCAACGGCCGGCTTCCCAGCGGGGGAAACGCGGGGATGTTGGATGGCCATGTCGAGTGGCGGCCTTTCTCCCAATTTCAAGTCCGGACGACTGGCCCTCTCTTCTTCTACTATTGACGCCACTTTGGCAAACAGGGGTAAAGAAATGGATTCTGCCGCGCTCATCCGTTAATGTCGTGGCGCGTGGGCGGCAAGATTGTGAAGATCATAAGCGGTGGTCAAACCGGCGCTGACCGGGCGGCGCCGGATTGGGCCAGTCCAATTAAAACCAGGTCAATTGAGGAGAGATGAAATGAGTCGTATGCCGCAATCAGAAGATGATGGTTTGCCTGGCCCATCACGGGCCTGGTGCGCCGCGGTGTGTTTGCCTCCGGCGAGGGATGCCTTGGTCGCGCACAAGAACAGCCGCGGGCCGAAAGGCAATTGGCTCGCGGCATTGTGTTTTTGGTTGCGGGGTGGATGAGCGGCGCGTCCGTTTCGGCCGCCGCAGAGGGGACGATTCATCTGGATGCCGAACGGAAGCTGGTGACGCTGGCGGACGGGCAGGGGCGGTTGGCGCTGAGATTGAATTACGACGGCCGTTGCGTTTTGGATCAAGTCACCGTGCGCGGGCGCGAGGTGGCGGCCGAATCAGGCGTGGCCAGCGGCCTGCGTGTGGAGGGCCAATGGTTCACCACCAGGACCGGCCTGGCCACGCCGGGCGTTGTCCTCGGCAAGGACACCCTCACCGTAACCAACATTGTCTTTGGCCAGCCGGGCAGCGAGGTCCGCGAGACCTGGCAATTTACGGTTGAGGCGGATAGGGTGGTGTGGCGGATCACACGCAAATATGCAACGGAAACCACCCTGGAGGACGCGGCGTTCCCGGAATGGGATTTCCGCAGCATGTCAACCTGGACCGGAGGGTTGCTGGATAACGGAGGAGTGGTCTGGAACAAGTACCTGGAAACGCTCAACGCGACCTATGGCGCGCACGCCGGGACGGTGACTTTCTGGAACCGCGAGCAGCGCGATGGCCTGCGGATTGTCCCCAGCCTCCCCAAGCAGCAATACGGCACCGTCCGCTTCTCGCACCAGACGAACAACATTTTCTCCTTCAATTACGTCGTGAGCGGCGAGGAACTGAAACCCAAAGTCAATTTGCGCCGTTTTCTGGCGCATCGGCAGGATTTATGGGCGCCGTTCCAGGCGGGGGCGGGCGAAGTGAGTGTCGAGTTGGCGTTGCAGGCGCTGGATTACGAGGAAATCTGCAACCGGGGCACGTTTGCAGGATTGGATGGCGGGAACATTGGCGAGTTGCTCAACACGGTGGGCCGGTATGGAGTGGTGGACAGCCGGTTGATCGGGGCCAACGGCTGGCGGACTGGCTTCATCTGCCTGCATGAGCAATGGTTTGCCGGGATCGGCCTGGCCTTGGACGACCCGGATTACACGGCCAATCTGGCCGCCACGCTGGATTACGAGCGGGACCACGCGATCGGCCCGGACGGACGGGTCAAAGCGCGCTGGGGCTATGACTCTGGCGATGCCATGCGCGGCACCCATGACGCCCTGGGCTTTTATGAGGCGCAGTGGGGCTACCTGATGGATTCGCAGCCGGATTACGTGATGAATGTGGCGGAGGAGTTTGATCTGACGGGGGACCGCCCCTGGCTGGCCGGGCAAAAGAGCGCGTGCGAACGGGCCTTGAATTTTCTCCTGCGCCGGGAGGTCCAGCAGAGCGGGCTGGTGGCCGTGATGACCGACTCCCGCCAAGAGCAGAGAGGGAGCGACTGGGTGGATATTATCTGGGCCTCGTACGAAAACGCCCTGGTCAACGCTGAACTTTACGCCGCGCTCCAACTGTGGTCGGGCGCGGAGGAGACGCTGGGCGATCCGGCGCAGGCGGCCGCCTATCGGGATTTCGCGGCGCGATTGAAGACCAGTTTCAACCGCCCGATCTCCGAAGGCGGCTTTTGGGACCCAACCAACCAGTGGTATGTCTATTGGCGCGACAAGGACGGTTCCACCCATGGCGACAACCTCTGCACGCCGGTCAACTTCGCGGCGATTGCCTACGGGCTTTGCGACGACCCGGCGCGGCAGAAGGCCATTCTCGACCGGACGGAAGCGGAGATGCAAAAGGAGAAGCTGTTCATCTGGCCGCTGGCCTTTTTCACCTTTGAGCGGGACGAAGGCGCGGCCCGCAATTTCCCCTTCCCGAACTATGAAAATGGCGACCTGTTTCTGTCCTGGGGTGAACTGGGGGTGCGCGCTTACGCCGCTTATGATCCCGTCCTGGCGCTCCAGTACGTCAAGAAAACCCTGGCCCGCTATCAAGAGGATGGATTGTCTTTTCAACGCTACCTGAGGCGATCGCAACGCGGCTCGGGCGATGACATTCTGGCCGGCAACTGCATGCCGGTGGTGGGGCTTTACCGCGACATCTACGGCCTTCAGCCCAAGCCCAACCGGCTTTATCTGGAACCCCACCTGGCCGGCGAACTCAACGGCACCAAACTCTGTTACCAGTTGCGGGGGCGGCCCTATCTGATTGATTTGAGCACGGAAGGTTGCGCGGTGACGGCGGGGGCCGGCACGCTGGGCGGTCCCACCCCTTTTGGCGTGAATGCCACCGGGGCCGGACTGGAATACTTTCCGGGCACGAACACCGATTGGGCCATGTCCATCTCGCGGCCGGCGGCCGGGCCGTTCACCGTGCAAATTCAGAGCTGGCCCCGCGATCCGGACGCGCCGCGCCGGTGGACGGAAGCGGTGCCGGCAGGCGAAGGAAAGACGCTGCATGTCGTGGCCCGATTGCGGCCCAACGCGATTTACGAACTGAAAGCCAACGGTCAAACCACCGCTCCCTTGCATGCGGACGGGGCCGGCCGCATCGAGTTTACAGGCACACCCGGTGGTCCCGCGCCGCAACAGTTTGAGCTGGGTCCGGCAACCCGGTAAAGCCATTTCCAGTTTGCTGTTGCACGGTAGCGGCGGTCTGCGGCCGCCGCCAATCGCTTCGGCAACAGTGCGGTTACGAACTGGATTAGTTAGAGCGGTTTAAGAAATGATGCAGCCGAAACGAGGGAGGTAGGGCGCGCACTCCGTGCGCGCCGCGGCGGGCAGTCCCGGCAAACCGGGACCCTACCGCGTGCTGCGGCTACAGTTTTCTTGAATACGCTCTAGCGCCCGGCTTGGGCGTCGAGGCCCTTGGCTGTAAAACTGGCGAACCCAAAATCGAAGTTGGAGCCAATGCCTTGACCGGATTGGCAGGCAAGATACTCCCCAATTCCCGGATTGCCCGCCTTGAAAGTGTCATCGGTGACCCGGGCCTTCTCAACCCCGTTGATAGACACCGTGATGACATTGCCGATGACGCAGGCCTTGAGTATGTCGCCATTGTTGAGCCCATAATTGGCGCCGCGTTTGTCAGCCAAATAGGTGAACTTTCCAAGCGGCCCGTCCCAGCGGACAATTTGCACGCAGGAGGAGGCGCTGGTCAGGCACCTGGCAAAGCACTCATAGCCGGTGGTGCGATGGGGCGAGCTGGTGAAGCGCAGGAGTATGCCAGTTGAAAAGGGGCTTCAGCCGGTTGTGCGACAAAGTTAATTATGAGACCAATTCTTTGGAAAATTTCAGCAACTCCGGCGCGAGGGGCCAGTCTTCATGGGGGAATGTCCCCTCCATCCTCGACGGCGAGAGGGAAGCCATAGGCGGACGGAGAGCAGCGCAAGCTGACACTTGGAGATCAGCCATCGGAGGAAATCTACGCAAAAGAGGACCAGAAGCAGGAAAGCGAAAAGGAGCACGTAGTAAATTGTGCGCATAACCGTCAGTCTTGGAGGGGCTTGCGATTGGGCAAGCGACAGTTCAAAGCTTCGTTTCCGAAGAAGGGTACCCAGAGTTTTTGGCTCTCCTGACATGGGCCGACGCCGCGTGCAGAGTGGCGAACGTTGAGCCGTGACACGTTTATCCCCGGTTCACAAAAAGCAACGTCGCGCAGTGGTGGCGGAGAGGAAACGATGGCTTCGTGAAGGAAGAGCGACATCCATTCCTTGGCGTCGGTGTGGTCAGCAGCCGAGGCGCCGCAGAGTTCGTATCGGCCGCTGGCGCGCTTGACGAGTTGAGAGTCGCCGAAGGTGGCAACGAGGCGGACTTTGCCTGCGCGGCCAGAATGCGCGTTCATAGCCATTTGTCGCTAGATTACACCATCGGCCAGACCTCTGATATGGGGTATTTACCCCATAGCGGCACTCTCTTTGCCGGCGAATCCAGTCATTGACCGCGCCCGGCCGCGCCTGGGGAGCGGCCGCTTCCGTGATTGACTCCAAACTCCCTTCGGCCTTAAACGATCCATGCTCATGAAATACACGCGCGGGTTCGTATCGCTGATGTTCCTGTTGACTCTCGGCGCGCGGGTGCAGGCGCAATCCGCCGGGGTCATGCGCAGCGTTGCCAGTTACGGCGCCAAACCGGATGGCAGGACGTTGAACACCCAAGCCATCAACCGGGCCATCAGCGCCTGTTCGACGGCGGGAGGAGGAACGGTCGTTTTTCCGGCTGGTGAATATCTCAGCGGTTCAATTCAACTGCTCAAGAACGTCACCTTGCAGTTGGAAGCCGGGGCGGTCATCGTGGGCAGCACCAATCTTGAAGATTACGCTCTGGAACCGGTGCCCGGAAGAGCCGAACCGTCCAGGGCCGGGCTGCTGACTACCCGGGGCGCCAGCGACATCGCCATCACCGGCCGCGGGGTGGTCGAAGGAAACGGCATGTTCTTCGTGGACCCCGTCAAGCTCAAACTGAGGGAGGAGTTGGATTACGAAAAGAAGTACACCCGCCAGGGGGAGGATTTTATGAATCCCAAATACGGGACCGCGGATGGTCCGCTGGAGCCAAAGGACCGGCCTGACAATATGCTCAGGTTTTTTAACTGCACCAATATCCTGCTCAGCGGCGTGACCCTGCGGAACTCACCGGTCTGGACGGTTCACTTCGTCCAATGCGAACGGGTCAACATCACGGGGGTGGCCATCAACAGTTTCGGCGGCGGGCGGCGCGTGCCCAACGACGATGGGATTGACCTGTCCGACACCCGGTCGGTGCATATCAGCGATTGCGATATTCAAAACGGCGACGATTCCATTGTGGTTCTGGGCGGGGAAAGAATCACCGTCGCCAACTGCACCCTTTCCTCCCGCTCGGCCGCCGTCCGGGTGGGCTTTGCCGGAGCGGATATTCGGGACTGCGTCTTCGCCAACCTGGTGATATTCGACAGCAATCGCGGCCTGGCGGTCAACGTCCGGGGTTCCAATTCAGTTGAAAATGTGTTGTTCTCAGACATTGTCATTCAAACGCGGCTGGTCACCGGCCATTGGTGGGGGAAAGGCGAGCCGATTCAGGTTTCCGCCGTCCCGTGGGACCCCAAGATCCAGCAAATCGGCCGCATCAAGAACGTCCGCTTTCGCAACATCACCGCCGAAAGCCCCAGCGGCATTGTCGTGTACGGGTGTGAACAGAGCGTCATCCAGGACCTTCTTTTCCAGGGCGTCAAGATCCGGATCAACCACAGTCCGTTGCAGGAGTCCTATGGCGGCAATTTCGATTTGCGCGGCTGTCGCGACGCGGCGACCGCCATATTCGCCCATGATATTCCGGCGTTTTATGGCCGCTACGCCGACGGGGTGAAGATTGACGGCTTGGAGGTCGAATGGGCGGACGGTCTGGCGTCGTTTTTTTCCCACGGCATTCAATTGGAAGATTTCAACAACCTTGACATTGACGGCTTCAGCGGCGGTCCGGCGCATGAAGATGGCGGCAAGGCGGCCATCGCCCTTTCCAGAGGCGGCAAAGTCTCGATTCGCAACTGCAAGGCGGCGCGGGGCACGGGCGTGTTCGTGTCCGTGGCAGACGTGGTGGGTGGCGGCCTGTTCGTGAACAACGATCTGGCAGAGGCGCGAATCGCATGCGAACCGGAAAAACTTCCCTTCCAAGCTTCGGGGAATCTTCTGCCAAAGCAAGCTGGGGATCAACATCCCTGACGGGCCGGGTCGCGGCCGATCCAACTTGCTCTGCAAGGCCGCAGCCTGGCCCGGCGCCAGTCGCGGTTCACATTGGTTCCGGCCAAACCGGACATTCCCGGCCGGCTCGGATCTCCGTGATGGCGCCGAAAGAGGCAAGGGGCATTTCAGCAGACCAGCTTTCTGTTGGAGAGCGGGCAGGGCCGGTGAGGGACGCTTTGAGATTGTGCTTTCCGGGGAGACTCCGTTAGGCTGGCGTCGTCAGATGAGCACACGATGCGATGCCCTGTTTTTAATGCCTGGCGGCAGCCCACTGCCGAAATTGATTTATGCCCAACGAACTGTCCAGTTTCCTCAACGCGCTCAAGAAGCGTTATCCCTCCGAAACCGAGTTTCATCAGGCGGTGACGGAAGTTGCCAAGTCGGTTTGGCCATTTGTCGAGAAGAACCCGAGATACCAGAAGGCAAAAATCCTGGAGCGCATGGCCGAGCCGGAACGGGTCATCCTGTTTCGCGTCACCTGGATCGACCGCAAAGGGGAGGTGCAGGTCAACCGCGGCTACCGCGTCCAGATGAACAGCGCCATCGGGCCTTACAAAGGCGGTCTGCGTTTCCATCCCTCCGTCACGCTCGGCACCCTCAAGTTCCTGGCCTTCGAGCAGGTCTTCAAGAACGCCCTCACCACCCTGCCGATGGGCGGGGGCAAGGGCGGCTCCGATTTCGATCCCAAAGGCAAGAGCGATGAAGAAGTGATGCGCTTTTGCCAGGCCTTCATGGGCGAGCTTTGCCGCCACATCGGGCCGGACACCGACGTGCCGGCGGGGGATATCGGCGTGGGCGGGCGGGAAATCGGCTTCCTCTTCGGCCAATACAAGAAGCTGCGCAATGAATTCACCGGGGTGCTCACCGGCAAGGGCATCAACTGGAGCGGCAGCCGCGTCCGCGAAGAAGCCACCGGTTACGGCCTGGTTTATTTCGTCGAAGAAATGCTGCGCACCCGGGGCATTTCCATCAGCGGCAAAGTGGTGGCCATCTCCGGTTCGGGCAACGTGGCCCAGTTCGCCGCCGAGAAGGCCATGATGCGGGGCGCCAAGGTCGTGACCCTCTCCGACTCCAACGGCTTCGTCCATGACCCGCAGGGCCTGGATGCCGAGCGGGTGGCCTTCGTCAAGGAACTCAAGAACGTCCGGCGCGGGCGCATCCAGGAGTACGCCGCCCGGTTCAAATGCGAGTATTTCGAGGGCAAACGGCCCTGGGATGTGCCCTGCCAGATCGCGCTGCCCTGCGCCACGCAAAACGAAATCAGCGGCAGCGATGCCCAGTCCCTCGCCGGCAACGGCTGCATCTGCCTGGCCGAGGGCGCCAACATGCCGTCCACCCCCGAAGCGGTCGAAGTCTTCCTCGGCAAGAAGATCCTTTTCGGCCCCGGCAAGGCGGCCAACGCCGGCGGCGTGTCGGTGAGCGGGCTGGAGATGACGCAAAACAGCATGCGCCTGCAGTGGACCAACGACGAGGTGGACAAGCGTTTGAGCGACATCATGAAAGCCATCCACAACCAATGCGTGCGTTTTGGCGAGCAGGATGGCTACACCAACTACGTCGTGGGCGCCAACACCGCCAGCTTCCGCAAAGTCGGCGAGGCCATGCTGGACCAGGGGCTGGTCTAAGCCCGCGAGGGCAGTGCGCTTTCCCTCTCCTAATCTCTCCTTGAGGCACGAGCGAGGACTCGAGGAAAACGTCAGGATGAGAGCGAACCAAAAAGCCAAGTCAGCGGAAAGGCTCGACCTCACCCCGGCCCTCTCCTCCAGGAGAGGGTGAAACCTCCGCCGACCTCGCGAATTGCCGGCACTGGGATTTGCCGGAAGCGCATGCCCCCAACCCGAGGCGGGCGAAGTCTGTTCCTTCTCCCAGGGGGAGAAGGTTAGGATGAGGGCGAGCCACGAAGAATTGTGTCCTGCGCCCATTCTTCATTCTGCATTTATTTGCGGCGTGACTTTCCGTGGAGGCACCCGCACATTGACGGCCTGACATGAAGCGCCCTTCTCCAGTTTCACGCAGCGGGCGGTTCCGCGGCGAAGTCAATGCCGGCGCGGCCCTGTTTACCCAGTCGGTTTCCTTTGATTGGAGGCTGTGGGAACACGACATCCTCGGCTCGCTGGCCCATGCCGCCACGTTGAAAAAAATCGGCGTGCTCGCCGCCCGGGAGGAGCGCGCCATCGAAAAGGCCCTCACCGCCATCGCCAGGGAAATTGTCGCGGGCAAATTCAAATGGCGGGTGGATTTGGAGGATGTCCACATGAACATCGAGGCGGCGCTGACCGCCCGCGAGCCGGCGGGGGCCAAGCTGCACACCGGCCGCTCGCGCAATGATCAAATCGCCCTCGACATGCGCTTGTGGCTGCGCGAGGAAATCGCCGGCCTGCGCTTTGCCATCCACGGCTTGCAGGCGGCGCTGGTCGGTCTCGGCGAAAAGTATTCCGACGTGCTCATCCCCGGCTACACCCATTTGCAGCGCGCCCAGCCGGTTTATTTGGCGCATCATCTGCTGGCCTATGTCGAAATGCTGGAACGGGACCAGAGCGGCTGCTGGACTGCTATGAGCGAACCAATGTCTGCCCCCTTGGCAGCGGCGCCCTGGCCGGTTCCACGCTGGCACTGGACCGCGCCCTGGTGGCGCGCCTGCTCGGCTTTGCGCGCTTGACGCAAAATTCGATGGACGCGGTCAGCGATCGCGACTTTGTCGTGGAATTTTGCGCGGCGGCGGCGCTGCTGGCGGTGCATCTTTCGCGCCTGGCGGAAGATTTGATTCTTTGGGCCACGACCGAATTTGGTTTCATCACTTTGGCCGACGCCTTCACCACCGGTTCCTCGCTCATGCCGCAGAAGAAAAACCCGGACGTCGCGGAGTTGACGCGCGGCAAGGCCGCCAGGGTCATCGGCAACCTGGTGTCGCTGCTGACGCTGCTCAAGGGTTTGCCCATGGCTTACAACCGCGATTTGCAGGAGGACAAGGAACGTCTCTTCGACACCGCCGACACCGTGCGCGCCTGCGTGCGGCTGATGGCGGCGCTGCTGAAAAACGCGGCGGTCAACCGCGCGGCCTGCGCGGCGGCGGCGGGCGACCCGGCGTTGCTGGCGACGGACCTGGCCGACTATCTCGTGGGCAAAGGCATGCCCTTCCGCCAGGCCCACCACGTCATCGGCGCGGTCGTGGCGCTGGCCGAAAGAACCGGCAAGCCGCTGGATAAATTGTCGCTCGCGGAACTGCAAACCATTGACAAGACTTTTGCCCGCGACGCACTGGACGTGTTCCATTTGCCCGAGGCGATGGCCAAACGAAACCTGATCGGCGCGCCCGGCACCAAGGAAGTCGCCAAACAACTGGCCCGCTGGCGCGAGCAATTCTCATGAGGAGCGGCGACGAATTCCTTCACGGCAGGGCGCCTGTCCACCGTAGGCCCGGCGAAGGTGGAAGACTCCGTCGAGCCGTGACTTCTTTTGTCCGGGGAGCACACGCGCCCCCGCGTGTGGTGGTCGGCGTCCTCGCCGACCACCGCCTTGAGCCTTAATCCCGGGCTATTGGGAAGCATGAACGCAGCAGACAAAGCCATCGAAGAAATCAGGGCGGTGCGGCATCGCATCTCCGCCGAGCATGGACACGACATTGCCAAATATCTGGCCAGCCTGCGCGAAGATGAGAAACAATATACGACCCAGCTCAAACGCGGCCGGGAACTGCTCGCCCGGCGCAAAGCGGAACGCAATAAACATCCGGTCGCGGCGGATGATGCGCTGATGTTGCTTGAACGCCCAGAAAAGTAAAGAATCCGCCAGACGTTTACTCGTGTTATGGCAGAAGCCGCCTTAACAGTGGCAGTAGATTTCGATAAAGAGAATGGCGTGTGGAGAATTAACTCTTTCTAGTAACTCTTATGCAAATAGCAAAGCGATTCCCTAGGAGCCGACGCCTGTTCTTCATTTCGATGTGGGGTGCCATTATCTTTGGATTCAGAACATCTTGGGCCGTATGGTACGAGAATACCCATTATTCTATGATGGCTCTTCTTATTATAGCTGTGCCCAGCGGTTTGCTGTTTAAATGCATGGGATTGGATTTTCCAAACGGTTCATTATTTCAAAGTGCCCCATTCTCGATCATCGCCAACGCTCTTTTAGGCGCGATTCTTTTTCTTGTCATGGGCATTATGTCCAAGCCCGCTAATCCCACTAAAAAGAAAGGAGATCATGAAAAGCCATCCTGAACGAATATGTTTCTCGGCTTCGAAAATGGCCTTCATGCTTTCCATTTCACCGCCGAACCCAATAATTGAGTTCCCTGCCTGTGGCTGACCCATCGCTTCAATCCCTCCTGCGCGACACCTCCCGGTCGTTTTACTTGACCGTGCGGATTCTGCCCCGCGCCGTCCGGCCGCAGGTCGGCATCGCCTATTTGCTGGCCCGCACCACCGACACCATCGCGGACAGCCGCCTGGATTCGACGCCAACCCGCCTGCGCGCCCTGGCGGATTTGCGGAGCCGCATCCTGGGCGCGCCCGCGCCGGCGCTGCACCAGGTCCATTTGCAGCATGGCAATGAGACGGCGCCGGAAAGGCAATTGCTGGACCGGGTTGAAGAGACGTTGCGGGTTTTCAACGATTTGGCGGAGGAGGATAAACGGCTCATTCGCGAGGTCTTGAGCACCATTATCAGCGGCCAGGAATTGGACTTGCAGCGATTCGGACCCGGCGAGCGCCAGAATCTCCCCGCGCTGGAAACCGAGGCGGACCTGGACGATTATACTTATCGCGTGGCCGGTTGCGTGGGGGAATTCTGGACGCGCCTCTGCCGCGCCCATCTTTTCTCGCGGGCGCAGGTGGATGAGGCGATGCTGCTGCGGGACGGGATTCGTTTTGGCAAGGGCCTGCAACTGGTGAACATCCTGCGCGATATCCCGGCCGATTTGAACAATGGCCGCTGCTACCTGCCGCGCCAATCCCTGGCGGCGGCCGGCCTGACGCCGGAGGACTTGCGCTCCGCCGCCAGCGAACCGCGCTTCCGCCCGCTTTACCAAACCTGGCTGGATCGCGCCGCGGACCATTTGCAGGCTGGTTGGAATTACACCAACGCGCTGCCGGGCGGCCAATGGCGCCTGCGCCTGGCCTGCGCGTGGCCGGTTTTGATTGGCGCCAGGACCCTGCGCGGATTGCGCGGCGAAAATGTGCTGGACCAAACCCGGCGCATCAAAATCACCCGCCGTGAAGTCCGCGCCATCATGGCCCGGTCCATCCTTCTCTCGGCCTGGCCCGCGGCCTGGAAGGCCCAGTTCCGCCGGGAAATGGGCCTGCGCACTTGAACTTGCTTTCCCCGCCGTTTTCCCGTACAAATGGCGCATGAGAAACTGCACCCTGTTAATTTTGGCCTGTTCCATCGGTCTTTCCGGTGGCGTGTCCTGCACTTCCCCCAAGGACGGCAATCTCACGGAAAGCGACGCCCGGCTCCTGCGCAAATTTGACGCCGAGAAAAAGACCGTCGTCATCGCCAATCCAACGCAGGTGGACGAGACCCGGCAAGAACCCGCCAGCGCCTCGAAAGATCAAGCCAAGGAGGACGAAAAGCAGCGGCTGGCCGCCGAGCAGCAGGCCAAGGCCCGGCATGACCAGGAGGCGGCCGCCGCCACATTGCAGCAAGCCCCGGCCGCAACCATCCTCCCGGCGCCGTCTGCAAAGGAGGTGGCCGCGGCCAAATTGAAGCAGGACCGAGCGGCGGCAAAGGCCGCCGCCGCAGCCAAAGCCGCGCCGGAAGCCGCCGAAAAAGCGCGCCCGGCCCAAGCCGTCCAAGCCGCCGTTCCGAAAGCGCAAGTCAATGATGCGGAAAAAAATCGCCTGGCCGCCGAGCAGCAGGCCAAGGCCCGGCATGACCAGGAGGCAGCCGCCGCCGCATTGCAGCAAGCCCCGGCCGCAACCATCCTCCCGGCTCCGTCCGCAAAGGAGGTGGCCGCGGCCAAATTGAAGCAGGACCAAGCGGCGGCAAAGGCCGCCGCCGAGAAAGCGCGCCAGGACCAAGCCGTCCAAGCCGCCGTTCCGAAAGCGCAAGTCAAGGAGGCCGAGAAGATTCCCCTGGCCGCTGAGCAGCCGGCCATAGCCCAGCGTGACCAGCAGGCGGCCGCCGCCACATTGCAGCAAGCCCCGGCAGGAACCATCCTCCCGGCTCCGTCTGCCAAGGAGGTGGCCGCGGCCAAATTGAAGCAGGACCGAGCGGCGGCCAAGGCCGCCGCCGCCGCTGCCAAAGCCGCACCTGAAACCGCCGAAAAAGTGCGCCAGGACCAAGTTGTCCAAGCCGCCGCTCCGGCCGCGCAAGTCAATAATGCGGAAAAAAATCTTCTGGCCGCCGAGCAACAGGCCAAAGCCCGGCGCGACCAAGAGGCGGCCGCCGCCAGATTGCAGCAAGCCCAAGCAGCAAGCATCGTCCCGGCTCCGTCTGCCAAGGACGTGGCTGCGGCCAAATTGAATGATGAGCGGGCGCAGGGCGACATCTTCACCACCCGCGTCAAGGAGGTGGCCGCCACCAGATTTAATCAAACCCAATCAGGAACCACCCTCCCGGCTCCGTCTCCAGGGGAAGTGGCCGCCGCCAAATTGAAGCAAGAACAAGCCGCGGCAAAGGCCGGCACCGCCGCCATTGCCGCACCGGAAGCCGCCGTTGCGACAGCGCAAGTCAGTGATGCGGAAAAAAATCGCCTGGCCGCCGAGCAGCAGGCCAAAGCCCGGCATGACCAAGAGGTGGCCGCCGCCAATTTGCAGCAAGCCTCAGCAGGAACCATCGTCCCGCTTCCGTCTCCAAGGGAGGTGGCCGCAGCCAGATTAAAGCAAGAACAAGCGGCGGCAAAGGCCGCCGCCGCCAGAGCCGCAGAGGAAGCCGCCGAAAGAGCGCGCCAGGGCCAAGCCGTCCAGGCCGCCGTTCCGAAAGCGCCAGTCAATGAAGCGGAAAAAAATCGTCTGGCCGCCGAGCAGCAGGCCAAAGCCCGGCATGACCAGGAGGCGGCCGCCGCCAAATTGAAGCAGGACCAAGCGGCGGCACAGGCCGCCGCCGCGGCTAAAGCCGCACAGCAAGCCGCGGAAAAAGCACGCCAGGACCAAGCGGCGGCACAGACCGCCGCCGCGGCCAAAGCCGCGCAGGATGCCGCTGAAAAAGCGCGCCAGGATAAAGTGGCGGCACAGACCGCCGCCGCGGCTAAAGCCGCGCAGGATGCCGCCGCAAGAGCGCGCCGGGACCAAACGGCGGCACAGGCCGCCGCCGCAGCCAAAGCCGCGCAGGATGCCGCTGAAAAAGCGCGCCAGGACCAAGCGGCGGCACAGGCCGCCGCCGCGGCCAAAGCCGCGCAGGATGCCGCCGAAAAAGCGCGCCAGGATAAAGCCGCCCAAGCCGCCCTTGAGAAGGCGCAAGCCAAGGAGGCCGAAAAGAATCACCTGACCGCCGCGCAGTTGGCCAAAGCCCAACATGAGGAGGAGATGGCCGCCAGCAAGTTGAAGCAAGAGCAGGCGGCGAAAGCGGCCGCGGCCGCGGCCAAGGCCGAAAAGGAGAGAAAGGCCGCGGTAGCAAAGGCCATTAAAGAGGCAAATGCCAACGCCAAACTCAAACAGGCGGAAGACAAAAAGCTGGCCGCCGCCGCCGCGGCCAATGCCAAAGCTCAGAAGAAGGCTCCGGAAGTTGCCGCCCCCGAGACAGCAGCGGCGAAGGCCAGCGGGTCCGTGCCGACATCCACCACCGCCGCCGCCAAGACGACCGCGGCGCCCGTCCCGGCCGTTGACGCCAATGCGCCTCTCACCAAGGAACAAAAGTTGGAGGAGCTGAATCGCCGTTACAAGAACGACGAAATCAGCCCGCTCCAGTACCATACCGAACGCGCCAAGATCATCGCCGAACCGTAATGCGGTTTTCACCCCCGGGGAAAAGGCGGAGCACGGTTGGGCGCGTGGCCTGGCGCGGCCGGCCCAGGCCGGGCCTATTGTCCTTGAACAACCTTTGGCAGGCTTCTAATTTTCCATTATGAAACTGAAAGCACCACCGCGGCGGCGGCCCCCAGGGGCAAAATCCGCCCCGGCCCGGCCGGCCCCGGCCGGGGAGGCGGAGGTGGCCCCCGGCCAGGTCATCGCCGAGCTGGAAAAACATATCTTGACAGACGGATTCAAGCTGGTGATTGACCTGGAGAAAAGCCGCGGCTCGCGCCTGGTGGATGCCGCCACCGGACGCAGCTACCTGGACTTCTACGCCTTCTACGCCTCCCTGCCCATCGGCTTCAATCATCCCTAGTTCAACCGGCCGGAAGTGGAGGCGGACCTGCTGGCGGCGGCGAAGGTCAAAGTGGCCAACGCGGATGTTTATTCGACGGCCTATGCCACCTTCGTCCAGACCTTCGCGCGGGTGATGGGGCTGCCGCCGCTGGAGCGCTATTTTTTCATCGAGGGCGGCGCGCTGGCCGTGGAGAACGCGCTCAAGGCCGCGATGGACTGGAAAGTGCGGCAGAACCTGGCGGCCGGACGGGGCGAACGCGGGCACGGAGATCCTGCATTTCGACCGGGCCTTCCACGGCCGCAGCGGCTACACCATGAGCCTGACCAACACCGACCCGCGCAAGATCGATCTGTTCGCCAAGTTCCCCTGGCCGCGCGTGAGCAACCCGTTCCTTGACTTTTCCCTGCCGGAAGAGGAGCGCCTGGCAAACGTCCGGCAAAAGGAAAAGCAGGCCGAGGAACAAATCCGCGACCTTCTCGCCCAACGGGGGGCGGACCTCGCCGCCATCATCATCGAACCGATCCAGGGCGAAGGCGGGGACAACCATTTCCGCGGCGAATTGCTGCAAACGCTCCGCCGCTTGTGCGATGAGAACGATCTGCTGCTCATCTTTGACGAAGTCCAATGCGGCATGGGCGTGACCGGCCGAACTGGTGCTGCCAGCATTTTGGCGTGCTGCCCGACCTGCTTGGTCTTTGGCAAGAAAGCGCAGGTCTGCGGCGTCATGGCCGGGCCGCGCCTGGACGAAGTGCAAGGAGAACTGTCTTCCGCCTGCCCAGCCGCATCAGTTCCACCTGGGGCGGCAATTTTTGCGATTATGTCCGCTCGACCCATTTCCTGCGCATCATTGAAGAGGAAAAACTGGTGGCCAACGCCCGCCGCGCCGGGGCGCATCCTCCTGGCCGAATTGCGCCAGCTCGCCCAAAAACATCCCGCCCTCACCGCCGTGCGCGGACGCGGCCTGCTGCTGGCGTTCGATCTGCCCAACCGCCAGTTGCGCGACGCAACTGTGGAACGGCGCCTACGAGTCGGGCCTGCTCGTCCTGCGCTGCGGCGAACGCTCCATCCGTCTGCGTCCCGTGCTGGATGTGAAAGACGAGGTGATCGCCGAGGCGCTGCCACTCCTGGACCGGGCCTGCCGGGGACTGTGCTAGAAAATGCCGGATTTTTTGGAAGGGACTTTGCGAAATTGCATTGACATGAAGCCAAATATTCTATTTGACAAACTCGGCCTGCAACCGGCCAACCCCGGCGTTTTCTGCGGGGAATGGATGGGCGGCGGGCCGCTCCTGAAAAGCATCTCGCCCATTGACGGCAAAACGCTGGCCAGCGTCCGCACGGCCACGCGGGGCCGATTACGAACAGCGCCGCCGCGCGCGCCAGGCCGGCCTTCGCCGCCTGGCAAAACATGCCCGCGCCCAAACGCGGCGAAATGGTCCGCCAGTTCGGCAACGCCCTGCGCGCCGCCAAGGCCGACCTTGGGTCGGCTGGTCACCCTGGAAACCGGAAAGATCCTGGCGGAAGGCGAAGGCGAAGTGCAGGAGATGATTGATATCTGCGATTTTGCCATCGGGCCTCTCCCGGCAGCTTTACGGGCTGACCATCGCCTCGGAGCGGCCGGGCACCGCATGCTCGAGCAATGGCATCCGCTGGGCATTGTCGGGATCGTCACCGCCTTCAAT
Source organism: uncultured Verrucomicrobiae bacterium (assembly GCA_963707025.1). GTDB lineage: Bacteria > Verrucomicrobiota > Verrucomicrobiia > Limisphaerales > Palsa-1400 > JBEKOF01. Next base: position 264,954 of record CAVPOM010000007.1, on the reverse strand, counting down.
TTCCCCGTGGCCGTCTGGGCCTGGAACAGCGCCCTGGCCGCCGTCTGCGGCGACGCCACCTTCTGGAAACCCTCCAGCCAAACCCCGCTCTGCGCCATTGCCACCATCAAAATTGCCGAACGCGTCTGCCGCGCCAACCAGGTGGACCCGGCCATTTTCAGCCTGGTCATCGGCGACGGCGCGACGGTCGGCGAGCAAATGGCGCAGCGACCCGCGCCTTCCCCTGCGTCTCCGCCACCGGCTCCACCAAAATGGGCCGCGCACGTGGCCGAACAGGTGCAGCGCCGCCTGGGCCGGGTCCTGCTCGAATTGGGCGGCAACAACGCCATCATCGTCGCGCCCTCGGCCAATTTGGAACTGGCGGCGCGCGCCATTTTGTTCGGCGCCGTCGGCACGGCCGGCCAGCGTTGCACCAGCACCCGGCGCCTGTTCGTCCACCGAATCCATTGAACACGAGTTGACCGGGCGCCTGCTGCGCGCCTACCGCCAGACCCCCGTGGGCAATCCCCTCGAAGCGGGCACGCTGCATAGGCCCGCTGATCAATCTGGCGGCGGTGGAAGATATGCAGGCGGGCCTTGCGGCGCGCGCGGCGCGAGGGCGGCAAAATTCTGTACGGCGGCGAACCGTTGCGCGGACGCAACTATCCCGGCGGCCGGTACGTCAGCCCGTGCCTGGTCCGGATCGGCCCCGACGCCAGGCATCGTGCGGGAGGAAACCTTCGCGCCAATTTTATATGTGATACCCTACGCGAAACTGGAGGAAGCCATCGCCTGGCACAACGCCGTGCCGCAAGGGTTGAGTTCGGCGATCTTCACCAACGACCTGCGCGAGGCCGAATTATTCCTCTCCCAGCGCGGGAGCGACTGCGGCATTGCCAACGTCAACATCGGCACCAGCGGCGCGGAAATCGGCGGCGCCTTTGGCGGGGAAAAGGAAACCGGGGGCGGCCGGGAAAGCGGCAGCGACGCCTGGAAAAACTACATGCGCCGCCAAACCGTCACCATCAACTATTCCTCCGAACTCCCCCTGGCCCAGGGCATCCGCTTCGGCGGATGAAGGGACGCGAAGTCAGGATTCGTATAGGCTTACCCTTAATTGACTGGCTGGAAAACATGCTGGAGGACAATCTGGAATTCACCGACGAGTTCAAGGCCAAGATTGAGCGCGGCGAGCAGGATATTCGCGCCGGGCGCGTTCGCCTCCGCAAACCTTGAGCCGTTCCTGAACGGCGTTCGCCGCCTTACCCCTGCGGCGCCACTGGTTGAAAGGCCTTTTTTTCGCGCAGGCGCAACAGGACGTAATACGCCGCCGGTGTGGCGACGAGGGAGAGCAGCACGGAAATGCACAGGGCGCCAATCACCGCGATGGCCAGCGGGCGCAGCATCTCGGCGCCGCTGCCGATGCCCCAGGCCAAGGGCAGCATCCCCAGGGCCGCCGCCAGCGAGGTCATCAACACCGGGCGCAGCCGCCGATGGCCGGAGCGCACGAGGGCTTCTTCCAGCGGCACGCCTTGCGTGCGGAGATGATCCACAAAGTCGAGCATGAGGATGCCGTTCTTGGCCACAATGCCGACCCCAATGATCGCGCCCAGGAAGGAGACGATGTTCAACGAGGTGCCCGTGATCCAGAGCGCCGCCACTGTTCCAAACAGCGCCAGCACCGCGCCAAACACAATGGCGACCGGCTCGTAGAAGGAGCGGAATTCGATCAGCAGCACGGTGAACACGAGGAGGATGGCGGCCAGCAGGACCATGATGAGATTACGGAAAGATTCCTGCTGCTGCTGGTAAAGGCCGCCGTATTCCACCGTGCCCGCCGGCAGCCATTGGTCCTGGCTCAACTTGTCCTGGATTTCTGTCATCGCGCTGCCCAAATCGCGGCCTTCGAGCCGGGCGGAGACGATGATGTCCTGGCGCAAATCGTCGCGGACCAGTTCCACTTCGCTCGGCTCCTGGGCCACGTCCGCGACTTGCGCCAGCCGCACCACCGTGCCGTTGGCCGCCCGCAATGGCAGTTCGCTCAAACCGGCCAGGTGGTTGATGCTCGCCGGATTGGCCAGCACGCGGATGCTGACCACCCGGTCGCCTTCCAACACGGACGACACCGCCTGGCCCAGCATCGCGGTGTTCACGGCGGCGGCGATGTCCTGGATGCTCAAGCCAAACCGCGCGGCGTCGGCGGGGCGCACCCGGAAATTGATGGAGGGGCCGGTTTCCGTCAGGCCGTCGAATGTGTCCACCACGCCCGGCATCGCTTTTATTTGTTCTTCCACACGCGGCGCGACCTGCCGCAGCCATTTCAAATCGGTGGAGAACAATTTGATTTCCACCGGATCGGGCGTCAACTGCAAATCGCCGATGACATCGGTCAGGATGCCGGGAAACTCCCAGCGGAAGGCGGGGAATTGCTCGTTGAAGGTGTGGCGCAAGGCGGCGATAACCTCATCGGTCGAATGCTCGCGCTCGCGTTTGAGCTTGATCGCAAAGTCGCCCCGATACGGTTCGGTGATGAACATGCCCATTTCCGCGCCGAGCCGGCGCGAATAACTCTCCACGTCCGGGTTGGCCGACAACATTTGCTCCGCCGCCGCAAGCTGGCGCGATGTTTCGGTCAGACTCGTGCCCGGGGGCGCCCAGAAATCAATGACAAAACCGCCTTCGTCAAAATCGGGCAGAAAATCCGACTGCAACTGCTGGTAAATGAAAAAGGAAGCGACCAGCACCACGCCGCAGGCCAGCAAGCTGAGCCAGCGATGCGCCAGCGCCCAGCGCAGCGCCCATTCGTAAACGCGGATGACGCGCCGGAGCAAAAAGCCGCCCTCCAGACCGCCGGGCGCGCGGCCGGGCTCCGGTTGGTCGCGCTCGCGGATGAACCAGGCGGCCAGCGACGGCGTCAGGGTGAGGGCCAGAACCAGCGAGGTGAGCAGCGAGACCACCATGGTCAGCGCCAGCGCCCGGAAAAACACGCCCGTAATGCCCGACAAAAACGCCAGCGGCAGGAATACCACCACCGGTGTCAGCGTCGAGCCGACCAGCGGATAAAGTATCTCGTGGATGGCTTCCTGAATTCCCTCCAGCCGCGGCCGCCCCGCCGCGATCTTCACGCACATCGCCTCGACCACGACGATGGCGTTGTCAATCACCAGCCCGATGGAGGCCGCGATGCCGCCCAGCGTCATCATGTTGAAGCTCATATTGGCCAGTTTCATGGCGACCAGCGTGATCAGCACCGTAATCGGAATGGTGACGATGGCGGTCCACACGCTGCCCCAATTCTTCAGGAAGAAATAAAGAATCAGCACCGACAGAATCAGCCCGAAAATAATCGCGTCCCAAACGCTCCCCACCGAATCGCGCACGAAGAGCGATTGGTCGTAATAGAACGCCAGACGCATATCCGGCGGCAATTCCTGCCGGAGTTGCTCAAGTTTTGCTTTCAACGCGGTGGCAATGTCGAGCGTGCTGCCGTCGGCCTGGCTCAGGATGTTCAACAGCACCGACTCGCGGCCTTGAGCGGTGATGGATTGGAAGACCGGCTTTGGCCCGCGTTCGACACGCGCCACATCCTTGACTTGCACGGGGTGGCCGCCGCGGACCGCGATCACCAAATCCTCCATGGCCGCCACCGAATGCACGCGCCCGTCCACCGTCGTCAGGTAAAGATGGTAATTTTCCTCCATCATGCCGGCCGGCGCGATGAGGTTGTTCTTCGTTAGCGCGTCGCACACGTCCTGCCAAGCAGAGGCCGGCGGCCTGCAATTTCAGCGGGTCAACCACCACATGAAATTCCGGCTCCCGGCCGCCCAGGATTTCCACGCGGGCCACGCCGGGAATTTGGAGAAAACGCGGCTTCAACTCATAATTCGCCGTCTCCCAAAGCGACATGATGTCGCGGCTGGAACTGGTGAGGCTGATGCCAATGATGGGAAAGGCCGAGAACGTCACGCGCTCAATTTCCGTGTCGGCGGTCGCCGGCAGATCACTGCGGATTTGCGAGAGCCGCCCCAGCACATACAGCTCGGACTGCGACATGTCCACATGCCAGTTGAAGAAGACATTGATCTGGGCCGAACCGCGCTTGGTGGCCGAACGCACGGTGAGCGCGCCCGGAATGTCTTTCATCGCCTCTTCGATGGGCCGCGTTACCGTCGCCATCATTTCGTCGGCGGGCATGATGCCGTTGTTCACGAGAATGACGACGCGCGGAAAATTGGTCTGCGGAAAAACCGACGACGGCATGCGCAGCGCGGAGAAAATTCCCGCCAGACACAAGGCCGCCGCGACGAACGTGATGGACAGCGCGTGCTTTGTGGCGAACCGGCCCAAAGGCGAAATGACATCGGGCTTCATTTGGCGCTGGACGAATTGGTGGACGTTTCGCCGCCCGCGGCATTCTGAACGCGGATTTTCGTGGTCGCCGGCAGGCCGTAGGCGCCGACCGTCACCAACGCATCGCCCGCTCTCAGTCCCGGGGCGGCGACTTCAATCCAGCCGTTCTCCCGCAAACCGGTCTGCACCGCCGTTTGCGTTGCCTCGTTGCCCTTGACCAGCGCGATGACGCTTTGGCCGGTCCCATCCATCACCACCCCTTCGGCCGGCGCTGCCAGACAGTTCGTGTGAACCGCCGTCACGATGCGTAAAGGAACGAATTGTCCAGGCCGCAAACCGCCGCCCACCGGCAACGACGCTCGCACCAGCACCGTGTCGCTGTTCGTGTCCACCGTCGGGCTGATGTAGGCAAGGTCCGCCGTCACCGGAGGCCCGGTCAACACTTCGACCGGATTCCCGGTTCTTAATTCGCCGGCTTGCGCCGCCGGAATTGCCGCGGTCACCACCAGCCGGTTCAAATCCATCACTTCCGCCACGACCGTCGGCAAATCCACTGACTGACCGGGTTTGACATTGACATGCACAACCGTGCCGGACATGGGCGCGAGGACGCGCAACAAGGCCACTTGGGCTTCGGCGCTCTGCAAGTTTCTTAGCGAGGTGTTGGTTTGCGCGTATAATTGCCTTTGCCGCGCCACTTCCTGTGCCGCGTTCTCCAGTGTCAAGGTGCCTGAATTCAATTCCGCCACCAAATCGCCCTTTTCGACGTGCTGGCCTTCCACCACGGCGACCTTGGTGATGACGCCCGGCACCGGCGCAGCCAGCGACACGCTCGCGGCCGAAGCGTTGGTCGTGGCGGGCGCGGGTTCCACCGTGCCGTAACCTTGCACGTAACGATGCAGTGCGGCCTGCTGGAGCGCGTTGGTCTGGACACTGACGACCGTGGGTGTGCTCTCCTCGGCGCCCGCCGGTTTGAGTTCTGTTGCAAGGAGCTTCTGCGCGCCTGTGACAACGATGTAATCGTTGGTCTTGATGGTTCCCGTCACAAACCATCCGGCGTCGGTCAGCCGGTCCAACGGGGCTTTTATGCGGGTGAAGGCTTCTCCGCCCTTGTCTTTGTTCATCAAATAAACCCAGCTCGCGCCTTCCACCAGCACCACGGCGTCGCGCGGGATGAGGACGCCCTCCAGCGCAGGCGGGTGGAGCGCCGGGGCGGAGCCTTTGCCTTCCTGCCTCCACTGCCCGGCCGCCGGGTTGCCAAAGACGATCCCCAAGTCCCCCTGCTCGTCGTCACTCATGCTGACCACGGTGTTGCCCTGGGCGTCGTGGGTGACTTGGGGGCTTTGGTCCGCGGCAGCCGGCGGCTCAACGGCGGCGTTATGGTGCTTGTACCACCAGAATCCGCCGCCGATGGCCGCGGCAATTACGATGATGAAAACAAGGGATCGCTTCACGGTTTCTTCTCCTTTGTCGCCGCCGGATTCCGCTCGATCACGCCCGGCGTTATCATTTCAATGGGACGTTGCACGGCATCTTCCAGGGCCGCCAGGGACTGTTGCCTTTTCACCCGCGCCTCCAACTGCCCCTCTTCGGCCACGGCATATTCCAGTTGGGCGTTTAACAAATCGAGCGGGGCGGCGGCGCCGGCGTTGACCTGCGCGGCGACGGCGTCGCGGGACTTGGCCTGGGTGGCGGCCAGATCCTGGAGCAGGGCCAGGCTCTTTTCCGTGGCGCGAAAACTTTCCACCGCCGTGTCAATGTCCGCCAGCACTTTGGCCTGAAGCGCGTTGAAGCGGGCGGCGGCTTCCGTGCGGCGCGCGGCGGCTTCGGCAATCGGGCCTTGGTTCTGGTTGAGCACCGGCAGGTCGAAGGTGATCCCGAGGCTCCATATATTATCTCCCTGGTCAAACTGATAGCCCGGGCCGAAATGAACGTCGGGATATTGCCGCGCGATTTCCAGTCGCAAGGCCGACTCGGCCGCCGCGTAATCGGCCAGCGCCCCAAGAACGTCGCAGCGGCCCAACAGCGCCTCATGCCGGATTTCGGCGGAGGTCAGGCTGTCAGCCATCGCGCTGTCTGGAAACAGCGCCGGCAATTCCACCGCATCCAGCGCGCGGACCGGGACGCCGATGGATTCCGCCAGGTGCGCGCGGGACTCGGCGCGCTCCCGCTGGGCGTCGGCCAGGTCAAGCTGGGTTTTTTGCAGGGCGATGCGAAAGGCCACCGCCTCCGGCGCGGCCAGCGCGCCGGCCTGGATTTGCTGGTCCAGGAGCGAGATGATTCGCTGCTGGATGGAAATCTGGTTTTGCAGAAGCGCCTCCCGCTGCCGCGCCGCGGAAAATTCCAGCAGGCTGGTCCGCACCCCGGCCCGCACCTGCCACGCCGTGGCGGCGATGTTGAGGCGCGCGGATTCGGACAGTTGCCGCGCCTGCGCGATGCGCTTGCCCCGCTTGCCGGCCGTCTCCACAGGCACATCGAAATTCACCGCCGGCAGCCACGGGCTTAGTCCGGTACTGGGCGTTGACGTGGCTGAAATTGAGCGCGGGGGTGACGGTCAACGCCGGATTGGGCCGTCCGCCGGCGGTTTGGATGGCGGCTTGCGCGACACTCCACTGCGCGCGGGCAACTTCCAAATCAGGATGATAATAGAAGGCCGCCAGCGTGAGCATTTCAAAATCCCAGGCGCGCGGCGGGCCGGCGGCGGCATCGCGGTGGAGATTCTTTTCCAGGAAAGTTCTCAGGCCGGGATCGTCCAGCGCGCGGCTTTCCAGGGCGGAGGCGGTCCGGGCGGGTGAAAGCGGCTGCGCCTCGTAGTGAGCGCAGCCGGCCGCCAGTCCGCATAAGGGCAAAGCCAGGCAAAATCTGGGTATCAAAGTCAACAATTAGGCAGCTTAGGGCTTTTGCATCTCGTACACCAGCACTTTGAAACTGGGTCCGCCTCGCACCGGGAGGTAAATCCTGTGCGTCTTGGGGTCAATCGTCATGGTTTTGGCCCCGCGCTCCGTCTTGAGGGTTTGCACCACGGTCAGTTTGTCCGGGGAATCCTCATGGGCGATGGTGGTGGTGGCCGCGTCGCCGCAGGAGGCAAAGGCCAGTTGGGTGGCCGGATCAAAGGCGGTGGCATCCACCCCGGCGCCGATGGGCACGGTGGTGATGACTTTGCCATTGGAACTGTCCATCATGGCCATCACGTTGTTTTCGCCGCAGCCGATGAAGAGCCGGTGGTGGGCGGTGTCAATGGCCATGCCGGAAGGCCCCTGGCCCCCGGCGATCGGCCAGGTCGCCACGACGGCGTGGGTCTTGGTGTCAATCACTACCACCGCGCTTTTGTCTTCCAGGTTGTCATAAACGCGCCCGGCCGCCGGATCGGCCGCGCCAAATTCCGGCTTGCCGCCCAGCGGGATGGTGGCCACGACTTTGGCATCCTTCACGTTAATGACGCTGGCCGAGGCGCTTCCCCCGTTGAACAAATAAACCTCGTGCTGGCTGGGTTCGTAGAGCATGCCGTCGGGGTTCCTTTCGGTGTCCAGCTTGGTGATCGTTTCCAGCGTCTTCAAATCCACCACACTGGCCTTGTTCTCGCCGCCGTTGCTGGCGACGCCCCGCCCCAGGTCATGCGCGATGGCAAAGCCATGCACGCGGGGGGTGTTGGGGATCTTCCCCACCACCGTATCGCTGTCAAGGTCAATCACCACCACTTCGGTGCCGTGACTGGCGTAAAGACGGCGGCCCGCCTCATCCACGGAAATGTAATCACAGGAACTGGGGCCGCCCACCGGTATCTCCTTCCACAAACGGTAAGGCCCCTCCGCTGCGCGCAGTGACGCGGGCGTGGTCAGCGCCAAACCCAGGGCCAGCAGACTGAAGCATTGATTTCTGTTCATAAAAGTAAGTTTGAATTTTGGTCCTTTTGACTTTTGGTCCAAGTGGGAAAGTGCAGGCGTGACGGCGGGCCTTCAAGGCGGGATTGATGACAGTTTTGTCATCTGAAAATCAGCTTCATTGGCCGCGGGAATTGCGCTAGAGTCCGCTCATGCGCGTATTGGTGGTGGAAGACGAAAGGAAAACGGCGTCGTTCATCCGCTCGGCCCTGGAAGCGGAACATATCGCCGTGGATGTGTGCCACAACGGCCCGGCGGCCCTGGCGGAGGCGATGGCCGTGTCCTTCGACGCCATCGTCCTGGACATCATGCTGCCGGGGCAGGACGGGTTGAGCGTGCTGCGGCAGTTGCGCCAGCGCCGCAACCGCACGCCGGTCTTGCTGCTCTCGGCGCGCGGCGATGTCAACGACCGGGTGGAAGGATTGAACATCGGCGCCGATGACTATCTGGCCAAGCCGTTCGTGCTGGCCGAATTGGTGGCGCGGCTGCGCGCCCTGGTCCGGCGCGGCAACGAACCCAAGCCCCAGCTCCTGCGCGTGGCCGACCTGACGCTGGACACCATCACGCGCCAGGCCCGGCGCGGCCCCACCACCTTCGACCTGGCGGCGCGCGAATACCGGCTGCTGGAATTTCTGATGCGCTCGGCTGGGCGGGTTTGCGGGCGCATGACCATTCTGGAGAAGGTCTGGGATTATAATTTCGATCCGGGAACCAATATCGTGGACGTCTATGTGCGGCGGCTGCGGGAGAAGATTGACGCCGACTTCGAGCACAAACTCCTCCATACCGTGCGCGGGGCCGGTTATGTGCTGAAGGAGGGAAAGTAAGACCCGAAGTGAACTTTGCCTGATGCAATATGACCATTCGCGCCCGCCTCACTTTTTGGTACGCCAGCCTCATGTTTGCCTCGTTGCTGGCCACCGGCGCCCTTGCCTACCGGCACTTTGTGGCCATCCCGGCCCACCGCGCTCAGCGGGGGGGAGCCGGCGGATGAAGTGGCGGACCAGGCGATGGATTTCCGGGAGGTCCGGGAGATCATCTTGTGGAGCGGCGTGCCGGCGCTGCTGCTGGCCCTGGCGGGCGGCTGGTGGCTCACCCGCAAAGCTCTCGCCCCCGTGGCGGCCCTGACCCAGGCGGCCGGGCGCATCAACGAACGCAGCCTGCGCGAGCAATTGCCCCGCTCCGGCAACGGCGACGAACTGGACCGGCTGACGGAGGTTTTCAACGGCATGACGGCCCGCCTCGACACCTCCTTCCAGCGCGTGCGCGAATTCACCCTGCACGCCTCGCACGAGCTCAAAACCCCGCTCACCGTCCTGCGCGGCGAGTTGGAAGTCGCACTGCGCGAGGAAAAAAACGGCGCCCCGCCCCAGCCGGCCCGCCTTTTGAGCCAGATGGACGAGATTGACCGGCTGGCCAAAATTGTGGATGGCCTGACGCTCCTGACCAAGGCCGACGCCGGCCAGATCGCCCTGCGCCTGGAACCGGTGCCGTTGGACGAACTGGTGCGGGAATGCTTCGCCGACGCCAACCTCCTGGCGCAGCCCGCGGGGGTGCAGGTCAGCCTTTCCGACTGCCAGGCCGCCTCCCTCCAGGGCGACCGCCATCGTTTGCGCCAGTTGCTGCTGAATTTGACGGACAACGCCGTCAAGTACAATCAGCCCGGCGGCACGGTGGCCATTTCTCTGAAGCGGGCCGGGCCCTCCGCCGAGTTGCGCATCGCCAACACCGGCGCGGGCCTGGCCCCCGAACTGCAGCCGCGCGTCTTCGATCCCTTTTTTCGCGGCGACGCCAGCCACAACCGCGAGGTCGAAGGCTGCGGGCTGGGCTTGAGCATCGCGCAATGGATTGTCCACGCCCACGGGGGGACCATCCACTTCGCCTCCCAGCCCGGCCAACTCACCACCGTGACCGTCCGCCTCCCCGTGGACGGCGCCGGCTGAGCCAGACGCCAGGCCATCGTTGGCGTCTGGGAGCGTTTCGGCTGGACAACCCGGAATTTTGGCGCGACGGTTTGGGCATGAAAGCAATCCGACCATGGCAGCACGCCGGGCAGCGGTTGAGCGCGGTGGCGTCTGAGGCGCTGGCGGTGGTTTTCATCGGATTGGCGGGCCTGGTCCTCTGGAATGGCTGCGGGCCTGGCCAGCCGGCTTTGCGGATCAAGGCGCATATTGATGGAAAGGACGTCGTCCTGATCTGCGGCGACAAACTGTGGTTCGAGCACAAATCCTGGCAATTGCCTGCCAACCCCGTGTACTTCAATGGCAAGGCCTGGAATCTGCAATGGAGTAATAACGTGAGCCAGCCGTATGCCGGGCTGAATCCCGCCTTCCGGCCGGGTAACCCGGCGAAAATTAAAATCTCAAAACGGACCGGGCGCGGCCCCGTCACCATCACCCAGATGCCGGACCCCGCCAACAATGAAACGCTGGGCATCACCTTCGATGACGAGGCCTTTGGCGGCGCAGATTGGTATGACATTGTCGTTTCATGGTGAGAGAATTTGAAACAAAATGGGGCGTGTCCCAAGGCGTTTCAACCCTCGCTCCCTCTTGACATGCGGCCCCGGATTTCGCGCGGGCAGTGGTCGTCACAAGCGAGGGCGCGCATGCTCCCCTGCTGCCTTCCCTTTCCCAGGCAACTACCCTTTGAAATCGCGCGCGGCCCGGCCGGCGGCGGCGAGGTTGGCCAGGCGCATCTCGGAGTATTTGCGCGAGTAGAGCAAGCCGTCGGCCCCGGCCTTGAGTCCGGCGGCGGCGGCGGCGTAGGTGTCCTCCGCCGTGGCCTTGCGGCTGTCCGGGCCGGTGGGCAGGTCAATGTCAATGCCCGGCAGGATTTTGCATTGGCCCTGCACGCCGGCCAGGGCGCGCTGCGTCTCGCGAAAGACGTAATCGGCGGAAAGGCCGGCCCGGGCCAAGCCGTCCATCCCGGCTTCGGCGCCGTAGTTGAGGAGATGGTTGTTGAAACGGAGCAACTCCTCCGCCGGGACATCGCGGAAGACGGTGGCGTGGACGTTGCGGATGAAGTTGGCGTAGCGCTCGCCGGCGCAGTTGTTGTACACAACAATTTTTAGGAAATCGGATTTCGTCGCAAGGTCGGCGTAGCTGCGGGTGGCGCGGAAGATGGGATTGAACGAGTTGACGTGCTCGATGTGAAATCCAACCTGCAGGCCGGGCCGCACCGCCTTGACGGCGGCGTTGACCTCCGCCAGCACCGCATGCTTGCCTTCGTCAAACAACCGGTCCCAGGCGATGATTTCGGGATACTCCACCAGCAGGCGCCAGAACTCGACGAAGTAACCGTCGGCGGGCCGCCGGCCAGCCAGGGAGTTTTGCACAAACTGGTCCAGCTTGACGAAGCCTTGGTGGGCGCGTTCAAAGCTCAGGCCGCGCTCGCGCGCCGCCTGTTTGTGAAACTCGCAAAAGCAGGTGGCGCGGGAGGAGGCGATTCTCTGGGCGTGACTGGCGCCGAGGGCTTCGAGCAGCGGGCCGTTGTTCTCGTTGAAAAAGAGGATGCCGTCAATGTCGTAGGACTTGCAGAGGTCGGTGGCCAGGCCGGTCCAGAAGGCCTGGACCTCGGGATGGAGCGGGCACAAAGTGGCAGAGGTGCGGCGGCCTCGCAGGTCCACTTCGGCCAACTCCGGCAAGCCGGGCACGTCGGCGCGCCAGGCGTCTTCGATGGAGCAGAACAGTTTCATCCCGCGCCGGCGCGCGCCGGGCAGCACGGCGGCGACAATATCCAGGTCGCCGTGATCCGGGGCGCGGGTTTGTTTCAGGGCGGTGTGCTGGTAAAACTCGGGGTGCGGCGTGGCGTAGTTGCCGCCATGATAAAAGGCGGCATCGGATTCCTGCTTGCCATGATCGGGATAGGGGTGGCCCGCGATCTGGCGTCCGGACAAACCGCGTCCGTAGGTGAAGGTGGTCAGAAAAACCGTGTTGACCGCGCCCTTCTCCTGAAAAACATCGAGCACCGGTTCGACTCCTTCGTCCACAAAGGAAACCGGGCCGGCCTGGATGCCGATCATTTTTGCCGGGGCGGGTTGGGCGGCGGCGGTCGAAAGCAAGGCCGGCGCCACGGTCGCGGCGGCGGCGGTCGCGGCGGTGGTTTTGATGAAGGCCCGGCGGGGCATGCAAGGGGAGGAATGGTTGGTATTCATAATTGGGCGTGAAGCGAGTTCGAGGCAAGGAGCAGGCCGGCGACGGCGGCGCGGGGGGACGGAGCGGCCCCGATCACGGCCGGGGCGAGGGCGGGGGCGGATGAATCTTTCATGATGATCGAGCGCATGCCACATATAGGCGGGCGGCACGATAAAATCAAGAAGCACTCGAAAAGGGCAGTGTCCTGATTTGATTGTTGCAGTGTCGGCGCTGCGCGCCGATTTCGAGCCGCAGGCCCGACCCTGCAACAAAGCAGGACACTGCCTCGAAAAGCTTTCCGGGATCGAAAAGAATCCCGCTTGACATGAAGGGGCACGGCGGGCACGAGTGCGCGCCCTGCCACCCTCATTTAGGGCTGCACAATTCCTTAAACCGCTAGACGACGATGTTGACCAATCGCTTGGGAATGATGATGACTTTTTTGACGGGCTTGCCTCCGAGGAACAGTTGGATCCTTTCGCAGGCCAGGGCGGCGGATTGCACTTCGGCATTGGAGGCATCCGCGGAAATGAGGATGCGGTCGCGCAGCTTGCCGTTGATCTGCACGGGCATCTCAATGGTTTTTTCCACCAGCAGCGCGGGATCGAATTTTGGCCAGGGCTGGTAGGAGATGCTTGGGGCCGCGGCGGGTCCCGATAATTCGGGACCCGCCCTACCACCGTCTCCAAACGGCTGGGCCGTCAATTTGGCGAAGAGTTCCTCGGCCAGGTGCGGGACGAAGGGATGGAGCAAAATCAGGAACTCGCGCAGGACGGAAGCGGGCTTGGTATCCCAAGTGATGGCGTCGTTGACGAAAACCATCAAGGCGGAAATGGCGGTGTTGAAACGCAAGCCCTCCAGGTCTTCGGTGACTTTCTTGATGCAACTGTGCAGGGTCTTGAGCTGGGCGGCGGTGGGGGCGGTGTCCCGGATGGCGGCGCTGAGTTGAATGGTTTCCAGCGCGGCCGGGTTGTCCCCGGGCTGCGCGGTTTGGCTTTGCTCGAATTCCGTTTCGCTGTTTTCGTCCACGAACAGTCGCCAGACGCGCCCGAGAAAACGATAGACGCCTTCCACGCCGCGCGTGTTCCACGGCTTGACCATTTCCAGCGGCCCCAGGAACATTTCGTAGAGGCGGAAGGCGTCGGCGCCGTATTGGCGGAGAATATCGTCGGGGTTGACGACGTTGCCGCGGGACTTGGACATTTTTTGGCCGTCTTCGCCCAGGATCAAGCCCTGGTTGACCAGTTTGTAAAACGGCTCCGGCGCGGAAACATGGCCCAAATCAAAAAGCACCTTGTGCCAGAAACGCGCGTAAAGGAGATGGAGGACGGCGTGCTCGACCCCGCCGATGTAGAGGTCTATGCCGGGCGTGGTTTTGCGGCGGTCATGGACGTCCGATGCAGGATTGGGATCAAGAATAAGACTTGGAGGAACCCTCACCTCACCCTGACCCTCTCCCCTCCCATCGGATGGGAGCGGAGAGGGAACAGCAGGGGGAGACGCAATGTTGTGCGGAAATATAGCGGTCAGCGGCTGGTTTGGGTCAGTGGGATTAAGATTAGGATTAAGATTAAGATTAGGAGCAGCGCCCATCCAGTAATTCTCCGCTTCCCGGCCGCAGATGGCGCGGGCGTTGGCCGGATCGGTGAAGCGCAGGTAATACCAGCAACTGCCGGCCCATTGCGGCATGGTGTTGGTTTCGCGGGTCGAGCCGTCGGGCAGATGGACCCAGGCGGCGGCGCGGGCCAGGGGCGGTTGGCCGCCGGCCGTGGGTTTGAAATCGGTCAATTCGGGCGGCAGCACCGGCAGGGCCGATTCCGCCAGGGCTTCGTGCCCGCCCGCTTTCCAGACAATGGGAAAGGGTTCGCCCCAATAACGCTGGCGGCTGAAGAGCCAGTCGCGCAGTTTATAGTTGACTGTGCCGCGGCCCAGTTTTTTTTCCTCCAGCCAGGCGATGATGGCTTTCTTGGCCGCGCCGGTGGGCAGATTGGTGAGGAATCCGGAATGGACGCTGACGCCGTCGCCCACGAAGCCGGTGGATTCGCGGCCTGCCGGCGCCTGCACGACCACGCGCACGGGCAAATCAAATTTGCGCGCGAATTCCAAATCCCGCTCGTCATGGGCGGGCACCGCCATGATGGCGCCGGTGCCGTATGTGGCCAGAACGTAGTCGGCAATCCAAATCGGGATTTTTTCATGATTGACAGGATTGACGGCATAAGCGCCGGTGAAGACCCCGGTCTTTTCCGTGCTTAATTCGGTGCGTTCCAGATCGGATTTGCCGGCGGCGTGAGCCTGGTAATCCTGGACCGCCTTCTTTTGTTCCGGCGTGGTGATTTGCGCAACGATTTTGTGTTCCGGCGAGAGCACCATGTAAGTCGCGCCGAACAACGTGTCGGGTCGCGTCGTGAAAACACGAATCTTTTCGGTGGGGACGGCGCGCTGCGCCGTCCGGTCGTCGGAACGCGACGACCCTACCAATTCAAAATCCACCTCCGCCCCCTCGCTGCGCCCGATCCAGTTGCGCTGCATTTCCTTGAGGGACTCGCTCCACTGGATTTGCTCCAGGCCCTCCAGCAGGCGCTGGGCGTAGGCGGTGATGCGCAGCATCCATTGGCGCATCGGCCGGCGCGCGACGGGAAAGCCGCCGATGTCGCTCTTGCCATCCACCACTTCCTCGTTGGCCAGGACGGTGCCGAGTTCTTCGCACCACCAGACCGGGGCTTCGGCGACATAAGCCAGGCGGTGATTGTCGCGATGAAGGCGGCGCGCTTCGGGAGACGGGTTGCCGGGCGGATCGGGCAGCGTCCCGATAGGCTCGGCCTTGTTGCTGGCCGGGTTGAACCAGGCATTGTAAAGCTGGAGAAAAATCCACTGCGTCCATTTGAAATAATTTGGGTCGGTGGTGTCAATTTCGCGGCTCCAATCGTAGCTGAAACCGAGGGATTTTATCTGCCGCTTGAAGACGGCGATGTTGGCTTCGGTGGTCTGGCGCGGATGCTGGCCGGTGCGGATGGCGTATTGCTCGGCGGGCAGGCCAAAGGCGTCCCAGCCCATGGGGTGGAGGACGTTGCAGCCCAAGGCGCGGCGATAGCGGGCCAGGATGTCGGTGGCGGTATAGCCTTCCGGATGGCCGACGTGCAGGCCGGCGCCGGAAGGGTAGGGAAACATGTCCAGGATATAATACTTGGGCGGCAGGCCGCCGGCGGCAACGGGCCCGCGCAGGCCGTGCCTTTTGGCGAAGGGATGCTCCGGCGGAATCGGCTCCAGCGGATTCCAGGCGCGGAAAGTGGCTTGCGCGTCCCAAAAACGCTGCCATTTGGCTTCGATCAAATGAAAGGGATACTGCCGGCGCATCGGGGCCCTATTCTTTTCCCTGCGGAATCACACCCTCCGAAATCAATTTCTTGAGCTTGGGGGTGATGACGAACTGGCAGTAGCTCTGCTTGTTTTTGTTCAAGTTGTAAAAATTCTGATGATAATCCTCGGCGGGATAAAACGCCTTGAGCGGAACGATCTCGGTGACAATCGGGTCTTTGAAATGTTCGGCGGCTTTGGCCTTGGACGCTTCGGCCGCCTTTTTCTGCGCTTCGTCGCTGTAAAGGATGATGGAGCGGTATTGCGTGCCAAGATCGGCGCCCTGCCGGTTGAGCGTGGTGGGGTCGTGGGCTTCCCAGAATATTTCCAGCACTTTGTCGTAAGACAGGACGGCGGGATCAAATTTGAGCTGGATCACTTCGGCGTGGCCGGTCGTGCCGGTGCAGACCTGTTCATAGCTGGGGTTGGGCGTGGCGCCGCCGGCGAATCCGGAAGTGACGGATTGGACGCCGGGGATGCGTTGGAAGACTGCTTCGGCGCACCAAAAACAGCCGCCGCCAATGGTAGCGGTTTCGGTTTTGGCGGGCGCATTGGTGGCTTGGGTTTGTGCATTCATATCAGGGGCCAGCAAGCCGGGGAGCGCGAGGGCGGCGAGGAGCGCGCGCCACCGGCCCGGCTTGTCCGGGTAAAAAGCAAAACGATTCATAAAAGTTTAGGACAGCATGGCCATTCGGCGTCCCAGTTGCAAATCAATCATGGCAGGCAGAGATTAGCGCAAAGTGAAAAAATGGCAAAATCGGCATTTTGAGCTTGAATTTTTGATGGCTTCAGCCATGATAAGGCTGCATGAAAATCTTGCTCGTTGCGGCCAGCTTGATCGGAGGCATCCTGGCGGCACAGGCCCGTCAAGCGGGCATCACTTCCGGGCCTCAGGACCTGACGATTAACGCCGGGTCAACCGCCGATTTCATCGTAACCGCCACCAATGCAACAAGTTATCAATGGGTATTTGAAGGGAACGATATCCCTGGGGCGACCAACGCAGAACTTAATTTCAGCGACGTCAGCACCAATCAGGCGGGCCTTTATTCGGTCGTGGTCGGTGATTCCGCCGGGCCGGAGGCAACCAATTCAGCCAACCTGACCGTCCTCCAGGGAACGATAGTTCAATTCCAAATCTCCGGCTTTACGACTGGCCCTAGCAACATACTGGTCGAGCTGTTCGATCACGACAAACCGGCCACGGTGCAGAATTTCATCCACTATATTATTTCCGACGAATTCACGCACTCGAATGTGTTTGTGCCGGGCGCGTACACGAGAACGTATTCGACGGGCCTTTATTCGAATATGTATTTTGACCGGCTGATTCCGGGTTTTGTGCTGCAAGGCGGCAGTTGGGTCGCGCAAGACCGGACCGATCCCACCAACAAACTGGTGACGGATACGATTGACGATGTTTACGGCGATGGATTGACCTTCGTGCCGTCGTTTCCGCAGTACCTTGCCAGTGAATTTTATGCGGGGCCGAAAGTGAGCAACCGGCAGGGAACCATCGCCATGGCCCTGCCGCCCGGCGACGTCAATGGCGCGTCCGACGCCTTTTTCTTCAATCTGGTGGACAATACCAATCTGGATACTGTGCAAAGCGGCGGCCCGTTCACCGTCTTTGGGCGCGTCCTGGACGGTTCCAATGTCCTGGCCTACTTCAATAATACCAACGCCTTCTTCGAGCCGGCGTTCACCAAGCTGCCAACCCACGACATCTTTACCAACGGTATTTTCGATTATGGGTTCCTGGGTTACTCGGTCTTGAACGAGCTGCCCGTTAATTACCACGGCACCAATTATCCGGCCGACAGCAATCTGTTCTTCGTGGATTTCAGTTTTCCGCAGGCCAATGCGCAGCCGGTCATTGACACCACCCCGCCCACGGCGGCGATTACTTTTCCGCCGGCCAATGTCGTATTGACCAATGGCATTTCGTTGACGGTGCGGGGCACGGCGCAGGATGATGTCGGATTGGCGCAGGTTCAACTGACGTTGCTTCCCCAGAATGGCGCGCTTGGCGGCAGCTCGGGACTGGCCATCGGCACCACCAATTGGTCCTACCCCGAAGGCGTGCTCGAGCCGGGGATTTACTACCTCCTCGTGACCTACCAGGATGGCGCCGGGAACGTGGGCAGCCCGATCGAACCAGAAATGATCATCAGCGCCGTCCTGACCAACGGGGTTGGCACGGTGTCCGTGACCAACGTGGCCAACCACACCTACGCCAGCGACGCCGTGGGCGCCAATCTGCGGATCGGCACCAATTACGCCTTCGGCGCCCAGCCCGGTCCGGGCCAGTTTTTTGTCAATTGGACCTACGGAACCAACGTTTCCTTCAATCCGAACCTGACCGTCAAATTTGCCTCTAATATGGTTTTGACAGCAAACTTCCTCTCCAACAGCGTTCCCGGCGGCATCGCTTTCACCAATCCGCCGGTGGGGGGGAACACGACCAATGGCACTTTCCCGATTGCGGGCGGCATTGCCAGCGGACTACTCACCCCGCCGGTCACCGTCACCTGCCGGCTGTTTTCCGCCACCAACCAGCAACAGGTAGGTCCGGTCCGCCAGATCAAAGCCACCAACAATTGGTCCTTCCCTGTCACCAACCTGGCGCTGGGAGGCTATTATGCGGTCGTCACCGCCCAGGACGCCTTGGGCCAGGGCGCGGTCATCACCAACGATTTCACCGCCGGGCTGCCCATGACCGTGCTGACCAATGGCAATGGGCGGGGCACGATTTCGCCCAATTACAACGGGCATTTTCTGGTGGAGGGACAGCATTATTCCATGACGGCGGCGGCTGCGAAAGGCTCGCTCTTTGACACCTGGAGCGACGGCGTCAAATATACTAACAATCGCGTGGTCAGCTTCATCATGACCCCCGGCCTGGTCCTCACCGCCACCTTCGTCTCCAACGATTTTCCCGGCACGATTCCCAGCCCGATTGCCTTCACCTATCCCACCGCGGGCGCCCGGCTGACCAACCAAACCTTTTACCTGGCCGGCACGCTCAACCCGGCCCTGACCAATCCCGTGGTCAGCTATCAGTTGTTCTACGGGTCCAATTCCGTCACGGCTCCCAGCCCGACCAACGTCACCATCAGCCCCCCGACACCTCCGGCCAGGACAATTTGGTCGGCGGGTCTGACCGACCTGGCTCCCGGTTATTACACGGTGGTGGCGACGGTTTCCGATGCGACGGGGCGCAGCGCCTTGATTTCGGAGAGTTTCCAGGTTTTGGCGCAGGTGCTCTTGCAAATCAACCCCCCCGGGTATGGCCTCATCTCTTCCAACAAAGCCAATTGGACCGGCGAATTCATGTCGGTCGGCGGACCCTACACCGTCGCCGCCAAAACCAACGGGGGCTATGTCTTTGCCTTTTGGAGCAACAATTTGACCGGCGCCTTGATTGGCAACAACCCGCTGGTAATCACCGTGACAACCAACATGGCGCTGACGGCCAATTTCGACTCCAATTATTTCTTCAACGTGGCCGGCACTTACAACGGCCTGTTCCTTCCCTCGGATCCGAACAGCGTCATCTCCCCCACCAATTCGGGCTACTACACTCTGGCGGTGACGAGCAACGGGGCGATCAGCCTGAAGTTGTGCTCGCCCGGCCTGACCAATACTGCCACCGGGCAGTTCTCCCTCTACAATCCGGGGGGAGTTGCCAGCGCGGCCTTCTTTTGGAAGGGGCTGGGCGGCAAGTTTGTGACCAATTTTGTCAATTTAAATCTGACCAACGGATTCTATCCCCCGGATTCCCTCTTCGGAGAAGTCACCAACGCCGAGTTCTCCTCCTCCCTGCAGGCCTTCCGCGCCGCGCCCAGACTGACGGGCGGCAGCGCGGTCGTTCCCGGAACCAATGTGTTCTCCATCCCCGGCGATCACAGCGCCACCAATAACCAGCCGGGCGGGGACGGTTACGCCTCGTTCACCCTCGGCGCCAATGGCGCGGTCACCCTGATCGGGTACCTGGCCGACAACACGTCCTTTTCACAAAGCACCGAGGTCTCCACCAATTATCTCAACACCAACGGCATCTGGCCGTTCTATGCCTCCCTTTACGGCGGCAAGGGCATCATTCTCGGCTGGGAAACCAACACTTCGCCCACCAATTTTGAGGGCGCGGTCCTGTGGAGCAAGCCGGCCAACCCGGCCAAGCCCGGCATCTACTACACCAATGCGTTTGTGTTCCTCACCAATGCCTCTTCCTCCAGCTACGTCCCTCCTGTCACGAACACGCACTATCAGATCGCCTTCGGGGGCGCTTCGTTGACCAATGGGTTGACCAACACGTTCAGCGTCACCAACGGCCTGGTGTTCCACGTTGATCCCGGCCAGACCAATCAATTGACACTGACGTTCATCCCGAAGTCGGGCGTTTTGACCGGGCATTTCTCTTATCCATCCATCAAGGTCACGCATAATTTTTACGGGGCCTTCATCAGTCCGGCCCTGGGCGGTTCCGGTTACTTCCTGGACACCAACAGCGAAACCGGCTGGTTCCAGATCCTGCCGTGCAGCCGGCGCCCAAATTCTTCCGGGAAGCACACGTCCCGATTCCGAATCGGGATGTCCCAGTCGGCGCCCTCGCCGGCGGCTTTCCACTGTTGCTTTCGAACCGGGAACCAGGGGGCCGTTGGACCTCTCCGCCGATGACCGCATTTTTGATCGCCACGCGCAATGCGCACAAGACACGCGAAATCCAGCAGATCCTGGCCGGGGATTATCAATTCTTCACACTCCTGGATTTCCCCGCCGCGCCCGAAGCGGTCGAAGACGGCGCGACTTTCGCGGCCAACGCCTCCAGAAAAGTGGCCACTCTGGGCAATTGGCTCGCCGCCAATTGGCCCGTCTTGACACTGCTTAATCCCAATCTTAATCTCATCTCCTCGCCCCGCGAAGCGGGGACAGCAGTTTCCATCACCGCCTTTTACGTTCTGGCCGACGACTCCGGCCTGGAAGTGGATGCCCTGGGCGGCGCGCCGGGCGTCCACTCCGCCCGCTTCGCCGCGCCTGGCAGCGGCGGCGCGGACAACACCCCTGACAGCGCCAACAACAACAAGCTTCTCCGCCTGCTGGCGGGCGTGCCGGCGGCGCGGCGGACGGCCCGCTTTCGCTGCGTTTTGGCGCTGCGGAGACTCTTCGTGCCGTCCGCGGCGGGGACCGTTCTTTTTGAGGGCGTTTGCGCCGGCCGCATCAGCCTGCAACCGGCGGGCGGGGGCGGTTTTGGCTATGATCCCTTGTTTGTGCCCGACGGCTGCACCCAATCCTTTGCCGAGCTTGGCGAAGCGGTGAAAAACACCCTGAGCCACCGCGCCCTCGCCCTCCGGCAACTCCGGCGGCATCTGGCAAACCTCGGGGGCAATCCCTGACTTCCAGCCCCCATCCATCTTTGCAAAACTCCATCCCCAACACCATGCGCGCCGTTGTTTATCGCGGCGTCAATGACCTGCGGCTCGAAACCGTTCCCGTGCCGGCGCATCGAATCCGGCGAACTGCTCGTCAAGGTCGCCGTCTGCGGCGTCTGCCCCACCGACATCAAAAAAATCCAGCACGGCACCGTGCCCCCGCCGCGCATCTTCGGACACGAAACCGCCGGCGTCATCGTCAAGGCAGGGACGCCGCGCCGCGGCGTCCGGTCCGCCCCATTCCGCGTCGGCGACCGCGTGGCCCTGCACCATCACGTCCCCTGCCTCGAGTGCCATTTCTGCCGGCACCGCGCCTTCGCCCAATGCCCGCAATACAAGCGCACCGGCATCACCGCCGGTTTCGAGCCGGCGGGCGGCGGCTACGCTGAATATGTGCGGGTGATGCGGTTTGTGCTGCCCGGCGTGGTGAAAATTCCCGCGCGCAACAGTTTTGTGGAAGGGGCGATGCTGGAGCCGGTCAATACGGTGTTGAAGGCGGTCAACCGCCTGGCCTTGCGGCGGGCAGACAGCGTGCTGGTCATCGGTCAGGGGCCGATTGGCCTGATGTTCACCCGGCTCTTGCGGTTGCGGGGGATGAACGTCATCGCCACCGATTTGATGGACTCGCGTTTGAAACTGGCCCGGCAATGGGGCGCCACGGCGGCGTTCCGGGGCGACGATTCCGGCCTGCCGCAAAAGCTGGCCAAGGCCGCGCCTTGCCTGGACGCGGCGGTGGTCGCGGTGCCATCGCAAGCTGCTGTGTCACAAGCACTTGAACTCGTGCGCGGTTCCGGCAAAGTGCTTCTCTTCGCCCACACTCATCGCGGCGGCCGGAGCCGCATTGGCATATCCCCATCCCATCCGTCCGATCCGTCAGATCCGACCGATCCGACCGATCCGTCCGATCTTCCCCAACTGGACCTCTCCACCATCTGCGTTGACGAAAAGGACCTCATCGGCAGTTATTCCGCCGATTTCACCCTCCAGGAAGAGGTTGCCCGGCTGATCTTCAGCCGAAAACTGGATCTTCGCAAGCTGGTGACACACCATTTTCCCCTCGAACAAACCGCGGCCGCCATCGCCCTGGCCAGTTCGCCGACAGGCGGTTCTTTGAAAGTGGTTGTGAATCAGGAAGTTACAAATTGGAAATCGCCCGCAGATCACGCGAATTGAAGCGGTTAAAGAAGGCAGACTTCTTCCTTTCCGTATCTGTGTTAATCCACGGGTCAACGGCTGTGATTGCAAGTTGTTGTGTATAAGGTATTTGCGTTATTCCAGAACCACGCCAATATCGGATGAATTTATTTTCAAAAAAAACTTTACAAGTCGGGCCGGCTGGAGGAGGGTATTACAGTCAGAGCCATGAAAACGTATCAGGAAAAAAAACTAAAAAAAGTGAAAAAAAGACGTTGACACCGGCTTTGTATTCTGAGAAAGTCCACACACACGGACAACAAAACATAAAAATATGAGAACAAAAACACTGCTTCTGTCGGGCGTCGTCGCCGCGCTAACCAGCGCGTCCCTCATGGCGCAAGTTTATTCCCTCAACGCGGTCGGCTACATCAACGTGACCATACCGCTTGGTTTCTCGATCGTTGCAAACCAGTTGAACACCTCCAACAACAACCTTTCGCCTTTGCTGGATTCGCAGATCCCAACCGATGGTGTGTCTGGCCTCAACAGTTGCACGTTCTTCAAGTGGCAGCCTGCCATCTCTAATTGGCTGACGCTCCAACCGGATTATTTTAGCACACAAACCTTTCCTTGGGATCAACAACAGGCAACCAATACGACGTTGAATCCTGGTGAGGCTGTTTTCGTTAACAATCTTTCCGGGGCGGCTGTCACAATCACCTTCGTCGGCACGGTGCTACAGGGACCTCTGACCAATACAGCCTTGGCCGGACCGGGCTTTAACTTGGCCAGTTCGATGGTTCCGCAAGCGGGTCGGCTGGATGTTGATTTGGGGTTGCCCGAAGTGGATAACGACATTGTGTATGTTTATAACCCGTCCACCTCGACGCAGCCTGGGTGGCAGACCTATAATGGTGATGAATTCGCCACGGATCCCCAAGGTCAGCCTTGGGATGGTCCTGGTGGCACTCAACCCGCGAATCCGACAGTCGGCGTGGGTCAAGGGTTCTTTTACCGGGGCTTTCAAAATGGTGCAATCATCACCAACCCCGGCACTACTCCTGGTACTGCGCCAAACTATCATAGTATGTGGACGCGGACCTTTGATGTCAACTGAGACAAAAACACCATCAGTCTAACGATCTGAAAACCGCCAACAATTCCTAAACAAACACGCTATGAAAAAAACATTATTGATCGGCCTGTTCTCTGCTATGGCGCTTGGAGCTTATGCTCAAGGCACTGTAAACTTCACTGACCGCGCAGGTGATGCGACCTTCCATATCTACACACCGCAGGCAAGTGGAGTTGAGATAACTGGCAACACAGCCACTGATATTCCTGCTGGCTCGCAAGTTTATGGCAACGGCAGTGTGTTGCTGGGTGGCGCTTCCGGTGCCGCCGGTCTTCCAGTCAACTATACCTTCGGCAACAACTTCTCGGTGCAGCTCTTGGCTGCTCCGGGAACAGGTGATGCGGCTTCATCGCTGCTGCCGGTGGCCCAGTATACAACGTTAATGCGCCAGACTGCCCAAGCGGCCGTCCTCGGCACATTTCTAACCCCGTCCTACCCCACCGGGGATCCGGGGATTCCGGGCACTTCAGCTGGTTCAGCGACTGTCGCCTTGGCCTGTTGGTATAATGGTGGTGGCACCATCACCAGCTTGGCCGCAGCCGAGGCTGCCGGTGTGCCTTGGGGCGAATCGCCTACACTTAATCTGACTGCGCTCGGCGGAGTCACCGGGTAACCTCCCAACACTCCGGAAGACCTTGCTGGAATGCAGAGTTTCAGCTTGCAACAAACGATTCCTGAGCCGAGCACGATTGCTCTTGGCGTGATGGGCCTCTGCGCATTCCTGGCCCGCCGCCGCACGAAGTAATTGGTTTTTTCCCTCACGAGCCGCCCCTTCCAGGGCGGCTCTTTTTTTGTCCCCATTGACATCCGCAGGCCGGCGGAATACGTTGCCCGGACTAATGGCGCGTTCGTCTATCAGTTAGGACACGGCCCTCTCAAGGCTGAAAGACGGGTGCGATTCCCGTACGCGCTACCATCCCAATGATTAAGATCCCCGCGTGATTGCCAAAGATAGTCTGCGAAAGGGTCTGGTCTGCCTTGCGTTGGCCTTGGGCACTGCGCTCCTCTTTTGGCCCGTCGTCACCTTCGATTACGTGCCGTTCGACGATCCGATTTTTCTCATGAACAATTATCATGTGAACGGCGGGTTCACCTGGGAGGGCTTGCGCTGGTGCTTTGCCACCAGCTACGCCAGCATGTGGCATCCGTTGACCTGGCTGTCTTACATGCTCGATTGCCAGTTGTTTCACCGCTGGCTGGGAGGTCATCATGCCACCAGCCTGGCCCTTCACATTCTCAGCTCGGTGTTGCTGTTTCTCCTGCTCAATCGGATGACCGGGGCTATTTGGCGCAGCGCCATGGTGGCGGCGCTCTTTGCCTGGCACCCATTGCATGTCGAGTCGGTCGCCTGGCTCTCCGAGCGCAAGGACGTGTTATGCACGGTGTTTTGGATGCTGACGTTATGGGCCTACCTCCGCTATGGGGAAGAATGCAAAATGCAAAATGCAAAATGCAAAAAATTCTATGTCCTCGCCCTGGCTTTCTTCGTGCTGGGGTTGATGTCCAAACCGATGCTGGTGACGCTCCCGTTCGTCCTGCTGCTCCTGGATTGGTGGCCGTTGCGCCGGCTGCAATTGGCCCCTCTCAAACCTGATCTTAATCCGAAAAATGTTCAGGTTCCGGCCGAGTCCCGCCCTGCCGGGAATTGGCGGCTGTTGATCGAAAAAATCCCGTTCGTTGTCCTTTCCATCTTTTTCTCCGTTCTGGCGGTGACGGCCGCTGCCTCGAGCATTCGATCCCTGGCCAGCCTTGCATTCCCGCATCGTCTGGGCAACGCCGTCGTCAGCTATTTCATCTACGTGGCCAAGACGATTTGGCCCCGGAACTTGGTTGCGATTTATCCTTACGATATTCCATGGGAAACCTGGCAAATCACGGCGGCCTGCCTTTTTTTGATCGCTGTTTCCGCGGTCGTCCTGCGCTTTTGGAAAACCCGGCCCTGGTTGCTGCTGGGCTGGCTTTGGTTTTTGGGAACGCTCGTCCCCGTCATTGGGCTGGTGCGGGTGGGAGCGCAATCCATGGCCGACCGTTATACCTACATCCCGTCCATCGGCTTGTTCATCCTGTTCATCTGGGGTGCTAGTGATCTGGCCGGCGGCTGGCGGCAGGGGCCGGTCCTGTTGGGCGGGGCGGCCTGGATTGCGTTGGTGGCTTGCGCCCTTCTGGCCGGCCGACAGATTCAGTATTGGAGAAATGGCGAAACTCTTTTCGTCCACAACTTGGAAGTGGACCCGGACAATTTCATCGCCCAGAACTGCTATGCCGCCTATTTTCTGGCCAACCGCCAATTGGAACGCGCCCGCGTCGAATGTGAGAAGTCCCTCCAGCTTAACAAGAACTACGAACTGACTCACGGTATTCTTGGCGAGGTGTTGTTGCTCCAGGGCAAATACGATCAGGCTGCCACCGAACTGGCGACCGCCCTCCAGCTTAACCCCGCGTCCCGCGATGCCCGGCTCCTCTATGGCAAGGCCTTGCTCGGACAGGATCGCCCCGCCCAAGCGGAGCAACAATTCGCCAAAATCCTGGCCGCCGACCCGGTGGTTCCCGAGGCCCATTACGGACTGGGGCAGGCGCTGGCCAAACTGGGCAAACCAGATGAGGCCTGTGCTCAGTTCACCGAAGCCTTGCGCATGGCCCCTCAGTTTTCTGACGCCCGTCTCCAATTGGCAATTGCGCTGGCCAAACAAGGCAAAACGACCGACGCCATCTCGCATTACCGCCTGGCCAAGAATGTCCCGCCTTCTGCGTCCGACTGCACGGTGATGAATAACCTCGCCTGGATCCTGGCCGCCAGTCCGTATCCAGAATTTCGCAATGGCGCCGAAGCCGTGAAACTGGCCGCGCGCGCCTGCGAACTCGATCACGGCCGGCAGCCCATGTTCCTCGGCACCCTGGCGGCCGCCTATGCCGAAGCGGGGCGCTTTGATGAGGCCCAGGCCGCCGCGCAGCAGGCCCATGATTTGGCCCTGCAGGTGGCCGGCAACGCGCAGGATCCGGCGGAGGAAAAAACCGCGAAAGACCTGGCCGCGCGCAACCTGGAACTCCTGGAAATCTACCGCTCCCGCCACCCCTACCATGAAAAATAGATTCGCCAGCGCCTTTTCCACCGCTGCTCCTGCCAGGCGCTTTGGTGGTGGCGGGCCATGCCGGCAGTGCCTTAATTTGGTGTAGAGTCGAGCCTGTGGCTCGACTTCGGCGCACAGCGCCGACACTACAATAATGAAATTAAGGCACTACCGCCATGCCGGGAACGTTGCAATTTTGCGCTTTAACCCTTAATATCTTTCTCATGCTGCAATTTCAGATTATTTTCAACCCCATCAGCGCAGCGGAATTGGCCAGGATGCCGCGCGAATTGCAGCTTCATATTCTGGGTGAATTTCGCGGATTGCCCCAGGAAGTTCTCACCCGCGATCTGCAGCATTTCGGCAAGCTGGAGCGCGACGGCAAGACGCTCCACCGCTTCCGCCTGGGCGATTACCGGGTCTATTTTGAGCGGCATGAACTGGGCGTCGTCGTTCACCGCATCCTCAGCCGCAACACGCTGAAAGATTTCCTTTTCCGATCCAGCCTGCCCACCGGCGAGGACCAGGCGTTGCAGGAGAATCCCAAGTTCTGGGAAATGATCGAGTCCGCCCGAAAGAAAGTTTCCTAATTCGCAGGCATCCATCCTGCCATCACCCGGCCATGGGGCTGCTTTGCGCCCTCACCCCGCGTCCTCGCCCAACTCCACGTTCCAATAGGCCAAATCCAGGAAATGCTTCCAACTGTCGTGGTGCGGCAGGCCGAGATTGACCTGGACAAACGGGCGCCATTTGGGCCGTTTCGGTTTGCGCACCAGGTGCAGGGCGGCTTCCTGCGGCGTGCGGTTGGCCTTTTGCGTGTTGCAGCGGACACACGAACAGACGATGTTTTCCCACGAGGTCGGCCCGCCGCGGTCGCGCGGAATGACGTGATCCAGATTCAAATCCTTGCGCTCGAAAACCTGGCCGCAGTATTGGCAGGTATTGCGGTCGCGCTCGAAAATGTTGTGCCGGGTGAACTTGACTTCCTTTTTGTGCAGGCGATCAAACAGCACGAGCAGGATCACCCGCGGCACGCGGATTTTGAAGGAGACGGTGGCAATGGTTTCCCCATGCGGTTCCTGCGCGGATAAATCCCGCCATTGGTTGAAGCTGAAAGTTTGGAAGGCGCCCTCCTCGTCGCTCAGCACGGCCTGGGCGTGGCCCTCGAAAAGGAGCGTGAGGGCGCGCCGGGCGGTGCAGATATTGACCGCCTGCCAGAGGCGGTTCAAGACCAGAACGTGCTGATTTAAGAACGAACTCATAATGGCTCGAGCAGTGTCATTATTAGCATGGAGGCCGCCGGAGTGTCAACGAGGCTTCGCAGTGAAGGATTGCTAATTTTGATCTTAATTCAACCGGCCTGCCGGCGCCACTTTCCGCTTTGCAGCCGGGGCGCCCAACTCCATGATTCGCCCGATGGTTGGCGCCCTCATTAATTCGGCAGGTATCGTGCTCGGCGGCATTTTGGCCCTCGTTCTGAAAAAACCGGTTTCCGCGGCCAACCAATCCAGGGCCAGAGTGCTGCTCGGCGTCTTTACCGTCTGGTTTGGACTCACCTTGACGTTGTCCAGCTTGAATGGCAGCGCCGTGCAGAGATTGAAACAACTGGCCATCGTGCTGCTGGCCATGGCCCTGGGAAAACTGGCCGGCAAACTGCTGCGTCTGCAGCGGCTTTCCAACGCGGTGGGCCAATTCGCCACGCGGAAGATGGCCGCGGCCGCCTCCGGCAAACCGCAGTTCAACGACGGCTTCCGCGTGGCCACCGCCTTGTTTTGCGCCGCCCCGCTGGCGATCCTCGGATCGGTGTCGGAAGGGTTGACCGGTTTCGCCCAAGTGTTCTGCGTCAAGGCCGTCATGGATGGCATGGCCACGATGGCGTTTGCCAGGACCTTCGGCTGGGGCGTCATGGTCTCGGCCATTCCGGTCCTGGCCTGGCAAGGGGCGATCATCCGCGGCGTCGCCCTGCTGGAACCCACGCTGCGGCTGCAGGCCGCGCCTCTGCTTGACTCCATCAACGCGACCGACGGCCTGCTGATTTTTTGCGTGGCCCTGATCGTTTTGCAGATCAAGAAAGTGGCCATGGCCGATTATCTTCCCAGCCTGGCCCTGGCGCCATTATTGACGCGGTGGCTGTGGTGACTGGCAACCCGTTGCCCAACGGCCTTCCTTGAGTTGAGCCGGGAACCTGCCCGGATGCGGGATGGTCCGAATAAACCGAAACTCAAATGAACTCGTTGATAAGATTCTCCAGGAACTCCTGGCGGCCGCTGCGATTGCCGGCGGCATCACCCTGCCGGAGGATATAGGCCTCCAGTTCCGTCATCGTGACCTTGCCCGACTCGATTTTCGCGCCGAGGCCGGAATCCCAGGAGGAGTAGCGCTCCTGGACAAACTCGGCCAGGCGTCCGTCCTTGCGGATGGCGGCGGCAATCTTCAGCCCGCGCGCGAAGGCGTCCATGCCGCCAATATGCGCATAGAAAAGGTCCATCGGCTCGAAGCTTTCCCGGCGCACTTTCGCGTCGAAATTCACGCCGCCGCTCTTTAAGCCGCCGTATTTCAAAAGGGTGAGCATCACGTAAGCGGTCAGATAAATGCTCGTCGGAAACTGGTCCGTGTCCCAGCCCAGCAGCTCGTCGCCGGTGTTGGCGTCAATCGAGCCGAGCCGGCCCGCCGCGCCCGCCACCTCCAGCTCGTGTTGCATGGTGTGGCCCGCCAGGGTGGCGTGGTTGGTCTCCAGGTTGAGCTTGAAGTGCGGCAGCAAATCGTATTCGCGCAGGAAATTCAGGCAGGCGGCGGCGTCGAAATCATACTGATGCTTGGTCGGTTCCTTCGGCTTTGGCTCCAGGTAAAACTGCCCTTTGAAACCGAGCTGCTTTTTGTAATCCACCGCCAGGCGCAACAACCGGGCCATGTGATCCAGCTCGCGCTTCATGTCCGTGTTCAGCAGCGTGGAATAACCTTCCCGCCCGCCCCAGAACACGTACCCTTCGCCCCGGAGTTGGTGCGTCACTTCCAGCGCCTTCTTCACCTGCGCGGCGGCATAGGCAAAGACCTCCGCGTTGGGACTGGTGCCGGCGCCGCTCATGAAACGCGGATTGGAAAAGAGATTGGCCGTGCCCCAAAGCAGCTTGATGCCGGTGCGTTTCTGCTCCTCTTTCAGCACCGGGACGACCGCGTCCAGATTGCGGTTGGTTTCCGCCAGATCGCTTCCTTCCGGCGCGATGTCGCGATCGTGGAACGCGAAGAACGGCGCGCCAAGCTTTTCGATGAACTCCATGGCCACCCGCGCCCGGTGCTGCGCGTTTTCGACCGAGTTCGAGCCGTCGTCCCAGGGCCGCAGCGCGGTGCCCGGACCGAAAGGGTCCGAGCCGGTGCCGCGGAAAGTGTGCCAGTAAACCACGGAAAAGCGCAGGTGATCGCGCATCGCCTTGCCCTCGACCAGTTCGGCCGGGTTGTAATGCTTGAAGGCCAGCGGGTTTTTCGATTTCGGCCCCTCGTAGCGAACCTTTTTGACCTCTTTGAATGCTTCAGTGTTCGTTTTCATATATGTGTTGGCGAGGCTAGGCGAGGTTTGAGCATTTGTCAACCATTTGTCCGCGCCCTAGTCCACTATCGCCTTCATGGTTGTAATCACCGGACTGCCGGTGCCGTTGATCACATGATTGATGCCGCTGCCGCGCTGCCCGCCGCCCAGCCGGATGGTCACCATGTGGCGCATCTGGATGCCCGGAGCGGCCGGAGTCTCGATCGCGTTTTCGGCGACAATCGGCGCCCTGTAAAACACGCAATACACGCCCAGCCCCCAGGCCTGATGCGTGGTCACCGAGTCCGCCACTTTGTAGGAGGCGAATCCGTTGACGGTCCCGTGCCGCCAGGCCTCCAGGCTGGGCGGATCATAAGGCATTTCGGATTGGTAAAAGTAAACGCGCCCGCCATTGCCGTTCCACATGGTTTGATACCCCTGGCAGTGCTCGACGAACAGGCCGTAGAAGGTGACGTTATTGCCGTTGACAATCAGGCCGTTGTCGTTGGCATTGGCGGACCAGCCCACCCCGCGGCCATGATCCGCCCGCCAGAGCCAGAAGTTGTCACCCACCACGTCGTTGCAATTAATGGTGACCATGCAGGTCGTTTTTCCCACCGACGCGCCGCCCGCCCGGCAGAAAATGTCGTAAAGAAACAGCGGGTTCCTGGCATGGGAAATCGAACTCCCCGCCTCTCCCACTTGCAACAAGGTGGCCGAATTGCTGGCGCCCGCTTCGAAGAGGATTCCTCCCACCTTGACGCCATCCACGTCGGAAATCACCAGCGCGGGAGTTCCGTTGTCCGGCGCCAGCGTCGGGTAACCCAGTCCCAGCGCCAGGGTGTCCGGCCGGGTGATGCGGAGGCTGTTTTCCAAATGATAAATCCCCGGAGTGAAGATGACATTCCGCCCCTGGCCCAGCGCCGCATTGATGCTGGCGGCATTGTCCGTTCCCGGATGCGCCAGGTAGAACCGGTCCATCGGCCATGCCTGCCCCGGGGTGCTCCCGCCCGACCAGGTGGTTCCCTGCGCGCCGCCGTTTTGGAGGCCCGGCACCATGACAAAATAGTGTCCGCCATCGTCAATAAACAAATACGGCTTCTCCCGGATCAGCGGCGTTTTCTCAACCACCGTGTACGGTGAAACCGGCCACCTGCCGGCGGGCGGATTGACCACGCCGACAAAAACCATGTTCCACGAGCCGCCGGTCCAACTTCCCCATTGCGCGTTTCTGGAAAGCCATTGTTGCTGAGATCCGGAATTGACCCGGCCGTCAATCCGGCAGTCGGCCATAAATCCGCCGCTGGACCATCCGTTATCCCAGAGATTCAAATCTCCTTTCAAGTGGACCCGGCGAAGCGCGGTGCCTTGCGACACCGCCCAGACATCCGGATCCCGGTCCGGCGTCGGCGTGACCGACAGATTCTCCACAGCGCGCCAGAAATTACAGGTGGCATTGCCGCGCATCCAGCCGGCCGTGGACCGCACCGCCCCTGTGATGGCGACATCGTCCGGTGATGCTCCCAGGCCCAGCGCCTGCATGTAGAAACCCATCTGCACGTCCAAGTGATACTGGCCCGGCTTAAACAGGTAGGCATAGCGATTGGAACCGAATTGATTGCGTTCTTGTTGGCTGAAGATCGCGTCCATCTGGCTTTGAATATTAGTCATGGCCGGATCGAAGATCAGAACGTTGGGGCCAAAATCCGGCCCGGCGGCCTGGCCCGGTCCGGGCAGAGGAGAGGCCGCGCCCGCAAAGGCAACGCTCCAGACGCCAAGAACCAGAAGGGCCGCCACTGGAATGAACGGTGTTGTTTTCATAATAGATCTCAAAGAACTGGAACGTTTCGTCATACAGAAACGGCAAAGCCATCAGCGCAACTTCCGGGGGAACCGGGTCAGAACAGGTAGGTCGCAATGGAATGCGCCGGGCTGCTGGTTTTGGCGGCCTTTCCATCCAGCCACAAATAAAACGGCTGGGCCCCATCGGAGGCATTCATCACCACCACGGCGATCTTGCCGTCCGGGTTGACAAAGGCGGTTGTCAACAAATCATCCACCGTGGAGGAACTGATGATCCGCCGCGCCCCCGGCCGGATGAATTTGGAGAAGTGGCCGATGTAATAGTAGGAGTTCATGTAGCGCAGCTCCCCCGTTTTGGTGTCGCCGTGAATCGGGGCGAAACAGAAATTGTTGACATGGTTCGGTCCGCCGCGCTCGTCCAGCAGGACATTCCAATCCGTCCAGCCGGCGCTGCCGTCATTGAAATCATGGATCATGGCCGTGCCGTAGAGTTCGCCCCATTGCCAGTCGTCCAGTTTGGCGGCGTCGTAGGGGCCGTGGCAGCCTTCGCTGAACAACAGGTTGATTTTCGGCCAGGCTTCGCGCACCCGGCTGACATTCTCGAAATGGTCGCCCACATACCAATGGAAGGCCACACCCCACACATATTTGGCGGCCTCCGCATCCTCCAGCACCACCTGGGCGCGTTGATACATCATGCTCCGATTATGGTCCCAGATCATGAGTTTTTTGCCGGTCAATCCCGCCTGGCTCAAGGCCGGGCCGAGGTGGTTCTTGACAAAGTCGCGTTCTTCCGAGGCGGTGTAGAGGCAAGATTCCCAGGGTTGCACCGCCATCGGCTCGTTCTGCACGGTCAGACCCCAGATGGGAATGCCTTCCTTCTCATAAGCCTGGATGAACTTGACGTAATAGCGCGCCCAGGCCTCATCACATTCCGGCTTCAATTTCCCGCCGTGCAGCATGTCCTGGTTGTCTTTCATCCAGGCCGGCGGGCTCCACGGACTAATGAACAGGCTCATCTCCCTTCCCGCGGCGGCCAGCACCTCTTTGATGAAGGGAATGCGATATTTCAAATCGTGGGCAATGCTAAAACTCTTCAACTCCCGGTCCCCCTCGGCCACGTAGGTGTAGCTGGCGCTGGAAAAATCGCAACTGTTGATGTGGGTGCGCCCCAGAGTGTAGCCGATGCCGTTTTGCGGATCAAAACAGGCCCGCAAGAATTGCCGCCGCTTCTCTTCCGGCAATTTGTAATAGGTCTCCGCCGCGGCATCGGTCAAGGCTCCCCCGATTCCCACTACCGTTTGGAAAGTCTTGGAGGGATCCACGAAGACGCACTCCTGCGTCTGTTCCGCAGGTTGCGGAAGATCCATCCAGGACAACTCCCCGGCCCGGGCCAGCCGTTGCCCCGTGTCTTTGGCGGTCACGTAAACCGCGACTGTTTTCGTTTGGGAAAAAGCGGCGCCGGGGAGAGTGAGCGCCGCCGCTAACAGCCAAGTTGTCCGATTGAGCCTCATCTTGGCGCGAGTCTGCGCCGCCGAAAGGCCAGCGTCAATCATTCTTTGATGCGCCGGCCATGGAGATTGCCAAGCGGCGGGGCATTTCTTAGAATTCAGTGTTGAAAAGCCGGCGTCCTAATTCCAAGGCGGCCAACCAGCCCAAAGGGGGCGGGCCTGCCGCGCCGCGCCGCCCGGAAGCCGTTGCCGCCCGGCCGCCGCGCCGCCGCCTGCTCTTTGCGCTGCTCGCCTTGCTGCTTGCGCCGGCGCTGGCCTTTGCCGTGCTGGAAGGCGTCTTGCGCGCCGCCGGCTACGGTTATGACACGGCCTTCTTCAAAAAAGCCCGCATCAACGGCCGGGACTTTCTCATCAACAATGACAGTTTTGTCCTCCGCTTTTTTCCGCCGCAACTGGCCCGCCTGCCCGGCGCCCTGCGCCTGGCAGCGGAGAAGCCGCCCCGCACCTGCCGCATTTTCATCCTCGGAGAATCCGCCGCGCTGGGCGACCCCAATCCTGCTTACGGGGCGGGGAGATATTTGCAGGCCCTGTTGTCCGATCACTTTCCCGGAGAAAAGTTCGAGGTGGTCAACGTCGCCATCACCGCCATCAACTCTCATGCCATTCTGCCCATCGCCCGCGAGTGCGCCCGCCAGCAGGGCGATTTCTGGATTGTTTATATGGGCAACAACGAAATGGTCGGGCCTTTCGGCGCCGCCAGCGTCTTCGGGGCCCAGGCCCCGCCCTTATGGACCGTGCGCCTCAGCCTGGCCCTGCAAAAAACCCGCGCCGGCCAGTGGCTCATGGCGGGCGTGCGCCATCTCCAATTCAAATCCTCCCGGAACGCGGCCTGGGGCGGGATGGAGATGTTCCTGGGCCATCCGCTGGCGCCGGATGACCCGCGCAAGGAGAGGGTCTATCGCAATTTCCAACAGAACCTGCGCGACCTCCTCCAGGCGGGCCGGGACGCGGGCGTGCGCGTCATTCTCAACACCGTGGCTGTCAATCTCAAGGACTGTCCGCCTTTCGCCTCCCTGCCCCCCACCAACCTGCCCCCGGCGGATCGGGCCTCTTGGGAACAACTGGCGGCCGACGCCGCCCAGGCCCGGCGGCAAGGCCGGTTCGGGGAGGCGGCCCGGGATTTCGAGCGGGCGGCCAAACTCCAGCCCCTGTCCGCCGACTGCCAGTATGGCTGGGCCGGGTGTTTGTTGAGCCTGAGCAACACCGCCGCCGCGCGGGAACATTATCAAATGGCCTGCAACTGCGACGCCCTTCCTTTTCGCGCCGATGCGCGCATCAACGACCTGATCCGCCAGGCCGCCCCGCCCTCGGCCGGCTCCAACCTCCTTTTGTTTGACGCCGCCGCCGCCCTGGCCGCCGACAGCCCGGCGAATCTGTGCGGCGACGAAACCTTCTTCGAGCATGTCCATTTCAATTTCGACGGCAACTACCGTCTGGGCCGGGCGTGGGCGGAAAAAATCGCGCCGCTCCTGCCCGTCTCCGCCGGGCCTGGCGCCACCCATCCCTGGCTTGCGCAGGGGGCCGCCGAGGCACGGCTGGCCTTGACGGATTGGAACCGGAGCGCGACCGTCAGCGAAGTCATCCGCCGCCGGCTGCAACCTCCCTGGAGCGGCCAGTCCGGCAACGCCGCCGAGTTGGAAAACCTGCGCAACCAATTGAACATTTTGCGCCGGCAGATGGACGCCGCCGCGGCCGGCCGCGCCCGCGCGATTTATCTGGAGGACATCGGGCGTGATCCGGACGATTACCAGTTGCGCTTCGATTACGGTGATTTTCTGGAAGCCATCGGAGACTGGCGCGACGCCGCCTCTTCCTGGAAGGAAGTGCAGGCGCTGTTGCCGCACTACTATCTGGGTTATTTGCAGCAGGCCCGCATGCTGGAGAAACAGGGGCAACTGGATGCGGCCGAATCTGCCTTCCGCCAGACGGTGGCTTTGAATCCGAGAATGACGGCGGCGTGGTACGAATTGAGCAACATCCACGCCAGCGAGGGAAAATATGAGCCGGCCCTCCAGGAATGCGAACGGGCCTGCAGCCTGGAGCCTGAACAACCCGCCTTCTACGCCTGCCTGGGCAGGCTGTTGTCCAGGATGAACCGGCCCGCCGCCGCCCTGGCCCAATTTCGCAAAGCCATCCAGATCCGCCCGGAATATGCGGACGGGCACCTTGCTTTGGCTGGGGAACTATCCCGCCAGGGCCGCATGGCCGAGGCAAAAACGGAGTTTGAGCAAGTCCTTCGTCTGGACCCAAACAACCAGCCCGCCCGCCAGGCCCTTGATCAACTCCCCTCCCGCAATCCCCCGCCCTGACCCTCTCGCCACTTCGCGGGGCGGGGGAAAGGCAAATGGCATGGTGGCGGCATCAAGCTGCCCCCTGCTTTGTTTCGCAATTTGCATTTTGCTTTTAAGGATTTACCAGTTAGACTTTCCCTGTCGCCAAAACGGCCCGGTTCCTAATGACTGAAGTTCTGAATTATTTGAAAATCGGCGCGGCTGTCGTCCTGCTCTTCGGGGCGGCCATCTTCGTCCACGAGTTCGGCCATTATTGGGTGGCACGCCGCCGCGGCATGAAAGTCGAGGCTTTCGCCATCGGATTCGGCCCGAAGATTTTTGGCTGGGTGCGCGACGGCATCGAGTATTCGGTGCGCTGGATTCCGGCGGGCGGTTTCGTCAAGCTGCCCCAAATGATCACCGCCGCCGCCATTGAGGGGGAAGCCAGCCAGGAACAAATCCCTCCGGCCCCGCCCTGGTCGAAGATCCTGGTGGCTGCGGCCGGGCCATTTATGAACGTGGCTTTTGCCTTTGCCATCGCCTCCGTCATTTTTTGGGTCGGCCTGCCCGTGCCGGTCAATCCTTCCATCATTGGCTACGTCGAACCGGGCACGCCGGAGGCCGCGTTGGGCATTCAGGACGGCGACGAGATCGTGGCCGTCAATGGCAAGGCGGTCAAATCCTGGGAGGACGTGAACAACGCCACGGCGCTGGCCTTGACCAATGTTTTGCCCGTCGCCATCAAGCGCGAGGGCAAGACCAACACTTACCTGTTGAAGGCCGCGGCCAACGAAGCCCCCGAAGTCAAAGCGCTGATTGACCTCAAAACGCTCAACTTAAGCCCGCGCGATCTGCTCATCGTCAAAACGGTGAAAGCGGACAGCCCGGCGGAAAAAGCGCATCTGCAAACCAACGACGAAATCGTCAATTTCGCGGGCGTGCCGATCAGCGGCTTCAAACAACTGACCAATCTGTTGCAGAAGTGCGCCGGCCATGCCACCCCGCTGGTGGTCAAGCGCGGCCGCGAGCGCCTGACCGTGAACGTGACGCCCGCGACGGAGATGGTGGCCAAAAAAGGCCGGCTCGGCGTGGAGTTCGGGTTCAGCAAGGACGTTTATGTGCTGGAACACCCCACGCCGCTGGCCCAGATCACCGAGGTTCTCGGTCAATTGACCGGCACGATCAGCGCCCTGGTGCATTCCCATTCCAGCGGAGTCAAGGCCAGCGATTTGGCCGGCCCGGTCGGGATCATCAGTTTTCTGGCGGTCAAAGTGAACACCGACTACCGGCTGGCGCTGGGTTTTCTGGTCATGCTCAATATCAATCTGGCCATCATCAATCTGCTGCCCATTCCGGTTCTGGATGGCGGCCACATCGTCATGGCCGTGTTGGAGCGGATTCGCCGCCGGCCCCTGGACGTTCGCCTGGTCGAATACATCACCACCGTCTTTGCCGTCCTGCTCATCTCCTTCATGCTCTACGTCACCTTCTTCGATTTGCGCCGGCTGCCTCTGATCCGGGTCTTGTTCAGCCAGGAATCTCAAATCGAGCAGCCCGCCAAACCCGCCCCGCACCCGGCCAATCCGGGCCAGTAAACCCATGCGCTACTGCCAGTCGCCTTTCTTCTACACCCGGCGCAAGACCCGCGAAGTCATCGTGGGCGATCCCGCCAACGGCGGCCTCATCCTCGGCGGCCATCACCCCGTCGTCAAACAGTCCATGCTCACCTGCGACACGATGGACACCGCCGAGTGCGTCAAACAAACCCTCGAACTGGTGGCCGCCGGCTGCCAGATCGTCCGCATCACCGCCCCCACCGTCAAGGACGCCGCCAACCTCAAAAACATTGTCGCCGAACTCCGCGCCCGCCACTGCCGCGTGCCCATTGTGGCCGACATCCATTTCAAGCCCGACGCCGCCCTGGAAGCCGCCCGCTGGGTGGAGATGGTGCGCGTCAATCCCGGCAACTACGCCGACAAGAAGAAATTCGCCGTGCGCGAATACAGCCACGAGCAATACGCCGCCGAACTGGCCCGCCTCGAGGAACAATTCACCCCCCTGGTCCAGCTCTGCCAGCAACTGGGCCGGGCCTTGCGCATCGGCACCAATCATGGTTCCTTGAGCGACCGCATCATGAACCGTTACGGCGACACCCCGCTGGGCATGGTGGAGAGCGCCCTGGAGTTTGCCCGCATCGCCCGCCAGCACAATTTCCACAACTTCAAATTCTCCATGAAGGCCAGCAACCCCAAGGTCATGATCGAGTGCTACCGCCTGCTCGTGGCCCGCCTGGTGGAATTGGGGCCGGATTGGAACTACCCCATCCACCTCGGCGTGACCGAAGCCGGCGAAGGCGAGGATGGCCGCATCAAAAGCGCCATCGGCATCGGCTCGCTCCTGTGCGACGGCCTGGGCGACACCCTCCGCGTTTCCCTGACCGAAGATTCCCCCAACGAAATCGCCGTCTGCACCGATCTGTTGGCGCAAATTCCAACCCTGACCGTGCAAGGCAGCGCGGATTTTCTGGACCTTAAATCCGCCGTCCGCAATCCCCAACACCCCATTCCCAATCCCTTCGACCCCTTCGCCTTCACCCGGCGCAAGACGCCGGAAATTGCCCTGGGCCAGTCCAGCAAATGCGGCGGCCAACAAACCGTGCGGGTCGTCGTCACCCGCGCCACCTGGGAGAAAGTCGCCCCGCGCATCCAGCCCAAAGACAACGTCCGGCCCGAGGCGATTTACGAAGACCTCAAGCTCCAGGAAATTGATCCCGCGGCCGATTTCGCCATCCCTGCCGACACCCAGCTTGTCACGGTCAAGGACGGCGTGGCTCTTCCTGCCATCCCGGCCTTTCGCCTGCTGGCCGCCAAGCTCAAGGCCCTGGGCCGCCACAACCCCATTTTGCTCAAGGACTGCCTCCGCTTGGAGGCCGTGCCGCTGGAGCCGAAGATCGCCTTGCTGCGGGCCTCCGTCGTCCTGGGTTCCCTGCTGGCGGACGGGATTGGCGACGCCATCTTGATTCGCGGCGAAGCGGGGGCGGGCCAAAGCCTGCGTCTGGCCTACAACCTTTTGCAAGCCGCCGGCTGCCGCAGCTTCAAGACCGATTTCGTGGCCTGTCCTTCCTGTGGCCGGACCCTGTTCAATTTGCAGACCGTCACCGCCCGCATCAAAGAGCGCACCGTGCATTTGAAGGGAGTGAAGATTGCCATCATGGGCTGCATCGTCAACGGCCCCGGAGAAATGGCCGACGCCGATTTTGGCTACGTGGGCGGCGCGCCCAACAAAATCAACCTCTACGTCGGCAAGAACCCTGTCAAGTTCAACATTCCCGAAGCCGAGGCGGTGGACCGCCTGGTGGATCTCATCCGCGAACACGGCAAGTGGCGGGAACCCGAGCAGAGACCTCTGCAAAACTCCTGTAGCAGCGGTCTTTGACCGCCGCCATGCCCTTATTTCCGCTGGTTTGCGGCGGTCATAGACCGCCGCTGCAATTGTGGACGCGCGTTTTGCAGAGGTCCCGATCCGGAAAAGGCCGTCGCCCTGGGCTGACCTGGCTGGAGGCCGGTTTAGTTTGTCTCGCGCAGCCTGGCCACGTCCGGCAAGACTTGCGGAGTGCCTTTTCCATCCGGCCAGCAGATTGTGCCGCCGGCGCGAGCCACGGAATTATTTGGCCTCCGGCCCTCCGCCCGCCAGGCCAGGCGTGGCGGCCTGCGGGGATTTTTCCCAGATGATAAATCAGGAAGCCGTGCAGGAATTGGCCAATTTCCTCCGCCTGCGCCGCGCTCAGCCGCAGCCGGAAAACCGCCTCCCATTCCGCTTCCTCCATCCGCCGCAAAATTTGCCGCGCGCCCGCGCTCAATTTCGTCCCGGCCAGGTCCGGCTGCAAGCCCAGCTCCTCCAGCAACTTCATCTCGAAGGCAAAAATGGTTTGGGGCCGGGCGGCTCCCTGGGCAGGACGCCCAGCAGGCCCGTGAATTGATCGAACAAGGCGCCCAGGGGCGCTTCCGTTTCGGTGGTTTGTTCGATGAGCAGGGCGCAGTAGGAAGCTTGCTGGAGATGGGCCAGGTCCTGGCGCAGGCCGCGGTGGGTTTCCAGCACCTGCACTTCGCGCAGCGCATGCAACTCCGACCGCCGGCTGCGCGCAAAACTCAAATCGGCCAGATAAAAAAGATCCAACTGCCCCCGAAACGGCGACTTGGGCCGCCGCGCCCCCTTGGCCACCGTGGCCAGACGCCCCAGCCCGGCCGTCAGCCAGTGGACCACCAGGCTGCTGTCCGTCAGCGGCCGCGTGCGCAAGACCACTCCGGTGGCGCGCTCGCAGTTCATATTTCCGGAGGCTGTTCCTCACGCCCCGGCGCCAGCGCCGAGATGGCATGGGCCGCCTGCCCCGGCGAAATGGCCCCAAGACTGATGACAAATTTAATCCCGTCGCCCACCGACATGTCCAGTTTGACCATCGCGTGCTCCGGCAACAACAGCAGAAAACCGGAGGTCGGGTTGGGTGTGGTGGGAACGAAAACGCTGAGCAATTTCTCCGGGCCGAGATTCTTTTGTTCGCCGGTGACAAAACCGATGGCGCGCGCGCCGGGGTGCGGGAAGGCCACCAGCACCACCTGCTGAAAGGCCGATTTGTTGTTGGAAAACGATTGGTTGACCTGCTTGACCGTGCCGTAGATCTTGTTGAGCAGGGGAATGCCCATCAAGGCCGCGTCGGCCCATTTAATGGCTTTGCGCCCAAAATAATCGCGGGCCAGGCTTCCGACCAGGCCAATGAGAAACACCGCCAGCACCAGCGCGCAACAACTCCAATACCAATACATTTTTCCCTTCCCGTCGTCGGCATGGGTCACACTGGGCGGCAGAAAGAACAGCAGCAGGTCGGTCAGGTTGGAAACGTTCTGAAAAAGCCAGACGACCACCGCGATGGAAATGATGCCGGGCATGGCAATCGCCAGGCCCGCCAGAAAATTCCGCCGCCACCGGTTCAAGATGTTGTTGACTTCAAACGGCATTTTTGACCCTTTCCAATTTGCCCCAATCAAAGCGGCGCGACAATGCCTTTAACACGCGGTCTTCTTCCTTTTTCATCTCCCGCCGCGCCGCCGGGCGCCGGTCGTCGTAGCCCCGCAGATGCAACAGGCCATGGACCAGGTAACGGGCCAATTCCAACTGCCAGGTGGCGCGAAAACGCGGGGCGCTGGCCACCGCGTCGTCCACCGAAATAAAAATCTCGCCGCGCCTTCCGCCCGGTTCGGCCCCGGCCGCGTAATCAAATGTGAGCACATCGGTCGAGCCGGCGTGGCCCAGGAATTGTTCGTTCAAGCGGGCCATGTCGGCGGCCTGGATGAAGTAAACGCCCAATTGCCCGCCCGCGCCAAAACTTCCCTGCGCGCCGCTTGGCCCGCGCCGGGGCGGCCATTCCTGCAAAAGGCGGCGGATCACTTGGCGCAGCAGCGGCAGATTCAGGCGCCGGGTCTTTTGCCGGCTGCACACCTGCAGCCAGGGCGGGGGACGGGAGGAAGGGATTTTTGTGCGTGCCATCGTCTATGCTTCGCCCCCGGCCCGGGTTCGCCTGGCCTCCGGCGCGGCGGCGCGGCGCCGGCCGCGATGTTCCTCGTAAGCCGCGATGATGCGCTGGACCAGGGGATGCCGGACGATGTCGCGGCGGGAAAACTCGATCAGGGCGATGCCGTCAATGCTTTGCAGGGCGCGCTCGGCTTCGAGCAGGCCGGATTGCTTGTGGGGCGGCAAATCAATTTGGGTGGTGTCGCCGGTGATGACCGTCTTGGAGCTCATCCCCAAACGCGTCAAGAACATATACATCTGTTCCGCCGTCGAATTTTGCGCCTCGTCCAGGATGATGAAGGCGTTGTTGAGGGTGCGCCCGCGCATGTAGGCCAGCGGCGCAATTTCGATCACCCCGCGCTCCATCTGTTTTTGGATTTCCTCGGCCGGCAGCATGTCGTGCAGGGCGTCGTGCAAGGGCCGCAGGTAGGGGGTGATTTTTTCGTAGAGGTCGCCCGGCAGGAAGCCCAGCGCCTCGCCCGCCTCCACCGCCGGGCGCGTCAAAATGATGCGGGCGACCTGTTCCTCCTGCAAGGCGGCCAGGGCCATGGCCATGGCCAGATACGTTTTCCCCGTCCCGGCCGGGCCGATGCCGAAGGTGACGTCGTGGGCCCGAATGGCGTCCACGTACTTCTTCTGCCCGATGGTTTTGGGCAGGACGGCCGCCTTGCGCGGGGACGTGACGATGCGCTCGGCCAGGAGGTTGCGCAGCGCGGCCACGCCGTCATTTTTCACCACGCTCAGAGCCTGGGCGAACTCGCGGTTGCGCACCATGCCGCCCGCCTTCAAGGATTTCTCCAGCAAGTGAAACATTTCGCGCGCCCGCGCAATGTCCTCGGCCGCGCCCTCCAGTTTGATCCACTCTTCGCGCGCCACCGCCTTGACGGCCAGCTCCTGCTCCAGGGCCTGGAGATTGCGCGGCTCGTGATTGAACAGTTGTTGCGCCAGGCGCGGATTTTCAAAATGCACGGTTTCGGTGGGCATGAATCAGCGGGTTGCAGCCCCTCTCATAATCTTAATAATCTCATTCCTAGTCTTTATCTTAATCCTAATCCTAATCTTAATCTCAATCCTGATCTTAATCCCATTCTCCATCCCGGTTCGCTTTCACCGCGCCAGTTCGGCGCGCAATTTCGCCGCCACTTCGGCCAGCGCTTCGGGCAGCACGGTGGTGCCGGCCAGCACCGGCATGAAATTGGTGTCGCCGTGCCAGCGCGGCACGACGTGGAAATGCACATGATCGGTGATGCCCGCCCCCGCCACCGTGCCCAGGTTCAAGCCGATGTTGAAGCCGTCCGGTTTCATCACCC
Source organism: uncultured Verrucomicrobiae bacterium (assembly GCA_963707025.1). Classification (GTDB taxonomy): domain Bacteria; phylum Verrucomicrobiota; class Verrucomicrobiia; order Limisphaerales; family Palsa-1400; genus JBEKOF01. Next base: position 222,497 of record CAVPOM010000007.1, on the reverse strand, counting down.
GCGTCAGGGCGTTCTGGCAGCGGCGCGTCAATTTCATCAAGTCGCCCAACTCCTCGTCGGTCAGCCCGTTCAGGTCCGCCGTTTTTTTGTAGGGAACGACCAGCAAATGCCCGCCCGCGTAAGGATAGCGATTGAGCACCGCGTAACAGCTGCGCTCCCGCACCACGACATAATTGGCTTCGTCGTCCTGGGATTGGGCGATGCGGCTGAAAACCTCGGCGCCGGCGGGGACCGGTTTGGGCCCCAGAATATAGGCAATTCGCCACGGCGCGTGCAACGGTTCCATTTGCAAAACGCTAACCGTTCTCCGTGCCATTGTCAAAATCCCCTTTGCCAGGCAACCGCCTTCGCGCCCTGCGCGGTCAACCAGGCGCTGGTCCGCTGCGCCTTGGAACGCTGCCGCCGGGCGCGCGGGGACTTTCCCGGCGCGCTCCATAACCTGGTCCCGCAATTCATCCATCTACCGTGCCATGCGGCTGCAGTATTTGTGAAACCGCGCTGGCCTTCGGGCGCAGATTTGCCGCCGCTGAAAAGCCATCGCCCAAATCCCAAACTTGCGGTTCCCGCCCTTTTGGCTTAAGCCAGTCCGGTTGATATGCTCAGCTCGCACGAACTCTTCGGTTTCATGTCGCCGCCCCTGGCGCTGCGCATCCTGGAACACGCCCACGAAAACAACAAGGAACTCTACCGCGCCGCCCTCCGCGCCGTGGCCGAGGCGCGCAAATTGCGCCCCGCCTTTTTTGAGCGCCGCCCGCGCGCGGCGCGCCATGCCGAAATGACCGCCATGCTCTCCCGGCCCCGCCTGGAACTGATGGCGGCCAACCTGTTGCGCGATTGGCTGATGAAACAGAAAACCCCCATGCTCGCCGACTTTCTGGACAAGCTGGCCATCGTCCACAAGGACGGCGCGGTGGACAACCTGCCCGCCGCCGTGGAGGACGCCAACCTCAAAGCCGCCGTGGACCTGCTTCTTTCCAAGTACCCCGCCGAGGAAGTCTCCGTCTATCTCAACGCCTTCTACACCATGAACGACGTGCGCTGGCCCAATCTGGAAGCGATGCTCAAGGATGACCCGCGCCTGCAATTCGGCGGCTGAGCCGCCGAGGGGGGCATGTCACTTTTTTGAGGCACGCTCTCCCATTCTTAATCGTAATCTTAATCTCTCAGCACATCGGATTAAGATTAAGATTAAGATTACGATTAGGATTAAGATTAAGAGACGACCCCTCACGAAGTGGCATAAGCCCGCCGCGACGCTCAGTCATCATCTTCCGCCTGGGGGCGCGCAAAGACAAAGGCGGCATGAACAGGCGCAGGCATCGGCTGGGTCGCCCCGCGCACGGAACGCCAGATGATTTCATTGAGCGCCGTTTCGTCCGCCGCGTCCTCGCGGCTGAAATCCATTTTCTGCGAAGCCTCGCTGCCCCAGGCCACGGGGGTGTTGCGCTCGTTCAAATTCACCCCTGCGGGCAGCGCCTCGTAAGGCCGCAAATCGGGCGCGGCCTGAAACGCCTGGAACATCGGATGGGCCGCCGCGTCAAATTGCGTCATCGGTTTGAGGCCCAGGATCAACTCCATGGTGCGCAACATGCTGCTGGTCGAATACATCGTCGAATCCACCGCGCCCCGCCGCACATACGGGCTGATGACGAAGGCCGGGCTGCGGTGGGCGTCCACATGATCCGGCCCGTTCTGGGCGTCGTCCTCCAGCACAAAAATCGCCGTCTGCGGCCAGAACTTGGAATGGCTGACCGCTTCCACCACCCGGCCCAGGGCCAGATCGTTGTCCGCCATGCAGGCGGCCGGAGTCGGGGCGCCGGGCTGCGTCCCGGCGGTGTGGTCGTCGGGCAGCCGCACGATTTGCAGGCGCGGCATGTCCCCCTCCGTTTCAAAACGATGCAGTTCGGCGATGAAGCGGTCCGCCCGCCTGGCGTCAGGATAGCCCATGTCAAATCCATGGTACTCCGGATCAATATGCCCTTGCAGCGTGGCCAGCCTCGTCCCGTTCGGCTCCCCCGCCTTTTTGCCGGCGATGACGAATTCGCCGTAGCTGCGGTAACTCACGCCCGCCTCGCGCGCCCGGTCCCAGATATATCCGCTGGCGGGCGCGGCCACGGCAAATCCGCCTTCCGAGGGGTAGGGGTATTTTCGGCTCCGGTTATGCCCGTAATTCACCGGCCAGGTCTTCTCCACAAAGTCGCTGGCATAGGCTCCCATGGACCATTCGTGGCCGTCGGCGCTGACTTCGGCATCCACATAAAAATTGTCCAGCAGCACAAAGTCGGCGGCCAGCTTGTGATGGTTGGGCGTGACCTTTTTTGGAAAAAGGCAAAGGGCCGGGTCCCCGTTGCCCTGGGGAAGATCGCCCAGAAACTGGTCGTAAGTGCGGTTTTCCTTGATGATGTAAATGCAATACTGGATCGGGCTGGGCCGGCCCGCCGCCACGGGCACCGGGTTGTCCGCCGCGACCGCGGCGGCGGCAAGACCGGGTTGGGGCGCGCATTGATAGCACTGCGCGGTCCAGGCGGCCAGTTTCCCGTGCCAGTCCCCGCCCACAGGCAGGTCAATGAGGCTCAACGCGCCGGGAAATAATTCTGCGATGTACTGCGGGCCGGATTCGCTTCTTATGCCCGGCTGCGGCCCTTTGGGATTGGCCAGGGAGGTCAACCCCTTGCCGTTGGCCACCAGCAGGCGCCGCCCATCCGGGGTGACGCGCACCGCCGTGGGATACCATCCCACCGGGATGAACCCCAGGGCGCGGGAATGGCCGATGGCGCCGACCTCGAACACGGCCACGTTGTTGTTGCAGGCGTTGGCCACGAACAGTTTTGTCCCGTCGGGGGAAAGCGCCAGGCTGTTGGGCGTCGAGCCCGGCAGGCCGGAGGGCGAGAGCGAGGCATCCAGGGTTTCCGCGGGCCGGCCGGTCGCGGTGTCCAGGACCGTGACGGTGTTGCGATTGGCGTTGGCCACGAAGAGGAAGCGGCCCGATTTCGTCAGCGCCATTTCGTTGGGATGCTCCTGCGTCGCCCACCGGGCCACGACCTGGAACGACTTCAAATCCACCACCGCCACGCACGCTTGCGCCCACAAACTCACATAAAGACGCCCCGCCTTTTCATCCAACTGGCAGGCGTAGGGAAAAGGCGCGTCCGGCCCGGCCGGGTCCAGCGGCGCTTCCGCCCGCTTGGTCAGCATGGCCTGCTCCTCCGGCACGGCGGGCTGGTTGATGTCAACTACTTTTTCCTGCGTTGGGCCGCCCGCCGTGAAAAAAATGTCCCCCAGGTTGGTCCGCCCAGCCACCTCCACCCGTGAAACCGACTGGCCCCACACATTGGCGGCAAAAAGCTCGCGGCCATCCCGCGACACCGCCAGGCCGCAGGGGATGCCGCGCACGGCCGCGGCGCGCAGGCGGATGTCCGGCTGCGCCGCCAATTGGCCTTCCTTAAAAGCAAAAACATGGATGACTTCGTCCCCGGCCCCGCTGCAGAAAAGCTGGCGGCCGTCGGGCGAAAAGGCCAGCCCATAGAAAGACTCCCGAACCGGCGTGCGCGAAACCATCTTGTTCTCAACAGGCGCCTTGACAACAAGATCATTTTTTCCATGGCCGGATTGCACCTCCTCCGTGAACCGGCCCGCGTCCACGACGATGATTTCATGGCGTCCATGGCCGCTATGCAACACCGCCGCGAACCGCCCCGCCGGATGCAACGCGATATTGACCGGGAAATCCCCCAGCGCAATTTGCTTTCCCGCCGGGCGCAACGACCATTGGTTGGGCAGAAGCACCGAGCCGTCGGGGCGCAAGCCGGGCAAGTCAGCCGCCATGAGCGCCGTCATGCCCGCCGCCAGAAAAAACGGCGCCGCGCGCCGCGCAAGAATTCTCATATATTTGACAAGCTTTTCACCAGAGTCTTCACATCCTGCGCCAGGGCGTCCACGTCCTCCTCGGTCGTGTCCCAACTGCACATCAGCCGGCAACTGTCCGGCGTGTCGTGGAACTCCCAGCCCCGCGCGCGCAGCCCTGCCATCAACGCCGGCGGCAGGGAGACAAACACGCCGTTGGTTTGGCAGGGATGGACCACTTTTAGCAGCGGCAGATCCCGCAGCGCCGCTTCCAGCCGCCGCGCCATGCTGTTGGCGTGGCGGGCATGCCGCAGCCACGCCCCGTCCTGCAACAGGCCAATCCACGAAGCCGCCAAAAACCTCATCTTCGACGCCAGTTGCCCCGCCTGCTTGCGGCGATAGGCAAATTCCCCGGCCAGTTCCAGATCGAAAAAAACAATCGCCTCCCCCACCGCCGCCCCGTTCTTGGTCCCGCCGAAAGCCAGCGCCGCCACACCAGCCTCCCAGGTCAATTCCCTTGGCTTGACACCGAGGCAGGCCACCGCGTTGGCAAAACGCGCCCCGTCCATCTGCACGCGCAGCCCCAGCCGCCGCGCCGTGTCCGTCAAGCGCCGCAATTCGTCCGGCGAATAAACCGTGCCCGTTTCCGTCGCCTGCGTGAGGCTCAAGGCGCGCGGTTTGGGGGCATGAACGTCGGCCCGCCGGCAGGCCGTTTCTTCGAGCGAGGCCGGGTCAATTTTCCCATGCGCACCCCCCAGCAATTGCAGGCGCGACCCGCCCGCAAAAAACTCCGGCGCGGCGCACTCGCCCGTTTCCGTGTGGGCCAGCTCGTGGCACAGGATGCTGTGATAAGGCGCGCACATCGCGGCCAGGGCCAGGGCGTTGCCGGCCGTGCCGTTGAAGACGAAGAAAACTTCGCACTTCGTTTCAAACAGATCGCTAATCAGGCCGGCGGCCCGGTGGGTCCACGGATCGTCCCCATAACTCAGGGCGTGGCCGGCGTTGGCCACGATCAAGGCGGCCAGCGCCTCCGGGCAAACCCCCGCGCAATTGTCGCTGAAAAAATTTCGCCGACGGTCTTGCATCTTCAAAACCCAAAGCCTAAACCCTTCCCCGCCCGGCCTAAAGTTAAAACCGTGTGACAGATTTTTCCCGCTGATCGTTCCCCTGTAGTCATTGTCCGCAGGCTTGCGCCCTGGCTATACACCGTCAGGCAAGCGCCTTCCAACTCAAAAAGCGCGGGGTAATTTCCGGCGTGCTACTTCTCGAGAAGGAACACGGTGGAGGACTTTCGGCCCAGGGTGGACTCGACCTTGAGCAGGGCGGCATAGTCGTGCGGACTGATGATGGCGGGCGAGATTTCAAAATCATCGGTCATGACGTACTTGCCGGCGCTCTGCGTGGAGGTAATGCGGGCGGCGCCGCCCCCGTCCGGTTCGCGCAGATTCTCGCTCTTGGGCGCGATGACCACATGGCGGAATCCGGCGGGCAATTCGATCTCGGTGCGCACGGTGTTTTCGCTGTGCCAGGAGATGTACATGGGCAAGGCCCGCCGGTCGGCGCCCGCCGCGAAAAGGGAAGGGGTGAAGGGCAGATCGAAGTAAAGATAGGGGCCGTCCACCACGCTGTAATTATCTATCTCCACCGTGTATTGCTCCAAGCCGGGGTAGGTGTCAAACAGGGTGACCAGATCGCCGACGGGCCGCGCCCCCTGGGCCATGCCGGAAACAATTTCCTGATAGTAACGCCGCCGCTCCTCCGGCGGCAGTTCGGAGAAGTAGTGATTTTTGCCGCCGAATTCGCTGCCGTAATAATGGCGCGCCACGCCAATCCGCGTCTTCCCGCTGTCCGAGACGGAGAGGGTGTAGTCGGTTTCCGTTTTGTCCTCGCAACCTTTGGCGGCATGGATGACTTCGCGGGCCTGGCTGGAGAGAACCAATCCCAGCCGGCCGTCGTAGGAGGTGGCGCCGAGCCGGGCGTATTGGTCGGTGTCATTCAGGTAGTAGGTTTGGCCCTCCACTTTGACCCGGACCAAAGGCCCGGCATAGGAATCGGGCATGGGAAAGGAGCCGGCCACCCTGGTAATCCCCGCGATGGGCGGATAGTAGGAAGCCTCCACAAACTCCGGCTGGAATCCCGCCGCCGCCAGCATGGCATGCAACAAAATCGCCCGGTCCGCCGCGTGGCCGTAACCGTCGGCCAGCGTCGTGTCGGCGTCGGAAAGCTCCGTCAACGGCAAATCGGTGAAAGAAGGCCCCGCTTGGCGGATGGATTTGGCCACAAAATCGCGAATGGCCCGCACCGCTTCCAGCCGCGACTGGCTCGAACCGGCCAACTGGCGGGCCAGTTCCGCCGCTTTGTCCCGCTTTTGCGAGCGCTGCAGCATGGCGCCGTTCAGGTCCTTGAGATAAGAGGACAGGTCCCCCACGTAATACAGCACGCAGGGACTGTAAATCCAGGCCGGGGGCAGCATCGGCTCGGTGGGCAGGGCGGGGGCATTTTCGCCCACCCAGGTCCATCTCTTCGAACCCCCGCTGATCGCGTCGGATTCCTGGATGAGGCCCGCCTCCCCGCCGGCCATTTTCTGGATTTTAACCCCGGCCGGAGCAGTCAACACGAATGTTTTTTTCTCCATTTCATCCGGCAATTGGAACGATTCGAATCCCCGAGAGGAACGGCTTGCCCTGGCTGGCGACTTCATACTCCACCTCGATGGTCGAGCCGATGTCCACCCCCGGCAGGTTGGCCACCAGGATCTTCCCCCCGGTGTAACGTTTGGCCCGGGCGTTCCAACCGGCGTCCATCACGTTGATTTCGTTGGTGGAAATCTCCTGGCGCTGGCCGGTTTTGGAAGTGACCACGCCGCGCAGGAGCCTGGCTTCCTGGCAGGAGGGATTGTAGTCCACCTTCACCTCCGCTTCCCGAATCTTGCCCGCGTAATTAAGGATGAGCTTGGAGTAGCTCACCCGGTAAACGGCGCGGTGCGCATCCTTCACCTCCAGCTCCTTGTGGACCTGCAAAATCTTGGCGTTGGATTCCACGGGCAGGGCGGCCGCGCGGCCCGCGCTCTCCCCGGATGGGGCCGCCGCCTTGCCCGAGGTGGCCAGCACCGGGACTTTCCGCTGGTCGTACTCCATCGTCCGCAAGGTCTGTTTGAGCGTCAAGTATTGGGCGGGGGTGAACTCCACCCCTTTCAATTTCAGCTCCCGCGCGCACCGCAGCGTGCCATTGGTGAACCCGCAGCTTTCCCGGTAGCTGACGCGTTCGTCCTCCACCGGCGAGCAGGAGGGCATGGACAGCGCGCCGGCATAATCGGCCGCCAGGGCGACGGAAACCTCCTCCTCCAGGCCGCAGGTCACTTCCGTGCGCAACGGGTATTTTCTTTTATCCAGCCCGGTGCCGCCGAGGATGAAATTCACCACCCCCAGGCTCTTGCCGATCCAGGGCAGGCTCACCACCGATTTTCCGCCGCCGGCGGCCGTCATGCTCTCCACCGAAAACTCCAGTTCCGCCCGCAGCGGCGCCGAGACATCCAGCATTTCCTCCGGCGTCAACTGCAAAGACTTCAGGCGCGCCCCCGGCAGGGCCTCTTTCAGGTTGCCCTCGAAAAACCGCCGCCGGTCATCGGGCTTCATGTGGGAAAAGGCATTGCGATAGGCGTCGTCGTTGACGCCCTCGAAGTCCAGTTCCGACTTCGCCTCCAGTCCGCCCGCCGCGCTCATCACCCCGGTCGTTTTTATGCGCATCATGTGCTGTTCCGGCGGCGGGACCGGGCTGACCTTGAGGTCTTCCCCTTCGGGCCGGCACACCAGGTAACTCTGGTCGCAATCCCCCGAGGGCAGCAAATCGCGCGTGTGCTCATCGGTCGGGTCCATCAGCACATACTCTCCTTTCCGGAGTTCCACGCTGACAATGGCGTGGTTGAAAAACAGATCGGCCACCCCCGGGTCCCGCTTCACCCCGACGCTGATCAACACCGGATAAGCCTGCAACCCCGCCGCGCGCAGCAGCGCCACCAGCAGCGCCGCCTTGTCCCGGCAAACTCCGTACTTCTTGGCGAAAGTGATCTTGACATCATGCGGTTCAAAGCCCGGCCGGTCCTTCTCCGGCGTCAGGCCCATGTAGCGAATATTTTTGGACACGTCATAAAACACCGCCTTGATCTTCTCCAGGTCGGTCCCGGCCCCCGCCGTCAACTTGTCCACTGCGGCCTTCATTTCCGGCGTGGTCGCCTCCAGGTGCGGCTGGCTCAGTTCCCAATACCATTTGGAGACCGCCTGCCAGTCCGGGGTGGTGCTGACCAGCAGGCGCTGCAACACCATCTCGCCGGGCGGCATGGACGGTTCCGGGAACATGCGCGGCACCTGGCTGACCTCCCAGCGGTGGAGGACCGAGCCGTCGTCGCCGGTCTGCGTCGAATACCGCACCGTGCCGGGAATCTCGTCCCTTAAAGCGATGTGTTGCAAGGGCCGCCCCGGCGGCGCGTGAACCTCGTAGGAGGCGTGCCGCAGGAATCCTTCCCCTTCAAACACATTCTCCTCGGCAAACTCGCCCGGCATGATCGGACGCTCGGTGGTCTCCCGCGTGACGGAATGGACCACGTCGCCGATCTCCACCTTGGGCAGGCTGACGCGCAGGAGGCGGCTGTTGGGATCGGAAATGTTCATGCTCATCTGGCTGTCATCAATCTGCTCCTTGGAATTGGCCGCCACGTCCACCGCAACCGCCTCGCCGTCCGGCTTCAACACTTCCACCTTGACCACCTCGACCGTGGAATAAGGCAGCATGAAGTACAACGAAATGGTGCGGTTGTTGCGTTTGCCTTTCTCCGTCAGCACCTTGACGAAGGCCTCGTCCTGGCTTTGGCCCGTGCCGTCGGCGCGGTACACCCGCACCATTTTCTTCTCGACGGTGGCCTCGTCGCAATCGGGGTATTTGGCCGGCGTGATGTCACGGGCCGCCGCCATCACCTGCTGGCTGTCCACCAAGGCCCAGAGGTCCCCGGTGTAGAGGTTGGTTTCTCCCAAAACCTGCCGGGAAAAGGCCAGCAAGACGAGCAATACGAAAGGGCGGATGTTGAGCATAAACTTGTTGTGCATAGAATAGACGGCGCCCGGCCATGATGCGGCAACCAGCCCCAGGCGCAAGCCAGTTCTACCCTGCCACGGACGGCAGGGCGCATCCCAGTTTCTGGCAGGGTCGCGGCGCTGCGCCGGCGCGGATCCCGATTCCTAATCGGGACGGCGTCCCTGCTTGGGAACTGTCCAAAAAGTGGGATGCGCCTTGCCGTGGACAATCACTCAAGTTCTGCTCGACTCAGGCCGATATCTATGGCAGTGTTCTTACTGCGCTTATACCATGTTCGGCTTTTTAAAACGTTTCTTCTCTGAGCCGCCCGCGCCGGAGCCGTCTTCGACTCCGGCGATCCGGCCCCAAAACGCCCCATCGCCGGTCCCGGCGCCGGCCGCTCCCGCCCAACCAGCCCATCCTCCGCCGCGCCCGCCCGTCCGGCCGCCGGCCGCGCCCATCCGGGCCGCTCCCGCAGGGGCCGCCGTCGCCAATCCAGACGGAGATCTCAGCCTGCCGCTGACTCCGATCCTCTCGTCCCTTCCAGCGAATCTGGCGGCGTTGGTCGCAACGCCGGGCACCGGGATCTTCTCTCTTCCCGTCAAGATGGTTTTGGAGCAACTGGCCTCCGGCGTGGTCAGGATCCCTTTTGGTCAATTGCGCCAGGGAGCGCCGCCTGGCACGTTTTACGACAATGCCACCCATGACGGGTCTCTGGTCACCTTGCCCTTGGCGCAAATCCTGGCCTCCCTGGATCCCGTCCTCCTGGCCCGCCGGCCAGGGCAGACATTGGTCACCGTGCCGGATAGCGTCACCAGCGTTTTTGGCCACGGCCGGACGTTGCAGGGGCCGGTCACCGCCGCTCCCAAGCCACTCCGCGCACCCGTCCCCGTGTCCGTTCCCAAGGCCCCGGCGCCGGAGCCGGGGGCTTCCCATTTTACCCGGCCGCCAGTGACCGAGTCTCTCGCGTCCCTCGCGCCGAGAGTTTCCGCGCCCGCGGCGTCATCCCTCCCTTTCGCCGCGGCCAAACCGCCGGCCATGCCCTCACCAGTCCCGCTGGTTGCGGAATCCGAAGTCCTGCCGGTCGCTCTTTCCCTCCTCTCCGAATCGTGGCCGCCGCATGTGCTGCAGGCCATCGCCGATGTTCATTTGCAAAGCGCGACCGTGGCCCTGCCCATCAACCGGCTGGAGCCGGGCCTGAAAGCGGGCCGCGTGGTTTTCGCCTGGACTGAGCTATGCCAATGGCTCCAGCCCCCGCCGCCGGAGAAGACGTTGGCCAACCGGGAAGCGGCGCTGGAATTGCCCTTGAAAGTGGTCGCGCCCCTCTTCCTGGCGCACCGGCGTCCCGGGGCCGTTCCAAAGAAATTGACCAGCGCGGCCAACATTCCAAGCCATATTCCAAACCTTTTCGGCAAGACGGCCCCGGCCACGGCCGCGGCCCCGGCCACGGCGGTTTCCGCACCCGCTGCGGCCCCCTTTGCCCCGGCGGCGGCGCCGGGCGTGCTGGGGGAGATTTTTGGGCTGCCGGGCAGGATCGAGTGGACTCCGCCGGAAATCTGCCGGAGAATTTGCGCGCTCGCAGGCGTGGCGGGGAGCCTGCTCGCCATGAGCGACGGCCTGGTCGTGGCCGCGCACTTGCCGCCGGCCTTGAAGCCCGAAACCGTGGCGGCCTTTTTGCCGCAGATTTTTGGCCGGGTCAGCCAGTCGGCGGGCGAGATGCATTTGGGGGCGGTGACCAGCGTCGCCCTCACCGCCGGGCAGGCGCGCTTCTCGATTTACAAGACAGGCAAACTCTATTTGGCGGTTCTGGGCCATCCCGGGGCAGCCTTGCCGGAAGCCGTGCTGGGGCGGATCGCCGCCGAATTAGCCAAACGCAACCCATAAACTTATGGCCATCATCAACCAAGCAACCAAGGAATTGCAGCTCAAAATTGTCTATTACGGCCCGGGCAAGGGCGGCAAAACCACCAACTTGGAACAGGTCCATGCCAACCTGGGCCATGTCCAGGAAAAAGGCAAACTCATCTCCCTGGCCACCAGTTCGGACCGCACCTTGTTTTTCGATTTCCTCCCCATCGAAGCCATGGCCATCAAGGGCTTCAAAACCAAGTTCCAGCTTTACACCGTTCCCGGCCAGGTCATTTACAACACCACCCGCCAACTGGTCTTGCGCGGGGTGGACGGCATCATTTTTGTGGCCGATTCGCAATACGAAAAAATGGCCGAAAACGTGGAGAGTTTTCAGAATCTGGACGACAATCTCAAATCCCTCAAGCTCAGCCTCCCCGACATCCCCTACGTCATGCAATACAACAAGCGCGACCTGGCCTCGGCCGCCCCCGTGGAGTACATGGAATATTTGCTCAACAATCGCGACGTCCAGGTCCCCTCCTTCACCTCCGTCGCCTCCAAATGCGAGGGCGTCTTTGAAGCGCTCAACATGATCACCCGCATGCTCCTCAACAAAAACATCAACGAAGGCTCCCGCAAGCCGGCTTAACATGGCGGGTCTCCCCATACTCCTGGAAGAAGACGTGCGCACCCTCGACGCCGCCCTGGAGGAACTCCTCCGGCGCAGCGATGCCGGCGCCGCCCTGGTCATTGACAAAGGCGGCCCCCTCATCTGCCAGCACGGCGCGGTGGACAAATTCGACGCCACCTCCGTGGCCGCCCTGGCCGCCGGCGCCTTCAGCGCCACCGACATGATGGCCCGCTTTCTGGGCGAGACCAGCCTCTCCCACATCTATCAGCAGGGCCGCCAGGTCAGCCTCCTCATCAGCAACGTGGACGAAAACCTCCTCCTCATCGTCGTCTTCCCGGCGGAAACCGGCGTCGGCGCTGTCAAGTACTACGCCGCCGACGCCGTCGCCCGCATGTCCGACCAGATGCAAAAAGCCGCCCTGCGCGAACCCGGCGCCAGCCTGGACCTGGTCTCCCTCAACACCCTCGACGCCTCCCCCGTCTTCCGCAAACGCGAGTAAGTGCCGTCTTAACCGGAACGCCGGTCCGTGACCGCCCCTGAGCCGCCGCGCTGACGGCCGTAAAGCAAACCCGGCGAAAGAGCGGCGGTCATGGACCCCTGCTGCAACCGTCCAATCCGCCCTTCAGACGCTCTGATGGCTCCCGTCGCAGAACGGCTTGTTCTTGGAGTGCTTGCAAGCGCACCAGGCCACGGTTTTTTTCTCCTGGATTTCGGTTTTAACGGGAGAAAACTCCGTCCCCTTGTGCGACCCGTCGCAAAAGGGCTGCGTTTTGGAACGCCCGCAGGCGCACCACCAATAAACCCCCGGCTCCGCCGGTTGCACGATGGGAAATTTTTGAAAAACAATTGGCTCACTCATGAGGGTTCTTCTAACCGCAGCGCGCCCCCCCCGCAACCAAAATCGCGCTCCCCTTCCAGCGGCGGGTCTTCATTTATAATTAATAATTTCCTCCCCGCTCCGCATCAAGTATTCTGCCACACGCCATGAAACGCTGGGCCATCCTTGTCGCCGCATTGTATTGTCTGATCCTTGCCGCCTTGACCGTGCCTGTCTGCGCCCTGGCTTTCCGCGATCAAAGCATCAAAGACATCGCCGGATTGTATGCAGACTGGCCTTACTGGACATGGCTCCTGATCATGATGCTGGCACAAGCGGCGCTGCTGGCCGTGCCGGTGCGTTTCGCCAGCCGCCGTCCGGTGACGCGCGGCTCTCTCCTGCCCACCGTTCTGGTCTCCGGCCTGATGATGGGTGGCCTTCTCGCGGGCGCGGTCTGCGCCCTCTATGAGTTTGCCAACGGTGCGATTGCCTGGCCCGATTGGGACATCTGGTGTGTGCTGGCCGTGATGGCCTTGACCTGGTGCCTTTGGTCGCTGATTTTCTTGCGCTGGGGCCGGCAAGAAAACCCGGAGGACTTTATTTCCAGGCAAAGCAAGACCCTCCTCAAAGGCAGCATTCTCGAACTGCTCATCGCCGTGCCAACGCACATTGTGGCCCGTCACCGGAACGAGTGCTGCGCCGGATGCTTCACCTTCATCGGTCTGACCATGGGCATCTCCGTCATGCTCTTCTCCTTCGGTCCGTCCGTGTTCTTCCTCTATGTCGCCCGCTGGCAGCGCCTCCATCCCGCCGCCCCCGCCGCCGGCGAAAGTTGAGGAATCATCGGTCCCATCGGGACCATTCCTCCCTCCTGTCTGTCCCTCTCCATGCACGATGGCCGCCACTTTCAGCCGTAGCGTGTTGAGCCGGAGCAAGCCCGTCGCGTCGTCCTGGTTGCAGGCCTTGGCCGGGTCCGCTTCCATCGTGGCCTTGGCTATCTTGCATTTTTGGGCGGCAGTTCGCGGATGAAGGACCACGAGACTTCCGCAGTCTGACCGTTGTCGTAATGCACAAAAAAACCTTCGTGGCATTCCCCGTCCAATTCCACGCGCTCGATCCCGGCCTTTGGAGAAATACGATTGGCCTTGCGGACAGTGGAGTGCGGTTCGAGAAAGGTCAGTCCATCTTCAAAATCCACCTCGAAGGCATCTTCCCAAGCCAGATAACGGACGGCGGTGAGATCAACCATTTTGGCTGTGCCAAATGGTTTCTTCAGTCGTGACAAAGTTGGTGTCATAAACGGCCTTTGCGTTTCAACGCCACAATAACATTGACCAATTCTTTTGGCGGTGTCCAGTTTTCCAAGCCTTGCAAGGTCTCCAGATTCACACGGCCAAGCGGCTTGCCTTTTGCGTTGCGGACATGAACATGGCGCGGCGCATGGTCACCAATCCACCAAGTAATTATATATCCGCCTCGTCGGACGCGCCCCATAATTTTACAGATTTATTTTGCCAGGAGATATTCATAACTTGCCCGAAACACCCGGCTTTGAAAAGGATTCACCTCTTCCTCTGCACTTTCGCCGCCACTTTCAGCCGCAGCGCGTTGAGCCGGATGAAGCCGGTCGCGTCGTCCTGGTTGTAGGCCTTGGTCGGGTCCGCTTCCATGGTGGCGAGCTGCGGATTGTACAAGCTCACCGCCGATTTGCGCCCCGCCACCATGATGTTCCCTTTGTAAAGTTTCACCCGCACCGTCCCGCTCACGTTGCGCTGGCTCTCCGTCACCAGCGCCTGCAAGGCCAGCCGTTCCGGCGCGAACCAGTAGCCGTAATACACCATCTCCGCGTAGCGCGGGATGAGCGTGTCGCGCAGGTGCATCACCTCGCGGTCCAGGGTCAGCGTCTCCATCTGGCGGTGCGCGAAATGGAGGATGGCCCCGCCCGGCGTCTCATACACGCCGCGCGATTTCATGCCGACGTAACGGTTCTCCACCAGGTCCACCCGCCCGACGCCGTGTTTGCCGCCCAGTTTGTTGAGCGCCTGCATCACGCCCAGCGGCGAGAGCTTCCGCCCGTTCACCGCCACGCAATTTCCCCGCGCGAATTCGAGCATGGCGTATTCCGGCTTGTCCGGCGCGTCCTCGGGAAAAACGGACAGCGTGGTGAAATAATCCCGGTTTTTCAACTCGCTCGCGTCGAACCACGGGTCCTCCAGAATCCCCGCCTCGTAGGAGATGTGCATCAGATTGCGGTCACTGGAGAAGGGTTTTCTCGCGCTGGCCTGCACGGGGATCTTTTTGCTTTCGCAATAGGCGATCATTTCCGCGCGGCCGGGAAACTCGTTGCGATAACGCTCGTCGCGCCACGGGGCGATCACCGGCAACTCCGGCGCCAGCGCGGCGGCGGTCAGTTCAAAACGCACCTGGTCGTTTCCTTTTCCTGTCGCGCCGTGGGCGATGGCATCGGCTTTTTCCCTCCGCGCAATCTCGACCATGCGCTTGGCGATGAGTGGCCGCGCGATGCTCGTGCCCAGAAAGTACCTGCCCCTCATAGACCGCGCCCGCCTGAATCAGCGGATAGATGAAATCGCGCGCGAACTCCTCCCGCAAATCGTCAATGTAAACCTTGCGCGCCCCGCTTCTTTTCGCCTTCCTCTCCAGCCCGCGCAATTCCTCCTCCTGCCCGATGTTGGCGCAGAAGGCGATCATCTCCGCGTCATATTTTTCCCTGATCCAGGACAACAATACCGAAGTATCGAGTCCGCCGGAATAAGCCAGAATAATTTTCATGCAGCGCCATTCAATCAAAGAAGACCCGGAAATGCAAAGTGAGAAATGAGAGGCCGCCAGTCGCATCCCAGTTTTTGGCAGGGTCGCGGCGCGGTGCCGGCCTTGATCCCGATTCCGAATCGGGACGGCGTCCCTAACTGGGAACTGTCCAAACAGTAAGATGCGCTTGAGGCCGGCAGTCGCGCGACGGAGCGCGCCTCCTGGTCAATCGTCCGTTCCGTCCTTCTTCATTAATCATTCATAATTTATCATGCCTTCCCCCCTTTCCTGGCTCCACATGCACCAGCACGTCGTTGACCGAAGGCACGGCCTGGCGCACCCGGCCCTTGACCTGATGGGCAATCTCGTGCCCCTGCTGCACCGTGATCTGCGGGTCCACTTCAATGTGCATGTCCACCAGGTATTCAAAGCCCGTCTTGCGCGCCTGGCATTTCTCCACCGCCTGCACGCCGTCAACCCCGGCGGCCGTGGCGCGGATTTGGGCCAGCAGGCCGGCGCTGGGCGCCGCGTCCATCAATTCATCCAGGGCCGGGCGCAACAGCAGCCAGCCATTCCATCCGATGATCCCCGCCGCAAACAGCGCCGCCGCGTCATCCGCATACACCCAGCGCGGTCCGCCCAGCAGGCACACGCTGATGCCGATGGCCGCGGCCAGCGACGTGATGGCATCGGAGCGATGATGCCAGGCGTCGGCCTTCACCGCCCCGCTCTCCGCCAGCTCCGCCTGGCGCCCGGCGTAGCGAAAGACCAGCTCTTTCACCAGCACGACCCCAATTAAAATATAAAGTGTGAAGGCCCGGGGCGGTTCGCGCGGCTCGAAAAGTTGCCGACCCGCGTTCACGGCGATGCCCAGGGCGGCCAGCACCAAAATCGTGGACACCACGGCGGCGGCGATGGCCTCCGCCTTGCCGTGGCCGTAAGGATGCTCCCGGTCGGGCGGTTGCGCCGCCAGCACCACCGCCCGCCACACGATCAGGGAACTGAAGATGTCGGCCAGCGATTCCATGGCGTCGGCAATCAGGGCGTGCGAATGTCCAAAAACCCCGCCCGCCAGCTTCCCTGCCACCAGCAGGATATTGACGCCGATCCCCAGAAAAGTGGCGCGCAGACTGCGTTCTGTGCGGTTCATCGGCACAATTTCAAATCAAGTGGCAGAACATGGCGTCGCGCAATTTCGGTTCGAACCAGGTGCTTTTCGGCGGCATGAGGCCCCCCGCGTCCGCGATCCTCATCAAATCCTCCACGCCGGTCGGGAACAGGGAAAAAGCGCACGCGTATTCCTGTTTTCCAACCAGCTTCTCCAGCTCGTCCGTCCCCCGGATGCCGCCGACAAAATTAATCCGCTGGCTCGTCCGGGGGTCATCAATCCCGAAGATCGGAGCCAGCACATGCTTTTGCAGCAACGTCACATCCAGCCCTTCCGCCGGGTCCTCCACCGCGCAAATCTCCGGTCGAAAGCTCAACCCGTGCCAGTAGCCTTCCAGGAACAACGCCAACTGATGTTTGCCGGCAGGCACGCCGGGGGGGCCTCCTTTCAAATCCACCGAGGCCGGGTGAAAGCCCGCCTGGCTGCGGTTCTCCGGGAACAAAGCTGTGGCGCGGCTGTTGGCTGGACGCCGGGCTGGCGACACCACAAAAACCGCCTCCAGTTTCTTCAGCAACTCCGTCGCGCTCAGGCCGTTTAAATCTTTCAAGACGCGATTGTAAGGCAGAATGCGCAGTTGATTGTCCGGAAAAATCACGCTCAGAAAAAAACCGCTCTCCCCCGTGCCCCGCCGCGCCTGGCACACCCGCGCCGCCGCCGCGCTGCGATGATGGCCGTCGGCGATGTAAAGAAACGGAATGTTCCTGAACGTCTGGCGCGCCAAGCCAATCTGTGCCCCTTCGCGCAACGTCCACGACGTATGCCGGATGCCGTCGCGCGCCGTGAAATCGATGTCCGGCGGTTCGGTGATCTGCTGCGCCACCAGTTCGTCCATGGCCTTCACCGCGCGATAAACCAGGAAAACCGGGCCGGTTTGCGCGCTCAGCGCTTCGATGTGCCGGACCCGGTCCTCCTCCTTGTCCGGGCGCGTCAGCTCGTGCTTTTTGATCACCCCGCGCAAATAATCTTCGCAACTGGCGGCGGCGACCAGGCCCGTCTGCGCGTGCTGGCCCATGATCTGCCGGTAAAGATAGAAGCAGGGCCGGGCCTCCTGCCGGAGCGCGCCCTGCCCGATGAGCCGGTCAAAATTTTCCCGGCCCCTGGCATACACTTGCGCGTCGTGAACATCCACATCGGGGCCCAGATCTATTTCCGGCTTGCTCACATGCAGAAAGCTGAGCGGATTTCCCGCCGCCATCGCCCGGGCCTCTTCCGAGGACATGACATCGTAAGGCAACTCGCAGATTTTGTCCGCCAACTCCGGTTGCGGCCGCAACGCGGCGAATGGTTTGATTACAGCCATAGCATTCCGACTACTGAACACCGAAACCCCAAAACTGGCAAACCCGAACCGCTCCCACCGCTGCTTCCGGGGGCATTTCACTTTTTTGGGTAACTCCTGCCAGCCCAGTACCTGCTTTAAGATTACCAATGACCAATTTTCAATAACCAATTTTCAATTCTGAGAACCCACTAGGTAGTACTCCCGGCCGGAAATCCAGAATTTTCCATCGAGTATTTGATATTGGTAATTCCGTGTTTTGATGATTCTGCCCAAGTGTCTCATGATGAGGGCCTTGCAAAAATCCGCATTTTTCTGTTGACGACCTTGAATTAAATGCTAATCTTTCCTGAGTTATGAGGGTGGTCCATATGGAGTGCGGGAGCTTGCTCCCGCTTTCGGAGCGGGAACGGTTCCCGTCCTCTGTCCCGGCCTCCGACTCCTCCGCCATGGGCTTGGCGAAGGTGCAAGGCACGGTTCCGGGTGCGCGGAAAGTCCCCGAAATTCGCGGATTTCTCCCATTTCGTATTCTGCCTTCATCTCCCGCCGGTCAAACCTGGTCAAACTCAAGCCTATCCAGCCAAGTGAGGGATAAAAATGTGGAAGACCCTCACCTGCAAGGTGTTGCTGAGCCATTGGGATGTGATCGAACCCGTGGCGGTCAAACCGGGTCAAACGTTGCGCCAGTGAAGTTGGTTGGAACGCGGGTGAAAGTCCCGCCCGTCGAATTAGGCTGTTCACGACGGAACACGACCTCAACAGCGCCGCCGCGAGGCGGGGTTGGAAGCTGAGGGAGATGAACAGACGGGCCGTAATGAAAATGAACCACATCCAATGAGCCTCGATAAGTTTAGAACCGGAGACAAGCCGAGCCGCTGTTTGACCGGCGAAGGCCGCAGGGAGGAGGCAGGGCAACAGTCAGAGCCTTCTCAACGCTCCGGCGGGGTCGGCGTGGACGGCACGTCTGGAAGTTCAACCAAGGTAAGCTGGGAGAACTCCGGCGGCGGGCGGCCAGCCCAACCGCCCGCGCAAGCTGGCAAGACCAGTCAGGCGAGCGGCCCTGCCGGAGAAGTCGGAGTTCCTCATAGTAGCGTGGACTTGTTTGCGCTCCAGGCGGATTTCCGCCGGGAGTTGCGCGAGCGAACGCAAAGGGGGAACACTTGCTCAATGCGTGGAGGCGAAGCGAAGGATGCGGGGATGGCCGGGGCGACCCGGATAGCAACCCCGGAGAAAGTTCGGCAGCTTCAAATCGCGCTCTATCGGAAAGCCAAAGCAGAGCCGAAGTATCGGTTCTGGAGCCTGTATGGGGAATTGCTGCGCAAGGACGTGCTCGAAACCGCCTTGGCAGCGCAACAGCGCAACGGCGGGGCCGCGGGAGTGGACGGACAGAGTATGGAGTCCATCACCGCCGACCCGGCCCTGCGCCAGCAATGGCTCGACCGCCTGCAAGCAGAACTCAAAGCCAAGACGTATCGGGCCAGCCCGGTGCGGCGGGTGATGATTCCCAAGAGCAGCGGAGGGGAACGGCCGTTGGGCATCCCGACGGTCAAGGACCGGGTGGTGCAAACGGCGGTGTATCTGGTGCTGATGCCGATCTTGGAGGCGGACTTTCATCCGCGCTCCTACGGCTTTCGGCCCAAACGCCGGGCACACCAAGCCATTGCGGAAATCCAACAAGCAGTGCAGCAAGGCTACGTGGAAATCATCAACGCGGACCTGACGAAATATTTCGACACGATTCCGCACCGGGAACTGATGAAGGCCGTGGCCCGGCGGGTCAGCGACGGCAGCGTGCTGCGGCTCCTCAAGAGCTGGCTGCGCGCCCCGGTCGCGGAGGAAGACCAGGACGGCACCAAGCGAGTGATCCCCAACCGGCGCGGCACGCCGCAAGGCGGGGTCATCTCGCCGCTGCTGGCCAACCTCTACCTCAACCCGCTGGATCACGGGGTGAACGAGAAAACCTCCGGCCAAGCCCGCATGGTGCGCTACGCCGATGACTTTGTCATCGCGTGCGCGGCGGGGTGCGGCGGAGGGCTGATAGCGCGGCTCAAGAAATGGCTTCGAGCCAAAGGGCTGACCCTCAACGAAGTCAAAACCCGAATTGTGAACATTCGCAAGGAAGGGATCAACTTCCTGGGCTTCAACCTGACCTGGCGCAAGTCCTTTGGAGGGCGCGGCTACCTGCACGTTCAACCCAGCCAGAAAAGCCGGGGGGCCCTGCGCGAGAAACTGGGCGGCATCCTCAACCACTGGACGCAGGGGCGTCCGATACAGGAGGTGGTCAAAGAGGTCAACCAAGTCTTGCGCGGATGGGCGGGCTACTTCCACTACGGCAACAGCGTCTCGGTGATGAACCGGATGAAACACTACAGCCAAAACCGCTTTCGGCGCTGGCTGTGGCGCAAACACGGTTGCCGCCGCAGCCTGTGGGAACACTACGTTCCCGAGCAGTTGCACCAGCGTTATGGACTCTATGAACTGCCGACCACGGCGAAGTGGAAGGCGGCCCGATGAATGAGTTCGGAGAGCCGAATATGGGAAATCCGTCCGTTCGGTTCGATGAGGGGCGAAGTGGCAGCGCGAGACTGACAACTGCGGTCAGTTCAATCCGCCTCCTTCCACTTCGCCTACTCTACCATATTTTTACCATGACCAACCCTGACCATGAGCAGCCACCTCGTCCTGTCCGTTCCGGGCGGGCGTGGGCCAACCACCAGAACTTTCCCGCGCCGCTGGTCCCGCCCGCCATCCGCCATCCGCATGAAAAACCATCTCACGCAAAGCACAGGCAGAAGAAGGCATTTTAATTCCCCCCCTCTGCGCCCGCGTCAGGAAATCCGGCACGGCAATTTCCCCGCTCATTTCCGGCTCCTTTCCGGGTTGCAAGTCTCCGGCAAACGGGCATATTAACCAGCAGGCTTGCGTCGCCTATGCATACCAAACAAATCCTGAGCCATTCCGCCCGCGCGGCCATCCTGGCCCTGGCCTTTCTCGGGGCGGCGCGCCACGGCGCCACGGCCCAGACCCCGGCCCAGACCCCGCCAGACTCCGCGATTGCCCCGGCCACGCCCGCCGCCCCCGCTGCCCCCGCCGAAACCAACAGCGCCTCCATGCGCTTTCGCGTGCTCGATTCCGTGACGGCGGCGCCCCTGCCGGGGGTCAAAATCCGCGTCGCCTGGGTCAGAGGCAGTCTGGTGACCGACGGCACGGGCAGTTGTTCCTTTGCCATGCCCAAGCCGCCGACCAACGATTTCAGCTATCTCATCACCATCACCAAGGACGGTTTTGTGGCCAAAACCATCACCTGGGCCACCTCCCGGCAGGACAAGTTCCAGGACATTCCCGCCGAATACACCGCCCGGATGGAGAAAGCCGCCAGCATCGGCGGCGTGCTCAAAAGCTCGGACGGCCAGCCGGTGGCGGGCGCCATCATCCGGTTTTCCGGCGTCAATCCCGCCAGCCCGGCCGAGCGCGAACGGACTCTCGTCGCCCCCAACTTCCATAACGAGCGCACCGACGAAAATGGCCACTGGCAGTGCAATCATCTCCCCCAGGATTTTTCCAACCTCGTTTTGCGCGTGGTCCAGCCCGATTTTCTCCCCGCCACCTTCGGCTGCGAAGGCTCCGCCGCGGGCGGGGACGAAGTCACGCGCCTGCCCGCCGCCGATTTTCTGGCCGGCACGGCCGTCCTGGTCATCGGCCATGGGGTGACGGTGTCGGGGCTTATTGTTGACAACACCGGGAAACCGGTCTCCGGGGTGGTCATCACCCGCAACCATGAGTGGCGCAATCCGGCTGGCGTCCTGCAAAGCGACGGCGCCGGCCGGTTCCAAATCCCCAACCTTCTGCCCGGCGACCTGGTGCTCACCCTCCAGGCCAGCGGGCTGGAGCCGCAAACCCTCGCCCTGGCCATCAGCAATCAAATGCCCGAACTGAAAGTGGCCATGAGTCCGGGCCACATCTTCAAGGGCAGGGTGCTGGATGAAACCGGCCAGCCGGTGGCCGGGGCCAGCGTGCAACTGGACCGCGTCAATTTGGATCCGCTTGAATTTGATTGGAGTGCCACCACCGACAGCCAGGGCCGGTTTCGGTGGGATTCGGCTCCGGCCGGCGAGCATCCCTATCTCATCACCGCCGAGGGCTACAATCTGCGCTCCGAGCCGGCCCTCCTGGCCGATGACACGGAAAAAACCATCACCCTGCGCAAAGCCAACGGCAAAACCGACGTGGACGGCAGGGTCACCGATGCCGCCACCCATGCGCCCATCGAGAAATTCTCCATCACCGTCTATCTCACCACCGACCAGGGCACGACCCACGCTGAAAAGGAAGTGTCCGGCCCCACCGGCGATTACCTGGTGGAGGTGGACCCAAAAGTCACCTCCTTTGTGCTGGAATTCCGCCAGCCCGGCTATCTGCCGGCCAGCACGGAATTGATGTCGCCCGGCGATGGCGACCACCGCGAGGACATCCAACTGGAAAAAGGCACGCCCGCGCTGGTGGCCGGGCGCCTGACCGTTCCCGGTTACCGCGAAAAAATCAATTGGCAGGCCGGCCAGACCATCGTATTGACCGCTTCGGTCCCGGATCCCGAGATGCCCAGTTTTGACGATGAGGCCGCCCGGCAAAAGTGGATGGGCCAGTTCTTGAAGTCCGCCCAAGGCAGGGCCTGGCAGCGCGCCCAGCGCGCCTTCGCCGCCACGGCCGAAGCCGACGGCTCCTTCGTCTTCGAGGATGTCCCGCCCGGCAAATACCAGCTCCGCGTGCAATTGCGCGAAGCCCCGGAACTGGGCGGCGGCAAGCTCGCCGCCTTGTCCACCAACATCACTGTCAATACTACGTACGACCCGGCCCAAATCGCCGCCGGCGATCAGCCCCGCCTCAATCTGGGCCTCATCGCCCTCCAGCAGGCCCTGGCCCTGCGCGTCGGCGACCCCGCCCCTCTCTTCGAAACCATGACCACCGACGGCCATCCCTTGCGCCTGGCCGACTTCCGCGGCAAATACGTCTTGCTGGATTTCTGGGCCACCTGGTGCGGCCCGTGCGTGGCGGAAGTGCCCAATCTCAAGGCCGCCTATGACAAGCACGCCAAAGACCCCCGTTTCGCCATGATGAGCCTGAGCGTGGATGAGAAGGCCGCCCAGCCCATTGACTTTGCCAAAAAGAACGGCCTGCGCTGGATCCAGGGCTTCCTGGGCGAATGGCAAAAATCCCCCGTGCCGGACCTCTACGGCGTGGAAGGAATCCCGGCCATCTTCCTCATCGGCCCGGACGGCAAGATTGTGGCGCGCGATCTGCGCGGCCCGGACATTGACCAGGCCATCACCGAGGCCCTGGCCCCGCACGGCGCCAATTAGCCGCCAGAATTCTATTTGACAGTATGCAGGAAATCATTGGCGGCGGCCGGGGCGGTTGGAACGATCACGGCAATGGCAATCAGAACCACCGAGTTCACCACTTGGAGAGGCGTGGCCCCCCGGGGTTCGATGTTCGAGGGTGAGGCGTTTGAAGTCTTTATATTTGTGTCAGGGTAATGACGCGGAATCCCGCCCAAGGCGGGCGGGGCGTGTTTCACGGTCAAATCACGAAATCCACCACCGCGGCCGCCGGTTTCTCCAGGCGCCGCGCCCGGTCGCGCAAGTCCGCCAGGGTCAGGCGTTCCATGATCCTGACCACCGCCTCGCGCGCCTCCTTCATCACATCGCGCAGGGCGCAGCGCGCCTCATCCGGGCAGGTGCAGCGTTCGTAAAAGCGCTCGCTCACGCAACCCACCGGAGCCATCGCCCCCTCCATGTGCCGGACGACCGAGGCCAGGGTGATGTGTTCGGGCGGGCGGGCCAGACGATATCCGCCATGCATGCCGCGCCTGCTTGCCACTGCCCCCAGCCTTTTCAAATCAATGAGAATCTGCTCCAGGAATTTCTTGGGAATGCGCTGCTCCTCGGAAATCGTCTGGATTCGCACGGCGCTTTCACCATAGTGCAGGCTCAACACCAGGAGGGCGCGCAACGCATATTCCCCGCGACCAGTGAGTTTCATCCCCTCTATACTACCCATCTCTACTGGTTTAGTCAACATTTATGAAATAATCACCCCTGCTTGGGTTGACATTTAGAGTATCGGACGCACAAACCATGCATGAAATCCAATAAATAACGTTATATATTTAATCATATAAATCTCTATTGACATAGTATAGTATTCTGTTAAATTGCTCGCCGATGAAGCGAGTTTAAACAAAAAATGGCCGGCAAACCGACTGTGCTTCCAGAGGCGCCGGCACAACAAACAAAGACAATGACCAAAACCTGCCATTGGATCGTTGCGGCCGTCATCGGCGCGCAGCTCATTGCCCCGTCCATCTTGGCCGACGACACCGCCGATGCCATCGCGGGTTTGAAAAGGCAAATTGAGGAGTTAAGCGCCAAGGTGCAACAGTTGGAGAACCAGCATCAGGCTGAGCTGCAACATCCAGCCGGGAGCCAGCCGGCAGACAACCCCGTTGCGGCCCAGACCGGATCGTCCAACGCCATCCCGGACCTCGGCTATGTCACGGCCGGGTCGAACGGTTTTTGGCTCAGGTCGGCCGACTCCAATTTCACCCTGCGACTACAGGGCGTGGGCCAGTTGGACGGGCATTACTACCAAAGTGTCAACCCTGAACAGAAAGATTCTCTCACCCTCCGCCGTATGCGGTTGATCGAATCCGGCTCAGTATATAAGGATTACGATTACTACGTTCAGGAAGACTTCGGGGCGCTGGACAGTGCCACGACGACCAACAACTCCTTGTTGCAGGATGCTTACGTGAACATCCATTACTGGCCGGGATTCCAGATTCAAGGCGGCAAATTCAAGGAGTTGGTTAACTTGGAGTGGCAGCCCGCCGACGCGAGCCTTTGGTTTGTGGAGCGCAGCTATCCATCCGAACTGGTGCCCAACCGCAACGTCGGCATCCAGGTTCACGGCGATCTCTTTCATGGGGCCTTCTCCTATGCCGCGGGGATGTACAACGGGTTGCAGGACGGGGGCAGCGGCGACATCGAAACCGACTCCAACAGCAAGGATGTGGCGGCGCGGATTTTTGTGCAGCCGTTCACGAACACTTCGATTGCCGCCCTCAAGGGCCTCGGTCTCGGCTTGGGCGCCAGTTACGGATACGAGGTCGGTTCCAGCCTGCCCAGTTTTGCCACCGTGGGCCGGCAAACCTTTTTCAGCTATACCAATGGCGCAAGCGCATCGGTCACCGAAGCGGGCGACCATGTCCGGCTGGTTCCCCAAGGATGGTACTTCTAGGGGCCGGCCGGGCTGTTCTGGGAATACGCCTGTTCTACGGAAAAGTTTCAACTCAAGAAAAACACCGCGCCCAAAACCACCCAGGCGTTTTTCGATAACACCGCATGGGATGTTAACGCCTCCTGGTATCTCACCGGGGAAAAGAACGACCTCTTGACGCCGCCCGCCCCGCTGCATCCTTTCCGCCTTGATGGTTCCGGCCTGGGCGCCTGGCAGTTGGTCGCGCGGGTCGGAGGGCTTGATGTTGACCCGGCCGCTTTTGCCGGGAAGGCCGATTTTGCCGCGGCCGGTTCGGCCCGGAGCGCCGAGACTTGGAGCGTGGGACTGAACTGGCTTATGAATAAAAATATAAAATGGATATTCGAGTACGATCAATCTAGATTTGGGTTTGCGCCGGGTTACCAGGCGGTGAAAGGAACGGTGGCCGCCCAGGACGAGAAGGTATTGTTGACACGACTGCAGTTCGCATTTTAAAGGCCGGATTCTCGCATGAACAAAATGTGCGGCATCTTCGCAATGGTTCTGGCCCTGGCCGTCCCGCCGGCCGGGGCGCAGAAAACCATCACCCTGCTCAATGTCTCTTACGACCCGACGCGGGAATTGTACCAGGAAATCAACCGGGCCTTCTCGGATTTCTGGAAGGCAAAAACCGGCGATTTGGTCCAGGTGGACCTGTCCAATGGCGGCTCCGGCAAACAAGCCCGGTCGGTGATGGACGGGTTGAAGGCCGACGTGGTGACCCTCGCGCTGGCCGGCGACATTGACGCCCTGCACAACCACGGAGATTTGGTGCCGGCCAACTGGCAGACCCGCCTGCCGGACAACAGCACGCCTTGCACCTCCACCATTGTCTTTCTGGTGCGGAAAGGAAATCCAAAGGGCATCCAGGATTGGGACAACCTGGTCAAGCCGGGCGTCGCGCTCATCGCGCCCAATCCGAAAACCTCCGGCGGCGCGCGCTGGGTCTATCTGGCCGCCTATGGTTATGCTTTGAAGCACAACCACGGCGACACCAACACGGCCACGCGGTTTGTGGGCCAGCTTTATGGCAACGTCAAGGTGCTGGGCACCGGGGCCAGGGACTCCACCACCTCCTTCATCCAGAACGGCCTGGGCGATGTCCTGGTCAACTGGGAAAACGAAGCCCTTCTCGCCATGAATTCACCCGGGCAGGGGAACTACCAAATCATTTACCCCACCCTCAGCATTCTGGCCGAGCCGCCGGTCTCGGTCGTGGACAAAGTGGTGGACCAGCGGGGCACCCGCGCCATCGCCGAAGCCTACCTGAATTTTCTCTGGACCCCGGCCGGGCAGGAAATCGCCGCCAACCATTTTTTCCGGCCCCGTCTGGCCGAAGTGGCCAGGCGGCACGAGAAGACCTTTGCAAAAATCCAGACCTTTACCATACAGGATGTATTTGGCGGCTGGGCCGAGGCCCAGAAAATTCATTTTGACGAAGGGGGAATATTTGACCAAATCTCCCGGAACAGGCGGTGAGAGCAAATGGAGTCCAAAGCAAAATCAACCATGCCCACAGAGGCTGTTAGATCCGCCAAATCCGTTGCGCTGCCCGGTTTCGGGATCACGCTGGGGTTTACGGTCCTGTACCTGAGTGTTATGGTGCTGATTCCAATCGCCGTGCTCTCCCTCAAGGCGCTGAGTTTGTCGTGGTCGCAATTGTGGGATCTGGCCACCAACGCGCGGGCGCTGGCGGCTTATGAATTGAGCCTGGGCGCGGCCTTCGTGGCGGCTTTGCTCAACGCCGCCTTTGGAAGTCTGCTGGCCTGGGTGCTGGTGCGATACCGGTTTCCGGGACGGCGGTGGCTGGATGGATTGGTGGACGTTCCCTTTGCCCTGCCCACCGCGGTCGCGGGCCTGACCCTGGCGAATATTTTTTCCGACCACGGCTGGCTGGGCCGGTTTCTGGTGCCGCTCGGCATTCAGGGCCAGTCTTCCCGGCTGGGGGTGGTGCTGGCGCTGACGTTTGTCGGGCTGCCTTTTTCCGTGCGCACGCTCCAGCCGCTGCTGAAAAACCTGGACAAGGGCGTGGAGGAAGCGGCGGCCATCCTCGGCGCCGGACGATGGCGCACTTTTTGGAGCGTGATTGCGCCGACCCTGCTGCCGGCGGTGCTGACCGGGTTTGGCCTGGCGTTCGCGCGCGGCCTGGGAGAGTACGGGTCCGTTGTTTTCATCTCGGGCAATTTGCCTTTTCAGACGGAAATCGCCCCGACCCTGGTGGTGATGCGGTTGGAAAGCGGGGGCTTTGATTACACGGGGGCCATCGGTGTGGCCCTGGTGCTGCTGATCTTTTCCTTCGCGCTGCTCTTCACGCTGAACTGGCTGCAAGGGTGGTCCGCCAAATTTCAACGGCCATGAACCTGCCCGACTCCACCGCCGCGCCGGAGCGCCTGGCCCGTTCCTCCACCCAGGAATCGCCCCTGGTCAAATGGCTCTTGATCGGAGTGGCCGGCCTTTTTGCGGCCGTCTTCATTCTGCTGCCGCTGCTCAACGTCTTTGTGCAGGCCTTCTCCGGCGGCCTGGCCGCTTACCGGGCGACGCTGCTGGAAAAGGACACGGTGGCGGCGATTCGCTTGACACTGTTGGTGGCGGCCATCAGCGTGCCGCTCAACGTGGTGTTCGGGGTGGCGGCGGCCTGGGCCATCGGCAAGTTCGAGTTTCGCGGCAAGGCGGTTTTGTTGACTTTCATTGACCTGCCTTTTTCGGTGTCCCCGGTGGTGGCGGGATTGATGTTTGTCCTGCTCTGCGGCGCCAACGGCTTGCTCGGTCACTGGCTGGAGGCGCACGGGATGGCCGTTATTTTTGCCGTGCCCGGCATTGTGCTGGCGACCCTGTTTGTCACCTTTCCTTTTGTGGCGCGGGAATTGATTCCCATCATGGAGGACCAGGGCCGGGAACAGGAGGAAGCCGCCCTGACCCTGGGGGCCGGCGGCTGGCAGACCTTCTGGCATGTCTCCCTGCCCTCGGTCAAATGGGGTCTTTTTTACGGCGTCATCCTGTGCAACGCCCGGGCCATGGGCGAATTTGGCGCGGTTTTCGTCGTCTCCAGCAGAATTGCGGGCAAGACCGACACCCTGCCCTTGCGCGTGGAAAAACTGTACCGAGGACATCGGTCATCCGGCGGCGCCGTTTGCCGTGGCCACTTTGCTGGCCCTGCTGGCGCTGGTCACTTTGGGGATCAAGACTTACCTGGAATGGAAAAGCCGGCGGGAAGAGGAGCCTCTTTAAGTCCTCGACATTTTCCCGGCTTCCGGCGATCCTCGGCCTCTCCCTTGAGCATCGAGTTAAAAAATATCAGCAAGCATTTCGGCGGCGTCTGCGCGCTGCACGACATCAATTTCACCGTCAGCGACGGCGAGTTGGTGGCCTTGCTCGGTCCCAGCGGCGGGGGCAAGACGACCGCCTTGCGCTTGATCGCGGGGCTGGAGATGCCCGACGAGGGCGGCATTTTCATCCGCGGCGCGCAGGTCAACGGCGTGCCGGCCCAGCGCCGCAACATCGGTTTCGTTTTTCAGAATTACGCCTTGTTCAAGACCATGACCGTCTTCAAGAACATCGCCTTCGGCCTCAAAATCAAAAGGTGGGACAAGGCGCGCATCCAGGCGCGGGTCGCCGAACTGGTCGCGTTGCTGGAATTGAAGGGCTTGGAACAGCGCTATCCCCACCAACTTTCCGGCGGGCAGCGCCAGCGCGTGGCCATCGCCCGCGCCCTGGCCGGCAATCCCGATGTGCTGCTGCTGGACGAACCGTTCGCGGCGGTGGACGCGCAAATCCGGCAGGAATTGCGCCAATGGCTGGTGCGGCTCCATCAGGATTTGAAACTGACCACCGTCTTTGTCACCCACGACCAGGAAGAGGCCATGGAGGTGGCCGACCGCATCGTCATTTTTTCCAACGGGCGGCTGGAACAGATCGGCACGCCGCAGGAAGTCTATGAGCTGCCGCGCAATGAGTTTGTCGCCAAGTTTGTCGGGGTCTTGAACGTCCTGGAATTGGCAGTGCAGGACGGGGTGGCGCGTTACCAGGAACTGGAGTTTCCCGCGCACGGCCTTGGCAACGGCCAGAAGCTGCGGATCGGATTCCGGCCTTACGCCGTGCAGGTGTCGCCGGATGCGGCGGCCTGCCGTTATCCGGCGATACTGCGGCGGACCTATTTTTTGGGCGTGATGCTGCGGCTGGAACTGGTGCTGCCCAGCGGCCTGGTGGTGCGCTCGCGCATGAGCAAGGAGGAGTATTCCCGCCTGGGCCTGGATGACGGCCAAAAAGTCTCGATGCAAATCCGCCATTACCGGATTCTCTCCACCGACAGCGGCCAGCTTGGCTCGGAGGTTTCCACCAACCACGAAATGCCCAGCCCGAATCTCGGCGAAGGCATCTGAACCCCCGTCCGGTGGAATCCCGTGGCAGGCATTGTCGCGGCGGTCTGTGACCGCCGCCGGAACGGCGCCTTGCACACGGGCCAGTGCGATGCTGCGGGATCAGTCTTCCCATAACAAGATTTGCCTCTTTTCGGTTGTTTGTGGTATGCTGCCGGTGCAGTGAATCTTGCGTTCCATCATGAATATATCGCTGACGCCGGAATTGGCACAATTTGTGGAGAAAGAAGTCCAGAGCGGCCTTTATCAGACCGCCAGCGAAGTCATCGGCGCCGGTCTCCGCCGTCTCAAGGAAGAGCAGGACGCGCGCCTGCCCCAAGGGCCGAAGACGATTGAAGAACTGGAAACCCAGTTGCTGCAAAGCATGGACCGCCTTGACCGTGGCGACGGCGGTGATGGCGAGGAAGTGTTTCGCCGGCTCCGCAAACGGATGAAAGAATCCCACTCCGATGCCTAAATATATCCTTGATCCTGGCGTGGAGGATGAACTGTGGGGCCTTTGGCGCTTCATCGCCCACAATAATTCCGAGGCCGCGACGCGCTTCATCGAAGCGGCCTGCGCGACGTTCCAAACCCTGGCCGCCACTCCCGGCCTGGGCAGGCTGCGCCGATTTCGGAATCCCCGGCTCCTGGGCATCCGTTCCTGCCGCATTTTAGGTTTTGAAAACCACCTCATTTTTTACCGTGGCATCGCCGGGGGAATTCAGGTGAACCACGTTTATCAGGGCGCGCCGGACCTGGAAGCGATGCTGGGTGAAAAGTGATCCCGCTTCAAAACGGGGCGCAGCAGGCAACAGGAAACGAAGAGCACAAAGGGGCTTGGCCTTCCACGCCAAGCCCCCCTCTCAAACACCAGCGCGGCTGGCTCATTTGATAAATAAAAACTCGAAAAGATTTGGGCAAAGAGGGATAGTGAGTGAGCGTGACTGTGATCAAGCGAAACATCTGCGTTCATTTCGAGCATCAGGTCCATTTTACAGACGGGGTGTTCGACAGGGCCAATCCGCTGCTCAGGGACATCCTGGCCGGCCCTTCGCCGCGGGCGGCGGCGCTGGTCGTGCTGGACGAAGGCCTGGCCTCGGCGCAGTCGGGATTGACAAACCGGATCGCGGAATATTTTGCGGCCTGCCCTGAGCGCCTCCATCTGGTTTGCCCGCCGCTCCTCATCGAGGGCGGGGAACGGGCCAAGAATTCCCCTTTTCACCTTTCCGAAATCCACTCGCAAGTGGAACGCTGCCACTTGGACCGGCATTCCTGGCTTTTGGGCGTCGGCGGCGGGGCGTTGCTGGATGTCGCGGGGTTGGCCGCCGCCACGGCCCATCGCGGCCTGCGCCATGTGCGCATTCCGACCACGACCTTGAGCCAATGTGACGCGGGAGTGGGCGTGAAAAACGGGATCAACGCCTTTGGCAAAAAGAATTTCATCGGCACCTTTGCCCCGCCTTATGCGGTGATCAATGATTTTGAAATGCTCTCCTCCCTGTCCGATCGCGACAAACGCGCGGGCGGCGCGGAGGCGGTCAAGGTCGCGCTGATTCGGGACCGCGATTTTTTCGAGCAACTGGAGCGCGAGGCGGCTCCGTTGGCGGCGTTTGCGCCGGCGGCCATGCGGGAGATGATCCGCCGTTGCGCGGAACTGCACATGGATCACATCGCCTCGGGCGGCGATGCTTTCGAGACCGGCGCGGCCCGGCCGCTGGATTTCGGGCATTGGGCGGCGCACAAGCTGGAGCAGCTTTCCGACTATAATATCCGGCATGGGGAAGCGGTGGCGGCGGGGATGGCGCTGGATGTGGTCTATTCGCGCCAGGCGGGCCTGCTCGGCGCGGCGGCGGCGGAACGGGCGCTGTCGCTGCTGGAGGCGCTGGGCTTTGCCTTGTTCGCCAACGAGATGCTTTATCTGGACTCCGATCAGCAGCGAGTGCTGCTGCAGGGGTTGGAGGAATTTCGCGAACACCTGGGCGGGGAATTGAGCCTGACCATGCTCCAGGACATTGGCCGGCCGGTGGAAATCCATCAGGTGAGCCTGCCCGGAATGCTCGACGCCATCCACCAATTGCAGCAGCGCCAGGCCCGCCAGGCGGGGAAAATCCTGTGCGCGCGGCGCCAGTGAATCAGCCCCCTTGAAACGCACGGCGGTCATCAACGTGGTCGGGCTGACCGAATCGCTCCTCGGTCCGGCCACGCCGCGCCTGGCGCAATTCCTCGGCCAGGGGGCCAGGGCGTCCATCGTCCCGGCTTTTCCGGCGGTGACCTGCACGGCCCAATCCAATTACTTGACAGGCGCGACCCCCGCCCGCCACGGCATCGTGGCCAACGGCTGGTATGACCGCGAGCTGGCCGAAGTCCTGTTTTGGAAACAATCCAACCATCTGGTGGCCGCCCCGAAAATTTGGGAGCAACTGCGGCCAAGCGGCCCCCCATTCACCTGCGCGCAATTGTTTTGGTGGCACAACATGTATGCGACGGTGGATTACTCCATCACGCCGCGCCCGATCTACCCCGCCGACGGCCGCAAGATTTTTGACATTTATACCTCGCCTTCCGGCATGCGGGAGGAAATCAAACGGGACTTGGGGGAGTTTCCCTTCCCGGCCTTCTGGGGTCCGGCGGCGGGCGTGACTTCCCCGCAAGGCAGCGCGGACGCGGCCTCGCGGTGGATCGCCGCGGCGGCCCAATGGATCGAAAACAAATACGCGCCCACCCTCAGCCTCATCTACCTGCCGCACCTGGACTACAATTTGCAGCGGCACGGGCCAGAGGCGGTCCGCACGGGCCGGTGCGACGATCTGGCGCGGATTGACGGCGTGGCCGGCGATTTGATTTCCTTTTTTCGCGACCACGGAGTGCAGATTATTCTGCTCTCCGAATACGGCGTGACCGCGGTGGACCGGCCGGTTCATTTGAACCGCCTCTTCCGGCAAAAGGGCTGGCTGAGGGTGAAGGACGAACTGGGATTGGAAGTGCTGGATTGCGGCGCGAGCAAAGTCTTTGCCGTGGCCGATCACCAGGTCGCGCATATTTATCTGAATGACCCTTCCCTGGAACGGGCCGTGCGCGACGTTTTGCAGAGCGAACCCGGCGTCGAGACCCTGCTGGGCGCGGCGGAGAAAACCGCCTGGGGCATCCAGCACGCCCGGGCGGGGGATTTGGTGGCCGTGGCGGCGGAGGGAGCGTGGTTCACCTACTATTACTGGCTGGAAGACGCGCGCGCGCCGGACTTTGCGCGGTGCGTGGACATTCATCGCAAACCGGGATTTGATCCGGTGGAACTTTTCCTGGATCCAAAAATTCCCCTCCTGAAATGGCGCATCCTCTGGCGGCTGCTGCGCCAGAACCTGGGATTTCGCACCCTGCTGGAGGTCATCCCGCTGGATGCGAGCCTGGTGAAAGGCTCGCACGGCCGGCGCGCGGCGGACCGGGCCGGGCGTCCGATTTTCGTCTGCGAATCCCCGCCGGCGCCGCTGCCGGCGGAAATTGATTCCACCGAAGTTTGCGGCCTGATCAAGAAATTGGTCATGGGATGAACGTCAAGTCTAAAAATCCGGCGTTGCGGCTGCGGCTGGCCGCGGCGGCGGAAAGTGTCGTGCGCGCAGGGCATCCGTGGCTGTTTGCCGCCAGTGTCCGCCGGCAGAATCGTCCGGGCAAAACCGGCGAACTCGCCGTCATTTATGACCGGAACAATGAGTTTCTGGCCGCCGGTTTGTTTGATCCCGATTCGCCCATTCGCGTTCGCATTCTCCATGCGGGCAAACCGCAGCCGCTCGATCGGGATTGGTGGCGGCGGCATTTGGACGAAGCACTGGCGCGGCGCGCCGGACTGTTCGACGAGAAGACGACGGGGTATCGTTGCATTAACGGGGAAAGCGACGGCTGGCCGGGCCTGGTGCTGGATCGGTACGGCACGACGCTGGCGCTGAAATTGTACACGGCAGCCTGGTTGCCGCGCCTGGGCGAAGTGGTGGAACTTCTGGCGGCGGGGGAAAATCGCATCGTGCTGCGTTTGAGCAGGAATATCGCCACAGCGGCGGCGCGGCAATTCGGGTATGAAGACGGCCAACTGCTGCACGGCGCGGCGCCGGAGGGGCCGGTGGTTTTTCAGGAAAGCGGACTGCGGTTTGAGGCGGATGTTTTGCGCGGCCAGAAGACGGGTTTTTTTCTGGATCAACGGGAGAATCGCCGGCAGGTGGAACCGCTGGCCGCCGGAGGGAGGGTGTTGAATTTGTTCAGCTACTCGGGGGGCTTTTCGCTCTATGCGGCGCGCGGCGGGGCGGCCTCGGTTTGCAGCGTGGACATCAGCCGGCCAGCGCTGGCGGCGGCGGAGCGGAATTTTGCCTTGAACCGGAATCTTCCGGCGGT
Organism: uncultured Verrucomicrobiae bacterium; assembly: GCA_963707025.1. Classification (GTDB taxonomy): domain Bacteria; phylum Verrucomicrobiota; class Verrucomicrobiia; order Limisphaerales; family Palsa-1400; genus JBEKOF01. Next base: position 189,023 of record CAVPOM010000007.1, on the reverse strand, counting down.
GGCGGGTTGCCCGCACGAAAAGGCGCAGGCGGATGTCTTTTCCTGGTTGCGCGGCGCGGCGGCGCGGCGGTTTGATTTGATTGTGCTGGACCCGCCCGCGCTGGCCAGGCGCCAGTCCGAGCGCGCAGAGGCGATGGGCGCTTATGGGCGGCTGCTGACGGGGGCGATGGAGCGATTGAACCCGAACGGCATGCTGGTGGCGGCGTCGTGCTCCGCCCACGTTTCCGCCGCGGACTTCTTCGGTCTGGCGCGGGAGGCGGCGCGCCAAAGCGGGCGTGGCTTCGAGGAATGGCGCACGACGGGCCATGCCCCGGATCATCCGGTCACATTTGCGGAGGGGGAGTATCTCAAGTGTATTTACCTGAGGCTGCGATAGGGTGAGATAGGCGCTTGCCAAGGGGCGGGCGGATTTGGTTTAATTTCTGGGTGTTACATCAACAAACTCTGCGCCAGCCGGCGAGTTTTTCCGGGATCGGCCTGCATAGCGGAAATCGTGTCAACATGACTTTTCTTCCGGCCCCGCCGAACAGCGGCGTGCGTTTTCGCCGGGTGGATTTGGAGGGGATGCCGGAGGTGGAAGCCGGCATCGAAAACGTCAGCACCACCACGCGCTCCACCGCCTTGTCGCACGGCAATGTCAAAATTCAGACGGTGGAGCATGTTCTGGCGGCGTTTGCCGGGCGGGACATTGACAACGTGATCGTGGAATTGGACGCCAACGAACCGCCCATCGGCGACGGCAGCGCGCGGCCCTACATGAAAATGATCCAGGACGCGGGGGTGGCGGCGCAGGACGAGCCGCGGGAGGTTTACCGGGTGCAAAGCCCGATTTGCCTGGAGCGGGGCGAGACGACCCTGTCGGTTTTTCCGCACGACGGCTTCAAGATCACCTGCACCAGCGCCGACGGGCGGGGGCGCCACACCCAGTTCTATACCGTGGAAGTGACGCCGGAAACCTGGGAGCGCGACCTGGGCCATGCGCGCACCTTCTGTTATTTCGAGGAGATCGAGGCGCTGATCAAAAACGGTTTGATCCGGGGCGGGAGCCTGGAAAACGCCGTGGTCATCCGGGACGACGCCGTGTTGACGACCGAGCCGCTGCGGTATCCGGAGGAATTTGTGCGGCACAAGATCCTGGATCTGATCGGCGATCTTTCGCTGGCGGGCGCGCCGCTCTCCGCCCACGTCATCGCGGTCAAGCCGGGGCACGCGGCCAACTGCGAATTGGCGCGCCTGATCGGCCTGGAAATGCGCAAACCGCTGGAGGCGGCCCGGAGTTTCGCGCCGCCCCCGCCCGCCCCCGGCGCTCCCGGCGAAGCCCCTATTGAGCTGAAGGAAGGCGAGGCGCTGGACACGGCGCGGCTGATGAAGATTCTCCCCCATCGCTATCCCTTCCTGATGGTGGACAAGATCACGAAGATCGAGGGAACAAAAATTGTTGGTGTCAAGAATGTGACCAGCAACGAGCCTTATTTTCAGGGTCATTTTCCCAATCATCCCATCATGCCGGGAGTGCTGCAATTGGAAGCGATCGCGCAGGTGGCCGGGGTGATGATGCTGCGGCAGGCGGAGAATTTTGGCAAGCTGGCCTACTTCATGTCCGCCGAGAGCGTGCGCTGGCGCAAGCCGGTGCGTCCCGGCGACGTGCTGGTGATCACGGTCGAGCTGACCAAATCGCGCGGCAAAATCGGCAAGGCCAAGGGCGTGTGCTCGGTGGACGGCGAGACGGTGAGCGAGGCGGAGGTGACGTTTATGTTGTTCGACCGCCAGTGAAGGTTTGGGAATTGCGGATTGCGGATTGCGGATTGAAGAAACATCAAAGCGCTGGTTATGAGTCCGGAAGATTTTAAAAAGCGCACGAAAACATTTGCCCTGCGGATCATTAAATTGGTTGGGCAATTGCCCGGAACGGCGGTCGCCTCGGTGATTGGGCGGCAATTGCTGCGGTGCGGAACGTCTGCAGGCGCGAATTATCGGGCGGCTTGCCGCGCGCGGTCGCGCGCGGATTTTATTGCCAAACTGGGGATCGTCGAAGAAGAATGCGACGAATCTCTTTATTGGATGGAGTTACTGATTGAATCGGGCGCGATCAAACCCAAACGACTGTCGTTGCTGATCAACGAGGCCAGCGAAATCCTCGACATGGTTGTCCAATCCATCACCACCGCACGGCGCGGAAACAAATCCGCAACCCGCAATCCGCAATCCGCGATGCCATGATCCACCCCAAAGCCCAAATCGGTTCCGGCTGCGTCATCGGGCCATACTGTGTCATCGGCGAACACGTTGTGCTGGGGAACAATTGCCGGCTGCATTCGCACGTGGTGATTGACGGCCACACCGTGCTGGGCGAAGGCAACGAGATTTTTCCCTTCGCCAGCATCGGACTGCAAACGCAGGACTTGAAATGGAAGGGCGGCCTGACCCGCACCCAAATCGGCGACCACAACACCTTCCGGGAATATGTCACCATCCACAGCGCCACGGGAGACGGGGAAGTCACCACGGTCGGCTCGCACAACCACATTCTGGCCTATGCCCACATCGCGCACAACGTCACGCTGGGCAATCACATCATCATGTCCAACGTGGCCACGCTGGCGGGGCATATCCGCGTGGAGGATTATGCGGTGATTGGCGGGCTGGCAGCGGTGCATCAGTTTTGCCGGATCGGAGCCATGTCCATCATCGGCGGCTGTTCCAAAGTGGTGCAGGACGTGCCGCCTTACATGCTGGCCGACGGCAATCCCGCCAAAACGCGGACCGTCAACAAAGTGGGCCTGGAACGCAACGGGGTTGCGGCAGAGGCGCAGGCGGCGCTGAAACAGAGCTATAAAATCCTGTTTCGCGAAGGCCTGACCATTCCCAACGCCCTGGCCCGCATCGAGGCGGAACTGCCGGCGCTGCCGGAAGTGCGCCATCTGGTGGAATTTATCCGCGCCAGCGAACGCGGCATCAGCAAGTGACATGACCGGTTCCCGGAAATGCAAAATGCAAAATGAATGGCACAGTCGCGGCTCGACGGAGTCTCGCCCTGCCGGGGAGGGAATTGCGAATAGTGAAAATGATTTTGCCCTGCCACGATTTTGCCTCACCCGTGTTTTCCCCGCATCCATCGTTAGAATTGCATTCTCAGCGCCCCGGTACGCGGACAAATAATTTTTGACCCGGCCCGCTCCCAAAACTATGCTGTCGGGATGGACGAGAGGAATCCGGACACGCCGGCCGCATCTTCCGGGCGCGCTTTGCTGCCCGCGCCGCCGTCATGGTCCTACGCGGCTTATATGGGCCGCGCCCTGTTTGGCTTCTGGGCCACGGTGCGCGGGCTGGCGGCCTTTGCCCTCATTACCTTCGGGGTGATCACGAGCAAATTTGGCGCGGCCCGCGATGTCACCTTTCCGGCCATTCACAAGGAGCAGGCGCGCACCGGGACGCGGGTGCTTCCGATGTTTCTGTTTATCTCGGCGGCGTTGGGCTTGGTCGTCGTCGGGCAGGCCATCACGCTGTTGAGCCAACTGGGAGCCACTTCTTTTCTGGGGCCCATCATGGTGGCGGTGGTGGTGCGCGAATTGGGCCCGCTGCTGACCGCAATGGTGGCCCTGGCCTGGTCCGGCACGCGCAATGTGATCGAACTGGGGACAGCCCGGGCGCAGGGAGAAGTCGAGGCGCTGGAAGCCTTGCGCATTGATCCCATTCATTACCTGGTCATGCCGCGGGTGATCGGCATGGCGCTGGCGGTGTTTGCGCTGACGATTTATTTCATTATCGGCACGCTGGTCAGCGGCTATTTCTTTGTCTTCGTCACCAATATTCCCCTGCCGCCGGGTAAGTATATTCAACAATTGACCGACGCCATGAGCGGCCTGGACTTCGTCATCCTGGCGTTGAAGTCCTGCCTCTTTGGCGTCGTCATCGCCCTAATTACCTGTTACCACGGGCTGGCGCAGCCTTTGCGCTTGGAGGAGGTTCCGCAGGCCGCCATTCGCGCCGTGGCGCAAAGCGTGGTGGCCTGCGTGCTGCTGGATGCCGTCTTCACCATCATTTACATCTTCGCCTGATTATGGACGACGCCGGCCTCCTGCCCAAAACTCCCGCCCTGGAAATGAGCGCCCTGTCAGTGGGATCGCGGGGAGACCCGGAGACGCCCATCCTGGAAGATGTGAATTGGTCGGTCGCGGCGGGGGAGTACTGGGTGCTGGGCGGCCTGCATGGCACGGGCAAAACGGATTTTCTGGCCATGACGGCCGGCCTGGCGGCACCGCTGCGGGGGAGCTACCGGTTGTTCGGCCGGGAAATGCCGGTGACCGGCGACGAATTTCTTTCCGAACGATTGCGCCTCGGCCTGGTCTTTGACGGCGGACAACTGTTCCACCAATTGACCATCGAGGAGAATATCGCGCTGCCCTTGCGTTATCACCGGGACCTGGTCCGCGGCGACCTGGAGAACTGCGTCAAGACTATTCTGGAGGCGACCGGCCTGTCGCCCTGGGCCGGCCGCCTCCCGGGCAGGTTGGGGCGGGCCTGGCAAAAACGGGCGGGCCTGGCGCGCGCCCTGGTGTTGCAGCCGGAGGTCCTGCTGCTGGATAATCCCCTGGGCGGACTGGATGCCCGGCATCTTCAGTGGTGGCTCGAGGCGCTGGGCCAATTGTCCGCGGGACATGGCTTCCTGGAGGGACGGCCCATGACGCTGGTGGTCGCCGCCGAAGATTTGCGGCCATGGCGAAGCCGCGCCGTCCACGTTGCCATTTTGCAAAAGCGCCGGTTTTATTCGCTGGGCCACCATGCGCAACTGTCCGGCCTGACCGATCCGATTGTGCAGGAATTGTTGGGGGAGCCAGCCGCCCCCGTTTGAACCAAAGGAAACGACTATGCCACTTCAAGATTTGACCCCGCAACTTCGCACCCGGCTCAACCCCATGGAGAAGATCGTGGGCTGGTTCATCATCGCCGCCACGGCGCTGATCATTCTGGCTTTGGGCTATTATTTGTATCGAACGGCGCAGCGGAGGGGGTGGTTTGAAGTGCAGGCCGAATACAAGACCTACGCGGACACGGGGGAGGGCCTGAAGGTGGGGGACGACGTGCGGTTGATGGGCTTTCCCATTGGCCACATCACGGAGATCGCCGCCATGCCGCCGCGGGGCAAGGGATCCGATCATAACGTGATGATCTCCTTTGTCGTGGTGGGGACCAATTACAATTACATCTGGACCGGAAATTCGCGCGCCAAATTTGTCAGCTCCGGCTTGATGGGCAAGGAGTTGGACATCACCAAGGGAACCAACGGGTACAGCACTTACATGAATTTTCCCGTGCAGGAAATGACGCTGGCAGAGATCAAGTCCTCCCCGCATCTGCCGAAATTGAGGCTCGGCCAGGACGTTTTCAAGGGACCAACCTGGAAAGCAAGGCCTGGGTGGCGCTGTCCACCAACGTGGACAAACTGGCCGGGCTGGGCTTGTCCAAGGTCTGGACCATTGACACCACCACCCGGCATAAACCCATCCAGGGCGTTTGGAATGACGAGGGAAATCACTACGAACCGTTTGCCGGAACCAACATCTACATCCTGTCGCCGGATGAATCGCCCGGGCTGATGGACCGGGCGGAAGGCATCGTGGCCCAGATCGAGGCGGCGCTGCCGAACTTCCTGGCGCTGACCAACCAGATCGCCGCCACCCTTTCCAACAGCGTGCAATTGACCTCCAACCTCAACGCCGTCGCCGCCGGCGTCCGCCCGGTCGTCAGCAACGCGGCGGTCATCACGGCCAACCTGCGCGATCCGCACGGGTCGCTGGGCGACTGGCTCATCCCCACCAACCTGAACCTGCAGTTGGCTGCCACCCTGCTCAACGCCAACGGCACCCTGACCAACGTCAACGTCGCCATCACCAATGTCAACACTAATCTCGCCGCCGTCTTTCAAGGGGTGGGCAGTTCGCTGGACAATCTGGCGGACCTGACCAGCAATTTGAACCATCAGGTCCAGGTCAACTCCAACATGCTCGCGGAGGTTTCCCAAATCATTGTGGACAGCGACAATTTCATCCAGGGTCTCAAGCGCCACTGGTTCCTGCGCTCCGCCTTCAAGCCGGCCAAGACCAACGCCCCTCCCGCGCCGCGCAAGTAAAGGCGCGTCAGCACGGCGCGCCTTCCCAGCCCCCCCGGGACTGAGGCATGGCTTGAAAGCGCATTACCGCGCGGCCCATCTCATCAAATCCGTGTTGCTCGAGTGAGCAGGCGCAGCGCCAAAAAACCGCACGAAGCTTGAATTTGGAACGCAACCAAACTGTTTAATCGTTTTGCGGCCCAATCACTTCTGGTAAGAAATAATCGTCCAAATCAGCAACACAGCCTGACCAACGACATAAATGACCAGCAAAGTCCGCATGTGACTTGCTGCCCAACCGCTCCGAGCTGACCAGAGCAGAAAGAATCCGAAGCCGGAGAACAGCAAACCAACGAACGCCGCAAGAATCAAAATGCGGTAGTCGAAATGGCCGGATGCATAATAGCTGAGGCCGCAAACCGCCAGCGCCGCGACAACTCCCCAAAGCACAATCCTCCATGCCGGAACGTTTGTTGTTACGAATTTTCCCATGACGTGTGAAGGCTGCCTGACAATTAATATTCACTCTGAACGGAACGGCTGACTCCCATTGGCTGGACCTCCCTGTTCGGGCCTCCAGCGGGCCAGATCATGGAGGCCACAAGCGAGCAGCGCAACCAACGGAACGAAGCTGGCACTGATCGACTGAATCAGGCAGCCCTTCCCCAACTCAGTGACAATCGCATCGTGGAAATATCTGTCCGCAACATTGTCGTGCCATCCCGCATACGCCAGCCAACTGGCCACCGGAATCATGAGCAGATACAGCCACTTGGAAACGCGACAACACCCAACCGCAACAACCGCGAGAATACAACCGACGATCCAGACGATGAACATGCCCGGCATCTTGTCGGAAATCTCTGCAAGGATCGGATGGAACGCCAGAGAGGTCATAAGGCCAAACAATTGTTCAACGAACCATCCGTTCGTATATCGCATCCTGGGAATTCACCATGCAATTCCTTTCACCCCTTGCCGGAGCGACACTCAAATCCCCATGCTGGCCAGCATGGTGGCGATGCGGTCCACCACCCCCACCAATTGGGGATGGGACTGTTCCAATTCATGCACCGAGGATTGCAGGGCCAGAATGGAATGCTTGAGCGATTTGGGGTTTTTTTCCTCGCGCGTGGCCTCGTGGGCCGAAACTTCCGTGAACCCCGCGATGCTTTGGGCCTGCTCCTGATTGGTTTTGGAAAGCGCGCCGATTTGCGACTTCAACTGCCCCAGCAAATCCAGCAACTCCGCCCGGCTCTCCGCTTTGAGCGATCCGGCGCTCCTGATCCGCTCTTCAATTTCTGAAATCGTTTCTTTCATAATGACAGCCGTCTTCCGCAATAGCGTAGCCAAATTCCGTGGAAAGGAAAGGCTGGAAATGAAAGCGCGGGAAGTTGCTGCCCGGCGCCACGCCGGCCGGGTCCGCGTTCAGTTCCGAAAACACCTTGATTAGAAAAAATGGAGTGGTGCAGTGGTGGATTTCCGGGGTCGCAGGCCGGATGGCGTTTGGGGCGCGGTTTCTCGGGCTGGCGCCTGCGGAACGGGCGGCATGGCAGGCAATGGCAGGGGAGTCGTTTATGACCGCAAAAAGTGTCAAAAGCGAGGACGGAGACCCGCCCGCGTATTGCGGCTGGCCATCACACCAGCCGTGTTCATTGCCGCTTGCCTGCCGTACTTGTGGCCGGGCTGTGGCTGCCCTCCCAAGGCAGCAGTGGGCGGTCCGCCTCCTGGAGCAGGTGAAGCATTCGGCGGATGTTCGCCGAATAGTCGCGCAGGATAAGAAGGTTGCCGCTGGGCACGTAAACGACGCTGTTTTGCATCCGCGCCGCCAAAGCCAACATCCGAACGACTTGGTCCGCATTGGCATGCTTCAATCGAACGGTGCAAGTCATGTAAGAACTGGAATCGGGCAAATCGTCGGCCCGGGCATCAATGGCCGGCGGAGTCTCCGAGCCGGCCTCGCGGTTCGGAACTGCTTTTACAGTGGCGTCCCCCACCAGCACCATGGTGATGCCATTCTGCACCAGCGCGGTGTCCAACAGTTGCAGGGTCTCGACACGCGTCAGTGGGGTTTGGTTGTGCAGCGAAATTTTCACCGGCGGGAGGTTGGTGCCGCGAATAATGGTGCGCGCGGAGAGTTCCTGGTAGAGATTCAAAACCTGCTCCAAATCAGCATCGGCCAGCTTCAACATGCCGGCGTCGAATCGCACCACGGCGGCAGGCCCTCTCGGCGGATCGAAGCTGCTGAAAGTGTGTTTCTGCGAGCCGGACAGGCGGTCCGCGCCGCACGAGGCCAGCCAGACGCAAACCAATGCGACCGCCGCTCCGGAAAGAAAAATGATCAGGCTTCTCATGGAATGTTCTTGCTAAATCACCACCACTTCGTGATCGAGGATGGATTTAATCTCGAAGGCGGCCCAGTTTTCGTGAACGGTCAGGCGCGTGCTTTCTCCTGAAACCAACAGTTGCGGCTTGGCGGGGCGGATGCCGGGAGAGAGTTGGACTTTGACACGCAATGGGCCGATGGGAATCAGCTCGTCAATGGGGGCGCGCCAAGTCCCGGCGCTGGTCAGGTTGACCAGATGGAGAATCAACCGGTTTCCCTGGCGGTAGAGGTGGCAGTCCACCAGGCCCCGGCCCTCCACGGCGAGCGGGATTTCGTCCTTGGCAACCCAGCGAACCAGATTGGCCAGGAGAGTTGCGTGATCGGGCAGGTTGTCGCGGCCAAAGCGGGCGTCCAGGTCGGCGGGGAGGAAGGCCACGCGAGCGCCCTGGGCGGTGGTGTGCAAAATCAAGCCGGGAATGTCGGTGCGCGGCTCGCGCATCCAGGCGGTTTCCGGCGGGGACACCGGAAAGGCGGGCACGAAGGTCATCAGGACTTGGGCTTGTGTTTCGACGCGGAGCGGTTCCAATCTGCCGCCGAAGGGAAGGAGGTCTGTCTCGTCGAATCCGCGCAGGACGGGATGGCGGTTGGTGGTGACGGGCGGTTCGTCGCCGGATTTGGGGCCGTCCACCACGCCGCGCCGTTCTGGAATCAGGCGCAAGTAGGTGTGCAAGGTTTCCGCCGCGCCGCGCGTCCGCGCCGGCTCCTCCAACCCGCCGCGCCCCGCGAGGAGATGCGCCCCAAATAAATCAGCCAGGCCGAAATCGCCGCGCGCATCGCCCCATTCATCGCAGAGACTGGATGCGCCGGTGGCGAGCAAGCCGCCGCCCCGCTGCACATAACTGCGGACGGCCTGGCACTGCGCTTCGGACATCGCGGCCAGGTTGGGCAGGATCAACGCTGAAAACTGCGCGGCCTCCCGTTCCACATCGTCCAGATGCAGCGGCAGCCAGGGGAGGCGCGCCCGCAACAAGGCGTTGCTCAGGCCGCGCATGGGCAGTTCCACCAAATCGGCAGCATTGTCGCGACCGTGAAAATCGGTGTTTTGCCGGGACCACAGGACGGCGAGGCTGGCGATGGGCTGCCGGTTGACCAGAAGGCTTTGGTGCTGCTGGTGCCAGCGCAGAAGCGGTTCGACGGTGCGATAGGCGCGGCGGTCCTCTTCGTAAGCGCCGACATGGTGCCACCACGGTTGCAACCCGCCGGCGATGCCGTCCAGCATCCACATCCGCACTTCCGGCTCCGGCTTGCTCGCGACGCGAAAAACCGGGCTGCCCGCCTGGTACAAGGCCATGCTCTCGGGAATCAATTTGTCCCAGCCGAGCAGGCTGTGGACCCATTTTCCGGCCTGGCCGTTGGCTTGAAATCCTTCGGCGTCATTGCGCGCCTGATAGTCCAGCATAATGATTTGGGCCCGGCGGAAGATTTCCCGGTCGTCGCGAAAATTGCGGCACTGGCCCGCCACCGAGCCGCTGTTCATCCCGATCCAAAGGCAATCCGGCCCGCCCGCGGCCTGGGTGGTTTGATTGTTCAGGTCCCAAATCTCCAGGCGGCGCGCGTAGTTCCATTGAATCCATTGCCGATAGGCGGGGCTGTTCCAATTTTTTTCCCGCGGCAGGTCCTGGGACGCGGCCGCGCGAAAATTTTTGGCGCAATTTTCGCAATGGCAGATGCTGTTGCGATCCAGCCCGCTCCAACTGTTGTCGGTGACGCCCTCGGGCCGGGTGCGTTGGATGATTTCGCGCAACACGTCTGGAAGATATTGCCCGTAATAGGGGCTGTTGATGCAGGCGGTGTAAAGTTCGCCCGTGCGAAACGGCCTGCCCGTGGCGTCCAGGGCAAACCAATCGGGATGGGCGCGATAGAAATCCTCGTGCGCGCGGCTGGAATCCATCCGGGCCAAAACCGCCAGCCCATCGGCGTGCGCGGCGGCGGCCAGTTCGCCGTAGAGATCGCGCCCGCGCAGAAACGCGGCCTGATGATGCAGCGGGAACTTGCTGGGATAGTAGGCCACGATTCCGCCCGCGTTGATGATGACGCCCTGCGTTTGGGTCCGTTTCCAATACTGCCGCCACCACGGGATGTCGTAGCGGGCCGGGTCAATTTCCGTGATGTTGGTTTGTCCCCAGCGCAGCGTGCGGCGATGCCACGGCCCGGCGGCGCGGGCGGGTTCTTCCGCGGCAGAGACGCCGGCGCAGCCGGTCAGCAGGGTTGCGCCGGCGCCCGCGACGGCGGCGGCGAAAGATTGTTTCAGGAATTGGCGGCGCGTTTCGCCGCCGGAATCCGCGGTAGTTTGGTCGGCGCGCATTGGGGAGAATGTTAAATGCAAAATGCAAAATGATAAATGAAAGAATGCGCGGAGCGCCTGGCAGGGCGAGACTCCGTTCGAGCCGAAACTGGATTTCTTTGTAGAAAGTCACAGCTCGACAGAGTCTCACCCTGCCTTGCTCCATCGTCGCTGACGCATTACGCTCTGGCCTGCTATTCCATTGACCTCCCGACTCCTCTGGCGCAAATTCGGCGGCATGCTTGGAAAACTGCGCCTCCTGAAGTTGCCCTGGCCCCTTCTCGCCCTGGCCGCCGCCGCCGCCTTGGCCGGAACTGAACCGGGCCTGGAAGGATGGACCGAAGCGCCCGTGAAATTCCGGGTCCAATCTCCTTACAACCTGCCCCAGAGCGACCGTTATTCGGTGTCCAACGGGGTCTATCACCTGCGGGTGCTGAACCACGACGCCCCCTTCGCCTCCGGCAACACCACCAAACCGCGCACCGAACAGCGATTCGATCCGGACTACACTTCCCACCAGATCCAATACGCCGCCGACTTGATGGTCCCCGCCGGGACCAGCAACGCCTGCGTCATGCAGATTCACACCGGCAATGCCGAATCTCCCCGCTACGGGGCCACCACCTTCATGCTGTTCATCAAGAGCGACAGCGGCGGCTCCCTGCATTCTTACAGCGGACAGCCCATCCTGGCCACCAACCTCTACGACAAGTGGTTTCACCTGGTCGTGCGGCACGATCTCAACACCCATCTCATTGCAACCTGGATAGACGGCAAGCAGGTCTTCACCAAGAAGGACAACGGCGCCCCGGACTTTTACATGAAAGACGGCGTTTACGCCCAAAGCGGCGCCAGCCCCGCAATGGAGGTCTATATCAAAAACATCCAGTTTTGGACCCATCCCTGACCCGCCCAGCGCCATCCTGTTTGGTTCACTGATTGAAAATCAGCAATTATCACGGCATCAGGATTTTGATCGTGCTGGCCGCCATCGCGCTGGCGGCGATCCGGTGGCCCGCCCGCTGGGTTGAGAATCTTTATTCCACCGGCCTCTATCCGCATCTGGCGGCGAGCGTCAAGCCTCTCACGCGCTGGTCGCCCGTCCCTGTGCTGGACTTGCTCCTGATCACGGTGGCCCTCGGCCTTCCCGCCTGGTGGATTTGGAAGATCCGCTCCGCCGGGGCCGGGCGCAGGTGGCGGGCCGCCGGAGGCGCGGCCTTCGGCACGCTCACGCTGGCGGCGGCGTGGGTCTGCGCGTTTGAATTTCTGTGGGGACTCAACTATCAGCGGCTCCCCCTGACTTCCAAGCTGGATTGGGACGCCAAACGGGTCACGCCGCAGGCCACGCTGGCCTTGTCCAAGTCAACCATGGAACATTTGAACGCGGAAGTGGCCGCCGCGCGCGGGCCGCCCATGCCGCCGCCGGAACAATGGCGCGCGGCCCTGGAGCGATCCTTTCAGCAAGTCGTCCGGGAATTGGGACACCGCCCGGCTTTCAGCGGCGTGGCGCCGCGGACCTCCCTGGTCAATCCCATCCTGGACGCCGGGGGCTTCGATGGCTTTATAAACCCATTCGGATATGAAGTTATCCTTGACGACAACGTCCTGCCCTTCGAGAGGCCCTTTCTGCTGGCGCACGAATGGGCGCACCTGGCCGGGTTTGCGGATGAGGCGGAGGCCAACTTCATTGGCATCCTGGCCTGTTTGCGCAGCGACCTTCCGGCCATCCGCTATTCCGGCTGGCTGAGTCTGTCCTTTTATCTGCCCAGGCGAAGCCGCAATGCCAGCGATTCATGGCCGGAGCTTTCTCCGCAGGTTGTCAGCGACATCAACGCCATACGAGAGCGGGCGCGGCAACGCCGCAAGCCGGCTGTGGCCGCCTTGCAGGCGCGCATCTACAACAGTTTTCTAAAGGCCAATCGTGTCCCGGCCGGAATCGGCAGCTACGGCCTGGTCATCAAGCTGATGGTGGGCACCCGCTTCGAAGCCAACTGGACGCCCGTGGTGCGCTGAGGGTCCGCCGTGGACCCGGAGCGCCCTTTATGGCTCGGCTTAAAATCCAGCCAGGCCAGATTCATGTTGCCCTCCGTGACGATGTGCAGGGTCAAAACGCACACCCCTTTGGGCAATTCCACTTCGGCCATGTTGGTCATGATGTTCCAATGGTGCCATTGCCTCCAGGCGAGGGGATCCTGGTCGTTTCTGGTTGAAATAATGTTGATCGCGGAAACCAACGGCCCGCCGTTTCGATCCAGGGAAATCGTCCCGCCCCGGTTCGAGGTGTATAAGAGATCCAGGGTGTAAACACCGGCCTGCTCAACCGCCACGGTCAGATTGAACCATTCGCCGGGTTCCGTCCAACCCACGTAGAGTTGTCCCTCCGGCGGTTGCACCAGGTTGCAGGGATTGTTGTCAATTCCGTCGTGGAATTTCGTGTAGGACGTATCCACGCCTTCTGTCATGCGAAACTCGTTCAGATACGTTCCGTCCGCGGGATTCAGCCCTCCGCTGCCGTGGTTGGTTGCATCCGTATCGTGATAGGCGATGCCTTCTCCTCCGAAATCATAGAAGGCGCACTGCACGCGTCCGGGGATCTTCTGCGGTCCTCCATGAAAGACGCTGTCGCGAAACGGCTTTCCCTGGTATCCTTTCCATTCGGAGGAGGCGCATCCCTCCAAATAAAAACCGGCGGCCAGAATCAAGCACGCCTGCAAAATTAAGCGAAGTATTCTTTTCACGTTGGGATGGCCTGGCGTTTTCATGCCGGGGTCATCTTTCGCAGAAATCAGGCGCGGCGCGGGCGCTTGGCACGGCGCGCGCCGCGGAACAGTTCCAATTGCGGGTCTTTGAACAATTGGTAGTTCTTGAGGACGCGGATCACCTGCAACAGGTCGGATTTGTCGTAGTTGCGGTTGACCTCGGTGCGGGCGATCAGCTCCACCAGCATGGTGCGAAAGGGAATGACGGCGTCCACTCCCTTGGCGCGCAGGATGGCGATGCTTTGTTCCCGCGCCGCCGCCGTTTGCGGCAAGGACGGCACAATCAATATCTTCAACGGCGCGAAATCCGGACTGAAGGCACGCGCCGCCTGCTGGAAAACGGCCGGCTCGACGAAGCGGAATATTTCGGGCGAACTCTCCAGCAGGGCCGGCCCGAAGGATTCGGTGTGCCAGCCGCGCACCACGACCAGGGCACGGTTGACGGAGGGCAGGTCCGCGCTATCCAGGATGAAAGGAGCGGCTTTCTCCGGTTTGACGGGTTGCGGATTCCAGACGACGAAATCAATGCCGTCCACCTCCTGCTTGCCGCGCGCCTCATACTTGCGATCCTGGCGCACGAGAAAACCGTACAACTCGAAGTACTCCCGGACAATGGTTTCATTGATGGCGGACATGGCTCAATTTCCTCCTTCGCCAAGCCTGCGGAGGACAGGGCGGATTGCGGCTGGGCACGCGGGCGCCAAAACTTCTGCGATGAGGGCCGGCGGAACTTTGTGGCTGGGTTCGACCTGGCCAATGCGGCGGGCGAGGACGAATTGGATTTGGCCGCCGCTGACTTTTTTGTCCAGTTGCATGGCCGCGAGCAGGCGCGACCGGGACGGAGCGGAGAGGGTGATGGCGGCGGGCAGCCCGGCGCGCCGGAAAAGTTTTTCGATGCGCGCCGCGTCCTCCGGCGGCAGGCCGGTCAAGGCGGCGGAGAGTTTGGCGGCGGCCACCTGGCCGATGGCGATGGCCTCGCCGTGCAGGTATTTTCCGTAGCCGGAAATGTTCTCGATGGCGTGGCCGATGGTGTGGCCGAAATTGAGGATGGCGCGCAGGCCGGTTTCGGTTTCATCCTGGCGGACCACTTCGGCCTTGATTTCGCAGCAGCGCGCCACCACTTCGGCCAGAATTTTCGTGTCGCGGCGCAGCAGCCGGGGCAGGTCGCGTTCCAGGCGGGCAAACAGCGGCGCGTCGCAGATGATGCCGTATTTGATGACCTCGGCCAATCCGGCGCGAAATTCGCGGGGCGGCAGGGAGTTCAGCGTGCCGCAAATCGCAAAGGACAAAACGGGGCTGATGAAAGGCGCCCACCAGGTTTTTGCCGGCTTTCAGGTTGACGCCGACTTTGCCGCCGACCGAACTGTCCACTTGCGCCAGCAAGGTGGTGGGCGCCTGGACGAACGGGATGCCGCGCAAATAAATCGCGGCGAGAAATCCGGCCAGATCCCCCACCACGCCGCCACCCAGGGCGACGAGGAAGGATTTCCGTTCCAGGCGGTGCGCGGCCAGTTGGTCGCAGGCGGCCTGGACCATTTTGAGGCTTTTGGAAGTTTCGCCGTGCGGCACGCAAATCAACCGCGCTTCAAACCCGGAGGAACGGAGAGCGGCCAAAGCCGGCTTGGCGTAGAGGCCCGCCACCCGGTCGTCGGAAATGACCGCGCAGCGGCGGCCGAGTTCCCTTTCGGCGGCAAATCGGCCCAGCTCGGAAAGCAAACCGGCTCCCACAAAAATGGGATAGCTGCGATGACCCAATGGGACGGCGACGGTGCGCATGGGTGTTGTCATTTCACTATTCTCTATTCACAATTCTGCATTCTCAGCGTGAGAAGGTATCCTCGGGCACGGTGATTTTGTCCAGGCCGGGGCCGGTGGCGTTGGTCTGGGTCAGGAATGGCCCGTTGTAGCCGCTCACATGAATGTCGCGCAGGCTGGCGTTGCGGAGGTTGGCCAGATGGATGGCGCGACGGCACTCGCCGGAAACACCGGCAATGGAAAGTCCGTCGAGCGGTTGGTCCGGGGAAAGCAGATGCGCGTCCAGCAGCGTTTGCACGTTGACCTTGATGTTGGCGAAAGAAAGCCCGCGCGCCCGGGTCAGCCCGGCCGGGCCGGTGACCGGTTCTTCGTCCGGAATTCCCTTGGTCAGCAGATCAATGACCAGGAACGTGCTGGCGCGGCAATCCAGGTTTTTGCCCTGGATGTCTTCGATGTAGCCGCCCCGATCATCCCGGCTCTTGATGAAAATGCTGTTGGCCCCGCTGGTGAAGGTGCAGTCTTGCAGGACGACGCGGCGGATTCCCCCGGAAAGTTCGGTGCCGACGGCCACGCCGGCAAAGGCGCTGCCCAAAATGCAATTGGTGATCACCACGTCTTCGGTGGGCCGCCCGATGCGCGCGCCTTCCGCGCCGCGGCCGGACTTGAGGGCGATGGCGTCGTCCCCGGTATCAATATCACAATGCTCGATGCGGACGTGTTTGCACGAATCCACGTCAATGCCGTCGCCGTTGCTGCGGCTGCGCGCGCTGCGGATGATGAGGTTGCGGGCGACGACGCCGTCGCAAAAGGCCAGGTGGATGGACCAGAGCCGGGCGAACTGGGTGGAAAATCCGTCAAGCAGAACATCCTGGCACTCGACCGGCTCCAGCAGGCACGGGCCGCGCGGATTGCGCAGATTGCCCAGGGCGGCGTTGCCCTCGATGGAACCTTCGCCGACGATGGCAATTTGCGTGGCATTGCTGGCGGAGAGGAGCGCGCGGTGGCATTCCCGCAGGCGCCCTTCCCAGCGCGCCTGGATGAGCGGATAATCGTCCGCGTCCGGACTGCCGAGGAGCGCGGCCCCCTTTTCCAGCCGCAGCGTCGTGTGCGAACCCATGGTCACGCTGCCAATCAAGTAATTTCCGGCGGGCACAACGACTTCGCCGCCGCCCGCCGCGCAGGCGTCGAGGGCTTTTTGGAAAGCGACGGTATCTTTGACCGTGCCGTTGCCGGTGGCGCCGAGGGAGCGGACATCGAAACGGCGCGGCGGCTGGGCTTCCTGGCGGGGGGCCTGGCAGCCCGCAGCCAGCATCAGAACAAGCGTTACACCCGGCAGAAACTTGTGCATGGCGGGAGATTATCCACAAGGATGACTCGATTCAACTTCAAGTTGTGCCGTAGGTTCCGCCCGTTTTGGGGATGTAAAAACTTGTTTGCTCTCGTTGTTGGACAGGTTTATTCTTTTTCCATGAGTCGCGAAGCCATCATTGCCAAAATTGAATCGCTGCCGGAAGAATCCCGGAAGCAGCTTCTCGCCTTTCTCGATTTTTTGGCCGGGCAGTCAAGCCCGTCGGCGCAGTCCGCAAAGCCGCCCGGTTTCAAATTCACTTGGGCGGGTGGGATGGCTGACTTGGGCAAGGAATTTACCGCCGTCGAATTGCAGCACAAAGCCAACGAATGGCGATGAGTTTTTTGGTGGACACAAATGTCTTCCTTGAAATCCTGCTCAACCAGCCGGGCCGCGTGAAGTGCGAACAGTTTCTCCAACAACACACTGGGGCTCTGGCCATCGCTGATTTCTCGCTTCATTCCATCGGTGTCATCAGCCTGCGCCGTCAGCAGGCGAAACTATTTGGCGATTTTCTCACCGATTCCATGCCAAACCTCGCCCTGTTGCATTTAGACCGGACTGGCTATCCCGCGGTGGCGCGGGCGGCTCAGGTTTTCGGTCTGGATTTCGATGATGCATACCAATTCACCGTCGCGAAAGCGCACGGATTAGCCATTGCGACGCAAGATCAACATTTTGTGCGCGTAAAAAACGAAGTGGCAGTCCGGTTTCTTTGAGACAACCTTCGCCTGGGCGGCAAGCAAACCTGAAACCGTTGGAAATCAGCGTTGGCCATTGTTAATTATCCATTGTTGATTGGCGATGCCTCCTGGCGGAAGATGTCTTCATGGCCGCCGAACCGAAAAAGAAAGACGACGCTTGTGGCCCTTCCTCAATCGGGGCAGGAGCCAGGCGACGCCTCCGGCAACAGGGAGGGCGAATCCTGGCGCTGGTGCCCGCGTTGCGGCCATGAACTGCACAACGACAAATGCCAGCGGCCCTGTCCCGGGTGCCACTAATTTATGAGTTGCCCGGATTTTGATTGAACCTTCCACCCCGTCTCTGCCATGAAACTTTTCCAACGAACCCTCCCCCTCGCCGCGTTGCTCCTGGCCGCCCATGCCGCCCTGGCCCTGGACCGGACGAATACCACATTCAAGATTTTCCAATTCCCGCCAAACATGATCCCCACCATGGATGGCAAAACCAATGATTGGGACATCGTGCCCGAAGATTACGTCATCGGTTCGGACCAGTTGCTGGACGATATGCACCACCACACCAATGACCCCAACCACCTCAATGTCCGGGTCAGAGTCGGCTGGGTCAAGGGACTCAACCGCCTCTTTTTTCTTTACGAGGCCGATAAAGACTATTGGGATTTTTCCCGGCCGGATTTGCACAACGACACCTTTGAAATTGTGGTTGACGGCGACCTCTCCGGCGGACCGTTCGAGCAGGAATTTGAAACCAACCGCGACATCCTGGGCGGCAAATGGGAAACCTACCTGGCCCTGCAAAACGCCCACGCGCAAAACTACCACATCTTCACCCCGGCGGAGGGCAAGGACTGGTGCATGTTCTGGGGCCCCCAACAATGGGCCAAGGATCTGCCCTACGCCAATCACGCCTGTTCCTACAACTTCAGGCCCGGCCAGCCGGGGCATCTGGTCTTGGAATTCTGGATCACCCCCTTCGATTACGCCGGCGCCGAAGGACCCAAACGCGCCGTCGAATCCGTCCTGACGGAAAATAAAATCATCGGCCTGGCCTGGGCCGTGATTGATTACACCGACCCTCATGCGCCCGGCAACCACGGCTTCTGGAACCTCTCGCGCCATCACACCTTTTTTGGCAACGCCGATTACCTGTGCCGCTTCGAACTCATGCCCCTGGAACCGCGCTTCCTGAAAACGCTTGAGGCCAAATGGACCTTTCAAATCCAGGACATGGACCGGCGCCTGGTGGCCTTCCAGGACCAATCCATCGGCCACATCTCCTCCTGGCAGTGGGATTTCGGCGACGGCGAAATCTCCGCCGGGCAAAACCCCATCCACGCCTACAAAGCCGCCGGGGCCTATGTCGCCGTGCTCACGGTGCAGGGCGCCGACGGCGCCACCTCCCGCTTCTCGCGGGTTTGGGACGTGACCTTGAAGTAGGAGCCATCCGATGCCTGGCCGTTCTGTCAAACCTATTTTATTCCTGCGCAAACTCGCCTCCGCCGCCGCGCTCTGGCTTTCCCTGGCCGCGCCCAACGCCCCGGCCGCCGGCCCGGTCTTCACCGTCCTGGATTTCGGCGCCGCGGGCGACGGCGTCACCCTGGACACGGCCGCCCTCCAGCGCGCCATTGACGCCGCCGCGCGGGCCGGCCGCGGCGCGCGCGTGCTGCTGCCGCGCGGACACCGCTTTTTGACCGGCACGCTCGAATTGCGCGGCGGCATTGATTTTCATCTTGACGGTGAATTGCTCATCAGCACCAACCGTTCCGACTATGCGGCAGACGGGGTGATCACGGCCCGCCATGCCAGCGGCCTGCAAATCAGCGGCCGCGGCCACATCCGCGGGCGATCCCTCGCCTTCATGACCGGTTACGACCCGGTGGGCGAATGGTGGCTCGGCGCGCCCTGGCGGCCCAAAATGTTCACCCTCACCGGCTGCACCAACCTGGAAATCCGCGACATCACCTTCGGGGACGCGCCCTTTTGGGGGCTGCACCTGCTGGGCTGCAGCCATGTTCTTGTTGACAACGTCACCATCCGCAACCGGCTCGACGTGCCCAACTGCGACGGCATTGATCCCGACCATTGCCAGGACGTGGAAATCCGCCACTGCCGCATCACCTCGGGCGACGACGCCATCGTCATCAAAACCACCCGCCAGACCGGCGCTTACGGCCCGTCGGCCAACATCACCGTGCGCGATTGCGTGCTGGAAACGCAGGATGCGGGCCTGAAGATCGGCACCGAAACCACCAGCGACATTCACGATATTTTGTTTGAGCGCTGCCGGATTCTCACCGGCAGCCGCGGCCTCGCCATCCAACTGCGCGACGAAGGCAGCGTTTATAACGTGCAATTTCGCGACATCCAGTTGGTCTCCCGTTATTACGGCGATCCGTGGTGGGGCCGCGGCGAAGCCGTTTCCCTGACCGCCCTGCCGCGCACGCCGGAGACGAAACTGGGGACGATGCGCCACATCACCCTGCAAAACATCACCGGGCGCGCCGAGAACAGCGTGCGCCTCCGCGGCGCGGCCGCCAGCCCCATCCAGGACGTGCTCCTGGACAACGTGGCCGTGACCCTGGAGCGCTGGACCAAATATCCGGGCGGCTTGTTCGACAACCGCCCGACCCAGGCACCGGACCCGATCGAAGCGCACGGCAACCCCGCTTTCAGCCTGCGCAACGCCGGCAACATCACCTTGCAAAACTGCTCGGTGCATTGGGGCCGGAACATCCCGGACTATTTCACTTTCGCCCTGGAAGCCGAGAGCGTGACCAACCTGCGCCTGACCGGATTCAAGGGAGAAGCGGCCCATCCCAAGCGCGACCCGGCGGTTGTCATTCATTGAGAACCTCCCTGGCGCACTCCCGCCCCGGTCAAGGCCATCGGTTTGAACCCGAGCGGCAAGGCGGGCGAGTCGGTCTTCAACCGGAAATCCCATTCCCTGGGCGCGACGAAGAGCGGGTCGGCGATGAGCGAGTGCAGGTCGTGCCCCCGCGCGCGCCAGTTCTCCAGAGTCACGCCTGAAAAAAGCATTCCGCCCGGCCCGGCCCCGGGGCGGGCATCCCAATAGACGTTGCGGTCCATCAGGTAGTGGTCCCCCTGCCAGTTGCCGCCGAGGAGCGTGCCGGAGTCGAACAGCACGATGTTATTGGTGAAGAAAAAGGAGGTGTGTTCCTCGTTGCGGGTGCGCATGAGCTGCGCCTCGCGGTTAAAGGCAAAAATGTTGTTGCGCAGGACATTCTCCCGCCCGTAATGCTGGTGAAAGCCGGCGCTCTTGCAGCGATAAACGACATTGTTCTCCAGCAGGATTTCCGAACTCCCTTCATCGGTGTAAAGGCCCCACCCGCCGTAGGTGAAGCTCTCCACATCGTGAATAAGATTGTGGCGGATGATCGTGCCGCGCTGGAGGCCCAGCGTATAGACGCCCCCCATGTCGCTGAGCATCCCCTGGCCAAGGTCGTGCAGATGATTGAACTCGATGATGTTTTCCCGGCAAGGCGACTCCTGGTAGCCCCAGGTCCAGCCCGCCGAAATCGCCGTGTAATAAAGGTGGTCAATTTCGTTGTGCGCCACCAGGTTGCTGCCGCTTTGCAGAATAAAAACCCCCACCGCCGGCGGATAAACCAGGCCCCCGTGGTGAATGTGGTTGTCAATAATTGTGTGGCTGTGGTTCTGCTCCAACGCGCCGGGGCGCTTCTCCGGCTCGCCCAGGCGAACGCCCCCGGCGCCCAGATCGAACATCTGGCAACGGCTGACCTGGTCGCGCTGGCAGCCGCGCCCCAGTTCGACCGCGTAGCCGGCCAGGCGTGTGAAGGTGCAGCTTTGCAAAACGCAGTCCGTCGCGCCCTCGGCCCTGATGCCGCCAGGCACGCCCACGGCCGCCTGCGTGTCGGCGTAGCCTTCGGCGGGCACCGTCCAGTCGGTGTGGCTGAAGGTCAGCCCCCGCAGGGTCACATTCCTGACAGGCCGCTGCGCCGCCAAGTCGCCTTGCAGAAGCGCCAATTCCTCCAACTGCGGCGCGATGACCTCGGCCTTGGTCAAATCCTCGCCCGGCCTGGCAATATAGGTCAGCAGGCCGGTCCTCCGGTCGAGACGCCATTCGCCGGGCGCGTCCAGGCCGTCCGGCGCGTTTTCGATGAAATAGCGAGCGTTGTTTTCCTTGTTGGAAGGACGCGGGTTGGCCGAGAGCGTCGCAACGTGGTTGTTGGCATCCACCGCGCGGATGAACATGCGGAAGTCCGCCCACGCCAACAAGGCCACCACCTCAACGTCTCCCGCCTGGGCCCACTCCGGCTTGATGTCGCCGCCGTGGAAATGCAGCCGGGCCGGATGTTCCTGCGGGCTGTCGCCGTCAATGCGAAAGAAGCCTTCGTTGGGCGTGCGCGCCCGCTGCGCCCGGCGTCCGCTGACGAAGAGCGAACGGAAATACCACGCGCCCTCCCGCACGGCGGGAATTTCTGCTTCCCACCAGCCGGGCTTGCCGGCGACCGTTCGCCAGCCCGTGATCCTCCGCCCTCCGCTGAGCACAGGCTTCTCGCTGCCATAGGCGGCGAGCGTCAGAACCGGAGTCTTCAGGCGTCAGGACCAGCGGCGCGGCCAGCTCGTAAGTGCCGCCGCGCAGGAAGATGGTTGCCGGCGAATCCGGCCCGAGGCCCTTCCGGGCGGCGCGGACCGCCTCAACCACCGCCGGCAGGCTGCCCGCCGTCGCTCCCTTGCCGCCCGCGGACAGCGCGGGCGACTGGCCGAACCAAACCCCGTTGCTGCCCGGCACGACATAGAAGACAACCTCCGCCGCCTCCACGCGCACGGCGGCCAGGCTGAACGCCAAGAGCCATGACAAATGAAAAATGCCAAATGATAAATTTAGTCGCATGGGAAGCCCACCCCCCCTGGGGCCGGGAAATGAAATTAGGTGAAATTAGGTGAAAACAAGTGAAACCAGGTGAAAATAGCTGAAATCAGCCGCCCTCCCTTTTGGTGTTGCGCGGGGCGGGCAATTCGCCGCGCGCTCCGCGCCCGCGCTGGGCGCTCCCTGCCGAAACGGACCCCGGCCTGTGCCTACGTGCCTCACGCTGACAATTCAACCATAGGTTCTAATTTTTGTCAAGCCCCGGTTTGAAGAAAATGCCGAATGCAAAATGCAGAATGCAAAATTAAGAAGCGGCTGGAACAGGCGGGACTCCCTGGCCGCCAGAGGCTTGGCTTCAGCGGGCGTTGAGCGGTGGCTCGATTCCACTGAAAACGGCGAAGCACCAATCGGGAACTGCCCGGATTGCACCGATCATCCTGCCGATCAGGCGTGAGACAAAATTCTTCGTGGCTCGCCCTCATCCTGACCTTCTCCCCCTGGGAGAAGGAACCGACATCGCCCGCCTCGGCTTGGGCGCAGGCGAGTCCTGCAAAACCCGGCGCTGGCCTTTCGCCAGGGCGGCCGATGTTTCACCCTCTCCGGGAGGAGAGGGCCGGGGTGAGGTCGGGCTTTTCCACTGACCCGGCTTTTGGGTTCGCCTCAACCTAACGTTTTCCTCCTGTGCTTGTTCGTGCCTTCAAGAGAAAGCCGGACGAGGCGGCTGTGTATGCGAAGCCTATATACTAAATGCCCTGATTCTCCCTGCACGACGGCTTTCAAGGAATAATTTTGTCTCACACCCTGCCGGTCCGTTTGGCGGGAATGAACTTGAACGGGATGGCCAGGCGAATAAACTTGGGTGGGCTGGTTCTTTGGCGAAC
The DNA here is from genome assembly GCA_963707025.1 of uncultured Verrucomicrobiae bacterium. Taxonomy (GTDB): domain Bacteria; phylum Verrucomicrobiota; class Verrucomicrobiia; order Limisphaerales; family Palsa-1400; genus JBEKOF01. The sequence continues at coordinate 165,945 of CAVPOM010000007.1, read as the reverse complement.
TTGCCGCGCCATACACGAAGAAAATAAAAACATGCGATGATGCGGGACCCGTTTATGAACCGTTTACGCGCAAAGCTGCCTTTGCCCGCCGGCCGGCGGACGTTGCGGAGTGAGGTGATGCGATGGCTGGTCATTGCCTTCCTCACTGGAACGGCCCGCTTGCACGCCGGCCCCGGGTCCGCCCTGGCGCCGGAATTGTGGACCTCCGCCCAACAGGCCGCGGACATTCACCGCTTCTCCACGCTCTTCACCGTGCAGTGCGTTCGCAGCTATTTGTCGTCGGAGGCCGAGATGGCCGAAGCCATCCGCTGGTGCCAGGAGTCGGGGGTGACCAAGGTTTATTTGGAGGAATACCGCGATGGCCAGCAGGCGGATGGCCCAACGCTGACGCGGGCGCGGGACCGTTTCCGGGCGGCGGGATTCCTCGCCTCGGGCTGCGTGACGACGACCCGGCTGGGCAAGCCCTCGGCGGGTCATTGGGGGAGCCTGACCTGTTACACCGACCCCGCCACCCAGGACCATCTCCAGGCTGTGTTCGAGTTCGCGGCCGGCCTGTTCGATGAGATTATGATTGACGACTTCTGGTGTACCGATTGCACTTGTTCGAATTGCGACGCGGCGCGCGCCAGCCGGACCGTCGCCATCGGCCCCAAAACCTATCCGGTCAGCGGCGGCACCTGGCCGGATTATCGCTGCGAATTGCTGCTGCGGCTGTCGCAGGACCGGTTGCTGGGCGCAGCCAGGCGCGTCAACCCCAAGGCGCGGCTCATCATCAAATATCCCAATTGGTATGAGGAATTCCAGGAACGCGGCTACGACGTGGCGCGGGAAACCGCCGCCTTCGACCGCATCTGGGTGGGGACCGAAACCCGCGACTACACCAACAAGAACTGGGGCGGAATCGCGCAGTACGGGGGATATTTTCTGATGCGCTGGCTGGGCGGGATTGGCGGCGAAAAGTGCGGCGGCGGCTGGTACGACTGGCTAGGCACCACCGAGCATACTTACGTGGAACAAGCCCGGCAGACCGTGTTGGCGGGCGCGCGCGAATCCATGCTGTTCTGCTACAGCGGGCTGCATCGCGACAGCGGGCCGGCGGATATCGCGGCGCTGCGAACCAACATTCCCGAATTGCTCGCGGTGGCGCGCGAGGTGCGGCGGCGCGAGCCGGTGGGGCTGGCCGCTTACAAACCGCCCAACAGCAGTCCGCAGGGGGAACGGTGCGTCTTCGATTATATTGGCATGATGGGCTTGCCGCTGGCGCCCTGCCATCAATTCCCGGCCAATGCCCCGGCCGCCTTCCTTTCCGCGGACGCCCTGGCCGACACCAACCTGGCGGCGGAACTGGGGGCTTTCATCCAAACCGGGCGGCCGTTGTTATTGACAGACGGTCTGGCGCGTCGCCTGGCGGGCCGGGTCAACCTGGAGGCGGCCAACGTGCATGTTCTGGCCGTAAAAGGGCAACCGGCTTCCCTGCTGGCGCTGCCGCAAGCGCAGTTGGACGAGCTGCGCGCGCCGTTGCTGGGCGCGCTGGGCACGGTCTTTCGGGCGCCGAACCGGGTGGCGCTGTATTTGTTCACTCAAGGAGGCTGGGTGGTGGAGAATTTCAACGATGCGCCGGCAGAAGTGGTGCTCAACGGGCAGCCGCTGACGGTGGAGGCGCGGGGCTGGCTCTGTCATTGGAAATAGCGCGGCGCGAGGCCAGGGCGACACCGGCTCGTTGGCGAACCTGACGCACCATGCGGGACGAAAACGATAATTATGCGATTATCGGTAACCCTTCAAAGGGGTCACCTTTTACCCAATTGTGCAGGGTCCTGTCTATTTCATTGGGCAAAAGTACGGTTTCACCCCTTCCACCTGCCTGGTTGCATTTTGTCACTGTTTTGGGCAACACAGTTCTATGGCCTGACCGCTTTGATAGCCAATGTGGTCAACTGGCAACTAATGGTGGGTGGAGATCCATAAAACGATGACGTAACTTCTCAAAAGCAACGCAGTGAGGAGCGCGCCGATAGCACCAAAAACCTTCTCCATTTGCGAACCTTGTTTGAAAGTTATCACGCAAAGTATTATACTAGTCAGTATAAAGGCCGCACCGACCATCCAATCATAGAGAGGCATCGGGATAGAGCATTTCCATAAATCATGTAGCGTAGCGGGCGTTTAAAAAGAAGCCCCGGCAATCGGCGGTGGAGATGGCTTCAAAGGCAATCTTCGCCGCTTGGAGCAGTTCCTTGGCGGTTCGCGGCGCGAGACCTCGCATAATTTGTTTGACCTTGCTCCACATATTTTCGATGGGATTAAAGTCTGGCGAATAGGGCGGCAGATACAGCAGCGTTGCCCCGGCCTCTTCGATGGCTTGGCGGACTCCGGTCACCTTATGCGTGGCCAAGTTGTCCATGATGACCAAGTCACCCTTGCGCAACTCCACCACCAGCCCCTGCTGGATCCAGGCCAAAAACATTTCCCCGTCCATGGCCCCCTCAAAGAGGCAGGGGGCCGCAGGCCCGGCCAGACGAATGGCGCAGACCAGGGTGGTGGTCTGATAATGTCCCTGCGGGACGTGGGCCGCCAGTCTTCGGCCCACGGGTGACCGCCCGCAAAAACGGGTCATCTTGGTGTTGGCCCCGCTTTCATCCACGAAGACCAGTCGGGCAGGTGGGTCACTTGCCAGACGCTCATGCCAATGGGCCCGCTTTTCGGCCACGTCCGGACGGTTCTGCTCGGCGGCGCAGAGCGTTTTTTTTATAGCTCAACCCCAGTTTGCGCAGCCACAAATCCACAGTGGAGGTCCCGAAAGGGCGGTCCAGACGCGCCCCCAACTCGGCCAACGTCGCGTCGGGCTGGGCCGCCACCAGCTTTTGCAGGCGAGCCTGGCGTCCGGCGTTCAGCAGCGTTTTGCGCCCGCACAAATGGGTTTGCGGCTGGAGCGTGCCGCGCTCTTGGAACTGCTGCCGGACCCGGCGCACCGCCGCCACGCAAAAGCCGAAAAAGTCCGCGATCTCGCGGGTGCTTTTGCCTTGTTCATAGAGTTGCAGGATGCGCTCGCGCGCAGACACGGGTATCGCTCGCATGGCTCAAGCCTGCCAGCCCTCTCGCCCCAGTCAAGCTATATCATTTATGGAAACGCTCTAGCGAACCGCTCTCGCCCTCCAGGATCGACATGAATGAACGACATTTGGGACTGAAGAAAAACCATGCCGGCAATGGGCATGGCGCAAACACATACGGCCCTGGCCATTGGGAGGTGTTTCAAAATAGCGCTCATAAGAACCAGTATTCCTGTGGATTTGTCCACCCATAAACTCTCCCAAAATTGCTCCTATCGAATTCTATCTCATGTGTTGTTATAGTTAGCTTTACTTGTCAAGGCTGCAAATGAGCACATGCGGCATCCTCCTCAGCGCGATTCCAATCCCCGGCCAACGCGGCCTCGCTCAAAAGCGCCGCCTCGTGGATGATCGGCGCCTCATCAAGGATCGTGACGAGGGCGCGCCGCGGTGACGGCAATTGTACCGGCTCAATCAACCGCACCTCGCCGCCCGGTTCGATGATCGCTTCGATCGTTTTCATCTTGATTTAGACAGTAACCCCGCCAGCGGCATCTGCAACAGACAATTTCGGGGAGCGCACGCGCCCTCGCGTGCCGTCGGCGACGCCCTCGTCGCTGACACCGGCGAGTGGGTTCAGCGAGGGCGCTGAACCGGACATCCCGACTTGTCGGGACGTGTGCTCCCCGGAGGCAGGAAGGAGCGGGCCTTGCGCCGCAGGGGCAAAGCGACATGCAGAGAAGCCCACTGGCGGCGAGGCGCGGCGGGCAGCGGAGTGCCCGCCCTACCTTTCCCGGCCCGGCCAAAAACTGAGCGGGGTCCACAAATTTGGTTTGTTTGGCGGCGGGAAAGATGTTTAATGGGGGGCGGATGAAAACATTTGCCGAACTGGGGTTTCCCGGACGCCTCCTCGCCGTCGAGGGCCTGGATGGGTCGGGCAAATCCACGCAAATCTACCTGCTGAAACGCTGGCTGGAATTGCAGGGGCTGAAGGTGTTTTTCAGCGAATGGAATTCGTCCGAGCTGGTCAAGAACGCCACGAGCAAGGGAAAAAAACGCGAGCTGCTCTCGCCCAACACGTTCAGCCTCATCCACGCCACCGATTTCGCCGACCGCTACGAACGCCAGTTGGTGCCGCTGCTGCGCGCCGGTTACATCGTCCTGTGCGACCGCTATATTTTCACCGCTTTTGGCCGCGACACCGTGCGGGGCTGTCCGCCGGAATGGGTGCGCGGCATTTATAATTTCGCCGCCATGCCGGACCTGGTGTTTTTTTTCAAGGCCTCGCTGGAGGTTTCGCTGCAACGCATTCTGGAGGGACGCCCGCAATTGAAGTATTTCGAGGCGGGGATGGATTTGCATTTGTCGTCCGACCCTTACGAAAGCTTCCGCATTTTCCAGGGGCGGATTTTGGAGGAGTATCTGGCCATGAGCACGGAATTTAAATTCCTGGTCATTGACGCCAACCAGCCCATCGAGGCGCAGCAGGCCATCGTGCGGGACCTGGTGGCGGCCAGGGTGGACCTGAGAGAGTACAAGCTGCACAAGCCGCTGCCCATATCATGAAACGTTCCGCGCGCATTCCCGTTGAGACCAATCCCCGGCGCATTCTGGTGCCCCGGCCCAAGCCGCGGCAGTTCTACGGACAGGGCGTTCCGGGCATGGACCTCACCAAGCTGGGCGGCAAACTCATTGTGGTGGAAGGGGCCGACGGGTCGGGCCGCTCCACCCAGATCGCCCGGCTGGTGGAATGGCTGGAAGGCTGCGGCCACGCCACCGTGCAGGTGGGGCTCAAACGCTCCACCCTGGTCAGCGAAGAACTGGACCACGCCAAGGCGGGCAACGTTTTGAGCCGCACCACCTTCAGCCTTTTTTACGCGACGGATTTTGCCGACCAGTTGGAGAACATCATCCTGCCCGGCTTGCGCGCCGGCATGATGGTCCTGGCCGACCGCTACATTTACACGCTAATGGTGCGCGACCTGGTGCGGGGCATGGACATGGCCTGGCTGAAGAACCTCTATGGCATCGCCCTGGTGCCGGACGTGGTATTTTATCTCAACGTGCTGCCGGAGGATCTGGTGGAGCGCAATTTCGCCAAAAACCAGGCGCTGGACTTCTGGGAAAGCGGCATGGACCTGGGGTTGTCGCGCGATATGTTTGACAGCTTCCTCAAGTATCAGACCCTGGTCGCGCTCAAATTCAAGGAATTGCAGGCCACTTACGACTTTACCATGGTCAACGGCCATCGCTCGCCCGAGGAAATCAATATCGAACTGCGCAAACGCATCGAAAGCGTTCTGGCAGGCAAATAACCATGGCTGAAGCAACCGCCAAACTGCAATGCTTCGCCGGCGTGGACCTGGGCGGGACCAAGATCCTGACCGGCATCTTCGACGCGGACCTCAACTGCCTGGGCCGCGCCAAGCTCAGCACCAAGGCCGAGCGCGGGCCGGAGGAAGTCATCGAGCGCATTGCCCGCAGCGTGCGGGACGCGGTGGATGAATGCGACCTGGAACTCAAGCAGGTTCAGGGCGTTGGCATCGGCGCGCCGGGCACGGTGGATTTCGAGACCGGCCGCATCATTTTCGCCCCCAACCTGCAATGGGAGGACGTGCCCCTGAAAAAGACGCTGGAAAAGCAACTGGGCATCCCCGTCTTCGTGGAAAACGACTGCAACGCCGCCATCCTGGGCGTTTATGAGACGGAACTGTCCGCCAAACCCAGCCACGTCGTGGGCATTTTCCTGGGCACCGGCATCGGGGGCGGCATCATCCTGGGCGGCAAATTATATTCCGGCTTCACTGGCACGGCGGGGGAAATCGGCCACATGGTCCTGCAGGTGGGCGGACCCAAATGCGGTTGCGGCAGCCGCGGCTGTTTTGAAGCCCTGGCCAGCCGCACCGCCATCTTCCGCCGACTCTCCGAGGCGGTGGCCGATGGCAAAAAGACCCTCCTGACCGAATCCCTGGGCCCTGATTTGAAGGACCTGCGCAGCGGCGATCTGCGCAAGGCCATCAAAAAAGGCGACAAACTGGTCGAGCAAATCGTCGAGGAAGCCGCCGAATACACCGGCATCGCCGTGGCCAACGTCATCAATCTGCTCAACCCCCAGGTGGTCGTCCTGGGCGGCGGAGTCATTGACGCCCTGGGCGAGGAAATGATGGCCATTATCGTGGAAACCGCCCAGGATTACGGCATGAGCGGTTCGACCAAGGGGGTGGACATCGTGGCCACCAAGAAAGGGGACGACGCGGGCATAGTCGGCGGGGCCGTCCTGGCCCGCCGCCAATCCAAGTGACGGATGCAAAGCCAACCTCCGCAACGCCGGGCCGTCATTGACGTTGGCACCAACTCGGTCAAATTGCTCGTGGCCGGCGTGGCCGGCCCGCTCATCACGCCGGTTTTGGAACAGAGCAATCAGACCCGCCTGGGCGCCGGTTTCTACGGCACCCGGCAACTGCGCCAGGCCGCCATCGCCGAAACCGCCGCCGCCGCCGCCAAGTATGCCGCCAAGGCCGCGCAATTGGGGGCCGGCACCGTCCGCATCATCGGCACCAGCGCGGCCCGCGACGCCCTCAATGCCGCCCAACTGGTCGCCGCCATCCGTCAGGAATCCGGTTTGCCCATGGAGATTCTGTCCGGGGAGGAGGAAGCCGAATGGGTCTTCCGCGGCGTGGCCAGCGATCCAAAACTGGCCCGCCTGCCGGCGCTGGTGCTCGATGTGGGCGGCGGCAGCACCGAATTCATCGTGGGTGAAAACGCCGTTCCCCGGTTCTGCCGCAGTTATGCGCTGGGCACGGTGCGTTTGCTGGAGCAACTGCAGCCGGGCGATCCGCCGGGACTGGAGGCGCTGGGCCGCTGCCGCGCCGTTTTGCGGGAATTCCTGGACCAGCAGGTCGTCCCGGCGCTCCAACCCGCCCTGCGCCAATGCCGCGGCCAGGTGCAGTTAGTCGGCACCAGCGGCACGGCCTCCATCCTGGCCCGCATGGAGGCCGGGGCGGAGGATTTTAACAGGGCGCAGATCGAAGCCACCGTCCTGCCCGCGGCGCGCCTGCGCGCGCTCCTGGAAGCCCAATGGCAACTGCCGCTGGCCAGCCGCCGGAAAACAGCCGGACTGCCGCCCGACCGGGCCGATGTGATCCTGACCGGCATGGCCATTTACGAAGCCATTATGGAGCGGTTTGGCTTTGCCCGGTTGCAGATCAGCACCCGCGGCCTGCGCTATTGGGCCTTGCTCCAACCGCCGCCTCACCAGCCTCACGATACTGCTCCCGTCGCCCAGGCTCGCCCCGGAGGCCCATGACCGGCGCCAGGCGAATTCATTTTTCTTGGAGAAACCTCTCCGGCCCCCTATACATTTCCGCCCCATGATGACCGAAAACGCCTCGCCTCCGGGAGAAAACACCGCCGGACCAATAAAAAAGGGCGGACGCCATTGCAGCATCCGCCCTCCCAACAACCAAACTAACCAACCCATGAGTCCGAAGGGATACCTGGATGGGAAAACCAAAAACCCGCCCAGTTCCAGTTTCGGAACTCATAACTATTGACGCGCCAGGTCATGCAAATGTTCAAATTTTCTTTCAGCCCCCCTTTTCCGGCGTTCCGGCGCTGGTTTGCCACCCCCGTCCTGGCCGCGGCCGCCCCCCATGCGCATTGTTAATCTCAATCCCGACACCGACATTGGCGCCAGCGCCTGGTGGGTGGAGATGGACGGCAACCGCCTTCTCATGGACGCCGGGGCTGCATCCCAAACGCGAAGGCCGCGCCAGCCTCCCGCTTTATTCGGCCGTTGCCAAGGAAGACCTGGATGCCATCGCCCTGAGCCATTGTCACCACGATCACGTTGGCTCCCTGCCAGTGGCGATGCGCCATTTCCCCAAGGCCCACATCCTCATGACCGAGTTGAGCTACTTCCTCATCGGCCGCGTCCTGCATAATTCCGTCAACGTCATGATCCGCCAGCGCGACGAAAACGGCGTCCGGGACTATCCCTTTTACACCCACCAGGAACTGGAGGAACTGGAGCCGCAATTTCAGGGCTTTCGCTACAACCGCCAAATCGAATGGAACTCCCACGCCAAAGCCCGCGCCGGACTGCCCCCTCCCACCCTGGAATTTCACGACGCCGGCCACGCCCTGGGCTCCGCCGGCATCCTGGTCCGGGGAAAATCCCAAACGCTTTTTTATACCGGCGACGTTTGTTTCCACGACCAAACCATCCTCAAAGCCGCCCGTTTTTCCGACATCCGGGCCGATGTCCTCATCATGGAAACCACCCGGGGCGAACGCGCCACCCCGCCCGGCTTCACCCGCGAGGCCGAGGCGGAACGCCTGGCCCGGTCCATGGAGCGGGTCCTGGCCACCGGCGGTTGCATTCTGCTGCCCACCTTCGCTTTGGGCCGCACCCAGGAAATCCTGGCCCAACTGGCCCTGATGATGGCCGCCCACAAACTGCGGCGCCAGCACATCTATATCGGCGGCTTGGGCCGCGTTTTCACCGAAACCTACGATTTGAAGGCGCACCTGGCCAATCGCGGCCACCCCGATTTGCAATTGTTGGAGGCCCTCCAACTCATCGTCCTGGAACGCGAGCAACTGTTGAACATGAAGCTCACCGGCGGCCGCATCTTTGTCCTCACGGCGGGCATGATGACCGAGGGCACCCCCGCCCACGATCTGGCCATCCGCATGGCCGGCCAGGAAAAGCAGGCCATCTTCTTCGTCGGCTACGCCGACCCGGACACGCCTGGCGGCCGGCTCAAAGCCTCCCAGCCCGGCGTGCCCTTCCTGTTCAGCGCCAGTGGCGGCGAATTGACGCGCCATTGTGTGCTGGAAGACTTTGATTTGACCGCCCATGCCAGCCGCGAGTCGCTGGTGGATTTTGTGGGCGTGGTTTCGCCGCGCACGGTTTTGTTGGGCCACGGCAGCGCCAGCGCCCGCCAATGGGTGGAGGACCAAATCCGCGACCGCTACCCAAAAATCAAAATCATCCAGCCCCAGCCGGGATTAAGCGTGGAAGTTTAGGCCAACTCCGCCGGCAATCTTTATGGTTTCACAGTCAAACCGAGCAGGAGCGCCAATGCTTTCTGCCGATTGTCGAACGTGAAGAACTCCGCGGCGTTGAGCTTTTTGGCGGTGGCCACATGCAGAACATCGAGGCTGCGGCAGCCGACGGTCGTTCCGTGAAGGGCAGCCCATTGCGCCGCTCCTCGAAAAACCGGCATCCAATTGATGGGTTGAGGAAACAAGCGCCCGGCTCGCAAATCGCGTTCAACATCGGACCAGGCAGCGCTGATTTGGGCCGGCGTCAGGATGTGCCGAAAAACACCCAACGTCAGCGCGCTCCGCATTTCCAAGCGGTGCAAACCGGTAAACGCCAAAGGGCCGGTCATCGCATGAATGAGACCCTGGGCGCGAGTGCTGTTGGCATCGCTGATGTAATACGAAATGAGCAGACTGGTGTCCGCGTAGAGGCTCATGCGCCCTCAGTAACGCTCCTGCTCCCTCGCCAGCAGGACCAGATTAGGCACCACTTTATCGCCCACAATTTTGCGCCGCCGCGCCGCGGCATCCGGCCAACGAACCCGGCGCTTGGATTGAGGCGCTGGCTGGGGGCAAATCGCTCCCTCCAGTGCGTGGACACCGTCAAAAAATCTCCGGCGTTCACGCGGAGGCAAGGTTTTCACCCTTTCCAATAGTTCATTCGCGCTCATGGCAAAATAATACTATTGATGGTGCATCCAATCAAGCCCGGGGGGCGGTCACGGGTCAGTCTTCACGCCCGCCGGAAGGCCGCCACGCTGCGCACGAAATCATCCGGCGTGCCGAAATCAAACCGCTCCGCCTCCGTCATTTCCAGCGCCAAATACCCCTCCCGCTGGCGCTGGATTTCCTGGGCGCGGGTGAGTTGGAATTCGCCGCCGTCGCGCACATTGTCGCGGATCATTTCCGCCAGCACCTCGTAAATGGAGGGGGCGAGCAGGTGCATCCCAAACCAGCCCAGCCAGGTCCCCTCCGGCAGATCATTGACGCGCAGTTGGGCGCGCGCCAGGGCGGGATCGGGTTTTTCGACGATGCGCGAGACGTCAATCAATCGCGGATTTTCCGCGCGGCGCGTCCCGGCGATGGTGCCGTAGCCTTGCAATTCGCCCTCCGCAATGCGGTTCACGGCGGAAATGCTGCGGCCCTGCCCGGCCCCGGCCATTTGCGCCAGTTGGCGGTAAGGCGAAACCGGTTTGCCGCGGAACAAATGATCGCCCAGGCAGAGCAACACCATTTCACCCGCGGCGAACTCCCGGCTCTGAAAAACCGCATGACCGTAGCCTTCCTGCTCGCGCTGCGCGGCAAAATGAATTCCTTTGGCCAGGCCGCGCATCCGGCCCGCTTCCCGCAGCAGCGCGGGATATTTTTCCAAACGCCGGAGGTAGTCCCCGCCCGGCCCCTGCAAATAGGCGCGGATCACCGCCTCCTCGCCCGGCTGGACGATAAGGCAAATCTCCTCGATGCCCGCCTCCGCCAGTTCGAGCAGGTGATAATGAATCAAGCCGCGTGCGATTCCGTCCGCCCCCACGATGGGAAACAATTCCTTCTTGACTGCATGCGACGCCGGAAAATGCCGCGTCCCCAGGCCCGCCACGGGAATGACCGCTTTGCGCACAAGGGGGTGGTCCGCCATAACGGGAGTGCCTCACGCCATGAATCTGCGCCACCCCGCGGCGTTGAACAGATAACGCCGGGCTCCAAACTCCACCGCTCCCGGCGAGGTGCCCTCGAAAATGTCCGGCATCACCCCCACGCGGCGCGAATACTCGGTGGCAATCAGCAGGATGTGCTCCCGCAAGGCCTCCAATCGCCCAAACACCGCCACCGTGCCGCCGGTGCCGCCGCCCGTGATTTTCGCGCCGAACAGCCCGGCTTTGGCTCCCCTCTTCCTCACGGCGTCCACCAGGAAATCCACCTCCCCGATCGAGAGCTGGCAATTGTCGCGGTAGCTGTCGTGGGCGGCGAACATACATTCGCCGGCGGTCTCCAAAGCATGTTTTTCGCCGGCCTTGGCGGCGCGCAGGCAGTCCATGAACCGCAGCACCCGCTCGTTCTCCTCGATGGCATGCCGGGTCGGGCCGGCGACGCGATAGCTGGCGTCGGGCTGGATTTTAGTCACCGGGTCGTCGTGCGTTTTGTGGCGGGCCAGAAATTGCGAGCCAATCATCTGGGGGGGAATCTCCTTGGCGAATTGCGCCTGGAATTCCCCCAGCGGCAGTTCAGTCAGATAATCCAGCGCCTCCCCGCCCCGGTCGGCGCGGAGGTCGTTAATAATTCTCTTGCCCATGAACGCGCCGATGCGGGCGTCTCCGTAAGGATTGCCCGCCACTGAGCGCCGCACCATGGAGTTGATGCCGACGAAGCCCGTGCCGGGCGGAATCTCCACCTCCCCCATGACCGCGCCGGGCCGGCACAGAATGTGGGTGAGCCGGCCTTCCCGCCCGCTGGTCACCGAGATTTGATCCATGATGCCGCAAGGCGCGCCGACCACATGGTTCTCCGCCATCTGTCCCAGGCGCGCCATGCGAGCCGGGTCAAGCTGGATGCCCAGGTAGGCATTCAGGCAGCTCAAGGCGCCAATCTCCACCGCCGCCGAACTGCCGATGCCCACGTTCATGGGCACCGCGCTCAACAGCAGCATGCTGAAGCCAAAGGGGAGCTGGACCGGTTCCTCCTTGAGCAAAGTGAAAATACTCCCGCCGATGTAAGCCGCCCAGTTCACCAGCGGATTGACCCGGCACAAGGCGCGCACGTCGGCGTACTCCGCCAGGCTGTCGCCGGCGGCAAAATAATCCAGCGGGATGCGCGTCTCCACCGGCAGGTTGCGCTGGCCGGCCTGCAGGGTGCGGATGCGCAAGGTCCGGTCATTGCGCGGCTGCAGGGCCATGAGAATCCCGCGCCCCAGCACCGCTTCGCAGACGTTGGCCCCGGAGTAATCGGCAATGCCGCCCATCACATCCAGCCGCGCCGGCACCCGCGAAACCCACAGTTCGCCGGCGCTGAAAAACCCCGCCAGGCCGGTCGGGTCGTTGTTCGGCCTGTGCAACAACCGTTCAAACTCGAGCAATTCCGGCGGCAAATATTCGTCTTTCATGGCATCATTCAGGGCGGCCCATCTTCATCCCCGGCGCGCTCGTGCGGGTTGTGTTCAAATTCCATTGTTGTAGCGTCGGCGCTGTGCGCCGATTTCGAGCCACAGGCTCGACACTACAAATTAGGGCACTACCCCCCCGCCGTCACGCCCGAAAGCGCGCGCCCTTCGGCCAGTGGCGCAGCTTGATACCACCACCATGCGATTTGCCGATTTCCTCGCCCCACGAAGTGGGGAGAGGGTTAGGGTGAGGGGTTGCATCCATCCAATCACGCGTCGCCCACCACACCCTCCCTCCACCACTCCAGTCTCCCCGCTCCTCCACATTGTCTGCATGAATTGGCCCGCTCCCACCCGCCCGGGGCTACTTTGCGCTTTCCTCTTTCATCCTCGAACCCTAAATTCGCCGGGCGTGTTAGGCACATTGCGCATCAAGAATCTGGCGCTGGTCACCGACCTCACGCTGGCCTTGCGGCCGGGTTACAACGCCATCACCGGCGAAACCGGCGCGGGCAAATCCATCATCATCGGCGCGCTCAACCTCCTGCTCGGCGGGCGGGCCGATCGCACCCTTATTCGCAGCGGCTGTGACAGTTGCTCGGTGGAGGCGGTGTTGGAGGCGCGGGCCCGCCGCCCTGGGCTGGACCAATTTCTGGAGGAAAACGGGCTGGAACCGTGCCCGGAGGGGGAACTGATTCTCAAACGCGTCTTCACCGCCGCCGGGGCCAACCGCCAGTTTATCAACGGCTCGCCCGCCACCCTGCAAGTGCTGGCGGCCCTCGGCCGGGATTTGGTGGACATGCACGGGCCGCACGACCATCAGTCCCTCCTCGATCCGGCGCGGCAACGGGACATCCTGGACTCCTTTGCCGGGTTGGGCGGCTTGCGCGGCAAGTTCGCCGCCCTGGCCGGGCGGGCGCGCGCGCTGGAGGCGGAGAAGGCGGCCTTAATCGTGGACGAGCGCGCCTACGCCCAGCAATTGGAGTTGCTCCGCTTTCAGGCCGGCGAAATTGCCGCCGCCCATTTGCAAGCCGGCGAAGAGGCGCGGCAGGAACAGGAATTTCAGCGCGCCAGCAACGCCGCCCGCCTGCTGGAGTTGTGCCAGGCCGCCCTGAACGTCTTGAGTGAACAGGACTCCTGCCTCCTCGTCCAGGCCGGGGAATTGGGGCGGACCTTGCAGGCCCTCCAGCGCATTGACGGCGGCGCGCAAAGTCTGCTCCTTTCCCACGAGCAGGCCGCCGCTGCCTGGCGCGATTTGCAGTCCGGCTTGAGACGATATGCCGACGCCATTGAGCTGGACCCCGCGCGCCTTGGCCAAATGGAGGAGCGGTTGAATTTGATCCATTCCCTCAAACGCAAGTACGGCGGGACCCTGGCGGAGGTGCTGGCCTTCGGCGCGGAAGCGGGCCGGAAATTGCAAAAGCTCGAACAGCGCGCGGCGGAACTGGGGCGCATCAACCAGGAGCGGGAGAAGCTGGCGGGCGAACTTTGGAAGGTGGGACAGGAGCTGTCGGCGCAACGGCGCCAGGCCGTTCCCCGGCTGGCCAGGGCGGCCATGCAACACTTGCGCGACCTGGGCTTTCAGCAGAGCCGCTTTGACATTACTGTCAAGACCACTGATTCCCTCCCGGCCGGTTCCGTCTCCGGCCTGGATGAGATTGATTTTCAATTCGCCCCCAATCCCGGCGAACCGGCCCGCCCGCTGCGCGCCATTGCTTCGTCGGGCGAAATGTCGCGGGTCATGCTGGCGCTGAAAACGGCGCTGGCGGAGGAGGACGAAATTCCGGTGCTGGTGTTTGATGAAATTGACGCCAACGTGGGCGGCGAAACCGCGGCGGCGGTCGGGGAGAAAATGCGGCGCATCGCGCGGCGGCGCCAGGTGATTTGCATCACCCATCTGCCGGCGGTGGCGGCGGCCGCGCCGTCGCATTTTGTCGTGGCCAAGCGGGTGGAGGGCGGACGCACCCTTTCGGAAATTGCCCTGCTGGACGACACCCAGCGGCCGGGTGAAATCGCACGGATGCTCGGCGGCCCGACCGAAGCCGCCCGCCGCCACGCCGAAGCGATGCTGGCGCAATGGCGCGGCGCAAAGGCCAAGGATTAAACGATGGGAACGGCTACCGGTCATAGCTTTCCGCCACGGTGGAGCGCAGGCATCTGACCAAGTTATCCCTGGCCCAGTTGATGCTCAGGAGGTCAACCATCGCGCCCACGCAAAACCAGAGCAGGATGAACAACTCCACCGCGCCAGGGTCCAACCCGGCCGACAACATGGGTCCAATAAAAATGAAAAGGAAGAAGGCCAGCCACGGCGGCGCCATCACCTGCCCCCAAGTGGCCAGGACGGAGCGGGGATATCTTTTGGCGGTCAAGCCCCGCCACATCCCCAGCCAACTCAGCGCGCTGGCATCCAGCCAGAGCACGACGATGCTGCCAAGCAATACTTCAACGAACATGGAAGCTTCTTCCGAAGGCATCCCGCCGGCAAACGCTGTCATGATGAAAGCAAACAAAAGCGTCAGAACATTGACCAGCGAAAGCGCCCAAACCGCTCGTTGGAATTGCCTCCGCAGTGCCTCTCGCTGTCCGTTCACAATGTCTTCCACCGCCAGCGGCGTGGCCAACAGCAACTCCAGCGCGCCGCTTTGCCGGTCCTGGTGGAAGCGCCGTCCGCTTTCCGAGGCCATCAGGACTTTGGCCGCGAAATGCAGCCCAAAGGCCAGCATCACGGCAAGAGAAAAATACCTCCCTGGTCGGTCCGCGCTGAGGACCAGAGCGACCAACCAGAGCAGGCCAAGCAGAATCAACATCCGGTTGAGCGCCGATTGGCCCGCGCGGTCGCCCAGCGCCAGCCAGAGAAACGGATTTTTGGCTCCCAACGGCGGACGCCGCCACCGCGCCGCCGCAAAAATATGAAAGCGGGCGCGTTGCCGGCTTGGGTCAGCCCCGGCACTTTTCTGCCACGAGCGCGGCAGCAGGATGCTGGCCGCCACAAGGCAGACGCTCCCCAGCGCAAAGAGGGCCCCCATCGCCGCCCAAAACTCCTGCCGGCCGTACCGTGTCAAATACGACGCATCGAACCCCTTGACATAGGCATACACGGGGCCGGGCCACAGCAGGAAATCCAGATACCAACGGTGCAGAAAATAAAATTGCAACTGCCACAACACCGGCAGGCCGCCCGCGACCAAGGCGATGATGGCAAAGGTTCCCGCCATCGCCTGCCTGCCTTCCCGGCTGGCGGCAGAGACCATCATCCCGATGCCCAGGGAATAATACATCGTGGCGAGGAAGACCAGCATCGTCCGCCAAAATTCCCCGAGGCTCAGGCCGCCCGTCAGCAGCGGCAGCGCCAGCACGGGAAACACCGCCAGCAGTCCGAAAAGAGCGTGCAGAGAATTGGCCGCCAGCTTCCCCAGCACCACATCGTATCCCTTCAGATCGGTCAGAAAAAGCAGGCCGAGGATTCCTTCCCGCTTCTCCACCGAGAGACTGTCGGCGGTGAGGAAGACACCCGCCAGCATGGAAAAGCCCAGCATCATGCTTCCCAGCAAAATGAAAATGACCTGGCCCATCTCGGTGATGGAATTCGTGCGGTCCAGGAAGGGAATAAAAAAAATCGCCAGCGCGCCCGCGGCCATCCAAAAGCGCAGCCAGTAGGTGCCGGCCCGCCTGGAAGCCACCGCCAATTCCCGGCCAACAATGGGCAACACAGTCATCGGAATTGCGAGTTGTACGAGTGCTAACGACCCAGAATTTTATTGTATTCCTCATGGGTTCCAATCCAAACCCATTCCACTCCTCCTGCCGCCTCTTGTCCGATGGCGCGGTAGTGGTTCCCGATGCGAACAGAGAAGCGGGTGTTGTCAGGGGCGAGCCTTTTGAAATGAAGCGAGGGGTGATGATGATTTTGCCGCCAGAGATCATAATTCTTCACGGCCAATTCCTGAACGGGCCCGGGAAGCTGATGGTAAAGCTTCCAAAAACGGTCCGTGGCCCTGGAGGTCATGAGCGCGGAGGCCAATTCCGAAGTTTGTCGGAATGACGCCCGGCCTCGGCCTCCTCAAAAAGAAAATCAAGCCGGCCAGCCGCCGCATCCTCCTCCATTTGCCGGTCCCATTTTTCATTGCGACGCCGCTCCATCCAGACCGCCAGCCGGTCAAAATCCTGGCTCGACAAGCCTTCGATATCTTGCTCGATTTTCTCAACCGTGCTCATGCCGGCAAATTACCATTTTGGAAGAGAACCGCAAGTTTCCAAATGAAGGCCGGCACCCGTAACTTCCGTTTCACTTTGAACTTTAAACGGGCTGTCCTCAACTCTAAACTCCGGCCCATGGGCAATTCATTTGGACAGCTTTTTCGCATCACCACCTGGGGCGAATCCCACGGCGGCGGCGTGGGCGTGGTGATTGACGGCTGCCCGCCGCGCCTGCGCTTGACAGAGCAGGACATCCAGCCGGACCTGGACCGCCGCCGGCCCGGCCAGTCGCCCATCGTCACACCGCGCAAGGAGAGCGACCGGGTGGAGATTCTTTCCGGCACCTTCGAGGGCAAAACGCTCGGCACGCCCATCTCCATGTGGGTGAGGAATGAGGACGCCCGCCCGGAAGCCTACAGCGAAATGGCCCTGAAATTCCGCCCCTCCCACGCCGATTACACTTACCAGGCCAAATTCGGCATCCGCAACTGGCAGGGCGGCGGACGCACCAGCGCGCGGGAAACCGTCGGGCGCGTCGCCGCCGGCGCGGTGGCCAGGAAAATTTTGCGCGAGCAATTCCAGGTCTCCATCGTGGCCTGGGTCAAACAGGTGCAGCGCATTCAGGCGGAAGTGGACGCGGCCAGGGTCACGGCGCAACAGGTGGAGTCCAACCCCGTGCGCTGTCCCGATCCGGCCGCCGCTGTCAAGATGATCCGGCTGATCGAAAAAATGCGCCGGGAGGGCGACAGCGTGGGAGGCGTCATTGAATGCGTGGCGCGCGGCGTGCCGCCGGGCTGGGGCGAACCGGTTTTTGACCGTCTGGAAGCCGACCTGGCCAAGGCGATGTTGAGTTTGCCCGCCTCCAAGGGTTTTGAGATCGGCTCCGGCTTCGGCGGGATTCTCCTGACCGGCCGGCGGCACAATGATTTGTTCCGCATGAAGGGGGGCCGGGTGCGGACTGTCACGAATAATTCCGGCGGCATCCAGGGCGGCATTTCCAACGGGGAAAACATCGTTTTGCGCGTGGCCTTCAAGCCGGTGGCCACCGTCATGCACGAACAGCAAACGGTGGACGCGCATTTCCACAACACCACCCTGAAAGGGCGGGGCCGGCATGATCCGTGCGTGCTGCCCCGGGCCGTGCCGATGGTGGAAGCCATGGCGGCCCTGGTGCTGGTGGATCACGCCTTGCGCCAGCGCGCCCAATGCGGTTGAACAAGGCCGATTCACTTCAGCACCAGGTTTTCGATGAAGAATTCCATCATGCGCGACTGGTTGACGCCGGTGTGGCCCAGGTCGGGTCCGACCTGCACTTCAAAGTTTTTCCCGGCCCTCTGCAATGCCTGGATGAGTTGGAGCGCGTTGGAGTTATGCACGTTGTTGTCCGCCGTGCCGTAGTAGAGGAGCAGCCGGCCTTTGAGATTCCCGGCATAAGTCATGACGGTGGCGGCGTCGTAGCCTTCCTTGTTTTCCGATACCAATCCCTCGTATCGCTCGCTGTAGATGCAGTTGTAGTTGCGGTAATCGGTCACCGGCGACGAGGAGCTGGCCGCTTGAAACAAATCCGGATAGCGCAGCAGCAGCGTGGCCGCCGCGGTGCCCCCGTAGGAAGTGCCATAAACCCCGACGCGGTTCTTGTCAATATAAGGGCGTTCCTCCAGCGCCTTGACCCCGGCCGCCTGGTCGTCCATCTCCACGATGCCCAGGTGCCCGTAAAACGGGTCGCTGAATTTGCGCCCGCGCCCGGCCAGGCTGCGGGAGTCGAACGACGCCACCAGGAAGCCGTATTCGGCGGTGGGGCTGGGCGTGGCAAAAGTCTCGCGGGCCGCGCTGGTGATCGGCCCGCCATAGACGCTGACGAGCAGCGGATATTTTTTGCCGGGATCAAAGTTGGATGGAAAATTGAGCATCCCGTGAAGCTCCGACTGCCCGTCCGCCGCCTTGAAGGTGAATAATTCCACGCGCTTGAGCCCGAGTTGGTCAAATCGCGTCAGGTCGCTTTTGGCCAGCTCGACGACCACCCGGCCCTGGTCGTCCACCAGCCGCGTGAACGGCGGCGTGTCGTGCGTTTCGGCCACGTCAATAAAAAATTTCCCGTCGGGCGAGAGTTGCACGCTGTGGTTCAAAGCCGGGTCGGTCAGGCGGCGGTCGCCCTGGCCGTCCAGGCCCACGCGGTGCAACTGGAGTTTCATATAGTTGTCGCCGTCGCGCGCCATGTAATAAATCACGCCGGCCATTTCATCAATTTTGAGGAGATTGGCAACTTCGTATTGATGATCGGTCAGGGTGGCCAGCAATTTGCCGGTGAGATCGTAGAGGTAAAAATTCTTGAAACCGTTGCGCTCCGAGGTCCAGATGAATCGCTGGTGGTCGGCCAGGTATTGGAAGCCCGGCACCCAGTCCACCCAATTGGCCGGCCATTCCTCGTGAATAATGACGCGGCATTTGCCGCTCCCCGGATCGGCCGCCGCCAGTTCCAGGGTGTTTTGCCGGCGGTTCATGCGGCTGAACAGCAGTTCCCGGCCATCGTGGGTCCAGGCCAGCCGATAGACATAGTAGCCGACGACCGCGTCCGCGAAGGGCTGGCCGTCGCGCACGTCCACCGGCGTCGTTTTCTTGCTCTCCAAATCGTAGATGCAGAGGTCCGCCTGGGGGCTGGTCACGCCGGCTTTGGGATAGGGATCCACTTCCAGCCGGTTGTATTGCCTGGATTGATCCAGATCAACCGTGTAATCGGGAACCTTGCTCTCGTCAAACCGGTAAAAGGCCAGTTTCTTGCTGTCCGGCGACCACCACATGCCGACGCTCATCCCCAATTCTTCCCCATAGACAATCGTGGCGATGCCGTAGCGAATGCGGTTTTTTTCATTGCCGTCGGCCGTCACGGCCATCTCGCCGCTGCCATCGGCGTCGCTGATCCAGAGATTATTGCCGCGGGCGAAGGCCCTGAACTTCCCGTCCGGGGAGGTTGTGGCGCTGGACAAGTTGCGGGCAATGCCGCCGCCGCCGATGCTGCCGCCGCCGCCAATGACATTGCCGCCCCGGCCGCCGCCCCGGCCGCCGCCACCCCGGCCACCCCGGCCGCCCCGACCGCCGCGCGCGGCCGGTTCGGTGGCGTCGGCGTTGGTGGAGGGTTTTTCCACCAGGGTGCGGCCGGTGGCATCGTAGTGAAACGACTTGCCGCTCCACTGGTAATCAAACCCTTTTCCGCCGTCGGTCCAAGTCACCGTCAGCCGGCCCGGCGTGAAAACTTCCCCGCGCAGTTCGCGGCTCATTTTTTGATACTGGTCGTAACCGGGATAATGCGGCAAACGGTCCTGGGCGCGGAGGGTGTTTGAAAGCGGGCCGGACAGGATGGCCAGGGCGGCCAGGATCAGGCCGGTTGAAAAGGGGCAAAGTCGTTTGTTCATGGATTTTCTTGGGTCATGCCAGGGCCAACGCTAAATGATAAATGTGGAATGATAAATGCCAAAAGAAAGGCAACCTGGGCACCCTGGAGGATGGCGCGGCAGAGCGGGGGGACGACGTTAAATGCAGCTTCGAAATTTTGGCGCAGAGAGCACAGCGCGGCAAAGAGGCAACCAAAGATGAATTGACCACAAAGAACACCCAGATCGCAAAGAAAAAAACATAAACTCTTGTCTCTGAGTTCCTTGCGTTCCTTTGCGGTTAAAACCTCGTTGGAATGGTATGATTCCTCACTATTGCACTGGAAAGAGGCCATCCCGATTCCGAATCGGGATTGCGCCTTCGCGCCCTTGCGACTTTGCGTTAAAAACCCCGCTGCCTTCCGCCGCAAAACGCTCGCGATAATGAATGATGCTGAAACATTGCGGTGCAGTTGAAATGATTAGCGCTGCGCGGAGATGATGAAGCTCGTCCTCACCCCGGCCCTCTCCTCCAAGGAGAGGGAGAAGAAGCGGGAGGCTTCCCTTCATGAGCCAGCCGTGTGCGCCGGGCCAGTGGCCCGGCGGGACGGGTCCCGACTGCGTCGGGATTCCACCCATGACGCAGGAAATGTCCGGGCTAAAACGTGCAAAGGCAGGGTGGATCGTTTACGATGCGGGCATGAAGTTTTCACTCCTTTTGTTGGCGGCGGGTTTGGTGCAGGAGACTGTTTGCGGGCAAATTCCGCCGGGCGTCATTCCCGCCGGGGTGGGCGTCAATATTCATTTTGTCACGGGACGCACGCGCGATCTGGACTTGATCACCAACGCCGGGTTCAAGTTCGCGCGGATGGATTTCAGTTGGGAAGGGACGGAGCGAACGGCGGGAGTTTATGACTGGACTGCCTACGATGAGTTGACGGCGCACCTGGAGCAACGGGGGTTGCGCGCCCTTTACATCCTGGATTATGCGAACGGTTTGTATGAGCCGATGGTGGAGGCCCGGCGCGCCGTCGGCGAACCCGTGCCGGAACAGCATGTCGCCTCGCCGCGCCATCCGGAGAGCGTGGCCGCCTTCGCGCGCTGGGCGGCGGCGGCGGCGCGTCATTATGCCGGCCGGCACATCTTGTGGGAAATTTACAACGAACCGAACGGCGGTTTTTGGCGGCCCAAACCGGACGCAGCCGAGTACACCACGATGGCGCTGGCGACGGCCAAAGCCATCCGGGAAGCCGAACCTTCCGCCAGCATCATCGCGCCGGCCATGTCGGGCTTTGATTGGAATTATATGGAGTATTTTTTGCAGTCGGGCGTGCTGGAGTTTCTCGACGGCGTGAGCGTTCATCCTTATCGGGCGCCCAACCGGCCGCCGGAAACGGCCGCCGCGGATTACAAAAGGTTGCGGGAACTGATTGACCGTTGCGCGCCGGAATCCAAGCGCGGGAAAATTCCGATCCTGAGCGGCGAGTGGGGTTATGCGTCGAACACCAAGGGCGTCTCGCTGGAAACGCAGGCGGCTTTTGCCGTGCGCCAGCAATTGGGCAATTTGCTCAACGGCATCCCGCTCTCGATCTGGTATGACTGGAAGAATGACGGGCGCGATCCCGCCGACAACGAGCAGAACTTTGGGACGGTAACTGATGATCTGCAACCCAAGCCGGCCTACACGGCGCTCAAAATGATGACGGCGGAATTGAACGGCTACCGGCTGGAACGAAGATTGGAGGGGACGGCGGAAACGGACTTCGTGCTGGTATTTGTCAACGGGGCCGGCGCGCGCAAGGCTGCCGCGTGGACTTTGGCGGAAGCGCATGCCGTCCACCTGACCGCCTGGACGCCGGAGGTTGCCGTGGAGCTGGGGCCGCAGCCGCGCTATGTGGCGGTGAAGTGATTTTGGGTTGCCAAAAATCCTATATTTCTTGACATAGAATCATATTCTAGTATGATTAGAGTATGAAAATAACAGTGGACATTCTGGAAAAGGATCTGAAAGACATTTTGCGGTTCTCCGGCGAAAAAAAGAAAGGCCCGGCTATCGTGAAGCTGGTCGCCTCCCAACTCATGCTGCGGCGGCGGCGTGAGCTTTCGGATGAAGTGATGGCGGGAAAATTCCGCGTGGAATTTCCCGACTGGGAAGAATCCCGCAAGCGCGAGCGCGAGGAGAATCCATGGAATGGTTGATTGACACCTGTGTATGGATTGACCACCTGCGCCCCGGCACACCGGAAAAAATCCGGCAGGTGACCGATGAAGCCCTCAACCGGCCGGGCGCCGTGGTCTGTGAACCGGTTTGGTTTGAACTGCTGCGCCAGTCGCCGAAAGCAGAGCGTGCGGGGATTGAGAAGCGTTTGCGCACGCTGCCCATGCTCACCACTCCTGCCGGCTTGTGGCGCATGGCGACCGTCCATGGCCAGCAATGCCGGGATGCGGGGGTGCAAGCTGGCTTCGCCGATCTGATCATTGCCACGGTCTGCCGGCATCACGAGGTGGCGCTGGTGACGTTTGACCGTCACTTTTTGCTTTTGGCCGGCGTGACAGGTTTTCAAGCCGAGTTGCTGCAACGTCCGGCGTGAGGCCAAATGAACAACCCGGAGAACATCACCCGTCGTCCGCTCAAATCGCGGGACACCAAATGGGCCGCTGCCCTGGCCAGTGGGCTGGCCCGCGCCGGCATCCGTCCGAATGTGATCTCCATGGCCGGCGTCCTCTTCGCCGCCGGGGCGGGAATCTGTTTTTGGCTGGCTGGCGGAAGCAGGCATGACTGGCATTGGAGTGTTCTGCTGATTTTGGCGGCTTGCGGAATGCAGATTCGTCTGCTGTGCAATTTGTGGGATGGCATGGTGGCGATTGAAGGCGGATTCAAAACGAAGGCGGGAGAAATCTTCAATGAACTGCCTGACCGCTTTTCGGATGCGTTTATTTTCATTGGGGCGGGGTATTCCGTGCCGGAATTCAGGTGGACGATCGAGCTGGGCTGGACGGCGGCGGTGCTGTCGCTTATCACAGCCTACGCGCGCGCCTTGGGGGCGAGCATGGGTGCGGGGCAGCAATTTGCCGGGCCGATGGCCAAGCAACAGCGCATGGCGGCGATGACGGCCGCGTGCGGGGCCGGCGCGCTCGCCCCGTTCTGGCCGATGCTGTCCCGAGTCATTCCACTGGCGCTGGGATTGGTGGCGGCGGGTTGTGTCGTCACCATTTTCCGCCGGTGCCGCCGGATCGCGCGGGAAATGGAGGCCAAGAAATGACCAGTGCCTTGCTGGTGGGGCTGGCCAGGCTTGTCAGTGGCGCGAATGTGCGCTGGGCCGGCTGCGGGCCGGAGGTGCGGCAACGGGTCTATTTCGCCAACCACACCAGCAACCTGGACGCGCTGGTGGTCTGGGCGTCGCTGCCGCCGCCGGTGCGCGCCTTGACCCGGCCGGTGGGGGCGCGGGATTATTGGAGCAAAGGCCCGTTGCGACGGTATCTGGCCAATCAGGTTCTGCACGCCGTGCTCATCGAGCGCAAGAAACCAACGGCCCATGACAATCCGCTGGCCGACATGCTGGCCGCGCTGGGCGACCGTTATTCGCTGATCATTTTCCCCGAGGGCGGACGGCAAACGGGTCTGGAATTGGCCCCCTTCAAGGGCGGGCTGTTTCATCTCGCCAAAGACCGGCCGGACGTTGAATTGGTGCCGGTGCTGATCGAGAATTTGAACCGCATCCTGCCCAAGGGGGAGTTTTTGGCCGTGCCGTTGCTGGGCAGCGTGAGCTTCGGCGCGGCGATAAAACTTGAAAAGGGCGAGGAAAAAGCCCGGTTCCTGGAACGCGCGCAGGCCGCAGTCAAGGGGATGCAAGAAGGATGAGCCTCAAATTCGACAAGCAAACCTGGTGGCTGGTCGGCGGTGTGCTGGCCTTGCTGGCGGTGTCGTCCTTGCTGGGCTGGTTGCTCTCGTGGCGCGTGAGCAGTGACCCGGGCAAAGCGACCGTGCAAAATCTCAACGCCCGCATCCGCGCCTGGTGGATGATGGTGGCGGTTTTCGGCCTGGCCATGGCCACCGGCGGCATCGGCTCGGTGGTTTTGTTCGCCCTGACCTCGTTTCTGGCCTTGCGGGAATTCATTACGCTGACGCCAACACGGCCCGGGGATCATCGTTCTTTGTTCTGGGTGTTTTTCGTCATCCTGCCGCTGCAGTATTATTTGATCGCCATCAAGTGGTATGGGCTTTTTTCGATCATGATACCCGTCTATGCGTTTCTGTTTCTTCCGATTCGCAGCGCGATGGCGGGCGATTGCGAACGTTTTTTGGAACGCACCGCAAAAATCCAATGGGCCTTGATGATTTGCGTTTATTGTGTGAGTTACGTCCCGGCTTTGTTGAGCTTGAACATTCCCGGTTACGAAGGCCAAAACGGGAAGCTGATGTTCTATTTTGTTTTGGTCGCGCAAATCAGCGATGTGCTGCAGTACGTTTGGGGCAAAACGCTGGGCCGCCACAAAATCGCGCCCTCGGTCAGCCCGAATAAAACCTGGGAAGGATTCATCGGGGGCGTTGCGGGCGCGACCCTGCTGGGCGGGGGATTGTGGTGGGCCACGCCGTTCACGCCGCTGCAATCCGCCGGCATGTCCCTGGCCATAACGTTGATGGGTTTTGGCGGCGGCCTGGTCATGTCGGCCATCAAACGCGATCGGGGCGTGAAAGATTACGGCCATTGGATTGCAGGGCACGGCGGGGTGATGGACCGGATTGATTCGCTCTGTTTTGCCGCGCCCGTCTTTTTCCATCTGACACGTTATTTCTTCACTCCAGACTGAGGAGGGAAGCCTCACCCGCCAATGCGGCTCATGGTGCGGGCGGGTTGGATGAAGCCGGGCTCGCCAATGTGATGGCGCGCTTCTTTCTGCCAGACCACGGCCTGGAAAAAACCGCGGATGGCGTCGTCGGAGGCCCGGTTGCGCAGCAGCGCGCCCAAGTCGTGCTCCTGGGCGCTGAACAGACAGGTGCGGATTTTGCCGTCGGCCGTCAAACGCAACCGGTTGCAGTGGCCGCAAAAAGGTTCGGTGACCGGAGCAATGATGCCGATCTCGCCGGGACCGCCGTCGAGCAGCCAGCGTTGGGCGGTCTCCGACGGGTTGGCGGAAACCACCGGTTGCAGGGAAAGATGTTCCTGGAGGCGGCGGCGAATTTCGGCGCCGGAGACGACCAGGTCCTTGTTCCAGACGCGGCCGGAATCCAGGGGCATAAACTCGATGAAGCGCAGGCTCAGTTGCCGGTCGCGGGCGAATTGGGCCAGCGGGACCAGTTCATGGTCGTTGAGGCCCCGGATAATGACGGCGTTGACCTTGACCGGCTGCAAGCCGATTTTTTGGGCCAGTTCAATGGCGGCCAAAACGACGGACAAACTGTCGCGCCCGGTGATTTTGTGGAAATTGGCGCGATCCAACGAATCCAGGCTGAAGCTGACGCGCCGCAGGCCGGCGTCGCGCAAAGCGCGGCCTTTTTCGGCAAAGAGGAAACCGTTGGTGGTGATGGCCAGGTCGCGCAGGCCGGGGAGGCGGGCGATTTTTTGCACCAGGGCCGGCAGTTGGGGCTGGAGGAGCGGTTCGCCGCCGGTCAGGCGCACTTTTTCGATGCCCAACCCGACGGCGATGCGGACGGCGCGCTCGATTTCGTCGAAGGTCAGGGGTGGCGGCTTGGCGCCCCAGCGCGCCGGCGGAGGCGCCGCGGGCGCCGGCGGGGTGGGGAGGAAGCGGGCGTGCTGAAAACTGGCGGCGGCGTCCGTCTCCGGCAGGCAATAGAGGCAGCGGAAATTGCAGCGGTCGGTGACGCTGACGCGCAGGTCGCGCAAGACGCGGCCGTGAGAGTCAATTAGATTGGCCGGCAAAGGGTGCAAGGCGCGGCTAGGGTCCATTAAAGGTTTTGCAAAGGCAGGGGATGGGGCGTCATTTGGCGGTGGGCGCGTTGGTGGAGGGCGCGTTGGTGGGGGGAGTGGAGGGCGGGTTGATCTTGACGCCGCCGTTCTGCCGGAGTTCCACGTCCAGGGCCTGGTTGGTGGGAGGCGCCAGGGAGGGCTGGGGATGGATCAAGCGCTCGCCGCCCTTTTGGCCAATGGCGTCGTAAATGCCGCGCCGGATCCAGTCCAGACGGCGGTCAACGGCAAGCTGGTCCTTCAATATCTTGACCTGGTCCTTGAGATAGGCGAGATTAGTAAGTTCAGCCTCCAATTCCGCCTTTTTGGCCTGGAGGGTTTTCAACTCCTCCATCAGCAGTTTCTTGTCGCCCTCGGAGGCGTCCAGTTTCTTCTGGGTGGCCTGAATTTGAACTTCGAGGTTGGTCAGGGAACTGCGCAGGTCGTTGGATTGCTTGTCCAATTCGGAGTTTTGGCTTTCCAAGGCCAGGATTTTTTTGTCCTTATCGGCCGCGGCGGCCTCGGCGGCGGCGGCCTCGGCGGCGGCGGCCCGGGTCTCGGTCTGCGATTTATCCAGGTTGGCGGCGGTGGTGGCCAGGGTGGCTTGAAGGGCGGCCAGATCATTGGAGGACTTGAGTTGTGTGGCGGCCAGGTTGGTTTCCAGGGTGGCGTTGACCATGACCTGTTCCTTGAGCCTGACGTTCGAGAGAGGTGACATCATTGGAATAAGAGGTGATGGTTTTATCCAACTCTTTTGTTTGCTCGGTGTGCTTTAGGTTTTGCTGCCACAAAACGGCCGCGAGGCCCAGGCAGGCGAGGATGAAAATAATGGCGACCGAATTCGATTTCATAATGAAAGAATGCGCATAAAAACGGGAATTTGGCAAGCTCCTATGTCCGTCTTGATTATTGGACAATTGAACCCTAGACTGTGTTCATGGAAATTCCGAACGAAGCGCCCGTGATGACGTTGCCCGGGGTGACGCTGATTCCCGGGACGCTGCTGCCGCTGCACATTTTTGAGCTGCGTTACCGGCGGATGCTGGCGGCGGTGCTGCGTTCGCACCGCATGTTGATTGTGGCGATGCAAAGGCCGGGCGCCACCTCCGCCGTGCCCGCGGCGGTGGCCGGGTTGGGCTTGGTGCGCGTCTGCGTGGCCCATGCCGACGGGACTTCCCATCTGGTGCTGCAGGGCCATGCGCGGGTGGAGTTGACCGGAATGGTGCGGCAGGAGCCGTTTCCGGTGAGCCGCATCCGGCCCCTGCTGGCGGCGGCGCGCGACAGCGTGGCCATTGACGCGTTGATGGCCAAAGTGCGCGACCTGGTGACGGAACGGATTCAGCTCGGCTTTTCCTCTTCCGCCACGGGCGCGAGGAAGTTGACCGCCAAGATCAAACAGGCGCAGGCCCTGCTGGCGGTGCCGGAGATCATCGGCTGCCTGGAAAAGCGCGATGATGCCGACCAGGTGGCCGACCTGGTTTCCTCCGCCCTGCTCACGCGCGCGGCGCAGAAGCAGATCATTCTGGAGACGGTGGAGGTGGAGCCGCGGCTGAGACATCTGATTCGTTTTTTGATGGGAGAAATCAGCCAGCGCCAGAAGAAGGCGAATAGTGAACAGTGAATTTTGCAAGGTGAAAAGATGAATAATCCAGTTGATCCAGAGGCGGCGGAGGCGGGGGGCGGGCAAGACTTGATGACGGCGATGTTTGCCAGCCTGGTCCTGCAACAAACCAACATGGCTTCCATTTTCCTGGGCCTGGCCCCGCATCCGCAGACGGGCGAGACGGCGCGGGATCTGGAACACGCCAGATATTTCATTGATCAACTGGAAATGTTGGAGGCCAAAACGCGGGGCAACCTCGACAAACGCGAGGAGGCCCTGCTCCGGCAGAGCCTGACCAGCCTGCGTCTGGCTTTCGTGGAAGCGGTTTCCAAGCCCGCCGAACCGGCGCCGGGTGCAGAGTCAAAAGTGGAGAAGGAGACAAGCGCCGCGCCCGAAGAGAAGGAAAAAAGCGCCGCCCCT
Organism: uncultured Verrucomicrobiae bacterium; assembly: GCA_963707025.1. Taxonomy (GTDB): domain Bacteria; phylum Verrucomicrobiota; class Verrucomicrobiia; order Limisphaerales; family Palsa-1400; genus JBEKOF01. The sequence continues at coordinate 138,256 of CAVPOM010000007.1, read as the reverse complement.
GAAGCCTCCGCCCAACCGACCGGCCCCTCGCCGAAGCCGGAGGCGGCCAGCAGCGTTCCGCCGGCTGCGCAAGATTCGCGGAAGAAGTTCACCAAGAAGTATTAGGCCGTTGGGCTTTGAGCTTTGAACCCGCGAAGCCACGCTGCTAATTCCTGGTTTGCCCGGCTGTTGCGGGTCCTGGCGGGGGCGGTCTGCCGTCATCCCAAATGGTTCGTTCTTCCGCAATTTGTCCTGTTCGGCCTGTGCGTTTATTACACGGCGTTCTCTGCCGGGCATTTGCAAATGGACATGGACCAGGACCATCTGGTGGGCGCGGACAAGAAGTATCACCAGGACTTCATGAAATACCGCGCGGAATTTCCCGGCGAGGACGAGTTGGCCGTGGTGGTGGAAAGCGGCAACCTGGAGCGCAACCGCCAGTTCGTGGAGCGGCTGGCCGCCAAGATCTCGGTGGAAACCAATCTCTTTAGCGACGTCTTTTACAAGGGCGACCTGACGGCCCTCGGCCCCAAGGCGCTGCTCTTCGCCCCGGAAAAGGACCTGGCGGACATGCGCGAGATTCTCAACGATGAACGCCCGTTCCTGGAGAAATTCACCGCCGCCACCAACCTGGATTCGCTCTTCAACCTGATCAACCAGCAAATCCGCACCGCCAAGCGCGAGGAGAATGCCGAGAACAATTCGCTCATCCAAGCCATTCCCGCGCTGGAACGGATCATCACCCAGGCGACGGAGAGCCTGGCGCGGGCGGGCCGGCCGGTTTCGCCGGGCATCAGCGCGCTTTTTGGCGCGGGTGAGGAAGCCGAGCGCGCCATGTACATCACCTTTGCCGACGGGCGGATCTTTCTGGTCACCGCCCGCGCGCGCAGCCAGGAGCTGAGTTCCGACGCGGTGCAACGGATGCGCCAATTGATCCACGAGACGGAATTTGAAGTCCCCGGCCTGAACGTCGGCCTGACGGGCGAGCCGGTTTTGGATTACGATACGATGGTCCAATCCAAGCACGACGCCACGCTGGCCACGATTATCTCGCTCCTGGTCTGCTCGCTGCTGTTCATTTATGCCTACGGCGAAACCGGACGCCCGCTCAAGACGGTGGTTTGCCTGATCATCGGCCTGGGTTACAGCATGGCCTTCACCACCCTGGCCGTCGGGCATTTGAACATATTGACGATCACCTTTGCCCCGATCCTGATTGGCCTGGCGATTGATTTTGGGATTCACCTCATCACCCGCTACGAGGAGGAGGTCCGGCACCAGCGCCCTCTGACCGAGGCGGTGGAAAAGGGGCTGGTGTTCACCGGGCAGGGGATCATCACCGGCGCGCTGACCACGGCGGGCGCCTTTTTTGCCATGGGGCTGACCAATTTCAAAGGCATCCAGGAAATGGGCATCATTTCCGGCGGGGGCATGGTGTTGTGCTTGATACCGATGCTGACCTTGCTCCCGGTCTTGCTCATGCGCGGCAAGCGCCAGAATGCGCTGGACGCCCAACGGGTCGCCCTGGAAGCCAAGCGCGCCCGACTGGAGGAACTGTGGCTGAGGCGGCCGATCTGGGTGGTGCTCGCCGCCCTGGCGCTGTGCGGGGCGGCGGCCACGCAGTTTCACAAGGTTTATTTCGACTACAATTTGCTCAACATGCAGAGCCGGGGCCTGGCCTCGGTGGCTTACGCCAAGAAGCTGCTCTATTCGACCAACAGCGTCACCGTCCTGACCACCAACGGCGACGGCTCGGTGACCGAGCAGAAGAAGTTGCGCGATTACGGCCAATCCGTCCTGTTTGCCGCGGTCATGGCCGATACTCTCCAGCAGGCGCGCCAATTCGAGGCCCTCGCCGAGACGCTGCCCTCGGTGGCCGCCGCCGACCGGAATGAGCGGGAGAAAAGCGAGCCGATGTATCAAATCCTCACCGAGGACCAGTCGCCCAAATTGCAAATGGTGCGCTCGATCAAGAGCCTGATTTCCAATGTGCATTTTGCCCGGCCGGATGCGCGGCCGGTGGATCTCGACGAGCTGGGCGCCACGCTTTATTCCACCATGGGTTATATGCTCAATGCCCGCGATGATGAGGACACCAAAAAGCATCATCCGGAACTGGCCGCGCAATTCCAGTCTCTTTGCGACGCCCTGAGCGAGTTTCGCGTGAAATTGTTCAGTGGCGACCCGGAAATTCCGCGCCGCCTCTCCACCTATCAACTGGCGCTTTTCGACGACATCCGCAACACCTTTGCCGCGCTGCAGGGGCAGGACACCAGCACCGGCCTGCGCCCGCAGGACCTGCCGCCGTCCCTCCACAACAAGTTCATCGGCGTGACCGGCCGCTACCGTGTGCTCGTCTTCCCCAAGAAGGACATTTGGCAGCGCGACAACCAGACCGAGTTCATCCAACAGTTGCGCTCGGTCATGCCGGCCGATCGGATTACCGGCACACCGGTGCAATTGTTCGAGTACGAATCGCTCCTGAGGCACAGCTACGAGCACGCGGCGCTCTATGCCTTGGCCGCCATTGTCATCATGGTCTTCCTGCACTTCCGCTCGGTCGCTTGCGTGATCCTGGCCCTGCTCCCGGTGGCCATCGGCACGACGTGGATGGCCGGCCTGATGGGCAAAACCGGCATCCCCTTCAATCCGGCGGATATTATGACCTTGCCGCTCGTCCTGGGCATCGGAGTGACCAACGGGATTCATGTTCTCAATCGCTTTGCCGAGGAGCAGGATCCGGGCATCCTGGCCCGCAGCACCGGCAAGGCCGTCCTGGTTTCGGGCCTGGCGTCCATGACCGGATTTGGCAGCTTGATTCTGGGCCGGCACCAGGGACTGCAGAGCCTGGGCATTCTCATGACCATCGGCATCGGCACCTGCATGGTGGCGGGCTTGACCTTCCTGCCCGCCCTGCTCAACATTCTGGTGCGGCGGGGATGGACCTTGCAAATAAAAAGACCCGGCAGCGACAATGCAAGGCCGCTGCCGGATCCGGAGGAACCGAGGTAAAAACCTTAGCAAGGTTAGTGCCTCAATTGATGAGGCCAACATAAGCGAATTTCCGCAAAAGTCAATCCATATCTTGAACACCATTACGGCAAGGAGAGAACGGGCCGCAACTTTTTCGATAACGTTATCGTTACAGATCACAACTTGCGTCTGGCTTGGATTCTTTCATTCCGGCCAGGGTCATTTCAACCGGAGCCATCTTCAAGGCGCCGCCCCGCTCCGGCTTGCGGCGGTTGCGTTCCCGGCGGCCGGGCGGCCAGGCCGGAAATCGCAGGAATGACAACCGGGGCCGGATGTGTTCTAATGGCCGGCGTGAGACGCGAAGTGATGGTCCAAGGGCAGTGCGCTGTGTTCCCGCCGTGCCAGACGGCGGCGGAAATCTGCTGCCCGGCGGGACGCAACCAAGGGGGAAGCGCACCGCCGGAGAGGATCTGTCCGCCGGGCTTTTTCTTCTCTACTGTCTGGGCGGTTGTCTTTCTCGCCTGCGCCGTGTGCCAGGCGCAGGTTGAGGGCCCGGTGCGCGGGGCCGGCCGGGCCATCCCGCCGTTGTCTCTCACCAATCTTGCCGCCGAGTGGGAAATCATCGCCGGGCCGGCTTATTCTGATTACCGTCTGACGTTGGAATCGGGACGCCGGCAGGAGGTGCTGGGGCCGCTGTTTTCCGCGCAACAAACCGACTCGCGCTGGCAATGGGACTTGCCTCCCTTTTTTTGCTGCACGCGCACTGCGGATGTGGATTGGACGGAGTGCGAATCTTTTTATCCGGTATTCACCTGGCGCCGTTTCGGCACGGAGTATCGGGTCCAGCTCATGCAGCTTTTGAGCTTTTCCGGAGGAAAAACCCTGGCCGGCCCCGACACCCGCCTGTTTACGTTGTTCCCTCTTTATTTTCAGCGGCGCGCGGACGACCCCAATCTCAACTACACGGCGGTGGTTCCATTTTACGGGCATTTGCAAAACCGCCTGTTCCATGACGACATCCGGTTTGTCCTGTTTCCGCTCTATGCCGAGACGCGCAAGAGGGAGGTGGTGACGGATAATTATCTTTATCCATTTTTCCATGTGCGCTCGGGCGGGAATGTGACGGGCTGGCAATTCTGGCCCGTGGTGGGGACCGAAGAGAAGAGGCCCGCGCCGGTCACAAACAGCCTGGGTGACGTGGAGACAGAGGGGGGATACAAGCGCCTGTTTGCGGCCTGGCCATTTTTCCTGAAGGATCGGTCCGGCTTGGGAACGAGCAACCAGGAGGACCGCCTGGTGGTCGCGCCGTTTTACAGCCGGCTGCGTTCGCCCCTGCGCGACGAGAATTGTTATGGCTGGCCGTTTGGCTACTGGCGCACCGACGACCGGGGCAAGAATTATCGCGAGCAGGACTTTCTCTGGCCTTTGATTGAGGTGGCGCGCGGGAGGAAAACCGTGACGCGCGTCTTTCCTTTTTACAGCCGCGCGGCCGGCGGCGGGCTGGAGAACGACTTTTATCTCTGGCCGCTTTACAAGCACCTGCGGATGGAAACCCCCTCCCTGGAGCGGCAACGCACCCGCATCGCTTTTTTCCTGTATTCCGACATCCGGGAGAAAAACCGCCAGAATGGCCAGAGCCTGCATCGGGTGGATTTCTGGCCGTTCTTCACCTATAGCCGGGACATGGACCGCAAGGAGCGCCTGCAGGCGGTGTCGTTGCTCGAACCGTTCTTCGTCAACAATCCAAGCATCGCGCGGGACTATTCGCAGCTCTGGTCGCTCTGGCGGACGGAGAAAGACGGCGGGACCGGTGTGGCCAGCCAGTCGCTGCTGTGGAATCTTTACCGGCACGAGAGCGGCCCGCGCTCGAAAAAGTACTCGCTCTTGTTCGGTCTTTTTCAGTATCAATCCGGCAACAAAGGCGCAAACTGGCGGGTGTGCTACATTCCCTTTGGAAAAAAGACGGGGAACCTGAAGGACGCGGCCCGGCCCTGATATGTTTCAGAATATAGGCGAGATCATTATTTTGTTTTGGCGGACCTTGCGAGCGCTGCCGCTGGCGTGGCATCAGCGCCGCAAGGTTTTTGATCAGCTTTTTGAAATCGGCAACGGCAGTCTGATGATGGTTTGCATCCTCTCCCTGTTTATCGGGGGCGTCCTGGCCTTGCAGACCGGCCCGGAGTTGGTGAAACGGGGCTTGAGCTTTGTCCTGGGCGGCATGGTGGGCGAATCCATCTGCAAAGAACTGGCCCCGGTGCTGCTGGCCATCCTCATTGCCGGGCGAAGCGGTTCGGCCATGTCGGCGGAAATCGGTTCGATGCGCGTCTATGAAGAGATTGATGCCTTGCGGACGATGAACATTGATCCGGTGACCTACCTGGTGCTGCCGCGGATGGTGGCCATCGCCCTGGCCCTGCCGACCCTGGTCTTGTTTGCCATTCCGGTCGGCTGGCTGGGCGCCGCCTTCATCTCGGCCATCAACCACCAGATCGCGGTGGGTTATGACGTTTTTTTCCAGGACTTGCGCGACGTGGTGGAGGCGGGCGATGTGGCCAATGGCGTCTTCAAATCCTTTGTCTTCGCCCTGGCCATCGGCATCATTTCCTGCCACCAGGGGCTCATCACGCGGGGCGGACCGCGCGGCATCGGGCGCAGCGTGACCAAGGCGGTGGTCAATTCGATCGTCTGCATATTGATCCTGGATTATTTCCTCACCCGCTTGCTCATTTACGTCCAAAAATGAACCCGCCCGCCCAGGCCACGCCCAATGTCTCGGTGGAAGTGCGCGACTTGCGCAAGAGCTTCCACGGCCAGGAGGTGCTCAAAGGCATCAATTTGAAGATCGCCCCCGGGGAAATCTTCGTCATCATGGGGCCGAGCGGCAGCGGCAAGAGTGTGCTGCTCAAGCACATCATCGGACTGGTCGGGCCGGACCACGGCGACATCCTCATTCAAGACGAATCCATTGCTTCCCCCGGTATCCGGGACAAATACCGCATGGCCATGGTCTTCCAGTCCGCCGCGCTGCTGACCTCGCTCAACGTCGGGGAGAACGTGGGCATTTACCTCAGCGAACACCGCCTGTATCCGCCGGAGGAAATCGCGCGCATTGTCGCCGCCAAGCTGGAAGTCGTCGGCCTGAAAGGGGAGGAAGACCGCATGCCCAACGAACTTTCCGGCGGCATGCAAAAACGGGTGGCCATCGCCCGCGCCCTGGTCATTGAGCCGCAGTTGATTTTGTTCGATGAGACCGACTTCGGAACTGGATCCGTTGATGGCGGTGGTGGTGGGCGAGGAAATCCTGAAACTGAAAAACATCACCCGGGCCACCTCCCTGGTGGTCACCCATGACCGCGGCCTGGCCTTTGGCATCGCCGACCGCATGGCCATGATCTCGGAGGGCGAGATCTTGTTCGTGGGCGCGCCGGAGGAATTCAAGGACCATGCCGATCCGCGCATTCACGACTTTATTTACGCCGAACTCCCCGCGTCCCGCGCCGCCGCCAGGCGCACCGACCCCATCCCCCTAAAGCTATGAAAGACTCCATCGAAACCCGCCTGGGCATGTTTTTCGCCCTGGCCATCATCACCGCCCTGGTCATCATGGAATCCCTCGGCACTTTTGCCTTCCTCGAACGGGGCTACCACTTGCACACCCTGTTCAAAAACGTCCAGGAACTCAAGGTGGGCGACGCCGTCAAAATGGGCGGCGTGCCCGTCGGGCGGGTGGAGAGCATCGCCCTGACCAACGCGGTGGCGCGGGTGACGATGAATCTGGAGCGCAAGATCAAGGACCAAGTCCGCCTGGACAGCGTCGCCGCCATCAAGTTCACCGGCCTGATGGGGCAGAATTACGTGGACATTTCCTTCGGCACGCCCGCCGGTGTGCCCGCCGCCGACGACGCGACCCTGCAGTCCGTCGAGCAGCCCGACCTGAGCGCGCTGATGGGCAAGCTGGACGCCGTGGCCAGCGGCGTGGAAAACATGACCAAAAGCTTCAGCGGCGAGCAGATTGACAAGCTGCTCGGGCCCCTCACCGAACTTGTCAAGAATAACCAATCCAATGTCACCGCCACCCTCGGCAACGTCCGGGTCATCTCCGAGCGCATCCGCGACGGGCAGGGCACGGTGGGGCGCCTGATCAACAACGACGATTTGTATGTCAGCGCCCTCAACACCGTCAGCAATTTGCAGGGCACCGCCGCGGACATTAAAAAGGCGGTGGACGACGCGCACACCCTTCTGGCCAGCGCCAACGACGTCATCGCCCAGGTCAAGTCCGGCCAGGGCACGCTGGGCAAGATCATCTATGACGAAGCGCTCCACCACCAGGCCGCCGGGGCCATGACCAACCTGAACCAGATCCTGGAAAAAGTGAACACCGGCAATGGCACGGTGGCGCAATTGATCAACACCAACAGCATGTTGAAGGACGTCAAGGTTTCCCTGCAAAAACTGGAAAAAATGACCGACAGCCTGGAAGACACCGGCCCGCTCAGCATCCTGGGCACCATGGTCACCAGTTTGTTTTGAGCACGCTTAACCGATTGGAAAGTTGGAAATGTCCGCGACGCCCGCACTGGCGTTCCAAAATGAAGGGTGTCGCTTGGAGTTGCAATTCACCCCCGGCATGTGCGGCGGCAACCCAAGTGCAAGTTGAATCCGGGCCAGGCATTTGCCTTTCCACCCAATGGCGTTTAAAAATGTTTAAACCGCCTGCAAATCGCGCACATGGGGGACATCATGGCGGGAGACTGGCCGAAGCTGGTTGCTCTCAACCGTCGCCACCGTCAAGGTGCGTCCATCGAGCGTGGTAAATTCCACTTCGTAAGCCAGCCCGCCCTTGTGAAGGTGGATCACGGTGCCCACATCACCAGCCTTCAGCTTTTCGCCCGGCAAGTCCGCCGTCAAAACTGCACAATCATGTTCCTTGATATTCATCAGTCCTCCAGAGGATACGCCGTAATCAAGCGAGGCGCAACTTCTCCCTGATCCAGTTGCCAGACCGAGCGCACACGCGGCGCACGGCCATCGGGAGCGTTCAATTCGCCTTCCAGTTGGTAACGAGGGCCAAAGCCGGTTTCCTGGATCCGTTTCACCTCATGCGTCTGGCCGTGGCGGCGAAGCGCCTCCGCCAATTGTTCCCATTGTTCCACTCGAAATCCAAACCTGCTGAAGAACCTGGCCTTGCTGGCGCCATAGCGATGCTCAGGGTTGAGCAGGTAATCCACGATTTTCGCCCGCTCCACCGCGGCCTTGTCTGCATTGGGCAATTTCATCCGGCTGTCAAGATAACGGTGACCGGTTGCGACGAGTGCGCGTCGCGCCGCAGGCTCATCTGCCCCGGCGCAGGATGGTGTCGCGTTGCGCCCAGGCCGGGTTGGCGTTGGGATAGTCCAGGTTGTAATGCAGCCCGCGGCTTTCCGGGCGCTGCATGGCCGAGGCGACGATCAATTCCGCCACCGTGGCGATGTTGCGCAGTTCCAGCAGATCGCTGGTCACGATGAAATCCCAGTAATACTCGCTGAATTTCCTCCTGCAGATTGGCGATGCGCTTGCGCGCGCGCTGCAGCCGCTTGTTGGTGCGGACGATGCCGACGTAATCCCACATCAGCGCGCCGGATTTCGTCCCAGTTGTGCGAGACGACCACCATTTCGTCCGGGTTGTGCGCGTTGCCGGATTGCCAGAGCGGGAATGGTCAGGCCGGTTTTCGCGCGGCGGTGATTGCGCCGCTCTGCCGGGCCGCGCGATGGGCGCACACCAGCGCTTCCAGCAGTGAATTGCTGGCCAGCCGGTTGGCGCCGTGCAGGCCGGTGCAGGCCACTTCGCCCACGGCGTAAAGCCCGGCGATGTCCGTCTCGCCGTCCACGTTCGTCACCACGCCGCCGCATTGATAATGCGCCGCCGGCACGACCGGGATCGGCTCCTTGGTGATGTCAATGCCGTAGCCGCAGGCAGGTCTGGTAAATGTTCGGGAAGCGCTCGATGATGAACCGCGCCGGCTTGTGCGTGATGTCCAGCAGCACGTAATCCGCGCCGCTCTTTTTCATCTCGCTGTCAATGGCGCGGGCCACGATGTCGCGCGGCGCGAGCGATTTCAGCGGATGATAGCGCGTCCATGAACTCGACGCCGTCGAGCGTCTTGAGCACGCCGCCTTCGCCGCGCACCGCTTCGCTGATGAGAAACGATTTGGCCTTGGGATGATAAAGGCAGGTGGGATGGAACTGGACGAACTCCATGTTGGCCACGGCCGCGCCGGCGCGATAGGCCATCGCCACGCCGTCGCCGGTGGCGATGTCGGGGTTGGTCGTGTAGAGATAAACCTTGCCGCAGCCGCCGGTGGCCAGCAGCGTCGACCGGCGCGGTGAAGGTCTCAGACCCGGCCGGCCTTTTTGTCGAACACATAGGCGCCGAGGCAGCGGTTGGTCGCCGACGCTGGCCGAGCTTCTGGCTGGTGATCAAATCAATCGCGATGTGGTTCTCGAAAATCTCGATGTTCGGCTGCTCGGCGACCGCCGCGTCAGCAGCGCCCGCTCGATCTCGCGGCCGGTCACGTCCTTGGCGTGCAGGATGCGCCGTTTGGAATGGCCGCCTTCCCGCCCGAGATCCAGTTCCTTGCCGCCGTCCTCGACTGGGCGCGTCGCGCTCGGAAAATTTCATGCCCAGCTCGATCAACTCCGCGATGCGCGCCGGGCCTTCCTCGACGATGGTGCGGACGACGCTTTCCTTGCACAGCCCGGCGCCCGCCGTCGAGCGTGTCGCGCACGTGCAGCTCGAACGAGTCCTCCTTGCTCGTCACCGACGCGATGCCGCCCTGCGCGTAGTTGGTGTTCGACTCCGCGCGGTCCTTCTTGGTGACGATGGCCACGCGCCCGCGCGGCGCGACCTTCAAGCGCGAAGGAAAGCCCCGCAATGCCGCTGCCGAGAACGAGAAAATCAAATTGTTTCATCAATCCGCCGCCTTCCCTGTGTAAAGAACCTCCGCCGCGACCACTTTGGGCCCGTCCGCCGTGCAAACGGCAAAGCGCGACGCGTAAAAGGCGACGCCGGCGTATTCACCTTTAGTGTTGACGATGTAATAGTTGAGCTGGAAGTTCGGCTGCCCCCGGCTGTTGCGCAGCCGCTTTTCCACCGTGTTGGCCGCCACCCGCTTCAGCGCCGCCATGCCCGCGTCCTTGGGCGAAAGGCCGTTGCGCATCCCCTCGACGATCAGAAACGACGCCAGGCAAAACAAGTTGGCTTCGCCCCGGCCCGTCGAGCCGGCGGCCCCGACTTCCCCGTCCACATAAAGGCCCGCCCCGAGAATGGGCGAGTCCCCCACCCGGCCGGGGATCTTCCAGGCCAGGCCGCTGGTGGTGGTGACGCCGCAGACTTCGCCTTTGGCGCTCACCCCGTTGCAGTTGATGGTTCCGTAAAAGTGGTCCGGATCAATCAATCCCTCGGCGACCATCTGCAAGCCCGCGCGATGCCAGGCTTCGGAACGGGACTTGGGATCCAGGTAATGATCGGGATCGGTGCGCCGCTTCCATTCCAGCCAGAGCTTGCGCGATTTTTCCGTGATCAGGTTTTCCTCGATCTTGAAACCCGTGGCCCGGGCGAAATCCTGGGCCCCTTTGCCGACGAGCAGATGGTGGTCGGTTTCGTTCATCACTTTTTTCGCCACCAGCGAAGGAGTGCGCACGCCTTCGATGGCCGCCACCGCGCCGGCCCGCTTGAGCGGCCCGTGCATGACCGAGGCGTCCAGTTGCACGACTCCCTCGGCATTGGGCAGGCCGCCGTAGCCGACGCTGGTATCCTCCGGGTCGGTCTCCACAATGTTGACCCCGGCGATGACGGCATCGAGCACATCGGCGCCTTCGGTGATCATTTTGTAGGCGCGGGCCACACAAGTCAGCCCGTCGGCGTCCTTGGAGTGGTTGCCGTTGGCGGAGGAGATGACCACCGGTCTGGCGCTGGAGGGTTGCAGCGCCGCCGGCGCTTGGGCCAAGGCGCGGAGCGAACCGGAGGTCAACGCGCCCAGCCCGGCCGCCGCGACAAATTTCCTGCGGGAGAATTTCTTTTTCACAAGATGGGGTGTTGGGTCCTTCATAAAATACCTTGATTAGGCTTGATCAGGCTTGATTGGGAGGCAGCAGAATGGAGTGGTGGAGTGGTGGAGTGATGTCTTCCTGATCCGTGTAATCCGTGAAATCCGCGGTAAAAAATCTTCGAGGAATTGTGATCGGTACCTGAGGAGAAATGCTGTTGGGTTCATGGCAAGTCCATCCCCGTGATTAGGATTAGGATTAAGATTATGAGTGGGTTCAAAGTTGGGTTCATGGCACCCCCCCCAGGGCCGGAAGTGAAACCAGGTGGAATTAGCTGAAATCAGGTGAAACCAGGTGAAACTAGGTGAAATTCGCCGCCACCGGTTTTGGTGTTCGACCGCCCGCCAACGGGCCGGGGATTTCTCCGCGCCTTCCGCGCCTGCGCCGGCCGCATCTTCCCGAAGGCGGCATTGGACTGTGCCTACGTGTCTCACGCGGACCATTCAACCATAGGTTCTAATTCTTGTCAAGGGCCAAGTCAAAAGAAAATGCGTGCGAGGATTTCAACGCAAAGGCGCCAAGGCGCGGAGCCGCAAACAGGAGGGAGAACCATACTTTTGCCCAATGAAACAGACCGGGCCCTGCACAATTGAGCAAACTTATAGTTTGACCCCTTTGGTAACTCAATGATTTACAGGCTATTACGCATCTTATTGGACAAAGATCTGGTCTGACCCTTTTGACCAAGCTGCGGCGGCTCCCCTACCAGAAACCGCGAGCGCTTGGGTTGACCTCATCCCCTCGCGTCGTGATGGGAGTGCGGTTGGTGATGGCGAAGAGAAAACTCTGACAGTGGTTGTCCGCGTAAAGAATGTTGAAATAGGGCTTGCCCACGGCGGAATGCCAGGCGTCAATCTTGTCCAGAGGACGGTCAGGCGCACCGGGCCAGTCCATGAAGACAATCTTGGAAGCGATGAATGAAGCAAGTTCGGATTCCTTCATCGAGGGGTTTATGAGATTGGTCTGGGCGTCCACCGCCCCTCCGATGCATTCGATGGCGAAATAGGACCAGCCAAACGGGCCGTTTTGTCCCATGGTGGAGAAACAGTAGCCCGGTTGCCGCCAAGGCATCAGGTAACTATTGCCCCAGTCGTCGAAACAGCTTTGCCCGACATTCCATGTCGGATAGTCCAAGGTATCTCCTTTGTCGGAAGGACAATGGAAGATTTGGGCGTTTTTCGTGTATGGGTAGAGAGGCCGCGCCTCGGTGGGGACGTTGTAGGCGTAGCCCGATAAGTTTGGTGAAGGAGGATTGCCAGAGCCTTTCTGGCCGCCCCAACCGGCCCAACCGGCGTAGGCAGGAAAGAAATCGTGATTGTCGTCGCAATAGGAAAGCAGCGCAAGGCCCACCTGACGTTGGTTGCTGATGCATTCGATTTTGAGGGCGCTGAGCTTCGACTTGGACAACACGGGCAGGAGCAACGCCGCCAAGATGTCAGAGGGGTCAAACCATATATTTGCTCAATTGTGCAGGGACCGGTCTGTTTCATTGGGCAAAAGTATGGTGACCCCTTTGGCCAAAAGCACAGAGTCCTGCGCAAGAAGGCTACAGGAGTGCGCCCGTCCTCGGACGCAGCAGCGTGGGAAACACGGTGCGCCGGTAATCTTCCTGCGCACCCAAGAAATCCCCGGCTTGCTGCGGCCGGGGACGGCCGCACTCCGCCAGCAACGGTGTCAAGATGCGCCCTTATGGTGTTGCCCATTGGTGGTCCGAGGGGTCAAACCATATATTTGCTCAATTGTGCAGGGACCGGTCTGTTTCATTTGGCAAAAGTATGGTTTGGCCCCTTTGGCCAAAAACACAGAGTCCTGCGCAAGAAGGCTACAGGAGTGCGCCCGTCCTCGGGCGCAGCAGCGTGGGAAACACGGCCCGCCGGTAATCTACCTGCGCACCCAAGAAATCCCCGGCTTGCTGCGGCCGGGGACGGCCGCACTCCGCCAGCAACGGTGTCAAGATGCGCCTTTATGGTGTTGCCCATTGGAAAAACTCATCTTGCAAAACCAGAGTGGTGCAATTATGGTTGTGGGGTATGGCCAGCATAACTTTGAAAGACATCCCGACGGAGCTGCACGCGCAGTTGAAGAACGAGGCAGCCGCGAATTTCCGCAGCCTCACGCAGGAAGCCATGAGCCGGCTGGAACGGACCTTTCAGATTGATGCGGCGCTGACGACCAAGCGCGATCAACAGTGGATTGACGAGGCCCTGGCCAGCGGGCCGGCAACGCCCTTGACCAAAAAGGAAATGGCGGCCATCCGGGACCGGGTTTTAAGAGGCAAGAAGTGAGCGCCGCCAAACGCCCGCGCTTCCTGCTCGACCTGGCAGAGGAGTTGCTCTGGCTGAAGGAAAAGGCAGGGCCGGAGGTGGCGGAACGGTGGTATGACGCTCTGCTCGCCACGATTCAATTCATCGAGAAGAACCCTTATGCTGGCCGCGAGCGAAAGGATTTGTCCCCGGCTGGCATCCGCTCCTGGCGGCTGCGTGGATTCCCGCGCTGGCTGATTTTTTATGCGGCTACGCCCGACAGCGGCGTCTTTTTTTACCGGGTTCGTCCCGGCACCATGAATCTCGTGGTGATGAAAATGGAGTCCTGAGCGCAGCGGTTGCTGGTTCGTCATCTTAGCCCTTTCCAGGAACCCTCCCCTCACCCTAACCCTCTCCCCTCCCATCGGATGGGAGCGGAGAGGGAAGCGGAGGCGGAGACGAATTGTTCTACGGAGGTGTGTCGAGCGGCGGCAGGTTCATCGTCCCGATGCATGCTTGAAGGCGAAAGAAGGCTAATCTTAATCTCCTTCGCGCAGCCGGGGATAGGCAGGTTTGGATTAGGATTGGGATTAAGATTAAGATTAGGATTAGGATTAAGATTTGGATAAAAACCTGAATGAAACAATTTGCCACTTTGACCGTCATTGGCCGGGACAAAACCGGGGTGGTGGCGGCCATCACCAATTTCCTGTTTGAGCAGCGGGCCAATATCGAGGCGCTGGAAGAACAGGTCACCCGCGGCCAGTTCAGCATGACCCTCCAGGCCTCCTGGCCGGGGAAGGTCGCGGACCGAGGCCCGGTGTCGGCCGGACTGGCCCGCCTGGCCAGGGAACTGGGCATGGAAATCAGGGTGCGCTGGACGGAGCCCAACCGCCGGCAGCGCATGGCCCTGATGGTGACGCGCGAAGCGCATTGCGCGGAGGCGCTGCTGGAGGACTGGCGCGGCGGAGGCCTCAAGGCCCTGCCCGCCGCCATGATTTCCAACCGGCGCGACCTGGCGCCGCTGGCCCGCCGGTTCCAGCTTCCCTTTTTTTACGTGCCCTGGCACGACCGCGCGGCGGCGGAACGGCGCCTGCTGCGCCTGCTGGACGAATGGGAGGTGGATTTCGTGGCGCTGGCGCGGTTTATGAAGATTCTCTCGCCCAATGTGGTCTGGCGTTACAAGAATAAAATCATCAACATTCACCCGTCGCTGCTGCCCAGTTTTCCGGGGCCGCAAGCCTATCGCCAGGCTTACGAGCACGGGGTGAAAATCATCGGGGTGACGGCGCATTTTGTCAGCATGCACCTGGATGAAGGGCCGATCATCGCGCAAGCCAGCGCGCCCATCCGCTCGCACAGCAGCCTGAAGGACATCGTGGCCCTGGGCCAAAAGCTGGAGGCCGCCACGCTGCTCAAAGGCGTCCGCCTCTACCTGACCCGCCGCCTGGATGTGCATTGGGGAGTGGTCAAGGAGGTTTGACCGGGCGCATCCCAGGTTTGTCGAGCCTTCCTTCCAGCTCAACGGGGCCTTGGAGCAATAGGAATTACCAATATCAAATGGTCCATGGAAAATTCTCGATTTCCAGCCGGGAGTACGACCTGGTGGGTTTGCAGAATTGAAAATTGGTCATTGGTAATTGCGGCGCCCTCTGGACAAAGGGAGATGCGCACCCGTCTGACCCGGCCCCGCCTTTGCCTCTTGCGCTTTTTGCCGGGACGTTTAAACTGGCGGGGTGGTGAGTGATTTATTAGCCGGATTATTGGCCGCCCTGGTTTCCACCAATACGCCGGCCGCGGTCAGCAACCTGGTGCAGGAGAAAACCGGCATTTCCGTCCAGATTCCCGACCCGAACGATCCCGTCGAAAAGGAATTTCGCAAATTGGAGGCGGAAGACGACGCCGCGGTGGAGGAAATCGAAAAATGGTCGGATGCGGCGGGCGCGGCCAGCCTGGCGGGAAACAGCGAGGCGCAAATCACCCTGCCGGCGCGCGTCAAGGAACGGCTGGCGGCCGTGAAAAAAGACTACGAGGATTTTGTCCGGCAGCATCCCGATTACGTGCGGGGGCGGCTGGCCTACGGCAGTTTCCTCAATCAAACCGGCGACGCCGAAGGCGCCGAAGCGCAGTGGGAAAAAGCGCGCCAACTGGCCCCGAACAATGCCGCCGCCTGGAACAACCTGGGTAAATTGTACCGAGGACGGCAACATCAAGAAGGCGTTTGAGTATTTTTCCAAAGCCATCGAATTGGACCCCGCTCAGTCGGTTTATTATTGGAATTTGGCGGCCGGAGTTTACTTGTTCCGCGACGACGCGGCGGAGTACTGGAAGATTTCCGAGCAGGCGGTTTTTGACAAAGCCCTGGCGCTCTACCAGAAGGCCCTGCGGCTGGATCCGGACAATTTCATCCTGGCGACCGATTACGCGGAATGTTTTTACGGCATCCGTCCGCCGCGCCTGCAAGAGGGCCTGGCGGCCTGGAAGCAGTGTTTGAAAATCGCGCATGACGAGGTGGAACGGCAGGGGGTCTACATCCATCTGGCCCGCATTGAACTGGCCCTCAACCAATTCGACGAGTCGCGCCGCGCCCTCGATGCTGTCACCAATAAAATGTATTCCGTCCTGAAGGACAAGCTGGCGCGCAACCTGGCCGAGACCATGCAGCACGCCCTGACCAACGGCCCCCCGCAGCCGGCGCGGTGAGCAATTCACCCTGGGCGGCGGGCGGCGGCCTTTGACAGGCGCGGAAAAACCGGTGACACTTGCGGCGGTCACAGACCGCCGCTACAGCGAATTGCCGAGCAGCCATTTCAAATCGGCCCTGGTTTTGGCGGGCCAGAGTTTTTTATCGGTCATGATGGCGTGGCCCAGGGCGCGATGGCAGGAGCAGCCCGGCCGGGCGGGAATTTGCGGCAGGGCGCGGGCGACGATGGCCTTGGCCGTTGCGGCATTCTTCTGCAAATTGGCCACGATCATTTCCACCGTGACGTGGGCTTCGTCCGCCTTCCAGCAATCGTAATCGGTGACCATGGCCAGGGTGGCGTAGGCGATTTGGGCTTCGCGCGCGCATTTGGCTTCGCCCAAATTGGTCATGCCGATGACATCCCAGCCCTGGCGGTGGTTGGCCAGCGATTCGGCGCGGGTGCTGAAAGCCGGCCCCTCCATGTTGACGTAAGTGCCGCCGTTGTGGACGCGCGCCCCTTCGGCGCGGCCGCTTTGGCAAAGCACCGCGCGCAACTCCGCGCAAACCGGCTCGGCAAAGGCGATATGCGCGACGATGCCGCGCCCGAAAAAGGTGTGCTCGAAGGAGCGCTTGGTCCGGTCCACAAATTGGTCCGGCAAAACAATATCGCACGGACGATGCCGCGCCTGCAAAGCGCCCACCGCGCTGACACTGATGATCCAGGCCGCGCCCAGCTTTTTCATGGCGCAGATGTTGGCGCGATGATTCAACTCGGAGGGCATGAGGCGATGCCCCCGCCCGTGCCGCGGCAGAAACACCACCTCCCGTCCCGCCAGCCGGCCGGTGAGCAGATCATCCGAGGGCGCGCCGTAGGGCGTTTTTACCTTCACCCATTTTTGCCGGGTAAACCCTTCGATGTGATAAAGGCCGCTCCCGCCAATAATGCCAACGCGATATTCTTCCATAAATTTTTCTGGCGCAGATTAAAGGGAGCCGGGAGTTAAGGAAATGCAAAAGGCGAACGCGGGAGAAGGGAGTGGTGGAGTGGTGGAGGGATGGAGTGGTGGAGTGGTGGAATGGCACGGACGCGCTCTGAAACCGGTGGACGCCGGCTCCTCCACTCCGCGTGTTTTGTCCTCGTCACTCAACCAATACAGGAATTACGAGGGGCGCCTGGCGTCACTCGGTTCCCGCCGCGAACGGTTCGAGGGTCTTTTTTGCGAGCAACAAGCCGGCGTCCTCCCACTGCGGCCCGCCGGGGTGATTGCGATAAACCGGGTCGTGCCAGCCTTCGATGTTGAGGTCCGAATCGTAACGGGCGCGCAGGAGTTCGTGGACGATTTGCGCCCAGTCAGCCTGGCCCAGGCCGGGAAAGCGATGCTCGGCCACGCCGGGATGGCAGAGCCCATAAGCCTCCAGCAAGGGCCGGTTGATGAAAGCGTCCTTGGCGTGGACGTGAAAAACGCGCGGGCCGAATTTGCGCAGGTTGGCCACCGGATCAATGAACTGGCAGAGCAAGTGGCTGGGATCCCACTCCAGTCCGATGTTTTCGCATTTGCTCTGGTTGAAAAGGCGTTCCCAGAAGGCGGGCTGGCTCATCATGTTGTAGTGCATGATGGGCTGATGCCAGGGCCCTTGCGGGCAATTCTCAAAGGCCAGGCGCACGCCAAGCCCAGCGGCCAACCGGGCCAGCGGCTCCCAAAAAGCGAGCAATTGGGGCAGATAATTCTCGAACGGTTTATAGACCGGGTTGCCCCCGCGCGGGTTGGTTTCCACTTCCACCACGGCGCCGGCAAACCCCGAAACGGTTTTGACGCCGATCTGCGCGGCGACTTCAATGGCGCGTTGAAAAACGGCGCGCGCCCAATCCGTTTGGCGCGGATCGAGCGGGTTCTGGTAAAGGGCGCCGATGGCGGAAATGCGGATGCCGCGGGCGCCGGCTTGGGCGGCGAATTGTGCGGCAAAGGATTTCCAATCGGCGTGGGGCGGCGCGGCGGGACTTTCCGCAAAGCGCATCCACTGGGTGGAACGGAAACCGAGCCGCTGCATCCAATCCAAGTCTTCCAATCCGCGGGACAAGACACCGATTCTCATGGGGTTTGTTTTAGATGAATCAGGCGGAAAGCACCACGCAAAACATAACCGGGTTGGCGAATCTCTTTGCCAACGAGCAATGGTTGATCGAATGTGCCAGGAGATGAAACGAAGGCAGTTGGTCATCGTAGCGGGGTTGCTTGGAATTGTCATTGCCGTGCTGATGGTCCGCTCTGCCGGGCAGAAGGAGCCGAGCTATGAAGGGCGAAGTTTAAGCTCCTGGCTCGACGAGTGGCGCAATGCATCCAATGACCGAACCAATCCGGCGACCATCGCGATTCGGGCGATTGGCCGCAACGGTGTTCCGATCTTGCTGGCCCGTTTGGCGAAGGACGAATCCCCCGACCAACTCAAGTTTTGGCGATTCGCAGGAAGGGTCGTTCCCGATGAGTTGAATCCACTAGATCGGGACATAACACGCGCCGTGACGGCGGCTGAGGCGATCAATCTTTTGGGGGTTGAAGCAAAATCGGCCTTTCCAACGCTGACCAACCTTTTGTCGAGCAGGCCCCATCGCTTGACTGCCGCCATTGGCCTGGCGGGAATGGGCCACGAGGGGATTGCTGTCTTGCTGCAGGCATTGACCAATCAGGATTGGATACTTCGTCATTCGGCAGCCACCGCATTGGGGGAGGCGGGCAGCGACTTTGACAAGGTGGTTCCCGCTCTTATCGAAATGGTGAAAATCGGAGGTACCACGAAACAAGCTTCTCTTTTACGTGGAGCGGCTGGGTACGCATTGGTGCAACTTCATAAGGAGCCGGAACTGGTCGTCCCAGTGTTTTCAGAATTCCTCACCAACCCGGATGCCGGAATGCGAGGTTTTGGGGCGAGTCTTCTGGGCGGTTTTGGCGCCGAGGCCAAGGCGGCGGTTCCGCTGTTGCTCAAGGCGCGCACAGATGTGGATCCTGATGTGCGCGAATCAGCCGAAAGAGCTCTGAAGGAGATTGATCCTAAATCCGCAGGCAAGGCTGGGTTGAAATGACGATGCGGCCCAATCCCGCTGAGTTTCAGTTGAACCGAATTAGGCCAGTCGTTCGCGCCAGCAATACCAGGTCGCCGTTTGGCATGCATAATCGCTACGATCCAGATGCGATCCGGTTGGTCGAGATAAACCACTGAGTAAGGAAACTTGCGAGCCAGAGCGCGCCGGGCCGGGGGGCTGAAGCGAAAAAAACGCTCCGGCTGGCGGCGAACCTCACGAATGAGCCGTTCGATCTCGTCGCTGAATCGGCCCGCGAGATTGGGCGAAGTGGCGGCGTAGTACACGACCGCTTGAGTGTATTCCTCAGAGGCCTCAGGATGGAAGGTGTGAGGCTTCACCGACCGACGATTTTTCGAATGCGGGCAGAGACTTCTTCCGGGGGGATGCCTTGCACCTTGCCCGTTTGAATTTCTTCAATGCGCCGCGAAATCTCGGTCTTCCAGGCAGCTTCGGTTTCCGGGTCGCCGACGTGCAGGTCTTCGGTCAGGCGGCCCACCAGTTCCCCGACCTTTTCCGGCGGCCAATGGCGGGCTTCTTCAATGATTTGATCCACTGTTATCGGCACGGAGGCAACATACGATGTTTTGGATTTGGTTTCAACTTCTAACGTGAGTCTGTATTGAGTGAGAGCGCGCGCAAGGCGGCGGCGACAACCGCTTCGGGAGCGATGCCCTTCATGCAACGGAAATCTATCGGGCATTCGCGCCGGAAACAGGGGGAGCAGGCAATGCCGGGCGCGCGCAGAATTTGCGCGCCGGCGGACCAGACCGGCCCGGTCATTTCGGGCGAGGTGCTGCCGAAGGGAACGACGACCGGCGTGCCCAGCGAGGCGGCCAGGTGCATCGGGCCGCTGTCGTTGGTCAGGAGCAGCCGGCAGGACTTGAGCGCGGCGGCCAGTTCGCGCAAGGTCGTCTGGCCGGCCAGGTTGATGACGGGTTGGCTGGGGAGATGCTGGCCCAGGCCGGTGGAGATGAAGTGGGCGATTTCCCGATCGGACGGCCCGCCAAAAATAATCCAGCGGCATTCCGTGGCCCGGTGGATGGCGATGCCGGCGGCGATGAAAGATTCCACGGGCCAGCGTTTGGCCGGGCCGTAGGCGGCGCCGGGATTTAATCCCAGGAAGGGACGGTCCGGGCGCGCCGCGGGAAGACCAAGACGGGCGGCGGTTTTTTCCGCTTCTTCCTGGCTGATGGTGATGCGCGGCGGCAAAGGTTCGGCGGAGGCGCCCAAGGCGGCCACCAGCCGCAGGTAATCGTAGAGGTGATGGGCGGAGGGCGGCAGCGGGGGCGGAGTTTGCCCGCCGGCGGCCAATCGCCGGATTTCCCCGGAGGAGCGCCGGCGCATGGGCGTGGCGCCGGGCCGCGGCGGGAGGGGGTTTGTCAAGAATAATGTTCGGCCGGGCCGGGCGTATCCGGCCCGCTGCGGGATGCCCGCCAGCCACAGCTCCAGGGCGGCGCGGAGGGAATTGGGAAAGGCCACGGCGGCAGAGAATTGCCGGGCGCGCAGACGGCGGGCGGTTTGCCAGAGGTTGTCGCCGGGAGAAAAAAGGAGCAGATCGTCCAGGAAGGATTGTCCCTGCCAGAGGCCGGCCAGTTTTTCGGGGGCGAGCAGGGTGATGCGGGCGCGGGGTTTGGCTTCGCGCAGGCGTTGCAGGGCCGGGGCGCTCAGGACGGCGTCGCCCAGCCAGTTGACGCCGCGCACGAGGATTTTTTCGTCTGCCGGGGCGCGGGGAGGGTTGGGAGCCGAAGGGGTCATGGCCGGAAGGGGGCGGGCCGTCAGTGCAGGCAGATTTTGCGCACGCAATCATCGAAGTCCTGCGCGCCACTGAGGATTTTGATTTCCACGCGCATGAAATAGATCGGCAGGTCGCGGCGGTCAATTTTGGGGAAGCGCACGGCGTCTTTCTGGGTGGTGACGATCATTTGGGCCTGGCGTTTTTTGCCGCGGTTGATGAAGTTGAGGACTTCCTGCTGGGTGAAACGGTGGTGATCGGCGAAACGCTTGGCATAGACCAGTTCGGCGCACAGTTTGACCAGGCTTTGCTCAAAGCTTTCCGGCTGGGCGATGCCGCTGAGGGAGGCGACCCGTTTGCCGGTCATGAAATCAAGGCCCTTTTGTTCGCCGGTGAAAACGTCCTCGAAGTAAAGGGGGTGATGAATGCATTCGATGATGCCGGCGGCGGGATTGTACTGGGCGATGCGCCGGCGCAGTTGGGCGGTGTGGCCGTCGCTCTTGGTGATAAAAATGGTGCTGGCGCGGGCCAGATGGGAATGCGGCTCGCGCAAGGTGCCGCGCGGCAGCATCTTTTCGTTGCCGAAAGGCTGCTGGCAATCAATCAGCACAATGTCCTGGCGGCGGCCGGCCAGCTTCCAGTATTGGAATCCGTCGTCCAGCAACAGGGTGTCGCACCCGAAATTCTCGATGGCGTAGCGCCCGCTTTTGACCCGGTCCTTGTCCACCAGCACGACGACGTCCTTGAGGTTGGAGGCCAGCATGTAAGGTTCGTCGCCGGCGCTGTCCGAATCCAGCAGGAGCGATCGGCCGTCGGAGACGACCCGCGGCGGGGTGCTGTCGGCGCGAAAGAGGATTTTGTTGAGGAGCCACTGGGCCAGCGGCTGGGGCTTGGAGCGGTAGCCGCGGGAAAGGATGGCGACGGTGCGGCCCTGTTTTTGCAGTTCGCGCGCGAATTTTTCCACCACGGGGGTCTTGCCGGTGCCGCCGACGGTGAGATTGCCGATGGCAATGACCTGAATGCCCAGGGTGAAATCGCGCAGGATGCGGACCTGGTAGAGGAAGCGGCGGACGGTGACGCCGAGCTGCCAGAGTTTGGAGAGCAGGTAGAGAAAGGAACGGAGCATCGCCGCGCGTTTGCCGGGGCGCTGTTCAAAAATAACTTCCAGGCCGAACGTGTAGAGCTCATCCTTCCGGGCGTCCAGCCATGCGCGCAGGGTTTCGGTCATGTGCCCGGGCAGTGTGCCAAGGGAGCGGGGACAAGGGAAAGGCAAAATGCAAAATGCATCCTCCTCCGCTGGGCCTACGGAGGACAGGAAATGCAAAATGCAAAATGCAAAATGAAGAAGGGGGAGGCAGGATTAAAAAAAAGGAAGGTGGCAGAAAGATGGGGTCAGAAAAATGAAATTGGCCCGCTTCCCTCTGAGCGGGGGCAAGGCGTATTATATTCCTGCCCCGGCTATTTCTGCCGCGCTCGTCGTGTCCGCCTCCTGTTCCCTCTCCGCTCCCATCCGATGGGAGGGGAGAGGGTTAGGGTGAGGTGAGGGTTCATGGAACGGAAACCCAGGATTTGCCTGGATGGCAAATGATGGGGAGGGATTCACCAATCTCTGTCCTCCATAGCTCCGCCAGGCGGAGCGACGGAGGAACTATTCAAAAATCACAATTCCTCCTCTGCCCCCATTGCCGCCGGCTCCACTCGGCACCGGCCCATCACCACAAAAATGCCATGATAAGGGACCGGTTTATTTCGCTCACATCAATGGCAAATCTAAGAAAGTGGAGAATACTTGATTTGACCCCTACGACCTTGATTTGCAATGATTTACGTCTTATCAAAGGGCCATGCAGCCTGGACACAGGCTCGGCCAGCCGTGCGGGACCCTGCGCATCCTGAATTCGACGAAGTTATTGCGGCGTTTACCCCGGGAGGACCATTTTAAGGCTGCTCTGGATTCAGAAGCAGCAGTGCATTCGCCCATTGCAATATATGAACCACTGTCGGTATTATAATTGCACGCCGAAATAGCGTCCTTATGCCAACAACAGATCAACTGAGAGAGCGTCCATTCTTCAACGCGGAGGCGCTTCCCAACACCGTGTCAGAGTACGTCGGGTGGTTCGATGTCGTCGGCACGCAATCGCATCTGACGCAGTCACACAGGCGAGCGGCCAATTTCTTCGCGAAGATCTATCTCGTTGCGCTACGCTGCCGACAGGACCCGGTGCGCCTTTATCCCGTCATGGACGGGTTATATGTCACCGGCCCTTCGCGGAATTCGTTTTTCGATTTCACACCCGTCTCATAAGGGGAAAAGTCTGGTGCTGACCTGTTCATTTGCAAGGGTTTAATTGGTCTTCGGGGTAAAATGAGATTTTGATTTTTCCGAGTTTGGCTTTTGGGTTTGGTATGCGCCTGTTTGGGCGCGTGTGCTGTCCCATAGCTTTATTGGAAGCCGGGGAAATACGCCTGCTCGGGCCGCGCCAAGTGGCGAAAGCTGCCGCCTGCTGTCCCATAGCACGCCAGCAAATTGAGCAGATCATATTTCTCCCAGAGCGCCGCCCGCAAAATCGTGAACAGCCGGGTGAAGCTGTGCGCCCAGTTGGAGAGGTGACTGAGGTAGCGCAACAGCACGTAGGTCAACAGCGCCGTCCACACCTGCCAGCGCACGGCGTTGGCGTTGTGGCCCAGAAAATCCGCCAACTGCAAGGTCTGCTTGATTTGTTTGAAGAAGACTTCGATCTGCCAGCGGCAGCGGTAAAGGTCGGCCACGCTGCGCGGACTCCACTCCAGGTTGTTGGTCAGGAAGGTCATTTCCCGTTCCTCTCCATCAATCTCGACCAGCGCCACCACCCGGCGCATCAACTCCGGCGCGGGTTTGTTCTCGTTGCTCAGGACGATCACTTCGTCGCGCAAAATCTTCGGGTCTCTGGAGGCGGGCATTTTCCGCACCACCTCATAGCCCATGTTCTCCTTGGCCCGCGTCACCCAAAAGACCCCGCGCCCGTCCAAATCCCGCAAGTGGCCGAAGTCCACATAACCCTTGTCGAACAAGGCGATTTCGCCGCTCTTCAAGTCGGCGCACAGTTCCCGCGCCCGTCGGTTGTCGTGCTCGGCGGCAGTGTCCACAATGACAAAACCGGGCAAAAGATTCTGCAGATTCAACCGCATATGGGTTTTGGCGGCGGCCTTGCGCCGGCGGTGCTTGGCCCAGTCCAGGCAGTTGGCCACCAGTTCCATGGTCGTGCTATCAATCACATGGATGGGCATCTTGAAACGGAAGGCGGGGCCACGGCGCTGGCCCGCGGCAAAGCCGGGCGTCTGTGCTTTCAAATGCTCCAGGACCCGCCAGAAGAGTTGTTCGGCCATCTGGGCCGGACGCTCCCGGTTGGCGTGGGAGAGGCCGTTGCGGCTGGGGGCGCTGGCGCCGCGCAAAGTGGACAGCGGCCCGGAATGCAATTGCAGCGAGTCGCACAGATCGTTGAGTCCGATGCAATGGGTGAGTTGCGCGTCCAGCAAACTGACCGTGTGACTCCACGGACTGAAGGTGCGCGACTTATCCAGAGCCCCGGTCTCCCGCGCTATTTTGGAGACTTCATGCGCAGGAATGAGATTGCAAATCTGGCGCAAAACGTTAAACCGGGACCGTGTTGGTTTGATTTTTTTGTTTTTCATGCCTGCCTTGTGGCAGGTTCAAATGGTCAAGCCAACACTCTTTTCCAATTTCCTGTGGGATGGCTGTGAAATGCGATCTATCAGCAAATTCTGGCTAACCAGGGATGGACCGCGAGTCAGGTCACATCCCTCCTAAGAGAGGTAAGCGTTGATGCCAAGCTCACTTGGATGTTCGAGGTCTTCACGAAACGGCGCTTTCCTGTTCCCCTGAGGAGGCGGTTGCATACAGTGTTTTCAATTCGCAACGCCATAGTACATTTTAAAGCAGAGGCTTCCCACCCAGATCGCGAGAAGGACAGTTTCTCTAAAGTTGAGGTTCAATTAAGGGCCTTGCGCCGTATGAGCATCTCGAGGGACTTCCGGTTGCTCGATGAAGAGTTTTCGGAGGCGTTGCTGAGTTGTGATCCGGATCGTGATTTGGCCATGCGAGCGACCGCTTTGTTACTCGCAGCGGCGGACAAGGCAGTGCCTTGATTTGAGGTGCCCACCAAATGAATCTGCGGTCAGATCGAAACTTTATACATTTGCACTTCTTCTCGACAGAAAAGTAGAATGTTCAGATAGGACCTGGATGGCCTTTTCACCAAAAATTGGATGGCAGATTTTGAAACAATTTCGCCCCGTCATCCTGCGCCCTTAACCTGCGGGCTGCCTGATTGAATAGACCTTCCAGAGACCGTTGAGACCAGTTGCCAAGACTGCGTAAATTCGGCTGGCTAAGATGACACGCTATGAGACTAAAGGCATAGGTTTGAACGAAGGCAATAGCCCATTCGAGAAATGCCTTTGGGGCAAAGACCGGCCCATTGCTCTCCCACATATCACCGTCCGTAAATCCCGGCCTGCCGTGTGTGTATTTGCACAATTTTCCAAAAAGACGTCGAGCAAAACCACCGGCGGGACAGCCCGCCGATTTTTTGTCTAAACAAAGTGTCCGCAATGGCCGCATCTAAATGTGCCTCAAGGCCGCCAACAGCCTTGTTGCTGGGAGCGTTGTCGGCAGCCCAGCCGAACCTCAAATCATCATCAGCAAGCCAAGATTGAAACCGAGCCCGGTCTCCGGAGAGTTCCAAGTGTAATCCGATTGTTAAATTCTCGACGACAGTTCGAAGTGCAGAAAATGCTATGCTATAATGTCCTGTTAACGCATTGTATATTGAAGCGGCAAGTTCTTCGCTTGCGGAGCACAGAACGTGACAAATTGGAGATTCCGAAACGTCACAGGCAGATTGTCTTGCGAGGTCTTGCAGCGCCAATGATACACAGACCAATTCACTGTGAAATTCGGAGACTTCCTTCAAAATAGCTCCGTAATCATTGGACGTGCGAATTGCAACGTCATCAGCCAAACCGACAAGATCATTCCAAGTTTCTTCTGAAATCAAATCACACCCGTCTCATAAGGGGAAAAGTCTGGTGCTGACCTGTTCATTTGCAAGGGTTTAATTGGTCTTCGGGGTAAAATGAGATTTTGATTTTTCCGAGTTTGGCTTTTGGGTTTGGTATGCGCCTGTTTGGGCGCGTGTGCTGTCCCATAGCTTTATTGGAAGCCGGGGAAATACGCCTGCTCGGGCCGCGCCAAGTGGCGAAAGCTGCCGCCTGCTGTCCCATAGCACGCCAGCAAATTGAGCAGATCATATTTCTCCCAGAGCGCCGCCCGCAAAATCGTGAACAGCCGGGTGAAGCTGTGCGCCCAGTTGGAGAGGTGACTGAGGTAGCGCAACAGCACGTAGGTCAACAGCGCCGTCCACACCTGCCAGCGCACGGCGTTGGCGTTGTGGCCCAGAAAATCCGCCAACTGCAAGGTCTGCTTGATTTGTTTGAAGAAGACTTCGATCTGCCAGCGGCAGCGGTAAAGGTCGGCCACGCTGCGCGGACTCCACTCCAGGTTGTTGGTCAGGAAGGTCATTTCCCGTTCCTCTCCATCAATCTCGACCAGCGCCACCACCCGGCGCATCAACTCCGGCGCGGGTTTGTTCTCGTTGCTCAGGACGATCACTTCGTCGCGCAAAATCTTCGGGTCTCTGGAGGCGGGCATTTTCCGCACCACCTCATAGCCCATGTTCTCCTTGGCCCGCGTCACCCAAAAGACCCCGCGCCCGTCCAAATCCCGCAAGTGGCCGAAGTCCACATAACCCTTGTCGAACAAGGCGATTTCGCCGCTCTTCAAGTCGGCGCACAGTTCCCGCGCCCGTCGGTTGTCGTGCTCGGCGGCAGTGTCCACAATGACAAAACCGGGCAAAAGATTCTGCAGATTCAACCGCATATGGGTTTTGGCGGCGGCCTTGCGCCGGCGGTGCTTGGCCCAGTCCAGGCAGTTGGCCACCAGTTCCATGGTCGTGCTATCAATCACATGGATGGGCATCTTGAAACGGAAGGCGGGGCCACGGCGCTGGCCCGCGGCAAAGCCGGGCGTCTGTGCTTTCAAATGCTCCAGGACCCGCCAGAAGAGTTGTTCGGCCATCTGGGCCGGACGCTCCCGGTTGGCGTGGGAGAGGCCGTTGCGGCTGGGGGCGCTGGCGCCGCGCAAAGTGGACAGCGGCCCGGAATGCAATTGCAGCGAGTCGCACAGATCGTTGAGTCCGATGCAATGGGTGAGTTGCGCGTCCAGCAAACTGACCGTGTGACTCCACGGACTGAAGGTGCGCGACTTATCCAGAGCCCCGGTCTCCCGCGCTATTTTGGAGACTTCATGCGCAGGAATGAGATTGCAAATCTGGCGCAAAACGTTAAACCGGGACCGTGTTGGTTTGATTTTTTTGTTTTTCATGCCTGCCTTGTGGCAGGTTCAAATGGTCAAGCCAACACTCTTTTCCAATTTCCTGTGGGATGGCTGTGAAATCAAATCTCTCGGCGGCGGGTCTGGAAGCTCCGAACCGAGTGCGAAGTCGCTCGGCTCTAAAACAATTCGCACCGCGCGAAAATCTTCTCTGGGCAAAGGCTTCGGCATGTATTCTCCAATGCGGTGTCAAATCAGCGTGTGATTGACCACGATCACAACATTATGCGTCGTCCGCTGGACACTATACGTTACGAGACAGCCGGTGTCCAAATAGATCACCGTTCGCCTCCGCGCGCTTCGGCCTCGATGGCGCTGAGGGATTTGCCCGGAGGATTCTCACCCCAAATGGCTTTGGCCCGGCCTACGAAATCCGGCTGCGTCGCCCCAGCGGGCACCAGTTTGGCAACCACCTTGTCGCGGTCGGTCATTTGAACTTCTTCCCCGGACGCCACCCATTTCAAGATGTCCGGCCAGCGCTCTGGCACCTGCTGAATGGTTGCTGTTTTCACGGGGCCAAGATAGCTCCCCGGCTGCCGGTGAGCAAGAACGCATTTATTCGTTGATGTGGACCACCTTGGCGGGGGCGAAGCCGTTGAACCAGGTGGCGGAGGCGTTGCTGTAGGCCCCAATTGCTTCGCAATAGACCAAGTCATCCAATTGCAGATCGGGCAAATCCTCCGACAGCGAGATGGTGTCCAGGGCGTCGCAAGTCTGCCCGAAGACGGCGCAGATTTCGGTTGGGCCGCGCTTGAAGGCTTTGAGGTGGTACTGGCAATGATCGAAGATGATGCCCGAGAAGGTGTGGTAAACCCCGTCGTCAATGTAGTAGCAGGTCTTGCCGTCGCGGCTGGCCTTGCCGATGACCTTGGCGATGGAGGTGGCGGCGGAGGCGACCACAAAGCGGCCCGGTTCGGCGATGAGGTCGGTGTCCTTGGAAAAGAGACGGTGGATCTCGGCGTTGATTTTCCGGGCGAGGACTTCAATGGATTCGACGTCGCGATGATAAGGGGCGGGGAAGCCGCCGCCGATGTCAAGAATTTTGATTTTGTGGCCGCGGGCTTCGGCCTCCTGCATGACGCTGGCCGAGATGTTCAGGGCCTGGACGAAGTTCTCGAAGTTCATGCACTGGCTGCCGACGTGGAAGCTGAGTCCCTCGACCACCAATCCCAGGTCGAAGGCCGCCTGAATGAGGGCGACGGCCTCGCTGGGGTCGGCCCCGAATTTGGAGGACAGTTCGACGACCGACCCGGTGTTGGGCACGCGCAGGCGCAGGACGACGCCGGCGTGCGGGGCGAAGCGCTTGATTTTCTGCAACTCGTTGAGGTTGTCGAAAGTAACCAGCGGCTTGTATTGATCCAGCGCCTCCAGGGTTTCGCGCGGCTTGGTGGGATTGGCAAAAATGATTTTGTCCCAGATGAAATCCTGCTGCTCCCTGGCGGGCAGCCCCCGGATGTTCTCGTAAACCAGCCTGAATTCGGCCAGGGAGGCCACATCGAAGCTGGCCCCGATCTTGTAGAGGCTGCGGACGATGGCCGGGTCGGGATTGGCCTTGACGGCGTAGTAGGCCTGGACGCGGGGCAGGTGTTGGTGGAAGGCCCGGTAATTGGCGCGCAGGACGTTGTGATCAATCACCACCACCGGCGTGCCCTCTTTGCCGGCGATCTGCTGTAACTGTTTTTTGGTCATTCTGCTAAATCACCGGGTCGGAGCCATCTATCATCTTCACCTTGTTGTGGGCGAAATACTCCCTGGTCAAGGCCTTGAGCAACTGGGGCCGCTGGTCATAGAGGCGCTTGAGCGGGCGTTTGGTATGACGGGCCAGCGCGTAATGGGTGATGATGGGCAGGGCGATGCTCGTGTCGGTGTAGCAGACCACGGCATCGGGCAAACGATCCGGGTCCACCTTGCCCCAACTGACCGCCTCGCTGGGCGTGGCGCCGGACAGGCCGCCGGTGTCCGGGCGGGCGTCGGTGATCTGGAAGAAATAATCCTGGCCGTACTCCCGCATGCGCAGGACTTCCTGAATCTGCGGCTCGGTTTGGAGCATGAAATTCTTGGGGCTGCCGCCGCCCAGGAGCATGACGCCGCTCTTGCCGCCGGCCCGCTTGGCGCCCAGGACAATGGCGGTGGTTTCATTGACATCTATGGCCGGATTCAGCCGCAGCTTGTTGCCGCGCAGTTCCACGCCGGCCACGTTCATCCCGATGGTCGAATCGCCGGGCGAAGAGGTGTAGCAGGGGACGCCGGCCCGATAGGCGGCGGCCATGACGGAGACGTCCTTGAGGCCGGCCTTGCGCTCCCATTCGGCGGCGTAGCGGCCAATGAGGTGGTGCAATTCCGCCGTGCCCATTTCCTTCTGGAATTCGGGCTGGATAAGAATGCCGCGGAGGATTTCGTCCGTGGCCATCAGGCAGTCGCTGTAGCCCAACAGGACGTCATAGACGCGGACGATGTCGTTGGTGCGCAAATCGGTGTCGTCAAACAGGTGGCTGCCGACGTGGACGGGGAGATTCAGGGCGAAGTGCAGATCGTGGTAAAGAATGGCCCCGGTGCTGACTATCCAGTCCACGAAGCCGGCTTTGATCAACGGGACAATGGAGGAGCAGCCCAGGCCGGCCGGGGTCAACGCGCCCGACAAGCTCATGCCAATGGTCACGTCCGCTTCTGAGCATGCGCGTGGTGAACAAGCGGCACACCTCGCGCAGGCGGGCGGAATTGTAGGCCAGGAAGCAGTCATCCATCAGGTCGGCGAACTTTTCCCGGCCGGTGATGCCCTTGGGCATAATGCGCTTGCCGGCCAGGTATTTTTCCCGGTGCGGGCATTTCTTTTTCAGCAACCAATCCGGCGCCTCGGTCAAATCCTGGCGGTGCCGGCTCGTTCTCTTCGTGTTCATAGTTTTCAATTCCATCCGTTTCCTGAATTGGGCGGAGAATATACGCCGCCTTCCCCGCTTGCCAACCCTTTACTTGCATTTATTCTAATGCGCGATGACTGAGAAAAAAACCACGGCGGCGCGCAC
The DNA here is from genome assembly GCA_963707025.1 of uncultured Verrucomicrobiae bacterium. Lineage (GTDB taxonomy): Bacteria > Verrucomicrobiota > Verrucomicrobiia > Limisphaerales > Palsa-1400 > JBEKOF01. The sequence goes on along the minus strand of CAVPOM010000007.1, from coordinate 108,001 downwards.
TCCGGCGTCCCTCGGATTTGCCATGCCGGCGGAATGGGAGCGGCATGAAGCCACCTGGCTGGCCTGGCCGCACCATCCCGCCGATTGGCCACGCAAAATGAGCACCATCCGCTGGGTTTACGGCGAAATGGTCCGCAAAATCGGCCCGGGCGAACTCGTCCGGCTGTTGGTGAATTCCCAGGCCGACGAAAGCGCGGCCCGCCGCACGCTGACCCAGGCGCACGCCGAGGTCGCGCGGGTGGAATTCATCATCCACCCGACCAACCGGGGCTGGATGCGCGACAGCGGGCCGATCTGTGTGCGGCGGGGCGGAAGAAAGGCGGAAACGGCGTTTGTGCATTTTCATTTCAACGCCTGGGCCAAATACCCGGATTGGCAGCAGGACCGCCGGGTGCCTGCAATGGCGGCCAGGCGCCTGGGCAAACGTCTGTTCCAGGCCGGGTATCAAGGCCGGGCTTTTGTCCTCGAAGGCGGCGCCATTGAGGTCAATGGCCGGGGCACTCTCCTGACGACTGAGGAATGCCTGCTGGATCAGAAAACCCAGGCGCGCAATCCCGGTCTGGGCCGGAAGGAAATAGAATTGACGCTCGAGCGGTATCTGGGGGCCAGCAATGTGCTCTGGCTGGGGGGCGGGGTGGCGGGGGACGACACCCACGGCCATGTGGATGACATCTGCCGGTTTGTCAATCCAACCACCGTGGTGCTGGCGCAGGAGAGCAATCCCAAGGATCTCAATTACGAGCCGCTGGCGGAGAACCGGGAACGGCTGGAGGGGCTGCGCCTGGAAGACGGCGCAAAAATCCAGGTGGTGGCGCTGCCCATGCCCGCGCCGATTTTTTACGACGGCTACCGTTTGCCGGCCAGCTACGCCAATTTTTACATCAGCAACGCGGCGGTCCTGGTGCCCACCTTCAACGACCCCAACGACCGCATCGCCCTGGGCATCCTGGGGGATTTATTCCGGGACCGGCCGGTGGTGGGGATTCACGCGGTGGACTTGGTGCTGGGCTTTGGCACACTGCATTGCCTGAGCCAGCAGCAGCCGGCCCTGGAGGATTCAACTGTTGCGCAAGAGGCCGGAATTTTGCCGGCAACCTAGTTTATGAAAAACGCCAAACAAAACTATTCCAGAACCGGTTGTTTCAGTTTACTGGCGGCCCTCCTCTGCGGCGGCTGGCTGTGCCGCGCCACGCCCGCCTCCGCGCAGGAGACGATCCGGCAATATCTTTCCGGGCGCGACGCCGAAAGCCCTGTGCCCTGGGAATTCTTCTGTTCGCAAGGCCGGAACAGCGGCTTGTGGACAAACATCGCCGTGCCGTCCTGCTGGGAAACGCAGGGTTTCGGTACCTTCCGTTATGGCCTCGAGGACAAAAGCTTCGCGCCGATCGAGTGCCAGTACCGCCATCGCTTTGCGGTCCCGGCCGAATGGCGCGGACGGCGGGTCTTCCTGGTCTTCGACGGCGTGATGACCGATGCCTCCGTCAAAATCAACGGCGAGGAAGCTGGGCCGCCGCATCAGGGCGCCTTCTACCGTTTTAAATATGATGTCACCGGAAAAATCAAATTCACCGGGGAGAATTTGCTGGAAGTCGCGGTCAGCGACAAGTCGGCGGACGCATCTGTCAACAATGCCGAGCGCAGCGCGGATTACTGGGTCTTTGGCGGCATCTTCCGTCCCGTCTGGCTGGAGGCCCAGCCGGCGCAGTTCGTGGACCGGGTGGCGATTGACGCGCGCGCCGACGGCTCTTTCGCCATGAATTATTATCCGGGCGGCGAAGGCGGGGCGGATGCGGTGGAGGTGACAATTCAGGACGCGCAGGGAAAAATCGCCGCGCCGCCAGTCTCCGGGCCGGTGACGGCCGGACATGTCAACACTAAAGTAACGGGGCCGTCGTTGTGGACGGCGGAAACGCCGGCGCTTTACACCGCCGTGGTCAGGCTCAAGCAGGGCGCGGCCGTGCTGCACGAAATGAGGCAGCGTTTTGGGTTTCGCACCGTCGAGGTGCGGGCGGGCGACGGCATTTATATCAATGGCCGGCGCGTCCTGTTCCGCGGCGTTTGCCATCACGTCGCCTGGCCGACGCTCGGACGGTCCTCTTCCGACAGGATTGCCCGGCTGGATGTCGGGTTGATTCGGGAGATGAACATGGACGCGGCGCGCATGTCGCATTATCCGCCGGACGAGGCGTTTCTGGATGACTGCGATGAACAGGGCGTTTACGTGCTGGACGAACTGGGCGGCTGGCAGCACCGCTACGACACGGAGATCGGCCGGGCGCGGTTGCAGGACATGATTGCGCGCGACGTGAACCATCCCTGCATCGTGCTCTGGGACAACGCCAACGAAGGGGGCTGGAACACCAATCTGGACGGCGACTTTGCCCAACTCGATCCACAGCAGCGGGCGGTGGTGCATCCCGGGGGAGGGAAGTTCGGTGCTATTCTTGACAGGCATTACCCGGACTGGCGGGCGCTGGGGCAGGAGCTGGCGGGCCGGGACATCGTGATGCCCACGGAATTTCTGCACGGCCTTTACGACGGCGGCGCGGGGGCGGGCCTGGACGATTATTGGAACGCCATGCGCGCCAGCAAAGTGTCGGCGGGCGGCTTCCTCTGGGTCTTTGCCGACGAAGGGGTGGTGCGCAATGACTCCAATAATATAATTGACGTGAAGGGGAACTGGGCCCCCGACGGCATCATGGGGCCGTACCGGGAGAAGGAAGGCAGCTTTTACACGATCAAGGAGATTTATTCCCCGGTGCAACTGCCGCGCGCATTGCCGGCGGATTTCGACGGCGCGCTGCCGGTGGAGAATCGTTACGAGTTCACGAGCCTTTCCAAATGCAGCTTTACCTGGCGGCTGCGGCGGTTCGATCCGATGCCTGGCGGCGGCGCTCCCTTTCCCGGCTCACTCCTGATTGCCAATGGCTCCTGCGCCGGCTCCGATGTGGCGCCCGGCGGCTCCGGGACATTGCGGCTTGGCCTGCCCGCGAATTGGAAAAGCAAGAACGCCGAGGCCTTGGAGGTGACGGCGCGCGATCCCGGCGGGCGCGAATTGTGGACATGGGTCTGGCGGTTGCAGCCGAATGCGAAATTCGCGCCCCAGTTCCCACCCGATGGTGGTGGCATAATTTTCGGCGGAACGAGAAGCACCATCTCATCGCAAGATCCAGGAGACAAATTCACGAACACAACGGTCACAGTCGAAGAAGGCAGTTTGGTGAGCGTGAGCGTTCGCGGGCGGAAAATTTCGTTGAGCAGCGGGCCGATTCCACAGGCCACATGGACGATGCTCAGTTCCGGCTGGCTCAAGCTGGAATACACCTGCGATCCGGCCGCGCAGACCAATCTTGTCGGCGTGGCCTTCAACTATCCCGAGGAAAAGATGCTCAAGAAGACCTGGCTGGGGGATGGCCCTTACCATGTGTGGCGCAACCGGCTCAAGGGCGGCACCTTCGGCCTCTGGGAAACGGCCTTCAACACCACCGAGACGGGCTTCAAGGACTGGGTCTATCCGGAATTCGCCGGTTATTTCGCGCATGTGCGCTGGCTGCGGCTGACGACCACCGAGGGAGTGATCACGCTGATGATCCCGGACGAAAACACGTTCGTGCGCGTCGGCACGCCGGAATTTCCGCCGGAGAAATTGGCGGGGAAGACGGTGGTGAAATTTCCGCCGGGCAATATCGCCGTCGTGCGGGACATTCCGCCCATGGGCAACAAGTTTCACAACGCCAATCAGACCGGGCCGCAGGCGACCACGCCTTTGGCGACCGAGCCGTATCACGGGACGGTCTATTTGCGTTTTGAGAGGTAAGGCGTCCTGCGATGTGATCAGCCAATAATTGCCCTTGACAAACGCTTTTTTCAAGCATCCAATGTAAAAAATGAACGGAACCAGGCCGTGAAAATTCAATCGAAATGCTGTTAGGCGTCACGATTCAGTATGCTCAAGCTTGATTCACACGACGAGGCGTTGGCGGAGGCAGCCAAGCGTTCTATCAAGCGAGCAATTGCGGCGGCACACAAGCCGGTCGCTGTCAAGAAGCGCATCTCAGTATTCGCGACTCGTCAGCGCAACCAGGGTCGTTCGGCAGCTATGAAGCGCCATCCATTTTCAGGAGTTTGCGAGGCGAGCGGCGCACCACTCGTCCGAAAGCACGCTCAGTTGGATGAGTTAGAGCCGGAGCTTGGTTATACTGGCCGAGTGCGCTGGGTATGTCCTCGCGCGAACAATAGCGGCAAGTTTTCATGTGGAGTATGCAAATGATGCCTAACAAGTCGCCGGAGCCAACCGCCGTTGGCGCTTTTGTTTCCCGACAAGTCGGGATTCACGTCACGAGTCGGCGGTGGCTCAGCTTTCTACGTTAGGCAGCATGCACGCCTTTTTATGAAAGCACGAGATTGTTTTGGAGTTGTGATTCGGTCAATTGGAATGCTTGCGCTGCTTGGCTGTGCGGAGTATGTCTATTCGACCATTGTCGCGCTGCTAGCTCCACAGACGCCTAGTAGTTCTCCTGCTTACCAATATCTTATTGCGGCCATTGTATTACTCACTGTTGGCTTATATTTTCTTCGTGGTGCGCCACATTTGATGCGATTCGCTTACCCACCAGACAAAGAAGATTCAAAGGAGAAACCTGATGCGTAACGCGGCGCTGGAGCCAATCCCGAGTGCGCCTTCCGCCTTCGCTGCGCTCCGGCGCGAGAAGTGAGTTTATGGATGAGGTTGGTAACATGAAGATAATCGAGCTTGCGGAGTCACGCGCCCGTCGGCGTGGCTCAGCTTTGGATCGTTAGCTGGGTGTGAATTTTTTGGCTCTGCGGCAGAATTTGCGGGCCAGAATAAGCTCAAGGCGCAAGCGACTGTGCATTAGGCGCTTGTAACGATTGTGAACGGCAGCCGGCCCACAGATTCTGCTGACAAGGCAATTGTTCCCGGGGCGCGGTTTTTCCAAAGTCCGGGTTTCTGATGGCGCCAGAGGCAAATGGTTGTGGACAAAGAGGAGAGATTAAAATACACTTGACCCTATGGAAAGAATCGTGCCGCATGGTGCGGCTCAATAACAATGTTAGGAAGCATGATCACGCCAAAACAATTCCTAGAGTCTTTCTATCAGGAGAAGGCTTCGGTTTATGCCGCAGCCAATGTGCATCTGGCACCTGTTTACGCGAGATTCTTTGGCGAGTCATTGTCGCAGCGCACTCGCGACTTCATGCTAGGCCACAAACCGGAGCCAGAGATTGAGGATGTGAAGCAGTCCGCTGACTCAGCGACAGCTATTTCACGCCAGCCTTTCAGGACTGCTGATATTCGCACGCGATACCATTTGAAAGCAGATGGTGAGACGTGGAAGATTGTTCAGGTTGACCGAGAGTGTTTCTGGTGTCGTGGCATGGGCGGTTCCGAAGGCTCACGATGCCAGAAGTGCGGTGGAGAAGGATGGAATGACACCTCAAAAGATGCTGCCTAACCAGTCTCCGGAGCCAACGCCGGTTGGCGCTTTTGTTTCCCGACAAGCCGGGATTCACGTCGCGAGTCGGCGGTGGCTCAGATTTCGACGTTAGGCCAGTTCGCTCTATGTTACAGATTATCGCCATAGTGTTTTTTGCAGCGGTGATATTCGCGTTGGCAGACATGAAGACGCGCCGGATGATGCGGCGCTTTGTTGACCGTGGTTGTGCTGGCTTTCGTTGGCGGCGACGTTTTCCCGACGCATCGAAGTCAGAGATTCGCGAGTTTCTCAACATAGTCATTGACGCGTTTGGTTTCAAGCAGAGCTGGCGGTTGTGTTTCACGCCCGAAGATCGCGTGATGGATGTTTATCGCACGCTCTATCCGGTTCGCAACGCGGCAGATGGCATGGAGTTGGAGACGTTAGTGAGAGATTTGCAGAAGCGTTACCAGGTTGATATTGCCGGTTCTTGGCAAGAGGACATTACACTTGCAGACTTATTTATACAGACTAGACGACCACTGGCCTGACAAGTCCCCGGAGCCAACCGCCGTCCCGTCCGACCGTAGCTTCGGAGCGTTGTCGGATGGCGCTTTTGTTTCCCGACAAGCCGGGATTCACGTCGCGAGCCGGCGGTGGCGCAGCTTTCTACGTTAGCCGTCATGCGCACCTCGCGACCTCCATTTGCCAAATATTTGTATGCCCGGCTTGGGCCAGGATCACGCGGACAGTGCCTTGGGCACATGTTCTCCCGGGCGTTTGGAGCCTCAGATTTCACTCGCTTCTGGCGGTACTGGAATCCCTTCGTTGGCTACTTTCTGGCCTACTTCTGTTTTGCCCCGTTGCGACGTTTTGCGCCACGACCACTGTGCCTGATCGTCACCTTTGCACTGAACGGATTCCTTCATGATCTGGTGTATGTGTGGCCTTGGGGCGTCGCCAGGACCGCACGCCTGCCGTTTCCGTTTCCCGTCTTTACTTTGACTCTGGCCATGATTGCCGTTATGATTCTGGTCGCCGAACGCTATCGCCTCACCCTTGCCACCCTTTCCTTGCCTATGCGCGTCGCTTGCCACCTGCTCGCCCTTGCTGGCCCGTTCGCCTTTTCAATCGGCATTCTCCTGCTCACACGAATATGACGGCTAACAAGTCGCCGGAGCCAGCCGCCGTTGCCGGCCGAGCCGTATCACGGGACGGTTTATTTGCGTTTTGAGATTGCGGCTCGGGCGGATAAAGAATAGGATGGAGATTAAGATTAAGATTAGGATTAAGATTATGAGGGGAGTGGAAATGCCGTGAAACAAAGGACACCCGCTTGAAAGCAAACAAACTGGCCTATATATTATTAGTATTGACATGTGCGGCGGCGCTGCCGGCAGGCGCGCAGACGGACAAAGTGGAAAGCAAGGCGGAGCGCGACGCCCGCATGGCCTGGTGGCGCGAGGCCAAGTTCGGCATGTTCATCCACTGGGGCGTTTATTCCGTGCCGGCCGGTTTCTACCACGACAAGCCGGTGGCCGGGATCGGGGAGTGGATCATGAACCGGGGGAAAATCCCCATGGCGGAATACCAGTCCTTCGCCCGCCAGTTCAACCCGGTGAAATTCAACGCGGAGCAGTGGGTGAAGATTGCCAAGAACGCGGGGCAGAAATACATCGTGATCACGAGCAAACATCACGACGGCTTCGCCATGTTTGACTCCAAGGCGAGCGACTGGAACATCCTCAAGGCCACGCCCTTCGGGCGCGATCCGCTGAAAGAGCTGGCGGCCGCCTGCCAAAAGGCGGGCATCAAGCTCGGTTTTTATTATTCCCAGGCGCAGGACTGGAACAACGGGGGCGCGGCCAGCGGCGGCAAGTGGGACCCGGCGCAGCAGCGCGACATGGATGATTACATTGACAAAGTGGCGGTGCCGCAGGTGGAGGAAATCCTCACCCAATACAAGCCCTTTCCCGCCGTGCTCTGGTGGGACACGCCCAACAACATGAACCGGGAACGCGCGCAGAAGCTTTACGACACCGTGCAAAAGCTGCGCCCGGACATCATCCTGAACAACCGTCTGGGCGGCGGCTTCAAGGGCGACACGGAAACGCCGGAGCAAACCATCCCCGCGCAAGGCTTTCCCGGCCGCGATTGGGAAACGTGCATGACGATGAACAACACCTGGGGCTACAAGCGGGACGACACCAATTTCAAATCCACCGCCACGCTCATCCGCAATTTGTGCGACATCGCCAGCAAGGGCGGCAATTATTTGCTCAACGTCGGCCCGACCAGCGAGGGTTTGATTCCCCAGCCGGAGGTGGACCGGCTCCAGGAAGTCGGCGCCTGGATGAAGGTCAACGGCGAGGCGATTTACGGCACCGGCCCGACTATTTTCGGCGCAGAGGCCGGGACCTTCAGCGCCACCCAGACCAACCGCCAGGGCCGGCCGGTCTTCACGCCGGCGTGGGACTGGCGTTGCACGACCAATGCCGGCAAAATCTACATCCACATCTTCAAATGGCCGGCCGGACACATCGAACTGCCCGGCGTGAAGGGGCAAATCACCGCCGCCTGGCTGCTGGCCGGCGCAACAAGCCAGCCGCCGCAAATCCAACCGGGCGACCACGGCGGTTACCTCATGGTAAAGGCGGCGACGGGCGGCAAGCCTCACATGCTCAAATTGCAACAAACCGCGCAGGCGGTGACCGTGCAACTGCCGGAGAAAGCGCCCGATAAGATTGCCTCGGTCCTCTGCCTGCAAGTCAAAGGAGAAGTGGCGGCAGCGGCGCCGTTGGAAAACAAGCAACCCTAAAGCGGGCAGTTGATTTGGAGCGGTTTAAATAAAACTGTAGCCACACGTTATTTGTCAAAGACCCTCTCAAGGCAGGGTCGCCTCGCCGAGGCGACCACTTCGGTGAGGACCCCCCACGGACGGCTTCCCGATTCCGAATCGGGATCCCTACCAAGTCAATTTCAGTGGCCACGACTTTATTTAAACCGCTGCTAATCCGGCGGTGGCTTGTTTCCCCGGACCTGCTCCCAACGCAAGTTGATGAAATTGCGGAGCCGTTTGCGGTTGTCCAGCGAGTGGCCCGGGCTGTCGGCCGCGTGCCTGATCTCGGCGATGGGGATGGAGTCGAGCAGGTTGAATTGGCCTTGTTTTTCCAATTTGCGGTAGGGCTTGGATTGATGAGCGGCAATGAGCCGTTCGCATTCGCGCAGCGCCTGCCGGACCTGTTGATCGCTCAATAATTCCACGATGAACTTCCGGGAAGTCTGCAAGCAAACCTGCAGGTGCAACAGGTCATTTCGATCCTTCTGATCAAAACGCCGCAAAGCATGCAGTTTGGTCAATACGAGAGAAACCGGGGTGAGCACCTGGATGACCTTCTTAGTGGAATGCTCGCGATAAGTCTGCTCCACCGAGGCCTTTTCCGGATAGGGAGTATCCAGCCCGGGAATGGAATGTAAAAACTCCGCCAGTGTTTGTTCCCCGTTGATCTCGATCTGAATGGCTCCGGCCCAGACCGTCATTTCATATTCATTGGGGAAGATTGGCTTGCGCCGCATTGCCCGCGCCATTTGGATGAGATCCTCGCGTCCCCCCCAAAAGTCAATGTCGCTGCTGGTGATCGGCTCACCGCCTTTTGATGTTATTCCGTACTTCCTGGCCCACCAGCCCACCGCCTGCCCTCCCACCAATGGACAACCTCCCGGCAGGTGGGCGATGACGCCGGCAAAATCAGAAGGCGAAAACTTGGATGATTTCGCCGGGCCGGGGCCGGTTTTAGAATTCAAAATCTTCATAATCATCCCGGGCGCGTCTGGTTACTAAAGGGGATTTGAAAGAATCGGCATGAGCCGCGGCGGCAAGCGAAACCTGATCCAGGCGCACCTTGCCCGCAGCAAAGCGCCGCCGAAGGCGCGCTCTGGCCAGGGCCTTCTTTCTGCGCAGTCGCAAGGACTTTTCCATGACAAGATATTAGTCCCCCGGCTGAAATTCACCAATGGCTTTCTTTCTTATGAAACGGCCAATTCACGAAGGCGTGTGGAAGCTCGCCCGGCAGGCATGAACACAACGAATGGGACTGCACGAAGGAGATTAAGATTAGGATTAGGATTAAGATTATGATCAGGAGCTGATGCCCAACTCTTGGCCGGCCAAAGCCGCGCCGGTCGCGGCGTCGAAGAAGCGAGCGTGCGCCATGTCGAAATGGAGGCGAAGAGCGTCCGTCGTTTGCGGGAAGCCGGCGTCCGGGCCGCGCACGATGAAAGCATGGTTGCCATTGGAAAAATAGAACAGGCTCTCCGCGCCCGCCGGCTCGATGCGTTCCAAGACCGCCTGCGCCGCGCCGCTCCCCTGGCCCGGCGGCGCCGGCAGGATGTGCTCCGGGCGCAAACCGAGGGTGACAGTTCGTCCGGCGTGTGGCCGCAATCCGCGGCTGGTTCTTTCATCCAATGGCATGGAAAAGCCCGGCCCCGGCCCGGCGCGTTCCTGAAAGAGCAGAACCCCGTCCTTTTCCGCCAGCGCGCCCTCAAAAAAATTCATGGGGGGCGAGCCGATGAACCCGGCGACAAACCGGCTGGCGGGACGGCGGTAAATTTCCTGCGGCCGCGCCAACTGCCGAACCGCGCCGTCCTGCATCACCGCCACCGCGTCGGCCAGAGCCAGCGCTTCGGCCTGGTCGTGCGTCACGAAAATCATGGTGGCGCCCAGCCGTCGGCGCAGGCGGGCGATTTCGCCGCGCAATTGCAGGCGCAGGGGCGCGTCCAGGTTGGAGAGCGGTTCGTCCAGCAAAAAAACCCGGGGATGGCGCACCAGGGCGCGGCCCAGGGCGGCCCGCTGGCATTCGCCGCCGGACACCTCGGCGGGCCGCCGCTCCAGCAAGGCCGTCAACCCCAGCATTTCCGCCGCCGCCCTCACGCGGGTGGCGATTTCGGCGCGGGGAAATTTTCGCAGCCTCAACCCCAGCGCCACATTTTCAAAAAGGGTCAGGTGGGGAAAAAGCGCGTGATCCTGGAAAACCATGGCGACATCGCGGTCCTTGGGCGCCACCCCGGCCAGCGGCTTGCCGTCCAGCCAAATGCTCCCGCCGTCGGGCGTCTCCAGCCCGGCGATCAGGCGCAAGGCCGTCGTTTTTCCGCAGCCCGAAGGCCCGACGATGACCAGCAACTCCCCGTCCTGCGCCGTCAGGTTCAGTTCCCGCACCGCGCCGATCTTTTGCCGGCGCGGGCCGGAAAAGATCTTCGTCACATTCTCAAGCACGAGTCGGCCCATGCCTGATGTTTGATTCTCCCCACGGCTATGTCCAGCGCGGACACGCCGCGCCCGCCACCCTTCAGTTTTAGCGGGGCCGGGAAAGGCAGGGTCCCAGTCCCGAATTATCGGGACACGCCGCGGCGCGCACGGAGTGAGCGCCCTGCCGCCCAAGACCGGGGCTTTGCAAGCGGCCCGTGGGAAAGAACAAGGCCCGGAACGAATTAGCGTCCCGGGCCTGTTGGGCGTGTCAGTTTGGAAGAGGCGGCAAGATTATTTGTCCGCGCCGGCTTTGCCGGTCAGGCCCACCTTCTGCAAGGCGGCGAAGACATCCGAGTCTTTAAAATCGCCTGTGACATGAAAGGTTTTGGCATTTTTCTCCACGCCGGTCGTGGCCTTGACCCCGGGCACGTCCTTGAGAGCATTATTGACGGCCTTGACGCAACTGGTGCAGCAGATATGCACATTACTGACATCCAGCATTTGCACCATCTGGCCTTTGGCGCCGGTGTCGCTGTTGATCTTGATGGCCGGGTTGCTGCTCTTGCCGAAAAAGCCGGCTTTGACCAGCGCGTCGGCCGCTTTCTGCACGGTGGCGGCGTCGGGCCCGGTCAGAGTGATGGTGTCCTCTTCCTGGTCAGCCGCCGCCTTTGCGCCCGGCACTTTATCGGCGACGGTTTTCTGAGCCAGATTGACGCAACCCTTGCAGCAAAGATGAACGTCGGTGATTTTGGTGGTGACGTTGGCCGCGCGGGCCGAAACGAGCAGGGCACCCACGGCAACAAGACAAGCAACAGCAGATTTCATGATTCAATAATTGTTTCAGGGCAACGGACTGGGTTTATACAAACTGCACCTATAAATTAACCGCCTCCCGGCCATTTCGTCAAATGGATTTTGCAGGCCTTTTGCCATGCTGCTGACCGAAGGCGCGCAGGAGATTAAGATTAGGATTGAGATTAAGGCAGGGAACACGCCCGTTGCGGGGGGCATCCTGTCCGGCGGGTTATCCCATGAAGCGCGCTTTGAGGGCCTTGAGGCTGCGGGTGGGATGACGCACGGTGATGCGGCGCAGCTCCAGCGGGGATGTCGTCGCAGAATTGACGCCGTAGTCCGTGGTGCAGGCGGTGCGATAACCGGCCTCCATCACCAGGTCCCGCACGGCTTCGTTCCAATCCCCAAAGGGATAACAAAAATCCTCCACCGCCACGCCAAAAGTGTCCTCCAGTTTTTTCTTGCTCGCCGAAATCTCCTCCTGCGCGTCCCGCAGGCTCAGGTGGGTCAGCCGCGGGTGGCTCAGGGAATGCGAGCCGATGCGATGTTCCGGCCCGCAGCCACTCGCCCACCTGGGCGGTGTCCATGAGCGGCTCCTGGGCTTCGCCGTCCCGCAGGTCCCACTGGTTGAATTTGCCGATGCAATTGACCACGAGGAATTGAATGGCGCGGAATTGTTTTTGGGCCAGCGGCGCCAGGGCATTTTGGAAGGCGTTGCGGAAGCCGTCATCGAAGGTCAGGACGACGCGCCGGGCCGGGAGGCCATGGGAGCGGGCCTTGAGATTGGCCTCGGCCGGCGGGCAAGTGGTGAAGCCGGCCTGTTGCAATTCCTCCAGTTGCTGGACGAAGAGATCCTCCCGGACATAAAGCCCCCGCAGCCGCACATGGGGCGGGCGCGCGCCGATTTTGTGGTACATCAAAATCGGCACGCCCGTTTTGAATAAATCCAGAAACGGTTCCAGCGTGTGAAAATGACCGGGGGCGGCACGGCGCATGGAGGATGGATACCACCCGGCGCCGGGGAAACCAAGCCCAATCGAGCCAGGCGAAGATAATGCGCTCCGCCCCTTGACAACCCACGCCGCCGATGGCATGGTGCTGTTGCTTGAGGTAAGGGAAACACCTGCTTGCGCGTAGGTTAAAGTCTTACATGGCGCTGGGGCTGATGAAACAGGTTAAGCAGGAACCGTCGCATGAGTTGAACGGTGCAGTCACGGGTCACGCAGACGACTGAGAATAGACATTATGACAGAGAACGCCGCCGCCAACACGCTGGCTCGTCTGGGGGATGTGGTGCGCCGGTGTTTCCCGCGCCGCAATGGGCGTGGCACGGAGGCCAAAGAGGACCGGAATTACCAGGACATTATCCAATCGTTGGCCGGGGGTGGCAAAGTCTGTTTTATCAGTTCGTTTCCACGATCCGGCAACACCTGGCTGCGCTTTTTGCTTTCCGACATTTTCCTGCAGCGGGCCGGGATTGCGACCAACACGGTTCTGCCCGTCCATCCGGACAAGGTCATTCCCGACATTTACATCAATTTGGTTGCGGCGCGGGAACGGGAGATCGCCCCCGGACTTTTTGTCAAAACGCATGAAAGTTTTGACCGGCTGAAAAAGCACATTCCCGCCCCGGCCTTGCGGCAATGCAAACATGTTTACATTTTCCGGTCTCCGGAAGACGCCCTGGTTTCTTTTTATCGCTACCATGTGCGTGAAGAAAACCTCAAAGACAAAGTTCGGCGCGGAAAGGATTATTTCTGCCGCACCCATGTTCGCGATTGGATGGCCAACGCGGCGAGCTATGCGCGCGCGGCGCAGCACGGGGCGGAAGTGTTTTTTGTGTCTTATGAAGGCCTGCTCGACCACACCGGTCCGGTCTTGAGCGGCATACTGGACTGGCTGGGAGTGGATTACCAGGAGGCCATGGTGCAGCGGGCGGTCTCGCACATGAAGTTCGACAATTTGCGCATGGAAGCGGAGCGCGCGAGAGCCAGCCGGGGCGAGTTTTCCGGACGAGGCGGGCCTGGGGCAGGGGCCGCTGAGTTGGAGGCCGCGACCCTGGCCCGCATCCGCAAGGAACCGGCAGGAGTGATGGATCAGGCGAACCGGCTGCTCTCCAGCCAGAACGAGATGTTTGGCAATCGGCGGCGGGTAACGCCGTCAGCATGTCTTGCCCCGAAGGCTCCTGAGCCGGCGCGAACCGGCCCGGCGTATTGTTCGGTGCAATCTCCCAAGCCTTCCGCCGGCGCTTGAGGCCACGGCTGCTGGAGGGTCCTCTGCAACCCAGCCCGGCTGCGCGGCCTTGACAAGGCAGCGCGGGCCGCCTTGGTCAAGCCGACTGGGTGGACATCAAGAAAACAGCGGTTTCATGGAAAACACCAGGCCAGGCTGACGTTTTCCCGACTTTCTCAACTCATGGGGCCGGCAGTCTGTGTACCGTGGATAAACCGGGGCGGGCCAGCTGATGGTCTGCGAGTGATTCAGAGCCGGTGTGGCCGCAGGAACCGGCGGCGAACCCACTGTTTGACCGGACGAGGGACTGGGTGGCGGATCACGCGTCTGACCCGGCGCAAAAAGAGCCTGGCCACCAACGAGGGAGTCAGGAAGTAGCGGTACTGCCGGTTTCGCCAAAGCGCGCGGAGCAAACCGCGATCAAAGATGGCCAGCACCTGGCTGTCCCGCAAGGCGCTTTTGATATCGGTGAATTCAGGCCGGCAAAGGCAGTCCAGATAACCCAACATCACCTCCCGCTCCCCCTCCCCGCCCATGCCCTGCGCCGAATCCGACATCGGCAGCTTGCGGAAGGCCGCCCCGGCTTTTGGGACGTAACAAAAGCCCTGGCGCAAGGCCAGGACGGCGCAGACGAAATGGTCTGCGTGCCAGCGCAGGCTCTCGGGGAAACCTCCCATTTGCCGCAAGCCCTCCAAATGAAGAAAGCATTGCGGCACCAGGGCGCGCCCGCAGATGGCCGCGGCCGCCCTGGCGCGCGGGAACCAGGCGGGCTCGGGCGACAATTTATAACTGAAGGCCCGCGGCTCGCGGCCGGGAAACACCTCCACAACGTCCGTCAGGCAAAACCCGGCCTCCGGGTGCTCCGAGAGCATGGCGCGGGCCAGTTCGACGGCGCCGGGCAGCAGATAATCATCCGCCCCCAAAAAGAAAACATGGCTGCTTTTGAGTTGCGGCAGGAATTCGTTGATGTTGGCATTGTAACCGCAGTTCTTTTTCTTTTGGACCAGATGAACATGGGGAAAGCGCTGGACATACGCGCGGATGACCTCGACACTCCCGTCCGTGGAAGCATCATCAATCACATAAATGGCCTCCGGCGGGCGGGACTGGGTGACCACCGAGTCCAGGCATTGGGGAAGAAAGGCCGCGTGATTGTAATTGGGAATGAGAACGGTAAATGAAACAGGTGACGTTTTCAAACGATGAAGAATGGTTGTCCCAAACCCGTCAAATTCAAGGGCAAACATGAGCGCCGCTCCGTCCCTCGGGGTGCTGATCCCAACCCGCAATTGCGCGCCGCTGTTGCCCGAACATATCGCCTCTCTCCTGCCCTGGATTGACATGGCGGAGCAAATTGTGGTGGTGGACAGCGCCTCGCAGGATGGGACGGTGGAACTGTTAAAGGCCGGCCTGCCCAGGCCCGCACGATTTACTTGACCCATCCGCCCGGTTTGTACCAATCCTGGAATTTCGGGATCCAAAATGTCAGCGCCAAATACCTCTATATCGCCACCGTGGGCGATGCCATCACCCGCCCCGGCCTGGAACATCTGTGCCAGGTGGCGGAGGAGTTCCAATGCGACCTGGTGCTGAGCAAGCCCCATTTCATCAACGCCGCCGGGCTGGCCCTGCCGGACAGCCGGTGGTTGATTGATGACATCCTGGAAGGACGGAAGATGGCGCGGGCTGGGTTGCTGTCCACGGCGGAACAATTTCTGTTCACCGTGACGCACCTGTGGTGCGCCCTGCCCGGCAGCGCGGCCAGCAACCTGTATCGGACCGATTGTCTGCGCCAGCGCCCCTTTCCCGTGGAGTTCGGAACGGCCGGGGACGGCGCCTGGGGTGTGCAGAATGTTTTCGACCTTAAAATTGCCGTGACGCCGCAACGGTTCTCCACCTTTCGCCAGCACCCCAAGGCCTATTCCCTGGCCGATTATCAGGTTGACTCCCTGGCCTTGCAACTGTTCCGGCTGGCCCAAGACGTTATCGCCCGCCAGCGGTCCAGCAACCCGGCGCTGCCGGCAATACTGGAGGCGGTCCGCTGGGCCGAACTGGAGCCGGCCCTGAACACCGCCGCCCTGGCGCAGGACAAGCTGGACCGCCTGCGCCGCGCCAAAACGCCGTGGCTTCTCCAACCCGCCGCCTGGCGGGCGCGACTGGCCCGGGGCCAGGCCCGGCGCAAAATAAACCAAATCACCCGGCTGTTCCTGGCCGGAAAGGCCGGCCCGGGATCAGTGATGGCAATGCGTCATGGATGGTAGGGCGGGCAGTCCTCTGCCCGCCGTCGGGCATTGGTAGAATCCACCTCGTACCACCTTCGTGCGGCGGGTCCCGATAATTCGGGACCCGCCCTGCCTGATACAGCCCACCCATGACTAAAGCATTGTCATTGATTGGGCCGGTTCTTCAGCACCGGAATCCATCGGTCAATTTGCAGAGGATAGCGCCGCGTCGAAACCGGGGTGATCGGGGTGGTGAAAATTTTTCCAAAGAAATTCAACAGCCGTTCGTGGCTGAAAAATTCATTCGGCTGGTTGTGGTGAAAATAGGGCTGGCGCAGATATTCCATGTACTTGGCGTCGTCCTGGTCCAGTTCGATGATTTTTTCAATGAGGGCCTCTTCGTTCTTGAAATCGAAATAATTGAGAAAGCTCCTGGAATTGAATTCCTCCCCAATCCGCGGATTTCCCCAATAAACCGGCATGGCCCGCGCCTGCATGGCCTCGACAATCTTTTCCGTCGTGTATTCGGGCACGGACGCGTTCTCGAAGGCGATGTTGAATTTGTAGGGACGGAGAAACTCCAGCTTGGCCGCCGCGCCCTCGGGGACGCGATAGCCCGTGTTGTTGAGCGCGCCTCCGGCCGAGTCCACTTTCTTGTACTGGCAGAGCTTTTGGAAAAAATCGTTGCGCACCCGGGTTTTGCGGTTGGCGTAGCGCGCCAGGAAAGCGCAGAACTTGGTTTTGGCGGCCATGATTTGTTCCAGGTCGTCTTGGTCCTTCAGCAGCGTGCGTGGATCGCGCAAGGCATAGCTGGGCAGCCGCAGGTTTCGCGGATCATCCATCTGGTGGCAGGTGAAAGCGTAATCGTATTGCTTGAAATCGGGGGCAAAATCCTCCACGCAGTAATGGATTTTGACGCAGTTATGCACCCGATGCACATGCTGCCCCAGGTCAGCGAAGATCAAAAAGTCGGGCCGGTCGCAGATTTCCACCTCGAACCGTTCGCGGAGAAGGCGGTAAAAGAAATTATCGGTTTTGGGAAAACCCGGCCAAAAATCGCAGAAATCCAGGCGAATTTTCATTTTCATTTCAACCACCCGGCGGCGCGCCGGCGGCGAGACTGGCGCACGATAACAAATCGGCATAGAGCCGCAAGACCTCGCTGGCCGAACGTTCCAGGGAAAAGACGCGCGCGACTTTCTCGTGGAGGGCGGCGGCGGCGGCGGCGGCCAGCGCCGGCTGGGCCGCCTGCGCCTCCATCGCCGCGGCCAGTTCGGCGATGTTTTCCGGCGGCACCAGCCGCCCGCACTGGCCCGCCCCAAAGGCCTCGGGAATGCCGTCCAGGGCCGAGGCGATGACCGGTTTGCCGCAGGCGTGCGCCTCGCAGATGACCAGGCCCAGCGCTTCGGTGCCGATTTGCGGATGCACCAGGCAATCTATGGCGTTCATGACCGATGGCATGTCCGTCGCGTAGGGCGTGAGCCAGGCCTTGCCGGCCAGGCCCAGCCGCGCAATGTCCGCCCGCAACATCTCCGCCATGCTGCCGCGGCCAATGATGAGAAAGCGCGCCCGCGGAATTTTCTCATGCGCCTGGGCCGCAGCCATCAAGAATTCGCGCTGGCCCTTGCCGCGCGGCAAATCATAGCCGCCCACGACGGCAAACCCGAAATGCTCCGGGGCCAAACCCAGTTCGCGCCTTTTCTCCGCCGCCTCGGACGGGCGGAACCGGCTGGTGTCAATCCCGCCGTAAATGACATGAATCTTGCTAAAATCCCCGCGCAGGGGCGGACGGCGGCGCCGTTCCTCCTCCGGCGAATCGGGCTCATAAACCCCTTCGCGCAGGACGCGCGCCACGAAGGCGGAGACGGCGATGAGGGCGTCGCATTGGCCGAGCAAAAAACGGCGGCTGGCGAAGGAGGCGGGGCTTTTGGCCAGGTGGCGTGTCAGAACAATCTTCGGTTTCATGCCGGACATTTTTGCGGCGAAAATCGCGGGCCAAAGGTCGCATCCGTGGTGGCCGTGGACCACTTGAATTTTTTCCCGGCGAATCCAACGGGCGGCGCGGAGAATAAATCTCAACCGGGAGGCATCATGGCCCGTGTCCAGGAGCGGCAGGCCGGCAGCGCGGATGATTTTGGAAAATTCCCGCCCGCCCGGACCGGCCAGCATGACGTGCTGGCCCAGTTGGCCCAGTCCGGCCGCCAGTTGGACGCATTGGCCGTCGGTCCCGCCGCCGGTGAGGAGGGAATTGAGCTGCAAAATCCGCAACGGCGCGCGGCCCGCTTCGGGGGTGGATTTCATGCGGGGGGAAGGTAGGGCGGGTCCCGAATTATCGGGACCCGCCGCGGCGCGCACGGAGTGCGCGCCCTGCCATCCAGGGCTGACTGATTCCACGGGGGCTGGGCGGCGTTGGAAAGGTATTGTTCGATCCCCCGCTCGCAGCGGATTTTGCCCGAGCGGATGGTTTCGGCCAGGCGCTGCCGGCTGGCCTGGAGGTGGCTGCGGCCGAGCATGGGGTGGTTCAAATGGTAAACAATGGCATGGCCATAAACAAATTTGCGCGGCCGGCCCAGATGGTAAAGCCGCGTGCCAAGGTCGGAGTCCTCCCCAATGCCCCAGCCGGTATATTCCTCGTCAAAACCATTGATGGCCAGAAGATCCTCGCGCCAGAAGGCCATGTTGCAACCGATGATGCCGCGCTGGCCGGTGTTGCGGCGCACCACCGGAAAGGGGAGGCGAACGGCCTTGGCCAGACCGGTGATGCGTCCGGCCAGCAGCCATTGGCCGACGGGCGTGCTGGCGGCGGAAAAGGCCGGGGCGAATTTTTCCCGCACAAAACAGCGGCGGCCCTGCACCCAGTAGTTCTTCTCCGCCAGCGCGGCGTGGTCGGCGATGAATTTGGGATGCGGCACGCAATCCCCGTCGAGCAAGACAAGGTAATCGCCCTGGGCCGCCGCGGCGGCCTGGTTGAGAATGAGAGTTTTGCGGAAGCCCAGGTCGGGCTGCCAGAGGTGGCGCAAGGGGGCGGCCAGCCGTTGCTGCCATGAGCTGAGCAAGGCGCGGGTCGCGGGGCCGGAGCCGTCGTCAGCGATGAAGATTTCCAGCGGACTGACCGACTGGCGCTGGACGCCGAGCAAGACCTGCTCCAGCGGGCCGGGCCGCTCGTAAGTGGAGATGATCAGCGAGATTGGGACGGCGCGCATGGCGGCTGGGTGGTTTGCAAATGCTCGAAGAGCCGGCTGTGCCGGACCAGGGTGGAATAGGCGGTGGAAGCCGCGATGAAAAAGCCGGGATAGCCATCCAGAAACCCCAGGCGCAAAACATAAGCGCGCACAAAGCGCCAGGCCGCGCGCAAGATGGCGCCGGCCGCGGACCAGCGCGCCTTTTCGGCCAACTGCCGTTGCAGATGCAGATCGGCGAAGTAATTGATTTTCCTCACGTAGCTGCTGATGTTCGGATTGGAATAATGGAGCAGATCGCCCCGCAGCTTTCCGGTCGCGCCGTCCACCCGCAGGCAGTCATGCGGATCAATGCCCTCCCAGCGCGCCTTCCCCTGCCGCCACAGCCGCGTGCAACGGTCCGGATACCAGTCGCCATGACGAATCCATCGGCCCAGATAAAAAGTGCGGCGCGGAAAATTGTAGGCGGCATAAGTTGACCACGGCATCGGGAGAGCCAGAATTTCATCGCGCAATTCCTCCGATACCGCTTCGTCGGCATCCAATCCCAAAATCCAGGGCTGGGTGGCCTTGGCCATGGCGGAATTCTTTTGGGCGATGTGACCCTTCCACGCCTCGCGAAAAACCCGGGCGCCATGGGAGGCGGCGATCTGGTCCGTGCCGTCGGCCACCTCCTCGTTCAGCACGACGATGATCTCGCAAGTCCAGGAGGCGACGCTGGCCAGGGCTTGGCCGATGCGGCGGGCTTCCGCCCCGGAAATAATGCAGACCGAAATGGGTAATTTATTCACCGTCGTTTCTTCCTCGGCCGGGTGGGTTTGATCCGGGTGAAGGGCTGGTTGTGGCGGGCGATCTTCTGTTCCAGCCGGACCATGATCTCCGGTTCCTCCTTCAACTCTGCCAGCGGCTTCAATTCCGCCCGCACCAGTTTCAAATTCAGTTTGTTCCACTGCCGCGCCAGGATGCCGTCCACATCCAGCCAGTCCTTCTCCCGGTTGGCAAAGCATTTATGCACCAGCAAGTCTTCCGCCGAGCAGGTAATAAGAGACTGGCCGGTGGGAAAGACAAATGGCGAGGATCGCTCAATCGTGTGTGTTTCAAACGGGAAAGCGCCCAAGGCAACATCCAGGCCGACGCCTTGGGAATTCTTGAGAACAAGGACGCGGTTGCGCAAGGCAAACTCAGCGGCATCGGGTCTCCTGGGGGCAAAGACCTCGAGCAGAGGCCGGATAAAGGCGTCCTCCGAGCCGAAACCGGTCAGCAAAGTAAGGTCCGCATCGTCGGTGAACCTGGGTTCGCTCCAACGCTGCACCGCGATGCCGCCAATAAAACAAAATCGCCAGCCGTGTTTCTGGCAGACTGCCTGCAACTCAAGCGCGGCGGAGATGACATCGTTCATTTCCTGTTCCGTTTGTGAAACCAGGCCTGCTGTTTGACCAAGCCGGAGGTGCGCGAGAGACGGCGGTAGTGAGGAGCGAGGGAAAGCAGCCCCTCGATCTGCCGCCACGCGCCATGCTCGGTTAGGCTGGCCAATTCATCCCGCTTCACCTCATCCAAAAAAATGGCCGCCTCGCGCCATTGTTGCATCCAGCGCCGTTGTTGCGCCGCTGTTGTCGCCATCTTCATGCTCCCCAATTTACCACGTCGCCCGCCCAAGTCAGTCAGAAACTGGCCTCCCTCCCGGCGGCCGCTCGGGCCCGGGGGTCCCTCCGGCGTGCCTTTCAGATTTTTGGGTTCCCCTCTTAATCATGCTCTTAATCTTAATCTTAATCTTAATCGCATCGCCCTCCTGCATTCGGATTAAGAGCAAGATTAAGATTACGATTAAGAAAGTTAACCCAAAAATGGGAAATGCCCCCTCCGCCTTCAGACGATTTTGCTCTCGCCAATCCGGCCCGTTGCCCTTAACTAGACGACATGCAGGCCGTGGGCGCAAATTTTTATGAAACCACCAAATCGGCGCGCAAAATCATCGTGGTGGATTTGGGATTCCTCGGCGATTCGGTCCATCTCGTCCCGGCGTTGTGGGAAATCAAACGCCATTATCCGGCGGCGCAACTTCACACCTTGTCCGCCGCGGTGGGGGCGGAATTGCTCGGCCTGGCGCCGTGCGTGGACCGGGCCTGGGCGTTTCCCTTGACGCCGCAAAGCCCGGCCTGGTGGCGGCATTGGGACGTGATCCGCGCCCTGCGCCGGGAGAATTATGACGCGGCCTTCAATTTCAGCGGGGCGGACCGCACGATTTTCCTGACGGCCTTGACGGGCGCGCAGTGGCGCCTGGCGCATGAGGGCGGGCGCCGCCATTTCTGGAACCGTTGGCTGATCGGCAACTGGGTGCCGCGACAAAGCCGCGACATCCCCGTTTTCGCCCAGCGGCGCCAGGTGCTGGCGGCGGCGGGTTTCTCGCTCGAGCCGGCCCGGTTTGATCTGCGGGTGCCGGAGAAGGCGCGGGAATCGGTCGCGGCCAACATCCCGGCCAATGCCATTCACCTCTCCATCAACGCCAGCACGCCGCTCAAGGAATGGCCGCTGGATAACTGGGCCGAACTGGCCAGGATGATTTTGGAGAGCGACCCGGCCGTGCAACTGGTGGCCACCGCCGCGGCCAGCCCCCGCGAGTCCGACCGCCTGGACCGGCTGGGCGACAACGTGCCCGAGGCGCGCCTGCTCTGTCTGCCGGGGCTGAACATTGGACAATTGGCGGCCCTGCTGCAACGCTGCCGCCTGCACCTGGGCGCGGATTCCGGCGTGCTGCATCTGGCGGCCGCCCTGGGCGTTTCCACCTTCACCCTCTTCCGCAAATATCCCGGCTTGAAGGAATGGCTGCCGCCCGCGGGTGTGCAACACAAGTACCTGGCCGCGGGCTGCCCGTGTCTGGACTCCGGCCGGAACCGTTGCCAGGCCAGGGGCCGGGCCGAATGTCTGGCCGCCATTTCCCCGCGCGAGGTCTTTGAAGCCATTCGCCCGCTCCGGCCCATTTCCGCCCAGCACCTTAAACTTTGAAGTTTGCGCCCTGCGGGGCATACTGGCGCAAGCGCGCATGATCAAATTTTTTTTTAAGCTGTGGGAATTAAACCGGCCCTACAAGGGGCGCTTTCTCCTGGGCGCATTTTTTGGGATCTTAAATGCCGTGGCCCAGCCGCTCTTTTATCTGACCGTCGTGCTGGTGGTCAGCGTCCTGTTCTCGCCCGCGGCCATGAGTGGTTTATCGCCCAAAACGCCCGTAGCGGCCTCCGGTTGGGCCAGTGTCCTGTTTGCCCACGTCAAGGATTGGATGAGCGGCCACTCCCAAAGTTCTCTTGGGAGAATTGCCATGGTGGGCCTGATTCCGCTGGTGGTGTTGGTTCGCGGTGTGGTGTCTTATTTGAACGCGTATCTGATGGGATGGGTGGGGGCGCGAACCACCTGCGATCTGCGCGCCCGGCTTTTTGAACATCTGCTCAATCTGCCCTTGAGCTTCTTCACGCGCGTCAGCACCGGCGAACTGATCTCGCGCAACAACGACATTACCCTGTTGCAAAACATGATCGGCGTGTCGCTGGTCACGCTCATCCAGGCCCCCTGCACCATCCTGACCTGCGTCCTTGTGATGCTCGCCCTGGACTGGCGGCTCACGCTCCTGTCCTTGGTGGTCTTTCCCTTGTGCGTCATTCCGATCTCCATTTACAGCCGCAAAGGCGGCCGCGCCAGCGCCGCCATCCAGACCGAAGCGGCCGCGCTGGGCAAAGTCATGCACGAATCCTTCACCGGCAACCGCATCATCAAGGCCTACAATCTGGAACCGGTCGTGGTCAAACAATTCCGGGCCAATCTGAACACCTTCCGCAGCAACTTTATGCGGGTGGTCCGGGCCACCGAATCACCCGGCCCGTTGATTGAATTTGTGGGAGCCATTGGCATAGCCGGCATGTTCCTCTACCTCCTGAGCCAGGGCGCCGACGTGGCCTACTTGGGTGCTTTTATGGTCCCGTTGCTCAGCCTTTACCCGCCGATCAAAGCCCTCACCCGCCTGCACAGCCAGATGACCCAGGCCCAGGCCGCCACCCAGCGCGTCTTTGAATTGCTGGCCATCCCCAACACCCTGACCGACCCGGCCCAACCCGTGCCCCTTCAGGCGGCCGGCCGGGAAATTCATTTTGACAATGTCAGCTTCGGCTATGGCGCCGGCCTGGTGCTGCGCGACATCCAGTTGAAAGTCAAACCCGGCCAGATGGTCGCGCTGGTCGGCCGGACCGGCTCCGGCAAAACCACCCTGACCAACCTGCTGCTCCGCTTCTACGATCCCACGGCCGGCGCCGTCCGCATCGGCGGTGTGGACTTGCGCCAGGCCGCCTTGCGCGACCTGCACTCCCAGATCGCCGTCGTCACCCAGGAGGTCATTCTTTTCAACGACACCATTCGCAACAACATCGCCTGCGGACGCCCCGGGGCCAGCGCCGCCGACGTGGAGCAGGCGGCCAAACACGCCCTTGCCCACGAGTTCATCCTGGAGAAGCCGGGCGGCTACGAAGCGGGCATTGGGGAGAAAGGCGTGACCCTTTCCGGCGGGCAGCGGCAGCGCCTTTCCATTGCCCGGGCCATTTTGAAAAACGCCCCCATCCTCGTCCTGGATGAAGCCACCAGTTCGCTGGACAACGAAGCCGAGCGGGCGGTGCAGGCCGCCCTGGATGAACTGATGAAAGGGCGGACCACCCTTTGCATCGCCCACCGCCTTTCCACCGTGCAGGGAGCCGACGTGATCCTTGTTCTTGACCAGGGACGCATTGTCGAAACCGGCCGCCACGCCGAACTGCTCGCCTTGGGCGGTGTTTATCACAAGCTCTACATGCTCCAGTTTCACGAGCCACCGGAGCCTTCCCCCGGGCCGCCTGCCGGGGGAGGGACCGGGTGAGACGGTGAATAATGTTGTGAATAAGTTCGGCTGGCCTTTTTTCAGCGGCGTGGTATAAGTAGCATCGCGCGGTGAAGAGCATCACTCTAAGTACCGGTTTCGAGATCATTGTGCCGGGGCGTCCAGAGTGCTCTACGAGCAGTCATCCCGCTTGCGGGAGCGCCAATCTCATTATGCCTCGCCGCGCATTTTTCCTTTTTCGGCCCGCCTCGCTCGGGATGGCTTGCCCTTCCAGCCCTCTGCGGCTAAAATGGAGAGGTGAGCATGGCTTTGGAACTCATTGGGCCCCATCCGCTCGAACGGGACGAACAGGGCCGGCAGAAAGCCCGGATCGGGACTTTGTTTCTGGATCACAAGACGCTTTACACGCTGCCGCCGGACGTTCATGCCTGGCAGCGGTCGGCTTTCATTGAGTCGGTCAACCGCCGGCGGGCCCAAGAGGCGCTCGGCCCGCTCAGCCTGGAGGAAGAGGAAAAGATTTGCCGCAACTCGGTGGACCTGATTTTCGATCCCGACCAGGTTCCTGATCCGCCCCAATCCCGCCCGGATGGATTTGGCCTTCGCGGCCGATGAACTGTTGCAGGAACTGGTTTCCAAGCGGCGGATTATTTTTCTCTCGGTTTCCGACCGGCGGGTGCGGGAGGCGATCAAGCGGCGGGGCGAGTGTTGGCGGCTCAGCGCCATCCCGACGACCAAGGAGGAGCAAGCCAGGCTGATCCTGGGTTCCAAGGTGGCGATTGAAGAGCTGCCACTGTATTTCTACAACCGGCTCACCGGCACGCGCTGGCTGACCTGCCAGGAGTTCGCCAATCTGGGCGGACTGCAAGATGCCGCCCTGGCCCGGCAACTTCAGGAAATTGCCAACTACTCGATCCGCCGCAACCATCTGGGCCGCCCGGAACTGGATTTTTTCGCGGCGGATTTGCGGCATTGCGGCCCGGCCCTTTTTGCCGGCGTGGCCTACGGGCAACTGGCCGCCGCCGAATTGCGCGCCAAATATGAGGCGCTCCAGCGCCATTTCATTTCGGCGGTCCATGAGGCCTTCCGCCGGGATGATTGCGCCAATGAAGCCTGGTGCCATCGCATGATCGCCACCCTCTTTCTCGAGGGCAACGAGACCCAGACAGACCAGATCCTCAGCGGACTCAGCCCCGAATTCTATCTGCGGGTGGAGTGGCTGCCGGGCGGCCGTTTCGAGGAGGGCGAGTTTCTCCTGGATCCCCTCTTCGAGGAGGCGGCCGATCATCCCGAGGATCAGCCCCTGCAAAAGCTGTTTGATCCGCGAGCCAAAGGCATCATTTTCAACCTGATCCGGGAATACGGCGATATCGAATACATCAACCTGGGCCGCCTGCCCGAATCGCTCTCCAAGGAACGTCCGCAAAAAGTCGGCCGCCGCGGCGTTTACCTGGCCGAACTGCGCTCGCGCGGCGAGCGCCAGCCCATCCGGCGCTTCATGCGCTTGCTCAAATGGGGCGTGTGGGAGCACTTGGACGAAGGCAAGGAACTTCTCGAATCCATCGAGGAAAGCGACGATTACACCGATTACTGGCTGGATCGCAGGCTGGGCTGCCGCCAGTTGGGCATGAACCTGGCCTCCCGCGTCATCATGCGGCGCCTGAGCGAAACCTACCAGGGCCAGGCGGCAAAGCACCGTGGCCAGAGCATCCGCACCACCTACTTCGAGCGCGACTATCTGGAAGGCGTGGCCAGCGACAAAGTGCCCATGGAGAAACTCGCCCGGCCCGAGTACGCCCTGAAGCTGGCCGCCCTGCTCGGCAGGGCCGCCGCCTCCAGCATCATTGTCGGCCGGGCTTTGTACGAGGGCACCTGCCCGGTCTTTGACGACGGCGACGAAGTCATCCGCGAAGGCGAGGATGGGTTGCCGGCGGAGATTTTGGTGAGCGATCACAGTGGCGCTTTCGGCGAATACGAACGTCCCTTGGACGCCTTTGCCGAACATTACGCCCGGCCCGTCAACACCCGGGCCAAACTCCTGTCCAACGGGACCGGCTTCGCCCGGACCTACCTGACCGGATTGCGCGAGCGCTTTGTCCACATCCAGCTCGATTATCGCAAACGCCGCCGCGCCTTCGACACCCTCTTCAAACATTGCAAGTACGACACCGGCGGCAGCTTCGCCTACCGCTGGGAAAAAATCCTTCACCGCCTTGACCAGACCGGGGTGGACCCGCTCGTCGAGGCCGTGCGCAAGCACATCTGGATTTTGACCCGGCAACCGGAGTCGAATGAAAAAATGCTCGTGGTTTCAACTCAAGGATGACTAAACCTTTTCCGGTTTGCTTTTGCACTGTAGCGGCGGTCTGCGACCGCCGCCAATCGCCTTGGCAATAGTGCAGTTGCGAACTGGAAACGGTATTACGCGCTCCCCTCTGCTTCGCTCTTTCCAAGTTGGCGGAAGGAATGGGTCCAGGGGTCTATGCGGCAGATGCCTTGATAGACGCACTGGTCGCAGGCGCGCATCGTCCCTTTCTGGAATGGATTCACCTCGATCTCCCCGGCAAAGATGGCGCGGCCCATGCGCACCAGGTTCTGTTCCACTTGATCGAGCATTTGCAGGAAGGCGGCGTGGTCCATCGGGCCGGGGACGTTGGCGTAGGGCTGGCCGTCGTTTTTCAGGCGGTAGTTGAACTGGGTGCCCTTGGACTCGCCCCGGTTGTCCAGATGGGGAAGGGCGGCGAGATCGAAACGGCCGGTATGTTTGTAGGCGGCCTGCCAGGCCGGTTCCGCGTTCTGCAGCACATCCTGGCGGGTCTCGCCGGGTTTGAAATTGCCGCGCAGGTTGACGTAGAATACCCCGGCGGGAATCAGCCGGGCCGCGCCGAATATTTTCTGCGGATGGGGGAGGCGGCGCAGGACGCTCAGATAGGCCGGCAATTGCAGTTGCAGGCCATGCCGCAGGAGCGCGGGATCCAGCTTGTGCAGGCTCGATTTGTAATCCAGGACCACCGCCAGCGCGTCCGGGCCAGCCGGGCAGAGGTCAATCCGGTCTATCCGCCCGCGAAACACCAGCCGCTGGCCGCCGCCCAGGTCCAGTTCCCAGGCCGGCCAGCCGCCTTCGCCCGCCGGCCCGCCAAATTCCACTTCCGCCGCGCGCGGTTCAAAATCGTATTGACTCATCCAGGCCACCAGGGCCGCGACGAAGTCCTCCAGGGCGCGCGCCATGCCGCGGGCGGCGAAACGCGAGGGCGCATCGGCGGCCAGCAGGCCCTCCTCGAACTGGGGAATCAGCCCGTCGCAAATGCCGGCCATGCGGCGGCGCGCTTCCGCCGCGGTCAACTCGTGCCAGGTCTTTTTCTCCTCCTGCAGTTGCTGGTGAAATCGCGCCAGCGCCAGGTGCTGGAAGGAACCTTTCTGCCGGGCATCCAATTCAAACAGGATCCGCTCCTCCGCCTGCAAACCGGAATGGACGAAATAGCGGAAGGCGCAGGCGGCAAACTGTTCCATGCGGCTGACGGAGGTGCGCAAGGCCGGACCGTAAAGCCGCCCGGCAAGCTCCGGGGCAAGCCGCTCCGGCTCGGAACGGGGGGCGAAGGATTTTATTTGTTGACGCAAAGCGGCGAAGGCCGGCCAGGCGAGTATCTCCTCCCAACCGCCGCCGGCAGGTTGGGCGCGGAGCAGTCGGGGGATTAATTCGCAGGCGTGGACGGGCGCGGTCTCGTCGGGGCCGGAGAAAGTTTCGGTTTCAAGGCGCGGAAAAAGCCTCTGCAGGAGCGCGAAAAACGGGGATGGATTGAGCGGTTGCTCGTCGGCGTCGCGCTGGGAGCAGGCCACCACCAGCCGCCGCCGGGCTCGCGTGCAGGCCAGGTAGCCCAAAAAACGCTCCCGCCCCAGGATTTGCCGCACGCCGGGGCCAAGCACAAGACCGCGCCCGCCCAGTTCGGCGCAGTCCGACTCGGTCAGGAGATTGCGCGGCGGGGGCGGGGCGGGAAAGACCGAATCGTTGACGCCCAGCACCAGGGCCAGTTGCAGATCCGGGTTGCGCGAGCGATCCACCGCCCCGATCAACACCTGGTCCAGCGCCGGAGGAATGACGCCCACGGTCAACCCGGCCAGGCCGGCTTCGAGGATGGCCAGCCATTCGGACAGTGCCAGGCGCTCGCCCGCGAAGGCCAGGGCCACGTCATCGAGCCAGGCGTTCATTTGCTGCCAGACCGTGGCGTGGAATTGCGGATGGGAAACAGGCCGCTCCGGGGCCTCCTGCAAGTTGGCCAGGGATTCTTCGATTTGCAGTTGACTCCACAATTCGCGCAACCCGGCGGCCAATTGCGGGCCGTCAGGACGAAGCTGGCCCTGGCGGGAAAGGTTTTCCCTCAATTGCAGAAAGGGGGCGGCCCATTGCCGGCGCAATTGCTCGGCGACGGGCGTTTTCCCGTCCACGTCCGGCCATGGCCTGGTCCAGGTTTCCCCTTTCCAGCCCCGGGCCAGGGCCTCGTTTTCCAGCCGGTCAATGGCCTCTTCGTCGCCGGAAATCAGCCCGGTTTTCAGCGCGCTGAACCAGTCCTCGTGCCGCCAGTCATAAGCCGTCACGCGCAGGGCGTTGCGCGTCAGCTCGGCCAGCGGATGGTGGGCGGAAGGCTCGCGGCGATCCAGGAAAAACGGAATCCCGTAGCGCGAGAAAACCCGCCGCAACACGTCGTGGTAGCCTTCCAGGCTGCGCAACAATACCGCCGTCTCGCGAAAGCGCCCGCCCGCCTGCACAAATTGCAGAATCTCGCGCGCGGCCAGCACGGCTTCCCCTTCGGGGTTGGCGCAAAGAACGGCGCGCAACGAGCCTTGCGCCTCCGGGTCCCATTGGTCATCGGGAAATGGAACCGGCTGCGCCCAATTCTTTTCCAAGTGCCGCAAGACCGGATTTTCCGCGAACCGGCCGGACGAAGCTTGGCGGCGGAGAATTTCCGTCTCCAACCGGAGGCCCGGCACGGCGGAAAGTCTTTTCCAACAATCCTGCCGGGTTTGGGCGATGGCCGACCAGATGGAGAGCCAGGAATCCGCCTCCGCCGGCCGTTCGTCCTCCACGCAAAAGGCCAGGGTCATTTTTTGGCAGCAGGGGGCCAGCGCGGCCAGGAGGCTGAGTTCCTGCGGAGTCAATTCGCCGAAGCCGTCCAGCCAGAGGGCGGAAATGAAAAGCGATGATGGAGGATTGCCCTTCACGGTAGGGCGAGACTCCGTCGAGCCGTGACTTTGCCCATCATTTTGCATTTTGCATTTTGCATTTTGCATTTCCAGACCGGTAGGGCGAGACTCCGTCGAGCCGCGACTCGGTTGCGGATTTTTAACAGGAGGGAACAGAGGGAAGGGAGAGATAATTATCTCTGTTTTCTCTGTTTGCTCCTGTTGAATTGTTTTCATTTGGGGGCTAAGAGATTGCGAATTGCTGCGCAAGGCTTCTGCCGCCACGTCGGCCAGGCAATCGGCGTCCTGCAGGTTTTGTTGGGCCAGCCAGTCCAGATAGCCGCGTAGGAGGAGGGCCAGATCGCCCAGCTTGCGGCGCAGCGCCTCGGTGAATTCGGGGCGGGAGGCCAGCTCTGTCAATACTTCGGGCGAGAACTCGCGCCGCTGCAATTCGCGCAGTTCCAGGCTCAATTGCCGGGCAAAACCGGCCAGGCCGGCGCTGCTGTGAAAAATCTGCAGATCGGCGCGGCGCCGGGCCAGCAGGGCGCGCAAGACCATGATGCGCCCCTCTTCCGAGAGCAGCGCCGGCCTGGGCTGGTGCAACTGTTTCAGAATAAACCCCGCCAGGCGCTCGAAGGAAAGAATGGCCAGGCGCGTGTAGCCGGCCAGGGCCGGATCGCCCAGGAGTTGCCGTTCCAACTGGAAAGTGGCCTGCTTGGGGGCGAGCAGAATGAGAGGTGGCCCCTGGGGATCCTCCCGCAAGGCGGCGCGAATTTCCGCCAGGCACCGGAAAGTTTTCCCGGCGCCGGCCGGACCGAGGAGAAATCGCGCTTGCACCCCCCATTACTCGCGCAAAAAGCCAGCGCGGGAAAGGAAAAACACGGCCCGATAACCCGAATCATTAGCCACTTTTTCGGGGAGCGCGGTCGTCTCGACCGCATCCGTCGGCGTCCCGCCGACGGAATCTTCCGTCCAAAACTGGCCCGCCTCTTGGTTGATTCCGCAAGCACATCGCCAACCGGACATTTCATACCGCATGGGTGGAATCCCGATGCAATCGGGACCCGTCCCGCCGGGCCACTGGCCCGGCGGAAGATAGCGGACAACCATTTACCCTTGATGTTGAACCGGCGAAACGCGGGAGTTTGGGGAGCGCGGTCGTCTCGCCCGCCGCATTCGGCGTCCCGCCGAACGCTCTTCAGGCGCGGCATTTTCCGCTACGGCGAGCATTGGGCGCCTCTTGACCCTGTTCATCGTTTTTGGGGAGCGCGCGCGCCCCCGCGTGTAGTGGCCGGCGCCCTCGCCGGCCACCTCTTTGCTTATGATACCCTTGATATTGAACCGGCCAACCCTGGCTGTTTGGGGAGCGCGGTCGTCTCGACCGCCGCATTCGGCGTACCGCTGAGCCGAATCATTAAACGCAGAATCGGCAATGTCGGGCAGGAAAGGTGAATGTGGGGCAACCGGACATTCAAGAGTGGACAATATTTCGCTGGACAGGAATTAGAAACTATGTTTAACTTATGGGCATGAGAGACGAGGCAACAAGGGAGCGGCGGGGCGCCAGTCACTTCGGGTGGGCGCGGCATCTTTCGGAGCTTGTTTCAA
Source organism: uncultured Verrucomicrobiae bacterium (assembly GCA_963707025.1). GTDB lineage: Bacteria > Verrucomicrobiota > Verrucomicrobiia > Limisphaerales > Palsa-1400 > JBEKOF01. The sequence continues at coordinate 77,261 of CAVPOM010000007.1, read as the reverse complement.
TACAGGTCGGCGTCGGCATTAACAGTGTTTTTGCCAAACGAACCCATTTTGTTGGATGTCAATAAATGTTTATAAGTTATTTAAAACAAACAACTTGTGATTAAACATGACGGGCCAAGTGTGCCAAAATGGCCCACCGTTTCGGTGGGTTCAAACCCATGAAAACGTCGCCAGCCAGGAGGTTCTGACAAAGAAACTGCGTGCCGCCACGGTTCCTTGCGCGTAGAGTGGCAGACAGTGAACGATGCGCGAACCATCCACAATCTGGCGCTGGTCGGTTTCATGGGGACGGGCAAATCCACCATCGGCCGCCTGGTCGCCGAGCATATCCGGTTTGGCTTTGTGGATACTGACGGCTTGATCGAGGCCCAGCTCGGCAGGTCCATCAGCGACATCTTCGCCCGGGAAGGGGAAGCCGCTTTTCGGCAATGTGAAAAACAGGCCCTGGAAAGCCTGGGCCGGCAGCGCAACCTGGTCATCGCCGCCGGGGGCGGGCTGGTGGTGGACCCAGCCAACATGGCCAGCCTGAAGGCCCATGCCCTGGTGTTCTGGCTGGTGGCCTCGCCGGAGACGATCTGGGCGCGCGTGCAAACCCAAACGCACCGGCCGCTCTTGCAGGGGCCGGACCCGCTGGGCAAAATCCGCGCCCTGCTGGCGGCCCGCGAGGCTTCCTATCGCCAGGCCAACGTCTTCATGCACAGCGGTCTGCGCGCCCCCAGGGAGGTGGCCCAGCAGATCGCCCTTCAATTCCACATGGCGCGCAGAAAGTGAAGACGGCCATTCGAGAACGCGCCCTGGAACTGGGATTTGACGCCTGCCAATTCACCACGGCGCGGCCGCCGGAATCCGCGGCGCAGTTCCAACGCTGGCTGGGCGCGGGCCGCCACGGCCAGATGACTTACTTGGAACGCAACGCCTCCAAGCGAATCGAACCCAGTCAAGTATTGGCGGCGGCGCGAAGCATTATTTCCCTGGCGGTGAGCTATGCGGCGGATGAGGCAAGGCGAGGCGGGCAGGGAGAAATGCTTCACTCAAGGATGGTAGGGCGGGTCCCGAATTATCGGGACCCGCCGCACGACGGTAGTGCCATGTTGCCTCCTCTGCCAATGCCCGACGGCGGCCAGCGGACGGCCCGCCCTGCCGGGTCGGGTCCAGTTGGACAAATCGCCCGCTATGCCCGTTTTTCCGATTATCACGATGTGCTGGGCGCGCGGCTCAAATTGCTGGCCGGATGGGTCAATCAACTGGGCGGCGGGCAAACGCGCTCGCTCTGGTATGTGGATACGGGGCCGTTGCTGGAGCGGGATTTGGCGCAGCGGGCCGGACTTGGATTCATCGGCAAACACACCAACCTCATCAGCCGGAAGCTGGGCAACTGGTTTTTTCTGGCGGAAATCATCACCACGCTGGAATTGCCGCCCGACGCGCCGGAGAGAAATCATTGCGGCTCCTGCCGGCGCTGCCTGGACGCCTGCCCCACCGCGGCCATCATCGCGCCGTTCCAACTGGACGCGCGCCGCTGCATTTCCTACCTGACCATCGAGTTGAAAGGCTCGATCCCGGTGGAATTGCGTCCGGCCGTGGGCAACCGCATTTACGGCTGCGACGATTGTCTGGCGGCTTGTCCGTGGAATCGTTTTGCGCGGGCGGGCGCGTTGATGGCCGGCCATCGCCGCGCCGGGCTGGAGGAGCCGGACTTGGTGGAGTTGTTGTCGCTGGACGAGGCGGGGTTCCAGGCGCGATTTGCCGGGACCCCCATTTTGCGGGCCAGGCGGCGCGGCTTTCTGCGCAACGTTTGCGTGGCCTTGGGGAACGTGGGCGGCCAGGAGGCGCTGCCGGCATTGCAACGGGCCGCGTCCGGCGGGGAGGCGCTGATCGCGGAACATGCCTTGTGGGCGATCGGACAAATCAATGCAAAGTGCAAAATGCAGAATGTAAAATGAAAAAGGCGGGACAGACCGTGGCCAGCGTCGTTTTTCCTGCCGCCATTTTGCCGTTTTCATTTTGCCGTTTGCATTGGCTGCGGAAATCCCGCTTGCCATGAGCGGTTGGGATGGCCTACGGTTTAGGGGAATCGGGGCGCGGTTAGCTCAGTGGTAGAGCATCTCCTTGACACGGAGGGGGTCAGAGGTTCAAATCCTCTATCGCGCACCATTTTCACGAGGGGAGGCAACGAACTGGAGCTTTTGGCCCTCCGTACGGCGCGGGAGTTTGCGGACTTGATGTTCCAAATTGGAACCTCAAGCCACCAAGGCGGGTGGCACTATTTGCCTTGCGCCTTCACACACGACCGGAGGACAAATGTCCCGCAGCAAAGCGCGGCAGAATCCGAGAACGATGAACAGCCCGCCATGAAATCGAAGAAACTGCAAACAACGTTGCCCATTACCACCGTCGAGGGAAGAATCCACCTTGTTCGCGGGCGCAAAGTCATCCTTGACCGCGACCTGGCCGAACTCTATGGCGCGTCAACCAAGGCGCTGAATCAGGCAGTCAAGCGCAACACCCAACGGTTTCCCGATGAATTCGTATTCCGGGTGACCAAGGAGGAAGCCGACGCTTTAAGGTCACAATCCGTTACCTTAATCGAGCCTGACCCGAACCGGTCACAAATTGTGACCGGTTCCCAAAAGCACCGCGATCCCCGTTCCCTTCCTTACGCCTTCACCGAGCACGGGGCGTTGATGGCCGCGAACGTTCTCCGCAGTCCGCGCGCCATTCAGATGAGTGTTGTTGTCGTGCAAACGTTCGTCCGCTTGTCACGCTTGGCCGTCTCAATGGACGCCCTGGCGCGCAGAGTCGAGGAACTCGGGCGCGCCACCGGCGAGAACACTGAACAGATCAAGGAGATCATTGCCGCCATACGGGAACTGAGGACGCCGCCGGAACCGCCGCGCCGCGAAATCGGTTTTCACGCGCGACTGGAAGACAAAGGTCCGGCGGCAAAGCGCGGCAAAAGCTAAAACGCTGAACTCTCCCTCGGTTCTTCCGCGGATTTTTGGTTGCTCCCGGCTTCGCGTTGGCGGTTAATGGCACGCATGAAGATCACAGAACCCTTGTTCGATCGTGAGATTTATGTTAGGCGCCGGCAGGCGCTCAAGAAGGCCGTCCCGTCGGAGCTGTTGCTCTTTCTGGGCAACGAGGAAAGCCCGATCAATTATGCGGCCAATCAATACCCTTTCCGCCAGGACAGTTCGTTTCTCTATTATTGGGGTCTGAATTCGCCCGCGCTGGCGGCGATAATTGATATTGACGAGGGGACGGAAACGCTCTTCGGCGATGATCCGACGGTGGCGGACATTGTCTGGACCGGCCCGCAGCCGCTCTTGCGCGACCGGGCGGAAGCGGTGGGCGCAGGCCAGGCGCAGCCCATGGCCCGCCTCAAGGAGATTCTCATGTCGGCGGTGCAGCGCGGGCGCGCGGCGCATTTTCTGCCGCCTTACCGGGGGGAGAATGTGCTGAAAATTGAAAGGTTGCTGGGAATTCACCCGGCCTTCGCCAAGGAGTACGCCTCGGCCCAGTTCACCAACGCGGTGGTGGCGCAGCGTTCGATCAAGGCGCCGGAGGAAATCCAGGAAATCGAGCGGGCCGTCAACATCACCGGCGGGATGCAAACTCACGCCATGAAGATGGGGCGCGCCGGTTTGCATGAGCGCGAGGTGGCCGGAGCCATCCACGCCCTCGCGCTGGCGCGGGGAGGAAGGCTGGCCTTCCCCATCATTTTCTCCATTCACGGCGAGACGTTGCACAATCATGGCCACGGCAACCTGATGAAGAATGGGAACATTGTCGTCAACGATTGCGGGGCGGAATCGGAACTGGGCTACGCGGGGGACTTGACGCGGACGTTCCCGGTGAGCGGGAAGTTCACGGAGCGGCAGAAGGAGATTTACAACATCGTGCTGGAGGCGCAGCAGAAGGCCCTGGCGGCAATCAAACCGGGGTGGCCCTTCCGGGAGGCGCATCTGCTGGCCTGCCGGACGCTGGCGGCGGGTTTAAAGCAGCTTGGACTGATGCGCGGCCCTGTGGAGGAGGCGGTGGCGGCGGGCGCGCACGCCATGTTCTTCCAGTGCGGCCTGGGCCACATGATGGGGCTGGACGTGCATGACATGGAGGACCTGGGCGAACAGCAGGTCGGCTACGAGGGGATGACGCGCAATCCGCAGTTCGGCCTTTGTTATCTGCGTCTGGCCAAACCATTGCGGGCGGGGTTCGTGGTCACGGTCGAGCCGGGCATTTATTTTATTCCCGAGTTGATTGACCAGTGGAAGGCGGAGCGCAGGCACGAGCAGTTTCTCAATTACGACGCCATCGAGGCCTGGCGGGATTTCGGCGGCGTGCGGCTGGAGGACGACGTGGTGGTGACGGAAACGGGTTGCCGCCTGCTGGGAAAACCCGTGCCGAAAACCATTGCGGAGGTGGAGGCGGCGTGCGCGGGACAGGATTTGTGAAACCGATTCAACCAACACATTCCACCAACGATGCCTACACCACTTCGGGAACTTCGGCCAGTTTTGCCTCGACGAAGAAGGTCTCTTCCTGCACGACGCGCAGGCCGATTTCCCGCAGTTTTTCGGGGCCGATGGCCTCGCGGTCGGAGAGGAGGTTTTGTTGGTGGACTTCTTCGTTGACGCGAATGTAGCCCAGGGCGCCAGCCGTTTTGAGGGTTTGCTCCACGCGGTCAAAAGTCCAGCCGGGCAGGGTTTTTAAGGTGGGCTGGCCGGCGCGCCATCCCACCGTGCCATGCGCCATTTCGATGGCACGGGCGGCGCCGAATTCGCGCGGGTTGGCTTCGCACCAGACCCGGGCCTGTTCCATTTTTAGGTCGAGGGCCTCGTTTTGGGCGGCCAAGGGGGCCTGGTATTGTTGGCGAATGGACTGGACTTGCCCGTCCATGGCCGCGGCGAGGAGGCGGAGCTGGTTTTGCAGGGCGGCGATTTCGCCGATGAGGGATTCCATCGCTGCGCGGGTGCGAATGACGGGCCGGGTCTTTTTGATTCTGCTCGTTTTCATATGATTCTTCTGGATTGCATAAAAAGGAAGGCGGTCTCGCGGGAAATCTGCACCGCCGCGCGTGGGACGTGGTCCCGGTCCACCAGGCCGAGCAGGCCGTCCTCGGCCAGGTTATGGATGTGGGTGGTGCCGCAAGCCCAAACCCGGGCCAATTCAGTGCTGAACAAAAAGGGTTTGTGCTGAGGGAACATGGGGTCGAACACCTTCTGGAAAAGGTGGAGCCGTTGCGCGGCTCTTTCGCGGGGGGTGAGGGGGTGCTGGCGCTGCTGCAGGCGGATGATGGACTCGGTCAGAATGCGCAGGCAGCAACGGCGGGCCCCGGCCCGGCGCAGATCGAAGGCCCACTCCAGGTCGCCGCCCAGGATCCATTGCATCAGATGGCGCTGACTGCAGCGCAGGGCCAGACCGGCGGACCCAACGTCCAGCAGCGGGGCTTGCAGGGTGATGGAGGAAAGCAATTCCCGTCCGGTGGCCGGAAGCGGCCCGGCCAACGGGGCCAAGGCGGGCGGATGTGGGACCGGGAGGGTGTTCATGGGACGCCTGGGCCGGGGAGGGAGGGTTTGGGGGCGGCGGGTCCGGGGGCGCGGCCGCGAAAATAAACAGTGGCGCTGGACAAGGGGCCGGGTGTAGTGTAGAAAAATCTTGCAAAAGGCTCATTTTTCGCTTTTATTTTGCCGGGCACGGTCATTCGCTTAGGCTTTAAAGTAGCAGAGTGGCGGGCTTAGTTAACGGAAAACTTAGTGAAGTGATGAAATATGTTGCGACAGGCCGTGCCGGAGGGTGAGGTGGGAACGGATGATGGCCCAGGGCAGGAAGCAGACGGCCTGGGGAAGGCAGCCCGGCAGGATGCGGGAGGCGGTCAATCGGCCGGCGGACCCGGAGTCCCCGGCGCGCCCGCTCTGAAGACGTTGGGGCTGCGGGGATGACTGATTGTGGCGGCGAACCGTTAAAAACAAAAATTATGGAACCTTTAGACCCATTAAAACAAGAGTTTCTGGATTTGATGAAGGTGATCGGCTGGACGCAGGCGGAGGCCGCAAGGCAGCTCGCCATGACTTCCGGCGCGGTCAACCAACTCGTAAACCCCAATTCGCCCGTGCGCCCCAGCCAGACGACCCTGCGGCTGTTCAAATTGATTGTCGCGTCGCAACGGCCGGAGGCGATCAACACCAAGACCCTGGAACTGAAGGCGGATCCGGGCTCGGCCCTGTCCTTGCCGGAGCGAAAGCTGATTGAGGCGCTGCGCAAGATATCCTCGGCCGAACTGCCGCGGGCCTATGCCGTCGTCCACGGCGTGATCAACGGCTTTGGCGCGCCCTTGAGCCTGCGCCGGACCCGCCAGATCCGCCAGGGCCGATAATTGTAAATTTATGACAAAGAAAAAAAGCAAAGCACCCACATATACGCGCAAGAAAATCGTGGATGAATTCACCGACCTGCCCATTTCGCGCCAGCAAAAATGGCAGTTGCGCCGCGCCAAGGAAGGGCGGTGCGTGATCTGCGGCGACAAGAAAGTGACGGCCTGGCATTGTCTGAAGCACGCCATCGCCAACCGGGAATGGGCGCGCAAGTATTCCGGCTCCAAACGGCGCAACAAGACCCTGACTTACCAACTGGCCTCCAAGGCCAAGGCCAGGAAGGCCAGGCAATAGGCCGGGGCCGTTGCGAGAGTGGAAAGCGCCGGGTGAATGGGTCGCGCAACGTTATGCGTGGTCTGAGGACGGGCGCGGCTCGCCGGTGAGTCCTGTCGAGGCCCGGCTGGGTCACGCCATTCCGCAACCGCCAGTCTGGCGCATCCCGCATTATGAAAAAACCGTCGTTGTCCTGCATGGCCCTGGCCTCCTGGCTTTGCGCAGCCGCAGATCTGGCTGCACAGGACACACCGGCCACGCCACGGCCGCCACCCGCCAACCAGCCGCCGGTCCGCCCGCCCCGGGCCTTGGACAACACCCCGGCGGCCCCCAAAGTCCTGCCGGGCCAGGGATTGGCCCAGCACGATTTCTTTTATGCCGGCGAAGGCGGGGGACGCCACAACATGTTCATCGTGCGCAAGGGGAAGGTGGACTGGTCTTACGAGAACACCGACCCGCAGTCCAAAGGCGAAATCAGCGACGCCATGCTGCTGTCCAATGGCCACGTGCTCTTCGCCCATCAATTCGGCGTGACCGAGATAACGGCGGAGAAGAAGGTGGTTTGGAATTACGACGCCCCGCCCGGCACGGAAATCCACACCGCCCAGGCCATTGGCCGGGAACATGTCGTTTTCATCCGCAATGGCAATCCGGCCAAATGCCTGGTCGTCAACACCACTTCCGGGGCGACGGAGAGCGAGTTTGAACTTCCGGTCAGGAATACCAACAGCAGCGGCATCCACGGCCAATTCCGGCACGCCCGCCTGACCGGGGCCGGCACCCTCCTGGTCGGGCACATGGATTTGCACAAAATCTGCGAGTACGACCTCAACGGCAAGGAACTCTGGTCCCTGCCGGTGCCGGATCTCTGGATGGTCGCACCCCTCAACAACGGTCATATCCTGATGACCCGGGAACACACGGCCGTGCAGGAACTCGACCGCCAGGGGCAGATTGTGTGGGAGTTCCCCAGCGCGGACCTCGCGGCCTTGGGTTACAGGATTTCCGGCATGCAAACCGCCAGCCGCCTGGCCAACGGCGACACCCTCATCAACAACTGGTGCCCTAAAGGCAACGGACCCGCGGCGGGAACGGCCATTCAAGCCTTCGAGGTCAGCCCCGACAAAAGGCTCCTCTGGGCTTCGCGCGCCTGGGGGGACCCGGTTGACTTGGGGCCATCCACCACCATTCAAGTGCTGGATGAGCCGTCGGCGCCGGAAAACGTCAGGTTTGGCGACATCCGGTAGGCGGGCCAAGGTCAAGCCTGCAGGGTCGGCGCGGCGCGCCGGGGTTGGCCCCGGGGATCGCGCGCCATGCCTCTTTCCAGGCCTCACGCCGCCCTTGACAGTCACTTTGGCGGGAGTTAGTTTTATTTCGTTGTATGGCGAATTACGTTATATGACAATCCGCCCGTTCATGGCCCTGACCAAGGCGCTGGCGGACGAAAAGCGCGTCCGGATGCTCCTGGCGTTGCGGGACGGCGAGTTGTGTGTCTGCCAAATCATCGAACTTTTCGGCCTGGCCGGGTCCACCATTTCCAAGCACCTTTCCATTCTCTACCAAGCCGGCTTGGTCAACTCACGCAAGAACGGCCGTTGGATCTACTACTCCCTGGCCGCAAAAGGGGCTTCGGCCCCGGCCCGCCAAGCCATTCGCCTGGTGGCCAGGTCGCTCGCCGGGGATCCGCGCACCGTCGGGGACGCGGCCCGCCTCAAGAAAATTTTAGGCATGGACCCCGTCGCATTATGCAAACGCCAATGCCGAAATTGAAAATCCGGTTCCTTGGCACTGGGAATTCCTGCCGCAGCCAGATGGCCCAAGGCCGGGCACGACCCCTGCCAGGCGGCACGCGTCACGCGGGGGCGCGCGCTCCCCGTCAGCATGAAAGGTTCTTTTATTTCTGCATCTCGGCGGCGGCGTGGTATTCACGGAAGGTGAAGAGCAGGGCGGCCAGGGCCACAAAGAGGGCGGCGGCCAGGAGCAACGCGCTCACGGGAAGGACAACGCCCGTGCCGGTCCATTCGTAAAGGTTTTGCAGGGCGGCATCGTGGGAGAGCAGAGTTCGGAGGTGGCGCATGAGGGAAAGGGTGTTGATGTTGGTGGGGATGTCGCCAATCCCCAATTCCACGATCAGCCCATAGACCAGGGCCAGGGGCAGATAACGCTTGGTCACCTGCCCCAGGAAAAGACCCAGCGCGCTCCAGGCCAGCACGGCCAGGAATTGCGCGGCCAAAAAAAGCGGGAGCAGGGAGCCGAGCTGCGGAATTTGCCGCAGGGCGCCGGCGCCCAACAAGAGCAATCCTTCCACCAGCACCACGATCTCCAGCCAGGCAGCCTGGGAGAGATATTTGAGGACCACCAGAGTCGCCCGCTTGATCGGGCGGGTGGTCAAAAAGCCCAGGGTGTCGGTTTGCAGTTCGTCCCGGATCAGCCCGCCGCACGACCAGACACAACTGAGCGGGAGGATGATGAAAAAATAGACAATAATCAGCAGGTAATAAAACGGCGCGGTCCGGTTCCAGGTGGACTCGCTGATCTGGCCCTTGGTGTTGGCGACGTAGTCTTTATCCCATGCCTGAAATTCGGCGAACTGGCCGGCATCCAACACTTCCCGCGCTTTGGCCAGGATGCGCCCGTGGCAGGAATCAATCAGCGCCCTCTGCTCGGCCACGCTCGTTTCGGGGCCCGAGGCGGAGCGCGATTCGCTTTCGGTGCGCGCAAATTCTTCGCGCGTAATCCCAACCAGCCGGCTGATCTGATCCTGGTCCAGCGCGGTCAGTCTGGTTCGATTGGTCAGGCGCCGGGAAAAGCGGTTGATTTGATAGGACGGATCTCCCAAATGCAGATTGGCGCGGGGCCACGTCCCGGGTGAATGAACCGTGACCCAGATCAGAAAGGGCAGAACCAGCAACCAAACCAGCATCACCGGCACCCGGCGCCAGGACAATTGGGTCCGCCAGGTAAAGAGCCAAATCCCGCGCCACGCCCTCAGAAAGGAGGGCGCCAAACGCAGGCTGCCCCGGGGCGGGAGCGGGCGTGGCGGCGCAGGAGGAGGAGGAGGAGGAGGCGGTGGCGGCGGGGATGGGGGTGGCGCATTCATGGCGGCGTTGCTCGGGCGCTCAGGCGGTCACCTTTTCAAAAATATTCTGCAAAGACCGGCTCTGGCTGCGAATCCCCTGGACGGTGACTCCGCTGCCCAGCAATAAACCGGTCCAGGCGGGGTAGAAGGAGGCGGCGTCCTTGACGCGGATGCGCAGCAGGCCCGCGGCGGCCTCAAGGTCGAAGCCCAGGAGAATGCCGGCATCAAAGAGGTGGCGGGCCAGTTTTTCCGGGTCATCGCACTGGATGGACAATTCTTCAGACCAGTTTTTCAGGTCGCCGCGAATTTCCCGCTGGCTGCCGGAGGCCAGGATGCGGCCCCAGTTGAGGATGATGATATTGCGGCAGAGCGATTCCAACTCGGCCAGGATGTGGCTGGAAATGAGGATGCTGGCGCCGTGCGCGGCCAGATCGGTGAGGAGGCTGGCGATTTCCTGGCGGCCCATCGGGTCCAAGCCGTTCATCGGCTCGTCCAGGACGAGCAGGTCCGGCTCATGCAACAGGCCCTGGGCCAGCTTGACCCGTTGCTTCATGCCTTTGGAATACTGGCCCATCGTTTTGGACCAATGCTCGCGGGACAATTTGACCTTGTCCAAAATCGCTTCACAGCGCCCGGGAATTTCCGCCGGGTCCAGGCCGGACAACCGGGCCAGGCCGGTCAGCCAATCCATCGGGCGCAATTCCTTGGGCACGGCCTCGCGCTCCGGGCAGAAACCCAGGCGCCGCTGCAAGGCGGGATTATTCCAGGGAACCTGGCCAAAAACGGTGAGGGTTCCGGCGCTGGGTTGGAGCTGGCCGGTGATCACCTGGATGAGCGTGCTCTTGCCCGCGCCATTCGGGCCGACCAATCCGGTCAGGCCGGGGGCAATGTCGAAGCTGACGTTGTTCAGCCCCATGACCATGCCGTACCAGCGGCTCAATTCCCTCGCCTGGATGACCGGGTTCATTCGGGTTTGACTCGGTGGTGGACGATCCAGGCGGCCAGGCAGAGCATGACCAGCAAGGCCAGGCAAGTGCCGCCGATGTGGGGCGTCTCCAAGGCGGACTGGGTGGACGGGCGCATCTGCAGAATGTTGCCCAGCACGAGAATGGTGTCCTGGATGTTCTTGAGGCGGTCGCCGACGCGAAAGGTGCGGAGGGCGATTTCATGGAGGTTAAAGCCAAAACTCAGGTAGCCAAGCCAGGACTGGGTGTGCTGGGCCAGGGTGCTGAGGAAGGCCCCCAGTATCCACCACATGAACCAAATAAAGCTGGTGGCCTTTTCCTTCACGCTCAGGGCGGAAACGCCCAGCGCCAGCATGCTCAGGACGGTCATGCTGCTCAATCCGCGGATCAAGATGTTTGCCAGCGCGCCGCGGGCGTGCCAGAAAAACATCCAATGCGGCGCGAGCAAGTTGCCCAGAAACCAGGCGGCGCAAACCGGCCCCAGCCAGGTCAGGGTGAGGAAACCGAAGGCGGTGGCGAATTTGCCCAACAGATAATCGCCCCGGCTGACGGCTTTGGAGGAATAAATGACGATGGCGTTGCAAGCCAGGTCGCGCGTGATCAACAGCGGGATGATCGGCCCCAGCGCAAAAATGCTGACCAGCATCAGCCAGTTGCCCAGGAAATAGAACAGCACATTTTGGGTGGTGCCAACGGAAATGTCAGGATGGTCGGTCAGCCAGGCGGTGAGGAGGTTGGCAAACATCTGCAGGTTTGGATTGAAGGTGGAAACCCACCGGTCCACCACGCTGTCGGAGACCAATAATTGTCCGATCAGGAAAAGAAAGGCCGCGGCGGCCAGCCCCAGCCCCCAGCACAAGACCACCAGGTTCATCATCCACCTCACTTTGCAGGCAGGCGGTCAGGCCGTTTTTGGCGATGGCCCAGCGGCGGCTCCAGACGCCGAGGTGCGTTCCTTCCCAATGCTTATAATTGGCATCATGCAGCGGCATGGGAAATCTCCAGGGCTTGCACAAAAGTTTCCTCCAGCGCGTTGGGGCTGGGAATGATCTCCAGCGGCGCCAGTTGGATCTCGTGCAACAGGTGCAACAAGGGGTTCAGGGACTGGGAACTGTGCTCGACTTTGACATGGCCGTTGGGGAGCAACTCGCACGGCCACTGGCGGCGGGCGCAGGCGGCCTCCAATTCCTCGTGCCCCCCCGCCACCACCACTTCGGCCGAGCCGCGCTGGCGCGCCTTCAAATTGGCCAGGCTGTCATGCACCAGCACGCGCCCGCGGGCGATGATGATGATCTGTTCGCAAATCTGCTCCACGTCATGCAGCAGGTGCGAGGAAACCACCACCGTGATGCCGTAGGCGCGCCAGAGGCTTTGCACCAATTCCAGGATTTGCGCCTGGCCCTTGGGGTCCAGACCGTTGGTCGGCTCGTCCAGAAAAACGATTTCCGGGTCGTGGACGATGGCCTGGGCCAGCTTGAGACGCTGTTTCATGCCGGTGGAGTAGGTGTCAATCTTGCGATAGCGCTCCTGGCCCATGCCGACGAAATCGAGCATCTCATGGGCGCGCTGGCGGGCGACTTGGAAGGGCAACCCGCACAACTGGGCGCAATAGGTGACATACTCGCAGCCGGCCATGCCGGGGATGTGGCAGTCCTGTTCCGGGGTATAGCCGACCCTTTTGCGGATTTCACGGCCTTCCGCGCCCACTTCCCGGCCCAGCAGTTTGGCCGAGCCGGAGGTGATGGGCTGAAGCTGGAGCAGACATTTCATGAAGGTGGTCTTGCCCGCGCCGTTGGGCCCGAGCAGCCCGATCGCCCCCGGGGCGACGGCAAGGCTGACGCCATCCAGGGCTTTTTGTTTTCCAAAAACCTTGGACAGGGCCTGCGTCTCAATGACCAGTTGCTCCGGCATTTCGCGGGGCAATTTGCGCACAAACAAATTGCCGGGCAAACAAATTCTGTCAATCAACGCTTGGTCAGAATCGAAAACCAGGGGCTGGTGTTTGACGAGCCCCTGCGATCCGATGTGCTGGTTGAGGATTGCCTCCCGCTGGAACTCAAGTGTGTGCAGGAGATATTGCCCGTCCACAAGGCCCAACCCCTCAGCTCCATGAAGTTGATGGACATTCCCCTTGGGCTTATTCTTAACTTTCACGAGATGAAACTGACCGACGGGGTGGCGCGGATGATTCGTATCCGCCTGAAGGGCCACGCATTGACATCATCCGCTTTATGCTCCAAGCGGTCCTGAAGCAATGCCGTTACATCTTCAATTTCACACCACAACTGTTGCCTTTGGCCAACTACAGGCTTAACCGGTAAAACTGATTTGTGCCGGAGATGGTATTCGTTACCACGTTATTCGTGGAGATGACGGCATACGGTGGCGGGAAAACGGTTGTCCAGACTGTCGGCGGGACAGGGTTCGTGGTGGATTGCAAGGTGAACTCGAGGGCATTGGTTGGCCACGTCACAATCGCAATTGTTCCGGAACGAATGATGGTCAGTTGCGGCGTCGGCAACGTAACACTGAATATCATGCCGGAACCATTTGTGCCGCCAATACCCGCCGTCCCATACAGGGTGTTGCCCGATAAAATCAATCCGCCGCGCGGAGAACCTCCGTCTGGAATATATGTGAAAGTATGCAGAGTCGCAAAATCCGCGCCATTGGTGGTGACGGCGAACAGCGTGCCATAGCCCGCGCCGCCATTACCCGCCACCCCAAACAGGGTGCTGCCCGATACAATCAATCCGGCATACGGATTATCCCCGTCGCTGACCCCGGTGAAACTATGCAGGTTCGTAAAACCCGTGCCATTGGTGGTGACGGCGAATACCGTTCCGCCGCCGTTGGTGCCGGCAGAATGGGTCGTCCCATAAAGGGTGTTGCCCGATAAAACCACTCCGGCAAACGGATTGGCTCCGTCGCGGTTGTTAAAATACTCTGAAGATAAGGCTGTGAAACTATACAGGTTCGTAAAACCCGTGCCATCGGGGTTGAGGGCGAACACTGTGCCATTGTCCCCAGCGCCGCCATCAGCCGCCGTCCCATACAGGACGTTGTTGCCCGATAAAATCAATCCGCCCTGCGGAATCGCTCCGTCAGGGCTGTTGGTGAAAGTATGCAGGACCGTAAAGCCCGTGCCGAAGATGTTGATGGCAAACACCGTGCCATTGCCATTCGTGCCGCCACTCTGTGCTGTCCCATAAAGGGTGTTGTTGCCCGATATATAAATCAGTCCGGCAGCCGGATTAGCCCCGTCGCTGTTGGTTCCACCAAAAGGAGCAGAGAGTGCCGTGAAACTATGCAGGTTTGCGAAAACAGAGCCATTGGTGATGAGGCCGAACACCGTGCCATTGCCATTCGTGCCGCCATTCTGTGCCGTTCCAAACAGGGCACCGCCCTCTAGTAGCAATCCGGCAGCCGGATTAGCTCCGTCGCTATTCGTTCCTGAAACCAGCGCGGTGAAAGTATGCAGGACCGTAAAGCCCGTGCCATCGGTATTGACGGCGAACACCGTGCCATTGCCATTCGTGCCGCCATGCGGTGTCGTTCCATACAGGATGTTGCCCGATAAAATTAATCCGGCACTCGGATAAGCTCCGTCGCTGTTGGTGGAAAGCGTCCCAGAGACTGCCGTGAAACTATAGAGGTCCGTCAAAGTCTGCGCCGTCGCCGGACCGGCCAGCACCAAGCCGAAACCGGCCATCAGCGCGGGCAGAAGGACCAATTGTTTGATGCACGTTTTCATTGTCTAATCCCTTTGATGAACTGTTTTTATCAAGCCATCTGAATAATTCAAGGCAAAATTGATGGATCCGGCTGGGGAGCACGCACGCGGGATGACGCAGAAGTTGAAACCGGAAAGTTGAACCAGACCGGCTGCTGATTTATTCAAGCTGCCAGGGCTGGTAGTTTCTCCTTCGCATCGGCCCTGGCCCACGCCGCCGGTGTGGCGAAAGCAATTTCGAGTTATTTGCGTCACGGTCGTCCTCGCACGACTTCGCTGGCGGCTTGCGGGCGGCGGTGAGGAAGCTGTCATTGAAAGCCTCACAAATAGCCTCACAAGATTTAGGCGCAAGCGGTCATTCTCTGACATCGTTTGACTCAAGCGGGAGCCTGCAAGACCCGCACGAAACCCTTGTAGATAGGGGGGAAAGTTGCTTCCTGTCGTGCTCTGTCACAGTCTGTCAAAGGTGGGTGAATGGTGCGCGCTGCAGGTTTCGAACCTGCGACCCCTACCGTGTGAAGGTAATGCTCTACCGCTGAGCTAAGCGCGCAAACATGCTGATAATAAACAAGTTACGCATAATAATCATTTCTCTTGGGCCAACCGCCAAAGCCCGGTGAAGTCCGCTTGAGTCTGGCAAATCAGCACAATCTTTTAGCACTGTTTTCATGCTACTCGTTCATCAGCCAAAAGAAGGTTAAGGGGTGTCTATTTGCGCGGCAAGTTTTTTTGGCAGCGCTATTCCCACCAAGGCCGCCAGTGCCGCGTCAGCCTCGCCACCACGCCCGGCCCTAAAAAGGCAATGGCATTCCGTGGCAGATCCGGACATCATTTTGCCGGTGAAACAGCTCCTGTGCAAAGTGCCGGTCTCCGCGGGCCATGATGACCAAGCCCTGGCGGTTTTCCTGGTGCATGCCCGGCAGAATCGCAGTCCCGGCAGACGGAGTGATCGCCCCCGAAGGAGAAGTCAACAACCGCATGTGCCTGATCGAGGCCGGCGAGGTCGGTGCCGCCCGCCATTGACCGCCATGACCGGAACCCGCGCAACCGTGATGGCCGCCGTCGCCGGCCTGGAGAAGCAATGGATCAAGAACCTGGGCCAAATTGAGGCCGGCGCCCCAAGAAAAACCGCCCTTTCCCTGGTCAATGCCGCGTTCAATGCCATTGATACCGACCAAGTCTTTGCTGCATCGGTGTCGCTCCAAGGAGATACTTTGCGCATCAAAGATCAGAGAATTAACCTCGCTCGATTCCAAAGAATCCGGGTCCTCGGAATCGGCAAGGCGGCCCATCCAGCGGCGGCGGCGTTGGAACGGATATTGGGGTCGCGCCTTTCTGGCGGCATCATCATCGGCACGGGCGCCAAGCCTCATGGTTCACGATTCACTTTTCACCAAGGCACCCACCCCATGCCGTCGGCGGCTAATGTCCGGGCCTCGCGGCAGATTGTCGAGCTGTCCGAACAACTGCAGGAAGAGGACCTGGCGCTGGTCATCGTTTCAGGCGGCGGCTCGTCTCTGCTGTGCTGGCCGGAATCGGAATGCGCCCAGGGCCGGCGGCTTTATCAGGATTTCTTGCGGACGGGAGGGACGATTGTGGAACTGAACACCGTGCGCAAGCATCTCTCTGGCCTGAAAGGTGGCGGCCTGGCCAAAATGCTTTATCCCGCCACCGTCATCGGGCTGATATTCTCCGACGTGCCGGGAGACAGGTATGATGCGGTGGCCTCGGGCCCAACCTATCGGGATGAAACGACGATGCGGAATGCCAGGCGGATTCTGGGAAAATATCATCTCGCCGGCTATCGGTTGATGGAAACGCCCAAAGACCGGAAATACTTTGCCGCTGTGACCAACCTCCCCCTGGTTTCCAACCAGACGGCGCTGCAAGCGATGCAGGAGCGGGCGCAGGCCCTGCATTTGAAAACAACCATTCTCTCCGACCGCCTTTATTATCCCGCCGCCGCCGTCGCGCGGAAAATGTTCGACGCCGCGCAAGGCCCTGGCCGCCCGGACCTTGTTCTGGCCGGAGGGGAACCGCAGGTGAAAGTCCCCGCCGTTCCTGGCCGGGGCGGGCGAAACCACCATCTCGCCCTGCACGCGCTGTCGCACATCAAGGGCGGTCAAGTTTTCATCTCCTTCGCTTCCGACGGCCAGGACAACGGCGCCGGCGCCGGAGCCGTCGCTGACCGTGCCACGGCGGAAAAGGCCCGGCGCCTTGGCCTGGACATCGCGGATTATTTAAATCGTTTTGACTCACAAACCTTTTTTGAGAAAACCGGCGCCCAGCTCATCACCGGTCCCACCGGCGCCAATGTGTCCGACCTGGCGCTATTGTTGCAATGACGGGAACAATTGCTTATGTGGCAACAAAACAGCATGCCGTTCCCAGGTTCCCCCGGTTTTTCCGCGTTGGTCGCGGCGCTGCCGATATTTGTCGTGCTGTATCTGCTGGGTGTGAAACGAACGCCGGCGTGGGTGGCGGCTCTTTTCGGACTGGGAGCGGCCTTGGTGGTCGCCCGTTGCGCCTATGGCATGCCGGTCGGAACCATGCTGGCGGCGATGAGCTATGGCGCGGCCTTTGGCCTTTTTCCCATTGGGTGGATCCTGGTCTGGGCGATCATTCTTTACCGGCTTACGCTGGAAACAGGCAACTTTGAAATCCTGAAGGACTCGATCGGAGGCTTGACGCGGGACCGGCGTCTGCAAGCGCTGCTGATCGCCTTCTCCTTCGGAGCGTTTCTCGAAGGCGCGGCCGGGTTTGGAGCGCCGGTCGCAATTGCCGCCGCGATGCTGACGGGCCTTGGCTTCTCGCGCTTTCATGCCGCTGGCATTTGCCTGCTGGCCAATACGGCTCCCGTGGCTTTCGGCTCCATTGGCATACCGATCATTACTTTGGCGGGTGTCACCGGGTTGCCCGTGCCGGATCTGAGCAGGTGGGTGGGCCGCATCTGCGCGCCGGTGTCGCTGATCATCCCCGCCTATTTAATCCTGCTCATGGGCGGCCGGCCGGCCTTGAAGGGTGTTCTGCCGGCGGCGCTGCTGTGCGGAGCCGCCTACGCCGGCGTGCAATTCCTGGTTTCGAGTCTTCTCGGCCCGCAACTCACCGCCATCCTCAGTTCGCTCGCGGCGATGGGATCACTGGTCGTTCTCCTCAAGCTCTGGAAGCCGAAGGATAAGTTCACGCTCGCGGATGAACCGGACTCTGACCGGCCGGCCAGGCATGGCGCAAGGCAAGTACTCATGGCTTGGCTTCCTTACCTCCTGCTGGTTCTGCTGGTGTTTCTGTGGGGACTGGACGCGGTAAAGCAGCCGTTGGACCGGTTGACCATCACATTTCAATGGCCGGGGCTGCCGAGCGCCGGACAAAGCATCCCGGCGGCGGCACCCGCGGCTTCGGCCTCCCCGGCGGTGTACAAGCTGAATTTTATGACGGCGTTCTGGAACCGCCTGCCTGTTGGCCGTGCTGTTGGCAAGCTTGTTCCTCCGTGTGACGCCAAGGCAGTTTGGCAAAGTCATGGCAATTTCGATGCGGCAACTGGCTTTTCCACTCCTGACCATTGCCGCCGTGCTTTCGTTCGCGTTCCTGATGAACTATAGCGGGGCCACGGTGACGCTGGGGCTGGCGTTTGCCTCGACTGGCCGCGCGTTTCCATTCTTCAGCGCTCTGCTCGGCTGGTTGGGGGTCTTCCTGGTGGGCAGCGACACGTCGTCGAATGCTCTGTTTGGCAACCTGCAGGCAGTGACCGCCGCACGGTTGGGATTGGATCCGATTCTGATGGCGGCGGCAAATGCCAGTGGTGGCGTGATGGGAAAAATGATCAGCTTGTCGAGCATCGCCGTGGCGGCGGCGGCGACCGGCCTGCCCACCTCCGACGAGGCCAGGCTCTTTCGCTTTACCCTGAAGCACAGCGTGATCTTGGCGGCCGCGGTTGGTCTGATTGTGGCGGTGTATGCCTGGCTCAGTTAATCCAGGCATCTTTTTATGCCCGGATCAAAAAAAACGCCCGGCAATTTTGTGGCGGCGCAATCCACTGCGCCATCCGGGCGAATCCTGCCACGACCACCCTTGGCTGGATGAAACGCCTCACGCTAGAGCAATTTCATGAAAACTGTAGCCGCACCGAAGCTGACCAAACGGCCTCCTCACCCGTGCCCTCTCCTCCTGAGGAGGAGAGGGAGAAGCTTCATTTTGGCCACATCATTTTTTAATCCGCGCTAACGCAGAATAAGCTCGTAACGGGGATCGGGCTGTTGCGGCGGGGCGGAGGCAGAGCGGTCCCCGAGGCGGAGGACGTGGCGCAAGGTGTCCAGGAGCGCGCTGGTTTGATAGGGTTTGCGCAGGAAAAGTTCGTCCGGGACGCGCCAGGCGGCAGGGATTTGGCCGGGGGACATGGTGCTGCTGGCCACCAGGATGATGGCGGGATTGATCTGCCGCAGGGTGCTGAAGACTTTCTCCATGTCGGGCATCATCGGGTCCGCCAGCACGGCGCCGATTTGCCGCCAGTTGCGGCGGTAGAGTTCCACGGCCTCCGTTTCCTCGGAACTGACCAGGACGCGGTAGCCGGAGGCGGTGAGGACTTTTTGCAGGACGGCGGCGAGGGCATCGTCACCGTCAATAACAAGGATCAGCTCGCCCGCGCCGCGGGGCGGTTCGGGGAGGAGTTTGCCGGGCTGGGGCGTGCCGGCGGGAAGGGCGGGGAGATAGACTTTGACTTCGGTGCCGCGGCCCAATTGGCTTTTCAATTGAAGGCAGCCGCCGCCGCCGTGGACAATGCCCAGGACGGTGGACAAGCCCAGGCCCGGGCCTTTGCCGACTTCCTTGGTGGTGAAGAATGGATCGAAGACGCGGTCCAAGTTCCTGGGGGCGATGCCGGCGCCGGTGTCGGCGACCGCCCAGACCACGTAACGTCCGGCTTTGGCGTTGGGGATGGAGGCGGCGGTGGTTTCATCCAGAGCCAGGTTCATGGCGGAGAGAGAGAGGGTGCCGCCCTGGGGCATGGCTTCGCGGGCGTTGAGGCAGAGGTTGACGAGCACTTGGTGCAATTCGGTGCTGTTGCCCTCGATCAGCCAAAGGTCCTTGGGGACATCGCAATGCAAGGCGATGTTCTTGGGAAAGGTCTCGCGGATGAAGCCGGAGAACTCCTTGAGGAGGCGGAAGGTTTGGAGGGGGGCTTTGGCGTTTTTGGCGCCGCGGGCAAAGGTGAGGATTTGTTTGACAATGTTGGCTCCGCGCTGGGCGCCGGCTTCCATGGAGTCGAGCAGACCGAGGGTGCCGGGGTCCTTGATTTCGGCGCGGAGCAAGGGGCCGATCATGAGGACCGGGGCCAGGATGTTGTTGAGATCGTGGGCGATGCCGGCGGCCAGGGTGCCGATGCTGTCCATGCGGTGGGCGTGGAGGAATTGGGCTTCGAGTTTCTTCTTCGCGGTGATGTCGGTGTCAATGACGAGGATGGATTTGGGCTGGCCCCCGGGATCGCGCACCAGGGTCCAGCGGCTGTGGACGAGGATGGGCCGGCCGCTTTTGGCCAGGCGGTTGAGTTCACCGCTCCAGTCGCCCTGTCCGGCTTGGGCGCGGGCCTGGCGTTCCTGCTCCAGGTCGGCGGCGTCGGCGCAATATAAGTCGGCGATGCGGGTGCCGAGGACTTCGGCCGCAGCCCAGCCATAGAGGCGTTCGGCGCTCTGGTTCCAGTAGCGGATGTAGCCGTCCAGATCGCGGACATGGATGGCGTCGTGGGCCAGATCGAGCATGCGGGCCTGTTCGCGGATGCGCTCTTCGGCGTCCTTGCGGCCGATGATTTCGCTCTGGAGGCTTTCGTTGCTGGAGCGGAGGTCGGAGGTGCTTTTCCGCACCAGTTCTTCCAACTGCTCGAGTTTGAGGGCGACGGCCTGGTGGAGGCGCCATTTCTCGGTCAGGGCGTGGGCCAGTTGGAGGACTTCCATGGTGTCAAAGGGTTTTTTGAGGATGAGCAACTGGTCGTGGTTGCCCAGGCGGGCCAGCATGCCGTTCCAGGAATAGTCGGAGTAAGCGGTGCAAATGACGATCTGCAAGTCCGGGCAATTTTCCCAGAGGCGCACGGCGGTTTCCACCCCATCCCATCCCGGCGGCATGCGCACGTCCACGAAGGCCAGGGCGTAAGGGCGGCCGGCGGCGGCGGCTTGCTGGACCTTGGCCAGGCCCTCTTCGCCTTGATAGGCGGAATCGAGTTGGAAGGCGGGCACCTGCCCGTCGGCGGCCGGCTCGCCGAAAAGCACTTGTTCGGCCGCGGCCAGCCCGGCGCTGGATTCCTTGCCGCTGCACAGGATTTTGCGAAAATCATCATGCACGGCCCGGTTGTCATCCACCACCAGGATGCGCAGATTCTTTTCCACGGGCGAGGTCACAGGGTCGTTTTCCTTGGTTCGACCGGCAATTCGAGGACGAAGGTGGCCCCCTTGCCCAAGCCCTCGCTCTGCGCAGTCAGGGTGCCGCCCAATTCCCTGGCGGTGAGGGCGCCGCTGTGCAGCCCAAAGCCATGGCCGCCTTTGCGGGTGGTGAAACCGTGCTCGAAAATCCGGGACAAATGCTCCTTGGGAATGCCCACGCCATTGTCAATGACCGAGACGCGCACGGTGTTGCCGCCATTTTTTTCGACCCGGACGGTGACCTGTTTTTCCGGGGGGCAGCCTTCATCCACGGCGTATTTGGAGTTGTGGAGAAGGTTGATGAGGATTTGGAGGACTTTGTGTTTGTCCACCAGGACGGGCGGGGTGTCGCTGAATTGGCGGATGATCTTGACGGAATGGCGGCCCATGGCCCCTTTGTGCATGTTGAGGGCGTCCTCCACCAAATCGGGAAGATGGACCGATTCGATCACCCCGGCGGTGCGGGCGTAGCTTTGCTGGGCGGCGACGATTTCCTTGATGTGTTCGATGTTGGTGGCCAGGGACTGGAGTTCGCCCAACATCTCCTCCCGTTCGGCCGCCAGGTGGGTGGCGAGGCCGGCCAAGTAAGCCGGCCACTGGCGGCCTTTGGGGCTGGCGAGGAAGCCGGGGAGATCGGCGGCGTTATCCTTGAGGAGGTCGGCCAGTTTGGTGACGTTGACAATCCTGGAATTGCGGATTTTATCGCTGACGACGGAGCAGGAAACGTTGGCGCTGTTGAGGACGTTGCCGACGTTGTGGAGAATGCTGGTGGCGACTTCGGCCATGCCCGCCACGCGGGAGGCTTCGACCAGTTGGCCGTGCATTTCCTGCAACTTGGCCTCCGCCTCCTTGACGGCCGTAAAATCCTTGGAGATGCCCATGGTGCCGATGATGTCGCCCTGATCGTTGCGCAAGGGCATTTTGGCCGTGATGCACCAGGTGTCGCGGCCCAGCTTCCAGGTTTCCTTTTCGATCTTGCCGACCAGGGCCTGGCCGGTGCGGATGATGTTCTGCTCGTCTTGAAAGGCTTCCCAGGCGTGTTCCTCGCGGAAAAAATCGAAGTCTGATTTTCCGACGATTTCCTCGTGGCTGGTGCCGAAGCGTTCGTGCAATCCTCTGCTGCACCGGATAAACCGCGAGTTGAGGTCCTTGAAGTAGATGAGGTTCCAGGAATTGTCCATCAGGGCGCAGAGGAAGCTTCGTTCGCTGCTCAATTCGGCCTTTTGCCTGGCTTCCTGTTCCAAATGCCGCAGGCCCGTGGAGACATTCTCCGCCAGTTCCTCCAGCAGGAAAATCTCCTTCCCGTTAAAAAAATCCGGCTCCGAAGAATAGAGGCACAAAACGCCCGCCGCCCCCTCACCGCATTGGATCGGAAAAGCCGCCGCGGCGCCTATGCCGGCCTTTTGGGCCAACTGGCCGCATGGGAGCGTCAGGCTGTGGGCCGCATAATCGTTGCAGACCACCGTTTTTGCCCCGGCCAGCGCCGCCTGGGCCAGACCGCGGTTGTCCGCTCCCGCTTGGGCCAGCAAGTTTATTTGCTCCAGGTCATAGGCCGTCATCCCAGTCCAACAGATCGGCACAATGGCGCCGCTCTGCGCCTCCTGCCGCCCAATCCAGGCCAGCACAAAGCCGCCGTCGCTGACCAGGCGCTGGCAGATTTGCGGCGCGACCCTCTCTTCCGGCGGCGGCTGAACCATCGTCTGGCTGACCCGGCTGGAAGCATAATAAAGCCGGTTGAGCCGCTGTACTTCAACGCGTGTACATGACATGCTACATTATCGGTCAGAGGGGAAAGAATCTTGACCCTGTTTAGCAAAAATTGACAAGGCGGCGGATGCAGTTAAGTTAGGGGCATGAAAACTCTCTCTTCGATCGTGGGCTCGCGCCCGGCGGCCTGGGTGTTGGCGGCGATCTGTTCACTCAGTCTGGCTGGCGAAGCAAAGGCGCAGAAGGGTATCCCTCTGGCGCCGGCCGCCCGATGGCCGGCAGAGACCATCCCCAATGACGGCGCCGAGGCGGGCATGCTGCGGGAGGCTTACGGATTGCTCGCGGAGGCGGACCATGACTACAAGGGACACCGGGTCAGGGCGATGAAGCAAATCGAAGCCGCCGCCAAACATCTGGGGATAAATCCGCGCGGCGAGGGAAGGCGCCATGAGCCGCAAGGAGCCTCTGACGCGCAGCTTCGCAGCGCGGCCGCCTTGCTGCGGCAGGCGAGCGGTGGATTACGGGGGCACGGCCTGGAGCATATCAAGCTGGCTTGCGAGCAACTGAACATCGCGCTGGCAATTCGCTAACTGCTTTCTTTTCCCCCGGCCGGCGCGGCTGGCGGCGGGGCGCCGGACTTTGCCGCGCTGTCTGAGGCGGCGGGCTTTCCGCCTGTGCCGCCGGTTGACGTTTCCGGTTTGCCTTCTTTTTTGGCGGGTGTTTGCGCGGCCGTGTCCTTTTTGGCGGCGGCCTTGTAATTCTCGCTGCGGTAATCGGTGGTGTAAAAGCCGCTTCCCTTGAACAGCAGCCCCCCGCCCAAGCCGATGCGGCGCAGCACTTTGCCTTTGCCCCAGGGCTTCTGCGTGCAGACGTCGCGCGGGCAGACGGTCAGGGCGTTGGCCTTGATGGACTGAATTTTCTCAAAGGTATGTCCGCACTTGGAGCAGATATATTCGTAAGTCGGCATAAACGCAGACGAACATACCCGAAACGGGCCGTTTTTAAAGGAGGAAGTTAGCGACGGCCTTTGAAAAAAAACGCGCGGGCGGTCAAATAAAAGCTTCACTTTTGCCCGGAGGTGGTGTATAGAACAGATGTGAGGAGGAAGGATTTGAGTTTGCACCGCCGCAGTTTGGCGCCGGCCCGGATCGGGTGGATCCGTGTTCTGGCGATGACGGCGGGATGCGCTGGCGCGCCGCAATTTGCCCTTTCCAAAAACCCTCATGCAAGGTAAGGTACGAATATGAAAAACAAATCTCCAGAACAGCATGGCAACGCAGTTGCGTTCACACTGATCGAGTTGCTGGTGGTCATCGCCATCATCGGCATTCTGGCCGGGATGCTGTTGCCCGCGATCGCCAGGGCCAAGGTCGCCGCCAAAGAAAAAATGGCGCAAGTTGAGATGGCCAATTTGGGCGCCGCCATCAGCCAGTATTACAACGAGTACAACAGCCTGCCGGCTTCCTCGCTCGCCGTCGCCGCAGCCGGTAATCTGGCGAATCCGCTTGGAACCGGTCTTGGCTCCGATTTTACGTATGGCACGTATGTGAAGGGCACTAGTGCTCCACAGTCGCCTTTGGAGGGCAAGATAATTGTGGGCCCGAGCGTCATCAGTCAGAACGTACAGACTCCGAACAGCAAATATCAAAACGTCAATTCCGAGGTGATCTCGATTTTGACCGACGCCGCCTATTATCCTGAAACCAACGTGACCCGGCATACTTACAATTCGCGCCAGCTCCCCCTTTTCAATGCCAGGGCCGCGGCGGACACAAATTCGGCGGGCATTGACGCGTCCACCATCTTGCGCGACCCGTGGGGATTGCCTTACATCATTACGCTGGATTTGAATTATGACGGGAAATGCACCGACGCAGGGACTTGGGCAACATTAATGGGCACGACCAGTTTCTCCGTGCCCGGCTCGTCCATGATTTGGTCCTTCGGCTCGATGAAACGCGCTGATGTCAGCCAACCCGGACTCTACACCAATGCCGTCAACAAACACCTTCTCACGAGTTGGAAGTGATGGGAGGCGCCTGGCGCTTGCGCCCTGTCCTGGGTGGGCCTGAGCCGCTGGCCGGTTCTGCATTGCCTTGTGGTTTAAGGTATGAAAATCCCCGGTGACTCTATGGAACAGCCTCGCAACCAAGATGCGTTTACACTGATTGAGTTGCTGGTGGTCATCGCCATCATCGGCATTCTGGCGGCGATCTTGCTGCCCGCTTTGGCCGTTGCCAAAACCAAGGCCAAGGAAGCAACCGCGAGAGCTGAAATGTCCCATTTGAAGGCCTCGATCAGCGCGTTCCAGTCTGAGTATGGCGTCCTGCCGGCATCCCTGTCCGCTGCGAATGCGGCCGCCGGCCTGGGCAGTGATTTTACGTTCGGCACGGTTGTCAAGAACACGGGTTCACCCCCCACCAACTCGCCTTTGGAGGGCATGCAAATTGTGAGTCCAACCGCCATCAGCCAGAATCCTCTGACGCCTGGGAGCCAATATCAAAACGTCAATTCCGAAGTGATCGCGATTCTGACGGACGCCGCCTATTATCCTGAAACCAACGCCGCGAGTCAGCATCTCTATAATTCGCGCAAGATCACCGAGTTCGAAGGAAGGCCCGCCAGGGACACAAATTCGCCCGGCATTGACGCGAACAACATCTTGCGCGACCCGTGGGGAATGCCTTACATCATGACGCTGGATTTAAATGGTGACGGGAAATGCACCGACACCCGGACATGGTCGGTGCTCATGAACACCAACAGTTTTTCCGTGCCCGGCTCGTCCATGATTTGGTCCTTCGGCTCGTTAAAACAGGTTGATCTGTCAACAAATTACAACAGTCCCATCAATAAACACCTTCTGACAAGTTGGCAGTGATGGGACTCATCCTGTTCGTGGCGCAAGTTCAGTCTCCGTTTCCTGGTGTTTCCTGTTAAACCCGGATATCTCCTGCCGCATGGGTGGAATCCCGATGCAGTCGGGACCCCTCCCGCCGGGCCACTGGACCCCGGCGGCAGAGAGCGGACAACCATTCTGAGACCTCTGCAAAGCGACTGTAGCGGCGGTCTATGCCGCACTCCAAAGGGGGCCCGGCGGAAGAGGCGCTTTTGCTTGATGGGAATGAAGGAATCCATAACATCGGTTCCCATGATGCCGACGAAAGACCAGCGGGTGGACGATTATATCGCCAAGTCCGCCGATTTTGCCAAACCGATTCTGCAGCACCTGCGCGCCCTGGTCCACCAGGCTTGCCCGCAGGCGGAAGAGACTTTGAAATGGGGGTTTCCCCATTTCACGCACAAGGGACCGATGTGTTACATGGCGGGATTCAAGGCGCATTGCTCCTTTGGATTTTGGAAGCGGGCGCTGATTTTTAGCGCGGGAAAAAATCCGGCGAAGACGGAGGAAAAAGGGATGGGAGCGTTCGGGAAAATCACCTGTTTGGCGGATTTGCCGGCGGACAAGGTGCTGGCCGGTTATGTGAAGAAGGCGGCGGCGCTGAACGAGGCGGGGATAAAGTTGCCGCCCCGGGGAAAGTCCGCCGGGGACAGGGTGCTGGTGGCGCCGGACTTTTTTATGGCGGCGTTGCGGAAAAATAAAAAGGCGCTGGCCACATTCGAGGCTTACAGTTACAGCCACAAGAAGGAGTACGTGGACTGGGTGGCGGAGGCCAAGCGCGAGGAAACGCGGCAGCGACGGCTGGAAAAGACGGTGGCCTGGCTGGCGCAAGGGAAATCCAGGAACTGGAAGTACGAGGGGTGTTGATAAAATGCGGCTTCGCCTGGCTCGGACAGCGCCCGGCGCCGGGGTTGCAGAGGGACCAACGCAGCACTGCCGTCGTGCGGCGGGTCCCGATAATTGGGGACCCGCCCTGCCACCCATGACAGAGGCATTGCGGCCTGCCAACACCGGGAGGCACATTCTTGGCAGCCAACGAGACAAAAGGAGCCTGGCGGCCTAAAAGGTGAGCATGACCTCGGCGCGGAGAAAGCTCATCATCTGATGGTTGACATAGAAGTCGCCCGGGAAGAGGAACTCGCTCCACAGATGGCCGCTGAGGTGCTGGTTGAACTTGTATTTGAGCACGGCTTGGAGGTATTGGCCCCGGTCATTGCCCGCGCGGGAAAACGCGTCCGTCCCGGCCGCGGGCGGAACTCCAAAAGCATTGTTCAAGTCGCGGGTCGGCGTGTCCTGGTCGGCCAGCAGCATAAAATAACTGGTGCTCAATTCCATCTTCGGCAGCGGATTGAGGTTCCAGGTGGGGCCGAAGCGAATGAGATTGGCCGTCTGGCCGACGCGCGTTTCCTGCACGTAGCTGTAAATGTTGTACATCTCGCTCCAACTGGGCCAGCGGCCCCAGAGCACGTCGAACATCTCGTCGCCCTTGCTGTTGGGGTTGTCGCCGGAAAAGAATTCGAAGGAGAGAGAAAGCTGGTCATTCAACGCGTCTTTGAAGAGCCAGGCCAGCTTGCCGTTGAGGGCACAAGCATTCAAGCTGCGAAAGTCCGTGGTTTGCGCGGCGGACGCCAGGAAAGGGTTGGCGCCGCCGTCGTTGAGTTCCGGGTCCTGTTTTCGCCCGAACTGGTAGGCGCCTTCGAGCGAGTATTTCCAATGCTCCTGCACCAAGCCGGAGACGCGGCCGCCCACCGTGTAAATATCACCGTTGTCTCCGAAGGTGACGGGGTCGTTGAGGCGGTCATCGTGTTTGTACATGAAGTATCCGTCCAGGTTGGCCCAGGGAAGGCTCTTGTTGGCGACCCACAAGATGGCGCCCTTTTCGTTCTGATCTGTCAAGAGGAGCGGTTCCACATGATCTCCCGTGGCGGTGGAAGGACCGAGGGTCGGCAGCCAGCCGTCGGGCCGCGCGTCCTGGATCAGGCCGATGGCGTCAATCGTCGTGTGGAGGTCATCGAGTTTGTAAGTCAGACGCGCGGAGTCGAGAAAGGTCGTGAAGGAGCCGTCTTCCGGGGTTCCGTCTCCGATCAGGAACCCGTCACCCAGGAAAATGTCCTGGCGTCCCACGGTGAGGGTGGCGGGCAGATGGACGGGATTTTTCCATCGGACATTCAAGATGTCGAGGATGCCGTAGCGCCATTGCGGGCCTTCCTCCTGGTAGAAGGTGTCAAAGGTGGAGGATTTGATGAATTCCCGCGGCTCCGACGCCAGGCGGACATTGAAAGACAGGTCATTGCTCGGCATCAAGCTGGCCCAAAGCCGGCCCCGGAAGCGCAGGTACTCCTGTTCATGCACGTTGCCAAAACCGATGCCGCCATTGGGCGCGCCCAAGCTCAGGGCGTTGTTGAAGTATTCGTCGCGCAGGCGCAAGTCGCCGCCCCACGTCAGCCAGGAAACCGGATTTTTGATGTCGTTGATGGTTTGTTCCAGGCTGCTCGGCGCGGGCGCCGGCGGCGGGGTTCCGGCGTTGGCGGACAGGGTGTTGTTGGATTGGGCGCGGCCCAGGGCCAGCGATCCGGCCAGGGCCAGCGCTGTCAATAATCGGGTTGGATTCATGCGGTTGGGGTTGGTTTGGGTTGTTGGGTATGGTTCACCAGTGAGACTTCAGGTTGGGGCGGCACCGGCAGGGCGCGCGTCCCCGGCGGTTTGATCAGCATGGCCAGCACGGCCCCCACCACCAGCATGCCCGCCGAGATTTGATAGGCATAGGAATACGATTTGAAGTGATCGTTAATGCCCGCGCCCAGCAAGGGCCCGACCACACCGGCGACACCGAAAGCGGTGAAGACCAAACCATAGTTGACGCCGAGGTTGCGAATGCCGTAGAAATCCGCCGTGGCGGCGGGCATCAGGGTGAAGATCGTTCCATAGCAAAGGCCGGTGAAGGCGGAACCGAAAACCACCAACTCCTTGGTGTCGTAATGGCTGAAGGCCAGCATATTCACCGCCTGCAACACAAACGCCAGCGTCATCGTCCGGGTCCGCCCGATTCTGTCCGAGAGCGCTCCGCTGAGAAGGCGGCCCAGGGTGTTGAAGATCGCCAACGTGGCGATCGGCACAAATCCCCAACTCCAGTTCGCCTGCTCCTTGGCGATCATGGCCACCTGCGTGATGATCATCATGCCCGCCGAGGCGGAGAGCACCATCAGCAGCCAAAGTTGGTAGAACGGCAAGGTGCGCAGCATTTCCTGCCAATCCGATTCGCGCCGGGGAGCCGCCGCCGCTTTAGTGGCCGATGCCGGCGCGAACGGCTGTTCCGGCGGGTTGCGCAACAGTTGCGCCAGTAGCGGCACCAAAGCCAGCGTGCCAATGCCGAGCCAGGCAAAGGTCCACGGAATGGTGGTGATTCCCAAAAGGTACTGGCTGAGCGGAGAGATATAAACCGCCGCCAAGCCCACGCCGCTGACCACGATGCCGGTGATGACGCCCTTGCGCGCAGGAGGAAACCACTTGATGGCGGGCGGAGTTGTGGCCGAGTAACCCAGGCCAATCCCCAATCCGGCACCAACGCCAAAGGTCAACATCATGGCGGTGGGCGAATGAACCAGCGCCGAGGCGACCAGGCCGAGACCGAGCATGATGCCACCGGCCGTCGCCACCAGGCGCGGGCCGAATTTGTCCTGCCATCGTCCCGCGAACACCATCATGCCGGCAAAACAAACCGTGGCCACGGTGAAGGGCAGGGTGGCTTGTGTCTTTGTCCAGTGCCAATCGGCTCCGAGCGCCTTGGCAATGACCCCCCAGGCGTAGAGCACTCCGAGGATGAGGTTGATGGCCAGGCCGGCAAAGACCACCGTCCAGCCTTTATTGGCAGGCGAACTTTTTTCATTCATAGGCGTCTCCAGAAGGAGGTTTGACTAAATGGCCAGCGCCTCCGTTTGCGTCAGGACGCGCAGTCCCTGTTTGGTGAGAATCTCGCCGGCTTGGGCCGGGTCCTGGACTTCGATGACCAGGATGGCGCGGTTGTTGGCCACGAAACCGGAGGTGTTGGAGAGGTTGATCTGATGGGCCGCCAGGCAGTCGGCCACGGTGTACAAGGCGCCCGGCTGGTCCGGCGTTTCCACGGCGATGACGTCCATCAAGGTGGCGGCGAAGCCCTCGTGTTGCAGAGCGCGACAGGCCTGATCGGGGTCGTTGACGAGCAATTTCATCACGCCGAAGGCGCCGCTGCTGGCCACGGTGATGCAGCGGATGTTGACGTTGGCGCGGGCGAGAATGCCGGTGACGCGGGCGGCCTGGCCCGGCCGGTTTTCGGCGAAGACCGCCACCAGTTTGACTGTGTTCATAAAGTGGGTGATTGGGGCCGGTTCAAAGGGACCGCTTGTCAATGACCCGCTTGGCCTTGCCTTCGGCGACGGGCAGCGAGCCGGCGGCCACCAGGTCCACCTTGGGCCGGACCCAGAGTTCGGCGCGGAGCATTTCCGCCACCTGGTTTTGCAGTTGCGCCAGGTGGCCGACCTCGCCGTCGAAAGCCGCGGGGGATAATTCCACCTTGACCGTCAGGTCGTCCAACCCACCCAATTGGATGAGGTAATTGCGCCCGATCTGCGGGATGGCCATGAGCACACGCTCGATTTGCTGCGGGAAAATATTCACGCCGCGCACGATGAACATGTCATCGGAGCGCCCGGTGATGCGGTGGATGCGCCGGTGGGTGCGGCCGCAGGGGCAGGGTCCGGGGATGAGGGAAGTCAGGTCGCGCGTGCGATAGCGCAACAACGGCATGGCTTCGCGGTTGATGCTGGTCAGGACCAATTCGCCCGTCTCCCCATCGGGCACCGGTTCGCCCGTGGCGGGGTTGATGATCTCCAGCAGGAAATTGTCCTCCCATAGATGCAGGCCGCATTTGCCCTCGCACTCGAAAGCGACGCCGGGTCCGTTCATTTCGGTCAAGCCGTAGGAGTTATAGACATCAATGCCCAGGGCGGCTTCGATCTTGCGGCTGGTTTCTTCCGTATATGGCTCGGCGCCGACGAAGGCCTTGCGCAAGGTCAGGCTGGTGCGCGGGTCAATCCCCTTTTTCTCCAGAAAATCGGCAAAGTAGAAGGCGTAGCTGGGGGTGATGTGGATGACGGTGGTGCCAAAGTCCTGCATGAGCAGCAACTGGCGCTCCGAGGTGCCCGGTCCGGCCGGGATGACCATGCAGCCGATTTTCTCCGCCCCGTAGTGCATCACCAACCCCCCCGTGAAAAGTCCGTAGCTCATCATGTTCTGGAACACGTCGCGCCGGGTCACCCCCGTCATGCACAAGGCCCGGGCGATCAGTTCCGCCGCGGTGTCCACATCCGCCTTGGAAAAGAATAGGGCCTTGGGTTTGCCGGTGGTCCCGCTGGAGGTGTGGAGCCGGAGCACTTCCTCGCGCGGGACCGCCAGCAATCCGTCCGGGTAATTGTCCCGCAAATCCGCGGCGGTGGTGAACGGGAGCCGGCGCAGGTCGGCGGCCGATTTTATCTCCTCCGGCTTGAGGCCGGCGGCCAGGAACTTCCCGCGATAAAACGGTACCCGCTCCAGGCGGCGGACGGTCTCCTGGAGGCGTTTGCTTTGCAGGGCCTCCAGCGCGGCGCGGGGGATCGTTTCCAGTTCAGGTTGCCAAAACATTGGATTAGACAAGATGATATAATTTGCTTTTATGTTATGCAACACTTAATGTTGAACTTGTAAAAAGCACGATATGGAAGATGGAAACAGGCTGTTGTTGAGCGGCGACGAAGCCATGGCCCTGGCCAGTTGGCACGCGGGCGTGGCCCTGGGCGCCGGCTATCCCGGCACGCCCTCCACCGAGATTCTGGAGAATTTTTCCCGGCTGGGCGGCCGCGCCCAATGGTCGCCGAACGAGAAGGTGGCGCTGGAGGTCGCCATCGGCGCGGCCTTTGGCGGAGCCAGGGCTTTGGCCACGATGAAACATGTGGGCCTGAACGTGGCCTCCGACCCGCTCTTCACGGTGGCCTACACCGGAGTGGCCGGGGCGCTGGTCATCGTTTCCGCCGATGATCCCGGAATGCATTCCAGCCAAAACGAACAGGACAACCGCCGCTATGCCGTCGCCGCGGCCGTGCCCATGCTGGAGCCGTCGGACTCGCAGGAGGCTTATGATTTCATGCGCGCCGCCATCGAAATTTCCGAGCGCTGGCAGATTCCCGTCCTGCTGCGCGCCACCACGCGGGTTTGCCACAGCGCCACCGTGGTGCAGCCGCGCGCCGGGCGCGACACGCCCAAAACGCCGCACTTCGCGCGCGATTTGAAAGGTCGCGTGATGGTTCCCGGCCACGCGCGCCCGGCCCACCGGCGGTTGCGGCAGAAGCTGGCGGAGATGGCGGAATGGAACGAGGATTGCGGGCTGAACCGGGTGGTGCCGGGCGGCGCATCGCTGGGCATCATCACCTCCGGGATTTCCTTTATGCACGCGCGCGAAGCGGCGCCGGAGGCCCGCGTGCTCAAACTGGGCTTCACCCATCCGCTGCCCATGCGCCAGATCGCGGAATTCGCCAAAAGCGTGGAACGCTGCGTGGTGATCGAGGAAGGCGATCCTTATCTGGTCGAGGCCATCCGCGCGGCGGGGATTGCCGTCAGCGGCAAGGCGGAGATGTATCGCTTTGGTGAATTGGATGTGGCGCGGGTGCGGCGCATCCTGCGCGCCGACACCAGTCCCGAACCCGCGCCGCCGCCGGGAAAGCCGCCGCAGCTCTGTGAGGGCTGTCCTTACCGCATCGTGTTCGAGGCGCTGCGCCGCCAGGACTGCATCGTGGCCGGGGACATTGGTTGCTACACCCTGGGGGCGTTGCGGCCGTTCGAAGCGATGGATTCGTGCGTCTGTATGGGAGCGAGCCTGGGGGTGGGATTGGGATTGCGCCATGTGCTGCCGCCTGAGCAGGCCTGCCGGGTCGTCAGCGTCATTGGCGACAGCACTTTCGTTCACAGCGGCATCAGCGGCTTGGTGGAAATGGCCTACAATCCCCCGCCCAACGGGCATGTGGTGATTATTCTGGACAATGCCACCACCGCCATGACCGGCCACCAGGAACACCCCGGCACCGGGCGCAATCTCAAACATGAACCGACGGGCAAGCTCGTGCTGGAAGACCTGGCGCGTTCGTGCGGGATTCGCCGCGTCCAGGTCATCGAACCGCGCACGGGGTCCGACGCCTTTGACCACGCGCTGGCGGAAGCCCTGAAGAGCCGCGAACTGGCCGTCATCATCGCGCGGAGGCCCTGCATCCTGATTGCCCGAGAACTCAAGGAATATGAAAAACGCTGCACCTGCCAAGAAATCGGAGAACCTGGCGCGCCCGCCGTGTAACATTGTCGTGGCCGGCCTGGGCGGCCAGGGCGTCCTGACCGCCACGGACATCATCGCGGAGGTGGCGCTGCGCGCCGGCTTCGATGTCAAGAAGAGCGAAATCAAGGGCATGAGCCAGCGCGGCGGCTCGGTCACCTGCGACGTCCGGTTTGGCGCGCAAGTCCACAGCCCCATGGTGCCGGCGGGGGAAGCGGATTTTCTCCTGGCGCTCGAACCGACGCAACTGGAGCCGAACCGTCATCTGCTGCGTCCGGGCGGCCTGACGATTGATCCCTCGGCCATAGAGGCGGAGCAGTTGCCGCAGAAAAAGATGTTGAACGTGGCGCTGCTGGGCGCTTTGAGCGCCCACCTGCCGCTGGCCGAACCAGCCTGGCTTGAGGCGGTCGGCGCGGCCTTTGCGCCGAAATTCTTCGAGGCCAACCGGCAGGCCTTCCTGCTGGGCCGCGCCAGCCAAAACCAGACCCCCCATGCCGCCGCCGCCTAAAGCCGGGTTGAGCCAACCCGTGGACGTGTTGAACTTGCGTGTCCGCTACAGCGAAACGGACCAGATGGGAACTTTTTACAACTCGCGCGCCCTGGAGTGGTTCGAGTGCGGGCGGACGGAATGGCTGCGCCACCGGCTGGGTCTTTCCTACGCCGCGCTGGAGGCGCGGGGCGTGTTTCTGCCCCTGGTGGAAGCGCACCTGGAATTTCAAGGCGGAGCGCGCTTTGACGATATGCTGGCGGTGGCGACTGGCGCGCAGCTTGCCGGGCGCGCGCGCCTGCGCTTCGACGCGCAGATCAACCATCAGTCCACCGGCCAACCGGTGGTGCGCGGTTATACCATCCATGCCTTCACCAATGCCACCCGCAAACCGGTGCGCCCGCCCGATTGGTTGCGGGCGATGCTGGACCGGACAATGGAATCCCCATGAGCAAACACTCCATCGAGAAAGGGGCGCGGTTTGATCCCATCAGCGCGCCGGATTTTCTTCCGCCCCGCCAGTTGGTTGAATTGCAGTTGGCGCGCCTGCAAAAGATGGTGGCGCAGGCGTATGACCACGTCGCCCTGTTCCGGCGCCGCATGAGCGAGCGCGGCCTGGAACCTGGCGCTGTCAAATCGCTGGACGACCTCACGCGCCTGCCGTTCTGCGACAAGGCGGATCTGCGCGACAGCTATCCGTTCGGATTGTTCGCCAGCCCGATGAGCGAAATCGTCCGGCTGCACGCCTCGACGGGCACGACGGGCAAGCCGATCGTGGTGGCCTACACCCAGCAAGACGTGGATGTGTGGACCAACGTGATGTGCCGCAGCTTTGCCGCCTGCGGGCTGCATCGGGGGGACATCATCCAGAATGCTTACGGCTACGGGCTTTTCACGGGCGGGTTGGGGGCGCATTACGGGGCGGAGGCCCTGGGCGCGACGGTGATTCCCATTTCGGGGGGCAACACCCAGCGCCAAATCATGGTGCTCAAGGATTTCAAGGTGACGGCCATTTGCTGCACGCCCAGTTATTTCCTGCACATCATTGACCAGGCGGCCGAGCTGGGGGTCAACCTGAAGGATTTGCCGCTTCGCGCCGGCGTTTTTGGGGCGGAGCCGTGGACCGAATCCATGCGCCAGCGCATTGAACAAGACAGCGGCATCAAGGCGTATGACATCTACGGGCTGTCGGAAATCATCGGACCGGGGGTGGCGATGGAATGCCCCTGCCAGGCCGGGCCGCATATCTTCGAGGATTTCTTCTATCCGGAAGTGATTGACGCGGCGACGGGCCAGCCGTGCCCGGAAGGGGTGGAAGGGGAACTGGTGCTGACGACCTTGAGCAAGCAGGCCATGCCCATGATCCGGTATCGCACGCGCGACATCACCGCCCTGACCTCCGAACCTTGCGGCTGCGGACGGACCTTGCGCCGGATCAAACGCATCAGCCGCCGGAGCGACGACATGATCATCATCCGCGGCGTCAATGTTTACCCCTCGCAAATCGAAACCGCGCTGTTAAAGGTGGAGGGCGCGCTGCCGCATTACCAGATCCTTCTCACGCGGGAGAAGGGACTGGATGAAATGGAAGTGCAGGTGGAGGTGACCCAGGAGGTATTCAGCGACACGGTGGGCGGACTGGAGCAATTGCAAGCCCGCCTGACCAAATCCATCGAAACCATGACCGGGTTGCGGCCGCGGGTGCGTCTCATCCAGCCGCATTCCATTCAGCGGAGCGAGGGCAAGGCCAAACGCGTGATAGATCAGCGCAAAATGTGATTTTTCCCGGCTCGACATGAAACTCAAACAACTCTCCCTGTTCCTGGAAAACAAACCGGGCGCGCTGAGCGCTCCGGTCAAACTTCTGGCGGGCGCCAACCTCAACATCCTCACTCTCAGCATTGCCGAGGCCCGGCAATACGGCATCCTGCGCCTGCTGGTGCGCGACTGGCAGGGGGCCAAACGCCTGCTGGAGCAGAACGGTTTGCTGGTGAAGGTGACCGACGTGCTGGCCATCGAAGTGGCCGACCGCCCGGGCGCTTTGGCCCGGGTCCTGGTGGTGCTGGAAGAAGCCGGCCTCAACCTGGAATACATGCATGCCTTCACCCTGCAGCGCGACGGCAAAGGCCTGCTCCTGTTCCGCTTCCAGGACCCGGACAAAGCCCTGGCCGTGCTGCGCAAGCACAAGATTCGCGTGGTGGGAAGCGCCGAGTTGTTCCGGCGGTTCGAAGGTTGAACCCGGCCAGGCATCGCCACAGTTTGGCGCAAATTTACAGCAGAGAACAGGACTTGCATGGAACACGTCAAAGAGCGGCTGCGCAACGACCAATTTGCCGGGCGATGCAATATTGAATTGCTCTCCGTTTCACCCGGCCGCGCCACGGCCCGCATGACGCTCCATCCGCACCATCTCAATGGCATCGGCACTGTGCAGGGCGGCGCCATTTTTACACTGGCCGACTTCACCTTCGCCGCGGCGGCCAACTCGCACGGCACGGTGGCGGTGGCGGTCAACGCCAGCATCACCTTCATGAAAGCCGCCGGGACGGGCACGCTTTGGGCCGAGGCGCGGGAACTGGCCAGGAATTTCAAAATCGGGACCTATTCGGTGGAAATCAAGGACGACCAGGGCGACCTGGTCGCGCACTTCCAGGGCCTGGCCTATCGGAAGAAGGACAAGGTCTGAGCCGCATCCATGCAGAGGAGAACCGCTGATGAACACGGATGGACGCGGATCCTACGGCGCAGAAAAGGAGATTTCCCCGTGCTCCGTTCGCTCACGATTTGGCAGCTCTGTCCAGCCCCGGGGAAAAGCCCGTCATCGCCTTGCCTTATCCGTGTTTATCTGTGTTCATCCGTGGTTCAATGGCATCGTTGCGGCTGAGGGCCGGCGCCGTCCTCCACAATGCCGAAGAGGTGACGGCGGCTGGTTTCGATCTCTCCGTCCCCGTCAAGTTCGAGCCGTGAGGCCGGAGCAAGCGGGGCCAGGTTCCGGGGCGGGACAGGCGCTCAGGCCGGGGCGGCCAGCGCCGAGTTCATGCGCCGGATCGCTTCGTCAATTTCGTCCGTGCTCTTGAAGCCGATGACGACGGCGTCCAGCTCCGGGCGGGACATGGCGAAGCGGATGGATTTTTCGCGGTCCGCCGGATTGAGGAACTGGCCGTCGCCGATGATTTTCATGCCGATGACGCCGCGGCCTTTGGCGCGCATTTTTTCCAATTCGTCCAGAACCGGGGCGACCTCATGGCCGGGGTCGGTGCTGGACCAGACGACTTCCTCCAGGCCGTCCATGCGGCGGCCCTGGGGGTTGAGGCGCACCAAGTGGACCTCCGTCCAATCCGAGGCGACCGCGGCGCGCAAGGCGGGCAGGCTGTGGCAGGAGACGCCTTTGGCCCGAATCCACTTCTTCTCCCGGGCCTGGTCAAAACCATCCATGACGCGACGCCAATCGCCGGTCCAGCCGTTTTTGACCATGCAATGGATGAGCATGCTGTCAACATAATCGGTGTTATAGACCTTGCGATGGCGGTCAATGGCCGCGAGCACGTCGGCGGGTTGCCCGCCGATTTTGGACTGAAGGAAGAGCTTCTCGCGCGGGAGCCCTTCGATGGCTTCGGCCATCCACTCAAAGGTGGCGTAGGATTCGGCGCAGTCGAAGTAGCGGATGCCCTGGTCATAAGCATAATGGATGAGTTTGGCGAACCCATCCCGGCCCAGGGCGGTTTGCACATGGCCGCTGTTGCTGCCGGCGCCCATGCCGAGGCGGCTGAGTTTGAGGCCGGTCCGGCCGAGGGTCACCTCGTCCACCGCGGTGCGTTTGGCCGCGGTTTGGGCGCGCAACGTCGCGCCCGGAGCCAGCGCCAGGGCGCCGGCGGCCAAGGCGGAACGTTGCAGGAATTGGCGGCGGCTGTAATGGGATTTCATGGGGTGCTTCTCCCGCGGTGGATTGGGCGGACGACGATCTCGCAGATTCGACTCATGGCGGCTATTGTAAAGCTCCGGGGCAATCCGGCAATTCTAAAAAGCTTGTGAAAAATGCGCCCAAGCCACGGTGGATTCACTTTGATTGACAAACAGGAGCTTGGCCGGGGGATGGGCGGAGCTTCTGCAACCGGGCATTTTGCCTTCAACCTTTTGCCCTTCCCCCCGGCCCGTGGCGCTCAGGGAAGGTATTTGCGAATGAACGCCTCGTCACCCACCGCGGCCAGCAGGTAGCTTTTGTGGTCGTCGGACCAAGCGGCGGTGGTCGCCTTGTTGACGCGGGCAAAGACCGGCGGCCCCGGAGGAGGGGCATTGGGGACGGTCTTTCGGTCGGTCACAAAAAGCCAGAGATCGCTTTGATCGCCGGAGGACAGGGGGCGGCCGGATTTGAAGCAGATCATGGAAACCGGGCCGCCTTGCCAACTGGAAACCATGCAGCCGGCGACGGCGGCGGTCTGCAGTCCGGCCGGCAGGGAGAAGTCGGTTGGGGCGTTTTTCTCCTGGAGGAAGTTGCGGACCGAGGCCATGTCTGGCGCGGTCAAATCCATGGAGTAAATGCGCAGGGCGGATTCGGTCATGCGTTTGCGATAGGCCGAATAGCGGTCGGCCGGGTTGCGGAGCGGCCAGAAGCCGGACTCAATGCCGATGAGCAAGGCCACGACGGCGGCCACGGCCAGAAGGGGACCCCAATAACTTTGGAAAAGCGGACGCTGGATTTTTCGTTCGGAGAGGATTTGCTCGCGCAAGCCCGGTGGGATGGGGATGGCTTGCAATTGGCGGCGCAGGACCAGATAAGCCTGGCAATGTTGCTCGAACCAGCGCGCCAGGTCCGGGTCGGTTTTGGCCAGTTGCCGGGCCTGGTAAAAGGACGGGTCCTGTTCGTCAGCGGTGCCCGGTCGGAAGAGGGCGAGGATTTCCCTGGCTTCGGGACTATTCACGGGGGCCTCCGGGTTTGCTGCGGGCCGGGCGGCTGCCGGCGAAGATGTGTTTGAGTTGGGCCAAGCCTCGGGCCATGCGGGATTTGACGGTGCCGATGGGCACTTCCAGAATATCGGCAATCTCCTGGTAAGAACTGTCTTCCAGGTAAAAGAGCGCCACCGGCGCGCGGTAAACCTCGTCCACCTGGTTCAGGGCCTCGACCGCCCGGGTGGCGTCCAATTGGCGGGCGGCTTCGGGCAGGATGACGGGCAGGTCAGGCTCAGTGTCCGTCAACTCGGTATGAGGAAAGCGGGTGAGGACGCGGCGCGATTCGAGAAAGGCGCGATGCAGGGTGGTGAACAGCCAGGATTTGACTTTTGACGGATCGCGCAATTGATGGCCTTTGGCCGCCCACATATAAAAGGTTTGCTGCACCAGGTCGCAGGCATCGGGTTCCGAGCGCGTCAAGCTGATGGCGAACCGGTAAAGCGGCTCATAATAGCCAGCCACCACGGTTTCAAAATCCGGACTTGGCATACAGCCGTGTGTAATTATGAGTCACGAACCTGCAAAAAGTTCCAAGAAGACTTAATGAAGGGCGTGATGGCATCCAATGTCCCAACAGGCCGCTGAAAAAGCGAGGTTTATTTTGGAACAAATGAGCGGGTGGCCCGTCGTAAGGGAGAGGTGTGTGATGAGAAGGAGACGGCAACCAGCCTTTGGGGTGGGTCCGTGCCTGCATCGGAGCGCCGGGAATTTACCCGCTCCCGGCGTATGGCGGGCACGGGCCCTGCGGGTTCGGCTCCGGTTGGGCCGGGTTTCCAAGGCGGTCCGGTGCGGACAGGTGCCCATCACGCGCTGGATCGCGCCGAGGTGGGCGGGGATCATCGCCGGGAGAGGCCAATAATCGCCAGCGGGAGGGGAACTTTCCACCGGCCCCGCCGTTTTGGAAGCAGGACGGGCCGGAGGACAGTTTGGTTCGGAAAAAGCTTGAAATCTCAGGAACAAATCCGGTATAATTTCATCTCACCCGATATGAATGAAAATAAGAATCTTGCTCTGTCGGCCTGCTTTCTGCGAACTGCAGGATTGATATTAATGACCTTGACCGCACCGCTGGCCCAGGCCTCCACAGTCTGGATGGGTCCCGCGACCAACTACACGCAACCCGCCGCGTTTAGTACCAGTGTGCCCGCGGCGGAACAACTCGCCAATGTGGACCAGATTACAGCGGATGTCTGGTTTACACGCGGGACGGACCACCCCCCGTTCAACGCCGCGCCTCCCTATAATGAGACCTCTTACAATGGCGATACCAGCCCGGAGAATACGGAATGGGCTTTTGGCGATATCACCGACTACGCCAGCCTTACCTACGATACCTGGGCCAACGCGATTGGCGGGATGCAGGGCGGGGATTTGTCCTTAAGCCTGCCGAACAACCCGTTGGTTCTCCATATCAAATCCGACGACATTTACGTTGCCGTGGAGTTCAGCTCCTGGACCCACCAGGGCGCCGGCTTCACCTACACCCGCTCCACCTCCGGCGCCGTCACACCTCCTGCGCCAACCGTGAGCATCACCAATCCGGTCGCCGGAGCCGTGTTCGCCGCACCGGCGAATCTGAAACTGGGGGCCAGCGCCGCGGTCAGCGCCGGCGCGGTCACCAACGTCGCCTTTTTTGCCGGCGCCACCTTGTTGGGTTCAGCCCAGGCCAGCCCGTTTAGCGTGATCGGGAGCAGCCTGGCCGCCGGCAATTACTCCCTCACGGCCGTCGCCACCGCGGCGGGCATTTCCACCACTTCCGCGGTGGTCAATGTCAGCGTGGTTGCGCCGGTCGCCGTCTCCAACTCCGCGCCCGCCGTCCTCTCCAGCCATTTCTCCTTCAATTATAGCGCCAATGTGGGACTTTCTTATGTGATCCAAAGGTCCACCAACTTGATTAATTGGACGCCGGTTCTGACCAACCTCGCCTCCACCGCCTCGGTTCATTTTGCGGACCCTGCGCCGGCAGGCGCCGCCGCCTATTACCGGGTCGTTCGCCAGGCAAACCCTTGATGCGCTTTGCCACAGCGAAAAGCCTGGGGTGGCGCGCCGCGCTGGCGCTGGCCTCGGGTCTCGGCGCCTTGGCTGTGTTGCTCAATTCCTGCTCCACCGGGGGCGGGACCGTGTTTGCTCCCCCGCAAATTGAGGGCGCAACTTTTGTCGGCGACAAGGCCTGCGCCTACTGTCACGCCGGGATTGCCCGGGTTTTTCCGGCCAGTCCCCACGCCCGATTGCGTCTGGAGCAATCGCAAATGGCGGGCCAGAACGGTTGCGAATCCTGCCACGGCCCGGGCAGCAAACACGCGGCCACGGGAGCGATGGGCGTAAATTTCATTGTCAATCCGGGCAAGGACCCGGCCGCCTGTTTCCAATGTCACTTGGATATCCAGGCTGAATTCCATCTGCCCCAGCACCATCCCGTCACCGAAGGCAAGATGAACTGCGTGCAATGCCACGATCCCCACGGCCAGGACATCCTGAAGCCGGCGGGCGGACTGGCCATGGCGCGGTTGAACGAAGCGTGCGCCCAATGCCACCGCGAACAAACCAAGCCGGTGGTTTTCGAGCATCCGGCGTTGCGCGAAGGTTGCGCCAGTTGCCACAATCCGCACGGCTCGGTCAACCCCAAACTGCTGACGGTGCGCGATGCCAACCTGTGTCTGCGCTGCCACGCCCAGGTGCCGGGGCCGGGGGCGGCTCCGGGCCGGCTCTTTATCGGCAATGTTGACCACAGCGGTTTCCTCCGTTACGGCACCTGCTGGACGGCCGGCTGCCATACCGCGATTCACGGCTCCAACACTCAACCCTTCTACCTCTATTGAAAGGCCGGCGCGCTCATTCTGGAAACGCCTGCGCCCGGCCCAGGCCTCCCTGGCCGCACCCCGCCTGGCATGGCGGGGGTTGGACGGCGGGCGCCTGCCTTTTGCTCGTCCTGTTCCGCCCGGCTCCCGCCGCCGCCCAAATTGATGAATCCAATCTGCCGCCGGCTGCCGCCGTCACGGTTGATTTCGCCCGGGATATCAAGCCCATCCTGAGCGCGTCCTGCATCCGCTGCCACGGCCCGGAAAAACCGCGGAGCCGATTTCGTCTTGACAATCGCCCGGACGCCCTCAAGGGCGGCGACAACGGGGTGGATATTCTCCCCGGGGCCAGCGCCAAAAGTCCGCTGATCCATAACGTCGCCCAATTGGTGCCGGACTTGGAAATGCCGCCGCCCGGCAAGGGCGATCCTCTTACTCCCGTCCAAATCGGGTTGTTGCGCGCCTGGATTGACCAGGGAGCGGCTTGGGAGGCCGGCGCGCCCGCGGACAAGTTCACTTACTCCCTCTCTCCCGTCATCGGCGGCACGGCTGTCAGCGGAGACGCCCAAAAGTTTCGCGAACAATACTGGCAGAAGGACGGGGTCAACGGCGGGCTGGGCCAACTGGATTTGGTCGAGCACCCCGGGCCCGACACCCGGCTGGCCCTCGCCGGCCATGCCTTGGCGGACGATTACAAATTAGACCTTTCCCTGCGCAAGAACGATCTGGGCTTCATCCAGTCCGGCTGGGAGCAGTATCGGAAGTATTTCGATGGCACGGGCGGCTATGATCCGTTGTTGAGCCGGGCGGCTCCCAGCCTGGGGAGTGATCTGCACCTGGATCTCGGAAAGGCCTGGGTGGATTTGGGCCTGACCCTGCCGAACTGGCCGCAAATGGTGTTGGGCTACGAACAGGATTACAAGGACGGGTCGGAAGCGACCACCGATTGGAACGCCTTCGCGGGCGGGGGCGGCCGCAATTTTGCCCCGGCCAGCAAGGATATCCACGAGGAGGTCAACATCATCAAATTCGACCTGGAGGATGAAGTCGCCGGAGTGGCCATCGCGGAACGGTTTCGCGGCGAGTTTTACAACCTCAACACGCATTACACCAACCTGGACGCCCGCGACAGCGCCACGGAAAACGCCCATGAAGGCAACAGTTATTTTCAGGGGGCCAATACCCTCCGGTTGGAGAAGAAGTTCACCGATTGGTTTTTCGGCTCCGCCGGTTATCTCTACAGCAGATTGAATTCCGATGCCTCCTTCACGGATGCCACCGTCAACAACAACCTCGCCTTGATGGACGTGGTCCCGCAGATTACCCTGGAAAAGCGGTCGCATGTCTTTAACGCCAACGGCCTGCTCGGTCCGTTTGACGGGTTGACTTTCTCCGCCGGCGTGGAAAGCGAGTGGACCCGCCAGCACGGTTTCGGCGGCGACGGCGCCTTGCTGAATCCGATCTATACCAACGGCACCGCCCTGGCCCCCGCCAGCGGCCCGCTCGCCCTCTCCACGCTCTCCTCGGATTACGACGAAGCTTCCGTCTCGGAAAGCGCCGCCCTGCGCTACAGCCGGATCCCCTATACCGTGCTGTTCGCCGATGCGCGCTTGCAACAGCAGAGCATCGGCCAGTCCGACTACGACCTGCAGCCGGTCAACGATTTTATCCAGAACGCCGCCTTTGCCAGCCAAATGACCGACTTCCGCTTGGGCTTGAACACTTCGCCGTGGCGGAGAGTTTCCTTCAGCGCCCATTACCGCCGCTATGAGAACGACAGCCAGTATCAAGACATCCGCAATGCGCCCCTGCCCATCGGCTATCCCGGGTTCATCCGCGAGCGCGATCTGCTCACCGATGAAATCGAAACGAAACTGGTTTTACATCCCTGCTCCTGGCTCAAATCCACCTTGTCCTGGCAATACTTGACCACCGGCTATTCGACCGTGACCGACGCCGACCCTGCCAAGGGCGGCATATCGCCGGGCGGCGCCATTGCCGCCGGCGAGTATGTTTCGCAGATTTATGCCATCAACACGACGCTGACGCCGTGCCCCCGGCTCTGCCTCTCGGCCAGCTTCTCCTACCAGCCCACCACCTCCATCAGCGCGGCCAATGGCCTGCCCGCGGTGGTTCCGTACCGCGGCGATATTTACAGCGTATTGGCCAACGGCACTTATTCCCTGGGTCGGAACACCGACCTGTTCGCCAACTATTCCTACTCGGCGGCCGATTATGGCCAGAACAATTATGCGGCCGGAATGCCGGTGGGCATCGAGTACGGGCAACACGCGGTGGCGGCCGGCCTGGCGCGCCGTTTCGGAAAGCGCGTCACCGCCAAGCTGCAGTATGGGTATTATTATTATGCG
This sequence comes from uncultured Verrucomicrobiae bacterium, assembly GCA_963707025.1. Lineage (GTDB taxonomy): Bacteria > Verrucomicrobiota > Verrucomicrobiia > Limisphaerales > Palsa-1400 > JBEKOF01. The sequence goes on along the minus strand of CAVPOM010000007.1, from coordinate 33,896 downwards.
GAGCCGACCAGCGGAGGAGCCAACAATTACACGGCCAACTCCATTTTCGCCACCCTGACTTTGCGGGGGCCGTGAGCCTCAGGCCCGCAGGGCGACATCCTTGGCGCGGTCGCCATTTCTGTGGCGGGCGTCCAGGCAGTCGCGCACGGCCTGGGCCAATTGGGCGGGGTGATAGGGTTTGGAGAAAAACTTGATCCTGTTATCCAGCACCGTCTCCCGCTCAATCATATCCTGGCTGTAACCGCTGGTGAGAATGACCGGCAGACAGGGGTCCGCTTTCTGGAGATGTTCGGCCAGTTCCCGGCCAGACATGCCTTCGGGCATGACGATGTCACTGAGGAGGAGATCCACTTTGTGGTCCTGGGCCTCCCAGAGGCGGAGCGCCTCCACGCCGGAGCCGGCTTCCAAAACGTGGTAGCCGTGGCCTTCCAGAATTTCCCGCACCAGTTCGCGCAGGGCTATTTCATCCTCGACGACCAGGATGATTTCTTTGCCGCCTTGCACCGAGGACAGAGGCCCGCGCCCGGCCGGATCTTCGGCCCGCTTGCCAGTGAAGGGCAGGGTGATGTGGAAACAAGCGCCTTTGCCGGGCTGGCTTTCCACCTCGATCCAGCCCTGGTGCTGTTTGACCATGCCATAGACGGTGGCCAGGCCCAGGCCCACGCCTTTGCCTACTTCCTTGGTGGTGAAAAACGGTTCGAAAAGATGGTCAATCACAGCGGCATCCATGCCGCATCCCGTGTCGGTCACGCTGAGGCGGGCGAACTGGCCGGCGCGGCGCTCGGCTTTGGCCCGGACATCGGCCTCGGTCAGATTGACCTTGCGGGTGGAGATGGTCAACTCGCCGCCATGCGGCATGGCGTCGCGGCCATTGACAGCCAGATTGACGACAATCTGCTCAATCATGGTGGTGTCGGCCAGGACGATGAGTGGGCTGGGCGAAAGATCCAGGCGCACCACAATGCTTTCCCCCAGCAACGGGCCGAGCATGTCGGTGACATTGGTGGCGATGTGGTTCAAGTCCAGCACCTCGCGCTGCATGACTTGTTTGCGGCTGAAGGCCAGCATCTGCCGGATCAGCTTCGCCGTCCGTTCCACACCCGAAGTAATTTGGGTCAGGGATTGGATGGAGTCCTTGTCCAGGGAGGGGTTGTCCAGGAGCAGGGCGGCATGACCCTGAATGACGGTGAGGATGTTGTTGAACTCGTGCGCCACGCCGGCGGCCATCTGTCCCACCGCGGCCAGGCGCTCCTGGCGCATGACGATTTCCTGGCTTTCCACCAGCGCTTTTTGCGCCTGTTTGCGCTCCAACACCTCCTGCTGCAAATTCTTGGTCCATTCATCAATCAATTTAAACAATTCCTGATCCCGCTCTTGCTGACGCCGCCGCAGCCAGCGGGCCATCCAGCAATACCCCCCGTAGCCAGCCAGCAGCAGCACCGCCGCGCACACCAGATAAAAGGCCGGAGTTTGGTAAAACGGGCGCGGCACGGCCGCCGCCAGGAAGATGTCCCCGCCAGCCTGCCAGGCCGGGTGCGGCAAAGGGACGCCGTCATCCCCCGCCCGGACAGGCGTTGCGCCCGTCAAGCCGGGGAGCAGGACAGCTAAAAAGACTGAATTGACACGGCCAAAACTCATACTCACACATGCGGCCGATACGACGACCCATCAACCCGGGGAACACAACGCCCCTCCCCGCCCATCTTTCACCGGCACGGCGACATCCACAACTGTATCGGCGGAACTGAAGGTGAGATTAAGCAGGCATTACAACCAGTATGCAAGCGATTCCCCGGACAATCGCCTGCCTCTCCCGCCGGGCCGGCGGAACCTGGTCACGGCGGAACCAGCTTCTTGATTTCGGCGGCGTAACGGTCGGCTTGGGCTTTTTTCCCCAGCTTGCCGGCCAGCGCCTCCATTTTTTGGTAAAGCGACAGTGCTCCGGGCCAGCCCGGGGTGCTTTTGAGGAAATCATCATAGAGCTTGAGGGCCTGCGCTTCCTGCCCGGCGGCCGCCAATTGCTCCCCGAGCGCCAGGGTCAGCCGGACGGCGGTTTGCGGGGTGGGATGCAGCGCCAGCGCCTGGCGGAAAGACTTTATGGCCAACTCCGGTTTGCCCTGCTGCTGATACAACTGAGCCAGTTTTTCGGTGAGGATGGCGCTTTGTTTGGTGGTGGGTTCGCTTTCCAGATAGCGCACGTAATCCGCCGCGGGAGCGCCCCGGGCCAGGTTAATGTCCACCCAGCGCAAATGAGACCATTGAATCCATGGACTGTGGCGCTGCAGGAGTTCCTCGTGCCGTTTTTTTGGATCCCCTCCGAAGGGACGATAGAGCGGATCACCCACCACCGTGGTTTGCCAGGAAACAGCCTGTTGGGCGGCGCAGGCCGCCTCGCCAAAACTGAATCCCAGCAGCAGCCAGCGGCTGAAAAAGACTTCCATGTTCGGGCTGCCGTCCAGATAAGGTTCATCAATGCAGCCCATGGTGGCGGTGGCCCCCAAGGCCAGCAACGGGCCGCACCAGTATTGATTGGTCGAGCGCAAGGTGTGCGCGCTGTAGGAATGAAGATGATAGGCAAACGCGCCCGGGATGAATTCCACCCGGGGCCGCGTGAACGGCCCGGAAACAGTGCCGTCATACCAGCCGGCGTAGAGGGCGATTTGGCTCATGGGAAAGGCGGCGGAAAAAGTCTCCGGCCGGTCATCCACCGCCGTTTCAAAACCGCAACGGCGCGCCGCCTCCGCCGCGCCGCGCAGCCAGTCATCCCCCTTCTTGTATTCGGTGTTGGTCAGCCCCCGCAGATCGAAATAGGCCCGGCCCCACAATCCATTGGTTTCGGCCTGCATGGCTTTGTCCACCAAAGCCCCGGCGATCGTGGCGTCAGGCCCGTCCAGCCGCGTCACCATCAGAACGCCCCGGACGGGATTGAGCAGGGCGGCGTTGGTCACGCCAAACCCCGGATTGGACAGCGGGCCGGCCAGCCTCATGGCTGGGCGGCTCCAGGGCAGGAGTGTCAGCTCCGAATCCACCGCCGCGCCGTTTCGGCCGCGCAATTGCGGCGGCAGTTTATCGGCGTCCGGCTCCACCAGTTGCGGCTCCTCCAAAATGCGCAGGGGCACGCCAAAACATAAAACCGCGTAACGAATTTTCGACTCCTTCAATCTGTGCGGCGCCGTGTTCGTGCCGGGCGCGGTCCCGCCCGGCTCGAAAACGAACAATTTTTCCTTTTCCAGGAATTGGAGGAGCGGCCCTTGCAGTTGCTCGCGGTATTCCGAGCGTGTCATGTTTTCGCCGGCGGGCAGATCCAGCCCGAGGACTTGCGAAGCGGGCACGTGGCGGACCGAGGCATAATGGTCGGCGACCTGGCGGGATTGGCGCAGGCGGGAATTGTAAACCACCACCACCTCATTCCCCGGTTCCGCCGCCGGGAGGGCGGACGCGCCGCCAACGAAGCAAATGCAAAATGCAAAACGCAAAATGCCAAGCGGGAGCAATCCGCGCGCAGCCGGGAGTTTGAGGACAAATTGGAGTGGTGGAGAGATTCCGCCGTCGCTGGGCTGTGGCCTGACAAGGGAGTGACGGGCAAGGCGGTTCAAAAAACTACTTTGATTAGCCTTGATTTGCTTTGAGGGAACTCCATTGGAAAAGCCCATATTTTGGCGTAAATGGTTCATGGAAAGGCACTTCCATTTATTAACCGCAAAAAGGCGCAAAAGGCACGGCGCGGCTGACGCCGCAACCAAAGCGTTGAGCCGGAATTGAAAATTCGTCATTGAGAATTTCTCATTTGTCATTCGGAAGGATGGTTCTGAGAATTTTGCCAAAAATGCGCAAATCTGGTGGATGACACTGTAGCGCAGCAGAGCCGCAACCGATGAATGAACCGCGGATTCCGGCCTTTTTGATGGCAAATGCCGTTGGATGAATGGCAGGCCCCCTACAGCCTGGAAGTGAAATTAGGTGAAACCAGGTGAAATTAGGTGAAATTAGGTGAAACCAAGTGAAAACGGCTTGCATGGGCCGCCATCCATTTCGGTGTTGGCACGCCTGACAAGGTGCCGGGGATTTGTCCCGGCCCGCGACGCCTGCGCTGGCCGCCTCCTGCCGGAGGCGGCCCCGGATTATGCCTACGTGTCTCACGCTGAACATTCAACCATAGGTTCTAATTTTTGTCAAGCCCCGGATTTGAAGATAATACATCCTCCTCCGCCGGGCCTTGGGAGGACAGGAAATGGCAATGGGGAATTAAGAAGAGGTTTGAACCGGATCCTCCTTTCCCCCGCCCGCCCATGACCCAGGCATTGCGAATTTGACGGCCAGGCATTGAAAAAAGGCCGGCGAGCGGCTAGGTTCAGAAGGAATGTTGGATGATCGCCCATATATGCGCACGCCGCCGCGGCAGTATTGGTCCACTACCACCCTGCTGCTGGCCAGCCTGGTGGTGTGCTATGTCATCCAGGTGATTTTGGAAAAGCAAATGGGGCCGGACCAATTCGGGGAGAGCCGCTTCGACAAACTTTTTGCGTTGAGCCTGGGGGGCCTGAAGGCGGGAAGGTACTACCAGTTGATCACCTTCCAGTTCCTGCATGGCGGCCTGTTGCACCTGGCGGGCAACATGTTCGGGCTTTATTTCTTTGGCCGGGCCATGGAGGAGATGCTGGGCCGCCGGAGAATGCTGCAGCTTTACCTGCTGAGCGGAACCATTGGCGGCTTGTGCCATGTGGCCTTGTGCCTGGCCTTTCCCGTCTATTTCCATCAGGGAGTGGTGGGCGCCTCCGCCGGCATATTTGGATTGGGCGCGGCCTTCGCCACCAGCGTGCCCAACCAGCCCATCAGCCTGCTGATCTACTTTATTTTGCCGGTGACCTTCAAAGCGCGGTGGTTTCTTATCTTCGGATTCGTTATATCCGTCGCCGGACTTTTCATGGGGGGCGGCATTGCCCATGGCGCGCATTTGGGCGGGATGCTGACCGGCATGGCCTGGGTCAAATGGGGAGGGTGGCTGGAGGGCGCGGAGGGATGGTGGGGGGCGGGAACCCGCCGGCGGGCGTCGCGCCAGCCGGCGCGGGCCAGTGTCCTGCGCGCGGCCCGGCGGCCGCGGAAGAACGCCGAGGAATTGCCGCCGGCGGAATTTATCAGCCGCGAAGTGGATCCGATTCTGGAAAAGATTTCCGCCCACGGCATTCACAGCCTGACGGAGAGGGAACGGCAGATTCTGGAGGCGGCGCGGAGCAAGATGGCGCGGAGGTAAGGGAGAGGACCGGGCCGGGGGCATTTGGCATTTTTGGGTGGTGGTTTCCTGCTCTTAATCTTAATCTTAATCCTAATCTTAATCCGCATGAACGCATCATTCGATCATGAAAAAGGAGATTAAGATCAAGATTAGGATTAAGATTAAGAATGGGAATTAACCTATGATACAGCGATATTCGCGGGCGGAAATGCGGGAGGTTTGGACGGAGCAGCGCAAGCTGGAAATCTGGCTGCAAATTGAATTGCTGGCCAGCGAGGCCCTGGCGGCGGCGGGAGTGGTTCCGCGGAAGGATTGGGCGGTGATCAAAGCGCGGGCGGCCTTCCAGGTGGAGCGCTGCCGGGAGCTGGAACGCACCCTGAACCACGACGTGATCGCCTTCACCACCAACGTGGCGGAGAACATCGGTGCTCCCGCCAGCCGCTGGCTGCATTTCGGGCTGACGAGCAGCGATATTATTGACACGGCCTTCGCGGTGCAGATGGGGCAATCGGCCCGGATTCTGATCGCCGATGCGCAGGCGCTGCGGGAGGTCATCGCCAAAAAGGCGCGGGAGCACGCCGGCACGGCCATGATCGGGCGCAGCCACGGCATCCACGCCGAGCCGACGACCTTCGGGTTGAAGATGGCGGTGATGTACGACGAGTTTGGGCGGGTGCTGCGCCGGCTGGAAAGCGCGCGGGAGACGGTGGCGGTGGGGAAATTGTCGGGGGCGGTGGGGACCAGCGCGCATCTGGCGCCGGCGGTGGAAGCGCGGGTCTGCCGGCAGTTGGGGCTGCGGCCGGCGCCGGTGGCCACGCAAGTGGTGCAGCGGGATTTGCACGCCGAGTTCATGGTGGCGCTGGCCCTGGCCGGGGCAAGCATCGAGAGGTGGGCCACCGAGTTCCGCCACTTGCAGCGCACGGAAGTCCTGGAGGCGGAGGAATATTTCGCGCCGGGACAAAAGGGTTCCAGCGCCATGCCGCACAAGCGCAACCCGATCACGGGGGAACGGCTGACGGGCCTGGCCCGGGTGCTGCGGGGCAACGCCCTGGCGGCCTTGGAGAACGTGGCCCTCTGGCACGAGCGGGACATCAGCCACAGTTCGGTGGAGCGCATTATTTTTCCCGATTCCTGCACGCTGCTGGATTACATGCTGGTGACGCTGCGGCGCTTGACCGAGGGCCTGATTGTCTATCCGGAGAACATGAGGCGGAACCTGGAGCTTTCGCTGGGGATGTGGAACTCGCAAACGGTGCTGCTGGCACTGATCAAAAAAGGGCTGACGCGGGAAGCGGCCTACGACCTTGTGCAGCGCAACGCCATGGCCACGTGGCAGGCCAAGCACGCCGGAACCGCGGGCGCCAACTTTCTGGCGCAACTGCGGCGCGATCCGGAGGTGAGCCGGCATTTTGCCGCCGGGGAATTGGAGAAGCTTTGTTCGCTGGATTTCCATTTCAAACATGTCAAGTCTAAATTGAAAAAGGTTTTCGGCCGGGGCCGGAAACGGCAGGGGCGGACCGGGTGAGGAGGCAGGCGGGTTTCCTGAAACCGTTCCCATGATTCGGGCGCATGACCGCCGACTCCGCATTTTCCCCGACAAAGGAGGGGATTGAATTTATTCTGCGCGCATTGCGGCTTTCCATGCGGGCAGAATAAATTTCAGACTCCCCGGATCAGAGCGTTTTCAACAGAACCGCGGCCATAACATCCGGGCAGGAGGCGATGAACTGATTTGCCTTGTGTGGCTGCGGTTTCCTTTAGGGCAGTTTAAGAAATTGTGCAGCCGAAACGAAGGAGGCAGGGCGCGCACTCCGTGCGCGCCGCGGCGGGCAATCCCGGCCTGCCGGGACCCTACCGCGTGTTGCGGCTACAGTTTTCTTGAAAACGCTCTAATTTAGTTCCGAGGCGAAGTTGTAGGTGCCTGAACCCACTTGCAAAACAATCCTGTCCTTTTCCTGCCGCAGAAATTTCACATCCGCCGACTGCGCCGCGGGCTTGCCGCTCTCCGTGACGCCCGCCAGGTCCCTGGCCGGAACGCAAACCGTGGCCGTGGTGTTGGCGGGCACGACGACTTGCAGCGCCAGCCGTTGGCCGTCGCGTTTCCAGGACGTGGCAATGGGGCCTTGGATGGAATCATAGCTGGTCTTGGCCCAGGCCAGGCCGTCGCCAATGACCGGATCAATCAGGATGCTCTTGAAACCCGGACTGGCCGGGCGGATGCCCCCAATGCCGCCGAAGAGGTATTCACCACAGGAACCGAGCGAATAATGGTTAAAGGAGTTCATGCCCGGATCTTGAAATCCTTTTTCAGGGGTCCAGCCGTCCCAACGTTCCCAGATGGTGGTGGCGCCGTGTTTGACCGAGAACAGCCACGATGGGAAGGTGTCCTGGAGAAGCAGGCGATAGGCGGTGCCGGCTTGGCCCCACTGGGTCAGGACCGGCAGCAGGTAGCTCACCCCGACAAAGCCGGTGGAAAGATGTCCGCCTTTGGCCTGGATGTCCTCTTCCAGATACTGGGCGGCTTTGGGCCGGAGTTCATCGGGCAGCAGTTCGAATTTGAGGGCCATGGCGTAGTCGCACTGGGTATTGCCCTGGATGCGGCCGTCCGCGGCGACATAACGTTTGTCGAAAGCCGCCTTGATGTCCTGAAACAACTGCTCGTATTTCGCCGCTTCTTCCACGCGTCCGAGAGCCTGGCAGGACCGGGCCAGCAAGTGTGTGGAATAGGCGAAGTAAGCGGTGCCGATCAGTTCCTTGGGTGTGTTGGCGCCGATGGCGAGCCAGTCGCCATAATCATTGCCGCGGTTCCGTTGCCGGATCAAACCGGTGCTGTTGCGGTGCAAATACTCCACCCATTTGGTCATGGCGGGCAAGTGGCGCTCCAGAATGCGCTTGTCACCGTAGGCTTCGTAAATGGTCCACGGGCAGATGACCCCGGCATCGCCCCAGGCGGGAGCGCCACCACTCAGCGCGGTGTTTGGGCTCACGTCGCTAAACGAGCCTTCCGCCGACTGGCCGTCATCCACATCCACCAGCCATTTGCTGAAGAAGGCCGCGACATCGGCATTGTAGGTGGCGGTGCGGATAAACACTTCGGCGTCGCCCATCCAACCCAGGCGCTCATCGCGCTGCGGACAGTCGGTGGGAATGCTGATGTAATTGCCGCGCTGGCCCCATTGGATGTTGGACTGAAGCTGGTTGAGGCGCGTGTCCGAGCAGGTGAACTCGCCCGTCCGGGGCGTGTCCGACCCAATCACGATTCCGGTCACCGCCTCCTTGCCCGGCCGGCCGGCCAGGCCGGTCAGTTCCACATAGCGGAAGCCATGGAAAGTGAAACGGGGCTGCCAGATCTCCAGACCCTGGCCCTTGCAGATGTAATGATCGGTGGAGGCCGCGCCGCGCAGGTTTTTGGTGTAGATGCTCCCATCCGGATTGAGCATCTCCGCGTGGCGCAATCTGACTTCCGTACCGGCGGGCGCCTCGACCTTCAAGCGAACCACCCCCACCATGTTCTGTCCGAGATCGTAAATCCAGCAAGCGGGTTTGGATTCCGCAACGGTTTTGGGCTGGATCTCGCAGATCTGGCGCACCGGCTCCATGACTTGCGCTTGCAAGGGCAGGGATTCGTCGCGCCGCGCGGCCGCGACCCACTGGCTTTCTTCCAGGCCGGGTTCATCCCATTTTTTCACTTCCAGCCGGGCGTCGTAATCCTCGCCCAACATGAAATCGGAGGAGAGGATCGGGCTGCGGTGCGTTTTCCAGGAGGCGTCGGTCACAATCCGCTCGGTGCGGCCATCCGTGTAGGTCACTTCCAACTGGGCGAGAAAGGCCGGCGCTTTGCCAAAGAATTGATAGCCGCCGTTGCCGATGTGGCCGCTGTACCAGCCGTCCCCCAGCAGGGCGGCCATGGCGTTGTCGCCGCGCCTGAGCAGCGCGGTGACATCGTAGGCCTGGTAGCGCACCCGCTTGCGGTAGTCGGTCCAGTCCGGAGCCAGGACATGGTCGCCCACGCGCTGCCCGTTGATATGGACCTCGTAAAGACCGAGGGCGGTCGCATAGAGCACGGCCTGTTGGATGGAGGAACTCAGCGCGAAGGATTTGCGCAAATAGCGCGAGGCCGCCCCATCATCCGGGATGGAGAAGGTTTGATTTTCGGCGATCTCCTTCTGGAAGGATTGGCCGCCCAACTCATACTCCACCCGCAACTGCTTGACCCGGTTGAGGGCGGGATCTCCGCCCAGATTCTTGTTATTGACAATCATATTGATGCGGCCATTCTTCACCTGGCCGGCCACGGCCGCGGTCACGTCCGCGCTGCCGGCGCCTTCCACCGCTTCATAGGCCGCATGGTGAATGAGCAGGGGCTGGGTGGAAGCGGAGACGGGGGCTGGCGCGGCGATCCAATGCGCGCTCCAGTCCGCCGGGTCGAGCAAGCCCATTTGCCACCGGGCGGCCGGACTCCAAGCGCCTGCATGCCCCGGGCGGTCCCAGCTCCGCACTTTCCAGAAACAGCTTTGGCGGGAGACCAGCGGCTGGCCCGAATAGGCGATTTGAGAGGTTTGGTCGGAGGCCACCTGGCCGCTGTCCCACAGATCGCCGCGGTCCAGGGCCAGCAGTTTGACGGAGGAGGCCGCCAGGATTTGATAAGCGGTCTGCTTGGCGCCGCGCTGGCTGGAAGTGACGATCCAGCTCAGGCGCGGGCTGGCCGCGTCAATTCCCAGCGGGTCGGTCAGGTATTCACAACGCAGTTTTTCGCAGCGCAAGCCGGCGGCTGGCGAGGGCGCGGCGGCGGCGGCCAGCAGACCAAGTCCCAGCAACGCCGCCAGCGCGGGAAAGAGCCGCCGGCAATGCCGGGATTACTTTTTTTGTTTTCAATTTCGTTTTTCATGTTTGTGGATCAATTCAGGTTGTCAAGGGCGGGCGTTGTTTTTGCTTCGAGGCGGGTTCATTTTGGATGAAGGGTGAACATCATGGTCCGGGCATTACGGCGGCGTTTTGGAGGCCAGATAGCGAACGACCGCCTCGGTGCGCGAGCTGACATGCAGCTTTTCGTAAACGTGTTTCAAATGGCTGCAGATGGTGTCAATGCTCAACTCCAGCTTGCCGGCAATCTGCTTGTTGGAATAGCCCTGGGAGAGGTGGGCCAGGATCTGCTCTTCCCGGATGGATAGATGGACGGATTGGTCGCGGGTCTTGGCCTTCTGCCGGAAGGACTCGATCACGCGCCGGGCAATCTGACTGGTCATGGGAGCACCGCCGCCCAGCACGTCCAGCAAAGCGGTTCGCAAATCCGCCGGCTTGGTTCGTTTTAAGAGGTAGCCGTCCGCCCCGGCTTCCAAGGCCATGAAGACCAGTTCCTGGTCATCCATGGCTGTGAGAATGACAATCTGCACCTCGGGCAGCAGCACCTTGAGCCTGGCGGTACACTCGATGCCGGACATTCTGGGGAGGAAAATGTCCATCAGAATCACATCCGGCAGTTTTTGAGGAATGATGCGAACGGCCTCTTCGCCGGTGGCACAGGCGCAGATGCAGGAAAGATCGGAGAAGGAGTTGATGAGCCGGGTCCAACTCTCGCGGACTTTCGGCTGATCCTCCACCAAGGCCACTTTCAGCGGGCCCCTTGTTCTAACATTGGGCGGGATCATCAGATGGTGAGGCTTTTGCCGCCGGGCATCTTGGTTTCAATGACACTGGTGGCGAACCGCCTGGATCGCCATATCCTGCTCCACAGGTGACTGCGCGAGCGGTTGAGCGGCACACGAAACTCGATCCGGCAACCCTTGCCCGGCTGGCTGATCACGCGGCATTCTCCGCCCAGCTCGGTCATGCGCTGGGTCATGTTGGCCAAGCCGTTGCGGCCGGGCTTGGCCGCCGCCGGGTCAAAGCCCCGGCCATTGTCCTGCACGACCACGACCAGGCCCTGGTTGAGGCGTTGAATATGCAGCAGCAATTCGGTGGCTTCAGAGTATTTGACCGCGTTGTTGAGGGTCTCCTTGATGGCCATGAGCAGGTTGCGCCGGAGCGGAAGATCCAGGGCTTGCGCCGGCATCTCCGGTTCCACGTCCAAAACACACTGGATGGCGGTGCGTTTCAAGGATTTCTGGGCATAGTCGGTAACATAGGAGACAAAGTTGCGCAGGGTGTCCCGCCGCGGGTTGACGGCCCAGAGGACTTCATCCATGGTGGAGAGCAGCCCGCGGGCTTCCTCGCAGAACTGGTCAAGCTGCAAGCAGGCTTCCGAGCCGGCGGGGAGATCGTTTCGCGCCACTTCCCCATGCAATACCAGTTGAGTCATTCTCGAACCGACGTCATCATGGATGTCCCTGGCAATGCGGGCGCGCTCCTGCTGGAGCAGCCATCGTTCCTGGCGATGGAAGGCCAGTTGGGACATGAGGTAGAAACTGATCAGGATGGCCGTGCCGCAGAGTGTCAGGAGTGTGACTTGGAACCAGCCGGCCTGCCAGAGGGGGGTGTGGATCACTTGCAACGGCGGGTTGATCTCGATGCCCTCGGGGGTCCTCCACCAAGGCGAGGTCCCGATTGGCCCTATAATCGTGGCCTCCGGCCAGGCATCCTGGGCCTTGGTCAGGGTCTGCCAACCCCGCGTCTTTTCGGGCACAATCCGCCAGCTTTTGTCCGATTTGATTTCAATGAATCCTCCGTCCGCCAGATCAATGCGCATGCCAAAGATCATTCCTGCGGCCGCGTCCACGTTGTAAGCCTCGACGGCCAGCACGTGTTTGCCGGGGGACATGAGCTGGGTCAAATCATATTTGCCCAGGTGGCGCCACTCGGCTCCCCGCCCCACATTGCGCCCGTCCAGGAAAAGGGTGTACTCGTTGTCCGCCGTCATGGTCAGCCAGGCTTGCGCCACCGTGGCGGAGGGGGGAATTTCAAACGACCTCCAGAGCAGGCAGGTCTGCCGGTCGAAGGTTTGCGCCGCCCAAATCCAGAAGCCAAGGCCGCTGGTCCGACTATCGGAAGATTCTGACCCATCCGGAACGATTTCCTGGCCGGCCGAGGCGGGGAGCGGGGTGATGAGAGCCAGGGGCCAAGCCAACAAAAAAGGCCCGATCGCTCTCCCGCTGGAGCGGCACAATCGGGAAGCTGCCGGCCACCTGTAATGAATCCAACGCTGCAAGGTCTTTGGGATAGGATTTTCCAAATAAACATTCCGGCCTCTTACGTCCGTCACGCCCGACATGACATGGATGAATACGCCCGGATCAGATGTCACTCTTGTCTGCTTTTACCGCCTCCAGTGCGTTAGCCGGTCTTGATGCGGCCCCGGCCTCACCAGCCGGAGGGAGGATAAACTGATGACCAAATCTGTTGCAAATCCAAGTCATAGGGCACGGTGCCAGGAATGTCCTCATTCCCCCCGGGTCCCGTGCCCAACATCGTCTGGGTTTTTGGTTCCCGCCATTTGACTTTTGCCACGCGGCCGTCGGCGAAGGACATCTGCCCGAAATTGCCGTGGCGGCTTGAGGGAATGTTGCGCCAATCATAAGTATTGGGCGGGGTGGGCAGTCCCCCGGCGCCGACGACGGCGTTGAGGGCGAAATAGCAGTCGTCCAGGCTCTGCTTGGCGATATTGGGATTAGTCTGCTCATCCATGAGAACCAAGGCCTGAGAGGGACCGGGCTCATGACCAGGGAGAATTTGAGGTTTTCTGGAATGCCGGGATGAACATCGCCCGCCGAGCCCAGGTTGTTTCCCATCATGCAACTCATGGAGAAACTGCGCACCCGCGGCACGGATGTGCCACTCATGGGGATTAAGTCCGCCGGGCACCAGTAAATCTTGGCGGAACCGACATAGGGATAAAACAAGGACAGGGAATTGGTGATGAAAAAAAGATTGGTGGCGTCCACCATGACGGTCATATCTCCCTGCACCCAGGACTCATCGCCGCCGATGGCATTTGGGGCCATCTTGTCGCCATTATCACCGGCGTAGAGATGGGCCCCCAGGGTGAGTTGTTTCAAATTGCTGATGCAATTGGCGCCCAGCGCCTGTTGTTTGGCCCTGGCCAATGCCGGCAAGAGCAATGACGCCAGAATGGCAATAATGGCAATCACCACCAACAGCTCAATCAAAGTGAACGCGGCCCCTCCCCGGCGACCTCCCGGCTGGCTGACTCGTACTCGATTTATTATCTTCATCTTACCATCAACTTCTCAAATTAACAAACTGGGAGGCAGTGCCTCAATTCCCTTGTTGTAGTGTCGGCGCTGTGCGCCGAAGTCGAGGCACAGGCTCGACTCTACACCAAATTAAGGCACCGCCAACTGGGAATCTGAGTCCCAAGCCTCTCACGCAAGCCCCCTCCCATCGAAGGGGCTTGCCTTCAACTCCTTCCCTGCTTCACTCACCATCACGGCACCCTGATCTGGAAATACTGGGCGGGCGGCGTTGTGCCGACCGGAATGATGATGGAGAACGCGCCGGAGCCATTGAACGTCCCCTGGCTGTTGGTTGTCCAGGTTGACAATGGCGCGGCCACATTCGTGCTCGTGAGGCAGGTATAGCCTCCTCCCGGATTTCCTCCGGTGCCGGTCAGGTTCAGATTGCCGCCGGAAAAGGTCGGTGGATGGAACGTCGGCAGGGGCGCCACGGTGCCGAACACCTGAATCTCGGCATAGCCCTCCCAGTTGTTTTCACCATTGGGCGTGACAAAGTTGAACCCGACGGCATAGACGTTGGAGGCGAGAACCCCGTTGACCGCGGCGATCGTTGAGCGGGAGCAATCCGGGTAGTTGTTCCAGCCCGAGGCCCCGGTGAGGACGCTGGCGACTTTATAGTCGTTGGCGGTCAGGTTGATGAAAGTTGCGGGGGCGGAGGCGGTTGAATAATAAACCGTGTATGCTTGCTCGTCGCGGCCATTGTTAGCCCATCCACCATAAGTGACGATGCTGGAGATATTATACGCACCGGAAGGCCCTCCGAGAGTATAGATAATATTTGAGCCCATGGTGCTGCCGCAACTCGCCAGGGTAATGTCGGTGTTGTCTCCGTACGTTCCAGGAAACCCATCGGTGAGGACGGGCAGACCCCCGCCTCCCAAGCCACTGCTGCCTTGGCCATTCTCAGAAAAACTGCCTCCGCTCCTCACGGCGCTGCTGCTCGGAAGAGTTCCGGCGATCAGGCTGCTTGGCTGAACTGTCCAGGTCGGCGTAAAAGTAGGAGCGAATGTGGTGTTGGACCACGCTTGCAGGGCATTGGAAATAATAATGTTGCCTGACGCCGTGGGCGCGGGGTTGACGGCGAACGTGTTGGGAGCGCTCGTGGCCGTGCCCGCGGCAGGGCCGGTGGCGACGGTTGCGACGCAAGAATAGGAGCCGGAGTCGCCAAGCTGCAAGTTGCTGTCTGTCAGCACTGGAGTGGTCACGCCCGAAAACTGGGAACCGGTGACGTTGACCGGCCCGGAGCCGGTATCCACCATCCATTGGTAGGTCATGGGAGCAGAACTGCTAAAACCGGCGATGAAGGTTTCAGAGCTGCCGACCACATCCTGACAGACGCTGGGCAACGTGTTCGTTGTCACGGTGGGCGAGAACACCGCGGCCGCGGAGGGCGTCCCGTAGATGTCTATCTCCGAGTAGCCCTGGTAGCCGTTTTCCCCGGTATTCCCATTCACCGTATTGCTCGTAAAGTTGATGTAGATTTGAGCGGCGTTTTGCACGATATAAGACCCGCTGGCAGGCGTGTAAGTCATGCGCGTCATGTTGGGAAACTGGAAGGGCGTGGTTTCAGCCGGCGGCTGGTAATCGTAGGATAGGAATGGGATGAACACCGAGGGATCGCCGGCGGTCGAATAGGTACATGGTATAGAGTTGCTCGTCGCGGTTCCCGTTGCCCCATCCGCCATAGACCTGAATTGCGGAGATGGAATACCCGCCCTCGGAATAGGGGAGGGTGTAGGTGAGGGCATTGCCCCCCCTGGTGCCGCTCCCGATAATGACCATGGCCTGGCTGGTGGCGCTGCCGTTGGCATAACCAATCTGGCCATCGGTGAGAACTGCCAAACCGATGCCATTGGTCATGGCATCTCCATTCAAAGAGTTGGTGAAAGATTGCTGGCCGTTGTTGGCAAACAAGGCGCTCGGCAACATTCCGGCAATCAGGCTTCCGGCCGCGGGGGCGGGCCAGGTGGGGGTCAGGATCGTGGTGTAACTGGTTTGTTGACTGGCGGGCGAATCAATCAATCCGTAACCATCCGGCGTTGACGCCGCATTGACGGTAAAGTAGCAGGGCAGGCTGGTGAGGGCGTCTCCCAAGTGGTCGGTCACCGTGAGGGTGTAAGTGGCGGTGTCGCTGTATTGCAAATTGGTGAGCATCAGCGAGGAATTGGTCGTGCCGTTGGCCGACGTGCCAGCCACAGCTCCCGGCCCGCCGCCGTAATTGGCCTGCCACTGGTAAGTCAGGGGCGGATTAGGACTTGTGGCCGTGCAAAACATGGTGACCGAGCTGCCAACGACATCGGAGCCGGCCTCCGGCATCATGTTGGTGGTAAAGGCCACCGGCGCGGGGGCCAAGGCGGGGGTGCCATACACGTCAATCTCGGAGTAGCCCTCATAGGCGTTTTCGCCACCGCCAGAGGTGCTATGACTGCCAGGGAGAACCACATTAAAGTTCCACGACAGCCCAGTGACATTTCGGGCAAGATACGGCCCGCTCCCGGCCGTGTAAGTCACGCGGGTCATATTCGGCGCGCCGGGTCCTATGGCTTCCGTCGGCGGCCGGTAGTCGAAGGATGTCAGCAAGCTGAAATTACCGGGAGCGCTGACGGTCGCAGCGGAGATGTTGTACTCCTGCTCGTCGCGGCCGCCGTCACCCCATCCACCATAGACCACAATACTGGAGATGTTATATCCATAGGTGGAGGCGGGGAGGGTGTAGGTAAAACCTGTGCCGCCACTGCCCCCGGCCGTGACCATGGCCTGGTCGCCGCCGCCTATAAAGCCAACGCTGCCATCCGTGAGCACAGGCAGACCGACCGACGCGGTCTCCAGCCTGAAATTGCCGGCGTTGGTGGCGCTGGGGAGCAATCCGGCAATCAGGCTGCCGGGCGCGACGGTCCAAGTGGGAGTCAGCACCGCGGTGTTGGCGGTTTGGCTGGCGGGCGAATCCAGCACCCCAAAAGCATCCGGCGTTGGCGCTGGATTGACTAAAAAGGCGCAGGGGAAGCTGACCAAGCCGGTTCTGGCCGCGACATTGGTTGCCATGAGGGTGTAAGTGCCGCTGTCGGAAAGTTGCAAGTTGCTGAGCATGAGGGATGAATTGGTCGTGCCATTGGCCGACGTGCCTGTGACAGGTCCGGTCCCGTGGCCATCGGCATAGACGGCCGTCCAAGTGTAAGTCAGGGGCAGAGAGTAGTTGGCCACGCAGGCCATGGTCACCGCGCTGCCAGCGACATCCGTGCCGGTCGCCGGCACCATGTTTGTGACCCAGACCGGCGCGGGGGCCGAAGCGGTGCCGAAGACTTGAAATTGGGAGTAGCCCTCCCAGCCGTTTTCATTGTAGCCACCCGCCTGGATATTCATGTTGAATTGGATGCCGGCGACATTATGCGCCATCGCCGGGCTGGCGGTGCCGGAGGTGAGCGAACTGCGGGCGGCGACCTGAACGAGGGTGGGGGCGTTTGGCAGGAAATTGACTTGTGTCACCTCTGAGCTGAAAACCGTGGGAGCCGCGATGGTTGAATAGAGAATGTTGATGGATTGCTGGTCACGGCCGTTGTCGGTCCAGCCGCCATAAATGACGATGTTGGTGATGTCCCAGCCGTTGGCATTGGCCGGCAGCAGCCAGGTCACAAAGTCGGCCGGCGCTCCCCCCGCGTTGGGGTTGCCCATGGTGGCCATGATCTCCCCCGCCGCCGCTGGACTGATCGCGCCAAAGGTGCCGTCCGTCAAAATGTTGGTGCCAAAACAACCAAACAATTTGAAATTATTGGTGTCGGCGGCGTAGGGTTGTACTCCGGCAATCAGGCTGTTGGCCGGCAGCGTCCAGGTCGGGGTGAACAGGGTGTTGTTGCCAAAACCCTCCTGCACCGCCTGGGCTTGAATGACGCCATACGAATCTGCCACCGGGGCAGGATTGACCGTCAGGAACGTCGGCGTGCTGATCCCGGCTCCGGGTTGATCATTGGTCGCCACGCACGAGTAACGGCCGCTGTCGGAAACCTGCATATTGATCAGCGTCAACGTTGCATTGGTCGTGCCATTGAGGGTCGTTCCGGTGACGGGTACCGGCCCCGAGCCGTAATCCACCTGCCACTGGTAACCGATGGGTTGGTCGCCGACAAACACCACGGTGAATGTCTCCGAGCTGCCCACGACATCGCTGGGCGACAACCAAGGCAGCGTGTCTTGCACAATCACCGGCGCGCTTTGGCCAACCGACAGGGTGACGGGCGCGCTGGTGGAGGAGTTGGCAAGGTTGTTGGTCACGATCACTTGATATTCCACAGGACCCATGGGAGCGCTGTTGGTCAGCACGTAATTTGCGTTGGTGGCGTTGAGGATGGAGGTGAAGGTGGCGCCGCCCGTGCCGTTGTCCGTTTGCCATTGGTAAGTGAACGGGGAGGTCCCCGCGGCAAGCTCACTCAGGGTCACCACCGAGCCCACATAGACAGTCTTGAAGGCGGAGGGAGCGGAAGGCAGCGCCGTGGGGTTGGCCGACGGAGCGGAAATCGAAGGAAGCAGCGCCATGGGGTTGGCCGCCGCGGTTGTGCTCAGGCGCACATTATCAAAGCAAATCTGGCTTCCATTAGTCCCTTCCATCGCAACGGTCAGATCCCCGCTGACCACCGATGGGGTGGTCACGACCAGGGTGAAGTCAATAAAGGTGCCTGGCGCCTGGATGCTGTTATCCACGAACGCGGCGCCAAGAACAGGGTAGTAAGGAGTCGGGCCGTTGACCAGGGCGATAAAACCCTGGCCGATGGCGATGAAAGGGTTGGTAACGCCCACCAGAGTTTGTCCGACCGCGATGGTCAGGGTATAGGTGGTATTGGGCTGGCAGAGGGCCCAGATCCTGCCAACAGACCGGGAAGGCGGCGGGGGCCGCGGCGATATCCTCGACCAGGTAATTGGTGCCGTTGCCAGTCGGCGGGAGAATTGTGGGTGCTATGGCATTGGTGAAGTCAACGCCGCTGGCACTGAAATTGACGACATAAACCGGGCCGCCCGTATCATTGCAGGTCCAGTAGATCCCGACATTGTATTCTCCGGCATTGCCGCCGGGAGCAGTGATGAGGTCTCCGTTGGTGGTTTCAAAAGAGAAGTTCGGGATGGTTACAGAACCGGCGCCGGCGATTTGGACGGTGGCGCTGACGGCCAGCAAGGCAGCCAGCCAGCCGCGCCGTATTGTTTGGAATTTCATAAAGTCGGGTTTTTGTTTTTCGATCAGCCACACAACTCGCGCCTGGATAGATCACCCATCCAACTGCGCATTGCGTGCTTTCGGCCAGCAGTATAAACAGCACCCTCATTGCTGTGCAACCCCAAAATAGGTGTCGCCGGCATCACCCAAACAGGTGAAGCCGGAACAAGACTCCTGCACATCTTCCCTTTCCTGTCAGATGGCCTGTTCCGCCCGTGCTTTGACTTTTTGCCGTTCGCCGCTCGGTCGTCCAGCCCTGGAGCCGTTTCGCCGGCCGTCTCCCCGGGCTGCACTGCCCGGGGGAAAATCGTGTTGGCGGGCCGTCCAACAGGAACCGGAGCACAGCAGGGGAAGGGCACGGCAAGGAGCGGCTCATCGCGCGGCGCCGGCGGGTCGCAGGCTAATATCCCACGACGCGGTAGAATTTTTGCGGGCAGTTGGCCGTGGTGTTGGTCAAAGCGACCGCGGCCTGCACGGCGACAAAATTGGTCTCGGTGGACCAGACACCCGACGCCAGGTTGGTCGTGCTCTGGAGCGTGTAGCTCTGGCCGGGTGCCAGGCCGCTGATATTCATGACGAAATTTGTCAGCCCGGCCAACTGAGCCACGCCCAAGGTCGCCGGCGCCAACGGCACGCTGGCCTGCCCAAACACCGCCACCTCCGTATAGCCGACCCCGCCGTTCTGTTGGGCGGCGGAAAAATTCCACTGGAGATACTGCACGCCCGTCAAATTCGCGACGGCCAGCGAGGTGAGGGTGCCACCGGTGCCATCATGGGTCGGATACGGCGAGGGATTATAGGCCACCGACGCGATGGGCGAAAAATTGGTGCCGTCGGAGGAGTAGCTGACGGCATAATTTGCATCCTCGCGGCCGTCGTCCTGCCAGGCCGTGTAGGTGTTCAAATTGGTGATGGTATAGCCGAGGCCGTTGGCCCCCGGCCCGAGGCAAAAGGTAATCGCTCCGCCGCTGATTTCGCAGCTTCTATTGGTCGTCAGTGGTTCTCCGATGTTTCCGTCATAGAGGGCGGAGGCGGGCAGATGATTTTCAGGCCCCACCGTAATGGTATTAGCCACCACCGTCGTGGTCGCGTTGGTGAGCAGATCCCCGCGCGGCAGCGGCGGGAAGCTGCCGCCGGCATAAACCGCGTCCGTTTCCGTCACCGCCAGAGGGAGCGGGAGAGCCGCCACCGCGGAAGACCACACATACTGGCCGGAGCCGACGGCATAAACGGCGCAGCCATTGGAAAAGCCGGCATAGGTTACGCCGGGAGAGCTGGCCGCCGGCAGGCCGCTTTCGGTGATGGCACTGGCATTGGTGGTGGGCACATAAATCTGCGCCGTCGTGTTGGGCGGAATCACCACCTCAAGGTTGAAGGCGCCGCCGGCGTTGGTCCACGCGGTGGCGATGAGGCCGCGGGTGGAATTGTAGCTGGTCCTGGCCCAAGTCAGGCCCACTGCCGTGACCGGCTGGATGAGGATAGTCTTGTAGCCAGGACTTGCCGGATTGATGCCGCCGACGACGCTGTATAAGTATTGTCCGACCGAACCGAAGGCATAGTGGTTGAACGAATTCATGGTCGTGCTCTCGAACCCGGCCCCGGGCGTCCAGCCGTCCCAGCGTTCCCACATCGTCGTCGCGCCCAGGTTCACCTGATAAAGCCAGGAAGGATAGGTTTGCTCGAGAAGCACCTGGAAGGCAAGGTCGTCGCGGCCGGCGGCGTGCAGGGCGGGCAGCAGGCGCGGCGTGCCGATGAAGCCCGTGGCCAGATGATTGTCGAACTGGGCAATGGAGTTGGCGAATTGTTGCGCGACCGGGCCGGTCAGCCCGGCGGGCACCAGGTTCAGCGTGAAGGCCAGCGCGAAGCCCGTCTGACTGCTGCCGTCTTTGAATGAGCCGTCCGCCTTGAAGAAATTGGTGAACGCAGCGACGATGTTGCCACGCAGCGTGGCATAGGTCGCGGCATCGGCGCTGTGGCCAATGGCGGCGGCCATCACCGACATGGCCTGCGCATAGTAAGCGTAATAGGCGGTGTCTATCACCGCTGCGGAGGCGCCGCCGCCCAGGTTGAGCCAATCGCCAAAATCCCCGGGCAGGCTGGCCACCACAAAGTTCGACGAGTATGAACCCAGGAATTGACCGTAACGTTGGAATGAGGCGTAGTGGTCGGCGATCACGTTGGTATCACCGTAGCTGCGATACATGTGGTAGGGGCAGATCCATCCGGCATCGCCCCAGGCGGCTCCGCCACTGCCGGCGCCCATGTCGGGCGCGACGTTGGCGTAGGCGCCATCGGTCTCCTGCGAGTCCTCGCACAGCGTGACCAGATGCCGGCGGAAGAAGGACTGCACATCAAAATTGCAGGCGGCGGTCGGCACGAAGAATTCCGTGTCGCCGGTCCAACCCAGCCGTTCATCCCGCTGCGGGCAGTCGGTCGGCACCTCAAGATAGTTGCCTCTCTGGCCCCAAATAATATTGCTGAAAAGTTGATTTACCAGCGGGCTGGAACACGAGAAGGCGCCGGTCTGGGCAATATCGGAATGCACGACCATTCCCGTCACCGCATTCAGCGCGGGCGGTACGGACAGTCCCCGCACCTCAACGTAACGGAAGCCATGGAAAGTGAAACGCGGTTCATAGGTTATGGCGCCATTGGTGCCAAAAATATAGAAGTCCGTCGCGTTGGCGCCGCGAAGATTGGCCGTGTAGATCGAGCCGTCGGGATTGAGCATTTCGCCGTGCCGCACCGTGATACGGTCGCCAATTTTGCCGCTGATATTCAGCCGGACCCAGCCGACCATGTTCTGGCCCAGATCGAAAGTGTAGCAGCCGGGCTTTGGCACGGTGAGATTGGTCGCCGCCAGGGTGGCAAGGCAGCGCGAGGGTTCCGTGACGGCGGCCTGCACTTGCAACCCGCCGACGCCGGGAAACGAGGCCGAATTGCCATAAAGCGCCTGGATAATGGTCAAAGTTTGTCCCGTCCCGCCGATGTTCACGGTTGAATTTTCGGCAAAGGCCAGCGTCTGGTTTGTGCCGCCGAGTGAAAAGGTGATTTGCAAAGTTTTCACTATGCCGTAGGCCGGATCGCCGCCCATGGTGGCGTTATTGGCCACGAAGTTGAGTTGATTGTTCGTCTCCAACCCCGTGACGATGGCCGTCACGTTCGAGTAGCCAACCGCAGCGGCGCTCAGCCCGGTCGCAACCGGCGACCAGGCGCTGTCATTGAAATTGGTGGTATCCCATCCTGGCATCTCCCGGCGCGCATCGTAGCCCGATCCGATCAGCAAATCTCCGAATTGAATCGGGCCGTAGCTGGCCAGCCACGAAGGGTCGGTGACAATCGTCTGTGTGCCGCCACCGGAAAAATTCAGCACGAGCTGGGCCATCAATCGCGGGGTGCCGCCGTAATTGCAGCGCTGGCCTTTGCCGCCCAGGACGCTCGCATACCAGCCATCGCCCAGGATCGCGCCAAGGGTGTTGGCGCCGGCCTGCACCATCCCAGTGACGTCGTAAGTCTGGTAATAAACACGCTTGGTGAATTGGGTCCAGCCCGGCGTGAGCACATCGTTGCCGACCTTTTGGCCGTTGAGCCGCAATTCATACGCGCCCAGCGCCGTGACATACACGGTCGCCCGTGTGACCGTCTGCCCCACCGTGAATGTCTTGCGCAAATAGGGCGCGGGAACCCGCGCGATGCCGTTGAGCGCGGGAGTGCCCCACGGCGTGCCGGAATTGCTTTCCGCCGTGGTCCAGGCGGAGTCGTCGAAATTAGTCTGCGGCCAGTTGGCGGGCGCCGTTTGCGCGGCCTTCCAGGTGCCATCCACGGGGATATTTGAGACGCTGCCGGAAGCGAACTGCACCACCAGCCGGCCGATCACATTGGCGGCATCCTGGACATCGGAATTAGTGGCGCCCAGCGCCAGCAAGTTTGTTCCCGCGTGCAGCCACGCGGCCACATTGATTTGCGCCGTGGCTTCCCAGCGCATGGCCGAATTGGTCATTTCCTGCCCGTTGACAAACACGTTGCAGAAATTGTCGGCGTAAAGCGCCACGACCGCGTTGGTCATCGTCTGGCCGGCGGGCAGGACAACCTGCTTGCGCAGCAAAGACTGTTCGATACCCGCCTGCGCCTGCGAATTCGGGAAACATATCCAGTTCAGGTTGGAAGTGTTGAACAAGGCGTTGCTGGACGCCTGCTGCGGAGTCAAGGCGTAAGCCGCATCGTAGCCGATCCATTGCGCCGTCCAATCCCCCGGGTTCAACAGCCCCATGGACCACTGCGCCGGCCCGCTCCAGGCCGATGGGTTGTTGGCGCCGTCATACACCCGCACCTGCCAGAAACATAGTTTCCCGCTGGTCAACGGCTGGCCTGCATACAAAACATCCACCGTTTCGGCGCCGGCCACTTTGCCGCTGTCCCACAAATCTGCCGCGCCTGCCGCCGAACCAACCTGAATCTGGTAGGCGCTTTGCGTCTCGCCCCGGAAGTCCTTCCCCTGACTGACGCTTTGCAGTTGCCAGGAAAGCCTGGGGTTGGCGTCCCCCACACCCAGCGGATTGACGCGCATCCCGCAACGCAAATTCACCGGCTGCAACACTCCTTGGGCCTGCACGCTGTCCGTCCACGCCACCAGCGCCAGGACGGCCATCACCCTCCCTACCACTCCTTTTGTCAGGTTCATCATAGTCCAAACTGAGCAGGAGAGGCTTGTCATTGCTGGCATCGGACACGACCGGCGCGCTCCATCATGGTTGGCAGGATTGGGTTCAGGCGTAACTCGACACCCCCGCCGTAGGCCAGGCTTCCAGCCTGCCGGTCCTGGGGGCATCCTTGCCCCCAGTCTGAATTATAGCGCGGGTGTTCCGTTGCGCCAATTGTGTTCTTTCTTTCAGGTCCGCTCGCTTGATCCGCCACCAGTATAAACTGGAATTCATGTTTGGTCATCACCTAACATGGTAGCATCACCATCACCTAAACAGGGGAAGCCGGAGACGTCCTGCTCCGCTGCCATTCCCGCCCGGCGCGATCTTGGCGGCGCAAGACCAGGCGCGCGGGGTTCAGGTCCGGCATGCGACGCCGTCAATCCCGTTATGCCTCCGCCGCAAACGCCGCTGCCTTGCGCTCCGGTCCAAAAACGACGACGATGGCGCCGAGACAGAAGGCGGTGAAGGCGGTCATGGCCATCGCGTTGGAATAGGTGCTGCCCTTGGACAGTTGCGCTTCGACGTGCGCCGCGTTCCCAGCCAGCAACACGCCGCATTGGTAGGCAAATCCCGGCAGGAAACCCCGCACCGCATTGGGCGACACCTCGGTGATGTGCGCCGGGATCACCCCCCACGCCCCTTGCACCATGAATTGCATCAGAAACGCCCCCGCCACCAAGGACGCGGCCGTGGCGCCGGACGACCAGAGAGGGATCACGCCCACCGCCAGCAGCAAGGCCAGCGCCATGCTCCGCCGCCGCCCAAGCCGGTCGGAAAAAAGCCCGAAACACACGCCCCCGGCCACCGCGCCCAGATTGTAGATGATGGCGGTGTTGCCGACCTGCGCCTTGCTGAAATGGCGTTCCTGCTCCAGAAAACTCGGATACCGGACCCGAACTCGGTTCCATACGCCGGCATCGTCGAGCTTGGCCGCCGCAGTGGCATCAATCCATGTGCCATGGGTTTCGTAAAGGATCTCCTGGGGCCTGGCCAGCGCGTAGCGGCCCATATGACGGCGCCGGCCGTGGTTGCCTTTGAGGCCTTCTCGGTCGGCTCGGTGCCCTGGGTGCGAAGGGTGATGCGTCTGGCAAACTCTTCCTTCGCCAACTTGAGGCTTTTGGTCCCCAAGGCCTTGAAGGTTTCCTTGCCTCGGATGATCGGCCGCTCGTAAAGCCATTTTTGCTTTGCTTTTGTGTTGCGCCAGATGCCGTCAGCTTCTGCGACCCAGATCGGGTTCGCGCTGGTGGATCGGCCAGGTGCTGGGCGCAGGGTGGTTGGGGTTGCGGTTTCGGCGGTGTTTGGCGCGATGTTCGTGACGATATTTTGCATATGCGTTATTTTAGGGCTTTTAAGCCCACGCACTTGGGCGATCGTCACCGTCGGAAAAACAACGTATAAAACAACGTATAAAATGGCTTTTCCGCTTACGAGGTGTTTGGCTGCTCTTTTCACTTTTCCGAGGGGAAAAGTGGTGCCCCGGGAGGGATTCGAACCCACGACCAATTGATTAAGAGTCAACTGCTCTGACCAACTGAGCTACCGAGGCAACAATCTTAAAATGAACTACTTACAACAAAATAGAACCTTGCGTATTTTGTCAATGCATCCGTCATTGCATCCCGCAGGATTCAGTCATGCAAACCGAAATCCAGGAAACGACAATGGCAGGCGCAAAAGCCGCAAAAGCACCGCGAGACCAACATTTGTCCAAAGACGGCAAGTGGCGGTCCTTCCCCAAAGTTCCCAATTTGCTCCAGTACGTTCGCACGGGAACATATTTTGCACGAGCCAAATTCCAAAGCAAGGCCATTCGCCAAAGTCTTGAAACCGCATCACCCATCACGACCTGCGGCACTTGTTCGCCACCCGCTGTCTCGAGTCGGGCGTGGACATTCCAACGGTCTCACGTTGGCTTGGGCATGCGGACGGCGGGGCGCTGGCGATGAAAACCTATGGCCACCTGGGCAACGAACACAGTCAGGCGATGGCGCAAAAGGTGAAGTTCTAAAACGCGTTTGGGCCGACCGCCATTATTCCGCGTCCCGCCGGGGACAACCGCAGAGTTCACCACCCCGTTGAGTTCGATTCCCGAATCTCTCCTTTGAATTCCATTTGACTCAAGATCCCTTCGATTCTGTTTGCGATAGTCCCGAAGCAAGGGCAGGCGTGCCACCCGAGTTTGGCGTCGTCTCCGACGAAGAACTCATTACCGCTGGGTTTATGGCAACGGTCGCGACCTTCACCATTGTGCGACACACATTTCCGAACGCGGGAACCGGAAGGGATTCCCAAAGAATTCCATTGTGCGCCACTTCGCGGGACGCTTGGCATTGCGGCATGGATCCGCGAAACTCTTGGTCTGTTTCTGGCATGACGCCGGCGTTTGCTGCCATATGGGGAATTGTGCCCCCCTTCTCGCTCCATTTGCAACTTCCCGGGGGCACGACGAGCTTTTCCTCAAATATGGCCGGGCTCCAGATGGTCGGCCGGGTCTCGAGTGGATTACGTCACCGTTTCTTGCGATATTTTGCTGGTCAACTAAGATGCGGCGCGCTGACACCATGACGGCTATTTCAAGCGCGCACGATAGAAACGACAGGACGAATTGGTGGCGCCCGCGTCGGTGAAATAAAACACTCCAGATTCAAAGGTGTTGGTGGCGAGCGCCGTCCAGATTGACAGGTTGGTCGAACATTCGATGACCAAAGTCTGCCCAGCCACGCCAGCGAGGTTGAATCCAAATCCATTGGTCATGAAGCCCATGCCATTGGCGCCGAAAACCGGCGCGGGCAGAATGCCGCTATAAATCCGGGCGCGATAAAAGCGATGCGGGAAAAGGCCGGATTGCGGATCGACGAACGAGAACATGCCGCTGGCTGCAACGAGGTTGGTTTGAATGGGTGTCCACACGACAAAGTCGGTGGAGGCCTCGATCACCACCACTTGGCCAGCCACTGCCTGAACGTTGAATCCAAAAAACTGCGGTCCGAAACCGAAGCCGCCCTCGGTCACCAGGATCTTTGGTGGGACAATCAGCGCCGGGCCGATGATGCTCTCCACAAACCAAGCAGACCCGTTGTCCAGGCCTCCTGACAAATAGCCGCGCGCCCGAATGTTGATATTGGTTGGGGCCATAACCCCGCCAAGCTGCCAGCCGCCGTCAATCCGGCCGCCCGATCCGGCCATCGTCCAATTCTGGCCGTCGGTGGATGTTTCGAACGTTGTCCGCCAGACTTCCGGGCTGGTGCCGGCGCGCAGCCAGGTCACCGTGGAGTTGCTGAAGGAGAGGTTTTGTGTCGCCGGATCGCTGTTGGCCAGCCGTCCGATATTCGTGCGTGCCAGTCCGCCCAGAACGGTTATTCCGCCCCCTGCTA
The DNA here is from genome assembly GCA_963707025.1 of uncultured Verrucomicrobiae bacterium. Taxonomy (GTDB): domain Bacteria; phylum Verrucomicrobiota; class Verrucomicrobiia; order Limisphaerales; family Palsa-1400; genus JBEKOF01. The sequence goes on along the minus strand of CAVPOM010000007.1, from coordinate 7,197 downwards.
ATGAACCGCCACTCACGAGGATCGCGCCATCGCTTTGGATGGCAAGGGCGCTTACCGAGGCATTGGCTCCCGGATTGAACGCGGCGTCAACCGAACCATCCGGATTGAGTCGCGCAATGTGGTTGCGGGTCAATCCTCCCACCGTGGTGAAGCTGCCGCCGAGCAGAATTTTGCCGTCGGTTTGCAAACCTAGTGTACTCACGGTATTATTGACGTTTGGATTGAAATTGGTGTCCATCGTGCCGTCCGCATTCAGCCGGGCAATGCGGTTACGGTTGGTTCCAGCCAAGGTGGTGAATGTTCCGCCCAGCAGGATTTTGCCGTCGGCTTGCACAACGAGTGTGTTGACGGTGTTGTTGGCGTTTGGATTGAAGTTGGTGTCCATCGTGCCGTCCGCATTTAGCCGGGCGATGCGGTTGCGGTTCGTTCCGTCGAGCGTGGTAAAAAGGCCTCCGGCCAGCAGGCTGCCATCGGATTGAACGGCCAACGCTTCCACGTTGCCATTGGCGATCACCGCAATATTGGTGTCCAGAGTGCCATCGGTGTTGAGCCGCGCGAGGTCCGTTGTCAAACCTGGTTTCCCAACCGTAAAATCGCCGCCGGCCCAGAATTTTCCGTCGCCCTGAAGTGCAAGGGCATAGACTGGCCCGCTGAATCCTGTCACGAAATTGGAATCTGTATTCCCCGCGCTGTCAATCCGAAAGAGGAAGTTGAGGGTCTGCCGGTTCTGTCGCGTTCCGGCGATGACTATTTTCCCATCTGGCTGCACCATCAACCCGGACACACTCTCAAGGATGCCGCCGCTCCCCGCGCTTGGATTGAACGAAGCGTCCAGGGTCCCGTCCGGATTGAGCCGGCCGATGTTCGTTCGCGCCTGCCCGCCCAGCGAGGTAAACTGACCGCCAACGAGAATTTCGCCGTCCGGCTGCACGGCCAATGTGGCAATGGGTCCATTCGCGCCCGGGTTAAACGAATCGGGCACGGCCAGATTCAATGTCAATGAGGCCACCATGCTGGTCACGCTGCCGAAGGCGTTGCTGACAAGGACGTCATAATTTCCAGCATCGGCACCCTCGGCATTGGTGATGACCAGCAATGCGTTCGTTCCGGCGGGCTGGTTCGTGCCATTTTGGCGCCATTGGTAAGAAAGTGGCGACGTGGCGATGACGGTGACGCTGAACGACACCGTTTGACCGGCATTCGTCGCCAGCGAAAGCGGCTGGCTGGTAAGAAGCGGATCGATGACGGTGAGCGCGGCGACGCTGCTGGTTACGCTGCCGGCGGCGTTGCTGGCGATGACGGAGTAGCTGCCCGCATCGCCACCAAAAACGTTGGTCAGCATCAGCGTCGGAGTCAGCGCGCCGGAGACGATTCCGCCATCCTGGAGGTTGGCGCCGTTCTTGAGCCACTGATAACTCAGCGGCGCTCCACCGAGGGCGACCGCGGTAAAGGAGGCCGTGGTGGTGGCGTTGTTTGTCCGCGCGACCGGCTGCTGGGAAAAGAGCGGCGGCCCGATCACAGTCTCCACAGTCCAACTGGAACTGCTTTCATATCCCCCGCCCGAGGTGTAGCCGCGAGCACGGATTGTGGCCTTGGAGGACAGGGCGAGTCCATTCAACTGCCAGCCGCCGGCAACCCGCAGACCCGCGCCCAATTCGGTCCAGTTCGTTCCGGAGGTCGAGGTTTCAAATTGCGTGAACGACACCTCGGGACTGGTCCCGCCGCGCAGCCAGGTAAGATTCGTGCCGTCGAAAGCCAGACTCTGGGTCGCCGCATCGGAGTTGTCGAGGCGTCCGAGGAAGGCCCGCGCCTGGCCGTTCAGGTTCGTGAACGCTCCCGCGACGACAACGCCGCCATCTGATTGCAGGCCCATGCAGTTCACCGCGGCATTGGCCCGGGATTGAAGCTGCTGTCCGGCGTGCCATCGGTGTTGCAGCCGGCCAAGGTAATTGCGAGTTTCCCCGCCCAATGTCAAGAATAAACCGCCCGCCAGGATTTTACCGTCCGTCTGGACTGTCAAGTCGTAAACCCAATTGTCAGCGGCGCAGTTGAAATTCGTGTCTGAGGTGCCGTCGGAGTTGAGCCGGCCAAGATTGCTCGCCGCCTGGCCGGCCAGTGAATTAAAATAGCCGCCCACCAAGATTTTGCCATCAGCCTGCAGAGCCATGGAATTCACAAAAGGATATGCGCCGCCACTGGCATCCGGATTGAATTTGCCGTCGGCGGTTCCGTCGCTATTGAGCCGGCCCAGGTGGACGTGCGGCTGGCCGCCGAGGGTGAGAAACCAGCCACCCACAAGAATTTTGCCGTCGCCCTGGACGATGATGCAGTTGACATAGGGGCTGTAAGGAGTGCCTGCTGCGCCAGGATTGAAGTTCGTGTCCAGGACGCCGCTGGCATTGAGACGCCCGATGTAGGCGCGCCCCTGTCCGCCCAGGGAAGTGAACATGCCTCCCACTAGAATTTCGCCATCGGCTTGGATAGCCACCGTGTTGACGCCGGCGTTCGCGCCGGGATTGAACGCGGCGTCCAAGGTGCCGTCCGTGTTGAGGCGGCCGAGGTTCGTGCAGGCCTGGCCGGCCAGCGTGGTAAACCTCCCTCCCACGACGATCTTGCCGTCCGCCTGTATGCCCAAGGCGGTGACCAGCCCGTTGGCGCCGGAGTTAAAGGCGGCGTCGAGAGCCCCATAGGCGTTGCAGCCGGCCGAGGTTCGTGCTCGCCTGCCCGGCGAGCGTCGTGAAACTCCCGCCCACGACGATCTTGCCGTCGGCTTGGATGGCCAGTTCGTTCACGGAGCCATTGGCGCCGGGATTCCAGGAATCGGCCGTGGCCAGGTTGATGACTAACGCGGCTACCAGGCTGGTGACGCTGCCAAACGCATCGCTGACCACCACATCGTACCCTCCCGCGTTTGTGCCCTGTACGTTTGTCAAGATTAGGGAGGCATTCGTCGCGCCAGGCTGGATGACGCCGTCGTTGCGCCAGAGGTAACTCACGGGCGGGGTTGCCCACACTGAGACGCTAAAGTTCACAGTTTGGCCGCGCTGCACAAACTGGCTCACGGGATTTGTGCTGATCAGCGGTTCAAGCACGCTCAGTCTGGCCACGATGCTGGTCGCGCTGCCCCAAACATTGGTGACGATGACTTGATACCCGCCCGCGTCACCGCCCAGGACATTGGCCAGGGTAAGCGCCGGCGTCTGCGCTCCGGTTACATTCCCGCCGTCGGTCAGGTTAGTGCCGCCTTTGATCCATTGGCAATGCAACGGGACCGTGCCAATGGCCCCGGCGTTGAACGTGATGGCCTGGCCGCCATTGGCGGTCTGGTTGCTCGGCGAAATGGTGAGCAACGGGTCAAGCACCGTCAGCGCCGCGACTGCGCTGGTGACGCTGCCAAACATATTGCTGACCACGACCTGATAAGATGCCATGTCTCCGCCAAGCACGTTGCTGACGCTCAAGCTCGAGGTGTAAGCGCCGGCGATGTTTCCGCCGTCGTTGAGTCCGATGCCGTTCTTGAGCCATTGATAGCCAAGTGGCTCCTGGCCGGCGGCACTGGCGGTGAAGGTGGCAAGGGTGAAAGGGTTGTTGGTCTGGCTCGCGGGTTGGGTCAGAATCACAGCGGGGCCGATGATGTTTTCCACAAACCAGCTCGAGCCGTCACTGCTGCCCGCCACGAAACCGAGCGCCTGGACTGTGGCATTGCTGGTGAGGTTAAATCCCGTGGCCTGCCATCCACCGGCAACCCTGCTCCCGGTCTGCCGCACCCAATCCGTGCCGTTGGTGGTGGCCGCGAAGGCCGTCTGCCAGACCTCTGGCCCTGCGCCCGATCTTTGCCATGTTATGGCCGTTGAATTGAATGTGAGATTGTTCGTCGCGCTGGCTGTACCTATTCAGCCGGCCAATATATTGCCGCGGCTGTCCATCCAATAAATCGAACGAGCCGGCCACGATCACTTTTCCATCCGGCTGAACGGCCACGCAACTCACCGAGTTGTTCGCATTCGGATTGAAGGTCGCGTCCGCGCTGCCATCACTATTGAGCTGCGCGAGGTTGGTCCGGCTCACGCCGCTCACGACGGTGAAAGTGCCGCCTAAAAGCAGTCTGCCATCCACCTGCACGGCGAGCGATTCAACCGGCCCGTCCAAACCCGGATTGAAGGCGGCATCGGGCGCGCCGTTTGTGTCCAGCCTGCCAATGTAATTGCGCGGCTGCCCGGCCAGCGAAGTGAAATCGCCGCCAAACGCAATGCTCCCGTTCGTCAGCACGGCGATGGCGTTGACCGTGCCATTCGCGCCGGGATTAAAACCCAGGTCCGGCGTGCCGTCGGCGTTGAAGCGTCCAATGTTTGTGCGCCATTGTCCGGCCAGATTCGTGAAGTTACCGCCGACAAGTATTTTTCCGTCCGCCTGCAACGCGATGGCGTAAACCGGCCCATCCGCGGCCGCGTTGAAATTGGTGTCCAGGGTGCCGTCCGCGTTGAGCCGTCCAATCCGGTTGCACATCCGTCCCGCCAGGTTGGTGAAGTTGCCGCCGACCACGATTTTCCCGTCGGGCTGCGCGGTCATTGCGTAAATATCATCGTCTGCCCCCGGATTGAAGGCGGCATCAAGACTGCCATCTGGATACAGCCGCGCCAGGCGATTTCGCGGCGCGCCGTCCACGGAGGAGATGCCCCCGGCGAGCAGGATTTTGCCATCAGTTTGCAATGCCACGAGGGGATCGCCCGTGGAATAGGGAATACCCAGCAGACCTGCGGAAAAGTTGGTATCGAGATTGCCGTCGCTGTTCAATCGCGCGATGCCTGCCTGCGTCTGGCCGTTCACGCCTGAGAAAAGGCCGCTCATCAGAATTTTTCGATCCGGCTGGACCGCCATGGAACGAACCGGGTAGTTGGGAACCGTGGCCAAGGAATCCGCGGTGGCGGCATTTACTGTCAATACTACTAAAGAACTCGTGACCGATCCAAACGAGTTGCTTACCACCACGCTGAACAGGCTGCCAGAATCCGAGCCTTGAACATTCGTCAACGTCAGTAATGCATTCGTCTGGCCGGACAGCGAGACGCCATTCTGGAGCCACTGGTAATTCAAGGTCGTGCCCGTGGCGGACACGCTGAACAGCGCGCTCTGGCCGGCGTCAACATATTGATTGGCCGGCGCACTGGAGATGAACGGATCAATGACGGTCAGGTTTGCCACCGCGCTGGTGACGGCGCCGAAGTTGTTGCTGACAATCACCGAATACGCCGCGGCATCCGCGCGCAATACGTTGGTCAGCGTGAGCGTGGCCTGGGCAGCGCCGGACAGATTGCCGCCATCCGACAGATTGGTTCCATTCGTGCGCCAGCGATAAACCAGTGTCGGCGAACCATCGGCTTGAACGGTGAACGTAGCCGTCGTGCCGGCGTTGTTGGTGCGACTGGCGGGTTGGGTCAGGACAACCACTGGCCCGGCAAACGCCTCGACGTACGATTGTGAAGAGTCAAAGAATCCGCCCGTCACGAAACCATGCGCGCGGATATGGGCGTTGCCGGGTGCGGAAACGCCCAGGCACTGCCAGCCGCCTGCGATGCGCGAGCCCGCGCCGAGACTGACCCAATTGGTGAGGTCGGTGGAGCTTTCAAACGTTGTGCGCCAGGCTTCCGGACTCCCGCCGCCGCGCAACCAGGTGATGGTTGAGTTGGTATAGGTCAGTGATTCGGTGACGGGGGTATTGGTCAGCCGCGTCAGTGTGTAGTACGTCGCACAAAGAATTTCCCCGTCTCTTTGTATCGCGACCGAATAGGTCCCTCCGACGCCAGGATTAAACCCCGTGTCCACGGAGCCGTCGGCATTGAGCCGCCCCAGACCGTTCAGGGCTTGCCCGCCCAATTGTGAATAACTGCCCCCCACCAGAATCCGGCCATCGCTTTGGACCACCAAAGAATCTATGTCTGAATTGACACCGGTGGTGAAATTGGTATCGAGAGTACCATCGGTGTTGACCCGCGCGAGGTTGTTTCGCGTCTGGCCGTTCATGGAGGTAAACAGGCCTCCCATCAGAATCTTGCCGTCGGCCTGAACCGCCAGCGAATAAACATAATTCCCCGCCGAGGCCACGAAGTTCGTGTCCGAAGTGCCGTTGGTGTTCAACCGGCAAACAAAGCTGGTCAATTGCCCGTTGAAAATGAGGAACGCTCCGCCCACCAGAATTTTCCCGTCCGGTTGCATCGCCAGGGTGTAAACCACGCTGCCGGCGTCCGCGCTGAAGGTGCCATCGGGCGAACCGTCCGCATTCAGCCGCCCGATGCCATTCCGCGGTTGGCCGGCCAGCGTGGCGAAATTTCCCCCCACGACAAGCTTGCCATCACTCTGCAGGAGCAGCGCACAAACATCGCCATCCGGGGCCGGATTGAAGGTGGTGTCCAGTGTGCCATTGGTATTGAGCCGGCCAGCCGGCGGCACGGCTGTCCGGCCAGATTGGTAAAGTTTCCGCCGACCAGCATCTGGCCGTTGGTCAGAAGGACCGAGGCATAAACGACATCGCTCGCACCGGGATTGAAGGCGGTGTCCAACGAACCGTCACCATTGAGACGGCCGAGGTGATGGCGCGGCACACCGTCCAGCAATGTGAGCTGGCCACCCACGAGGATCGTTTCATCCGGCTGCACCATCATGGAGTAAACCGCCTGATCCACCCGGGCATTGAACGACGGATCACTCTGCGCAAAGACCGCTGATACCGGGCTCTCCATTACATAGGCGAAGACCATGGATAATCTGATTGCCCGGCAATGGTCCATGAGTTTCATCCGTCTCTGGTTTGTCGTTATCGCATTAATTCGCAATTCGCGAAAAAAATACAACTCCAAAATTAGAAATCATGGAGCATTGGGTTGCCGCCTGTGTTTCTGCGATTCTGGTGGCGGCATGGATCATGGCCGGGATGTTTCGTTGGGTGAACTCGGTCAGCGACTCGCTGTCCGTAGCGATGGTCGGAGTATCACATTATCTTAAGTTTGTAAAGATATAAAGCAGATCCAGTTACATGATATTCTCAGCCAGCCCCTTGGGAAGAAGGTATCAGCCGGCGGGATTTAAAACTTAGTCATTAAAGGAATTGTTTGCCCAAATTATGAAAGGCTTGTACTATGCCAATTTGTAAATGCTTGATAATCAATGGCGCAAAAAGATATGAGACGAGGGTTCGATTCC
>CAVPOM010000006.1:0-830093 GCA_963707025.1 uncultured Verrucomicrobiae bacterium | reverse complement strand
GCGAAGTCGAATGGATGCAAAACGGGCGGTTTAGAATGGGATCTTCTTCCTGTGGATTTTCTTCGGAGGATTCGCTGAAAAATCTTCTTCCTTCTTCTCCCCTTTGATTTTTCTTGCGGCTGGATTTTCTTCCGTTCTTCGGCTCCGTTTTCCGATACTGGTTCCTTTTGATTTTGGAACCGATGAAGCCGCCGCAACCCCGACGCAAGTGCTTGCACTGCAACGAACTTTTTCTTCCCGATTACCGGGGTGGACAACGCCAGTGCTATTGCCTCAAACCCGACTGCCGCAAGGCCAGAAAACGCGAGCTCATGCGGGCATGGCTGGCCAAGCCGGAGAACGAAAATTACTTCCGGGATGAGGAGAACGCCCAGCGAGCCCGCGACTGGCAGAAGGAGCACCCGGGCTACTGGAAAAACACCGCTCGCTACCGGTGCCGTACCTTACAAGACGGCTGTTCGCAGCAAGTTCCTGCGCCACAAGAAGTTGCGAAAAATGCTCCCGACTGTACCTTACAAGACCTCTGTTCGATGCAAGTGCCTCTGTTTGTGGGGCTTATCTCCATGTTCGTCGGCAGTACCTTGCAAGACGACATCGCCACCAGTGCCCGGCGCTTGGTAAGCAAGGGACACGACATTCTGGGCATGGTGCCCGGCATGAACCTTGAAAGATTATTGCATGAAAAAACGTGTCCTCAATCCGGAGCGGCTCCGGAAAGTCCCGCCCCAGTTCAGCTGGATCGATCACCGGCTGGTGCGGGAAAACTACTTCCTCCGGTGTGATCACGCGGCTTGGGCGCTCTACCTGTTCCTGACCAGCGTGGCCAACGTTGAGGGACTGAGCTACTACTCCGACGCCTCGCTGATGCGGCGCTTGAAAATAGATCAGGTGGGTCTTTCGGCCAGCCGCCAGCAATTGGTCCAAGCCGGGCTGATTGCCTATGAAAAACCTCTTTACCAGGTCCTGAGCTTGGAACCCGTCAGCGGAGACCGGTCGGGCCCGGTCAGCGTGGGGGACATTTTGCGCAAGGCGCTGGGAGGTGCGGCATGATCGATTATCAAACCTATTGCCAGATTCGGCAGTTGTTCACCGAAAAGAAGCTGGGCCTGCGGCAGATCGCCCGCGAACTCAAACTGGGTTTGAACACCGTCCGCAAATGGGCCGGGCGGGAGAGTTTTAAGCCCGCCGCCATCCCTCAGCGCCCCAGCAAACTTGATCCGTTCAAGGGCGACATCGTCCGCCTGTTGGAACAACATGCTTACTCGGCCCAGCAGATTTTCCAGCAACTCAAGGAGCGGGGCTTCCAGGGACGCTACACCATCCTCAAGGAGTTCGTGCGCCAGGTGCGCCCCAAACCGCGGCCGGCTTTCCTGACGCTCCACTTTGAACCCGGAGAGTGCGCCCAAGTGGACTGGGGATGCGCCGGTTCGGTCCCGGTGGGATCCACCCAGCGCCGCCTGTCCTTTTTTATCATGGTGCTGGCCTTCAGCCGCAAAATGTATCTGGAGTTCACGCTGGCCGAAACGATGGAGCATTTTCTGGCCTGCCACCAGCACGCCCTGGAATACTTCGGTGGGGTGGTGTGCCAGGTTTGGGTCAATAACTGCAAGGTCGCCGTCTTGAGCCGGGTCGGCACCTCGATCACGTTCAACCCGCGTTACTTGGATTTTGCCAACCATCACGGTTTTCAAATCAGAGCCTGTGGCCCATCTCAGCCCCAGGAAAAAGGGCGCGTCGAGAATGGCGTGGGATATGTCAAAAAGAACTTCCTCAACGGTCTGCAACTCTCGGATTTTCAAGCCGTTAATCCGGCGGCGCGCTATTGGTTGGACACGGTGGCCAATATCCGGGTTCACGGTCAGACCCAAAAAACGCCCCAGGAACTCTTCACCCAGGAAAACCTCAAGCCCCTCCATCCGCTGCCTTATGAGGCGGCCGTCGTAGGCCCCGTCCGGGTCAACAGTCAGTTCCGCATCATCGTTGATGGCAACCGTTATTCGGTCCCCTGCCAGTATGCGTCGAGCCAGCTCACCTTGAAACGGTTCGCCGACCGGCTCCTGGTTTATGACCAGGAGAAGCTGGTGGCCGAACATGTGCGCCGTTACGACCGCAACCAGGACTACGAGTTGCCCGACCATGTGGCGCCCTTGCTCTTGCACCGTAAAAAGGCACGCGAGCAAAAGCTCTACCTGCGCTTTTTGGCCCTGTGCCCCAAGGCCGACGATTACTATCAGCAACTGGAACAGCGGCGTCTCAATCCCAAACATCACGTCCAGAAGATCGTCGCCTTGAGCGAGCTTTATGGCGTCGAAGCGGTCGCTCGCGCCATGGAAGACGCCTTCACCTATCAGGCTTTTTCCTGCGAATACATCGCCAACCTTTTACAGCAACGCCAGCATCCGCCCGAGGAACCCGGCGCGTTGCACCTGACTCGGCAACAAGACCTGCTGGAGTTGGATCTGCCCGCGCCAGACCTCTCTCTTTACGACTCCAAGAACCAACCCGACTCTCCACCCAACCCATGAACGACGATCAACTTGTGACGCATTTGTTTTACCTCAAACTCTCCTATTTTCAGGAGCACCACCAAGCCCTGGCCCAAGAGGCGGCGGAGAAAAACTGGACGCAACTGGACTTTCTAAGCCGCCTGGCCGAAGGCGAAGCCCTCCGGCGGAAGGACCGGGCGACCCAGCGCCGCATCCAGGCGGCGCGCTTTCCGGTCATTAAAACCCTCGAACAGTTCAACTGGACTTGGCCCAAGAAAATCAATCGAACCCAAGTGCAAAATCTCTTCCGCCTCTCCTTCCTCAAGGCCAAGGCCAATGTCATTTTCATGGGCGGCGCCGGCCTCGGAAAGAGCCACTTGGCGACCGCGCTGGCCTATGAGGGCTGTCTGGCCGGCCACACGGTGCTGTTCACCACCGCCATCAACATCGTCAACACTCTGGCGGCGGCCCAATCCACCCACCGCCTCAAAGCCGAACTCAAGAAATACATGAGCCCCAGCATAATTTGTATTGACGAGCTTGGATATTTGCCGATCAATAAAACCGGCGCCGATTTGCTCTTCCAAGTCTTCAGCCAGCGTTACGAGACCGGTTCGACCATCGTCACGACCAACCAGCCCTATAAAAACTGGCCCAAAATCTTCAACAACGACAGCACCCTGACCAGCGCCGTGCTGGACCGGCTCCTGCACCACGCCGAAACGGTGATCGTGGAAGGCCGGAGTTACCGTATGAAGGATCAGATCGAAACACCCTAACATCCCGCACTCACGGCTCTTTCGGTGGGCTCATTTGCTTCCGCGCCGCCGGGATCGTCGCTTCGTAGTCCGCCAAATACTTCTCAATCGAGTGCGCCGTGCCAGTGACTCGAAGCTCGGCGTTCACTCGATCAATTAAAATGGGCGCGTTCCCTGCCAGCCTATCCCGCGTCTCGCCAGAGGCCAAGTATTTACGACTCTGGTAAAAGAAAACCCACCCGTAGGGTCGTTTGAGCGTGTCCTCTTTGACCACAATAGCCTGATCTCCCGTGACGATCCTAATCCAGGTCTCGGCCAACTCCAACGCTTGAGCAAACGTGAGCATATAATGTTACCCTTTTAATCATGCAACAACCGATCCGTTGTCAACCGCCCGTTTTGCATCCCGTCCTCGCCGCCGCCCACAGTATCGTCCTGCGTATCAAGTCCACGCAGTTTTGGAATGATTTTTTGTTCAATCTGGTCTGCGAACGCGTTGCGACGACGGGCCGCATCCGTGGCGGCATTGGGATAGTTGGCAATGTAGTCGAGGATCGCTCGATAGACCCGGAAGCCAAACGGCCGGTTCACAGTCTCTAAAGTCTGATTTAACTGGTTGAGTGTCTTTCGTTCGTCATCGAACGCAGTTCCGTCGAAAGACCGTATCCACTGCTCCCATTTGGCGTGAGGCAGGAATTCCGTGGTCGGCGCATCAGGCGAAGCGTGTGCGGCCATGAGTTCTTTGGGCGCGCCGAAACGAAGCACGTTCGCCCGATCAATCACCTTGTCTGAAAGTGACTGCGTTGACTCGTCCTCGTTCATCGTTCCGACAAAAAGAACGTTGAAGTCCGGGAAGATAAAGCGCGGTATTTCGCCAGCCGGCAAGCTGCCTGCATCCACCAAAAGCGACACTTCACGACGGCGTTGTGTGTCCTGAATGTTTCGCCCACGGCGTTGTTCTAATCGGCTGAGGAAGTCCGAAAAATAATACTCGATGCGGGCAAGATTCATTTCGTCCAGCAAGAGCAGAAGCATCTGATCCTTTCGCGGCTGGACTGTAAGGCCCGGCAGATCCTCCGCCGAGAACCGCGACATTTGAGCGAGCGCGCGGGCCAGTTCGGTGGCTTTGTATTTTCGTTCGAGGTAGTTGTAAAACCCGAGCAAGTCTTGCGGCCCAGACCAGCCGGGTTGCACCGCCAAACTGAGGAAATTCATTCCAAGTGCCTCGGCGTAGGCCATCGGCAGTGCGCTTTTACCAGTGCCGCTAACCCCCGCCAGTACGACCAGCGGATTGATGTGAGCCGCCTTGAGACTGGTGTGAAACGCGAGTTGAATGCGATCGGGGTAGTGAAGCCCTTTTGCGCGCAAGTGTTCGGCCAAATGGCGTAGTGCCGCGCTTTCATCCAGGTTGGCGCCGCGATTGAATGCGAACTTGAGCGCGGGTTGAGCCAAGTCCTCAAGCGCCTTGGCCATGTCCGTGTGGCCAACGTCGGCTTGTTTCAATCGCATATTAAGGTTGTCCACAAGCGCCTTGTAGGTTTCGACGGACTTCTTCAAACCTTCCAATTCTGTGCGCGCGGCGTCCCGGTCCGAAAACGCCTTGTCGCGTTCTGTAACCGCCGCATGGCGTTCCCGGCTCAACTGGTCAAGCTGGCCCCTCAGCTTCCGAAGTTCCTCCTCGGCCTTGAGAGAATCACTGGCGATGGTATCTCGCTTCCGTGTTAGAGCCGCAATTTCATCCTCCAACTGGCGTTTTTCTTTTGACTTTGCGTCGGCTAAATCGCGAAGTTGTTTCAGTTCCTGTTGCGCCCCTTCGACCCGTTTGGTCAAGAGTGCAAGTTCCGATTTTGCGGCGTCTCGTCCGGCAACGACTTGATCCCGTTCAGCAATAGCCTCTCGCTTCTCTCGGAGTACTTGGTCAAGTTGCGTCCGCAGTCGTGTCAATTCAGCCTCGTTCGCCGCGACTTGCTCTCTCATGGTCGAAAGTTTGATTTCGGACTGCCGCCGCTGGTCGTCGAGGTCGCGCAAGGATTTTTCAAGTTCGGCCTTTTGCTTGTGAAGCCCTGCGAGTTGGTCGCGGAGCGTGCCGGTCTCCTGCGTAAGTTGGGCTTTCTCCTGACTGAATAGCTTCGTCTCTTGAGCGACCTCGTTGAGGCGCTGCTCGTCCTGCGCGAGCTTCTGCTGGACAGCGGCCAGTTCGGATTTGCACCGTTCAAGGTCGGTCATCATTTGCTGAATGCGCGCTGGGGCTTCCGGGTTGGCATTCTGCCACTCTTTGAGAATACGCAGGTGCCCCGACCGTTGCCTCAAGTTGACCGATTTCTGCGCGGCACTTGTCTATGCCGTCTGTCGCCTGCCGCAATTCTTCCTGGCGAAGCGGCAACGTGGCGTCCAACTCCTTGAGTTGGTTCCACTGTGGCAGGAATCGCTCGGCAAATCGGAGCTTAAATAAGGCGAGAATCGCCCCTACGCCAGCCAACAGCGAGAGTCCCCAGAGAGACCATTGGATTAGTTGTGTGTCAGGCATCATTTCCTCCTAAAAAATGTTTCATTTATTTCCCTCCGCCGGGGCCTTCGGTTTCTGACTTTCCAGCTTGCCGAGTTCTTTCTCCAACGCCTCCTTCTCCTTTTTCAGGCGTTCAATGGTCGCCTCCAATCCCGCAACTTCGCGCGTCAATTCGCCCTGCTTGGCAGAGAACTCCTGCGATAATTTGCGGGTCGCAGCCAGGTCAGCGTCGGCCTTCTGAAATGCGCCCTTCACAGTTTCCAGGCGCACCTCCGCCTCGGCGGCATCTTTGCGCGATTGCTCCAAGTCCAATTTCGATGCAGCGATTTGAGCGATGAGCTTGGCCTGGTCGCGGGAGAGTTGATCTTGTGAGGCTTGGGTCTCGAAAAGAATCTTTTGCGCAGCCGCCAGGTCCTGTGCGGCTTTGGTTCCAGCCTGTTGGTTTATATCGCGTTTGGTTTCCCAATCGGCGGCTTGGCTCCGGGCCTGGTCCACGCGATTGGTCAACAGCGCGAGTTCCGATGTAGCCTGCTGTTGCCGGGCTTCTATCTCCGTGGCACGAGCCTCAGCCCCCGCGACTTGCTGCTGGAGTTTCGCAAGTTTTTGTTCCTCCTGCCCGACAGCGGCCTGACGCGCTTTTAAATCTGCCGCCTGCTGATCGAACGTGGCGAGTTGGTCTTTGAAGGACTGAATTTGTTGACGCAATGTGGCCGACTCAGTATTTGACTTTTCCCGCGTCTGGCGCAGGTCGTCGGCTTCTTTTTGGAGTTGGTCGAGGCGTGTCTGCGCTGCGGTGGCATCAGCGTCAAATTGCTTGCGACGCGCGTTGGTACTGGCGAGGGCATTCGTTGCGTCATCAAGCCGTCGCTCTGCTTCCGAAGCGAGGGTTAACAAGGCTTTGGCGTCCGTGTTCGTTTTTGTCAGAGACACCAGTTCCGATTTGAGCCTTTCGATGGCCGAGTCAAGTTCGGCTTTTTGCTTTTCTGACTCAAGCACGTTCCGACTGATTTCTTCCAGATGTTTGCCTGCTTGAGCAATATCCAACTCTGCCTGCTGTCGCTTCCCTTCCATATTCGCTAAAGCAGCTTCCGCGACAGCTTTTTCTTTGAGGCGCTTTTCCCAGTCCGCCACTGTTGGTGCCAAAGCGTCTTTCTGCTTACTCAGCGAATCCACATCAGCTTGAAGCGACGCTAATGCCGTGCGGTTCTTTGCTGCTTCGGCCTCAGTCTCATCAGCCCGTCTTTTCATGCCCTCGAAGCCACTCAGTTTTATGATGAGTATCGCCGAGAGGAGCACGTTGCCCGCCAGTGCGAAAATCAAAACGGCGCTCAACCACGGTTTAATGACAGCGCCCGGAGCAGCGGACACGCGGGTTTCGGGTGCAGATTCGCTATTCATAATGACCCGGTTGTTTGGGATGATTCGTTGAGGTCGTCATTTTTTCTCCTTTTTCTGACCCGCTTTGCCGCCTTTGACCCACTCGTCAACCTCGGAGGCCAGAAATTTCCAGAGGCGTCCTACTTTATGCGCCGGGAGTTTCTTTCGTTCGATCCATTTGTAGATCGTATCCGGGTTGACGCCCAAATGCGTCGCAATTTGTTGAACTGACAGCCAACGTTCTTTCATAAAATCTCACTGCTTGCAGTGTCACACATAAAAAACTGTTTCTTTGAATCGTAGTTCTAAACGACTGAGACGGTAGCAGGAATGTCCAATTAGACCAGACAAAACATGGAAGAATCCAGTTGAGGCGGTTTTCACCTCGGTACGGCGGGCAAAGCTGATCGTTCTTCACGAATCTAAACCTTGTGATTTAATTATTTCCGTCAGGACTCTGGCGAAGGCGGGTCAAGTGGCCAGCGAGCGGGATTTGAACAAGACGGTTTGCTCGCGCGTCTTTGTGACCTTAACCATTTGTCGCTGCGCCATTGGTTCCGAAGGTCACTTTTGCGGCCATGCTTTGCGAATGTTCCCGGCGCAAATGACCATAAATTTTGAGCGCCAGCATTCCGCCATCACTGTGTCCAAGCCAACGAGCGACAGTCGGAATATCAATACCGCTTTCAACGCAGCGCGTCGCAAAAAGGTGTCGCAAGGAATGGTGGGTGAGCCGGGCGCAACCGACAATGCGGCAGGCCCGTGTCAACGATTTTTGACATTCTGAGACTTGGCAAATCCTGTCGTCGGCCTGGGGCTGCTGTTTCTGTTTCAACCGTTCGAGCAACTGGCGCAACGCCGGAATCAAAGGAATGACCCTTGTAAGCGACGCATTGCTGGTTGCACGGCGTTTCACGCATTGGATGGTGATTTCGTTGCGGTCCCAATCAACATCTCGCCAATGGGCTTGTTTCATCTCGGCGATGCGGCAGCCGGTGAAACTCAAGAAACTCACCAAGTCAGCGCAGTCTTTCGACTGGCCAGCGCCGGATGTGGCGATCACTTCCACCAGCCGCTCAAATTGCTCCGTCGTCGGAAGCTCCAAGGGTTTTGACCGCACTCCCAGACGTTTGATTTTGAAAACGGGATTCGCGTCATGCCCAAGACCGGCGAGCCCGAGAACCTGGCGGAATACGTTGAGCGTATTGTTGAAGAATTGCGGAGCATATTTTTCGGCGTAGCGTTGCGCCCATTGACGGCATTCCGGTTCTGTAATGGTGTCCACCTTTTTGGCGTCCAGTTCCGGCCACGAGCGCAAGAGGCATTCAATGCAGCGAAGACGATAAACCTTCGACAATTCCGCCAGGGTGTGGTCGCACTTGGTTTGTTGTTCGAATTGCACGCGCCCATCGGTGAACGTGCCGACCACTGCTTTGGGCTTCCGCAACTCCTTGAGTTTGTCCGGGAGTCGAACCTTGGCCACTGAAAACACGTCGGTTTCGAGACTTGAACGTACGGGCTTGCCATTGACCTTACAGCGAGCGTAATATGTTCCCGCAATGACGTATTGCAGCAAATTCGGGACTTTCGGGAATGAGCGCCACTTGCCATCCGTGGACAGGTGCGGGTCGCGCTTTGGTGCCGGGATGCTTTCTCGTTCCGCCGACGTAGTTTCGTATATCGCTTTCATCGAGTTTAATATACGGGATACAACGGTGGGATGCAACAAGAAAATTTGCATCTAAAAATCAGCGTGCAAGTAACGTATTTGCAATTGGTTAGGCAGGATAGCTCAGTTGGTAGAGCAGAGGACTGAAAATCCTTGTGTCCCCGGTTCAATTCCGGGTCCTGCCACCACTTCTTAAAGTTGTGGCGTTAAGTATGTTATGTGAGTTTTGCACTGCCTGAAATTCCGCCCAACAAATCTCAACCGCACCTTTTCTGTACCTCTTTTGAAGTTCTGAACCATCGGTTGCGCCGGGTGGTGTTGCCGCCTGCGTGACGGTAGCTGTCGGACTGTCGCCAAACCGGGCACGCGGCACTTCCGCCTCGGCTTGCCGATGTATTTGCCGACGTAACGGGCAATGCCCTTGGCGTTGGATTTAATGGGCATCAGTTCATGCCGTCCAAAGCGGTATTCCGGGCAGGTGTTCCGCCAGAAAGCCCACTCCGCCCGCAACGCCCGGTTTGCGCTCCGGTAATCTTTGCATTTGAAGGCCGCGAAATTCGCGCCCGTGCGAATATCATCGGCCAGGACAACGACCAGGTGAAAGTGGATTCTCCCGGATTCATGCCGTTCCCAAACCACAATGGCCCGCTCATAGCGTTTGACGATGACGTGAGCGCGAATGGAGCGGAAACGGCGTTGCGCTTCCCGGAGGCTGGTAACGTGGTCCGCGAAGGTGAGCGTAAAAAAGCCAATTCGTTCGATGCCGTAAAGCGCGACCAGCGCCATGATCTCCAAAAAGAGGACTTGGGCCATGCGTTTGTGACCGCCCTTGAGGATGTTGAGAGGTTCAGTTTTCTCCTCTGTGGTGCAATTATTACTCAATAGACAAGGAAGGGCGGGGCGGGCGGCCCTGGCGGGCCGCACCGCCCTCGCCCCTTCCGCCTCGCCAATTGAGACAACATTCGACCGCAGAACCGACGAGCTGGTGGCTCGCAGCATCGGTTCTGCTCGTTCTACTTCGCCGCCGTGCCGCTCCTGTATCACTGGCCCCCCTCCTTCGTGGCCGTGTCAACAATCGCGAGGATTGCGGCCTTGAGTGCGGCAGGCAGTTCAGCCCAGGCAGTGACTACGCGTGACAGGTCGTGACCCAGAACGATTGAAAATCCAGTGTCTTTTCCAGTGTAGTCCTCAGTTTTCCCCAATGAATCCGGGGCTTTACATGGGGTTCGAATCCCCCCGGCTCCACCATTCCTGTCATCAACGAGCTGCGCAAACTATTGCGGAAGCGTTTTGGGCCAAAATAGCGCCGAATTCGCTCATTGCGTTTGGAGAATGTAAAACCGTTGCGGATGCCCCACGCTCACCGTGTTGGTAACGGTGATGGAGAAATTCCCGCTCGCGCTCAAGAGATTGGTCGCCGCCGGCGTCCATTGGCTCAAGGGCAGGGCCAGATTCGTGCTCGTCAGCACGATATAGGTGTGGCCGGACTGCCCGTTGGTTCCGTCAAGCACAAGATTTGACCCCGCCACGCTCAGGCCGGCGATGCCCGGCTGCTCGGGATAAACACTGATGTCGTCCAGCTCGAGAAAACTCGGGTCGTCCCGGAATCCCAACTCCAACACGGTGTTAGTTCCCGTCGCCGACACTGTAAACTGCAGGTTGGTCCATCCGATCGCCGCAATATTGGTTTGGTCAAACAAGGTCGTTCCATTCCACGACACCAGAAACTCATTCGGGCCCAAGCCATCCGGGCTGTTCAGCCACAACGAGATCATATACGGCTCGCCCGCGGTCGTCGCCAGCGTTTGCGAAAGATAGCTGAGGGCGGTCCCGGCTGACCCCAACGCCGCACAATAAGCCCCAGAATGGGGAAGAGTCCCGTTCACGGCGTTGGTGACAAAATTATCTCCCGGATCGCCGCCGAACAGATCCCATCCCGTGAAATCCCCCGTCTCAAACCCGCCGTTTTCCGCCAGCCCCGAATATACCGGCACCGGCGCCACGGTGAGCGATATCGCCGCTCCGGCGACCGGGAGGCCCGCGCTGTTGGTTTCCACCAAGGCCGCCGTGAAATGGCCGAAGGCGGCGTAGGTGTGCGACGGGTTCTGCGCCGCGCTGGTCGAACCGTCCCCAAAGTTCCAATTCCAATTCACCACCGGATTGGTGGCGCCATCCACCGCCGCCGCCGTGAAGCTTACTGGCAGCGGGACATCGCCGCTGCCCGGATGGGCCGTGATGGCAATCCCTGTCAACGCCTTCGTCGGCGCGGTCCCGAATGTCGAGGCCCACCCGGTCGCGCCCGGCAAATAGTAAACCGTCGCTTGGCTGTCACTGGCGAACACCGTGGCATCATCCGGCGGCGCATTCCCCTCGAAATAGGCCGCCGCCAGGCTGCTGGAGTAGGCAAACGCATAATCCCCCACGCTCGTTACTGTGCTCGGGATGATGACGGTCGTCAGCGCGCCACAGCTTCCGAACGCGGAAAACCCGATGCTCGTCAAGCTCCCCGGCAGCACGAAATTGGTCAGCGCATAACAACTCTCAAACGCCCCCGCCCCGATGGCCGTCAGCCCCTCCATCATGGTCACGCTCTGCAGGTTGATGCAGTTGAAGAATCCGCTAAACTCGATGTTGGTCACGCTGCCTGGAATCGTCACGCTGGTGATCAAGCAGCCCCCGCACGCCTCCGAACCGATGTCAGCGACGCCGTCCGGAACGGTGAAACTGCCGCCCAGGCCGCCCGGATATTCCACCAGTTGCGTTCCCGTCTTGTTGTAGAGCACGCCATTGACGCTGCTATAAGCCGGATTTCCCGCCGCCACCGTGATCGCCGTCATGATGTCACAGTTGGCAAACGGAACCGACCCCAGGTTGGTCACGCTGGCCGGGAGGGTTATGCCGGGCAAGGCGCCGCAAAGAGCGAAGGCATCATTTCCAATGCTCGTGACGCTGTCTGGAATGGTCACGCCCGTCAGCAAGCTGCAACTGTCGAAGGAATAGTTCCCGATATTCGTCACGCTGGCCGGGATGCTGATACTGGTCAGATGGCAGTACGAAAACGCCAGATCTCCAATGCTCGTGATGCTGTTGGAAATCGTGTACGACGTTGCCGGGTTGCCATCCGGGTATTGCACCAGCTCCGTCTGGCTTTTGTTGCACAACACTCCCCCCACGCTCGCGTAGGCCGGATTGGCCGGATCCACCATGATCGCCGGCAGAAGGTCGCAATCCAGAAACGCCGCCTCACCGATGCTGGTCAGCCCGGCGGGGATCAGCACGTTAGTCAAGCTGCTGCCGAAAAACGCATATTGCCCCAGGTTGGTCACGCTGTCAGGAATCGTCAGAATCAGATCATGACACGAGGCGAAGGCATCGTCGTCAATGCTCGTCACGGCGCCGCGAAACGTCACTTCGCTCAGGCTGAAGCAGTCCTCGAACACCCCCACTCCGATGTTGGTGACGTTCTGCGAAATCGTCACCTCGGCCAGGCCCGAGCAGGAAACGAAAGTAAAATCCCCAAGGTTCGTTACGCTGTCTGGAATCGTGACGCTCGTGACGGTGCTGAGACTGGAAAACCCCGGCTGGACGATTCCTGTCACCGGCAGGCCGGTGATCGTCGGGGGAATCCCCACCGCGCCCCCCGGCCCCGTGTATCCGGTGATCGTGATGCTGCCCGCGTTGGTCACAAAAGTAAAATCCGACGCCGGCGCGGCTTCCACGCTATAGGTGCCCGAGGCCGAGTTGGTGACAGCGGCGGTGACGGAAACCATTTGATTGCTTGGCGCCGTCCACCCGTTGACCGTCGTGAAACTCACCGTGTGTGTCCCCACCGACAGGCCCAAAACCGTCGCCCCGCCCGGCTGAAGAACCCCGCCATCCACTTGGAATTGCGCCCCGGCGGCCACCGCGCCGGGGGGCAGGATCGTGACCTGCAGCGAGCCATTTGGACTCGGCGCGTCCTCTATCACCGTGGTGAGACCATCAAACGTGGAGCCCCACCCGCTGGTCCCGGCCAAATAATAAACAGTTGCACTGTCGCCCAGGAAGGCCATCGCATCCGACATGGGCTTATTACCCTCGAAATAAACGCTGGTCAGGCCGCAATAGGCGAACACATCGGTCGGGAGATCCCCAACGGTGGCGGGAATGGTCACGGTCGCCAGTTTGGAGCAGTCGGCAAAGGCAAGCTCGCCAATGCTGGCGACGCCGTTGGACATGGTCACGTTGGTCAGACTGCCGCAGCCTTGAAAGGAAAGGAATCCAATGCTGGCGACATTGCTGGAAATAATGACGCCGCTCAGGTCGCAGTCCTCGAAGGCATAGCCTGCGATGCTCGTCACCGTGCCCGGAATGGTGTAGCCCCCCTTGAAGCCGGGCGGGAATCGAATCAGCATCGTTTGGCTCTTGTCGAAGACCACGCCGTTGAGAGAGCTCAAGAACGCATTGCCTGGATCCACGTTGATCGCCGTCAACTGGCCGCAGCCGGCGAAGGCCGACGTGGAAATGTAGTTCACTCCGGCGCCCAGTGTCACGTTGGTCAGCCCGGCGCAATCCGAGAACGCGCCGTCTTGGAGGCTCGTGACGCTGGCTGGGAAGGTGACCCCGGTCAGGCCATCGCACAAAAAGAAGGCGTTCGTCCCAATGACCATCACCCCGCTCGGAATCGCGTAGGTTCCGTCCAGTCCCGCCGGATAATCCAGCAGCGTCGTCTGGTTTTTGTCGAACAACACTCCGCCCGCGCTGGTGAAAGACGGATTCCCCGCCGCCACCGTGATGGCCGGCAGGTTGTAGCAATTAATGAACGCATCGGGCCCGATGCCCGTCACGCTGGCGGGAATCGTCACGTTGGTCAGGCCGAAGCAAAATCCAAATCCCGTCGCCCCGATATTGGTCACGCTGCCGGGAATCGTCACACCGCTCAAGTAGTAACACGCCGCAAAGGCGCTCTCTCCGACGCTGCTCACGCTCCCTGGAATCGTGTAGCTCCCGCTCACCCCGGGCGGATACTCCACCAGCGTCGTCCCGCTCTTATCGAACAACACCCCGCCGGCGCTGCTATACGCCGGGTTGCTGGAATCCACCGTAAACGATGTCAGCGAGTCATTGGGCGCGAACTCCTGCGCCTGGATGTTCGTCACGCTGGCGGGAATGGCGACGCTCGTGATCCCCTTGTCTTCGAATCCGGAGCCTTGGATCTCCGTCACCGGCAGCCCGCCAAGGATGCCCGGGATGCTCACCGCCCCGCCCGGCCCCGTGTAGCCCGTAATGATGGCCCCGCCATTGTTGGTAATAAAATTGAATTGCGCCTGCGCCGCCGGAGCGGTCAGAAACAACAGCACCATAAGGAACCGAGTCGTTTTCATGAGTGATTTGGCCTCCTCAAAAGGCGCGCGACCTGTTCAGGTTTCAATGCACCGGTCTTTCGGCACATGTCCATTAAAGCCTAATCCAAGTTATTAGTCAACCCAATTGGTCGTGTTCTTCGCGCAGACGGACGGATTTTTTCGAGGAGATGCCCCCCGCTGAGAACCGATTCCCGCCGCTGGTGAAGTTCCGGACGTCGTTTTGCAGGGGTGTAACCCGCGCGGGTTGGCAAACGTCATTATCCGGGAACGAAATCGTGAACGAATTAGCTTTTGAAACCAAGGGGGATGCGGCAGTGTGCTCCCGGAAATATTCATCATTTTGAGCGATCAAGAACCAAACGAACCTGACGGCCTGCTGGCATCGCGCCGGTTTCTGCCGGCGATGCTGCTTCTGTTCATCGGCAGCGGTTGCGCCGCGCTGATCTATGAAATTATCTGGCTGCAACTTCTGCAATTGGTCATCGGCCTGACCACGGTTTCCCTGGGCGTTTTGCTCGGCGCCTACATGGGAGGAATGTGCCTGGGCAGTTATCTGCTTCCCCGCCTGGTTTCGGGACGGCATCATCCCCTGCGCGTCTATGCCGTGCTCGAGTTGGGGATCGGCGCCATCGGCATCGCCATTTTGTTCGGGATGCCCTGGGTCACCCAAATCTACACGGCCGTGGGCGGGAGCGGTTTCGGGGGAATCGTCGTCCGTTGTGTGGTGGCCGGGGTCTGTTTGGTGCCTCCCACCTTGCTGATGGGGGCGACGCTGCCCGCCATGTCGCGCTGGGTCGAGACCACGCCGCGAGGAATTTCCTGGCTCGGATTTTTTTACGGAGGCAACATTGCCGGCGCGGTTTTCGGCTGTCTGCTCGCCGGTTTTTACCTGTTGCGCGTCCACGACATGGCCTTTGCGACCTTCGTGGCCGCCAGCATCAATGCCGCGGTCGCTGCGCTGGCGCTTGGTTTGGCGGCGCTGACTTCTTTCAAACCGGCGGCAGAGGCGGCCGTTACTCGCGGCTCGAACGGAGTCTCGCCCTGCCGGGGCGGCGATGAAGGGATTTGGGGCGGTTTATCTCGCCATCGCCTTGTCCGGCCTGGCGGCCCTGGGCGCGGAGGTGGTTTGGACGCGGCTCCTGGCCCTGATGTTGGGAGCGACGGTTTATACGTTTTCGATTATCCTGGCCGTCTTCCTGGCGGGGCTGGGACTGGGCAGCAGCCTGGGGTCGGTGGTGGCGCGCTTGACGGCGCGGCCGCGCCTGGCATTTGGCATTTGCCAATTGCTCCTGGCCGGGGCGGTGGCCTGGACCGCCTGGATGATTACCGGCTCGCTGCCGAACTGGCCGATCAGACTGGATATGCCCGGCTCCGGTCCGTGGTACATCTTTCAGTTGGATCTGGCGTGTTGTCTGTGGGCCATTTTGCCCGCGCCGCTTTTGTGGGGCGCGAGTTTTCCCCTGGCCTTGGCGTCTGTGTCATCGCGGGGGCAGGATCCGGGCCGGCTGGTGGGGGGAGTTTATGCGGCCAACACCGTTGGTGCGATTTTGGGCGCGCTGGGTTTCAGCCTGCTCTTGATTCCCCTGGCCGGCACGCAGGCGGCCCAGCGGGTGTTGATTTTATTGTCCTCTGTGTCCGGGCTGGTGGTGCTGGCGCCACTGCTCTGGCGCAAAACCCCGTCCGCCGGGCCGGCGCCGGAAGCTGCGCTCGGTGCGGGGGGCGCGTTGGGAATGAGCGGCGCGCTGGCGCTGGCGATTTTGCTGGCGTGGCATGTGGGCGTGTTGCCGTGGGGGGTGGTTGCTTATGGGCGTTTTGTGGCGACCTATGGCGGCCAGTTGGCGCCGGGCATTATCGAGGAAGACAAGGTCCCGCAAGGAGGGACCGGCTTCAACACCTATTGCGAGTATGTTGGCGAAGGGCTCAACGGCACGGTCGCAGTGACGATGCGAACGGACGGGGTGCGCAGCTTCCACTCGGCGGGCAAAGTGCAGGCCTCCAACGACCCGCGCGACATGCGGCTGCAGCGGATGCTCGGGCACATTTCCGCGCTGGCCTTCCCCAATCCCACCAATGTCCTGGTGGTCGCGTGCGGCGCGGGGGTCACGGCCGGCTCGTTTATCCCCCACACCAATATCCAGCGCATTGTCATTTGCGACATCGAACCGCTGGTGCCCGATCATGTCACGCCCAGGTTCAGCAAGGAGAATTACAGCGTGGTGGATAACAAGCGGGTGGAGGTGGTGCATGACGACGGGCGCCATTATATCCGAACGACGAAGGAGAAATTCGACGTCATCACCTCGGACCCGATTGATCCCTGGGTCAAAGGCTGCGCCGCGCTCAACACGGTGGAGTATTACCAGATGTGCAAGGCGCACCTGAACCCCGGCGGCGTCATGTCCTTGTGGATTCCGTTCTATGAGAGCAATTCGGACACGATCAAAAGCGTGCTGGCCACTTTCTTCAAGGTGTTCCCCAACGGGATTGTCTGGAGCAACGACGAAAACGGATCGGGTTATGACGCGGTCTTGTTCGGGCAGGTCGAGCCGACGGTGATTGACGTGGACCAGTGGCAGGCGCGATTGGACCGGCCGGAAAATGCCGCGGTGCGGCAATCGCTGGAGGAGGTCGGCTTCCACAACGCGGTGGATTTGCTGGCCACTTACGCCGCCCGCGCGGCCGATCTGGGCGATTGGATGAGCGACGCCCAAATCAACACCGACCGCAACCTGCGTCTGCAGTATCTGGCCGGCCTGGCGTTGAACACCTATCAGGAAAGCAAAATACTCAACGACCTCACCAGCACTTACCAGTTCCCAGAGAGTTTATTTGTCGGCGGCGGCACCCGCGTCCGGCTGCTGGAAGAGCGGTTGAAAATCCGCAAACCGGCGGCGACGCCGTGAGGGCAGCGCGGCGCGGGCCAAAAATCAGCCCTGGGTTGGATTGGCGAAGAATAGGACGCATGGGACGCATGGGACCAATGAGTTGAAGAGCTTTGTCTTGCGCCTGCCACTGTGTCTCCCCTGTCTTTGGGCTTTGCAAGACGGAGGTTCAACTTTAGATTGCGGGCATGTTCGATTCTTTGAGCCAAAAGCTGCAGAACGCCTTCCGCAATCTCCGCGGGCTGGGCAAAATCTCCGAGGCCAACGCGGGGGAGGCCCTGCGCGAGGTGCGCCTGGCGCTGCTGGACGCGGATGTCAATTTCCAGGTGGCGCGCGATTTCATCGAGGAGGTCAAACGCAAGGCGCTGGGGCAGGAGGTGGTGCAAAGCATCCAGCCGGGGCAGCAGATCATCAAAATTATACATGACGAGTTGGTCAAGCTGCTCGGCTCGACCCATGCGGGGCTGGGGTTGAGCGGCAATCCGAGCTGCCTCCTGCTGGCCGGCCTGCACGGTTCGGGCAAAACGACTTCCAGCGCCAAGCTGGCCCGCTGGCTGCAAAAGCAGGCGCGGCAGACTTTGCTGGTGGCGGCCGACGTTTACCGGCTGGCGGCGATGGATCAATTGGAAACTTTGGGCAGGCAAATCCAGGTGCCGGTCTTTGCCCTGAAGGGGGAAACGGATGTCTTGAAGATCGCCCGCCAGGCGCTCGATTTCGCCCGGCAAAACCACCGCGACACGCTCATTTTCGACACGGCCGGGCGGTTGCAAATTGACCAGCCGCTGGTGCAGGAACTGGTGCGGTTGCGCGACTTGATCCAGCCGCAGGAAATCCTGCTGGTGCTGGACGCGGCCACGGGGCAGGAAGCCGTCAATGTGGCGACGCACTTTGACCAGGCCCTGCAGATCACCGGGGCGATCCTGACCAAGCTGGATGGCGACGCGCGGGGCGGGGCGGCGCTGAGTTTGAAGGCGGTCACCGGCAAGCCGATTAAATTCATGGGGACCGGGGAAAAGCTGGACGAATTCGAGCCGTTTCACCCGGAGCGGATGGCGTCGCGCATTCTGGGCATGGGCGACGTGGTCAGCCTGGTGGAGCGGGCGGCCGAGGCGGTGGATATGGACGAGGCCAGGCGCCTGGAGGAAAAAATGCGCAAGGGCCAGTTTACCCTGGATGACTTTCTGGAGCAAATGCGGGCCATGAAGAAGCTCGGCTCGCTGGAGAGCCTGGTGGGGATGATGCCGGGCGGGGCCGAGGCGGTCAAACGGGTGGACCTGAACAAAAAGGAGAAGGAACTCAAGCGGATGGAGGGGATTATTTGCGCGATGACCTTGCAGGAGCGGCGCGCGCCGCAAATCCTCAACGCCAAACGACGCATCCGCATTGCCAAGGGCAGCGGCGTGCAGGTGTCCGAAGTCAACAATTTGCTCAACCATTTCAGCCAAATGCAGCAGGCCATGAAGAAAATGGGCAAATTTCAAAAGATGATGGGGCGGATGGGAGGGATGCCGGGATTCAAGGGTTGAGATCGCTTTACAAGCTGCGGCTGATGTTTTAGGTCTATTACAATGAAAACGGAAATGATCCGCCAGACGATCTTTGCCCTCAAACCGCCCATGAATTTCTATACCTCGGATGGCCGGGTGGTTTATATTGATCATCCTGAATCCATCATTATCAGCGAGGCGTTGGTCGCGGTCGGGGCCGGTGTGGATGCCGGGACTGGCGTGGCGAGAGACATCGTTCTGCTCGCCCCCGATCACATCCTTCGTATTGAGCCGACAAGGCGGAGGCCATTGCGCAAAGTCGCTTGATGCATCAATGACATGGGAAGAGAAACACCATTCTTACGAGTGCCGGTTTGGTTTGGGACGGGGATTTTGTTTTTGGCCGGCTTTGGCATGATTTGTTTTGGCCAGGCGCCGGTGACCGACGGGCTGGTGGCGCGGTGGTCCGGCAATGGCAACGCCAAGGACAGCGCCGGGCACTCCGACGGCGAGGTTTCAGGAGGGTTGCGTTATGGGCCGGGCCTGACCGGGCAGGCGTTCGAGTTTAATGGCGGCAGTTCGGAGGTGGACTTTGGCCCCGCCGCGGGAAACTTTGGCGCGCGGGATTTCACCATCGCTTATTGGATGAAAACGACCTCCCCTTATCATCCCACGGCCTTTTTGGGCAAGCGCCCCATTTGCAACCTCGGGAATTGGTGGGACATCCGGGTGGGTACTGGAAATCCGCCTGAGGCGGGCATCGTGAATATGGAAATAGATGATGGCACGCTGGAGGGGTTTGTTTCTTTCGTTACGACCATCCCTCTCAATGACGGGGCCTGGCATCATCTGGCCTGGGTGCGGCAGTCCACCAGTTCCGGGAGCGTCACTTATCTGGTCTATGTGGATGGAGCGCTCAATAACACCGCCAGCCACTCCTCTGTCACGGACGTGCAAAACACAACCCCGCTGGTGTTGGGCCAAAGCGTCTGCCAGGGCAGCGACGGCACCCGCCCCTACAGCGGGTCTGCGGCGGAATTGCAGCTTTTCAGCCATGCCCTTTCCGCGGAGGAAATCTTCACCATTTACAAGGCGGGGAAGCCAGGAAAGTGAGCGCCCGCCGGCTTGGGAAGCTTCGGTCGCTGCCATTTGTTCCGCCCAGCCCGGACGTGCTCCGCCGCTGGCAACGGCCCGCCGAGGTTGATTTTGTGCTTTAAACAATAGGCTCCGTTGGCGGCGTATTTTTCGGCCCAGGATTTCAGGTTGGCGCGTTCGGCCAGGCTCAGGACGCGCACGACTTTGGCGGGGACGCCCAGGACGAGCGAGCCTGGCGGAATTTTGGTGTGTTGCGTCACCAGCGCCCCGGCTCCGACCACGCATTGCGCCCCCAACTCCGCTCCGTCCAAAATGACCGCGCCCATGCCGATGAGGCACTCGTCGCCCACGGTACAGGCGTGAACGATGGCGCCATGGCCGACGGTGACGTAATGACCCACCAGGCACGGAAAATCATCGGCCAGATGCAGGACGGCGTTGTCCTGGATATTGCTATGGTGGCCGACGACAATGCGGTTGATGTCGCCGCGCAAAACGGCATGGTACCAGACGCTGGCGGCCTGGCCCAGCGTGACGTCGCCGAGCACCACCGCGCCCTGGGCGATGTAAACATTTTTGCCCAACACCGGTTTTTTGCGCAGGAAAGTGTCGAGCTGGCGGGCGAGTTGGCTTGATATTTTCACAGTTTGGCGTGTAATGTTAAACGGTTCGACGGCTCGCGCCTGGGCCGGACCGGGCGGGGATGTTACTGAACAGCTTGAGATTTTGAAACGCAAAAATTAAAACCGAGCCGCGTTATGGCAAAAGATGAGACGGGCCGCGCGCCCAAACCCAAGCGCCGGAGAAAGCCGCTGCCGCGCTCCTTCAAGGACTTCACGCCCAGCAGGCATTTCAATCCGCGGACCTTTTTCTACGAGCTGGTCTGGAAGGCGCTGTTGACACGGCGCACGGGCGAAAACGTCCGGCCCAGATTTCCCAAGTTGGCGCGCGGGCAGGCGGCCCTGACCTGGATCGGGCACGCTTCGTTTCTGGCGCAGTTCACCGATTTGAACGTGCTGATTGATCCGAATTTCGCCAACTGGCTCTTTCTCTTGAAGCGCGTGCGGCGGGCTGGGCTGAAAATCCAAGACCTGCCGCCCATTGATCTGGTCTTGCTCACCCACGCCCACTTCGATCATTTCCATCGTCCTACCCTGCGCCGGTTGCACTCTCCAAAAATCGCCATTGTGCCGTGGGGCGTGGGCGATTTGGCCCGGAATCTGGGGTTCGGGCGCATCATTGAACTGCAATGGTGGGAGAGTTTTTCGCATCAGGGCTGGAAAGTCACCCTGACGCCTTCCAAACACTGGGGCGCGCGGATTCTGCGGGATGACCACCGGGGATACGGCGGCTTTTTGCTGGAGCATCAGGGCCGACGCATTTATCACGCGGGGGACAGCGCTTACTTCGGCGGTTTCAGGGAAATCGGCCAAACCAGCCCGCCGGAAGTGGCCATGCTGCCCATTGGAGCCTACTATCCGGATAGCTTTCGTCATGTTCACATGGGGCCCGACGAAGCCATCCAGGCCTTCCGCGATCTCAAAGCCCAGTGGCTGGTGCCTATGCACTACGGGACCTTCCGGCTTTCTTTTGAAGACATGGATGAACCGCCGCGCTGGCTTCGCCAATTGGCCGTCGCCCACGGCTTGAGCCAACACTTGAAAATCCTCCAGGAAGGCGTCCCGATCGTGTTCTGAGAATTGGGCATGGCGCCTGGCGGATTGAACTGATGCTGTTGCCCTTCATCATTCTGCCTGGTTTTTCCTGAGAGAATGCACCGCCAAAGTTTGCTTGACCATACAATGGACTGTGGGTGCGGGGGCAAAGGACACATCCTGTGGGATGCCCAGATTTGAGCCAGTCAAGATGGGAAAGCTGTAGTTTGGAGCCGAAACGCCTGATTCTTACAAGTAAAAGTGACGATTTTGACATATTGTAAGTGGTTTACTGTAAATGACTTGCGCAAAAAAATGAAAAAAAGTCCAAAAATAGCGAAAAAACTTGTTGTCAAACGGGGCGGTTTTGCCTATTGTCCGCCTTAATGCACCGTTTTGGTGCGGGTGGGTAAACTGTCTTTTACCCCCAAAAAAGACGCATAGAAACGAATCAACAACAACAATGCAGGAGGAACTGATTGATGAAAATGAATAAATGGACATTAGGTTTGGCCGCCGTCGGGTTGGTCAGCCTCGCCCCTGGTCTGCGCGCCCAAATGGCCGCGCCGACCCCGATACCGGTGACCGCGTTGTCGGCAACCACCATCAGTGGCTACGTTGACACGTCGGCCGTATGGAACCCGGGCACGGGCAACGGCAATCCCGCGCCCTACTCGTTCAACGGCGGCAAACAGGACGGATTCAACGTGAACATGGTTGACATTAAACTCTCCAAACCCTTGGACGAGGGACAATGGTCGGCCGGTTACACCGCCGAACTGAATTACGGCCCGGATTCTTTTGCCGCTCTGGGCGATTTCGCGCCGATTCGCCAAGCCTACGTCGCCTTGCGCGCCCCGGTTGGCAACGGCTTGGACTTCCAGATTGGCCAGTGGGACAATCTCATTGGCTACGAATCCACCGACAGCTACAAGAACCCGAACTTTACGCGTTCTTACGGCTACACCATCGAACCCACCGAACACATCGGCATTTTGGCGTCCTATAAATTCAGTGACTGCGTCTCCTTGCAAGTAGGCGTCGCCAATGAGTTGACAGCCGGTTTCAACCGCAATATGAGCGGCGGCACTCCGATCTTTGATGAAGGGGTTGTGCCTTCGACCATTGAAAGCAAAAAAGCGATCGTCAGCTTGCTCAGTCTGACCGCGCCCGACAGTTGGGGTTCTCTCAAAGGCTCCGGCCTTTATGTCGGCTTGGATTACGGTCCTGGTAATGCCTATAGCCATCCCGCGCCCGGCACTTATTTCACCCCGGCAGCGAATTCTCATGTGGTGGATAAGACCCATCTATATGTCGGCGCGACCGTCAACACCCCAGTCACAGGCCTGACCTTGGGCGCGGCTTGGGACACGGTCAATAATTCGGACTTGGGCCCGGTGGAAGGCTATGCCTCGACGGTGGCTGCCTACCTGTCGTACAAGGCGACGGATAAACTCACCCTCAACTCTCGCGCCGAATATGCCCACGGCTCGGCGTTTGACAGCATGTTCGCTGAGAATGGAGCCTATCTTGCGGCCAATGGCGTTCCGCAGGAAGCCAAAGTGATGGCGCTGACCGAAACCGTTCAGTACCAACTGTGGGACAACGTGATCAGCCGGTTGGAGTTCCGTTGGGATACTTCCGCTGACGGAAGTCCTCACTTCGGCGGCACTGTGCCAGGAACCCCGACCAAGCACAACGACATCACGATCGCGGCCAACGTCATCTACAAATTCTAAGTTAACTTGGAATCATTCGGCCCCTCCCGCAAAAAACGGGAGGGGCTTTTTATTGAACGCGGGGATGGACTGGCGCGCCCCTGGCCGGATTCCCCCTTTTCAAGGGCGCTCCGTGCCGGCGAGCGGACAGAATACTTCGTGTTTGCCATTCCAGGCCAGGGGGTCCTGCACGGAAATGGCATCCATCACCCAGCCATCGCCGGCCCAGCCAATGCGAAGGGCGCAGCAGCTTGTATTTGCGGTAGGTCGCCTCCGGAACCGGGTTTTCGGTCTTCTCGAAGAACCGGGTCTTGAATTCGCCAAAAATGATGGCGAATTTCACCCCGGTGTTCTTTTTGAAGAAATCCTGGATGACGAGCGGCGGCGTGGTGGCGGGAACGACGGCCGTTTCCAGAGGCTCAAGAAGAGGTGTTTTGAGATCGGGTTGGTCAGGCATAAATATGATTTCTCCTTTGGCGCGGGAGCGGCGCCGGCAGCCAGCGTCGTGGCGGCTTTGACTGGCGGACGCTCCACTCCAGGCTGGGCGGGGGATTCAACGTTCAACCGGTACCCCCCCCGCCTCGCCTCCGTCAACAGCAAGGCAGGCTTGCCGGGGACCGCTTCCATGATTTGAGGATGGGTGAGCACCTTGCCGGCATTGCGGACAAACAGCCGGAGCAGCGCGTACTCCGTCCCGGTCAGCTTCACCAGTTTGCGGTTGACTATGACGCTGCGCGAAGCCAGGTCCACCGTCAGCGGCCCGCTTTTAAAAAGGGCCTGCGCATTCCCGGCCGCGCATGTCGTTGGGCCACGCGCAGTCGCGCCAGCAGTTCATTGGTGGCAAATGGTTTGGTCACGAAATCATCCGCCCCCGCGTCCAGCGCCGCCACCTTGTCCTCCTCCCGGTCGCGCAGGGACAAGACTACCACCGGAACGGAGCTACATTCGCGGAATCGCAACAAGACCTCCGTACCTTCCATGTCCGGCAGGCCCAGATCAAGTATGATGATTTCCGGGCGGCATTGCACGGCGTGGGTCAACCCCTCCTGCCCGGTTTTGGCTTCATAAACCCGGTAGCCCTGGGGTTCCAGTATCATGCGCAGAAGGCTGCGCATTTGCCGTTCACCATCAATGATGAGCGCCACGACAGATTTGTCGGCGCGCTCCCTCACGCCGAGGTAACGAATGCCGTTTTTGACTTTTTCGTCAGCCTCGGTGCTGTCTGTTGTCTCCGGCTCAATCGCATGGGTTCCGTTAAGATGGAATTCCGACTGCAAGTCCTGTACCACAAACGTGGCTGCGTTGTCCACGAACGGCTTACTATTTAATGGATTTGTGATGGCAACCGCCCCCTTTTTAATTCTGCCTTAATATTTGGCCAGAAGATGTTTGGAAAGTGGCAATCTGACCAAAATGAACCAATCGCAAGGTTAACACAATGTTAAAAATTGTATTGTACTTGTAATGAATTTGTAAGATTATAAATTTTTTAATTCGTAATACATTATGGCTCAGGATGTTATTCGCTGCCCGCTTAAACCGTTGGCACTGACTTTGCTAATGGAATGTTAATGGCACAAGCCCTGAAAAGACAGTTGGAAGTGGTTCCGAGTTGGGATCGCTGGCGGAAATGCGCTGGTCGCGCAATGCAAAACCGCCTTCCCGGAATCAAAACCCTTAATAACAACAAACAATAAAACATAAAAAACAAAAGTATGGCATCCGCTAACTCACCCTCGGAAAAACCGACCACGATGAAGCCGACACTGGGCCTGACCGGCCTGACGATCAACGCCATGGCGCTGATCGCCCCCGGAGCGTTTCTCTGGCTCACCTATCAGGAGCAGTCCTTGTACGGGGCGCCGCTGGCTGCCGCCGGCATGTGGCTGGGCTTGGTGTTTGCGTTGCTCTTGTGCTTTGCCACGGCCGTCAGCTACGCGGAACTCTCCAAGTTGTATCCCGGCGCCGGCTCCTCCTACCTGTTCGCCGAGCAGGCCTTCCTCTCCAAAACCCGCGCCTTCAAGTGGGCGCGCGTGGTCAAGTTTTTCACCGGCTGGAACAGCCACCTGTATTACTGGATTTATACCGGGCTGATGGTCGGCGTCACCGCCATCCTCGCCGGCTGGCTGGCCGGACAGGTCTTCCCCTCCACCTTCAGCGGCACCTACAACAGTCCCCTCTTCATGTGGCTGTTCTGCATTGTGTTCTCCCTCGGCGTCGGTTACATCGCCTATCGCGGGGTCAATGGCACGACGGCCGTCAACATGGGGATCAACGTCATCCAGATTACCGCCTTGATCGCCTTCTCCATCATGGCCATCGCCTATCGCTCCAGCCACGGCGACGGCAAAGTCGGCTTGCATCTTTCCGGTGGAGCGCCAATCAACTATAATGTGGCCCAGGTCAACGTCACCGACGACAAGGGCAAGCCGGTCCAGGACACTTGGGCCGACAAAGCCAGCACACCCAAAGTGGACGCCAAGGGCCAGCCCATTTACAAGCAACAGGACCGCATGGTGGCCAAGGACGACCTGGACAAGGCCAAGAACACCAATGCCGTTGATCTGGTCGGCCTGACCGCCATGGGCTTGGGCGAAGGCGACCCTTATCCGGCTTGGAAGCAGGACGACAAAGGCAACGTGATTTTGGACAAGGATGGCAAACCCACCGCCGATCCCTTCATCATGAGCTACAAGCCGGCGGATGCTGTCACCGGCGCGGGCACGGATAAAGACCCGACCACGTTTAATTTCCACACGAACGCCGCTTCGGTCGTGGCGCCGCATGGATTCGGTTCGGTCCTGATTCAGGCGTGCGTGGCGATTCTGCTGCTGGTGGGCTTCGAATCGGTGTCGTCCATGGGTGAAGAGGCCAAGAATCCGAAGAAGGACATTGGGCGGGCCATCCTGCTCTCGCTGGTGATTCAAGGGGCGATCTGTTACCTGTTCGAGTATTTCGCCGCCAATTATTTCCTAAACAGCGGTTACACGACCACCAACGCCGGCGCTTCCGGAGCGCCCATCGGGGACATGATGATTCTGGTGGGCACCTGGGCTTTTGGCAGCTATTCGGCGGGCAAGGCCTTCATGCTCATCGAGGCGTTCACGGTCTTTCTGGCTTTGATCGGCACGACCCTGTCGTGCATGAACACGGGGGCGCGGGTGACTTATGCCATGGGCCGCGATGAGGAAGTTCCAACCCAGTTTGGCATGTTGCACGGCAAGAACCTCACCCCGCATCGCTCGGTCTGGTTCCTGGCCGGGATTTCCATCATCATCGGCATTCTGACCACCGTGGTCTATCTGGGCGGCCAAAGCGCGGACTTGGCGCCGTTGGAAAAACAATTTGAGCACACTTTCTGGTATAGCGTCGGCATCTTCTCGCCGCATTCTTACGTGAGCCTGCCCAACAGCGTGCTGATCATCACGCTGATCAGCAACTTCGGCACGTTCCTGCTCTATATGACCACCTGCATCGTGGCCATTATAGCCTTCCGCGAGCACCACACCTTCAACGGCTTCAAGCACATGTTCGTCCCGGCCTTCGGACTCCTGGCCAACTTGGGTTGCATGTTGTTTTATGTGCTCGGCCCGTCCTTCGTCGCAGGTATGGATCCAAAGGCGCCTTACCTCGCTCTCCTTGGGGTGGCGGTCTGGGTCATTATCGGCACCGTTTACTTCTTCATGAGCAGCAAGTCCAAAGGAAAGGAAATCATTCTCACCTCAAAACCTCAAACCGTCTGAGTCAACTTGCGGGAGTTTTTCCTCCCGGTGCGGCTGGCCTTGACCCGTGAATGGAAGGCCAGCCGCATTTGTCGTTACCAAGGCAAACGATGGAACTGACTTACGCTGAAATTTGCGTCCCCGGTCCGGTGCGTTCCAACAACGAGGATCAGGTCGGTTTCTGGCAGCCGGACACCGCCGAGGACCGGCGGGACCACGGTGCCATCGCGGTGATGGCGGACGGCGTGGGCGGGAGCCGCCGCGGCGAAATCGCCAGCGCCCTGGCCGTGCAAAGCGCCCTGGATGTATTCTGCACGGCCAATTCCGCCCCGGATCCGCGCCGGGTCATCCGCCAGGCCTTTGATTTAGCCAGCAAGGCCATTTATGACGACTCCCTGAAAAACCCCGAACTGGGCCAGATGTGTACCACGCTGACGGCGGCGGTTTTCCGTCATAACGAAGTGACCATCGGCTTCGTGGGCGACACCCGCGCCTATCTGGTTCGCCGCCGCCGCATCGAACAACTGACCACCGATCACAACCAGGTTGGTTTTCGCCTCAAATACGGCTTGATCCGGGAGAACGACGCCATGACCAGCCCCGACCGTTCCCTCCTGACCCGCAGCCTGGGCGGCGAACCGATTTGCCGCCTGGATTTCATCAAGCGCGAAGTCTATCCGCAGGACACCATTGTGCTCTGCACCGACGGCCTCTACGGCTTCGCCACCGACGTGGAAATCCTGGACTTGGTCAGCCATCACGAGCCGGCCGAAGCCGCCCGGCTCCTGTTGAAATTGGTTGAGAAACGCAACGGCGAGGATAACATCTCCATTCAGGTCATCCGCATCAACCAGGTGCATCGGGCCATTTTTTTTCGCGGTGTCCAGACCGGTTATCTGAAAAATCATACTGTGGAAGCCAAAGCAGAATACAGCGCGGGCGCCGTGCTCGACAACCGGTTTGAAATCGCGGAGTGCGTCAGCCGCAGCGGCATGGCCTGCATTTACAAGGCGCGCGACCGCAAAACCGGCCAAACCGTCGCCATCAAAGTGCCGCACATGCAGTTCGAGAGCGATGTGGCCGGGTCCACCCGCTTCGAGCGCGAGGAGGAAATCGGCCAGACCCTCCGCCACCCTTTGGTGCTGAAAATCATTCCGGTGGAGGAGCAAAAAAGCCGGCCCTACATTGTCATGGAGTACCTGGAAGGCCGCACCTTGGCCGACCTGCTCAAGGAAGTCAAACCGCTGCCCGAGGCCGATGCCGTGGCCATTGCCAGCCGCATCTGCGAGGCCTTGGAATACCTGCACCAGCAGAAGGTGGTGCATCGGGATCTCAAGCCCCAAAACATCATGCTCTGCCGGGACGGCTCCATTCGCATCATGGATTTTGGCATCGCCAAGTCCGCCCAGGCCCGGCGCATGACCTTCGTCGGGTTCACCCCGGCCATGGGCACCCCCGATTACATGGCCCCCGAACAAGTCCAGGGCAAACGCGGCGACGAGCGCACCGATATTTACAGCCTGGGCGCCATTCTCTATGAAATGGCCACCGGCTCGACTCTCTTCGAGGGTGAGAATCCCTACGTGGTGATGAACTCCCGGCTCACCGGCGATCCCGCCCCGCCGCGCAAAGTCAACCCCAAACTCACCCCCGTCCTGGAGGAAATCATCCTCCACGCCCTGGAGCGCAACCCGGCCAACCGTTACCCATCCGCCGCCGCCATGAAAGCCGACTTGGACGATTACGAAAAGGTGCCCTTGACGGAGCGCTGGCGGCGGCTCCAGCCTCCGCAAATCTGGAAAACGCGCTACCGCATGGTGCCCATTGTCGCCGGCCTGGTCCTGCTGAACATCCTCCTCTTTCTCCTGCTCTGGTGGTACCTCAGCACCGCCAAAAAGCACGGGCATTGATGCTGGGCGGCCGGGCCTGCCGTTTTCGGCGCAGGTAGCGGAGGCGCATTGGCCGATGGGCTTTTTTGTGGCACAGGCCGGGTTATGCGGGCGAGGTTCCTGGGTTGACCCGGCGTTGCTCTTCCAGGTTGACCAAGGACATGCTCTGATCCTCTTTCGATTCAAAGAAAGGAAAGAGCAATGGCAGGATAAACAGAGTAAGGACGGTGCCGGTGATGAGGCCGCCAATAATGACGACGGCGAAGGGGCGGGCGGTTTCGGCGCCAAAGCGATTCTGGAGTCTGGATGATTTATGCAATCTATTTCTGACTCAGGAGACTGGAGAGAAGAAAGAAAACCGCAATTTGGAGAGCAACAAAAACAGCGATTGTCGGCAACCATGGGAAACGTGCTTTCCAAAGTTGGGGAGATAGCAGCCTTTTGGATCGTTCCGTCAAATGGACCTCGCTGTAGTTGTTCAACTCCTCCCTCATGGAGGCAGCGGATGGGAATCGCTTCGACGGGTTGCGTTCAAGGGCGTGTAAAATAATCTCCTCAATTTCGGGGGATAATCGCGGGTTTCGGTGGCGGGGCGCTTCGGGATCCCCGGCGAGGCGGGCATTCATGATGACATAAGGGTTGTCGCCGTCGTAGGGAGGATAGCCCGTGGTCATTTCGTAGAGCATCGCTCCCAGCGCATAAATGTCGGTCCGGGCATCACCGCGCTTTCCCTGGACCTGCTCCGGCGCGATGTAGTCGGGCGTACCCATCGCAGCCAGGAAGTTGACAACCGTGAGACGCCGCACATGTTCGGATTTGGCAATGCCAAAATCCATGATGCGAATGGTGCCATCCTTGCAGAGGATGACGTTGTCCGGCTTCAAGTCCCGATGCACCACTCCTTTCCGGTGCAGGTACTCAAGCCCCTCGCAAATCCGGCTGACGATGCGCACGGCTTCGCTTTCAGGCAAGGGGGCTTTTTCGCGAAGAACGGCGGCCAGGGTCTGGCCTGCGAGGTGTTCCATCACGATGTAGGGCCGGCTCTTTTCCGCGGCAGGCAGAACATGCACAATACAGGGGTGGTCCAAGGTAAGGCCGATATTCTCTTCGCGTTGAAACCGGGAAAGGAAGCCTGGATCGCATTCCATCTCAAGGAATGGAACTTTCAGAGCCACGGATCGTCCGGTCTGACGATCCAGGGCCTCGTAGATCCAGGCCATTCCACCGCGATTGATGACAGCCAAAATCTTGAAACGATCATCCAACACCTGGCCAACCTGAAGGTCGTTCGTCATGGAAAAAGAGGCAGGACAGGTTGAGGATGCCTGGTTGTTTTCGACTCCGAATGCAGGTGTTGCCGTTCCTTCATGAAAACGCGATGGTTGCCTCAAAGGGGCGGCAACCGCCAACCGCTCCTCTGTGCTGCAAATGCTCATCGCGTTTTTCATGCATGCACTATGTCACACGAGCAGTTTCCGGGGTAATTAAAAGCGGGGCAAAGGGCGTAAAAAGAATATCAAGAGCCGGGATAGTGTTGACCTCCTGGTCCTTTCGGCTTTTTTACAATTTTTTTACGGGATTTGCTTTGCTTTTTACTAGCCGTCGGGATCAAGCAGCTTCATATTTGTGACATGAAAGAAGTTTCAGCCGCGCCGAACTGGGCCATGGCGTGTGAATCTACACGCCGCGAATGACTGTCCCGCGAAGCGCCATGAAGGATGCCCAATGAAACCCAATCCGACCGCCTTGCTTATAGATGCGGACCGTCCGATCCGACGCCTGCTGCGCGCCGTCCTGGAACCGCACCATTACAAAGTCTATGAAGCCGAGTGTGGCCAGACTGGGATTAAAGAAGCAGTAGCGCGGCGACCGGATGTGATCATTTTGGACCTGGCTTTGCCGGATATAGACGGCCTCACCGTGCTGCTGCAATTGCGCGAATGGAACCGGCTCCGGTCCTGATTCTGTCGGCCCGGGACGACGAGAGCACCAAGGTGGCGGGGCTGGACAGCGGGGCGAATGACTATATGACCAAACCCTTCGGCGCTTCTGAATTGCTGGCGCGTCTGCGCGTCCTCCAGCGTTCGATGCCGTGTGAGCCCGACGGCCCTCTGTTCATAAACGGCGGCCTGGAAGTGGACGTTATGTCCCATCGGGTCGCCCTTGGGGGTCGCCGAGTGGATCTTACACCGACCGAAGAGGCCGTGCTTTACATACTCACCCGGCATGCCGGAAAACTGGTCACATGCAAACATCTGCTCCGTTGCGTTTGGGGAATAGACTCGGAACACAAACTTCACGATCTTCACGTCTATATCCGCAGTCTCCGCCGAAAGTTGAACGGAGCCGGCAACGAAAGTGCGATCCAAACCGAAGGCAGCGCCGGCTATCGTCTCCTTCTTCCGATGAATGGCCAGAATACCTCGCCCGAATCCGCTTCGCCGGCAATGATAAGCGCCGCTGCCTGAGCAGAATCCCGCCTCTGTTCCAGTTGAACTTCACTGCAAAAGCGTTTATTCGCCGCGAACGGGCGGGCGCGTTAATGGAATTTTGATACTTCCACGGGTTCTTTGAGTTTCTTCATGGCCACCCGTGTTGAAATTTAAGCATTTTGACCACGGATAGCCGCGCAATCCCTCTGGCGGCACTGTGAATCCAATGCAAAAATCGGCTGTCTCATAGCTGATTATCACATTTCGAACCAGGTTGGCACGGCGTGTGCAAGGTGTTGGCCGCAGTTGAAATGACATTGAGCAACTTGAATTATGACAACAATTGAAATTATCCAGATCGTGCTATTTTTCGGACTGGGCATCGCGCTGACGCCGCCGGTGGGGCGCTTCATGTATAAGGTCTATACGGGCGAGAGAACGTTTCTCCAGCCCATTCTTCCGCCCGATCGAGAAGCTGATTTACCGGCTGACGGGGATTGATCCCAGCGGAGGAGATGACCTGGTTGCAATACTTCTGGGCGGTGCTGCTTTTCGCCGGCAGTCGGCTTTGTGGCGGACATGGCCATCTTCATGACGCAGAAATGGCCGTCCGCTCAATCCGCAGGAGTCTGGACAACTGCTCCTGGCACCTGGCGTTCATGCAGGCCTGGAGTTTCACTTGCAACGCCGATTGGCAGTCTTATGCGGGCGAAACCACCATGAGTTACTTCTTCGCAAATCTTCGCCATCATGGTGCATCAGTTTCTCAGCGGCGCGGCGGGGCTGGCGGTGCTGGTGGCGGTGGGGCGGGCGCTTGAAACGCGCCTCGGTCAAAACCATCGGCAATTTCTGGACGGACATGACCCGCGGCCTGCTCTATTTCGTCATGCCGCTCTGCGCGCTGTGGGCCATTCCGCTTGCCTGGCAGGGCGTTCCGCAGACCTGGAAGCCTTACCAAACCGCCAATCTGATGGAGCCGTACACCACCCAGGTGCAAAAGACCGATGACAAGGGCAACAACGTGACGACCAATATCCAACTGGTCGTGTCAGTCGCCGAAGCTGGACGCGAACGGCAAGCCGGTCCTGACCAACGGCGTGGCCGTGATGGTGGATGTGCCGCAGGTGGATGCGAAAGGCGCAGCCGATCATGACCAACGCGCCCGTCATGGTGGATGCGAAAGTGGACGACCCAGCCCATCCCGCTCGGGCCGCGTGGCCTCGCTTCGAGGCCATCAAGCAGCTCTTCACCAATGGCGGCGGCTGGTTCAACGTCAACAGCTCGCATCCGTTTGAGAATCCCACGCCGTTGACGCAACTTCCTGGAGATGCTGGCGATCATCGTCGTGCCGATGGCGCAGGTTTACATGTTCGGCTTGCTGGTCGGCAACAAGAAGCACGCCTGGTGCCTGTTCTACGTGATGCTCGCGCTGTATGTGCTCTCCTTCGTGAGTGGCGTGGTATTTCGAGACGCGGCCCAATCCAGTCACTGGCGGGCGCGATGCCGAACATGGAAGGCAAGGAACAACGGATCGGAGTGATGAACAGCGTCCTGTGGGGCACCTCCTGCACCGCGATTGACAACGGCTCGGTCAATTCGATGCACGATAGCTGGATGCCGCTGGCTGGCATGATGCCGCTGTGGAACATCCTGATTGGCGAGATTCTGTTCGGCGGCATCGGCTGCGGCATGTATTGCATGTTGTTCCATGTGCTCATCACGGTGTTTATCGCCGGGCTGATGATCGGCCGAACGCCGGAGTATCTGGGCAAGAAACTCGACGCCTGGTGTGCCACCTGGGCGGTCATCGGCGTTCTGATTCCAAACGTCGCCTGCTCTGATCCCGACGGCTCTGGCCGTGATGATGCCGCAAGGCCTGTCCAGCATGAACAACGGCGGTCCGCACGGATTGACCGAGGTCCTTTACTGCTTTGGCGAGGCGGCCAACAACAACGGCAGCGCTTTTGCCGGCCTCAACGCCAACACGCCCTTCTACAATATCGGCGCCGGCATTGTCATTTGGATTGGACGATTCATCCCTATTATTGCCGCGCTGGCTATCGTCGGGCAGGCTGGCCTCCAAGAAGACCGTCGAAGCCTCCTCGGGCACCCTGCCCACCCACGGCTGGACCTTCGGCCTGACGCTTGACGGGCGTGATCATCGTCGTCGCCGCGCTGACCTTCTTCCCGGCGCTTTGCCTGGGGCCCATTGTCGAGCACGGGTTGATGCTGGCGGGCCGAGCGTTCTAAGCTCAGTCCAATGCTGTTTAGCAAAATCTATTATGAGCACTAAAGTCGAATTCAATTACAAGGAGTTGTTCCGCCAGGCGGTGATTGACGCTTTCAAGAAGCTGCACCCGCGCGACGAGATCAAGAACCTGGTCATGTTCGTCGTGTGGCTGGGCTCCATCTGGACGACCGTCATTCTCTTCCTGCCCGGCCAGTTCAACCTGTTCAACGTCCAGATTTGCTTCTGGCTCTGGTTCACCTGCCTGTTCGCCAACTTCGCCGAGGCGATGGCGGAAGGCCGGGGCAAGGCCCACGCCGACGCCTTGCGCAAAATGCGCACCAAGACCATGGCCCGCACGCTGGTCAACGGCAAGGAAGTCCAGGTCTGCCAGCACGGAGTTGAAATTCGGGCGACTTGTTTGTGTGCGAAGCCGGGGAGTTGATCCCCGCCGACGGCGAAATCGTCGAGGGCATCGCGACGGTGGATGAATCGGCCATCACGGGCGAATCCGCGCCCGTGGTGCGGGAAAGCGGCGGCGACCGCAGCGCCGTGACGGGCGGCACCCGCGTGCTCAGCGACCGGATCGTGGTGCGCGTCACCGCAGAGGCCGGCCATTCGTTCCTTGACCGCATGATTGAGATGATTGAAGGCGCGCGACGGCAGAAGACCCCCAACGAGATCGCGCTGAACATCGTGCTGGTCAGCCTGACGGCGCTGTTCATCGTGGTGGTCTTTGTGCTGCCGCCCTACGCCCATTACAACGAAGCCCAGGCCGGGCAGAAGGCAGTGGTGCTGACCTCCATTCCTGTGCTGCTGTCGCTGATCGTTTGTTTGATTCCCACGACCATCGGCGGCTTGCTGAGCGCCATCGGCATCGCCGGCATTGACCGGCTGATGCGCCGCAATGTCCTGGCCACCAGCGGACGGGCCGTGGAAGCCGCCGGCGACGTGGACGTGCTGCTGCTGGACAAGACCGGCACCATTACCCTGGGCAATCGCCAGGCCACCGAATTCATTCCCGCGCCGGGCGTCAAGATCGAAGAACTGGCCGAAGCCGCCCAACTCGCCTCCCTGGCCGACGAAACGCCGGAAGGCCGCTCCATCGCGGTTTTGGCCAAGGAAAGATACGGCCTGCGCGGCCGGGAGGTCGGCGATACATTTCGCCACCTTCGTTCCCGTTCACCGCGCAAACGCGCATGAGCGGCGTTGACCTCTTCGCCGAGCCGCAAGTTTTGCACACTCCCTCCCTTAAAGCGAAAGGGGAATCAGTTCTCGCCGGGCGTTCGTCCTCGGTGTCCGCACTGGCCACAACTGAAAAGGAGGCGAGCTCCGCATCCCATCCGCTCCATTCGCAAAGGTGCGGCCGACTCCATCGTCCGGTACGTCGGCTCGAACGGCGGCCAGGTCCACAAGAGCCTGATGGACAAAGTTGACGAAATCTCCCGCCAAGGCGCGACCCCGCTGCTCGTGGCCGATGGCGGCAAGGCGCTTGGCATCATCCATCTCAAGGACATCGTTAAAGGCGGCATCAAGGAACGGTTCGCCCAGCTGCGCAAAATGGGCATCAAGACCATCATGGTTACCGGCGACAACAATCTCACCGCTGCCGCCATCGCCGCCGAGGCGGGCGTGGACGATTTCATCGCCCAAGCCAAGCCCGAAGACAAACTGGCCCGCATCCGCAAGGAGCAGGAAGGCGGCAAATTGATCGCCATGATCGGCGATGGCACCAACGACGCGCCGGCCCTGGCCCAGGCCGACGTGGGCGTGGCCATGAACACGGGCACCCAGGCCGCGCGCGAGGCCGGCAACATGGTGGACCTGGATAGCAACCCCACCAAGCTCATCGAAGTGGTGGAAATCGGCAAACAATTGCTGATGACGCGCGGCGCGCTGACCACGTTCAGCATCGCCAACGACGTGTCAAAATACTTCGCGATTCTTCCGGCGATGTTTGGACTGCTCTACGCCACCACCGTTGGCGGCCGCGGCCCGCTGGACAAGCTCAATATCATGTATCTTCACTCCCCGCAAAGCGCGATCCTGTCGGCAGTCATTTTCAACGCCTTGATCATCGTGGCGCTGATTCCCCTGGCCTTGAAGGGCGTGAAATATCGTCCGCTGGGCGCCGCGGTGATTTTGCGCAACAACATGCTCATTTACGGAATCGGCGGCATCATCGTCCCGTTCATTTTCATCAAATTGATTGATGTGCTGCTGGTGGCAGTCCATCTGGCTCCCTGATACCGCTCATGCCAAAAGTTACAAACAAGGAAATACTATGATTAAACTTATTATCCAAGCAGTCAGACAGACCATTCTGTGGAGTATTGTGGCCGGAGTCATGTATCCGGTGGTTATGACGATCTTCGCCCAGACCGTGTTTCCCAAACAGGCGAATGGAAGTCTGGTGGAACAGGACGGAAAACTCATTGGCTCCGCCTTGTTGGCGCAGCAGTTCCAAGGCACCAATTATTTCTGGCCGCGGCCGTCGGCTTGCAGCTACGGCACGGGGGGAACGGGCATTACTGCGTCCAGTGGCAGCAACCTGGGACCCACCAGCGGGGCCTTGCATACGAATGTCGTGAACAACGCCGCAGCATTCATCAGCGGGAACAACCTGCCGACGAATACCATCGTGCCGGCCGACATGATCTTCGCCTCCGCCAGCGGCCTTGACCCTCATATCAGTCCCGAAGCGGCCCGTCTTCAGATCTCCCGCGTCGCCGCCTCGCGCGGCATGAGCGAGGACAAAGTCAAAGAGCTGACTGAGCGATTCGTTGAGCCGCCGCAGTGGGGCTTTCTCGGCCAGGCGCGGGTCAATGTATTGCTGCTGAATGTGGCGCTCGACCAGGCCCAGGCCGTAACGAAGAAAGCCGAAGCCGGCGCACCAGCCAAAGGTTGATGAAGCGCGCGTGAATCGGCCGGTTCACACTGCCCGGCTGCTTACAGTCCTTGCGCACCGCCGTGCAGCCG
The DNA here is from genome assembly GCA_963707025.1 of uncultured Verrucomicrobiae bacterium. Lineage (GTDB taxonomy): Bacteria > Verrucomicrobiota > Verrucomicrobiia > Limisphaerales > Palsa-1400 > JBEKOF01. The sequence continues at coordinate 793,866 of CAVPOM010000006.1, read as the reverse complement.
AATCCAATCGCTTGATTGATAGCGGGTAAGCGAAGAAACTACTGGAAACACTGGCCTTTTGTCTTGGACGGCATCCGAGCGATTGGACCGCGTCCTCAAACCCACCGGCAGCCTGCATCTCCATGGCGACCCGACCGCGAACCATTATCTGCGAATGTTGTTGGATGGAATTTTTGGGCCAACAAATTTCCAGAACGAAATCATTTGGAAACGGACCAGCGCACATTCAGTCAGCCGGACCCTGGCCGGCCGCATCCGCGCCGACAACAAGCGCACCAAGGACAGCGCGAACTTCAGGCGCACCGGCGCGTATTGGAAGCGCCGCGCCGGCCGGATCAATCGCCGAATAATTTCTTCAACTAATCGCGGGCGGCGGCTTCGCGCGGGTTGTTCCCGGCCCGGGCCACGAAGGGGCGGCGGGCCATTTCAAAATACTCGCAGAAATTCCCCCGCTCCTTCTCCTCCACCGGCTCGGCCCGCCGGTCGCGGCATTGGTGGGCGACGCGGGGATCGAAGCTGACGCAATTGAGGCAGACGCGCAAATCGGCGTTGCATTGGTTGCAGGAATCGCCGCGTCCGGGCTGGCCCGCCAGGGTCCATTCCCATCCGCAACGATGGCAGTGACGTTTTCCGGTCATGGGCGTGTTATTTAACCCGGCTGGAAAGAATTGGCCAGCCTGGAATTTCCAACCGGGCGCAGACTGCGATTTTGCGCAAATGCAACTTAAAAATTTTTCTTTTTGAGCTTTTACCGCTGGACGGGGCCTGCCTGGCGGCTAGGCTCTGGCAGAGCGAACGGAATTTTGAGCGACGTTCGTGGCAACGCGAAGCCCATGAGACCGCCAGAAACAAGCGCTCTACCGCGGCCGCCAGGCCGGGAGAACGCGCCGGAGGAAGCAGATCTGCTGCCGGGGGAGTTTTCCGCCCTGCTGCGCCAGCTCGGCTCGCCGGACGGCTTTTGGGAGAATCTGGCGGCGCGGCTGCCGCCGGGCGCCATCCGCGCCGGGAACGGTCTGCGCGATTTTCTGGAAGGTTACCAAACCCATGTTCTGGTGCCGCTGGAAATGCCGGCCATCACCCGGGCGCGCGCCCAGGCGGCGCGGGGCCATCTGCGGGAATTGCTCGCGCTGGACCGGCAGCTGGAGACCAAACCGGTCTGGCCCGCCTTCGCCTCCGCCAGCCGCCGGACTGGCCGCGCCCAACTGGAGCGGCTGCGGCCCTTGCGCGATGAACGCACCGTGCAGCGCTACCTGGCCGCCGTGGAGGCGGGGGACGCGGCGGGCTGGCACACCGTGGTCTATGGCCTCGCCCTGGCGGTTTATTCCCGGCCGCTGCGGCACGGCCTTTTCACCTACGCGCGGGAGACGCTTTGCGGACTGGCCTTGGGAGCGGGGCGCGCGGCGGGTTTATCCGAAGCGGCCCGCCAGGAAATTCTCCAGACCTGCTTTCTCCGTCTGCCCGCCGCGGTTGAACAGACGCTGGCCGCTTGCGCGGAGGATGGGAAACCGGCGCCGGCGGAGACAAAAAAGGCCGGACAGCTCCGCAGGGAGCCGTCCGGCTGTGTCAAATAGAATTGTCAGGAGAGGCTCTTCTTGGCCTCGGCGGGCACGTCTATCTTCGTCGTGCCGACCTCCCTGATTTCAATCGTCGTAAGAGGATGCATGTCCCTGGAATTGCCGTTAAAGTCTATGGAGCCTTGCACCTCGGTCTCATATTTGCTCAGCATGCCATCCTTGACCCAGAACTTGACGGTGCCTTTTGCGCCGGTGATGTCCGGGCCTTGGCCGCCGCCACCGCCGCGGAAACCGCCAAAGCCGGCGGTCATTAACCCCTTGGCGCCGTCCTCAGTCAATGCTGCGGTATAGAAGTCGCCCGTCTTGCTGACGGTCTTGGTTTTGGACAGCAGGTCCTTGGCAATATCGGCCGGGGCTTTGGTGTTCTGCACGCGTCTGGCGGCGAAGGCCGCCATATTGAATCCGCCGCCGCCGTCGTCCGCGGTCGCGTCAGCCAGGGAGGTCCACGCGGCGTCGTCGCCGGCTTTGATCGCGCCTTTGGTGCCTTTGACATACCCTTCGGGTCACCGCGCCTCCGCGTCCGGGCATGGAGACATAGATCAAACCATCTTTCTGGACCTTGCCACTCACCGCCCCGCCGCCAAATCCGCCCCGCCCGCGGCGCCCGCCGCCGGCATTGGCATCGGCGCCTGGAGCAGGAATATTTGTGGTCGAAGTTTTCCAGCTATAATTGTCCGACGCGGCCAGCTTGGCGATGGCGGCGCTGACGTCGTCTTTATCGGCCGCCAGGAGCGATCCTGCCATAAGGACCATGGCGGCACAGAGCACATTTCGTTTCATAAGAATTTTGGGTTGGAGTCTTTAAATCTCTCGCGTTTTGATGTTGCCAGGCCGCCGGCCGAGATGCTTCACCGGGGACTGATTGACTTGGCTGAAATCATGGCGCGGCCAGGGAGAATCCAGTTCTTCGGCGCGCATATTTTCCCAAGGCATGGGGGCACGCTAAAGCCGTCCTGGCCCCCAGGCAAGCTAAATCGGAGGGCACGGTTCTGACGGCCGGGGGGCAAAGGAGATGAGGATTAAGATCAAGATTAAGATTAAGATTGGGAATGGGGATGGATGCCTGAGAAAGCGATACCGGACCCGCGCAAATAGCCGCAAATCCTTTGACCTTGCCGAAACTTTTTATATCCTGCCTTGTTTAAGAATTGGAAAGGAACGCATGGCGCTTGTCTCTATCAGAAGCCTTTTGGCGCAGCACAACCTGGCCAGCCCTCAGCAGTTTGAGGCCTGGAGCAAGGCGTGGCGGCTGGCTGTGGAGGGGGGGTCGCCGGAATCGCTCCTCAGTTTCATGGCGCGCGAGCGGGGGTCTTCCGAAGACCTTTTTTTGCAGGACCTGGCCAGGGCGCTGGGCTGGCCCTTTATTGAAATCGGCAAGATGGAGGTGACCCCCGAGGCCCGCAAAAAAATCTCCACCAAGGTCGCCTTCCAGTATGGCGTGCTGCCCGCTCAATTCGACAATGGCCGGCTGCTGGTCGCCGTGAGCAATCCCTTCGACACGGCCATGCTCAACGCCGTGCAGTTTGACGCGCGCGATCCGGTGCATTTTGGCCTGGCCACCAGGAGCGAGCTGGAGAAAGCGCTGAAGAAGTATTACGGGGTGGGGGCCGAAACCCTGGACGAAATGGCCGGGGCGGACGAGCCGTTGGAATTGCTGGTGGAGGACAAGGAGATCACGGAAAGCGACCAGGAAGCCAGCGTCATCAAATTCGTCAATCAGATCATCTGGGAGGCCTTCAAGGACCGGGCCACCGACATTCATTTTGAGCCGGCGGAGGACGAATTGCGCATCCGCTACCGCATTGACGGCATCCTCCATCAGACGCCCATGCCGGCGCAGTTGAAGCGTTACCAGGCCTCCTTGATTTCCCGCATCAAAGTCATGTCCGGCATGAACATCGCCGAGAAGCGCCTGCCCCAGGACGGGCGCATCAACGTGCGCATCAAGGGGGAGGAAATAGACATCCGCGTTTCCACCGTGCCGACCGTTTATGGGGAAAGCGTTTCCTTGCGCCTGCTCACCCGCGGCAAGATTTTCCTCAGCCTGGAAAAGCTGGGCTTTGACAAAGTGGAGGAAGATCACATCCGCGAAATCATCGTCAAACCGCACGGCATTTTTCTGGTGACCGGGCCGACCGGGTCGGGCAAATCCACCTCGCTCTATGCCTTTCTCAGCACGATCAATTCGGTGACCAAACGGATCATCACCATCGAGGAGCCGGTGGAATATGAGTTGAAGGGAATCAACCAGATCGCGGTGCGCGGGGATATTGGACTGACCTTCGCCATGGGGCTGCGCCACATCCTCCGCCAGGACCCCAACGTCATCATGGTGGGGGAAATCCGCGACCTGGAAACGGCGGAAATCGCCATCCGCGCCGCCTTGACCGGCCACCTGGTCTTCAGCACCCTCCACACCAACGACGCCCCCAGCGCCTTTACCCGGTTGATTGACATGGGGATTGAACCGTTCCTGGTGGCCTCCTCGGTGGAGGCGGTGCTGGCCCAGCGCTTGGTGCGGACGATATGTCCCAAGTGCAAAATCATTATTCCGGTGAAGCCCGATTATGTGATGAGCCTGGGCTTTCCCGAGCACGAAATCGCCACCACCGACTTTTGCAAAGGGGCCGGCTGCGAGGATTGCCGCATGCTCGGCTACCAAGGGCGCATGGGCATCTACGAATTGCTCTTCATGGATGAGGCCATCCGCCCCCTCATCATGGGCCGGGCCGTCTCCTCCACCATCGCGCAAATGGCCATGTCCCGCGGCATGCGCACCTTGCGCAACGACGGCTGGAAAAAAGTCCGGGCGGGCCAGACCACCATCGAGGAGGTGCTGCGCGTCACCCAAACCGAGGAGCATCTCATGGCGCTGTCGGAAGACGGGAAAACAGTCCTCCGCAAGAAGGTCCCCTGATGTCGCGCTGGTATTCCGCCAACGTTTTGCAAGCCCTGCCCGGCGGGCGCCGCCTTTGGCGCTTTTCCGCCAAGGGGGACCACTTTGTCTTTGACGGGGACAAGACGCTGACCTTGCAGGAGGCGGCCCCGGCCGCCGTGGTAGGCAAAAGCTGGCAGTCCTTCCTCCGCCCCAAGCTCAACGTCGCCTGGCTGCCGCCGGACAAGGTGTTTTTCCGGGCCGTGCAGTTGCCCGGCGCCGACGAGGCGGAAATCGCCTCCATGGTGGAACTGCAACTGGAAAAACTTTCACCCCTGCCTGTCACTCATATTGTCTGGAGCCTTTATTTGATGCCCCGCATCGCCGGCCAGCCGGACGCTTTGCGGACGGTCATTGTCATTATAGCCGCGCGCAGCTATGTGGAGGAGTTTTTGGGCGAACTGGAGGGGCGGGGTTTCCTGGCCGACCGGATCGAATGCCCCGGGCTGGATCAGTTGCTCACGGCCAAAATGGACGGGGACGGCCTCTGGTTCTTTCCCGGCGGACCGGGCGAACCGGCGTTGCTGGCCTGGCACTACGGAGGCGCCATTCAAAATTTGACGCTCCTGGCCGTGGCGCCAAGCCCGGAGAACGGCCCGCAACTCAAGGCACACATCGAGCAAATCGCCTGGGCGGGCGAGTTGGAGGGCTGGCTGACCGGACCGCCCCGCATCCATCTGGTGGCCAAGCCCGGCGAAGCCGAAGCTTGGAAGCCGCTCTTCGCGGCCTGGGCCGATCACGCCGTGGAGGTCGTGCCTGCGGCGGCTCCGGCGGAGCTGGCGGCCCGCAGCGCCCAGCGGACCGGGAACAATGGCGCCACCACCAATTTGCTGCCTCCCGAGTTCAGCAAGCGTTACCGCCAGCAATTGGTGGACCGGCTCTGGATGCGCGGCCTGATGGCGGTGGCCGGCGTTTATATATTCGGCGCGCTCGTCTATTTCGGCGTCCTGTACGGTTGCAATAAAACCTACACTGACGCCCAGCGCGATCTGGCCAGGGTTGGGGCCGAGTACACCAACGCGCTGGGGGACAATCTTAAGATCGGAATCCTCACCCAGCGCCAGAATCTCAAATATGCCGCCCTGGATTGCTGGAAGGCGGTGGCGGAGAATCTGCCCGAGAGCCTGACGTTGGAAACCTTCTATTTCAACCGCACCAGAATTGATGTGAGCGGCAGCGTCGCCGCCGAGCAGCCGGACGACGTTTATGCCTTCCACGATGGTTTGCGCCAGGCCGAGGATGCCAGCCACAGCGGACGGCTCTTCTCCGACATCACCGTCCCCACCCTTCGCGTGCAGGGAAACAGGACGACCTGGAGTTTCACTTGCAATCTCAGGAGCAAAGAAAGCCAATGAGCGCCATGTCCGACAGCATGAATTTGCGCCCGCAGGAAAAGCGGATCCTGGTCGCCATTGCCGTGGTGGTCTTCGTGGTCCTGAATCTTTTGCTGGTGGTTCCCCACTTCCAGGATTACGGAAAGCTACAAAAAGAGCTGGCGGCCACACGCGCGAAGATCGCCACGAACAACGCCGTCATCTTCAAGGACACCAATGAGGTGGACGGCTATAAAAAGATCCTGCGCGATCTGTCCAAGCAGCCGGAAGGCGCCGTCTCGTTCAAGGAAATCCAATTGGAGCAGACCGTGACGGCCCAGGCCAGGGCCAACGGCATTTTTATCCAAACCATCAACAACGTCGCCCCTCAGCTTCTTGGGCCGTCCAGCCAGTCCGATCAATTCTTTGCGCGCCAATCCGTCAGAATCGCCGTCCAGGCCACGGAGGACGCCTTGGTGAAATTCCTCTACGATGTGGGCAATGATCCCGCCATGATTCGTGTTTGGGAACTGACCTTGAACCCATTGGACCTCGCCCAACGCTATAAACTCAGCGCCTCCATCACCTTGACCGCTGACTACCAGAAAAACGTCGCGACCAATGCAGCCCCGCTCAAACCGGCCGCTCCCGCCAAGATCGCCGCCCAGGCTCCAACGTCCGTCCCCCAAAGAACCGGCCCGACCTCCGCTGCCACCAATGTCAATCGGGCGCCGGCGAAAAAAACGCTGGCCCCGCCCACCAACCCGCCTGTGCCAGCCCGATCGCCCGGGCCGACTGCGCCAGCCCGATCCGCCGGGCCGCCCGTGCCAGGCCGGACTCCGCGAACGCCGGTCCAGGGAAAGGAAGTTGACTAGTAGAAACCCGCGCCGATGCGAATGCACCCATGAAAACATTATGAAACTCAAAAACGTTTTCTCATTATCCTTGCTCACGGCCCTGCCCCTGGTGGCCGCCGCGCAAACCAATGCCCCCCCGGGCTGGGTCCGCCGCAGGCCGGAAGGCCCATCCAGTCCCGCCCCGCCAGACTGTCGCCCTCCGCCAATAACGCCGCCCCGCCCGCGCCCCCGGCGCCGGGGGCCAATCCCGATTCCTCCGCCACCGCGGCCCCCCCCAATGCTGCCGGCCTCCCAACCCTGCCTCCCCAAGCGTTGGCGCCGCCGCCCAATCCCGCTCCCGCCGCTCCCCCCGAACCGGCGGATATCCATTACAATTTCACCATGCCCTTCGAACAGGTGCTCGACGAGATTTACGCGCCTCTGATCGGGCGCACCCCGCTTCGCGCGGCCGCGGGAGGCCTGGCCGTTGACAAAGGCGCGCTTTTGACCCTCAAGACCCAGTCCGACCTGACCAAGTCCGAAGCGATCATGGCGCTGGAAACCGTGATGGGCATGAACGGCATTACCGTCGTCCCCATCGGCGACAAGTTTTTCAAAGTGGTCACCGACGCCAACGCGGCCGCGGCCGCCGGCCTGGCTTACAGCCTCCCGGCCGCCAAGTTGCCCGAGTTTGGAAAGTTCATCACGGAGATCGTGCAATTGAAGTACGCCGACCCCGACCAGGTGGTGCGGGCGCTGAGTTTGTTTGCCAAATCGCCCGCCAGCGTCATTTACATACCGAGCACGGCCAGCCTCATTCTGCGCGACTACACGGAAAACGTCAAGCGCATGCTGGAAATGGTGGAGAAACTGGACGTGGAATCCTCGCTCACCATCAAATCCGAAGTCATCCCCATCCGCTACGCGCTGGCCGAGGACATTTCCGCCGCCCTGAGCCAGTTGGGTGCGCAGGGCGGCGGCGCGGTGGGCCGCAGCTCGACCGGGGCGAATTTCAAACCCAGCTCCGGCACCACCGGCACGGGCATGGGCACGGGCGGCGGCATGTCGCCGGGAGGGGGTGCCTATGGCCAGGCCGCGCAGACAGGCTTGAGCGGTGGCGCGGGCGGACGGCCCAGTAATTTTGCCGGCAGGCTGGGCAGCATCGTCAACGGCGCCGCCGGCGGCGCGGGCAGTTTTTCCCTCTTCGGCCAGACCAAGATCATCGCCGATGAGCGGACCAATTCCCTGCTCGTCTTCGCCAACGACGAGGACATGAAAATGATCAAAAAAATCGTTAAGCAACTGGATGTCGTTCTGGCCCAGGTCCTCATCGAGGCGATCATCTTGGAAGTCAACCTGACCGATGGCAAGAACTTCAACTTCAGCCTTCTCCAGAACCAGTCCACCCGCGGTCAATTCACCGGCGCGGGGGCTCGCAGAATTTGAGTTCAGGCGCCACTACGTTTTTGAGCGGAACGTCAACCAGCACCAATGGCGCGGCCTCGGGCGTGGCCAGCTCCATCCTGCCCAGCTTGCCCGGCGGATTCAGTTATTTCGCCAAATATGGCAACGACTTCAACGCCGTCCTGGAAGCGGTGGCCAGCGACAGCCGCATCAGCGTCCTGTCCCGCCCGCAGATTCAAACCTGCCACGCCGTCGAGGCCGAACTGTTCATCGGCAACACCGTCCCCTACGTCACCGGCACCATGAACTACGGCTATTCCTCCGGCCCCAGTGTTAATTACCAGCAAATGGAAGTCGGCATCCGCCTGCGCGTTCTGCCCCTCATCAACCCGGATGGGCTGGTCGTCATGGACATTGACCAGGAAATCGAGCAATTGGGGCCCAGCGTGGCCATCCCCGGCGCGGGCAACGTTCCCACCACCACCAAACGCGATGCCGGCGCCAAGGTCGAGGTCATGAGCGGGGAAACCATCATCCTGGGCGGCTTCATCAGCGCCAGCCGCTCCCTGGACCACTCCGGCGTGCCCTGGTTGATGAATATTCCGGTGCTCGGCAACTTGTTTAAAAGCTCCTCCGCGCAAAACACCCGCACCGAGCTGATTGTCCTGATGCGGCCCACCGTCCTCAACGACCCGCGGGAGGCCGCCCTGGCTGCCACCCAACAACGGGATAAAATGGCCGCCGTCAAACAGGCGGAGATGGAAATTCGCCGGGATGAAGACCAGCGCAACGACGAGGCCGCCAAAGCCCTCACAAAACAAGAAAAGGACGATGCCGAAAAAGCCAAAAAAACCGGCCATCCGGTAATCCGCCATTCCGATGAATTCAATCTCAGAGGCACCAACCAGCCTGAGAACTACCATCTCAACGACACCAACTCGACCACGGTGATCATCAAGTCCAAGCCATAGCAATTCGCTCCAAGGCGCCGTTATGAATGCCAGTGACTTCGTATTCCTCGGCCTTAAAAATCGCGTCGCCGCCCCGGGCAGGAACGACGGTCAGATGGTTTGGACAACCGAGCTTCCGGGCGGGCTGGGAGACGGGTTTGTCACGCTCAGTTGCGATGACCGCCGCGTTTTCGCTTGCGCTCATGGGCAATTTCACTGCCTTGATTTGTTTTCGGGCCAAATCCTCTGGCGCAATGAACTCAAAGGATATGGTTACGGAATTGCCTCCATCTGCCTGCCCGGGGGGCCGCCCGCACCCGCCACGGCTGCCTTCGCGGCCATGGCCGCCCGGAGATCGTCGGGAGGCGACGCCTCCGCCGGCGCGGCGGGAGCGGCGGGCGCTTGATCCGGGTTGTTCCACTCTCACTTTTAAGCCGTGTTCGCCCCCGGCCCGTCCGCACCCGGAAGGGACGGCGGGGCCGGTTGCACCAGCCTGCCGTAACGCGGGATTTCTGGGAGCAGCCAGCACACCACCGCCACCACCACGATGGAGGCCAGGCCGCCGAAGACCACGGAAAAAACCGGGCCAAAGAAATAGCTGACCGAACCGGACTCAAACCCGCCCAAGTCGTTGGAGGTGCTGATGAACAGATTGTTGACTGACGAGACCCGGCCCCGCATCTCGTCCGGCGTGAGCAATTGCACCGAAGTGTGGCGCACCAGGATGCTGATGGTGTCGGCCATGCCGCAGATGAAGAGCATCGCCAGCGAGAGCCAGAACAAGCGGGAGAGGCCAAAACCGATGGTGGCCAGGCCGAACACCACCACCGCCCAAACCAGGGCGCGCCCAGCCCTGGTGAAGATCGGAAGATGGGCCACGATCAGCGCGCAAAGCAGCGATCCGGCCGGCAGCGCCGCCCGCAGCCATCCCAGTCCGCGCGGGCCGACGTGCAAAATATCCTTCGCGTAAATCGGCAGCAGCATGTCCGCCCCGCCGAACAAAACCGCAAAAAGGTCCAGGCTGATCATCCCCAGAATGATGCGGTGCTTGAACACAAAATCGAACCCGCCCAGCAGCGCCTTCAGGGAAGGTGTTTCCTTCACCACCGGCTTGTGATGGGCCCGCACGCAGGCGATCAGCATCAGGCAAACCAGTGCCGCCACGGCATTGAACAGATAGACGACCAGCGCGCTGTCCAGCCAGCCGATGAGCAGGCCGCCCACCGCCGGACCGGTCACGGCCGAGAATTGAAAGGTGCTGGACGACCAGTTCAAGGCGCGGGGAAATTCCTCGCGCGAAACCAACAGCGGCAAAAACGACGCGCTGGCCGACCAGTGAAAAGTGCGCGCCACGCCGGAAAGCAGCAGGCAAAGATAGACCAGGGAAACGGGCGCCTGCCGCCACGAAATCAGCGCCAGTCCCAGCGAAGCCGCCGCCATCGCCCCTTGCGCCACCATGATGATTCCTTTGCGGCTGCGCGTGTCGGCGAAGTGCCCGGCCGGCAGCGTCATGGCCACCATGGGCAGAAATTGCGTCAGCCCCGTGAATCCCAGGGCCAGCGCCGAGTGGGTCCGCTCGTAGAGCTCCCAGCCGACGGCCACGGTGAGCATCTGCTGCCCGAAGGAGGCGATGAAGCGCCCCACCGCGTAAAAAAGAAAATCGCGGTTGCGCAGGACCGCGTAAGGGCTGGTCTCCGGGTCTGGCGGGGCGGGCAGACTCACGCGCCAAATTTGTCAAACATCAGCGCGTTGGCTTGCATGAGGCGAATGAGATACTTGGCCTCGAATACGCCCAGCGAGCCCTGGTTCGCGCCCGTTTCGGTAAACCGCTCCAGCTTGTCCGAACCGGAGCGCGGCGAGACGAGCAGGACCGGCTGGGGATGCCAGGAGTGGCCCTTGAGCGCGCACGGGGTGGAATGATCGCCGGTGATGACCAAAACCTCGGGCCGCTTTTGCAGGAGCACCGGCAGGGCCGCGTCGAATTCCTCGATCGCTTTTTTCTTCGCGGCAAAATTGCCGTCCTCCCCGTACATGTCCGTGTACTTGTAGTGGATGAAAAAATAGTCGTAATGGTCGTATTCAGCCAGGTAGCGCTGGAATTGTTCGGCGATGGTTTGCGGTCCTTCGATCTTGGTCATGCCCACCAGTTGGGCCAGCCCCTTGTACATGGGATAAACCGCCAGGCAGGCCGGCTTGAGGCGATAGCGCTCCTCAAAGAGCGGGATGGCCGGCCGATGGGCAATGCCGCGCAACAAAAAACCGTTGGCCGGATGCTGTCCCGCCAGCACCGGCAAGACCGCTTTATAGAATTCCGCCACCAGTTCCGCCGTCTTCCGTTGCCTGGCCGATTGGGGATCCACCGCCCTGGCCACCGGCACGGGCGCTCCTTCCCGGTTCGGGTCCGCGTCCGTCAGCGGACCTTCCAAGCCCGGCCCGCGCCAGATGACCACGAAGCGATGCCCCTTGCCCGGCTGGATGATGACCTGGGCGTCGCCGATTTTTTTGACCTTGCGCGACAGCCGCGCGCACAGTTCCTCGGTGACTTTGGTTTCAATCCGTCCGGCGCGGCGGTCGCTCACGATCCCTTTTTCGTCCAGCGTACAAAAATTGGCGCGGGCGGCGATATCGCCCGCCTTCAACTCCAGCCCCAGTCCCAGCGCCTCAATGACGCCGCGCCCCACTTCATATTCCAGGGGATCATAACCGAACAACCCCAGATGCCCCGGCCCGCTGCCCGGGGTGATGCCCGGCGCCACCGGGATCATGCGCCCTTGCGCTCCCAGCCGGGCCAGGGGATCCAGGTTCGGCGTGCGCGCCGCTTCCAGCGGGGTGAGAAAACCCTGTTCCGCCGTCGCCAGATCGCCCAACCCATCCAGGACCACCAGGACGATTTTGGCTTTGGTCTTGACTGTCAATTTTGCATAAAGATTGTCGAGGCTCATAATAATGGATAGTGGAAATTACCCGGCCGTCACATCATGCGGCCAACCCGGCCTGGCGTCAAGCGGGGCCTGAAAGTGACCTCAACGGATCCTGCTCAGAGGAATCCTCCTGAAAAACCTTCTTCCCATTCCCTGGGCCCTCACTCCCCTGCCCTTGCCTTGGCTCACCAGTTTATGGGATTGAACGAATGTTCAATGGCGTTCGGCCGCGCCTTCAGAGAGGATAAGCCGGATGGGACGACTTCCAATCCGAACCGTGAACGAAGACTGCCATCTGTTTGGCCGGACATGCTGGTGGACGCTTTGCGCCCTGGCGCTGTGCTGGCTGGCCATCGCCCCTTTTCCCGCGCGGGCGGCGCCGGGAGACCGGGTGAAATTAAATTTCAACCCCGGCTGGAAATTCATCAAGGCCGACCCGCCCGGAGCTTTTGAACCCGGATTCAACGATCAGGATTGGGCCGGCGTTTCCGCGCCCCACACCTTCAACGACGTGGATACTTTTGATCATCGGTCGGTGCCAGGTCATATTGGCGAGACCAACCAATGGGCGGGGCGAACCTGGTACCGCAAATCGTTCACCCTGCCCGATTCGTACCGGGACAGGAAAATCATTTTGGAATTCGAGGCGGTGCGCCAGGTGGCCGAGGTCTATTTGAACGGCCAGCCGCTCGGCACCAACAAAACCGGCTTTCTCCCCTTTGGCTTTGATCTGACCGGCAAGCTGCTCTTCGGCGGAGGCTCCAATGTGCTGGCGGTCATGGCGGACAACCGCTTCACCCTGGAGACGGACATGGCGAAAATCGCGGCGACCGAGCTGCCGTGGAACAGTCCGCATTGGCATCCGGCGCACGGGGGCATTTACCGCAACGTCTTCCTGCATGTGACCGATCCGCTGCACATCAGCCTGCCGCTTTACAGCAGCCTGGGCACGGCCGGGCCCTATGTCTATTGCACCGAGGTGGCCGACAAGTCCGCCACGGTTCATTTGGAAGTGCCCGTCCAAAACGACCGCCTGTCCGCGGAAACCGTGGACTTGCGCGTGGTCGTTTTCGACCGCGACCGCAAAACGGTGCTCTCCCTGACAGGCCGGCAAAAGATCGCCGCCGGAGCCCAGGAGATGTTCCTGGTCTCCGGGCCGCTCAAAGGCCCGCGCCTGTGGGAGCCGGAGCATCCCAGTTTATACACGGCCCTCTGCACCCTGGCGGCGCGGGGGCAGCAGACGGATACTGCGGAAGTGCCCTTCGGCATCCGCAGCGTGCGGTGGGATTTGGACACCGGATTTTACATTAACGGACATCACCTCAAACTGCACGGCTGGGGACAACGGCCCACCGATGAGTGGCCGGGCTTGGGCGCGGCCCAGCCGGACTGGATGCATTATTTCACCCTGGGCCTGATGAAGGAGGCGGGGGGCAATTTTCTCCGCTGGGGGCATTGCGCGGGCGCGCCAGTGGAGATCACCGGCGCCGACCAACTGGGGCTGCTGGTGGATCAACCCGGCCTGGACGGCGAGGGCGACGCCAAAGGGGAGGCCTGGAAACTGCGCGCCTCGGCCTTCCGCGACATGATTGTGTACTACCGCAACCATCCTTCCATCATCATTTGGGAAGGAGGCAACCAAAAAGTCACGCGCGACCACGCCGCCGAATTGCGCGCGACCATGGATTTGTTTGACCCGCACGGCGGCCGGGCTTACGCCCACCGCCGGGCCGATCAAGTCACCGGCCAGTTTATGAACGTGGACATCGGCACCGAGGGCGAGCGGCAAGTGCGCGCCTTGCCGGTGGTGGAGGGGGAGTATGACCGGGAGGAATCGCCGCGCCGGGTGTGGGACGATTTTTCGCCGCCCCATTTCGGCTATCCGGAAGCCAGGGATCAGACTTATCAATTGACCTCCGAGCAATACGCCGTCAACCAGGTCGCGCAGTATATGGAGAAGGTGGGCGCCTCCAATCACTGCGGCGGGGCCAACTGGATCTTTTCCGATTCCACCAGCGGCGGCCGGGTGGGCTGCGAAGTGGCGCGCGCCAGCGGCGAAGTGGACGGTGTGCGGCTGCCCAAGGAGGCCTATTATGTTTGCCGCACCCTCTTCCGGGATGATCCCCAGGTCCATATCATCGGCCACTGGAATTACCCGGCCGGCACGAAAAAACCGGTTTATGTCACCTCCAACTGCGAGTCGGTTGAACTACTCCTCAACGGCAGGTCGCTCGGCCCCGGCCAGGTTTCCGAGCGCTGCCTTTTCACCTTTCCGGACGTGACTTGGGAGGCGGGTGAAATCAAAGCAGTGGCTTACCGCAACCGCCAACCCGCCGCCTCCGAAACCAAGCGGACGGCGGGCGCGCCCGTGGCGCTGCGCTTGACTCCCCTGCTCGGCCCGCTGGGTTTCCAGGCCGACGGATCGGACGTGGCGCTCATTGACGTGGAAGTGGTGGATGCCGGCGGGCAACGTTGTCCGACCTTTCAGGAGCGGGTGGATTTTGACCTCGCCGGGCCCGGCGTCTGGCGGGGCGGCTACAACAGCGGCAAAACCAACTCCATCAACAATTCCTTTCTGGATGTGGAGTGCGGCATCAACCGCGTCGCCGTGCGGTCCACCTTGGTGGCCGGGGCCGTCACGGTGCGTGCGCGCTGCGGCACTTTGCGGCCGGCCTCTCTCACCCTGTCCAGCAAGCCTTTCCTGGTCGAGCACGGCTTCAGCACGCAACTGCCGCCGCTGCCGCCCCTGGCCAAATGGGGGCCGGGTGACGCTGGAAATCAGTCCCAGGCCAATTCCACCTCTCCCGGCCGACAGCTTCTGCGCCCATGACGGCTGCTGCGTCCCGCCCGGCCTGATTCGTTTTGCCTTTTGACATTTTCACGGCCCGGGGCAACGCTCGTGGCGCATGCCGGAATCATTGACCAGGCCATGAACATAGAAATCCGCTCGGAATACACGCGCGGTGAATTGGCCCGCGCCCAGCTCAAGCCAAGTCCGCTGGACCAGTTTGCCCTTTGGTTCCAGCAGGCGATGGACGCCAAAGTCGTCGAGCCAAACGCCATGAGCCTGGCCACGACGGGGGCCGATCAGCGTCCATTGGTCCGCACCGTCCTGCTGAAAAGTTATGATGAGCGCGGCTTCGTTTTTTACACTAATTTCCAGAGCCGCAAGGCCCGTCAGATGGCGGACAATCCCAACGTCTCCCTGCTCTTTCCCTGGCTGGCTCTGGAACGCCAGGTCATCATCTGCGGCTCGGCGGAGAAGGTTTCCACGGCCGAAACCCTGGCCTATTTCATCACCCGCCCGCGCGGCAGCCAACTGGGCGCCTGGGTGTCGTCGCAAAGCTCCATCATTACCACCCGCTCCCTGCTGGAGCAGAAATGGGAGGAAATGAAGCGCAAATTCGGCCAGGGCCAGGTGCCCCTTCCCTCATTTTGGGGCGGCTACCGCGTCGTGCCCCGGGAAATCGAGTTCTGGCAGGGCCGGCCCAGCCGTTTGCACGACCGCTTTCTCTACACCCGCCAGCCCGATGGCTCGTGGAACGTCGCCCGTCTGGCCCCATGATCCTTCTCCCCGGCGGGGCAGACGCATCCAAATCTCCGTAAACCGTCGGAAATCAGCAAGGCCCTGTTAAGCCCGGCGGATTTTTCATGGTTCCGGGGATCCGCGGCAAGCCGGGTCAAGGCCGTTGCGCTTGCATCTCGCGGAAGAGCCAGGCGCGGGCGTGGGTCCAGTAATTCTTGACGGTGCGCTCGGACAGACCCAGGGTCTGGGCGACTTCAAGGTTGGTCATGCCCACAAAATAGCGCAGCTTGACCACCTCGGCCTGGAGGGCGTGGGTGGCGGCGAGCTTGTCGAGCGCGTCGTTTACTGCGAGGAGTTGGTCGTCGTCACCGGGCCCTGCCACTTCAATACTTTCAAGGTCCACGCGTTGCTGGTCCCCGCCATGCCGTTGGGCGCGCTTGCGCCGGGCCTTCTCAATGAGAATGCGGCGCATGGCTTCGGCGGCGGCGCCGAAGAAATGAGCCCGGCCAGAGAAGTTGGGATTCGTGCTGCCCACCAACCGCAGCCAGACTTCATGCACCAGCGCCGTGGGCTGCAAAGTCTGATTGGGCGCTTCATTGGCCATTTTCGACGCCGCCAGCTTGCGCAGTTCTCCATAAACCAGCGGCAGCAGTTCATCTGCGGCCTTGGGATCGCCGCGCTCAACAGACTCAAGAATCTGGGTAAATTCGCTCAACCAGCGACTGCTATCAAATTACCCGGCCTTGTGCCAGTCAATTTGGCATCAATACTGCAAACAAAAAAATCACGTCGGCAATTTCGTTGCCGGGCAGGAAAATCCTTTCAGTGCCGGTGAAGAACCATGGCCCTGTGGGTTTGTTCCACAGGACCATGGCCTGAAAAGCTGCCGCATCCCAGGGTGAGACGGAGCCAGCATGAGGCGCGCTGGCGGATTGAGCCTACTTTCGGTCGTCCCGGTCCCGGTCTCCGTCCAGGCGCAGGGCGATGATCGCATGTTCCGCGCCGGTGGAATCGTAATAAACACCGGCCAGGTCTCCCTGGTCATTGGCTTGGTACCACAAGGTCCCGTTCTTCGCGGCTGGGAGGGTCACATCCACGGTGGTGAATTTACCGTCGGACCAGATGTAACCGTGTTGGCTGCCGTCCGGGTTCACATAAAGGCCGGCCACCAAGCCCTGATTGTTGATGCCGAAGGCCACGGTCAAGAGCGCTCCGGGCGCATTAAAGGTCGTGTAGTGCGAGCCATGCTTGACGAACCCTTGCGGATAGCCCGAGGCGTCTATGAAGAAGCCGGCTACCTGGTCCGAATCGTTGATACCGCCGGCCACCGTCCCATTGACCGCGCCCGGGACATCGAAAAAGGTATAATCCTTGCCATCCCAGATCCAACTCGTGCCAAGGCCGACGCCTCCGGTAAAAAAACCGCCGCTTGGGTACGCGATGCCAGAGGCGTGGCCGAAGTCATTAACGCCATCGCCCAAGCTGTAAGGCATACCCGGGATTTCGGGAAGGTAGAAATACGATCCGCGGCGAATGTCATAGAGCACCGCTAGCGAAGTCGTCTCGCTGCCTACATTGCCGCCCTCAAAGCCGAAGTTGTTGGCGGGGCCGATGGCCGTGAAAGTGGCTCCGGGGGCAGAGATGCCAGTAATCAGGTCGCCGTGGTGCGATTGGAAGCTGAAGACGTCACCCGTGGTCGGATCCTGGTAGAATCCCGTGACGAGTCCTTCGTCGTTGATGCCGACAGCATACGACGGAACGGGCAACGGGATTTCGATGAAGCGATATTGCGGTGGATGCGTCTGCCCCATTGCCGTGAGCAAACCCGTCCCCAGCAGCAAGGCGATAACTCCGGCCTTCGGCAATAATCCTCGACCGGACGCCTGCAAGTGGCGAACCGGCAGTACAGCGATTTCGTCCGCCGGTGCCGACCCGGTTTGTGTTCTGTTGTTGATGTCATTTGTCTGTTTCATAATTTACTCCTTCACTTTGTTGTTTTTGTTGGGGCCCGCAGGCCGGTTTTTAATTTTTAATCGGTGGACAAGTTTGCCCATCGTTAACCAGTGCGAAATGGCGGGGACAAAGGGGCAAATTATTTGCCTGAATCCAGCTCGGTCCGGCAGGGGGAATGCCGGCCGCCTGCCGGTCAGCATCTTACAACAGAGGGATATCGGCCTTAAAAGTAATGACCTTACGACCGCTCGCCAAGTTCCATAGTTTCACTGCGGCGGCGTCCTTTAGCTTTCGGGCACGTAAGTCATATCGCCAGGGGTTCCTCATTTCACGGGGCCAAGATATTTGTCCAGGAAATCGAGCTCATCTTTGTGGGCTTCGTTTAAAGCCCAGACGTTGTGGCTGGCTTCGTAAATCTTAAGCTGCTTGTCCCTTTCCGCCGTGCCGAAGAGCCCCAGAAGGGGTTTTTGGCTCGATTCAAGCGGAAAGGTTGAATCCCATCTGCCATTCAGCATGAGGATCGGAATCTTGATTCGAGGAGCGAAGTTAACCTGGCTGCATTCCGGGGGCATGGCGGCGTTCAGGCCGCCGCTAACCAGGACCACGACCTTAATCCGGGTCTCAATGGCAGGCAAAACGCCGCCCCAGCGGCCTCCCCTGCTCATTCCTTCATAGGCCAGCTTGTGGGTGTCGAACTCGTCTGGACGGGTTTCCAGGTAGTCTATGGTTCTTTCGAAATCTTTGACCCACAGGATTCCAGGCTCGGGGTCTGTCGTTTCGCCTTGTTTTTGCTGGGGTAATTTCCGAAGTCCGGATCCTTGCGGAACACTCCGATCTGTGGTTTCGCCTTGTTTTTGGCGGGGTGATTTCCTTTCGAAGTCTCCCTGCAGAACAGGAATGACAAATGCACGGCCGTTCCTCGTGTGCTTTTCAAAAAGCTCGGGCATTCCGTCAGTGTCACTAAAGGACGAGACCATCGCGGCGTTGGCTCCAGGAAAGTAGATCACGGTCTGGAAAGGCGGTTTGCCGGTGCGGGGGAGATAAAGGTAGGCGTTCATCCTTTCGTTGCCAGAGGCCGCATTGAAAGCGACTTTTTCCCGCCTTGTATAGATGCCCAGGTCTTCGGTGGCCTCGATCGCAGGTTGTAATTCTGATTTATCGTACTTATATAAGCTCAGATAGGCTTGGAATACTTCGTCCGAGCAGGGCTTTTGGTCGCCCAGGACTGGAAGAGGAAGCCAGGGAACCGGACCAGCCGCCTGCTCCCAATCAGCGTCGTCCGTGAGCGGTTTCATGCAGCGGAACCCAAAATTCGCCGAGCGGAAAGTTGGCGGGTACTTATCGGCATAGTTAAACAGGTACTGCGGTTCATTCCAGGCGCCTCCGGTCATGATTCGGTAGCCGTCAGGACACTCATTGAAGCACCAGGCTTTGACATTTCCCGCCATGTCATACACTCCCTGGCGGGTTATTCCCTGGAAGGTCCCGACGGGTGCCGGACCCTTCCCTCCAAAGTTGCTTAGAGGGATGATGAAACTGGGCTCATGATTATTTGGATTTACGGCCGCCAAGCTCCAATGGTAAATGCTGGGCAGGCGCTTGCCGGCGAACTCGGCGTAGGCGGCAGCCTCGTACCAACTGACGCCGGCGACCGGGTAGTCCTCCTGGCCTTTCGGGAAGTCCCCGTTTTCCCAAGTGGCGGGGCCGGGCTGACCCGTCTGATCCACGAACAGCTTCATCGCCGCCGGCCAATTGAGTTCCACACCGTCCTTGACGAACTTATGTTTCCAGTACTCCGGCTTCCGGTAACCACCGGCTTGGACGAAATCTCGATAGCGCCGATTGGACACCTCATATCGGTCCAGCAGAAATTCGGACACGTTCATCGCCGGCATTGCCTGGCGATCGAGATGTTGCAGGTTAGGGGTAAGTCGTCCTCCCTTAATCCGCACCATATCAGGAGGAATGGTTCCAATCTTGTCCAAATCAACCTTGAGCTCAACGGTCTTTGGACCGGCGGGCAGGGCGCCCTCCGCCACTTCGTATCCGGGCAGCGTGATTTTCCAACGCTTGAAGCCCTGAGACACCCTCATTTCGTTGAGGGGAGACTTGCCGACAGGCTCCCAATTAGGGCTGAGGTCTTTGTAATCCCTGATGAAGACTTGGGCGCCCGGGGGCGTGGTCTCGACCGAGATCGCGCCGACGACCCGCGCCGACAGCGCCTGGAACCTGGCGTTGTCTTCCATGAAGGGCCGGGCTTGCTCGACCAGTTTAAAGGCGCCCGTGTAATCATCCTTGTCGAGTAACTGCTCGATTTCCGGCACCGCCGTTTCCAGCGCCCAATTGACGCTCCGCAGGCTTCCCCGTTCCTTCTCACTGGCTTGTTCCGCCTTCTCTGCCAACTGCGCTGCCTTCCGCTGCTCCTCTTCTTCTGCCCGAGCCTGAACTGCCTTGTCCCTTTCAAGGCGCGTCTGATGCCAGCCGATGGCGGCCAAACCCAAACCGGCGACCAAGGCGATGAGCACCGCCGTCCCAGCAGCAAACATAAGCTTGTTGCGGCGAAATGCTTTCTGAAATTTGTAGGCGGCGCTGGGCGGGCGCGCCACCACCGGTTCGTTGCTCAAATGACGCTGGATGTCCATCGCCAGACCGTTGGCCGTTTCGTAACGGCGCGTGCGGTCCTTCTCCAGCGCCTTCATCACGATCCAGTCCAGGTCGCCCCGCACCAAATGAATCAACTTAGGCGGCTCGGATTTCCGGTGTTTGGCGACCGCGGTCAGGTCAGCACCCAGCATCGTGCTCAAGCAGGTCGAGGGACGCGCTGGTTCCTGCTCACGTATCGTGCGGCGGATTTCATCCAGGCCAGCTTGCAGCAGTTCTTTGGCGTCAAACGGGGTCTGGCCGGTCAGCAGTTCGTAAAGCAGCACGCCGAGGCTGTAGATGTCGCTGCGCGTGTCAATATCCAGTGCGCTCATCTCGGCCTGCTCCGGACTCATGTAGGCAGGGGTGCCGATGAATTGCTCGAAGGCGGTGAAAAGGGTTTGATCGGTCAATTTGCCGTGCGTCGCTTTGGCAATGCCGAAATCAATCACCTTGGGCACGGGCGACGCCGTCGTCCATCGTCACCAGAATGTTCGACGGTTTGATGTCCCGGTGAATGATGCCTTTCTGGTGCGCGTGCTGAATGGCGCGGCAAACCTGCATGAAAAGCTCCAGCCGTTCCTGGGTGGAGAGATTGTTCTGGTCGCAGTAATCCGTGATCTTGATGCCGCGCACCAGTTCCATGACGAAATACGGGCGTCCCGTTTCCGTCGCGCCCGCGTCCAACACCTTGGCAATATT
The DNA here is from genome assembly GCA_963707025.1 of uncultured Verrucomicrobiae bacterium. GTDB lineage: Bacteria > Verrucomicrobiota > Verrucomicrobiia > Limisphaerales > Palsa-1400 > JBEKOF01. Next base: position 773,112 of record CAVPOM010000006.1, on the reverse strand, counting down.
CGGATGATCCATCAAGGCCAGCGCCTGCCGCTCCGCCTCGAACCGGGCAATGACACTCTTGGTGTCCATCCCCAGCTTGATCACCTTCAGTGCCACCCGCCGCTGCACTGGCTCTTCCTGCTCGGCCATATAGACCATGCCGCAGCCGCCTTCGCCGATTTGTTGGAGCAATTTGTAGCGGCCAATCCGGTCGCCAGGTTTCTCGGCGGGAGTCAGCGCGAGCCGTATGGTTCCGCCCGGTCCTGGGGGAACGGCGGCCGGGCTTTGGAGGAAGGTGCCCGCTTTGTCGCCAGCCTGAAGGAGTTCCTCGACGCGCCCACGCAGAGCGGCGTCGCCAGCGCAGACCTGGTCGAGGTAAGCGCCTCGCTCCGCGGCCGGCAATTCCAGCGCCGCGTTGAAAACTTCAATTTCGCGTTCAGATGGCTCAGGCATGGGCAAATCGGATCATTCAACCTTCAATGCGAAAAAAACAGCCCAAAAAGGGCAAGGCGAAATGTTTCAGGTGCGGCGCAGCAGATCTGTGCAAAAGGCCGGGGAATCGAAACGGGGCTTCGCTTCCCTGCGCCAGACAAATCGGCGCGAGCCGGGAGGCCCGCGCCGATTCCTGCGACCAGGTGATACATCCAAAAAGCCGGTCCATGCCGCCGGCCACTCCGCGAATTAGCTGGAGGAGTAGCCTTCTTCGTCGTGGCCGGAGAGGTCCAGCCCCTGCGTTTCCTCTTCTTCGCTCGGCCGCAGACCGATGGTGAATTTGACGATGCAGGCGATGACCGTCGTGCCCACGGTGGCGAGCAGGAGCGTCACGCCGATGGCCTTGAGTTGCTGGCCCACCAGCGGCTGAAAGTAGGAATCCGTGACGTAAGCCTTCAGGTTGTTGGCCAGATTCCCATTGGCGCTGTTTCTGGCCAGCATGCCGGTCATGAGCGCGCCGAGGGTTCCGCCGATGGCGTGGACGCCGAAGGTGTCCAGCGCATCGTCATAGCCAAACCATCTTTTCACTTTGTAGCAGAAGAACCAGGGTATCACACCGGCGGCGATGCCGATGAGGACCGCGCCGCTGGCCGTGACGAATCCGCAGGCCGGCGTGATCACTACCAGGCCCGCCACGGCGCCGGAGCAGAAGCCGAGCACGCTCGGTTTGCCCCGGACAATCCATTCCATCATCGGCCATGTGAAGGAGGCGACAGCGGTGGCCAGGGTGGTGGTGGTGAAGGCGTTGGCGGCGATGACGTTGGCGGCCACGGCGCTGCCGGCATTGAAGCCGTACCAGCCGACCCAGAGCATGCCCGTGCCGACGAAGCACAGCACCATGCTATGCGGGGCGAAGTTGGTTTTGCCCCAGCCCAGTCGTTTGCCCAGGATCAGGCACAGAATCAGCGCCGACCAGCCGGAGGTCATGTGGACGACCGTGCCGCCGGCGAAATCAATGGCGTGAATGCTGGCTTTGGCGTTGGACACCCCGTTCATCATCCCATCCACGCCCCAGATCATGTGGGCTTGCGGGAAATAGACGATGAACATCCACAGCGTCATAAACAGGCAGATGGCCGAGAACTTCATGCGCTCGGCAATGGCGCCGATAATCAGCGCCGGGGTGATGATGGCAAACATCAGTTGGTAAATGGCATAGACGTTGTGCGAAACCCACGCCGAGTAATCGGTATTCGGGCTGGAATCCACACCATTGAAGAAAGCGTATTTGGTGAGGCTGCCCCACATCGAATATCCGCTGTTGGTGTTGCCCGAGGCAAACGCCATGCTATACCCGCAAAGCCACCACAGAATGGTGACCAGGCCCGTGATGAAGAAGCATTGCGCGATGACGGAGAGGACATTCTTGCGCCGCACCAAACCGCCGTAGAAAAGGGCCAGTCCGGGCAGGGTCATGAACAGGACCAAGGCGGCCGAAGTCATCTGCCAGGCGTTGTGGCCCGGGCCGGGGTTGGCGGTGAAAGTGTTGGCCTTCTCGTCGTAGGTGCCCAGTTTGGAACTGACGTTGTTGCTGGCGGTGTCGGCCTGTCGTCCGGCGTTGTTAATATAGGCTTCCAAGTCTTCCAGGCGCTGTTCGACGGTCGGTTCGGCCAGTTTTTTGGGCGGGGCGCCCTCGCCCGCGCGCACGGCCAGTGGGCTGGCGCAAAGGCAGGCCAGCAGTGTCAAGCAGAGCCAGGATTTTTTCAGGTTTCGATTCATTTGATTTTGGGATGGATGGATTGGGTTTAGATGGCTTTTTCTCCCCGCTCGTCAGTGCGGATGCGGATGGCCTCCTCGATGTTGGAGATGAAGACCTTGCCGTCGCCGATCTTGCCGGTTCTGGCGGCGGCGACAATGGTTCCGGCCACCTCCTCGGCCCGCTGGTCGGAGACGATCACTTCGATTTTGATTTTGGGCAGCAGATCCACCGTGTATTCGCTGCCGCGGTAAATTTCGGTGTGGCCCTTCTGACGGCCGCAACCCTTGGCCTCGATGACGGTCATCCCCTCGATGCCAATCTTTGCCAGGGCGTCCTTCACCTCCTCGATTCGGAATGGTTTGATGATGGCTTCTATTTTCTTCATGTTTTCATGCTGTTTGGTTCACGGTCGCGCGCCCGGCCGCTGTCGGACGGGACGACGGCATCACCCCTCTTTCACCGGCATAAACCCGCCTACGGCTGCCTGACAAGGCGCATCAGAAATCGGGCATGGGAACCGTCTAGCAAGCTCAATGCCAACGGGTTGGAAAAACTCTTACAACTTTCTAACAACATGGGTAGTAATGATTTAGGCACAGGAGATTACGGGCCAAACAGCCGGCCTGCTCCTGCCTCTGCTGAGGCGAATTTAGCAGAGTGGCTCTTTTTAACCATCGGCCCTGCTGGATTTGCGGACGGCAAATTTGACAGAATTGGCGTCGGGAACGAGAAGTTTTGGCTAATCGTTGCCTTATCCTGTCGAGTGGTGCTGTGGCGCCGCCCCGCCGCCCCGGTAATGCCACATTGATCGCGGTTTGTTTATCTCCTTGCCTCCGGCTGACGCGCGGACGGTTCGGCGGCAATGTCTGTATAGATCCGGGTTTGACGACGCGATTGCACGATGTGCGCCAACGGGGTCTTGCCACCGGGACGCAGGGATTGGAGGAATACTTCTTCCTTGCCCGCCCCGGCCACCAGAACCCAGACCTGCCTGGCCGCGGCAATGGCGGCGTAGCTCAGGCTGATGCGCAAGGGCGGCGGCTTGCTGGAACTGCGCACGGCCAGGTAGGGCGCTTCGCTTTCGATGACAGAGGCCGGCGCATTGGGGAAGAGCGAGGCGACGTGCCCGTCTTCGCCCATGCCGAGAAAGACCAAATCCAGCACGGGCAGGCCCGAACTGTTGGCGGGGGCGACCAGGCCGATGGCGGTGTTGGCCTCGGTCACGGCCTGGGCCGGCTTCAATTCGCCTTTGATGCGGTGGATTCTATCCTGGCAAATGCCCAGAGGGCCGAGCAACTCTTTGTAGGCGATGCGGAAATTGCTGTCGCGATGGTCCGGCGGAACGCAACGTTCATCGGACCAGAAGAAATGGACGTGGTCGAAGGAAACATCGGAGGCGACGGCATGCTCGGTCACGGCGTCAAAAAAAGTGCTGGCAATGCGGCCCCCGGCCAGCGCCACCAAATGCGCGGAAGGCGAGCCGGGGATCAAATTCAGCCAGTCTTTGGCCGCGGTTTCGGCCAGTTCAACGCTGCTGGCAAGGTGGATCACTTCAAGGTTCTTCATACGCTGTCTTCAATTCAAAGTTCTATCAATTTTTCAGCCGCAAATCTTCCCGCGTCTTCCCCGGCCATTTCGCGGCGCGACGACGGCCGGGCGGCTCAGCCCGCCTTGGGAGCGGCTGAAACGTCGGAGGTCATCCGCCACTTGTGGTTGCGCCCGGCCAGCATTTCGTCGGCGGCCACCGGACCCCAGGTGCCGGCGGCGTAAAATTCGCGGTTCGTCAGCGGCTTGCCATCCCAGCCCTGGCGGATGGAGTCCACGATTCTGCCACGCGGTCTCCACCTCGTCGCGGCGGATGAAGAGCGTCGCGTCGCCGGCGATGGCTTCCAGCAGCAGCCGTTCGTAAGCTTCGGGCGTGTAAGCGCCGAATTCGGCGTCGTAGCTGAAATGCATCCGCACCGGGCCGCACGCCCAGGCTCATGCCGGGCACCTTGCCGTTGAACCGCAGATAAATCCCCTCGTTCGGCTGGAGGCGCAGCGTGAGGGCATTGGCGTCGAGGTTCTGCCCGCATTGCGCGGCGAACAGGACGTGCGGCGTGGGACGAAATTGGATGCGCACCTCGCTGGCGCTCATGCGGCAGGTATTTGCCGGTGCGCAGATAAAACGGCACGCCCGACCAGCGCCAGTTGTCAATGAACAGCTTCAAGCGCGACGTAGGTTTCCACATTGGAATCCGGCTTCACCTTGGGTTCCTGCCGGTAGCCGGGCACCGGCTTCGTCCATTGATCGTGCCGGCGAAATATTGGCCGCGCACGACCTGCCGCGCGCACGTCTGTCCGGCGTCGAAGCGCGCGGATGGATTTGAGCAGCTTCACCTTTTCGTCGCGGACGGATTCGGCTTCCAGCGACACGGGCGGTTCCATCGCCACCAGCGACAGGACCTGCAGCATGTGGTTTTGCACCATGTCGCGCAGCGCGCCGGCTTCCTCGTAATAGCCGCCGCGGTCGCCCACGCCGAGTTTTTCGCTGACGGTGATCTGCACGTGGTCCACGGAATTGCGGTTCCAGAGCTGCTCGAAAATGGAATTGGAAAAGCGGAACATCAAAATGTTCTGCACCGTCTCCTTGCCGAGGTAATGGTCAATGCGGCAAACCTGTTTTTCGTGGGCGAAGCGCGTCAATTCGCGGTTCAGCGCCTGGGCCGAGGCCAGGTCGTGGCCGAAGGGTTTCTCCACCACGAGCCGCGGGCCGCTGCCCTCCCCGTCGTGGCGCGCCAGCAGTCCGGCCTCGTGCAGTTGCTCGGCCACTTCGCCGAACTGGCTGGGTGAGGTGGCCAGATAAAAAACCAGGTTGCGGCGCAACGGCTCGCTGCCGAATCCGTCCAGTTGCGCGCGCAGCTTTTGGTAAGCCGCGGCATCGCCAAACTCGCCCGGGCAATAAAACAGATTGGGCGCGAAGGCCTCCCATTGGGCGGCCTCGTCCACCGGCTGGGTGCGGGAAAACTAGTGGCCTGGCGCAATTCCTCCCGCCAGGATTCGTCTGGTTTTGTCGCGCCGGGCGAAGCCGACGATGCGGAAAGGATTGGGCATCTGACTTTCGGCGCAGAGATGGTAGAGCGCGGGGATGAGTTTGCGCGCGGTCAAATCGCCGCTGGCGCCGAAGATGACCATGGTGCAAGGCTCGACCGTTCTGCGGCCGGCGTCCAGCCGGCAACTCAGGATTTCGTCCAACTGATCAACCGCTTCCATGCGCGCACAATGGACTTTCCGCCCCGCGATTCAAAGTCAAATTTTGCCGGGCGGCCGGGAAAGCCAGGGGCGGCTCCGCCCGCGCTCAGCCATTATTAGGATTGACTGTGATTATCGAGGCTTCGATGCGAATGTAATGCAGCACGGCCGGGGCGAGCATCATGCCGGTGATGCCCATGAGCCTTTCGCCCAGCAACAAAGCCAGCAGCGTCAGCCAGAGGGAGGTGCGGGTTTTGGCGCCGATGATTTTGCTGCGCAGGAGGTATTCCAATTGGTGGATGAAGACCAAAAAAGCCAGGGCCCACAATCCCTTGGCCGGGGAAACCATGAACCCAACCGCCACCACCAGGGTGTTGCTCACCAGATTGCCCACCACCGGAATCAGGCCGCAAAGAAAGGTGACTCCGACCGCGACCACCAGGTGGGGCAGGCCCTGGCAGGCCATGAAGATGCCCGTCAGCACCGCGTCAATGGCGGAGATGGCGACCTGGGCGTTCATGACGATGTCAAAGCTGCGGTAAAAGGTGGCGAAACGCCGGCTGATTTCTTCGCAACACAGGGAGTACAAGTTGGGGACGGGCGCGCCGGCGGGGTCACCGTGTTCCAGCCGCGGATTGAGAAACAATCCGATGGCCACCAGGCAGCCAACCACCAAATAGACAAACTGCGTGGTGGCCCCGCGCGCGAAGTCGGCGAACTTGCCCAGATTGCTCGCCTGGCTGCGCGCGAACTCGAAGGCCCGGTCCTTCAAGCTGTCCAGATCGGTGAACGGCAGCTTGATCTTGTGGTCGGAGGCCCATTGCATGATGGCGGGCACCGCCTTCTCCGCAATGTTGGGCAGGGCCTGGACGGTGGCCTGGATAAAATAGGTCAGCCCGTAGGCCAGACCGGCCAGCAGCGCCAGAAACAGGGCCACCGCCAGCCATTTGCCCCGGGGCTTGAGGAAATCCAGCTTGGCGATGGCAAAATAGGAAAACAACACCGAGAGCAGCAGCGCGCCCATGTGCAGCCATCCAGTCAATACCAGAATCAGCGGAAGCATGGCAAAGGAGATGCGGCTGGGCTGGCTCATTGGTGCGGTTCCCATAAAACGGCGGACTGAGCATCTGGTTGGCGTTGCATGATTCTTGACTATGGCGGCGCTGAGAGGATCGGATTTTTGGGCAGGTCAGGCCTGAAATCAACTGAAATTTACTGAGAATCGGGAGCTGGCCGGTGTCAGACCCTGGTTGCCAGCGGCGGGAGGACGGTCCCGCTCCCAGGCAAGCCGTCCCGGATGCGGGCACCGGACTTTACGCCCAAACTTTTCTTGCAAGGGCCGCCGCGCGCCGTTAGTCTGACCGGGTGGTTTAGCCCACAGAGATGATCGAACTTATCCAATTTCCATGGAGCCCGTTCTGTCTGGTCCAGCGCCGCATCCTGGAATACTCCGGCATGCCGTTCAAAACGACCAATATCGCGCCTTCCGACCGCTCCCGCGTCTGGCGGCTCAGCCGGCAGCGCTATTACGGGGTGCCCATCATCAAGGATGGCCACACGGTGGTATTTGAAACCGACGACTTTTCCCAAATCATCGCCAAGTACCTGGACGCCAAGTTCCAGCTCAATCTGTTCCCCAAGCCCTGGCAGGGCATTGACCGCCTGGTCTGGCGCAACATCGAAGACCAGATCGAAGGCCCGTGCTTCCGGCTCAACGACATTTATTTTGAGGAAATGGTGCCCCCGGCGGAACGACTGGCCTACCGGCGGCACAAGGAGCGCAAGTTTGGCCGCGGCTGCCTGGAACAATGGCGCGCCCAGCAATTGTCCTGGATCGAGCAGCTCACCCAGAACCTGGTTCCCTTTGAGTTGATGCTGGCCACCAGGCCCTTCCTCTTGCGCGACGAACCGCACTTTGTGGATTTCGACCTCTGGGGGATGCTGGCCTGCTTCCTTTATTCCGGGCACTACCAACTGCCCGCCCCGCACGGGCGCTTGCACGAATGGCACGGGCGCATGTCCAAGGCCGGCAAAACCGTTCCGAACCGTGAAAAATTACATTCTTGACACCAATGTCCTCCTGCACGACCCCCATTCCCTCCTTTGCTTCAAGGACAACGCCGTTCTCATCCCCATCGAGGTGATCGAGGAGGTGGACCGCTTCAAACGCGAATCCACCGAGCTGGGCCAGAATGCCCGCACCGTGTCCCGCTCCCTGGACGCCCTGCGCGCCAAAGGCCACCTCAACAAGGGGGTCCGGCTGGAAAACGGCGGCAAACTCCGCATCATCTTTCACGGCCGGGGCGACGACCCCGATTCGGTCTTTGGCAATAATAGTGTTGATAACCGCATCCTCAATCTCGCCCTCGCCATCCAAAAGGCCGAGCCGAAAATCCCCGCCATCCTCGTCTCCAAGGACGTCAACCTCCGCCTCAAGGCCGACATCGTCGGCCTGGAGGCCGAAGACTACGAAAGCGACCGTGTTCCTCTCACCGACCTCTACACCGGCATGTTCGATCTCAACATCCCCGCCGATAAAATGGCCCGGTTCCGCGCCGAGGGCGAACTGGACCTCAACGGCCACGGCAAATTCTCCCCCAACGAATTCTGCACCTTGACCGAGGAAACCAACCCCAAGCGCACCGCCCTGGCCAAGGTGGACCAGGCCGCCGCCAAACTGGTCCCCATCCTCGATTGCCGCGAAGGCATCTGGGGCATCAAGCCGCGCAACCGCGAGCAGCATTTCGCCTTCGACGCCTTGCTCGACGACCGCATCAAACTGGTCACCCTCATGGGCAAGGCCGGCACCGGCAAAACCCTCCTGGCCATGGCCGCCGGTCTCAAGCGCACCGTCATGGACCGCGAATTCCGCCGCTTGATCGTCGCCCGCCCCACCGTCCCCGTCGGCCGCGAAATCGGTTTCCTCCCCGGCACACTGGAGGAAAAACTGAATCCGTGGATGCAGCCGATTCACGACGCGCTGGAATTGTTGAGCGATTTGAACATGGGCACCGACCACCGGCGCAGCACCGACCTGATGCGCTCGGGCACCATCGTGGTCGAAGCCCTGAGCTACATTCGCGGCCGCAGCATCGCCCACCAATTCATGGTCATTGACGAGGCGCAGAACCTCACGCCCCTGGAGGTCAAGACCATCATCACCCGGGTGGGCCAGGGCACCAAGATCATCTTCACCGGCGACCCTTACCAGATTGACAATCCCTATGTGGATTCCACCTCCAACGGTTTCAACTACATCGTCAGCAAATTCCGCCACCAATCCATCTCCGCCCACATCGAACTCCAGAAAGGCGAACGCTCCGAACTGGCCGAACTGGCCGCCAATTTGCTCTAGGTGCAGACGGCTCCCGGCTGGTCCCGCCTCTGGCCGGCAAATCTCATCGCCCAGCCAGGCCAGGGCCAACGCCGCCGTCTGTCCCGGTTGTTTTATCGCCCGATGCAGGCGTTGGTATGCCAACCCGGCGCCGTTCACCGGTCACAGACAGACCGTGGCCGTCGCGCCCTCCCCTCCCGGCCTTTTTGGATGTCGCGGCCTTTTTGGATTGATCTCGACGCTGTCCGCGCTAACCTGCCGCCCTCAGCTTGCTTGAGAAATTTTGCCGATGACCGAATCACTGGAACAACAACTCGATAGTTTTGATGCGGCGCAGCGCCGCCGCGCGCTGGCCGCCCTCTGGCGGCAGGTCGGCGACGGGCGGACGACACTGCCGCAGCCGGGAACCGCCGTCAATCTCCACGCGCACACTTTCTTTTCCTACAATGCCTATGGCTATTCTCCCTCCAAATTTGCCTGGCTGGCGCGCAAGGCCGGCTTGGCCGCGGCGGGCATTGTTGACTTCGATGTGCTGGACGGCCTGGAAGAATTTCTGGAAGCCGGGCGTCTCCTGGGCCTGAAAACCTGCGTCAGCCTGGAATCGCGCACTTTTGTCCCGGAGTTTGCCGCGCGCGTCATCAATTCTCCCGGCGAACCAGGGATCGCCTATCACATGGGCGTGGGCTTCACCAGCGCCGCGCCGCATCCGTTTCTGGCCCGGATGCGCGGGGCCGCCGCCCAACGCACTCGCGATCTGCTGGCCCGGGTCAACCGCTACCTGCGGCCGGTCGAACTGGATTACGAGAAGGACGTGGCGGCCATCACGCCGCAGGGCAATGCCACCGAGCGCCACCTCTGCGAAGCCTTCGAGCGCAAGGCCGCCCAGGTCTTTCCCGACCCCGCCGACCGCGCCGCATTTTGGAAACAAAAACTCGGCGACGCCCCGTCCCCCGGCGCCAATCTCCAGAACCTCATTCGCGCCAGGACGATGAAGCAAGGCGGCGTGGGCTACGTGCAGCCGGGCGAAGGCTCCTTTCCTTTGCTGGCTGACATGAACCGTTTCGTCCTCCAGTCCGGCGCCATTCCCACGCTGGCCTGGCTGGACGGCGCCAGCCAGGGGGAGCAGTGCATGGAGGAGCTGTTCGCCCTGGGCATGGCCTCCGGCGCGGCGGCGCTGAATCTCATCCCCGACCGCAACTATACCCCCGGCCGGCGCGACCAGAAACTCCAGAAACTCCACGAGGTCGTCGCCCTGGCGGACAAGCATCACTTCCCCATCATCGTCGGCACTGAGATGAATTCCCCGGGCAACAAGTTCGTGGATTCATTTGAAACGGCGGAACTCAAGCCGCTGGCGCCGGTGTTCCTGCGCGGCGCGCATATCTTCTATGCTCACTCGGTCTTGCAGCGCCAGAGCGGCTTGGGCTACCTCAGCCCGTGGGCCGCCAGCTCTTTCCCAACGGTCCCCGCCAAAAACGAGTTTTTTGAGAAGCTGGGACGCCAACTGGAGCCGGCGAAAGAGAATCAGTTGCGCGGCTTGACCGCGGCGGTTGCGCCCGGCCATATTTTGGCGAGAATTCAGTGAGCAACATTATGTCAGCCGCCCCCATTCCAAAACAACAGCGCGCCGTGCAACTGGTCGGACCCGACCAGTTGCAGATGAACGAAACCAAGCCCGTCTTGCAACCGGGTCCCGATCAGGTGCTGGGACGGGTGGAAGTCGTCGGCTTGTGCTTTTCCGACCTCAAGCTGCTCAAACAATTTTCCGGCCACGCCCGCAAATCTCCCATCACCGCCGGCATTGCTCCGGATCTTTTGCGGCAAATGCCCAACTATGTGCCCGGCGACCAACCGGCCGTGCCCGGCCATGAGACGGTCATCCGCCTGGTCCAGGTCGGCGCCAATGTCCAGCGCCACAAGGTCGGCGGGCGCTACCTGGTGCAAACCGATTACCGCTGGCTGCCCACCGCCAACTCTTGCTCCGCCTTCGGCTACAATTTTGAAGGCGCCCTCCAGGAATATGTCCTTCTGGACGAGCGCGTCATCACCGCCCCGGAGGGAGAATCCATGCTCATTCCCGTCCCCGAAGATTTGTCCTCCTCCGCCCTCGCCTTGGTCGAGCCGTGGGCCTGCGTCGAAGATTCCTACGTCGAGAAGCAACGCCAGACCCTCAAGGACGGCGGCCAGTTGCTCGTCGTCGGCGAGACGCTGGTGGACAAAAGCCGGGTCTGGAGCCTGCCGGGCAAGCCCAAAACCACCACCTTCACCGCCGCTGCCAAAATTGCCGAACTGAACAACGCCGCTTTTGACGACGTCATTTACTTCGGCTCAAACCCGGCGACGGTGGAACAACTTTTCCCCAAAGTCGCCGTCGGCGGCTTGTTCAACATCGTTCAAGCCGGCGGCAAGTTTGGCCGTCCGGTCGTCTCCCAGGTCGGCCGCGTTCACTACGGCGGCATCCGCCTGGTCGGCACCACCGGCAGGGACGCCGCCGCGGCCTTGTCCGCCATTCCCGCCACGGCCGAAATCCGTCCCAACGACAAAATCAACATCATCGGCGCGGCCGGTCCGATGGGCACCATGCACGTCATCCGCGACCTCTGCCAGGGCGTGCCCGGCGTCACCGTGTTCGCTTGCGACCTGAGCGACGAGCGTTTGGCCGTGCTGCAAAGGCTGGCCGAACCCCTGGCCGCCAGGAACAACCTCACCTTCCGCCCCTGCAATCCGTCCAAAGACAAGCTTCCCGGCCCTTTCAACTACATCGTTCTCATGGCCCCCGTGCCCGCCCTGGTCGCCCAGGCCGTCCAGGACGCCGCGCCCGGCGGCCTCATCAACATCTTCGCCGGCATTCCCGCCGACAAGACCGCCGCCCTTGACCTGGACGCCTACATCCAGAAGAAACTTTACTTCATCGGCACCAGCGGTTCGGTCCTCGAGGACATGAAACAGGTCCTGGCCAAAGTCGTTTCCCGCCGCCTCGACACCAATCTGTCCGTCGCCGCCGTGGCCGGATTGGACGGCGCGATTGACGGCATCCGCGCCGTGGAAAAAAATCTCATGCCCGGCAAAATCCTGGTTTACCCTTCCTGCCGCGGATTAAAGCTCACCCCGCTGGCCGAACTGGCCGGCTCGCTGCCGCTTTCCGACGGCCACTGGAACAAACAGGCCGAAGAAGCTCTCTTGCAACAATTCCCCAAAACATGAGCGCGGATTTGAAGAACAAGACCGCCATCGTCACCGGCGGCGCGCAGGGTTTGGGCCAGGCCATCTCCCTCCGCCTCGTCCGCGAAGGCTGCAAGGTCCTTATTGCCGATGTCAACGAGAAGGGCGTTGCCGAAACCGCCGCCGCTATCGCCGCCCAAACCGCCGGTACCGTCCTCGGAGTCAAAGTGGACGTCACCCAGGAAGCCGACGTCCAAATGCTCTTCGCCCGCGCCGCGCAGGAGTTCGGCCGCCTGGACATCGTCGTGGCCAACGCCGGCATCCTCATGGCCGAACCCATTGCCGAGGCCGATGCCGGCAAATGGCGCGCGGTCCTGGAGGTGAACCTATTCGGCTATTTCCTGGTCACCAAATACGCCTGCCGCCTCATGCAGAGCCAGGGGGGCGGTTCCATCATCAATATTAATTCCAAATCCGGCAAGAAGGGCAGCGCCGCCAACTCCGCCTACGCCGCCAGCAAGTTCGGCGGCATCGGCCACACCCAGAGCGTCGCGCTGGAAATGGCCCCGTTCCAGGTCCGCTGCAACGCCGTCTGCCCCGGCAACCTGCTCGACTCCCCGCTTTGGACCCATCCTGAAAAAGGCTTGTTTGCCCAGTACCTTCGTGCCGGCAAAGTCCCCGGCGCCAAAAACGTGGCCGACGTCCGCCAGGCCTATGTCAATCAAGTCCCCATGAAACGCGGCTGCACTTACGAGGACGTCTGCAACGCCGTCGTCTTTCTCGCCTCCGACCAGTCCTCTTACATCACCGGCGTTGCCTTGAGCGTGGCCGGCGGCCAGGAAATGAACTAACCCAAATGCAAAATACCATCCGCCAAGAACTCCTCGCCCTTTCCCACGATCTCGGCCGCGAAGACCGCGGTCTGGCCATCCTCGGCGAAGGCAACACCTCCGCCCGCCTGGGCGACAAATCCTTTCTCGTCAAAGCCAGCGGCACCTGCCTCGGCACTCTCAAAGACGACGACCTCATCGAGTGCCGTTTCTCCGCCCTGCTGCCCATGCTCGAACAAGAAAGCCTGGCCGATCAGCAGGTGGACGACGCCCTGCTCGCCGCCCGCGTTGATTCCAAGGCGAAAAAACCGTCCGTCGAAGCCGTCTTCCATGCCTGGCTGCTTTCCCTGCCCGGCGTCAAATTCGTCGGCCACACCCATGCCACCACCGTCAATCAAATCCTTTGTTCGCCCCGCGCGCGGGATTTCAGCGAACACCGCATGTTTCCCGACGAAATCGTTTGTTGCGGCACCGCCTCGGTCTTCGTTCCCTTTACCGATCCGGGCTTGAAACTGGCCCAGGCCATCCGTCGCCAGACCGAAGCGTTCCTTCAAAAGGAACAGTGCCAGCCCCGGGTCATCCTCATGCAAAACCACGGCCTTATCACCCTTGGGGGCACCTGGCAATCCGTTCTCTCCGCCATGCTCATGGCCGAGAAAGCCGCCAGAATTTTCATCGGCGCCGCCGCCCTGGGCGGCCCCGTTTTTTTCTCCAGCGAAAACATCGCGCGCATCGCCGGCCGTCCCGACGAAGCCTACCGCCAGCGCGCCTTAAAAATCTGATACCCCCCGCCGCGAAATCGGGGTCGGTCCCGAATAATCGCATATTATCGTTGTCTTTCGGCGTGAGGCAACAGGTTCGCCCAGGAACCAGCCCAGCCCAACTATATAGATGAATGAAACATTCTGAAATATTTTGATTGATTTAAACCAATTCCACCCTATATTCGATCATATTCAATCAAAACTCGTCAACCCGGATTTGGACCAGAAAGCGCTGGCGCCCCAGCGATGGGACAACCTGCGCGCCTTGATCCGCGACAACGGCGTCAACCGCGTCGAGGATCTCTGCCGCCGCCTCCATGTCTCCCCCGCCACGGTGCGGCGGGACCTGGACCTGTTGGAGCGCCGCGGGGCCGTCCGCCGGGTGCATGGCGGCGCGGTCAGCGTGGAGAACCGGCTGGACGAGTCGCTTTTCGAGGACAAGACATCCCTGGCCGTGCGGGAGAAGCGGTGCATTGCCGGGGCCGCCTTGTCATTTATCGAGCCGGGCGACACCATCTACCTCGACGGCGGCAGCACCGTTCTGGAGCTGGCGCGCCTGCTGGGCGAACGGAGCAACCTGACCGTCGTCACCAATTCCTTGCACGCCGCCCACGAACTGGCCGGGCGCGGGCCGCGACTCATTGTCATTGGCGGCGAATTGCGGCGCCTCAGCCAGACCCTGGTGGGGCCGCTGACGCGCCTGGTCCTTCAGGAACTGCATCTGGACAAAGCCTTCATGGGGACCATGGGATTCGCCTTGAAAGAAGGACTGACCACCACCGACCCCAGCGAGGCCTTTACCAAACAAGCCGTCATGGCCCAGGCGCGCCAGGTGATCGTCCTGGCTGACAGCAGCAAGGCTGGCAAAGTTTCTTTCGCCAGCGCCGGCCGCTGGTCCAGCGTCCACGTTTTGATCACCGACAAGCCCCTGGCTTTTGCCAGCGCCCTGGTTCACAAAGGCATTAAAATTGTCCGAGCCAGCAACCCGGAATAACCGATGAAGAAATCAACCGCCTATCTCAGCGATTCACGCCCCGAATTGACCCCCTTTGACATAGACTGCGGCCGGATTCCCGCCTATCGCTACCACGGCACGCTCCAGGCCGAACTCAAAGCCGGGACCCTCCCGCCGGCGGAAGCGGTGGCCATCCTCGAAGACATGCTCATCATCCGCGAGATGGAAGAGATGATCGTCAAGCTGCGGTCCGGCGCCTACGAGCCGATCCGCGACTACAACTATCGCGGGCCGACCCATGTTTCCATCGGCCAGGAAGGCACCGCGGCCGGGCGCGTGCTGCGCGCTGCAGTTGCCCGACAACATCACCAGCACGCATCGCGGCCATGGCGAAAGCCTGGCCAAGGGCACCGTCGCCATCCGCCAGATGACCGACGCGCAACTGCGCCAGCGCGTGCCCCACTGCCCATCCACCCAAGCACGAGGACCTGCTCGAAGCCGCGCTGGAACAACACGTCTATCGCACCATTTGCGAACTCTTCGGCAAGGACGACGGCTATTGCCGCGGCCGCGGCGGCTCGATGCACATCGCCGATTTCACCGTCGGCCACCTCGGCGCCAACGCCATCGTCGGCGGCGGCGTGCCCATTGCCACCGGCGCGGCCCTGGCCAACCGCTATCTCCAGCGCGGCAACGTGGTTTGCTGCTTTGCCGGCGACGGCGCCTACGCCAACGGCGTGGTGCTGGAATCGCTTGAATTTCGCCGCCCAGGCCCAGTTCACCAACCACCTGGCCGACCGGCCCCAAATTCGGCCTGCCGATTATCTTCCTCGTCTGCAACAACCATTACGGCATGACCCACCGCACCGATGACG
This sequence comes from uncultured Verrucomicrobiae bacterium, assembly GCA_963707025.1. GTDB lineage: Bacteria > Verrucomicrobiota > Verrucomicrobiia > Limisphaerales > Palsa-1400 > JBEKOF01. Next base: position 757,791 of record CAVPOM010000006.1, on the reverse strand, counting down.
AAGTCATGGGCGTGGACCGCATCGCGCGCCGCGCCGGCCGGCTTTGCCGACAACAACATGCACGCGGAGATCGTCAACGGCATGAACGTCGCTGGCCGTGCGCGACGCCGTCCTGCGCGCCGCCCAGCTCTGCCGCGAGGCAAGGGCCCGGTCTTCCTCGATGTGGACTGCTACCGTTATTGGGGCCACTCGCTCAGCGACCCGCGCAACGAATACCGCACCAAGGAAGAGGAAGCCGCCTGGAAAGCCGTCGATCCCATCGAGACCTTCAAGAAGGAGCTGCTGGAAGCCGGGGTGCTCGACGCCGAAGGCACTCGCCGCGGTGGAAAAGCGCGTCGCCGACCGCAACGCCCGCGCCGCCAAGCGCGCCGCCGCCGCGGCCGATCCGCTCGCCAAGGACGTCATCAAGTTCATGTACACCGACACGAAGTGCGAGACCGTGCCGGCGGAATTTGCCAAGGTGGAACTCGTCCGGCCCGCTCCCGGAAATCAAGCGCGTCAACGGCGAACTCACCTACAAGGACGCCATCAAAGAAGCGCTGGTCGAGGAAATGGCGCGCGACAAGCGCGTCATCTTCTATGGCGAAGACGTGGCCGATTACGGCGGCGCGTTCAAGGTGACCAAGGGATTGCTCGAAGCCTTCGGGCGCGATCGCGTCTTCAACACGCCGATTAGCGAAGCCTGCATCTGCGGCACCGGCTGCGGCGCGGCCATGATCGGACTGCGGCCGGTGGTGGAATTGATGTACTTCGATTTCGCGCTGATGTCGTCCGACCAGATCAGCAACCAGGCCGCCAAATGGCATTACATGAGCGGCGCGCAAACCGAGGTGCCGCTGGTCATCCGCGTCTCGGCCGGCGCGGGCAAGGGCTACGGCGGCCAGCATTCGCAGACGCTCGAATCCATGTTCTGCCACATCCCCGGCCTCTATGTGGTTTACCCCGCGACGCCCGACGACGCCAAGGGCATGCTGAAATCGGCCATTCGCGACAACAACCCCGTCCTGTTTGTCGAGTCGCAGGGGCTTTACGGCATGAAAGGTCCGGTGCCGGAAGGCGGAATACCTCGTTCCCGCTGGGCGTCGCCGACATCAAGCGCGCGGGCGCCGACATCACGCTCGTCGCCTGGGGTCCGCTGGTTCACGACTGCCTCAAGGCCGCGGACAAGTTGAAGGCGGAAAAAAATGTCAGCGCCGAGGTCATTGACCTGCGCAGCCTCGTGCCGCTGGATATGGACACGGTGTTGCGCTCGGTGCAGAAGACCGGCCGCTGCGTGGTCGCCAGCCAGGCCATTCACATCGGCAGTTACACCGGCGAAATCGCCTCGACCATTCAGGACGCGGCGTTCGATTACCTCGACGCCCCCGTCAAACGCGTCGGCGCCAAGAACGGCATCGCGCCGCAATCGCACGTTCTGGAAGCGGCGTTCCTGCCCAACGTCGACGACATCCTCGCCGCCGCCAACTCCATCCTGTAAGGCACGACCATGGCTACCCCCATCATCATGCCCAAGTTCGGTCAGATGACCGAAGAAAGCGCCATCGTCGAATGGCTCAAGAAGGAAGGCGACAAGGTCGCCAAGGGCGACATCCTGTTCACCGTCGAAACCGACAAGTCGGTCATGGAAGTGGAGAGTTTCGAGGCCGGCACGCTGCTGAAAATCGTCGTGCCGCCGGGAGTCAGCGTCCCGGTGCAAAGCACGGTCGGTTTTCTCGGCCAACCGGGCGAAGCCGATTCCCGCAGTGACCGCCCGCGCCCGGTCCCCGCTCCCAAGCCCGCGGAAGCAGGGCGCGCTGTCGCCCGTCGCGCCGCCATCGCCGCCGCCGCCGGGCGCGGCGCCAACGGCCGCGGCCTCCGTCCCCGGCGCCATTCCAGCCCTGCCCGCACCCGCTCCGGCGGCTCCCGCCCTCTTCCGCATCAGCCCGCGCGCGGCGGCCTTGGCCAGGCGATTGCGTCATTGACCCGGCCCCGCATCAAAGGCACCGGCCCGCAGGGACGCGTCGTGGAGAAGGACGTGCAGGCATTATCTGGAAGCGCACGGCTACAACAAGTCTGCGCATCAGTCCCGCCGCCAAGGAACTCGCGGCGAAGGAAAAGCTCGATGTGCTGGCGCATCCAGGCCACGGCGATTCGGCGGACGCATCAGCCTGGCCGACGTCGAGCGCGCCATCGCCGAGAAGCCAAAGGCCGATGACCAAGATGCGGCAGATCATCGCCCAGCGGCTCACGCAAAGCTTCCGCGACACGCCGCATTTCTACGTCACCGTCGTCGGTGGACATGACCGACCTTGTGGCGTTCCGCAACGCAGCTCAAGGCGGCGGGCGCGCCCTACACCGTCACGGACTTCATCTCCGCAGGCGGTGGTGCTGACGCTGCAGGAATTCCCCGACGGTGAACAGCGCGACCGACGGCAAGACCACGCGCTGGAACAGCCACGTCCATCTCGGCCTCGCGGTCTCGCTGGAGCAGGGCCTGGTCGTGCCGGTGATCCGCAACGCCGGACGAACTGACGCTGCTGGAAATCAGCGCGCGCTCCAAGGCGCTCGCCGACAAGGCCCGCGCCGGCAAGCTCACCCCCGACGAGATGAGCGGCAGCACGTTCACCATCTCCAACATGGGCATGCTGGATGTGGAGAACTTCACCGCCATCATCAATCCCGGCGAAAGCGCCATCCTCGCCGTCGCCAGCACCCTGCCGCAAGCCCGTCGTGCGCGACGACCAGGTGGTCGTCCGCCAGATCATGAAGATGACGCTCTCGGTCGACCACCGCCTGATTGACGGCGCGCTGGGCGCTCAATTCAGCAACGCCATCAAAGCCAAACTGGAGGACATGGAATTATGGAAACGTTTGACATCGTAGTCATCGGCGCCGGACCGGGCGGTTATCCCGCGGCCATCCGCGCCGCGCAACTGGGCGCGTCGGTCGCCATCGTGGAAAAGGAACAGCTCGGCGGCACCTGCCTGAACTGGGGTTGCATCCCCACCAAGACGCTGATCGCCGCCGCCGATACCTTGGCCAAAATCAAACGCGCCGCCGCTTTCGGCATCACCGTCACCGGCATGTCCGTGGATTACGCCGCCATGATCGGGCAACAAGAATAAGATCGTCGGCCAGCTCAAAAGCGGCGTCAAACAACTGCTCACGGCCAACGGCGTCAAGCAATTCACCGGCGTGGCTTCCTTCAAGGATCGCGCACACCATCGCCATTAGCGGCGGCGCGCGACCATCGGCGCGAAGAAGATCATCATTGCCACCGGCTCGACCTCCGCCATGCCCGCCTTTCTTCGCCGAAGCATGAGCGCGTGGTGGAAAGCCGGGGCTTCCTGGACTGACCGCGCTGCCCGCCAGCATGATCGTCCTGGGCGGCGGGTTCATTGGCTGCGAACTCGCCTGCATGGCCGCGCAGTTGGGCGTGAAGGTGACCATCGTGGAATTGCTGGAAGACATTCTGCTCCTGCTCGATCCCGATGTGCGCCGCGAAGTGCGCGCCCACATGGAAAAAGCCCTTGGCATCCGCATCCTCACCGGCAAAGCGCTGGAAAACATCCGCCGGCGGCCAGGGCGTGCGCGGCGATTGCGGCGGCGAATCGCTGCAGGCCGCCCTGCTGCTCAGCGCCGTCGGCCGCCAGCCCGTCACCGACGGGTTGCAACTGGAGAACGCCGGGTTGAAAACCGGCCGAGCGCGGTTTTATTGAAGCGGACGACTGCTGCCGCACCCAGGCCGCCAACATCTTTGCCATCGGCGACGTGACCGGCAAAACCCAGTTGGCCCACTACGCCACCGCGCAGGGTCTGGCCGCCGCCGCCAACGCTGTCAATGAATACATACCAGCCCTGCGACACCCTCGTCCCCAACGTCATCTTCACCTCCCCGGAGGTCGGCACGGTCGGCCTGGGCGAGAACGACGCCAAAAAGGCGGAACGCGCCGTCAAAACCGGCAAGTTCCGCTTCGCCGGCCTGGGCAAGGCCCTCGCCTCGGGGGAAACCCTGGGCTTTGTCAAATGGATTGCCGACGCCGCCACCGACCAGCTTTCTCGGCGCCGCCGCCGTCGGCCCGCACGCCACTGAACTCATTGCCGAGGCCACCGCCGCCATCCGCGCCGAGTGGACCGCGCGCGAACTGGGCCGCACCATCCACGCCCATCCCACCTTCAGCGAAGCCTGGATGGAGACGGCCCACGCCCTCCACGGCGAGTCCATTCACGCCCCGCCCCGCCGCAAACCCTAATTCGTCTGCTCACATTAAATAGAACTGCCCTGCGAACCGCGGTTGCGCGCCGCCAGATCCTCCGCGCTCATGATGATGTCCCGGTAGCTGCCGCCGGCCGGAATCATCGGAAACACGTTTTCCTCCCCTTCCACAATCACGTCCAGCAAAAACGGCTCGCCGGGGTCGGCGAGCATCCGGGCAAACGCGGCCGGCAATTCCGCTTTTTGCTTGACGCGTTCGGCGCGGACGCGATAGCCCGCGGCGATGGTCACGAAATCGGGATAAACATCATCTTCCCCCTCGGGTTTCACCGCCGTGGCGGGGTCCGCCATGGCTGAGCCGGAACGGTGTCCGCCATAAATCATGTCCTGCCACTGGCGCACCATGCCCAGCCATTGGTTGTTGATCACGACCACCTTGACGCCCAGGCCGAAGCGGCGGCAGGTGGCCAGTTCATGCACGGTCATGTTGAGCGAACCGTCGCCGTCAATATCAATCACCATCCGGTCCGGGCAACCCACCTTGGCCCCGATGGCGGCGGGCAGCCCGTAGCCCATGGTGCCAAAGCCGGAGCTGCTCAGAAAGGAACGGGGCCGCTTGGACTGGTAGTGTTGCATGGCCCACATCTGGTGCTGGCCCACGCCCAGAGTGATGATGGCTTCGCCGCCCGTTAAATCGCTCAGCAACCGGATGGCGTGTTGCGGCTTGATCTTCTCCGACGCCGGAACTTGAAACGGGTGTTGCTCCCGCAACGACGCCAGATACTTGCGCCACTGGCTGTAATCGCCGCCGCTGGCCCGGCCGGCCAGTTGCGCCAGGGCCACCGCCACATTGGCGCAGATGGGCAGCGTCACCGTCTTGTTCTTGTTCAGTTCGTCGCGATCTATGTCAATATGAATGATTTTGCCGCGCTTGATGAATTCGCGGACGTTTCCCGTCACCCGGTCGTCGAAGCGCACGCCCGCCGCGATGACCAAATCCGCCTCGTTGACGGCGATGTTGGCATATTTGCCGCCGTGCATGCCCAGGCAATGCAGGGCCAGCGGATGTTGCGGCGGAAACGCGCCCCAAGCCATCAGGGTCGTGGTCACCGGGCACTGGAGGCGTTCGGCCAACTGCAACAAGGCCGCCGCGCTGCCGGAGGAGACGATGCCGCCGCCGGCGTAAATGACCGGACGCCGGGCCTCCTCCAGCAGGCGGCAGCACTCGCCCAGTTGATCCGCGGTCAGTCCGCCGATCTCAGGCTCCGGCGCTTCGATGATGGCCGGAATGCGGGGCGGGGTGTAATTGCCCTCCGCGTCGCGCGGATACTGTTGCTGAATATCCTTGGGAATATCAATCAACACCGGTCCGGGGCGATTGCCGCCTGCCAGGGCGAAGGCTTCGCGCACCACTTCGGGGATGTCCGTCACCCTTTTCACCAGGTAATTCTTTTTGGTGATCGGCTTGGTCACGCCCACGATATCCACCTCCTGAAAGGCATTCTTGCCCAGCAGATGCGACGGGACATTGCCGGTAATGGCGACGATGGGAGTGGAATCACTATGGGCATCGCCCAGGCCCGTGACCAGGTTGGTGGCTCCCGGACCCGAGGTGGCCAGGCACACCCCCACCCTGCCGGTGGCGCGGGCATAGCCCTCCGCCGCATGGGCCGCGCCTTGCTCGTGTTCCGTGCGGATGCAGCGGATGTCGAATTCGCGCAGCACGTCGAAGATTTCCAGATTCGCGCCGCCGGGATAGCCAAACAGCGTATCCACGCCCTCGGCGCGCAGGGCCTTGGCCAGCAACTGGGCGCCGCGCAACGCGCCCGCCCGCTGGGCCGGCTTGATATCGGTCAGCTTGCCGCCCGAAACCGTGGCCACGTTTTGGTAGGTGACATTGTCCTCCTTGTGCAGGGGGTCGCTCATAAATCATTGGCCAAACCGAATTCTACTCTTCCTCATCGGGCGCCCAATACGAGATAGTCCGGCGCCCTTGCCTGCGCCAAGTTTCACAGTGCATCATTAATGGGCGCGCCGATTAGAGCGGATCGCGGTGTTGGACAGCTTGGTGCTGCTGTAACAGATAGTCGCACCAGTCATCCAGGCCGGTCCCGGTCTTGGCGGAGATTTCGAACAGCCGGGCGTGGTGCGCGATGTGGCGGATGTTCGCCGTCACCGCCTCGCGGTTGAAGTCGCAGGCCCGGTCCAGATCCAATTTGCTGACGATGACCGCGTTGGCCAGGTGGAAGATGGGGGGATATTTCAGCGGCTTGTCCTCGCCGTCCGTGACCGACAACAGCACGATGCGCAGGTCCTCGCCCAAATCATAGCTGGCCGGGCAGACCAGGTTGCCGACGTTCTCGATGATGAGCAGGTCCAGCCCGGCCAGATCCAGTTGCTTGACGGCGCGGGCCACCATGTCCGCTTCCAGATGGCAGACCGTGCCTGTGTTGATCTGGACGACCGGCGCGCCGGAATCGCGCAGGCGGCGGGCGTCGTTGTCGGTCGCCAGATCGCCGACAATCACGGCCGTCTTCAGGCGCGGGCCGAGCCGGCGGATGGTTTCGCCAATCAGCGTCGTTTTGCCCGAGCCGGGAGCGGAGAGGACATTGATGACCAAAAGCCCGCGCGCCCGGAAGAAGCCGCGGTTGCGTTCGGCCAGGCGGTCGTTCTTCTCAAGGATGGCGTGCCGCAGTTCCATCGTCTGACGCTCTGCCGCGCCGGGTTCGTGCGAATGAGGATGGTCGTGCGAATGCCCGTGTCCGTGCTCAGGGTCGTGGTGATGGTGTTCATGATCGCCAGGGTCATGCTGGTTGTGGCCGGAAACGGTCACTGGAATTCCCGCGGTCAACCCGCAGCCGCAATCTTCACACATGGTCCACCTCCATCGAGCTTAATTCCAATTCCCGCCCGGCGCGAAGTTCGCCGCTGGCGGCGCCGCAATCCGGGCACTCGGCGTACAAATTGGCCGACACAAACTCCCGGCCGCACGGGGCGCACCAGAATCGCGCCGCCACTTCCTCAATCCTCAACAAAGCGCCTTCCGCGGACGTTCCGGGCGTGAGCGCCTCGAAGGCGAACTGGAGCGCGTCGGGCACGACTCCACTGAGCACGCCGACGCGCAGCCGGATTTCATGCACGCGCGCGGCTCCGGCCAGCCGGGCTTCCCGCAAGGCCTGATGGAGCGCGCTTTGCATAATGGAATACTCGTGCATTAAGCTAAACCTTCTCCACCTTTTCGTAAACCACCATTTCGTCCCGGCCGCGGAGGTCGGCGGGGTGGTAGCGTGGAATGGGCATTTCCAGTTGCTTGAACTCCACCGGCGCCACCTTCTTGTCCACCAGCCCGACGGCCACCGCCACGCCATAGATGATGGCTTCGGGCCGCGGCGGGCAGCCGGGAATGTAGAAGTTGACCGGGATGACTTTTTCCACCGGGCCGAGCACAGCATAAGTGTCGTGCCAGATGCCGCCGCCGCAGGCGCAGCCGCCGATGGCAAAGACCAGCTTGGGCGCCGGCATCGCCTCGTAGGCGCAGCGCAAAGCCCGCGCAGTGGCGCGCAGGGCCGGCCCCTGGCAGAGCATCACATCCGCGTGGCGCGGCGAGCCGACCAGCTTGATGCCGAAACGCTCCACGTCATAATAGGGCGTGAGCACGTTGAGCACCTCGATGTCGCAGCCGTTGCAGCCGCCGCTGTTGGCGTGATAGACCCAGAGCGAGCGGCCGAACATTTTTTGGCAAAGATTCTTCAGCATGGCGGTTTAATCCAGTTCGATCTTGAGGTCATCCACCACCGGCTCCTTTTCCAGGTAGGCGCGGGAGCGGAAAATCCAGCGCTCGCTGGCCAGCTCGTCAAAGCGGTAGCCCTTGAGCTTGAGCGTTTCCAAGGGCGAAGTTTCCTTGAAACAACGCCCGCAGCGCTGGCAGGTGCTCATGAACAAATCCAATCGTTGCTCCATGTCGCCAATTTTGTTGGTCGCCGTCTCGTAGTCATGGCTCATGGTGATGGCCTTCTCCGGGCAAACCTCCGCGCACCGTCCGCAGTAGGTGCAACGCCGCCCCAGATACTGCAGGATGCGAATTTCCTGGCAGACATCGAAAACCAGGATCTCGCGCGCCGGACAGTTGTTGGCGCAGCCCGCGCAGCCGATGCACTTTTGGGCGTCGAAGACCGGCCGGCCGCGGAAATTCTCCGCCACCGGCCGCGGCTGCGCCGGATAATCCAGGGTCACGCAGCCGGCCTTGAGGCCGACCATCGCTTCTTTGAATTTGCTCATCATGGACATGAATGCGCCTCCATCAGTGACCGTAAGCCGCCAGGGCCAGGGCCGCGAACGCCGCCGCCAGCAATCCGGCGAAAAATCGAATGGCCTGGTCAATCCGGTAGCGCGCGTGCGTCGCCGCCACGACCGTCACGATCAGCACCAGCGCCAGCACTTTTGCCCAGAACAACAACCAGCCCAGCGGGAAGGCCAGCCCCGCTCCCCAGGGCACAAACAACGCGACGAACAACCCGCTGTGAACCACCAGCCGCGCCATTTGCGCGTACTTGAACAGGGCCAGCTTGGGGCCGGAGTACTCCACCAGCGGCCCTTCCATAATTTCCGTTTCCGCCTCGGAAATGTCAAACGGCATCCGTTGCACAAACGCCTGGAAGGACAGCACCATCACCACCAGCAGGATCAGCCCCGACCACGGAATGCCAGTGACGGCATAAACTGAGCCGTTCAAAACGGCGTCCAGCCGGAACGACCCCACATGGACCGCGCCGATGAGGAGGGCAATGGCAAACAACGGTTCCAGGGCGATCATCGTCATCATCTCGCGCCCGATGCCGAGCAGCGAATAAGTGGACCCCGCCGCCAGGCCGCCGAGCAACGTGCTGATGCCGCAGAGGGTCAGCAGGTAAATGAGCAGAATCACGTCCCCTGCTCCGTTCATGGGCGCGGCAAATCCCATCGGCACCAGGCAGGCCACTGTCAGCACCGCCGCCAGCGCCAGCCGGGCGACAAACCGCTGCAAGCCCGGTGATTCGCCCGATTCAATGTCCTCCTTGCCGAGCAACTTCAGCAGGTCAAAATAAGGCTGCCACAGCGGTGGTCCCCGGCGCGATTGCAGGCGCGCCGTCACCTTCCGCAGCACCCCTTCGCACAGCGGCGCGAAGAGCAGCACTGCGGCCACATTGGCCAGTCCCCTTGCCATTATCCATATCAGGTCACGTTGCATATAAGGTTGTGGTTTTCATGAAGCCACTTTGCGCCAGCGGCGGGCGGCCAGCGCCAGTCCGCCGATGACGACGAGCGCCAGCGTGCTGGGTTCGGGCACGCCGTTTGGGGAAAACGCGATGTCATCAAGCTCGATCCAGTCCGGGCCTTGACCACCGAAGGCTGTGAATTCGAGTTGCCCTGTCTGACCAGCATAAGGGGCTATGCTGACACCGTAGACGGTGTAAGCTTGTCCGGATGCGGATTGTCCGGAGCCGAGGGAAACCGGGGACAAGCTGTTACCGGCGAAAGACACAGAAAAAGCTTCGTTAACTGACGTGTAGTTCCAAGCGCTGAATTGAAGCGAAGCCGCATTTGCCGGAATCGTGCCGGTTTGCCACAGCGACACATTGCCTTGGCCTGGGTTAAACGCTTGCAGAAACACAGTATAGTTTCCGTCAATAATGCCGGGGTCAACGTCATTCCAGCTCGGGCCAAAGATGCTTATGCTTGCTTCTCCAAGGGTGTAATTGTTTTGCAAAACCTGTGTCACTGCAACTCCGCCGATTGTAGCGCTCCATCCCGGCAAGGCTGAACTGATCGCAACCTCCCCTCCATATTGACCCGATACGATCGGCGACAAATTAGCGGACTCAAAATTCAGGTTTTGAAATGTGCCTTGGGCTTGTGCCGAAAGCACGGCGAGGAATGTCGCTGACCATGATGTGGCAAATGGCCTTGTTGTTTTCATGGCTCTATTCGTTGTTTGGCTTGGCCCAATTTGAGCATTTCTTCCGGCGACCAGACTTTGATCGCTCCGGACTTGATGTCAATGGTTTCGAGACGGTCGGTGCAGGAGAAACACGGGTCTATGCTGCCCAGCGTAATCGTCATGTCCGCCAGTTGCTGGTCCTTGATCATCGCCGGAACGCCCTGTAGATTCTGATAGGTGGGGGCGCGCACCCGCCAGCGGCGCGGACGGTTGCCCTCGCCGGTGATGACGAAGTGATGACACTCCCCGCGCGGGGCTTCGATGCTTGACATGCCCAGCCGGCCAACCGGCAATTCGTCCTTCAACTCCAACTGGATTGGCCCGCTTTCCATTTTGTCGAGGCATTGCCGGATGATTTTAATGGACTCAAATACTTCTCGCGCCCGCACCACCAGCCGCGCCCAGAACGTCGCCGTCGGCGGCGGTGATGACCTCGAAAGCCACGCGGTCATAAGCGGCATAAGGATGATCGCGGCGGCAATCAATTTCCACACCCGCCGCGCGCGCCACCGGTCCGATCAGCCCGGCTTCCTTGACCAAGTTGCGGTCGGCGATGCCCACCCCGCGCGTGCGCTGCTGGATGTTCCGGTCCTTCAGCACCGCGCCGGTCACTGCCTGCCATTCCGTTTCCAGCCCGGCGAGCACCTGTTGCAGTTCGGCCTTCAACTCATCCGTCAAGTCCCGCCGCACCCCGCCGATGACACAGAGGCCGTAAGTTTTGCGGTTGCCGGTGATTTTCTCCGCCACCCACATGACCGGCTCGCGAATGCGGAAGCATTGCATGAACAAAGTGTCAAAACCGACGATGTGGCAGGCCAGCCCGACCCAAAGGAGATGACTGTGCAGCCGCTCCAGTTCCAGCATGATGGTGCGCAGATACTCCGCGCGGGGCGGCGCTTGCAAGGCCGCGGCGCTTTCCACCGCCTGCGCGTAGGTCACGTTATGCACGCAGCCGCAGATGCCGCAGATGCGCTCGGCCATGATCGGGATGTCGTTGTAGCTGAGCACCGACTCGGCCAGTTTCTCGATCCCGCGATGGGCCATGAAGCCGCGGTATTCGCACCCGCGCACCCGCTCGCCGTCCACGTAGAGCCGGAAATGGGCCGGTTCATCCAGGGTGGGATGAAACGGGCCGAACGGCACGACGGTGCAGCCTTCGGGCGGTTCGTCGAACTTGAATTCGCGTTCCTCATCGTAGCCTTCGGGCACAAAATTCCAGGGGATGTCCTTGCGCAGCGGGTGGACGCCCTCCGGCCAGCCGTCCGGCAGGACCAGGCGCTTGGGATAGGAATGGCCGGTCAGCTCGATGCCCACCAGATCGCGCATTTCCCGCTCGGCCCAATTCGCCGGGGGCACCACCTCCGAGATGCTGTCCACTCTGGGATGATCGCCGGGCGGAATCTCCGCCAGGATGCTGCACAATACATGGTCCTGATCAAAGGCAAAATGGTGCGCCACCAGGAACGAACCGGAGAAGGGCCGGTCATCCGCCCCGATGCTGGTCACATAGCGGGCATTCAGATCGCGAAAAACGTACTGACACACGCCCTTCAAAGCGGACGCTTCCACGAAGACGAACAGGCAGCGGTCGGAGGGCAAGTCGGCCCGCCGGATGGCGGAAGCCCACCTTGCCTGCAACTGATCCAGTTTTTCGCGCGCAATCATTTCAAGGTTCCTTCAAAAGGCGCATGGGTCTCTGCTCCTCTTAATCTTAATCATAATCTTAATCTTAATCTCCTTTTTGTAGCTTTTCATGGTCGAAGACGGGATTCATTCGGATTACGATTAGGATTAAGATTACGATTAGGATTAAGATTAAGATTAGGATTAAGATTAGGATTAGGAGAGGATTCGTGCTGCGGCGCGGGTGCGCCGCCGAGCCAGCGGAAATAACGTTTGATCTCGCCGTAAAAGCCGTGCGCCACGTAACGGTTGCATTCCGCCTCGCGCGCGTAGCCGCAAAGCCAGGGAGGCGAGGCGCGGCGCGGCGCGCCGCCGAGCTTTGAAATAAACCCGGCCGCAAAAAGCGCCAGCGCCAGGACGGCCAGCAAGGCCAGCGGAACGAACAGGCAACGCAACCCGGTCCCGGACAGGCCGGCCCACAGGTTGCCTGGGGCAGGCACCGCGCGGCCGAGGGCCTGGCCAAAACCATGAGGGCTTGCCGCCAGCGCGCTCTGAATCAGGCTGCAGGCAATGGCCGGCATGATCCCCAGCAGCAGGCAGATCAGCGCCAGCATCAACTGCGGTAATTGCATGATCATCCCAACCTCCAGCCGGCGCCGGCAGGCGGCCTTCTCCTTCACCAGCGCGCTTGTGCGTGACAGGAAGCCGGCCCCAAAGAACTTGACGAACGAGGCCAGGGTCAGTGCGCTGGTCAGGATGGCAATGGCGGCGCACACGGCCAGATAGCCGGCCAGATGGCTGCCTTGCACCGTCGCCACGTAAATCGTCCATTTGCTGGCGAAGCCGTTGAACAAGGGCACGCCGGAAATGGAGAGGGAGGCGACGAGCGCCGTGGCAGCCGTCAGCGGCATGTATTTGAGCAAACCGCCCATTTTGTTCAGGTCCTGCGTGCCGGTGGCGTGGAGCATGGAGCCGGCGTTGAGGAAGAGCAGCGCCTTGAAGACGCCGTGGTTGAGGGTGTGAAAGAGCGCGCCGGTCATGCCCAGGGCCGCCAGTGTGGCAGCCTCCGGTCCTGCGGCCGGCAGCAGCGCCATGCAGGCCCCGAAACCGAGCAGGATGTAGCCGACCTGGCCGATGCTGTGGAAGGCCAGCAGGCGCTTGGTCTGCTCCTGCTTGAGGGCCTGCATGGTGCCGGTGAAAAGCGTGATGGTCCCAAGCACCGCCACCACCAAACCCCAGCGTCCCAGGGGAAAGCGGCCTGCGCCGGCGCGGGCGTCAGCCAGAGGAAATAGCGCATCAGGCCATAAACCCCGGTCTTGATCATGACACCGGAAAGCATCGCGCTGACCGGGGAAGGCGCCGCGGGGTGCGCGTCCGGCAGCCATATCTGCCCAAAGGGCCACATGCCCATCTTGATGCCAAAACCGGCGAGGAACAGCGCGAAGGCCGTCGCCGTGAGGACTGGGTGGGAGTGCAACAACGCCGGCAGATTCGCGCTCACGGTGTCGAAGTCATACTTCACCCCCATGCCCGCATTGGCAGAGGCGCCCGCGCCGGCCAGAATCTGCGCGCCGAGGAGAGTCGCCGCGCATGCGATTTGCATCATCCACAGAAATTTGTTGGCCGCGCGAATGTTGCCCGGTTTTTTGTGCTCGAAACGGATGAGCGCGTAGCCGGGCAGAGTCATCATCTGCCAGAAAATGAGGAAGAACCACATCATGTCCGTGGTGCTGAGCAGGCCGAACATCGCCGCCAGGAACAGGAGGAACCAGGGATAATACCGGGCGACGCCATAATCGGGATAATGCCTCATGTAGGCAATGGAATAAAACGAAGCCGGCACCGCGATCAGCGCCGCCAGCAGCAGGAACAACGCGGTCAATCCGTCCACATGCAAGCGCAGGGCGAAACCCAGCGCCGGCAGCGGGAGAAATGCTTCCGAGCCGGCGGAAGCGCCGCCAGCCAGCACGGTCCCCACGGCCAGGAAGACGAGGGTCGCACTCGCGGCGGTCACCAGGAAGGCGAGCCAGCCCGCCAGCGTCCGGTTCCGGGCGGTCAGCCACGTCAGCAGCGCTCCGGCGATGCAGACGAGCATGGACGCAAACACGGCCTTTTCGGGAGTCATCATGTTTCAGGGAATCTGCTCCAATTCATAAAGATTAGGAGTGGAACAACCGCGGCCCAAAAAAGAACTCACAATCAGTTCGGTGAGGATGGCCAAGGTCGTTTGCATGGCGGGCGCAAGCAACAGCCCGCGTTTTAAGGAGGCCGGTTGGGCGCCCAGGAGCCAGGCCCGCGTCCTGCCGCTGGATTCAACATACCGGGCCAACAGGCCCAGCGCGAGGTGGTGGGTGGAAATCTGCGGAAAGCGCGCAGCCATTTCCTCTGAATTCAGGAAGACGACCGAGCCGGGCGCGGCGCCAACATCCACCGCATCCAGAAAAACCAGATGGTCGAACCCACTGGCAACGCAACGGCCGGCCAGTTGCTCCGGGGCGGTTCCGCCGACGAGGACATCGGGCACCCCGGCGCGGGCCAGCGCTTCCGCCAGCCGCACTCCCAAACCGTCGTCGCCGCCCTCCACATTGCCCAGGCCCAGGAAACAGACCCGGCCATGAAGAGCGGACTGAATTTGTTCGCGCAGGCCGGGCATTAAATGTCCTCCCCAAGTTTTTTGATTTGTTCGTAGGTGAATACCGGGCCGTCCACGCATATATAGGCGACGCCAATGCAGCAATGGCCGCACTTGCCCACCCCGCATTTCATGTAACGCTCCAGAGTGGAGACGATGTGGCGCTCCTTGAAACCCAGCGCGAGCAGGTCCCGGATGACGAAGCGGAACATGACCGGCGGGCCGCAGACGAAGACGGTGGTGTTGTCCACCGGCACGTCCACCCCGGCTTTCTTGAAGAGGCTGCCCACTACGCCGACATGCCCGGTCCAGCCGCCCCCGCCGCGGTCCACGGTAAGATGACACTCCATGCCGCCGGCCTTCTCCCACGCCCGCAAATCCGCCCGGTACATGAGTTCGCCGGGAGTTTTTGCGCCATAGAACACCTGGATCCGCCCGTATTTGGAGCGGTGTTTGAGCGCATAGACGATGCAGGAGCGCAAGGGAATCAACCCGATGCCGCCGGCGACGAAGGTCAGGTTCATCCCTTGATAATCCTCCATCGGAAAGCCGTTGCCGTAAGGGCCGCGCACCGCGAATTTGTCGCGCGGTTTAAGTTGATGGAGGGCGGCGGTGCAACTGCCGACTTGCCGGATGGTGAAAAAGGTCTCCTCCTCGGTCGGGCTGGGCGGAAGCGAGGCCGGGAATTCGCCCGCGCCGAACACGGAAATCTGGGCGAATTGTCCCGGGCGGAAGCGTTTGAACTCCGCCTGCGCCGCCGGGTCCTCGAAGCGCCAGTAAAACGTCTTCACTTCCGGGATGTCCTCCGCCACCCGGTCCAGGACCGCCAGCTTGGGCAGATAAATGTTGTCAGTGGGATGCATTTCGGCTCTAAGACTTCTCATTCTTAGGCGCGGCGCGCCGGATCATCTCCACGACGCTGGGCATGCCGATGTCGCCGTGGCAGACGGCGGCGCAACGGCCGCAGCCGACGCAGGCCATGGACAGTTCGCGCTGGATGAAGTAATACGCCAGCTTGCGGAAAAAGCGGCGGTTGCGGCGGTCATGCACCGCGCGGCGGGGGTTGAAACCGCCCGCCATGCGCGTGAAGCCGCGCAGGGCGCAGGAATCCCAAATCCGCACGCGCTCGATTTGTTCCGGCCCCACCTGGCGGTCGGACACGGTGAAACAAGTGCAGGCGGGACAGACGTAGGTGCAGCCGCCGCATTCCAGGCAGCGGTTGCCGATTTCCTCCCAGGTCTTGTCCAGGATCGCGCCCTGCGAAACGTAGCGGACGGTGGCGGGAAACCAACTGGTCGTGGTGCGGAATTGCTGGCGCACCCCGGCCAGAAGAGCGCGGCGGCGTTCCACATGCGCGGCGGTCGCCTGGCGGAAAATCGGCTCGGAGAAAAGTTCTTCGCCAGCCGGCGTTCCGGCCACGGCCATGAAATCACCGTCACCCAGGTCCATGAGCTGCAAGTCAAAATGATCGCGCGCGGCCGGTCCGGTGTCGGCGCACAGACAAAAGCAGTCCTCGCCAATGTCGCGCGCCGGGTCGGTGCAAACGACGTTGACCAGGAAGAGATTCTTGCGGCGCTTCTCATAATAGACATCCCGGAAATCACGGCCCAGGTAGAAACGGTCCAGATGCCACAGGCCGGCGACATCGCAGGAGCGGATGCCGAAAATGGCGCGGCGGGGCTCCTCATAAGTCGGCTCAATCTTCATGGCACCGTTGGGCCCTCGAACCTTGAGCAAGCGCTCGATGTGCGGAAAGACAAAGCGCTTGGGAGGGTAATACGGATTGGGCAGATGAATCTGCACCTGCATGCGATTCGCGTCGGTCACGGTGTCGAAGTAACTGTCCCGGCCGCGCCCGCAGAACGGCGCGATGACCTCGTAGCCGCGTCCGCGCAGCAGGTCCGTAATCTTCAGTACGTCGGCCAGGGCCAGCAGGCGCGCCTTCATGACGCCTCCTTTTCCACGCGCACCGGAACCAGGGCTGTGCCGTCGCCAGTGGGGCCGAGCATTTCCCGTTTCATTTGCCGCACAAAGTACGGAACAAACGCCGTGCCGCTGCGCACTTCCGGCGTCACTCGCGCCGCGGAGGTCAGCGTGCCGCCGGCCGTGCTCAGGCGGATCCGGTCGCCGTCGCGGATGCCCAGGCGCTTGGCGTCGTCGCTGTTGATCTCGACGAAGCCGTCCGGATAATCCAGCAACAGGAGACGATATTCGCGCTTGAGTGTCTCACTGTGCCGGATGAGGACATTTTGATGCCAATAGTAAAGGGAATGTCCGAAGACCAAAGTGAAGGGGAACCCGTCCGGATTTCCGGCCGGTTTCGGCGGCCGGGCGACGGGAACAAACTTGAAAGGCCGGTCCATTTCATCCCCGGCAAACAGACGCGCGGTGCCGAGCGGGCGGTCGGTGGTGCAGGGCCATTGGCGGCCGTAATCGCGCATCAAGTTGTCATGGCTGGCCCCGCTGTAGAAGGGGATGACCTCCCCGATCTCGCGCATGACCTCCGCGGCGGACTCATAACTCCAGGGGGCGCCCATGGCCCGGGCCAGGCGAGTCAGTTGTTCCCAGGCGGGCATGGGACCCTCGGGCGGGTCAATCACGCGCTCGGCGATTTGAATCCGTCTCTCGGTGCTGGTGAAGGAAACACGTTCCTCGCCGAAGGCCGTGGCCGGCAGCACCACATCGGCGAAGGCGGTGGATTCGGTCATGAACAAATGCTGCACGACGACCAGTTCGCAGCGGGCCAGCGCGGCGGCGGCGTCGCCGAAAAACGCCGTGCTAATCGGGTCATAACGCCCAAGCCAGAGCGCCTTGAGCGGCGCGCGCCCGCCCCCGGCAAAGAGCGTGTCGGCTCCCACCCCCGGCATGGCGGGCACCGTCGCCCGCCAGAGGCCTTCCAGCGCGGCGCGCGCCTTGGGATTGTGGATGGACTGATAACCCGGCAACCGGTCCGGCAACATGCCCATGTCGCACACGCCCTGCAAATTATTGTGCTCGGTCAAGGGGAACACGCCCGCCCCTTCCTTGCCCAAGTTGCCGGTGAGCAGCGCCAGGTTGATGATGCCGCGGATACTGTCCTCGTCGCGGGCTTCCACCCCGGTCGAATAAAGGATGGCCGCGCTCTTCGCCCGGCCGTAGGCCAGGGCCGCCTCCTCGATCAACTCCGCCGGCACGCCGCAACCTTCGGCGGCCTGGAGCAGATCGTAATCCCGCACCCGCGCCAGAAACGCTTCGCACCCCTCGCAGCGGGCCTTGACAAAGGGCAGGTCCAGCAGGCCACGGTCCACGATGACCTTGGCCAGGGCGCCGTAGAGGAGGGATTCGGTGCCGGGTTTGATCTGCAGGAAAATGTCGGCGTTTTCCGCCACCCGATGACGGCGGGAATCCACGACGATGAGCCGGGTCCCGCTAAGTTTTGCGCGAATGACCCAGCCGCCAATGGTCGGCAATTGGCGGCCCAGGTCAACGCCGTCCACGATGATGACGCCGCTGCGGGCCAGTTCGCCGATGGAGTTGGTGGCCGCGGCAATGCCGAGCATGTCGAGGAGGACATTGATGGAGTTGTTGCAATAGACACCGGCGCCGTGATCCACGTTGTTGGTGCCGATGATGGTGCGGGCCAGCTTTTGCGTGAGGTAGGCTTCCTCGTTGGAACAACGGGGCGAGTCGAGGAAGGCGACCGACTCGGGGCCGTATTGGTCGCGGATTTTCCCGAGGCGTGAGGCGACGAAGTCCAGGGCCTCACCCCAGGAGGCTTTCTCAAACCGGCCGTTCCTGCGGAGCAGCGGGCTGAAGACGCGGTCCGGGGAACTGGCCACTTCATGCACATGCCAGCCGCGCAGGCAAATCTTCCCTTTGTTGGCCGGATGCGACATGCTCGGATAGGCGCCAACGATCCGGTTGCCCTCGGTTTCCAAATAAATGCCGCAGCCGGTGCCGCAGAAAGTGCAAGTAGTCAGCTTGGGAATCATGGGTTGATCTTTGCGGCGGTCCGCGCCATGGCAGGTGCTTGCCGGCCACCCCGGCGCGCGCTCCCCCGCGCGGCGGATGAGTTAATACTTGAATTCGGCCAATAGATCGTGGTGATCAGCCTCGTGCCCGACTTTGAACCCGACCTGCTGGCAAACCAGCTTCATGGCGTGGTTGTCCGCCAGAACGTGGCCGATAAGGCGTTTCAGTTTCTCCTCGCGGCCGACCTGCACGATGCGCCTGAGCAGTTCGGTGCCCAGCCCGATCCCCTGCCAGGGGTCGCTGACGAGGAGGGCGAATTCGGCCTCGTTCACGCCGTGCAGCTTGCTCAAGCGCCCGACGCCCAGAATGCACGGTTCCGCCCCCGGGGTTTCCCGGTGTTCGGCCACCAGCGCGATCTCGCGGTCGTAATCATTGAAACAAATCCGCGTCAGCCGTTCGTGGGCGGTGCGCTGCGACAATTGCAGGACGCTGAAATAGCGTTGATAGACGCTTTGTTCGGAGAGGGTTTGGTGGAACTTCACCATCAAGGGTTCGTCTTCCGGACGGATGGGCCGGATGACGATGCGCTTTTTGTTCTTCGATTTCCACACCCCGACGTATTGCACCGGATAGGGCCGGATGGCGGGAGTGGGCAGCGCCGTTTCCGGGGTCGTGGGCGGGTGCAGCACCACGCGCGCGTCCAGGGCCAGGAGGCGTCCGGGCGCGGCGATGAGCGGATTGATGTCAATTTCCTTGATCCACGGATGCGCCACCACCAGCTCGCTGAAGCGCACCAGCAATTGTTCCAGCGCGGGCACATCCACCGCGGCGCGCCCACGGACGCCCTTTAAGGCGGTGAGGATGCGGGTGCCCTCCATCATGCGCCGGGCCAGGGTGGCATTGAGCGGCGGCAAAGCCAGGGCGCGGTCCTTGGAGACTTCCACCAACTGACCGCCAGCGCCAAACAACAGCACCGGTCCGAACTGCGGATCAATGCTGCTGCCGATGATCAACTCGTAGCCCTCCAATTTGATCATCGGCTGGACCGTCACGCCCAGGAAATGTTCCTCGCCGGCCTTGGCCACGACGGAGTTTTGAATGGCGTGCCAGGCGCGGCGCACCGAGGTCGCATTGCGCAGGTTCAACTGCACGCCGCCGACGTCGGTCTTATGGCTGATGGTTTCCGAGTAGAGCTTGAGCACGACGGGAAAACCCAAGCGGGTGGCGTGCCCCACGGCTTCGGCCTCAGTGGCGGCGACATGGGTTTCCACAGTAGGGATGCCATGCGCGGCCAGAAGTTGCTTGGACTCAAATTCAGTCAGCAGGCTGCGTCCCTGGTGGCGAATGGCCTTGAGCATGGCGTCGGCGTCGTGGCGCGCGCTGGCCACATCCTCCGATTCGGGCGCCGCCACGGGAGTTTCGTAGAGGGCGCGGAGGTTCTGCGTGTAGCGCCACATGTAACAGAAGGCCCGGGCCGCCCGGTCCGGATATTTAAAGGTCGGCACATTGGCGGCGTTGAGAATGTCCTCCCCCCCCTCCACTTCGTCCGCCCCCATCCAACTGGCCAGGATCGGTTTGTCTTCCAGGCGGGCGAAGGGCTTGAGTTGCTCGGCCGTCGCGGTCGCATCCGTCATGGCTTGGGGCGTCAGGATCACCAGCAAGCCATCGGTATTCGGGTCTTTGGCCGCAAGGTCCACCGCCTTGGCGTATAATTCCGGGCCGGCGTCGCCAATGATGTCCACCGGGTTGTTATGGCTCCAGGTAGGGGGCAGAATCTGGTTGTAGGCCGCCATCGTTTCGGGCGTCAGTTCCGCCAACTGGCCGCCGCCGGTGATCAGCATGTCCGTGGCCAGCACGGCCGGACCGCCGGCATTGGTGATGATGCGTCAGGTGCGGGCCCCGGGGACGCGGCTGCTTGGAAAGAACTTCGGCCATGTCGAACAACTCGGAGATGTTCTCGACCCGCAACACCCCGGCGCGCTGGAAGGCCGCCTGCAACACCTCGTCACTGCCGGTCAATGAGCCGGTGTGCGAGGCAGCCGCCTTGGCCGCCGCGGAACTGCGGCCGGGCTTGATGACGATGATGGGCTTGGTCAGGGCAACTTCCCGGGCCGCGGAGAGGAAGGCGCGGGCGTCGCCGATGGTTTCCATGTAAATGACGATGCTGCGGGTGCCGGGATCGTCACCCAGGTGAAAGATCAAGTCGCCCCAGCCGACATCCACCATCGAACCTATGGAGACAAAGGCGCTGAAGCCTACGTTTTCGTGCAGACTCCAATCCAGGACCGCCGTGCAGAGCGCGCCGCTCTGGCTGATGAATCCTACCGTCCCTGTCCGGGCCATGCTCGCGGCAAAAGTGGCATTCAGCTTCCTGGCGGGCACCATCACGCCCAGGCAATTGGGCCCCACCACCCGCATGTGGCCGCGCCGGGCCTCCACCAGGATCTGGCGTTCCAGCTCCAGGCCCGCCGCGCCGGTTTCCTTGAACCCGGCCGAAATGATGACGGCGCCGGGCACGCCTGCCTGGGCGCAGTCGCGGATGATTCCGGGAACGGTTGCCGGTGGCGTGACGATGACAGCCAAGTCAACCTTGTCCGGCACGGCCAGAATGCCGGGGTAAGCCTTTACGCCCAGGACTTGGTCGCGCTTTGGGTTGACCGGGTAAATCGCGCCGGGGAACTCGCCCTTCTGCAGGTTCTCCAGCACGGTGCGCCCGACGCTGTTGGGCGATTCCGTGGCGCCAATGAGGGCGACTGCTTTGGGCGAAAAAATGCAGTCCAGCGGCCGCGACAGGGTCTCCTTCAGGATGTCGTGGACGGGTTCAACGCGCTCGGGACCCGCAGGGGATGTGGTGGCAGGCATAGGATTATGTGGAAAGATGTGATTTGAAACCTGGCTGGTTAAATGTGTTCATCGGCATCGGCCTGGTCCAAAATCCGAGGCGGATGCCCCGGCCTGGCACAGGCGTTCGACCCTTCTTTATCTCATGGAACACTCTGGCCGTGAAGCGGCCCGGCGACTCCACACCTTTTGGCAAATACTCACCTTGCTTTGCAGCCGGCAAACCAAAAAGCGCGTAACGCGTCAGTCATGGGCGGCAGGGCCGGTCCCGAACTATCGGGACCCGCCGCACGACGGCAGTGCGACGTTGCTTCCTCTGCCAATGCCCGACAGCGGGCTGGCGCCTTCGCCAAGACCATGGCGCACGGGCGGAGTAGCCCCTGCTCTCCCGGCCCGCCCATGACGGACGCATTACCCACCGTGAGGGATTTCCGGCAGGGCGGCGTATTAAGGATGGAAAGGTGAAGCCGGGAAAAACAAACCCCGCGCCAAGAATGATTGCGAAAACGGTATTGGCTTGTTCCGAACAGTGTCCTCATGCAGATTGGACTGCGGCAACGCCGTCCAGCGCACCCAACACCTATGAAGTCCCCGGAAAATGACCCTCTGCGCGCATGGCTCAGGCAATGGAGAATCGCCGAGCCGCTGCCGCCGCGTTTTAAGGAACAAGTCTGGCGCCGCATCGAGCAGACCGAGGCGGCGGGAAAAGCCAGCGCGTGGGAATTTTTGCAAGGATGGATGGAAAGCATCTTCGCCAGAAAGGCGGTGGCTCTGGCTTACGTCACCGTGCTGCTGGCCGCCGGGTTGATCGCCGGCTACGCCAGCGGCCAGGCGCGTGAGCAGCGCGGGAACGCCCAACTGGCGGCCCGGTATGTTCAGTCCGTTGATCCTTATTACCAGAACCATGACTGAGATGAGACGCGGCCTGACCATTCTCTGTTGCGGAATCGTGGCGGCGGCGCTGGCCTATTGCGCCCTCTATCTCTCCGCCACGGCCCCCACCCGCGCGGCGCGCCGCGCCGGGACGCCGGAATTGTCGTGGTTGAAACAGGAATTCAAGCTCGGCGACGCCGAGTTCCAGCGCATCAGCGACCTGCACGCGGGCTACCTGCCCAAGTGCCGGGAAATGTGCGGGCGCATCGCCGCCCGGAACGAGGAATTGCGGGCGCTGCTGGCCAGGACCAACAACGTGACGCCGGAGATCGAGAACAAGTTGGCGGAGATCGCGCAACTGCGCGCGCAATGCCAGGAAAACATGCTGGAACATTTTTATGAGGTCAGCCGCGCCATGCCGCCCGAGGAGGGCCGGCGCTATCTGGATTGGATTCAGGACCGGACGCTCGGCGGCGGCGGCAGTCCGTCGAACGCCGCCGGCCATGAACTGCACCAGATGCAATGAGCGACCCTGGGCATGATGAACAAGACCGGCAAGACATGGAACGTTTGGCGGGCGGGCAGGACGCGGCCCTCAACGATTTGATGGAGCGCCACGGCCAGCGCTTGTTTCACTATCTTCTCAGGCAATTATCCAACCAATCCGACGCCGAGGATTGCGCGCAGGAAGCCTTCGTGCGGGTTTATCGTCATCGCGCAAAATTCCGTTCCGGCGCGAAATTCACCACCTGGCTTTATGCCATCGCGACCAATCTGGCGCGCGATTGCCACCGCCGCCAGGCCCGGCATCCCGAGGTTGCGCTGCCCGAAGGAGAGAGGGCGGGCGGCGGCGGCCTGGAAATGATGCCGGACCATGCTCCGCTGCCGGGGGAAGTATTGCAGGCGGGCGAACGGGCCGCCCAAGTGCGGGCGGCGGTGCAGGCGCTGCCGGAGGATTTGCGCGCGGCGCTAGTGCTGTTCGAGTACGAGAATCTGGCGCAAGCGGAAATTGCCGGGATTCTGCATTGCACACCCAAGGCCGTGGAGGTGCGGATTTACCGCGCGCGCCATGCGCTGCGAAAATCCCTGGCCGGGCTGGGCCTGGGCGACGCGGACCCGAATCATTAACCCGCATCCTTTATATTCTGCAGACCGTGAGTAATTGATTCACATTCACGAATTACCAATTGAGATCTCTGCAAAACGCGCGTCCACGATTGTAGCGGCGGTCTATGACCGCCGCAAACCAAGGGAAATAACGGCATGGCGGCGGTCATAGACCGCCGCTACAGGCGTTTTGCAGAGGTCACGGATTATAGGAAAGACGCCTGTTTGTGTTCCCGCCTTAAATCCTCTGTCAGCATTATATGAATGCGATTAAACATTGGCAACTGCGTGAACAAAGCCAGCTATGGGTCGGCGCAGGCCGTCACCGCGCGTGCAGCGCGGCCAGGGTCCGCTCGCAAATTTCGTCCGGCGTGCCCGAGGCCGCCACCGTCACCAGCAGGCCGCGCCGCTCGTAAAAGTCTACCAGCGGCTTGGTGCTCTTCTGGTAGGCCGTCATCCGCACCCGCACCGATTCCGCCCGGTCATCCTCCCGTTGATACAATTTGCCCCCGCAGTTGTCGCAGACGCCCGGCGTCCTGGGCGGGCGGGTCGTCTCGTGATAGACGGCCTTGCACCCCGGGCAGGTGCGGCGCCCGCTCAACCGGGCGACGATAACGTCCGTGGGCAAATCATAATTGACAACGGCGGTGAGGGCGCGCCGCTCCCATTTCAAAAGGTTGTCCAGCGCCTCGGCTTGGACGACCGTCCTGGGAAACCCGTCGAGCAAGAACCCTCCCCGGCACCGCAGGCACCGCGAGCGCT
Source organism: uncultured Verrucomicrobiae bacterium (assembly GCA_963707025.1). GTDB lineage: Bacteria > Verrucomicrobiota > Verrucomicrobiia > Limisphaerales > Palsa-1400 > JBEKOF01. The sequence goes on along the minus strand of CAVPOM010000006.1, from coordinate 733,830 downwards.
CCCGGACCAGGGCCAGCACGGTCTCGTCCTGGACCAGTTCGCCCCGGGACATGGAGATGATGGCGGTTTGCATGGCCGGGCTGAGCTGCTCCCGGGGCAATGATTTGGCGGCGCGGAAAACGTCGCCGGTGGAAAGATGGCACGCCCCGAGGCGTTGGCCGAGCAAGTCCGCCTGGGTGCCCTTGCCGGCGCCCGGCGCGCCCAGCAGGATCAGACGGTAGATGTGCGGTGGTGGCGGCGGCAAGGCGGCGCAGAGGGCGTCGCCCCCCTTGACCCAGGCCTCGCGGTCATGTGTGTCAGTCATAATATTCCTGTGTGTTTGCGGTTGTTAACGGTTTGTCAAGAGCTGCCGATGAGCATGCCCACCAGAAAAACCAGCACGCCGCCGAGCACGACCTGAAGGGTCGCGGCCGTCCACGGCGAGTCCATGTACTTGTGGCGGATCCAGGCGATCACCCCCAGTTCCACGCAGACCACCGCCAGCGCCAGGGCCGTGGCAAAGTTGATATCATGAATCAAAAACGGCAGTGTGTGCCCCAATCCGCCCGCGGCGGTCATGGCCCCGCAGACCCAGCCGCGCGCCCAGGGATGTCCGCGCCCGGTGAGCGTTCCGTCGTCTGACAGCGCTTCGGCAAACCCCATGCTGATGCCCGCCCCAAGGCTGGCGGCGAGACCGACCAGAAAAGTTTCCCAATGGTTGCCCGTGGCAAATCTGGCGGCAAACAACGGAGCCAGGGTTGAGACCGAGCCGTCCATCAGCCCGGCCAGGCCCGGTTGGATGACCTGCAAGGCAAAACGCCGTTTTTCATGGGCTCTTTCGGCGTCGCTCAACTGGGTCTGACCGAGCGCCTCCGCCGCCAGGGCGTGATGGCGCTCCTCGGCCGCCAAATCCCCCAGCAATTGCCGGATGCCGGCATCGGTCGCGCGGCGGGCCGAGACCTCATAAAAGCGTTCCGTTTCCAACTCCATCAATTCGGCCCGCTTTCGCGCCGCCTTCAAACTGAGCGGCCGTTCCAGCCAGATGGGGCGCCGCTTGATGAATCCGCGCACGTCCTCGCGCCGCACCAAGGGAAGGTGGCCGCCAAAACGGCTTTGGAAAAGTTCGAGCAGCCGGTGGCGATGCCCGTCCTCGTCCCGGCGCATTTCATCGAACTTGGCGGCCTGCGCCGGATAGCTTTCGCGCAACCCTTCGGCGAAGTTGTCATAGACCTTGGCGTCCTCTTCCTCCAGCGCGATGGCCAGGGAAAGAACCTCGCGTTCGCTCAGGCTCTCAAAGCTGCGCACGTTTCGTTCCTCCATCTTCGCCGGCGCGGGCGGTCGCGTTGGGCGCCGCCGCCCGGCGGGCGGCCGCTTCCGGTTTGCCGCCGGCCAGGGCCCGGTTCAACCGGTGTTCCTCTTCCAGCCATTCCCGCGAGACGCGTCCGTCTAGAACCTCCCGGTTCCAAGGATGGACGTCCGGATCAAAGATGACGTGACAAAGATGCCATACTAAAATGGCCAGGCAAGCCAGGATTGCCTCGTAATAGTGATTGGTCGCCGCCACATCCACCGCCCGTCGGGGCAGAAACTGGGTCACCCTGGCTTTTGGACCAGATCATCAGGCCGGCCGCCCCCATGATGACGGCGCCCCAGACCACCGGCCAATACTCCATTTTCCCGGCGCAGCCGGACCGTTCAAATTTAGATTTGACACCGCCGAGGCCCGCCCGCCGCCGCGCATGGGCGGCCGCCTCCCGAGCCTCCTTCAGGCGGGGCAGCATGTCCTTGACCAGCCGCCGCCCCTCCCGGCAAGCCGTGAGGCAGCCCGCATAACAGGCCCCGGCCAGGGTTACAATCAATCGAATGCCCATGATGAAAGGGTGACAGGGGGCGTGGCCAACGGCTCCTCATTGGTTGGCCTTTGCTTTACCAATTTTGCTGGGCATTGCTTCAGTGCGCCAGGCGCGTGACCATGGCGTAGATGATCAAAACCAGCAGGACGATGCCGGCGCCGAAAAAGAGGAAGCCGAAGGCGCGGGCGATGGCTTTCCAGCGTTCCCATTCGTCTTTGACACGCAGATCGTTCAGGCGTCCGGCGGCCAGGAGCCGCTCGTACCAGCGCCGGCGTTCATGCAGCATTTCGGTTTTGGAAATGCGGCCGGAAAAAATCACGGTGTCCATGGGAAATTTCTCCAGGCGAAAATGGGTGTTGAAGAAGTGAATCGTGAAGATGAAACCCGCCGCCAAGAGGGCTTCGTCGGAATGAATGATGAGCGCGATGTTAATGGTCCAGCCCGGCAGAAAATAGGAAAAGAACTGCGGGAACCACATGACCAACCCCGACGCTCCAATGATAAAGACCCCCCAGAACACGGCGAAGTAATCGAACTTCTCCCAGTAAGTCCACCGGTCGAATTGCGGCTTGGGCCCCTGGCCGAAAAACCATTTCTGGTGCGCCATGAATTCCTTCACATCCTGCCAGGTTGGAATCATCGAGTCGGGACCGAACAGCGCCCATTTCAGCCGGGTCCACTTGGAGTGCCAGTCGCCGCCGCGGAAGCGGCCGCGGGCCTGCCAGGACCTAAGGAGCAGCTTGGCCAGGTGCAGACCGAAATAGAGGAAGGTAATGACCGCGCCAGTGCGGTGAAGGAAGCGGGCCGTTTCCGGGCCGCCCAGCAACGCGAAGATGACTTTGGCCCAACTGGTATAGTAAAACTTGAGCGGCATGCCGGTCAGGACCAGCAGGAGAAAACTGGTCACCACCAGAAAGTGCAGCAGCCGTTCAAAGGGCGGGAAGCGGGTGAACCACTCATCGCTTTGTTGGGTTTTGATCTTGGCTTCGCGGAAAGTTTTCGAGTCGTGCGCCCATAGGTAACCGGAGCGGAAGAGCCACAGGCCGGTATGCGCGCCGAAGAAGGCAAAGACGCCGATCAACAGCGCCGTCATCGCCAAGAAGGTCCAATGCAACTGCGGATAGTGCTGGGCGTCGAGCGGATTGGCGTGGGGGATGTATTTGGCAAAATTGGCGTTGGCGCCCGGATGGCATTTCTGGCAGGTGGCCACGATATTGGCCTTGGAAAGATGCGAGGCCGGATCGGACCGCGGCAGCACGTCGTGATGGCCGTGGCAGTCGTAGCACGCCGCCACTTCGGGGGCGAGGTTGGGCCGGCCCAGCAACATCGCCTTGCCGTGGTAGGTGTCGCGATAATGCGCCAGCCGGTCCTGGTGGCAACTGCCGCATTTCTCGTCGCTGGCCGCCTTGAAATTGCTGCCGTCCGGCTCGGTGATTTGATGGGCGGAATGGCAATCCACGCAGACCGGGCCGTTTTGCCCGCCCTTGGCCAGAAGCTGCCCGTGGATGCTGGCGTTGTAGGTTTTTTCGATCCCCAGATGGCATTTGCCGCAGGTGGCGGCGACGTTGGCGTGGTTGATGGGCGAACTGCGGTCCACGCTCCGCCCGATGTCGTGCGTGCCGTGGCAATCGTTGCACGAAGGGGCCACGATCAATCCCATTTTCATCAGCGCCCGCCCGTGGATGCTGTCGGTGTACTGGCTGGCCACCAGCGGATACTTCATCCGGTACTCGGCTGGTCAGCCCGGGTTCACTATGGCATTTGGCGCAGGTGACCGACAGGTTGAGCTTGAAAACGGGCGAATCTACATTCTTGACAGAAACGATGCCGTGGGTGCCGTGGCAGTCCGCGCACCCGGCGGCCGCGGAGGCCCCCCGGGCCTTGCTCATGCCGTGGATGCTGCCCACGTATTGGGCCGTCTCGGAAGAATGGCACGAGGCGCATTGGGCGGGGGGCAGTCCGCCCGGATGCACCAGCTCTTTGACGGTGTTGTGGCAGTCGGTGCAATTGAGCCGGGCATGCACGGACTTCTGAAAGGCATTGGTGTCGAATACCGCCAGCGCCACGGATTTCCCGGCGACGGTGCGCGCGGTGGTGGGATCACGGTGGCACTCCAGGCAATCCTGGTTGGAGATAATGTGCGCGGCGAGGCGGCCCGCCTGGAGCAAGGACAGGAAGGCGAGCGCGCAAATGGCCCGGCGCGCCGCCTTACAAGCCGCCGTTATGGCAGTCGGTGCATTGGTAAGCTGGATCATATTCATCGAAAGGATGGGCGAACTTCTGGCCCTCCGCGTTGACTTGGTTCAACTGCGCGCCGCTGCCCTGGGCCAAAATGAGATGGCAGGCGTTGCAGTCGTTGGCCTTGATCATGTCGCGGCCGGCGCTGGAAATGTGCTTGCCATCATGGCAGCGGAAGCAGCCGGGAAAGTCCTTGTGCCCGATGTTGTCCGGGTAGTCGCGCCAACTGGCTTTCATTTCCGGGAAGAAATTGTTCGTGTAAATATCCTGCACCGCTGCGATCGTCCCGCGGATGCGCGGATCTTTGGGGAATCGTTCCGACAAGGTGGTGGCAATGCCTTCCAGGCCTTCGGTTTGGTTGGTGTAGGGGCGGCAGAGGACGCCGACGGCGTTGGTCTTGATGTAGGGCAGCGAAATATCAATGTTGCTGAGCGACATGGCCAGGTTGACCGCGCTTTCCGGGGACTGGAACTTGTGGGCGGGCCGGTTGTGGCAATCCATGCAGTCCATCCTGCGCTTGGGCGCCTGGCTGACGTCATTGGTGAATTCCTTGGTCCGATACTCGGTCACCACGCCCTGGGGGTCGGTCATGCGCACCCAGGGGATTTTTTGGCGGGCCTCATCGGTGGCGATGTATTCGATTTTGTTGGCCACGTTCATGTGCCAATGAATGCCGCCCAGCGGCCCATGCGTCGGGTCCCCGCCGCCGACTTTGAGCAGGAGGCGGACGGTGTAGAGGGAATTGGACTGGTCCGGGAGATAATAAGAGAGGGTGCGGTCCAGGTTGCCGACAAACTTCTTGGGCCAATGGCATTGCTCGCAGGTTTCCTGGGCGGGCCGCAGATTCTTGACCGGGGTGGGAATGGGCGTGGGGTATTTGTGGGCCAGGGTGGCATAAACCTGGTAGGTGCCAGACAATTTTGAGCGCACGTACCAGGTGGCCCCCGCGCCGATGTGGCATTCCGCGCAGGCCACCCTGGCGTGCGGCGAATGGAGGTAGCTGATCAGCTCCGGCTTCATGACCGTATGGCAGGACTCCCCGCAAAACTGCACCGATTCGGTGAAATGATAGGTGTGGTAGCTGCCCATCGCCGTGAGGAGGAGGAAGCCCGCGCTGGCTGGAACAAAGAAGGCCAGCACCCGCCGGTCGTGGGGGCGCGAGAAGTCTATGTTGATGCGCAACGCGCCCGCGCCGCCATTGGCTTTGGCCATCTTCCTCCGCCAGCGCCACGCTCCAAAAAGAAACACGATCAGCCCCGCGAAAAAGAAGGCCGGCGCCACAAAGAACGTCAGGATCCCCACGTACGGATTGGAGGAATACGCCATCGTGTCCAGGAAGAACAAGAGGAGAAAGGCGAAAATGCTCGAAGCCATGAGCACCATCCCCGCCAGGGAAACCCAGTTGCGGAACAGGGAAGGCAGGCGAGCCGGGCCGGTTGGAGGAAGTGTGTCCATGGTTGGGGGGCGGGAGTGTTGGAGCAACCCATTGCGGGGCTGCTCCAACACAGATTCACGCCCTGGGCGCTTTTACTTCTTGAAGGTCCTCATGTACTTGACAAGCCCCTTGATCTGGTTGTCGGTGAGGCCCTCGGCGGGCTTCATCAACGTCGTGTCACCCTTCTTCAGTCCTTCCTTGATGGACTTGAGCGCCACGTCGTCCTTCAACGCATCCTGGACCTTGGCGTCGCTGTAATCTTTGCACCCGAGCTTCTTGCCCATTGTGACCTGGCCCTTGCCGTCCGCGCCATGGCACTTTTGGCAGCTCTTTTCGTACAACGCCTTGCTGTCGTCCTGCGCGTAAGCCACCCCGGCCGCCATCATGCCGATGACCGCTGCAATTATTATCTTTCTTTTCATAGTTCCTCCGGGAGTCCGGGTTTTTTTGCGTGTTTCCCGGCGGCGAACTCCAACCCGCCGGGAAAACCGAGGCCGCGCCACACGCGGCCAAATCTCAAGCCGGCGCCGGGGGCGAACCCGCCCGCGGCGGCGCGCCCGGAACCACGTTCTCCAGCGTGGGCAGGTCCCGGTCCAAAAAATACTTGATGAACACCGTCAAAATGACAAAAGGAAGGGCGAGCAGCGCGAGGGAAAGCCACCAGCCTTCGTGGCCGGCGAACTCCATTTTGTAGCTCATGAAACCGCGCAGGCTCTTGGAAAAAAGCTGGCCGCCGATGACCACATTCCACCGCATGGCCAGCACGCCGATCAGGATGAGCACCGTGCTGGAGAAATAGACGCGGCGGCGATTCAACTCCGCGACTTTTTTGCGGATGAGTTGCATGGTTCCCAGGAGCAGGAGCGGCACCAGCGTGCCCAGGCAGGCCTGCCCGATGAGCAGCGTGTAAAACAGCTTGCTCGACGCCACCGACTTGAGCACTTCAATCCCCTCCTCCGCCGAATAAAGCCGGTGCAGCCAGTCCAGCCCTTCGATGGTCGCATCCAGCACCACGGCATAAAAAAGGAAGCTGATCATCAAATCCAGGCACCGCATGTCTGCCGTGATGCGTCGCGCCCAGCACAGGAACATGTAGGCGAACACGCACAGCGCCATGCCCGACACCACGGCGGAAAGAATGAAAATAATCGGCATCAGCGGGTTGCCCCACCAGGGATTGGCCTTGATCGAGCCGAAAATGAAACCGACATAACCGTGCAAGAGAAAGGCCGACGGAATGCCGACGATGGAAATGATCCGGCCCATGCGGGCATCCAGCCGCAGCGCCGGCTCGGACAGGTCGGTCACTCCCAAGGTGAAGGCGCGGTAGAGGATGCCGCGCAAACCGGCCGCCGTCTTGGACCAGGCGACAAAGTCCCGGCGGTAGTCAAACCAAAGTTCGAGCAGGAGCACGGCCATCAGGTACCAGGCATAGACGAAGCCGAACATGGCCATGGGAGAACTGAAGTGCGGCGTCATCATGATTTCAAAGCAGCGTTCCGGATGGCCGAGGTGAAACAGCAGGGGCAAGGTGGCGCAGAGCATGAAGGCCAGCGCCGTCAACAGGGCCAGCCGGTAAATCGGCTCCAGCGCCTTGACTTTGAAAACCCGCACCAGCGAGGCCATGATGAAAGCCCCCGCCACCAAACCGGTGATGTAGGGATAGACCACGATGAGCACACTCCACAGGGGATGCAGCGTCCGTTCGTTGGGATAGACGTAGCCTTGGAACTGCGGGAGCGCCTCCACGACGTTGGTGAGAATGGCGGCGCTCATTATCGGACCTCCTCGTCCAGGCCCGCATAGACCACGCGCGGACCGGTGCCCAGGCTTTTTTTCAACTCTTCCACCTTGTTCTCGTTGATGAATTTTTGCAGCGGATCGTCCGGCACGGGGTGTTTCAGATCGCCGAAAACCCGGGCCTGCGAGGGACAAATCTCCACGCAGGCGGGCTTGAGGCCGCGGGTAATCCGATGGTAGCACAGGTTGCATTTGTCGGCGGTGTGGGTTTGCGGATTAAAAAAGCGGCATCCGTACGGGCAGGCCTGGATGCAAAAACCGCAGCCGATGCAATAATTCTTGTCCACCAGCACCGCGCCGTCCGGGGCGTCGAAGGTGGCCCCAACCGGGCAGACCTGGGTGCAGGGCGAATGCTCGCACAGGTTGCAGAGTTTGGGGACAAAGAACGACTTGAGAATGTCCTCCTTTGGAATGAGCAACTGCGGAAAGCCATATCTCCCGGCATCCGGTGAGTCCACAAACGTTGCCCCGCGGGTCTCGCCGGAGCCTGCCTTGGGCCTGGTGATGACGTAGCGTTCAATCCAGGTGCGCCAGTGGCCTTCCGGCACCCCGTTCTCCTCGCAGCAAGCTTCCACGCAACGGCCGCAGCCGATGCACCGGTCCACGTCCAGCGCCATCAGCCATTTGTGCTCGAACGGATCGTAGCCGGACGGGGCGGGAGATGAGGCCAGAAGGTTTTGCACCCCCGCTTTGCAGGTGCGGGCGGCCGGCAAGGCAAGAATACCTCCGACTATTCCAGCCAGATTCTTCAGGATGGTGCGCCGGGTGATCTGCTCGCTCATGGTGGAACCTCCTTGGGTTGGTGGGGAACATGGCACTCGGTGCAAAGATTCCCGGTGTAATGGTCGTGGCTGTTGATTTGATGGAGCCATTTCGGTTTGGACGGGCTGGCCTCATGGCACCGCACGCAAAGGCTCATGTCGAGCTTGGGCAGTTTCTCGGGGGGATTGGCCACATGCGCCTGGCCGGGGCCGTGGCAGGTTTCGCACGAAAGGTTCTTGTGCTCGCCTTTGGCCAGCTTCTCCGCATGGGCGGCATGGCATTCCACGCACGCCGCCTTGCCGGCCCAATAGGGCTGGCGCGCGGCGATCTCCTGCAACGCGGCCGCCCGGTAATGGCCGTATTGCCCAAAGGACGGGGGCGCCAGGAAGTAGCGCGCGACGAAATAAACGCACACGATCCCAATGGTCAGCAGCACCAGGCGGACCAGTTGCGGCGGCATTTTAAGCAAGCGCGACATCGTCTCCGTTCCAGGCGGCGCCGGAATTTCCGGCGGCTTTTGATTTCCACTTTGTTTTCACTTTGGCAACATCGCAACCCAGCGCCGATTCGGCTTCGCGGGATTTGTCATTTACACGACATTTTTTGTGGAGTTGCTTTCCCACATCGCCTTGTTTTTAACGGAAAGAGGCCGTTCATTCCTGGCGCGTTGGCCCACAAGGGGTTCAATTCCGCTGCCGCGCTCTTGCCGGGAAGTCCAAGTTGGGTTCGTTTGGCAAGAATACCGTCTTTCGCTCAAAGTCTTGCCGGCCCCTCCATCGCCGTGAGAGGAAGAACCGCCTCCCCCGGCCGCACTCGCCGCCACCGCTCCATCGCCCTTCACCCGGCGCACGTGGAGCGGCCGGCCGGGACACCCGTTGCGCCGGTCGTGCCGCGCGAACAAAAAAAAAGCCCGGAATTTCTTCCGGGCCTGGGCTGTCATGATCTGAGCGATCAAGACAGAAGAGTTGTCTTATGGCAGGCTGTGGGTGGCCGGCACGATGTTGCACACCGGTTTGATGCCAACACTGTTGGGGGTGTAGCTGGTGGCGAAGGTTTGCGCCGAGTCATTCGGGCACATGGGCAATTCACCGGCGGAACCACGGCCCATGTAGGGCTGGAGGTCGGTGCCGAGCGGCGTGTCGGTGTTCTGTTTGTGGACTTCCAAGGCCCACTGGCCCTTGGCGCCGTCAATGATGCGGAGGTTGCTGATGCAGGCATTGGTCTGCGAGGTGGTGCGGGCGCGAACGAAGTTCGGAATCGCGATGGCGGCCAGCAGGCCGATAATGGCGACCACGATCATAATTTCGACCAGTGTGAACCCACTCTGTTTCTTGTTCTTCATTTTCATAGTTTGACTGACCTTTCGTTTGATATGTTGTTAATCATTACCAGCAGCGGGTTAGCATGATTGCGTTTGTCCGATCTTTCCAATGCTGCCAGTCTGGCGTTTTGTCATCACGACGATGATACACTAAGAAACTATAGCAGAAGCGATGCCAGTCCTTTGGCGCAGTCAAAGTGAGGAATTCCGCAGCCTTCCTGCCAGTGGATGGCCGTCGCGGGCGGCGGAAAGCACCAGGCAAGACGCGTCGCTTGTCCAGTGATCCCATGCCACTGTCCGCTTTTTGGGCAGCGCTGCGTCCATCAAGCCTCTGCCGCGTTTCCTTTATCACCAAACCACACACGGCTCCGGTGCGCGCTGTGGCCGACAAGCGCGCCGTCTGCAAGCACGAAAAGACCAGACTTGAGTGCCCCGACATCACAAGCCCGCCGGCCAGCCTGACGGGAGTTTCCAATCCGCGGTCCGGGGCCGGACGGCCATCGTGAGAGGCAAGCCCCTACAGCATTCCTGGTAAAACCTACTATAAGTTTGGTAAATGACCCGCTATACGCCGCGGCGAGCCTGGCTTAAATTTCCAAAGTGCTGCGAGGCACGCGCGGATTGAGATGTCCGGGTAAACCTGTTTCTGAAACATGTGGCGCGAAAAAACAGAGGCGGAAAAACTCGCGCAGAAAAGAATCCGGCGGCGGCGCCAAATCCTGGCGGCGTTGGCGGCGTGGACGGTGTTGCTCTATGTGGTCGCCACCTCGCCGGCCTGGCATGGCCGGAGTCTCTGGGGATTGGTTTTGCCGATTCCCCGGCTCGTGCCGGACGCCTTGCGCAAGGTCGCGCTGGTTGGGTTGGTGCTGGCAGTTGGGTACTGGGTGTATCGGGGGCGCGCCAAGAGGAACCGCACCGTCGTTTGCCAAAAATGCCACGGCTTAAAAATCAACGATGGCCAAACCCAATGCCAGTGCGGCGGAAAATTCCTCGGTCTCGATGAGATGAATTGGGTGGACCAGGCCGGCCCGCCGGAAAATCAGTCACCCGGGCAGGGCGGGACCAACTCGAAAAGCTGATGCCATATTCCGACCGCGGCGCGGCGATAATGCCCCGTGGTTTTATGACCTCATCCAGATTATCCCCGGAACAACCAACCGGCGCACCGCCGGCCACGCCGGATTTCATGTCTCTATTCTGCCAGCGGCACCGCTGCCCGCCCGCGGAATTTGAGGAGCGCGCCTTCCGAATATTGCTTTACCGGCGCGCGCGCCTGCTGGCTCCTCTCATCCGCAAAACTCTGCCCCGCTGCTTCGAGCGGGATTTCATGCTGGTCCGGTATTTGGGCAAGGCCCGGCGGCAGCGCGATGCGTTGCATGAATTGGCCGCCTTGGTGGAGGCAAACCAGGCCAGGGGAGGCGTGGCCCGCAAAATCTTGCGCATCCGAATCTCCACGCGCAAGGCCGGCGCATTGGTGGGCCAGCTTTTTGACGGGCGATAAATAAAGACACTTCGAATCAGGGCGTTACTGTTCTTCGAGCAAACCGGCCATTTGACAAAGGCCCTGATAGTACTGTTCCCGGGAAATGCCCAGGGCGGCCGCGCCAAAAGCCTCCGCGTCATCCGGGGACGCGAACTCCCCATAGTTGACAACGGCCAACTGATAGAGCGCCAGGTGCGCCACCCGGTCCATCTGCGTCATGAAGAGAGGATGGATGTAAATCACAAATCCGTCTTCGGGCTGGACGCTATTTGCCCTGGCATAGGCGCACTCTCCCGGTTGCAGCGGGGCGGCGTCGAAGGCGGCCTTGCAGGGGTAGCGGACGCAGGCGCGGTCTTCCAGAATGCGCAGCAACTCGTTCCAGCCGATGCGCGGTCCATATTTTTCAAATATTTCGGCGCCTCTGCCCGCGACATGGGCGCTCAACGATTGCCTGGCGTCATCGGCTGTAAGTCTTCTTGACATCGGAGCGGTGGTCAGCCCTGAGGGGAGGCGGGGACGGCGGCCCGAATGGACCGGCTCGGCGCGCCTTCGTTCTCCCTGGACAATCGTCCCTGGAGAATGGGCACGGACATGCGGAGGAAAACCGTGTAGCAGAGCAGTCCGAAGGCCCAGATGCCAAAGCAAACCAGGGTCTCGTTGAGGGAAGGCCGGTATTCCATCATTTCGCCCAGGGGCGTCGGGATGAAGCCGGGGATGACCAAGCCCATGCCTTTTTCGATCCAGATGCCCACAATACAAAGGACGCAGGTCAGGTTGAGCCATTTGAGGCTGCGGCTGACCGGCAGGACCAGCAGGACCATGGCCGTCAGGTTGAAGGCGATGGCGGTCCAAATCCAGGGCACCAGGGCGTGATGGCCGTCCAGGCCGACAAAGAGGTATTTGGAGGACTCGTCATGCAGGTTGCCCGAATAGAATTCCTTGAAGACTTCGTTGACGAGCAAGAAGACGTTGATGAGCATGGAAACCTGCACGATGCTGCGCAGGGTCATGAGGGCGCGATCGGTGATGAGGAGCCGCTCGGACATTCTGGACCGGACGATCTTGTTGACCTGGGTGGATTCCATGAGCAGGCGCAAGGCATCGGCGGTGAAGCTCAAGACCAGGCTGGGTTCTTCGGCGATGGCGCTGGCCATGCGCGGGGTGGCATGGAGAGCCGAAACCTCTCCCACCTGTTCCCCCGGTCCTGCCGTGCGCGTGACCCGAAAACGCCCGGCTTCCTGACGTATCACCACCACCGTGCCGCGCAGGATAAAGAAGGCCCGAGCCTCCGTTTCTCCCTGGCGCAAAACCGCATCGCCAGGCTGGGCCTCCAGGACTTCCGCCGTCGCCAAAGCCCGCTGGCCGGCCTCGCCCGGCACCGAGGCCATTTCGGGAAGATGGCGGCACAGCAGAGCGAAGTCGGCGATGGTGGCGGCGCGGCGTTTGGGTTGCGGCATGGGACCGCTGCCCTCGCCGGGCGGGCTGGCGGCCATGTAAGAGGAAGAGGTGACGCGGCGCACGACCTGCATGGCCAGGATGATCAGAGCCGGACCCGCGGTAAAGGCGGAGGCCAGGAAACGGGGTCCAACGATGGAAGAATTCCAAAATGGCCGCCCGCCCAGACCCACATAGAGAAAGGCGGTGACGGTGTGGATGGAGACAGCCCAGACGATGGCGATGAACACAAACGGAATGTAAAACCATTTGGCCGGTTTAACCTTGCGATAGCGACAGTAGAGCAGATAGCCGCAAATGTGGACGTTGAGCAAGAGATAGCCGTTGAGCACCAGGACGTCCCAACTGAGCATGGATTTGGGAAAGTTGAATTGCCCGATTCCAGGGATCAGATGCCAGAAGCGATCCGGCCGCCCCAGGTCAACGGTGACAAAGGCCAGGCACATCAGGATCGCCGCCACGGCGAGCAGTTCTCCGAAGATGACCAAGTCATGCAGGTCCTCGTTCTTATAGATATAAACGGGGATGACCATCATGACGGCCGCCGCCGCCACCCCGACCAGGAAAGTGAAGTTGGCAATGTAAACGCCCCAGGAAACTTCGTCGCTCATCCCGGTGACGATCAGGCCATGCGCAAACTGCCGGCAATAAGCGTTGAGGCCGAGCAGGCAGAACACGATGAGCAGGCCCATCCACGCGTAGTAACGCCAGTCGCCCTCCAAGGCCAGGCCCGCGCAACGCCGCAGAAAAACAAAATAGTTCCGAGTGGCGCGCCTCATACGTCGAAGTAGTAAAAGAAGCGCGGCGCGGTGCCCATTTCCTCCTTGAGCTGAATAAAAACACGTTTGCTTCTCAGGATGTAGGAGACCTCGCTGGCCGGGTCGAGAATGTTGCCGAACTTGCGGGCGCCGGCGGGGCAGACCTCCACGCAGGCCGGATAGCGGCCGACGCGCGTGCGCTGGATGCAGAAGTGGCATTTCTCCATGACCCCCTGGCGCCGCGGGCGGTTGCCCAGATAAGACATATCGAGGTTGAGGCGTTCCTTGGGCAGGGTGGACGGCTTGGTGAAGTTAAAGCGCCGCGCCCAATACGGGCAGGCCGCTTCGCAATAGCGACAGCCAATGCACCAGTCGTAATCTATCACGGTGATGCCGTCGGCTTCCTGCCACGTCGCATGCACCGGGCAAACTTTGACGCAGGGCGGATTCCTGCATTGCTGGCACTGCACCGGCATGTAAAAGTAGCCCTTCTCCGGCACCGAATCCGGCGCGTAGAAGTGGTCGGCTTTGTCAATATCCAGCGAGCCGTCCGGCAGCCGCAGAACGCGGATGTATTGGATTTCGGGATCGCGCGACTGGTTGTTCTCCGCCACGCAGGCGTGGACGCATTTGCGGCAGCCGATGCACCGGGTCAAGTTCAGGCAATAGACGAAATCAACCCCGTCCATGGGCTTCAAATCCCGCACATGGGGGCGCAAGTGATACTGCTCTTCCACTTCGTCCTCGATCCGCTTCAAAACTTTGGCCATGTCCTGCGGCGTCATCTCCTTGTAATACTTTTGCAGGAACCGCTCCATGGTGGGAAAATCGTTCATCTCCAGCAGCGGCTTCAGGCTGGCGGCCAGCGCGGCCAACCCCGTCGTCAGCACGGCGGAGGTGCGCAGGAAGCTGCGCCGCCCCATCACGTTGGCCGGGGGCCCCGGATTCCTGGCTGGAGATGAGGGTGGTTTGTCCATATCATTCCTGGCCGGTCTGCGCCACGGCGGCCGTGTCAATCTCCCTCAATGGGTGCGGGCCGGGGGCGGGCTTTCGCGAAGGAAAGTGGGGGTAATGAGGGTTGTGGCAGTTCACGCAGTCCTTGCGTTCCATGTCCCTGGACAATTCCAGCGGATACGCGTCTTCGAGAAGCAACCGGTTGAGGCGGCTCAAGCCGGGTCCAGCCGGAGATCCTTTCCTCAGGTCGGTTGTTTCGGGACGCAACAAAATGCCTTGGAACCGCTTGTCCTGGTCAATACTCGGTTCTCCGATGATCTTGTTCAGGACTTGAACCACGGCAACTTGAGCTGGATTGGAGCCTGGCCCTGACGGCCGGTCGCTCTTCAGCAGTTCCTGGTCCTGGTTGGACAATCTCTGCCAGAGAAAAGCGGAGACCGCATCGGAATGGTCCTTCAACTTCTTTGCGAAACCCGGCCAATCCTTGATTTCATCAACTGAAAAGGCAGCGTACCCCTTGGCGCCCGGAGTGACGATCCCAATCCCCGCTGGTGCGGCCATGCGCGCCCGCGTCCCAGTCGGCCTTGGTCGGCCCGTGACAACTGCCGCACAATTGGGTGCTTTGGGCGAAGGTCAACTCCCGCCCGTCCCTGGGCTGGAGCAGGAGGAGATTGGTTTCGTTGTGGCAGTTAAAGCAATTGTTGTTGCGGCCGTGCTCTCCGTGCCCCATCACAATGTCGGCATGCCGGTTCCTGGACAATTCCAGTGGAAAGGCGTCTTCCAGAAGCAGGCGGTTGAGATGGGCCAGGTTGGGGCCTGTCCGGCTTTGCGCCAGATGGACGATCGTTTCCGCTCCCAACAAGATCCCTTTGAATCGTTCGCGCTCGTAAAGACACGGTCCTGCAATGATCTTGTTAAGAGCTGCCACCACCAAATCTTGAGCCGGCTTGGAACTGGGTTCCGCAGGCTGGTAATTCACCAGCAGTAATTGCTCCGAGTTTGACAAACCCTGCCACAGCAAAGCGGATACTGGATCGGAGTGCCCCCTTAATCGCTTGATGATCCCGGCCAAATCGTTGGTGCCCAGGTCATCCGCTGCAAACGTCGTGGGACCGACATGCTCCGTGGCGACGATGATGTTCTGGTGGGCGTCCAGGCGCAATGGCGGGGGGGCCTTCTTATCGTGACAAACATAGCAGTCAAAATCCGACAGGTCCGCTCCCGCCCGAACCAAGTCCGCGTAGGACCGCCGGGTGGTTGAGGTGTCCAGGAAATTGGTGTCCACCAGGGCAATGGCGGGGCGGTTGAGGTGCGTTCCGCCCGAATCCGACAAAAAGGCCAGCGCCAGCGCGGAGAAGGCGGCACACATCACTGCGACGGTGATTCCGGATTTCGCGTTGGCTGTCATCAGGCGGTTTGTGGTGCAACCCGGGCCGGAGGCTTCCATGGGAGGCGACGGCCGTGAAAGTCCGGCCTGGCTTCCCGCCGGCCCCGGGGAGGACCACGGGGACGGAGCTGGCAGGACACCCGCCAGTATCCGTCCGGACGCAGTTCTGGCTATTTCTTGAATGCGCGAACCATGGCGACGAGCGCCTTGATGTCGGCGTCGGTCACGTCTTCGGCGGCTTTCATCTTGGTCTTGTCGCCGTCCTTGACGCCTTCCTTGATGGCCTTGGTGGCCTGGACATCGGTGAAAGTGGCCTGGAACTTGGCATCAGTGAAATCCTTCAAACCCAGTTTCTTGCCCATCGCCGTCTGGCCCTTTCCGTCAACGCCGTGGCAGGCCTTGCATTGCTTGTCCCAAGTCGCCGCAGCGTCGGCAGCCGACACGGCCGCCGTGGTGGCCGCGAGGGCCAGGGAAGTAAGGAGCATTTTTTTCATTTTCATGGCATTTATTTTGTCGTTTTGTTTTCGGTCAGGCCCGCGTTGGGCGGGCCTATTTGTGTTTCATCGTGTTCAAGATGGCTTTGCCGGCCATTCTTTGCTCAACGTGAATTGTGTTTTGCTGGCCATTTTTTGCGCCTCGCATGACATTTTTAGAGAAGCCGTTCAAAACCGGTAGCGCAGGCTCGCGGAAATGAGGTTCGCCCCGAAATCCCGGTTTGCGCCAAAGGCCGCGTCGTTGTAGCGGAAATAGCCATACCTGAGGGCCAGACGAAGGCTTTGGCTGAGGCGCCGGGTCAAGGTCGCCGTCAGGGCGTGCTCCTCGCTGCCGGCGCCGTAGGGCACCCCCAGCGGGGAATTGTTGCTGTAATCGCCGGAAAGGTAGTAGAGGTAGCTGAGGTTGAGGTCGGTCTTGTCATCCAGCACCAGGCCCGAGGAAAAGTTGACCGTCCAATAGTTGTTTTGCGCGGTGAGGATGGCCTGGGTGAGGTCGGAGGCCGGCGTGTGGGTGTCGCTCAAAACGTAGTTCAAGCCGGCTTGGAGGGAGAGGCGGCTCCACGGGATCCAACTGACATCCTGGGCGATGATATGGCTGGTCATGCGCGATGCTTCGACCTCGGAGAGGCCCGAGGCCGGGTCCGGCTCGGTGTGAATGGTGGATAGTTGGAACTCGTAGCGGCTGATGGCGGTCACGTTCTGCCACGGCCTCAAGGTCAGCCGGCAATTGGCGTCATAGGTCTCGAAATCCTGCATGGCCAGAAAATTGGGATATTCGTTCGGGCTGCCGGGGCTGTTGGTTGTGCTGTCCAGGCCGATGCCATAGTGGTAGTGGTTGATTTTGTAATAACCGCCGACGTCCAGCGTGACGCCGCGCGAGGGATACCAGCGGGCGCCCGCGCTGTATTTTTGGAAGAAGCGGCGGTCATCGGTCTGCTCCTCCACGCCTGGAATTCCGTAGCCGGCCACCGGGATCAACCCGCCGTTCTGGTTCAAGTTCCCGTCGCCCTCGGTGAAATCGCCGCGTCCATAGAAGGCCCAATTGGTCAGGCCGTTGTAATTCAGGTCCAGCCGCTCGCGCAGATCAATCAGGCCGCGGGAGCTGTCGGTGGTGAAGGGCACGGGCGTGTTCAACTCAAAGGTTTCAAGACCGCTGCTGCTCGCGTTCCAATCTTCCCGATCCACCCGCAGAGAAGGGACGAGCGTGAAATGGGGCGACGGTTTGTAGAACAGGTTCAGGTCAAATACATAATCGTGCAAACGCGATGTGCCGGTCAGTCCGTAGTAGCCGAAATCGCTGTTGGCATTGGGGACGTAACCGACGTTGAAGTCATTGCCGTATATCCGGCTGGCGGAAAAGTCGTTGCCCACGCCGGAATAGGAGAACCCGGTGGAGAACATGACATTGGTCCTGACCCATGTCTCGGTGAAGCTGTGGACACTGAACAGGTCGTAGCTCGTGCCCTGGCGGTCGGTGATCTTCTGCTGGACCGGCTCGCCCGGGTACTCGGTTATTTTGATCGCATCATCCAGATGTCCGGTCTCATAACGGAGGCCCAGGCCGACATCCGTGGCCTTGATGTGATTGGCCACGTCCACTTGAAAGCTGTCGCTGTGCTCGTGGTTCTGCTCCAAGGTCGGGCTGAGTCCCTGCGCATAAGGGATGCCCGGCTCATGGGCGTAGCCCCACTCGGTGGAGCCTTCGGCGCCGTCGCGGAACGAGTGCGTGTATTTAAAGGTCACCTTTCGGCCCCGTTTCCGGCGTCCATCCGCCTTCCAGGGACAACTTGCCGCGATCCAGCCCGAGCGGATTGTCCGCCGCCGGGTAGTATTGTCCTGATCCCGGGAAAAACCCGCCGTCCCCGTCGGACCAGGTGCGCGATTGCTCGTAGGACAGGCGCAAGAAGCCGACCTTCTCGCGCTGGACGCCGAGAGTGAGCTGGTAGTCGTGGTTCTCCGCGATGGCATGGCCGTCCAGGGTCATCGTGGTGTTGGTGGCGATGCCGGTTTGGAAATGGAAATCGCCGATGCCGCCAAACGTTCCAGCGGGGATTTGATGCTGCTGCTGAAATTGCGCGCTGTTGCCGCTGACAAAGGCCTGACCCGCCGTGAAATCAATCCAGTTGCTGTAGGCGTTGGTGCCGCCCTCGAACATCTGCTCCGGGGTCATGGCCGGCGGGGCATTGGTGTCGGCCGCGCAAAGACCGCCGCCCGCGGCGCAAAGGCCCAGCAGCCATGCCCGGCACCAGCGGAGGGGCGCCTTGCGGAATGCGCGCGGTGATTTGATGGGCATGGGTTTCCTGGGTCAGAATCGCAGGGCAGGGCTGACGCGCGAACCATGCACCGCCTCGTGGCATCCCGCCGTCCAGCAGGTGCCTTGCTGGACGCGGGTGGTGTGATCGGAACCGCCGATCATTATCCCGCCCGCGGTCTGCTGTTGAAAGTGGCACTTCAAACAGAGGTTGGCGTCGCGGACTGTCAATAATTTTGCATTGACCGAGCCGTGGGGGACGTGGCAGATGGTGCAGCCTTCCCGGATGGCCTCGTGCTCGAAGACATAAGGCCCGCGCTGCGCGGCGTGGCACCGCAGGCACGTTTCATTTTCGGACAGGATCGAAGTTCCCCCGCCAAGATGAATGGAACCCTTGTGCGGCGAATGGCAGTCGGTGCAGGAAAGCTTGCCTTCCGGCACCTGATGATGGCTGGGCAGGGAGAACGCGCCGCGCACGTCGGCGTGGCATTGAAAACACATCGTCCCGGTGGAGCGCGCGGGCGCTTCGGCCAGGCGCGCCCCGAAGCTGCCCGTTGCCGGGCGTCCTGGTTTAAAGGTGTAGGGAGGCAGGGTCTCGCCGCCGGATTCGGCGTGAACACTGCAGGGCCCGTGACATGATTCGCAGCCGGCATTAAGGGCGTTGGTTCCGGGCGCCATCAACCGGGCGTGGTCCGCGGTGGCAAAATCCTTGTAAAGCTCGTCGTGACACTGTTCGCATTCCTTGGAGCCGATGTACTTCGCGCCGGGAACATTGGGCAGCAACACCACCGAACGGCTGACCGTGCCGCATGAGATCGCCGCCAGCGCCAGGACCAGCGCGGCGGCCATCAGCGCCAATGCCCGGGCGTGCCGTTCGGCCTGCCGGGCGAGGATGCTGAGGTTGCGTTTTATCATAAACTCGATGTGCTACGGGGCCAGCTCGTCGGCGATCCACATTTCCGCCTGATCGAGGAGATTCAGCACATAATCGGGGTTGTGGACACCCAGGCTTTGGTCGCTGAACACAATGTAAATATTAAACCGCGCCCTTTGAATGTTGGCGGGTATTGACGCCTGCTCGGCCGCGTTTGGTCCGGCAAGGGCGCCGGGTGACAACCCGCCGGGCGCGGTGTATTCCCACGCATTGGTTCCGTATTTGCTCCGCAGCGCCGCGGGGGCGCTGTTGGTCGCCCAGTAAGCCAAATCCAGCGTCAACTCTTGAAGATAAAGTGCATTGCCCTTCCGAAATTGTTGCACCTGCTGCATAAATTGCGGCACTGTGGCGAGGGTCCCATGACAACCGGCGCACACCACATAACTGTCCACCGTGAACTTGTGGCCGCCGTCGCCAGGCGCCGCCTGGCTGACGAAAGGCGTCGTTTGCATGTGGCAGGCCACGCATTGGTTGGTCAGCTTGGTGGCATGGGAGGCCGGGAAATGCGCCAGCGGCGGGTCCAGTTCGCCCACGGTTCCCAACAGCAGGTTGTATTGCGGCGAGAGATGCGGCGGGGCGGCGGAATTGGTCCACGAGGCCCCGGCATCATTGTGGCACTGGCCGCACACGTTGATGCTGGCATTGTAGTAATTGGTGAACACGCCGTTGGTGGGCATGAAATAGTCGTTGGTCGAGGACAAAGGATAGCGGAGTTGCGCCGCGTAGCCGTTGGTCTGATGCGGGTCATGGCAGTTGATGCACTGGATTCCCAAGCCGGTGTCGCCTGCGAGCGGCGCCAGGCCCTGGATCAGGCTCAAGCGCGCCGTGCCGGAGTGACAACGTCCGCAGTTGTCAATCTGTGTGCTGGCGTTCAGATTGGAGATCACCACCGCGTGTTGGCTGGTTCCCCATTCCCCATACCTCCGGGCATGGCAGCCGCCGCAGGCGGTGGCCGCGACTTCGACGCGCGGCACCAGGGTTGGATCTTCGGGATTGGCGGCGTGATAGCCGGCCGGCCCGTGGCAATTCTCGCATTGCACGCCCGCCAGTTTGGGAGTTTTGGCCAGGCTGGTGAATCCCGTGGGCAAGCCGGCACCGACGGTGTGGCAGGGCAGACAGGAGACGTTGCTTTGGCCGCCGGCGGTGACAAACTCCGCGTTGGTGAAGGCCGACGGATGCGCGGTATGCGCCACCGTGTTGAAGATGGGCGAATGGCATCCCGCGCATTCCTGCCATCCCGCGTATTGGGGCGGCGGGCCCGAGACGCGAAAGAACTCGTTGGATGAAATTATGCTGACGGTCGCTTGTCGGTTCAAATTGGTGTCTTTTCCCACGGCCTGCCACTTGGCGTTGGTCAAGCTGCCGCTTTCAAACAGTTGGTAATAGCCGGAGGGGCCGTCCCAGGTGACGCTCAGGCCGTTGGTCGCCCGCGCCACTCCGGTCACCACCGGCAACCCGGGCATTCCTCCCGGCTGGGTGATGCTCAGATGGGGCACGCTCTGGGCGTGCGCGGCCAGGCACCCCGCCGCCAGCAGGCCGGCCACGCCGTCAAACAAGAGCGTCTTCACATTCTTTGCAATTCCTGAATATCGGTGGAATGTCAAGCGCGGAAGGCCTCTCATCGCCGCGTCAATGGGCCGCTCCCTTGAGCTGTTGCAGCGCCTCCACTTGCGCCTTGGACTGCAAGGCGATTTCCTTCAGCTTCGCCGCCTGTTCCTTTTTGGCTTGCTCAAGGTCCTTCACGGCGGCTTCCTGTTCCGCCTCGGCCTGGCTGCTTTGCGCTTGGAGAAAATGTTCTTCCGCCTGTTTGACCCGGGCCTGCATTTCCTGCCCGGTCTTCTTAAATTGAGCGACCGCCGCGACCCGCAGCAGCCGCGAACCCTCCTCCACTGACACGGCATCAAGGTTCGGTATGGTCCGTCTCACCGCTTCCAGCGCGGCCCCATCCGCCTTGGCCATGCGTTGCGCCGGGGGATCGGCCTCGGCCACGCCCGCGATGGCGCGGCTCAGGTCCGATTCCAAGGCTGGCTCCCACTCCGGGGCCAGCGACGGAACAGATTCCTTGTGGCCGTTGCGGACCACCGCGAGGCCGAGGTAACAGACCTCGCCTTTGTCCCTGTTGAATGCCTTGATGCCATCAGCCTCCGCCGCATTGGCCGCGGCTGTAGAAATCGAATTGACACGCGCGACCTTGATTTTGCCGCCGGCCTCCTGCTCGTATTGCGCCAGCATTTGGTCCACCCGCCCGGAAAATTCCCGCCCGCGGTCGCCGGCGCTGGCAGGATCGAGCAATGAATAAAACCGGATTTCAACCGGTGAAGCAAGGTGCTGTAGAATCGCCCTGGTGGCGTCCGACAACGCGGGCTGTCCGGCGTCCTCGGGCGCGGACGGAGCACGCGCCGGCGCGCGCATAAACCACAACGCACTCAGAGCAACCCCGGCCGCGAAAAAGGCCAATCCCACAACCAGGCTGCGAACGCCCGCCCCCGCGCCTTCGCGCCGTTTCTCCGTTGCACCCGCATTGTCCGCCGTGGATCGGTTCATAGATTTTCTTTCTCGCACTATTTGGTGCGGCGGCTGGCCTCGCGGCCAGCCGCCATGTTGTCAGTCAGTTGCCGTGCGGCCACAGGCCGCAGGCACACAACCCGCTCAGGGCGTATGCACTACGCGGTAGAATTGTTGCGCATTACCATGCGTCGGCGTCAAGTAGCTCATGGAGGCGGTGTTGGTCGCCACAATCGGGTCTCCGACATTCGCCCATGTCCCGCCCAGGAAGTTGATGGCCTGGATTTGATAAGACGTGCCGGCCACCGTGTCAAAGGTGATATCGGCCGCCGTGTAGATCTGGATGGTGTTAGTGCTGCCGCCCACCACGCCCGAGCTGTTGGCCCAAACCACTCCGCCTGGGTAAGTGACACTGGCGCTGTTGGGATTAACGCCCAGCGCGTAGGCCAGCCAGTTCGGCAGGCCGCAGGCGCCGACGGCGTTGGGTGCGCCGCTGGCGTTGGTGATCGAGCCGTAGTATGCGGTCTCCCACACATCCGGCAGGCCGCCCGCCGCCGACACGCCGGTCAGGTTGGCGATGGAGGCTTTGAGGATGCCGGTGGCAAAGGGGGCGTTATGCACACCCAAGCTGCCGTCATTGGCGACATACTGCCAATTGTAGGCCGCCTGCAACTGCGCCTGGCTCCAGTTGGTGGTGACAGACATCTTGGTTTTCACCGTGCCGTCCACCACGCCGTTGGCGTTGGGCACGAGTGTCGAGAGCTTGTTCAGGAGATTCTGCACTTCGGTCTGGACGCCTTCGATCACGCCGTCGCCATCGTAGTCCTCCACAGGGAAGTTGAAGGACTTGATCCCGCCGTGGCATTCATTGCAGACGCCCACCTGGTCCACCTCCGTCACCACGCCGCTGTTGGTGACATTGTATTTCATTTCGAAGCTGTGCTCGCCCGAGACGAGGAAGCCCGGATCGGCGGAAGCAATCGTTTGCATGTGGCAGCCGACGCACACGTTGCTCACCGTTAAGCGGTGGGCGGAACTGGGGATGGTCAGGCCGTAAGTGATGGCGTTGGCCGCCTCGATCATGTCTCCCTGCCCTCCGTCGTGCGGGCCAAAGTCGCTTGAACTGACAGGCACTGCGGCTCCTGCCCAGGTTTTTTGCCCCGACGACCACAGGGTGACGTTGGTGACGGCCGAGCCATTGCGCGAGTGGTGGCATTCCAGGCACAGTTCTCCCTCTCCCGCGTTGGTGACGACCGTGCCGTCGCCGAGCGTGACCGATGCCAGCATGCGGATCAAGTGCGGATTGTTCGTCGGGGTGGTTTCGCCGTGCGGCTCATGGCAGGTCTGGCAATTGATCGCCGCGTAGGCCGTATTGGTCGGAGCAAAATTCGTGATGGTGTTGCCAACCAGGCTGTTGGTCAGGACGTTGTTGATCCGGGTGACGAAGCCAAAGGCGGTGTGGCACATCACGCATTGGTCGCGGCCGGAGCCGGTGGGAATGGTCGTGGTCACCGCGTGCGCCGAGGAGTACCATTGCGCTCCGTCGGCTTCCGTCGGGGGACTGTCATGGCATTGGTTGCAAGTGCCCGCGTTGTTGGTCGCCACCGCGATCCTCGGCCAGTAGGCTGCGTTGGTATCGCCGAAGGCATAAGCGTGTTCGCTGGCTGGCCCGTGGCAATTCTCGCATTGAATATTGGCCAGGTTGGCGAGGTCCGGGTAGTTACTCACCATGGACGCCCAATTGTTGCTGTTCAATGTCGCCGGAAATGTCCAACCCTCGGCCTGGGCCGTCGAGTAGAATCCGTTGTCCGCCAGGCTCGCCGCATTGGTGTCGTAGCCGACCGTATGGCACTTTTCGCACGATGCGCTGTAGTGGCTGCTCACCACGCCGTCAATCCCTCGGGTAAACATGCTCGCATGCTCCGTGGTCTGCCAAAACGGCACCTTGGGCGGCGCGCCGCCGCCGGGACTGTGGCAAAACACGCACGCTGAAATTCCCAAATACGTTCCCGCGTTAATGGTGAAGCTCACGTTGGTCGAGCCATTGGTCGTGGTGTTGATCGTCGCGGTGACGATGTAGGGCCGGTCAGCCGTCGTCAGGTCGGGCCGCAACACCGCGCGCCCGGCCACCTCGTAAATCAGTTTGTCAGCCGGCTCAAAGACCCCCATGTTCGTGGGGAACGTGTTGGCCGTAAACCCCGCTGCCGATCTCAGCGGCGCTTGCGTGAGCGTAAAGGTGACGTTGGTGATGGTGGAGAGCGGAACCTTGCTGCTCACATCCACCTCCAGATAAACGGGCGTGCCAATGCCCACCGTATTGAAGCCTGTTGAATACTCCGTGCTCGCGGGAAGCGCGAACCGGGTCACGTCGCCGGGTGTTACCGGCCGGGCGATGAGCCGCGCGGTCAGCGGAATCGGCGCCGCCTGGGCCCCCAGGGTGGCGGCCAGCGCCAGGAGCAATGCTCCTTTTAGGCGGGTTGCCTTTTGTTGGGTTGACATGTTTGTTTTCATAGTTGCGTCGTTGCGTTTGTCGTTAAGTTTGTCGTTGCGTTGATCGTTAAGTTTGCCAGGGTTCCGGGGCTGTCATGGTGTTTGCTGATCCGCAGCGCCGCGCGGCGTTGCGTCCTGACAGCCGTCCCAATCCCACCCGCCTTTGGTTTTCAACTGTCAAAATTTGTGCAGGGCCATTATCGGCCCGGTTATGGTTGTGCATAGTCGTGAATCCGTCCGGGAAATTCCCAGGCCACGTGGGGTGGCGGGCCGGCCGCCTCCGGCTTCCTGGCCGCGCCGTTGAGTTTGGCCATCAATTCCGCCGTGTGCTTTTCAATGATGCTCCGGCAGGGCGCCATCTCCTGCTCGCGCAGCTTCACATTTTCGGCCACCAGCTTCTCCAGGTCGTCTATGTCGTACAGAAAAACGTTCTCCACCCGCTGCGCCGCGGGATCAATGTCCCGGGGCACGGCGATATCAATCAGGAACAACGGCCGGTTGGGCCGCTGCCGCATGACCGCTTCCACGTCCTCCCGGTCCAGGATGGTTTCCGGGCAGCCGGTGGAACTGACCACGATGTCCGCCCCGGCCATCGCGGCCAGGCCGTCGTCCATATAATTGACCGCGCGTCCTCCGAATTGGCGGGCGAGTTCCTCGGCGTGCTGGAGGGTGCGGTTGGCCACGATGATGGAGCCGATGCCGTTTTTGGCGATGTGCCGGATGCAGGCTTCCCCCATTTTGCCGGCGCCGATGATCATGACGGTCTTGTCGTGAAAATCGCCGCCGAAGATCTTCTCCGCCAACTGCACGGCCACGCTGCCCACGGAGGTGGCGCCGCGCCCGATGAGCGTCTTGGTGCGAATGGCTTTGACCACTTGAAAGGCGCGTTGGAAGGCGCAATTGAGGACCCGCCCGGTCAACTTCGCCGCCAGGGCCGTCTCGTAGGCGGTTTTTATCTGGCCGGTGATTTCCGTTTCGCCCAGCACCATCGAATCCAGCCCGCTGGCGACGGAGAAAAGATGGCGGGCGGCCGCCTCCCCGGTATGAAGATAGACATAAGGCGCGACTTCCGCCGGGGTGCGGGCGAGCGAGGCGAGCAACCCGGCCAGTCCCCCGTCCTGATCGGCCACGCCGTACAATTCCACCCGGTTGCAGGTGCAGAGGAGCACCAATTCGGACAGGCCGCCCTGCTCTTTGAGCCGGATGGCGGTTTCGATGAGACGCGAGGGCGTCACTGCCAATTGCTCGCGCAGGGCGACCGGGGCGGTCTTAAAACTGATGCCAGCCACGAACATCATGCGGGCCTCCTTGCGGCACTGGCGCCCTGCTTGAAATTTTGCATTTTACTCATAAGCGATTCGAGGTTCTTAAACCTTTTTGTGCTTTTCATGTCGCTCGCACCATCGCCCATGAGGGGTAAGACCAACTACACACAGGTTGCGATTTGTTCGACATTTATTGGGAAGTGGAGTGTCGGCGGAAAAATTCCACGTTTCGCCATCGGCCAAAAAATGGCCTGTGAATAGCAAAAACAGTGGAGTCTCCGCCGCCACCTCCTTGTAGGTTGGCTCTCGAACAGTAAAAACAATGAAACCGTTTGCTCAGACAACTCAATTAGATGACCGCAACCCGCCGGGCGGCGAAATCCATTGTGCGAAGCCCTTCACCTGCCCGCTCAGCCGGGTCCGGGCGGGGATGCTGGTGCGGATCAAGGAACTTTCCGCGCCGCCGGCGGTGACGCGGCGCTTGCGGGAAATTGGCTTTGGCGAACGGCAGGTGATCAGACTGCTGATCCGCCAATCCAACCTGATTTGCCAGGTGTGCAACGCGCGCCTGGCCCTGAGTTCACAATTGGCCCAAATGATACTGGTCGAGCCGCTGCCGTCTTGAGGCGGCCGGGGAGGCTGATCGAGTCGTAGGTTATGAGCACGAATACCTGTTTGTTTCTGGCCGTTTTTGCCGCCGCGGCGGTCGGGTTCGCCCTGGCGCCGCTGGCCATCGCCTGGCTCTGGGCGCGCGCTTTCTCGCCGCGCAAGCCCGGTGCGGTCAAAAATGCCGTTTACGAATGCGGCCTGGACGTCCAACCCACCGGATGGGTGCAATTCAAGTCCGAATACTACCTCTATGGGATCATTTTCCTGATCTTCGATGTGGAAACCATTTTCTTGCTGCCGTTTGCCGTGGCCTGCAAAGGCCTTCCCTTTGCCGCGTGCCTGGCGATGTTGATTTTCCTCCTCCTGCTGGTGGAAGGACTGGCCTGGGCCTGGGCCAAGGGGATTCTGGCCTGGAAATGAACGAGGACAAGCCTCCCATGAACCAGGAACTACAAAACCGATTGAGGCAGCAAGGCGTCGTTCTCACCACGGTGGAGGAGCTTTACAACTGGGGCCGGAAGAATTCCCTGTGGCCGCTGCAGTTCGGCCTGGCCTGCTGCGCCATTGAGATGATCGCCGCCTCCATGGCCCGCTTCGACATGGCCCGCTTCGGCGCGGAGGTCTTTCGGCCCTCCCCCCGGCAGGCGGACCTGATGATCGTTTCCGGGACCGTCACCAAGAAAATGGCCCCGCAAGTCGTGCGCCTGTTCAACCAGATGCCGGAGCCCAAATATGTCATCGCCATGGGCGCCTGCGCCATTTGCGGCGGACCCTTTCGCGACGGCTACAATGTCCTGCGGGGGATAAACCTCTATCTGCCGGTGGACGTGTATATCCCCGGTTGTCCGCCCCGGCCGGAGGCGTTGCTGGAGGGGCTGATCACTTTGCAACAAAAAATAGCGCGCCAGCGCCTGACGGGCCCGGATCGTCCGCCCCACCTGGAGGCGGGCGCCGCCGGCGAATTCCCCGTGCCGCAATTCGGACCGCATGACTTGGTGGGGCCGCAATTGGACAAAGCCCGGAACACCTGATGCAAACTCTGCAACAAATCAAAGACTGCATCGCCGCCGCTTTTCCGGGCGCGCGCCTGGAGGTCATTCCCAACGGTAGTCCGGCCAATCAAGCCTCCCTGCTCCTGGATCACGGGCAGGCGCGGGAGATCGCAAAATTTTTGCGCGACCAGCCGCAGTTGCGCTTCGACTACGCCTCCAACGTCACGGGCGTGGACTGGCCGGAAAAAACCGTCCAGGAGAAAGTCAAGGTCAAGCAGATCATTGACGGAGTGGAAAAGGAAGCCGAGGAACTGGCCGCACGCAAGACCCCCGCCTTCCTCGAAGCGGTTTATCATCTCTATTCCATGGCGCTCGGCCAGGGGCCGCTCATTATCCGGCTGCGCACCGGCAATCGAACCGACCGCGTCGCCCTGCCCTCCCTCACGCCGGTTTGGCGCAGTTGCGAGTTGCAGGAACGGGAGATCTTTGATCTGTTTGGCATCGAGTTTGAGGGACATCCCGATCTGCGCCGCATCCTGATGTGGGACAACTTTGCCGATCATCCCATGCGCAAGGATTACGTGCCGGCCGAGCAAATGGAGGCCCAGCCATGATCGCCACACTGCCAGCGCCGCAGGGGCAGGCCCTCTCCAAATTTGACGGCCATGACCTGCTCGAAGTGTCCATGGGGCCGCATCATCCCTCCACTCACGGTGTTTTTCGGATGAATGTTGTTCTGGATGGCGAAACGGTGGTGAAACTGACGCCGGTTTTCGGCTACCTCCATCGCAACCACGAGAAAATCGCCGAGAAGAACAGCTACCTGGCCTCCATCCCCTACACCGACCGGCTGGATTACATCTGCTCGATGACCAACAACTGGGCCTATGTCCTGAGCGTGGAGAAGCTGGCGGGATTGATGGTGGCCGAGCGCGCCGAATACATCCGGGTCATTGTCGCCGAACTGACCCGCCTGTTCAACCACGCCTGCCTGGCGGGATTTGTTTTGCAGGACATGGGCGCCCTGGGCACGCCCCTGATGTACGCCTTTCGCGAACGGGAAAAAATCCTCGACCTTTTCGAAGCGCTCAGCGGCTCGCGGATGATGTGCAATTACCTGCGTTTCGGCGGCTGCCGTTGCGACCTCCCGCCCGGCTGGCAGGAACAGGCCGCCAGGGTCGCGGCGGATTTCGACGTCTTTCTCGACCAATTCGAGGCTCTCCTGAGCGAAAACGAAATTCTCCGCGCTCGCAGTGAAGGCGTGGGCGTGTTGCCGCGCGACCTGGCGGTCAATGCCGGCGTGACCGGCCCGGGGCTGCGGGCCAGCGGAGTCAATTACGACCTTCGCAAAGTGGACCGCTACGGGATTTACGACCGCTTCAAATTCCGCGTCCCGCTCGGCCAGCAAGGGGACGTTTTCGATCGTTACATGGTGCGGATTCTCGAAATGCGGGAATCGGTCAAGATTCTGGCCCAGGCCTTGCGCGACATTCCCGCGGGAGCAATCCTGGATCCCAAAGTCAAACTGCGCAATCTGCGCCCCAAAACCGGGGAAGCCTACGGGCGGATCGAATCGCCCAAAGGCGAACTGGGCTTTTACCTCATCAGCGACGGCGGGCCGACGCCTTGGCGTTACCGCATCCGCCCTCCAAGTCTTATCAACCTGACGGTCCTGGAAGATATGTGCCTCGGCCATACCATCGCGGATGTCGTCATTATCCTGGGCAGCATTGATATTGTGCTCGGGGAGGTGGATCGCTAATGCTGGGCCGCGGCTTACTTCGAGGGTTCTTCGAGACCGGGCGCAATTTTTGCGGCAGCTATTTTGATCCCGCGCGGCTGACCACCGTGCAGTACCCGGAGGAGAAACTTGCCCCGCAGGCAAACGCGCGCACGGTTCCTTTTTTGGTTTGCGATGGCGCGGATCCCCTCGCCGGGTTGCGCTGCACCGCCTGCACGATCTGTGCGCAGGAATGTCCGGCGCATTGCATAGAAATCGTCAAAGATACGGTCAAAAAGCAGGATTACCTGGGGAAGCTGCAGTTCCAACCCAAGGTTTTCAACATTGACATGGCCGTCTGCATGGGTTGCGGCATCTGCGTGGAAGTTTGCCCGTTTGATTCCATCAAGATGGACCAGGTTTTTGAGCTGGCCAGCGAGGATTGCGCCATGGTGTTGCAGAAAAGGGACTTGGCCAAATCCAATGATTACTTCCGCCGAATCCATCCCGCCGAAGCCGCCGCCGTGGATGCAGAGCGGACGGAAGAACAACGCAAGGCGCAGGCCAGGAAGGCCGTCACCCCGGCTCCAGCCACGCCAACCACCGCATGAACGCCTTAGACCAAGTTTTTGTTTCGACCCAGCATTGGCTGGCGGGATTGGCTCCGGCTTCGGTCCGTCCGCTGGTTTTGATGGTGCTCATCATCGCGGGCCTGATGGCGGTGTTCGGAACGTGCTTTGCCCTGACCACGATCCTGGAGCGCAAGATCCTGGGCCGGATGCAGAATCGTTATGGCCCCAACCGCGTCGGGCCTTGCGGTTTGTTCCAACCGTTGGCCGACGGGGTCAAGATGCTCATCAAGGAGGACATTGTTCCTTTTTCCGCCGACCAAGTGGTGCATTTCCTCGCGCCGGTGGCCCTGACGGCGCCGATTTGGCTGGCCTTCGCCGTTCTGCCCTTCGGACGCAACATGAGCGCGATTGAACTGGACGCGGGCATTCTCTTCTTTTTTGCCATCGGCTCCGCGTCCGAGCTGGCGGTCTTCATGGCGGGATGGTCGAGTCAGAATAAATATTCGCTGCTGGGCGCGATGCGGGCCATCGCGCAAATGATCAGCTACGAGGTCCCGTTGGTGCTGGCCACCATTCCGGTGT
Source organism: uncultured Verrucomicrobiae bacterium (assembly GCA_963707025.1). Lineage (GTDB taxonomy): Bacteria > Verrucomicrobiota > Verrucomicrobiia > Limisphaerales > Palsa-1400 > JBEKOF01. Next base: position 703,991 of record CAVPOM010000006.1, on the reverse strand, counting down.
TGCTGGCGGCCAGTTCCTTGTCCCTGCCGGACATTGTCCAGGCCCAATCCGGCTTCGTGATGGGCTGGCTGCCGCGCTGGAACGTCTTCACGCCCTGGGGTCTGGCCGGCTTCGCCCTGTTCATGATCGCCGCCGCCGCTGAATCCAACCGTTGTCCGTTTGACCTGCCGGAAGGGGAATCGGAGTTGATTGCCGGCTTTCTGACCGAGTATTCGGGTTTCAAATACGCGCTGTTTTTCCTCGGGGAATACCTGGGGCTTTTCGCCGTGACCGGGCTGGGCGTGACCCTGTTTCTGGGAGGATGGCAGGCCCCGGCCCCGTGGCTGGAATGGCTGCCATCCTGGGGCTGGTTCGCGGTCAAATTCAGCGTCCTGATTTTTCTGTTCATCTGGGTGCGCGCCACCCTGCCGCGTTTGCGTCTGGACCAACTGTTGAATTTCGCCTGGAAATTTCTGGTTCCGCTCGCGCTGGTCAACCTGGTCGTCGCGGTGGCTTGGTGGCAAAGCGGAGCCTGGCAATTCCCAGGCGCGTTGGAAATCCGCTGGCTGCTGGGCACGGGCCTGCTGGCGGGTGTGTATGTCTGGCTGGGCCGGGTCTTGAAAGGCGGGAGACCAGCCCAACACCAATATAGTTATGCTGAATGAGATCGCATTTTATCTGATCGCCGCCATCACCCTGGCTTGCGCGGTTGCGGCCATGGCCCTGCGGCAATTGATCCATTGCGCCTTGTGCGCCGCCGCGGCTTTTGCCGGCCTGGCCGTGATCTACCTGCAACTCGACGCCGAATTTGTCGGATTTGCCCAACTGCTGGTCTATGTGGGCGCGATCGCCATTCTGATCGTGTTTGCCGTGCTGCTCACGCGCGGGGATGAAGTTCTGCCCGGCAGCCGCCAGTCCTCGCCTTCGTGGCTGGCCGGTGTGGCGGTGGCCCTGCTGGTGCTGGCTGGAATTGCCCTGCCGGTGCTGGCCAGCCCCAGCCTGCGACGGCTGGCTCCGCCCGCGGCGGACATTCCGGCGAAAATGACGGGTTTAATCGGCGTGGAATTGATGACCCGTTACGTGCTGCCGCTGGAAATGATCGGCGTACTTTTGACGGCGGCGCTGCTGGGAGCGGTGGTCATCGCCATGCGTGAGGAATCCAAAAACAAAACTCCTGCGTCTTCCCCCCCTCCTCCACCTGCTTTTGCCGGAGAGGGCAGGGCTGGGGAGGTTTCCGCTCTTTCTGCCCAAGATTAAGATTATGATTATGATTAAGATTAAGATTAGGAGAAGTTACCCAAAAGGCGAAATGCTTCCGGGCATATGGATGAAATGAACCCGCTTCTCTCCCATTATCTGATCCTGTCGGCGTTGCTGTTCAGCATCGGTTTCGCGGGCGTGGTGGCGCGCCGCAGCGCCATCCTGGTGCTCATCGGCATCGAATTGATGCTCAATGCGGCGAACTTGAATTTTATCGCGTTCTGGCGGTATGGGCCTCACCCGGAGGCGTTGACCGGCGTGATGTTCGTGCTTTTTTCCATCGCCATCGCGGCCGCCGAGGCGGCAGTCGGCCTGGCGCTGGTCATTGCCATCTACCGTCAACGAAAGACCACGCAAGTGGATAGATTGGATGCGCTGAAAGGTTGAAAGATGGAATACGTCGTCAAATACCTGTGGTTGATTCCGGCGGTGCCGCTGGTGATGGCGGGCCTGGGGTCGTTGCTCAAGCGCGAGCGGCGGCAATGGGCGGCGACGCTGGCCATTGGGGGAATGGCGGTTTGCCTGGTGCTGTCCTGTGTGGCCTTCCTGACCAGCTTGAGCGCGCATCCGTTCCGGCAGACGTGGAGTTTTCGCTGGTTCGATCTGGGCGCCACCGCCGCCACGGCGGTGCCGCTGGGCTGGGTGCTGGATCCCCTGACCGCGATTATGCTGATGATGGTGGCGTTGCTGTCGCTGCTCATTTTCATTTACAGCCTGGGCTACATGGCGCAGGACGGGAATTACACCCGGTTCTTCTGTTTCATGTCGCTGTTTGCCGCGGCCATGCTGGGCATAGTCATCGCCAACAGCCTGCTCCTGCTGTTCATCTGCTGGGAATTGGTCGGCCTGTCGTCCTACCTGCTGATCGGTTTCTGGTTTGAAAAGCCGGCGGCGGCGGCGGCGGCAAAAAAAGCCTTCATCACCACGCGCCTTGGCGACTTGGGGCTTCTGCTGGGCATGCTCTGGCTCTATAGCAAAAGCGGCACACTGCTCTTTTACGACCACGGCAACGGCTGTCTGGAACAATCCTCGCTGACACATCTGGCGACCGCCGCCACCGTGGGCGGCATGGCGGTTTCGACCGCCATCTCCCTGCTGATTTTCATGGGGGCCATGGGAAAATCCGGCCAGTTCCCCCTGCACGTCTGGCTGCCCGACGCCATGGAAGGCCCGACCCCGGTCAGCGCGCTGATCCATGCCGCCACCATGGTGGCGGCGGGAGTGTTTCTGGTGGCCCGCATGTATCCGCTGATGAGCGCCGGTCCGCATCCGGCGGCCCTCCAAGTCATCACCTGGGTGGGGGCCATCACCGCCGTGTTTGCCGCGGCCATCGCGGTGGCGCAGAACGACATCAAGCGAATCATCGCTTTTTCCACGATCTCGCAATTGGGCTACATGATGATGGGCCTGGGCGTGGGCGGGGTGGCGGTGGGAATGTTTCATCTGATCACGCACGCCTTTTTCAAGTCGCTCCTCTTTCTGGGCGCAGGCTCGGTCATTCACGGCTGTCATGGCGAACAGGACATCCGCAAAATGGGCGGCCTGAAAAGGCTGATGCCGTGGACGTTCGCGACTTACGCCGCGGGCATGATGGCGCTGTGCGGTGTGCCGCTGTTCTTCTCCGGCTTCTGGAGCAAGGATGAAATCCTGCACGCGGCGCGAGTTTGGGATGTGTCGGCGGTGCCATTTTATCTGGGCGTGGCAGGGGCTTTTCTGACGGCCTTTTACATGACCCGGCAGGTAAGCTGGGTGTTCTTCGGAAAACCAGCCGATGCGGCCGGCTCGCGAGTTCCGGCGCATGAAAGCCCCGCCGTGATGACGGTTCCTCTTATGATCCTGGCGGGCTTCGCGGTGCTGGCTGGATTCCTGGGAACGCCGGCCTGGCCCTGGTTCGCCTCCTATTTGAACGGAGAACAGGTCCGGTTCACGCCCGCGGCCCTCCTGGCCGGCCCGCAACTCAGTCTGATGCTGCTGTCCACCATCGTCGTTGGCGCGGCCCTGTTTCTGGGCTGGCGAATCTATTCCAATGTGGCGGCGCAAAGCAGCCGGGAAGCAGACCCGTTGGAGAAATCCGTGCCGGCGGTCTTTCGGTTGCTCCAAAATAAATTTTGGGTGGACGAGATTTATGAGGCGACAGTGATCCGGCTGAACGCGGCGTTTTCGAACTGCGCCGACTGGCTGGATCGGGTGATCTGGGCGGGAGCGGTCAACGCGCTATCCGGGTTGACGATGGTGTGGGCGCTGTGCAACCGCGCCATTGACGAATTGGGGATCAATGCCGGTTTCGATTTGGGCTGCGAAGAACTGCGTGGCGCGGGAGGTTTCCTGGCCTGGGCGCAAAATGGGCGGGTACAGCGCTATTTGCGAATGGCGGGCCTGGCCGTCGCTCTGCTGGCGCTGGCCTTGATCTGGGGGTGCGCATGAAAGGGATTCCATTGCTGAGCGTTCTGACGTTGATCCCGCTGCTCGGCGGCGGAGCGGCGCTGCTGGCGCCCGGTCCCGCAAAAGTGGCGCGTCGCATTGCCTTCGGAGCGAGCCTGCTGGCACTGGGCGTGGCGGCGCTGTTGTGGGCGGCGTTCGACCCCGGCCAGCTTGGCTGGCAATTCGCCGAGAACCTCCCGTGGGTGCCGTCGCCGGCGAATGATTACCAGGGGATTGATTACCACCTGGGCATTGATGGATTGGGGCTTTTGATGGTGGGCCTGTCGGCGCTGCTGGTGCCCTTTGCCATGATGGCCTCGTGGAAAATCGAGCAGAATGCGAAGCTCTATTTTGCCCTGATTCTGTTTTTAGAAGCCGGCCTGTTCGGCACCTTTACCGCGCTGAACTTTTTCCACTGGTTTATCTATTGGGAACTGGGCCTGATTCCGGCGTATTTCCTGATCAAGATGTGGGGTGGCCCCCGGCGCACGCGGGCGGCCAGCCAGTTCTTCATATACACACTGGCCGGCAGCGTGGCCATGCTGCTGGGCTTCCTGGCCATTTTCGCGGCGACGGGAGTGTTTGACTTTGCAAAGCTGTCCGAACTGGCCCGGAACGGCGAGCTGCAAGACAAGCTGGCCAAACTGGGCGGCGCCTTTTTCCACTCCAAAGAAACGCTGGCCACCCTGGTATTTGCCGGCGTGTTCCTTGGGTTCGCGGTGAAAGCGCCGCTCATGCCCTTCCATACCTGGCTGCCGTCGGCTTATGCCGAAGCGCCCACCGGCACGTCCATGCTGCTGACCGGGGCGATGTCGAAAATGGGGGTGTATGGATTTTTGCGCATTTTGCTGCCGCTCTTTCCGGCGCAGATGCAGGCCATGCAACCCCCCCTGCTCTGCTTGGCGGTGGCGACGATCGTCTTTTCGGCGGCGGCGGCGCTGGCCCAGCGGGATTTGAAACGGATGGTGGCTTATTCCTCGATCAATCACGTCGGCTACTGCCTCCTGGGCATTTTTGTCGCGGTGCAACTGACCGGGGACACGGCGGATTCGACTGCCGATAAAGCCGCCGCCCTCAACGGGGTCATGCTGCAAATGTTCAATCACGGTCTGACGGCCTCGGCCCTCTTTTATTTTGTCGGGCTGATCGAGCAGCGGAGCGGCGGGCTGCGCGGGCTGGACGATTTTGGGGGCCTGCGCAAAGCGGCGCCGGTTTTTTGCGGATTGATGGGCATCACTCTGCTGGCGTCGCTCGGATTGCCCGGGCTGAATGGATTTGTCAGCGAGTTTCTGATTTTCAAAGGGGCTTTGCCGCTGGCGGGGTGGGCCGCGGCGGTCTCGACCCTCGGGCTGCTCATCACGGCGATTTTTCTGCTGACCATTTTGCAGCGGGTCTTCAGCGGGCCGCTGCCCAATCGCTGGGCCGGCTGGAAGGACCTGACGACCGGCGAGCGCTGGACGCTGGGGCCGGTCATCGCCCTGATTTTTGTGCTGGGGATTTGTCCGCAAATACTCATCCGCGTGGCCAATCCGGCCGCGCTGGCCATGTTAAAACATTTTTGAACCATGCTGTCCTGGACCATTTATATCTCGTTTCTGGGCGCGGCGGCGCTGGTGCTGCTGCCGCCGCAGCGCCGGCGGGCGGCGCGGATCACGGCCCTGCTGACGGCCCTGGCGGGACTGGCGCTCGGCCTGGCCGGCGCGGTGCAATACGAGCGCCAGACCCCATCCGGCGTGCAGGTGGACCTCGTCAATATCTCGTGGATCAAGGATCTGGGCATCAATTTTCACCTGGCCGCGGACGGGGTGAGCATCACGCTGGTGTTGCTGACCGGCATTGCGGCGGTGGCGGGGGTGTTGTTTTCCTGGAACATCGAGCGGCGCACCAAGGAGTTTTTCGCGCTCTATCTGGCGCTGATCGGCGGGGTCTATGGGGTTTTTCTGAGCTTTGATCTCTTTCTGCTGTTCGTCTTTTACGAAATCGCCATCATTCCGAAATACTTCCTCATTGCCGTGTGGGGATCAACCCGCAAGGAATACGGGGCGATGAAACTGGCCCTCTATTCGTTGGTGGGCAGCGCGATGGTCCTCCTCGGATTGATGGCCGCCTACGTCGTCTCCGGGGCGCACACGTTTGATTTGGTCGTTCTGTCCAAACAGTCTTTCCCGGTGGCCTTTCAACACTGGGCTTTCCTGCTGGTCTTTGTCGGCTTTGCGGTGCTGGCCGGACTATGGCCCTTCCACACTTGGGCGCCGACCGGGCATGTGGCCGCGCCCACGGCGGCTTCCATGTTGCTGGCCGGGGTGGTGATGAAACTGGGGGCCTACGGGGCGTTGCGCGTGGCCATGACGCTTTTTCCAGACGGGCTGCGTTACTGGCAAAATGAAATCGCCCTGTTGGCCGTGATCGGCATCGTTTATGGGGCCACGGTGGCGCTGGTGCAACGCGACATCAAATTTGTCATCGGCTATTCGAGCGTGAGCCACATGGGCTTTGTCTTGCTCGGCCTGATGACCCTGACCCAAATCGGCCTGAGCGGCGCGGTCCTGCAAATGTTTTCGCACGGCATTATCGCCGGCCTGCTTTTTGCCGTGGTTGGCCGGATGGTTTACGACCGGACCCATAGGCGTTTATTAAGCGAATTGCAGCCGATGAATCTGAGCGTTCTGGCGCCGTTTGCGGCAGTTACCTTTGTGATTGCGGGGGCGGCCTCCATGGGGTTGCCCGGTTTCAGCGGGTTTATCGCCGAATTGCAGGTGCTGGCGGGCGCCTGGGGGGTTTTCCCCCGCCTGACCATTTTTGCGGGAGTCGGGATTCTGGTGGGCATCGCCTTCATGGTGCGCATCTGGATCAAGGGCTTTTTCGCGGAGAACGAGAGCCAGCCGGCCGCGATCCGGATTGAACCCATTAGCATCGCCGAACGGGCGGGAGCGTATCTGCTCCTGGGCACGACGGTCCTGATCGGCTTGTGGCCCGGATTGCTCCTGAACCTGATAACGCCGACGCTGCGCTCGCCCCTGTTTCAACCGCTCTGGAAAGGAGGCTTGCCATGAGCCTTTCTTTGCAGTGGACGATTCCGCTGGTGCCCGAGGAAATCGTGATTGTGTCCGCGCTGGCGGCGCTGCTCCTGGATTTTGCGTTGGTGCGGCGCAAAAGCCTGGCCTTTCGGGCGGGGGCGATTGGCGGGACGGCTTGCCTGGGATGCCTGGCCGCCATGATGTGGATCGCGTTGGGGCCGGGAGGCAAGACGGCCGAAATGCTGGCCCTGACTCCGTTGACGCAATTCTTGAAAATGGCCCTGCTGGGCTTGACGCTGGTGGTGGCGGTTCTTTCCTTCGGGGCGCGGTTCACGCGGCACCTCGGGGAGTATTTTGCGCTGCTCCTCATCGCCACCGCCGGCTTGCTGCTGCTGATCAGTTCCGACAATCTTTTGATGATCTTTATCGCGCTGGAAATGCTCAGCCTGCCGCTCTATGTGCTGACGGCTTTTAACAAGGGGAGCCTGCCGTCGGCCGAGGGGGCGTTGAAATACTTTCTCTTCGGCAGCGTGGCGGCGGCGTTCACGCTTTTTGGCATCAGCCTGCTCTATGGCTTGACCGGGGATCTGCAACTGGGATCGCTGGCCGAAACCATTGCGGTGAAACTGAAATCACCGCCGCTGGAGCCGGTCTTTTATGCCGGGCTGGTCATGACCCTGGCTGGCTTCGCCTTCAAAGTGGCGGCGGCGCCGTTTCATTTCTGGGCGCCGGATGTCTATGAGGGAGCGCCGGCGCCCATCGCCTGTTTCATCGCGTCGGGATCGAAGGTGGCCAGCTTCTTTGTGCTCGCCAGAATCATCGTGGAGGGATTTGGCCCGATGCACGGCAGCGCCGCCTGGCATTCCTTTGCGGCGGGATGGATGCCGGTGCTGGCGGTGCTGGCGGTGGTCTCGATGGTGGCGGGCAACATCGCGGCCCTGGTGCAGACCCGGGTCAAGCGGTTGCTGGCCTATTCGGCCATTGCCCACGCCGGCTATGCGCTGCTCGCTTTCTTTGGTAACTCGCAGCAAATGGTTCCGGCGCTGTTCTTTTATGTCATCACTTACGCGCTGACCGTGCTGGGGGCCTTTGCGGTGGTGGCGGTGGTTGAAAACAGCGGCGGGCGGGACGGGCTGGCGGACTGGGCCGGGCTGGGCCGGCGCGCGCCGCTGCTCTCGGCCTGCATGTTCGTCTTCATGCTCTCGCTGGCCGGCATTCCCCCGCTGGGCGGTTTCTTCGGCAAGTTCTATGTGTTCACCGCGGCCCTGGGCGGCACGAGCGCGGCCGGCAAGCCGGATTTGGCCATGCTTTGGCTGGTCATCGTTGCGGTTGCGGCCAGCGCCATTTCGCTCTATTACTATCTGCAAGTGCTCAAACAGATTTACAGCGCCGAGCCACCCGCGGACAGCAAACCGTTTTGCCCGCCTTATGCGGCGCTCCTTTCCATTGCGCTGCTGGCCGGGCTGGTCATCGCCCTGGGTTGCGCGCCCGGCTGGTTGCTGGGAAAACTGCCCGTGTCACTCCACTCTGCATTTATCCAATTATGAAAACATCCCAAAAAGTCCAAAGTTCACCCGCCATCCCCTTCGCCACCCTGGACGGCAACGAAGCCGCGGCCTCGGTCGCCTATCGCCTGACCGAAACGGTCGCCATCTACCCGATCACCCCCTCCTCGCCCATGGCGGAATGGTGCGATCAATGGTCGGCCGCGGGCCGGCCCAACCTCTACGGCACGGTGCCGCGCCTGGTGGAAATGCAATCGGAAGCCGGGGCCGCCGGGGCGCTGCACGGGATGTTGCAAGTCGGCTCCTTGAGCACGACCTTCACCGCGTCCCAAGGGCTGCTGTTGATGATACCCAACATGTATAAAATCGCGGGCGAACTGCTCCCCTTTTGCATGCACGTGACAGCGCGCACCCTGGCCACGCATTGCCTGTCCATTTTCGGCGATCATTCCGACGTCATGGCGTGCCGGCAAACTGGCTTTGCCCTGCTCTCCTCCGGTTCGGTGCAGGAGGCGCAAGACCTGGCCTGTATCGCCCATGCCGCCACGCTGGAATCGCGCGTGCCGTTCCTCCATTTCTTTGACGGGTTCCGCACCTCGCATGAAGTGGCGAAAATCCGCGTCCTGACCGACGAACAATTGCGCGAGATGATGGACGACTACACCCAGGCCCTCCAGGCGTTTCGTCTCCACGGGCTGTCCCCGGACCGGCCCTGCATTCGGGGCACGGCCCAGAATCCGGATGTTTTCTTCCAGGCGCGCGAAGCGTGCAATCCTTATTACGACCGCACGGCGGGCATCGTCCAGGAGGTGATGAACCGGTTTGGGGGGATCACCGGGCGCCAATACCGGTTGTTCGATTACGCCGGCCATGCGCAGGCCGAGCGGGTGCTGGTCATCATGGGTTCGGGCGGCGAAACGGCGGAACAGACCGCCCGCTGGCTCAACCAGCACGGGGAAAAGACCGGGGTGATGAGAGTGCGCCTCTACCGGCCGTTTTCGGTCGAGGCCTTTGTCGGCGCCCTGCCCGCCAGCACCCGGCGCATCGCCGTGCTGGACCGCACCAAGGAGCCGGGCGCGGTGGGCGAACCGCTCTATGTGGATACGGTGACCGCCTTGCGGGAAGCTTGCGACAAAGGGCTGGCCTCCTTTGATGCCGAACCGCTGGTGGTGGGCGGGCGCTATGGCCTGTCTTCCAAGGAATTTTCCCCGGCCATGGTCAAGGCGGTATTCGACGAACTGAAGTTGGCCGCGCCGAAGAATCATTTTACCGCCGGCATTGTGGATGATGTCACCCATGCGTCGCTGCCCTTTGACGGAGAGTTTGGGATCGAACCGAAGGAGGAGGTGCGGGCGGTGTTTTTCGGACTGGGCGCGGACGGCACGGTGGGCGCGAACAAGAACTCCATCAAGATCATCGGCGAGGAAACCGAGCTGTATGCGCAGGGCTATTTCGTCTATGACTCCAAGAAATCCGGGGCCGTGACCATATCGCATCTGCGCTTTGGGCCAAAACCGATCCATGCCGCCTACCTGCTCAAGCGGGCGGACTTTGTGGCGTGCCATCAATGGCCGTTTTTGGAGCGATACAACGTGGTGGATTACGCCAGCCAGGGCGCGACGCTCCTGCTCAACTCGCCCTACGGCCCGGAAGAAGTGTGGGACCATTTTTCCGCGGAAGTGCAGCGCGAAATCATCGCCCGGAAACTGAAATGTTATGTGATTGACGCCTACCCGGTGGCCAAGGCGGCCGGGATGGGCGGCCGCATCAATACCATCATGCAAACCTGTTTCTTCGCCATCTCCAATGTGCTGCCGCGCGAGGAGGCCATCGCCCAAATCAAGAAAGCCATCCGCAAGACCTACGCCCGCAAGGGCCAGGCGGTGGTGGACCAAAACTTCGCGGCGGTGGACCAAACGCTGGCGGCGTTGCACCAAGTCAAGATTCCGCAGGCGGTCTCCAGCGGTCATCATCAGCCCCCCATCGTGGCGGAGGCAGCGCCGGATTTTGTGCAGCGGGTCACGGCGCTGATGCTGGCCAACAAGGGGGATTTGCTGCCGGTCAGCGCCTTCCCGGTGGATGGGACCTGGCCTTCCGGGACGACCCGCTGGGAAAAACGGGCCATCGCGCTGGAAATTCCGGTATGGGACACCGCGATCTGCATTCAATGCAACAAATGCGTGCTGGTGTGTCCGCACGCCGCCATCCGGGCCAAGTTTTATCCGGCCAGCCACCTGGCCAATGCGCCGGCCCAATTCAAATCCACCGGCTTTCGCTCGCAAGAGCACAAGGACGCCCTCTACTCGCTGCAGGTGTCTCCGGAAGATTGCACGGGTTGCACGTTGTGCGTGGCGGTATGCCCGGTGAAAGCAAAAACGGATCCCAAACACAAAGCCATCAACATGAAGCCGATGCCCGCCTTGCGCGAGCAGGAGAAGGTCAACTATGAATTTTTCCTCAAGCTGCCTTCCCCCGACCGCACGCGCCTGGCGATGGATGTCAAAGGCAGCCAATTCCGCGAGCCGCTCTTCGAGTATTCCGGGGCCTGTTCGGGCTGCGGGGAAACGCCCTACGTCAAACTGCTGACGCAGATGTCGGGCGACCGGCTCATCGTGGCCAACGCCACCGGGTGTTCCTCCATTTATGGCGGCAATCTGCCCACGACCCCTTACACGGTCAACGGGGCCGGACGCGGCCCGGCGTGGTCCAATTCGCTTTTTGAGGACAACGCCGAATATGGCTTTGGGCACCGGGTGGCCCTCGACAAGCAAACTGAATTCGCGCGGGAACTGGCGCGAAAACTCGCGCCGCAAGTGGGCGGGGAATTGGTGGAGGCCTTGCTCGGAGCCAAACAAGACAACGAAGGGGAGATTGCGGCGCAGCGGGAGCGGGTGGCCGAATTGCGGCTGCGCCTGCAAGCATTGTCCGCGCCGGAAGCCTCCAGCCTGCATGCCCTGGCCGATGCGCTCGTCAAAAAATCCGTCTGGATTCTGGGCGGCGACGGCTGGGCCTACGACATCGGTTTTGGCGGCCTGGACCATGTGATCGCCATGAACGCCAAGGTCAACATTCTTGTGCTTGACACGGAAGTTTACTCCAACACAGGCGGGCAGCAGTCCAAGGCGACCCCGCGGGGCGCGGCGGCGCGGTTCGCCTCGGCGGGCAAGCGGACGGGGCGCAAAGACCTGGGCCTGCTGGCCATGGCCTACGGCACCGCCTACGTGGCCCAGGTGGCGTTAGGCTCGAAGGATTCACAAACCGTCAAGGCCTTCGAGGAAGCCGAGTCCTACCCCGGCACCTCGCTGGTGATCGCCTACTGTCCCTGCATCGAGCATGGTTACGAGCTTGGGCAGAGCCTGGACCAGCAAAAACTGGCGGTGGACACCGGCTTCTGGCCGCTCTACCGGTTCGATCCGCGGCGGGTGGCGGCGGGCGAGCCGGGATTGAAGCTGGATTCGGCGGCGCCCAAGATTTCCCTGGAAAAGTTTTGGGCCACGGAACGCCGTTTCAAGGCCACTGCCGGCCAGGACCCGGCGCAGAGCAAAGCCATACTGGACGCCGCGCAAGACGAGGTCTTGAGCAAATTCGCCCTTTACGAGAGGATGGCTGTGCCGATCAACGGCTCCGCCAGGCCCGCCCTGGCGAAGTGAACTTGTGCCGCCGGATTTTGGAAGATACCAACTGTGCCATTCGTCCCATTGGTCCTATATGTCCCATCCCTCCCATCCGGGCTCCTTGGAAGGCCCGGCGAAGGCGCAAGCCTTGGCCAAGGAGGGCGTGAGGACGAGCCTTTCATCTCCGCGCAGCGCTGAATTCCTCCAATTCTCCCTCTCCTCCACGGGAGGAGAGGGCCGGGGAGAGGAGGCCTTTCGGTCGGCTTCCGTGCGGCCACAGTTTTCATGAAATTGCTTTAGCGGACGAGGATAGCCTTTCAAGTGCAATCAAACGGCTCATTCTCGGCAAAGCAGGCTTCTGAATGGACAAAGCTACCGTACGACCCATTTTCCCCTTTTAGACCCTTTTATCGGACAAACTCAACCCAACTCAATCCGAGGAATTCCACTTCCTCAGTCCAATCCCACAGATTGAGCGTTTCTTCGATGTGGCGCTTGGCGATTTCAAATGCGGGTGATGGATCAGGCGGGGATATTTTCGATGTTGGCCTCTCGGCAGCTTCCATCGCCACCGCCGCCGCGAGCGCGGATTTGTCAACTTGTCCATCGGCGGATACAAAGACAGGCTGGAATTGAAAAAGACATTCGTCGCCATCTTCGCGGTTCACGCGTTGGAGCAAAACAAACGCAAAGAGATAACCGGAGCGGCCGGCCAGGGCCGGTTCGTTGATCTGGCGGATTGCTGTCAGGCCGCCGAAGTCATAGGAGCCGACATACGAGAGGGTCGCGTCAACGAACGGATGGCCGACGGCCATGAACTGCGCGTCCGTGCGCTTGATCGCCAGTTCTCGGTCAAAGGTCGCCTCCTGGTAGCGTTCGGGAAGGTCGAATTCTCTCAATACGTCTGGAACTATAAACTCGACAAACGGCCCCCTGGCTTGGAGTTGGCGGCGATGCTTTCCGAGAAAACGCTCGGTGAAGCGCTGTAAATCGTTGAGTGTGAGTTCCGTGGCAATTTCACGCCGGTAGTTGTCGAACGAATAGCTCGACACATCGCGGAACAGGCTTTGCGTGGCAATCTCGAAAGCGCGCTTGGCACGCTCGACCGCTTCCGCGATTTCCTTCTGGGTTTGCTTGTTCAGGTTTCCTTCCACCAGCGCCCGTTTGTAAATCCTGGTCGGGTCAATTTCGCTTTCGAGTTGGCCGTTCAATGTGCCCTTGATTTCTTCCGGGTTCTCGCCTGTCACCTTGGCCAGTGCAATCGCGGCGCGGTCCAATCGTTCCTCAAAATACGATTGTACCTTTTCTTCAACCGTGCCCTTGTTAAAGAAGTGATACACTTGCACGACCTTATCCTGCCCATATCGGTAAATTCGCCCGACACGCTGCTCGACCCGCATCGGGTTCCACGGAAGGTCATAGTTCACGCAAATGTGGCAGAACTGTAGGTTGATGCCTTCCCCGCCGGCCTCTGTCGAAACCAAGAAACGCACTTCAGCATGATCGCGGAACAACCGCTGGCTCGTCCGCTTGGTGGTTGGCGCAACCAACGCGCCGTCCTTGGCAAATGGTTGCCAGACCGCTTCGGCTTCCATGTCGGCTTCTTCGCGCCGCTCCAATTTCATGTCTCCGTGGATGACGACCACCGAGCCTTTGCCATACTTGGCCTCCAACTCTCGCACGATGTAGCGCTGCGTCTCGCGGTATTCTGTGAAGATGAGAACCTTTTCCTCGCGTGCGCGGGGGCTTTCCGTCGCGATGTGGTCAGTCAAACGCATCAATTCGTCGAGCTTCTTGTCGTGTTTGGTGTTGATTGCAACCAGCGATTCCACCCGCTCAATCTCATCTTTCAAAATCGCGGTGTCGTCTTGTAATGCCTCCTTCTCTTCATTTTCCCCCTCGTACCGCTCGTCCTGCTCCTTTTCTTCCTCCTCTTCTTGAGGCGGCAGCTTGGCCAGTTGGCCCTTGAGTCGGCCAAGCCGCTTTGACAAGGCAGACTTGATGGCTGCCGTGGAACTGGCATTGAGCTTCTGAAAAGTGGTCAACAAAAATCCAGCGGCGCGTCGGCGCATCGGATCATTCACACGCTCCAACATTTGGTAGCCGTCGCGGATGTACTCTGAAACGGCCTTGTAAAACTTTTCCTCGTCAGGATGCATCTTGAAAGGCAGCCGGTGTGTCTGCCGCCCCTTGAATACTTTCCGTCCGTTCGCGTCCGTCACGTCCTTCTTTGGCGTGCGTATGACCAATTCCGTGAACGGCAGTCCGCTCTTATCGAAAAGACCGGCCTCTTCCAGCCCGGCGAAATTAACATTTTCCTCCAGCAGCGAAACGAGGTTCTTGAAACGGCTATTGTTCTCCTCGCCCTGATGCGGTGTCGCTGTGAGGAGCAGTAACGCATCCGAGTAGTGTTTCTGGCTCACTTCCTCTGCCAGGCGGTAGTTTTGCGTCTTCTCGGTCTTCCCCGAACCATAGTCCACCGCGCTGAGACGGTGCGCTTCGTCAAAGATTATCAAGTCCCACTTGCGGTTTTCCAACAACACCCTCTTGTGCTCGGCCCGCTTGAGGGTGTCAATGGAAGCGATGGCCGTCGCCTGGAAATCCCAGATGCGCGGATTGATGGCTGCGAAATCACGGCCAAAGATTTGAAACACCGTATCGAACTTGTCCTGCATTTCCTCCTGCCACTGCGTCGTCAAACCCGCCGGCGTAATGATCAACGTCCGCCGGGCCTGCCCGCGCTGCGACAATGCCTGCCAGATCATTCCCGCCTCAATTGTCTTGCCCAAGCCGACTTCATCCGCCAAGAGGAAACGCCGCCGCGCGCTGGAAACCACCCGGTACGCCGCAAAAATCTGGTGCGGCAGAATCTCCGTGCGGGCGTTGGAAAGCTGGCCTCCCTTGTTGCCCGTCAGAAACCGTGCCGCCAGCATCTTCAACTCGAACCGCCAGGGCTCGTCCCACTGGCCACGCGCCGCCCGGTCCAACGGCGTTTCGACGTGTTCAATCTCCGCCAGATGCAGGATTTTGTTTTCCGAGCGGTACGGCGGCGGCATGAACACCGAAGGATTAAACTCCACCTTCGCCTGCGCCCCGCGCGCCTTTTGAATGCGGCCGATGCCGTATTCCTTGTAGAGCTCGTTTGTGCTGCGAACAAATTCGCCTTCGGCAAACGCAGGTGCAATAGCCTCCGTCTTGAACGCGGCTAACACCTTCTCATTCAGGAGCGTAGCATTGTGCCAGCGGCGCTCAAAAATGCCGATGGCCTTCTGCGCCGCTTCATCAGTCGCGATTTCGGCGTGCCTAATGATTGCCCCGCCCTCATCGTTGTGGGTCAGCCCCGCATAAGTCGCGTTGGCGGAAGAAGTCAGCACCGTCAGGCGTTTACCTTCGTGAAAAAGGTAATCCTTGGGATGAAACGCCACGTCCTCCAACCCAAAGGCAATCTGCGTGTTGGGCAACCGAAAGAATTCTTCGACCGCCTCCGCGCTGTTCTGCCGCACGTCGCGCCGCACGATGACACGAAGCCGTCCACCGCGCGACACCACCGCCGTCAAAGTGGGTTTGAGTTCAATCCAACCTCGGTACGACAGGAACGCCACCGCAATGTCCACACGCTCGGCCTCGGCCGATAAATCGCGAATGGCATCGAGCGCTTTGGTTTCAAAGTTGTCAATGTAATCAACACGGAGCATTATTCGTCGTCCTCTTCATCATCCTCGTAATTGGCGGAAAATCCAAAATTGGCAAGCGATTCCTCGATGCCGTTAAGTTCGTCTTTAGTGATGCCCCAAAGTTGAGCCGCCGCCTCATCTAACTTGCGCTCAAACTTCTCAAGCTCTGAGCGATTTCCCTGGGCTACCACCTTGTGGCACTCCTCGGAGCAACGGCAGATTTGAGTGTGGAGCTTGTTTGACTGTGCGAATCTGGGCAGCGCCAGCCGCGAAATATCGCTGGCTTGATAATCGGCTGTTTGAACCCATGTGGCCGTGCAATACAGGAACAGCACGGCAGGCGCGGAATTCAGCAGCCCGCAAAGAAAATGGGCTTCCTCCGATGACCCGCACTCAATGAAGCGCAACTTCGTGTCGGCGACGGCGGGTTTTTTGCTGGATTCAACAACCGCACATTGGAAGAAGTCTGTTAGTTCCTTGAACAGGACACGGTACGGAGAAACCGAATACTCTCCCACATTATAGATCGTCCAAAAGGGGTCTTTCTTCGGATCGAAGTACTTCACATATCCAGATCGCCTGCGCAGAATTGACTCAAACTTGAGCAAATACTCATGAGAGAGGCGAAATCTATTCTTCATTTCGCTTTGCGCGATGCCGCTGCGCGTCGTGGGGTCTTGGGTCAAAAGGATGTGAGTGGAAGGTTTGCTCACCCAGCGATGCACATCGCGCCCACGAAGAAGGGGGTAAATCAAATCCGCCTCGACAACGGTGTCAACTGAATCCACTTTGATCTTCCCTACATCGTGCCAATTGAGAATGCGCACGCAACCCGGCCGAATAGGAGTCACAGATTTAAGCCAGAAAACGCCGTTCATCCACGTGCAGACACCGGCATGTGCCTTTATATGACTCTTGCCCATGACCTTTTTCAGTCCGGGGATCGCCTTGGGTGGAGCTGTCAACCAGGCTGAATTTATGATTCCCGGAAGCATAGGAATTGCACCCATCCGCCGTCTCGTGACAGAGCGACTGACATCTTCGAAATCTGAACTTTCGCTGATTCTCGCCCCCGCCTTCGGCGACCAAGTTTCGTATTTCACCGGCCAGACGGTCGCAGTTGCCGAAGTCCCGCAAAGAAAGCTCGCAGTTCGGTTCGTCGCTCCCTCGAACGGATGCAGTTCCGTCATGTCTATGACGTTGACCGGGTTGATGTGAATGATCTTTCCGTCTCGGTGAAAGGAGAAATTCCTGAATCCATCCCCTGCCTCACGTGTCTTGAAGAGCGTTTGAGTGATAACGAATCCCAGCAGGCCCGACTCTACGAGATAGTTGTCAAGACAGAGGTAAACAAAAAGCATTGAGATGTCCTTTTTACCACCCCCAAGTCGAGCTGCGTGTCCCTTCAACGTGAAAAGACCATACCGAGTCCACAACGGTTTTGTGGCTTCCCGATATTCGGCGGGAAGGCTCTCCCAATTTACCCAAGGAGGATTCCCGGCGACATAATCAACCTTGCCGATAAATAGGGGCGCAAACGCATTCTTAATAATCCGTGCCCACACTCCGTTTTTGTTTGCCTTGTCCAGCTTCACTAGCTCGCAATATAGCCTGGTGTGAAGGGTATGTTCGCTGATTGGAAGTCCCTCGTCGCGGCAGCGCTGAATGAACTCCTCTGGCGAATCGCCGTTGCGAACGCTAGACTCTAATTGATCGGCATACATCGAAACATCGTCGCGATTCGTGGCAATCTCGGTCGGAATGATGAAGGTCGTCGGCGCAGTCTTCAACTTTCTGGCTTTGCCCAAGCCGCCGACGAACAAGCCACCGTATTCAGAGGGGGTCATAATCGAATCGCATAGGTAAACCGGAATCTCCACTTTATCCACGCGGCCAATGAGGTCGCGAATAGCAATGAGGTAGTTGGTACGCGAGGCCATCACCGCGAGCGGATTGAGGTCGAAGGCCATGACGTTTGCGAGAATCTTCCGGCAGAGTTCGCCTTCGTCGAAGCGGCATTTCTCCCGGTTAAGGTCATACCATCGCCGGATGCGGTTGATAGCCATCACAACAAAAGTTCCCGAACCACCAGCGGGATCAAGCAATCGTTTGTCGGGGTCCCCCGTGTACCTGAGTTCATTGAGGACGTGTTCAGCGAGCCAGTCGGGCGTGTAGTATTCTCCGAGGTCGTGGCGGACGCTCTTGGGAAAAAGTTGCTGGTAAAGTTTTTTGAGCAAATCGCGACTATCCGCAGGGTCTTCCGAGAGCGTGCCTGGATTATAGTTGTCCAGCCGCGCCACCATTGCGCGCACGAGTTTCTCGATCGGCTCCGTCCAAACGCCAGTATACCATGCGAAGAGGTCGCCTTCCAGAAAGTTGGTGATGTTGAGGTGGCGGAAGATACTGCCAGCTTCGAGGTCGTCCATCTCGCGCTTGAGCTTGGCGCTCGTACCGGCCTGCATCATTTTCTGCAACGGCGTCGGCAGCTTGTGAAAAAAAGCGACGATTTCCGATGCCAGCAACTTCATAAACAGGGCGTAGTAAGTGTGAACCGCAAAGAGCAGTTCGGCTGGTTTCAGGTTTTTCACACCCACCTGATAGAACTCCGCGAGCTTCTTGATTTTGTCGGAAGGGTTCTCCACGTCGTATCCACAAACTTCACCGAAAAGAATTTTCCACTGGCTGAAGAATGTCTGCGCCTTCGGATTGTCCGTGGTAATGATGGCACGGTAGAGCGCGTGAATTCCAGCGATGGCGACAGTATTGCCGCCTTCCGACCCAAAGTCCCCCGCAAGATATTCCGCCGTGAACGCCTTGCCCTTGTTACCGAGGTTGAACAGCGCCCAAAGGAAACGCTCGGCGGAATGGCGATTGACCTCGACCGGCTCTTGCACTTGCCACTTCTCGTCCCGGAAGCGGACGAAGATGAAGTGATTCCCATCCAGGCCGACGCCGAAAAGTGAATTCATCGGTTGGCCGTGCTGTGCCCGCAAGTCGTAAAACCGCTTTTTGATCTGCTCGACGACCTTCTTGCTGCCCGGCGAGTCCGCCTTCGGCCCGATGCGATCACCCGGACTTTTGGGATTCTTGTATTCAATGATGACACGGGAGTAAACCGAATCAATGCGTCCGCTTGCAACGGTGAACTCGTGCCGGCCCTCCAGCTTAACGTCAGCCGCCTTTTCAATGAAGGCCAACTGCCTCTCCGATTCGATGCGAATTTCCTCCTCGTTGGCTGCCATCGCCGCCGCCGCCTTGATTTGGTCGGCATATTCGGCCGCTTTCCTTGAAATCAATTGGTCCAGTGAATCGTGTTTTGGCATGTTTGGATGGTTTTTACATCGTTGTTTGCTGAAATGGAAGCTTTCTTACGGATTTGTCAGTCGGTGCTGCAACCGTCTCCGGCCTTCGCTGGCATGTCGGCTGTGGGGCGATGGGTGTCTGGGCGCGACACAGGCGATTTGCCCCCGGAAGTCATTTCGGAAATATCCACGGCGGCGCAACCCTCTGCCCTGCTGTCTAAGAATTGCGCATTTCTGGCAAAATTTTTCCTTCTCCGCTTTCTCCGTTTGCTCCTGTTCAACTTCTTTGGTTGCGACTGGCCGCGCTGCGGGAAGGGTTCTTTGGGCTTTAAATCCCTGGATGGTGGGACGGCAGCCAGAAGGGAGGACAGGTTCTCTTCCGTGAACCCTCACCTCACCCTGTTCCCTCTCCCCTCCCATCCGATGGGAGCGGAGAGGGAACAGGAGGCGGACGCGATCTTCTGCCGGGCCAGTGCCCCGGCAGTACGGGCGCCGCATGGCCGTCATCATGGAAACGCCAGCGCTGGAAGGTGTTACCGATAATATGGTACAAAGAATGGCTGTTTTAACACCTCCGCAGATGTAACGGCATGTAACGGGGGTGTAACGGCCATTGTAACGGCTCGAAAATGCGTAAGTGCTTGTGGTGCAACAGGTGTAACGGTGTAACGGCTAAAATGCACCTCACTCTGCACCAATAACCCAAGAACAACAGACGGGATGAACCGAAAACAGCGGAAACAGAGAGGATTTCTGATGAGAGCATTGGAGTGCGTCAAGCCAACCGGGCCGCAAGCCTTTCCCCACTTCGTGCGGCGAGGAAATTGTCAATTCGCGCGGTGGTGGTATCACGATCCGCCCAGTTCACCCTTTTGGCCAGCACGAAGAAGGGCAACCGCCCTTCCTTCAGCCGGTCGGCCCGCCCGGAGTTGGCGGTTCCGCTTTACGAGGAATTCATCCGCCAGTTGACGGCAGATTTGGGAAGGAGCATTCAAACGGGCCAATTTGGCGCGGACATGAAGGTCAGTCTGACCAACGACGGCCCTGTGACCATCCTCCTGGATTCGAAAAGCCGGGAGTGAGTGCCTGGGTTTGGAGTCTGCGGCACTGACCATGTGCGTCTCCTTCCTTCAGGTTAACCATCCGATTGGAGCAACTTCCTGGGATTTTGATTGTTGAACAGCCGTTCCACCATTTCGTCTATGACGACGTCAGGTTCTTCCCTCTCGAGGAATTGCTTGTTCCATCCTTCTTGCCGCAGGTATATCGCTTCATTGAAGTGATAACCCAAAAAGGGCAGCCACGCCTCGGCAAAAGAGTCTCGAAACAAGATAACTTTGCCAACGGCGTTGGGGTTTCGGGTGAGGACCACGGCTGTTCCCGGCGGTTGGCCAATGGATCCGGCGTTGACTGGCCGCAATGGAGACAAGGGCCAGCGCGGTGTGAAAACCACCTCTTGAGTTTCCTGAATCACATCTTCCTGTTCGAGGCAGACCGCCAGATCACCACCCCGGCCGACGATGTTCTTACGGTCAAACGCGTCCAATGGCAGCGGTTTCATTCCGGGCAATTGACGTTGCAGAGTCAGGACCAATTGCTGGCAGGCGACAAAGGCGCCGAATTGGTTCCAGTGCGTGTCGGTTTGCAGGAAGGTCGGCCCGTCTTTTTTGGCGGCTGTGAGGACGGGGCGCAAGTCGAGCACTTCCACGGTGGAGTGCGCGCGCATGTAGGCGAGGAGTTGGTCCAATTTGGAGGGTTGGCCGCTTCTTACCACCCATTCCGGGAGATACTCCGGATAAATGGATTGTTTGTCGGGGGCGATGACGAAAACATATTTATGCCCGCGCGCTTTAAGCCAGTCGCGCCTGGTTTCCAGAAGTTTCTGCCAGTCTTCCAAATCCTGTTGGGTGAAGCGCAGTGTTCCCTCGTAATTGGCCAGCATGCGGTCTCCTGCCCAGTAGAGCCAGCCAGCGCGCCCTTGCAGGGCCAGGCCGATCAGTGGTTCGTGAAAGATCTTAATCTTCCAGTCGTTATTCCAGCGCACCAGTTGCTTGCGAAAACCAAAATGGTCGTCAAAGTATCGCTCCAACGAGGCCACATACGCCCCGGCGTTCTTCGGGCCTTTATAGTCCGGGAAATCCGCCAGTTTGCGCTTTTCATTTGGCGGCGGGCATCGGTCCAGATGCCAGAGGGAGTCGAGCGTCGGCAGCCAAAGCAGCGCCAGGAAAAGGATGATCAGCGCGCGGTTGGCCATGCGATCTAATCTGTCTGGAAAGGGCGTCTGGCTCATTGGCTAAAATCTAAAGTAGATGAACGGGTTATAAGTTCCCCCCGCCAGCCAGACTGCGGACAGGAGCAGCAGTGCGATGGTCAGCAGCAGATGGCCCAAGCTGCAGAGGACGCGCGCGAGGGATGCGAAAGCCGCTGGCAGCCTCTCCAGTGTCCGGGTGGTCCATTGCTTCCAGCAGGGCCACAGCGGCGCCGACAGGGCCAGTCCGGCAATCAGGGAACAGGCCGCTTGATGGGTGAACAAAGATTCCGGCGGTCTGGGTGCCACCGGCCCGAAGGTTATTCCCACCATGTTTGCCAGAAAGGCGATGGCGCCGTAAAAGGTTGCCGCCCGAAAAAGCACCCAGCCCGCCAGAACAACCAGAAGAGCGTAGAGATGGCGCAAGGGGCGCGCCGCCCGTTCCAGCATCCGCTCCAGGCCGGCATGTTCCAGCACGATAAAAAAGCCATGATACAAACCCCAAATGACAAAGGTCCAACTGGCTCCGTGCCACAGGCCGCAAAGGAGAAAGACGATGAGCAGATTAAAGTGGTTGCGCCAGGTCGAGCGACGGTTGCCGCCCAACGGAATGTAGAGGTAATCGCGAAACCAGGTGGAGAGGGAGATATGCCAGCGCCGCCAGAATTCGCGGATGGATTGCGAGATATAGGGGTAGTTGAAATTCTCCATGAACTGGAAGCCGAACATCTTCCCCAGGCCGACCGCCATGTCCGAGTATCCGGAGAAGTCAAAGTAAATTTGCAGCATGTAGCAGACAGCCCCCAACCAGGCCAATCCCATGCTGAGGTCCTGGCCGTGGCCGGAGATTTTGAAGATTTCGTCGGCTGGGGCTGCCAGCACATTGGCGATCAGGACTTTCTTGGCCAGTCCCTCGGCGAACCGGCGGACTCCCTGGGCGAAGCGTTCCACCGTCTGAGTGCGGTTGGCGATTTGGGGCGCGATGGCGCTCCACCGCAGGATTGGCCCGGCGATCAATTGCGGGAAGAAGAATATATAGAGTGCCGTGGCGGCCGGGCTGTTGGCCGGGGCCGATTTTCGGCGGTAGATGTCTATAACGTAGGACAGCGCGTGAAAGGTGAAGAAGGAGATGCCGATCGGCAGCCGGATGGATGCAGCCTGCACCGGGTGCAGGCCAACCGAGGCCAGGATCCAATTCACATTCTCCACTGCGAAATTGGCGTACTTGAAGAAGGCGAGCAGCCCCACGTTGAGGCCGATGGCCAGGCCGGCAGCCCATCTGCGCCCGCGAAGGTCCGTTTTCCGTTCGACCCACCGGCCCAGAAAATAATTGAGCAGGGTTGATCCCAACATCAACAAGACAAAGGCCGGCTCGCCCCAAGCGTAAAAAAGGATGCTGAACCCGAGCAGCCACAGGTTGCGCAGACGCAGGCTGGGCAGCACACTGCCCATCAAAACGGCCGGCAGGAAAACGAATAAAAAGCTCGGCGCGCTAAAAACCATGAAATGATGTGGCTAATCCGCCCTTTGCTGGCCGTACATTTCCTGGAGGGAGTCCGGCCATGTGTCAGCAGGCGTTACCATCCCTCTCGGGCGGCACGGTGGCGGCCGGTTTGAGCTTTCTTGATTTGATCCAAAAGTTCATCACATTGTATATCGGCCGGAAGCGGTTTATTCTTAATTGAACTCCGTCTTCATCAATTGGCCCAGGCTGTCGGCGTAATAAAGGCCGTTGAGTACGCCGACCACCTGGATGACTTGCCCGCCGCCAGCGCCGCCGTTGATCCAGAAGCTGATGTTGGAGTAAAGGGCGGTGTTAAAGTCACTGTGGTACAGCCAAAGCGCCTGCCAGTTGGTGCCGCTGACACTGATGGAAGCGCTGCCGGAATAAACCGGCGAGCTGTTTTCCAGGTTGTCACCGGCCCAACTCCAATCCTGGAAGCCGCCGCAAGAAGTGACCCGCGCGCCTTAGCGCAGGGCGGAGGTGATGGGCGCCAGGAAGAAGCAATCCGGGTTGTCAGGGTTCTGCAAGGTCGAGCTGGTGCTGCCCTGGCCGGGACCCAGCAGATTTTCCGGGGTGTAAGTGCGCGGATCCGACCACCTGTGCATGATGGAATGGCCGTCGGCAAAGGAAATGCCCGACGCCTTGTTATGATTGCTGGCAGGATAATCAATGAGATAGGTGGCGCCGGGGGCCGCCATGGCCGAGATGGCCAGGGAGGCGTCGTTGATGGTGTACGGGTTTTCGTCCATGATCGCCCAAGTGTTGGCCGGGCCTGGTTGAGAGAAGGAGGACATTTTGCCGTAAGTCAACCAAGTGGTCTGATTGGCATTATAGCTGGCGCCAGGCAGCCATCCGCCCCCGACCGTCGAGCCGAGCTTGAGTCCGTCGGCATAGAAACCGTACCAAACCGTCCCGATGGCGGAGTTCATGGAGATGCTCCGCACATGGACTTTGTGCGAATTTGGGTCAATGTAGTTGTCCGCAGGACAATGGTAAACCTGGGGGTTGGAAACATACCAGGACAGGGCCGTGCCGATCGGGTCGGTGAGTTCGCTGAGCATGATCGCGTCAATCGGCTGTTCCATCGTGCCGCAAACCAAATTCTTCAATTCATTTTTGTTGGGATCGGTATAATAACAGGTTTCGAAAGGATAATCGTTGGGGGGGAGAAGGTCGTTGTTATCGTCGGAGTACATGTGCCAGCCGAGCATGATCTGGCGGGAGTTGTTCATGCACTCGGTTGACAGGGCATGCTGTTTGGCAAGCGCCAGGGCCGGGAGCAGCAGGGCCGCCAGAATGGCGATGATGGCGATGACGACCAGCAACTCAATCAGGGTGAATCCGCGACCTTGAAAGGGCAGGCGCCGGACTGAACCGGCGCCCGCCGAATGGAGGCGCAACATCATGGAGTGATATTGAACGGGGAACTGGTGTTCGGCAAGATGGTGCCAGTCGTCACATCCGTGGCGGTGATGGTAATGCCGTTGGCTGGAGCGCCGTAGAACACCTGAAACTGGCCCGATCCATTGACCAAGGCCGCGTTGTTGGGATCCACCCCGCCGCCACTGTCGGTGACGGCCACGGTGTCAGTCACACCGGGAATCGGGTTCCAATGCGCGTCCACCGCCAGGACGGTACAGGTCACGATGCCGCCACTAACGCTCAGACTGTTTGGAGTGGGGGTTCCCGTCTTGCCTGTGGTTGTGTTCGGCGCGTTGGTTTCGCCCGGCAGCAAGACTTGCAGTTGCGAGAAGATATGTTTGACGAGGACGAAGTAGGCCGCGTTGCCAGGTTGCAGGTCGTTCGTGTTGATCAACTGGTCGAAGTAAGCACCCGAGGTGAAAACCGGGTTGTTCGTCGCATCGGTCCACGTAATATTGGTTGACAAGGCGGCGGTGGATTGCAGGGCATAGCCGCCGGCTGGCTCGGTCCAGCGCACCCAATACGGGTTGCCGGGCAATACGTACTGGATGGCGCGGGCATAGGCGGCGTTGGTTTTCCAAATGACCGTGTTCGGAACCCCGGCGTCGGCAATGAAGTTGTCGTCAAAGTCACTCACACCCAGACCGGTTACCTTGAACTCGGAGGCGACAATATGGTCGTTCTGTCCTGCGGCGTTGTTCCCTTGCACGCCGAAGTAGAGGGCCACGTTGTTGGCGAATAACGTCATGGTGTCCGCGGTGGCATCATCTTGAAGGCTGAAGTTTGTGGTGGTGCCGTCCGGCACGGTCATCGTCACGTTGGTGTTTTGATTAAAAGTCAGCGTATAAGTCCCAAGCGGCGTGGCGCTGCGGATCGAAGCCACCCCGCCACCCAGGCCGTATATATTGGTTCCGTATATCATCGAGTTGTTGTTCGGGTTGTTGGTCTTGTATCGGAAAGTCATTTGCGTGCCGCCGGAGGTTGTGCTTTCCATGTCAATAAATATGCAGTTCGTATCATTGTAATCCGGCGCCACGGCGGCATCCGGATTCGGCACCAGGAAGATTTGAGTTTGGAATTGATCGTTCGTCGCGACAGGATAATTGGTGATGGTAAAGGAGTAACTGACCGGCCCCGCGGCCCCAACCCACGAATAAGTTTGCGCGACCGTTTCCAGGTCCTGCCTGTTGTTGAGCGCGGTGCTCCCGCCTGCGAACAGGTTCAAGCCAGGCGCCGCCGCTTGGAAATCAGGCAAAAGGCTGGGCGGCGGGGGCGGGGGCGGCGGGACGCTGGCGCTTTGCACCACCAGGTTATCAATCCAAAAGGTCATGTTATTGGTGGGATAACCCTCATAACTGTTTTGATCGAATGCCACGCCCCAACCCATGGCGGCGTTGGGAGTGGCGGCATTGATGGTCAGGGCCATGGCGATGAACACATTGCTATCGTTTTCGGACATGTGAGCCCAGCCGTTGGTGGCCGAGCCAGGAATCGTCAGGAAGGTCACATCATGCCGGTTATAGTTTTCTATGATACCGCCCGAGAGTGAGCCAAAATTGCCGTCGGTATTGGTCATCGTTCCCGGCAGGACGTGAATATCCCACGAAATGTTGGTGATGAGGTTGATTTGAATTTGCGAGCCGCCGCTATGGATGCCGGTGCCGCTAAACGAGATGTCAAATACGTTTTGATCGTGACTGACGGTAAAGGGCGCATAAACGTACATGGAGCCGGAAGTTGCGTCGGCGGCGGCATCCACGGCCGCGTCGTTGGTGCCTTGGAGATTGTAGCCCCCCAAGCTCTGGTCTTGGTAAACACTATACCAATAGTCCCAGTCGGGCGCCGGATACTGTCCCGTATTGGCGCCGTTGGGAAAAGTGTTGGTATATCCGGTAATGACGGTTTGGGCATTGCCGACGCACTGCATCAGCATCACGCCGGCCAGAATAGTGAGAAGTTTTGACTCTCGGTGTAATCGTTTCATATTGTTTGCGAGTTTTGGTTTCATGGATTTGGATGGGTCTGCGGGTTTGTTCTGGGAAGACAGACGGTAAATCTCAGGGGCAGACGCGAGCCGGGCGTTGAAAACAGATCTTCCCCGTTAACCGCCCCGCCCGGTCAGATGCGGCGATAGCACAACGTCTTTGCATACTCATAAGCACAATCTTAAGCGAGCGATTCGACCGCTTGCCGTTCGCCGCTGGGATTGGTGCCCAGCCTAACGGTCTGGCCGGAAATGTCACGCCCGCATTGGATTTATTATCATATACTCCCAAAGTATAGTTTTTCTCTAACCGGAGTGCCGCCTTGACGGAATCCCCATTTTGTCGAGACTTCTCCAACAATGGCTGGCACCGTCTTATTCCGAATGGAGGCCCATCGCCGCATTGAAGTTCCCTCGGTGCTCTGGCACGATGGCCGAGTGAAAGCTAAACACCTTGAAGCGGCCCAAAGCCCCTTGTCCCTGTGGGCTTTTCTGCTGCCCAGCCTTGTTTTCTCCGTGGCGGCAAAAGGGGCGGCGGCAGGGGAAACGCCGGAACTGCCGACCCTCACCACGGTGCGCCAAATTCGCGAAGTGACGCCGGAACAGGCGGCCAAACAGTACCCGGTGCATCTGCGCGGGGTGGTGACCTTTTGCGAGGCCACCTACGACTGGGGGATGTTCATCCACGACGCCACCGGGGGGATTTTCGTCAAGCTGGGCGAGGGAACCAACGACTTCAGCGCGGGGGACGAAGTGGAGGTCAAGGGCCGGAGCGGGCCGGGAGATTTTGTGCCGGTGGTGCTGGTCGAACAGGTCAAGGTGGTGGGCCGGGCGGCGCTGCCAGAACCCAACCGCGTCACTTATGAACAAGTGGCCTCCGGCACGGAAGACAGCCAGTGGGTGGAACTGCGCGGCGTGGTGCGGTCCATCGTGCCGTCGGTGCGGGGACACATGCTGATTGATCTGCTCAGCGATGGGCAGCGCCTCAGCGCGCTGGTGACGCGATGTGATTCGGCCGAGGCGGAGAAGTTCATTGCCGCGACGGTGCGGGTCAGAGGGGTCTGCCGCACCAGTTTCAACAACCGCCGGCAAATGCGCGCCCCATTCCTGAGCGTGACCAGTTCGGATGACATTACCGTGGAAACCCCGGCGGCGGGCGGGACGGTGGAAGTGCCGCTGACCAAGCTATTCCAGTTCAAATCGGAGGGTTATTATGGCCGGCGGGTAAGAGTGCAAGGGGTGGTGACGGAGCAAAAGCAATCCTCTCTGTTCATCCAGGAGCAGGGGGAGGGTCTGACGATCAAAACGCACCAGACCAACCTGTTTATTCCCGGCGATCTGGTGGCCGTGACCGGGTTTCCCGCGGTGGGCCAGTACGTGCCGGTGCTGGAGGACGCGCTGGTGCAGCGGCTGGGCCATGGCGCCCCGCCCCCGCCCATCAACGCGACGATCAATCAGTTGATGTCCGACGACTATGACGGGGCGTTGGTCCGGTTGCGGGGCCGGCTGATGAACCGGGCGCAACGGGGTGAGGAGCAGGTGCTGGTGCTGGAGGCGGAAAACGTGATTTTGAGCGCGCGGGTGGACACGGCCAACACCGGCCGCCGCTTCAACGCCTTGCAGATCGGGAGTGAATTGGAGTTGACCGGTGTTTGCCTGCCGCAGCCCATGGAAAACTGGAATCCGTCCATCTTTACCCACCCGGAATCTTTTCAGTTGTTGCTGCGCTCGGCCGACGACGTGGTGGTGATGCGCAATCCGCCGTGGTGGACGCTGTCGCGCCTGCTGTGGATGCTGGAAATCATGACGGTGATTCTGCTGGCCGGCTTCGCCTGGGTATTTGTGCTCAACCGGCGGGTCCGGCACCAGACGGCGATCATTCAACAGAAGCTGCAACGGGAGGCGGTGCTGGAGGAGCGCACCCGCATCGCGCGGGAATTTCACGACACCCTGGAGCAGGAACTGGTGGCCATCACGATCCAACTGGAAACGGTCGCCGACCAGTTCGACACCGCGCCGGGCGTGGCCCGGCAGATGCTGCAACTGGCGCGGAACATGAGCCGGCGCAGCCTGTTTGAAGCGCGGCGCTCGGTGTGGGATTTGCGGTCGCACCTGCTGGAAAACAGCACCCTGGACACCGCCTTGCGCGAAGTCACCAAACTGATGTCGGGCAGTTCGCTGGTGCCGATTTCGGCGGAGACTTCCGGTGTGCCGCGCAAATTGCCACCGCAAGTGGAGAACAATCTGCTGCGCATCGCGCAGGAAGCGCTGGCCAACGCGCTCAAGCACGCCCGCGCCGGACGGATCGCGGTCCATCTGGCTTATGACCCCGGCAAAGTCTGTTTGCGGGTGCAGGATGACGGGGTAGGCTTCGACACCAACAACCGCGCGGTCATTTATGGGGGCCATTTTGGATTGCTGGACATGAGCGAACGGGCGGAAAAGATGGGCGGCCGCTTCTCCCTGTGCAGCGTGCCCGGCCAGGGCACGGAAATCCGCGCCGAGTTCGCGGAAAAGCGGGAGGGCGTGGCCGCCGCCGGGCCGGAGCGTCAATTCCAGTTGCCGGCCGCCTGAGGAGATGAGCTTTTATGACAGCCGGAGCCAAAAAGAAAATTCGCGTCATGGTGGTGGATGACCATTTCGTGGTGCGGATGGGGTTGAGCGGTTCGATTAACGTCGAAGCCGACATGGTGGTGACGACCGAGGCCTCCACGGGCGAGCAAGCCGTGGCCGCCTACCGCCAGCACCAGCCGGACATCGTTTTGATGGATTTAAAGCTGCCGGGCATCGGCGGGGTGAAGGCGACCGAGGCCATCTGCAAAGAATTTCCCGGCGCGGCCGTCATCATGCTCTCGACGCACGATGGGGAGGAGGACATTTATCGCTCTCTCCTGGCCGGAGCCCGCACCTACCTCCTTAAGACCGCGGCGCGCAATGAGTTGATTGACACCATCCGCGCGGTCAATGCCGGCGAACGGTCCATCTCGCCGGCGGTGGGCGCGCGCCTGGCCGAACGGATGACGCACCCGGACCTGACGGCGCGGGAGATTGACGTTCTGCGCTTGATCGTCAAGGGCAAAAGCAACAAGGAAATCGCCTCTGACCTGACCATTGCCGAGGTCACCGTCAAGCTGCATGTGGGCCATATTCTGACCAAACTGAGCGCGAACGACCGCACCCAAGCCGCCACCACCGCCCTGCAACGAGGCATCATTCATCTGGAGTAAGGGAGAAGCGCCCTGAATTCTTTACGGGTTGAATCCCAACCCGGCGCCTGGCTGGATTAGTCCCGCTTATCGGATTCCACCCAGCGGACGGCGTGGCGGATGAGTTCGGCCATGCTTTTGGTCTGGAGCTTGACTTTGATGTTGGCGCGATGGACTTCGATGGTTTTGGGGCTGAGGTGCAGTTGCCGGGCGATATCCTTGGTGCCCAGGCCCTGGCCAATCAATTGGTAAACCTCGAATTCGCGGTCGGTCAGGTTTTGCACCGCGGCTTTGCCGCCTGGCGGACGGCGGCCGGAGAACAGTTCCAAAATCCTGGCCGACATTTTTTCGCTGACAAAAATCTGCCCGGCGGAAACCTGGCGAATGGCTTCCATGATTTTTTTGCCGCCTTCCTGTTTCATGACGTAGCCGCGCCCGCCGGCGCGGAGGACACGCTCGGCATAAAGGGATTCATCGTGCATGGAAATAACCAGAACCAAAACGCCGGCATCCATCGCCTGGAGGTCTTTGATCAGTTCCAGGCCGTTTCGACCCGGCAGCGTAATGTCGGCCAGGACCAGGTTGGGTTTGAGCAGCCTGACTTTTTCCAAGGCGTCGCCCGCCTCGCCCGCTTCGCCGCAGACCATCATGTCCGGCTGGTGGGCAATCAGTTGGGCCAAACCCTCCCGCATCATGGGATGATCATCCACGATGAGGATTCTGGTTTGCGCCTGGGCCGCTTTTCTCATCGGCTTCATGGGGCGGGCGGGCGGGCGGAGTTCTGGAAAAAGCAAACGATTCTGGTCCCCCCCTCGGGCGGGGTCTGCACCAGCAAGGCGGCCCCGATTCTGCCAGCCCGATATTGCATGGTGCGCAAGCCCATGCCGGTTCCGGGCCGGGCCGGGGATTTAAAACCGATGCCATTATCGCTGATGGCCAAAACCATTTTATCGTTGGCGTGGGTCAGGCTGATTTCGACGGCGCTGGCCTTGCCGTGTTTGATGGCGTTGGTGACGGCTTCCTGGGCAATGCGATAAAGATGGGTGGCCATGGCCGGATCGGCAATCGCCACCGGCCGGTCGTTGCGGAAATGACATTTGACGTTGAACAGTTTCTGTGTGTGGGCGGCCAATTCCCGCAACGCCGACACCCAACCTTCGGCTTCCAGAATAAAGGGGGACAGGCCGCGGGCCAGGGAGCGGGTCTGGCCGAGGACATCACGGACATGGCGGGCGATTTGTTCGGCTTGGGCGGCCTGGGCCTTGGCTTTCTTCTCCAGGGTCTGGGCCAGGGACTGGCTTTTCAATTCGATGCCGGCCAGGTGCTGGCAAATGCCATCGTGCAAATCCTGCCCGATGCGGCGCTGTTCCATTTCGCTGATTTGCAGGATTTCCTCCTCCAAGCGCTTGCGCTCGGTCACCTCCATGGCCGCCCCGGTGATGCCCCTGATCTGGCCCTGAGCATCCCGCACCGGTTCGACCGTCAGATCATAGAAATGTTTTTCCCCGCCCGCCACGCGGCAAATCTCCTGTCGCAAACCGGTTCCTGTCAACAGAACGCGGGCTTTAATCTGGGTCAACCGGTCCGCCTCGGCGGCGGCAAAGAGTTCGCCGTCGGTCCTGCCCAGCATGTCGCGGCCCGCTTGCACGACCGCCTGGTTGTGAACCCAGGTATAGCGCAGGCGGGTGTCCTGGTTAAAGACCATGATGGGAGAATTCTTCAAGGCCACGCGGAATCGTTCCTCGCTCAAACGCAAGGCGGCTTCGGCGGCGGCCAGTTTGCCTTCCTGCTCGATCTGGGCCAGCACGCGGGCGGCCACCTTGGGCAGGAACTCCAAAAAATCGGCGCCTTTGACCAGGTAATCCCGGGCGCCGCCTTTCATCATCTCGACGGCGACCCGTTCATCGCCCTGGCCGGTGATAATGAGGAAGGGGGGCAGGCGGTTGAGGTCGGAGAGTTGACGAAGGAGTTGGCGGGCGTCGCAATCCTGAAGCTTCAAATCGAGCAGGAGCAAATCCGGCCGGCTGGCTTTCAGCCAGGCCATGGCTTCCGGGCCGGCCGCGGCGGTGGCGACGGCGAACCCCTCCCGTTGCAGGGCCTTGGCCGCCAAGCGCAGCAGCCCGCGATCATCATCCACAATCAAAAGCGTCGCCGCTGGTTTGTCTGCCCTCATGCTCCACTCAGGTGCGAACTTCGGGCACTTGCACCAGCGCAATGAACAAGCCGAACTGCTTGATCGCCTCGGCAAACTTTTCGTAATCCACCGGTTTGACCACGTAGGTGCTGCAACCCAGGGCATGGCAATGTTCCACTTCGCGCGGATCATCGGTGGTCGTGAGCATGATGACCGGAATTTTCCTTAGCTCCGGGTCGGCCTTGATCTGCCGGAGCACTTCCACGCCGTCCATTTTTGGCATGCGGATATCCAGCAGCAGCAAGTAGGACGCTTCCCCGGCCCGCCGGCGCGGGCCGCGGCCGAAGAGAAAATCCAATATCTCCTGGCCGTTGCCAAACCGCTCAATGGGATTGTGCAGCCCGGCCCGGCTGAGATTCTTCTCGATCAGGCGGACGTGGCCCAGATCATCATCGGCAATCAAGACAACTACTTCTTTGGTCATGCTCATGCCACTTATGCCTCAAGCGGCGGGCAAAGAAACGAAAAAAATGCTGCCTTGCCCGGCTTTGGATTCCACCCAGATCCTGCCCTCCTGTCGTTCCAGAATTTTCTGGGCGATGGTCAACCCCAGTCCTTCCCCTTCGGAGGCGGCAGGGTCCAAGCGGTGGAAAATCTCGAACACCTTGGCCTGATGTTCCGGGGCAATGCCGATGCCGTTGTCCTTGACCGCATAGGTGCAACGGCCGTTTTCAACCCGGCCGGACACTTCAATCAGCCCGGGGCGGTTGGCGTGGCGATATTTAATGGCGTTATCAATCAAATTGGAAAAGACCTGGTTGATTTGGATGGCGTCACCCCGGCAGTCCGGCAGGGGCCCGACTTGCAGGGTGGCGCCGGCTTGTTGGAGCTGGAACTCGACGGTTTGCGCAATGCCGGCCAGCGTGGCCTTCATGTCCAGGGGCCCGATTCTCAGGGCCGCCCGGCCCAGCCTGGAAAAACGAAGGAAGCCGGCCAACAAGGCGTCAATCTTGACCACGCCGGCCTGGATGAATTCCATCGCTTCGGGCACATCCCGGCTGAGAATCGTGTTCAGTTCGCGTTCCTTGAGGGCCGCCGGCTCGCCGCCCTCCATCAACTCGCGAATGCGGTCACAGTCGCGTTGCAATTCCTTGGTGAATCCCTGGATGTTGACCAGGGGAGAACGCAGATCGTGGGAGGCGACATAGACCACCGTTTCCAATTCCTTGTTCTTCTCGGCCAGGCTTTGCGCCAATTCGGCCAGCCTGACTTCGGTGCGTTTGCGCTCGGTAATGTCCGTGCGGATGGCGATGTACTGCACCGGCTTTCCGCCCGCATCCAGAAAGGGAAAGATGGTCGTGTCCACCCAGTAAAGACTGCCGTCCTTGGCGCGATTGCGGATTTCCCCTTTCCAAACTTTGCCCCGGGCGATGGTGGTCCAGAGGCCGCGGAAAAACGCCTTGGCATGAAACCGGGAGTTGATGAGGCGATGGTCCTGGCCCAGCAACTCCGCGCGGGAATACTGGGAAATCTGGCAAAACTTGTCGTTGACATAGGTAATGCGGCCGCGCGCGTCGGTGATGGCCACGATGGAATGGGCATCGAGCGCCGATTTCAGCTCGTGCAGCTCCTTGACCGCCTCGAGGCGTTCCCCGGCTTGCAGGGCCGCGGTGGCCTGGCTGGCGGGAACAGAGCCGGCCTCCCAAGCCTTGAGTCTCTTCACCAACTCGGCCCTGGTCATTTTGGAATAAGCGTCCATCACGGCCTAATGCCACCGGGGTCCGGGCCACAGACAGGATAAACGACCGGGTTGGCCCGGCGCCCCTGTTTCACGCCGGGGCCAGTTGGCCGCGGTAATCGGTGGGGGACTGGCCGGTGATTTTCTTAAAAACGCGATTAAAATGGGTGAGCGACTGGAAGCCGACTTCATAAGCGATTTCGCTGATGCGCAAATTGGGATTGAGCAGAAGATTGCGGGCCTTTTCCACCCGCACGCGCGACACATACTCGGTGAAGTTCAAGCCAGTCGCTTTCTTGAACATTTTGCAGAAGTGGAAGACGCTGGTGTTGACCGCCTTGGCCACCTGGCCCAGGGAAAGATCCTCCGCCTGATTCTCGACAATAAACTCCTTGGCCTTCCGGATCACCGGCGATTCGGCGTGTTCCCGGCCCACCACAATCTGGTTGCTCACCACCGAAATGTGCTGGGCGAAGATGCTGAGCAGTTGGACCATGGCCTGGTAATGTTTGGACGACAACACCCGGGTTGAAGCATAGAGGCTTTTCAGCCGTTCCCCGCTCACCTGCAGACCCCATTCAGCGATGAGCCGGGCGGTGCGCCCGACTTGGGAGGGCGTGGCCTTCTTCCGCAGCACCTGGCCGGTTTGGAGGAAGCCGATCAACTGCTCGCCCAAACGAACCGGCACGGCCGTGTCCACCAATCCCAACTGGCAGGTCACCGTGGCGGGTTCAAAGTGGGCGCTTTCCGACAGCTTTTGCTGCATTTGCAGGCAGGTTGCGCAAGACCGGCTCTTTTCCGCCAGCATGGCGCACAAGGGATTTTCGTGGCGCTTGCCGTGGTGCGGCAACTGCCACGATTCCACCGGGCGCAAGGAGACGGGCAGGCCGGTCGTTTCGCTGAACGCCTTCTCGTAATCCTGAAAGATTTTCGAGTTGATCAGGCTCTCGATCAGGCCTTTGTTGTCGCGGCGGTTCATGGGCTTGTCCCCGTTTGGCTGCACAAAATTTGTTGTCATGTGAGCAATTTAGCACCGATCACGCTCCGCCAACAATCAGGCATCCTGCCAGACGCGTCTGGGGAAAAGCAACTAGAAGGTCTAGGGATATTCCTTAGACCGGGGCCCGCGCCCGCCGCCCGGCGCGCTCAGAAGACTTCCGCTCTCAAGCCCGTTTCCGCCTTGATCCGCTGGCAGATCTGGGAAAGCTTTTTCAGCGGCAGATGGCCGCAGTCGGGATGGGCGATGGGCCGGGTCGCCGAATAAATTTGCACCAGCGAAATGCGCGCCCCGGCTTGTTTTAGGTCGTTCAACCGCAAAATATACTCATCAATTTCTTCCTGGGGCGGTTCCTGGCCGAGGACCGACGGGAACAAACTTTGGATGATGACGGGCCGCTGCCGCCCCACCAGGACGATGTTGGCAATGACTTTTTCCAGCGGCACCGCGCCGCGGTTGACGCGGTTCATGTAATCTTGCGTGCCGGCGTCGAGCTTGATCCAAACCTCATCGTCGTGCGTAAAGTATTGCAGGCTGCCCTGCACCGGCCGCAAATCCAGCCCGGTGCCGTTGGTAATCAAGGCCAGTTTGAAAAACGAATGGGGACTGCGCGCCCGCACATGGACGACCACCTGGACGGCCTCGGCGAAATTGGGACAGAGGGTCGGTTCGCCGTCGCCGCTCAAGGCGACATGGCGCAATTGCAGCAATTCGTCGCTCAACTCGCGGTAAGCCGCATGCTCGCGGATCTTGCCCGACCGCACCAAGCAGAGTGTCTTGTCCAATTCCTCCGCCATCACCCCCACGTCCAACTCCCGTTCGGCGGCGGGCAGCTTCCGGTCCACCTCGCAATAAAGGCAGTCAAAATTGCAGAACCGATCCGGGTTCATGTTGATGCCGATGGCCAGGCCCCGGGCCCGCGCCGACACCACCGTATAGACGAAGCGGTTGTCGAGAAAATTGCGCGGGCAGCCGAAAGCGGTTGCGGCCGGGGCGCCGCGGGATTTTTCGTCGCGCTGGGTAACAGATGGGCTGGTTCTGGCGATGTACATGTCGCTTGCCTTTCCGGTTCAGGCCTGGGCCGCCAAACCCGGGACGCCGGACCGCGCGGGGAACGAACGCGCCTGACCGATGAGGACCGCGTCGTTTGGAGGCAACGCCGCCGGCGGCGGTCCAAAGTTGCCCGCTGATCTAATTTCATGCCTTCTAATGCTCATAATTTCATTCTCAACTTACCCACAGGCCGGCGGAGCGACTACCCCCCCCTTGGCAAAAACCGGCCAAATCTTGCGGGAGGGCGGGAGGGTTTGGGACGGGCCAACGCATTGTCTGTTTCACGCCGCCGCTTTTCCCCGGCGGAGGGCGCGGGTATTCCCGGGCTGTTTTCAGGGCGGCCGGCGTTGCGCCAAAAACCGCAAAAAGCGGGCTTTACTATTGGCGGCAACTGGTTTATTTATATATCAGCAAGCGAATATATGAATACACTAAATGCAGGTTTTCTGAGCGGCCCTGAACTGGTCGTTGTTTTTGTGGTCATCCTGGTGCTGTTTGGCGCCAAGAAAATACCAGAATTCGCCAAGGGGCTGGGTCAGGGGATCAAGGAGTTCAAGAAAGCGTCGCGCGAAGTCACCGACGAAATCCATAGCTCGATGAACGAGCAACCGACCTACCCGGCGGCCCCACCGCCTGCCAATACTCAACCCGTCAGCACGGCTCCACCCTCCACTGCTCCCAAGGCTTGACCACGGCCGGTGATGGTTTCTCATGGCAGAACGCAACGACCAACTCCGGCCGGAGGATGAGGAAGCGGCCGAGGGCGGTGGCGTCGTAAAAACTTTTCTCGAACATCTCGAAGACCTGCGCTGGACGCTGATTAAAAGCGCCGCCGCCACCTTGGTCGGGATGTTGATTTGCCTGTTCAACGCCCGGGCCATGATCGCCGTTCTGAGTTGGCCGCTCCATCGCGCCGCCCAGCGCCATATCGCCTTTCTGCCCGACGAAACCAACCAGATCGTCACCTTCCAAATCGGGGCGGCCCGGCTCAGGCCGGTGATTTTGAAAACCAACCGGCTTGGCTCGCTGGATCTGGGCACCAATCCCGCCATCACTCTGCAAGTCGAGCCGGTCGAGGTGGGCGGCCAGCAGCTTTTTTCTTTGCGGCTTGTTCCCAACCCGGAGGAGGCCGATCCGGCGGGAGGACCGGGCCTGATTTACCTGGATCCGTCGGCCCCGTTTTTTTCCTCGTTTCATCTGGCCTTTTTTGGCGGACTGCTGCTGGCCTCGCCCTTTGTTTTTTATTATTTTGGGCAATTCCTCATGCCCGCCCTGAAAATCCGGGAGAAGAAGTACTTCCTGCGCGCCTTCGTCGTTTCTCTTTTTCTGTTCTTGGCCGGGATTTCGGTCGCTTATTTTGTCATCATGCCCACCGCGCTGAAGTTCGCCCAGCAATACGCCGAATGGATGGGGGTGAGCGTGCCCTATTGGTCGGCGGGAACTTACATCAGCTTTGTCCTGAAGTTCATGCTGGGCATGGGACTGGGCTTTCTGTTGCCGGTGGTGCTGCTGGCGCTGGTCAAAATCGGCATCCTCAATTACCAGAAACTGGCCAGCATGCGCCGCTACGTCATTGTTGGGAATCTGGTTCTGGGCGCCTTGCTCACCACCCCTGAGGTTCTCACCCAGATCGTGATGGCGGTGGCCCTGCAACTGCTTTACGAGGTGAGCGTCTGGATCGCCTGGTATTGGGAGCGGCAGGAGAAAAAAGCAGAAAAAAGCTAGACAATTCCGCACAGACCGCTATTTTAGCAGAAAGAGTGTGTATATATGCGTAAATTATTTTCCTCAATTATCCCGTTGCTGGGCATGACCCTGGTCATGGCCGGTTGCGCCGGCCCGGAGCAAAAACTCGGTCGGGGCCTCAACAACCTGACCGAAATCACCCGCCTGGGTGAGTTGCGCCGCTCCATCGAACAAACCACCGTTCTGGTCAGCCGCGATCAAGGCTATACCACCGGTGTTTTCCACGGCATTGACCGCACCTTCGCCCGCACCGCCGTTGGCCTTTATGAAGTGGCCACATTCCCCTTCCCCAATCATTCCCCCAAGAACTACGGCCCGATTTTCCTGCCGGAAAACCCCGTCAATCCGGACAGCTACAAACCCAATTGGTATTCGGATCAGATGACCTCGCCGGACACCTCCCTGGGCTTCGGCGGTGGAGACATGGCGCCGTTTATCCCGGGCAGCCGATTCCACGTGTTCGATCAATAACCGGGAGGGTTGCATCCGCCGGAAAAAGCAGCGGGGCGGCCTGGCCGCGCCCCGCCATTTCCCATGCCGCTTGAGAAGCATTCCTCCTGCAAGGTCAACCTCCTCCTCAACATCCTGGGCCGGCGCCCCGATGGTTTCCACGAACTGGAGACCGTCCTGCATCCGGTCAACCTCCACGATTGCCTGACCTTCCAGCGCCACGGCACAAGGCTGCGCCTGAAATGCAATGACCCGCTTTTGCCGACCAATTCCAAAAACCTCGTCTTTGCCGCGGCGGAGCGCTTTCTCAAAACCGCCGGCATTAACGAAGGCGTCCGCATTCATCTGGAGAAGACCATTCCCATCGCGGCGGGCTTGGGCGGCGGCAGCGGCAATGCCGCCGCCACCCTCCTGGGCATGAATGAACTTTTCGGCCAGCCGCTCCGCCCGGAGCTGTTGTTGCAACTGGCCGGTTCGCTTGGCTCCGACGTACCCTTTTTCCTGCAAAGCCGTCCGGCTCTGGCCACTGGCCGCGGCGAACTGATCACCCCCCTGGATTTCTTTCCCGCGCTGGGTGGCGCCTGGATGCTGTTGGTCCATCCCGGCTTTGGCATCTCCACCCCGTGGGCCTACGAACAACTGGCCCGTCGTCCGGAGGCGCTCCACGGCAAACCCGGCCGCGCCCAAGGCCTGATCGCCCTTCTGCAAAGCGCCGCCCTGGCCGATGCGGGAAAAGAATTCTACAACTCCCTGGAAGCCCCAGCCCTGCTCAAGTATCCCCTGCTCCAACTATTCCAGGAATTCTTCCGCGAACACGGCGCCGCCGCCACCTTGATGACCGGCAGCGGCTCCGCCACCTTCGCCCTGACCGATTCCCGTGGCTGCGCCGAAACCCTCCTCGAAAAATTCCGAGGCAAATTCGGCCCCCAATTCTGGACTGCCTTGGTCGAACTGCCTTGACCGATTGCCGGTTCGTCCCATTCGTCCTCTCACCCCCGCCTCCCGTTGATTTCTATTGGCAGTCGGCAGCCGTCAGGGTTAAGCTATCCCTGCCCTGTCCGATGGTGTAACGGTAGCACAAGGCCCTTTGGAGGCCTTTGTCATGGTTCGAATCCATGTCGGACAGCCATTTCTCCCTATGAAGTTGGGGAAAATGGCGTTTACCGCACAGATTCCGCACAAATTCCAGCCAAATCTGAAAATCAAACCCAGAAGATGAAATTCCCGGTCATTATCCGCCAGCGGCGCGAAAAGGCCACGATCTACGGCAAAAGTCCGGGGTATGACTTTTACCGTCTTGGCTATTACGTGGCCAGGCAGCAGCGTGTCCGCAGCTTCAAGAACTATGCCGAAGCCAAAGCGGCAACCGGCATATGCCAGAAGCGCGCCGATCAACACCGCCAGCACCGTGAGAATCCGTCGCAGCAACGCTTTCGCTTTTCGGGATGGCAGGGCTGCTTGATTCATATCCGCTAACGAGGGGTTCTTTGGTCTTTATCAGCCTGCAGTCGTGGTTCCAGCCAGCGAAGGACGCGCCCCGTCAAGCCTGGCACGACGCCACAACAAACGCCGAAGTGTCCGTGCGGCAGCCGCCAAATTTCGGGCCGTCCCCACGCCTGCCAGAGGTCCTCGACATCTTCCTTCGGCACAAACAAATCATGGATACCTTCGATCAACAATATATTCTCCTTGGGGATGGCAGGCAGGGCCGAGGTCAAATTCAGCGCAGTGTAATTCAACCTCTCGCACAGCTCGCGCACCTTCTGCAATGTCCCCCGAATAGCAGGGCTCATAGTGCGTTGCTCTATCCAGGGATTCATGCGCACGGCGGGCGAGGCCAGAACGACAGAGGCCAGACGTGTATCACGGCAGACCGCCATCCCCGCATGCCACGCGCCCATGGAGTAACCAACGCACGTGAATTTTAAGCCGAAGCGCGGTAGTAAGTTGAAACGGGACCAGTCGCGCATAATCGCATCTCTTCATTTTCTTCGCCCGGTGCGCACGAGGTTCTCCGGAAAACCAGTCTCGTCCGTGTTTAAATCTTTGGGAATCCAGTTCGCGGTCATTTTCGCTTCCCGCTTTTTGATTGCCTTCACGTTCCCACGCCCTCAAACTCCGGGCCAGTCCAACGAAAAGCCAGGAATAGTTACCAATGAGCTTCAAGACCTTTACACTGCTGTGCGTCCCAATATTGACCACTCTCGCCTGTCCCGCGATGGCGCAGGATGTCGGGCGCGTCTCCCCCGCCTCTTTGCCCCTGCCCCTGCCAACCGCCGCCCCGGTGCC
The DNA here is from genome assembly GCA_963707025.1 of uncultured Verrucomicrobiae bacterium. GTDB lineage: Bacteria > Verrucomicrobiota > Verrucomicrobiia > Limisphaerales > Palsa-1400 > JBEKOF01. The sequence goes on along the minus strand of CAVPOM010000006.1, from coordinate 664,448 downwards.
GCCGGACGCGCTGCGTTCGAAAAACCCGTGGAACCTGCCGATGACCGGCACCTGGAAATTTGCGCTGACGCACGGTCGCATCGAGGCAGGGGGCGTCTTCGCCCAGGGCCCTGTGGGAAAACTGGGGATCAGTGCGTCGAGCAGCGAGGGGAACCACCCTCCGGAAGACGCATTCGATGGCCAAAACAACACGCGTTGGTGCGCGAGCGATGACAGCGTTCCGCAATGGCTGCAGGCCGATCTCGGCAAGACTGAGCATGTCACCGGAGCAAGCCTCACTTGGGAGAAGGCGGCGGGCGGGTATCAATGCCGCATCGAAGGCAAAGAAGATGGCGGAAAATGGGTCACGCTGGCGGATGCCTCGGCTGAACCTGGGATTGGCAATGGGCCTGTCAAAACAACGCCCGCGAATGCTCGTTTCGTCAGGGTGACGGTCAAAGGGCATGCCTCCGGCGCCTGGGCCTCCATCTGTGAGTTTCAGATCCATGTCGAGCGTGCGGGGCAGGAAGTAGTATGGCAGCCGCTTGAGCAGAAGGCGCCGGCCAACCCGGAGGCCCCTCTCGATGAGTTTGCCGCGCCCACCTTTAATGACGCGAGCTGGGATGACCTCCCGGTTCCCTCCAACTGGGAAATGTATGGCTATTCCGCACCCACATACGGTTCGGTTGACAACACGGTTGGCCAGTATCGGCGGTGGGTCAATGTGCCGGCGTCATGGCAGGGCCGGAATATCTATTGGCACTTCGACGGCGCTCTGGACGGCGCCGAGGTCTATGCCAACGGTCAAAAAGCCGGCTATCACGAGAGCGGCTACACCGCCTGGAATATCAACTTGACCGGATTGGTCAAGCCCGGCCAGCGCAACCTTTTCGCCGTTCGCGTCTCCAAAACCACTCCCTCCGACGACTGCGAGACTGGCGACTATCAGTGCATGGGAGGAATCTACCGCGACACCTCCCTGATCGCAGTACCGCAAACCCATGTCTCAGACATCACCATTCAGACGCCGCTGGATTCGGAGTACCGGGACGCCACGCTCAACACCACGGTGCAGGTCACGGGCACGCCAGGGGAGGCTGTCGCTATCACCGGCAACCTGGTCGCGGCGAAGCCTTCCACCCCGGTCGGTGTTCAGATTTCCGGTCATGGAATCATTGGCGCGGACGGCACCGCCACCATCGCCATGACCGCCCCGGTGAAGGCGCCAGCCCTCTGGTGCGCTGAGAAGCCCAACCTCTATTACGCCGTCATGCAGCTCACCACCGGCGGGAAACCGGTGGAGCGTGTCGAGCAGCGGTTCGGATTCAAGCAAATTGACTTCAAGAATAACATCGTTCTCTGGAACGGCCGCCCCATCAAATGCACCGGCACCTGCCGCCACGATTATTGGGCGGACAAGGGATTTGCTCTGATCGAAGCCAACTGGGAAAAGGACCTGACCCTGATGAAGGCCGCCAATATCAATGCCGTTCGCACCAGCCACTACAACCATGCGCAGCGATTCCTGGAACTCTGTGAAGAAAAGGGCATGTACATCCTCGACGAAGTCCCCTACTGCTGGATTGGCAATCAAGTCAGAGATCCTGCCTACGCGCCTTTCCTGCTGCAACGCGCGACTGAGACTCTCGCCCGGGACAAGAACCGCCCCTGCGTCCTCGCTTGGAGCCTTGGCAACGAAAATCCGATGGGACCGAATTCCCAAGAGGTCATGAACCTGGTCAGGGCCACCGACCCGACCCGCCCGGCATTCGTCTCCAGCACCAGCCCGCGCAACGTCACCGGTCAGCTCTGGCAGGACGATCATTATCCCTCACCTGGTGCGGTTGACACGATCATCAGGAGCGGCAGGCCCGCGAACTTCTCCGAAAACCCGCACATCTTCTGGCAGCCGGAAACGCAAAAATACGACCCGGGTGAGCATGATCTTTGGTCCGAAGCGATGATCGGGGTTTGGAACAAGGTTTGGAAAGCCCCCACCATTCTCGGATCTTTTATCTGGGAATGGCAGAGCCAGGGCATTGCCGACAAAAATGCGCCAGCGCCCCACGAAGGCCCCTGGGGGCCGGATAATCTCAGGCAGGAAAACGACAAGGGAGTCGTCACCGCATACCGGGTTCTCAAGCCCGAATGGTGGATCGTCAAGCAGGTCTATAGCCCGGTCCAGGTCGGAACGTGCATACTCCCGGCCTCCGGCGGAACTTTTGCCGTGTCAATCACCAATCGCTACTCGTTCACTGATCTCAGCGAACTGGCCTGTCGCTGGACTGCCTACAAGGGCACGGCGACCCTGAAAAGCGGTGTCCAGCATATAAACTGTGCGCCGGCAGAATCGGTCCAAGCTTCGTTCCCCGCTCCGAAAGGAGTTACGAAACTGCGGCTGGAGTTCGACCATGCCGATGGCACTTCCGTCGTGGCCGTTAACCTGGCGGTGGACGGTGCTCCCGTTCCAGAAGCGCCCGCAGCCTTGGCCTCCGGCGATGCTCTGACCACTCAGGACAGCCCGGACACGCTCCGTGTTTCAAACCACCTTCAGGAGATTGTTTTCGACAAGCGCTCCGGGACCATGCAGTCATGGCGCGTCCACGGCAAGGCTATTGTTGTTGGCGGCCCTATTCTGAACCTTGGGGAGGCAAAAGCCAGCAGTGAAAGAGCGTTCTATCGCGCCCCGAATCCGCCAGTCACCGACAGCGCCCAAGTGACGGCCGCGCCCGCCAGTGCCGACGGCACAATACGCGTCTCGGTCACCAGTAAAGTCCTTGGGGCGGCTGGCGGCGCCACGCTCGGCGCCCTCACCTCCACGTACGACATCAAAACGGATGCCGAAGTGGTGGTGAACTGGACTCTGGATTGGACCGGCGACAACAAGAGCCTCTGGGAAGAAGGCATGAAGTTTTCCTTGCCAGCCGCCATGACGCAAATGAGTTGGCAGCGCGATGCCTATTTCACGGACTATCCCGACGGGCACGTTGGCGAGCCTTCGGGAACCTGTCGCGCCGGCAACGTCCTGTTCCGCGCCTCGAAGCGCAACCTGCACTGGCTCAAGCTTTCCGACACTGCGGGGGTTGGCTTGGTGCTGCTGCCGGTTGCGGACATGCCCTTGATCGGCCGGGCGGATTCCAAAACGCCGGGTGGCACGACCCTCTTCGCCAGTCGCGAAGTCGCCGGCCCGCGGGATTTCAGCGGAAACTGGGTGTCGGCCCACGACATTAGAGCGAGCAAAGCCAGTCCGCTCTCAGGCGCCTTCACGCTGCGAGCGGTCGCCCGATAAAGTGCGGCGCGGTCGGTGCGGGATTTTTGCCGACGGTTTGTGAAAACGGGGAAATGAGCCGGGGCGAAGGTTGAATCATCAAGCGGACTGCCGTTGATTATTTATTCCACGGTGTATTGCGCCGCCCTGGCCGCCCACACGGTGCCGGTTTTGCGGGCCACGCCTCCTGCCGGCCATTGCGGCGACATGATCCGGCTCAGGAATCCATCTTCACGGATGCGCAGGCGGATCATGTCAAAACACCGGAAACTACTGAGGAGGTGTCTCCGCATCCGGGAGAAAAATGGCTTGCAAATCTATGAAGTGGGAAGAGCTTCAAGAAAGAACCCACGCTGGTTGTGGGCAAGAAATCAAATGGGAAATATCAACTAATATGACCGTGAACGCGAGCATGCTTGGATTAAATGGCCGTTTCTCGGTTCGTGATACAAGGGCCAGGCAGGATATGGGAACATTTGCCAGCTATACCACCAAGGTTCCGGCCCCCGGAGTGGCGTTCCTAAAGATAGTCGGAACGCAGCCCATCGGCCCCGGTGCCGACAAATGACCCCATGAACAAAATACAGCCTTTTCTGACGGCACGCATCGTCAGCGCCACGATAGCCATTTCTTTCACCATGCTGCTTTGTGCAAGTGCTCAAGTTGCCCAAAAAGGTGTGGGTAATTATCCCCGCATTCCGCGAGCAATTGCTAACATGGGTGCCCTGCGTGTTGGCTGGTACTATGACTGGGGAACGTCCCCGATCGGGGAGACGCCTGGCATTCAGTTTGTTCCGATGATCTGGGGCCACAATAATGTGAACCAGAAAGACCTTGATGCCGCTGTTGCCACTGGTGCCGGCGTTCTACTCGGCTTCAACGAGCCCAACGAGTGGGGACAATCGCACATGACAGTTGAGCAGGCGATTGCCGACTGGCCGCGATTGCAGGCCACCGGTTTGCGACTCGGCAGTCCAGCCACAGGAAGGGGAGACGATACCAAAACCAATGGATGGCTGGCGCAGTTCATGGCGCAAATCAAAGCACAGGGCTATCGCGTGGACTTTATCTGCATTCACCCCTATCAATCAAACTTCGATGTGGCGCAGGCAACCGAAAACCTCCGCCAAGAGATCGCCTATGTCCACGACACCTACCACATCCCGGTCTGGGTGACGGAATATGCCATGGTGAACTGGAACACCGAGACCTATCCTGACGCCGAGACAGCCGCCCGCTTCGCGACCTCGTCGGCGGCCATGATGAAAAGCCTCTCGTATGTGGAGCGTTACGCGTGGTATTCACTGATCCCCAATCAGAGGACATTGTCGCTGCAGACTTCCGATGGTTTACTCAATGTCATCGGCAAGGCATGGGCCGAGGCGTCCGGCGGCGCGAATGTCAACTTGGTTCCCCAGGAGCCGGCCACCGCGCCGAATTACTTTTGCACCTGGGAAACCCAGAATTATGCCTATGGACAGGGCGCTTCCAACATTGATATAGCGATCTTGGAAGGCGGCAGCGGCGCCAACCTGGCGAAGGCTGCCTTCACCGAGGATCAGGTGTTCGGGCCGCATGGGTGGGCGAAGACGTTCTATCCGAAGGTGCGTCAGGACCTCTATTTTCTTATGGACGATGGATATTATGCCGGACGCTCCAGTTCGATGGTGCTGGACACAAATAAATTTCCGTCTTTCGCGGGCACGCCGGGGGAACGGCTCAAACTGCTGAGCCAGGCCGTTCGCAAGGAGGGCTGGCGCGGTCTGGCGCTTTGGACTCGCGGGACGCCAAACACCACCAATCAGGATCGAGCCGCTCCTGAAGTGGAGCGAGGACGCCGGGGTGGGGTATTGGAAAATTGACGGCGGCGACGGGGACCTTTCCGTGCAGCACCTTAAGCAGGCCGAGTATCCCGCTTTGATCCTGGAGCACATGAGCGGGGAAGGCCCATTCAACGGAGATTGGCAAAATGAGGGGAGGTTCCCGACTCTGAATTGGAATTCCGGCCGCATCAGAGTATTGAGGAACACAAACGTCTTCCGCACCTATGATGTTAGTCCGCTGCTCTCTGTTGCCACGACGCTGGACCGCGTGGCGCAGACGCTCCATGCGGCGCAGGGACACCCCGAGGCCACTGCCCTCATCAATTGCGAAGACGAAGTGTATATCGCGGCCACGCTCGGCTGCACGATGGGGGTCATGCGTTTCCCGCTCGTGGGCTTGCGCCCCAATGGCGATCCGGATCTGTTTTTCGCCGGCCCCAGACAGCTCAAACGTCGCATGGATGAAGTCGTCCGCGCTCTGCACTGGCAGCGGCTGGCGGAACCTTATGCGGCCGGGAACGGCTTCGTAAATCTGGACACTGCCATTCTCACCGACGATTGGGTATTCCAGCGCGGCGAGACGTGGGATTCGCAAGTCCTGGGCAAGGACGCGAAGCAAGGCGCGCCCGCCCGCGTTTCGCGGAACCTGCCGCTCCCGCTGGTCGCCGCGGAAGGCGAATTGCCCTTTGTCATCGCGGGGCAATTCCCCAACGGCGCCGTCGCCGTCTGCGCGTTGGAACGGACTGCCAAGACCAACGCCTGGTTCATGCCTTCCGCCGACGTAACCGTCAACACGGCTGACGCCAAAGGTCCCTTTGGCATTTTCGGACACTACCGGAATCTGACTCTCCAACTGAAAAGCCCGCTGCGCGACGCTCGCATCCTGGCTCAAGACCTGGCCGGCGACGGCGCGGAAGACATTACGCGGTTGGTCCGCATTGGCGGTGCGACAATTACCATTCCGGGCAGCCTCATTGAACAGGTCGGCACCCAGGCCGCGACTCCCGGCGACTTATCCGACCCCGGCATGGTGCTGGCGGTCGAGAACCGTTAACCGTCGCCTCACTTCAATGCTGCCCGAGGCGCTGATTGTGTTCGACCGATTTCACGTGATGAAGCTGATGAATGAGAAACTCGCTGATTTGCGCCGGGAATTGGTCCGGCAGACCGAGAGCGAGGATGCCATGGTCGCCACCAAGGGCACGCGTTGGTTGTTGTCGTATCGCCGGCACAATCTGCCCCGGAGCTGTCACCGGGCGGTTGAAAACCGGCCACTCGCGGGCAGTTCAACCGGCCACTCCAAGGTCGTTTATTCATATCAGAAGGAAAACAACATTATGCAAATGGCTCGAACCGCATGTGAGTGAGGATCATCCATTTCGAGGCTGATTCTGTAAGGCGCATCGAGCGGAAATTTCGCCGCTGGCTTTACAAACAGAAACCGGAGACGGTTTTCAGATCCCGCCGCAACCGCACAGCGGTCCTCCGGTAAATTGCAATATACCGCTGAAGCCACGAAACCGGATTGTTTCAGTCTTGTCCTTGCGGTTTGGCCCCATCCCGGTTTTCCGGCATCCAAACTTGCATCTGGCAGGTGCCGCGATTGGCGTTGGCGTAATAAGGCGTTGCCGTGACATGGAATGGCGTGGAAGTCATCTGGTTATTGCCGGTCCGAAACACTCCTGTGGCGGTTCCATTGAGAACGGTGACTCCGCCGAGCAAATTGCTCCGGTATTCCGGGGTGAATACCGTTCCCGGAGGAATGACGAGATTTTGCACCGCCGCTCCGTTGTCCGCGCCCTCAAAGCAGTAAACAATCGGACCGCGCATCAAGGCAGCCCGGCCTTTGTCGGCCTCGACATTTGGATTCGCGGTCACGCGTTGCACGGGCATGTCGAAATTCACCTGCACGACATCACCGGATTTCCAGCGGCGCTGTAGCATGGCGTAGCCGTGAATAATATCAACATTCTCGACCCGCTTGCCGTTTATTTTCAGGTGCGCGGCCCCGTTCAGCGGACGGTTGCCGGCTTGATACAAATCGTCCGGCAACGTCGCCCCCTGGCACCAGCCGGGAATGCGGATATGCAAATCGAATTCGTCGGCCCTGGCTGGCTCAATGGCAATTCTTAGATTGCCATTCCAGGGATAATCCGTCGTCTGGGTCACGCGGACAGTGTGGCCAGCCAGTTGAATCTTCGCTTTGCTGCCGACGAACAGGTCCACATAAACGCCCGTCTTGTCTTGAGCATAAATATAGCCAGGCATCGCGCCCATCAACTTCAGAAACATCGGCGGACAGCACGGGCAACCATTCCATGCCCAACGCGAGTTGCCGTTAGCCGCTTGCAGCGGGTTGACGTAAGTGTAGGAATTTCCCGCCAGCGAAACGCCGGCCAGCGCCCCGTTGTAAAGTTCGCGCTCCAGCGCGTCCACGTATCGCGCGTCACCGGTGAGCAGGTTCAGGTTGCGATCAAAGAACCCCCCGCCGACTGCGCCGCAGGTTTCCAGGTAGCCGTCGTTCGGCAGGAAATAATCTCTGCCAAAGGCTTCGTTCCTCGCGGTCGCGCCAATGCCGCCAGTCACATACGTTTTTTTGCCGTTCATATTTTCCCACAAGCGAACGGCGGCGGCGCGATAATCGCCGCGGCCGTTGATGCCCGCAAGGGCGCTCACGCCCGCGGCCAACAACGCCGCGCGAACCGCGTGACCTTCGATGGTTTGTTGCTCAAAGACCGGCTGGTCGTCTTGGTTGTAGGCGCCATACGACGGCTGATCTTTGCGCTGATGTCCGCGCGCTTCCACCCAGTATTGCGCGAGATCCAGATAGTGTCGTTCATCCACCGTGACCGGCATCCCGCGTTTCAGTTCCGGATGTTCGCGAAAAAACAGATACAAATTTCCAAACGCTTCCTCGGCGATGGCGTGGTTGGGAACCAATTCGTATTTTGGCGCCGGCCCGATTTGGTCGCAGGTGTAATTTGCCAGCTTGACGGCGACTTTGAGCAAGCTGGTTTTGCCCGTGGCCTGATAATAATGAACGGCCGCCTCGCAGAGCGCGCCCACGTTATACATTTCGTGCTGCATGCCGTCATTGCCGACGTTCAGTCCCCAGCGCTGGTTGGGATGTTCCAGCTCTGTCCACGTATTAAGATAACCATTCGGATCCTTGTCCTGGGCCGCCGCAATGCGGGAGATGTAGCTGTCAATCCGCTTTTCCAACGCCGGATCCGGATGGGCCGCCAGAAAGTCAGCCGAGCCACGGATCATTTCGTGAATCAATCCGTCATACCACGGCGGGCCCGCGTGACCGTCCGACTTGCCATCGCGAACGCGGTCAAAATTATTCAACGCACCGCCGCGGTCATTCTCGAACTTGTCAAAGCAATCCGGGATGGTGACTTCCTGCCAGACCTTGCGTTTGGGTGACCAGAAGGAATCTTCGATCGTCACCGATTGAATCGGCACCGGCGTGAGTTGATTCGCCTCTTGAGCCATCGCGTCGTTGATGCTCTGGGGCAGAAATCCCAATGTTCCGAAGAGAACGCAAATGGAAAGGATTCTCATAACATTTGAGCGGACAGTGGCACATCCTGCCCCGCTCTGCAAGGCTGCCATCCAATCATGAACAAACACCTGGGCGAAGTGGACACCAAATGCATCGGCTGCAACCACTACAACGTCCCCACCCCGGAAGAAGGCGTCCTGGACATGATCCAGCCCGATGGCTTCTCCTGCTGCAAATGCGGCAAGCTCTTGAATATGCTGGCCGAAGACAAAAATAAATGACCCCGCACTTTGGGTGGGGATCATTTATTTGGGCTGCCGGGCGCGGCCTCCTGCGTGGCGGCGTCTTCAGCGGCGATGATTTTTGCCATGTCGCGATCAAACGCCTCACCGTCGAACGGAATCACGACAACCTTGCTGCCGTGGTTGTCGTTTCCCCGGTCCTCATTCTTTTCGACATCTATGGCCGCCAGGGTGAAGTACTTGACATGGCCGTTTTCCAGCAGCACTCCGGGGCGTTCCATCTTATTCCAATGATTGACGGTGCCGTCGGTGTAGCGGACAAAGTCTTTTCTTGGGTCGTAGGCCACCCCGCGGTTGACCCAGCGGGTCAGGCCGTCCTTGGAGGTGAGGTGGTAGGCCGTCCGGGTGCTCCAGGAATTGACCACGATGTGATAAAGATTGCCACTGTACCAGACGACGGGGTCTTCGAGATTGGGAATGCCCCGTGGGTAGGACGGCCCCATTATCTTGTACGGTCCGCAGATGCCGTCGGATGCTTTGCTGATCATGATCCGGCCATTGCGCGGGACAATCATATAATCGCCATCAGGCCGAATCAGGATGCTTGCGTTGGAGGCGCGCCAATTCGTCTGACCTTCCACCGTAAGAAGGCCCTTCATGGTCCATGGCCCGTCCAGCGACTTGGAAACAAACACGGCGCCCGGCCGGGTTTCGCTGACGATGACGGCGTATCCCTCATTATTGGGCAGAACCAGCGCCGTCACATTGTGACCTCTGCCACCCAGGCTGTCAGGCCAGCAGACGCCCTTGTCAATGTACGGCCCGACCGGGTCGTCCGCGACGGCATGCACGGCCAGGGAGGTGCCCCAACCGTTATGGCCCAGGGCCCGGTTCCAGCGACTGGCGAACATGTGGTATTTGCCATCAGGCCCATTGATGATTTGGCCATCCCAATAATACCACTGTTTCAGGGTTTGGTCTTCGAGGCCGTTCTGCGGATCGCGCGGAAGCACATTGGCGGCGCCCCACGCGTTCGTTGTCAATGAACCACGAACTGGTGTGGGAAGAAAATAATCTATCAGGGTTTTATCGGCGGCCGGCGAAGAGACCCCGATGGCGGCGGACATCACAGCGAACAGTTTTATCAGTTCTTTCATGGGATTGATTGGGATACGTGTGTAATGAGTGGTTTTATTTCCTGTTGACCGCACCGGTCCTTCATTGGAGCCGCGTTGGATGGGTTTTGTTCCGGTTTGCATTCATTCACGATCATGGAGCGGTTCCCGCTTCGGCCCCAGTAAATTCTTTGACGATTCGCAGCGTTTCCCCGGTGTCCTCGATCTCGAAGATGTGCGGCTGGGCGTCTCCCTCAATTGATACTGGGCGTCAATCGGCCCGTCCTCTGCCCTGCGCCCCCTTGGACACCAGCCACCGTGCGGGATTCCATGCTCGATGGCCCAGTCCAGCGCAGCCAGGTCAGCGCCGGTCTGGCCCCCGACTTCATTATCTGAACACGACTCACGGGCTTTGTTTACACGAAGGATTCGCTTGGTGCAACCTCGGGGGAAAAATGCTCGGCGGCTGCAGGCGCCATGAGCGCCGCCTGATCTGGCCCCGGCGCGAGCGTGGATTCATGGGGGTTCAGCCTCGGTTCTTTGATCGGCGGACCTTTTGCAAAAAATAGGGTGTCCCGCAGCGGATTATTGGGGGAAATTACGGCAGGACTGTGCCAGAAGTCGAACGGCTCTTTGGTGGTTCTGGCCACCAAAGCCCACCGAAAACAAAATGCCGCGTGTGGCTCCTGATGAGTTACGCCGTTGCGGCTGGGGGGCCGTTCCCAGGTCACATAAGGTCTGCAAAAGCCCGGTTGTTCAGTCGTGGATCACTCGATTATTTCCCCAACGCCCGCGAGCACCAGGAGAACCTGCTGCTGCCGGAAGGTGCGCCGCAGTTGCTGGGCACAGGCCACAATTTTGCCGTAATCCGCCGTCAGAATAATTATTTGGACAGTGTCCTCCTTCTGGCCCTTGTAAAAGCCCTGCGCCCGGATAATCGTGCATCCAGGAAATCCCCGCTCCTTCCGCACGATAGTTTCGATGGTCCTGTAGTCCTCTTCTTCAAACCTGCCGGTCTTCCCGGCAATTTTCCTGAACTTGGTGCGGGCGCCGAGCGTAATGATGTATTGGGGTAACACGGGCTTGAACTTAGCTGGCGGGCATGCCTTGTCGAGTAATCATTCAGCAACGCCGTATGGTGCCAAAGATGGATGCGTTCCGGGGCCGGATGGTTGGGGGGTTGTAGGGGGCGAGTTGCGGAGCAATGCGAGGAAGTGCTGGGGGCGCTTTAACGATTGCGAGAAGTAGTCAACGAATGCTTTTGAGCGTCTGGACCGATGCGCCGCACGGCCTGGAGGCGAAACGTGGCATGGTGGCCCAGCGGTGCTGGCCGGGTGCTGGCGGATTGGCCGGTGACGGCGGCGGTGGCGGAATCGGTGCCGGCAATTGGGGCGGCTTTGCGGCGGTGTAGTCGGCATTGCGGAAAGCCGCTCCAATTCGAGTTGAGTTTGAAGGAGTCACCGCGTCCCCGGCGGCAATCATGATCCAGGGTTTTTGCGAAAACGAGACGCTGAAAGATGTCCGTGATGCCTTGCGTCGGGAACTCCGGTCTCGCGGCCTTGCAGAGGGAATTGATGAACGGTATCGGCGGGAAACCGCGCACATGAGCTAAGTTTCCGGTCTGATCAAAGACCAAAGATCCAAGCGCAGCCGCGGAACTAAAATCATGAGGATAATCCCAGGCAGGAGGCTCAAGGGGAGCGTGCAAATGACCGATAATGAGCCGACGCGCGATCGATTATTATGACGAATAAACACCCCAGCGTCGAGCCCGTCCGAGACGCCGCCGCAGTCACCGTGGCGCTTTTGGCGATGTTTGCTTGGTGCGGCCGTGCCACCGGCGCCTTTTACATCAACTGCGCGGGCTGCCACACCACGCCCCAAACCGGCATGGCCATGACCAACTACCAGACCACCACCAATCTTGGGAATGGACTGCTCAGAGTCTTTCAGGTCAACCCAGGCCAAACGGCGGTGATTCAGTGGATGGTGACCAACGGCCATGGGGGCTATTACGGGCTGAACATCAACAGCCTCGACGCCGCCGGGGTGAATAACAGCAGCAATCACATGGCCTACAGCGCGGACCCGACTTGGACCAGCTACTTCCCCGGCACCGCCACGAACTTCTTCATGGCGGGATGCACGACCACCTGTCCGGATGTCTGGACCTTCAACTTGGTGGTCAAGACTAATACCCCAGGTGACTTTTACATGGTCCACACTCAAATGGCGGGCTACGACTCGGCTTCCGCCATGTGGTCCCAGCAGGAATCCTTTTACGTCCAGGTTGTGGCCGCCGCGCCCAAGCTGAGCATCTCCAAGGTTGGCAATAGCGTCATGATCTCATGGCCAAGCACAAGCGGTTGTATTTTGCAACAGAGCAGCACGCTGGCTGCGTCAGCGGCTTGGACAACGAACGGTTTTTCTGTCACCACCAATGCCAATGGCGCCAAATGCATCAACATCACCCCGTCGGCGGGCAGCCTGTTCTTCCGCCTGGCCAATCCTTGAAAGGCGCGGGGCGGTACCGTCACCTGCAGCCTGCTGGGCAGTTGCCGTCGGCACGTAATAAATCCGTTCGATTATTTGAAAGATTTGTTCTCACGCTTGCCGGCGGCCAAGATCACCCAGATCAAAGAGGTCACGCCAGCGGCCTGGGCCAAGGCCAACGCGAAGGAGAAAGTAATCGCTCAAGCAGCTTGAACAAATCAGCATCCGCTCAAGCACGGGCAGGGTCGCTGGCCTCTTGTGCGCCAGGCAACCAAGAACAAGCGTGACGCATCATTATTCCGCTTTTGTTCGCACGGGGCTTTCCTCTTTTGCTCGCACCACGACACGAATTATGTTGATCTCCACATCGTCTAATGTGAAGCGTTTAAAAATGTGAAGTGATTGCTGCCAACAGCCTGCAAAGCTCGGATCCAACCCTGCTTTTAGTTCACATTTTTGCAGAACGGTTTGAATGGTCGTCGCATCGCGATTTCGAGTTGGGCAGCGGAAGTGTGAATATTTCACATTTTCCCGTTGACTTACTGTTTCCGATATGCGATGTTTTCACACATGCCGATGAATTCATTGAATCAAAACGAACTGGAAACCCTGCGCATTCTCTGGGAGAGGGGCGAATCGAAACCCGCCGAGATTCAAGCCCGATTCGTGTGGCCGATTGAAAACGCCACGTTGCGCTCCGTCCTGGCCAATCTGGTCGGGAAGAAACTCATCACCCGCCAGTTGCAGGGGAAGGCGTTTTATTATGCGGCCTGCGTTCCCAAAGCCACCATGCTTCAGACCATGACGCAGACGCTGGCGCGGATCTTTGCGGGCGGCTCGCCTCAGGAATTGGTCGTGCAATTGTTGGAGACTTCTGACATCAAACCGGCCGATCTCAAACTCATCCGCCAAGCCGCCCACGGGTTGTCATCACAAAAAGCAAAAAGGAAATCCAAATGAATCTGCCTTTCTGGTTCGCCTCGCCGGTTACAGTCATCCTGTTCAAATGGACTGGCCTGGTCGCGCTGGGCTGGGTGGCGCATGGATTGTTGCGTCGCCACCATGCCCGCTGGCGGTTGATTCTCTGGCGCGGCATTTTTTGTTTTGGCCTCGCGCTGCCTTTTCTGCCTTTCTTCCAGATCCCCGGGATCAAGATTCCAATGGGCAAAGAGGTGGATGACCTGCTGGGGAAAACGCCGCTCTCGTCCCAACGTGCCCCCCAATAGAAGGTATCAGCTATGAAGCCGTTGCTTGCCGCTGTCTTCTCCTGGCTCTTCACTGTTCTGGCCTGCCAGGGAAAATCGCAATTGCCGGAACCGCCCCAGCAACACCAGGCGTGGCACCCGGATTCTCCGATTGCCGCCAACATCCATTCCGCCGCGAATACCATGTTCGAGCAGGGCTTTCCCGATCCGCGCGGATGCGAGTATCGGGAGATTGAAGTGGAATGCAGCATGGTCTTTGCCACCAACGTTTGGCCGGTAAAAACTCGCGGCTGGGTCTTGCCGGCCAAATCCAATGAGACCAACCGGTTTGCCATTTGCTGGAACGGGCTGATTTATCCGGTGGTGACACTGGGCGCTCCGGCAGACTTGCATACTGAAGCCAACGATGTCGGCACGGCCGGCTGGCCGACCTGGGGCACACTGGAACCACAAGCTGTTATCTTCAAGGATGCCACTTACACCCGCGGGTTGCTCTTGTTGCGCGCGGGCGAAATCGCGGCTGGCTCGGAAGAATTGCACGCCTTTGAACAGATGAGCGGTCGCGACCGAGGGCAAAGGCCGGGAGGTTTTGACCCGTACGCACAATGGGCCGGATCGTGGGCGTGGGGCTTGTTTGGCCGCGCGATTTGCGCCCACGTGAGAGGGGATCAAGAACTCGCGCTGGCCACTGCGCGCCAACTGGCTGCGCTGCAGCCCAAGTTGGAGGCAGAATGCGCCAAACGGGGCATCGCCCGTCCGCGGAACCTTGATCCGGAGCAAGCGCAAAAACCCTGCTTTGACTTTCTGGAACAACTACCGCAGTTACTGGCCGATCTGGAACGCCGCGAGAAGGAAAGGCCTTTCGTGAGCGCCCGGCAGATTGGATTGGACCAATTCACGAACCCAGCGGAACGCATCGCCGCCTTGATTCGGGATTTGGAATTGATTCCACCGCTCCCGTTGGAGAGTTCGGGTGGAACCAACTTGACTCTTGATGCCACGGTCGCGGCCCTCATGCAGGAGGGAGACGCGGCGATTGATCCGCTGCTGGATTGCCTGGAGAAAGACAAGCGGCTGACCCGCGTCGCGAATTACGTCTCGCACGAGGTATTCCCCGGGCATTCCGTCGTTCCGGTAAGCACGGTGGCGGGCACTGCCATTCAAGCGATTTTACATGCCGGCTTCGGGGGAAATGTCTCTGAAATCCGCGCCTACTGGAAGACTTACCGGAACGTGAAACTGGCGGATCGTTGGTATGCGATTCTCAACGACAACACCGCCCGCGGTCGCTGGCTGGAAGCCGCCGGCAATATGATCGAGTTAAGCCACCCGATAACGTTTCCGCAAGTTCCTGGCAGCAAATGGACAGCGACGTTAAGCAAGCCGGCCCAAATGCCGGGAGAAATTTTGCGGAGCAAATCGAATCCTTCCGTCAGCGAATTGATGGCAAGACGCGCCTTGGAAGTACAGACGGATGCTTCAGATCCTTACGATCTGTCCGCGGCCTGCCAAGTGGGATTGCACCTGGCGGCTTGGGACGCGCCGTCCGCCGGAGCCGCGGTAAAGACGCTCTCGCAGCGCTGTCGCTCCGCCATGGCAGATCCCCGCCAGAACCTCGGAAGCTTTCTCACAAAGCTGGCGATCGCGCGGGCTTGGGCGGGCGACCCCGGCGCGTTTGACGATTACGCCGGGTGGTTGCCCACTCTCGCGCCGGAGCAATTGGGATTTTGGGAGCCGTTGCAACCGTTGAAAGAATATCCGACCAACTCGGTGCTACGGTCCATGGCAGAGAAAATGTTTGACAACCTCAACTCCAAGTGGAGCGGTTTGTCGTGGTCCCATTGGAAGGATAATCTCGCGTCGGGTGAGTTTGCCCGAGTGCCGGCGATTCGTCGCTACCTGGCGCGCGAGCTGGATCGCAAAGAGATTTGCGGCTCTGTCTTGTGGGAAGGCGGCCTGCAGTACACCATCAGCAACGGCATGGGCAGCATGAACTATGAACTGCCAGAGGGGAAACAGCCTGCCAACGGGACGAAAGCGCAACTGCGCTCGTGCGACTGGCTGGCCGTGTTGCTTTCCGCTTATGGCGGCACTCCACCACCCCGATACAATCCATTTCCTCCCGAAGCGCAACGCGATCTGGCGCTGGAAACAATGAAGGACTACTTGCGAAAGTAGATGTTCGGGAGGCGGAAATTATTTGAATCGATCCGTCGGCAGGAGCCCTGCAGCGCAATAAGATGTCAGAACAGCGCGCCAGCCTGCGTTATCTCCACCGGCCGGTTCGCCTGGCTTAAAGCGCTGCCGCATACGCGTTGAGGATGGGTGGCGAATCGGATTTGCCGGCGTCACCCGAATCGCGACGCGATGCCTCCGCGTCACTCTTTCTCACGCTTGACCAGCACGCGCTCGATGCGGCGGTCAGGAACAAGCCAGATAAGGGCCACGAGCACAAACAGGCCATTCGATATCCACGAACTCACATAGGCGAGCGGAATGGCGATGAAATAACACACGGGGGAGAGCTTTCCTTTCCAGTCCTTCCCAATGGCCGAGGCCAGCAAAGAGTCGCGTCCCTGCTGGGCGATGATGGCGCGTTGCAAAATATAATACGCCGTGGCCGCCATCAGCAGCACGAAGCCGTAGAGGGCCGTAGGTGTCGCCGCAAGATGATTTTCCCCCATCCAGTCCGTGGTGAACGGAAAAAGCGACAGCCAGAACAGCAGATGCAGGTTCGCCCACAAGATGCCACCCGTGACGTGACGCGTGGAATGGAACATGTGGTGATGGTTGGTCCAATAGATGCCGACGTAGATGAAACTCAGCACGTAGCTCACGAACACCGGCAACACCGGTTTCAAGTCGGCCAAGTCGCTCGCATGGGGCACTTTCATCTCCAGCACCATGATGGTAATAATGATGGCGAGCACGCCGTCGCTGAAGGCTTCGAGCCGGTTCTTTTCCACGCGGCGATGTTAATGAGTTCTCTTTCTGGAATCAATGAGTGCCGCAAAAGTTTGAAGGCGAAGTTGGGTCCAAGACCGCCATTAACGCAAGTCGTTCAGCCAGAATAATGGAGCGGGTGAATGGAATCGAATCCTTGCCTCAGCAGCATCCGATAGCTAAAGAAAAGAGCCGCCCGAGGCGAACTCCTTTCCCGCATCATCACGCGGCGATTCTCCTGAGACCCCCTGCCGCCTCCTGCGTTGACGTGGCCAACCGCGCCCGCCCCCGCGCCCATGCCTCTGTCCCGGCTGGCCAGGGATGACCCCGGACAGGACTGGCCCAATACTTGACCGGGCTGTCGGGCGGGAGATTGGTGGCCGGAACAATGACGACCAGGGTGTTGGCGGGCAGGATACGTCGCTCTCCGGGGTTGCCGTGGATGGTCTCATCAATGGCTCGCGCCATTTGCATCGTTGGTGTTTCCTTTCTTTGAGTGGTTGTGGAGGATTCAGCCTCCCTCGCAGCGGCTTCCTGGGCGGCCTGGTCGTTGTGGTATCGTTCACAGGCATCGCAGCGCTGGATTTCATATTTGGGCGATTGATCGTTGCCGACATTGAATTGCCGCCACCCCACGCCATCGCAAGCTTCGCAGGGGGATTTGGTTGCAGGTTCGACCTCAATCTCATCCCGGGTGGCAATGAGTTGAGCGGACAGACCGAATGGCTCTCGATGCAGGACTATGTTGATCAGGGCAATGGCTTGGGCCGCTTGTTCTTCTGGGCTGTTCATGGTTTTGATTTCCTTGGCTGTGATGAGAGCCGCCCCGCCGCCATAAGCGTCAATGCGCGGCTTGCCAATTGACGCTTGAATCGAGGCTAGCTACTCTCACAACCATGACGAACAAGCCCGTGGTTTGGAACCATGAGAAGTTTGGCGGCAAGCATGCTCACCCGGTGCGGCTTATTAACCGGCGGCGATTCGTTACCGCGGCCGCGTTGGCATCCGGCGCGCTGGCAAAACTTCCCGCTTGGGCGCAGGAGAGTGACATGGAAGTGAGTCTCTCCTTCGGAGAAGCAGCGGCCAAGGCTGTGCCGCGCGATTACCTTGGTTTGAGCTATGAATCGGCGCAACTGGCAGATCCGGCCTTTTTTGCCGCAGACAATCGGGAGCTGGTATCCCTTTTTGCGTCGCTTACTTCGGACGGCGTTTTGCGCATCGGCGGCAATTCCAGTGAGTTTTGCTGGTGGAAGACGGGGGCCGCCGACAAGCCGCCGGATTTGCCCGAGTCCGCTGCCCGCCCGGACAATTGGATGCCGCACTCTTTCTCGGCGATCGAACCGGTCGCGGTTGATCGTCTGGCGGGTTTTCTTGAGGCGACGGATTGGAAGGCGATTTACGGTTTGAACCTCGGAACCAGCACGCCCGAAAGCAACGCGGAGGAGGCGGCTTATGTTGCCAAGCGATTGGGCTCGCGGCTGCTTTATTTTCAGATCGGCAACGAACCTGAGTATTACCGCGACGCCAACAACCGGTTGCGTCCCCAGGACTGGAACTTTGACAAATACCTCGCCCAATGGACGACATTCGCGCGAGCCGTGATCGCCCGCGTTCCGGAAGCGGTTTTCGGCGGGCCGGACATCGGTTCAAACGCGCAGTGGGTATCGCGCTTCGCGCAGGAAGCTCCGCCAATGTTACCCGGCAAGGTCGTGACCTGTAGCGGCCATTATTTCGTCATGGGTCCCCCGGATGATCCGCGCTCCACCGTCGAGCGGCTGCTCGGCACTGATCGCAATTTGGACCGGGACGTGCCGCGCATGGTCAGTGTGGCCAATGCCAGCCACCTTGCCTACCGAATGACCGAGGGAAATTCGTGCTACCGGGGCGGCAAGCCGGGGGTGAGCAACGCCTTTTGCTCGGCGCTCTGGGCTGCAGATTACCTCCTTAAAATGGCCAGTTTTGGCTGTAGCGGAGTAAACCTCCATGGTGGGAGTACCAATGCCATTCGCAGCGCCCTCGGCGGACATCTGCCCGGCGAGCAAGTCGCCCCAGACGCCGCTGCCGTGGCCACCGACGGCACCTTTTACACCCCGATCGCCGGCAGTCGTGAGCATGGCTTTACCGCCCGACCGGTCTTCTATGGCATGCGATTGGCTGGAATTCTTGCTGGAGCCCGAATGCGCCCAGTGCGCTTCGATCATGCCCCGGCCAACGCCGCCGCTTGGGCGGCGGAGTCGCCGGAGGAGTCCACCCGGCTCGTCCTGCTCAATAAGCATGCCCGGCAAAAGCTGCCGATTTCCATCCCCTCCGCACACAACGCAAAGCTGTGGCGGTTGCTCGCACCCGGACTGACCGCCATTTCGGATGTGACGCTTGCCGGAGCGCAAATCACGCCCGGAACGACCTGGAAGCCGCTCCGCGAAGAGTCCCTCATCAGTGCGAACGGCCAGGTGAAAATCGAACTGGAACCCGCCTCCGGGGCCGCGCTCTTTTTCGAGGGAAGCCTTTAGCTTGGAAGAGCAATAGAGAGGAAAACAAAAGCCAAAATCGGCGGATCACTTGCAATCGCAAGGGGCTTCCTTTACTTCGTCCCGCGTGCGCGGCTGGGCGCCGTGCGCTCCAAGAAGGATTGCAACCTGAAGGCTGGATGCGGATTTTCCTGGTACCAGAAGGCGACACTGGTGTAGTCATCGGCGTCGCTGGTGGTTGGTGTGCCGTTTTGGTGCTGGTTCTGGATTTGGACTTCGAGCGACTGTTGGAAGCGCGCCGGGTTGGCAATGTACCAGCGATACATCCGGTTGTCGCCCCGCTCCATCTGGAGGCAGCCGCTGTAGAGTTATGCCTGGACGGAATTTGCCGCCGGTTTTTCGAGTGCCATAATGGCCGGATTCTGGCCCTTCTCCCGCGACAGATCAACTTCCATCCTCAAATGACAATTCTTGTCTTGCACGGCGGACGCGGATCGGATACTCAAAGCGCCAGAACCATGATGCCCGGACATGCAAGAGTTGTTTCCATGGACACAGCCAGCCTCCGGGTTCACGTTTCCGCGGGCAAAAATAAAATGAAAACATATCCGTCCTGTCTTGCTGTTCTTGCCGCCACGGCGCTGGCAACTTTCACACTCATGCCCGATTGCCTCGCCCAGGCGGCCGCGCCCGGGACGAACGCGCCGCCGCCTGCCCGCGGCGGCCGCGGCCGCGGCGGACCGCCGCGCCCCGCCCCGGTGGAAGTCTCCGCCGATGGCCACATCACCTTCCGTATTCTGGCTGCAAACGCGCAATCTGTCCGCGTCAACGCCGGTGACATTCCCGTCGGCGGCAGCAGTCTGATCCTCGCCAAAAACACCAATAACCTTTGGGAGGGGACCGTCGGCCCGGTCCAGCCGGGAGAGTACCGCTATAATTTCAATGTGGACGGCCTTTCCGTGGTTGCGCCGCGCAATCCGGCAACCGCCGAGACGGCGACCACCAGCGAGTCCAACGAGGCCATCTGGAGCCTGGTCAATGTTCCCGGCTCGGACCTGATGGACACGCGCAACGTGCCGCACGGCGCGGTCGAAACGGTGACCTATTTTTCCAAGGCGCTCAACCGCTTCCGCCGCATGCATGTTTATACGCCGCCCGGTTATGAAAAGGGATCGGGCCGCTATCCCATTTTCTATCTCCTCCACGGCGCCGGCGACAGCGATGACGCCTGGTCCACCGTCGGCCGGGCGGGATTCATCCTGGACAACCTGATTGCCGACCATAAAGCCAAGCCCATGGTCGTGGTGATGCCGGCCGGGCACACCTCCGCCATGGGCCGGCGCGGCGGCGGCGCCGCGGCGGGCGGCCCGCCTCGCGACGAATTCCAGGAAGATTTTCTCGGCGATATCATGCCCTATGCGGAAAGCCACTATCGCGTTTACACCGATAGAGCGCGCCGTGCCATCGCCGGCCTGTCCATGGGCGGCAGCCAGACCTTGAACGCCGCCTTCGCCACCTTGGACAAATTTGCTTACATCGCCGTGTTCAGTTCAGGAGCGAGCCTGATGAATGCGGGCGGCACGAGCGGCTGGGAAGAACGTCACAAGGACGTGTTGGACAACCCCAAGCTCAAGAAGGGCATTAAACTTATATGGATGAGCACCGGCAAGGACGACGGCCTGATCACCAGTTCCCGCGCCACCGTGGAAGTCCTCAAAAAGCACGGCTTTAATCCGGTCTTCGTCGAGTCCCCCGGCGCGCACACTTGGATCAACTGGCGCAACTACCTCGGCGAATTCGCGCCCCAGTTGTTCCGGTAGGCAGCCGGGCGAGGATGGCCACCGCCGGTTATTGCCGGCGGCAGGCCTGGCGCGCCTCCTCCAGTTCGCCGGACAACTTTTGGCTGGTGGCGGGCAGCGCGGAACCGAGATTGTTCGTTTCGCCGAGGTCGCGGCCAAGGTCGTAGAGTTCTCCCAAAAGCGAATAGAACGGGCGGGGGCGCAGATCGGGTTGAATCCATTTCCACAGGCCGTCGCGGAAGCCGAAGATGGAGGAGCCGTCATGCTCCACCAGTTTGTCGCGGCCGTTTTTGCTTTCGCCCAGCAGCGCGGGCAGAACATTGACGCTGTCGGGCGCATCGCCAGCAGCAATGGTCTGGCCGGTCAGGGCGGCGAACGAAGCCGAAAAATCCACCAGGCTCACCAGGGCGTCGGAAACGCCGGGCGTCACCCGCCCCGGCCAGCGGACAATGAAGGGCACGCGCGTGCCGCCTTCATAGACAAAGTATTTGCCGCCGCGCAACGGGCCGGCCTGTGGCCGTGCAAATCCTCCTCGGCGCGGTCGTCGTAACCGTCGTCAATCACCGGGCCGTTGTCGCTGCTCAAAATCACCAGGGTGTTCGAGGCCAGGTTCATTTGGTCGAGCGTGGACAGAATTTTCCCGACGCACCAGTCGAATTCCACGATGACATCCCCGCGCACGCCGCAGCCGCTCTTGCCGGCAAAACGCGCGTTGGGCACGCGCGGCACATGCGGATCGTGCGTGGCGAAGTAGAGAAAAAACGGACGATTCGCGCTCCGCTCGATGAAGTCCACGGCCTTGCCCGTCAGAACGTCGGCCTTGTCCCCGTCCTTCCAACGGGCGGCGTGGCCGCCGGTCATGAAGCCGATGCGGCTGATGCCGTCAATAATAGTTCCGTCGTGGCCCTGGCTCAAACCCATCTTGAGCAACTCCGGGTGGTTTTTGCCGGTCGGCTCGTCGCCAATCGGCTGGCCGTAGCTGACCTGAATGGGATCCTTTGGATCCAGGCCAAAGACCCGGTGGTTCTCGACATAAACGCACGGCACGCGGTCGCCGGTGGCCGGTTGCAGGAAGGCATAATCAAAACCAATTTCAAGGGGGCCGGGCTTGATCTCGCCATTCCAATCCGGTCCGCCCGGCCCGCCCAGGCCGAGGTGCCACTTGCCCACCACGCCGGTGGAGTAACCCGCCATTTTCAGGATGGACGGCAGCGTGGCGCGCTGCGGATCTATGATGAGGGCGGCGTTGCCCGGCAGAATTCCGGTGCCCCGCTTGCGCCACGGATACTGGCCGGTCAGCATGGCAAAGCGCGAGGGAGTGCAGGTGGCGGAAGTGGCGTGGGCATCGGTGAAGCGAAGTCCCTGCCGGCCGAGCCGGTCAATGTTCGGCGTCGGAATTTTAGTCGCGCCGTAGCAGCCCGTGTCGCCAAAACCGAGGTCGTCGGCGATGATGAGCACGATGTTGGGCTTGGGCGCCACGGCGCCGGAGGAGGCCGCCAGGATGGACCACGCCGGCAGCATGGCGGCAGCAATGCGGATGGCATTCTTCATGATTCAATCAATGATAAACGGGTCCGGCCTGATCGGACATACTTTTTTCTTCCTGCATGGCGGAGGAGGTTCGTCAAAATTGAATTGCGCTGTTCTCCAGGCGATGCAAGTCTCCGCATCATGAAAAAAGCGCATCCCCCCGGGCGGCTCGCGCTCGCTCTGCTGGTCCTGGCCATCGCGACCGGTTTGGCGGGTTGCGGGAGCGCCAATCCGGCGGGGAGCGGCGACGCCCGCCAGAAGGTGCCCTACCTGCCCGGCTTCATCGTCGGCGCGGACATTTCGTCAGTCCCGGCCGCCGAGGCGCGCGGCCTGAAGTTCAGCGACCGGGGAGTGCCGAAGGACATTTTGCAAATCCTGAAGGACCACGGCTTTAATTACATCCGCCTCCGGATATTCGTCGAACCCACCAATCAGGGCGGCTACAGCCGGCAGGGTTACTGCGGTCTGGCTCAAACCACGCTCATGGCCAGGCGGGTGAAGGAGGCCGGCCTGGGCCTGCTGCTCGATTTCCACTACAGCGACACCTGGGCCGATCCGGGCAAACAAACCAAGCCCCTGGCCTGGCGCGACCTGCCGCTGGATCAACTGATCCAAACCGTGCAGGACTACACCAAGGCGGTCATCACCCAACTCAAGAACGCCGGAGGCGAACCGGACATGGTGCAAATCGGCAATGAAATCACCCCCGGCATGCTCCTCAACGCACTGCCCGGACGGCGCGGCGGCGGCCCGCAAACCGTCTCCACCCAGCCGGAAGGCAGCGCGCGCAATTGGGACATCCTCTCTTCACTGCTCAAGGCCGGCATTGCCGGCGTCAAGGAGGTGGACCCCAGAATTCTCGTCGTGCTGCACATTGACAAGGGCGGCGACAATGCCGCTTCGCGCCGCTGGGTGGATGCCGCGCTGGCGCACGGCGTTTCCTTCGACATCCTGGGCGAATCCTGTTACAGCCGCTGGCAAGGCCCGCCGAACAAGTGGAAAGCCAACTTTGACGACCTGGCCGCGCGCTATCCCAA
This sequence comes from uncultured Verrucomicrobiae bacterium, assembly GCA_963707025.1. GTDB lineage: Bacteria > Verrucomicrobiota > Verrucomicrobiia > Limisphaerales > Palsa-1400 > JBEKOF01. The sequence goes on along the minus strand of CAVPOM010000006.1, from coordinate 641,038 downwards.
ACTCTCCTTCCTCGTTGCCGAGGTCACCTTCGAAATCGCGGAATCCAATGAAATCATGCACAACCTGCCCGGGCACCGGGGCTTGGGCACGTTCGTTTGGGAACCCACGCAATCGGGCAACCGGCAACAACTCTTTGATAACAGCGGCGCGGTCATCCCCGAAAAAATGGCGCAGTACGACAAGGTGGTGAAGGACTACGGCGTGCAACCTTAGCCTTCAAGGAACCAAACGTCCGGCCGGCTTGCTCTTCTTCAGGTCAATGTCGTAGCGCATCTGGAGGTAGAGCGTGAATTGGACCACGGGCTCGATGACCACCGGGTTGATCACGGCATCAAATCCGTTGGCGTTCAATGGATTGAGATTTGACTGATAAAAAGATTGGCCGCGCCGGCCGTTCCACCGGGCAGGCGCAAACGGTTGCACCGGCAGACTACACAGCGAGCCAGCCCCCTTCAATGACCGAAATGTTCAACGGATTCCGTCCTTCCCAGGCGAACGCGGTTCAACCATCGCCTCCGGCGCCAGGTTGGCGCTGGTTGAGCACGGCGGTGCCCTGAGCCGGGCCATGACAAGCGGGGAGGGGGCGATCTTGCTTTTTCCCGCGGGGGTTCTGCTTAAGAGAAGATGAGACCGGCCCGACGTTCAGGCTTGTTGCCATGTCGGCGCATGCTACTGTGAAATGGTGAAGCAAGTGGAATTTGAAAACCTGGCGCGCCTGCCCGTGATTGAGTTTTACGAGGCAGCGTTCCGCAAAGCCACCGGGGCGTCGCTCAAGGTGGTGCCGCCGGGCGAACCCAGGCACCGGCTGAATCTGGGAAAGGATGAGAACGCTTTTTGCCGGTTGGCGGCGGGCACGCCTTCGGGATGCGATGCGTGCCTGGAAACGCAGATTCGAGTCCAGCGCCTGGCCGGGAAGAAATTAACGGCGCAACAGATCAATTGTTTTTGCGGCCTGACCGATGTGGCGGTGCCGGTGGTGATCGGGGGCCGGCACGTCGCCACGCTGTTGAGCGGCCAGGTGTTCCGCCGCGAGCCAACAGAGCGCGATTTCAAAATGGTGGCCGCCCTGCTCGGGCAAAGCGCCGAGTGGGAGAAGAAGGCGCGCAAGGCTTATTTCGAGACGCCGGTGGTGGATGCGGAACGATTCGAGGCGATCATTCAACTCCTGACCGTGTTCGCGCAATATCTGACCGATTACGCCAGCCGCCAGGTTTTGGCCAGCGCCAATGAAGAACCGGTGGCCGTGGTCAGCGCCAAGCAGTTTGTCCAAACCCACGTGGAGGAGCCGATCGTGCTGGCGCAAGTGGCCCGGCATGTGCATGTCAGCCGGTTTTATTTCTGCAAGCTTTTCAAAAAAGGCGCGGGCATGACGCTGACCGAATACGTGGCGCGGGTGCGCGTGGAAAAAGCCAAGACGCTGCTGGTGGATTCCTCGCTGCGGATCTCCGAAGTGGTTTACGCGGCCGGCTTCGGCTCCATTCCCCAGTTTAACAGCGTGTTCAAGCGCATTGTCGGGATGGCGCCGACGGAATACCGCGAGACGTTGCGCGCGCAATTGCCTTTTTAATCCCGCCTGCCCGGCGCGCCCAAGGCGGCGCCCGGCTGTCCCCACCGCAATAGCCCATAAGCAAAAGCCAACCGGCCAGTAGCGGCTTTCTCTGCGCCAGCTTAATCATTTCACCATGCTTGAAAGGGCACCATGAAATGCAACCTGGCGATGAATAACCTCAACCCAAGGACAACCATGAAGCGTTCCCATCCATTGAAGTTGCGGCTGCGGGCCTGGCTCAGTCTCGCGGCCCTGGCGGCGGCCATCTGCGTGGTGTCCGGCGTGTTGGTCGCCTGCGCCGACCCGCAATCCACGAACACCGCGGCCGCCGGCGCCAACAAGGAGACCAAAGACACCAAAGAGAAGCAGATGGCAAAAAAGCTCACCGGCGCCGATTTGTATGCCATCAACTGCAGCCGTTGCCACGCGGAACGGTATCCCACCGAATTCACGCCGTCCCAGTGGAAGACGGTCCTGACGCACATGCGCGTCCGGGCCAACCTTCCCGCGCCGCAGGCCAGGGAGGTGCTCAAGTACCTCCAGGAGGAGAGCAGCAACTAAACCAGAGGATTTGACCCATGAAAAAAACTTCCCTGATTCTTGGAGCTTTGGCCGCCGCCTGCGCGCTGGGGGCGGTTCTGCCCCAGCGGGCCTCGGCCCAAGTGAGCACCGACGACTTCAATGCCTTGAAGAAAATGGTCGAACAATTGGGCGACAAAGTCCAGAAGCTCGAGCAGACCCACGAGCAGGACCAGAAGGCGCACGAACAAGACCAACAAGTCATCCAGCAATTGCAAAAGCAGTTGGGCGAAACCAAAACCGCCGCCACCAACGCGCAACAGACGGCCGACAATGTGGCCAAGGTGCAATCCACCTATCCCGTCGTCAACGCCTCCCAGGGGCCGATGCACAACTTCACCATTGTCGGGGATGCCGAGGCGCAATTTGGAAAAACGGCCGGGCAGCACAGCGCCTTTGCCCTGGCTGATTTTGCTCCCATTTTCCTGTTCCGCGCCAGCGACAACGTGCTGGTCGAGGCGGGATTCGACACCATTCTGAACAACAACGTGGATCAGAACGGCAACCGTGCTCCAGGCAGTTCGACCTCCTTTAGCATGAGTTTCGGCCAGTTGGATTATCTCTGGAACGATTACGTGACGGTGGTGGCGGGCGACATGCTGCTGCCGCTGGGCACGTATAGCGAGCGGGGCGCCGGCTGGCTCAACAAGATCCCGGATGACCCGCTGGTTCGGGACGTTCTGCCGGCCAGCGGCGTGGGCGTCCAGTTGCGCGGGGCCGTCCCGGTGGGTGAGTCCGGGCAGATGGTCACCTATTCGGTTTACGGGGTCAACGGACCGTCCTCCGGCGCCAGCAACTCGATGGCCAACGCCAGCGCGCTGGATCTGGGCGGCAATGTGGGCGACACGCCGAACTGGCATGCGGATCCCAGCGGCGGCGGCCGCCTCGGTTGGTTTTACCCCTGGGCGCCTCACTATGATCTGGAACTGGGGGTTTCAGGCCAGACCGGCTCTTGGAGCGATAACGGGAGCCACCTCTGGTCGGCCGGCGTGCTGGATGCCGCCATCCACCTCAGCCCCAACTTTGAACTGAAGGGCGAGTATATCCAAACGTGGTACGGCAGCGACGACCTGGGCCAACTCGATCCCCATGGATGGTGGACCCAGGCGGGCTACAAACTGTCCGGCCTGAATCTGGATCTTCCCTACATCAACAATATCGAGTTGGTCGGCCGCTTTGATTGCGAAAACGACGGCCAGGGAACCAAAACAGAACGCTACACCGCAGGCTATGTCTATTACTTTTCCAACACGTTGTGGTTCGAGGGCGACTACGAATGGATGCACAGCCGCGGTCCCGGCGCCCTGCCTCCCACTTCGTTTGTGTTTCAACTCTCCTACGGATTCTAAATGAACAAAATGACTCTTATGAAAATGACAACAAGACTGGCCGCCGCCCTCGCCGGGGCGGCTGTGCTCGGCATCTCCGGCGCGGGCCTGTGGCGCGCCACCGCGCAGACAATGGATGCTGAAACCAAGGCGCGCGTTGAGCGCTTCGAGAAAGGCCCCGCGACGGTTGATGTTTCCAAATACCCGGATGTCATCAAGGACAACTACGCAGCTTTTCACCCAGAAATGCTCGCAGTGCCACAAGTTGAGCCGCCCCATCAACTCGGACTACGCGCTCCCCGACGAATGGTCCCGCTACATCAAGCGCATGATGAACAAGCCCGGTTCGAACATCAACGCGGCCGACGGCAAGAAGATCTACGAGTTCCTGGCCTATGACTCCAGCGTGCGCAAAAAGGCCATGGTGGACGACAAACTCGCCAAGGCCACGCCGGAAGAAAAAACGACCGCGGAAACCAAGATCAAGGAACTTCACGACAAGTACGACGGCAAATAATTCGCCAGCCAACCGAACGGCTGAAAATGCCCACGACCTATTCAGTCGAACTGCCGGACGTGAATTATTTCTCCCGGCAGGTGCTCTGCCGCGAGGGCTGCCCGGTGCGCACGGACTCTGGCGGCTACGTGCAGGCCATTGCGGAGGGCCGTTATGATGACGCCTACGTCATCGCCCGCACCCCCAACCCGTTCGCCTCGATCTGCGGCCGGGTTTGCGCCGCGCCCTGCGAGGCCAAATGCCGTCGCGGCGCGCTGGACGCCGCCGTTTCCATTCGTGCCTTGAAACGTTTCGTCTGCGAAAAGTTCGGTGTCGAGTCCGACGACTTTGATCTGGGCCGCGTTTATCCCCAACTGCGCGACGCGCGACGCGAACGGGCCGGCGGCGGACGCAAGATCGCGGTCATCGGCGCCGGCCCGGCCGGGCTTGTCCTGCGCGCATGAACTGGCCCTGATGGGTTTTTCGCCGACGGTCTTCGAGGCGCACAACGTCGCGGGGGGCATGCTGGTGCTGGGCGTGCCCGAATACCGGCTGCCCCGGGACATCATCCGCGCCGAGATCGGGGCCATCGAATCCCTGGGGGTGGAGATTCGCCTGAATTCGCCGGCTGGGCCGGGATTTCTTGCTGGCCGATCTGAAGCACAGGGCTACGAAGCCATCTTCCTGGGCATCGGCGCCCACAAGAGCCGCGAGCTTTCCATCGAAGGCGTGCAAAACGACGGGGTGCTGCGCGCCATCGAATTTCTCCTCAATGTCAACCTCGGTTTTCGGGTTTCCCTCGGCCGCAAAGTCGTGGTCATCGGCGGCGGCAATGTGGCCTTCGACGTGGCGCGCTCGGTCGTGCGCCAGGCCGAGAAGTTCGCCGGCATGAGCGAAGCCGAATTGCGCGTCGCCTTGCATCAGGCCGCCGCCGCGCTGGAAGAATTGACCGCCAAGGACCGGAAGCGCCCGATGAAGTGCGGCTGGCGCTGGACGTGGCGCGTGAAGCCATCCGCAAGCGGCGTGCCGGAGGTCCACATGTATTGCCTGGAAAGCCTGGACGAAATCCCGGCGGCCCGCGAGGAAATCGAGGAAGCCGAACAAGAAGGCATCCAACTGCACACCCGCTTCGGCCCGAAACGGATTCTCGGTCTGAACGGCAAAGTCACCGGCATCGAACTCATCCAGGCCAGCCGGGTGTTCGACGAGAACCGCCGTTTCAACCCGCAGTTCATCGAAGGCAGCGAGGAAACGGTGGACTGCGACACCGTGGTGCTGGCCATCGGCCAGGCGGCCGATCTGGCGTGGATCCAGCCCGCACGACAATTTGAAGCTGACGCCGCGCGGCACGCTGCAAACCGATCCGCTGACCATGGCCACATCACGGCCCGATGTTTTCGCCGGTGGCGACGTGGCGTTTGGCCCGCGCATCATCATCACCGCGGTGGCCGAAGGCAAGCGCGCGGCCAAATCCATCGCCAAATTTCTCACCGGCACGGTGCCCGCCGAACCCCAGCAGGCCCGCGTGACCATTTTCAACACCCAGCAATACCGGATGAAGCCGGATTACGAAAAATTCGCGCGGCAGGCCCCGCCGACGCTGCCGATGGATCGCCGCATCGGGATCGCCGAAGTGGAAAAAACTTATCCGGAAGCCGCCGCGCGCCGCCAGGCGGATCGCTGCCTCAAATGCCACGTTGGCCCGGTGTTCAACGGCGACGAGTGCATTCTGTGCGGCGGCTGCGCGGACGTTTGCCCGGAGTATTGCCTGCGCCTGGTGGATGCCGCCCATTTGCGCGGCAACGAGAATTTGCAGGCGGCCTTTCTCGCCCGTTACGGCCGCGTGCCCGCTCCCGGGCGAACAAGGCGGCGATCATCAAGGACGAAACCCGGTGCATCCGGTGCGGCCTGTGCGCGGTGCGTTGTCCGACGGGCGCGATCACGATGGAACGAGTCGAACTTGTGCCCGCCTGATGAACCCTGCCACGCCCCCAGGCCAAAACGGCGTTTCGCGCCGCGGATTTTTCCAGCTCACCCTCGGCTGGCTGGCCGGCACCTTCGCCATGGCCCTGTCCGCCGCCGGCGCGGTGCGGTTTCTGGTGCCGAACGTGCTCTTCGAGCCGAGCCAGGTTTTCAAGGCCGGCAAGCCGGATGATTTTCCCGATGGCTCGGTGACGTTTCTGGAGGAGGAACGGGTTTTTCTGGTTCGCCAGGGCAACACTTACCGCTGCCTCTCGGCCAATTGCACCCACCTGGGCTGCACGGTCAACCGCGCTGAAAAAGGCTATCACTGCCCGTGTCACGGCAGCGTTTTTGACGACCAGGGCAGCGTGAAAAGCGGGCCGGCGCCCCGCGCTCTGGCCTGGTTTCAGGTGACGCTGAGCAAGGACAACCGGCTGCTGGTGGACAAAAATCAGCACGGTCGCCGCCGACAAATACCTGGTTCTGCCGACCAAAGCTTGATGATGAACGCGCCCCTCCTCACCCGCCTCTGGCAAAAACTGGCGCGCACGCGCGTGGGCCGCTCCATCTTCCGCGTCGGCCTGCCCCAGAGCAATCTGGAGCGGTCGCAGGCCATGACCTCCAGTTTCCTGCTGCACCTCCAGCCGGCCAAGGTCCACCAACATTCCCTCAAGGCCGGTTACTCGCTCGGACTGGGACTGATTTCGCTCTACCTGTTCCTCATCCTCATCGGCACCGGCGTGCTGCTGATGTTTTATTACGTGCCGAGCACCGCCAGCGCCTACAACACCATGAAGGATTTGCAGTTTGTGGTCTCCGCCGGATTGCTCGTCCGCAACATGCATCGCTGGGCCGCGCACCTGATGGTGCTGTTCGTGCTGCTGCACATGTGCCGCGTCTTTTACACCGGCGCTTACAAACGGCCGCGCGAATTCAACTGGGTCATCGGCGTCGGACTCTTTCTGCTGACGCTGGGCCTGAGTTTCACGGGTTACCTGCTGCCGTGGGATCAACTGGCGTTCTGGGCGATCACCGTCGGCACGAACATCGCCGGCTACGCCCCGGTCATCGGGCTGAAGCTGAAATATCGTTTTGCTCGGCGGCAACGTGGTCGGGCAGGAGGCGCTGACCCGGTTTTACGCGCTGCATGTGATCGTGCTGCCGACGCTGGCTGTATTGATGGTGGCGGTTCATTTGTGGCGCGTGCGCAAGGACGGCGGGTTGTCGCGGCCGGACGAAGCGGACGAGGTCGTCGCAGCAAATTCCGACCGGCCAGTTGCCGACGAACAAGAGCTACGGGCTGATGGAACTGGCACGCGGCACCACCCCGCAGGTGGGCAAGAACCCGGAGGACGAAGTGTTCTCGTGGCCGCATCTGGTCTTTCGCGAGATTCTGCTGTTCCTGCTGGTGACGGCGGTGGTGTTGTTCCTGGCGATTTTTTGGAATGCGCCGCTGGAGGAATTTGCCAACCCGATCCATCCGCCCAATCCGGCCAAGGCGCCGTGGTACTTTCTCGGCCTGCAGGAACTGGTCAGCTATTCCGCCTTCTGGGGCGGGGTGGTCGTCCCGGGCTTGCTGGTGACGGCGCTGCTGCTGCTGCCTTACCTGGACCGCCAACGGGCGGGGGTGGGCCGCTGGTTTGCCCGCGAGCGGGTGGTGGCCAACACGATCTTCACGATCTGCCTGCTGGCCGCCATTGTCTTTACCGTCATCGGCACCTTTTTCCGCGGACCGAATTGGGGCTGGGTAGAGCCTTGGCGGCAACCGCCCGCCATGACGGAAGGCCGCTGACATGAACCACGGCGCCATGCTCAGGTTTTACGGATGGTTCACCTTCCTGGGCTTGCTGGTCGGCGGACTGGTCGTCCTGGGCTACTACAAGGACGAGTATCGCGAATGGAAGGATTACCAGCGCAAATTCGTGCAGGAAGAAATTCGCCGGGCCGTCACACCGCAGCAAAAAGCCATCGCCGAGAGCACGCCGGTCGAAGTCCGGCAAATTCTCCTGCCGGAACTCAACCGGGTGGATCGCTGCACGACCTGCCATCTGGCGGTGGAAGACCCCAGCTACGGCGGCTACCCGCAACCCCTGGCCTACCATCCCCAGCACGAGCAGCACCCCTTTGAAAAATTCGGCTGCACCATCTGCCATCGCGGCCAGGGCCGCGCCACCACCACGGCGGACGCTCATGGCGCGGTGGCCGCATTGGGATCAGCCCATGCTGCCGTTGCAATACATCCAGGCCTCCTGCGGCCAGTGCCACCAGGCGGCCGACAATCCGGCCGCACCGGAACTGGCACAGGGCCAGCAGCTCTTTGAGGCGAGTGGTTGCCGCGGCTGCCACAAACTCGGCGGCGCGGGCGGCAACATCGGGCCGGAACTCGACAAGGTCGGAACGCGGCGCGCGCCGGAATGGCTGAAGAAACATTTCCTGGCACCCGCCGCCGTCACGCCCGGCTCCGCCATGCCGCCACAGAAATTTTCCGAGACGAACCTCGAAGCGATTGTTTTGTTCATGTTGAGCCTGACCGGCGAAGCGGCGCCGGGCTATTACGCTTCCATGAAAGTCATCCCCAGCGCCGACGAAGGCCAGCGTTTATTCCAGCAAAAGGGTTGCATTGGCTGCCACACCGTCGGCCGGCCAGGGCGGCAAGGTCGGTCCGGTGCTGGACGATGTGGGCCTGCGCCGCTCGCCGGAGTGGATGTTGCAGCATTTCCGCGATCCCCAGAGCGTCACCCCCGGCTCGGTCATGCCCAGATTTGGCTTCACCGAAACCGAAGCCCGCGCGCTGACGGAGTTTCTCCTGCACCTGCGGGAACGCAACCTGGCGTCCAGCTTGCCCTCGTTGATGGATCCGGCGGAGCGCGGCCGCGAAACCTACCGCAAATACGGTTGCGCCGGCTGCCACGGCGCCGAGGCCAAGGGTGGCGTGCCCAATCCGAACGCCAAAACCGCCGAACAAGTGCCGGGCTTGATTCGCGTCGCCGAGGGCTACACGAAAGCGGAGTTGAAAAACCGCATCCTGAAAGGCCAGCGCGAAATTCCCGCGCTTGACCCAAAACGCCCGCCGCCGCCCCTCTACATGCCCGCCTGGGGCGCCGTCATCAAGGACGCCGAACTGGACGATATGGTGGCCTACCTCATCAGTTTGAAGCCCAAGGGAGAGGACGTTGGGTTCTAGCTCGCCCTGCACCGCCGGTTGGCTGCATTCTTCATTTACTCTTGCGCCGGCATTTTGCACCCTGCTGCTGACGTGAAGATCCTGGCGCTGACCAATTTGTACCCGCCGCATCACGCGGGCACGTTTGACACTCATTGCCAAAGCGTGGTCCAGGCCTTGCGCACGCGCGGCCACACCGTCCTGGTGCTGACCTCCACCCAGGGGCTGCGCGGCGAACAACGCGACGGGGAGATCCACCGCTGTTTGCTCCTCAATGGCGCTTACGATGCGCCCAAAGTCACCGCCATCCTGCCGCTCCGGGCGCAGGAGATTCACAACTCGCAGATGCTGTTGGAAACCATCACGGCGTTTCAACCGGAGATTGTCCATGTCTTCAGCCTCCACAGGCTCTCCAAGTCGCTGATTTTCACTCTGCGCAATGCGCGGGTGCCGGTGGCTTATGCCGTTGCTGATCACTGGCTCTCCACCGGCGTCCGGGAGGATCCCTGGCTGCGCTATTGGAACGCGCCCTCCCTCCCCTTCCTCGAACAATCCGGGCGCGCCGCCCTGGAGATGAGCGGCGAACGGGGCCGGCTGGATTCGACCGCGCCCACCCGCATGATGAAAGGTTACGACCGCATCCCGGCTCTCTACGGAGATGCCCAAGCCCGCGCCGCCGTGGCCCCCGATTCCATCACCGCCTTTCGCTTCGACCGGATGTACTTTTGCAGCCAGGCGCTCAAGCAACTGACCGGGCGGGCGGGCTTCGCCGTCAGTCACACCGAGGTGATCTATCCCGGCATTACCGGGGCCTTTGTCGGCCAGATCAAGCCGGCCGGCGCTCCCATGAAGAAATTCCTCATCGTCAGCCGCTTGAACGAGGAAAGCGGCGTGCTGACGGCCCTCCAGGCGCTCAAGCTCGCCCGCGCCGCCAGGCTCAATGTCACCTTTCATATTTACGGCCGCGGCGAATCCAGTTATGTCGCCACGCTGCGCTCCTTTGTGGTGAGCAACCAGTTGCCGGTGGAATTTCTGCCGGCCTCAAGTTTGAACATGGATATGACGGCGGTCTATAAACGGCATGACGTCCTGCTGCACACCCCGGAATGGGCCGAGCCGTTCCCGCTCACTCCCTTGGAAGCCATGGCCTGCGGGTTGCCCGTCATCGGCTCGACCGCTGGCGGGGCGGAGGAATTGTTGCATCACGGCGAGAACGCCCTGACCTATCCGCCCGGCGATGCCACTCAATTGGCCGCCCGCATGCAGGAACTGCAAGTCTCCCCTGCCCTCCGCTGTCAAATGGCCGAAACCGCCCAGGCCGAGGTCTTGGAGAAATTCAACGACACGGTGGTGATGGACCAGGTGGAAAACTTCTTGACTGTGTCCCAGGCGCAAACCAATTGATCCGCCTCGGCCCGGCTTCCGCCGCCGCCAAACCTCTTCCGCCGGTCAGGCTGTGGCCGAACCAACCGGCGCGGCCAGCCAGCCGGCCGCCACAGGATCACCCGTCAAGGCGGGCAAAGAGAAATTTCACCGCGACTCAGGGCACAAAGAAAGGCGCCCCACCCGGGGCGCCCCATGAAAACTAACTCTACTGCGTCTCCAGCCTACTCTCTTGCAAAGTTTTGTCTGCAAGGGAGTTTCCGATATCGTTGGTAGGCAAATACCCTACCCGGCTTAAGGCGGCGCCCCGCTTCCGCCGGGCGGCGCCTTTCAGGGTGCCGGGATGACGCGGGCGCGATAGAATCGGTTCGAACACCCTCCCGCGGCCCAATCCGTGCAGGGCCATTGGCCAAAAGCCGGCGGGTTGGTCAGGATCGGTATCCAGGCCTTCAAATCGGCAGAGGCATCTACCACCACCGTCCCCTGCCCTGTCAAGTTGGTGAGCAAAAGGCTGCACTGGCCCCCGCCAGATTGCATGGCTCCCGCGCCGGTCGCAAAAGAAACGGGCACATTGGTAATGTTCAGGCAGGCCACCGCACTGGTCACCGACCCGAACGCATTGCACAGCACTGCCTGGTAGGGGCCGGCATTGGAAATTTGAATGTTGAAATTGGTCACGGTCAGGTTGGTGGCATTCGGAATGTCGGCGCCGCTGAATTGCCACTGGCAAGCCGGGACCGACGCGGTCATGGCAAACTTGGCCGTGCTGCCCAAGGCCAGGAAAAGATTGGCCGGCTGGCTGAGGATCTGCGGCGGCAACCCCATTTGGAAGACGGTGCCAAAACCATTGGCCCCGCCCGTCCGCGTGGTCCCATAGATTGTCCCATTGGTGTCCAGCACGATGCCGGCAGGATCGGCGCCCTCGAGGTTCGTCACGCCGTTCATGCCCAGTGATCCGACCGGGAACGTATAGAGCACGGTCAGACCCCCGGACGTACTGAACTGGAACAAGGTTCCGGTGCCGTTCAATCCTCCGAACTGGGCGAAGCCATAGAAGGTTCCACCCGTGCCTTGCACCAGGCTGCCGGGATAGAGTCCGTCAGCATTGGTGGCCAGTCCCGGTCCCGCCTGCCCGTTGGGCGCAAAGGAATACAAGGGCGTGAAAGCTCCGTTGGTGGTGATTTGAAAAATCGTGCCGCAACCGTTGGCGCCGCCGGCGCAGGCTGTCCCGTAAAGAACTCCGTTGGTGGCTTGCACCAAGGCGGGTCCGGGATGCGCCCCGTCCACGCCGTTGGTGAACGAGTAGAGAGGTGTCAATACTCCGCTGGAGGTCATCTTGAAGATCGTCCCGCAGCCGTTGCTCCCGCCGTTGGTCGTCGTTCCGTAAATCAAACCATTGGCGCTTTGCAACAGCGCGCCCGGATTCTGGCCTTCCGCGGCGTTGGTGAAGGAATGCAGCCTGCTCAACGCGCCGGCGGCCGTGATCTCGAAGATCGCCCCATTGCCGTTGGTCCCGCCCTGCGGGCCGGTGTCGTAAAAATTGCCGTTGGTTCCCTGGACCAAAGGCGCGGCGGGATTTGCGCCATCGGCATTGGTCAGGTTGATGCCGCGTATCCGCGTGAAGCCGTACAACTCGGTGAACGCGCCGGCGGAAGTGAGTTTGAAGACCGATCCATAACCGTTGGATCCACCCTGGGAAGCGGCGCCATAAAAGTTGCCGTTGGTCCCTTGCAACAGGCCGGCGCAGGGTGTGCTGCCATCGCTGGCAAGGCCGTTGAACGTGTACAAAGGGGTGAAAACGCCGTTGGTCGTGATCTTGAAAAGCGTCCCGTACCCATTGTTGCTCCCCCCGTTGGCGGTGGTTCCGTAAAGAACCCCGTTGCCGGCCTGAATCAGACCCCCCAACGGAGTGCCGCCATCCACGCCGCCCGGCAGTGTATTGGTGAAGGTATATAACGCCACGATGTTGGCAGCGGGCGCGTCGCGGACGGTCATCGAAAGCACAGCCGCCAGCGCCAGGCAGAATTTGCATGCATATAAACTCTTCATTTGACAGGCCCCTGCCTTTGCTCTGCGCTGCGACAAAGCAGGACAGCCCGCCGGCGCAAACCGGCGGTTGTGGAAACAGCCAATCGCGCCCAAGCGCGCTTCCTCCCATTATCAACGGACGCTTTGGGGCGGGACTTTAGCGGAATTGGGAGCAGCCGCCGGACGATGCAGCGGCGGGAGTTGGCGGGGCGGCGCGGCAAGTGGCATGGGATAAATGGGGGAAGCCCGTCTTGGTCCCGTCGCCGTCTGATTCCACTGTTGCCTTGCCCATCCTCACCGCTCGCATTTTAGCATTTAAGGCAGTTTTGTCAACGAAAAATGCGGAAAAATGCGGGTTTTGGCAAGGGCCGGAGTATGAGCCGCTTGCGCAGCTTGATCGCCTCATGGTGGGCCGAGGCGAGGGCGAATGATTGGGGCGGGCATGGTGCCGGCTTCAACAATTCGCGGCGGCTTGACCGGAGGTCAACGCTGTGGTCACGGCTGCTCGATGTAATAAAACCGCCGCGGGAAATTCGTCGAAGCAGGATCGAGAAATGTGATGACGCCATTGGTGGGCGCATTGGTGTAAATGGGTGTCCAGGAACTCAGGTCCGTGGAAGCGTAGATGATGGTGGATCCCAGACTGTTCGTGCCATTTAACTGCAGCTCGATACCGTTGCGCGTCCAGAGTGTTCCGATTAGAGGCACAATCCCAAACACCGTGCTCGCCCCCGCCGTCAACTCCGGTGACGAAGCGCGAAGTGTTTTTGCCCCAACCAGACTAATGCTCAGATCGCTGAAGGTGGCCTGGCCGGCGGGGTCGGTGTTCTGAGTCAGCGTCCCGCTCAATTGGCCGCTGCCGCTGGCCAAGGAAAGCGTCACCGCCAGGCCATTGGTCGCCACCGGGTTGCCGGCGGGGTCTTCGACCTGCACCACCACCGGCGCCAGGACCTCATTGGTCAGCTTCCCTCCCATTGGTTCGGTGGTGAAGACCAGCTTGTTGATGGTGGCGACGGAGATGGTAAAGGTAGTGGGGCCGTAATTGGTTTGCCACAGAGCCGCGGTGGGAAGATCTGTATTGGTAAAAATCCCGGTGTACGAGCCGTAGTTGAGCACGGGAAATGAATTGCCGCTGGCCGGCACAAATCCATTAAGCCAAATCACGCCCACAGTGCCGCCCAGGGTCGCATTGCCCGAAATACTCATCTGCCCGAAGCTGGCCGGACCGCTCAAACCAAAAAGGAGTTCGCCGCCCGCCGGAGTAAAACCGCCGTTCCACGCCACCGTCCCCTTTAGAACCGTCACCGTGCCGGAGTTGGTAAAGGGGATGTAGAATGTGGTCGCGCCGGTCTGGCCCGATTTGAGGAGAGTGCCGGCATTGTGGAAATAGGCCGGACCGAGTTCGTTGTTATAGATGCTCTGGTCGTTCTGGAGGTCCCACAGCGCGCCCGGCAGGTTCTCGATCAGCCCGAAATAGCCGAAAGAGGCGAGGTAGCTCGTGACCAGGCCGCCGCTGTTGGTCATGACCACCGTCCCAGCGTTGGTCAGCGTATTCTCCAGGTAATGGGTGGCGCTGCCGCCGAGAGTCAGCAGCCCATTGCTCGCGATGGTCAGGGGAGCGGCCAGCGTGCCGGCCATCCAGGTGAAGGCGCCCGTGACAGTGTTGGTGCTCACGAGCATGGACCCGGAAAGGGTCAGATTGGTGATGGTGCCGCCTTGGAAGCCGGGGCCCAGAATGAGGTTGCCGTTAACCAGCGGCAAATTGGCTATCTCATCCGTCAGCAGCGTCAGAGTGCCTCCCGTCAACCGCACCACACCCGGCCCGCTCATCGTCGTCGGCACGGAGTTGGTGAAATCGCCTCCGGAAAAAAGGATGGAGGCCGCATTGCTGGCAGTGAAGGTTCCGGCCAGCGTCCCGCCGCCATTGAAATCCAGCGTGCCTTGCAGCGCCGTCACACTGCCGGAGTTGTTGAAGGGGACGTAGATCGTGGTCGTTCCGGTGTGGCCCGATTTGAGGAGAGTGCCGGCGTTGTGGAAATAGGCCGGCCCGAGGTAGTAAGGGGAAATGCTCTGATCGTTCTGGATGTCCCACAGCGCGCCCGGCAGGTTCTCGATCACACCGAAATAGCCCGCACCGCTGGAGTAGCTCACGATCAGGCCGCCGCTGTTGGTCATGACCACCGTCCCCGCGTTGGTCAGCGGATTGTCCATGTAATGGGTGGCACTGCCAGTGATGGTCAGCAGCGCATTGGTGGCGATGTTCAGTGGACCGGCCAGTGTGCCGGCGCTCCAGGTGAAGGCGCCCGTGACGGTGTTGGTGCTCAAGAGCGTGGACCCGGCCAGGGTCAGATCGGTGATGGTGCCGCCTTGGAAACCCGGGCCCAGAATGAGATTGCCGTTCACCATCGGCAGATTCGGTATCACATCCGTCAGCAGGGTCAGATTGTCCCCCAGGACTGGACGACACCCGGCCCGCTGACAGTGGCCGGCACGGAGTTGGTGAACTCGCCTCCGGAAAAAAGGATGGAGGCCGCATTGCTGGCAGTGAAGGTCCCGGCCAGCGTCCCGCCGCCATTGAAATCCAGCATGCCCTGCAGCGCCGTCACACTGCCGGAGTTGTTGAAGGGGACGTAGATCGTGGTCGCGCCGGACTGGCCCGATTTGCGCAGTATGCCGGCGTTGTGGAAATAGGCCGGACCGGCGTAGTAAGGGGTCATAACCTGGTCGTTCTGGATGTCCCACAGCGCGCCCGGCAGGTTCTCGATCAGCCCGAAATAGCCGAAAACGCTGGCATAGCTCACCTCCAGCCTGCCGCTGTTGGTCATCACCACCGTCCCCGCGTTGGTCAGCGAATTCTCCAGGAAGAGGGTGGCGCTGCCACTGACGGTCATCAGCCCATTGGTCGCAATCGTCAAGGGATTCCCGCTCAACGTTCCCCCAGTCCAGTTAAACTGGCCGTTGATCGTGACCGGCGCGGTCAGGGCGAGGGTGCCGTTGGTGAAGTTGACGACGTCGTTGGACGCCGGGACACCGGCGGGCGTCCAGTTGGTGGCATTAAACCAATCGCTGCTGACGGAGCCGATCCAGGTCCGATTGGTTTGGGCCGGGGCGAGGTCCGAACCCACCAGCCATGCCAGCATCAGCAGGCTGGCAGGCCGCAGGCGCTTGCAGTTCAAACAAATCAGCGGCATGGCGCATCAACAGGCTTTGTTCACCCGCGCATGGAACCACCGGCGCGGAGGCGAAAGGCCCGCGATCCGCGTTCCCGGTTCATAAACGCAAACATACCAATAACACTCATTTAAGCCAGGAATTAATGCGCAACCTATCCTACCCCCCCAGATAGGCGGCGCGCACCTTGGGGTTCTGACGCAAGGCGGCGGAGGCGTCTTCCAGCAGGATGCGGCCGGTTTCGAGCACATAGCCGTAACGGGCCACTTCCAGGGCCAGGTTGGCGTTCTGCTCCACCAGCAGGATGGTCACGCCCTGGCGCTGGTTGATCTCCACGATCTTTTCAAAAATAGTTTTGACCAAAATCGGCGCCAGGCCCAGCGACGGCTCGTCCAGCATCAAGAACTTCGGCCGGCTCATCAAGGCCCGCCCGATGGCCAGCATCTGTTGTTCGCCCCCGCTCAGCGTGCCGGCCCTCTGCTTCTGCCGCTCGCCCAGCCGGGGAAAAAGACCCAGCACCATCTCGCGGCTGGCCCGGATGTCCGCCGGGTTCTTCTGCAAATAAGCGCCCATCTCCAGGTTCTCCGCCACCGTCAAATTGGCAAAGACCATCCGCCCCTCCGGCACATGGGAAAGGCCCGCCGCCACAATTTGGTGGGGCGCGCCGTTGGCGATGTCGTGCCCGTCATAAACAATCCGCCCCTGGGTTTTGATCAGACCGGAGATGGCCCGCAAGGTGGTCGTCTTGCCGGCCCCGTTGGCCCCGAGCAAGGTGACAATTTGCCCCTGCGGCACCTCCAGGGAAATGCCCCGCAGGGCGGTGATGGCGCCGTAATGGACCGTAAGATTCTTAATGGACAGCATGGCGGCTTATGGGGCGGGCACCTGGCCCAGATACGCTTCGATCACCTTCGGATTGGCGCGCACTTCCCCGGGCGTTCCTTCGGCAATTTTCACGCCGTAATCCAACACCATGATGCGCCGGCAGATGCCCATCACCACCTGCATGTCGTGCTCCACCAGCAGCACGGAAATTTTATACTTCTCCTCCACAAACTGGATCAGCTTCATCAACTCGACTTTCTCCGTCGGGTTCATCCCCGCCGCCGGTTCGTCCAGCAGCAGCAACTTCGGGCGCGTGGCCAGGGCGCGCACAATCTCCAGCCGGCGCTGGTCCCCGTAAGGCAGGCTGCGGGCCGGGGCGTGGCGAAATTTATGCAACTGAAAGATCTCCAGCATCTCCATCACTTGGCCGGCGATCTCTTTTTCCTCGCGCCAGAAGGCCGCCCCGCGCCAGAGGGCGTGGCCGATGCCCTGCAACAAATGGAGGTGAAACGCCACCCGCACGTTGTCAAACACGGTCAACGAGGAAAACAGCCGGATGTTTTGAAAGGTGCGCGCGATGCCGCAAGCCGTGATCTGCCACGGCTTTTTCCCCACGATGGATTCCCCGCAAAATTCGATCCGGCCCGCCGCCGGCTGATAGACGCCGGTGATGAGATTAAAAACGGTGGTTTTTCCCGCGCCATTGGGGCCGATCAAGCCGACCAGGTCCCTCTGCCCGATGCGGGCCTGCAACGCCGCCACCGCGGTCAGCCCGCCGAAGCGGAGGGTGCAATCCTCCAGGCGCAGCAGCGGTTGGGTTGTCGGGGATGCCGCCATGATCAGACCTGCTTCCAATTTCGCCGCCAGGTGAACAGGCCTTGCGGGCGGGTGAGCATGAGCACGATCAACAGGAAGGAATAAATCACCATCCGATACTCCGCCACCGGGCGCAGCCATTCCGGCAGAAGCGTCAGGACAATTGCCGCCGCGATCACCCCCGGGGTGTTGCCCATGCCGCCCAGAATCACCATCACCACAATGTCAATGGAGTGCATGAACCCGAATCCATTGGGATCAATGGCCCTGATGTCATGTCCGTAAAGTCCGCCCGCGATTCCGGCGAAAAATGCGCCGACGACAAAGGCCACGATCTTGTAGCGGGTGGTGTTCAACCCCATCGCCTCCGCCGCGACCTCGTCGTCATGCACGGCCAGGAAGCCGCGGCCGTAGGTCGAGTGGACCATCGCCACCACCACATAGGTGCAAACCACCGCCATGGCATAGACCCAGAAAAGGCTGGTGTAACGCGGAATGCCGTTGAGGCCCAGCCCGCCGCCCAGCGATTTGATGTTGCAAAAGATGACCCGGATGATCTCGCCAAATCCGAGCGTGACAATCGCCAGATAATCCCCTTTCAAGCGCAGCGAGGGCGCGCCCACCAGCAAGCCGGCCAGCGCCGCGGCCAAGCCGCCCGCCAGCAGCGCCCCGCCAAACAAGCCATCAGCGGCCCAATTGTGCCAGGCCGCTCCCGCCGGCGGCAGGAAGTTTGGCCCGAGACACAATGTCACCGCCGCCGCCGTGTAAGCGCCCACCCCCATGAAACCGGCATGGCCCAGCGAGAATTGCCCGGTATAGCCGTTGATCAGATTCAAGCTCACCGCCAGAATGATATTGATGCCCACCTTGGTCAAAAGGCCGGTGTAGTAGCGGCCCAGTTGGCCGGAGAAACAGCCCAGCACTCCCGCCGCCGCCAGCGCCGCCAGCAAAATGATTTTGGGCCAAATCGTCCGATCGGGCGTTGGCGGGACATTTTGGCCGGGTCCGTTCATGCGCCTCAAACTTTCTCCACTTCCACCTTCCCCAGCAGCCCGGCCGGCCGGAAGAGCAAAATCAAAATCAAAACCGCAAAGGCAATCGCATCGGTGTAAGTGGAATAATGGCTGCCGTTGACAAGCGTCTCAATCAAACCCAGGAGCACTCCGCCCAAGGCCGCGCCGGGAATGTTGCCGATGCCTCCCAGCACCGCCGCCACAAAGGCCTTCAACCCGGGCAAAATCCCCATGTAAGGTTGAATGGACGGATAATTCATCGCGTAAAGAATGCCGCCCGCCGCCGCCAGCGCCGAGCCAAGGCCGAAGGTGAAGGAAATCACCCGGTCATTGTTGATCCCCACCAGCGACGCGGCGACAGGATTGAAGGACACCGCCCGCATGGCCGTCCCCATTTTCGTTTTCAGCACGATGAATTGCAATCCGAGCAATAAAACCACCAGCGCCCCGATGACCAGCAGTTGGTTGCTGGAGACATTGAGTCCGGCCCCGGAAAATTCCCGCACCGGAAACAGTTCGGGGAACGGCTTCGGGTCGGCCTTGAAGATCAACTGCCCCAGGCTCTCCAACAGCAGCGAGACGCCGATGGCCGTGATCAGGACGGTCAACTTGGAGCGCTGGCGCAACGGCCGGTAAGCCAGGCGTTCGATGAGGATTCCGAGCAACGCGCAAAAGGCCATCGAGATCAGCAGCGCCAGCAGGCCGCCGGCGATGGAATGGGTCCCGATATGCAGATTGACCGGAAGCGACAGCCCGATTTGGGCCACACGGATGGTGCAGGGCGTCACCGCATAATAGCCGACAAACGCGCCCACCATGAAAACATCGCAGTGGGCAAAATTGATGAAGCGCAGAATCCCGTACACCATCGTGTAGCCCAGGGCGAGCAAGGCATAGACCGCCCCCAGCGACAGGCCGTTGATCAGTTGTTGGAGGTATTCGGTCAAAACGAGGACGGTAGGGCGGCCAGTCCGCTGGCCGCCGCATCGTGGATGAGTTGTGGAGGAAATTCTGTCAAGGGCCGCGCCTTTATGGATTGATCGTTTCCAGATACTCAAACTTGCCGCCCGTCACCTTCAAAATGACCGCCGGCTTGCTCGCATTGCGGTCTTTGTCAATCGTAATGCTCCCGGTGATCCCCGGAAAATCCTTTGTCGCCGCCAGCGCCTCGCGCAGCTTCGGCCCGTCCGTCGTGCCGGCGCGCTTCAGGGCGTCGGCCAGCAGCATGGCCGAATCGTAACCCAGCGCCGCCATGGCATCCGGGTCCACTCCGTATTTCGCAACGAATTTTTTGGCAAATTCCTGCACCGCCGGGGTCTTTTGCCCGGGCGAAAAATGCGTCGAGAAATACGTCCCTTCCACTGCCGGCCCGCCGATCTCCACCAGCTTCATGGATTCCCACCCGTCTCCGCCGAAGATGGGCGCGTTGATGCCCAGCTCCCTGGCCTGCCGGCAAATCAGCCCCGCCTCGGTATAGTAACCGGGGACGAAAATGCCATCCGGCCTGGCCGCCTTGATCGCCGTCAATTGCGCCCGAAAATCCGTGCCGCCGCTGGTGTAATTTTGTTCCGCGACGATTTTTCCGCCGCCCGCCACAAAGGCCGGTTTGAAGGGATCGGCCAGGCCCACGCTGTAAGGCAGCCCCACATCGGTCAGCACGGCCACATTCTTCAATTTCAAGGTTTGGAGCGCGAACTTCGCCATCACCCGGGCCTGAAAGGAACTGACGAAACAAACCCGGAAAATATAATCGCCCGTCTCGGTCACCTTCGGGTCAACCGACGAGGGCGCGATCATGGGAATCTTCTCCTGCTGGCAGATGGGGGCCGCTTCCAAGGAACGGCCCGACGAGGCCTCTCCCAGCAGGGCAATCACCCCGTCGCGCGCGATCAACTTGTCCGCGCACGTTTTGGACTCGCCCTGTTTGGATTGGTTGTCCTCCGTCAACAACTGTAGTTTCTTCCCGAGCACGCCGCCCCGGGCGTTGACCTCGTCAATGGCCAGTTCGGTGCCGTGATGCGACATCTGGCCGAAGGAGGCCTCCTTGCCCGTGAGCGAGGCGTATTCGCCCACTTTGATGACATCACCCCCGCCTGATTTATGGCAGCCCGTCAAGCCCGCCGCCACAAACAAACCGCACGCCGCCGCCAGCGGCAGACTCAAGCCGCGCAGCCATTGGCCGGTCAAAATTGGTTGTCTCATCATAAAATTTTTGCGCTTCATTTTGCCGTTATCCGGGCCAACAGGCCGCACGCTAAAGAATCCGGCGCCCCTTTTCAATCCCGTTTCCGTTTGACGGCGGCGAGGACCGGGCCCGGCACGGCCGAGGCGGGAGATAAACAGTGTCATTTTCAGCATTTCCTTGACTTCGTTGCGCGGCTCAACTATTGACGAGCGCCAGCAATCGAATTGCCCAAAATCACTATTCATGAATTTGTTCCTCCGTCGAAAGATGAGCGACCTCCAGGCGGAGGTGCTTCAGGATCACAGCCTGCGCCGCGCGCTTGGTCCGCTGAATCTCACCACCCTGGGAATTGGCGCGGTGATCGGGGCGGGCATTTTTGTCCTGACCGGCCAGGCTGCGGCCAAGTACGCCGGACCGGCCATTGTCTTCTCGTTCATTTTGGCAGGGTTCGCCTGCGGGCTGGCGGGACTGTGCTATGCGGAGTTTTCCTCCATGATTCCGGTTTCCGGCTCGGCCTATACTTACAGTTATGCCACGCTGGGGGAGTTTGTCGCCTGGATTATCGGGTGGGACTTGATCCTGGAATACCTGTTTGCCGCCTCCACCGTGGCGGTGGGGTGGTCCGGCTATGTGGTTTCGTTTCTGAAAGATCTTGGGATCAATATTCCCGCGGCGTTCACCAAAGCACCCTATGACCATGTTGCGCAGGCCGGCGCCGGGTGGAATATCTGGCAGCTTTTCGCCCATGGTTGGACCCGGACCAGCAGCGAGGCGGTGCTGAATGTGCCGGCCATGTGCATCGTGGCGATCATCACGGTGCTGCTGGTGATCGGCATCAAAGAATCGGCCACGTTCAACAACATCATCGTGGCCATCAAGCTGACGGTCATCGTTGCCTTCATTGCCGTGGGCGTGTGCTACCTCAATGCCGGCAACTGGCATCCTTTCGTCCCTCCGGCGACAGGCGCCGGCGAATTTGGCTGGTCCGGAGTGCTGCGCGGGGCTGGCGTAATCTTCTTTGCTTACATCGGGTTTGACGCGGTCTCGACGGCAGCGCAGGAGGCCAAGAATCCCCAGCGGGACATGCCCATTGGAATTCTGGCTTCGCTGGGGATCTGCACCATTCTTTACATAATTGTCGCACTGGTCCTGACCGGAATCATTAAATACACGCAGTTGAATGTTCCCGACCCGATGGCGGTGGCGATTAATTCCCTCGGTACCGGGGTGGCCTGGTTGCGGCCCATTATCAAAGTGGGGGCCATCGCCGGGCTTTCCTCGGTCATCCTGGTCATGATGCTGGGCCAGCCGCGCATTTTTTACAGCATGTCCAAAGATGGTCTGCTGCCGCAGAAGTTCAGCGCCGTCCATCCCAAGTTTCGGACCCCGTGGCTCGCGACCATCCTAACCGGGTTCCTCGCCATGTTGATCGCGGGACTCTTCCCCATCGGGCTGTTGGGCGAACTGGTTTCCATCGGCACCTTGCTGGCTTTTGCGATTGTCTGCATCGGCATCTTTGTTCTGCGTTTCACCCACCCCGACATCCAGCGGCCCTTCCGGACGCCACTCTTTTGGCTGGTTTCGCCTCTTGGCGCCGGTGCTTGTTTTATACTGATGTACAATCTGCCGCACGACACCTGGGCGCGGTTGATTGTCTGGATGGCCATCGGGTTGGCGATCTACTTCTGCTACGGCCGGCGCCACTCCAAGGTGCAGCAGGAGGCGCGTTTGGCTGCGCCAAAATAAAAACTTCGAAATTTGGAGTGCAGGAGCTTGCTCCCGCTTTTGAAAGTGGTGCCGACGCCTCGGCACACTGCAAAGCCCGCTATGGGCGCGGGGTCGCATTGGTGGCGCCCTGCATTTGACGCACGGCGGCCAGACCTTTCTGCGCGCCGGCGCTGTTGGGGTCCAGGCTCAGCGCCTTCTGGAAACACTTGCCTGCGGCCTCCAGATCCCCTCTTCTCCCCTGCGCGTTGCCCAGGGCCACAAAAAGCGCGGGATCATCTAATTTCAGGTTCAGGGCCTCGCCAAATTGTTGCACCGCTTCATCCAAGCGCCCTTGTTTGACAAGCAGATTCCCCAGGTTTTGATGGGCCGCAACATTGTCCGGCGCCACCCGGACGGCCTCGCGCAAATGTCGGGCCGCTTCGTCCGGCAAGCCCTTCTTCTCCAGCAACCACGCCATTAGAACATGCGCATCCGCATCGCCGGGCTTGATCCGCAGCGCCTTTTCCGCCTGGGCCATGGCCTCCTCCGTCCGGCCCTGGTCGTCAAGTACAATTCCAAGGTTCAAATTCGCCTCCGGGGATTGCGGGCGCAGCGCCAGCGCCCGCCGGAATAAATCGCCGGCCTGTTCGTAGCGGCCCCGGCTCTCCTCTTCGGCCCCCACAAAAAGCAAGGCCTGAAAGGAATTGGGATTGTTGGCCAGATTATCCCGCCACATGCTGGACATGTCGGCGAAGCGGCTTTGGTTCTGCCACGTCAAAACCGCCAGCACCGCCGCCACCGCCGCGGCCAGTGCGCGCCGCGTCCACCTGCTCAGTCCGAACCATTGGCATCCGGCGGCGGTGGCCAGCGCGATGATGGCGGGCATGGCCAGGTATTGCAGATGATCGGCGACCTGGGAAAAATACAGATACACCAGCTTGAACGGCCCCAGCACCGGCGCGAGCGCGATGACGAAATAGCCCGTCGCAAACAACAGCGGCCTGCCCCAGCCGGCCCGCTTGCGCCAAAAGACAAAGAGCATGGCCGCAAAGCAAAGCCCCGGAATCCACGCGGCCGGCGACGCCGCCTGGATGTTCCAGCGCGGATAAATAATGGTCAGATGGACGGGCCAGAAGATTTTCCATAAATAAAACCAGACGGCCCAACCCCCCCCGAGCAACCGCACCGGCAACGGATCATTGAGCGCGGTGTATTTGTTCTGGAAGGTCATCCCGAACAATCCGAGCGCCACCGCCAGAAGAAAAAACGGCGCCGCCCGCTCCCAATCCCGCCGCGAAATCCTCCCGCGCTGCCACCAGGCCAGGAGGAGCAGCACCACGGGAAGAACCACCACCGACACTTTGGCCAGCAAGGCCAGAAGAAAAGCCACCAGCGCCAGCGCGGAGTATCGCCGGTTCCCTTCCGTCCCTTCTTCAGAGCGCAACCAGCACCACAGGGCGGCCAAATAAAACACCATGGCCAGCGTGTTTTTCAACTCGGCGATCCACGCCACCGACGCCACACAAACCGGATGCACCCCAAACAAAAGCGCCGCCAGCCAGCTTCCCGGAATCCGCAATTTTCGCAACACCAGCCAAAGCAAAATCACGCTGGCGGCGTGCAGGAGAATATTGACGGCGTGATAACCGGCCGGGTGCATTCCCCAACAGCGCCATTCCAGCCAAAAAACCGAATAGGTCAGCGGATGATAATCGGTCAGATTTTTCCCCAGCCAAATATCCTGCAGACCGCGGGCGGATTTGAGCAGCGGATTGTTGGTCACCATGTCGCCGTCATCCCAAATGAAGCCCGCCCGCATCGCCGGGCAATACACCAGCACGGTGATGGCCGCCAAAAGGGCGGCCGCGCCCAATATCTGTTTGCGGTTCATGGCATCACAGGGGAAAATGATAAAGGATAAATGCTAAATGATAAATGGGAAGCATCCGCGAAAAACCCGCAAAAGCCGGACCGGAACTGCGGATGGAGTGATGGAGTGCTGGGCATGGCAGTTTCAGAAAATTACCTTGATTAGGCTTGATTTGGCTTGTGGGTTTGCTTGGAAACAGCTCCAGTTTGGAGCGTAAACGGTTCATGGGAAGGCAGTTCCATTGATTTTTGGCAAAGAGGCGCGGAAGCCGCGGAAACATGCGATTTTTCGATGCTGCGAGCATAAAAAATGGCAAGGTCAACTTGCCGGATCAATCTCCGCGGCCGCCGGGCCTGCGCTGGGCGCATCCTCCCGGATGCGGCCTTGGACTGTGCCTACGTGTCTCACGCTGACAATTCAACCATAGGTTCTAATTTTTGTCAAGCCCAGGTGGAGAAGAAAATGAATTTGGGTCGTTTTCAATTTTTTCACAGCTTCTGACGCATTACAATTTTGCGCTTTATCATTTGGACGTTAAGCCTTAACCAAAAGGAATGCATTCATTTCGTTACCGGAATGGCCGGCTCTTTTGCGAAGGAGTCCCGGTGGGCGCGCTGGCCGGCAAATACGGCACGCCGCTGTATATCTATTCCCGCCGGACGCTGACGGATCATTTTACCCGCCTGGACGCCGCGCTGCGCCCGCTGGACCACCGCATCTGCTTTGCCATGAAAGCCAATTCCAATCTGGCCGTCCTGCGCACCCTGGCCAATCTGGGCAGCGGCTTCAACATCGTCAGCGAGGGCGAATTGCGGCGCGTCCTGGCCGCCGGCGGCGACCCGCGCGCCTGCGTTTTCGCCGGCGTGGGCAAGCGGGAGGAGGAAATCCAGTTCGCCTTGCGCCAGGGAATTTATTGTTTCAACGCCGAAAGCGAGCCGGAACTGGCCCGCCTCAACCGCATCGCCGCCAAGTTGAAAAAAATCGCCCCGGTCGCCGTGCGCGTCAATCCCAACGTGGACGCCCACACCCACGCCAAAATCACGACGGGCACTTACGAAAATAAATTCGGCATCGCGCTGGAGGAGGTGGAGGCAGTATATGCCCGCGGCGCCCGGTTGAGAAACCTGCGCTGGCGCGGGGTGCAGATGCACATCGGCTCGCAATTGACCCAGGTCCAGCCCTTCGCCAAGGCGGTCAGGAAAGTGCTGCCGCTGGTCGCCATCCTGGCCGCCCGGCATGCTTTGGAGTTTTTCAGCATCGGGGGCGGGCTGGGCATTGTCTATGACCCGGCCCTGGCCAGCGGCGCGCCGGGGTGGTGGTCGGGGCCTGGCGCCAAGGATATTCTGACCCCGGCCCTTTACGCCGCGAGCCTGCTACCCCTGCTCCAGCCGCTGGATTTGAAAATCTTGATCGAGCCGGGACGCTTCATCACCGGCAACGCCGGCATCCTGGTCACCCGGGTCGAATACGTGAAGAAGACCGGCCGGAAGAACTTCATCATCGTGGACGCGGCCATGAACGACCTCATCCGGCCGGCCTTCTACGATGCCTACCACGAAATTGTTCCGGTCAACCAACGCCGCGGCCGGCTGGTTTCCTGCGACGTGGTTGGCCCGATTTGCGAATCGGCGGATTTCTTTTGCAAGGACCGCCTCCTGCCGGCGGTGGCGGAGGGCGATCTGCTGGCCTTGCTCAGCGCCGGGGCCTACGGTTTCGTCATGGCCTCCAACTACAACGCCCGCCCGCTGGCCGCTGAAGTTTTAGTGGACGGGGCCAAGTCGGCCCTGGTGCGCCGCCGGCAGCGCGTGACAGAGATTTGGGCCGCCGAAAAAATCCCCTCGTGGCTGAGGTGAGCAGTGCTCCCCTCCGCGGCAGCGGCCAATTTGGGGAGCGCGCGCGCCCTCGCGTGCCGGGTTC
Source organism: uncultured Verrucomicrobiae bacterium (assembly GCA_963707025.1). Taxonomy (GTDB): domain Bacteria; phylum Verrucomicrobiota; class Verrucomicrobiia; order Limisphaerales; family Palsa-1400; genus JBEKOF01. Next base: position 615,045 of record CAVPOM010000006.1, on the reverse strand, counting down.
AGCGCCTTCGCTGAACCCAATGACCGATGTCAGCGACGAGGGCGTCGCTGACTGCACGCGAGGGCGCGTGCGCTCCCCGAAACGCTGCCCAAGTCGTCGCTGGTTCTCATAGGAGGACGCTGGCGACTCCAGCGACCACTTGCAGAGAAACCGAAAGCATGAAATAATGCATCTTATGATTGGAATTATGAAAAATGCTCGCGGCGCTTTCTGTCTGGCCGCCTTGCTGGCGTGGTCCGGGCGCGCGGCCGATGCGCCCAGGCAGGACGCGCCGCAAGAACTGCCGCCCGGCGCCCGAATGTTGACCAATATCGCCTATGTCGCCAACGGCACCGGGAACCAGAAGCTGGACCTCTACCTTCCCGCCAGCGGAACGAATTGGCCCCTGATTGTCTGGATTCATGGCGGCGGCTGGATGGAAGGCAGCAAAGAACAACCGCCCGGCCTGCGCTTCCTGATTCATGGCTTCGCGTTGGCCAGCATCAATTACCGGCTCAGCCAGGAGGCCATTTTCCCCGCCCAATTGCTGGACTGCAAAGCGGCCATTCGCTGGTTGCGGGCACATGCGGCGGAACATGGAATTGATCCCAATCGCATCGGCGTCTGGGGCGCATCGGCCGGCGGGCACCTGGCCGCCATGCTCGGCACCACCGGCGGAGTGAAGGAATTTGACCAAGGCGATAATCCGGGCGTTTCCAGCCGCGTCCAGGCCGTCTGCGACTGCTTCGGGCCGACGGATTTGGCGCAGATCACAAAGTATCCGAGCGACATCAATCATGCCGCGCCGGATTCGCCCGAATCACGATTGCTTGGCGGCCCCATCGCGCAGAACGCGGAGAAGGCGGCGCGCGCCAATCCCATTGGCTACATCACAAAGGAGGCCCCGCCGTTTTTGATCATGCACGGCGACAAAGATCCTGTGGTGCCGCTGGAGCAAAGCCGGGCGTTGGCGGAGGCGCTGCAAAAAGCGGGCGTGCCCGTCATTTTTCACGTCGTTGCCGGCGGCGGGCACGGCGGGGCGGCCTTTCGCGAGCGGGAGGAATTGGACCGGCTGTATGATTTTTTTGTGAGGAACCTGAAAAGCGATTGAGGCGGCGGGCGCCGGAAGGAGAGATGCAACACCTGAGGGGACCTCTGCAAAACGCGCGCTCACGATTACAGCGGCGGTCATAGACCGCCGCTACAGGCGTTTTGCCGAGGTTCCCTTCGGGGTTGCGGCAAAACCGGGTTGCCCGTGGCCTCAGTCCGGCCCGGGGGCCGGGCGCGGCATCAGGGCCGTTGTTTTGCCTCGTGAAAATAATTTGAAATACTTCGCGAATTGTTGTTGCCAAAAGAATTCTTTCGATTAGTATGGCGCCCAGATGGTCGGAATTGCGGTGGAACGTGAATAATTTGACCATTTCATTCCTCCACGTTACACCGATGAGACGCGGCAGCCCCGGGGCTGCGGCGGATGTTGATTGATGAATGTTCCCGTTAGTTTTTTCGCCGAGACACAATTGCATTTTGTGTTGTCGCGGGCCACGGTGGAGGCGCGCGTCATCCTGGTTGTCCTGGCCCTGTTCTCCATTTTCGCCTGGTATATGATGGTCTTCAAGGGCCTGCAAATGCGCCGCGCCAAAAAGCTCAATCAGTACTTCGATTCCGAGTTCCGCGCCCAAAAGGAGGTGCTCGGCATCTTCGACCGCCGCCTGGAGGTCTTCGGCTGCCCGTTTTTTGCCGTCTATCAGGAGGGCTGCGTGGAATTGGATGCCCGGCTCAAATCCGGCGGCGGCCAGCGCCAGCCCCGCCTCACCCTCAAAGGCATGGAGCACATCAAACGCACCCTGGAAAGCGCGGTGGCCCGCGAGTCCATCAAACTGGAAGCCGGCTTGATTCTCCTGGCCAGCGCGGTCAGCGGCGGCCCGTTTCTGGGGTTGCTCGGCACCGTCTGGGGCGTGATGGACACCTTCGCCATGGTCGGCCAGCAGCAAAGCGCCGCCCTGGAGACCATGGCCCCCGGCGTTTCGGCCGCCTTGATCACCACGGTGGCCGGTTTGGTGGTGGCCATTCCCTCCATGTTCGGCTACAATTATCTGGTTCACCGCCTGCGGGTGCAGACGGTGGAACTGGACAATTTTGCCCAGGAATTGGTTACGAAAATGGAAATCGAGTATTTAAAGGAGGAATGACATGCGTCGCTTCTCCCAACGCAATTCTCTGGTGACTTTGAGCGAAATCAACATTACGCCCCTGCTTGATCTGGCCTTCGTCCTGCTCATCATTTTCGTCATTACCCGGCCCATGCTGGAAGGGCACGTCAAGATTCAACTGCCTGAATCCACGCTCCGGGAAGCCAAAACCATTGACCGCCACAGCGTGCATGTGGTTGAGGTCCGGGCCGACGGCGGCTATTGGCTGGACGGCAAGCATCTGGCCTTGACCCAGGTGGAAACCGAACTGGTCAAGGCGTTCCGCGACAACCCCAAGTTAATCGTGGACATCCGCGCCGACAAAAGCGTCCAATTCAATTATTACTTTCGCCTGACGGATGCTTGCATGCGCAATCATATTACCAATTTCATCCTCCACACCGCCCCGGCCCGAACCCCATGACACGCCTGCAAAAGAAATGTCTGGTGGCCTCGGCCAGTTTACATGGCCTGACGGCGGTTGCTTTTCTGGCCACCGCCGCTTTCCGCTCCGAGCCGGCCATCACCACCGAACAGGTGCTGACCTTTCTGCCCGCCAATATATTGGATCGTGCCGGTGTCGGTGGCCAACCCGTTCCCGCCTCCGTCAAACCCCAGCCTTCCCCGCCCGCCACCCGCGCCGCACCCCCGGTAACTCCTCAGCCGCGTTTGGCCGAACCGCCCAGGCCCGCGGCCCGGACCGCGCCCAAGCCGCCGCCGCGCAGCGCCCCGGCCGAAAAGGCGGCCCCGGAACTGGCTCCGGGAAGGCGTGCGATCAAAGTGGATCTCACCCAGGTTGCTCATTCCAACAAACCGCCACCCAAGACGACCGAGTCCTCAGCCCAGGCGCAGGCCGCGGCGCAGGAAGCCAGCCGGAAACGCTCGCAGGAGATGTCCAATATCTTTGCTGAGTTGAATTCCACAATCCACAGCAAAGAACCCAGCGACAAGGTCCTGGCCCTGCCAGGAGAAAACGGCGGGGAAGCGTTCGTCAACTACCGCACCGCTGTTTTCAACGCCTATTATCAGGCCTGGAAAACCCCCGAAGAAACCGCCCGCAAACTGGCGGTGGCGGATGTCAAAATCGTGGTTCTGCGGGACGGCACGGTTGCTTCCTCCGAATTCGTCAACAAGTCGGGCGATGCCGCCGTGGACCGCTCCGTGCAGCGCGCGCTGGATGCCGTCAAACAATTGCCCCCCTTCCCCACCAACGCGCCGGATGCCGAACGGAGCTTTATCATCAGATTCAACCTCGAAACCAAACAAGACGCCGGATGAAAAAATCACCTGACTTTATACTCGCATTCCTGTGCAGTTGCGCCCTGAGCGGGCTGGCCCAGCCCATTGAAATTAACAGAACCAACACTGCCACGCGGCTCATCCCCATTTCCATCAGCGGCTTCACCGGCGAGGCCGAATCGGTCCTGAAATTCGATTTGTCGGTTTTGGGACTGGAACTGACCACGCCCGACAAGGCGGAGTATTTGATCAGCGGCACGCAAAATGGCCGGCTGGATGGGCGCTTGCAACCCGCCGGCGCTGGCAGCGGCGGTTTCGCCCGCCTCTATAACGGCGGCACCACTCGCTCCCAAGCCCACGCCTTTGCCGATGACATCGTGAAAGTCATCCGCGACACGCCGCCCATTTTTCACAGCAAAATCGCCTTCTGCCGCAAGGTGGGCGCCAACCTGGAACTGTTCGTCTCCGATTTCGACGGCCATGACCCGGTGCAGATGACCCACGACGCCTCTTTGGTCGCCACCCCTGCCTGGTCGCCGGGCGGACGAAAACTCTATTACACCTCCTGGAAAAGCGGCTACACCCAAATCCTGGAACACGATGCCGCCAGCGGCCAGCGCGCCCTGTTCGCCGGCTTCGGCGGCGGCAACTTCAATCCGGCCGTTTCCCCCGATGGCAGCAAAGTCGCCATGATCCTGAGCAAAGGCGGCAGCCCCAATCTCTACGTCTGCGACAGCGACGGCGGCAATTTGAAACAACTGACCCATGAGCGCGACGAGGCTTCCTCCCCCACCTGGTCGCCCGATGGCCGGCAAATTTGCTACGTGGTCCGTTCCGGGCGCGCCTCCCTGCGCAAGATCAGCGTCTATGGCGGCAAAGCGGAGGAGTTGCGCACCGGGACTTTTGGCAATCTCACTTCGCCGGACTGGTCGCCGGACGGCAAGAAGATCATTTTTACCTCCGGCAGCGGGTATTTCACTTTATGGATCACGCCGGCCACGGGCGGCGAGGCCGAACAATTGGTTGCTGGTGAAGACCCGTGCTGGGCGCCCAATTCCCGCACGGTCATCTTCACCCGGCAAGTTAATCACAATCCGGTTCTGTCCTTGCTTGACGTGCCGACAAAACACGTCAAGGATATCGGTCAGCTTTCGGGAAGCTGTTCCCAGCCTGCTTGGGCAAGGTGAGGAACAGTTTTGCCAAACCATTTTGAGACAATGAAAACATCAAGCTTATTGAGTATAATTTTCGCCGGCGCGGCCTTAACCCTCGGCTCGGCCGGCTGTGCGCATCGAGGCGTTGCCATTACGCAGCTCCCCGAGAGCAACAGACCCATTGCGCCACCGCCAGTCAACGAAACCCCCGGAGCCAAAGTCGAAACGCCGAGCACGATCACAAAAACCGACGAAGGCAACCCTGTCAACCCGGATGCTGGTCCTTGGGCTAAGGTCATCCAGGAGCACGATGAAGACGCCGCCACCTTGAAGTCGGACACCGTTTATTTCGACCTCGACAGCGCCACCATCAAGAAGACCGAGGACAAAAAGCTGGAGAACGTGGCCGCTTACCTGAAAGGCCACATGGCCGACGCCCTGCGGGTGGAAGGCAACTGCGACGAACGCGGCACCGAGAAATACAATCTGTCCCTGGGCGAGAAGCGCGCGCTGGCCGTTCGGGAATACCTGATCAACCTCCAGGTGGACGGCCGCCAGGTTGTCACCGTCAGCTACGGCAAGGCCAAACCCGCTGTTGACGGCCACACCGAAGCCGCCTGGAGCAAAAACCGCCGCAGCGACTTCGTGCTGCTGGTTCCCAAAACTCCCTGATAACGCCCCCATCGCGCCAGGCCTTGGCCATGGGGTGGCCGGAGACGCCGTCGAGGCGAAACTCCATTTCGTGCGAAAAAGTCACGGCTTGACAGAGTCTCGCCCTACCGACACTGATGCATCGCATTACGCTCCTTCAAAAGGGGATTGCGCACAGCGGGATTTTCCACTACAATGAATGAAGTCGGCAATATATTGGATTGAGCCTAAGGAGTCCCTATGACCATGCACCAATGGAGTTTCCCCCGTCATGCAGCTTTCGTCGTCGGGACCCGGCCCGACGTACCGGCGTGTCCCGCCCGCCAGCGGCATGGCAGGATCAGCCGGAACTTTTTTGGGTGGCTCGCGGTCGCGGCGGGCGCGGTTGGGACGCTGTTGGCCCCACAGACGGCGCGTGCGGCAGAGCAGCGCATATTGCGCGGCCATCTGCCGATGGATATGACGAAGCTGCAAGCGGCCGGGCGGCTGGAAGGCGCCAAACGCCTGCAATTGGCCATCGCCTTGCCCTGGCGCAATCCGGGGGCGCTCAGCAACCTGCTGGCGCAGTTGTACGACCCGGCCAGCCCGAAATTTCATCAGTGGCTTGCGCCGGAGCAATTCGCGGCGGCCTTTGCACCGACCGAAGCGGATTATCAAAGGGTGATCGCTTTTGCCCAGGCCCAGGGACTGACGGTGACGGGGACTTACGGAAACCGCATGCTGGTGGACGCGGCCGGCGCGGTGGCGGATATTGAGCGGGCGTTTCACATCAGGCTGGCGGTTTATCAGCATCCGACCGAGGCGCGCACCTTCTATTCGCCCGAGGCCGAACCGACGGTGGATGCCGATCTGCCGATCCTGGGGGTGAGCGGCTTGGATGATTACATGCCGCCGCGCCCGATGAATCTGGTGGTGAAAGGGCAGGATGCAAAGGAGGTGGCCTATGCGACGGGTTCGGGCCCGGGCGGAGATTTCTTTGGCTCCGATTTGCCTAATGCCTACGCGGCGGGCGTCGGTCTCACGGGCTACGGGCAGGTCATTGGGTTGTTTGAGTTCGGTCCTTATTTTACCAATGACGTGTATCTTTACGAAATCAATGCCCATCTGCCGGCCAACATCGTCATCAGCAATGTCCTGCTGGACAACCTGACCGGCGTGGCCCCCGCCGGCACGGATGACGGCGAAGAGGCGCTGGACATTGACATGGCGATCTCGATGGCGCCGGGCGCGTCGGTGGTCGTCTATGAAGGCAACAGCGCGATAGACATCCTGGATCGCATGGCCTCGGATGGGTTCGCCAAACAATGCAGTTGCTCCTTTGGCTATTATCCGCCGCCATCGGGCCAGAGCCAGGTATTGCAGCAGTTGGCGATGCAAGGGCAGTCGTTCTTTTCCTCCTCCGGCGACGGCGGGGCCTATAATGCATCGCAAACGATTTTTGCGCCGACGGATGACACGAATTGCACGTCGGTCGGCGGCACTTCCCTGACGACGAGCAGCCCGGGCGGGCCGTGGCAATCGGAAACGACCTGGCGTGGCAGCGGCGGCGGGATCAGCCCGCATTATCCCATTCCGGGCTATCAACTTGGCATCAACATGTCCGCCATCGGCGGCTCGACCGCCCAGCGCAATATCCCCGACGTGTCCATTCTGGCGGACACGGTTTTATTCTGGTATCTTAAAGACGGGCAAAGCGGAACCGTGGGCGGCACGAGCGCGGCGTCGCCGTTGTGGGCGGGCTTTACGGCGCTGATCAATCAACAGGCCTTGGCCAACGGGCGGGGCACCATCGGGTCCATGAACCAGGCGGCTTACGCCATAGGCAAGTCGGCCAACTATACCAACCTCTTCCATGATATAACCACGGGCAATGACACCAACAGCGGCAGCCCGGCGAACTTTTTCGCCTATCCCGGTTACGATCTGGCCACCGGTTGGGGCAGTCCCAACGGGGCAGCCTTGATCAACTACCTGGCGGCGCCGACCGATGCGCTGCAAATCACCCCCGGAGTCGGTTTCGCGGCCGTCCAGCCTTACGGCGCTGCCGCCATCGCCACTAATCTGATCTTGTCCCTGACCAACACGGGCGCGGCTGCGTTCAATTGGGGCGCGGGCGGCGGCCCGGCTTGGCTGGATGTCTCGCCGGTGGGCGGCACGCTCACGCCCGGAGGCGGCCCGGCGGCGGTGACGGTGGCTTTGGACGCGGCAGCCGTGAGCAATTTGCAGACAGGAGTTTATCTGGCGAATGTCTGGTTCACCAATCAGACCAGCACCGTGGTGGAATACCGGCTGTTCACCTTGACCGTCTCGACGGCCAACTTTCCGATCGCGGTCACGGGATTCAACGCGGGCGTGATTGTTCCGGCCAACGCGACCACGGGCAACAAAGGAGCGACCGGATTCGACCTCGCGAACAATATCGCCTTCTATCAAGCCGGGTTGAATACCAATCCCGCGGTGCAAGGCAGCGGCGGCACGCAGGGGCTGCCCGCCAGCGGTCTTTTCACCAGTTCCGCGGATGGATCGTCGGTCTTTCAATTCGGGCCTTACGGCGGCCAGAACGTGCTGCTGATGGGCGGCGGCTATGCCGTTTCCGGCACGCTCACCCTGACAACGCCGCAATCGTATAATACCCTGGCGGTGCTGGCCTCCTCGGCCAACGGAGGAGCGCAAGGAACGTGCGTGATCCATTTCGCCAATGGATCGTCCAGTTCCACCTTTAATTTCAACGCCCAGGATTGGTTCAACACCACCTCCAATGTGGCCCTGCAAGGATTTGGCCGGCTGGACTTGAATAACTCCGGCCTTTCCACCGAAAATAACGGCAGCAGCAATCCCAACCTTTATCAGACTGCCATCAATCTTGCGGCGCTGGGATCCAACCAGCCCGTCTCGTCCATCACCTTTACCAAGCCCGGCGCATCCGGGGATTCGGGAGTATTCGCAGTGAGCGGGGACCTGATGCCGCCCCAGCCGGCGATCACGCTGCAGCCGCAGTCCGCGACCAACAATGTCATCGGGTCAAGCTCGACCTTTGGCGCGGTGGCGATGGGCGCTCCGCCTCTCTCCTTCCAATGGTATGGTCCGGCTGGCCTGATAGGCGGGGCCACCGCCAGCTCGCTGACACTGCCCGACGTTCAGTCCAGCCAGGCTGGCAGTTACTATGTAGTGGTGACGAATAATGCCGGCGCCGTCACCAGTTCCGTCGCCATCCTGACCGTTTACCGGACACCGGTGATCACGCAGCAACCGGCGCTGACCAATCTTTTTCTGTTCACGGGCCTGGGCGCCTCCTTCGCTGTGTCCGGCAACGGGGCAGTGCCAGTGGGTTACTATTGGCAATTCGACGGGACAAACATCCCCGCGGCCAACAGCGCCAGCTACACGTTGAGCAACGCGCGACTGACCAACTCGGGCGCTTATACGGCGGTGTTGAGCAACTCCCTGGGCGCTGTCACCAGCAGCGTGGTGTCAGTCACGGTCGTGGCGCCTGCTCCATACCAGCAGGCCGTGCTGGCGGCCAACCCGGTTGCCTTCTGGCCTCTGAAGGAAACCAATGGAACGGTGGCCTATGATTATGTCGGCGGCAACAACGGCAACTACGTCGGCGGCGTCGTCAACAAGGCGGCGGGAGCGCCTAATCCTGGAATGGGATCACCCAACTATGCCGTGTCACTCAACGGCGTATCAGCCTACATTGATATCCCCGGAAGCTCTCTTAACTTTACTGGTCCGATGAGCATGCTAGCGTGGATTAAGACCTCCGGCGGCGGCAATTTCCAAACTGTCGCGGGCAAAGGCGACTCGTCCTATCGCCTGGACGTGGATACCAGCCATAAACCTCACTTCGCGGACGGGGGCAATGGCGATGTGGTGGGTCCGAGCTCCGTGGCGAACTCGACCTGGCATCAATTGGCCGGCGTCTATAGCGGCACCGCGCAATATATCTATGTGGACGGTCAACTGGCCGGGGCCAACAGCGCGGCAAAGACGGTGGGCGGGGATTCATCGGATTTCTGGATAGGCGGCGCGCCGGATTATGGAACGGGCCGGCTGTTCGGGGGAAGCGTTCGACGAAGTCACTCTCTTTGCCAATGCGCTCACCTCGAACCAGATTCAGCAAATGTATTTGTCGGCTGGTGTCGCGCCTTTTATCACGCAACAACCACTCACGACCTGGCAGCCCAACCAGGGCACCACCGCGAGCAACAGCGTGACGGCCCTGGGAACCGCGCCTCTTTTCTATCAATGGCACAGCCCAGGGGGGGCCATTGCGGGGGCCACCAATGCCGTCCTTTTTCTAACCGGCGTGCAAACCGGCCAGGACGGCAACTATTACGTGGTGGTGACAAATCAGTACGGCAGCATTCAGAGCGCCAATTCGCCCCTCTCCGTTGTGACCGGCCCGCTCACCCTGCTCACCAACCCAAGCCCGCTGTCCATCACCGTCTATGCGGGCCGCCAGCTCACCTATGCCGTGGCGGTCAAGGGCGGGAATCCCGTCTTCCAGTGGTATCAAAACGGCACGACCGCGATCCCCGGCGCGACCAATGGGATTTACACGTTCAATGCCTTGGCGGGCGCCAATACCTACAAGTGCGTCATCACCAACTCCCTTAACTTGCTCATCAGCAGCACGGTGACGGTAATCGCCGTGCCGGCGCTGACCAGCGCTTACGTGCAGAGGATCCTGGCGGACAACCCCATCGCCTTCTGGCATTTGAACGAGCCGTCCAACAGCACGGTGGCGTATGATTACGTCGGCGACCATAACGGCCAATACCTCGGCGGCGTTTTGCTGGGAGTAGCATGCATCCCGGCGGACGAGCCGGACTGCGCCGCGGCCTTTGGTGAGACGAACCTCCTTGGCCCGTCGGCCGCCAGCAACAGTTATGCCGGCAATATCGCGGGCATTGATTTCTCCCAGATGCTGGTTTCCGGCAACGCGGAATACTCGGTGGAAGCCTGGGTCAATTTCAGCACCTCGCAAAATGGCGACGGCGCGGGCATCGTGACGCAAGGCGCCGGCGGTGGAACGGAGAATTTCGATCTCGATGTTTCCGGCACCACCTACCGCTGGATCTGGCATGATGCCACCGGCAACACCCTGGCTCACCAGATCAACCTCGGCGGCGCGGCCGACGGCCAATGGCATCACCTGGCCGGGGTCGTGGACGAGGCCAACAGCATCATGTTCCTCTACCTCGACGGTTCGGCCAACGGGGATTCGATCCCGGGTTTTTCCTCCGAGCCAGCGCCGGGAGAAGGCGAATTGGCGGCCGGCGGCGCGCCGGTGAACATCGGAGCGCGGCAATCCAGCGCGGCGGCGGTTCGGAACGACCAGTTCGTGGGTTCGATAGCGAACGTCGCGCTCTACAACTATCCGTTAAGCGCCGCTCAAGTTCAGGCCCACTTTATTGCCGGAACGAATTATCCGCCGGGAGCCGGCACGGGATTGCTCGGCCATTATTACTCCAATTACACCAGCTTTAATAATTATATCACCAACGACAGCGCGGCGCCCCTGGTTCTGACGCGGGTTGACCCGGGGATAAACGAAACCACCTGGGGAACCACTCCGTTCGCTCCCGGCCAGCCTGTCACAAATTTTGCGGTGCGCTGGACCGGCCAGGTCAGGGCGCCTTTTACCGGAACCAACACGTTCTACATAACCGTGGACGATGGAGGGCGGCTCTGGGTCGGCAACCAGCTTGTGATCGCCAATGCGTGGGTGGACGAGGGGCCTACGACCTACAGCACAAACCTGGTCCTCACCGCCGGCCAAAAGTATAACATCGAAATGGATTATTACAACGACGGCGGCAGCTCGGAGGCTCAATTAGCGTGGTCGAATCCCAACCAGCCCTGGCAGGTGATCCCCCAGGGCAATCTTTATCCGGCGGGCGACCAGGCGCCGTCGTTTATGGCCAACCCCTTCACCCTGCCCGCCGTGGTGGCCAACCACGCTTACGCGGGCGCCATCGCCACCAATGCCACCGACCCGGATGATTTCGCCAGCACGCTGGCCTTCTCGAAAATCAGCGGTCCGGCCTGGTTGAGTGTGGCAGCCAACGGCGCGCTCTCCGGCACGCCTGCCAGCACCGATGTTGGAACGAATAGCTTCGTCGTGGGCGTGACCGATCCGGGCGGCCTGTCCGGCACGGCCACGATGTTGATCAGCGTGACCACTGACATCATTACGATTGGCGCTGCCCCCGCGCTGATAGCAGGCGGCAATTTCCAATTGAACTGGAGCGGCGGGGCCGGGCCGTACCAGGTGCAAATGAACACCAATCTTGCCACAACGGACTGGATCAATGTCGGCGGGCTGCTCAACACCAACGGCCTGATCATCCCGGCGACCAACGCGGCGGCGTTTTATCGGATTCTGGGAAACTGAGGCTGGAGGCTGATTCATCTGTTGGTCGAACCGCGTTCCATTTCCATCTTCGCGGGCGCGGCCAGGCCGGCTCGATAGCGCTGCAGGTCCCGGCCGATTCTGCCGGCCAGGTCCGTGAGGCCGCGGGATTGAGCCTGGCTGCGAGCGAGTTCCGCGGTGGTGACGGCGTTGGAGTACTGGGTCGCCGCGGCATAAGCTGCCGCCAGCGTGGAAAGATAATCCGGAACTTGGGATCGTGTCAGGGCGTTGGCCCGGGTGGCCAGTTGCACCGCCAGGGCGGGGTTGCGCTCCGGCAAATCCGGGCACGTCGCCCGCAGCATGGCCAAAGCGTCCAGAGTTTGGGGTGAATCCGGCTCCAGTTGCAGCGCCTTTTCATAGTTTGTCGCAGCCTGGGCAAACTGGCCCAGCTTCTCCAAGGCCATGGCGGCGTTGAGGTAAGGCTTGGGGTAAATGGGATTGAGTTGAATGGCTTGTCTGAACTGATCCAGGGCCAGTTCGGTTTTTCCCTGTTGCGCCAGCACGACCCCGGCGTTGTTATGGAGTTGTTCGCTCCGCGGATTAAGTTTTATGGCCTCAGCAAAAGCCGCGGCCGCTTCCTCCAGCCTGCCCGCGGCGGCCAGTTCAATCCCCAGGTTATAGCGCGCATGAACCGAGGCGGGATCCAAACGCAAGGCCTCCTTGTAGTGAGCAATCGCCTCGTCTTTTCGACCGGCGTTGGAGAGGGCCAATCCCAGGCCGTTTTGGGCCATGGCACAGTCTTTGTTCACCGCCAGGATTTGGGTGTAGAAGGCCAGATTGTCGCGCCAGGTGCCCAATTGCGCTGCGGTGGTGAGAACGCAGCCGAGGAGACTGGCGCCAACCAGCGCGGCAATCCACCTTCGCGCCCGCGGGCGCTGGATCACCCACTGATGGACACTCCAGGCCACCATGACAAACAAACCGATGGAGGGGATGTAGGTATAGCGATCCCCATAAGCCTGGCCCCCCACCTGGACCAGCCCAATCACCGGAACGAGCGTCCCCAAAAACCAGAGCCATCCGACGATGAGCCACGGATAGGAACGCCGCCAAGCAACCGCCACCGCACTGATGGCGGCCAGCGCCAGCAACGCGCCGAGAACCTCAGCCGCCCGGGGTTGCCCGGCCAACGGATAAAAGGCGCACAAATCACTTGGCCAAAATGTCTTGCGGATATAAGTCAGGTAGGCCAGTGGAACGCCGGCCACGCGCGCAAAAAATGGGACTTGCTCGAACGTTTTGACGGCCCCACCCGAGCTTTGCGCCAGCACCGTCACCACGCTCGCCGCGGCGGAGAGGATGAAAAAGGGCAGCATTTTCACGAGCTGGCGAAGGCCAACCTTCCAGGCAGGCGACGACAGGGAATTTCCCGAATACAATTTCAGCGGCCAATAATCCAGCAGGAGCAGAACAAAGGGCAAAGTGACCACCATGGGTTTGGCCATCAAGCCAAGGGCAAAGAAGAGAATGGCCAGCCCGTAAAACAGCTTGCGCCCCTCCGGCTTCCCGGCTGGAGAATCACTTCCGGGCCGGCTGGCGCTCCTCAGGTAAGCCCAAATCGTCAGAAGCCAGCAGAGCGTGCTCAAAACGTCCTTACGCTCCGAAACCCAAGCCACCGACTCGACGTGCAGCGGATGCCATCCGAACAGCGCGGCGGCCAGAGCGCCCGGCCAGGGCGACCCCGTCCAGCGTGCCAGCACCAGGAACAGCAACACGGTGTTGGCGGTATGGAGAAGGATGCTGGTGAGGTGATGGCCCGCGGGCAGCGGGCCATAGATCGAGTAATCAATGAGGTGCGAAATCCAGGTCAACGGATGCCAGTTGGCGGCAAAGGTGCTCGTCAAGGCCCATTTGAGGGCCGCCCAACTGATGCCGCCGGTCACCCACGGATTATCATAGATGTACTGGTCGTCATCATACGCCACAAAATCATGGCCGACCGCCGGCCAATAAAGACCGAGCGTGACCACGGCCAAAAGCAAACCCAGCAGAAACATCCGCCTTTGACCGCCGGGAATCATGGGATCATCGAGCAGTTTCATGAGGTCCCGAATTGGCCCCGCCACCGCCGGTCCGGGGCGGGCCGCGGCGTCACGGCGGGGGCTGATGCCTTTCTCATGGAAAAAAGTTTAGCATGGGCGTCAATGAGACGATATTCAGGCAGTCTTATTTCAGGCCGGCCCCGAGGTTTGCATTTTGCTTTCTGCCGGATTATGGTGCGGCCAATTCGTGAGAAGAGCCTTGCGCATCCTGGCAGCCGTTGTCCTGCTGTCCTCCGTCGCATTCTGGGCGGCCCGGGGCGCCAACCGCGGCTGGACCGTCAACAACATAGAACACCGCACGACGGACCCGGTCACCGGCCTGACCGCCAGCGCGTGGGAAAAAGGATTTATTCCGGGGTGGGATTTCCTGGCCCTGGCCGCGTTGACGGCGGGAGGCATGGCCGGGGCTTCTTTTCTGTTTCGCACTAAAAAAACTGGAACTTGAGCGCCGGTTGGAGTATCCAAACCGGATGTCGCAAACTATGAGAACCCGATGGATCGTTTATGTTATCGCACCGGCGCTGGCGCTGCCCGCCCTGGCCGGCCCGGAAACCTTTGATTTCAAAGACCCCAAGAACGGCAACAAAATCGAATTCAAACTGGACGCGCCTGCCGAAAAAATCGCCGGCACGGCCAACGCCGTTTCCGGCACCGTCACCTTCGACCCGCAAAATCCAGGGGCGACCCGGGGAAGAATCGCCGTGGCCACCGCGTCGCTGACGGTGCCCAACGGCCAGCAAACCGCCATCATGCGGGGCAACCTGTGGCTGGACGCGGCCAGGTACCCGGAGATCACTTTCGAGGCCAAGGACCTGAAGAACGTCAAGAGCGAGGGAGACAAAACCACGGCGGATGTGACGGGAACGTTCACCTTGCACGGGGTTGCCAAGGAAGTGACCATCCCGGTGGAGATGAAATATCTCAAAGACAAGCTGGGGGAGCACCTGGGCGGGAACCAAAAAGGCGACCTGCTGGTGATCACCTCCACCAACTTCAGCATCCAGCGCGCCGATTTCAACATCATGCCCGGCAAGAGTCTGGACAAGGTGGCCGATACCATCCATCTGACCTTGGGAGTGGCCGGCGCGTCACCCAAATGAGTTTTGATGGAGTTGCAGAAGGGCGGGCACTCCGTGGCCCGCCGCGGCGCGCACGGAGTGCGCGCCCTGCCATCCTCATTTAGGGCTGCACAATTTCTTGAACCGCCTTAGGCTGTCCCTCCATGCAGCCAGGACAGCCCAGCCGCACCGCCTGGGGCGCCGCCTCTCACCGCGCCGCCCATCAAGTGTTGGAGCGCGGTTTCATTTTCACCGATCCGCTGGCGCTGCGCATCCTGGGAGCGGACGCCGCAGCGGCGGTCCGCGATGCGGCAAAGGACCCATCCAGACGAAAGTTGCGCCTGTTCATTGCCGTGAGAACGCGCTTTGCCGAGGATGCCCTGGCCGCCGCCGTGGCGCGCCGCGGGGTGCGCCAACTGGTGGTGCTCGGGGCGGGTCTGGACACTTACGCTTACCGCACCTCTTTGGGGGAAAGCCTGCGCATCTTCGAGGTTGACCACCCGGCGACCCAGGCCTGGAAGCGCCAACGGCTGGCCGAGGCGGCCATCCCGGCCCCGCGCGCGCTGACTTTTGCTCCGGTAGATTTCGAGCGGGAGACTTTGGCCGACGGCTTGAACGCGGCCGGCTTCGATCCGGCGCAGCAAACCTTTTTCACCTGGCTGGGCGTCGTGCCTTATCTGAAGGAGCAGGCCATCTTTGCGACGCTTGGTTTCATTGCCCACCTGCCGGGTGGCGCTCACGTCGTGTTCGACTATGCCAATCCTCCAACGTCGAGTTCCGGCCACCCCGAATACGCCGCCGCTCACCAGGCGCTTGCCGCGCGCGTTGCTTCCCTGGGAGAGGCCTTCCAGAGCGCTTTTGAAACCGACCTGCTCCTCGCCAAACTGGCGGCCCTGGGCTTTGGCGAAGTCGAAGATCTTGGCCCGGCGTTGATCCGGCAGCGTTACTTTGCAAAGCCAGGCGGGTCCTCGCCCGACAGGGGCGGCCATATCGTGCGGGCAACTACGGTGTAAAGGCGGCAAACGCTTTTCGAGCGCGCTGCCGCCTCAAATACGACCTGCCGATCTGTTGGGCGCTTTGACACCACCGCCCTTTTCGGCTATATTTAACGGCACAAAAATACAAAGCAGGAAGGCCCGCTGATCCAGCCATGAAAACGCCACGCCATCATTTGTTGATCTTAACCCTGGCGGCGACTTTGCCCGGAATTTTCGCAAGCTCTACCGCCCAGGCCCGATTTGACCCTTGGGATCGAGGGCCGGTGGTGACGGTGCAGGCGGCGCAACCGCTGGCCTACGAACCGGGCAGCCATGCCGGGGTCTTTATCATCAGCCGCGGCGAGGATACCAATGCCGCCGTAACTGTGGCCTGCTCGCTCACCGGCACCGCAACCAACGGCGTGGATTATGCGACCGTGCCAACCTCCGTGACGCTCGCCGCCGGCCAAAGCGGGACCAACCTGCTCATTACCCCGGTGGTGGAGCCGGCGGCGACAGGTTACAAAACCGTGCAATTGAAGTTGACACAGCCCGGGAGCCATTTTTACCAGCCCTGGCGCGGCTATGACACGGCGGTGGTTTACATCGCCTACAATTACACCAATGCCGCGCCCACCGTGGCCATAGTCAGTCCGACCAATGACGCCTCCTTTCTTTCCAGGCCGGACCTGGTCATTGCCGCCAGGGCCGGCGACTCCAACGGATGGGTAACCTCGGTGGAATTTTTCGCCAGCGCCACCAGCCTGGCCACGGTGACCAACCAGCCCTTCTGCTTCGGCCCATTCAGGCCTCTGCCGGCCAGGCGGGGGAAGGCCGCTTTGCCCCCAATTTTGCCGGCGCCGCAAAATAACCCTTACTGGATAATCTGGCCCAATGTGCCGCCCGGCGCTTACGCGCTGACGGCGGTCGCCACCGACAACGCCGGCCTGCAAACCACTTCCGCCGTTGTCAACATCACCGTGACCACAAACTTGCCTGTGCCCGAGGTGCGGATCGCCGCCCCGGCCAGCGGTGCGACCTTCCCGTCCAACAGCGCCATCAGCCTCGTCGCCGCGGCGGGCGAGCCGGGCAACGGGATAGCCACCGTGGAGTTTTTGAACCAAGGCGCCAGTCTCGGCACCGTGACCAACAATCCCGCCTGTCCGTGGCCGGATTTATCGTGGGCGCCGCGCGGCACGAACATCATCTGGCGGCCTTTCTTCTTCCTTTGGACCAACCCCCCCGTCGGGAGCAACTCCGTGACCGCGCTGGCCACCGACAACAATGGCACCCAGGTTCTATCCGCCCCGGTCACCATCAACGTCAAGACAAATTCCTACCACCATCATTGGTGGTGAGAAATATGCCCTGCAACCAAGAAGCCTCCCAAATTGACGAGGATATTCTCGCCGTGACAGGAATTCCTTGGAGGAAGGTTGCGATGGTCATTGTCAGGGTTGCAGACCTTCAAGGCACAAGACTGCCTGAAGGCGAGGACGGATTTACTATAATTGCCAGACGTATTGAGGCCCTCGTTCAAGATGGCCGTTTAATGGCGCAAGGTGACATCAAAAAGTGGCGGCACAGCGAGGTGCGGCGACAATCACCCCAACAACCAACCCGTTCGAATTGAGATGAATATCGGAATCATCGGAGCAGGAAACGTCGGCGGCGCGCTCGGCCAAAGCTGGGCCAAAGCCGGCCATCACATAAAATTTGGCGTGCGCGATCCCAACGATGCAAAACATCGCGCATTGCTCGAGGCCTGCGGATCGAAGGCCAGCGCCGGCAGCAATGCCCAGGCGGCTGCCTTCGGCCAAGTGATCGCGCTGGCCACGCCGTGGGATGCCACCCAGCCGGCCCTCGCCGCCTGCGGCAACCTCCAGGGCAAGGTGCTGGTGGATTGCACCAACCCACTTCGTTTCACCCCCGGCAGCGGCTTGGAACTGGCCATCGGCCATACCGTTTCCGGCGGGGAAACCGTCGCGCATTGGGCCAAAGGGGCGCGGGTGGTAAAAGCTTTCAACACTTACGGGTTCGAAAATCTGGCCGACGCCAGTTATCCGAATTACGGCGGTCTCAAACCGGTCATGTGGCTGGCCGGGGATGACGCCGACGCCCGGCAAATCGTTTCCCGGCTCGCCGCCGACATTGGTTTTCAGCCGCTGGACACGGGAGATTTGAAAACAGCCCGGCTGCTGGAAGCCACGGCCATGCTTTGGATTCACCTGGCTCTGGTGCAAAAAGCCGGCGCTGGATTTACCTGGGCCATGTTGCAGCGAGACCAGCCTTCTGCCCGCACCCCAGGAAACTGAAAGCCGTCATTGACCGGGATATGTTCCTGCCAAGCCAGCGCCGCATCGAATGACCGCTCTCCGCCATTGGCGCGGGCCCGCGCTCGCTTTGCTGCTGCTGCTTTCGATGGTGATGGGGGCAGCGGCGGCCGACCGTTACGCCGACCGGCTTGTCTGGATTTTCGGCTGGAACCTCAACCAGGACTCGGACACGGCGCAAATCAGCCGCGTGCTGGAATCGGCCGGCCAGCACGGACTCAATGGCGCGGTGCTCGCCGCCGGCCTGGACTCGCTGTCCAAACAATCGCCCGATTACTTCCGGCGGCTCGACCAGATAAAGCAAGCCTGCGAACAAAATCATCTGGAGTTGATCCCCTCCGTTTTTTCCGTCGGCTACGGCGGCGGCGCTTTGGCCCACGATCCCAATCTGGCCGAGGGCGTGCCGGTGGTGGACGCGCCGCTCGTGGTCCACGACGGCGCGGCGCGCCTGGCCGCGGCGAGTTCCGCCCTGCTCGCCAACGGCGGATTCGAGGATTTCACCGGAAACCGTCTCAAGAATTTCAGTTTCCACGACCAGCCGGGCGAAGTCAGCTTCGTGGACACCGCCATCAAACACAGCGGCCGGGCGTCGTTGCGCCTGGAGAATTTCACGGCCAATCCCTACGGCCACGGGCGCGTCATGCAGGAGATCGCGGTGCAGCCGCATCGCTGTTATCGCGTCACGCTCTGGGTGAAAACGGAAAACCTCCAGCCGCCGGGCGCCTTCCGCCTCCTGGCCCTGGCCGGCAAGGACCAGGAGATCGCGCCGCGCACTTTCAACATTCCGTCCACCACCGACTGGCGCAAAATCTCCATGCTCCTGAACTCGTTGTCCTTTGACAAAATCCGGCTTTACGCGGGCCTGTGGGGCGGCAAATCCGGCAAAGTCTGGCTGGACGATTGGAGCCTGGAGGAGACCGGCCCGGTCAATGTGCTCCACCGGCCGGGCGCTCCGGTCACGATCCGCTCCGCCGACGGCTCTGTCACTTATAGCGAAGGCCGGGACTACGCCCCGCTGTTGGACCCGGCCCTCCATCCCTGGAACGACACCGGACCGGCCCTGCCGCTGAAGATTCTTCCGGGCGGACGCATTGCGGAGGGGCAGACCGTGCGGGCGAGCTGGTATCATTCCATGATCATCTACGATTCGCAGGTGACGGTCTGCATGGCCGAGCCGGCCCTCTACCAGGTTTTCGATGAGGAGGCCGCGCTGCTGGCCGCCCGGCTTCATCCCCGCCGCGTCCTGCTGAGCATGGACGAGGTGCGGATGGGCGGCACCTGCCGCGCCTGCCAGGGAAGGAACATGGGCGAATTGATCGGCCAATCCGTGGCGCAACAGGCGGCGATCATCCGGCGTTACGCGCCCGGGGCCGGCATTCTGGTCTGGGGCGACATGTTTGATCCCTACCACAACGCCCACGGCAACTAGAGCATTTCCATAAATCATGTAGCGTAGCGGGCGTTTAAAAAGAAGCCCCGGCAATCGGCGGTGGAGATGGCTTCAAAGGCAATCTTCGCCGCTTGGAGCAGTTCCTTGGCGGTTCGCGGCGCGAGACCTCGCATAATTTGTTTGACCTTGCTCCACATATTTTCGATGGGATTAAAGTCTGGCGAATAGGGCGGCAGATACAGCAGCGTTGCCCCGGCCTCTTCGATGGCTTGGCGGACTCCGGTCACCTTATGCGTGGCCAAGTTGTCCATGATGACCAAGTCACCCTTGCGCAACTCCACCACCAGCCCCTGCTGGATCCAGGCCAAAAACATTTCCCCGTCCATGGCCCCCTCAAAGAGGCAGGGGGCCGCAGGCCCGGCCAGACGAATGGCGCAGACCAGGGTGGTGGTCTGATAATGTCCCTGCGGGACGTGGGCCGCCAGTCTTCGGCCCACGGGTGACCGCCCGCAAAAACGGGTCATCTTGGTGTTGGCCCCGCTTTCATCCACGAAGACCAGTCGGGCAGGTGGGTCACTTGCCAGACGCTCATGCCAATGGGCCCGCTTTTCGGCCACGTCCGGACGGTTCTGCTCGGCGGCGCAGAGCGTTTTTTTTATAGCTCAACCCCAGTTTGCGCAGCCACAAATCCACAGTGGAGGTCCCGAAAGGGCGGTCCAGACGCGCCCCCAACTCGGCCAACGTCGCGTCGGGCTGGGCCGCCACCAGCTTTTGCAGGCGAGCCTGGCGTCCGGCGTTCAGCAGCGTTTTGCGCCCGCACAAATGGGTTTGCGGCTGGAGCGTGCCGCGCTCTTGGAACTGCTGCCGGACCCGGCGCACCGCCGCCACGCAAAAGCCGAAAAAGTCCGCGATCTCGCGGGTGCTTTTGCCTTGTTCATAGAGTTGCAGGATGCGCTCGCGCGCAGACACGGGTATCGCTCGCATGGCTCAAGCCTGCCAGCCCTCTCGCCCCAGTCAAGCTATATCATTTATGGAAACGCTCTATTATCTTGTTGACGGTGATTTCACCGGTTCGTGGGAGCATGTTCCCAAGGACGTGACCATGGTGGTCTGGGGCGGCGAGCCGCGTCCGAAGGACCTCCATTTTTTCGCCGACCACGGCTTTCACACCGTGGCGGCCTGCTACTACGATGCGGATGATTTGAACAGCGTCAAAGGCTGGCTTGAGGCCGCAAAGGACGTGCCCTTGTTCGACGGGTTCATGTACACGCCGTGGGAGAAAAAGTACACTCTCCTCCCGGCGTTCGGGGACCTGCTCAAGTAACGAAAGCAAAACCGCTGCAAAAGGCCTGTAGCGGCGGTCTATGACCGCCGCCTTACGGTTGTTTCCCCTGGTTTGCGGCGGTCATAGACCGCCGCTACAATCGTGGATGCGCGTTTTGCGGAGGTTTCCAAACTTCATTGCGCGGGGCGGGCGGCGCGCAGGGACAGCGCCGCCGTTTTCAGGCCGGGCGAGGTAGCTGTCAAGACTATCTTTCCCGGCTGGTCCGCCGCCCCCACCACCACCAGGCATTTGCCGTTGAAGGCGTGGCGGAAGCTCGCCTTGTCCGGATCATGGTCGCCCGGGTTGCCGTTGCCCACGCCGGCCACGCCGCCGGCCCCTTCGACCCGGAATGTCACCAGGCTGTCGGCCGTCGGCACCAGGCGGCCCTTGGCGTCCAGCACATCCACCTCGACGGGGGTGACATCCTCCGCGTCGGCCACCAGGGTTGCGCGATCGGTCTTCAAGCGCAACGCCGCCGGCTCCCCTGTGGTTTCGACGGTCTCGCTGGCGGCGAGCGCAGTGCCGTTGTAGCCTTTGGCGGAGAGGCTGCCGGGGGCATATTTCACCAGCCACTCCAAATGCCCGTTGCGCGGCATGTCGCGGGCGCCCAGGCTTTGGCCGTTGTGGAACAACTCCACCTTCGCGCAATTGCTGAAGACCACGACCCGGATGTTCTGGCCTTCCCGGCCGGGCCAGTTCCAATGGGGCATAATATGGATGACAGGGTTGGTCTTCCACCAGGACTGGTAGTAATAATAGTTGTCCTTGGGAAATCCGCACATGTCCATGATGCCATATTGGCTGTTGATGGCCGGCCAGCCGTAGGGGGAAGGTTCGCCTTTGTAGTCGAAACCGGTCCAGGCGAAGCTGCCGGCCATGAAAGCCCGTTCGGCGACGGGGCGCCAGGAGCCGTCGGTCATGTTGTAGGAGGTCACGACCGATCTGGCCCGGTCATTGGTATATTCGCCGCGGGTGGTCACGGTGCTGGCCGTTTCGCTGCCGAACATGGGCATGGCGGGATGCTCGTTATGGAAGCGGTCATAGACCTGGGTGCTATAGTTGACGCCCATCAAATCCTCCACCGTGGCGAAACCGGGGTTGAACCAGCCTCCGTTCATGGCGCTGGAAATCGGCCGGGTCGTGTCGTATTGGCGGACCACCTTCATCATGGCCGAGAAGATGCGCGCGCCTTCCGCCGTGCTTTGCAAGCCTTCCTCGTTGCACATGGACCACATGATGATGCTGGGATGATTGCGGTCGCGCAGAATCAGGTCGGCCAGGTCGCCGAGGCCGGAAGCCTGCGTATTGGCGGAGGTGTGGTCGCTGTAAGTGTCGCCCAGGTGCCGGTTTTCGTCCATGACCAGCATGCCCAATTCGTCGCAGGCGTTGAGCAGTTCCGGATTGGGCGGATTGTGCGACATGCGCCAGGCGTTGTCGCCCATCTCCTTGAGATGCTTGACACGCCAGTATTCCAGCGAGTCGGGCACGGCCACGCCCACGCCGGCAAAATCCTGGTGGTTGCAGGTGCCCTGGATTTTCACGGGCTTGCCGTTGAGAAAAAAGCCCTTCCCGGCATCGAAACGGGCGGTGCGAATGCCAAAGGGCGTGGTCAAGGTGTCCACGGTCCGGCCGTTGACTTGGACGAACGTGAGCAAATGGTAGAGGGTGGGCGTTTCCAGCGACCAAAGCCGGGGATGGTCAACAATCTCTTGCTGCGCCAATTCCTGTTCGCCGCCGGCCGGGACGGTGGTTCGGTTGGAGACTTCGGTCACGGTCAGCCCGCGATCATCCACGAGGCGCGAGACCACGTTGCATTCGGCCAGGGCGGCGCCGGCGTTGGCCAGTTTGGTTTTGATGTGGATGGTGGCCGGGGCGGCGATGCCGTCCGGGCCTGGCTCGGGCAGGTCGGCGGTGACGAAGGTCCCCCAGGGAGCGACGTGAAGGAAATTGGCCAGGTTCAACCAAACATGGCGGTAGATGCCGCCGCCCTCGTACCACCAGCCCTCGTATTTCTTCGGGTTGGTGCGCACTGCCAGGATGTTTTCGCCGGTAAAATTGGCGGCCTGCGTGATGTCGTAGCGGAAGGAGGTGTAGCCGCTCATGTGCTCGCCCAGCGGTTTGCCATTCAGATAAACCAGGCAGTCGCGGAACACGCCGTCGAAGTCAATCCAGACACTTTTGCCCGCCGCGGCAGGGGGCAAGGTGAAGGATTTGCGGTACCAGGCGGGCGGCGTGGGCAACGAACCGTGGCTGGCAGTGGCGGTGGAGGCAAAAGTCCCTTCGACCACATAATCGTGGGGCAGATGGACCTGGCGCCAGCCGCGATCATCATAGTCGGAGGCAAAATAGTCAGCCTTGGGGCCTGCGGGCGGGAGCCGGCCCAAGGTAACGGAGGCGGTAATGCCTCCCGCGCCGGCGGTGTTCTCCACCAGAACCGCCAGGGAGTTTGGGCCGCCGGTTTGCCAGGCGTCATCCAGCGGCACATCGAAAGGGTCGTTCCACCCCTCGTGCCGGACGAGTTGCCGGCCATTGAGATAAACGGCGCCGTTGTCATCCACGGTTTCAAAATGGATGATCCGGTTCGGCCCCGGCACATCGGGGAGGATGGTGCGAAACCACTGGAAGCCGACCCGGCTTTGGAAGGTGTCGTCGCCCGATTTGGCGTCATGCCAATCCGGCCCCGAAGTGTCCACGGCCGCAGCGGCATTGGCGGCGTCACCACCGCCTTGGGCGGCGGTTTTCCAGCGCCAGTCTGTGACGGCAACGGTATTGGTCAGCGTGAGTTCGGGAGCGAGTTGAAAGCGCCAGCCGGCATCGAGCAGGAGACGCTGGCGGGGCGACGGTGCGGCGGCCTGGCGCCCGCTGGAACATCCGGGCAGCACGAAGGCGATGGCGGCGAGGATAAGGGAAGCCGCGATTCCCTGGAAGTTGACGGACGGGAAAGTTCGGTTCGATTTCATAATACTGTGGTTGTCCGGAACTGAAAACATCTGAAATTGAGTGAAATCAAGTGAAAACAGGTGAAAACAAGTGGAGTGGTGGAGTGGTGGAGTGATGGAGTGGTGCGGGGGATGGAGTGGCGGGGGTGGCTGGCTGCGTCCATAAGGTGAAACTCTGATTTGACTGGGTCAGGCTTGCTTGACCCTGACCGCCAATGCTCATCAGTCGGCGTAAATGGTTGATGAAAAGGCGCTTCGATTGATTCTCCTCAAAAAAGCACAAGCAGCCGAGTTTTGGGTCAAACCTCATTTTATGGTAGAGTAGGCGAAGTGGAAGGAGGCGGATTGAACTGACCGCAGTTGTCAGTCTCGCGCTGCCACTTCGCCCCTCATCGAACCGAACGGACGGATTTCCCATATTCGGCTCTCCGAACTCATTCATCGGGCCGCCTTCCACTTCGCCGTGGTCGGCAGTTCATAGAGTCCATAACGCTGGTGCAACTGCTCGGGAACGTAGTGTTCCCACAGGCTGCGGCGGCAACCGTGTTTGCGCCACAGCCAGCGCCGAAAGCGGTTTTGGCTGTAGTGTTTCATCCGGTTCATCACCGAGACGCTGTTGCCGTAGTGGAAGTAGCCCGCCCATCCGCGCAAGACTTGGTTGACCTCTTTGACCACCTCCTGTATCGGACGCCCCTGCGTCCAGTGGTTGAGGATGCCGCCCAGTTTCTCGCGCAGGGCCCCCCGGCTTTTCTGGCTGGGTTGAACGTGCAGGTAGCCGCGCCCTCCAAAGGACTTGCGCCAGGTCAGGTTGAAGCCCAGGAAGTTGATCCCTTCCTTGCGAATGTTCACAATTCGGGTTTTGACTTCGTTGAGGGTCAGCCCTTTGGCTCGAAGCCATTTCTTGAGCCGCGCTATCAGCCCTCCGCCGCACCCCGCCGCGCACGCGATGACAAAGTCATCGGCGTAGCGCACCATGCGGGCTTGGCCGGAGGTTTTCTCGTTCACCCCGTGATCCAGCGGGTTGAGGTAGAGGTTGGCCAGCAGCGGCGAGATGACCCCGCCTTGCGGCGTGCCGCGCCGGTTGGGGATCACTCGCTTGGTGCCGTCCTGGTCTTCCTCCGCGACCGGGGCGCGCAGCCAGCTCTTGAGGAGCCGCAGCACGCTGCCGTCGCTGACCCGCCGGGCCACGGCCTTCATCAGTTCCCGGTGCGGAATCGTGTCGAAATATTTCGTCAGGTCCGCGTCAATGATTTCCACGTAGCCTTGCTGCACTGCTTGTTGGATTTCCGCAATGGCTTGGTGTGCCCGGCGTTTGGGCCGAAAGCCGTAGGAGCGCGGATGAAAGTCCGCCTCCAAGATCGGCATCAGCACCAGATACACCGCCGTTTGCACCACCCGGTCCTTGACCGTCGGGATGCCCAACGGCCGTTCCCCTCCGCTGCTCTTGGGAATCATCACCCGCCGCACCGGGCTGGCCCGATACGTCTTGGCTTTGAGTTCTGCTTGCAGGCGGTCGAGCCATTGCTGGCGCAGGGCCGGGTCGGCGGTGATGGACTCCATACTCTGTCCGTCCACTCCCGCGGCCCCGCCGTTGCGCTGTTGCGCTGCCAAGGCGGTTTCGAGCACGTCCTTGCGCAGCAATTCCCCATACAGGCTCCAGAACCGATACTTCGGCTCTGCTTTGGCTTTCCGATAGAGCGCGATTTGAAGCTGCCGAACTTTCTCCGGGGTTGCTATCCGGGTCGCCCCGGCCATCCCCGCATCCTTCGCTTCGCCTCCACGCATTGAGCAAGTGTTCCCCCTTTGCGTTCGCTCGCGCAACTCCCGGCGGAAATCCGCCTGGAGCGCAAACAAGTCCACGCTACTATGAGGAACTCCGACTTCTCCGGCAGGGCCGCTCGCCTGACTGGTCTTGCCAGCTTGCGCGGGCGGTTGGGCTGGCCGCCCGCCGCCGGAGTTCTCCCAGCTTACCTTGGTTGAACTTCCAGACGTGCCGTCCACGCCGACCCCGCCGGAGCGTTGAGAAGGCTCTGACTGTTGCCCTGCCTCCTCCCTGCGGCCTTCGCCGGTCAAACAGCGGCTCGGCTTGTCTCCGGTTCTAAACTTATCGAGGCTCATTGGATGTGGTTCATTTTCATTACGGCCCGTCTGTTCATCTCCCTCAGCTTCCAACCCCGCCTCGCGGCGGCGCTGTTGAGGTCGTGTTCCGTCGTGAACAGCCTAATTCGACGGACGGGACTTTCACCCGCGTTCCAACCAACTTCACTGGCGCAACGTTTGACTGGCTTTGACCGGTTTGACCGGCGGGGGACAAATGCATGCTCCTCCGCAGGGCCTTCCACCTTCGCAGGGCTTTCCTCCTGCGCAGGGCCATCGGAGGACAGGACGGTGGACGGGACGGTGGACAGGACGGTGGACGGGACCGGTGGACGGGAAATGCAAAGCGGGACGCAGGGCGATACGGGTAAGTTTCCATGGGAGCGACATAATGGCACAGCGCGGCTGTTTTGGATGGACAGGATGGGCCGGAGTTTGACTGGCGGAACTTCCTCGGTCGCGCCCGGACCGGGATTGGAACCGCTGCCGCTTTGGAGTGTGCCGACGGGCCGGCGCCGCTTTGCCATCCGGCAATCGTTCCCGATCCAAAAGTGGGAGCAACGCTCCCGCCCTCCATATAAATCGCCCTCATAACTCAGGAAAGGTTAGCATTTAATCCAGGGTTGTCAATGAAATCCAAGGTCGCGGCCCGGATGGAGGGCGACGCCGATTTGTTCCAGGCCGCCGTGACGGCCGTTGTACCATAACAACCATTTCTGGCCGTCAAAAATGGCGCAGGGCTTGTAGCAGGCGTCGTGGTCCCAGGCGCCCGGGTCGGGGTGGACAATCGGATTGGCCGGATGGCGCTCCCAGTGGCTGAGGCCGTCTTTGGACCGGGCCAAGCCGATTTGCGCGTGGTCTATGTCGCGAAAGCCAATGTAAAACATCAGATACCAGCCGTCCTGCGGCACGATCTGGCAGGCGGTGACCTTGTATTTTTCCCATTCAATGTTGGGATCGGACTTGAAGACGGGATTGCCGGGCTGCTTGGTCCAGTTGGTCCCATCGGGGCTGGTCGCGCAGCCGATGGCGTCGGGTTCGTATTGCTCGCCGGCGGAATACCACATGCGAAAGATTTTCGCATTGGCATCCCAGATGACGTCCGGGCACATGACGGCGACTTTTTCCCAAGGCATTTCCGGCGAGAGGACTGCATTTTCGCTCATGCGCTTCCAGACCACGCCGTCCGGGCTGGTGGCGCAGCCAATGCGCGAGTGACCCCGCGCCTGGCCGGTGTACCACATGTGATAACCATCTTGGCGTTTGATGACGACCGGGCGGTTGATGTCGGCCTCCCAACCGGATGCCCTGTTCGGGCCGAGGACAATTTTGGGCGGCCCATCCCAATGCAGGCCATCCTTGCTTTCCACCAGGGCGACGCTTTGTCTGGGCCGCCAGGAAACCCACATGCGAAAAGTATCGCCCTCGTGCAGCACCGAAACATCAAAGCAGGTGCCGTACTGGCCGCCCAGCACCGGGTTGCCGGAGTATTTCTCCCAGCCGCCGTTCGGCGCGAGGTTGGTGGTCCCGGTCTGCGCCTGGAGCGCGGCGGCGGCGGCCAGAAGAAGGGCGGGCGCGGCGGCAAACCGGATTCTGAGGACTGGAGCATTCATATGGTTGACTGGGGTGGTTTAAGCGGAGGATTGAGATTAAGATTAGGATTAAGATTAGGATTAGGATTAGGATTAGGATTAAGATTAAGATTAGGAGCCATCCTCCCTTGCGCTGAGTTTGAGGTAGAGGGCGTAGAGATTGTCCAGCATGGTTTCAACGGCAAAGCGCGGGAGCACGAATTGGCGTCCTTGCGCCGCCAGACGCCGCCGCAAAGCGGGATCGGCCGCCAGTTGGAGCAGCCGCCGGGCCAGGGTTTCGCGGTCACCGGGCGGGATGAGGAAGCCGGTTTCGTTGTCAATACAAACTTCTCCCGCGCCATCGCAGGCATAGGCGGCCACGGGGCGCGCCGCAGCCAGGGCCTGGGGCAGGGCGCGGGGCAGCCCCTCCCGGCGCGAGAGATGGACCAGCGCATCCATGACGCCGAGGTAGCGCGGCACTTCGGGCGGAGCGACCAGGCCGGCGAAAACAAAGTGTTGCGCCAGGCCGAGCGAGCGCGCGCGGTTCTCCAGCCGGGCGCGCCAGGCGCCGTCGCCCACGAAAAGGAATTTGGCGCGCGGACATTGCCGGACCAGATTGGGGGCGATGTCCAGCAGGTCGCCATGCCCTTTGAGCTTGAAAAGCCGGGCGATCATGCCAATGACGAAATCGTCCGGCGCGAGGCCGAGACGGGCGCGCCAAGCCGGGTCGTTTTGAGCGTCGAGAAAGGGCTGGAGGGGGAAGCCGCTGAAGATGCGGGTATATTGGCCGGGCTGGCCGAGGCCGGCCGCCAGGTACTGGCGGGTCATGGCTTGAGCCACGCTGACGTAATGGGTGGTGTACCGGGCGGCGAACCGCTCCGCGCCGCGAAAAAGGCCGTTGGCCAGCGCGCCTTGAAAAGGCCCGAAAGAGGGGCCGTGAATGGTATGGACCGCAATGGGAACGCCGGCGCGATGGGCGGCCCAGCGCCCCAGAATCCCCGCCTTGCCGCTGTGGGTGTGGACGATGTTCCGGCCGGGTGGCGCGAAAGATTTTGGTCAGTCGCAGCAAAGTCAGCCAGTCGTTGAGCGGGTGGACGGGGCGGACCAGGGAGGGGATGACGGCAAGCAGTTGCGGGCACTGCTGGAAGGCGGAAACGAGGGAACCTTCCGGCCCGGCGGCCGGACCGGCCAGGAGGGTGATTTGCAGGCCGGGCCGCTCTTGCAGGCCGAGCACGGTGGCGACGGTGTTTTCCTGGGCGCCGCCCAGGATCAACCGGGTGATGACGTGGGTGACCCGCATCCGCGGCGGTTCAGCGCGGCTCCAATTGGCGGAGGCGCTGGTTGACGTTGGAGAATTCCAGCGTGTTGGTGGGGGCGTATTTGAGGTAAAGCTGCTCGTAGCGGATTTCCGCCGGCTGGTCCTTCTGCTGTTGAGCCACCTGGGCCAGGCCGTAATAAATCAGGTGCGAGGGCGCCGGCACCATTTTCTCCACGGCCAGATAATCCTTTTTGGCGTCGTCGAACTGGCGGTTTTGCAACTCGGAAATGGCGCGGTTGAGGAGCGGCACCGGGTTGTCCGGCTCCTGGCGCACCATGGCCGCGGAGGTGCGGATGGCGGCCGGGTAATCCTTGAGCATCATTTGCATTTCCACCCTGCTGAGGTTGATGCTGGGAATGTCCCGTGCGCTGGCGGTGAATTTCATGGGGTCATTGACCAATAATTGCAACTGGTCATCCAGGGCGGCCAAGGCTTTCTGGAACCATTTGGCCGCGTCCTTCTCCCTGGCGGCGTCGCCCTTGTTTTGCAGCAGCACGCTGTAGCCCATGCGCGCGTAGAAGCCGGCCATCAAACCGGGGAATCGTTCATCCTTGGGATACTTGAGGTGCGCTTCTGTCAACAATTTATCGGCCTTGTCGAAGTCGTTCTTTTTGGCCCAGGCCAGGGCTTCCAGGCGGGCCAGGTCCAGCGGATCGCCCGCGCCGCGCTGGCGCACGTCCCGGATGAGGGCCAGGCCGGCGTCCACCAGTCCCAGATCCAGGCAGGGTTTAGCCAGGTCCAGTTCGGCCCCCGGGTCGTTGGGCACCAGTTCCAGGCAGCGTTGGAAGAAATGAGCGGCCTGCCGGTAATTGCCGTTGGCGGCCAAATAGCGGCCGATCTGGATGTCGAGGTCCGGCACGTCGGCGGGGCCGTCCAGATTGTAAGTGTCTTCCCAACTTCTCACACGGGCGGCCAATTCGGGCGAACTGATGATCACGCCGGGAGGCGGGGGCGCGCCGCGCAAATGGGCGTTGAATTGCTGGTTGAGGCGGGCCACATAATTCAACGGGTTGAGCCGGAAGGCCTGGGCGAACTGATCGCCGGCGTCGTTGAGCAGGAGCGGCAGCTTGAGTTCGGTGGCGGCCAATTGCAATGCGGCGCCCCAGTAATCGAGCATTTGCGAATAATAGTTGGCGATGCGCACCGCATCGGCGCTCCGCTTGGGCAAGCCATCGGCGTCCCTTTTGGCCAAGTCCAGCAAGGCGGGCAGCGCCTCCTTCTCCAGCCTGTGCCAATAGGCTTGGTTGGTGGTGATTTCCGCCGGAGTCAGCCCCAGCGTCAGCAGCGCATTGGTCGGGCAGGGGTGCAAATCCGCGCCCAGGCGGTGCGGGGTCATGCAGACCTGCTCAAAGTAGTTGCCGAAACTGGGATGCAAATAATAGACCCACTGCCGCTGGGCGAGATGGGCCAAAAGATCGCCGATCTGCTGGCTGGAGACCAGCTCCGGCAGAGTGGCCGGATCTTTGAGTTCCTTGCGAAAAGCCGGATAGCGCTCGACCAAAAAACGAAGATATTCGCGATGGACCAGGGAGCGGCTTTCAATAAAG
Organism: uncultured Verrucomicrobiae bacterium; assembly: GCA_963707025.1. Classification (GTDB taxonomy): domain Bacteria; phylum Verrucomicrobiota; class Verrucomicrobiia; order Limisphaerales; family Palsa-1400; genus JBEKOF01. Next base: position 584,816 of record CAVPOM010000006.1, on the reverse strand, counting down.
GTGTACTGGTCGGGCAGGCCCAGACGCTGGACCGCGCCCATGGCCAGATAGAGCCGGGAGGGATCGTCGGCCAGCACAATGGCCGGCCCGGAGGGCAGCGCCTTGGCCATTTCCTTTCCAAATTGGGCGACCACCGGGCTGGTGTAATCCCGCAGGCGCGGATAGTTCTGCCAGAACAACCGCGCGGGCAGGCCGATGGCCGCCACCCACAACAAGCCGGTCACAGCCAGGTTGATGACCCGCAGCAGGCCGGTGGCCCGGCCCCAGCGATAGGACATCTCCTTGCCAAAGACCAGCAGGACGTAGCCGCTGAAATACCCCACGCTTAACGCCGCCAGATAGTAGAAACTCAGGAAGCCCGTCACGCCGTTAAGGCCCGCCAGCATGAGCAGCCTGCGCGGGCTGAATTTCATATCGAAAAACATCAAGGCGCCGACGGCCAAAAACACGATGTGCAGCAGGCGAAACAACAGGCGGCTCAGCTCGTTGGCGCCGGCGTTGACTTCGCCCTCGAAGGACGGCCAGTTGATGGCGGCGAAGAGCAGCGGAATCAAGGTCGCCACCCCGGCAATGAAGGCCAGATAGCGCGGCATGCGGGTCAGATAAATATGTTGCTCAGCCCATTTCTGGCGGAGCAACTCCCAAAAACCGCCGTCGTGATGGATGGCGCCCAGCAGGGGCATCAGGCCATAGAGGAGCAGCCCCAAGGCCCCCCAACCGGTCATGCGCAGGACGAATTTCCAGTTGAAAAAACCCTGGCGTTTGATCCAGATCAGCGCCAGCAGGAAGCATGGGAAAAAACCGATCAAGGCCCAGTTGTTGGCCACGCCCAACCCATAAACAAAAGCAAACAGGCTCAACCGCCGCTCGCTCTGCGAGATGCGAAACTCCAGCAGACAGAGAATGAGAAAGGCAAAGACCAACAGATCAATCATCTCGCCGGTCCCCGCCACGGCGTTTTCCCAGAAGGTCAATTGCCCCGCCAGCAGCAGCACGGCGAAGGCGGCCGGCAGAAAGGCCGCCCGCACGGAGAGCAAGGCAAACTCTCCCCCCTCCCGCTGCCGTTGGTCCTTGGTGCGGTCCTGCGGGAGGAGGCGGACGGAACGGGCCAGGATGGCCAGCGTCAAGGCCGCGCAAACGGCGGTGAACACATTCCAGCCCACCACCCGCCAGCCGGCGGGGAGCAGCCGCAACGGAAAAGTCAAAATGAAAAGCAGCGGGAATTGGGGATTGGGCCGCCAGGGCAGCGGCGCGGGATGCCAGTCCCAGCCGGTGATCTGCGAGGCAAAAGGCAGGCTGCCGAAGGTGACCCAGTGATGCAAGGTCAACCCGTACAACCCCAGCGCCGCCAGCGCGACCAGCCAGGGACACAGCAGGACGGGGGGCTTGACCGGGCGACCGATTGTTTTCTCGTTTGCTACCGTCATGGATGGCTCAAGTTTGGGGCGACCGACCGTCTGTTGGCAAGGATACTTTCTGGGTTATAGGGGGGCCGGGCGGAACGGCTTTTCTCCGCACGTCCGCCACGCATTCCACATGTTGGGTCTGTGGAAACATATCCAACGGGATGATTTTCGATAATTCAAAGACACCGCGGGCGCACAAAACGTTCAAGTCCCGCGCCAGAGTGGCGGGATGGCAGGAAACATAAAGGATCTGGGCGGGGGGCGCCTGGGCCAGCAAGGGCAGCATCTCCGGCGGACAGCCGGTGCGCGGCGGATCCAGCAGCAGGGTGGTGGCCGCGGGGGCAAATCGCGCCAGCATCCGCGCCAACAGCTTCTCCGCCCGGCCAGCGAGGAACTCGCCATTGGCTGCGCCGCGGGCCAGCGCATTTTGCCGGGCCGCCTTGATCGCGGCCGTGTCCACTTCCACCCCGGCAAAGCGCTCGACCAGAGCGGAAAGTTCCACGCTGAAAAAACCGACCCCGCAATAGGCGTCAATTAGAAACCGCGTGCCGGCGGCGCGCAATCTCTCCCGCACCGTGGCCACCAACCGGGGCAGGAGATGGAAATTGGTTTGAAAAAAGGAGTCGCGCGGCACGGCCCAGCCTTCCGGCGCCACGCGCAGCACCACCTTCAGGCCGCCTTTGGGCGGAGGATGGCGGCGGACCTCCTGGATTTGCGCGTTGAGGACCGGCTCGGCAATTTTGCATTCCTCGATGTCCACCACCAGCCGGTTTTGCGCCCGGATGAAGCCGAGATTCAGCCCCTGTTTGAATTTGTCCCATTGGCTGCGGATCATGAGGCGGTTGCGGTAGCCGTAGGGTTGCGGGCAGGGCGTCACCGGATCAATCAGGGCGCCGGCAAAGCCGCCGAGGCGCTGGAACAAATCGGAAATCTGCTTGTGCTTGATCCGCAATTGGGCCGGATAAGCCAGATGCTGGTACTGGCAGCCGCCGCATTGGCCGAAGTAGCGGCAGGCGGGCGCGACCCGCTCCGGGGAGGGTTGGAGCACCTGGAGCAGGCGGGCGCGGGCAAACCGTTTCTTCACCTCCGTCAACTCCACCTCCACCACTTCCCCCTGGGCGACAAAGGGCACGAACACCACAAAATCATCCACCCTTCCCACCCCTTCGCCGCCAAAGGCGATGTTGACAATCGTCAATCTGAGTGTGGCGCCGGGCGACAATTGTAAATCTGGTATTGGGCCGCTGTGAAAACAAGCTGGAGCAACCCGTTTTTGCAATCGTACGCGGGCACGCCGGGGAAACAATCAAAAAAGCCTGGAATGGGTCATTTCAATGTGTCCGAGCCTCCCTTGTGAGCTTGCGCCGCCTGCGGAGATCGGGTACCATGGGCTCATGGGAAAAGTCACCATCAAGATCAAGCTGACCAACCTGTTCGACTTGGGTGCGCGGCATCGCAAGCTTTCCACGGCGAAACCCCGCGAGGTGGAAGTCGAAGCGTTGGTGGACACCGGCGCCACCCGCCTCTATCTCAAACCCAGCGTCATCCGTGCTCTCGGTTTGGAAAAGTTGGACACCATGATTTTCCAAACCAGCAATGGGCCGGCGAAGCGCGCGGTTTATGAACCGGTTCGGCTGGAGGTGCAGGGTCGTTACGGGAACTTCGACGTGGTGGGCGTCGGTGAGAATGTGCCCAACCTGCTCGGACAGATTCCCCTGGAATATCTGGATTTTGTGGTGGACTCCAAGCACCGCAAGCTCATCCCCAACCCCGAGCACGGCGGCCAGCAGATGAGCGAGGAGTATTGAATTCCCTCTCGCTCCCTTTGACCGATTGCATTTGAATTTAACACGCCCGGAAGCTAATGTACCAACATGAGCGCAACAGTTCAATTTCTGACCAATGAAAAGGGGCGGAAAACCGCCGTTGTTCTGGACATTGACGATTACGAAAAGCTGTTGGAAGACTTGGACGACCTGGCCGTCATTGCGGAACGGCGTGGGGAAGAAACCATTCCTCACGCCGAGTTCAAGAAAGGGCTGAAACGCCATGCCCTTTCGCATTGAGTGGAAGAAATCCACGCGCAAGGACCTCCGCAAATTGCCCGCAAGCGCCGAGGAGCGGATTGTCCAGACCGTTGAAAATCTGGCGGAAAACCCTTTTCCTCATGGCGTGGAAAAATTGAGCGGGTCGCAACACGCTTATCGAATTCGTCTCGGCGACTAAGTGCAACAGTCATGAATTTGCCGCTGACCTGGCCGACGCCGGACTCAGCATGCAGGACAGGCGTGATCTCGCCGCCGCCGTCCGCAAAGGCCGCAAAGCTCTCAAACCCCTCAAGAATCCGTGGGGCTGATTCTCGACAGTTCGCTGCTGATCGCTGACGAACGGAATCGTTTCAATCGGCGCTGGGCCTTGGCTACATTAAACGCCACGGAATTCCGGCATATTCGCCGCTTGGAAGTCGTAGAGCCGTAAGTAATTGGCCCTTGTGCTCCGTTTGCTCTGCGCCCTCCTGTTCAGAGGAACCGCTTTTTGCTTTGCGGCGGTCATTGTCCGCCGCTGCGGGCCATCAGATTTGCACGGCGCGCGGGATGGCTTGCCCGGGTTTGGCGAACAGCTCCCTGACCTGGGCCACGGCGCTGGCCGCGGTCAGGCCGTGTTTTTCGCGGAGGTAATCCACCGAACTGGCGTGCTCGATGAACTGGTCCGGCCAGCCGATGCAAACCAAGGGGGTGGTGATCCGTTTTTCGTTGAACAATTCCATCACGCTGGAGCCGTAGCCGCCCGACAAAACATGGTCTTCAAAGGTCAGCACCACTTCCGCCGCCCGCCCGAAAAACTCCGTCACGCCGGCATCCAGCGGCTTGGTGAAGCGCGGGTTGATCACGGCGCAGTCCCAGCCTTCCGCCGAGAGTTGGTCCGCCGTCTGCAAGGCCAGGGAATGGAGGTTGCCCAGCCCGAACAAGGCCGCTTTTGGCCCGGGCTTGCCCGAAAAGTTCCGGGTGACTTCCGCCTTGCCGATTTCCAGGATTTTGGGCTGCTCCTTGACCACGACCCCTTCGCCGGGGCCGCGCGGATAGCGGATGAAGGCGGGATGTTTCTGGTGGGTGGCGGTGAACATCATGTCGGCCAGTTCGTCTTCATCCTTGGGGGCCATGGCGATGAGGTTGGGCACGCAGCGCAAATAGGCGATGTCGAACAACCCGTGGTGGGTAGGCCCGTCGTTGGCGGAGAGGCCCGCCCGGTCCATGCAGAAGATCACGGGCAAATCCTGCAAGGCCACGTCGTGGATGATGCAGTCGTAGGCGCGCTGGAGAAAGGTGGAGTAAATGGCGCAGACGGGGTGAAAGCCCATCGTGGCCATGCCGGCCGCGAACAGCACCGCATGTTCCTCGGCGATGCCGACGTCATAATAGCGTTCCGGCATGGCTCTTTCCAGCGCCTTCAGACCGGTGCCGGTGGGCATGGCCGCTGTGATGCCCACGACCGAGTTGTCCTTCTGGCAAAGCTTGATCATGGTTTGGCCGAAAATCTCCTGATAGGCGGGAGGCGCACCCGGTTGGGAAGAGGGGGTTGCGCCTGTCAGCGGGTCATACGGGCCCAGGCCGTGAAATTTCTCCGGAAACTTCAGCGCCGCCTCGTAACCTTTGCCCTTGGTGGTCAGGACGTGGAGCACCACCGGCACGCTGCAATGTTTGGCGAACTCCAGCGAGCTTAAGAGCATGGGCAGGTTGTGCCCGTCAATGGGTCCCAGGTAGCGCAGGCCCAGTTCCTCGAAAATCAAGCTGCTGCCGTGTCCGCCGCGCCCGTCGCTGCCCGGGTTCGGTGTATTCTGGCGCAAAGCGGCCTCGGCCACGGCGCCTTTGATCATTTCCTCCGCTTTGTGGCCGAGCTTGATGGCCAGCTCCCCTTTGGGCATGCGTTTCATCAACCGCTCCAGGTCCTTTTGCAACTGGTTGTAACGCGGATTGGTGATGAGCTTGTTGAGATAGGTGGAAATGGCGCCCACGTTTTTGGCGATGCTCCATTCGTTGTCGTTGAGGATGCCGATGAAGCGTTTGGTGGTGTGGGCGATGTTATTGAGCGCTTCATAGGAGATGCCGTTGGTCAGGGCCGCGTCCCCAAAAATGCAGACCACGTTTTCATCCGTGCCGCGTTGATCGCGCGCCGCGCACATGCCCAGGGCGGCGGACAAGGCCGTGCCGGCGTGGCCCGCCCCGTAACAATCGTGGGGGCTTTCCGTGCGCAGGGCAAAGCCGTTCAGGCCGTTGGTCGTGCGGATGGTATGAAAGCGGTTCTTCCGCCCGGTCAGCAACTTGTGGACATAACTTTGGTGGCTCACATCCCAGACCAATTTGTCTTGCGGGGTGGAGAAGACGGTGTGCAGGGCGAGGGTCAACTCCACCACCCCCAGGTTCGGCCCGACATGCCCGCCGTGGACGGCCAGTTTGGTGATCAACTCGTGGCGGATTTCCTCGGCCAACTGCTGCAACTGATCGAAGGTGAGTTTCTTCACATGGGAAGGGTCATCCACCATATCCAGATAACGGCTCATGATTGCACCTCCGGGTTGGCGGCTGGTTTGAGGGTCAATTCCCCCTTGCCGCTTTTTTCCAACTGCTGAATTTTCAACTCTGCCTCGTTCAATCTGGCCTGGCAGAGCTGGGCCAGCGCCGTGCCTTCCTGATAGCGCGCCAGGAGCGATTCCAAGGGCAGATCCTGCGCCTCCATCGCCTCGACAATCACTTCGAGCCTTTTCAGCGCCTCTTCAAACGGCAGTTTCTGCATGTCCTCACCGGCGCTCTCCGCGCCTTTGACTTTCGCCATGCTCCCAGCCTAGGGGATAATTCCCCCGGCGTCCAGCCCCAAGCTGCCGGAGAGAGAAACCGAGGTGTGAGACAAAATTCTTGGTGGCTCGCCCTCATCCTGACCTTCTCCCCCTGGGAGAAGGAACCGACATCGCCCGGCTCGGCTTGCGCACAGGCGAGTCCGGCAATTCCCGGCGCTGGCCTTTGGCCAGGACGGCCGATGTTTCACCCTCTCCGGGAGGAGAGAGGGCCGGGGTGAGGTCGGACTTTTCCAGTAACCTGGGTTTTGGGTTCGCCACATCCTAACGTTTTCCTCCCGTGCTTGTTCGTGCCTTCAGGAGAAAGCCGCACGACGCGGCTGTGTAGGCGAAGCCTATGTACTAAATGCCCTGATTCTCCCTGCACGACGGCTTTCAAGGATGGAGTTTGTCTCGCACCCAGAAACCCAAATGCCCCCGCCCTGGGGCGCTGGCCAGAAGGAGATTGACGGCGGGAATCTTTGGTAGAGAATGGCCGCATGAATCTACGCCAAAGCAGCCTTCCCATTATGAGCATTTTCACCCTGGCGCTGGCCGGCCTGGCCGCCGCGCTGACTTGGACAGGTTGCGCCTCGGCGCAGCCGAAGCGCCCCAAGAAGATTCTGGTTTTCACAAAGTCGTCCAACTATGAGCACGACGCCATAAAGCGGACGGGGACCAACTTGAGTCTGGGGGAAGAGACGCTCAAAAAGATGGGCGAGACCAACAACCTGGATTTCGACTTCACCAAGGACGGGCGGCTGATGACGGCGGAGAACATCGCCCAATATGATGGGTTCGTCTTTTATACGACGGGCGATTTGACCACCAGCGGCACCGATCACCAACCGCCGATGACGCGCGAGGGCAAAGAGGCCTTCCTGGCGGCCATCCGCCAGGGCAAGGGATTTGTCGGCATCCATAGCGCCACGGACACGTTCCACTCGCCGGGCAACCGGGATGGCGGCGCGGCGCGCTTTCAGAACGACGGCACCAACGTGGATCCGTACATCGCGATGATCGGCGGGGAGTTCATCATCCACGCCAGCCAGCAAAAAGCCCGCATGATTGCCGAGGACCCCAAGTTTCCGGGAATGCAGGCCGTCCCGGCCGATTTTGGCCCGAACGAGGAATGGTACACGTTGAAGAATTTTGCGCCGGATTTGCATGTGCTCCTGGTGCAGGACACAGCCTCCATGAGCAAGAAGACAGGCGGGGACTACTGCTACGACCGGCCGAACTATCCGGCCACTTGGGCGCATCTTTACGGCAAGGGGCGCGTGTTTTACACCAGCATGGGGCATCGCGATGATATCTGGAAGAACCCGGTATTTCAGCAAATTCTCCTCGGCGGCATCAACTGGACGGTCCACAAGGTCAACGCCGACATCACGCCCAACCTGAAACAGGTCGCGCCGGACGCGGACAAATTGCCCAAATATCGCAGGACCGACTAATGTTTGGGGCGGAGGAGGATGGCCTTTTTGTTGGTGCCTTCGACCTCGACGCTGGCGGCTTCGATGCCGGGGCTTTCCTTCAACGCGCTGTAAATAATGCGCCGGTCAAAGGCGCTCATCGGCTCCAATTCCACCACGTCGCCCCAGCGCCGGACTTTCTCGGCGGCGGCCAGGGCCTTTTGCACCAGCGTGTCGCGGGCTTTGGCCCGGTAGTCGCCCACGTCCAGCATGACCTTGGGCACCGTCTGGTCCTGATGGAAGAGCAGGCGGTTGGTCAAGTATTGCAGGTCGGAAAGGGTCTGGCCCTGCCGGCCAATCAAGCGGCCGGAATCGTCGGTTTTGACATCGAGAAAGAGGCCGTCGTCCAGAGGATGCTCCTCCACCGTGGCCTCGAAACCGAGGAGTTTGAGGAGTTGGGTGAGCGTTTCTTTGGGTTGGGCGGCCATAGGTCGTGCAATGCGTTCAGATCGTTCAATAAGTCGGCACCGGGCACAGTATAAATGAGCCGCCCGGTTTGGCTACTTCTTTTTCTGGGGCGCCGGGGCCGGGAGTTTGGCCGGGCTGGCGGCGGGATCGGGGCCCATTTTCGTGATCTTGGTTTGGGCAATGGTCAACAGGTTTGACACCGTGTAATAGAGGTTCAAACCGGAGGACATGCTGTAAAAAATGCCGACGAAGAGCAACGGCATCCAGCGCATGATTTTCTGCTGGCCCGGATCCATGCCGGGCGAGGGCGGCGTCAAATGCGACTGCCAAAGCTGGCTGGCGCCCATCAGCAGCGGCAGCGGGTTGATGGGAAAGTTGTGGAAGGCGTGGATGATGAAAACCGTGTCGGGCCGGGTCAGATCCGGCGCCCAGAGAAAGGGGACGCCGCGCAGTTCAATGGCGTTGCGCAGCATGGAATAAAATCCGAAGAACACCGGGATGGTAATGAGCACCGGCAGGCAACTGCCCAGCGGATTGATCTTGTGCTCTTTGAGCAGTTCGGTCGTCTTCTGGTGCTTCTTGAGCGGATCCTCCTTGTATTTTTCCGCGATGGCCTTGAGTTGCGGCGCGATGGCCTGCTGCCGCTTTTGCGAGCGGGTGCTGGCCGCGGTCAAGGGCCAGAAAACCAATTTGATAATCACCGTGATGGCGATGATGGCCAGACCGTAGGTCAGCCCCAGATCATGGAGGCCGTTCATCCAAATGAGCAGGAACTTGGAGCAGAATGAAAACAAACCCAGAAAGCTGGTGAAGCCCATGACCAGATCCAGGTTGTTTCCCATGAAATGGCCAATTTTGGCCAGGCCGTTGTATTCCTTGGGCCCCGCGTAAAAGGTAAAAGTATTGGTCAGCGACTGGTGCGGGTCCAGGTGTGTGGCGGGATAAACCAAAGAGGCTTGGTAGCCTTTGTAATCGTTGGTAATCGTGAGCCGCTGGCCGCCGGCCATACCGTTGGTGTCAGGGGGCGAGAGGCTGGGGTTGCGAATGACAATGCCGGGAGCAGGCCGGGAGGGGATGGCGGCCAGGGCGAAGTATTGGCTGTGCATGGCGGCCCAGACAACGTTGCTGGCGCCGCCTTCATAAATCGTCGGGGGCGTTTTTCCCTCGACGCAGCCCAGCATCCCGTTGGCAAACCAGCCGGCTCCGATGTCGGTTGATTTGTCGCCGTTGTACCACATGGCGCCCAGGGTCGTCACATCGTCCAGCGGCCCGATGGCCGTGGCCGTGCCCACCACCACCTCGCGCCGCGGGATTTGCAACGTGGACGAAGAATTGTTTTCCAGCCGGATGTTGGCGGTGAACAGATAATTGGTGCCCGAGTAGCCCACCGCAAATTCCTTCACCACCCGCAGGCCATTGGTCAGCGTCTTCTCGGCGCGAACGAGGTTGTTGGATGGCTGGCTGAGGGTGAAGTTATCGTCGCCCAGGGCATTATCACCGAGCATGGCCAGAATTGGAACCGGGGCGCTTGAGTTCAGGTTCCTGGACAATTCCACTGAAAAAGCGTCTTCGAGGAGCAGGCGGTTGAGGTGGGCCAACTTGGGGCCGGCCGGATTTTGCTGCATCAGGGCCTTGGTTTCAGATCGCAATGGGATCCCTTTAAACAGTTCGACTTCGTAAATGCATGGTTCCGCCATTATTCTGTTAAGACCTTGAGCCACCATACTGGGAGCTTGCGCCGCAGTTGGCGCCGAAGGCTGATAGCTCATCAGAAATGATTGCTCCTGAGGTGACAATCTCTGCCACACAAAAGAGGAGACTGGATCGGACTGCCGCCTTAATCGCTCCATGAGCCTTCCCAAATCGGTGATGTCATCCGCGGAAAAACTCGCGAGTCCGGAATTCAAAGTGGCAAAATTGCGTTCATCCTGCGCCGGCAGCCGGCTGTGGACCACCGCCGGATAATTGGTATTGCGCAAGGCAATTTCCTTCAACCCGCCGCCGCGCGAGGTGAAATGAAAGATCAAATCCTGATTGGAAACGGCCAGCGTTACCTCGGGCAGCGAAGGATTGGAGACGGCGGCGGGCAGCGGGTTTGCGGCCGCTCCCGGAGTTGGAACCGGGAGGTTGGTGCCGGCGCCCTGCGCCATTTGCGGATTGGCAGTTTGATTTGTCCAGGCGGCCAGTGGCGTGACCGGCACCTGGAGGGGCGGAAATAAATGATTGATCAGCCCCGAGAGCATGAACAACACCGCCACCGCGACGACTAAAATGAGAAGTGATTTACGGTCCATGCCCGGGGTGATTTGGGTTCGCTCTTAATCCTAATCTTAATCTTAATCTTAATCCTCTTAATCCCAATCCTGGTGCAGTTGTACGGAGATTAAGATTAGGATTAGGATTAAGATTAAGAGGGGAAGACGGCACGGGATCATCGCCCGACGCTCCCCACGGGTGGCAGCGGCAAAGTCTCCTGGCTGCCAACACCCCACCCGCCAGGACGCCGTGCCGGCTGATCGCCTCGCGGGCGTAGTGCGAGCAGGAGGGCGTGTAACGGCACCGCGCCGCCGGGCCGAAAAAAACCGCCAGGGCCGGCGAAAGGACCGCCTGATAACCGCGAATCAGCAAAATCAAAATCCGTTGTCCGATGTTCATGGGCCTCCGATCCCGGCCTGCCGCAGGACGCGCAAAAAATCGCGTTCCACCTCCGCCAGCTTCTTGCCCGCGATGGACGGGCGGGCCACCAGCACCAAATCCACCGGCCCGGCCAGTTCGTGCTGGTGCAGGCGGAAGCTCTCGCGCAGCAGCCGCCGCGCCCGGTTGCGCGCCACCGCGTTGCCCACCGTCTTGGCCGTCACCACGCCGAGCCGCGCCGCCAGCCGGCCGGGGCGCGGCAGGACATTGGCAATCAGGCAGCCGCAAATCAGGCGCCGGCCTTGCGCGCGCGCGCGCGCAAATTCGCCTGGCCGCTTCAAGCGGCTGGAACGCGGGAAGCCCAAGGGGGCGGGAGAGTCGCCAGGCATGGCGGGTTAAACGGGGGTGAGGCGTTTGCGGCCGACCCGGCGGCGATTGGCCAAAATGGCGCGCCCGCTTTTTTTGGAGTTGCGATTCAAAAAGCCGTGCTGGCGTTTGCGCCGGATTTTCGACGGTTGATACTGGCGTTTCATGTTTTCGTATATTGAGACCTCTGCAAACCGCCTGTAGCGGCGGTCTATGACCGTCGCCGTGGCGTTATTTCCCCTGGTTTGCGGCGGTCATAGACCGCCGCTACAATCGTGGACGCGCGTTTTGCAGAGGTCTCATATTGTAAATTGCCCCGCGTCGGGGGCAACAGCCCGGCCACGGCGACCCCGCGCTTCCGAGCCTGAGAACATACCGCCGCCCCGCCGCGAGTCAACCACGCAAATCAAGGTATTTTAACCGTGACCTTTGGCAGGAGGTTGTGGTTTATTCGCCGCCGGCAGTTGTGAAGGAATGAACAACCAAAGCAACACTGCGGCGCCGCCGCCAAAACGCAAGCCCGCCAGCGGACGGGTCTCCGCGCAATTGGTGGAAGCGGGCCGGATGGAGGCGGCGGAAGCGTTGCGCAAGCTGGAAACCGGCCCGGAAGGGTTGACCGAAGCGGTGGCGGAGGAGCGCCTGGCCAGCGTGGGTCCCAATGAAGTTTCCACCGAGAAACGTCATACCTGGGCCACCCGCCTGTTCCACGCCGTGCGCAATCCGCTGGTCATTCTGTTGACCGTTCTGGCCACCATCAGCTTTTCCACCGCCCAGGAGACCAGCGATTTCGTCGGCGCCTGGCTGATGGTGGCCATGGTCGTGCTCGGTGTGGGCCTGCGCTTCATCCAGGAATCCAAGGCCGACTCCGCCGCCGCCAAGTTGAAGGCGATGATCAAGGTCACGGCCACCGCCCTGCGCGACGGCCTTCCCGCCGAAGTCCCCTTGCAGCGCCTGGTCCCCGGCGACATTGTCATATTATGCGCCGGCGACATGATTCCGGCGGATGTGCGGATTCTGACGGCCAAGGATTTGTTCATCATCCAGGCAACGCTGACGGGGGAATCATTGCCGGTGGAAAAGTTTGACCCGCGGGAAACGCGGGAAAACATCTCGCCTTTGGAATTTGCCAACCTCTGCTTCCTGGGAACGAGCGTGGAAAGCGGCACGGCGCACGCGGTGGTGGTGGAGACCGGCCCCCGCACTTATTTGGGGGGCATCGCCAGCAGCATGACGATGCAGACGATCGAGACCAACTTCGACAAAGGGATCAAAAAATTCACCTACCTGATGCTGACCTTCATGCTGGTCATGGTCCCGGCCGTGTTTCTCATCAACGCTTTGAGCAAATCGCCCTCGGAGATTGCGCCCGATGACCTGGTCAAACTCCCCTCCTTGGCTGGCAAACTGGCGGCCAAAGCCGACCCGGTCTCCGCCTTTTTGAGCGGGCAATTGGACCCCGGCGCCCGCGCGTCCCTGGCCGCCTGGCAACTCTCACCCAGCAACAGCGCTGAGCTGGCCGGGTTTCTCGTTTCCAACTTGAACACGATTGTTTCCGGGCCGTCCCTCTACGACGGGAACCGTTTCCAGGGCATCCGGCTGGGGCCGGAAACGCAGGAGCGCCTGCAGCACCCGGGCCGCCATGATTTCCGGCTCAACCGCTTGCTGCTGGAGGACGCTTACCCGGCGGAATTGAAAAAAAGCCGCCGGCATGACTGGGGCGGGGCATTTCTGTTCGCGCTGGCGGTGGCGGTGGGTTTGACGCCGGAAATGCTGCCCATGATCGTCTCGGTCTGCCTGTCCAAGGGGGCGCTGGCCATGGCCCGGAAGAAAGTCATCGTCAAACGCCTCAATTCCATCCAGAACTTCGGCGCCATGAACGTGCTCTGCACGGACAAGACCGGCACGCTGACGCGCGATCACGTCATCCTGGAAATCTATTGCGACGTGTTCAAGAAACAAAGCGACCCCGTCTTGCTGGATGCCTACCTCATCAGCCATTTTCAGACCGGGCTGAAGAACGTGCTGGATCGCGCGGTCTTGAGCCATGCGGAGGCCGGGCAGAAACTTTGCATTGACAATTACCGGAAGGTGGACGAAATCCCGTTCGATTTTTCGCGCAAGATGATGTCGGTCATCGTGGAAACGCCCGGCCATGAATACCAGATCCTGACCAAAGGCGCGCCGGAAGCGGTTTTTGCCCATTGCACCCAGTTTGAAAGCGAGGGCGAAATCCTGCCGATGGAACCCATTTTGATGGGCGATCTCATCCAGGAATACAATGATTTGAGCGCCGACGGATTCCGCGTGCTGGCCGTGGCCTACCGGAACCTGGACAAACGGGCCGCTTACTCCAAAGCCGACGAAGCGGCATTGATTCTCAAGGGTTACATCGCCTTTCTCGATCCCCCCAAGGAGACGGCCGGCCGGGCCATCGCCGCCTTGCAGCACAACGGCGTCGCCGTCAAAGTACTGACCGGCGACAACGATCTGGTCACCCGCAAAGTCTGCAAAGAGGTGGGCCTGGACACCGGGCAGGTGGTGCTGGGCAGCGCGGTGGAAAACATGAGCGACGAACAACTGGGCCAGGCGGTCCAAACCACCCAGGTCTTCGCCCGCCTTTCCCCCACGCACAAGCAGCGCATCGTCGAGGCCCTCCGCCGCAACGGCCGCGTCGTCGGCTTCATGGGCGACGGCATCAATGACGCTCCCGCCTTGCGCGCGGCTGACGTGGGCATCTCGGTGGACAACGCGGTGGACATCGCCAAGGACTCGGCCGACATGATCCTCCTGGAAAAAAACCTGATGGTGCTGGAGGAGGGGGTGCTGGAAGGGCGCAAAGTCTTCGTCAACATTCTCAAATACATCCGCATGGGGGCCAGCTCCAACTTTGGCAACATGTTCAGCGTGCTGGGCGCCAGCGCCTTTTTGCCCTATCAGCCCATGCTGCCCATTCAAATTCTGACCAACAATCTGCTCTATGACTTTTCCCAGGTCGCCATTCCGACCGACAACGTCAACGTCCGCCTGCTCGCCAAACCGCAGCCGTGGGACATGGGGGAGATTTCGCGCTTCATCCTGTTCATCGGACCAGTCAGTTCGATTTTTGATTACACCACGTTTTTTGTGATGTTGGATCTGTTCCACTGCTGGGACCCGGCGGGCGCGGCCCTCTTTCACACCGGCTGGTTTGTCGAATCGCTCATGACCCAGACTCTCATTATTCACGTCATCCGCACCCGCCAGATTCCGTTCATCCAGGCCCGGGCCAGCACGCCTCTGACCATCACGACCGTGATCATCATGGCCGTGGCCGCCTGGCTGCCCTGCTCGCCCCTGGCCAAATGGCTCGGCTTCGTGGCGCTGCCCTGGCTGTTCTGGCCCATTTTGCTGGCCACGCTGGTCTGTTACGTGGTCCTGACCCAACTGGTCAAGATGTGGCTCATCCACAAGAAATGGCTCTAACCCGGAAATTTCCCGGCGCCGGGGCGGCAGGGGCGGCCCGCCCGCCCCGCCGGGTTGGGGCGCGGGGCTGAATTATCCTGGCTAAGCCGGCGGGCCGGACGGGGGGAGCGGCTCATTATTAGGTACCTGACAGATGCGGCGCGCCCGGCCAGCAAACCGGCGATCTCGTGCGCGGAAGGAACCTTCCACCACAGGGCGAGCAGGAAATAAACGGCCGCGGCCGCGGTCATGGGCAGAAAAACCTCGCCCAGTTTGAGCGGGAGGGTGGCATGACCGGCCTGCGCCGTCCAATGCCGGCGGAGAACCCAGGCCTCCAAACCCGCCAGCAATCCGGCCAGCGCCAGGCGCGGCAGTTGGGCGAGGCATTCCGCCATTTCCAGGGTCCGCAATTTTTTCCGCAGGGAAAAGACCAGCAGGCCCAGATTGCAAAAGGAACTCAGGCTGTTGGCCAGGCCGAGCGCCCCGGCCCGCAGGTCCGTGCCAAAAAGAAAAATCACTGTCAACACCACATTGGCCGCGAGACAAAAAACACTGACGCGCATCGGGGTCCGGATGTCTTGCAGCGCATAAAAGGCCCGGGCGAAAATGTTGACCAGCGAAAAGGAAACCAGCCCCGGCACCAGGCACATCAGGCCAAAACTGACGCGCGTGGTGGAGAGGGCGTCAAATTTCCCGCGCTCAAAGAGCAGCCGGATGATCGGCTCGGCCATGGTAAAGAGCAGCACCGAGGCGAGCAGGTTGACAAAAATCAGATGGTTGACGCCCTGGCGCAACGTCGAGCGGAACTGGCCGAAATTTTTTTCCACCGCCAGCGCCGACAGGGTGGGCAAAAGAAAGGTGGCCAGCGACAAGCCAAACACGCCCTGCGGCAGTTCCATCAGGCGGACCCCGTAGTTGAATTCGCTCACAATCCTGGCGTTCTCGCCAAAGGCAAAAGCCTGGTTGACCGTGACATTGATTTGGAAGGCCGCCACGCCGATGGCTCCGGGAATCATTTTCGCGGCCACTTCCCGCACCGTGGCATCGCGCCACGGCGTGACCCAGCGATAACGGAATCCTTCGCACCGCAGCGCCGGCAACTGGTAAGCCGCCTGCGCCACGCCCGCCACCAGCACGGCGCCGGCCAGGATGAAAACCTGCTTGTGCAGGCTTGCGTCATAATCCTTTCCCAACGACAAAACCAGCGCGGCCGCGCTGATGAGCACGACGTTCAGAATCGCCGCGCTCAGGGCGGGGACGAAGAAACGGCCGCGGGCGTTGAGGATGCCGATGAAGACGGCGCCGAGGCAGGCCATCAACATGTAAGGAAACATCAGGCGCATCAGTTGGAACATCAGCCTGGTCTCCGGCTGCCAGGTTCGCGCGATCAACAAAAGGGACAGCGCCAAAATGACCAGGAGGACGATGCCCATGGCCAGGACCAGCAGCCCCGAGACGACGGCGTTGGCCGCCTGCCACATGGCCGCCTCGCCCTCGGTTTTTTCCTTGGCCTTGAAGATGGGGATGAAGGCCGCGGTCAAGGCCCCTTCCCCCAGCAGGCGCCGGAACATATTGGGAATCATGAAGGCGAATTGAAACGCCCCCGCAATGGCAGTGGTCCCCATGAAAGCGGCAAAGAACTGTTCGCGCACCAGGCCCAGCACCCGGCTGGCCAGCGTGGCCGCTCCGATCCCACCGGATGATTTCAACATCTTCGACATTTTCGCTCGCGAATGTAAGGGGGAAGGGGCGGGGGCCAAAGATTATTCGGGTTGGTTGGCGTGCTTTGGGTGCAAGCCCCGCCGCCAATTGCGCCGGTTACTTTTTTGTGCCTGCCGGCAAAAATTGTTGCAGCAGCCTGGCCAGGTCAACCGGGGCATTGCCGGAGCGGGAAGCGGACGCCGAGCTTCTGGCCGCCAGGATCACGGCCAGGTTTTGCCAATCCTCCCCGGTTTTGAGGTTGGTGAAGACCTCGTTGGAAATGCCGCAATTGACCTCCTCCACCGGGGAGGGCGAATCCAGCCGCCTGAGGCGCAGCTTCTGCAACGTCACGTTCAAGGTATCCAGACCGGTGAAAGTGAAGGCGGACCATTGCTTTTTAATCCCGCCCTCGACCGCCTGGCTCTTTTCGGCGATGCCCACCAGGTCGCGGCCTTTTTTGTCCTGCACGAGGTCTATTTCCGCCAGGGTGATGCGGACCAGATTGAGGTGCAGCTTGTGCGCGCGCATGGCGTCCCGGTCATAATCCACAAAAATTTCAGGCATGCTCAGGAACAGCGAGCCGCCCAATCCAGGGGTATTGTAGATTTTAACATCTTCCATGGCGATGGTGGGAGTGCCCAGCCCGATGTCCATTTTCCCGATCTTCACGTCCATGCCGGTGGCGGAGCGGAAGCGGCTTTGCACGAGTTGTTTGACAATCGGATTCAGCAAAAGGACCGCCGCCACGACCAGCACCAGCACCATCATGAACAGATAAAGCGCCCAGCGGAACAATCGTTTGATCAGTTTAAACATCGCGTGCTTTCCGGCTGCCAATCCGCCATCCTCGCTTCACCATGGGCCTACGGGTTGATGTCATCCGGCCGGACTTCCGAACATTCGTCATGGTCTTCCCAGATGATGGCCGGGTAGTGCTCCAAAAAACGCGGCATGAGTTCAAAGCCGGCCACGGCCAGGAGTTTTTCCGCGTGCTGCGCGGCTGCCTCGCACGCCTTGTCGTAAGCCGCCTCCGATTTGCGCCGGCGCTCCTCCCAATGCGCCACGGCGTGGACCGGCGCATATTCGGAGGCCCAGCGTTTGACCGCCGGCTGCAAATCCTCCGGCAAATCCTCCGGGGCCACCAGCGTTTCCGAACAATGCTGGCAGAGTAATCCGGTTTCCAGCACATCGCGCGAAAAGAGCGGCAGGGCCGGGGCGCGGCAGCAGGCGGCTTCGGCAAACCCCGCCGGCGCGTCCACCATGCGCTTGAGCCAGATTTGGCGGTGATGGGCTTGTTCGGCCGCCAGCCGGTAAGCCCCCACCAGCGGATGGGAAAAGCGCAAGGCCCGCCCCTTGAGTTGGGCGAGCGTTTGGGCCAGCCAGCGGGCCAGCGTCAGGTCATCGAAATCCGCGAAAACTTCGCTGTATTCCTTCCACAGACGATCAGGCAATTCAGGCATCTCACCCACATGGTAGGGGGAAAATGGAAAATGCAAAATGCAAAATCTGGCCGGGCGTCCGTGACGGCGGGCAAAGCCAAGGCCAGACCCGCCTGGCCACCCCTGACCGACTCACTGCAAATTGCAACAGGCCGGAGGACGGCCCGCAGGCTTGTGCCGGCCAGCTCGTGGAACTTGACCGGGCCGGCGCTGGCGTCACTTTTCAACGGGCTGGCAGGCCTGCGCCCAGGCCCTGAAGCCTCCGGGCAGGTTGTAGAGTTTGGGAAAATCAAGGCGGCCGAGCTTTTCGCAAGCCTTGACGCTGCGCACGCCGCTGGCGCAATGCACCAGGTAGGTCTTGCTCTTGTCGAGCAAGGCCGCTTTTGTTTCAAAGTCCGGCGCCGTCACGTCCAGGTTCACGGCCCCGGCCAGATGGCCGGCTGCAAATTCCCTGGCCGTGCGCACGTCCAGAATCACGTTCCGTTTGTCGGCCGTCATTTGCGCGAACTCGTCCACGCTCAGGTTCTTGAAGGCGGCCGGTTGGGCGGCGGCTGCGCCAGTCCCGGCATGACGCTGAAGCTTGGGCAGGACTTCCGACGGTCCCCCGCCGGCGTAGCCCGTTTCCTGATAGACCGTTTCGCCGGCGTCATTGAGCAGAACGATGGTGGGAAAACCCTCGCCCAAGCCCTGGCCCAGATTGAACCGGGCTTTCAGCGCGAGGTTGGCCCGCTTCAACGCGTCGCTTTGCGCCTGTTTCCCCGGGAAGTCCACATCCACCAGGACAAGCGCCTGGCGCGCATAGCGGGCAAATTCGGGCGAGTCAAACACCTGGCGCTGCATCTCGACGCACGGCGGGCACCAGTCGGAACCGTGAAAAAAAAGGAAGACGGATTTTCCTTCCGCCTTGGCCCGGGCCTGCGCCTGGGGCAGATCGGTGAGCCAGGACGGTGGGAGGGAGGCGGACTGGCCCGCGGCGGGTGGCGCTGGCGGAGCGGCGGACGCCGTGGCGCCGCCCGTTGCCGCCGGGGTCTCCGGACCCTGGGCTTGCCCAGCCCATGACATGCCGGCGAGCATGGTGGTGAAGATTAACGCGGTGATGGGACTCTGATTCATGTTGGTTCGATTATGCGGCCAAGATTGATCTGCGACCCTGCAATCCTATCACACGTTGGCGGGATAAACAACTGCCTGGCCGATCTTTGCAACTACCGACTTTTGCCTTGATTTTCGGGCGCGTTCGGCTACCTTTTTAGTTGTTATGAAACCTGCCTTCATCATTCGCTATTCCGTCGCTGCCATGTTTATCAGCATCGGTTGTTTGCTTTTGATGACAGGATTTACCGGCTTCGGCATGTGCTTTGGTATATCATTTTTGGTCATCGTGACTCGCTCAGAATTGTTTACCCCCATTCCACCTCGGGAACTGTGCGTAGGCTTTGGCGGTGTAGTTCTTTTCGTCGCCGTGGTTGTCGCGTGCAATTATCTTGTTCCGAGTCCAGCGGCAAAATCCATTGAGCGAGTTTACCGTCATCCGGCATTTGTTCTCCCGCTATGGTTTTTGATGATGTGGGGACTTTATCGCGATTGGCAACGACAGAAATCAGAACCTAAATATTAGGCCGTTACTTTCAAACTCGAACTGTACCACCACCGGCTTTTGGGATTGATTCCAAAGGAATCAGGCATAGAATTGAGCGGTGAGCATCGAGATGTTGAAACAAGAATTGTCCGCGCTAAACGCGAGCGAACAGCGGCACTTGACAGCATTCCTCGTGTCGCTCCAGGACGCCGCCGACGCCGCCTACCGCAAAAAGCTTTCCACCAAAATTGAAAAGCCCGCCGCGGAATTTGCCACTTTGGCGGAATTGGACCGGCGGCTCGATTTGCCGGGCGACGGTGACTGCTCATGAAGTACCGGTTTTGGCGGGACAAACCGCTCAACGAACCTCCGGCAAAGCCTCGATGACCAGCACCTCAAACGGCTGGAGTTTGAACGTGGTCTCTTCTCCGGCACGGAGCCGGGTGGCCTCCACCGTCTGATCCTTGAACGGATTGGCGATGGTGTAATTTTGCGCCGCCCCTTCCGGCAGCTCGAAAACTTTGGCCGGGTCAATGCGGATTTCCCCGGCCACGGCCGACGGATTGCGCAAAGTCAAAATGCCCTTCCTGGGCGACCAGGCCGCCCAGCCATAGACCTGCCGGGCCGACGGCGCGCCTCCGACCCAATGCGTGTCCACGAGCGTCCCGGCATTGTCGCGCGACCACTTGGCCGCCTCGGCCAGGGTGTCCCAGTTTTCCGGCGTCAGCAGGGCCGGCGTGATATACATTTCCTGCAACTGCGTGCCGTTGCCAAAATAGGCGCGGATTTCCGACTTGAGGATGTTGTTGGTGTCATAGTTCAACCCGCGCGCCTGCCTGGCGTAAATGATGCCGTGCAACATCAAGGAATTCAGCGGATACAGTTCGCTGCGGCCCACGATTCGGGAATGAACGTCATTGTCCTTGTAGGTGATCCAGCGCTCGCGTTGCGGCTCGGGGCCGTTGACGAAGGAATGATCCTCCCCGCCGCGCCAGATCGAGTCGGCGTGCAGCAGCCAGA
This sequence comes from uncultured Verrucomicrobiae bacterium, assembly GCA_963707025.1. Lineage (GTDB taxonomy): Bacteria > Verrucomicrobiota > Verrucomicrobiia > Limisphaerales > Palsa-1400 > JBEKOF01. Next base: position 564,519 of record CAVPOM010000006.1, on the reverse strand, counting down.
AAGGCGACGGCCAGGTGCCGGTGGTCTGGTTGATGTAAATGTCCGGCTTGAGCGAGCGCAGCTCGGCAATCAGCCTGAGCATCGCCTCAAAATCGCGCAGGCCCGCGCCCGTTTCATCCCGCCCGCTCACCCCGATGCCGTCGAACTTGAACTGGTTGATGCCGTACTTTTTCACCACCTCCACGCAACGCCCGCGGAATCGCTCGTAGTACTTCGGGCCGGCCAGGGAAAAATTATTGCCGCGGATCTCGAAGCCCTGCTCCCGGCCGTATTGAATGCGCTCGGTGTGCGGCTGGCCGTAGCCGCCCCACGGCGAAAGCCAGATGCCCGGGGCCGCGCCGTATTTGGCCGCCGCCTCCTGCAGCGGCGCAAAGCCGTTGGGAAAACCGGAATGAAACTGCCAGAGCGTCTTGTTGTCGTCCCAGCCGTCGTCGAACAAAAACGAATCCAGCTTCACCCCGCGCTTGACCGCCAGTTCCTGGCCGAAGGCGTTGATGACATTCAAGGCCGCCGCCTCGTCATACTTGCCGAAATAAGCAATGTCATACCACGAATTGTAATGTAGAAACGGCCGGTAGGGATGGGCGCGCTCCCGTTCCAGGTAGGCCAGAAAATCGCGGCGCAATTGCCCCGGCCGCACGAACCCAACCACCTGCGAACAGGCAAAGCTTTCGCCCGGCCCAATCGCCGCGCCGCGCGGCAGGAAGCAGCGCACAACGCCATTGGTCGCACGATTGATCGAAAGCGGATGCTCCACCCCGTAGAACGCCGTCGGGTCCGCCACCGGGCAGCCGTCCACCGTGCCGGTCGCGCGCGCGGTGGCATTCGACGTCTCCAGCATCCCCACGCCCTTCAAGGGCAGCGGATTTTTTCCCGCCGTGAAAACCACCTCCTCGCGCAGATAACGCGAGCCGTCGCGCAAAATCGCATGCCAGCTCACCTGCACGTTGCCGTCCGCGCTGGTCAAGTCCGCCACCAGTTCCCGGCCCGGCAGCCGTTCCGCCAGACGCGAGGCGTTCGGATTGACCGCCAATGGCGCGACGCGCGGTTCGCCCGCCAGCCTGAACTCGCCGGGCATGCAAAACTGCCCCGTTGGTCAGCGCCAGACTGAACAAGTCCGTGCCGAGGTTCACCCTCTGGCCGGTCTTTTTGTCCTGCAACCAGCCGGGCAGAAGCGCGCCGTCCTTCGTCGTGCAGGTCAGGCTCACCTGCCCATTGTCCAAGTTGAGTTCCGCCGCCGCCAACCGCGCCGACGGCGAGTTGGGCAAAACCGCCGCTCCCAACAAGACAGCGATCCCCCGAAGATTTCCCGATGGTTTTATTCTCATGTGGTTTTTAGATTAGAATTAGCAGACGAACAACGCCAACTAAAAACGTGTGGGCCAACCCGCTGGAAACAATTCTCTCTCTCCCCGGCGGAGAGAGACCAGGGCCTCAACATCGCCAACCCGCTGCCAGTAATGCTCCCTCTCCTCGGAGGAGAGGGCCGGGGTGAGGACGAACCCTTTAATCTCCGCGTAGCGCTGATATTTCTCTAATTCCCCGACTTATTCCCCTCCGCATCATCGCCCGGCGCTTGCCTTGGTCGCGTGTAATCCGGCAGCGGATGTGGCGCTCGCATCTGCAATTCGCGAAAAATGGTATCACGAACACTTTTCTCATTGCGGCGCAAATAGGAATTCCAGAAGCGCAAAACCTTGATGCGGCGTGAGGTGAGAAAAGCCTCCCGCTCCACATCATGCTTCTGCTGGTCTGCATGACCATGGCCTATGCCGTCCAATTCAACGGCCAGGCGCGCTTCTTCGCAAAAGAAATCCAGATAATAGATGCCCATGGGATGCTCGCGGCGGAATTTGTAATCGCTAAACCGGCGATGCCGCAACCAACGCCACATGAGCTTCTCGGCCCAGGTTTGATCCTTCCGCAATTGTCTGGCGCGTTCAGAGCCGGCCATGAGACGAAGGTTAGCCAAATCAGGAAAAATGGAAAGTGAGGAAAAATGCTCGACCTCACCCTAACCCTCTCCTCCAGGAGAGGGAACAGCAGGCTGTCGTCCACCTCAGTTCTCAGCGCATTTGCCAAACCCGGCCAAACGCTTCGCAAAACCAAGCGCCTCAACATCGCCAACCCGGTGCAAACAACCTCCCTCTCCTCGGAGGAGAGGGTTAGGGTGAGGACGAGCTTTCAGATGCAACTCCATAAGTTTTCAGGATAGCCGCCTCGCGCGATCAGTTGGCGGATGCTTTCCAGGACGCGCGGGCGGTCTGCACGGTAAGTCACGCCAAACCAGGAATCGTTGGTGCGCAGCACTTTGACGCGCGCCTGGCCCGCCGCCACAAGATCATTCACCGTGCTGGGAATGTAGCATTCGGCCTTCAGGTCCCCGGCGTTCCCGGCCAGAAATTCCGCGAACTGCTTTTTTAACTGGGCGAAGAGCGCGGGATGGAAGCCCCAGAAATTCATCGAAACGGGTTCGTCGCCGGTGAGCCGGGTGATCTTTCCGGCCGCCGTGTTTTTTGCGCCCGCCCCCTCGCGCTCGATCCCGGTCAACTCCGTCACGGAACGAAGGAATTGGTTTTCATCCACCCGGCAAATCCCGCGCGCCACGCTGCCAAATTCGGAAAGGGTGTTGCGCAAAACAAATCCGACCATCGCGTAATCGGTGCTGGCGGATTGAAAATGCTCTGCCAGCAGGCGATAAGATTGCGCGCCGTAAAAATCATCGGCGTTGATGGCGGCGAACGGCTCGTGGATCGCCTCTTCGGCCATGAGAATCGCCTGGGTCGTCCCCCACGGCTTGGTGCGGCCGGGCGGAACGGAAAAACCGGGAGGCAATTGGTCCAACTCCTGGAAAACGTATTGCACCGGAAGGCGCTGCTCAAAGCGCGCGCCAATCATTTCCCGGAACGTTTGCGCCATGTCGCGGCGAATGACAAAAACGAGTTTTCCAAAACCGGCGCGCAACGCGTCATGGATGGAGTAATCCATGATCGTCTCGCCGCCCGGCCCGACGGCCTCGATTTGCTTGAGCCCTCCGTAACGGCTGCCCATCCCGGCGGCCAGAATCAGCAAGGTTGGTTTGTTCACTTTGCGGGAGCGGGTTCCGGCGCCATAAAATCTGCCGGTGGATGGCCGGCGGCGGGACGGGTGAACCGCGCGCCATATTCGGTGAACCCCGGAACGAAGCCGCCGTTGCACAGGAAGAACTGGCCGCCCTCCACGCCCGTGAACCGGTCCAGACGGTCCGCCCGGCCGGTCGGGTCGTGACTGAAAGTGGCGACGGTCTGCTCATGCCACTGGCCGTCGGCGGTATGAAACCATTGGTTGCCGAAGAGCGCCTTGCGTTGGAGCTGGCCGTTGCTGCCGCCAAAATTTTCGTTGAAGCTGTAAAGGCCGTGCAGATAGCTGCCATCCTTGGGTGCTTTCCAACTGGAAATCAGCATCCATTTTTTTTGTTCGGGATGAAACCAGTAGCCGGCGTAAATCGTTTGGGTCCCGTTGGTCGGCTTGGCCGTGACAAGGAACCGCTGCGTCTGGCCGGTCTTCCAGTTATAGACCAGGTGGCTGTGTCCGCCGGTACCTTCGTTGCCAAAGTCGCCGCTGAAAACGCCTTCGCCCTTGGCCACGAGGGTGACGCGATCCTGGTCGCCGACTCTATTACGATCCACCGCCTCGCCGCCGCTGTCCCACACGCTGAAAATAATGCGGCGCTCGGTGGGGCTGTTGACTTGCATGCCGAAATAGCCGCGATGCCAGCCGCAGGCCATGAAGTAAGTCCAGAGCGGCGCCTCCATCCCGGTCACCTCGCAATAAAACTGGTCAATGTTCGTCACCCCGGGCGTGGGATAAGTCAGATGCACCGAGGCAGCATTGCGTCGCTCCTTCAGATTGAAATGCGCCCCAACCGCCGCCGGGCCGTCCAGCACGAGCGCGTCCAGATTGCCCGCCGCCTGGCCCGCCGGGTTCAACGATTCCAGCGTGAACCGCTGATAACCGGGCGCCGCGACATCGAATGATCCAAAGTCAACTTTCACCAAATCGTCCCCCATTCCATTGGCGGTTGCCTCCCGCGATTTGCCGGCCACGGTAAGGCGAAGCTTGCTTTCGGCGCCGGCCGGCAGCCGCAGCGCCAGCGAGCAGTCGAGCTGGCCGGGGGTTTTGATTTCGCCGAACCACAGCACCCTGAGCGAGGGATTTGTCCAGTTGGCAATGCCCGAACGCGCTGAGACGCGCGCCCCGTCGGGATTGGGCTCCAGATAGGCGGTGAAGGCGGGCACCCGCAGTTCCGCCTGCGCGCGGCCCAGCGAGAACAGAACCAAGGCGACTATGATCTGGTTTTTCATTTTCCTTCACCCAATTTGCAGCAAGTCCAGGCCGATGATGTCCGGGTTTCCTTCCCGGATGGTTGACAGAAGCGAGTCCGGCGGGTCGCCGCCCAACTGGATGCGGCAACTGGCCGCCAGGGCGCCGTCAAAAACCACGTTCTCCACTTCCTCGATGTTCAGGCCGGCGCGGCGGATGTGGTCCATGACAAAGGCCAGCACGCCCACCCGGTCATGATGGCGCACCACCAATTGCCACCTGGCCGGCGTGCGCTTGGCCAGATTCACGCAGTTCAACACCACCCCCGTTTTGATGAAGGTCTCGATCACCCGCAGCGCCTCGTCCGCAATCGCGTTTTGCGCCTGCTCCGTCGAGGCCCCGATGTGATGCGTGCCGTAAAGGTTGGTCAATTTCAGAATCGGATCGTTGAAGGCGGCCACGGCGGCGGCGGGCTCGGGATCAAACACGTCCAGGCAGGCGCGGATGCGTTTGGCCTCCAGCGCCTCGCGCAAGGCGGCCTGGTCCACTACTTCGCCGCGGGCCGTGTTGATCAGGATGGCGCCGGGCTTCATCAGCCAGAGCCGGGACGCGTTGACCATTTTGCGCGTTTCCGGCTTCAAAACGACATGGAGCGTCACGATGTCGCCCTCGCGGAAAATGTCATCCACGTTTTCCCGCCATTGGACGCCCAGTTCCCCGGCCAGTTCGGACGTGAGCGAAGGCGACCAGGCCACCACCCGCAAACCAAAGCCGTGCGCCCGGCGGATGACCTCGCGTCCGATGCTGCCGACGCCGACCACGCCCAGGGTCTTGCCGAAAATCCCGTCGGCGCGGGAGAATTCCTTTTTGTTCCACTGGCCCGCGCGCAGGGCGGCCACGCCTTCCGGGACGCGGCGGTCCATGGAGAGGAGCAGGGCATAGACCAGCTCGGCCACGGCGATGGAATTCTTGCCGGGACAATTGCTGACAAAGATGCCGCGGCTGCTGGCCGACTTGACATCAATCGTATTAACGCCGGCGCCCGCCCGCAGCACCAAGGCCAGTTGGCGCGAGGCCTGCAGCGTCTCGGCGGTCACTGGTTTGCCGCGCACCACCAGGATTTTGCAGGACGCCGCCAGCGCGGGCAGGCCTTCGGACTTGGCGGTGGGTTGATACTCCACATCGCAGCCAAGCTGTTTCAAACGTTGAATGTGGGATTTCGGAAAAGCATCGGCGACCAGTGTTTTCATTTGTTTCTATCGCCCTCCATGGGGCTTTGAAGGTTCCGCCGCTTTTTATAGAGGCGGGGTTGGCGGTTGTCCAGCAAAACATCCCCCCTAAATTTCACCTTTGCCTTCCATTTTTGGCGGGAAATCGCCTATAAATGCGGCGTGTCGAATCCGCCCAATCCATGGCAAGCACCGCTGGCCGCCTTGCGCGGGGTCGGGCCGGAACGCGCGGCGCAGTTGGCACGGCTGGAATTGCGCTGCGTGGGCGACCTGTTGTTGCACCGGCCGCGGCGCTACGAGGATCGCCGCCATTTTCAGCGCATCGCCGAATTGAAGCTGGAACTGCCGGCCTTGACCTGCGGCAAAATCATGGCCGCCGGCCTCAACCGCTACCGCAAAGGGGCCCGGTCGGTTTATGAGTTCATTTTGGAGGATGGAACCGGGCGTTTGCACTGCCGCTGGTGGAACCTGCCCTTCCTGGAGAAATGCTTTAAGATCGGCGACCAAGTGGTGGTTTATGGCAAACCCAATTCGCTGCGGCCGCGCACCATGGATCATCCGGAAACAGAAGTGGTGCATGGGGAGGGGGTGGAGAATTCCATCCATCTCAATCGCATTGCGCCGATTTATCCGTTGACCGAGGGCCTGCCGCAACGCTGGTTGCGCTCCCTGCTTTGGCGCAGCGTCGCCCAATTTGGCCCGGGCGTCCCGGAACCGAATCCCGAAATTCCACTGGCCAACGAGCGTCTCGTCTTGCCGGCTGTGGACTCGGCCAATCCGCAACCGGCAATCGGCAACCCGCAATCCGTCCCCTTCCCTTCCCGCGCCCACGCCATCCAGTTGCTTCATTTCCCGGAAGAAATGAGCGATGTGGAAATTGCCCGGCAACGGCTGGCGCTGGATGAATATATCGAATTGCAACTCGCCCTGCGCAGGCGGCGCCAGAAATTGGAGGCCCTGGCCCATCCGCTCCCTTGCGCCGGGGACCACAATCGTCTGATCAAGCCGTTTCTGGCGGGGTTGGGATTTGCGTTGACCGCCTCGCAAACCAGGGTCTTGCGTGAAATCCGGCGGGACATGGCCGGCCCGGCCCCGATGCGCCGCTTGCTGCAAGGCGATGTCGCCTCCGGCAAAACCGTGGTGGCGGCCTGCGCCATGCTCATGGCCCTGGAATGCGGCGCGGACGCGGCCCTCATGGCGCCAACGGAAATTCTGGCCGAACAGCACGGACAAAATTTCCGGCGCTGGATGGAGCCGCTGGGCGTGGGGGTGGAGGTCCTGACGGGCAGTTCCAAAACCGGCGCGGCGGGCGCCAGCCTGCCTTATCCGGCGACGCTTTACATCGGCACCCACGCGCTCTTGGAGGAATCCTTCGCGCCGGCGCGGCTGGGGCTGGTTATTATTGACGAACAACACAAGTTCGGCGTGGCGCAGCGGGAACGGCTGGTGCGCAAGGGGCGCTATCCCCATCTGCTGGTCATGACCGCCACCCCCATTCCCCGCACCCTGGGGCTGACCTTGTACGGCGACCTGGACATTTCCGTCATTGAGCAAGGCCCGCCGGGCCGCGGACGAGTCAAGACGTTTTTGCGCGCGGCGGACAGCCTGCCCAAAGTGTGGGCCTTTCTTCGGGAAAAACTGGGCCAGGGCCGCCAGGCCTACGTGATTTATTCCCGGGTGGAGGACGCGGACACCAGCACCGGTGTCAAGGCGGCCACCAAGGAATGGCATCATCTGGAAAAAGTGTTTGCGCCGTGGAAAGTGGGGCTGCTGCACGGCCAGGCTCAAGAGCCAGGAAAAGGAAAGGGTAATGGCGGCGTTTCGCCGCAACCAAACCCAGGCCCTGCTGGCCACCTCGGTGGTGGAAGTGGGCCTGGACGTGCCCAACGCCACCTTGATGGTCATTGAAAACGCCGAACAATTCGGGCTGGCCCAACTGCATCAATTGCGCGGGCGCATCGGGCGCGGGGCGGAGGAATCGGTACTGCATCTTGATCGCCGCGGGCAAATCCGCCGAAGCGCGCGCGCGGCTCAAGACCATGGAAGAAACCACCGACGGCTTTCGCATCGCCGAAGCCGACTTGAAATTGCGCGGGGCCGGCGAATTGCTGGGCCGGCAGCAGAGCGGCGCGCCCCGCCTGCGTTTCGGCGACCTGGCGGCGGATGGCGAACTGGTGGAACGCGCCCGCGCCCTGGTGAAGAGGGAATTTTAAATAATGATTCGGGCGCATGACCGCCGACTCCACATTTTTCTCGACAAAGGAGGGAATTGAATTTATTCTGCCCGCATTGCAGCTTTCAATGCGGGCAGAATAAATTGCAGACTTTCCAGATTAGAGCATATTCAATAAAACTCCGGCCATAATACCATTTCCAGTTTGCTGTTGCACTGTAGCGGCGGTCTGCGACCGCCGCCAATCGCTTTGCCAACAGTGCAGTTACGAACTGGAAGACGTATAATATCCCGCCAGGACGCGATGAACTGGTTTGCCTTGTGTGGCTGCGGTTTTCGTTAATCCGCTCCACGGAGGCCGGTCAGTGGGGAATAACCCCCAATCCGTGCCGGCCCGGCCGGGGTGATTGGGTGCAATTCCCCAATTCATTCCAATCTGCGCGAGCCGTCGGCGAAGTTTTTTTTGGAATCCCAGGCGTAAATCAGCTTGATTGGTCGAATGCAGGATCGGTGGCACATGCCTTGCTATTGGTGTGCCGCGGCTGAGTTGCCGCAAGAGTGGAATTGGTCTGGCAGTCGCGCCAAGGAACAGCCCGGCGATCAATTCCAGCTAAAATAATGACTTGCCGGGCACCATCCTAAATCAGAAAACATGAAAACGACGAAACGTATTCTCCTCGGGGCAGCCAGTGTTGCCGTGGCCGCCATAGCGGCCTATGCTTCAGGCGCCGGCACCGCAACCTTCCGCACGGTCGGATACTTTATCGGCCTGACCCAAGGCACCAATCCGGCCACCGGCCATCCGCAATTCGATCAGGTGAATTTTGCGGGGCATAATCTGGTGGACCTGGCCATGGGCCGGAACGCGGCGGATACCAGTGTGCCGAATCAGGTCATGGCCATGACCTTTGAATGTGACTTGAGCGCGGCCTATTTGGTGGTCTATGACAAGCTCACCTCCAATGTGGTCGCCACGATCGCGGCCAGCACGACCATGAGCGCGGTCCGGCAGGAAGATGCCGGTCAGACGGGAGCGAACCGGGCCCATTTTGTGGCCGTGCTGCAGATCGGTCCAAACGGCAACGGGACCAACGGTTTGGCGGGCGGTTACTTTACGGTGGCCGGACGCGTGCATCTCAATCCTGAAACCGGCTGTCCCGAACCCGTGCTGGTTTGGCTCGACCGCGATCCCTTGGACCGGCTGGATGACGACATCGAATTGGCGGCCAAGGACGACCCGGATTCGGTGCCACTCACCGTCCGCACGGGGTTGGCCCACCTGATTGGCGTGGTGGACGTTGTCAGTGATGGCACGGCCAGCACCGTCCTTGTGCCCTATGGCGGCCTTAGCATTCGTCGCGAATTGCCCGTGGTCGCCCCGGCAAGCGAATAGAATGCCAGTCTCCGTTGCCGGGCGGAAAGGCCAGCCTTTGCCCCGGCGCCGGGCTGTCATCGCGCGGAGGCCGTGAGTTCCGCTTCGCGTCAAGCCGCGCGAGAATCAGAAACAGCGCCGCCAATTGAGTGTGGGACAATGTTCCCGCACCGATTGGCCGCGCGCATTTCTCAAGCCAGTCGGAATCTTAGGATGTTGCAAGCCGATGAAAGCCCGGCGAGAGGCCAAGCGACGAGGCGGATCGCCGAAAGGGATTTGCCCGGGGGGCCGGGGAATCGAAAGGCCGCCAGCCGCCCGATGAGCTGACAATTCGACTCAAGGTCAAAGAATCCTCCATGAGGCCAAAGCATTTCGCGCGCAAATGGGTCGCCCTTTGCCTGGTGTTCACAGCCAGTGATCCAGGGTTTGCCCAAACTTGGACGCTGACCAGCGCGTCCACCAATTGTGATTGGCAATGCGTCGTTTGTTCAGCGGATGGGAACAAAGTGGCCGCGGTGGCCAGTGACGACGGCTACGGTGATGGCGGCCCGGTCTGTGCGTCCACCAACTCTGGAGCAAGCTGGACACAGACCAGTGCGCCGACGAATTGCTCCTGGCAAGCGATCGCATGCTCGACCAATGGCAGCAGGCTCGTGGCGGCGGTTTACCTGGACTCGGACTACAACCCCGGCGCCATCCATGCTTCCACCAACTCTGGCAGCACCTGGGAAGCGCCGGTGGCGCCCAGCAATTATTGGGCGTGCGTCGCCTCCTCGGCCGATGGCACCCGCATGGTGGCGGCAGATTCCGGGAGCGGCGACGGCCTGATCTATGCCTCGACTAACTTCGGGAGAAGCTGGCACGCGACCCGCGCCCCAAGCGACTTTTGGTCTTCCCTCACCTCGTCGGCGGATGGGACAAAGCTGGCGGCAGCCGACTCCGGCTATGGTGACGGCTTGATTTACACCTCGACTAATGCGGGAGCCGACTGGACGGCCAGCCCCGCGCCGGCCAACGCATGGTCCGCCATCGCCTCTTCGGCCGGCGGGGCCAAACTGGTGGCGGCGAACTCCGGCTTTGGCGACGACTTGATTTACACCTCGACCAATGCGGGAGCCACCTGGACGGCGACCGGCGCGCCCAGCAACCAGTGGGCCTCCGTCGCCTCGTCGGCGGATGGCACGCAATTGGCGGCAGCGGACTCCGGCTATGGTGACGGCTTGATTTACACCTCAACCAATGGAGGAGTCACCTGGACGACGGCGGCGGCGCCAGTGGAGTATTGGACCTCCATTGCTTCCTCGGCGGATGGCAGCAAATTGGCCGCCGCAGCCTCCCCCGGCGGCATTTACACCTGGCAAGCCAGTCCCGTGCTGAGCATCCTGTCGTCGAGCGGAAAACTCCTCATTTCCTGGCCGGCTTTATCTTCGGCAAGCGGTGTTGTGCTGGAAGAGAATTCCGACTTGGCGCCGACAAATTGGGTCGCTGTGACCAACCGGCCGGCGCCGACCAATGGGCTAAGTCAGGTGGTCCTGCCTCTGCCCCTCATCGGCCACAACTTCTACCGGCTCAAAAGCCCATAAAGCCTGTGGGCTGCCGCACGACATCCCGCCGCGCGTTAAATTATTGGAAAGCCGGAGACACGGTCCCGGCCAGGCGCACCGTGGTCCGATTGCACTGGAAGCAGGTAAACATCAGATGGAATTTCAGACTTCACAACTGGACGGTGGCGCTCCAAGATGACCGGCGGCGCTGCAATCCCATTGGCATGAGCACAACTGACCTGAGAGAAGTGAGCATCTTGGTGGTGGAAGACGAATCGCTGTTGCGGCGGCAGTTGGCCGCCACCCTGAAGCAGTTTGGCGCCGATGTCACCACGGCGGAGACCCTTGCCGGCGCCCGCCGGTGCCTCCGCGAGGCCCAATCGGATTTCGTCCTGCTTGATGTCAACCTGCCGGACGGACTGGGCACGGATTTGCTCGGGGAAAAAGTTTTTCCGCCGGCCACGGCCGTCATTGTCATGACGGCCAACGGCGGCGTGGCCAGCGCGGTCGAGGCCATGCGGCTGGGCGCCACCGATTATCTGGTCAAGCCATTCGATGCCGGCCAATTGCCCCTGGTCATGGCCCGGGCGCAGCGCACCCGCAAGAGCGCCCGCTTGGACGAACAGCGGCGCGACGACACAGCCAAGGCGGCGGCGGTCTTCTTTTTCGGACGCGCCCTGGCCGAGGTGGAAGCGCAGTTGAAAAAGATCCTCGATGCCGACACCCGCATGCAAACGCAGTTGCCCCCGGTGCTGGTGCAAGGGGAAACTGGCACCGGCAAAACCACCCTGGCGCGCTGGCTGCATCAGCGCGGGGCGCGCGCCGCGCAGGCCTTTGTCGAAGTCAACTGTTCGGCGCTGCCCGAGTCGCTGGCGGAATCGGAATTGTTCGGCCACGAACGCGGCGCCTTCACCGACGCGCACACCGCCCGCATCGGTCTGTTCGAGGCCGCCAGCGGCGGCACTCTCTTTCTGGACGAGTTGCCCAGCCTTTCCCCGGCGCTCCAGGCCAAAGTGCTCAAGGTGATCGAGGATCATCGCATCCGGCGTCTGGGCGGGACGCGCGAGCTGGCCGTGGATGCGCGGATCATCGCGGCCACCAACCAGGATGGCAAAGAGCTGGTCGCCGCCGGAAAATTGCGCGAGGATTTGTTTCACCGGCTCGATCTCTATCGCATTCGCATTCCGCCTCTGCGCCAGCGGGGCGAGGATATTGTCCGGCTGGCGGAATCGCTGCTGGAGAATTTGTGCGACCGGCATCGCCTTCCGGTCAAGCGCCTGACCGCCGGCGGGCGCCAGCGATTGCTGGCTTATGCCTGGCCGGGCAACGTGCGCGAACTGGCCCACGAACTGGAACGGGCCATCGTCTTCGAGGGCGGCGCCGAGTTGAATCTGGAGCAATTGCAGACCCCGATTGATCCCAACAAGGCGGTGGCGCATGCCGATTGGCTGAATCCCAGTTTTTGTTTTCCACCGGAAGGTTTTGTGCTGGATGACGCGGTGGCGGTGCTCATTGGCCGGGCCTTGCAGCAAACGGGCAACAACGTTTCGGCGGCGGCGCGCCTGCTGGGCGTCTCGCGCGATTTCCTGCGTTACCGGCTGGGCGGAAGCAAGAATACAGCCGAGGCCGCTTCTGGGGAATAGCACCCAATTCCTTTCCGGAACAACCCCAGCCCTGGGTGAATTCACCCAGCGAAAGAAAGCCAAAACGGCCCAAAAAAGCGCTGCCGGCCTGGTTTACCCGGTGTTTGCCATGCTTCCATCAATGGGCCAGCCGGTGGCACGATTGCTGCTTAAGCATAGCCGTAGGGAACCAGCAGACACTGGCTCCGGTTGAGCAAAGTTTTAGATAATATGAAATCAATTCGTTACTTGCTTCTGACGGGCCTCACGGTGGCCGGTCTGTGCGGATCGGGCAGTGCCGGGGCCCAAACCACGGCGACACCGCCTGCAACGGTCGTGGTTCCACATGGCGATAAAGACCTCTATCAGGATCTTCGCGGCGCGCCCAAGGCGATCCAAACTTTGATCGTCGGCTTCGACCAAACGCGGGACAAATATCTGGCCGCCCAGGATGTGTTGCTCATCAAGCTCAACCATGCCACCACCGCGGCCGAGCGCCAGCAAATCCGCGACCTGTTGCAGGAGAATCGCCAGGACTTCCTGACGGCGCTCAAAGGCTTTCGCGAACAACTCAAGGATGACCTCGCGGCACTGAAGGGTAAAATCAGTCATGAAGAGTTCTTGCGCATCATTGACGCGGCGCATGACGCAGCCACCGAAGGCGGCCTTGGCCATCACCGGGGTCATTGAGCCTGCGCCCAGCACTTTGCGAAGCGCCTTAACTTGAAGTTTGACGCCTTGCCATTGGATTGATTGCATTGATTCTATGAACATTTTGGCTGCATTTATGAAGGTTGCGGATGTGCCTTGTGTCGTGGTCCAAGTCGAGCCGAAAGTGGTGGCCGACCAGAGGTTGACTTTGTTGTCACATGGTTTGCTGGCCAAGAGCGCTGAACTTCAGGGCGTTCCGTTGGTGTTGGCGGCAAAGCCGGATGAATTGTCCGAACCTTCTTTCCGCGGTCAACCCGACCTGGTGGATTGGCTTCAGAAAGTTGGCTGGCGGAACATTCCTTTTGCCGACTGTGCCATTTCCATGCGGGCTTAGCAGCGCCGGAGGTTTTCATTTCCAATCAAGGCACGACCCAATTTTCTGAACCGTCTTAAACCAAGGCGCCCAAGTCTGCCGGCCCTCGCGGGCCGCCAGGGTGCTTTTGCCCGCCTGCGGCGGGATTTGCGCCGTGGCCTGATCATCCTGTTCTTCTTCTCCGTCAGCCTGCTGCGCAGTCGCGGCGCTGAAATGCCGCAGGTGGACACTAATTTAATTCCGGAAAACATCCCGCTCTGGACCGAATCCATGCTATGGGACCATCAAATCACCCTTTCCTCCGGGGTGGGCTACAAAGACAATATCCTGTTAAGCTCTTTCAATCCGCGCGGGAGCCAGTTTTTCATCAACGGGGTGGATTTGCTGGTTCTGCGGCTGCCGTTGGACGGTTGGCAGATCGAGGGGTCGGTCATCGGCGATGACATCCGCTACTGGCAAAATGTCGGCACCAACTCGGAAGACTCCTTCACCGCCAGCCTCCGCGTCGAGCGGGAATTGCCGCGCGGCTGGCGGGCCGGATGGGAAGTCCGGGGCATTTACGAAAAGCAGGTGCTGGATATTTCCACCAGTTTGGGCGTGCCGGCCACGGCCCTGGTGGACGGATACGGATATACCTTGCGGCCCTGGCTGCGCAAAGACTTCAAGGCGGGGTTCTGGCTGCAACTGGAATCGCCCGTCACGCACTGGTTTTTCCAACCGCCGCTGGATGAGTATTGGGAGTATGGACCGGTCGTGACGGCGGGATCGGATTTTGGCCAGGGGTCCGATGTCACCTTGAGTTACGGGGTTTCCTATCAGCCGCACGCCCAATGGGTGGCCTTGGACGCCTATGGCCGGCCTTTGAGCCGGAACTCTGCAGATTTACCAACAACGGATTGAACTGGCCTGGCGCCAATATTGGGACGCACACCACCAATGGCGGTCGGCCACGCGTCTGATTTTTGCCGATAAGCAGGACAATGGCGGCGGCTTTTTCAATTACTACCAGTATCAAGCCGTCCAGGATCTTTGCTGGCAAACGGCCAACTGGCGGGTCAAGGCCAGCGCCCAATGGGTCGCCGAGATTTATCCCATCCAGGGTGTCGGCATACTCAACGGCGAAATCCTCGGCCGCGATTTATTCAATTTATCCTTCGAGGCCGAACGCCGCCTCTACAAAGGCCTGAAGGTCTTTGCGAATTGGGAATACCAGCAGGCCCAATCCAACGAAGCCGGCAACGCCGGCGACTACCTTGCCCGGACCGTATCCGGCGGGCTGCGCTGGGAATTTTGAGGCCAGCCATGTCGGCAACCAATTTCAAATTGCACGGCGTCCATCCTCGATTATACTTGCACAAGGAGCAAACCGCATGAAAACCGCGCCTGACTTGGAGCGACCGGTCCCGCGCTCACGATGGGCGCCCCTCCTCGTGATCGGGCTGGCCCTGACCGTCCTGGGCGGCACGCTGGCCTGGTCGGCCTTGGATTTGCGCGCGCGCATTCGCTGGCAAATCGTCCAGCGCGACGGTGAGATTCTGGACGCCGTGACGCTCATGCAGCATTTGAATGACCAGGGCCGCGGCGAGACGATTTCCTCCCTGGCTGATCCGGGCGAACAGTTTCAGCTCGCCCTGGAAGTCTCCCGTTTGCGCAATGTGCTGGGGGTGCGCCTCTATTCCGCCGATGGCAAATTTGCCAATGCCTTTCCCGCTTACATCACCGAGGCCGCGCTGCCGGCGGACGATTTGGGGCCGCTGCGCAACCTCCAGCCGGTCAGTTACTTTTCCGCCCATGCCCGGATGCAAGAGCAGGACCTCCTGGCCGAATCGGACAGCCCCGCCGCACCCCTTTTATTCGTGGAAGTGCCTTTGCGCACCGACGATCATGAGCATCTCGCCGGCGTGATCCAATTTCTGATGGACGGCAGCACCATGGCCCGCCAATACGCCGGCTTGGACCGAAATCTGGCGCTGAAATTTTCCGCCGCCTTCCTCGTGGCCGCGGCCATCTTGATGGCCGGACTGGGCCTGGCTCTGCGCCGCGTCCAGCGCGCCCACCAAAAACTGGCCGAACGCACCCGCAATCTTCTGCAAGCCAATCGCGAACTGGCCCTGGCCGCCCGCACTTCCGCGGTGGGCGCGGTCGCCTCGCATTTGATTCATGGACTGAGAAACCCGTTGAGCGGACTGCGCCATTTCGTCCGCGCCCGCAACGCGGAAAACGGCATCGGCTCCGACACCGAATGGCGCACGGCCCTGAGCACCACCCAGCGCATGGAAGAATTGATCAACCGCGTGGTGCGCGTCTTGCAGGAACAGCAAACCGGCGCGGATTATGAAGTGTCCATTGCCGAACTGGTCGGGATGCTGGCGCAAAAGGCCGGGCCGCTGGCGGAGGCCACCGGCGTTGGTTTCCAAACCAAGGCACCGTGCCAGGGGGTTTTGTCAAACCGTCAAGCGGATCTTATTTTATTGATTCTGGAAAACCTGGTGCAAAATGGCATCGAAGCCACCCCGCCGGGCAAGAGCGTTGAAATCCGCGTCACGGGCGGCGACGGGGCCATCCACTTTGAAGTCCGCGATCAAGGCCCCGGTCTGCCGCCCGGCCTGGAGGGGCGGCTCTTCATGCCCTGCACTTCGGGAAAGAAAGACGGCGGCGGCATCGGCCTGGCCATCAGCAAACAATTGGCGCAATCCCTCGGCGCAAAATTGGAGCTGTTGGGCAACGCTCCCACCGGCTGCACCTTCCGCCTCAGTGTGCCCCAGCCGCCCGCCGCACCCCTCCAGAGCAGGACCGCCGGACAACTATTGGCAACAGATCAGCCGGGTTGAGCACTCCATATCTTATATGCATCTCGCGAGACGGTTCTGGCTGGCGCTCGGTTTTACGGTCGCGCCCGTTTTCCCTGGGTCAGCTCAACCACTGGCCTGGAGCTGGTGCAATCCACAGCCCCACGGCAATAATATTGTGGGCATGGCCTGGAACGGGACTTTGGGGGTGCAAGTCTGTGACCGGGGCAGGGTCTATACCAGTTCGGACCTGGTTAATTGGTTTGCGCAAAACAGCCATCTGACCAACGACCTTCAGGCGGTGACCTTTTTTGGCAATCGCATCATCATCACCGGCTCCCACGGCGCGGTGGCTTATTCGGACGATGGCGTCAGTTTTACTCCCGTTTCGCTCAACACCACCAACTGGATCGTCTCTGTGGCCGCCTCGCCAACCCTGGTCGTGGCCGTGGGTGACAATGGGGCTCTTTACACGAGCACCGACGGCGCCGCCTGGCATCTGCAGATCGCCACCTCCCAACCTGGGAGAATTCTGGCTGCTCAGCGTCGCCTATGGCAATGGCCTTTTCGTGACCACGGGGGAAGCGGGTTATATCGCCACCAGCAGGAACGGCACCAACTGGACCTCACGCTCCATTGCTGAGTCCTATGGCCAGTTGGAGGATGTGGCTTGGATTGACACGTCCGGCTCCCATACCAATTTCCCCTACACCGGATTCTGGACGGTGAGCGATGCGGGCTGCGCGTTTTACAGCGCGACCAATGGCCAGAACTGGACTAACTTCGGTTTTGTCAGCCCTTCCACCAATGTGCTCTATACCGTTGCCGCCGACCATGTGACAGGTCTGTTGGCGGGAAATGATGAAGTCCGCCTCGGTTCGGTCCCCACCAACAAAGTCATCTGGCCTGAACAGGTTGGTTCCGCCCTGGCGGATGTGCCGGCCTGGACCTACTTCGCCTCCGTGCTCGACACCAACGGCGGCTATGAACTGGCCGGATATGACGGCATGTTGGTGGCAAGCTCTGCCAGCAACGGCATTTACAGTTGGGACACGCCCTATTCTTGCCCGCGCGACTGGCTGTTTCAGGTAACAATGGCCAACGGCCTCTACGTTGCCGTGGGCGACAATGCGCGCATCATGACCAGCGGCAATGGGGCGGACTGGACGGTCGAGGAAGTTCCGCTGACGAATTCTGTTTCCAGCACCAACACCGCATTCCTTTGTGTCGGCGGCACAACCAACCTGCTCGTCGCCGCCGGCAGCAAGGGCAGTCTGGCCATCAGCCCAAATCTCCTCGTGGCCGTCATCGAAACCAATCAGGATGGCAGTTTGTTCACCAACTACGCCAGCACACTCGGCGTCGTCTGGTATGCCCTGCCCGCGCCGGCGGGGACAACGAATGACCTGGCCGGCGTCGGCACCTTCAGCAACAATTTCTATCTCATCGGCGGCAATGGCACCCTGCTGAACAGTCCGGACGGCACCAACTGGAGCCAGCTCGCCTCCGGGACGGCGAATTATTTGTCCGGCATCGCTGCTTGCACCAACGGCCTGCTGGTGCTGACGGGCAACGCCGGCACCATTCTCACCAGCCCCGACGGCACCAACTGGACCAGTCGCGCTTCGGGCACGACCAACTGGCTTTACCGCCTGCGTTGCCTGGACGGCAGGCTGCTGGCGGTCGGCGAAAACGGCACCCTGCTGAGCAGCACCAACGGCACCAATTGGGCCTCGCTGCACAGCGGCCTGACCAATTGGTTGAACGACGCCATCATGATCAGCAACACCTGTTACGTCGTGGGCAACCAAGGCGCGGTCCTGGCCAGCACAAATTTTACAACCTGGACCAACCTCGGCACCATCACCACCGCGTCCCTCGACGGCGCTGCCACCCAACGCGGCCAATTGGTGGCGGTCGGCTTTGAAGGCGCTATTCTTCGCAGCCAGGTGGTGCCCGTGCTGACCCCCGTGAACATTATCAGTTTTGCGCAGGCGGGAGGTTACAATGTCTTTTCCGTTTCCGGTGTGGTGGACCAGCAATTCACCCTCGACTCCAGCACCAATTTAGTGAACTGGGGCACCGGCCCATTGCTGGATTTGATCTACGGCGATGGCACGCTGGTCTTTTATGAGAGTCTGCCCGCCCAACCGCCCGGCGCCCAGTTTTATCGTTGCACCGTTGTTCCTTGACCAACTTTCAACCGCTTGCCGGATCCCGCCAACCATGCGGAAAATGGCGGTCCGGCGCACACCTGGGCCAGGGTTGTGCTCGTCATCCAATGCTTTCCGGGGTGACGGGGTGTGTGAATTCTGCCGGGTAGGGCGGTTTAAGAAATTGTGTAGCCCTAAATGAGGGTGGTAGGGCGCGCACTCCGTGCGCGCCGCGGCGGGCAATCCCGGCCTGCCGGGACCCTACCTTGTAATGCGGCTACAGTATTTGTGAAACCGCTCTAAGGATTTGATTTTCCGCGGACGGCGGCGTAGAATTATTCCATGAAATCCGTCTGCTGCCTCGTTTTCCTGGGTGCCGGACTCGTCCTCGCCGGTTGCGGCAAGAATGAGAAATCTCCCACCACCACCACCACCGTGACCACGGTCAACAAAGCCCCGCCGCCGGCGCCGGCCGGCAATGGTTATCTGGGCACGATGGTCAAGGCGCAGCAATCCGCCGTCAAAACGGTGGATGTGACCTCGTTGAACGAGGAAGTCCAGCTTTTCAACGTCCAGGAAGGACGCCTGCCCAAAGATTTGAATGAGTTGGTGACCAAGGAGTATATCGGCAAGCTTCCCGCCGCGCCGGCTGGCATGAAACTGGTCTATGATCCGGTGCAGGGCAAGGTGACGACCGCGCCGATTCAATAACCGCCGCCCTTACGGCGCCGGCGCAACTTCGGGTTGCGGCACCCAACCCTTGCGCCCGGCGGCGTCGGCCACTTCCAGCCAGCCCTCGCTCCGATCCAAGACCAACAGTTCCGCGCCGTCATGGGCGGTGAACACGCTGGCGGCCTTGTCGTCCGGACCGAGCCGCACCACCGTTTCGGGCACGATCACGACCGAGGACTGCGCCCCGAAACGGGCGTCCAGCGCCAGGCCCAGGCAGGCCAACCCACAGACCCACGCCGCCGCCAGCGCCCAGGCCAGGCCGGCCGTGGATTTTTTCCAGGCGGGCCAAATCTGCCGCCCTGTCAAT
Source organism: uncultured Verrucomicrobiae bacterium (assembly GCA_963707025.1). Lineage (GTDB taxonomy): Bacteria > Verrucomicrobiota > Verrucomicrobiia > Limisphaerales > Palsa-1400 > JBEKOF01. The sequence continues at coordinate 545,272 of CAVPOM010000006.1, read as the reverse complement.
ACTGCAAAAAAAAGCGCGGCGAACAGCGAGGACCAGACGGTCCATTCGTTGAGCGTGAGATGCGGGAGCCAGCGCGCCCAGGAAACCCCCGGCAGGGCGGGCGCCCCCGCTCCCGGCTGGTTGCGCGCAAATTGCAGGTTGGCCCGCACATCGGGATCGCGCGGGGCCAGCTCTTCGGCCCGCCGATAGGCGCAGATGGCGCGCCCCAACTGGCCCGCCTTGAACCAGGCGTTGCCCAGATTAAAATAAACCGCCGCCGCCGCCGGCCCCGTCTGCGTCAGCTTCTCGTAAGCGGCGGCGGCGGCGGCGTATTGGCCTTCCTCGTAAAGCTTGTTGGCCTGGGCGAATTTGTCCGGGGCGTCCGCCGCGCGCGCGCCGGCCGCCGCCAGCAGCAGCAGGAGCAGGCCGCCGGCGCCCTGCAACAGATTTCTCCCAACCGGAGCGGCGGCCGGCGGGGTCATCTTTTGCAATTCGTGCAAAGCGGTCTTCACTTTGGGAATGAGGGAGGCCAGTTCCTGGGCGGTGTGTTCGGGGGTGTAGCGGAATTGGTTGCAGGCGTGGAATAATTCCCGCAGGAGCGTTTCGGTCGCTTCGTGCAAACCCTTGCTCCGCGCCTCTTCCAGGACCGCCTCGGTGATGGCGGAGGCGGGCAAATCGAGCCGCTCGCCCAATTGCTCCTGGAGCAGACGAAAAACGGTGGCGTAAAATGACCCGGCATCCTGGGCGCGGGCGCGGGCGGAGAGTTCCGTCAAACCTTGATGCACCAGGCGCGCCACGGCGCGGCGCCGGCGCAGGCGCGGGTTGTTGGCCAGCTTGTCCTTTTGCCGCCGCCAGAGCAGCGCGCAAACCCAGGCCAGGGGCGCGGCGGCCTGCCAGGCGAGAAAACCGGGCCGCTGCAACAACGGCGGCCCGGCCAGCGCCACGGCGCCGAGGCGCACCTTGATGTTGACAATCTCCTGCGCGGGCGGCGGGGTGGCGCCAGGCAGGGCGGGCGCGGCCGCCACCGTGGGCGGCGGCGTGGCGGCGGTGGGCAGCACATGCAAGGCAATGGCCGGATGGGTCAGCGTGTGAAAGGAACCGCCCTCCGGATCAAAATAGCTGAAGACAAAGGCCGGAATTTCCTTGACCCCGACATTTTCCGGCGTGATCACCTGCTCGAAATACTTGGAGCCTTCCATTTGCAGCGGGTCGCTGCTTTCAAATTTCTTCGCCGGCGGATAGGTCTTGAAATCGCGCCAGCCCGGTTCATCGGTGGACAGGGATAGGGAGTCAAACGAGCCTTTGCCGGCGAAGCGGATTTTCAAGGTGATCGGGTCGCCCACGGCCACGGTGGCGGGACCGGCCTCGAATTGGGCCAGGGAAAATTCGCCCACCGCGCCATGGAAGCCGGGAGGGACATTGTTGGTCGGGATGGGCAGGACATGAAAGGCCAGCGTGTCGCTGCTGGGATTGGCCGGCGCGGTGCTGAAAGGGTTGCCAAAAAAATCCCGCCGCGTCACCAGCGTCACGCTCCAAGTCGCCGGACCGAGGGTGATGTCCCCGGCCTTGGTGGCTGTGACCGGGAGGCGGAAACTAATAAAATTGTAAATCGTGCCGTTGATGTTGACCTGGGGCGCGCGCTGGGGAACCTCCGGCATGGCCCCGATGATGAAGGCGTCGCTGCTCAACTGCGGCGGCTCCACCCGGGAGACCGCCTGGCAATAACACTTGATCTCCAGCGGGATGACCTGGCCGGCATAAATGGTGTTGGTGGGCACGGCAAGTCTGACAAAAGCACCTTCCAGTTTGTCGGGCGTCGGCGGCAGATTTCCTTTGGCCACTCTTAAGGTCAGCGGCTTGCTCGCCAAACGCCGGCCATCCACGGCGGCCTGGATGGCGGGGATGGTAAAACTCCCTTCGCGGGTGGGCTGGACCTCCACCGAAACAATGGTCTTGACCGTAAGATGCGCGCCGTCGAAGAGCGTCTGTTGCTGTGTGCTGGTGCCGCCATATTGCAGGCCCGGCACGGGCGGCGGGTTGACCTGGCCCTGGAGCGAGCCGTTTTCCACCGTCATGGTCAAGGTGGTGGATTCCCCCAGGCTGATCGAGTCGCGGTCCAAGGTGGCCTCAAATTTCGCCTGGGCCAGCGCGGATGCGGCCGCCAGCAACCAGCCCGCCAGGAACAGCCCCGCCGGGAAGATCCGGCCACCGGACCCCTCCGGCATCCGCAGGGTCGGCTGGCGAAGGCGCATGTTTGGCTCCAAACGGTTCACAATAACCAAGACAGTCTAATAGTTGCTTCTGTTCATGCGGGAGGCAAGAGGCAAGAGCGGGCGGGAAGGGAGAATGGAAGGTGGAGGATGGCAAAGACGCGCCGCTTCCAACCAGGCCTCATCTGCATCGGCAATCCGCCTTCCGCCCTGTCCTCCGTGGCTTTGGCGGAGGAGGAAATCCGCCCTCCATCGCCGAGCCTGCGGAGGGTCAACAATCCGCCATCCGCAATCTTCCATTGTCCAGCCTCGCCTTCCATCGCCTTTCAGAAATCAGCCTTCTTTGCGAGGGAAAAGGGCAAAGACTTCCCCCAACTCGTGGCCTTCCGCAATGGGCGCCGTCGGTTCGGCCAGAGGGGGCGTCACCTCGGCAAAACCCAGTTGCCGCTGGAGTTTTTCCGCCGTGCCGGGAATGACCGGCCAAAGCAGAACCCCCAAAGTCCGGCAAACCTCGGCCAGCGTGTAAAGTATATCATCCAGCCGCGCGGTCTGGGCCGGCTCCTTGGCCAGCTTGAACGGGCTGGTTTGGTCAATGTATTGGTTGGCCCGCGTGATCAAGGCCCAGACGCACAGCAAGGCCTCCTGCAAAAGATGGCCGCGATAACAGGCCACCACCCGCGCGCGGCAAGCCGCGATCTCCCCCGCCAGTTGGTTGGTCCCGCGCGGCACGCGCCCGCGGCGATAGCGCTGGATCATGGAAAGGGAGCGGTTGACCAGGTTGCCCAGCCCGTTGGCCAGTTCGGCCTGGTAACGCGAGCGGAAACCGGCATCGGTCCAATTCCCGTCCGGCCCTATGTCCAATTCGCGGATGACATAATAGCGGAACGCATCCAAGCCCCACTCCTCGATCACCCTCACCGGGTCCACCACGTTGCCCGTGCTTTTGCTCAGTTTTTCCCCGTCCTTCTGCCACCAGCCGTGGACCAGGATTTGTTTGGGCATCTCCAGCCCCATGGCTTTGAGCATGATCGGCCAGAAGACCGCGTGAAATTTCAGAATGTCCTTGCCGATGACCTGGACATCGGCGGGCCACAGCTCAATGGCCGATGGCGGCTGGCCGATGGCCGCCGGCAGGGCGTTGGTCACGGCCGGGTCGCCGTGGGCCGCGGGGATGCTGATATAGTTTGTCAACGCGTCGAACCAGACCCAAGTCACAAAAGCCGGATCAAAGGGCAATGGAATTCCCCAATTCAAGCGCGCGGCGGGCCGCCTGATGCACAGGTCCTCCAATTCGTTGTTCTTGAGAAATCCGAGAATCTCATTGCGACGCGACTCCGGCACGACGAAGGCGGGATTGGCCTGCACATAATCAATCAGCCACTGCTGGTGCCGCCCCAGCTTGAAATAGTAATTCTCCTCCTCCAGCTCGACCACCTTCCCGTAAGCCGGATCAAACGAGCCGTCCGCCAGGCGGTCTTTCTCTGTCAAAAATGTTTCGGCGGTGGTCGAGTAAAATCCCTGGTAGGTCTTCTTGTAAAACTGCCCCTCCGCGTGCAACCGCGACAAAAACGCCTGCACCACCAGTTTGTGCCGCGGTTCGGTGGTGCGGACAAAATCATCATTCGACAGGCCCAGCTTCCGGGAAAGCTCCCGCCACGTCACCGCCAGCCCGTCGCAGTATTCCTGCGGATTCTTGCCTTCCGCCAGCGCCGCCTGCTGGACCTTCTGCCCGTGCTCGTCCAGTCCCGTCAGGAAGAAAACCGTTTCGCCCAGGCTGCGTCTGGCTCGCGCCACCACATCGGCGATGACCTTCTCATAGGCATGGCCCAAGTGCGGCTGGCCATTGATATAATCAATGGCCGTAGTCACATAAAAACATTTGCTCATTCGCCCGATACTTTGGGCCAGCGGAGAAAAGTTGGCAACTGGCAACTGGCGGGTCGGCTCGGCGATTCTGGCGAAATGCGAACCCGGAATTTGCGTGAAAACAGGAGGATTTCTTGTAAAATGCCTCTGAGTGAATCATAAAAGACGCGGATGGCACAAAAAGACATGAGCAATCAATTTCTGAGGAGTCTGAAACTGACCAACTTCCTGTCGTTTGGCCCGGACAGCAAGGAAATCGAGTTGACGCCTTTAAACGTGCTGATTGGGCCGAACGCCTCGGGGAAATCCAATTTCATTGAAGCCATTGAACTGCTCCACGCCACGCCAACCGATCTTGCCGAGGCCATCAGAATTGGCGGAACAGCGGAGGAATGGCTTTGGAAGGGATCATCCCCGGCGCAACCTGCCAGTATTGCAGCGCGACTTTGGTCCACAACGGCGGCCCTGGAAATTCTTTATTTTCTGGCATTCACCGAAACGCGTGGTCGGATTGAGATTGTTGACGAAACCCTTGAAAGCGGGCTGGATAGAGAGTTTCGGAATGATGTCTTCTTCCGCCGGAAGGGTGGAGGAGGCGGCCTCATGGGCAACTCCCTCATTAACGTGAAAGTAAAAATTAAGGATGATGAATCTAAAACGAAGTACGCCCCACATCTCATCGAAACCAAAAGTCTCAACGCCGAGCAATCCATCTTCTCTCAGCGCAAAGATCCTGACCTCTATCCAGACCTTACCCATGTGGCGGAGCAGTTCGGACGCATCCAGATTTTTCGCGAGTGGGGCTTTGGCCGCTCCTCTTCGTTGCGCCAGGCGCAGCCGGCCAACCTGCCGAGTGATGCGTTGCTGCCGACCCTGGTGAATCTCGGTCATGTGTTGAACGACTTGGAACATCAGGATTCGTGGCCGCGATTCCTAGAATTGATGCAGCGTTTTCTGCCCCGGTTTACGCGGCTGACCACGAAGATACAGGGCGGCTCGGTGCAAATCTACCTGCACGAGGACGGACTCAAAACCCCCGTTCCGGCCACGCGCCTTTCCGACGGTACAATTCGTTTTCTCGCTTTGCTGGCCTTGCTCCTGCATCCCAACAAAACGCCGTTGCTGTGCATTGAAGAGCCGGAACTGGGGCTGCATCCTGACGCGCTGGCCATCATCGCCGAGTTGCTGGTGGAAGCGAAGACCAAGACGCAGGTGGTCGTGACCACCCACTCCGACGTGCTGGTGTCCGCCCTCAGCGAGCAGGCCGAATCGGTGCTGGTCTGCGATTATGTCGGCGGCACGGAGTTCCGCCGGCTGGAATCGGCGAAATTGCAACACTGGCTGGAGCAATACCGCCTCGGCGAAATCTGGCGCATGGGCAAACTGGGGGGAAACATCTGATGGAAATTTCCATCTATTTCGAGGGCGGCGGCAATTCTGCGGAAACCAAGGCCGCCCTCCGCCAGGGGATGTCCGCCTTTCTCAAACCCCTGGTGGACTTGGCCCGGCGACGACGCTGCCGCTGGTCAATCACCTCTTGCGGAGGACGCGACCAGGCGCGTGCTGCTTTTACCGATGCCCTCGAAAAAGAACCCGGAAAGTGCAATGTCCTTCTGGTGGACTCGGAGGATAAGGTGGAAGGCTTGCCTCGCGCTCACCTTGAGCAGCGCGATGGATGGAATCTCCAGGGCGCGCAGGAAGAGCAAGTGCATCTGATGGCGCAGTGCATGGAAACCTGGCTGGTGGCCGACCCCGAGGCGCTGGGGGAGTATTACGATCAGGGATTTAATGCGAAGGCCTTGCCGCGAAGAACCAATTTGGAGGAAGAGCCGAAACCGCAAATCTACGCGGCGTTGGAAGCAGCAACACAACAGACGCAAAAGGGCAGCTACGGCAAAATCAGACATGCCAGCGAACTGTTAAAGCGCGTGAGCCAGGAGAAGGCGAAAACCCGGTGTCATCATTGTGACCGGCTGTTCAGGGCAGTGGCGGCGAAAATCCAATCGTAAGGCGTGAGCAACGCCCGCCAGAGCGGCCAATAAGAAAACGCCTATGGGCACATGGCCAAAAACATTGGAAAGCCTGTTGGGCACAGTGCGGGCCTACCTGCGCCGCCACTGGCAGCAGGCTTTGCGGGTGCGCCAGAAGCTGGTCCTGAGCGAAGAGGCCTTCCACCTCTTGCTGGCCGGCGGGGTGGGAGTTCTCGGCGGCTTGGTCAACCTTCTCTTTTACTCGGTGGTCGAAGGCGTGCAAGACCTCTTCTCCAGGCACCTGGGCCGCGATTTGACCGCCTTGCTCGCGGCGTTCAACACTACCTCCCGCGTCCTGGTGCCGACGCTCGGAGGGCTGGGCGCCGGGCTGGTTTTGTTTTGGGGGTTTCGTTTCGCCGGCAAATACCGCACGACCAATTTGCTCGAAGTGGTCGTGGCCGGCGATGGGCGGCTGCCGTTTCGCGTGGGCGTGATCCGATCCATTTCTTCGCTCATCAGCATCAGCACGGGGGCTTCCATCGGACGCGAAGGGGGCATCACCCAGCTCTCGGCCACGGCGGCCTCGAAATGGGGACAACTGGCGCGCTGGCAGCCTTATCGCCTGCGCCTGCTGGTCGCTTGCGGGGCGGCGGCCGGGATGTCCGCAGCCTACAACGCCCCGATCACCGGGGCCATTTTCGCCGCGCATATCGTGCTGGGAAATTTTTCCATGAACCTGTTCGCGCCGCTGCTCTGTTCCTCGGTGGTGGCGGCGATGTTGTCCCGCAGTTTTTTCGGGGTGCGGCTCTGGTATGCGGTGCCCAGTTACGAATTCACCAGCATGGCGCAATTGCCGTGGTTTTTGGCGCTGGGCTTTCTGGCGGGAGTGTTGGGGGCGGTTTTTCTCAAGTTGTTGCGCCGCAGCGAGGACCTTTTCAAAAAGGCCGGGCCCTTGCCGATGCGCATGGCGCTGGGCGGCTTGCTCGTGGGAGTCCTGGCCCTGAAATTCCCGGAAGTTTGGGGCAATGGCTACACCATCGCCAACGGCCTTATCCAGCGGCTGGACAATGCCAGCATCGTTGCGCCGGGTCCCACCGAGCAGGTCCTGGTCGGAATTTTCCTGGCCAAACTGCTGGCCACCGTCATCACCGTCGGTTCGGGCGCGGTGGGCGGGGTGATCACGCCGACCTTATTCCTGGGCGCCGGGCTGGGGAGCATTCTCGGCGTGGCGCTGCGGCACTTCGGACTCATCCCCGCCGATCTGCCGATGGGGATATTTGCCCTGGTGGGCATGGGCAGCGTTTTCGCCGCAACCACCCGCTCCCCGTTGCTGGCCCTGGTCATGATCCTGGAAATCTCGCTCAATTATTCGCTCATGCCCGCGCTCATGCTCGGCTGCGCCATTTCCATCATCGTCTCGCGCCGGCTTCATCCCAATTCCATTTACACCGAGCCGTTGCGCTTGCGCAGTCTGGAGGTGGAAAGCTCGCGGCTGGGCGCGGCCACCGAGCAGACCGTCGGGGATTTGATGCGCGCCCCCGTGCCGCCCGTGCGCGAGAACACCCCGCTGCCGGAGATCGCCGGCCGCTTTCTCGGCAGCCCCAATAATTTTCTCCCGGTGGTGGACGCCCAGGGCCGCCTGCTGGGCGTGGTCGCCCTGCAGGATTTAAAGGAATACCTGGGCGCCGGCCGGGAACTCAGCGCCGTCATCGCGGCGGATGTGATGCGCCCCCTGCCGCCCCGCCTGCGGCCCGCGCAGAGCTTGCTCGACGCCCTGCCGCTCCTCCTGGCCAGCGAACAGCGCAACATTCCTGTCGTCAATAATTTTGAGGACGACCGCCTCATCGGCTCCATGCCGCGGGCCGAGGGCCTGGCCGTGCTCTCCGAGGCCATTTCCGCCGGCACCAAGATGACCTCCTCGACCGAGATCACTGCCAAAGCAACGCCAGCGCCCCCAGCGCCACCGCCAGCAGCCAGATGAGCAGCACCGCCCGCGTCGGGCTCAACCCCCGGCGCGTCAGGCGATGGGACAAGTGGTTGGTGTCGCCGACATAAAAGGGCCGGCCCATTTTCCAGCGCAGCAAAACCACCCACGCCAGGTCGCCCAGCGGAACCGCCAGCACCAGCAACGGCGTCAAGACCGCCCACTTTTGCGGATGTTTCACCGTGTAGAAATGGGGCAGGACCGCCAGCACCGCCATCAGGTAGCCCGTCAAATGGCTGCCCGCGTCGCCCAGGAAAGCGCTGGCCTTGGGGAAATTGAACGGGACAAATCCGGCCAGCGCCCCCGTGATGAGAAAGCAGGTCGTGGCCACCAGGAACTGGCCCTGGCTGGCGGAAATGATCCCGAAGCACCACCCCCCGATCACTCCCAGCCCGCTGCAAAGTCCGTTCATGTTGTCCATGAAATTGAAGGCGTTGACCACCGTCAAGATCCACAAAATGGTGATGGCGTAGTGGAACCACAGGCTGGCAACGAACAAGGTGATGCGGACCCCGGCGCACGCCACGACCAGCGCCACCAGGAATTGGCCGCTGAATTTGACCGCGGGCCGCAATTCAAACTTGTCGTCCCACAAACCGATCAGCAGCATGCCGAGCGCCCCGGCAAAAATCGCGGCCACTTGAACCGCCTCCTTGTCCAAGCCATGCGCGAAGATTCTGGCCGTGCCGGCATCCAGCAGCGACCGCCCCAGCCCGGCCCGCGCCAGCGTCAGCAGCGCCCCGGCCAGCAGCGGCACGAGCAGACCGGTCATCACCGCCAATCCTCCGGCCAGCGGCACGGGCGCGGCATGCAATTTGCGCTGCCCGGGGTCATCCATCACGCCGACCCGCCGGCACCAACGCCGCCAGAACGGCACCGAAACCGCCGTCGTCACTCCGGCGCAGATCAGCGCGAGCGCGAAAACATTGTCAGGAAAGGCCATCAGCGCATTTCACCTGGTTGAGCCACCACTCGGAATGCTAATCGCAAACGTAACCAATTTCCCAGAACAAACACCAACCTGTTGTTGCCTTTGTTATTTTGCATTCCGGTTTGCCGCCCAGTATCCTGATTTCCATCATTCTTTATGAGCGATTCGAGCGAGAAACACACACCCAAAACCCAACCTTCATCCGCCGGAGGCCCGCCCAGGCCGCCCAAGAAAACCGCCAGAGGCCTTGCCGATGACGACGAATCACCTGAACCTCTGAACGCGTTAAGGGAAGAACTCAGAAAGCGACTCGAAGAGCTCAAGCGCAAACAGAAATGAGCATTATGTCAATGGCAATAACGCCAAAAGACAGAACCTCAAACGCGTTGCTAGGGGGCCACGATGCGTTTGCGGAGGTCATCGTCTGCCAGGCTTTGGAAATGAGCCACGTTGAAATTTTCATCGCCCCGCCTTCGCTTCGCGCAGCAGGTCGTCAATTCGCTCGTCGCGGGCTTGGGCGACAAAATCCTCGCCGCTTGCAAACGGAACCGGACCGGTGAATACCAGCACTCCGTTGACCCGCTTTAACTGTCCAGTCGCACTTGTCGGACGCAATTCGATTGTATCTCGGCGCACGGCAATTGCCAGAGTGTCGCCGCCGCGCAGTTGAAGCCGGTCACGAACCAGTTTTGGAAGAACCACGCGGCCAGTTCGATCAATTTGCACTGTGTTTTCTCTCATGGAATCAACCATGCCATATCGCTCTGGCAAATGGCAACTGACATGGCAATATCCGCGTCAACAATGTCGTCCTCCGCTTCCCTGTTCCATTCTTCATTTTGCATTCTGCATTCTGCATTTCACCCCACGATCCACCCGCCGCCGACCACCAAATCGCCGTCGTAAAAGACACACGCCTGGCCAGGCGTGATGGCGCGTTGGGCCGTCAGCAGCTTCACCTGCGCGCCCCCGCCCGGCTGCGGCCTGACCACGGCCGGCGTGCCCGGATGATTGTACCGGATTTTGGCCGACACCCGCATCTCTTCCGGCGGCTCGTCGAACGGGATCCAGTTGCATCGCTCCACCGTAAATTCCTCCCGGTCCAGCGCCCCATCGTCCCCCACCACCACCCGGTTGTTGACACTATCCAGCTCGATCACATAAAGCGGTTTCGGCGACGACAGCCCCAGCCCCTTGCGCTGGCCGATGGTGTAAAACTCGATTCCGTCGTGGTGTCCCAGCACCTGGCCTTGCAGGTTGACAATCTCACCCCGGTGCCGCTGCGCCAGTTTGGCGGCTTCCAGGAACTTCCCGTAGTCCTTGTCCGGCACGAAACAAATTTCCATGCTCTCCTCCTTGTCCGCCGTTTTCAACCGGCACTCCCGCGCCACCTGGCGGGTGTCCTGCTTGGTTTTTTCCCCCAGCGGAAAGAGCGACCGCGCCAGTTGATGCTGCCGCAGTGAAAAAAGAAAATAACTCTGGTCCTTGCGCGGGTCCCGGCCTTTTTTCAAAAGCGTTCGCCGCCCGTCCGCGCTTTTCTCCACCCGCGCAAAATGCCCGGTCGCAATAAAATCCCCGCCCAACTGGCGCGCCCGATCCAGCAGCGCGCCGAACTTGAGCTTCTCATTGCACAGCACGCAGGGATTGGGCGTCCGCCCCGCCTTGTATTCCTCGGCAAAATAGCCGATCACCTGCTTTTGAAACGCCTCCGCCTCGTCAATCAGGTAATACGGAATCCCCAACTGGTGGCAGACACTGCGCGCGTCGGTCACCGCCTGCGGCCCGCAGCACTTGTCCTCCGCCCGCGAAACACAATCCTGCGGCCAGAGCTTGAGGGTGATCCCCACCACCTCATAGCCCTGCTCCAGCAGCAGCGCCGCCGCCGCCGAGGAATCCACCCCGCCGCTCATCCCGACGATGACCCGCGTTTTTTTTGCTCCGTTCATGATTCACCATTCGCGATTCAAATTCACTGTTTGAAACCTCCACAAAACTTCTGTAGCGGCGGTCTATGACCGCCGCCCGATTTGCCCAGTTTTGCGGCGGTCATAGACCGCCGCTACAGTCGTGGGAGCAGGTTTTGCAGAGGTTTCCATTCACTTTTCTCCCAGCGACCGGTTCACCGCGTTCAAATAGGCCCGCGCGCTGGCTTCGATCACATCCGTGCTCGCCCCCTTGCCCGCGACCATTCTCCCCCCGCCAAAGTCCACCTTCACCGTCACCTCCCCCAGCGCGTCCTTGCCCTGCGAAACCGCCCGCAAGGCATAATCCATCAGCTTGCCCGGCCGGCCGGTCAGCCGGTCTATCGCCTTGAGCGCCGCGTCCACCGGTCCGTCGCCGATCCCCGCGTCCTGCGCCGACTCCTTTTTGCCGGCCAGTTTTTGCAGGCGCACCGTCGCCGTCGGCACCATGCGGTTGCCGCTCGTCACGCTCAAATAGTCCAGCGACCAGGTTTCCGGCACCTCGGTGATCTGCCCTTCCACCAGCGCCGCCAAATCGTCGTCATAAACAAATTTCTTCTTGTCTCCTATCTCCTTGAAGCGGGCGAAGATGGCCTCCACTTCCCCCTCCCTCATCTTGAAGCCCAGATGCCGCAGGCGCGCCGAAACCGCCGCCCGCCCGCTGTGCTTGGTCAGCGGCATCTCCGTCCCCCCCCAGCCCACCGCCACCGGGTCCATGATCTCGTAAGTCTCCCGCTTCTTCAGAATCCCGTCCTGATGAATCCCGGCCGAATGCGCGAAGGCGTTCTCCCCCACAATAGCCTTGCTCCGCTGCACCGCCAACCCGCTCATCCGCGCCACCAGGCGCGAACTTTTCACGATCTCCCTGGCCTGCAACCCGCATTCAAACCCCCCGTAAAAGTCCCCCCGCGTCTTGAGCGCCATGACGATCTCCTCCAGCGCCGCGTTGCCCGCCCGCTCGCCGATGCCGTTGACCGTGCATTCCACCTGGCGCGCCCCCTGCCCCACCGCCGCCAGCGAATTGGCCACCGCCAAACCCAAATCATTATGACAATGCACGCTGACCATGGCCGCCCCCGATCGGAATTCCGGCACCGCCTCGCACAGATGCCCGATCAACGCCCCATACTGCTCCGGCACCGCCCAGCCCACCGTGTCCGGAAAGTTGACCGTCCTGGCCCCCGCCGCCACCACCGCTTTGCTCACCTCGACCAAAAACTCCGGCTCCGTCCGCGAGGCGTCCTCCGGCGAAAACTCCACGTCGTCCACCAAAGTCTTCGCCCGCTTCACCCCCTCCACCGCCAGGCGCAAAATCTCATGCTGCGCCTTGCCCAGCTTAAACTCCCGGTGAATCTTCGACGTCGCCAAAAACACATGAATGCGCCCCCGCCGCCCCGCCGGTTTGACCGCCTCCCCCGCCGCATCAATGTCCTGCGCCAGGCACCGCGCCAGCCCGCAAATCACCGGCCCCTTCACCTCCCGCGCAATCGTCCGCACCGACAAAAAATCCCCGTCGCTGATCACCGGAAATCCCGCTTCGATCACATCCACCTTCAGCCGGGCCAACTGCCGGGCGATCTCCAGTTTCTCCCGCAAGTTCATGGAAGCGCCGGGGCACTGCTCCCCGTCGCGCAACGTCGTGTCAAATATAATAATTCGGTTCTTCTTCATATTCTTGCTCCTCATCTTGTTCTGCTTCTTTCCCAGCCCGCCCGCCCGGTCCGTCCCAGGCTGCTGGCGCGCCCGCTTTCCCCGCCGTCCCGCCCGGCAACAAAAAAACCCCATCGCCTGCCAGGGGCGATGGGGTTTAAAAAATCACTCGGCCAATTCAAACCTCAACCGCCGCGCGGCTGATTAGCAGCGCGCCAAGCGACAGTCGAAGGCTCAAATTCATCATCACGCCCAACAGATACCCCAACAGCGCCTCCCGGTCAACCCTTTTTTTCCAGAATCGCGAGGTTAAGCCGGATTGGCAGCAGGCGAACCCTGGGCAACAATAAGTTCATGCAGGTGACGCTGCACAAAGAACTGGAAGCATTCATTGCCGAAAAGGTTGAGAATGCCGGCTACGCCGATGCGGGCGAAGTGGTGCGGGAAGCCTTGCGCGATTTAAAAGCCAAAGATGATCCCGCCGTCGTTGACAGCCAGGAATTGGCGGAATTGCTGCTCGCCGCCGTGCCAGGTCCGCATCGGCCTCTCACCGCGAAACATTTTAATCAACTTCGCTCCCGCGCCCGAGGGTCTGTGACTGCATGATCCGGGAAGCCCGCCAATCGGATTTTTTTGGGCCGACGTGCTAAAACAAATTGACTCGTATCGGGAAAAGACCGGCATTTCAAAATTCACTGTTCCTTTGGCTTTTCCTGGCGCGGACGGCGACCCGAGCGCAAGCTCATCAGGTAAAGAACCGGACTGCGCGGGACGGCCATTGGAGCGGGCGGTCGCGCGCCTCCTTCGCCGGCCGCCTCTTCAACCTTGCCTTCCACTCCGGCCCGGCCCAATGGCGGCGGGACCCCCTGGGGCGGGGGCGGACTGCCTGGGATCTGGGCGGTGGAATCCATCTGTAGTCAAGCTATCGGCGGCCACGCCGATTCCTTTACCGAAGGGGGGGAAAAAAGGCCCGCTCCCCGCTAAAAAGCCGCTAAATGATCGCGGGATCCTGCCGATACTGTAATAAGCGCTCGCGCGTGGTGTGGCGGGCGGCATTGCCGTGCCGGGCGTTCCCGGACGGCCCCAGGTGAACATCACAAAGAAATCAATGAATGCCACCGAAGAGGCGCCGAGCCAGGAAACCACGGAGTTTTCCAAGCTGAACCAGTTGCAGAAGCTGGCCGGCTTCCTTTTGATGTTGGAGCCGGACAACGCCGCCCACATCATGGAACAGTTGGAAGCCTCGGAATTGGAGGCCGTTTCCGCGGAGATGGCCAAATTCTCCGCCATCTCCCACCAACTGCAGAACGAGATCATGGAAGAGTTCCTGCCCGTCGCGCTGCAGGCCACCACCGCCATCCCGGGCGGGGTGGACCGCGTCAAAATCATCCTGGAAAAAGCCGTCGGTTTGTTCCGCGCCTCCGACATTATCGGCCGGGTTTCCGTGCAGCGGCCGTCGGTGGCCGCCATGCAGGAAATCATCGAGATGGATCCCCGCGCCCTTTACAACGTCCTCCGCCACGAGCAACTGCAAACCATGGCCCTGGTCGTCAGCTACCTGCCGCCGGAAAAGGCCTCCCAATTCCTGGGACTGGTCCGCCCAGAACAGCGCGAGCAAGTGGTCGAACGCCTCGCCACCCTGTCCCCCACTTCCCTGGATGTGGTCGAAAGCGTGGCCGAGTCGCTCCACGCCAGGCTGGCCGGCAACCCCACCCGCGCCCTCAGCCACACCGGCGGAGTCAAGGTCGCCGCCGATCTGCTCAACGCCCTGCCCAAAAACGTCAGCGACTCCATTCTCAACTCCCTGCGCGAGCACAACGCCGAGTTGGGCGACGCCGTTCTGAAAAAAATGCTCACCTTCGAGGAACTGGAGCGCCTGGAAACCAAGACCCTGCAGAAGATCCTGCAGGAAGTGGATTTCCGCACCCTGGCCATTGCTTTGAAGGCCGCCCCGGCCAACGTCAAAAACAAGATGCTCGCCAGCATCTCCAAACGCGCCGCCGACAACGTCCGCGAGGAAATCAGCTTCCTCGGCTCGATCAAACTCAGCCAAATTGACGCCGCCCAAATGGAGATCATCGAAACGGTCCGACGCCTGGAAAGCGACGGCACCATAGATTTGGAGGAAATCCGCAAGAAGGCCTGACCTCTGCCTCCCACGCCTATGTTCGCCTCCCCCACTCAAACACCCCCGGCCAGCCCGGTCTCAACGGCCATGTCCCAATCCGAGGTCGAACAGCTTTTGGCCTCGGTCAGTGAAAGCGATGCGCTGGCGGGCGGGCCGGGCGGCGAGCCGGGGACCGGGCAGGATGCGACTGCGCGCGTGGCTTTTCCCAAGGTCTGCTCCTTCGGCACCGGCGAAATGCGCAAACTGCGCATGCATTGCGATTCGTTTGTCAGTTCCCTGACTGCCCGCCTCTCCATTCATCTCCGTTTGGAATGCTCCCTGCAATTGACCAAACTGGATGCCCTCCGCTTTCAGCCGTTCGTGGATTCCCTCTCCAACCCGACTTATTTGACTCTCTTCAAAATCGAACCGCTGGAAGGCGTCTGCCTCCTGGACATGCCGGCCCGGCTGGGTCTGACCATCGTGGACCGCGAACTGGGCGGCCCGGCGGTTTGCCAGGACGACATCCGCGACCTGACCCAAATCGAGACCAAGCTGGCCGCCAAGGTCGTCAACCTCATGGTCGCCGAATGGTGCAGCGCCTGGGCCGACGCCCTCCCCATGCGCCCCGCCCTGCTTGGCCACGAAACCTCGGGCCGCTTCCTTAACCTTGCCTCCCCTGAAACCATGTTCCTTTGCCTGGGCCTGGAAGTGCGCTTTGCCCAGACGGTTGAGACCATCCAGATCGCCTTCCCCCAATCCATCCTGGAAGTGCTCCTGGCCAAAATCAGCTCCGACCTCCCTTCCGGCCAAAGAACACCCGCCGCTCCAACCGGCGCGGCCCCCCGCTGGAATCCGGCGCTCAACGAGGTCCGCGTCCAGGTCAGCGCCCGTTGGCGCGGCCTGGCCATCAGCGCCCGCCAACTCGCCGGCCTGAAACCCGGCGACCTGCTGCCCTTGTCCCAGGCTGCCACAAGTCAAGTCGAAATATCCCTGGAGTCCATGCCCAAATTCACCGGCCAGCTCGGCACCTCCGGCCGGCAGTTGGCCGTAAAAATCGTGGAAACCCTCAAAACCTAGCCCCCCGGACCTGCTGATCTTAACCCCCCTTGTGCCATGCCACCCGGCCCTTGTCCGACACATTTTTTAACTTGCAAAAACCGGGCTTGGGTTTTAGTTTATAGACGATGGGTGATAGCGGCGCTCTGCCCAACAGCAGGGCCCGCACAGAAGTCATTTGAAGCATACATGAACATCCTAGCACTGGTGAGGGCCTCTTGAGTCGCCCTTTTTCTCCTCGTACCCCTCCTTCCGCCGCCTCTTTCACGCGCGTCAACGGGAAAATCCGCGCCCGCGAGGTCCGCGTCATTGACGGGGAAAAGAAAATGCTGGGCGTGATGTCGCTGCCCGAGGCCATCAGCCTGGCCCGCTCCAAGGCGGTGGATTTGGTGGAAATCGCCCCCAATGCCACCCCGCCCGTCTGCCGCTTGATCGCCTTCGGCAAATACCGCTACGAACTGGCCAAGCAGGAAAAAGAAGCCCGCAAACATCAGCACGCCAACAAGGTCAAGGAAGTCCAGCTCAGCCCCAATATTGACCCGCATGATTTCGGCGTCAAATTGCAGCACGCGGTGGATTTTCTCTGCGAAGACATGAAGGTGAAGATCACCCTGCGCTTTCGCGGCCGCGAGATGGCCCACAAGGAATTGGGATTTCAGCAGGTGGAGAAATTTGCCCAGAGCCTGATCCCTTACGGCCACCCGGACGCCCCGCCCAAACTGATCGGCAAAGGCATCAACGTCATGCTCAGCCCCTTGCCCAGGGCCAAACGCGCCAAAAATCCGCACCAGGCCGAGCGCGACATCGAACTGGCGGCCGAGCGGGCCGCCGCCGCCGCCAGCGGCGAGCCGCCGGAAAACGACTCCCCTCCCGAAAACGATTCCATCCCGGAGGGAGAGTCCCTGGAGGCCGCGCCTCCGCAGCAGGAATTTGACAGCCAAGGGTCGGCCCTTGGGGAAGTGCCCGCCTGAAGAAACTGTGGTGCCGGCTTTAGACCGGCAGGTTCCCGCTGGAAACCTCGTCGGGCGCCTTTCCCTTTTTTAGGGCGGTTTAAGAGATTGTGTAGCCGTGAATGAAGATGGTAGGGCGCGCACTCCGTGCGCGCCGCGGCGGGCAATCCCGGCCTGCCGGGACCCTACCGCGTAATGTGGCTACAGTATTTGTGACACCGCTCTAGGCGGCGCTTTCAGTCCCTTATCCTAATCGTAATCTTTACCCAGCCGCGCTGCTCACGACTTCTGAATGACAACCGCCGTGCCATAACACAACACTTCGGTCGCCGACCCCTTGCTCACGACCTCGGAAGCGTCGTATCTGACACCGACAATCGCGTTGGCTCCCAGCGCCTCGGCGTGCGTCAACATGGCATCGAAGGCCTGCTGGCGCGCCTGCTCGCACATCTCGGTGTAGGCCCCGATCCTCCCTCCGATGATGTTCTTGAGCCCGCCCACAATGCCTTGCGCGATGGTGGGCGCCCGCACAATGATGCCGCGCACCAGCCCTTTGTAGTCGGTGATGTGGTATCCTTCGATATTGAACGTGGTGGTGATGAACATAAGTGTGAAGGTGCCAGCGCGCCTGCTTCTTGTCATCAACAAATTGTGAGATGGTAATTCAATTTTGACACTTTTGGGTCGGTCGGCAGGGTTTGGTGGGTTCTTAGAGCCTGAACCAGCGTTTGAGCGCGGCTTTCACTTCGCTCATGACGCGAGCCTCAAATTTTGCGGGAGCTTTGCGGACAAATTCAGTGAACTTCACCGGCTGGATGCTCTGGACGTTGATGTAGCTTTGCTCCCGCAACCACGGCACGCGTGGCAATGTCACCTCGTAAGGCGTGTCCTCAAACTGTCTGGTGATCAAAACCACGCTGGCCAGTGACAGCCGGGCATCGGTTTGAGCCGCCAGAACGAGCGCAGAGCGCGGTTTGCCAACCATGCCCAAGTCAATGAACCAAACTTCGCCGGGTTGCGGGACAGTTCTCATCCCTAAAACTCATCAGCCAGCCTATTGCGGCGGGTGGCAGGGCTCAAAACCTCATCCTCCGGGCTGTCTGCTTGCACAGGGAACGGGATGGCCCGGCGCTTGATGATCTGTTTGTAAAAAAGTTCCAATGCGGCCCGTGGTTTCAGTCCGATCTCTTCCAGCACGGCTTCAGCCTGGCGCTTCAATTCGGGGTCAATACGGCTTTTGGCAATTGCGCTCATGTGCCCATTGTGGCCCAAACGTGGCCTTTTGTCAAACCGCCTGATGGAATCCTTTCTGGACGATGGACTGGGCGTTTTATGTGTCGGTCTTCCCCATCTGCCTCATCGCCTCAAGCGAACAATTTGACCCCGGCCGAGTCCGATTTGATATACAACCTCCGCTTTGTTTATTGAAAGAACGAAATGCACATCACCCATCCTGGACGAGCCGGGCAGTCCCGATTCGAAACTACACGGAAAGACCAGGCTTGAGTGAGAACCCCAGCCCATTACAATCAGACGCATGGATTGATTTGTGAGTCAAAGCGCGCGACAAAAAGAACTGCAGGCCCGTCACCTCCTGGCCCATCAGGATGAGATTCCGGTCCTGCTCAAAGAGAAGCGATGGGCGGAAGTTGTGGTCGTGGCCGAATTCGCGGCCAGGGACGTGCCGGACGACCTGGCTCAAACCGATCCCGCTCTTTACCGCCTGCTCCGTCAACAAATCACCGAATACCGCATCCGCGGCTGGCACCTGCTGAACCTGGAGAAACTCAAGCAACTCGCAGCGAAAGAGTAAAAACAACTGGTTTCCACCGAACTTGGTTGCGTTTGCTGATTAAGCCGGCTTTTAGAGCGTTTCCATAAATGATATAGCTTGACTGGGGCGAGAGGGCTGGCAGGCTTGAGCCATGCGAGCGATACCCGTGTCTGCGCGCGAGCGCATCCTGCAACTCTATGAACAAGGCAAAAGCACCCGCGAGATCGCGGACTTTTTCGGCTTTTGCGTGGCGGCGGTGCGCCGGGTCCGGCAGCAGTTCCAAGAGCGCGGCACGCTCCAGCCGCAAACCCATTTGTGCGGGCGCAAAACGCTGCTGAACGCCGGACGCCAGGCTCGCCTGCAAAAGCTGGTGGCGGCCCAGCCCGACGCGACGTTGGCCGAGTTGGGGGCGCGTCTGGACCGCCCTTTCGGGACCTCCACTGTGGATTTGTGGCTGCGCAAACTGGGGTTGAGCTATAAAAAAAACGCTCTGCGCCGCCGAGCAGAACCGTCCGGACGTGGCCGAAAAGCGGGCCCATTGGCATGAGCGTCTGGCAAGTGACCCACCTGCCCGACTGGTCTTCGTGGATGAAAGCGGGGCCAACACCAAGATGACCCGTTTTTGCGGGCGGTCACCCGTGGGCCGAAGACTGGCGGCCCACGTCCCGCAGGGACATTATCAGACCACCACCCTGGTCTGCGCCATTCGTCTGGCCGGGCCTGCGGCCCCCTGCCTCTTTGAGGGGGCCATGGACGGGGAAATGTTTTTGGCCTGGATCCAGCAGGGGCTGGTGGTGGAGTTGCGCAAGGGTGACTTGGTCATCATGGACAACTTGGCCACGCATAAGGTGACCGGAGTCCGCCAAGCCATCGAAGAGGCCGGGGCAACGCTGCTGTATCTGCCGCCCTATTCGCCAGACTTTAATCCCATCGAAAATATGTGGAGCAAGGTCAAACAAATTATGCGAGGTCTCGCGCCGCGAACCGCCAAGGAACTGCTCCAAGCGGCGAAGATTGCCTTTGAAGCCATCTCCACCGCCGATTGCCGGGGCTTCTTTTTAAACGCCCGCTACGCTACATGATTTATGGAAATGCTCTAGCCACAGCCCGCAAATTCGCGCACCAGGCCGGGAAACTGGCAATCCGCGCAGATGGCGTTGGAGTGGTCGCAAAAATCGCGCACGATTTGCAGCAGGCCCTGCTGCCCGGCCGCCGAGCGGATGCCGGCCGAACCGCCCCGGCCCAGCAACCGCCGCCGGGCCAGGCGCAGCGGCGCGTTGTCCTGCCCCGCCGGCCACGCCCGATACCGCTCCTCGGCCATCTTCCGCAACGCCTCGTTCCGGCCCGCCTGCGCCCGCATCCAAAACCAGGGTAAAATCACATTGACAGCCAGGTCCGTCACCCGGGTCGCGCCCAGCAGCGGCTGGGGCCGGCCCAGGCGCGCGCTGCGCAGGCCCCAGTGCCAGGACCAGAAATCATCCTCCGGCGCTTGCAGGCAGGCCAGCAGCGAACCGGCCGGGGCGGCCTGCGCTGGCGCGGCGGTGAACCAGCGTTCCAGGCGGGGGAGAAAATCTTTTGTTGACAGCCAGTGGGCCGCCAGCGCCAGTCTGCGCTGCGGTTGATTGGCCGGGCGCAGGCCGCCAAACCGCCAGAGGTTGCGGGGCAAAACCACCTCGCTCAACCCCTCCCGCTCCCGCCACCAGTGGTCCCAGAGCTTGCGCAGATATTCATCCGGGCCGCCCTTGGAAACATCCGGCGGCAGCAGGCCGCCGACGCCCAATAAACGGGCCTGCCAGGCCGCGACGGAGCCGGCGGGGCTTTGCAGGCGCGGGAGCAATTCTCCCAGGCGCTGCATGGGCCAGATGTTCTGTTGGTAACCCAGCGCCCGAAAAAGCCCCTCCCACAGCGCCTGTTCCCAGCCGCTCTCCCGCGCCCGCGCCTCCAGCTCGCGGGCCTTGCGCTCGAAACGGACGCGCGCGGCCTGGTGCAGCAGTTCGGCGGTTTGTTCGGGCGCCAGTTCGGCCAGCGGCGCGGAGCACGCGCCCTGCAAGGCGGCGGGCCAGTCCTGCGCCGCGCCGCTCCCGGCCCACTGCTGCATTTCGGCCAGCGGCGTGTCCACAAACTTTTCCAGGGCCAGGGCGGGCACGGGATGCGCGCCGCGCGCGGAGCCATCCCACACCACCTGCAAAATCACGCCGGCAAAGGCCGGATTGTCCTGGTGCCCGTGCGCCTGCCAGTTGCCCGGAACCCAGTCAATTTCCACATCGCCCGTCCGCGCCGGTTCCTGGCCGAATTGCAGGACCGCCCCGCGAAAATCAGGGCCGGCCTGCCCGGTTCCAAAAGCCGGGATGGAGCACGCGCAAAGGCTGGCCGTCCAGCGTTTGCAAATGCTCGCGCCGCAGCCGCTGATGCAGCCAGATGCTTTGCAGCAGCCGTTCCGGCGGATGGGCGGCGTCGCGCTCCCCCAGGAAAAGGCGCGCCTCATTTTGCGCCCGCCAGCGGGCGTAGAAATTGGAGTCGGTCCCGGCCACGCCCATCCCTTTAAATGACAAATGACCAATTTTCAATGACCAAAACTCAATGATTCTGGAATCGCCGTCTGGCGCAACTTGGCCGCCCTCGCAGGGTTCCATGGGGCGCAGGACAAAATTCTTCTTCTGGTAGGGGCGTCCCGCCGGGACGCCCGGACGCTTCGGCGAGGCGTCCCTGCCATGCGAACGAAGAATTCTGTCTTGCACGCCGTTCCATGGGCTGGAGCGACAATCCGGGAAAACCGCAATGAGTCAGTCGTCGGTGGTAGGGCGGGTCCCGAAATATCGGGACCCGCCGCACGACGGCGGTGCGACGTTGGTCCCTCTGCCAATGCCCGTCGGCGGGCGGTCCCGGCCTTCCGGGACCCTAATCAACGACCTCACCGATTTGTTGCGGCAGGGAAAGTTGGATGTAACAAAATGTAACGGGGTGTAACGGGGGCGGTTTTCGTAAACCGTTGGTAATCAACAACTGTAACGGTGTAACGGGTGTGGCGCATCTCACCCTGCCTGCAAGAGTGGGCGTCGAACAAGTCGCCACCCACACTTGCTGGCCAACCGAAAAAACCAGTCGCAAGCCTTTCGCGACGCGTCCATGACCGGCGCATCCCGGAAAAACCAAAGTTTATGCTACCAACTGGCGGCGGCGGCGTTTAAGATGGGACAGGTTGTTCCGGTTTCGGCCCGTTGTCCGGCCCGGACACCTCACCAGGAAGCTGAGCGCCCATGACCGACGACATCATGATTGAGGTGGCCAATTTGACCAAACGCTACGCCGGAAAAACCGCGGTGGAGGATGTTTCCTTCACGGTGGCCCGCGGGGAAATTGTCGCGCTGCTCGGGCCCAACGGCGCCGGCAAGAGCACCACCATGCGCATTCTCTCCTGTTTCATGCCCGCCACCTCCGGCCTGGCGCGGGTGGCCGGCCTGGATGTCGCCACCCACGCCGACGAAGTGCGGCGCCGCATCGGTTACATGCCGGAAAACAATCCCCTCCACCAGGAAATGCGGGTGAAGGAATACCTCAGGTTCCGCGCCCGGCTCAAGGGCCTGGGCCACAGCCGCGCCCGCGACCGGGTGGACAGCGTCATCGTCCAATGCGGCCTGGCCGAGGCCAGCCGCCGCATCATCGGCCAGCTTTCCAAGGGCTTCCGCCAGCGGGTCGGCCTGGCCGACGCCCTGGTGCATGAGCCGGATTTGATTATACTTGACGAGCCGACCATCGGGCTGGACCCCAGCCAGATCCGGGCGGTGCGCCAGTTGATCAAGGACCTGGGCCGGCGCCACACCGTGCTGCTTTCCAGCCACATTTTGCCCGAGGTCGAGCTGACCTGCAACCGGGTCCTGATTATGCGCGAGGGCAGAATCCTGGCGGCGGACACCCCGGAGAATTTGCAGAAAGGCATGAGCAGCCACGGGCAAATCATCGCCGAAATCGCCGCGCCCCTGGCCGAGCTGCAGAACTGCTGGGAGCAGATGGCCGAAGTGGCCGATTACGATATTGTGGCGGCGGAGGGGGAATATCACCGCTGCTCCCTGACCGCCGCCAACGGCGAGGATTTGCGGGCGCGCATTTTCGAGCTGGCCGCCCAGCGCGGCTGGAAATTGCGCGAACTTTCCCGGCGCCGCTATTCGCTGGAAGACATTTACATCCGGCTGACCCGGCCGCAAAGCGACGAGGAGGCATCCTGATGCGGGCCTACCTGACTTTGACCCGGCGGGAACTGGCCGCCTTCTTTTTCTCCTGGATCGGCTATGTCGTCATCGCCGGGGCCGTCTTCCTCATGGGCCTGAGCTTCGTCATCGTGGTGGCCAACCTCCAACAGATCCCCACCCCCGCGCCGGTCACCGAATTGTTCCTGCGTTCGGAATACCTCTGGCTGATCCTGCTTTTTTCCGCCCCGGTCATCACCATGCGGCTCTTTGCCCTGGAAAAAGCTTCCGGCACCTTCGAAACCCTCATGACCACCCCGGTGAGCGACCTGGCGGTGGTCCTGGCCAAATTCAGCGCCGCCCTCCTTCTCTACTGCATCATCTGGCTGCCGCTGCTGGGGTTCATTTTTATTCTGAGTCATGCCGCCCACGACCCGACCTTCCTGGATCCCGGCACGCTCGCCGCCACCTTTTTGGGGCTCTTCCTCCTGGGGACCCTTTTCATGAGTTTGGGCTGCTTCGCCTCCTCGCTGACCGGCAGCCAAATTGTGGCCGCCGTCATCGCCTTTGCCCTGGGCCTGGGCCTGTTCATCCTCAGTTATGCGGCCGACCGGCTGGCGGTGGAGCAGACCTGGGCCACCGCCACCCTCAACTACCTCTGCCTGCGGTCGCACATGGAGGATTTCGCCAAGGGGGTGGTGGACACGCGCTGCCTGGTTTTCTACTTGACTTCGAGCGCCTTCTTTTTGTTCCTCACCCACCGCGTGGTGCAAAGCCGCCGCTGGAGATAACATGCCGCCGCCCGATTCCCATCCTTCCGGTTTCTCCCAGGGCCGCCGCTGGCTCACCACCCTGAATCTGCTCCTGGCCACCGCCGCCACCCTGGCCCTGGTGGTCATGTGCAACTACCTGGCCCAGGGACATTTCAAACGCTTCTTCTGGGCCGAGGCCACCAATTCCAAACTCTCCCCCGCCACCCTGCGCGTCTTGAAAGCCCTGACCAATGACGTTACCGTCACCATTTTCTACGAGCACAGGGCCGATGTTTACACCATGGTCGCCGCCCTGCTGGCCGAGTACCAGCAGGCCAACCCCGCCCATATTCACAAGGTGGACCTGGACTACATCCGATCCCCGGAGGAAGCGCGCAATTTGCTGGGCCGGCTCCATCTGGCGCCGGATCGAAAGAACTTCGTCGCCTTCGAGAGCGACGGCCATCACCAGATTTTCGCGGAAAGCAAACTGGTGGATTACAATTTGAACGACCTGCTGCAAAACCGGGAAATTCGCCGCACCGCCTTCCGGGGTGAGATGTACTTCACCGCCGCCATCAATTTCCTCAGCCACCCGGTGAGCCAGAAAGCCTGTTTCCTCACCGGTCATGGCGAGCGCGACCCGACCGATCAGTCCCAATCGGACGGCTCGGGCTGCACCAATCTGGCCGCCATCCTCAAGGATGAATTGGCCTGCGACTGGAGCACCCTGGCTTTGACCCAGACCGATTCCATTCCGGCGGATTGCAACCTGCTCATCATTGCCACCCGCGGCAGCCAGCCCAAAGCCTACCTTTCCCCCCATGAACTGTCCCAAATCCAGACCTATTTGGACCACGGCAATGGCCGGTTGCTGGCGCTGCTGGACAACACCGAAGGGCTGGATCGGCTCCTGGCGGAGTGGAACGTCATCCTGGCCAACTGGCATGTCATTGATCGGAACCCGGCGGTCTGGAGCAGCGGCGGCGATTTTCTGGCGACCCCGGCGGTGGGCAAGGACAGCGGTTCCCTGCACCCGATTATGAGTGCGCTGTTCTGGGAACATCTCAACATTCACATGCTCGCCCCTCATCCTATCTTCCGGCCCCCGGACAAACCCCGCGATCCGGGCGCGCCCACTCTCACGGCCGTGGCCGCCACCGGCCCCATGGGAATTCAACTGCCGGGCGAGCAGCCGGTGGTCACCGGCACCAACGGAAGCCCGCTGGCGCCCGCGCAATACGTCCTCATCGCCGCCATCGAACACAACGTCATCAACGGCCTGGGCGGCACCCGCATCGTCGTGGCCGGTGACTCTGATTTTTTGGACGACCAACTGATTGACAGCGCCGCCAACCATACCTTCGCCAGCCAGACTCTGGACTGGCTTCTGCAGCGGCCGGGGGCGCTGGTGGCGGGCGTTGGGCCGCGTCCCATCAAGGAATACCAGCTCTTCATGCCCCAGTCGCAAAGACGGCAGCTGGGCTGGCTGTTTCTGGCGGCCATGCCCGGCTCGGTCCTTTTCCTGGGCAGCCTGGTCTGGCTGCGCCGCCGCAGTTGAATGCTTCAGGCCTGGAGAACCCCGTGAACACCAAATCCACCGGCCTTCTTCTCGCCGCCGCCGCTGTGCTGTTCGCTTTT
Organism: uncultured Verrucomicrobiae bacterium; assembly: GCA_963707025.1. GTDB lineage: Bacteria > Verrucomicrobiota > Verrucomicrobiia > Limisphaerales > Palsa-1400 > JBEKOF01. The sequence continues at coordinate 520,254 of CAVPOM010000006.1, read as the reverse complement.
ATTTATTGGGTGGAACGGCCCCTCCGCCAGGCCGCCCTCATTCCGCCCACCCGCCGGGTCCTGCCGGAATTGGACCCCGCCAAAATCACCGCCGTGGAGGTTCAGGTCGCGGGCGGCGCGCGCAGCATCCGCGCCGATAAGACCAATCAACTCTGGCAGTTGACCAAGCCGGATGCCTATCCGGCCGCCGGGGCCTTGATCGAGAAACTCCTGCAAGAACTGGCGCAATGGGATTGGCAATCGTCCATTGACCACCCCAGTTCCTTCGAGGAATACGGGCTGGTCAACGACCAGTTCACCCTCCTCCTCCAGGAAAACGGCCGGGAACGCACCTTGAAGATCGGCCACCTCTCCCCGGCGGCGGACCAGGTATATTTAAACGCCCGGGGCAGCGATCAGATTCTGGTGGCCAGCCCCGAGGTGCTCAACTGGATTCCCACCAACCAGCTCCAGTGGCGCGACCGGACGGTGCTGCCTCTGGCCGGCGCTCCTTTCCAGAAACTCCAAGTCCACTCCACCAACGTGGAATTGATGTCCCTGGAAGTGGACCCGGCCAGCCTCCTCTGGAAAATGACCAAGCCAATCCAGGCCCGCGCCGACTCGCCCAAGATCAACCAATGGCTCGGACAACTTCTGGCCCTGCGCGTGCAAGGGTTCCTCCCGGACAACACGCAGGAAACGGACCCCTCCGGCATGCCCGGCCCTCCGCCCACCCAGCAATTAGTATTGACTTTTCTGCGCGACTCCAGCGAAACCAACAAGGCTTTCGAATTGCAGGTGGGCGGCAGTCCCGCCGGCCAGACCAACCTGGCCTATGCCCGCCGGCTGCAACCGCCCGGCCTGATCGAGATTGAAAAAGCGCCGCTCCTGCCCTGGGCCGGCAATTACACCAATTTTCTCGACCGCCATCTCCTCAGCCTGGAGCCGGGCTGGATCGCTTCCATCGAGGTTTCAGGCGGGGGCATTGCGACTTTTACCGTGCAAAAAACCGCCGAGGGCTTCTGGCGCCTGTCTTGCACCAACGGCCAAACCTTCCTGGCGGACGAATTACTCATGAAGGAATGGCTCTCCGCCTTGACCAACCTCCAGGTTGTCCCTGGACTCTCCCCGGTCGCCGACAAATCCCCTTACGGACTGGACAATCCCGCCAGCGCGCTGCTGCACTATCAGTTCATTTACGCCCGCCCCGCCGGCCAGGCCAACCCGCTCCAGGCGGACCTGCTCTTTGGCCTGGGCACCAACCAGCCTCCAAAGATCTTCGAGATGGGCAACGACGAGCTCTACGTCAATTCCCTTGATCCCCGGCAATTCGACTTCCTGCCCAACGCCTTCTGGCAGTTGCGCGACCGCGCCATCTGGCGTTTCCAGTCCAACCAGGTTGTCGCCATTGACATTCATCAACTGGGCCACCACCTCCGTTTGACCCGCGGCACCAATGACCAATGGACCCTGCCGCCCGGTTCCCTGCTCGTTCCGGTGCAGCCCGCCATCGAGGAAACGCTCTATCGCCTGGGGCAGTTGACCGCCATCTATTGGAGCGGCGAGGGCGACGATCATCTGGAGCGGTTTGGTTTCGACCAGACCGATTACCAGATCGCCTTGGAAATCAAAACAAACGGGCAAATCGAAACCAACACCATCCAATTCGGCAAGCCATCCCCTTACCTCCATCCCTACGCCTCGGTTCTGCGCGACGGGCGGCGGCTGATTTTTGAATTTCCGGTTGATTTGTACTCCAACCTGGTGGTCCGTTACCTGGGCATTCCTTCGCCGGACCGCTGGCGCCAATAGGCCTATGTCCCTTGCCGCCATCTTCAAAAGCCGGTCCTTCCGCCGTTGCCGCGCCGTCTTTCGCTGGGTGCGCATTACGATCTGGTTCGCCATTTTTCTGCTGGTGGCCGCCGGGGCTTATCTCCATCTGGTCGGCCTGCCCGATTTCCTGAAACGGGACCTGCTGGACCACCTGAGCGAGCGCGGATTTGAGGTGCAATTCACCAGCGCCCGCCTGGGCTGGGGGCCGGACGTGGTGGTGGATAACGCCGCCTTTCACCGCTCCGACCGGCCGCTCAGCCCCCGCCTGTCCGCCGGTCAAACCCGCGTCCGGCTCAACCTGGCCAAACTCCTCCGCCGCCGCGTCAGCCTGGATGCCTTGCTCATCTCCCAAGGCAGCCTCCTGCTCCCCTTCTCCGAAGCCGCCGGCGATTCCATCGCTGTCAACGATGTTTACCTGGACCTGGCGTTGCTGCCCAACGATACCATCCAACTCCGCAACGGCCATGCCTCCTTCCACGGCATTCAATTGACCCTGCGCGGCACGGTCACCAACTTTATGGCCACCCGCAAGGTCAACCTCTGGCCCGCCGCCACCAACCCAATCCCCTCCGCCACCAACCCCGCGCCCGCCGCCGCCCCGCCGCAGAATTCCCTGCGCCAGTTCGCTGCCACCTTCAATCAAATCCATTTCCCGGCCCCGCCCCGCCTGGACCTCAACCTGACCGCCGACGGGCGCGATCCCGACACGCTGCGCATGAGAATATCGCTCGATTCCGATGGCGTCCAAACTCCCTGGGGCCAGGCCGCGGGATTAAACCTGGCGGCCGACTGCGCCAGGCCGATCCACCCCGGCTCCAGCCCGTTCGTCAAAGCCCGCCTCTTCGCCAGCGCTTTCACCACGCCCCAGGCGCAGGGCACGCGCCTGGATTTGACGGCCGACATTTTCCGCGCCGCCGGATCAAATTTGCAAGCCGCCGTGGACTTTACCGTCGCCGATTTCGCGGGCCGCCCGGCCGGAGGCGCCGAAACCAACGAACTCAAGGCCTCCAGCCTCACTTGGCATGGCAGCGTGACGCTGCAACCCTCTCCTCTGGTGTTGCTGGCCGCGTCCGGGGAATTGCAGGCCGCCCGTCTTGGCACACGCTGGGGCTCATCCGGCTCCGCCGCCGTCACCTGCAGCGTCGCCAAGGTCCCGGGCTCCCCGGCCGCCGATGCTTCCTGGGGTTTCTGGGCCAATCTCAACCGTTGGGCCCTGGACTGGCAGGCCGACCTGGGCAAGGTCGTCACTCCCGACCTGCAATTGGACCGCTTCCTCTGCGCCGGCTCCTGGCGCGCCCCGGAACTCGTCTTGACAAACGTGGACGCCTCGCTTTACAGCGGGGCCTTGTCGGGCCGCGCCCGTCTGGACGTCGCCACGCGCCAACTCAACGCCGGCGCGAGCTTTGATTTTGAGGCGCACCAGCTTTCCCATCTCCTCCCCGCCGTTCTGCAAACCCGGCTCCGGGAAATCCAGTGGCAACGCCCGCCCCGGGCCGCCTTGCAGGCCCGCGTCCTGCTGCCCTCCTGGACCAACCGGCCGCCCGATTGGGCCGACCGCCTGCTGCCTTCGCTCCAATTGACCGGGGATTTTTCCCTCGGCCCCTCCTCCTTTCGCGGGTTTTCCCTCGACTCCGTCCAAGCCCGCCTGGCCTATTCCAACCAGGTCTGGGACATCCCCCGCCTCCATCTGGTCCGGCCCGGCGGCCAGGCCGATGTGGCTTTCACCGCCAGCGATGAAACCGGCGCCTTTTCTTTTATTATTGACTCGCATCTCGACCCCGCCGGCCTCCGTCCGCTCCTGCCGGAGAAGCAACAGCCGCTCCTGGACGAGGCGGTCTTTTCCGAAACCAATCCGCCCATCATCCACGCCGAAATCAGCGGCCGCTGGCATGAACCGGCAAAACTGGCCGTCAACGCCCGGCTGGCCGCCACCAATTTCACCGCCCACGGCGAAACGGTGGACGGCCTGGAGGCCACGGTGGCCATCCGCGGCCCGTGGGACGAACCGGCAAATCTGGCCGGCAACGCCCGGCTGGCCGCCACCAATTTGACCTTCCGCGGCGAAAAAGTGGACGGCCTGGAAACCGCGCTGGAATACACCAATCTTCTTCTCCGGCTCAGGGACGCCCGCCTTTTCAAGGACGGCGGTGAACTGGCGGCGCCGTTGGCCGAGATGGATTGGAACGCCAAAAGAATTTCCCTGAGCAACGTCGTCAGCACCCTCGACAAGAACATCGCCGTGCGCTTGCTCGGCGCGCAGGCCCCGTCTTGGCTCCGGGCCATTGGATTTGACACCCCGCCGTCCATCCGGGCCGGGGGATCCTTTGTCCTCCACGACCCGATGGCGACCGACCTGCATTTTGCCGTGTCCGGCCACAATTTCCGTTACACCAAACTGCTGGCCGGGACGGCCTCCGGCGAGGTGAATTGGACCGGCCAAAGCGTCGCCCTGACCAATATCCAGGCGGGCCTCTACGAGGGAACCTTGCAGGGTTGGGGCGTTTTTGACCACGACCCTAAAATGGGAACTAAATTTCGCGGGCAGGTCTTTTTGGCCGGCATCCAACTGCCTGCGCTGGTGCAGGGATGGAATGCAAAATCCAAACGCCTGGAAGGCGTGCTGGAAGGCCACGTTTTTATCACCGGCGGCGGTTCCGCCAACAAAAAAAGCTGGACCGGTTCCGGCCACCTCTCGGTCAATCACGCCGTGCTCTGGAACATCCGGCTCTTCGGCATTTTCTCCCCCATGCTCAACGGCATCATCCCCGGCTCCGGCAACAACCGCGCCTATCAGGCCACGGCCGATTTTGTCCTGACCAACGGCCTGGTCGCGACCGACAACCTGCAAATCCGCTCCACCGATTTTCGCCTCCTTTATCGCGGCACCTTGAACACGGAAAAGCAACTCGACGCCCGCGTCGAGGCCCAGGTCCTGCGCGACTTCCCCATTCTCGGCCATGTTTTCAGTTGGGCCGTTGCCCCGTTGAGCAAGTTGTTCGAATACAAAGTCGGCGGCACCCTCGATGCCCCCACCTACCGTCCCCTTTACATTCCCAAGGCCCTCACCCTCATCCTCGAACCTTTCCACAAAAAAACCCACCCCGCCGCCGGCCAATCGTCCGACCCCGCCAAACCGCCGCCTTAAAATGCAGAATGCAAAAGGCCGGAACAAATCAATCGCAAGTCCCCGGGTCTGCCGTTTTCTCATTGCGCAAGACAAACAGCTCGCTAACAATCCGCCTTACCCTAATGAAATTCCCTCACTCTGTCCTGCGTTCAGCCCGGCCGATTTTCGCGCTGCTCGCCGGGCTGCTTTGCGCTGCGCAACTCTCCGCCCGCGCCGACACCAATTCCGCCTTCCTCTGGGCCGGCGCCAACTGCGAAATCTCCCTCGCCCAAGTCAGCGAGCGCACGGCGCAACTGGTCATCTCCCCGCTCGATGATCAGGGACAGCCCCGTCCCGTTCCACCCACGGCTGCGTTTGTTTCTTTTCCCATCACCGAAAAATTTCGCGCGCGCGACATTGCCGGCACGCGGGATGTCCAGGCGGGCAAAATGCGTTTTACGATCAAGGCGCAGCCGCTGACCATTTCCGTCCATCGCGCCGACGGCAGCCTGCTGCAGGAACTGGCTTTCGAGGATGTCACCAATGGCGCGATGAGCTTTCATACCGACGCGCCGGTGTACGGCTTGGGCGAAGGCCAGCATCAATTTGACCGACGCGGCACCAATTACCAGATGGTCAATGGCCAGCTCGGCCTGCTCGCCACCCATGGCGCCACCATTCCGGTGCCTTTTTTGATCGGCGCCGATGGCTGGTCCATGTTCGTGCGCGGCCCGTGGGGACAATTTGATTTGCGCGGCCAACAAGGTCTTTTCATCCCGCGCAGGCCGGCCCTGGGCCGCGAGCCGCTCACCGTTTACCTCTCGGAATTGGACCAACCGGCCGACGCCCTCGCCGAATACGTCCGCCTTACCGGCCATCCGGTCCTGCCACCCAAGTGGGTCCTGGGCTACATGCAATCCCACCGCACTCTCCTTGGACCGGAGGACGCCTTGCACATCGCCGAAAAACTCCGCGCCGACAACCTGCCCTGCGACGCCGTGATCTACCTCGGCACCGGCTATTGCACCAACGGCTGGAATCTGGGCCACGGCTCTCTGGAGTTTAACTCAAACGCCTTCCCTCATCCGGCCCAACAACTCAACGCCCTCCACAATTTGCACTTCAAAGTTGTCCTGCACATCAACGCCGCGCCCCGCAATCTTTTCGGCGCCACCATGACGGACGACTCGGCCAGTCCCCTCTACATCGGCAATTATTGGAAACGGCATCTTGCCGACATGGCCCTGGGCGTGGACGCCTGGTGGCCCGACGACGGCGACGAACTGCCCATCGAAGCCCGCCTCGCCCGGCATCTTTGCTACTACGAAGGCCCGCTCCAAGCCCGCCCCAACGTCCGCCCCTGGAGCCTCAATCGCAACGGCTATGCCGGCGCCTTCCGCTTCGGCGGCTGGATTTGGTCCGGCGACACCCAATCCCGCTGGGCCACACTCGCTGCTCACGTTCCGGTGGGCCTCAACAGTTCCTTGAGTTTGACCCCGTTCTGGGGATCGGACATCGGCGGATTTGTGCCCACCCGCGAATTGACCGGCGAACTCTACGCGCGCTGGTTTGAGTTCGCCGCCTTCAACCCCCTCTTCCGTTCCCACGGCCGCACCTGGCATCTCCGCCTGCCCTGGGGATGGAACACAGGCGAGATGGGGCCAATCGAAGATCGCGACGTGGTGGACCCATCAGAATTGCACAACGACAAAATCGAACCCATCTGCCGCCAATACCTCGAACTGCGCTATCGCCTTCTCCCCTACAATTACACCTTGATGCGCCAGTCCGTTGACCTCGGCCTTCCCGCCATGCGCGCCCTTTGGCTTCATTATCCCAAAGACGCCCAGGCCGCCAAACTCGGCGATGAATTCCTTTGGGGCGCCGACCTGCTCGTGGCACCCGTCGTGGAAAAAGCCGCCACCAACCGCCACCTCTATCTCCCCGCCGGAACCTGGCGCGACTGGTGGACCGGCGAAAAGGTCGAGGGCGGAAAATGGGTGGATCGCCCCGTGGATTTGGCCACCATGCCCATTTACGCCCGCGCCGGCGCCATCATCCCGCTGGATCCCGTCCGCCAATTCACCGCCCAGTCCGTCACCGCGCCCACCACCCTGCGGGTCTATCCCGGCGCCGACGGAGATTTCACCCTTTACGATGACGACGGCCAGAGCCTCGGCTATCGCGACGGCTCGGACCCCAGCACCGTTTGGATTCATTTCCACTGGAACGACCGGGCGCGCCAATTGACCGTGGAACCGGACCCCCGCATGATAAAATGGCCCGGCCCCGCCAGAAATTACGCCGTCGAGCTGCCTGGCTCCTCCGCTCCACCCAAGACGGTGTCCTTTGCAGGGGAAAAAATGGATGTGAAATTGTAAAGTGCCTTCCGAAACCATTCAGCACTCGCGACCGGCAACTTGCCGCGCCGAAGTGAAGCGAAGGCTGGCCCGCAATTCCGGTTACAACTTCTCGTTCAAGATTCGGCGGACTCTGACAAAGCTTGGCAGGTGCTGCTCCAGAACCGCCGGGGTCAACTGGGCGAGCAGTCCAAATGATCGTTTTCCCTTCAAGTATGGGTTTACACATTGGCGGGTCGCATGCGCCAGCCTGTCCTGAACGTCATGCCGTTCTCGCCGTTCAAGTTGGTTAAGAGGCGGTAGCGCCGAATCCTGCAATTGAGTTCCAAAATAGTCTCTCAATGCCACTCTGTCCGTGACGAGCCAGGTCTCCATGCAGGTCGTCATGAATAAAACCTGATCCTCTTCCGCTTCTGCTGGCTGCGTCCACCCGTCGCGAGCTTTCAAGTGCGCCCACGCGGCTTCCAGGTCGGCTGGGAAATCCTCGCTGTCAATCCACATGGCGACGAAGTCCGCCTTTTTACCAGTGTGCGCGCAGATGAAGTCGCCGAAAACCGCATCGCGTCCGCCGCCCGCCACCAATCGGGGCATCCGACCCTGAAAACCACAGCCCTCCAGCAACCGGCGGAATCCCTCACGACAGCGCGCGTGCAACTCTTTGGAATCGCCGCCTCCCTCCAGATAGAGAATCGCGCTCACCAGCGCGTCCCTCCAAGCTGTCCTTTGGTCCACAATTGCCCCAGCCGGTATTTTTCCAGCCATTTTGCCAATTCGTCTTTTTTCAAGCGGCGCATCTCAGTTCGCCCTTCGTGCTTTTCGCACACCACGACCGCTTCCGGCCGCTCGGTCATCGCGTCCACCAAAATGTCCGAATGAGTGGTCACGATGATCTGCGCTCGCTGGGAAGACGCCACCAGCAAGTCGGCCAGTTTGGGCAGGATGTCCGGGTGCAATCCCAGTTCCGGTTCTTCGATGCAAATCAGCGGCGGTGGCGTGGGATCGCAAAGGATCGCCAGCAGGCACAGGTAACGAAGCGTGCCATCCGACAGCCGTGTCGCCGGAATGGAGAAATCACCCTCGGTGAAGATTACCTGAACACTTCCGCCCTCAACGAATGGCTCGAAGTCGGTTAGACCCTCGTAAAGGTTGCTGAGTCCATCCAGGATGGCCTTCTTCGCCTTGGGTGTCTTGCGCAACCGGCTGAGGAAAAGCCCCAGGTTTGAAAAATCCTCTTCCAGCCGGTCATTGCGCATGTCTGCTTTTTGCGGTTCACGGAAAACCGTGTTCCGGCCGAACGCCCACTCCCGGTAGATGCGCCACTTCTCGTAGGTCTCCGCCAGATACGTGATTTCAGGGTATAGCTCCGGGTCGCGCCGCTGCGAAAGAATTGATTGTTCCAGGTTGACCGTCTCCTGTGCCAGCTTTCGCTTCTCTTGACCGGCAGTATTGATAACCGGACGCCCGCCTTGGAAGTGATAATAGAAATACGACTCGGTCTGAGTGCCGTAAGGCAATTCGTTCTCCACGCGCTCGTCGTGCAACCTGAATCCATGCGAGTCGCCGCCAAACGCGAAGATGTGCCGCAGCGGTTGCTTGCCTTTCGGATTGTTGATGACCAATTCCACGCAGGCCGGCCGGTCTTTCCCTCCCTTCCAAATCCACTCCGGCGCGCCGCCACCGCGCCGCACCACCCCTCGCACATCGGCGTTGGAAGTTGTTTGTGAGGCAATGGGCGTCGCCCGCATTAACGCCAGAGCCTCCATCAAATTCGACTTGCCCGCCCCGTTCGGGCCGATCAACACGTTCAGATTTTCCAGGGGCAATGCCGCCGTGTCAGGACCAAAAGAAAGCAGGTTCGTCGGTCGTATCTCATGCAACAGCCTCGCGTCATTTGGTTGATTCTGTTTCATATTATTATTCCGGCATGTAATGACAACCACCCACACCCCTCCAAACGTTCCTTCTCACAATTCGCAATCCGCAACATGCCGCGCCGCAGCGTAGCGAAAATAGGTCCGCAATTCCCCTACTGGTTTTGTTGCAGCCAGCTATCCACCGCGCTGGCCCACTGGTCCCAGTTGGTGGCATAATCGGCCTGGAGAAACAGCTCCAGCATATCCTTGGCTTGGTCCTTGAGGGGGTGATCATCATTGCGCGCGATGGCCAGGAGCATCGGCAGTTTCAGCGTGTTCCGCCGGTTGAGCAAGTCATTCATCAGCACGGTGGCCACCTCCGGCTGGGTGCTGGCGTTGGTCAGCAATTCCGCCGCCCCGTCGTAGTGATCGTCCTGCACCATGTTGATCAAATGATGGGCCAACTCCACCTGCGCCTCCGCCGGCGCGTCCTTCATCAGTTTGCGGATCATGTCCGCCTTGTCGTTGGCTTCTCCGCCGCCCAGCAGGATGCCGTCCAGCCTTTGTTCCCAAGGCCGGCTGTCCGGGGCTTCCGCCGGGTTTGTCCAGCCCTGCCCCGCCGGCCGCTGGGCCAGGCCATTGGCCGAAGCTTTGACCGGTCCCACAAAGGCAGGTCCCGGAATGGTTGGCTCGGGAAGCTGGATCGTTTCAGCCGCCACCACCGGCGGCACGCCCTCGTGCTTGCCCATAATCAAGGCGATCAAAAGCCCCGCGCCAATGGCCACCGTCGCCAAAACCATCGCCAGGGCCAGCCTCTTTCCCACTTTTGCGATGTTATTCACGTCCTTATTTGTATCATTTAACCCCGCCGGGTCAATTTAGATGCGCCCCAAAACCCGGCACCGGACTGGCCGCCCCGGCTCAGGGGAAACAAAGGCGAACATCCGCTGGAACCGCCTTCGCAAATTGTTGTTGGGCCGGGCTCCAATTACCCTGGTCCGCGGCGTTTCTCAGCCAATTCATTTCGAAAGACCCCGAAGACGCCTGCTGCACGCTGCCATCACCCAGCAGGATATTGCCCTCTCCCGCAGGGTTGCCGGAAGAATGCAATTTTAGGGACCATCCCACTTTGTTTCCCGTCGTGTTGGGGAACGCCGTGTTGCCCCCGCTCACAATCACAATCGTGGCCGCCCCCGTATTCACCACCACGTCCGATCCGGCGGCATCGCCCGCGCTTTCTCCAGAGAAACCGTAACCGGCGTCGGGCCCGGCCGGGTTTTCAGCCACGCCACCCAGGTTGCGGTCGCCGCCAGACATGGACTGCGGATAGGTGTCACTGGCGCCAGAGTCCACAAAATAAGAAACATTTCGCGCGCTGAATCCATCGTTGAAGTTCAGCGCCGCCAGGCGCTCGTCTGACGGGCAAAGCACGATTTTGGGAGCCTGGCCCATTTCATTCTGCATCAGGCGGTAATTGCAGGCCACTCCGGCCCCATTCACTTGTCCGATGCCGGGGCCGATCACCCCTCCGGCGACGACCGCGCCCGGCCCGCCGGCGTCCTTCCACCCGCCTTTGGCGACGGTTTGCTGGGCTGGCAGCAGGTCATTATGATCGCCCTCCCACAGGCGATACGCGATGCCGATTTGCTTTAAATTGTTGATGCAGGAAATTCGTTGCGCCTTTTGTTTGGCTCTCGCCAGTGCCGGCAACAGCATGGCGGCCAGAATGGCGAGAATCGCGATGAGGATGAACAGATCAATCAAACTGAACCCGCTCCTCCTCTTTGGTCTCATCAGTTTCATAAACTTGGCATGGCGTTTGTGCTCCAGCGCCGGCACGGTAAGGTCTTTTGCGCGGCTTGGCAAGCGCGGTTCCCTCCCGCAACTTATTGCCATTTGCGCGCGGTCGTTTTAGCTTCCCCACAAATGATGCCGAAAACAGCTCTCAACGGTCCGCCTTCCCCGGAGGATTTCCAGCGCCAATTGCAGGAATTCATGCGCCAGCACCTGGCCGGCGGCGCCATGCCCAAACCCGAACCGGCCGGCACTCCGGAATCCCCTCCCCCCGCTCCGCCCGAACAGGAGTTCCTCTTCGATAAAACGCCCCGCCAGGTCAAAGCCTTCCTCGACCGCTTCGTCATCAAACAGGAGGAGGCCAAAAAAGTTCTGAGCGTCGCCCTGTGCGACCACTACCATCACGTCCGCCTGGCCCGCGCGGGCCAGGACACACCCAATTACGCCAAGCAAAACATCATTCTCATCGGCCCGACCGGGGTGGGCAAAACCTACCTCGTCCGCAACGCCGCCGACCTCATCGGCGTCCCCTTCATCAAGGGCGACGCCACCAAATTCTCCGAAACCGGCTACGTCGGCGGCGATGTTGAAGACCTGGTCCGCGAACTCCTCCGCCGGGCCGACGGCGATTTCGACAAGGCCCAATACGGCATCATCTACATTGACGAGATTGATAAAATTGCCGCCGCCCCCAACATGAACGGCCGCGACGTCAGCGGGCGCGGCGTCCAAACCAACCTGCTCAAACTCCTGGAGGAAACCGAAGTCCCCGCCCGCTCCCCCAATGACATCAGCGGCCAAATCCAGGCCATGATGGACCTCTCCCAGCGCGGCAAAAGCCCCCCCTCCACCATCAGCACCCGCCACATCCTCTTCATTGTCAGCGGCGCCTTTGACGGGTTGGAAAAACTGGTGCAGAAACGCCTCCGCTCCACCACCATCGGCTTCAGCGCCGCCACCCAGCCCGTGGCCGGCGCCGAAACCTCCTGGCTCGATCAGGCCCAGACCCGCGATTTCATCGAGTTCGGCTTCGAGCCTGAGTTCATCGGACGCCTGCCCGTCCGCGTCGTCTGCCAGCAACTCTCCGCCGAAGACCTGTTCACCATCCTCAAAACCTCCGAAGGCAGCATCATCCGCCAATACGAACAGACCTTTGCCGCCTACGGCATCGAAGTCCTCTTTCGCGACGACGGCCTGCGCCGCATCGCCGAACTGGCCTCCTCCGAGACCACCGGCGCCCGCGGCCTCATGACCGTCTGCGAACGCATCTTCCGCGACTTCAAATTCGAGTTGCCCTCCACCAAAGTCCGCCGCTTCGTCGTCACCCGCGACCTGGTGGACAATCCTTTGGCCGATTTGCAGAAACTCCTGGCCGAGCACGAAAAAGAAGAGCGCGTCGTCGCCCGCCAGCTCGTCCATGATTTCGCCCTGCGCTTCGGCGAGAACCACCAGCTCGCCCTCCGTTTCACCGACGCCGCCGCCGATTTGCTGGTCTCCCTGGCTTTGGAGCAGCGCCTGCCCGTGCGCGAACTCTGCGCCCAGCGTTTCAAGGACTTTCAATTCGGCCTCAAACTCATCTCCAAAAACACCGGCCAGGACACCTTTACCATTGACCTGGATGCCGTCAACGCCCCCGACAAAATCCTGAGCGAGTGGGTTGTCCAAAGCTACCGCTCCGCCTCCGATTCCAAGACGGCAGGGCCGGACTCCCTCTCCTCCATAAGCCCGGCGAAGGAGGAGGTCGAGACCTGAGTTTACCTCAGGTTCTGCATTCTGCATTTCCAGACCGGCCAGGCCAGGCTGCTTCGCTGGAGCGGCGGTTTATGACGGCCGCCAATCACGCTTCCAGGGACCGCCCTCTCCCGCGTTGCCGCCAGCCCGCGCCTCGCCTCCCGCCTCACCCAGCCCCGTAGAGTTCATTCCCACGACTGGCAAGGAAGCTTGGCACAGCGTTTGATTCATGCCATTAAGAAGCACTGCCAAATGAAAACTCCACCTTGCGCGCGCCGACAATTCCTGCAAACCACCTGCTGGCTCGCCCTCCTCTGCTGGCTCCCCCGCGACACGCGCGGCGACACCACCAATTTCCAATCCAACCAACCGCTCACCCTGTGGTACGCCCAGCCCGCGCCCGATTGGAACTCCGCCCTGCCCATCGGCAATGGCCGACTCGGCGCCATGATCTTTGGCGGCGTCAGCCGGGAGCAGTTGCAGTTGAACGAGGACACTCTCTGGGCGGGCGGACCTTACGATCCGGTCAATCCTGACGCCGCCGCCGCGTTGCCCGAAGCGCGAAAATTGGTTTTTGCCGGAAAATACTCCGACGCCGCCAAACTCGTCAGCGCCAGCATTCTGGCCAAGCCGCTCCGCCAGATGCCCTATGAAACCGTGGGCGATTTGCTCCTCGACTTTCCCAATGCCGCCCCCGTGCAGGACTACCGCCGCGACCTTAATCTTGACACCGCCGTCGCCAGCGTCAGCTACACCGCCAACGGCGTGAAGTTCACCCGCGAAATTTTTTCCAGCCCGGTGGACCAGGTGATTGTCGTGCGCCTCACCGCCGACAAGTCCAAATCCCTCACCTTCACCGCCCGCCTCAATTCCCCGCAGAAGGCGACGGTCCAGACGGAGCTTGGCAACACCCTGGTGTTGCGCGGTGTCAACGCTGCGGCCTCGGGCGTCCCGGCCGCCCTCAAATTTGAAGGGCGCGTGCGCGTGGCTGCCCAGGGCGGCCAAACCACCGCCTCGCCCGATGCTGTTTCCGTCAACAATGCCGACTCCGCCATCCTCCTGATCGCCGTCGCCACCAGCTTCAAGAATTTCCACGACGTCAGCGGCAATCCCGGCCCCATCGTCGCCCGTCAAATCGCCGCCGCCGGCAAAAAGAGTTTCGACAAGTTGCTCCAAGCGCACATCGCCGAACATCAGCGCCTGTTCCGGCGTGTTTCCCTGGACCTCGGCGCCAGCCCGGCCATGCAGCTTCCCACCGACGAGCGTATTCGCAATTTCAACCAGGGCAATGATCCCGGGCTGGCCGCGCTCTATTTCCAGTTTGGCCGCTACCTCCTCATCTCCAGCTCGCGGCCCGGCTGCCAGCCCGCCGGACTCCAGGGCATCTGGAACAACAGCATGTCCCCGCCCTGGGGCGGCAAATACACCATCAACATCAACACCGAGATGAACTACTGGCCCGCCGAAACGTGCAACCTCGCCGAGTGCGTCGAACCGCTCATCGCCATGGTGCAGGACCTCACCCAAACCGGCGCCCACACCGCCCGGGCCATGTACGGCGCGCGCGGCTGGGTCGTCCACCACAACACCGATCTCTGGCGCGCCGCCGCGCCCATTGACGGCCCCAACTCCGGCATGTGGCCCGCCGGCGGCGCCTGGCTCTCCACCCACCTGTGGGAGCATTACCAGTTCAGCGGCGACAAAAAATTCCTCGCCCAAGCTTATCCCGCCATGAAAGGCGCCACCCTTTTTTTTCTTGACACGCTTGTCGAGGATCCCAAACACGGTTGGCTCGTCACCAATCCGTCCCTCTCTCCCGAACACCAGCATCCCTTTGGCACCGCCGTTTGCGCCGGGCCGACCATGGACATGCAAATCCTCCGCGACCTCTTTGCCCAAACCATACAGGCCGCCCAAATCCTCGGCCTGGACGCCGCCTTCCGCCGGCAACTCGCCGACGCCCGCGCCCGCCTCGCGCCCAACCAGATCGGCGCCGCCGGGCAACTCCAGGAATGGCTGGAAGACTGGGACATGCAGGCCCCCGACATTCATCACCGCCACGTCTCCCACCTCTACGGGCTTTTCCCCGGCCACGACATCTCCCTGCGCGGCACGCCGGAATTCGCCGCCGCCGCGAAAAAATCGCTGGAAATTCGCGGCGACAAGGCCACCGGCTGGGCCACCGCCTGGCGCATCAATCTCTGGGACCACCTGGCGGACGGCGACCACGCCTTCGACATTTTGAAATTCCTCCTCAGTCCCGAGCGCACCTATCCAAATATGTTTGACGCCCATCCGCCCTTCCAGATAGACGGCAATTTCGGCGGCGCTTCCGGCATCGCCGAAATGTTGCTGCAAAGCGGCGAGGGCGAAATCGAGCTGCTCCCCGCCCTGCCCAAGGCCTGGCCGGACGGACGCGTGCAGGGCCTCCGCGCCCGCGGCGGCTTCGAGGTGGACATGGCTTGGAAGGACGGCCGTTTTACCGAGGCCGTCATCCATTCCCTCGCCGGAAATCCCGCCCGCCTGCGCTACGGCTCCGCGACGCGCGACGTGCGCTTTTCCAAAGGCAAAACCCTCCGCTGGGACGGACGTTAATGCCGTTCGCATCTGTCGTATGATTTACACGCTGCGCCTTTCTTTTTGCCTGTTCGCGCTGGCAGCGCTTTTCCCGGCGGCGGGGCGGGCCGCGGCGGTCACACTCACCCTTTCCTCACCCCTGGGCCTGCGCCGCCACGGCCAACTGTGGGCCGGCTGCGTCGAGGTCTGGCTGGACGGAATATGAAACCTGTCTCCATCCGGGGTCCGCTGGTTCTCATTTTCATGGGCGTGGCCGGCTCGGGCAAAACGACGGTGGCGGGCCTTTTCGCCAAGGCGACCGGCGCGGTTTTTTACGAGGGAGATGAATTTCATTCAGCGGAAAGCGTTGCAAAAATGCGCCGTGGCGCGCCGTTGACCGACGCCGACCGCGCGCCATGGCTGGCCGCTTTGCGGGAAATCATTGTGCGTTCGCTGGCCGCGGGTCAATTCGCCGTCATCACTTGTTCGGCGCTCAAGGCCAAATATCGCGATCAACTCCAAGGCGGCGATCCCCGCGTCAAGTTTGTCCACTTGACAGCGCCGCGCCCGGTGCTGGAAGAACGGCTCCAGGCCAGGCGCGGCCATTTTCTGGCCCCGTCCCTGCTGGCCAGCCAATTGGAGATTTTCGAGCCGCCGGCGGACGCCTTGACTTTTGGCGGCGACAAGTCCCCCGGCGAAATCGTGGCCGAACTGGCCTGCGCGCTCGGAGGCGTTGCGGCCCGCCTCAATTCAGGTTGACTATAGTCCAAATACAGTCTATTTTTGGAGCAAAATGAAAACCTGCAGTCTGAGCCAAGCAAAGAGTTCCCTGGGCCGATTGGCCGACGATGCCCTGCAAGGCCATCCGACGGTCATTGCCCGGGGCGGGAAACTGCTGATTTTGCGGGCCTACGAACCTTCCGATCCCGGCGAATTTGATGCCTTGATCAACGAAGGAATAAAGAGCGAACATTTCACGCTGACCGATTCGGTTTGGGAGGGGATTCGCCGGCGCGGGAGGAAACTCGCCCGCAAAATTGGAAAAGGGTAGATGAAAGCCAGGATCAGTGCGCGGGCTCAGACCGACCTGGAGCGCATTTTCGCCTCCATTTACGTCCGGCAAGGCCCAAACGCGGCTGACCGATTTCTTGAGTTGGCACAGGAAGCGGCACGGTTCCTGGTCCAACATCCGTTGGCGGGTCCGCATCCCGGCTGGGCTACCCGGCACAGTACCTTGCGGTTTTGGGTCATCAGCAGAACGAATTTTCTCATTTACTATCTCCCGGATGAACAGGGGGTCAGCATTGAGAGGGTATTGGATGGCCGCCTTGATGTGGCGCGCATCATGGAACGTGGCGTGGAAGACCCGCCTGATTGACCTTTAACTGTGGGCTGTCCCAAATGGCGTCATTCCACTATTGCCCTGCGCGGCAAAATGGGCTAAATTATGAACAATGAAGCTGAGACTGGATCTGCTGGAGCATCTGACCGACGAGGACATCCTCGAGGAGGTCCTGGCGAACAATCACCGCTACAAACCCGAGCCGCTTTTCTCAAAAACTGGCGTTGGGAGCTTGTCGTCAGCCTCAATCGAGGAGCGTGCTCAAGAGGAGGCGCGCAGTACGGCGTTAATCGCGAGACTCAAGAAGCGTGCGAGAGAGAGTGGGAAGAAAAACGACCGCAAGCCTGCTCGCTCGCTCAAGCCATAGAATTCCTGCGGCTGTGCCATCGCCGCGCTCCTTTCCTGTTTTTCAACGGCAACACCTTTGCCGATGTCGCCCGGCAAATCATGGCGGCCTTGTTCGCCGACCTTCCCACCACCCGCCGCCGTGAAGTCATGTCGGCCGTGGCCCATTACATCGCCGGCGTGCTGCCGTGGGAAGCGATGGCGGAAATCGTCCAATCCCTCTCCGCCTCCGCCGATTTGCAGCCGGGCGATCGCGTCAAGACCTTTCGCGGTTCGACGCGCGGCGTCATCCTCCGGCTCCTCCCCGATGGCCGCGTTCTTTGGCGGCCGGACGGCTCCGCCTCCGAATTGATGGCCCTGCCGGAAAGCCTGTTAAAGGACGCGCCGGCCCGCTAAACCTCCAGCCCGATTGAGCGCATCAAATCCAGCGCGTTGCTTTTTGTCACCACGCCGGGCTGCAACCGGTAGTCGAAGCTGAGCTTGCCATTGACCAACTGGTCCTCAAAGTGAAAGTTCGCGCCCGCCGGCTTGACTTCCTCCACCACCTGCGTCAGCGCCAGGTCATGGGTCGTGATCAAACCCACCGCTCCCCGCGCCACCAGCGCTTTGACGATCCCGGCCGCCCCGATCCGGCGGTCGTGCGAGTTGGTTCCGCTCAACATCTCGTCAATCAGAAAAACCACCCCCTCGCCTTGCCCGGTCAATTGCATGATCTGCCGCAGGCGGGTGATCTCCGCATAAAACCGCGACAGTCCCTCCTGCAACGAGTCCACATTCCGAATGGAGGCGCCGATTTGCAGTGCGGTCATGCGAAAGCGGCGCGCCCGCACCGGCGCCCCGGCCCGCGCCAGCACCAGGTTGGCCCCGATGGCCCGCAGCCAAGTGCTCTTGCCCGACATGTTCGAGCCGCTGATGACATGCAAGGGCTGCTTGGATTCCAGCACCAGATCGTTGCGCACGGCGCGCGCTTCGGCGATCAGCGGATGCGCCAGCCCTTGCGCCTCGAGCACTGGCGAATTCGACTTGACCGCCAGCTCCGGAAAAACATCCGCCGGATGCTCGAAGGCGTAGCCCCCCAGCGACGAAAGCGCCTCCATTTCACCCAGCGCCTTCAGCCACTCCTCCATCCCTGGCCCGTGCCGCGCGCGCCACGCCTCCAAGGCAAAGCCGAACTGCGTCCCCAGCATGAAAAACTTGCCGATCACTGCGAAGGCGAAATTGTTGCGCGCGTCCATCCAGTCCACCAGCTTGGCCAGCCGGCCCAGGCTGGCCGACGCCCAAACCCCGTCCCCTTTCCATTTGCCCTGCAAGGCCTGTAATCGGCCCTCTTGAAAACTCTCGCCCTCCAGGCAGCCCAACAGTTCCGACAGCCACCGCAGCTCCCGCGCCGGCAACTTCATCGCCCCAAGCGTCCGCTCCGTGCGCCGGCGGTAAATCAGGGCCAGCCCGCATTGCCCGCTCAAGGCCAGCACGCAAGGCAGACCCTGGCCCATCAGGTAAAGAGACCAGGCGACAAAGGGAAGACAAAAGACGCCGGCGCGCGCCGCCAGGCCTGTCAGGCTGGGCGGCTTGGCCGCCCACGACACCAGCGCATCCGTATCCACATGCGCCTGCGGATCACCCGCCCGCACGGCCAATTCCTCGCGCAAGTCCACCTTCCCCCGCATTTCCGCCACCGCCGCCTGCCGGGCCGCGATCTCGCCTTGGTCCGCGCCCTGCAGCAGCCACTCCGCCAATTTTGTCCGCCCGGCCTGCGTTTGCGCGGTGTTGACGAACTCAAAAAGACTGCCCGTTCCGAAAATATCCAGATCGCCGGCGTAGGGATGCTGCTTGTCGAGAAACTCCGTCCCGGCGGACCCCTTTCCCGCCCAGCGGTAGCCGAGCCGGTCGAGCCCACCCGTGTAAAATCCCGCCAGCCGCCGCGCCGTGTCCCTCCTCTCCAGAATCCGGTCATGCACCATGCCGCTGAAAAACAGTCCGGCAAAGACTCCGGTAATCAGCCATCCCACCGCGACGGTGTTTCTCAGGAGCACGGCCGCCACCACCAGGGCGGCGCCAAAAAGCAGCCGCAGATTCCCGGTCCGCCGGTGCCACAATTCATAACGATCCACCCGCTGGCTCCACTGGGCGAGCCGCTCTTGGTATTCTTTTCCTGGATCCATAATCAAAGACGTGCCGCACCGTCAGCCCTCCTGCCAGGCGCGGCCTCGCCTGGCGGGGCGCACTTTACTTCTTGGGTGTCCGCTCCTAATCTTAATCTTAATCTTAATCGTAATCCTAATCTTAATCTTTATCTTCTTCGGATTAAGCTTAAGATTAAGCCCATGAAAAAATCAACCGCTCTCGCGCTCCTCATTTTGGGTGGCGCCTGGTTTGGCCAGGTCGCCGTCGCTCAGCCAGCCGCCGTCCCAACCGCCCCGGACATCATGGCCAAATTTGCCGCCAAATACGCCGGCCTGACCAGCGTGGCCGTCACCGGCCGGGTCATTACCGATATTGACACGTCCGGCGGAAAAAATCCCGCCGCCGCGCCTCAAACCGCCCAAATGAATTATGATACGGGCCAGGCGGGAAAAGTGACCACCTTCAGCGTCCGCCTGGCCAAGCCGGATTTGTATCGCATCGAGTGGTCGCAAATGATTTCCGACAGTTTCACCCAGAAAGGCGCCGCCTGGTGCAGCGGCCAGGGCGACTTCCTTTGGCTGGCCGGCAAAAAGCAGCCCATCCCGGGCGGCATGGACATGGCTTTGGCGGCCGCCACCGGGGTTTCCGGCGGTGTGGCCTCCACCCTGCCCCCGGTCTTCTTCCAACGCCAGACCAACGCGTTGAAAAGCCTGCAGAACCTCTCCCTGCTGCCGGAGGAAAAAATCGGCGATGATCTTTGTTACGTCGTTTCCGGGGATCTCAACGGGCAAACGATGATTTATTGGATCACCAAGGATTACTCCCTCAAACAGAGAAAATTGGTCCTGGGCGGCGCAATGAAGATCCCGGAAATGACCGACGAGGACGTCAAGAAGGCCCTCAGCATGACCGGTCAGGAAACCACGCCCGAAGCCATCGCCCGCATGAAGGAAATGGTCAAATCCATGCAGGCCATGAGCTCAAAAATGAAAGGCTCCATCACCGAAAAATACGAAACCTTCGACGCCAACCCGGCCGCGCCGAAAGCATCCTTCGATTACGAGGCCGATGCAAAAAGCAAACCTGGAAATTGACAATACTATTTATCAGGAGTCCTCCCGCATCATCCCGGCCATCATTATCCACGCCTTATACCTTTTCCGGTTTGCTTTTGCACTGTAGCGGCGGTCTGCGACCGCCGCCAATTGCCTTGGCAATAGTGCTGTTACGAACTGGAAACGGTATTACAACATTTTGCCTCCTCCCGATTCATCCCGAATCTGCCCGGAAACTGGCAAACAGTATCCGCTTGCAGTATCAGATTTCCGGCAACACGACGATTTCTCCGCTCCGTGTTCCCGTGTCGTCATCCGGCTTGCTCAAGACCCGAAGGCCAAGCCGAATGCCAACACCCGAACGCTCTGCCCCGGCAAGTGCCTGGTCGTGAAGTCGCTGGATTCCAGCTTGCGCCCTGTTTGCCCTTCGCAACATCGAATCCACCGCCATCACCACCACGAATTTAAAGACAGACCGGAACACCGCCTTTGGGGTGTCGATTTGCTTTCCGCTGTCGCGGAGGGTGAAAAATCAGACTCTGCCATTTCTCGCTCTCAGCCGCCGCGAGGGGCGGCAAACAGTGCCAGATTTCTAATTTGCGCCCGTGGTTTGACTGTACCTCGAAGCGGAAAAAGCCTTGCATTTAATACCCGGCAGCATAAGCTCAATTGTTCGTAAAAGCCTTTCCACATGAAACTCGCCGACACTTTTTTGGGGGCTATTCTCATTGCACTCACGATCAATCTTAATGCTCAGCCTGCCCCTGCGACAAACTCCGGCCTGCTGCGCGAAAAACTCTTCCAAAGGTATATGGCTCAGATGGAGACAATCATGACTGAGATCGAGTCAAACGATATGCCCACAAACCGGAATCAATCGTACACGAATATGATGAGGCTTCTTTTTGATCGGGTTGTGGTTGACCCATCATTTGGTTTGGCGTGGGATGAGGTCCCTCCGCCAACATTGACGAATTTACATGCTATGGACGCCGTTCAGAGTTTCACTAAGACTAATGGGTGGAACATGGCAACCAACGATATATTTGGAGAATTTTCTGCCACCCATCCTATGAAGCCAATCCGTGGTCTGCCGTGGTCTGTAATTAAGGACCGTGACTTTCGCGCGGTTACCTGTAACGGCGTTCTCTACGTCTTGCTCAGAGGATGGCACCACGACTTGAACGGCGTCGCCTATAATCCAAAAATCAACATTTTTACGGGGCGTATCAGCGGCTTCAAGCCGATTGGTGGACATTGGTATGTGTGGGCTGCGGGTGACTATCAGCTTCCCCTTGTGCAACGTTACGAGGGACGGGAAGCTACCATTAACCCAGATTCCCAACCTGAAAAAAAGGCAGTAAGAACACGGGACATTTATTAGATTAATAAACACACCCGTCTCATAAGGGGAAAAGTCTGGTGCTGACCTGTTCATTTGCAAGGGTTTAATTGGTCTTCGGGGTAAAATGAGATTTTGATTTTTCCGAGTTTGGCTTTTGGGTGTGGTATGCGCCTGTTTGGGCGCGTGTGCTGTCCCATAGCTTTATTGGAAGCCGGGGAAATACGCCTGCTCGGGCCGCGCCAAGTGGCGAAAGCTGCCGCCTGCTGTCCCATAGCACGCCAGCAAATTGAGCAGATCATATTTCTCCCAGAGCGCCGCCCGCAAAATCGTGAACAGCCGGGTGAAGCTGTGCGCCCAGTTGGAGAGGTGACTGAGGTAGCGCAACAGCACGTAGGTCAACAGCGCCGTCCACACCTGCCAGCGCACGGCGTTGGCGTTGTGGCCCAGAAAATCCGCCAACTGCAAGGTCTGCTTGATTTGTTTGAAGAAGACTTCGATCTGCCAGCGGCAGCGGTAAAGGTCGGCCACGCTGCGCGGACTCCACTCCAGGTTGTTGGTCAGGAAGGTCATTTCCCGTTCCTCTCCATCAATCTCGACCAGCGCCACCACCCGGCGCATCAACTCCGGCGCGGGTTTGTTCTCGTTGCTCAGGACGATCACTTCGTCGCGCAAAATCTTCGGGTCTCTGGAGGCGGGCATTTTCCGCACCACCTCATAGCCCATGTTCTCCTTGGCCCGCGTCACCCAAAAGACCCCGCGCCCGTCCAAATCCCGCAAGTGGCCGAAGTCCACATAACCCTTGTCGAACAAGGCGATTTCGCCGCTCTTCAAGTCGGCGCACAGTTCCCGCGCCCGTCGGTTGTCGTGCTCGGCGGCAGTGTCCACAATGACAAAACCGGGCAAAAGATTCTGCAGATTCAACCGCATATGGGTTTTGGCGGCGGCCTTGCGCCGGCGGTGCTTGGCCCAGTCCAGGCAGTTGGCCACCAGTTCCATGGTCGTGCTATCAATCACATGGATGGGCATCTTGAAACGGAAGGCGGGGCCACGGCGCTGGCCCGCGGCAAAGCCGGGCGTCTGTGCTTTCAAATGCTCCAGGACCCGCCAGAAGAGTTGTTCGGCCATCTGGGCCGGACGCTCCCGGTTGGCGTGGGAGAGGCCGTTGCGGCTGGGGGCGCTGGCGCCGCGCAAAGTGGACAGCGGCCCGGAATGCAATTGCAGCGAGTCGCACAGATCGTTGAGTCCGATGCAATGGGTGAGTTGCGCGTCCAGCAAACTGACCGTGTGACTCCACGGACTGAAGGTGCGCGACTTATCCAGAGCCCCGGTCTCCCGCGCTATTTTGGAGACTTCATGCGCAGGAATGAGATTGCAAATCTGGCGCAAAACGTTAAACCGGGACCGTGTTGGTTTGATTTTTTTGTTTTTCATGCCTGCCTTGTGGCAGGTTCAAATGGTCAAGCCAACACTTTTTTCCAATTTCCTGTGGGATGGCTGTGATTAATAAACAGGGTTAATCGGCAGACCGCAGCGGAGGCATCCTTGAGTGTCCATCCTTCAATCTCATCCGGGCATAGATCATCTTCAAGCAACCCCGCCGGGGGGCCACTCCCCATTACCCATAGCCGTGCGACAATTGCAATCCCTTCGACCACCACCGCCCAGGCTCCATCCTCTCCTGAACCCCCAGTTGTGCGCGCGGTCCGGTTCTGCTCGACTTATCGCGCCGACCTGCGCCTCCGGAGTCACTGGCCCCCCTTGTTCGTGGTCCCGCGCTTGCGTAATTCTGTCCGTCCCTGTATGTTCAGGACATGACACAAGCAGTCGCCCAAATTCTTGGCGAGGTGGAGCAGCTCTCGGAAAAGGAACGTCAACAGCTTCGATGCGCCATTGTCGAACAGGTTCCCATGTCTGATGATTTGACGGACGATGATTTCGCCGCTCTGGCGGCGGCCTCTTTCCGCGCACTGGATGAGGAGGAGAACACTCCGCGTGCCTAAACGTGGAGAATGTCTCTTTCACCGGCTTCCCTCCTTCGTGGCCGTCAGAACAATGGCGAGAATTGCCCGGCGCAATGGTTCGCTCAGTTCCGGCCAAGCCTCGATGACTTTCTGCAAATCCGCGCAGGCCCGGCAAATTGGTGCGCTAATCGGTGCGTCAGAATCTCTGTTCCCCAGGCAATCCGCCTTTTTTGCCAGGTTCGAAACCGGCGGCCCAAGCTGCTTGTGGATCGGAGATGACATGGGCAGTGCCTTAATTTGGTGTAGAGTCGAGCCTGTGGCTCGACTTCGGCGCACAGCGCCGACACTACAACAATGAAATTAAGGCACTACCATGACATGGACATGCTGGAATTTCCCGGGCATCCTCAAGCGCGATGAACCTCGAAGAACAGGATAACCCTGTTCCGGCGCCAAGAACGTGGCCGGGTTATGTGCTGGGCGGCTACGCCCTGATCTGCGGAGGGCTGGCCATCCATTCGGCCCGCTTCTATCCACAGGGCTGGGCGGTCCTTTCCCGGCCGGCACTCGGCGGCGTGGGTGTGATGGCCGGGCTGATGTTGCTGCTGCGCGACGCCTGGTGGAAACCCCTGCTGCAATTCTGGCTCCTGGCCCAGGCCGCGGTCCTCATCGTGGATCCCAGCGGCCCGTTGACCTGGCAACCCGGACTGCACATCGTCTGCATGAGGTTCGGCAGCAGGCTCTTCTCCGGTCCTGTGCTCCTGACTTTCACCGGCTGCGGAGTGAATTTCGGGGCGCTCCTCTTGCTCGTTCTGGTGTGGGTGGTGCTGGCCAAGAAATGGTACCCGGTCGGCGCCGGGCGATGGCTGGATCGCCTGGCCGGGTTTTTCGAGATCGTTTTTCTGGCCGCCGTGGTGGCCGGAGGTGTTTATGCCGGCCTGCGCTGGGCAAAGCCCCTGTTCGACCAGGACGCCTTGCTGGTGATTGATTCCCCGCCGCCGGGCGCCCAGGTCTATCTCAAAGACAAATTGCTCGGATCCACTCCGCTGGCGGTCACGCCGCAGAAACTGGTGCAATGGGGCTTGAGCAAACCTGGCGCCGGCAACAAGTGCATCCTCTCCCCTTCCCCGCTTGGCAACGGGCTTGTTCTCCAAGGCGCCAGCGCGACGGGCGAACTGCTCTTCCAACCGCCGGCCTGGCTCGCGGCGGATTATGTGACGATGCCCACGCCCTGGGGCAGCCGCGGCCTGACCCCCATTCGCAACTATAATGCCTCCAATTACTGGTCGGTCCCGCTGTTGTCCCGCAAACAGCCCGGCCTGGTGCTGGACCAGCCGGTGATCGAACCGTCCGAGTGCAAGCCGGGCGGGCGCATCACAATCGCCGTGCGCATGTGGCGCAATGCCGCCGATCCGCGCGTCCCCGCCTCCCCTCCCGCCGAACCGGCCCTGAGCGCGCGGTTGTCTGTCCTTTTTTGGCGGCCAAACAATTTCTCCGCCGGATCCTCTGCCACGACCAACTTGGCGCTGCCGCCCGCCTGGACCAATCTGGCCGTTGGGGAAACGGTGTCCAACGTCCTGACACTGCCCGCCCCGTTCATGCCCGGCGCTTACACCGTCCGCCTGAGCTGCGCGATGCTGGCGGCCTGGCCGCCCTTTGGGTTCTGCTTTCGAGCCAAACTTCTCATTCGGCCTGTTGAACGTCAAATAACAGCCTCCCGCGCTGCTCTGTGCCGCCATTCCCGGCTGCGCCAATCCATCATGACGGCGGCGGGCCCAGGGCCCCCAGGCTGGCCCTCCGGTCCGCCCCGGATGCGCCGGTTGGAAGGCCTCCCACATTTCGCCAAAAAAATCGCGCTTTCCCCTTGACCACCCCTGAATTAAATGCTAATTTACGTTAAGTTATGAGGGCGAGGCAAAAAGTGTCCGGCGGCGGCGGCGGTTCGAAGCCACCCGCAATTTTCAGTTATTTTCACCTAGTTTCACCTAATTTCACCTAGTTTCACTTAATTTCAGTTCCCGGCCCCTGGGGGGTGCAGATGCAACCAACAACATTTCAAAACCTTCAAGTTCTATCCGCCATGGTGTCCCCCCGGAGCCGCGGCGGCGGAGGAGGCGGCCATTGGCTCAATTCGCCGGTCCCCCATTTTATAATTTATCATTTATAATTTTCCCCTAATATCCCCCCGTGAAAACGTCGCATGTCATCCTTGTCCTGGCCGCCTTGCTCTTCCCTGCGCCCGCCCGCGCCAGCTCGCTGTTCGATGTCAAATTCCGCGATGGCGCCATCGTCAGCTTGCGGCGCGACCACGACCCCGATCCCGCCCAAACTGATTACGTCGGCCAAAGGCTGGGCGATCTGAACATAAAATACCGCCTGCCGGGGGGCGATTGGGAAAGGGTTCAAACCGCCAGCCTCGCCGCCGCCGGCGCGGCAACTTTTTCCACCAACACCAATGGCACTCTTTCCAAGGCCGTTTATCAAATCACCAACCACTCCGCCCCCGCCCTTGTCCTCCAGGTTGATTTCGCCGTGCATGACCAGGACATCGTGTGGACGCTGTCTTTACAAAACCAGACCGGCTCCCCCTTGGAAATCGGCGACCTGGCCATTCCGATGACCGTGGGCGCAGCCCGCGGACGACGGGGCGCGCCCGCCGGCCCGGTCGTGCTCAAGCATAGCTTCATCTCCGGTTCCGATTCCTACCTGTTCTGGATGCGCTCGGATTTGATCGGTCCCTCCCTTATGCTGACCACCGACGACCACACCAAGCTCGAATACTGGGAGCCGGGAGGCCGCGGCGGCGGCGCGGGCGGCGGCGGTTTCGGCGGCGGATACCAGGTCTTCATTCATTCGGCGGTGGCGGGCGCCGCCGCCAGGGAAGGTGGCACCCAATGGCGCCAGCCCAACACCTCTCTCACCCTCTCCCCCGCCGGCCAACCGGGCGACTCCAAAACCTACGGCTTCAAACTCCAATGGGCAGGCGATTACGACGCCATCCGCAAAAACCTCGTGGACGACGGCAAGGTGGATGTCCACGTCGTACCCGGCATGACCGTGCCGTCGGACCTCTTCGCCCAATTCGCCTTGAACACCAAACACAAAATCACCGGCGTCGAGGCCGAATTTCCGCAAGCCACCGCCATCCAGTCCCTCGGTGCCAGGGGCCCCTGCCGCCTCTACCAGGTCAAGTTTGCCAAACTCGGCGAGAACCGCCTGGCCATCCACTACGACCGCGACCAGTTGATGTATCTGGAGTTCTTCTCCACCGAGCCGCTGGAAACTCTGATTGACAAGCGCGCCGCCTTCATCGCCCGCAGCCAGCACCGCGACCCCGCCAAGTGGTTCAACGGCCTCATCTCCGACCGCAACATGCTCACCCTGTCGCTGCTCGGGCCGGATAATTACGACCTGCTCCGCGGCTTCCGCATTTACGAGGTTTCCTGTGACGATCCCGGCCTGTGCAAACCCGCCTTTCTCGCCGCCAAAAACGCCGACTTCCCCGTGCAGAGCCAGGTCGAGGCCATGGATTATTACCTGCAACATTTCGTCTGGGGCGGCCTGCAGCGCACCACCAACGAGACTTACTCCTACGGCATCTACGGCATACCGGACTGGAAGCAAAACCGCGACAGCACCAACACCGGGCCGCGCGGCCAGCTCCATCTCTGGCGCGAGTACCGATTATCCGCACGTCCTGGTCATGTACGAGGCCATGTATCGCGTGGCCCGATACCATCCGGAAATCAAGACCGCCCTGACCGCCCGCCAATACCTGGAGCGCGCCTCTGGCACCGCCGAGGCCATGGTCGTCGTGCCCCACGAGTTGGACCGGGGCTGGGAATTCAACGGCACCGGCTTTTACAACGAACTGGTTATACTTGACATCATCCGGGAATTGGAAGACAACGGAATGCAGGCCCAGGCGGACAAGCTGCGCGGCTATTGGGAGGGAAAAGTCCGCTACTTTGTCAATCAAAGGGCCAATTTGTTCCAGTCCGAGTACGCCTTCGACACCACCGGCTTTGAATCCACCGGGGCCCTGGCCAAATACGCCATGCTGCACAGCGATCCCCAAGCGGGAGACATCATGCGGGACGTTGCCCCGGAAAAGGCCCGCGCCTTCCTGGACAAGCAGATGGCCGCCAACATTTTCTGCCGCGGCTGGCTGACCCCGGCTTATTATCTGCTGGGCAGCGACATTCGCGGCGGCGGCGGCAATTCCTACACCCTGACCTACATGTCGCAGATGGGCGGCTGGAGCGTGCTGGATTATGGCCTCCATTTCGCGGCCCACCCGGCGGACTACCTTCGCCTCGGCTACGCCTCCATTCTCAGCGCCTGGGCCTTGATGAACACCGGCACGCCCCAATCCAATTACGGCTACTGGTTCCCCGGCCAGGACAAGGATGGCGGCGCCGGCGGCGGCTTCGAGCCGGCCCCCTTCGGCACCACCTGGCTCGGCCAGGCCCACCATCGCGGCTCCTGGATGTACGCCTCCGAAATTGACCTCGGCTATTGCGGCGCCCTGCGCGCCGCCGCCACCATCCTGGCCGACGACCCCATTTTCGGCCGCTTCTGCTACGGCGGCGACTGGCGCAAAACGGGACGCGGTTCTGGAAGTGACGCCAAAGGACGGGGTGCGCCGCCGCTTTAATGCTATGCTTGACAATGGCCGGCTTGGTTTAATTCTTGACAACGATCATTTCTCCGCGGCCCGGCCCATCACTGTCAAAAGCGATCTCGCGTCCGTGGACTTCTCCCTGGAGAGCGGCAATCCCGCCGCGCACACCGCCACTTTGCGTCTCTCCGCCTCCGCTTCCGGCCCATATACATTTCGCGACGCCAACGGGGTCATCGCCACCGTAAACCTGGCCGGCGGGCGGGAGGTTGTCGTGCCGCTGCCCATGGAGGGCGGCTCCCGCTCCTTCACCATCGCCCGAAAATAACCGCTCCCTTTTGGCCAGTCCCCTCCTAATCCTAATCTTAATCTTAATCTTAATCTTAATCCTGATCTCCGGTGCAACCGGATTAAGATTAAGATTAAGATTAAGATTAGGACAGGGGAAGGTCAGTCGTGATGGGTGGCAGGGCGCGCCCTCCGTGCGCGGCGCAGGCGTCGCCGGCGTGCCCTCTGAGTCTTTTCCATCCTCCATCTTCCCTCCGCCGCCCTCACTGGGCCAGCGGCTTCTTCCAGATGGGAACCAGCCGTTTCATCTCGTCAATCAGAAATTGACACGCGGCAAACGCCTCCTGGCGGTGCGGCGCGATCACTTCCACCCACACCGCCGCCTCTCCCGCCCCCACCCGCCCCAGCCGGTGCGCCACCCGGACCGATTGGACGGGCCAGCGCTCCTCCACCGTCTTGAAGAGCAACTCAAATTGATGCCGCGCCATCCGCTCGAACGCCTCGTACTCTATCGCCGCGATGGTCTCTCCTCCTTCCTCGCCGCGCACCACCCCGGAAAAATAAACCGCCGCCCCCATCTCCCGCCGCATGGCCCGTCGCGCCAGCCAGGCCGCCTCATCAATCGGCTCCATCGTCATCGTCAGCTCGCGTTGCATGGCTCCGCCGGTTTATCCGCCCTGCATGGGAGGCAGGATGGAAACCTCGTCGCCCTCCTGCAGGAGGTAGTCGCCGTTCTGGTAGTCCACGCCCACGGCCACGCGCATGGACTTTCCCAATTCCCCCAGTTTGGGAAAGCGGCGGAAGAGATTTTCCAGCAATTCCCGCACACAACTTCCCGGCGGCATGGATTCCACCGCCTCCGCGCAACCGGCCAGGTCGCGGCCGCGCGCAAAAAAATAGATGCGAATCTGCACAGCGCCCACCATATACCAAAGGCCGCCCCGCGCGACTACAAATTTGCGGGTCCGTCAGCCCTGGCTGGCAGGGCGGGCCAGCCGTGCGCGCCGCGGGGGCCGGCCTGCCGCCCGCCCGGCCTTCCTGGCCCATCGCGAACTCCATGCACCGCGTCCGCCATGTCCGTTTCGTCCACCATGATGGTCCCCGCCGCCGCCCCCGGGCCCTTCACTTCGTGGCCAGCATCCAGCCATGGGGCCGTTTGCATACGCCGTTGCAAAAGGCCAGGAAAACCTTGGCCGCGTTCATCACGTTGTCGGGGATTCGCTCCTCCGGTATCTGGCTGGCCATGTGCATAATCAAAGGGCAATCATTGCTTTCAGTGCTGCTGTCCTGGACCATCGCTCCGACGAAGACAAAGGCCAGGAACTGTTCTTTCTTCGACATAAAACCCTTTCCATCATCGCGTGCCCATAATTTCACCCACCCTCCTGGACACCCCTCTCCATGTGAATAAGTTTCCCAAGGCCAATTCCCCGTTCCTTTCCCTGCCACCGCTGCTCCCTCCCAACCCCCCTCCTTATCTTACTCCAAATCTTAAATGATCTCAATCTTAATCCTGCGCCCCCGCTCCTGCCGCCTCATCCCCGCCCGCCGGCTCTCCGGCGCGTTTTTTTTGGCCGCGGCGATCAGGCCGCGCATCTGGCGCAGGATGGATTGCCGGGCTTTTGGGGGAACTCCCCGCAAATCGCGGAGCAAATCCTGTTCCCACGGCGCGGCGGCGGAGAGCGCCTTGCGCCGCGCCACCTCCCGCAAGGCCTGCGGTTTTTCCCGCCAGAGCAGCAACTGGAACAGCCGCAGCGTCACCGGGCTGGGCCGCACCGGGGAGTTGGGCCGCACAATCTGGCTCAGCGCGCTGGGGGTCATGGCCAGTTGCCGCGCCGCCTCGGCCTGCGACCAGCCGGAGGCCTGCAGCAAATCGCGGAATTCCTGCTTCAGGTCCGCCCCCTCCACCCCTTTTGCAAGGCTGCTTTTCATGGTTTTCCCGCAGCCACTACAGGCCCGGGCAAAAACAGTCAATCTTTTTCCATTGACAAATGAAGTAGCTTCATGTAACGTAGCTTCATATTATGCAGCCCTCATTGCAACATCCACCGGAAAAACACGGCGTTCCCGGCCGGCCCGGCCCGCCGCCCCCGCGCGGCGGCGGGCCGCGCCCGGTCCTGCCCGTGTTGGTCGCCCATATTCTCAACACCCTGCCCGACTCCCTGGCCCGGCGCGAGGAGCTATTGCAGGCCCTGGCCGCGGGCCTGCCGCCCGGCGAGGACAGCGCCGTCTGGGTGCGGCTGCTGCAATTCCATTTGCACGAGCACCAAAGGCTGCGTTTCGACGGGCCTGGGGCGGCGGATCAACTCTGAGGCTCCAGACGCCCGTCCAAAATCCGGCAGCGCCGTTGCATCCGTTCGGCCAGCTCCGGCGCGTGCGTCACCAGGATCAAGGTGACATTTTCCTCCTTGTTCAGTTCCAACAGCAGCCGCGCCAAACCCTCCGAGGCCGGGCGGTCCAGCGCCCCGGTCGGTTCATCGGCCAGCAGCAGTTGCGGTTGATTGATCAACGCCCGCACCACCGCCGCCCGCTGGCGTTCTCCGCCGGAAAGCTGGCCGGGGCGATGATCCTTGCGCGCCCCCAGCCCCACCCGCTCCAGCAGCCGGCCGCCCCGGGCCAGCGCGTTTTGACGCCCGGCCGCGCTTTGCGGCGCCGCCAGCGTCGGCACCAGCACGTTCTCCAACACCGTGCATTGCGGCAGCAAATGATGCGCCTGAAAGATGAAGCCGAGGCGGCCATGACGGAAAGCGGCCAACTCCCGTTCCTGCCATTTTCCCAAATCCTCGCCCTGGAAAAAAACCTGCCCGCTGCTTGGACGATCCAGGGCGCCGATAATGTTGAGCAGGGTGCTTTTGCCGGAGCCGGACGGTCCGACGATGGCCACCGACTCACCCGCCTGGACTTCCAGGCTGATGGCCTCCAGCACGCGCACCGGCGGAGCGTTTAAGACCGAGTCATACGATTTGGAGACATCCTGCAATTTCAAGAAAGACGCCATCGGCCATTATTTTCGCCGAAATTGCCGCCGGGTCAATGGCGGAGAGAAAAGATGTTCTGTTTTTGGTTTCGGCGGACATTAATCGGTGGATGCGGTCCTGGAATTATCTGTTTCCCAAACCGTCCAGGCCGTGTATAATCGAAGAAGTTCAAAAACACACGATCACTGTTGTTTGACAATCATATTGAACAAACACCCTGAAAAATCAGTCGGAGATGCTTATGAAGAAACTTAATCAATTATTGGCCGTCACCGGCACCGCTCTCACTCTGGCTTTTTCCGGCGCCAGCGTCCTGGCGCAAGGCGGCGGTGGCGGCGGCTTTGGCGGCGGCGGCGGCCGCGGCGGCTTTGATTTCACCGCCATATTGCAACAGCAGGCCGAGAGCATGCGCCCGACTCTGGCGGTGACGAACGACGATGAATGGAACGTCATCTCCCCAAGACTGGTCAAGGTGATGCAATTGCGGGCCGAAGTCGGCCTGGCGGGACTGGCCAACATGCGCGGCGGCATGATGGGAGGAAGAGGTGGCGGAGGCGGCATGCGCGGTTTTGCCGGCCTTTTTGGCGCCACGGATCCCGCCGCCGACGCGTTGACCAAGGCTCTGGACGACAATGCCCCCATCGCCGAAGTCAAAGCCGCCATGGCCAAGGTTCGCGAGGCTCGCAAAAGGAAACAAGCCGAGATGGCCAGAGCGCAGGCTGACCTGCAGGCCGTCGTCTCCATCCGCCAGGAGGCCATCCTTTTGAACGATGGCTTGTTGGAATAAACTCTGCCACAACCACTTGACCGTATCCATGCGGAAGAGAACCGCTGATGAACACTCATGGACTCGGATTCTAAAGCGCTGAAAAAGGGGCTTTCTCCGTTCTCCTTTCGGTCACGATTTGGCGGCTCCATCCCGTCACAGAAAGGGCATCATCATCGCGTTGTCTTGTCCGTGTTGATCTGCGTTCATCCGTGATGCCAATTGCATCGTTCCGGCTTAACGGCACAGGCCGGTTGCAATGCCCCCCTTTTAATTCAGGCCCAGGGGCCGTGCCACCGGTTAGAAATCGCCATTCTTGCTCCCGCGCACTTTTTGCGCAACTTCGCGCAACGTTTGCGCGTCTATCTCAGTGCGTTCAGCAAAAAACACGGTCTTTTGCTGGTAAAACGGCCTTTTACCCACTTGGCACGCTAATTGCCTTAGGGAAAAGGTGTTCCGCATTCGGGGCGGGAAATGTACGCTTCCGAATCGAACAGAACCTTAAACCAATGGAAGTTATGAACGTATTGAAGAAGACATTGATCCTGGCCGGCTGTGTCGCCGCGCTGGGACTGGCTGCCACCACAGTGATGGCGCATGGCGGCGGTGGGCGTGGCGGCGGCAGGGGCGGTTTCGGTCTCAACCTTGACCAGGCTCGTCAAGACATGGATGTGAAGGATGATGCTGAATGGACCGCCATTTCAGCCAAAATCACCGCAGTGCAGACAGCCCAGCGCGCCGGCAGAGGCGGTTTCGGGCGTCGTAATGCTGGTGGTGGTGGTGGCGGCGGCGGCGGTGGCGGTGGCGGCGGCGGCGGCGGCGGCGGCGGCGGCTTTGCCGCTCCCACGGGTCCGCTGGTTGACGCCATGGCAGCCTTGCAAAAGGCCTATGACGACAAAGCCCCGGCGGCTGATGTCAAAGCGGCCATCGCCAAGGTGCAGGCAGAGCGCAAGAATAGTCAAGCCGCTGTCACCAAAGCGCAGGATGAATTGCGCAGCCTGTTAAACGCCCGTCAGGAAGCCTATTTAATGCTGCCGACCGGCGGAGGAATCTTGAACTAAGATCCTGTGATCAAAGTCACTAAAATCTGCATCGGCGGCCTGGGCCGCCGGTGGGTTTAAGCAGCCCGGCGGCGCTCCAAGGCGAGCGCCGCCGTGAGCTGAATCCGAAAGTCAAAGCAACGCCAATATGAACGAGAGCAAGAAAATCGAAACTCCAGCGGACCCGCCTCCCGCCAAATTGCTGGATCGCATGGTCGAAGCCAAACAATTGTCCGTGGCCGATGCCAGCATTCTTTCCGCCCAGTCCGCCAAGGGCAAGCCCGAACTCGTTCAGTCCGAGGACAGCGTCCTGCGCTGGCTGGCCGGCGAATACCACTTGAATTTCACCACTTTGGACAACATCGAGCCGGACCGCGAACTCCTTTCCCTCTTTCCCGCCCGCGTCCTGCTCAAGGAAGAGTTGCTCCCCTTGCAGCGCCTCAACGGCGTCGTTCAGGTGGCCACCAGCCGCCTCTTCGCCACCCAGGGGCTGGACACCCTCAAGACCCTGACCGGCCTGAAAATCCAGCCCGTCCTCGCCCCGGCCGAAGCCATCCGCCGCGAGATGAAAACCCGCCTCGGCATCGGCGCCGACACCATTGACACTCTGGACGAAGACGCTCCGCTGCTGGTGGTGGACGAGTTGGGCGATGAAAATGCCGACCTGGAAAGCGCCGCCGAAGACGCTTCCATCATCAAATTCGTCAACCAGGTCTTTACCGACGCCATCGAATTGCGCTCTTCCGACATCCACCTGGAGCCGTTCGAGGAGGAATTCCGCATCCGTTACCGCATTGACGGGGTGTTGCAGGAAGTCCCCGTGCCAGGCTCAACTCAAGCGCTTTCAACCCGCCATCGTTTCCCGCATCAAGATTCTGAGCCATCTCAACATCGCCGAAAAGCGCCTGCCCCAGGACGGACGCATCAAGCTCCGCCTGGCCAACAACGAAGTGGACGTGCGCGTTTCCATCATCCCCATGCTCCACGGCGAAGCGGTCGTCCTGCGCTTGCTCCGGCAAAAGGGAACCTTGATGGGCATGAACGAATTGGGCATGGGCGCTAACGAAGTCAAATCTTTCAAGCGCATCCTCGCCCTGCCGCATGGCATCATCCTGGTCACCGGGCCCACCGGCAGCGGCAAAACCACCACCCTTTATACCGCCCTGAACGAAATCAATGATTTGGAAACCAAAATCATCACCATTGAAGACCCCATCGAGTACCAGATGAAGGGGGTCAACCAGATTCAAGTCAACGAAAAGGCCGGCCTGACCTTCGCCCGCGGCCTGCGCTCCATTTTGCGCCACGACCCCGACGTGGTACTGGTGGGCGAAATTCGCGACGAGGAAACGGCCCAGATTGCCGTGCAGGCCTCCCTCACCGGCCACTTGGTCTTTTCCACCCTGCACACCAACGACGCCCCCGGCGCCCTCAACCGCCTGGTGGACATGCATGTCGAGCCTTATCTGGTCGCCTCCTCCCTCGAAGCCGTCCTAGCCCAGCGCCTCGTCCGCGTCCTCTGCCCCCACTGCAAGACGGAGGACAAATCGGATATCGCCTCCGTTCTCAAAGAAAGATTCGGTTATCCCAAGAGCCAGGTGTTTTACAAGGCCGTCGGCTGCGGGGAATGCCGCCAGATCGGCTTTCACGGCCGCCAGGCCATCTTCGAGTGGATGGACATCAACAACGAGATTATCGAACTGCTCTTGAAAAACTCCTCCGCCGTCATCATCCGCGAGGCCGCCGTCCGCAACGGCATGAAGAGCTTGAGCGACGACGGCTGGCGCCTGGTGCGCGAAGGCGCCACCACCCCCGAAGAAGTGATGCGCGTGACCAAGGACCAGACTTTGTTCGGCCCCGAAAAGAAGCCCGCCGTGGTGGAGAAGCCCGACATAGATGTCGTCTCGGAAGCCGAAGCCAAACCGAAAATTCTGGTGGCCAAACATTGATTTAAGACCTCATGCCACTTTTTCAATATAAAGCGTTTCAATCCTCCGGCGGGGTCGCCGAGGGCCAGATTGAGGCGGGGGGCCGGCAGGAGGCCTTCCGGCAAATGGAGGAAAAGGGACTCAAGCCGATCAGCCTTTCGGAGAGAGCGGCCCCCAAGGTCGCCGGCGCCAAAGGCGCCGCCAGCGAGGGCAGCGCCCCGGCGGGCGCGGGCGCGGGGCTGAATTTAAATCTGGGATCCAAGAAGGTCTCGGCGCGGATGCTGGAAAACTTCACCCGGCTCCTTTCCAGTTTGCTGGCGGCGGGCGTGCCGTTGAGCCGCGCGCTGGTCATTCTTTGCAAGGAAGCCTCCAATCCGGTCGCCCAGGCCAAATGGAAGGCCGTTTATGATTCGGTGGTGGACGGAGTGACGCTGGCCGACTCCATGGCCACCATGCCCGAAACCTTTCCCCGCGTCTATGTGGCGATGGTCTCGGCGGGCGAGACCGGCGGATTTTTGGACCTGGTGCTGGCGCAGATTGCCGATTTCCAGGTGCGGGAAAGGGATTTGCGCGGCAAGGTGATGGCGGCGGTGCTGTATCCGGCAGTTTTGTTGTTTCTGGCCATTTGTGTGCTGATTTTCTTGATGACCTTCTTTATTCCGCGTTTCCAAAAGATGTTCGAGGGGTTTAACGCCCAGTTGCCCCTGATCACGCGCATCATTGTGGGTGTCAGCCATGCCATCCGCTCCTACGGACTCTACATGCTGGCCGGCATTGTCATCATCGTCTTCTCGGTGCGGCGCTGGGTCAAATCAGAAGACGGCAAGCGCAAATGGGAAGGCCTGCTCCTCAAATTGCCCGTCCTCGGCCCTCTCACCAGCCAGTTCGCCATGGCGCGCTTCTGCCGCATGCTCGGCACGCTGCTCAACGCCGGCGTGCCCCTGGTGCAGGCCCTCAACGTGGCCCGCAAATCCATCGGCAACCAGATTCTGGTGGATGCCGTTTCCAATTCCATCGAGCGGGTCAAGGAAGGCGCGCAACTGGGCACCAGCCTGTCGGATTGCCGCAACCTCTTCCCCGGTTCGGTCCTGGAAATGATTTCCGTGGGCGAGGAAAGCGGCAAGCTCGACGCCGAATTGGTCCGCATCGCCGTGGTCACGGAGGCGGACCTGGATCGGAACCTGAAGACGGCGGTGGCCCTGGCCGAGCCGGCCCTGCTCTTTTGCATCGCGGCCTTTGTCGGCACGATTTTTATCGGCATGCTCATTCCCATTTTCAGTTTGCAGGAATACATCAAATAACCAATCGAAAGGACGCTTTATGAAAATAACACACCTCACTTCAAAAACCGGCCGGGCCGATCGCTGGCGCCGGCGCGGCTTCACCCTGGTGGAACTGTTGCTCGTCCTGACCATTCTGGCGATTCTGGCCGGGATCGTGTTGCCCAAGTTCAGCGGGGTCGGCGACAAGGCCCGCCGGGCCGCCGTGGCCACCGACATCTCCAACTTCAAGACCGCGCTGTCCATGTATGAAATCGAAATGGGCAGTTATCCACCGAGGGGATCCGGTTTGAGCGCCTTGGTTTTCAAGCCCAGCGGGGCCTCGAACAAGTGGCGCAAGTTTTTGGATGTGGACAAGGTTCCCAATGACCCTTGGAACCGGCCTTATGTCTATGAATACCCCGGCAAGCACAATCAGGATGGTTACGATGTTTATTCCCTCGGACCCGACGGAAGAGGAGGCAACGATGCGATTGGCAACTGGACATCCGCCAACGCGCAGTAAGGCCGGGCCATGCGCCGCCTTCACCATGGTGGAGTTGGTGATCGTCATGACCATCATGGTCATTGCCGTCGGCGTGGCCGCGCCCTCCTTCAAATCGTTCTTGCAGGGGCAAAACCTGGAAAACGAGGCGCGGCGATTCCTGTCCTTGACCCGTTTCGGCTCCAGCCGCGCCGTGTCCGAAGGGCAGCCCGTGGATCTGGGGATCAACATCAAACAAAACAAATACTGGCTGGCCGCCGTCGGCGGCTATACCGAAACCAAGACCAATGTTTCCTGGTTTATGGCGGACAACAATGTGCAAATCATGGTCTCGCAGTCCTACGGGACGCTGACCCAGTCCAACTTTTGGACCCCGTCGGCCATGCGCGGCGCCAGCCTGCCCATCATCCGCTTTCAGCCCGACGGCTTTATCAGCGAGACCAGCCCCCAAACCATCAGGTTCCGCCAGGGACAGGATCCGGAAATCTGGATCGTGCAGAATCCCAATCACATGAGATATGAAATTGAGCTCAACCATTCCAGATCCACGCGCTACTAAGCGCGGCCGCGGTGCCTTCACCCTGGTGGAGGTGCTGGTGGCGACGCTCTTCATGGTCGTCGTCATTCCGGTCGCTCTGAGCGCCATGCGGGTGGCCAGCATGGCCGGCGAGGCCGGCCAGCGCAAGCTGGTGGCCGCCCGCCTGGCCACCAAAATCATCAATGATCTGCGCGTCGAAAACTTGTTGCAAAACGGCGGACAACGCGGTGTCGTCTCTGAAGACGGCGTTTCCTACACCTGGTCCCAATCCAGCGAATTCTGGACCACCGACCCCCTCAGCCGCATGTATCTGGCCACCATCACGGTGGCCTACAACGTGGCCGGCCGCCATTGCAACGTCCAACTGAGCACCCTGGTGCCCCCGGCGACACAATGAAAACCGCCCCGCCATCTTCTCAGACAACCTGCCGGCCCCGGCTGGTTGGGCGCGCTCTCCATGCGCGCCGCGGTGGCCAGCGGAGCGCCCGCCCTGCCTCCGCCTTCACCCTCATTGAGTTGATCCTGGCCATTTCCATCATGTCCCTGATTCTGGCCGCCATGAGCAGCGTCCTCTACATCGCCTTCCGCTTGAACAACGGCGTGACCGAATCCCTGGAGCAAAGCATGCCGGTGGAGCAGGTCCTGACCGGCATCCAGCGCGATCTGGCCAGCCTGGTCTGCAATAATTCCACCAATGGCGGCCTCCTCGTCGGCCCCTTCCAATCCATCAACCAAACCAACGTCCTGCCCTTCCAGGTCGGCCCCGACTTCTACACCACCAGCGGCGAACCCGACGGCCTGGTCCCGTGGGGGGATGTCGAGAAGATTGATTATTTGCTTCAGCCCCCGACCAACCGCCTCTACGCCGGCATGGACCTGGTCCGCGCCGTCACGCGCAACCTCCTGCAGATCAGCGGCCCGCCCCAACCGGACCAGAAGCGCACCCTTTTAAACGGCGTGCAAAATGTCATCTTCACCTACTACGATGGCACCTCCTGGGACCAGAGCTGGGATTCCATCCAGCAAACCAATTTGCCCAACGCCATCAAGATGCAAATCGAGATGGCCCCGCAAGGCTATGGCCGGGGAGCGGTTGCGCCCAAATTATACGAACTGGTCATTCCGGTGGATGTCCAGATGAGCACCAATATCACCAGCCCGCTGCCATGAAGCTTCGACACGGCAATTCTTTGGCGGAAGGCGGGAGACGGTTCCCGCACGGCAAATCGGCCCCGTGCCTGGCCGGCTCGGTGCTGATTGTCGTGATGTGGATTGCCTTTGGCGTCGTCGGCCTGGCCCTCTATTTCGGGCATTCCATGGAGATGAACATGCGCGCCGCCGACTACCAGTTGGCCAGCTTGCAAGCCGACCAGGCCATCGAATCGGCGGCCCTTTATTACAGCAACATTTTGATCAGCCTGATGCAGCCGAACATGCTCCCGCAGACCAACAATTACAAAACCGGCGCCGTCAAGGTCGGCGAAGGCATGTTCTGGGTGATCGGGCGCGACACCAACGACATGGATTTTTCACACCGCTCGCCCGACCCGGTGTTTTGCCTGGTGGACGAGGCCTCCAAGGCCAATTTGAACAACACCAAGCTCTATACCAGCCCGGACACCTCCACCAATTTGCTGCAAA
The DNA here is from genome assembly GCA_963707025.1 of uncultured Verrucomicrobiae bacterium. Taxonomy (GTDB): domain Bacteria; phylum Verrucomicrobiota; class Verrucomicrobiia; order Limisphaerales; family Palsa-1400; genus JBEKOF01. The sequence goes on along the minus strand of CAVPOM010000006.1, from coordinate 481,306 downwards.
ACCTGCCGCAGATGACCCTGCCCCTGATCTCGGCCATGTATGACTGGAACACCTCCAATGCCAACCAGACGATGAACGGGGCCAAGTCCCCAACCTATGAAGGCCTCAATCCTCCCTACCTGTGCAAACAGACCAATTATGAAACCGTCGGCGAATTGCGCATGGTCTATGGCATGAACCTGGACCTCCTCTACGGGGAAGACATCAATCTCAACGGCGCCCTGGACCCGAACGAAAATGACGGCCCGGCCCTGCCGCCCAACGATAACAGCGATGGCATGCTGGATTCGGGCTTCCTCGAATACGTCACCGTTTATACTCACGAGCCGACCAACTTCGGCGTCCCCAGCCTCAGCATGGCCAACACCTATATCACCACCAACCGCCAGTCGGTGCTCGACGCCGCCGGGTTAAGCAGTTTTATCCAATCCAATTTCCCCTCCATCTACAGCACGCTCAGTTCAAAACTTCCCGCCCTGGCGGCCACGCCGCCCACCAGCGTGCTCGATTTCGCCCTTAAAAGCGGCATCGCCGAAGCCGATTTCATCGCCCTCGAGCCTTATCTTTACGGTTCCAACACCATGGGGTTGATCAACGTCAACACCGCCACCGCCACCACCCTGGCCTGCATCCCGGGCATCGGCTACAACAACGCCCAAACCCTCCTGAACTACCGCCAGGGCGTTCCCGGCCGCCTCAATTCCATTTACTGGCTCAAAGACGGCATGGCCAGCCTGGGGACCAATGCCATGCTCCAAGCCGGCCCCTGGGTCACCTCCCATACCTTTCAATTTACCGCGGACGTCGCCGCGGTCGGACACTTCGGCCGCGGCTACCGCCGTGTCAAATTTGTCTTTGATTGCAGCAGCGGTGTGCCGCAGATAGTGTATCGTCAGGACCTGACCTATTTGGGCTGGGCTTTGGGCAAACGTATTCATGACCAGTTATTGGCTGGAACTCTAAGATAATGAAACTCTTTAAAAAACAACGGGCCTCCTCCGTCCTGGGTATTGCCATTGACGGCAACCGCCTCGAGGCGGTGGTCGTGCGGCGCAGCGGCGGCTCTCTCCAAGTCCGCCAAAGCGTCTCCGCCGCCATGGCCCTGGCGCCCCTGACCGGCGATCCCGAATTGGTCGGCCGCGAAATCCGCAATCACCTCGAAACCGCCGGCGTGCGCGAAAACCGCTGCGTGGTCTGTTTGCCCCTGACCTGGGTTTTGACCCTCCAATCCAAGCTCCCCGGCATTGCCGGGGCGGACCTGGACAGCTACCTGCAAATCGAAGCCGAGCGCGGTTTTCCCTCCGGCTACGAATCGCTCTTCATCACCCGTTCCCGCTTTAAGGCGCCCAACAAGGATGAGTATGCCACGCTCCTGGCCGTGCCCCGCAACCATCTGGATTTGCTGGAGCGGGCCTTGCGCGCCGCCAAACTCAAGCCGCTGGCCTTTGCCCTGGGCATCAGCGCCGCCCAAAGCCCCACCCAGCAGGCCAGTCAGCGCGTCCTCACCATGGCCCTGAGCAATCACGGCCTGGAATTGCAGGTCACCGGCGGCGGCGGCATCATCGCCTTGCGCTCCCTGGATGCGGCCATGGAAACAGAAGGGGCGCGCCGCAGGGTTTCGGCCGATTTGGTGGCGCGCGAACTGCGCATCACCCTGGGCCAGTTGCCCGGCGGGTTTTCCGACGGGCCGGGCCCCATCAAAGTTTTTGGCGAAGGGGACGTGACCCGGCAATTCATCACCGACATTGCGCCCCGCCTGAGCGCGCTGGGATTGAGAGTCGAGCCGATGGACCGCCCGGCCTCCGTCACCTTTGACCAGGCGCCCAAACCCGAGATCGCGGCCTCGCCCGTCCTCGCCTTGGCCGCCGCTTACGTCCAGAGCGGCGATGTCGGCCCTGATTTTCTTCCCCCAAAAATCTCCCCCTGGCGGCAGTTTGTCTCCACCAAGCTGTCCACCCAGAAGCTGGCCTACGCCGGCGGCGCCGCGGCGGTCGTGGTGGTGATGGTGGGCGGCTTGTTTGGCTGGCAGCAAATCCGGCTTTACAGCTTGAACAAACAGTGGAAAGCCATCGAGGGCACAGTCACTGAACTGCAAAGAGACAACGACAACATTGAGAAATACCGCCCGTGGTTCGACCCTTCCTGCCGCGCTTTGACCATCTGGGCCAAATTGACCTCCGCCCTGCCCGTCCTGGGCAGCGTGACCGTCAAGAACATGGAAATCCGCGACCTGTCCACTGTTTCCGTTCACGGCATGGCCACCAGCATCGGCGATTTTAATATCATGCGGGAAACTTTGGGCAAAACTCCGGGCGTGACCGATCTCCATGCCGATACCGCCGGCACCCCGCCCCAGATCCAATACAATTTGACCTATCAATGGAAACCCAGAGCCGGAGAGGAATCAACCAATGGAAACTAAAAAACGCGAAAAAATGCTGCTCATTATCACCCTCGTCGCCGGGGGACTGCTCCTGCTCAATTATCTGGTCATCACCCCGCTCTACAATAGCTGGTCCGGCCGCCAGGACAAAATTCAAGACAGAAAAAATGCCATCGCCACCGGGCACAACCTCCTGCAGAACGCCACCACCATCCAGAACGAGTGGAACCGAATGTCCACCAACACTCTCCCCCTGGACCCCACCGGGCGGAAAGCCGGTTGTTCAAGGCCTTCCAGACCTGGGCGCTGGCCAGCCCGGTCAATCTGGTCCGCCAACAACCGCAGGCCAAGGAAGCCGACGACCCGGCCGCGACTTATAAAAACGAGGAATGGCACGCCGACGTGACCGGCAGTCTGGACAATATCTTCAAATTTCTCTATTTCGTGGAAACCAGCCCGATGGGCTTGAAAGTGGATTCCATCGAACTGTCCTCCCGGGACGACCGGGGATTCCAACTGGCCCTTGGCCTGACGGTCAGCGGCTTGATCCTCAACCCTCCAACCAATAGCGTTCAACAATAGCGTGCCATGAAAAAACACATCCTTGCCTTTGGAACTTTCCTCCTGGTTGTCGGCGCCGGCCTTGTCGCCGCCGCGCAGGATAATGGCAGCGCCGCCGTCGCTGCCCAGCTTGCCGCCCGCCGCGCCGCCGAGAACGGTGGCGGGGAGGCCGCGCCGGCCAGCGCCACCATCACAACCGCGACGAACACCGCCGACCCCGGCGCGGCCAAGGGCGCCGACACTGACCTGGCCAATGGCGCCGAAGCCGGCATGGCCAGCGCGGCCAACACCGGCGCGGCCAACACCGGCGCGACCAACACCGCCGAGACCGATCCGGCGGAGATTGCCCGCAAGGCCGCCCTCGCTGCCGCCGAAAAGGAAGTCCAGGCTGCCGCCAATCTGCCGGGCAATCTGGCCCTGTTGCAAATCATCACCCAGCGGAACATTTTTGATCCCCGCCGCCAGCCTTGGACGAGAGACAGGCCCCAGCCAGTGCCCGTGCGGGTCGAAACTTGGGGCGTGCGCGGCACATCTGGTATGGGCGATAAGGGTTGGGTTGCCGACTTTGAAGGCGATGGCGTGCCAAGCTACCCGCCTTTTCGCGGCGTCGGCCAGGAGGTCAACGGGTTCAAAATCAAGGACATCACCTTCTCCAATGTCACCATGATAGACACCAAATCCACCAACCACGCCGAGCAGGTTTGGGACCTGCCGGGCTACGGCAAGGGTCAGCAGGGAGTGACCCGCGCCGATGGCGGACCCTGGAAGCCGGCTTACTACACACCGGAATATGCCGTGGCCGCTCGCGCCCCCAGGCAGGCGGATGCCGGAATGGGAGGCCCGCAATTCCCGGCCATGCCGACGATGATGGTGGATAACAACCCGGGCGCTTTTTCTTTCGGCGGCAATGTGCAGGATGACAACTCAGGAGGTTTCGGCGGCAACGGACGCAGACAGCGCGGCGGCGGCGGTGGTCGCGGTGGTCGCCAGCCAGGCGGCGGCTTCGGCGGCGGCTTCGGCGGCGGCTTCGGCGGGGGCGGCGGCGGGGGCGGCGGCGGGAACAACGCGAACACGGCCTTCGCTCCTCCCACAGTCGTGGACCCGAATGCTCCGATTGACCCAGGCGTGCTGCAAAGACTCCAGCAACGCCGCGCCCAAGAGGCCGCGGGACAGCCCGCAATACCACCGGCGCCACAACCGGCGCCACCACCCGCCACGCAACCATGAAAAACTTCTTCACCAATTTAAATTCCACCACCTTCGCACAAGGCGTTCCGGCCAAAATCCAGGCGCGCCCAGGAGATTCCAAAACTATGAAAAACATGTCACCTCTATTATTGGCCGGCTTGATCGCCGGATGGTTTGCCGCCACCGCGCCCGCCGCGCCGCAAGACGCCGCCCCGCAGCCGCCGGCCGGACAAACGGCCCAGCCGGCCAGCCCGGACACCAACACACCGCCGGCCGCCACGCCGGCCGCCAATCAGACCAACGCCGCGCCGGCGGCGTCTCCGGAGCGCGGCCCCAATGCCGACTTGACCGCCGGCACGGCCGATCAGGGCTTGACCCTGAATTTGCGCGGCGTCAGCGTGGACAGGGCTTTGGCTTTCCTGACCGAGTCAGCGGGCTTTACCATCAACCGCCAGGCCAGCACCCGCGTTGATGGCACGGTGGATCTGGTGAGCGAACAGCCCATCAGCAAGGAGGAGCTCGTTCCCCTGTTCAACAAGGTGCTGGCCGATCACGGCTTAACGGCCATCCAGGACAAGAAGACCCTGACCATCATGACCCTGGACGATGCCGCCTCCAACGCGGGGGTGCCGGTTGACGTGCTGACGAAATGGGATCAGGTTCCGCAAGATGCAGAGTTTGTCACCGAGGTTATTCCGGTTCACAGCCTCAATCCCACCCAGGCCGTCAAGGATCTCTACACCCTCATTCCTCCCGGCGCCAGAATGAATTCCAACGAAGCCGGCAATGCCATCATCATGACCGCCAAACGGTCGGACATCCGGCGCTTTGCCCAAATCATCGCCGCGATTGACAGCACCGGCAATGGCGACCTCCAAGTCTTCTTGCTCAGGTACGCCGATTCCAAGGCCATCGCCTCTGAATTGAAGGATGTTTTCACCAGTCAGGACACTACTCCCGGGGTCAACCCCTTCGCCCTCTTCGGCCGGGGTCGTGGCGGTGGTGGCGGCGCCGCCGCCGGCGCCGACGAAAGCTCCAAGCGTGCCGCCGTTCACGTCAACGCCGTCTCCGATGACCAGAACAACGCCGTCCTGGTCAGCGCCCCGTCGGACTTCATGCCCGGCATCTCCAACATTATTGACAAGCTGGACATTCCCCAGGAAGACACCGTCCAGATCCGCCTCTTCGGCCTCCATAATGCCGATTGCACCGATGTGGCCAACGAACTCCTCGCCCTGTTCCCCGATCCCAACCTCCAGGCCAGCCAGAATCAAACCGGCGGCCGCCGGGGCGCCGCGAATTTCCTCGGCGGTGGATTTGGCCGGGGTGGCGGCACGGCGGCGTCTGCCGCGCAGGGCATGAGCGACCGCCTGAAAAAGCAAGTCACCGTCAATGCCGTGCCTGATCCGCGCACCCAATCGGTCCTGGTCACCGCCTCCAAAGATACCATGACGCAAATCGAGAAAATGATTGATGAATTGGACGGCAACTCGGCCGGCCATGTCAGCGTTCACGTTTTCCAACCGATGTTTGCCGACGTCCTGGACCTGCAGGGTCCCCTGCAGGACTTGTTCATGGCCACTGGCAAGACCTCCAGCACGACCACTCAGCAGAATGCCCTGTTGATGCGCATGCAATCCGGCGCCCAAGCCATGTCCTCCTCCATGTCCTCCTCCACCTCCCTGAGCAGCGCCGTGAGCACGGGCGGCGGCGGCACCTCGGCACTGCGTTCCCCATAATCCTTTGACTAATTATTATATGATGACAACCACTCCAAAACTCCCGGTTACTCAGTGGCTCACAGCCTTGGTCTGCTTCTCCATGGTCCTGCCCGCTCTGGCAGGAGGGGGCGGCGGCGGCGGCGGCGGCGGACGCGGCGGCGGCGGCGGCGGCTTCGGCGGCGGCGGCGGCGGCTTCGGCGGCGGCGGGGCCGGTGCCGGCGCGGCCGGCTCGGCCACTTACCCGGCCCAGGGCCAGGTGGCTCCTGTGACCTTTACCATTGACCCGATCACCGGCTCGGTCATCTACATCACCAGCGATCTGAACAACGAGGCCGTCCTCGCCGCCCTCAAAGGTTTGGATCGGCCCAAGCCCCAGGTCTTCATCAAATGCGTCTTTTTGGAGGTCACCTATAATAACGGCCTGGACGTTGGCCTGGAAGGAGGCATCTCCCACAATCTCCAGAACGGCTCCCAGTTGTTGAGCTACAGCAATCTGTTTGGCCTGGCGGCCCAGGGCATCACCCCGACCGCCGGCCTCAACACCCTGCCGGGCGCGTCTTTGCTCTCCTTCACTGGCAATGATTACTCCCTCCTCTTGCGCGCCATTCAAGAGAAGGGGAAAGTGGAAGTCCTCTCCCGACCCACCATTCTGGCACGCCACGCCCAGCCGGCCCAAATTGTCATCGGCCAGTCCGTCCCCATCATCAACGGCGTCACCTTCAGCGCCCTGGGCCAGGAAACCAGTTCCATCTCCTACATCCCAGTCGGCATTATTTTGAATGTCACGCCCTTTATCTACCCCAATGGCGACGTGGAAATGATCCTGGCGCCCCAGATTTCCGAGGTGGCGCCGCAATCCACCCAGATCTCCGGCGGCACCAACGGCAATTTCAGCACCCCGTATATCAACACCCGTTCGGCCAACACCGTCGTCCTCACCCCCTCCGGCCAGACCGTCGTCATCGGCGGCCTGATGCAGGACAGCAAGACCGTCACCGACAGCGGCATCCCCGTCCTGCAAAGCATCCCGCTTCTGGGCAACCTCTTCAAACACAAGCAAAAGAGCGACGCCAAAACCGAGTTGATCATTTTTATCACGCCTACCGTCATCAAGACGCCGGAGGACCTGGCCAGAATGTCCGTGGATGAAACCAGCCGCACCGGCATCTCCGCCAAGGCGTTTGACCAAAAAGAGCGCGACACCTACATTGATCCGCAATCGCCCAACCCGCCGGGCGGCGTCTCTTCGGGGCTGGCCCAACCCGCCCCGGTTCGTCAACACTGAGGACCCGCATGACCTCGCGCCGCAATGCCCTGGTTTATGGCATGCTCTTCGCCATCTGGGCCGCCTTGATCGCCTGGCAGGTGGCTGAGCATGCCCGTGTCAAGAACGCCGCGCGCGCCTTGCTCCAGGAGCGCGCCCGCTATGTCGCCATGACCTGCGGCCGCATTCTCCGCGCGCCGGGCAGACTGGTCGTTTCCAAGGGCTACCTGGAGTCCACCATCAGCCAACTGGTCAGGCCCGGCGAAACCAATTCCGGCGAACTGCGCTCGGTGGTGCTGGTCAACCGGGACGGGGACATTGCCGCCGCCGCCCCCACCAATGTGGATTTTCCCCGCGACGAAATGCAGAGCGGCCCCCACTGGGACGGCCCCATCGTCTGGCTCCCCAATTTGGTGGATTTGGGAACCAACCTCAGCGAAGACCTGATCGTTCTCCCCTTTGAAACCATCACCAACATGGTCCGCTCCGCCGGCTCTGCCACCAACGGCAACCCCACCGCCGCCACCACTAATTCCGCCACGGGCCTGGCCAATGCCCCAGCCACAAACACCCCACCCAGACTCCGCGGGCGAAGAGGCCGCCCCGAATTCGTCCAGCCCTCCTTCATGACCCAGGAGGAATACAAAACCATGAGCCAGAAGCTGGGCGCCCATAATTTCTTCGTCGGCATGTCCACCCAGCCTGTTCACGACGCCGACCGCGCCGACTTCCTCATCCGCCTCATCATCGGCCTGCTCGGCACCGCCGGCGTCGTCGGCTACGGTCTGGCCTGGCAAAGCCTTGTCAAAACTAGCGATCTCCAGCTCCGCCTGGTCCGCGCCAGTGAAATGAACCTGCACCTCAAGGAAATGAACCTCGCCGCCGCCGGCCTGGCCCACGAAACCCGCAACCCCCTCAACATCATCCGCGGCCTGGCCCAGATGATTTCCAAACAGCAGGACGCCACCCCCGAAATCCGCGCCAAGACCCGCGACATGATTGATGAAACCGACCGCGTCACCGCCCAGTTGAACGAATTCATCAACTACTCCCGCCCGCGCGAAGTCCGCCGCGCCCCCACCGATCTGGGCGCCGTCGTCGGCGAAGTCGCCCGCACCTTGAATTACGACATCGAGGAAAAGAGCATCCAGTTGCAGATCGTCATGGAGCCGCTCACCATCGAGGCCGATGAACAGCTCCTCCGCCAGGCCCTGTTCAACCTCGTCCTCAACGCCGTCCAGGCCGTGCCCGCCAAGGGCGAAATCCGCATCCGCGCCAGCAAGCGCAACAACGAGGAGGCCTTCATCGAAATCTCCGACAACGGCCCGGGCGTCCCCCAAGCCAATCGCGCCGAGATTTTCAAACCCTACTTCACCACTCATCCCGAAGGCACCGGCCTGGGCCTTTCCGTCGTCCAGCAAATCGTCCAGGCCCACGGCTGGGACATCGAATGCCTGCCCAACGACCCCGCCGGCGCTCTTTTTCGCATTGCCCACATCAAGCTTTGCGGCAAAGATTAGAGAACATTGCCCCCGGATGCCTCCAACAACGACGCCGGGCCGGCCATCCTCATTGTGGATGACGATCCGGCCCAGCGCAGCCTTCTGGACTCGTTCCTGGCCAGCCAGGGCTTCCAAACTGTCGCCGTCCCCTCCGGCGAGCGCGCCCTGGAAGTCCTCCGCTCCCAAAACGTGGACATGATGATTTCCGACGTCCGCATGCCCGGCCTTTCCGGCCTGGAAACCTTGCGCCGCGCCCGCCAGCTCCGCGGCGGCCTCCCCATTCTCCTGGTCACCGCCCATGCCGACATCCGCGATGCCGTCGTGGCCATGCGCGACGGCGCCGTCAACTATCTGGCCAAACCGATTGACCTGGACGAACTGCTCTCCTCCGTCCGCCAGGCCGCCGGCCTTTCCACATCCGCCCCGGTCAAGTTTTCCGATCAAAAAAAACTGCCCCCTCACATCATCGCCGCCAGCCCGCTCATGGACGCCCTCTTCCGCGACTGCGCCCTCATTGCCGCTTCCGAAAGCCGGGTCCTCATCACCGGCGAGAGCGGCGTGGGCAAGGAAGCCGTGGCCGATGTCATCCACGCCTGGAGCCCCCGCGCCGCCGGCCCGCTCGTCAAACTCAACTGCGCCGCCATCCCGGAAAATTTGCTGGAAAGCGAACTCTTCGGCCATCAAAAGGGCGCCTTCACCGGCGCCGTCGCCCAGCGCATTGGCCGTTTCGAGATGGCTGACGGCGGCACCATTTTTCTGGATGAAATCGCCGAGCTGACCCCTCCCCTCCAGGCCAAACTCCTCCACGTCGCCCAGGATGGCCGCTTCCAGCGCATCGGCTCCAACGCCGAAGTCCGCGTCAACGCCCGCATCCTCGCCGCCACCAACCGCAATCTCGAGGAGGAAGTCAAAAACGGCCGCTTCCGCGAAGACCTCTTCTACCGCCTCAACGTCGTCGAATTGAATGTCCCTCCCCTCCGCGAGCGCCCCGAAGACATCCTCCCCCTCGCCCATCAATTCCTCAACGAATTCACCCAGGGCCGCGCCAAACTCTCCTCCGCCGCCACCTCATGTTTATCGCGCTATTCGTGGCCTGGCAACGTCCGCGAACTCCGCAACGCCATGGAGCGCGCCTCCCTTCTCTCCCGCGGCGAACTCATCATGCCCGAGCACCTTCCCGCCCGCATCCGTCCCGTTGCCGGCTCCCCTGTCAACGTGGACGAAGCCGCCGTCCACCGCCTGGAGGAAATCGAATACCAGGCAGTTCTTCAGACCCTGCGCAAGCAGGATTTTAACCGCACCACCACCGCCAAGGCCCTGGGCATCAGCCGCCGCGCTTTGATCTACAAACTCCAACGCATGCGCGAACGCGGCTTCGACGTGGACCGCGCCGCCAGCCTGTAACCCCCGCCAGGCGCGGGACAGAATTCTTCCGGTCATCCGCACCCGGTAGGGGCAAGCAACCGCCTCTCCAAACCGGCTCATCAACCGCCTCGCGGACGGCGATGATGGTGGTGGAAGAGGACCTCGCGATTGTCGTAGAGATACCAGACGATGATGATGTTGAAGATGGTGACCACGAAAATGGACCACGGAAATTTGGCCGGATTTGCCACTTCCTGGTTCAGCATCTCGTAAAACTCGATGGGGAGGAAGAAGGCCGATTCGCCTATGGCCAGCCAGCCAGCCCAAGGGGCGCGAAAGAGGAGGCCGATCCCCTCCACCAGCGGAAAAAGGCTCAAAACCAGGGCGCCCCACGCCGCCCGATGCACTTTGGCCGCGGTCAACTCGCCAATGCTTTTAGCCAGACCGATGAAGAACTTGCTCTCCGGATGGATCCTCAGTTCGCCAAACACGGTTTTGACAAAAGGCGATTGCAGGAAGCTTTGGAAGTCCCGCGACATGTCCTTTTTGGCCTCGTGGTAGATGACCAGGGCCAGCGCCACGCAGAGCAGGCCTTTGACCAGCTTGAAAATAATGATGGCGTAAAGCGTGACGGCGCGCTTTTTCAACGGCGGTTCCACGGCCACGGCGGCGGGGATTTCCCCGGGCTCTTTCTGTTCGGATGACATCACCTGATTTTCTCCAACAAGACGGACAGCAGATCGTTAATTTTCAGGCGTTGTTGTTTCATGGTGTCCCGGTCGCGCAGGGTGACGGTCTCCTTCCATTCGGCGCCCTGCTCTCCCAAGGTCTCAAAATCAATGGTCACGCCGAAAGGCGTGCCCGCTTCGTCCTGGCGGCGGTAACGGCGCCCGATGGCGCCCGCTTCATCATAGAAGACGGCCATGTGCGAGCGCAACAAATCCCGAACTTCCAGGGCTTTGCCGACCAGCTCGGGCTTGTTTTTGAGCAGAGGAAAGACGGCGACTTTAACCGGGGCGATGCGCGGATGAAAACGCATGACGACGCGCGACTCGAGGTTGCCTTTTTCGTCCGGGGCCTGGTCTTCGCAGTAAGCCTCGCAGAGCAGGGCCAGGGCCAGGCGGTCCACCCCGGCGGAGGGTTCGATGACGTGGGGCACGTAATTGCCCTTGGCCAGGCCGGCGGCTTCCGCGCGGGCCTGGCGTTCGGCGCCGGGGACGGGTTCGCCGGTTTTTGTCAAGTATAATAAACGCGCGGCCAAATAGCGGCCGGTCAGCTCCGCCTTCTTCGCCTCGCCCAGTTTGGGCCAGGCCGCCTTGAGTTCCTCGTCGTAAACCCCCATGGCCTTGCCGGAGAAGCGCTGGTGCTGCGACAAATCAAAATCGCTGCGCGCCGCGATGCCCTCCAATTCCTCGCCCGCCAGTTGGCCCGCGGCATCGCGTTTGCTGAAGGGGAATTTGTAGAGAATATCCACGGTGGCGCGGGCGTAATGGGCCAGTTCCTCCGGCTTTTGCCAGTACTCCACCAGGCTGGCGCGGGGCAGGCCGATCTTTTCGTAGAAGCGGATTCGCTCCTCCACCCAATACTGGTGCCAAATCTGCCAGCCCCAGTCGGGCTGGGGCGCGCCCGGATGGCCCGGCCCGGCTGGTTTGGCCACCTGGCCGCAAATGGCTTCGACCACCTCATCGGGGCGGATGAAGAACTCCAATTCCATTTGCTCGAATTCGCGGGAGCGGAAAGTAAAGTTGCGGGGGTTGATCTCGTTGCGAAAGGCCTTGCCGATCTGGCATATCCCGAAGGGAATCTTCTGGCGCGACACCTCCAGAACATTCTTGAACTGGGCGAAGATGGCCTGGGCCGTTTCCGGGCGCAGCCAGGCCAGGTTCTCCGCGCTTTCCACCGGGCCGACATAGGTCTTGAACATCAAATTGAACTGGCGCGGCTCGGTCAGGAGGCTGCCGTTTTCCGGGTTGTAGCGGGTGGAGTTTTCGACCTCCTCGGTCCTCTCATTCAACAGAGTCAGATCCCTGGCCGCCGTCGTGGCGCCATCGGGAGAGGCTTGGGCGTAGAATTGTTTGGCCACTTTTCGGGCATGGTCAGGGTGGCCGTCCTTTTGCAGCAAAACAGCGAAGGGCCGCGCGACTTTGAAGCCGGTCTCTTTGCATTCCGCCCCCTCGAAATGATAAACGGTGCCGCTTTGCGGCTCGATCTGGTCGGCGCGGAACCGTTTTTTGGTGAGCAAACAATCGGTCATGGGATCGGCGAAGGTGGTGGCATGGCCGCTGGCTTCCCAGATTTTCGGGTGCATGATGATGGTGGCTTCCAGGCCGACGACGTCGTCGCGCCAGCGGGTCATGCTTTGCCACCAGGACTCCTTGATATTGCGCTTGAGTTCGGCGCCCAGGGGTCCGTAATCCCAGAAGCCGTTGATCCCGCCGTAAATCTCGGAGGATTGAAAAATGAACCCGCGGCGTTTGCACAAGGCGACCAGGCGTTCCATGAGATCATTAGCTTTGGCTTCAGGCATAGGGGTAATAGCTTTCTTGAAGCAGCGGCGGATGTCAAGGAGGCGGCGGTTCCGGGCATGATAATTGTCTTGAGGTTGGTGTTTCGCCGGGTTTATTGGTTGTTCCGTGAAAATCATGAAAAACCCCATTCCGGTCAACCCGGCGCGGACGGCCGCCGGGGAGGCGCGCGCGCTGGCGGCGAAGGCCAGAGCGGCGGCGGAGCAAGCCAGGGACGCCAAAGTTCTGGCGCGTCTGTCGAAGAAACGGCTCAAGCAGGCGCGGCGCGACTTTAAGCAGGCGCGCAAGGCCTCCAAGAAGGCGCGCCAGGAGGCGGAGGAGTTGCAGGCAGCGGCTTTGGCGGCGGCGCGGAAGGCGGCGTATTTGAGACGGCGCAAGCGCAGCTCCAGAAGATTGGCGGCAAGCCGGAAGCAAGCGGCGGTGGCACGGAAGCCGGTGGTGCCGCGGAAGCCGGCGTCGAAAAAACCGCGCCGGCCCATGAAGAAGGCGGCGGTCCAGCAAGCGCGCCGGCCCATGAGGAAAGTGGCGGTGCGGAAGCCGCGCCGGCCCATCAGGAAGGCGGCGGTGCAGGCGAGCGCGGAGGCCGCGGTCAGAACGGATCGGGTGAAGCCTGCCATTCCTGGAAAGATCCAAGCGGCGCCAAAAGCGAAACCGCGCCGGAAGCAGACGGTGAAACCGGTCGTGCCCCTTCCGGACAACCTGACCCGCCTGGTGGCCGCGGCGGGGATTGCGGCGCAGGGCGCTGCTCCGGCCTCCGCGCCAGGCGCGGCCGGGGAAAGCCCGGGCGGGCAGGCCCCCGCTCCTCCGGCGCAGTCGGGCCGGCCTGACGGGGCGGAAGAAGCGGCGGATGACGAGCCATAACCAGCGCCGCACGCAATCTTGTTGACATGGAAGGCATCGCCCTCTGCAACTGGCTGGTGATTCTGTTCACCTGCGGTTTCTCCTACGCGGGATTCCGCAGCGCGGGTTTTGAGGAGAAATACATTTTTTGGCCGGAGGCCATCCTGGGAAGGCGGCAGTATTACCGGCTTTTGACCTCGGGGTTTTTGCACGCCAACGGGTACCATTTGGGGATGAACATGCTCAGTTTGTATTTCTTCGGGCCGAGGATCGAATTGAGTTACGGCGGGCTGGAGTTTCTGGTCATTTATTTCGCCGCCATTGTGGGAGGGAGCTTGCTCTCGCTGCTGCTGCACCGGCACCATGATTACCGGGCCTATGGGGCTTCGGGCGGGGTGTCGGGCATCGTGCTGGCGTGCATTTTTCTGTTTCCAGGGATCCGCATTGGACTCATCCCGATACCGATTTACATTCCAGGCTGGTTGTTCGCCATCCTTTATCTGGGCGCTTCCATTTATATGATGAAAAACCAGATCGGCCATGTGGGGCACGACGCTCATTTGGGGGGCGCGCTGGTGGGATTATACACGGCGGCGGGGTTGCATCCCTCCATCATCACGGCCAGCCCGCGGCTTTTTGCCGCGATCTCGATTGGGACGATTTTGCTCTTCCTGTATCTGGCCAGGAATCCGCTGTTCCTGCCGGCGGGCCGCCTGCCCTTTCCCAGGATGGCCAAAAAGCCCAGGCCATCCGCACTGCCGGAGCACCAGCGAACGGAGGGGCAGATTGACGCCATCCTGGCGAAGATTTCGGAAAAAGGCCTACAGAGCCTGACGCCGGAGGAAGCGGCGGTCTTGCGCGAAACTTCTGACAAGTACAAAAGGCGGGCGGTTTCGGAGAAACCGAAGTCGGGGCTGACGCTTTGAGGAGGGCGGGCCAATGGCAATTGGGAATAGTGTCAAGCCACAGGCTCGACGCTACACCGCCCGCCCATGTTCTTGGGGCGGTGTCGAGGCGCGCCGCGAGCGGGGGGCCATAGGGCTTCTGTGGTTGCTTATTTTGGGGTGATGGCTAAAGTCAGGGTGTGAGCAGCAGCGGCGCCACGACTGATCCTTCCACCGCATCACCATCAGGCGACGCCGGGCGCGGCGGCGTTTTTGTCACCACCCATTGGTCCCTGGTGCTCTCGGCTGGAGATCACGACGGCACCCGCGCGCAAAACGCCCTGGCCCAACTTTGCCAGACGTATTGGTATCCGCTTTACGCCTACGCGCGCGGACGGGGCCATTCGCGGGAAGACGCCCAGGATCTCACGCAGGAATTTTTCGCCCGCTTATTGGCGCATGATTGGGTGGGAAGGGCGGACCGGTCGAAGGGCCGGTTTCGGTCCTTTCTTCTCACGGCCATGAAACGGTTCATGGCCGGCGAATGGGACAAGGCGCGCGCCCAAAAGCGCGGTGGCGGCGCGCCGCTGCTCCCGCTGCCATTCGATGCGGCGGAATCACGATTGAGCCGTAAACCTGCCGATCAGGTCACGCCGGAAGAAAGTTTCGAAAAACGCTGGGTCCTGACGCTGCTGGAGGAAGTGGTCAAACGGCTGCGGAAGGAATACGAGCAGGAAGGAAACGCCGGATTGTTTTCGGAAATAAATCCATGCCTGGTGGGGGAGCGCGCCTCGCTGCCTTACGCGCAACTGGCCGGCAAGCTGGCCTTGAGCGAAAGCGGGGTGAAATCGGCGGTGCATCGGTTGCGCCGGCGCTACCGGAAGTTGCTGCGGGCTGAAATCGCCCAGACGGTGGCCGCGCCGGGTGAAGTGGATGAGGAGTTGCGGCATCTGTTTGCCGTGCTGGGCAAAACCGGGTGATTATTTGGCGCGGGAAAGGCAGGATGAGAGCGTGTGAAGCCTCCTCACCCCGGCCCTCTCCTCCACAAGAGTGTGGAGGAGAGGGAGAAGAAGCGCGCCGGGCCGGTTATTTTCGATTTTTTTGCGCAACCTTGCCCGGCCGTTTCCCAAGTAAAGGGTGGAAGGAAACATTTTTATGGATGCGAAACCAATTTGCCCCGGCTGCCGGAAACCGCTGCCGCCCGAGACGCCGTTGGGATTGTGCCCGGAATGCCTGATCCAGGCCGGGGTCAAGACCGGAAGCGACGCGGGGGGAGAAGGCGCGGGCTTCCTTCCTCCGCCAGTGGCGCAAATCGCGAAACTTTTTCCGCAACTGGAAATCATCGGGTTGATTGGCCAGGGCGGCATGGGGGCGGTCTATCAAGCGCGGCAAGCGGGGCTGGACCGGTTGGTGGCGCTGAAAATCCTGCCGCCGCGCGCGGCGGGGGCGGCGGGATTTGCCGAGCGGTTCAACCGCGAAGCGCGCGCGCTGGCCCGGCTGGTGCATCCGAACATCGTGGCGGTGCATGATTTTGGACAAGCCGGCGGACTGCACTATCTGATCATGGAATTTGTGGATGGGGCCAATCTGCGCCAGGTGGAGCAGGCGGGACGGCTGGCGCCCGAACAAGCCCTGGCCATCGTGCCGCAGATTTGCGATGCGCTGCAATTCGCGCACAACGAAGGCATCGTCCATCGGGACATCAAACCGGAGAACATCCTGCTGGACAAGAAAGGGCGGGTGAAAATCGCCGACTTCGGCATCGCCAAGATCCTCGGGCAGGCCTCGGGCAAGGTATCGCTGACCGGGGCCAAGGACGTGGTGGGCACGCCGCATTACATGGCGCCGGAACAAATTGAACATGCGGCCCTGGTGGACCATCGGGCGGACATTTTTTCGCTGGGCGTGGTCTTTTACGAAATGCTGACGGGCGAATTGCCCCTGGGAAAATTTCAGCCGCCGTCGCACAAAGTCCAGGTGGACGTGCGGCTGGACGAAGTGGTGTTGCACGCGCTGGAAAAGGAGCCGGAGCGGCGCTATCAGCAGGTCAGCGAAGTCAAAACGCGGGTGGAGACGATTGCGACCACGCCCGGTGGCGGCGGAGGGGCCTCGGCTCCCTCGGAAAATCCGGGCGCGCCCGCGCCATCCATCATCCGATTACCCGCCACTCGTTTCAGCAAGATCCTCGAGCTGGCGGCGGAAATCTTTTTTAACCTAGTGGTTCTGGCCGCGGGCGGATTTCTCAGCTACTGGTTGCTGCGCGTTCCTTTGGATTATCTGGGCCATCCCGACAGCAAGGCGCCGCTTTATTTCAGCATCGGCATGCTTTTTTTGGGGGCGGTGAGCGCGGTGGACCAGTTTTTCCGGCTGCGCAAGGCGAATTTGACGCTGTATGAGGTGTATGTCCGCTCGCTGGAAAAAGGAGTGGCGCGGCGTCTCCAGCAAGGCGCCCCGACCGCCAGGGAAAAGCCAGGCCACCCGTTTCGGCCGGGTGATAAATTGGACGGCGCTGATACTGATCGGCTCCTGGTTTCTGCTCATGCTCTCGGGTCATTTCGGTTATCCGATGGGGAGCGAGTTTATGCATTATTATAGTCTGGGTTTTTTCATTTTTGGGATTGTGGCATCGGTGGAATTGTTTTTCCGTTTCCGCGGCCGGGATTTCCAGTTCTACCGGGTGCTGGCGGCCGCGGCCTTCGTGTGCATGCTGGCGACGGCCATCCATTTCAACTTCTTCAGAGGGAGTCCGTGGGTGAACTCGGATTATATCGGCAAGAGTTGGTTTCCCGAAGGCGATTCGATTGACATCACGATGGCGGTCCGAACGCAGGACCGATTGGTGGTCGAAGGCCATTACAATCTGGTCAGCGCCAGCAGCGCCATGCTGGCACTTGGCATTGATCTGACAAATACTCCGACAAATAGTGAGGTTTTACCAAGCCCGCTGCAGCGGATGCGGATATCCGGCGGGCGGGGCGACTTTAAATTAATTCATCCCCACCTGGCACCCGGGTTGCCTTATGTGTCCATGTCTGCCGATGGCAGGCAGTTCGCGGCGCTCTATTTTGGAACCAAGTCCGAAGCGATGGAAGAGAGCAAAGGAAAGATGGTGCAAGCGGCACCGGCCGCGGGAAGTTCGGCAGGGGATTGGTACCTGTACCGGGAGGAGAGCCAACCAAAGATCAAGCAAATGCCGGCGGCGCAGCCGGCCGCAAGCAACGTTTTGGTTGCGCCCGCCGCCGGGGGACTGGCGATGGAGCGCAACCGGGATGTCATTCGTGCCAAAATCCACCAGGCGGAGTTGGAAGCCGCCCAGCAGAAAACGTTGTACAACGCGGGTCTGGGTTCCCCGACCGACCTCGATGCGGCGCAGGCCAAGGTGGAGATTTTGAAGGCGGAATTGGATGGGGACGACGTGAAGGTTGCGCAAGTGAGGCTGGCGGCGGCGCAGCGCACCTGGCGGCTCCTTTCGCAACAGGCACGGGCAGGGTTTGTTTCTGGTCCGGATGTGGCGGTGGCCCAAGCCGAAGTGGAGGTGCGCGAGGCGGAATTGAAGGCGGCCCAGGCGGCGGCAGGGAGGGGGACGAATTCGCCGCGGTGATCGAGCAGGTGGAATCAGCGCTACGCGGAGATAAGAAAGCTCGTCCTCACCCCAGCCCTCTCCTCCGAGGAGAGGGAGAAGAAGCGCGCGCGGCGGGTCCCGATAATTTGGGACCCGCCCTGCCAGGCCAAGACTCACGCGTTACGACAAAGCAACAGAACCCTTGCGAGTTCCGTTGCGATTTTGATGGGTTTGACGATTCGTGCGCCAAGGCGTTCAAATGCCGCCATCTACAAACCAACGGCGGGTGGTGGGGTCGCGTTTGAGCGCCAGATTCCATTTTTTGGCCTGGCCGCCTTTGAGGGTGATTTCATAAGGCACGATCTCCGCGCCATTGGAGAGGGTGGTGTGCGTGCCGATGCTGACGATCTGGAGACCGCCGAGATACTGCTTCATGCTGTCGGTCAGGGGATTGAAGAATTTTGCCGCCTCCGTCCAATCCTCGCGGGCGCAAGTGTCGAACAAGGCGCGGGCGGCCTGCTCGGAAGTCATGGCGGCGTATTTCTCGTTGTCCGGCAGGATGGGCATGGCGCCGCCCATGCTGAGGTTGGCGGGCAATTGCAGTTGAAAGACGGCGGGGTCAATCGTCGGGTTGCAGTCAATTTCATCGAGCTTAAAAACCAGTTGCTCGCCGGCGGGGGCGTGCAGGTAGATTTGCACCGATTCCAAAAGTTCGGACTGATCGTCGAACACGTAAACGTGGCGGGTGTCGGCGGTGGAGAAGAACTTGTTATGCAAATAATCGCCCGCCCCAATAACCGACTTGGCTTCGACGCTGATGACGGATTTGGCCTTGCCGTCAGCGCCTTGCTCCTGGGCGAGGGTGATGGTCCAGCCGCGGGCTTTGATGGCGGCGAGCTCGGTTTCGAGGGTCTTGTTGAGGTTGGCCAACTCGTGCAACCATTGCGTGTCGAACGCGCTGGCGCTGGGTTGCGGCACTTTGTAGCCAAAGTCAGGTTTGATGAAAAGCAGGGTGGACTGGCCGTCCATGACGGCGACACGTCCCGGCTTCTCCACGCGCCACTTGAGGTCCGGCTCGAACTGCTTCCACAGTTCGATGGTGACAAAGTCCTGATCGGGCATGATGGCGGAAAAGTTATCCTGCGGTGCGGTGCGGAGCTGGCCGCGCAGGTGAATGCTGGTGAGTTTGGCGACGGCCTGGGCGCCTTTGGTCATGACGGCCAGGGCCTGGGCTTGCGCCTTGGGCATGGAGAAAAGGATGACTGCCAAAATGGCGGCCGCGCCCGCGGTGGCGCCCAAGCCGAATCCCCAACGATGTTGCAATAATTTGCTCATAAGTGTTTCTCTTTCTGGTTTGAACTGTTCGGCACGAACGCGCCGCATGACCGGTTCGACCAGGCGCACCCCGGCGGCGGCCTGGCCGCGCGCGAGCAGGCGGCCTTGCAGACCCGACATGGCTTCGTATTCGGCCCGGCACTGAGGACAGGATTCCAGGTGTGCCCGGCATTGGAGCGATTGGTCGTGGTCGAGCAACCCTTCCACGGAGGCGATAATATTGTCCCGGCAATCGGCGCAGTTCATGGTTGTTCTTTCTGGTTGACTATTTGTTCCCCGTTTTCGCGGAAATCCCGGGCTTCGAGTTCGTGGCGAAGCAGGAGATAAGCGCGCGAGAGGGTTTTGGTGACGGTGCCCAGCGGCATGGCGAGGCGTGTGGCCACTTCCTGACAGGAAAGCCCCTCGTAATAACGCAGCAGGATCACCTGGCGATGGTTTTCCGGCAGGACGGCCAGGGCTTCTTCCAACGGATAATCTTCGGCGGGCCCGGTGGCGCTGGTCATCATCGTCTCGGCGGCCTGGCAATCCCGCCGGCGATGCAGCTCGGCGCGGAATTGTTCCTTGGCCACCCGACTCGCGATGCCCAGAAGCCAGGAGTAAAAGGACTCCGGCTTGCGCAGCTTGCCCAAGGAGAGAAAAGCTCTCACGAAGGATTCCTGGGCCGCTTCCTCCGCTTGCGGGAAGTTTCCCACGCGCGAGGCCACATAAGCGAAGACCGATTTCTGGTAGCGATCCACCAGCAAACCGAAGTCCTCCGGATGGCCGTCGCGACAGCGCTCGACGTATTCTTTGTCAGTTAAGTCCATGCCATGTCCTGTTCAGATGAATTCGCATCGTCAATGATAAGTGCCGGGCGGGGGCGATTTGCGACCGCGGCGCGCAAGTATAAGAGGCGTTGACATTTGATGTTAGCTTTCTTATTACATGGCCGGAGGGATGACTCCGCGCCAATGGGCCGTAACTATTCAGGCAGGGACAGCACGCCGCGCTGTCCGCGCCGCGTCGAGCGGCGCAACGGACCGCCGCCCGGACGCCTCGGCGAGGCCAAGGCCGGCTGGAGTTGGCATCGGGAAAATCAATTCGAGCGGGTACTCGGAAAAGCGGTCCACCCGGCGGGCCATTTCACTGGTGTAATGGCGGCCCAGAGTGTCGCGGTGGCGCTGGATCCAATCGGTCAGTTTGGTCGCGCCCAATGGGGGCGCGTCCACCGCCAGCCGGCCTTCCATCAACCCGCGTATCTCCTGCCTTGTGATGACGACATCGCGAACCATCCAACCGATGGCCCGGCCGGCCCAGTAGCCCAGCTCCGGCGGAACGCTCAGCACCAACCGCTTCAACCCCAGTGATCGTTGCACCGTCCCGACCAGTTCGCGATAGGTGAAGGTTTCCGGTCCGATGGCGTTGATGATCTCATTTTGGTCACCGGCCGCCTTGGCGACGGCAGCGCCGGCCAGGTCGTCCACATAAATGGGCTGGAGTTTGTATTGTCCAGCGCCGAACACGGCGAAAATGGGAAAGCGGCGCAGTGACCAGGCGATGTTATTGATGAGCACGTCCTCTTTCCCGAACAAAACCGCCGGGCGCAGAATGCAGAAAGAAAGACCGACGGAAGTCAAAGCCGTTTCCAGTTCGGCCTTGCCGCGGAAATAGGACAGATCGGAGCGCAGGTCCGGGTTGGTGATGCTGACATGCACAATGCGCCTGACCGCGGCGTCTTTGGCGGCTTGGAACAAAACTTTGGTGTTGGCGACCGCCTGCTTGTGGGTAAAGAGCCGGTGATCAAACCGGACCCAATAGGTGTTAATGAGCACGTCCGATCCGCGCAAAGAATCGGTGAGACCATTGGGCTGGTCAAACTGCAAGGGAAACGCCCGCACCTGATCGCCGAAAGGATTGGGGCGATGCAAGGAGTTGGTCAGGGTGATGACCTGATGGCCCGCTTCGAGCAACCGCCTAGCCACGTAGCGGCCGGAATAGCCAAAAGCACCTGTTACCGCCACACGCATCCGGTTGCCTTCCAATGAAGTTGAAACACAGCCATAAATGGGCTTGCTTTGCCTCGCTGGCAAGGGAAATTGAAGTTGTGATCCGGGCCTCCCCGGCTTCCAACCGGATACAGAGACCGTTGCAAAACGCCTGTAGCGGCGGTCTATGACCGTCGCCATGCGTTTATTTCCCCTGGTTTGCGGCGGTCACAGACCGCCGCTCCAATCGTGGACGCGCGTTTTGCAGAGCTCTCGATACAAAGATAATTGTTCGGAATTTGGGCTGGGCGGCCTTTATATAGTAGATGAAGATGGATGAGAGCCAGCAATTGCTCGCCGATTATGTGAAGAACGGCTCGGAATCAGCCTTTCGGGATCTGGTCGCGCGTTACATCAACTCCGTTCATTCAACCGCGCTCCGGCTAGTCAATGGCGATACCCATTTGGCGGAGGATATTACCCAAACTGTGTTTGTGAACCTGGCCCGCAAGGCCCGCACCCTGCCCCCGCAAGTCATGATCGGGGGATGGCTGCATCGCGACACTTGTTTCGCAGCCGGAACCATCATGCGAGGCGAACGGCGGCGTCATTTCAGAGAAAGGCAGGCTGTGGCCATGAATAACCCGGAGGATCACACGGCGGCCAACCTTGCGTTGGTGGGGCCGATTTTGGATGAAGCGATCAACCAATTGGAACCGGATGACCGCACGGCCATCCTGCTGCGCTTTTTTGAGCAGCTTGAATTTCGCGCCGTGGGGGAAGCGCTGGGCAGCAATGAGGACGCCGCCCGCATGAGAGTCAACCGCGCCTTGGACAAATTGCAGGTGCTGCTGAAAAATCGCGGCGTGGCCTTTTCCGCCGCGGCCCTCGGCACCGCGCTGGCCGCCGGGTTCGTGTCGGCGGCCCCGCTCGGTCTGGCGGCCACCGTCGCCGGGACTGCCCTCGCCGGCGGGGCCGCCGGCGGCGCCACCGCCACGCTCTTAAACTTTATGACCATGACTAAAATAAAAATCGCAATCGTCAGTGCCGTCGCAGTCGCCGCTGTGGCGACAGATGCTGTGCAGCACCAAACCATCAAAGGATTGCACCAGCAGACTGCTGCGTTGGAGCAACAGGTGGCGCAGGTCGCGCCATTGCAGGAGCAACTGGCGCGCGCTGCGCAAGAGGCGGCCAATGCCGGCGGCGGGGCGCTCTCGCAGGCGCAAGTGCGCGACTTGGCGCGATTGCGCAATGAAGTATCGCAATTACGCGGACAGACGAACGAACTGGCCAAAGCGCGGCAGGAAATTCAGGCGCTCAATCAACGCATGGCGGCACTCGGTAACCGGAACAGGCAAAGCGCGTCGTCCGCGGCCGGCCTGGGCGATCTTTCCGGGGTGATCCCCAACGAGAACAGGAGGGTGGATTTGTGCATCATGAATCTCCGGGCCATTAACTCGGCCAAAGCACAATGGGGGCTGGAAGCTGGAAAACAAGTCACCGACACGCCAACGTGGAAGGATTTGTTGCCCTACTTTGGCCATGGTGGTGAAGGATTTGTTCTGCCGATCTGTCCTGATGGGGGTGAGTACACGTTAGGCTCCCTTGGCGAGAAACCGACTTGCAGCAATCCACGACATGTTCTTCGGTGATATTGCGGCGGAAGACATTATTGCTGCGGCAGGCCGGACTGAAAGAAACGGGACCGGTGGTGCAAATCCAATGCGAGCCTTGACTTCTTGCCCCCATTCGCGTTCCAGTGTAAGGTCTTGCCATGAGCTATCTCACATTTGAAGTGGATATTGACCACGGGCGGGTCCTGCCGAAAGGCGCGGAGGCGCTGCCGGAAAAGGCATCCGGCCTGCTCACCATTCTCAATCCGCCGACATCTGCCCAGCCGCGGCCAATCGGTTTGGCCAAGGGCCAGTTTACAGTTCCGGACGACTTCAACGCCCCTTTGTCGGAAGACGTATTACAGACGTTTGAAGGCAAATGAGGATTCTGCTGGATACCTGCGAGTTTCTTTGGCTCGTGGCCGGCGATGCCAAATTACCTGGGCGAGTCGCCTCCGCGGTGCGCGACCCGCGGAACGAGGTTTTCTTGAGCGCGGTTTCGTTCTGGGAGATTTCCCTGAAACACAGCCTCGGCAAACTTCCGTTGCCGCAGCCACCCGCGCAGTTTATCCCGCTGCAACGTGCAAAGCATCTTATCGCGCCACTGGCGTTGGATGAAGCTGCCGTGGCGCGGTTGAGCGGATTGCCGGGGCTGCATCGCGATCCCTTCGACCGCATGTTGGTCTGTCAGGCACAAGCTCATGGGTTGACGCTCGCGTCGTCCGACGCCCTCGTTAGACAATATCCGGTCTCCTTGCTTTGAACGGAGAAAGGCGGCCCTCAATTTTTATCGCTCCCGGATTTCTTTGAAAGGCGATTGGAAAATCTGCGAGCCGCCTTCTCCAGCAACTCGCGCACTTCTTCGTCTGTGGTCTGCTTGAAATCCTCATACCATTCGCCGACGGAGGAGAAATCTTCCGGCGCCTGAACACACTCGGCCGCGTCCACTTCCTGGCGCAATTGCTCCAGGATGTCGCGCGCCGCCACCGGCACGGCGGCCACGATTTGGGCCGGCTGCTGTGGGCGGGCGGCCCGCACGGCGGCGCGCATCGAGGCCCCCGTGGCCAGGCCGTCGTCCACCAGGATGATGGTGCGGCCCCGCAAGGCGGGCGGCCCGCCTGGGCGATAGGCTTGTTCCCTTCTTTCCAACTCGCGGCGTTCCCGCTCAATGAGTTCATCCAAAATCCGCCGGGGAATGTGACACGACTGGACCAGGGAATCGTTGAGGAAACAAACCCCGCCGCTGGCCACCGCCCCCAGGGCCAGTTCCTCATGGCCGGGCACACCCAGTTTGCGGGCCACGAAAACACCCAACGGGGCCTTCAATTTCGCGGCCACCTCGAAGGCCACCGGCACACCGCCGCGCGGCAGCCCCAGGACCAGCAGGCCGTCCCGCCCGGCGTAACTTTCCAACTTCGCGGCCAGGAGGCGCCCGGCTTGCGCGCGATTTCGAAATTGAAAGCTCATGCCGTTTTCCGCAAAAAAGCGCTCACTCCCGCGCGCTTAAACGCCGCGCCTGCCGTTTGGGGGCCAGCGCCGGCCGTGGCGTCAGCCTCACCCCGTCATCCGCAATGTGCTCCGCCAGGAAGGCGGGCTTTTCGTGGCGGCCCGCCCGCTGCCAGTCCCGCCAGAGCGTTTGCGCCGCCGTCTCCGCCGCGACCCCGGCCCGGCTGGTCAAGTAGCGGAAAAGCAGTTCGGCCAAACTGGCCAGGGCGATGCTGTGCTGGCGGCCGACCCGCCCGTAAATCCACGCGCTGAAATCGAGAAACGCCGCGAAAGGCGGCAACCCGCGGCTCCAGATCAACGGGGTTGTTTCCACAAAATTGCCGCTGTTCGCCGTCAAATCCCAGTAGCGGGCGAAGCGCCGCAGCCGCTGTAGGGTCGCGAAATCCAGCAGCTTGTTGCGCAAGATCTCATAAGGCGGATGGGCGCTGTAAACCATTTCCCAGGCCTGATCGTGCCGCCCAATGGGCGTTCCGCGCAGCCGCTTCAAAATGCCCACCTGGATTTCCTGCGGCCCCATCGCCACCAGCCGGTCAAAGCCCGCCGCAAAACTTTCCAGCGTCTCGCCCGGCAGCCCCGCGATCAAATCGGCGTGAACATGGACGCCGGTCTCCCGGCGCAAAAACCGCAAATTATCGGCCAGCCGGCCGTAATCCTGCCGCCGGCTGATGTTTTTGGAAACCGTTTCATCGAAGGTCTGGATGCCCACTTCAAACTGGAGGGCGCCGGCCGGAAATTGCGCGATCACCTCCCGCAAGGCCTCGGGCAGGCGGTCCGGGATCATCTCAAAATGCACAAACAAACCCGGGCGCTGCCGCTGGAGGAAGAATTCCAGAACGCGCCGGCTGGCGGCGATGTTCAAGTTGAAGGTTCTGTCAACAAATTTAAACTGCCGCACCCCGCGCTCAAGGAGCCGGTCCGCCGCGGCCAGAAGGGGGGCCAGCGGAAACTGGCGCACCGGCACGTCCAGGGAGGAGAGGCAAAATTCGCAGGTAAAGGGACAGCCGCGCGAGGCTTCGATATAGATGACGCGGTGGGCCACATCATCGTCATTGTAGAAATCGTAAGGCAGTTGCAGGCGCGCCAGATCGGGGATGTCCGCCGCGATTATCTTTGCGGGCGGACGCGTGCCCTGCAGAAGTTCCGCGCAAACCTCCGCAAATTTCAAATCCGCCTCCCCGGTGATGACGTAATCCGCCAGCCGGACAATTTCCAGTTCCGCCATTTCGTAGCTGACCTCCGGCCCGCCCAGCACCACGGTCAGGTCCGGGCGCACCCGTTTCAGCGCCGCCACCACTTCGGTTGCTTGCGTGACATTCCAGATATAAACGCCGAGTCCGACAATCTGAGGATCCTGGGCGAGAATAGTTTCCACGATCTCCAGCGGGCGCTGCTGAAGGTCAAACTCCAAGAGGGAGGCTTGGGCGCGCAGCGGACCGAGATTGGCCAGCAAATAGCGCAATCCAAAGGCCGCGTGAATGTAGCGGGCGTTGAGAGTGGTGAGAACGATCTGAGCCATGCGCGGGGATGTTACCAGACCACGCCCACATTTCGATACCGGGAAATCAGGCGATCCGGGCTGAGAATCCTCAAACCATGTTCGGCCGCGGTCGCGATGAGCACGCGATCAAATGGGTCGTTGTGAATCGCCTCAAGAGCTGCCGCGGCGATTGCAATGCGGGAGGTCATGGGCAGTTCCTCCAATTCGTGCTGGTCCAAAGCGCGCCGCCACCAGGCTTCCGGCGAAGTGCGAAGGGAAAGTTTGCGGCGCGCCGCCTTGAGCGCGATCTCCCAGGCGCTGACCGCCGAAACGTACAACTGGCTCTCCGGCAGGCCGCAGATGCGGGTGGCCTCCGGACTGAGCTGGCGGTCGCCATTGACGAGCCAAATCAGAGCGCATGTGTCCAATATGTATTTCACCGGAATTGCGCGGGAAACTCTTCCTCCGACAGCGGTTCGACCGGGTCATAGCGCAGTTGCACCCGCAAGGAAGGGTCCACCGCAAGCCGGTTGCGGCGCTTCCTGGCTTTGGCCCTGGAAAGTTCCGCCACCGGGCGTCCATGCCGGCAGATCAGGATTTTCTCCCCTTTTTGCTCCACCAGCGCCAGCAGGGCTGAAAGCTGGGTCTTGGCTTCGTGCGTATTGACCGTCATCATAATGAACTAACTTAGTCAAGTTGGCCAGGCCGGTCAAGCAGCATCTGGCCCATCCCTTCATTCCCAGGGACTTCTGCAAAACGCCTGTAGCGGCGGTCTATGACCGTCGCCATGCCGTTATTTCCCCTGGTTTGCGGCGGTCATAAACCGCCGTTACAATCGTGGACGCGCGTTTTGCAGAGGTCTCTTTCCAGGGTTATCCATTTGCCGTCGGGCGAAATCCGGCGAAATCTCCGGACAATTGATTTGAAACCACCCCGGCATTGCGGGAATATGCCGCTCATCCATGAAGACCAGATTTTGTCGCACCACAGCCAAAGCCATTCTGCTGTCGTGCCTGTTTCTTCCGGCCGCTCACGGCCGGGCCGGGGCGGACACCAACGAAGCGCCGGCCGAATGGATTGATGCGGACACCGGCCACCGTGTCATCCGCCTCTCCCGGGAACCGGGCAGCGAGAGCCTGTATTTCAACCTTAACCCCTTCACGCCCGATGGCCGCAAACTCATCATCACCACACCCAGCGGGATTTCCGCGGTCAACCTGCAGACCCGCGCCATCGAGCAGATCGTTTCCGGCCGCGTCCGCCTCCTCATGACGGGCCGCAAAACCGGCCGGATTTTTTACACGCGCGACCAATCGGTTTTTGCCGTGGACCCCGAAACGAGGAACCCGCTGGAAATCGCCAAAGTCCCGCCCAACGGCGCCGTCATCAGCGTCAACGCCGACGAAACCATGCTGGCCGGCACCATCACTGAGCCCGGCCAGGCTCCGCCCGCTCCCATTGAGCAAACCAACGCCCGCACCGGGTCCAAGGCCAGAAACATCGAAGACCGTTTCAACCAGCACCTGACGATGGAGCTTTTTTTCCTCAACCTCCAGACGAGCGAAGTAACAAAGTGCAACCGCTGCAACGACTGGCTCAACCACCTGCAATTTTCCCCGACCGATCCCGGCCTGCTGCTGTTCTGCCACGAAGGTCCCTGGCACAAAGTGGACCGCATCTGGACCATCCGCAGCGACGGCACGCAACTGACCAAGGTCCACACCCGCAGCATGGCCATGGAAATCGCCGGCCATGAATTCTGGAGCGCCGACGGCCGGACGATCTGGTACGATCTCCAGACGCCGCGCGGGGAGGATTTCTGGGTGGCGGGCTACAACGTCACCTCCGGCCAGCGGACCTGGTATCATCTCCAGCGCGACGAATGGTCCGTCCATTTCAACGTCTCCCCCGACGGCAAGCTGTTCAGCGGGGACGGTGGCAGTCCCGGCATGGTGGCCCACGCCGCCCATGGCCAGTGGTTATATCTCTTTCATCCCGAACTCCTGCCGGACAACACTGGAACCAACCTGAACCAAACCGGCTTCATCAGCCCCGGCGTGTTCCATTCCGAGCGTCTGGTCAACATGGCCCGGCACAACTACACCCTCGAACCCAACGCCATCTTCACGCCCGACATGAAATGGCTGGTCTTCCGTTCCAACCTCTCCGGCGCCAACCAAGTCTATGCCGTCGAATTGCAGAAGGCGGCCGGAGCAGAAACCAAAAGCGGCCGCTAGCGGCTCCGTTTTTTTCGCGGACAATTCGACATCCAAATCGGCTGACCGGATCCCTCACTTTCCATACTTTTTCCGCCGCCGAAAAAACCCGCGCGGCCTCAAAAAGACATTAGCCCTTGCGGTCCAGACAATCCCCCATGATTGGTTAGCTGCCGCGTGGCTCGGGGGCGCTCGTCCCGTCGGATTGATAGCTCAATCCAGTCATGGTCAGCAGTGGGAGGACAAAAACATGCTCCCGGTCATCGAAAACAACGACGAATGCACCCCGTGGCGGCAAGCTGATGTAATCGCGGTGCGGGACGGGGTATCCCTGCCATCCGCCATCCGCAGGGTGAACGGCATGTTCCGCTCCAGAGCGGCTTCGATTTGAGTCCGGTTCATGTCAATGAAAAGTAATCCCGTCACCGAAACTGCGCAAGTTCCTTAAATTCTGATGAACAGGCCGGCGGGGATCAGACTGCCACAGTTGTCGGGGCGGAGAGGACTTCGGCGATGACGGCCTCCAGACGGGTCAGTTGGAAGGGCTTGTCCAAATGCGGATTGCCGGTGGAGGTCAGGAACTGCTGGGTTTCTTCGTTGACCACGTCGCCGGTGAGAAAGATGACGCGCCGGGCCAGGTCCTGATTTATTTTGGCCAAGGCATGGTAGAATTGTTCGCCGTTCATCACGGGCATGCGGAAGTCGGAGATGACCAGATCGAATGGGGAGGATTGCAGGAGGTCCAAGGCGCCGACGGGGGAGAGGCAAACGACGGGCCGGTGCCCCAGCACGCCGAGCATTTCGGAGAGCAGTTCGGCGATGAATTGTTCATCGTCGAGCACGAGCACGCGCGCGGAAAACCGGGGCGAGGGGGGCGCGGGCAGCGGCGTGATCTGCCGGATAGGCGCGGCCGCCGCCAGACTGACGATGGGGAATTCGAGGTGGAAGGCCGCCCCGCCCAAGGTGGAGCGATCGCAACTAATGCGCCCGCGGTGTTCCAGCATGATGCTGTGCGCAATGGAAAGTCCCAGGCCGGTGCCGGCGCCGTCGGGTTTGGTGGTGAAGAACGGCTCGAAGATGCGGGTTTGCAGGTCCGGCGGCACGCCCGGACCGCTGTCTTCCATCGAAATGAGCAGGGCGGCGGGGGTCTTCATCCGGGTGGTGATTCTCAGGGTGCGCGGCGGAGGGGAGGCGGCCATGGCTTGAATGGCATTATTGAGGAGGTTGATCATCAACTGCTGGATCTGGTCGGGATCCGCCGAGGTGGCAGGCAGATCGGCGGCCAAATCCAGGAACAACTCAATCCCGGCGGCGGTGAGGTCGGCGCGGCGCAGATCGGCCACGCGCTCAATCAAAGTATTGACATGAACCATTTCCCGCCGGGGCCGCTGCTCGTGGGCAAAGGAGAGGAAATGGCGCACCAGTTTGCCGGCGCGGTCGCATTCCTGGACGACTTTCTCCAGGTCGGCGCGGGTCCGGGGGTTGATGTCGTGGTGGGCCATGACCAAATCCAGATAGCCTTTGATGACGGCAAGGGGGTTGTTCAATTCGTGGGCGACGCCGGAGATCATCTGGCCCAGGCTGGAAAGTTTTTCGGCCTGGCGCAACTGCTGTTCCAGGCGGCCGCGGTCGGTGACTTCGCGGAAGAAGAATTGGAAGGCGTCCTGTCCCTTGTAATCCAGCCGGGAGCTTTCGACCTGGGAGAGGGTGGCGCCGCCGTCTTTCTTCAACACCCGCAGGGTGCGCTGGGCGCATAAACGGTTGACCCAGGCCACGCTGTCGCCCGGGACCGGGGCGGGGCGCCCGGAGGCCGGGCAGAAGGAAGGCAGAAACTGCTCCCGCGCCTCCTCCTGGCTCAGGCCGAGCAGATGGACGGCGGTTTGGTTCAAGTCAAGAATGCGCAGATCGCCGGCGGCGGTGATAATGATGGCTTCGTCCGCCTTGTTAAAGAGGCAGCGGTATTGTTGCTCGGCGGAAGCGGCCGCGCTGCGCCATTGGCCCGTCCTGATTTTCTCGGAGCGCAGATTCTGCAGCGCGGCGTGGTTGGTCGTGCGCACTTCCTCCAGCACCAGGATGATCATGGCGACGGCGATGAACAACTGCAGCACCGCCGAGAGGAAAAAGCCTGTGGCCAGCAAATCAGGGACGCGCGCGACAAAGGGGTAGCCGATAAAATAAAGGCCCCACAGGAAAAATCCCAGCGAGAGCATGCTGGCGCCGATGTAGCCCCGCAGGCAACGATGGCGCGCGAAGGCCACGGCGGTGACCATCCCCGCCAGGCCGATCAGCGCGAACAAAGCGACCACGGCCGGGAAGGGCCGCCCCAATTGATAGACCCCCAGATAACTCCACAAAAACAAGAAGGCCATGAACAAGCCGAAGGCGGTCTCCCGCACCCGCAACCCCAAAAAACGAAAGCTGCCCCACATCAGGAAGACGGCCGTGGTGGCCACACACCATTGCTCGGCCATGATAATGAGGGGCGCGTTTTCCCCCGTCACATCGCCCAGGTTCAAGGTCAGCCACAGGACGTAAAACATCCAGGCCGCCGTCCAAACGGTGAAGTAGCGCCGTTTGGTATAGCGGTTGAGATATACAAAGACGCCAATCAACACCCACACCGTCAGCAGCGACGTGAGAATGGTGGCCTTGAGAGATTCATGGGCCACGTAGAAGTCCACTCCATGATTGGCCAGCGCGTTCACGGGAAGGATGGACCCGGCTTAGGCATGGCACGGCCTGAAGGTGAGGTCGGTCGTGCCGGCTGGCAAAGCAGCATACTCTGCGGCGCAAGGTTGTCCATTTATCCATTATCATCGGAATTTCAGGCAAAAACCTTAACCACAAAAGGTTACGAACGGGTGACAAGCGCTGTCGAGGCCAGGTTGGGGCCGGGGTGGTGAGGCGCATTCCGGCTGGCCCGAATGTTCTTGAAAAAAGCTGGCTTCATTTCTTCTCCTCCACCGCCAATTCCGGGAAGGTCGCGCGCAGAAATGCCGCCAGCGCCGCAACGCTCACTTTCGTGGCGATGCCGCACTCAAAGGGTTTCTTGCCCGTTGCTTCTATGCTAAGGCGGGGCCGCCCCGGGTCGGTGGTGTCAATGGTGAGGCGTCGAATATCAGCACGGAGGCGCCAAGAAGCGCCCTGGCCTTGCTGTCGCGAGATCCCTTTGGCGTGGACCCGAATGATCGGAGGTATCAGCCAATAGGCGCCAAGACAACCAGCCAGCCCGAGAACAAGACCCCCGATACTCATTGCGAGACGGCCTGCCCAGTCGAATTGAAAATCAGGCAGCGCCCGCTTCACCGCGGAGGCGAGGAGGACAGTCAACAAGATGACGATGGCGACAATTCGCAGCCACGTTTTGAGCTGAAGTATCGTGGATACTTCCTTTATCAGCCGCGGCCAGTAAGACCATCGCGGCTCAAACCACCAGAGTGATTTGGGCTGTTTGGCTTCCACATCCTTAAAACTTGCGGCTGGCGCCGATCTTCAAAAGATGCAGCTTTTTGCCGGCGGCCTGAAATTTTTTGCGCGCCGCCTCGTGATCAATTTTGATGGGCGGGAAGGTGTCGTAATGCACCCCCACAATCTGGTCGCAGTTGAGCAACTGGGCGGCTTTGACGGCGTCCTCCGCGTCCATGGTGAAATTGCCGCCCACGCACAAGACGGCAAAGGCCAGGCGGGTGGACTCGCCGATTAATTTCATGTCCAGGGTCAGCGCCGTGTCTCCGGAGTAATAGAAATTTCCCTGGGCGCTCTCCACCACAAATCCGCCCGGATTGCCTCCGTAGGAGCCGTCCGGCAAACTGCTGGAGTGAATGGCGTTGACGAACTTGACGCGTCCGAAATCAAAACTGCAGGCGCCGCCGTGGTTGAGCGGATGGATTTTGCCCGCGCCATTTTTGCCCAGCCACGTCGCCACCTCATAATTGGCAATGACGGTTCCGCCGGTCCGTTGGGCCACGGCGACGGCGTTGGCCAGATGGTCTTGGTGGCCGTGGGAAACCAGGATAAAATCGGCCGGCACCGATTTGAGGTCAATGGCGGCGGCCAGCGGATTGGCCGAGATGAAGGGATCGAAAAGGAGGGTGCGGCCCTCCAGCTCAACCGCGAAACAGGCGTGACCGTAATAGGTGACATTCATGGGGTTTAAACCGCCGGTTTAGATTTTATGTTTTGCCATTTGCCAGGCCATGTAGCCGCCGTGGACCGTGGCCAGGATCAGCATGCAAAGCCCGGAAAAGTGTTCCATGCGCAGCAACGTTTTTTCCGTGAATTTCTTGTGGCCGCGCGAGGCGGCATAACTCAGTCCGCTGAACCAAAGGCCGGTGCCGGCCGCCACGCCGGCGACACAGAAGAGCTTGCCGGGCCAGGTCGGCTGCACCCACCCGTGGGAGATAAAATTGGCCGCCAGGACAATCCAAAAAGCGAACACGCCCAGGTTGGCCATCACGCGCACAAAACCGATGGCGAAGGCCGAGCGGGGATTTAATTTGCCTTCGATCCGCTCTTCCACCTCGCCGGGCATTTCGACCTTGCGCACGCTCAAAAAGCGGACGCCCAGATAGAGCATGAAGACAAAGCTGACCAGCTCCATCCCCGCCTTCATGATCGGCCCGGTGAAGAAGGCGGCGAATCCGGTGAAGGCCAGGGCGCAGTAAATCACCTCCATGACGACGGCGCCCAAACCGATCAACATAGCCCAGAGCAGGCCGCGCCGCGCCCCTTCGTTCATGATGGTCAGGTTGACCGGCCCCACCGGCACGGAGAGAAGAAATCCGCTGAGAAAACCGGTCAAGGCCGCGACGAGCGAGGGAGGAAGATTGAACAACATGTCAAGGGGTGAGCGTCGGCTCGTCGTCGTCTTCGGTCTCCTCCTCGATGTCCTCCCGCACTTTGCGCGAAATCCGCGGCCGGACGAATCCGTAGAGCAGATAGGCGGTGAACATGAGCGGGAGCACAAATTGCAAAATGTGATTCCGCAGAATAATCAGGCAACCGATGAACAGCACCGTCACCACCATCTTGGTAAAGCTGCGCCGCGCGCGCAGATCGAGGGTTTTGAAGGAGGGATATTTGACTTCGCTCACCATCATGAAGGAGAGAAACAACATCAGGCCCGGCAGAACGTAGCGCCACAAACCGGTGGCAAAATCCCGTTCATCTTTCTCACCCCACATCAGGAAAAGCGTGACCGACGCCACCAGCCCCGCCGCCGACGGGATGGGAAAGCCCAGAAATTCCTTGCCGCCGCTGCCGCCCGGCATCGCCGCCAGACAATTGAAGCGCGCCAAGCGCAAGGCGCCGCAGATCAAATAGATGGAGGCGATAAACCAGCCGACCTCCGGCGTGTATTTAAAAACATCCCGCAGCACCACCCGGTGAACCAGGAAGGCCGGCGCCGCCCCGAATGAAATCAGGTCCGCTAGCGAATCAAATTCGCGGCCAAAGTCGCTCTCCACCCCGCCCATGCGCGCCAGGCGGCCGTCCAGCAGGTCAAAAATGCAGGCCAGCAGGATAAACGCCAGGGCCAATTTGATTTCCAAAAACGCGCTGGCATCCATCTTGCCATCGGCCCCGATCTTCGCCTCCACGATCTTGGTCAGCGCGACAAAACCGCAAAACAGATTTCCCGCCGTCATCAGGTTGGGCAGAAAATAAATCCTGAGCTTCGCCTGGGGCCGTTCGCTTTCCGCGCTTGGAGGATGTTTTTCCATGATTCAGGATTTTGCCGCCATCACCGTCTGGCTGCCAACAACTTTATCACCCGGCTTGACCATGATTTTGTAATGCAGCGGCAGGTAGAGATCGCAGCGCGAACCGAATTGAATCAGGCTCAGGCGATCCCCCCGCCTGACCTCGTCGCCCATCTGCACAAAGGGCACGATGCGCCGCGCCAAAACCCCGGCGATCAGCCGCACCCCGATTTTTTCTCCCGGCGTTTCCGCGGAGGCAAAACCGAGCAGCACATTCTCATTGTGCAGGGCCGATTCCCCCTTGAGCGCGCTCAGGAACTGGCCGGCGGTCTGTTGGAAAAAGACGATCTTCCCCGCCACGGGCGCATTCTGCACATGAACATCAATCACGGACAAAAAGGTGGAAACCCGGTGGCACGGCCCGCCCATGAATTGCGTTTCAATGATTTTCTCGATGGCATCCACTTTCCCGTGGCCCGGCGAGACCACCAGACCGGGGCCGGAGGGAGGATTCGGCTCCGGGTCGCGGAAGAAATAAATCGTGAAGACGGCGAAGAGCATCCAAACCGCGCCCAGGACCAACGAAACCACAATGCAAATCGTGGACAGAAGGTGCGACTCGCGCTCCAGCGCGCGCAAGGCGGCGGCAATGCAACAGGCCCCCATCGTGAACACCAACGAGGCAAAGATTATTCTGATGGCGGCGCGGCGCGCTATCCCTCTATGATTCATCAAGCCAGCTTAACCGCTGTCGCCCGCCAAACTCAAAGGCAAAACGCGCGCTTTCGTACTGCGTCGGTGAAGGAGTGCGCCCGTCCCCGGGCGCAGCATCCGGCGCAGACACGGCGGCTTCGGGATTTGTCGGGCGCGGCGGAAGTCCGGGCGTTGCTGCGCCCGGGGACGGGCGCATTCCGACGGTGTCCCTGCTGTCACTGACGCATTACGGGCTTTCGCAGCCGGCGATGCGTATGCGGTCGGGGGAGCGCGCCGCCAAATATGCGCCGCCTCCGCCGCATGCATTTTGCTGGCGGCGGCGTGAAGCGCCATAGCTATCTCTTCTCTGCAAAGGCCCAAAGTTGACCGCTGGAACGAATGTAGAGGGTGTGGTTGCTGATGGCGGGCGAGGCGATGACCGGTTCGCCCAGCTCGTTCCGCGCCAGCACTTCACACGAATCCCCCGCCTTGACGACGGTGACCGTTCCGCGATCCGAGGCGAGATAAATCCGGCCATCGGCCAGGAGGGGCGAAGCGAAATAACCACCCGGGGAATCGAGCCTCTCTTCATAGATGAGCGTCCCGTTTTCCAGATCGCGGCAAACCAGCAGCCCGCCGCTGCGGATCAGATAGAGCCGTCCGTGCCAGACCAGGGGGGAAGGCACTTCCGGCACTCCCTTGGTTTCCTGCCATTGGATATGCGACCCCGTCACGTCCTGCCGGCCGCCGGTGCGCACGGACATCACGACCGTTCGGTTATAAGGACCGGTGCGAAAGGCGGTCAGCCTCCCGCAAATCTGCTCCCAGGTCTCGCGGTTGACCTTGTCGCCTTTTTTGACACCGCCAAACAAGCCGAAGGCCTGCTTGAGGCTCATGTTTCCCTGGCCGCCCGAATTCTGGCGGTCTGTAAACAGCACATCGTCGGGAATGTCCTCGAAGGCAATCGCCGCCTCCCCGGCCCGGCCATACTTTTTGAGCGCTTCTTCAAAAGCGGGCGGGGGCGTCATGTTGGACAGCTCTCCTTGCGCGCCCGCGGCGGCGATGACCAAACGGTCGCGCGCCAGGACGGGTGTGCTGCAGGCTTGGAAAGCGACACCATTGACCCACCAGGCCTCCGTGCCGTCGGCCAGATGGAAGGCCGTGAACCGATCGGCGCACTCCAGGCCCACCACGGCCTGGCCTTCTTCCGTCCAGCTAACGGGGGTGGAGTAACTGTTGTTGTAAACCGGCATGGGCGCCTTCCAGATGACCCCGCCATCGGCCGGGTTCACCGCCAGGAGGTGGGAATCTTTCCCAACTTGAACGAAAACCAGGAGCTTGTTGTCCGCGAGGATGGGAGAGGTGCCGGTGCCCTGATTGTTGAAGGTTTTGGCCATCGGCAAAGGTTTGCGCCAGAGTTCCTGGCCTGCCAGGTCATAGGCCAGCAGCCCAAAGGATCCAAAATAAACGTAGAGCCTCTTTCCTTCCGTCACGGGCGTGGAAGTCGCATGGGAGTTGGCTTGATGAATCTTCTCCAGTTTCTCCACCTCGATGCTTTGTTCCCAGCGCGTCTTGCCCGACAGGCAGTCCAGGCAGATCGTACTCAGCTTATTCCCATCTTCGCCCGTCAGAAACAATTGGCCGTTCCAGATTACCGGCGAAGAATGGCCGCGAAGGATTTCGGTTTTCCAGAGCAGGTTGCTGGTCGGGCCAAACTGCGCCGGCGCCGTTTCCTTTTCCGCCGTCCCGTCCCCCGCAGGCCCGCGGAAGCCGGGCCAGTTGGCCGCCCGCACGGGGGCGATGCCAGCCAACCACAATAGACAACAGAGGCAGGAACAGAACCGGACGGTCTTCAAGTGACTTTGATTGCTCATGGTTTGCGACAGGCCAAGCATGCCTGAAGGAATCCCGACTGCCCGCCGGGAAACCTAAGAAGGATTCTAAGCCTGGTTCTCTATCTTCACAAGAACAATTTGGAAACCAGCCGGCGATTCTTCTGCTGCGAAGCCCCAATTTTGCGCTTGAATCACTCGCGCTCATTCCGCAGGATGGGTCAGGGCCAACGTCACGCCTGCCATCTTTCGGTGCTTATGCCCGAAACCGAAACAAAACGACTGTTCATCGCCATCTTTCCGCCGGCCCACATCGTCGCCGGCCTGCAAGCTGAGGCCGCAGGATTGGGCAAGGGAATGCCGGCGCGGGCGGTTCGCTGGACCCGGCCCGAACAAATCCATCTGACGTTGCATTTCCTTGGGCCGATTGCCAGCGCGCGCCTCCCCGAAATGGAATCCGCTCTGCAGGCGGCCTGCGAGGGACACCGCCGGCACCAAGTCGGCGTCGCGGGGTTGGGATGTTTTCCCAATCAGAGCCGGCCGCGCATCATCTGGGCCGGCTTGACGGGCGATTTGCGGCCGTTGGAAAACCTGCAAAAGGCGATTGCGGCCGGTTTCCTGGCCCGCGGTTGCGCTGGCGAGGACCGCCCATTCCACGCGCATTTGACGATCGGCCGCGTTGCGGAATTGAATGCCGCGGGGCGGAGAGAGCTGGCCGAGGCCCTGGCCAGAGCACAGGAGCGCGCCTTTGGGGAGTGGGAGGCGGGAAGAGTGGATCTGATGCAGAGCGTGCTTTCCCCACAAGGGGCCGCTTATACCACACTGAAATCCATCGCGCTGGGAAACCGGTGAATGGACCTTGCTCAAGGAGCGCAAAGAAGTGAACGCTGTTCCTGCTTCGCGACGGATTCAAAATGGCTTAAATTCGCCTACATGCGCGGGCGGGGGTGGAGCGGTTCCTGGCGCAACCGGGCGGCGATGCGCTCGACTTCAGGCAGGGCGTGCCCAAAGAATTTCTTGAACCCGCGGCACAGGTAGTTCAGCCCCGGCTCGCCCTCAGGCGTGCGGATGAGCCGGTTTTTCGGACATTCCCCCCAACAGTCCGTCAGGTAGGCGCACTGGCGGCAATACCGCGGCAGGCTCGCGCTCTTGGCGTGACCGAATTGGGCCTGGCCCGGCGAGAAAACCATCTGGCCGAGAGGTTCGGACTTGAGGTTGCCCAGGCGGTACTCCGGGTAAACATAATGGTCGCAGGCATAGACGCTGCCGTCATTTTCCACCGCCACAGCCCTGCCGCAGACTTCGCTGTAAATGCACATTTGGGAGGGCAGTCCGAGGTGCTGGGCCACCAGCGTCTCAAAATGATTGACCATCACCTTGCCCACGTCCCGATCCAGCCACCTGTCAAACACACGACAGAGAAAATACCCCCAGTCCTCCGGATCCACCGACCAGTCGGTGACAATCGAGTTGGGATGGCCCGGCCGCGCCTCCGGCTCACCGTCTCTGGGCAGCTCGGCCTGGTTCCAGGTCTGCGGCGCGGTCCGCTCGAAGCTCTTGTGTTCGACGATGGGAATGAACTGGATATAGGTGGAGTTGAGTTCATCCCGGAGAAAGCGGTACACATCCACCGGGCGCCGCCCGTTGAAGCGATGGACGCAGGTCAGCGTGTTAAAGGGCACGCCTTGGCGCCGGAGCAGTTTGGCGGCGGCAAAAACCTGGTCAAAGGTGGGGCGGCCACCCTTGGTCACCCGGTAATGGTCATGGATGTCACGGGGGCCATCTATGCTCAGCCCCACCAGGAAACGATGGGCTTTGAGGAACTCGCACCACTCCGCGTTGAGCAGCGTTCCGTTGGTCTGCAAATCGTTTTCAATCCGCTGGCCCGGCCGGGCGTGTTTCTTCTCCAAAGCGACCACTTTGCGGAAGAACTCCAGACCCAGCAGCGTGGGTTCGCCGCCCTGCCAGGAAAAGATCACCTCGTCTCCCGTCACCCCGGCGATGTATTGTTTGATAAACAGCTCCAGCGTCTCGTCCGACATTCGTCCGGCGCCCGGGCCTTTGGAGAGATTCTCCTTGCTCAAGTAATAGCAATAAGTGCAATCCAGGTTGCAGGTGGAACCGACCGGCTTGGCCATGGCGTGGAATCCTCTTTGCCCGCGATCCCCCATCAGCGGGGGCGCGTCATGCTTGTCAACGGGGCGGTCAGGAGCCGGATTCATGCGACAACGTATTCTTAAAGAATACCTTGATTCACCTTGATGCCGAAAGCAGAAACGCAGGAATTGACTTTGATGCGGTGATGCAGTAGCGTCAGATGCGTGAGAACAACTTTAGACATTGAAGATGACGTGCTGCAAGCGGCCAAGGAACTGGCGCAGCGCGACGGCGGCACGGCGGGACAAATCATTTCCACTTTGGCGCGGCGCGGTCTGGCCGGTTCGACCGCGAAATTAAGAAAGATTTCCGGCTCGCGCGGCGGGGTGCCGTTGCTGCCCTCGCGCGGCGAAGTGGTGACGCTGGAACGTGTTCGGAATTTGATGGACGAGGAAGGAGTCTGAGCGATGCGCGCCCTGCTGGACGTGAATGTCATCATCGCGTTGCTCGACCCCGATCATGCGTTTCACGAACGCGCTCATGACTGGTGGGCGACGAATGCCAAACACGGCTGGGCCAGTTGTCCGATCACGGAAAACGGCGTCGTCCGCATCATGTCCAATCCGAATTACAGCGGGAAAATGCGGTTCGCGCCGTGCGATTTGATTGGCCGGTTGCGGAAAT
Source organism: uncultured Verrucomicrobiae bacterium (assembly GCA_963707025.1). GTDB lineage: Bacteria > Verrucomicrobiota > Verrucomicrobiia > Limisphaerales > Palsa-1400 > JBEKOF01. Next base: position 442,395 of record CAVPOM010000006.1, on the reverse strand, counting down.
TCACCGGGCAAAGCAACCACGAATTCTGGCCGGATGAGATTTCGCTGCGTGACGACAAGATCTTCGCCGCGGAACGCATCCACAGTTCGCGCCAATTGACCGATCTCTATTTGTTGGCGCTGGCGGCACAACATCAGGGGCGATTGGTGACCTTCGACCAGGGCATTCCCCTTTCTGCCGTGAGCAATGCCAAGGCCGCAAATTTGTGCGTCGCGTGATTCGGGAAAAGGCCTTTTCGCCGCCGGGCGGAATGAGGTTGAGTGTTTGCGATTATGGTTATGACAATGCCACGAAAAGCCTCCAGGCCCTTGACCGCCCGCCATTCATGCGGAGAGCAATCTATAAACCAATGATTTACAGGCGATTACACATTTTATTGGGCAAACATCTGGTCTGACCCCTTTGATAAATTGAATGAACACGGCCCGGCACTGGACGTTTTCTGGACTCGGAAAACCGAGTTGGGCGCGAAGGCCAAGAGGGAAGAAAAGACAAAGACAGCTTTTAGAGAAAAGGCCAAAACAGGCCAGGCTGTCAAACCCGCGCTAGAACCTGATGGGTGACTGAACGGATCGCTTCACCGGAAGCGGACCGAATCACGCGAGCGAAATGAAGGGATCGGATGCGGCCTGTAAAGAAGAGTTTGGCGGCCCGGGAAGAACCCAATAAAGAAAATTGGGGACAGAAGCGTTTTGCCTGTTGACACCCGCCCTAATGGGTTACCCCTTGCACTTGTGTTGAGGCGTTCGGAATGATAAGTGAAAACTCTCCCCATCGAGGCGAGGCAGGTAAGTAACGTGAAGCTCATTTGGCACCGTTCCAATAGGTGGCACGCGCCATGCTATTGGTTGCCTAGTGGATTATCGGTGACCCTTTCATGGGGCTCCATTTTTGGCCCTCCATTTCACGATCATCGAGAGGATGCCATCCAATGTGCTGTATGTACAATAAAGGACTAGCATCAGCGTAATGGTATCGCGCCATTTAGGATTTTGTAGCCGAATTATTACCGAAAACAAAGTCCAAGCGAGTATAATAGAGATTACAAAAATGCAGTATCTTATAGCGAAGAGTTTTTTAGTCATAGCTTTAATATGATTACAATGAATCGGATATTTAATCGCACACATGCCTTCTGTAATCACAGCCAACCCACAGGAAATTGGAAAAAAGTGTTGGCTTGACCATTTGAACCTGCCACAAGGCAGGCATGAAAAACAAAAAAATCAAACCAACACGGTCCCGGTTTAACGTTTTGCGCCAGATTTGCAATCTCATTCCTGCGCATGAAGTCTCCAAAATAGCGCGGGAGACCGGGGCTCTGGATAAGTCGCGCACCTTCAGTCCGTGGAGTCACACGGTCAGTTTGCTGGACGCGCAACTCACCCATTGCATCGGACTCAACGATCTGTGCGACTCGCTGCAATTGCATTCCGGGCCGCTGTCCACTTTGCGCGGCGCCAGCGCCCCCAGCCGCAACGGCCTCTCCCACGCCAACCGGGAGCGTCCGGCCCAGATGGCCGAACAACTCTTCTGGCGGGTCCTGGAGCATTTGAAAGCACAGACGCCCGGCTTTGCCGCGGGCCAGCGCCGTGGCCCCGCCTTCCGTTTCAAGATGCCCATCCATGTGATTGATAGCACGACCATGGAACTGGTGGCCAACTGCCTGGACTGGGCCAAGCACCGCCGGCGCAAGGCCGCCGCCAAAACCCATATGCGGTTGAATCTGCAGAATCTTTTGCCCGGTTTTGTCATTGTGGACACTGCCGCCGAGCACGACAACCGACGGGCGCGGGAACTGTGCGCCGACTTGAAGAGCGGCGAAATCGCCTTGTTCGACAAGGGTTATGTGGACTTCGGCCACTTGCGGGATTTGGACGGGCGCGGGGTCTTTTGGGTGACGCGGGCCAAGGAGAACATGGGCTATGAGGTGGTGCGGAAAATGCCCGCCTCCAGAGACCCGAAGATTTTGCGCGACGAAGTGATCGTCCTGAGCAACGAGAACAAACCCGCGCCGGAGTTGATGCGCCGGGTGGTGGCGCTGGTCGAGATTGATGGAGAGGAACGGGAAATGACCTTCCTGACCAACAACCTGGAGTGGAGTCCGCGCAGCGTGGCCGACCTTTACCGCTGCCGCTGGCAGATCGAAGTCTTCTTCAAACAAATCAAGCAGACCTTGCAGTTGGCGGATTTTCTGGGCCACAACGCCAACGCCGTGCGCTGGCAGGTGTGGACGGCGCTGTTGACCTACGTGCTGTTGCGCTACCTCAGTCACCTCTCCAACTGGGCGCACAGCTTCACCCGGCTGTTCACGATTTTGCGGGCGGCGCTCTGGGAGAAATATGATCTGCTCAATTTGCTGGCGTGCTATGGGACAGCAGGCGGCAGCTTTCGCCACTTGGCGCGGCCCGAGCAGGCGTATTTCCCCGGCTTCCAATAAAGCTATGGGACAGCACACGCGCCCAAACAGGCGCATACCACACCCAAAAGCCAAACTCGGAAAAATCAAAATCTCATTTTACCCCGAAGACCAATTAAACCCTTGCAAATGAACAGGTCAGCACCAGACTTTTCCCCTTATGAGACGGGTGTGTTCTGTAATTATGATTGAATTGTTCGGATTGTAATGAATGAAACGCTCTTATTCTCAGATTTTAAAGTTCCTTACTTGCCATGAAAGATACCAGGAGGCGGCGGGTGGTAATGTCCATCACAATTTCCAGGTCCAGTGCAGTATTCCATGCATGGCGCGACACATAGAATGCCGCACCAATACTTGGCGTGTTCACCTGGTAACAACAAACACCAATTGCATGCGGCACCACAAGCTATGGCACGCGCTATATTTTGCCCGGAGGAAAGCCCGAAGGAATCCATTCGGTTAACAGGGTTGTTCTTTGAAAATGAATATAAGTCAACTTCACCCCAGCCTTCGATGCTTCCAAGAAAACCACCATTTGCCACAATTAAATCAAGTGTGCGTTTCGACGTAATCGCAGTTAGACGAAACACCCAACCTCGATCTCCCAACGGCTCGCTATTTGGCCATCGCTGCAAATTCGGATCATAGTACCGGTATAGGTAATAAACCAAGCCCGAATTCTGATGCGCTTCCTTGCTCGAAAAGCGGTAGAGGTTGGCATAGGCAGCCGGACCGGACAAAGACAGCGTGTTCCCAAAGGCATCATACAGGTATTTCGCAACAACGGCTTGGTAGGAGTTGACCAACATCGTTACATTGCCATTGCCGTCAGCGTGATAAAAGGCCGTTTGTTGCGCATCATTGTCTGTTCTCGCCAGCAGTCCGCCAATCCCGCCAGCGCCCTCCAAGCTCCCGCTCAGGTCCTTTCCGCGCGTGTAAGTGACCGTCGGCAGGTTATTGATGTCCCGTTCCTGGATGACCACGTTGCCGTCATAGACGTAATACACGATGTTCGTCTGCACCCAGCCACCGGACCAGGTGTACTCCTGCCGGATGCGGCGGCGCATTTTGCCGTCGTAGGTGAATTGCGAAAACCACTGGTTCGGCACCCACACCTGCGTCAACTGGTTCTCATCGTCGTAACCAAAGCTCATCGTCCCGTCGTTCGTCAGGTACCCGTTCAGGTCGTATTGAAAAGAGGAGTTGGTCGCCAGGCTCACCGTGGCGGTGTTGGTGTTGATCCGGCCGTAGGCGTCTTTGGCAATGGCGGTGTAGGCGGTCGTCAGCGGCATGTTTGTCGCCGCGAACGTCGCGTCGCTGTAGAGCAGCGCGTTCGTTCCGTTCACCGTCACGTTGGTCGCCTGGGATGAGGTCGTTCCCATGACCGTCAATCTGCCCTCATTTGTCCCGGTCGTCAACTCGTTCACGCTGTTGACCTGGAAATTCTCCACCAAGGTGTTGTTCGTCCGGTAATTCAGGTTTCCCGCCGCGTCATAGGCGTAACGAAGCTGCTCGTTCATCCGGTTGGTGCTCCCGATCAGCTCTGCCGCCAAATCGCTGGTGAGCTGCCCGACAGGGTCATACCCGTAGTTCGCGTAATTGGTGCTGCCGGCCCCGTTGGTTGTGAGCATGCCGCGGGGGGGGGAGGGGTCAAACCGCATATTTGCACTATCCCGTTCCTCCGTTGGTGCCTTTTCTTCCTTGCAGGTTTGTCGCCAAAGTGTTGCGGGTTCCCATGTGCAACCTCTGCGCGATCTGCCCGATGGTCAGGGTCGTCTCCTGGCGCAATTGGGCCGCCAACCGCACTTTGCCCGGATCGCTTTTGGCCCGCTTGCCCAATTCGTCCTCTTTCCATCCCAGCCGCCTCAGCGCTTTGGCGATAAGCGCCTCCGCGCCCGCTTGGCCCGCCTCCTGGCGCAGCCTTCCGGAGTGGTTTGTCAAAGGGATCAGACCATAGCTTTGTCCAATAAAATGCGTAACAGTCTGTAAATCATTGAGTTATAGATGGGTCCAATATACCCTCTCACCATGACGCACGGGCGATGCCAGCGCCCTGAGAAACCGCGCCCCAACGGCCCTCAGCCGCACTTCCCGCCTGTGGCCGAGGCCGCCAACAGAAACCCTCGGTGATGGGGCGAGCCACACCTTCGAGCCGCTGATGGTCCTGGCCGCGATGGCGGGCGACGGCGTGGAGGTGAGGCGAGGGCTGAACTGGAGGCCGTGCCGCACGAGCGCCGCATGGCCGTCAACATGGAAACGGCTGCGCTGGAATGGGTTACCGATAATATTGTGCAAAGCACGGGAGTTTTAACACCTCCGAAGATGTAACGGCATGTAACGGGGGTGTAACGGCTCTAAAATGCCTAAGTGCTTGTGGTGCAACAGGTGTAACGATGTAACGGCTGTAACGGAGCAATGCTCGGGAGCGCACCCTGCGCTACGTCCAGCGGTTGTCCTGGCGGAAGAAATCCACCGAAAACAGCGAAGAACCCGAATTCCTTACTAAGCGCCATTCCGGATTGACCCAACGACACCGGAAAGCGAAAGAGGTCAGCCGCGCATATAGCGTAATATTGCTTTCTCCAAGTAAAGGTCGGCAAGTTCCCCAAGGAACACGCCGCCCCCATTCTTAATCGTCGGGCAATCACTTTGGCCGGGACTGCGTATTGGCCATGCGTTGAAAGACGCCACTTGGAATAAGTGCCTTCGCCACGCCGGGTCCGCTCCAGGATAGTTGCAGGGCGGGCCGGCCGCTGGCTCGCCGGGCGTAGAACAAACGGAACGGATGCAGGCCGGCCTGGAGCTTGATAGCGCCGCTGGCTTCCTGGCCGGCAACGTAGCCGAAGTCGGCGTCAATCACTGTGGCGTCGTGGATGCGCAGCAAAGCGCCGCTGTCGGCTTCGAGATAAAATGTGTAGTCGCCGTCCTTGGGAATGCGCAGACAACCGGAGAACAACAGGCCGATGTTGTTGTCGCGGGTGCGCTTGGCCAGGTCCGGCCGCTCCGCCGTGCCGCCGGCCGCCGGTTGAAGAGTCTCAAAATCCGGCACCCACGGATAGTCGCCTTCAAAAGCTTTCCACTCGACGCCGCTGGAGACGGGCATGGCTGCCAGCGCGGGAATCCATTCATTGTCGTACGGGCGCAGCGCGCTGGTATTCGGACGGCGCACTTGCAGGGTCGCGGCTTTCATGCGCTGTTGCAAGTCGGGCATCGCGGGCGCGAGATCGTTCGTTTCATGGGTATCCAAAGTCGCATTATAGATTTCAAAAGGATCGGCCTGCGATTTGATGTTGTAGCGCACGCCCAAAAAATCACCCATGCGGATAAGTTGCATTTGGTTGCGCTGGCGCCCGCGATGGCTCGGCGCGAAATCCTTATAGTCCGGGGTCCTGCCCGGCTCATAATACTCAACGTAAATGTAGCCCCGGTCGCGCTGGACTCCCCAGCCTGTCAGTTCGGGAAGCAGCGAAACGCCGTCGGCCCGCGCCGGCGCGGGCACTCCCGCCACGTCGGCGAAAGTGCGCAGCCAGTCGTAAGAGATGCTCGGACGGTTGACCACCCGTCCGGCGGGGATGTGCCCCGGCCACCAGGCCAGCGTTGGCACGCGCAGGCCGCCTTCCCAGCAATCCCGCTTGATCCCGTCGAAAGGCCCATAGCTGCCGAAGAAATCCGCGCGCAACGGTTCGCGCGGAACGTAGGATTCGATGCTCGGACCGTTGTTTGAGGAGAAAACCACCAGCGTGTCCTGGTCAATCTTGAGGTCGTGCAGCAACTTTTTCAGGTCGCCCACGGCATCATCCAGGCGGCGAATGGCGGTGGCGTAGCGTTTGTAAACGTCCGGCCAGGGCACTTCGGGAGTGGCCGGGTTGTTGTCATCATCGAAAGTGGCGGAGCGATAGTCAGGATGAATCCACGAATCCACCGTGCCGGAAGCGGTGTTGATGACATGGCCTGGAGTCCCCAACCATTGCAGGCCGCCGTGAAGACCGCCGCCGGCTGGATAGGGCTGGGTGGGCAGTTCCTGGACGGCGTGCGGCGTGTCGTAAGCCAGATAGATGAAGAACGGCTGGGCGGAATTGGTTCGTTGATGGTCCGCGATCCAGTGCTTGGCCCACGCCGTCCACAAGTCGCATGTGTAACACTTGTCCAATTGCGGCGTCAGATCGTTTGTGCCATCCCAGACTTGCTTGGGTATCCTGCCTTGGGTGTAAGGCGCTTCCTTGGGGTAGTGCTCATGGCCATCCGCGTGGCGGGCGTAACCAAAAAAATTGTCAAAGCCGCGTTTGGTAGGAAAGGCCGGCCAAGTGGCCGGGCTGTCCAAGCCCGGACCTTCCCCCTGCAATCCCCACTTGCCGACGGCAATGGTCGTGTAGCCCGGCCTGGCGCAGCACGGTGGCCAGGGTGTGATTGTTCTCCAGCGATTTGTCGAACTGGTTGTCGCGCACATTGGCATGCCCCTGGCTGACGCCGAGCAGGAGGGAGGCGCGCGAAGGAGCACAGACGGGCACCGGGCAATAATGGTCGTGAAGCAGCGCGCCTTCCGCGGCGCGTTGGTCCAGGTTGGGCGTCAATTGCCAGGGCTTGCTCCGCACGTTGGCCATCTGGCGGCTCTTCTGAAAGAACACGCCAACGTCACCCCACCCCAGATCATCCGTCAAAATAAAAATGACATTGGGGTGGGCCGCAGGAGCCGCGCCGGCCAGCGAGACCGCGGAGGCGAGGAGCGCGGTGGCCAGCGGCAGCAGCGGACGCCGTTTCAGGCAAGATTCAGTTCTCACTTTTCAACCTTTCTTGTTTTCTCTTCGCTCCTGCAAATTCGCTGCCCGATTGGCGGAGTGTGAGCACAGCCTGCCGGAAAACCTGCCGCTGTCAACCGGTTTAAAAAGTGAGAACCATCTTGCTGCCGGGGGCGCATCCGCGCTTGATTCGGGAAGATTTGAAGGGAATTATGGCATGGATGGCCTTTCCCAAAATGTTTCAAGGTCTCTGGCCCCGTGAAGGATATGAAAGACCTCAATGCCGCGTGAAATCGGGCCATAAAAGATCAGATAGTTTTCGAATCCTTTGACACGGAATGACCGCAACTCGCGCAAGCGCGCTTGCGGGCAATGCCGGAGGCGACCCATGCCCGGCATTCGTGCCAGTTCCTGAAAAGCAGCGAAAGCCGCGTCCACGAAGCGGTCGGCCACATCCATGTTGTCCATGGCGATGTATTCCCAAATCGCCTCCAGTTCAGGCTCGACGTATTCCGAGAGGATGAATCTAGGCATTCTGGCGGCGTGCTTTAATCCGCTTCCGCAACCGCGCAAACACTTCTTCCCCATCCACGCCCTTGCCGGCGTCGAGCGATTCCGCCGCCGCCAACATTTTCGCTTCAAGTTCCGGCAGCGACCCCGCGGAAATGCGTTTCAGCAATTCTTCCTTTTCGAGCAGTCGCAGCCCGTCACGCAACACTTCGCTCGCGGTCCGGTAATCGCCGCTCTTGACTTTGCCTTCCACGAATTGCTCCCATTTCTCTCCCAGCGATACGTTCATGGTGTTCTGTGGTTAAATCTTTCTGTGCTCAATATATCAAAATAACAAAAAATGCGCAAGCAGTGTTATCCGGCAACTTGGCTGGATCTGAGCATCATTCCCCGGCTTCCATCGGCCCTTTGCGATTCTGCATTCTCAATCCTCCACCCGCGCTTCATTTGCGCAAACGCAGCGCGTTGCCGATGACACAGACCGAACTGAGGCTCATGGCGGCGGCGGCCAGCATCGGGCTGAGCAGAATTCCAAAAAACGGGTAAAGCAATCCCGCCGCGATGGGAATGCCCGCCGCATTATAGACAAACGCAAAAAAAAGATTTTGCCGGATGTTTCTCATCACTTTCCGGCTCAATTGAATGGCCTTGACCACGCCTTGCAAGTCGCCTGTGAGCAGGGTGATGCCGGCGCTGGCCATGGCCACGTCGGTGCCCGTGCCCATGGCGATGCCGACCTGGGCCGCCGCCAGGGCGGGGGCGTCGTTGATCCCGTCCCCGGCCATCGCCACCATCCGCCCAGCCTCCCGCAAGCGCCGCACTTCTTCGATTTTCTGCCGCGGGCCGGCCTGGGCGCGCACGTCGTCCATTTGCAGTTGTTGGGCCACGCGGCGCGCGGTCTGCTCGTTGTCCCCGGTCAACATGACGATTTTCAAGCCCATCTGATGGAGGCGCTGGATGGCGGCCGCGCTGGTGGGCTTGATCGGATCCGCCACGGCCAGCGCCCCGGCGATGTTTCCATCCTGCGCCACAAACACCACGGTTTGTCCCAATGCTTGACACTCCGCGGCCTCCTGGCGCGCCCCGGCCAGGTCGCGCGCGCCTTGCTCTTCCAGAAAGGCGGCATGGCCCACCGCGACCGGCCGGCCGCCGACGCGCCCGGTCACGCCTCCGCCGGTGTGTGAACTAAATTGTTCCGCCGGCGCCGGCTCCAACCCGCGTTCCCGCGCCGCCCGCACGATGGCCGCGCCCAGCGGATGTTCGCTCTGCGCCTCCACCGCCGCCGCCAACTGGAGCAAGCCCGCTTCATCCAGTCCCGGCCGGGGAAGAATGCGGACCACGCGCGGGCGCCCTTCGGTCAGGGTGCCCGTTTTGTCCAGCACGATGGTGTCCACTTTTTCCAGCGTTTCGAGGGACTCGGCGTTTTTCACGAGCACCCCTTCGCGCGCGCCGCGCCCCACCCCCACCATGATGGACATGGGCGTGGCCAAACCGAGGGCGCAAGGACAGGCGATGATCAAGACCGCCACCGCGTTGGCCAGGGCGCGGGCGGCGGCCTTTTCCGGCGCGGTGGCCAGACTGGGATTGGTCCCCAGCCCCAGCCAGAGGGCCAGGGTCAAAACGGCCGCGCCCATCACCGCCGGCACAAACCAGCCCGCCACCACGTCCGCCAGCCGCTGCACCGGCGCGCGGCTCCGCTGGGCGGCCGCGACCATGGCAATGATCTGGGCCAGCAATGTTTCCCTGCCGACGCGTTCGGCCCGCATCAGGAAGGCGCCGGTTTGATTCAGCGTGGCCCCGGTGAGCCAGTCCCCGGCGGCCTTGGCCACCGGCATTGGCTCCCCGGTGATCATGGCCTCGTCCACGCTGCTGGCGCCTTCCAGCAGCACGCCATCCACCGGTATTTTTTCGCCGGGCCGCACCCGCAGGATGTCTCCTTTGCGCAACAGCGTGATGGGGAGTTCCAATTCCTGGTCAAAGCGCACCACGCGCGCGCTTTTGGCGGCCTGATGGAGCAGGGCCTGGATGGCCTGCCCGGTGCGGCGGCGGGCCTTGGCTTCCAGCATCTGGCCCAGCAAGGCCAGCAAGGTGATCATGGCCGCGCTGTCAAAATAAACCGGGATGGCCTCGATGGTGTGATGGGAAATTCTGGGCGTCAGGGCCAAACCCGCCAGACTGAACAGATAAGCCGCCAGCACCCCCATGGCGATCAGGGTGAACATGTTGGCACGGCGCGCCCGCACGGAACGCCAGGCCCGTTCCAGGATGGGACGCCCCGCCCAAAAAACCACCGCCGTGCCCAGGAGAAGTTGAATCAAGTAATTGACCTCGAAGCGGGTCTCCTCGAAGACGCGATAACCCAGCATGTCGCGCATCGCCAGAATCATGACGGGAATGGAAAGGGCCAGCCCGGTCCAAAACCGCCGCGCCAGATCCCGCGTCCCGGCCGTTTCCGCGTCGTCCCCGGCCCCGGGGGTCTTTGGCTCCAAATCCATCCCGCATATCGGACAGCCGCCCGGGAGGTCCTGCTCCACCTCCGGGTGCATCGGGCAGGTGTAGCGGTCCGCTGTGACGGGCGGCGCCGCCGAAGGCTGGGCGAGGAATTTCTGGCGGCAATGGTCGCAACAAAAAAACCACGTTTGCCCGTCGCGTTCGGCGCGCAAGGCGCGGGCTTCCTCCACCTGCATCCCGCAGACAGGATCAACGGCCATGCGCAGGGGCCGGGGCGCTTTGCATCACCGCCTGGCGTAATTTAGTTTTGACGGCTTTGATGCGCTCGGCGTCAAGAATCTTTCCGCCGTCTTGTTCCGTGGCGTAGAAGCTGTCCACCGCCGCCCCTTTTTCCGTCAGGATTTTCGCCAGGGACAGGTCCACCTCCAGGTCGGCCAGCGCCCGCGAGATGTCATACAACAGCCCGACCCGGTCTTCGGCCTGCAGGTCAATGACGCTGCGGGTTTCCGAGCTGTCGTTGTCCACCTCGATCAGGGTGGGGATGCGCTCGCCCTCGATGGATTTGTAAATGGAGGGGGCGGCCTTGGTGCGGGCGATGAGGGCCGGCAGGTCCACCGGCACATCGGTCAGGACCTTGTGGGCCAGGCTCTCGAACTTCTCGCGCTCCTCCCGGTTGGCCAGCAGGCCGGTTTTGGCGTCGGTCACGAAAAATGTGTCAATAATAATGCCATCCGCGCGCGTCAGGATTTCCGCGCTCAGGATGTTGAACCCGGCGGCGGTCAGGCAGCCGGTGATGTTGCTGAAGAGCCGGTCCCGGTCCCAGGTGCAGAGCGTGACCGTGCTGTAGCCGCGGTCCGGCTCGTTGTGCCAGGAGATGATCGGCGCCAGCGCGTTCTCGTCGGCCGCGGCCAGTTGCAGGTGGATGAAACGATGCACCTGGGTCACGTCGCGCAGAATCTCGCGGGCGTCATTGACCTGGCAATAGCGGGCCGGCAAATTTTGGAAATGGGCCTGCACTTCCGCCGGATCGAAGGTGGGCGGGGCCATCCGCTGCACCTCCTCCACCAGCAATTCGCGCTGGCGCTCCTCCGCCACTCGAAACTCCGTGGCCCCGGAGAGCAGTTCCATCGCCTTGCGGTAGAGCCGCCACAGTCCGGCGTCTTTGAAGCCGTTCCACAGTTGGTCGCTCGTTGCCATCGAATCCGCCAGGGTGTGCAGCGTCAGCATGGCCAGGTTCTCCGCCGTCTGAATCTGGCGGGCAAAATGGCGGATGACCGACTCGTCGTCCAGGTCGCGCCGCTGTGAAATCTGGGCCATGGCCAGATGGTTTTCGATGAGGAGTCTGAGGGCATGGGTTTTGGCGCCGTCCAAACCGAGGCGGCGGGCCACGCGCAGGGCCTGCTGGGCGCCGATGAGGGCGTGGCGGCCGGAGCGGAAGGCCTTGCCGGAATCGTGCAACAACAAGGCCAGGTAGAGGAGGAAGGGCTGTTCCAGCCCGCGAAAAATCTCGGCGTACTCGGCCAGGAGCGGCGTCTTGGCCTCCCAAACGCGGTCCAGTTTCTCCAGGCAGACCAGGGTGTGTTCGTCGGCGGTGTATTGGTGATAGAACTCGTGTTGCACCAGGCAGGTGAGGCGGCCGAACTCGGGCAGGAATTTGCCCAGCAGCCCGACTTCGTGCATCAAGCGCAGAGGCGGGGCGACGTTGCCGCGCTGGTCCAGGATTTCCAAAAACGTTTCCCGCACATGGCCGTCCCGCAAAAAGGCGTTGTCCACCAGGCGGAGGTTCTGCCGGAGCAGTTGGGCCAGATCGGGGTGCAATTTCAGGCCGCGCTGCTGGGCGTGCAGGAAGACGCGCATGAGGCGGCGGGGACTGTCGCGAAAAATACTGGAGGAAATGGGCCGTATCTCCCCGTCCACAAACTTCAAGCCGTCGGCCGTCGGTTCGGGCGCTCCCTTGGACCGGAGAAAGCCGGGCAGCCGCAGCAGCCGGCGGGGAGCGGGCACCAGCGCCAGGCGCTGCTCCACCGTGCGAGTGATGAGGTCAATGTTCCGCCCGTGGGTGTAATAGACCTTCATGAATTTCTCCAGCCGCTCACTGGGCGAACGGTCATGCCAGCCCAGGTTGGCGGCCACCGCCGGCTGGACGATTTTGTTCAGGACATCGGAGGGGCGGTCCAGGAGATACTGCAGTTCATTGCGGGTGCGGAGGAGGAAGTCGTAGGCGTTTTCCAGTTGTTTGCGTTCGGCGGCGCTGATCATTTCCTTTTTCTCCAGTTCCTCCGGCGTGCGGGTGCGGTCCTTGAAAAACGCCATCCAGAGCAGGTTCTGATAATCGCGCAGGCCGCCGCAGCCATTCTTGATGTTCGGTTCCTGCATGCAGGCCGAATTGCCGTATTTGGTTCGCCGCGCCTCCTGGTCCAGCAGGCGCGCCTGGATATATTCATTCTCATAACCGCGCACGCACTTGGCCAGGAGCGCCTTGTCAAACCGCCCGAACAAAACCGCGTCGCCCAAAATCAAGCGGGCTTCGATCAGCGAGGTTTTGGACTGCATGTCCCCATTGGCCACGCTCACGCAATCCTCGACCGAGCGCACCGAATGGCCGACCTTGAGGCCCAGATCCCACAAGGTATAAAGCAGCCCGTCCACCAGCGCCGCCAGGGCCGGCCGGGCCTTGCCCCGGACCACCCCTTCGCCGTCGTGCAGGAACATCATGTCAATATCGCTATAGGGATTCAACTCCGCCCGGCCGTAGCCGCCGATGGCCACAAGGCCAAAAACCGGCGGCGCCGTCCCGGTCATGGCCGGCGAGCCATTTTTAATCCCGTGCAAAATATGCTGGAGCAGCAAATCAAGGATGGCCGAGCGCGCCCGGCAAATCTCGCGGCCCGATCCGCCGGCGCGATGCAGCATTTTAAGGCGGTGGTGTTCGACCTTGAGAAAATGCTTGTACCGTCCCAATTCCTGCCGGGGCAGCACGCCGGGCGGCAGGGTCAGCCGCGCCCTGGCGTGCGCCTCAATTTTTTCCAACAACGTCATATCCGCGCAGAGCTTAGGGCAGAGCCCCCATCGAAGCAACCACGCGGCGGGTTTGGGCTAAGAATCCGGCCAAAAGAGCTTGCGATCAATTTGGAGAATCTCCCCGGTTCGATGGCGCGGCGGTCTCGCGTTCGAGTTTGACGATGAAGACGTCCTCGCGGAAACGCCCGGCGCGGTCCTTGCCAACGGTGTCCTCCCAGTTGGAGGTGAACATGAAGAACCGTCCGTCCTGGGAGACGTTGCCGCGCGGGGTGTCCCAGAAGTTGTAAGGCTGCTCGGCGGCCAGATTGGTCCGGTCCTGTGGCATCGCCCTCTGCCCGTCGGCGGAGCGCACCGGCGCATGGACCGCGCTGCGGTGGTGGCAAAACCGCCAGACCTTCATGCTTCCGTCGGTGGCCAGCGCGATGATCTCGTCACCCCAGGCGCACTTCGGGTCGGCCGTCTCCTGGAGGTGGTAGGTGGCGATGAGGATGGGAACCGGCTGGTCAGGCCGGGCGTTGTTCCAGGACTGGTGGCTGTCGTATTGGAAGTAAGGCTCGCCCACAGGATGCTCCATCAGTGGATTGAACGTCTTGATCCCCGTCGCGTCCAGCGTCCGGCCGAGCCAAAGATGTTCGTCGTTGACCAGGTCGCCGTAACCGACGGCGTGATGTCCCATGGTCGGGAAGTGAAACCAGGTGAAACCAGGTGAAATTAGGTGAAACCAGGTGAAAACAACTCGAATGGGCGGCCATCCATTTCGGTGCCGGCACGCCTGACAAGGCGCCGGGTATTTCTCCCCGCCCTCCGCGCCGGTGCTGGCTGCATCCGCCCGGATGCGACGCCGGCCTGTGCCTCCGTGTCTCACGCTGATGATTCAACCATAGGTTCTAATTTTTGTCAAGGCCAGGGTTGAAGAAAATGAAGAATGAAGAATGCAAAATGCAGAATGAAGAAGCAGTTTGAACACGAGCAAACGGAGGACGCAGATGAACGCATCCCCCTTCGCCAAGCCTACGGAGGACGGGGAGGGGCGGCAAGTTGCAGTGGAATCTGACAATGCCACGAACTGACTTCCCAGCCTTTCACCGCCCGGCATTCATGGGGAGATCGGTCTATAACTCAATGATATACAGGCGATTACAGATCTTATTGGAAAAAGCTCTGGTCTGACCCGTTTGAAAGCATTTTACCCGTTCCCTCTTGATGGAGGCTTGGCCGTGCGAAACCGATAGAACCAATAAGACGCGGCGGCGAAGAGGCAGAGGAGAACCGCAATCCCAACAACCACAGCCGTCGGACGTGCCTTTGCCAGCCTGGCCGCCTTTTCTTGCGCCGCCGCGGCCGCCTTCCACTTCTCAAACAGTGCCACATTTTCCTCCGTCATTTCCTGCCCGATGCTAACCATGGAAATCGCCCTGGAGTCTTGCTGGCTAATCAATCCCAGCGCTGAATCGTTAACATAAGGCAGACCGTTGGACCAAACCAACTGGCCTGACCATTTCCCGTCTATCTCAAGGACTTGCCCTTTGAGCGCAATAAGGGGATCGAATTGGGCCATGGGGATCGGCCCCGAGGCAAGAATCAGCTCATGATAGCGGACGGTGTCTCCTCGTGATACAGCGTACTCAATTGGCAGCCGGCCGTGGTGAAAATCGGGGCTGTATTTGTAAGTTACCGTGTTTGTATAATTGATGAAACCATCTTCATAGGTTTCATGCACCACAGCTATCACCGGGAGTTGGTCCTCATATGTCAGTTCAGCAGTCATGGTTCCGTCCGCTTCCTCAGCCGGCTTCTCCACGATATTGGTAATCATGCCGTTGCCGCTGTCGGTGACAACCTTGCGGCTCACTCTATCCCAGTATTGACGCAGAGAAGCAGACAAACGGTGGTTTTTCCTGTCCCAAACAAGGCTGCCGGGGACCATTGCTGGAAAACCGAAATTGACGCCCTCCTTGATGATAGTCAAACCAGCCGCCAATTCCGCCTGGCGAAAACCCGGAGGATTGATTTTGGGATCAATGACCGAGGCAGCGATTGCTCCTCCTCCGATTCCCTCTCCCGCCCGTCTGGTCGGAAATACTGCTCCCTTCCAATAGATTCCGTTGAACTTGCCCCAATATACGCCATTTGTAATTCTACCACGGGGTGCTTCATCTTGCTCAACCTTGTTGAACACGATATAATTCGTGCCGTCCCATTTAAGAAGCTTAACGAAAGCATTTGTCATGAAAGCCACGCTAGCACCTGCCGGCGTCATTTCGGTAATTTGGCCGCCCTGTTCTCCCCGCCGCGTTCGCCCCCCTATAAGGGTGTTTGACCTCATAAACGCCAACTCGGGCGTGCTGTAACCAGCACCCCATTCCCAGGTGGCCTGCTCTATCATGGCAGGATGTTCGAGAAGAGCTTCAAAGGTCGGTTCCGATGAATCGGAATCTTTTGTGTGATCCACGGAAGGCGGCGGTTCGACGGCGTGAACCAGCAGGGTGGCGGTGCCGGCGGCCAGGAGGGCGACCGTGCCCGCTACGATTGCGGTTTTTGCCTTTGCCCAGGCCATAAGTTTCAAGGTTCCTTTGAGAAGGGTTAAAGTAGAGCCGGTGCAGGTCGTTGCTTTAAGGGCAGTGGCGGCGACAGTCACGGCCAGGCCGACAGGGGCGGCTTGAATGGACTGGGCTGAAACGGCCCCGGCAATCACCGCGGCCGACAAGCTGACGCCGCGTTTGGCGAAAAAGGCCCGCATCTTCTCGACGGCGCGGCTGACACGCTTGCGGGCGGAGACTTCGTTCGTGCCGAGACTCGCGCCGACTTCCTGCATGTTTTTTCCCTCGAAAAAACGGAGCACGATGGCGTCGTGGTCTTTGGCGGAGAGCTGCGCCAGGGCGTCGTCCAAGAACGGAGCGATGTGCGTCCAGGCGTCGGGTTCGGTTGGGTTGAGGATGGATTGCATGTGGGCCTGTTGTTCGCGATGTTGGCGGCGGCGTTGGGCGGTGAGGGCGTTGGCGGAAGTGTAGCGGGCCGTGCGGCAGAGCCAGCCGGACAGGATGGTCTTCGGACCGAGCGAGGCTGCCTTGCGCGCCAGGATGATGAACACGACCTGGGTGACTTCCTCGGCCAGTGGCGCGTCATGGAGCTGGCGCAAGGCGACGGAATAGACCAGGTTGATGTGCCGGGAGACCAGGGTGGCAAATGCCTCCTCGGAACTGTTCCGGGCGTATGCGCGCACCAGGGCCATGTCATCGTTCTTCATCCTACATATACATTTGCGCCAAAGTGAAAGTGTGACAGTCTTTTTGGGGATAATCCGGCAACACGGCGAGGATGGAAAACAAAAAACCCAGTCGGCGCGGTTCCAGTGCGACATTGTGCGCCGGAGTTGCAACTGCATTTCGCCGGGCATAACGGCTAAATTGACGGGGGGTGATGCGGGACGCGAGGAATGGGTGGCCGAATATGCCGCCGCCTACCGGGCTTGAGGATTTTTGGTTCCGGGGTTCTACAAAGATGTCGCGCCCACGGCGCTGGGCGGCGGGCACCGGCGGAAAGGAGTGTTATGGCGGCGGTCGCAGACCGCCGCTACAGTGCAAAAGCAAACTGGCAACGGTTAGGCGGGGGCGGCGGCGGCTTCCTTTTCCGGCTTGGCTTCTTTTTCCTTTTTGTCGTCCTTGTCCTTCTTGGCTTCGGCGAGCTTGGCGGCTTGGTCGGACTTTTTCGCGGCTTCGCCGGTCCCGGCTTCGGGAGCGGTTTCTTCGGAAACGGGCACGTCCACAAATTCCAGGAGCACCATTTCGGCGGCGTCGCCCTGGCGGAAGGCGCGGTGCTTGCCACTGGGGCCGCCGAGACGGACAATGCGGGTGTAGCCGCCGCGGCGCTCCTTCTGGGTCGGGGCGATGACGTTGAAGAGGATTTTGATGGCCTCCTCGTCCTGATGCAGGCGGGCGGAGGCCAGGCGGCGGTGGTGAAGCGTGCCGGACTTGCCCAGGGTGATCATCTTGTCGGCGATGGACCGGGCGGCCCTGGCTTTGGCCAGGGTGGTGGTGATGCGGCGATGTTTGATCAGGCTGCAAACCATGCTGGCCAGCATGCGGTTGCGGTGGGTGCCGGTGCGTCCGAGCTTGGCGGTGCGTTTTAAATGGCGCATAAGAGGAAAATTATTCGGTGAGCTTGACTTCTTCCTTGGGGGCTTCGAGCAAACTCTGGTCAATGTTCATGCCCAAGGAAAGGCCCAAGCTGGCCAGTTTCTCCTTGATTTCGTTGAGGGACTTTTTGCCGAAGTTGCGGTATTTCAACATCTCGGCCTCGGTTTTCATGGAGAGCTGGCCGACGGAGGTGATGTTGGCGTTGTTGAGGCAGTTGGCCGCGCGCACGCTCAACTCGATTTCGTTGACGCTCATGTTGAGCAGCTTCTTCAGCTTGGCCTTCTCGTCGTCCTGCTTGGTTTCGGTCTCCTCGAATTCGACGGCGTTCTTGTCGTAGCCGATGAAGACGTCCAGATGATGCTGGAGGATGGCGGAGGACTGGACCAGGGCGTCGTCGGGGGTGATGCGGCCGTCGGTCCAAATCTCCAGGATGAGGCGGTCGTAATCGGTGCGCTGGCCGACGCGGGCGTTTTCCACGGCGTAACGGACGCGGGTGACGGGAGAGAACAGGGAATCAATGGCGATGACGCCGATGGCCTGGTCGGGCTTTTTGTTTTCGTCGCCCGGGCAAAAGCCGCGGCCGACCTTGACCTCCAGCTCCATCTCGAATTTTTTCTTCTTGTCAAGGGTGCAGATATGCTGTTCGGGATTGACCAGTTCGACGTTCTGGTTGAGTTCGATGTCGCCGGCGGTGACTTCGCCCTCCTTGTTGACGGAGAGGAGGAGGGTCTGGGTGTCGCGGCTGTGGGCCTTGAGGAGGACTTTTTTGAGGTTCAAGACCACGTCGGTCACATCCTCGACCACGCCGTCAATGGTGGCGAATTCGTGCTGGGCGCCTTCGACCTTGATGGAGGAGATGGCGGCGCCTTCCAGGGAGGAGAGCAGGACGCGGCGCAGGGAGTTGCCGATGGTATGGCCGTAGCCGGTTTCAAAAGGCTCGGCGAAGAACTTGGCGTAGGTGTCGGTGGCGGAGGCGTCCTCCTTGGTCAACCGCTTGGGCATTTCAAAACGTCCTAGACGAACTGGCATAGTTTCCTTTCCACAATTTTAATCTGGCTTCGGCGCCGGTTCCCGCCGCGGCGAAGCCCGTGTAATTGTTTTTGTCCCGCGCGGGCGGGACGGTTTGTTGTCTAGCGGGAATAGAATTCGACGACGGCCTGCTCATTGGCGATGGGCTGGATTTCGGCCCGGGTCGGGATGCGCAGGATGGTGCCTTTGCAGGCTTCCTTGGCCAGGGACATCCAATCGGGCACGACCCGGCTGGTGGCCATTTCCAAATTTTTGGAGGCCAACTGGCGGGAGACGCTGGTATCCTTGACCTCCACGATGTCATTGATCTTCAAGCCGTAAGAGGGGATGTTGACCTTGCGGCCGTTGACCTTGATGTGGCCGTGGCTGACCATCTGGCGGGCGGCGGCGCGGGTGGCGGCAAAGCCCAGGTGGTAAACCACATTGTCCAGGCGGGTTTCCAGGATTTGCAGCATCTGCTCGCCGGTGACGCCGCGGCGCTTGAGGGCGCGCTCATAGACGCCGCGAAACTGCCGTTCCATCAGGCCGTAAAAATAGCGCAGTTTCTGCTTCTCGATCAGGCCCAGGCCGTATTCGGTGTGCTTGCGCCGGGACTTTGGTCCATGCACGCCGGGACCGTAGTTGCGGCGTTCCAGATATTTGTCCGGGCCGAACATGGGGATGCCGAAGCGGCGGCTGATGCGGGTGCGGGGTCCAGTGTAACGAGCCATAATATATTCTGAGTCTTACTCTTAATCTTAATCTTAATCTTAATCTCAAATCTCCCAAGACAACTTAGACGCGGCGTTTCTTGCGCGGACGGCAGCCGTTGTGGGGAACGGGGGTGACGTCCTTGATCGCGCTGATTTCCAGGCCGATGGCTTGCAGGGCGCGAATGGCCGATTCCCGCCCCGAGCCGGGGCCTTTGACGCGGACTTCAATTTCCCTCATGCCGTGGGACATGGCCTGGCGGGCGGCGTCCTGCGCCACCTGCTGGGCGGCAAAGGCCGTGCTTTTGCGCGAGCCTTTAAAGCCGACCCGCCCGGCGCTGGACCAGCCCAGCACGTTGCCCTGCATGTCGGTGATGGTGACGTTGGTGTTGTTAAAGGTGGCCAGGATGTTGGCGATGCCCACCGAAATGTTTTTCGCGCCCTTGGCTTTGATGATCTTGCGGGCATTGGCATCTTCGCCCAGCAATTCAGCCGCCGTCGGGGCCGAAGCGGCCGCCACCATACCGCCGGGGGCGGCGGGGGCGGCGCCGGGAGCGGCGCCGGGAGCGGCACCGGGAGCGGCGCCGGGAGCGGCGCCAGGGGCGGCGGGGACGGCGCCGGCGGTGGCAGGGGCGGCGGCGGGTTTGCCCTTGGCGTCAGCGGCAGCCTGGTGGCCGGCCTTTTGGGCGGATGGGAACCTTTGGGCGTTTCGCCTTCCGGTTTGCCCTCCTTTTTGGGGGCGGGCGTTTTTTGTTTGGGATCGTCAGCCATAGGAGAGAATTAGTGGATGCCGGTCTTGGCGTTGGGATTGCGCTGCACGCCGACGGTCTTGCGCGGGCCTTTGCGGGTGCGGGCGTTGGTGGAAGTGCGCTGGCCGCGCACCGGCAGGCCGCGCAAATGGCGGATGCCGCGATAACATTTGATGCCTTGGAGGCGTTTGAGGTTGATGCCCAGTTCGCGCCGCAGGTCCCCTTCAATGACGTACTTGCCGTCCTGGATGGCATGGACAATCTGGGACAACTGCGACTCGTCCAGGTTCTTGGCGCGCAGGGCGGGGTCAATGCCCGCCTTGGCCAGGATGACGGTGGCATTGGAAGGCCCAATGCCGAAGATGTAGCGCAAGGCAACATCAATGCGCTTCTCCCCGGGAATTTCAACTCCGACGACTCGTGCCATAGTTTTTTATCCTTGTCTTTGTTTGTGGCGCGGATTGGTGCAGATGACACGAATCACGCCCTTGCGTTTGACGATTTTGCAGTTCTCGCAAAGTTTTTTGACTGAGGCCCGTACTTTCATAAATTAAGCCAATCTATCGCGTTATGCTGCCTTTCGACAAATCGAAAGGCGAGACTTCCAATTTCACCCTGTCGCCCGCCGCCAAACCTTCCGCCAAACGGCGGTTTTTGGCCGAGACGTGGGCCAGCAAGCGATGCCCGTTGGGCAGCTCGACCCAAAACCGCATTTTGGGCAGCGCCTGCACTACCCGGCCCTCAACCTGGAAGGCACCTTGGCTGGCCATGTCAGAATCTCCGGTTCACCCTCGGTAATCAAGACCGTGTGCTCAAAATGAGCGGACAGTTGACCATCTCTGGTGACGACTGTCCAGCCATCATTCAAGACCATGACTTCGGGCCGGCCGCCGTTGACCATCGGCTCGATGGCAATGGTCATGCCCGGCCGCAATTTGGGCGAGGGCTTGTCCTTCTCCACAAAATTGGGCACCTGCGGCTCCTCATGCATGGAGCGCCCCACCCCGTGCCCGACAAACTCCCGCACCACGCTGTAGCCGTTGGACTCGACAAATTCCTGGATGGTGCGCGAGATGTCCACCACCCGCTTGCCGGCCAGGGCCTGCCCAATCCCCCAATGCAAGGCCTGCTCGGTCACGTCCATCAGGCGTTGCGCCGCCACGTCGCAGCCCCCCACCGCCACCGTGCGGGCGGTGTCGCCGATAAAGCCGCGATAAAGCACCCCGATGTCCAGGCTGACTATTTCGCCGAACTCCAGCCGCCTGGCACCGGCCAGCCCATGCACGACCTGCTCATTGACCGAGATGCAAATATGGCACGGAAACTTCCGATACCCCAAAAAGGCGCTCTTGCCCTCGTAAAACTTGATCCGCTCCGCCGCGAACTCATCCACTTCGCGGGTGCTCACCCCCGGCTGGATAAACGAGGCGACCTCCTCCAGCACCGTCGCCGCCACCACTCCGGCCGGACGCATCACTTCCAAGTCTCGCTCGCTTTTTAAAATGATCATCTTATGGCCGCGGGGTTCGGGCTGGCCGGGGGCAAGACCGTCCGCTAAAACCGCCCCTTGACCCGGCCCTTCTTCAAAAAGCCCGGGTATTGCCGGGTCAACAATTGCGCCTCCATCTGGCGCATGGTGTCGAGCATCACCCCCACCATGATGAGCAGGCTGGTGCCGCCAAAAAACTGGGAGACCTGGGTGGGGATGCTCATCCAGGGGCTCATGATAATGGGCACCACGGCGATGATGGTGAGAAAGATGGCCCCGGCCAGGGTGATGCGGCTCATCGTTTTGTGGAGGAAATCACTGGTCGCCTGCCCCGGGCGCACGCCCGGCACATAGCCGCCGCCCTTTTTCATATCGTCGGCGATTTGGATTTCATTGAACTGTGTGGCCACCCAGAAATAGGAGAAAAACAGGATCATCAAGCCGTATAAAATCAAATAGAGCACGGAGCCGCGATTGAGGCTGTCCCCAAGCTGGGTGAGCAGCGCCCCGAAAGCGTGATCGGAGAAATACTTGCCCAGTTGCGTCGGGATAAAGGTGATAAACATGAGAATGGCGGCGGCAAAAATGACCGGCATGACCCCCGCGTAGTTGACGCGCAGGGGCATGAAGGAACTGCCGCCGGAATAGGTTTTGCGCCCCACCACGCGCTGGGCGTATTGCACGGGGATTTTCCGCTGGGCCTGGGTGACGGCGACGATGCCGGCGATGACGGCGGCGAGCAGCATCATCATGGCGGCGAAATGAAACATATTATATTGAGCCTCGCCGGTGGTGGGGTCCTTCGTCAGGAACATGTCCTTCAAACCCAGCACCATTTGCGGCAGGCGCGCCAAAATGCCGATGGTGATGATGAGGGAAATGCCGTTGCCGATGCCCCGGTCAGTAATCTGTTCGCCCAGCCACATGAGCAGCACCGTGCCGGTGGTCAGGATGAGGGTGGTTTGAATGCGATACCACCACATGGGATGCATGGTCACCAGGACGTCCTTGAAATTGGTGAACACGCTGGTCGGATGCTCCCAACTGATCGCCATGACCAGTCCCTGGATCAAGCACAGGCCCACCGTCAGGTAACGTCCCTTCTGGATCAGTTTGGCCCGGCCCCCTTCTTCCCGGGCCAATTTGCTCAGGGTGGGGACCACGGCCTGGAGGAGTTGCAGGATAATGGTGGCGCTGATGTAGGGCATGATGCCCAGGCTGCCCACGGCGCAGCGTTCAAAACCGCCGCCGGTGAACATGCTGTACATCCCCATCAGACCTCCGCCCATGCCGCCCTTGCCGGCGGCGGACTGAAAATAGTCAACCAGCGCCTTGCTGTTCAGCCCGGGGGTGGGAATGAGCGAGGCCAGGCGGCAGAAGAAGAGCATCCACAGGGTGAAGCCGATGCGCGACTTGAGCTCGGGAATCTTGAGGCAGTTGCCGAAGGTGGTGAAAATGGAGGAGAACATCGAATGATCCGGGAATCAGGCTGCGGCCGCCGCCTTTTTTGGCGCGAGGGCGACCACCTGGCAGGTGCCGCCCAGTTTCTCAATCTTGGCCCGCGCCGACGCGCTGAAGGAATGAATTTTGACGGTCAGTTTCTTTTTCAATTCGCCATCGCCCAGGATCTTGATCCGCTTGCCCCCGTTGGCCAGCCCGGCCCCGCGCAAGGCCGTCTCGTCCACCGTGGCCCCGTCCTCAAACCGGTTGAGCGCCGCCAGGTTGACCGGCACATAGCGGGTGGTGAAGTTGGCGTTGTTAAATCCCCGCTTGGGCAGCCGCCGGATCAAGGGCATCTGGCCGCCTTCAAACCCAATGCGAATCGAACTGCCCGACCGGGCCGTCTGGCCCTTGCCGCCGCGACCGCTGGTTTTGCCGTGGCCGCTGGATTCCCCCTGGCCGAGCCGTTTGCGACGGTGTTTGGCGCCGGGACGAGGTTTGAGATCGTGTAAACGCATAAGATCAAATAGTGGCGGGCGGGGGCACGACTGTTGGGGCTGGCTCTGCCACGGGGGGTGCCGCGGGAGCGGCGGAGTGTTGGAGTGCTGGAGTGATGGCCGGCTGCGCCGCGGGAGCCACAGGCGCTGGCGTTGCCGCCGGGGCCGCGGGCGCCGCTGCGGCCGGGGCCAGGGGAGCGGCCACCGGCTTTTTCTTTATTTCAATTCCCCGGTCGCGATAAATATCTTCCCGCAAGCGAAGCTGCTGCAATCCGGCCAGGGTGGCCTTGACCACGTTGGACGGATTGTTGGAACCGAGGGACTTGGTCAAAATGTCTTTGACGCCGGCCGACTCGACCACCGCGCGCACGGTTTTGCCGGCAATGATGCCCGTGCCGGGCGAGGCGGGACGCAACATCACCTTGGCCCCGCCATAGCGGCATAAAATCTCGTGGGGAATGGTGGCATCCTTCAGGGAAACGGAAACCATCTGCTGCTTGGCCATGTCGCCGCCCTTGCGGATGGCCTCGCTGACCTCCACCGCCTTGCCCAAACCGATGCCGACCCGCCCCTGCTTGTCCCCGGCCACGACCAAGGCGCTGAAGCTGAAACGGCGGCCGCCTTTGACCACCTTGGCGGAACGGTTGATGAAGACGACCTTCTCGCTCAATTCCTTGCCGCCTTCCGCCCCGCCCGCGGAACCGTCGCCTTCCGGCGTGGTGGCACGGCTGCGGCGCGGGCTGCGGCCGGGACCGCGGCCGCCTCCGCTCCCGCCTCGGGCGGGTCCACTGGATGTTTTATGTAATTCAGCCACAATATTTGGGTTCTTAATGTTAAAACTTCAATCCGCCTTCGCGCGCCGCGTCGGCCAGGGCCTTTACCTTGCCATGATAACGCGCCCCGCTGCGATCAAAAACGACGCTGGTGATCCCTTTGCTTTTGGCGGCCTCCGCCGCCCTGGCTCCGATCTTTTTCGCGCTGGCCGTGTTGGCGGCCAGGGTGGCGCGCTCCGGCAGGGCCTTGTCCAGGGTCGAGGCGCAGGCCAGCGTGGCTCCCGCGGCGTCGTCAATAAACTGGACGTAAATGTTCTCGTTGGTGAAGCGCACGCTCATGCGCGGACGCTGGCGCGTGCCGGTGACCTTTTGCCGGATGCGAAAGTGTCGCAGCCTGGCCAGCTTTTGTTTTTTATCGCTTCTCATGGCATGGGGCGGCGGAGGAAGCCGCCGCCGTTTAGTTATTGGACCGTTTTGCCTTCCTTGCGGACGACCTTCTCGCCCACGTAACGCACGCCCTTGCCCTTGTAAGGCTCGGGCGGATAATAGCTGCGGATCTCGGCCGCGACCTGCCCGACCAATTGCTTGTCCGGGCCTTCGATGGTCAGCTTGGTGTTTTCCTCCACCGTCACTTTGATCTGGCGCGGAATGAGATAAAGGATCGGGTGGGAATAACCGAGGACAAGATTGACCTTGTTGCCCTGCACGGCGGCCTTGAAGCCGACGCCCTGGATCTCCAGCTTCTTGACAAACCCCTCGCTCACACCCTTGACCATATTTTGGACCAGGGCGCGGCTGAGGCCGTGGAGCGCCTTGGCTTGGGCATCCTCCCCGGCCCGGCTGACGACCACGTTGCTCCCGTCCAGTTTGGCCGAGGTGCGGTGGGGCAGCTCGAAATCGAGCTTGCCTTTGGGCCCTTCCACCGAGACCTGCTGGCCTTTAATTTCCACCTTGACCTTTGGCGGGACGGCCACCGGCATTTTTCCAATTCGCGACATAAATTATTTTTGATTATCGGACCGATCCGCCGGGTTGGACGGATTGGACTGATTGCTGCTACCAAACTTCACAAAGCAATTCACCGCCCACATTCTTCTTGCGGGCCTGCACGCCGGTCATGATGCCCTCCGGGGTGGACAGAATGGAGGTCCCCATCCCGCCCCGCACCCGCGGCACGCTGGTCGCGCCGACATAGCGGCGCAAGCCGGGCGAACTGACGCGCCGGGAGCCTTCCAGCACGGGCTTGCGCCCGTTGTACTTGAGCTTGATTTTGAGCTTCTTGATGGGCTGGCCTTCCACCACGACCTCCGACAAGTAGCCCTCCTTTTTCAGCAATTGGGCAATGCCCTCCTTCAATTTGGAATGGGGCAGCAGGATCTCCGGCAGGAAAGCCCGGCCGGCATTGCGCAGGCGCGTCAGCATGTCTGAAATGGGATCGCTCATAAATTTTTACCAGCTTGCCTTGGTCACGCCCGGAATCAACCCGTTCAAGGCCGCCTCGCGGAACGTCAGGCGGGAGCAGGCGAACTTGCGCAAATAGCCGTGGCGGCGGCCGGTCATGGAACAGCGGTTGACCAGGCGGCTTGGGCTGGCGTCGCGCGGCAGTTTGCTCAGGCCGGCGTAATCGCGGCGCGCCTTCAACTCGGCCCGCAGAGCCGCGAATTTCTTCACGGTGGCGGCTTTCCTCTTGTTGCGTTCTATCCAGGCTATTTTGGCCATATACGGTTTAGGGTGCGTTGTGTTCCGCGGTCTTTGGCTCTGCCGCCGGGTGCTCCGCCGGCGCCTGCTCCGCCGGGGCGGGTGGCGCGGCGGCGTGCTCGGCCGGCTTGTGCTCCACTTTTGCCTCGGCAAACGGCAAGCCCATCAACTTGAGCAGGTCCATCGCCTCCCCGTCCGTCGGCGCGGTGGTGACGATGGTGATGTCCATGCCCTGGTTGCGTTTGATCTTGTCCAGTTCGACTTCGGGAAAGATGGTCTGCTCCGAAACGCCCAGGGTGTAATTGCCCCGCCCGTCAAAGGAGCGGGGCGAAAGGCCGCGAAAGTCACGAATGCGCGGCAAGGCGGCCGCGACCAGGCGGTCAAAGAACTCGTACATCTGCTCGCGGCGCAAGGTGACGCGGCAGCCGATGGACTGGCCTTCGCGCAGCTTGAAATTGGCGATGCTGTGGCGCGATTTGCAGACGACCGGCTTGCGCCCGGTGATGAGGGTCATGTCGCGCACGGCGTCTTCCACCGCCCCTTTTTCCAGCGACGCGCTCACTCCCATGTTGACCACGATTTTCTCCAGGCGTGGAACCTGGTGGATGTTTTGGTACTGCCGCTTCTCGCGCAAGGCGGGCCGCACCTCGTTGACGTACTTGTCGTAAAGTCTGGGTTTCATGGCTGGCCTTTAGGCTTGGGCCTCCGGGCTGGAGGGGGCGGGCGCTTCGGCGGCGGGTTTGGCCTCCGGGGTTGGCTGGCTGGCGCGGGCCGCGGCCCGGGCGTCAAATTTTTCCGCCAGCATCAAATTGGACAGGTGGACGGTGCCTTCCCGCTCGATGATGGCGCCCTGCGGGTGGGCCTGGTTTTTCTTGGTGTGGCGTTTGATCATGTGCAGCCCCTCCACCACGGCCCGGCCCTTTTTGCCGGCAATCCGCAAAATTTTGCCGCGCTGGCCCAGGGCCTTGCCGGCGATGACCACCACCTCGTCGTCTTTTTTAACATGAAAATGGCGCATACTTAAATGACCTCCGGAGCCAGGGAAATGATCTTCATGAACTTGCGGTCGCGCAGCTCCCGCGCGACCGGCCCGAAGATGCGGGTCCCCCGCGGGTTGTTTTCCGCGTCAATGATCACGATGGCGTTGCTGTCAAAGCGCAAATACGACCCGTCGGAGCGCCGGATTTGCTGGCGCGTGCGCACCAGCACCGCGTTGACCACTTCGCCCTTCTTGACTGTCCCGTCCGGGGTGGCCTCCTTGATGTGCGCCTTGATGACGTCGCCGATGCCGGCGTATTTCTGGTTGCGGCCGATCACCCCGATGGCCGCCGCCTTTTTGGCGCCGGTATTGTCAGCCACATCCACAATGGATCGAACTTGTAACATAAATTGTCCGGTTAAGCCGCCGCCGCCGCGGCCGCCGCATGGACGGTCTCGCGCGATCGCTCCACCACCTGGCTCAGGCGCCAGCGCTTCAGCTTGGACAGCGGCCGGGTCTCATGGATCAGGACCAGATCGCCGACCTTGGCTTCGCCCTTCTCGTCGTGGGCGTAAAACTTGGCGTGGGCCGTCACCACCTTTTTATATTTGGCGTGGGGATAGCGCCGCTCGACTTCGACGACGATGGTCTTGGCCATTTTATTGGAAAGGACCCTGCCCAGGCGCTCTTTGCGCTGGCTGCGGGCGATTGGGGTGGTTTCAGGCATAACGTATCAAATCGGGTGAAATCAGGCCGGTTTGGCGCGGAGTTGGGTGAGGCGGGTTTCCAGGCGGGCCACATCGCGGCGCAACAGGCGCATCTTGGCCGGATGCTCCAGTTGGCTGCTGGCCTGCTGCAGGCGCAGTTGAAAGAGTTCCTGGCGCAGGTCGCGGCTTTTGACCGCCAACTCGGCCGCGGTCAAATCTTTTATTTCGGACATCTTCATAATCTGCTTAGGCCATCTGGTGGCGCGAAATGAACTTGGTTCTGATGGGCAGCTTGGCCGCCGCCAGGCGCATGGACTCCCGCGCCACCGCTTCGGGCACCCCGTCCACTTCAAAGATGACGTTGGCCGGGCGGATGACCGCCACCCAGGATTCCAGCGGCCCCTTGCCCTTGCCCATGCGCGTTTCCAAGGGCTTTTTGGTGAACGATTTCTGCGGGAAAATCCGAATCCACACCTTGCCGCGCCGCTTCATAAAGCGGGTCACCGCCACCCGGGCCGCTTCCACCTGTTTGGTGTCCAGCCAGCAGCGTTCCAGGGCCTGCAATCCGTACTCGCCAAAGGCCACCGTGCCGCCGCGCTGGGCCAGGCCGGTGCGGCTGCCCCGGTGCATTTTGCGGTATTTGACTCTCTCTGGTATCAATGGCATGTCTGAAAAATCCTTTTTTAATTGTCCGCGGGGGCCGTCAAGGGCGGGACCGGCAGTTTCTTCTGCACGGCGATGTCGCCTTTGCAAATCCAGCATTTGATGCCGAGCTTGCCATAGAGGGTGTTGGCCTCGGCAAAGCCGTAGTCAATATTGGCCCGCAGGGTATGCAGCGGCACCCGCCCCTGGTGATATTTTTCCACCCGCGCGATTTCGGCCCCGCCCAGGCGCCCGCCCACCCGCACCTTGATGCCCTCGGCGCCGAAGTCCATCGCCACCTGCACGGCTTTTTTCATGGCGCGGCGGAAGGAGACGCGGCGTTCCAACTGCAAGGCGATGTTTTCCGCCACCAATTGGGCGTCCATTTCCGGCTGCTTGATCTCCTGGATGTCCACATACACTTCCTTGCCGGTCATCTTGCCCAACTCCTCCTTCAGCTTGTCAATCTCCGCCCCTTTGCGCCCGATGACCACGCCGGGCCGCGCCGTAAAAATGGTGATGCGGCAGCGGGAGGCGGCCCGTTCGAGCTGGATTTTGGAGACCGAGGCGCCTTCCAGCTTGGACTTCAAAATCTCGCGGATTTTGCGGTCTTCGGTCAGGAGCTTGCCGAACTCTTTCTTCTCGGCAAACCATTTCGAGCCCCAGTCCTTGTTGACGGCGACCCGCAAACCGATTGGATTAGTTTTTTGACCCATAGGTTGGTTATTCGTCTGACAAAACAATTTTTACATGACAGTTGCGCTTGATAATGGGGCCGGCCGAGCCGCGCGCCTTGGGGGTGAACCGCTTCAGCGGGGTCGCCGTGCCGGCCAGGGCGCTTTTGATGCGCAAATTCTCCGTTTTCAAGCCGGCAAAATCCTCTTTGTGGGCCTTGAGGTCCTCCGCGTTGGCCAGGGCCGAGGCCAGCGTCTTGGCCACCACCCGCGCGCCCTTGCGCGGGACCACGGCCAAAACCGCCTGGGCGTCGGCCGTCTTCATCCCTTGAATCTGCCGCACGACTTCGCGCATTTTCTGCGCCGACATGCGCACGTTCCTGGTGATGGCTTGGACTTCCATAATCAAATCTAT
The DNA here is from genome assembly GCA_963707025.1 of uncultured Verrucomicrobiae bacterium. Taxonomy (GTDB): domain Bacteria; phylum Verrucomicrobiota; class Verrucomicrobiia; order Limisphaerales; family Palsa-1400; genus JBEKOF01. The sequence goes on along the minus strand of CAVPOM010000006.1, from coordinate 413,338 downwards.
TTGGCTTCCGCCTTGGCCGTGTGGGCGCCGTGTTTCTTGAAGGTGCGCGTCAGGGAGAATTCTCCGAGGCGGTGGCCCACCATGTTTTCGGTGACAAACACCGGGTGGAAGATCTTGCCGTTATGCACGGCGAAATTCAGCCCGACAAAATCGGGGGTGATCATGGAGCGGCGCGACCAGGTTTTGATCGGCGCCTTGGACTTGGCCGCCTTGGCTTGGTCTATTTTCACCATCAAATGCCCGTCAATAAACGGGCCTTTTTTAATTGATCTTCCCATAACTTATTTCAACTGGGTTCATTTGCGCGTCATCGGGCGGCCATCGCGCCGCACCACGATGAAACGGTTGGAGATTTTGCGCTTGTGGCGCGTGCGATAGCCCTTGGCCAGCAGGCCCCAGGGCGAGGTCAATTGCTGCCAGCCGCCGCCGCTCTTGGATTTGCCCGCCCCGCCGCCGTTGGGATGGTCCACCGGATTGCGCACCACGCCGCGGCTGATCCCCCGGGTGCCGCGATGGCGGGAGCGGCCCGCCTTGCCCAGGACGACGTTCTCATGTTCCAGATTGCCCACCTGGCCAATGGTGGCCGAACAGGTGTTATGCACCCGGCGGATTTCCCCGGACGGCAGGCGGATCTGGGCGTACTGCTCGTCGCGCGACATCAAGGTCGCCGCCCCGCCGGCCGTGCGCACCATCTGGCCGCCGCGTCCGGGCGTCAGTTCGATATTATGAATGGCCAGCCCCACCGGAATAATGCCCAGGGGCAGGGAATTGCCGGTTTCGGGCGGCGCTTTGGGCCCGTTCATCAGCTTGGCGCCGACCTTCAAACCGTTGGGGGCAATGATGTAGCGCTTTTCCCCGTCCTGGTATTTGAGCAGGGCCAGCCGCGCCGTGCGAATCGGATCGTACTCAATCCCCAGCACTTCGGCTTCCATCCCCAGTTTCTGGCGTTTGAAATCCACGTTGCGATAAAACTGTTTGTGGCCGCCGCCGATGCCGCGCGCGGTGACGCGCCCGTAGCAGTTGCGCCCGCCGGTTTTCTTGCGGATGCTGATGAGGCTTCGCTCCGGCTTGTCCTTGGTGATCTCGTCAAATGACGCCAGGGTGATATAGCGGGTCGAAGGAGTCAGAGGTCTGAAAGTTTTTACTGGCATAAGATGGCTCCGGTCAACTGATGAGGTGAATCTTGTCTTCCTTCCTCAGGGTGACGATGGCTTTTTTCCAATTGGGCGCGTTGCCGGCCATGGGGGTGCGGCTGCGGCGGGCCTTGCCCCGCACATTCAAGGTGTTGACCTTGAGGACCTTGACTTTGAAAAGTTCCTGCACCGCCTGGCGGATTTGCTGTTTGTTGGCGCGCGGATCGGCCACCACGGTGTATTGGTTGAGCTTGTCCGTCTGGCGCGTGCCCTTTTCGGTGACGCGGATGGTTTTGATGGCGGTAAAGACGTTCATGTTATTCCTGCGCCAGCCGTTGCGCCACGGCTTCAAAGGCGTGACGGGTGAAAACCAGCTTGTCGCTGCGCAAAACCTGGTAGGTGTTGAGGTCCTGGCCGGTGGTCAATTCAACCTGGGCCACATTGCGCGAGGCGCGCCGCAAATTGGCATCGTCGCCGCGGCCCACGATCAGCGCGCTGCCCTTGACCTGCAAGGCGGAGAGCAGCGCCAGAAACTCCTTGGTCTTGGCGGAGTTGAGTTTGATGTCGTCAATCACCATCACATCCCCCGCTTTGAGCCGCTCGGACAGGGCCTTGCGCAGGGCCAGGCGTTTGACCGTCCGGTTGGTTTTGCGGGAAAAATCACGCGGCCTGGGGCCGAAGACCACACCGCCACCGCGCCAGAGAGGAGATTGGAAGGAACCGGCGCGGGCGCGCCCGGTGCCCTTTTGGCGCCACGGCTTTTTGTTGGTTCCAGCCACTTCGCCCACGTTCTTGGTGCAGGCCGTGCCCATGCGCTGGGCGGCGCGAAAGGCGACCACCGCGTCGTGAACGGCCTGGGTGCCGCTGCCGTTTTCAATGAGGGTGAACTTGACTTCCATTTCACCCTGGTCCTTGCCCTGCATGTCTTTGACCGTGAGCTTCATAAATTATTGTTTTTGAGCTGCGGGCGGAGCGGCGGCCGGTTTGGCAGCCGGAGCGGCCGTGGGTTTGGCGGCCGGAGCGGCGGCCGGTTTGGCAGCGGGAGCGGCGGCCGGTTTGGCGGCCGGTTTGGCGCCCTTGGCGGCGGGGGCGGCCACGACCTTGACCGCCACCTTGCGCTTGGCCCGGTCGGAGCCTTTGGGCAGTTTCTTGGATTCGCGGATGACGACGTAATCGTTGTTGGCGCCGGGAATCGCGCCCTTGATCAGCAATAAATTGTCCGCCTCGCGCACCTGGATGATCTGCAAATTCTGGGCGGTGCGGCGGATCTGGCCCATGTGGCCGGGCATCTTCATGCCCCGCATGACCGTGCCGGGAAACAGGCGCTGGCCAATCGCGCCCGAGCGCCTGCGCCAGCCTTTGGCCCCGTGGGAGGCGTCGCCGCCGCGGAAATTGTGCCGCTTCATCACCCCTTCAAAGCCGCGCCCCTTGGTCACGCCGATGGCATCCACAAAATCGCCCTGCGCAAAAATGGCCGCGCCAATCACATCGCCCGGCTTGACCGCCAGGGAAAAATCACGGAACTCACCCACCCGCTTGGTGGGCAAGGCGCCGTGTTTCTTGAAATGGCCCAGCAACGGCTTGGTCATGCGCTGCTCTTTTTGGTCGTCAAAACCAAGCTGCACCGCGTTGTAGCCATCCGTGGCGACGGTTTTGGTCTGGATGACCCGGTTGGGGCCCGACCAAGACAATGGTCACCGGCACGAGCACTCCCTGCGCGTTGTAAACGTTGGTCTGGCCGAGCTTTTTTCCGAGCAATCCAAGCATAAAGTCAAATCTTGATGGTAATGTCCACGCCGGCCGGCAGATTGAGCTTCTTGAGTTCATCCACCGTTTTGGCGGTTGGTTCAATGATGTCGAGCAGCCGTTTGTGCGTGCGCTGCTCGAAAGTTTCCTGCGATTTCTTGTCCGAATGCGGCGAGCGCAGCACGGTAAACCGCTCGATGCGGGTGGGGAGGGGTATGGGGCCTGCCACCCGGGCGCCGGTGCGTTTGACCGTCTCGACGATTTCGTGCGCCGACTGGTCAATGACCCGGTGGTCAAAGGCCTTGAGTCGAATGCGAATGCGTTGTCCAGCCATATAAAAAGAACAAGGTTAATGGTTTCAGCTTCTCGCCCCCGGCCGTTTGCCGGCTTCGTCCAGAATCGCCGTCAGAATACTGGCTGGAACCTGGGCAAAGGTCAAGGGTTCCATGGAATAGGAGGCCCGGCCCTTGGAGAGGGAGCGGATGGCGGTGGCGTAGCCGAACATTTCCTTCAAGGGCACATCGGCGCAGACGGTGGCCTGGCCGCCCTTCGAGTCAATACTATGGATTGTCCCGCGCCGCCGCGTCACGTCCCCGACCAGGTCGCCCTGATACTCTTCCGGCGTGACCAGATCCACCTTCATGATCGGTTCCAGCACGATCGGCTTGGCCCTTTTAAAGGCGTCTTTGAGCGCGAATATGCCGGCCATTTTGAAGGCCATCTCGTTGGAATCCACCTCGTGGAAGGACCCGTCGGTGATCTCCACCTTGATGTCAATGACCTGGTAGCCGGCGTAAACCCCGCTCTTGCAGGCTTCTTCAATCCCGTCAATCACCGGCGGAATGAATTCCCTGGGAATGGCCCCGCCCACGATCTTGTTGAGGATTTCCACGCCCTTGCCCTTTTCGTTGGGAGACACCCGGACACAGGCATGCCCGTATTGGCCGCGGCCGCCGGATTGTTTGATGTATTTGCCCTCGCCCTCGGCCGAGGCGGTGATCGTCTCGCGGTAGGCAATTTGCGGCGCGCCGGTGGCGGCGTCCACTTTGAACTCGCGCTTGAGCCGGTCCACAATGATTTCCAGATGCAACTCGCCCATGCCGGCGATGATCAACTGGCTGGTTTCCTCGTTGGTAAAACAGCGGAAAGTCGGGTCTTCTTCCGCCAGACGCTGCAAGCCTTCGCCCAATTTCTCCCGGTCCGCCTTGGTCTTGGGCTCCACCGCCATGCTGATGACCGGTTCGGGGAAGGTGGGCGGAAACAGGGTCACGTCAAAATCCTCGTCGCACAAGGTGTCTCCGGTGATGATGTGGCGCAGTCCGACCAGGGCGGCGATGTCGCCGGAAAAAACGGTGTCCACGTCCTTGCGCTCGCTGCCTTGGATGATCATGAGCCGGCTGACCCGGTCGCGTTTGCGGGTGCGGGCATTGTAGATGGTGTCGCCCTTGTGCAATTGCCCCGAATAAACCCGGAAAAACACCAGCTTGCCCGCATAGACATCCGTCCATAATTTAAAGGCCAGGGAACAGAATTTCCCGTTGTCGTCGGCTTCCACCTGCACCACATTGTCCGTGCCCGGTTCGGTCCCTTCGGCCGGTGGAATGTCCAGCGGGCTGGGCAGGTAATCCACCACCGCGTCCACCAGGGCCTGCACCCCTTTTTTCTTGAAAGCCGAACCGCACAGGACGGGCACAAACTCATTGCGGCAAGTCAGCCGCCGGATGGCCGCCTTCAAAACCAGCGGTTCCACCGGCTTGTCTTCAATAACCAGGGTGGCGATTTCGTCGTCCTTGTTCGAGACGGCATCCACCAATTCGCTCAAGGCGGCCTGGGCCCTGGCCTGCAAGGCCCGCGGGATTTCCTGGATCTCGTACTGCAAACCTTCGCGCACCACCTCGCCCGTCCCCCAGGTGATGGCCTTCTGGTTGACCACGTCAATCACGCCCTCAAAAACGTCCTCCGCCCCGATGGGCAGGAAGACGGGATAGGCGTAGGCGTTGAGCTTTTTGCGCATGTCGTTGAGGGCGTTTTCAAAATTGGCGCCGATGCGGTCCATCTTGTTGACAAAAGCGATGCGCGGCACCTCGGTACTTGGTCGCCTGGCGCCAGACCGTCTCGGACTGGGGCTGCACTCCGGCCACGGCGCAGAACACCGCCACCGCCCCGTCCAGGACGCTCATGGAGCGCTCCACCTCGGCCGTGAAATCCACATGGCCGGGAGTGTCAATGATATTAATCCGGTGGGGGATGGTGGCACAGAGCTTGGCCAGGCCCTCCTCCGGCTTCTGCGTCCAGTAGCACGTCACCGCCGCCGCCGTGATGGTGATGCCCCGTTCCCGCTCCTGCTCCATCCAGTCGGTCACCGTGTTGCCGTCGTCCACGTCGCCGATTTTGTGAATGAGGCCCGTGTAAAAGAGGATGCGCTCGGTGGTGGTGGTTTTGCCAGCATCAATGTGCGCGGCAATGCCAATGTTGCGCGTGCGCGCCATGGTGTATTGCCTTTTGGGCGAATTCACATTCACGTTTTTGTCGTCTAAAGCGGCTTCGATCATTTGTGTCAATAATAAAAATGCCCCGATCCTCAAATCGTCGGGGCGTTGTGCCAATAAATCTTACCAGCGGAAATGGGCGAAGGCCTTGTTGGCCTGGGCCATTTTATGCACCTCGTCGCGTTTCCTGATGGCGTTGCCCTGCCCTTGGAAGGCGTCCATGATCTCCGCCGCCAGCGCCTCTTTCATGGCCAGCCCTTTGCGGGCGTCGGCCAGATCCACCAGCCAGCGCATGGCCAGGGAAAGCTGCCGCTCCGTCGCCACTTCCATCGGCACTTGGTAGGTCGCCCCGCCCACCCGGCGCGGCTTGACTTCCAGGCGCGGCTTGGCGTTGTCCACCGCCCGCTGCAAAATCTCCAGCGGATTGGTGCTGGGATTCTTGGTGGCAATATGGTCAAAGGCCCCGTAAACAATGCGCTGGGCCACCGTTTTCTTGCCGTTGGACATCACCGTGTTGACCAGGCGCGAAACCAGTGTGCTGTGGTATTTGCTGTCTTCCAGCAGCAGCCTTTTAATTGCTCGGCGACGTCGGGACATATCAATCTATGCTTTCACTTCAGGCGCAGCGGGCCCAGGCGCGGCGGGCGCGGGCGCGGGCGCTGCGGGCGCAGGCGCGGCGGGCGCGGCGGCCGGCTTGGCGCCCTTGACCACCTTGGGCCGTTTGACCCCGTATTTGGACCGGCTCACCCGGCGCTTCTCCACCCCCGCGGCATCCAGGGTGCCGCGAACGATGTGGTAACGGACACCGGGCAAATCCTTGACGCGCCCCCCGCGCACCAGCACGATGGAGTGCTCCTGCAAATTATGGCCCTCGTCCGGGATGTAGGCGATGATTTCAAACCCGTTGGTCAGCCGCACCTTGGCCACTTTGCGCATGGCCGAATTGGGCTTCTTGGGGGTGCGCGTCATGACCTGGATGCAGACACCCCGCCGGTAAGGCGAAGTCTGCAAGGCCGGGGCCTTGGACTTGCTGCGCAATTTCCTTCGTCCGAAACGAACCAGTTGATTAATCGTCGGCATTTGAGCAATCACGTTTTACACCCCCGATTTCCCCACCCAGGGAAACGGGACGCGGAATATAGATAATCGGCCAAACCATTGCAACAGTAAATTGCGAAAAAAATCGCTTTTCCCTGAAATCTCGGCAAAATCAGCCTGTTTTCAGGGCGCAACTTTTTCCGTCTATTAGTAATGGGGGGCCCCTAAAAGCCCGCTTAACGTCCTGGAATCTACACCCTCCGGCCCCAGGAGCAAGTGAAAACGCAAAAATAAATAAAAAAACCATTGACAGAATCTGGCTCCGCCTTTAAGTTTCGAGCAGGTTACAGATTTGAAATAGCATAGAAACATTGGCCCTGAGGCCTTTTCGCACGCGAGAAGGCGGGGGTTGGTGGTATTTTGTCGTTTCGGCACAGTCAGGATGGAGCCGTTTTTGCTTTTGCCCATGTAGCTCAGTTGGTAGAGCGCGTCCTTGGTAAGGACGAGGTCATCAGTTCAATCCTGATCATGGGCTCCATGTAACCGGATGAATTGTCAGAGTTTTTAACAAAACAAGAAAACACAGGAGATCATCAATGGCAAAAGAGCAATTTCAACGAACGAAACCGCACGTCAACGTCGGCACCATCGGACACATTGACCACGGCAAATCCACCCTGACGGCCGCCATTGTGGAGGTCCAAGCAAAAAGGGCCTGGCCACGCCCATGACTTACGCCGACATCACCAAGGGCGGCACGGTGCGCGACGACCAAGACGGTGACCATCGCCGTGTCGCATGTCGAGTATGAATCCCACGACCGCCACTATGCGCACATTGATTGCCCCGGCCATGCCGACTTTGTCAAGAACATGATCACCGGCGCGGCGCAGATGGACGGCGCCATCCTGGTGGTGGACGCCTCCGAAGGCCCGATGCCGCAAACCCGGAGCACATGCTGCTGGCCCGCCAGGTCGGCGTGCCGGCCATCGTGGTTTACCTGAACAAGGTGGACCTGGTGGACGACCCGGAACTGCTGGACCTGGTGGAGATGGAAGTCCGCGACCTGCTCACCAAGTATGAATTTCCCGGCGACAAGACGCCCGATCATCCGCGGCAGCGCCAAGAAGGCGCTGGCGGGCAGAGCCCGAAGGCGACAAGTCCATCCAGGAATTGCTGGACGCGATTGACGCGTTCATCCCGCTGCCGACGCGCGAAGTGGACAAGCCGTTCCTGATGTGCATCGAAGACGTGTTCAACATTGAAGGTCGCGGCACGGTGGTGACCGGCCGTGTGGAGCGCGGCGTGCTCAAGCGCATGGAGGACGTGGAAATCGTCGGCTTGAAGGACACCCGCAAGACGGTGGCGACGGACATTGAAATGTTCCGCAAGCTGCTGGATTCGGCGCAATGCGGGCGACAACGTCGGCGTGCTGCTGCGCGGCACCAAGAAGGACGAAGTCGAGCGCGGCATGGTGCTGGCCAAGCCCGGCAGCATCACGCCGCACACGAAGTTCAAGGCGGAAGTTTATGTGCTGTCGAAGGAAGAAGGCGGCCGGCACACGCCGTTCTTCACCAACTATCGTCCGCAATTTTATTTCCGCACCACGGACGTGACGGGCACGGTGACGCTGCCCCAGGGCGTCGAAATGGTGATGCCCGGCGACAATGTCTCGGTGGAGATCGAACGTGATCGCGCCGGTGGCGATGGAAAAAGGCCAGCGGTTCGCCATCCGCGAAGGCGGCCGCACCATTGGCGCCGGGCGCGTGACGGAGGTCGTCGCCTGAGCGATTTCAAATTCGGGAGCGCGGGCGATGAACCCCGCGGCTCCGTTTTTGTCCGAAACAGAAGCGAGATTGGGCGGATACGGCGGTAGCTCAATTGGTAGAGTAGCGGTCTCCAAAACCGTTGGTTGGGGGTTCAAGTCCCTCCTGCCGTGCCAATGACGGGTAAGAGTGATAAGTGGATGTGGGAATGAGAACAGAGGTGAATACGGTCACGGGTCACGCGACAGCCTGTCCACTGTCGCGGAGAGGTGGCAGAGTGGTCTATCGCGGCGGTCTTGAAAACCGCTTGGGGAAACCGCCAACGGGGGTTCGAATCCCTCCCTCTCCGCCAGACGATGATGGACAGATTGTGACATGAATGATTGATATGTAGTAACGATTGCGATAATTTGGATCGTGTGGTCGCGATCGGTGGTCGTTTGCGCCTGCTGTTGGTGGCAGGGCCACTTCCTGCAGCTTGCCGACTATGTGCAGGAGACGCGCGAAGAATTGAAGAAATGCACCTGGCCGACCTGGGACGAGCTGAAAGGTTCGACCGTGGTGGTCACCATCGCCATGGCGCTGCTCGGCGGCTTTACCGTCGGCGTGGATTAGGTATTCTGTCCAGCATCGTTCATGTTCATTATTTAAGCATTTAGCACCATGCGCAAAGCCAGTGGTTTGTCATCCATACGCTTTCCGGCCAGGAACAGAAGGTCAAGGAAAGCATCGAAAAGCGCATCAAGACCGACGAGATGCAGCGACTTCATCAAAGAAGTCCTGGTGCCGATGGAAAAGGTCGTGGAGGTGCGCAACCAGAAAAAGACGGTGTCCAGCCGCAAGCTGTGGCCGGGCTATGTGTTTGTGGACATGGTGCTGCTGGACGAGAACAACCGGATTATCGAGAAGCCCTGGTATTTCATCAAGGAAACGCAGGGCGTGATCGGCTTTGTCGGCGGCGAACCGCCCGACGCCGACGCCGGCCGAGGAAGTCGAGCCGATCAAGGCGCAGATTTCCGCGTCCGAAGAGACCGAGAAGCCCAAGGTCAATTTTGAAGTCGGCGAGACGGTCAAGATCAACAACGGGCCGTTCCTGAATTTCAGCGGCGTGATCGAGGAAATTGAGCCGGAGCGCGGCAAGCTGAAAGTGACCGTGAACATTTTCGGACGCAATACGCCGGTGGAACTGGAATATTGGCAGGTGGAAAAAGGCGTGAGACAGTGAACTCGGATTGGAGTGAAGCGTAATCGTGAGGCGATCCGTGTTCATCCGTGTTAACATCACGATATTAAGAATTTTATGGCAAAGAAAGATCACAGGACAGATTAAGTTGCAGATTCCGGCGGGGCAGGCCAATCCCGCGCCGCCGGTCGGCCCGGCGCTCGGCCAGCACGGCGTCAACATCATGGGCTTCTGCAAGGAATTTAACGCGGCGACCAAGGACCGACGCGGGACTGGTGATTCCCGTGGTCATCACGGTTTTTCAGGACAAGTCGTTCACGTTCATCACCAAGTCGCCGCCGGCGTCCGTCCTGCTGAAGAAAGCCGCCGGCATCACCGCCGGCTCCAAGGAGCCGAACAAGGAAAAGGTCGGCAAAGTGACGCGCAAACAGGTCCTGGACATCGTGAAGATGAAGGCCAAGGATTTGAACGCGACTTCCGAAGAGGCGGCGTTCCGGGTCATTGCCGGCACGGCCCGCAGCATGGGCATCGAAGTCGTCGGTGAAGTAATCCGGAACCTGAGAGCAATCAACCGCGGGAGAGCCGAAAGCTCGCTTGCACCGCAACCAAATAAATGCCAAGCAAACGATACAAGAAAGCGCTCGAAGTGGTGGACGGCAAGAAAGCCTATCCGCTGAAGGAAGCCGTCGACGTCCTGACCAAATTCCCCAAGGCCAAATTCAACGAGACGATTGACCTCGCGTTCCGCCTCGGCGTGGACCCGAAGCAGTCCGACCAGATGGTCCGCGGCACGGTTCCGCTGCCGCACGGCAGCGGCAAGACCGTCCGCGTGCTCGTCTTCGCCAAGAGCGGCGCGGCGGCCGACGCGGCCAAGGCCGCGGGCGCGGAATACGTCGGCTTCGAAGACATGATCAAAAAGTGCCAGGAAGGCTGGGCGGATTTTGACGTGGCGGTCGCCACGCCCGAAGCGATGGTCGAAGTGCGCAAGCTCGGCAAAGTGCTCGGGCCGCGCGGCCTGATGCCGAACCCGAAGACCGGCACGGTGACCGACGACACGGCCAAGGCGGTGAAGGAAGTCAAGGCCGGCCGCGTCGAGTTCAAGGTGGACAAGGCGGGCAACGTCCATGTGCCCGTCGGCAAGGCTGTCGTTCACGCCGGACCAGATCGAGGAAAACGCCCGCGCGGTGATCGAAGCCGTGGCCAAGGCGCGGCCGCACAGTGTCAAGGGCATTTACATCCATACGCTGCACGCTTTCGGCGACCATGAGTCCGCCGGTGCGGGTGGACGTGCAGGAATTCCAACAAGCGGCCTGAACCAGAGAGGATTTAAGATCATGCGTGCTGAAAAACAAATTTATCACGAAGGAATATGTGGCGCGGCTGAACGCCTCGCCGTTCTTCATCGTGGTGGATTACCAGGGGCCTGAAGGTCGGCCCATCTGACCGAACTGCGCAAGCGCCTGGCCAAGGCGGGCGCGGAAATTCACGTGGTCAAGAACTCCATGTTCCGCATTGCCGCCAAGGAAGCCGGCGTCGGCGATTTGAACGGCACGCTGGCCGGGCAATTGGCCGTGGTCACCGGGCAGAAGGATATTTCCGCCGCCGCGAAGGTCGTCAAGAATTTCGGCGCGGAATTCGACAAGCCGAAAGTTCAATTTCGGCTATCTGAACAACCAGCGGCTCGAAGCAGGCGGCGATCCTGGCGCTGGCGGATTTGCCGTGCATGGAAGTGTTGCGCGCCAAGCTGCTGGGCCTGTTGAACGCGCCGGCGACCAAGCTGGTGACGTCTGCTCAACACGCCGGCGGCGCAACTGGCGCGGGTGCATCAAGGCCGAAGGCCGAGAAAGCTGAGCCGAAGCAGGACCGTGACGGTCCGGCGGCGAAGTCAGTCAAACAATTTCATCCCCGTTCTAAGCCGGACGGAAATGGAAACAAACAAACAACAACGTAAATCGTCGGTTCGCGGGCCGTGAACTTAAAATGCGTCCGTGGCCGTGGACGACGACGAGACGAATGAAAGGTAAAGTTATGGCTAGACATTGCAAAACTCGTAGAAGAACTGAGCAACTTGACGGTGATCGAAGCCGCCGACCTGGTGAAGGAACTGGAAACCAAATGGGGCGTTTCCGCCGCCGCGCCGGTCGCGGTCGCCGCCGCTGCCGCGCTGGCGGCGCTGCCGCCCCGGCGGCGGAAGCCAAGACCACGTTTGACGTGATCCTGGTCTCTGCCCCGGCGGACAAGAAGATTGCCACCATCAAGGCGGTCCGCGAAGTGAAGGCCGGCCTGGGCCTGGCGGAAGCCAAGGCGCTGGTGGAAGGCGCGCCCAAGCCGGTGCTGGAAGGCGCCAACAAGGCGGATTCCGACGCGGCCAAGAAGAAGCTTGAAGAAGCGGGCGCCAAAGTCGAAGTCAAGTAAAGTAGGATCGGACGCTGGCGGGGCGGCGGGTCCAGGCCGCGCGCCCCGGCTGGCATTAAACAGTGAACAGCGAGATTTCTAGATTAGAAAAGTTGCACATTAGTCAGCAGTGGGAGTGAATCGGCTGCGGCAAGTTCGCGGTTGAACGGCAGGCGGCCTGCCTTGTGTCGTTTGATTAAACCAGCGAGTCTGGCCGGATGCCAGCCATTGACCAGAGGTCCAAAATGCCATCGCGAGCCACAGAACGAGATCAACTTCGGCAAGATCAAAGAGATCATCGCCCCGCCGAACCTGATCGAATTGCAGACCAATTCCTACAAGGAATTCCTGCAGAGCGGACGCTCCGCCCTCAAGCGCAAAAACATGGGCCTGCAAGCGGTCTTCACCGAGGTGTTTCCCATCGAGAGCTACGACGGCAAATGCGTGCTGGATTTCGACTCCTACGAAATCGGCGAGCCGAAGGTGGACTGGCTGGAATGCCTGCGCGAAGGCTTGACCTACGGCGCGCCGCTGCTACGTCACCTTCCTGCTCAAGGAGGAAAAGGGCGCCAAGGAGGAAAAGGTGTTCATGGGCGAACTGCCGCTGATGACGCCGCAGGGCACGTTTGTCATCAATGGCGCCGAACGCGTCGTCGTCAGCCAGTTGCACCGCTCGCCCGGCCTGGCCTTTGAAGCCACGCAGCATCCCAACGGCAAGATGCTCCACTGCTTCCGCATCATTCCCGACCGCGGCTCCTGGTACGAGGCGCAGTTTGACACCAGCGACCTGCTCTACGTCTATCTCGACCGCAAGAAGCGCCGCCGGAAATTTCTGACGACGACCTTCTTCCGCGCGCTTGAGTTTTCTGGACGACCGAAGGCAAGGAGCAAGGACAGCCAGGAGAAGACCCGCGGCACCGACGAGGAAATCCTCAAGCTGTTTTACGACATCGAGGAACTCAGCGTCAAGGAAGCCGAGAAGCTCGAGGACCTGCCGAACAAGGTGCTGATCGAGGACGCCGTGGACGCAGGAGAAGGGCCTGGTCGTGGCGCGCGCCTTCGAGCCGCTGTCCAAGGCCGTCGTCAAGCAGATCGCCGAACTGGGCGTCAACAAAATCAAGGTCGTGGACACCTCCGTGGACGAGGGCATCGTCATCAAATGCCTCAAGAAGGACCCGGCCAAGAACGAGGAGGAGGCGCTCAAGGACATTTACCGCCGTCTGCGTCCGGGCGATCCGCCGACCGCGGCCAACGCCCGCGCGCTGCTCAAGCGGCTGTTCTTCGACCCGAAGCGTTATGATTTGGGCCGCGTCGGCCGTTACAAGATCAACCAGAAGCTGGGCATCAAGGGCGAGGACGACTCGCGCATCCTGACCAAGGACGATCTGGTGGCGGCGACGAAGTATCTGCTCCGCCTCAAAAAGGGCGAAGGCTCGCTGGACGACATTGACCACCTCGGCAGCCGCCGCATCCGCACCGTCGGCGAATTGCTGGCCAACCAGTGCCGCGTCGGCCTGGCCCGCACCGAGCGCCTGGTCAAGGAGCGCATGACGCTGTTCGACCAGAGCGTCGAGGCGATGACGCCGCAGAAGCTCATCAATCCCAAGGCGCTTTCGGCGGTCATCCGCGATTTCTTTGGCCGCATCCAGCTTGAGCCAGTTCATGGACCAGATCAATCCGCTGGCCGAATTGACGCACAAGCGCCGCCTGTCGGCCCTCGGGCCGGGCGGCTTGTCGCCGCGACCGCGCGGGCTTCGAAGTCCGCGACGTGCATCCGTCGCACTACGGCCGCATTTGTCCGATTGAAACGCCGGAAGGCCCGAACATCGGCCTGATCGCGTCGCTGGCGACCTTCGCGCGCATCAACGATTTCGGCTTCCTCGAAACGCCGTATCGCAAGGTCGAAGAACGGCCGCGTCACCGACGCACATCGATTATCTCACCGCCGACCGCGAGGAGACAATTCATCGTCGCGCAGGCCAACTCCCCGATTGACGACAAGGGCAATTTCACTGACCGACCGCGTCGTCTGCCGCGGCAACGGGCGACTTCATCGACGTCGAGCCGGCGCGGGTGGATTACATGGACGTTTCGCCCAAGCAACTGGTTTCGGTCGCGGCGAGCCTGATTCCGTTTCTGGAACACGACGACGCGAACCGCGCGTTGATGGGTTCGAACATGCAACGCCAGGCCGTGCCGCTGCTCGTCACCGAAGCGCCGCTGGTCGCCACCGGCCTGGAAGAGCGCGTCGCCCGCGATTCGCGCGCCGTGCTGGTGGCCGAGGAAGCCGGCAAAGTCGCCTCCGTCACCGGCAATCAGATCATCATCACCGAGGACGGCAAGTTGCCCGAGGGCAAGAAGAAGATCAAGACACGACCCCGAAAACGGCATCTGGGTTTATCCCGTCCGCAAGTTCATGCGCTCCAACGCCGCCACCTGCATCAACCAGAAAATCCTGGTGCACAAGGGCGAGCACGTCAAGAAGGGCCAGGTCATCGCCGACGGCCCCTGCACCCAGGACGGCGAACTGGCGCTGGGCCGCAACGTGCTGGTCGCGTTCATGCCGTGGAACGGCTACAACTTCGAGGACGCCATCCTCATCAGCGAGCGCATCGTGAAGGACGACATCTTCACCTCCATTCACATTGATGAATTTGAAGTCGGCGCCCGCGACACCAAGCTCGGGCCCGAGGAAATCACGCGCGACATTCCGAACCTCGGCGATGAAGCGCTGAAAAACCTCGGCCCCGACGGCGTCATCCGCGTCGGCGCGGAAGTGAAGCCCGGCGACATCCTCGTCGGCAAGATCACGCCGAAGAGCGAGACGGAACTCGCGCCGGAAGAGCGCCTGCTGCGCGCCATCTTCGGCGAAAAAGCCGCCGACGTGAAGGACACCTCGCTCAAGGTCCCGTCCGGCACCTACGGCATCGTCATGGATGTGAAGGTTTCGTCCAAGAAGGAGCGCGACCGCGTAAGCCAAGGCGGTCGCCAGCGAAGAAAAGCGCCACGCCAAAGCAGATCGAGGAAGACCACAAGAAGAAGACCGACGAATTGCGCGAACAGTTGACCGAGGCGCTGAGCAACATCCTGCTCGGCGAAAAAATTCCGCTCGACGTGGTCAACAGCGAGACCGGCGAAATCATCATCCCGGCCAACCGCAAAATCACCAAGACGCTGCTGCGCAAGCTGGCGCACGGTCTATGACCGCATCGAGATTGATCCGTCGCCCATCCGCAACAAGATCAACGAAATCATCGGCAGCTTCAAAAAGAAGTTCGACGATCTGCAGATGCAGTACGACGAGGAAATGGAACGCGCCGAAGCGGGCGAGGGCGTCGAAGCCGGCATCATCAAGTCGGTCAAGGTTTATATCGCCTCCAAGCGCAAGCTGTCGGTCGGCGACAAGATGGCCGGCCGCCACGGCAACAAGGGCGTGGTCGCCAAGATCGTGACGGAAGAAGACATGCCGTTCCTGGCGGACGGAACGCCGGTGGACATCGTGTTGAATCCGCTGGGCGTGCCCTCGCGCATGAACGTCGGCCAGGTGCTGGAAACGCACCTCGGCTGGGCGGCCAAGCTGCTCGGCCTGAAGTTTGCCACGCCGGTCTTCGACGGCATCAAGGAAAAGGACATTCGCGGCTATCTCAAGGAGGCCAAGCTGCCGGAGCACGGCAAGACGCATCTTGATTGACGGCCGCACCGGCGAGCCGTTCGACCAGGAAATCGTGGTCGGCTACATCTACATGATGAAGCTCGGCCATCTGGTGGCGGACAAGATTCACGCCCGCGCGGTCGGGCCGTACTCGCTCGTCACCCAGCAGCCGCTGGGCGGCAAGGCGCAATACGGCGGCCAGCGCTTCGGCGAAATGGAAGTGTGGGCGATGGAAGCCTACGGCGCGGCCTACACGCTTGCAGGAATTGCTCACCGTCAAGTCCGACGACGTGCAGGGCCGCACCCGCATTTACGAAAGCATCGTCAAAGGCGACAACTGCGCTGGAGGCGGGCATTCCCGAATCCTTCAACGTGCTCGTCAAGGAAATGCAGTCGCTCGGCCTCGACGTGAAGGTCGGTTACTCCAATCCGGTGGAACAGCCCGCCGAACCCATCGCAGGCCTGACCGCGCGTTTAAGTCTCGTAAGTCCACAATTAGTCACTGCAATTCCGATTCGTATGATTAGCACCAAAGAAAGCGCCCGCGAGTTGCTCGGCCTGGACAAGGTCAACCAGGTGGACTACGTCGCGATTGCCGTCGCGTCGCCCGAAGCCATCCGGTCCTGGTCCAAAGGCGAAGTCAAGAACCCCGAGACCATCAATTACCGCACCTTCAAGCCGGAAAAGGGCGGCCTGTTCTGCGAACGCATTTTCGGCCCGGTCAAGGACTGGGAATGCTCCTGCGGCAAGTACAAGCGCATCAAGCACCGCGGCGTCGTCTGCGACCGCTGCGGCGTCGAAGTGACGCTCGCCCGCGTCCGCCGCGAGCGCATGGGCCACATCGAACTGGCCGTGCCCGTCTGCCACATCTGGTTCTTCAAGTGCATGCCCTCGCGCATCGGCCTGGTGCTCGACATGACCGCGCGCAACCTGGAGCGCGTGATCTATTACGAGGATTACATGGTCATCGATCCCGGCAACACGCCGCTCAAGCAGAATCAGTTGCTCAGCGAGCACGAATACCGCGAAGCGCGCGAGACCTACGGCGCGGACGCGTTTCGTCGCCAAGATGGGCGCCGAAGCCGTGCGCGAAGCGCTGGCCAAGGTGGATCTGGCCAAGCAGGTGGACCATCTGCAGCAGGCCATGACCGAGACCAAGAGCAAGCAGATCCGCAAGAAGCTCGCCAAGCGCATCAAGCTGCTCCAGGGTCTGCAGATTCTCCAAGAGCCGTCCGGAATGGATGATTCTCGACGGTGCTGCCGGTGATTCCGCCGGACCTGCGCCCGCTCGTGCCGCTCGAAGGCGGCCGGTTTGCCACCTCCGACCTGAACGATCTCTATCGCCGCGTCATCAACCGGAACAACCGGCTCAAGAACCTGCTCCAGCTCAAGACGCCGGAGGTCATCATCCGCAACGAAAAGCGCATGTTGCAGGAAGCGGTGGACGCGCTGTTCGACAACGGCCGGCATGGCCGCGCGGTGACCGGCGCGGGCAACCGCTCGCTGAAATCGCTGAGCGACATGCTCAAGGGCAAGGGCGGGCGCTTCCGCCAGAACCTGCTCGGCAAACGCGTGGATTATTCCGGCCGTTCGGTCATCGTCATCGGCCCGGAACTCAAGCTGCACCAGTGCGGTCTGCCGAAGAAGATGGCGCTCGTGTTGTTCGAGCCGTTCATCATCCGCCGCCTGAAGGAGCTGGGCTACGTCCACACCGTGCGTTCGCGCCAAGAAGATGATCGAGCGCCAGACGAAGGAAGTGTGGGACATTCTGGAAGAAGTGACCAAGGGCCATCCGGTGCTGCTCAACCGCGCGCCGACGCTGCACCGGCTGTCCGTCCAGGCGTTCGAGCCGCAGCTCATCGAAGGCGAGGCCATCCGCATCCATCCGCTGGTCTGCACCGCCTACAACGCGGACTTCGACGGCGACCAGATGGCCGTGCACGTGCCGCTGTCGGTCGAGGCGCAGATGGAAGCGCGCCTGCTGATGATGGCGCCCAACAACATCTTCAGCCCGTCCAGCGGCAAGCCGATCATCACGCCGACGCAGGACATCACGCTCGGCTGTTATTATCTCACCGCCGAGCCGCGCACGCCGCATGCCGGCCGACGCGAGCAAGCTGCCGCTGTTCGGCTCGAAGGAAGAAGTCATTGTTTGCCTACAACGACGGCGCGTTGAAGACGCACGACCGCATCCGCCTGGCCAATCCCGATTTCGGCAAGCAAGACCGTTTTCGGCGACGCGAACAAGAAAGTCATCGAGACCACCGTCGGCCGCGTATTTTCAGCGAAATCTGGCCGGCGGAACTGGGCTTCCACAACAAGGCCGGTCAAGAAGAGCCAGCTCGGCGATTTGATCTGGAACTGCTACAAGTTTGCGGCCACGAGAAGACCGTGACCATGCTCGACAAGCTCAAGGAACTCGGCTTCCGCGAAGCCACCAAGTCCGGCGTGTCCATCGGCATTGACGACATGATCATCCCGAAGGAGAAGGACCAGGAAATCGACGCCGCGCAGAAGCAGATCAAGGAAGTCGAGAAGCAATATCGCAAAGGCGTCATCACCCCGGGCGAGCGCTACAACAAGATCATCGACATCTGGACGCATTGCACCGACCAGATTTCCAACGTCATGTTCCGGACGCTCGAAGCACAACCAGGGCAAGAAGGAATACAACCCGGTTTACGCTCATGGTGGATTCCGGCGCGCGCGGCAACCGCCAGCAGGTGCGCCAGCTCGCCGGCGTGCGCGGCCTCATGGCCAAGCCCAGCGGCGACATCATCGAGAAGCCGATTCTCGTCCAACTTCCGCGAGGGCCTGACGGTGCTGGAATATTTCATCTCCACGCACGGCGCCCGCAAGGGTCTGGCCGACACCGCGCTCAAGACCGCCGACTCCGGTTACATGACCCGCAAACTGGTGGACGTGGCCCAGGACGTCATCATCCAGCGAGGAGGATTGCGGCACCACCAACGGCATCTGGGTCTCAGGCCATCTACGAAGGCGAGGACGAAGTCGTCAAGCTGAGCGACCGCCTCATCGGGCCGCTTCGCGTGCGACGACATGGTCGAATCCGACCGAACCCGAAGGAATTGCTCGTCAAGGCCAACGAGGAGATTGACGAGGACAAAGGCCAAGCGCATCGAAGCCGCGGGCATTGAGCGCGTCGCGCATCCGCTCGGTGCTCACCTGCGAAAGCAAGCACGGCGTCTGCGTCAATTGCTACGGCCGCAACCTGGCCACCGGCGGCATGGTCAAACTCGGCGAAGCCGTCGGCATCATCGCCGCGCAATCCATCGGCGAGCCGGGCACGCAGTTGACCATGCGGACGTTCCACATCGGCGGCACGGCCGCCCAGGTGTTCAAGAGCCCGCAAATCAAGGCCAAGTACGACGGCACGGTCCGTTACAACGAACTGCGCCTCGTCGAGCTGGAGGACGGCAACAACATCGTCCTGAACAAGAACGGCTCCGTCGTCCATCCTCGCCGACGACGGCCGCGAACTGGAACAGCACAACATCGTCATCGGCGCGGTCATTTCCGTCACGGACGGCGGCAAGGTCAAGAAGGGCGAGACCTTCGTGCAGTGGGACCCCTACAACGTGCCGATCCTTTCCGAAAAGGCCGGCAAGGTGAAGTTCCACGACATCATCGAAGGCGTGACGATGAAGCAGGAAATGGACGAAACCACCGGCCAGGAAGCCATGGTCGTCATCGAGCACAAGGAAGATTTGCACCCGCAAATCATCATCTGCGACGACAACGGCGAAGTCGGTGGCCAACTACCCGATTCCTTCCGGCGCGCACATCGTCGTGAACGAAGGCGACAAGATCGTCGCCGGCACGCTGATGGCCAAGACGCCGCGCAAGACGTCCAAGACCAAGGACATCACCGGCGGTCTGCCGCGCGTGGCCGAATTGTTCGAGGCGCGCCGGCCGAAGGACGCCGTCGGAAATTTCCAAGATTGACGGCATCGTGGACTTCGGCGCCAGCGTGCGCGGCAAGCGCTGCATCCTCATCAAGGACCCGCAGACGCAGGCGGAAGAGGAGCACCTCATCCCCATCGGCAAGCACGTCATCGTCTTCAAGGGCGACTTACGTCAAGAAAGGCCAGCAACTGACCGAAGGCCCGATCGACCCGCACGAAATCCTCGACATCTGCGGCCCGCAGGAATTGCAGGAGCACCTCGTCAACGAAGTGCAGGAGGTCTATCGCCTGCAGGGCGTCGACCATCAACGACAAGCACATCGAGATCATCGTCCGCCAGATGCTCCGCAAGGTGCGCATCACCGAGCCGGGCGACACCGCAGTTCCTCTGGGGCGAACAGATTGACAAGCTCGACTTCGAAGAAGAGAACGAGCGCGTCGAGAAGATGGGCGGCAAGCCGGCCGAAGCCGCAGCCGGTGCTGCTCGGCATCACCAAGGCCTCGCTGGAAACCGAGAGCTTCCTCAGCGCCGCGTCCTTCCAGGACACCACCCGCGTCCTGACCGAGGCCGCCACCCGGGCCAAGGTGGACTACCTGCGCGGCTTCAAGGAAAACGTCATCATGGGCCACATCATCCCGGCCGGCACCGGCTACACCCTGCATCGCCGGGTGGATTTGAAGCCCCTGGTCGAACCGATTCCCGTGGAAGAACCCACCGAAATCCTGTCCCTTACCGAACCGTTGACGGGATAGAAAATCATCCAGCCAACTTGCAGCGGCGCTCCGGTGAGCGCCGCTTTTTTGTGCGCGTCTATGATGGCTTCTCTGGCGCTGTCCGTTATGTGGTGTTCGCTCTGATGGCCACGCGCCATGCACAACTTATACCTTTTCCGGTTTGCTTTTGCACTGTAGCGGCGGTCTGCGACCGCCGCCAATCGCCTTGGCAATAGTGCAATTACGAACTGGAAACGGTATTATTCCAAGTCTTCAGCCAGCGGTATGATACCGGTTCGACCATCGTCACGACCAACCAGCCCTATAAAAACTGGCCCAAAATCTTCAACAACGACAGCACCCTGACCAGCGCTGTGCTGGACCGGCTCCTGCACCACGCTGAAACCGTGATCATCGATGGGAAGAGCTACCGCATGAAAGACCAGATCGAAACGCCCTAGTCACCATAGGCCTCGGGAAAATAAAGGTGGCCTGTAGTCGTTATCGATCACTTTCGCTCCCTGCTTGTTGTCCAACCAAAGAAACACTTGATTGCTCGTCACAGTAAGGGTGCCCTCGCCCGAAAAATAGGGCCAATCCAGCGCGAGAACGGCCTGATAATTAGTCGCCCCGACAGCCACCATGTTGGTGGCGATCCTGAGACGCGCATTACCGTCAGGCTGCGGAAGCGTACCAGTGTGCTGATAAGAGCCATACGCCTTTTGAAGAAATACGCGAGCGTTGAACATTGCCGCTCGCCCCATTGCCTGCCGATGAAGGCACGCCCCACCCAATAGCGCCAGGAATCCTGCGCAGAATAACGACATAATCCAAGCAATGCACTTGCGCATGTAAGGTGCTGAACGCCGTTAATATACAACCGCCGGTTCGTTCATGAAAACACAAAAATCCATTCCATTCAGCCCGGCCCGTCCAATCCCCTGCATTTTCAAATCGGCGTTTTCACCACATTTTCAAACCGGCGCTAACAATTCATGCCGACTCCGGCGAAAAGCCCTCGATCCATTGTCAACCGCCAGGATTGCATCCCGTCCTCACCGCCGCTGACAACCAAGGCTCCGGCAACCGGCATGGACAAAATTTCGCTGGACAGGAATAGAAACTATGCTAGAATTGTTAGCGTGAGAGACGAAGCGAAACGGAAGCGCCGGAATAAGGAGGGCTATCCTGCTCCAACCACGTTTGGTGCGAGCGGCATTTTGCAAAGCCTGTTTCCAGACAGATCGGTGCCGGCATTTATGGTGTTTTTGCCAAACGAACCCATTTTTTGGATGTCCAAAATGATTTGTAAGTTGTTGTAAACAAACAACTTGCGATTAGAATAGGCGGAGACGTTGCGCCAAAATGACCCACCTGTTCGGTTCGTCCGAAAACGGGGTCAAACTCCAACTCTGTCCAATCGAAAGCCGAAGACCCTCGAAATCAAGGATTTATAGTGAATATCTGCGTCAATGTGCGTTGGAAGCCGAACTTCGGCCTGCGGGCACTTCCTGTCCCCTTCTTCATTCCGCATTCTTCATTCTGCATTTCCAAACTTAACGGGTATTCTAACGGGTCCAACCTCAAAAAACCCTTGTTTTAGTCCTAACGGGTTAACGGGTCCAGACCCCCAAAGAGGGTGCTCCCATCACGAAAAACCCCACATGCCCATTGCGCAGGCGGGTTCCACTGTTTAGCTTTAAACTCATGCCAGCCATTAAAACCATCACCCATCGCAACTGGAACTGCTTCGCGTTCCTGCTCGCCCTGGCGCCGTTGTTTTCCACGGGAGCGAGCGCCGGGTGGGTCTGGCAGGAGAGTCACGCGCCCCGGACCAGTTTTCGCGCGGTCCACGCGGTCAACAATAAAGTGGTTTGGGCGGGCGGCACGGGCGGGACCTGCCGCCGCACGGTGGACGGCGGCGACACCTGGGAGGCCGTGACCGTGCCAGGCGCGGACAAATTGGATTTTCGCGGACTGTTCGCGTTCGATGAGCGGACGGCGGTGCTGATGAGCGCGGGAGAAGCGTCGGAGGGGCTGGCCCGGATGTATCGCACGGCGGACGCGGGACGGACCTGGCAGACCGTGTTTCAGACCGAAGAAAAAGGTGTGTTTCTGGACGGGGTGTCGTTTTGGGACCGGACCAACGGGCTGGCGGTGGGTGACCAGATCGAGGGCAAATGGTATTTGCTGAGAACCAAGGACGGCGGGCAAAGCTGGCAACGGGTGCCCCCGGCGGGTTTGCCGGCGATGCTGCCCAACGAAGGAGCCTTTGCGGCGGGCAACACTTCCATGACGATGGCTGGCCCGTCCAAGGTCTGGCTGGCTTCGGGCGCGGCGGAGCGGGCCCGCATTTTTATTTCGACCGACCGCGCCCAGACTTGGGAGGTGCGGGAAACGCCCATGCCCGGCGGACCAACGGCGGGGATTTACGGCCTGCGATTTTTGGACGCGCAACGCGGCGCGGCCGTGGGCGGCGATTACGAGCAGGAGAAAACGCCGTCGGACAACGTGATCGTCACCAGCGACGGCGGCCGGACCTGGCAGAAAGGCGGGCGCACCGATCCGCCGGGATTGAAGGAAACGGTGGTGGCGTTGCCGGGGGATGTGCTGCTGGCGGTCGGCCCTTCGGGCACGAGCCTGAGCCGCGATTTTGGCAACACCTGGCAGAAAGTGGACGAGTTCCCGCTGCACGCCGCCTCGTGCGCGGACGGGGAATGCTGGGCGGTGGGAGGACGAGGCGCGATCGGGAAATGGAAGGCAAATTGAATTCGGAAAAAACGCGCTCTTGAGATTAAGATTAAGAGTAAGATTAGCAGGCATCAACTGACCGGCACCAGGGAAACGCGCTCGCCCTGGTCGTTGCGGCTGATGCCCTGGGCCTTGGGATCCAGGGTCAGATGGCCGTCCACCAGGAAGGCGTAGCGATGGTGGCCGTGGCGCAGCTCGACCTGCAGCAACCAGGCCCCGCCCGGCCTCAGGCTCATGGGATGGGCCTTCGGGTCCCAGTGGTTGAAGTCGCCCACCAGGCTGACGTGTTTTGCCTGGGGCGCGTTGCAGATGAAATTGACGGGCCTCAAGTTGCGTTGGGCACTGTAAACGCGGTAGTTCATGTGAAAAACAGGCCTGGGATAAAAGGGGCGGGGTTGGCGGACGGGCTGGCTTAAGTGAGCAGGTTTTCCAAAAGGACGAGCGCGGAACGCCGGACCTGTTCGGATTGAGTTTCCAGAAGGCGATAGGCGGCGGTCCAGCCCGCCCGGGTTTCATGGCGTTCGCGCCAGAGGGTTTTGAGGACCCGTTCGGTGCGTTCGACCTGCTGGATGGCCGAGGTCAGGCTCTCGCGCCCTTCCGGCAGGTCGGAGACGTTGCCGACCAGAAACCGGCTGATCTGTTTGCGGCCGAACACGGCGTGCAACAGGGTCACCACCGTCTGTTCGTAGGCATACCAGCGGCGATGGAGCAACTCGCCCAGGAAGTCGTGGCGCAGGGCGAAGAACTCCGAGCGCGGCCGCTCGGTGTACTGGCGAATCTCCCGCGCCTGGGCCGGAAACCAGGTGTAGAGCAGGGCAAAGGTGCCGTAGGTGTCAATCAGTTGCTTGGGACTGTTGTGGTCGGTGGCAATCTCGCCCACGCACACATCCTGACCCAGCTCGGCGCAGATTTCGGGAAGATCATGCAGCCGGCCCAGCACGCGCCTTCCCGCCTCGCTGCCGTAGTCGAAATCGCCCGGAATCAGCCAATAGACATCGGCCGGTTTGCCCCTCTCAAACGCCAGCCCCAGACCGCAATACCACATCTGGCAGGTGTCCACGCACCAGGCGTCCAGCAGGTCCGAATGCCGGCTGGCCACGCCGTCGCGAAACGGCAGGTAGCGCTTGTCCCGCAGGGCCGCGGCATGGGTCTTGCGGTCAATGACCGTGATGGGGCGCGCATAGATCTGCTTGCGCGCGTCCAGTTGGGCGACCAGGCGGAACAATTCCTGGATGTTGGCGTAATCTTCCGGGGGCCGGAACGGATAGATGACCACCGGATGAATGAGGGCTGGCTGGGCCGCCCCGGACCGGGTTGCGGCGGCCGCGGAAACCCGGGCTTTCCGGCCGTGCTCGTTCTTCTTCATCGGCCCATCCTGCCGCATGGACAGGAAAATTCCAAATGCTTTTGCCGGACCACGGTCGAACCAGCCGCGCGCGGCGGCACGGGCAGTGGAGCGGAGCAAGTTGACCCGCAGTTCATGAAGAATGGACGATGTGATTCAGAAAATGCCCGATTATCTCAAAGGCAAATCGCCCGTCACCACTTCCCCTTATGATGAGAAAACAACTAAAAGAAGTCTCTCTCCCGCCTTTGATGCCCTGCCACCCGTGACCGGCGCATTGCAGATCATCGTCGCGCTAAAGGCCCGCAATGGCCAGCCCTTGCTGAATCTTGGCCGCGATTTCACGACGCCGGGCCGTTCCGACCTCACCGCGGCGGCGCTTTAAAACCGCCTTGTCAATGGTATACAGCAAGTCGCACCGGCAGAGCGTTTTCCAATCCAGCCCGTCGGCTTCATCCAGCAGCGCTTCACACGGGACCGGATCACGGCCAGCCGGTTGGCGCATCGTCCGGCAGGACAACACCACAATCTGCGGCTTCATCTCCACCCGGATGGCGTTCGAGATAATCACCGCCGGATGCTCACCCCACGGGAATGGACAGTCCCAAACTTCCCAAGGCTTCATGTCGGTTCCTTCCGGGATTGGAATTTCGCCAGTTGGCGGGCGGAGATGCCGTCGAGTTCATCCGGACCGGCGTAGGCCTGCCTGAGCACATGGTCCGGCAGCGGGTCCACGGCGGTAACACGCCGTGGCGGGCGGGCCAGCGCATGGCGAGCCAGCGGCAAACCCTTTCGAATGCTGAGCGCAAGAACGGAGTTGATGGACTGCCCGGTTTCCTGGACGACTTGCGCGACCGCAGTTCCATCGCGTTTGTCCAACCGCAACGGGTATTGCCAGCTTGTTCTGGACTTCATATCAAAAGCATATCACGACCCGAAGGTGGGTCAACCTTTTTTCAACTGCCCCGCGATGACTTGCCAGCGCTGCAGGCCGCGGCCCAGTTCCTGCGGCCAGCTTTCTTCGGTGCAGGTCATGAAGACCTGGCTGCGGGCGTGTTGCGCGCGGTCCAGCAGGGGCAGAAAGGCGGCGCGCCGTTTGGCGTCCAGTTCGCCCATGACGTTGTCAATCAATAAAATGGGCGGGACACCGTGGATGTCAGTCAAGTATTCGGCCTGGGCGAGCTTCAAGGCGATGGCGAGGGAGCGTTTTTGCCCTTCGCTGGCGAATTTGGCGGCGGATTTTCCGTCCAGCCGCAACTGCAATTCGTCGCGGTGCGGGCCGATGATGGTGGAACGAAACGCGCGTTCGCGGGCGCGGTTGCGGGCCAGTTCCACGGCGAAGTCGTGCTGGACGGAGGGCTGGTAGGCCAGTTCCAGCGGCTCGGCGGCACGGGCCACGCGGGCATAGGTTTGGCGCGCCAACCCCGCCACGCGCGGGAGCAGTTCGCGGCGAAAATCCATGATTTGCCGGCCCGCCTCGATCAATTCGTGGGTGAACCCCTCCAAGGCGGCCTCGTCAACAAAACGCTGGCGCAGGAGGGCGTTGCGGGAGCGCACGGCGCGGGCGTAGCGTTGCAGCACGGGCAGATAGGAGGCGTGGGTGTGGGCCAGAAGCAAATCCATGAAGCGCCGGCGCAGGCGGGCCACGCCCTTGATGAGTTGCAAATCCTCGGTGCAAAAGACCACCGCCCGCACCACGCCCAGGTAGTCACCCAGTTTGCGCACCGGCTGGCCGTCGAGGGAGAGTTTGCGCTGGGCCGGAGACCAGTAAATCTTGATGTCGTGTTCGGCCTGGGACGAAACGGTGGCGCTGACAAAGTAACCCTTTTGGCCGTGGCGGACCATTTGCGCGCCGCCCACGCCGCGGAAGGAGCGGAGGGTGGCAAGCAAGTAGATGGCTTCGAGGAGGTTGGTCTTGCCCTGGGCATTGTCGCCCAGCAACAAGTGGAACCCGGCTGGAAAATCGGCGTCCAACCGCGCGTAATTGCGGAAGTCGCGAAGCCGCAGATGAAGCAAATGCACAGCCCCGGCAGTCTAAAGTCTCGCCCGCCAAGTTCAAAGACTTTTGCTAACGGAGCCTGCGGGTGGAATGCTTTTTGAGCTGGGCATCGTCGCGCGCGCTGGCCGGGTAGCTGACGTCGCTGGTGGCGTCCTTGAATTTAACGACCACCAAAGCCAGGGGCAGGTTTTGCTGGCGGCAAAACTCCTCCGCTTGCGCCACATTGCCAAATTCGGTGGCGTGATTCTCGTCCACATCCCAGTCGCCACCGTTGAAGTAGGCCTTGCTTTCCGGGTCTTGAATCAGAATACGCATCTGGTGAATTATCGGCATTGTAGGGGATTCCATTAGGAGATGCAAGGGCAACTTGCATTACAATTCTGTCATTATTGCCGCTTATTATGCGCCTGGGCCGTTTTGGCCCCGGGAACCCAAACCTTGCCGGCATGAAATACGGCGCGGGCCGTAATAGTGCTTGAATTGACCGCTGGCAAGGATTACCTTCTCCCCTCTTTGCGAAATAAAGTTTATGTCCAGAATCTGTGAATTAACCGGAACGCGCCCGATCAAGGGCAGCCATATCTGGCGCAGTGGCAAGGCCAAGAAGAAAGGCGGCATCGGCATGCACATCACCGCCACCACCAAGCGCCGTTTTATCCCCAATCTGCAGCGGGTCAAGGCCGTGATTGATGGCGAAGTGCGCTACATCAGCGTGACCGCCAAAGCTCTGAAGAAAGGGCTGATCACCAAGGCGCCCAAGCGTCGCTGGACCAAGGAGGCGCCCGCGCCCGCCGCCGGGTAGGGCCTCGGGGCAGGCTTCACTTTCGTTTGAGGCGGTGCATGGTGGCGCGCTTCAATTCGCGGTTCATCTCGCGCTCCTGGATGTCGTGGCGCTTGTCAAATTCCAGCTTTCCCCTGCCCACGCCCAAGGCAACTTTGACCTTGCCGTTTTTCCAGTAAAGGGAAAGCGGCACCAAGGCATGGCCCTTGACGGCGGCCAGGGCGGACAGCTTGCGGATTTCCGATTTGTGCAGGAGCAGCTTGCGGGGCGCTTTTGGGGCGTGACCGAAGCGGTTGGCCGGGGTGTATTCGTCAATGTGGGCGTTGTAGAGCCAGACCTCCTCCTTTTCCACGCGGGCAAAGGCGTCGCCGATCTGCGCTTTGCCGGCGCGCAAGGCCTTGACTTCCGACCCATGCAGCACCAGGCCGGCCTCGTAGGTTTCTAAAATGTGATAATCGCGGCTGGCTTTGGAATTGTGCAGAATATCGGCCATAACGGAAAGCGGCCCTTCCGCCCGGAACGGGGACGGCCGGAGCCGGAGTCAGGCGCGGCGGCGTTTCTTGGGGGCGGGCTGGGCGTCTTCCTCGGTCGCGGTGGATATTTCAAAGTCCATTTTCCCCTCGATCAACTCCGCCAGGGCGACGTCGGCGATGCCCATCCCTGGGGACTGCTCGATCAATGGCCGGCCGCTGCTGCCGCCGCTGGTCAATTGGCGGACGCGGCGGGAGATGATGTTCACCAAAACGTTGGGGTTGCCAACCTTGGCCATTGCTTGCTTGACGTATTCGCTGTTCACGGGTCGTGCAAGCTAACGGATGCCGGCAGGAAGGCAATGAAAAAATCGCATCCTGGGGCAGAAATCTGTTGTGCCAATGGATTTTTCTGTTAAACCACTGGTCGTGTACGACGCCATCCCGCCATCTTAACGCAATCCAAGCAAGCCTTCCCATGAAACCATCAGTCTGCGCCAAATTCGCCTTCAGCATCGGCGCCCTTGCCGCGCTGGTCTTCGCCGCCTGTCAGGCAACCAAAGAGCCTGTCGCCAACCCCCACGCCTTCGCCGCCCCATCGTCCCGGACCGCCGGCGCCCCCACCGCGGTTGCCTCTGACCGATCCGATACACCCGCGCCCGCAATTCCAGCGGCCCCGGCCAGCACCCCGCCAGAGCCTGCCCGCCCGATTGCGGGAGCCGCTGCGGAAGCGCGCACAGTTGCCAGTCCATCCGCTCCCGCCGCCACCGTCCCAGCGCCTGCCGAGCCGGTTGCGGAAGCCGCTTCGGAAGCGCGAACCACCTCCAGCGATCCCATTGAGCGGATCAAGGACGAGGGTTTGAACCATTCCCAAGCGATGGAGACTTTGAGCTACCTGAGCGATGTCATCGGGCCGCGCCTGACCGGCTCGCCCAACCTCAAGCGCGCCAATGAATGGACCAGAATGAAATTGGAAAGCTGGGGCTTGACTAATGCGCATTTAGAGCCTTGGGGACCGTTCGGACGCGGCTGGGAGGTGAAGCGATTCTCTGCTCAAGTGATCGAGCCGCAGGCCTTTCCCATTATTGCTTATCCCCTGGCTTGGTCCCCAGGATATGACAAGCCGATGGAGGGAGATGCGGTTTTCATTGACCTGGCGCAGACCACCAACTTGGATCAATACAAGGGAAAACTGGAAGGCGCCATGGTTTTGGTCAGCCCAATGCGCACCAATCTCGCCGTGCCCTTTCAGCCTCTGGCGGTGCGGTTGGCGGACAGCAATCTGCTGGTGGCGGCCAACACCGTGGACGACTTGGGATTCTTCGGCATGGTGCAGTCACGCGGTGGCGGAGGAGGCCGCCGGGGCGGATTTGGTTCGCAGTTCGGAGCAAACCGGATTTCGCCGGCGCGATTGCTTTCGTTTTTGACGGAGGAAAAAGCCGGGGTGGTGTTGAGCGCCGGCTCCCAGTTCGACAATGGGACGGTATTAGTGCAAAGCGCATCGGTTCCGGCGGGCACCAACAGCGGCGGGGGCGGATTTGGCGGTGGCCGCGGAGGCGGCAGCCCGTATGCCACCAACGCCCCGGCCATGCCGCCGCAAGTGGTGGTGGCGGCGGAGAGTTACAATCGGATTGTCCGCATGATCAAGGCGGGTGAGAAAGTAAGAATGCAGATTGACCTGGAGGTCAAATATCACGATGAGGATCTGATGGCTTACAACACCATCGCTGAGATTCCCGGCACCGATTTGAAGGACCAAATCGTCATGCTGGGCGGGCACATGGACTCGTGGCCCGCGGGAACAGGCGCCACGGACAACGGCGTCGGCGCGGCCGCCTGCATGGAAGCGGTGCGCATCATTGAGGCGGCCGGCTTGCATCCGCGCCGCACCGTCCGCATTGCCCTTTGGACCGGGGAAGAGGAGGGCCTTCTGGGGTCAAGGGCTTATGTGAGCCAACATTTCGGATCGAATGCCGGACGGGGCGGTCGCGGTCGCGGCGGCCGCGGCGGCCGGGGAGGACGCGGTGGCGGGGGCGGCTTGAGCGCACCGGGGACCAACGCCCCAGCCGAACTGCGCGCAACCACCAACAACCTGCCCGCCCAAGGCGGGACCAATGCCGTAGCGGGAGCATCAACCAACGCGCCCGCCCGCAGAGGCTTCACGCCCGGCCCCGAATACGACAAGCTCTCCGCCTACTTCAACCTGGACAACGGCGGCGGGAAAATCCGGGGCATATTCATGGAGCAAAACGAGGCTGTCCGCCCCATTTTCCGGCGCTGGATCGAACCGTTCCGCAGCTTGGGCGCGGAAACCCTCACCATGTCGCGCACCGGTTCCACCGACCACGTTTCCTTCGACAGCATTGGCCTGCCCGGATTCCAATTCCTCCAGGACCCGATGGATTATTTCACCCACACTCACCACACCAGCGAGGACGTCTTTGACCGCCTCTCGGCCGATGATGTCAAACAAGCGGCGACCATTATGGCGGCCTTTGTCTATGACGCGGCGATGATGGATGAAAAATTGCCGCGCAGCCCGCGCAATTAATCGGCGCGCCGCGGAAAGCGATGCATGAAATCAGCCGCCCTGTTGTGCGCATTGCCCTGGCTGGCCGCCCTGCCCGCCGCCGCGCCGGGCCAGACCAACGATGGCGCCCTGTTGTCCCGGGCCGAATCCAGCAACTACGAGGAGACCAGCCGCCATGAGGACGTGCTGCGTTTTTTCAACGAACTCCAGCAGCGCAGCCCGCTCCTGCGCCAGCAGATTTTCGGCCGCACCCAGGAAGGCCGGGCCCTGCCGCTGGTCATCCTGAGCGACCCGCCCGTCGCGCAGCCGCGCGAGGCCCGCGCTTCCGGCAAGCCGGTCATATTCGTCATGGCCAACATTCACGCCGGCGAAGTGGAGGGCAAGGAAGCGGTGCAACACTTGGCGCGGCGCATCCTCACCGGCGACCTCCATCCTCTGCTGGACAAACTCATCATTCTGATCGCGCCGGATTACAACGCCGATGGCAATGAACAGATCAGCACCACCCACCGCACCGCCCAAAACGGCCCGATCGGCGGCGTCGGCATCCGCGAGAACGCGATGGGCCTGGACCTCAACCGCGATTATATGAAAATGGAAGCGCCGGAAACCCGCGCGCTGATCGGCCTCTTTAACACCTGGGACCCGCACCTGACGGTGGATCTTCACACCACCGACGGTTCCTATCACGGCTACCATCTCACCTACTCCATCCCGCTGAACCCGACGGCGGACACGAACATCCTTTCCTATTCCCGCGACAAAATGATGCCGGCCCTGACCCAAGCCATGAGCCAGGCCGGCTTTCGCACTTATTACTACGGCAATTTCTCCGGGCGCGCCCCCGGGCCGGGCGAACCGGAAACGCGCACTTGGAACGCCTTTTCCCAGCAACCGCGCGTCGGCCAAAATTATCTCGGCTTCCGCAACCGGCTGACCATCCTTTCCGAAGCCTACAGCTACCTGGATTTCCACGACCGCATCCGGGTCACCGAGGCTTTCGTGGAAGAAATCTTCAAATACTCCACCGCCCACGCCGATGAAATCCGCCAACTCACCGGGCGCGCCGACCGGGATGCCATCCTCAACGCGCGGGCTTCCAATCCGCCCCGAATCGGGGTGGAATACGAACCCAAAGCCCTGCCCCAAAAAGTTCCCTTGCTCGTCGGCCAGGTTACCACCGCCGTCAATCCGCGTTCCGGCCGGAACATGACCGTGGTCGTCAAGGACAAGTTCACCGCCGTGCCGATGCTGGACTACGAGCTTTTCGCCGCCACCCGCTCCGTTCCGCAAGGCCGCGCCTATCTTTTCCGCGCCGAAGACGGCCTGCGCGTGGTAACGGACAAACTCCTGGCCCACGGCATCGCCGTCGAGGAGCTGACCGCCCCGCTGACCGTCGGCGTGGAAAACTTCACGATCACCAATGTCCACAAGAATCCTGTCATCTTTCAGGGCCATCACGAAGTCAAGCTGGCCGGCCAGTTCAAAACGGAAACGGTGGCTTTCCCGGAAGGCTCCCGCCTGGTGCGCACTGACCAGCCCCTTGGCACCCTGGCCGCCTACCTGCTCGAACCGGAAACCGACGACGGCCTGGTGACGTGGAATTTCCTCGACCCCTACCTGGCCGCCGGCAAAGTCTATCCCATCTCCAAGCTGACGGAGGAAGCCCGGATTTCGAGCCGCCTCCTGAGCCGGTGATTTTCTTCCAAACCTGATGGACCGGGAAAGGTTTGCGACTTTGGGTTGGCCAGCAAATGTGGGGGGCGACTTGTTCGACACCCACTCTTGCAGGCAGGGTGAGATGCATTACGACCGTTACACCGTTACAGTTGTTGATTATCAACGGTTTACGAAAAGTGCCCCCGTTACACCCCGTTACATTTTGTTACATCCAACTTACGGCCCTTCATCAGATCGGTCAGGTCTTCGATGAGTTGCTCCCTGTCATTGGCCCCTTCGATGCTGGCCATGATCTGCGCGACGGCTTTTTCCTTGTTTTGCCCATCAACCGCCTCCTGAGCGGCCTTGGCGGCTGCCAGCGCCTCTTTTTCCTTTTGCGCTTCGAGAGCGAGGTCGTTCATGGCGTGGAGTTCTTGGAGCTTCCTTGCCACTTCTTGCTTAGGGACATAGTGGTCGAGGGCATCCCGAAAATCCTCCCATTTGTAGCCTCTGCTGACCTCCGGGCCGATGCGGACGGTGGTTGGGCGGATGCCGTATTTCCTGAGCGTGGTGGCTATGTTGAGCTCTGTGACGGCCCCCCGGCTCGTGACATCGTAGGCAATCCAACCGGACTTGCCTTTGAGGGCCTGTGCCAGGTCGTGGCTGAAGAGCCTGTTGGTTTTGCGGAAGATGAAGACGGTCATGATGTCAAGCATTAGGCCAGCGGCTTCCGGTTCGGTGTTGGCGTGACCGCAGAGCTTTATGGCGGCTTGCCTCACTTTTTCGTAAACATCCGCGCCTGCCATTTCCGCGATGACCAGGAGCGGCTCGAAGGTGTCGCTGGCCCGGTCGTTGACCTCGGGCAGGACGCGCCTGGGCCACTCGCGCACCTGCCTGGCGTGGTCGTCGGCCCAACGCTTGCAGGCGCGCTTGATTGGCCCCGGGTTGAACTGAGCGAGAGGAACGCACCGCTCGGAGACGAGTTTGCGCTCCATGTTGACGACGATGGACCTGTCGGCCAACGTTTCCGGCACTCGCCCGATCATGGCGATGACCTTTGGGCACCAGCATGAAAACCGGACGACGATGGACGGCGGTCTGTCCTGTTGCTGCCCGCCCTCCGGTTGTTCCTTGGCGTTTCTGCGCGCCAGCCTTAAGACGAAGGCGGTCCGCCTGGTGTTGCCGGCGTTGAGGATGCCGCGCATGGCGCTGTTTCTGCCGAGGAACGTATCGGCTTCGTCTATCATGAGGGTGGGGTGGGCTTCGTCTATGGCCCGGAAGAGGGCGCCGACGCTGATGTTGGAGGCGACGAGCGGCTTTGACGCCAGCCCCGCCAGCACTGAGAGCAGAGTTGTTTTGCCGCACCTTTTCTCGGGCGACTGGATGGCCACGTAGGCGACGGCTTCCCTCTCGACGAAGACGTAGGTGTGCAGAACCCACGCGGCCAAGGCCTTGGCTGCATCCTCCGCGATAACGACGTGGGCTTTTATGGTGGACTCAATGGTCTGCAACAGTTGCTTGAGATTGACCTCGTGCTCCGCGGGCGTGATTTGTTCGTAAATCCCTCCTTTGCCTGCCTGTGGCTGGCCCGTTGGTGTTTGTTCTTGCATGGTGTTCCCCCTTTCGCTTTCAAATGGTATTGTGTTGCTTGGGGGGAGTGTGCCATGCTCAGGTTGAGAGGTCTAGCTTTATTTGCGTAGTTGTTAAGGTAGCAGCGTGGCTTATTCTACTCATTATAGAATCTTATACATGCTCCAGTGGCCCGACTTCCGCCTGCCTTAATGTACGTTCCTGTGGCCTTGGTGTTTGGCAAGGGCCAGTTTGAAAGCGGAGCGGCGGCAATGATGTTGCGGGAGTTTGCGCAAGACCCGTTTCCGTATCTAAGAAGGCCATGTCAGAAAAATCGAGGCAAAAAAATGAAATTGGCCCGCTTCGCTCTGAACGGGGGGCAGGGTTTGTTATATTTCTGACTGGATATTTCTGACATCCTCTTCGAGAAGAACCGGCGGCTGTTTTTGCGCAGACCGGAAGAAATTCTTTTAACCGCGAAACACGCGAAACACGCGAAAATTGCAAAGTTTTTCCGCCGATATTCTCTGGCTCGGGTATTTTGCGTATTTCAGTTTACTCGGTTCTGGATGAGGCGGGGAAAAAGAAGATGATGGCGGCGGATTCGGATTTGTTGCGGAAATTCACGGAGTTGGCGTTTGATGAGTCGGCGGAAGCGCGCTGGCAGGAATCCGGGCCAACCGAAGCGGACAGCCGCAACTGCAGAGGATTGAACCACGGATTGCAGTGATGACACGGATGTTCTGAATGCAGAATGCAGAATGCAGAATGCAAAATCCTTATCCGTGGAATCCGTGAAATCGGTGGTGAGATTTTGGCGCAGAATGAAGCGCTGAGCTGGACCCCTATTTTTAGACCACAGGTAAGTTTCGATTTTTGCCGGTTTGCTGTAGATAAGAAAGAGCAGACTTATGAAAGCAAAACGGAAAAGACACAGTGCGGCCTTCAAGGCCAAAGTGGGATTCGAAGCCCTGGTGGGGCTGAAGACGGTCGCGCAATTGGCGCGAGAGTATGCGGTGCATCCGGCGCAGGTCACGCAGTGGCGGGCGACGATTCGGGATCACATGCCCGAATTGTTTGAGCCCGGGCAACCCCGCACGGAGGATCAGGAACAGTTGATTGCCCAACTGCATGAGAAGATTGGCCAACTGACGGTGGACTTGGACTGGCTTAAAAAAAAGTCCAGGCAACTGGGGCTTTAACATGTTTAATCGCTCCCGATCCGCAGCTCAGCGTGCGGCGCCAGTGCGAGCTGCTGGCGGTGTGCCGTGGCAGTTATTATTACCAGTGCTGTCCGGAGACAGAGGAGAACCTGGCGCTGATGCGGCGGTTGGACCAGATGCATTTGGACCACCCGGTTTATGGCAGCCGCAAACTGACCGTGCTGTTGCGCCGGGAGGGTTTGACCATCAATCGCAAACGGGTGGTGCGGCTGCTGCGGTTGATGGGGATCGAGGCGATTTACGCCAAGCCCAAGACGAGTCTGCGGGAGATGGGGCACCAGATTTATCCGTATCTGTTACGCAATTTGGCAGTGACGGGACCGGATCAGGTTTGGTGTTCGGACATTACGTATGTGCCTATGGCAACTGGGTTTATGTATTTGGTGGCGGTGATGGATTGGTGGAGTCGTTACGTGCTGGGATGGCGCTTGAGCAACACGTTGGAGGCGGACTTTTGTGTGGACGCTTGGGAGGCGGCGTTGCGGGCGGGGCGTCAGGCGCCGTTGATTTCCAATACCGACCAGGGATCGCAGTTCACCTCCCCGATGTTTATCGATGCGGTGGAATCGGCGGGGGTGGACGTGAGCATGGACGGACGGGGTTGCTGGATGGACAACCGGTTTATCGAGCGGCTGTGGCGGAGCGCCAAGTATGAGGACATTTATTTGCAAGACTATGGCGACGGGTTGGCGGCAGGGCGCGGACTGGGCCGGTGGTTTGACGGCTACAACCGGGAACGACCGCACCAGGCGTTGGGCTATGCGACGCCGGCGGACGCGTATTTTGATCCCGGCACGCATGGAGCCCAACCGGCCAAATGGGAAGCGATGCAACCTGCCAGAGGCAGGAGCGATCGCAGCACTTGACAGAGAGGCAGGCGGCAGGAAAAGGCTTGAAATCAGACCGCCTGCGGCGGTAGAGTTGAGAACCCTAAGAAAACGGAGAGGGAGGACGGGCAGTGCTCCGCATCGCTCGTTCTCTCTTTCGAAAGGGTTTTGAAACACGGAATGAACAGTAGTCAACTACAATTAGTAATGACAGCAATCGGCAAAAGTCGCGCTTATTTCATGCGCTCCGTGGTCTAAAGGATGGGGTCCACCTCACGCGGCAGGGAACGGGAAAGGACCTTGGACCGCAGATCACGCAGATGCAGGCGGATGGACAAAAGCAACGATGATCGCTGCACGATGAAGCGCGGATGAGCTTGGCTGAATTAAAAGATAATGTGATGGCGTTGCCGGGGAGCGAGCGCCATGAATTCGTGGTCTGGCTGAACCGCCTGGATCACGGAGACATCCCCGGAGAAGCTCTGGCCGAACTGGCCGCCAAAGTCAGGGATCAGGACGACCGCCACGCCCCGCCCACGCACGGTTTTTGACCTTTGACACCCGGCCTGAGCGGCGTATTTTAGGGCGTGAACACGCGTTTGCAGCGGCCCGGCGCATCCGGGAATGAGAAGCAATGAATGAAGAAAAAAGGCCATCCTCAGCGCACACAGGATTTTACTTTCGGCATGGGCCTAAAGTTGACGGCGGAAATACACCGCGACGGAGAATGGCATGTTGGATTCTGCCCGGAAGTGCCTGAGGCCAACGGCCAGGGGCGGACCCCTGAAGATTGCGTGCAGAGTTTGAAACAGGCGATTTTGTTGCTTATGGAAGATCGGCGGGAAGACGCCGCCCGTAAGCTACCCAAGGACTCTCAGCTATTGGAACCGGCTTGAAGCGCCGCGAACTCATCCGGCACCATGAAGCGCACGGGTGTCCGTTCAAACGGGAAGGGGGCGCTCATTCCATTTATTGGAATCCAAGCACCGGTCGCCGCGAGCCAATTCCGCGCCAGAGCGAAATCCCCGATTTGCTGGCGAGAAAAATATGCCGGGCACTCGGCATACCATTGCCTGGCAAAGATTGAGCCCGTTAATCGCATGTTTTAATTTGCGCCACTTTTTGTGCCACTTACATGGTTTTCTCGAAGCTCCCCGGCGGATTGGAGAAAAGTGAGTTTTCCCCTGTAAAATCAAGGGGATTGACGTGGTTTAAGCAATGGAAAGATTTGACAAAAAACCTCTATTTCTCGAATCCTACGCCTTATCCTACCACGCATGGCTGCCGTATTACGCGCGGCTTGCTTATGCGGGGGTTTGGCTTTATCATTTGAACATGTTCACAGCGGTTTATCGAAAGTGCGGCAAGTGGTGGGCGGCTTATGTGGAAGAGGTGCCTGGAGTCAACACTCAGGGCGCCACGCTGGCGGAGGCGCGCGCCAACTTGAAAGAAGCGCTGGCCTTGATTTTGGAGACCAATCGTGTCAATTAAAGCCCCAAGGCGCGCCGCGCCTCCAAACGGAATTGGCGGCACACTTTCATGGCGTGCCGGGCATCAGTCTTAAAGGTTCTTCACCCACTCATACCGTTTCCAGTTCGTAACTGCACTATTGCCAAGGCGATTGGCGGCGGTCACAGACCGCCGCTACAGTGCAAAAGCAAACTGGAAACGGTATCAGCCAGTGACGCAACTCAATTCCGGTTCTCGGCGGTTTTGGTTTCGAAATCGCCTGCGGTGACAATCACCAGTTTCTTTGGATCAATGTGCCGGCGCAGCGCGGCCACAATTTGATCGGGCGTCAGGGCCTCGATTTTCTTTTCCAACTCCGCCTGGCGCGCCATGGTCCGGCCCTCGTAGCGCAGGGTCGCAAGCTGGCCGGCCAGCGCGGTGTCGGTCGAGCGGGTCACCTTGCGCGCTTGCAAATAGCCCTGGCGGGCGTTGTCCAATTCTTCCTGCGTCACGCCCTCGCGCAGCAGGCGGGCCAGTTCCTCCTGCACGTCCTGGCGGAGGCGGTCAATGTTCTTGGGATTGCATATCGCCGTGATGCCAAAGCTGGCCCGCTGATCCAGGGCCGAGGCGGAGAATCTGGAAGTCACTCCATAAGAAAGCCCGTCTTTCTGCCGGATGCGCACGCCGAGGCGGGAGGAGAGGGTGCCGGCTCCGAGAATGTAATCGCCCATGACCAAGGCCGGGTAATCGGCATCGTCGTCGTTCATGGCGAATTCCAGTCCGGCGGTATAAGTGGCGTTGGCCTTGTCCGGGGTGTTGATGGTGTGTTGGGAGCCGGGCACTGCGGTGGCCAGCGGCATGGCGATGCGCGCATAGGGTTGGGCGGCGGTCCAGCCGGCCAGCGCCGTTTTCAGGATCGGCAAACAGGCGTTGGCATCGAAATCGCCCACGATGGTCAGTTCACCCGCTTGGGAACCCAGGTAGTCGCGATAAAGTTGGGTGACTTGATCGCAAGTGGCATTGCGCACCCGTTCAATCTCTTCGTCAATCGTGGGAACGTAGCGGATGTTGTCCTTGGGATATGGGTGCAAATCGCGGCTCAGGCTCCGGGCGGCCAGGGCGTCGGGTTCGGTGCGGGAGCGTTGCAGGGCGGCCAGTTGCTGGCGTTTGAGCACCTCGAATTGATCGGCGGGCAGGGCCGGTTCGCGCAGAACCTGGCGCAGAATTTCCAGCGCCGCCGGGAGCGTGTCGTGTTTGGCCTGAATGGAAAAGCTCACTTCGCCCTGGCTGCCGCCGCCGTTGAGGGTCGCGCCCAGTTCGTCGAGCTTGTCGCGCAAGTGTTGTTGATCCAACTGCTTGGTGGCGCGCTCCATGAGCCGGGGGAGAAATTCGCCCGCCGCGGCCAGGCCCTTGAGATTGTCTTCATTGCCGAAATGAAGCTGGAGGGTGACATGCACCTCCGCGCCGCGCGTCTTTTTTGGCAAGAGGGTCACTTTGATGCCTTCGGGCATCTCCTGCCTTTGCGCCCGCGCCTCGATATTCGCCGGGGTGGCTTCAAACGCCTCGCCCTCGGCGATGGGCGGACGGCCTTTGTAATCCGCCACCAGAGCCGCCAAATCCGGCGTGGCGGGAATGGCCACGCGCTCGGCTTTGCCGGTGGGAATAAACAGGCCGACGGTCCGGTTGTTGCGTTGCAAATAGTGCGCCGCCACCGCTTGCACCGCTTCGGGCGTGACTTTTTCCACACGGTCGCGGTTTAGAAAATAAAGCCGCCAATCTCCCTGCGCGATCCACGCGCTGAGCGAGACGCCGATCCGGGTGGTGTCCATCGCCGCGCGCTCGCGGGCTTTGAGAATCTGTTGCCTGGCCCGGCTGACCTCCTCCGGCGTGACGCCCTGGGCGCCGATCCCCTCGACGGTTGCGAGCAAAATGTCGCGCACTTCTTCCACCGGGCTGTCGCGCGTCACCGGCGCGGTCATCGTCATCAGTCCCGGATCATGTTCGGCGCGGGCGGAGGCGGAGACGCTGGAGGCTTTCTTGGTCTCGACCAGCGCCTTGTATAACCGGCCGGAAGGCTGGCTGCTGAGGATGTTGGCCAGCACTTCCAACGCCGCCGAATCCTCGTGCGGCCCGGCCGGAATATGATAGGCCACGCCCACCACGCCCAGTTCGCCGACCCGCCGCAAGGTCACCAACCGCTCGCCGTCCTGGGGCGGTTCCTCGGTCCAGGTCGTGTCCAGCTTGCGGGCCGGGCGCGGGATAGGCCCGAAATACTTCTGCACCAGCGCCAATCCCCTGCCCTCCTCAAATCGGCCGGCGACCACCAGCACGATGTTGTCCGGCTGATAATACTTGCGGTAAAAGGCGCGCAGATTGTCCACCGGCACCCGCTCGATGTCGGTGCGGTTGCCGATGGTCGGTTTGCCGTAATTATGCCAGTCGTAGGCGACTTCCTGGATGCGCTCCATCAGCACGCCCTGGGGCGAATTCTCGCCGCGCTCGAATTCATTGCGCACCACCGTCATCTCCGAATCCAGGTCTTCCTTCTTGATGGTGCTGTTGACCAGGCGGTCGGCCTCCAGAGCGATGGCAAACTCCAGGTTGGTGCCGCTGTCGGCCAGGGTCTCATAATAATTGACGCGGTCGCTGGAGGTGCTGCCGTTGAAGGTGGCGCCATGCTCCTGCAGTTCCTTGGGGATGAACGGATGGGTGGGCGTGCCTTTGAAGAGCATGTGCTCCAGCAAATGCGCCATCCCCGTCTCCCCGTAACCTTCCTGGCGCGAGCCAACCAGCGCCGTCATGTTCACCGTCACTTTGGATTGCGACGGGTCGGGAAACAAGAGCACCCGCAGCCCGTTGTCGAGTTGGTACTCGGTGATCCCTTCCACCGCGGCCACTTTCTTTGGCTCCGGGGACGGGGCCTGCGCCGGGTTCGCGCCGGAGGCGATCAGCCCGCCGGCGAGGATGCAACTGACAGCCAGCCTGCAGCGCTGTTTCATATTCCTCCCAATTTTATTTGGCCAGGACGGGCCGGATTTTGATGTTGCGGAAGGCAACGGCGCCTGGATGGTCGCCTTGCAAACCGATAAACCCGACATCCGATTTCGCGAATCCCGGCATTCTGGAGAATTTGCTGCGCGCCACCCGGTTGTTGAAGTCGTCGCTGTGCAGCACGTACTCGAAATACTTGACTCCGTTAATGTCGTGTTCGCACTTCTCCGGGGTTACGAGCAAACGGACGTGGTTCCAGTGGTCGGTCGGATGGGTGGCGTCCAGGGGCTTGCCAGTGGCCGGGTCATTGGGCGGTTGATAAAGGGCATACAACCAGCCGCTACGGACGGGGTCGTCGGCGGTGGCGTTGTCTTCCAACTGAAATTCCGGGCCGGTGGACCAGATGGCAGGGCCGCTGGTATTCACGTGATACATAATGCCGCTGTTGCATTCCGCTGATGCCTTGTAATCCAATTGCAACTCGAACCAGCTATACTCATCGCTCGTGACGATGTCGCCACCGTGTTGCTTGTCAACCATGGCACCGTCCTCAATCACCCATCCGGGGCTCATCCCCGTCCTGTGGTAATTATGCCAGCCGTCGAAATTGGTGCCGTTAAACAGCAACTGCCAGCCCGCCGCCTTTTCCTCCGCCGTGAGGGTGTTGGGTTTTGCGTCCTCGGCCGCCGCCGCCGGCCCGCACACATTGAGCGCCAGCAAAGCCGCCGTCCCGACCGTCCAAAGACTGAATGTTTTTGATTTCATAGAATTAGAATGATTGGATGAGGGCAAGACTACCCCCGCGCTTCGCCCTGTCAAGGCAGAGATTGCGCCGGTCCGGCGGGTTACTCGAACTCTTCGGGCAGCCATTCTCCTAATCTTAATCCTAATCTTAATCCAAATAAATGGGCTGCTCCGGCCGGTGCCACCGCGGGGATTAAGATTAGGATTAAGATTAAGATTAGGAGGAGGAGCGGCCGCCGAAAAAAGAAGAACCCACGGCCTCGCCGGGCGGACAAATAAAAACGGCGCAGCCCCACAGGACTGCGCCGCTGAATTCAAGCGTGCGTTACATCTTTGGCGCCTTGGTGGCGACCCAATCCACAGGGTCGTTGTCGCCTACCGTCCTTGTGCCGGTGATTTTGTCAGCGGTGACCTTGCCTTTGTAAACGGTCGTGGTGTCATTGCCGCCCCGGCTGGAGGTAACCGAGAAGGAAACCGTGTCCCCATCTACCTTGCCATCCTTAATCTCCACCTTGGGAGCAGGCGTGGGGGCCGGCGGGGGGGTCGTCGCGTCGGCATTCGCGCCACGGCGCGCACCCCTTGCGGGACCTTGCCATGTGCCCGTCAGTTTGCCGCCCTCATACTTCAAAACCAGCATATTGGTTCCGCCACCGCC
This sequence comes from uncultured Verrucomicrobiae bacterium, assembly GCA_963707025.1. Taxonomy (GTDB): domain Bacteria; phylum Verrucomicrobiota; class Verrucomicrobiia; order Limisphaerales; family Palsa-1400; genus JBEKOF01. The sequence continues at coordinate 372,304 of CAVPOM010000006.1, read as the reverse complement.
GCGACCACCGCGACCGCCGCCACCGCCGCCACCGCCGCCACCGCCACGGCCGCCGCCGGTCCATGTCCAGGTTCCCGAAGGGTCAACCGCCTTCATCTGCGCCTGGGCCAGAGTGACCGCTCCAAGCGCAACTGCCGTGCAGGCAAGCACTTTCAACAAAGATTTCGATATCAATTTCATACTTTTTTAGGATTTCGTTTAGTTGTCAATTTTCAAGCCCCGGCAAAGAACACACTTCGTGCGCATTCTCTCCGAGGCTCGCTTATTAGAAAGACTATATTCGCCGTCGGCAGGTTACAAGCTTTTTTAACTTACTTGGGCGGCGGGATGGCCGGGGCGCGGAACGACCGCTCCGCCTGGTCCTCCGGATCGGTGGAAACCGGCTGGTCGCGCCAGAGCCAGCGCATCATCTCGGGGAAAACCGCCCCGCCCTGCTTCTGCCCGTGATTGCCGATGCCCCAAGTGTAATTGACTTCGTAACCTTCCCTGGTCAGTGCGTTCATCAAGCGCACGTTCTGGTAAAACCAGTCCCCGTTGGGATTGCCCGGCCGGCGATTGTCGTTGCGGCCGTCCTGCATGAAGATCCGGATCGGCTTTTTCTCAGTGGCCGCGACCAGTTCGGGATAAATGTACTCACCGCGGATGCTGGTGAAGCTGCCCACAATGGTAATCACTTTGCGGAAATCGTCCGGCCTGAACCAGGCCACGCCAAAGGCGGCGCATCCGCCGGAACTGGCTCCCATGATGCCGTGCAGGCCGGGGTCGGGGGAGATATTGTAATCCTTTTGCAACGCCGGCATCAACTCCTCCACGATGACGCGGGCGTACTGCTCGGTGGGCGGGTTGTATTCGTCGCGGCGATTGGAGGTGTTGTCGCCCCAATCCTGCGGCGTCGGTTCGGGCTGGTCCGGCGCCGGCCCGGGCTGATGAACACGCCGAGCATCACCGGTATTTCGCGGCGGAAGATCAGGTTGTCCAGGACATTCTGCGCTTGCACGTCGCCCGGCACAGCCTTCATGGCCGGGCCGTCGTTGAAGATCATCAGGGCGGCCGGCTGGGCCGGGTCGTATTGCGCCGGGACATAAACGTCATAAGTGTGCTGTGTGCCGGGAAAGACCTTGCTGGGAAGGATCTTCGGCCCGGCGAATTTCCCTTTCGGCACGCCGTCCATCGGCCGGGAATCCGGTCCGAGCCGGTAGAACAAATCGTTCGTGTTGGCCGGGCCGCGCCCGCCGCCTCCCCGGGGCGCGGCCGGAGCCGGCGGCGTGGTTTGGGCGGCTGGAGAAACCCCGGACGCGAACAGAATCAGGGCGAGATAAGTCAACACGTTTTTCATGGATGGCATAATGGAGAAGGTCACGGCTTGATTTTATGGAATTTATAGAGGCGGGCGTCAGCGGATTCAAACTGGATGGTCATCGGATTTGACACTTGGCTGACCACGCCGCTCCAGAGTTCTTCCGCCTCGATTGGCCCGCGTGTTTTCAGGCCCAATTGGTGGAAGTCCACGGTGAAACTGGCGTTGGTCTTGGAGTAGTTGAAGGCGGCGAGATAAAAACAGTCTTTATCTTCGTAGGAAAACAGATTGGCCGCGCGATTGGCGGTGTTGCCCTCCACGGGACGGAACGATTTTTTGATTTTGGCGACGGCGTTGATCTCCGCATTGTTCAGGAATATTTTGGCGCGTTCCTTGCCCGCGGCGCTTCCGCCCTGGCTGAAATCATCGCCCGAGATGAAAATTCCCGTGATGACGGAGGAGGTGGCGCGCGCCCGGTTTTCGCCTTCACTGTAGCCGTCCAGCACCACATGGTCGGCGTCATTGAAATCATAGACGCCGGACAACCACCAGCCGTAGGTGAGGGAGTTGAGCGTGTAGGCGGTTTTGCCGATGTCGCCGAAGGTGTCGCAGGCGATGCGGCGCGAGTTGGCGTATTGCGCCGGAAACAAGGGCGAGATGGACAGGTTGAGATAAAGGCCGTCGCCCATCGTTTCGGACACAAATTTCATGCCTTCGTTGTAAGCCTGGAGACCGGTGGTGACGCGCGGGTCAAAGTGTTTATCGGCTTCCAGCGCGCCCTGCGTCAGAAAGTCAGCCTTGACATATTTGAAGCCGGCTTGCTTGAAGCGGGCGATGGTGTCGGCAATCAATTTCCTGGTGCCGGGGTGCGTCGGGTCCAGCGCCGTGCCGCCTTCCAGGGTTTGTTTTTGTCCGTTGGCATAGAGATAGAGGTCCTTGAAGGTGTAATCCGTGCCAGCGACGGTGGAATCGTCATTCCTCCCAAAACTGGCAAAGGGCGTGAAATAAATCCCGGCTTCCTGATGATTGGAGCGGCAGTGGTCCGCAAATTCTTTCAACTGGGCGTCGGCGAATCTGTTCCAGCCGGAATCCAGCCCGACATAAACCACGCCGTCGTTTTCGAACCGGGGAAGTTCTGTGGCAAAGAAATCCGAAACCTGGACCGCCTTCTGAAAGGAAATTCTGCCCTGCAATTTCCCCCAACTGTTCCAGCCGAAGGGAACGCCCCTGGTCCAGAGGCGCGGCGGCGCGGCCACCGCATTGGCTTGCGCATAAGCGGCCAGCCCGTCACGCCAGTCGGCAAAAGCGCCGATGAAAACTTTGGGAGAGCCAATGGTTTGGCCGCTGATTTTTCCGTGCGGCAGGACGTCGCGCGTTTTGCTGGAGGTGAAGCCGCCAAAAATTTCCAGGCTGGTGATGGCGTTGGAGGCGGTGGATGACCTGACCCCGGTTTTCCAGGCGCCGTGTTCAATCGAGCCGGCGATCAGACCGCGCCGGCTGGTGTTTTCATACAGCGCGGTCACTTCATGGCTGGTCACCTCGCCGCCAAACGGGAAAGCGTCGTAGCGAATCCACTTGTCGTTGTCGAAGGGCACGAACAAGGCGCGGTTGTCGCCGGCGGGAAGAAAATGCGACGGCCTCTGCGAGGTGAGCGGGGACATGAAATTGGCGCTCAGTCCCGCGTCTGAAGCAACGGCCATTTCAGTCAGGAAAAAATCCGCATTTTCATAGAGCCAGAACGTCTGCGCCATTTTCCCGCCGCCGCCATTGGCTGATTCCACCACAAATTTTATTCCGCGCCCGAAGCGGTCCCGGACAGTTTCATGCGTCACCTTGTGCGTCTTGTAGTCCATGCTCGTCACCGTCTCCGGCAGGCGCGCCACGGCGAAGGCTTGGGCAATCAAGAGTTTTCCGTCGCAAAAAATATCCGCCACGCCGCCCGCCAGGTCATACTCGATGCGCCATTTGCCCAACTGCATGACCGATATGTCCCCGGCGCTGGCGGCGAACTCTCTGGCCGTGAAATTTTGATTTTCCGCATTGGCGCCGGGCGCGGGAGCATAATTCTCAAACGGAGAAAAGAGCTTTTGCCCGGACGCGGCGCGCACGTAATAATCGGCTTTGGGCAAAAAAGGAAATTCATACCGGCCTTGCGCGTCCGTCATCGTTTTCATGGTGAACGGGCCGGAAAGCAAAACTTCAGCGCCGGCCAAAGGCGAGCCGTCCGCGTTTTTGACGGCGCCGGCAATGCGGAATGATTCGACGGGAGCCTCCCCAATGACGATGCTGTCCAGGTCCGGGCCGGATTCTTCGGCGTTGCCGAACACAATGGTATTTTCGCCCGTGTTGAGTGGAACCAGGACGGTCTTGCTGCTGTCAACATTGGAATTGCGGCGGCTGGTCCTGGGAAAAATCAGGTCGAACCGGGCGTTGGTGTTGACCGTGATGAGGAAGGAGCGGTCGTCGCCGACATTGTAAAGCACCGTCATCGGATACAAGCCGGCGATGGGCGCCAGGAGGTGTTGAAAGGTGACCGTGCCGGAATTTTCACCGCCGATGTCTTCGACCTGCCGGCCGCCGGAACAGCCCGGGCAATTGGCCGAGTGCGCGCCGTTGGCCAGGGCCGCCGAGGCCGCTTCGTTGGTGGTTTGCGGGAAAACAATTTGCGCCGGGAAGAAGAGGGGCAAAAGCAGTCCCAGGCAACGGAAGACCCGGCGAAACAGGAATGCGTTGGTCTTGGGTGAGCCGGGAAAGGCAGGGCGGGCACTCCGCTGCCCGCCGTCGGGAATTAAAGCAATTTCATGAAAACTGCAGCCGCACAGAAGCCGACAAAACGTCCTCCTCTCCCCGGCCCTCTCCTCCTGAGGAGGAGAGGGAGGAGCTTCATTTTGGCTACACCATTTTTTGATCCGCTCTAGCGGAGGAACCAACGCCGGACTATTGTCGTGCGGCGGGTCCCGAAATTTCGGGACCCGCCCTACCAGCCGGGATTGGAGCATAACGCAAGACATGCTTGTTGCGACAACGGGCATTTTATTTTTCGGCGGCCAGTTCGATGACCGCGCTCTGAAATTGCTTTTCGCAGGGCGGCACCAGGCCATCCCGCAGCAGGGTTGCGCCGTCCGCCGTCTGTCCGTCGCCGGGGAGTTGTGATTTGGCGCCGGCGGGCAGGTTGAGTTCGGAAATGTGGTAACGCCTCTGCGGATCCAGGCCGCGCGGTTTGACCGCTTCGGCCGTGGCATCTTCGAGTTGATAGACAAAGAGCACCGCGCGGGAACGGTCGGTGGAAACATAATTCAGCGCCGCGCGCGGTTTCTCGTAGGGCGATTGCAAACGGTAAAGGTCGCCCTGCTCAACCACGTCGCGGATTTTCTCCTTGTAAAGGGCGATGCCGGCCGCCAGCGCCTGGCGCTGCTCGGAGGAAAGTTTGCGCAGGTCCAGGTCCACGCCCAGGGCGCCGCTCATGGCCACATCCAGCGCGAATTTCAGCGGACGATTGCCCATTTTGGTGACGTGCGCGGCCAGGGTCGCGGCTGGGAAAAAGTGGCTGAAACCCCATTGGATTTTCACCCGGTCGCGCGGGTCGGTGTTGTCGCTCGGCCAGAAGGAATCAAAGTATTTCAGCGCGCCGTAATCCGCGCGGCCCGATCCGCCGGAGCATTCCATGGCCATGATCTGCGGATATTTTTTCACCATGCGCGCCATCACCTCGTAGAGCGCGAAGTTGTAATCCACCAGCAGATCGGACTGCCGGTCGGACGGCAAATAAGTTGACCCCGGTTGGGTGACGAAGCGGTTGCAATCCCATTTCACATAGGCCACCCCGCGGGTGCCGAGCGTTTCGTCCACGACGCTCCAGGCAAAATCGCGCACGGCCGGGCGGCTCAAATCCAGGTTGAGCTGGTTGCGGCTCAAGTCCGCTTTGCGATGCGGCTGCTGCATGGCCCACTCCGGATGCCTGGCATAAAGGTCGCTGGACGGATTGACCATTTCCGGCTCGATCCAAATGCCGAAATTCACCCCGCGCTGGCTGGCCGCTTCGGCCAGATGGGAAAGACCGTGCGGCAGCTTGTTGGTGTTGGCCTGCCAGTCGCCCAGGCCGGCGTTGTCCCGGTTGCGGGGATGGGCGTTGCCAAACCAGCCGTCGTCCAGCAGAAAAGTGTCGGCGCCGATTTCTTTGGCGCCATCGAAGAGGGAGACGATGAGGTTTTCATCAAAGTTCATGCCGGTCGCCTCCCAATTATTGAGCAGGACCGGACGCGGCTTGCCCCCATCCCGGATGCCGTAACGCAAGGCCCAGCGGTGAAAATTCCGGCTGACCTGGCCTTTGCCGCTGGCGCTCCAGGTCCAGAGCATCGCCGGCGTTGTGAAAACTTCGCCGCGCTTCAAGTGATATTGTTCGCCCAGCGGATTGATGCCGCAGAGCGCGCGCAAATGATTTTTTGGGTCCTGCTCGAAAGCGATTTCAAAACTGCCGGACCACTCCAGCGAACCGCCCACCGCCTGGCCGGTCTCCTCGGCGGCGGGGCCGTCCAGGGAAAGGATGAACGACGGGAGACAATAGCGGGTGGCGCGCACGCCAATGTGCGAATCCAGCACTTTGAGTCCCGGCCCCAGCTTTTCTTCCGCCAGTGCCGCCTCGTGCGCGTAGTCGCCGTGAAATAGCGTCAGCCAGTATTCTTTCGCCAGCAACAGCGGCGCGCACGACGCATAACGATACAAAACCACCGGGCCGGTTTCCTCGTGGTGGATTTCCGTCCACTGCTCGATCATGTCCTCCTCGTGATAACTTTTCAGGCATAAGGTGACGAAAAACGGATAGGCCGGGTCTTGCAACTCGATGCGCGTGAGCGTGATGTTCGGTTCAACCTCCTCGACGCTGTGCTTCACGTATGTCAAATCCGTGGACATGTTGCCGTCCGCGTGAGTCGCTTGCAGGGCCGGCCGGGGAATGAAACTTTCGTCCAAGCCGTCGCCGTATTGCGGGTAAAATTCCAGTTCGCGCCCCGGCCCGCCCCTGGGCACGGTAACGTTGAAATCCGTACTGCCATAGTGAAGCTGATAAAGCCGTCCGTCGGCGCCGATGGACAGCGCCAGCGAGGAACGCGCCGTGACAACGGGGATGGACCGCGAACCGGCATTTCCCCCGCTGCCCTGCGCGGGCGCTACCGGCGTCGTCGCCAGCAGGGCGAAGGCGGCAATTGAATGGAAAACAAATTTTGGTTTCATCTTTTGAAAGCGGGCAATTGCCGGCGAATTTTCGCCAGCCGGGCGCGAGATTCCGCGCCGGCACCGCTGGATAAATTCTGCGGAGGAAACATACTTTTCCAGTTCACCATTCCGCGCCCAATTTGCAATTAAATTCGGCCGCACACCTCGAATCTCGAATCTTCAAAACCCCGTGGCATCCCTTGCCATTTTTCCCGGTAGAGGGCGAGACTCCGTCGAGCCGTGACATTTCTCTGGCCACAAAATAGAAACCCCGCCATCCGTGCTCAATTCCAACCCCTCGCCGCCCCCCCGCCTTCCGCCTGATCTTCGTTGCCTTCTTTTCCTTCTGTTCGAGGCCCAACCACATCATCCTTTCTGCTTTCCAATGTTACGGGCGATTGATAGACTCGGATTGAAAAATCGAGCAAGTGCTATGCGCAGCCATTTTTGTCCAAGTTGTGCTGCCTGGGTGAAGCAAGGCGATTGCAGAATTGAAAAGAAGATGGGTTTCTTGCGGCAATTCGGTTGTCCTCGATGTTCGACCAAGCAGGAGAATTCAGGGATGAGCCTGCTACTGCTCGCGTTGGTTGCCGGGATTGTCATCGGCGGGACGAGCCTCTGTTGGGAACAGGATTTTGTGGGTTGCGTTGTGTGCATCCCTCTTGCAGTTACGGGAATCTTAAGATCACTTCGTCACTCCAGAATGGCCAAGGCGTGTGCATCAACAAAACCAGGCTAGGTTTTCGATCCCGCGAACGTTGTGCGCAACCATGGGACGGGTCGCGCCGTAGCTTCTCCCATTCCATGCCCCCGATTCGCCGCCATTGAGTCGCTTGGTGCCTCAGGCTCCTCCCGAGTCTGGCGGAAGAATCAGTTGAAGAGCTCGACCTCACCCCGGCCCTCTCCTCTAGGAGAGGGAGAATCATCGGCCGTCTCGCTGAAACAACCGCGACTGCGTTCGCCGGTCAACCGCCCGCCAGCCAATGACGGCCGATTGCTGTTCCCTCTCCCCTCGGGAGAGGGTCAGGGTGAGGGCCTCAGTCACCCATAAAACTGAAATTCATCACATCCGCCTTGCGCCTTCGCGCCTGCCCTATTCCCGGCTTGCATTCCAACCAATTGCCTTTATTTGTGAAGGCCAATTTTAAATTCATTGAATATGGCCTATAAAGACGTCACTCCTCCCGCCGGCGGGAAAATCACCATCGCCCAAGGCAAACTCAAGGTTCCCCATAATCCTATCATCCCCTTTATTCGCGGCGACGGCACCGGGCCGGACATCTGGGCCGCCAGCGTCCGGGTCTTCGACGCCGCCGTTCGGGCCGCCTATCGCGGGGAACGGCAAATCGCCTGGTTCGAGGTCCATGCCGGCGCGGAGGCCTTCAAAAGATTCAACAACTGGCTGCCGGACGAAACCGTCACCGCCTTCCAGGAATTCCTGGTCGGCATCAAAGGGCCGCTCACCACGCCGGTCGGCGGCGGCATCCGCTCCCTTAACGTGGCCCTGCGGCAAATGCTCGATCTCTACGTCTGCCTGCGCCCGGTGCAATACTTCGCCGGCGTCCCCTCCCCGGTCAAACATCCCGAGAAAGTGGACATGGTCATCTTCCGCGAAAACACCGAGGACATTTACGCCGGCATCGAGTACGCCCCCGGCACGCCCGAAGCGCAAAAGCTCCTCGACATCCTCGCCCGGGAATTTCCCAAGAGCTTCGACAAAATCCGCTTCGGCACCCGGGAAAAGGCCACCGCCTTCTGGGCTGCCGTGGGCGCGAAAGATTTTCCCACCGACGTGCGGGTTGGCCTGGGCCTCAAGCCGGTCAGCTACAGCGGTTGTGTGCGCCTGCTGCACAGCGCGATGAGCTACGCCATCAAATTCAAACGCCGCAGCGTCACCCTCGTCCACAAGGGCAACATCATGAAATACACCGAAGGCGCGTTTCGCGACTGGGGCTACCAGGTGGCCAGAGAATTCTTCGGCGCAGTCGAGATGGACAGCGGCCCCTGGTGCAAAATCCCGGAGGGCAAACCCGGCGCCGGCCTCGTCATCAAAGATGCCATTGCCGACATCGCCCTCCAGCAGGTCCTCACCCGCGCGGAAGAATTCGATGTCCTCGCCACCTTGAATCTCAACGGCGATTACCTGAGCGACGCCCTGGCCGCGCAGGTCGGCGGCATCGGCATCGCCCCGGGCGGCAACATCAATTACATCACCGGCCACGCCATCTTTGAAGCCACCCACGGCACCGCCCCCAAATACGCCAACCAGGACAAGGTCAACCCCGGCAGCGTGGTGTTGAGCGGCGAAATGATGTTGCGTTACCTCGGCTGGACGGAAGCGGCCGATTTGATTTTGAAAGGCCTCCACGGCGCGATTGCCTCCCAGCGCGTCACCTACGATTTCGCCCGCCAGATGGAAGGCGCCAAAGAAATCAAATGCTCCGAATTCGGCGACAACATCATCGCCCACTTTTAGAAAGTTAAAACCACTGGCTTGTGCCCAATGAGCTCCCAGTCGCTTCACCCCCGCCCAGGCCGCTGCTGATTTTCGACGGCGATTGCGGATTCTGCCGCCGCTGGGCCGCCCGCTGGCGGCGCGCCACCGGGGAGGCGGTGGATTATATGCCGTTTCAGGATGAAACGGTCGCACAGCAATATCCCGAAATTCCGCGGGGCGATTTTGAACAAGCCATCCACTTGCTCCTGCCGGACGGCGCGGTGCATACGGGAGCGGACGCCGTTTTCCGCTCGCTGGCGGCGGGCGGAGCGGAGCGCTGGCTTTTTTGGTGCTACCGCAAGGTTCCCCCCTTCGCCGCGCTGACGGAATGGCTTTATGAGCAGGTGGCCGCGCACCGCGAGTTCCTTTCCCGGTTGGACGGCTTTTTTCTTGGGACCGAGTTGGCCCCGCGCCAGAACGTTTTGGTTCGCTGGTTGTTTCTGCGCGGGCTGGCTTTGATTTACCTCATCGCCTTCGCCTCGCTCTGGATGCAAATGGACGGCCTGATCGGCAGCCAGGGCATCGCTCCGGCCCAAAACTTGATGGAGAACCTCAAAAAAATCGTGTCCGAGCAGCACCTCGGCGCGGACCGTTTCCACCAGGTTCCCACCCTGGGCTGGTGGAGCGCGAGCGACGGCGCGCTGCACTGGCAATGCGGCGCGGGCATCGGATTGTCAATATTATTACTGGCGGGGATCGCCCCCGCCCCGGCCCTCTTTCTCCTCTGGGCCATTTATCTTTCCCTGTCAACCATGGCCAGTCCGTTTCTCAATTTCCAATGGGACGCCCTTCTCCTGGAAACGGGCTTCCTGGCCATCTTCTTCGCCCCGCTGCAATGGGTGGAACGCCCGTTGCGCCAGCCGGGGCCGTCGCGTCTGGTGCTGTGGCTGCTGCGCTGGCTGCTCTTCCGCCTGATGTTCCGGTCCGGCTGGGTCAAGCTGGCCAGCGGCGATGAGACCTGGCGGCATCTCACCGCGCTGCGGGTGCATTACGAAACCCAACCCCTGCCGACCTGGATCGGCTGGTACGCCCATCAACTCCCGGCCCGCGTGCAAAACGTCTGCTGCCTGCTCATGTTTGTCATCGAACTGGCGGTGCCGTTTCTGATTTTTTGCGGACGCAAACCGCGCCTGCTCGCCGCCGGCCTCTTCACCCTGTTCCAGGCGCTCATTCTGCTCACCGGCAACTATACTTTCTTCAATGGGCTGACCATTCTTTTGTGTCTTTCCCTGCTCGATGACGGCGCGCTGCGGCCCATCGCGCCGGAACGATTCCGCCATGCGCTCCCCCACCCCTCCGGCGCGCGCTGGCCGTGGCAAATGACCGCCCCTTTTTCGGCGCTCGTGGTGTTGATGACCACCCTGACGCTGCCCGTGGCAAAACCCGGACCGCAGCCACCGCCCCGCGGGCTGGCAGCCCTTCTCCGCTGGCTCGGTCCGTTCCAAAGTTTCAACGGCTACGGCCTTTTTGCGGTCATGACCCAAACCCGCCCGGAAATCATCGTGCAAGGCAGCAACGACGGGCAGACCTGGGAAGATTACGAATTCAAATACAAGCCCGGCGATCTCAAACGCCGCCCGGCCTTCGTCGCGCCCTATCAGCCGCGGCTGGATTGGCAGATGTGGTTCGCCGCGCTCGGCCCGGTGGAACAGAATTACTGGTTTCTCAGCCTGGAAAAACAATTATTGACAAACTCCCCGCCCGTGGTCGCTCTGCTGGCGCGCAATCCTTTCCCGCAAGCCCCGCCCAAATACATCCGCGCCCTGCTCTACCAATATCACTTCACCGACCCGGCCGCGCGCCGGGCCACCGGGCAGTGGTGGCGGCGCGACTACCTGGGCGTATATGTGCCCCAGCTTTCCCTGGCGGATTTCCGGCCGCCGACCGGGAAGTGAGCTGAAGGCCAGCCCTCGCCCGCGGGAGCGGGAGAGGGTGGCCGTCAGGCCGGGCGAGGGCGCGCAGGCTCGCGCTCTAAAATCCGCCATCCGCGATTATCATGTTCCCTTTTTCGGTTGGGCGGACATTATTAAGCAGATGCTGATGCTGGATGACATGCAATTGTTGGAGGAATACGCCGCCCGAAATTCCGAAGCGGCTTTTTCCACCCTCGTCTCACGCTATATCAACCTGGTTTATTCGGCCGCCTTCCGGCAGATCGGCAACCGGGAGGAAGCGGAGGAAATCACCCAGGCCGTTTTTTTGGTGTTGGCGCGGAAGGCGAAATCATTGCGGCGGGGAACCGTCCTTTCCGGCTGGCTCTACCAGACGGCCCGGCTCACCGCCTGCAATGCGCTCCGGCGCGAAATTCGCCGCCAACACCGCGAACAGCAAGCCTATATGCAATCCACCTTGAACGAACCGGGGCCGGACGACTGGACCCGGGTCGGCCCCCTCCTGGAGCAGGCCATGTCCGGCTTGAGCGAGGCCGATCGCAACGCCATCGTGCTGCGCTATTTTGAAAACAAACCGTTGAAGGAAGTCGGCGCCGCCCTGGGCGCGAGCGACGACGCCGCCAAAATGCGCGTCAACCGCGCCTTGGAAAAACTGCGCGCCTTTTTCCTCAAGCGCGGGGTCACTCTTTCCGCCACGGCTTTGGGCGCGGCTATTTCCGCGCATTCCATCCAGGCCGCCCCGGCCGGACTTTCCACCGCCGTCATCGCCGCCGCCTGCCAGGGTTCGGCTTTGACCGCTTCCACACTCACCCTGGCGAAAGGAACCCTCAAACTTATGGCCTGGACAAAGCTTCACCTCGCCGTCGGCACCGCCGCCGTCGCCGTCATTGCCCTGCAATGGGCGAAAATTGACAATCAGCACCAGGAAACAGTCGCGCTGCAAGGCCAGCTCGAGCGGGCCTCGCAACAAAGCGAAAAGCAACTGGCCTCCATCAGGGAGTTGGAAACACGCGATGAAACCATGGCACAGTCGCTCCGCAGCATCGTGCGCCAATCCACCCAGTCGGTCGCGCGCAAGGCCGCCGCCCCGGCTCCGGTGGCGGACGTCAATCCCCCCCTGGTTCTTGCCGAGGGCAAAGGCCACGGCAGCTTGATGGAAAACATAATGAAGGACCCGGACCTCATCAAAGCCATGGGGGACCAGCAAGCCCAACTGATGAAAACTCAATACGCCCCGCTGGTTAAACAACTCAACCTCACGCCCGACCAGCGCGACGCCTTTTATAAGCTGATCACCGACAACCTGACCAACGCCATGGTTCAAGGCATGGAGGTGATGAGCGGCTCCAACAAACCCGCCGCCTTCGGCGCCCTGGCCGACGCGCAAAAAGGTTTGCAGGAGCAGATGCGGCTGTTGCTCGGCGAGAACGGGGCTGCCCAGTTTCAGGAGTTTCAAGCCACCCTTCCCGACCGCCAGATATTTGAGCAAATGAAAACCAGTTTCACCGACAATCCGCTGACCGAAGACCAACAACAGCGCCTTCTCCAGCTCATGATCAACGAACGGAAAAACTCCAACTTGGCCCTGGACCCCAACACGGGCAAACCGGCCGTGCTCCAGGTGGGCGACTCCGCCGCCCAAATGGAACAAACCCTTCAAGTGCAAGACCAGATTAATCAGCGCGTCTATCAACAAGCCGCCGGCTTTCTTTCTCCCGACCAGCTTCAATCGCTTGGCAATTCCCAAACCAATTTTCTTGGTCTGGTCAAAACGATGATGCCGATGATGCAAAAACTGATGGGAACAGATTCCAACGCCGTCCCCGCCGGCCAGTGAGGTGGAACGGGGCGGCTATTGCGGATTGCGGATTGGAAATCTTGGAGCGCGAGCCTGGGCGCCCTCACCCGGCTTCGCCACCCTCTCCCGCTCCCGCGGGCGAGGGGGAAGATTGCGGTTTCTCAATATAACGGATGTGCTCCCTCTTTTCCAATCCGCCAACCGCGATTCCTAAACCAGCTTCCTGTATTTCTTGTCGTCCGCCAGTTTCTTGACCAGCTCTTTCACCTTCTGCGCCTGGCTTTTGTGGGCCAGCAACACCGCGTCGTCCGTTTGCACCAAAATGGCATGGCGCAGCCCGACCACGGCGATGGGCGTGCGGTTTTTGGTTCTCGCGTCAAATATAATGTTTCCCTCCGCGCCGACGTGGATGAAATCCGCCGCCGCGCAGTTCCCCTCCGCATCCGCGGGCAGATGCCGGCCCAGCGCGTTCCACGAACCCAAATCGTCCCACGCAAACGAACCGTCCGCCACCACCACGTTCTGCGCGTGCTCCATGAGCGCGTAGTCAATGGAGATCTTCGGCAGCGCGGGATATTCCTTCGCCAGAATTTTGGCCAGCCTGGGCGTGCCTGCCGCCTGGAACCAGCGCTGGCAGGCCGCGGCCAGCCCCGGCTGATGCATTTCCAATCCTTGCGTGATCGTCACGAACGACCAGACGAACATGCCCGCGTTCCACCGGTACTGGCCGCTGCTCACATATTCCTGCGCCCGCTCAAAATGCGGTTTCTCCACGAACTGCTCCGCTTTGAAAAAAATGGTCTGATACGGCTTCACCCCGTGCGGCGCGGGCAGGACCTGTCCCACCCGAATGTAACCGTAGCCGGTGGCCGCCTCGGTCGGCTTGATGCCGATGGTCACCATCACCTGCCCGCGGCCGGCCAGGTCAAAAGAATCGGCCAGGACCTGCTGGAATTTCTTCTCTTCCGGAATGACGTGGTCCGCCGGCAGCACCGCCATCACGGCGCTGGTGGAGCGCTGCCCCGCAATCGCCGCGCCGAGCGCGACGGCCGCGCACGTATCGCGCCCGACCGGCTCGGCCACGACATTTCCGGCGGGGAGTTTGGGCAGTTGTTTGCGCACCACCGCCGCCTGCGCCGCGTTGGTGATGATCAGGATATTATCCGGTGGAACCAGCGGCAGCACACGGTCCACCGCTTGTTGGAGGAAAGATCGCTTGCCCAGCAACGTGATCAATTGCTTGGGCGTTTTCTCGCGGCTGACCGGCCAAAACCGCTCTCCGCGTCCCCCCGCCATGATGATGACAAACCGCTCGCTATTTTGTTTTGCTGTTTTCACAAATGAACGTGATTAAATCTTTTCGCGCAGATGAAACTTAAAAAGCTCCTCCAAAAACGCGGCCCGCTTTTCTTCGTCTCTAAGAATCGCCAACAAATCAAAAACCTGGTCAATATCCCGCTCGGTTTTCAACTGCTTTTCCACCGCCGCGGTCAGAACGCTGGGAAGGAAAATCGTGTGGCACCGGGGATTCTCGAGTTTTGCCTTCGTGAACGATTTCATCGTTTCGCCCAGACGTGTTTGCGCACCCGCCTTGTCGGCGCTTCCTTTGATCTCGATCACACAAATCAACTCGCCCTTCTTGTTGCGACATTCCACATCCGGCTCCGAACCGAAAACGAGCACCGTTCCACTCTTTAATACAAGACCGCGGTGCTTTTTGAGCAGCTTTGCCGTTTCCACTGTGTCCAACAACTTCCGTTCTGCGGCATAGTTGGCGATGATCTGTTCAAGCGCCTGGGACGCCTTCAAGCCAATGGAATTGACCCAGGAACCCTGCCATTCGGCTCCGGCCTCGGCAAAAACCGTGTAGAGCAGGCTCTCGCGGCTGGCTTTGACGGTGGTTGCCAACAGGGAGGATAAAAACCCATTAAGCAACCTGCAGAGCGCAATTGTATCATGGCTCGGAGCGCCAGATTTGATCTGGGCCAGCCCTTTGTTCGGCAGGCAGGCCATGAGCCGATAATACTCTGCCAGTTCCGGGTGGGCAGAAAGAATGTCGGGATGAGCGAATACCTCAATCGCGACGAACCCCAAGTGTTGGGCCCCTTCGCGCCCAGCGTCCGAAATTCCAAGTTCGCTCCAGTTCCAGACAAGGGTCTTCCACGATGCGTTCCGTGCTTGTTTCTGCCAATCAATGAAGCGAGAATCCCGCACTTGCCGCCAAAAAAATCCCGCACGCGAAAGGTAACGTTCCGCCAGTTCGGATTGAATGTGTTCAGCCATGTTTCCTCCAAAAGACTATGGTCTCCCTGACGGGACGCCGTCCGTAAATCGCCATTTGCTGCGAGCTGTTTCCTTTATAGCGCGTCACCCAGATGGATTCCGTCGCCAAGCCGTACTCCTCGGCGAGTTCGCATAACATCAAGTCGGTCGGCACGCTTTCGCCGTTAAACTGCGCGTTGGCCACCACCAAAGCCACCCGCCCGCCTGGCTTCAAATAAGCCGATATGTTGCGGATGACAAGGTTCATGTCTTCAAAATAGCCTTCAATCATGATCGGCAGCCGTTCATTGTTCAAGGGTTTCGCCCGCACCCCGCGCAGAACCTCCTCCAAGGCGGGCAGGTTAATCCCTTTTCCCTCGTGCTCGCGACTCTCGACATGCGAGCGGAGCAGACTGTGCCGCACATTGACCATGTCCTTGTGCGATTTGACCGTTAACAGGCACAATTCCAAAGCATAGGTTCGAGAATAGTCGTACCGATTCAGGTAGGGGGGTGAAGTGATGACCGCACAAACCTTTCCGATGTATTTCTGCGGCAGGCACATTTCCCGGGCATCTCCCTGCAAAACAAGCGTTTTGGCCCTCGTCTGCGCCGGAAAACCAAACATTCGAATCTCCGAAAGGTCATGAATCATCTGCGCCAGGACGGAACGGAGCGCATCCCGGACGGGCGGAATTATTTTTTCCACGAGCCGCAAAAACTGGCCGTCCTTTGAGGTGCTGCTGACGTTTTCCAGAATGCTGAGCAATCCGAGCATGAGAAAATTTCGAGCCGGCTGCTCAAAAGTCTCGATTTCCTCCTTGAAAAAAAGCAACTCGCGCTGCGTCTCCTTTGTGAAGGCAAGGTTGACAATGCGGACATCAGGAAAGCTCGAAACTGGCTCGCGAAACGGCGTTGATGTCAGCTTCTGGACGGCGCGCAGCAATAGATCAATGTCCGGCCATTCCGTCAGTTTCGTCTGGGCAACGAAAACGGAAATCGGAAGCATGTTGATTCCAACCCCGTGAATGCCGAACTCTTTTCCCGCCAGCAAGGTGGTGCCGCATCCAAGGAACGGGTCAAACACCATGTCGCCTGCCTGTAAGACAAATTCTCTGAACAGCCGAACCACGAGTTCCCTTGAAAAACCTTCCTTGTATTTGAACCAGTTGTAGAGCGGCAACGTTTTGTTGAGAACGTACGTGACCAGCCGCCGGCACTCCGGCCTTTCCTCAAAAAGACGGCTATATTTGTTCTCCAGCCTGGCTCGTTCCTGTTGCTCAGGGCTGTCCATGTCCACTGGCAGAACGGTGACTTTCTTGCGGCGTTCCGCCACCGGTATTGCCCACATCGCAATTTGCTCGTCTTTCAACAGCATCGGCGCGTCTTTCGCTTGCTTCCTCTTGGCAACCTGTTTCATAAAGGCATCTGTTTGACCGCCATGATGGGCAAAAACTGCTCGCTGTTTTGTTTTAATGTTCTCACAAATTATTCGGCTTTAGAAGCGCGGCCATTATTATCAAGTTGACGCGAAAAACCAAGCCAGGATAATCAAACGCCTGAACGTGCCAAGCCGCCAGAAAGCCGGTCAAAAGCAAAACAACCTGAATGTATATGGCAAAGCTAAACATAGAGATCCCCGATTGCCCGGACTGCAATTCACCCGCGCGCGGGACGGTCGAAACGGTGCCCGCGTGCGCTGAATTTGATCTCGGTTCCGACGGAACAGCGGATTATTCGGGCTACACCGAAGCCTGCTGGGAAGAGCAAGAAACCAACCGCGATAGCGAGGGCCGAGTTGAACTGGTCTGCGAAAACGGGCACCACTGGTTCTCTAAAATGGACGAGCTTTCGAGGTAAGCCAATGCGTTTCACAGCGGCGGCTGTTTGACAGCCTGGATCAGCGCGGCGGTGAACTCCACCACCCGCGCGATCAAATCGGGCGACCGGCCGTGGCGGGCGATTTGATTGACCACCGCGCTGCCCACCACCACCGCATCGGCCCAGGCCGCCACGGCTTTGGCCTGCGCCGGCGTGGAAATGCCAAAACCGACGGCAATGGGCAAATCGGTGTGGGCGCGAAGGCGGGCGGTCATGGCCCCAATGGTGTCGGACACTTTCTCCTGCATCCCGGTCACCCCTTCGCGCGAAACGTAATAGACAAATCCGGTGGCCCGTTTCACGATCAATTCGATGCGCTCCTCCGGCGTGGTCGGGGCGACCAGGTAAATCACGCACAGGCCGGCCTGGCGCATCAGGGCCTCGTAATTCTCGGATTCCTCGGGCGGCAAATCCAGGGCGAGCAGCCCGTCCACCCCCGCCGCCGCCGCGTCGCGCACAAATTTTTCCAGGCCGTGCCGGTGAATGAGATTGAAATAAATATAGAGGACGATGGGAATTTGCGATTTCTGCCGGATGCCGGCCACGGTTTGGAGGACTTTGCCGGGCGTGGTGCCCGAGGCCAGGCCGCGTTGCGCCGCCAGTTGGTTGACCAATCCGTCGGCCAGGGGATCGCTGAACGGAACGCCCAGTTCCAAAACATCCACGCCCGCGCGGTCAAAGGCCAGGGCCAGTTCGGCGGTCGCCTCCAGATTGGGATCCCCCGCGCCAATGTAAACAATAAATCCCGCCCGGCCCTGTTTCTTCAGGCGGGCGAAGCGTTGGATAATGCGATTCATCACGGGCACATTGGCAAGAATCAAGCCTTGCGGCAAGGCTGGGAAACCGGCGGGCGCATCCCGGCTTGGTCGAGGCTTCCTTCCGGCTCAACGGGGTCTTGGACCAATCATCAAAACACTGAATGACCAATAACAAATCCTCAATGACAAATTCTCGATTCCCGGTCGGGAGTACGGCCTCGTGCCTTCTCAGAATTGAAAATTGGCGATTGAAAATCGGCCATTGGCAATTAAGACGCCGTGTCGAGAAAGGGGGGATGCGCCCGCCCATCCACCTCCCTCTCAATCCGCGCGGGAAAGGAGGCAGGGCCGTTCGCCGCCTTTGCCCTCCTCGTCCTCCCGGCGGGCCTCCCAGGCCAGACGCAGGCCATCCAGCGTGAGCAGCGGCGCCACGGCGGTGATTTCCGGCAAGCGGGCGGCGATGACGCGGGCATAGCCACCGGTGGCGACAACCGGCAGGTCGCGGCAGCGGAGGGCGCGTTTGATTTGGGCGAGCAACTCGCGGATGAGGCCGCGATAGCCATGGACCGCGCCGATCAACATGGCTTGTTCGGTATTCTTGCCCACCAGGGCCGGCACGTCGCGGATTTTGATGCGCGGGAGCAAGGCCGTTTTCTCATGCAAATAATCGGTCATCACCTCCAGGCCCGGCGCGATGATGCCGCCGATGTAATTGCCCCGCCGGTCCACAATGTCAAAGGTCACCGCCGTGCCGAAATCCACCACCACCACCGGAGCGCCGTAAGCGTGTCGGGCGGCCATGGCGTTGGCCAGCCGGTCGGGACCGATGGTCTGCGGTTTGGGGTAATCAATTCCCATGCCGCGCACCGTCCGGGCCGTCAGCGCCAGCGCCGCCACCCCCAGTTTCTCCCGGAGGAGGAAAGAAACCAGCGGGGTCACCGCCGGGACCACACTGCAAAAAGCCGCGCCGTGGAGGGAAATGCCGCGAAAAAATCTCATGGCGCCGTTCTCCGCGCGGCCATTCGACCAGTCCGCGGTCCAAAGGTGGATCTGCCGCAGCACCCGGCTGGCATTGGCCAGGCCGATGTGCGTGCGGGTGTTGCCGATGTCAAACAGGGCGATCATCACCACCCGGTTTAAGGTTTGAAATCGAAAAATAAAAGTTTAAAGTTGCGCGGCCCTCATCCATAATCCCGCCGGGTTCGAATCGAACCCCGCTGACGAATGCAAAAACGAGAAATAGGCTGGATCGTGGTGCTGCTCCTGGTGATCGGCGCTTACTTTTATTTTTTCAGCCATTGGGGTGAGAAACGGGAGATTCAGATCTTTCCTTCCATCCGCCAATTGCCCCGCCGCGCCGGCAATGCCTCCATTTTTCCGGTTTGGTTCACGCTTGACACCTCCTACCGGCTGACCAGCATCAAAGTGACCGCGTTGGACAGCAATCCCACCAACGCCGTGGCGCGGGTCCTCTGGCACCTGGTCTCCAAGAACGTTTCCGAGCCGGTCAAGATCTTCCAATACGGGCAGAATATCCAAGGCATGGAACCGGACCTTAAAGGCGTGCGGCCCGAGCCGCTCGTCGCGGGTCAAAAGTACGTGATGGAAATATCCGCCTGCCCGCTCAAAGGCGTCTCCAAGCCTTTTACGGCCCCAGTCATTCCCAAATGAGGCTGCGCCAGGGGCGGCTCAAACCGGAACGATGTAATTGGAACCAGGGATGAACGCAGATAAACACGGATAAGACAACGCGACGATGGGCTTTTTCCCGTGGCTGGATGCAGCCGCCAAATCGTGACCGAAAGAAGCACGGAGACAACTCCTTTTCTGCGCCGTAGAATCCGCGTCCATCAGTGTCCATCAGCGGTTCTCTTCTGCATGGGTACGGTCAAGGCGGGGTGGTGCCGGAGCGATAGATGGGGACGGTACACCACAGCACCACCGGACTCAGGCTCTGGTTGACTCTGAGGAAGCGCGTGCTGCCATCCACAAAGGCATAGACGGAGCCGCCCAGGTTGGTGTTGCTCAAGCACCGGCTGTGTTTGGCCTGGTCCAATCTCAGGCCGTCGTCAATATCGAAGTAATCCATGAAAAAGTCCCCTGCCCCATACAGTTTCTCGCCAAAGATGGCCGTGTCCGACGGCTGTTGCACATCGGTTTCCGCCAGGAAAGGCAAGGGCACGCCGTTGGTCTGCCAGGCGCCATACTTGGCGGCGTAGCCGTCGTTGAAGCCGTTGATAAAATAAGAGCGCGGCGCCTGATCCTGGAAATTGGGAAAGTTGGTGCCATAGGTGGCCGGAAACAGGCCCGTTTCGCTCGGACACACCAGCAGCTTCAGAACTTGATAATCCGGATACACGTAAGTCGGCCAGCGGGGGGAGGAGCCGCCCAGGTTGTCGTTGGGGCGGGGAGGAAAATCGCCGCTGTAATCCTGGCAATACAGCATCAGCGCCACGCTCAACTGATGCTGGTTGCTGGTGCAACGGATGCGTTTGGCCGTTTCCTTGGCCTGGGCCAGAGCCGGCAAGAGCATGCTGGCCAGTATCGCGATAATCGCAATCACTACCAGAAGCTCAATGAGCGTAAAAGCGGTCATTCCCTCGCGCGGATTCCGGATTGTTGGTTTCTTCATTGGATCGTTGTCCACTTAAATCGTTGATTGGACGGCAAAATGCTGCCAACCACTCAATCTTTTTTCAGTCCGTCTCATTCCAGGCAAAGGCCCGCTCAGGGCGGTGTTGTGCCGGCCCGATACAACGGATCGGTACACCACAACACCACCGGGCTCAGGCTCTGGTTGACTCTCAGGAAGCGCGTGCTCCCATCCACAAAGGCATAGACGGAGCCGCCCAGATTCGTGTTGCTCAGGCACCGGCTGTGTTTGGCCTGATCCAATCTCAGGCCGTCGTCAATGTCGAAGTAATCCATGTAGAAGTCGGGCGCGCTGTACAATTTCTCGCCAAATATCACGGTGTCCGACGGCAGAATGATGTCGCTCTCCCGCATGTCTATATACGCGTTGGTCTGCCAATTGGGCCCGTATTTATCCAGATAGCCGTCATTGAAACCATTGATAAAATAGCTGCGGGGCACTCTGTCCGGGAGAAAGGGGGAACCGGTGCCGTAGGTGGCGGGAGCGGGGCCTTGCTCGCTGGGGCAAAGCAGCACCGCCGGGTTTTGGTATTCTGCCACCATGAAGGTGGTCCAGCGCTCCACGCTGGTGTAGGGCGGATAATCGCCTGAGTATTCATCCGCATACATCATGTTGGCCAGGCTGATCTCATGCTGGTTGCTCGTGCAACGGATGCGTTTGGCCGTTTCCTTGGCCATGGCCAGCGCCGGCAACAGCATGCCGGCCAGAATCGCGATAATCGCGATCACCACCAGAAGCTCAATGAGCGTAAAGGCCTTCGATTTTTCGACCGGGCGGCATTTCATCGGTTGCATCATTTTATCAGCAGTTCCATAGACGCGCAACGGGCCATTATTGTTACAGCATACAGCAAAAGGCGGTGATCGGAATGGTTGGCGGCCGCGCCGCTGCCGGTTTAGGATGGCGGCGTGAAACGGAAATTTGCCCTGCTCCTGGCGGCGGTTCTGCTGGTGTGCGGATGGCACGCTTGCTGTTACGACCGCGCCACCTGGTACGGCGACTCGGAACGGGGAAAACTCATGGCCAACGGGCATCCTTTTAATCCCGATGCCTTGACGGCGGCGAGTTGGAATTATCCGCTCGGCACCAGACTCGAGGTGGTTTACGGACACAAAAGCGTGCAGGTGGAGGTGACGGACCGCGGCGGGGCCAGGGCCTTTATGCAATTCGGCAAAGTGGTGGATTTGAGTCACGCGGCCTTTGCCCGGTTGGAAAAGCCGGCCGTGGGGTCCCTCCGGGTGAAGATCATCCGCGAGAAGTAAGCCGGAGTGGGATTTGAACAGGGGAAACTGCGGCGCGTCCGGCGGCGTTGCCCTTGGGCGAACCCGCCCCCGAAGCAGCGGAATCTTCTGCGCAAGAGCCAGCCGTGGCCGGAACATTTCACGGCCAGGCTCCTGTTTAGAGCGTTTTCAAGAAAACTGAAGACGCAGCACTCGGTAGGGTCCCGGTCCCGAATTATCGGGACCCGCCGCGGCGCGCACGGAGTGCGCGCCCTACCTCCCTCGTTTCGGCTGCATCATTTCTTAAACCGGTCTAACGTCGCGTTTTGGATTGAACCCAGGCCGGATTTGGGCGGCGTTTAGGACCGGCAGCACCCGGACCCGTTCCGCCTCGATTGGGCAAGGAATCCAAAACGGCTTCAACCGGTTGTCAACCGCTCGGCGTTGGATTTCCCAGCCACCTTTCGCCGCCTCTCAATGGGCCGGCGTTAAAACCAAACTGCGCGGGCGCATCAATTCCCCGCCCTGGATCGTTCCGGGCTGCCATCGTATCTCAAACGTGCCCGCTTCCAACCGGACACGACCGAGCGCCGCAGACACATTCGTGCCCGCGAGGACCGTCCCCGTCAGGCTCTGCCGGCCGAAGTTGACCGCGAAGGTTCCGCCCGCCGAGGCGGCTGGCGCGTCGTAAAGCACACTGACGTTAAAACTCGCCGGCGCCGCCAGCCGCGCCGGCCACGCCACGAATTCATTGGTTTGCTTCCAATTCTCCACGCAGGCGTCGGTCTTTTTGCCCGGGCCAAACTTGAGTTCCCGGCCGCGCAGTTCGCCATCGAATGTGCGCAGCGTATTGACGGCAAGCGCCGGTTGCAGCAAGAGATTGGTGTCCGTCTCAATGTCGCCCTCGCATTCCAGCACCACCACCGAATCCACTTTGTCCGGCGCCTCCGCCGGCACGGTGAGGCCGACATCCAGGGGGTTCAAGCGGGCGGCGCGCAATGGATGTGAAGCGGGCGGGTTCTGGATCACTTTGTCCGCGAGCAACCAGGCGTCCCTCACCCCGGACTTCAACCCGCCCACGACCAACTGCCCGTTGGCAGGCCAGTTGAAAACGTGCAGGTAAAGCGTGCTGCCTTTGCGCGTGGATTCGCCCCACGCCTGCACCGCCAGCGGCGTGCGGGTTGTGCCGCAGATGGAATCCCCGTTGACCTGCCACCAATCGCCGATGCCCTGGAGGATGGACACATCCTTCGGGTCAATATTGCCGTCGCCCATCGGCCCGACATTCATGAGGATATTCCCCCCGCGCGCCGCCGCCTTGGCCAGCAACTGGATGAAGTGCGAGGGCGGCTTGTGCGAATGGTCGAACTTGTTCCAGCCGTAGGATTCGTCGGTCGTGGGAATGCCTTCCCAATCGCCCGCGTGCGGCGGGAATTCCGCCGGGCGGTCGGTGGTCGAATCGTAATCGCCCCAGCCGCGCACCAGCCGTCCGTTGATGACCACGCGCGGAGAGGCCTGGCGCACGGCTTTCATGATGCGGTAATTGTCCGCCGGCGGCAGATGGGAGGGGACATCGAACCAAAGAATATCCGGGTCGTAATTGCGAATCAGCTCCAGCACTTGGGGAATGGCCTTTTCCTCGACGTATTTCCTGGCCCTGGCCTCGAACTGCGGCTGCGTTTCCCACCAGTTGTTCGCGGACGGATTGTGCAGCTCCCAGTTGTTGCCGGGCGCGTTGGAATTGCCCCAGTCCATCGCCGCCGAATAATAGAAGCCGAACTTCAATCCCTGTCTCTGGCAGGCCGCCTTCAAGTCCTTCATGGGATCATGATGCCACGGGGTGGCGTCCATCACGTTGTAATCGTTGACCTTGGTCGGCCACATGGCCAGACCGTCGTGATGCTTGGCGGTGATGACAATGTAGCCCATCCCCGCCTGTTTCGCCAGGCTGACCCAGGTGTCGGCGTCGAAGTTGCTGGGAAAGAAATGGCCGGCCACTTCCGCGCGATATTCCGCGATGGGAATCTTCAAAATCCGCATGATATGTTCGGCGTAAGTCCCGCCCTTGCGGCCCTTGTATTCGTTGCCCAGGCTGGAATAAACGCCCCAGTGCATGAACATGCCGAAGCGCGCCTCCCGCCACCACTCCATCCGCTCGTCGTGCGTCTTCATCGAATCGCGCCACCAGGCCGACTCCGGGCTGTCCTTGCCCGGCATGGCGAACTCCGGCGCCGGCGCCGCCTCCTCCGTCGTCTGCGCTGGCGCCGCGCTGAAAAAACCAGCCGGCCCGCTGGCCAGCAAGCAGGCGGCGGCCAGAAATGGCCGCGACCGCGGCCTGCGGGCAATCAAGGCATTCATTTTTGCAATTGCTGCAGCGGCGGTCTGTGACCGCCGCAAACCAAAACGGCCGGAAATGCGGCGGGGACAGACCGCCGCTGCAAAATCCAGATCGAGTTTTGCAGAAGCCTCAACTTCAATCTCCGGGATTTGCCGCAAACCATAAACAAAGTCTGCCTCTCCGGCTATCGAACATTTGTACGATGGCCCCCGCCGGCATTTTGCGGCAAGCTTCCAAACATGAAATCCTTGCCGATGCCCGCGCCACCCCGGACCGCCGCCCTGCTGGCCTGCGCTCTCCTCTTCCACTCCCTGCTCCACGCCCAGTCGCCGGTCACCATTTCCGTGGACATAAAAAATCCCGGCGCGGCCATCCCGGCGGATTTTTCGGGATTGAGCTTTGAGGCTTCCCTGTTGCTGCCGGGCGCGGACGGAAGGCGTTATTTCCGCCCCGACCGCCCGGCCCTCGTCAACTTGTTCCACACCCTCAACATCCGGAACCTGCGCATTGGCGGCAACACCTCGGATCGCAACGTCAAACAACTGCCCGGCCAGGCCGATCTCGACAGCCTGTTCGCCTTCGCCAAAGTGGCTGGGGTGAAGGTGATCTACTGTTTGCGCCTGCACCAGGGCGATCCGCAGGAGGACGCCACAACGGCGCGCTACCTCCAGGATCATTACGCGCCCTTCCTGGACTGCTTTTCCATAGGCCAGGAACCCAGCGCCTACGGCAACGGCTATTCCTATGCCAATTATCGTGACGACTGGGGAAAGTTTGCCGCCGCCATCAGCGCCGCCGCGCCCGGCGCGAAGTTTTGCGGCCCGGGCGTGCATAATAATGCCGATTGGGCGCGGCGCTTCATGGCCGACTTCGGGCACGGCAGCCAGGTGGCGCTCATCACCGAACATCTCTATCCCGGAGGCGCGGGCGGCAAAGTCCCGACCCCGGAAGAGGGGCGGGACCGGATGCTGGCCGAAGGCTTCGTCAAGGTTTATCAAAAACTCCATGACGGCTTTGTCCCGATGGCCGTTTCCAACGGCCTGCCCTGCCGCCTGGAGGAAGTGAACAATTATTTCAACGGCGGCGCGACCAACGTCAGCAACACCTTCGCCTCCGCCTTGTGGGGTTTGGATTTTATGTGGTGGTGGGCCGAACGCGGCCTGGCAGGCCTCAATTTTCACACCGGCGACCGCGTGGCCGCCGGCAGCCAACTGCTGCCGTCGAAATACACCGCATTTTTTTCCACGCCCAACGGCTGCGAGGTCCGTCCGCTCGGCTACGCCATCAAGGCCTTCGCCCTGGGCAGCCAGGGACGGCTCCTGCCGGCGGCGCTGACCAACCCGGACTCTCTCAACCTGAGCGCCGGCGCCGTGTTGGGCGGCGACAAAAACCTTTATCTCACCATCATCAACAAGGAACACGGCGCCGCCGCCCGCGGCGCCACCGTGGTCATAACCCAAAATTCAGCAGCCTTCCGCCACGGCCAGGTGCTCTTCTTGACTGCCACCAGCCATGACATCGCCGCTACTGCGGGCGTGACGCTGGGCGGCGCGCCCATCCAGGCCGACGGAAGCTGGCCCTGCTCCTGGACCCCTCTGCCGCCCGCCCCCGTTGCCGATCGGGCCAACAGCGTCTTCGCAGTCCAGGTCCCCTCCGCCACCGCCGCCGTGGTCAAGCTGGCCCCGGATTAGCGGGCCAGTTCGTAAATGAACCCTTTGAGGTATTCGGTTTCCTTAACCGCCGGCAGGATGGGGTGGTCGGGCGACTGGCTGCAGGAGGCGATGCGGCGCAGGATGTGGCGGGCGTCATAGGCGGCTTCCATGATAATCGCCTCGAACATGACGGCATCCACATGGTGGGAACAGCAAAAGGTCGCCAGCACACCCCCCGCCCGCAACAATTTCAGGGCGCGCAAATGGATTTCCTTGTAGCCGCGCATGGCGTCGGGGATGGCGGCGCGGGTGCGGGTGAAGCTGGGCGGATCCAGAATGATCAGGTCAAATTTGGGGATGACTTTTTCGTGCGGCCTGACGGCGGTTTGCGCTTTGAGCCAGTCGAAGACGTTGGCGGCTTCAAAACTGCATTTTTCCGCCAGCCCGTTGCGCTGGGCGTGGCGCTGGGCGGCGGCGGCCGCCTCCGGGCTTTGATCCAGGCCGTGGACCTGGGCCGCGCCGCCCCGCGCACAGTGCAGGGCAAAGCCGCCGACGAAGCTGAAACAATCCAACACTTGACATCCGCCGGCCAGGGCGGCGACGACCCGGTAGTTCATTTGCTGATCCAAATAGAGGCCGGTTTTGTGGCCGGCCATGATGTCCACCTCGAATTGCAGACCGTTGACCGCCACCGCCACGGGGCCGTCGAGCGCCCCGGCCAGAAGGCCGTTGCTTTCCGCCAGGCCCTCAAATTTGCGGAACGAGGCCTCGCTCTTTTCCACGATGGCGCGCGGCGAAAAAATGCTTTGCAGGGCTTCCACGATCAGCCCCTTGCGCCGGTCCATGCCGAGGGAGGAAATCTGCACGACGAGGACATCGGCGTATTTGTCCACAATCAGGCCGCTGAGAAAATCGCTTTCGGCGTTGACCACGCGAAAGGCGGCGGCTTGGGGAAGATGTTTCTGGCGCAGCGCCAGCGCCGCCCGGATGCGCCCGATAAAAAAGTCGCGATTGACCTCCACCCGCTCCGGCGCGAGCACGCGCACCTGGATTTTGGATTTGGCATTGTAGAAGCCGACGCCAAGGAAGCGCTGGCGATGATCCTTGATTTGCACCAAGTCGCCATCGGCGGCGGGCGCGGTCAGGCGGAGAATGGAGGCGGCGTAAATCCAGGGATGTCCGGCCAGGACGCGGTTGGCATCGCCCGGGCGAACGATCACAGTGGGCAATGGGGGCGAGTTCAAAATTCAAGTTCAAGGTTCAAAATCACCAACTTCCAGCCAGCGGCCGGCCAACCGAGGCGCCATCGTATCCGCAACTCCCGCAAAAACCAACCCTTAAACCCAGAACTTGCCGCCCCCGTAATGCGGCAATGACGGCAGGGACATCGGCGGAGTGCGCCCGTCCCCGGGCGCAGCAACGTCTGGACTTCCGCCGCGCCCGGCACATCCCGAAGCCGCCGTGGCTGTGCCTGATGCTGCGCCCGGGGACGGGGAATGGCGCTTAAATAAGGGAAGCCTTTCTTTTGGCCCGGGCCAGACGGCGGCGTTTATTGCGGCTCCAGGGCTGGCGGTATTGATGCCGCGATTTGTTCAAATGGGGGTATTTGGATCGTTTCTTGACAGCGCGCGGCTCCGCTCTTCCCGGACGCCTGGGCACCAGATCGGTCGCCAGCCTTCGGAGCAGCCGCTGCCATAATTGGCGGCGCCGTCCCCCTTTGTTCCGGGCGTGTCCGAGTTGTGCCAGTGCCTGCGTCCATTGCCGGAAGGCGTCCAGGCTGCCTTTGAAACTGATCCGATCCAAGTCCACGTTCTGGCTTTGCGCGGCTTCGGCCATGATCCAGCGCAGGAAATTATGGGCGGTGAGGAAGAGCAGGAGTTCTTTCTCCACCATGCGGGGACAGAGGCAATGCAGGCTCTGCATGCCCAGGGTGGTTTTGAGATCGTCCAGGCACAGTTCCATGCGCCAGCGCCGGGCATAAGCGGCCGCCAGTTCCTCCGCTGGAAAAAGCGCCGCATCCAACAGGGTCGTGACCAGGGTCAGGTGGCGGGTGCGGAAGCCTGGCCCGGCTCAGGCGCGCGCGCAGCACCCGCACCGTGATCTGCGGCGGCAGTCCGAGCCATTCCAGGAACGAAAGCAGGGGCGAAGGCCGGCCGGGTTTGGACCAGGTAAAGAGCGCGTCCCAGTGACCCAGGCGTTGGCGGGCCTGGCGGAAATCCACCTTGCGGTTGCGCACGGAGACCCGCGCGAGCAAATCCACGCCCAGGAGTTGGAGGACGGCGGCGATAATATAAACCCCATAGGCGCGGTCGCCCAAGAGGATGTCGCCGGGGTGCAAAGCCGAGCGCAAGCCGTGGAGAAACAGAGCCAGTTCGGAGGAGCGCAGGCTGCCGGTGGCTTTGGCCAAAAGGGCGCCGCTGGCGGCGGAGAACAGAGCCACCACGCGCAGGTGGGGAAAGCCGCCGCCGGGCTGCAGGCTTTGGCTGGGGGGAAAGGCCGCCCGATTGGCCGGGGTGTCGGGCAGGTGGGTGCCGCTGCCATTGACCGCTTTCAACGGGCGGCCCTGTAGCAGCGTACTGGCCGGGGCGCGCTTTTCGGCGCTGTCGGCGCTGGCCGCGAAGGCTTGCTCCAGCAAGGCCAGGGGGAGTTTGGCGCGGGCCTGGCAATAGGCGCTGCTGTCCGGCTCCGGTTCCGGGCCTTGGACCAAGGCCAGCAGGGCCTGCACCTGAAGGACGACGTGGCGGCAGGAAGTGTTGGCTTGGAAGACTGGCCAGACCCAGCACCACCAGGTGCGAACCAGAGTGTAAACCTGCTCGCGGGAGTAGTCGCCGGCGGCCGGTTTTCGCAGGAGGTCGGTGGGCAAGGCGGGAGCCAGGCGGTCCTCGATCTGACTCAAGGTGGCGTGACGGAGGCGCGCCAGGCTGTGGGCACAGCGGCGGCCCGCCGCCGCCAGACGGGGCCGCCAGGCCGGGAAGAAGGGGGTGTCGGGCATAAGGCGGTATATATACCGCCTTATTGACACGTCTGCTACTCTTTTCTTTATGCCGACTCACAAAACAACCCGGCCAGCCCAATGGCAGGCCCAATACGCCCAATTACGCGACCGGCTGGCCAGAACCGGCTGGATCAGCGAGGGCTACGTGCAAGACCGCGGCCCCGGAGCAGGCGGCCCTTGTTATCAGTGGACCCGCAAGGTCAAAGGCAAAACGGTCAGTGTCGCTCTCTCCAAAGAACAATATGAGTGGCTCCATGACGCCATTGCCGAGTGGCGGGAGGTGCAAGCCACCATCAAAGCCATGCAACGCTTGAGCCGTCAGGTCTTGTTTGAAACCATCCCGCATCCCCCGCGTCGTAAGAGGCTGGGTAAGAAAGTTTTAGGTCTTATTTAAGCGCCATTCCCCGAGGACGGGCGCACTCCTTCACGGACGCATCACGCCCCCCAAATTTTCTGCTTGGCATGAGCCAGGTGGCATGGCATAACTTGCTTATCAACATGATAACCAACGGCACGATCGGCACGCTCCTGCACCACAAAGGTTCCACCGTCTGGACCATTGCCGCCAGTGCCACCGTCTTTGAAGCCATTCAATTCCTGGCGGAAAAAAACATCGGCGCCCTCCCGGTCATGGAGGGCGACCGGCTCATCGGCATTTTTTCCGAGCGTGATTACACCCGCAAAATCGCCCTGGAAGGCAAATCCTCCCGCGCCACCGCCGTGCGGGAAATCATTTCCACCGCGGTCGTCGCCGTCACTTCCCAACACACCATCGAAGACGCCATGCGCTTGATGACGGAAAAACGCATCCGCCATTTGCCGGTCATTGACGGAGGCAAAATGGTTGGGTTCGTTTCCATCGGCGACATGGTGAACTGGATCATTTCCGCGCAAAGCGCCGCCATTGACCAGATGCAATCTTATCTGGCGGGCAGATAAGGAGCGCGGCGCGCCATGCGTCAGTCCTGGGTGGCAGGGCGGGTCCCGAATTATCGGGACCCGCCGCACGACGGTCGGGCGAGATTCATTCCTCTGCCAAAGCCCAACGGCGGGCAGTCCCGGCCTGCCGGGACCCTACCTTTCCCGGCCCGTGCCAAACCGGCCGGCGGCAGCGGTGGAAGAAACACATTGACTTTTGGTTAGTGAACACTAACTTTGCCGCCAATGAAACGGCGGCGCATGACGGCGGAGCACCGGAAGCGGGCGATTGTGGCGGCGGCTTTGCCGCTGTTCGCCCGCCAGGGTTATGCCCGGACCACCACCAAGGACCTGGCCCTGGCCGCCGGCGTTTCCCAGCCCCTCCTCTATAAACATTTTCCCGGCAAGCAGGCCCTCTACCGCGCCATCCTGAAATTCAGTTGTCAGGACAACGATCCAGTCGCGCAAAAACTGGCCGGCCTCAAACCCTCCTCCTCCACCCTCGTTTATCTGGTCTATTTTTTCATGCGCGCCCTGCTCCTGGGCCAGCCGGTCGGGATGATCGCCTGGGACACGCGCCACCGCCTCATGCTGCGGAGCCTGCTGGAAGACGGGGCCTTCGCCCGGCTGGTCTATCGCAGCCGCTTCGATGGTTACTGCGCGCGCATGGAAGCGTGCCTGGAGGCCGCCGTCGCCGCGGGGGAGGCGGTCAATAGCCCGCTCACCCCGGGTAACCGCGCCCGCTTCGCCTATCATGTCGGAGCCTGGATGGCCCTGGTGCATCTGCCCCCCAGACCGGCCATCAATTACCGGGTTTCCCGCGAAAAGCTGCTCGGCCAGTCTGTCTGGTTCGTCCTGCGCGGCATGGGGCTGACGGACCAGGCCCTGGCCGCTTATTACAATCCCGGCGCCCTGGCCCTGTTTTTTCAATCGTAAGGCGCGGCCCTGTCCATTAAGTTAGCAAATGTTCACCGGTAAGGATAATATGAGAATTGCAAGTTGTTTTCGTCTGGGCGCGCCGGCCGCGGCCCTCGGCCTGCTGGCCGCTGCCTGCAATCGCCCGGTCCAGGCTCCACCCCCCCCTGTGGCGGAAGTGGCGACCGTCCCGGTGGGCCGGCAACGGGTGGCGCTGACCACCGAGTTGCCGGGGCGCACCTCGCCCTATCGCATTGCCGAGATCCGCCCGCAGGTCAACGGCCTCATCCAGAAACGCCTCTTTACCGAAGGTTCGGATGTCCAGGCCGGGCAGACGCTTTACCAAATAGATCCCGCGCCCTTCCAGGCGGCGCTCGACAATGCCCAGGCCGCTCTGGGCCGGGCGGAAGCCAATTTGCCCGCCCTGCAGTTGAAAGCGGATCGCTACAAGCAAGCCCTGGCCGACAAAGCGGTCGCGCAGCAGGACCTGGATGATGCCACGGCCGCCCTCAAACAGGCCGTCGCTGACATGGCCTATTACCAGGCGATGTTGGAGACAGCCCGCATTAACCTGGGATACACCCGGGTGGTCTCACCCATCTCCGGAAGGATTGGAATATCCTCCGTGACGGATGGCGCCATCGCGACCGCTTATCAACCCACCGCCCTGGCCACCATTCAGCAACTGGACCCCATCTATGTGGACGTGCCCCAATCCACCACCGCACTGCTGCGATGGCAGCGCCGCCTGGAGGAAAAGCGGATCAATCGTGATGGGACGAACGCCAACCAGGTGGATCTCATCCTCGAAGACGGCACCAAGTATCCTTTGCAGGGGACCCTTCAATTCCGCGACGTCTCCGGTTGATCCCACCACCGCCTCCGTCATCGTGCGCATGGTTTTCCCTAATCCGCACGGGGTTCTCCTGCCGGGCATGTTCGTGCGCGCGGTGGTCAATGAAGGCGTCAATGAGCAGGGTATTTTGATTCCCCAGCAGGCCGTGTCGCGCGATGCAAAGGGCAATCCCCTCGCCCTGATCGTGGACGCCGCCGGCAAAGTGGAGCAACGGATGCTCACCCTGGACCGGGCCGTTGGCGGCCAATGGCTTGTCTCCTCAGGCCTGGCGCCCGGCGACCGGGTTATCGCCGAGGGCATGCAAAAAGTTCAGCCCGGCGTCGTGGTGAAAGAGGTCCCTTTCCAGGACGCTCCGCCACCGGAGGCAAAACCAGGCAACGCGGCCCAGCCCGCCCCAGCCTCGAATTGACGGAGCCGCCATGTTATCGAGATTTTTCCTGAAGCGTCCGGTCTTCGCCTGGGTCATCGCCATCATCCTGATGGTGGCGGGCGGCCTGGCCATCCATACCCTGCCCATCTCGCAGTACCCTCCCATCGCTCCTCCTTCCATCGCCATCACCGCGTTTTATCCGGGAGCCTCGGCCGAGACGGTTGAAAACAGCGTGACCCAGATTATCGAGCAGAAGATGACCGGCTTCGACACCATGCTCTACTTGTCCGCCACCAGCGATTCGTCCGGCAATGCCCGTGTTGAGCTCACCTTTGCTCCCGGCACCAATCCGGACCTGGCCTGGGCCCAGGTGCAGAACAAGCTTCAACTCGCCACGGCGAGTCTGCCGGAGGTGGTGCAGCGCCAGGGCGTGACGGTGAGCAAGTCCACTCGCAACTACCTGTTGGTCATTGGCCTCATCTCCGAAGATGGGAGCATGGATGGCAATGACTTGCGGGACTATGCCCAGTCCAGCCTGGAAAAGGTGCTTTCGCGCGTGCCGGGGGTCGGTGAAGTGGACGAATTCGGCAGCCAGTATGCGATGCGCATCTGGCTCAATCCCGACAAGCTGACCGAATATAACATGACCATTGAGGATGTGATCGTGGCGCTCCAGGCCTATAACGTGGAAGTGTCCGCCGGGCAGTTCGGCGGAGCGCCGGCGGAGAAAGGCCAGCGCCTCAATGCCTCCATCATTGTCCAAAGCCTGCTCAAAACACCCGGGGAGTTTGCCGCCATCCCCATCCGCACCAATCCCGATGGCTCCGTGGTGCGGATCAAGGATGTGGGGCGGACGGAACTCGGCACTGAATCCTACGATATCGAAGGCTTTTACAACGGCAAGCCCGCGGCCGGCATGGCCATCCGGCAGGCCGCCGGCGCCAACGCCTTGGGCACAGCCGATGCCATCCGGGCCAAGATGGAGGAGTTGAGCCACTTCTTTCCGCCCGGCATGAAGGTCGTCTATCCCTATGACACCACCCCATTTGTCCGGGTGGCCATCGGCGAGGTGGTCAAGACTCTCTTCGAGGCCATCGGGCTGGTTTTCCTGGTGATGTACCTTTTCATGGGCAACTTGCGGGCCACCTTGATCCCCACCATCGCCGTCCCCGTGGTGCTCCTGGGAACTTTCGCCGTCCTGGGGTTTTTCGGCTTCTCCATCAACATGCTCACCATGTTCGCCATGGTGCTGGCCATTGGCCTGCTGGTGGACGACGCCATCGTGGTGGTGGAAAACGTGGAGCGGATTATGAGCGAGGAAGGTCTCTCCCCCTTGGAGGCCACGCGCAAGTCCATGGACCAAATCACCAGCGCCTTGATCGGCATCGGCCTGGTCCTCTCCGCCGTCTTCGGTCCCATGGCCTTTTTTAGCGGCTCCACCGGGGTCATTTACCGTCAGTTTTCCGTCACCATCAGCGCCGCCATGCTCCTTTCGGTGCTGGTTGCCCTGGTCTTGACCCCGGTGCTGTGCGCCTCCTTTCTCAAGCCGGTGCCCAAGGGACATGAACCGGCGGAGGCGGGGGTCTGGTTTCTGCGGCCATTCTTCCGCTGGTTTGACCGCGTTTTCTTTCGGGCCAGGGATCGCTATCTCCGCTTGGTGGGACTGTCCCTGTCCACAACCTTCCCCTTCCTGATCTTTTTCCTGCTCATCGTGGGGGCATTGGCCTACGGCTTTCATCGGATGCCCACCGCCTATCTCCCGGACGAAGATCAAGGCGTCCTGTTAGTGCAAGCCATGCTCCCGGCCAACTCCACCCTGGAGCAGACCCAGCAGGTGATGGATCACGTCAATGACTTCTTTGTGAACCAGGAGAAAAACTCGGTGGAATCCTGCTTCACCGTCTCCGGCATGAGCCTCTCCGGCCAGGGGCAGAACGCCGGCCTGGCCTTCGTTGATCTGAAGGATTGGAAACTGCGGAATCGTCCGGAGCTGAAGGTGGACGCCGTGGCCGGAAGAGCCATGGCAGATTTTTCCCAAATCCGCAATGCCATGGTCTTTGCCTTCGCCCCGCCGGCCGTCGTCGAACTGGGCCTCGCCAAGGGGTTTGACTTCCAGTTGCTCGACCGGGGCGGTCTGAGCCACGCCGGGCTGCTGGCGGCCCGCAACCAACTCCTGGGCTTGGCGGCGCAGGACCCAGTCCTGACCAAGGTTCGCCCCAATGGTTTTGAAGATGTCCCCGAGTATCGGGTGGACGTGGATTGGGAGAAGGCCGGCGCCCTGGGGACGCCGATCAGCGATATTCACAACACCATCTCGGCTGCCTTCGGCAGCGCCTATGTCAATGACTTCATCCAAGGCGGCCGCGTCAAACGGGTCTTTGTCCAGGCCGATGCTGCCTACCGGATGTTGCCCAAAGACCTGGAGCAGCTTTATGTGCGCAACAACGCGGGCAGGATGGTTCCCTTTTCTTCCTTTGCCTCCGGGCACTGGACGGCCGGCTCTCCCCGGTTGGAGCGCTTCAACGGCTTTCCGTCCATCAACATTGTGGGCGAGGCCGCGCCAGGGAGGAGTTCCGGCGAGTCCATGCAAGCCATGGAAGACTTCGTCAAAAAGTTGCCGCACGGCGTCGGCTTTGACTGGAACGGTCTTTCCTACCAGGAACGGCAGGCCGGCGCCCAGACGGCGCCCATTTACGCCTTTTCCATCCTGGTCATCTTCCTCTGCCTGGCCGCCCTCTACGAGAGTTGGCCCATCCCCATTTCCATCCTGCTGGCCCTGCCCCTGGGCGTCATCGGCGGCGTCATCGGCACCTCGCTGCGGGGATTGCCCAATGACATCTACTTTCAGATCGGCCTGTTGACCACTCTGGGCCTGACCACCAAGAACGCCATCCTCATCGTCCAGTTTGCCAAGTCGCGCGTGGATGAAGGGATGGGACTGATCCCGGCGACTCTGCAAGCGGCCAAACTGAGGCTGCGTCCCATCATCATGACCTCCCTGGCCTTCGGTTTCGGGGTCCTGCCGCTGGCCTTTGCCGCCGGCGCGGGCGGGGGCGCTCAAAAAGCCATCGGCACCGCTGTGCTGGGCGGGGTGGTCACCTCGACCTTCCTGGTCACACTCTTTGCGCCGCTGTTTTATGTGTTAATCCAGAAGACCCTGGGCAAACCAGTCCCGCCACCGGCAGCCCAGGGCCTGGCCTCGACTCCACCCGGTCATCCATAAAATGAACCAGATCACAATTCTTTTACTCGTTGGCATCGCCCTCTTCCCGGCTGGCTGCACCATGGCTCCGAAATACACGCGGCCCAACGCGCCGGTCCCCGCCGCCTGGCCCACGGCCACAGCCGGCCAGCCCATCCCACCGGCCACCAATGCGCCAGAGGCGCCGCAACTCCGATGGCGGCAGTTCTTCACCGACGAAAACCTTCAACAAGTCATCGCTACGGCCTTGACCAATAACCGCGATCTGCGCGTGGCCGCTCTGAATGTGGAACTGGCCCGCGCCCAGTACGGCATTCAAAGGGGAGGACTGGCGCCCAGCCTCAATGCCACCGGCCTGGCGAGCAAGCAGCGGATTCCCGCCTCTTTCTTTGGGCAGAGCGGCAATGCGTTAACCATTGAACAGGACAGCGTTAATCTCGGCGTCGCTTCCTGGGAAATAGACTTCTTCGGCCGCATCCGCAGCCTCAAAGACCAGGCCCTGGAGCAATTCCTGGCCACAGAACAGGCCCGCCACAGCGCCCAAATCCTGCTGGTCTCTTCGGTGGCCAACGCCTGGCTGACCTTGGCGGCGGATCGGTGGAGCCTGGCCCTGGCGCAAACCACTCTGGCGGCACAGCAGGGCACTTTCAATATGATCCAGCGGCGCCATGACCTGGGCCTGGCGGCAGATTTGGATGTGCAGCGCGCTCAAACGCAAGTCGAGGGCGCCCGCAGGGACATCGCCAGCTACCAACAACTGATCGCGCTGGATGAGAATGCCTTGAACCTCCTGGCGGGCTCACCGGTGCCGGGCAACTTACTGCCCGCCGCGCTGGAGAGCGTTGCTCCTTTCCAGGAAATCAGCGCGGGTTTATCTTCGGAGGTGCTCCTGCGCCTGGCCTGATGTCCTCCAAGCCGAGGATCTGCTCAAGGCGGCCAATGCCGACATCGGCGCCGCCCGGGCGGCATTCTTCCCGCAAATTTCCCTGACCGCCGCCGTTGGCACCGCCAGCGGCGATCTCTCCGGCCTCTTCAAGTCCGGCTCAGGCTCCTGGAGCTATGCGCCCCAGATTGTCCTGCCGGTATTTGATGCCCGCACCTGGTCCGCCAACAAGGCCGTCAAAGTGCAACGGGAAATAGCCGTCGCCCAATACGAGAAGGCGATTCAGAGCGCCTTCCGGGAGGTGGCCGACGCCCTGGCCGTCCGCGGCACCGTGGACCAGCAGGTCCAGGCCCAACAATCCCTGGTGCAGGCCGTGGCGGAAACTTATCGCTTGTCCAATTCCCGTTACAACATGGGGATTGACAGCTACCTGAGTGTCCTGGATGCGCAACGTTCCCTCTACGCCGCGCAGCAGGTGCTTGGCTCCCTCCGCTTGGCAAAGCTCGCCAACCAGGTTACGCTTTACGCCGTCCTCGGCGGCGGCTGCGAAAACTAACCTTTATGAAAGCAATCCGCGTTCACCAATTCGGCGGTCCGGAGGTCCTGTCCCTCCAACAGGTGCCCGACCCGCAACCCGGCCCCAACCAGATTCTCATTCGCGTCCGCGCCATTGGCGTCAATCCCGTGGAAACCTATTTGCGCTCCGGCTCCAATCCCGCCCTCTCCCTCCCCTACACCCCCGGCACCGACGCCGCCGGCGAAGTCCTGGCCGCCGGCGATTCCGTGCGCGGCTGGCCGCCCGGCGCGCGCGTCTATACCAGCGGCACGCTCACCGGCGCTTATGCCGGCCTGACCCTTTGCCAACCCTCCGATGTCCATCCCTTGCCTGAAAAAATCTCCTTCTCCCAGGGCGCGGCCGTCAATATCCCCAGCGCCACCGCTTGGCGGGCCTTGTTCCAGCGCGCCCGCGCCATTCCCGGTGAAACCGTCCTCATCCACGGCGCCAGCGGCGGCGTTGGCAACGCCGCCATCCAACTCGCCCGCGCCGCCGGTTTAAACATCATCGCCACTGCCGGCACCCGGCCAGCGCCGGCCTGGTCCGCCAGCTCGGCGCCCATCACGTCCTGGACCATCACACCGCGGATTACCTCCAGCAAGTCACCGCCCTGACCGCCGGCCGCGGCCCCGACATCATTCTCGAAATGCTGGCCAACGTGAACCTGGCCAACGACCTTTCCATTCTCGCCGCCAATGGCCGCGTCATCGTCATCGGCAACCGCGGCAAGATAGAAATTGACCCCCGCGAAACCATGAAGCGCGACGCCGAAATCCGCGGCATGATGCTCTTCATTGCCTCCGAAAAAGACAAACAGGCCATCCATTGCGCCTTGGCCGCCGCCCTTGAAAACGGCGTCCTTAATCCCGTCATTGCCTGCGAACTCCCGCTGGCCCAGGCCCCGCGCGCCCACCAGCAAATCCTCCAGCCCGGCGCCCGCGGCAAAATCATCCTCCTCCCCGACCCCTGAATTGGCCCTGAACCCCTTTGCACCTTAATGGGCCAGTTCGATGTCCGTCAGCAAAGCTTCCAGTGAATCGGGCGGGGGCGCGGTTCCAGGCCGCCATGGAGTCACCCAGCCAAGATTACCCGCCCCGTCCGTCGCGTTCGGGAAGGCATCCGTCAGCATTTTGGCGGTAACAGGTATGGATCGGACGCTGAAGTCAGCGTAAGCCGCCACCATCGTTCTCGTCCGGTCATGGGCCAATCCGTTGGGAACTACCACGGGAGCGGCCGCCGAGCCGCCCGGCAAAAAGAATTCGTTCAACAAACATATTCCACCGCGATTCAGGTCGGATTGTTTTTGATAAAGCCTGATATCCGTCGTGACATCGGCCCACAGGTTCCAACAATAAGAAGAACGCACGTCCCCTTCCCTGTCCGTCGTTAATAACGGCAGGTAATCTGTTTCTCCCAACTCTGAGGCCGGCTTGGCGTTATAACCCGGACAGAAATAAACCGCCCCGGCGCCCACATAACCCATGGGATACAAAAAGCCAAGATTCTGAAAGGCTTGGGGTTCGTTAATAGATTTTGGCACGGTTACAGGGGTCGTGGTCGTGACGGGATCGGTATAAATATACCGTCCATAATGCTCTGCATCAACTTGGTTCAGGTTGTGGCCGGGCAGGTCAATGATGGGCAAATAATCCCTGTATTCCGAGGCATACATGCTGACTCCCGTGGTCAACTGTCTGACATTGCTGATGCAATCCGCGATCTTGCCGTGCTCCTTGGCCAGCGACAGCGCCGGGAGCAGCAAGGCCGCCAGAATGGCGATGATGGCGATCACCACCAAAAGTTCGATCAAGGTAAACGCCCGATCGGGGGCAGGGCGCGATGTTTGCAATTGACTGCTGGCTTTCATACCGGCCAATACTATCTTCAAATCGTCACGATAAAAAACATCGCCCGGCCCGGCCCGGCTGCGCGCGGGCTTGGCGCAGGTGATGTTGCCACCACCTTAAAGCGCTTCCACTTCAATTGGCGTGCGGACAAAAACCGGAATGGCGTCTGACCGGTCTTGCCAGCAAGGATATCGCCGCCAGCCCCCAAAATCAAGTCTTGAACGCGACTTTATTTTACATTCTGAGACCTCTGCAAAACGCGCGTCCGCCATTTTGCGGGAATAACTTCTTGCCCAAGGCAATGACGGGGAATGATCCTTAAAGGAATGAGAAAAAGCCGTTTCAGGATTATTCCTCGGACCATCATTTCCCCTGCCTTCCATCCGGTCTTTTCCATCCTCCATCACTCCATCACTCCACCACCGCATTCAGCCTCTATCATTTGTCGCTTGGCCTTTCCAACGTCACCGCCATCAGCCCGATGACGACTTCGTTGGCCAGGGTGCGAACGGTCAGGGACTGCAGTTCCTTTGCCGGATTGAGCGGCAGGTCGAGCATCGTGGCCGCTCCGCCCGGCACTTTGCCCCCGCGGCCTTTGAAGCTGGCCGCCTCCAGTATCCGCACCTGGCCGGTGCGCAAATCCACCCGCGGCGGGATCGGGTCGGGACGGCGGAAGGCGAAGTCGTCCAGGAAATAATCCTGGTCTATCGGCCACCAGGTGGTGGGATTGCGCAGGGCCAGACGCTCGCTGGAGCCGTCCGTGTAGGCCACCACTATTTCGCCGTTGTCGAACTGGCTCTGCATCGGATTGGAAGATCCCGCCAGCAAAAACCAGGCCCGCGCCGACTTGCCATGCAGGGGCGCCGATATTTCATGCGGATAATTGTCCCACCGGGACGTGAAGGCGATGTTCCTGCCCCCGCCCGGACCCGGGGTCTGGAACGGCACACCCGGCGGCGTCCACAAACGCCCGCCTCCTTTGCCGGAGGCCGCGCGCAGCCCGCTGTCGTCCACCTCGAAACTGGCCGTGGGACTGCACCAACTGCCGAATCCCTGCTGCGGAATCGCCAGCGAGCAAAACGGCGAACGGGGCGACCGGTAGTCGTTGCGGAAAATCTGAGTGACATTGTCGTTAAACAGCGCCGTCAGGTCCACCAGGTCCCACCGGACCGCCGCCGGACCGGCCGCCAGCTTCCAGTTGACCACCGCACCTTCCACGGTTTGCCCGCCGCCAAGGTCCACGCCGACCGGGTTGGTGCCGGGCAGCAATCCCTCATCTGTCAAGACGATTTCTTCCGACTCTCCAAAGGCGGGCGCGCGCAGCCGGATGTTGACCACGCGCCCGCCCGCGCGGACCGCCGCCGCGCCGTCCAGCGCGGCCGAGGTGTTGTTGCGCAGGCGAAAGCGCAGGTGGCCGGCCCCCTGCCTCTCCGCCGCAACAATTTCATACGCCGGCCTTATCTCGAACGGCGCCGGCAGCCACCAGATCATCCCGCCCTGCTGAACCTGGGCGAACGCGGTGCGGTGGCCCGCCCTTCCGGCCGCCACGGCGCGGAACCCGTTGGTCTCCGTCGTCAGTTGGCCCAGCGCCCCCTGTGGGTCGGCCACTTCGCGCAAGCGGGCCGTGCCGAACTGCGCCCGTATGGCTCCGTTTTTGCTCGCGATGGCCGGGACCTCCGCCCGCGCCGGTTCTTCCCCTTTCCATACAATAACCACTTCCTGCCGCGGCGCCGCCGCGCTCTCAATTTCCACCCGGGGCCAGCCCACCGCGTCTTCCAACGCCCGCCATTGCGCCGGCGCGCCATTGACCGTCACGCTGGCGATGCCGTCGCGCAACGCCGCAACCTGCAGCCGCAGCGCCATCGGTTTGGCAAAGGCCGTTTGCAGCGTGAAAGTCTCGGCCAGCCCCGCGCGCCGGAAGGCAAAGTTGAAGTCGCGGTGGCGCAGACTGGCCCGCTCCCAGTCCGCCGGGAAGCCGGGACGAATGCGCACTTCGCCCGCCAGCGCGTCGGGCCTGACGCCGAACAATCCCTCCACCAGCGCGCGCGCCGTCATGCCAATGCCGTCGGCGAAGTCGCGCTGGGACTCGCGCCGGTTGGCGTCGAACCAGGTACACATGCCGGCGTTGCCGGGGCACAGGCCCAGGAACATGCTGTCCAGAATACTGCCCTTGCACAGGCGGAAGGCCTCCTCGCTCCGCCCGGCCTGCCAGAAGGCCAGCGCGGTGTGCTGCGCCTCCGCCATCACCACGTTGTTGAGCGACCAGGTGTAGGGCATCCAGCTCGTCGTGGGCAGCGTGTAGCAGCCTGGCGGGACGCCCGGGCCGCGGATGGGAATATGGGCGATTTGCGTGTCCACGAAGCGCGTCATCTGCCACGCCTCCAGCGGGGTGGCCGCTTCCGAGTCCACCGTGTGGTAAAACGTCCAAAGCGCCGCATCGGGATGCGCGCCTTGCAGGCCCAGATAATCCTTCCATTCGGCGAACCAGCCGCGGTCGGGCAGCCACAACTCGCGCCGCATGGCCCGCGCGATCAATGCCGCCTCGCGCTCGTAAGGGGCGGGGTCCGCGCCCAAGAGTTTGGCCAGGCGCGCCGCCATTTTGTTGTGGTAATAGTTGTAGGCCGTGGCGTGCGCCGCCCCGCCCCCTTCATATTCCAGGTCGTCGCTGGCCCAGATGGCGGCGTAGGCCTCGTAAAGCGGCAGGCCGTCGGGGCCGAAGGGACGGCGGAACAGGCGCTGCTCCCAAGCCAGGTGCCGTTGGATGACCGGCCACATTTGCCGCGCGAACTCCAGGTCCCCCGTCCAAAGCAGGTGGCGGAAGAGCGCGTCCACAAAAACCAGGTTCATGTCGTAATGCGAATTGGACAGGTCGCCGTTGCTGTGCAAAGACGCCTCGTTGCGCGACAGATTGGCCGCCGCGTCCGCCGGCAGGATGGCGGCGGGAATGGGTCCGGTGTTCTGCCGCCCCGCCCAGTAGGTGAAATCCCGTTGCGCGCGCTCATGCCAGCCCAGTTCATCGTTGATGTAATCTCCGCGCCAGCCCAACAACTTGGCGCGCCAGGCGACCGCGCCGTGCATGACCGCTCCTTGCCGCTCATCCCACACCCCGTCGGCCGCCACACCGAGCGCGGCGGCGGCGGCGTTGATGAACGGGTCCGGCGTATCCACCACCATCCTTTCCGCCAATTGGCGGCGGTGTTCCTCGGCGGCGGCGAAAATCTTCGGCAAATCCTCCACTTTGTAGGCCGGCGCACGCGGTCCATCCTGGCTTTCCCCGCCCGCCGCCAGCCGCTGCAACACTATGAAAAGCGGTTGACCGCTGCGCAGCCCGGCTTGTCCGATGACCACCGGCAGTGTCACCGGCCGGCTCGCCGGGGCCAGCAGGTCTTTCAACGACGCCCAGTTCGTCGCCTCCGCCAGCGCCAATTTGCTGCCGGGCGGCATCAGGCCCGCAATGGTGGCCTGGCCGGCTGCGCAGCGTGAACCGATCGCCCTCCAGGTCAAACTCGTTGCCCTGGCAGAAGGCCGCTTGCAATTGGAAGAATTCGCTGACCGGCACGCGCTCCGTGCCGATGTCCCCGTCGCGCGCGCCGCGCTGGCCGTTGACGCCGCCGTAAGCCCACACCAGCCCGGCCCCCGCGGCCGCTCCCTCCCATGCCACGCGCAGCGCCAGCCCTTCCGTCTTGTCCAGGGCCATCGCTGTCAATTGCAATTTCCCGTCCCCCAGGAGCGCGTCGCCAATTTCGTAAATCATGCATCCGGGCCGGTAGCGTGCCACCACCCGGTCGGCCTCCCACAGCCATTTCGCGCCGGCCGCGTCTGCAGGCCGAGGCGGAGGTTGCCCCCGCGGCCCGGCAGATACAGCGCGAACTCCGGCTGGTCGCCCGCATCCACGCGAAAGGCGGTGTTGGGGCCGTAGAGGGGGCGGTTGAAGAATTCCGCGCCGTTGGTGATGACAAAATCCGTGCCCTCAGGATGATAGCGCAAGGGACGCGCGGTCTGGCCTTCCAGGATGGGGGTCGCCGCCGCCGCCCCCAGCGCCGCCGCCAGGGCCGATGCCGCCATCAGCCTCCGCCAGCCAATCAGCGCTTTGGAAAGGAAGCCTGGCATGAGCCTTTTCAGCGCGCCGCCGCCGGATGGACCGGTCCTGGAAAAACCCGGCCCGCCCCGCCGCGCATAATTAGGTTTGACATAATCATGGCCTCTCCGTCTGGGCGGGCCGCTCCGCCTGCACGGGCGTCCACAAGGGAAGAAGCCAAAGCCCCAGCGCGGCCGTCACGACGAGAAAATCAATGGCGACATACCATGAAATAACGTGGAGCAGGTCAAGCGCGACCCAGAAAAACTGGACAGCCACCACGGCGAAGGTGATGGCAAAACCCTTCGCCGTCATGCGAAACCGGGCGGCACAGCCCGGGCAGCGGTAGTAAATGGACAGCGTGGAAAAATAGCGCCAGCGCGAAAGCCTGGTTCGGCAACCCGGGCATATAATTTTATAGTCCATTCTCTTATCTGCTCGTCGTCTTAATCATAATTCTCAATCTCTTTCGTGATGGCCCCACGGAGATTAAGATTAAGATCAGGATTAAGAGTCAGGCCTTGGGGGCGACTTTTTCGGTGATGAAGCAGTCTATGGTGTCGCCGACTTGCATGTCGTTGAAACCCTCGATGCGGATGCCGCATTCCATGCCGGCCCGCACTTCATTGACTTCGTCCTGGAAACGGCGAAGGCTCTGCACCACGCCCTCGTAAATCAGGCCCTTGCGGCGCAGCACCCGGGCCTTGCCGCGCACCACCCGCCCGCTGCTCACCATGCAGCCGGCGACATGGCCGCCCTTGGACAATTCAAAGAGCTTGCGCACCTCGGCGGTGCCGATGACGGTTTCTTTAATGGCCGGTTCGAGCAGGCCGGCCATGGAGGCCTTGACTTCGTCAATCAGCTCGTAGATGATGGAATAGAGTTTGATCTGCACCCCTTCGCGTTTGGCCAGGTCGGCCACCCCCACATCAATGCGGGTGTGGAAACCGAGAATGATGGCCGAGGCGGCGGAGGCCAGGGAGACGTCCGATTCGGTGATGGTGCCGACCGCGCTGTGAATGACCTCCAGCGAAACCTTGGCATCCTCAATTTTCTTGAGCGCCTCGACGATGGCTTCGACCGAGCCTTGCATGTCGGCCTTGACCACGACCTTGAGGGATTTGGCCTTGGTGGCGTCCAGGGTGGCAAACAAATTCTCCAGGGTCACTTTGGCGCGGGACTCGGTGGACAGGTTGCGCAGTTCCTCTTCCCGCTGTTCGGCCAGGGTGCGCGCCATTTTCTCGTCCTCGATCACGCTGAATTCCTGGCCGGCCACGGGGACGCCGTTGAGGCCGAGGATCTTCACCGCCACGGAAGGGCCGGCTTCCTTCTGGCGCGCGCCTTCCTCGCTGATCAGCGCCCGCACCTTGCCCCAGTAAGCGCCGCAAACCACCACGTCGCCAATGCGCAGGGTTCCTTTGCGCACCAGGACGGTGGCGGTCGGGCCGCCCGGTTCCAGGCCGGATTCAATGACGTTGCCCTTGGCGTTGCGGTCCGGGTTGGCCTTCAGTTCCAGCAGGTCGGCCTGGAGGAGTATCATTTCCAGCAATTTATCCACTCCCTTGCCGGTCAGGGCGGAGACATCCACGAAAATCGTGTCCCCGCCCCACTCATCGGAGACCAGCCCTTTGTCCTGGAGCTGCTGGCGCACTTTCATGGGGCCGGCGTTGGGATGGTCGCATTTATTGACAGCGACGATGATGGGAACATGGGCGTCCCGGGCGTGGTTCAAGGCTTCGATGGTCTGGGGCATCACCCCGTCGTTGGCCGCCACCACCAGGACCACGATGTCGGTCACGTTGGCGCCGCGGGCGCGCATGGCGCTGAACGCGGCGTGGCCCGGGGTGTCCAGAAACGTAATCTGCTGGATCTCCCCTTTGCGTTCGGGATGCGGAAAGGAAATGGTGTAGGCGCCAATGTGCTGGGTGATCCCTCCCGCCTCCCCGGCGGCGACATTGGCTTTGCGGATCACATCCAGCAGAGTCGTCTTGCCGTGGTCCACATGGCCCATGATGGTGACGACCGGCGGGCGGGTCCGCATCTGCTCGCTTTTGTCCTCCACGTCCAGTTCCACTTTCTTGTCCATGTCGTGGACGGTGCCGCCGCCGCGCACGCGCTTTTCCACCTCGAAACGATAGCCAAACTTGGCGCAGACCTGCCGCGCGATCTCCTCCTCCACCGATTGGTTGACGCTGGCAAAAACTCCCAGCTCCATCAGCTTTTCAATGATCTGGAACGGCTTGCGTTTCAGGTGTTCGGCCAGGTCGCGGACGATGATGGGCGGTTTGAGGGTGATGAGTTCCCCTGTGGCCGGCGCCACTATCTTGTCCGGCATCTTGGCCGCCGCCGGGGCGGGCGCGCCCGCTTTGCCCGGCAGCCTCTGGCCGGCCGGTCGTTGACCGCCGGCAGGCTGCGCCGTGGGCGCAACGGGTCCGCCGCCGCGCACGCTGCGAATATCGCCGCGCCCTCTAAAATCGGCGCGGGCGGGCTGCAAGGAGGCGCGGGCGGAGGCCCTTTCCGCGGCGGGCCGCGGGGCGGGCTTGGGGGGCAGTTGCACAAACCCAACTTTTTCGCCCAGCTTCGGAACGGGCGGCGGCGGGGGCGGTTTGGGGGCGGGCGCCGCCGCGATGGCCGCGGCCACGGCGCCTGGAACTTGATCGGGAACAGCCGCCGGCGCGGCGGCCATGATG
This sequence comes from uncultured Verrucomicrobiae bacterium, assembly GCA_963707025.1. Taxonomy (GTDB): domain Bacteria; phylum Verrucomicrobiota; class Verrucomicrobiia; order Limisphaerales; family Palsa-1400; genus JBEKOF01. The sequence continues at coordinate 327,535 of CAVPOM010000006.1, read as the reverse complement.
GCCGGCGGCGCAAGGGTCGCCGGCGCCGCCACCACCGCAGGCAGGGCGGGCGGAGGCGCAACCGGCGGCTCCAAAACGGGCAAAGGCTCCGCCGGTTTGGGCGCCTCCATCACAGGGGCGGACGGCCCTGGCACGGGCGGCGGGGGCGCGATTTCAACGACGGGCGGCGGCGGGGCGACTACGGGTGGTGGTGGCGGCGGTGGCGGCGGGTGGAGCGCGGCCAATTGCAGTTCCAGAAACTCGCCGGTGATTTTATCCAGCGAGCTGGACGGGACTCTGGCGGCAATGCCCAATTCCTTGGCCTTGGCAAGGACCTCCTTGCTTTCGATGCCAAGTTTCTTTGCTATATCGTAAATACGAACGGGCATAGTTCTGGTTTTGCCAAAGCTGCCGATTGGGCCACACAGGTTTCATGGCTTTAACATGCAATCATGGTAGCCTCTATTCTCATCACTTCACGCTATTTCTGCGCCGGATCGCCCCCGTTGCGCCGGGCCGCCTCCGCCTTGGCCGCGGCCACAATCCCCTCCCCAAAACCCTTCAGTTGCTCGATCTGCTCCAGATCGGCCACCTCCACCTGGCACAAATCGTCCAGGGTCAAAAAACCGGCATGCACCAAAATGTTGGCCTGCTCGGCGGTCAGGCCCGGAATGGCCGCCAGATTTTGCACCGCCTGGGCGACCTTCTCCTCAAAGCCCAGGGTCACGACCGTCTCCGGCTCGATGTCTATTTGCCAGCCGGTCAGCTTGGAGGTCAGCCGGGCGTTCTGGCCGCGCTTGCCGATGGCCAGGGAAAGCTGGTCCTGCGCCACCATGATCTTCACCCGGCGGCGCGGCTCGTCCACGGTGAAGGCCTTGAGCTGGGCGGGGGAGAGGGCGTTGGCGATGTAAGTCTTCACGTTCGCGTCCCACTTGATGATGTCCACCTTCTCGTTGTTGAGTTCCCGCACAATATTCTTGACGCGCTGCCCGCGCAGGCCCACGCACGCCCCCACCGGGTCCACCTTCGGATCGCGGGTGTGGACGGCCAGCTTGGTGCGGAAGCCCGGTTCGCGGGCGATGCCCTTGATTTCGATCGTGCCGTCGTTGATTTCGGAAACTTCCAACTGGAACAGTTTGATGACAAATTGCGGGTCGGCCCGCGAGAGGATGATCTCCGGGCCGTGCTGGCCGGTTTCCACCGCCTTGACGTAACAGCGGATGCGCTCGCCAATCTGGTATTCTTCCGTCGGCACCCGTTCGCGGTTGGGCAGCAGCGCCTCGTACTTGCCCAGGTCAATCGTCACATCCGACCTCTCGAAGCGGCGCACCACCCCGCTCATGATGTCCCCCACCCGGTCCTTGAATTCGGTGAAGATCAGCTCTTTTTCCGCCCGGCGGATTTGCTGCATGAGGGCCTGCTTGGCCGATTGCGAGGCGATGCGTCCGAATCCCGACGGCGTGACCTCCACTTCCACTTCCTCCCCCAGTTGCGCCTCCGCTTTGAGGCGCCGGGCGTCGAAGACCGAAATCTGGTCGTGTTTGGACGTCACTTTTTCCGAGACCAGCAATTTGGCAAAGACCTTGATGTCTCCGTTTTTGGTGTCAATGACGCAGCGCAGGTCGCGGGCCGGGCCAACCGCTTTTTTGGCGGCGGCCGTCAGGGCCTCCACCACGGCGGAGACCAACACATCCCGGCTGATCCCTTTTTCCCGTTCCCAGAACTCTAACACTGCCAAAAAATCGGCGTTCATAACATCTTCACATTCCCCACGCGGGGAATAAAAAAGCCGGTAGATCCTGGCTCTCCGACTTTGCGCGCTGGACTCATCCAGCAATACAATTTAAAGCTTCTCCAACATATTAACCAACCCCCGGAAATCGTCAAGTGGCAAATCGCGGCAAATGCAATGGGGGCAAGGCGGGCCCCGAAATATCGGGACCCGCCGCACGACTGGAGCGCGGCGTTGATCCCCCGCCAATGCTCGACGGCAGGCAGCGGAGTGCCCGCCCTACCTTTTCCGCAGCTTGCTGCGCCAAAAACCATAGCAGAAATAGAGGGCCAGCCCCGCCACCAGCCAGATGACGAACCGCCGCCAGGTAACCAGCGGCTGGATCTTCATCAGCCAGCCGCACGAAATCACCGCCGCCAATGGCACCCAAGGCACCCACGGCGTTTTGAAACCGCGCGGGCGATCCGGGTCGGTCTTGCGCAAAATGATCACACCGGCTGAGACCAAGACAAAAGCGAAGGCGGTCCCGATATTGCACAGGTCCAGCACTTCGTCTATTTTCATCACTCCAGCGAACGCCGCCACCACCAGGCCGGTCAGGATGGTCGAGATGTGCGGGGTCCGGTATTTCGGATGCACCGCGGCCGCCCAGGGCGGCAGCAATCCATCCCGGGCCATGCTGAAAAAAATGCGCGCCTGGCCCATTTGAAAGACGAGCAAGACCGAAGCATTGGCCAGCAGCGCGCCCACCGAGATAATCACCACCACCCAGTTCAGGCCCAATCCGGTGAAGGCGGTGGCCAGGGGTTCGGCGGTATCCAGTTTGCCGGATGGCAGCATCCCGGTCAGCACCACCGCCACCGCCACATAAATGACCGTGCAAAGACCCAGACTGCCCAGGATGCCGATGGGCATGTCGCGTTGCGGGTTGCGCGTTTCCTCCGCCGCCGTGGATACCGCGTCGAATCCGATGTAAGCAAAGAAGATCACGGCCGCCCCGCTGCTGATGCCGGTCCATCCATGAGGCGCGAAGGGCTTCCAGTTTTCCGGCTTTAGGTAAAAGGCACCCAGAATGAGGAAGAACAAAAGGATGGCCAGTTTGAGGAGGACCATCCCGGAGTTGAACCGGGCGCTTTCCTTGATGCCTTTGACCAGCACCCCGGTCAGCAGCATCACGATGCCGAAAGCGGGCAGGTTGAAGATAATCCGCATCCCGAGAAAATGCGGCGCTTGCTGCCAGGCCAGGGCGGCCCGCATCGTGTCGTCGCCCAAGCTGGCAAGATCAACGTGGTTGGCGGTGGCGTCCGCCAACGCTCCGGCCGCCTGAAAGGCCGACCGAAAGTCCACCCCCAGCCAGCCCGGCCAATGATAATGCAGCAAGGCTTGAAAATAACCCGACCACGAAATGGCCACCGCCACGTTGCCCACGGCGTATTCCAAAATCAGGTCCCAGCCGATGATCCATGCCATCAACTCCCCCAGCGACGCGTAAGCATAGGTGTAAGCCGAACCGGACACCGGCGCCATGGACGCGAATTCGGCGTAGCACAATCCCGCCAGCGCGCAGATGGGCGCCATGATCAAAAAGGAAACCACGATGGCGGGTCCGGCCCCGATGTGGTCCGCCCCGCCCGCCGCCGCCGTGCCAACCGCTGAGAAAATCCCCGCGCCGACAATCGCACCCACGCCAAATAACGTCAAATGCACGGGGCCAAGCGCCCGCTTGAGCTGATGCTGCGGCTCGAGGGTCTCGCCCACCAGGCGGTCAAGTGACTTGCGGCGGAAAAGCTGGCGCATAAACGGCCTCAAGCAGATTTGACCGCCGAGGCGAAGGCAAGGACAAAACAGTCAATGGTCCATCCCTGGCCGCAAGACAAAATGCCTCAAATCGCTCCGCCTGTTCGTCCCATGCCTCCCATCAAGTCAGGCTCGCCAATCCCGTGCCGGCGGGAGTATCTTCCCAGCCGATGACCTTGCAGGAGCAATTTGATGACGCCATGTTCGAGTTCAGCACCGGACATGGCGATGCCACCATCCAACGGTTGAAGGCCATCTTGGCGGAAGACCCGGATTTTTTTGACGCCCAACTGGCCCTGGGCGGCGCTTATTTTGCCCAGGGCGATTATCCCGCCGCCATCGCCGAGGGGCACAAGGCGGAAAAAATGCGGCCCAACGACCAGATGGTCCACACCAATCTGTCCCGCGCCTACATGAAGGCCGGCGACAAAAAGACCGCCGAACACCACGCTTTGCAGGCGCGCATCGCCTCCTGGCGCGGCGACATGGCCGCTCCCGCCGCGCGGCAGGCGGCCGAATCCACTTTGCCCGCCGCCCGGCCCAAGCCGCCGCCGCCCATCCCGGCAAAATTTCCCGACATGCCTTGGAAGAAAAAATAAAACATCACCACCGGTCCCACCCATGAAATCCTCCTACGAACTGGCCATGGAACGCCTGGGCAAAAGCGCCCCCGCCACCAAATTGACCGACGAACAAAAAAAGCAGTTGGCCGAACTGGATTCCAAATACGCCGCCAAAATCGCCGAGCGCGAAATCTTTCTCAAAGGCGAACTGCGCGCCGCCGCCGGCAAAGGCGATGCCGAAGCCTATGAGCAGATTGAGAAACAACTGGTCAGCGCGCGCAAAACCTTCCAGGCCGAATTGGAAGAAAAGAAGGAAAAAGTTAGAAAGCAAACTTAGTTTCAACGACTGACCAGGTTGAAGTAATAAAGCGCCGCCACCACCAGGGAATGGCGGATTTTTCCCGACGCCACCAAACCGGCCACTTCCGCCACCGGCACGAGGCGCGTGATCAAATCTTCGCCGCTGTCGAATTGGACCGGGCCGGCCAGACGGCAGTTCTCCACCAGGATGGTGAAGCAGGTGTTGCTCATGATGGCCGGGTTGGAAAAAACCCGGCCGATGACCCGGGCCCGTTCGCCTGCGTAGCCGGTTTCTTCGCGCAATTCACGGCAGCCCGTCGCCTCCGGCGAGGAGTCCCGAGCGTCCATCACGCCGCCGGGTATTTCCAATTCCACCGTGTCGGTGCCGTGGCGATATTGCTCCACCAGCACGATCTGTTGATCGGGCGTCACCGCCACCACGTTGACCCAGTTGACCGAATCCATGACAAAGAATTCATGTTCCCGGCCCGTGCGCGGTGATATTTTCAGATCGGCCCGCAGGGTGAAAATGCGGAAATCGCCCAGCGACCGGGATGAGATTTTGCGCCACGGCTGAATCATGGAATTTTGAATATTGAATGGTGAATAGTGAAATCTCTGAATTCTTAATTCTACATTCTTAATTCTTAATTCCTTTTGCGGCCCAGCCTTGCTTCATCAGGTTGAGCAGATGGGTCAGGGATTGGTCGTAGGTTTTCTGCTTCTGCTCCGCCAGTTGGCGGGCGCGCTTGTCCAGTTGGGCGGCCATCTCAGCCGATTTTTCCGCCGGACAACCCAGCGCCACCAGCAATGCGGCAAGCTCAGGGACAGTCACAAGCCCGGTTCCTCAGGCGGCGGGAACGATTTTGATGCTCTGGACGCCGACGCGCGCGACGGGCCGGCTGTTCTCGCCGCCGCCGCCGCGGGTGGTGGGGGTGTCGCCCAGCTTGCCCAGGACGTCGTCGCCTTTGATCACCTGGCCAAAGGCGGTGTACTGCTTGTCCAGAAAACGGGCGTCGGCCAGGCAGATGAAGAACTGCGAGCCGGCGGAATGGGGGTCGGAGGAGCGGGCCATGGAGATGACGCCGCGAACATGCGGTTTGTCGCTGAATTCCGCCTTGATCTTGTAGCCGGGATCGCCCGTGCCCCAGCGGCTTTCCTGCTTGGGGTCCTTGGTCAAAGGATCGCCGCCCTGCACCATGAAACCCTTGACGATGCGATGGAAGGCGGTGCCGTCATAGAACCCTTTTTTGGCCAGGGTTTTGAAATTCTCCACCGTTTTGGGGGCGACCTCCGGCCAAAAGGCCAGCGTGATCTCGCCTTGGGAGGTTTGGATGACCGCGACTTCGTTGTTTTCCATAAGGATTGATTTATTTGACCGAACTGGCGGGGACGATTTTGATGCTGATGACTTCGACGCGTTTGGTCGGAGAACTCATTTCGCCACGGCGGTCCGGTCCGACGGGGGTATTCCCAATCTTTTCCAGAACATCGTCCCCTTTGATCAAATGGCCGAAGGTCGTGTAGTTCATCCGATCCAGCCCGGGTTGGGGCGCGAGGCAGATGTAGAACTGACAGCCTGCTGAGTTGGGAGCGCCGGTGTTGCCCATGGCAATGACACCTCTTTCATGTTTGTGGCCATTCTTTTCGTCTTTGATGGTGTAGCCCGGGCCGCCCGTTCCGTAGGCCTCTTTATTGTTTGGATCTTTGGTCTTCGGATCACCGCCCTGCACCATGAACCCTTTCATGATGCGGTGGAAGGCGGTGCCGTCGTAAAACTTGTCGTTCGCCAGGGTTTTAAAATTCAAAATGGTAGCGGGGGCGGCATCATCCCAAAACTCGATGACCATGTCGCCTTCAGAGGTTTTAATCACCGCCACTGCCTTTTCGCCGGCAACTGCTTTGGCGGCAGGCGGGGGCGGGTTCGTTTGGGCGGCGGACGGCGAGGCCAATGGACCGCTCAGACCTGCCAGGGCCAGCCCGATGAGGAAGCTAAACGCGCTTTTCAAATTTTTCATAGGCGCTTGATTTGCCACGGCCCAAGGCCAATGTCACGCCGGAATTTGGAAAAGTTGACGGGCCGGGCCGCAAAGTTGGCTTGCCAACCGCCCTGGCTTGCGGCAGTCTTCCCCTCATGGAATCCCATGAAATTCTGCGCGAGGTCTTTCAAAAGACCAGTCCCAAGCATGCGGCCGGTGAGTTGGGCCTTTCCCTGTCCATGGTCTATAAATGGGCCGAGCCGCCCGCGCAAAAAAGCGGGGCGGTCAATCCGTTGGACCGGGTGGCCAAGCTGGTGCGGTGCAGCGGGGATGAGCGGATCGTGCAATGGCTGTGCCAGCAGGCGGGCGGTTTTTTCATCAAGAACCCAAAAACGGGCAGGCCGCATCCGGCCTTCCTGGTGCCCTCCATGAACAACGTGGTGCAGGACTTTGCCGATTTGCTCGGCGTCATGGCCGACTCGGCGCACGACAACCAGGTCACCCCCGGGGAAGCCAAATCCATCCGGGCGCGCTGGGAGGAATTGAAGTCGGTCACGGAGGAGTTTGTGCGCAGTTGCGAAGAGGGGAATTTCCACGCCCTCAAGCACACGGGCGCGGCCAAAAAATGAAGCCCAATTCCCTTTCCTTTTCCCTGACCGCGCGTTAGATTGACAGGCGAACAAGATTATGGCCGACGCGATCAACCATCCCGGGGGAGTTCCTTCCGGCCCATCCGCTCCGGCGGACAGCTCGGACTACGACCCGCCTCCCAGCCTGCCGTTGGAGATCTTTCTGTTCTGCGCCTTTCTCATCACGGTGGCGGCCTACGTCGTCGGCCAGCGGTCCGATTTCGCCGCCGAGCAACTGGCCACCCGCGCCAGCAGCGAGAAGCTGCACCGCCAGATCGTCAACAAGAACTTGTACCTCGGCTACGTCAAACTCGGCTTCCAGGCGGAGGAACAAAAGAACTTCCCTCTGGCCGTTTCCAATTTTCAAAGCGCCGTCCTCCTGCAAAACACCGGCGAGGCGCACTATAATCTGGCCAATGCCCTTCTGCTGCTCTCCCGCCCCGACCAGGCCCTGAAGGAATTCCAGGCCGCCCTGGCCCTGGACCCCAAGCTCAAGGCCCTGGCGCCAGGCGCGGGCAAGCCCTGAGGCGCATCCATGCAGAGGAGAACCGCTGATGAACACGGATGGACACGGATCCTACGGCGCAGAAAAGGAGATTTCTCCGTGCTCCTTTCGCTCACGATTTGGCAGCTCTGTCCAGCCCCAGGAAAAAGCCCGTCATCGCCTTGCCTTATCCGTGATTATCTGTGTTCATCCGTGGTTCAATTGCATCTTTCCGGCTGAGGCGCCGGCGCCAGCCGCAACGATGGGGCGGCAGTGCCGGTGCGGCGCGCCGATGCCGACCCGCTGGCCGGACCCCGCGCCCATGGCCCGGCCGTCATGGCCCGACTAAAACACGGTAGGAGCGTTGTTTGTTGGTCGCGTTGGGGTCGGTCACGAGAAAGGAATTAGTCAGCCCGTTGTTGGTGACGAACAACGAAGTCCAGTTGCTCAAATTGGTGGACATTTGCACGGTGTAATTCTGCCCGGCCGCCCCGCTCAGCCGCATTTGAAATTGGCTGGCCTGCCAGAATGGGGAGGCCAGAGAGGGTTTGGGATTGATGATGAGTTGCAAGCCACGGGTCAGCGTGCCCGAAACGTGATCGGTCACGCGCACGATGAAATTGCCCGTGCCGCCGTTGGACGGCACCCCCGAGAGCGCGCCGCTGGGCGCCAGGCTCAAACCGGTGGGCACCGGCTGGGAACCCAGCGCCACCGTCCAGGTGTAAGGCGGGGTGCCGCCGCTGGCTTGAAGCTGGTTGGTATAAAAAAGCCCGGCCTGCGCATTGCTCAGCGTGGTGGTCGTGATCTGCAACGCGGCCCCGGAGGCAATCGTGATCGAATAAATGTTGGTCACTTGATGGCCCTCGGCGTCGCTCACCACCCCGACAAACGGGAAGGTGCCGCTCAGCGTGGGCGTGCCGGAAAGGACAAAAGCCGCGTTGGAAGTGGTGATCGTTCCAAAGGAAGGGTTCAAGCCCGGCGGATAGGAACCGCTGACCAGGGTGGCGTTGTAAGGGAAGCCCGTCGTGAACGGGTCGCCTCCCGACACCAGGAGTTGCCCGCTGTAAAACACTCCCACCGTCCCATTGCTCGAACCGTTGTAGGAAATTTGCAGGGGCGGATAGACCGTCAGCGACAATAATTGGTCCGCCGCGTTTGCCAGGCCGTCCGTCACATGCACGGAGAAATAATTTGTCCCGATGTCCGCGCTGGTGACCATTCCGGAAATAACGCCATTGGAGGAAAGGCTGAAGCCTGGCGGCAAAGCCAGGGAACCCAGCGTCAGCGACCAGGTGAAAGGCGCGTCACAGCCGGAATTATTGAGTTGGGCGTTATAACTGGCGCCTACGATCGTGTCGGGCAGGCTCGTCGTCTGGATGGTCAGCGAACCGCACGGCTGCACGCTAAAATTCACAACGACACTGGCCCCCGACACATTCGCCGGCTGCCCGCCGGGACAGGCATAGCCCTGCGAGTTCAAGTCGCTGCAATCCACGTTCACATTCCAGTTCGCGTTGCCGACGCTGAAGGAGTAGTGCCCGCCGCTGTCGGTCGTGGTGTTGAGGTTGTCCCCCACGCCATCACTGGCATAAACATGCACCGCCGTCACCGGACTGCCGCCATTATTGGTGACGACCCCGCTGATTTGATAGGGGCCTCCCGAGTAGGTGGGACGAACCGTGAAATTCACCACCACACTGGCTCCCGACACATTCGTCTGCTGCCCGCCGGGACAGGCATAGCCCTGCGAGTTCAAGTCGCTGCAATCCACGTTCACATTCCAGTTCGCGTTGCCGACGCTGAAGGAGTAGTGCCCGCCGGTGTCGGTCGCGGTGCTGAGGTTGTCGCCCACGCCATCACTGGCATAGACATGCACCCCGACCACCGGAGTGCCGCCATTATTGGTGACGACCCCGCTGATTTGATAGGGGCCTCCGGAGTAGGTGGGAACGACCGTGAAATTGACCACCACACTGGCCCCCGAAACATTGGTCTGCAGGCCGCTGGCACAGCCATAGCCCTGCGAGTTCAAGCCGCTGCAGTCCAGGTCCAGGTTCCAGCTCCCGTTGCCCACGTTGAAGGAGTAGTGCCCGCCGCCGTCGGTCATGGTGGTGAGGTTGTCGCCCACGCCATCACTGGCATAAACCTGCACCCCCACCACCGGAGTGCCGCCACGATCGGTGACGACGCCGCTGATTTGATAGGGGCCGGTGTAAGGCGGAAGGACCGTGATGTTAATCACGGCATTAGTATTGACAATATTGGTGTTTTGGGGTTCCGGGCATTGATAATTGCCCGCGCCCAGCGCGTTGTCCAGGCTGTTGTCGCCGCTCCCGCAAAAGACGGTGACGCTCCAATTGCCGTTGGCCACGTTCAACGAATAATAGCCGCTGCCATCGGTAATGGCCTGCGGCTGGAAATTCTGGCCGCTGATGGTGGCCGAGGCGCTGACCTGGACGTTGGGGATGGGATTGCCGCCGCTGTCGTGGAGGAAGCCGTAGATTTGATTGGTGGCGAGGACCGCCGTGAAATCCACCTCCACCGCCTGCCCCACGCCGATGTTGGTCCCGCCGTTTTCACCCAGCATGGGGAAGGTAAAGAGATAATTGCTGAAGCCGGTGTTGCTGTCGCTGCTAATTTCCACGTTCCAGGAGTCGCCGCTGGTGCCGCCCAGCGCCACCGCCCAGTATTTTCCACTGTCCGTGGTGACGACATCCGCTTCGTATTGATTGGTGTTGTCTTGCGAAAAGAGAGAAACACCTTCCAGGGGATTACTGAGATTGTCCTGGACGGTGCCATAAAACATGGCCGTCCCTTTGGGCAGGGCGATGGAAACGCCGGAGACGCTGCCGGCCGTGGTGTCCACCTGCAATTTATTTTGCAAGGAAAGATAACCGTGGATGACCAACCCGCCGGGGTCGCCTTCCACCTTCCAGTGGCCGGGATTGACCCCCGCGTTGAAATTGCCGTTGGTGTCCGTGAAGGCAATGGCCAGCAGGCCCCCCGGCGTTTGCATGGGCATGGTAATTGCCGGCAATCCGATGCTGGAATTATTCGCGTCCACAATTCTGCCGGAAATGGTTTGGGTGGCGCCGAAGAGACTCAAATTGGTGTTGATGTTCGCCCCGCTGCCCAAAACCAGGTTGCCCGCGAGCGTGGCATCCGCGACAAAATTGCTTTTGACAGCAACCAGCGAGTAGGTTCCGGGCGGCACCGCCACCGCATAATTGCCCGAATTGCCGGCCACCGCCTCGGCCACCGGACCCCCCTTGCCTGTGGCGGCCAGCACCAAAATGACGGCATTGGGCATATTGGTGCCGCTGTTGACCACGCTGCCGCTGAATGACTGGGCATAGGCTGCGTTGGTGACGGTGAACTGGTTGGTGATGGGCGCGAACCGGCCGGTCGCGCTGTAAACCACATACAGATATTGCCCGACAATAGTTTGCCCGAAGTCGCCATTTTGAAAATACAATATCGCGGTGATCTGGCCCGCGTTCGTGTCCGTGTCGCCGGGAACGCCCGAATTGGTCACCCCGCTGAAAACCGCCGCCTGCCCGTCCGTCAAGCTGTACTGTTGCACCACAAAATCCCCGGCATCCACGATGCCATTGGTGTTGGCGTCCAAATACTTCTGCACCAGCACGCTTTCCCCCGGGTTCAATCCGGTCACTTGCAGCGTGATCTTCCCGGGGTAGGTGTTGCTGACCGCATTGGGGGTGATGGTCACGGCGACCTGTGCGGAGCAGACGCGGTTAAAGCCGGCCCAGGCCGCCAGGACACACAACCCCAGGGAGAATCTCTTCAAGTCAGTTTTCATAAGCTACGGTTTATTAAAATATGTAATTATAGCACCTTATCTTATCATGCCCGCGCAAATCAGCAAACAATTTCCCCATAAATCTTTCCAGGGCCGCAGCCAGAGCGTGTTGGAATTTGAAAAGGAAGGCGCAGAGGGGCGGATTTTCTCAATACTTCGGAACATTGTGGTCCACTTCGTCCGCCCAGGCGTTGATGCCGCCCCGGACACTCTTCAAGTACTTGTAGCCTTGTTCGCGCAGGAATTGCAGCGCCTTGAGGGAGCGCGCGCCGCTTTTGCAATGGATGTAAATGTGCTGGTTGGGATCCAGCTCGGTGAAGCGTTGCGGCAACACACTCAAGGGGATGAGCGGCACCCCCTGGACGTGGGCGATTTGATGTTCATCCGGCTCGCGCACATCAATGACCTGGATCCCCAGCTTGGGGTCGTCCAGGGCCTGTTTCATCTGCTGCACGGTCACTTCGTCCGGGTTGGAGGCCGGCTGGGCCGGGGCGTCGGGGATGCCGCAGAACACCTGGTAATCCATCAACTGCGTGATCGTGGGATTTTCGCCGCACAATGGGCATTGGGGATCGGGGCGGAGCCGGAGTTCGCGGAACTTCATTTCCAGGGCGTCGAGCAGGAGCAGCCGGCCCAGGAGGGAACTGCCCTTGCCCAGGGCCAATTTCAAAATCTCGGTGGCCTGGATGCAGCCGATGATGCCGGGCAGCACGCCCAGCACGCCGCCTTCCGCGCAACTGGGCACCATGCCGGGCGGCGGCGGTTCGGGATACAAACAGCGGTAACACGGGCCGTGCAAATGCGGCGCGAACACACTGGCCTGCCCTTCAAATCGAAAAATCGAACCGTAGATGTTGGGCTTTTTCAGCAGCACGCACGCGTCGTTGGTCAGGTAGCGCGTGGGAAAGTTGTCCGTCCCGTCCACCACGATGTCGTACGGGGCGAGAATCTCCAGCGCGTTTTCGCTGGTCAGGCGGGCATTGTGCAGCGCCACTTCGACGTTGGGGTTGATGCGGTGGATGGTGTCGCGGGCCGATTGGATTTTGGGCCGGCCCACGTCGGCGGTGCCGTGGATGATCTGGCGCTGGAGATTGGAAAAATCCACCGTGTCAAAATCCACCAGGCCCAGCTTGCCGATGCCCGCCGCCGCCAGGTACATGGCGATGGGCGAACCCAGCCCCCCCGCGCCGATGCACAGCACGCTGGTCGAGCAAATCTTCTTCTGCCCGGCCAGCCCGACCTCCGGCAGAATCAAGTGGCGCGAGTAGCGCCGGATTTCGTCATTGTCCAATTGCATATCAAATCAGGTCTTGCAGAATAATTGAGTCCGCGGATAAAGCAAGCGGGACGCAGGCGCAATGCGGAGGCCGAATGGAGTGGTGGAGTGGTGGAGTGGATGCTCATGGTCAAGGTGGTCAAGCTTCACAATTATGGTAGAGTAGGCGAAGTGGAAGGAGGCGGATTGAACTGACCGCAGTTGTCAGTCTCGCGCTGCCACTTCGCCCCTCATCGAACCGAACGGACGGATTTCCCATATTCGGCTCTCCGAACTCATTCATCGGGCCGCCTTCCACTTCGCCGTGGTCGGCAGTTCATAGAGTCCATAACGCTGGTGCAACTGCTCGGGAACGTAGTGTTCCCACAGGCTGCGGCGGCAACCGTGTTTGCGCCACAGCCAGCGCCGAAAGCGGTTTTGGCTGTAGTGTTTCATCCGGTTCATCACCGAGACGCTGTTGCCGTAGTGGAAGTAGCCCGCCCATCCGCGCAAGACTTGGTTGACCTCTTTGACCACCTCCTGTATCGGACGCCCCTGCGTCCAGTGGTTGAGGATGCCGCCCAGTTTCTCGCGCAGGGCCCCCCGGCTTTTCTGGCTGGGTTGAACGTGCAGGTAGCCGCGCCCTCCAAAGGACTTGCGCCAGGTCAGGTTGAAGCCCAGGAAGTTGATCCCTTCCTTGCGAATGTTCACAATTCGGGTTTTGACTTCGTTGAGGGTCAGCCCTTTGGCTCGAAGCCATTTCTTGAGCCGCGCTATCAGCCCTCCGCCGCACCCCGCCGCGCACGCGATGACAAAGTCATCGGCGTAGCGCACCATGCGGGCTTGGCCGGAGGTTTTCTCGTTCACCCCGTGATCCAGCGGGTTGAGGTAGAGGTTGGCCAGCAGCGGCGAGATGACCCCGCCTTGCGGCGTGCCGCGCCGGTTGGGGATCACTCGCTTGGTGCCGTCCTGGTCTTCCTCCGCGACCGGGGCGCGCAGCCAGCTCTTGAGGAGCCGCAGCACGCTGCCGTCGCTGACCCGCCGGGCCACGGCCTTCATCAGTTCCCGGTGCGGAATCGTGTCGAAATATTTCGTCAGGTCCGCGTTGATGATTTCCACGTAGCCTTGCTGCACTGCTTGTTGGATTTCCGCAATGGCTTGGTGTGCCCGGCGTTTGGGCCGAAAGCCGTAGGAGCGCGGATGAAAGTCCGCCTCCAAGATCGGCATCAGCACCAGATACACCGCCGTTTGCACCACCCGGTCCTTGACCGTCGGGATGCCCAACGGCCGTTCCCCTCCGCTGCTCTTGGGAATCATCACCCGCCGCACCGGGCTGGCCCGATACGTCTTGGCTTTGAGTTCTGCTTGCAGGCGGTCGAGCCATTGCTGGCGCAGGGCCGGGTCGGCGGTGATGGACTCCATACTCTGTCCGTCCACTCCCGCGGCCCCGCCGTTGCGCTGTTGCGCTGCCAAGGCGGTTTCGAGCACGTCCTTGCGCAGCAATTCCCCATACAGGCTCCAGAACCGATACTTCGGCTCTGCTTTGGCTTTCCGATAGAGCGCGATTTGAAGCTGCCGAACTTTCTCCGGGGTTGCTATCCGGGTCGCCCCGGCCATCCCCGCATCCTTCGCTTCGCCTCCACGCATTGAGCAAGTGTTCCCCCTTTGCGTTCGCTCGCGCAACTCCCGGCGGAAATCCGCCTGGAGCGCAAACAAGTCCACGCTACTATGAGGAACTCCGACTTCTCCGGCAGGGCCGCTCGCCTGACTGGTCTTGCCAGCTTGCGCGGGCGGTTGGGCTGGCCGCCCGCCGCCGGAGTTCTCCCAGCTTACCTTGGTTGAACTTCCAGACGTGCCGTCCACGCCGACCCCGCCGGAGCGTTGAGAAGGCTCTGACTGTTGCCCTGCCTCCTCCCTGCGGCCTTCGCCGGTCAAACAGCGGCTCGGCTTGTCTCCGGTTCTAAACTTATCGAGGCTCATTGGATGTGGTTCATTTTCATTACGGCCCGTCTGTTCATCTCCCTCAGCTTCCAACCCCGCCTCGCGGCGGCGCTGTTGAGGTCGTGTTCCGTCGTGAACAGCCTAATTCGACGGACGGGACTTTCACCCGCGTTCCAACCAACTTCACTGGCGCAACGTTTGACCCGGTTTGACCGGGCGGCTCTTCGGCGGCCTGGCCGGGCATAGCAGACCGGACAGCCGGGGGCAAAGCAGTTTGACCGGGCGGCGTTGGCGGAGGCTGAGAGGGTTTGAGTGGCTGGGCCGATGACACCGGGTTTGACCGGGAGGTTTGAGGAGTGCGACGGTCACAGACCGCCGCTACAACCGGCGCGGGCGCCGGCGTTGACCGGGAGGTTCGACGAGTGCGACGGTCGCAGACCGCGGCTACAGTGGCGGCCGGGGCCTTTGGGTTTGACCGGGAGGTTTGACCGGGCGGCTCCGGTCGGGGCGTTTTGGGCAGCGGCAGGTTAAATTTGATGGCGGTGACAAATTCGGCGAGCCGTCTGGCCGCCGCTTCGTCCACATAGTTGCCAAACAGCCTTTCCAGGTTGTTCTGTTCCATCCTGGCCAAAATGGGGGCCATGGCCATCCCCCTTATTTTCTCCCTTCTCTTGTTGCAGTCGTCCTCAAAATGCTGGTCGGAGGCAATTTCCTGGAGGCTGGAGCGATGCAAGGTCCTTTGCAGCAAGGCGATGTCCTGGCCCAGGCCGCGCAGCAGGCGGAGGCCGCGCTCGAATTTCGGGTCCGCCTCGCCATCCCAGGTGTTGAGGAGGGCGGCGTAGCGGACAGCCAGCAGTTTGGCCATGTCGCCGGCCAGCATGGGCGCATCCAGCACTTGCTCCATGTCGGTGGTGAGCCGGTTGAGTTCATAAGCCTGATGAATCCATTGGTAATGAAGCTGCCATTCGCGGAAGCCGCCCTGGCGCCATTCGCAGAGATTTTGCTTGCTGACGGGCTGGCCGCCAAAGCTGGCCTGGAGCGTCGCCTTGACTTCAGGAAGTCCGTTGAGCCAGCGCAGAAGTTTTCCGCCGTTTTCGCCGTTGTCCATGCGCACATTGAGCTCATCCCGGACGGTGGAGAGCAGTTTTGCAATTTTGCCATTCCTCATATCATCCTCCTTAAACCATAACCTGTCGTGTTGTTTTCCGCCGGACGAGTGGATCGCCTGCCCGTCCACAGAATAGACTAAATGAGCATAGTGTCAATGGATTTGTTCAACCAAAGCGATTTTTTAACGGTCATTTTTCGTTGCTTTTGGGGATGGATTATGGTAAGTGACGGAATACAGCATTTGGTTGGATGAGGAGGACCCCTTTCATTGACGAGGGGGGTACTGCGGGCCGCGAGGCGCGGCCCGCAGCACGCGAGGGCGCGTGCGCTCCCCGGAAGCGGGAAGAAGCGGGACTTGCGCCACAGGCGCAATGCGACCTACACAACGCGATGCGCGCGCTCCCAAGCAAGCCGCTCAGGAGCGGGGCGCGAGCGTCTCAAATCTTTTTTGGCAAGGAGGTCCAGGCGCCTGCGCGCCGTCGCTTTGGCAGAGGCAGCATCGTCGCATTACCGTCGCGCGGCGGGCAGAGGACTGCCCGCCCTACCTTTTCCGGCCCACCCATGACTGACGCATCAGGGCGGCTCACCGTTTCTGGTTGAAACTGGCTTGGGCGTACTTCTCCTCTTGCAGGCGCAGGGCCAGTTCCGCGGGCAGCAGGCCGGCCGGAACGGCTGCCACGCCACTTCCCTCTCCATCTCCCGGCAGAGGGCTGATTGCCAGTCCGACCGGGCCAGGCCGGGCGGCGGCTGCACCGATCCCTGGATGAGCAAGCCCGTCCGCGCCCGCCGCTGCGCCGCGCCCGCGATCTTGCGTCCGCCCCAGAGCAGATCGGACGTCTCCGGGCCGGCAAAACAGTGTCCTGGAATTTCTTTTTGACTGGAAGCGGCCAGGGCCGCCGGCACGTTGAGCCGCGCGAAGGCGGCGCGAATCCATTCGTGCAGGCGCCGGTAACTTTCCGCCGCCCTGAGGCGATGCCAAGGGTGTTGCGGCGGAAAAATCAGGCTGTAAGTCCAGTCCGCGTCGTGCGGCACCACCCCGCCGCCGGTCGTGCGCCGCACCAGGGGACGCAGGCGGGTGAGGGCGGCGGCCTGGCGGTATTTTTGCGCGTAGCCAAAGGTGGCCGCCGGCTCCGTCCAACTGTAGAAGCGCAGGACGGGCCGCGCCCGTTGCGGGGCCGATTCCAGCAAGGCCTCGTCCAGCGCCATGTTGTAAGCGGGCGGTCCCGCTCCAGACTCCAGCAAATACCAGGTTTCCATCGTCAACCTAAAGCCGCGCGCCCCGTCGGACAAAGGCTCCTGATTTCGCACCCCGCGCAATCCGGCTGGCGCGCGCCGCAACGCCGGCGTCCGTGCCAGATGAGCAAATGACTGACCAGCGTCCAATCCGCCCGCGGAACGAGCTTTTGCAAATCAGATTCAATTTTTTCCGGCGTGGTGTTCCGGCTCAGCCGCAGCCGCCTGGCCAGCCGCGCCACATGGGTGTCCACCACAATGCCCTCGGCCAGGCCGAAGGCGTTGCCCAGGACCACGTTGGCGGTTTTGCGCCCCACCCCGTCCAGTTGCACCAGTGACGCCATGTCGCGCGGAACCTGGCCGCCGTGCTTTTCCAGCAGGGCGCGGCAGGCCCCCCGGATGCTTTTGGCTTTGTTGCGGAAGAACCCGGTGCTTTTAATGTCGGCTTCCAGCACGCCCGGCGGCGCTTGGGCAAACTCCCGCGGCGTCCGGTATTTTTGGAAGAGCGTTTGCGTCACCAGGTTCACCCGTTTGTCCGTGCATTGGGCGGAGAGGATGGTGGCGACGAGCAACTGGATCGGGTTGGAGTAATCCAGTTCGCAGTGCGCCCCGGGATAGGCCGTTTTGAGCCGGCCGATGATCTCCAGGGCGCGTTTGGATTGAACGGAGAAACTTTCGCGCGCCATAGCCGGCCCATTGAAATACCGCGCCCGCGCCATGTCCAATGGAAACTGGCCGCAGCGCGGCGCGGCGCGGGCAGCTCGTTTTCGGGCGGAACGGCTTCTGCCTCCTGCTCTTAATCTTAATCTTACTCTTAATCCCATTTTGAGGACTTTTGGCCCGGAGGAGATTAAGATTAAGATTAAGATTAAGATTAAGAATTGCCCGTTGCCCAAGAAGGAAGATCCGCCATCACGGCTGCCCCCGTCCATGCCACGCTTGAAAAAGGCGGCCCGGTCGGATATATCAATTGGTATGAGACTGACCGTCGAAATCGCGGATGATCTGTTGGCGGATGCCTGCCGGATATTGCAGGTCAAAGACCAAAGTTCGGCGGTGGCCGCCGCCGTCGCCGAGATTGTGCGGTGCGGGAAGGCCAGGGACTTCGCCCTCTTGTTGGGCAAGGGGGAATTGGACTATCCGGCCACCAACGACGAGGTGGAAAAACTCCAGGGTTGACGCCTATGGTGCTGGTGGATTCATCGGTCTGGATCGAGTGCGCCCGGCGCGACGGCTGCCGGGCGTGCAAAAGCGGGTTGCTAGGGCTGATCGAGGCGGCCGAGGCCGTCATTTGCGGGCCGATCAAACTGGAAGTGCTGGCGGGCGCGCGCCGGCAGGATCGGCCGCGCCTGTCGGCTGGTTTTGAATCCATCCCCCACAAGGTCATTGATGACGGGGCGTGGGATTTTGCGCTGCACTGTGCCTGGCGCTTGCGCGACCAGGGGCACGCCGTTCCGTGGAGTGACATTTTGATCGCCAGCCTGTCCTTGCAGTGGGGTTGCCGGGTTTATGCCGCCGACCCCCATTTTGAACTCATGCGCGGCGTGCTGGGCCTGCGCCTTTATCAACCGGGTGACGGCGGCAAATTCCACCCGGAGCGGCCCGGGCCAAGCCGCTGAATTTTGGGGGTTGTCACCGGGCCATGCTGGTGCATATTACCGGGCATGTCCAAGTCCACGGTGTATATCGTCCTGGTGACGCTGATATGTTGGACGGCGATGGTGGCCGGGGCTGATTACTTTGTCTTTGGCACGACGCTGCGGCAATACCTGGCCAAAAACTTCGCGACCACCCGCGGCCAAATAGTGTTGAGCGAGGTCAGCCCGCACAGCAGCTTCCACTCCGGCGTCACCGTCGAGTATGCTTACAACGTCAACGGGAAGGAGTACCGCGGCACCCGCTACCGGTATGACGACAATTACTCCAGCAGCACCGGAAGGGACATCGTGCGGAAATTTCCAAAGTGGTCGGAGCACACCGTCTTTTACGATCCCAACAACCCGGCCAACTCCGTCCTGGCGACGGGAGTGGAGGGAGTTGATCTGATGGTGATTTTGTTTTCCATCCCGGTCAACGTCGCCTTGATCATGCTCTGGCTCTGGATCGGGGCGCGCCTGCGCGAACTGTGGCGCGTGCCGGAGGCGGGCGGAGTGCCTATTTGGCGGCAAGGCGGCCGGATTCGCGTCCGGCTGGCTTGGCTGTCGGCGCCGGCCGCGGGCTTTTATGCCTTGGGTGGCGCGGCCTTTGCCGCCACCTTCCCGGTCCTGGCCATGAATGGCCTGGCCCCGGGCCTCAAGGCGATGGAAAACACCTGGGCGGCGGTGCTGACGGTGGCGGCGGCCGCCTTCTGTTGGACGGCCTGGCGCAATGCTTCCGGCAAATACGACTTGTTCATTGACGAGAAATCCCAAGCCCTCACCCTGCCGCAGACCGGCGGGCGCAAGCAGTCCATTACCTTTCCACGCGGGGAAATTGCCGGCGTCTGCCTGCAACGCCGGGTCAGCCGGCTCTCCAGCGGCGCTTTCTACAGTTATCTGCCCGCCCTGGACCGGCGCCAGCCCGGGGCGGCGCTCCGGCGCGAGGCGCTGTCCCCCTGCGGCTGGAGCGAAGTGAAAGCGCGCGCTTTCAGCCAGTGGCTGGTCGTGCAATTGGGCCTGCATTTCATGGGCGTTGAAGAGGAAATTCCCCGGGCGGAGCCGCACCCGGCCGTCTAGTTTGGCATCCGCATGCGCCTGATCACCGCCCTCTCCGTCCTCTTCTTAATCTAAATCCTAATCCTGATCTTAATCTCAATGCCTCCCTGTTCCTAAACTTTCCCCATGCCAACCATTGCAAATGCGGACATAGAATCCGCACCGGCGGCGACGGCCAGCGCCGCCAACGCCCGGCCCGCTCCATACGATTGGCCGCTGGCGTTCGCTGCCGAAACGCTGCTGCGCCAGCGCCTGGAGTCCTTTCTCCAGCGCAACCGGGCCGCCCGCCTGCTGGCCCGGCGAATGCAGGATGAAACGGGCACCGAGTTCTTCGATTGGATGGACCATCTGGCGCTCGGGCCGGAGGACGAAAAGCCGTTGCGCGATTTGGGATTTGTCTCCGACAGGGTGGAAGCGCCCCGGGGCGAAATGGTGCTCAAACATCCCCAAGCCCTCCTGCCGCGGGTGCGGGTGGCAAAGGCGGCGGGGCGCCATCCTGCGGTCATCGCCTTGCGGGCGGAAGCGGTGGCCGATTTCGCGGCGGCCCTCTCCCTGGCCGGCCCGGTCGAGGGCGACCCCTTCGGGCGGTTGCGCCGCGTGGTGGTGAGCGAGCAGCAGGGCACCCGGCTGGAGGCGGTGGAGCGCAACGGCTACGCCGGATTTGTGCCGGCACCCCTGCCAGCCGCCCGGTTGAAGAAGATCCTGCGCGCCCAGGATCTTTGGCGGACCCGCCCGCGTCAGGCCGCCAGCAATCGCGCGGGCTTCGCCGCCGCCAACGCCGCGCTGGATGAAATCCTCGGCTCCGTCGGGCCGGAATTGGCCTGCCAGCTTTTTTTTGCGGAGGAACGCCGCTACTGGGAGCAGCGCAACCGCGCCGCGCAAATACAAAAACGCCGCCAGGACCGCCTTGGCCTGGGCTGGGGCAACCATGACCATCACACCTTTCGTTGTTCGCGCCCATGCTTTGTGGACGTGATCCGGTTTCTCCTCCGCCTCGGTTTTGTGAAAAGAGAACGCTTTTACGCCGGGGCCGAGGCGGGCTGGGGCGCGCAAATCAGCGAACACCCCGTCGCGGGCATCGTCGTTTTCGCCGACGTGGATTTGATGCCCGGCGAAAGGCAGATTGATTTTTCCACGTCCAGGCTCTCGCCGGCCCCGTGCCTGGGCACCGTCGGATTATGGACCGCCTTGCACGGGGAAAGTTTTCTGCAAGCCGGCCTGCACCATCTGGAAGCCCGGTTTGATTTCGATTTGTTGCGCGAGCAACTGCGGGCCGAGGGCGTGGCCACGATGAAGCCGTTTTCCGATTTCCCATTCCTGCGGCAGGCTTTCACCGAAGGCGAACGCTGGCCGGTCCGACCGGAGCGCGCCGAAAAACTTGTGCAAGCCGGCTGGATCACCAGGGAACAGCGCGAAAAGTTTGTCAAGGAAGGCGCGTTGGGGAGCCACCTGGAGAATTTGCAGCGCCGCGGCGGTTTCAAGGGCTTCAACCAGAAATCGGTCAGCGTCATCATCTCCGCCACCGACCCGCGCGCCGCTAACTTTGGGGCTTGAAGACCCTCCGCCCGCTGCGCACCCGGTAGAGGCGCTCGGTGAAACCGCCCTCAGCCACAAACGCTTTGCCCAAACTGCTGAGCTGCCGGTCCAGCAAGGCGCACGCCACGGCGATGAGCGTCAGCGCCCCGTTGGCCGCAATCTCGGCGTAAGTGGACTGCGTGGACAAGGTGGACTGTGTGGACAACCCGGACTGCGTGGACTGTGTGGACTTTGTGGACTTTGTGGATTGTGTGGACTGCGTGGACTGTGTGGACTTTGTGGACTCCGGCGCGCCTTTCTTCTGTCCAGTCTGTCCACTTTGTCCACTCTGTCCACCCCAGCCCCACCCGCGCACATCCCGCGCCCACCGGGCCACATCGTCCGCGGTCGCGGGCCGCCGCGCGATAAGTTCCTCCCTTCGTGGATCATTGCGCCCCCACTGGGTCAACTTCCTTTGCCGCAAAAAATCCTCATAATCCAGCCGAAGCTCCTCCAGGCTGGCCCGCGCCACGTTAGTCAACTTGAGTTCAGTCTTCTTCGACGTGCCGGACGCCTGGCTCCCCTCCGCGATATTTTGCACGCCCGACCGCGCGGCCTGGACCATCTGATCGTGCGTGCGGCTGCGTTTTTCGATATAGCGGTCGCAGAAACGCGCCGTCACATCATAGACCAGTTGCGCCACCTGAAAGCTCTTCAAGCGCCGATAGCCCCCATGCACAGGGATTAATTTCTCCGGCTCAGGCATATTTTATTCTCCGCGCTGCATCCCGTCCACCAAGTCCGCTCAGTCCGCTTCGTCCAACTCGTCCAACTCGTCCACTCCGTTCACCCCGTCCACCAAGTCCATTGCTTTGCGTGCCGCGCGTCACAGCGCCTTGATTTCGGTGGTCAGCTCCTGCAGCGCCTTCTTCGCGTCTCCAAACAGCATCCTGGTCTTCGGGTTGTAAAACAAATCGTTCTCAATCCCCGCGAAGCCCGTCCCCCGTCCGCGCTTGATGACAATTATATTTTTCGCCTTGTCCGCGTTCAGTATGGGCATGCCGTAAATCGGGCTGGCCGCGTCGGTCCGCGCCGCCGGGTTGACCACGTCGTTGGCCCCGATGATCAGCGCCACGTCGGCCTGGTCGAATTCCGGGTTGATTTCCTCCATGTCCAGCAACTTCGGATAAGGCACGTCCGCCTCGGCCAGGAGCACGTTCATGTGGCCCGGCATGCGGCCCGCCACCGGATGAATGGCGTATTTGACTTCCACCCCGCGCTTTTCCAGCAAATCATCCAGTTCATGCACCAGGTGCTGGGCCTGGGCCACCGCCAGCCCGTAACCGGGAATGATGATCACCTTGCGCGCGTAGCCCATCATGATGGCGCATTCGGCCGCGGCGATTTCGCGCAGGGTTTTGTCCGATGATCCCGCCGCCGCCTGGCCCTGGGCCGCCCCGCCGAAGGAGCCGAAGATGACTTTGGCCAGGGAGCGATTCATCGCCTTGCACATCAAGACCGTCAGGAGCGATCCCGCCGCCCCGACCAGCGTGCCGGCGATGATCATGGACATGTTGTGCATGGCAAACCCGGTCACCGCCGCCGCCAAGCCGGTGCAGGAATTCAAGACAGAAATGACCACGGGCATGTCCGCCCCGCCGATGGGCAACACCTGCAAGACTCCCAGCGACAACGCCAACACCGCCAATATGATTATCGAAACCGTTCTGTTTTCAGGGGACCAGGACGCGAACGCCGCCAGCAGAATGCTCGCGACCAACACCACATTGATCAATTTCTGCGCCGGCCAGCGCACCGGTTTTTCGGTGACCAATCCCTGCAATTTTCCAAAGGCAATCAGGCTGCCGGTGAAACTGATCGCTCCCAAAGTCATCCCCAGCAACATTGGAAACGAATAGGCCAGAACCGCGAACGCCGAAGCCTTGCCCGCGGGAGCGCCCTCCCACTTTATTTCCTCGCCGAGCGAAATAAACATGGCGCACGCCCCGCCCATCCCGTTGAACAGCGAAACCATTTGCGGCATCGCCGTCATCTTGACACGCTTGGCCAGCAGCCAGCCCGGCACGGTGCCAATGGCAATGGCCAAAATAATCCAGCCGAAATGGCCCATGCCCGGCCGAATGAAAGTCCCGCCCAGCGCCAGCGCCATGCCCATCGCCGCCACCAGGTTGCCGGAGCGGGCCGTGCGCGGCGAACTGAGCCGCTTCAATCCAAAAATGAAGAGCAGCGAAGCGAGGAGATAGGCGGCTTCGGAGATGTGGGCGCTGGTCATTTGGCGTCTTTGTCTTTGGCCGGGGCCTTGGCTTTGAACATCTCCAGCATCCGGTCGGTCACCACAAACCCGCCCACCACGTTGAGCGTCCCAAAAACCACGGCGATGAAACCAAGCGTGAACAACACCTTGTCGTCCCCCGCATTGCCCAAAACAATCACGCCTCCAATCAGCACAATCCCGTGAATCGCGTTGGCCCCGGACATCAGCGGCGTATGCAGCACGGTCGGCACCCGCGAGATCACTTCCACGCCCGTGAAGATGGCGAGGATGAAAATATAAATCATGGCCAGCGCGCTCATGGGGCCTTGCGGGTTGGTTCGCCGCCATGCGTAACGCAGGTCCCGGCGAAGATTTCATTCTTCCAGTCCATGGTAAATCCTTGTTCGATGGTGATTTCCAAAATAAAATTGGCCAGGTTGCGCGCGAACATGCGGCTGGCATCCAGGGGCATGCGGGCGGCCAGGTTGATGGGGCCGATAATGGTCACGCCGTGGGCGCAAATGGTTTGCCCCGCCTGGGTCAGCTCGCAATTGCCGCCGCTCTCCGCCGCCAGATCCACGATGACCGAACCCGGTTTCATGTCCGCCACCATTTCCTTGGTGATGAGGCGCGGGGCGGGTTTGCCCGGCACCTGGGCGGTGCTGATGATGAAATCGGCCAGCTTGGCCCGCTCATGCAGCAATTGCCGCTGTTTGGCCAGCGTTTCCGCCGAAACCTCCCTGGCGTACCCGCCCTTGTCTTCCAGATTTTCCGGGTTGGGAATTTCCACAAAGGCCGCCCCCAGGCTCTTGATCTGCTCCTTCACCGCCGCCCGCACGTCAAAGGCCTCCACCACCGCCCCCATGCGCCGCGCCGTGGCAATGGCTTGCAGGCCCGCCACCCCCGCCCCCAAAATCAACCCCTGCGACGGACGAATCGTCCCCGCCGCCGTCGTCAGCATGGGCAAAAACTTGGGGAGCGCGTCCGCCGCCAGCAGCACCGCCTTGTAACCGGCGATGGTCGCCATGCTGGAAAGGGTGTCCATGCTTTGCGCCCGCGAGATGCGCGGAATGGCATCCAGGCTGAAGCTGGTGATCCGCCGCCGCGCCAGCACCTTGACCAGTTCGGCATTGCGCAACGGCGCCAAAAAACCGATCAGCCCCTTGCCTTCGGGAAACCCCGCCGCCTCCTCCTCCGTCACCGCCCGCACCCGCAACAGGCAGTCCGCGGCGCGCGCCAGCCCGGCGGGGTCGGCCGCCATTTGCGCCCCGGCGGCGGCAAACTGCGCATCGGGGATGGACGCGGCCCGTCCCGCGCCGCATTGCACCGAGACGGCATGCTGCTTTTTGAGCAACATTTTGACCGCATCGGGAACCAGCGCGACCCGGGTTTCGCCATCCTTCGTTTCGTCAAAAACAGCAAATCGCATCTGTCAATCCTGGACAACCAAAAATCAGGCGGGGATGGTAACCAAACCGGTTCCCTTTTCAAATCATTTGTGGCGCGGGCCCGGAGTATTAGCGTTGTGTCTCCACACCATCAGATTGCCTAACCTGGGTCTGGCCCAACGCCTGGGGGTGCCGGCGCGGCCCATGCGGCGGGAAAAATCCGGGTTGGGCAAGGCGGAAAGCCGCCATTATTTGAGCTTATCCGCCATTTTCGCGGACCAATCGCTCAATTGCTTTCTCTGCTCCGCCGTCAGGCGGGCAGGCGGATGAATCCAGGTATAACTGGTCAGCGGCATCGAGCCGTCGTCCACCCGGCGGCTGATCTTGGTCCATCGCTTGGCGGCCTTATAGGCGTCATCATGCGGCCACTCCGAGAAATTCATGGCCTCGCGGCCTTCGTTGACGTGGCTGGTGACAAACCAGGAAAGGGGCGCCACATGGCTGTACCAGGGCCATTTCGTTGCGCAAGAATGACAATCATAACAGGCCTGGTGCAGCAGCGCCGCGATCCCGGCCGGCGGCGCGTTGCTGGCCATCACATCTTTTCCTGGCGCGACGGGCGGATTGGTCAGCGCCGGATTAAAGAACTGCAAGACCACTGCGGTCACCAAACCGCCGGCCAAAATCCATTTCACCACCTTCTTCATAAAACAAACCGGCCAACCCGCTCATTGAGGCCAACGAAATGGATAACCGCGCTCCGAACAGAAGTAAAGCTTTTCCATCCCCAGGCTTCTCCCCAGCTCCACCGCCATTCCACCATGGGCTTGTCCGCCACAGATTCCAAGCGGCGCAAGAGGTGCTGTGTGCCAACTAATACCGTTTCCAGTTCGTAACTGCACTTTTGCCAAGGCGATTGGCGGCGGTCGCAGACCGCCGCTACAGTGGAAAAGCAAACTAGAAACGGTATGAGCCGGGGGGCAAATTTTACCCAGTGGCAGGGCAGGCAGGCGAAAGGCTGCTTCAAGGCAAGCCATAAACGGCCATTTACGCCTTAAAAAGTGACAGTTTCCCGGCTTTTGTTCCGTTGAGAGCGGTTGGCACGGATTCTGATATGAAGACCTGCTATGAAAAGCATACTTGTGATTGATGACAACCAAGAGGTGAGAACCATCGTCAAGACCGTGTTGGGCAATTTTGGATTTGCGGTGCGCGAGGCCACCAGCGGGGAGTCGGCCATTCAAATGGTCCTGGCCGAGAAGCCGGACCTGATCATCAGCGACGTGCGCATGCCGGGGATGGATGGGCTTCACTTGTTAAGCGCCATTCGCGAGTTGCCATTCACCGCGACGATTCCTTTTATTCTGATGACCGGTTGCGGGAGCCATAATGATTTCCGCCGCGGCATGACGAGCGGGGCCGACGATTATCTGCAAAAGCCTTTTACGCCGGACGAGTTGGCTGAGGCCGTGTTATCGCGCTTGATCCG
Organism: uncultured Verrucomicrobiae bacterium; assembly: GCA_963707025.1. Taxonomy (GTDB): domain Bacteria; phylum Verrucomicrobiota; class Verrucomicrobiia; order Limisphaerales; family Palsa-1400; genus JBEKOF01. The sequence continues at coordinate 301,353 of CAVPOM010000006.1, read as the reverse complement.
CCAGACGGATTTAGAGATGGAAGCCTATAACCAGGCCAATAAAATGCGCGCGGCCGCAGCCGATTATCCTGGCCGCGAGAGCGCCATCCCGGCGGCGGCCGAGTTGCGCGTCGCGTAAAGAACAATTCATTGGCGGCGGGTCATGGGCGCGGCCTTTGGCTGGCCTGGCGGAACGGGTGAATGGTGAAGTTGGTAAATTCTTGACACATTCTTGCCTCACGGAGCGGCGGGTGGCGGCAGCGAAACCGGAGGTTCGCCGGGCGAAAAAACGGGGCGGACGGTTGGCGCTTAGGCCTGCGGAGGCGGCGCCCGCAAAACAGCTTCCCGCATTTCCTTGCCGGGCTTAAACTTGACGACGGCGCGCTGGGGAATCGGCACGTCCTTTTCCGGGCGGTTGGGATTGCGGCCGATGCGCGCTTTGCGAACCTTGACTTCAAAGACCCCAAAGTTGCGCAACTCGACGGTTTTTCGGGCCGCGAGGGCGGCGGAAATGAGGTCCAGAGTCCGCTGCACCACCACCAGGACTTTTTGCTGGACCTGGCCGGTTTCTTCGCTGATTTGGATTACGAGATCACGCTTTGTCATAGCATTTCACTGACTGTGCGCCGCAGCAATAGGCTATATAAAGGTGGGTGTGGCCTTTGGTCAAGCGGGGAACGCGAATATCTGTATTTTCTTGTAGTGGAAACCCTTAGCTCTCGATCACCCCAATTTCGACCGGTTCCACTTTGATGCCCAGTCCTTCGAGCCATTTAATGGCGGCTTTGACTTCCGGGCGCGGGCCGCTCAATTCCAGGCAGACGATGCCGATCTCATCGGTGACACTGGCCTGGCGGACGTTGGTGACGACGGGGAATTTGCGGGCCAACTCCCAGATCACCGGCGTGGTGATTAATCGGGGCGGGTACATGAGCCAGAGGCGGAATTGCGCCGGCGGGGTGGCGGCTCCGGTTCTGGGCTGGGCTTTGGATTTTTTGGCTGGCATAGGCGGCTTCCTTGCCTGGTTGAATGGTTCACCCTCCCGCGATGGCGGGAATGATGCTCACTTCATCGCCCTCTTTGAGGGCGGTTTCCTGGTTTTGCAGGAAGCGAATGTCTTCCTCGTTGACATAGACGTTGACGAAGCGGCGGATGCCGCCGGCCTCGTCCACCAGACGTTCCTTGATGCCGGGGAAGCGGGTCTGCAATTCGGCAATGGCCCCGCCGATGGTGGCGGCGTGGACCTCGATGAGCTCCTCGTTGTTGGTCAACTTGCGGAGCGGGGTTGGAATTCGGACTTTTTTTGGCATAAATTTGATTTCAATTTTTTGCTGCAGCAGATTTTGTCGGCGTATTGGAACTGCGCACTGGAAACTGTGACACAACTCTTTCAAGTTCACGAATAGACATCCCCAACTGTGACTGGTCAAATTGCAAAGTAAAGTGAAGACGATTGCCAATTCCGGCTTGGTCAGCGACTTCGCCGCAAAGATCAATGTGTCCTTTTCCGTCGCCAGCTAAAAGCAAGTTCAACTGTCCTTCCATCGTCTCATACTTTGCCTGACCGGTTAACTTCTCACAAAGCGGTCGGAGCTCCGACAAAAATTTCTCCAGCTCGCTCGTGAGGATCGTGGCTGCGGCCTTGCCTCGAAAGCCACCTGCGCGAACACGGATCTCCACCGTCAGCCAGTTGTCATCCCAATACTCGCCGGTCAGCGCACGTTCATAGCGAAGCACATCCACCTCAATGCGCTCCTCCTCTGATTGGCCGAACGAAAACATCATTCTTGTCCTTCAGGCGAGGCCAAGCTGTTTGCGGACCTCCTCCGTCGTGAACGTGCGTTTGCCTTTGTTGCGGGCGCGGGCTTCCAACAGGTCGAGGTAATCGTTCAAATCTGCCACCTGCTCGCGCAACGAGGAAATTTGGGCAATGACATTCTTCCGTTGTCTTTTCGCGGTCGGTTTTTCCGCAGTGCTGCTAATCATAAACATCTTTCCGGTTGCCAATTTTTTGAACCATGATTGTATCGCCCATCACATCAAATAAAACCCGATAATCACCCATTCGCAACCGAAAACCAAAGTCGGCGTTTTGCAGGCGCTTGATGTTGCCCTGCAAGCCGTGTTCAAGCCGCAAAATTTTGCGGAGGATTTGATCCGCCTCCCGTTTTGGGAGCGAACGCAAATCGTCCAGCGCGGATGCCGCGTATCGGATGCGATAGCGATGGTTTGCCACAATGCTTCAGTTGGCGCTGGAGTTCACGCACCGACCTTTTCCCCCTGCGCCAGCAGGGCTTCAAATTCGCGCAGGCTGGGCTTGATCTCGCGGGTGAAGCTGGCGTGGCCGGCCACGGCCTCTATGGTCTTCAGCCCGTGGCCGGTGACGCAGAGCACGGCGCTGTCCTCAGCCGGAATGGCGCCGCTGGCAATGAGTTTCTTGGCCACGCCCACGGTCACGCCGCCGGCGGTTTCGGCAAAAATGCCTTCGCACTCGGCCAGGAGCTTGATGCCCTCGCGAATCTGATCGTCGCTGACGTCTTCGGCGCAGCCGCCCGTGTCTTTCATGACTCTGAGGGCGTAAAAGCCGTCCGCCGGGGTGCCGATGGCCAGGGATTTGGCGATGGTGTTGGGTTTGACGGGTTTGAAGAAATCCAGGCCGGCCTTTTGGGCGGTGGAGATGGGGGAACAGCCGGTGGCCTGGGCGCCATGGATCTTGTATCCGGTTTCGGGCGCGAGTCCCAGTTTGATGGCTTCGCCGTAGCTCTTATGGACTTTGGTGAGCAAGGAGCCGGAGGCCATCGGGACGACGGTGTGGGGCGGGACGCGCCAGCCGGATTGTTCCACGATTTCCAGGCCCAGGCTTTTGGAGCCTTCGGCGTAATAGGGGCGCATGTTGACGTTGACGAAGGCCCAGGGATATTTGCCGGCAATCTCGGCGCACAGGCGGTTGACTTCGTCATAATGTCCTTTGATGCCAATGACCTCGGCGCCGTAGATCCAGGAATTGACCACTTTGCTGTGCTCGAGATCGGAGGGGATAAAGACGTAGGCTTTGAGGCCGGCGGCGGCGGCGTTGGCGGCGACGGAGTTGGCCAGATTGCCGGTCGAGGCGCAGGCGACGGTGGTGAAACCGAGTTCGCGCGCCCGGCTCAAGGCCACGCTGACTACGCGGTCCTTGAAGGACAGGGTGGGATAATTGACGGTGTCGTTTTTGATCCACAATTCCCTGATGCCAAGGCGTTTGGCGAGCCGGTCGGCCTTGATGAGCGGGGTGCCGCCCACCTCCAGCCCGACGGTTGGGTCGCCGGCCACCGGCAACAGTTCGCGGAACCGCCACATGGTCATGGGGCGCGACTGGATGGCGGCGCGGGTCATGGATTGTTTGATGCGGTCGTAGTCGTAGGCGACCTCCAGCGGGCCGAAGTCGTACTCGCAGACGTGGGTGGCGGCCAATGGGTATTCGCGGGCGCATTCCCGGCATTTGAGCGCCTTCATGAAACCGCTGTTTTTCTCATGTTTTTCCATAAATCCTGCTCTGCGCCGGCGGGCTGCAACCCGCCGCCGGCTGGCTCGGTCCATCGGGAGATGGGCGGCGCGGGCCGGGGCAAACAGGCCCCGGCCCGGCGTGAGAAGAGGGAGCGCGCTCTTCTCATCTTTTCCCGGCCACACCGGCAAGAACCGCCGGCTGCGCGCGGGCTGGAATTGGCACCTGGCGCGGCAAAACGCATCTGCCGCCGGTTGCCGTGGTTTCATCGGGCCAGTCCCTCCACCACTCGATATGAGTATCGCTATATCAACGAATGCGGATATATTGATATATGATTTTTAAACTGTCAAGGACTTGTTTTTAGGATATGATATGATAACAGAAGGGTAAGGAGGGGGTGGCGCTTGAAGGCGCGGGCCCAAATCTTTAAAATGGAGTGGTTGGGAAATGCATTATTGCCAGATGAAAACTGACCGCCGCAACTGGTGCCAATTGGGGGTGGCGCTGCTGCTGCTTTGCGGGGGGCTTTCCGGGTGGGCCAATGTGTATGCCACCGACATCAAACTCAACGGTTCCACCAACAATGTCGCGATGCTCCCGGCCGGCGCGGTGCAGATCAGTTACATCCTCAACGAACCGGCCAGCAACGTGTTGGCGCAGATTTATTGCGGCGCCACCGTCGTCTGGACCAACAGCCTGCCGGGCACCAACGCCGGGAGCAATGGCCTGGTCTGGGGCGGCACCAACCAGGCGGGCCAAAACGTCGCCGCGGGAATTTATCAAATCAGCATCACGGCGGCGGCGGCGGGCCACGCGGCCTGGACCAACATCACCGATGACAGCGCGAATTTTTTTGTGCTCGATCCGACCGGCATCGCGGTCAACCAGAACACCAACAGCCCATATTACGGCCGGGTCTTCGTGGGCAATGCCCCGCCGTCCGGCGCCGGCATTTGTAAATTCAACGCCGATGGCAGTCCCGGCGACGAGGGAGGATTCAGCCAGAGTTATCCTTGGGCTGGCAACCTTTTCAGTCCGTGGAAGATTGCCATTGCGCAGGATGACACCGTTTATATCAATGACTGGAGCGCCGGCGGGCGCGTCCTGGCTTTTGATGAAGTCCTCTCGACCAATTACCTGACCGCTCTGAATTCCGGCAATTACCCGAATTCGAGCGCGCTGTTGAGCGGCCCCTGTGTCACCGGTGGCGGCGCCAAGACGCAGATTTGGATGGCGGACGCCAACACCAACGGTCCGAGCGCGGGGGTGGTGCGGTGGGATGTGACCGCCGACGGCGCGGTGGCGGCAAGCGATACTGGCACGGTGGTGGTGGGCATCAGCAACACCGGCTTGAACCTCTGCGCCTACGGTGTGTCGGTGGACGCCAGCGGCACGATCTATGCCATTCAATGCCTGGATGGATTCAGGGATCCCGGGGATTTTTACCAGATGCCGCGCCTTTTTTGTTTCCCGCCCTACTGCGGCCAGCCGGACCTGACCACCAATTGGAGCGTTGGTTCGCCAGATTACTCGCTGGAAAACGCCGCCGGCGTCGCGGTGGATCCGACGGGCCGCTGGGTGGCAGTGGCGGTGGAGGGCTACGGCAGCCAGAACGTGCTCGACCTGCAAAACGGCGCGGTCAACATTTATGAGGCGGCGCATGGCGCGCTGGTGACCCGGCTGCGAGCGGGCACCAACGACGCCTTGACCAATGACGCCTTCCTGGATGTGGCCTGGGACCGGGCGGGAAATTTATATGCGACAGATTTGAACGCCTCGGTCTGGCGCGCTTATTCGCCGCCGGGGGCCAATCAGGCGACCACCACCGCCGTGGCCATCATCCAGGTTTATGACAGCTTGACCCCCCCTTGGTTGAGCGCGCCCGCCGCCCCCGTCGCGCCCGCCAGCCAATTCGGGTTCACTTTGCAGGGCCAGGGCAACGTGACCTACGTCATTGAGTCTTCCCCAGACCTGGTCAACTGGACACCCATCGCCACCAATTATGACACCGTTCCCGTTCGCGCCATCACCGTGCCGGCGCCGGGGGACACGAGTTTTTTCCAGGCGGTGGTGCCGTAGAAACCTCAGGCCCCGATTTCCCGGCCATAATCGGCGGGGGCGAGCAGGGCCTCCAGTTCGGCGGGCCGGGAGAGTTTGACCTGGAAAAACCAGCCGGCCCCGTAGGGATCGGTGTTGACCAGTTCGGGATGCTGGACGAGCTGCTGGTTGACGGCGGTGACTTCTCCGCTGACGGGGGAATAAATGTCGCTGGCGGTTTTGACCGATTCGACCACGGCGCAGGCCGCGCCGGCCTGGAGGGAACGGCCCACCTCGGGCAATTCCACAAAGACCACGTTGGTCAGTTCGTGCTGGGCATGGTCGCTAATGCCGATGGTGGCCACGCCGTCGCGGAGGCGGACCCATTCGTGAGTTTTGGCGTGGAGGACGCCGGGGGGAATTGGGGAGCTCATAAATTAGTGTTGACAGTTGGGGGAAGGGGGCGGGCCGGGCCAGGGGGTTTTTCAGCCTTTGCGGTAAAGGGGCTTGGGCACGATGGTGGCCGGAGCGTGTTTGCCCCGGATTTCAATGGCAATGGGGCTGTTGGCGGCGGCCATTTCCGGCGGAACATAGCCCATGCCAATGCCAATCCCCAGCGAAGGGCTTTGGGTGCCGCTGGTGACGTGGCCGATGGGCCGCCGGTCCGGGCCCGCGCTCCAGATGGGATAATGGGGGCGGGGCGGGGCGGATTTTTCGGCGGATTTGAAGGCGACCAGTTTTTTAGTGGTGCCGCGGGCCTTTTGCCCGGCCAGGACTGACCGGCCCGTAAACTCGCCTTTGCCCAGCGCGACAAATACGCCCAAACCGGCCTCCAGAGGAGTGGTGTTTTCGTCCAGTTCATGGCCGTAGAGCGGGTAACAGACTTCGGTGCGCAAGGTGTCGCGCGCGCCCAGTCCGGCGGGTTTCAAACCGAACGGGGCGCCCGCTTCCAGGACTTTGTTCCAAAGGGCGTCAGCGATTTCGGCGGGCGCGACCATTTCAAAACCGTCCTCCCCGGTGTAGCCGGTGCGGGAAATGAAGATGGACCGGCCGAGAAACTCGCGGCGGGCGATGTCATTTTTGCGCAGCGTGGCCGCCAGGCTCGGGTGGGAGGGCGAGGCAAAGCAAGCGTCAATGAATTGGGCCGCTTTGGGGCCTTGCAGGGCGAGCGCGCCGAAGTCGGCGGAGAGATTCTTCAAATCCACGGCGGCGCGCCGGGGAAAGGCGCTCAGTTGCTGGTTGAGCCAGGCGGCGTCGGCGCTGATGCGGGAGGCGTTGACGATGAGGAGGAATTCTTCGGCCTCGACCTGATAGACGTAAAGGTCGTCAATCGCGCCGCCGCGCTCATTGCACATCAGGGTGTATTGGCCCTGGCGGTTTTGCAGTTTGCGGATGTCGTTGGTCAGGACGCCGTTGAGGAATTCCGGGGCGGCGCTGCCGCGCACGACGATTTGGCCCATGTGGGAAATATCGAACAGTCCGGCGGCGGTGCGCACGGCCTGGTGTTCATCGAGGATGCCGGAGTAGTGCAGGGGCATTTCCCAGCCGCCGAAATCAATCAGGCGGGCGCCCAGTTTTTGGTGGGCGGCGAAGAGTGGCGTTCGCTTAAGCATAAGTTCCCAATGTCGTCGTGGTGCGACTATATATGGTTTGGCCTCCGGGCCGCCATAAAAATCCGCGCGGCGGCTGAAGAAAAATGGAGGATGAAATCCGCCTTCCCGCCTCACCCCCACTTTTCGACTTTCATCTGCTCTTTGGGGACGTTCAGATCCCCGGTCACCAGGTGCTCGGTGGCGTCCACCAGGGCGTTGGGGCCGCAGGCGTAAAAGACGGTGTGGTGCAGTTCGCCGATGTGCTGGCGCACCCAGGCGGCTTCGATGCGGCCCCGGCGGCCCGGCCAGGGATCCTCCGCCGCAAGACGGGTGCAGGTGACCAGGAATTTGAAATGGGGGTTGTCTTGTTCGAGTTGGCGGAATTCTTGGTGGAAGATGATGTCGTTGGGCGTCCGGACGCTGTAAAGGATGGTAATTCGGGTGGCCAGGCCGCGGCGGGTGGCCTCGCGCACAAAGCCGCGAAAGGGGGTCACGCCGGAGCCGCCGGCGATGCAGATGAGGTGTTTGTCCGGCTCCAGCACGGGGAGGAAGCGGCCCGTCGGAGGGATGACCCACAGTTTGTCGCCGGGCTGGACCCAGTCCACGATGCGGGTGCCCATTTTGCCGTCGCGCTTAATGGTGACTTCGTAGAAGCCGCGGTCCAGGGCGCAGGAGGAAAGGGAGTAGGCGCGTTTGTAGGCGGGGCTGTCGGCGAAGAACAGGGTGATGAACTGGCCGGTCTTGAACTCCGGGTCGTAGCCCTGGGGCCATTGCAGGCGGAGGGTTTTGGTGTCCGGCAATTCCATGGTGGCTTTTTCCACCGGCATTTCGGCAACTTGTTTGGCCATAAAGAATCCCGGTAAAATAGTGTCCGGGGCCGCCTCATTACAATCCGCAAGTTCAACCCCCAATCCCGGCCTGTGGACCCCGGCTGGCCGGCCTCCGCCGCCGCCCAAGGCTGCCGGCGGTGACTCGGTGGCCGGGTGTTAAAGAAACAGGCGTCTTGGCCCGCTGACAACAGATTGGCCCAGGCGCACTGGATTGAGCAACGGCTGGGGCGCGGGAACCGGCGCGCATTCTTTGCGCAACCTTGCGCAAGCTTTGCGCTTTTAGGTTGATGCGTTCAGTCAAGAGCACGGTGTTTGCCGGCAAAATGGCCTTTTGCCCGGTTGGCATGCTAAATGCGGTAACGGCATCCAGTATTAGCCTGTGGTAAAAAGCGGTCAAATAAACAACCGAATGTTGATTTTATGAACGTGAAAAACATCAAATCAAAAACAGGCCGGATGAACTCATGGCTCCGGCCCGGCTTCACCCTGGTGGAACTGTTGCTGGTCTTGACCATTCTGGCGATTCTGGCCGGCATCGTGCTTCCAAGTCTCATCGGGCGTCGCGGTGATGCTGACAGAACCGCGGCCAAAGTGGAGATTTCCCATCTCGTGACCGCGCTCTCCATGTTTGAAGTGGACAGCGGGCATCTCCCCAGCGGCGGCGACGGTTTGCAGGCATTAATAATAAAGCCGCGCGATGTGCAGGGCACTTGGAAAGGCCCCTATTTGCAAAAGGACAGAGTTCCACTCGACCCCTGGGGACAGGCTTATGTTTATGAAATTCCGGGCAAACACAACCCGGCCAGTTACGATCTCTACTCCAAGGGAAAAGACGGACAAGGCGGCACTAATACCATCGGCAATTGGACCTCTGATTGACTGAGGCTTCCGCCGGGCCAGTGGCCCGGCGGTACGGGCGGGTCGCCCGTGCCACCCGTATGGCAGGGCATCTGCAATTTGCGACGGTCATAGACCGCCGCTACAGGAAGTTGAATTCTATTTTTCGCCGAGGCGGTGGAGGAGTTCGCGGGTCAGGACTTCGCAGACGGGGACGCCTGGTTGGTCAACTTTTTTGAATCATCCGCACGACTGCATCCCGAATGGCGAGATATTTTTCTGTTCGCAACGCGCCGGCTTGGCTGGCAACAAGGCTGGCGTGGGCGGTGAAAAGTTTGCCGGGGCGGGCATGACTCGCAAGGTGAAGCGCGCCGCTTGCGAAGTCAGCGTCACTCAACGCAACGGCGCGGGAATCGCCGTAAGGTTTGCTCGTGATCTGGCACAGAATCCAATCACCCCGCCCGGCGTCAGCCAGCACCACTGCCGGGCGCAGTTTCGAGTCGCTGAGATCCGAAAAAGGGAAGCGGACTATGACGACTTGCCCGGCTGCAAATGCGCCCATGCTGCATCCTCCTCTGCGCGATTCCAATCCTCGGCCAGCGCGGCCTCGCTCAACAGCGCAGCCTCATGGATGATCGGCGCTTCATCAAGGATCGTCACCAGGGCGCGTCGTGGTGAGGACACTCGCACCGGCTCAACCAGCCGCACCTCGCCGTCCGGTTCAATGATCGCTTCGACCGTTTTCATCTTGATTTATACTAACCCACCGGCGGCCTCTGCCAAAGACAATTCTTTTCGCCGGGGAGGACCGAATACGGAATTGTTTTCAATGGTCTTTTTCGCCGAGGCGCTGGAGGAGCTCCCGGGTCAGAACTTCGTAGGCGGCGGCGCCGGCGTTGTAGGGATCGTAGTAAATAATCGGTTTGCCGAAGCTGGGGGCCTCGGCCAGCCGGGTGCTGCGGGGGATGACGGTGTCAAAGACGGTGGGGCCGAAATGGTCGCGGACCTCGCCGACGATCTGGGCGGAAAGGCGGGTGCGGCTGTCGAACATGGTCATGAGGATGCCCAGGAGGTTGAGGCGGGGGTTGATGCCGTTGTCCCGCACCTGGCTGAGGACGCGGTGGCTGGTGGAGATGCCTTCCAGGGCGTAGTACTCGCATTGCAGGGGGACGATGAGATGGTCGGAGGCGGCAAAGGCGTTGAGGGTGAGGATGCCCAGGGAGGGAGGGCAGTCAATCATAATAAAATCAAAGCGGCCCATCCGGGCCAGCGGCTGGAGGAGGAGGGACAGGCGCTGGAGATGGTTTTCGGCCCGGGCGATTTCAATTTCCGCGCCGCACAGGTCCACCTCGCTGGGCACGACGCTGAGGCGGTCGAAGGCGGTGGGTTTGATTTTCTCCAGGAGCGCGCCTTCGCCGAGGAGGGGCCGGTAGGCGCTGGCGCCTTCGAGTTTTTCCAGGCCGAGGCCGCTGGTGGCGTTGGCCTGGGGGTCCAAATCCACCAGGAGAACGCGGCGGCCGACCGCGGCCAGGCAGGCGGCCAGGTTGATGGTCGTGGTCGTCTTGCCCACGCCACCTTTTTGGTTGGCCACGGAGATGATTTTGGTCGGCACGGCAGAAGTATGAAGCAGGAAGGGTCAATTATGAAGGACGAATTGCGCAGGGGAGAGGAAGGAGGCGCATGCCGCTTTCTGAGCATCCGCTCCTGATCTTAATCTTAATCGTAATCTTAAGCTCCTTGGTCCATGCGGCATTCTTAAAATCAAGGATGCCGATCAGGATTAAGAAGCGCCGCAGGGGGGTGGGATTCTCAAAAGCGAGATGGCAGGGATTTTGCTTTTGCATTGCTGACAAATGAATACAAAACGAGACGCGCCAGTTGTGAAGCGCATTTTGCTGGTGGATGATGAAGGCTTTTTGCGCGACACGGTGCGGCTTTTGCTCGTGCAGATCGGCTACCGGGTGGTGGAGGCCAATAATGGGGCCGAAGCGCTGGGTCTGTTTGCGCGGGGGCACTTTGACCTGGTGATGACCGATTATGAAATGCCTTTCCTGAAAGGCAATGAACTGGCCGCCCGCATCCGCCGGATGGCGCCGCGGCAGCCGATTCTGATGATGACCGGCTTTGGCCACAGCGCCAGCCCGGATAATCCGGTGGATGCGGTCATCCGCAAGCCTCTGGATTTTGCGGCGCTGCGCGTGCTCCTGGAGGAGCTCCTCAACGCAGTGGAGGGGAACCTGGCGCAGTCGTCTTTGGCGGAATTCGGCCAACTCAATTGACGGGGGCATTCTTATCCCGGCCGCGCTGGCTCCACCTGCTTCGGCCGTGAAGGGCGCTGCGCCCGGACATTTCAAACCCGCGCGCTGGAAACAACACCGCTGGACGGAGTCCCGGCAGGCCGTGGTAAAAGGCGCTCCGGCCCGGGCACGGTGGAGAGGGAAAAAACAGTTTTGCTGGATTTTTTGGCGAATCGGGGCAAGTTAAGGGCATGAAGTTCATTCTCTCGACGCACAACGTCACTCTCACCAAAGCGATTGAAGATCATATCCTGACCCGAATTGAAAAGCTGGAACACCTGGACCACTACGCCACCAGCGCCCGGGTTTCGGTGGAACATGACCATCTGAAAGTGCCGGAACGGCGGTTTACCTGTTCGCTGCGGCTTTCCGTTCCCGGGCCCGACCTGTTTGCCGAGGATTGCCAGAGCGATCTCTACACCGCCATTGACCTGGTGACCAAGAAAATGGAGCAGCAGTTGCGCAAGCGGCATAATAAATATAAAGCCCGCAAACACACCCTCGGCTCCCGCGGCAAGGCCAGACGCCAGGCGGCGGAAGCGACTTGAGTGATTCTGCGCGCCCGCATCGTGTGGCCGGTGGGCCGCCCGGCCATTGCCGACGGGGCGGTGCTGCTTTCCGGCAAACGGATCGCGGCGGTGGGTTCGTGGCCGGAAATCAAAGCGCACGCGGCGGAACCTCCGGTGGATCTGGGCGCGGCCATTTTGCTGCCCGGTTTGATCAACGCCCATTGCCACTTGGATTACACCGGGATGACCGGCCTGCCGGCGCCGCGGCAATTCCCGGACTGGATCAAGTCCCTGCTCGCGCTCAAAGCGCAGGCCAGTTACACCGATTACGCCCACGCCTGGCTGGCGGGCGCGGCCATGCTGGCGCGGACAGGGAGCACGACGGTGGCGGACATCGAAGCGGTGCCGGAGTTGCTGCCGGAAGTGTGGTCCGGCACGCCCTTGCGCGTGGCCTCGTTTCTGGAAGTCACGGGGGTGAAAAGCCGGCGCGCCCCGGGGGAAATTCTGGGGGAGGCGGCGGCGAAAATTGACAGCCTGGAAGCGCCGCGCGGCCTGGCCGGACTTTCGCCCCACGCGCTCTATTCCACCACCGCGCCGCTGCTGGAGGAGGCGGCCCGGCTGGCCCGCCGGAAAAACTGGCGGGTGACGATGCATGTGGCCGAGTCGGCGGAGGAATTTGAAATGTTCGCCCACCGGCGCGGAGCCATGTTTGACTGGCTGAGCAACCAGCGCGAGATGTCCGATTGCGGCCTGGGCACGCCCCTGGCGCAGGTGGAGCGTTGCGGGCTGCTGGGCGAAAATTTTCTGGCCATCCACGCCAATTATCTGGCGGCGCCGGACATCCAGGCCCTGGCCCGGAGCGGGGCCAGCGTGGTGCATTGTCCGCGCAGCCACGCCTACTTTCAACATCAGCCCTTCGCCTACGAGGCGCTGGCGGGCGCGGGCGTCAATGTCTGTCTGGGCACGGACAGCCTGGCCAGCGTGGCGGCTTCCAGGCGGCCGAAGCCGGAGTTGAATCTTTTTGCCGAAATGCGCCAGTTTGCCGCCGCCCATCCGGCGGTGGCGCCGGAGGCCATTGTGCAAATGGCCACCCGCAACGGCGCCCGCGCCCTGGGCTGGCAGGGCCGCGCCGGGGAACTCTCCCCGGGGAGCCGGGCGGACCTGGTGGCCATTGCCTACACCGGTCCGGCCGCGGAGTGCGCGGCGGCCCTGGTCCACCATGCCGGCGAGGTGGCCGTTTCCATGATTGACGGGCAGTGGGTCGTCAGGGGCCTGGGCTTGCCAGGCGAACCGGCCTAAGCCGACCGGTCCGACCGATCCGACCGATCCGACCGATCCGACCGATCCGACGGATGCCGCGGCGCCAATAGCAAGGCCGCCCGGGCCGGCCCTCAGCGCGAAGGCGGGACGATGACCACGCCCCAGGGACTGCCGGGGGACTTGATGCGGGCCATTTCCTTTTCCGCCACGAGGTCCACCACCGAAACGTCGTCGGAAGGGCCGTTGGCCGAGTAGAGGCGGCGGCCGTCGGGCGAGAGGGCAATGCCCCAAGGGCGCGCCCCGACCGGGATGGTGCTGAGCACCGCGGCGGTGGCGGCATCCAGGACGCAGATGGCGCCGGCCCGGCCGGTGCTGACATAAACCTTGCGTCCATCGGGAGCGACCTTGACGCACATGGGCCGGAAGCCCTTGGGGAGGGAGACGGTGCGGAGTAATTTATGATTGACTGAATCGGCCACGCTCAATTCCCCGGCGGACTCGGAGGGAATGAAGGCGCGCGAGCCGTCGGGCAGAAAGTCCACGCTGCGGGGGCGGGGAGGGACGGCGAAACGGGCGATTTCCCGGCCGCTTTTTGAGTCAATTACAAAAATGTCGCCGGCCGTCTCGCAAGTGACGTAAAAGGCCCGGCCGTCGGGGGTGACGGCCACGCCTTCCGGCTCGCGGCTGACCAGGACAATGTGTTCGACCTTCTCGGTGGCGATGTTGAGGATGCTGGCGGCGCCGGCGTCTTCGTTGGAAATGTAGAGGCGCGTGCCGTCCGCGCTCAGGGCGAAGTTTTCGGGGTCCGAGCCGGCGGGGATTTTGCGCAGGAATTTTTTTTGGGCGACATCCACCACCCCGATGCCGTCGGCGGCCTTGTCCGCCTTGGCGTTGTCATCGTCGTCGTCGCCGCTTTTTTGAAAAACGGGGTTGCCCCGGGCATCCAGTTGGGGCGGCGCGGAGATGGGGGTGCCGCTCAGAGCGACATAAACCGTCTTGCCGTCCGGACTGGCGTGAATGCCACGCGGGCGTTTGCCGACGGGGATGGTGGCCGTCACTTTGAAATCGGCGCCGTTGATGACCGTGAGGTCGCCCGATTTTTCATTGGAGACAAAAACCTGGTAGTCGGCCGACGGCTGGGCCGAAGCGGCAACAGGGTGGAGGAAAAATAGGGCGCAAAGGAGCGCGCCATGGAGCAGGGGCGGAGCAACTGTTTTCATGCCGGACAATGACTACAGGATCAGGAGTGGAAAAGAAACTATTTTGGCAAGCGGGCGGCTGGGGTTTCGGGGCGTTCCCTGGCCGCCGGAAACGAGGATGATCTTGAACTGGCTTGGCCAACGATTAAACTTCGACACGGCCGGTTCCTTGACGAGCCTGCTCCGCATTTTATGGAACAAAACCCACATCCGTTGTCCCCGAAACAAACGCTCCGGCTGATTTTGCTGCCCATGCTGGCGACTTTTCTGTGCCAGCGGCTCTATCTCCACTTGGTGCGCGTCCAGCATGTTTATCCCGGCGGTTATTTGGTGCATCACTTGTTTATCGGAATCCTTCTGGTAATTCCGGCAGCCTTTATTCTGGCCTTTGGTCCGCGCCGGCGGCTGGCGGCGCGCCTGGCTCCCGCGGCCCTGGGCATCGGCAGCGCCATGGTGTTGGATGAGATCACCTATTTGGTCATGACCGGGGCGACAGACCAGGATTACGTTTCCGCCGTTTCCCTGGGAGGAGCGATTGGCTTCATGTCGGCGGCGGTGGTCCTGCTGTTGTTTCTTTACCAACGGCGCCGCGGCTAGCCGGCCTTCTCCAGGAAGGCGGTCAATCCAGGATCCTCGGGGGCTGCCGGCTTGCATTTAAGCAGCAAATGTGAGAAATTAGAGGAACTGAGAAGCAGTTCTGAGGCCCAAGCTGTCTGTGCAGATGCCAAATTTGGTGAAATGGATTTCGTGGAGCGCCCACGCGCCGGCCGCCGTGCCGTCCAGCGCGGTTGACCCCCGCGCGAAGAATGCACCGTCGCGTTTTTACCGGGTGGTTGCGCCATGAGAAATAATGCCGAGCAGAAGCCGCGCGGCGGAGGGAAGATTTGCGGCGGTCCTGGACCGGCGCGGGCGGGTGCGTTTACCTTGATTGAGTTGTTGGTGGTGATTGCCATCATCGCGATCCTGGCCGGCCTGCTGTTGCCGGCGCTGGCGCGCGCCAAGCAGGCGGGGCAGAAGTCGGGCTGCGTATCCAACCTGAAGCAGATTGGGACGGCCTTCGCCCTGTATCTGGGCGATTACGGCGACCGATTTCCGGATGAGCGCGAATTGAAAGCGAGCCTGCCCGGCGGTTTCCGCCCGTGGACAAGCTGGCCCCCTTCCGATCCGCGCACAGGATGGGCGGCCATCGTGCTGCTGGATGAAGGGGCCACCCTTCCTATTTGGTCCTGTCCCGCGGCCCTGGATTCGCCGGCGGGAACGGCGGTGCAATCGGTGCAAGCCGTCTCCCTGGACCCCACCGTGCCGATGACGCGCTATTGGGGGTGGCGCTTCGACCGGACCAACGATTTGGCGGACACCAACGTGATGCTGGAAGATTTTTGGACGAAATCGGAGGTGCAGGGGGTGATGGACCTGATCGCGGCCAACGACCCGCTGCTGGGCGTGATCAACGGCCCGGCGGACGTGGAGTTGATGGTGGACCCATATTTTCCGAAAACGGCTCCGACGGTTAATCCGCCGCTGCTGGGTTATACCATCCATCCCGGCGGCCGCAACCGCCTTTTTCTGGACGGGCACACTCAATTTTTTCTTGATGCGCGGACTCCATTTTGAAGGTAAGAATCCGGTGGTATGAGATTTGCGATGGTGTGTCTTTTGTCCGGCGCGGTCGTGTCCTGCTTCGGCGCAGGCGGGGAGGGAGCCAAACCGTACGGGCTGGAGGCGGGACCGTGCGCTCCGGCCGGCCTGCATATGCCGGAGCGGGCAAATGGAGCGCTGCCCCTGCTGCTCTCCCAGACCGGCGCTTTCAAGGACACGGCCCGACTGGCGCCCGGCGACGGCCTGATCCCTTACGACCTCAATGTCCCGTTCTGGTCGGATGGGGCGGCCAAATGGCGCTGGATGGCCCCGCCCAAGCAGGACGGCCAGCCGGCGGGAAAGATCGGATTCCGGCCCGCCGGGGAATGGAGTTTTCCCAAGGGGACGGTGTTTGTCAAGCACTTCGAACTGGCGACCGACGAAACGCGCCCCACCGTGACACGCCGTCTGGAAACGCGGTTTTTGGTGTGCGACGCCGGCGGCGGAGTCTATGGGGCCACCTACAAATGGCGGGCGGACAACAGCGACGCCGACCTGCTGGCCAGCAATTTGACCGAGGCGATTGTGATCAAAACGGCGGCGGGAAGCCGGACGCAGATGTGGTACTATCCCAGCCGGCAGGATTGCCTGGTGTGCCACACGGCCGGGCCGGCCTGGTCCTGGGCGTGAAAACCCGCCAGATGAACCGCGATTTTGATTATCCATCGGGGCGGGCCGACAATCAATTGCGGGCCTGGAACCACCTGGGACTGTTTGACCCGGCGCTGGAGGAGGACCGGGTGGCCGGCTACCCCAGGCTGGCGGGCGCGGAGGACGCCGGCCGCAGTTTGGAGGACCGGGCCAGGTCCTACCTGGACGCCAACTGCGCCCACTGCCACCGGCCCGGCGGGACGGTGGCGTATTTTGACGCGCGCTATGACACGCCCCTGCCGCAACAGAACCTGATCGCCGGACAAATTCTAATTGACGAAGGCATTGACGGCGCGCGGGCCATTGCGCCCAACGACATCTGGCGCTCGCTCATCTACATGCGGGCCAGCTCGCTGGAAGCCATCAAAATGCCGCAACTGGCGCACAACCGGGTGGATGAGCAGGGGATGCGGCTGTTGCGGCAATGGATCGAAAGCATGCCCGGCCCGCCCGTGGTGGCGCCGCCGGAGATTTCGCCGCCGCAAGGCCGTTACGACCGTCCGATGGAAGTGACCCTGAAGGAAGCCGAACCGGGGGCGAGCATCCGCTACACGCTGGACGGGAGCCTGCCCACCAGCGCGGACCCGCTTTATGAGAAGCCGATCCAGTTGAGCGGACCCACCATTCTGCGGGCCAAGGCCTTCAAGCCCGGCTTCACCAAGAGCATCACCGTGCAGCAGGTGTTTGTCATCGGGGACTGAGGTGATCTTTCCTGCGGAACTGCTCAGCGTCAGATTGGAGCATGGACCGCAGCCTGACGCGGATATTTTCTGCCGCCTGGCCACTGGTGAATTTAGGCTGAGAATTCCATTGCGCATTGCGCAGAGATTTTGCTATACACAGTGCCGAGCCGGGCAGCCTTGATGAAAACCAAAATTCAGTTGGCCGGAGGCCTGCTGGCGATGTGGATCATCGCCGCCAACGGGTATGCGCAGAGCTATGCCTACCGCAGCGTTGCCGGCAATCCCAGCATCCTCTACGGCGGCTGGACGGATGGCAGCAATGCCAGCGCCCAGTTCCACGGCCCTGCCGGCGTCGCCGTGGACGGCCAGGGCAATCTTTACGTGGCGGATCAAATAAGCTGCACCCTCCGCAAAATCACCGCGGTCGGCACCAATTGGGTCGTCAGCACCATCGCCGGTTCGGCCAACCCGGTCAATCAGAACCGCGTGCAAAACGGCACCAATGCACAGGCCCTTTTTAATTGGCCCACCGGGATAGCGGTGGACCCTTCCGGCAATCTCTTTGTGGCCGACCAGTTGAACAACGCCATCCGCAAAGTCACCCCGATAACCGGCACGACCAACTGGGTGGTGACCACCATCGCCGGGCAGGGGCCGGGCGCTAATGGCACTGGTTTTGCCGATGGCACCAACTCAGCCGCCCTCTTCGACCAGCCGGCGGGAGTCGCGGTGGATGCCCACAGCAATGTTTTTGTGGCCGATCAGTACAACAACGCCATTCGCAAAATCAGGCCGGTGCCGGGGACGACCAATTGGGTCGTGACCACCATCGCCGGGCAGGGGCTGCACAACTCCGGGGTGGCGGATGGCACCAATACGGCCGCCCAATTCAACGCTCCCTCGGGCCTGGCCATGGACAGCAACGGCAATCTCTTTGTGGCCGACCAGTTCAACAACGAGATTCGCAAGATGACGCCCTCCGGCACGAACTGGATTGTCACCACCATCGCCGGGCTGGGGCCGGGCAAGCACGGCTCCGCTGATGGCGCCAGCACGGCTCAATTTTACTATCCCACAAGCCTGGCCGTGGACACCAATGGCAATATTTATGTGGCCGACGAAGAAAACGACACCATCCGCAAACTGACACCCGTTGGCACCAACTGGGTGACCAGCACGATCGGCGGCCAGCCCCAGAACAACGGCTCCAACAATGGCTTGGGCACCAACGCTCTGTTCTGTTCTCCTTTCGGTTTGGCGGTGGACGGGAAGGGCAGCGTCTTTGTGGCCGACACGGCCAATAACACCATCCGCATCGGATTCGTGCCGCCCACCATCCTCAGCTCCGCGTTGCCCTTTGGCCTCAACCAGGGCCAGTTTGAGTTCGTCCTCACCGGCCCGACCGGGCAGTTGGTGGTCGTCGAGGCTTCCTCCAATTTGGTGGCCTGGCTCCCGATTTGGAGCAGCACCTTTGGCCCCGGCCGGCTCCTTTTCACCGACCCGCAGTTGGCCCCCCCTCCTCTCCGCTTCTACCGCGCCCAACTGCCGTGAGGCCCCGCTGCAATCCGCAATCCGCAATTATCTATAGATGCTCGACATTATCTACGAAGACGCCGCCCTGCTGGTCGTGAATAAACCAGCCGGCTTGGTCTGCCATCCCACCAAAGGTGGCGAGCTTTCCAGCTTGATCGGCCGCGTCCGCCTCTATTTGGGCGCGGCAGGCCACTTGGTCAACCGCCTGGATCGGGAAACCAGCGGCGTGACCGTCGTGGCCAAGAACTCCGCCGCCGCCGGGGAATTGGGCAAGTTGTGGGAAAGCGGCGGGGTGCGGAAGGAGTATCTGGCCATCGTCCACGGCGCGGTGCGGGAGGATTCCGGGGCCATTGACCTGGCCCTGGGCAAGGATGAAAAAAGCCAGATTGCCATCAAGGATTGCGCGCGCCCCGATGGGGCGGCGGCGCGGACGGAGTTTTTTGTCGAGCGCCGTTTCCGGCGCGGCGGGCGGGATTTTTCCCGGCTGCGCCTGCGGCCGCGCACCGGGCGCAAGCATCAAATCCGGATTCATTTGGCCGCCATCGGCCATCCCATCGTGGGCGACAAACTCTATGGCGGAAGCGAGGATTTGTATCTGGCGCTGGTGCAGAACCGGCTGACGGCGCGGCAGAGGGAGGAGTTGATTTTGCCCAACCAGGCCTTGCACGCCGAATCCATTGGCCTGAACTGGCGCGGCGCCGAGAAGGTCTTCCGCGCCCCGCCGAACGCGGATTTCACCGCCTTTGCCACTCACTAATCCAAGGGAGCACGAAAGAAACGCTTGTGCCCCTCACTTACCCGGGCGCAACCGAGGCCATTCTTCGCGACGCTTGCCACGGCGAAACTCACGGTAATCGTCGAAAAGGGCGTCCAGAAGTTCGTCGGGTTTGGTTTTCGAGCCGGAGCGTTCCAGCGCCTGGGGAGCAGGTCTTCGAGTTTCTTCTGGCGGGCGGCACGCTCCTGACGGGCGCAAGTTTCAAGATCGTAGCGGGCCTCGTGGATGGCTTCAATGAGCGGATTGCGGGACATCGAAGACTTGGTGGAGGATTACTTCGCGCCGGGCTTCCGGCATCGGTTCATGCCAGCCTCGGAAATCTGCGCATAAACTGCGCACGGTCGCCGCCACGTCTTCGGGGGTCACGGCGTCGCTGTTCGCCACGAAGCCATGTTGTGCCATCAGCCGGAGCAAATGTTCGCCATCGGCGATCAGGCGTTGCAGGAGCTTCTTGTGCAGCGCCAAATCCTCCGGTCCTGGACTCCGGAGATACATGCGCTGTTCCTGGTGCTGCCGGAAGAGTTCGACCTTGTGAAACCAAAGCACGGCGTCCCCGTAAAGAACCAGTTGCGGGTCCGCGCCAAGGATGACCTGGCTCGCGGGACTCCAGCTTCGTTCGGAGGTCTCTGCTTGCATCAGTGTAAGTGTAACCTCGAATTCAAAGAAAGCCACCCCGAACTCCGCGTGCGACAACAAGAGGTTCCCGGAGTAATGAATCACCTTGCCATCTCTTACGATGACCAACAGCATGGCCCCATCGCTTAATTCTATAGGTCCGGCAGGTTTCATGGTTTTTATCTTATCGGGCTCACAATCTCTTCCAAGCTCCAATCGTGGTCCGCAATCCCCGCTTCCATTGCCGGCCTTACGCGCGAGGTTTGATGCACTCGGCCAAATGGCTCCGGATGCTCAAGAAGTGGGTCGCAGGGGGGCATTCCGCTGCCTGCCATCGGGCTTTGGCGGAAGCAACAACGTCGCACGATCGTCGTGCGGCGGGCAGAGGACTGCCCGCCCTACCACCGATGGCGGAAGCACTGCCTTATTCCAACCTTAAACGTTGAACTTTGGCGACCGCCTGTTAAATTGCAGCGGCATTGACTGAAAGACACTTATGATTGAAACAAAGAGGGCGGATTCACCACCGGCGGCCGCGGCGGCTTTGTCGCAGGATGACGTTGGGGCCATCACCGAATTGCGCGAGGCTTATGCCAAAGTGCGGCTGGAATTGGCCCGGGTCATCATCGGCCAGGACAACGTGGTCGAGCAGTTGCTCATCTGCATTCTGGCGCGGGGACACGGCCTGCTCATGGGCGTGCCGGGTTTGGCCAAAACGACCATGGTCAATTTGCTGGCGCAGGTCATGTCCCTGCAATTTAACCGCATCCAATTCACCCCCGATCTCATGCCCTCGGACATCACCGGGACGGATATCCTTCAGGAAACCGACCAGCCCGGCCGCCGCGCCTTCGTCTTCATCAAGGGGCCGCTGTTCGCCAATATCATCCTGGCCGATGAAATCAACCGCACGCCGCCCAAGACGCAGTCGGCGCTGCTGGAGGCGATGCAGGAACATCGCGTCACGGTGGCGGGGCGGTTTTTTGCCCTGCCCTCGCCCTTCTTTGTCCTGGCGACGCAAAACCCGATTGAACAGGAAGGCACTTATCCGCTTCCGGAAGCGCAGTTGGATCGTTTCATGTTCTTCATTCACGTGGATTATCCGAGCGAGGCGGAGGAGCGGCGGATCGCGCGCGAAACCACCGGCGCCGCGCCGCCCCTGTTGTCGCATTTGCTGAGCGGCGAGCAGATCATTCGCTACCAGGAAGTAGTGCAGCGCGTGCCCGTGCCCGATCACATTTACAACCTGGCGGTGGAGTTGGTGCGCCGTTCCCGTCCCCTCTCCGGCCAGGCGCCGGAATGGATCCAGAAATGGGTCAGTTGGGGCGCCGGGCCGCGGGCCGTGCAATATCTCATCCGCGGCGCCAAGGCGCGGGCCGTCCTGCACGGCAGTTACCTGGTGCGGATGGAGGATCTGGAAGCGGTGGCCGCCCCGGTGCTGACCCACCGCATCCTCACCAATTTCCAGGCCCAATCCGAAGGCGTGGCCAGCCCGGCCATCATTACCCGGCTGCTGGAGGAGATTCGCGGAGAACAGCGCCGTGGCTGAAGACAACCAGTTGCTGGATCCCAAGGTGCTTTCCCGCCTCATGCACCTGCCCTTGCTGGCCCGCCAGGCCATGGAAGGCTCCGTCTCGGGCCTGCACAAAAGCCCCCACCGCGGTTCCAGCGTCGAGTTCGCCGAATACCGCAACTACGTTCCCGGCGATGACATCCGCCGCCTCGACTGGCGGGTCTTCGCCCGCACCGACCGTTTCTTCATGAAGGAATTCGAGGCCGAAACCAATTTGCGCTGCTATCTGGTGCTGGATTGCAGCGGCTCCATGAAGTTCGGAAAAGCCGGGGCGACCAAGCTCGATTACGCCAAGCGCATGGCCGCCGCCCTGGGCTATCTGGCCGCGCACCAGGGCGACGCGGTGGGGTTGTTCTGCACCGCGGAAAAGACCTTCTTCGAAATCCCGGCGCGGCGCAACCCGGCCCACCTCAAGCTGATCCTGGATACCCTGCAAAAATCCGCGGCGCGCGGGGAAACCGGCCTGCTGCCCGCCCTGCACGACTTGGCGGAAAAGGTCAAACGCCGCGCCTTGATCGTGGTTTTTTCCGATTTCTTTTGCGATCTGGCCCCGCTGCTGGATTGCTTCCAGCATCTGCGCTTTCAAAAACACGACCTGGCTCTCTTTCAATTGCTGGACCGGGCGGAGCTGGATTTTAAGTTTGACCGTCCCACCCGGTTCGTGGATTTGGAAACCTCCTTCCATCTGGTGACCGAACCGGCGGCGGTGCGGGAGGAGTACCTGCGGCAAATCTGGCTGTTCCTGGACGCGCTGCGCGAGGGCTGCCATGAATTTGCGGCCGATTACCGGCAGGTGGTGACCGACCAACCCTATGAAAAAGCGCTGGCCGATTTTCTGGTGGCGCGCGCCCGGCTGGCGGCCGGCGGTTGAACCCCCCGCATGCAATTCCTTCAGCCCATTCTGCTCTGGGGTTTGCCGCTGCTCTTGGTGCCGGTGATCATCCACCTCCTCAACCGTCTGCGCCATCGCTCCCATCCCTGGGCCGCCATGCGCTTTCTGGTGGCGGCCACGCGCAGCTCGGTCAGCAACACCAAATTGCGCCAGCTTCTTATCCTGCTTTTCCGCATGGCCGCGGTGGCCGCGCTGTGCCTCTTTCTGGCCCGGCCGCTGGCGGGCGGCTGGATGGGCTGGGCGGTTTCCTCCGCGCCGGACGCGATTGTCATTCTGCTGGACCGCTCCGCCAGCATGGAAATCAAGACGGGTGGGGTCAGCAAGCGCGAGCAAGCCATCCGGCTGCTGGCGGAGGCGGCGGGGGAATTTGAGGAAAGCAGCCATCTGGTTCTTATTGACAGCGCCACCCTCCTCCCGGCCGAAGCCGGCCGGGCCACCAATCTCATGCGCCTGCCCGCCACCGGGCCGACCGACACCGCCGCCGATGTTCCCGCCATGCTCCGGGCCGCCTTCAACTGGCTGATGGAAAACCGCGCCGGCTCGGCGGAACTCTGGATCGCTTCCGACGCCCAGCGCAGCAACTGGCATCCGGAGGACCCGCGCTGGAAGGACCTGGCCGGCCAGCTCGGGTCGCTCTCCCAGAAAGTGCGCGTGCGCCTTCTGGTCCTGAGCCAGCCCGCCGACGCCAACGCATCCATCTCCCTCAAGGAAGTGGCGCGGCGTTCCCAGGGCGACCAATCGGAACTGCAATTCGTCCTCGATCTGGAGCGCAACCGCCCCGCCAACTCTTCCCTGCCGGTGACGCTGACGCTGGACGGGGCGCAAACGCAAACGCCGGCCGCCTTCGAGGGCCAGTCCCTGCGCTGGCGCCGCCGGGTTGATCTGGGGGCGCATCCGGCGGGCGGCTGGGGCAGTTTTACCTTGCCGGCCGATGCCAATGCGCGTGACAACTCGGCTTATTTTGTTTACGGGGCCGAGACGCCGCTGCGCGGAGTGGTGGTGAGCCGTTCCCCGGACACGGCGCGTTATTTGCAACTGGCCGCCGCGGCCCGCTCCGGCCAGCCGGCCGCGCTGCTCGCGCCCGCCGAATTTCCCGCCGCCAATCTCGATGGCTGCTCCCTTCTCCTCTGGCAGGACGCGCTGCCCGACGGCGAGACCGCCGCGCGCGTGCAGTCCTTCGTGGCCGGGGGCGGCGTGGCCGTCTTTTTTCCGCCCGGCCGCGCCGACGCCGGACAATTCGACGCCCTGGGCTGGGGCGCGGTCGAAGTTTCCCCGGCGCCGGGCGGCTTTCATGTTTTGCGCTGGAACGAGGACGAAGGCCCGCTGGCCCGGAGCAATGAGCGCATCAGCCTGCCGCTCGGGCAAACGGATTTTCCGCGACGCCAGATCATTGCCGGACAAAAAAACGTGCTGGCGGCATTTGAAGACGGCGCGGCCCTGCTGGCGCGGCAAAGTTTGGGCCGGGGCGAGTTTTATTTTTGCGCCTCGCTGCCCGCCGACGATTGGTCCAGCCTGGCGGATGGCCCGGTGCTGGTGCCGATGCTGCAACGCCTGCTCCAGGACGGCTCGCGCCGCCTGCAATCGGTGGCCAGCGCCGCTTGCGGCGAATTGAGCGCGGCCGATCTGGCCAAAACGTGGGTGGCGGTGGATTCCAAGGAGCCCAAAGACATCCGTTTCCAGGCCGGGGTCTATCAATCCGGCGATCAACTCTTGGCCGTCAATCGTCCCGCGGGCGAGGACGACCCGGAAATGGTGGACTCCGGCGACCTCAGGAAATTGTTTGGCGATCTGCCGCTGCAAATGTTGCAAGACCGGCGGGTGGACACGGGCCAATTGCAGGGGGAAATTTGGCGTTTGTTTTTGTTTCTCATGCTCCTCCTGCTGCTGGGCGAAGGCCTTTTGATCCTGCCCGGCAAAAGACCGGCGGCCAAAGGCGCCGGGGTGATGAAAACCGCGAGGCAACCGGAGAAGCAAACTGCCTGATGAAACCCTTTATCATTTTGCATTCTGCATTCTGCATTCTGCATTTTCCGTTGTGAACCACCTTCAACTCGCCGCCCCGCTTGCCGTGCTCGCGCCCGCGCTGGCCATCTGGCTTTTCGCGGGCTGGCTGGGCTGGGCCAACTGGCAGCGCAGCGCCCGCGGCCGGGCGGTGGGACGGCTGGAGTGCCTGCGCTTTTTATTGGTGACACTGCTCGTCTTCACCTCGCTGCGCCCGGAATACGTCGAACACCTCCAGCGCAACGTCCTGCCGGAGATCGCCATCCTCATGGACGCTTCCGACAGCATGAAAACGCGCGATCTGACCCTGACCAACCAGGTGGTCAGCCGCGCCCAATGGCTGGAGGCCAAGCGCGCCGGCAAGTTTTGGCTGCCCCTGCAAAACAAGGCCAAAGTGACCGTGGAGGATTTCGCCAGGCCCTCCACCAACGCCAACGCCATCAATGGCACCGACCTCAACGCCGCCCTGGAACGCGCGTTGCATGATTTCAAGAATCTCAAGGCCGTGCTGGTCTTGACCGACGGCGATTGGAACCTGGGCCAATCCCCGCTCGCCACCGCCACCCGCTATCGCGAGCAAAACATTCCCATTTTCAGCGTGGCGGTAGGCCGCCCGACACCCATGCCGGACTTGATTCTGGAAAATGTTTCCATGCCGGCCTACGGTCTATTGGGAGAGGACATCGCCGTTCCCTTCAAGGTCACCAGCACCCTGGCCCGCCAAGTCAAGACGACCGTCTCGATCTACGATCCGCAGGGCGAGCAGGCCAAAAAGGACATTACCATCCCGCCCAACGGCGCGGTGGAAGACGCCATTCTCTGGTCCCCGCGCACCGGCGGGGAAATCACCGCCACCGTCAAAGTGCCGGTGGAACCGGAGGAAAGCATGGCCGAAAACAACCAACGTTCCTTCCATATTTCCATCCGCCAGGAAAAACTCAAGGTGCTGGTGGTGGATTCCCTGCCGCGCTGGGAATATCGCTATTTGCGCAACGCCCTGGCCCGCGATCCCGGCGTGGACATGCACTGCCTGCTCTACCATCCTGACATCGGGCCGGGCGACGGCCCCAACTACATCCCGGCCTTCCCCGCCACCAAGGAAGCGCTGGCCCCGTACGATGTGATTTTTCTGGGCGACGTCGGCATCGGCCAAAATGAGCTGACCCTGACCAACGCCGCCATGATCCGGGGCCTGGTCGAGCAGCAAGCCAGCGGCCTGGTCTTTGTCCCGGGCCAACGCGGGCGCGAGGCCACTTTTCTCCAAAGCCCGCTGGCCGATTTATATCCCGTCATCCTGGACCCGTCCAAACCGCAGGGCATCGGATTGCAAAACGAGGTGCAACTGGTCCTGACCAGCGCCGGCAAACGCCATTGGCTCACCCGCTTCGATTCCGACGAAGATCGCAATGACGAGTTGTGGAAGCAATTGCCCGGCTTCTTTTGGTCCGCCGCCGTGGAAAAGAGCCGGCCCGGCTCCGAGGTCCTCGCCGTCCATTCCTCCCTGCGCAACGACTTTGGCCGCATGCCCCTGCTCGTCACCCGTTCGGCCGACGCGGGCAAGGTTCTCTTTCTCGGCACCGACAGCGCCTGGCGCTGGCGGCGCGGCGTGGAGGACAAATTTCATTACCGCTTCTGGGGGCAGGTCGTCCGCTGGATGGCCCATCAGCGCCACCTCTCCGAAAAGGAAGGCATCCGCCTCAGCTACAGCCCGGAAGCTCCGCAGGCCGGCGACACCGTTTATCTGCAAAGCACCGTGCTGGACGAGGCCGGTTTTCCTATTGACAAGGGGCCGGTCACCGGCAAAATCACCTCGCCCTCCGGCCGGGTGGAGCGGTTGGAATTCGCGCCCCTGCCAGGAGGCTGGGGCGTTTTCAAGTCCGCCTTCGCCGCCCTGGAAAGCGGCCGCTACAAAATGGAGGCCGCCTCCCCGGCGCATGGCCGCCATCTGGAAACCGCGTTGCTGGTGGCTCCGCCCCTGCTGGAGAAACTGGGCCAGCCCGTCAACGCCCGGGTCTTGCGCGAGATTTCCGCCGTCTCCCGGGGCGCCAGTTTCACGGCGGACGACTTCGACAATGTTGTCAAGCAGATTTCACTTCTGCCCGAACCGGGGCCGGTCGAAAAACGCGTCCGCATCTGGAGCGATCCGCGGTGGGGCGGCGCCATCCTCTTCCTCCTCACCGTCTATTGGATCGGCCGCAAATGGGTCGGGCTGGTCTAGTTAATCCGTCAATTTTCGGTGGCGATTTCATTTGCTTTCGGCAAATTTTCGCAACCTTTGCTTATCCCTGCGCGTTCCCTTGTCGGCTGTCCCGCCATAACCTCGGCGACGGCCGCTGTTTTCCGACGGGAGAGAGGCTTGCAATTCAGGAACATGTCCGGGCATGATTTCCGGCGAACAAA
The DNA here is from genome assembly GCA_963707025.1 of uncultured Verrucomicrobiae bacterium. Taxonomy (GTDB): domain Bacteria; phylum Verrucomicrobiota; class Verrucomicrobiia; order Limisphaerales; family Palsa-1400; genus JBEKOF01. The sequence goes on along the minus strand of CAVPOM010000006.1, from coordinate 274,565 downwards.
CCGTGAATGACACCGGGCAAAACCCCGAAACCCACATCGCCCTGTTCCAGCGAAAGGAAGTCCGCCGCGCCATTCACAACAATGAATGGTGGTTTGTCATCACCGAGGTTGTTGCGGCCTTGACCGATTCGGCAAATCCGCAAGGCTATTTCAGAGATATGCGCCGCCGTGATCTGCCCCTGGCCGAAGCCCTCAAAGGGGGGGGCAAATTGCCCCCCCCCTTGGCCTTGAATTCGACACGCCCGGCGGACGCCAGTTACTTCAATGCTGGAACACCGAAGGCATCTTCCGCCTCATCCAATCCATCCCCAGCCCCAAGGCTGAGCCGTTCAAACGCTGGCTGGCCAGGGTGGGTTACGAACGAATCCAGGAAATTGAAGACCCGGAGCTCGCCACCAAACGCACCCGCGCCCTCTACAAAGCCAAGGGCTATTCCGACGATTGGATCGAGAAACGGATGCGCTCCATTGCCATCCGTGACGAACTGACCGACGAGTGGAAAAAGCGCGGGGTCAAAGAACAGCGCGAATACGCCATACTCACCGCTGAAATCTGAAAAGCCGCCTTCGGCCTCACGCCCAGCCAATACGCCGAATATAAGCGTCTCAAGCGTGAAAACCTGCGCGACCACATGACGGACCTCGAACTGATCTTCTCCATGCTGGGGGAAGCCTCCACCACCGAAATTGCCCGCACCCGCGACGCCCAGGGCTTTCCGCAGAACAAACAAACCGCCCATGCCGGCGGCGCGGTGGCTGGCAATGCCCGTCGCGAACTGGAAAGGAAGAGCGGACGCAAGGTTGTGACCAGTGAGAATTACCTCTCGCTCGCGCAATCGGCGAAGAAGATTAAGCCCTTGCGCAACGACGCCCAGAACAAGCCGCCGGCCTGAAAGACTTGACCAGGCAGGCGGCGCTTTTTTGTCACCTTTCCTTCTCAAAACTCCTTGTTCGCCGCCGCGTTGAGACTCGCCAGAACCGCCGCCATTTACTTGGACGGCTTGGATGAGCTGGAAGACGAATTGGACCCCGCCGACCCGCCGCCTTGGCTAGCCTGTCCGCCCCCGCCATGGCTTTCCGCCGGGGCGATTGCCGGCGCGCTGTGTTGCGGGGCGGAGGCAGGCGCGCTGTAGCCCGGTGAACTGTGCGGCGCCGCATTGTAGGACGGCGCGCTTCCCGGCAGCGCCGGAGGGGCGGGGCTGACGCCATGCTGGCTGTAGGACGGATAGCCTGCGGACGGCGCCGGCCCGGATGGAGACGGGATGCGGCGCACTTCGCCACCGCCTGTCAAAGAGAGCCGTCCGCCCGCAGGCAGGGCGGGCACGGCTGGGAACGGCGTCGCCCGGGTCGGCCGGAGGCTGCAAATTGCGGCTGATCAAACCGGGCTGGGACGGCAACGCAGGGTAAGTTGGGCGCAGCGCCGGGACGGAATAATCCGACGCCACCGTGGCCGGACGGGAGGAAACCGCCCCCGGCATAGCCGCCTCCGTCGTGACCGGGCGCGGTGTCTTGTTGATCAAAACCGGCTGGGTTGGCTTCTCCGCCGATGACCGGACAGCCGGCCCGGCTGCATTCGGGCGGAAAACCGCCAAACTCCGGCCCGCGTTCCGGCCGCCGGCGGAGTCGGGCGAGGGAACATCCTTGATCGCGAGTTTGGGCACAGCCGCCTTCGTCGCCGCCGCAATCTGTTCGGCGCTCACGCCCAGGTTGAGGATTCTCCGGCCGGAGAAGGAATAATTATTGACTGGCGCGCTGCTCTGGAACAGGGCCGCCGCCCGCGACACCGGCGCGGCGAACCGGCCCGGGTTGCGGGCCAGAAAATGATTTTGCGGCACGAAGGTGAAGGAGGAGGCGCTCAATCCGTAGCTGACATTAAACCCGCCCAGCCCCGCGCCGGCGAACAGCCCGGCCCCGCGCCGAAAATGCGCGCCTGGCGGCAACGGCGCCCAGCCGGCGAAGCCGTCCGTCGTGTTCCGCCACGCCACCCAGGCCGGAGCCCAGACCTGGCCGGGGACCCACACCCATCCGAAAAGCCCGTCCTGGCTCCATCGCCCATAATGAAAAGCCGCCCAACCCCAGGAATAATCCGACGCCCAATACCACCCGTCGTCCGTCAGCACCCACTGCCCCCGGTCCCGATAAGGCAGCCAGTTCCCATCCACCGACGCCACCATCGGTTGCCAGGCCCACCCCTCCGCCGTCTGCACCCAGCTCCCATAGGGCGCCAGGCTGTCGTAAAAATAGCTGTCCTGCGGATTCTGCAATGGGGGCGGTTCTTCCCCCGCCGCGGCCGGCGGCGCGTCAATCATACTGTCCGGCGCGGCCCCGGTCACCGGGCTCCCGGCGGCCGGCGCCGGCGGCGGCTCGGGCGCCAGGACGGCGGCGGGCGGGGCCGCCGGCGCGGCAGTGCCGGCCGGCGCGGCGTCCGGCTTTGGGAACAGCGCCGCCACAATCTTGTCCGTCACGCCCAAATCAGACAGATAAAGTATTTCATCCGCCGACGGATTGTAGCTCTGCCCGGAATTCTGGATGTAAGCCAGAATGGTGTCCTCCGCGATATGCGCCTGCGCCATTTTGATGATTTCCTCCAGGCCCGGCGACAAGTCCGACGGCAGCATCGGCGCGCCGGCGGAAGCGGGCGCGGGAGGCGGGTCCAGCGCGGAAAAGTCCGCGCCAGCCGCCGCGGGGGGCGGGGCGGGCGCATTGGTCGCCGCGCCGTCGGGCTGGCCGCCGCTGTCCAACCGGGTGAAGGCGCCGATGAGAAGAACCGAGGCCGCTCCGAACAAGAGGAGCCAGATCGAACCTCCAAAAGTTTTGGGATTCATAGCTTTATTGAGTTTGCTTGCTTTTAAAACGCCGGCACAAGCTTAATTCGCCGCGTTCATGGCTTCGGACCGCTGGCTGATTCTACTACATAAGACGCCCGGATTCCATCCGTATTCATTCCAGCGGCGGCCTTTGGCAATCGCGCCCGCGCTTTGCCTTAAACCGGGGTTTGGTAGGCCTGGATCGGGCTGGCCGTCCCGCAGGCTAGGCAGGGCACCTCCGCGACTTGCGCGCCGCAATGCGGACAGACCCCGCCGGAGGCGAAGACATCGAAGCCCTGGCGACAGCGCCCGCACATCCAAACCGGTCCCGCCGGCGGCGCTTCCCGGCAGGCCGGACAAGCCAGACCCGGGTGTTTTGGCGCCGCCGCCAGACGCGACAAAACCCGCGCCCGCAGCAAGCCGCTCCAGCAATACAAAACCACCAGCCCGCACATCACCCCCAGCCACCAGGCATGTTGGTTGATCGCAAACAGGATCAACACCGCCACTCCCACCAAGCCCAGGGAGGCCGCAATCATCAGACTGCGCGCATAACCGAAAATAAACCAAAGCAAGGACTGTAGAATCTGCCCGCCATCCAGCGGAAAGATGGGCAACAGATTGAAGACCAGGAGCATCACATCAATATACAACAAGATCACGGTGAACTGGTAAGCGTCCGGCGCGAAATGAGGCCAGCCGAGCCTTTGCGCCAGCAGCGTCGTTCCCGCCAGGATGGGGAACAACCCGACGTTGACCAGCGGTCCGGCCGCGATGCACCACAGGGTCGCGCCGGGCCGGCGCGGCGGCGACACATAAGCCACTCCGCCAAATGGCCAGAGCACAATCTGATCGGCGCGCCCTCCCACCTGTTTGCAGGCCAGGGCGTGGCCAAATTCGTGCAAGGTGACGATGGCAAACAGCGCCCCGTAGGCCAGGGCCGGCCACAAATAGCTGGAAAAATACTCCTTGAGCATCTGGATGCCATAGACGGCCAGCACAAACCACGACCAGTGCAAATACACATCTATTCCCGCAAAGCGGAACAAATGGATGGATCCTCGTTTGGTTGGCACGACAACGCCCAGCCTACGGAACCCCCAAGATTATGCAACCCCGAATGCTCCTTGTAGCGGCGGTCTATGACCGCCGGTGACATCGGTGGATTGCCAATACGGCGTGCCGCAACCATTGTCCCCAATCCCCAATTCAAAACCGTAATGCGTCCGTCATGGGCGGGCCGGGACAGGCAGGGTCCCGCCACGCCGGGACTTCCCGCCGCGGCGCGCACGGAGTGCGCGCCCTGCCACCCATCACTAACGCGATGTCCCAAATTCTCGGATGGCCAAAATTCTCCCCTTCCCTCTCCCTCCCTTCTGCGCCATACTCGCCCTCTTGACATTCATGGACGATAACATCCTCAAATTGCTGGGACGGCATGACTACGTGCCCTGCAACGTCCCGGAGTTGCTCCGCCGCCTGGGACTGCGCCCCTATGAGCAACAGCCCTTGCAGCAGGCGCTGCATCTCCTGGAAAAAAGCGGCCGGATTGTCCGCACCAAGGGCAACCGCTATATCCTGGCCCAACAGGCCGACCTGGTGCCGGGCGTCATCCGCATCAACCGCCAGGGTCGCGGCTTCCTCCAACCCGATGACCCCGCCCTCCAGGAAATTGTGGTGGAGGAAAGCGCCACCGCCACCGCCATGCATTGCGACCGCGTTCTGGTGCGGCGCGAGGTCCTGCCCGCCGCCCGCCGCCCGGCCGGCGGCCCCTTGACCGGCGCCGTCGTCCGCGTGCTCGAGCGCAAACGCTCACACCTGGTCGGCACTCTCCAGCAAAGCAAACAGTTTCTTTTCGTCATCCCGGATGATCCGCGCATCCCGCACGACATTTACGTCAGCCCGCCCCGCGACGCCGCGCAGCCGGCCCGCGTCGGCGACAAAGTGGTGGTCCGGCTCCGCCACTGGGAATCGCGCCATACCAATCCCGAAGGCGAGATCCTCGAAGTCCTGGGCCAGCCGGACCAGGAGGGCGTGGACATGCTTTCCGTCCTGCGTCAATACAATTTGCCGCTCCATTTTCCCAAAAACGCGCTGCACGAAGCCGAACTCATGGCCCGGGGCCGCACGGCGGGGAACACCTCCCCGGCCGATCTGGCCGGACGGGTGGATTGCCGCGCCCACCCGGTCATCACCATTGATCCCGACGACGCCAAGGATTTTGACGACGCCATCTGCCTGGAGAGCGCCGGGGAAGGGCGCTGGAAAGCCTGGGTGCATATTGCCGATGTTTCCCATTACGTCAAACCGGGCGGCGCGCTGGATGCGGAGGCGCGCCTGCGGGGCAATTCCACTTACCTGGTGGATCGGGTCATCCCCATGCTGCCCGAGGCCTTGAGCAACGAGCTTTGCTCCCTCAAACCGGGCGCGGACCGCCTGACCAAATGCGTCGAGTTCCTTCTCTCCGACGATGGCCGGGTGCTCAACGCCAAATTTTATCCCGCCGTCATCCGCTCCGCGCGCCGCTTCACTTACCCGGAAGCGCTGGCCGTCATCCAGCGCCCGTCGCCGGACGGGGCCATCGAGCGGATGCTGCGCCAGGCACACACCCTGGCCCAGCACCTCCGCCGCGCCCGTTTCAAGGCCGGCTCGCTCGACCTGGATTTTCCCGACTCGAAAATCCGTCTGGACCCACAGGGCCGCCTCCTGCGCGTCGAACGCATCGAGAACGACGTCTCCCACCAGTTGATCGAGGAATACATGCTCCTGGCCAACGAGGCGGTGGCGGCGCGCTTGATGGCCTTGCGCCGTCCCGCCATTTATCGCGTCCACGAACCGCCCGACGAGCGCCGTTTGCAGGAATACCGCCAGGAGGTGCTCAGCCATCAAATCCCCTGCGGCAACCTGGCCCAGCGCGGCGAGGTGCAGAAACTGATGCGCCGCCTCAACGACCTGCCGGTCGGCCCGGCCCTGAAAATCGGTTTTCTCAAATCCCTCATGCGCGCCCGCTACGCCGTCGAACCGCTGGGCCATTACGGGCTGAGCAAGGCCAAATACACCCATTTCACCTCGCCCATCCGCCGCTACGCCGACCTGCTGGTCCACCGCGCCCTCTTTGACCGCCTCGGGCCTTCGCTGCCTTCCCTCAAGGAAACCGCCCTGCACATTTCCGAAACCGAGCGCAACTCCGCCGACGCCGAGCGCGACAGCAAGGATGTCAAACTATTTGCCTTCCTCAAGGCCCAGTTGAAATCGGGCCGCCGCGAACCCTATCCGGCCCTGGTCACCGACGCCCGCAATTTCGGTTTCTTTGTGGACGTGCCGGGCCTGGGCATGAGCGGCCTGGTGCATCTGTCCTCCATCCAGGACGACTTTTTCATCTTCGATCAGGCGCGCGGCCATCTGGTGGGCCGCCGCACCCGCCGCATCATCAAGCTGGGCGACCGGCTCACCGTGCAGGTCTATAAAGTGGACACCTTCAAAAAGCAGGTTGACTTCCAACTCGTCCCCTCCGCCCCCGCCCGCCCCGCCGCCCCTCCCGTCCGCCGCGCCGGCAGGCCGGGCGACCCCGCGCCTAGCCGTCATCCGGGCCAACATTTCCCCCGCCGGCAGCGCCGCCGCTGACGAATTACCCCGGGACATTTCACACCGCCTGGCTGGACAATGCATGGGTGGAAGCGGCGACACGGTAAAGCCGAAAATACCTCAAAAAAGTGCTTGCAATTCCATAACAAATGGCTAAATATATGCTTGTTTTCAACTAAAACCGCCGTATTGACATGCCACGATCACGCAACGCGCACCCGACCATCAAGGTCACAATCTCCACTTCCCCGGCCCTGGTTCGGGATTTGGAAAAGCTGGTGGCGACTGGTTACTTCGGCAACACCAGGTCCGAAGCCGCCGAACGCCTCTTGGCGGAAGCCATGCGCAATCTCCTGCGGGAGGGCACGCTGGTGCGCAAACATCCGGCGGACTTGTAAATAAGTTCCTCTTGCATGATCGCGAAACACGCACAGAAAGGAGCGCCTTGTGACAAACAATCCCGGATTCGAGAACAAGCAGATTGAATTGAGCAGCGCCGACGCGAAATTCCCCCAGTTGGCGATCCAGGCCGCACAAAAGCTGGATGAGCTTATCGAAGCGCGCAAGGCCACCGCAGATGCGGCGCGCCGTTTGGCGGAGGTTTTAAAATCGTTTCGACTGCAACCCGTCGCCGGCGCCGTCGGCAGCGTCGCGGACTCGGGCACGGCGGCTGTCTTTTCCCCTGCCATGGACGAATCAGCGCCGGGCGGCAAGGTTTCGGCTCTGGCGCATCTGCAAACGCTTCGGGCCGCCATCCTCAACAGGCTCGTTCCAATGGGATACCAAGATGAGGCGGGCTTCCATTACGGAGTGGAGCGTAAAAGAAGCGGGGATGGATCAGGCGGGCCGGTCCAGTCAGGCGGCCCGCTGGTTGAGATCAAACGCGGCACAGTTGGCGGTCAAGGTGGCTGACCCCGCAAAGCGGCTGCGCAAGGGTTTTCATTGGGGGTTTGGAACGGTGAAGAGGCGGGTTGGGCGGAGTCGGCGCGCGGCGGGCGGAGCATCCTGGCTATTGAAAGCAGCAGTCCCGCCAGCCTCGCGACACGGGCGCATCTTGACACTGCTAGCGGAATCAGGCGCAAGAACGCTGCAGGAGTGCGCCCGTCCTCGGGGAATGGCGCTTAAATAAGACCTAAAACTTTCTTACCCAGCCTCTTACGACGCGGGGGATGCGGGATGGTTTCAAACAAGACCTGACGGCTCAAGCGTTGCATGGCTTTGATGGTGGCTTGCACCTCCCGCCACTCGGCAATGGCGTCATGGAGCCACTCATATTGTTCTTTGGAGAGAGCGACACTGACCGTTTTGCCTTTGACCTTGCGGGTCCACTGATAACAAGGGCCGCCTGCTCCGGGGCCGCGGTCTTGCACGTAGCCCTCGCTGATCCAGCCGGTTCTGGCCAGCCGGTCGCGTAATTGGGCGTATTGGGCCTGCCATTGGGCTGGCCGGGTTGTTTTGTGAGTCGGCATAAAGAAAAGAGTAGCAGACGTGTCAATAAGGCGGTATATATACCGCCTTATGCCCGACACCCCCTTCTTCCCGGCCTGGCGGCCCCGTCTGGCGGCGGCGGGCCGCCGCTGTGCCCACAGCCTGGCGCGCCTCCGTCACGCCACCTTGAGTCAGATCGAGGACCGCCTGGCTCCCGCCTTGCCCACCGACCTCCTGCGAAAACCGGCCGCCGGCGACTACTCCCGCGAGCAGGTTTACACTCTGGTTCGCACCTGGTGGTGCTGGGTCTGGCCAGTCTTCCAAGCCAACACTTCCTGCCGCCACGTCGTCCTTCAGGTGCAGGCCCTGCTGGCCTTGGTCCAAGGCCCGGAACCGGAGCCGGACAGCAGCGCCTATTGCCAGGCCCGCGCCAAACTCCCCCTGGCCTTGCTGGAGCAAGCCTTCGCGGCCAGCGCCGACAGCGCCGAAAAGCGCGCCCCGGCCAGTACGCTGCTACAGGGCCGCCCGTTGAAAGCGGTTGATGGCAGCGGCACCCACCTGCCCGACACCCCGGCCAATCGGGCGGCCTTTCCCCCCAGCCAAAGCCTGCAGCCCGGCGGCGGCTTTCCCCACCTGCGCGTGGTGGCTCTGTTCTCCGCCGCCAGCGGCGCCCTTTTGGCCAAAGCCACCGGCAGCCTGCGCTCCTCCGAACTGGCTCTGTTTCTCCACGGCTTGCGCTCGGCTTTGCACCCCGGCGACATCCTCTTGGGCGACCGCGCCTATGGGGTTTATATTATCGCCGCCGTCCTCCAACTCCTGGGCGTGGATTTGCTCGCGCGGGTCTCCGTGCGCAACCGCAAGGTGGATTTCCGCCAGGCCCGCCAACGCCTGGGTCACTGGGACGCGCTCTTTACCTGGTCCAAACCCGGCCGGCCTTCGCCCCTGCTTTCGTTCCTGGAATGGCTCGGACTGCCGCCGCAGATCACGGTGCGGGTGCTGCGCGCGCGCCTGAGCCGGGCCGGCTTCCGCACCCGCCACCTGACCCTGGTCACGACCCTGTTGGATGCGGCGCTTTTTCCAGCGGAGGAACTGGCGGCCGCTTATGCCCGGCGCTGGCGCATGGAACTGTGCCTGGACGATCTCAAAACCACCCTGGGCATGCAGAGCCTGCATTGCCTCTGTCCCCGCATGGTGGAGAAAGAACTCCTGCTCTTCCTCACCGCCCATAATTTCCTGCGCTGGATCATGGCCGAAGCCGCGCAAAGCCAGAACGTGGACTTGGATCGGATCAGTTTCAAAGGCAGCCTGGACGCCTTCCGGCAATGGACGCAGGCACTGGCACAACTCGGACACGCCCGGAACAAAGGGGGACGGCGCCGCCAATTATGGCAGCGGCTGCTCCGAAGGCTGGCGACCGATCTGGTGCCCAGGCGTCCGGGAAGAGCGGAGCCGCGCGCTGTCAAGAAACGATCCAAATACCCCCATTTGAACAAATCGCGGCATCAATACCGCCAGCCCTGGAGCCGCAATAAACGCCGCCGTCTGGCCCGGGCCAAAAGAAAGGCTTCCCTTATTTAAGCGCCATTCCCCGTCCTCGGGCGCAGCAGCGTGGGAAACACGGCGCGCCGGTGATCTTCCTGCGCACCCAAAAAATCCCCGGCTTGCTGCGGCCGGGGACGGCCGCACTCCGCCAGCAGCAGTGTCAAGATGCGCCCCGCGGTCGGTTAATTGCATTAAAGGCTTGATTTTGGGTACTGGCGGCGACATCCTTTCGGGTCAGGACGGTCAGAAACCGTTCCTGTTTATGTTCACCTGGCATACGCAACGGCAGCCCTTTGAGCAAGTCGCAATATCGCCTGAGCCAGGCGCAGCAAGTGCGCTTGGTCGCGAGCGCAAGATGTTGGCGTCGAACAATTTCCGTAAGCCGCCGCACTCTTTCGGAAGTGTTCATTCGGACATCGTAATACACGAACAAGCTGGCGTATATTAATTGTTAGGCCACTTCGCACCATGAGTATTTTCAAGCGAGGACAGTTAGTTGAGACGGATGGATTGCTCGCTGTGGTTGTTGGCACACCGCAGGACGGCGGCGCACCAGATGACCATCTCGCACTTTGGTTTGGAGAGCCACGATGCAAGCGCATTTCGGAAGGTGGAGCTGGCGGCCAGCACGCAGAGGTCTGGACAGTTCCGGCAGAGTATTGCACTTTAGCCGCATCGCTGATTATACGACATTGAGTTATGATTGGCCAGTGGCCTAACAAGTCGCCGGAGCCAACCGCCGTTGGCGCTTGCAGTTCCGCTATCGCGGTTCACGTCGCGAGTCGGCGGTGGCTCAGCTTTTTTCGTTAGACGTTTATGACATTACGCGTTTCCAAGTGGCAGCCGGTGCCAGATATTGATTCACCGTTCGATTCAATTTCGTATTCATTTCAGGATGACAAGCTGACAGTGCGGATGGTTGGCAGCAGAGTTTTGGTGCTTCACTTCACAGGAGTTGTCGCACTTCGTTTCGAGCAGGAGTGTCCGGGGTTCGACTTTCTGCCGGTTTCACTTCTCCCGATGCTCAGACCGTCACAAACATTTCCATTATTACTTGTGGAAGGTTCCAGTTGGTTGGAGCAGTTCAGTCAGATTTATAGCGGCAACAGAGGCGTATCACATTTTGCACTGGTAAGCAGCGACCACCTCGTCCAGCTTCTTGGTAGGCCGAATGTTGAGGCCAGATGGGAGTAGCGACGATGACGCCTAACAAATCGCTGCAGGCAACAGCCACCGCCCCTTTCAGTTTTGACCGGGACATGAAATTTGAACATCATCATTGCAGCCAAGCTCAGTCTCCGGTGGCTGTGCCTGAGCTTGGACGTTAGGCATCATGCGACCACGCCTGAAAATCTCTACTGCCGATTGGCCAGAGGCGGTTTTGATCGCCGTGTTGTTCCCACTGTGGTGGTTTGCCCTTCCGCACGCTCCGATGTTCGTCCGACTCCCTATTGGTATTCTCATCACGCTCGGAAGTCTATATTATGCAACGTCTGCCTTACGTGAACGTTGGCGCATATCGAAGACGATTGGTCGGTTTTTCGGCTACTATCTTCGTCTGGTTGCGATTGCCATCGCGATTATTCTCGCTTGGGTTCTACTCGTAGTCGTCATTGGAAAGTTGTTCTTCACATGAACACATTGATGCCTAACAATTCACTGCAGCCAACGAGGGATGGCGCTTTTGTTTCCCGACAAGCCCGGATTCAGGTGGTTTGGTCCCGCGTGCCTGAGCTCTGGACGTTAGGCGTCATTCACACCTTTATGAAATTCATACCTACATTATTCGCATTGAGCTTGTTGCTGACGGCTTGCACAACGACCACAAGCGATGCTGTTATTCGCCGTGGTATAGTCGGGGTGTGGTCATTGGATTCAGATCCAGCCAAAGTAATCGAGAACAGGGCTGATGGGACTTATGTTATGAAGAGATCCGGTATCGAGACCGTTAAGGGAACGTGGCAGGTCAAGAACGGATACGCCATTGGTACAGTGACCAATGCTGATCGTCAGGACGGCGCTTTCCAAGTGGAGAGCAACAAAGTTGTGAGTCTTCTTGGAGACAAGTTGGTGGTTTTGAGTATTGATGGGCACACACAGATGATATGGCACAAACAATGATACCTCACCAGTCTCCGGAGCCAACCGCCGTCCTGTCCGACCGTAGCTGCGGAGCGAAGGCGGATGGCGCTTTTGTTTCCCGACAAGTCGGGATTCACGCCGCGAGTCGGCGGTGGCTCAACTTTCTACGTTCGCAGAAAGTATGAAGCCCGTCCCCACTGACACTACACAAGTCGTCCGCCAGGGTGTGGAGAGTGCAGCTAAGGACTTCTCTGCGCGAATCGAGCCGATTGGCTTCAATCGAACCAAGACGATGTTGTGGGCACGGAGGCACGAGCACCCTGCTGATTTCATCACTCTTTTCCGCCAAGGCAGCTCCTACGGGCGGCCCAGGAACTACTCGGTCACCTTAGACGTTGGCTTCGGGATTCGGGTTCTGAACGATGTGCTTGAGGCCCTCTCACCCAACGGCCCTCGCTACGATTTCTCTGAGCGCCTCCGCGCGGCTCACTACCACTTTCGCTTTAACGCTCAGAACAGTAGCACCTACGACAGGTGCATCGATGATCTCGCGCGATACGTGGAGCACGAGGGCCAGCCTTGGTTCACACGGTTCCTCGAAATCGAAGCACTTCTCACTGCCAGCGATTCCCCGATTCGAGAACCGCTTAAGGAGCGTCTGCGTGCCGCAGCCGATGGCCATTCAGATACGGATGCGGTAACGCAGTCCCTCAAGCTGCTTGGTTTCAAAAGCGAATGAACACCGCGGCGGCGAACAAGCGCCCTGCATGCGACGGCGGGCAGGCAGGCCCTGCGAAGGAGGAAGGCCTGGCGGAGGAGGATGCATTTGGCATTGGCCCCGCTTTCCAGGCGCGGCTAAAAATCGGCGGGCTGGCGGAATTGGGAGGCCGGCGGCGCGTTGAATATAAGACTTTGGATTTTGAACATTGTGCATTAAGTTGGAGCGGCGAAGGATGAATTTTCGAGCCAGATTTTATAAGCCGGCCCTGGTGGGATTGGCGGCGGCGCTTTTTTGCGGCTCCTCGCAAATGCAGGGGCGGCTGAACACGGACCGCGCGGCCTATGGCTTCACCCGCCTGCCGCCCTTGTCCAACGCGCCACCCATCCTGGCCTTCACCACCGTGGCCCTGGGCGGTTTCCGCGGGCTGATTTCCAACGCCCTGTGGATGCGGGCCACCGAACTGCAGGATGAGGAGCGGTATTTTGAAATGGTCCAGTTGGCCGACTGGATCACCACGCTGGAGCCGCATTACAGCGAGGTTTGGCGGATGCAGGCCTGGAACATGGCCTACAACATATCTGTCAAGTGCAAGGACTTCGAGGAACGCTGGCGCTGGGTGCAGCGCGGCATCGAACTGCTGCACAAGGGCCTGCACTACAACCCGGCCGATCCGAAAATCTACCAGGATCTGTCCTGGATTTTCCGCCATAAGATCGGGCAGAACCTGGACGACGCCCACATGCTTTACAAAATCCGCTGGGCCCAGCAAATGCAGGACATCCTGGGCGGCCATCCCGACTTTGCCGCCTTGCTCCACCCCCAGACGCCGGCCGAGCGCGAACGGGCCAGGAAATTGCGCGAGGATTATCAGATGGACCCGGAATTCATCCAGCACATTGACCAGACCTACGGGCCGCTGGACTGGCGTTTGCCGGACGCCCACGCCATTTACTGGGCGGAGATGGGCGTGCGCAAGGGAACGCAGGAGGACCGGGACCTGGTGCGCCGTTTCGCCTACTCCATCATGCAGCAGGCCTGCCGGCGCGGCGGCGCCCTGCCCCCGTGGGTCACTAATGTCACGGAGGAGAATTTCATTCTTTGGCCCGATTTGGACCTTGTCCCCAAGGTCAACGCCTCCTACGAAAGGACCCTGCTGGACAAGACGGACAAGAAGGTGGTGCAGAACGCCCAGAAGAATTTTCTCAAGGAGGCCGTCGTGCTGTTGTATGAGTATAACCGCGACCGGGAAGCCTTGCACTGGTTCAACTGTTTGAAGCAGAACTTCACCAATGCCATCACCGGCGACGAGACCAATCTGACCGTCGAAGAATACGCCTTCAAACAAATCCAATCCGAGATCGGGGAACTGGATCAACCCAAGATGACCGGGGTCATCCTGGGTTTGATTTCGCAGGAGTACCTGTGCTTGATCGGGGATGATGCCGACCGGGCGGAGAATTTCAGCCATTTGGCGGAGGCGATTTGGCGCAGCTACATGAGCCGCCTTCCCGGAGGACTGAACGACCCCAATGGCAAGCGCATCGCCCTTGAGCCGATGTCGAAGTTAAGAAGAGACGAACTGGAGCAAATGGAACATTATCTTTCGCCCCAAAATGCCAATTACCTCCGGGCCAAGCTGGGCCTCGGCCCCAGGACGCCAGCGGCCCCGCCGCCCGGCCGGGCGCCAGCCAGCGGGGGAGAACGCGCCTAACCCAGCCGGAAGGAGATTCTGCGAATCAACTCGCGCCCAAAACTGTTCTGCAGCCTTTCCAGGATTTCGCGGCGCCGGTAGCGCACGATCTCATCCAGCCAAACACTGCTGTCCACATTGACGAATAAAGTGCCGTGGCGGATACCGGCGGGCCGGGCGTGAGCCACGATGTTCGGATCCAATTGATGACTCCAAACCTGCAAAATTTCCGCCTCCGCCTGGCGGCGGTCCATGCGCAAACCGGCCAGCACGCGGGGCAGGATGGCGGCGGCCTTTTTCCCGGAGGCTTGCCGGGCGATTTCATCGCCGCTCCAATTCCAGCCGCGCCACTGGGCCAGCGCGCGCTGCCGGGGGGAGGAAGGCGGCGGCGGGGAACGCCGCGGAGGAAAGGAAAACGGGCCGCTGGGCATGGCAGGCGCCGGGGATCAAAAGGCCGGCCGCGCCGCGGCCGCAACGCCGCGGTTTTCCTCCGGGGCCGCGGCCTCGCCGGTGCGGATTTCGTCAAGCACAAGGACTCCGTGGGGGGGCAGGTCGTAATTGCCGGTGATGGTCCGCTCCGTCAGAAAATCGTGCATGGGCTTGTAAAAGGTGATGCGCACCGCGCTGCTCTGGTGGTTGAGCAGGAAAAAGACCTTCATGCCCGCCCTCTCGCGCATGCTGACCTCGACGGTGTCGGGCACTTTGAGCAATTGATGCAAGGAGCAGATGGTGCGCAGCCAGGCGATCAAATCGTCGTAAAAAGGCTGGTCGGAAACGGTGCCAATATAGATGGCCTTGCCCAGGCCGAATTCGTTCAAGGTCACGGCGGGCCGGCTGGCGTAGAAATCATGCGTGTAAGTGGCCAGAACCTGGCAACTGCCGGGCGCGATGACATCGCACCAGAGCCGGGCGCGGTGGGCATGGTTGGCGTGAAACTGGCCTTTGAAGGCGAGATGATTCTCATGATCCGCCCCAATCGGATCGAACTCCAGCACTTCCAGCCCGAACAAATCGGTCATGTTGTGGGGAAAACCGTCATCGGCCGCGATGTGGTGCTCATCCACCAGGCCGCTGTTGCAGGTGGCCACCAGCGTGCCGCCATTTTGCACGTAGAGTTTGAGCGCGTCGGTCTCCCCGGCGGCCAGCAGGCTCAGGGAGGGCGCCAGCACCAGCTTGTAGCGCGACAGATCGTCGCCCGGCCGCGCGAAATCCACCGGGATATTTCGGTCGTGCAGCGCGCTGTGGAAAAGTTGGACATGGTTGCGCAGGCTGAAATTGGCGTTGGGCTGGCGCGGGAGGGAGAGAGACCAATCGTTTTCGTGGCTGTAAAGAATGCACGCCTCGGCCACCACCTTGGTGCCTTCCAAGGCGGGAGCCAGCCGTTTGATTTCCTCCCCGATCTGGCTGATTTCCTGGTAAATCCGGTTTTCCCCACGCCCGTTGTGGGCCAGGATGGCGCCATAAAATTTCTCCGTCCCGATGCGCGGCTGCCGCCAAAAGAAATAAAGCACCGCATCGGCTCCGCGCGAGAGCACTTGATAAGTGAACAGGCGAACCACTCCGGGGCGGACCAGGGAATTGACTTCCTGCCAGTTGACGTGCCCGGCCCGCTGTTCGATCACCCAGAAACCCTCCTCGCCCCCGGGCGTCTTGCTGCCTCCCTTTTTGAGGGAACGGAGGAAATCTATTTCGCAGGCGTTGACCGCGGGTTTGGACTGAATGGTGGCGTTGCTGTTGAGCGAAGCGAAGTCCAGCACGCCCGCCAGATCGAAAAGGTCCACCTGATGGCCGAAAACGCGGATGTTGCTGGTGGTGGGGGCGTGGGGCGTCAGTTCCCGCAACAAGTCGGCCTGCATTCTGACAAAAGCGACAATGGTATCGCTGCAAAAACGCCGCCAATCCATCAGCAAGGAGGGATTATGCGGGGCGGGCGCGACCATGGGCATCGGCACCTCCGACCAATCGCTGACCAACTGGCCCCAGAAGCGCAGGCCCATCATATCATTCAGCCGCCCGATATCCTCATATTTGGCCTTGAGCCAGGCGTGCCAATCCCGCCGCGTCTCCTGGTTGAAGCAAGGGATGATGGAATGGACGCCGGCGTTATTGTGGACTTGCCAGGCGATTAGCTGGGGATGGTTGCCCAGGGCCTCGGCCATGGCGCGCACAATTTTCTTGGAATAATCCCAGTAAAGATCGCTGTTCAAGCAGCAAGCCAGCCGGGTGCCGTCGCTCATCGGCAGGCCCCGTTCGTCCAGGGGCAGGATCTCGGGATGCTGGCGGCTCAGCCAGACCGGCGGGGCGGCGGTGGGCGTGCCCAGCACCACCTGGATGCCGACTTCGCCCATCAAATCCATCACGCGCCGGAGCCAGGCAAAATCATACTGGCCTTCCCGGGGTTCGCAAATTCCCCAGGCGAATTCGCCCATGCGCACCGTATTAATGCCGGCGGCCAGCATCAATTCGATGTCCCTTTTCCAGCGGGCTTCCGGCTCCTCGGCCGAACCCGCGTAAGGGTGGACCCAGTGCTCCGGGTGGTAATCGGCTCCGAAATACATGAGTTTGATCGGTCAATGCGACCGCGGTTTGATCGCCGTGTCATCGTCGGTGCTTGACGAACTATAGTGCCGCCTTTACTCCGGCGCAAGTGCGTTTTCGCGTTTTGTTGCCGGTGGGGCCGATGTGCTCCTGGTGGTATTCTTCGGATAAAAAAGACCGCTCATCGCAAACTCGCCAAGACGCAAAGATGCCGGGACAGAAACGACCCTTTGCGTCCTTGCGCCTTCGGCCATGAGGATGACTGACCAGTGGTGATTTTCCAACGTGCGGCTGATGTCAAGAGAGGATACGCTTCTGTGGCTTGGCCCATCGCACGACATGCTTTCAGGCAACCGCGCCCGCGCGCTTGCCTTCGCGGGCTGATTCGGGTTTGCTGGCGGGACGGTGATTGCATGAAGCGATATGAATTTAAGCTCCACATTTCGGCGGAGCAGTATCTGGATTACTATCGCGGGACGGCCCGGCATGTGCTGGCGCGTTGCAGCACCGGACAAAACGTCCAGTTTCCGGCGGGGCTGCTCCAACAGTTTGTCACGGCGGACGGGATCCACGGGGAATTCGCGCTGACTTGTGACGAAAACAATCGGAACTCCCGCCTGGATCGGCTGAAATGATTTCCGGGCCGGCAGAGAGAACGGTCGGCGAGGGCGCCGGTTGGAACACGCGAGGGCGCGTGTGCTCCCCGAAACGGATTGGGGTTTCAAGCCAGCAGTTCCTGGATCTCCTCCCAGGTCAACGCGGCGGCGAATTCTTCCTCGCCGCCGAGGGCCGCCCGGATCATCCCGCGCTTGCGGTTTTGCAAGGCGAGGATTTTTTCCTCCACCGTGTCGCGGGCGATCAGCTTGTAGCTGGTCACCACTTTGGTCTGGCCGAGGCGATGGGCCCGATCGGTGGCCTGGTCTTCCACCGCCGGATTCCACCACGGATCGAAATGGATGACGGTGTCCGCCCCCGTCAGGTTCAGGCCCACTCCGCCGGCCTTGAGGCTGATGAGAAAAACCGGAATGGCGGCGCTTGTTTTGAAATTGTTCCACCACCGCGCCGCGGTCGGCCGTGGAGCCGTCCAGATAACAATAGGCGATGCCCTGGCCGTCGAGCCTTTCCTGCAACAAGGTCAACATACTGACGAACTGGCTGAAGACCAGCACGCGATGGCCGCCGTCCATGACTTCCTCCAGCAGTTCACCGAACAGATCCAGTTTGCCGGAGGCGTTGGCGGGATTGACGCCCTCCAATTTCAGCAGGCGCAGATCGCAGCAGACCTGGCGCAGCCGCAGCAAGGCGCTCAAGACCAGCATGCGGCTTTTGGCGGCTCCATGCGCGCCGACCGCTGCCAGCACTTCCTTGCGGCTGGCTTGCGATGACCTGCTGATAAACGCCGCGCTGCTCCGCCGTCAACTCGCAGAGGGACACCTGTTCCAGCCTGGCCGGCAAATCCGCCGCCACTTCCTGCTTGAGCCGCCGCAGCAGGAAGGGCCGCAGCCGCCGCGCCAGCCGCGTTTGGGCGGCGGCGTCTTTTTCGCGGGTGATGGGCAGCTCGTAGCGCTCTCGGAAATCCTGCGCGGTCCCCAGATAGCCGGGCATGAGAAAGTCAAAAATGGACCAGAGATCGAGCACGGAGTTTTCCATGGGCGTGCCGGTCAGCACAAAGCGGTGTTGCGCCGCCGACGGCTTTGACGGCCTGGGCGTTTTGGGTCTGGCGGTTTTTGATGTGCTGGGCTTCGTCCAGCACCAGGGTGTCAAACTCCAGCCCGCCATACCGCTCCGCGTCGCGGCGGAGCAGGGCGTAACTTGTCAAGACGATGTCGCTGGCCGCGATTTGAGCGAAGCGGGCGTGCCGGTCCGGTCCGTGCAGGGCCAGCACTTTCAACTGCGGCGTGAATTTCTCCGGCCTCCGCCATCCAGTTGAAGACCAGGCTCGTTGGGCAGATAATCAAATGGGGACGGCGCCGGCCACTCTGCGCTCCGCACTGTGCCCTCGCCACTGTTTCCAGGAAGGCCAAGGTCTGCAAGGTTTTGCCCAGCCCCATCTCATCGGCAAGAATGCCGCCGAAGCCGTTTTCCCGTAGAAAAAGGAGCCAGGCCACGCCGTGTTTTTGGTAAGGGCGCAGCACCGTTTCCAACGCGCCCAGCGGCGGACATTCCAGCTTGGCCTGGCCGCTCTGCCGGGCCGCGCGCTCGCGCCAGGCCGGGGGCGCCTGGACCGGCCAATCGGCGTGCTGGCGCAAAGTGGCCTCCAGAAAGCCGGCCTGGGTGTTGCTGATGCGCTAGCCCTGCTCCTGCTGCCGCGGCGCGCAGTCCAGCAGCACCTCCTGCAATTCCTCCACCGCGCCGGTGTCAAGCACAGCCCATTTGCCATTTTTCAGCCGGGTGTGGCTCTGCCCCGAGAGGAGCAGGCGCTGAATGTCCGCCGCCGCAAATGTTTCTCCGCCGGCCGCCGCGAAGACCACGCCGAGATCAAACCATTGCAAACCCGAGGTGATGCGAAACTGCGGCTGGACGCGCTCGATATTCTGCGCCGCGCTGCGTTCCAGCCGTTCCTCCAAAGTCACGCTCCAGTCCCGTTGCAGTTTGGGAAATTCGCGCGCGAAGAAATTCAACACCGCGTTTTGCCCGGTCAATTGCAGCCGGCCTTGCCCGTCCGGTCCGGCAAAGCCGCTGCGATGCAAGCGGGCCAGGGCGGCGCTCTCGGCGGCGAGATCGCGCGTGGAGTAGCGCGTCGGCGCATCGGGATCCGGCAGCCAGTCGCCTTCCGCCGCCGCGGTGGCGCCCACGGTCATGATGCGGGGACCGTAGGCGCATTGCAGCAGCGCGCCCAGTTGGGCCAGGCCGCCCTTGAGATCCAGCAGGAAACGCGGCGCTTGCGGCTCGAGGGTGAAATCCTCCAGTTTGAAATTCGCCTGCACGGCGCCCGCCGCCTGCAACCGCGGCCAATCCCGGCTCAGGAACTGCGGCACTTGCGGGCGCGGCAGGCGGACCGGCGCGCGCAACACCTGGGCCAGCGCCGGCGGCAAAGCGAGCGGCTGGAAGGTCTGTTTCCGCCAAACCCAATCCCCGATCCTGACCAGCGGCTCGGTCGTGTCCGTCAAGGCAAGGACAATTTCGCCGCCGGCCTCCAGCGTCGCGCGGAGCGGCAGTTGCAGCGGCGTTGTGGTGACCGTGACGGCGCTGGTTTTGCCCAGGGTGATGTTGGGGTGTCCGGCCAGCGCCGGGAGCAACGAGGCAAAATCCTTCATCTCCATTTGCAGGAGGGCGGGCGTCTCGCCGCCGGCCAGCATTTCGAGCTTGTCAATAATCGCCGTATCGGCCGGCGGGAAGGCATAGGCGAGTCCCTTGGGCAGGGCGTTGAGCGGGCAGCGTCCTCCGCTCCATTGGGCTTCCAGCACGAGCATGACTCTGCCGCGAAGGATGGCCTGGTCGAATTTGGGCGGGAGAACGATATGCAAGGCGGCCGGCTCGCCGGCCGCGTCACGCTGCAGCGCGGAATTCTGGCCGGACGGCGGAGTTGGGCTTGGCGCCGGCGTCTGCAAGACCGGAGCGGCGCCCGGTTTTTGCCCCTGCAACCAGTGCAGCCCGACGGCGACGCCATGCGCGCAAATTTTTCCCCACGCGCGCGCTTCGCGGCAGGTGCAGAGGTTTTCAATGTCAATACTGCTATTGATCGCCATGGAAGCGCGGAAGGAAACTTCGCCATCCTGCACCACCCCGCGCAGCAACGGCGGGTCCCAAAACGAACTGAGCACCCGGCCTTGTTCCAGGAGAAAGCGCGCCCGCTTCATCACCTCCCAACCGGCGGCCTCGCGGAGCAGATTCTCTGTAAGCTGCATAGGTGGATTGTGTCTTAATCCCGGCCCCGGTCAAATGGAAGCGGCCAGGCTTTGTGGCATCCCCTCCCCTCCGAATCCTAATCTTAATCTTAATCTCCTTCATCCATGGCCGAAGAAGGATAAAGATTAGGATTAAGATTAAGATTAGGATTTCCCATCACCCCACCCCGTCCATCCCTCATCGCCAGAACTGGCGATAGCCGGAGCGCCGCCGTCTTGCCACGCTGGCGTGGCACCGCGGATGTTGCGAATTGAAAAACCTGTTGTGCTCTGTTTTGATGGTGTGCCTGGATCTGAGAAGCAATGAAAGCTAGCCCGTTTTATTGTGCAATAACATGGGTGATCGCCGTGTTGTGGTGCGCCGGGTGGCCGGCGCAGGCCCAACCGGGCGCATCCGCCGATCATGGAGTGGATTTTGTCAGGAGGCTCCAACCCGATTATCCCATCCCTTATGCTCCGGCATCGGTGGCGCAGATTACGGCGGTGCTGGGACGGGTGGTGGATTATCTGGACACGGCCAGCCCAATCCAGGTGGTCAACGCGGATACGCAGGAGCGGGTGAGCGATCTGACCCAGCTTCCTAAACGGGTGACGATCGTGCCGGGTGACTTTCTGCTCGTCAGCTACGAATGGGGGGTCACTTACGCGGGGATGCTGCTGGCCGGGGAGGCGACGGGGGACGCGCGGTTCAAGGAGTTTGCGGCGAAACGTCTGGATGCGTTGCGCTTGATCGCCCAACATATTCAAGCCACGCCCGCGGCGGAACGGGGCCAGCCCAATCCGTTGCAACACTTGCTCGAACCGGCCGCGCTGGATGATTGCGGGGCGATGTCGGCGGCCCTGCTCAAAGCGCACCAGGCCGGGGTGGGCGGGGATTTCCGGCCGCTGATTGACATTGGCCTTAACTACATCAGGTCCAAACAAAAGCGGCTGCCCGACGGCACGCTGGCGCGCGACCGGCCCATGCCGGACAGCGTGTGGCTGGACGACGATTATATGAGCGTGCCGGCGCTGGCCCAGATGGGGCGCCTGACCGGCCAGCGGAAGTATTTTGATGACGCGGCCAGGCAAGTTTTGCAATTTTCCAAAATCCTGTTTGTCAAGGAAAAGGGCCTTTACATGCACGGGCTGGTGGAAGGGATGCAACAGCATCCGCATTTCTACTGGGGGCGCGCCAATGGCTGGGCGGCGATGGCCGAGGTGGAACTGCTGTCCGTGCTGCCCAGGAATCATCCGGGGTTCGCGCCGGCCCTGGCCCTGTTGCGGGAGCACATCCGCGGGTTGCAGGAAACGCAGGGAAAAAACGGCCTTTGGCATCAATTGCTGGACCGCCCGGAGACTTACGAGGAAACCAGCGCCAGCGCCATGTTTGTCTTCGCCGTGGCCCGCGCCATCAACCGCGGCTGGATTGACGGCAACGCCTACGGGCCGATGGTCTCGCTGGGCTGGAACGCGCTGGCGCAAAAAGTCAACGCGCGCGGCCAGGTGGAGGGCACTTGCATCGGCACGGGGCTGGCCTGGGACCCGATGTGGTACGCCTGCCGTCCGACCAGCGTCTATGCGGCGCACGGCTATGGCCCGGTGCTGATGGCCGGGGCGGAGATGATCCAGTTGCGCCGCGGCGCGGGGCCGGCGCGGGCTTCCACGACGATGCCGTCCATTTTGGCCGGCCAGCGCCGGCCGCCCCCGTCAAATGAGAGCCGTGGCAGCTCAATCTTGGGTGGCAGGACACGCGCTTCGTGCGCGCCCGGCCGCGCCCGCGCCACGCCGAACCCGCCATCTGCGCCATTCCCTTTTTTGCCTTCTCTGGCTGGCGCTGCTGGGGCCAATGGGATGCGCCACCGCCCCGCCAACCCACCCGGATGTCCCTGGGGTGGACTGGGTTGATCCGGACACCGGACACCGCGTCATCCGGCTCTCCACCGCGCCGCGCAGTTCGAGCTTTTATTTTAACATCAACGCCTACACCCCGAAGGGCGACAAGCTGGTATTTGACACGCCCGCGGGCGTCGCCGCCGTGGACATCACCGCCCTGGGAACCAAGCCGCCCCGGGTGGAAATCGTCGTGACCAACGGGCGGGCGCTGGAAGCGGCCCGCACAACCCGCGACGTCTATTTCATGCGCAACGGCCAATTGTGCGCCGCCAACATTGACACCCATGCCGTGCGCGAGATCATCGCCGGCCGCCCCGCCGCCATCAACTGCGATGAAACCCTCATCCTGCGCATCATCAACGCGACCGATCCTGCCGGCACGAACACCGCGCCGCCGCGCCGGGCCATGCCGCCGCAGCGGGAACGCATGTTTGCCGACAAGATCAAGGCCGGCGTCGCCTTGACGCCGGAAGAGGAACTGGCGGCGCGCAAGGAGGACGGCCTTTCCCGGCAACTGAACAATCCGCGCAGCATGGCCTTTGTCTTCACCTCGATCAAAACCGGCCAGGCGGTGACCAACGGCTTCCAATACGCCTGGCTCAACCACCCCCAGTTCTCGCCCACCGACCCGAATCTTTTGCTTTACTGCCATGAGGGCACCTGGCACGAGGTGGACCGCATCTGGACCATCCGGGCCGACGGCAGCGCCCAGCGCCTCATGCATGCCCGCGCGATGGACATGGAAATCGCCGGGCACGAGTTCTGGAGCCACGACGGCAGGACGATCTGGTTCGATTTGCAAACGCCGCGGAGCCAGGAGTTCTGGCTGGCGGGTGTCAACATTAAAACCGGGCAGGAAATCCGCTACAAACTGGAGCGCGACTGGTGGTCCATCCATTACAACATTTCCCGCGACGGCAAACTTTTCGCCGGCGACGGCGGCGATCCCGGCCAGGTGGCCTTCGCCAAGGACGGCCAATGGATCAACCTGTTCCGCCCGCAACCCAACGGCACGATGCAGCGCGAGCGTCTGGTGAACATGAGCAAGCACAATTATGTGACCGGGGCCGCGGGCGGCATCGAGCCCAACGTCAGCATCACTCCCGACGGCAAGTGGGTCGTCTTCCGCTCCAACATGTTCGGCCCCGTGCAAGTGTACGCCGTGCAAATCGCCAAGGCGAAGTGAGCAAGCCAGCCCGCAAACTGTCAGGCATGTTAATTACTTCGATGAGGTGCGTTGTTGCATCCATTGCCAGTCCAGTTTGTCTTTGGGATCGGTGATGTCGGCGCCGGCATGTCCTTTTGGAGTGGGGCCGAGCCAGCGGTGGGTTTCGGAATGGCCGTCGCCAAAGGAAAAGCCGCAGCCGGCGTTGTGGTAGTAGCCCGGCGCATCGAACCATTGTGGTTCGGGAAAGATCATGCCCGGAGTTTCCATGCCGAAGGCAAAAGCCGCGTCGTTCAATCCGCTGGGATCCTCGTCCACCAGAATCCAGAGCATGGACGGTCCTGGAGCGACGATGGCGGAGGCTTTGCCATAGGTGTGCCAGGGGGAATCGCGCCGGTGGTTGTGCAGGTTGTTCAGCCACGGGCCGTTGACCGAAAGGGTCGGGACGCCGGAGTGGGGAAGTCCGGCGTCGAAACCGGGATCAATCGTCCCCACGGCCTGGCTCATGGAAAAAGTGCGCGCCGCCGGGACCGTCTTGCCGAAGAGCTCGGGGTTGGTCCCCTGATATAACCCCTGGCGGCGGTCGGAAGGGCAGCGAAACAACTTTACATTCCCCGACAGATACGCGATGAGCAACGAGCGCGACTGGTCGGCCAGCACGTCGGGATCAAATTCTTGCGGCTGGCCAATGCCCGCCTGTCCCGGACACCAGTTGTAACCGGGGATGGTGTTGCCGTCGTCCGGGTTGGGGGGAAAGAAATCGTGGTTGTCATCGGTGTAAAGGAACATGGCCACCATCATTTCCTTGCCGTTGCTCAAGCAAGCGGCGCCTTGCGCTTTGGCTTTGGCTACGGACAAAACAGGCAACAACAAGGCGGCCAGAATCGAGATGATGGCGATGACGACCAGCAGCTCTATCAGGGTGAACGCGGCGGGCTGGCCGGGCCTCCTTTTCACGGCGCCGGGCGGGTCTGATTTGAATTTCACAGGCAAAAACTTAAGGCGCATTTGTTACTCAATTATTACCGGCGCATCCTTTTCCAACCCCGCGCCAGCCGACTGGTTGCAAACCAGGGGCCAGGCGGTCCGCGCCCGGGGCGGCGGAGAAAACGAAAACCGGTGGCGGCTGCTTTCCAAGCCGCACTACCGTCTATTATGTATGTCCGCCGCAGGCTGGAACAGGACAAAAAAGTGGAGAAAAGCGCGTGCGAGGGGCAAGGCCCCGGTCCGGGGCGGCCCGACGCGCCGGGCGCGCGCCGCGGGAGATGGTCCCTTTGATTTCCGTTGAGGCCGTGGGGAACCTCATCGCGCCGGCGGAGGGCGCGAGGTTTGGTCGAGGACTTGGCGGACTTTTTTGGCCAGGGAAGAGGGGGTAAAGGGCTTTTGCAGGAGGATGATGCCGGGTTTTAACACGTTTTGATCGGCGACAGCCGTTTCGGGGTAGGCGGAGGCGAAGAGGATTTTGGTGTGGGGCGACAAGGCGCGAATGCGGCCGGACAATTCCGTGCCGGTCATGTCGGGCATGGCAACGTCGGTGAACAGGAGATCAATGTGGCCGCTGGCGGGCTGGCGGGTCAGGTGCAGGGCTTCCAGGCTGTCAGCGGCGGGCCAGACGGTGTAGCCGAGGCGCCGGAGCAAGGTGGCGGCCATTTCGCGCAAGGCGGGGTCGTCTTCCACCAGCAGAATGGTTTCTGTCCCGCGCGGCAAAGCGGGTGTGTGGAGGGGCGCAACGGGGGGCTTTTTCTCCTCCGGCAGTCTGGGGAGGTAAATTGTGAAGGTGGCGCCCCGGCCGATTTGACTGGAGGCGCTGATGTGGCCGCCGCTTTGTTTGATGATGCCGTAACAGGTGGACAATCCCAGGCCGATGCCCTTGCCGACTTGCTTGGTGGTGAAGAATGGCTCGAACAAGCGCGCTTTTACTTTCTCGCTCATGCCTGCGCCCGTGTCCGTGATGGCGAGCATGACATAGTCGCC
The DNA here is from genome assembly GCA_963707025.1 of uncultured Verrucomicrobiae bacterium. Classification (GTDB taxonomy): domain Bacteria; phylum Verrucomicrobiota; class Verrucomicrobiia; order Limisphaerales; family Palsa-1400; genus JBEKOF01. The sequence continues at coordinate 249,311 of CAVPOM010000006.1, read as the reverse complement.
GGGCTTCAACTCCGGATGACCGTTGACACTGTCCTGTGCGAGCGAAATGTTGGCGGTTGCGAGCGTGAGTTTGCCGCCGTGCGGCATGGCGTCGCGCGCGTTGGCGACCATGTCCAGGATGACCTGTTCGATCTGGCCGGAGTCCGCCTTGACGGGGTGCAGGCCCGGGTCGGGCACGATCAGCGTTTCCACATCATCGCCGGTGATATGGTGAAGGATGTCCTGCATCCTCCCCAAAACATGGTTTAGATTGAGGATTTCCGGCCGGAGAATTTGCTTGCGGCCGTAGGCCAGGAGTTGGCGGGTGAGGGTGGCGGCACGAGCGGCGGCCTGGCCGATTTCGGCGGCGCTTTTGGCCAATGGATTTTCCGCCGGCAGACCGGCGCGGAGTAATTCACTCTGGCCGAGGATGGCGGTAAGGATGCTGTTGAACTCGTGGGCGATGCCGCCGGCCAATCTGCCGACGGTTTCCAATCTTTGCGACTGCATCAAATGCGCCTCGAAGCGTTTGCGCCCGGTGATGTCGCGGAAGGTCCAGGCGCGGCCGTAGTAGGTTCCGTCGTTGCCAACGACAGGGGAAGAATATCGTTCCAGGATCGTCCCGTTCTTAAGCTCCAACTCATCGCGGCTGTTCTCATCGCGATGGGCATAAAGATGGCAGACCTTTTTGACGAACTGCCCCGGATCTGTGGTCAGGTCGGCGACCCAACGGATGCGGCTCTGGCCGGCGGCTCCTCGGCGATGTGCCGGGGGATTTTGAACAAGTCAACAAAGCACTGGTTTTGCAGGGACTTCCTGCCCTCCTGATCCACGACCAAAACCCCGAGCGCGGAGCTATTGACCATGGCCTCAAGGAAGGCGGTCTTCAAGCGCAACTGGTCCTCCGCCCGGGTGTGTTCGAAGACTTCGGCCTGGAGGGCGCGGTTGGCCTGCTGCAAGGCGCGGGTGCGCTCGGCGACGCGGCCCTCCAACGCATCCATTTTCTGCAGGAACTGTTGGTGCAACCACCATTTTTCCGTGAGCGCCTGGGCCAATTGGAGGGCTTCCACGGCGTCAAAGGGCTTTTTGAGAATGAGCAAATCATCGCGTGGACCGAACAATTCGAACATCTTGTCCCATGAATAATCGGAGTAGGCGGTGCAGAGAACTACCTGGAGGCAGGGATCCACCTCCCAAAGTTTTTGGGTGGTTTCGACGCCGTCCCAGCCGGGGGGCATGCGCACGTCCACAAAAGCCAGGGCGTAAGGCCGCCCGGCTTTGAGCGCTTCTTTTGCCAGCGACACGCCTTCCTGTCCTTGACAGGCCGCGTCCACTTCAAACGGAGCATGCGCCACGGCGTCGGCGGGACATCCGAACACGGCCGGTTCCGTGGCGTCCAGGGCGGCGGAGGTGGCGGTGGCGGGAGACAGGATTTTGCGGAAATCGTTGTGGATGGCGCGATTGTCATCAATGACCAGCAGCCGCCGGTTTTTGTCGTGGTTCAAATTAGTCATGTCGCGGTCATGGTCGCAAGAGGGCTGGCGGCTGTTTGGGCGCCCCCGGCGTTCTGGCTGAAGCGCCCGGGGAAATTGGATTGCAACAACTGCTTGATCTGCTCGAACGTCACTGGCTTTGGCAAGTAATGGTCCATGCCAGCCCGCAAACACTCCTGGCGGTCCTCGGGCATGGCGGAAGCGGTCATGGCCACGATCAGGATGGGCTTGAGCGACTGCTTCTTCTCCAGGGCGCGAATTGTGCGCGTGGTTTCCAGGCCGTCCATTTCGGGCATCTGCCCATCCATGAAAATGATATCGTGTCCGCCGCGTTGCCAGGCGGCCAAAGCCTCCCGTCCGTTGGCGGCGACCTCGATTTCGCAGCCCAGTTTGCGGAATTGCATGGTGGCCACCCGTTGGTTGACCAAATTGTCCTCGGCCACAAGAACCCGCAAGGAGGGGCCGCCGCCGGGCTTGTTTTGTGGCGGCGCCCCGGCGGGGCTTGGGGCGATGAGGCCGTCCGCCGCCGGGGATTCTTGCAAAGGCACGTCAAACCAGAAGGTGGAACCTTGGCCTTCGGCGCTGGTGACCCCCATGGTTCCCCCCATCAAAGCCACGAGTTTGCGGCAAATGGCCAGGCCCAGCCCGGTGCCGCCGAACCGGCGGGTGGTGGACGCATCCCCCTGAGTGAAGGGCTGGAACAGTTTCTGCCGGGCCTCCTCGGATAATCCGATGCCGGTGTCGCGGATCAAACCATGGAGCAGAGGCGTTTGGCCGGGCTGACCGCGGCTGGAAAACTCCACGGCCACTTCTCCGCGCTCGGTGAATTTGATGGCGTTGCTCAGGAGGTTGAGCAGCACCTGGCGCAGGCGGTTGGGGTCGCCGCGCAAGGACACGGGCGTCTGCGGGTCAATGGACCAGAGAAGTTTGAGGCCTTTGCTTTTCGCGCGCCCGGCCAGCAGCGCGACAACCATCTCCACCAACTGAGGCAGGTTGAAATCAATGGACTCGAGTTTCAACTTGCCGGCTTCGATTTTGGAGAAGTCGAGAATGTCATCCAGGAGGACCAGCAAGGCTTGGGCGCTCTGCTGGACAGTGGCGGCGCAGTGGCGCTGTTCTGGCGTCAGTGCAGTGTCGAGCAACAGGTCAATCATGCCGAGGATGCCGTTCATGGGGGTGCGGATTTCGTGGCTCATGACGGCGAGGAACTCGCTCTTGGCCTTGGCGCCGGCGGTGGCGGCCAACGCCAGTTGCCGCGCGCGTAGAGACTCCTCCAAAAGCCTGCGGTTGGCCGCGGCCAGTTCGGCGTTGGCACTTTGCACGGCCGCGGTTCGTTCCCGCACGATTTTCTCCAGCTCTTCCATTTTGAAGCCGGACTCCCGGTGGAGGCACCATTTCTCGGTGAGGGCGTGGGCCAATTGAACGGCTTCCACCGAGTCGAACGGTTTTTTGAGGATGACCAGCCCGTCGCAATCGCCCACCCTTTCAAATATTTCATCCCAGGAATAATCGGAATAGGCGGTGCAGTGGACGATCTGGATGTCCGGATCAACCGCCCAGATTCGTTGCGTGGTTTCCACACCGTCCCAGCCGGGGGGCATGCGCACGTCCACAAAAGCCAGGGCGTAAGGCCGCCCTGCTTGGAGCGCTTTTTTTACCAGCAACACGCCTTCCTGTCCTTGGTAGGCCGAGTCCACTTCAAATTGGGCGTGCGGCGCCGCCCCGGCGGGTCGTGCGAACACCGCCTCTTCCTCGGCCTGCAAAGCCGCCGCCGTGGCGAAGGCGGGGGCGAGAATCTTGCGGAAGTCAGCGTGGATGGATTCATTGTCATCAATGACCAGCACCCGCCGGTTTTTGTGGTTGGGCAATTTATGCATGAGTTTTCTCCCGCGTTGGACAAGGCAGTTCCAGGGTGAAGGTGGCGCCCTGGCTGGGGCCGCCGCTTTGAACGGTCAACGCTCCGCCCATTTCCTTGGCCGCCAGGGCGCTGCTATGCAGACCGAAGCCGTGGCCACCGCTGCGGGTGGTGAAGCCGTAGTTGAACATGCGGGTCAGGTTTTCCGGTGGAATGCCAATGCCATCATCCATCACGGATATCCTGACCCGGCCATCCCCATTGGCCAGGCGCACTGTCAGGCGCCGGTCCGCGCGCCCCGACTCATCGCAGGCGTATTTGGCGTTGCGCACCAGATTGACCAGGATTTGCAGGATTTTGTGTTTGTCCAGGTTCAGGAGCGGCACCGTTTCCAATTGGCGGACGACCTTGACGCCGTGGCGGCTCAAGGCATCCTCGTTCAGACGCAGGCTGTCTTCCACCAGATGGGCCAGGTCTATCTTTTCCTTGATGCCGCCGACGGAGGCGTAGTTCTGCTGCATGACCACGATGTCTTTGACGTGCTCGATGTTCCGCCGCAAAGAATCCAATTCGCCGGTGATTTTCCCCTGTTCAGCCGCCAGGTGTTCGGAGAGCCGGGCCAAAAGAGCGGGCACATGCCGTCCATTGGGGTCACTGGTCATAAACTCGCCCAAGTGGTGGGCATGTTCTTGGAGCAACGCCACAATTCTGGCCAGGCTGGATGCCCTGGACTTCTTGACGCCATCCACGATCAAGTCGGTGGAAATGTTGACGCTATTGAGGGCATTGCCGACATTATGCAGCACGTTGGTGGCGATTTCGGCCATGCCGGCCAGCCGGGAGGATTCGACCAGTTGCTTGTGGATATTCTCCATTTCCGCCTCCACTTTCTTCTGCCCGGAGATGTCGCGGACGACGGTGGAGATGAACTCGAGCTTGCCGCCGGGGTTTTTGTGGGCGATGATAACCTGAGAAACCGGGATTCTCTTTCCGCCCCGGCTTAATAAGACCGTTTCTCCCCTCCAAACGCCTTGGCGCACGGCCGTCGCAATGGCCTCCGCCGAAGCCGCACCATCGGGGGCGTGGAACTCGGAAATGTGGGTGGTGCTGATGTCCTGCTCGGGACCCATGCCCAGCAGATCGCGGCCCGCGCGATTCAGGTAGGTGCAGCGGCCGTCGGGATCGGCCGTGCCAACCATGTCGGTGGTGGATTCCAGGATGGCAATCATGCGGTCCCGGGCTGCTTCGGCCTGTTTGCTGGCGGTAATGTCCCGGACGGTTGCCTGGTGGAACAACTTCTCGCCGGTCTGCATCCGGGTGATGAGCACGGTGGCGGGAAACTCCTCGCCGCCGATCCGCCGGTGCGTCCACTCGAAGAAGGGGGAGCCTCGGCGCATGGCTTTCTCAATCATCTCCCTGGCTTTTTCAGCGGAAGCGCGCCCGTCTGGCTGGCGCTCGGGAGAAAGGTCCCAGGGACAGTGCGAAATAAAGTCCTCCTCGTTTTTAGCCCCGAACATCTTGATCGCCGCCGGATTGCCGCAGGTGAACTTCCAGGAAGGAGGCTCGAAAGTCATGATGGCGTCGCGGGAGTCTTCGAAGAGGCTCTTGAATTTCTGCTCGCTGGCGCGCACGGCATTCTCCAACTGCTTGCGTTGGGTGATATCGCGCACGATGGCCACCTGATACGTGCGGTCGAGCGTGACAAACGACAGGCCCGCTTCCACCGGATAGGTGGTGCCGTCTTTGCGCCGGTGCAGGACTTCCATCGTGGCATGGCCCGTTTTTTCAATCTTCGTGTTGCCGGCCTCGAACATGGCGCGGTCAACCCCCGCCGCCACCTCGAACACCGTCAACGCCAGCAACTCCTGGCGCGTGTAACCCAGCGCCTGGTAGGCGCTCTCATTGGCATCCAGGAAGCGTCCCGTGGCCGGATCCACCACGTAGATGCCCTCGTTGGAGCGCTCAATCAGCGCGCGGAACAACTTCAGCTTTTCCTCCGCTTGCTGGCGCGCGGTGATGTCGCGGAAAGACCAGACGCGGCCGTAGTAATGATCATCGGCTGCGAGCATGGGGGCCGAGTAGCGGTCAAAGACGCGGCCGTCCTTCAGCAGGATTTCTTCCCGGTTAATCTCCCGCCGGTGCTGGTAAAGGTATTGCACGCGCTGGAGGAACGACTTGGCATCCGCCAACTGGTCGAGCACAAAGTCCAGCAGGAGCTTGTCCACTTTCTTTTCGATCAACTCCGCCGGGATGCCCCACATCTGGACAAACCGGCGGTTGTACGACAGGACGGCGCCGTTCTCGTCAACCACCAGGATGCCATCAATAGAGACTTCCTGTTGTGTGGACAGGATGACACTCTTGAATTTGAGCTCCTCCTCGGCCCGCTTGCGCTCCGAGATGTCGTGTTTTATGGCAATGTAGCGCGCAATGGTGCCGTCGGGGTTCCGCAACGGAGTGATGGTCATCTCTTCGTGGTAAAGGCTGCCGTCCTTGCGGCGGTTGGTCAGTTCCCCCCGCCAGACTTGGCCGGCGGAAATGGTCTGCCAGAGATTTCGATAGAAGGCCTCACCTTGTTTGCCGCTTTTGAGGAAGCGCGGGTTTTGTCCGGCGGCTTCCTGTGCGGTGTAGCCGGTCAGAGCCGTGAAAGCGGGGTTAACGGATAGGATGGCGCCGTGGTGGTCGGTGATGACGATGGCATTGGCGGCGGCATCGAGCGCGGTGGCCTGCACGCGAAGTTGTTCCCCGATGCGTTTGCGCGCGGCGTTTTCCACTTGGAGCGCCAAATTGGCTTTGGCCAATTCCGCCGTGCGCTCGGCCACGCGCCGCTCCAAGCGGACATTGGCGCGCTTCAAGAACCAGACCCACCCCAAAGTCGTGGCCACCCCCGCTGCCAAGGCTCCCAGCACCCAAAGAATGCGCGCTGGCGTCCACCAGGCCGGGCGCTGCAACAACACCAGATCCTCGGCCGAGCGCAGGCGCAATTCAAAGGAGCGCACATCCAGGTTTTGATCCACCGCGATCAAGCAGACGCCCGTCACCCGCAGACGGCTGCCCCTGGGAAACTCGATGATGTTATTGGCGTTGTTGAGCCGCGCTTTGAAAATGACATGGTTTGTCCCTTGCAACATGATGGCCCGTTCCGACGGCCCGTGCCGCCACTCCAACACCTTGGCAGGGATCGTCACCAATTCCGCGTCAATCCGGCCGCTGGCAATTTCATCCATTGTCACCGCCAAAGGGATCGGCGGCGGTCCGGCGGCCAGACGGCGAAAACTCCCGTCCTCGATGATCAGCGCGTGGTCCGTTTTCTCATAAAAACCGACGACATCCACTTGGTCCCCCGGTTTCGCGCCGCCCATCTCCGAGGTGCGCACCTCGATGCTGTTGGTTCCCTGGCGCACGAACAAGGCCTCGCCCGGCAGCAGCAACGTCGCCACACCCTGGATATGAATTTGCTCCCCCGCCCGTTTCTCCGCCCTATGACCCAACGAAGCCAGGCGAGTAAGGGGAAGCGAATAGGGGTCTGACGGGGCCGCCGCCAGCATCGTGACCTGGTCAATGGAGGGCACGAGCAATTCGGCGGTGATAAATTGCTCTTTGCTGTTGAAGGATCCACAGGCTACGCCATGGATGCGGACCCGCGAGTTGACCCAGCCGGAGGCATCCAGTTTGTTTGTCGAGAGAATCGAAACCCCCAGTCTCTGCGCCCGGCCCATGGCGACCTCCAAAACCAGGAAATCATTGGTCATCATCGTGGCCGAACGAACCAACCCGTCCACCTCGACCCATTGGCAATCGGCCCGTCCGGCCCACAAATCGGGGAAGGAAACCTTGAGCGGCTTGGGAAACTCGCCCGGCCCGATTTGGTGGAAAACCGGCCGGCTTATGGTGGGGGCGTAAACATTGGCATCCACTCTCCCCTCCATCTCCACCAATTGTCCGGCGGCGGCGGGAGGCAGGCGATTGGTCCAAAACACGGCCGCGCCGGCGGTTTCATCCTGCACGAAGCCGTACCTGGCGCCCGGGTCCACGAACGTCATCACGCCGCGCAGCCTCACATGGTTGGACAGCGCCAGTTGATCCGCCGGCAGTTCCAGCACTTGGATGGCGTTGGTGAGAACGGGAGGCGGGACGGAAACCGGCACGGCCGCGGCGGGGAAGGCCTCCTGAGCAGCCAGGCAGAACCGGGCCGTGCATAACATGATCGCCGCCAGCAGCAATACCTTTTGCGAAGAAGGGAAACCCTTCTCCCGGCGCGACGGTTTCCAATAGGACAGGACCCAAAAGACAGAAGGCCAAAGATGAGGGTTAGGTCGCATGTCATTTGCCGTCCAACATCGCCCGCACTTTGTGGACAAGGACGGCCGGGGTGTAGGGTTTGGGCAGAAAGGCGACGCCCGGCTCGAAGACGCCGTCTTGCGTAATGGCGTCATCCATGTAACCGGAGGTGAAGAGGATTTTCAGATCGGGATAAGTGGTATGCAGCCACTCCGCCATCACTTTGCCGCCCATCCGCGGCATGATGACATCGGTGATGGCCAAGCGAATAGGCGCTCCTTGATGATCGCGCACCGCCTGCAAGGCCTCCTGCCCGTTGGCGGCCGACACCACCCCATAACCCTGGGCTTTCAATATGTCGCGAGCCAGGTGCCGGACGGCAGGTTCATCTTCCACCACCAGCAAGGTTTCCGCCCCGCGCGGCAACGGCCCGGTCTGGATCGGTCTGGCCGCGGCCGCGCGCGGCTGACGGGCCTGCGGAAAATAAACCTGGAAGGTGGTGCCTTTGCCCGGCTCAGTGTCCACGCCGATATGGCCGCCGGATTGCTGGACGATGGTTTGACAGGTGGCCAGGCCCAAACCGGTGCCCTTGCCCTTGGGCTTGGTGGTAAAAAAGGCCTCAAACAAATGGGCTTTGACTTCATCGCTCATGCCGGTTCCGGTGTCGCTGACACTGAGCCTGACGTAGTGGCCGGCCACGACGCCGGGGTGGGCGCGGGGGTAGTTTTCATCCAGGGTGGCATTCCGGGTGGCGATGTTCAGCTTGCCGCCATTGGGCATGGCATCGCGGGCATTGACGACCAGGTTCATCAGCACTTGCCCCACATGGCCGGGGTCGGCCTTGACGCAGGCGATGTCCCGGCCGGGAACCATGGTCAATTCGATGTTTTCCCCAATGAACCGCCGCAGCATTTTGTCCAGGTCCTTGAGCACGTCATTGAGGTCCAGGACGACGGGCTGCACGTTTTCTTTGCGGCTGAAGATGAGCAGTTGCCGGGTCAAGGCGGCGGCGCGTTCGGTGGCGTGGCGGATCTCATCGCTGTAGGTGTGCAGGGGACTGTCCTGGGCCAGGCCCCGGGTTATCAAATCGTTGTAACTCATGATGACGAAGAGGATATTATTAAAGTCATGGGCCATGCCGCCGGCGAGCTGGCCGATGACTTCCATCTTTTGCGCTTCGACAAACTGCGCCTCCAGCCGGCGGCGTTCGGCCCGTTCTTCGACTTCCTGCATGGCCCGGCGCACGGCCGGAACCAGGCGGCTCAGACGATCCTTCAGCACATAGTCCGTCGCGCCGCTCTTGAGCGAGTCAATGGCCCGTTCCTCACCCAGCGTGCCAGAGACGAAGATGACCGGGATGGCCGGCCAGTTGGCCTGCGCGATTTTCAACGCCGACATCCCGTCGAAGCCGGGCAGCGCGCAGTCGGAAAGGATCAAGTCAATGCCGCCGCGTTGGAGGGCCGCCACAAAATCATCCTGGTTTTGCACACGGGTGGCCGCACAAGAAATGCCCGCGTCTTCCAGGGCGGATTGAACGATCTGGGCATCTTTTGGATTATCCTCCAGGTGCAAAATGTGGAGCGGGGATTTCATTGTTGGCCTTTTTGTTTCCGGGGGGAAATGACTTCGCCGATGGGCGGCGAAGTTTTTTCCCTCCTTAAATGCGACGGCAGTTCGTTGACGACGGCCCAGAAGGCGCCGACCTGGCCGACCACGTCGGTGAACCGCTGAAAATCCACCGGTTTGACCACGTAGGCATTGACCCCCAGTTGGTAGGCCTCCTGCAAGTCGGGTTCCTCCCGCGAGGAGGTCAACATCACAATCGGGACGCTCTTCAAATCCGGGTCGGCTTTGACGTGCCGCAATACCTCCAGCCCGCCCATCCGCGGCATTTTGATGTCCAGCAGCACGACCGCCGGATTGCCATCGCTGCGTCCGGCGAACTTGCCGCGGGCATGGAGATAATCCAGCGCTTCAACGCCGTCGCGGGCGACCACGACCTCGTTGGCCAGCCGATGTTCTTGCAGCGCGCCGAGAGTCAGTTCGAACGTCTTTGCCGTTGTCTTCAACCAGGAGAATGCGTTTGAGTGCGATCATAATTTTATGTGGATGATGGGTTTTTCGGTAATGAGAAATAAAAAGTGGCGCCCGCGTTGACCTTGCCTTCGGCCCAGGTCCGCCCGCCATGCCGGGCGATGATGCGCCGCACGCTGGCCAGGCCGATGCCCGTGCCTTCGAACTCCTTGTCTGAATGAAGGCGTTGGAATACCCCAAAGAGCTTGTCGGCGTAGGCCATGTCGAAGCCGACTCCGTTGTCCCGCACGAACACGACGATTTCCTCCGGGCTGCTGCCGTCGCATCCGATTTCAATCTCCGCCGGCTGGCGCGGACGGGTGTACTTCAAGGCATTGGACAGCAGATTGAACAGGACCTGCCGCAGCAGCGCCCCGTCTGCCTGCACTGGGAGGAGGGCGCTCTGCTTCCAGCGAATGTCCCGGCCTTTGTTTTCCGGCTCGAGCTGTTTTCTGGCGTCGTTCACCAGCGCCTCCAGGTCCACCGCTTCGAGCCGCATCTCGGCGCGCCCCATCCGGGAGAAAAGCAGCAAATCGTCAATCAGGCAGCCCATCTGTTTGACGGAGTCCAGGATTTCTTCCAGATAATGCCGGCTCCGGTCCTGCAGCCCAGGCCCCGCGGCCTTGGCCAGCAGATCGGCAAAACCGGCGACGTGCCGCAGCGGGGCGCGCAAATCATGCGAAACGGAATAGGAGAAGGCTTCCAGTTCCTTGTTGGCGGCGGTCAGTTCGGCGGTGCGTTCGCGGACGCGCTGCTCCAGTTCGGCGTTGAGCTGCTGAACCTGCGCCTCCGCCCGCTTGCGTTCGGTAATGTCGCGCGCGGCGGCAAAGACGCCCAGCACCTGGCCTTGCTCATTGCGGAACACGCTGGCGTTGTAGAGTACCTCCGTGATGGCCCCCGACCGGTGGCGGATGGCCAGGGGATAGTCCCGCACGAAGCCTTGCGAGAAGACGCGCCGGTAGCCCTCGCGCGCCTTCTCCGGCTCGGTGAAATAATCCGAGAAGTCGGTGCCGATGAGTTTGTCGCGGGGCACGCCGGTGGCCTGCACCGAGGCCTCGTTCACGTCGGTGATCTTGCCCTCGGCGCTGATGGTGACCAACGGGTCGAGGCTGGCTTCGATCAAGCTGCGCGTGTAGGCCGAAGCGGACCGCAAGGCCTGCTCCGCCTCCTTGCGTTTTGTAATGTCGCGCGCGGCGGCAAAGACGCCCAGCACCTGGCCCATTCCGTCCCGATAGACGGCGGCGTTGTAGAGCACCTCGGTGACGCGGCCCGAGACGTGCCGGATAGCCAGAGGATAGTCGCGCACCAGGCCTTCCGAGAACACCTTTCGGTAGCCCTCCCGCGCCTTGGCCGGCTCCGTAAAATAATCCGAGAAATCGGTGCCGATGAGTTTCTCGCGGGGCACGCCGGTGGCCTGTACCGAGGCCCCGTTCACGTCGGTAATCTTTCCCGCCGGGCTGATGGTGACAAAGGGATCGAGGCTGGCTTCGATGAGGCTGCGCGTGTAGGCCGAAGCGGACCGCAAGGCCTGCTCGCGCCTGGTGATGTCACGGAGGTGGTGTGTGTCCTGACCGGGCTGGTGCGCGCCTGGATTCTTCCTCCTGATCGCGCCTTCATCACGAGCCGCCTTTAGGCCCGAAAGCGAAGCACGCGGCAGGGTCGCCTTTCGCCGACGGCGATTTTTCCCGGCCCCAAACATGTCGTCCCTTCTTACTCCCGATTTCATATCCCGCCATCCCTGCAACCTGCTCCAAGTTTGAAATAAACCCTCACAGAGACACCCCGCGTTGCCCCTTGGGGATTGGCCGATGGACCAATCCGGTGTGATCAGCCTAAAAATCTAAACCTGTGTTCAAATTATGTCAAGCGTTCATTCCGAACAATTATCTGCCCGTAAGTTGGGGGGCGCAGGCGTCCTGGAGTGCGGGTTCACGCGGCGTCCCGCCCGGCAATGGTGTTGGGCCATCGCGGCGGGACGCCGCTGTAACCCGCCGGCGCGACGGCTGCGCTGGACGGCCGGGCGGCTTGTCCGGCTCACTTCTTGGTGAGCAACTCGGCTTTCTTGGCGTCGTATTCGGCCGGGGTGATGGCGCCGGAATCGCGGGCTTTTTGCAGATCAATCAGTTGCTGGCCCAGAGTGGGGTTTCTGACTTCCGTTTTGGTGCCGCCGCCCAGGTTTAATCCTCCGACACAGCCGCCAAACAAAAGGATGGCGGAAAGGGCGAGCGTGGCTGGGACAAGGTATTTTCTCATAGCGTATTCTTTCTGGACGAGTTGTGGCCAGTTGGCTCCGGGCCTAGGGCTGGCCGGGTTTCTTGTTTTCGTCCTTGGGCTCCGGCTTTTCCGGTTTTTCCGGGGCGCCGTGTTTGGCTGGCGGCGAAGCGGGACGGACTTGCGCCGGCCTGGCCGGGGTTGGTTGCGGCGCGCCGGCACGGACAGGCCCGGCGGACGGCGGCTTGGGCCGGCCGGTTTCGGCGACGGCGGGTTTGGGCGTGGCCGCGGGGGGAGTGGGACGGACTTGCGCCGGCTTGGCCGGGGTTGGTTGCGGCGCGCCGGCACGGACAGGCCCGGCGGAAGGCGGCTTGGGCCGGCTGGTTTCCGCGACAGCGGGTTTGGGCGTGGCCGACGGAGGAGCGGGACGGTTTTCGGCGGCCTTGGGAGCAGGGGGACGGACAGCAGCCGGAGGAGCGGCAGGGCGCGGCGGGGCGGCAGGCAGAGCAGCAGGCGGAGCGGCTGCGCGCGGCGCGGCCACATGCGCCTCCGCGGTGTGGCGCAGGTCTTGGACCGCGACGGCCGGGACGGGGTGGCCGGCGGCCTTCTCGATGGCGGCGAGCGGCGGGCCGGGGTTGAGGACGGTCTTGTTGACAATGGTGGTGTTGTTGATGATGACCGTCCTGCTGGCGATTTGGACATTGTTGGCGATGACGGTCGAGGTTCGGAGCGGTTCGGTGAAGCGGCGTTCCTCGACAAAGACAAAGGAACGGGACGCGATGGCGTTGACATCCACCTCCCGGCGCATGCCGCGTTCGATCCGGGGCGGCGGGGGCAGCGGCGCCCAGCCAGTGAAGCCGCCGCCGCTCCGCCAGGCCACCCAGGCCGGCGCCCATTGCGTCTGTGGAACCCAATACCAGCCCAGATCGGGGGAGTTATCCCACCGGCCATAATGGTAAGTGGCCCAGGCCCAAGGCTCATCGCTGGCCCAAAACCAGCCGGCCTCCGTGTGTTCCCAGTGGCCGTTGGAGTAAGGACGCCAATCCGCCGCCACGCCGCCTGGCACCCAGACCCGTCCATAATCGGGCCTGTCCACCCATCGGCCGTAGGGCGTCAGCGGCTCATAGAAGTCCGCTTCTGTCTGAATCACCACCACGGGCGGCGCGGCGGGCGTTTCCACGATGACGGGCGCGGGCGCGGGTGCGACATAGACCGGGGCCGGCTCAGGGGCGACATAGACCGCGGGGGGGCGTTCCTCCACATAGGTGGTGCATCCGGTGAGCGCCCCCGCAAGGACGCTGCCGAGGACGAAGCCAAGTTTACGGGCCGGGGATTGGGTGGTGTTCATAAGTTCCAATAATTTTAAGCGGTCGCTGCCATTCACATCCCCATACGCGGCCGAGGACGGAATCTTGCACCGGAACGGCGCTTTTAGCCAGCCATTGTATTTATTGGTCGCGCCTTAATTTCGTTGTTGTAGTGTCGGCGCTATGCGCCGAAGTCGAGCCACAGGCTCGACTCTACACCAAATTAAGGCACTGCCTTTTTACTTGCCTGCCACGGTGACCATGACCACCAGCGGTTGGGCGCGGCAGGCGGCCATTTGCTTGACGTAACTTTCCCAGCCGGCGGCATTGGTAAAATCGCCGCTGCGGTCCCAGCAGGCGCCAAAATAATAGTCCAGCGGCTGGCCCACTTCCGCGCGGGTGATGGCCAGCATGTTGCGGATGGGCGGCGCGCCTTCCACGGAGGGCTTGGTCAGCGGCGTAAAGGCGCTGGCGGGCAGATTGGGGTTGTCGTTGGTGAAGGCGCTGACGGTGCCGGGCTTGAGCAGGAGGCCGACCCCCATCGTGCCTTTGGGCGCGTCCACCGGCTGCCAATAGGCAACCCAGCCGGCCTGGAGGTCGCAGGTGGCTTTCTCGCGGCCAGGGCGCTCGGCCAGGCCGACGGCCACGGTGAGGGGCGATGGGTCGTCGCTGGTGAAAGTGGTTTGCATGCGGCTGAACCAGGAGTTGGCGTCAATGCTGATGCGCTCGGTCATGGCCACTTTGCGGCTGGCGGCATCGGCCACCCAGGGATCGTAGGTCAATTCGAATTCCGAGCGGACCGGCCCGGTGGTGATGAGTTTCCAATTGCGATAATTGCTGGAAACGTAAAGTTTTTTGCCGTCCCAGATGCCCGTGCCGCCGCAGCCGCGGCTGTTGCCGACCCGGTAATCATCCATCTCGTCGCCATTGTCCTCGTGATATTTTTTGGCCTTGTACATCTTGTCAATGATAAGATCGCGCTGGCGCTTGATCCAGACATCCGGCCCGCTGGTCACTGTCCCCTCGGCCTGGATCAGCGCCTGGCCGTAAACGCGGTGGGCGATACGGTCACTCTCCCAGGCGAAATCGTCGTAGCGCTCCGGGACGTAGCGGGCGAAGGTCTTGATCAGGGGTTGTGGTGTGGCGGGCAGATTACCAGTCACAATGGCACGGTCCTGCCTCGTCTCGTCCGGCGCGAGGTCAACTTGGAAGACCAATTTATCCGGCACTTGTCCCGGTTCTGAAGCGTAAGTTTGCGAATCCAAAATGCGCGAAGAAACGCCATCCATCACAGAGAAGCCGTTGGATTGGAAATATTTTTTGCCAAGCGACTCATAATTGGATTCTGAAGGTATCTTCATCGGCGCCAAAAGTTTCAGAATATCCCTTGGATTAATCTCAATGGTCTCACAATCGCGCCTGAATGAAGAGGGATTTGTAACTTTGACTGTCATCTCCCCATTCACTGAATAAGACCCATTCCCAATTCCGACAGGTCCCGTTGCTAGAACCGCCATGCGATACACTTCGCTCCCCGCCAGCAAATACGCGCCCACGCCAAAAATGTCGGTGGAGGTTTCGGCAAAGGTTTTTGGAGTCGCCCCGACGGGCTGGACATGCGTCAGCCGGCCGTCCGCATCCACGCAGCCGGCCAGGGCCGTCCAGGCCTTCTCGACAGCGGGTTGGAAGCCTGCCTTGTCCAGCAATCCCTGATCCACGCCCCAGGCCAGGGCGTAGGTGTAAAAGCCGGAGCCGCTGGTTTCCTTTTGGGTGTAAGTTGCCGGGTCCAGCAAGCTGGCGCGCCAGAGGCCGTCGGATTGCTGGCAGGCCAGGACTTTTTCTGCCATCTCCTTGAACATTTGCTCGAAACGCGGACGGTCGGGATGATTCATGGGCAGGTATTGCAACACGCGCGCCAGGCCGGCCATGACCCAGCCGTTGCCGCGGCTCCAAAAGACCTTTTTCCCGTTGGCTTCCTTTCTTTGAAAGTAGGTGCTGTCGCGGAAAAAGAGATGCTCCTCCTTGTCATATAAATAATCCGCCGTGCGCCACCAATTGGTCACGGCAAAATTCAGGTAGCGCTCGTCATCGGTGGCGGCGTAGAGGCGCAGCCAGGTGGGCGGCCCCATGAACAGCGCGTCGCACCACGACCAGTTTTTCCGTGGCCTTCGGATTCCCAAAGGCCAGGCTCCGCACCTCGCTCGGTTTGGCCAAAATCGCGTCAAAACGCTCGCGCAATGGTTTGATCATGCGCGGTTCGCGGTAGAGCAGGTAAAGCTCCGTGTAGGTTTGCCCAATGCAATGGTCGTCGGCATGGTAAATCCTGGTTCCCGGCTGCCATTGGTTGGTTTCGCCGAGGGCGAGCATGGCGTCGCGGTATTTGGGATTGCCCGAGATGCCGGCCAGCGCCATGAAGCCGGCGTCGCCCGCGGCGCAGGTCCAGTCGGTGCGGCTATGCGAGCTGGGGTTGGCCAACTGCCAGTCGGCCACACGTTCCATCGAGGCCAGGACAGCGGCCGGCGTGATCGCCGCGGTGTCGGCGGCCGGAAGGGGGCCACTCAGGCAAAAGCCACCCAAAGCGGTGATGAAAGTGATGCGGCGGCGGAAGAAGAGATGAGCGAGCACGCATTTCATAAAGCATGTATTGCTGTTTGGCTGAACCGGCTCATTTTGCCGCCAAAGGGACGGAGAATTCAATTGAAAACGCGCCGCCAAAAATTTAGATTCAAAGGCCATGATTCAAAACACCATTCGCCGAATGCCGCGTCCGGCCGAAGCCGGACGGATGACCACGGAGGAATTGCGGGGCACTTTTCTGGTGCAAGACCTCTACTCGCCGGGAGAGGTCAACGGCGTGTTCACCGATCTGGACCGGCTGGCCGCCGGGGGGATTGAGCCGTCGCGCGAGCCGGTGGAGTTGCCCAGCCATTGGGAAACCGGCCGGCCTTTTTTTCTGGAGCAGCGCGAATTGGGCGCGATCAACACGGGCGGTCCGGGCGAGGCGCATGTGGACGGCAAGACCATGGCGGTGGATTCGCTGGCCTGCCTCTATCTCGGCGCCGGCACGCGCAAAGTGGCCTTTGCCAGCAAGGATCCGGACCGTCTGGCCAAGTTTTTCTTTTTGAGCTGTCCGGCCCACGCGGCCTTTCCGGCGGCCGTGCTGACGCGGGGCGAGGCGGGGGCGGTGACGCTGGGAAGCCAGGCCAGCGCCAACCTGCGCACCATCCGCAAATACATTCACACGGGGGGCCTGCGCAGTTGCCAGCTCGTCATGGGTTACACCGAACTGGCCGAGGGCAATGTCTGGAACACTTTTCCCCCGCACACCCACAGCCGGCGGACGGAGGTTTATTTTTATTTCGACCTGGGCGAACGCGTGCTGGTCCATTACATGGGCGAACCGGCGGCCACCCGGCATTTGTTCATCCACAATGAGCAGGCGGTGCTGTCGCCCTCCTGGTCCATCCATGCCGGCTGCGGATTCGGCAACTACAAATTTATTTGGGGCATGGCCGGAGAGAATCAGTCCTTTGATGACATGGACCATGTGAAACCCGGCGATTTGCGCTGAACCAAATCAACAAACCCTCACCATGAAACGATTCGCCAACAAAGTCATCGTCGTCACTGGCGCGAGCCGCGGCCTGGGCCAGGGTTACGCCGTGGCCTTCGCCCGCGAAGGGGCCAAAGTCGCCGGGGTGGACATCGGCGAACAAAACGAGACGGCGGCGCAATGCCGCCAGGCCGGGGGCGAATTTATTGCCGTGACCGCCGACCTTGGCCAGGGGAGACAAAAGGAGGCGGGCGAGGTTGTGGCGCAGGTTTTGAATGAGGCCGGGCGGATTGACGGACTGATCAATAACGCGGGCATCATCCGGCGCGCCCCGGCGGTGGATTTTTCCGAGGCGGACTGGGACGCGGTGCTGCGCCTGAACCTGAGCGCGCCGTTTTTTCTTTGCCAGGCGGCGGCGCGCTGGTGGATGACAGGCGGGCGCGAGAAATCCCCCGCCGAGGCGCGGTTGAAAATTGTCAACATTGCCTCGATGCTGTCCTTTCAAGGGGGCCTGTTTGTGCCGGCCTACACCGCCAGCAAACACGGCATCGCCGGCATCGCCAAGGCCCTGGCCAACGAATGGGCGCGGGAGCGCATCAACGTCAACGCCATCGCCCCCGGCTACATCGCGACCGAGAACACCCGCCCCATCCGCGAAGACGCCAAGCGCAGCCAGACCATCCTGGATCGCATCCCGGAAGGCCGCTGGGGCCAGCCCGAAGACATTGCGGGCGGCTGCGTTTTCCTGGCCTCGCCCGAGGCCGATTATTTGAACGGGACTATCCTGAACGTGGACGGCGGCTGGCTGGCCCGCTGAGCGGCGAGCCTTGGGTGTCCGGGGAAAGGCTTGCGACTCGTTTGTGGGTGGCGACTTGTTCGAGGCCCACTCTTGCAGGCAGGGTGAGATGCGCTACACCCGTTACACCGTTACAGTTGTTGATTATCAAGGGTTTACGAAAACTGCCCCCGTTACACCCCGTTACATTGTGTTACATCCAGCTTACCGCCCTTCATCAGGTCGGTGAGGTCTTCGATGAGTTCCTCCCGCCTCGGAAGACGGTTCTCGGTGACGGTCCTGGCGCTTGCATTCTCTGATGAACAGGCATATTATCACAGCCATGAAGACATTTGCACAGGTGTTGGATTCGGCTGACGAATTGGGCGTCGAAGAACAGGAATCCCTGGTCGAGGTCTTGCAACATCGTCTCGCAGAACGCCGCCGCGAAACTCTGCTCCAAGCGGTGAAATCGGCGCGCCGGGAATTTGAAGGAGGCTGTTGCCGTCCTGCCACGCCGAAACAGATCGTCAAACGCATCCTTGCTTGAAACGCCTGCTCCTTCCCTCCAAGGCCTTTGTGCGTTCCGCACGGCGCTTCGTTCAAAAACATCCTCGACTCGGGCCGGAATTGCAATTGACGCTGGAGTTGCTTGCGGCCGATGCCTTTCATCCGCAGCTCAAATCTCACAAGTTAAAGGGGAAGCTGGCCGGATCGTGGGCCTGTAGCGCCGGGTATGACCTCCGCATCGTCTTTCAATTTGTCAAACATAGCGGACAAGAAGCCATTCTGCTTGAAGGCGTTGGAACACACGACGAGGTTTATTGAACAAGAGCTCCGGAAGCGGCAAGATCGGGAAGTGAGCGCCAGCCAGGCCGTGCAACTGCGGCGTCCCATGCGGCGTCGCCGTTGGGCAAACCCGCCGCCGGAGAAGCGGAAATTTTTGCGCAAGAGCCAACTGTGGTCGGAGGATTTCACCGCCAAGCTGTTTTGCAACGTCGAGTTTTGGTTGGAACGTCTGCCGAAATTGATCGAGCCTCAGCGTGAATTGAATCAAAACGTAACACTTGACCCAGTGATCTAGAGCGTTTCCATAAATGATATAGCTTGACTGGGGCGAGAGGGCTGGCAGGCTTGAGCCATGCGAGCGATACCCGTGTCTGCGCGCGAGCGCATCCTGCAACTCTATGAACAAGGCAAAAGCACCCGCGAGATCGCGGACTTTTTCGGCTTTTGCGTGGCGGCGGTGCGCCGGGTCCGGCAGCAGTTCCAAGAGCGCGGCACGCTCCAGCCGCAAACCCATTTGTGCGGGCGCAAAACGCTGCTGAACGCCGGACGCCAGGCTCGCCTGCAAAAGCTGGTGGCGGCCCAGCCCGACGCGACGTTGGCCGAGTTGGGGGCGCGTCTGGACCGCCCTTTCGGGACCTCCACTGTGGATTTGTGGCTGCGCAAACTGGGGTTGAGCTATAAAAAAAACGCTCTGCGCCGCCGAGCAGAACCGTCCGGACGTGGCCGAAAAGCGGGCCCATTGGCATGAGCGTCTGGCAAGTGACCCACCTGCCCGACTGGTCTTCGTGGATGAAAGCGGGGCCAACACCAAGATGACCCGTTTTTGCGGGCGGTCACCCGTGGGCCGAAGACTGGCGGCCCACGTCCCGCAGGGACATTATCAGACCACCACCCTGGTCTGCGCCATTCGTCTGGCCGGGCCTGCGGCCCCCTGCCTCTTTGAGGGGGCCATGGACGGGGAAATGTTTTTGGCCTGGATCCAGCAGGGGCTGGTGGTGGAGTTGCGCAAGGGTAACTTGGTCATCATGGACAACTTGGCCACGCATAAGGTGACCGGAGTCCGCCAAGCCATCGAAGAGGCCGGGGCAACGCTGCTGTATCTGCCGCCCTATTCGCCAGACTTTAATCCCATCGAAAATATGTGGAGCAAGGTCAAACAAATTATGCGAGGTCTCGCGCCGCGAACCGCCAAGGAACTGCTCCAAGCGGCGAAGATTGCCTTTGAAGCCATCTCCACCGCCGATTGCCGGGGCTTCTTTTTAAACGCCCGCTACGCTACATGATTTATGGAAATGCTCTAGTCTGCGACCATGCGAACGTCTGAATAATTGTTAGCTCCTATGAAGCGTCCTCGCATTTTCTGCTTTGTGGCAGCATGGTGTTGTTTGGCCCTCCTCACGCAAGTGAACGGGTTGGTCGCGCGACCGATGAAGGCCTATCAAGCGGCAGGCGAGACGATTCCGATGCTTTGGTATAATGTTGAGGCTGTCGGTTTCGCTGTTGTGGCATGGCTGACCGTCGGCCTTGTCCAGATGAGGCGTTTCTATCGCTGGTTCGCTGTCGTTTTTTTCGTCTGGTGGGGCATTGTACTGATTTGGAACGCCAGGATTGTGCTTCACCATCCGAATGTGAAGCCGCTTCGTGCTGCATTGGCCTTTTCCTTGTTCGTTGCTTTGAACCTTTCGAGCGCCTGGTATCTTTGCCGGCGACGTTTCAGAGAATTTGCTGTTCAGTTTGTGGCCGAACACGACAAGGAGAAGATATCGCGCATGATGCAGAAGATTGCTCAGGAGAAGGTTCTTGATGACATTCGGCGCTAACCAGTCGGTCGAGGCAACAACCGCTGCGCCGGGCAATTGACGGATTATGGAAAATCGAACATCATCATTGGGGGCCAAGTCCTGCTTTGGCGTATCTGCCTGAGCGTCTAAGGGGTCTCTAAGGGGTAACCCATACTTTTGCCCACTGTAAATAGTAACCAGTTGGACTGCAAGTGCTTAGTGTTAATTGGATCAAGCCCAGAATTCGGAGTTCCAATTGCGGTACTCTCACAAAGCCCGATCAATTTCGGCAGACGTTCCCTCCTTCGCTCTGCGAGCTTCCGCCTTCTTACGGCCTTCCACCTTCGCCGGGCCTTCCACCTTCGCAGGGCCTACGGTGGACAGGACGGTGGACAGGACGGCGGACAGGACGGTGGACAGGCGAAATGGGAACAGACAGCGCGGAGAGAGCCGTCCATACCAGATGAACCGGCCTTCACGAGCTTGGGGCACCGGACTTTGGCGGGAGCAAGTGCTGCTTCACCTCGGCAGCGAGCGGGTGGAACTCCGGGTCTTTATGCACAAGCGTGGCGTCGAACCGGCTGGCGGTGGCCGCGATAAAGGCGTCGGCGAATGAAATTTTGTGCGCTGCCTTGAGCCTCGCCGCCTCGTGGCACAGGGCGGCGTCCGAGTGCAGCCATTGGACGGGCATCGCGTTGAGGTCAGCCAGCCGCTGGCGGGCGGCCTCCGCTCCCTCCTCCTGCGCGGTGATGTATTCCACCTCGGTCAGGCTGGCGAACGAGCCGTGCAACTGAATGCGCCCTGCGATGGCCTCCGCCAGATACGTCTGCACTTCGTCGGCCCCGGGTTCGTTGCCGGTCAGGGTCAAAATGGCCGAAGTGTCCAAGACGATCGCGTCAGCCACGGGCGCGCTCCCTGGCCCGGTCGGCGAGCAGTTTGTCCAGCAGCCCCTTCCCGGCGCTGGAGCCCCGCAGGCGGTTCAAGGCCTCGCGCTGGCGGACTTCGGTGAGGGAGATCACTCTTTCGCGGACGATCAATTGCTCGTGCGGGGCGAGCTTCTTGAAATCGTCCAGCAGCTTGTTGGCGACAGCGGTCATCCGGGAAAACTACATTGTGCCGGGCGAAGAATCAAGCGGCTGGCAAAGGCGTCACCCTATAGTTTAGTCCTATCTCAACTGCAACAGATTGCACTGCAAACGCTTATGAACGAAAGTGAGAGGGTGAAAGGATCAAGCCCGGAATTCGGAATTGCTGGTGCGGCGATCTCACACAAAAGCCGATCAATTTCGGCAGACCTTCCCTCCTTCGCTCTGCGAGCTACGGCGGGCAGGCAATCCAAAACTCGACGCTGCAAAACAGCTTGGCCGTAAAATGTTCCGGGCGCGGTAAGCTCCCTCGCGCAGAAATTTGCGCTGCGACGCCACTGCATCGGGCAGATGCGCTCCGCATCGCGAGGATTTTTACCACGGATTTCACGGATTCCACGGATTCGGAATTCTGCATTTTCCATTCTGCATTTTTCATTCTGCATTCTGCATTCTGCATTCTGCATTTCCATCACTCCATCCCTCCATTCCCCCGCGTCAGCCGAACAGGTCCATCTGCGGGGGCGGGGCGAGCTTTTTCAGCTTTTCCAGTTCGGGACGGCGGGCGTGGCGGCGGACTTTGCCTTCGGGGGTAAGCTCGGATTCTTCGAGGTTGGCCAGGATTTCCTTGGCGCGCTCCAGGACGGTCTTGGGCAGGCCGGCCAGGCGGGCGACCTGGATGCCATAGCTTTTGTCGGTGGCGCCTTCGACGATTTTGCGCAGGAAGACGATCTGCTCGTTCCATTCGCGCACGGCCACGTTGAAATTCTTGACACGAGGCAGGCGCGCGGCCAGCTCGGTCAATTCGTGGTAGTGGGTGGCGAACAGCGTCCTGGCCCCGACGACGTTGTGCAGGTGCTCGACGATGGACCAGGCCAGGCTCAGTCCGTCAAAGGTGCTGGTGCCGCGGCCGACTTCGTCAAGTATAATAAGGCTGCGCGGGGTGGCGTGGTGGAGGATGTTGGCCGTCTCGCTCATTTCCACCATGAAGGTGGATTGCCCGCGCGCCAGGTCGTCGCTGGCGCCGATGCGGGTGAAGATGCGGTCCACCAGGCCAATGCGGGCCTGGGCCGCCGGGACAAAGGAGCCGGTGTGGGCCAGGAGCACGAGGAGGGCGGTCTGGCGGATGAAAGTGCTTTTGCCCGCCATGTTCGGCCCGGTGATGAGCATCAACTGCCGGGTGGCCCGGTCCAGCAGAATGTCGTTGGGCACAAAGCGCTCGGCGGCCTGGCATTGCTCGAGCACGGGATGGCGGCCCTGGCGGATTTCCAGGAGGCCCTCCCCGCCGATTTCCGGGCGGCAGTAATTGTAAAGGCGCGCCGTCTGGGCAAAGGCGGCCAGGACGTCCAGTTGCGCCAGAGCCGCCGCCGTTTGCAGCAAGGCGGGCAACTGTTCCAGCACCGCCTCGCGCACGCGCTGGAACAGTTCATATTCCAAGCGCATGGCGCGTTCCTCCGCGCCGAGGATTTTTCCCTCCATCTCCTTCAACTCCGGCGTGATGAAGCGCTCGCCCCCGGCGACGGTTTGTTTGCGGAGGTAATGGGGCGGGACTTTGTCCAGGTTGGATTTGGTCACTTCGATGTAATAGCCGAAAACGGAATTGAAGCGCACTTTGAGGGAGGCGATGCCGGTCCGGACGATTTCGTCCTGCTGCAATTGGGCGATCCAGTCCTTGCCCCCGCGCGTGGCCTGGCGCAATTCGTCCAGGGCGGCATCAAAGCCGTCGCGAATCAAACCGCCCTCTTTGAGCGCCAGGGGCGGTTCGTCAACAATAGCGCGCGAAATCAACTCCAGCAAATCGGGCGCTTCGGCCAGTTGCGCGCGCAATTCCTGGAGCAAGGAGGGCGGGCTGGCCGGGGCCGGGCCGGCGGGGCCTGCCATGGGCAATTCGCGCAAAACATCCGGCGGCGCGGCGGCAGGGGCGGCGGCCAGGGAGAGGAGAAGCTGTTTGAGGGCGGGGATGTTTGCCAGCGCCTGGCGCAAGGAAACCAGATCGCGCCCGTTGCCCGAGCCGGCGGCCAGGCGGCCCAGGGTCCGTTCCAGGTCGCGCACTTCGGCCAGATCGCGGCGGAACTGGTCCAGGGCCGCGCCGTTGTCCAGCCAAAGTTGCACGGCGTCGCGCCGGCGCAGAATCGGCCCCGCCTCCGCCAGGGGCGAGCTGAGCCAGTCGCGCAAGCGGCGCGCGCCCATCGGGGTGACGGTGCGGTTGACCGCGCCATAGAGCGAGGCGGGGCGCGGGGCGTCGTGATGCATCGGCTCGAGAATTTCCAGGTTGCGCAGCGTGGCCGCATCCAGCGCCATGAAATCGGCGCGCTGATAAAAGCAAAGGCGGGTCAGGCCGGAGACATTGCGCCGCAATTGTTGTGTCAAGTAATGCAAGACCGCCCCGGCCGCGCCGATGGCCGCCGGGCGGTCCCGCAAACCGAATCCGTCGAGCGAGGCCACTTTGAAATGTTCCCGCACGGTGAAGAGGGCGGTTTCCGGCGCGAACACCCAATCCTCGCACGGATTGAAGACGGCGGCGCTGTGTTGCGCCAGCGCGGGCAAATGGGCCGCGCCGGCCGGGTAGATGATTTCGGCGGGCCGGACGCGGTCCAGTTCGGCGCGCAGGGCGGCTTGGCCTTCCAGCTCGGTGGCCTTGAAATCGCCGGTGGTCAAATCCACCAGGACGAGACCGAAGATGTTGCCGCGGGGATAGATGGCGGCCAGGAAATTATTTCGATCCGAGACGAGCAACCGCTCGTCGAAATGAGTGCCCGGGCTGAGAATCTGGGTGACCTCGCGCTTGACGAGCTGGCCGGGGCGGGCCTCCTCCAACTGTTCGCAGATGGCCACCTTGCGGCCGGCCTTGAGCAGGCGGGCGATGTAAGCCCCGGCGGCGTGGAAGGGGATGCCGCACATGGGGGTCTGGCCGCGTTTGGTCAGGGCGACATTGAGCAACTGCGCGCCGGTCTTGGCGTCCTCGAAGAACATCTCGTAAAAATCGCCCAGGCGGAACAGCAGCAGGGCTTCGGGCGGCAGTTCGCCTTTGATGCGGCGGTACTGCGCCATCATGGGAGACAGTTGTGTGGTCTGGTCGCTTTGCAAGATCAGCGGCCAAGGTTCAGAGTCCAGACTCGCGGCGCAAGTTTAAAAGCGCAAAATCAGCGGCGCGCCCATCAGGGGCCGTGAGGGCAAGGCAGGCCGGGCGGTGCTCCGCGCCACCCGGTGCCTGGAGCGCGGATTTCATTGGCCCGAGTCTTTTGCGCCGGCCGCGCCGGTGAGGTGCAACAAGGTCTGCTCATCGGTCAGGTGAATGATCGCTTGCAGGGGGGCGCGGACATTGTCGGAGTGAAGCTGCAATTCATCGCCCAATTCATCCATGACCTGGTCCAGCAAGTAGGCCACCAGCATGATGTGCAGCTTGTCCTCCTCGCCGGGGAGAATAGCGGAAGGGCGCAGGCTCTGGCAGTAAGCCTGCAAATAGGCGCGGCTGACGGCCCGGTTCCAGTGCCGCACCCACGGTTCGAATTTGGGCAGGGTCTCCGGGGAAATGACGCCGCGTTCGGCCTGCTGATGAAATCCCGCATAGGTGGCGTGATGGAAGGAACGCAGCATCCGGGCCGTGTCCCGCAACGGGGAGCGTTTGATGCGGCGCTCGCTGATCGGTTTGGTCGCATCCCCTTCAAAGTCGGGAAACACAAAATCCCGGCCCGTCCACAACACCCGGCGCAGTTGACAGTCCCCGTGGATGCGAATGCGTCCGGCGGCAAAGCGCGGTCCGATCAGTTGGCCATAATGATGGAGAATGACCGGCTCCAGTTCGAGAACGCGCTGGGCCACGGGCGCCAGATCCGGCGGCAGCGATTTGATTTGTCTGCGCAGCAGGCGCAGGTTTTTCAAGGCCAGCGATCGCATGGATTGGAAGAGTCCCCGCAGGGATGGCGGCGTCATCGGCTCGACGGAAAACTCGCTGCCCGGCGCGCCGGAGGCCAGCGCGAGGTGCAGTTCCGCCGTGCGCACGCCGAGCAGGCGCGCGGATTCCAGATAGGTGCCGACGTGGTCCGTGACTTCAGCGGAGGTGGTCGGTGGCAAATGACCCTGCGCCACTTCGGCCACCACCTGCTCATAATAGCGCCCGATGGCATCGAGCGTGAATTCCCAGCCGTTCTTGGCCTGCGGGACGAAGGCCCTGGCCACGGCCAGGGTCATTGGCGGATAATCCTGGCTGCGATATTCCAGCGCGCCCAGCGTCGGCGGGCAGTTGGGAAAACCCTGCCCGGTGAGATGGCGTCCAATTTCCAGCTCGGGATTGATGTCCGCCACAACCCGCCGGAAGAATTTGAGCGCCAGCTTCCCGCCAAAAATAACCGCGGCGTTGCCTTCCGCGGTGTTGTGGATGACGGGATCGGGCAGCGCCTCGTCATTCAAGATCTGCCGCAAGGCCGCCGTGCGCGTCGCCTCGATTTCACCACGCGGAAGGCGCAGCCGGCCGCGATTGCGCAGCAATTCGAGCAACGCCCTGGCAAAAGCCGGCAGGGCGAAGGCCTCGCCCAGCAGGCCGTGAGGGCTGCCGTCCGCCAGGCCTATTTCGGCCAGGCCGCTTTCGCGCAATCGCTCCGCCTGGCCGCCGCTCGCCACGGTCAGCGGCAGCGCATACCATTCCGGGTCGGCCTCCACATACTCGACCTGGAGAAACACCAGCGCGGCCGTCTGTTGATCCGGCAACGGCACACTGAAGACTTCCTTGACGGTGGCGAGCCGGATGGTCTTGAGCTTGCCCAAAAACCACGGCTGCGCCTTGAGGTAGCCCGGCAGCAAGGCCTCGAACTTGGTCGGCGATGATCCTGTAAAAATCTCCTGCCAGTCCGCGACGACGGAGAGCGAGGGCAGCCTGGCCGGCCCGGCCCGGCCTCCAACGGCTGGGGTTTTGCCTCGATGGAAAACCAGTAGAAGTTGTGCGGGCCGAGCGTCAGCAAATAGGGCGCGTCCGTGATGGCCGGAAATTTCATGCGGCCAAACAGCTCGATGGGGGCCATTTGTTGGAAGGCCGACAGATCCAGTTCCACCGGCTGCGCAAAGCGCGAGAGGTTGGCCACGACCAGGATGGTTTCCTGTTCGTAGCGCAGGAGGTAGCTCAAAATCTTGTGGTTCTCCGGTTGCAGAAATTCACACTGGCCCTCCCCAAGCGCGCGCCAGCGTTTGCGCAGCGTCAGCAGCCGGCGCATCCACCAGAGCAGCGAGTGGGGATTGTCCAGTTGCGCCTCGACGTTGCAAGCCTCGTAGTGATAGGCCTGGTCGAGGATGACAGGCAAATAAAGCCTCTGCGGATTGGCGCGGGAGAAACCGGCGTTCTTGTCCGAACTCCACTGCATCGGCGTGCGCACCCCGTTGCGGTCGCCCAGATAGATGTTGTCGCCCAGCCCGATTTCGTCCCCATAGTAAAGCACCGGGGTGCCGGGCAGGGAGAAGAGCAGGGCATTGAGCAGCTCGATGCGCTTGCGGTCATTGCCCAACAACGGCGCCAGCCGGCGGCGGATGCCCAGATAAAGCCGCGCCTGATCCAGCTTCGCGTAGGTGCGATACATATAGTCGCGCTCCTCCTCCGTCACGGTCGCCAGCGTCAGCTCGTCATGGTTGCGCAGGAACAAGGCCCACTGGCTGGTTGCCGGGATGGCCGGAGTCTGTTCCAGGATTTCCACCACCGGCAGACGATCCTCCATGTGCAAGGCCATGAACAACCTGGGCATGAGTGGAAAATGAAATGCCATCTGGCATTCATCCCCCCGGCCCCCGCCAAAATAAGACACGGCGTCCTCCGGCCACAGGTTGGCCTCCGCCAGCAGCATCCGGTCGCCATATTCCCGGTCCACATGCGCGCGCAACGATTTCAGGAAGGCATGGGTCTCCGGCAGGTTTTCGCAGGTCGTTCCGTCCCGTTCATAAAGATAGGGCACCGCGTCCAGCCGCATGCCGTCCACCCCCAGATCCAGCCAGAAATCAACCACTTTGAAAATGGCTTGGTGGACTTCAGGATTGTCAAAATTCAGATCCGGCTGGTGCGAAAAGAAACGGTGCCAGAAGTACGCTTCCGCCACCGGGTCCAGCGTCCAGTTGGATGCTTCGGCTCCATGAAAAAGGACCGGCGCATCCTTGTACTTATGCGGGTCATCGCTCCACACATAAAAATTCCGCCAGCGGCTGCCGCGCTTGGCCCGGCGGGCCCGCTGGAACCAGGGATGCTGGTCCGAGGTGTGGTTGAGCACCAGCTCCGTAATGACGCGCAGCCCGCGCCGGTGCGCCTCGCCCAGAAACATCTTGAAATCGCCCAGCGTGCCATAAATGGGATGCACCCCGCAGTAATCAGCAATGTCGTAGCCGTCGTCCTTCAGCGGGGAAGGATAAAACGGCAGCAGCCAGATGGCCGTCACCCCCAGATCCTGGATATAATCCAGCTTTTCCGTCAGCCCCCGAAAATCCCCCGAGCCGTCGCCGTCCGCATCGTAAAAGGCGCGGACATGCACCTCGTAAATGACCCCGCTCTTGTACCAGAACGGTTCCAGGCCGGGCTTGTGGCCGCTGTGTTTGGGAGTGGACATGAAATCACCCGGCCGGGCCTGCTCGTTGGTTTTCTCGCGCGGATCTTCGCTCAAATCCCGCAGCACCCGCCGCACCGCCGTATGACTGACAAGATAAAAACGCGCCGCGGTGCTGGCCACGCCCACGCGCACCGAAAAAGCGGCGGGCGGCAGCGCGCGGAACAAGTCCTCGTCCGTCCAGTCGTCCCCGATGCCAAGAATGAAATCCGGCCTCTGCGCCGCCAGCCATTCCATGGCCGCCGCGCCTTTGCTGATGCCGGAGTTGCGCACTTCGAGCACCTTGTTGCCTTCGAACACCTGCACCTCGATGTTCCGGGTAAAACCCGCCAGGTCGTCCAGCAGTTCCTTGGCGCGCAGCGATGCCTGGTCCGGGTCGGCGCCCCGGTAATGCCAAGCCAGCGAGTATTCCTTTTCCTCCAGCAACGCCCCTGGCAGGCGGTCCACGAAAAGCTGCAGGATCGGACGAACGCGCTCCTTCCACTCGTTGGTCACCGTTTTCAACATCCGCCAGTCGGAGTTTCTCCTGCGCAACCACACGCCATGTTCAGCGATGAGTGAAATGGGCAGCTTCCCAAACCATTCCTCCAGCGTTTGCCGCGGGCGCCCGCTGACAATGCACACTTCGTTGCTCGAATCTGCCGCCAGCCGGTCGAGCAACTCTCGCAGCTCCGCGTCCGGCTGCGCCAGGCCCGGCACGGCGGCAAAGGGCACCAGCGTGCCGTCATAATCCAGCAGCAAGGCCCGTCGCGCCGTGGTGCGGTAATGTTGCATCAACTCACCCAGCGCCTTTCCCGCCAGCACCCGCGCCCGCCGCGCCGCCTCGGTTTTCTGGGTGGACAACAAGGCCTGCACGAAATCATCCGCCCAGCGCACCACATCGTAGCGCCGCAGGCGTTCCTGCATCAGTTTGTTGCGGCGGATCTGTTCTTCCACCGGCATCGTCAGCCCCTGTTCCAGCGCCTTGACAAAATCTTCCCGATGAAATGGATTGATGATCAGCGCCTCCCCCAGTTCTTTGGCCGCCCCGGCCATCTCGCTCAAAATTAAAACCCCCGTCTGGTCCGGGCGCGACGCCATGAATTCCTTGGCCACCAGGTTCATGCCGTCGCGCAAGGGGGTGATCAACGCCACGTCGCACAGGTGGTAAAGCGGCACGATTTCATCAAAAGTCAGATTGCGAAACTGATAAATCAAGGGCGTCCAGTGCACATTGCCGAAATCGCCCACGATGCGGCCCACCGTCTGCTCCAGTTCCTGCTTCATCGCCTGGTAACTGTCCACCCCGATCCGCGAAGGCGCCACTGAAATGATGAACACCACCTTGCCGTGCCACTGCGGGTTGTTCCGCAGAAACAATTCATAGCCCCGCAGCCGGTTGATCAGCCCCTTGGTGTAATCCAGCCGGTCCACCGAAAAAATCACTTTTTGCCCGACACACTTCTCCCGCAATTCCGCCACCCTCAACCCGGTTTCCTTCGAGGCCGCCGCCCGCGCGATCTGGTCGAACTCCACCCCCATCGGATAGGTGTCCACCTTTACCACCCGCTCGCGCAAGGCCAGGCTGCCCAGATGGTGTTCATATCCGGCCGTGCGCAGCACCGAGTTCAGAAAATACCGCGCATAATCGTAAGTGTGAAAACCAATCACGCTGGCGCCGAGCAGCCCCTCGATGATTTCCTCCCGCCAGGTCCGCGGCAGCATGCGAAAGACCTCCCAGGACGGAAACGGGATGTGCAGGAAGAAACCGATCGGCATTTCCGGAAACCTTTCCCGCACCAGTTTGGGCAGCAGCATCAGGTGATAATCGTGGATCCAGAGCAGGTCGTCCGCTTGCAGCGCCTTGACCACCGCCTCGCCGAAAACCCCGTTCACGTGCTGGTACTCCTGCCAGTACGCCTCCTCGTAGTGGGTCAGCGTCGGAAAATAATGGAACAGCGGCCAGATGGTCTTGTTGCAAAAACCCAGGTAAAACCGGTCCATGCTCTCTTCCGGCAAAAAAACCGGGCTGGACTTGTAATGCTCTTCACCATAAGTCCGCACCGCCGCCTCGTGTTCCGGCGGCACGCTCGCCCCCGGCCAGCCCATCCATAAGTACTCCAGCCGCTCCGCCCCCTCCCCCGCCTTGCGGTCCAGATAGCTCCACATCCCGGTGGTCAAACCGCCGTTGCTGGGCTTGAACTGCGGCGCGCCTTCATTAAATGAAACCGTGAACGGCAGCCGATTCGACACAATAACCAGTCGCATGCCTTCAATTTCCTCGTTTGCCTCCTTTTTTCAAGCCCCCCGTCCAAAAATCTCATCGCCGGCCGGGACCTGTCGGCAGCTCGCTGGCGTGCGGGGAGAGCGAAGCGTCGTGGACTACGCAACACCGATTCCACTTTGGCCGTGCGACGCGCCCCATCGCCCGATTTGAGTTGTCCTTTATCTCACACATCCCTGCCGCCTGAGCAGCAAAGTCCCGTTGCCAGATTGATTGAAAAGGGTATAGTTTGCCGGGTATTGAAATCACATTACCGCCTGACCTTGCGGCTGGCGTGGATCAGCGCGTGCGCGGAGGCGCGTTTGTTTCTGCCACTTGAGTTATTCAGTCGCCTTCGATTCGCGTTCGGACCTCGGCGATTACTGGCTGGCGCCCTCTGGGCGGCTGCGTGTTTGCTCGCGATGGGCGCGGCGGCGCAGACCAACTTCGCCGTGCTGGCGCAGGACGGGGCTTGGACCTGGTATAATGACCCGCGGGCCGTGTTCCATAACGGATTGCTTTACTTTGGCTCGGTGCGCTTTGCGGATGGGAAATCGGGGTTGAATGTGTTCGATCCACGGACGGGGCTGACGACGAATTTGTGGGCGAGCACCTGGACGCAACGCGACGACCACGACGTGCCCGCCCTCCTGCCGGAACAGGACGGAACCCTGCTCGCCATTTACGCCCGCCACGGCGCCGACCGGTTCTTCGCCTTCCGGCGTTCGCTGACCACCAATCCCGTCACCGCCGCCGACTGGGGCGGGGAGCAGACGATCCCCGGCACCGGCGCGGGCCTGACCTACGCCAACCCGTTCCAGCTTTCGGCGGAGGGCGGCCGCATCTACAATTTCGCGCGCAATCTGAATTACAATCCCACCGTGTTCACCTCGAGCAACGGCGGGGCCGCCTGGTCGGCGCCGCGACTGTTCATCGAAACTGGGCGGGGCGGAACCATCCGGCCCTACGTCAAGTATAGTTCAGAACGGGGTCCGGCGGATTGATTTTCTTTACACCGACGGGCATCCGCGCGATGTGGCCAATTCGCTCTATCACCTTTACTACCAGGACGGGGCTTTTTACAAAACCGGCGGGGAACTGGTGCGGAGCTTCGCCAGTCTGCCCATTCTGCATGACGCCGGCGAGCGGGGGTCGGTCATTTATCAATTCAGCGACGCGGCGCAGGCTGATCCCAACCAGTGGATTCCCACCGGGCGCGCTTGGTGCTGGGAAATCGGCGCGCAGGGCGGCGGCGGGCCGGTCTGTGTGTTCAGCGTGCAGCGGCATCGGGTGGCCGGGCCGGAAAAAGGGGCGGACGACCGCATCTATTATTACTACGCGCGCTGGACCGGGACGAATTGGCAGAAGCGCTTCATCGCCCACGCGGGCCGACCGCTCTATCCGGCGGAGGACGACTACGCCGGGGGCATCTGCCTGGACCCGCAGGACCCGCGCACGGTCTATATATCGAGCAACGCGGGCGAGCCGTTCAAGCTGGCCGACACGACGAACATTCCGCTGCGCGCCGGGCAGCGTTATGAAATCTGGCGCGGGGTCACCGGCGACGGCGGGCTGAATTTTTCCTGGCGGCAGATCACGACCGACTCGGCACAGGACAATTTGCGCCCCTACGTGCCGCGCCGGTATGGCGGGGAGGAATGCGTGCTCTGGTTTCGCGGGACCTACAAGGCCTATACGTCGTTCAATTGTTCCATCGTCGGCCTGTTCACGACGCGTCCAGGCGGCGGGAAATAATTATGTGGTACAAGAGAAACAGGCGATTAATTCACATCTATGCCATTCTCGCCGTGTGCGGTCTCATCGCGGTCAAGATTTTGTTTTTTGTACTCTTAGCGACGTTGTAATCGGTTCGCAGCACGTCAAAGCAAAGGTCGTTCCTACGTTAGGGGCGTTATTAAACGTTCACGGATCGAGCCGTGTGGATCTAAAGGTGGGCGGGAAGACGTTTGCGTGGGTCCAAGGTTACAAGCCATACTTCTTGAATATCCAACAATGGATTCATGCATTTTCGATGTATTATTGATCTAAAAACAAGGTCTGCTTCGGATCAGGTAATCAACGGGGAACGCAAATAGTACGAAAGCGCCCGCAGAGGGGTCAAGCCGCGGCGACCGCGCCATCACTCCATGGGCGCATCTTGATATAACCACCGTTGGATGGATGGAACCCCCTCACCCTACCCTCTCCCCACTTGGTGGGGAGAGGGAATTGGCAACTGGCATGGTGGTGGCATCGAGCTGCGCCCCACTCCATCTTGTGCCGTCCCTTCGCCCTCGTGGATTCGCGCCGAAAGTTCTGGCGCGGAGAAAGCCCGTTTGTATAATGCGGGCATGTCAACGAAAACCGTTTTTCAATTTATTCGTCATCACAAGGTGAAATTCATCCTGCCGGGAGCGGTTCTTGGAGCGGCTCTTGTTTTCGCACTGCAAAATGGCTGCTCCAGCAATCCCGCTGTCGGGGCGGTTTCCCATCGGGAACGGCTCTCGCTGGACATGGACTGGCGGTTCACCAAGGGCGATCCGCCCGGAAACCAGGTCAGTTTACTCTACGATGTGCGTCCGGCGGGACGGGGCCGGGGACGGCGCGGAGGGGCTGCGGCTGCCGCGCCAACAAATGAAGCTTCGGCGCCCGCGCCGCAGGTCATCAAGCAATGGATTCTGCCCACGGGGAATGATCTCATCAAAGAGCCGGCGCAGCGGCACGTCCGGCCGGCGGGAAATTTGGGAGGAGACGTGGCTTACGTCCAGCCCGGGTTTGATGACAGTTCGTGGCGGGCCTTGAATTTGCCGCATGATTGGGGGATCGAAGGTCCCTGGATTACCAATGGCGACGGCGGGACGGGGAAGCTGCCGTTTTATGGCATTGGGTGGTATCGGAAGAAGCTGGATCTGCCGAAATCGGACGCGGGCAAATCGTTCTTGCTGGAGGTGGACGGGGCGATGGCTTACGCGACCGTGTGGTTGAACGGGCAATTCGTCGGGGGCTGGCCTTACGGCTACGAGTCGTGGAGCGTGGATTTGACGCCGTATGCCAAGCCGGGAGAGAACAACGAACTGGTGATCCGGCTGGATAATCCGCCCAATTCGTCGCGGTGGTATCCGGGCGGCGGGATTTACCGCAACGTCTGGCTGGTCAAGACGGAGGCGGTCCATGTCGGCCATTGGGGAACTTACCTGACCACGCCGGAAGTCGCCGCGGCGTCGGCCACGGTCAATTTGAAAGTCACGGTTGAGAACAGTTCAAAGAAGAAGGCGCGGGTCGCCGTGGCCACGGAGATTTTCGCGCTGAATTCGGACGGGAACAAAACCGGCCCGGCCGTGGCTGGAATCCCGGAGGCCAGCATCCAGATCGCGCCGGGCGCCAGCGCGATGACGGAAGGCAAGACGACGGTGGCGAATCCGAGCTTGTGGGGGCCGTATCCGGCGCAGAAGCCGAATCGGTATGTGGCGGTCACAACAGTGCGGCAGGGCGGGCGGGTGCTGGATAGTTATGAGACTCCGTTTGGAATTCGGACGCTTAAGTTTACTCCGAACGATGGATTTTTTATCAACGGCCAGCATCTCAAGTTCAACGGGGTGTGCGATCACCATGATTTGGGGGCGCTGGGTTCGGCGGTCAATCGCCGGGCATTGCAGCGTCAGCTTCAGACGCTGGTGGAGATGGGCTGCAATGCCATTCGCACCAGCCACAATCCGCCGGCGCCGGAGTTGCTGGAGCTGGCCGACGAAATGGGACTGGTCGTGATGGACGAGGCCTTTGACTGCTGGCTGTCGGGAAAGACCGCCCTGGATTACCACCTGCTCTTCGCGGACTGGCACCAGCAGGATATGCGGGCGCAGGTGCGGCGCGACCGCAATCATCCGTGCGTCATCATGTGGAGCATCGGCAACGAAGTGGGCGAACAGGGACAAGGGGCGACCGGCGCGGCGGTGGCGCAGAATCTGACGGACATCGTGCATGAAGAGGACCCGACCCGGCCGACGACCTCGGCGGAGAACAGCGCGCGCGCCAGCAGCCCATTCCCCAAGGCGATTGACGTGCTGGGCCTGAATTATCAGGGCGCAGGCGGCGGCATGTCCACCAATGCGCAGTATCCGGTTTTCCACGGGAGCTTCCCGACCAATTTCGTTTATGGCAGCGAAACCGAATCCACCATCAGCAGCCGGGGTGTCTATACCTTCCCGGTGGCAACCGGCATTGGCGCGGTGGCCAACGGGACTCACGGGGAGGACGCGCCCAACCGCCAGATGAGTTCCTATGATCTCTATTTTCCGGGGTGGGCGACGTCACCGGACAAGGAGTTCGCGGCGCAGGACCGGTATCCGTTTGTGGGCGGGGAGTTTGTCTGGACCGGCTGGGATTATCTGGGGGAGCCGACCCCGTTTAATTCGCGCAGTTCCTATTTTGGAATCATAGATTTGGCCGGCTTCAAGAAGGACCGGTTTTATATTTATCAGGCGCACTGGCGGCCGGATTTTCCCATGGCCCATATCCTGCCGCATTGGACGTGGCCGGACCGCGTCGGCCAGGTCACGCCCGTGCATGTCTATACCTCGGGCGACGAGGGGGAATTGTTCCTCAACGGCCAGTCGCTCGGGCGCAAGACGAAGGGACGGTACGAATACCGGCTGCGGTGGGACGAGGTGGTTTACCAGCCCGGCACCTTGAAGGTTGTCACCTACAAGGATGGAAAGCAGTGGGCCACCGACGAAGTCAAGACAGCGGGAGATCCGGCCAAGCTGGCGGCCCTGCCGGACCGGACCACGATCCACGCGGACGGGCAGGACCTCTCCTTTGTGACGGTGACGGTGCAAGACGCCCAGGGCGTGATGGCGCCGCGGGCGGATGCCTCGATTCACTTTGACATCGAAGGCCCCGGGGAGATTGCGGCGACGGACAACGGGGACGCCACCAGCTTCGAGTCCTTCCAGGCGCACGACCACAAGGCCTTCAACGGGCTTTGCCTGGCCATCATCCGTTCCACCAAAGGGGCCGGTCCGATTGTGCTGCACGCCAGTTCGGCGGGATTGCAGGGCGCCAGCGTGACCATCCAGGCCGCGACGACAACCCCTTGACGGATGGCCCCGGCGGCCGGGCGTCAATACTTAAGAACTTTGGCCAGGAAATCGGCGCTTTGCGGGGTGGCGGGGTGATCGAAGATTTGTTGGGCGGGGCCGGATTCCACGATGCGGCCCCCGGCCAGCAGGGCCGCCTGGTCGGCCACCTGCCGCGCGAAACCCATCTCGTGCGTCACCAGAATAAAGTCGCGCCCTTCCTCGCGCAGTTCCTTGATCATGTCCAGCACTTCCGCCGTCATCTCGGGGTCCAGCGCGGAAGTCGGCTCGTCGAAGAGCAGCAGGCGCGGTTTGATGGAGACGGCGCGGGCAATGGCCACGCGCTGGCGCTGGCCGCCGGATAATTCGGCCTGCCGCTGGGCGGCGTGGTTTTCCAGGCGGAAGCGGGCCAGCAACTGGCGGGCGATTTCCGCGGCGGCCGCCGGCGAATGGCCATGCACCTTTTCCAGGGGCAGGGTGATGTTTTCCAGCGCGGTCAAATGAGGGAACAGGTTGAAGGCTTGAAAAACCGTGCCGATGGTCCGGCGATGCCGCAGCAAGGCCGCTTCCTCGAACACGACGGGTTCGCCGTTGATGGCCACCGCCCCCGCGTCCGGATACTCCAATCCGGCGAGGATTCGCAGCAAGGTGGATTTGCCGCCGCCCGACGGGCCGATGAGCACGAGGGAGCGCACGTCGGCCAGCGCCAAATCAACGCCGTCCAGCGCGCGGTGGCCGGCGAAGGATTTGGCGATTTTTTCCAGGTGCAGCTTCATGGCGGCTAGGTCTCAAACTTGTGCCGCTGTTCCAGGCGCCGCGTCCACAGCGAAATGGGCAGAGTCAAGATCAGGTATCCGGCGGCCAGGGGGAGATAACATTCAAAGGGGCTGAAGGTGGTGGCATTGACGGAGAGGACCTTGTTGGTGAATTCCGGCGTGCCGATGACGTAGAGGAGGGAGGAATCCTTGATGAGCGAGGCAAATTGGCCGGCGAGCGGCGGCAGGGTCTGGCGCAGGGCCTGGGGCAAAATGACATGGCGATAAATCTGGGGCCGGGTCAGGCCGATGGCTTGGGCCGATTCCAACTGCGAGCGTCCCACGCTTTCGATGCCGGCCCGGACGATCTCGGCAATGTAAGCGCCGCTGAAACCCGACAAGATCAGCACCCCGACCACGGCGCGGTTTTCCATGCCGAAGGCGGTCGCCACCACGTAACACAGAATCATAATTTGCACGAGCAGCGGCGTGCCGCGCACCACTTCGACGTAGATTCTGCTGAAGTAGCTCAAGGCCAGCACGCGGCTGCGCCGGGCCAAGGCCAGGAGCAATCCGATCACCGTGCTCAAAACCAGCGCCGCGCCCGAAATCAGGATGGTGCAGAGCCACCCGTCCAGGAACATTTCCCAATACGGGCCGACTGCCGGCCAGCGCCATTGGTAGGCGATTTGGTGGAAGGAGAAAAAAAAGACCAGGGACAGGGCCAGCCCGACCAGAAGGCAGTTGAAGGCGCGAACCAGAAGCGGCGGCGGCGGCGCGCCCGGATTTTTGGCGGCGATGAAAAAGCGTGACCAACGCACGCTCAGAAGTAAAAAGGATACCCCAGTTTTCTGAAAGCTTCTTTTTGCTCCTTGAGCCAGCGGTCGCCCAACTGCTCAAAACCGCCGCGCTGTTTGTAGTCGCGCAGGAAGGCGTTGACCTTGCCGCGCAAGGCGGTGTCGTCCAGCCGCAGGCCAATGGCCCAGGACTCCTCCTGAAACGGCTGCAAAAGGGCGCGGGTCGTGCCGCGGTTGCGCTGCCAGTTCTGGTAAGTGGAAATCTGATCGTAAATGAAGGCGGCGGCCTTTGCCTCCACCACCTCCAGAACGCAGGCGTCTTCATTGCGAAGAATGCGCACCCCGGCTTTCTTGACATGATCGCGGGCGAAGAGGTGCCCGGTGGTGCCCAGTTTGACCACCAGCACGTTGCCCGGCTGGTCGGCATCTTGAATGCTTTGAATCGGGGAATTTTTCGCGACGAGCAGACAAAGGCCTGTTTTCAAATAAGGATCGGAGAAAGCGATGGCCCTGGCCCGCTCCGGGGTGGCGGTCATGGAGGAAATAATCAAATCAATCTTGTGCGTTTGCAGCGCAGGAATCAAGCCGGCGAAGTCCGTGTTTTGGATTTCCACCGGGACGCCGAGATATTGGCCGAGCGCCCTGGCCAAATCAACGCTGACGCCCGCCGGGTTGCCATGCTGGTCGGTCATTTCAAATGGCGGATAAGCCAGTTCCATGCCGACGATCAACCGGTCGTTTGGTTTCTGGCCGCAGCCGGCCGCGATAACGAAGCACAATCCGAGGATGAGGAAGACACGGTATTTCATGCGCGAATCATTAGCGAAAAGCGTAGCGTGTTCACCCAAGGGTGAAAAGGCAAGCTGCGTTACTGGGCGGGCCTCCCAATCATCGCCTAAAGAACGCAAGCTCGAACAAAAACCTCATAAAATATGGAACCTCAAGATCCGTGCCAATATAGAAAATGGAGTAAACCGCGAAATACGCGAAATACGCGAACCCCGAATGCTTTCGGAGACAAGTTTCAGAGTTTTTCGCGTATTTCGCGTATTTCGCGGTTCAAAGAGTTTCTTAGGCGAGGATTTGGGGGGCCATTCCGCCCTTGCGGATACCATGCGCCCGGCTATTATTTCCTCAATGATGAACGCGGTTGAGTCTTCTCCGATGCCCTTGGGCGGGGCGCCTCTCTGGCCACTGTCCGTGGCCGCTTATCGCGCCTTGGGCGGGATGGGCCTGATTCCCAAAAACACCGAACTCCTCTACGGGTTCGTTTATACCAAAATGTCAAAATCCCCCCTCCATTCCGCGCTGCTTCGCCGGCTGAAACGACTGCTGGAACACGCTCTTCCGCCCGGTTATTTTTTTGATAGCGAGCAACCCATCACATGCGAGGATTCCGAACCCGAGCCAGACATTGCAGTCATTCGCGGAACAGAGGAGGATTTTTGGGTTCAGCATCCTAACACTGCCGAATTGGTCATCGAGGTATGTGTGACCAGCCATGATTATGACCGTTCAAAACTGCGCGCCTACGCCTCTGCCGGTGTGAAGGAATGCTGGCTCGTCCTCGGCCCGGAAAAGCAGATCGAAGTTTATCGCCAGCCCAAGGATGGCCAATTCACCGAACACGCGCTCCACGGCCCGGGCGGCAAGCTGGCCAGCGCGGCTTTGCCGGAATTGACGCTTTCCCTGGACGCCTTCTTCGCCAAGTAGCCTTCCAGGCGCGGGCACAAAGAGATGTTCTCACAGTTTGTCTTCAGCCGCAGGCCGGCAGTTGAATCTCGGTCAGATAATTCTTCGGGTTGCCTTTGAAGATCATCCCCGGCCCTTTGAGATAAACCTCGCGCGTTGGCAGGGAGATCTTCCATTGCCGCTCTTCCGCCTTTTGCAAAATCTTCGCGTAACTCCGGCCCAACTGATCGTAAGCTCCGCGATGCACCAGCGCCAGGCATCGGCCGCCCGGCAGCAGGCGCACGGCCACGCCCTCGGCCGCCACCTCCTTGCGAATGGGAAAGCACGGCTCGAAATCCGCGTCGCCCTCGCGATATTCGCCGTCATAATAGAGGCAGAGCGCCTTGCCGCAAATGTAACGCCCCAGGGCCTTGCCCAGCCGCGCAAAGCCCGCGCTGCAATCGCTGTATTTGCCTTTCATGCGGATGCCGGCGATCAGGACCGGCTGCACGGTTTTCTCTTCCACCGGATAGTTGCCGCCTTCCAAAAGCTGCCGGGCCGCTTTCTCCGTCGAGATGATTTCATTGAGCGAGCGAACGATGTCCCGGTCTTGCTGAATTCGTTGCTGAAGCACATTCTTCTGCCGCTCCAGATAATCGAGGATGTCCGCTTCATCGCTGCACTCTCCGAGCACGGCGGCAATGTCTTCGATGGAAAACTCCATCTGCCGCAGCCGCATGATGACGCGCGCCTTTTCGATCTTGCCCGCGTCATAGAAGCGGTAGCCGGTCGCTTCATCCACGGAGCTTGGGAGCAGAATTCCTTTTTCGTGATAAAATCGCAGCGTCTTGACGGACAAACCGGTAACCTGCGAGAACTCGCCGATGCTGTATGAATTTTTCATAGTCCGCATGGTTTAGGGCCTCCAGCAAGGGGAGAGTCAAGAGGTTTTTTCTGCCCGGCTGCACCCCGCGCTTGACATCGCCGCCCGTTCACAATCAAATAACCGCCCCTGCACGCTGGCTGACGAAAAGTCCCAGTGCCGGGATGAGACACGCACCATGAGCAAAGGCCCAGTGAATCGCCGGGGGTCAAAAATGACCACGATGCTGGCCGCGCGCTTGCACGGCCCGGCGGACTTGCGCATCGAGCGGGTGGCGCGCCCCGGCCAGCCGGGCCCTGGCCAGGCGCTCCTGCGCGTCAAGGTCACGGGGATCTGCGGCAGCGACCTCCATTCCTACCAGGATGCCCGGATTGGCGATACGCCGGTGACTTCGCCGCTCATTCTGGGGCATGAATTCGCCGGCGTGGTCCAGGAAGCCGGAGCGGGCGCGCTGGATGGCAACGGCCGGCGGCTGGAGCCGGGAACGCGCGTGGCGGTGGACCCCGCCCAGCCCTGCCATCATTGCGATCTCTGTCAGCAAGGCCATCCCAACCTCTGCCGCCAACTGCGCTTTTGCAGCACTTACCCGCACGACGGCAGTTTGAGCCAATGGATGCTGATCCCGGCGCGCTGCTGTTTCCCGGTTCCCAAAACCATCAGCGACATCGAGGCGGCTTTGCTGGAGCCGCTGGGTGTCGCACTCCATGCCGTGGATCTGGCAAAACTGCGCGTGGCAGACAGTGTGGCCATACTGGGCGCTGGTTCCATCGGGCTGTTCATCCTGCAAGTGGCCCGGCTGGCCGGGGCGGACCCGGTTTTCGTCACTGACAAATTTCCCTGGCGTCTCCAAGTGGCGCGGCAACACGGGGCGGTGGCCATCAATTGCGACCGGGAAGATCCCGTCGCGCGGCTGGACAAAGAAACGGCCGGGCGCGGCGTGGATGTGGCCATCGAAGCGGCCTGGGCCGATCACTCCGTCCAGCAAGCCGCCGAAATGGCGCGCCCCGGCGGACGGGTCGTGCTGGTGGGCATCCCGTCCGACGACCGCCTGGCCATGAAAGCCTCCGCCGCCCGCCGCAAAGGGCTGACCCTGAAATTCTGCCGGCGGATGAAACACACTTACCCGCGCGCCCTCCGGCTGGCCGAGCGCGGCCGGGTGGATTTGCGCGGATTGGTCAGCCATCGCTTTCCCTTGCGCCGCGCCGACGAGGCGTTCGCGCTGAACGCCGCCTACCGCGGCCAAGTTGTCAAAACCATCATAGAATGCTAAACCCCTGAATTGATTATGAGCGCAAAATTTGTCATCGGCCTGGATTACGGAACCAACTCGGTGCGGACGTTGATCGTCAACACGGCCAACGGGCAGGAGGCGGCGGCGGCGGTTTGGGGCTACGAACACGGCACCCAGGGCGTGGTTCTGGGGCGCGACCCGAACCTGGCGCGGCAGCACCCGGGCGATTACGTCCGGGGCGCGGAGATCACCATCCAAAAAGCCCTGGCCGCGGCCAAAAAAACCGTGCGCGGTTTCAAGCCCGAACAAGTCATCGGCATCGGGGTGGACACGACGGGGAGCACGCCGCTGCCGGTGGACGCCGGCGGCCAGCCGCTGGCCTGCGACAAACGTTTTGCCAAGAATCCGGCGGCGCTGGCCTGGCTGTGGAAAGACCACACCGGCACGGCGGAAGCGGCGGAGATCACCGCGCTGGCCGGCAAAATCCGCCAGGAATACCTGGCCAAGTGCGGCGGCACCTATTCCAGCGAGTGGTTCTTCAGCAAGGTTCTGCATTGTTTGCGCGCCCACCCGGAGGTTTTCGACGCCGCCCATTCCTGGGTGGAACTGGCCGATTACGTGCCGGCGGAGCTGACCGGCACTTTGGCGCCCGAGAGTCCGCATCGCCGGCATTTGCGCGGCGGGCCACAAGGCCATGTACAGCCCGGAATGGGGCGGCTATCCCGACGAGGAATTCCTGGGCAAACTGGACCCCAAACTGGCGGAGTTGCGCGGACGGCTTTGTCCGAGGGTCGAATCGGTGGACCGCGCGGTGGGTGGATTGACGGCCGCCTGGGTGGCGAAAACCGGCTTGACGGCGGGCATTCCGGTGGCGGTGGGGGCCTTTGACGCCCACCTGGGCGCCATCGGCAGCGGCGTGGCGCCGGGGACGCTGGTCAAAATCATCGGCACCAGCACCTGCGACATCACCATCGCGCCCGGCTCGGAGAAATTGGCCGACATTCCGGGCCTGTGCGGGATTGTCAAGGGCAGCGTGCTGCCCGGTTTTTACGGTCTGGAAGCGGGCCAGTCGGCGGTGGGCGATATTTTCAACTGGTTTGTCAATTATATTCAGCCCGGCGGCAAAAAAGCCGGCTCCCACGACGCGCTTTCCGCCCAGGCCGCCAAACTCGCGCCGGGCGAATCGGGCCTGCTGGCCCTGGACTGGAACAACGGCAACCGCACCATCCTGGTGGACCAACTCCTGACCGGGGCGCTGGTGGGCCAGACCCTTTACACCACGCCCGCCGAGATTTACCGCGCGCTCATCGAAGCGACGGCCTTCGGCGCCTTGACCATCATCAATCGTTTTGAGGAATACGGCGTGAAAGTGGAGCAAATCGTCAATTGCGGCGGCATCGCCGATAAAAGCCCGCTGGTCATGCAGATTTACGCCGATGTGACGGGGCGGCCCATGAAGGTGTCCCGCTCGGCGCAGACCTGCGCGCTGGGCGCGGCGATTGTGGCGGCGGTGGTGGGCAAGGCGCATCCCGATTTTCCGTCAGCGCAGAAGGCCATGACCGGTTTGAAGCCGCGCGGCTACACCCCCAACGCCAAGGCCCACGCCGTCTATCGCGAACTGTATCCACTTTACAAGAGCCTGCACGACGCCTTCGGCACCAAGACCTGGAGCGGCAACCTGCACGACATCATGAAACAACTCATCGCCATCCGCGCCCGCGTGCGGAAGTAATTCAGTTGTGCGTATTGACAAAGACCGGATTCACGGCAAGTTAAAAAAGATGAAAGTATCATTGCCATCGGCCTTGGAAGATTTCGTCAGCAGCCAGGTGAAGTCAGGCGAATTTGACGATGCCGGCGAGGTGGTGTGTGAGGCCTTGCGTTTGCTGCGGGACGAACAGGAGACCAAAGCGATGGAGGAAATGCGCGCCGCCTTCGCCGGGGTTGACTCGTCTGGTGGCAAAGGTGAGCCGACGGCCAAAGATCGCGCGTTCATTCACAAGCTTATCGGGAACCACCGCTCGGCCAAACGCCAGGCATGACCGTTGTTTTTGACACCAACGTCATCGTCGGGAACGGAACGGGGTCAGTTAATCGTATTGTCATATTCTGGGAATTCGCGGTACTCACTGAGTTTCAAAGCGGGGACTCGGCATTAACGGCGATATTACAATACCATTAACTGACCCTTTCCTTTCTTGCCCCCGGATTGCGCCCCAGTGGCCCTCGCAACATAGGGGCCAATGCCGTCACCACCAGGCAGGGCTTCGCCGCTCGTAAACCATTTTGCTTTTCAGATCCCCGAAGGGGTGGTACATTCTAAGGCAAGAAGGAACTTGCGCCGAGCGACGATAAGGTCAATTAGGCTGCTTGGCAGATTTGTCAAATGCGCACCGTGAAGATCATAGCTGGAATCGGTTGTCTGGCAGCAGCCTTTTGCCTGAGCGGCTTCGTTTTGGATTCGTTTGTTTGGGGGAGTCTTTGGTTCAAGTTTGTTCCTGCTATTTTCGTCCTGGGAATTGTTGCTGTCGGTCTGGTTCTGATTTTGAAGAGCCGTTCGATCCTGTCAAAAAAAACCAGGACTTGGATCACTGTTTTCATGGGTGTCGTTGTTCTGAGTCCTGCTCTTTTGGACCTCCAGATTCGGCACGAACGCAGAGTGCTGCAAATCCAGGCAAAACAATTCCTTTCCCGGCCAGTTCCAGCTACGACGAGAGCAGATGCTGAAGGGTCAGTCGGCGTTCATTTTGTGGGTCCATATATGGACGGGCTTGCGAATTCTCATTCGCTCATTGAGCGATATGCCAACAATGGACGAATACGCTGGTCCGGCTTCATAGACGGACAGTTCGCGGTGGTATCCGGAGAGATAATGACTTGCGAGGATGCTGCTGGAACCAATGAAGAGGCACGCCTTTATGTTGCCGACTGCCGCTCACTTTTGACCAAAATAGACCGCGCGGGATTCTGGCAATTCATCGAGGATACACTCGAGCGGAAGAAAACAGTTCCGGAATATGAGGAAGAGGATCGTCCACGTTCTGATGGCCGGACTCCAGAGGAGCATCGTCGTATTGCGGAGGCGTTTCTAACCATGATGCGTTCTTCCCTCACGAATGAGGAAGAAATCAAGCCTGACGACCCGCGATTGCCCGACGCGATCCGAGAGTTGCATCCTGTCATGATTATTATGGATACCAATGGCGTCAACCTGATGCGCACAAACAAACCAGAGAATTACTGGTTACACCGTGAGTCTAACGCCACGAATACATGGGTTCTCACGATTTCCGGAACCGAACTCCCCTATACAGACTTCTTGCGTTTAGAACATGATTGAATGACCGCTCAGATTCCGTAAAAGGGTGAAAGCGAAAGGGTCAAGCCCGGAATTCGGAATTACAATTGCGGTACGCTCACAAAGGCCCGATCAATTTCGCCAGGCGTTCCATCCAAAGCTCGACGTTGCATAACCGCCTGGCCGAGAAATCTTGCGGCCACAGCGGGTTTTCTCAGAATATCACGTCAACGGACGAATGGTTTATGTTCTGATCAAGAGTTGCCAGCCTGGCCCCATGCAGGCTCGCCAGATCGGCCAGGTAATGGTCGGTAACCTCTTCGGATTTGCCGGGGTGGGAGCCAAGCGCCGGCAGGTCCGCCGCGATCCTGACCGCCTTTCGATCTGTGGCGAACTGGTTGAGCAGAACCCGTGCTTTCTCCATTGGCGCATTGAAAACCTTTTTATTGGTTGAGATGCGCAGAAAACCAAGCTCGGATAGGGGACAAAGAATGACGCTTTTCCCGGAAAGCCAGGCAAATGCCTTGGCATGCTGCGGATGATCAGCCCAAATGGCCGCCAGGAGAAGGTTCACGTCCGGCA
Source organism: uncultured Verrucomicrobiae bacterium (assembly GCA_963707025.1). Lineage (GTDB taxonomy): Bacteria > Verrucomicrobiota > Verrucomicrobiia > Limisphaerales > Palsa-1400 > JBEKOF01. Next base: position 205,020 of record CAVPOM010000006.1, on the reverse strand, counting down.
AATGCCGCAACGGGGGCGAAGCGACCGGGGCTGGTGGCGGGTCCGGATTCACGGAAACTCAGCCACCGCATCTTTGAGCGCTTCCTCATTTATCGGCTGGTCCAAGACACCGACGTGGTATGGCCCGCGTTTTTCAATCCGAACCTTCGCGGTGCCCCTTGGCTGCACAGGCACCAGCTTGGTCAAAATGTAATTCCCATCGGCGGCAACCTGGACATCGAACCTGTCCCCCGGTTTGGCCAGGCGCAGGGTCACACGCTTTTTGTTGTCTGCCACGACTGTCATGGTGGGAATCTCCCACTTGTTTGGCCTTATTTCAAGTGATTTCTCATTTTCCCCTTTGGCTTCACTCCATCACTCCACCACTCCACAACTCCATTCCGATGAAGGTCAGTGAAGGCCGGGTATCCAGGTTGGAATCCAACCAGCGGAGCACGCCCGCGACACGGGCGCAGAATTTCTTAAAAATTCTCTTGGCTGAAAGTCTCGAAGCGCTCATAAAGTTCCCTGTTTGGGAACACGATGATCCTGAGCAATCGAGAAGAACTGATCAAAGGCGGCCAAAAACACGCCGACGCGAAGGGGCCATTGGCGGCATAGTTTGCCGACGCGGAACAGGCGCAGTGGCGAAATCCCGCCGATATTAAGCAAAGATATGCCAGCGCCAGTATTCTTGCGGGAAACGTCGTGATCTTTAACATCAAAGGCAATCGTTACCGTTTGGCGGTGAGAGTAAATTATACGGCCGGCCTGGTGCTGGTCAAATGGTTTGGCACACACGCCGAATACGACAAAATAAAGTTCTAATGATGAAGGTTCAAGTCATTCACAATAAAGAGGCGCACGAAGCGGCTCTGCGCGAATTGGAACACCTTATGGAAACCGACCCGCCAGCCGGTACGGCGGGGTTTGCGCAGATGGAGCTGTTGGCTTTGGTCATCAACGATTACGAGAGGCGTCATTTTCCCATCCCACCTCCCGATCCCATTGAAGCGATTCGTTTTCGCATGGAGCAGCAGGGATTGACGCGGCGGGACATGGAGAAATCCCTGGGCAGCCGGGCTCGTGTTTCCGAGGTTTTGAACCGGCGCCGCCGCCTTTCCGTTCCCATGATGCGCAATCTTCACCGACATCTGCATATCCCGGCGGAGATTCTTATTGCTGAACCGAAACCGCCTCGCGCCGTCGCGCGCAAGTCGCAAAAGCCCGGAATTGGCGCAAGGCAGATCCGTCCTCGTGGAAAGCGAAGTAGTTCCTTGCTGGTTCGACCGGGCTAAGAATTAACTTGCCGTCAACCTCCGCTTCCCCAAAATTGGCGCTTCCCGGAGCGCATCGGATGAGTTCCGGCCAAGGCCAGCGGTCTGGCCATGATTTGTAATCGCCCATGCTCGAAGAACTTAAAAGGCAGGTCTGCCAGGCCAATCTGGATCTGGTCAAGGAGGGCTTGGTCGTCCAGACCTGGGGCAATGTCAGCGGAGTTGACCGCGCCAGCGGCCACTTGGTGATCAAACCCTCCGGCGTGGCTTACGAAGGCCTGGCGCCGGAACAGATGGTAGTGGTTTCGCTGGCGACGGGCCGGGTGGTCGAGGGCAGGCTCAAGCCCAGTTCCGACACGCCGACGCACCGGGTGCTTTATCGCGCGTTTCAGGAAATCGGCGGGGTGGCGCATACCCACAGTCTGTTTGCCACCGCCTGGGCGCAGGCGCGCCGGGGCATTCCCTCCTACGGAACCACCCAGGCCGACTACTGGCACGGGGAAGTTCCCTGCACCCGCCTGTTGACACCGGCGGAAATCAAGACAGACTACGAGGTGAACACCGGCCATGTCATTATTGAGGCATTTAAGAAGCTCGATCCGGCGCATCATTCTGCCGTGCTCGTGGCCAGCCACGGGCCGTTCACCTGGGGCCAAAGCGTCCGCCAGGCGGTGGAGAACGCCGTGGTGCTGGAGTTCGTGGCCCGGCTGGCCGCCGAAACTTTGCGCCTCCATCCCAAAGTCAAACCGATGCAGCCGGTTCTGCTGGCCAAACATTTTTTCCGCAAACACGGTCCGGGCGCGTATTACGGGCAGAAATAACCTGAAACCTGAAACCTTCAAACACGTCTGAACACAAAACCACGGCCATCCAATCCGTTTCAATCAACCCAAAAACACACTATGAAAAACATGATCGGCAGGATAATCGTCGTTGGCGCGGGCGCATGCGCCGCTTTTCTGGTCGGCTGCGGCCCCGGGGGAACCTCCAACCAGGGCATAACCAAGGAGGCCTTTGGCAAGACGCCCGATGGTCAGGCGGTGGACGTTTACACCTTGAAAAACTCCAAAGGCGCGGAGGCCCGCATCATGACCTACGGCGGCGTCGTCCTCTCGCTGAAAATGCCGGACAAGAACGGCCAATTCGGCGACGTGGTCCTGGGCTGCAACAAGCTGGAGGACTACACCAAGACCCCGCCCCCGCCCTATTTCGGCGCGCTTATTGGCCGCTACGGCAACCGCATTGGCAAGGCCACTTTCACCCTGGACGGCAAGACCTATACGCTGGCGGCCAACAACAACGGCAACACCCTGCACGGCGGCAACAAGGGCTTCGACAAGGTAGTGTGGACTGCCGTCCGGATGACAGAAGACAGCGGGGCCGGTCCGCAATTGACTTTGCATTACACCAGCAAGGACGGCGAGGAAGGCTATCCCGGTACTCTTCAAGTCACCGCGGTTTATTCGCTAACGGGGAACAATGAACTGCGGATTGATTTCACTGCCACCACGGACAAAGACACGGTGGTCAATCTGACCCATCACGGCTACTGGAACCTGGCGGGCAAAGGCGACATCCTCGGCCACATCGTCACGATTCCGGCCGACAACATCACGCCGGTGGATGCGGGCCTGATTCCCTTGGGCAACCTGCAGTCCGTGGAGGGCACGCCCTTTGATTTCCGCAAGCCGATGGCCATTGGCGCCCGGATTGACGCGGACAACGCCCAACTCAAGCTTGGTCCCGGGTATGACCACAACTGGGTGATCAACAAAAAGATGGGCGAACTGACCCTGATGGCGCATGTGAGCGAGCCAACCACCGGACGTGTCATGGAAGTGTGGTCCACCGAACCGGCGTTGCAGTTTTACTCGGGCAATTTCCTGGACGGCACCATCACGGGCAAGGGCGGCTGGGTCTATCAAAAGCACGCCGCCTTTTGCATGGAACCGCAGCATTATCCCGATTCACCCAACAAGCCGCAATTCCCCACCACCGAGCTGAAGCCGGGCGAGACCTATAAAAACACCATCATCTACCGCTTCTCGGTTCAGTAAGCCAAATTTGCCGAACCTTAAACAGACAGGCTCTCCAATATATGAATCTACCGACTCCCCTCTTCGCGGCGGTGCAACCGGCCGCCGCAGCCACGCCTGGCAGCGGCACGGTTTTCAACAGCTGGGACTGGTTCGTGATCGTCTTGTTCGGCTTGGGCATGGTCGCGGTCGTCTGGTACTCCATGCTCAAGAAGAACGAGTCCGGCAAGGACTACTTCCTGTCCGGGCGCGACGCCAACTGGCTGCAGATCGGTTCCTCGATCTTTTCCTCCAACATCGGCTCCGAACACCTCGTCGGTTTGGCCGGCGCCGGGTTTATCACGGGCATGGCGATGGCCCACTGGGAGATGCATGCGTGGTGGATCATTATTCTGGGCTGGGCTTTCGTGCCGCTCTACGACCGCATGAAAATCTTCACCATGCCCGAATTCCTCGAACTGCGCTTCAGCCGCGGCTCGCGCAACATCCTGAGTCTGCTCACCGTCGCCAGTCTGGTGCTGACCAAAATTGCCGCGACCATTTACGCCGGCGACGTCGTCATCCGCACCCTGTTGAACGTGGACCATGTTGTCATCTTTGGACACCAGATTGACGTTTTCTGGGTCATCGCGCTCGGACTGGCCTTCACCACCGGCCTCTACACGATTTTTGGCGGGATGCGGGTCATCATGTACACCTCCGTGCTCCAGGCCCCCGTGCTAATTCTGGGTTCGGTCTGCATCCTGTACATGGGACTGAAAGTTCTGGGCCACGGCAATCTCATTGAAGGCTGGCACACCACCCTCGCGAAAGTCGGCGACAATGTGCATTTGATCCGCTCCAACAAGGATCCTGATTTTCCCTGGCTGGCGGTGCTGCCCGCTTCGGCCATCATCGGCTTCTGGTACTGGTGCACCGACCAGTATATCGTCCAGCGCGTGCTCGCCGGCAAAAACCAGCAGGAGTCCCGCCGAGGCACCATCCTGGCCGGCTTCTTCAAGCTGACGCCGGTGTTCATTTTCCTGGTGCCTGGCATGATCGCTTTTGCGCTGACCCAGACCCCGGACGCGAATTTCACCACCAACGGTGATCAAGCCTATACCTCGCTGGTGGCACAAATCCTGCCCCACGGCCTCCGGGGCATGGTGGCCTGCGGCATGATCGTCGCCCTCATGGCTTCGCTGGGCTCCAAATTCAACGCCTGCGCCACACTCTTCACCATGGATTTCTACCGGGAGTGGTTTCCCAACACCCCCCCCCGGACCGAGGTGGTCGTGGGCCGCATTGCCACGGCGGTGATTGTCTTTGTCGGTATTTGCTGGGTGCTCGTGATCAAGAGTCTTAGTCAAAACCTTTATTTGTATCTCCAGGCGGTGCAAGGCTATCTTTCGCCCGCCATCGCGGTGCTGTTCATTGGGGGCGTCTTTTGGAAGCGCGCCACTGCCCCGGCAGCCCTCTGGTCCTTTGCCGTGGGTGTGCTGGGCGGCTTCGCCAAACTCGCGGCCGACCTTATCATGCGTAACGATTCTGACATGGTGACCAAGCTCAAAGAGCAGGTTTACCATGGCACTCTGACCTTGGATCAGTACAACGCAGCCATTGCACCCATCAAAGCGAAGTTCGGCCTCATCTTCGACTTTTGGAACATCCACCAATGGTATTATTGCCAGGAACTGTTCGTCCTCACCGCCGTCCTCATGATCGTCATCAGCCTCATGACCAAGGCGCCGGATCCAAAGACCGTCAAATACACCTGGTATGGCGCCTCCCCGGAGGAAAAAGCCGCCACCAAAGCCAGTTGGAACGCAATGGACGTCATCTTGAGCCTGATCGTTATCGCCTGCGTCGTCCTGTTCTACATCAAGTTCTGGTAATCGCGGCGGCAGCCCGAAGGGCCAGCGCGCCCGGCCGTTTCTGGCCGGGCGGCCGGCCCAAAGACGCTCCACAACCCTTGGCGTAGGGGCGGGCCGGACCCCACAACTAATTGCGTTTTTTCGCTTAAAAAAGCGCAAAAAAAGTTTGTTTTCCCACGCCTTTTTCCCTATTCTTTTAGGGAGCGATTCGCGCGCCCAAAAACGGTGGCGCTGAGACGATTTCCACGGCCAAAATTGAGCATGAAATACCGCCAAGATGAGCACTGAGCCTGATGTAAATACTAAATACGACGCCTCCAAAATTGACAAACTGGAGGGGCTGGAAGCGGTCCGAAAACGGCCCGGCATGTATATCGGCGACCCGGACGAGCGCGGCTTGCATCACTGTGTTTTCGAGGTGCTGGACAATTCCATTGACGAACACCTGGCCGGTTTTTGCCGGAAGATTGACGTGGCCATCCATGTGGACGGCTCGGTCTCCATTCGCGACGATGGCCGCGGCATCCCGGTGGACATGCATCCCAAGTGGAAAATGCCGGCCGTCGAGCTGGTCCTGACCAATCTCCATGCCGGCGGCAAATTCGGCCAGGGGGCTTACAAATATTCCGGCGGCCTCCACGGTGTCGGCGCCAAATGCGTCAACGCCCTTTCCGACTGGTTCAAAGTCGAGGTCTCGCGCGACAACCAGGTCTATTACATGGCCTTCGAGCGCGGCGTCACCACCCGCAAGCTGGAGGTCATCGGCAAATCCAAAAGCACCGGCACCCTCATCACCTTCAAACCCGACCCCACCATTTTCACCATCACCACCGAATTCAAATTCGACCTTCTGGCCAACCGCCTGCGCGAACTGGCCTTCTTGAATCCGGGCGCGGAAATCACCCTCTCCGACGAGCGGGTCGAGAACAAGCACGAGACTTTTCTCTACAAGGATGGCATCGAGCAGTTTGTCCGCCAGCTCGGCCGCAACAAGGAGGTGCTCCATCCCAAACCCATCGTCCTGGCCCGCAAGAAGGATGAAGTGATCGTGGATTGTGTCCTGCAGTACAACGACAGCTACACCGACCAGATTCTTTGCTTCGCCAACTCCATTGCCAATACCGACGGCGGCACCCATCTGACCGGCTTTCGCACGGCCTTGACCCGCGCCATCAACCAGTACGCCCGCACCAATAATTTGCTCAAGGAAAAAGACCCGCCCATTTCCGGGGACGACGTGCGCGAGGGGCTGGTTTGCGTCCTGAGCGTCAAGCTGCCCAATCCCCGCTTCGAATCCCAGACCAAGGTCAAGCTGGTCAACACCGAAATTGAAGGGGTGGTCGCCTCCGTCGTTTACGAGGGCCTGATGAGCTTTTTTGACGCCAATCCGCCGGTGGCGCGCAAGGTCATTGATAAAAGCCTCGTGGCCGCCCGCGCCCGCGAGGCGGCCCGCAAAGCGCGCGACACCGTGCGCAAAAGCGCGCTGTCCGGCGGCGGCCTGCCCGGCAAACTGGCCGATTGCTCCGATCGCGACCCGGCCAACACCGAGCTTTACATCGTGGAAGGCGATTCCGCCGGCGGTTCGGCCAAACAGGGCCGGGACCGGCGTTACCAGGCCATCCTGCCCATCCGCGGCAAGCTGATCAACGTGGAAAAGGCCCGCCTGGACAAGGTCCTGCAAAACACCGAAATCCGCACCATGATCACCGCCATCGGCACCGGCATCGGCGACGGCGAGGGGGAAGGCGCCTTCACCCTGGAAAAGCTGCGCTACCACAAAATCATCATCATGACGGACGCCGACGTGGACGGCTCGCACATCCGAACTTTATTGTTGACATTCTTTTACCGGCAGATGACCCAACTGGTCAAGCGCGGCTACGTCTTTATCGCCCAGCCGCCCCTCTACCAGGTTACCCGCAAAAAGCGGGTGGAATACGTGGATGACGACGCCCAGCTCAACAAAATCCTCATCCAGTTGGGCAGCGAGGACGTGCGCCTGCACGACTTGGCCACGGACAAGGTCCTTTCCGAAAAGCAACTCACCGAAATCCTCGAATTGCTCGCCTCGCTCGACAAATACGTCCGGTCCTTGCGCCGGCACGGCGGGGATTTTGGCGAGTACGTCGAGCACCGCCATGCCGGGACCCGCGAGCTGCCCCGCCACCTGGTCAAGGTGCGCGATGGCAACGACGAATCGGTCCATTATTTCCACACCGAGGAGGAACTGGCCGATTTCGGCGCGGCCAACCCCGACCTCAAGTTGTTCGGCGCCGAGACCGACACGGCCATCATCGAGAAGAACGACAAACCGCGCCACACCCGCCGGGCCAGCCATGTCGAGCTGCACGAGAGCAAGGCCATCATGGACTTGATGGGCCTGCTGGCCAAAAAGGGATTGAACGTGGCCCATTACGCCGCCCAGGACCAGCCGCTGTTTGAATTGATTGAAGGCGAAGGCGAGCGGGCCGTGGCCAAGCCGCTCTTTTCCATCGCCGAAATCCTGGCCGGGGTGATGGACGCGGGCAAACGCGGCCTTCAGATCAAGCGCTTCAAGGGTCTGGGAGAAATGAACGCCAAGGAGTTGTTTGAAACCACCATGAACCCCGAGCACCGCAAGCTGCTCCGCATTGACATGACCGACGTGGTCGAAGCTGAGGAGATGTTCACCAAATTGATGGGCGACGAGGTCGAACCGCGCCGCCAGTTCATCGAGGACAACGCCCTCAACGTCCGCAACCTCGATGTCTGACATTCATGCCAACCCTCTACCTCATCGCCGGCCCCAACGCCGCGGGCAAGACCACCTTCGCCAGCCGCTTTTTGCCGGAGGAATCCGGCGAGCTGGAGTTTGTCAATGTGGATTTGATCGCGCGCGGCTTGTCCCCGTTTGCCCCGGATGCGGCGGCGGGCGCGGCGGCCCGAATTGCGCTCACCCGGGTCGGTCGCCTGATCCGTGAGCGAAAAACCTTTGCCTGGGAAATGACCTTGAGTGGCCGCACCACGAAAAGTTGGGTGGTGAAAGCCAAGGCCGCGGGTTATCTTATCAAGCTGGTATTTATTTGGATTCAGTCCTTGGAAGAATCCATTGACCGAATCCGGCGGCGCGTTCGCGAAGGGGGACACGACGTTCCGGTGCGGGATGTTCGCCGCCGGTTCTTAAAAACCCTCGCCAATTTCTTCAACGACTTTTGCCCGCTGGACGACGCCTGGAAGCTGTTTGATAATTCCAATGAGTCATTGCGTCTGGTGGCGGTCCAGAAAAATGGCCGCACTGTCATTCGCGATCGCTCGCTCTGGTCGGCCGTGCTCTCACAAGCAGGAGTTGTGTTATGATCGTGGATTATAATTGGAGCGACGATATTTTGGACGTGGACGACTACAAGGAGTTGCGCGCGTTTCAAAATGCCCAGCTCGACGCCATCCGGCGCGCCCGCCAATTCGACTCCGAGTTCGTTGTTTTGCGCGATGACAAAGTCGTCGCGCTCCGGCCCGATGAAACCCTGGACATCGAACGCCGCGGCGAAGAGCGCCTCAAGGAACTCAATCAGATCATCGCGCGCCTCCAGGCCGCCGGCCCTCCACCTGCCCAATAAACTCCATTTTAATTCTCCATGCCCGACGAAACCCCCATCCCACCCGGCGAACCCAACGAACCCAGGGAGCAGTTGCCTGTCAGCATCACCCCGCTCTTCGCCGCCAACGAGAAGGTCCAGAAGATCAACGTGGCCGACGAGATCAAGAATTCCTTTCTCGATTACTCCATGTCGGTCATCATTTCCCGCGCCCTGCCCGACGCGCGCGACGGCTTGAAACCCTCGCAACGCCGCATTCTGTTTGCCATGTACGAGCTGGGCGTCCTGCCGGCGCGCAAGACTCTGAAATGCGCCCGCATTGTCGGGGAGACGATGGGCAAATACCATCCGCATGGCGACATGGCGATTTACCCGACCCTGGTCCACATGGCGCAGCCTTGGGCGATGCGCGAAATGTTGATCGAAGGCCAGGGTAATTTTGGTTCGGTCGAGGGCGACCCGCCCGCCTCCATGCGTTACACCGAGGCCCGTCTGCGCCATCTCGGGGCCATTTTGATGCTCGACATGGACCGGGACACCGTTGATTTCGTCCCGAACTACGACGGCGAACATCAGGAGCCAACCGTTTTTCCCGCCGCCTTTCCCAATCTGCTGGTCAACGGCGGCACCGGCATCGCCGTCGGCATGGCCACCAACATGGCCCCGCATAACCTGGGCGAGGTCATTGACGGCATCTGCGCGCAGATTGACAATCCCGACATCACCGTCGCCGAACTGATGAAGCATGTCAAAGGGCCGGACTTCCCCACCGGCTGCATGGTTTGCGGCATGGACCCGATCAAGGAGTATTTTTCCACCGGCAAAGGCAGCCTCAAGGTCCGCGGCAGGGTGGGCGTGGAACCGCTCAAGGGCGGACGCGAGCAAATCATCATCACCGAGATTCCTTACAACGTCAATCGCGCCGTGCTGGTCGAGCGCATCGCCGAGCTGGTCAACGAGAAAGTTATTACTGACATCACCGCCGTGCGCGATGAATCCGACGAGAACACCCGCGTGGTGATCGAGTTGAAACGCGACGCCATCGCCAAAGTGGTCATCAGCAACCTTTACAAAAACACCGCCCTGGAAAGCAGTTTCAGCGTCAACGCCCTCGCCATTGACCACGGCCGGCCCAAAACCCTCACCCTCAAGGAGATCATCAATTGCTACATCGAGCACCGCCGCGAAGTCGTCATCCGCCGCGCCCGCTTTGACCTGCGCAAGGCCGAGGAGCGCGCCGAAACCCTCGACGGCTACCTCATCGCCCTGGCCAACCTGGACGAATTCATCCGCATCATCCGCCAGTCTTCCAACCGCGAGGAGGCCCGCATCAAACTGCTCGCCTTCGACTTTACCCGCGTCCAGGTCGAGCGCTTCGGGGTCCTCATCCGTGACGAAAATCGCCTGACCAGCGGGCGCTATTCCTTCAGCGAAGCCCAGGCCAACGCCATTTTGGACCTCCGCCTTTACCAGTTGACCGGATTGGAAGTGGACAAGGTCAAGGCCGAATACGCCCAAATCCTGGAACGGATCAAGGACCTGCTCGACATCCTGGCCAAGGAAACCCGCGTCTTCACCATCATCAAGGAGGAACTGCGCGAGATCAAAGCCAAACACGCCACCCCGCGCCTGACCGATCTGGTGCCCGACGAAGGCGAGATCGCCATCGAAGACCTCATCGCCAACGAAGGCGTCATCATCACCATCACCCACGCCGGCCTGATCAAGCGCACCGCCGTCAGCTCCTATCGCGCCCAGCGCCGCGGCGGCAAGGGCGTCATCGGCATGACCACCCGCGAAACTTCCGACGCGGCGGGCGAGGACCAGGATTTTGTCGAGCACCTCTTCACCGCCAGCACGCACGACTACCTCATGTTCTTCACCAACACCGGCCGCGTCTATGTCGAGCGCGTCCATGAAGTCCCCGATATGGGCCGCGCCTCCAAGGGCCGCAGCATCGCCAATCTGCTCGAATTGAAGGCCGACGAAAAAATCGCCGCCATGATCCGCGTCCCGGCCAAAACCGGCGCGAACAAGGAGGACCTGACCTGGACCCAGCCCAATTTCATCTTCTTCGCCACCGCCCAAGGGACAGTCAAGAAAACCGCCCTGGAAGAATTTTCCAACATCCATCGCGGCGGCATCATCGCCATCGGCATCGAGCAGGGCGACACCCTGATTGACGTGGTTCTGACCTCCGGCCACGACGAAGTGGTCATCATCACCCGCGAAGGCCAGAGCATCCGCTTTTCCGAGGAAGACGTCCGCTCCATGGGCCGCCCCGCCGGCGGCGTCCGCGGCATCACCCTGGAAAAAACCGACGCCGTGGTCGCCCTGGCCGTGGTGGTGCAGGACGCCATGCTGCTGGTGGCCGGCGAAAACGGCATCGGCAAGCGCACCGATTTTGGCGAATACCGCCAGCAATCCCGCGCCGGCAAGGGCATCATCACCATGAAAACCACCGAAAAGACCGGCAACGTGGTGGGCGCGCTCACCGTCAAGAGCGAAGATGAAATCATGCTCATCACCGTGACCGGCCAGATGGTGCGCACGAAAGTCAACGACATCCGCGAAACCGGCCGCAACACCCAGGGTGTGAAGCTGATCGAGCTGGAATCCGCCGACAAACTAAAAGCCATCGCCCCCGTCATCAGCGAAGAAAAAGAAGACCCCAACGAACCGGCTCCCTCGTAGGCCCAAACCGTATGAGACTAAATCCACCAAAGACGATTATTGATCCGAAAGAGCCTTTGAAAGATGCGCTCTTCGGGCGGGAAGAATTCGCCAAATCGCTCTCGAATGTACTGCAAAATATTTCCGAGAATCTCGTCATTTTTGTGAACGCGCCATGGGGAGCGGGGAAAACAACGTTTTCTGAAATGTGGCGTGCTGACCTTCGACTGCAAAACATCGAGGTGATCTATTTCGACTCCTATGCGGCGGATTGAGGTGGACCCCATCCTTTAGACCACGGAGCGCATGAAATAAGCGCGACTTTTGCCGATTGCTGTCATTACTAATTGTAGTTGACTACTGTTCATTCCGTGTTTCAAAACCCTTTCGAAAGAGAGAACGAGCGATGCGGAGCACTGCCCGTCCTCCCTCTCCGTTTTCTTAGGGTTCTCAACTCTACCGCCGCAGGCGGTCTGATTTCAAGCCTTTTCCTGCCGCCTGCCTCTCTGTCAAGTGCTGCGATCGCTCCTGCCTCTGGCAGGTTGCATCGCTTCCCATTTGGCCGGTTGGGCTCCATGCGTGCCGGGATCAAAATACGCGTCCGCCGGCGTCGCATAGCCCAACGCCTGGTGCGGTCGTTCCCGGTTGTAGCCGTCAAACCACCGGCCCAGTCCGCGCCCTGCCGCCAACCCGTCGCCATAGTCTTGCAAATAAATGTCCTCATACTTGGCGCTCCGCCACAGCCGCTCGATAAACCGGTTGTCCATCCAGCGACCCCGTCCGTCCATGCTCACGTCCACCCCCGCCGATTCCACCGCATCGATAAACATCGGGGAGGTGAACTGCGATCCCTGGTCGGTATTGGAAATCAACGGCGCCTGACGCCCCGCCCGCAACGCCGCCTCCCAAGCGTCCACACAAAAGTCCGCCTCCAACGTGTTGCTCAAGCGCCATCCCAGCACGTAACGACTCCACCAATCCATCACCGCCACCAAATACATAAACCCAGTTGCCATAGGCACATACGTAATGTCCGAACACCAAACCTGATCCGGTCCCGTCACTGCCAAATTGCGTAACAGATACGGATAAATCTGGTGCCCCATCTCCCGCAGACTCGTCTTGGGCTTGGCGTAAATCGCCTCGATCCCCATCAACCGCAGCAGCCGCACCACCCGTTTGCGATTGATGGTCAAACCCTCCCGGCGCAACAGCACGGTCAGTTTGCGGCTGCCATAAACCGGGTGGTCCAAATGCATCTGGTCCAACCGCCGCATCAGCGCCAGGTTCTCCTCTGTCTCCGGACAGCACTGGTAATAATAACTGCCACGGCACACCGCCAGCAGCTCGCACTGGCGCCGCACGCTGAGCTGCGGATCGGGAGCGATTAAACATGTTAAAGCCCCAGTTGCCTGGACTTTTTTTTAAGCCAGTCCAAGTCCACCGTCAGTTGGCCAATCTTCTCATGCAGTTGGGCAATCAACTGTTCCTGATCCTCCGTGCGGGGTTGCCCGGGCTCAAACAATTCGGGCATGTGATCCCGAATCGTCGCCCGCCACTGCGTGACCTGCGCCGGATGCACCGCATACTCTCGCGCCAATTGCGCGACCGTCTTCAGCCCCACCAGGGCTTCGAATCCCACTTTGGCCTTGAAGGCCGCACTGTGTCTTTTCCGTTTTGCTTTCATAAGTCTGCTCTTTCTTATCTACAGCAAACCGGCAAAAATCGAAACTTACCTGTGGTCTAAAAATAGGGGTCCAGCTCAGTCCGTGGAGTCACACGGTCAGTTTGCTGGACGCGCAACTCACCCATTGCATCGGACTCAACGATCTGTGCGACTCGCTGCAATTGCATTCCGGGCCGCTGTCCACTTTGCGCGGCGCCAGCGCCCCCAGCCGCAACGGCCTCTCCCACGCCAACCGGGAGCGTCCGGCCCAGATGGCCGAACAACTCTTCTGGCGGGTCCTGGAGCATTTGAAAGCACAGACGCCCGGCTTTGCCGCGGGCCAGCGCCGTGGCCCCGCCTTCCGTTTCAAGATGCCCATCCATGTGATTGATAGCACGACCATGGAACTGGTGGCCAACTGCCTGGACTGGGCCAAGCACCGCCGGCGCAAGGCCGCCGCCAAAACCCATATGCGGTTGAATCTGCAGAATCTTTTGCCCGGTTTTGTCATTGTGGACACTGCCGCCGAGCACGACAACCGACGGGCGCGGGAACTGTGCGCCGACTTGAAGAGCGGCGAAATCGCCTTGTTCGACAAGGGTTATGTGGACTTCGGCCACTTGCGGGATTTGGACGGGCGCGGGGTCTTTTGGGTGACGCGGGCCAAGGAGAACATGGGCTATGAGGTGGTGCGGAAAATGCCCGCCTCCAGAGACCCGAAAGATTTTGCGCGACGAAGTGATCGTCCTGAGCAACGAGAACAAACCCGCGCCGGAGTTGATGCGCCGGGTGGTGGCGCTGGTCGAGATTGATGGAGAGGAACGGGAAATGACCTTCCTGACCAACAACCTGGAGTGGAGTCCGCGCAGCGTGGCCGACCTTTACCGCTGCCGCTGGCAGATCGAAGTCTTCTTCAAACAAATCAAGCAGACCTTGCAGTTGGCGGATTTTCTGGGCCACAACGCCAACGCCGTGCGCTGGCAGGTGTGGACGGCGCTGTTGACCTACGTGCTGTTGCGCTACCTCAGTCACCTCTCCAACTGGGCGCACAGCTTCACCCGGCTGTTCACGATTTTGCGGGCGGCGCTCTGGGAGAAATATGATCTGCTCAATTTGCTGGCGTGCTATGGGACAGCAGGCGGCAGCTTTCGCCACTTGGCGCGGCCCGAGCAGGCGTATTTCCCCGGCTTCCAATAAAGCTATGGGACAGCACACGCGCCCAAACAGGCGCATACCAAACCCAAAAGCCAAACTCGGAAAAATCAAAATCTCATTTTACCCCGAAGACCAATTAAACCCTTGCAAATGAACAGGTCAGCACCAGACTTTTCCCCTTATGAGACGGGTGTGCTTTCCTTTGACAATAATAGTGGACGAACTCGATCGCTGCCGTCCGAGCTTTGCCTTGGAGTTGCTCGAACGCATAAAGCATCTCTTTGACGTTGACAATCTCGTATTCGTTTTGCTTGTCAATCGAGATCAAATCGAAAGCTACATCAAAACAGTTTACGGGACCTTCGACGCTGAAGCGTACTTGCTCAAATTTGGAAGTATTTTTGTCGATCTTCCAAACGAACAGATCGAGCGGAGCTTTGTTTACGTGAAAGGAAATGACCACTATTGTCAGCTACTCGCTAATTACTATGGATTAAGCAGTCGAACACCAAATTGTCGCTACCTGACCACTTGTTTGGTCAATTTTGCTCGCCATTTCAATCTGACGCTCAGAGAGATCGAACGTGTTTTCGGAATTTTGACTGTCTTTTACGCCTCGGTAGTGGGAGGCGGGGAGAATGAAAACAACACAGAAGTCCTAATTGCACTGCTTTCAGTTTTGAAGGTAAAGCAACCCTCACTGTATAATTCAATGCGTAAAGGCGACATTTCTGCGAAGAGCTTTTACGAGCTGACAAATCTCGATGTGATGTCTTTTAGAGGAGACAGTTTTGCTCCCGATTACGCGAAAGATATTTTGGAATGCTGTATCATGTCTGAGGTCTGAGGTGGACCCCATCCTTTAGACCACGGAGCGCATGAAATAAGCGCGACTTTTGCCGATTGCTGTCATTACTAATTGTAGTTGACTACTGTTCATTCCGTGTTTCAAAACCCTTTCGAAAAGAGAGAACGAGCGATGCGGAGCACTGCCCGTCCTCCCTCTCCGTTTTCTTAGGGTTCTCAACTCTACCGCCGCAGGCGGTCTGATTTCAAGCCTTTTCCTGCCGCCTGCCTCTCTGTCAAGTGCTGCGATCGCTCCTGCCTCTGGCAGGTTGCATCGCTTCCCATTTGGCCGGTTGGGCTCCATGCGTGCCGGGATCAAAATACGCGTCCGCCGGCGTCGCATAGCCCAACGCCTGGTGCGGTCGTTCCCGGTTGTAGCCGTCAAACCACCGGCCCAGTCCGCGCCCTGCCGCCAACCCGTCGCCATAGTCTTGCAAATAAATGTCCTCATACTTGGCGCTCCGCCACAGCCGCTCGATAAACCGGTTGTCCATCCAGCGACCCCGTCCGTCCATGCTCACGTCCACCCCCGCCGATTCCACCGCATCGATAAACATCGGGGAGGTGAACTGCGATCCCTGGTCGGTATTGGAAATCAACGGCGCCTGACGCCCCGCCCGCAACGCCGCCTCCCAAGCGTCCACACAAAAGTCCGCCTCCAACGTGTTGCTCAAGCGCCATCCCAGCACGTAACGACTCCACCAATCCATCACCGCCACCAAATACATAAACCCAGTTGCCATAGGCACATACGTAATGTCCGAACACCAAACCTGATCCGGTCCCGTCACTGCCAAATTGCGTAACAGATACGGATAAATCTGGTGCCCCATCTCCCGCAGACTCGTCTTGGGCTTGGCGTAAATCGCCTCGATCCCCATCAACCGCAGCAGCCGCACCACCCGTTTGCGATTGATGGTCAAACCCTCCCGGCGCAACAGCACGGTCAGTTTGCGGCTGCCATAAACCGGGTGGTCCAAATGCATCTGGTCCAACCGCCGCATCAGCGCCAGGTTCTCCTCTGTCTCCGGACAGCACTGGTAATAATAACTGCCACGGCACACCGCCAGCAGCTCGCACTGGCGCCGCACGCTGAGCTGCGGATCGGGAGCGATTAAACATGTTAAAGCCCCAGTTGCCTGGACTTTTTTTTAAGCCAGTCCAAGTCCACCGTCAGTTGGCCAATCTTCTCATGCAGTTGGGCAATCAACTGTTCCTGATCCTCCGTGCGGGGTTGCCCGGGCTCAAACAATTCGGGCATGTGATCCCGAATCGTCGCCCGCCACTGCGTGACCTGCGCCGGATGCACCGCATACTCTCGCGCCAATTGCGCGACCGTCTTCAGCCCCACCAGGGCTTCGAATCCCACTTTGGCCTTGAAGGCCGCACTGTGTCTTTTCCGTTTTGCTTTCATAAGTCTGCTCTTTCTTATCTACAGCAAACCGGCAAAAATCGAAACTTACCTGTGGTCTAAAAATAGGGGTCCAGCTCAGCAGAATTTGAATTGGCAACGCCAAAGGAAGACGAACCAAAACATGGTCGTCCTAGGCTTAAGCAGATCGCAGGGTGTTTTCGGAACAGAAGACACGTAGTTCCAAACCTGTGTCGTCAATTAGACCGCTTTGCGCTTCCTGTGACTTAGCTTAAAGTAAAGAAAAAGGGGTCAGTTCCGAATGGCGCTTAGTTAGGTTCTTCGCTGTTTTCAGAAAAGGGGTCAGTTAATGGTATTGTCATATTTTGAGAATTCGCACTGCCCACTGAATTCCAAAGCGGGCATTCGGCATCAACGGTTATATTAAAATATTAACTGACCCCTTTCGACCCCTTTCCGGATGCTCGCCTCCCTTGTCCTGGAATTTATACCGCCAGACATCAAACTGGTCTTTCACTTGGATTCGATAGGTCCCTGGACACAGCCGGAGAGTATCGCGATTTGCCCTTTGTCCCGTTCTGCCGTGAGGTACTTGACGAGACTGCCGCGAGGGAAGGCTTCCACGGACTTTTGAAGCACAATCTTGCCTCGGCGCATCGCCGCCAGATTGCCCGTCCAGCGGACGCCGCCGCGAAGCGAGAGCAGGCCGGTCTGCTTCTCACGCCGCACCAATTCCTGCAAGGCCCGATGCACCAGGGCGCGCCGGGTTTTGAGGCCCGTGGCCTTCAATCCGCGGCGGACCAACGATTCATCCAAAACCACAGCCATCCCACAGGAAATTGGAAAAAAGTGTTGGCTTGACCATTTGAACCTGCCACAAGGCAGGCATGAAAAACAAAAAAATCAAACCGACACGGTCCCGGTTTAACGTTTTGCGCCAGATTTGCAATCTCATTCCTGCGCATGAAGTCTCCAAAATAGCGCGGGAGACCGGGCTCTGGATAAGTCGCGCACCTTCAGTCCGTGGAGTCACACGGTCAGTTTGCTGGACGCGCAACTCACCCATTGCATCGGACTCAACGATCTGTGCGACTCGCTGCAATTGCATTCCGGGCCGCTGTCCACTTTGCGCGGCGCCAGCGCCCCCAGCCGCAACGGCCTCTCCCACGCCAACCGGGAGCGTCCGGCCCAGATGGCCGAACAACTCTTCTGGCGGGTCCTGGAGCATTTGAAAGCACAGACGCCCGGCTTTGCCGCGGGCCAGCGCCGTGGCCCCGCCTTCCGTTTCAAGATGCCCATCCATGTGATTGATAGCACGACCATGGAACTGGTGGCCAACTGCCTGGACTGGGCCAAGCACCGCCGGCGCAAGGCCGCCGCCAAAACCCATATGCGGTTGAATCTGCAGAATCTTTTGCCCGGTTTTGTCATTGTGGACACTGCCGCCGAGCACGACAACCGACGGGCGCGGGAACTGTGCGCCGACTTGAAGAGCGGCGAAATCGCCTTGTTCGACAAGGGTTATGTGGACTTCGGCCACTTGCGGGATTTGGACGGGCGCGGGGTCTTTTGGGTGACGCGGGCCAAGGAGAACATGGGCTATGAGGTGGTGCGGAAAATGCCCGCCTCCAGAGACCCGAAGATTTTGCGCGACGAAGTGATCGTCCTGAGCAACGAGAACAAACCCGCGCCGGAGTTGATGCGCCGGGTGGTGGCGCTGGTCGAGATTGATGGAGAGGAACGGGAAATGACCTTCCTGACCAACAACCTGGAGTGGAGTCCGCGCAGCGTGGCCGACCTTTACCGCTGCCGCTGGCAGATCGAAGTCTTCTTCAAACAAATCAAGCAGACCTTGCAGTTGGCGGATTTTCTGGGCCACAACGCCAACGCCGTGCGCTGGCAGGTGTGGACGGCGCTGTTGACCTACGTGCTGTTGCGCTACCTCAGTCACCTCTCCAACTGGGCGCACAGCTTCACCCGGCTGTTCACGATTTTGCGGGCGGCGCTCTGGGAGAAATATGATCTGCTCAATTTGCTGGCGTGCTATGGGACAGCAGGCGGCAGCTTTCGCCACTTGGCGCGGCCCGAGCAGGCGTATTTCCCCGGCTTCCAATAAAGCTATGGGACAGCACACGCGCCCAAACAGGCGCATACCAAACCCAAAAGCCAAACTCGGAAAAATCAAAATCTCATTTTACCCCGAAGACCAATTAAACCCTTGCAAATGAACAGGTCAGCACCAGACTTTTCCCCTTATGAGACGGGTGTGATCCAAAACAATGTTGGTTCTTTTCGTCATATACACATCATACAGATAATTCGTGTGTATGCAAGTCCCTGAATCTTCGTTTGGTGGAAGGGCGCGCGCTTTGATACTACCACCATTGGGTGGAGGAAACGCCTCACCCACTCAATCAGGGAAGGTGAGCCGGAGAAAAAGCAAGAGGAGCCAGGGAACAAGCAGGCCGGAATGCAACAAGATGTAACGGGTTGTAACGGCAATGTAACGGGTGGGCAAAATATAAACCCTTGATAATCAACATGTGTAACGGTGTAACGGTTGTAACCGGCAAAACACTACCACTCACCCAAGAACACGCCCGGCGCCAAAATTTGAAACAAAATGTAACGGGTTGTAACGGGTATGTAACGGGTCCCATCAACGTAAGTCCATGATTATCAACAAGTATATCGGTGTAACGGGGTTCTTCGCTGTTTTCAGTGGAATAAAACATGCCGTCTTTGCGCTCGCTGCAAATGGCCCTGTCTTCAATCCCGAAGGGATTGAATCATATAGCCCAGGGTTGGCCCGATTCCGAGAGGGACTACCCTGGGTTATTGCAGGCAAGTTCCAATACCCTGAAGGGGGTTGCAGCACAAAGGTTTACGAAACAGATTCAACCCATTCAGGGTAGTGGTTTATCGGTCTTTTCACCCAGCGTAGCTCGTTGCTCGCAACGCTGGGCTGATAGATTCAATCCCGTTGGGATTGGCAAAACCGAATGAGACCTTCTTCAGGTCCGTCCGGTATTCCACTGAAAACAGCGAAGAACCTGTAACGGATCCAGCGCACCTCTGCCCCCTTTGCCGAGCGTGAGGGCCGAGGGGTCAGTCCTGGAAAAGTGACATTTAGAGCCTGTGGACTTCCTTCAGCTTTGATTTGATGGGGTCAAAACTCAATGGTCGAAGGGATTGAGCGTATCCACTTCGGGGAAGTCTTCGGTGTTGCGCGTCACCACGGTGAGGTTATGAGTGAGCGCAATCGCGGCGATCTGCGTATCCGGGTAGGAACGCGGCCGGTTTCTGAGCGTGGAACGGCTGACATAGGCTCCCCAAGTTTCCGCCGCCGCCGCATCGAATGGCAGAATCCGATCGGCAAACTCATCCCGGAATTCATGCACCACCTTCAACAGGGCGGCCCTCTGGTCTGGCGGCGCGGTGTTGGCGCCGTGATACCGTTCCGCCACCACGATGGCTGCGACCACGCATTGGGCCTCGTTGGCTTGAAGGAAATTGAGAACTTTTCCAGAGGGGCGCTTTTTCGACACCTCGCTGACAACATTTGTGTCCAAGAGGTATCTCATGCTTCCTTAAGTGGTTGGACCTGGCGTTTGTCGCGCGGCCCTGCCGGCACACGGCCCAAGCGGCGCAACCCTTCCAGAAAGCTTGCTGCCCGGCGGGGTTCCAGCTTGATCACGCGCAAAGATGGTCCGTCTGCCTGCCAGTCTAACGTCGCGCCGGACTTTATATTGAATCGCTCCCGCAACGCCTTCGGCACCACCGTCTGGCCTTTGCTGGTCACTGTGCTTGTCATGGTAAGAATTTCTTTCTTTCAGCCACCTTTGGCAAGCGAAAAAGGACCATAACGGGGTCAAGCCCGGAAAGCTGAATATGGGTTGCACATGGTGGCGAACGTAACACCGCCGCGACTTGATTATGGTTATATTTCAGAATTCCGGGCTTGACGCATTCACACCCCTTCACATCGGTTTCGGAGGGGTTTGATTCAAACCTTTCAGGTTTGATGGACTTGTTGTGCGGTCCCCCAGGGTAGTTCGTGCCTCACAACCCTGGGCTGAATGATTTTATCCCGGTGGGATAAATTGCGGGCGCGGTCAGGTGGGCTGAACGATTTTAACCCGTTGGAATGAATTGCGGACGGGGTCAGTTGGGCTGAATGGTTTTATCCCGTTGGAATGAATTGCGGACGGGGTCAGTTGGGCTGCATGATTTTATCCCGGTGGGATGAATTGCGGGCGGGGTCACTTGTCCTCGGCGACGGGGTTGGCCAGGTAGTACTGATACATGCGCTCCAGACCGGTGGACAAGGGGACGCGGGGTTCGTAGGCGAGCAAGCGGCGGGTTTTTTCAAGGCAGGGACAGCGGCGCCGGGGGTTGTCGGCCAGGTATTCCGGGTCGTCGCTTTGACGGTGCTCGACGCGCAAGGGCCGGCCGGATACTTTGATGACTAGGCCGGCCAGCTCGCGCATGGAGATTTCGGGGGCGTCGGCGCCGATGTTGAAGGACTCGCCGTGATGGGGACTGAGCAGGGCGCGCAGATAGCCGCTGAGGGCGTCGGAGATGTAACAGAAGGTGCGGGTGGCGCGGCCGTCGGAGAGGAGGACGATGTTGCGGCCGGCCAGGAACGTCGCGGAAGAAATCGGGCAGAACGCGGCGGTCGGAAATCTTCAGGCCGGGCCCATAGTTGTTGAAGGGCCGGACGATTTTGACGGGGACTTTATGGACTTGCCAGAAATTGACGCACAAGGTTTCGCCGTAGCGCTTGGATTCGTCGTAGCAACTGCGCGGGCCGGTGCAACTGACGTTGCCGCGATAAGTCTCTTTGGTGGGGATGTTGGCCGGGTCGGGGTCGCCGTAAATCTCGCTGGTGGAAAAGAACAGGAAGCTCTCCACCGGGCGGGCCACTGCCGCGTCGAGCAAATGGCGCAGGCCGATGACGTTGGCGTCCATGGTTTGGATGGGATGTTGGCGATAAAAAAAGGGCGAGGCGATGGAGGCGGCGTGGATGATGAAATCCACCGGGTCGAGGGCCTGCTTTTGCACGATGTCGCGCGCCTGGCAGAGCAAGTCGGGGCGCGGCAGGATGGACTCCAGCCAGAGGGGGGTGCCGCGGGCGAAATTGTCCCAGGCCAGCAGGCGGCACGGTTTGTCGGCCAGGCAGGAATCGTTCAGGGCCAGGAAATAATGGATGAAGTGGCAGCCCAAAAAACCGGCGGCGCCGGTGAGAAGAATGGTTTTCCCGGCAAAGCGCTGGTTGAGCGGGCCTAACTCAGCGATGACGCGCCGGGCATCGTCGGTTAAATTCGGTTGCATGCCGGTTACCAGATTTTCCAGGGGGCTTTGCCCTCGGCCCACATTTTGTTGAGGAGGGTGAACTCCTGGAAGGTATCCATGGGCTGCCAGAAAGCGTTGTGCTGCCAGGCCATGAGCTGGCCTTCCCGGGCCAGGGCCAGCATCGGTTCCTGCTCGAACATCATGCCGTCGCCGTCGCGCAGGAGATCGAAAATCCGGGTGGAGGCGACGAAGAAGCCGCCGTTGATGCGGCCTTCGGCGGCTTGGGGCTTCTCGTTGAATTGGGTGACGCGGCTCTGGCCATCCACGGCCAGTTCGCCAAAGCGGCCGGGCGGGCGCACCGCGGTGAGGGTGAGTTTTTTGCCGTGTTCGCGGTGGAATTGGAGGGCGGCCTTGATGTCAATGTTGCCCACGCAATCGCCGTAGGTGAGAAAGAACTCGGTGTCCTGGCCCAGGTAATGGCGGATGCGGTTGATGCGGCCGCCGGTCATGGTTTCCTGGCCGGTATCGGCGAGGGTGACGCGCCAATCCTCCTCGGAGTGGTGCTGGTGAAATTTGGCCGAAGCCGGCTGCCCCAGGGAAAGGGTGACATCGCTGGTCATCCAGTGGTAATTGCGGAAGAAGTCCTTGATCATGTCGCCCTTGTAACCCAGGCAAAGGATGAATTCGTTGTAGCCGTGGGTGGCATAAATCTTCATGATATGCCAGAGGATGGGCCGGTCGCCGATGGGCACCATCGGTTTGGGGCGATACTCGGTTTCCTCGCGCAATCGAGTACCCTTGCCGCCGCACAAAATGACAACTTTCATTTCGGACAACGGTATTAAAACAAAGGCAAAATGCAAAATGATAAATGCATCAAACCGCAAGGAAGCCCCCGGGCCGGGCGCGTTTTGCGAGGTTGGGTGCAGGACATAGTTCTTCCTCGAAAGCCGTCGTGCAGGCAGAATAACTACATGGCGTATATAGGTTTGGCATACCCGGCAGCTTGGTCCCGCCCTTTCCTTGCGGCGCGGGCGATGTCTGTTCCTTCTCCCGGGGGAGAAGGTTAGGATGAGGGCGAACCAAAAAGCCAAGTCAGTCGAAAAGCTCGACCTCACCCCGCCCCTCTCCTCCAGGAGAGGGTGGAACATCCGCCGCCCTCGCGAAAGGCCGGCGCCGGAATTTGCCGGAGGCGCGTGCGCCCAGGCCGGGGGGCGATGTCTGTTCCTTCTCCCGGGGGAGAAGGTTAGGATGAGGGCGAGCCGCGAAGCATTAAGTCCTGCACCCGCGAAGTTCTGCGACTGCATTTTGCATTTTGCATTCTTCATTTTACCGGTAACCTCCCGCCATGCCTGCCAACGCAATCGGGACCGGCCTGAAACGCCATGCCCACTGGTTGCTCCTCCTGGCCTTGCTGGGAGGAGCGCTGGCGGTGTTGTGCCATGACGGCTTCAAGCCGTATCATGTCATGTGGGCCAACGACAGCGCGCTGGGGGCGCTGAAGACCGCGTCGGCCCGGCTGCCGGACACTTACACCGGGGCTTGGATTGAGGGGAACTGGATCGGGATCAAGGAGCCGAGTTCGTCGCCGACCCTGGCGACCATTTTGGCGACCTTCATCTCGCCGGAGATGTTCCTGAAGATCTTTGCGCCGTTGACCATGTTGTTGCTGGGATTCAGCGCCTGGGTGATGTTCCGGCAACTGAAGTTCGCCCCCATGGTCTGCGTGGTGGGCGGGCTGGCGGCGGGGTTGAACATGCACTGCTGGTCCAACGCCACCTGGGGTGTGGGAACCTGGAACATTGCCATGGCCATGATCTTCCTGGCAGTGGCGGCCCTGGTGACGGACTGGATCCGGCAAAGCTGGATCAAGGCGGCGCTGGCCGGGCTGGCGGTCGGCATGTCGGTGATGGAAGGTTTTGACAGCGGGGCGATTCTGAGCGTGTATGCCGGAGTTTTCGTGGTGTTTCTGTCCTGGATCACCGAGTCCAGCCTGGCGCGGCGGATCGGCCGGGGGGCGGGCATGGGTGTGGTGGTGGTGCTCTTTGCTGTGTTGATCGCCTTCAGCACGCTCTATACCCTGGTCGGCACTTCCATCAAAGGGATCTCCGGGATGGGACAAACGGCCGAAGAGAAACAAAGGCGCTGGACCGAAGCGACGATGTGGAGCCTGCCCAAGCTGGAAACCTGGCGCATCCTCATTCCGGGACTCTTCGGCTATCGCCTGCTCAATTACGACACCACGGCGGACAAGGCCGGGGTTTATTGGGGCAAGGTGGCGGAGTACCCGTTCATCACCACGCTGGACAGCAGCGACCGCCAGGCGCGCACTAACCTGGCCGTGGCCCTGGGTTTGCCGCCGGAGGAAGTGAAAATCCTGGAGGAAGACGATGCGGTGGCCCGGGAAGTCATTGTTGACAACTTGGTGCAGCGCACCGGATGGCAGCGGCGCCATACCGGCTCGGGCGAATTCGCGGGCGTGCTGGTTAGCTTGCTCGCCCTTTTCGCGCTGGCCAGCACCGGGCGGCGCGCCGGGCCGCCCTTTTCCAAAAACGAGCGGCGCCTGGTCTGGTTTTGGGGTTTGGCGGCCTTGTTCTCGCTGGTGGCGGCGTGGGGCCGCTACTCCTTTCTCTATGCCTGGCTTTACCACCTGCCGTATTTCTCCACCATCCGCAACCCGATGAAGTTCATGCATCCGTTTCATCTGGCGTGGATCATCCTGGCGGGGTTCGGGCTGGAGGCGCTCTACCGGGGTTATCTGCGAAGCCCCGCCGCCGCCGCCGCCCCGGAGGCCCCGGCCCAAGCTGAGTCAAGACGATTTAGTGCCTTTGAGAAATGGTGGATGGGCGGGTTGCTGCTGGCGGCGGGCGCGGCCGGGCTGGCCTTCTGGATTTATGGGGCGGGCAGCGGCGGCCCTTCCCGGCATCTGCTCGAGCGCCTGAGCCAGTACATCGGGCACCAGGGGTTTGGCGAGGACTGGGGGTCGCGCATCGCCGCTTTCGCCATCGGCGAAGCGGGCCGGTTTGCCCTTTACCTGGGCTTGTCCGCCGGGGCAGTGGTCTGCATCCTGACGGGAGTGTTGCGCGGGCGCCGGGCGGTGTGGGCGTGGGTGGCGCTGAGCGCGGTGATGATTTGCGATTTAAGCCGCGCGGACCGGCCGTGGGTGCGCTATTACAATTACCAGGAAAAGTACGCCGACAACGACCTCATGAAGATTCTGCGGCAGGAACCTTATGAGCACCGGGTGGCGGCCAAGCTGGCCCCCAATGAAAGCGGCTATGCTTTGTGTCATGGGGAATATGGGATTTTGGGGTCCGTCTGCCATTGGTGGCTGGAAAACGATTTCCCCTACCACGACATCCAGGCGATGGACTTTGACCAACTGGCGCGCCCGCCCATCCAGGAAATTAAGATGCTGGACACCTTTGCCCCAAAATACGCGCGGACGGTTGAGGGGATGGATTTCGCGCCGCCCGTCCGGCTTTGGAAACTCTGCAACGCCCGCTACCTGCTGGCCCCCGCCGACGTGGTGCCCTACCTCAACGACCACACCGACCCGATGCAGCACGGCTTTCAGATTCGCGCCCGCTTCGACTTGGTTTACAAACCGTGGGTTACCAACAAAGCGGAGGACTCCGGCGATCTGACGGCCCTCCTCACCAACAACGGCCCGTTCGCGCTAATCGAAATCACCAACGCCCTGCCCCGCGCCAAACTTTATTGCAACTGGCAGATCCCGGCCGACGACGCCTCCGCGCTGCAACTGCTGGATTCGGATACCTTTGACCCCATGAAAACCGTTTTAGTCTCCAGCAACACCCCGGTTCCACCCGCCGCGGCTCCGGAGGCGGACCCTGGCACGGTGCATATTGTGGATTACAAACCCAAGGAAGTCCGCCTCCAGGCCACCGTCAAATCCGCCGCCGTCCTGCTGCTCAATGACCGGACCGACCCGGACTGGCATGCCTGGGTTGACCAAAAGCCGGTGGCCGCATTGCAGTGCAATTATATCATGCGCGGCGTTTACCTGAGCCCTGGGGAGCACACGATTGACTTCCGCTTCCAACCTTCGCAAGGCCCCCTTTACGTCACCCTGGCCGCCCTGGCCGTGGGCCTCCTGCTGGGGGCTTTCTTGATTTACACCCATTTCGTTCCGCCCCCAAAGATGGCAGCGGCCGCACCGTCGCCCAAAGCCGCCGCCAGCCCCGGGCGGCCGTCCCGATCTTAATCCTCATCACCACACAAACCAGATATGACCACGACCAAATCCATCCACAATGCTTACAAACCCGCCCGCGAGATTTATGCTGAATTGGGCGTTGACGCCGAAGCGGCCCTGCGGCGCTTGCGCCAAGTCTCCATCTCCCTGCACTGCTGGCAGGGGGATGACGTGGGCGGTTATGAAAACCCCGGCGGCGAGCTGGGCGGCGGACTGGCGGTGACGGGCAATTATCCGGGCAAGGCGCGCACGCCGGAGGAATTGCGGGCGGACCTGGACAAGACTTACTCGCTCATTCCCGGCCGCCATCGGCTGGCGCTGCACGCCATCTACGCGGAAACGGGCGGCCGGCGCGTCTCGCGCAACGAAATCACCCCGGCCCATTTTCAGAACTGGATGGATTGGGCCAAAGCCAGCCGGCTGGGGCTGGATTTCAACCCGACTTGCTTTTCCCATCCCAAGGCGGCGGACGGCTTCACCCTTTCCCACCCGGACAAGGGCATCCGGCAATTTTGGATCGAGCACTGCATCGCCTCGCGCAAAATCGGCGCGGCCCTGGGCAAGGCGCAGGGAAACCCTTGCGTGACCAACTTGTGGATCCCCGACGGATACAAGGACACGCCGGTGGACCGCAAAGGCCCGCGCCAGCGCCTGGCCGAAGCGCTGGACGCGGTTTTTGCGCCGCCCATCAGCCCGAAACACAATCTGGATTCGGTGGAACCAAAATTGTTTGGCCTGGGGTCGGAAAGCTACGTGGTAGGCTCGGCGGAGTTTTATTATGGGTACGCCATCCGCCACAAAAAGCTGCTCTGCCTGGATACGGGCCATTTTCATCCCACCGAGAGCATCGCGGACAAGATCTCCTCCGTGCTGGAATCGCTGGATGAAATTCTTTTCCACGTCAGCCGCGGGGTGCGGTGGGACAGCGACCATGTGGTGATTCTGTCCGATGACCTGCAGATGATGGCCCAGGAAATGGTGCGCGGGGATTATCTGGACCGCATCCACCTCGGGCTGGACTTTTTCGACGCCAGCATCAACCGGGTGGCGGCCTACGTCATCGGCGCGCGGAGCGTGCTCAAGGCGCTGCTCATCGCCCTGCTCGAACCCATCGCCACCCTGCGCCGGGCGGAGGGCGCGCACGATTACACCTCGCGCCTGGCGCTGTTGGAGGCGGCCAAAACTTTGCCGCATGGGGCGGTGTGGGATTATTATTGCGAGCAATCGGGCGTCCCGGCGGAAGGCGCCTGGCTGGGTGAGGTCAAGCAATACGAACGCGATGTCCTGTTGCGGCGGTGAGGCAAGGCAAAACAGTAATGCGTCAATTATGGGTGGGCCGGGAAGGGGAGGGTCCCGGCCTGCCGGGACTGCCCCCGTCGGGCATTGCCAGGAACAAACTTCGCACTACCGTCGTGCTCGGGTCCCGATAATTCGGGACCCGCCCTGCCAGCAAGGACTCTGGCATCCCTCAAAAGAAGCAGCAGCCGCCAGGGCGGCGGGCGGGGCCGGGTTTATTTGGCCGGATTAATCGAGACCAACTCCATCTCAAAGATCAAGGTGGCATTGGGAGGGATCGCCCCCGGATGCCCCTGCGCGTGGTAGGCCAGGTCGGGGGGGATGAAGACTTTCCATTTGGAACCGGTCGGCATGATTCTTAAGATGTCGAGCCAGCCGTCAATGACGCCTCCGGCCAGACTGCACGGAAAATGCTTGTCGGGCGGCGTGGCGTCAAACTCCTTGCCGTCCAGGAACGTGCCGCGATAATTCACCTGGACGGTGTCGCTCGGCTTGGGGATGGGACCCGTGCCGGCGGTGAGGATCTTGTATTGCAGCCCATTGGTCAGCGTGGTGACGCCCGGCGCGCTTTTGTTTTTGGCCAGGAATTCCGTCCCTTCCTTCAAGTTGTCTTTGGCGCTCTCCTCCTTGAACAGGTCCTCATGTTCCTTGCGCTTGGCCGCCTGCTTCTCCTGGACTTTGGCCGAGAGCGCCTGCAAAATCTTGCCCATCTCGCTTTCGGTGAGCAAGGTGGGGTTGCCGGCCACGGCATCTTTCATTCCCCTGGTCAGGGCGTCGGTATCCAACGCCTCCCCGATGCCCTTGATATTGTTGCCGTAATAGACGCCCAGGGAATAACTCAACTTCTCCTGATCGGTCTTAAGCGCGGCGGCCTGCGCCAACGCCTTTTGTCCAGCCCCTCCGGCCTGGAAGGCCAGATAACAGAGAGCCAATTTTGCCAGTATGTTTGTTTTCATTTGTAATTTGCCTTTGCCGGACGCGTGTGCGGCGGCCGCATTACGGACCACCCTGCCCGTGCAAAATCAAGGCCGGGAAAGTAACACGGTTCCCAAAAACTGAGCAAGCCCTTTGTGGCGGGGGCAGGAATGGCGTTTCTTGACGCTGTTACCGGCGTCAGGCTCAAGAATGTCTCGGAGTGCGCCCGTCCTCGGGCGCCGCCGCGTGGGAAACACGGCGCAGCGGTGATTTTCCTGGGCGCCCAAACAATCCCTGGCTTGCTGCGGCCGGGGACGGCCGCACTCCGCCGGCAGCATACGCCGTTGCGGCCGGCGGGTCGCCGGCCGCCACAGACGGGCCGCCTTGGGCCACCCAGCGGATGCGAGAGCGGATATGAAATATCCGGCCTACGGCAGGAGCACCACGCGGTAAAAGTTCTGCGCGCCAGTTGCGGGCACGGAGAACATCGTATCCGCGCCATTGGCCATGACGGGACTGCCCACATTGACCCAGGAGGTGGCGCCGTTGAGCGTGCCGCTGAATTGCAGTTGGTAGGTGCGCCCGACCAGCGAGGCAACGTGAATCGTGACGTTGCCGCCGGCGATGGCGCTCGGACCGGCGACGGAGGTGAGGCTCGGCGCCAAGGCCGCATCCAGCGGCAGCAGGACGAAGTCAGTCGCCCCAAGCTGGCCGTCGGCATTTCTACAGACGACGATGATGAGGACATATTGCGCGGCGGAGGGCATGGCCGCCGGGCCGGCCATGGAAGCCCAATCTCCGGGCAAGAGGGGATTCGGAGGCGCGGTGAGAGGAACAACAGAGATGGGACTGCGCTGGCCATTGGGATTCAACTGATCGAGCGGCGGCGGAGTGGAGTAGAATTCAAGGCTGGCGTTGGCAAGCACGATGGGTGTGGGATAAATGTTGTTGTGGACGTAAGTCGGACCGCCCAGGAAGTGGAAATTGGCCTGGAGAGCAGGGCCGATGATATTGGTTCCAGAGAGCCAGTTGATGGAGAGAATCGCCGGCAGGACTGTGCCGGGGGTTTCAAATCCGATGTGGTTGGTCGCGCCGGGCGCCACGGGCGGGCCGCCCGACCAGGTGAGAACGGTGTTGCCGGAGGTGTCGTTGGAAGCCAGGAATGAGCTCCATGGCGGCACACCGTCGTAGTGCCAGGTGATGAGATGCGGGCCGCTTAGAACCAGTTGAATCCCATCGGCGGCGGCTCCCGTCAGGTTGACCATGTCCTTGTTGATGCCGACGACCGGGAACTTCCAAATCACGCGGGACAAATCCAGGTTGCCGCCGCTGCGTGGATCCATCAGCGGCTGCCAATCACCCGCGCCGTGACCGAAGACGGCGGCGTCGCCCCAATGGTTGGTGGAGGTCTTCCAGCCAAATTGATAGGGGTTGGGGCTGGGGGTGTTGGGGCTGGGCATATAACTGACGGTGACCCAATACGTAAGCCCGCCGTTGAAGGGGGACCCTCGCTGGAAGAAACACGAAGGCACAAACGGGAAGAAGTCATAGCGCCAGATTTGGGTGTCGGCGCCCAGCATGATGGGAGGATTGGGATTGAAGAAAGTCTCCTGCAGGTTGGAGGCGTAGAGGCTGGACTGGTAACGCTGCACCGAGGTGCCGACGGTCCGGGGCGGATAGAACACGGTGCTGCACAGGAGGGAACCCGGGTGGCTGAAGCCAGGGGCGCCCGCTACGGCCGCGGCCGGCACATCGCTCCAGAGATTGACCAGGAACCAGGCGTTGGTGTCCACCAAGTCATTGAGCCACGACCCCCAAACGGTGAAGCCGCTGATCGGGCCGGTGCTTTGGCAAAGGAAATCATCCCCCACCTGCGTCGGGGCCACCGCATAAACGTCCAAGCCATTGGCGGAAGTGTCGGGCCGTTGGATATCGCCGCCGCTCATGTTGGGATCGCAATCCGGACTGGGCGCGCCGCCGTTGATGCGGAAGGCGAAATCGAGCGGCTCGGGGGCTGGTGCGATGGGAGCGTATA
Source organism: uncultured Verrucomicrobiae bacterium (assembly GCA_963707025.1). Classification (GTDB taxonomy): domain Bacteria; phylum Verrucomicrobiota; class Verrucomicrobiia; order Limisphaerales; family Palsa-1400; genus JBEKOF01. Next base: position 174,828 of record CAVPOM010000006.1, on the reverse strand, counting down.
ACGGCTGCCAGACAGACAGCGGAAGGCCGGAGACCGGATCCACTTTTCCATAGACGGCGGTGTCACCCCAATGGTTGGTGGAGGTTTTCCAACCCCACTTCAGAAACGCGGCCGGGGGCGGCAGGACGGCGACGGACACCCAATAGATGTGGCCGGGGCCTTGCTGGCAGAACGGATTGGAGGAGGGAACATCGAAGCTGTAAAGCCAGACATTGGTTTCGGGCGAGAGCAATCCGGTGTCTTCATCAAAAAAGTGCTCGGTGCCGTCGGCATAGTGCGTGAAGGTATAATCGCCGGGACTGTAAGTCTGATGCCACAAGCGCTGGAAGGGCTGGCTGAAGGCAGCGGCGGAGGTCCGGGGAAAATCGCTCCAGATGCTGACTTCAAAGGTGCTGCCGGCGGGGGTGACGTCGTTCTGCCAGGAACCCCAAAGCTGGATATTGGTGATGGGCGCGGCGACCAGGCACGGGAAATCGTCGGCCAAAGTCAGGGTCTGATCCACGGAACTGGCATTGATGTCGTAACCATTGGCCAAATCGGGGTCCTGGACCCATTTGCTGGCGGTGGGCGGCGGTGGTGGCGGCGTGGGCTGGTTGGTCGTGGTCAGGGCAAACGCCAGATCGAGACTTCGGCTCACTTGCCCGGGAGTCGGCGGAGAAATCAATTCGTTCCAATCGTTGAGTGGAGTTCCCGTGCTATCCAGATGTCCAAAAACGGCGTTGTCGTAGGCATTGGTGGCGGCGGTCATCCAGCCAAAGGACTCGATGATATTGCCCGCGGTCACCGACAGCCAGTACATGACCGGATTGCTGGGCGTGCCTTGCTGGACAAAAATATTGGCGGCGTCGGGATAGAAATTATACTGCCAGACGATGTGATCGGTGCCCAGGATGGCGCCGGCGGGTGGCGGGTCGGGACTCCAGAATGGCTGGGTGGTCAGGGGCATCGGGGGCCAGGGCTGAATTTCGTAGTGACCGGGGAGCGGCCCGCCGGGAAGGAAGTTTTGGCTCCAAAGGCGTTGGCCGGGATGGCTGGGCACCGCTTGGCCGTCGGCATTGGTGGTGGCCGCCACATCGGACCAAATGGCCAGGGTGATCGGGATGTCGGGGACATTGGCGGTGCCGGCATCTCCCAGCCAGGAGGCCCAGATGTGGATGTCGGTAATGGGTCCGGTTCGGATGCAGGGAAAATCATCGGCCAGGATGATGGCCTTGCCCGGAGCGCTGCCCGCCACAGGCCGGGCGGCCAGCACATTGTAGCCCAGAGCGGACGTATCGGGCAACTGCACATACTTGGTGGCGTTGGTGTTGGGCCAATCCGCCCGGACGGGCCTGGCCGCCAAGGCCAGCAACAAACTGATTGCGCAGGTGGCGATCGCGGTGGCACGGAGTGAAGTCCTGGGGCAAAAGAGAGTCTTTTTCATAATTCTCCTTTCGGCTGCATGTTGGTTTGGTTCTTCTGGCTTCTCCCCGGGTTAACTACAGCGGGGTCTTGGGTTCATTCATGATTTTCGCCGTCCCGCGCGGACAAATTCCCATGCCGAAAGAAACCGTTCCTGCCCATAAAGTTCCCGGCAACCTTTCCGAGCGTGACGGACTATTTGGCCGACAACTGTAGCCAAATGATTGATTTCATATATAGCAGAGGCCTTTTTCCCCGTCAAGTTAATTCGTTGAATTTTTGATTCGTTAAATTTCAACTTCTAATATTCCTCCAAATTGGCCTGCCTCTGCCCCTGGTTGGCGCGGTGGGGGGCGCGACGGGTCTTGTCAGGGGAAGAATTATGGTTTAACCTTCCAAAGTGCCGACGATTTTGCGAGAGAAAGGGTATCGCATTGGGTTTTACAGTTCGGAACCTGATGAACCGGCCCACGTTCACGTTCACAAAAGCGGCGGCGAGGCAAAATTCTGGCTCGCGCCGGTGCAGTTAAGTTGGAACAAGGGGTTTCGCGAAGCGGAACTTCGGGAAATCGCGCGGATATTACGACGGCATGAAACCAGATTATTGAGAGCTTGGGATGAAACTGAATAACACTCCGCCGCCGGATGTCACGGCGGTTCGCATCACCAACCAACGGCTGACCTTCGAGCTGGAGGACGGACGTTCTGTAAGCGTGCCACTGGCATTTTATCCAACGCTCCTGCTGGCGACGCCCAAGGAACGCGCGGCCTATGAGATTTGCCACTCCTCGGTTCATTGGCCAAAACTGGACTGCGATATCAGTTCTGCCTGTCTGTTGCGCGGGGCGCACGAAGCCCGGAGATACACCGAAAAGGCCTGGAAACGCAAAAGGGAACCGGCCTCGGCTTGATTTGATCCGGGCTTCATGGCAATGAAGTTCGCCAGCGGGTGTTCACGAATCCTAAATTGATGCGTCTGGCCCTGCGGCTGGCGCGCCGGGCTTATGGACGGACTTCGCCCAATCCCATGGTCGGCGCGGTGCTGGTCAAGGGCGGCAAGATCATCGGCCGGGGCTGGCATCGGGGCGCGGGCCAGCCGCACGCGGAAATCGAAGCCATCCGCGACGCGCAAAGCGCCGGACACAACGCCAAAGGCGCCACCCTTTACGTCACGCTGGAACCTTGTTGCACGCAGGGCCGCACCCCGCCCTGCACGGCCGCGATCATCGCCGCCGGCATCCGGCGGGTGGTGGCCGGCGCGACCGATCCCAATCCCCGCCACGCCGGACGGGGCTTCCGCATTCTCCGGCGCGCCGGCCTTTCCCTGGCGCGCGGCCTCCTGGCCGGCGAATGCGCCCGGCTCAATGAAGCCTTCAACCATTGGATCGTGCGCCGCACCCCGTTTGTCACGGTCAAGGCCGCCATGTCCCTGGACGGAAAAATCGCCACCGTCACCGGGGAATCCAAATGGATCACCAGCGCGCCGGCCCGCGCCCTGGCCATGAAGCTGCGCGCCGGCGCGGACGCGGTCCTGGTCGGAGTCAATACTATATTAGTGGACGATCCCGCCCTGACCGCCCGCCCCCCCGGTTTGGCCGGCCGGGCGCTGCGCCGGCTGGTGCTGGATCCGCGCGGGCGGACTCCCCTGACGGCCGGGATTTTAAGCGGCGCCTCCGCGCCTTTGACTACGATAGTCGTCATCAAATCGGCCCCGCCCAAACGGGTGGCCGCCTTGCGCCGGCGGGTGCGCGTGCTGGTGGCGCCCGCCCGGCGCGGCCGGATTGATCTGCCCTGGCTGCTCAAAACCCTGGGCCGGGAAAACGTCACCAGCCTCCTGGTGGAAGGGGGCGGCGAGACCAACGCCCTGTGGGCGCCGCTGTGCCAGCGGGTGGTGTTCTTCTACGCGCCCCTCATCCTGGGCGGCCGCCGCGCGCCCACGGCGGTGGCGGGGGACGCCGCTCTGACTCCCGGCGGCAAAATCACCCTGCGCCAGGCGCAATGGCGGCGGGCCGGCGGCGATTTGATGTTGATCGCCCGCGTGCAGGAGCCAGAATAATCACCGGAGCAACCCATGTTCACTGGAATTGTCGAAGAAAGCGGCCGCGTGCAATCCATCGCGCCGGACGAGAGTGCGATCCACCTGGTCGTGCGCTCGCGGGCATGCGGGCGCGGGATGAAGGCGGGCGGGAGCCTGGCCGTCAATGGCTGCTGCCTGACGGTGGCGAAAACGAGCGGGCGCGGACGCGACCGGCTGCTGCAATTTGACCTGCTGGCCCAGACCTGGCAATGCACCAACTTTCACGCCCTTCACCCCGGAGCGGCCGTCAATCTGGAGCGCGCGGTTCGCGCCGGCGGACGGATGGACGGCCATTTTGTCACCGGCCACATTGACGGGGTGGGAAAAATCATCCGCTGGGAACGGTCTGGCCGGGACCATGTGCTGGACATCAGCGCGCCGCCGGAGATCATGCGTTACATCATCCTCAAAGGCTCCGTGGCGGTGGACGGCATCAGCCTGACGGTCGCGGGGGTGCGGGCGAAAAGTTTTCGAATCTGGATTATCCCGCACACCCTGGCGGTGACGGCGTTGCGCGAGCGGCGGACCGGCGACGAGGTCAATTTGGAGGCCGATCTGCTGGGCAAATATGTGGAGCGCTTTGTCGCTACTGCTTGCCGAACATCCAGTTGGTGTCCCCGTGCCGATAAACATTGAGGACACGGCTGGCGGGGATGACGTTGGTTTTTCCGCCGGCGGTGACAAAAGACCAATAACTGCCATCCTTGCTCCGCGTTGGCTTGGGGACATTGGTCACGCTTCCTCCATTGGTCAGGGTCATGTCGTAACGGGCGCAAGCGCAGAGCGCGGCGGCGGTCAGGAGCAGGGCGAAAAGGGTGCGCGGCCCGAGGGGGCGCCGGGCGGGCCTGGGGGCTGAAATGCGTTTAATCGTGCTCATGGCTTCCTTGTTGTCTTGCACAGGTCATACTCCCGCCGCCCCGCGCTGGCAAGCCCTCAATGGCGCCCGCGCCGGCCGGCCGCCGTTGGGCTTGCCGAAGCTCGCGGCCGGGCGTTAAGTTATGGGCATGGCGCACGCCGATTTTGTTCATCTGCATTTGCACACCGAGTATTCCCTGCTCGACGGAGCCTGCCGCCTGGACCGGTTGATGGACAAGGCGCGCGAACTCAAATTCCAGTCGCTGGCCATCACCGATCACGGCGTGCTCTACGGGGCCATTGATTTTTACCAGGCGGCGCGGGAAAACGGTATCAAGCCGATCATCGGCTGCGAACTGTATGTGGCGCCGGGCAGCCGCCTGGAAAAAAAATCGGGCGGCGGCGGCGGCCGCGATGTTTATCATCATCTGGGCGCGCTGGCCAGGGATGAAACCGGCTACCGCAATCTGGTCAAACTGGTGACCAAGGCGCATTTGGAGGGGTACTATTACAAGCCGCGCGTGGACAAGGAAATCCTGGCGGCGCACAAGGAGGGGCTGATTTTCCTTTCCGGCTGCCTGGCCAGCGAAATCCCCGAATTGATCGTCCAAGACCAGCTTGCCAAGGCCCGGGACACGATTGATTGGTTCAAGCAGACCGTGGGGGCGGAGAATTTTTACTTGGAATTGCAAAATCACGGCATCAACGACCAGGTCAAGGTCAACCGGCAATTGATGGCGTGGGCCGGGGAATTCGGCTTGAAGCTGGTGGCGACCAACGACGTGCATTACATCGCCAAGGAGGACTGGCACGCGCACGACTGCCTGATCTGCATCGGCACGCAATCGCTCTTGAGCGACAGCAAGCGGATGCGCTTTGAGCGGGAGCAGTTTTATTTGCGTTCGGCGGAGGAAATGAAGGCGCGCTTCGCCGAGGTGCCGGAGGCGGCGCGCAACACCCTGGAGGTGGCGGAAAAGTGCAATGTGGAGATCGAGTTCAACAAGCTGCATTATCCACTGTTTCATCCGCCGGGAAATACCAGCCGCGAGGCTTACCTGCGCCAATGGCTGGCCGAAGGCTTGCGCGCGCGCTACACCATCCACGCCCGCGCCGAGGGGGATCAATTCCTGGTGGACGGCATCGAAGACCCAACCAAGCTGCCCACTTATCACCCGCCCGCCGCGCCGCCGGAAATCCGCGACGGCTCCCAAACCGTTTCCAAGGTGGAAACCACAAATCCGTCAATCGGCCATCCCCAATCCACCATCCGCAATCCCGAAGTGGCGGCGGCCGTCAAAGCGGTCATGGACCGTCTGCAAGCGGAACTCAAAGTCATCGAAAAAACCGATTTCATCAGCTACTTCCTGATCACGGGGGATTTCGTCCGTTATGGCCGGAGCAAAGGGGTGACCTGCGTGGCGCGCGGCTCGGCGGCCGGCGCCATCGTGACTTATTTGTTGGAAATATCCAATGTGGATCCGATCCGTTACGGATTGCTCTTTGAACGTTTTCTCAATCCCGAACGGGTCAACCCGCCGGATATTGACATTGATTTTGCCGACGACCGCCGCGGCGATGTGATTGAATATGTGCGGCAAAAATACGGGCGGGACTCGGTGGCGCAGATCATCACCTTCGGCACGATGGGGGCCAAGTCGGTCATCCGCGACGTGGGGCGGGTGATGGGCTTGAGCTATGGGGAATGCGACCGGCTGGCCAAAATGATTCCCAACGAGTTGAAGATGACGCTGAAAAAGGCGCTGGAAACCTCACCCGAGTTCAAGCAGGCCTATGAGAAGGAGGGCCAGACGCGCGAATTGGTGGACACGGCCTTTGTGCTGGAGGACTTGACGCGCAACGCCTCGGTCCACGCCGCCGGGGTGGTCATCGGCGACCAGCCGCTGGCCAACCTGCTGCCGCTGAAGAAGGACGAGGACGGGGCCATCGTCACGCAATACGCCATGGGGCCGGTGGGGGACCTAGGCCTGCTGAAGATGGATTTCCTGGGGTTGAAAACGCTGACGGTCATCCGCAACACCTGCGACCTGGTGCGGCAGTTCAAGGGAGTGGAGATTCCGATTGACCATTTGCCGCTCGACGACCCCAAGACCTACGACCTGCTCAACAAGGCCAACACCATCGGCATCTTCCAACTGGAATCGGGCGGGATGCGCGATTTGTGCCGGCGCTTTCAAATCAGTTCGCTGGAGCACATCACCGCGCTGGTGGCCTTGTACCGGCCCGGGCCGATGGACCTGATTCCCGATTTCATCAAGCGGCGGCACGGGGAAATCAAAATCGAGTACGAGCATCCGCTGCTGGAGCCGATCACCCGGGAGACTTACGGGGTGCTGATTTACCAGGAGCAGGTCATGCAGGCGGCCCAGGTGCTGGCGGGTTACACGCTGGGGGGAGCGGACCTGCTGCGGCGGGCCATGGGCAAAAAGAAGCCGGAGGAAATGGCCAAGCAGCGCGAGGTCTTTGTCAAAGGCTGCGCCAAGGTCAACCATATTCCGGCGGCCAAGGCCAACCAGATTTTTGATTTGCTGGAAAAATTCGCCGGCTACGGCTTCAACAAGTCCCACGCCGCCGCCTACGCCATGGTGGCCTACCAGACCGCCTGGCTGAAGGCCAATTATCCGGTGGAATTTCTCAGCGCGATGATGACCAACGACCTGGGCGACACGGCCAAACTGGGCATCCTCATCGGGGAAGCGCGCCATTTCCACATCGAAGTGCTCCAGCCGGACATCAATGAGAGCGGGGTTTATTTTACGCCCAGCGCGGCGGGGCCGGCGGGGGGAGCGGCGACGGCGATTCGTTTCGGCCTGGCCGCGGTCAAGGGCATCGGCGAAGCGGCGGTGGAGGGCATCCTGGAGGCGCGGGCCAAGGCCGGGAAGTTCACCTCCCTGGCCGATCTTTGCGAACGGGTGGACGGACGGACTGTCAACAGGAAAGGTTTGGAGGCGCTGATCAAGTCCGGCGCGTGCGATGGCTTCGGCGAAACGCGCGCCACCCTGTTCTCCAGGATGGACCGGGCCCTGACCCGGGCGGCCGGGGTCATCCAGGACCGCAACCGCGGGCAGGACACGCTTTTTGGGATGCTGCGCGAGGAGGCGGGGGGGAAGCCGGAGCCGGAAAAACAACTGGCGGAATGGCCGCAGCATGAATTGCTGGCGCACGAGAAGGAATTGCTCGGTTTTTACGTGACCGGCCATCCGCTCACGCCGTTTGAGTCCATTTTAAGGAAGTATGCGCTGCACCAGTCCGGCCAGTTGGGGGAATTGAAGAACCGGGAGATGACGCGCATCGGCGGCCTGGTGGGCGCGGTGCAAAAGGGCATTTCCAAGAAGAGCAACAAGCCCTACGCCCTGGCCACGCTGGAGGACATGTCCGGCTCGGTGCAGGTGCTTTGCCTGAACGAGAATTACGAGAAGTTCAAGGAGCTGCTGGCGCCGAACAAGCCGCTCCTCGTCACCGGGGAGGTCAATCTTTCCGAGGACAAGCCGAAGATTTTCCCGCAGGAAATCATCGCGCTGGAGGACGCGCCGCGCGCCTACACCAAACAGGTCCACCTGCGCTTGCACAGCGCCAAGGTGACGCCGGGCGATTTGGAGGCGGCGCGCGATCTGCTCGCCGCCCATCCGGGCAAATGCCCGGTGTTTCTGTGCCTGATGCGGACCGGGGGCGAGGTCGTTTTCATCGAGACCAACGACCGGTATGCGGTCAGCCCGTCGCTGAGTTTGCAAGAAGCGGTGGATGAAAAGTTTGGCGAAGAGACCTATTACGCCAAGGTGGATGGCGCGTTGCCCGAGCGCGCCGCCAGGCGCTGGGAAAAGCGCGGGGAGCCGAATGGCGGGCCGCAGTAGCGGTTCAGAAAAACGAAAATTCCGCCGGCGCTAAAGCCAGGGCAGACCAGGGAGAATGAGAACAGGGCCATTGGGCTTTGACTTCGCGGCTCTTCCGGTGCATTGTTGTTCTTAGATATGCAAAATTTGATGGAACGAATCACTGTGAATCCCCGGCAATGCGGCGGGCGGCCTTGCGTGCGGGGGATGCGGATTCGTGTCAGCGACATTCTGGATCTGTTCGCTTCCGGGCTTGATGCGTCGCAGATTTTGGCGGAGATGCCCGACTTGGAAGCTGACGACCTCAAGGCTTGCATCATGTTCGCCCGCCGCCGCATTGATCATCCAGTCCTGGCCGTATGACGGTATGGCTGGATGCTCATTTGTCTCCTGGGGTTGCCCGCTGGCTGAGCGAAACATTTGATGTCACCGCGCTGCCCGTGCGGGAACTTGGATTGCGCGGTGCTGAAGACGATCAAATATTCTTTGAGGCCCGTCAGAAGGCAGATGTGGTTATCACCAAGGACACTGACTTCGTCTGCCTGCTGGAACGCCACGGCAGCCCCCAAAAAATCATCTGGCTTACTTGTGGCTACACTTCGGATGCGGCCCTGCGTGAGATTTTGACGGCAAAATTCCGGGAAGCCCTGCATTTGCTTGAATCCGGCGAAGACCTGGTCGAAATCGGTTCGACATAAACCCCCGACTTCGCCCAAGTCCAGGAGTCTTTGAAATTAAAAGGAGAAGATTTTGCTTGCCAATGCATCGGGATTCGATGTATTGTGTGGTTATATGAATTTTAAGGGCAGTTTGGCGACATTGATTTTGCAAAATCTCAGCCGCGGACCGAACCACGGCTATCGCATCGCCCAGGAGATCAAGAGCCAATCCAGGGGCGTGCTGGATTTCAAGGAGGGCACGCTGTATCCGGCTTTGCACGGGCTGGAGGGGAAGGGACTGATCGGTTCGGCCACGCGCGAAGAAAACGGGCGCACGCGCCGCTACTACAAGCTGACGGAGAAAGGCAAAAAGGCCCTGGTGCGGGAACGCGAGGATTTGCTCCAGTTTTCCGGGGCGGTCAGCCTGATCCTGCAGGAGGCATGATGAGCATGTTTCAAAATCCAAATCCGCAGAATCTTGACGAGTGGCTGGAAATGGCCACCAAGAAACTCGTGTTTGCGGCCCGACAGCGCATCTGGGCGGAGGTGACATCCCACTACGAAGAGGCGGTGGAGGGGCATTTGCAAAACGGGTTGCCCCTCGCGCTCGCGCAAGAGGCGTCGCTGGCCGAATTGGGGGATGCAAAAGCGGCCGGGCGGCGTTTTCGCCGGACGCATTTGACCCTGTCGGAATTCCGGAAGGTCCACGGGTTGTTAAGTTCCTACCAGCCGAGTTTGTGGGTACACGTTTGCGGTTTCCTCGGTTGCTGGTGGCTTGCTTTGGGGCTGGGCAGACTCCGGTTCTCTGTCTTCTCGGTGATTGGCGTGGTCTCGCTGTTCATCGTTTATGAGACTGTCGCTTTTGTTCTGACGAGACACAAGACACCGCGCAGAGTCGTTCAGATGGAGATGGGGGGGTGGATTATTTTAGGATTGGTTTTGGCTGGCATGTTCCCTCCCCTCCCGCTGCGCGGCTGGCCCGGCCTGTTTTTCCTTCTGGTTTTTCTAAACGCGATTGGAAACATCCTGTATTACTTTCGGCTTGGCAACAAACTGGGAAAAGCGGGCGAAGAGTGGAAGGGTGAATCCGTCGCAGCCTGGAATGAGATTCCGCCCGACAAGCCCGTTGCCTCTTAATCGAAGCTTTCAACCGAGGCAGGGCGAGACTCTGTCGAGCCCCTGACTCGATTTCATGGGATTGAGTCACGGCTGGAGTCTCGCCCTACCGAGTTATTATGACGGCCCTTCATTAGGCCGGCCTTGTTTTCGAGCGGGAATATTGCCTTGGGCAGCATCATGGGGACGCCTTCGTTGCCTTGCGCCAGCATGGTCGGGCGATTTCAGGATGGCATTATGACCTGCAACCCCTCCGCCTCGGCCAAGGCGAATTGGTCCTTGTCGAAAGTCACGAAAACCTCGGCATGAAATTCCAAGGCGACCGCCACATGCCACAGGTCAAGTGAGCGGCATCGCTTCGTCCAAGCCGACCGGTCCGCCACCGTTTCGGCCCGACGCAATGTTTCGGTCCAGTCCAGCGGCTCATGAATTAATGTTCCATCGTGCAAATCTTCCTCGATGTGCCGCAGGATTTGACGAGCCTCGGCTTGGTTGATCAAGCCGCCGAAGGCGCATTGGCGCACCGTCGTCCGCAACTCAATCCGGTGCAGGAGTGTGAAAATGATGGGCTGCCGGCCCGTCCGCGCCCGGAGGCGCAGAGCGGCGCTGGTGTGGTCGTTGGGCACGTAAAGGGGCACCAGACAGGAAGTATCAAAGTAGGTTTTCACCCACGAAGCCGCGAGAGCACTTCGGAAGCCCCGGGGATTGGCTTGGCGGAGATGCGGTTGAGGCGGGCCTTAAAGGCAGCGGCGGACTTGCCCTTCTTAGCCGTGAGAGCCGGTACAAGTTTGATCCACGGTTTGCCACCGTAGGTGACGACGACCGTTTCGCCAGCATGCGCCAGACCGCCAATCATGTCGAACCCTTGAGCCGCTTCCTGTTTCGTAACCGTTTTCATGCAAGAAACCTAACCCGGAATTAGAGCATGAGCAACGGCGAACTCCATTGAAACAATGGCCCGCCTTTGCAGCCGCGTTCCTCAATTCGCCACCCGGAAAACTTCGATCTGTCCGGAGTTATTGTGCCGGTCCGTTATTGTCCGGGCTTTTTTTCCGGTGGAAAAATCGCCTTGGGCAGCATCATGTGGACGCCTTTGTTGCCGTCCACCAATTGCGTAATATCCACGTCGCCGGCCACGCTGCAAAGCATGTAGGCGTCTTCGCGCGCCATGTGCTTCTCGGCGACGAGAAAGGCGATCATTTCGCGGACGGCGATTTTGGTGGCGGCGGTCAGGTCCTTGTCGGTGCCCATGCTGATGTAGTGGGTGGGAGTTTCGGCGCGCGGCCAGGCCAGGCGCATGCCTTTGTGCAAGACAAATTGCAAGGTGCCGACGAGCGACGTTTCCAGGGCGGTGATGTCCACTTCGCCGTTGCCCTGGCCGGCGTGGCCGTCGCCCACTTCAAAAAGCGCGCCGGGGGAGAAAACGGGAATGAAGAGCGAGGCGCCGGCGACCAGTTCCTTGTTGTCGAGGTTGCCGGCATTGGTGGTGGGCTGGACGCTGCTGAGGCGGCCGACGGATTCTTCCGGAGCCACCCCCATGCTGCCGAAGAACGGCTTGAGCGGAATATCAATTCCGTTGGTGAAATGGGCCACCATCTTCTCGCGGTCCAGAGGAATGATTTTCATTTTGGACCGGCGAAAATCCTCGGGCAAAAAGCCGCCGGTGGGACCGAAGGCATTGTAGGCATAGGGGATGGCCAGCTTGATGGAAAGGATGCGCACCTCGAGCGCGTCGCCCGGCTGCGCGTCCTCGATATAAATGGGGCCGGTGAGAATGTGGCCGCCCGGCCCTTTATTGGTGACGGTGGCGGTGATGTCGCGCAGGGATTGCTCGACTTCATCGGCCGGAACGCCGGCGCGCTCCAGGCTGGCGGGGCTGGAGGTGATGAGCGTCTCCACTTCCACGGTGTCGCCGGATTTGACGCGCAAGACGGGCGGGGCCTTGGCGTCGTAGCGGCCCCAGACGATGGTTTGCGGGGAAGCCTTGAGGTGGCGGGCGGAGGCTGCGGGCTGCACCCGGATGGACGAACATCCGGGGGCGAAAACCAACGCGAGCAGACTTGCGAAGACTTTTGCTTGCATTATGTTGGCGAAGTTACGGCAGGCAATCATCGGCGGGAAGTCAAAACCCGGCGCCAAGCCCGATTTAATTCCTGGTAATATTGCGGGCAGAATCCAATTTTAAACCTTGTGAAACAATATCGACAGAATTCACCGGCATTTTCTTCCTTGATTTTTAGGTGGAGCGGCTCAATAAAGCCGCCTGGCCCGATGTGCGCCCGTTCGACTTTGCGGTCAGAGATTACCACATCCATTTCCACGGACGCTGCGCCGCGTGCCGGCAGAAGTTGGCGAAGCCCGGCGGCAACCGCAAGGCTGCCTCGCGAATTGGCCGCGCCCAAAACACAAAATGAGAGGACTCAAACATCATGAATGAAGACAGCAAGTGCCCGGTAACGGGCAGAACTCACAAACCCGCTGCCGGCAGCGGCACGACGAACCGCGACTGGTGGCCGAACCAGTTGAGGCTCGATCTCCTGCACCAGCATTCCTCCAAGTCCAATCCCATGGGCGAGGACTTCAACTACGCGAAAGAGTTCAAGAGCCTCGACTTGGCGGCGGTGAAGAAAGATCTCGCGGCGCTGATGACCGACTCGCAGGACTGGTGGCCGGCGGACTTCGGCCACTACGGCCCGTTGTTCATTCGCATGGCGTGGCACAGCGCCGGCACCTACCGCACCGGGGACGGCCGCGGCGGCGGCGGCCGGGGCCAGCAGCGCTTCGCGCCGCTCAACAGTTGGCCGGACAACGTCAGCCTGGACAAGGCGCGCCGGCTGCTCTGGCCGATCAAGCAGAAGTATGGCCGGAAGATTTCGTGGGCCGACCTGATGATCCTCGCCGGGAACGTCGCCCTGGAAACGATGGGATTCAAGACATTCGGTTTCGGAGGCGGGCGTGAGGACGTCTGGGAGCCGGATCAGGACGTCTATTGGGGCGCCGAGAAAAGTGGCTGGACGACAAACGCTACTCCGGCGACCGGGACCTGGAGAACCCGCTCGCAGCCGTGCAGATGGGGCTGATTTACGTCAACCCGGAAGGCCCCAACGGCAATCCGGATCCGATTGCCGCGGCCAAAGATATTCGCGAGACCTTCGCTCGCATGGCCATGAACGATGAGGAGACGGTGGCGCTCATCGCGGGCGGCCACACTTTCGGCAAGACCCACGGCGCCGGCCCCGCCTCCCATGTGGGGCCGGAACCGGAAGCTGCCCGCCTTGAGGAGCAGGGCTTGGGCTGGAAGAGCAGCTTTGGCACCGGCAAAGGCGGTGACACCATCACCAGCGGTTTGGAAGTCACCTGGACCCAGACACCGACGAAGTGGAGCAACTACTTCTTCGAAAACCTGTTCGGCTACGAATGGGAACTGACGAAAAGCCCGGCCGGCGCGCAGCAGTGGGCTGCCGAAGGGGGCCAAAGCGACGATACCGGATGCACACGATCCGTCGAAGAAGCATCGGCCAACCATGCTGACCACGGACTTGTCACTGCGTTTCGATCCTGCTTATGAAAAAATCTCGCGGCGCTTCATGCAACATCCGGATCAATTGGCCGACGCGTTTGCCCGGGCCTGGTTCAAGTTGACGCATCGCGACATGGGACCGCGCGCCCGTTATCTCGGCCCGGAGGTTCCCAAAGAGGAACTCGTCTGGCAGGACCCGATTCCCGCAGTGCATCACCTATTGATCGGTGCAAAGGACATCGCTGCGCTGAAAGGCAAAATCCTGGCCTCCGGCCTGTCCGTCTCGCAACTGGTTTCAACCGCCTGGGCGGCGGCGTCCACCTTCCGTGGCTCCGACAAACGCGGCGGTGCCAACGGCGCCCGCATTCGTCTGGCGCCGCAGAAGGATTGGGAAGTCAACCAACCGAAGCAGTTGGCGAAGGTACTCAAGACGCTCGGGGGCATTCAGAGCGCGTTCAACCACACGGCAAAAGGAGGCAAGAGGGTCTCGCTCGCCGACCTGATCGTTCTGGCCGGCTGCGCGGGTCTCGAGCAGGCGGCGAAGAATGCCGGCCGCAAGTTGACGGTTCCCTTCTCGCCGGGACGCGTGGACGCCTCGCAGGCACAAACCGATGCGGCCTCCTTCGCCGTGCTGGAGCCTGTCGCGGACGGTTTTCGCAATTATCTTAAGGGCAAATACAGCGTGCCGGCTGAGGCGTTGCTGGTGGACAAGGCGCAATTGCTGACCCTAACCGCGCCCGAAATGACGGTGCTCATCGGCGGCCTGCGCGTCCTCACGACCAACTTCGGCGGCACAAAGCACGGCGTGTTAACGACGCGGCCGGAGGCGCTGACCAACGACTTCTTTGTGAACCTGCTCGACATGGGCACGGAGTGGAAGCCGGTCTCAACAGACGCCAACCTGTTTGAAGGCCGCGATCGTAAAACGGGCAAACTCAAGTGGACCGGAACCCGCGTGGACCTGATCTTCGGTTCCAACTCCCAGCTCCGTGCGTTGGCGGAAGTCTATGGATGCAAGGACTCCGGGGAGAAGTTCCTGCACGACTTTGCAGCGGTCTGGAACAAAGTCATGAACCTTGACCGTTTCGACCTCTCCTGATTTTAGAGCAATTTCAGGAAAACCGTAGCCGCACGGAACCTGACGGAACGGCCTCCTCTCCCCGGCCCCTCTCCTCCTGAGGAGGAGAGGGAGGAGCCTCGTTTTGGCTGCGTCATTTTTTAATCCGCTCCAGGCGGGGATTGGGAGCCTCGTTTTTAGAGCAGCTTGATTTGCTTTTGCTCCTTGTCCAGGGCGGGCACCAGGCCTTCGATGCGCTGGCGGCGGCGTTCCATGATGTTTTTGTCTACCAGCGGATCATAAGGCACCGGGTAGCGGCCGTCGTAACAGGCCATGCAAAAGGATTCCCGGGGCAAAGCGGTGGCGCGCACCATGCCTTCGGCGGACAAATAACCGAGCGAATCGGCATTGATATAGCGGCGGATGGCGTCCAGCGAATGGCTGGCCGCCATCAATTTGCTCCGGTCGGGAAAATCAATGCCATAGACGCAGGGGTTCATGTGGGGCGGACAACTGACCAGGACATGGACTTCCTTGGCGCCCGCCTCTTTGAGATTGTTGACACGGGCTTTGCAGGTGGTGCCGCGCACAATGGAGTCGTCCACCACGATGATGCGCTTGCCCCGCACCAGTTCGGTGATGAGGTTGAGCTTGACCCGCACGTCGAAGTCGCGGATGAGCTGGGAAGGCTGGAGGAAACTGCGGCCCACGTAGTGGTTGCGCACGAAGGCCATCTCGTAGGGAA
Source organism: uncultured Verrucomicrobiae bacterium (assembly GCA_963707025.1). Classification (GTDB taxonomy): domain Bacteria; phylum Verrucomicrobiota; class Verrucomicrobiia; order Limisphaerales; family Palsa-1400; genus JBEKOF01. The sequence goes on along the minus strand of CAVPOM010000006.1, from coordinate 159,550 downwards.
TGCCGGAGGCCAGCGAGTAACCCAGGGCGGCGCAGTTGCCGCTGTCGGGCACGGGCACCACCGCGTCGGCGGCGAGGGGATGTTCCCGGGCCAGCTCGCGCCCCATTTCCACGCGCACCTTATAGACGTTGCGCCGGGCGATGTTGCTGTCGGGCCGGGCAAAATAGACATACTCGAAAATGCAAAAGGCGCGCTCGGTTTGTTCGGGGAAGGCCTGGATGCTGCGCGGGCCGTTTTTGTCAATAATAACGATTTCCCCCGGCTCGACGTCGCGCTCGTGTTTGGCGGAGATCAAATCCAGCGCGCACGTTTCGCTGGCTAGCACCCAGGCGTCCCCCGCCCGGCCCAGGCAGAGGGGGCGGAAGCCGAAGGGATCGCGCACGCCGATCAATTCGGATTCCGTCATGATGACCAGGGAGTAAGCGCCTTGCAGGCGGCGCACGGTCTGCACCAGATTGTTCTCGTTGCCCCCAATGGTGGGCTGGGCGAGGAGGTGGAGGATGATTTCGCTGTCCACGCTGGTGGTGAAAACCGCGCCGTGGCTCTCCTCCAGTTCCTCGCGCAACGGGGCGGCGTTGGTCAGGTTGCCGTTGTGGGCGATGGCGATCTGGCCGCGTTTGCTGTCACCGGTGAGGGGCTGGGCATTGCGCAGGTGGGAAGAGCCGGTGGTGGAATAGCGGGTGTGTCCGATGGCCAGGGAGCCGGTCAGGCCGGAGAGCACCTCGGCGTTAAAAATCTGGGAGACCAGGCCCATGCGTTTGTGTTCGTGGAAGCGGCCGCCATCGCTGGAGACGATGCCGGCGCTTTCCTGGCCGCGGTGTTGCAGGGCGTAGAGGCCGTAGTAGGTCAATTCGGCCGCGTTGGGATGGCCGTAAATGCCGAACACGCCGCAGTAATGTTTTGGATGGTCGCTTTGCGAATTCAGAAAGGCCAATTTAGAGCAGCCCGGCGCAAGTTCAAGGCCCAACCTGAGTTTTTCGGCGGCGCGCCGGACGGCGGCGGCGGGCCGGCGCAATCAGGCTTGCGTTTTGGCCCCGGAGTTGCTACTCCAAGCGGTGGTAAAACAAGATTTATGCCATCTTTTAGCTATGTTGCCCGCGATTCAGTCAGCGGCCGGGAAATCCGCGCTTCGATTGACGCGTCCACCGAGGCCAACGCGGTGGCCGCGCTTTTAAACCGCAATATGCTGGTGGTTTCCATCAGCGAAAAGCTGGGGAAAAAGGGCCGCACCGGCGGCGGCAAGGTGGCTTTGGCCGATCTGGTCATTTTCACCCGGCAATTGTCCACCATGATTGACGCCGGTCTGGCCATGGTCCAGTCCCTCCAGGCCCTGGCGGACCAGACGGACCATAAAGTGATGCGGGACGTCATCAAGGACGTGACGACGCGGGTGGAAGGGGGCGACAGTTTTTCGGAGGCATTGCAGAAGCATCCCAAGGTGTTCAACCGGCTTTATTATTCCATGGTGGGCGCGGGGGAAAAGGGCGGCTTGCTGGCGGAAATTCTCAGCCGCCTGGCCACCTACCTGGAAAACACCGCCCGCCTGCGCAAGAAGGTGAAGTCTTCCCTGATGTATCCGGTGGCGGTGACGATCGTGGCCATTAGCATCACTATTTTCCTCATGGTGGTGGTGGTGCCGGTGTTCAAGGATGTTTTTTCCGGCTTCGGCGGCAAGCTGCCGGGCCCGACCCTGTTCCTCATCACGGTCAGCACCTTCATGAAGGAACACCTGATTTTGCTCTTTGTGGGGATGATCGGGATTGTGGGCGGCTGGTTCTATTACATCAGCACGCCGATGGGGCGCGCCTTTTGGGACGCCAGACGGATCAAGCTGCCCATTTTCGGCGTCATTGCCCATAAGATCTGCCTGGCGCGTTTCGCCCGGACCATGGCCTCGCTGGTGCGCAGCGGCGTGCCGATTCTGGAGGTGCTGACCATCGTGCAAAACACCGTCGGCAACATCGTGATGGAAAACGCGCTGAAAACGGCCGCGGTGGACATTGAACGGGGCGAAGGCATTTCCACCGCCCTGGCCAAGCATCCGGTTTTCCCGGTCATGATCATCCGCATGCTCACGGCCGGAGAACAAACGGGCAAGATTGACAACATGCTGGAACGGGTGGCCGATTTTCTGGATGACGAAATCAAAACGACGCTGGACGGATTGACCTCCTTGATCGAACCGTTGCTCATCGTGTTTTTGGGGGTGGTGGTGGGCGGCATCGTCATCTGCATGTTCCTGCCCATTTTCAAGTTGAGCGACCTGGTCTCCGGCAAGCACTGAGAAAACCAACTCAGCAGGCCTGGCCGGGAGTTGTGGCCATGGCCGCGGCAGCCTGAAGTTGCCAGCTTGCAATGCGGCTTGCGGCTGGGGCCGGTCTTGCCTACAGTTGGGCCATGGCAAAAGTGCTGCTGATTGACGATGAAGTGACCATGGTCCAGATGGTCACCGAAATTCTCCGCCGGGAAGGCCACGAGGTCTTTCCCTTCAGCAATTACAACGCGGCCGTGGAAACCTTGGAGTCGCAGTGTCCCGAATTGGTCATCACTGACCTGTATCTGGACAAAACCCGCACCCACGGCCTGGAAATCCTGCAAAAGGCGCGCGCCCTCAATCCGCCCGCCACCGTCATCCTCATCACCGCCTACGCCACCATCGAGACGGCGGTGGATGCCATGAAAAAAGGGGCTTTCGATTATTTGGAGAAGCCGTTCAAGGTGGATGATTTCCGCCTGTGCGTGCGCCGCGCCCTGAGCTACAACGACGCCATCACGGAGAACATTTACCTCAAGAAACAGCTCAAGAAGAAATACCAGTTCAACCAGCTCATTGGCAATTCACCCAAGATGCAGGAGGTCTTCAAGATGATCGAACGGGTGGCCGACACCGACAGCACCATCCTCATCCTGGGCGAAAGCGGGACGGGCAAGGAACTGGTGGCCCGCGCCCTGCATTTCAACAGCCGCCGCCAGTTCGCCCCGTTCATCCCGATCAACTGCAGCGCCCTGCCGGAGAACCTGCTGGAATCGGAGCTTTTCGGCCATTGCAAGGGCGCTTTCACCGGGGCGATCAACGATAAGAAGGGGCTTTTCCAGGAGGCCGACGGCGGCACCATCTTCCTGGACGAAATCAGCTCCATGCCGCCGGTTTTGCAGAGCCGCCTGCTGCGCGTCTTGCAGGAACGGGAAGTCCGGCGCGTGGGCGACAACATTGCCACCAGCGTCAACGTGCGGGTGCTCTCCGCGACCAACGAACCGTTGGAGCAGAGGGTCAAGGCCGGCACTTTTCGCGAGGACCTTTACTATCGGCTCAACGTCATTCCCATCACCTTGCCCAATCTGCGCGAGCGCCGCGAGGACGTGGCGGTCCTGGCCGTCCACTTCCTGCGCAACAAGGTCAATCCGCGCACCGGCAAGCTCTTTCAAATTACGCGCCAGGCCCTGGATGTGCTCTCGGCGCATGACTGGCCGGGCAACGTGCGCGAATTGGAAAACGCCATCGAACGCGCCTGCGTCTTGTGCGAAGCGGACACCGTCCGGGTGACCGATCTGCCCCCGGCCGTGCGCCGCCAGACTCCGAGCGGCGGCAGCGAGGAGCTGGTCGAAATTGCCGAAACAGCCGCAGAGGGATCCTCCGGCCTGCCGGCCTCACCCGTCAATGCCCAGGCTGGCGCCGGTCATGCCCTGGCCCAGCCGCTGGGTCCGCTGAAGGATTATCTGCGCGAGCAGGAACTGAGCTACGTCAACCGGGCCCTGGCCCTGGCGGGGGGCGACAAGGAAAAAGCCGCCCAACTCCTCAATGTCAGCGTGGCCACCCTCTACCGCAAGCTGGCCGATGAAGAAGTGGCCGCCTGAGGCCCGCTGCTTGAGCCGGCCGCGCGGGCGCTCCTAGCCCTTCTGCGCGAACAGGCCGAGCGAGGCGGTGTAGCTGTGCAGAAAAGTTTTGTCGCCGATCGGCCCCAATTCGCCGTTGCAGAAAAAGCCGGTCAATTCCAACGGCCCGATCTTCTGCTGCACCAAACCGGCGTCGTGATCCATCTGGCCGAAAAGCCGGTGTCCGCGCCCGTTGCAACAGCACAGGCAACCGCCAAAAAGGCGCCGCCCGCCCAACTGCCCGGCCAGGCGGCCGAGCAACGACTTCATGTCCTCGTCCGCCGCGGCGGCGTCGCGGCGCTGGAATTGCAGGGTTTGGCCTTGGCGCGGCCAGGCGCCCACCGCCAGGCTGCCGGATTTGGGGTCGGCGCCCAAAATGTTGCGCACCAGGAAATCGCCGCGGTGGAAATCCTCCAGGTATTCATTGACCACCAGGCCGATGAACAAATTGCCGCGCGCCTGCAATTGTTCGCGGCTGGAAAGATTGCCGAAGGTCTCGACCAGAACTTCATAAGCCGGACGGTTGGCGATTTGGTGAATGAAATTGCCCTCCGCCTTGGTAATGATCCACGACTGGCCGATGGGCGTGCAACCCTGTGAAACCAGGCTCAACAACTCCACCGCGCCGCCCACCCCCAGCGCCACGCCGCCTTCCTCAAAAACGCCGCCATTGAAATAAACTTGCGTGGTCTGCTCCGTGAAATCCCCGCCCGCCAGCCCGCCTACCACCGGCCGGCCCGGAAACGCGCCATTCCACCCGCGCAAAAACGCCTCGGCATCCAGGTGAAATGGGTCGGCGAATACCAGCCAGCCGTTGATTTGGTCCGGGGCCAAACCGGTTTTTAAGCGCCAGTAAGCGGGGCTGCCGGCCTCCCCCACCTGCTGCTGGTTGAAACGCCAAGCGCGCCATTCCCCTCCCGGCAGGGAAAAAAGGGACAACGCCACCCCGGGTTTCTCCTCCCATTCCCGTCCGCCAACAATGAGTCCGGTGCTGGAACAACCCGCCAGCAGCGGCACCTGGCCATGCACGCGGATCAATTCCAGAATCTGGGCCGCCACCGGGAAGAACTGCGGCGTCATAAACACCAGCCCCAGCGACACTTTTGGCGCGCGCAACTGTTGGCGCAACTCGATGGCCCAATCCCGCATCGCGGCGTCATCGAATTCCCGCTGCCAAAGCCCTGAAACGGCGTAATCCTTTTGCATGGAGAGATACCACCAGTAATCGGCGGGAAAATCAAATCCGATCCATCCTTCCTCCTCCATCCTTGCTTTACATTGCCGCCGCCGTTTTCTATACTCCCTGTCAACGAGCGCACAACCGCGCGCTGGCCAACTGATTTATGCCACTGACACACACCAAAGACCTGTTCGCCAAAGCCCTCAAGGGAAAATACGCGCTGGGGGCCTTCAATGTCAATGATATGGAACTGCTCCAGGCCATCGTCGAAGCCTGCGAGGAGGAAAAGGCCCCCTTCATCCTGCAAATCTCCAAGGGCGCCCGGCAATATGCCAACCCGGTCTATCTGAAAAAGTTGATCGAAGCGGCCATTTCCACCAGCAACATTCCCCTGGCCGTGCATCTGGATCACGGCGACACCTTCGAGCTTTGCAAGGAATGCATTGATGAGGGCTTTACCAGCGTGATGATTGACGGCAGCCACGAAACCCTGGCCAGAAACGTCGAACTATGCCGGCGCGTCGTCGAATACGCCCACCCGCACAATTGCGTGGTGGAAGGGGAGTTGGGCATGCTGGTGGGCGCGCAGCACGACGCGGGCGAGGAAGGGGGCGGCTATTCCAAAGGCGGCGCTTATACCCACCCGGACGAAGCGGTGGATTTCGTGCGCCAGACCGGGGTGGATTCCCTGGCCGTCGCCATCGGCAACTCCCACGGCGCTTATAAATTCAAAGGCGCCCAACACCTCGATTTGGATCGCCTCCAAGCCATCAAGAAAGCCCTGCTCGACGCCGGCCTGGGCGATTATCCCCTGGTCCTGCACGGCGCTTCCAGCGTGCCCAAGGACTTGGTGCAGGAAATCAACAAATATGGCGGCAAACTGGGCGAAGACACGGCCGGCGTGCCCGAGGCCGACATCGAAATCGCCCGGCGCGTCGGCTGCACTAAAGTCAACATTGACACCGACTTGCGCCTGGCCATGACCGCCGCCATCCGCAAATGCCTCTTTGAAAGCCCGAAAGAATTTGACCCGCGCAAATACCTCGGCCCCGCCCGGGCGCGCGTCAAAGAATTGGTCCGCCACAAAGTCCGGGACGTTCTTTGTTGCGCCGGCCACGCCTTTGATTAGGTGGAGCCTGGCCAGGGCTTCCGAGCCAAAAACCAGTCCGAGAACCTCTGCAAAACGCCTGTAGCGGCGGTCTATGACCTTGTCATTACCCACATCTCTGGTGGGGTTGGTTAAGTTACGCTGATTATGCAACGTGTTATCTATGAGTATGTTACGAACAAATCACTACCACTTTCAATGCGCTTGGCAGTCCACGCCCTTCCGCAGAAAGAAAACTGGCACCCCGGACGGAGTGACCGAAGACCAGCTTTCTTCCATTCTGCTGGGGAATGCGGGCGCGCAGAAGGCAAACTGATCCAAGTATAAAAAAGATGTGGGTAATGACAAGGTCATGGACCGTCGCTACAACCGTGGAGGCGCGTTTTGCAGAGATCTCAGTCCGGGTTGAGACAATTGGCCCGCACCCTTTCACCCAACGCGCCGTCCTGCAGCAGGCCCCAGGAGGGTCCTCTGGAGCGGTTGAAGCAAGCACGGTGGCGGCGGCAAGATGCGCCCCGTGTTTTGCCGGTTGACACCGCCCGCCGCCGGGCGCATCGTAGGCAATGATTTAAGAGCGCGGGTCATGCAGGCCCGGCGCTAAGGCGGAGAGGAAGTGAGAATTTTTGACCGAAATAAGACTTAAAAAGGGCGAACCCGTGGACAAGGCGCTGCGCCGGCTGAAGAAAAAGATAGACCGGGAAGGCACACTCAAGGAAGTGCGCAACCACCGGCACTTTGAAAAGCCCAGCGAACGCAAACGGCGCAAAACCAAGGCCGCCCGTTTTTCCGCCATGCTGACCGCCCGCTACGCCGATATGTGACCTGTTTGGCATTCTCACCGCCGGGCGCCACCTCCCACGGACGGCGCCCGGCTTTCTGTCATGTATTCATTTTCGACTTGCTGGAATTCCCACCGCCATACCGACGGACGCGCCCTGCTGCGCGAAATTCATGCCCTGGGCTTTGACCGCGCGGAACTCAGCCACGGCATCCGCGTCGGTTTGCTCCCCGGCATCCTCGAGGCGGTGGACGCCGGCGAGATGAAAATCTCCTCGCTGCATAATTTTTGTCCCCTCCCCATGGGCGTCCAACATGCCGCCCCCAATCTTTACAAGTTCTCCTCCGCCAACCCCCGCGAGCGCGAAAACGCCTGGCGGCACACCCTGAAAACCATCGAAACCGCCGCCCGCGTCCAGGCCGGGGTCGTCGTCCTGCACCTGGGCGAAATCGAGATGAAGCAATACACCGACAAACTCGCGGTCATGGCCCAGGACGGGCAAAAGGGAACGCCCAAATACGAAAAGCTCTGCGCCGAGCTGATGGAAAAGCGCGAAGCGAAAAAAATCGAGTCGGTGGACCTCGCCGAGGAAATGCTGGGGCGTCTGGCCGCGGAAGCCGAGAGGCGCGGCCTCAAATTGGGCATCGAAAACCGCGCCGCCCTGGAGGAAATCCCCCTGGAAGACGATTTGGCGTTTCTCCTGCGCGAATTCAACCGGCCGGGCGTGGGCTATTGGCACGACACCGGCCACGCCCAAATCAAGGAGAACCTGGGTTTCATTTCCCATGTCATGCACCTGGAATCGCTGGCCGGGCGCCTGCTCGGCTTCCATGTCCATGATGTCGAATTTCCAGCCCGCGACCATCGCGCGCCGGGCCAGGGCATGATTGATTTTGCCGCGCTCAAACGGTCGGTCAAGCCGGAGCACATCAAAGTCTTCGAGTTCAGCCCGAGCCTGACCGAGGAAGAGGCCCGGGCGGGCGTGGCCCACATCAAGCAGCTTTGGGGTGCGGAATGAGGGGACTCAAATCTGCCTGGCGCGTCGGTTGGCGGGTGGCGCTGTGCGCCTTTCTGCTGGCCTGGATTTTTCAATCCATTTTCCTGAGCGAGGGCAGGGCGTTGGTGGAAGCCCAGGGCCGCGCTTGGAACGATCTCACCCGTCTGCAGCAATGGCACATGGCCTGGACCACCGGCCCGCGCGAGCTCTGGCACACCCTCAGCACGGTCCAGCCCCTGGCCCTGGCCGGTTCCCTGCTCTGCGTATTATTGACAATCCTGCTGGGGGTGGCCCGCTGGCGCCTGGTGTTGGGGGTGCAGGGCCTGCCTCTGCCGTGGGGCCGCGCCACCGGCATTACTTTCGTGGCCCAGTTTTTCAATGCCTTCCTCCTCGGCTCCACCGGCGGGGACGTTATCAAGGCCCTTTACGCCGCGCGCGAAACGCACCACAAGAAAACCGAGGCGGTCGTCACCGTGTTTGTGGACCGGCTGCTCGGCCTCTGGGCCATGCTCCTTTTCGCCGCCCTGATGATGATTCCCAACGCCGCCCTGCTCCGGCGACACCGGCAACTGGGCGCGCCCGCCTTGCTCATCCTGCTGATGCTGGGCGGGGCCAGCGCGGTGCTGGGCGTGGCGTTCTGGGGCGGCCTGTCCAAACGCTTTCCCCGCGCGCGCCATTGGTTGCGGAAATTCCCCAAGGGCGATTTTCTGGAACGCTCCCTCGATTCCTGCCGTCACTTTGGCCAGAGCCGGGGATTTTTGCGGAAAACGCTGGCTCTTTCCCTGCTGGTCAACGCCGCCTGCGTGCTGCAAATGATGGTGTTGTCCGCCGGGCTGGGCGCGCGGGTTTCCTCCCCGGCCTGGCTGGTCATCGTGCCCATGATCTTTTGCATCTCCGCCCTGCCCATCACCCCCAGCGGCCTGGGCGTGCGCGAAAATCTCTTCGTCCTGATGCTGGCCGTGCCCGAAATCGGCGTCCCCAAAAACACCGCCCTGTCCCTTTCCCTGCTCGCCTACGCGGGCAGCCTTTTTTGGAGTCTGGCCGGCGGCCTGGTTTATCTCGGCCTGAAAAAGAAACAACATCTGGAAGAAGTGACCCATGCTGAAACCGTTGCGGCGGAAGAATGATGGAAGCATGAGATTTACATCCGGTTTGACGGATCAGAGGTTTTTTGAGACAGTGCCGGCATGAGACTGACGGCGAATGAGATTACCGCGATTCGCGAGGAGATTGGGCGGCTGGACCCCAAGGCCGAGGTCTATCTTTACGGTTCGCGTGTGGATGACACGGCGCGCGGTGGTGATGTTGACCTGCTGGTCATCTCGGAAACATTGGGTTTCCGCGAGGTGCTGCGGTTGCGCACCCGGATTCTGGATCGCATCGGCTGGCAACAACTGGACTTGGTGGTGCGGCGCCGCGATCAAATGAACGAGCCGCTGGCGGCCACGGCGCGGGAAACGGGAGTCAAATTATGAAACCAGATCAGGCACGCAGCCTGCTCGAACAGGCCCTGGCGGAATTGGCCAGCGCCCGCCGGCATCTGGACTTTTCCTGCCGGCAGATCGCCGGATTGCCGGCTACTTTGCAAGGCGCGAGCGAGCAGCAATTGGAAAGCGCCGAGGCGTTCACCGGCCGTTTTGCCCGGTCGGTGGATTTGCTCGTCAACAAGGTTCTCCGCGGTTTGGACCGGATGGAATTGCATCCCCAAGGCTCGCTCCTGGATGTTATCCATCGCGCCGAAAAGCGCGGGGTGGTGGCTCGCGGAGAGGAATTGCGGGAAATGAAGGACGTGCGCAACATGATAGCTCATGACTATGCCGGCGCGCGGGCAGCCGAGATTTTCGCCTGGTGCCGCGAACAAAAGCCCGTCTTCGACGGCATTTGCGAGCGCGTGGTGATGCACGCGGGACAGCTTCTGTCCGCGAGATCCTGACGCGGCATACAGAGGAATCGCCGGCACCCTTTTTGGGAGTCTGGCCGGCGGCATCGTGTATCTCGGCCTGAAGAAGAAACAACACCTCGAAAAGTCACCCACGCCCAGACCGTCACGGCGGAAGAATGATGAGCCTGCGACAACATGATTTACCGATAAGCTCTTGATGTGAATATGAAAACTGTTGCCTGGAACGCCGCGTGCCTGGCGCTGGCCATCGCCTCGGTGAACCTGCTCGCCCCCCGTTGCGCCGCCCAGAAAACGCAGGACGCCCGGGACCTTGCCAATGCCACTGGCTTCCAAGCCGCGCTGGACGCTTTGCGGCGCGTCCAGGAGAAGTTCGCCCCGGACACCAAAATGGCCATTTTCCAGGTCAATGCCCGGCAGGACGGGAACACCGTCATCTTGCAAGGCGACGTGGACAGCCCGACCGCCAAGGAAGCGGCGTTGGCCGCGGTGCAAGCGGCGGGGTGCGATGTCACCGACCGCATCACGGTGCTGCCGGAGGCGGTTTTGGGCGGGCGCGTCTGGGGTCTTGCGACCCGGAGCCTGGTCAACCTGCGTGTGCGGCCTTTTGCTGAAAACTCACGGGACATGGCAACACAAGCATTTATGGGAACCGTTCTCCGTCTGTGGAAAATGCAAACCAACGCGCCACCCAACGGGCGACCCAACTGGTACCTTGTCCAGACCGCCGACGACTATCTCAGTTGGTCCGACGGGGGTTCCTTCACCCCCTGCACCAAAGAGCAAGCCGAGGCCTGGAAGGCCGCGCCCCTGTTGATCGTCACCGTGTTGGAGGCACAGATTGTGCAGGAACCTTCCACCAACACGCCGCCGGTGTCGGATGTCGTGCAGTGCGATTTGGTCAAGCGCGTGGCCACAGAGGGGGATTGGTTCAAGGTCGAGTTGCCGGACGGACGGCCCGGCTGGCTGCCCAAAACCGCGGCGGTGGATTACGCGGCCTGGCTGGCCCAACGCCATCTCACGGCGGAAAACATCGAACGCACGGCCCGGCTTTACTTGGGCCTGCCTTACCTCTGGGGCGGCATTTCCTGGCGCGGCCTGGATTGCTCCGGCTTCACCAGGCTGGTGTATTATATTAACGGCATGGATTTGAATCGCGACGCCGGCGAGCAATGCCGCCAGGGCGTGGAAGTGCTGCTGGATGGCGATTTGAAATCCCTGAAAAAAGGCGACCTGCTTTTCTTTGGCCGTGCCGCCGGCGGGACCGGTCCCGAGCGGATCACGCACACCGCAATTTACCTGCAAGACAAGCTCTTCATCCAGTCCTTTGGGACGGTGCATATCAGCAGCCTGGACCCTGCCTCCCCGTTGGCCGACCGCCCCCACCTCAGATCCCTGCTCCACGCCCGCCGCCTCCTGCCGGAGCCTTGAGGCCCAACCGTGTTATTTTTCATTCTTCATTTTGCCTTGCACCCGGTTATGCTGCGGGCGCGTGAACATGGAAAAGCTCCTTTTAATTGATGACGAAGCGGATGTGCAATACTCGTTCCGCCGCATTTTTGACCAGCCGGAAATCCAGTTGACCACGGCGGACAGCGGGGAGGAGGGGTTGAAGCTCATCCCCCGCCTCAAACCGCAAGAAGCCAGAGGGGTCCCGCATAATCGCATATTGAGGAAAGGGAAGGGGAAAGATTTCACGCATAGTTTGGTTCATTTTTAGGCGGTTTCCGGCAATCACCACCACAAACGGTGTTGCGCGTTCAACGGTAAACGTCTTTTCTGTGACCGATGGCAAAAACGGAAACCTCGCTATTTTGTGTGTCAATCGTGTAGAGGACGCGGTAATCACCCACCCGAATGCGGTAACCCTCCGAGCCTTTCAATTTCCTCACCCCAGGAGGGAGCGGCTGCTCTCCCAACAAGCAAAGCCCTGGCAATGCGCCGGCGGGCCTGGGTTGAAAGACGGCCGAGCTCCTTCTCGGCGGAGCCGCGGACTGCAACGCGGAAGCTCACACCTTGATATCGAGGTCGTTCAACACGTCCGCGAGCGGCCGGCTCGGCTCATGGCGTCGGGACTCTATCACCATGCTGTCCTGCAAGTCTTCGCGCAATTCGGCGTCGGCTATCAGAAAACCCAGCACACGATCCCGTTCGTGGTCCGGCAGAGCCTTGATTTCAGCAATGACTTCGATGGCACTCATGGCAAAAATCTAGCGCGGCTCAGCCCGCCAGGCAACTTGTAAATCAGGACTTTTGCTTTTCCTTTGACAGAATCCGGCTTATCAACTAATCTTTCCTCAGAAATGAGGGCAAGGCCACAAAGGTCAGGCGGCGCGCGGAACCAATCCGGGACTCCGACGGTTTATCGTTCGCCCAGCCTCCACCAAAAGGAGCATCCATCTGTAACGTTCAAGATCGGTGCCGGTCAGGTGAATCCAATCCGGCCCAATCCAAATCCATCCAAGTCAATCCAAGTAAAACGGCCTGCGAAGAAAAAGGAGCCCTATGGTCTTCGCCTCGTAGGAGGGGGTCGTTCCTTTTGCGTTCTTTTGCGCCCTCTCGCGGCAATTCATCCCCGTCCCAATGGTGCTCGTTCGTGTCTAATCGTGTTATTTTCCGTTCTCATCCGCCTGCAACAATGCCTTCTTTTGCGGCTTTTGCGCATTTTGGCGGCAATTCAATCCAAATGCCTGTCCATGAACAATTTACACACTAAATCAGGCTTTTCCAAGCAAGCTCAATCAAGCCCAATCAAGGTGAATCAAGGTGTTTTTTTGAAGTTTCGGGCCCATTACTCCATCACTCCACACATCCTTGTCCCAACTTTTAGCCTTCAGCCTTCAGCCTTTAGACTTTGCTCCGCCACCCCAGCACTCCGTGCGCCCTTTTCCTTCTGCAATTTTCATTCTTCATTTTGCATTACTTTGGGTTATGCTGCGGGCGCGTGAACATGGACAAGCTCCTTTTAATTGATGACGAAGCGGACGTGCAATACTCGTTCCGCCGCATTTTTGACCAGCCGGAAATCCAGTTGACCACGGCGGACAGCGGGGAGGAGGGGTTGAAGCTCATCCCCCGCCTCAAACCAGACCTGGTCATCATGGACGTGCGCATGGGCGGGATGAGCGGCCTGGAAACCCTCCGCCGCCTCCGCCAGATGGACGCCAAACAAATGGTCATCATGATGACGGCCTACGGCACCACCCAGACCGCCATCGAGGCGATGAAGTTGGGCGCTTACGATTATCTGCTCAAACCCTTCGATGTGCCCCGGCTCAAGCAGGTTGTCCTGGACGCCCTCAAGGCCGCCCGCGACATGCGCCAGGTCGTTTCCTACCAGCCGTTGCTCGAATCGGAGGATTACGATTTGGGGATCATCGGGCGCAGCGAAAGGATGCAGAACGTCTTCAAAATCATCGGGCAACTGGCCGGGAGCGACGCCACCGCGCTGATCACCGGGGAAAGCGGCACGGGCAAGGAACTGGTGTCGCGCGCCATTTATCATCACAGCCAGCGCAACGCCCAGACTTTCCTGGCCATCAACTGCGCCGCCATCCCGGAAAACTTGCTGGAAAGCGAATTGTTCGGCCACGAAAAAGGCGCTTTTACCGGCGCCGCCGCCCAGCGCATCGGCAAATTCGAGCAGTGCAACCACGGCACCATTTTCCTGGACGAGATCGGGGACATGACCCTCTCCACCCAGGCCAAAATCCTGCGCGTCCTCCAGTCCGGCGCCTTTGAGCGGGTCGGCGGCAACCAATCCATCCAAGTGGACGTGCGGGTCATCGCCGCCACGCACAAGCCGCTGGAACAGGCCGTGGCCGCCCGCGAATTCCGCGAGGACTTGTTTTACCGCCTCAACGTCGTGCGCGTGCCCATTCCCCCGCTGCGCGAGCGGCGGGACGACATTCCCCTGCTTGTCAACTATTTTTTAAAGAAGTTCGCCCAGGCCCAGGGGCGCGCCCCCAAGTCCATCCTGCCGGCGGCGGCCGAACTGCTGGAGCGGTTCCACTGGCCGGGCAACGTGCGGGAACTGGAGAACGTGGTCCAGCGGGCCACCGTCATGGCCAAGGGCGATGTTATTTTGCCGGGCGACCTCCCGGTGGAAATCTCCAGCCTCCCGGCGGCCGGACTGGACAAGCCCGGCCCGGCCCCGCCCGAGAAGGCGGCCGCTCCGGCGGGGGGAGGCGGCCTGTTGGACTGGGCGGCGGTGGGGCGAACCTTGTTTGAATGGGCGCGCCAGGAGGGCCAACTGAAAGTTCTGCCCGCGGTGGAACGGGAACTCATCATCCAAGCCCTGTTGGAAACCAAAGGCAACCAGGTCCAGGCCGCCAAACTTCTGGGCATCACGCGGGCCACCTTGCGCAAGCGCGTGGAAAAATTCAAAATCAAGCAGGAACTGGCCATCCAGTAGATAGATGGTTGCAGAATGAACCGCTTGGTTTGGCCTCGCCCGCTCCGCAGGCAACTCCTGTTTTATTGCACCTGGACGCGGTAGAATCTGGCCGGCGGGGCGGGGGTGTTGGTGTCGGAGAGCTGCATCATTTGGCCGGTGCCAGGCAGGTTGCTGGCAGTGACGGACCAGTTGGTGGAGAACAGGGAAACCGAACTCTGCACCATATAAGTTTTGCCCGGCACGGAAGGCCATTGCACGGTGAAGTTGGGAGCGGGCGCCAGCGGCGTCAACCGCAGCACGGAGGCGGGATCCATCGGATTGGTGCCGGCCACGTACTCCTGCCAGTTGGATGCGCCGTCGCCATCGGGATCGAGGTTCGCGGCGGAGAGAAGGTTGGAAACGGTGCCGAAACAAAGCAGCCGCCAGGTGTCCGGGATGCCATCGCCCCAGCTCGAACCAGTGCGATTGCCCACCGTAATCAAGCCGTCCGTGATGGTGGATTGGAACAGAGCCAGGCCGTTGGGCGAGGCGGAGAAATGCTCGAAATGCACCAGGTAAGACGAATTGGCGGTGACACCGGGCGGCAAAGTGACGGTGACCGTGCCGATGACATTGGTGCCGCTGACGCCGGAGTTGGAGGAATTAAGCCAGGCGGCGGCGTAGTTATTGGCGCCTTGCGACATGGACATGGCAGGCGTCCCCAAAACGGCGGCGGGGGAGAAAGCGACGGCGTTGGTCACGGCGGGAGAGCCGTCGAGCGGGATGACATCCACGTTCAGCATCAGCACGCGGATGGGAAGGGGATCCGCCGCCAGAACACGGACGGGCACCGACACAGTTTGGTTGCCGCCCGCCTGGACAACATCCGCCCCGACCGCGATGAAATGCGGCGTCGGGGTGGACACTTGAGGGACGCGCACCGCCGGCGACTTGGCCACGGATGGATTGGCTGGATTAAGCACGTTGGGGACGGTCTGCGCGAACAAGGCTGAACCACCGGCGCCATTATTGGACCAGTATCGCTGGATCCAATTTAAAGAAGGATCCAAGGAGCGGCGGAAGGTCACATAGACATCGGTCACGTCCAATTTCCCGTCGCCGAATAAAATGTTGTTAATCTGCGCATCGGTCTCGGTGTAATAATCGTTGAAGGAACCATCGGAAGAATCCAAGGCGTCAAAGAAATCGCTGCCGGGCAAAGTTCTCTCCAGTTGGTAAACGGCGGCGCGGAATACTTCCAAAACGTCATTGTTGAGGAGATTGCCGTCGCCAAAATCACCGGCGTTGAACCAGCGGAAGGGGGCCACATCGCCCACCAAGTAGGGGATGACACTCACCGTGACATTCTTGATGGAATTGATGGCCCCCACCCCAAGGGAGCCATTGGTCGGAGCCTGGATGAGAACGTTCTGGGCGAAACCGTCTCCATCGGCGGAGGGGCGGCCGATTTGGATTTGATAGGCTTGGTTGGTGACGGCGCCGCCGGGAATGTCAAAGGAATAGGCGCCAACGATCACGCTGCCGGACGAACTATTGAAGACGGTTTCGTGCGCCAGCGAATAGGTGATCAAGGTCTGTCCCACAGTGTTGTATAAATTGGTCTCCGGCGGAATTTCCAGCCAGCCGACGCCCAGCAGGTTGAGGCTGGAATTGGTGAAGCGCAGGTCTTGAAACCCGCCGTTGGTGAACATCTCTGTGGGAATCGTTTCATAGAATAATTGCCCGTTGATTTCGACGGGCTGGACGAGCATGGAGTCGAACGTGTAAGTCGTCCCGACCGGCGGAGCGCCGGCCAGGTTGGTGACGGTGACGTTGAACTGCAGGGAATACATGGTGGAGGCCGGCAGGAGGCTCAGGGTCACGGGCACGTAAAAACGATGCCCGGCGGCTGCCAGGAACTGGCTGGAAGCTTCACCCGAGGCAAAGCCGAAGGTCATTTGATCGGTGACGAAATTGGAGGCCGCAAATGTTTGGGAGACCAGGGCGCTGGGAGCAAAGCCGGGGGAATAGGCCTGCACCGTGAGAGTGACGTTGCTGTTGACCACGAAGGAAATCGTGGCGGGAGAGCTGAGCGGCCCAAAGCTGCCGGCCCCGTTGACCACCGGCGCGTTGCTGTTCAAAGTGTACCACATGGTCGAAGGCACGGTCAGATCCGTCAATTGCACCGTGGCGCCATTGTTGCCGCCGATGACCGGCGGGGCCGTGATATAGGAAAAATTGGCGCTGACCACCTGGCTGGGGGCGCGGCCCCGGGCCAGGCTGATCGCATAGAGCGTCACCTCGTAAGGCCGCGGTTGGAACAAGGTGGTCGTGTCCTGCACGGTTTCCGGCGAGCCGTTTCCCGGATAATTGGGGGCGAAGAGCGAATTGGTGCCGGGAATCGGCGGGTTGACAAACTGGTTGGGCGGCGTGTTGGTCACCAGGTAATAGGTCTGCACGTTCGGGTCGGAGTCCGTATTGAAAATGGCGATAATGTTGTTGGTGTTGAAAATGCCGCCCTCGGGCAGCGCGGTGAACAGGGAGGACGGTTGCCCGGTCGCGGGATTGATGGGAAAGGTGACCAACCCGATTTGCGGGTTCTGCACCGGCGGCTGGGGCGGGCCGGTTTGATAACGGCGCAACTCATTGTTCTTCATGTCCACGATGTAATAGCCGTTATTGACGGCATCCACCGTCAGGCCAAGCGGAGAACTCAATTCGGCGATGGAGATCACGCCGTCCGTCTTTCCCGCCACGCCCGGAAGGCCGGCCACGGTTTGCACGGACCAGCCGCCCTGCGCCAGGTTGGGATAGAGCCGCCGGACGGTGTTGTTGCCGGTGTCGCTGATGAGCAAACCGGCTCCATTCGGGTCCCAGAGCAACCCGCCCGGCTGGTTGAACAAGGCGCTGGACGCGTTGGCCGCATCGTTGGTGCCGGTGTGGCCGAGCGTGCCGGCGATGACGTAGGCGGATTGCTTGCCGATGACACTGATATTGCTGATGACGCAAATGGTGTCGTTCCTGGTGTCGGCCACCCAAAGGTTGTTATTGGTGTCCAACGCCACGGCCGTCGGGCCGTAGAAGGTGTAGTTGATCACCTGCACGGTGGTCACGCCGTTGGTGCTGTTGACGCGGCGGATGGCGTTGTTGCCCGTGTCGGCGATATACAGGTTGCCGACGCCGTTGGTCGCGATGCCGACCGGGTCGCTGAACTGGGCCGTGGCCGCCGTGCCGTCGTTGGCGCCGCCGTCCGGGTTGGCCAGGGTGGAGGGGATGCCGGCCAGGGTGGAGACCGCGCCGCCCAGAGTGACCAGCCGCAACACTTGATTGACCTGATCCACCACCACCAATCCGCCGCGGAAGGGATCATAGACAATGCCCAAAGGATAGGAAAAAAGAGCCTGATCGCCGAAAACGCTGTTGCTCAATCCGGACTGGGCCGTGCCCGACCCCGCCAGGGTGAACACGCCATTGGTCAGGGGAATGAACTCGACGATGCGATTGTTGACAGTGTTGGTCAGGTAAATGTTGTCGTCCGGGTCGCTGGTCACGAAGCCCGGCTGATTCAGGCCCGTGGCAATGGCGGTGGCGATTTGTTGCTGGCCGTGCAGGGCGGCGGCGAAAAGCATCGCGGCCAATATTCCGCCGGCCCGCTTCAGGCCGCCGGAGGGCCGGTTGGATTTTTGTGTCGTGGTCATGGCTGGAGTAGTTGGAGGCGATAGAAGCGCGCGGTCCCCGTGTGGTTGGTCAGGACAACCTGGAAGGCGTTGCCATCACCCAGATTGGTGTTGACAGGCGTCCAGTTGTTTCCCCCGGCCACCGGGCTGGATTCCAGGACGTAGAGCCTGCCCGGCGCCGTCTGCCAGCTCAAATTGATGTTGGGCGCGCCGCCGGGGACCAACCCGGCCCCGGCGAATTGCAGCGCGGAGAGGGCGTTGGTGGGATTGGTCCCGGCCAGATATTCCTGCCAGTTGGCCATGCCGTCCCCGTCCGGGTCCGCATTGTCCTGCGCCAGGGCGTTGGTCAGGCTGCCGAAGAAGTACATCCGCCACTCGTCGGAGGTGGTTTGCGGCGGGCTGAGCGCGGCGGATTTCACCCAGGCCGAGCCGGGCACGCTTTCCAATTGATAGGCCGTATCGAAGTCGGGCGACCCGTCCACCCCCGAAAAACGCAAGGTGTAGGATTGCCCGGCTTGCGCGCCAGGCGGGACTTGGAACGAAATGGAGCCGAGGGCGTTGCTGCCCTGGAGCGCCGGCGTGAAAGGCTGGGAGAGCGACACGGCGTATATGATGTCGTTGGGCGAGAGTCCAGCGGCGGAGGCGTAAGGAGGGGGCAGGCCGGGCACGGCGTTAAATTGAATCTGGCCCGGCGCGGGGGCCGCGCCGTTGGGCACGAGCATGGCGCGGAATTGCAGGCCGGACAAGCTGCAGCCCGGCAGGACATTGACATAGACCGGGATGGAATAGGTATTGCCAGGAGTCAATTGGGCAATGGTTCCGGCGTGGATGGTAGCCTGCCGCAACCAAGCCACCCCCGGCTGGGGAGTGGCCACGGCGCGGGTCCCGGCGGTGGCCAGCGCAAGATTTGGGGAAACGCCGACGGGGACGGTCTGGCCGGGCGACCAGGCGATGCGCTTGTGCGAGAGAAAGCCGCCGTTGGTCCAGAAGCGGACCCAGTTGTTGGTCTCGACCCCGAGTGAGCGCAGCAAAATATGCTGCCAATCCAGATAGGTGATCAAGCCGTCCCCTATTTCCGTGGCCGTTTCAGGATACACATCCATCGCGCTGTAAGCATCGGTGAAGGTGAAGGGAACATGGATGCCCAGGGAGGCGAGGAGCGCATTGTTGACATCGCTGTTGTTGAGGGCGCCGTCGCCAAATTCGCCCGCCTCGTATCCGCTGGAGGGCGAGGAATCCCCCGCAAAATACTGGTAGTTGGAAATGGTCAGGGTCTGGATGGGCAGGGAGGCGAACAGCACGGTGCCTTGGGCCGCATTGGAGGTGCCGGAAGCGTCACGGACATTGAGCGTGTAACTTTGCCCTTCGACCGCCGTTGCGGGAATGGGAACTTCCAACAACGTCAACACCGCGAAATTATGCACGTTCAATCCGGAATTTACCGCCGGCGCCAGGATGGCCAAACCCAGCCCGTTGCTCCCCGGAAAGTAAGGGAAGCTTTGGTAATTGACCGGCGCATTGCCAGGGGCCTGCCTGACCAACTGGAGGAAATCGTTGGTGGAAATGGGCAGGAGGGTCACCGCCGCAATGGGCGGCGTCGCGGCCGTCGTCGGAATGATTTCCAGGTCGAATTGCAGCGAAGCCAGCGTGGCGTTGCTTTGCAAATTGACCACCACGGGAATGACCGCGGTGGAACCGCTGCCGGCGACACGGGAAAACGGGAAGCCGATTTGATTGACAAGGCTGCTGACCCCGTTGGTGACCACGCTGACGTTGGTGCCGCTGGCGGTGATGAGGCGCAAGGAACTCAAATCCAGGAGGGAATTGCACCACTGGAAGGAGCCTTCATAAATGACCTGGTCGTTGACGACGCTGATGTTGGTGATCTGCACCGTCGGGCTGTTGGTGGTGGGGGTCGTTCCGTCGGTGGTGTAATAAACCGACGGGGCTAAACTGGTCACCAAGATGGTCTGGCATTCCGGGAAGTATCCGGAATTGGGGCTGAACACCGGCGGCGGGATGACCACGTTGGTCGCGCTGACGGCGTTGGTGCCGCTCCCGAAGGTGACTCCCTTCACCTCGCGCAGCAGATCATAATACAGTTCGGTGACATAGATGGTGCTGGACGAGGCAATGACCACGCTGGCTGGGGCGCGTCCGGTGGCGTTGGTTTGATCCTCGCCGAAACCGCCATCCACCCAGCCCGCGAAAATCGCATTGGGCGTGGCATGACAGAAGGTCCCCGTCCAAAGATTGGAACTGACCCCGTAAATGGTGCTGGTGGTGGCCGCGGCATTAATCCGCCGCACCGCGTTGTTCAAACGGTCCGCCACCACCAACTGGCCGTCGGGCGACCAGGCCAGGCCGCACGGTCCATTGAACTCCGCAAAGCCGAAAACGCCGTCCACCCAACCCGCCGTCGAACCATTGGCGCCGCCGCCGGCGTAGAGCAAGGGAATGGCGTTGCTGGTGTTGACCAGGAGGTAAATGGCGTTATTGGCCAGGTCGCTCACGGCCAAAGCCCCATCGCTGCGCCAGGCGATGCCACCGGGCTTCAGTTTCGAGCCGCCGGCGACGATGGTGGTTGTTTTCACAATACTCACCCCGTTCTGTGCCAGCTCCAGCACCACCCCATTAGTGAAAGCGACAAATATATTGGTGGCCGAGTCCAGGGAAACCGCCAGCGCCGCAGGCGTAAACGGCAGGACTTCGCTGAAAAGCAAATTGTACGAATAATTGTATTTTCTCAGCATTTTGTCGCCCTGCGTCAGCACATACAGGTTGTCGGCCGCGTCCACGGCCAGGCCCACCACCCCGGGGAGGTTGGTGAAAAAGGACTTCGTTTCGGTAATGCTGTTGACGGCGTCCCCGACGGAGGTGACGATGCGGATGGCGTTATTGGTGTAGTCGGCGATGAAGAGAGTTCCCTGGGAATTCAGGGCCGCGTCCACGGGGCCGTCAAATTGGGATGCCTCCAGAGTGTTGCCATCCACAAACCCAGCCGGGCTGGCGCAAAGATTGCCCGGCGGCGGTCCGCCGCCAATGGTGGTGACGGTGACGTTGGTTTCCTCGTAATCAATTTGCGCCCGGAGTGCCGGAGCACAGGCGAGCACGGCCAGGCAGGCGACAAGGGCAGCCCACCCGGCCAGGCGCCCCTTTCCCCCCGCGCAGTTTCTTAAAACCAGTTGCATATTTTGAGGGTGTTCAGGGCTTATAGTACGGCTCAACGGGCGCTTTTGGCTGGGTCCAATCATAGGGCGCGCCGCGGTCCCAGACCGGGTTGTAGCGGGACGGCATAGACTCATTCTTGCTGTGCAGGAAATCGGTGACGGTGGGCTGGAAGTCGGACTCCCGAATGATGGTCGGGGTGACAAAAATCAGGATGGTATCCCGCGTATGGTCCTTGGTGTTGCTGCGGAACAACGCGCCGATGCCCGGTATGTCGCCCAACCCCGGCACCTTGGTATAGGTCTTGGCCATCACGTCGTTATCCAAGCCGCCCAGAACCAGGGTGTACCCGCTCGGCACCGCCGCCACGGTGGTAATCAGGCGCCGGTCGAAGATGGGGGAGGTTTCCACTTGGCCGTTCAACGTGTCGGTCGCGATCTTGGTGTCCACGCTGGAGATTTCCGGCTGGACGGTGATGAGCACGTTGGACGCTCCGGCAATGCGGGGGGTCACGGTGAGCTTGAAGCCGACTTCGTTGAGGACCGTCTCGCCGACCTTGACTTCATAATTGGGCAGCACCGTGGCCAGACCCGCGACGGCGCCGGCCGCCGGGGCGCTCTGCTGTTGTTGGAAAATAGGAATGTTTTGAATGACGGCCAAGGTGGTTTTCTGGCCGTCGAGCGAGACGGTGCGCGGCAGGGCGATGGACTTGGTGTCGGCATCGGTATTGAGAAACTCGAGGATGGCGGAGACGCCATCCGCATTGAGGAAGGCGGTCTTGGGGTTGAAGCCATTGGCGGTGTTGACCGTCATGCCTCCCGCCTGGGAGGCGTTGCCCACGGTGGTGGTGACGAAACTGCTGCTGTTGTTGATGATGCTGGTGAGGGGGCTTCCCGTGGTGGAAGTGCGGCCCCCCGGCGCCGTCGTGGTGCTGGAGGCGCCCGCCAGGTTGTTGCCGGATTGGGTGGTGGCGGTGGTGGTTCCACCGGTCAGGCCATTGCCGAAACTAAGATGCTGGGATTGGAGTGTGCCGGTCCAATCAATCCCCTTGGCCGTATTGATGTCCTTGAGGGTTTCGATGATCTTGGCTTCGATCAAGATTTGCCCTGTCTGGCTGTCCAGCCGGGCGATGAGCTCCTTGACGACGGGCATCATTCGCTCCGTTGTCCGGACGATGACCTGGTGAGTGCGGACGTTTGGAATGATGGTGACGAGCATCGGCAACGCCTTGCTGACTTCGGCCATGATGTTGGTCGGGTCGCTGTAGCCCAGGAGGATGACGTTCCGTCACCTGGGGTTCGACCGCGTTGGCTTCTCTGGCGCTGATGATGACGACCGGAGTGGTGGGGTTGGTCTTCATCTGCCAGTCATACTTGTCCAATAAGGCGCGCAACGCTTGCATCGGGGTCAGGTTCTTCCATTTTTCCTTCACCGTCGGGAGCGCCACGGGAAGGTGGGTCACCGGGTCCACCGGATTTTCCAGCCGGTGATCAAACTGAATGTTCAGCCCCGCCAGAAGGGCCAACTGCCGCACGGCGTCGGGCAACGGCAGATCGTCAAAGGTCATATCTTCGGGCTCGTCGCCGCTGGCAACAACAATGGCGGCGGGCGGGGTGGTGTTGCTGGCGGGTGGGGTGGTGGTCCCGGGCATATTTGTGTTGGTGCCGCCCAGGGTGGGGAAGCCCTGGACCGGGAGCGTTGGCAGAGGGGCCTCAATCGGGGGTGCATTGCTGGTCGTGGTCGTCACGACGGTGTTGGACTGCGGCTGTGGTCCTGGCTGGTTGGTCTGCGCCAGACTTATCAGCGCGGGCGCCGCAACCAGGATGATGAGAAACATGAGAAGTTTGATTTTCATAAGGATTGGCCCGTCTTGATAGGGGTGAGTGGTGGAGATTTTCATGGCGTGCAGGGTGGTTACTTTTTTTGGCCCATGGTTAATCGCTTTGTCGCGAGGCTGCCGTCAACCGTGACGTTAGCATAATCCTCGCCGATTTCGACGACCCTTACCGTGACGATGCCGCCCGGGACACGGACAGGGATCGGCTTGTTGATCTCTGTAGAGTCAATGATCTGGTTGTTGATGACGACCATCCACCGTCCCGGTGATCCAGTCACGCTGTAAAGCCTCAGCAGGGGAGCCGCCACGACCGTGGTGGCGGTTATCTTCGGCCCCACCGCGGCAGGATTCCGCAGGGTCGAGTCGGGGTTGAACGGGTCCCGGCCGGTATTGCCTGGCGGCGGGCTGTCGTCAAATACAGAGACAAATTCCGCAGGGAGGTTTGTCCCCGTCCCGCCCGTGGTTTTGGCGACGGGGGCGGGCTTGGGGAGAGCAGCCGCGACCGGCTTGGCCGCTTTGTTGCATCCCGGCAGGACGGCCAGGGCGAGCAAGACTCCGGCCACCGCGGCCAGCGCGGCTTTCTTGGGGCATGTGCGCAGCAATTTCATTTTGTTTCCGCCGCGCCCGGGACCTGGGGCGTGACGATGTTGAAGCTGTAAGACAGCATATCCAGGTCCTTGCGGATGCCGGGGACGGAAATATCCAGGTCCTGGATGCGAAAGTAAGGAAAGGCATTCTCAAAGTCCGCGATAAATTTCCCAAAATCGTGGTAGTAGCCCTCGCCGGTGATATGAAACTTGGCCCACTTGTAGGGAAAGCCCGCGATCACTCCTCCTTTGTCGGTGATTTCCGGCGGTTTGATGTCGGCGATGGAAACGCTCTTGTAGCGGTGCAGTTCATTGGACGGCAGTTGGAAGTTGCGCATTTTCTCCATCATCCAGGAGAAAGGCTCGTGCTCGGGGGCGAAATCCACTTCGCGCCGCCTGAGATCCTCCAGGTTGTTGGTCAGATCCAGCCCGATCTTATCGGCCTTGCTCACCTCGGCGGCGGCGTCCTTGAGCTTGGCTTTCATCTTGGCGCAACTGGCGTCGGCCGCCGCCAGTTGTTTGTTTTGCGCCAGGACGACCAGGTACCACAAGCAGGCGATGACCGCCGCCGTGCCCAGGGCCACGGCGATCAACTGGTCTCGTTGCGTTTTGTTGATCTTGGTCATTTGTCGGTGCGCCGGATGTCCGGAAACTGGTTGGTCAGGGTGAAGGTGCGGAATTCCCGGGACGAACCCGGCCCGTCGGGGAATCTCGGGCCGGGCGCGCCGTCAATGGTGAAGCCGTCGCGCCCGCCCAGCCTTTTGGCGAAGAAATCAAAATGGTTCAGGGTATCCTCGTACTTCTTGTAGCCCTCCGCCGTCGGGCTGTAGTCCTTCCCCGCGATGGACAACTTCACTCTTTCAAAATTCGCCGACCCCGGCACCGTCTTCATGGTGGCGCCGGCGCCGTAGGTTTTGGGCCCCTCCCGCTCATAGGTTTGCAGGGCCCAAATATGCGTCACCTGGATCTGGTCCACCACGGTCTGCTGCAGCGCGTTGAGGACCGGGCCCCACAGAAACCGGTTGGTCTGGAGATGGTCCAAGGCGGCGATTTTACCCTTGATGGCAGTGATGCGGGCCTCTTCGTTGGTGACGTTGTTGTATTTTTCCTCCGCCGCCTTCCACTGCGCATTGAGATTGCTCAAGTCCAGCCTGGCGAAATAAATGTCCATTTGCACCTTGGCGATCCACAGCACCACCACGGCCACGCAGAACCCGGCAATCCAGACGCCCAATTTGACGGGATTGCGCCGGCGCGCCTCTTCCAGGGCTTGCGCTTCGGCCATCAGGTTGATTCGGATCGGCATATTTTTCTAGTTCACGGCAAAATGCTCCCCATCCCCTTGTTCCTAAATGGGCCAGCGACGCTCAAATGTGCATCAAAAACAGGCATTCCTATAAGTCGTTCAGCCATGCGTAATGTGGCACGTCCTGTTATATGCGATTTGTTCCAGGAAATGCAAGCATCAACTTTCCTCAGCAAATCCGGGGCCAAAATAAGGGCCATTATCAGTGCCCTCCCCCTCCCCGCCCCTGCCGCTTCCTCCAGGCAGGGTCAGCCAGAGGGGCCGCACCGCCCCAGGCGGCGGCGGTTTTTCCACAGCGCCCCCGGCCGGAAAATGCCCTCCGGCGTAATGATCCCGGTGATCAATTCCGGCGGCGTCACGTCAAAGCCCGGATTGCGCGCGCCGCTGGATGGATTGGCGATGCGCACGTAAACCGGGCCGCTGCGCCCCCGCGCCGCGCCCCAGGCGCCGAGGACTTCCCTCTCGTCGCGCTCTTCAATGGGAATGGCCCGGCCGGAGCGCAGGTTCCAGTCCAGGGTCGAAAGCGGGATGGCAACATAGAAAGGAATGTGGTGCCGCTTGGCCAGGACCGCCAGGGTGTAGGTGCCAATTTTGTTGGCGACTTCGCCGGTGCGCCCGAGCACGCGGTCGGCTCCGACGATGACCAGGTCAATTTCGCCGCGCTGCATGAGGTGGCCGGCGGCGTTGTCACATATAATTTTGTGGCGAACCTTCTGCCCGGCCAGCTCCCAGGCGGTGAGCGTCGCCCCCTGGCAGCGCGGCCGGGTTTCGTCGCAATAGACCTGGAATTTTTTCCCCGCTTGTTGCGCGGCGTAGAGCGGGGCCGTGGCGCTGCCGATATCCACAAAGGCCAGCCAGCCGGCGTTGCAATGGGTCAGAATGTTCGCGCCGGGCCGGATCAATTTTTCCCCGTGCCGCCCGATGGCGGCGCAGTGGCGCACATCCTGGCTGGCAAATTCCTCCGCCGCGGCCAGGGCCAGCGCCTGTTGTTCCGCCACGGTGGCTCCCGCCCGCAGGGCGCGCAGGACCGCGTTCATGGCGTTAACCGGGTCAACCGCGGTGGGGCGGGCGGCCCGGAGGGTTTGATAAACCAACCGGAGGCGGGCGGAAAACCTGGCCGGATCAGTTCCGCGAAAAGCGCGCGCTCCCTGGGCCAGGCCGTAGGCCGCCGTCGCTCCGATGGCCCCGGCCCCGCGCACCATCATTTGCGCGATGGCCCGGGCCGTGGCCCGGTAATCGCGCAGGGCCACCATCTGCCAGCGGTGCGGCAGCCGCCGTTGCTCGATCAGCCTCACCGTGTTCCGGCCGGCGTCGAAGGTGACCGTGCGGCAATGGCGCCGGCGGCCGTGCAGCGAAATGTTCATGTTGACTCAATTGCCATCCACCGCCGCGGCAGGAAGGCCGGACCGCCTGTCCATCCGGGGAGAAGGGGAGCCGGCGCACGCGCTCCGCCATCAGGTTTCCTTGACGGGAATGCGGCGGATTTTGGCCTGGATTTTTTTATACCCGGCGTGTTCCCGGAGATGTTTGAGGTCCGGGTCCCTGGCCATCCGGTCAAAATCATGGTAACCGAGGTTGATGGCGGTGGTCAGCGCCTCGGCCGCCAGATCGCACTGTTGCGTCAACGAGTAGCTGCAAGCCAGATTGTAATGGACGATGGCATCGCGCGGGCACAGACGGGCCAGGCGTTGGTCCATGCGCAGGCCGTCTTGGAACCGGTCGCGCTTGGTGTAGTCGTCGCCCAGGATTTGCAGCGCCTCAATATACCGGGGGTCGCGCTGGACCACGCCCTCCATGAATAGGATCTCCAAGTCCAGGTCGCGCAATTCCTGGAGCGTGGCTTTGCGGCGCGGGTTGCTGGTTTTGTTTGGCATAATCAACACCGTGATCTATTAAACACCATTTTCCGCATGTTCAACAGTTTTTTTGGATAAAACTTGATCTCCTTTCAGGGCAACAACGCGCGCATCCACTGGCATCCCCCAAAAATCCAGATCACCGCCGCCACCGCGATGTAAGGACCATAGGGAATCCGGCTGGACCAGTCCTGCTTTCTAAAAACAATCGCCGTCCCGCCCACAATGGAACCGAGCAGCGAGCTGATGGCCAGGCAGAAAAACACCGCGGGCCAGCCCAAAAACGCCCCGATGGCCGCCATAAAGGTCACATCCGCCGGCCCCATCACCTCGCGCGGCAGGACGATGCGGTCAGCCACCACTTCCAGGCAGAGGACTTTCTCCGGATCGAAGGTGTCGCCGCCAATTTTCAAACAGCCGGAGGTCAACTGCACGGCGCTGTTGGCATAGCAGCGGTCAATCAGTTCCACGCGCCGGGCCTGCAACTCGATCGCGTCCCTCTTGCGATAGAACAAATCCTCGTAGGCAATCTCCTCGCCGGGCAGTTGCACGCCCGTTTCCGTGAAGAGAATCCGGGTGGCCGGCGGGAGATCCACCTTTTGCCTGCCCAAAAACATTTTTCCCAGGCGCAGGATGCCATAGATGACGCCGGCCCCAACGCCCAGGCCGAGGAAACTGTCCGCCAGGCCGGCTCCAGGAGCGGATAGACGCGTCAACCCCGGAAAATCAAAGTGCATCTGCGGCACTAAAAAGGAACAGAACAGCCCGGCCACCATGCCGCCGTAAGTGATTTGGTCGGGAATGATCAGATGCGCCAGGTCAATGAAAGAGCCAACGATCAAGCCGGCGATGAGAAGCATATAAGCCAGCGGCAGCAGCGGGGAAATCCGGCCGAATTCTATCCAGCAAGCCGCGAAGAGCGTGGCGGTGAGCAGTTCGACCACGAAATAACGCGGGGAAATGGGCGCTTTGCAATGGGCGCATCGTCCGCCCAGCCACAACCAGGTGAACAAAGGGATGTTCAAATACCAGGGGATGGAATAACGGCAATGCGGACAGTGCGACGGCGGGCTGATGATGCTTTCCCCCAGCGGCATCCGGTGAATGCAGACGTTGAGGAAACTTCCCACCACCGCGCCAAAGACAAACGCCGTCACCGTCCAAAAATGAAACGGCAACGCCTTCCATATTGAGGGGTCAGCCATAAATGTTTTGCTGCAAAGCGGCGCGCATCGCGGCCACGGGCGCCGGCCGGCCCGACCACAATTCCAACGCCGCCGCGCCCTGGTAAAGCAACATGCCCAGGCCGTTGGCCGTCCGACAGCCCGCCTGGCCGGCCGCGCGCAGCAAGGCCGTTTCCGCGGGGCGATAGATCATGTCATACACCCGGGGAGGACGCCGCGCTTTCAGCCAGTCTTCCGCCAAGGGCGGCGCGTCGTTTGCATTCAAGCCGACGGAGGTTGCGTTGAGGACCAAATCAACCGGATCGTCAGGCAACCGCGTGCTGATGTGGATTCCCGGGAAGCGGGCTCCCAGTTCGCAGGCCAGTTGTTCGGCCTTGGCCCCGGTTCGGTTTACCAGAAACAGGCTGGCAATGCCTTCGTCCGCCAGTTGCAGGGCCGCGGCCCGAGCCGCTCCGCCCGCGCCCAAAAGAAGCACCGACGCCCCGCGCAAATCCGGCCATTGGAAATCTTCCTTGAGGGAGCGCGCCAAACCATCCCCGTCGGTGTTGTAGCCGTGGCTGCGCACCTCGCTGCTCCCGCCCTCCGCCGCCTGGCCCAGCGGAATCCAATCGCCCTTGGGGCCGGGCGTCTCAAAGACAATCGTGTTGACAGCGCCGGGGAGCCGGGCTTTTTCATGGACGACATCCACCATTTCCAGCGCGGCGGTCTTGTGGGGAACGGTGAGGTTGAGGCCGATCCACTTCATCGCTTTGGCCCCCGCCAGGGCGGCGCGCAAATCCCGGGGGTGGACCTCGAAAGCCAGATAGCGCCAATTGAGACCCAGCGCCCCCAGGCCCGCGTTCTGCATGGCGGGCGAGGCGGAATGGCCGACCGGATGCCCCAACACCGCGCAATAGCGCGTGCTCGCATTGATGCACTCCAAGGAAACGCCGGTCACGCGCTGGTTATAGGCCAAGCGGGCTGGAATGCAAAATGCTAAATGTAAAATGTAAAGGGTGGCGTGCCCTGTTCGGGGCTTAATCCGCCATCCGCCATCCTCAAGTCTTCTTAAATCGCCGCCTCTCCCTTCTCGGCGGTGCGGATGCGGATGGCCTCCTCGATGGTAGATATAAAAACCTTGCCGTCGCCGATCTTGCCGGTTTTGGCCGAGCCGAGGATGGCCTTGACCGCGTTGGCCAGCAGGGTGTCCCCCAGCACGACTTCGATTTTGATCTTGGGCAGGAAATCCACCGTGTATTCGCTGCCCCGATAAATGTCCGTATGTCCTTTCTGCCGGCCAAAACCCTTGACTTCGCTGACGGTCATGCCGTCAATGCCAATGTCGCTCAGGGCATCCTTGACCTCGTCCAGTTTGAACGGCTTGATGATGGCTTCAATTTTTTTCATGCGCGCGGCGGCGCAACCGGCGCCCGTCGTCGGCGATTGCAAAGCACCGGCAATGCCATCGCGCGCAATTTTCGGCAAATTTCGTTCGCTGGGGCCACCCTTCCTCTGACTCCTGGCCGCCCGCGCGACAAATCCACCGTTAAAGTCGCATTGGCAGAGGCGCCGGCGCGCCGCCCGCCTGTCGCTTTTTGCGCAACCCAGTCTTTTTTGACCAGACCCGGCACGAACGGCCGTTTAACCCGCCTTGCGCGCCCAGCGCAGTTTGGCCGGAGTGCAACGGGGATTGGCCCGGCGCTCCTCCGGCCCCGGCCGCACGACTTCGCCGGAGATTTCCGCATAAACCCCGTCCCGCCGGCCCGCCGCAAAGGCCTTCTTGACACGCCGGTCTTCGCCGGAATGAAAGGCCAGCACGGCGGCGCGCCCGCCCGCCTTCAGGCAGGCCGGGAGATGGCGCAACAGGGTTTCGAGCGCGGAAAATTCGTCGTTCACCGCAATGCGCAACGCCTGGAAGACCCGGCGGATGGCCAGGTCGCAATCCTCCCTGGGCAGGCGGGGCAGAGCGGCGGCCACCGCCCTGGCCAGCGCGGTGGTGGTGGCCAAAGTTCTCCCGGCGAGGGCGGCGGCCAGGTTGGCGGCGCGCGGTTCGTCCGCGTTGTCCCGCAGCAGCCTTTGCAGGGCTTCCGGACCAAGGCCTTCCAAAAAAACCGACGCCGGCTGGCCGTGTTGTGGATTCATCCGCAGGTCGAGCGGCCCTTCATTTTTGACTGAAAATCCGCGGCCCGGATCATCCAGTTGCATGGACGAGACGCCCAGGTCCGCCAGGATGACGTCCGCCCCGCTGAGGCCCGCCTCCAGCAGCGCCCGCGGCAGACCGGCGAAATTAAGACGCCGCGCCGTGAAAACACCTTCCGCAAACCCCAGGGCGCGCAACCGGGCTTCCGCTTTGGGAAGCTCGACCGGATCAACGTCCAGTCCCAGCAGGCGTCCGCCGGGCTGGAGACGGGCCAGCAAGGCTTGGGCGTGTCCGCCGAAACCCAGCGTGCAATCCACCGCGATCTCCCCAGGTTTTGGCGCCAGCGCCGCCAGAATTTCCGCCACCATGATCGGACGATGCATTCCCGCCGGGGTTTTGCCCGCGGCCAGCACTTTGGCCACTGTTTCCGCGTAGCGCGCGGGCTGGTGTTCCTTGTATTTCTCCTCAAAACGGCGCGGATGGTTGCCGGCATAACGCGCGCGCCTTTTATGCGGTGGCGCCGGCGGTGGCGGCGGGGAAAAGTTTTGGTCAGTCAGCGTCCCGCAGCCTGCCATCCGCCCCTCGCGCAATCCAGCCCAAATTTGACAGCCCAAATTTGAATCCGAATGAATCTGTCAAAACCCCCGGGTTTTGATAGCATCCCAACCATGAGTTCCCGGCATATTGTGGTGGTGGGCGGCGGCGCCGCCGGTTTTTTCGCGGCCATCGCCTGCGCCGAAGCCCGACCCGACGCGCGCGTCACCCTGCTGGAACGCTCGGCCCAGTTCCTCGGCAAAGTCCGCATTTCCGGCGGGGGCCGCTGCAATGTCACCCATGCCTGCTTCGACCCGCGCGAGCTGGCCGCGAGCTATCCGCGCGGCGGGCGGGCCTTGCTCGGTCTCTACCAGGTTTTCCAGGCGCGCGACACCGCCGCCTGGTTCGAGGCCCGCGGCGTCAAACTCAAAACCGAACGCGACGGCCGCATCTTCCCCTCCACCGATTCCTCACAAACAATTATTGACTGCTTCCTCCGCGCCGCCGCGGACGCCGGGGTGGCGCTGCGGACCAACAGCGGGGTGGCGCGCGCCTCAAAAAATGCCGGCGGCGGCTTTGATCTGGCCCTGGCGGACGGCCAATCCCTGGCCTGCGACCGCCTCCTGCTGGCCACGGGTGGATGCCGCGCGCCGGCGGGCGGGGCGCTGGCCGTCTCCCTCGGCCACACCCTGGAGCCGCCCGTGCCGTCGCTTTTCACTTTTCATGTTGCAACGCCCTGGGTGCGGGACCTGTCCGGCATCTCCGTCGAAGCGGTGGCCGTCTCCATCCCGGAGACGGGGCTGCGGGAGCGCGGCGCGCTCCTCCTGACCCACTGGGGGGTGAGCGGGCCAGTCATTCTCCGCCTGTCCGCCTGGGGGGCGCGGACGCTGCAGGGGCTGGGCTACCGCTTTCCCCTGCACCTCAACTGGCTGCCTCATCTTGACTCGGAACAAATCGCGGTGGAATTGCGCTCCCTGGCCGCGGCCCAGCGCGCCCGGAAGATTGTCAATACTCCGATGCCTCCGTTGCCGGCCCGCCTCTGGGCGCAACTGGTCATCGCCGCCGGCCTTCCGCCGGACACGCGCTGGTCCGGCTTGTCCCGCGCCGCCGGGCACGCCCTGGTGCAGCAGCTCATCCGCACCGAACTGCCGGTGACCGGGCAGAGCCTGAACAAGGACGAATTCGTCACCTGCGGCGGGGTGCGGCTCAACCAGGTGGATTTCAAAACCATGGAAAGCCGCGTCTCCCCCGGCCTCCACTTCGCCGGCGAACTGCTTGACATTGACGGCCTGACCGGCGGCTTCAATTTCCAGGCCGCCTGGACGACAGGCTGGATTGCGGGCCGGGCGATGGCCAGCTAATCGAGCATGCCCCGCGCCACCAAAACCGCTGCCTGCTTTGGCGTCAGCACAGGGCGGAGATCGGACTGGGCTTTGGTCATCTCCGCTTGTTTCTGTTGGCGCGCCGCCCGCACCCTGGCCACGGCGGCGTTGATCTCGGCTGGCACCGCGTGGTTATCCAGCGCCTTCTGCAAAGCGTCCTCCGCTTCATGCGGCACGTTGGGAAGAAAACCTTGAATCACCTCAATTTGGCAGTAGTGAGCCGCGGTGGTGCTGCCGCCGCCCATGCCGGCAATGCCGGTGCCGCCGAACAGCGACCGAACTTCGACCGCATGGGCTTCGAGTCCCAACTGCACCACTCTCAAAAGTTTCGGTGAAATACCTGGTTTTCTCTTGAGAACACAGATATAGACGCGCGATGCTGGGGGCGAAGTTTCGCAAAAGATGCGAGCGTTCAGCCGGCTCCGGCCGGTGGACACAAGGAGCATGGAATTCGCCCCCATGGGCGCATACAGCCGGGAAGCTGGAATCAACCCTGACAGTGTGGTCTTGTCGAACACCCGTGTTTGACGTAAGCTTCCTTGCATGAAAACGTTGACGGTTGAAGAAGCCACACCCGGCTTGGGCAGGTTAGTGGACCTGGCGCTGGCCGGGGAGCAAATCCAAATCCGCAAGGGCAATGGAGTTGTTGAGTTGCGCCCGGCCAACCCAGCCCAACCCGCCGCCGCGGAGCAGTCAACGCCACGCGAGGCGTTGCGGCGTCTGCAGGAGGAAGGAAGGCTGACATCCGTGCAAGCCGAACGGTATCTGAACCAAGTGCGTGAGGAACGGTTGGCGGCGGATGACCGGCATCCGGCATGATTCATCTCGATACGAATTACCTGATAGGGCTGCTGGTAAAGGGTTCTCCCCAGGCATCGGATGTGGACGCTTGGCTTGCGGCCGGACAAATTCTGGCCGCAAGCGCCATCGCATGGACGGAATTCCTCAGCGGTCCAGCGACGCCTCTCGAAATTACCAGGGCAGAAGCGGTTTTGCAGTCGAGAATAATCCCCTTCGCCAAACCGGAAGCGGTATTGGCGGCGGAATTATTCAACAAGACCGGACGGCGGCGCGGATCGCGGCTTGACTGCCTCATTGCGGCAACGGCGATGTTGGCGCAAGCAGAAGCTGCAACCGTCAATCAAGAAGATTTCAAGGTCTTTGTGCCACACGGGCTGAAACTGGCTGTTGCGCCGCTTCTTCCACCGCCTCCAACCGGGCAGATCGCAGAAGCGGATTAACTTGGCCTGCCTTCGGAATATGTCCCAGCCTCGCCCCTTACTTCGCCATCACCACCTCATTGGCCTCCTCGCGCGCCTCCGGCTTGTCCGCCTCCGCCCCGGCGGGCGCGCCGTTCCCGTTCCCGTTCCCGGGTTCGGACGCTTCCAGCGGCTGGAGTTTTTGCTCGCCGGCGGCCTCGTCGGCTTTGTGGAACTTCACGCTCACGATCTTGCTCACGCCCTGTTCCTGCATGGTCACTCCGTAGAGCACGTCCGCCATGGCGATGGTCCGCTTGCTGTGGGTGATGATGATGAACTGCGAATGCACCAGAAAGCGCTGCAACACCCGGATGAAACGGTTGATGTTCGGCTCGTCCAGCGGCGCGTCCAATTCGTCCAGCACGCAAAACGGGCTGGGCTTGACCTGGTAAATGGAAAACAGCAGCGCCACCGCCGCCATGGTCTGTTCGCCGCCGGAAAGCAGCGAAATGCTCTGCAACTGTTTGCCCGGCGGCCGCGCCACAATTTCAATGCCGCATTCCAATACGTCCGCCTCGTCCACCAGAATCAGGTCCGCCGTGCCCCCGCCAAAAACTTCCACAAACATGGCGCGGAAGTTGTCGCGGATTTTCTCGAAGGTCTCCAGGAACATCTGGCGCGTCTGCGTGTTGATGCGGTGGATCACCTCCAGCAACTGCGTTTTGGCCTGGGTTAAATCGTCGTTTTGCGCCGTCAAAAACTGGTGGCGCTGTTCGGTTTCCTCGTACTCCTCAATCGCCACCAGGTTGACCGGCCCGATTTCCTCAATCCGCCTTTGCAGCGCCGCCACCTGCCCGGCCACCGCCTCCCAGTCCGTCGCCACCCCGTGCGCCGCCATTTCCTCCGGCGTCAGCGTCTGGACTTTGGGCGGGCCTTCCTCCGCCAGCGTGATGGTGATGCACTCGCTGCGGATGTCGTCCAGGTTGACCTGGTACTTTTCGCGCGCGCGTTCGCGCAAATTTTGCGCCGCCATGTTTTTTTGGGCCAGTTCCACCTCCAGGGCGCCGCGCTGCTCCTGCATTTCTGTCAACAAATGCCGCTGCCCCCGCAAGGCCTCGTCCGCGCCGGCGATTTCCTCCTCTTCCGCCCTTTTTTCCTCCAGCAGTTGCGCGATCCGCCCGTTGACCTCCTCGCGCTGGCCCCGCACCGCCTCGATCTTCTGCCGCGATTCGGCAATCTCCGCCTCCGCCTGGCGGTTGCGCTCCAGGAAGGATTGAATCTCGCGCCGCCGCTGTTCCACCAAATTCCCCAGCTCCACCAGGCGCTCTTCCAGCGGCCTTTTCTGGTTGGCGAAGGACGCGCACAACTGCTCCTCCGTGGCCAGCGCCACTTTCGTTTCCGTCAACAGCGCGTTGGCCGCCTCCCGCTGCTGGCGCAGATTTTCCAGCGCGGCCGTCCATTCTGACAAGCCCGCCTGGGCCTGCTGCTCGCGTCCTTCCAGCGCCGCGGCCTGGGCGGCCAGGGTCTGCCTCTGCCCCGCCCCTTCCTTCTCTTGCGCGGCCAGGCTGCCGATCTCATAGACGACCGTCTCAATCTTCTGTTCCAGCACGCGCGCGGAATTCTGCAGCGCCTTGTATTCCCCCTGCCGCGTGGCGATGGCCACTTCCTGCGTGCGCAATTCCGTCTGGGCCTGATGCAATCCGGCCTGCAACTGCGTCTGTTCGCTCAGCAGCGCACCTTTGCGCCGGCTGGCCTGGCCCACCTTCTCCTGCAACCCCGCCGCCGCCTTGCGCAATTCCGCCATCTCGTTTTTCCGCCCCAGAATCGAAGCCGGCGCCTTGCCCGCTCCGTTCCCGTTGGCGCAGCCGCCCGTGAAGATCCCATGCCGGTCCAGCAACTCGCCCGCCGGCGTGACAAAATCAAACGCGCCCCCGCACTCCCGCCACGCCGCCCCGGCCGCCGCCAAATCGGGCGCGATGACGGTGCGCCCCAGCAGATTCTGCAGCAGCGGCCGCACCGCCTCCTCCGCCTCCACCACGCTGAGAACCGGGATCATGCCGGCCGGAACCGCCGCCGCCGTGCCGCCGTGCCCGTTTTGCCAATCCAGCGCGGCCACGCTGGCCCGGCCCGATTTGTGGGCGCGCAGGCCGTCGAGAATTTGCCGGGCCGACTCCCCGCTCCCCGTCAACACTAATTGCAAATGGCGCCCCAGCGCCGCCTCCACCGCCGCCACATGCGGTTCCGGCGCCCGCATCCCGTCGGCCAGCACCCCCAGCTCCTGCCCGGCGTTCTTCAAGGCCGAGAGCGCCCCCGCCCCGAATCCTTCCCGCTCCGCGTCCAACTGTTCGAGCAGATGGAGCCGCGAACGGTTCTCCGCCTGCTGGCGCAGCCATTCCTCGGTCTCCTGCGTCGCCCGGCCCAGTTCCTCTTGAATCGCGCGCAAACGCTCCTGCCGCTCCTCCAGCGTGCCGCGATGGGCCTGCGCGTTTAAAATCTCCGCTTCCACGCTCGCCGAGAATTGCCGCAGCCGCGCCGCCAGCCCCGCCCGCTCCTCCTCCAACTGCGCCTTCTCCGCCGAGAGCTTTTCCAGCCGCGCCGCGTTGCCCTCTTGTTGCAGATCCAGCGCGACGATTTCGTTGCGCGCCCGGCTCAATTGCTGCGCCGCGGAAAAGGACTCCGTCTGCGCCTGGCGCACGGCCTCCTGCGCGCCGCGCAACTGGTTTTCCACCGCCTGCAAGGCCTCGCCTTTGGCCTGCATGGCCTGTTGATGCGCCTGCACCGCCGCCGTCGAAGCGGCCAGCCGGCCGCCCGCCTGGGCCAACTCCTCCGCCGCCACCAGCCGCCGTTCCTCCGCCTGCGCGATGTCGCTGGTCGCCCGCGCGTTTTGCCCCTGCCAGTCCTTCCTCCGGTCCTCGTTGAACTGGATGCGGTGCTCGTGCCGGTCCATTTCGCCCTTGAGTTCCATCCCGTGCTGCTGCGCCTGGCTGATCGCCTGTTCCCTGGCCGAGAGTTGCTCGCGGCGCCGTCCGATTTCCGCCTCCCGGCTCATCACCTTCTCCGCCATGCTTTCCGCTTCCGCCCGCGCTTTTTCCGACTGCGCCTGGCGGGCCTGGATTTCCACCTGCAACAAATCAAACTGATGCCGCGCCAGTTGGGTGTCCAAATGCTGCAATTCCAGCATGAGTTGTTTGTAGCGCCGGGCCTTGCCCGCCTGGCGTTGCAGCGAGCCGATCTGCCGTTTGACCTCGCGTATCAAATCCGCCACCCGCAACAGATTCTGTTCGGTGGCCTCCAGCTTGCGCAACGCCTCCTTCTTCTGCGACTTGTATTTCGTGATGCCCGCCGCCTCCTCAAAAATCACCCGCCGCTCCTCCGGTTTGCTGGACAGAATTTGCGTGATATTTCCCTGCGCCATGATGCTGTAACTGGTCCGGCCCACCCCCGTCCCCATGAACAACTGCTGGATGTCCTTGAGCCGGCAGGGCGTCTTGTTCAGATAATACTCGCTGGCTCCGTCCCGGAAAACCCGCCGCGTCAGCGTCACCTCGTTGTAAGCGATCTCCACCCCCGCGGCCGACAGATGTTCCTCATCCACCCCGCCAATCGTGAGCGACACCTCCGCCATGCTCAACGGTTTGCGTGAATCGCTGCCGTTGAAAATCACATCCGCCATTTCCCCGCCGCGCAGCGCCCTGGCCGACTGTTCGCCCAGCACCCACCGCACGGCGTCGGACACATTGGATTTGCCGCAGCCATTGGGTCCGACGATGGCCGTGACCCCCGGCTGAAAACTCAGCGACGTTTTTTCGGCGAACGATTTAAACCCC
This sequence comes from uncultured Verrucomicrobiae bacterium, assembly GCA_963707025.1. Classification (GTDB taxonomy): domain Bacteria; phylum Verrucomicrobiota; class Verrucomicrobiia; order Limisphaerales; family Palsa-1400; genus JBEKOF01. The sequence continues at coordinate 122,663 of CAVPOM010000006.1, read as the reverse complement.
AAAACGGTTAAGTTCTTTAAGTACATAAATTAATCGCTTGCGTCAGTAAACCAAATCCCCAACCCAATGTAAAGGGAAAACCACCATATAAAGTGGTTCCCCCTCCAACCTGTCCAAGTAATGGACGCACCAGCCCTTCCGGCACCCAGGCCGCGGGGGAGACCGTTGCCTTCCTACTCCTAATCTTAATCCTAATGCTTAATAGGGATTCCGCAAATTCCGCTTGCTTTTCCATCCGCTTTTGTGCCAAGTTCACCCCCCAATGCCATTTATGGCGGCCAGTGTAACCCGGGTAACGCTGTCGCCGTCTGAGGGCCAAACATCTCAATGCGACAAATGATCATGACTCATAAGAATATTACCGCCGCAGTCCGGCTCGCCGTGATCGCGGCTCTGGCAGTGGCCACCACGGTCCTGGCCGTTGACCTCACCAAGCTGCCTCCGCCCTCCACCCGAAAAGGCCTCACCTACGCCAAGGACATTCAACCCATCTTCCAGGCCAACTGCTTCGATTGCCACGCGGAAAAAGTCCACAAAAATAACCTCCGCCTCGACAGTCTGGCCGCCGCCCTCAAAGGAAGCCGGGATAACAGCGACGTGATCGTCCCCGGCAAAAGTGACAAGAGCGACCTGGTCATCAACATCTGTTGGGAGGCCGGCCCCGAGCATCCGATGCCTCCGCCGCCGCGCGGCCCGCGCGGCGGTCCCCGCGGCCCCGGTGGAACCAACGCCCCGCCTGCGGGTGGGCCAACCCCACCACCGCCAGGCCCCGGCGGTCCCGGCGGCCGGGGCGGCCCCGTTCACAAAGAACTGACGCCCGATCAAATCGGCCTGATTCGCGCCTGGATTGATCAAGGCGCGAAATAATTGCCGGGCTGAGAATTCATTCGCCGCGCTGAGGCACCCCGGCCTTCGGCGCGGCGAAATTTTTTCAATCCCCCAAGCGCTGATGACGCCACCCCAAACCAACCCGTCGCCTGGGCCTGCCGCCCCGCCCCGCTTTTTGCCGGTGCTGGTGCTCCTGTTTGTCGGCAGCGGTTGCGCGGCCTTGATCTACGAGATCGTCTGGCTGCAGTTGCTCCAGCTCGTCATCGGCTCGTCCGCCGTTTCCCTGGGTTTGTTGCTCGGCACTTTTATGGGCGGCATGTGCCTGGGCAGTCTGGCTCTGGCGCGCCTGATTCCCCAACGCTGCCATCCCTTGCGCGTCTATGCCTTGCTGGAGTCGGGCCTGGCCATCCTGGGTGTGACGGTCCTGTTCGCCGTGCCCACCGTGGGACGCCTTTACGCCCCGCACGCCGTCCAGGGCTTGACCGGCATCCTCTTGCGTGGAGTCGTCGCCTCGGTTTGTTTGCTGCCGCCCACTTTCTTGATGGGCGCCACCCTGCCTGCCATTTCCCGTTGGGTGGAATCCACCGCCCAAGGCATGTCCTGGCTCGGTCTTTTCTACGGCGGCAACACCGCCGGAGCCGTCCTGGGTTGCCTGCTGGCCGGATTCTACCTCCTGCGCGTTTACGACATGGCGACGGCCACCTTCGCCGCCGCCGCCATCAACATCACGGTGGCTTTGTCCGCCTTCCTCCTGGCCTTTCTCACCCCGCACCGCCCTCCGGCCAAGGCGGAAAAAGCCAGCCCGCCGGCGGCCGTTGCCGGTTCAAAATTGATTTGCCTGGCCATCGCCTTGTCCGGATTGTGCGCCCTGGCCGCCGAAGTGATCTGGACCCGCTTGCTCTCGTTGCTGCTCGGGGCGACGGTCTATACGTTTTCCATCATCCTGGCGGTATTTCTGGCCGGGCTTGGCCTGGGCAGCATGGCCGGGTCTTTTTTGGCCCGCAGCCGCGCGCGGCCGGAAATCGCGCTGGGCTGGTGCCAAGTGTTGCTGGCGGCGGCCATGGCCTGGGCCGCTTGGATGCTGACCGCCTCCCTGCCTTATTGGCCGGTCAATCCGGAACTGGCCGCCGCCAGTCCTTGGTACATCTTCCAACTCGATTTGGTCCGTTGTTTGTGGGCTTTGCTCCCCGCCACCATTCTTTGGGGCGCCAGTTTTCCCCTGGCCCTGGCAGCCGTCTCGGCCCTTGGTTTTGATCCCGGACGATCGGCGGGAAAGTCTATGCCGCCAACACCCTCGGCGCGATTGTTGGCGCGCTCGCCGCCAGCCTTCTCCTGATTGCCTGGATCGGCACGCAGGACACCCAGCGGCTGCTCATCGGCCTCTCCGCCGCCTCCGGGCTTGTCCTGCTGGTTGCCTCTTTCTGGCGGCGGCCGCCCGGCGCGACTGCCGGCAAATCCTGCACCTCCGCCATCGCCGCCGCCGTCGTCTCAATGGTGCTCGCGGCCGGCTTGGCCGGTTTTTTCGTCGCGTCGGTGCCGCCGGTTCCCTGGCGACTCGTGGCCAACGGCCGCTACATGGCCAAGAATGGCAACGACAGCACTCTCATCTATATGGGCGAGGGCCTGAACGCCTCCATCGCCGTCACCCGATCGGATAACGACGTCCTCAATTTCCACATCAGCGGCAAAATCGAAGCCTCCACCGAGCCGCAGGACATGCGCCTGCAACGCATGCTCGGCCACTTGCCCGCGTTATTGCATCGCCGCCCCCGCTCCATTCTGGTGGTCGGTTGCGGCGCGGGCGTCACCGCCGGCTCTTTCCTGACTTATCCCGAGGTGACCAACGTCACCATCTGTGAAATCGAACCCTTGATCCCCAAAAAAATCGCCCCTTACTTCACCAAGGAAAATTACGGCGTGGTCCACGACTCCCGCGTGAAAATCTTCTTCGACGACGCCCGCCATTTTGTCCTCACCAGCCATGACAAATTCGACATCATCACCTCCGACCCGATCCATCCCTGGGTCAAAGGCGCCGCGACTCTCTACACCCGCGATTATTTCCAGATCTGCCTGGCAGCGCCTCAATCCCGGCGGCATCGTCACGCAATGGGTGCCCCTCTACGAAAGCGACCTCGACGCCGTCAAAAGCGAAATGGCCACTTTCTTCGACGTTTTTCCCAACGGCACCATCTGGAACAACGACGACAACGGCGCCGGTTACGACACCGTCGTCCTGGGCACGGAGGAACCCCTCACGATCAACCTGGACCAACTGCAGGCCAGGTGGCAGGGCGAGACCGCCGCGGCCCAATCGCTCAAGGATGTGGGCTTTGGGTCCATTTTCGTTTTGCTCGCCACTTATGGCGGGCAGGCCTCCGACCTGCAGCCCTGGCTGGCCGACGCCCAGATCAACAGCGACCGCAACCTGCGTTTGCAGTACCTGGCCGGCCTGGCGGCCGACCTCACTCAAGCCACCATGATTTCCGACAGTTTCCTGGCGTACCGCAAATACCCTGACAACCTCTTCACTGGTTCGGAGGCGCGCATCGCCGCCCTCCGCCTGATCCTCAAGGCCAAATCCAAAAAATAACCACCCCCCGCCTTCGCCCCCCCTGTCCACCTTTTCTTGCTCCTCATCTTAATCTTAATCCTAATCTTAATCTTAATCCTGCCTTCCCCTTCTTCATTCTTCTTTCCGCATTCTTCATTTCCGCCGGCGGCTCACTTCGTCTCCATTCTAAAAATCAGCCCATCCAGCACCGCATCCACCTGATACTTGATCTTCTGTCCCGCCATCAGCGGTTTGTCCACCCCGGCTGCTTTTTGGGCCGTCTCCACAAAACCCGCCGCCCTCTGGCGCGCCTCCGCCAGAAATTCCTGCCGCGCCCCGTCCAGGCTTTTCCCGCCGCCGAACCCCGCCACCGACTCCTCCCCAATCCAAATCCGCCAGTCGTCATGGTCCGCGAAATACACCGCCAGCGCGCCCGTTTTGGCCACTCCCAGCCGGGCGGCCAGCCCGCGCACAAAATCCTCCGCCGGCCCTGCCGGCGTCCTGGCAAAGACCCGCCCATAAATCTTCCGCCCGTTGACCCGCGCAAAACTCGTCAACTTGTAATTAAAATGCAGCGCGCGCGGAATATCGGTTGGCAGCACCGTGTCCGGATCATCAAACGAAGCGTCCGCCCCGGGCAGGCGCGGCCCGGAGTAGCGCGGGGCCTTGGCCACCATCTCCCGGAAGGCCGCTTCATCCGCGCGAAAGGCCCTGGCCGCCGGGCCCAGGCGCAGAATCCTCACCGTCATCATCCGGTCCCCCTGCTGGATTTTCGGCAGCACCTCCAGGCCGCGCACCACATGGCCGAAGACCGTGTGCAAATAATTCAGCCGTTCCTGCTCGCTCAACATCAGGCAATGTTGCGAGCCGTTCGAGTCCGGCCCGTCGTTGGCCATTTGCAGCACTCCCGCCGAATCGTGGCGCAATCCCGGCACAAACTCATCCGGGAACGAGTAGCCCGGCCCCTCGCCGCCGCCCGGCGCCGCGCCCCCCTGCGCCACGAAATCCGCCACCACCCGGTGATAGGCCGACCCGTCAAAAAACGGCTGGCGCGGCCGCGGCCCCAGCGTCCCCTCCGCCAGCCCGACATAACTGGCCGCCGTCATCGGCGTTTTAGTAAAGTACAATTCACACACCACCACCCCGCGCGTCGTGGTGATCTCCGCGTAAAGCCCGTCCGGCAGCCCGTACGGATTCTCCGCCGCCGCCGCGCCTTCCAAGCCAGTCAAACATAAAAATCCCAGGCAAAAAAACAATCGCTTCACGCCCCTGAGCCTGCCACTCCCCCCGGCCGGACGCAACCCATCCCGGCGGGCCGGAATATTCGGCCAGGATTGTCCGCGTCCTTCTGATCCGTCCCATCCGTCCTATCGGTCCGATCTGTCCGATCCGTCGTGCAGTTCTGACATGGATGCAATGCGGTTGGGCCATGAAAACATTTTCCGCAAGACTGCCAGAACCGCTGGCCGCCCGGCTGGACCGCCGGGCAGGCGCCCACGGTTGCTCGCGGACCGATTTTAAAAATCATATCTTCATATCAGGATACGTTGATTTAAAACTTGCGCATCTCCCGGCCTGGTCTATGATTCCTCCATGCTGAACGACCGCAACCCGCCTTTCTCCGACCGCGCCGCCGCCCTGCTCCGGCTGCTGCGCGAACGCATCGTCATTCTTGACGGGGCGATGGGGACCATGATCCAGAGCTACCGCCTGGAGGAAGCGGGCGTTCGCGGAGAGCGTTTCAAAGACTGGCCAAAGGAAGTCAAGAACCTCAACGACCTGCTCAACCTGACCCAGCCGGCGCTGGTCCAGGCCATTCACCGCCAATACCTCGAAGCGGGGGCGGACATCATCGAAACGAACACCTTCAATTCCCAGTCCATTTCGCTGGCGGCCTACAATATGGAGCCGCTCGCCCATGAGTTGGCCAAAGCAGGAGCCGAATGCGCGCGCCGGGCCGCCGATGAATTCATGTCCGCCCACCCGAACCGGGTCTGCTTTGTCGCCGGAGCCATTGGCCCAACCACCGCCATGTCCTCCATCTCCACCGATGCCAACGACTCCGCCGCCCGCTCCACTAATTATGATGAACTGGTCGGCGCTTACAGTGACCAGGTGCGCGGTCTGCTCGATGGGGGCGCGGACCTTCTGCTCGTCGAAACCATTTTCGACACGCTCAACGCCAAAGCCGCCTTCTTTGCCATCCTCACCATTCTGGAGGAGCGCGGCCTGGAACCTCTCCGCTGCAACCCGGCCACCGGCCAGTCCATCGGCGGCAACGGGCGGCCCGCCGTCCCGCTTTTGGCGTCCGTCACCTACATTCAGCAGGGCGCTGTCAAAGGCGCCGCCGGCGGCGTGACCGGGCAAACCGTCGAGGCCTTTTGGAATTCCATTTCGCATGTGCCGCTCCTCAGTGTCGGGATGAACTGCGCGCTCGGTCCCAGGGAGATGAGGCCGTTAATCGAGGAATTGTCCGGCTTGGCCCCGATTTACCTGAGCGCCCATCCCAACGCCGGTCTGCCCAATCCGCTCTCCCCCACCGGCTATCCGGAAACCCCCGCCTCCCTCGCGCCGCAATTGGCGGGCTGGGCCGAAGCCGGCTGGCTCAACATCGTGGGCGGCTGTTGCGGCACCACCCCGCTCCATATCACGGCCATGGCCGAGGCGGTGAGAAAATTCAAGCCGCGGGTGCCGCCGGTGGTCCAGCCGTATCTGCGCCTCAGCGGAACGGAGGCGCTGACCATTCGCCCGGAGACCAATTTCGTCAACATCGGCGAACGCACCAACGTCACCGGCTCGCCCCGCTTTGCCAAACTCATTTTGGCCGGCCAATTCGAGGAGGCCCTCGCCGTCGCCCGGCAACAGGTCGAAAACGGCGCGCAAATCATTGACGTCAACCTCGACGAAGGAATGCTCGACGGCGTCAAGGCCATGACCCATTTCCTGAACCTCATCGCCTCCGAGCCGGCCATCACCAGGGTTCCCATCATGATTGACAGCTCGAAATGGGCCGTCATCGAAGCGGGCCTCAAGTGCGTCCAGGGCAAGGCCGTGGTCAACTCCATCAGCCTGAAGGAGGGTGAGGCGAAATTCCTCCTCCAGGCCCGCCTGGCCCGCCGCTACGGCGCCGCCGTCGTGGTCATGGCCTTCGATGAACGCGGCCAGGCCGACAGCCTGCAGCGCCGCCAGGAGATTTGCGCCCGCGCCTATCAGATTCTCACCGAGCAGGCGGGCTTTCCGCCGCAGGACATTATTTTTGACCCCAATGTCCTGACCGTCGCCACCGGGATGGAGGAGCACAACAATTACGCGGTGGATTTCATCGAGGCCACCCGCTGGATCAAACAGAACCTGCCCGGCGCCAAAGTCAGCGGCGGCATCAGCAACATTTCCTTTTCCTTCCGCGGCAACGACGCCGTGCGCGAGGCCATGCACACCGCCTTTTTGTACCATGCCGTCAAAGCCGGGCTGGACATGGGCATCGTCAACGCCGGCATGCTCGGCATTTACCAGGAGATTCCCCAGGACCTCCTGGAACTGGTCGAGGATGTCCTGCTCAACCGCCGCCCCGACGCCACGGAGCGCCTGGTCAAATTCGCCGAATCTGTCAAGAAAAAGGAAAAGGGGGAAACCGCCGTGGACCAATGGCGCCAGGGCACGGTGGAGGACCGCCTGGCCCACGCCCTGGTCAAGGGCATCGCCGATTTCGTGGAAGCGGACACCGAGGAGGCCCGGCAAAAACTGGGCCGCCCGCTCCTGGTCATCGAAGGCCCCTTGATGGCCGGCATGAGCATCGTCGGCGACCTTTTCGGCTCCGGCAAAATGTTCCTGCCCCAGGTGGTGAAAAGCGCGCGCGTCATGAAAAAAGCCGTGGCTTATCTTCTGCCGTTCATGGAGGCGGAGAAGAAGGCGGGCGGCGCCGCGCCCCAGGCCCAGGGAAAAATCCTCATGGCCACCGTCAAGGGCGACGTCCATGACATCGGCAAGAACATCGTCGGCGTCGTCCTGGGCTGCAATAATTACGAGATCATTGATCTGGGCGTGATGGTGCCGTGCGAAAAAATCCTCCAGACGGCCCGCGAACTCAAGGTGGACATGATCGGCCTGAGCGGCTTGATCACCCCCTCCCTGGACGAGATGGCCCATGTGGCCCGGGAGATGAAGCGGGCAGGGTGTTCCCTGCCCCTCCTGATCGGCGGCGCCACCACCAGCAAGGCACACACCTCGGTCAAAATCGCGCCCCATTACGACCAGCCGGTCGTCCATGTGATTGACGCCTCGCGCGCCGTCGGCGTGGTCGGGCAATTGATCAATCCGGAAGCCAAAACGGATTTCGCCCGCCAGAACCGCGAGGACCAGGAGAAAATCCGCCGGCAGCACGCCGGCCCGGCGGCCCGGCTTCTGCCCATGGCAGAGGCGCGGCGGCGCGCGCCCAAAATCGCCTGGAAAGCGGAGGACATCGCCCGGCCGGAATTCACCGGCGCCCGCGCGCTCCCCTCCGTGCCGCTGGAGGAACTGGTGCCGTGCGTGGATTGGTCCCCCTTTTTCCACACCTGGGAACTGCGCGGACGCTACCCGGCCATTTTGGATCACCCCAAATACGGCGCGGAGGCCCGCGCCCTGTTCCACGACGGCCGCCAACTGCTGGACCGGATCGTGCGCGAAAAATTGTTGACTGCGCGCGGCGTCTATGGATTCTTCCCCGCCAATTCCGCGGGCGACGACGTGGAGGTCTTCTCCGGCCCCTCGCGCGACTCCGCCCTGGCCGCGTTCCATTTCCTGCGCCAGCAGATGGACAAGCCCGCCGGCCAGCCCAATTTGTGCCTGGCCGATTTTATCGCCCCCAGGGAGGCCGGGCCGGATTATCTCGGCCTGTTCGCCGTCACCGCCGGCCTGGGCGCGGACGAATTGGCCCGGCAATTCAAGGCCGGCCACGACGATTACAACGCCATCCTGACCGCGGCGCTGGCCGACCGCCTGGCGGAAGCCTTTGCCGAATACCTGCACCGGCGCGTCCGCGCCGAATGGGGTTACGGCAAAAATGAAAATCTCACCGTCGAGCAATTGATTGACGAACAATATCGCGGCATCCGTCCCGCCGCCGGCTATCCCGCTTGTCCCGACCACTCGGAAAAGTGGACGCTCTGGAAATTGCTGGAGGTGGAACAGAACACCGGCATCAAACTGACCGAAAGCGGCGCCATGTGGCCGGCCAGCAGCGTCAGCGGCCTTTACTTCGCCCATCCCCAAGCCCAATACTTCGGGGTGGGAAAACTGGGCCGCGACCAGGTGCTCGATTACCAGCGGCGCAAAGGCCTGGACTTGCGCGCCGTGGAAAAATGGCTCGGCCCGTATTTGAACTACGAACCGGCCGCTTGATCATGCCCCGCTGTCAGCGTGAACCTTTTCAAAAAACGTTGGGCGCGCCTCGCCGCCAGGCTGGCCGTCTATCCGCTCCTGGGGGTCCTCATGTTCCGATGGTTTGAGCACCAGTGTGTCTTTCAGCCTTCCGCCGCCCTGGAGGGCGAAGCGGCCCGGTTGGGGCGCGCCGCGGAGGATGTTTATATTCCTGTTGACAAGACCGGCAGGATCGAGGCCTGGTTCTTCCCGGCCGATCCGGGCGGCGCGCCCGCGGCCCGCCAGGTGTTCCTTGTCTGTCACGGCAATGCCGGCAACATCAGCCACCGCCTCGATCTGTGCCGGCTCCTGCTCGAAACCGGCGCCAGCGTGCTCCTTTTCGATTATCGCGGCTACGGCCGAAGTCCGGGACGGCCCAGCGAGGAAAACACCTGCCGCGATGCCCAGGCCGCCTGGCAATGGCTCCGGCAAAAAGGCTTCGCCGCCACCAACATCGTCGGCTATGGAGAATCCCTCGGCGGCGCCGTCCTGGCCGAACTGGCCCTGCGGGAACCATTGGGCGGAATCATCCTGCAAAGCACCTTCACCAGCGTGCCGGACCTTGGCGCCGAGTTGTTTCCCTGGCTCCCCGTCCGCCTGGCCGGCTCCATCCGCTACGACACCCTCCACAAGCTGCCCCGGCTGCATCTTCCCGTCCTCCTCCTGCACAGCCGCCAGGACACCATCATCCCTTTCGCCCATGCCGAAAAAAACTTCGCGGCCTCCAACGAGCCAAAATACTTTCGCCAAATCCACGGCGATCACAATGACGCAATTTTCACCAGCCGGGCGGAGGTCCTTGCCGCTGTCAAAGAGTTTCTTCTCCCCCATCCGCCCCCGGCCCGCCCGGTGGATCCCGGGACGATCCGATGACCGGGCCGGGGGCGGGCGCTCCTTGTGAGAGGGAAAACACTACAGCGGACTGGGGTAAAGTCGCACAAATTTTTCGTAAAAGCCCCGATTTACGGAGCCGACGCCCCGGATTAAATTCCAGCGGTTCTCGCAGGCCGACACACAACAAACCAGGCTGGGCAGCGCGAACCTGAACCTGAATCGTAATATGTGGCTCGCAAAAACAGCGGAAGAAATGCGCATGGCAAGGGCAAAACGGAGCCTCCTTGGAATTCTGCACGTGGTCATGTCCGGCGGGATGTCCTTTTATCTGGTCGCCATCTCTCCGGCCTGGCACGGCCAGCGCCTGGGCGGCCTGGTTCTGCCCATCCATCAAGTCATTCCCCCCACGCTCGCCAACCTGGCCGCCGGGGTCTTGGCGCTGGCGGCCTGGCACTGGCTGACTCACCCGCGCGCCTTCCAACACACCTCTTTGATTTGCCAAAAATGCAACCGCTTATTCGTCAATGCGGGCCAGACCCAATGCGTCTGCGGCGGAACCTTCTCCTGTCTGTACCAAATGAAATGGGTGGCTGGCCGGGTCAGCCCTGAAAATCGCCCGCCTCAACCGACGCCGGCCAGTCCGAAAAACACCGTCCCTTCACAGGCCCTGTTGCGGTAACCCGGATTTCTCAGATTCGCTTGACACGCCAATGTTATTGACACGCAATAAAGCCGCCTAAACTAAGGCTTTCATCTATGTTGACGCAGCAAAAAACGGCAAATCCAATGGGCGCAGGCAAAAAACAGGCTGTGCAGGTGGCTTTTGATCGTCGTTTGAAGCTGGAGTTTCATGGTTCCAAGGTCACATCCGACGCCGGGTTGTTGGCCTATCGGGAACTGGATGACGCGCTGGGTTTGACCGACTTGGGGGATGAGCTGCTGCACGATTGCCTCACGGGAAAGAACACGCAACACTCGATCGTGGCACTGATGCGGCAGTCGGTCTTCAGCCGGTTGGCGGGCTACGAGGACACCCATGACGCCGAACGGTTCTCTGTCGGTCCCACCATGCGACATGTGGTGGGTGGGCGAGCCACGGAACGCGCGGCGGCCTCCACCAGCGAAATGGGACGCTTTGAGACCGGGGTGTTGACACAACGAGGCAACCTGAAGGCGTTGACGAAGCTATCAGGAAAATGGATAGACCGGCTTCGGGAACGCCAGCCGTTGCGGGAACTGATCTTGGACATGGATAGTTCAGTGAGCGAAACCTACGGCGAGCAGGAAGGCACTGCCTGCAACGGCCATTTCGGCTGCACCTGCTGCCACCCGCTGTTTTGCTTCAATCAGTTTGGCGATGTGGAGCAGTCCCTGCTGCGCGACGGGGATGTGCATAGCGCCAAGGACTGGCGAGCGGCGCGTCATTGGACGTTGACGACGCTGCGGGAGAAACTGATCAAGATCGGGGCCAAGGTCGTGCGCCATTCCCGGAAGATAGTCTTCCAGATGGCGGAGGTGACGGTGCCGCGCGAGTTATTCCGGGCCATTTTGGAAGGGATTGGGCCGCTGCGATTAGCAACCGCGACGTCAGGATGAAGGCCGAGCATGTCAAAACACCCGAAACTACGGAGGAGGTGTCTTTGCACGGGGTGGAAAAGCGTGTGGAATGGCACAAATGTCAACGAAACGCTCCTTTTGCCAGAGAAAAACCGAGGGCGGCCAGGAAAAAGGACTTGCAAATCTGTGGACAGGAAGAAAATCGCGAAAAAGGCCCACGCTGGTCGCGGGCAAGAATCTAAATGGGAAATCCCGATTCCAATATAATTGTGGGCTTGGCAGGCGCCGACCGAGCTTGTGGCGGTCCGCTCTGGGCTTGGCTGGAAGAACTTTTGCCCGTCCGTTTCGAACGCCGCAACGCCCACGAAATGAAGGGCCTGGATGCGGTGATCGCCTGGGGCGGGATTCTGGAGGAAAGCGCGCTGGAGCTGCCTTCACTGCATCTGCCCTGCGCTGCTTCCGGCGACCTTTCTTTTCCATCTGCTGAAATCCAATTCGGCCAAAGTGCGGAGGTTCCGAAAGCATTTCGCGCGCACCGGTTTTATCAAGAGGATGTTTGCCAAGGCGCGCCGCCCGGCTTGACGGAAGGGGACGTGATTATGGCGCGATTGGGAGACAAACCGTTGTGGGTCCGCCGTGCGAATGGCGTTCTTCGACACGACGTGAGCGCGATGCCGTTGCCGGAGGTCAAGAGCGAGGGCTGCCTCTACCGTTATTTTCATTCTCGCAATTTCATCGCCATGCTTCCCTTGATAGACTTTCTGCGACAACTCACCGGCGAGGAGAAATGGCTTTCTTCAGGGCCAAGGGCCTGCTTTCAGTTCGACGATCCGAATTTGCACGCCGCGCGATACGGGTGGCTGGATTTCAGGCGCTTGGCGGCCAGCGCGCGGTCCTCGCCCTACCATGTTGCTTTTGCCACGGTGCCATTGGATGCGTGGCTGGTGCGGAGGCGGACGGCGGAGGTTTTCAGCCATAATTCCGGGCAGCTCTCACTGATGATGCATGGCAATGACCATCTTCACTCCGAACTGGCCTCCTTTGGCTCCCAGGAAAAAGCGATCGCGTCTCTCGTCCAAGCGCTGCAACGGATTGGCCGCGCAGAAAAAGCTGGGCGGCTTGAAATTTGCCGGGTGATGGCCCCGCCTCATGGTGTCTGCGGCGAGGAGGTCCTTGAGGCCTTGGCCAGGCTTGGATTTGACGCCGTGTCCACCGCCGTGCCCTGCCTGCTGGAAACAAATGCGAGCAAGCCATGGTCCCATGGCCTGGGACTACGAGTTTCCAACGTCGTCGCCGGTTTGCCCGTTCTGGCCCGCTTCCGCTTCAAGAGCAAGCAGTGTGACGCCGCGATTCATTTGGCCGCGTATCAGCACCGGCCCATTGTTCCTTATGGCCACCATGAAGATGTGGCCGAAGGCTTGGGCATTCTGGAGGAGGTAGCCGCTTCCATCAATGCGCTGGGGAACGCGCAATGGATGCGCATGAGCGCCATCAGTCGGCACAATTACCAAACGCAGAAGCAGGGCGGCCTTTTTCGCGTGCGGGCCCACTCCAGGCTCCTCCAGGTGGCTGTTCCGCCGGAATGTCATTCCATCTCGGTGTTGCGTCCCCATTCCATGAACGGACGCAACGAAGCCATGCGTCTGGGCGTTCCAGGAGGCGAAATGAAGTTCATCGAAAGTTACGCGGGGGAATCCTTGCCCGTGGAGCCTGGCAGCACCGTCGAAATTGCCTTTATTCATCCAGAAGCCATTGCTCAGAACTTGGTCAAAACTCCCCATCTCAACGTCTGGGCTTTTGCACGACGATTGCTTTGCGAAGGTCGAGATCGTTTTGCCCCGTTGGCAAGACGCTTCCGGAATCAACCGAAGTCTGAAGCGGTCCGATAAAAGGCTTGCCGTATCAAACAAGATTTCAACTCCGTCACTGCGCTTTCCGCCGCCCACTTGACAATGTGCTTTGAGCCATGCGCTTGGTTTTGACATAATTGGCTTGAGGTCAGCACCTTCCACAGGCGTTATTTCCCTGTAATGTCCTCCTCGCCGCCTCGGCCGCCGGCTGGCGCGCCGGCGTGCTTCTCCAGTTTCTTCAATTCGGCTCGTGTCAAATCGGGGCGGGCGTGCTAGCATTCCCTCCATGAACTTGGACGAAACAAAAAGAAAACAAGTGGCCGCCTGGATTGAGGAGGGGCTCAAAATCGCCGACATCCAAAAACGGATGGAGGCGCAATGGGGTTCGCGCCAGACCTACCTCCAGGTGCGGCTGCTGGTGGACGATCTCAAACTGACCCCCAAAGACCCCGCCCCGCCGCCGCCACCTCCCAAAACCGCCGCAAAAGCCGCGGACAATCCACCTCCGCGCGATCTGCCCGCCAGCAAGGTCCGCCTCACCCTGGACCAAATCACCCGGGCCGGGGCGATGGCCAGCGGCAAAGTCAAATTCAGCGATGGCAAAAGCGCCGACTGGTACCTCGACCAGATGGGCCGGCTGGGACTGACGCCGGCGGAAAAAGGTTACAAACCGTCCCCCGCCGACCTGCAGGACTTCCAGATGGCGCTGCAAAGCGAACTGGAGCGGATGGGTTGAAGCCGCCGGAAAATCAAAACTCCAGCCTCACATCCGCCAGCCGCGCCGCCACCTCGCGCAAGACACGCTCCTCCCCGGCCTGGTCTTTGGCCACGAAGGTCACGCTCCAACGCAGGCAGGCCCCCGCATCGTCCCACGGCACGGTGGAGATGAGCTTCTCAGTTATGAGCCATTGCGAAACTTCCCCGGCGTCCTTGAATTCCAGCCGGCGGCCGTTTGCCAAAACCGCCGCCCTGGGCGCAGGGACATAAAGGAAAAATGAGCCTTTGGGTTTCACCGCGTTGAAGCCGCACTTTTTCAGGACTTCCACCAGACCGCTCATCCGCCTGGAATACTTGGCCGCAATCTTTTCGGTGATTTCCGGATGATCAAAACAATAGGCGGCGGCATGTTGGATGGCCAGAAACTGGCCCGAATCGCTGTGGTCTTTCACATCCCCGTAAGCGCGCACCAGCAATTCGTTGCCGGCGACAAATCCGCAACGCCACCCCGTCATGTTGAAACTCTTGCTGGCCGAATGCAACTCCACCCCCACCTCCTTCGCCCCGGGCGTGGCCAGGAAACTCAGCGGCTTGCCTTCAAACACCAGCGCGGCGTAAGCCGCGTCGTGAATCACCGCCAGCCCGTGTTTCCGGGCGAACGCGACCACTTGCCCGAAAAACTCCGGCGTCGCCCCCGCCCCCGTCGGGTTGTTCGGATAATTGAGCACCAGCGCCTTGGCTTTGCCCAGCACTTCGGACGGGATGGAGGCCAGGTCGGGCAAAAAATGACGGGCTGCGGCCAGCGGCAATTTATGGACCGCGCCGCCATAATATCTGGCGTGGGCGCCAAAAACCGGATACCCCGGCGTCGTCATCAAGGCCACATCCCCGGGATTGATCAGCGCGGCGGGCAAGAGGGAAAGCGCCGCCTTGCTCCCGATGGAGTGCATCACTTCGGTTTCGGGATTGATGCCGCAGACGCCGCAAACTTTTTCCAGATACCGCGCCGCGGCTTCCTTTAAAACGCTGTCACCGTTGTCCGCGTAGCCCCGGTTTTCGGGACGGCGCGCTTCCTCCGCCAGTTTGGTCACGACTTCCGGGCAGGCCATTTCGTCCGGCTCGCCCACGCCCAAATCAATGATTTCTCCCCCGGGATGGGCGGCGAGCGCGGCCCGTTTGGCCCGTTTGATTTTTTCAAATTTATAAATCGCGCCGGATTTGCCGTAATTCTTTCCGCCGATCCGCTCGGCCAGCAGCTTCTGAATGTAAGAATCGGTCATGACGCGCCTCACTCTTTTTTCCGAAACCCGGGCGGGAGGTTTGATTTGGGCGGCTCCGGCGGCAGCGGCCGCCGCGGCGCGCCCTTGGCCGGCGGGGCGGGGACTTCCTCATCGGTGGCGGCGATCGCCTCATCCAAATCGAAGACCTGCCCCGTGTCATAGGTCTGTCCCCCGGCAGGCTCCTCCGGCCCGGCGGCGGGAGCAGCCGCCGCCTCCTCCTCCAGCTCGGGCAGGCCCAGAGTGCGGCGCGCTTTTTTGGCCGCGCTCGTTTTTGGGTAGTCCCTGGCCAGGCGCTCCAGCAGCGCCCTCATTTTGTCCTGCTGGCCCAGGCGGGAGTAAAGGTTGCAAAGGTGAATGGCCGCCCAGCCCCAGCGTTCGCCGGGGAGCCTTTTCTTGAGCACTTCCTCGTATTCCAACGTGGCGGCCACATCATTGTGCAAGTCCTTTTCGTAAATCTCGGCGATGCGCAGCGCCACATACTGCTCGCGCGGGTGCTTCTTCAGATACTCCCGCATCATTTCAATCGCTTCCAACGGCTTGCCGTTGACCCAGGTTTGTTCGGCCCGCTCGTATTCCGGATCGCGCATCCCTTCGCCCAGATCGTCGAATAAATAATCCACCGCCCGCGACCCGATGAACTGCGTCAGGTCATAGGCCATCAACACGCCCAAACCGACCAGCGCCCCCACAAAGGCGGCCAAATAGCTGACCGACCGGCCGCCTTGCGCCGCGTTCGGGGCCAGCACGCCGGCCGCGGCGGTCGGCACCTCCGCCACGCCGGCATTACTCGCGGCCAGGTTGGTCGCCGGCGCGCCCGGCGTGACGGGGAGCGGGACGGCATTGGAGCCGGCGGCCTCGTTGGTCACGGCCGGATTATTAGTGGATTGGTTGCTGACAACCGCCGGCGATGGCAGGGGGACGGCCGGGTTGGTTTGGCTGGCCGCGGCGTTGGTGGCGGAATCCGGCGCGGCGTTGGTGGCGGGTCCGGGGCCTGTCTGGCCAATTTTCTCGTAGCTGGAATGGAATGCCCGGCCAAACCAAATGGCCAGGGCAATCAGGATCACGTAGGCGGCCAATTTCAGTTTCGCAATCATTCAGCAAACGGACCAGCCAAACAAACCGCGCCGCCAAAAAAAAGGATTTCCAGAAAAGCCTCTCCTTCCGGGCGCCGGTCTTTTATCAGATGGCTTCAATTTATTTGGCGAATATACTACATTATGCCGAAGATGCATGCGAGCGGATGTTTTGCCGGAGAGCGGCGCGTGGCGGCGCGCCCGCCTGGAGGCTGCAGGCCATGACGCGCCACCCCGCCCATTTCGATGACGGCGACGGGGCGGGCTTCCAGGTCCGCAAGCGGTCCACCCTGGAAATCGTGCGGCGGGTGGCGGTTTATTTGAAGCCTTACCGCGGGATGGCGGCGGCCAATGTCGGCTGCGCCATTCTTTCCCTGGGCTGTGCCTTCGCCTTTCCCCAGTTGCTCCAATCCATCATTGACAACTTGATCGGCGGCGCCAGGACCAACTATCTGGCCCTGGCCGGCCTGCTGGCCGCCGCCTTCCTCCTGCGCGACCTTTTCAACAGTTTGCGCATTCGCGTCAACAATATCTTCGAGCAAAACGTCATTTTCGACATGCGCCGCGATGTCTTTGCCCGCCTGCAACGCCTGCCCGTCGGCTATTTCGACCAGCGCGCCTCGGGCGACTTGATGACGCGGGTGATCGAGGATGTCAACGCGGTGGAGCGGGTGCTGATTGACGGCACCGAGCAAGGCACGGTCGCCTCCTTGAGCGTGGTGGGCGTGCTGGCGGCTTTGTTTTACAAAAATGCCGGGCTGGCCGCCATCGTCTTGCTTCCGATTCCCATTCTGACGGGCGGGGTGCTCTGGTACACCCTGACGGCCCACCGCCGCTACCGCGCGCAACGGGTCGCCTCCAGCGCGATGAGCGCGTTCCTGATGGACAGCCTGCAAGGCATCCGCCAGATCAAGGCCTTTGGCCGGCAGGATCATGAGGACCAGCGCTTTGCCCAACGGGCTGACGCCCTCCGCCATGCCAACCTGGGGGTCATGCGCGTCTGGGCCGTCTATTCGCCGGCCATGACTTTTGCCGCCTCGCTCGGCACCGCTTTGGTCCTCTGGTTCGGCGGCGCCCAGGTCCAGGCCGGAACCATGACCGTCGGCCAACTGGTCGCCTTCATTTTCTTCCTCGGCCTCTTTTACGATCCGGTCAGCCGGTTGCATGGCTTGAATCAAATGTTGCAAGCCGCCCGCGCCGCCGGGGAACGGGTCTTTGACATTCTGGATGCCTCCGAAGAGCGGCCCGCTCCCGCCGCCGGGCCGCGCCTGGCCGCCTTCCCCAGGCCCGTCCGCGGCGGGGTGGAATACCAAAACGTCAACTTCGGCTACGTCCCCAACCGCGCCGCCCTGAAAAACATCTCCCTCCGCGCCGCCCCCGGCGAAATGATTGCCCTGGTCGGGCCGACCGGCTCGGGCAAGTCAACCCTCGTCAATTTGCTGCCCGCCTTTTATGAGGCCAATTCGGGCCGGATCGCCATTGACGGGCAGGACACCGCCGCCGTTTCCCTGGCCTCCTTGCGCGCCCAGATCAGCGTGGTCAGCCAGGAGGCCTTTCTTTTCAACGGCACCGTGCGCGAAAATATACTTTACGGAAACCCCGCCGCCGCGGAGGAGCAGATGCTGGCCGCCGCGCGCGCCGCCAACTGCCACGACTTTATCGCCCGTCTTCCTCGCGGCTACGATTCCCATGTCGGCGAGCGCGGCGTCAAGTTGAGCGTGGGGGAGAAGCAGCGCATCAGCATCGCCCGCGCCCTGTTGAAAAACACCCCCATCCTCGTGCTGGACGAAGCCACCGCCAGCGTGGACACGGCCACGGAAAAGCTGATCCAGGAGGCGCTCGAACACCTCATGGCCAACCGCACCAGCTTCGTCATCGCCCATCGTTTGAGCACCATTCGCAACGCCGATCAAATCCTGGTCTTGCGCCACGGCGAGATTGTCGAGCGCGGCACCCACGCCGAGTTGCTGGCGCGGGACGGCCTCTACGCCAAACTTTCCCGCATCCAGAACACCACCTTTATCGAGGAGAGCTTTGAGAAATTGGGCGCGGTGGAGTAAACTGCAGGCATGAGCGCGATGCACGGAATGGAAATCTTGCTTGGCGGCTTTGCGCCCTTGCGCCTTTGCGTTAAAAAAAGAATAAAATGGAATTCGCCGCGTGGTCAATGGCCTATAGCTCCCCGTGGTGAGAGGCCCCCTCGCCCAAGAAAGACCTTTTAACGCAAAGGCGCAATGATTCGGCACGACAATTTAATGATTGGGGTGGCATTTGCACGCAGATCACCGCCCCATCCTCCACAGGATGATCAAGGCAGATCCCCAGAAGTAGAGTGAGAAGGAAAGGAGGAACGCCAGCAGCGCCCTGATGCGAAGGGGCCTTTCACGCGCGGCGCGCTCAAACCACAGGGTCGCGGGCAATGCCGGCAGGAATCCGGCCAGGAAACCCATGCCAGAGAGAAGGTAGAATTGACGGCACACAAAGTAATAACCCATGCAGGCAAGGGCAAAGAGGGCCAGGCAGACTCGCGGCATGATCTTTCCCAACCGAAGCGGCCCGCCGCGCGCGGTGAGCAAGAAAACAAAGCAAGCGTGACAAGCCACCGGCCAGGTAAACACCAGTTGACCCGTCAAGACCGAGCAGATGGGAAGCCCCAGGATGCCGAACACGACGCTCAGAACCGAAAATGCCAGCCACGGGTCAACGAACTTCCGCATCATCCACGCCAGGCCCGCCGCGAAACCAAGCAAGCCAGCACAGCAGTCGAACCAGCGCGCCAACTCGCCGGGGGATGGAATCCAGTATGCGGAGTAATGGTGCCGGTCCAGCCAGGCAAGACTGGTGTTCCAACAAAGTGCAATCCCGGCTTTGTGTGGTGAGACTGGCCGGGAAATCGTAGCCCGCGGGGATCGTGCTCTCAAGACCCTTTGCATGGGTTCCGGGGTCCGCGCCTGGCGGCAGGCTTCCAATCTGGTAACAGGCCAGCATCTCTTGATTTCGGACCAGCAAGCGTCCCTGATATATGCTCGGCGTTGTCCAGCATGGTTTTTTCCCTTCGACGACCTGGCTCCGGGCCAACTCCCGGTAGCCGGCCGGACTGGGTTCGACCACGATCAGGACCCCCGACTCGTTGACCAGAAACAGTTTGTCGTCATAAAAAAGTACGCTGGCATGCCCATGGGCCACCGAAGACCAAGCCACCCGCCCGGTGGTTAGCTCCAGGCATTTGAATTGGCTGCGCGTGCCACCGTCTGGATTGACCTCGATCTGCTCCACGCCAGAACCATAGATAAAACCTCCGACGATGACCGAAGAAAAAATGTCGTTGCAGAGAGCCTGGCTCTGCCAAACCAATTCGGCTTTGGCCCTTCCGCTTTCATACCCAAGTTTCAGGACGCGCGCGCCGCTCTTGAAGGAGGCGGCGCAGAAAATGTAGGGCTCTTGATAAAGCGGGGCGGTGTTATGCTCGTCATACCCGGGCGAGTTCCAGCGGTCACGCCAAAGTTCCCGGCCGGTCAGCGGATCATGGGCCACCAGCGCATTTTGGAGAAAGGACACCACCTGGCGATGGCCCTGCACTTGAATCGCGAGAGTCGAGGAATAACTGGCGGCGTCATCGCCCGATTTCCAGAGGACGGAACCATCCCGTGTTGAGCAGGCGACCACAGAGGCGCCCCGGCCACCCACCGGCAGAATGACCCTCTCCTCGTCCACCAGCGGTGAACAGGCATACCCGGATCCGGTTCCTTCGCCTTGGAACTTCCTGGTCAGATTGACCGTCCACAGGGTTCTTCCACTTCGGGCATCCAGGCAGCCGGCCTGCCCCTGGCAATCGGCATAATAGACCTTCCCCGATTTGCATACTGGCGTGGCATACGGACCGGGAAATTCTCCGCCTGTTTGCCAAGGGAAATTGCAGCGCGTCCGCCAGAGAAGACGGCCCGAAGCGAGGTCCAGGCACACCACGTATTGCCCCGCCCGCGTTTGCATTTGTGTATAGGCCCGTTCCTCCGCGACGGCCGTTCCGGAATAGCCTTCGCCGAGACGTGCGCGCCAAAGCAGGGGCGGTTGGCCGTTTGACCACGGCAGAGCCAGATTTGTTCCAACCGCCGGCACGCTTTCCTTCGGGCCACGCCTCTGCGACCGATCAACGTTGGTTTCCTGGGCCGCCGCCGACAGAACAAGGAACAACAAGCAGCCGGCAAACCTCCTGACCACGAGCATTCCAATGATTGTGAAAACCGTCCGCCGTCTATCCAAGGCCGGTTTCATAATCACGGAAAAACCAGGCGGATGGAGGGAGTGGCGGGGACGCGGCCGGCGGGCCAGTTGGTGGTTGGCTCGGCGTGACTCAGCCAATCTTGGCGGAAATGCGCGCTGGAGGTCGTTTGCCCACTGCCATCAGCGAGCAAAATGTTGCCAGCACCGGAATGCATTTTCGAGGACCATGAGACTGGCTTGAATAATGAATTCGTCTGGATGGCCACGTCGTTGCCCTTCCCGGTTTCAGGGGAGTAGCCATATCCGCGATAAGCCGCGGGTCCGTAGCCTAAATTGCGATCGCCGCCTTGGATGGACTGTGGAAAAGTGTCGTTCGCGCTGACACCAACGAAGTATGAGACGTGCGAATTGTTCTTGAAATCCGTTTTGAAGTTTGCTGGCGGATGCCGTTCGTCTTGCGTGCAAGTGACCGGCCGCAGACATCCTTCGAACTCGTTGGCCATGATCAGGTAATTGGTCCAGCAGATTGCGCCTTGATCGGCATTGGTGAGCAAATCTGCCCATCCGCCCTGGGCCACCGTCTGCTCGGCGGGGTTGCGGTCGCCATGATCCTCGGCCCAAATACAATAAGCGTTGCCGGTTTCTTTGAGATTATTCAAGCAACTGATGCGTTGGGCCGCCGACTTCCGTTTCATCGTGTGGGGGAGGACCAAGGCCACCAGCATAAAACCAACGAATGTTATGGCGATCACGTCCGTTCGAGTGAGCGCCGTCCGCCGTTGGCTTAAGGTGAGTTTCATAATCACGGAAAAACCAGGCGGATGGAGGGAGTGGCGGGGACGCGGCCGGCCGGCCAGTTGTTGGTTCCTTGCGCGTTGCGCAGCCAGTCCCGGTTGAAGCTGGCGCTGGACATTTGTTGGCCGCTGCCATCGCCGAGCAAGATGTTGCCGGACCCCGGAGGGTTTCCGCCTGAATGCATTTTCAATGACCACGAAACAGGGCCGGTGATTGGGATGGTAACGTCGTTGCCTTTCCCGTTTTTGGGGGAGTAGCCGTAATCGGGGTCGGGCACGGTGCCGGGGCCGAGGTTTCGGTCCCCGCCTGCGATTGATTGAGGATAGACGTTGTTTGCATTCACGCCCACAAAGTACGAGACGTGAGTGTTATCGAAGTTGTTGGTGAAAGTGAGCGCGGCCTGCCGTTCGTCGTTTGGGCACATCACCAGTATTGGAGATTGCCCAAGCTCGTTCCCCATAATCGCGTAATTCCTCCAGCAGTTTGAGCCTTGGTTGGCGTTGGTGAGGAAATCCTTCCATCCGTTGCTGATCACCGTCTGCTGGGCAGGCACTAAATCCCCATTATCTCCCGCCCAAAGCCTGTAACCCACGCCGATTTCCTTGAGGTTGTTAAGGCAACCGATACGACTGGCGCCGTGGTATGGGCGCCTGGCCACGGTCGGCAAATAGATTAAAGCCAGCACACCGATCACAAGGATAATGGCGAGCACCTCGATGAGAGTGAAAGCCGTCCGACGATGATTCAATGTTGGTTTCATAACGCCTTCGCGAGTTGGTGAGTGCAATTCAAGGTTCCGGTTTTTCTGCGGAGGGCGCGACCTCATCGGCCTCTTTCGCGGGGGATGGGATGCGGAGTTTGGCCAGTTTGGCAGTGTCGCCAAACCAAGAAATCGCCCCGCACCGCGCACACATCCGCCCGGTCGTTTCGACGAAACTGTCCTTGAGCGTCCAGAATTTCGTCTTTTTGGGCACGAAATAAACCAGTCCGGCGCCCCGCACCTTGCCTTCCACCAATTCGTCATGCCGGCAGACCGGGCAGACTTCCCGCGCCTTGGCCACGTCCTTGGTGCTGTAGGAGATCTGCATGACCGAATCCAGGTCCTCCTGCCAGAAACGGGTGGAATCGCCGACTTTGCGGAAGGTGATTTTGCCGTCGCGCATCCAGCGGTAGAGGGTCGGCTCGCCCACATCCAGATATTCGGCCGCCTCCCGGATCGAATACCACTTCATTTTCTTCGTGTTTTCAGTGTTTTCCATAGGTGAATTTGTTCTATTTAACTGCATTATACATCATTCACTATCATTTGCAACATATTTCATTCATTTTATTCTATTTAATAGTATTAAAAGAAAGGGGGTTGAATCCAACACGGGGATCTCTTATGCTAAACACACGATGCCGATAACGCTGGAACAAATCGTGGAAGAAACCCGCCATTGGCCGCCGGAGAAGGTCGGGGAATTGGTGGGTCGTTTGACTGAAGACCTGCGCCTGGCCGACCCGGAAATCGAAGCGGCCTGGCAAACGGAAATCTCCCGCCGCGTCGAGGAGATTCAAACCGGCAAGGTTCAGGGCATCCCGGTTGAAGAATCCCTGGACCGCATCCGCAAAATCGCGGGCCTGTGAGACACGCGATTCATCCCGAAGCGGATGCCGAATTTGACGAAGCCGTGCGTTATTACGGCGAAGTTGACCCGCAGTTGGGCGCGCGGTTTTACCGCGAAATCGAACGGCTCATTCATGCCGTATGCGACCAACCCGGCCGCTTCTTTCGTTTCAGTCCGCCCGCGCGGCGCGCGTTGTCCCAAGAATTCCCTTATTCGGTCGTTTATCTGGAACAGCCGGATCGTGTGTGGATCGTCGCGGTCATGCACATGAAACGTCGGCCAGGTTACTGGCGGAAACGGCTCAGTTAAATCAACTTCTCGCAATTGCGAATGGGTGATCCGAAAGGGTTGACCTCTTTTCTTGCCCGCTTCGTTTGTAAACTGGCGTAATGTGCGGAGGACGAGTTCCTCAACGTACCTGGGGAAACTGCCGGGCCAGGATGACTTCGGCGGAGGCGGCGCAGAAATCGCCCGGAATGTTCTGGCCGGTGCTCAGAAAGCGGATGGGGTAGTTGGCGCCCAGGACCAGGTTCCAGATCTTTCCCCAGCGGCTTTCCTCGTCCAGGTGGGTGATGATCAAATCCTCCACCGGCAGGACGCCGAAGGCCCGCACTTGCGCCACCATCACAGCCAGATCGTAGGCGCCGTTGAGGGCCAGATGCAGGCGGGGCGCGCCGAGTTGCTGCAACTGGCCGGCCAATTCCTGGATGGCCCCGGGCCCGCGCCAATCCACCCCGGGCAAATCAATGAAACCAATGTCCTCGGCAATTTGTTTGACACCGCTGCCCCAGGCCCGTTCGCTGGGCACATGCAGAATTTCACAATATACGGTCAGGGATTCCGCCATGTTCGCCGTCGTTCCGTCCAGACGCCACACCCGGGCCAGGCGCCCTTCCACCAGCGCCGCCTGGGTGAGCCATTTGCAAAGGCAGGTCGTTTTGCCCGAGCCCGCCGGCCCGATCACCACATGCAGGCCGTGCTCGGGGCAGGGTGGGCACGGCCGCCAGGCCGCCGCCAGCAAGGCGCGGGCCAGCCCGATTTCCTCTCCCAGCGATGGAGGCGGTCTTTCTCCGTGCTGCGAGCGCACCTGGTCAAGCACGCGCTGGGCATGGAGCGGCAGCAGCCCGGTTTGTTGCAGCACCCCGCCGATGCGCCAGCCGCCGGAGTCCAACGGCGCAACGGGCGCGGCAAATTCCGGCAGCGCGGCCGGGCCGGCCTCCGTCTTTCCGGCGGGCGATTTGACGTGCTGTTCGATTTGGTCCAGGCGCTGGCGGAATTCGGCCAGGGCCTGCGAAAGGGGGGCGGCGGGCGGGGGCGCCGTTTCGGGACGATGAGCCAGCACCTCGATCATGGGCTTTTGCCAGAGGCGGGCCAGGCCGTGCGCGGGCAGCGGGCGCACATTGAGCACCACCGCCTCCGGCCCCAATCTGGCGCGAATCTGCGCCACGGCCTCCTCGGCCGACGCGGCTACGAAAGCAATGGGTTCCATGTTCAAGCTCGGCTTTGCACTCTACCGGGAAAATTCCCCTTTCCAAGTTCATTCCGCCGGCGATTTGGATTGTGCCTGGGAAAGGCGTCACGCGTGGCAGGGCCAAACTCCGTCGAGCCGAAACTCGATTACTTGGGAAAATTCCGCGGCCCGACGGAGTCTCTGCCGGTCCCGGCCAGTCCAAAGCCGACTGGTTGCTCAGGGCAAAATGTGCAGGGTCGGCATGATTTTGCAGGTCGGCTTGGTGCCGACGTTGTTGACTGAATAACTGGTGTCAAACGTTTGCTTGGGATCAACCGGGCAAACGGTTAATTCGCCCGCAGAGCCGCGGCCTATGTATGACTGGAGGTCGCTGTCGCCAGGAGTGTCCGTGTTCTTTTTCTGAAATTCTAACGCCCATTGTCCCTTGGCAGCGTTGATGATTCGGAGATCGGGGATGCAAGCCATATGCGCCGGGTGCATAGGGGGTTTGCGAACAAACCTCGGAATCGCGACCGCAACCAACAGAACGATGAGCACAACCGCGATGCATATTTCAGTCACCGTAAATCCACCCATTTTGCTGGTTTTGCGGGCCATATCGAATTTGGACACCGTTGCCGCCCGATAGTTCAAAGTCAAACCCAACTCCACCCCGCCGCGCCCACGAATGCGCCTGGAACCCAAGCGAGTAAGTCAGGGGCGGCGAAACGGCGAGGCGTCCACCACGCTGAGACCGGCCACGCGTTGAAATTCCCCGGCATTGAGAGTGGCGACCTCGTGCCCGAAGGCAAGGCCGGCGGCGGCGATTTGCAGGTCGTGCGCTCCGATCATCAAGCCCCGAACCTCCAGGTCCGCCCAGATGCGGGCATGGAACCGGGCCTGGGCCAGATCGAAGTTTTGCACAAAGATGGAAGCCAGGATTTGCTCGACGTGTTGCTGGCGTCGCGCCCGGCGGGAAGGGTCCTGCGCGCGTTCGACCCCGTGAAGCAATTCACAAGCGGTAATGGCCGTGATGAGTGGTTGTGGCGCCGGAAATTGGAGGAGAAAGCCGGGCAAGTCGAACCTTCCGCGTTCCTCGGCGATCAAGATCGAAGTGTCCAGGATCAGTCCCATGCCAGCTTGACGGGTGGCAGCGTGGCGCGCCCAAGTTCAAGGTCGTCGGCAAAGTCGCTGGCTTCATCCACCGGCAATCTTTCCAACTCCCGCCAGCGCGCGGCCAGCTCGGCGCAGGTTTGGGCGACACCCGGCACGGGGTTGAGGGTGGCTACCGGCCTGCCTTCCCGGGTGAGCACCGCCGGCTCGCCTTTGCGCTCGACCTCTTCAACCACGCGCAGAAAATTCTTGGCGGCCTCGGTCACTGAAATGGCAGTTTGGCTCATCACCTGCAAGTTAGCAGCCACCCGGCATCTTGTAAAGATGATTTGCCCGCCCTGCCATGCAATGACGGACGCATGAGCCGGCGATTTGGATTGCCAGCGGGCGGCAATTCCTTAGCATCGCCACTCAGCAACCCGTGAGCACGGAATCAGGCCATGAAAAACTATAACATTGCGGTCATCGGCGGCGACGGCACCGGACCGGAGGTGGTGCGCGAGGCGGTCAAGGTTCTGGACGCCGCCAGCCGGTTGTTCAAACTCAAACTCAACTACACTTCCTACGACTTGGGCGGCGAACGTTATTTGCGCACCAAGGAAGCGCTGCCGGACAGCGTGCTGGATGAGTTGCGCCAATTCCCCGCCATCCTCCTCGGCGCCATCGGCCATCCCGGCGTCAAGCCGGGCATTCTGGAAAAGGGCATTCTGCTCCGCCTCCGCTTCGAGCTGGAACAATACATCAATTTGCGCCCGATCAAACTTTACGACCAGCGCTTCTGCCCGCTCAAAGACAAGACGCCGCAAGACATTGATTTTGTCGTGGTCCGCGAAAACAACGAGGGGCTTTACACCGGCTCCGGCGGGTTTGTTTTCAAAGGCACACCCCATGAAATTGCCATTCAGGAAAGCGTCAACACCCGCCGGGGGGTGGAGCGCTGCCTTCGTTACGCCTTTGAACTGGCCGGCCGGCGCCGCGCCGGCAAGCCCTGGCCCGGCCTCAAGCCGGAAGACCTCAAGGCGGGCAAAAAAGCCCAACTCACCCTTTCCGGCAAAACCAACGTCCTGACCTACGCCTTCGATCTCTGGGAGCGCGCCTTTCACGAGGTCGGCGCCAGGGATTTTCCCGCCATCAAACGCGAGTACGCCCATGTGGATGCCACCACCATGTGGTTTGTCAAGAATCCGGAGTGGTTTGATGTCATTGTCACGGACAATATGTTTGGCGACATTATCACCGATCTGGGCGCCATGCTGCAGGGCGGCATGGGCATCGCCGCCGGCGGCAACATCAATCCCCAAGGCGCCAGCATGTTCGAGCCCATCGGCGGCAGCGCGCCCAAATACACCGGCCTGGGCGTGATCAATCCCCTGGCCGCCATCTGCGCCGGGCAGATGATGCTCGCTTTCCTGGGCGAGCACAAGGCGGCCCAGGCCATTGAGACGGCGGTGATCAAAGTCACCCGCGAGAAAGTCAAAAGCCTGGCCGCCGGCAAGATGGGTTACACCACCTCGCAAGTCGGTGATTTGGTGGCGGAAGCCCTTTGATCCCGGGCAAAGCGTTGGTTATGGATGGTAGGGCGGGCAGTCTCTGCCCGCCGCACGACGGTAGGGCGAGACTCCGTCGAGCCGAAACTCGATTTCTTGGGCAAAAGTCACGGCTCGACTCAGTCCCGCCCGGCCCGACCCGCCCGCACTACGAACGGACTCGCTTGACAAACCGCGCCATCCGTTCGACCGCCACTTCAATCCGATCCAGCGCGGTGGCAAAACAGCAGCGCAGATAGCCTTCCCCCGTCGGGCCGAAGGCGCTGCCGGGCACGCAGGCCACTTTCTCCGCCTCCAGCAATTGGCGCGCGAAGTCCTTTGCACTCAGCCCGGTGGATTGGATGCACGGAAAAGCGTAAAAGGAACCCCGCGGCAGATGGCAGGGCAGCCCCATGCCGTTGAAGGCGCTGACGATAAAATTCCGACGGGCGCGGTACTGCTCGCGCATTTCCAGCGTGTCGGCTTCGCCATGTTGAATGGCTTCCAAGGCCGCTTCCTGGCTGATGATGCTGGCGCACAGCATGGAATACTGGTGAATGCGCATCATCGCGTCAATCAGCGCCGCCGGGCCGCAGGCGTAGCCGATGCGAAAGCCCGTCATGGCGTAGGCCTTGGAGAAACCGTGCAGGAAAACCGTGCGCTCTTTCATGCCGGGCAGCGCCGCCACGCTGACGTGTTCGCCTTCAAAGGTCAGTTCGGAATAAATTTCGTCGGTGATGACCGCCAGGTTGTGCCGCCGGACCAAGCGCGCGATTTTTTCCAATTCCCCGCGCTCCATCGTGCCGCCGGTCGGGTTGGTCGGAAAATTCAACACCAGCACCTTGCTTTTCGGCGTGACCGCTCTTTCGATGGCCGCCGCCGTCACGGAAAAGGCGTGCTCCGGCCGGCAGGAGACGGCCACCGGCACCCCGCCGGCCAGGGCGATGCCCGGCGCATAGCTGACGTAACAGGGTTCGTGATAGATCACCTCCTCGCCCGGATTGAGCAGGGCGCGGAAGGCCAGGTCCATCGCCTCACTCACACCCACCGCGACCAGGATTTCCCGCGCCGGGTCGTAGTCTGCCTTGAAATGTTGGCTCACGCTCGCCGCGATCGCTTCCCGCAAGGACAGCAGGCCCAAGTTGGAGGTGTAGCCGGTCCGGCCCCGTTCCAGCGCGTAAATCGCCGCCTCGCGAATGTGCCAGGGCGTGACAAAATCCGGCTCCCCCACCCCAAGCGAGATGACATCCTTCATGCTCTGGACGATGTCAAAAAAATCGCGGATGCCCGACCGCGGGATGGCCGCCACCGCCCGCGAGATGAACTTTTCCGGCTCGAATTCCATCCCATCACTGTAGCGGCGGTCCAGGACCGCCGCATTATTATTCTTCGGAAAAATGCCTCAATTCCTTAATTTGTAGCGGCGGTCTATGACCGTCGCACTATGCTTCATCGGCTAAATCCGCCCCCAAACCTCGATCTGCGGCGGTCACAGACCGCCGCTACGGTTTTCATCAAGTCGTAATGGATATACTTCCCCTTGCCAGGGCCATTCCGTCCTGTCCTTGACCAATCCGGCACGAACAGGATTTTCCGCCATGGACAGCCATTTTTCGGAATACGATTCAGTGTCGCGAACGATATGATCGAAGAAGCCCTTCTGCCAGTGCGGAGATGGGTGGCCAGACTCACGGAGCGTCTTGGATAATGAATTCTTCAGGCTCTTTACCCAGGAAGAGAGATCGGGCGCGAGATCTGAGAATTTCACGAAGAGGTGAAGATGATCGGGCATCAGAACGTAGCGGGCCACGAAAATGTTTCTTGGCAAAGCTGCACGGCAGAATTGTAAAAACGCGTCGTGGATTTGTTGAGACGCAAGCAGCGGTTGCCGGGCCGCGGTGCAGCATGTCAAAAAATAAGCCGGGCTTTGGAGATAGACGCGTTCCAGCCGGTGCAGGCGCTCAGTCATGTCGCATCCACTGTAGCGGCGGTCTATGACCGTCGCATTATTATTCTTCGGAAAAATGCCCCGCCGTTCTTGAAGTGCGGCGGTCACAGACCGCCGCGACAGGAGGTGCTCAGGCGGCCGCCTGATTGGGCTTGCGCCGCAGCAAGGGCTTGGTCTCCCCCAACACCACCGGCCGGGTGATCTTGATGCCCGCAATGTCGTCGCTCGACGGGGACTCGAACATCACATCCAGCATCAACTTCTCCAGCAAGCTGCGCAAGGCTCGCGCCCCGGTCCCTTTTCTCATCGCCTGCGCCGCCAGTTCGCGCACCGCGTCCTCGGTGAATTCCAGTTCTATCCCCTCCATCGCCATCAGTTTGGCGTACTGCCGCACCAGGGCGTTTTTCGTTTCCGTCAGGATGCTGACCAGTTGCCCTTCCGTCAGCTCCTCCAGCACCGTCGTCATGGGCAGGCGGCCCACAAATTCGGGAATGAAACCAAACGCGATCAAATCCTCCGGTTCCACAAATTGCAGGACCTTGTCCCGGTCCACCGAGGTGATTTTGTGCCCCTGTTCCACCGCGCCAAAGCCCATCACCCGGTTGCCCAGCCGCCGTTGAATGATCTTTTCCAGCCCGATGAACGCCCCGCCGCAGACGAACAAGATCCCGCTGGTGTCCACCCGGATGTATTCCTGCTGCGGATGCTTGCGCCCGCCTTGCGGCGGCACGTTGCAGACCGTGCCTTCCAGGATCTTGAGCAGCGCCTGCTGCACCCCTTCGCCCGACACGTCGCGCGTGATGGACACGTTTTCCGTCTTGCGCGCGATCTTGTCTATCTCATCAATATAGACAATCCCCATCTGCGCCCGTTTCACATCGTAGTCCGCATTCTGGAGCAGGCGCAAAATGATGTTCTCCACGTCCTCGCCCACGTAGCCCGCTTCGGTCAGGGTGGTCGCGTCGGCGATGGCAAAAGGCACGTCCAGGATTTTGGCCAGGGTGCGGGCCAGGAGCGTTTTGCCCGAACCGGTCGGCCCGATCAGCAGAATGTTCGTTTTCTCTATCTCCACTTCCGCGTGCCGGGCCGCCCCCAGTTCGTCGCCCCCTTTTCCCGGCTCCACAGGCGGATCCTGCATGATCCGCTTGAAATGATTATGCACCGCCACCGCCAGCGTTTTCTTGGCGTGGTCCTGGCCCACGCAATGCCGGTCCAGGTGCGCTTTGATTTCGTGCGGTTTGGGCGGACTGAATTTGGTCGCCGTTTTGCGGCTGTCCGCCGAAAGCTCCTTGTCCAGCACACTCTTGCACAGCGTGATGCAATTGTCGCAAATAAAGACGCCGGGGCCGGCAATCAGCTTCTTGACCTCCGCGTGCGATTTGCCGCAGAAGCTGCAAAGAGTGATGTTGTTGGGTCGCGCCATATCGGAATCTACGACATGATGGCATTGGTTTTTCCATCGGTCAATCCCGGAATTTCCTGGGCCGCCTTCTTCCGGGCATCCGCCGCAAACTCCTTGTCCAGCACACTCTTGCACAGCACAACGCACTTTTCGCAAATATAAACGCCGCGGCCGGGAATAAGCATCTTGACTTCCGCCTGGGTTCTCCCGCAGAAACTGCAAAGCGTGCGGTTGTCGGGGCGCCCCGTGAGCGCGCTGTGGCAAAGTTTGATGCAATTGTCGCAAATACGGACGCCGGGGCCGGCAACCATCTTTTTGACCTCCCCGTACGATTTGCCGCAGAAACTACAGAGCGTGATGTTATTAGGTTGCGCCATGCTGAAATCTACGGAATGAGGGCATTTGTCTTTCCATCCGTCAAACCCGGAATTTCCTTGCGCGACTGCACCACTTCATCCACCAGCCCGTACTCCTTGGCCTCGGGCGCCGTCATAAAATTATCCCGGTCGCAGTCCTTTTCCACCTGTTCAAACGCCCTGCCGGTGTGTTTGGCGATGATCGAATTGAGGCGGTGCTTGAGCTTGAGCATGTACTTGACCCGGATTTCCACGTCGCTGGCCGCCCCTTCCGCCCCGCCCAGCACCTGGTGGATCATGATGTTGGAATTGGGCAGCGCGAACCGTTTGCCTTTCGTGCCCCCGCACAGCAGGATGGCCCCCATGCTCGCCGCTTGCCCGATGCAATACGTGTTCACGTCGCAGGTCAAAAACTGCATCGTGTCATACACCGCCAGCCCCGCCGTCACGCTCCCCCCCGGCGAATTGACGTAAAGATGGATGTCCTTCTTCGGATCGTCCATCTGCAGGAAGAGCAACTGGGCAATGATCAGGTTGGCCACCATGTCATCCACCGGCGTGCCCAAAAAAACAATCCGGTCCCGCAGCAACCGCGAATAAATGTCATAGCCGCGTTCCCCGCGGCCCGTTTGTTCGACCACCATCGGCACCAGAAAATTATCCATAACGTTCACAAGAAATAATGCAAACTACCGGACACCGGCCCCCGCGTCAAGGCGCGGATTGCCGATCCTTTCCCCTCCGCATCCCAATCCCAATCCTAATCTTAATCTTAATCCTAATCTTAATCCCGCCTTCCCCTCCTCCATTCTGCGTTCGTTTCTCACTGCAACCTGGCCCGGAAAAAGCACCACGGAAAATTGGTCCAGGCCGGATCGCAAAAATAAAATAGGTTGCTGCAGACCGTGTTGGTGCAGAGCGGAGTCCAATTCACCAGGTCGGTCGAGCCGTCCACCACAATCGTCTGCCCGGCCGCGCCGCTGACATTGAACCCGAACTGGTTGGTCAGGAAGCCGAAAAAGGCATCACCAGTGATGATCTGCGGCGGCGTGTTCGGAATGGTGACGGCAAGCGTCGCCACCGCGCTGGTCACGCTGCCGTAAGGACCGGTGACAACAACCGTGTAGTTGCCGGCGTTGTTGGTGCCCACGCCGGTTAGGGCGAGCGTTGGATACCCGGCAAGATAAACCTCTCGGATGCGCTGGTTGCCGCTGTCCGCAATATACAAGTTGCCCGCGGCATCACAGGCCACGCCGGACGGATTAGTAAGACTGGCGTTCGTGGCGGCGCCGCCGTCCCCGGAAGATCCCCGGGCGAGGCCGCCCGCCACCGTGGTGATGATGCCTGTGGTATCCACCTTGCGGACGCAATTGTGGGCGTAGTCGGCGATATACAGGTTGCCGGAGGAATCCACCGCCAC
The DNA here is from genome assembly GCA_963707025.1 of uncultured Verrucomicrobiae bacterium. Lineage (GTDB taxonomy): Bacteria > Verrucomicrobiota > Verrucomicrobiia > Limisphaerales > Palsa-1400 > JBEKOF01. Next base: position 90,732 of record CAVPOM010000006.1, on the reverse strand, counting down.
CCCGGAGGGAGATTGCAGGCTGGCGTTGGTGGCCGGGCCGCCGTCCCCGTAAAAGCCAGCGTTTCCAGAGCCGGCTGACGGTACTAATGATGCCGTGAGAGTCCACCTTGCGGATTCGGTTGTTGCTGCGGTCAGCAATATAAAAGTTGCCCGAGGCATCCAAGGCCACGCCGTAGGGAGAAAACAAACTGGCGCTGGTAGCCGCGCCGCCATCCCCGGAATAGCCTATATTGCCGGTGCCCGCCACCGTGGTGATGATGCCATTGATACCCACCTCGCGGATGGCGGCCTCGTTAGGGTCCCCAATAAACAAGTTGCCCGCGGCATCACAGGCCACACCGGCGGGGTAAGCCAGCGTGGCGTTAGTGGCCGCGCCGCCGTCGCCGGAATAGCCTGAAGTGCCATTGCCAGCCACGGTGCTGATAATGCCGCTGGGGCTTACGATGCGGATACGCTGATTGTTGTAGTCTGCAATATACAGGTTGCTTGCGGCATCCATAGCCACCCCCCAGGGCGTATGCAGGCTGGCATTGGTGGCCGCGCCGCCGTCGCCACCGTAGGTGTTGAGGCCATTGCCCGCCACCGTGGTCATCGTGCCGTTGGTGTCCACCTTTCGGATGCGATCGTTGAAAGTGTCGGCAATATAGAGGTTGCCGGAGCCGTCCAAAACCACACTGGAAGGGTCGGATATGCTGGCGTTGGTAGCCGGGCCACCGTCCCCCGCGTACGTTCCGTTGCCATTGCCTGCCACGGTCGTGATGATGTTGGTCAGGAAATTGGAGCCGTTCAACAGCCATTGGTAGGAGAACGGGCCGGTGCCGGCCACCGTGACGCTCAAACTCACATTGGTTCCCGCCAACACCGCCAGGCTGCCGGATTGGGCAGTCACTGTGGGCGGAAACGCTATCGTCAAAGCAGCAACCCGGCTGGTCACGCTGCCATAAGCGTTGGTTACCACCACCGTGTAACTGCCGGCATTATTCGTGGAAACGCCGGGCAGCGCGAGCATGCTGTTCGTGCCGCTCTGAACCAGATTGGTCATGTCCAAGTACCACCAATACCCAAATGATCCCAGCCGGCAACCGCCACCGAGAAAACAGGACTGCTTCCTGCCAGAACTGTCTGGTTTGTTGGCTGAAGGGTGACGACTGGCGGCCCTTGCACCGTCAGCGTGGCTACCACGCTCGTGGCGCTGCCGTAAGGGTTGGTGATGACGACCGCGTAGTTGCCGGCATTGCTGGCGCTCACATTGGTGTTCGCCAGCGTTGGATACCCGGCAAGATAGACTTCGCGGATGCGGTTGTTGGAGGAGTCCGCAATATACAGGTTGCCAACGGCATCGAAGGCGAGACCCTCGGGATAATCCAGGCTGGCAGTGGCGGCTGCTCCGCCGTCCCCGGAGAAGGCTCCATTGCCATTGCCTGCGATAGTGGTGATGATTCCATCGGTGTCCACCTTGCGGACGCGTTCGTCAGTAGCGTCAGCAATATACAGGTTTCCCGCGGCATCCAAGGCCAGGCCGCAGGGAGTATTCAGGCTGGCGTTGGTAGCCCGGCCGCCATCACCGCCGGAACCTCCGCCCGCCACCGTCGTGATGATTCCATTCGTGTCCACTTTGCGAATGCGGTTGTGGCCGGTGTCAGCAATGTAAATGTGGCCGAAAGCATCCGCCGCCGCTGCTCTGGGAGTAATCAGCGAAGCGTTGGTGGCTGCGCCGCCATCCCCGGCGATACCTCCACCGGCCACCGTTGTGATGATGCCGTTGGTGTCCACCTTGCGGACGCGGCCGTTTCCGGAGGCAGCAATGTAAAGGTCGCCCGCTGAATTCAAGGCCACCCCGTAGGGGCCAGCCAGGCCAGGCATTGGTCGCCGCGCCACCGTCCCCGAAGTATCCTGTGCCGTTCGTCCCCGCCACGGTGGTGATGATGCCGTTGGGATCCACCCGGCGAATGCGGTTGTTGAAGTAGTCCGCAATATAAAGGTTGCCAGAGGTATCTACCACTTCGCCGTACGGCTGATGTAGATAGGCCTTGGTGGCCACGCCACCGTCTCCGCCATAGCCAGCGCTGCCGGTGCCCGCCACCGTGGTGATGATCCCGTTGTTGTCCACCTTGCGAATGCATTGGTGGACGGCGTCAGCAATGTAGAGCTCGCCGAGGGCGTCCAACGCCACGTCCGACGGAGCATTCAGATTGGCGTTGGTGGCCGCGCCGCCATCCCCCACGTAGTTTCCGCCACCGTTGCCCGCCACGGTTGCGATCATATTATTGTTCGGAAGATTTGTACCGTTGAATTGCCATTGATAACCGAATGGGCCGGAGCCGGCCACCACCACGCTGAATGCAACATTGGTCCCAGGCAAAACCGACTGATTGGCCGGCTGGCTGGTGATGGTGGGGGCGCTCTGCCCTTCCAGGTTCAAGGCGCACCAGACCCAGGCGCTGGCAACCAAACTGAGCCTTTTTAACACTGAATTTCTCGTTTTCATCTCAACCGTTTCTCCTGTCCGCCATCCAAGTCGGCATCCTCTCTCCTTATACTCACTATTAGAAATTATGAGCATTGCTAATGGTTGATCAATAGACGCACTATCCTGTCGCCCCGTCAAGTTCTTTCCATCGGAATCCCCGCTTCGGGTCCGCCGCCCTCCACCCATTTTGCATTCTGCATTATCTTGCCACTTTGCCGTTGACAATATCTATGTAACCGTTATTATTGCATAGTGGAGACGGGCAAGGACAGAAAAGGAAGACGGCGGCGGGCCCTGGACAGGTTTCCCGGCGCTGCATTCGCCATCCTCCAGCGTCCAACCGCTTCGTTGCCTTGGTTTGCTTCAGTTCGCAAAGCCATCAGCTTTATCGTTAAAGGCCAGCCTCCCATTTTGCATTCCCTGTCCACCGTCCTGTCTTCCATAGCCGATGCGAAAGTGGAAGGCCCTGCGGAGGAGGATGCATTTTGCATTTCTGGCTCCACCACTCCATCACTCCCTTGTCGGCCATGTCGGCCACGCCGGGCGACGGCGGGACCACCAGAGTTCGGGGTTCGCGTATTTGGAGTATTTCGCGGTTCAAAACCAACCCCGGGATTTCACCTAATTTCACCTAATTTCAGCCAGTTTCACTTAATTTCACCTGGTTTCACTTCCCGGCCTGGGCGGGGGGCTGCCATGCATCCAACCGCATTTATCATACCAATGACCAATCGGCCCGATTCGCCTATGCCTCCATTTATCCTTTATCCTTTATACTTTATTATTTCCCTCGACAGCCCCGGCGGCTTGGAGGCAAACTCACCGGCACATTGCCAGTTCAACACAACATTCCCATGAAAAGAAGGATCGTTCATTCTCTGAAGTTTGCCGCGGCTTTTTGCGGCATGGCCCTGCTGTCAAGCCCGGTTGTCCCGGCCCAGGAGGCCGCGGCCCCTGCCGCCAACGCCGAAGAGGCCATTATTCTCACCCCCAAGCCGCCGCCCACGCCGCGCATCAACGGCGCCAAGGTCTTTGGCGTCCGCCCCGGCCATCCCTTCCTCTTCACCATTGCCGCCACCGGCGACCGCCCCATGACATTCAGCGCCCAGGGATTGCCCGACGGATTGGCGGTGGACCCCGCCAACGGTCATATCACCGGCTCCATCGCGAAGGAAGGAACCTATACGGTGACGCTCGGCGCCAAAAACGGGCTCGGTTCCGCCAACCGCGCGTTCAAGATCGTCTGCGGCCCGGTGATCGGGCTGACGCCGGCGCTGGGGTGGAATAGTTGGAATGTTTGGGGAGGCGCGGTGACGCAGGACCGGGTCAAGGCGGCGGCGGACGCCATGGTCGCCACCGGCCTCATCAACCACGGCTGGACCTACATCAACATCGATGATTTTTGGGAACAGAACCGGGGGCGCATGGCCCGCGATGATTCGCTGGGCGGCCCTGGACGGGACGCAAGCGGGAAGATCGTTCCCAATCCGCGATTCCCTGACATGAAAGGCCTGACCGACTACATCCACGGACTTGGCTTAAAGGCGGGACTTTATTCCGGACCCGGCCCGACGACCTGCGGCGGTTGTGTTGCCAGTTATCAGCACGAGGAGCAGGACGCCCAAAGTTATGCCGATTGGGGCTTTGACTACTTGAAATATGACTGGTGCAGTTACTCCCAAGTGGCGCCCGTCAGCACCACCAGCACCAACGCCAGCCGGCGGCGCGGCCCCAATGATTTCGATCTCCCCACGCTGAAAAAGCCATATCAAGTGATGCGGACCGCGCTGGACAAGGTGCCGCGCGACATCATGTACAGCCTGTGCCAATACGGCTGGGGGAAGGTCTGGGAGTGGGGCGCGGAGCCGAGCGTCGGCGGCAATAGTTGGCGCACCACAGGGGATATTCAGGACAATTGGCGCAGCCTTTCCTCCATTGGCTTTTCCCAGTTCGGCCACGAGAAATTTGCTGGCCCCGGCCACTTCAATGATCCGGACATGATGATTGTGGGCAAAGTGGACATCGGTTCGGGAAGAGCGCTGCACCCGACGCGCCTGACGCCCAATGAGCAATATGTCCACGTCAGCCTGTGGTGTCTGCTGACGGGACCGCTTTTGATCGGCTGCGATATGACGGCGATGGACGACTTCACCTTAAGCCTGTTGAGCAACGATGAAGTTTTGGCGGTCAGTCAGGACCCGCTCGGACGCCAGGCCGGCCGGGTCGTGAAGGATCAAAACCTGGAAATCTGGGCCAAGGACATGGAAGACGGCTCCAAAGCCGTCGGCCTTTTCAACCGCAACAACACCGAAACCAATGTCGTGGCCAAATGGTCCGACCTCGGCCTGGCCGGCGAACAGACGGTGCGCGATCTGTGGCGGCAGCAGGATCTCGGCAAGTTCACCGGCGAGTTCCACACCGTGGTGCCGCATCACGGCGTCGTGCTCGTGCAAGTGACACCCGTGAAGGCCACTCCGTGATTTAAAGTTTATCGGACGGCCAGGTCGTTTAACTCAACTTGCGTGGGCCGGGACGAGAGGGGAATCACCCAAGCGCCTCGCTCCTGCGCAGGAGCCAGTCCGCCGGCGGGATGAAAACCGGCCACGCCGGCCACTGGCCGGCTGCTCGATGCGGAGGCGCGCCTGGGGCGTGTAGCGGTCCGCCGGGGAAAGCTCCACCCGCACGTCGTGAGTTTTAGTATTGACAGATACGGATTCAAATGCGCCGGCGTCCAGGGTCAGCCACAGGCCCAGCGGCGCGACGTAGCATCTCATGCGGAAGGCGTCCAGCGGCGTGACCGTCACCCAGTCGCCGCCGGTTTGGACGTTGCCCCCGAAGGCCTGCCAGCCGAAATTCGGATGATTGACAAGGTAGGTGCCGGTGTTGATGGCCAGGCTGAAAAGATTCGGGCCGCAGTCGCCGGTGTAAGTGTCCCACTTGAGGATGGCCGGATTGGCGTGAAAGGCGGCGGAGGGAAACCCGTCCTGATCAATGCAGGCCAGGGCGCCCATCAGCCCGCCGTAACCCACGTACAAAAGATACAAGTCATCAGGATGGGTGCGGAAGGCGGACAGGACCGGAACGGCATTGATGCCCGAGCCGTAATGATGGATCTGGCGCTCCTGTTGTCCGGGCGGCGCGGCGCCATAGTAAAAATCCCAGTAGCGGCGCGCGTTGCCGTTGTAGGCCCAACTCGGCACGGTCGGCATGTAGCCGAGAATCGAGTCCAGGCAAATCTGCGCCTTCTCATGGAAACCGAAATACTCCGTCCACGCATAAACCTCCGGCTGGCCCGTCGAGTCCCAGGCCTGTTCGCTCCCGAATGGATAAGGCTCCCGGTTCCAGCCCTCGGCGCGCCCTTTCATCGCCTGCTCCAATGTCTCTGCTTTCTCAGTCCACCCTTCCCGTTTCAAATCCTGCAAAAGCAGCACAAATACGTCCCCTTCCATCAGGCCCACATCCAGGTAACCCACCTGGTTATGGGTGAGAGAATTGACGGTTTGGTAAGCCTGATCCAGATACCAGTCCCAAGGGTGATTGGTCACCAGTCCAGCATGGTTGCGGGCCAGGCGGTACATGGACCAATACGCCGCCACGACGTGCGGATAATTATAGGCGCGCGGACGATCCCGCCCTCCGGTGAGCGCGCGCTGTTTATTCCATTTGGTCCAGTCTGTCGGACTGAAACGGTTGGTGTAATAATTGGTGATCTCATCCGGCTGGTAATAAAACATGCTGTTGACCACGGTGTATTTCTTGGGGCCGTCCTTGTATTGGATGCCGCCCCAAAGCACGCCATCAATGAATTGTTCCTCCTTCTCCACCTCCGCCTTGGCCGGTTCGCCAAATTCCTTCATGCAGGCCGACACCCATCCTCCCGACCCGCCCTCGTCCTCCAGGCCGGCCTTCCAGGTGAGAGCATCCTGCAACACTATCCGGTCATGGCCGCGATCATAGGTCATCACCGAGGGTGCGCGGTGAAAGGGATCGTTGGTGTCGGTGTACCAGTCCTTTGTAAACAAGAAATGGCCCATGTCCGCCAGGGCTTGCGCCTCGGGCTTGATGACATCGTAACTGATCGTCTGCACCAGCCCGTCTCCGTATTCAATCCGCAGGTTGCAGCGTCCCCAGGTTTTGCCGTGGAGCGTGAACTCGGACGACCAGCCGGCTCCGAGCGGGCCGTTTGTGGAATGCGACATGACCTCGATGGCTCCAGCCGGCTCGGAGACAAACGATTTGATGCCAATCCCGCCATGATTGAGGAACAATTGGCCGTCCATCCCCATCGGCAGGATGTAGCCCGGGATGCCGAGGGCTGCCGGCCGGTTGTTCGCGATCAGCGTTTTGGTGATGTCACGGATTTCCGGCGAGACAAGGAACTTCAGCCCGAATGTCCTGGTAGCACCGGGCGCGAGCGATTCCGCAGTCGGCCTGTTCCAGGGTTTCAGGGTTTTCCAGTCCGTGGCGGCATAGTCCGCGCTCATTCCGTGAGCGGTTACCCAGCGGTCTCCCTCGGCTTTCCACTCATTTTCGGCGTAGGCGGCGCCATGGACCATCCATTCATAAAACGCCTCAAAGGTCTGGGTGGTCGGCGTCAGGTCGCCGATCTTGTCGCTTTGCAACGGCTCGTAAGCTTCCAGCGGTGTCTGGCCTTCGGGAACCACGACCAGCGCCGGCCCATGCCCGTTCAGACGGGTCACCTGCACATAACCTCCGTCCAGCCCGATGGCCGGATCGGAAAAGGCCGACATGGACTGCACTCTCCCCTTGTTGCCGTTGTAGCCCGCGTTGTTGTTGAAAATCAGCGGAATGCCCAGCGCGCCGATTTCCACCGGAACATCCAACTTGTTCTTGACATCAAATCTCAGCACCAGCCGGTCCTTCTCCACCGTCCAGGTGCGGATGACCTGGAACGGGCAGACATCGGGCAAGGTGGCGGAAAGGTCGGCCGACGCCAGGGCCGGGGCGGTCACCGGCAGGGCCGCGACCGGCTGGCGCGCCGCCGCGGTGGAATAATTGGCCCACGCCTCCGCGTTATTGGTGCGCAGCCGGAAAGTCAGGTCGCCAATGTGATAAAAGCGGTTGGCCTGCCGGGCGGGAAGTTGGTCGGCGGGAGTGAAATCGAATCCGTTCGCACTTTTGGGCTGCAACGCCGCCAGCGTCTGCGAGTCCTTCACCAGCTTGAGGTTGAAGTCCGGCGTTTCCAATTCGAGGTAGCCGTTGGTCAGGCCCAGGGTGGGAGGTCCCCCGCCGCCGCGGCGCTGGGCTTCAGCCTGCTGGGCGGATGTGAACCAAAGGCCGATGACGCAGAGGCAGAAGACCCAGCCGATGTTTTTTGGCATAATTTGGTTCATAAAAATGTGGTGGGGTGACGCGCGGGTCTTGAGTGCGCCGTACCGCCGCGCGGTTTGTGGCGGAAACAGCGACCTCAGGCTGCGGTCAAGTCGGCCTCGATGGGGTTGTCCTTTTTGAAGCGGCTGACTCCCATAATACTGAATCCGATGACATGACCTTGCGCGTCCAAACGTTCCATGACGGCGTCATGGGCGGTTTGTTTCATATAGCCTGCGGCTTCTGAAAAGCGCACTTCCAGGAAATCGGCCTCGGCATCGAACCAGACTTTTATTTTTTCGGCCATAATTCTTCTCCAGCTTTCGGCGTGTCGGTCAGGTAGGCCGTGACGACAAACGCATCATTCTCCAAGTATTTAACCACAACGCAGAGCCAATTGCCACCGCTCAATGTGCGTGCGTAAAACTCATAAAACAAACGCGCCGCGGCATCCGAAACGGAGCGGCGCACCAACTGCGGCTCTCGCAGCACATGCACAATCTCGGCGGCCATGCCAATCATTTCCGGGTGTTCCAAAATATGCGCCAACCGCTCCGCCGTAATCCGCACCTTTTGCCCGAAACAATCTTCCAACTCTTTCATTCAGGCCGGCCGCTTCCGGCGTCGTTGGCGCCACGGTATTCCATGCCATTCAGAATTTCAATTGGCGGCATTGACGGGGTCCTTTTCGCCGGCGTTCCGGTTGGGCGGCATTTTGCCCATCAGATTTTGCACCAGGAAATCCTGCGTCCGCCGCCCGGCGTAGGTGCGGTTGAACGGGACATTAAGACCGGTGGGTGTGCTGGACGCGCCGTGATCGGCGTTGGGAACCACCAACATTTCGAAGTCCTTGTTGGCCATGATCAATTCGTTCACCAGCCGGAAAGTGGATTCGGGAGGGACATTGTGGTCCAGTTCCCCGACGATGAGCAGGAGCTTGCCGCCCAGCCTGGCGGCGTTGTCTATGTTGGATGATTTCGAATACCAATTGTCGTCGCTCTTGATCCAGATCTTGTCCGGCGGCATGTAGCCCATCCATTGCTCGTTCCAGGAGGCCTTGTCAATTCGATTGTCGTGGCAGCCCGAATTGGCCACCGCCACCTTGTAGAATTCCGAATGAAAAATCACCGCCGCCGCCGCGTTCTGCCCGCCGGCCGAGGTGCCGAATATGCCCACGCGATTGGTGTCCATATACGGATATTTTCCGGCGGCCGCCTTGATCCAGGCGATGCGATCGGGGAAGCCGCCGTCGCCCAGGTTGTGCCAGCAGACATCGTGAAAGGCCTTGGAGCGGTTGGCCGTACCCATTGCGTCGCACTGCACGACGATGAAGCCCAGCGCCCCATAGCCGCCGCCGCGCCCGCCGCCGCCGCTGAAGGACTTGGGAACGTAGCTGTCCTGCGGCCCATTGTAGATATTTTCCAAAATGGGATATTTTTTGTTGGGATCGAATTTGGCCGGGCGGGTGATAACGCCCCAGATGTCCGTCACGCCGTCACGTCCCTTGGCCGTGAAAACCTCCGGCGTCTTGAAGCCGCGCTCGGTCAGTTCGGTGATGTCCGATTCCTCCAGTTTGCAGACCAGCTTGCCGTCGGCGGCGCGGCGCAGTTCGTTGACGGGCGGCATGTCCACGCGGCTGTATGTGTCAATAATGTATTTCTTGTCAGGCGAATAGACGATGCTGTGGTTGCCGTTGCCGTCGGTCAGCATGACCAGGCCGGAGCCGTCGAAGTTGACGCGGCCATAATTGATGAAATAGGGATCCTGGTCCGGATACATGCCGCTGGCGGCAAACCAGATCTGGCGCTTGTCCTCATCCACGCTCGAAATGCCGCGGATGATCCACTGCCCCTTGGTCACTTGCTTGCTCTCACCCGTTTTTGGGTCAACAAGATAAATGTGCCGCCAGCCGTCTTTTTCGGACTGGTGGAGCACTTCATCGGTCTTTTCCAAATACCAGAAAATCGTGAAGCCGTAGCGCTGCGGGCCTTCGGTGTGCGCCGTCCAGATAAAGGTCTTGGTCTGCTCGTCCACCAGATTGCGCACCGCGCCGGTGCTGGCGTCCACTTCGATGAGCCTCATGCGCTGATGGCCGCGGTCTTCCAACTGATAGGTGAAATGGGAACGGTCCAGGCTCCAATGGATGTTGGGCGATTCATATTCGTGCTCGAACTTGTCCACCTCCGGCTTGATCAGCTTGTGGCTGGCCACATCAAAGATGCTCAATTCATAGGTGGTGAACTTGTCGCCGGCCTGCGCGTAAGGCCGCGAGGTTTCCACCGTGCGGCCTGCATTGGCAGGAGAGGACTGGACCAGATAGACCAGCTTGCGCTCGCCGGGCACGGTTTGCCAGGTGGTGAGCGTCTTGGAATCGGGGGACCATTGGAGGCGTCCGTAGGCGTCGCCTTCCTTGCCGTCCTGGGTGATCTGCTCTTCCTGGCCCTCAGGCAAGGCGCGCAAGTAGAGGTTGTAATCCTTTACGGTAACGGACCACTTTCCATCCGGGGAGCGGCCACCGCCGCCACCGAAGCCACGACCGCCGCCGCGGCCGCCCCGGCCACCCCGGCCCGGTCCCTGGGCTTGGTCTTGTTGAGGGGGCGCGGGATCGAGTTCATCGTAAGAGGGGAAAGGGTCCAATACGCCGGAGACATAAGCATCTGCGGTGTCTGGGAGGCCGGCCGGAGCGATGGCCGGGGGTTGGGCCGGAACCAGCGACGCGCTCTTTTCCGTGGCGGCCTGGGAAGTGCATTGATACGAATCCAATTCGCAACGCCAGGACTTGTCGGCGGCGTCGAACTTGACGGACTGGCCGTCATCGCTGAATTCAATGGTGGTAAATGGCAGATGATCGGCCTTGAATTCCTTCCCGGCGGCTTTGGAAAGTGCGGCGGCTAGTTTTTCGTGATCGAATGCGGCCCGGCGCATTCCTTTTTCGGCATCCACCAGCACGAATTCGCTGGCGCCGCCGCGCAAGGCGTTCCGGTACCAAAACTTGCTGTCGCCGGCAAACCAGTGCGGGATGATGACGGATTTATAGACGCCCTGCGGAGGACCACCCAAACCGCCAGCGCCGCGCCGGCCTCCGCCGGGGCTGGGATGGGCGTCGTCGGCCCGGGAGGCCAGCGGGAGCAAAACCGCCAGAATGATCGTGATTTTAAACAATTCTTTGAGTGTGTTTCGCATAGGAATTTCAGGTTAGTTGACCTTCCATGACTCAAGGCCGCCGGACCAGTCGGGCTTGAGTTGCACTTCCAGTCGCAGGCCGGTGGTGGTGACAGGTTTGAAGGTGATCTTGTCGAACCGATCCTTGGAGACGGTGTACTCGTTGGTGGTCTCGACCGGTTTCCATTGCCCGCCGTCCTTGTAGAAGGCGCGCCAGGAAACCGGGGTGCTGCAGCCGCCTCTTTTCTGGGAGTCGTCAAACCAATAGACCTGGGTTTCGGAAATGGTTTCCGCTTTGGCAAAGGCGGCTTGGATCCATTCGTTGGTGTCTTTGTGCGGCCACCAATCAAAGTGGCTGTCGGTCGAATTGGTCGGATCCTTCCTCCGGCTCATCGGACGCATGACCCAAACCATCTGATGCTGCGGAGGCGCGTAATCCGAAAGAGTGAGTTGGCTGGCGGCGATGATGGGCGAGAGCGGCGCAGGGGTGTTGGTGGCCGGAGCATCGGCTTGTTGGGCGCGGAGGGACGGGGCGGCGCAACACAAGGCAAGGAGCCAGGTTAAATTGGTGCGTCTCATTTGGCTTTGACCCTTATCAGGGTGAGGGAGTTGGCCGGGAAATCGCAGGTGAAGGCGCCGCCCGGAATGGTCAGGGGGCTGGTGACGGGGATGACCTTTTTGGGGTCGGCCAGGGTGTTGTTGTCGGCAAGACGGGCGGAGGAGAGGACGGTGAGATCGCCCTGCGAGTCAAAATTGGAGAGACCGGCGACGTGAAGGGCGCCGGCAACCGGATTGGGCGAGAGGTTGATGGCTTTGATGACCAATTCCCCGCTGGCCTCGTCCCGGCCGGCGTTGGCGAAGAAACGATCCTGGGCCGGGACCTCAATATCATGAATCTGCTTGTCGTCCAGGAAGCACTGGATGTGACGGTCTTTCAGGACAATTTTAACGTCGTACCAACGGCCGGCTTCCAGGACGGACCGCACGGGCCGGCCAATGATGGTCTGGTTCAACTCGACATCGTGCTGGGTGTTGCCAAATCCGCCGACGTTCCACCAGTATTTGTCGCCGCCCTTCTTGCCGAAAGCGATGAGGAAACCTTCGCCGCGAGCGCCGACCTTGCGGGCTTTGAGGGTGATGGTGTAGTTGGACCAGGTTTCGTCGCCCATGCAACTGAGCAGGCCATTGGGGTTGGCGTCCCGCTGGCGATAGGCGCCGTCCACGACGGACCAACTGCCGCCTTCCGTTTTCCAGCCGGCGGCGTCCTTGGTGAAATCGGAGGCGTAAAGGACCTGGCCGTCCTTCTCGACGCGGATGTCTTTGAATTCCGCGCTGTTGTTCCAAGTGCCGACGCCCACCGCGCCGGTGATCGCGGCCGATTGGTCGGGCTGATAAGCAACGTCGGCCGCGACGGTGTAGTCCGGGCGGTTGAGGCCAAATAATTTCCAGAGGTAATAGGAAACGGTGGCATAGGAGTGAAGGGAATCGAAGTAGATCATGCCGTGCCAGTCGGTGCGGCCGCTGACATTGGCGAGCAGAGGCGCGTAGGAAACCATTTTCACGACGTCGGCGTTGCGCTCCAGGCCCATGAGAAAGGCGCCTTCGCTCAATGCATCGAGGAGTGTGCCGTGTTCGTCGCTGTGGTCGCCGGAGGTGACGGCGACTTCACCGTCATAGACGGGCGGGAGACTGCGGTCGCGATTATCATACAGATTGGTGTTGTTCATGAACCAATTGGGGTTTTCGTACCAATGGTTGTCCTCGATGTCGGAGGGTTCCGGTCCCATTTGCGAGCGGGCGCGACCCAAGTAGAAGGAGAAGTCGTTGATGTAGGTGAGGTCTGGGTATTCGGATTTGAGCAATTTGTGAACCATGGTGTAGCGCGGGGGGAAATTCCGGGTGTGGCCCTCGTTGCCGATTTCGATGAGTTTAAGGTTGAATGATTCGGGGTGTCCGTTCTGGGCGCGGAGTTTGCCCCAAGGGGTGGACGCCGTGCCATTGGCGAATTGAATGGCATCGAGAAAATTGGTGGCGACCCAGCCCATTTGCTCCATGGGCACGTCCTCCACGTTGCGGAAGTAGCAGGTTTCGCCGCAAAAACCGACGTAAAGAGGGGCCGCGCCGATGTCCTCGCAGAATTGCAGGTATTCGAGCAGGCCCATGCCGTGGGTTTGGCGGTAGCCCCAGGGACCGAATTGCTCCTGGCGGCCAGGCAGAGGGCCGATGGAATCCTTCCAGTTGAAGGCGGTTGCCACGCTGCCGCCTTCGATGACGCAACCGCCCGGGAAACGGACAAAGCCGGGCTTCAGGTCGGCCAGGAACTGCGCCAGGTCGGGCCGAAGTCCGTTGGGGCGGTTTTTGAAGGTGTCGGCGGGGAAGAGGGAAACCATGTCAAACCAAACTTTGCCCCTGGCGCCGGCGGTCAGGACGAAGCGGGCTTTGGCATCGGTCATCGTGGCGGTCAGGGCGGCATGAAACTGCGTCCATTGGCCCGTCACGCCGTTCAGGGTGACCGGCACGACGCAAGGAGTGCCGGCGGCGTCTTCCACCGAAGCAGTGAGCGGGCCGGAAAACCCCTCGCCGCGCGCCCAGAATGATAAATTATATTTTTTGCCCGCCGCGACGCCGATGCCGAAAAAGCCTTCATTGGCGATGCCGAGGCGGCCGGAACCGGCCTCATCAATTTCCAGGCGGAGCGAACGCGGCCCGGCCGGGTCGAGCGGGTTGTTGGTGTCGAGATTCATGGAACCCTGGGCCGCGCCGTCCTTGATCAGCGACCAATACGGAAAATCCTTCATCGTGCCGTCCGGATTGAAATAATCCAGGCGCAGGGAGCGGGCGAAGGACTCGACGTCGTATTGTCCGGCCATCCAGCGGCCCGGGCGGCCGCCGTTGCCCGGCCGGAAGGTGAACCCTTCGGGAGGTTTGGCGTCTTCAAAGCCCCGGTTGCGGATCATCTCGGCATAAAGGCCGCCGTCCACGCCGTGGTTGATTTCCTCCAAGAAGATGCCGTACATCCCGGGATTGAGGCGGGGGCCGGGATTGGTGGCGTTGATATTGATGGTGACGCTGGCGGCCGGCAGCGGAGTGACCGGCAATCGGTAGAAGAGCAGGCATGAAATGGCGAAGGTCGTGAACTTGAGCATGACTCCCCCCATCTTTCACGAATCCATCATTGAGACAAGTTCAATTTGTTGGCGCATGCAGAAGGATGCGGGACTAATTTCTTCATTTCCCCGGGCTGGGACGGCGCGCCGCACCGTCCGCGGGCGTCGCAACGCGACGGCCCTGCCTGTATAGGAATTGATTCAATAATAGAAATACGGCGCGCCGCCGATCCCGCCATCCCCGCAGCGCGGAAGCATTTGTGAGAAGGGAACCCAGCTCACATGGCCGTCCAGTGTCCCAACGTTGCCTCCCAATGGGACAGGCCCGTTCATGTGGGCGCTGGTATGGTGTTTAGAATAGCCGCCATCAACGTCAGTCCAACCGCCGTTGCCAGTGTAGGTTTTTTCTATGAGCGGAGAAGTGCTGTCGCCAAGCTGGTTCATGTTGGCACAAGCCACCACGGCGCGCGTCGCAGCATGGATGGGATAGGATACGCCCGAGCCGGTGTCCACGACCGAGCCGGCGCTCAATTTGTAATTTAAGTTGGTGGAAAACAGCCATGCGCCACTGTCCGCGTAAGAGGCGGTGCCGGGAAAAGTCAGGGCAAAACCGACCACCCGGTAGTCAGGCTCAAAATTCCACAGCGCCAGGTCATCCTGATCGCTAAATATGGGCTGGGTGCCGGGGTCGTACCACGTCTTCCAGGTCGTGCCATTGTTGGTGAGGATCGTCGCAACAGGGACGGGCATGTCCCAAGCCCAATAGCCGGCGGCGCTGACGGGAAAAGCATCCTTGTAGTCGCCGGCGTATATACACAGGGCAATGATCTGCTGATGTTCGTCGTTCAAGCAGATCATGCGTTTGGCTTTCGCCTTGGCCTGGGCCAGGGCGGGCAGGAGCAGGGAGGCCAGAATGGCGATGATGGCGATGACCACCAGCAATTCGATCAAAGTGAAGGCGCGTCGGGAATTTCTGTATTCAGTTTTCATTTCAATGGTCAGATGGGTCGTCTTGCGGGCGGGACCCAGGTCGCGTTAAAGTAGTATTGCCAAAGACGTTCCAGCGGGGAATATTCGACATGGCCGTCAGACAGGCCCAAGTTGATGCCACCCGGCAATTTTTGGGTGATATTAAAATTCCGGGGCGCGGCGCTCGCATTAACCCCGCCGTGACGCGGGGTGACGATGCGTTCAATCTCCGCCGGGTTTTCCTCTCCCCCGGCCAGATAGAGGTTTGCGTTAGGCGGATCCGAGGCGATGGGCCAAAAGTCCACCCAGACGGCATCCTGAAGCACCGGCGTCATGGACAGGTGTGAAATGGCATTTTGGTTGGCAAAACAGTTCGCGGTAAATTGCGGTGGGCTGATGTCTCCCCGGTAATCGGCCGAGTTTTGGTAAAGCCAGCCGTTGAAATTATAGCTGCCCGTCACGCCGGCTTCCCACTGCCAGGGTTGATCACACGCGCCGGCCCCGCCGCCTGTTGGCGGCGGCTGGGTGCAGCAAGGGCAAGTCAGTATCGGGCGCACGTTGGCGGCAAAGGCGACCAGACTGTCTATCCAGAGAGTGCCATCGGTGCTGTTGTAACTGGGGAAGAAACTGCTCTTGTTGTCATTGACGTAGGAAAGAGTGGCGACCATCATCTGCTTGAGGTTGCTTTTGCACTGGGCGTCCCTCGCGGCCAGCTTGGCCTTGGCCAGGACCGGCAGCAGCAAGCTGGCCAGAATGGCGATGATGGCAATAACCACCAGCAATTCAATCAACGTAAAGGCCCGCCCGCGATTTCTTTTTCCATTTGTCATTTTTTATCTCTCCGCGATGCTCTCCCTGGCTGCATCGCGCACTCAGCGCCACGGTAACACATGGCCGAACTCCTTGCAACCGGCCGAACCAGACTTTAGTGCCTTAATTTCATTGTTGCAGTGTCGGCGCTGGGCGCCGAAGTCGAGCCACAGGCTCCACTCTGCACCAAATTAAGGCGCTGCCCGCCAGACCCCATACTGTCACGCGCCCAGAATCCTTGGAATCCGCCAAATATTATTACATTTAATGAGAAGCCGGGGCGGCTCGCCCCGGCTTCTCAGGATCAATCTCTATTCCTTATTTACGGCACAACAATTCGGATGAACTCTTGCGGAACGGCCGTACTCACCGGAACGCTGACGCTGAAACCGGCGCCCGTGAACGTGCCCTGCCCCAGCGTCACCCAATCGGCCAGAGGGGCCGCCACGTTGGTGCTGCCCAACACCAGATAAGTGCCGCCCGAGATGCCGCCCGTGCCTTGCAAGAGCAAGCTGCCATTGCCAGCGGCGCCGGTAAAGGCGGAGCTGGTGAACGAGGGTTTCTCCCCCGCCGTGATCGCGCCCAGAACCGTCAGTTTCCCGGTTGAGCCGGGCACGAAGTCGGTGTCATCAGCGTGAGCGGCCCCGGAGGCGGTGGAACCATAGACACCTGGGGGCACAGACGTAGCCGAACCGTTGGTGAACAGTTGGTAAACCGTGGCTGTGCCGGTGAACTCCAACTGGAGTTGAGCGCCGGGGACGATAGTCACCGAGTTGCCACCCAGCGAGGCGGCGGTCGCGCAGGCCAGAATGCCGGCCTGAACCACGGTCGGGCCGGTATAGGTCGAAGCGGCCAGCAGATTCAGGGTGCCGGTGCCCATCTTGGTCAAGCCGCCGTCAACGCCCGGCCCGGCGGGGGAGTGCTCGAGGGGCACCGAGATGGAATTGGCGTAGCCGGTGCTGATGACGGCGCCGCCCGCCTGAACGTAAGTATGGGTGGTGTTAAAGATGAGGTGGGCGCTGCCTTCTGCCAGGGCATTTGGGTCCACCGAATCGTTGTCGCTGGCCTGGAGCACGCCGCCGTTCAGATTGAGAATGGCGGTGGCGCCATCCGTGCTGGGAGGAACCAACACGGCGGGATTCACCCCGAAGTTCTCAGTCACACAGCCTATGTTGGGAGTGATCAGAGTGCCGCCGCTAAGGGTATAGGTGGCGGAGGTGGCAGAATTGTCCGCACCGCCCAGCATGACGCCGGGGCCATTGCCCACAGCCCAGGATTGGGCGATGGAGAAGGTCGTGAGCGTGCCGCCGGTTTGCACAAGGGTGGCGGTGTTGCTGGCGTTTTGCGCAATCTCAACATAGCCATTGACCGTGGCGCCAAGGGTGACATTGGTGGCCAAAGTCAACAGGCCTGGCCCAATGACGTTGAGGCCTTGCGGCACGTTCAACTGGACGTCAATCGTGGCCGATGCGCCATTGCCCACTGTCACGGTGGCATCGCCGGGTCCGTTGTCCAGAGTCAGAGTATTGCCGGCCGGCGAAACAATGACAGTGTTGGTGTCGAAGCTCAAGCCGGCGACCGATTCGGGGGCGTCCAAGGTCACCGTTGCGCCCGCGCCGGCAAGGGAGAAGAGAGGAACCTGACCGCCGCCGGATCCTGGGACGGTGGTGACGGCGAAAGGAACGGTATTGCTCCAGTTGTTGATGTCGCTCCAGTTGCCGCTGTTGGGGCCAACCCAGTTGAAGTTCGGGGGCACGACCGCATGGAATTGGGTCATGAGTGCGGCTTCCAAGTTGGTGCGCTCCGTCTGAGTCAAGGCGGTGGTCCAAACGTAGGTGTTACCGATCAATCCATTGAAGGCATTATAATTGTCAGGACCATCGTCACCCAGCGTGATGTTGGCGGCAAAGGCTTGACCCTCGCGGCCCGCCGTCAGGTAGAGCCCGCCAGGCCCGGCAATGCTCGCGTTGGTGATGACGAGAATCGTGTTGTAATAAACCGCGAAGGACCCGTCCGGCTGAGCCACCAAGCTTAGAACTGCGTTGGTCCCATTGGGAATGGTGACAGTGCTGGTGGCGACGGGAGAACCGGTGCCGTCGTAAGGCGTGGATTGGTCATTATCCACGTAAGCTTGAATCTGGCCAGTTACAGGACTGACGCCGATTTCCAAGCAGCCGAAGAACACGTCCACGATGGAATGCCAATCTCCGCTGTTGTTTCCCGCTCCTATGCCCACGGCATTGGGGCTGACGACCGTGATGATGGTTCCGCCGGTGTTCGGGAGGGACGTGCCATTGGGGAGCACGGTAGGGTAGAGTTGATAACAGGTGGTGGCCGTACTGTTCGCATCAATATTGTTCTCCCAAACGACGCCGGAAGCGTCATTGTAGGTCACCGCGAGTGAAAGGCCGGCGTTGATGGTATCCTTGACCAGATTAGTTTGAGGCGTGCTGGAGTAAAAAATGGGCCAGTTGGTGATGGTGGTGCCGTTGGTCACAGGTAGCGAGGCAGTATCCACTCCGAAGAGCAGGGCCTGCGATTCCGGCACGTGGCTCGCTGCCGGGCTGATGGCCGGCAGGGCGGAGAAGGTGATGTTGACCGCATCGTTCGTGCCAACCGTGCCCAGTCCAACATTGAGGTAGGTGTAAATACCCGCCGCCAGCGCGCTGGCAGCCACCGCCGTGCCATTGAGCGTCACAGAGGTTATTTTATTGCCAGGGTTGGGCACAATATTGAAGACCAGCGTTGAACCGCCCGGCACACCGACGATGGCCGTTCCGCTGGGGATGACCGCGCCATTGGTGCTGACTGTTCCGGTGGCCCCATAGGTGACGGTGACCGTCTGGTTAGGAATGGCTATGCTGGTCAGGGCAATGGTATGGGTGGCGTTCACATTGTTGAAGGTGTAGGTGCTTCCAACGGAGACCGGGGCGGCAGTGGAGCCGTCCACCGACAAGAGGAGGCCAAAACCTGTGGCCGCTGCGAAGGAGTAGGTCTGGTTTTCGCCCTCATAGACCGTGGTGATCCCGCCCGCCGATGAATTCAAGAAATAGGGGACGGGAGTAATGGTGGAATTAGCATCCGAGGTATAGGTTATGGCGTAGGTCAGGGGCGAGGTGGGCACGGCTTGACCGGCGATGGCATTTTCCACTGCCTGACGAGCAGCATCGCTGAGAGCCTCCCCGTAAACAGAAACGTTGCCAAGGTAGCCCGTGTAAGTCCAACCGTCGTTAAAATTGCCATCGTTGCCGATGTTGAACGTTGCATTGGCACCATAGGGAGCACCTCCAAAATAGGTTGGCGTGTTATAGGCAAGTTCCGTCATGCCTGTGCCGTTTTCCCCGGCTGCCTTCGCGCCGATGATGCTGGCACCCGTGGTGTAACCTCCGAGGCTGACGAGATTAACCGTGCCGACGGCGGTGACACCAAATGGAGAGGGTGAGAACGTGACCGTAGCGTTATTGACCAAACCGTCACCGGTGTAGCCGCTGCCGGGCGAGGTGATGGTGACTCTGGAGATGGTGCCGAGGCTGGCGCCGGTGCCCATCACCGCCACGCCGGTCGCGGTGGCGATGACACCGTTGGTGCCGGTGGGGGCGGAGAAGGTCACGGTCGGGGCGACATTGGCCCCAGCGGAGTTGGTGTAGCCGTTGCCGTTGGTGGAACCCGCCGTTGTGAACGAGACGCCGCTGACGAAACCATAATCGGTATCCATCACCTCGATGCCGTTGACATAAACGCGGTAGTTGTTATCGCCGGAGACGCCGCTGGAGCGTCCATCCCCTGCCACGACGCTGACCACGGAAACCTGGTCGAAGGGAACGACCAACCGGTTGGCGCTGTTCTCACCATTGCCGTTGCCATCCACATTCTGGCCGTTGGCATCGTCGGGCGGGCGCTGGCTGTTGACTTCAGGGAGAAGTTGAGTTCCGGTCGCAGCCGTCAAGTGGGCGGTCGCTGCCGCGCCGCTGCCGCCGCCTCCGCTGAAAGTCACGGTGGGGGCTTTGAGGGTTCCGGCATTGGCAACTGAGGCAAGCCAAGGATAACCCGAGCCACCGGAAGTAATGATGACGTTGGTGACGGCGCCGCCGGCGCTGATCTGGGCCGTTCCCGTGGCGGTCGCATCCATCGCCGGAATGCCGCCTGGCGGCGCGAAAGCGACCGTGGGCGGGCTGGTGTAGCCTGATCCACCTGAACTGATCGTGACGGAAGCCACCGAGTTACCCGTGATGGCAACGTCGTCGCTGGCGGAATCCAAGGCTATGCCGAGTTGAGAGAAAAACACGTTCGCAACACTAGCCCAAGTGGTGTTCGGAGTTCCTTCGGGTTTGAAGGCCGCGACGATGGTGCCGCCGTTGATGGGAATAGTGGTCGGAACCGTGCCTCCAGGGAAGGCGGTGAAGGGCAACCACATGTTTTTAACAGCGGTTGCGGTTTCGTTCAACCATTTCTGGCCGCCGAATTCGGATACGGAAAAGGTTCCTTCATCGTAAGCGAGGGTACCCTGGGCGGTGGGATAAGAGGCGACAGCAGTTCCGTTGGCTGGCAGATTGGTCGTGTTCAGCGTAAACATCAGCCCTTCCTGGAAGGCCATGGAAGACGGGGCGAACGCCGTGCCGTAAGTATTCTGGGCCGAGACGGTGAAATAATAGTTGCCCAAGGTGGTCAGGCCGGACACCTGCGTGTTGAAACTGCCATTGTTCTGGGTTCCCAAAGGAACGGTATTGGCCCAACTCGCCGGCGTCGTGCCGCCGTCGGTGGGTCCCCAGTAGATCGTGACGGAGGCGCCGCCGCCCGCAGTGCCGTCATTGACCAGGCTGCCAATCAGGTAGTCGGATCCCGGCGCCGCGAAAAAGGAGGAGCTGTTGGCGACGACCGGCTTGCCCTGGGTAATGAACGACGTGACAAAGGGCGACATGTTGGTGGCATTGGCGTCGGCGGCGTAAATGCGCACATAATAGGTGGTGCCGATCGTCAAGCCTGAGATGTTGGCGGAGAACGTCCCCGGCAGGCTCCCCGGAGTCGTCGCTGTAACGCTGTGACCAACCCCCCAGGCGTTGGTCGCGTCGCCATGATCCACGGTGTCGTAGAAGAAGGTCAGCGCCGTCGTGCCCGGATCGGTCGTGGCGTTCAAAATGCCGTTCAGTGTCGCCGTGGTGCCGAGGAGCGCGGTGACGGGCGATGCATCAATCGAGATGCTGTTGGTCGGGGCCGCCGGCACCGCCGCAATGCCCGCCGCGTAGTTGGTGGCCACGTCCGAGGCCGCCAAGGCCTCCGTATGCACCCGCAACGCCGCGATGGCCCCATTGTAGCTGGACGAGGTCCCCGTGGGGGGATTCGCGCCAAGCTGGCTGAAGAGGGCTGGATATATGCTTTCCGCGTCAATGTTGAGGGTGTGAACGGCGCTGTCCGTCAGGACACCATCCAGATAAGCGCTCTCCGTGGTTCCATCGTATGTTATGACACCGTAATGCCAGACGCCGGTGGAGGGGGCCGTGCCAGCAGCGCTCCAGTTCAGGCTGTTGCCGTCGTTGTGCCAGGAGGCAGTGGAGGTTGGGGAGAATTCGCCCGCGTCGAAGCCGGCCGTGGGAGCGGCCAGCGTCCAGTCAAACAAACCGCGAGGATTAGCCGTGGTGAGGTTATAAAACCAGCTTTCGACGGTATAGTGGCTGCCTCCCTGTAGTTGTGACGGGGTGAGGAAGCTGGCAATCATGATTCGGAGGCCGGTGGGGGAATCAGGGGCGAGGGCGGAAACCGCGCCGGAGGTCAGCAGCGTCATGACGGGAGGATTGGTTCCGCCTGTGTAGCCGACGGAATACACAGAGTCCTCTATCATGTTGAAGGTGCCGCCCAGGGTGCCATAGTTGGTCCAATAGATGAGGTTGGTCTCCCCGGCCACGGAGGACATGCCGGTGGCCGTGTTGGTGCCGCGAGTGTCGCTCAGATCAATGAGCAACTGGCCGGCCACTTTGACCTGGGCCACGGCGCTGGTGGAAATAAGCACAGCCAGGAGCGGCGCCGACGCCAAAAGGGCAAAAAACCCGGCCTGGCAACGGGATAAGAAGTTGGAGGGGGACTGGCCGCCAGACAACCGGCGGAGAAACGACTTGGTGGCGATGTCTTTATCATTCATAGGCTTTCGGACTCGTTGATTTGGGTCACTGATGGTTTTGTGATTCTGATTGATCTGAAGTTTGCGGGTTTAAAAATCTGTTGCTCACCGGCATTTTCTTTGGGACACTTCGGGCGGGCAGACCAAAGGACGATTTGAATCTGAAGGATTAACACGCGCGGACGCGGCCTCCAAACCAGCCCGATCGTTCAGCGCTAAAAGTGCGAAATTCATCGTGTCATGCCGCCAGCCGGCCCCGGCCTGCGCCCAAAGGGTTCCTCGGCGGCGGGAGTTCTCTGTTGAATGCTCGTTTGGGACGTTTTTGGATTTTCTTATGGCGACAGTTCTACCGGAATGGCCATTTTTGTCAAGGTTTATCCAAAGCTGCCCGTTCCGCGCATTCGTCAGCCATCATTGTTTAAGCTCGCGTCCCCCGCTGGTTTGGCGGTGCGCAAGCACCCCAAAAAGCCATTGCGGGCGGATCACAGGTTCTGCTCTGTGTCCAATTTATAGATTGCATGGGAAAACGTCTTGGCTTAAAATAACACCGAAAATGTGAATTTCAGCCTAATACAACCCTCCACAGCCGTTGCCAGGCAGCCGACGGGCGTTTCCGGCGCGCTGGCGGCGCTGGAACAGCTTTTTGACCATGTTCCGGGAAACCGCTTTTTTCCTCAAGGACAATCAGGGCCGTTACCTGGCGGTCAACCAGTCCATGGTCGAACGCTGCCGGGTGCGGGACAAGCACGATCTGATCGGGCGCCATGTGCGGGAGATTTTTCCCAAAGAACTGGCGGTCGTTTATGAGCGGCAGGATCGGATGGTGGTCAAAACCGGACATCCGATTTTGGAGCATTTGGAATTGCATTGGTACGAGAGCCGGAAAACGGGCTGGTGTCTGACAACCAAACTGCCGATGCGCAACGCCCAGGGCCAGGTGATGGGGCTGGTGGGAATCTCGCACGATTTGCGGGCGCCCGGCGACTCGGATGCCATCCCGGCCCGGCTGGCCAGCGCGTTGGAGGCCCTGGAAACGCGCCCGGAAGACCCGCACTCGCCCAGGTCGCTGGCCCGGGAGGCCGGTTTGCCCCCCGTGCGCTTTGCCCGGCTGATCAAGCGGATTTTTCGCATCAGCCCCAACCAGCTCATCATGCAAACGCGGCTGGCGGCGGCGGCGCAATTATTGCGGGAAACCGAACGGTCCATCGCCGACATCGCCCATGCCACCGGATTTTATGACCATAGTGCGATGACCCGGGCCTTTCGGTCGGCCACGGGCATGACGCCGACTCAGTTCAGGGAAGCCGGAGGGTGAGCGGCAAATGAAGAATGCAAAATGAAAAATGGAAAAGGGGGCGGGATTTGATGGCGGCTGGTTCACCCTCCGCAGCGGTTGGGCCGCGACGGAGGACCAAGGCGGCGCGGGCTGGCTCACCAGATGGGGGATAAACTTCCTGGGATGGCGGGGCGGGCGGTATTGAAGAAACTGGAAAGCACCCTCCCTGGCCTGCCCCGTTAAATAAAAGTGGCGGAAAATGGAGTTCTTGGGCAGCTTTGCGTCCAGTTTAACCGATTTCCTGTCATTCCAAGCCAAGACAGGGAACGTGCGCAGGAATAGTCTGAGCAGGAAAGGCAGGCCGGAGTCGCGCCGCCAGCCGACCGGCGCAGGCCGGCGCCACCGGGTCAATTCAATGCGGCGCAAGAGCGGCAAATTGCATGAAAAGAATTGCTATTATTGACTCGCACACCGGCGGCGAGCCGACGCGCATCGTCATCAGCGGCGGCCCCGATCTGGGCGGCGGCAGCATTGCCGACAAGCTGCATCTGCTCAAAAAGCACGACGAATTCCGCTCCGCCGTGGTCAATGAACCGCGCGGCTCGGATGTCATGGTGGGGGCCATGCTGGTCGAGCCGCAGGATGCCTCGTGCATCACGGGCATTATTTTCTTCAACAACGTCGGCTATTTGGGCATGTGCGGCCACGGCTGCATCGGCCTGGGGGCGACCCTGGCGCATTTGGGGCGGATCCAGCCGGGGGAATACCGGGTGGAGACGTGCGTTGGGATGGTGAGCATCGTTCTGCATGACAATGGGGAAGTTTCGGTGGCCAACGTGCCAAGCTGGCGCAAGGCCAAAGGGGCCGTGATTGAAGTGCCGGGCATCGGGCCGGTGAGCGGGGACGTGGCCTGGTCGGGCAACTGGTTTTATCTGCTGGAAAAGCACGGGCAGGATTTGTCGCCGGCCAATGCGCAAGGGTTGACCGATTACGCCTGGCGGGTGCGGCAGGCGGTCAACGCCCAGGGGTTCCCGGAGGTGGATCACATTGAACTGGTTGGGCCGCCGCAAACGGCGCGCGGCCACGCGCGCAACTTTGTGCAATGTCCTGGCAAGGCTTACGACCGTTCGCCCTGCGGAACGGGGACCAGCGCCAAGCTGGCCTGCATGGCGGCCGACGGCGCCTGGGCCGAGGGCGCGCCCTGGGTGCAGGAAAGTTTTATCGGCAGTTCCTTCACCGCGCGTTTCCGCTGGCTGGACCGCGCCGCTGGAAAAATCGCCCCCACCATCACCGGAACCGCTTACATCAATGCCGAGGCGACGCTGCTGCTGGATGAAAAGGACCCGTTCTGTTACGGCATCCGCGCGTGAGCCAATCCTATGACATTATTATTGTCGGCGCGGGCATCGTCGGGGCGGCCTGCGCCGCCGAATGCGCCCGCGGCGGCATGAAGACGCTGGTGCTGGATCGCGGACCGCTGGCGGGCGGCACGACGGCGGCGGGGATGGGGCATATTGTCGTGATGGATGACTCGGAGGCGCAATTTGCCCTCACCGCTTATTCCGGGGCGCTCTGGCGCCGCTGCCTGCCGGAATTGCCCGCCGACGTGGAATACGACCCCTGCGGCACCCTCTGGCTGGCGGCGGACGAGGAGGAAATGGCCGAGGTCCGTCGCAAGCAGCAGTTTTACACCGCGCGCGGCGTCCGCGTGGAAGTGCTGGATGCGGCCGGCGTGGCCAGCGCCGAACCGCATCTCCGGCCCGGGATGGCCGGTGGATTGCGCGTGCCCGATGACGCGGTGCTTTATCCGCCTTGCGCCGCGCGCTTTTTGCTGGAACAGGCCAAACGCGACGGCGCGGAAGCGCGCCTCGGGGCGGCAGTGCGCGCCTTGCGCGCCGAAGGAGGCGTGGCCTTGGAGGATGGCTCGACCATCGCGGCCGGGCGGACCGTCAATGCGGCCGGGCCTTGGTCGCCGGAGCTGACGCCCGGTTTGCCGGTGCGCAAACGCAAGGGGCATCTGGTGATTACGGACCGTCATCCGGGCTTTGTCCATCATCAGATTGTCGAACTGGGCTACCTGAAGAACGCCCATTCGGTGAGCAAGGACTCGGTGGCCTTCAACATCCAGCCGCGCAAGACCGGGCAGATGCTGCTGGGTTCCTCCCGCCAGTATGACGCGGAGGATGCGGCGGTTGACTTCGCCATTCTCAACCGCATGCTCAGCCGCTCGCTGGAATATCTGCCCGCGCTGGGGGAGCTTTCCAGCATCCGGGTCTGGACAGGCCATCGCGCCGCCACGCCGGACTCTTTGCCGCTGATTGGGCCCAGCCTCGGGAGCGACCGCATCTGGCTGGCCACCGGACACGAGGGCCTGGGCATCACCACTTCGCTGGCCACGGGCCGGTTGCTGGCGGATTTGCTGTTGCAACGGCCTTGTGAGATTCCACCGGAGCCTTATGCGCCGTCGCGCTTTGCCCGTGGAGCGGGAGCAACTTGTCATGCCTGAACCAGCCGCCAATCTCACGTCCCTGAACCAGCCGCCGCCCGGCACACTTCCGTCCAACATTGCGTCTCCCCATGCTGTTCCCTCTCCGCTCCCATCCGATGGGAGGGGAGAGGGTCAGGGTGAGGTGAGGGCTTATCCTCCTCCTAATGTAAAACTGCGCATCAATGGAAAGGATGTGACGGTGGCGGCGGGGACGATCGTGGCGGGCGCCATTGCCGTGGCGGGGGTGACGCGCTTTCGCACTTCGGTGACCGGCCTGCCCCGCGGGCCGCTCTGCGGCATGGGCATCTGCATGGAATGTTGTGTGACGATCAACGGACGGGCCCACTGCCGCAGTTGCCAGACGCTTTGCGAGGAAGGGATGGAGGTGCTCACCGATGAGTGAGGCTCTGTTGGACTTTGAAATTGTCGTGGTGGGCGGCGGCCCGGCCGGGTTGGCCGCGGCCTGCGCGGCGGCGGAATGCGGACGGCGCGTGGCGCTGGTGGATGATACTCCCTGGCTGGGCGGCCAAATCTGGCGCGGCCAAAAAGGACGCCCCCGCCAGGCGCTGCATTTGATCGAGCGCTTTCAACGTTGCGGCGCGGCGCTGTTGGACCGCACCAGCGTGATTGCCGCGCCGCGGCCAGGGCTGCTCATGGCCGAGTGCGACGCCGGACCGCGCGAAATATGTTATGCCAGTTTAATTCTGGCGACCGGGGCGCGCGAGTTGTTCCTGCCCTTTCCCGGCTGGACGCTGCCGGGGATCATGGGGCCGGGCGGGATGCAATCGCTGGTCAAGAACGGCTGGCCCGCGCAAGGCCGGCGGGTGGTGGTGGCGGGCAGCGGGCCGCTGTTGCTGGCGGTGGCCGCAGGATTGCGCAAGCACGGCGCCGACGTGCTTTGCATTGCCGAGCAGGCGCGGTGGCCGGGCGTCATCCGCTTTGGCCTCGGTCTGCTGGCCCATCCGTCCAAACTTTGCCAGGGCGCGCAAATCAAGTCCCATTTGATCGGCGTGCCTTACCGTTGCGGCGTCTGGCCGGTGCGCGCGGAAGGCAGCGCCCAAGTCCGCAGCGTCACGCTGACCAATGGAGAAAGCACCTGGACGGAGGAATGCGACCTCTTGGCGTGCGCCTTCGGATTGGTGCCCAACGTGGAACTTGCCCTGGCGGCAGGCTGCCAGTTGCAGGACGGCTTTGTGCGGGTGGATGCATGGCAGGCAACCAGCGTCAAAGGGATTTACTGCGCCGGCGAGCCGACGGGCGTGGGCGGTGCGGATTGCGCGCTGGTGGAAGGGCGGATTGCCGGTTATGCGGCGGGCAACCAGCCGGCGCGCGCGCAAGCCTTGTTCGCCCGGCGCTCCTCCTGGCACAAATTCCGCCAAGCGCTGGCCAGAGCCTTCGCGTTGCGCCCGGAACTCAAGACCCTGGCCGCGGATGACACGCTGCTGTGCCGGTGCGAAGACATCCCGCTGGGGCGGGTGCGCCAGCACGACCATTGGCGCGAGGCGAAATTGCAGACCCGTTGCGGCATGGGGCCGTGCCAGGGGCGTATCTGCGGCGCGGCGGCGAAAGTCCTCCTCGGTTGGGGCATGGAATCAGTGCGCCCGCCGGTGTTGCCGGCCCGGGTGCGAAGCTTGATTTTAAAGGCGAATAATTCCCAACCGCACTCGCCAGGCAACTAACCGCCAACCCACGGAGGACGACCGCTGTCCCCTCTCCTCGCGGGAGAGCCTCAAAGGGGTCATCAAAGATAATACCTTTTCCGGTTTGCTTTTGCACTGTAGCGGCGGTCTGCGACCGCCGCCAATCGCCTTGGCAATAGTGCAGTTACGAACTGGAAACGGCATAACTATAGCTTTGCCCAACTTGAACTTGAATCATGGCCCTCTTTGAGCAGGCTTGGACAAAGCTATTGTTGGACCCCTTCGACTGCGGCGCGGCTAATACCGTTTCCAGTTTGCTTTTGCACTGTAGCGGCGGTCTGTGACCGCCGCCAATCGCATTGGCAATAGTGCAGTTACGAACTGGAAACGGTATAACGTG
This sequence comes from uncultured Verrucomicrobiae bacterium, assembly GCA_963707025.1. Classification (GTDB taxonomy): domain Bacteria; phylum Verrucomicrobiota; class Verrucomicrobiia; order Limisphaerales; family Palsa-1400; genus JBEKOF01. The sequence goes on along the minus strand of CAVPOM010000006.1, from coordinate 62,967 downwards.
GCCTTTGGCGAGGTTGGGAGCGGTCACGGCCCACGCTCGCCAAAGGGGGCATTGCAGCGCTACACCCGTAACCCCGTTACACTTGTTGATAGTGAGCCACTTGTGGATTCTGCCACCGTTACCTGCCTGTTACCTTGCGTTACATTGCCTTCTTTTGCGCTGCTTTCTGTCTGTTTCTCCTCCGTGCCCTTGCCTTTTTCTTTCTGCCCGTCCAGTTTTTTCAACGCCTCATTTTCCGCCATTGGGAAAGAATCTGTTTAGATTTGCATGGAAACAAATCCGAAAGATGCGGAAACCGTATAAACCTCTGGCCTCAAGACGACAAAGCGCCGTGGTATCTTGCCAAAGACATGAGAATCGGTCCATCGTGCCGCTAAGAACAGAGGGTGGCAAGCGCAAAACAGGGCGAACAGCGCAAATATATGATGACCCCTTTGATGTGTTGAGGCGTTCGGAATGATAAGTGAAAACTCTCCCCATTGAGCCAGGGCAGGTAAGTAACGCGAAGCTCATTTGGCGCCGTTCCAATAGGTGCCAAGTGCCATGCTATTGGTTGCCTAGTGGACCAGGAGAGGCCATAAACTCATGCCTTGTTGGGCTTCTGCCGGGAAGCCTTGACGCGCTTCCACCACGAACGCACAGCAAATGCCGTGGCGCCCACAACAAGGAGCGACAGGGTGCCAGGTTCTGGTGTGACCGTCGTTTGGGAAAAAGTGATGTTATCCAACTCAAGCAGGCTGGGCGAATATTCTTGATTTGCGGGCGGCAGCTCGGTAATGCTCAATGCCACGTCTTGGCCTGCAAACGCTGAGGCATCGCCGCCCCACAACGTGTAATTGGCAAACCTTTGCAACGGCACCATGTTGACGGGTTCACCTCCAAGCGTCACAACAAATGAAGATGACGCCGCCTGATTGGCATCCATCTCTATGGATTCTGTGCTTGCGGGAACTACGCCAGTCTGGCTCAGAGTTACACTGTAGGTAGTCGTACCTACAACTGCCGCAAAGAGATCGGCACTATAATTTCCCTGGATCGGCGACCCTGCCTTGTTGTCCAAAATCGAAATCATTGGACCGCCAATACTTAGACCGTCATACCAAACCTGGGCAGATGGCGGATTCGCGCCATAAATCGCTTGCCAACCGGGAAATGCGCTGCTGGTCGGAACCGTGGAACTGTTTGGAGCGTAACCAGCAACATCAGCAGCCTCGAAATTTAGGTTCTGGAACGCTTCTTGCGAAAAGCCATCCTCGACTGTCGCCGAGATTAGGAGAAGTGCTATTGTGTTAATCTTCATAATAATTTCACTATTTAATCACAAACGGATCTCCTACGACCTGGAGATACTTAGTCTGAAGGGGGTGGAAGTGGAAGGTGACCCATTTACGTTCTCATGAAGCCTTGGCGCGCCAGCGGCGCACGGCCAGCGCCACCCCACCCATGACAAGAAGCGCCAGCGTGCGGGGTTCGGGCACGGTGTTTGGGGAAAAGGCGATATCGTCGAGCAAAACACTGTTATAGTTTTCGCCGTTCACTGTGAACTCCAGTTGTCCATTTTGCCCCGCGAAAGCACCTATTGCGGCGGCATAAACATTATAGCCTTGTCCCAATGGGCTTTGGCCTGACGAAATCTCGACGGGCGAAAGACTGTTGCCAGCGAAGGAGACGGAAAACGGCAGCGCGGACATCGGTTGCCACGCCCTAAAAAGCAAGGTTTCCGTTCCTACTGGAATCGTGCCATCCTGAGCAATTGAGGCGCTGATGTAATTTACGGAACCGCCAGGTTGGAGCAAAACGCTGTAGTTTCCATCAATTGGGTTGTCTTGTGGGCCAATGAGCGCGACGGCTGCGGCCCCCAAAGATGGATCGTTAACATTGACAACCGTTTGCTGGATGTCGCCGTAATATACACTCCACGACGGAAGTGCATTTGCTACCGGAACATTGAGAGCATAAGGTGGCCCGGTTGGATTTGGCGTTAACGTGCCTGGGTTGGCGCTCTCAAAATCAAGGTTTTGGAAACTCCCTTGCGCCTTTGTACGGAATGGAATGAATGTGCAAATTGCCACAAGGGGGACAACAACAGCCAGCTTATAATTATGGGATGTGTTCATGTCGAAAGGGTCAAACCGCATAATTGCACTATCCCGTTCCTCCGTTCCTGCCTTTTCTTCCTTGCAGGTTTGTCGCCAAAGTGTTGCGGGTTCCCATGCGCAACCTCTGCGCGATCTGCCCGATGGTCAGGGTCGTCTCCTGGCGGGGAAGGGGTCAAACCGCATATTTGCGCTATCCCGTTCATCCGTTCGTGCCTTTTCTTCCTTGCAGGTTTGTCGCCAAGGTGTTGCGGGTTCCCATGTGCAACCTCTGCGCGATCTGCCCGATGGTCAGGGTCGTCTCCTGGCGCAATTGCGCCGCCAACCTCACTTTGCCCGGGTCGCTTTTGGCCCGCTTGCCCAATTCCTCCTCTTTCCATCCCAGCCGCCTCAGGGCCTTGGAGATAAGCGCCTCCGCGCCCGCCTGGCCCGCCTCCTGGCGCAGCCTGCCGGAGTGGTTTGGGCCCAAGTGTCCCTGCAGCCTTTCCAGCAGTCCTTTCTTGAAATCGGCTGTTCCAAAGCACCATCCGCGCCGCATCCCCTTCCACGGGCCGGCCTCTCCCTCCCCGGCGCGGCGGCTTTCCATCCGGCCCTCAAATTCCCGCCGCCCGGAGGCCGTGTCCCTGGCAATGCCATGCTCGCCGAGCAACCGGTCCACCCGCAGCCACCCGGGCCGATGTTTCACCTCCGTCAAATAGAAACCCAAAACTGCTCCAGGGATACTCCAGCAGCCGGCTGGCCGCGGGCAATAATCCGGCCCGGACCGGGTTGAGGTGAGTGTAATCGCAAACGGTGCGCAAATACCCGCGGCCGCTGCCATCCACCACCAGTGCTTTGTAGCGCCCGCTGAAAACATGGCCGCACCGATCATGCCGGTGATTGAACCGGTTGGAATAGGTGCTCAAGAGCCAGCGCATTCCGGCCACCAGATTGCCTTGCGGCGTTTCGACCACCAAATGAAAATGGTTTTTCATCAGGCAAAAGGCGTGAATTTGGAAGCCGGTTTTCTGGCAAGCCTCGGCCAGGGTTTTGATAAAATCATGGCAGTCGCCATCATCAACGAAGATGGCTTCCCGACGATTTCCCCGGCTCAGGACATGATAGATCGCCCCGGGATACTCGATGCGCAATTGCCGTGGCATCGGCCCATCGTGCCGCAATGCACTGAGCGTGGCAAGCGCAAAACAGTGCAAATATATGGTTTGACCCCTTTGACCCTTTGACCTTTGACTTTGATCAAAACGCACTCACTCGTTCAAAAGGGTTAAAGTGTAAAAGCACAAAAACTAAAGCCCCCTCACACAACGAAACCCGAGGTAGTTGCTGACGTTGAGCGGGATGGTGTCGAGGCGATCCGCGCATCGCGCGTTGTTGGGGGGGTCGAGCCAATGGCCACCGCGCAACACGCGGTTGCTCCCGGTTCCCGGTCCGGTTGGATTCGTGTTGGTCGGTTGTCCATACGGCGTTCCATACCAATCCCAACACCACTCAAAAACATTCCCAGACATGTCATACAGTCCATACCCGTTCGCCGCAAAATATCCCACCGGACTCGTGTAGGGTTGCACCAATCCGTTCGTAAAGGCTGCGTTGTATCCGTTCGGCCCCAAATCATAGCTAAAATCGGCGGTATCTCCGTTGTAGTTGGCCAGGTTTTCCGTGATGACGTTGCCCCACGGAAACCGCTGTCCGCTCAACCCGCCCCGCGCCGCCTTTTCCCACTCCGCTTCCGTCGGCAACCGATACCCATTGGCCAACCACTTCACATAGACGGCATCCGTCTCCCCATTCGTATAAACCACCGTCATGTTCGAATCCGTGTAATACACCGGCGTCAAACCCGTCTGCTGCGAGCGCGCATTGCCCCACTTCACCGCGTCATACCAATCCACTGTCTGCACCGGATGATTCGCCGCCTTCCCGGCACCCGCATTCACAAAGCCATACCCGTGGTTCGTGGCCCAAAAATACACCGACTGCCATTGCGCATAGCTCACCAGGTTCACGTCCATGTAAAACGCCGACACATATATGTTTGTCGGGATGGCGTCGCTCTCGCCATCCAGGGTGTCCCCCATCGGGAACGTTCCCGCCGGAATCAGCGCCATGCCGGCGGGAGCAGGCACAACCGCGCTGGCAGGAATGTTGGTCAACCCGCCCCCGTTGCCGGTGATGACGCCGGTCAATTGCGCGCCATTGAGATTGGTCAGCCCGCTGCCGTTGCCGTTGATGACGCCCGCGATGAACGTCTGGCTCTGGACGCTACCGATGCGGATAATATTGGTGTCGGTGGAAAGACCCTTATTGCCGATGTCAATGTTGGAACTGCCGGTGGTGATGAAATAGCCAGCCTGATAGCCCAGCGCGATGTTGTTGAAGCCGCTCGTGTTGGCGATGAGCGCCCCAGTGCCAATGGCCGTGTTTGCGGAGCCGTTCGTGTTGGCGAGAAGCACATGTGTTCCAATGGCCGTGTTATCGATGCCGCTCGTGTTGGCCTGAAGAGCCAGATAGCCAATGGCCGTGTCTAGTGACCCGCTCGTGTTGGTTGCAAACGCCCCAACGCCATCGGCCGTGTTCCAAAAGCCGCTCGTCGTCGGATTGCCCGATGGACCGACAAAGAAGTTGCCCGAGCCTCCGTTGGTATTGCCAATGCTGGTCAATTGGGAGGCCGATAAACCATTTGCGTTTTCCGCATAAATCGCATACGGCGTCGGGGTCAAATTTTGCAGTGGATTCAGCATCGCAAAACCATTCACCCCATCGCTGAACCAAATCTGCAATTGCAGGTTCGACTGCTTGAACAATAAAGGGTCAATGGTCGTCATGTTCGCCAAGGTGGTGTCACCTAAAACCACGGTGAACAGCCCATCGCTGACGCCCACACTCACGGTGGCAGTTGGTTGGCTGCCGTTGACACTCGTGCCGTCATTGCTCCAATAGGTCGTGTAGGTGATGTCCGGTGGGGGCGCGGCAATCGTCACCATGGGCGTGCCGCTGTAACCCGAACCAGGACTGATGACGTTGATGGCCGTCACCGTGCCGCCGCTGATGGTCGCCGTGGCGAGAGCCGTCGAGCCGGACTCGCCGGGGCCGGCAACGGTCACCGTCGGCGCGGTGGTATAACCGCTGCCGCCAGAGACGATGGTATAACTCTCGACGAATTCAAAGGGACTGCTGCCGCCCATATTGGCTGTGGCGGTGGCTTGGCTGCTGAGGTTGGTGCTGCTGACCAGCGCGAACTTGAACTGGCCCGCGCCGTTGAAGTTCGTGCCGTTGTCCAGCATGCGGCCTTGATAGGTGAACGCCGTGCCCTGGGCGTGGGCGGTGGAAAGTTGAAGATTGAGGTTTGAGAACAGCAGCAAAACGGCTGCGCCGTGGAACGTTTTTTTCACAAGCAACTAAAATAGGTTTTACAACTTTGACTGACGACGAATAAAAATCCCACACCCCTCCCGTTATGTCAAAGCTAAAATGGCCTGAAGCTGGTTTTCCAATCCCAACGGGTTTGAAGCTTGCAGCCCAGGGTTGCGCGGAGACAGCGCAGCCCACCGCAAACGAATCCGGAATTGCCCGCAGATAGGTGAATCTACATCCATCAGCGGTCAATTCCGGCGTGGATTGTGCATTGTCTAAAGCCGGTTCATTGCCATATATTAGGCCTATGAAGTTTTTAACTTGTGTTTCAACGGCCCTTGCCTTCGCCTGCCTTGCCCGGACGGCGCCGGCTCAAAATGCGCCCGGCGCCGCCAGCCCGATCCTCCAACCGGTCCCCTTCCAGGCCCAGCCGCTGCCGTTGTCGGACGTGCGCCTGACGGGCGGCCCGCTCGGACACGCGCAGGAATTGGACGCCAAATACCTGCTCGAACTGGAGCCGGACCGGATGCTTTACTGGTTGCGCGTCCGGGCGGGACTCCAAGGCAAGGCCGACGGCGGCTACGGCGGGTGGGACGCCGGCGCAACCCGGCAACTGACCGGCCACATCGCCGGGCATTACCTTTCCGCCATCAGTTATATGTACGCCGCGACGGGCAATCCTGAATTCAAACGGCGCGTGGATTACATGGTCAGTGAATTGAGGGAAATCCAGGACAAACAGGGCGATGGCTACATCGGGGCGCTCATGGCCAGTCCCCCGCGCGGGGCCGGCGGCGCTGGTGCAACCGCAGCCGGTGGCCGCCGGGGCCGGGGCCAGGTTCTGGATGGCAAAGGACGTTTTGAGGCCATCGCCCAGGGGACCATTCAATCCGGCGGATTTGATCTCAATGGTATGTGGTCGCCCTGGTATGTCGAGCACAAGATTTTCGCCGGCTTGCGCGACGCTTATCGCTGCACGGCAAATACCGCGGCGCTGGAGGTCGAGATCAAATTCGCCGGCTGGGTCGAGTCCATTGTGGGCAAGCTGACCGAGGACCAGGACCAGCGCATGCTCAGCACCGAATTTGGCGGGATGAACGAAGTCCTGGCCGACCTTTACCACGACACCGGCAACCCGCGCTGGCTGGCCCTTTCCGACAGATTTGAACACAAGGCCATCGTCAATCCGCTGGCCGGGCACAAGGACATTCTCGGCGGCAAGCATGGCAACACCCTCGTCCCCAAAATGATCGGCGAACTTTCCCGCTACGTTTATACCGGCAACCAGACCGATGGCGAGGCGGCCCGCTTTTTCTGGGAACAAGTCGTCTATCACCACAGCTACGCCACCGGCGGACACGGGCACGATGAATACTTCGATCCCCCCGACAAATTGAGCAACCACGTTGACGGGCGCGACGACGAAAGTTGCAACGTCTATAACATGCTCAAAATGACCCGCGAGCTTTTCGCCCTGCAACCCGACGAGCGTTACGCGGCGTTCCTGGAGACGGCCTTGTTCAACCATGTGCTGGGCTCGATGGATCCCAAGGATGGCCGCACCTGCTACATGGTGCCGGTGGGCCGGGGCGTCACCCATGAATACCAGGATATGTTCGACAGCTTTACCTGCTGCGTCGGCACCGGCATGGAAAACCACGCCCTCCACGGCGACGGCATTTATTACGAATCCAGGACCCCGAAAGACACCAGGTTGTGGGTGAATTTTTACACGCCTTGCACGGCAGATTGGAAAAACGAGCAGGTGAAACTGGTCATGGACACCACCTTCCCGGAAGGCGAAACCGCCTCCTTGAAAGTCGCCGTCCAGGGCAGCGGCTTCCTCGGGTTCGCCCCGGCCCGAAAATTCACCCTGGCCCTGCGGCGTCCCTCCTGGGCCGGCCGGAACTTCTCCGTGACCGTCAACGGCCAGCCGGTGCCGCACTTGCCCCAGCCCGGTTCCTATGTCGAAATCAGCCGCGCCTGGAAAAGCGGCGACACCGTGGCGCTGGTGCTGCCCAAAGAACTGCATGAAGAGCCGCTCCCCGACAACCCGCGCCGCGTGGCCCTGATGTGGGGCCCGCTCGTGCTGGCAGGCGACCTTGGGCCGGAAAGGCGCGGACGAGCCGCCTCCAACAATGTGCCGGTGCTCGTTTCCGCCGGAATCTCCATTGAGCAATGGCTCAAACCGGTGCCAGGCCAGCCCGGCAATTTCCAATCCGTGGGCGTGGGCCGCGACCGCGACGTGTCCTTTGCGCCTTTCTACCGTTTGCACGAACGCACTTATGCGGCCTATTGGGACACGTTCACACCCGTGGAATGGATTACGAAATCGCCTGACTTCGCCGCCCAAGCCGCGCGGGAGGAGAAGCTCAAACTGGCCACCGTCGGCTTCGTCCAACCCGGCCAGATGCAGGCAGAGCGGGACGCCAACGAGCAAGCCTCCAGCCCGGAGGAGAGCACGCCGGAGGAAACGATGGGCCATTACGGACGGCGCGGCACCCGGTGGTTTTCCTTCGAGTTGGCGGTGGATCCGGCCCATCCCATGACCCTGGTCTGCACCTATTACGCGGACGAGTGGCGCAAGCGCACGGCGGACCTGCTGGTGGACGGCCAGAAAGTGGGCGAGCAGACCATCGAAGCGCGCGGCGAGCCGAAGTTCTACGATGTCGAGTACAAAATCCCCGCCGCCCTGGTGGAAGGCAAAAAGAAAGTCACCGTGCGCTTTGAAGCCACCCAAGGCAACGAAATCGGCGCCGTCTATGGCCTGCGCACCATCCGCGCCGACCTGGACAAGTGAGCGCGCCGCGGCGACGGAGAAGATGATTTTGAACGGGAGATCCCGGAGAGGAAAAAGGGGAAATGTCTGTTGCCTCTGCGCGCTCCTGTTTTAACCTGTTGAACCATGCACACCACCTTCAACAGGCGCACGGCCACCAAGGTCAAAGACGGGCGTGTGCAGCGCAAGAACCGCCATCGCCCCACCGGGCACGAGGGATATGCTCTTGATCGCGAGTCGCCGGGACGCGGATTCCACCATGTCGTCAGCAAGCGGGACGTTCAGGCATTTATTGACATCATCCCGGAGTGGTGCCGCTTTTCGGAGAGATTGGAGCGCATTGTATTGGCCGGTCCCGACCAAGACGCTGACGTATGTGCGCATTTTTGATCATCCAGGCACAGCGAGCCAATCACACCGGTTGAGGCGATGACACAACCAGCGCCGTTATTTTTGGGAGAAGCCTCCGCCATGCCAGGCTAATCTTTGAGGTGAAAACCGACCACTAACAGGCCAATGACAAGAAACCCGGCGGTAAAAAACCCGAGCACGATGCCTTTATGGTGCTTCCAAATCTCACCCAGAATCGCATGCGTGGCGAGAAAAAGAAATCCGCCCCCGGCGTGACCCAGGGCCGCTCCCAGCCAAAATTCGGAAACTCCGTGCAGAACAAAATGGCCGAGAACACCGCCCAAAATGGTGGTCAATTCGACGGCTGCAACCATCCACAGCATTTTCATCGGGGCGAAACCAGCTCCGAGCAGCAAGGCGCCGAGGGCCATGCCTTCCGGCGCTTTATGAACACAAATCGCGAACATGATCGTCGTATCGAGCATGTGCGCGTTCTCGCCGGTTTCTTCATGGCCTGCCGCCAGGGCCAGCCCGTCCACCGTGCAATGGATGGCCAGAGCCACCATCATGGCCAGCGCGATCTCGCCGAAGCGGTGCGCGGTCGCCTCGTCAAAATGGCTGGCCGCGCAGGCCGGGCAAACATGGAAGACGTACTTGCTAATCAACGCGAAGAGGCCGTACCCGCTGGCCGCCGCCAGCGCGAACTGCCATGCCCGCAACGCCTCCAGGCACTCCGGTGCAATCGCGAACACCGTCACGCCTAACAACGTCCCCGCCCCAAGGCTGATGAGCGCGCAAAGCCGCTTGTGCGTCCTGGCCATCAAGGCGCTGGCCATGCCGCCGGCCAAGGCGATCAAAAACGCCACGCCTGTGCGGATCAATATGGCAGCGGCGGCGCTCATGGTTCTTTGCGCTCTTTCCAGCAGTCTAATACTTGCAGCGCCATGTCCGCCTCGTCAGCCTTCTTCATTTCATTCTCGGTAGTGGGGATTGAATGCCATCAATCAACGCGCTTATTCCTCAACCAGCGCTTCTCCATCCATTCGGTAAACGCCGGTGACATCGCCGCTGTCGCGGATGGCGCCAACGTGCAGAGTTCCTTTGATGGTGACGGGCTGGCCCATGTTCGGTTCAAGCCCCTTGCCGCCAACTTTGACTGTCACCAGTTCGTTCAACTTCACCGGCATGCCGAAGGCGCAACACATTGGATTTCGCGTAATAAAGAATTCTGTGGTGTTGTCTCCGTCCATTATCACCGGCATCATAAATCCCCTTAGCATGACCTTTTTCTTGTCCAGCGCTTTTATGTCCGCCGGTATCTCCCCGTCCGCTTCGTCCGCCGCGCCAACATGATTGGTGGCGGAGGAAGACGGCGGATCAAAGTCAAACGAGGCAAGCCTCTCAAAATCCACGACCAAATATCCTCCCTTGACGGCGGGGCTTCCCGCCGGGGACGCATTGGTGGCGGCGCTGGCAGTTCCCGGTCCTGGTTCGGCTGCCGTCGCAATCTTGGCCGGCGCGGTGGAGGGCGGATTCGTCGCCGGCCGGGCTGCGGCCGGCTGGTCCCCGGCGGAATCAATGGATTCGCCCTGGATTTTTGCCACCGGTTTCTTGCCCGCCGCCTGCTGGGCGGAGATGGCGGGGACGAACGTCCCAAGAGCCAGCAACATCCAGACGACTTGGGCAGTTTTACGCATTTTGATTGCCATGATCATATTGCTGTTATGTTGGATCGGTTCTAGTCCTTGTCGTTTCCCTTGGGGAAATTGAAGGTCACGTTGGTGAACACGGTCCCTTCCACGTTGATTTCCGGCAGCAGGGCGTCGAAGGTATTGTTGGTTTTCAGCCATTCCGCCCGGACCTCGAATAACGCCGTGCTTCCGACCGTTTCGCCGGTCGCGCTATTGGCGACTGCCGCAAAATGCAGGACTTCCTCCCGCCCCGGGAGTTTTGCGCGCAGTTCAAACGACGGCGCGGCGATGCGCACAAAATTTTCCATCTCACCGTCCAGGACGTAAGCCTGCAGCAGTCCCGCCGGCGCATCCAGCACCCATTCGATCTGATAATCGTCGCCCAAAGCCACCGGCGTTCCTCCGTGCGGCGGGGTATCCACATGCAAATGAGGACTGTCGTCGGATGCGTGGTTTTGGTGGTGGCCGCAGCCCGCCAGCAATCCGAACCCCAGCGCAAGCATGATGATGGAAGGCAATCTCATGGGACTCCTACGAGGTTGGAACCAGATTTCCGGCCACGTCGGTTCGATAGGCTTTGACCGCCGGCACCACCCCCGCAAAAGCGCCCAGCGCGATCAACGCCGCCGGAGCCCACAGCATGACGGGGTTGAATTTAAACGGGTCCAGCACAATGCCCGTTTGCGCGCGAATGACCACCGCCGCGCCCGTCATGATGGCCCAATAGAAAACAAACGCCACCAACATGCCCAGGGCGGAGATGGCGGCCGCTTCCAAAATGATCGCGCCGAAGATGATGCGACGCCGGGCGCCCAGCGCGCGCAGAATCGCAATCTCCCGGCGGCGCTCGTTCATGGAATTGTAGATGCTGGCCAGGATGGACCCGGTGGCGACCAGCGCGACCAGGTAGGAAACCAGTTCCAGCACCTTGTCAAACCAACTGATCTTGCTGAACAAATCAGCCATCGTCGCTCCAATCGGCCAGGCGAAGGTCAGGCGGTTGCCCTGCTTGTTGTACATCTGATCCATCCGAAAACCAACCATGCCCCCGCCCTTTAATTTCACCAGGACCGCGCTCACATCCGTCGCCGCCTTGGGATCGTGCCCCAACATCGTCTGGATGCCTTCCAGCGGAATCCAGATCACCCGGTCGGTGGGAGTGTTGGACGGTTTCATCACGCCAACGACGACATACGTTTCGGCATGTTGATCCTTTTCGTTGAAAATCAGTCCGTGATATGGATGAAACGTATCGCCCGCTTTCAGCCCCATTTTCTCCGCCACAAAACTCCCCACCACCGCCTCCTTGCGGGTGGGGTCGAAGAAATGGCCGCCCGGCTCCAGCTCATAATGTTTTCCCGGCGAGTACTCCACCTTCTCGAACATTTCCGGGATGGTTCCCACCAACCGGTAGCCGTGATAGTTGTCGCCCACGGCTATGGGGATGGCCAGGGCTACATTAGGATTATTCTTGATGTCCAAATAATCGGGCGCGTGGACGTTTCCCGGCGAATTCTCCAGATGGAAAATCGAATTGAGCACGAGCTGTAACTTCGACCCGCGCGCCCCCAGCACGGCGTCAAAACCGCCCGTGACGCCGGTGAAGGTGGCCTGGGATTGCACCTTGACGATCCAGACCGACATGAGCAGGCCGCCCGCCAGGGCAATGGACAGCGCCGTAATGACGGTGGACAAGGCGTGCTGGCGCAGGCTCCGCAGGATGATCAGCCAAAGTGTCATATAGATTGTGCCTCCGTGGAAGATGGCTGATTGATTTGCTCCAAGGCCTGCACCATCTCGAATTGGCTCAGCACCTCGCGGTCGTGACTGACCAAAAGCAAGGCCGCGCCATTTTCCTGGCACGCCGTGCGGATCAACGAGAGCGCTTCCGTCGCGTTCTTGTGGTCCAGGTTTCCGGTCGGTTCGTCCGCCAGCACCAATTTTGGCCGGTTCGCCAGCGCGCGGGCCACCGCCACCCGCTGCTGCTGTCCGGAGGACAATTGCCGCGGGTAATGTTTCAGACGATTTCCCAGTCCGACGCGCTCCAACAATTCCCGTGCGAAAACGCGGTCCGCTCCCGGCCCAAAAGACATTCCGAGGAGGACATTTTCCAGGCAGGTGTAACCTTGCAACAAATTGAACGTTTGAAAAATGTAGCCGATGGTGGTGGCGCGCAGGCGGTCGCGTTGCGCTTCGCTCAGCGAGGACATTTCCGTGCCGGCCAAGACCAGCGAGCCGGCATCCGGCTTGAGGATGCCCGCGATCAAATGCAGGAGCGTGGTCTTGCCGGAGCCGCTCTCGCCGGCCAGCGCGACCTGCGCCTTTTCCGCCAGGCCGTAGCTCTTGATATCTACGACCGTGTGTTCCGAGCCGTCAGGCGCGACGAAGGTCTTTTTTAGTTGGGATATTTCAAGTAATGGCATGGTGATTTCAGGTGGCTTATCGCGTTTTCCTCAATCTTGTTCGCGCGGATCATAATGGCGGCGGTGGCGCTCATGGATCTTTCTGGCCTTTCAGCCGGTCTATCCATCCTTGGACGGTTTGCGGGGTCGCCGAGACCTCCTTCAGGCGTTCCAGCAAGCGGATGGCCTGGCTGGGATGATGCTCGGTCTCTTCCAAGTTCGCCAAGGCGGCGAGTATCTCTTCGGCGACAAACTTGTTCTTGTCGCTGTCCTTGTCCGGCAGGCCCTCCAGATTGCGCAGCCCCGCTTCCCAGACGTTGCGCGCGCTGATGGGATTATGGCGGGCCTCAAAAAACAGCCGGCCCAAGTCAAAGAGCAATTGCGGATCGCCCGAATTCTCCTTCAATCCTTCCCGCAACTCTTGTTCGCTCTCGTCTATCTTGTCCAGGCGGCGCAGCCAATAGGCCGTGACCGTATAGACCTCCACCCGTTTTGGGTCCAACTCCGTGGAAAGCTTCAGCCACGGCAGGACTTCACCCACCGTTCCTTCGCCCTCCTGGCCGTTGGCGCCGCCATCGCTCAGATGGGTGTGAACCGACGGGTAAAACTGCCGGCCGAAGGCATCAATCCAGTTGCGCGGCGGGCCGAGAAAAGCGGTTTCGTCGCCGGTGTTTTTGCTTTTCATGGCCCCGGAATCCTCCGCGATGTGGGGCGTCTTAAACGATTCGAGGTTGTCGTAAATGGTGGGATACATCCCACTGTGGAAATACACGTCGGCTTTCACAAAGAAGTGATTGGCAAAGAGGTGGCAGGCGTCACCCATCGCCACCGTCATGGGATTGGCGGATTGGGTCCGGTTGCCCGGCCAATCGCGAAACCACAGGCTCAAATCCGTGGCCAGGCAAAAGCCACAAACCAGCAGCAGAGACAAGCAAAGCAGCGCGGAAAAGTTCCTGGTTGGGCGCTTGGCGCTGGCTTGGGGAGGTGGCGTGGTCATCATCTGGCCTTTCGTTCAGTTCAAAGCGCGGCGGCGGAATGACCAGCACGCCGCCAGCAGAAAAAACGCTCCATAACCAGCGCCGTAAGCCGTCGCCTTCAGGCAGACCAGCCAGTGGATGGAGGGCCAATTATGTATGACCAGATCACGCACATCGAAAAACTCCAAATGGGGAATGACAAAGAACAGCGCCATCAACCCGCTGCGCGCCGGTTCGCCGAATTGCACGGCGATATGGTCCAGATGGCGGCCGATCAACAAGATGAATGTCACCGCCACCAAGGAAATGGTGACGTTGGCGGAAACCGCGCTGAAGAGCAGCGATCCCAAGAGGCTGATGGCGACGACCACGCCCAGCATGACCCAATGCAGCCACACCGCCTGAAAATAGTTCGCCAGCGGCCAATGATGCTCCTTGGTCATCGCCACCAATCCAAAGAAAATATAGAAGGCAACCAACGCCACGGCCATCGCCAGCCAGCAGCCGAGAAACTTGCCCAGAAGCACTTCCGTGCGCGTAATCGGTTTGGCCAGCAGCGGATAAATCGTGCGGCTCTCCCGTTCCGCGGGAATCTGCCGCGCAGCCATGGTAATGGCGATCACCAGTGAGGAAATCCAAATCAACAGCAGACAAATTTCCTTGAGGTAACGCACAATCTGGCTGTCGTGGAACAGGGTGACAGAACCCATTACCAAAGTGATGATGGCCGTGACCACGAACAAGACGTAAAAGTCCTTGCGACGCACGCTTTCTTTCAGAACGACAGACGATAACGCCCAAATGTTTTTCATAAAGAATCAGGCCTGGTAGCCAATCACGCGCAAAAATGCCTGCTCAAGATTGCACTGATACTTTTCCGCGAGTCCCTTGACGCTGCCCTCTTCCTTTAGTTCCCCCTCATGCAGGATCGCCACCCGGTCGCACACCGTCTCCACCTCGCCCAATTCGTGGGAAGAGAAGAAAACCGTTTTGCCCTCGTTTTTGAGACGTTGAATGATTTCCCTGACCTTCATTCGTCCAACCGGGTCCAGGCCGCTCGTCGGCTCGTCCAGGATCAACAACTCAGGGTTGTTAATCAGGGCCTGGGCCAGGCCGGCGCGTTGTTGCATTCCCTTGGAGTAGGTCTTGATCAGGCGTTTTCGCGCATGATCCAGTTCCACCAGTTTCAGAACCGCGTCAACGCGCCGGTCCGTCTCGATTTTCGGGATATTAAAAATACGGGCGTATAAGCGAAGGAGCTCTTCGACATTGAGAAACTTGTAATAGTAGGTCAGCTCCGGCAGGTAGCCGATGCGCTGCCGGGCGATCGGTTCGCGCACGTTGGTTCCAAAAAGCCAGGCGTCTCCGCTGGTCGCGTTCACGAAACCGAGCAGCACATTCATGGTCGTCGTCTTGCCCGCGCCGTTCGGGCCGAGAAACCCGAAGACTTGCCCGGCGGTCACGGCCAGGCTCAGATCGTTCACCGCGACCTTGAGCGGCTGCCCCAGCTCCTTGGAGCGGAATTCGACGCGCAGCTTTTCAATTTTTAAAACAGCATCCATCAGTTTCCACGGCTCTAAGGCCGACGTCTGCTTCGCAATGGCGGAACTGGCCGCAGACAGGCCGGTAAACAGTAAAAGGAATTCTCCTTGGGCGGATTGCAGACGCGACCATTGCGTCAAATCACAATTCATCCTTCGGAGACTTTGCCAAATCAGGAGAGGCAAACAGGCGGTCCGCGTCCGGGTGCCAACACCCATGCCCTGGCCGGCGGGATAACAGATTTCGGCAAGGCCATCAGCCAAGCAACGCCAACAACCACCAAAGCGGCCTTCAATTCGGGCAACGAATGCAGAACCTGGCCGTGAGCAAAAAGAGTGACCGCGCACTCATGGCCGGCGTCATCCGCATCCCTGTGAAACAGCCGGTGGAGAGACTGGTTGGCGGCCAGAAGCGACAACCCCAGCACCAAGGCCAGGCAAATCCCCCCCGCGGCGGTTTTAGTCGCCTTCACCAAGCCCAAATGGCGTCGCGGCAATTGCAAGCTATGGGCAACTAAACATAAGACTGGTTCCGGCGCAAGCCATTTTCTCTTCCGGGTTTTCCCGGGAGCCAAAGGGCGGATCTTGACGCTGCTACCGGCGTCAGGCGCAAGAATGCGACAGGAGTGCGCCCGTCCCCGGGGAATGGCGCTTAAATAAGGGAAGCCTTTCTTTTGGCCCGGGCCAGACGGCGGCGTTTATTGCGGCTCCAGGGCTGGCGGTATTGATGCCGCGATTTGTTCAAATGGGGGTATTTGGATCGTTTCTTGACAGCGCGCGGCTCCGCTCTTCCCGGACGCCTGGGCACCAGATCGGTCGCCAGCCTTCGGAGCAGCCGCTGCCATAATTGGCGGCGCCGTCCCCCTTTGTTCCGGGCGTGTCCGAGTTGTGCCAGTGCCTGCGTCCATTGCCGGAAGGCGTCCAGGCTGCCTTTGAAACTGATCCGATCCAAGTCCACGTTCTGGCTTTGCGCGGCTTCGGCCATGATCCAGCGCAGGAAATTATGGGCGGTGAGGAAGAGCAGGAGTTCTTTCTCCACCATGCGGGGACAGAGGCAATGCAGGCTCTGCATGCCCAGGGTGGTTTTGAGATCGTCCAGGCACAGTTCCATGCGCCAGCGCCGGGCATAAGCGGCCGCCAGTTCCTCCGCTGGAAAAAGCGCCGCATCCAACAGGGTCGTGACCAGGGTCAGGTGGCGGGTGCGGAAGCCTGGCCCGGCTCAGGCGCGCGCGCAGCACCCGCACCGTGATCTGCGGCGGCAGTCCGAGCCATTCCAGGAACGAAAGCAGGGGCGAAGGCCGGCCGGGTTTGGACCAGGTAAAGAGCGCGTCCCAGTGACCCAGGCGTTGGCGGGCCTGGCGGAAATCCACCTTGCGGTTGCGCACGGAGACCCGCGCGAGCAAATCCACGCCCAGGAGTTGGAGGACGGCGGCGATAATATAAACCCCATAGGCGCGGTCGCCCAAGAGGATGTCGCCGGGGTGCAAAGCCGAGCGCAAGCCGTGGAGAAACAGAGCCAGTTCGGAGGAGCGCAGGCTGCCGGTGGCTTTGGCCAAAAGGGCGCCGCTGGCGGCGGAGAACAGAGCCACCACGCGCAGGTGGGGAAAGCCGCCGCCGGGCTGCAGGCTTTGGCTGGGGGGAAAGGCCGCCCGATTGGCCGGGGTGTCGGGCAGGTGGGTGCCGCTGCCATCGACCGCTTTCAACGGGCGGCCCTGTAGCAGCGTACTGGCCGGGGCGCGCTTTTCGGCGCTGTCGGCGCTGGCCGCGAAGGCTTGCTCCAGCAAGGCCAGGGGGAGTTTGGCGCGGGCCTGGCAATAGGCGCTGCTGTCCGGCTCCGGTTCCGGGCCTTGGACCAAGGCCAGCAGGGCCTGCACCTGAAGGACGACGTGGCGGCAGGAAGTGTTGGCTTGGAAGACTGGCCAGACCCAGCACCACCAGGTGCGAACCAGAGTGTAAACCTGCTCGCGGGAGTAGTCGCCGGCGGCCGGTTTTCGCAGGAGGTCGGTGGGCAAGGCGGGAGCCAGGCGGTCCTCGATCTGACTCAAGGTGGCGTGACGGAGGCGCGCCAGGCTGTGGGCACAGCGGCGGCCCGCCGCCGCCAGACGGGGCCGCCAGGCCGGGAAGAAGGGGGTGTCGGGCATAAGGCGGTATATATACCGCCTTATTGACACGTCTGCTACTCTTTTCTTTATGCCGACTCACAAAACAACCCGGCCAGCCCAATGGCAGGCCCAATACGCCCAATTACGCGACCGGCTGGCCAGAACCGGCTGGATCAGCGAGGGCTACGTGCAAGACCGCGGCCCCGGAGCAGGCGGCCCTTGTTATCAGTGGACCCGCAAGGTCAAAGGCAAAACGGTCAGTGTCGCTCTCTCCAAAGAACAATATGAGTGGCTCCATGACGCCATTGCCGAGTGGCGGGAGGTGCAAGCCACCATCAAAGCCATGCAACGCTTGAGCCGTCAGGTCTTGTTTGAAACCATCCCGCATCCCCCGCGTCGTAAGAGGCTGGGTAAGAAAGTTTTAGGTCTTATTTAAGCGCCATTCCCCGTCCCCGGGCGCAGCAGAGTGGGAAACACGGCGCGGCGGTGATATTCCTGAGCACGCAAACAAACCCTGGCTTGCTGCGGCCGGGGACGGCCGCACTCCGCCGGCAGCAGTGTCAGGATGTGCCGGGAGCCAAATTCGCAGGGCAAAAAAGGTTGCCAACCGCCGCCGCCCTGTGAAATCATGCCGGGCTAAAACATGACCGGAATATGCCGGGATTTGCAACCGGCTCTTGAACTGAAAATCTGAAATGTCCGCCGCCAAAATAATCCCTTTTGAATCCGCCGCCGCCCTCTTTGCCGGCCTGCGGCAGCAGGGCCGGCGCATTGTCCTTTGCCACGGCATCTTTGATCTGCTGCATCCGGGCTACATCGTCCATCTGGAAGAGGCCCGCGCCCTGGGCGACCTGCTCGTCGTCTCCCTCACGGCCGACAAATTTGTCAACAAAGGCCCGGGCCGCCCCTTCTGCAAAGAACAACTGCGCGCCCGCACCCTGGCCGCCCTGTCCTGTGTGGATTACGTGGTGGTGACCTCCTTTGCCAGCGCCTCCCCCGTCCTCGAAGCCGTCCGCCCCGATGTTTACTGTCTGGGCAAGGATTACGAGGCGAACGTCCAGAAGAATGAGTTTCTCCAGAAAGACCTCGCCACGGCCGGGAAAGTCGGGGCCGCGGTCCGCTACGCCGGCTCGGTTATTTTCAGCGCCACCAAATTGCTCAATCACAATTTCGAGCATTTGCCGGAGGGGGTGAAGGACTTTTGCCACGCCCTGGCGCGGGAATTCTCCATGAAAGATTTCCGCGAGGCGGTGGAAAGCTTTGCCGGCTTGAAGGTGCTGGTGATGGGCGACACCATTTTTGACCGCTATTCCTTCCTCAAAGTGCAGGGACTGACCTCCAAAAACCGCATCATTTCCGGGCGGTTTCTCCACGAGGAAACCCAGTGCGGCGGCGCCCTGGCCGTCTTCCGCCACGTTCCGGCAATTCACCAGCCAGGTGCGCTTCCTCAGCCTGCTCGGAACCGAACCCTGGGTGGACCCGTTCCTGCGCGCGCAGGTCGCGCCGGAGGAGGACAAATCCATCCGCGACCCGGCCTTCACCACCATCATCAAGCAGCGCTACGTCGAGCCGCTGATGGAAGGCAAGGAATTGAGCAAACTTTTCTCCGTCAATTATATTGATGCCGGCGCCCCCGGCCCGGAGGCGCAGGCCCGCCTGGCGGCCCGGCTGCGCGAGGAAATCGCCGGGACCGACGTGGTGCTGCTGCTGGATTTCGGCCACGGCCTGATGCAGCCGCCCCTGCGCGCGCTGGTGCAGGAAGCCGCCCCGCTCCTGGCCCTCAACTGCCAGACCAACAGCAACAATCACGGCTTCAACATCATCAGCCGCCAATATCGCCGGGCCGACGCCTTCACCCTGGACGAACAGGAAATGATGCTCTCCTGCGGGCACCGCCATCTGGATCACCTGGCGGAATTAAAGAAACTGCGCGAGCATTTAAAATCGCGCTACGCCTGGCTGACGCGCGGCTCGGTGCAGACCATTGGTTTGCGGGACCAGGCGCAAAGCCTGTGTCCCCCGCTGGAGACCGAAGTGGTGGACACGATTGGCGCGGGCGACGCCTTTTTCTCCCTGGCCGCCCTGGCCGCCGCCCGGCAGCTTCCCATTGCCTTGGGCACATTTTTGGGCCAACTGGCCGGCGCCCAGGCGGTCAAGATTGTCGGCAACCAGCGCCCCATCTCCAAGCACACCCTGCTCAACAGCGGTTCGTCGCTCTTGAATTTTTAAGCGTCTTGTGCTTAGCTGGACCGGTCAATTGCCATTGTGAAAACTGCCGCCGCCATCCTGGTTGAACAAAAACATCCCCTCGTGCTGGATGAGGTGGAGATTCCGCCCCTCAGCTACGGGCAGGTCCTCGTCCAAGTCCACGTCAGCCGCATTTGCGGATCGCAACTGGGAGAAATTGACGGCGTCAAAGGCCCGGATCCTTTTCTGCCCCATCTGCTCGGCCACGAGGGCGGCGGCCTGGTCATGGAGGTGGGTCCCGAAGTACGCCAGGTCAAACCCGGCGACCGGGTCGTCCTCCATTGGCGTCCGGGCAAAGGCATCGAAGCCCGCCCGCCGGTCTATGGCTGGAACGGCAAAAAAGCCAGCGCGGGCTGGATCACCACTTTTAACGACTACGCCATCATTTCGGAAAACCGCCTCACCGCCGTTCCCCCGGGCACAGATTTCGAAGTTTGCTCGCTCCTGGCCGACACGCTCACCACCGGTTTCGGCGTCATTTCCAATGATGCCAAGGTCAAAATCGGCGAGTCGCTGGTCATTATCGGTTGCGGCGGCATCGGCCTGGGCGTCGTGCTGGGCGCGCGCCTGGCCGGGGCCAACCCCATTATCGCGGTGGATCTCCACGACCATAAATTACAGAAGGCCGCCGCTTACGGCGCCACCCACCTCATCAATTCCTCCAAAACCGATTTCGCCCTGGAAGCCTTGCGCCTCCTGGAAGGCCACGCCCCCGATGTGGTGGTGGACGGCACCGGCAATCCACAGGTGCTGGCAAAGGCCTTTTCCCTGACGGGGCGGGCGGGACGCTGCGTCATTTTTGGCGTGATGCATTTTGAGAATAAACTTTCCATCAACACCCTCCCGCTCCATTTCGGCAGGGTCCTGACCGGTTCGCACGGCGGCGCCAGCCTGGCGGAGGACATCCCCCGTTATTTGCGCCTGCTGCGCGATGGTGCTTACGATGTCACCGGCTTTGTTTCCCATCGCATCCCGTTGCGCGACATCAACGAGGGCATCGCCAAAATGCGCTCGGGGGAAGTGATCCACTGCATGATTCACTTCCCGCACAAATGAACCCCGCTCCGGCAACCAGCCCGGCCCCGGCCGGCGGGGCGGATTTGGAGCGGATCGCCCGCCAATTGCGCTTCAAATTGATCGAAATGTCGCACGCCGCCGGCACGCCCCATTTGGGGTCGGCGCTGTCGTGCGTGGACATTCTGGTGGCGGCCTACTGGAAAATCTTGAGGATAGACCCCGCCAACCCGCGCGACCCGCTGCGCGACCGCTTTATTCTGAGCAAGGGCCATGCGGCCAGCGCCCTTTATGCGACCTTGGCCGCGCGGAACTTCTTTCCCGCCGCCTGGCTGGACAGCTTCGCCCAACATCACAGCCCGCTGGCCGAGCAGCCGGCGCTGGGCTGCGCGCCCGGAGTGGAACTGGCCACCGGCTCCCTGGGCCACGGCTTGCCGGTGGGATTGGGCATGGCGCTGGCCGGCCGCATTCAAAAGCAGGACTACCGCGTCCTGGTGGTCATGAGCGACGGCGAATGCAACGAAGGCTCTGTGTGGGAAGCCGCCCTGTTCGCACCCAATCAGAAGCTGGAAAACGTCGCCCTTATTGTTGACTACAACAAGTGGCAGGCCACCGGCCGCAGCAACCAAATCATGGCCCTGCCCTCCTTGCGCGACAAATTCGCCGCCTTCGGCTGGAGCGCCAGCGAAGTGGACGGGCACGACCTGGCCGCGCTGGCGGCGGCCATGGAAAAAATCCCCGATGGCAGCGGCAAGCCAATCGCCATCGTGGCTCACACCGTCAAAGGCCGGGGCGTCTCTTTCATGGAGGACGACAACAACTGGCATTATCGCGTGCCGACCGCGGAGGAAGTTGCGGCGGCAAAGAAAGAACTCTTAAATGCAGAATGCAAAATGCAAAATGGAAAACAAGCCACATGATTTGAAAATACGCACGAAGGCATATGCGCGGCGCATCATCCACCTGTACACTTCATTGCCAAAGGAAACCGTCGCCCAAGTCCTCGGAAAGCAACTCCTCCGATCCGGGACTTCTGTGGGAGCCAATTATCGCGAGGCAAACCGCGGGCGGTCAAAGGCGGAATTCATTTCCAAGATGGGTGACTCCCTTCGGGAATTGGAGGAAACTGAATACTGGATTGAGTTGCTGGTTGATGAGGGCCTCGTCCGCCCGGCAAAAACGGCGCCGCTCCTCGGCGAAACACGCGAACTAATTGCCATTTTCATCACCATAATCAACAAAAGTCGCGGAAAGTGAATATGAGCAAACATTTTGCATTTTGCATTTTGCATTTTGCATTTCCATGAGAAACGCCTTCGCCAAACAAATCACCGAGCTGGCGGAAAAAGACCCCCGCGTCGTCCTGCTGGCCGGCGACATCGGCAACCGGCTTTTCGATAATTTGAAGGCCAAATGCCCCGAGCGCTTTTTCAATTGCGGCGTCGCCGAAGCCAACATGATCGGCATGGCCGCCGGCATGGCCATGAGCGGTTTGCGCCCCTTCTGTTACACCATCACCCCCTTCCTCACCTATCGCTGCCTGGAACAGATTCGCGTGGATGTTTGCTACCACCATGTTCCGGTGGTGCTGGTCGGGACCGGTTCGGGTCTTTCCTACGCCTCGCTGGGGGCCACGCACCATTCCTGCGAGGAAATGGGCATGCTGCGGCTGCTGCCCGGCCTGGCCGTCCTCGCTCCCGCCGATGCCATGGAAGTCCGCGGCGCCCTCAAGGCCGCCCTGCAATATCCGCATCCGGTCTATATTCGCATCGGCAAAAAGGGGGAACCGGCCGTCCACAAAACCGAGCCGCAATTCATCATCGGCAAGGCTCTGCCCATCCGCGACGGAACCGACGTTTGCCTGTTAAGCGCCGGCACCATGCTGCCCGCCGTTATGCAAACGGCGCAAGAACTGGAAAAACACGGCCTCTCCGCCAAGGTGGTCAGTTTCCCGAGCATCAAGCCGCTGGACGAGGCCTTGCTGGCCGAAGTCTTTGCCAAATTCAAATGGGTGGCCACGATTGAAGAGCACAGTGTGCTGGGCGGCCTGGGTGGCGCCGTGGCCGAATGGCTGGCCGCCGCGCGCGCCCCGGGTCGCCTCCTCCGTTTCGGCACCCGCGACGAATTTCTGCATGACACCTGCGACCAGGAAGAAGCCCGCGCCCACTTCGGCCTCACCCCCGGCGCCATGGCGGACACGATTGAGCGGGAAATGAGAAATGATAAATTATAAATGAGAAATGATAAATAGCTTCCTATTGCACCACCGAAATGCAGATCTTTGGGGAGCGCGGGCGTCTCGCCCGCCGCGTTCGGCGTCCCGCCGAACGCTCTTGCCGTGCGCCATCCTCGACTTGGGCGGGAATCAGGGACCGACACTTGCCCTGAGCGAGAAAAAAAGCGAAAGTTTAAAAAGAGAGAATGGACACTTGTATGCGCTACACCTGGTACCCCGTTAGACCTGTTGAAACTGAGGGACTTGAGGCTTTTGGGGCCGTTACCTCCCCGTTACCTTGCGTTACATTTACGCCCGCTGGCTTGGCGAAGGCGGATGCGTGATCTGCCCGCGCCTCTGACGCACTTTATAGTGTTGTTCCATTCTGCAATTCCGGATTCGGTTGCGGCTGGTTGCGCTTCGTTCCCTTGCGGCAAATGAGCTTGAACTGCATTGCCGGACGATTATACTTCGATTCGGCCGGTTCCGAACCGAACTAGCTCAACCATGCGGCCAGAAAACAACAATATGCAATTTTGCGGGACTTTTTTATGAGGGAGGAGGCAGAGAACGAAGAACGAAACATGTCATCTTTCTAGGACCGACCCTTTCACTACCCTTTCAGGACCGACCCTTTCACTTTCACTTTCACGGTTCTGTTTAAGAAGTCCCGCGCCGCTCCCTATCCCTAATCGCTGTTCCAAACTCGTGAACGATTTCAGCGAGAAAAGGGATGTCTCGAACTTCTTGAACAAGTATTCGCATTTGTCCCGCCTTGGATACGCAAACGCCCGCGAACTCCTTCGGGGGGGGATGGCTCATTACAATGAAATGGTAAAGAAACCCGCCGATCAAGACACAATAACCGTGATCGTAGGCACCGCGCACGCGACTTGGCGGTAAAATACCGTCTGGATTAAACGTGCCGCCGATCAAAACTCCGGTCAAAGCACACGGGTATTGCAAAGGGTCTAATGGGTCTTCACTCATCAGGGCTAACCGCAGCACCTTTTCGTGTTTTGCACCAAGATTTACCTCCTTAAAGAAATCGGCTTTACTAACTCCCAAGCGCCAAAGAAGAGAAAGTTGAATTCACAGCCATCCCACAGGAAATTGGAAAAAAGTGTTGGCTTGACCATTTGAACCTGCCACAAGGCAGGCATGAAAAACAAAAAAATCAAACCAACACGGTCCCGGTTTAACGTTTTGCGCCAGATTTGCAATCTCATTCCTGCGCATGAAGTCTCCAAAATAGCGCGGGAGACCGGGGCTCTGGATAAGTCGCGCACCTTCAGTCCGTGGAGTCACACGGTCAGTTTGCTGGACGCGCAACTCACCCATTGCATCGGACTCAACGATCTGTGCGACTCGCTGCAATTGCATTCCGGGCCGCTGTCCACTTTGCGCGGCGCCAGCGCCCCCAGCCGCAACGGCCTCTCCCACGCCAACCGGGAGCGTCCGGCCCAGATGGCCGAACAACTCTTCTGGCGGGTCCTGGAGCATTTGAAAGCACAGACGCCCGGCTTTGCCGCGGGCCAGCGCCGTGGCCCCGCCTTCCGTTTCAAGATGCCCATCCATGTGATTGATAGCACGACCATGGAACTGGTGGCCAACTGCCTGGACTGGGCCAAGCACCGCCGGCGCAAGGCCGCCGCCAAAACCCATATGCGGTTGAATCTGCAGAATCTTTTGCCCGGTTTTGTCATTGTGGACACTGCCGCCGAGCACGACAACCGACGGGCGCGGGAACTGTGCGCCGACTTGAAGAGCGGCGAAATCGCCTTGTTCGACAAGGGTTATGTGGACTTCGGCCACTTGCGGGATTTGGACGGGCGCGGGGTCTTTTGGGTGACGCGGGCCAAGGAGAACATGGGCTATGAGGTGGTGCGGAAAATGCCCGCCTCCAGAGACCCGAAGATTTTGCGCGACGAAGTGATCGTCCTGAGCAACGAGAACAAACCCGCGCCGGAGTTGATGCGCCGGGTGGTGGCGCTGGTCGAGATTGATGGAGAGGAACGGGAAATGACCTTCCTGACCAACAACCTGGAGTGGAGTCCGCGCAGCGTGGCCGACCTTTACCGCTGCCGCTGGCAGATCGAAGTCTTCTTCAAACAAATCAAGCAGACCTTGCAGTTGGCGGATTTTCTGGGCCACAACGCCAACGCCGTGCGCTGGCAGGTGTGGACGGCGCTGTTGACCTACGTGCTGTTGCGCTACCTCAGTCACCTCTCCAACTGGGCGCACAGCTTCACCCGGCTGTTCACGATTTTGCGGGCGGCGCTCTGGGAGAAATATGATCTGCTCAATTTGCTGGCGTGCTATGGGACAGCAGGCGGCAGCTTTCGCCACTTGGCGCGGCCCGAGCAGGCGTATTTCCCCGGCTTCCAATAAAGCTATGGGACAGCACACGCGCCCAAACAGGCGCATACCACACCCAAAAGCCAAACTCGGAAAAATCAAAATCTCATTTTACCCCGAAGACCAATTAAACCCTTGCAAATGAACAGGTCAGCACCAGACTTTTCCCCTTATGAGACGGGTGTGAGTTGAAATAGCCGAAATTTAGCATATTCGATATTTGA
This sequence comes from uncultured Verrucomicrobiae bacterium, assembly GCA_963707025.1. Taxonomy (GTDB): domain Bacteria; phylum Verrucomicrobiota; class Verrucomicrobiia; order Limisphaerales; family Palsa-1400; genus JBEKOF01. The sequence goes on along the minus strand of CAVPOM010000006.1, from coordinate 37,616 downwards.
AATGACCAGCATTTTCCCGTCTCGCACGACATTGACTCCGACGCCATCAAATACACGCTTGGCGTAAGTCTCCCACGGCGAGAGTTTCTGTTCACACAAGGCACATAAAAGCTTTTCCCGTAACCCTTTTTGCCAGAGCCTATCAGGCTTCGCAGGGTCAGATGAAATAACCTGGATACGGTGGATTGGGTCATAAATTGGCTTGTAACAAAATTCCGGGATAATAAGGGATTTTTGCAACGGGCGATCAGCACCACAAAGGCCACAATTCATGCCTCCCTTTTACCACCTTTCCCAGCCCCCCGCAATGATTGTCAAGGGAATGCGGAATTGAAGCGAGGATGGAGGCTCAGCCCACCCGAATCCGAATAGAAGGGAACGGCAACGAAGGGATTGCCCTCTTCGTTTGCTTTGATTGCTTCTGTTCCAAAAAACGCTCATGGGGGGCAAAATTGGGCGGGCGGCGGGCCGCAAAAGTATGGGCGGGGCACGGCGGCAGAGGAGGCGTTTTCGGGCGGGCCTGCGCGTCGTCATAGTGACAAAATGGCGGACCCCCTCCATGGCCTGGCCTTTCAATCAATTAGGGGAGACTCATTTCGATTTGTAGGGACCGAGGAATTTATCACCATCGAAATGCACCAAATGGTCCGGCGCATCGGCAATCCAGACTTCAGTTTCCCACGCAATCTCCGGCGCGAATTTTCGGAAAGTGTCTCGCGTCAGGAAGGCCGTAACGAAAACGATTTCTGCCGTGCATTCGTGGGCCAGCCGTTTTAATTCGAGAAGACGGAGCGGAGAGATTGGCCCGGAGCTATGCACTGCTTCAACGAGAAACAACCAGTTCTTTTGGGCTGAATATGCAACGATGTCTGGGAGTTCTCCATGCTCGAGTTCAAAAAATTTCAGGGCGCGTAATTTTGCTTCCTCCCGAACCAGAAATTTCTTCGCAGTGTCACCGACATACAAAACTTCCGAGCCATGTCCGTATCGTGGCAGGAATTGTTCGATAATCGCTTTTTGCAACAAGTTGTGTTCGCCGGGGCTGAATTGAATCGTTTTACCATCGGGCAGCTTGATTGGAACAATCTCGAGTCTGACGCGCGGCGTCCAAGCGTTCGGCCAGGGTGGGTCTGTCCGCCATAAACTCCTCTATCGCTTGCGCCCAATCCGGCTGGCCGAACCGTTGGATGAGTTCGACGTATTCGGGAGACAGAGAAAAGCCGCGTGTCGGATCGTTGCGGGCGGCGTTTGGCTTGTTGGCGCTGGCAATGATGATTCCCGCCACGACAGGCAGTTTTAAATCCTTACGGCGAATGTCGTCGTAAGAACCCATCGAAATCCTTTCCTCAAAGTGTTGATTGAGGTAAGCGATGATGTCCCGCGATTTGAGGGTTTCTTTTCCTTCACGAATCCGCGCTTTCGACCAATCGGCGCTGCGCTTCACATCAGCCACCGCAAGGAAGGCCATCGCCATCTTTTCCAGTTCTCGTGGTTTCAGGTCATCCAGAGGAATGCCCAGCCTGGAAAGGACCAGCAGCGCCTCATTGATCAGTTTCACAAGCTTGGCTGGCTTCTCCATGTTGGTGACAAATGCTGGAATTTTCATTTCATTGGACTCCTTGAATTCCAGCGGCAAAGCAAACTGGTCAGGAAGATTTCGGTAGAGGATTTCACCCGATGTGAGCCGTTTGGTGGTGGACAGATACTTTTTGACCGAGCCGGCAAGATGCCACGCCAGCAATGGCGGAACGGCATTGCCAATCTGGTTGAACTGGCTCGTTTCGCCACCGCAAAACTCAAACCAATCGGGGAAGCTTTGTAATCTGGCGGCCTCGCGGACAAAAAGGCGGCGGCGGCGACCATCAGCCAAACGAATGCGATGCATGTCGCCGGTCGCGCCCGCAAGATTCCGGCAGGTCACCGTGCGGGCCGGTTGGTCCGGATAAAGGTCGCGCGGCCGGATGCAAAACGAAGCCCGTTCATATTTTGCAACGTATTCATCCATGCTCGGCGTGAGGAATTTGGATTCCGGGGGGGCTTGTCGCATGGATTCTCCCAATGCTATTCCTGCCGTGACCCGATTGGACTCCCCATCGAAAAACTGGAATTCGCCGCGATGGCCGACAACGATCACCCGCTCGCGATTCTGCGGCACACCGTAGTTCACAGCGTTGAGGAGCCGCACCTCGATGACATAATTCAATGCCTTCAAAGCGGTGAGTATCTGCTCGAAATACCAGCGGTTACTGTAAAGAACTCCGCGCACATTTTCAAAAACCCAAATCTCCGGCTGAACCTGCTTCACGGCGGAAATGAAAATCGGAAATCCGTCTCGTGAATCTGTCAGCCCCATTTGATGTCCACCAACGCTGAAGGGCTGACACGGCGGCCCGCCAATAATTACGTCAGCTTTTGGGAATTGCGTTTCCGGAGTCAGCGTAATTTGCTGGCAGTCGCCCTTTAAATTTCGGCGGTATGTTTCACAGGCGTCGGCATCTTGCTCAAAGCCTAGCGTTTCAAATCCTTGCGCTTCAAAACCCAACGCCAATCCGCCGCAACCAGCAAACAAATCCAGCACGCGGATTTTTCCGCTTGGATTTGGGCGCAGCAACGAATTGATTCTCTCGACGTAATTCATTTTACAATTTTAATTGTCGCCGAAAATCTGGTCGAGCATGACTTTGACGTAGTGGCTGGCGTGCCAGTCGCAGTGGTAGTAAAAGCTGCCGGTCTTTTTAAGGACGCGGACGAGTTTCATGCAGCGCGGGCGCATGAATTCAATGTAGGCCTGGGTGCTGGCGTGGCGGTCGTCAAAGGAACGCTTTTCCTTGGTCTCGCCCCAGAAGACTTCGTAGTTGCGATTGGAGTTGAAGGGCGGGTCAATGTAGATGAGGTCAACGCAGGCGTCGGGCAGTTTGGCGAGTTGCTCCAGGTTGTCGCCGCAATAGATGACGCGGGTGTCCACCAGGGAGGAGGGGCGGCGCGCAACCGGCGTTGGTTTTGCGTCCGCGCCCTCGTGAACGGCCTGTTCTTCCACAGTCGGGGTTTTCCTGGCCATGCGGAACGTTAGAATGGAGCGTGCGCCCGGTAAAGATTTTTATGGACAGGAGTTAGAAACTATGTTTAACTCATCCCCGTGAAAGACGAGGCAACAGGGGAGCCGCGGGGCGCCAGTCACATTGGGTGGGCGCGCCATTTTTCGGAGCCTGTTCCAATCCAGATCAGCGCCGGCATTTATGGTGTTTTTGCCAAACGAACCCATTTTGTTGGATGCCATTAAATGTTTGTAACTTATTGTAAATAAGCAACTTAAGAATTAATTCGAGGGCGATATTGTGCCATATTGGCACACCATTTCGGCCATCTAGAGTGCCCACCCGACTGGTTGATAACGACCCCGCGCTTCCTTCAACAAGGTCCGGCCTGCGGCGCTGGGGCACGGTGTGGAGCGCAGGAGTCCTTGGGCGGGGGGTTGGATTATACGTCAATCATCGGGCCGCCGCCCTCGTCGGAGGGGGGTGGGCGGGGCGGTTTGCCGCGGCGGAAATTGATGCGGGTCTTGTTGGCGCCCGTCAGGTGGTTGAGGAGCAGGCTGACGACGCTGATGATGACGGAACCCCATAACGCCGCGCCAAAGCCGGCCACATGAAAGTCCTTAAGCTGCCCAACCCAGTAAAGTAAAAGCGCGTTGATCACAAAAATAAACAAGCCCAGCGTCAGGACCACCAGCGGCAGGGCAAAGAAGATCAACACCGGACGCACCACTGCGTTGAGAAGGCCCAACAGGAGGGTCGCGACCAGCAAGCCCGCCCAAGTGTCCCAACTAATGCCAGGGACGATCTGGGCTGCGACTTGGACGGCCAGAGTCGTGACAAGCCAGCGTAGCAAAAACGATTTCATGGTCGGGCAGATGGCCCAGACTAAAATGGATCAACCCAACTCAACTTGCAAGAACGCAGCCCCGGCCTCCGCCTGCACCACCGCCTGGCTGCAACAGGCCGGGATGAGACAGAAGCCGCCGGCGGACAGGGTGGTGGATTCGCCTTGATCGTGGACCCGCAACGCGCCTTCCACCACGCCCAGGATGCTCATCCGCCCGCCGCGCAGGGCGAGGGCGTCGCCGGGATTCAGACGCCGCAGAGCGGCCTGGAAAAGTTTGTCTTTCACCAGCGGACGGATAGTTCCAGGATGGCCGGGGACAGTTGCGGCGGGCAGCAAGGACGGCTCGAAATCGGCAAAATCAATGCTGGCCAGCGACTGCGCCAGATGAAGCGGGCGCGGCCGGCCGGCCGCATCCAGCCGGTTCCAATCAAAGACCCGGTAGGTCGTGTCGGAGTTCTGCTGGATTTCAAAAATCATGGTTTCCGCGCCAATGGCGTGAACGCGTCCGCTGGGGAGAAAGAGCGCGTCGCCGGCTTTGACGGGAATGCGGTGGAAGCAATTGGCGACGGCGCCGTTGGCCAGTTGCTTTTCAAATTCGGCGCGGGTCACCCCGCGTTTCAATCCGGCGAACAACTCGGCCGCGGGACCGGCCTGGACGACGTACCACATTTCCGTTTTCGGCTCGCCCCCGAGCTGGGCGGCCTGGATGGCGGGAGGATGAACTTGCAAGGAAAGCTTGTCGCGGGCGTCAATAATCTTGATGAGGAGCGGGAACCGTTGTGGCATCTCCGGGAGCGGCCCCAGCAATTCGGCCGGGCGCTCTTGCATGATTTGATGCAAGGTCTTTCCTTGCCAGGGGCCGGCGGCAATAATGCTTTCGTCGCCGGGCCGGTCGCTGATCTCCCAGGATTCGCCGATGGGCAAATTGGGCGGGAGGTTCTTGCCGTAGAGCTTCTCCAAATTGCGCCCGCCCCAGATCCTTTCCTTCAGGATCGGCTCGAAGGTCAAAACGGAGAGCATGGTCAAAGCTGGAGAGTCGGTCTGGCCGGCGCCGAATTTCCCGGCGCGAAGGCGAGGATGGAGGCCGGGGGAGACGGGGCTTTGCCCTCCGCGGCTTTGGCCGGCGGAGTGATGGAGGCGGCCACGGCAGCCGCGACAGGCATGGCGGGGGTCTCTATCTTCTCGGTAAAACGCCCGTAGGCGCGGAATTTATCGTAACGCAGTTTCAAGAGGTCCGGGCTGGAATATTTTTTCAATTCTTCCAGGTTTCGCAGGAGGGCTGCTTTGAGCGAGGCGGCTGTTTCCGCGGGGTTGTTGTGCGCACCTCCGGGGGACTCCGGCACGATCTCATCCACCAACCCCAGGGCCAGCAGGTCCTTGGCGCTGATCTTCAAGGCCTCGGCGGCTTTGGCGGCGGCGGAGCGCTCCTTCCAGAGAATGGCGGCGCAACCTTCGGGGCTGATGACCGAGTAATAGGCGTTTTCCAAAATGAGCACCCGGTCGGCCACGCCAATCCCCAAAGCGCCCCCCGAACCGCCCTCGCCAATGACCGCAGCGATCATGGGCGTCGCCATTGACATCATCTCCCGCAAATTAACGGCGATGGCCCCGCCAATGTGGCGTTCTTCGGCGCCAATGCCGGGAAAAGCGCCGGGAGTATCCACCAGGGAAATGACCGGGAGGCCGAATTTTTCGGCCAACTGCATTAAGCGCAGCGCCTTGCGGTATCCTTCCGGGAGGGCGGAGCCGAAGTTGCGACGGATGTTTTCCTTGGTATCCCGTCCTTTTTGCGTGCCGATGACGACGACCTTGTGGCCATCCAGGCGGGCCAGCCCCCCCACCACGGCATGATCGTCCGCATAGAGCCGGTCCCCGTGCAGTTCGGAGAAGTCGGCAAAGGCCAGCGCCAGGTAATCGAGCATAAACGGGCGCTTGGGGTGGCGGGCGATTTTGACGCGATCCCAGGCGCCGAGGGCGGCAAAGACCTGGCGGCGCATTTCGGCGATCTTGGTTTTCATGGCCGCGATCTCTGCGCCCATGGCATGGCTTTGCGGGTGTTTTTCGAGTTCGTCCAGCTTGCGTTGCAACTCGAGGATCGGCTTTTCGAAATCAAGCTGATGTTTCATGGCGGAACCACTTTAAATTCCCGCACGCGCTTCGCGCAAGCGCAAATGTTGGGGGTGTGGGCCATTACGGATTGCCGATTGCGGATTGAGCGGCAAGGAAAAGCCCATGACGAAGGACTGCTTGCCATTCTGCCCGAAATGGCCTATGTATAGTTCACCATGAAGAATACGTTGACAGTGACGCAGGGGCAGGCGCAATTTCCCGCCCTGTGCCGGAGGGGAAGAACTTCCGCTATTACCCGGAATGGCGAAGTGGTGGCTTTTATTGTGCCGCGCAAACGGATGGCCGGCCTTTTGGAGCAGATGGAGATTCTGGCCAACCCGGAGGCCATGTCCGCCATCCTACAGGCCAAGGCGGGCAAGACGGTGGATCATCCGCTGGACATCCTGGACAGGGCTTGACACACGCGGTGAATATCCATGGTCTGCGGCGCATGTCGAAGCTTAAAATAACGATTGAACAGCAACCGTTGGAATTCATCCGGCGCCAGCCGCCAGGGAACCGAAAACGGCTGCGGGACGTTCTGCGCGCCGTGGAACGCGGGACCGCGTTTCCCGAGCCGCTGGAGGATGAATTGGAGGGTTTCTACAAGTTGAAGGTGGAACGCTGCCGCCTTATTCTTCAATCAGTCCCCAGCCGGGATGGGCCGGGGTTCAGGGTGGTTTTTGCCGAACGCCGCAAAGTCGTCTATGAAATCTTCAGCCAACTCCTCGGCTTGGAATAAAAAAGGAGAGCCGGGCAATGCCCGGCTCTCAAGGTGATGGGGTCCGGGAGCGCTCACCTGGCGCACAATTTGTAATGAGGCCAACATCCATGCTGCTCGCACCTCATTACCAGCACGACCCCTCTGCCAAACCACTGCCGAGCAGCTTTTCTTCTCCGTATTATCAGAGCAGATCGGCGCTCTTTTCGTTCAAAATAACTTGGCCGGATTGAATTGTGGCTTGCAACTTTCCCCTTCCGGCGGGTTAATAGAGGGAGAATCGGCCGCATTGGCCGGGCAGCTATGGCGCAATTCAATTACAAGGCCCGAAAACGATCGGGTGAAGTGGTCACGGGAATCCTGGAAGTGGCTGACCGGGGGGCTGCCTTGATGCAAATCGAGCGCCTGGGATTGTTCCCCATCGCGGTGGAGATGCCCAAAGGGGCGGCCGCCGCCGCTGCCGCCGCCGCGCCACAAACGGGCGCCAAAAGCGCGTCTTGGATGGAATTCCTGCCTCCGGCCCTGCGCCAAAATCTCCAGAAACAACACAAGCCCAAATTGCAGGAATTGGCGACGTTCACCAATCAACTGGCCAATTTGCTCAAATGCGGCATGCCGCTGACGGTGGCCCTCAACAGCATGACGCACCTGGAAACCAAGGGCATCCCGGCAGAGGTGAGCCGCCAGCTCAAGCAGGATGTGATGGAAGGCAAGGGCCTGTCCGAAGCCATGGCCAAACAGAAGATCATCTTTTCCGATCTTTATGTCAACATGGTCCGCGCCGGCGAGCAAAGCGGCGCGCTGGTCGAGGTCTTGCGCCGCATGGGAGACCATTTTGAGCGCTTTTCCGAGGTGCAGGCCAAGTTCACTTCCGCCCTGATTTATCCGGCCTTTGTCATCTGTGTCGGCATTGCCATCTCGATTTTCTTCATGACCGTGATGCTGCCGAATTTTTTGAAGCTCTTTGAGGGGTTGCACGTCGAACTGCCGCTGCCGACGAAGATCTTGATCGCCCTCAACGATTTCTTCAAGCATTGGTCCTGGCTGCTCTTGGTGATCCTCATCATCGTGGGCTTCCTCTTTAGCCGCTACCGGGCCACCGAAGATGGCAAGACCAAGATTGACCGCTGGAAAATGAGCGTGCCGATTGTGGGCAAGGTGGTGCGCCTCCATCTTTTCGGCCAGTTCTGCCGCACCCTGTCCACCCTGCTCCAGAACGGCGTCCCGGTCTTGAAAGCCATGGAGATCGCCGAGCAAATCGTCCCCAATCGCATCCTCAAACAAGCCATCGCCACGACCCGCCAGGAAGTGACCGACGGCAAAACCATCGCCCAGCCCCTGGCCCGCAGCAAAGTGTTTCCGCAACTGATGGTGGATCTGATCAAGATCGGCGAGGAGACGGGGGACGTTCCCGGATCGCTGGCCAACCTGGCCGAGACCTACGAAAACCAACTGAACATCGGCCTGCGGGTGATGACCAACATGATCGAGCCCATCATCATTTGTGTCATGGCCATTTTCGTCGGCTTTTTGCTCATCGCCATTCTCTCCGCTTTGTTCTCCATCACCGCCAGCATCAACGTGCAGGGATGAACGCCAACCCCTTTACTCCTCGGTCTCCGATGGCACGCCGCGCCCGCCGGGGCGGGGCTTTCACGTTGATTGAAATCCTGGTGGTGGTCGGCATCATCGGGCTGACTTTAACGCTGGGCGTGCCGGCCTTTGTGCGCGCCCTGCACAAGGAAGGCATGCGCAAGGCCCAGTCCGACTTGCTGGAAGCCTGCCAGAAAGCCCGCGGCGGCGCCATCCTCAAAGCCGGCCCCCAGGAGCTGATCATCAGGCCCACGGACAAAACCTTCGAAGCCCCTGGCGTCTTCCCCATGACGACCCTTCCGCCCGAAATCAGCATCCAGTCCATTTCGTTGAATGGAATGGAACTGGCGCTGGAAGACACGGATGTTGTCACGGTCCGTTTCTTTGCCAAAGGCACCAGTGATGACTTTACGATCGTCATTCATTCCGACCAGGACGGGACGCTCTGCACGATCACCCTCGACCAGGTGACGGCCCTGGCGGATATTTCGACATCCCGATGAAGACGCGCCCAACAGCCCTGGCTCCGTCACGGGTGGCAGGGCGGGAAGTCCCCGGCCCGCCGCACGACGGCAGCGCGACGTTGATTCTTCTGTCAAGGCCCGCCGGCGGGAGGGCCTGGCTGGACCGCGCGCGGCTGGCTTTCACGCTGCTGGAAGTCATGATCGCGGCCGCGATCTTTTTTATGGCGATGTTTGCCCTGTTGGGGGTGCTGAGCAACGGTCTGCATGCCGCGGCCATTTTGCAGAAAAACGCCCCCACCGCGACCATGGCGGTGGCCAAGTTGACTCTGACCAACAAGCTTGAGGAGGTGCCTGTCAGCGGTGATTTCGGCGAGATTTATCCGGGCTACAGCTTTCTGCTCAGTCCTCATGAGATTCTGACCAATGGTCTTTTTCAGGTGGATGTGACCGTTTTTCACGAGGAGAAAGTTTTTTCCACCATGAGCATCCTCCTCTTCAAGCCCGAGTCGCAGAAGAAGTTTTGAACCAGGTTATGAAACTGCCGGCCCACACCCGCGCCCGCGCTTTTACGCTGGTGGAAATCTTGGTGGCCCTGTTCCTGTTCATGCTGATGATGGGCAGCATCATGGCCTGTTGGAAGGCCATCGTCAGCGGCACGCAGACCGGGGAGAGGGCCGCGGCCATGGCCCAGCGCGCCCGCACCAGCATGCGGGCGGTGGAAGACTCGCTCAACAACCTGGAGATTTCGACTCCCAACATTCGCTACTATTCTTTTATCGCCGACACCTCGGACGCTCAGTTTGCCTCCCTCAGCTTCTCCGCCCGCCTGCCGGCTTCCTTTCTCGGCTCCGATTATTTTGGCGATCAGGTCATGCGCCGCGTGATTTTCGACGTGGAGAAAGGCGCGGGCAACCAACTTAACCTTGTCATGACCCAGTATCCGCTGCTGGCCATTCCGAGCGACCAGTATCCTCCCAAATCCATCACCCTGGCGCGGGACGTGAGCGCTTTTGTTTTGGAATTTTGGTCGCCCAAGGATGAGGACTGGCTTTCCGAGTTCCTCAAAACCAACGAAGTCCCGCCCATGATCCGCATCACGCTCGGCACGGGCCACTCGCCCCAGGACGCGAGGCTTCCCTTTGAGGTGATTCAACGGGTGGTCGTTCCGCCCGTCCTGGCTCACAAGTGAAAACACGACCCCTCCATTCTTCCTCCCCGCGCGGCATCGCTCTGATGCTGGTCATGGTGGTCATCTTTGCGCTCTCCGTCCTGGTGGCCGCCTTTGCCTATTCCATGTCGGTGGAGATGCGCCTGGCGCAGATCACCGATTATGACGTGGAACTGGAGTGGATGGGCCGTTCCGGCATCGAACTGGCCCGTTTCGCCCTGGGCAACAAGTGCCCGGAACAAAGGGACATTGACGCGCTGAACCAGTTTTGGGCGGGCGGCAACGCGGCCTGCAGCAACAACGACCCGCAACTGGAGGCTTATGCTCACGGCGACGGATACGCCTTTAAAGATTTCCCCCTCGGCAATGGGAAAATCTCCGTGAAAATCACCGACATGGAGCGGAAGTTTTGCATCAACCTCGTGACCGATCCACGAGCGCCGCAGATGGATATCCTGCAGAAGGCGCTGACGGAATGCGGCGTCACCGACCCCTCCCAATCCTCCAAGATCATGGATTCGATCCTGGACTGGAGAAGTCCCGCCGCTGATTCCCGCATTAACGGCGCCAAGAACGAATACTACAACCGGATGAGTCCGCCGTATAACTGCAAGAAAGGGCCGATTGAGGATATGTCCGAACTGCTGCTCGTCCAGGGAGTCACGCCTGAAATTTACTGGGGATCCAACTCGACCAACCACCCGCCGGCAGCTTACCAGCAACAGGGGTTCAATCACACCCCGCACGCCGCCAAAAGCCGCTTCGCCAACGAGGCCAACAAGGATGTGCCCAATCCGGTCGGCCTGGTGGAACTGTTTTCCCCCTTTGGCGCCAAGCTCAACATCAACACCGCCTCGGCCAAAACCCTGCAACTCATTCCAGGCATTGACGCCAACACCGCCGAACGAATCATCGAGCAGCGCAACGGGCCGGATGGCATTCCTGGCACCGAAGACGACGTTCCCTTTCATTCCGTGCAGGAAATGAACAGCGGCCTGCCGGGCGGCGGGGTTCCGCCGGGCATGATGCCGCCGGCAGGGATGCCGCCCGGGGGCGTGCCGCCTCAGGGGGCCACGCCGGGCGGCATTGCCGGCACCCCGCCAGCCGGCATCGCGGCCGGCGGACTGGCGGCATATTGCGACGTGCGCAGTTATGTCTTCGAGGTGCATGTCGAGGCGGAAATCAACGGGGTCAAGCGCAACTTTGTCGGCGTCGTCAGCCGGGGCGGTCAAAACGCCACCCAGATTCAGTGTGTCCGCTTTCATTGGGAGGAATGAAGCGGCTTACGGCGCCGGTCTGCGCCGATCAACCTCAGTTATTTCTGACATCCTCTTCGGGAAGAACCGGCGATTGTTGTTGCGCAGGCCGGAAGAAATTCTCTTAACCGCGAAACACGCGAAACACGCGAAAACTGCAAAGTTTTTCCGCCGATACTTTCTGGGTTCGCGTATTTTGAGTATTTCGCGGTTTACTCGGTTCTGGATGAGGCGGGGAAAAAGAACATGATCGCGGCGCTTTCGGCGCAGGAGGCGCAAATAAATTACGGGCGCAAGATGACGCAGGGATTTTCCCGGCTGGCAAGGCGCGACGAAGGAGAATATCCCTCGTGGATCTTCGACTGAGAAGCAACGCCGCCAGCCGCGAAATGAACCAGTCAGGTTGCTGCCGTAATTTGTTTACACCTCCTTGGTTGCGAAAATTCACAGACTTGGCGTTCGATAAGGCGGCCGAATCGCGTTGGCAGGAATCCCGGCCAGCGGAAGCTGACAACATTGATGTGGGGCCGGCGACAGAAACAGATTTCCAAGGCGATTTTATGGAAGCGCCGGGGAATCCGTTTTAATTGCGGTTTGACGACGCCCTGAACGGCTGGCATTATTGGGCCAACCAACCAAGAAAGGTAAAAACGATGGACCTATTTTGCTACAAACATCCCGACAGAATTGCAGTTGCAAAGATTAAGAGGCCAATAATACAGCACACGCCTCAGGGAGATAAGCAGTTCACCCAGAGTTCTCATGTCTGCCAAGAATGCGCGGACAAAGCGCGGTCGCTTGGTACTCCGGTAGAGCCTCTCAGCGACCCGCATTAAAATCCGGCAACCAGGTCCCGGACCCGCACGCCCAAAGCCCTCGCGATTTTCACGAGATTATCCACCACTGGTGATTCGACGCCCCGCTCGATTCGGCTAATAAACACGGTGGAGAGGCCGGCTTTCTCTGCCAACTTCTCCTGGCTGAATCCAGCCTCTTTCCGCTTGGCGCGGATTGCCTCACCCAAAAGGCGGCGGTGCTTCTGAATACCGGACATGACCATACCAGAGAGCACGAACCGCAAAATGCTGCCATGTCGGTAACGCCTAGTTTCGTGGATTTCGCTTGCACTTTATCGGGAGAAGGTTCAAAGTGTCCGCATCTCCAGAGGTCTGGTTTAGTTGCCGGGGGCAGGTGTCCAATTCCGTTCGGGATTGAGGGTTGCCGGGATGGAAATGGACCTGTTGGCTTCCCGACGGAATGAAAGCACTTCACAGCCATCCCACAGGAAATTGGAAAAAAGTGTTGGCTTGACCATTTGAACCTGCCACAAGGCAGGCATGAAAAACAAAAAAATCAAACCAACACGGTCCCGGTTTAACGTTTTGCGCCAGATTTGCAATCTCATTCCTGCGCATGAAGTCTCCAAAATAGCGCGGGAGACCGGGGTCTGGATAAGTCGCGCACCTTCAGTCCGTGGAGTCACACGGTCAGTTTGCTGGACGCGCAACTCACCCATTGCATCGGACTCAACGATCTGTGCGACTCGCTGCAATTGCATTCCGGGCCGCTGTCCACTTTGCGCGGCGCCAGCGCCCCCAGCCGCAACGGCCTCTCCCACGCCAACCGGGAGCGTCCGGCCCAGATGGCCGAACAACTCTTCTGGCGGGTCCTGGAGCATTTGAAAGCACAGACGCCCGGCTTTGCCGCGGGCCAGCGCCGTGGCCCCGCCTTCCGTTTCAAGATGCCCATCCATGTGATTGATAGCACGACCATGGAACTGGTGGCCAACTGCCTGGACTGGGCCAAGCACCGCCGGCGCAAGGCCGCCGCCAAAACCCATATGCGGTTGAATCTGCAGAATCTTTTGCCCGGTTTTGTCATTGTGGACACTGCCGCCGAGCACGACAACCGACGGGCGCGGGAACTGTGCGCCGACTTGAAGAGCGGCGAAATCGCCTTGTTCGACAAGGGTTATGTGGACTTCGGCCACTTGCGGGATTTGGACGGGCGCGGGGTCTTTTGGGTGACGCGGGCCAAGGAGAACATGGGCTATGAGGTGGTGCGGAAAATGCCCGCCTCCAGAGACCCGAAGATTTTGCGCGACGAAGTGATCGTCCTGAGCAACGAGAACAAACCCGCGCCGGAGTTGATGCGCCGGGTGGTGGCGCTGGTCGAGATTGATGGAGAGGAACGGGAAATGACCTTCCTGACCAACAACCTGGAGTGGAGTCCGCGCAGCGTGGCCGACCTTTACCGCTGCCGCTGGCAGATCGAAGTCTTCTTCAAACAAATCAAGCAGACCTTGCAGTTGGCGGATTTTCTGGGCCACAACGCCAACGCCGTGCGCTGGCAGGTGTGGACGGCGCTGTTGACCTACGTGCTGTTGCGCTACCTCAGTCACCTCTCCAACTGGGCGCACAGCTTCACCCGGCTGTTCACGATTTTGCGGGCGGCGCTCTGGGAGAAATATGATCTGCTCAATTTGCTGGCGTGCTATGGGACAGCAGGCGGCAGCTTTCGCCACTTGGCGCGGCCCGAGCAGGCGTATTTCCCCGGCTTCCAATAAAGCTATGGGACAGCACACGCGCCCAAACAGGCGCATACCAAACCCAAAAGCCAAACTCGGAAAAATCAAAATCTCATTTTACCCCGAAGACCAATTAAACCCTTGCAAATGAACAGGTCAGCACCAGACTTTTCCCCTTATGAGACGGGTGTGAAAGCACTTTATGAAAACAACAACATCATTATTCGGAATCTTCACAATTAGCTTGGCTCTGGCGGCTCAGACCCAAGCCCAATCCTTCCTCACCAACGGTCTTGTGGCCTATTACCCGTTCAACGGCAATGCGAATGACGCCAGCGGCAATGGACACAATGGTACCAACATAAACACCACGCTGGCGCCTGACCGTTTCGGGGTTTCCAACGCTTGTTATTCCTTCAACGGTACCAACAGCCACGTTGACATTGGGAGTTCAATCGCTTTGGGAAATCCGCATGACGCGATGACGATCTCAGTCTGGTTTTTGGCGAGAACCAATTACAACCCACAATTTGGCCCCGCACTTCAAATAATCACGGATTTTTCTGGGCCGGATGGATACTCGCCGACGGGGGACAATTACTATTTTGCGAGCCTGTGGTTTTCATCTCTACAGGACGGAACAAACCAACTGTTTTTTGACAATCGATCGTACCCTCTCAGTTTTCTCAACGACAGCAAGACGGTCGTAGATGATAATCGTTGGCATTCCTGCGCTGTCGTAGTGGACGGGAATGGGACAATTCTGGTATATGTTGATGGGGTGTTGAGCGCCCAGGATTCAGGTATCTCAACGCTTTCCGGAGTCGTTGCGAGTCCGTATGTTGGATACTACGATTCAACCCTGAATTACCTCAACAATCAGTTTTGGCGGATTGGAGCGTCGCAGTGGAGCAGCCAAATATGGAACGTATTTAACGGTCTCATTGACGATGTGCGAATCTACAACCGAGCGCTTTCATCAAACGAAGTGGGACAGTTGTATGCCTACGAATCCACGCCACAAATCTCGATATTGAAAGCAGTCGTTCCGTCGTTTGCCGATCTTTATCTCGGCACGAATTACCGGTTGCAAATCTCCACGAATTTGAACGGCCCGTTCACCAACTACGGCTCGACTTTCGCAGCCACCAATTCCACCATGACGTATCCGCAATACTTTAACGTGGCCGATTGGAACCAACTTTTCTTTCGGCTGGAAGTGGCTCCTTGACGGGGGAAAGGGACGCACGGGTGTAAGCGGATAAGCGGCAACCCCGGTAGGCAGGCAAGGAAGTTGCTTGCCGCTGGCCGTTGTATTTCAGGCGGCCAGCCTGTCTTGCTGTTGACGGGCTTTCTTCCAGTTGAGCGGCGTCAGTTGGCCGATTTCCTGGTTGGTCGTGGTGGGCAGGCGCTCCAGCACGTCTTTGAGGTAGGTATAGGGTTCCACGCCCTGGCGTCGGCAGTTTTCGATCAGGGTGTAAAGGACGGCGCTGCGCTGGCCGGCTTCTTCGGAGCCGAAGAAGAGCCAGTTCTTTTTGCCGATGGCGGTGGGCCGGATGGCGTTTTCCACCAGGTTATTATCGATCTCCACTTCGCCGTGGTCCAGGAACCGTGCCAAGGTCGGCCATTGGTTCAAGGTATAGCTGATGGCCTGACCCAGCGGGCTTTGCGGCAGGTAGCGCGGGCGCAGCCGGTGCAGTGCGCGATGAAAGCGTTCCACCACCATGCGGCTGTGGGCGCGACGATGGGCTTGGCGCAAGGCCGGCCCGGCCCGGCTCAACCGCAGTTGTCTCTCCCAGCCATACATCTGGCCGATCTGGTTTAAAAACCAGCCCGCCACTTGGGGCGCTTGTGCCTGCGCCTCAAAAAATCCACGCCGGGCATGGGCCCAGCAGCCGAACAGTTCCACCGCCTTGTTTTTGACAAAGGCGGGATAGGCGCTATAGCCGTCGCTTTGCAGCTTGCCCTGGTAGCCTGAACCTAAGAGGGAGTCCAAACAACGGGCCGCCCGGCTGGCGTGCCATTCATAGACCACGCCCTGGCCGGGCACCGAGGCCGCCCACAGATAACCCTGGCCGCAGCGGCCTGGCAGGTCGGGGTCTTGATAGCGCACCGGCGTTTCATCCACCTGCACATAACGGCTCTGACGCAGTTGCTTTTTGAGGTCATCGCGGATGGCCGAGAGCAGACGCACGCTCTGCGCGGTCCATTGCACCATCTGTTGCCGGCTGATGAACACATCGTGCCGTTGCCGAAAAATCTGTTCCTGCCGGTAGAAGGGCAGATGATCACAATACTTGCTCACCAGGATTTGCGCCAGCAAGCCGGGCGCGGCCAGGCCATGCTCGGCCACTTGGGCCGGGGCGGGCGCGATCACCGGCGGCAGTTCCCGCCGGCCCAGGCGCACATACTTGGGCCGCACCGTTTCCTGCCAGAAGAACTGGCCCGGTTGATAATCCAGCCGACGGCTGATTTCCTCACCGATCTTTTTCCATTGGTTGGGCTCGGCCCGCACCAGCTCCGGTTCGATCACTTGGCGCACCACTTCCAGGTGGTCCGGGGTGCGAATACGTTTGGAAGTGGCAAAAACAGGGCGCGGCGCGGGCCGCGCCGGCGGCTCCTTCTTTTCTTCGGAGACGACATTCTCCACCAACCCCTGGAGGAGCAACTCCAGTTGGGCGGCATTCAACTGCTCGCTCTTTTTGCCAAAGAACCGCCGGGCCAACGCATCGAGCTTTTGGCGCAAGACCGTGTTCTCGCGCTGGGCCTGTTCCAACGCCTGCTGCAAGGAGGAGACTTGCTCTTGCAGCCGGTTGAATTGAGTTTGTAGTTCCGCCAGAGTCATCGTCTGTCAATCAGACGATCCGTCGCTCAAGATGTTCAATCTTTTTTGCGATTTTATGAAAAAATGTTCTTATGCTTTACGCAGTGGTCTCATACCAGGCCCGGCGCGCCCCGTCCTTCAAATCCACCCCGTCCAGTAGCAGCTGCAAGGCTTGCGGGGCCAGGCGCAGTTTGGCCCCGGGCGCGCCCGCGCTCTGCGGCCAGTGAAACGTGCCCTCTTCCAGCCGCTTGGACAGCACGCAGACGCCCGTGCCGTCAAAATAAAGAATCTTGATCCGGTTGTGCCGCCGGTTGCCAAAGACAAACAACGCCCCGCCTTTGGGATCTTCCCCCAGCCGTTCCTGCGCCGCCGCCCACAGCCCGTTGAAGTTCATCCGCAAATCGCACGGCGCGGTCGCCAGGAACACCTTGAGATGCGCGTGAAAACTCAGCATCGCGGGCCTTCCTGGAGGAGTTGCAGCAGCCGCGCCGCCAGGGGCAATTGCGCTTCCGACACCAGACGCAGCCGGACGGTGCCCATTTCCAGCACCAACTCCGCAGGCGCCACAGGAGGGGCCAACTCCACTTGGACAAAAGCGGGCGAGGCTTTGGCCTGATCCCGGCGCTGCCGCCAACCGCAAAAGGTGGTGTAATGAAGGCCCTGCTGACGGGCAAAATCGGCGGCGGACAACCCGCTGCGATCAAACGCTGCCAGTAGTTGAGCGCGTTGGGTGGCATCGGTGTGGGCCGCGCGGCGACGCGCAGAAACTCTGTTTTGCTTCACGCCCGCGTTTGTATCACGCCCCGCCCAAGGCGAATAGGGGGACGCCGCTTATCCGCTTACGCACGGGTTGAAGAGCAGGAGCAGGGAAGCAGGGAGCCGGTTTCAGTTCTCACTTTTTAAACTCTTCCTGCATAATCGGCTCCCGCATAAACGCCTATTTTTGTTGTTTGACCGCAGAGCGCTGAGGGTTCCGCCCTCGCCAGCGCGCTTCTGGCGCGGGCCCGTCCGCTCTGATCCAGCGCCTGTCGAACCGTCAAACATTTCGGCGCGGTAGGAAATAACCGATGATCTGTTTGGACGAACGAACGCAGATTTGAATGTGATCCAGTTCGCGGAAGCCGGCGGCCGGATACAAGGGGCGTCCCTCTAAGAAAAAGCCGCGCGCCGTGTCGAACGGTTCTTCGCCTTCCTTCTGGCGCAAGTGGTGGAGCGTTTCAATCACAACGCAGTCAAGACGGCGGATTTGCAGGTCTGCGCCGTGATTTTCCGCCGGGGAAAAGCCCGAGGCGGCACAGGCTTCGAGATAAGTTTGATGGGCGTTTTTTACCAGGCTCAACGCTTCGGTGTCAGCGAGATTCAGGCAGTTCCCCAAGTCAACCACCGCGCCCAAGACGGCGGGAGAATTGATCTTGCTTGCGGTTCGTCCAGCCTCGGCCTCTGCCCAACGCAAGGCCCTGGCGGGACTGTCCTCCCAAAGGTAAATGCCGTGCCCAAGCCAGTCCCAGGCATTTTCACTTGGTTTGAGTTCTGTTTGCCCGGCGACAATGCGCCCGGCCAAACTTCGGTCGCAACCGTGATAGCCGATGGCAAGCGAGTGGGAAAGCATCAGCGGAATTGGGGCTTCAACTTGCCCTTGGCCGTGTACATGCCGGTGGCCAACAAGAGACGCATCGAAGCCGTTCGCGAAGCGGTAATGCGCTTCCCGGTCCGCCGAAGCTTCCGCGCTTCCGCTTTCCAGTCTATCCCGTTGGTGTGGTTGCTTACGAACACGTTTTTCATGCAAAGTTATGGTGCCACACGAGACAGCCTGAAACAACAGTTTTTTTGGCGCAAATCGAGTCCCGGCGGTTCAAGCGATTTTTGTCTGTGCTAAGCGAGCTGACGATAATGGAGAGCATCGAAGGGGCCAACGATAGGGAGCAACTCATCGAAGACCTGACCGATCTGATGAAGGACGGTAATCTGGATGTAACGGGGTGTAACGGGGTGTAACGGGGGCGGTTTTCGTAAACCGTTGATAATCAACAACTGTAACGGTGTAACGGCTGTAATGCACCTCACCCTGCCTGCATGAGTGGGCGTCCAACAAGTCGCCCCCCACACTGGCAGGCCGCCCGGGTATCAGCGCGGCTTGGTCGGACAAGTCGCGCCGCGGAATAAAGTCGCGTTTGGTCCAGCGCACAAGAGGACATTGGGGTGCGTTAAACCAAACGAGTCCCAAGCCTTTCCTGGCCGCAAAGGCCGAATCCACCGTTATGACGGGGCTTAAAACGGGCCGCACTTTTAATTAGCATTGCTAATACTTTTGCTGAGAGCCGTCCCGATTCCGGGTGATATTGGCTGTATGCGATTGTATGGCAAGCACTTAAGGAATTCCAACAACATTTGACATTCTTATATTGCCGTGTTAGCGTTTTGTCAGATTATCTGCGTGCGGCGGAGCCGGCGGAACTGAAGAAAGTTCCTCTCCCTCAAGACGAGGCTGATTAGACTTAAACTTTAACTGCTTAAAAACATGAGTGATGCAAACGCGACGGCAGGGGTGTCGGCGGATGTCCCTAAGATATCGAAGATTTCGGAGGTGGTGATCCGCTTTGCGGGCAATTCCCAGGACGGCATTCAAGCCATCGGCGGGTTCCTGGCCCGGCTGGCCGGCCGGAGCGCGCAGGAAGTGATGACCTTTATGACCATCCCTTCCACCATTTCGGGCGGGCCTTCCATTTTCCAGGTGCGCATCGGTTCGGGGGAAGTCCTGAGCGCGGGGGATGAGGCCGATGTGCTGATGGCCTTTTACCAACATTCCTACGAAAGCCATGTCAACTCCGTGCGCAAAGGGGGCATGATTATTTATGATTCGGACCACGTCCAGCCCAATCCGGAGTGGGAAAAGGAATACCGCCATCTGGGCATCCCCATTTCCAGCCGGACCATCGAAGCCATCGGCGGCTCGGGCAAGGACAAGGGCAAGAACATCTTTGCCTTGGGCCTGGTGGCCAAGATTTTTGATTTGAACGTGCCAAAGCTGGAACGGCTGATCTCGGAGCGATTCGGGGGCAAGGACGAGAGCGTGGTCAAAAATGCCATGATGGCGTTCCATGCCGGACACGGTTATTCGGTGGGCAACGTGCTGGAGACCTTCCAGTTCATCGAATCTAAAAATCGCAGCGGCCAGCAGTTGGTCATGACCGGCAACGAGGCCCTGGCTTACGGGCTGATCGCCGCCGGGGTGCGCTTCGGCGCCGCCTACCCCATCACCCCCTGGTCGGAAATCATGGAATTGCTCCGGCGCGAACTTCCCAAGTATGGGGGGACGTTTGTGCAGTGCGAAGATGAAATCGCCTCCATTTCCATGGCCATCGGCGCCAGTTGGGCCGGACGGGTGGCCGTGACCGGCTCCAGCGGCCCGGGCATCTCCCTCAAACAGGAGGCCTTGGGCTGGGCCGTCATGGCCGAAGTGCCGCTGATTGTGGTGGACGTGCAGCGCGGCGGACCTTCCACCGGCCTGCCCACCAGCGTCGAGCAGTCGGACTTGAACATCGCCTGTTTTGGCGGCCACGGCGACGCCCCCCGGGTCGTGCTGGCCCCCACCGGGGTGGAGGATTGTTTTTATACCGCCATCGAGGCGGTCAACCTGGCCCGCAAATATAATGTGCCGGTGGTGATCTTGAGCGACCAGGCCATTGCCACGCGCATCGAGGCTTTTGCCGAGCCAAACTTGGAAAAGGTTTGCCAGGACATTTCGCCGGACCTGAGCGCCGTGGCCGAATACACCCCTTACGATCTGGACACCCTCAGCGGGGTGACGCCGCGCAAGGTCGCCGGCACGCGCGTCTTGAACGGGAAATATCCCGTGGCCAGCGGCCTGGAACACGATGAAATGGGCCATCCCACCGGCTCGCCCAAGCTGCATATGGAAATGACCGCCAAGCGCCGCCGCAAACTACAGAACCTCGCCGCCGAACTGCCGGCGCCCCAGGTCTATGGGCCGCCGGAAGGCAATCTCCTCCTGGCCGGCTGGGGCTCGACCCAGGGGCCGTTGCGCGAAGCGGTGGACCGGGCACGCGCCGCGGGCGACAGCGTTTCCGCCGTCCACATCCGCTACATCAACCCGCTGCCGCCGGGGCTGGAAAACATTTTCGCCGGTTTCAACCACGTTTTTGTCGTGGAGATGAACGACGAGGGCCTTTACGGCTACGGCCAGTTGGCCGGCCTGTTGCGCGCCCGGTTTTGCGATGCCAAAATCCGCGGCCTCAACAAGACCGACGGCCTGACCTGGCGCGTGCGGGAAATACTGGAGCGGGCCAGGAG
Organism: uncultured Verrucomicrobiae bacterium; assembly: GCA_963707025.1. Taxonomy (GTDB): domain Bacteria; phylum Verrucomicrobiota; class Verrucomicrobiia; order Limisphaerales; family Palsa-1400; genus JBEKOF01. Next base: position 16,761 of record CAVPOM010000006.1, on the reverse strand, counting down.
CACCATCGCCGCCGGCTTGGGCAAAATGTGATTTCAACCACGCAAGGAAAAATTTAAAGAGATAAAATTTATGAGCCAAATCACCCTCGATGCGCCTCCGGCGCCAGCGGCCGAACCGGAGCGCAAGCCGCTCAGCAAAAAAGAACTCTCCGCCGACCACCCCACCTGGTGCCCCGGCTGCGGCGACTTTTCCGTTTTGGCCCTCTATTTCAAGCTGCTGGAAAAGCGCCAGCTACCCCACGAAAAAATCACCACCGTCGCGGGCATTGGCTGCTCCAGCCGGTTTCCTTATTTCGTCCAGGCCTACGGCGCCCATTTCATTCATGGGCGCGCCCTGCCCTTTGCCAGCGGGATTTCCCTCTCCCGCCCCGACCTGCACACCTTTGTCTTCGGGGGCGATGGCGACGCCTATTCCATCGGCGGAAACCACCTGACCCACACCGCCCGCAAGAATATCAACCTGACCTACGTGGTGATGGACAACTGGGTTTATGGCCTGACCAAGAAGCAGACCTCCCCCACCTCGCCCCAAGGATTCAAGAGCAAGACAGACACGGCGGGCGCGCTGGACCAGCCGATCAACCCGATGAAGCAGTTGATTGCCGCCGGGGCCAGCTTTGTGGCCCGCGCCACCCATACCAACCCCAATCATCTGCTGCAAATGATGGAGGCCGCCCTGGACCACGATGGTTTCAGCGTGATCGAATGCCTGAGCGAATGCGTGGAGTTTTACGAAGGGGCCTTCGACGCCTCCAACCCCCGCAAAGGCGGCCTGTTCAATCTCGTGCCCGCCGACCATGACGTGACCGACGAAGTGGCCGCCTACAAACTGGCCAACGCTCCTTTTCCGGGCTACTTCGGCATCTTCTACAAATCCGACCGTCCCACCAAGAACAAGCTGGAGGCCGGCCTGATCGCGGCGGCGCAACAGAAAGTCGCCGGCAAAAAGGACTGGCAAATCCTGCAAGACACCTTCAACCGGCTAAAATAAAATCACCGTCACCATGCGGCCGGGGAAGGCGGGATGGCCGCGAATTTCAACATTTTCTTTTGGATTCATGGGGTCCCCCCCGGTCTCGGGATGTGAAATTAGGACACTACCGAAATGAGTATTTCAGTAATCCTCGCCGACCGATATGGGAATCCTCCCAACCCGGCATTAACTCACAGCGTGCCATACAACCTCTTCTGTGCCGGGATTTTGGCAGTCTGTGCGATTTTGGCATTCGTATATCGGAAGAAAAACAAGTCCGCCGATGAGGAGGACACCATCAGCAAAAAGACATGCCCTCATTGTGGACGCGAATATCCAGCATATTTGGGCAAATGTCCCATTGACCACCAAAATCACGGTCAGAAATAACTCAAATTAGGACACCTTTTCGGGAGGATCAGATGCAATCTAACCGTACACGACCGGAATTTGGGGTTGGGAGAAGCCTGGGATGAGGGTTCCATTCCCTCCACGTGCTGTGCGCCGAAGTCGAGCCACAGGCTCGACTCTACACCAAAGCAGGACACTGCCCAACGGGCAGGCCATTTGATTAGACGAAGGGCCGGTGGTATGTTAGTGGGCGGGCGACCTTGGATATGAAAACAATTGTGCTGATGACAGCCATGCTTCTGGCCATCCCGCTCCGCTCCATGGCGGGGGCGACGAACGCAATTGAATTGAAACAATTGGTGAAGCAATACCTGCCGGGCTGCGCGTTTCAACCGGACACGGCGGCGAAACCCCGGGCCTTGGTTTCGGCCACCGGTGAAACGCTGGTTCTGATGTCGGCCGCGCGGGAGAATGCGGAGCCGAGGAAGGGCGCCGGCTATTGGCAGACTCCCACGATGGCGTTCCTGAGCAAGCAGCGGATTGCGGTGGGAAGCGCGGAGGGTGCGGCGGGGGTGGTCCAGTTGCTGCATGTGATTTGGCGCGGACCGTCTTTTGTCAAGGAGAGGATCTTCAACGCCATTCCATTTGACGGGGGCTGGGCGGTCGAGGTGGATCACGACTCGGTGAAATATCCGGGAGTCGTGCCGGCCATGCCGCCTTACGAACTGCTGGTGGATGCCAGCGGGCATTTGGCGGAGATTCGGGAACGCTGTTACCCTTATGTGGGCAGCGCCCGGGTTTATGGCGACACGGTCCGGTCTGTCTATGAAAGGGAGATCAAACGGAACGGCGGGGTGAACTATCCGCAAGAGGTGGTCAAGGAGCTGGCCAAGGCGTGGGAGAAGGAGAAGGCGCAGAAGACAATCAAGCCGGAGCCAGTCCAAAAGAAATAGAGGATGGTGAAGCTGGGCCGGCTCTATTTTGCGGATGGGGAATTGGTGGCGGTTTGCCAGGGATGCAGCCGGGGTTTGAGCGATGGATCGAGCCGCTGGAGCTGGCGTTTCTCCAACCCTTTGACTTCCCGGTTGAGCCGGTTCAAAGTGGCGACATTGGCGGCGATGAGCATGATCATGACCGTGAGCAAAGCCAGCATGGCCAGCACGGCGGAGCCGCCTCGGGAGCGGCGCGCGGGACGGGAATTGGATAAGCCTGTTTTCATCGGACGCTGGCGGCGCCAGCCACGGTTTCAAAGGTGAAGAGCGGGCGGACCTTGGCATCCTTTCGCGTGGGATTGAGTTCCAGTTCCCAAGTCCACGCGGTGACGCGCTGGCGCGGATCGGATTGCATCCGGGATGAATGGATGTTGGAGAGCAGCAGATTGGTGGCGGCCGGGAAAGTGGTTTGACGCCGGAGTTCTCCTTTGGCAAAGGTGTAAATAATCGGGCCGGCGGGGCACGGGATGCGGAGTTGTTCGGCGTCCCCGGCCTGGGTTAATTGCACCGGCGCGCTGGCCGCGCGCAGGTCCGCGCGCCATTGCTCGCCGGCGTGCAGGACGCGGATGATGTCATCGGCATTGTGGCGCAGGGCCTTGCTGTTGTCCCAGCAATGATAGAATCCTCTCATCGTGACGACCATGACCGCAGCAAGCACGATAAAGTAAACCAGGCATTCCAGAAGCAAGTAGCCGCGCCGGGGGGCGGTTGGGCGGAGCGCGCGGGTTTTCATGGGACAGTCACCTCCCGGACAACGACGCCGATGCCGTGCTTTTCGATGGAGGACCATTGCAGGCGAAGATGGTTGCCGGCGCGGGTGAATTGGAATTGTCCCGGCGGCAGGCTGGCGGCGGCTTGGGCGTGAACGGCGTAGGGTTGCGGGCCTTCGGGAAGGGCGCGCCATTCGCCGGCGGCGAGGATTTCCATTTCGCCGTCCACAATTTCCAGGGCGACGGCGCGCTCGTATTTGGCGCGGAAAAGCCTGGCATTGAAGCTGGCGGCGTAACCCAGGGGCAGGAGGGCGATGACGAGAATGGCGATGGCGACGGCCATTTCGGCGAGCAACATGCCGCGCGGTTTTATAGGTTGGCGCGGGCGGATTACCATAGGATGGCGGTGTCGGTGATTGAAATCAAAAGCGTGAAAACGGAAATAGTGACGGCGCCAACGAAAAGACCGCTCCAGAGAACCAGGGCGCTGGTGATGCCGTGGGCGGCGGCTTGTTCCTGCTGGAAGGCCTTGGCGTCGAGGGATTCGTGCCAGCCGGCGAGGGCTTGCAGGAAGCCGGTGTGGCCGTGGACCGCGTTGGCCAGGCGCCAGGCAAACTCGCCGGAATCATCCAGGGACTGGACGGCCTGGGTCAGCTTCACACCCTGGCGCAAACTCTCGACGGCCCGGGCGGCGCGCCGGCGAAAAAACCTGTTGGCCGTGCCGTCGGCGGCAAGGCCGACGGCTTCGGGTTCGGGCACGCCGGAATCCAGCAGGATGGCGAGCAGAGTGGAGAAATCGCGTTGCAGGCGTTTTCTGCGCCACGGCAGGTGGAAATGAAGCCAATCCGAAATTGAAACGGAATAGACAACGCGCGGCCCGCCGATGTAGAGAAAGGCGGCGTGCCAGAGCAAAAGGAGCAAACCGACTTGGACCGTGAGCAACAGAGCAGCATGATCGAGGAGGAATTGAATTCCAGTGATGCTGCCGCCGGTTGACTCGCCGAGTTCTTTAAGCTTGGGGAGGAGTTCCACCGACATGTAGGTGAAAACCCCCACCGCGGAAGGCGTGATGACAAAAGTCAGGATAAAAAGGTAACTCATGGCGCCGCGGGTTTGAGAAACGGCGTCTTTCAACAACTGGCGGCAGGAGGGCAACACCTTGCGCAAGTCGCCGATTTTCTGGCCGGCGTTTAGCATGGCGGTGATTTGCGGCGGCAAAAATCGCGGCGCTTTGGCCAGGGCGTCGCCGAGGCGCAAGCCTTTTTCCAACCAAGAGGCCAGCAAGTGGAAGCCCAGGCCCATGGACCGGTCATTGCTGTGCGAGAGGGAAATGATCGTTTCTTCAACCGGGCGGCCTTGTTTGATGGCCGTTTCGATCAATTCCAGAAAGAGCCGCGCCCGTTCCGCGCGGCGCATGGGCAGCGTCACCAGGTAATGAACCAGGACAAGAAGGAGCAGGGCGAGGTCGAACCAAACCAGAAACGAAATCGCCGCCAACTCAAACCAGTTAACCTCATTAAGCAGTTCATCCATATTTGGAATTATTGGGTGTTTCTCTCAATTCTCAATCCCACCGATGGAGTTCATGAACTGGGTAAAGATGGCGAGCGCGGGCTGTATTTGAATGATAATCAACATGCCCAGGGCGAGCACCGAACAGGGCAGGGCCGAATACAGAAGCAATTCGGCGCGGTAATTGGCGCGGGACTGATAGGTTTCGGCGGCGCTCTGAAAGCCGGCGGCCAAATCCTCGCCGCATTGCGAAACGGTCCAAACAAAAAGCGGCGGGAAGAGCCGGCTCAGGGCCGCCATCTCGGAAAATCTGCCCAGGCCGGAGGCGAGGCGTTGCCGCCACCGGGCGAATTCCGTGGCGGCGGGAGTGCCGTGTTCCATTTTTTCCAGAAGGCCCAGCGCCTTGTCCAGCGGCACTCCGCTTTTCAGCATCAGCGCCAGGGCCGAGGCCGCCTGCGCCAGGCTGGCTTCCTTGAAGGCCGGAAGGCGCCAGCGCCAGGCGCGCCGCACGCCGGGGACGGTGACGGCACCGAACAAAACCAGCGCGGCCACGCCCAAAAGCAGCGGCGAAAGCCAAATGACGGCTGAAGGGTTTAAGAAATCATTAACGCCGAAAACCCCGCTAAACCCCGGCATAATGACGGAGTCAAGGACGTTGGTCAAAAGAAAGGCCGACAAGCACGACAGCAGAAACGCGCCGATGAAAACAATCACCGGATAGACCATCAACCCTTTGAGCCGGGTCCAGACGACGTGGCGGCGCTGGTAATGGTCGGCCAGCATGGTGAGGACGGCGGGGAGATTGTTGCTTTGCGCGCCGACTTCGAGCATTTGACGGTAGAGTTCCGGCAACTTCCGGGCGGCGGCCGCCTCGCGCAAGGGCCTGCCTTTGGCCAGATCGGCCTCGAGCTTTTCCAGTTCGGAGCGCAGTTGGCCCTGGCGCATGCCCGGCGCAGAGGCGGCGCAGGGCGCTTTCCAGCGGGATGCCGTCGCGCACCATGGCGGCGAGTTGCTGGTTGAAGAATGAAAATTCGTCGTTTTTCATAAGCCAAAAATTCGCTGGAGTTCGGGAGGATTGGTGATGCCTTTTTCCAAGAGCAGCCGCGCGGATTCCTCCAGGGCGCGCTGCGGGGCGACCGGCTGCAATTGATGGGCGCGGATTTGGGCGCGCAAGGCGTCGTTGATTTGCAGCCATTCCACCAGCGGGACGCGGCCTTGATAGCCGGTTTGCAAACAGGCCGCGCAGCCTTTCCCCTGGCACTCGCGGCACAGGCGGCGCATGAGGCGCTGGTTCAAAACCAGATCCACCGCCGCGGCAATGGCGGAGCGGTCGGCGCACAAAACCAGCAATCTTTCCAGCACGCCCTGGCAGGAACCGGCGTGCAAAGTGGAGATGACCAAATGGCCGGTGAGGGCGGCGCGCACGGCGATATTGGCGGTTTCTTCGTCGCGGATTTCGCCGATGACAAAGGCCTGCGGGTCCTGGCGCAGCAAATGGCGCGCCGCCTTGGCGAAATCCAGCCCGCGCGCTTCGTTGACTTCGGTCTGCATGACGCCGGGGACGATTTGTTCCACCGGGTCTTCGATGGTGATGATATGGCGTCCGCCCGGTTCGGCCAGGGCGCGCAGGCAGGCGTAGATGGTGGTGGTCTTGCCGCTGCCGGCCGGCCCGGTGAGAAGGAGCATGCCGGAAGGCTGGCGGAGGAAATGTTGCAATTCCGCGGCGGCTTCGCCGGGAAAATCCAGTTCGGCAATGCCCTTAGCGGCGAGGGGATTAAAAAGGCGCAGGACGATTTTTTCTCCCGTCACCGTCGGATAGGTCGCCACGCGGATGTCGCACTGCCCATTGAGGTCGTGTTTGTCAATACGACCATCCTGGGGCATGGATTCCTGATAGGTTTTCAAGCGGGCGAGAAATTTGATGCGCCCGAAGACCCGCTCGGCGAGGTCGGGGGGAAGTTGGGTCGCCGGAGTCATCAGGCCGTCCAGGCGGAAGGAAACCGCCGCGCCGCTCTGGTCCATTTGCAAATGAATGTCGCTGGCGGCAGCGCGCTCGGCCTGGTGGACCAGTTGCTCGACGATTTTCGGCGCGGAAGCTTCCGCATTTTCCGCGCCTGGAATTGCCTCCTTGCCGGCAACGATGGCTGGCTGGAAGGCTTTCATGGCGGGTCCTGAACCAGGCTGTGCAGGCCGTGTTCGTCTTGCATGAGGGTGTCGAGGCGCTCCGGCAAATGCGCCAGGGCCTGGCGCATCTGGCGCTCATCTTGCAGCAAGCGGTGGGAAATGGCCTGCGGCATGCGGCTTTGCCAGAGGCAAATGCCGGCGACCAGGCAGGCCAGGGCGAATTTTGAATTAAGAATAGCGAAAAGTGAATGATGAAAAGGCAAGGCGCGGGGTTTGGGCGCGGACTGGGCCCGGGCCAGGACGCGAGGAGGCAGCGTCTGCCAGAAATCTTCGCCGCGTTCGGGCACGCGCACGGATTTTATTTTTGACTCCAAATCGAACTCTTTCATGGCGCGGCTCCTTCTCCCGCGGCGGCGAGCCAGCGTTGCAGTTTTCTCCGGGCGGCGAAGACCCGCCAGGAAACGGTGGTTTCCGAGCAACCCAGGATTTCCGCCGCCTCGGCGTGGCTGAGGCCATCGTAGAGGGTGAGCATGATGGCGGCGCGCTGTTTGGCCGGCAGCTTGAGCAGGGCGGCATGGACGATCCGGCCCGTTTCGTTGCGGGCCAGGGTGGCTTCGCCGGCCAACTGGGGCGCGCCGTTGGTCTCGGCCCAGCCGGCCTGGACCTGCAGACGGAGGGTTTCCCGCTGGCGCCAAGTCAAACAAGCGTTGATGGCAATGCGATAAAGCCAGGTGGAGAATTTGGCGGCGGCCCGGTAGGAACCGATTTGCCGCCAGGCGCGGAGGAACGTTTCCTGCGTCAGGTCCTCCGCGTCCGCGGCGGAGCCGGTCATGCGATAGGTCAGCGAGTAAATCATGCGTTGATGCTGGCGGATAAGCGCCTCAAAAGCCGCCGGATCGCCCTGCCGGGTTCGCGCGATCAAAGCCTCGTCGTCCGCGTCCCCCAGGCGGCTTTCTTTTAACCAATCAGACCAGCGGGACGGGAAAATCCTTTGAAATTTTTGGCGCGGCGGGGCGCCGGGGTCCAGGGCAAGGCCCCCGTCAGCCCAGGCTGATGCGGCCGAGGTTCTCATATCATATTATGACCGGCTGGCTCATATTCCTTCTCCTAACCCATCAGACGAGCGGGAGTGGAAAATCCTTTGAAATTTTTTGGCCACCCCCTCATCGTTATCCCAAGCCTACTCCTCCTCGTAATTTTTGCCAGCGCAAACCGGCGTGGTGGAAAAGGCGGATCCTTGGGAGGAAAAGATTAAGATTAGGATTAAGATTAAGAGGCGGAAACCGCCAGCCAAAAAACTGGCGGGCGTCCCCGATCAGGGCAGGAACTTGTCAATAAAAGTCAGGTAACCCTGCCGCCCGCCCATCTGGGTGTGACGCTCGACGGACTTGGCCAGTTCCCGCAGGCAACCGACCAGCTTTTCCAGAGGGACAGGGGGAATGCCAGCCCGTTCCTCGCCGGGCCAGGCCCTGCGGCCGAGGCGGATTTCGCACATCGCGCTCACGGCTTCGAAGACGGCGGCGTCCAGCCCGGTCAGCGTGGGCGGCTTGGGGGTGTGACCGCGCCATTGATCCCGGTAAAGCTTGAAGGCGGCCTCGTAGGCGCGCAGGGCGGCATAATCGGTCATTTCGGGATGGGCGCGCCAAATCTGCGCCACGCTGAATTCCAGATTTTGCAAAACATCCAGGTTTTCGTCGCTCCATTTCATAGCCTGATGATGGTGTCAGTCTAGCATGGGTCTGGCCGGCGGCAAGTTTTCTGGACAAGGCGAGCCTTTGCTGTTGCGCGGGAACAGTTGCAGCGGGTGAAGGGGATCGAACCCTCGTGATTATTACCAATGCGGCCGTCGCATCGCGGTCTGCTTGAGCGTTCATCAACGGGATTTTTTGCAAGCAATGACGACCGGCTTTTGTTTGGCGTGTTTGGCAAGTAGATTGACGTGTTTTGCGAGTGACAGAGTTTTGGTTTCGGTTATTCTAAAAACATGACAGCAATCAGAATGCAAGCGTTTACCCGCATGAATCGAACCATCACTCTCGCCCTTGCTCTTGCCACTTTCGCGCAGAACGCTTTATGCGGACAGTTTGATTGGCCTCAATGGCAAGGGCCGGACCGAACGGCCCAATCCAAGGAGACCGGCCTTCTCCAAGAATGGCCGAAGGATGGCCCGCTGCTTACTTGGAAGATCACAGGCCTCGGGGGTGGCGACTGCGCCCCCTCCGTTGCCGCCAGCCGGATCTTCGGCATGGGCAATCGCGACGGGGATGAAGTCGTCTGGGTGGTGTCCGAGAAGGATGGCAAAGAATTGTGGGTGACGCGCCTTGGCCCGCCTTCCCGACAGCAAATGCCGCAGGGAAAGGAGGGGCCCAGTTGCACGCCAACGGTTGATGGAGAACGGCTCTATGTCCTGGGCACGGCCGGTGGCCTGGCCTGTTTGCAGGCGCAAGACGGCAAAATCGTTTGGCAACGCAGCCTGAAGGACGATTTTGGCGGGAGCGTGCCGACATGGAGTTACCGCGAGTCCCCGCTGGTGGACGGTGACAAGATCATCTGCACGCCTGGCGGGCAAGATGCGACCATCGTGGCTCTCGACAAGTTGACCGGCAAGCCGATCTGGAAAAGCGCAGTGCCCGGCAATCCCAAAGCTGCCTATGCCTCGATCATCGCAATTGACTTCGATGGACAGCGTCAGTACGTGCAACTCACGGAGAAGGCACTGATTGGAGTCGCCGCGTCCGACGGCAAATTGCTTTGGGAATACCGGCGGGTCGCCAACAGCTTCGGTATTAACTGTTCCACACCGCTCTACCAAGATGGTCAGGTGTTCGCTGCTTCGGCCTACGGCGCGGGCGGTGGGTTGGTGAAACTGAGCAAGGATGCGAATGGCGGTGTCAATGCCGAGGAAGTCTATCTCTCCAAACAAATGCAGAATCACCACGGCGGCATGATCCTCCACGACGGCGCATTATTTGGCGCAAACGGCGGCAACGAAGGTGGCTATCTGGTCTGCCTCGATTTCAAGACGGGCGAGGTTCTGTGGAACCAACGGGATTCGGACAAGCGCCGCGTGACCAAAGGCTCAGTCGCGTTCGCGGATGGCCGAATCTACTACCGCACCGAGGAGGGACCAATTGTTCTGATTGAACCCAGCCATAAGGAATTCCTGGAGCGCGGACGGTTCGATCAGCCCAACCGTACGGACAAACCGGCCTGGGCGCATCCGGTGATTGCGAACGGCAAGCTCTACATTCGGGATCAGGACACTCTTTTTTGTTACGACGTCAAGGCGAAGTAAAAAACCTCAGCCCATAAACCTATGAGCGATCAATTACGAATCTCCTGCACTTGGGCACAGCGGTTCGCCGAGCAGAAAATATCGGTGCCGACGCTATTGCGAAGGGCAGGATTGCCTCCGGGACTTTTTCAACAGGAGAAAGTTTACGTCACGACGGCTGAACTGTTCGCCCTTTGGAGGGCCGTTGGCGAAATGGCTTCAGATCCAGCAATCGGCCTGAGGTTGGGGGCAGAAACTCGATTCGAACGCACTCACCCCGCTGGCATTGCTGTAATGTGCAGCCGCACATTTGCCGACGCCCTGGAACGACTCGGCCGATATAAAAAACTGACGTGCCCGGAAGAAATTCGCGTGCATGAAAAAGCTGAGGAAGCTGCGGTGGAATTCTTCTACGTCGAAGCTGCCGAACCCCAACCCGATGTGCTCGTTGATATGGTCCTGTCATGGATTCTCGCCGTCGGTCAGCGCGGCACTGATGGCTGGATCACGCCGCTGCGGTTGGAGCTGACCCGGCCCAACAAACATCGCGAATTGCTTGAAAAGCATTTCGGTTGCCGGTTGCATTTCAAGGCCGGCCGCAATGCGCTGGTGTTTCGGAATGCTGACCTTCACCGTTCGTTCATCACTCATAACGAGGAATTGCTAACGGTGATCGGAACGCAGTTGGACTCCGAACTTGAAGCCCGGAATACTAGGCAGAATGTCGGCGAACAGGTGAAGGACGCACTCCGGAGATCATTGGCCGGCAAACGTCCCACGCTGCAAGATGTCGCTCAAGAACTTGGCCTTGGCCTCCGCACCCTTCAGCGTCGGCTTACGGACGGAGGCGTATCTTTTCAGCAGCTCGTTGAAGATACGCGCCGCGAACTTGCCCGTCATTATCTGAAACAAACCAAAGTGGAATTGAACGAAGCCGCCTTCTTACTGGGCTTTGCAGACGCCAACTCTTTCTTTCGCGCCTTTCAAGTATGGGAAGGAACTTCGCCGGGCGAATGGCGGTCCCGGCATGGCCCGGCAATCGAACGGCAAATTTGCAATATCTAAAAGGAGAACCGCATGCGGAAGCGAAAACTCGGAAACAGCGGTTTGGAAGTATCTGCCATTGGTCTTGGCTGCATGGGACTTAGCTACGGCTATGGGGCAGCCACTGAAAAGCAGCAAGCCATAGCTGTAATCCGCACAGCAGCCGAACGGGGCGTGACTTTCTTCGATACGGCGGAATCTTACGGTCCGTACACGAACGAAGTTCTTGTGGGCGAGGCGCTCGCGCCACATCGCGACCGGGTTGTGATTGCTACGAAGTTCGGTTTCGACATCTCTCCCGACGGGCAGCGGCGGGGCTGGCTTAACAGCCGACCGGAGCATATCAAGAAGGTTGCTGAAGCGTCACTCAAGCGCCTCAAGACCGACGTCATCGATCTTTTCTACCAGCATCGTGTTGATCCAAACGTGCCGATCGAGGATGTCGCGGGCGCAGTGAAGGAGTTGATTCAGGGCGGCAAGGTGAAGCACTTTGGCCTCTCTGAGGCCGCAGCAACCACCATTCGTCGAGCGCACGCGGTCCAGCCGATTACAGCAGTGCAGAGCGAGTATTCGATATGGACGAGAGAACCCGAACCAGAGGTGCTTCCAACCTGCCAGGAATTGGGGATCGGTTTTGTTCCCTGGACCTCTTGGCCAAGGATTCTTGACCGGAAAGATCAATGCCTCAACGAAATTCGAAACCACGGACTTCCGATCGGCATTTCCTCGATTCACCGAGGAAGCTCGTAGCGCAAACCTGGCAGTGGTAGATCTGCTGAAGCAAATTGCCCAACGACAGAATGCCACCCCCGCACAAATCGCGCTGGCGTGGCTGCTGGCCCAGAAACCCTGGATTGTTCCGATTCCCGGAACGACCAAGATTCATCGTCTGGAGGAGAACATCGGCTCTGCCTCGCTCCAACTGACGCGGGAAGATATTGATGAAATCAATAGCGCAGCTTTGAAGATCCCAATCCAGGGCGAGCGCCTTCCAGAATCCATCCTGAAAATGTCTTACCGCTGAAGGAGCAAAAGTCTATGAACAAAAGTGACCGCACATTTTTTATCGGACTCTGCGTGATTGGAGCCGCCCTTTTAACTTCAGCCAGCGCACAAGATGCCAGCAAAAACACGGCTGCAGCGACGCCGGCGGTTATCAATCTCTGGCCCGGGGTTGCCCCCGGCTCCGAAGAATGGAAACAGACGGAGACCGTTCTTGGTTCCGGGAATAACCGCCGCATGGTCAACGTGGCCACGCCGACGCTGACCGTTACCGCCCTGCCGCGCCCGAAGCAAACGGCACAGCCGTTATTATCGCCCCCGGAGGCGGCTTCGTAGCTCTGTCAATTGATTCGGAAGGTCATGACGTCGCGAAATGGCTGGTGGATCGAGGCTTTGTGGCCATCGTTTTGAAGTATCGGACGGTGCAACTCGAAGGCCAGGATGCCGCGCAACTGAATCAGTCCGCCGGCGCGCGCTTCGGGGCTCAACTTCAAAACCTCGCTTTGATCGACGAGGACGGTAAGTACGGCATTGCCGATGGCATCCAGGCCGTCAAAGTCGTGCGCGCGCACGCCGCCGAATGGGGCATCTCTGCGGATCGCATCGTCTTCACCGGGTTCTCCGCCGGGGGGATGATCACTGCTTATGCGGCCATACAACCCGATGCGCGCCCGAACTACGCGGCTCCGATTTACGGTGCCCCAATCGCATCCGTGCCGCCGATACCGCAAGGTTTACCGCCTTTCTTCATCGCGATGGCGCAAGACGACAACCTTGCCGGCCGTTACATCGTCCGCTTCTACGATGCACTAAAGGCGGCCGGATACCGCCCGGAATTCCATGCATTTAGCTCGGGGGGTCATGGCTGGGGCATGCGAAAACAGGGGCGATCGAGCGACCACTGGATCGACGAATTCTACTACTGGCTGGAAGCGCAAGGGCTGACGCGTCCGGCCAAGTAACCCGTAGTGTTAGTCCAGCATAACGGATAGATACTCAAGATTGGTATCCCACAGAGAATCCCCCCGCGTTTACTGCCCTTTTACTGCACTCATTCGTAAGTGCTTGATAATCAATGGAGCGGGTGAAGGTCATCGAACCCTCTTCTCAACAACTGCCGATGTGACACATTGATTATCAAGGGTTCACACATCGGCGAACAATCCGCAACACGACGATGGTTGTTACCGTGGTTGTTGCTTTCAAGCGAAATCGTTCTTCTTGTAAAGGGCGTCCGCCCCGTGTGATCGAATGTGATTCACAACAAAGCCGATTCTCCCACAACCAAAGGGTCGTTTCTCCAGGACCGCCCCTTGGCATCATTGAGGGCAGTCTGGTTGATTGACCCGCGCTCCGGCCAGATTGATCGTCTTGTTTCTTCCGCCGCCGATCACCGCGCCATTGAACTCGCCTTCGAGGATGAAGTTATAATCGGGAGCCAGAATTGTCCCGTTAATGCCGTTGCGAACATGAACCTCGACCGTGCCAGCGCCGGTCAGGTTGTAAAGAACGGCGCCCGGCGTTACGCCATTGATCACCGCCAAAGTCGAGCGGTCGCGCAGGTCAATGGTGCCCGAAACGTTGATGAAAAAAACATCGCTGGCGCTGCCGCTCAGGATGAGTGACTCGGTGATGTTTCCATGGATGTCAATAATATTCACACCGCCGTTGCCGGTCACCACGGTCGGGCGGTTGATCCGTCCCAACACCTGTGTTGGCGTCAGGGCCGCGAGCGTCGCGGAGGCGTTCAAAGCGTCGGCGTTGACCGAGTCCAGCAGCGTCGGATCCACTGTCACCGTTCCTTCGATCCTGCCGCGGCCGGAGGTTTGGCGGTTTTTAAATTCGAAGACGCTGCCGTGGATGGTGCTGCGAAGGTGATTTTCCAACGAACCGCCTTTGCAAACGTACTCGTCGCCATCAATCAGCGAGAACTCGGTTTCCATCCGCGTGCCATCCAATCCGATGACCGCGCCCGCGTCGGCGCTGCCCAGGACGGAACACGGGGTCGGAGCCACGGCGGTCGAGACCAGGCTCGCATCGTCAAAAAACATCGGACCGCCGCCGGGAGTGAACTGAAAATCAATCACTTGCGAGCCAGCCGGCGCGGAGACGGAGGCGGTGATCTGGGTGTAAGGCGACCCGAATTGAAGATTGGTGGTGAAGACGGGCACGCCGCCCAGGTAGATGGTCAAGGTATCCGCGTCATTGATCACCGGCCGCACATAGCAACTCACCAGGTAACTCCCGGCGGCGGGAAGCACCACCGTTTGCGCCAGATCCATGGTGCCGCCGTTCGGATTAAAATAAGCGCCGTAAGTGTCTCCGGTATTGGGGACCTTGGCGCCGCCATCGTTTCCGGCGGTTACCCCGTAGTCAGCGGGGCTGCCGCCGCCGCCGGTTTCGGCGACCATCCAGCCGGAGAAATCACCGGTGGCGAAATTGCTGTTGACAATGAAGTTCTGCGCCCGGGCCGTCTGAGTGACAACCGCTGCGACGCTTCCAAGAACAAGGCAGGAGAATAATCTGATATTTGTCATAAATTATTCGGAAGCTTTACCCGTGCCATATAACGATGGTCAAAGCGCGCTTGGAGTAAAGTGTATTATTAGTCGCCATGCATCCCGCCCGTGTCCTGCTTTTGGACGGTTTCCGTGGGGGCCGCCTGAAGCCGGGACACCCATCGGATTGACGTGGCAATAACACCGGAGCGGGTGAAGGGAATCGAACCCTCATGGCAAGTGGAACGGCTGAAGTTTTCATTTGCCTGGTAAAACTTTTATGGAACGCAATTGACATCTGCAAATGTTACAGATTACTGTCATGGCACTATATGGCAATCGGATGGGAACGGCAGGATTGAAGACATGGAAAACGAAGGAACACGCATGGCCCGCATCCTGGTCTTATATTTCAGCCGGGACGGACACACCCAGAGGATGGCGGAGTTGGTGGCCGAGGGCGCCCGCAGCGTTCCCCTGACCGAGTTGCGGCTCAAGACGGTCGCCGAGGCCACCGCCGAGGACTTGATGTGGTGCGACGGCGTTGCGGCCGGAGCCCCCACGCATATGGGGACAATCCCATGGGAGATGAAGCAATGGTGGGACGTTACGGCCCAACCGCTCTGGCCCAAGATAGACGGAAAGATCGGGTGCGCGTTCACCTCTTCCGGCGGACTGGCTGGGGGCGGCGAACTGACCTGTCTGGCATTGCAAATTGTGATGATGAATTTTGGGATGCTGGTGTTTGGGGTGCCGGATTACGTTGCGCCGGGCCAAACACTCCATTATGGCGCTATCTGCGCGGGAAAGCCCCGCAATGAAGCAGACCGCGAAGCTTGCCGCCGCCTCGGAAGACGGCTTTGCGAATGGGTCCAGACGCTGGTTTGTCATCGCCCCGGTCATTCCCCATTGCAGACAAGCTATCCGAGATTTCCGCCGCAATGAGATGCTCCGCTAAGAAGGATTACTCTTGCCTGAAAAGCACGGATTCAGACGGGGAGTGCCTGATTTCCGCGGGATTCAGCATTTTGAGCCTGTCGTTCATCGGGTGAATGATTTTAACCGGCGCCAACAAGGAGGCGGTGGCATGCCCTGAGGAGGCTTAAACGGAATGTCTTGGCGCAGCCGGCCGCCAGGAATAGGAGCTTGGCACAATACTGATATGGATAACCCTCTCAAGGATGAGGACTCGGTGTGATCCAGCCACGATGCCATTTGTAACTCCAGAGGTTGTTCAACTTCACGAGTTCAGCATGATTGTCGGCGAACGCCATGTTGATGATACCGGGAAGCACCTGGCCTCTGAAATAAGGATAAGCAGTCGGCGCAGCGGCGGCGGGACGGTTGTTGTGCCGGTCAATCAAACAAAGGCCCATGCTATGGATGCACGGGGAGCGATGGCCGGAGTAGCCGTCGTGCAGGTTTGCAGGATTCAGGGTGGGATCTGTTTCCAAAGGGAACACGTAGTACCAGATTGAATCCTGAAAAAGCGGGATCGCGGCCGGGGCCTGAAGGTCCGCCTCCTTCTTAAAGAAGAATTGGGGATACGAATCCACCGGCGTGTGGTTCACCGAAAGCCAGCCGTTGATGGCGTAGCTCCCAGGTATGGACGGCGCCTCAGAATTCAAGCCGAAGTAAGTGGTATCGGCGGTGCCCCACCCATCCTCCGACAGCGCGGTCGGGGGCACATGGGTCGAAGGGCAGACCAGCACCTTGGCATCGCCAGTTTGGATGGTTGTATCTATGCTATCCTCGTCGGCCACAGACAGGACCAAGTTCCCTAAATTGTCGTCGGTGTACATGCGGCGCGAGTACGACATCTGCCTCAAATTATCGAGGCATGAAATCCTCTTCCCTGCCAGTTTTGCCTTTCCCAGCGCCGGCAGCAACAAGGCCGCCAGGATGGCGATAATGGCGATCACCACCAGCAACTCAATAAGCGTGAAGGCGGTCGAAATCAACTTCCCGGCTGGATGGAGGAACAGTCGGTTTGCTTTCATGAAGGGACTTTGCATTATCTAATTCGCAATGTAAAGGTTTCCACGTCATGGGTGTTATACTTGAAAGGAGGTTTTAGGGGCGGCGAATCAGTTTCATATGGCCGGGCAAAACACCTTGCCACCGTGCCGCTTTCCTCATGGGTTGACCACCCTAGACTGTCTTGCATTGCGTTGGAAATGTTAGCAGTGGGCGTTAGCAGTGAGGCGTTTCCAAGTTTGTGAATGGTTCGTAAGGTGTTGGTTTAAAGGTGATTGCATGAAGTTGGAGCGGGTGAAGGGAA
>CAVPOM010000005.1:0-672216 GCA_963707025.1 uncultured Verrucomicrobiae bacterium | reverse complement strand
GAAGTCGAATGGATGCAAAACGGGCGGTTTAGAATGGGATCTTCTTCCTGTGGCTTTTCTTCGGAGGATTGGCTGCAAACTCTTTTCCTTCTTCTCCCCCTTTGATTTTTCTTGCGGCTGGATTTTCGTCCGTTTTCGGTCGGTTTTCCGATACTGGTTCCTTTTGATTTTGGAACCAATGAAGCCGCCGCAACCCCGACGCAAGTGCTTGCACTGCAACGAACTTTTTCTTCCCGATTACCGGGGTGGACAACGCCAGTGCTATTGCCTCAAACCCGACTGCCGCAAGGCCCGAAAAGCGAGCTCATGCGGGCATGGCTGGCCAAGCCGGAGAACGAAAATTACTTCCGGGATGGGAGAACGCCCAGCGAGCCCGCGACTGGCAGAAAGAGCACCGGGCTTGGAAAAACACCGCTCGCTACCGGTGCCGTACCTTACAAGACGGCTGTTCGCAGCAAGTTCCTGCGCCACAAGAAGTTGCGAAAATTCTACCGACTGTCCCTTACAGACCTCTGTTCGATGCAAGTGCCTCTGTTTGTGGGGCTTCTCTCCATGTTCGTCGGCAGTACCTTGCAAGACGACATCGCCACCAGTGCCCGGCGCTTGGTAAGCAAGGGACACGACATTCTGGGCATGGTGCCCGGCATGAACCTTGAAAGATTATTGCATGAAAAAACGTGTCCTCAATCCGGAGCGGCTCCGGAAAGTCCCGCCCCAGTTCAGCTGGATCAATCACCGGCTGGTGCGGGAAAACTACTTCCTCCGGTGTGATCACGCGGCTTGGGCGCTCTACCTGTTCCTGACCAGCGTGGCCAACGTCGAGGGACTGAGCTACTACTCCGACGCCTCGCTGATGCGGCGCTTGAAAATAGATCAGGTGGGTCTTTCGGCCAGCCGCCAGCAATTGGTCCAAGCCGGGCTGATTGCCTATGAAAAACCTCTTTACCAGGTCCTGAGCTTGGAACCCGTCAGCGGAGACCGGTCGGGCCCGGTCAGCGTGGGGGACATTTTGCGCAAGGCGCTGGGAGGTGCGGCATGATCGATTATCAAACCTATTGCCAGATTCGGCAGTTGTTCACCGAAAAGAAGCTGGGCCTGCGGCAGATCGCCCGCGAACTCAAACTGGGTTTGAACACCGTCCGCAAATGGGCCGGGCGGGAGAGTTTTAAGCCCGCCGCCATCCCTCAGCGCCCCAGCAAACTTGATCCGTTCAAGGGCAACATCGTCCGCCTGTTGGAACAACATGCTTACTCGGCCCAGCAGATTTTCCAGCAACTCAAGGAGCGGGGCTTCCAGGGACGCTACACCATCCTCAAGGAGTTCGTGCGCCAGGTGCGCCCCAAACCGCGGCCGGCTTTCCTGACGCTCCACTTTGAACCCGGAGAGTGCGCCCAAGTGGACTGGGGATGCGCCGGTTCGGTCCCGGTGGGATCCACCCAGCGCCGCCTGTCCTTTTTTATCATGGTGCTGGCCTTCAGCCGCAAAATGTATCTGGAGTTCACGCTGGCCGAAACGATGGAGCATTTTCTGGCCTGCCACCAGCACGCCCTGGAATACTTCGGTGGGGTGGTGTGCCAGGTTTGGGTCGATAACTGCAAGGTCGCCGTCTTGAGCCGGGTCGGCACCTCGATCACGTTCAACCCGCGTTACTTGGATTTTGCCAACCATCACGGTTTTCAAATCAGAGCCTGTGGCCCATCTCAGCCCCAGGAAAAAGGGCGCGTCGAGAATGGCGTGGGATATGTCAAAAAGAACTTCCTCAACGGTCTGCAACTCTCGGATTTTCAAGCCGTTAATCCGGCGGCGCGCTATTGGTTGGACACGGTGGCCAATATCCGGGTTCACGGTCAGACCCAAAAAACGCCCCAGGAACTCTTCACCCAGGAAAACCTCAAGCCCCTCCATCCGCTGCCTTATGAGGCGGCCGTCGTAGGCCCCGTCCGGGTCAACAGTCAGTTCCGCATCATCGTTGATGGCAACCGTTATTCGGTCCCCTGCCAGTATGCGTCGAGCCAGCTCACCTTGAAACGGTTCGCCGACCGGCTCCTGGTTTATGACCAGGAGAAGCTGGTGGCCGAACATGTGCGCCGTTACGACCGCAACCAGGACTACGAGTTGCCCGACCATGTGGCGCCCTTGCTCTTGCACCGTAAAAAGGCACGCGAGCAAAAGCTCTACCTGCGCTTTTTGGCCCTGTGCCCCAAGGCCGACGATTACTATCAGCAACTGGAACAGCGGCGTCTCAATCCCAAACATCACGTCCAGAAGATCGTCGCCTTGAGCGAGCTTTATGGCGTCGAAGCGGTCGCTCGCGCCATGGAAGACGCCTTCACCTATCAGGCTTTTTCCTGCGAATACATCGCCAACCTTTTACAGCAACGCCAGCATCCGCCCGAGGAACCCGGCGCGTTGCACCTGACTCGGCAACAAGACCTGCTGGAGTTGGATCTGCCCGCGCCAGACCTCTCTCTTTACGACTCCAAGAACCAACCCGACTCTCCACCCAACCCATGAACGACGATCAACTTGTGACGCATTTGTTTTACCTCAAACTCTCCTATTTTCAGGAGCACCACCAAGCCCTGGCCCAAGAGGCGGCGGAGAAAAACTGGACGCAACTGGACTTTCTAAGCCGCCTGGCCGAAGGCGAAGCCCTCCGGCGGAAGGACCGGGCGACCCAGCGCCGCATCCAGGCGGCGCGCTTTCCGGTCATTAAAACCCTCGAACAGTTCAACTGGACTTGGCCCAAGAAAATCAATCGAACCCAAGTGCAAAATCTCTTCCGCCTCTCCTTCCTCAAGGCCAAGGCCAATGTCATTTTCATGGGCGGCGCCGGCCTCGGAAAGAGCCACTTGGCGACCGCGCTGGCCTATGAGGGCTGTCTGGCCGGCCACACGGTGCTGTTCACCACCGCCATCAACATCGTCAACACTCTGGCGGCGGCCCAATCCACCCACCGCCTCAAAGCCGAACTCAAGAAATACATGAGCCCCAGCATAATTTGTATTGACGAGCTTGGATATTTGCCGATCGATAAAACCGGCGCCGATTTGCTCTTCCAAGTCTTCAGCCAGCGTTACGAGACCGGTTCGACCATCGTCACGACCAACCAGCCCTATAAAAACTGGCCCAAAATCTTCAACAACGACAGCACCCTGACCAGCGCCGTGCTGGACCGGCTCCTGCACCACGCCGAAACGGTGATCGTGGAAGGCCGGAGTTACCGTATGAAGGATCAGATCGAAACACCCTAACATCCCGCACTCACGGCTCTTTCGGTGGGCTCATTTGCTTCCGCGCCGCCGGGATCGTCGCTTCGTAGTCCGCCAAATACTTCTCAATCGAGTGCGCCGTGCCAGTGACTCGAAGCTCGGCGTTCACTCGATCAATTAAAATGGGCGCGTTCCCTGCCAGCCTATCCCGCGTCTCGCCAGAGGCCAAGTATTTACGACTCTGGTAAAAGAAAACCCACCCGTAGGGTCGTTTGAGCGTGTCCTCTTTGACCACAATAGCCTGATCTCCCGTGACGATCCTAATCCAGGTCTCGGCCAACTCCAACGCTTGAGCAAACGTGAGCATATAATGTTACCCTTTTAATCATGCAACAACCGATCCGTTGTCAACCGCCCGTTTTGCATCCCGTCCTCGCCGCCGCCCACATGAAGTTCGCCAGCGAGCCCGTCGTGCCGACCAATCCCACCCTGCAACTGCATTTCCAACCAAACAAAACGGAAGCCGCCTCTTGATCCATGGCGGCTGCTCGTAAATCAAAAACACGGATCAAGGCGCCCGGTGATGAACCGGGTGTTTTCGTTTCAACGAAAGGAGAATCACACCATGATTGTGCTCGAAGCCAATTATTCCAAAAAACTCGGTTTGCCGGGCTATTCGTCACACCAGTACTCGCTGACCGTCCGCAAGGAGGTGAGCGACATCAGCCAGGTTGAAAATGAGAGCCGGGCAACTCTTTGCCACGCTCCAAAGCAACGTGGACCGGGACATTCAGAACACGGGATTCCTGCCTGGGCCAGATGGCAATGGCAATCGTAACGCCGGCAACGGAAATGGCCGCCGGTCATTCGAGGAGAAGTGGAACTGCTCGGACAAGCAGCGCAACCTCCTGCGTGAGAAGAGGGCCGGTCCTCGGTTGCGGGCGGCGATGCGGAACTGGCAAAGCCGTCCGGTCTTGGAACGATTGCGCCGGGCGATGGAGTTTATGCGTCGTCGCACATTGCCCCAAGGACTGTTGGGAAAGGCCATTGATTATGCGCTCAAACGTTGGGAAGCGTTGACGCGCTTTGTGGATGATGGGGTTTTGGAGATCGATTCAAATTTAATTGAAAACTCGATTTGAGGTGGACCCCATCCTTTAGACCACGGAGCGCATGAAATAAGCGCGACTTTTGCCGATTGCTGTCATTACTAATTGTAGTTGACTACTGTTCATTCCGTGTTTCAAACCCCTTTCGAAAAGAGAGAACGAGCGATGCGGAGCACTGCCCGTCCTCCCTCTCCGTTTTCTTAGGGTTCTCAACTCTACCGCCGCAGGCGGTCTGATTTCAAGCCTTTTCCTGCCGCCTGCCTCTCTGTCAAGTGCTGCGATCGCTCCTGCCTCTGGCAGGTTGCATCGCTTCCCATTTGGCCGGTTGGGCTCCATGCGTGCCGGGATCAAAATACGCGTCCGCCGGCGTCGCATAGCCCAACGCCTGGTGCGGTCGTTCCCGGTTGTAGCCGTCAAACCACCGGCCCAGTCCGCGCCCTGCCGCCAACCCGTCGCCATAGTCTTGCAAATAAATGTCCTCATACTTGGCGCTCCGCCACAGCCGCTCGATAAACCGGTTGTCCATCCAGCAACCCCGTCCGTCCATGCTCACGTCCACCCCCGCCGATTCCACCGCATCGATAAACATCGGGGAGGTGAACTGCGATCCCTGGTCGGTATTGGAAATCAACGGCGCCTGACGCCCCGCCCGCAACGCCGCCTCCCAAGCGTCCACACAAAAGTCCGCCTCCAACGTGTTGCTCAAGCGCCATCCCAGCACGTAACGACTCCACCAATCCATCACCGCCACCAAATACATAAACCCAGTTGCCATAGGCACATACGTAATGTCCGAACACCAAACCTGATCCGGTCCCGTCACTGCCAAATTGCGTAACAGATACGGATAAATCTGGTGCCCCATCTCCCGCAGACTCGTCTTGGGCTTGGCGTAAATCGCCTCGATCCCCATCAACCGCAGCAGCCGCACCACCCGTTTGCGATTGATGGTCAAACCCTCCCGGCGCAACAGCACGGTCAGTTTGCGGCTGCCATAAACCGGGTGGTCCAAATGCATCTGGTCCAACCGCCGCATCAGCGCCAGGTTCTCCTCTGTCTCCGGACAGCACTGGTAATAATAACTGCCACGGCACACCGCCAGCAGCTCGCACTGGCGCCGCACGCTGAGCTGCGGATCGGGAGCGATTAAACATGTTAAAGCCCCAGTTGCCTGGACTTTTTTTTAAGCCAGTCCAAGTCCACCGTCAGTTGGCCAATCTTCTCATGCAGTTGGGCAATCAACTGTTCCTGATCCTCCGTGCGGGGTTGCCCGGGCTCAAACAATTCGGGCATGTGATCCCGAATCGTCGCCCGCCACTGCGTGACCTGCGCCGGATGCACCGCATACTCTCGCGCCAATTGCGCGACCGTCTTCAGCCCCACCAGGGCTTCGAATCCCACTTTGGCCTTGAAGGCCGCACTGTGTCTTTTCCGTTTTGCTTTCATAAGTCTGCTCTTTCTTATCTACAGCAAACCGGCAAAAATCGAAACTTACCTGTGGTCTAAAAATAGGGGTCCAGCTCAATTCGCCCATCCGCTCTGGGCAAAAAGAACTTTTTGTTCATAGGCCATCCCGAAGCTGGCGAACGTAGCGCGGTGATTTACACGTTGCTCGGCAGTTGTCGGCGCCATGGGATCAACCCCTTCGATTATTTGAAAGATTTGTTCTCCCGCTTGCCTGCCGCCAAGATCACCCAGATTAGGGATTTCACGCCAGCGGCGTGGGCCCAGGCCAACTGGAAGCATAATGCTCTCCCGACGGCGGCTTGAGTAAGCTGGACCTGATCACGCTTAACCGCCCTGAGTTGTGGACATTCCGATGCTCCAGTTCTCGAAAAAATACTTCCTCGGTCATTTTTACCTCCACGGGATGGGAAAACTTTTTTTGTCCTTTTGCGCTGTTTTTTTCGCACTGAACGGTGAATGATCAGCTTAGCCTATGCCTCAGCCATCGGAACACGAAATTGAGGTGTTCAACACGGCGCTGGAATTGCCACCCGCGGAGCGCGCCGCATATCTTGACCAAGCGTGCGCCGGCGACCCCGCACTGCGTCAGCGCGTGGCAGCCCTGCTTCAAGCCAGCGAAGAATCTTGCGCCTGCCTTGAAGGCTCGGCCGCAGTTTTGCCCGGAGAAGGCAAAACCGTCCGTCCTCCAATGATACCCGCCGAGAAACCCGGCGACCGGATTGGCCGCTACAAACTGCTCCAACAAATTGGCGAAGGCGGTTGCGGGGTGGTCTATATGGCCGAACAGGAAGAGCCGGTTCGCCGCCGGGTTGCCCTCAAGGTCATCAAGCTGGGCATGGACACCAAGAATGTCATCGCCCGTTTTGAAGCCGAGCGGCAGGCGCTGGCGTTGATGGACCATCCCAACATTGCGAAGGTGCTGGACGCCGGCGCGACGGATGCCGGACGACCCTATTTCGTCATGGAACTGGTGCGTGGCATCAAAATCACCGATTACTGCGACCAGAACAATCTTTCCACCCGGGAACGGCTGGACCTGTTCATTCAAGTTTGCCGGGCCATTCAGCACGCCCACCAGAAAGGCATCATTCACCGGGACATCAAACCGTCCAACATTCTGGTGACGATGGACGACCGCGCGCCCGTGCCCAAGGTGATTGACTTTGGAATTGCCAAGGCGACGCAAGGCAAATTGACTGATCACACCCCCTTCACCGCCTTCGAGCAGTTCGTTGGGACGCCGGCCTACATGAGCCCGGAGCAGGCGGAGATGAGAGTGCTGGACATTGACACCCGCAGCGACATTTACAGCCTCGGTGTCCTGCTTTATGAACTGTTGACGGGCCAGACGCCGTTTGACGCCAAAAAGTTGTTGCAAGCCGGGCTGGATGAAATCCGTCGGATGATACGGGAGCAGGAACCGCCGCGTCCCTCCACCTGTTTGAGCACGATGCTGGGAGCGGATCTGACGTTAATCGCCCAACACCGGCAGACCGAACCTCCCAAATTGATTCATTTGGTGCGTGGGGATCTGGACTGGATTGTGATGAAAGCGCTGGATAAGGATCGGACGCGGCGATACGAGACGGCCAACGGTTTGGCGATGGACATACAGCGCCACATGGAAAACGAGCCGGTCCAGGCCCGGCCGCCGAGCGCCGGCTATCGGCTGCAAAAGAGCTGGCAGCGCAACAAGACCGCCTTCGCCGTGGCAACACTGATGGCCGCGGTGCTCATGGCCGCCACTGCGATCAGCGCCTGGCAGGCCGTCCGAGCCAATCGCCAGGCACGACGGGCCATGCAAGCAGAAGCCCTGGCCCAACAACGTCTCGTGGAGTCCAAAGCAAACGAAGCTTTGGCCACACAACGTCTGGCCGACTCCGAAGCCGTCTCCAAGTTCCTGACCGAAGTGTTTCAAAGTCCGGACCCTGCCCGCAACGGCCGCGCAATCACAATGGCCGAAACTCTCGGCGCGGCGGCAAAAAAACTCGAAACCGACCTCGCCACCCAGCCGGCCCGCCGGGCCAAGCTCCAAGCCACCCTTGGTTCCACCTACTACGGACTGGGACTCTACCCCGAGGCCATTCTTCTACAGGAGAAAGTTCGCGATTACTACCTCGCCACGTTCGGTCTGGACGACACGAACACGCTCGCGGCGATGAACAGCCTGGCGACGTTCTATCACGTCGCCGGCCGTCTTAACGAGGCGATCAAGCTGAGCGAGGAAACGCTGACGCTCAGGCGCAAGCTGCTCGGTCCGGAGCATCCCGACACGTTCGTGACGATGAACAACCTGGGGAGTTCCTATCACGCCGCCGGCCGTCTTGACGAGGCGCTCAAAATGAGGGAGCAGGTGCTCCCGCTCACCCGCAAGGTGCTCGGCCCGGAACATCACAGCACGCTCTTGGCGATGAACAATCTGGCAATTTCATATGATGACGCTGGCCGCAAAGACGAGGCGCTCAAACTGAGAGAAGAAATGTTGACGCTCAGTCGCAAGGTGCTCGGCCCGGAACATCCCAACACGCTCATGGCGATGAACAACCTGGCGATGTCCTATCGCCTCGCTGGCCGCAAAGACGAGGCGATCAGGTTGAGCGAGGAGACGCTGAGGCTTTACCAAAAAGTGGACGGTCCGGAACACCCCACCACGCTCATAGCGATGACCAGCCTGGCGAAATCTTATGACGAGGCCGGCCGCAAAGACGAGGCGCTCAAGCTGAGGGAGAAGACGCTCCAGCTCACCCGCAAGGCGCTCGACCCGGAACATCCCGACACGATCGCGGCGATGATCAACCTGGCGTATTCTTACGACGGGACCGGCCGCAAAGACGAGGCGCTCAAGCTGAGTCAGGAGGCGCTGAGGCTTTGTCAAAAAGCATTCGGCCCGGAACACCCCGACACGCTCGGTGCGATGAATAACCTGGCACGTTACTATGGCTCGCTCGGCCGCCTGGGGGAGGCGATTAAACTGAAGGAGGAGATGCTGAGGCTTTACCAAAAAGTGGTCGGCCCGGAACATCCCGATACGATCAGCGCAATGGGCAATCTGGCGATTTCCTATCACGACGCTGGCCGTCTTGACGAAGCCCTCAAGCTGGGTGAGCAAGTGCTCTCACTCCGCCGCAAGGTGAGTGGCCCGGAACATCCCGACACGATCATGGCCACCCTGGCCCTCGGGAATTTCTACGACGACGCCAACCGCAAAGACGAGGCTCTCAAGCTGAGGGAAGAGGCGCTGACGCTCAGTCGCAAGGTGCTCGGCTCGGAACATCCCGACACGCTCGGCGCAATGGGCAACCTGGCGAGTTCCTATAACGACGCTGGCCGTCGTGGCGAGGCGCTCAAGCTGCGGGAGCAGGTGCTCCCGCTCCTCCGCAAGGTGTTCGGCCCGGAACATCCCAGCACGCTCATGGCGATGAACAACCTGGCGGATTCCTACGACGAGGCTGGCCGTCGGGAGGAGGCTCTTAAGCTCCGAGAGGAAATGCTGGCGCTCCGCCTTAAGGGCCCCTCCGTGCCGGTTGCCGAACCGCCGTTGCAGAAGTGACTTTTCAATAGCCGTTCCTCATCAACCTTGGCGGCGGTATCGGCACCACGCCAAAACGGCTTTCTTCAAGCATCTCCGGGTGATTTCACGGTTCGTTCGTGATTCATCACTTTCTTCAAGAATGAACTGTACCTTTGGCCCCGGAATTTCGCACTGGTCAATGGTGAGCACATCAACTCAAGCACGAAAAATGAAAACTGCCCGTATAGAGACCATTATGAATGATCTAAACCCTTCTCGAAAGACAGCCGTGCGTTCGCGTGCTGGCTGGTCTTCAGTCTTGCTCATCCTGTCCGCGTTGCTGGCGCTGCCCGCGCTGGTTCAGGCGCAAGTCAACTACGCGGTGTCCGGTAATACCGCTTATGTCACAAACAGTCCGAACGCCGTTTCCAATGTCGTCATTAGTAACATCTATGACGGTTATCCCGTCACCAGCATCGGGGCTGGGGCGTTCGCAGGGTGTCACAGGCTGGCGAGCGTGACCATCCCCAACAGCGTCACCAGCATCGGGGCTGGGGCGTTTGGCGACTGCACCAGCCTGACGAGCATCACCGTGGATGCGGCCAACCCGGCTTACAGCAGTATGAACGGAGTTTTGTTTGACAAGGCGCAAGCGACACTGCTGCAATTTCCCGGCGGTCTGGGCGGAAGTTACACCATTCCCAACAGCGTCACCAGCATCGGAGTTCAGGCGTTTTTCGACTGCACCGGCCTGACGAACATCACCGTGGATGCGGCCAACCCGGCTTACAGCAGTACGAACGGAGTTTTGTTTGACAAGGCGCAAGCGACACTGCTGCAATTTCCCGGCGGTCTGGGCGGAAGTTACACCATCCCCAACGGCGTCACCAGCATCGGGACTAATGCTTTTGCCGACTGCTACGGCCTGACAAATGTGATCATTCCCAACAGTGTCACCAGCATTGGGAATGATGCGTTTGACAACTGCCAAAGCCTGACGAGCGTGGCCATCCCCAACAGCGTTACCAGCATCATGCCTTATGCGTTCGCTTACTGCATCAGCCTGACGAGCGTGACCATTCCCAACAGCGTCACCAGCATTGGGAATGATGCGTTTGACGCCTGCGAAAGACTGACGAGCGTGACCATCCCCAATAGCGTCACCAGCATCGGGGATGGTGCGTTTGCCGTCTGCTCCAGCCTGACAAGCGTGACCATCCCCGCCAGCGTTACCAACATCGGGTATCTTGCGTTCGAATACTGCTACAACCTGACGTCCGCCTATTTTCTGGGGAACGCACCGCCAGATAATGGATACGCTTTCTGCAGTGACCCTGCCACTGTCTATTACCTGGCTGGCACGACAGGCTGGGGTTCGACGTTTGGAGGCGTCCCGGCGGTGTTGTGGAATCCGCAGGCCACGGCGATGAGAGTCACCGCCGGTCAATTCGGATTCAACCTCACCGGCCCTGCCACCGCGGTCATCGTGGTGGAAGCCGCCACGAATCTGGCCAATCCGGTCTGGATGCCGGTGAGCACCAACACCCTGACCGGCGGCACGAGCCATTTCAGCGATCCGCAGTGGACGAATTATCCCAGTCGATTCTACCGCGTCCGATCATCGCAGTAATCCAAGGTGTTGGACCCGGGCATAGGTCATAAAGAATGATCCTGTCCCGGCTTCTAAAGTCTGGCGCAACAATGAAGAATCTGATAACGATTTTCGTTGTTGAGCGACGTTACTCGCATACTTGAGTCCATCGAACACGGCGATCCCAAGGCCGCCGATAAACTGCTGCCGTTGGTCTATGAGGAGTTGCGCAAGTTGGCGGCGGCCCGCATGGCGAACGAATCGCCCAACCAGACATTGCAGCCCACCGCGCTGGTGCATGAAGCCTGGCTGCGGTTAGTGGGCGACACAAATCCCAACTTCTCTGGCCGGGCTCATTTCTTCGGCGCCGCCGCGGAGGCGATGCGCCGCATCCTCATCGACAAGGCTCGCCGAAAAAAAGCCCTGCGTCACGGAGGAGACCAGCAGCGGGTGGACCTTGAAAATATTGAAATTGCCGGACCCGGTGACGACGACCAACTCCTCGCCGTGAATGAGGCGCTCGACAAGCTCGCCGCCGTCCATGCCGTTCAGGCTGAGGTGGTCAAGCTGCGTTGTTTTGTGGGCATGACCAACATTGAAGCCGCCCAAGCCCTGGGCCTCTCCGAACGCACCGCGAAATATTACTGGACCCACGCCCGTGCCTGGCTCATCCGTGAAATGAGAGCCGCCCAAACAACCGGGTAAATTCTCCAGTTGTCAAACCTCGCCTCGCAGCCTGCGCCCTAACTAACCGTCGGAGTCAGTCGTCGATTGACCGGGCTTTTCCACCTGTCTGCAACTTTTGTGCCTGCTCCCGGCGTGCTCCCTCGGCCGGATACATTGAAAACACGGCTGCTCGGGAAGGTCACAAAATCCCGCAAGCGCGAGATCTTCGTCATCATGGAGGGCGGATTGGTCCATGAAGTGTTGAACCTGCCACCCAACCTTAACGTCACCGTGCTCGATTACGACACGGAGGGCGTTGAAAACGAGCGCCTGGAAATCAGCCCGGTGGATGGCGAATTGTGCGTCATCAATAAGTGGTAACCTCCTCACCATCCAGCGATAGAACATCAACGCGAGGGCCGGATTGGGTTCGTCCTGGTCCGGCTCTCACTCTTTATCAGGTGGAGTGCGAAACGCAAAGATCGGATTTTACTTCACTGAATAATAGGGCGGAATGACCTTGTTCGCTCTGTGCCTGGTCGTAAGCACTAACTCAGAGTTCTTGGCGTCCACCAGTTCGTAATAATTTGATGCATCCTCCAACGTCCTTCCTCCCTTCATGTGGCGTTTGAGAACGGATTGCTTTACCCTCTCCCGGTCTGCATCAATGAAGATGGCATAATCCAACAGCGAGCCGACTGCTTCCCAGCCAGCTTTATCATAGAGAAGCCAAAGACCTTCGACAATCAGGAGCGCTTTTTCAGTATCCACCACAATGCCGTCCTTTACCGGATCGTGCAATTTGCGCGAGTAGGTGGGAAAGGAGACGCGTTCCCCTCCGCCAAAGGCTTTAAGATCCCTGGCCAGCCCTTTGGCATCATAGGTGTCGAAGCGCCCCTTCACCCTCTTCAATGGTTCGCCCTCCGCGAAATGGGAATGCAAATAGCTGTTCGGATAATGATAGGCATCGATGGTGATGGACTCCAAGGCAAACGGCAAGCCGGCCTGCTTCGCCAAATCCTTAAGCAGAACGGCAACCACTGACTTGCCCGCTCCTGTCGGGCCGGCGATCCCCACAACAACCCTGGATTTGTTGGTGGTTTTGTAAATGTCCGCGATTTCGGAAAGGAGATCCAAATAGAACTCGCGTTGCCTTTGGGTGAGGGCGGAGAGATCGATCTGCTGCTCCGTGACCTCTAATGAGACTGGGAATTGTATTTCACGGTTCTGCATGGTCTGCTCGTCCAAGAAAGCTCCGTGGGTCAATTCATCCGGTAATCTTCTCCCCCCGCCAGCATTTCATCAATGGCGGCCGCGTAGTTGATCACTGTTTCTTCGGGATATTTCTGCCGGTAATCTTTCAAAAACGCCTCCCGGAAGAATTCCAGGCTGAAGTCCTCCCGCCACATATCCTTGGGCAGTTCATGGAACGCGTCTGCCAAATCCGCCGCCTGCTCTGATTTTCCGGCCCAACCCAACAGCCGCATCTCGACCAAAGCGTGGTGGAGCAAGTGGCAGAGTTTTTTCCTGTGCTGGTCGGTGATTTTCATAGGTTCTTTGCTGTGAACCGAGCCTAATCCCGCCGCCAGCACGGAAGCAAGCGTTTCAGCAATTTCCCATGCCCATTTATCGGCAGGCCCATTTGCAGTCAACAAGATAAACCATCAACAAGAGAAAGGAAAATATGAACGCAATTATGAATCCGCCCAGGCGGAATCCATCACCCTGTATTACCGGGAGGGTTCCTCGGACAAGGTGTATCAGTGCAGCATTGAACCCAGCGGGGAATTATTCGTCGTCAACTTCGCGTATGGGCGCAGAGGTTCCACTATGAACACCGGCACCAAAACATCAACCCCGGTGGATTATGACACGGCCAAGGGGATCTACGACAAGCTGGTGCGGGAGAAAACAGCCAAAGGGTACACGCCCGGGGAAGACGGGACGCCGTATCAGCATACGGCCAAGGCAGAGCGGGTCACAGGAATACTCCCTCAATTGCTCAACCCGATTGCAGAGGAGGAGGTCCAACGGCTCATCAAAGACCCGGCCTGGTGTTTGCAGGAAAAGAAGGACGGCCGGCGCACCCTGCTGCAAAAGCAGGGCGCGGCCGTTCACGGGATCAATCGCAAGGGCCTGTTGATCGGGTTGCCTTCTCCCATCGTTCATCAAGTCGGCCAAATCTCCGGCGATCTCATCCTGGATGGGGAGTGCGTTGGTGATGTCCTGTACGTCTTTGACCTGCTGCAACTGGGAGAGGAGGACCTGCGAAGCCGTCCCTACGAGGATCGCTGGGAGCGCCTGATGAAGGTGCTTGAGCCTGATCACCTGACTCATCTGGAGCGGGTCGAAAGCGCGTTCACCCCGGCCAGGAAGGCGCTCCTCTTCAAACAACTGCAACAGGACAAACGGGAAGGAGTGGTGCTCAAGCGGCTTGGACGCGCCTTATACGCCGGGCCGGCCCAATAGCGGCGGCCCTCAGTTGAAATACAAATTCTGCGCCACCTTGTCTGCGGTTGTGGCCAAGGTCAACGCTCAACGCAGTGTGGAAGTGCGCTTGCTGAACGGAAAGGGATGGATTCCGTGTGGCAACGTCACCATCCCGCCCAATCATCCGATGCCGCTGGTCGGCGCGGTGGTGGAGGTCCGTTACCTCTACGCCTTCAAGGAGAGCAACGCCCTGTATCAGCCGGTTTACCTGGGCGTGCGCACGGACGTGGAGCAGCACGAATGCGTTGTCTCCCAGTTGAAGTTCAAAGGGGAGGAGGACGAGGGATGATTGTCAAAGTCCGGTTGATCAACCGCAAACACGTCAAGGAATTCGCGTTGGAAATGGCCAAGAGGCGGGCGCACAAGTTCACCCGGGTCGGCGGCGAGTTCTTCCTCAAGTGCGAAGGAAACCTCAAGGAATTCATTCGCAACCAAGTCCAACGGCATCCGTCCAAAGGCAAAACCATCCTGTAAAACAACCCGTGTCTCCCATGGGAGACACTCACCCAAAGCGCCAGTCTTCACCGTGGAGGTGGGGCTGGCGCTTGTTTTAAACGAAAGGAATCAATGAAAACAAATGTCGAAATCCCCGTGGCGGACTTGAAAGCCGTCCTGCCCGGTCTTTCTAAAATCGCATCAAAAAGATCCAGTCTGCCGGTCCTGGGTTGTGTCAAAGTCACCCTCGGCACAGAAAACACTCAACCGCCTGGTCCGGTTCATTGACGAGTTCAAACAAATGAACTTTGTCAACGACACCGAAATGGAGCAGCGGTTGCAGCAGGTGCGCCGGGAACTGCTCACCAGGACGGCGGAGGAATACAGGGACAGCGCCTCGGCCAGGGCCAAGCTCGTCAACGGCCTCTCACGGCTGCGGGATCAGGCCAACCAAATGGCCCGGGAAAATGCCACCGAACTAGTCCAGCGGTTTGGCGAGATGGGGCGGCGGAAATTCAATCTGGCCGCGTGAACATTCGGGGTGGGGTTGGGTCGTGCTGTCAAAGGCCCGGCCCGGCTCCATTCCATCTGACCCTCCAGCAATTCAACTAGACATCAATGAGCATCTGGTAGCGGGGCTGGCCGGCACGACGCCAACAGCTTGCTCGCTTCAGCAAACTTCTCATCTTTCAGAACCCAGATCTCTGGATAAAAAGCGCCGCCGTACATGCTTTGAGTTGAAAACTCATTACGCATCTCGCATTCGATGCCCGCGGCCTCCAGCCGGCTGCGGAGCAGTCCGATCTCCGCACTGTCTGGGAGGGAAATTAGTTGTTTCATAAGGGATTGTGCAGCCGCCTTCTTTATGCAACGCCCGGCTTGTTTATTGAATCTGATCCGCCAACCGAATCCGAACGTCGCCAATTGTTCATAAGCAAAAAGACTTGACGTCAACATAAACCGCCAATTCGCATTCTACAAGGATAAAGCCGAGAATGGTCAACCCCCATCGAGCACAGGAACTGCCGGAAAACTGCATTGCGCCTTGGTTCCATAATGGACGTTCCATTTTCGACAGTCACAACAACCATCAACAAAAAGGAAAATATCATGGCCGATTATTTCACCGAATTCAGCATGGTCTTGCCGCTGCCCAATGAAGCCGCGCAACGGTACGCGCTCGATCTGGCTGCCAATGCCAGCCGCGTCCAGCAAGGCGATGAACCTTCCGAGAAGCTTCCCGATTCAATCCAGGAAGTGAACGAAGACTGGCAGTTCGAAACCGACGCCGAAAGCGGCCAGGGCAAATGGGGACTTTGGCTGCATTCCGATTATGGCGGGATAGATGCGCTCTGCGCCTTCATTCAGCATTTGTTGGAGAAGTTCGATCCTCAAGGCCGGGTGGCCTTCGAGTGGTCGAATGATTGCAGCAAGCCGCGCATTGACGCTTATGGTGGCGGCGCTGCTCTCATCACGGCCAAGGAAATCAAAACCATGAACACGTCTGATTGGCTGCGCCAGCAAGCCGCCTGACACCCTGTTCTCAACCCCGGATCAATATGCCCAAATTCGTCTGTTCGTATGCCCATGACATCGCCTGTTTCGCTGACTTTGTCGTGGAGGCCAAAAGCGGAAAGGCCGCCCTCCGCAAAATCAGGAAGGCTCTGCGCAAAGGCAAATTCGAGAACGTGGAAGCCGCGCCGGCCTGGGAAAATGGCTCCACTAATGAGCGGGTCTTTGTCCAGGGTGTGGCCACGGAATTTTCCACCGACACCACTCTGGAACAACTGGTCGGACAGGAGCACATCTTCAGTCTGCACACCCAGTGCTGCATCCGCTGCAACCGACACGCCGAGGACGA
Organism: uncultured Verrucomicrobiae bacterium; assembly: GCA_963707025.1. Lineage (GTDB taxonomy): Bacteria > Verrucomicrobiota > Verrucomicrobiia > Limisphaerales > Palsa-1400 > JBEKOF01. The sequence continues at coordinate 655,874 of CAVPOM010000005.1, read as the reverse complement.
TGCCGTGGAAGGAACACCCTGCCGGCCATAAAACGTCAATCATTAAATCATCAACCAAGAAAGGACAAAAATACACAATGAGTCACTTCACTGAAATCAAAACACAAATCAAGGACATCGCAGCCCTCCATTCCGCGTGCCAGGAGTTGGGGTTGACCCTGCTCCAAAACGCCCAGGCCCGGGGCTATTATGAAAACAAAACCAAGGGCGATTTTGTCATCCGGCTCAAAGGCCCGTATGACATCGCCGTGAACAAACAACCGGACGGCACCTTCGGCCTGACGGCGGATATGTGGGAAGGGCATGTGGAGAAGGAGGTCGGCCAGGGATACGGCAAGCTCCTCCAGCTTTACGGGGTCCACAAGACCACGATTGAAGCCAGGAAGAAGGGGCTGTCCGTGCTTCGGCGGCCACCACAGAACGGCTCCATCAAACTCGTTCTCATGGGGGTGTAAATGAACAGAACCATTGAAATCATCATCGGGGCGTCGGGAGAAATCCAGATTGACGCAGTTGGGTTTAAAGGCCCGAACTGTGAAAAGGCCACCCAGTTCCTGGAAGAGGCCCTGGGGGCGGTCGGGCGCAAGACAAAGAAACCCGAATATCACCAATCGGCCCGGAAAACCAACCAGCAAAGGGTTGGCGGATGAAAAAACCGCCACTCGTTCACGGCGAATACAGCCGCAATGGCTACGAGGTATGGATTGGCGGCCGGGTCGTTTATTCGGCCGGAAACCACGTCCACGATTCAACTCAACCGGCAACATGTAAGGCGGACCGTCTGCCACTGCGCACCATCCGCAGGTTCTGCATCAAGACAACCCGCGAGATCGCCATTGAGCGCGGCGGTCGGTTTGCCGGGGTGGAGCGCGTAAAAGAGGACTCCGAGCCATGAAAATCAACAAAATCACCACTGGGTTTGTCATTCAAACCTACGATACGGACTTGGGGAAATGGACCGGGCTGGAATTCGTGGCTGGCGACCAGACTGATTATGAAGAGGCCGGCACAGGAGCAATCCTCACCCCGGCTGAAATCTGGCCCAACTCGCCCGAACCATACCTGCCCTTCCTCATGCGGCAGCCGGATGAAATCGCCAAGGAGCAAAGTCACGGTTGAGTGCCCAAACCAGAGCAGCAAAGCCGGGTAATGATGCCTGGCTTTGCTGCTGCTGGCCAGATTTCACCGCAACAATACAACAACCAGCCAGGAAGAGACGTGTCCGGCTGAAGAAGCGCGTCTGGCTTGGTGAGCGAATTTCATTTGTCCCTTAAAAGCTTTTCGCTTTCCACAGGGTTGGTTTTGGTAAAGGTTAAAGGGACCCAATGAAGATCAAACATATCCTCCTGCATCTTTTTTCAATTGGAATGGCGGTCACCACTGCAGCCGCAAGTGAGTTTCACGTATCGGTTCAGGGAGACGATAACAATGAGGGAACGCGGGCAAAGCCGTTTCGAACGATTCAGCAGGCGGCCAATCTCGCCCAACCGGGCGATGCCATTTCTGTGCATGCCGGCATTTACCGGGAACGCATCAATCCGCCACGCGGCGGCCAGTCCGACCGGAGGCGGATCATTTATCAGGCCGCGCCGGGCGAGCGGGTCGAGATCAGAGGGTCGGAAGTCGTCACGAACTGGGTGGCAGTTCAGGAGAATGTTTGGCAGGCGACGTTGCCCAATGCGCTCTTCGGCGGCTTTAATCCCTACAGCGACCTGATCCACGGCGACTGGTTTGATCCCAAAGGCCGTGCATATCACACCGGAGCGGTCTATCTCAACGGCGAGTGGCTGACGGAAGCGGCCAAGCTGGACGAGGTTTTGAAGCCCGCGGCCACCAACGCGCTGTGGTTTGGGGAGGTGGGCGCGACGAACACCACCCTCTGGGCGCAATTCAAGGAGGTCAACCCGAACGAACAACTGGTGGAGATCAATGTGCGGCGGACGGTCTTTTACCCGGAGCAGACCGGCATCAACTTCATCACCGTGCGCGGTTTCATCCTGCGGCAGGCGGCCACGCCCTGGTCGCCGCCGACGGCGGAGCAGATTGGGTTGATTGGCCCGCATTGGAGCAAGGGCTGGATCATCGAGAGCAATACGATCAGCCACTCGATTTGCTCCGGCATCTCGCTGGGAAAGTATGGCGACCAGTTTGACAACACTTCCGCCAACAGCGCCGGGGGTTACGTCAAAACCATCGAGCGCGCCCTGGCAGACGGCTGGAACAAGGCCAACATTGGCCACCACATCGTCCGCGGCAACGACATCTCGCATTGCGAACAGGCCGGCATCGTGGGAAGCCTGGGCTGCTCGTTCAGCACGGTGACCGGCAACACCATCCATGACATTCACGTCCGGCGGCTGTTCTCAGGAGCCGAGATGGCGGGCATCAAGTTCCATGGAGCCATTGATGTCGAAATCAGCCACAACCACATCTATCGAACCTGCCGCGGAATCTGGCTGGACTGGATGGCGCAAGGCGCCCGGGTCAGCGGCAATCTGCTCCACGACAATCCGGACCAGGATGTTTTCTTCGAGGTGGATCACGGCCCATTTCTGGTGGACAACAATATCTTCCTGTCGCGCACGACATTGCTTGACGTGTCACAGGGCGGGGCCTTTGTTCACAACCTGATCGCGGGGGGCATCATGGTGAATCCTTTCGACGGCCGCATGACGCCGTTCCTCAAGGCGCATTCCACCGAACTTGCGGGACTGCACAACAACCCGTGCGGTGATGACCGCTTCTACAACAATCTGTTTCTGGGGCGCGGTGATCTGAGCCCATACGATGCGGCACGGTTGCCTGTCTGGATGGATGGGAATGTCTTTTTAAAGGGCGCCAAAGCGTCGAAGCATGAAATCAACCCGCTTCTCAAAACGGACTTTGATCCCATGCTCAAACTTGTCCGGGAAGCCGGCGGCTGGCGGCTTCAAATGAAGTTCGACCCGGCTTGGAACCAGGGGCGGGCGCGCCAGCCCGTGACCACGAAATTGCTGGGCCGGGCAGCCATCCCGAATGCTGCCTACGACCAGCCTGACGGCAGCCAGATTCGCGTCAACACCGATTATTTTGGGAAGCAGCGACATGGAGCAAAACTTTCGGCCGGGCCGTTCGATAATCTCCGCCAAGGCACGACCCAACTCAACGTGTGGCCGGCAACGAACGCTGAATAGGGGTTTGCCGTAAAAGCAGTTCCCAGGCCCGGTTTTGGTCAGAATTCCGTAAAGGTGGGTGTTACTTCTGGCGTCACGCAGGAATTATCCGCTCACGGGTCTCGCGGGTCTCAAAGTCTCATTTGCGGATATTCTCTGGATTAGCGGGCCAATTAGAATCCAGCCCCCGCTGTGCCCCGACAAGTGCCTGGAGCCAGGCATCGTTGTCTCTCTTTTGCTGCTGCTGGCCAGGTTCCATAAAACAATTGCATAAGAACTGGCGGCTGATGCCGGCACCCGTCCAGGAGGCCGTATAAACAACCGCCCCCTTCGCCTTGGGCGAACACCTTCGGATCGTAGAAACGCCTGCAAGACCCGTTTACGCTCAAAACCCGGTGCAATTTCAAACGTTGGCGCCGGAAACAACCAGTCCTCACCGCAGTTCTGTAAAACATTATTCACAGAGCTTTATGCCCATGAAAAATCCATGAACACAACAAATCACGTCATCACCTTTGCTGCGGACGGCACAGCCCGCTGCCTCTGGACCGAACCGTTTGGCCTGGCCGCTCAACTCATCGCCACCCGGGATGAAATCGAGGTCGAATCGGCTGCCGAGTCACCATGCGAAGCCTGCGATGGCGTGGGCTGGCTGCAATGCAATGTGGGCAACGATCAGGCCCCACAATACGAAATCCAGCGCTGTGACGCCTGTGAACGATATGACAGCGACCAGGCCGCGAGGGAGGCCGCTGCCAGGGCGCCTGAATCTTGCACAGCCACCCAGAGAAAGGAAAACACCAACGATGCAAATGGCGCGAACCACTTGTGAAACCATGCACGGCAACCCGGGCGAACGGCGCATCCTGCCCGCCAACACCCTGATTGTCATTGTTCCGGCAACCAATCTGCCGCCGACCGCCCCGATCACGTACTGGGCTTATCCTGTGAAGGGTCATCCCTGGCCGGCCGAAACGGAGGCATGGGCGGAGGATGTAGGCGTTGGCTTGGGCGCCGAGGATGTCGCCTTCGTCAAAAATTGAAAGGAGAAGCACCCCACCCACCAACATGAGCAAGATCATCAGCAGAGTCTGGACCTTTCCGTCCGACTCCAATCCCAACGTCAGTTACCAGACATTGCAGTATGCGGATGGAACCACTTCCTGCAATTGCAAAGGCTGGACCCGTCGTGTGGCCGCCGATGGCAGCCGCTCGCGCAAACATATCTGCAATGGCATTTCCGCACACGTGGCCAGACGCCGCCCCGCGAACCCGTCCTGAAAAAATTTGATAATATCCAATGCCGCGACGCGGTGCTCGCCTATGACGGCGAACCGCAACCTGCCCTTGACCGAGCCGGAAAGGAAATCACGGTTTGGGATTGTAAGAGCACCAGGACAGACATCGTAACGGGCCGCAAACCTGACGGCAACCTTGCCAGAACTCCAGTGGTGGCGCAGGAACTTCCGTTTCGCGGCGTGTTCGCCCTCTTCTTTACTTCGCCATTAATCCCAATTTTACTCCCGTTGCCACGATGGCCCCCTCGCGATCCATCACCACCGACAGCAGGACGACCATGCCTGCCACCCACAGGGTCAAGCGCCGCGCATCCTTGTTGGGCAAAGGAAGTGGGTTTGCTTGAGGTCGAAGGGCCGGTGATTGATTTGCCGCCCGGGCACTATGGTTTGCGGCTGCGGCGGCTGCGGCCCGAAGAAACCTGAGGGGAGATTGACAGGGAAAGATTAATCGCCTATTGTTTCGTTGTATGACGAAATATACTATATGAACATGCGCGAGTTCATGGCGATGACCAAGGCGCTGGCTGACGAGAACCGCGTCCGGGTGCTGCTGGCGTTGCAGGGCGGCGAGCTGTGTGTCTGCCAAATCACCGAACTGTTCGGTTTGGCCGCGTCCACCATCTCCAAGCACTTGTCCATTCTCTACCGGGCCGGCCTGGTCGAATTACGCAAGGACGGCCGCTGGATTTACTACTCGCTGCCCGCGAAAGGGGCTTCGGCGCCTGCCCGCGAAGCGATTCGCTGGGTGGCCAAGTCGCTCGCCGAGGATCCGCGCATCGCCGAAGACGCCGCGCGCCTCAAGAAAGTCCTGGGCATGGACCCCGTTGAATTATGCAAACGCCAATGTCGAAGATAAAAATCCTGTTCCTCTGCACTGGAAACTCCTGCCGCAGCCAGATGGCCGAGGGCTGGGCGCGCCACCTGAAAAGCGACGTGCTCGAATCCTATTCTGCGGGGATCGAAAAACACGGCATGAACCCGCACGCGGTCAAAGTCATGTCGGAAGCAGGGGTGGATATCTCAAAGCAATATTCGAAGACGACCGCAGAGACAGGATCGGTGCGATTCGATTACGTCGTGACCGTGTGCGGCCACGCGAGCGAGAATTGCCCAATTCTTCCCGGCAAGGCAAAGGTCCTGCATATCGGTTTTGAGGACCCGCCGAAGCTGACAGAAGACATGCCCGATGGCGAGGAGAAGCTGGCGGTTTACCGACGAGTGCGGGATCAGATCCGAGCGTTTGTGGAGACGCTCCCACGCTCATTGAATTCCGATAACCGAGATCTAAACCCCAAAATCCAATAAGCCGGAGAAAAAGAGGATGAAGACAAAGAACGAGGTGGCGATGGAAAAGTTTTTGGCGGGTTACAATTGCGCCCAGTCGGTCTTGTATGCGTTTGGTCCCGAGCTGGGGCTCGATGGCGAGATCTCGCTCAAGCTGGCCACCGGGTTGGGAGCCGGCATGGGACGTCGGGGGGAGGTCTGCGGCGCGGTCACGGGCGGGATTCTGGCGCTGGGCCTGAAATATGGCCGCGGCAGCCGGCAGGATCGCTCGGCCACCGAGGAAACTTACCAAAAGACGCTGGATTTGATGGCACGGTTTGAGCAACGACATGGCTCTTGTTTGTGTCGTGTCTTACTCGACGGCTGTGATCTCAGGACAGAGGAGGGGCAACGATACTTTAAAGAGCACGACCTTCTCCACAAAACCTGCATGGGGTGCGTGCAGAGCGTGGTTGAGACGCTGGCGCAGATTGTGGACGCGCCAGAAGCTCGTGCAGACAGGCCGAGCTAATCGTGAATTTCATATATGAACAAATCCAAACTTACTGACGAACCGGAGGCCATGCGTGCGGCTATCCGCGAGGGTTATGGCAAGATCGCCAAGAGCGGCGGCTCATGCTGCGGCTCGACGCCAAGCTCGTGCGGTTCCGCTGCCGACCCGGAACAATTGGCCCGTCATGTCGGCTATTCAGTTGAAGAATTGGCCGCGCTGCCCGAAGGGACCAACATGGGCCTTTCCTGCGGCAATCCCAATGCTCTGGCTTCGCTTCGACCTGGTGAGGTCGTGCTGGATCTTGGCAGCGGGGGCGGCTTTGACGTATTCATCGCCGGCAAGAAGGTTGAGGCCGCCGGGCGCGCCATCGGCGTGGATATGACCGCCGAGATGCTGGCCAAAGCGCGCAAGAACGCAGAATCCTACCGGCAAACCACAGGCCTGGACAACGTCGAGTTCCGCCTGGGAGAGATCGAGCATCTCCCTGTGGCTGATACCAGCGTTGACGCCATCATTTCCAACTGCGTGATCAATCTCTCACCTGACAAACCGCAAGTCTGGCTTGAAATGGCGCGCGTGCTCAAGCCAAGCGGCCGGGTTGCTGTTTCCGACCTCGCGCTGCTCAAACCGTTGCCACCGGCCATTCTCAAAATAGTGGAGGCTCTGGTCGGTTGCGTTGCGGGCGCGGTTCTCGTCTCCGAAACCGAGCGCATGGCCAAGGAAGCCGGCTTGAGTGACATCGTTCTTAATCCCAAATCCGGTTACATTGACGGCATGGTGGACTGGCAAGATCCGCTCTACCAAAGAATCATCGCCGCCCTGCCCGCCGGGACGAAGCCAGGCGAATACATCACGAGCTTGGAAATCACCGCCCGCAAACCAAGCAAAACCACATCTCCCAGACCCACCGTGCGGCTGGAAGTTTACGACCCCGCCATGTGCTGCTCTAGCGGCACCTGCGGCCCGGAGGTTGACCCGGCGCTGGTGCGATTCGCCGCCGATCTGAAATGGCTTCAAGAGCACGGGGCAGACGTGGAGCGCTTCAATCTTTCCCAAAGCCCGGCGGCATTTGTCGAGAATGAGCAAGTGAAGCAAACTCTCACCGACCGGGGCGAAGCCGCCTTGCCGATGGTCCTGGCCGGCGGCCACGTAATGTCCATTGGGCGCTACCCCGAACGCGATGAACTGGCGACCTGGGTTGGGCTGAATCAAGGCGCACCCAGCATCTTTTCATCGGCCGTCAACGAAATGGTGGCCATTGGCGCGGCCATCGCCGCCAACTGCGAGCCTTGCCTTAAATATCACTACCGTGAAGCCCGGCAACTCGGCGTGTCCAAAGCCGACATGGCCCGCGCAGTAGAAATGGGCGCCAAGGTTAAGGACTCGCCGCACCAAGCCATACTCAAGCTGGCCGATCGGTTGATTGGATCCACCCTGAGCAAGCCCTCATTTGAGCCAGATGCCTGCTGCGGCTCGCAAACAGCCTCCGACGCCCCCTCTTCCGGCAAGTGCTGCGGCTGACTTTAACACACGAGGACAGCACCTTGAGCCAAGCGAATGACAGATCGTTCCAGCACTTTCTGGAGCATGCCACGCGGTTCCTTTTCTTCACGGGCAAAGGTGGCGTGGGCAAAACGTCACTTGCCTGCGCAGCGTCCATCTCCCTGGCCGACCGCGGCGCGCGTGTGCTGCTCGTCAGCACCGACCCCGCTTCCAACCTCGATGAAGTTCTTGGTGTCGCGCTCGCCTCAGAACCGAGGGCAATTCCAGTGGTGCCGCGCCTTTGGGCTTTGAACATCGATCCCGGGGCGGCCGCTCGAGCCTACCGGGAAAGACTGATCGGTCCGTATCGCGGCAAACTCCCCGATGCTGTTGTCAGGAGCATGGAGGAACAGCTTTCCGGTGCCTGCACGATGGAAATCGCCGCATTCGACGAATTTGCAAAGCTGCTCGGCGAGCCAGCCGCCACCGTTGAATACGACCACGTCATTTTCGACACCGCTCCCACCGGCCACACGCTCCGGCTCCTCTCTCTTGCAGGCGCATGGACGGGCTTTCTCGACGCCAACACTTCAGGCACCTCATGTCTGGGGCCGTTGGCCGGCCTGCAGAAACAGCGCTCGGTCTATGAAGGTTCCGTCGCCGCTTTGGCTGATGGCAGACGCACCACCCTCGTCCTGGTCAGCCGACCGCAAAAGGGTGCCCTTGATGAAGCGGAGCGCACCCGCAAGGAACTCGCGGCTATTGGCGTGCATAACCAGCGCCTCATCCTCAACGGACTTTTTCAGGCCTCCACTCATGAGGACGCTATCGCTTCTGCCCTCGTTGAGCGTGGTATGAGCGCACTCCGGGAGAAAGCCGCATTTCTCGCCACTCTCCCGCTCACCGAGGTCCCCCTCCGAGCGTACAACCTTATCGGCCTCCCAGCCCTCCGAATGCTGGCAGTGAATGACAGCCTTCCGCCGCTGGTATCAGAGAATCCAACAATTGTTTTGCCTCCGCTCGAATCTCTGTCCTCGCTGGTGGACAGCCTGGCCCATTCGGGACACGGCGTCATCATGACGATGGGCAAGGGCGGTGTTGGCAAAACCACCATCGCAGGAGCCATTGCCACCGAACTCGCCAAGCGCGGATTGCCCGTCCATTTGAGCACCACCGACCCGGCGGCACATGTGGCCGCCACCGCCGGGGCTACCAGCGGCTTGGAGCTTAGTCGGATTGATCCGCAGGCTGAGACCGAAGCCTACATTGACCAAGTCATGGGCACGGCGGGCAAAAACCTGGATGCCAGCGCCCGTGCCATGCTCGAAGAAGATTTGCGGTCGCCTTGCACGGAAGAAATCGCGGTGTTCCGCGCCTTCGCCCGCGTTGTCGCCCAGGGCCGAAACCGCTTTGTCGTCCTCGACACTGCTCCAACCGGGCACACCCTCTTGCTGCTCGACGCCACGGAAGCTTACCACCGCGAAGTCGCCCGCAAGGCCAGCGACATGCCGGAGGACGTCCTCTACCTTTTGTCCCGGCTGCGCGATCCCAGCTTTACTCACGTCCTCATTGTAACTCTGCCCGAGGCAACGCCGGTCCATGAAGCCGCAGCCCTACAGGCAGATTTGCGCCGAGCGAAAATCGAGACCTTTGCCTGGGTGATCAACCAGAGTTTTGCCGACACCCAAACCACCGACCCACTGTTACACGCCCGTGGTGCAGCCGAAGCGCCATTTATCCGCGAAGTCGCCGAAGAACTTTCTTTGCGCACCGCGATTGTCCCCTGGGTTCCCGAAGAGCCGGTAGGAGCCGACAAACTCCAGCAACTCTTTCACGAGCCAGAACCTATTCACACCAAGGATTGATATGACTACCTATGTTTACGAACCGATCCACCAGAAAGCAGGCGAAAAACCCCGTTACTTCGAAATCAAACAGAGCATGAAGGACGCGCCCCTCACCAAACACCCCGAGAGTGGCGAACCCATTCGTCGAGTGGTGCTCGGCGGCTTCGGCACGCTCAACTCCAAGGGCAGCGCCGATTCCGGTTCCTCCTGCGGCTGCAAACCGGGAAGCTGTTGCGGTTAGTCCACGCCACCAGCGCGAAAATCCAATGAACCACTCCGTTGCTGCTGCCACTGGCGAACAGGTTCGAACGGCACCCAAACGCCTCGCCTTCTTCGAGCGGTACCTCACCGTGTGGGTGTTGGTCTGCATGGTCGTGGGGATCGCTTTCGGCAAACTGCTGCCGGCTGTGACCTCCAGCCTGAGCAAACTGGAGTTCAGCCAAGGCTCACAGGTGAACGTGCCCATTGGTGTGCTGCTTTGGCTGATGATTTACCCGATGATGCTCAAAGTGGATTTCAGCGCCATCGGCGGTATCGCAAAGCGGCCCAAGGGACTGATGGTGACATTGTTCGTCAACTGGCTGGTGAAACCGTTCACCATGGCGCTGCTGGCGTGGTTGTTCATGCAGCATGTTTTCTCCGCCTGGATCACGCCTGAACTGGCCAAGGAATACACCGCCGGCCTGATCATCCTGGCCGCCGCGCCATGCACGGCGATGGTGTTCGTCTGGTCTTATCTCACCGACGGCGACCCGGTTTACACGCTGGTGCAAGTGGCGGTGAACGACCTCATCATGCTCGTGGCGTTTGCGCCCATCGTCATGTTTTTGTGCGGCGTTGCTCATGTGGTTGTCCCGCCGAAGGTCCTCATCACCTCCGTCGTGGTCTTCATCGTCATCCCGCTCACGGCCGGTTGGCTCACGCGCACCACGCTGCTTAAATCCCACGGAAAACAATGGTTCGAAGAAAGCTTCCTGCCAAAATTTCACCCGGTGATGATTGGCGCCCTCTTGCTCACGCTGGTTCTCATCTTCGCTTTCCAGTCCGACAACCTGACCAAACGCTGGATTTCCGTCCTGCTCATTGCCGTGCCCATCATCATCCAGGTCTATTTCAACTCCTGTCTGACCTATTTGCTCATGCGCGTTCTTCGCGTTGAACACAACGTCGCCGCACCCGGCGCGCTTATCGGTGCAAGCAACTTTTTCGAGCTCGCGGTCGCAGTCGCCATCACCTTGTTCGGCGCGAACTCCGGTGCGGCCTTGGCCACCGTTGTAGGCGTGCTGGTGGAAGTGCCCGTGATGCTTTCAGTCTGCAGCTTCTGCAATCAGACGCGTCACTGGTTTGTCGCATCCAAGACCGAAAGCTCATCAACCTGACGGGAAAATGGACGTGCAGGACCAACATTCCCCGGAATTGCGAATGGGCTTGTCCACTTCGCGTTAACTGCCGCTGATGGTCACAACCATCTTATAATCGGTCCCCTAAGGACGGGAAAGTTGATGTTGGCAAAACGGTTTGGCCATACCAGGCGAACCGGAGCCGGTCGGCGTTCGCCCAAGCCCTCCGGCGCAGGAATAAGCATGTCGGTTCCTTTCGTTGGTGATCGGAAGCCATTTCGTACCGCTCCGTAAAAATGTTAAGTGGAAACGGGGCTGCCTCCCCGTTTCATAGGCCGTTGCATCAATCACTCCACATTTTCAAACGCTTCACATTAAACGAGTTATGTTGATTTCAACATAACTCGTTGTGGAAGGTGACCCTTTCGATTAAACCCGAAAGGTTTTCCGGCAATGTTGTGGATGCGTTTTGCGCCGGGTAGATTCTCTACCGCTCAATCTTTGACCTGGTGCGCGACTTCATGAAGGACGAAGCCTTCAGCCAGCAGGACCGAACACTGCGGCGCTACCTCAACCCGGAGCTTTTAATAATTGACGATTTTGGCCTGAAGCAGTTGCCCAAGAACTCCGGGGAGCACCTTTTTGAGGTGATCATGCGCCGGTATGAAAACCGGTCCACCATCATGACCAGCAACCGGCCCTTGGAGGAATGGGGCAAACTTTTGGGCGACGTGCCCACGGCCGGGGCGATCCTGGATCGTTTCCTGCACCACGCCCAGACCATTGCCATTACCGGGCGGAGCTACCGGCTTAAAGACCACGCCGCCATTGCCGGAAAGGAGGACAAAATCAAAACGATCAAATCCAAGTCCAACGAACCTTCGACCGCAGAACCGGCGAGCTGAATGGCTCGCTACCGGTTCTGCTCGTTTTATTTCGCTGCTCACGATTATAGAAAACGCTCGATCTTCGCCTCGAATCGGCCACCTTGCCCTCGGGCTCCGAACGTCGGAACAATCGGTGATAAACTGCAAAACTGTCAAAGGTGGGACCCCTTTGCCCGTAGAGGCTCGATGTCCCGCAGATTCAAGGTTTGTCCGGTTTTTCCCGGAAGGGCCGTGAATCCTGGTAGAGCGAGAGACGCGCTCGCATGTCCTTCTGTTCCGAAGCCGTTGGGTGGCCGGCGCCGAGCGCCCGTTCCTGGTACTGGATGGCGTGTTTGAAATCGGTGGCCTCGGCGCACGCGGCGGCTAGAGTGTCAATGAACTCCCAATTCTTCCATTTCGTCAATTCACACGCCTTGGTCGCGGCGGTGACGGCTGCCTGGCCGTTCCGAACCGACGCGTCGGAACATGTGGCCTCCATCCACGCGAGCTGGTTGTAACTCCAGTCATCCTCTGAATTGATGAGGATGGCTTGCTGGAGTGTGGCGACGGCATTGGAATATTGACCGATAGCGTGATACCGGCCGTAGCAGGCCCGCAGCAGACTTTTGGGACCAACGTCCCGTAAGAGTTCGGAAGGATCATTCTTGAGGCGATCGATTGTATGACTCACCTTCACTGGATCTCCGAACAATTCGCCCGGAGCAACGCAATCCACCCGAAAGGATTCGCCGCCGTCATCCTGTTCCGCGCGGACACTGGCGGCAAACGCCTGGCAGCTTTTTTCGATCACTTCTCCGGTCTGGTCCCCTAGCAGCAGCCGGTTGCGATCACCGGGCAGACTCAGGACATGGTAGCCAGCCTCCGACCGAACCAGCACTGGCCCCACGAAGCGCAAGTTCGCCGGGGGCGGTTGCGTTGCGCGCTCTTTCAATTCGGCCACGCATTCCGGGCAAAGTGTACTTTGCCCCATGCCGGGCAGCCAGCGGAACTCGAGCAGGTAGTCAACGTCTGTGCCCATCAGGCACCCCCAGTTAAGGCAGTGGCCGCCAAGAGCGTGGGTGGACCGGCTCACCAGGCCGAGATTATGCCCCACTTCATGCAGCAGAATTCCGTTCAGGTTAATTCCAAGGGAAAAGTGTGTGTTCAAATAAATCGCCGGATAGGGTGAGTCGGTTTGCGGAATCGCGCCGCGGTGCAGGAACCGGGTGAGGGCCGGGTATTTGCCCAGCGTGTCGTCAAAGTAAAGCACATACAGAAATGCCGTTGACGAAGCGTTCGTCGGACCTGGCCCGTTGAGATATTTGCGCGCAAGCGCCCTCGATGAAAGCCCCTTCGCGGCTTTGGCCGGAATCACATCACTGCGCACGATCTCAATCCCATCGGGCTTGTCGCAGTATTTGGAAAGAAAATCCCGGAGGTTTTGAAGGTCGCTATCTTTCGGCACACAACCTTCCACGGCGTCCACCTCCACCAGGAGCCGGGAATACGGCGAAGCACGCAGAAAGAGCAAATCAGGACTCCCCGCCTCGGGCATCCCGGCAGTGGCAGCATTCGCTTGGGAAGGACGCGAAGTGGGAGTGGAACACCCTGCCAGCATCAGGCAGAACAGGATCAGGACGGTGCCTCGGAAGAATCGTGGACTTAACAGGGCGAGCATCTTCATGGGTGTTGTGCGGTTTCCGATCGAATTATTCAACTCCCGATGTGATCTGCAAGCCCGAAACCGCAGCCCAATTCCTCTCCCGCGGGCGGCCTTCTCCCAACCCGCTTCCATCCAGCAGGCGTGAAGAAATTGAAAAGCCCCTTGCCCGCATCAAGAAACCTGATATGAATAAAGCACCTCAGAGTGGCCGGTTTTGATTCGACCCCGGCTGGCTGGTTTTGAAGTGACCGGTGACACCTCCAGACCAACCGTGGTGGTTTTCCGCACCGCCAGGCGAGGGAAATGGAGTCTCGCCTTCAACGCCTACCTCTTCACGGTCGTGGGGACGACGTGCAAAGTGAAGCTATGGAAAAGCCATCCGCGCTCGCATTGGAAAATGGCCGAACAGGCAAGTGACTGCCAAAGCAGCGTAGAAAGTTATTAGCCGGTTAAACCGGTTCCTGCTCGTGGGGGCGGTGAGGACGAATGCATGCGGTTCAGCATGCTGGATGACGGCGGCAATCTGCCTCGAAAAGCGTAAGACGACATTGCATAATTCAGAACCTTTCGCCTGAAGAATAGGATTCCACTTTTATTGCTAAATATATTCGTAAAGAATTGATAATAAATTACTTAGGAAAAGTGAATCAAGACGAGGGTGGTATGTGCGAGAATTGCCGGCGATAAATTGGTGTTTCCGGGAGGGAAACTATTCAATTGCCTTACATCCGAACGGGAAAAGGTGTTTTGGCGTTGCTTCAAGTCAATTGCGGGCGGCCGTCTTGTAACCCAGGGCTGAAAGCGTCTTCTCGGCATATCGCTTTCCGAACTCCCGGTAGCCGGCCGGAGTGAAATGCAAATGGTCCGGACGGCAGGTGCAACCTTTTGAGGAAACGACATAGCAGTTGGGAATTGTCTTGGGCAGTTCGTCAATGATGGCATTCATGCTCGCACAAGCGCCTTGCTGATCAGCATTCACGAGTTCACCCGCGAGCAGAGGCACGTCTTCGGCCTTGAGATTCAAGTCCTTGATCAGATTGTCGTATATGCCCTTCACTTTATTGGGCCATTCCTTGTCGTTCGTGTTCGACTCTCCCTGATGCAGCAGAATCCCTCGGATGACACCGTTTTTCTGGGCCAGTCTTCCCATCTCGACAAGGTATGCGTAAGGATTTCCGCCGTAGGTGTTGATGATGTTTTTCATCCACGGGGCTGCTGTTGAAGCGTACGACTGATAATTGGTCTTATCGAACAGTTCGATTTTGCAGCCGGCTACGGAAACATTGACGATGCCTACCTTGATGTTTGGAGGAAGATTGGAAACCATCGTTCTCCCAAAATAATCGGCCGGGCAAAGACCGGTAGAGGGCCGGCACAACGGAGGGCCGGCGGAATACCAATTACCCTTTTTCCTGCCCAAGCTTGGAAAATCAACAGCGGCCAGGGCTTGAAAACGATCCTCCACCGGCGCTTTGTCCTGTTCTTCAACTCCAGGAAAGCCCTCCATGTTTGACTGTCCAAAGCACAGGAAAATGAACAAGTTCGTATCCTGAGAAAAGGCGTTCACACTGAACAAGAGCAATCCGGCGAGCGCGAGCAATCGCGGTATTATTTTCATGATGGTTCGATTCGATAGAATTTAGAGTGGCGGCGCAAGATTCTTTCTGTGAAATGTTTTATGTGATCCGCACCCAGTCTCCGGGAACTTGAAGTCCCGAAGAACTTGAGTGGCAGGAGATTCAGGGACAAAAGCGGCCCAGGTGCTGCGTTTTGTGGCGAGTCGGTCACTTTTCAGCGCTTCTTCACCTCAGCGATAACGGCGTCAAAGGCTGGCTTGGGTTGGTCATTGGCGTCGAACAACAGCGGACGGCCTTGGGCGCGCCAGGAAACCCCGTCATTCACGCCCCAGAATGTGATCACCCTCACGGATTTGTCGTGCTTGATGAACGCCCGGAAAAGACCCGCGTAGGCGTCGGCCAGCCGCTGGTTGGCTGCATCCACCAGGCCGCCCTGGGTGGTCGCGGCATTGTTGGCGATGTCCGCGCCTGTACTGCGCTGGCCGCCCTGCGCGCTGTTGACGTTGAATTCCGTAATATGAATGGGCAAGCCGAGTGTCTCCAATTCCGTCAACGCTTGGTCTTCCTGCTCAAAGCTCGGCGAAGAAACGCTGACGTGGGTTTGCGAACCAATGGCCATCACCGGAACGTGTTGCTCCTGTAGTGACTTGATCAAAGTAATCAGTTTGCGGCGCTTGGCCGGATTCTCCAATCCATAGTCGTTGTAGCGGAGGATCGCTTGAGGATCGGCTTCGTGGGCGTATTCAAAAGCCTTGGCGATGAAGTCCGGCCCGATGATCTGCTCCCAGGGTGAGCTTCGCAGGATGTTCGTGCCCCCGTCGGCGATGGCCTCGTTTACCACGTCCCAGACCTTGATCTTGCTCTTGTAGCGGCCAACGACGGTGTGAATGTGATCGCGCATCCGCTGGAGCAACTCGTCGCGCGACGCGCGCGGTCCGCTAAGACCGCCACGACCGAAGCCGCCGCCGAAACCACGGCCTGCTCTTCCACGCCCTGGCGCGTTTGTCCCGGGCGGATTCGCGTCCGTAACGGCGCTGGCGGCGGCGTTGGTGTCTCCCGGCGGGAGATTCGTTCCGGCGAATACCCAGTTGGGTGTCTGGCCGTGCCAGACGAGTGTGTGACCCACGATATACATGTGATTGCTCAGGCCGAAGTTCACGTAAGCGTCAGCCGGGCCGAAATTATAGCCGTCCGGGCCTTCCTGCGGATGGATGAGTGCCCACTTCAGGTCGTTCTCCGGAGAAATCTGGTTGAACTGTTCCTTGACGAGAGAGATGTCTTTGTTGACCTGTTCCTGGTTTCGGTTGACGTTGTCCGCGCGGACCGCTACGCTCATCGCGATGGTGCGGTTGATGGCCACGCCAACATAGAACTGGTCTTTGTAGGCGTCCTTGAGGGTGGACGTGTCGGCGGACCGTGCCGTTGCACCAATTGCCAGAAAGGCGGAGGTCAGCAGGCTGAAGTGAGAGTTGATGATTGGGATGCGGGTCTTCATGAGTGTGGGGTTTGGATTCAATTGGTTTTGGCGGGGAGTTTGTTTGGTCGCCAAGATTTGCTCCTATCCGAGTCATGAGTCAAAATCTGACGGTGCCGCCGCTGGTGAGCGGTTGCTTCTCCCAAACAGCGGTTCTTCGTGGTTCGCTCACTGAAAAATCCTTTGCGCGAACAAATACAGATCGTTCTTCCAGACGTTGAAGTCGTGGCCGCCGGAATCCAGGTGCCAGATGTGCGGAACGCTCTTCTCCTTAAGGTAGGCGTGCGTGCGCTGACCGATGTTGAGCAGCCCGTCGCGGTCCCCGCCGGAGATCCAGAGCAGCTTGAGCATCTCGGTGGCTTTGGCCGGATCGGGCACGAGCTGCTCGGGCGATTCAGTGTTTGGCGCGGAGGAGAAGCCGCCGATCCAAGCGAAGGTGTCGAGGTGGCCCAGGCCGAAGTTGAGCGATTGCCCGCCGCCCATGGAAAGCCCGGCCAACGCCCGGCTCTCGCGATCCGTTTTCGTCGAATACTTCGATTGGATGAAGGGAATGAGGTCTTTGAGCAGGTCCTGCTCGAATCGCGCAAAGGCAGGCGCGGACGCCATGCCGGTGCTGGCGCGGTCGTCGGCCTGGGCGCGGCCGTTGGGCAGGACGACGATCATGGGCACGGCCTTCTTGTCCGCCATCAGGTTGTCCAGAATCACCTCGGGATGCCCGCCCCGGTGCCATTCCTCTTCGTCACCGCCGATGCCGTGGAGCAGGTAAAGCACGGGATACTTCGTGTCAGCAGTGTATCCGGGCGGCAAATAGACGAGAGTCTTGCGTTTGTTGCCGACCGTCGTGGAGTCGTACTCGACCATTTCGAGTTTGCCATGGGCAATCTCGTCCCGAGCTTTGTCGAAACCCGCCGGCGCAGGCGGAAAGGCCGGTTTGTCGTCCGGCCCGAGCACGATGGGGCCGCCAAACCCGCCACGGCCGCCACGACGGCCGCCGCGCGCCCCAATCGCCTCAGGATTCGCCGGCTCAGGCTGCGCCGCACCCGGCGCCGCGGCAGGTTGCGCCGGAGGGACGGGCGTTACCGCACTGGTCTCGTCTGCGGTCTGCGGAATGATTTCAATCGCGTTGATCTCCGGGTTTTCGACTTGGCTGGTGAAGACAATGCGGAATTCTCCGTTGGTCACTTCCATGGGCACCGTTTCGATGTAGGCGCGATTGGCGCCACCCGCTTTTACCCAAACATCGAAGTCCTTGAAGTCGCGTCCCTGCACATTGAAGGAGAACACGCGCTGGCCGGGGCCGGTAATGCCCTCGAACGTCTCCGCAAAGTAGAGTTTCGCGAGATACTTGCCGTTGGGAAGTTTGCAGGAAAACGAGTCCATTGAATAATGCTCATTTAGAAACAGGCCCGGATCCTTGGTTTTGGCAATCGCCGTCCCTGGATCGCGGTCAATGGTCGAACCTCCCTCGAAGCCTTGCTCGGCCAACCAGACGTTACCGCTCGAATCGGTAAAAGGCGTGGACTGGCCGGCTTTGATTCGGAGAGTCTTCGCACTAGGCGCGGGTGTGGCCGAACTTGTCCCTCCCGGTTTCTCTGCGGACGTGGACGAACTGGCTTGGTCTTGAAACAGCAACGGGGCGAATTGATACAAACTTCTTCTCCAAGTCTGCCATTCGTGCGAGGTGCCGGGGGAGATATAGAGGTGACTGTTGGTAATGCCGGCGGCGATGAGTTGCTGCTGGTGAAGCTTCAAGCGGTCGGGGTTTTCCAGCGGGGGTTCCGTGCCGGAGCTGAAAAAGAAGACCTTGACCTTCTGGTTGAAATCTGCGGGGTTGGCCATGGCGCCGCTATAGATGGTCAGGAGGTTGAGCGATGCAGGCGCGTTCGTCGGTGCCGCAACTGGTATGGGGCTGCCACGGGCACCGGCCCCAAACCCGGCCGCCGTACCACCGCTGAACAAGCCAATGTACGAGAACTTGTCGAGGTTTACCATGGTGATGGCTGCAGTCTGCATGCCGCCCATGGATAGGCCCGCCATGGCCCGGTGGTCCTTGTCGGCCAGTGTGCGAAAGTTACTGTCCACCCACGGTATCAAATCGTTGACCATCAGCTGCCCGTAGCGGCCGCCTCCCGGACCGCCTATTCCTCCAAATCCGCCTCCGCGGCCGGCTCCCTGGCCTCTGGCAGCACCACCGCCGGCGCCAGCAACGGCGCTGGTTTCCATGACCACAATCATCGGTTTGACTTTTCCTTCCGCGAGCAGGTTGTCGAGGATCACATTGGCCCGGCCCATCTCGATCCACACCCGTTCATCCTCGCCGCCGCCGTGCTGCAAATACAGCACCGGGCAGCGGGTGGAGGGGTTGTTCTCATATCCCGGAGGCGTGTAAACGAAGATGTGGCGCCAGGTATTGGCCGCCTTGGAAAAGTAGTTCTTAATCAGAACGCTGCCATGCGGTACGTCTTTGATGTCGTAAAAATCCACGCCCGCCTCGGGAACTTCAAAGCCGTTGCACATGTGCCCGTAGCCGATGAACGCTTGGGTGCCCGGATCCAGCACGACTGCGCCATCAACGATCATCCAGTAGTTATGATAGCCGGGAGCTTGCGGTGCGCTGGCATAGGTCCACGCGCCGCTTTCGTCTTTGACCATATCAAAAGGGACATTGGCGATGGAGACCTGTACCTTCTGGGCGTTGGTGGCGTTGAAGTGGAAGGTGACACGCGAGTCGGCTTCAATCCTCGGATACTGGACACCCGGGAAGTTGTACGGTGACCGGTGCTCCGTATTGGCGGACTCATTAGTCTGGGCCACGGCCGGAAGACCGGACGTGGCAAGCAAAACCGCAATTCTAAGTGCAGTGGTCTTCATGTTTTCTTCTCATTAGTTGAGAATTAATAATGGGGCGTGGTTGACAGCCTGGGCAATCAATCCTGGAAAAGCAGCGGGGCAAATTGAAACAGGCTGCGCCGCCAGGACTGCCATTCGTGAGCAGTCAGCGGAGATATGTAGTAGTGACTGTTGATGCCAGCCTCTTTGAGCGCGTCGGCGTTCGCCTTGGGGTCGCCGCCAAAGCCGCCAAAGCCCCCACGGCCGCCGCGCCCGCCGCGAGCCGGGGCCGCGTTTGTATCGCCAGCAGGAGCGCCGCCAGGAGCCGCGCCTGGAGGGCCTCCGCCTCTGCGGTTGCCGGAGTCAAGTTCGCGGCTGCCGTAGCTGACGAACACGAGTTTGACCTTCTGCTGGAAGGCCGCCATGTCGGTGATGTCGTTCGTGCCGATGCTGCCGCCGCTGAAAATACCTATGTGGGAGAACGTGTCGAGGTGGGCCATGGTAATCGTTCGGGTCTGCATGCCGCCCATGGAGAGGCCGGCCATCGCCCGGTGGGGCTGATCTGCAATAGTGCGAAAGTTGCTGTCAATATACGGGATTAGGTCATCAGTGAGAACTTGCTCGAAGGCGGTGAAGTTAAAGCCGCCGAAACCGCCACGACCGCCGCGAGTCGGAGCGCTGTTCGTCGCGCCGCCAGGAGCCGCACCAGCCGGCGCGTCCGCAGCATCGGCCTGGACCACCACAACGTGCAGGTTGGTGTTGGCGGGAGGTGCGGCAGCCGGAGCCGCAACGCCGCGACCGCCGCCTCGCCGACCACCGCCGCCAGCACCACCGGCGTTGAGGCCGTTTTCCATCACAATGATGAAGGGCTTGGCTTTGCCATCGGCAATCAGGTTGTCCATGATCAGGTTGGCATGGCCCTGGTTGCCCCAACCGGTTTCATCTTCGCCCGCGCCGTGCTGCAGATAGAGCACCGGGAAGCGCGTGTTCGGATTCTTGTCATAATCGGGCGGGGTGTAAACGAAGCAGCGACGGGTCGAACTGCTGGTTTTGGAAAAGTAGTGGACCTCCCGCAACTGGCCATGGGGCACGTTCTTGAGGGCGTAGAAGTCCTGGTCCTCGGCGGGGATTTCGATGCCGCTGCCCCAGCGGCTGGCGCCGTAGAAGTACAGGCTGCCGGGGTCCGGAACCGCAGCGCCATCAACCCATATCTGGTAGTAGTGGAAACCTTCGTCCTGGGGCTGCGTGACGCCGATCCAGGCGCCGTCTTCGCCCTTGGTCAGGGGGTATTTTACGGCGCTGATATCGAACAAGACGCTCGTGGCTTGCGGCGCGACGACGCGGGCGCGGATGCGCCTTTCCGAGTTGACCTGGGGATACTGTTTGCCCTGCTGGTTGGATGTCGCTGGTTTCCAGTCGTCCGCCGGTTTATTGGTTTGGGCGGGGCATAGCTGGCCCGCCAACATGGAAGCAAGCGGGAGAAGTGAGAATAGTGTTTTCATAGAGTGTTCTTGGTCATTTGGAGAAATTCAGCCGGTGGTTAGGGCTCCAGCCGTTTCCCTTCCGTATAAATGTCATGCACTTCCGCATCAGTCAAAGCACGGTTGAAAAGCTCACAAGTCCGTCCGTCAATGCCACCCTGGAAATCGCCAGCGGTTTTGAATGTACTGGTAATCCTTGGCCGAGGCGCCTCCATTGGGGAGCATCCACTGGCCCGCCGTGTTTTGTCCCGTGGAGGCTTCCAGGCCGGCCGTGATGGCCGATTGGTAGGTCCATTTATGACTCTCCACATGGCCGTCCACGAAGCCCCAAACATTCACATTGACATGATACATGCCCAGCGGATCCTCCGGGGTGAACACCCAGGGGGTGGTGCCCACCACGCCATTCAAGACGAAGGTTCCCTCGTCAAATCCGCGCCAGTCAGTATCCTCCACCTCTGCAAAGGTCATGGAGGGAGCCGTAATGTCGGACGCTTTGTTAATGGTGGCGCCCTGACCCCAATAACTATCGTAGGATTCGCCGCCGTAGTTCTGCGTCTTGGAATAAGTGCAGAAGGCAAATCCGCCCCCGCCGGTGGGCCGGGAGATGCGCGTATCGCCCGGGCAATGGAAACTATTCACGTTCTTGACGTAGGGGTAGAGGATGCTGTTCGTCAGTGCCTCTTTGGCGTTTTCCAGGGCCGCCGCCTGACTCACACCTGGAAAATCATTCCCTTGAGACAGGGTGGGCCATCCATAATAGCCGCCGGCATCGTCACCGTTTGCATCCAGAAAAAATGGCAACACCACATTGCGGTAGTCGTCCGCATACATTGTCAAACCCAGGACAAACTGCTTTTCATTGTTCCGGCAGTAAGTTTCCTGGGCTTTCTTTTTGGCGTTGGCCAGAACCGGGAGCAACAAGGCCGCCAGAATGGCGATGATGGCGATGACCACGAGCAGTTCGATCAAAGTAAAGCCGCACACTGCCCGAGGCCGGGATTCCGGGTGCCAGGGCAGTCCACAAGAACTGTGTCGAGGTTTCATTCAATTGGACTATGTTGTGCGTTCGTCAAGGCCGATATCGTCAGGTCTGCTGACATTTCGGGCTGATTTGATGGTCACCGTAGCAGAAATGCAGGCCGGTTGGTATCAGCCAAACGTCGTATGCCGGCCGCGGACCTCGGAATGGGTCTGCGGGTTTGTGCCGCCGTCGTGCGGGATCATGCTGGCAGGGCCTGATTACGTTCAGAACGTCGTTTTATGCGTGATTTGCTTCTCACCTGCGTCCCTGGAGACCCGGAACCGCCGGATGGAGTTGTCGAAGGTATTTCCCCGCGGCTTCTGTGCGGCAGCGGACGTGCAACTTTTCGTAAATGTGCATCAAGTGGGTGCGGACGGTGGCGGAGGTGATATGCAATCGCGCGCCGATTTCCTTGTTCGACAGACCTTCGGCCAATACGGCCAGAATTTCCGTTTCGCGCGCCGAGAGTTGTACGGTCTCCGACAGCGGAGTGGTTGGCGGTTCCATGAAGGATCGCACAACCATGCGCGCGATTTCACTCGTCATCGGCGCACCGCCTGCCCGCACCTCGGCAATGGCGAGGAGAATTTCCATTTCGTCTGCCCGCTTTAACACGTAACCGCAAGCGCCCACCTTCAGAGCCTCGAAGATCGTCTTGATGTCCTTGTAAACGGTCAGCATGATGATTTGCAGGTCGGGCATTTTTACGCGCAGTCGCGCGGTGCAGGCGATGCCCGATTCGCCAGGAAGATGAATGTCCATCAGCACCACGTCCGGACGCTTCGAGGGGATTTCGACCAGCGCCTCTTCCGCGGACCCGCAGGCGCAGACGCAGGTGAGATCCGGAGCCGCACTTATCAAATCCGCGAGATACTGGCGAAAGGTCGTGTTATCTTCGACAATGGCGATTTTGGTCATCAAACTTGAATTGGGATTCCGACTCGGTAAGGACGGTGTCAACATAGTTTTGTGCAAACGAGTTTGAAGGACATTTTAGGCGATTGTTTGTCATTGTACAGGACATCGGTCGTTTCAACAAATCAAACAAACGTCGTATTTGCTTCTTCGTCTCGACTGGCGAGGGCCGTAGGCAGAGGAAGATGCATGCAGACGGTCGTGCCTATGGCGGAGAGGGATTCGATACGGCAACTGCCGCCCACTTTCTTCAGCCGGGCAGGAAGGTTTTTCAATCCGTGTCCGTCAGCCTCGGTGGCCGTGTCAAAACCTCTCCCGTTGTCGGCAATCGCTATTTCCAGAATGTCATCCACGAGATTCATCTGGAATTCGACTCCGCTGGCTTCGGCGTGGCGGACAATATTGTTCAAAATCTCTTTTACGACCATGAGCAACTCGTGCCGGGTTTCGCCATCGAGTTTAACGTCCGGGAGTGTGATGGGAATCTTAAACCGGCACGCAATATCCCACTTGGATAAATATTCGCGAGTGTAACCGCTAAGATAATCAGCGAGCGACTGCAATGAATTGTCCTCGGGGTCAACCGCCCATACGATGCCATCGAGTGCCACGATAAGGCTTCGCGCTTTGTCCGCAATCGCTTTGAACAACGCAGCATGCGCGCTGTTTCCTTGAGGGGGCCGCTGGCCGGTGCTGGCGAGTACATTGATTTCGGTCAGGCTGGAACCAAGATCGTCATGAAGGTCGCGGGCAATGCGGGAGCGTTCCGCTTCGATCGCCTGCTGGCGTTCGGCGCGTTCGCGCTCGCGGATTTCGCGCTGAAGTTGGTGGGTTCGTTGGGCGACCTGGCGTCGCAGCGCTGTAATCCAAACAGCGGCGACTGCCAATGTCACCATCATTGCACCGGCCGCGCAAAGCAGACGCCGGAGCGTCCACCAGGACGGCTCGGACAGGACCACGATGTCGCCCGGCGCATTGAGGAGCAATTCGAAATGCGACGCGTCGTTTCCAGGCAAAGTGTAAATTCCGGTCAGCGACAGCTCGCTTCCCGGCCGCAACGAACTCAGGGAATCAACGGAGGTGATGCGGGCGAGAAAAAGGTGCGTATGAGTTTGCATTTGCAGAACCAACCAGCTGTCTTCACGGTGTTGCGCGAGGAGGTTTCCTTCGATGCGAATTCGCGTTGCAGCCAGTCGTTCCTGTGCCAATTCCGAATCAGAGACCAGGCGAGGACTCGGAAGCACACCGTCTTGTATCTTGCGCATCAGCGCTTCCCGCAGGACCGGGGATGCGCCGGACAGTTTCGGATACCCAACCGCTTCCACGATGTCGCCCAGGCTGAGCGTCACACTGCTGGCCGGAAAAACTTGTATTCCCGCGCCGCGTTCGATGAAGACGCACTCTGAATCGGCGTAGGTAACTTGGCCGCGAACCTTCACTTGCTGAAACAACGTGGCTTTGGCGTCGAAGAGAAACAGGCCGCGCGGGGTTTTTTCCGGCACATCGAACGGATTGGCGCTGGCCGGTTTGTCCACCGCCACCGAGGCATTGCGAAACTCGATGCTGCCGACCCGAACTTCGTGAGTCTGGGCATTCCAGGTCGCAAACAGAGCGCCGTGGATGCGGACGACTGAATTATAGAACTCCTTTAACTCAGATTCACCCCACCCCTCCATTCTAATTTCTTGCCGTCCTTCTGGGAGGAGAAGCGAAATCCAATTACTGTGTACTCCAGTGACCACGCCTTGCAGTTCGGTCCATTGAACATCCATGCTGCCATTGAGCAATTGATCCCACGTCGGGTGCGCCGGTTCGGGAAGCTGGCCTTCGCCGAGCAACGTGCCCTTTGTTGCCACAATGATCGGGGCAAAGTCCCCCAGCTGCGTGTGGCCCATGATTTCCCAGAATTCGCCGACCTTCGGGACGTCATTCGATATCACGTTGATCCGAACAAAACCTCCGTGCGTATCGTCCTGAATTGCAATCCAACGTCCCAGTCCAAATGCGACCGCGGTGACAACCCCGCGAATTTTTACCGGCAGTTCGCGCGCGGCATCGTTCGTCGTGAGACTTTGAACTTGCAGCATGGTTGTCAGCAGCGGAGGCAGCTTTCCCTTTCCGGGAGCATTTTCGATGATCGTCAGTTCCTTCGAGCTTGCCGCAGTAAGACTGCCGAGCACCACTCGGTGATCTCCAATTAAAACCCCCGACGCAACACCCGATACCCGCACGTAAGCATTTAAAAGGCTTTCTTGTTCCAGAGACCCTGCATCGGCCATCGCCACGGACACGCGATTCAGGTCCGAGAGCATTTCAAAGCGCAATCCTTTTCCAATACGCGAAACAAAACCGACACGTCCTTCCACCGTCGCCAGTCGTCGTTCATCCAGGTTGTTCATCGGTTCGCCGTTTGCGGCCGTTGGGGCGAGCGGCGGGGAGTTCGTGCCGAGTTTCTCTAAAGGCACCGCAGCATCTCCAACCCATAATTGGCTGCCGTCGTCCGAGCGCAGAGCGAAACGATACCTACCGCTTTGTGGAATATCAACGTAACCGTAGAACCGGATTCCAGCCAACTCGTCGCGAGTCCGGAACGCAATGTCGAAATTAGTGACATTCCCGACTTTTGCCGGTCGCAGCAGTTGAAAATTTGGCAGCCTGAGCCAGTTCCCTTCATAACATTCCGCGCGAAGCACGTGGATCATAGCTGCCGTCACCTCGGCACCCGTTGCGGCCCCCTGCGGCGCAGAATTGGTTGCCGAACAGAAAACCTCCAAAGCAGCCGCGCCGTACTGATTGAACCAGTCTACTCGAAGAGGAAATCGGCCCGCCTTCAGCCGATATTCACCGCTACATGTTCTTGCGCTATGAGTTCCGTCGTTGTCAACCGTTGGGGCGGCGGAGACGAAAATCCCGAGATCGCTGCGACGGAAGAAACACCGCGAGAACTGGATTCGGATTTTGTCCCCGGGCTGAAGCACTTGCCCGAGGCCGTCCATTTCGAGAAGTTCGGCGCCGCTTTCATCCTGCACGACCAACGCGCCGGAGTTCGTGTTGCAGGCGAAGACTGTTGCATCCAGCTTGATGTCCCGCACTATAGGATTTTCACGACCGAGAGCCGGTGTGAGCTGTGCAAGATTGGTGATGACAGGGTCCGTTTGGGCGTCAAGAGGAGCACCGGACGCCATCGCGCCCAAGACCAAGGCCACCCGGATGGAGAAGACCACAGTGGCAGAAAGCCGCCTCTTCATTGGGAAGTGCATCGCTGTGCATTGTACCTGTTAATATCACTCCGTCAACGTCTTTCCGCTGCGTTAAAGGGCGCGCGTTCGCCATCTATCGGGCTGCGGGCAAAGGTGTCCGACTCCGCAATAGCTGGGCATAGCGCAGGGCGGTTGCATCCTTGGGGTTGCGCTGAAGAACGTCCTCAAATTGTTTGAGGGCATCATCAAGCTTTTCCTGTTCGTATAAGGCGATGCCCAAGTCCACACGCGCCTCAATTAAATTGGGATCAAGTCGCAGGGCTTGGCGAAACTCCGGCTCGGCCAGAGCGGGCTTCCCAAGACGACCAAGTTCAAAACCCAGTTGTATGTGCGGTTGAGGCTGACCGGGCTCCAGCTCAACGGCCGACTGATATTGCCGCGCTGCCTCGTCATGCTGGCCGAGCGCCGACAGCGCCCGTCCGGCTTCCATGTGCAAGCCGGGATCCGACGGGCTAAGCTCAATGGCGGCGGCAAAATTGGTGACGGCCAGTCCAAACCAGCGGCGGCTGAAGCAAAAGCGCGCCAGCGCGGCCAGGTCGTCCGTCTGGTTGACGCGATTGGTCAACGCCGTGTTGAAGCATTGTCCCGCGTCGTTGGTGCGCCCCATTTCTTCATAGAGTTGACCCAGCAACAGCCAGGCCGTGCCATAATCCGGTTTCAGGGCAAGCGTGCGTTTGAACTCGACCAGAGCCTCGTCGCGGCGGCCAAGTTTCTCCAGGCACGAAGCGAGGTTGAGCCTGCCCCAAACGGCTCGCGGATCGAGCGCAAACACCCGCTTAAAGGCCGCGGCTGCATCCTCGTATTTGTCTTCGTGCGCCAGCAGAGTGCCGTAAAGCAGCCAGCACTCGGCGCTGCTGGGCGTCTGGTCGAGCGAACGTTGAGCCGCGGCAACCCCCCCGGCGTAATCCCCCTCCGCCTGCTTGATTTCACTCAGTTGTTTCCACAGCGCGGCATCGTCGGGCCACCGCGCCAGCGCGGCCTCGGCGGCGGATTGCGCCCCGCGAAGCGACGCGGCCGAATCGGGCGGCGGCAATTCGCGCGCGGCTTCGGTCAGACGGCGCATCTGCTCGTCGTGGTTGGCTTGAAACGTGAAGGGAACGTCCCCAAGGCGCCCGAACAGGACTGACAGGGCCGCTTGCGTGTCGCGCGGCGTGTGGCCGAGGCGTCGCGCGCATTCGGCCATGTCCGGCCAAGGCGCGCTTTCCGGAAGCCTCAATGTTCTTTCCACTTTTTCCGCGATGGCGCGGGCAAGAACATAGTTGCCCTGAAATGTGAGATGGACGTGTTCATAAAATAATTCGGCGCCGGGAATGCCGTCTGGACTCGCCTCCGCCAGCGTCCGTTCACCGTCGGCCAGCACCGCATCGCCCACCGCCTGCTGCCGGATGATGACATTGAGCCGGCTGTCACATCGAAAACGCAAGGCATCCAGATCGCGCGCGGCGGCAAATTCCTTTTGGGCCGACCCGGCATCATTCATCGCCAGATCGCATTGGCCGCGGCGGAAACGCAACTCCGCAAAGCTTTCGTCGGTTTGTTCCGCCTGATCATAGTCCGTGGCCGCCTGCCGAAAATTCCCGCCCACCTGGGCTTTCACGCCGGCATCAAAGAAGCGTTGCCAGTCATTGAGCCGGGATTCCGAAAGATCGTGGCGGTGCAGCGACGCGAATGGGGCGCAGTCCTTCAGGTTTACCGCCACCGTGCTTAATACGATTTTCGCGCCGCTGTTTTGGCCAGCGGCGATGATGTCTTTCAGATTGTGCCCGAAATTATCATAGACCGCGCCGAGGCGCGGGTCGGAACCCGCCAGTTTGTATTTGACGAACATCCTCATGCCCTTCCATTCGTCTTTCCCGGCGGCGGTTTTCTCCGACGCTCCCTGCAATGCGCCGAGCAACTGGCCGGTCCGTGTCGCTTTGAGCGCGAGCCCGGCGCGGATCAATGGCAGCGGCATCGTTTGGCTGCCAAAGACCGTCCCGGCGCCGAACGGCCCGATGACTTCATTGTTTCCCATGTAAATCACCCAAACGTCCCCGCGGGCCTCCGCGCAGTCGCGGGCCAGGGGCAGGATGACGTGCGAATTGATGCCGGTCATGGCGGCGTTGAGCACTTCAAACTTTTTGTCGGGATGCCGCAAGTCAAGCATGGCTTCCAACATGCGGGGCAGGCCGAAGCGAGGTTGCGGATCGCCATAGGCGGCGGATTCGCCAAAGACAAAAATCCGAACGGTGCCGGGCGGTTTCTCGCGCGGGATGGAAATTGCCTCCGGCACGCGGGTCGCGCGTGGGCCAAAAAAACGCCAGCCAAACTGGTTGTTCTGCACAAAGGTGTTTTCACCGTGGTTGGAGGATTTCAGCAGGAATGCGGTTGGGTATCCAAAACCGGCCAGGCGGAGACCCAATTCCAGCAGGCCGAAGAAGAGCAGCGGCACTCCGATTAGTGCCATCAGCCGGAAACGCCAAAGTTTTCTCCTGGATAATGGCACGGCGGGACCCTTGGGGGAGTTACGCTTTGGTTTCCGGCAGCTCATAACGTTCAAAACATGCTGTCAAGTGCAACCACCATTTCTTCTCACGCGCGCAGAACCGGAAACACTCTCGGAAAACGGTCCACATTGATGCGGGTATGATAATGGCGAGGCGGGATTCGGTCGAGGATTATTTTGTCCCGCGCAGAAGACGGGGCGCATCGCGGTTTCTTGCAGGCTGGAAACCAGGCCGTTTTCAATTCAAGAAGTCATTCCAAAAACCGCCATGACCACCGAAGGGTGACAAAAAAGAAGAGGCAGAGGTGAAAACCTCTGCCTCTGTGATTTAGATCTCAATTACAAGCGTCTGCCTTACGGATTAACCAATTGGAAGAACATGTGCGTATTTGTCATGAAGTTCGTGTAAGGCGATGTTGCCCCGGTTGGCGTCCACGGGCCAGTCACGTTCGTCGCTCCGAGCAACCTGCCGCCTACCCACGTCAGCACGAATTCAGGGCCACTGGGGCCTGTTGTGATGCCTGGCAGGCCATTAAACGACGGCAGTGGCGGCGGCGGCGTTATTAAGACGCCGTTAACTTGGGCTGCGCTGAGTGCGGTGTCGTAAATGTACACGCCGTAGATTTCGCCGGTGTAGTAGTTGCCAAACTTGTTGCCACCGCTGTCTTTGGCGCCAATCATAAGCTGCGAGGGAGTGGACTCGTTATATGGTCCCTGGCCGGTCTGCGTAACGGCCAGCACTCCGTCTATATAGAGGCTGCGGATACCCGACGGCACGTCGTAAGTGCCGACATAGCTGTGCCAACCGCCGTCATCGCTGCTATTGGGCGCTCCCATATCCTCATTGCCACCCGTGCCGCGAATGGTCCAACACGCAGTGTCCGAAGCATTGACGCGGAGCTGCCAGCCCGCACCGTTTTCACCATACTTGGACACCCACGGATTCCATGTGCCCGGCCAACCCTTCGCCCAGCACATGACGGTCATACTGTTGGTGATGGCGGCATCGAACGTGCTGGTGTAGCCGGGATCCAGCGTGGAGGAATTGCTAATCGCCAGACCGGCGTTGGTGAAATACAGCGAGGAACCGCCCGGCGTGGCCATGGGCGGCAGGTCATTGGTCCAAGAGGTGCTGCCGGCCGTTTGCCAAGCGTCGTGTGTCCCCGCCGGCGAATAGCGCGAAGTGTCGGCCAGAGTCGCTGCTCCGGTAAGCCATGCACCCACGAGTGTCCCCGGCGGTGCGGGCGCAGTGGGCAAAACACCAATGGTGAGAGTCGCATTGCTGCTGACTTGCCCGCCAAACGCGTTCGTGGCAACCAAGTCATATACACCCTGGTAGTTCGTCGTCACATCGGCGATCGTCAGGACGTTCGAACTTGAGCCGCTAATAATGACGCCGCCATAGTTGCCGTCCACCAAGTTGGTGCCGTTGAACTGCCACTGATTGGTAACCGGTGGGCTGCCACCACTAGCGGCACGGATCTGAACAGTTACACCCTGACAAGTGGTGCTGATGCTGGCTGGCGGCTGGATGCCTATTTGTGCCGGAGTGCCAGGGGGCAGAATGTTGTAGAGATCCGAAGCCTGGGCAGCACTGAGTTCGTAGTTATAGATGCGCAGGTCGTAGTATTCAAACGCGGGCGTGGTGAAATTATAATTGCCATTGCCAGAGTCTTCGCCGTTGATAGTGACGTGTGAAGCCGTGGCCGTGATATATGGCTTGTTGCCGGTCTCGTAAACAGTAGGTTGGCCATCAATATACAGGGCGCGATAGCCCGATAGGGAGTTGTATGTGCCGGTATAGAGATGCCATTTGCCATCAAAACCAGCATTCGCGGACATATCGTCGTTACCGTCCCACCCCCCGTTTTGGCCATTGAACATCGTGCCCGCGTTATTGTCTCGAACGGTCCAACCGGGCGCGGCCCATTGGTCACCGCGCAGCTGCCATCCGCCACTTTCACCATTCTTGACTGCGAAGGCCGGCCAGCCGGCGGAGGAATACGCGGCGAAAGTGCCTTTCACCCACATCGAGACGGTGAGATAGGTGTACACCTGGTTATCGAACGTGTTGGTGTAGCCCGGGTAACCTGTGGATGAGTTACTGATGGAGATGCCCGATGCACTGGAGGCTCCGAAACTAAGCGAGTTTCCGGATCTGTAGGCCGGCACATCAGTTGTGAACGCATAGCTCTGAGCGCCGGTGGCGAAACCGTCGTGTGTGTTCGTGGGCGAATAGCCCGAAACATCGTTCAGGATGGCTGGTCCGTTAAACCATTCACCCACCAGGCTCGGAACGGAAAGTGTCAGGACCGCATTGCTGCTGATTGCCCATCCGAAGGCGTTCGTGATAGCCAACACATACACACCCTGGTCGGCCGCCGACGCACTGGCAATCGTCAATACGTTCGAATTTGTGGCGCCGGTGAAATTGGCGGCGTCAGGCAGGAGGTTGACAGGGGTGCCGTTCAACGTCCACTGATACGTAATGGGTTGGGTGCCGCCGACAACGGCTCCTATCGTTGCCGATTGGCCCGCGAAGGGGTAAGCGGAAGGCGGCTGCCCGTTGATCACTGCCGGAACTGCGCCATACAATTTCAGAACATTGGATTGGGCGAGCGCGTAGTTATAGATGCGCACGTCGTAAACCAGCAGGTTGCTGGTGTACTGGCCAAAGGTGTTGCCCGGAGAGCTGTCTTTGGCGCCGATGCAAAGGTGTGAATACGGGGCCAGGTCATAAAGCACGTTGTTGCTCTCCTGGGCGGCCAGGATCGCGTCCACCCACAGGCTGCGGATGCCCGTCCCGGCGTCGTAAGTGCCGGCATAGAAGTGCCATTTGCCATCCGCGGTGGGAACGGTTGTGGTGGCCATGTCATCAATAGCGTCGGCCGCGTTCCCAAAGAGGAGCGTGCCCCTTTGTTCGCAGCGAACGGTGAAGCACGAATCATTGCCATTACCGTCCGTGCGGAGCTGAAAGCCGCCGTCGGGCGAACTGTAGGGCCTGCCTTCACCCCACTTGGACACAAACGGATTCCAACTTCCCGGCAAACCCTTCCCCCAGCATGAGACGGTGAAAGCGTTGTTGATGACGTTATCGAAAGTGTTGGTGTAGGTCGTCCCGTCCAATGTGGACGAGTTACTGATGGCGATGCCGGTAAGATTGGTGAACCAAATCGATTGACCGGCCTTGCCGACCGGCACATCATTGGTGAACAAAAAGGCGCCATTGCCAACGATGTCGTAACCG
This sequence comes from uncultured Verrucomicrobiae bacterium, assembly GCA_963707025.1. Taxonomy (GTDB): domain Bacteria; phylum Verrucomicrobiota; class Verrucomicrobiia; order Limisphaerales; family Palsa-1400; genus JBEKOF01. The sequence continues at coordinate 624,157 of CAVPOM010000005.1, read as the reverse complement.
TCGTGGGTGCCGGCCGGCGAATAGCCCGAAACATCGGCCAAAATGCCATTGGTAAGCCATTCACCCACCAAGGCCGGAGCCTGAATGACAAGAACCGCATTGCTGCTGTAGTTCGTGCCATAAGTGTTCGTGAGAATCAACTGATAAGTACCCGCATCGGCCAGCGTTGCACTGAGAATAGTCAATACGTTCGAACTTGTGGCGCCGGTGAAATTGGCGCTGTCCGCCAGGGCATTGACATTGGTGCCGTTCAACTGCCACTGAAACGAAATGTTGGTGGTGCCGTTGATGCCAGTGGCCGTCAGGTGTGCCGGTGCGCCCGACACGACGTATTCGGATTGGGGCTGCCCGGTTATCTCTGGCGCAAATCCCTCCACGCCGACGCCCGCGGCGAACAAGGCCAGAATCTGGTCGGAAGAGAGGGCCGATTTATACACGGCCGCATCGGAAATTTCACCGGGGAACACGTTGTTGGCCGCAGCGACGGTAGTCCCGTTCACATCGGAGCCCAGCAAAATCAATCCGTTCACTCCGTCGCTGAAACTGAACGCTTCGGGGCCGTGCGCAATGGGATTGACGGCCGACTGCAATTGCGTATTCCCGGAGTAATCAACGTAATACAGATAGATGGTCGCCGAATTTGATTGGACCACCAAGGCCACAAACTGCCATTGGGCGACCAGCGGATAAAGCCCCGAATTGAAGTTGTACGTCGCGGCGTTGTTCGTGTTCCAAGTGTAACCCAGTTCGACCATGCCGAGGCTGTTCGAGCTTCCCCCAAACCCAAAGCCAGCCGCGTCGCCTCCGGAGGTTCGGGTCATGAGCAATCCCGTAAAGCCGGTGCTTACCTCGGCAGTGGGATTGATCCACATGGCGATGGTCACGGCGTTGGTGTTCAAATTCAAAGGCGGAATTGTGGCCACCGAAGTTAAATCGCCGGCCGTACATAGCAGCGCAGTTTGGTTGATTGCAAATCCAAGGTAAGGAGTATAGGGCGCAAAAAAGACGCCCAGTACAGCATCCACTCCATAGGTCCCATTGAGTCCGTTGGGGCTGGAATCCTTAGCCTGCGTAGCTCCGTTGGCTTCATTCAACTGCCAAAAAGCAACCGGCTTATTGGACAAGGCCGATGCCGCGTAACTGGGCGGCTGAGAGCGGGCCGATTGCGAGAGCGCCGCGACGCCCAGTATGAGGCAGGCGGCAAGCTTGCCGACTCGGCTGGCCGTGAAGGGAAGCAAACGGAACCGTGCCTGTGAGTTTCGGGAGGATGGAGCAAGTCTTGGGTTGTTTGGATTCATAAGCTTAATGTTCAGTACTTTTTTCCAACTCAAGGGCATCAGTTTCGTCGCGCAAGCACGGCCATAGGTACTCACGAAGCCTTACCTAACAAGTTGGATTTCAGGCAGAGACTAGCGGGAATCGGGAGCAAATGAAATCCGACATATGGCGTATGACACATGTCATATTCGACCCGGTTACCCCGTTGGCAGCGCCGATGGTCTTGTTTGGAGCGCCGGCGGCTCCGTGCTAATTCTTGCGCGAGTATTTGACGGCTGCTTCGGTTCGGCTGCGAACGTGAAGCTTCTTGAACATGTTTCCTAAATGGATGCGAACGGTCCCGGCACTGATATTCGCTCTTTGCGCAATCTCTTTGTTCGAGAGTCCTTCCGCGAGCAGCATGAGGATCTCCGCTTCGCGGGCCGTCAAACCGTTTGGGTCGGGTGCAGCCGACGGCGCGCGAAAAGACCGCACGATCATGCGCGCGATCTCGCTCGTCATGGGCGCGCCGCCTGCCCGCACTTCGGCGATGGCTTGGATGATTTCCCCCGGGCGGAAACGTTTGAGGATATACCCGCAGGCGCCGGCTTTGAGCGCTTGAAAGATGAGGTCGGTCTCTTTGTAAACGGTCACCATGATGACCTGAAGCTCGGGCATCTTCTCGGTTAATTCCGCCGTGCAGGCTATTCCGGACTCGTCCGGCAGGTGAATGTCCATCAACGCAACATTGGGCTGGTGTTTCGGCACCTCAATGAGAGCCTCTTTGGAAGTCGAGCACGCGCAGACGCAACGGTAATCCGCCTCGCTGTTAATCAGCTCTACGAGCATTTTGCGCATCGTATCGTTGTCTTCGATAATGGCAACTGTGGTCATGTGATGTCGTGAGATTTCTCAGATTCGCAACCTACCTTGGATCGTGGGGCAAGGGCACAGCGCATTTGACTGTGGTCCCTTTTCCGGGTTGTGATTCGATCTGGCACTGGCCGCACAACGCTTCCAAGCGCTCACGAATATTCGTCAGACCATTACCAGGCCGAATGGCGTTCCAATCGAAGCCGCGGCCATTGTCGGCGATGACGATTTCGAGGCGATTTTCGAATTGCGTCATCTGCAGCTCCACTTGCGTTGCGGACGCGTGGCGGATGACATTGTTCAAAGCTTCTTTGATGGCAAGGAACAGGCTGTGCCGCGCGGTTCCGGTCAGATTGACCGGGTCGCACTCGATTGGAATCCTAAGCCGGCAAACGATATTCGATGCGGATAGAAGCTCCTCGGCATAGCTCCCCAGGTAGTCGGCAAAGGATTGCAGTGAATTACGTTTTGGATCAATCGCCCAAACAATAACGTCAAGCCCCGACACAAGAGCGCGGGCTTTCTCTGCAATGACGTGGAAGCGGTCGTCATTCTTCTCCATGTCCCGGAATTCACCCAGTCCGGCGCTGGCCAGCAAGCTTACTTCAGTGAGACCCGTTCCAAGTTCGTCATGCAGGTCGCGCGCAATTCGCGAGCGTTCCTCTTCGGCGGCGTGCCGCAATTCGGCCCCTTGGCGACTGCGAATTTCGGTTTCCAATTGGCGGCCGCGTTCTTGAACCTTCCGCTTCAGTTCTTTGTTCCAAACCACAACAGCGCAGAGCAGCGCGGCAAGGATTACTGCAAGGATGAGCACGCGCTTCAAAGTCCACCAAGGAGGAGTTGCCAGAACGCGAACGCCCGACGGCGAGTAAAGCAGCAACTCAAAGCCGGTTACATCACCGTCGCTTGGACGATTACCTTTAGGCACATAGACGCCGGTCAATTCCAGTCGGCTCCCGGGCGGTGGCAACGCGGTGGATTGCCCACGGCTGTTGATCCGCGCCCTGAACGCAAGAAACCCTGACTGGAGCTCCAGGACGTGTTCGGAGCCATCCACCCATTCATTCATCAGCGTAGCGTCCAGCTGGACCAGCGTGTCGGCGCAGTTGGCCGCCAGCAGGTGATTCGGATTGAGCTTTGTTGGCGCGGGCAAGGGAGCGAGGCCGGTCTTACGCAGCACCGCCTCCTTGAGTCCGGCAGCAGGACCTCCGAGATCGAGAAAACCGACCGCGTCCACCAGTTCGCCGATTGCAAAATGATCAGAATTGCTGGTTGTCACATGCATGCCATTTGTGCCGTCGGTCAGGAAATACTCTCCTGCCCGACCATAGATAATTTGGCCGCTCACTTTCAGGAGCCTGAACGACGCCGCTTTCGGATCGTAGAGCAGAAGCGCACCGATGCTCTTTTGCGGCACGTCAAAAAGATCATGGGGCGCTGGCTGAATGACATCCACGGCGCCATCCACGATACGAAGCAATCGCGGTTCAAGCTCGCGCGTTTGCTCATTGAATGCAGCAAGAATACAGCCGCGAATCCGAATAAGTGCGTTCACGTAGCCGCCGAGGACTCCAGTCCGAAAGTCACTCAGATCCAGCGTAATCTTCCCGCCCTCGGTGAACAGCAACACGCTCTGATCCTTGACGGCAGTGACAACGCCATCAATTTCTACGTATTGGGTATCCAGGCTTCCGTTCACAAGCTGAGCCCACGTCGCGTGCAGCGGCTGCGGCCATTGACCGGACCCGAGGTGACTTATCCTGCGGGCAACAATCACCGGCGCGAACATACCCGGGCCCGTAACTCCGTCGATCTGGTAGAATTCCCCACACTTCAGCGGTTCGGACTTATCCAAATCCTGCAGATAAACATAAATGCCCCTTGTGGAATCCTGGACGACTGCACCCTGGAAGAGAAAAGCAGTTACAACTCCGCGGATCGATACGGGAAGCTGCTGCTTGGCCAGGTCGGAGGGAAGCATCTTGATTTCCGCTATGGTCCGGATTGCCGGGATCCCATTTGGCGCCGAATCCGTATCAAATGCCGATGGGTTCAATGTCGCTCGATCACCGATCGCCTTTGCTGAACGCCGTTCAGAGGAAGCGAGGGCAGGACGGACATCTTTCCAACTCGAAACCAGCAATAACCCCGGGACCCATGAGCCATCCTCTGTGACGATATCCTGATAAACTCCGGTAACCCGAACTTTGGTGCCCGACGGGAAGTTGGGAACGAAATCGCCGCTCTCGAAAATATCCACCCGGATTTCATCGTTTCCGACTCGAATCTGAAGTTCCCCACCGGCGCCCCGGACGCCGACGAAGTCAACCGTCCCTTCAAGGGTAACCCAGGGACGGCTTTTCCTCTGGACATCGGTTGCAGGTAATTCCTCAATCGCAGTCGGCGGAGAGCCTTGGCTCAAGACGCGAACGTCCAAGGACGACTCGCCGACAAATAGTCGGCTTCCGTCGTCAGACGCGAGATGGAATGTGTATAAGCCATCGCGTGGAATGGTGATAAAGCCGTTGAATTCCAGCCCCACAGCTTCGTTCCGTGTTCGAACATCGAGATCGAAGTTGGTAGCAACTCCGGTCTTTACCGGATGGAGCATCCCGAAATCCGGCAGGTTACCCCAGGCGCCTTGGTAACACCGATAATCGAGTCCGGCGGAAAAATTGGCGGTGCTTGTCGCGGGATTAGTGTTCGCTCTTGACAGAACGGCGCCTTGTATTCGTTGCTGTGGCAAGCCCGGTCCTTCATATTCCACGCTCAAGCCAAAGTCTCCGGTGTGGTTGAACCACTGAACCGTAATCGGGTTGACGCCGGCACGGAGAAAGGCCGCGCCGGATTCAACTGTCATTCTATGGAGACCGTCGTTATCCACAACCATTCCGGGAACAACGGCCAGTCCGAAGCTCTTCGGCTTCAAACCGCATCCTTTTCCTTCCAGACACACAGTTGCTCCCGCTTCAATGGCGCGGCCTTGGAGATCCAACCGAATGAACTCCACGCCGGAAAGATCGCGGAGGACTAACACACCGCCTGCAGAATCGACGTCGCAGACATCCGCCGCGATTCGGAAGGGATGGACAACTGCTTGCTCTTGATGGGCACAACGCCGGAGCTGGAATAAGTTGGTGAGCAATTCCGCTTGCGCCGGGCTGGCGGGCTTCTCCGCTGCTGCCACTGCGGCGCACAATCCACACGTCAGTAACGCGGCAAGGACACAAAATCCGCGATTGACCGGTGCAACAACGACGCAGCGCATGACACGCCATACTGCCGGAAAAAAGCGTTCAGTCAAGTTCGGGTCGGGAGTTGCAATATATCCGTATATCCCTCGGGAGACCTCCATCCTTGTCCAACCGCTGTAGGCCGGCCGAAGAACGGCTTTTGCACGGAGATTCCTTCGAAGCAGGATTTTTCTCGAACGTATAGGACGTGACAAGAACCGAGCCGGACGCAAACCAGACTGACGCCACCGGAGTTCAAGGGTAAACGAGCCGGAAAAAGGCGCTGTCATTGGTGGTGATGGGAATGGAAACAGTGTTTGTTGAGGTTGAGCTTGGAACCGTCAGCCAATTCGTGCCCAGGCCGGCGCCAAGCGCATTGGCCTGGGCTTCCAACCGCCATCCGGTGTGGTCCGCGGGCCAATTGAACTGCAATTGCCAGCCGCTGCGTTGCCAGCCCAGTTGCACCGGCGCCGACGAGATCGGGGTGAACCCCAGCCATTCCACGTTCAACAAATACCCACTCCCGCCCACAAACCGCAGCACCAGGTTCTGGACACCACTGGCATTCGTCAACGCCGTGCTCACCGTCGTCCAGGTTTGCCACCCGCCGGTGTTTGTCACCGTGAGGACGCCAATCAGCGGGCCGTTGGTCGTGCCCAGACGCAGTTCGATATTGCCGCCGGAGGCGTCGCTCGCCAAGCGCGCTTTCAGGCTCAAGGTGTCTGCGGCCAGCGTTTGGCCAGATTCAATAAATGACCGGCTGTGCTGGTGATTTGCACGCAGGAGATCAAGCCATTGGTCATGGCGCTGGAGACCAAAAACCCGTTGCAGGCGTTCAAATTGCCGAAAAAAGCATTCTGGTTCGCTGGCCAATTGGGGAAAAGGTGAAGGTTGGTTTGGTAACTTTGCAGAAACATGTAGGCGAGGGTGCAGGGCACAATCGAATAATCCTCCGTTCCGCCGCCGCCGAACGAAAACATGAAATTGGGGTACTGATAGTAGGTGATGGCGATGTAGAGGTTCGCCAGAATTTGGTTGGGATCATACCTTCCATGATGCGGTGACAATCAAGGCAGGAATCCTTCCCGGCACAGACTCCGCAGCCCAGCAGGGTAATCAGCGCAACCTGCAGTCTTCCTGTCTTCACAGGCTTACTTCCCGACGTCACCCACACTCAGGGTGAATCCCTTTAGCGGCTTGTCATCCCCGTCGAGAAACCGGGCGCAAAAGTCGGTCGCGCCGCCTTGGTTGTGGACTGCGCAACGTATCACATTAGGTCCCTTTTTGAGCGTGAGTTTTTTCGAGACCCCGTCGTCGATGACGGTCTGGCGGTCACCGTAGATGCCAATGACCTCCTGGCCGTTGACCCACCAGACAGAAGCGTCGTTGGAACCGATGGCCAGACGAACACCGCGCATTTCTTCCGGGCAGTTGACGATGGTGACGGCCCAAAACAGGACGCCGGACGACGGCTTGTTCAGCGCATAGGCGAAGTGATAGAGGTTCACGTTGTAGTCCTTGGTATCCACAGCGTGCCAGGTGAGTTCCGCGTCGCCAGCAGTCACCTTGTCGCCGTCGTGCGGAATGACGGTGAACTGGTTGGGAAAGTACTCTTTCTTGACCGCCGCCTGGACGGCGCTCTGGGTGACTCCGCTGACGCGGATTGGATCCAGGATGATCCAGCGCTGCAGGAAACCCTCCGGGCTGGGTGCCTTGGTTGGGGAGTCTGGGGGCGTAAGCGTGACGGGAGCCTGAGCCGGCACGCCTTGAGCAGCGGCGGAGGTCAACAGTACGGTGGCGGCCAGGACGGCGGATGCCGGGATCAGGATGGTGCGAAGAGTGGTCATATGAGGCCGTTTGCGAGAATTTGGATTTTCAAGTGTGGATTCCGGTTTTCAACAGGTGTTCATGGAGCTTTGAACAGCCAGCGTTGCTTGTCGCTGTCGGGATTGAATTTGGCCAGCGTTGCGAAACTGCTGCCGATGGCCGAGAGTGCCAGCGGTTCTTTGGTATTCGGAACAGACTTGGGCATGATGCGCCAGGAGCCGTCGGCAAGCTGATCAAGCCGCCAGAGCTGTTGTGGTTCGCCGGTAAAGGAGGGGAGCACAACCAATTCTCCGTCCCCGGTCGCGGCCAGCGCGCGATCCGTGCCGGCGATGGTGATTTTGAAATACGGGGAGCCGGGATAACCGCCGGCATGGGTGACGGCGGTAGCGGCCCATTTCTGCTGGGCTTGGTCCATGTAGTTGGCCATGCGCGTGTCAATGTTGCCGGCCGGCCAATTCGTCGAGACCTGGGCGACATCCTGTGGCGGAATGACGCCACCCTGGCCACCGAACATACCTCGTCCGCCCCCTCCGCCGCCGCGCGCACCGAGTCCACCGGCTGCGTTGGTTTCACCGAGGCCACCGGGGGCGATTTGGCCGCCGCTTCCGGCGGGTCCATTGGTTCCGCCGCCGGGGGCGCCTCGTCTGCCAACCCCCGCGCCGCGGGCTCCTCTGCCGCGTGCGCCACCAACCGGGACACCTTCCACGGCAAGTTCCAGTGCCGTGCCGGTTCGGATTGATTCGATTTCATAAGTGCCTTCCTTGAAGTTGTCACCGGCAACGGGCCAGCCGTCTTTCCATAGCAGCGGCCGGATATCGAGCACGCTGGCGCCGCCCCGATCCAGGTCCGCTTCATAATGACAGGAGAATTTTTGCACGCCGTCGCCCAAGTCGAGCAGGCCGAAATGGCCGGGACCGACGACGCGGCCGCTGGAGCCGACGAAGAGCTTGCCGCCGCCTTGGAGCATATCAACGCCCATGTTGTCGAAGAAGGGGCCGGTCACCTTTATCGCGCGGCCCACGCGGATGTTGTAGCCCGAGGCCGCCCCGGCGCAGCAGGAGCCGTGGTCGGCCAGGAGGTAATACCAACCCTCGTGATAAATCATGTCCGAAGCTTCGCAATTGATGGCAATATTGACGGGCTGGTCGTTCGGGTTGACGCGCTTGCCGGTCTTGCGGTCGAGTTCGACCAGCCGGATGTAGCCAATATACGACCCGTATGTCAGCCACAGCCTGCCGTCAGTGGGGTCCAGCATGAAACCCGGGTCAATCGCATTGCAATCCAAGTCACCCGTGGCGACGACGGTGTCGTCGTGAAATTCGAAGTCGGGCGAGTTGGGGTCAAGAGTCTTGGTCCACATCGTGTGGACCCCGCTTCCGGCATAAGCCACAAGGTAGCGATCCCCGATGTGGATGACGTCGGGGGCCACTCCGCCGCCGGGACGCACGGCGCCGCTGCGCCAGGTCCAACCGTCGTCGGAGATCAAGCCTCCGCTGCCGGTGCCGAATGCGTAGTACTTGCCGTCGCATTGGATTACAGTGGAGGGGTCGTGAATTCCAACTTGGCCGTCGAGAGCCCACACGGGCGCGGCCAGGGGAAGAATAGCTGCGGTGAGGAGGAGGATTCTCATGGGATTTGTCTGTTGATTGGTTGGAGGCATTGCCTCATCTCTTCAGCAAGGGGGGAAAGTCCGGAACAACGTGCTGGCTCATGGGATTTTCCTTCAGTGATGGGTGGTTATTTCGTCGAAAAGCGGATCACTGTAACCGAATGCTCTGAGAATTCGCACACAAACTTCGCGCTCGCGGCGATGGTGGAACTCTTAGGAGCAACTTTCACCGGCTCAGCGATGCTGTTCACCTCCGTCAGACCACCGGTGAGCACTTCCATCCTGGCCGTTTTGCCGATCACCGGCGCGCCTTCCAGGCTGATTTCCATTTGCTGCGGCGTTTCCACCGCGTTGATGACTTTAAGGATCACATCACCGGTGGCCTCATCGAGTGACGAGGAGGCAAACAGGGTCTGCGGCGGGGTAGTCGGGCCGCGCCCGCGCCCGCCAAAGCCGCCCGGCCCGCCGGCCGCCTCGGCGTTCGTGGCGACGGGAGCCGGCTCGATCTGCGGCGTTAGCGAAATCGGGAGCACGACATCGCCCTTGTTGTTGTAAAACATCTTCTGCACGTAGTAGGAGGGCGAGCCGAAGGAGGTCAGGGTGTTGTAGCCGATCAAATCGGTGGCCCACTGCATCGAGGAGGCGGGGCCGCTGATCTGGCTCACGTTGACGAACAGAGGCGCGTAGCAGGACATGATGACCAGGTCGGCATTGCGCTCCAAGCCGGTGAGAAACGCGGCGTCGGTCAGGGCTGCATGGAATGTGGGCGTGGGGATGGAGTTGTTATTGTCGCGCGTGGCCCATTCGCCCACGAAGATCCTGGGAACCGGCGTGCCGTTCGTGGTCGTGCGCGGGCGGTTGTCATACATGTGGGCGTTGACCAGCGCGCTGTTGTAGTTCATATAATAATGCTCGTCAATGACATCGGGGCTGTAGTTGCCAAAACCGCTGCGTGTGGTGGAGATGACCTGTATGTTGGGAAACTCGGCCTTGATGGCGAGATAGAAGAGGGGGAAGCGATCAGGGTAGGTCGCCCGCTGACCCCCTCTGCCGCCACCCGGATCCTCGTTGCCGACTTCGACATAGGTCAGTTTGAAGGGTTTTGGGTGGCCGCCCTTCGCGCGCTGCGCGCCCCATTTGGTGCTCACACCGCCGGTGGCATATTCAATTTCGTCCACTGCCTCCTGCGCGAACCGGTCGTACTCACCGGGATAGCTCTGGCGGTTGAGCGTGTAGGCGGCGAAGACCGCCAGGACCGGCTCCATGTTCAGGTCCTCGCACCATTCGAGGTACTCCAGAAGTCCCATGCCATCCGTCGAGCGATAGCCCCACGGGCTCATGTGCGTGGGGCGCTCCTCGATCGGCCCGATCGTCCGGGGCCAATCCCAGCGATTTGCATAATCATTGCCTTCAACATAGTTGCCGCCAGGGAAGCGCAGGAAGGTCGGCTTCATGTCGGCCAGAAGTTGGCTGATATCCATGCGGTCGCCATTGAGGCGATCCTTGTAGGTCGGCGGGAACAGAGACACGAGGTTGAAGTTCAGCGTGCCCTTGGAAGCGGCGGAAATGACGAAGCGCGCGGCGGCGGTGGGCTGGAACGTCACCGGTCTTGAGGGTGACGGTGTATTTCTGCCACTTATTTTTGACGCCGCTCAAAGTGGCGGAGGCGAATGTGGTCTGGCCGTCATTGGATTCGATATTGACGGTCAATGGCCACGAAAAGCCCTTCGAAGCTTTGGCAAAAAACGAAGCCCGGTAGGTGGTGTTGGGCCGAACCGGGATGCCCCAGTAGCCGTCGTTGGCCACGCCGACGCGCTGGCGGCGGCCAACGGAGGTGATGTCCAGCTTGAGGCTGGTGGTCAGCGCAACCGTGTTGATCGGATCGTTCGTGTCCAGGGAGACTACTCCCTTTGCGCCCTCGGAATTGAGCACGGACCAGTGAGGGATCGCCACAGGCGCTGGAACTGCTGGCGCGGTGTTGGTGGCCCTCGGACCGCCGCCTTCGCGTCCGCCGCGTCCGCCGCGAGGAGCATTCTTGAAGATGCGGTTCTGGATCAGCTCCCCGTAGAGGCCGCCATCGTAGGAGTAATTGATTTCCTCGGTCATCAGGCCGTAGAATGTCGGGCTGATTTTCGCGCCGGGTTTGTCAACTTGGACGACGATCTTGCCAGGGTCGGCGGCGGATACTTGGCTGGTGAAGACCAGGACCGCGCTCAGGGCAGCCAGCCCGAAGAGGACACGGCGAGAAACCAGATGGAAGGGAGGATTCATGGGGGATTTCAAGTGAGGAGCAAGGCTGTGTCTGTGGAAAAGGCAAGTTGTCACTTGCCGGAGGGTGGAGTTGATGACGTTCATAATATTCCTTTTGATGGAACCGTTTGGTATTGGTCTGTGATGATCGTTGATGGGGGTTTGATGGGTGAACCAGTTTGAAACTGCGGCAGTATTTCATTCGGCTGTTTTCCACTGGAACTCAGCGCCGCCCTTGCGGGCCGGGCGCGGGCCGGCAGCAGAAACTGTGACCGGTCCGGGGTTGTTGGGTTGGGTGGCCAAATAGCGATGGTTGACAAGCGACATGAGCATGGTGTCGCCGCGCATCAGGTTGATCCATTGGAACGACTCCGCGTCACCCGGTGCATTGCCCGCGAGATCCTTCAATGTGACTCCCTCTTCAGGGGCAGAGACGAACCGGCCGTTGGCAACCTTCAATGCAACGCGCCCCTTGCCGAGATCAACGACTTGAAAACACACATTGGGTGTCGTTGTCTCGGCTGAATCTGCCGCCACATTGACCAAGACATTGCTTTGGGCATCGGCGGCCAAGAAGCTGCCGTCAGCGCCGCTGGTCAGCGTGATGGTCTTGCCCATGGGAATTTCTCGCTCGATGCCGCAGGCGCGAGGCTCGTCCACGACGTAGTTATCAAAGTCGGCATAGCCACCGGGCTGGTCTGAGGTGTTGAAGTTGAACAGAGCTGGACGAACACCCTGGAATGTAGTCAACTGGAAGGTCATGGTGAAGGGCTTGCCCAGAGGTGTGAACTGCTTGCCATCGGCACTCCAACTGAAGATGGCCCCGTCCGTGTCAAAGTTGCAAGCGACACGCAACCACAGGTGGCTCGGGGGATTGGTCGGACCCAGGGCAGGCGTACTGCTCGGAGCAGCGGCCCCGCCACGGCGCCCGCCACCACCTGAGCCTTGGAACATCTGGAGCGTGGCGCCTTCGGCGGTTTTCACCACGCCAATCCAGGCATAGGGAGTGCTCAACAGCGCCAAACCCGCCGTGTCGCCAGCAACCATGCCGGCCGTGTCCATTTCGACAGTCATGATGGACTCGGGCCCCGGCGGCCGCTGGCAAAGGCTGTTGCGGGCAGTCCAGAAACTAGTGGCTGGCAAGGAATGCAGACGAAGCACACCCGGCCTTTCAGTCAGAGACCACTTGGAATCGTCCGGAACGTGATTCCACTGCCACAGCGGGTTCAGCTTGCCACTGTCAAAGTTGTCGTCATGGACAAATGCCGGCCTGGGAGCCTGAGTAAACCCAGTGTTGGGCTTGAGCCAGGTATTGGGTGCCTTGCGAAGGTTGCCTGGCAGGCCGATGAGCGGGAAGTCGTTGTCCCAAGTGATGGGAACCAGCGACACCATCCGGCCAGCGCTGCCATGGTCCGACATGATGATACTCCACCATTCGCCCGAGGGCGTATCGCACATGCCACCTTGGTGCAGCCACAGGCCGCGGTCGTTCGGTTGGGCCCTCGCCGGTGCCACGGAGGTCACGCCCAGCGATTCACTCTCGACCATGGTCGTGACGGTCCAAGGGCCATCAATAGAGTCTGCCTTGGCAATCACCTGGTTGACTGCCCCGCCGGGGATGGCCGAAATGTCGTAATACTTGCCCTTGATCTTGTAGAGATGGTGGCCTTCCCCCATCCGTTGGTCCGGCGGGACCACGAGCTGGTGGCGGGCATTGGGGATGAAGGACTTGAGGTCCGGTGCGATCTCGTCAATAGGATAAGGGTTGTTGTTACCGGAGATGACGTAGATCTTCTCATCGTCATCGAAGAGGACTGATATATCATGTCTGCCGGGCAACTGGTTCCACTCCCATGGACCCTGAATGGACTTGGAACGGTAAACCATCAAGCCGGCGCCGTTGACGTTTGCGAAAATGTAGAAAAGACCTTTGTGATAGCGTATGCAGGGCGCCCAGATGCCACGGCCATAGATATTACCGCCTTCAAGGCGATAGACCGGGCCAAGATCGAGCTTGTTCGTGCAATAGCCGGCCAGTTCCCAGTTCACCAGGTCCTTGGAATGCATGATCTGAACCGCGGGATTCATGTGCATGGTGGTGCCGGCGAGGCAATAATCTTCGCCGACACGGATGACGTCGGGGTCCTCGAACTCCTCATAGAACAGGGGGTTGGAGTAAGTGCCGTTGCCGTTGTCGGCCGTCCAGTGTTTTGCCGCGGCAGGGGGAATCTTGGGTGTCAAAACGACCTGCCCAAAAGCAGGGCAGGCGGCCCAAACCAGCAGAGCGACAAGCAAGGAGGAGCGCATTATATTCATGGTCTTCATAACATATGATCTGATTCTACGGCTGGACCCGGTAGAGGCCCGCGCCGTGGGAATTAATCGCCTGCGTAAGTGTGCCCGTGACGGTGCCGAGGTCTTTATGATGCCAAAGATCACGGATCTTGACGGGTCCGGCGAGACCGATGTCCGCCAGGGAAACCGAAACATCCCGGGGGTCGGTCACTCGCGGGTCCGCAGCCGGCGCGTTTGTTGAGGACGGGGCTGTTGCACCCAGCCCACCGAAGCCGCCACCGCGCCGACCGCCAGAAACGGGCGCAGGGGAGGTGTTGAAGAGCGCAACATATTTGTCTTTCGACCCCGGCACGTCCGCAATCCATGCAACCATATTATTGGTGTTTAAGAGTTGTCGGTTGTTCGCGGAGTTCTGGTTTACCGCGAGCAATTCATCGTTGGTCAGGAGCGCGAGGGTGAAGTCATCGTTCTTCGGCAGGTTGCCGCCCAGGATCAACGGGGAGCGGGCGATGCACCAGAGGGTCATCAGCGTGAACTGTTCGTCCTTGGTGAAATGCGTCCAGTTGTCCCGTGTCTGCCACGCCCGAACGTTGCCGAGCGGCAGCATGTCGGCGTCGGGCCAGTGGCCGGAGCCGCGGAAGGGCGTCCAACTGTTTAGCCGCGCGAACTGGGCGTAGAGCGAGCGCCAGTCATCCCAAAAATCGTTGCTGACCCGCCACAGGTTCGCGTGTGTCTCGATGTGTGGTCCTTGATTCACGGGGGTTGCGCCCGGCGAAGTTGAAAAAACAATCGCCCGGCCCGAGTGATCAATTGCCTTGCGGATGCCTTCAATCTCGTCCTTGTGGTATGGCGAGGAGAGGTCATCCACTTTCACATAATCCAGGCCCCAAGATGCAAACAGGGCGAACACGGAATCGTAATATTCCTGCGCGCCGGGTTTGGTCATGTCCACGCCATACATGTCGCCGTTCCATGCACAGATGGAATTCGTGTTGGCGATGTCGGCGGCGGTGTAGGAGGTTCCAAGGACGGGCAGCTTTGTGGCCACGGCCCGCCGCGGAATGCCGCGCAACAGGTGCAGACCGAATTTGAGAGCTTTCGAATGTAAATAATCTGCAATCGGTTTGAACGAGTGTGTCGCCGCCGTCATCGGGAAACGATTCGTGGCCGGCAACAATCGTCCGTTCCCATCCATCTCCAGCACGGCGCCACGGCGATACGCGGTCGTGTGCGCGAGCGGCTCATACCACTGGATGTCAATCGTGATAATGTCCCAGCCGTGCGGCTTGAGGAAGTGCGCCATGTAATCGGCGTTTTCAATCACATTTGATTCCCAGACGCCGGCGCCGAAACAGTCCCACGAGTTCCAACCCATCGGCGGGGTCTTTGCCCACGACCAGAAGGTTGGCTCGGCTTGGACAGTAGTCGCCGTTAGCACAGAGAATATTAAGAGTTGAATATATCCGATCATATTAGACTCATTTGCTTCTATTTACTCGAACTTCCACCAGTCGAAGTTCATCAACGGCGAACTGCCACCAGTGAATTTCAAATACAGATCGTGGACGCCCTTTGCGCCGCTTGCGGGGCACGATTGCGCCTCCCATTTGTCCACGGCTCCGGTGGGCTTGACTTCGAGGGTTCCGATCAACGTGCCGGTTTCACCGTCGAGCCGCAGCTCGATCGCGCTGCCATTAGTGGCACTGGCCACGCTGGCGAGGAATTTCGCCGCCCCCTTGCCGCCGAAATCCACACCCTTGACCTTGATGTAAGCGCCGTTGGTATCGGCCGAGACATAGACGCCCAGCTTGTCGCCGCCCCGGCTCATCGTTTTGACACCCGTTTCCCAGCAGACGGTCGCCGCATCAGTTTGAACATACGGATTGCAAGTGCCGATTTGTGGAACGCCCTCCGGGGTCCACCATGGAACCGTCGGAATCGTGCCGTCGGCATTATAGGTCATTTTCGCCACACATACCGAACGCCTTTCACGGTGCGTGGGCGTCAGAGCGAGATTCAGAAAGTAATTGAAGCCGAAAACGTATGAACTCCCCTTGTAGTCAATGATTCCCGGATGGTTCCCGGACGAGGCGCGGTTTGGGTCCATGATCATTCCCTCATACGTCCAGGGGCCGGTGGGGCTGTCGCTCATGCAATACCCAATGCCTTCAGGACAGCAAGTGGACGCATACGCCATGTAGTATTTGTTATTTCGCCGATAGAACCATGGGCCTTCCTGGTAATTCCTCGGTTTCGTGGGTTCCTTGACGATGCTGCCCGAATAAGCAATCATATCCTCATTCAATTTCACATACCAAAGGTTGGGATTTCCCCAATACAGGTAGGCCTGCCCGTCATCATCAATGTACACGGTGGGATCGATGTCTTCCCGGCTGTTGGCAATCAAGGGTTTTCCGATGGCATCCACAAACGGTCCGAAGGCATTGGTTGAAACCGCTACGCCGATGGCCATGCCGCCGTTCTTTTGGGCCACAGGAACATAAATATAAAACTTGCCGTTTCTGAAGATGCACTGCGGTGCCCACGCGCCATTTCTAGCTGTCCAAGTGAATGTTGACATGGACGCGACCGTTCCATGATCCGTCCAGTTCACCATATCCGTCGTCGTAAAACACTTCCAATTGAACATCTTGAAACCGAAGGCATCGTCTTCGTCATGGCTGGTATAAAGATATACCGTGTCGTTATAGACCATCGGCGCGGGATCGGCGGTAAAACACGTTTGCACCACCGGGTTGTCCGCAAAACACATTGTCCCGAGAATTGTTGCGGCAGCCACTGCGGCACCAACGACGAGCTTCTGGATTGCAGATTTTTTCATAGTTATGTCAGTATTTGTTCATTTTCACACCCGTCTCATAAGGGGAAAAGTCTGGTGCTGACCTGTTCATTTGCAAGGGTTTAATTGGTCTTCGGGGTAAAATGAGATTTTGATTTTTCCGAGTTTGGCTTTTGGGTTTGGTATGCGCCTGTTTGGGCGCGTGTGCTGTCCCATAGCTTTATTGGAAGCCGGGGAAATACGCCTGCTCGGGCCGCGCCAAGTGGCGAAAGCTGCCGCCTGCTGTCCCATAGCACGCCAGCAAATTGAGCAGATCATATTTCTCCCAGAGCGCCGCCCGCAAAATCGTGAACAGCCGGGTGAAGCTGTGCGCCCAGTTGGAGAGGTGACTGAGGTAGCGCAACAGCACGTAGGTCAACAGCGCCGTCCACACCTGCCAGCGCACGGCGTTGGCGTTGTGGCCCAGAAAATCCGCCAACTGCAAGGTCTGCTTGATTTGTTTGAAGAAGACTTCGATCTGCCAGCGGCAGCGGTAAAGGTCGGCCACGCTGCGCGGACTCCACTCCAGGTTGTTGGTCAGGAAGGTCATTTCCCGTTCCTCTCCATCAATCTCGACCAGCGCCACCACCCGGCGCATCAACTCCGGCGCGGGTTTGTTCTCGTTGCTCAGGACGATCACTTCGTCGCGCAAAATCTTCGGGTCTCTGGAGGCGGGCATTTTCCGCACCACCTCATAGCCCATGTTCTCCTTGGCCCGCGTCACCCAAAAGACCCCGCGCCCGTCCAAATCCCGCAAGTGGCCGAAGTCCACATAACCCTTGTCGAACAAGGCGATTTCGCCGCTCTTCAAGTCGGCGCACAGTTCCCGCGCCCGTCGGTTGTCGTGCTCGGCGGCAGTGTCCACAATGACAAAACCGGGCAAAAGATTCTGCAGATTCAACCGCATATGGGTTTTGGCGGCGGCCTTGCGCCGGCGGTGCTTGGCCCAGTCCAGGCAGTTGGCCACCAGTTCCATGGTCGTGCTATCAATCACATGGATGGGCATCTTGAAACGGAAGGCGGGGCCACGGCGCTGGCCCGCGGCAAAGCCGGGCGTCTGTGCTTTCAAATGCTCCAGGACCCGCCAGAAGAGTTGTTCGGCCATCTGGGCCGGACGCTCCCGGTTGGCGTGGGAGAGGCCGTTGCGGCTGGGGGCGCTGGCGCCGCGCAAAGTGGACAGCGGCCCGGAATGCAATTGCAGCGAGTCGCACAGATCGTTGAGTCCGATGCAATGGGTGAGTTGCGCGTCCAGCAAACTGACCGTGTGACTCCACGGACTGAAGGTGCGCGACTTATCCAGAGCCCCGGTCTCCCGCGCTATTTTGGAGACTTCATGCGCAGGAATGAGATTGCAAATCTGGCGCAAAACGTTAAACCGGGACCGTGTCGGTTTGATTTTTTTGTTTTTCATGCCTGCCTTGTGGCAGGTTCAAATGGTCAAGCCAACACTTTTTTCCAATTTCCTGTGGGATGGCTGTGGTTCATTTTTGCTTGGACTACGGCCGCGGCGCACGATTGCTTCTCCCGTTTGACCAGGTCACCGAAAGGCTTTGCTTCGAGAGTTCCGCCCAATTTCCCCAGACAGACTGTCGTGCCGAAGCTCGATCTCGCCGCCATCGGTTGCACTGGCCATGCTAGAGTCATTGCGGTCCGGAAATTCTTACGGCATCGCCTTTGTAATGGATCACGGCATCTGGCTTTTCAGTGGAAGGAATTCCCGCCCCGCGGTTTTCTGAAATCCAAACGATGTTGAACGTGCGTTCTTTCAACATGCCGGGGAATTCGCCCTTGCGCTTCCCAATTTCCAAGGTGTGCTTGGCATCGTTCCAGAAAATGGGAATCGTGGCGTTTTTTCCTTTTTCATAGTTGTAGCTGTCGCCTTCATCCTCGTAGAGGGTGAAAGAGCCATTGGCGCCGGGGTAAACGCGAAGTTCAAGGGGATCGGCGGGTTTCTCGCTGGAATACTGAAGGAACGGCCCCATGGGAATGATCGAACCTGGTCGGACGAACAGCGGCAGGGTTTGGACGGGGGCCGCGGCCTCGACGCGCTGGCCGGCGGGGGAAGATTCGCCGGTCCAAAAGTTGTACCACGGGGCGCCGCTGGCTGGCAGATAAACGGACCGCGTCGTCGCCCCGGCAGTGGTGACGGGAGTCACCATGATGGACGGGCCAAAAAAATACTGGTCGCCGATGCCCAACACTTGCGGGTCCTTAGGAAAATCCATAACCAACGGCCGCATGAAGGTGCTGCCGTTGGTCGTCACTTGCCAAGTCACCGAGTAGAGGTAAGGCAGGAGACGGTAGCGCAAGTCCAGATACGTCCGCAGGATCCCTTGAGTCTTCTCGTCGAACCGATAGAATTCCCGGCCCGGGTTGAGGCCGGAGGAACTGTGAACGCGAAACATGGGGCAGAAGGAACTGAACTGGAACCAGCGGGCGAAGAACTCCTGAAATTGCGGGTTGTTGGGATTGCCGTTGCCGGTTTCGCGGTTGTTGAAGAAGCCGCCGGTATCGGTGTTCCAATAAGGGATGCCGGAAAGGGAGAAGTTCAGCCCGGCGGGGATTTGATTGCGGAGAACCTGCCAGGTCCCTTGGATGTCGCCCGACCAGGTGATCGCGCTGTTGCGCTGCTGGCCGGCGTAGGCCGATCGCGTGAGAATGACGACGCGTTTTGCATCGGTTGTGGCTCGCTGCCCCTGATAGATGCCAGTCGAGTGCATCAGTGGATAGGCGTTATAAACCTCGTAGCCCGGCCCCATGGGGGTAGTGTAGGAGCGGAAACCCATGCCGTTGATTTCCGGCTCGGGCGCGTCCAGCCACCAGCCGTCAACGCCCTTGGCGAAGAGTTGATCGCGCATCTGCCGCCAATACGTCTCCCGGCCCTTGGCGCTGAAAGGATCGTACCATTGCCCCTGGCCGGGTGGAAAGACATAGCGCGTGATCTGCGGGAACATGCCCCCGACGGCATTGAGTTCCTTGCTGTTGTCACTGCCAAGGTCGAATTTCGCCCAGACGGAAATGAGCGTGTGGTAGTTCATGCCGTGCAGTTCCTTGAACATACCCGCCGGGTCCGGGTAGCGCGCCGGGTCGAACTGGTGCGAGCCCCAGGTGTTGGTGCCGGGCGGCCAGTACTGCCAGTCCTGAATAATCCCATCCACGGGGACTTTGAGTTCACGCAACTTTCTTGCCACACCGAGCAATTCGTCCTGGGACGCGTAACGCTCCTTGCACTGCCAGAAGCCCAACTCCCACTTGGGCATCAGCGGAGCATCGCCGGTCAGATGGCGGTAGGCTTTCATGGCCGTCGCAATGGTCCCGTCGCCATAGCAGAAGTAGTAGTCAATGGCTTTGCCAAATTCCGATGACCAGCGCAGCACTTTCGGGCTGGGGTTGGGATCAGCCGTGCTCGATGTAATGGTCGTCACGGCGGGATTGTCCCAAAGGAGCATGTAGCCCTTGCTCGATGTGATCACCGGAACGCCCACGTCCATATTTGCCTGCGCGAGCCTGACGCTGCCACCACTGTTATAGTTCCACGCGCCGCGCTGATGCTGGCCAAGGCCGTAAATGCCTTCATCCGGCGCCGTCTCGAAAGACTGCGCGCACGAAGTGACGGAAGCGCCCGCTATCGTGGCAGGCTGGAACTTGCGACCATCCGCCGCTTCTCGAAGCAGAACGTGACCGGTAGCGTCGAGAAAACTCACTGCGCCAGTCTGCTTTTCAATTCTCACTTTAACGCTTGGTGATGACAGGGTGAACGCCTGGCCGTTTTCGTCGCGTTTCAAATGAACCGCGGCCGGGCTTGCGACAACGGAGAGACTCTTGAGCGCCGGAAGTTCCGCGGCGGCGGCGGTGACCCGGACAATGTCCGGCGACCAGAACTGAACACTCAGCGTGCCGCCATCAACGGTGAATTGCGCGCCATCGGGCAACTTCTTCGATGCCGTAATCGCAGCCCGCGCGGGTGCAAAGGTCATGGCCAAAACTCCAACGATCAAGGTAAAGGACAGACGTTTTCTCATAACGAATTGGCTCTTGCTTCTGGCTCCTCACCTTCTCGTGGATTCCAGCCGCCAACTCGGTGGCCGCCGACGTCCTAGCTCAAGGACAGGTCTCATGGCGTTGATCATTGGTTATGGCCGGCCGTCGTTGACAGGTTCCAAGCGGAGGGAATTGAGATTGATAGCCTTCCAGCTTGGCGCATCTTTGGCGCGAACGCTCACGGTCAGTTCGCCAGCCTGCTTGACTTCGATGGTGCCAGGATCGATATCCGAGAACCGACTCCACCCGCCGGTGTTTGCCACTTTGGCGGGAAGGCTTTCATCATTGATACTTATGACACATGCTCCGTCGCCGTCCGCCGCGGCAATCGTCGCGCTGACTTTGTAAATGCCTGTTTTTAGAAAACGCGCTTTCCACGAAACCCATTCGGCAGGATCGTCCCAATAGCCGATGTTTGGTTTGCCGCCCTGCTCTTCCAGTTGCAACTTTGTGCCGTGCAGCGTGGCGGCGGCAGCGGTGAAAACAAGCCGACCCATGGAATCCGGCGTTACCAGCGTCGAAGTGTTCGCCAATGGCGCCGGCTGCAAGTTGCCGCCGGTGATGCGCAACGCGCAGGTGAGGTCGCTCAATTTCTCGCTCGGCAATTCCACCGCCAGTCCATCTGGCGTCTGTTCGAAATTCAGCTTGCCCTTATAGCCAAGCAATTCAACTTTCTTGATTTTGTTCTGCACCGGGTCAGCAGTCCTGGCCAGTGATTTGATAAGGATTTTGCCATCGTCCGGCCAACCGAGCGCAATGGCGTAGAGCGTTTTGTCTTTGGTGGTGAAGCGGATGTCTTTAGCCGTGTATGTCATGTTCTCCCGGAATGCGCCACCTCGGGCTTGCACCGAGCCTTCGCCATACACCAGCCAGGGACGCGTGCCGTAAATTGCCTCGCCGTTTACTGCCGTCCAGTCGGCCATTTGATGGAGCATCGTTTCCACTTCGGGATCCAGCGTGCCGTCGGGGCGCAGGACGACGTTGAGCAGGAGATTTCCATTTTTGCTGACGATGTCCACGAGCATGTGGACAGTCCAGCTCAATGGCTGGTATTTCCAGTTCTTGTTGTAGAACCAGTCGCCGATGGAGGTGTCCGTCTGCCACGGATACGGGCTGATGCCGCCGTTGACGCCGCGTTCGTAGTCTTGCACCCAGCGTCCGTTGGAGGGTTGTTTGCAGGTATAGACGGCCTGGGATTTGCCGCGGTGGGTGGCAGAGTTGACATTGTAAAAATTCGCGATCTGGCTCAAACCGACTGTGTTGCCGAAAGCCACTCCGCCATCGGTGTAAAGCAGGTCGGGCTTGTAGTTGTCCACCAGTTCCTCGATTTCGTTGAACCACTCCTGCTGCCAGCGGGGGTTTTTGGAATACCAGCCGGTGTCACCAGGGTCTGCGGGAAAATGGTAGAGGTCCCAGTAATTGGAGTTGGCGCCGTCGTAAGGCACGCCGGCCAACGGTCCCGTCCTGTCGGACTTGTGGGCGTCCTGAAACCAGGTGAAGCTCGCCCCCAGATGTTCGGACACGCCGAAGCGCAGCCCGTTCTTCTTAGCCGCCTTCTGCCATTCGCCGACGACGTCGCGGTGCGGCCCCATTTGCACCGAATTCCAACGGTGCAGTTTCGAGTTCCACAAAAAGAAGTTGTCGTGGTGCGAGCCCATGCTGACGAAATAGTGCGCGCCGGCTTTCTTGTAGAGTTCGATCAATTTCTCCGGGTCCCACTTCTCCGCTTTCCAGAGCGGGATGATGTCCTTCCAGCCGTTGGTGGACGGATGGCCCCAACGCTGGAGATGATCGTTGTAGTCGGACTGGCCTTGCTGATACATCTTGCGGGCATACCAGTCGCCCTCCATCGGCACCGCCTGCGGTCCCCAATGCGCCCAAATGCCGAACTTCGCATCGCGAAACCACTCCGGGCAGGCGTAATTGGTGAGCGAATCCATCGTCCCGACAAACGGGCCTTTGGCAATCGGCAGTTGCAGTGAGTTGGTTTGCGCCATCGCCGTTGCCAGCGAGCAGCCAAGCACCAAGGTGGCCAATTGAGCTTGATTTACTTTTCTCATATTCAGTTTCTGGTTTTTAGTCATTGCATCGGACTCGTGATCGCCGCAACGGCTCCGTTCGGTCGTTTCATTCGCGCGCGGATTCTGGAGGCAACTCACGGTACGGCCCGACGCGGCGCGGAACACGCCCTCGAATAGCATTCTCCGCCAACGTGCTGACGTCTTGGTGTGTTAAAAGATCACGCGATCTCCGTTCGCCGGTCAGCTCCGCGCCAGCGAATAACAAAGTGGGAATCGCCTTTATTGTCATGGGCGCAAGGCAGGTAAACAGCCATTACTTCTGCGGAATAAGCTCGATCGCGTTGATTTCGGGATTCTCGATGTTGCTGGTGAAGACAATTGTAAATTTCCCGTTGGTGACCTCCACCGGGACGGTTTCGATGTAGGCACGGTTTGAACCGCCGGCCTTGACAAAAACATCAAAATCCTTGAACTCGTGCCCTTGGACATTGAAGGAGAAAACGCGCTCGCCTGCGCCGGTGACGCCCTCAAAGGTTTCGGCGAAGTGAAGTTTGGCAATGTATTTGCCGTTGGGAACACTGCAGGAAAAGGAGCTCATCCCGTAATGTTCCGACAGATAAAGCGCGGCGTCTTTGGTGTTGGCAACGGCTGTGCCCGCATCGCGTGAAATCACGCTCCCGCCGTCAAACCCCTGTTCGGGTTGCCAGACGTTGCCGCTGGAATCGGTGAACGGCTCTGACACGCCGGCTTTAATGCGGACAACCGACTGCGTTGCCGCTGGAGCGGGCGCAGCGGAGGGCCTTGCCGGAGGCGTTGCCACAGCCGGCGCGGGTTGCGCCGAAGCCTGCGCGGAGCCATGATCGTTGCTCTGGCAGCCGGTCACGAAGGTCAAAGCGCAAGCGGTTGCACAGACCGTCAGTGTTTGAGTAAGAATGTTTCGCATAGTTGTTTTTTGTTGTTGTTCTTGTTGTTTTCTCGTTTCACCGGGCGGTGATTGTCATGGGTAATTTCAGCCGGATGTCGTCGGATGCCGCGCCGATGAAAATTTCATAGTCACCCGGCTCAACCACATACTGCTTTTTCTGCGTGTCCCAGTAGCGCAGCCGTTGGGCGGGAACTTCGACCGTCATTCGGGTTGATTCGCCGTGTTTCAGTTGCACGCGGGTGAAACCGCACAGCGCAAGCTTCGGCTGCGGAACCGCGGATTTGACGTGGCGGAAATAAACCTGCGCCACTTCGTCGCCATCGCGTTTGCCGGAATTCCTCACCGTGAACGTCACTTTCGCCGTGCCGCCGGCCGGGATTTTCTTCGACTCCAGCTTGCCGCTCTTGAAATCGAACTTTGTGTAGCTCAGGCCGTGGCCGAACGCGAATAAAGGAGTGCCGCTGAAGTAGCGGTAGGTGCGATTGGCCATTGAGTAATCCGTGAAGCCCGGCAGGTCCCCAGTGGCCCGGTAGAATGTCAACGGGAGGTGGCCGGAGGGATTCACCTCGCCGAATAGAACCTCGCCAACCGCGCGTCCGCCTTCCTCGCCCGGATACCAGGCCTGAAGAATCGCGGGCAGGTGCTCGGCTTCCCACGGCAGGGCAATGGCGGAACCACTGCCATTAACCATGATGAGCGGCTTGCCGGTCTTGTAAAGCGCGCGCACCAGATCCTCTTGCACCTTGGGCAACTCAATGCTGGTGCGGTCGTGTTGCTCGCCTTCGAGCTGGGGGCTGATGCCGCCGACGTAGATGACGATGTCGGCATTGGCCGCGTTGCTCATGGCTTGCGCCTGAAGTTCCGGAAGCGGACGGGACGGGGCGGAGGCCCCCCGGCCGCCAAAACCCCGCCCACGACCGGCTTCAGTGGTCAGCGGACTGCCCTGGGCATAGGTCACATCAATGTTCGTCCCGGCCAGTTCCTTGATGCCATTCAAAATCTTCACCGGATGCGACGCCGAGCCGTTGTAATTGCCCTGCAGCACCCCCACCGAATCGGCATTGGGGCCGATAACAGCGATATGCTTGATCTTTGCCCGGTTGAGCGGGAGGATGCCGTCATTCTTGAGCAACACCAACGATTGCCGCGCGATTTGCAGAGCAAGCTGGCGGTGCTCGGGCTTATCGTTGTCGCTAATGGTGATTTTCGAATAAGGAACCCTTTCCGCCGGATCAAACAAGCCGAGCCGGAAGCGGGTCCACAAGGTGTAATACAATGCTCGATCAATTTCCTTTTCCGTGATCAATCCTTTTTGCGCTGCCCGCACCAAAGCGTTGTAATCTCCGCCGCAACAGAGATTGCAGCCAGCCTTTACTGCGGCGGCCGCGGCCTCTTCGGACGTGCTCACATAATGATGCTGCTGCGCGCCCCAGATGTCATGGATCGCGTCGCAATCCGAGACGACGTAACCGTCAAATCCCCATTGCTTGCGCAACAGGTCGTCGAGCAGGAAAGAGCTGGCGCAGCAAGGCACGCCATTCAGCGCGCTGTAGGCTCCCATGACGCCGCCGACGTGCCCCTCGCGCACCACCCGCTCAAACTGCGGAAGGTAGATCTCGTACAAATCGCGCTCCGACGGCTGGGCATCGAAACGATGCCGCTCCGCTTCCGGGCCGCTGTGGACCGCGTAATGTTTGGCGCAAGCCATCGCCAGCATATAATTGGGGTCGTCCCCTTGGACTCCTTTGACGAACTCCACACCGATGGCGCCCGTAAGATACGGATCTTCTCCGTAGGTTTCCTGGCCGCGGCCCCAGCGCGGGTCGCGGAAAATGTTGATGTTCGGCGTCCAGAACGTCAGCCCCGTCCACCATTTGGAGTCGCCATTATGTTTGGCGATGTAATCGTTGAATTTCGCACGGCCTTCAACGCCTACGACGTGTCCTTCCTGATGCAGCAATTCCGGATTCCAGGTGGAGGCCATGCCGACCGGCTCCGGGAACACGGTGGCGATGCCGTCGTTCGCCACGCCATGCAACGCTTCGTTCCAGTAATTATAAGCCGGAAGCCCAATTCTCGGAATGCCCGGCGCCCCGTTCTGCAACTGCGCCACCTTTTCGGCCAGCGACATCCGGCGGATCAAATCATCCGCACGCGCTTGCAATGGCTTCGATGGGTCTTTCCAGATGGCCGGCTCGTTTATTTCCGGCACATGCATGGCGGCGGCGGTGAAAGGTTCCGCCATTTCCGAAGCGCTGAACGCAACGACAGAGGCGCCCGAGGAATTCTTTATCTCGAATGTGTTGAATTTCGCGGCGCCCTGGCTCGCCGCAAATGAAATCTTCAGCGGTCCCTTGATCGAGTCGTCCTCATGCTCGACCGTGCCATTGATGTAACAGACTTTCCGCACACCGCCGGCCGTGCCAAAGATGTCGAAGTCCCGGGCCAGCGAAGCGTCACCCGAAGTCACATCGAACACCCTTTCGCCTGGCTGCGCCCGCCGATGTTTCCGCTTCGCCGATGGAAATCGGTGTACTTGCCCGCGGGCAAATGCTCGATGGTGACGGTGAAATTGCTGCCGTTGATCTCTTCGCGAAATGCCGCCGCATCGGTCGCGCCCTCGACTGTGACAGACCCGCGGTCCTTGCGATGCGCGAAGTCTCCGCTGATGCTCACCTGCTGGCCGCAAGAGGCGCAGATCTCATCAGCCGCAAAGGCCGTCGGCGCGCCAAGCCATGAGGACGCGAGCCACGCCAGTGTTCCCACGGCCAGTGACAGGGGAAGACTTCCAAAACTCGGCAAAGTGCTTCGAGGTCTCCCGGCACGGAGTTGAGCCTCGCGGCGCACTAAGGGGGTTTCCATGCGATCGAACGGCGGATTTGCAATTAGATTTTTCATTTTTGTGCTGTCGTCATGTTGCTAGTTCTGAATCGTACAAACGCCTCGCTATCTCACAGGAAGATCGAAAATGCTGACGCTGAAGGGTGGAAAGGAGAGGGAATCGGGGACGGAATCAATGGGGGAATTGCTGATGCCGGGGTTTTGGCCGGTATTGTCAGCGGAGGCAAGCCGACACACCGTGCCCTTGCCCGACAACGCAGCGCCGGCGATATTGAGCTTGAGCGGTTGAACGACCTCGGTGGGATTCAGGACGGCCACCGTGAGCGTGCGGCGGTCTTCGGTCCACGCGGCGACAACATCGAGCGGGAAGGTATCGCTGCCGGCGTTGACGACGGGCTGCTCGCCACCGGGTGGGTCGGTCGGTTTGGGCTGGGGCGAGTTGCCGGAGACATCAACCGGGATGGAGCCAAAGTGATCGCGATAGAGTTTGAAAACGAGGCCGTTGGCGTTGAGCGAGGCGTTGGTTCCGTTGCGGGAAAGAAGCGACGTGGCAAAAGTGTAAGCCGCCATTTGGAAAACATCCGTGTGCCGGAACATCTCATGGAAAACCCACGCATAGGAGGGATAAACGGGGTGAGTGCTGCCGCTGTAAGCCCACTCGTCAATGTTGAGCGGTTTCGGATGAGTGACGAGTGCCGGGATCAACTTCTCGTATTCCTTGTATTCCTCGTATTTGATGCGGATATGGTTGGCCTGGCCGGCGCATCCAGTCGGTGATCGGTTCGTTGGGATCGTTCTGCACCTGGCGGCCTTCCGCGAGGCTGAAGTGCGTGGCACCGTAGTTGTAGAAGTGATCACTGAGCAGATCAATGTTGTCGAAGCAATTGGAAAGCAGGCCGCCGGTCCAGTCAGCCGATGAGAGGTAAGCCGGCACCAGATTGGTGCCCAGGCTCAACGCTTCCTTGGAACCAGTCATCGTGTCCGGCATGGCGCCGCAGGCGATTAGTTTTATGGTCGGGTCCACTCCCTTCATGGCCTTGGCGAACTGGTTGTGCTTATACGCAAACTGGTTGAGCCTCATCGCGCCATACTGGTAAGTGATCCCCCACATTTCGTTGCCGATGCCCCAGAACCTTACGTGATAAGGTTCGGGATGCCCGTTGGCCGCGCGCTGTTTGCCCATCGGTGTGGAGACATCACTGTTGCAGTATTCGACGTATTCAGCGGCGGACCAGTCATCGCCGGTGCCGGCATTGACGGTGATATATGGCTCGACACCGAGGAGTTTGCACATCGTCATAAACTCGTCAGTGCCGATGTCGTTGGGTTGCAGCGCACGCCAAACTGGGTCATAGATCGGCGGACGTTTGTCTGGGTCGCCAATCGCATAGTGCCATTCGTGTGCGGAAACGAAATTGCCGCCAGGGAAACGATAAACACCAGAGCGAAGACTCCTGAGCGCAGCGATGGCATCGGGTTTGAATCCTTCGAGATTATCGGCGGGCATAAGTGACACCGCGCCGACATGGAATGAACCGGTGCCGGTGCCGGCGATCTCAAAACGGGCAGGGCCTGATTTATCAGATTTGAAAGAGAAAGTGAATTTCCTGTAGTTTTTGTCCAACTGCATGGTTGATATGGTCAGACCCGCGTCACCCGAATCAGCGTTAGTGCCCCAAACGATGTTGATGGAAACTTTCGCGGCGGGATCGCCGGCCAACTGGATGCGGCCGTTGTAGGTGGCGGCTTGAAGGAAGTTGAGACCGGTCTGCCGTATGCCGCGCGGCTCAGTGCCCGCAAGTTTGATCAAAGGCGTGTGGTCCCCAACGAACGGTTTGTTGGTGTCCATTACGACAGAATCCACGGGGCCTATAGGATTCCAGCGTCCCGGGCCGGCCCCGCCACGACCGCCGCGTCCGCGGCCGCGATTCGCTCCGAAACCGCCCCGGCCAAGGTTGGGGCCTCCTGCGGGGGCGGGCCCGACGGCGTAATAGAACTTGCGGTCATCGAGCATCTCGCACCAAAGGCTGTTGTAAATAAGGTTGCCGCCGTGCTCGAGAAACTGACCGTAAACATAGGGAGAAATCGGCGGCCCGATCTTCGAGGCATCAATGGTGGCAGTGACAGGCTGGCTGGAGCCGGGCGTTTGAGCCCCGCTGGCGAACGCAGCAAAGAGAAACAGTAGGGAACAGGACGTTTTCATAGGCGAGTTATGATGGCGCTGCAAAAAGCATTGTTGGTACTGAATCGAACTGTGTGGAGGGCGTGATGGGCTGGCGATTTGAATTCAGTCTCGCGTCTGAAAGTCGATTCTGGTTGTCCGAAGGCGCAACCATTCATTCCAGTGGAATGGCAAATGGCGCTGCTCATCTTTCCGGTGCCGAAGGAGCTGTCGCTGGCCGGGTCCGATGCCTGCGCGCCATCTATCGTGATGGTGTAGTAGTGAAATCCAGGCGCGAGCGGCGCGGTAGTTATGGTCCAAACCCCATCGCCTCCTTTCGTACCGCGGCCACCTTGGAGGCTCACGGAAACGCTTTTCGCTTCCGGCGACCCTGCGGTGTATGCTGATAGGTAGATTCAGTCCGCCATTGTGCGCGAGACAACGAATCATCTCCAACTCAGGAGCCGATAGCGCCGGCCGACATAGATGTAAACAGTTGAATATGTGGGAAGGCTACTAAAATGTCACAAGTGTGAATATACGACGTTTGTCGTATTCCGACCAATCCGTGATATCATTAGAGTTAGCCTCGTAAAAGTCATCCAAACCCAGGTTCCAGTACCAACGTGTCGGTTCCACCTCAATAATTCGAAAGGCTATTTTGATTGGGTCCTCCTCCCATAGCTAAACTACAATAGTATGAATCTCTCCATCCCCCAGATAGTTCCGTCGCTCATTCTCCTTTGTTGCTTCACGGAATTGTTCGCGGCCGAACCTCAACCGACCGGAAACGCCTCGGCGCCCGACGGCCCCTTGAGCCTTTGGTATCGCCAACCAGCCATTAGGTGGGAAGAGGCGCTGCCCGTGGGCAATGGACGAATCGGCGCGATGGTTTTCGGCCATGTCACGAGTGAAACACTCCAACTAAATGAGGATACGCTTTGGGGTGGCGGCCCTTACGACCCCGTCAATCCGCAGGCCAA
Source organism: uncultured Verrucomicrobiae bacterium (assembly GCA_963707025.1). Lineage (GTDB taxonomy): Bacteria > Verrucomicrobiota > Verrucomicrobiia > Limisphaerales > Palsa-1400 > JBEKOF01. The sequence goes on along the minus strand of CAVPOM010000005.1, from coordinate 595,002 downwards.
GGCAGCTCTTCCGCAAGTCCGCCAACTCGTCTTCGACGGGAAATATTCCGATGCCGGGAAACTGATCAACTCCAAAGTCATTTCCCGTCCGTCGGGCCAGATGCCATATGAAACCGCGGGCGTTTTGATGCTCACCTTTCCCGATTCGGCCTCCGTTGAAAATTACCGGCGCGATCTCAACCTGGACACCGCCGTGGCCACGGTTGAATACACCGATGGTGGCACGCGGTTCACGCGACAGGTCTTTGCCAGCCCGGCGGATCAGGTGATCGTCGTTCATCTCACGGCTGACAAAAAAGGTTCGATTTCATTTGCCGCCGGATTCAAAACCCCCCAAAGAGTCACCATTGAAACCGAGTCCAGAAACACTCTGTTGATGCGGGGCACGAATGCGGCTTCGTCAGGCATCAAAGGGGCGCTGAAGCTCCAAGTGCGCGCGCGCGTGCTGGCTGACGGCGGAACGATCAGCACCACTTCCGATTCCGTCGCGGTCACGAACGCGGATTCGGTCACGATCCTGATCGCTGCGGCAACGAGCTACAAAAATTACCAGGACGTGAGCGGTGACCCGGAGTCCGTCGTCAAAGGCCAAATCGCCGCCGCCGCGAAGAAGAAATTCGATAAACTCCTCGCCGCGCACATTCAGGAACACCGGCGGCTGTTCCGGCGCGTAGCGCTTGATGTGGGCACCAGCGACGGCGTGAAACTGCCGACCGACGAGCGGATCAAGAATTTTCGCAACGGCCAGGACCCGCAGTTTGCCACGCTCTATTTCCAGTTCGGCCGCTATCTGCTCATCAGCTCTTCGCGTCCCGGCGGGCAGCCGGCGAATCTGCAGGGGTTGTGGAATCAAAGCATGAACCCGCCGTGGCAAAGCAAATACACCATCAACATCAACACCGAAATGAATTACTGGCCGGCGGAAGAGTGCAACCTCGGCGAATGCGTCGAGCCGCTCATCGCGATGGTGAAAGACCTTTCCAAGACCGGCGCGCGCACGGCGCAGGAAATGTATGGTGCGCGCGGCTGGGTCGCCCACCACAATACCGACCTTTGGCGCGCCACCGGCCCCATCGATTTCGCGGATTCGGGCATGTGGCCGAGCGGCGGCGCGTGGTTGTGCGACCACTTGTGGGACCGCTATCAGTTCAGCGGCGACAAGAGATATCTGAAAGCCATCTATCCCGTCATGCGCGGCGCCGCCCAATTCTTCCTCGACACCCTCGTGGAAGACCCAACCAACCACTGGCTCGTGACCTGTCCCTCCGTCTCTCCCGAAAACCAGCATCCGTTCGGCTCGGCCGTCTGCGCGGGGCCGGCCATGGACGAGGAAATCCTCCGCGACTTGTTCACCAATTGCATTCAGGCCTCGATAATTCTCGACACTGATTCCGACTTCCGCAAACAGCTGGAACAAGCGCGCACAAGACTTGCGCCGCTTCAGATTGGAAAACAAGGCCAGCTGCAGGAATGGCTTGGCGATTGGGATGCGCAAGCACGGGAGCAGCAGCACCGCCACATTTCCCATTTGTACGCCCTTTTCCCCAGCGCCCAAATCACGCCGCGCGGCACCCCGGAACTGGCCGAAGCCGCCAAAGTCAGCCTCAATAAACGCGGCGACATCACAACCGGCTGGGCCATCGCCTGGCGCATCAACTGTTGGGCGCGGCTGCACGACGGCAACCGCGCCTTCAGCATCCTCAATCACCTCTTTGATCCGTCGCGCACTTACCCCGATATGTTCGACGCCCATCCGCCGTTCCAGATTGACGGCAACTTCGGCGGCACCTCTGCCATCGCCGAAATGCTGCTCCAAACCCAGACCGGCGAAATCGAATTGCTCCCCGCGCTGCCGGACGCCTGGCCCGCCGGGCACGTCACCGGTTTGCGCGCGCGCGGCAGCTTTGAAATTGATCTGGCTTGGAACGATGGCAAGCTGACGAGCGTTAAAATCAAATCCGTCGGCGGCCGCGCGGCGACCGTCCGTTATGGCGACCGCACCGCGGAAATCAAACTGAAGTCCGGAGGCGCGGTTCAATTGAACTCCGAGCTTAAACCTGCGTCATAGCTCTTCTCGCAAAATTCATTTCTGGCGCTGGAAGGTTCCCGCGAACATTTGGAGCGAACAAACGAATATGCGGTCACATCCCGGCAAGCCTTGTCTCTCGCAGCCAATGGCGACCGCGAGCCACCGCGCGAAATGTATCTTCATTTTCCTCGCGATCATCGCCGGTTCTATGGCTGCGTTGCCTGCCGCCGATCTTCGGCAAGCCATCAACTTCAATCGTGACTGGAAATTTCAACTCGGCGACATGGCAGGCGCGGACGCCGTCGCGTTCAATGACTCGAAGTGGGACGAAGCCCACCCAATCCAAATCAATGCTGGTGTTTGTCCCTTGAGTCACCACCAGGTCATGCACGCCCGTCGGAATGAAGTTGAGCTTTGCGTTGACGACCCTCCATTCGGAACCTTTCCCGATTTCAACCTCTGCAAGAACCGGGCCATCCACTTTATCAAGGCGGATTTCAATCAATCCGCCAGCGGCTGAAGCGGACCGAACATTCACTGACTTCAATCCTTTCTTTCCGATATCCACCCGGTCAAATTGAACAACTGGCCAGCATGAGGCAGTCGAAGCGGGTGAAGGTTACAGAAACTCTATCGGTTTAGCAGATTTCAGTTCCGGCCAAGTCAACCAGTTCCAACCACATCAGTTTCTTTCTTATTGGGGTTCCCACGCAATGAGAACCGGTCCGGGAAACTGGTCGGTTTCTTTTGAGGGTTTACAGGCTGGTGAGAATCGTATTGTTCCTGTTTTTCGTCTTCTGACTGAATCTCCTTCAGCGGACGACCAGGGCATCCACGGCCACCGGGCCGGGGCCGCGATTGACAATGCTAATGGCATGTGTGCCGGCAGTCAGACCGGTCACTTCACATGCAACCTGCTGGTCCTGGCGCGGTCCAGTGGTGGACAGATCCGCCGTCGCACGGCTTTGGCCGTCAATCTGAATTTCGATCTTTCCTGCTCCTTCTTCTTTCGGAGCGATGACTGAGACGCTCGTGCCGGTAAACGAACACCTCCAGACATCACCGGGCGTGTCGCTGGTCGTGAGGTCGTTGTTGAAGTCGCCGGTACCCAGGTTGCAGCGGCGAACCCATCCGGCAGCCACCACACCCGGGTCGTCGTCGTTGAACCAGCCCTTGTCATGAGTGATGAGCAGAACCCGGCACGCCGATGCCAGCGGCTGGTTGGTAATCCCCGGCAGCGGCTGCACCGCTCCTCTGGGCGTCACCGTCAGCCCCTGATCGTCTTGAACAAACGTCAGCGCAACATCGGAGCCGAGCATTTCAACTCTGGACACTTTGCCCAGGGTCGCCCCGCCGGCGCGCAAAGCCTTGAGTGTGATCAAACCGCCTTGCCAGTCCAGGAGCGTGGCATAGACATTACCTTGATTGCGCGTGTAGCAAACCCCATTTTCCCCGTAGACTTCAAACGGACGGGAGGCATAAACAGCTTCGCCGTTGACTCTCAACCAAGCGCCGACGTCTTTGCATATCTGAATCACTTGTGGATCAAGATCGCCGCAACCGTGCTGGGTGAGGTTGAGCAAAATCGTTCCGTTGCGGCACATGTTCTGCATCAGCGAACGGACTACGTTTCTGGCATCCATGTATCTCTGCCCGGTTTTGTAGTGCCAATCGGCGATGCTCGTCTCGGTCTGGAACGGATAGGCCATGATCTCCGGTTCAATGATGGCTTCAGTGCTCTTGACCAAGGATCGGTCAACGTAGGGGAGGAGTTCGGGGTGGTCTTGGAAGCTGTTGTAACGCCCGCCCACGCCTTTGAGGTTGAGCACAACCTCCATTTTCCCCTGGTTCCACTTCAGGGACTTGTTGTAGTAATTGGCGGCCAGCGGTGGAGCGAGAAATCCGAGTCCCATGTTAACGCCCATATCCATTTGCGAATCGCCCGCGTGCTCGTCGAAGTAAATCACATCGGGATGATACTTGGTGATGGCATCTTCCACCCGCCACATGAACTGGTTGGCGAAGGGCGAGAGCAGCGGATCTTTTTTGTTGTGAACCGGGCCATAAAGGTCCACCGGATCCATCCCTTCCCACCATTTTCCTTTCCCGTCCAGAATTGTTTGCAGCGCATCGTAAGGCACGCCCTTCATCGGCCCCGTCTTGTCGCTGCTGTAACGCACCGGCATGAACTGGCCCCAGGTTCGAGCCGGGGTGTCGTGAAAACCGATGCCGAAACGCAGACCGTGTTGGCGCGCGTTTTTTTCCCATGTGCCGACGATGTCAACCTTGGGGCCGACGCGCACCGAGTTCCACGGCTGATATTTCGAATCATAGCAGTCGAAATTGTCATGATGACAGCCCATCGCCATGAAGTAGCGGGCACCCATTTCGACATACAAATCCATCAACTCATCGGGATTCCAGCGGTCAATCACCCAGTTGTGGCAGAGGTCCTTGTAACCATATGCCGACGGATGGCCGAAGTGTTCGAGGTTGTAATCATACTGCGCGCTGCCTTGAATATACATGCCGCGCGCATACCAATCTCCCTGCTCGGGCATGGATTGCGGGTCCCAGTGCGCCCACGCGCCGAACTTCGCATCGCGCCACCACTCCGGCACGGTGTAAAGCCGGCTGATATCTTTCCAGTCAGGGGAATAGGGACCCGGTGCGACCGGCAATGGCGGCAGGTTCCAAATATCCGGCGGCATCCCCAAGTCTCCGTCGCCGACCACGATGCGATCAACGTTCACCGCGACATCGTTGGTCGCCAGACTGATAGTCAGCGTGGAATCAGCGGGAATCGCAATGTCAATGATCGCATTGAGAAAAGAATTGGTGAGCGCTCCCGATGAATGAATGTTAACCTCGCGCGCCGCCTGGCCGTTGACCGAAACGCTGATCGTGCCCACTTCCACCGACGCATAACGAATCGCCAATTTGCTGGCAGCCGGCAAGCGGGCGAATTTGACGCCCTGGCCGGGTTTGCTCAAACCGACTAAAGAACCCCCGGAGGCGCCGCGCTCGGCCACTTTGGACGCCTCGCCGGTGCGTATGGCGGCTTCCGCTTCGAACGTCTGCTTTTCAGCGGCGATGGCCGAAGCCAAACCGGCGGAAACCAGCAATAATCCGAACAGAAAAACTCGGTTGTCGTGGATGATTTTGGAGTGCATGATCCTATTTTGTATAAAGTTAATGCCCAGTCAGAAAGTCTGACTGGACTACACGTTTTGCGCGCATATCTGCTCGTATCATCGGTAGTTTGATGTCGCCGCCATTTTCAGAACCTGCCAAACAAATCTGCGGGGAACATATCGCACAACTTTTCAGTGCTGCGGCTTGAGCGTGATCAGCACGACATCATTTTCCCGGAGGTCAAACTGCTGCTCGTATTTTCCGTCCCGCCCAATCTCTATGGTGTGAATGTCTATGGGTGCACCGCTGTTTTTGGATTTGATTTCGGCGACCTGTGCTTTGGTCATTTGCGAGGGCGCGCCCAGATCGCGATAGGTGGCGTAGGCGTCGTTAACCCGGTAGCCGACTTTGTAAGTTTCCACCGTGTATTTGCCTTTGGGCAGGTGTGACAGATTCAGCGTTACTCTGTTTTTTGGCCGAGACGGCAAATCGCGTTTGTAGAATTCCTGGTTGTGAACTTGCTTGCCGGGATGCGTGTTGGTGAAATCCCAAACCAACGCCTGCACGCCGCCGGATTTGTCGGCGCAAATCCACGAGGACGGGTCGCTGTCTTTCAATTCCGTCGGGCCAAGCCGGTTCAAAAATTGATACGCATAAAACGACGGCTTGTTGATGTCCTCGTAATTGATCAGGCCGAAGCCGCCGTGAAAGGCCTCCCAGCGCGGCCCGGTTTCCTCAAAAATGTCTGTGAACGTCCAGTAAGACATGGATTGCGCGGCGTCGCCGCATTTCTTGAGTTTGTTCAAAATGTAAGCCGCGCTGTGGTAGCTGTCGTGAATTGGATCGGACGGCGTGTAGGACGTGCTCCATTCAGTGAAGTGGAGTTCCAGCTTGGGCATTGCCGATTCGGCAATCTGCTGACGCACGGATTTCACATCGCCGAAAATGGAATTGGGGTTTTGTGAAAGCACCGTGCCAGCGTCGCCAAGTTCGTCCAAAAAAAGCGCTTTCCACGCCATAGGTGTGCGTGGAAATGAAATCCACCGGCGCGTGGTTCGTGTCGCAGAAATGAATGAACTCCGGCACCCAGGCGCAACCCGCCGTCGCTGGGCCGCCTACTTTGTAATCCGGGGAAACGCTCTTGATGGCGCGGGCCGTGGCGGCGTAGAGATCGAAATACTGCTGCTGCGTGCCGGCCCAAAAACCGCTCAAGTTCGGCTCGTTCCAGACCTCGAAATACCATGTGCGCACTTCCGCGTCGCCGTGGCGTTCCCGTTCGTGGAGGACGAAAGCGCGAATGAAGTTCGCCCATTTTGTCATGTCTCTGGGCGGAGTCACATTGCCGCGCCACCAGAAAATGGTTTTGCGGCCACTGGCCAGCGCATTGGGCATGAAGCTCAATTCCACAAACGGCTTCATGCCGATGCTTTCGAGGAAGTCGTAAAGCTCGTCAATGTATTGCCAGTTGTATTCCGGGTTGCCGTGGTTGTCCTCCCGATAAACGCCCATGTCGTCGGTGAACAGACCGTGCATGCGGATGTATTGGAAGCCGCATTCGCGATGGGCATAGGCCAGTTGACGCTGCCAGTCGGCACGCAGCCCCTCGTTCGCGCGGCCCGCACCGACGCAAAATTTGAACATGGTGTCAAGCGGGCCGTTTGTTTGCCGCAAGTCAACCGAGACCCGCCGCGCGTTATCGTTGGTGGCGGCGACCGACAAATCCATGGCGGCGAAGAACGTCGCGAGGCCGAGAGCGAGACAACCTGCTTTTCGTTTGATATCAATTCTACCTGGCATAAAATTGCGGATTTGCCGGCAGTTTCTTCGCGTAACAAGTGTCCGGCAAGTTTAATTTGGCCGAAGCGGAGAACGGCTTGACGCCCCGCGGTCCACGCGAACTGGTCAGCGTCGGCAGCGACGCCGCCAACGTGCCGTAGAGTTTCCAGGCGGTCCCAAAAGTTAATCATTATTCACGATGACCGCGAAACTGGACTTTTTGGTTCTCAACGGGTAAAGGTCCGCAGGCGAAAGGTAAACGGCTAGCTTGAGGCCGTGGGCGCGCGCGGCATTGGCCACCTCCCGCACCTCGTCTCCTTTTGCCGTCACGCCACGGACTGGCCGCGACTGAGCGCGGCGTGTCCCGCGCCATCAGGCTGGCACATCCAGCGCGAACCCCGCCGGGAGGAATGGGATTCCCATAAAGTCCATTGAACCCCGGTTGGCTCGCCTGGCCGCAACCTTTTGCTCCTGATGATCCGACGCGGGTTCATTGAAAAAGTATGCCTCGGAAACCAGCAACATCTGCCGGACCCCTTTTGGCAAGGTTTGGAAACCCGGATAATTCAATATCGTCGTATTCATGGGCTGTTCTACGTGTAATGTTGCGTTCATATTCATCACCCGATCCATTCTTATGCAACTAACGTGCCAATCGGGAAAGCGGCGCTTTCCCCAGGCAAAAGGGTTGCTTTCTCGCTCAAAACACGGATAAAGACGCGCAAAGGATGCGCTTGACTGTGCAAAGGCTGCACGGTTTGCGCAGATGGACAGGCCGGAAGGGGGCACGGTCAATTGAGCGGATTTTGCGGATGACGGCCGGGGTTGAGGGTGCTGGCGTCCCTTGTTTTTATTTGACCCGCTGCCCAGGAACTTCCACTTTTGAACCCGCATGGCCAAATCCACCAAAGAGCCGTTCGACTTTTGGAAATCTGCCGCTGTCATTGCGCCGAACAAGTTCAAGTACAAGAGCCTCTCCAACTGGGCCTTCAACATCTCGGTCGGCTGCTCACATGCATGCCGGTTTTGCTACATCCCCTCCGCCTCCACGAATAAATACGCGCCGGCACTCAAAAAACATGGAGTGGACTGCTCAACGACAGTGCAATCGCGTTGGCGGGAAAGCTCAGTGCGGGCTGGAGCAGAAGAGCATTGGAGAAATTGACTCGCCGTGTATGTTCTGCCTAACCTCGGAGGATGAAGAGGATTCTCCCTTTGGGCTTGATGGTGGCGGCCGGCTTGGGCGGTCGTTATGCGCGCGCGGCGGATTGGCCCAATTACCGGGGGCCTGCTCACAATGGCATTTCCACTGAGACGGGCTGGGTGGCGAAATGGGGGGATGAAGGGCCGAAGGTGTTGTGGAAGGCGTCACTTGGGGTCGGTTACGCGCCGATTAGCGTCGCAAAGGCTCGCGTCTATGCCTCGGGGAACAACGGCACGAATGCCACGCTTTATTGCTTCGACGCGGCGACGGGGAGCGTTTTGTGGAAGTTCACCTATCCGAGCCAGCTTTATTCAGTTTCCAACGGGCCGAAAGGGCTGGGGGGCACCAGCGGGTCGCCGACGGTTGAGGGGGACCGGCTTTATTTCCTGAGCGGAGACGGCTGTTTGTATGCGTTGCAGAGCCAGAGCGGGGGAGTGATCTGGTCGAACGACCTTTTCGCCAATCTGGGGGTGACCAAGCCGACGTGGGGTTTCGCCAGTTCGGCTCTCGCGCAGGACGATTTGCTGATCCTTGACATCGGCGGCGCGGGCACGGCAGTGGAGAAGGCCACCGGAAAAGTGGCGTGGACTTCGGACAAGGACGCGCCAGGCTATTCGACGCCGGTGCCGTGGTCCTTCCGGGGCGCGCCGGCGGTGGCTATTCTTTCCTCGGATACCGCCTATGGCGTTGAGGCGAAAACCGGCAAGCAACTTTGGAGTTTTCCCTTCAAGTCGCAGTTTCCGATCAACATCGCCGACGTGGTGGTTTCCGGCAACGATTTCTTCATGTCGTCGGGAGTTCATGCCGGTGTGAGGGCGCGGTTCGACGGGTACTCAAGTCACGCAAGTTTGGGCGAACCAAAGTTTCGAAAATCACGTCGCCTCATCGGTTCTGGTTGATGGATATTTGTATGGCGCGGCGGGCTCGGTGACGGGCAGCGCGACGTTGCAGTGCCTTGACTTTGCCACGGGGGCGCAGAAATGGAGTTTTCCAGGCCTGGGGGCGGGCGGGTTCATCGTGGCCGATCACAAGCTCATCGTGTTAAGCGAACTGGGTGAGTTGGCGGTGGGGGAAGTCTCGCCGAGCGGGTTTGCCCCGATTTCGCGCGTCCAAATCCTGCCGGCAACGTGTTGGACGCCGCCGACGTTGGCGAATGGCCGGATTTACTGCCGGAACAACAAAGGCGACTTGGTTTGTTTGGATGTGACGGCCCGCTGAATGTGCGGCAGTTCTCCGATGACCATGCGGCAGGTGCTATTGCAAGAGGTGTCCGATTAATTCCAGCAGTTCGAGGCTATTTGGGGGGAATTCTCTCACCCGGCCTGCAAAGTCGCACTGAAGAGAGCGAGCAGCCGGCCCCAATGGTGCTCCGCTCCTTCCCGCTGATAGACCGGCATGTCAGCCACGGCCCAGCCATGCCGGGTTACAACTGCGGAGGATCCGACATGGACTCATCCCCGCGAGCCGATGCCCGCCTGTCCAAAGTGTGCGCAAGGAAATCGGTGCGACCGGCGCCCCGGTGTTAACTCCCCACGGGGGAGCAGGCCGCCGACCCATCCGCCAGCCGCCGGCATCACCAGCCTAATTGTGCCGTGCCAGTTTGGCGGGCAAATGCAGCAGGGATTTGCGGACCCAAAAACGGCTCCGCAGGCGGCCAGGGCGGCGCAATACACCGTGGATTGATAATATCCCGGCCGGCCATTTAATTCTGAATATCCAGGCAATTCCCGCAATTAAATCGAATTTATTCCGGGGAAAATCCTGTAAATCCGGGCGATTATTTAATTGTTTTATTGAAATGTAAGTCTTTGCCCTGCAAACAGTTGCAATTTAATCGAATTTCCGGAGAATATTATTTCATGCCGGCAATAATCGAATTAAATAAATGCGCCGGAAAATTCAGTATTTAATTCAGAAGTAGCTGTGGTATAGGCACTTAAGAATAAGCTACATTATTATTGCGTGGCATTGAATATTCTCCTGGGACAATGCCGACGCATGATTAAATGCGGGCACTCCCGTCGGTGCCAACGCGGTCGCGGGTGGTGCCGCCACCGCGGCCGGCGTTACCGCCGCCGCCGGGGCGCTTGCTGCTGCTGGTGGTGCTGGTGTTCATGCTGCCGGTGGTGCTGCTGGTGGTGGTGATGGTGGTGTCGTAGCGGCAGTTGTTGTCGTAGTTGTAGTTGGACTCGTGATCATGCTCTGCCGCTTTGTTCAAGCGGCTCGATGGCAAAGGTGAGCAGGCGGAGTCCGATGTCTTTAAGCTGGTCCGCGGTGGCATTGCGCCGCAACAGCAGACTGTTGGCGCAGTGGAAGGTGGCCTCCTGCAGGTCTTCGCCACTGGCAAGGAGTTTCCGCAATCCATCACCGGTGGTCGCAGCCAACTCGCGCCAGCGGTGGGGGAAGCAGTGCTGCGAGCGCCGCGAGAGCCTTCTCAGCGTGTCAAATACAGCCGTGAGCAGCCTTGAACTGGGGTGGAAACCCTTGGCGGTGTTATGACTTTAAGTTATGACTTATTGTTTGAGAAGATCAAGAAACTCATAACTCATTTATGTCCATGTATTTACACAAATGGCGGAAGGGGTGGGATTCGAACCCACGTTAGGGTTACCCCTAAGCCTGATTTCGAGTCAGGTGCCTTCAACCACTCAGCCACCCTTCCGCATGTTGATTATCAAGCACTTACAAATACGCAAATTGCCCCCATTTTTTCTTTGCATCCCGTAAAATCATTTCATGAAATCGGATACCGAGCCTGCGGATCGGAAACGAGAGGAACATTTGTCCAGAGATGGCAAATGGCGCTCTTTTCCGAAAGTGCCGCATCTGCTGCAATACGCCAGCAACGATAATTATTATGGCCGAATAAAAGTCGGCGGCAAGATCATTCGTGAGACTCTGGACACGAATGTTTGGACAACCGCAAAGCTGCGGCTGACCGACTTTTTGAAAAAGCATCAAGAGATCCGCCAGCGAATCGCTCCGCCAAAATTCAGTGAAGCCGCGGAAGCGTTCAAACGGGAGCTTGAAAATGACTTGGGGATCAAACCGCGCAGCAGGGAATATCGGTTGTTGTGTCTGTTGAAAATTGAAAAATCGTGGCCGGGCCTGTGGGAACTTCAACTCGACGAAATCACTCCGCAAAGCGTGCGGAAGGGCACAAATCGCAGCGAAGCACCCCTTTGCCGGAGGAAATCTGGAGGATGGACCGGAAAAAAGAGTTGCAAATCTGAGGAGCAGGCGAAAAATCATAAAAAAGGCCCGCGCTGTTCGTGGGCAAGAAATCAAATGGGAAATCCCGGTTAACTACCCGTCATAATGGCAATGCCAATACCGGCTTTGTGGATGGACACGAGGCGACGGTCAACTGGAAGCCTGCCACCAACGAAGCCATTACCCTGCCAGGCATATAATTTTCTTTTCATGAAACGTCTCCGGATTCTTTCCTTGTCGCTTGTCCTCTTTTGCGGCGCGGATGCGAAAGTCGCCTGGTGTTTTAATTGGATCACCCACCATCAAAGCCTGCCGATCCCGGCCCGGCAATGGCCACCGACACAGGGCTGGGGAATGAAATTCGGCGGATTGCCTTTCCATGAACACGTCTTTTCCCCACGCCGGCCCGATGGCGCCCAATTGGCCGCGCTGGGCGACGCCGATCTGCACCGGCTGGAAGCTATATTTGACAAGGATCCATCCCTGACTCAGCTTTCGATGTTTATGCTGATGTCCTGCGCCATGCGCCTTGACCCGGGTGGAATCTATCGAACCGTCCGGGAGCATTCTCCCTCCGGCCCATGACTGGAAACCAACTGTTGCGCGATTACACGGAATTACTGCTCGATGGCGTCGTGCCCTTCTGGACACGATATGGCGTTGATGAAAAGTATGGCGGCGTGTTGTCGTGCATGGAGGAAGATGGCCGGCGCGTCAGCGATGACAAATATGTTTGGTCTCAAGCCCGCTGGGCGTGGGTCTGTTCCGCACTCTACAATCGCATCGAGAAACGTCCGCAATTCCTGGAGTGGGCGCGGGCGGCCATCGAGTTCCTGCTCAAGAATTGCCGCGACGAACAGGGACGTTTTGCTTATCGCACCAACCGCGCCGGCCACATCCTGGATGGCCCGATCAGCATTTATTCGGATTGTTTCGTGGTGTACGGAATTTCTGAATATTGCCGCGCCTCGCCTGATTCGAGGTTCCTCGCTGAAGCGCGCGCCATTTTCGACCGAATCCAGCAGCGGGTAGAAGCTCTGGATTTCTCCGAGACGGCGCCGTACCAGTTGCCGCCCAATCGGCGCAATCACGGCATCCCCATGATCCTCACCGAGGTTGCCGGGGAATACGCGCGCACCCTCAACGACCGCCGGCTTGCTGGCGCGGCCGATGCTTATTCGGACCGCGTCATGCGTCACTTTGTTCGTCCGCAGCGGCAATGCCTGATCGAATTTCTCGACCGCAATTACAATGAAATTCCCGGCCCGGAAGGAACGTTTGTCATGCCCGGACACGCCATCGAATCGATGTGGTTTACGATCCATCGCGCGGTGGCGCGTGGCGACCGGGAGACGGTTGGTTCCGCCGCGAAAGTTATTCGCTGGCATCTCGAAAAAGGATGGGATCCGGAATACGGCGGCCTGTTTCTTGGTATTGACGCCGAGGGCGGCGCGCCTTTCCAGGCGCATTCCGACACCAAAATCTGGTGGCCCCACACGGAGGCCCTTTACGCCTTGCTGCTGGCGCATCATCTCACCGGCGAAAGCTGGTGCCAGCAATGGTATGAACGGGTCCATCGCTGGGCGTTCGACCATTTTTTGATGCCCGGAGTGGGCGAGTGGCGCCAGCGCCTGGACCGTCAGGGACGCCCCATCAACACAGTGGTGGCGCTGCCGGTCAAAGACCCGTTCCACCTTCCGCGGGCCGCCATCCTGATCATTGAACTCTTGCGGAAGGCGCAGCCATGAAGGCAGGGCGAACGCGCCTGATGAAGTGGACCATCGCGGCCTTGCTGCTCCTGGTTACAGTCATCAATTATACCGATCGCGGCGCCTTGGGTGTGTTGGTGACAACCGTCAGTTCCAGCCTGGGGTTGAGCGAAATGGATTACGCCCACATCGTCAGTTTGTTTTTGGTCGCCTACGCGATTATGTACGCCGGGGCGGGATACATTGTGGATCAGTTGGGAACAAAAATGGGGATGGCGTTGTTCGTCTTCACATGGTCGGTGGCGCAAATGTTGCACGCGCTCGCCCGGGGGAAATGGAGCCTTGGCTTCTGCCGGTTTTTGCTCGGGTTGAGCGAACCGGGAAGTTTTCCCGCTGCCACGAGGGCCGTAGGAGAATGGTTCCCGCCGGAGCAACGCGCCGTGGGAGTCGGGATTTTCAATGCGGGTTCGTCCCTTGGGGCCGCTTTGGCGGCGCCCCTCGCGGCGTGGCTCGGATTGCGCTATGGCTGGCGCAGCGCCTTCGTTTTTACCGGCGCACTGGGCGTGATCTGGCTGCTCTTCTGGTTGCTCATTTATCCCGGTTTCAGGGCCATTGGCACCGCAACCCGGCGCCGCGCGCACTGGCGCGACGTTCTTTTGACCCGCCCTTGCGCGGTCCTGATGGTGGCGCGGTTTTTGACCGACCCGGTGATTTATTTCGTCATTTTCTGGTTCCCGGCTTATCTGCAAAAGGAGCGCGGTTTCGATTTGAATAGGATTGGCGAATTCGCTTGGATGCCTTACGTCTTCGGTGATGTCGGCTATGTTTTCGGCGGCTGGCTTTCCGGTCGTTTCACCCGTTTTCAACCGAGCGTGTCCCGAGCCCGCAAAGTGGCAATGGGACTGGGCGCCGCCGTCTTGCCCGTTGCGGCGCTTGTGCCGTTCGCTCCCTCCGCCGCAGTGGCGATTGGCGTGACCTGCGGCATCGTATTTGGGCACGCCATCTGGGTCACCAACTTGATGACGCTTCCGGCCGACCTGTTTCACCCATGGGAAATCGGCACCGCCGCCGGTCTCTCCGGAATGGGTGGCGCGGTCGGCGGCGTTCTGGCGAACCTCTGCACCGGATACGTCGTCTCCCATGTTTCTTACACGCCGATGTTTATTGGGGCCGCCCTGATGCACCCGTTGGCATTCCTGGTGGTTTGGAAATTTCTCCCGAACACCGGCCCATCCGAAGTTCCCGCCGCATGATCGCCCGGATGCCCAGCCTGCCTTTGCTGGCCGCCTTCTGCCTGAAGAGCGCAGCCGCCAATTACAAACGCTGCGCCTGGCCTGCCCTCATGCTGTCGCCGCGGCGCAGAGTTTTACTGAGGTTGACCCACACGCCTGATGGTTCATCTGCCCGTCCTGGCCGCCGACGCAACGAGGGTCGAAATTGAGCTTGGGACGGAACAAGCCCTTCGCTAAACTCAACGCGTGAATGTGCGCCGAGCGTCCCTGCTGAATTTGATCGGCTTTCAGGGCCTGATCCAGCTTGTTCTGGCGAGCGATGGGTTCGCCGGCACGCGCCGCCGTTCCTGATCGCGTGAGCACGCCCCAATCCAGTCTGTTCGATGTCCAGGTCAATGGTTTCGCCGGAGTCGATTTTCAGCAGCCCGGCCTCTCCGCCGCCGCCGTGCGCCGGGCGGTGGATGCCCTGGCCGCGCACGAGACGGCGCGCTTCTTCGTCACCTTGATCACGGATGAAATCGCCATGCTCGCGCAAAAATTTCAGAATCTCGAGCGCAGCCGCGCCTCCGACCGCTCTATCGCCGAAGCCATTTGCGGCTATCATCTCGAAGGGCCGTGGCTGTCGCCCGAACCGGGCTATCGCGGGGCTCACAATCCAAAGGCGCTTCCTGCTGCGGAGATCAGTGCGTTTGCACGCCTGCAGGAGGCTGCGGGTGGAAACATCCGATTGTTGACCATCGCGCCGGAAATCCCGGGAGCCGTCGAGTTGATTGCCGCAGCAGCGGCCATGGGAGTGCGGGTCTCCCTCGGCCATACCAACGCCAGCAACCGCGACATTGATGCTGCCATTGATGCCGGCGCGCGCTTTTGCACTCATTTGGGCAACGCCGTGCCGTTGGAATTGCCCCGCCACGACAATGTTATTCAACGCTTGCTGGCGCGCGATGAATTGACGGCGTTTTTTATCCCGGACGGCATTCATTTGCCGCCAAATGTGCTGCGGAATTTCTTCCGCGCCAAACTGGCTGGGAAAGCGTTGTTCACCACCGATTGCATGGCCGCAGCGGGCGCTCCTCCCGGGCGCTACACTCTCGGGCACATCGCCACCGAAGTTGGCGGCGATGGGGTCGTGTATTCTCCCGGCACGCGGCATTTTGCCGGTTCGTCGCTTTGTCCCGCCGCAGGCGTGCGCAATGTGGAAAAATGGCTCGGCCTGCCGCCGACGGAGGCGCGCCGTTTGTTTTCAACGGCGGTCGCCGCCGCGTTTGACATCGCGTTACCCGCAATCAAATGAACAATCAAATGTTTAAAGTGGACAAGCTTCAGGTGGAAATCCATTCCAACCGCGCCGACGCCGGCCGGGCCGCCGCGCTCCAGGCAGCGCGGATCTTGCGCCGCGCCCTCGAACGCCAGGCTGCCGCCCGGATCATCGTGGCCAGCGCCCCCTCGCAGAATGAATTGCTTGCCGGCCTGGGCGCGGCGGCGAGGAGCGACTGGACCCGCGTCACCATTTTCCATCTTGACGAATATGTCGGCCTGTCCGCCGATCACCCCGCGTCTTTCCGCCATTATCAACACCAGTCGCTCCTTCGGATGGTGACGCCGGCCAAATTTCACGGCATCGCCGGCGAATCGCCTGATCCCGAGGCCGAATGCGCGCGCTATGGCGCGCTGCTCGCGCAAGGGCCAATTGACCTGGTTTGCCTCGGCATCGGCGAAAATGGGCACATCGCCTTTAACGACCCGCCCCTCGCCGATTTCAACGATCCTGCGGCCGTCAAAGTGGTGACCCTCGATCACGCCTGCCGTTGCCAGCAGGTCCATGACGGGTGCTTTCCGAGTTTGGAAGATGTGCCTCGGCAAGCGATCACGCTCACCTGTCCCACCATCATGTCCGCACGGGCGCTGGTCTGCGTCGTGCCCGGTCCGCGCAAGGCGGCCGCCGTGGCCGCGACCCTCCAAGGGCCGGTCTCGGCGGCCTGTCCCGCCACCATCCTGCGCCGCCATCCTGCTGCCATGCTTTTTTTGGACAATGATTCGGCCGCAAAACTTAGCCGATAAAATATTGGCCGGATTCGCCATCCTACTGTCGTTTACGGCCGGCGTGCAGCCGCTTGCCTGCAATTTCGCTCAACAAATCCAGGGAATCGATTATCAGAACGGAAATTTGCCATAGACTGGCGAAAGGCAGGTTTAAAGGAGCGGGGTAACGATGGGCGGATGGGTTGGTGACGGGAGAATGGCTTCGCTTCCACCGCCCTTTGCATCATCTATTGCAGCGGCGATTTGTGAAGCGAGCGAGTGGATATCGCTGTTCTCATATATTGCATTTGCTTGCAAGGCGATGCCGATGCTTAAATGCAAAGACCTTTAGTAGAACTAAAAAATGACAACCAAATTAGTGCTGGCACTTTTCATGGGTCTGCTCGGCATGGCGGAATGGGTTCGCGCGCAAAATAGCACGAACAAACCCGCAATTTTCGTCTGCGGCGACTCGACGGCAAAAAACTCCGGCCACGGAAGAAATGGCCAGCCGGTGGCTGGCTGGGGCACGCCCATCGCCAGCTTTTTTGATCCCGACAAGGTGATCGTTAAAAATGTCGGCCACGCGGGGAGATCCAGCCTTGCCTATTACAACGGGGACTGGCCGAATGTTCTCCCGCAAATCAAATCGGGTGATTTTGTGCTGGTGGTGTTTGGAATCAACGACGGTTCCACTCCTCCGGGTCTTGGCAATGAAACGGTCGAGCGGAACGGTCAGCCAGTCCACACTTACGGCTGGTATATGTCCAAGATGGCCACCGAAGCGCTGGAGAAAGGCGCGCGCGTTTTCTTGCTGACCGTCACTGCGCGCAACATCTGGAGCAATCCGAGGGTGCAATTCACCGATGGCACCCCGGTCGCTCCGTTACCCGCCGACTATGATCCCAAACAGGATAAAATCGAGCGCGGCACGGCCGGCGGAAAATTCACGCAATGGACGAAGGACGTCGGAGCGGAGCTTCACCTTCCTGTTTTCGATCTCACCGATTTTTGCGCCGACAAATTCGAGGCGACGGGACGCGAAGATGTGAACAAATTATTCAGCGACCATAACCATACTTATGTGCCCGGCGCAGAAATCGTCGCCTCCTCCATCGTCTCCGGCCTCAAGGCTTTCAAGAACAGCCCGTTCCTGCCGCTGCTTTCGGAAAAGGGCAAGGCAGTCCAACCCGCCGCCGCGAAATATGTCAGCGATAATTCCGCGCCCGCGAAATAGGAAAACAGACCCATGAAAACTTTTGTTTCTCCATTGCTTCTCGGTCTTTTGATCACCGCGCCTGCGTTTGCAGCAGAAGCTTTGTCCAACGACCACGAGCCGGTTAAAATCAGTGACGTGCCGCGTTACACGCAAATGGGCAGTCCGCCCGCGCCGGACGGTGCTCCCGGCAACGGCAGGTATTTTCCGCCCTCGCCCAGGAATCCCGCATTGCCGACGTTGTGGATCATCGGCGATTCAACGGTGCGCAACGGCACGCTGGGCGACGGCTCCAACCTGGGGCAATGGGGCTGGGGCGCGCCGATTGTGCTGGATTTCGACCCGGAGAAAATCAACGTCGTCAACCGCGCTTTTGGCGGCACGAGCAGCCGCAGTTTTTACACCGGCTTCTT
The DNA here is from genome assembly GCA_963707025.1 of uncultured Verrucomicrobiae bacterium. Classification (GTDB taxonomy): domain Bacteria; phylum Verrucomicrobiota; class Verrucomicrobiia; order Limisphaerales; family Palsa-1400; genus JBEKOF01. The sequence goes on along the minus strand of CAVPOM010000005.1, from coordinate 577,053 downwards.
CTGGCAAAACTTGAAGCCGCAAATAAAAAAGGGCGATTTCGTCATGCTGCAATTCGGAGCCAACGACAACGGCGGAGCCAACGGCAAAGGCGCCCTCACTGGTGTCGGGGAGGAAACCCGGGACGTCGTGCTGGCTGGAAAAACGGAGACCGTCCACAGCTTCGGCTGGTATTTGAAGCAGTTCGTGAAAGAAACCCGCGAACAGGGCGGCACCCCCATTATTTGCTCCCTGACGCCTCGCAAGGCATGGACGGGCGACGGACATTTCCGGCGGGACAACACCACCCATGCCGCCTGGGCCGCCCAAGTCGCAAGGGAATCCAGCACGCCGTTCGTGGATCTTTACGAACTGATCGCGCGCAAATACCAATCCCTCGGCCAGGAAAAAGTGGACCAGCTCTACGTTCCATCCCCAACGGAGAAACTCCATACCGGATGGGACGGCGCGGTCATCAATTCCGAGTGCGTCATGGCCGGTTTGAACGGGTTGAAGGAAAACCCGCTTGCGCTGTTCGAGTCCGCTCGCGGCAGGACGGTAGCGCCAATCTAAGGCTGGCCGCCGAGCCGCTTTTGCAATTCTTCCAGGCTGACGCCCTTGGTTTCTGGCAGGAATTTGGCGACGAGCACGAATTGAAGCACCATCATGAGTGCAAAGAATCCGAAGGCCATCGAGCCGGAGGCCTTGGCGATGACGGGGAATACCCAGCCGATAATGGCGCACAGCACCCACATCAAAAAGCACGCAACTGCCGAACCCGAGGCGCGGACGGCGTTCGGCAGCAACTCGTTGATCACCACCCATACAACCGCTCCTTGTGAGTAAGCGTGAGAACCAACCACGCCCATCATGGCGGCCATCACAATCCAGCCTTGCGCATGGGTGGCAAAGACCCACGCCGCCAGCGCGTGCGACATCACAAACGTCACCGATCCTACCAGCAACAGCGCCTTGCGGCCCACACGATCAATCAGCGCCATGCCGGCCAGTGTCATCACCAGATTGGTCAATCCCACGACTACCGATTGCATCAGCGCGCCCGCTTTGTCCGCTCCGGCCATGCGGAAGATGTCCGTGGTGTAGTAAATGACGGCGTTGATGCCATCGAGTTGATTGAATACGGCCACCATGCAGACGAGTAACAGCGGCCGCAGGTATTTGCGCTGAAAGAGCCGGTCGCTTACACCCGCAGTTTCGGTGGATAGCGATTCCTGAATTTCCCGGTTTTCGCGCGCCGGCTCTTCATGGCCGAAGCGGACGAGAACGGTTTCGGCCTCGGCCAGCCGATTCTTTTTGACCAGCCAGCGCGGACTTTCAGGAATAACCAGCGTGGCGGCCAGAAATACAAGCGATGGAAAGGCCATCACGCCAAACATCCAGCGCCACGCGCCCGGATTTTCCGCACCGAGGAAATGAGCCACGAGATAGTTGGACAAATAGGCGAGAAGAATGCCAGCCACGATGTTCAACTGGCTCACAGAAACGAGCAACCCGCGCTTCTTTGCGGGAGCGATTTCGGTAATATACATCGGGCAGACAACCGAGGCCGCTCCCACGGCCACACCTCCAAGAAACCGGAAAAAAAGAAGGGCGTGCCAGTTCCACGCACCGGCGCAACCGGCGGCGGAAATGAGAAACAACATGGCAAGCAGCGCAAGAACTGGCCGCCGTCCCCACCAATCGGCCGGGCGTCCGGCGCCCAGCGCTCCCACCATCGTGCCGATCAGCGCGCTGGAAACGGTAAACCCGAGCAGGTTGTCGCTGAGCGCAAACGTCTGGCGCAGCGCTTCCGTGGCGCCGGAGATCACGGCCGTGTCAAAGCCGAAGAGCAATGAGCCGAGCGCGGCAACGATCGCGCTGAAAAGCTGGATGCCGCCGCCCGAGTGCGAATGGGAGCCGGGGATTGGAGTTTCCGGGGAAAGTGGCGCGTGCATGGTGCGGTGGTTTTTAGTTGACCCTGGCAATGGTGGCAAGTTATTTGTTTATTTGTATAAACAAATGAACCGAGCGGCCACAACTTTCCGTCCCTTCCCGTCCAACGCCAAGCCATTCCGTGGCGTGGATTCGTCTGATCCCGCCCCGCTTCATGCGCGAATCGAGCGGGAGCTCCGGCGGATGATGGCCTTGCCGGAGTTCCAAAACGGCGCGCTGTTCCCCGATGAGTTGACGCTCGCCAACCGATTCGGGATCAGCCGGGGAACCGTGCGCGTGGCGCTCACGCGGCTGGTGGATCAGCGCTTGCTGGAACGCAAGCCGGGAGTCGGCACGCGCGTGCTCCCTGCCCCGGCGGAATCGAGCATCGGCGAGTGGCGCAGTTTTTCGCGGGAGATGGCGCGCCGGAACATCACCGTGGAGGGTTATTTTCTGGAGGCGCGCCGCTTTGCCGCTCCCAATCGTGTGGCCCAGGCGCTGCACCTCGCGGCGGGAACCGAAGTGCTGCGGTTGGATCGCGTGCGCGGCTGGGAAAGCCGGCCCGTGCTGCATTCCCGCTCCTGGTTTCATCCGCGCCTGCGTTTGACGCCATCGGCGGATTTTTCACGGCCGCTTTACGAACTGATCGAAGCGGTAACCGGTGCGGTGGCGGAGAGCGCCCGCGAGGAGCTTTCCGCCGTGCGCGCCACAAGGTTGCTGTCCCGGCACTTGCAAGTGCCTCTCCGTGAACCGCTGTTGTTGCGTTGCCACACGGTGTTTGACACAGGGAAAAGGCCGATGGAATTCGCCGAGGTCCACTACGTCAGCGCGCGTTTCACACTGACCCTCGACTTGAAGCGGGAGGCGCCATGATTCTGGCGGCTGATTTTGGAGGCACCACGATCAAGCTCGGGCTGGTGCGCGACGGCTGCGTTCGCGCGCAATGCCGGCTCGACGCCTCCGCCGGTCGTCCGATGTTGGAGCGGCTCGAGGCCGTTGCTTGCGCATGGGAATCGCTCTTGAAAAAGAATGGCAGCTCCCTGCAAGACTGCCTGGGGACGGCAGGGTCGCTTCCATTTTTGGCGGATGGAAAAATGCCGCGCGTGCTGGGCGAATTCGGCAAATTCCCGGGAGCGGCGGGAATTGACTTCGGTGCCTGGAGCCGGGCGCGGCTGGGTCTGCCCATGGCGTTGGAAAACGATTTGCGCGTGGCGTTGCTGGGCGAGTGGACCGCGGGGGCCGCGCGTGGCAAAGGCGACGTTGTGATGCTGGCGCTCGGCACGGGGGTCGGTTGCGCGGCGATCTGCGGCGGTCAACTTTTGCGGGGCGCGCACAACCGCGCGGCAACTCTCCTGGGTCACAGCACCATCGCCCATGAAGGTTCCGTCGGGCGCTGCGGCAACATCGGTTGCGCCGAAGACCTCGCTTCCACGGCGACGCTGCCGGAACGGGCGCGCGGCCGGCGCGACTTCCAGGACAGCAAACTGGCTCATGCGGCAAAAATTGACTACGAGGCCGTCTTTAGGTTCGCCGCTGAAGGAGATGCCTGTTCCCAGGCTCTGCTGCACCAAAGCCTCAAGGTTTGGGCGGCTGTGGTGCAAAATGCCGTGATCGCTTACGACCCGGAAGTGGTCGTGCTGGGTGGCGGCGTGCTGCGCCGTCGCGACGTTATCCTGCCCGCGATGGAACAACATCTGCGCCGCTTTATGCCGGCACTGCCGTTGCAAACTCCCATCGTTGCCGCGGCGCTGGGTGATGACGCCGCGCTGCTTGGGTGCGAAGTGCTCTTTAAACAACAGCATCCGCATTCTCTCGCGTGAGAACTTCCAACTACGACAAATTTCCGTTCGTGCCGGTTCCCGGCGGCGAGACAGGCTGCGTCCAGGGCTGGGCTGGCATTGCCGCGCGCTTGCGCCAGCGCATGGCCCAACGCGTTGCCAAGAAAACAGTGCTCGTCGTGGACTGTTATGTTGGAGTGGATGAAGCCCTGGTGATTCACGAACTTCAATCGCAGCTCATGCCGGCCCTGGTGCTTCGCGCGGCGGACGCGATGCTGGCGCCGGAAGAGGTGGATGCGCTGGTCGCGCCGTTTCTTGGCGGGGACGATCCCGTGTTCGGATTTATCTGCGGCCTGGCGCTTCCGCAATTTTTCGACGGCCGGAAACTCGGGCGGCTTCGCGCCCAGGTTGGCGGGGTTGCGCAAGGCGTGGTGCTGGTGGCCGGCTGCGGGGCGAGCCTGATTGCGGAGCCGGACATTCTTGTTTACGCCGATCTTGCCCGTTGGGAAGGGCAACTCCGTTTCCGGCGCAATGAGGCCAGCAATCTCGGTGTCGAAAACCGCGCGCTGGCCGCAAATCTGCAATACAAGCGCGCCTTCTTTGTGGACTGGCGCGTTTGCGACCGCTGGAAACGCCCGCTCATGGCGAAGTGGGATTTCGTTCTCGACACGAACAACCCTCTCGCGCCGAAGATGGCCGACGCCGAGGCGGTTCGCCGCGGGCTGCGCCATGCGGTCACGCGCCCGTTTCGGGTGGCGCCGTTTTTCGATCCCGCGCCGTGGGGTGGCCAATGGATGAAGGAAGTCTGCCATCTGGATCGCGCAACGAAAAACTACGGCTGGTGCTTCGATTGCGTGCCGGAGGAGAACAGCCTGTTGCTCGGCTTCGGCGATGTGCGCTTTGAGGTTCCTTCTCTGGATCTGGTGTTCGACCAACCGCGCGCCCTGCTCGGCGAGGCGGTTCACGTCCGTTTTGGGGACGAATTTCCCATCCGCTTTGATTTTCTGGATACGATTGGCGGCGGCAATCTTTCCTTCCAAGTGCATCCGCTCACCGAATACATCCGGCAACATTTCGGGATGCATTACACCCAGGACGAAAGCTACTATCTCCTGGATGCCCGTCCCGGCGCGAGTGTCTGGCTCGGCCTCAAAGACCGTGTGGATCCAGCGGCGATGGGGCGCGATCTGCGACTTGCGCAAACTGGCAGCGCCCCCTTTCCGGTGGAGAAATATGCCAATAAATTCCCGGCAAAAAAGCACGATCACTTCCTCATTCCGGCCGGCACCGTGCATTGCAGCGGCGCGGAATCCATGGTGCTGGAAATCAGCGCCACTCCTTATCTTTTCACCTTCAAGCTGTGGGATTGGAACCGGCCCGGCCTCGACGGCAGGCCGCGGCCGATCCACTTGGAGCACGGCCTGGCCAACATTCAGTGGGATTGCACGACGGAATGGACGCGGCTGAATCTCGTCAACCGCCTCGAACCGCTCGGCCTGGGGGATGGCTGGCGCGAGGAACGCACCGGGTTGCACCAACGCGAGTTCATCGAGACGCGGCGGCATTGGTTCACCAAGACGGTGCCGCATGACACCTGCGGCGGTGTGAACGTGCTTAATTTGGTTGAAGGCGGCGAGGCATTGGTGGAAAGTCCCGCGCATGCTTTCGAGCCGTTCGTGGTTCACTATGCGGAAACATTTATCGTGCCTGCCGCGGTCGGGCGCTACACCATCCGCCCGCACGGCCCTTCGCAGCGGCGGGAATGCGCCACGATCAAGGCGTTTGTCCGCGTTGGTGTGCCGGATGAAATCCGATGAAAGTAAAAACAATGAAAACTCACAACGTCATTATCTATTGGCTGATGGTGCCGCTTGCTCTGATCACTTGGCGGCCCGCCCGGGCGGCTTGGATTGTGGACGAAATCCCGGCGAAGGTGATCACAGTCAGCGCTTCCAGCGAATACGGCACTGCACAGTCGGTCCGGCATTTGCTGGACGGATCGGGCATGCAAGGAGGCCTTCACGATAACAACGAATCGGCCCAAACGATGTGGCACAGCACGCAGCGGCCTGCGCCGGCCAGCGCAGCCCCAGGGTTGCCCGCGTCGCCGGCTTGGGTGCGTTTCGATTTCGCGCAGCCGCAGAAATTCGACACGATTCATGTCTGGAATCACAATCAGGCGAATCTCACGGACCGGGGATTTCGACAGACACGCATTTTTGGGTCTTCTGACGGGGTGTCGTGGTTCGCGCTGACCTCGCCGGAAGCCATTGCCTTGCCGCGCGCCAGCGGCAGCCCGGGACTTGAAGCGGTCGTTGTCACCAATGTCCAAAAGGATCGCGCGTTGCAATCAGTCGTGATCGCGGCAGAGACGAAAGACGGAAATTACGGCAGCGATTATTTCGGTTTGAGCGCCGTGCGATTCGGCGTCGGCCATGAAGTGGCGGAGGCGGATTTGCCGGTGCCGTCGGACATGGCTTGCGCGGCGCTTCCGTATTGTCCCTACCGTCCCGACGGCAAACCGGGCCGCGCAATTGCCGTCTCGTTGAGGGGCGCGAAACTTTATGGCGCGGTGACATTCGATGTCGGGTGCGCCGGGGCCAGGGAGCGGACAACGGTGCCGGCGAACGGAAACGGCGCGGAGCATTTTTCAGTTTTCCTGCCGGCCGGAGTCAACGTCACCAATGAATGCGAAGCGACGGTGGAACTGCATTCGGGCCGCGCGGCATTGAGGCAAACGGTGAACGTGCCGGCGTACCAGCCGCGGACCTATTATGTGCTCATGCACTCGCACTGCGACATCGGTTACACGGACATCCAGCCGCACATCGCGGACAAGCAGGCGCACAACGTCATCCAGGCGCTGGCATTGATCGAAAAGACGAAGGATTATCCGCCCGGCGCGCAGTTCAAGTGGAACACGGAGGGATTCTGGCAGGTCGAACAATTCTACAAAATTGCCACGGCGGAACAGAAGGCGAAATTCGAGCAGGCCGTGCGCGACCATCGCATCGGGATGGACGCGATGTATGGCAACCTGCTGACCGGCCTGGCGCGCGGCGAGGAACTGCTGCGGCAACTGGAGTTCTCAACCGAACTCAATCAACGCTGCGGTGTGAAGTGCGATTCCATGATGATCAGCGACGTGCCGGGGCTGACCTGGGGCATTGTGCCGTCGCTCGCCCAGGCCGGCGTGAAATATATTTCCGACGGACCCAATGCCAGCAGAGGCATGATCGGCGACCGCATTGGCTATGTGCGCGAGCTGTGGGAGAACCATCCGTTCGCGTGGGTCTCGCCCTCGGGCAAGCGAGCGGGCGATTTACTGGGGCGCGCAAGGCGGCTATTCCATCGGCCATCACTGCGGCTCCATCCGCGATGCCATCGCCGAACTGACCCCGCAACTGGAAGAATGGGGCTATCCCTATGACATTGTGCAATTGCGCTGGACCAAGGGCGACAACGGCGGGCCGGATGAAAGCGTCATGCCGGCGGTGCGCGATTGGAATGCGAAGTACGCCTGGCCCAAGCTCGACATCTCCACGACGAGCGATATGTTTCACGAATTTGAAAAACGCTACGGCGCCCAGATCCCGGTTTATCGCGGCGACATGACGCCGTACTGGGAAGACGGAGCGGGTTCGAGCGCGCGCGAAACCGGCATCAACCGCCTCGCGTCCGACCGTATGACGCAGGGTGAAATCCTCTGGACGCTGCTCAAGCCCGACGCGCTGCCGGCGGATGCCTATGCCGCCGCGCTCAAGAACATCGCGATGTACAGCGAACACACCTGGGGCGCCTATAACAGCATCAGCGCGCCGGATTCCGATTTCGTCAAGGCCCAGTGGAAAATCAAACAGGCCTTTGCGCTCGACGGCGATTCCGAAACGAAAAAACTGCTCGCCGATGCGCTCGCCACCCGCGGCCCAACGGCCGAAACCGCCAGCGTCAGGGACGTTTTCAACACCGCCTCCTGGCCGCGCACCGATCTGGTCACGCTGCCGAAGACCATGCAGCCGGGCTGCGATGTCGTCAAGAATAGCCGGGGCGAAGCCGTGCCATCGCAACGGCTCGCCAGCGGCGAACTGGTTTTCATCGCGCAAGACATTCCGCCCTTCGGCGGGCGGCGTTTCACCGTCGAAGCCGGCAGGGCCAAGGCCTCCGGCGCGGCCAAAGCGGATGGCGTGACCCTGGCCGACTCGACGATTACACTGAAACTTGACCCAATTTCCGGCGCGATTGCCAGCCTGCGCGCCAACGGCGTGGACCACGAATTCGTCAACGCCGCGGCGGACCTCGGATTGAATGCATACGTTTATCTGCCCGGTGGGAACGTCAAAAACGCCCAGCGCAACGGTCCCGTGAAAATCTCCGTCAAAGAAAACGGCCCGCTCGTCGCCTCGCTGCTGGTGGAATCCGACGCGCCGGGCTGCAACAAACTCCTTCGCGAAATTCGGCTGGTGGACGGCCTCGACCGCGTCGAGATCATTGACACCATTGACAAGAAAGCGGTGCGCTCGGTTGAGGGCGTCCATATCGGTTTCGCCTTCAATGTGGCCAAGGCCGCTCTGCACATCAACATTCCGTGGGCAGTGATCCAGCCGGAAAAGGACCAGCTTTCCGGAGCCTGCAAAAACTGGTTTTCCGTCGAACGATGGGTGGACCTCTCCAACGGCGAACTGGGCGTGACTTGGTCCACGGTCGAAGCGCCCCTGCTCGAAATCGGCGGCCTGACCGCAAACCTGCCGCGCTCGCAACCGAATCCCAGGGCTTACCTGTTCAAGATCGAACCTTCGGCGACGATTTATTCCTGGGTGATGAACAACCACTGGCACACCAACTATCGCGCGGATCAGGAGGGCGGGACGGTTTTCCGCTACGCCATCCGTCTGCACGCCGCCTATGACCAGACCGCCGCCGCGCATTTCGGCGTCGAAAGCACCGAGCCGCTCATCGCCGCGCCCGCAGCCGGTCCCGCCCCGTCCGGCCCGCCCGTCGGGATTTCCTCCGGCCCGATCATGATCACCTCGCTCAAGCCCAGCAACGACGGCAAGGCACTGATCCTGCGCCTCTACAACACCGGCGATTCGGCGGCCAAGGCGACGCTGAAGTGGGGCGCGGTTTCACCAAAGGCGATTTCCGTTTCCGGTCTTCTCGAACAGACCGGCCCGCCCGCGGGCGACACGGTGGATTTGCCGGCGTATGCAATCAAGACGCTCCGGGCGGAATTGCAATAGATGCCAACGGCCTTTTCCAATCCTTGGAAGAAAGGGAGGACAATTCTTCAACCGTTGGAAATGGCGTTGCGCCGCGCCGCCGCCCTTGGCCTGCTGCTGGCCGCTCCCTTGATGCCGGCACATCCGATTTCCATCATCACCAGCGAGGCGCTGGTCCGCCGCGACAGGTTGGAAATGAAGGTTTCCGTGATGCCGGAGGATTTTCTCATGGTCTATGGACTTTATGCCAACGCGGCATCGCGCATCGCCACGGATGACATTGTCGAAGTCCGCCGAGCGGCATAAGAAGTATTTGCTGGATGGCCTGATTGTCCGCGATGCGGACGGCAACCGCCTGGAAGGCAGGGTCGTCAAAACCGAAATGCCGGCGCTTCCCGCGGAAGGGCTGTCGGTGACGGATTTGATGGCCACGGCGATTGTCTATCATCTCGAATATCCGCTGGCGCAACCGCCGGCCCATCTCACCTTTCAACAGCACTTCGGCGGCGATGCAATGGTGATTCCCTCCATCGTGAATCTGTTGGTGACGCGGGAGGGGCTGCCGCCGGAGCCGCCGCGCAACATCCCCGGCGATGAAAACGTCCAGACCTTCTCCTTCGACTGGAATGAAACGGCCCGGGCGGTGACGGGCGATTACGCGGAAGCCCAGGCGCGCGAGGAAGAGAAGCGCCAGCAGGAGATGGGCATTGCCAGCTACTCGGCAACCTACACGTTCGTCTATATCCAAAACCAGGAAGTCCGCGTCGAAATCCTCATGCCGCTGCTGACCCTGGAAATGTGGCAGCCGGTCGCGCGCACCAACCGGGATTTCATCGGGGTTTCCGAGCAGGGCGCCGCGCGCGGGCCGCTGGAGCAGTTCTTCACCGAACAGAACGAATTGAAAATTGACGGCGTGGTGGTGAAACCGAAACTGGACCGGCTGGATTTTTACGGCGTTGATTTCAAGGATTTCGCGATGCGCCCCGAGGCGCGGCGGCTGAGTGCCTGGACCGCGCGCGTCGGCGCGATCCTGACCTATGCCACCAAAGGCGCGCCCGGTCATGTTGAATTGAAGTGGACGCTGTTCAACCACGAAATGCTCGCGGCCCGCGCGGTCATTTTCGCCTACGACAAGGGAGCGCGGTTCACCTTCTTGGCCCGCGACCCGGTTTTCAAATGGGACAATCCCGGCGCGCCGCCGCTGCCGGCGGTCACCGCGATTTCGACGGGCGAAAAATCGCGCGAGGCCGCCGCCGCATCGCTGCTGCGCAATGTCTATCGCGCCTTCGACTATCACAGCGAGTCGGACATTTACGACGCGCTGGCGCGGAGCGTTCACGGCGAGTTGCTCGCTGATTTGTATCTGAAAATCAAACAGGGTCTCATCATGCAGGAACAGGGCGGCGCGGTCGCCCGTGTGCAGGAAATCAAAATCGTGAAGGCCGAGCCGGCGCAGTCCAAAAGCAGAAACGGCTTTGCCGAACGTGTGACCTGGCAGGTCGAGGGAACCGTCGAGCACTGGGGCCACATCCACCTGCGCGTCAATGAGTATTGCGCCGACCTGGAGATTAACTCCGCCGGCGGCTCGTGGAAAATCACCGGCCTGAATGTTTCACGGCAAAGCCAGGTCAAAAGCGCGGTCATCTTGAGAAAATTGTGATCGCGATTTCCGATCTCGAATATCATTTTCCGCATTCCGATTTCCGGCTGGCGGTTCCGTCGCTCCAGATCGCCCGCGCCGAGCGCGTGGCCATCATCGGACCGAGCGGATCGGGCAAAACCACCCTGCTGCATTTGATTTCCGGGATCTTGTCCCCGACCCGCGGCACGATGCGCGTGCAGGATCGCCCCATCCATGCACTCGGCGACGCCGCGCGCCGCGCCTTCCGCGTCGCGCAAATCGGGCTGGTCTTCCAGAGCCTTGAACTCATCAGCTATCTCAACGTTTTTGAGAATATTCTCCTGCCCTATCGCCTGAATCCCGCGCTGCACTGGTCGCCGGAAGTCGCGCGCCGCGTGGAACGGCTGGGCAAGGAAACCGGTCTTGAGCGCCGGCTCCGCTCTTTTCCGCACCGGCTTTCCCAGGGCGAAAAACAGCGCGTCGCCATCTGCCGCGCGATGCTGCCGGAGCCGCCGCTGTTGCTCGCCGACGAACCGACCGGCCATCTGGATCCATCCGCCAAGCAGCGCGTGGTTGATCTGCTTTTCCAGCAGATCGAGCGCACCGGAGCGACGCTGCTGTTGGTCACGCACGACACGGAAATCGCCGCCCGATTTCCCCGCGTCATCAACTGCCGCGATTTCGCGGCGGGAGGCCCGCGATGAAAAACGTCCTGCTGCTCGCCCTCTGTTATCTGCGCTTCAACAAGATCAAAACCGTCATTCTGGTTTTCAGCGTCGCCGTCGCCGTTTTTCTTCCGCTTGCCGTCAACCTGCTCGTGCGCGATTACCAGCGCGATTTGCTGGCGCGCGCGGGCGCGACGCCCCTCGTCGCGGGCGCGCCGGGCAGCCGGCTGGATCTCATTTTGCACGCCCTCTATTTTCGCGGCCAGCCCGCGCACGATCTGACGATGGGCGACGTTGCCGCCATCAACCAAAGCGGCCTTGCCCTCGGAATCCCCATCCTTGAAAAACACTCGGCGCGGGGGTTTCCCATCGTCGGAACTTCGCTGGAATACTTCGATTCTCGCGGGCTGCGGATCGCGCAGGGCGAGGGCCTGACGCGGGTCGGCGATTGCGTGCTCGGGGCTGCCGTGGCGCAAAAGCTGGGACTGAAGCCCGGCGACAAATTGATGAGCGACCCGGAAAATGTTTTCGATCTCGCAGGCTCGTATCCGCTCAACATGCGCGTCCAGGGCGTTCTCGCCCCCGCTGGCACGGCGGATGACGGCGCGATCTTTGCGGATTACAAAACGGAGTGGATCATTCTCGGCCTCATGCATGGACACCAGGACGTGGCGACGGTGGATACGAACCTGCTCATCGGGCGCGAGGCCAACCATGTCACCGCCGGCGCGGCGGTGCTGCCGTTTCAGGAAATCACCGGGGAGAACCTCATCCTTTTCCATGTGCATGGCGACGAGGCGATGTTTCCCGTCAGCGCGATCCTGGTCCTGCCGCGGGACGCCAAGTCTGCGACGATCTTGCGCGGACGCTACGAGGATCCCAAGGCCACGGTGCAATTGCTGGTGCCCAAGCAGGTCATTGCCGAGACGCTCGACCTTGTATTTCGCGTGAAGCGATTCTTCGACGCCCAGTCGCTTCTGCTCGGCGTGGCGACGGTGCTGTTGCTCTCGCTGGTGCTGTTGCTTTCATGGCGGCTGCGGCGCGGCGAGATGGAGACCATGTTCAAGATCGGTTGCGCGCGATGGATGACCTTCGGGATGCAGTCGGTGGAAATTGTCATCGTCCTGGTCGCAGGCGTGGCGATTGCCGCCGGGAGCACGTGGCTGGTCATCGGCCAATTTGGCATTTCAAGAGGCAAGGCCGTGGCTTCAAATCCAGTGGCGCAGGGCGGCGCTCCCCTCTGGCCGCGCCCGGCCAACGCGAAGCTGCGTGTGGCGGTCGCCAACTATCCGCTGTGGTATTTCACCACGCGCATTGCCGGCGGGCATGTCGGGCTGGTCTTCCCAATTCCGCGCGATCAGGACCCCGCGTTCTGGAGGCCGGACGCCAATGGCATCCGGCAATATCAGCAGGCCGACTTGATTCTGCTGAACGGCGCGGACTACGAAAAATGGCGGCTGACCAGCGTATTGCCCCTGGCCAATCAGGTCGTGACCTCCGCATCGTTTGCGGATCGCTACCTGACAAACGGCGAGGTCCTTACCCACAGTCACGGCCCGGAAGGGTTGCACAGCCACGGCCTGCTCGACTTCAACACCTGGATGGATCCGCGCCAGGCCAGGCTGCAAGCGCAGGCGATTCGCGATGAACTGGTCCGCCTCCTGCCTGCGGCAACCAAGGAATTCGACGCCAACCTCCGGTCTCTCGACCAGGATCTGGACGAGGTGGACGCCGCCCTGGAGCGCGCGTCCGCGCCGCTCGGCAACTCACCGCTGCTCGCCTCGCATCCGGTCTATCATTACGCCGCCCGGCGCTATGGCTGGAACCTGAAGAACGTCCACTGGGAACCGGACGAAATGCCGTCCGAGGCGGAATGGCGGCAATTGGAAAAGCTGCACGCCGAACATCCCGGCAAAATTATGATTTGGGAAGAAGACCCGCTGCCAGCCGTTGCGCAACGCCTTCGCAGAATGGGCATCGAACCCATCGCCTTCGAAACATGTGCCAGCGCGCCGGCCAAGGGCGATTATCTGACGGCCATGAAAGCCAACGCCGACCGCCTCGCCGCGATGACGGCAAGACTTCGATAACGCTGAACTGCTGGCGCGCGTTCGCCAGGGCCATCTGGCCGTGCCAAGCGTCTGGCTGGCGCGCTGGGATGCACTGCGCGAGGAGTGCTCCCGTAGCGGAGCAATGTGGCCCTTTGCCGTGACGCGAGGCGAGTTTGCCCGCCAATGGCCGGCGACGGCTCAAGGCGTTGCAGACAACCCGTGGACGAAGATCGAGACAGTGAGGGAACGGCGGCTGATACCTTTTCCGGTTTGCTTTTGCACTGTAGCGGCGGTCTGCGACCGCCGCCAATCGCCTTGGCAATAGTGCAGTTACAAACTGGAAACGGTATGACACCGCAACAGTTCGTTGGACAATTCGGGGAAAAGCCATAGGGATGTCCTGTTTCTTATCTTGGATGGCTTGAGCTGCCTGCCTGGCCTTGTCGCCGGCATCCATCTCCATCTTGGCCTACGGCGGTTTAAGAAATTGTGTAGCCGAAACGAGGGAGGTAGGGCGCGCACTCCGTGCGCGCCGCGGCGGGCAATCCCGGCCTGCCGGGACCCTACCGCGTGCTGCGGCTACAGTTTTCTTGAAAACGCTCTAATCTGTCACACACTCAACGGCCGTAGCCGACAGCGCCGGCAACCGAACCGCGCCGTCACTCACAGGCAACCTGACAATCTTGACCCGTTCAGGCTCCTGCCAATGATTTTCCACGTCGGGTTGTCGCAGATTCAAGACATCGCACACCGTCTCGGCGCTGACGATGCGCGGGAGTGAATCGAAACCGCCGAAACCAGCGACCAACTGCACCGGCTCGCGCGTTGGATTGACGGCAAATATGACGGCGGATTTCTTGTCATCAGAACCGCAGGCGAAGAGGTCCAGGCGGTTATCATATCGGAGCATCACCAGCGGGATCGGTTTGGCGTGGAGGCTGTAAAGTTTCATGACATAGTGGCTGGGCTGCCGCAGGACGCCCGTGCCGGAGGCGGCGGTCAGAATGGTCGCGCCGCAATAACTGTTGGCCAGATTGGACCGGTTGGCAATCTTGACCTTGTCCGAGTGCCGCATGAGCAGGTTGAGATAGCGGGCGTTTTCCAGGCCCGCCAAGAGTGTGGATTGCAGGGCGCGGCCCAAGCCCCACGCCCCGGCGTCAATGTTCCATTCTGTTACCCCCATCTTGATGTGGGCGCAGCCCGGGGTCCGGTCAATCATCTGGCCGATCCGCGCAAAGTCCAACTCGCACTGGTTCAGATCGGTCGTGTAGTGGTGTGGGCAGACATAATCAACCTCCCGGCCCACCCGGTCCAGCAACTTTTGCGAAGGATACGAAGTCATGATCCGCGCCCCGGAATCGGCTGACCGGATCGCCTGGATGAAGGCGGGGAATTGAGCCACGTAGTCGGCGTCGCCGCCGTTGATCTCGTTGCCGATCTCCCAATACTTGACATTGTAAGGCGCGGGATGGCCGTTGCCCGCGCGCCGGGCTCCCCAGGTGGTCTGGGCCTCTCCGTTGCAATACTCCACCAGGTCGTGCGCGCTGGCGGCGCCATCGGCAAAGCTGACGCAGATCAGCGGCGCCGCGCCGGTCAGCTCGCAGAATTGGCAAAACTCGTCCAATCCCACGTCATTAGAGTCAAGGCGGCCCCAATTCTCGTTGGGCCAGGGAGTGCGCCGGTCGTGGTCGCCGATGCCGTTCTTCCAATGGTAATGGCCGGGATCCACCGTGGAGCCGCCCCAGCGGATGATGCCGGGGCGGATTTCCTTGATCGCCTCCACCACATCCGCCCGCCAGCCGTTCCGGTTGTCGCCGGGCATGAGTGAAAGCTTGTTCACCCAGAGGCGGCCCCGGCCTTCGGCGCGCAACTCAAAGACCGCGCGGTCGGTCTGGCCAATGGAGGTCATTTTGATGGAGGTCTTTTGCCATTCTGACGAAGGCGGGGGAAGCGTGGCCGAAGCCAAGGCAAGCCATTCTCCGGTCGGCAGCGCAGCCTTGAGCAGGACGGTGACTTTGATCCCGTTGTCCCCGCGCAGATAGGCTGAAAATTGATACTCCATGTCTTTTCGCGCCGACAAGCCTGTTTGGGTGAGGCTGGCCTGCCGGGGCTGGCCGTGAGTTTGGCGCAACGTTTCCCGTTGAAAGGGTTGTCGGTGTCGTAGCTCCAGGTGGCATTGGTGTCCCACTGGCGGTCGCAAATATCCAGGGAGCCGTCGTAGTACACCCAATCCGCCGCCGGAAGGACTCCGGCAAAAGACCGGTCGTTCAACAACTCGGCCCACGATCCTGGCACAACGTCATCCAGCAATTCCATAAAGTTGCCGAACAAGGTGGGTTCGACGCGTCCGCCCGCAAGCGGTTCGGCCCGGATGATGACATTGGTGCGGGAGTCTTGGGCGGCCAAGGGAATGGCGGCGCCCAGCAGGGCCATTGCGAAAAGAGACTTCATAGGCGAATTCACGGTGCGATTTTAGATTCTGACCCACAGCCATCCCACAGGAAATTGGAAAAAAGTGTTGGCTTGACCATTTGAACCTGCCACAAGGCAGGCATGAAAAACAAAAAAATCAAACCGACACGGTCCCGGTTTAACGTTTTGCGCCAGATTTGCAATCTCATTCCTGCGCATGAAGTCTCCAAAATAGCGCGGGAGACCGGGCTCTGGATAAGTCGCGCACCTTCAGTCCGTGGAGTCACACGGTCAGTTTGCTGGACGCGCAACTCACCCATTGCATCGGACTCAACGATCTGTGCGACTCGCTGCAATTGCATTCCGGGCCGCTGTCCACTTTGCGCGGCGCCAGCGCCCCCAGCCGCAACGGCCTCTCCCACGCCAACCGGGAGCGTCCGGCCCAGATGGCCGAACAACTCTTCTGGCGGGTCCTGGAGCATTTGAAAGCACAGACGCCCGGCTTTGCCGCGGGCCAGCGCCGTGGCCCCGCCTTCCGTTTCAAGATGCCCATCCATGTGATTGATAGCACGACCATGGAACTGGTGGCCAACTGCCTGGACTGGGCCAAGCACCGCCGGCGCAAGGCCGCCGCCAAAACCCATATGCGGTTGAATCTGCAGAATCTTTTGCCCGGTTTTGTCATTGTGGACACTGCCGCCGAGCACGACAACCGACGGGCGCGGGAACTGTGCGCCGACTTGAAGAGCGGCGAAATCGCCTTGTTCGACAAGGGTTATGTGGACTTCGGCCACTTGCGGGATTTGGACGGGCGCGGGGTCTTTTGGGTGACGCGGGCCAAGGAGAACATGGGCTATGAGGTGGTGCGGAAAATGCCCGCCTCCAGAGACCCGAAGATTTTGCGCGACGAAGTGATCGTCCTGAGCAACGAGAACAAACCCGCGCCGGAGTTGATGCGCCGGGTGGTGGCGCTGGTCGAGATTGATGGAGAGGAACGGGAAATGACCTTCCTGACCAACAACCTGGAGTGGAGTCCGCGCAGCGTGGCCGACCTTTACCGCTGCCGCTGGCAGATCGAAGTCTTCTTCAAACAAATCAAGCAGACCTTGCAGTTGGCGGATTTTCTGGGCCACAACGCCAACGCCGTGCGCTGGCAGGTGTGGACGGCGCTGTTGACCTACGTGCTGTTGCGCTACCTCAGTCACCTCTCCAACTGGGCGCACAGCTTCACCCGGCTGTTCACGATTTTGCGGGCGGCGCTCTGGGAGAAATATGATCTGCTCAATTTGCTGGCGTGCTATGGGACAGCAGGCGGCAGCTTTCGCCACTTGGCGCGGCCCGAGCAGGCGTATTTCCCCGGCTTCCAATAAAGCTATGGGACAGCACACGCGCCCAAACAGGCGCATACCAAACCCAAAAGCCAAACTCGGAAAAATCAAAATCTCATTTTACCCCGAAGACCAATTAAACCCTTGCAAATGAACAGGTCAGCACCAGACTTTTCCCCTTATGAGACGGGTGTGATTCTGACCTTGAAAATCTCTTAAACGCGACTCACTGGCAAACCCAAATCGGCTGACATGGCCAGAGGGAGCGGAGTGCAACCAGCTTGCATTGGCGATTACTGCGCAGAATGGGTTATACCGGCAAGCGCGAGCCTTGACCCGGGGCGCCTGCCGGTCGCATTATAAAAATATGAATCGCCGCCACTTTCTCAAAGTCGCCAGCGCAGCCAGCCTGGGCTTGGGTGCCTTCAACGATTATTCCCAGGAAACTGCTGGCGCAAAAAAACGCGTCGGCTTGATCGGCTGCGGATGGTACGGCAAGAGCGATCTGTTCCGGCTCATCCAGGTTGCCCCTGTTGAGGTGGTGTCGCTCTGCGACGTTGACAGCCGGATGCTGTCAGAGGCGGCTGATTTAGTGGCCTCTCGCCAGGTTTCCCGCAAGAAGCCGCGCACCTGCCGCGATTACCGGGAAATGTTGAAGGAAAAGGACCTCGATATTGTGCTGGTCGGCTCGCCCGATCATTGGCACGCCCTCCACCTGATTGCCGCGCTGGAAGCCGGCGCCGATGTCTATGTGCAAAAACCGATCAGTGTGGATGTCCTTGAAGGCAAGGCCATGCTGGCAGCCGCGCGAAAGATGAATCGCGTCGTCCAAGTGGGCACCCAGCGGCGCAGCACCCCGCACTTGATCGAAGCGCGCGACTCTATCATCCAGGCCGGCAAATTGGGCACCGTGGGGCTGGTCGAGATTTGCTGTTATTACCCCACACGCGCGCGGGACAATCCTCCTGACACCAACCCGCCCGCGAATTTGGACTACGAAATGTGGACCGGCCCCGCCCCCATGAGGCCCTACAACCGCCTGGTCCATCCACGGGGTTGGCGGGCGTTCATGGAATACGGCAACGGCATCATCGGCGACATGGCCATTCATATGTTTGACATGACTCGTTGGATGCTGGAGCTGGGCTGGCCCAAGACGATTCAATCCTCCGGAGGAATCCTCGTTTACAAAAACAGCAAGGCCAACATTTCCGACACCCAGAGCGCCATCTTCGACTATGGCAACCTTCAAGTCGTCTGGCAGCACCGCACTTGGGGACAGCCCCCGGACCAAAACTATCCCTGGGCGGCAACCTTCTATGGCGACAAGGGAACCCTCAAAGCCAGTGTTTACAGTTATGATTTTATCCCCTCCGGCAATGGGCCGCCGCTCCATCGCGATGTCACCTACGAACTGGACGAATATCCTGAAGATCGGACTGAGAAAGACATTGAGAAACACTGTGCTCCGGCAACGCGCCGGCACATGCGGGATTTTCTCTCCTCCATCCAAACACATGGCCGGCCGGTGGCGGACATCGAGCAGGGATACATTTCCACCGCCTCTTGCATTCTGGCCAACATTTCCATGCAACTCGGCCGGTCCCTGGCTTGGGACACTGAAAAGGGAGAGGTCATTGGAGACGAGGCTGCAAATCGTCTCTTGCGCCGGCCTTACCGCGCCCCCTGGACCCACCCGGCGGAACACAGTTAACAAATATATTTAAGCCTGGAGCGGTTCAATAAATAGAGTAGCCCTGAATGAAGAAGGTAGGGCGCGCACTCCGTGCGCGCCGCGGCGGGTCCCGATAATTCGGGACCGGGACCCTGCCGCGTAATGCGGCTACAGTATTTGTGAAACCGCTCTATGTATCGCAGTGCTTACATTTTCTTCCATCGCCGGACTTCTCTGCCACGCGCCTCTTTCAGGCGCCTCAGACCGTCCAGGGCTTGCGATAGTCGCGGGTCAGCCATTTCGGATCACCGGTGCCCCCGGTGAACTTGAACTGGGCCGGATTCCACTGGAGGTGCGCGTGGTGGTAGTAACTCTGGTTGATTAGATGGCAGCAGATGGCGGAGCGCGCCCCGACCTGCTCATTGGTTATGGGTTGCTTGCGGCTCTTGACGCACGCCATGAAATCGGAAATGTGCTGATGGCTCACATAGAGTTTGACCGCGGCGTTGGCCAGGCAGCGGCTTTGGGCCTTTCTGACCTCGGCCGCGCAGGTCGTGTCCTCCTCGCTTTTCTTGGATTTGTCATCGGTGAAACTGGCGATGGTCTCCCCACCGACGATCAGCACGAACTTCCCGCGGTTGACCCGCACTTCGCCGCCTTTGCCAAAGAAATGCACGCCAAATCCGTCTTTGTGTTCCACCGTGACGCCGCTGGCATAGACCAGTTTCGCGCCCCGTTTGGCGTTCGGATCGCCGGGCGGAATGACCTCCACCGGGCCGCTCTCGTCCATGCCGAGGCCCCACTGGGCGATGTCGAGGTGATGCGCGCCCCAATCGCCCACCGCCCCGCTGCCATACTCCCGGAAATCGCGCCACGCCGGAAAAACCTGATGCACGCCGCGCGGACTGAGCACGGAACTGTAGCCGCGCAGCGGCGCCGGGCCGCACCAGAGGTTCCAATCCAGGCCCGGCTCCATTTTTTCCTCCGCCAAGTCGCATGGCCAGCCGGGATCTCCGAAG
Source organism: uncultured Verrucomicrobiae bacterium (assembly GCA_963707025.1). Classification (GTDB taxonomy): domain Bacteria; phylum Verrucomicrobiota; class Verrucomicrobiia; order Limisphaerales; family Palsa-1400; genus JBEKOF01. The sequence continues at coordinate 557,379 of CAVPOM010000005.1, read as the reverse complement.
CTGCATTCCACCTTCTGAATCTGCCCGATCACCCCGTTGCGCACCAGTTCGCACGCCACGCGAAATTCATTCATCGAGCGTTGCATCGAGCCGGTCTGCAAGACCCGTTTGTGCCTCTGCGCCGCCTTCATGACCTCCACCGCCTCGTGGATGTTGTGCGTCAGAGGTTTCTCGCAATAAACGTCCTTGCCGGAGCGCAGCGCCGCCAGCGTCGGAATCGCGTGCCAGTGGTCGGGCGTGGCGATGCAAACCGCGTCAATGTCCGGGCGGGCGATGATTTCGCGAAAATCGTTGTAAGCCGCGCAGTTTTGGTTTGTGTAGAATGTGTCCACCTTCTGCTTCGCGTCGTTGCGGCGGGTCGTGTCCACATCGCAGACTGCCAGCACGCGTGTCTCCTGCCGGAGAAAATTGTCCAGCAAGCCGCGCGCTTGCGTGCCCATGCCGATGAAGCCGAGCGTGATCCGGCTGCTGGGCGGAATCGGTTGCGAACGGGGTGCGCCAGCCGTGGCGCAACCGGCAACCAGTTGCGGCAGCACAAGAGCGGCGCCGCCGGAGAGGAGAAAACGTCGCCGACTGATGCCGGCACCGGCTTTTGCAGTGTTCATTAGTTAATCCGTTGTTGGAACTTTCGCCTGGCGGCGTTTGTTTTTGCCAATCTGTGGCGGAGACTTGTGGTGATATTGGGCCAATCCCGGCTTTTGGCAAGTTTCTTGTGACGGCTTTCTGACGGTTTGGAGGTCGTGTCGCGGTTTTTAACTTGAACTTAAGCGGGGCTGGTGGTAGGATGACAACTTAAGCAGTCAATCGCCGTCCTCCGGAGGCCGTCGCAGCCCCGAGGCGGATGGAAACCCTGAATCGCCTATGAAAACCAGGTCACCCCGCTGGTTCATCGCGCTGGCGTTGCCCGCGCTTGCAACCATCAACGCGCCACTTTCCCCCGCTTTCGCCCAGGGCACGGCCTTCACCTTTCAAGGCCAGTTGATGGAAAGCGGTGTTTTGGCCAACGGCCTTTATGACATTCGGACCAGCCTTTATCCCAGCAACGGCGGGGATGCGACGGTGGGCGGCGGTAACGGCAACATGGCGGACGCCTACGGTTCGACAGTTCCAGGCGGCGTGGACAATCTTGCCAGCGGCTTGGAGTCCTTCGCCGCCGGCCTGAATGCAGCCGCGACCAACGACAACTGTTTTGTCTGGTCGGACGGCCAGGTCTTTGATTTCGGTTCCTCCGCTGACTTTCAATTTTGCATCCGCGCGCAGGGAGGCATTCAAGCGGACACCTCCACCAGCATGTTCTTTGGAAACCTGACCCGGCAAATGCTCAATTTCTCGACCAGCACTTACGGCATCGGGGTCCAGAACTCGCGGGAGTATTTCCGCACCCACGCCAGCGCCGGCTTCGCCTGGTTCCCCGGCGGCAGCCACAGTGATACGACCGACGATCCGGGCAGCGGCGGCACCGAGTTGATGCAGCTCACCCTCAGCGGGCTGACGGTCAGCGGGACGTTTGTCAGCGCCAGTGATCGCAACGCCAAACCAGGCTTCCAGGCGGTGCGTCCGGCGGAGATTCTGGACAAGGTCACGGCGCTGCCCATCAGCCAATGGAGTTACAAGGCCGACGCCGGCACGCGCCACATCGGCCCGATGGCCCAGGATCTTTTCGCGGCCTTCAACGTCGGCCCGGATGACAAGCATATTGCCACCGTGGACGAAGGCGGCGTGGCCCTGGCCCCCATTCAGGGGCTGAATCAGAAACTCCAGGAGGAATTGAAACGGCGCGATGCGGAGAACATGGAACTGAGGCTGCGTCTCCAAGCGCTGGAAAGAATCCTTCTCAGCCGAAAATCAAATTGAAAGGAATCCAGTTATGAAAATCAAACTCAAGTCTATCGCCATCTGTCATCTGCTTTCCGCCATCTGCTTTTCCGCCCATGCCCAGGGCACGGCCTTCACCTATCAAGGCTTGGTCACGGACGGCGGCACCAACTTCAGCGGCACAGGGCAGTTCAAGTTCGCCCTGGTCACCAGTTCGAACGTCGCCAGCCAGGCCACCGCCACGGCCAGTCCTCCCAGTGGCGGGTTCATCACCGTCATTAACGTCACGTTCGGCGGAAATGGTTACACCACCGCCCCCGCCGTCACCATTTCCGGTGGCGGCGGTTCGGGCGCCACGGCCACAGCCAGCGTCAGCGGCGGGGCGGTGACCGCCATCACGGTGAACAATCCCGGCTCCGGTTACACCGGCACGCCCACCGTGACGATTGGCGCGCCCCCCGTTGACCTTTCCTTCACAACCTACTGGAGCAACGACGGCACCAGCAGCGCGGGCAGCCAACCTGCCCACGCGGTGAGCCTGGGAGTCAACAACGGCCTGTTCACCGTGGTTTTGGGCGACACGACTCTGGCCAACATGACGGCCATCCCCGTTTCCGTCTTCACGGACGCATCCGGCCTGCAGTTGCGCATTTGGTTCAATGACGGCGTGAACGGGTTTGCCGCGCTGAGTCCGGTGCAGGACTTGACGCCCACGCCGTACGCCGTCGTGGCCGGCAACGCGAGCAATCTGCTGGGCACGCTGCCGGTGGGACAGTTGCCGAGTAGCGTATTGACCAATGGCGCAGCCAACGTGGCGCTGACCGGTAGTTTCAGCGGCAATGGGGCCGGGGTGACCAATATCAGCCTTTCGTCGGTTGGCCCGGCCGGAACATTCAACCTGCTGCCGTCGCTCTTTACCCCCGGCCTTCCGCTTAACGTGGGAGCCAACCCATATTCGGTTGTCGCGGTGGATGTCAACGGAGACGGCAAACTGGACTTGGTCAGCGCCAATGGAGGCTCCAACACGTTGACGGTGCTGGCGAACAACGGCCACGGCGTTTTTGGTTCCATCGCCACGCTCAACGTAGGCCACTTTCCCCTTTCGGTGGTGGCGGCGGATGTCAATGGCGACGGCAAACCGGATTTGATCTGCGCCAATAACGGCGACAGCACCTTGACGGTGCTGACCAACAATGGCCACGGCGGCTTTATTTCCAATGCCACGCTCAACGTGGGAGTCGGCCCATATTATGTTGCGGCGGCGGATGTCAACGGCGACGGCGCAGTGGATTTGATTGCCTCTGGCACGTTCGCCAACATCCTGACCGTGTACACCAACAACGGCAGCGGCGTCTTCGGTTCCAATGCCACGCTCATCGTGGGCGAGGGACCGAATCAAGTGGCGGTGGCCGATATCAACGGCGACGGCGCGCCGGATTTGATCAGCGCCAATATCACTTCCGGCACATTGACGGTGCTGACCAACAACGGCCAGGGCGTCTTTGGTTCCAACGCCACGCTCGCAGTGAGCAACAGTCCGGTTTCAGTTGTGGCGGTGGATGTCAACGGCGATGGCTCACCCGATTTGGTTTGTGCCGAAACCTATGAAAACACGCTGACCGTGCTGACCAACAACGGCCACGGGGTCTTTGGTTCCAATGCCACGCTGAACGTGGGAATTAAACCGCAATCGGTCATCGCGGTGGACATCAACGGCGACGGCGCGCCGGATTTGGTCACCGCCAATACCGACGACGATTCGTTGACGGTGCTGACCAACAATGGCCACGGCATCTTTGGGTTTTATGCCACCATCCATGTGGAAGCCGGCCCCTGGCAAGTTGTGGCCGCCGATGTCAACGACGATGGCACACCGGATTTGTTCAGCGCCAATAGCGGCACCAATACGCTGACGGAGGTGCTGGTCTATCCACAGCGTGTTGCCATGAATATGCCGATGGTGATCAGCAATCTGGCAGGCACGTTTAATGGGAATGGCAGTGGACTGGACAATCTCAACGCTTCGGAATTGACCACGGGCACAGTGCCCTTGCAGGCCTTGCCAGCCGTGGTGGTCACCAAAACTGAGAGCAACGTCACCTTTGATGCCCCATTTACTGTGGACACCGGAGTGGGCACGGTGGTCATTGAGAACGATGATGATGTTACGCCGGGCATCGTAGTGGGGGGCATCAATTACCCCGGCCACATGCGCTTCCGCAACGCCTTGGAAATCTGGCCCTCTAAGGACAACACAGCGGGCGGTTATCTGGACGTGCGCGGCACTTCCACCATCCTTGGCGGCAAGCCGCCCATCGTGCTCACCGGCACCAACGGCAATGTCTCGGCAGTCACTTTCACGACAACCAGCGACCGGGACGTCAAAGAGAAATTCACCGGGATTGACCCGCAGGAGGTGCTGGCGCGGGTGGCGCGGCTGCCCATCTCCGAGTGGAGTTTCAAGCTGGACACCGCCACCCGGCACATCGGGCCGATGGCTCAGGATTTCCACGCCGCCTTCAATGTCGGGGCCGATGACAAACACATCGCCACCGTGGACGAGGAGGGCGTGGCCCTGGCCGCCATCCAGGGCTTGAACCAGAAGCTCAACGAGAAGGACGCGGAGATTCAGGAATTGAAACAACGTCTTGAAAAGCTGGAACAACTGATGAACGGGAGGAAAGGAAGCGCCCAATGAACGCGCGAGGATTGAAGATTGGAAATGGCGGATGGCCGGCGGCGAAGCTGCTGCTGTGTGTCCTGCTTCTGCAAAGTTGCTTCTGCCTTCGGGCTTTGGGGCGGTAATACTCGATTGGCTGGTATTAAATCAGCGGCGGCGGCATCCTGCGAAGAAGGTGGCGTCGGCTCAGGCCGCTTGAGCAAATTGACAGCCACTCAGATTTGGCCTGCCCGGATCAACCTTTGGACCAGACCCGGCGTGGCTGTTCCCGCGGCGCAACGCGGTTTCAGCGTTTGGCCAATGGCTAATGCGCTTTTTAAGTTGACCTTAACTTGGGTGAATGGTAGGATGAAAACTCAAGCAGTTAATCGCCGCCCTCTTGAGGCTGTCGCCCTCCCGAGGCGGACTGAACCCTGAATCGCTTATGAAAACCAGATCACCCCGCTGGTCCAGCGCGCTGGCCTTGCTGGCGCTGGCCACTCTCAACTCACAACTCTCCAGCGCTTTCGCCCAGGGCACGGCGTTCGCCTATGAAGGCCAGTTGATGGACTCCGGCGCCCCGGCCAACGGGCTTTACGACATTCGCACCAGTCTCTACCCCGCCAGCACCGGCGGGGTTCTGGCCAGTGTGCTCTACACCAATTTGGCCGTGCCCGTCAGCAACGGGCTGTTCATCATCACCATGGACTTTGGCGCTGTCTTTGACGGCACGTCCTACTGGCTGCAAATCGGCGTGCGCACCAACGGCGCCGGCGCGACTTTCACGCCCTTGAGTCCACGCGTGGAATTGACGCCCAGCCCTTACGCCATTTACGCCGAGAGTGCCGGCTCCACCGCTCTGCTGAACAATTATGGATCGCTGAACTTCTTTGCCGGTCAGAATTCCGGCAATTCCGCGCTGAGCGGGTCTGAAAACACGGGGGTGGGTTTTGGCACGCTTTTCTCCGTCACCACCGGCTCCTACAACACGGCTCAAGGCGTGGGCGCGCTTTCCGCCAACACCAACGGCTCCTACAACACGGCCGATGGCGCGGGCGCGCTTTTCGCCAACACCAGCGGCGCGGACAACACCGCCGTTGGCTTTGATGCGCTTGTCGCCAACACCACCGGCGCCAACAACACGGCCACCGGCACCGATGCGCTTTTCTCCAACACCAACGGCTTCCAGAACACGGCGGATGGCGCGGGGGCGCTTTTCTTCAATACCACCGGTGGCAACAACGTGGCTGTCGGTTTTCAGGCGTTGCTTAATAATACCAATCAAAGTCAGGACACCGCCGTCGGTTCCCAGGCGCTTCTCGCCAACACCACCGGCTTTCAAGACACCGGCACCGGCTATCGGGCCTTATATGGCAACACTTCCGGCTCTTACAACACCGCCAGCGGGGCCTTCGCGCTGAATGTCAACACGGCCGGCACCTTCGACACCGCCAGTGGCGCTCAGGCGCTGGAAAACAACTCGACCGGCTCCAATAACGTGGCCAATGGCTTTCAAGCGCTTTGGCAGAACACGACCGGCTCCCGCAACACCGCTGATGGCTCTCTGGCGCTCCTGGCCAACTCGAGCGGCAGCGGCAATATCGCCTTGGGTTATCAGGCGGGTTACAACATCCTCAACGGCAATAACAACATTGACATCGGCAACGCGGGATCTTCCGGCGATAACAGCATCATCCGTCTCGGCACGCCGGGCGTCCAAACCGCGACTTACGTTGCCGGCACCATTGCATTGGACGGAGGCGACACGGATAACGGACTGGTCTATGACACAACCGGGCTGATTGCAGTCCCCGGCGGAGCTGGCCCGTTTCTTTACGGTTTCAATGGCGGGTCGCTGGGCACCGTTGCACCGAATGAGATCAGTTTGAGTTGGGACTATACGGGCAATGTCTGGGTCAGCAACAACTTCTCCGCCGACTCCCTGACCGTGCGCGGCAATTTCGCGCAAATAACCGGGGCCAACGCGTTCAACGGGGCCGGCCCCATAGACGCCTACATCGGCGGCAATGGTTCGGGCAGCGACGTGCAGATCGGCAGCATGAACAGCAGCATCGCCAACGTCGCCTTTTACAACTGGGGCAACAGCACCTACATGCATATCTTTTGCAGTTCCATTACCATCGAAGGCGGTTCCGACCTGGCCGAGCCGTTTGCGGTTTCAAGCCCTTCCGGCCAATTTCCCCCAGGCTCGGTGGTGGTGATTGACCAGGACCATCCAGGGCATTTGCGAGTGAGCAGCCAACCCTACGACACCCGCGTGGCGGGCGTTCTCAGTGGCGCCAACGGCGTCAATCCCGGCATCCAGATGCAACAGCAAGGCTTGCTCGAAGGCGGCAAAAACGTCGCTCTCACCGGACGGGTTTACGTCCTGGCCGACGCGGCCAACGGCGCCATCAATCCGGGTGATTTGTTGACGACCTCCGCAACCCCCGGCCACGCCATGAAGGTCAGCGACCACGCCAGGGCCCAGGGCGCGATTCTGGGCAAAGCCATGACGGGGCTAAACCAAGGCAAAGGCATGGTGCTGGTTCTGGTCACCTTGCAATAACGGAGGCGAAAATCATGAAGAAGACACTCTCGCAAATGGCCACCAGCCTGGCACTGCTCTTTCTGTCGGTCGCTTCCCTGGCGGCGGCGGAAAGACAAGTGCTGCAAGGCCATGTGCCGGCCGCCGTGGCCCAGCGCAACTTGCAGCCGCTGGGCCGGCTGGCGGCCACCAATCTTCTGCACCTCGGGATAAGTCTGCCGCTGCGCAATAATGAAGCGCTGGGCCAGTTGCTCAAGGGGATTTACGACCCGGCCAGCCCGAATTTCCGCCACTATCTGACTCCAGCGCAGTTCAATGAGAGGTTCGGGCCGACAGAAGCGGATTTTCAGGCCGTCATCCAATTTGTCAAGGCCAACGGCTTGACCGTGACTCACACCAATCCGGGCCGCACCCTGGTCAGTGTTGAGGGCGCGGTGGCGGACGTTGAAAAGACCTTTCATCTGACGCTGCGCCTGTATCAGCACCCAACCGAAGCACGCCAGTTTTTTGCGCCGGATGTCGAGCCGTCCCTGGACTTGGCCGTCCCGGTCCTGGCCATCAGCGGTTTGAATGACTATGAATTGCCCCATGCCAAAGCCCATGCTCACGACAATAGTCAAGCTCCCAAGTATGGCGGAGGCTCTTATGACCCGAATGGGCAACAATTACTGATGGGCTCCGATTTTAGACATGCTTACGCCGCTGGCACGACCAATGAGGGCTCCGGACAAGTGGTCGGCTTGATTGAGTTCCAAGAAGGCTACAGCACCAACGACATTCTCGCCTACGAAGCGACGGCCGGATTGCCGAATGTCCCTGTGCAGGAGGTGCTGGTGGACGGCTACCCCCACATTCCTTCCTTTGACGGAGATGGGGAGGCGTCGCTGGACATTGAAATGGCCATCTCCATGGCCCCCGGCCTCCAAAAAGTGGTTTTCTATTACGGCTACTACAGTGACCTGGATGGCGTCTTAACCTCCATGGCGGATCCGACCAATGGTGAGCCATTGCCTCTCCAGATCAGTTCCTCCTATGGGAGTGGCACCGATGGCGCGACTTCCAATTGTTGCCTCCGATTGGCCGTGCAGGGCCAGTCCTATTTCTATGCGATGGGTGATGAGGGCGCGCTGCCGGTTGATCCCAATGGTCCCGGAGGAACCTATATTAACGGAGCCTCTGCCGCTGACCTGCAACCGTATATGACCCAGGTGGGAGGTACGGAATTGGTGCTGACTTACGACGGAGGAACCTGGACTGGCGAAACGGTCTGGGGACAAAGCGGACCAAGCGGCGGTCCGAACGGCAGCTCCGGCGGAATCCTGACCCCGATTCCAATCCCGCTTTATCAACAGTCCGTCGATATGAGCGCCAATGGCGGATCCTCGGCCAAGTGTAATGTTCCGGATGTCGCCGCGGCGGCGGACGGTGTCCTGGACGTATTTACTACCACCAACGGAGTGCGGATTTTCCAGGACGAAGCTGGCACAAGCTGTGCGGCGCCGCTCTGGGCTGGGTTTATGGCCCTGGTGAATCAGCAGGCCGCGGAGCAGGGGCTGCCACCGGTCGGCTTTGTCACCCCCGCCCTCTACAACGTTGCCGAAGGTTCATTGTATTCTTCCTGTTTCCACGACATCACCAACGGGAATAATACATGGAGCAACAGCCCAAGTCTCTACTACGCCAAGCCAGGCTACGATCTTTGCACTGGATGGGGATCGCCCGCGGGCGCGGACCTCATCAAGGCCCTCGTCGGATACGCCGGCCCCGTCTTTGTTAACTTCAACTACTCCGGCACCCAGACCGGAAGTTATTATCAGCCATTTAACACCCTGGGGGGCGGCGTAAGTGCTGTCACTTCAGGAGGAACCATCTTCATCGAAACTGCCGGCTCCAGTTCCGAAACCATGACCATTTCAAAACCGATGACCATCACCTCCCAGGACGGCCCGGCCACCATCGGCAATTGACCCCATCAAACCCATGTCTCGTAGCATCACCTTGAAAAAGATGATCCTTTTCACCCTGCCGCTGATTCTGCTGGGGCTGGCCCTCCACGCCCAACAATACTCCATTGGCTGGTATAAAATCAGCGGCGGCGGCGGCACAAGCAGCAACGGGCAGTATTCCGTCAGCGGCACGATCGGCCAGCACGACGCCGGGGTGGCGATGGCCGGGGGCAATTATTCCTTGACGGGCGGCTTCTGGAGTTTGCTTGCCGTGGTGCAAACACCCGGCGCGCCCTTGTTGACGATCACTTTTTCCGGCGGTCAAGCGGTCGTCTCCTGGCCCTTGCCTTCAAGCGGTTGGACGCTCCAAACCAACAGCCAGGTCGGCACGACCCCTTGGGGCAACTACACCGGCCCGGTCGTCAATAACAGCGTGACCAACGCGCCACCGAAGGGAAATCTCTTTTTCCGCCTGAGCCATCCCTAAAACGTCTCCCGCCACCTGTCTGACGCCGGAAGTCTGACGTGCTCCGTTGGCGGAGCCGCATGTTTCCAGCGGCCAGGAAGCGGAGAATGGAGAATGCGGAAATGTGGCAATGAGAAAAGATACTGGTTGCAATTAGCGCAATGTGTGTGAGATTTGACGGGTTGTCACTATTCCGGGTTTCGTGGCTGTGAGCCTTTAATCCTGGCAACACCGCGTTCACGTCCAACGACTCCACAGCCAAAAACGAAATCTATGAAAAACCTGTTGGCGCGTCTCGCGCCCGCGGCCGCTTTGGGCGGCCTGCTCCTCTCCATCCAGCCGGTGCTCGCCCAGGGCACGGCCTTCACCTATCAAGGCCAGCTCCAAGACAACGGTAGTCCGGCCAGCGGCACCTATAATCTGACCTTCTCGCTGTTCAACACCAACACCGGCGGTGTCGCCATGGCCGGGCCGGTGACCAACAACGCCGTCATTGTCACCAACGGCCTGTTCACGGTGCTGATTGATTTTGGCTCTGGTGTGTTCACTGGCGCGACCGACTGGTTGCAGATTGGCGTGGAAAGCAATGGCGTCAGCAGTTTCACCCCGTTGACGCCGCGTCAGGAACTGACGCCCGTGCCGTATGCAATTTATGCGGAAAACTCCAGCAATTTGAGCGGCACCTTGTCGGCCTCTCAATTGACAAGCATCGGCAATACCAACTACACTCTTAGTGAGAACTTCTTCGTCGGTCCGTCGGGCAATTCGACGATGAGCGGCTCCTACAACACGGCGGATGGCTTTCAGGCGTTTAGCAGAAACACGACTGGCAACGCCAACACGGCCTATGGCTTCCAGGCGCTTTACGACAACATGATTGGCTACGACAACACAGCGGTCGGCTATTTGGCGCTAATCAACAACAGCAGCGGCTACCAAAATACGGCCGTTGGCTATTTGGCGATGTATATGAACAGCGTCGGCGAAAACAACTCCGCCTTCGGCGCCTTGGCGCTGGGCAACAACTCGAGCGGCTCGTTCAATGTGGCCATTGGCGAATATGCGCTCTGGTCCAACGGCACCGGCAGCTACAACACGGCCAACGGCTATCAGTCGCTTTACAGCCTCAACGGTCTCGGCAGCTACAACATCGCGCTGGGCTACCAAGCCGGTTACAATATCACCACCGGCAGTTCCAACATTGACATTGGGAACATGGGCCTGGCCACGGACACCAATATCATCCGCATTGGCACCGGCCAGACCCAGGCGTTGATTGCCGGCGTCGTCACCGGCAACGGCGCGGGCCTGACCAATCTCAACGCAACAAATTTAACCGGCGCTTTTTCATCAACGCAATTGCCAGCCGGCCTGGTGACGAACAACGAACCGAGCGTGACCTTTGGCAGTGTGACGGTCGGCGGCAATCTGAATTTGCCGGGGCCGGGGCCGGCCGCCATTTATTACGGCGGCAACAGACTTTTAATTGCCGACAACGACTTTGACTTCTACGCCGGGCCGTTCGCCGGTAATTTTACCACCACCGGTGCCGCTAACACGGGGCTTGGCTATGCCGCTCTTTCGCAGAACGGCGGTGGCTCATTCAACGCGGCGGTGGGTGCCGGCGCTCTGGGAAACAACACCGTCGGCAACGACAACACGGCCTTGGGCTATGAGGCATTGTATAACAACTCGACCGGCTCAAATAATGTGGCCAATGGCTACTGGGCGCTCCTGTCCAACACCAGCGGCTACAACAACACGGCCAATGGTTACGAAGCGCTTTACGCCAACTCGAGCGGCTATTTCAACACGGCCGATGGCTATAATGTGCTTAACAACAACACGAGCGGCTACCAGAACACGGCCATGGGTCATGATGCGATGAAATTGAATCAAGTTGGCTATCAAAACGTGGCCTTGGGCGATCTGGCGCTGGGGAATTGCACGAATGACAATCAACTCGTGGCCATTGGCTATCATGCTCTTGAGAACGACAATGCTTATGCTCAAGGCAGTACTTCGGACAACGGTGAGAACACGGCCATCGGTTATCAAGCCCTCCAGTTAACCACCGTCGGCTATGGCAACACGGCCAACGGCTATTTGGCGCTTGCCGCCAACACGAGTGGCGAATACAACACGGCCATTGGCGATTCTGCGCTTTCTGCCAATACGAGTGGAGTATACAACACGGCTGTTGGGGAGTCTGCGCTTTCTGGCAATAAGAGTGGTGATTTCAATATCGCAATCGGTTTCGGCGCGGGCGTTAGTCTCAGCAGTGGCAGCGACAATATCTATATCGGCAGTCTGGGCGCTTCCACGGATAGCGCCGTCATCCGCATTGGCGCCGACCAGACCAAGACCTTCATTGCCGGGACGATTCAAAGTCCGATATGCACTTCAGTTACCTGTACAGAAATCATCATTACCGGTGGTTCCGACCTGGCGGAGCCGTTTTCGATCTCTGCGGGGGAGCAGCCGGTTACCGAAGGCGCGGTGGTGGTGATTGACGCGGCGCATCCAGGTCAGTTGAAATTAACCGACCGACCGTATGACACCCGTGTGGCTGGCGTCGTCAGCGGCGCCAACGGAATCAAACCTGGAATCAGGATGCAGCAGCAGGGCTTGCTCGAAGGCGGAAGGAATGTGGCCCTGACCGGGCGTGTTTATGTTCAAGCCGACGCCTCCAACGGGGCCATCGAACCGGGCGACTTGCTGACCACTTCAAGCATGCCGGGCCGGGCCATGAAAGTGACCGACCACGCCAGAGCCGCTGGCGCGATCCTCGGCAAGGCCATGTCCACACTGCAGGAAGGCCAGGGCATGGTGCTCGTGCTGGTCACGCTGCAATAATCACGATGTCCGCTCTAAAAATAAACCCATGAGAAAATATTACTCAACCTTTCGCGACGTGGTCCGATTGAATGGACAGGCGCTGATTTTCTTCGCACTGCTGCTTCCCTCGCTTGCGATAGCGGGAACCTGGACTCAACTGGCAAACCCCGCACCGGGTGCGGTTTGTTTGATGTTGTTGATGCCGGATGGCACGGTCATGGCCGCAAATAACGATGGCACTACCGGCGACATCGGAAATGCATGGTACAAGTTGACACCTGATATACATGGCAGTTATGTCAATGGGTCGTGGACAAATCTCACTTCCATGCATTGCAACAGGACATGGTACTCGTCGGACGTTCTGCGCGATGGCAGAGTCTTCGTGGCGGGAGGGGAGTACGGTGACGGGACCACCAATGCGGAGGTTTACGATCCCCAGCTCAATACCTGGACCATCATCCCGGTTCCGCCTGGTCTGATAACCACGAACCCCGTGGTAGGTAGTGGAGGGAACAATGAGTACGGCTTTGTTGATTCAATGTCTTTCACTTTGCAGGACGGCCGAGTGCTTATAACACCGGTAGAACCGGCCAAAAATGGCTACACAGTAATCTTCGACCCTTCTTCGAACACGATCTACTCTGGGCCGAAACTGGCTCAGGGCGACGCTAATGCCGATGAACAAAGCATGGTTAAGCTTTCCGATGGCAGTGAGCTTACCCTCCGGGGTGATCTGAAATCTCAGCGCTACATCCCGTCATTGAACGCGCCTCTTGGCGAATGGATTGATGACGAAGACTTGCCGGAGCAGTTATTCTCCTTAGCTTTGGGGGAAATCGGGCCGGGCTTTCTGCTTCCAAATGGGAATGTGTTTTTTATTGGTGGGCCGCCTGTAACGGCCATTTACACCCCTTCCGGAAGCACCAATTTTGGCAGTTGGACGGATGGCCCAGTCATTCCGAACGGCTTGGGAACTGCTGACTCCAGTGGAGCCATGATGGTCAATGGAAAGATTTTGTGCGCCGTCGGCAATTACTTAGATTACAACGCGCCAACATTTTTTTATGAATATGACTACGCCGCAAATTCGTTTAACACCAATATCCCGGCTCCTGGCAATCCGACGCCCGGCTCATCAGATAACGTTGCCACTTTCCAAACCACCATGCTCGATCTTCCGGACGGAACCGTGTTATACGCCCATCAAGGTTCCGACCTGTACGTTTACACACCTGGCTCCGGCCCTTTGGCCGCCGGGAAGCCCGCCATCATCAGCGTCGCTTTGAATTCAGACGGTTCTTATCTGCTGACCGGCACTGGGCTTAACGGCATTTCCGAGGGCGCTGCGTACGGTGATGACGCGCAAATGGACAGCAATTATCCTTTGGTTCGCATGACCGATGCGAACGGCAATGTATATTACGGGCGAACTTTCAACTGGAGCAGCACCGGAGTCCAGACTGGAACCAATATTGTGACCACAGAATTCCTGGCGTCACCTAACCTGCCACAGGGTAGCTATTCCATGGTGGTGGTGGCCAATGGCATCGCCTCCGACCCAGTGCCGTTTATTGGGCCGGTCTGGGTGGATTTCAACTACGCTGGGATTTTCCAGTTCGGCACCTTCGCCAATCCATACTCGACTCTGGCGCAGGGAATAAGCGCTGTTGCTGTCGGTGGAACAATTGCCATCAAAGGCAACGGGTCGAGCAGTGAAACCCCGACAATTACCAAAGCCATGACGATTGTGGCGGTTGGTGGCACGGCCACCATTGGTCAATAGACAAATCAACTTGATGCCAATTTATGATCGTCCTGAATAAAATCGTCCCGCTCCTAATTTCGCCGCGGTTGATTACGCTGACCACTTCCAGCACTCCGGGCCGGGCCATGAAAGTCACCGACCACGTCCGAGCCCAGGGTGCGATTCTGGGCAAAGCGATGACGGGATTGAGCGCAGGCCAGGGCATGGTGCTGGTGCTGGTCACTCTTCAATAATCGAGGCGCGATTATGATAAACAAACTATCCAAAATGGCGGCAGGCCTGTTGCTGGTTTTACTGCCCGCGACCCCAGCCCCGGCGGCGGAAAGACAAATGCTCCAGGGTCATGTGCCAGCCGCAGTGGCGCAGTTCAACCTGCAGCCATTGGGCCTGGCTGGCCGCCACCAACCTGTTGCACCTCGTGATCAATCTGCCGCCGCGCAATGCTGCAGCACGAGGCAATTTATTCCGGGACATCTATAACCCGGCCGGCACGAATTTCCACCGCTATCTGACACCCGAAGAATTCACGGAAAAGTTTGGGCCGTCTGCGGAGGATTATCAGGCGGTCATCCATTTCGCCAAAACCAACGGCTGGACAGTTGTGGGTACGCGCACGAGCCGCAGTTTGGTGGAAGTGAAGGCCTCGGTGGCCGACATCGAGAGGGCGCTGCATCTGAAAATGCTGGTGTACCAGCACCCCACGGAGGCCCGCACCTTTTTTGCGCCGGATACCGAACCGTCGGTTGACCAGGACATCCCCGTCCTGTGCATCAGCGATTTGAACAATTATATCATCCCACACCCCTATGGCTCGGGCAGACCCGTGACCTCCCGCCAGGCATTGAACCTGACGAGTTATGGCAACGGTGGTTCCAGTGGCGGCCTTTTTAGTGGAAACGATTTCCGGGGTGCCTATGCTCCCGGGACATCCCTTAATGGCGCCGGCGAAGTGGTTGGCTTGTTTGAGTACAATGGTTACAACTACAGTGATATCTACCAATATGAAACCAATGCGGGTAATCCAGACATCCCGACGATTAACAATGTGTTCACACCCGTCTCATAAGGGGAAAAGTCTGGTGCTGACCTGTTCATTTGCAAGGGTTTAATTGGTCTTCGGGGTAAAATGAGATTTTGATTTTTCCGAGTTTGGCTTTTGGGTTTGGTATGCGCCTGTTTGGGCGCGTGTGCTGTCCCATAGCTTTATTGGAAGCCGGGGAAATACGCCTGCTCGGGCCGCGCCAAGTGGCGAAAGCTGCCGCCTGCTGTCCCATAGCACGCCAGCAAATTGAGCAGATCATATTTCTCCCAGAGCGCCGCCCGCAAAATCGTGAACAGCCGGGTGAAGCTGTGCGCCCAGTTGGAGAGGTGACTGAGGTAGCGCAACAGCACGTAGGTCAACAGCGCCGTCCACACCTGCCAGCGCACGGCGTTGGCGTTGTGGCCCAGAAAATCCGCCAACTGCAAGGTCTGCTTGATTTGTTTGAAGAAGACTTCGATCTGCCAGCGGCAGCGGTAAAGGTCGGCCACGCTGCGCGGACTCCACTCCAGGTTGTTGGTCAGGAAGGTCATTTCCCGTTCCTCTCCATCAATCTCGACCAGCGCCACCACCCGGCGCATCAACTCCGGCGCGGGTTTGTTCTCGTTGCTCAGGACGATCACTTCGTCGCGCAAAATCTTCGGGTCTCTGGAGGCGGGCATTTTCCGCACCACCTCATAGCCCATGTTCTCCTTGGCCCGCGTCACCCAAAAGACCCCGCGCCCGTCCAAATCCCGCAAGTGGCCGAAGTCCACATAACCCTTGTCGAACAAGGCGATTTCGCCGCTCTTCAAGTCGGCGCACAGTTCCCGCGCCCGTCGGTTGTCGTGCTCGGCGGCAGTGTCCACAATGACAAAACCGGGCAAAAGATTCTGCAGATTCAACCGCATATGGGTTTTGGCGGCGGCCTTGCGCCGGCGGTGCTTGGCCCAGTCCAGGCAGTTGGCCACCAGTTCCATGGTCGTGCTATCAATCACATGGATGGGCATCTTGAAACGGAAGGCGGGGCCACGGCGCTGGCCCGCGGCAAAGCCGGGCGTCTGTGCTTTCAAATGCTCCAGGACCCGCCAGAAGAGTTGTTCGGCCATCTGGGCCGGACGCTCCCGGTTGGCGTGGGAGAGGCCGTTGCGGCTGGGGGCGCTGGCGCCGCGCAAAGTGGACAGCGGCCCGGAATGCAATTGCAGCGAGTCGCACAGATCGTTGAGTCCGATGCAATGGGTGAGTTGCGCGTCCAGCAAACTGACCGTGTGACTCCACGGACTGAAGGTGCGCGACTTATCCAGAGCCCCGGTCTCCCGCGCTATTTTGGAGACTTCATGCGCAGGAATGAGATTGCAAATCTGGCGCAAAACGTTAAACCGGGACCGTGTTGGTTTGATTTTTTTGTTTTTCATGCCTGCCTTGTGGCAGGTTCAAATGGTCAAGCCAACACTTTTTTCCAATTTCCTGTGGGATGGCTGTGCAATGTGTTTTTGAATGATATCACCAACAATCAGGCCCCACAACCAAATGATGTCGAAATCTCCGGGGACATTGAGATGGTGTTGGCCATGGCCCCGGGAATCAAAGCTCTGAATGTCTATGAAGGCGACCCCGGCGCTGATGGATCTGGCAACACTATTTTTGACGAAATGGCCGAGCCTGAGCAGGGTGAACCACTGCCTCATCAGATAAATTGTTCCTGGGTCTTTTCGCCAGACTCGGCGTCCATTAACAACTTCGTTCGATTTGCCATCCAGGGGCAGTCTTTCTTTTTGGCCCTGGGGGACGGGGGTGCCTTTCCGACGCAGTCAGGAGATGCTTCCAGTAATGAAAATGCCGAGCCAGACATTACCCAAGTGGGTGGAACGGAGTTGACCAATTCCGGCGGGTATTGGAGTGCCGAGACTGTCTGGAACAACCCCAGCGAGGGGGGGCAATTCGCCAGCGCCGGTGGATACTTCACCAACGAGCCCATTCCAGATTACCAATTGGGGATCAGTATGACGGCCAATATGGGCTCGACTCAGTTTAGAAATGGTCCGGACGTTGCGATGGTTGCGGACCAAATTCTGGTGATACTGACCGTTTACAGCACCAATGGCGTGGCCAGTCCGGGAACGGCTTGGACTTCCTGGGGAACCAGCTTTGCCTCCCCGCTTTGGGCGGGCTTCAACGCGCTGGTAAATCAGCAAGCCACGGCGCAGGGAAAACCACGCGATGGCTTTATTAATCCCGCCCTTTACGCCATTGCCAAGGGCTCCGGTTATGCCAGTTGCTTCCATGACATCACGAATGGAAACAATACTTGGAGCAATAGTCCCAATGTTTACTATGCCGCACCTGGTTACGATCTTTGCACCGGATGGGGATCGCCCACTGGCACCAATTTGATTAATGCCCTGGTTGGTTACGCCGGCCCCTGCTTTGTTGATTTCAACTTCACCGGGACGATTCAGGATGGAGCTTATGACACCCCTTTCAACACTATGACCAAAGCAGTGAATGCGGTCTCCAACTACGGAACTATTTTCATAAAGACGGCGGGATCGAGTTCTGAAACCCTGACCATCTCCAAACCGATGACTATAACCGCGGGGGGTGGTGCCGCCACGGTTGGCAATTAACCCGATCAACGCATCCTAATTATCAACACTCTGAAAGAACTTCTTGGCTTCACCCTGGCGCTGGGTCTGCTGGCCCCGGCCCTCCACGCCCAACAATACTCCATTGGCTGGTATAAAATCAGCGGCGGCGGCGGCACGAGCAGCAACGGCCACTATTCCCTCAGCGGCACCATCGGCCAGCACGACGCCAGCGGGCCGATGACCGGCGGCCGTTCTTCTTTGACCGGCGGCTTCTGGAGTTTGATGACAGGTCAGACAACCTGGCGCACCGAATTCTCAGAGCCGTACGGATTTTGCACCCGCCAAACCGACTCGGGATCGTCCCGCCAATGGCCATCCACCAGGAACCGATAATGGTGCTCGCCCGGCTCCAGCCCCACCGTGGCCCGCCAAATGCCGTCCGCGGCTTTGCGCAGGTTGATCGGATGTTGTTCCCATTGTGTGAAATCCCCCACCAACTGCACGCTTAATGCCGTGGGCGCGGTGAAGGAGAAGGATTGCTGCTTGATTTGATTTTTCCTTGCCATGCGAACTTCCTTTCTTTTCGTTTGTTATTCGTTATCGCCCGCCACCAACATTCCACTCGGCAAATCCTTGTCCCCTTATCCAAAATTCTTTCGCACCCTTTAGTTTATGCGTTGGGCCGCAAGCCGTCAAAGAGAAGTTGTTCACCGGTTGTTCACAGGGCGCACCCGGGAAAACCACTCGCCTTTGGCGGCGGGAGTAGCAGGAGCCAGCCACGCCCAGCCGGGCAGGCCGGATGGATAAAGTCTTTTCTTTTCGTGCTCACAGAGGGCAGGGGCCCGCGGGACAAAGCCCGCACATGATCCGTTTGCTGCGCATTTTGGGTTCCCCCCCAATGCCCGCCAAAAGCCGGCTTGGAGGCGGCCTGCGCTCCCCATGGGGAGAGAGGGAAAATGCCCGAAATGGCTTGCGCAGAGGAATTTGCTTTACGACCGGCGACACTTGTGCTAATAATGATGATAACATTTGAAGCGGCGTTCCCTGAGATGTGCAGTTGTCGCAATCCAGCCCGCGGTGAATGGTTGTCTGATGCCCGAATCTGATCTCGCAGGAAACGATGGCGCAACCACGGGGCGGAGGTGTGGTTGGGCCACATGGTGGTTTAGCAGGCCATGCTTGCCGGAGCTGGCGGCAAGGGCTGGCTTGCGCCAATGGCAACGGCTGCCGGCAATCCCCGCGCCTGCTCCAACCCGGCCGGGGCAACGGACCGCCCTTTTCCCCCGGCTATCTGTCCCCAGTCTGAATTCAGGCATGAAAAAACGGCTCGTCACCCTGCTCAGTGCTGTTGCCTTGGCCGCCGCGACCACCACGCCGGCGCATGCCCAGCCGGGCATTAGCGTGCAGTTTGAAGGCAAGGCAGGGGGGGGGAATACTCCCGGGGTGCTCTCGGCCGCACAGATTGCCGGCGCCTATCCGCTCGACAATTGGAACGTGGATGACCACGCCTCGGGGGGAACCCAGGCTGGTTTGGTGGACAGCACGGGAACCGCAACCGCGGCTTCCATCACTGTCCAATATAATAACAGCCAGTATGCTTCGGGCGACTCGCAAAGCACGCCCGATGGCATCATGATGTCCGGAGGATTTTGGAGCGGGAGCGGTTACACGGTGGCGGCGACAGGCATCCCCTATGCCAGCTATAATGTTTATGTCTATATGCTCAATGATAATCACCCCAATCGCCGCTATGGCTTGACCCTGGGATCAACCATTTATTGGGGGGCGGTATTTGATGGGAACGGTGACGTGATCCCGCCTTACGTCCTGGACACTCAAACGACCGAGTTGGCGGAGGGCACTCAGATGCAAGCCAATTATGTGGAGTTCACCGGCGTCACAGGCGCCGGCTTTACCATAACCGGGCAGACCCCTGACGGCAATGTCGCCATGATGGGGATTCAAATTATTGACACGGCCTCGGTCGGGCCGCCGGTCCCCGCCAGGCCCGTGATTGCGCCCACCAATACTCCCATCTACGCGGGAACGCCGCTGACGCTGACCGAGGTGGCGACCGGCGCCACACCGCTGTTTTATCATTGGCGGACTGACGGCGGCAGCGCAGGCGCGCGCACCAACATCCCCGGCGCGACCGTTTCAAATCTGACCATCAACACGGGCAGCTTCCCCGCGGCCACTTATAATTATGATGTGGTGGTGACCAATTCGGCCGGCGCAGCCACCAGCGCGGTGGCGGCGCTCAATGTGGCGGCGGCGAGCGTTCCGGTGCTGGTGTCGGACATTATGCCGAGTTCGGCGGTGGCTTACGCCGGGGGACAACAAACTTTTTCGGCCGCTTTTAATGGCACGTTGCCGATTGCGTGCCAATGGCAGGCCAATACGGGGGGCGGCATGACCAACATCCCAAACGCCACCAATGCGTCGCTGACCCTGACCCGCCTGCAAGCGGCTAACGCGGGCAGCTACAAGGTTCTCGCCACAAACTCCGTGGGAGGTCCGGTGGCCAGCAGCGTGGCGTCGCTCGCGGTGTTGCCCCTGCCAGCGTTCCCCGGCGCGGCGCTGGCCGCAAATCCGGTGGGTTACTGGAGGTTGAACGAGACGGCCAATCCTGCCGGCGGGACGGTGGTGGCGGTTGACGACATGAGCCATTTCAACGGAACTTACGGCGCCGCCGCGGCGGATGGAGTTCCGGGCCCGACACCAGCCATTGGCTTCCCTGGTCTTGAAACCAACAACACCGCCGCGCGGTTCAGCAATGGCGTGGCCAATTCCTATGTCACCCTGCCCGCCCTGGACTTGAACACCAACAACGTGACGATCACGGCCTGGATTTACCCGGCCACCACTCCGGCCAACGCGGCCGGGTTGGTGTTTTGCCGCAACGGTTCGGACGCATCCGGCTTCTGCTTCAGCACCGGCGGACAACTCGGCTACACTTGGAACCAAAACAACCAGGATACGTGGGGTTGGGCCAGCTCGGGGCTGGTGCCGCCGGTAGGGCAATGGTCGTTTATCGCGCTGGTGGTGTCGCCCTCCAACGCGGTCGTCTGGCTTTGCAATTCCAACGGCCAGTCCTCCGCGACCAATGCCGTCGCGAGCACCGCCGAGGCTTTTGCGGCAAACACGCTGATCGGAGGCGACACCGCGGACGGCGGGAACGGCGCCCGCACCTTCAACGGCGTGATGGACGAAGTGGCCATTTTCAACTGCGCACTCACGCCGGCACAGGTCTTGGGCCTCTATTTTAACGCCGCCGGGGGCGCTCCGCAGGTGGGCGCGCCGGCGGCTTCGCCCTCCAACACCGTGTTTGCCGGCACCAGCGTGACGCTGAGCGCCACGGTGCTGGGCCTGGCGCCGTTTCAGTACCAATGGCAGGATGACGGGACAAACTTGACTGGCGCAACCAACGCCTCCCTGGTTTTGACCAACGCGCTGGCGGCCAATTCGGGCAGTTATGATGTGGTGGTGGGCAACGGTTCGGGCACCAATCAGAGCGCAACAGTAGTTTTGACAGTAAACCCCGCGGGAGCGCCCATTTTCACGCAGGAACCGGCGCCGGCGGCGGCCACCAATTATACCGGCGGCTTGGTCACCTTCACCGCGGGGGTGGACGGCACGCCGCCGATTCAATTGCAGTGGCAGCACAACGGCGTCAACATTCTCAACGCCACGGCCAGCAGCCTGACGCTGGCCTCCTTGCAGGCCGGCGAGGCGGGAAGCTATACGCTGGCGGCTTCCAACAGTTTCGGACTGACCAACAGTTCGCCCTCCGTGTTGACCATCCTTCCTCCGCCCGATCCTGCCGCGCTCAATGTCCTGACTTATCACAACGACAATACACGCCAGGGCGCCAATACCAATGAAGTGCTGCTGACCCTTGCCAATGTGAATGTGTCCACTTTCGGCCGTTTGATCACTTATCCGGTGGATGGCTACATTTACGCCCAGCCGTTGTACGTGTCCGGTCTGGTCATCCCCGGACAAGGCACGCACAACGCGGTCTTCGTCGCCACCGAGCATAACAGCGTCTATGCCTTCGATGCGGACAGCGCAGCGGGGAGCAACGGGGGATTGCTCTGGCATGCCAACCTGGGGACTTCGGCCTTGAGCGATAACCACGAATTTGGCGACCGTTACAACGGGGGCCAATACACCGACATCGTCCCGGAAGTCGGCATCACCGGCACGCCCGCCATAGACCTGGCTTCGGGCACGCTCTATGTGGATGTGCGCACCCGGGTGGTTGGGGCGACCACCAACTATTACCACTGGGTTCACGCCTTGAACATCACCAACGGGACCGGCCAACCCTACAGCCCGGTGGTGGTCACCAATTCGTTTCCCGGGACGGGCGTGGACAGCACCAACAACGTGGTCGGCTTTAATCCGCGGCAGGAGAATCAGCGCCCCGGGATGACTCTGGCCGGCGGCATGTTATATGTCTCCTACGGAAGCTTTGCGGACACCGATCCCTATCATGGCTGGGTCCTGGGTTTTAACAAAACCAATCTTGCGCAGTCGGCCAGCTACGCCTTTTGCACCACGCCAAACGCCAGCATCGCGGACTTTGGCGCCAACGCCGCGGAAGGCGCGCTCTGGATGGGTGGTAACGGACTGTCCGTTGACGCCAACACCAATCTTTACTTTGAAACCGCCAACGGCAGTTTCACCGCCAATACCAACGGGGGGGACTATTCGGATAGTTTTGTGAAACTTTCGACCACCAACGGCGGCCTGGCGGTGGCGGATTATTTCACTCCCTACAATCAGGAAAGCCTGGCCGCGGGCGACACGGACTTGGGATCGGGCGGTCCAATGTTGTTGCCCGATTCGGCGGGCAGCGCGGCGCATCCCCACCTGATCGTGGGGGCGGGAAAAGAAGGCACGCTCCACCTTGTGGATCGGGACAACATGGGACAGTTCAATGCGGCCAACGACAGTCAAATCGTGCAGGAGGTGCCCTACGCCATCGGCAGCGCCTTCAGTTCACCGGCTTACTTCAACAATCAGATTTATTATCAAGGCGCCGGCGACGTGACCAAAGGGTTCCTCATCACCAACGGCGTCATTGTCGCCGCACCCGTCTCCAAGGCCAGGACCAGTTTCAGCGCCCTGGGTGGCACGCCCTCCATTTCGGCCAATGGCACCAACAACGGCATCGTCTGGACGATCCAATCCGATGCCTTCGCCAGCAGCGGGCCGGCCGTTTTGCACGCTTACAATGCGACCAACCTGGCGCTGGAACTGTACAACAGCAGCCAGAATCCAGCCCGCGACAATCCCGGCGGGGCCATTCAAATGACCACCCCCACCGTGGTCAACGGAAAGGTCTTCCTCCCCGCCCAATATGCCCTGTCCATCTTTGGCAACAGCCTGTTCCTGGCCACACCGCTGATCGCGCCGGCCGGCGGCTTGTTCACCAATTCGGTGACGGTGACCCTCTCGGATGCCACGCCCAACTCGACCCTTTACTACACTTTGGATGGAACCACCCCCACCACCAACTCGCTGCTCTATGCCGGCCCGTTCGTCCTGACGACCAGCGCCAGCGTGCATGCCATCGCGGCCCAGCCTGGGGCCGTCAACAGCGGGGTGGCCAGCGCCGGCTTTGTGGACAGCTCGGCCATTGGCAGCGGCACCGGCTTGCTCGGTTCCTATTGGTCCAATGTGACCAGCGTGGCCTTCACCAACTCGTCCTTTTCAGTTCCGCCAACCCTGGTTCGCACGGATGCGGCCATTGATTTTAACTGGACCGCCACCCCGCCCGATCCCTCCATCGGCCTGACCGATTTTGCCGTGCGTTGGACCGGATCAATCCAACCCCAATTCAATGAAACCTACACTTTCACCACCAAGACCGACAGCGGGGTCCGTCTCTATGTCAACGGCCAGTTGCTGATTAATGAGTGGGTCAACCAGCCCGCGACCGCTTGGAGCAACTCCATTCCTCTCCTTGCCCAGGAGCGATATAACATCGAGATGGATTTCTACAACCAAACCGGCGGGGCCGTGGCCCAGCTTTCCTGGAGCAGCCCGTCCACCCCGCAAAACTTCATCCCGCAAACCCAGCTTTTTCCGGTCGCCAACCCGCCTCCCGCCGTCCTCCTGTCGGCTCCGACCAACGGCTCGACCTTCACCGCCGCCGCCAGCGTTTCGTTCAGTGCCGAGGCCGACACCCTTTACAATCCTTTGAGTTATGTCAGCTTCTACACCAACGGCGTCATCCTCGGGAACGTCAGCAATGCGCCCTATTCTTTGACGGCCACCGGTTTGCCGGCCGGCAGTTACACCTTGACGGCCACGGCCACCGATGGGAGCGGCCTGAGCAGCACTTCGGCCCCGGTCAGCATCACCGTCGCCGCCGCCAGCGGGCTTGCCTACGGTTTGACCACCAATGGGGCGCTGGCGCCGTTCTTGAACCAGAACATGCCCGGCGCCTACACGGGGTCCATCCCCTTGCTCCTTTCAGAGACAGGCGCCTTTGCCAACACCTCCAACCGCCTTCCCGCCCCCGGCTTGATTCCCTATGTGCCCAACACCCCCCTCTGGTCGGACAGCGCGGTCAAAAGCCGTTATCTGGGTGTGCCGTACAGCGGCGGACTGATCCCGCCGTCCCGGCAAATTGGCTTTGCGGCCACGGGCCAGTGGACCTTTCCATCCGGCACCGTCTTTGTCAAAAACTTTGATCTTGTGGTGGATGAAACCAACCCGGACACCCCGCTGCGCCGCCTGGAAACCCGGCTCCTGGTGCGCGACACCAACGGCGCCGTCTATGGCGTGACCTACAAATGGCGGCCGGACAACAGCGAGGCCGACCTGCTCACCGGCAGCCTGACGGAAGCCATCCTCGTCACCAACGCCACCGGCGTGGCGACACAGAACTGGTACTATCCCAGCCCGGCGGATTGTCTGACCTGCCATACCGCGGTGGCCGGTTACGTTTTGGGCCTGAATACGCGCCAACTCAACGGCGCCAACACTTATCCGGCCACCGGGGTTGCCGACAACCAGTTGCGCGCGTTGAACCGCCTCGGTCTTTTCTATCCCGCCTTCGACGAGGCGAACATCGCCAACTACGAGCAACTGTCGAGTGTGACCAACCAGAACGCCCCGCTCGTCCAGCGCGCCCGCTCCTATTTGGACGCCAACTGCGCCCAGTGCCATCAGCCCGGCGGCACCGGCATCACCTTCGACGCCCGTTACGACACTCCCCTGACCAATCAGAACATCATCAACGTCCCGGCCGCCCATTCGCTGGGTTACGACAACGCCAAAATTGTCGCGCCCTCGGACGTATGGCGGTCGGTCCTTTACGACCGGATGAACACGCTGGATGCGAACCACCAAATGCCGCCGCTGGCCAGAAACACCATTGACAGCAACGCGGTGGCGGAGCTGGCCGACTGGATCAACAGCCTGGGCGGCACCCCGGCCCTGGCCCCGCCGGTCCTCACGCCCGCCTCCGGCATTTTCACCAATCAAGTGACCCTGGCGTTGCAGCCCCCGGACGGGATTGCGGCCCTTTACTACACGCTGGACGGCACGCTGCCGACCACCAATTCCACCCCTTACAGCGGGCCGTTCAACCTGGCCTCCAGCGCGACGGTCAAGGCCAACGCCTTTGAAGCCGGCTATGTCAACAGCGTGGCCGTGTCGGGATTGTTCACCATTGTGCCGCCGCTGAACAATTTCTTTGCTCCCGCCTTCCTGGCCAACGGCTCATTCCAGATCCAGTATTGGGGGCCGGCGGGGCAAACCTACATCTTGCAGGCCAGCAGCGACCTGATCAATTGGACCCCGGTGAGCACCAATGTGCCCGCCGCCGCCCCCTTCACTTTGGTTGATCCCGCCGCCGCAACTGCGCCCCACCGCTTCTATCGAATCGTCACGCCATGAAGACGATAATGCGTCAGTCTTGGATGGTAGGGACGCCGTCCCGATTCGGAATCGGGATCCGGTCGGCGCAGCGCGCCGGCGCGGGAAAGGTAGGGCGGGTCCCGAATTATCGGGACCCGCCGCACGACCGCGGTGCATCATTGCCTCCTTCGCCAGTGCCCGACGGCGGGCAGGGGACTTCCCTCCCTGCCATCCTGCTGTCGGGCGGAGCCTTCATTCGGATTGGTTTGCTGGCGGTCCTGGCGATGCTGGCCGCCCCGCTGCCGGCGGCTTTGGCGCAAACCGATGGGAGCGCTTTGACCAATCGCCCTGAAGGCAAGACAAACGCGCCGCCAACCGATTCCCCAAGCCCGGCCCGGCAGGCCCGCGCCTACGAGCAGGCCACGGAGAAAATCCGGGCGGAATGCGTCCAGGGCCGCCGGACCGTATGCGGCAAGATTTTAAAGATTCTCCCCGACGGGCTGGTGGTGGAGAGCGGTTACACCAATCTGATGCGCGCGCCCCTGAGCCGGTCCTGGCTGGCGCCCGGCACCGTGCAGGCCACGCGCGAAGTTAATCTGGTCGAAGGCAGCGAGCCGGGCTGCGTCTGCACCGGGCTGGTGTTTCTGACGGCGCTCCCCAAATCCCGTGCGGCCGCCAAACCCAAGCCTTATGATTACGTCGTCATCCAGGCTTACCCGGCCGGCCAATACACCTACACCTCGGTCGGCACCCTGCAACGAACCGTCCGCCGTTTCGCCGCCGCCCTTCCGACCGCGATCCGCCTCAATCGCGACGCCGCGGGCATCAAGCCGCCCATTATCATGTCAGAGGCGGGCCGGGAAAAGTAGGGCGGCCACTTCGCGCCGCGCGCCGTAGGGTTGGCGAAGGCGCATGCCCGCCCTGCCACACAGGGCTGGGGCGCATTTCACTTTTTTTGGCGATTCTTTGCCTTGGGCAGGATTTCCGCGATTCAAACGATTGAAAATTGGTCAAGCATCATCACGGTGCATGGCTGGCGCTTGACCCCTGCACCGAACCGGCCTTTTGCGGATCAATCTTCTTCAAGGCAAACGCCGCTACGTGGCGCACATCTGAATTCCGATCGTTGAGCGCCGCGTTCATGGTTGGTATCGCTGAGCGCGCGTTCGGGCCAAACTGGGCGAGAGCAACCATGATAAAAACTCGCCCATTCGCATCCTCTGTCGGATAGGCGGCAAGCAAGGCCGGAATGCTGATTTCGGCGAAATCGCTTTTGCGATGAAAGAGCATATTGGTCAACGCCGGCCACACGGGAACCGCATTCGAGCCCATGGCGTACAATGCCCACAAGGCAGACCTATTTTTTTCCCAGGCGCCGCCACCCGGTATCTTTATTGACGACTGCATCCAATTTAATACGTTGATGTGTGCGGACAGTTCCGAAGGACCTTTTTGCACGATCGCCAGAAGTTCGGGCAGCGCCTTTGTTCCCATCGCTTGAAACGCCTGAAACGCCGGATAGTTGGTGTCTCCATCCCACTCATACATTTCATCCAGCCAGACATGCTCCGCCTTCCCCTGATACTGCGGCTCGCGCGGAGAGGCCACCCACACGGCCACGCCAATGATTCCGAGCAACGCGGCCGCCGCCATAACCGCCGGCCGAATGCGATTTCGCTTGTTCACCTCCCACAGTATGGCGGCGGAACCCCTCCGCCACGAGTCAAAATGGCCTTGCACTCGGTTGAGACTAAAGTACTCTTGGAGGAGTGATGTTATATGGGACGGTCGGCGCTGGGAAATGTCCCCCCCGAATCGCAATGAGCCTTCACCCAAGGAAAGGCATTATGAATTTAACAAGGAGAACAGAAATCCTGACCGGCTGCATGATCGCTTTGGCCTTGGGCACCGTCACCATGATGGCGCAAACGCCGCGACGAACGCTCCTGCCCGGCCATCTGCCGGAGGCGGCGGCCGGTCTGCAGCCACTCGGACGCCTTGACGGTGCGACCCGGCTCAGGCTGTCCATCAGCCTGCCTTTGCACCATCAGGCAGAGCTGACGAATCTGCTGGAGCAACTCTACGACCCCGCCAGCCCTCTCTACCACCGCTACCTGACGCCCGAAGACTTCGACGCCCGCTTCGGCCCCACCGAGGAGGATTATCAGGCTCTCATGGCTTGGGCGGCCCGCAGCGGGTTCGCGGTCACGGCCCGTCATCCCAATCGGATGCTGCTGGAAGTCAGCGCGTCGGTCGCGGCGATTGAAGGCGCCTTGCAGGTGACGATGCGGACTTATGCGCATCCCTGGGAGGCCCGCACTTTCTTTGCGCCGGATACCGAGCCGTCGGCCGAGATGGGCGTGCCGATTTTGAACATTGGCGGCCTGAACAATTTCGCCCGCCCGCATCCGAAAAACCTGCGGCGCGCTCCGTTGCAGGCGTCCGCCAACCCCAGGCCCAAGACCATCGGGTCGGGGCCGAACGGCAATCTGGCCGGCTTCGATTACCGGGCGGCCTACGTGCCGGGCCTCTCCCTGACGGGAACCGGTCAGAGCGTCGGGTTGGTGGAGTTCGACGGTTATTACGCCGGCGACATCGCGATGTACGAGAGCCAGACCGGAGTGCCGGATGTTCCGCTGCAAATCGTCCTGCTGGACGGGTTCGATGGCACTCCCACCCCCCCGGGGCCTGAGAGCGGCAACAGCGAGGTGGCCCTGGATATCGAGATGACGATTTCCATGGCCCCGGGACTGTTGAGCGTCATGGTCTTTGAAGCCGGCACGAACGGAATGCCCAACGACGTGCTGGATGCCATGTCCACCAACACACTCATCAAACAATTCAGTTGTTCCTGGAATTTTGGTGCGCTGACCAGCGCGGAGCGAACCAACATGGACAAATATTTCTTGAAGATGGACGCACAGGGACAGTCGTTCTTCAACGCTTCCGGGGACGGCGGCGCCACCTCCGGAGCCATCGCGGCGCCGAATGATGATCCGTATATCACGCAGGTGGGGGGAACGGCCTTGGCCACCGCTGGGCCGCGCGGCCCTTGGTTGTCGGAGACGGTTTGGAACGCAGGGGAAGGGCCGGGCTTCAACGACAGCGGCGGCGGGGTCAGCGCCAGCTACGCCATTCCTTCCTGGCAAAAGGGCGTCAACATGTCCACCAACAACGGTTCCACGGCCAAACGCAACTGCCCGGACGTGGCCATGGTGGCCGACAACGTTTTCATTGTGGCGGACGACGGCCAGTTGGAAACCACGGGCGGCACCAGCACCGCCGCGCCGTTATGGGCGGCCTTCGCGGCGCTGGCCAACCAACAGGCCGTGGCTGCCGGCGTGTCGAACATCGGCTTCCTCAACCCGGCCCTCTACCACATCGGCACCGATTCCGGTTTCACGGCCTTTTTGGACGACATCACGGTGGGCAACAACACCAACAGCAACCCCAAGGAATATCTCGCCCTGCCCGGCTATGATCTTTGCACGGGTTGGGGCAGCCCCGCGGGCGGCAGCTTGATCATCGCCCTGACCCAGCCGGACGGTTTCCAGATCACCCCCGCAAGAGGCGCGGTCGCCAACGGCCCGGTGGGCGGTCCCTTTACGGTTTCCACGCAGTCGTTTTCTTTGACAAACGCAGGAAAGCCCGCCTTCAACTGGTCGCTCGGCACTGCCCCGGCCTTGCTGGATGTGTCGGGCAGCGGCGGCACCCTCACGGCGGGCGGCGGAGCCGCCTCCGTCTCCGTGACCCTCAACTCAGCGGCCGGCCTCCTTCCTGCGGGCGTTTACACCAGCGAACTCTGGTTCACCAACCTGAGCAGCGGCCTGGCGCAGCTCCGCCAGTTTACCCTGCAGGTGGGCCAGGAATTGGTGCTGGACGGCGGATTCGGAGCGGGCGATTTCTGCTATTGGACCCTCTCGGGGAACTCGTCCATTTATACCAACAATTTCCCGGATGACGGAACCTACACATTCTACGCACCGTACCAGGGGGATTATCTTGCCGCCCTGGGCCAGATTACCACGCTGGCCTATCTGTCCCAACCCCTGCCCACGCGGGCCAACCAGCTTTACCTGCTTTCCCTCTGGCTGGAAAATCCTTTGGAAGACACTCAAAGTTCCTCCAATCCCAATCAATTCGTGGTGCGGTGGAACACCAACGCCGCTGCCACCAATGTCATTTTCAACCAGACCAACATGGGCGCTTTTGCCTGGAGCAACCTGGTCTTCACCGTCAAAGCCTCCACCAACCTCACCACGCTCCAGTTTGGAAACCGCAACGACAACGATTTCTTCTGCCTTGATAGTGTCAGCGTCCTTCCTGTGCCCGCGCCCGCCCTCCACGCCCTCGCGCCGGCCGGCGGCTCCTTCCAACTGGCCTGGACCGCGCTGGCCGGCGCGACCTATCAGGTTCAGTACTTGACCAACCTGCTCCAGACCAACTGGATCAATCTCGGCGGCGTCATCACCGCCACCGCCAATCCCATGACCATTTCCCTAACCATCGGAGCCGGCCCGCCCAAATTCTACCGGGTGGCGCTTTTGCCGTAGCAACGTTGATCCTGCCGCCAACCGCCGGCAACCGGCCGCTTTCCCGGTTCAAGCCTTGTCTGTTCGTGCTCCCTGTGGCGGTTTAAGAAATTGTGTGGCCCTTAATGAGGGTGGCAGGCCGCTCACTCCGCGCGCGCCGCGGCGGGTCCCGATCATTCCGGACCGGGAACCTTCCTTTTAATGCGGGTACAGTATTTGAGACCTCTGCAAAACGCGCGTCCACGATTGTAGCGGCGGTCTGTGACCGCCGCCAGCCCAGGGGAAATAACGGCATGGCGACGGTCACAGACCGCCGCCAGCCCAGGGGAAATAACGGCATCGCGACGGTCACAGACCGCCGCCAGCCCAGGGGAAATAACGGCATGGCGATGGTCACAGACCGCCGCTACAGGCGTTTTGCAGAGGTCTCTATTTGCGAAACCGCTTTATGAAACGCGGCCAGAGCATTGCGGGACGCTGCATTGTCCAAAAAGCGGACAGTGGAATGGTTTTTTTGGACAGGCGGCGCATCTGGCGGGGAGCTTTTTGCCATCCGGTACGGCCAACCGCCGGGGGGACAAGGCGCGGAATCATCATTATTGCCTTCCCCGGGAGACTGGCACCGCTTTTGCTTTTTGCAAGAGCGTCGTGAATGTTCACGACAAACGGCAGGCTGGCGGCCTTACAGATATCGTACAAACGCAATCATAATAACCCGCTGCTGGCCTTAACGAACGCCGTTACAAACAAAAGAAAGGTCAGTCCATAACTATGAAAATACAGAATAAGAAACAGAGTGGGTTCACGCTGGTGGAAATCATGATCGTCGTCGCTATTATCGGCCTGTTGGCTGCCATCGCGATTCCGAACTTCGTTCGCGCCCGCACCACTTCGCAGATGAATGCCTGCATCAGCAATCTCCGTATCATTGACGGAGCCAAGGGCCAGTGGGCCTTGGAAGTCCACAAGCAAAACACCGACACGCCCGGTGACACCGACATCCAGCCCTACATGGGCCGGGGTTCCGCCGGTGAACTGCCTACCTGCCCGAATGATTCGGCGCAGACCTTCGACTCCAGCTACAGCCCCAACGCGGTTGGCGTCAAACCGGTGTGCAACATCGTGCCGGCCACGCACAGTCTGCCCTAGTTCAGGTCCTTGCTCGAGATTGTTGAGTTCATGACAGCTCAGGCCCGGAAGAAATTCCGGGCCTTTTTTTTATTCCCGGGTCACGGCCGCCGCAGCGGCAGCCTGCACTGGCCGCTCCGCTTGCGGGAGGCATTGACCCGGATTTCCCGGATGCGCTTTTGACAAGCGATTAGTATTGACAGACAATAAAGCCGCCTAAACAAAGGCTTTCATCCATGTTGACACGGCAAAAAACGGAAAATCCCATGGGGTGCGGGCCAAAACCCGGCTCCGCGGGTGATTTTCGATGGTCTTCATCCTGACGCATCGGCCAGCGCCACCAGGTTTTCGGCCTCCAGCACTTCTTCGGCCAGCGGAAACAGACAGCGTTCCTCGTGTTCGAAGTGTTCGCGTACCGCCTGGATGAGTTGGCCAAGCTGCTGCCGCGCAGTTTTTAAATCACGGTTTTTGGCCACCTGCCGGATTTGTTGGTCCAGTTCGCCATGTTCCTGGGTCATCTCCTTCAATTGCCCGCGTTGGGCTTGCATGTGGTCCAGGGCCGGGTAAAGAACCGCCTCTTCCTTGCCTCCGTGCTCTTGCAGAAATCCTGCCATGACGCGAACCAGCAGCCGGAGTTCGCCCAGGGTGGCGGTGCTGGGCAGAACGGCCTCGATTTCTTGGAGGATGGTGTTAAAGGCGGCATGTTCGATCCGAAGAAGCTCGGTAATGGTCATGGTTTAATTACCTTAACTCCGGTCGAGTGCTTTTGCAAACATTTAAACCAGCGCCCGGATCGGTGGTGGTTTCTGCTGCAACCGGCTCCCACTCGACTCACGGCGGGACATCAAGGCGGGTCTTTGGCTCTTTCAGCTCCTGGATGCGGGAATGAAAGGCGCCCGTCTGCGTAGTCGCCACCGCAAATGACGTGTCCCAACTCCCGCCAGAAATGCGGAGCAAGCCGGAGGCTGCGCGGGCCGAATCCGTGGCGGAAATGGAGGTTCTTTTCCTGCTCGCAGAGGGCAGGGGCCTGTGGTACAAAGGCCGCGCATGAACCGGCTTTTATTCGGCGACAATCTGAATTGGCTGCGGAACAGGGAGATTTTTCCCGACGCCAGCGTGGACCTGGTTTATTTGGACCCGCCCTTCAATTCCAACGCGGATTGCCTCGCTGAATATTTCCTCAAAATCTTCAAACGCGGCGTGTTGCGCGAAATTGCGCTGCGATTCATCCTGCAAATGTACGTAAAGTTTACAATTGAAGTTGCTGTGGTGACGCACAATGCTTACGGATTGTAACTGAGCCGATCATGCCGCAAGAATCACAAACGAAAGAGCGTCCGCCCGTTAAGCTGTTTCACTCGACAGCCCTTGGCGAAATCTACCACGGCGATTCGCTCGATCTGCTCGCGACGCGATTGCGACCGGCCTCTGTGGATTTGATCATGACGAGTCCACCTTTCGGCTTGGTGCGGAAGAAAGAGTATGGAAATGTCGATGCAGACAAATTGAGGTGGACCCCATCCTTTAGACCACGGAGCGCATGAAATAAGCGCGACTTTTGCCGATTGCTGTCATTACTAATTGTAGTTGACTACTGTTCATTCCGTGTTTCAAAACCCTTTCGAAAGAGAGAACGAGCGATGCGGAGCACTGCCCGTCCTCCCTCTCCGTTTTCTTAGGGTTCTCAACTCTACCGCCGCAGGCGGTCTGATTTCAAGCCTTTTCCTGCCGCCTGCCTCTCTGTCAAGTGCTGCGATCGCTCCTGCCTCTGGCAGGTTGCATCGCTTCCCATTTGGCCGGTTGGGCTCCATGCGTGCCGGGATCAAAATACGCGTCCGCCGGCGTCGCATAGCCCAACGCCTGGTGCGGTCGTTCCCGGTTGTAGCCGTCAAACCACCGGCCCAGTCCGCGCCCTGCCGCCAACCCGTCGCCATAGTCTTGCAAATAAATGTCCTCATACTTGGCGCTCCGCCACAGCCGCTCGATAAACCGGTTGTCCATCCAGCGACCCCGTCCGTCCATGCTCACGTCCACCCCCGCCGATTCCACCGCATCGATAAACATCGGGGAGGTGAACTGCGATCCCTGGTCGGTATTGGAAATCAACGGCGCCTGACGCCCCGCCCGCAACGCCGCCTCCCAAGCGTCCACACAAAAGTCCGCCTCCAACGTGTTGCTCAAGCGCCATCCCAGCACGTAACGACTCCACCAATCCATCACCGCCACCAAATACATAAACCCAGTTGCCATAGGCACATACGTAATGTCCGAACACCAAACCTGATCCGGTCCCGTCACTGCCAAATTGCGTAACAGATACGGATAAATCTGGTGCCCCATCTCCCGCAGACTCGTCTTGGGCTTGGCGTAAATCGCCTCGATCCCCATCAACCGCAGCAGCCGCACCACCCGTTTGCGATTGATGGTCAAACCCTCCCGGCGCAACAGCACGGTCAGTTTGCGGCTGCCATAAACCGGGTGGTCCAAATGCATCTGGTCCAACCGCCGCATCAGCGCCAGGTTCTCCTCTGTCTCCGGACAGCACTGGTAATAATAACTGCCACGGCACACCGCCAGCAGCTCGCACTGGCGCCGCACGCTGAGCTGCGGATCGGGAGCGATTAAACATGTTAAAGCCCCAGTTGCCTGGACTTTTTTTTAAGCCAGTCCAAGTCCACCGTCAGTTGGCCAATCTTCTCATGCAGTTGGGCAATCAACTGTTCCTGATCCTCCGTGCGGGGTTGCCCGGGCTCAAACAATTCGGGCATGTGATCCCGAATCGTCGCCCGCCACTGCGTGACCTGCGCCGGATGCACCGCATACTCTCGCGCCAATTGCGCGACCGTCTTCAGCCCCACCAGGGCTTCGAATCCCACTTTGGCCTTGAAGGCCGCACTGTGTCTTTTCCGTTTTGCTTTCATAAGTCTGCTCTTTCTTATCTACAGCAAACCGGCAAAAATCGAAACTTACCTGTGGTCTAAAAATAGGGGTCCAGCTCATAGTGACTCCAAAGCACTGGAAATCGAAGACTGCATGCGGAACGTCATTTTCCATTCAACTCTCGATTGGCAGACCCACGAGCAATTGGAAGAAGCGGCTCGTATGGCAGTCGTGATTATTCGTGAAGCAGCACGGCTACCAGAGGGAAACGAATAGTACTTTCCTGCCTACGCCGCATGCGACCAATCGCCGAAGCTAAAGGCGACTTCTGTAGGACTTTCTCGACGCCGCTCACATCATTCCCGTTGAGCACGAGCGCGGGACGGACGAAACCAAAAACGGTTTGTGCCTCAGCGCGATTCATCACCGTGCCTTCGATCACGGGCTGCTTGGAATCAAACGCAATTATTCAATCATTTTCCACGAGGAGAACTTCACAAAATTGCGAGCCATCGGCTGGGACGGCGGTGAGAAGGCCTTTCGTGAAAGTTGCCGGGACGCGATTAATCTTCCATCTCGCCGTGAATTTTATCCCGATCCTGATTACCTGGTGTTTGGTCAAATCTTGCGAGGATGGAATGGGCGCCACCTGTCTTGAACTTTGTGAAATCTCCCGCGCGGCGGCTCACGAGTTGCGCCTAGAAGCCGCCGACGCGGGACGGTACGCCTCCAAAATGTGGCACGACAAGGATTATCCCAAAATCCAGATTCTCACCATCGAAGGCTTGCTCGACGGCACCGAGCGGATTGACGCCCCGCCGCAATTGAATCCGTTCGCCAAAGCGCAACGCGAGTCCAAGCCCGAAAAACATCAAGAGATGCTGTGAGCAAGCAGCTTGATCAGAAGACCGCCAAAATTGTCGCGGCACGCTTTGACTTTTTCACGCGACTTTTTTAAGCGGTGGTCATCTCATTAGTGGGCGGAGCTCGCCAGCGGCTTGGAAAAGCTGGTGAGGAGAGGTTTCATTTCCGTTTTCCCACTTTGTGCCGTCGTTTGCGTGGGGAGACGCGTTCTGCGCTCGCACGGATCCCAACCTGACTGCCCAAAAGCGCCTCCAGTTTTCGCAGGGATCTCTTCATCCGCCTCATTTCCTCCATCGCCCGCGCGTAGTTGCGCCGCTGGAACGCTTCACGGATGCTCTCCACGGGATCTTCCGGTTCGTCACCGAGCAGGTCCTCCGCCGTCGTCCCGAGGGCCTTTGCGATCAAAATCAGCCTCCCGCCTCCGGGAATTCTCCCCTGCAAATAGCGGGATATGTCCTCCTGGCTGCAGGCGGCGGCTTGGCCCAGTTGCGCCTGGGTCAAGCCTGCTTTGTCCAGGGCTTTGCCCAAGCGGGCGGAAAAAACGTCTTTTGGCATATTTTAAATTTGACAAATATTCCTTAAAAGTATATTCTTCTTAGCAGGACGATGCGGAATATGGCGAACTATACGCCGATCAAGGCGCCTGTCACGCGGAATGAGACGGGGAAAAACCCGGGAGGCTCCGCGCCCCGGCCTGCCGCGGCGGGTGCAGCGGGGGGATTGCGGGGCCTTGCACGCCGGGAAGGCCGTCCATCGAAAAAACCGAGACCATGAATGTTCAAATCAAATCTGAGATCACGCCCGAAAAACTGCCGGCCCTTCTCCTCGGGAAGGCGCGCAAATTCGCGGCGCAGAGAACTCAATCCAGGCAGGCCAGGCCGCTCATCACCATGGTAGTCTCGGCGAGAGTTTAATCAAAAAAACTGATTTTTGCCAAACGAACCCAAATACAAAAAGTCCCAACCACTTCAAAATGAGTCACTTATGTAAGTTTTGGTGATGCAAACATGCAGAGAAACGAACCCATTTCCGTTCGTTTGCCAGGGTCGAAACGGATCAAAAAGAATCAAACTCCCGTTCTTTCCGCTTCGACAAACGCCGGCCGGGATTGAACCGGTTAAATTGCCGTGGCAAGGCAAAATCCTCCTTGACCGGCTGCCGGGAAAAGGATAGACGGTCTGTTGTGGTCACCCAGAAGCAATCTCGTGGCGCGGCCAGGACGCGTGGTTTGCGAAAGACGAGAATGACTGTGGCCCGGTTGCCGTCGGACCGGGTTCCGAATATCCGGGATGTGGCCCGGCGCGCCGGTGTTTCGGTCGCCAC
The DNA here is from genome assembly GCA_963707025.1 of uncultured Verrucomicrobiae bacterium. GTDB lineage: Bacteria > Verrucomicrobiota > Verrucomicrobiia > Limisphaerales > Palsa-1400 > JBEKOF01. The sequence continues at coordinate 521,128 of CAVPOM010000005.1, read as the reverse complement.
CGTGTCCTTCGTGCTCAACGAGGCGCAGCGCCACCGCATTCTGCCTGCGACGCAGCACCGGGTGTTCCAGGCGGCCCAGGCGCTGGGCTATTCCCCCAACGTGCTGGCGCGCAACCTGGCGGTGGGCCGGAGTCATATTCTAGGGGTCATCGTCTCGGACATTAGCAACCCGTTTTTCCCGGAGATCATCGCCGCCTTTCAGGAAGCGGCCAATCTGAACGACATGGAAGCCATCGTGATGAACACCAATTACGACGCGCACCGCACCAAGGCCAGCGTCAACCGCTTGCTGGCCTTGCAGGTGCCCGGGGTGGCGATTCTCACCTCTCAAATAGATCCCTCCATCGCCAGCGTATTGGCCTCGAGGGGGATTTGCGCCGTCTATCTGGATCTGGGCCGGCCGGACCGTTGGGTCAGCAATATCGCAGTGGATTACGAGGCGGGCATCAGCGCCGCGCTGGAACACGTCCGCGCCTTGGGGCATGCCCGCATCGGTTTCATCGGCGGTCCACCGCCGCTGCTCTCCTCCCGCATGCGCAGAACGGCCTTTGTCGCCGGCGCGGAAAAGATGGGCCCGCTGGAGACGATGGTGGTGGATTCGGATTTCACCGTGCAGGGCGGTTATGTGGCCTGCGCCAAACTGCTGGCCGGGTTAAGGCCGACGGCCATCCTGGCCGCCAATGACCTCATGGCCATCGGCGCCATGCATGCCGCTTACGACCGCAAAATTGTGATTCCCGGGGCTTTGTCGGTGGTGGGTTTCGACGACATCCGTTTCGCCCAGCACACCCTGCCGCCGCTCACCACCGTGGCGATCCCTCGCAGCGAGCTTGGGCGTCTGGCCTGCCACGCCCTCCAGGCCATGATGTCCGATCCAGGCAAGATGGGGGTGGAGCACCGCTTGCAAACCAGCCTGATTGTCCGGGATTCCACCGCGCGCGCCTCCGGCTCGCCGCCAGCGCGGAAGCAAAGCACCCTTCAGGACGCGCCCGCGCCCTCCCGGCCGGTGGGCGCCGCAGCCGCCGATGACCCCCGGCCGGGCTGATTTGCGCCGGCGGTTTCCCGCGCTGGCTGGCGGCCTTGCGGCTTGCGGGCATTAAACCGGTTAAATGGCATCAGATTTTTATGAAAAAAGTGCTTGCTTTATATTTCCAGGTCTGTATTCTCGACGCTATGACCACCAAGAAAGTCATTACGGGCGGGAGTCTCGGCGCCCTTGGGCGGCGGTTTTTCGCCTTGCGTTTTGACGGGTATGCTTTCTGGTCAACCATTTCCCGCAGCCAATAAAGTAGAGTAGAGAATTGCAATAAAAGAAGCCATTCACGAACCATCGTCTTCGCGTGTCAACCTGATTTATCTCATTATGAAAACCCAAATCAACCAACTCAGCAAGATAATCACCTCAACCGGCCTGGTGCTGCTCGCCAGCCTGGCGGTTGCCCAAGCCCAATTCTCCTGGACTGGAACCACGGATAACACCTGGGCCGGCGCCAACAACTGGAGTCCCTCGGGTCCTCCGGGCACCGGCAACACCGCCACCTTCAACGGCGCCGGCAACGGCAACACCACCATTTCCCTGGGCGGCGGCGTCACCATCAGCAACCTTGTCTTTGACACGGCGACGGTGGTGCCCTACACGATTGGGTCGGGGGCGGCGGGCAGCCAGACCCTGACGCTCAATGACGGCGGCTCGGTGCAGGTCACCGGGACGGTCACCGCCAGCCAGTTGTTCAACGCCAACGTCGTCCTGGGGACCGGGGTGGCCACCAATTATCTCATCACCAACGGCGGCACGGCCAGCCTGACCTTCGCGGCGGGGACCCTCATCCAGGGCGGCAGCGGAGGCACGGCGGGGGCCCAATCCCTGACCAATTCGGGCAACATTACCATCGCCGGCAACGTGACCAACGGCGGCGCGACCTCCTTGAGCTTGCAACAGGAGGGCACCGGCACGCTGACCCTCACCGGCACGAACACGTTCACCGGTCCGATCGGCATCTCCGGCACGCTGACCCTGGGCGGGGCGGGCATTTTGGGCAACGTTACTGCGGGCGCGGTTTCCAATGTTTATGCGGGTAACATTACCGACAATGGACTTTTTGTTTACAGCAGTTCGGCCAACAATACCAACAGGGGGATCATTTCCGGGACCGGCGCCCTGACCGTCAATGGCCCCGGCGTGCTGGCGCTGAACAACTCCCCCAGCACCTACGCTGGGACGACCACGGTGAATGCCGGGGCAACACTTCTTCTCCAATCCAGTTCGGGTGGCAACGGCTGCGTTGAGGGGCCTATCGTCGTGAACGCGGGCGGTTTGTTGATTTTGAACGCCGGCGACGCGCTGGGTTATAGCATTAGCCAGCCCCTCACGATTTACGGCACTGTGCTGAAGACCAACAACCAGTCGGAAACACTGAACCGCCCCATCACCATGAATGGCGGCACGCTGACCTCGTTCAACGGCACCAATGCTTACGGATTAACCCAATGGAACTTTTTCGGAAACTCGATTACCACGGTCGCCGGCACGGCCAATTTCATCAGCGGCGTCGGCGAGTTCGGGTTGCGCAGCGGCACCAACTGGTTCAATGTCGGGAGCGGCAGCACGCTGACCATTAGCGTCCCTGTTTACCAATATTCAGGTGGTGCGTCACTGATCCAATTGGGACCGGGGAACCTCATCCTGACGGCCACCAACACATACACTGCCAACACGATCATCAGCAATGGCACCGTCACCGTTGCTCCCACCGGCCTGTTGAACAACGGCGCCAATTATGCCGGCAACATCATCAACTATGCCACCTTCACCTTTAGCGCCGCCGGCGGCCAGGGTTTGACGGGAAACATCACCAATACGGGAGCCATCAACTTCACCGGCGCGGGCAACGTGTTCGAGTCTGGATTCATTACCAACGAGGGCACGATCGTCTTCACCAGCACCGGCAACCAGACTTTCTTTGAAACCATCTCCGGCACCGGCGCGCTGACCCAAAACGGCCCCGGCATTGTGACGCTCAACGGCGCCAACACCTACACCGGCCTGACCACCATCAACGGCGGCGTGCTGGCGGTGAACTCCTCTCAGCCCAACACAGGCACCGTTACGGTCAACGACGGCGGCACCCTGCGCGTTTACCCCACGCCTGGCGCGATCACCGGTTTTTCGCCCGCCACCCTCAACGTGGGCAGCGTCAGCGGAGCCAGCATTCAGTTGTCCCTCAGCAGCACCACGCAGGCGCCGCTGACTCCCGGAGCCTTGAACCTGACCGGCGCCAACAACACCATCGTCATTTCCGCCGCCAGCCCCGTTGTGGCCGGCCAGACCTATCCTGTTCTCAGCTACACCACCCTGCCGGGCGCCGCGCTCAGCGCCGCCAACTTCCTCCTTCCGGCCAATATCGCGGGCACTTTCAGCCCAAGCGGCAATGTCTGGAATCTGCATGTGACTTCGGTGACGGCGGCGCCCGTCTCCACCTGGACTTCGGCGGTCAATGGCACCTGGGACATCGGCACCACGGCCAACTGGTCCACCGGCGATTACCAGGACCACAATCAGGTGGTATTTGATGACGCGGACAACACGGGCGGGATTTTCGCCATTACCAATCTGCTGGGAGGCGCGCCCGTTTCGCCCAGGAGCGTTGCCTTCAACAACTCCCTCAATAATTACACCATTTCCAACACCGTGACGATTGCAGGCATCACCGGCGTCACCCTGAACGGCACGGGATTCGTGACCAACCGGAGCATCAGCACCTATACCGGCCCGACAGTCATTAACTCGGGCACCCTGGTGTCTGCGGCGACCTGGGCCGGAGCAGGCGGGCCTCTGGGAGTCAACTCGGCGGTGTCCCTGGCCAACTCCGCGGCCGCGGCCCTTGTCCTGAGCAACAGTACCTGGATCGGTTCGTTGACCGGCGGCGGCGCCACCGGCGGCAACGTGAACGTCGGGGGAAGCACCCTGACCCTGGGCAGCGACAGCTCGACCCAGACTTACAGCGGCGTGATCAGCGGAACGGGCGGCCTGGCCATGATTGGTGGCGGCACGCTGACGTTGACCAACGTGAACACTTACACCGGCGGCACCACCATCGGCATAGCTGACACGCTGACCATCGGCGGTTCTGTGGGCCAGTTGGGCGGCCTGACCGGCACTTATCCGAGCACCATTACCGACAATGGAGTCTTCAATTTCAACAGCGCGACCAACGGGGCCTATTCCGCCTTAACGGGCACTGGCGTGCTGAAGGTCAATGGTCCCGGCACGATGACGATGCCCTTCGGCTCATCCACCCTCAGCCAGTGGATTGTCAACGGGGGAATACTTGCAGCATCGAGCGCCATAGGCGGCAGCGGCACGGCCAGGGGCGCGATTACCGTCAATGTCGGCGGAGAAATGGATTTGCTCCAGGGCGACACGCTGGGCTATGCCATGAGCGTCCCCGTCACGAACTATGGCATCATCAATAAGACCAATTCCAACCAGTCTGAGACCATGTTCCGCCCCTTCTATTTTGGCGGCGGCACCCTGACACAATACTACACCACGGCCAGGGAAGCCTATAACTTCTTCGGGGGTTTTATTGACACCCTTCCCAACACGTCCAGTTTGATCACTTCCGCCAGTGGCGGCTGGTTCGGCTTGCGCACCGGCGGCGTTTACTTCGGTCTTGCCACCAACAGCACGATGACCATTGCCTGCCCCCTGGAAGGCTATGGCGGCGGCGCGGGCGGTGTGACGGTGAATGTCTATGGACCAGGGACTCTTGCCCTCACCGCCGGCAATACCTTTACCTCTGCCATCAACATCAATACCGGAGGCGGCTTCACCACTGCCGGCACGTTAAACCTCTCGGGCGCGGCTCGCTGGCCGCCGGCGCCTATAACGCCAACATTACCGACAACGGAACCTTCCTCTTTACCAGCACCGCCGCGCAGTCCCTGGGCGGAATTATTGGCGGGACGGGCAACCTGGTGGTCAGCGCTCCGGCCAACACCCTGACGCTCACCAACGCGGAAACCTACACCGGCAACACCGTGGTCGGCGCGGGCACGCTCCTGCTGTCCGGGGCCTCTTCCATCAACTCGTCCCCAAGCATTATCATTTCCAACGCCGGCATTTTCGATGTCTCAACCCTGACCAGTCCCTTCACGGTGGGCGCGCTGCAAACCCTGACGGGCGACGGCACCGTCAGCGGGCCGCTCACTACCTCGGCCGGCGCGGTGATTGATCCAGGCGTGACCAGCAACGACTTTGGCACCCTCACCTTCAACAGCACGCTGACTCTGGTTGGAGGCTCCGTGGCCCGTTTTGACTTTGGCACTTCTCCCAGTCCGCAGTATGACAAGATTGCCGTCACCGGAACCCTGGCGGCCAGTGGCAACACTCTCCATGTCAGGGCACCCGACCCGACCAAGGATCTGGACCCGGCCGGCGCCCCCTATACGCTGATCACGGCGGGCACCCTTACAGGAACTTTCAGCGCGGGTGTGGCTTGGGATTCCCCGCCGCTCAATTTAAACCATTTCATCGTTGGGGTTTCCGGCAACACCGTCCAATTGCAGTACAGCGCGGTCGCGGTGCCCGTTCTTACCGGGCTGGCCGCTCCGTCAACCGCGCTGCGCAACGAAACCGTGCTCATCAGTGTCACGCTCACGTCGGGAGCCGGCACGGTGACCAACCTCACCCTCGATGCCAGTCCCCTGGGCGGGACCAACGCGCTGACTTTGGTCCAAGTCGGCGCCACATCCGTTTACACTAACTCCGTCTTTGTTCCCCCGACCACCCTGCCGGGCATTTACACCCTGACCGCCACCGCCATTGACACCACCCCGTCGGCCGGCGCGGCTTTGATCGTCGTGACGGTGGCCGTCTCATCGGAAACATGGGCCGGCGCTGGCGCCAATGAACTTTTTGACAATAATGCCAACTGGGTCAGCACTTATGCGCCGGGCTATGTGGGCGACAGCGTGGTTTTCGGCGTTCCCATCACCGGCGGCGTGGCCGGACCCACCCCGAATGTGGATACCAACTACACCTTTGCCGGTGTGACCTTCACCAACGGGGCCACCAACTTTATTATCAGTTCCAGCACTGGCAACACCCTGAACGTGACTCGCGGGATAACCAACTACTCGACCAACGCGCAGGTTCTGAATCTGCCGGTCAACCTGGCTTCGGTTGGGCCTGTGACCTTCAGCGCGAGCAACGGGAACCTCACCATGGGCGGGGCCATCTCCGACAATGGTGGCGGATTCGTCGTCAACGGCACCAACACTCTGACTCTTGCGGGCGTCATGAGCGACACCGCCACTCCCTCCTTCACCGGGTTTGTCGCCATCCGCCAGGGCACGGCGGCGCTTTCGGGCACATTACAGACCAGCAATCAGCTCTTTGTCGCCGATGTCAGCAACCTGAACGCCGTCCTGAACATCACCGGCACTGGCTCGCTTATTGAGACTTACACTAACTTCGCCGGCCAGCCCGGCTCGGTCTCCATGGGACTTGCCACCAATTCGGCAGGCGTTATTAACCTCGTCTCAGGCGGCACACTGGCCGCGGAGGGATTGTACCTGGGCAACGGCAATGGAGGCTATGCCGGCCTCGAGATGAGCGGCGGCACCGGCAGCGCCGGCAGCTATTTTGTCATTGGCGCTAATAATGACTACGCGGTTTTCGACATGACCGGTGGAACCTTTACCGTCACCACCAACATTATTACCGTTGCCGCCACCGGCTCCAATGCCGTCGGCGTGGCGAACTTCGGTGGAAACGCCGTCCTCAATTCCAGTGATTACGTCAACGGAGCCGCCGACCGTGAGGGCGGATTCTATGTGGGTGAAAACGGCGCCGGAGTTTTGAATATTTCCGGCAATGCCGTGGTCACCGGGTTTGGCCAGACCAATGTGACTCTGGCCCGAGTGGCGGGAGGCAGTGGCATCATCAACCTCATGGGTGGCACGCTCGGCACCGGCCAGGTCGCGCTGGGCGCGGGCACGGGAACCGTCAATTTCAACGGGGGCACCCTGTCCAATGTCAATGTTGAGATAACTGCAACTGTGCCTCTCGGCCCGGCGTTCATGTTCGGCTTGACCGGGGCCTATGTCTATCCCGGCGGCGCCACGATTGATGACGGCGGCGGCACCATCATTATTTCTCAGCCGCTGCTCGCGCCCTCGGGTTACGGAGTCAGTTCAATTCCGCTGACCAGCGGCGGTGCCGGCTACATTGGCCCGCCCGTTGTCACCATTTCCGGCGGCACAGGCAGCGGCGCTTGCGCGGTTGCCACGGTTTCCGGCGGCGCCGTCACCCAAATTAATGTCGTCAACCCCGGCAGCGGTTATTCATCCGGCGATGCTCTCACTGTCGCCCTCCACGGGGGCGGCGTCAACAGTGTGCATGGCACCGCGGCGGTCGCCGGCACCCCGGTTCTGGCCCTGAACGGCAGCGGCGGCCTGACCAAGACCTCCCAATTGGGCACGGGCGGCGGCTTCCTGACGCTGACCGCTCCCTGCTTCTACACCAACCTGACCACCGTCAACGCCGGCACGCTGGCCTTGGGTGTGGGAGGTTCCATCAGCAACTCCTCCGGGGTCAATATGCTAAGCGGGTCCTACTTTGACGTTTCGGCGGTATCCCCCTGGACGTTGCAAGGCAGCCAGGTCCTGGAGGGACTCGGCCAGGTCAATGGCTCCATTGTCGCGGCTGCCGGGTCACAAATTCTCCCGGGCGAAGGGGCCACCCTCGGCACGCTCACAACCAGCGGCATAGTTTTGGGCTCCGGCTCAACGGCCGTTTTTGGTTTGAGCACTTCCGCCAGCGTCGGCCCCAATGACGGGCTGCAGGTTTATGGCAATTTGGCGCTGAATGGCAACTCCCTCCATATCAAGGCCCCGAGCACCCTGGTTGCTCTGGATACCACAACCCCCTATGTGCTTTTCAATGTCGGCGGCGCTTACGCGATTAGCGGATTCGCTTCCACCACGCCGGTTTTTGATGTGCCGCCTCTCAATGCCGCTTCCGGTCATTGGTCCGTTCAGACCTCTGGCAACGAGGTGGTCCTCGAGAACACCTCCACCGCCACGCCCACCGGCACTGGCTCGGCCGTTCCGAACAACGTGGTGCGCAACCACCCGTTCACCATCAGTGTGGATGTCACCTTCGCCAACACCGGCGTCAGAAACGTCGTTGTGGATCTCACCTTCCTTGGCGGCTCCTTGGTCACTTTGACCGGCGGTCCCACCGTTTTCACCGCCAACACCATCCTGCCTCCGGCGGCCCCGCCAGGGCCGTTGACCTTGACGGGATTGATTACCGACAACACCGGCTTGGGCGGCTCGGTCCTCATTCCCTTCAACGTTCAGGTCACAACGGAAACGTGGAACGGTTCTGATACCGGCCTTAACTCGAGTTGGGATGATAATGCCAACTGGGTGAGCTCTTATGCGCCGGGCTATGTGGGCGACAGCTTGATCTTTTCCGGCACGAAGGGATTGGCGCCGAATATGGATCAAGCCTACACCGTCAACGGCCTGGGGTTTGATGCCACGGCCGGTCTTTTCGTCATCGGCGGCGGCCTGAACTTGGGAATCACCGGTGGCCTGACCAACAACTCGGCCAACGTGGAAACGTTGAACCTGCCCGTTAATCTTCCCACGGGCGCATCCCCGGTGTTCACTGCGGCTGTGGGCAACCTTGTGCTCGAGCAAGCGGTTGGCGGAAACGGCAACCTGGTCACGGCAGGCCCCGGCAATACCACCCTGATGGGCAATAATGCTTATGCCGGAAGCACCACCATCAATTCCGGCACGCTCATCCTCGCCGGGCTTACCGGCGCGTTGAACAGCGGCCCGTTCTCCGGACAAAACACTTATGCCAGTCCCATTACCAACAATGGACTGTTTAACTTCAACAGCGGAGTCAACCAGACCAACACCGGCATCATGTCCGGGACCGGCGCGCTGGTGGTCAACAGTGGCCAGGCGGGGAGTTCATTGGATCTTGCGGCTTACAACACCTTCGCCGGCGGCACCACCGTCAACCCGGGCGCTGTGCTCAATCTTCGTGTCGGCGGCAGCGCGGGAACTATCCTCAACCAGTTGACCATCATGCCGGGGGGCACGGTCAATACCTTCGTTCAGGATTCCATCGGCTATACTACGGGCGTTTGTGTCAGCAATCTCACCATCTACGGTGGGACCTTCAACAATAATTTCGCCAACAATCAATCCTATGCCACGCCCTGGTTCCTGCAAGGCGCCACGGTAAATACCATCACGGTTCCGCAAGGGAACGGCATCAACTTTAACACCGGTTTCGGGATCACCACCTACCCCAGCAACGTGACGACGATGTTCAACTCGCCCATCGTGATACGCGGCACGGGCCTGACCTTCAACATCGCCAAGGGCACGGTGCCCAGCGGGATAGACATGGCCTGCAACAGCAACATCAACGGCGGCAGTTACATCACCATGAGTGGAACAGGCACGCTGCAGATGAACGACAGCAACAACTTCACCGGCGGCGTCCAGCTCAACGGCGGCACCCTCCAGGCCAATTATGCCGAAAACGCGGGCGTCAACGGGCCGTTGGGCACGTCGGCGGTGGTTAATGCGGGCAACATCACCTTTGGCGGCGGCACTCTGCAATACACCGCCAACAACCAATTCGACTACTCCGGTCGTTTCAGCACCTCGGGCGGCCAACTAATTAGTATTGACACCGGCGGCCAGAGCGTCACCTTCTCCAACGCCTTGGCCGGCAGCGGCACCAGCCTGGCCAAGCTCGGCGCCGGCACCCTGACTGTTCTGGGCACCAACACTTATACCGGCGCCACCACGGTCAGCAATGGCACCCTGGCCTTGGGGGCCAACGGGTCCGTTTCCAATTCGTCCGGCATCGCCATCGCCGCCGGAGCGTTCTTTGATGTGTCGCTCAGGTCCTCTTGGAACGCGGGCGCAACCACAGCCATCACCGGCAGCGGCACGGCCAGCCCCGCCACCCTGAACGGCGCCGGCGTCCTTGCCATCGGCGCAACCAGTCCGATTATCCTGAATTACGACGGGACGCATCCTGCGCTCACCGTCACGGGAGGCACCTTGTCGCTCCATGGCAATGCCTTCACCGTCAACGCCGCCGCGCCTCTGCCTAATAGCGGCACTCCTTACGTCGTGGCCACGGCCAGCACCCCCATCACCAGTGTCGGCCCTTACACGGTTGGCGGCACCGCCATCGGCCCGACCTCCCAGGGGACCATCACCGTCAGCGGCACCCAGGTGCTCCTGACTGTTAGCAGCTTAAACCTCAATCCACCCGTCTTTGGCTTCGGTCTCAGCGGCAACCTGCTCACCTTGAGCTGGCCGACCAATAGCGGCTGGATCCTGCAAAGCAACTCGCTCAACGTGGCCGTCCCGGGCGACTGGTTCGACATCCCCGGCTCCAGTTCCGTCACCACCATCAACTTCAATGTGAACACGGCGAAAACCAACGTTTACTACCGTTTGCGCCTCCCGTAAGCGGCTGATTATTCACCAGCTCCGCGCTCTTCCTGCGAAGGGCGCGGAGTTGTTTTTTTAGCTGGAAGTGTTTTGCGCCGAACGCAGAACCAACACTGCCCCGGCCAGAAAAAGGACTCCGCTGTAAGCGAAGGCGACGGGCGTGCCGGCCGCTGTCCAAAGCAACCCCACGATCAGACTGGAAGCGAAATCGCCCAGGCCGTTCACCGTGGCCAGCAGCCCGAAAGCGACCCCGGGCTGCTTCTCGCCGGCCAGTTCCGCGCAAAACGAATCTTCCAGCGTTTCCACCATCCCCGTGTAGAGGCCGCCGAGGGAGAAAACTCCGGCCAGCGTCCCGAGGTTCATCGGCAGGAAAACCAGCCCCAGCGCCATGAGCACGGCCAGGCCATAGCCGGCGGCCAGGAGGCGGCCTTTGTTGAAACGATCCGCCAGCCGCCCGGCCGCCATCGAGGCGCCGGCGGAAAGGACATTGTGCAGAATGTAGAAGGCGGCCGCGGCCGTGCTGGCGCGCGCCAGGCCCAGGGCCGGCGCCAATTTCTGCGCGGCCAGCAGCAGCAGCAGGGTGTGGGCGAAATCTCCCGCGCCGAACAAGCCGGCCGCCGCCAGGAGTTTCCGGTAGCGCGCCGGCATGGCCCGCACGCTGGCGCCCAGGGAAATGTGCGGCACCGGCGCGCGCTCCTTTTCCTTGACAACAAAGGCTATCAATAATGCCGCCGTCACCCCCGGAACCAGCGTGAGCGCGAAGACGGCCCGGTAATTCCCGCGCGCCAGCGGGAGCAGCGCCAGGGCGGTCGCCGGGCCGGCAATCGCACCCACCGTGTCCATCATCCGCTCGAAGCCGAAGGCGCGCCCGTAAGTTGCGGGCGTGACGGAACCGGCCAGTATGGCTTTGCGCACCGGCGTGCGCACGCCGCGTCCCAGCCAGGCGCCGGCGCGGGCCAGGAGGACATGCCACGCGCTGGTGGCCAGGCCGAAGCAGGCCGTGCCCAGGGCCGTCACCAGGTAACCCACGACCGCCACCGGTTTGCGGCGCGCCAGGCGGTCGGTGGCGAAGCCGGAGGCCATTTTCGCCACGCTGGACAGACCGTCGGAGACGCCTTCGATCAGGCCGAGCCAGGCCGCCGCCACATTCAAGGTGGCCAGAAAGGCGGGCAGGAGGGTGGTGGCCGTTTCGTGCGCCCAATCGCTACAGAGCGAGGCCAGCCCGATGCCCAGCACAGTGCGGTTCAGCCAGCGCGCCGGCGGCCCTTTTTGTTCTTCAGGCATGAGGAAAGCTGCGGCGCAATTTACCAGAACGCCAGCGGCAGCGCCTTCTTGTCAAAGTACAGTTTGTAGGGGTACTCCTGCCCGATGCCGTAGAAGGGACGGACGCTCGAACGCACCCGGCTCTGGTCGGGGAGTTGGACGTTGAACCAGCCGGGATTGCTGCCCGCCACCAGCCAATGGTTCAACTCGGCATCGGTGTCAGGGAGGCGGAACTTGGGCTCGTGATAATCGCCTTCCAACACCATCACCGCCGGGCCGCGCACGATGGCGACGCGCTCCGGGTGCTGCCTGTCCACCGCCTGCATGCGGAAAGCCAGCGGGATGCGGATTTCCACGCGGTCGCCGGAATTCCGGGCGCGTTCCAGGCTGGCCCACGAGCCGGGCGGGCAGGGGATGTTCGCCTCCGCGCCGTTGAGGCGCACCGAAACGTCGCGCGCCCAGCCGGGCACTCTGAACTTGAGGGCGAATTTCTGGCTCTGCGCCAGTTCCAGCGTGAACGTGGAGGTTTCCGCCTCGGGATAGCTGGTTTCCTGCGCCAGTTTGACCGCGCCGCCCGGACGGCTCCAGGTCACTTCGGAGGGAACATACAAGTTGACGCAGAGGCTGTCCGCGTCTTTGTAGTATATAATATTGTGGTAATCCGCCACCGCCTGGATGTAGGTGCCGGCGCAGCAGGCCCACGCCGCCAGGTAATGGACCTTCATCCCCCCGGCCACGCGGTAGTCCGAATAGTAAAAGTTCTTTCCTTCCGGCGTGACGGGCAGGGCCGAGCCGATGCCGTTGTAAAAAATCCGTTCCGTCCAGTCCCCGTAGCGCGCCTCCCCGGTGAATTGCATCAAATAGCGCGACAACTTGAAGGCCGCCCAGGAGCCGCACCCGGTTTCAAAAGTGTCCTGCCGGCCCTCCAGCGCGCGGCCCAGGCCGCCGTCGGGCGCGGCGATCACTTCCGAGGGTCCGAACCCGCCGGTCGCGTAGCACTGCAGGTTTTGCAGCCAGTCGTAGGCGTTCCTGATGATGCGCAGGTATTGCTCCTCCCCCGTCACCGCGTAGGCCATGGCCGCGCTGCTGAAGCTGTTGATGTGACTGTAGGCGTGGACCCCTTGCGCGTCGGGCGGAGCGGCGCTCTGCTCAAATTTCCCCCAATAGCTGTTGTAGTGCCACGCGCCGGCCAAGTCCTTGTAGAGCGGGTTGCCCGTCAATTGCCAGGCGCGGTAATGATTCTCCGCCAGCGTGTACCACTCGCCGGGCAGGCCGGAGAAACCGCCCAACTTCTCCCCGGCCGGGACATTTTCGCGGCTCAGATTCTTGGAGGCAAAAGCGGCCACCCGTTCGAGCATGGGCAGCGCCTCGTCGAAATCAGCAAAAACCTTCAAATCCACCAGCCCGCACACCAGCTTCTCGTACGGATAATGTCTCATGCCGCAATCCCCGTCCGGCTTGACCGTTTTGGCCCATTCCGTGAACAGGCCGATGGCCTTGTTGCGCATGGCCGTGTCGTTGGTGGCCCGATAAATCCGCGCCATCCCGCTGAGCCACTGGCCGAAGACGGTGTTGCTGTTGATCCGGCACCAGCCGCCCAGCGCCTTGCCCGGCGCGGGCAGCCCGGCGGCGGCGCGATAGCCGTGCAAGATGTCGTCATCCGGGATGCCGAGATAGAAATCGCGCATGGCCTGGAATTGTTGCTGCCATCGGCTGGGGTGGAGGCGGACGCCTTGATAATTGAACGGCTCAATTTTGAGCTTGGCGCCCATCTCGCCGCCGGGCGGCGGCGCGGGCGAGCCTTGCGCCACCCGGGCCAGCCCGTAGGCGGCGAGGGGGGCGGCCTTGAGAAATTCCCGTCGTGGCATGGGCGTGTTCATAAATTATTCCAGCTTCCTCTTCTTCCTTGCAGCCGTAAATCCAAAACGCGGCACTCAGAGTGGTTCGGGCGCATCTTGGCACCAGCGCCGCGCGCTTCTTCTCCCTCTCCTCCACACACTTGTGGAGGAGAGGGACGGGGTGAGGAGGTTTCCATCTGTTTCATGGGCCGGCGTTCATGCCATGAATGGTGGTAGTATCAAGATGCCCCCGAGTGGTTCCTACGTCGAGAGCAGCAGACCAAGGGACAGGGCGACACCGAACAGAAACAAACGCCAGCCCCATTTGTAATGCCTTGCAAGATCGCCGGGGACTGACTTGACCCCAAAAGTGAAGAAACGCCCGCTTCGATAAGCCGGGAGTTTGGCCCATGTGATGAGCGCCGCGCCCGAAAGAATGAACGCGAAACTCACGCCGAGGAGAAGTAACCAAGCCGGTGCATGCAACGTCTTAAAGAAACTCAAAATGGACAGGGAGAGCGAAGCGAAAAGAACGACAGCCAGCATCGTCAGAAACAATCCCCAATGCTCCAGGAACTTCACCCACTGATAGTGATCGTTGTTATTGGCAGACGGCATATTTGCGAATGGCTGACTCAAATCTATCCCGGCCATTTCGCTCTGTCAAGATTCGCCCCGATCCGGTCGCAATTTTAGACTTTCTATTCCCACCCTCACGCCTTACACTCGCGCCAGCCGCCACTATGAAGAAGAGCCAGCTTTCCTCCCGTTGTGGGATTCTCGCGGCGGGTGATTGGATCGTCGAGCACGCCAGCCTGATCCTCTCTTATCCGCCACGCGGCCAGGGCGCGGACATCCAGCGCCAAGACACGGCCGCCGCCGGGTCCTCTTTCAACGTCCTGGCCAATCTGGCGCGCTGGAAGGCCCCCTTTCCATTGGCGGGCGCGGGCCTGCTCGGCCGGGACGCCGCGGGCCGCCTCATCCTCGACGATTGCAGGCGCCTCCACATTGACGCTCGCTGGCTTGGATCCACCGCGCTGTCGCCAACCGCTTCCACCGTCGTCATGCTGGAGCAGGGAACCGGAGTGCGCACCTCCTTTCATCAGCGCGGTGCCAATGCCTTGTGGCACGGCGCGGGGCTGAATTTCACCCGCAGCAAGGCGCGCCTCTTTCATCTGGGCAGCCTCTTGCGCCTCGACGCCCTGGATGCGCCCGACGCCAGGTTTGGCGCCAAGTCCGCCGTCCTCCTGCACGCTGCCCGGCAGGCCGGCCTCAAAACCAGCGTCGCCGCCGTCAGCGAACCCGGCGGCGCCGGGGCACGGTCCATCCTGCCCGCCCTCAAATTCGCCGACTATTGCATTCTCGATGAGATCGAGGCGGGCCGCGCCGCCGGCTTCCAGATTCGCGAGGCCAATGGGCGGATCAATCCCGTTTCCTTGCGTCACGCCGCCGGGGCGCTGTTGCAGGCGGGCGTGCGCGAACTGGTGATTCTGCACTTTCCCGAAGGGGGTTTCATGCGCCCGCGCAAAGGCGGAGATGTCTGGCAGCCCTCCCTCAACCTGCCCTCGCCACGAATCACCGGCGCGGGCGGTGCCGGGGATGCTTTTGCGGCGGCGGTGCTGCTGGGTTTGCACGAAGGCTGGGATTTGCCGCGATGTTTGTTGACAGCCGTCTGCGCCGCGGGCGCGGCCCGGATGGAGCCGGTTGGCTCCGCTGGGGTGAAGTCACTCCCCGCCGCCCTCAAGCTCTCGCGCAAATTCGGCCACCGAGCCGAGAATAGTGAATTGTGAATTGAGAATGGCGAATTTCTGAATTCACTATTCAGCATTCACCATTCTAAATTCACGCTCGTTCCATGTACTTCCCCGTGCGCGTATCCACCTTGATTCTCTCCCCGGTCTTGATGAACAGCGGCGCATTCACCGTGATGCCGGTTTCCAGGACAATGGCCTTTTGCACGTTGTTGGACGAATCGCCCCGAATCCCTTCCGGCGCATCCGCCACCTTCAGAACCACGCTGGAGGGCAGTTCGACGGCGACGGCCTTGTCCTCCACAAACGTCACCGTCACGCTGCCGTTCTCCACCAGATAATTCTTCGCTTCGCCGATCAACTCGGCCACCAGCGTGGTCGTCTCGTAAGTTTCCGGATCGGAGAAAACAAAATCCTCGCCGTCCTTGTAACTGAAATCCATCTTCCGCGTCATCATCGGCACCACCTCGATTTTTTCCGTGGAACTGAAGCGCACGTCGGAGGTTTTGCCCGTGCGGATGCTGCGCAGGGAGGCCTGGACGAAGGCGCGCAAATTCCCCGGCGTGCGGTGCTGCGTGTCCAGCACCACCGAGATGTCGCCGTTATAATTGAGGGCCATGCCCTTGCGTAAATCGTTTGCTGAGGCCATAATTCTTTTTTTGTCCATCCCGCTCTTTCAGGGAGCGGAGCAGGGAAAAGTATCCAACCCCAGGCCAATTGCAAGCCCGAAATGGCGAAATCAAAATCACGCCATTCCAGGCCAATCTATCGCTTGTCATTTTATTCTTCATTCTTCATTCTTCACTTTGCCTTTTGCATTTCCATGGACGGCCTGATCATGAGTCCCGCGCCGGGCGAACGCCTGCTCCGCTTTGTCGGAGACCGCGTGCGCTTCAGCCTGCGCCTGCCCCCGGCGCTGGCCACAGGGGCGCGCGCCCTCCTCCGCACCAACCTCGGCAAGGCCGGCCGCCTGCGCCAGGAAGTCATCGCCACCCACGCCGGCAAAAATCCGTTCTCCATCGCCTTCTGGCGCGATGTTCCCCTTCAGCCCCTGCCCAGCGGCGAATGGGCCGTGGAAATGCCGCTGACCGATGTCGGCTTTTATCGCGCCAAAGCTTACATGGTCACGGCGGAAGGGCGGCAAGTCTGGCCCGACGGGGCCGACGCCGGAGTTTCCGTCCATCCCAGCGATTATCGCACGGCCAACACGATTTATTGCGCCTTCCCGCGCCTGTTTGGCGAATCCAAGCGCGCCCGCGCCACCCAGGACCCGGCCTGGGATAAGCAGTTGCAGAAATTGGACGGACGCGGTTACACGGTCATTCCGCCTTCCGGAAAATTGCGGGGCTTGATCGGCGAATTGCCGCACATCTTCGACACTTTGGGCTGCCGGATTTTGCAATTGCTCCCGGTCAATCCCGTGCCCACCACCTTCGCACGCTTCGGGCGCTTTGGCAGTCCCTACGCCTGCCTGGACCTGACCGCCATTGATCCGGCGCTGGTGGAATTCGATCAGCGGACGACCGGGATTGGCCAATTCTGCGAGCTGACCGACGCGGTGCATCGCCGGGGCGGGCGGATACTTCTTGACATGGTGATCAACCATACCGGCTGGGGCTCGGCGTTATTTGAGAATCATCCGGAGTGGTTTGTCCATCGGGCGGATGGCCGTTTCGCCAGCCCGGGCGCCTGGGGGGTGACGTGGGAAGACTTGGTGGAGTTGGACCCCAATTACGTCGCCTTGTGGGAGGAAGTGGCCCGCGCCTTTTTGACCTGGTGCCGCCGGGGCGCGGATGGTTTTCGCTGCGACGCCGGCTACAAGGTGCCGGTGCGCATCTGGCAATACATCGAGGCCCGGGTGCGCCAGGAATTCCCGCAAACGGTTTTTCTGCTCGAAGGTCTGGGCGGCCCGTGGGCGGCCACCGAATCGCTCCTCACCGAAGGGGGGATGCAATGGGCCTACTCGGAACTTTTCCAGAATTTCGGCGGCCCCAGCGTGGCCCGCTACCTGGATTACTCCCATCGCCAAAGCGCCCGGCTCGGCCTCTACATCAACTACAGCGAGACCCACGACAACGACCGTCTGGCCGGCAGCGGGCGCGTCTGGTCGCTCATGCGCAACCGCTTGTGCGCGCTGACCAGCGTGAGCGGCGGGTTTGGCTTCACCAGCGGCGTGGAGTGGCTGGCGACGGAAAGAATCAATGTTCACTCCAGCCGCGGCCTGTCCTGGGGCAACCCGGACAATTTGCTGGCCGAACTGGCGCAACTCAATCACCTGCTGGCCGGGCATCCCTGCTTCTTCGATGGCGCCGTTCTCACCCGCTTGAGCCAGGACGATTCGCCGGTCTATGCCCTGCGGCGCGATTCCGCCGAGGGACTGGATCATGTGCTGACGCTGGTGAACATGGACGAGCGCCAGAGCCGGACACTGGCCCTGGATGGCGACCAATGCGCCGGCCTTGGCCCGCCGCAATATGATTTGCTCGGCCAGAAGGCGCCGCAAGGCAAAACGGCCGGCGCGAATATCATTTTTGACTTGGAACCGGGCGCGGCTTTTTGCCTGGCTTCGACTCCCAAACCCCAGGGCCTGGCCGGGGAGGAATACCGGCGCGCCCGCGCCCAATCCGCGTGGGCCATTGCCGCGTTGAGCAAGGTGCTGTTGCCCGAAGAAATCGGGCCGTGCGATTGGCGCGCCCTGGCCGCCCGCGTCCATGCCGGCCCGCGCGATTTTCTGGCGGCGCTTCCTCATATCAACCGCGTCCAAGCGCGCGCTGATTTGTGCGGCGCGCTGGACGAGGCCAAAGGGAAATTCCCGCAGGTGGTGGACTGGAGTTTGATTGACGTCCGCCGCGTCACCCCGGTGCCGCCCGGCCATTGGCTGCTGCTGCACGATCCGCGCCGCTTCCGCGCCACGTTGGAATGCGGCGGATGGCAACGACACGTCGAAGCGATCGAAGTGCGGGACGGCTTCGCGGCCTGTTTTGCCCCGCAACCGGCCGGCGCCGCCGCGGACGCGGAGCTGGACCTGGAGCGGCACGGCCTGACCACGGAACGGGTGAAGGCCGCCGTCCGCTTTTTGGCGGCCACGCCCGCCATCGCCACCGTGCTGGCCAAGCCGCCGCCCTCGTCGCTGGTGTTGCTGACCAATGGCCGGGGCGGCATGGCGCGCCTTTGCGTTGATCTGGGCAGCATCAATTCAAAATATGACTGCGCCCTCGGAGCCAATCTCCACCCGGAATTCCCCGTGGATCGTCACGTTCTGGTCAAGCGCATTCGTGTCTGGGTTTCCGCCGACGGATTTATTACCGCGCTGAATCTGCAAAATCTGGCCTCGTTCCAGACCGGCCAGCCGGCGGTGTGGGATTTTGTGGCGGAGGCGGGCGACGGGAGGACGGTGGAAATCCAGCTCACGGCCGGCATGCTGGAAAACTGGAACACCACCCTGTTCACCTTCGCCCGGAGGCCCGGCACCAGGCCGGCCGATTTGCCGCCGCAATTTGATGTGCGCCTGACGGTGCGGGCGGATATTGAAGACCGCGGTTTTCACGGCGAAACCCACCGCAACGGCGGCGCCGAATTTCATTTCACCCAAAATTGCCGCGAACTGCCTGACCGCCCTGGCTTCGCTTTCACGCCCGCGCCGGACCGGCAATTACGCGTCTTCAGCAACACCGGCCTTTACCATCCCCAGCCCGAATGGTGCCAGGGCATCCCGCACCCGGTGGAACAAAGCCGCGCGCAAGTCCCCGATGGCGACGCCTACAGCCCCGGCTGGTTCGACCTGCCTTTGACCCAGGGCAAAAGCGTGTCCGTGGTTCTCTCCGCGGACATTCCGCCGCCCGCGTTGGAACTGGTGGCGGCCTCTGCCGCCACCCGCCAGGCCGCCGACTCACTGGCCTTGCGCCAGGCGCGATGGCCGGAGGACGACGCCTTCGGACGGCAACTGACCCTGGCCTCGCGCGCTTACGTGGTTCGCCGCGGCGCGGGACGCACCATCATCGCCGGCTACCCGTGGTTTCTGGATTGGGGCCGCGATTCGTTGATCAGCGCGCGCGGCTTGCTGGCGGCGGGCATGGTCTCCGAAGTCGAGGATTTGCTCATGACCTTCGGCCGTTTCTGCTCCGGCGGCCTGCTGCCCAATACCATCCACGGTGAAGACGCCTCCGATCGCGACACTTCCGATGCGCCGTTGTGGTATGGAGTGGTGTGCGAGGAGACGGCGCAACTGGATAAGACTATATATGACAGGCGCGCCTGGCCCGAACGGCCGCGCCATTGCGGACGTGCTCGCGGAAATCGGCGGCGATTACGCGCGCGGGACCGCCAACGGCATCCGCATGGACCCCGCCTCGGCCCTGATCTGGAGTCCGCCCCATTTCACCTGGATGGACACCAATTTCCCCGCCTGCACGCCGCGCGAAGGTTATCCGGTGGAAATCCAGGTCCTGTGGATCCGCCTTTTGCGCCAACTCGAACGCCTCGGCGCCAAGCCTGCCGGTGAAGCCTGGCGCGTTTTGGCGGATCGCGCGGAGGAATCCTTGAAGAAGTTCTTCTGGCTGGAGGAGCCTGGCTACCTGGCCGACCTGCTGATCGCCAAACTCGGGCAATCCGCCGCCGCCGCGGTTCCGGACAACGCCCTGCGCAGCAATTATTTGCCGGCCATTGCCTTTGGTTTTGTCACGGGGGCGCCGGCGCGCCGGGCGGTGGCGGCGGCTTTGCGCTTTTTGTTTGTGCCGGGGGCGCTTCGCACGCTGGCACCGCTGCCCGTCTGGCCGCCGCTGGAGATTCGCCTGCCCGACGGCCAGCTTCTGGGCGAGCCGCGCGAACCGTATCAGGGCCGTTACGAAGGAGACGAGGACACCCGGCGCAAACCGGCCTATCACAATGGCACCGCCTGGGTCTGGACGCTTCCTGGGGCCTGTGAAGCGCTGGCGCGGGCCTGGGATTTATCGCCGGCCGCTGTCGCCGCCGCCAAAGCCTATCTCGCCGGCATGGACAGTCTTATGATGGGTGGTTGCCTGGGCCAGTTGCCGGAAATCCTGGATGGCGACGCTCCTCATCAACCGCGCGGTTGCGACGCCCAGGCGTGGAGCGTGCTGGAAGCATTGCGGGTTTGGAAATGGCTGAATTCGATTTAAGCCCTGAGAACTCGCCAAATGGCTCAACGCCCCGCACCGAAGCTGTAGCCCTGCTGGCGCGCCTGGGCTCCGCCAAAGCGAATGACTTGGACGGTCGAATATGAGTAATCAACGCAATCCGTCGGAGCGGAATAGACCGGTTCTGCCTGGCAGGGGTCAGTGGTGTAATACACCGGCGCGTTCTGTATGACCGGAGCATTGTATTGGACCGGCGCGTTGTATTGCGCCGGCGCATTGTACTGGACCGGCGCATTGTACTGGACTGGCGCAACGTATTGCACCGGTGCGTTGTACTGGACTGGTGTTTCGTATGCAATTTGCTGGGTATAAACAGGTTGAGCATAGACTGGCGCAGCGCCTCCCACAATGATGGGGCTGTTGTCCGGTTGCAGGTAGAAGGAAATGCCCTCCGACTGGGCTTGAGCCGCGAGGCTGGCTCCGGCGATTCCAAGCAAGGCGAGAAATAGTTTTTTCATAATGTGTTCCGTATATTCTTATGGACGCCCCGCCGGCCGTTAAATTCAAGTTATTTCTCCATTTCCATTCGCCCCGTTTTTCCCGGCTGGCGCAAGAGCCGGATCGTTGGTATATTGCGGGCATGTCTCAGTCGGCTGCGCCCATCGCTCCGCCCAAAACGGGGAAGAAAGAGAAAACCGAGCCTCGCGAACTGCGGGACCGGGGTTACGTGGTGATTTGCTGGAATGATCCTGTCAACTTAATGGTCTATGTGACACACGTTTTTCAAATTGTCTTCGGCTGGCCCAAGGCGCGGGCGGAGCGGCACATGATGCAGGTCCATCAGGCGGGCAAAAGTTTGCTGGCGCGCGAGACTTTTGAAAAGGCCGAGCATTACGTTCATCAATTGCAAGGCTACGGCCTGCAGGCCACCATGGAACGCGAGGAATGAAATTCATTCGTTCCCAAAAAAGCGGCAATGGTCCCGCCGCCTTTGTTTTCCAGATCAGCAAGCAGGAGTTGGAATGGCTGCTGGGCATCCTGAAGTTCTATCCGCAACTGGATTCGGGCTATCACCAGATCACCCAGGGCGCCGCCGAAGAAATCAAAGCCGAACAACAATTGCTGGAAGAAGCGATGGCGCAGCGCCGCTGCGAACATATCGGCAAACTCGAAAAGTTCTTTGCCACCCCCGGCCGTTTCCGGCTGGAAGCGCCGGGCCAATTTCGCTTCACCCTCACGGCCGAGCAGATGGAGTGGCTGCTGCAGGTGTTGAACGACGTGCGCGTGGGCTGTTGGGTGAAGCTGGGCCTGCCCGAACTGGAACCGGTGCCCCTGGGGAAACTGACCGTGGAGCAGACGCGCGCCATGTCGGCCCTGGAACTGAGCGGCTTTTTCCAAATGGTCCTGCTCGGAGCTTATGACGGGCCGGAGCCGGCTTAGGGTTTTTCCGGGTACCGCCACACCCAGTCGCCTTGCAACTGGTCCTGCCGAACTGGATTGTCTTTGGTGGCGGCGACCACACCGCCGTCGTCTTTTTCGTTCCAGCCAACCGAGTAGAGGATGAACCGGCCGTTTTCCGTCCGCCGGTATTTTAGAGGCTGGCCGTTGATGATGTCGTGGGGCAGGGTGGCGGCGAAACGGGGAACCAGGGCATTAAGTTCTTTGGGATATTGGCCTTGCGCCAGCCGGCATCGTTCCAAGGCGCACGCCACCATGGCCATGTCCACCTCGCTTTGCGCCAGTGCGGCCTTTTCTGCGACCCGCGCGAAGGCGGGCAGCGTCAAGTTCGCCATGATGGTATGATGAAGGAAGGCGCTGAAACCTTTTGCGCCGTAGGATTTTTGAAAAGCCAGATCCATCGAATGATTGACGCTTGGATTGATTTCTCTCGCCGCCAGATCTAACCGGGGCAAAACCGTTTCATTGCAGGCACGATTGAGGTTGAATTGTTCGAGACGATTCCAGCCGCGCGGCGCCATGTAGCTTTGGTCGAACTTCAAGTTGACGCAAATGTCGCGCTCCCCGCGCAACGCCAGGACGGTTGAGGCGAGCAGATCGGTCTTTTGCAGCCGGTCCTGCAAGATTTGCAGTTGCTCCTCAGACCAGCGATGTTCCGCCAGCCCCTCGCCGACGGATTGCAACATAATTGTGGTGGCGGCCATCCGCACCAACTGCGAGATGAGCAGCGGTTCGTCTTTCAACCCGTCGTCAAGGCGGAACATCACATGGAGGTCCTTGAGGGCCTCGTCGGAGCGGCCCGAAACCATTTCAGCTTCGGCGTGCAAGGTGAGATACCTAAACAGCCACTTTGTCATGGCAAAATGTTGCATCGTCGCTTCAACTACCTCCGGCTTGTCCCATTCCTCATAAGGAATGTTAAAGCGGGAATAGCGGCGCGCGGCGGCGGATTGCAGTTCCGCCAGGGTGAAGTCGCCGCTTTTCATGTTGTCCAGCACAGTAGTTGCGGCCTGGACCGGGTTGGTGATTTCGGCAGCGGGCAAGGCCGGATTTGCCTCCCGGATCGCGGCCGCCCAGCCGTTCAAATCCACGGCCGTCGCATAGTTCCAGCCCAAAGGGCGAGGCTGGCGCTTTACAGGACGATCAAACCAAGGGGGGGCAATGTTTGTGCCTCTGTTGACTGCGGCAAAATATCCGTCACCGACCTTGTTCGTCGCGACCTTGAGCGGCAGGCTCGCATCTCCAGGCGGCGAAGTAAAAACCGCCGCGAGAATCGGAGTCATGGCAAAATTCTCGTCATCGGGGACTTTGGGCGGAATCAAGCGGGCGACGTCGAAATGATCACCTTTAGCTTCCATGTCACGCTTGTAGTTCGCCCAAGCCCGGGAACCGCGCCAATCTTCTTCGGCAACAACCAGCGCGGCCAGGGTGATCAATGCCGCCAAAACAAAAACCACCTTGCGCATGACGCGCCAGGTAAAAAAACGCTTGCCGGACATTTTGCGGGCGGGCGGTGTGAGGGTGGGGGAAGTTTCCATATAATCGTTAAGTCAGCCGATGAGTTGTCTGTGCGCTATTTCGCTCCGGGGTCTCGGCGGAGCCGGGTCGGCGGCGGCCGGTTGGTGAGGATTGGATTGGCCGAGGGTCTCGGCCATCATCAGCGTTTGTTCGTGCAACATGGCAAAGGATCGCATCGTCATTCCAGGTGAATTCCCGGCCAGGCGCGGTTTGTCCGCTGCGGTCAGGTGGAGCAGGAAAATCACAACCCACACTGCGGCCAGGGCCGCCCAGCCTCGTAACGAGGGCCAGGTGGAGATTCCGTCTAAGGAGGCAGGGCGCGCACTCCGTGCGCGCCGCGGCGGGCAGAGGACTGCCCGCCCTGCCTTGTCCTCATCCGTCAATAACGTCGCACCGTCGCCACGGTCTCGAAGGCCAGAGGCGGCGGCCAGGATTTCAGCGCGCCAGTCGCGGGGGAGTTCGCGCAGGGGCTGGCCTTGCAGGTGTTTTTCAAAATCGGCGTTCATTTGATTTCGTCATAGAGGGGACGCAGCCGGTCGCGCAATTTGTCTAATCCGTAGCGGTACCGGCTGGCGGCGGTGTTCAGGGGGATTTCCAGGGTTTCGGCAATGGCCTCGAAGGTGAGCTTTTCCCAAAGCTTTAAATGGACGACGGCGCGCTGGTCGGGAGGAAGTTCGCCGAGGGCTGCGGCCAGTTTTTCGCGGAAGAGTTGTTCGTCAGGATCGGGACTTTTGGCGAAGAGCCAAATCTGTTCGCGGGCGAGCTGGGCGTAATTCCTTTCGCGCGCGTCGTGCCGGCGAATCAAGTCAATGGCGGCGTTGTGGGCCATCCGCAAAAGGAAGCCGCGTTCCTCGCGCACGCCCTGCAACAAGCCCGGAACGCCGGCCCAGCTTGATGAACAAATCCTGCATGACATCGAAAGTGTCCGCTTCGTTGCGCAACAGGTTCAGGAGGAAGGCGAACAGGGCGGGGGCGTGGGCGTCGTAGAGCCGTGCGATGTCGGGCGATGATGCCATCTCTTTAATTTAAGACGTTACTCGCCCCAAATCCTGTCTAAAATGATTGGCAAATTTATGAGACCAATCGTGCCGCCAGGTTATGCCGTACCGAAGCAAGAGATCGAGCGCCTGGCCGGCGAACTGCGCCAGGCCCGCGCCGGCGAACTGGCCAAGGCTTCGGAGAAGGACCGCGCCCGCATCGAAAAGGAAATCAGCCTCGAAGTACGGCTAAGGATCACAAAAGGCCGCCGTTTGGGTGGTTCTGTTCTGCACTTCGGCGGTTAAGCCGACGCCCGCCATTGGATGGAATGAATCCCTCTCCCTGGCCATCTTTCTCCACTGCGTGGGGAGAGGAAATGGAATCGGCGCACAGCGCCGACGCTACAGGGCCGGTTCTCATACGAATTCCAATTTTGTCGTCGCCGCCGCCGGGTCCCAGCCGCGCGGCGGCTTGCTGTTGATGGCGGCGACTTCCTTGATGGAAATCTGCCGCCCGCGGGTTTTGGGGCCTTTGACTTCCACCTGCGCCGGCTGGCAGGTTTGCTGGTTGATCTTTTGATAGGGCGCGGCCTTGTAGCGGATGAACAGCTCCGCCGGAGTGTCCGGTTCAAAGAAAAGTATTCTTGACTTTGGTGGAATGCAGAAATACTCCTTGTTCAAAATCGTCCCGCCAAAGGTGAACCGTTTCACATAGCTGGCGTCGCGATTGGTGTAGGCCAGGGTCATGACCCGTTCGCGTTCGGGCAGCGCGCAAAAAACCAGGTCCGGCCCGACGAACATTTTTTCGGGCAGCTCCACCACTTTGTAGTGGCCGTCCTTGAACACCATCAGCAGCTTGTCAAACTTGGTGCAGTCCAGTTTGAATTCCTCCCCGGAAACTTTGTGGCCCAGGTAGCCGGACGGGCGGTCGTAGGCCACTTTGAAGGCCTTGAAGGCGGCCTCGCGCGCGTCCACCTCGTCGTAGCGGCTGGACTTGGTCAGGCGCGGATAGAGGGGGCCGTATTTGGCCAGAAGCGCCTCCAGATGGGCGATGGCGTAGCGGTTGACATTCTTCAGATGCCCGCGGGTTTGCTCCAAATCGGCCTTGATCTGGTCCATCTCCTCGCGATGTTTGTTGATGTCAAAGAGCGAAATGCGCCGGATGCGCACGCCCAGGAGCATCTCCAGGTCCCCGGCGGCCAGCTCGCGGTACATCTGGCGGCGGAACGGCTTGAAACCGTCCTGCACGGCCCGGAGCACGGCTTCGTTGGTGCGGCAGGGTTCGATGGTCTTGTAAATACGATTTTCGATGAAAATACGCACGAGCGTTTTGGAATGGAGTTCCTGCTGGAGCTGGCTCTCGCGCAATTCCAGCTCGCGCTTCAGCGTGGCCACCAGCTGCGCGGTGTTTTCCCGCAACACCTCCGATACCGTCATCTCCACCGGCCGGTTGTCCCGGATGACCGCCAGGCGGCTGGAGAGGGTGGTTTCGCAATCCGTGAAGGCGTAAAGGGCGTCCACCAATTGTTCCGCCGTGACGCCGCTTGGGGCCTTGACTTCGATTTCCACCTCTTCCGCCGTGAAATCGTTGATGCTCCTCACCTTGATCTTGCCCTTGCGCGAGGCGTCCTCGATGGAGGCGAGGAGCGTTTCGGTGGTGGTGTTGGGGGGGATTTCCTGGATGACGACGGTGGAGGCGTCCTTGACTTTGATTTTGGCGCGCATCTTGACGCTGCCGGCGCCGTCGCGGTATTGGCGGGCGTCCATCAGGCCGCCGGTTTGGAAATCGGGCAGCACTTTGAACGGCTGTTTCTTCAGAATGGCGATTTGCGCCTGGAGCAATTCGGGGAAATTGTGCGGCAGGATGCAGCACGACATGCCGACGGCGATGCCCTCGGTCCCCAGCATGAGCAGCAGGGGAAGTTTGCTGGGCAGCGCGACCGGCTCCATTTTTCGGCCGTCGTAGCTGGGGACAAATTCGGTGAGCGCATCGTTGAACAGCTCGGTGCGGGCCAGTTCGGTCAGGCGGCATTCGATGTAGCGGGGCGCGGCGGCCGGATCGCCGGTGTGGAGGTTGCCAAAATTTCCCTGGCCTTCGATGAGGTAGCGTTTGTTGGCCAGCACGACCAGGGCGGCGTCAATGGAAGCATCCCCGTGCGGATGGTATTTGGTGGCGTCGCCCCGCACATTGGCCACCTTGGTGAAGCGTCCGTCATCGCTTTCGTGCATGGCCCACAGGATGCGGCGCTGCACCGGTTTGAGGCCGTCGGACAACTTGGGAATGGCGCGGTCGCGGATGACGTAGGAGGCGTAGTCCAGGAAACTGCGGTCCACGCGTTTGTGCAGCGCGAGATCAATTTTTCCCGGCACGAACGGCCGGTGCGGCGCCAGTTCTACTTGCTCCGCCTGGACGTGCCTTTCAGCAGCGGGCGAGTCGGCGGATGGTTGCGCCGCCGGCGGCAGTGTTGGCGGCGGATCTTCTGGTTTGCGTTTGGATGCCATATTTTCGTTGGCTACCTTAACGGCAGATGCTCGACGCGATTTACCAAGTCGTCTGGCTCACAAAGTTTTCCAATCAATTCAAGATCGTTGATACATTGGCCAATCGTGACGCGCAATTGATGGGCATAAACCAAACCTGAAAAAGTTCGGCCAGATCTCTGGCGTGCGGCTGTTTCAGCCAGCAAGTCCTCGTCGCGGCTGAAAAGCACACGAAGAAGCTCACGGGTTCTGTCAAGCAATTCGGAATCCGAGAAAAGGGCCGCCTCATCCTCCTGCGCGGTAAGGACATCCATACCACGAGCGCGAAGAGCGACCGTGATGGCGCGGGGCACATGCACATCCATGTAAAGGGCCACACTCACCGAAGTTTGCCCAAAGCCCGCAAACGCTGCCGGAGTGGGGAGTTCTGATTGGCGGCCCAAGCCGAATCGGCTTGATTCACCCCGCGATTGATTTCATCGTCGAACTCATCCCGATTGTCGTGATAAAAGGCCAGCGCCGCATGAATTTGCGCCAGCGAAAGGTGCGGATACTGAACGTGAATTTCTTCGGAGGACGAGCCCGTCGCCAAATGGTCAAGAACCACTTCGATGACCTTGACGTTGGTATCGTCAATCCATGCTCGCCCCTGAGCATCGCGATGAATATGGCCGATCTCAGAGCCAGCGATCATCTCAATTTGCTGGGCGATGTCCTTCAATGTTGCTTCCTCCGGCAATTTGCCGATCAAGGCCACGGCGATTTCTTTGCTGCTCATAATGTAAGTTTATCAGGGCACCGCATGGGTGCAAGTGACATTGAGCAATTCGGCGGTCAATCCTCCACAGGCACGACGAGGTTCTCCATGATGTAGTCTTTGCGCTCGGGGGTGTTTTTGCCCATGTAAAATCCCAGGATTCCCGCGGCCTCGGGCTTGGCGGCGTATTCCACCTGGCTCAATCTCATCCGGTCGCCGATGAATTGTTTGAATTCGGACGGAGTGATTTCGCCCAGGCCCTTGAAACGGGTGATCTCGGCGCTCTGGCCCAGCCTGGCCACGGCGGCGTCGCGCTCGGCCTCGCTGTAGCAGTAAATGGTTTGCTCGCGGTTGCGCACGCGGAAGAGGGGTGTTTCCAGCACGAAGAGATGGCCGTCGTGGACCAGATGCTCGAAAAAACGGAAGAAATAGGTGATGAGCAAGTTGCGGATGTGCAGGCCGTCCACGTCGGCATCGGTGGCCAGGATGACTTTCTCGTAGCGCAGGCCCTCCAGGTTGTCTTCGATGTCCAGGCTGCGCATGAGGTTGTACAGCTCGTCGTTGCGATAGACAATGTCGCGCTTGAGGTCCCAGACGTTGAGCGGCTTGCCTTTGAGGACGAAAATGGCCTGGGTGGCGACGTCGCGGCAACTGACGATGGAGCCGGCGGCGGACTGGCCTTCGGTGAGGAAAATCATGGAGCCGCGGCCCTTGCCCTTCGCCTTGTCAAAATGAAGTTTGCAGTCCTTGAGCTGGGGGATGCGCAGGGTGATGGCCTTGGCGCGCTCGCGGGCCAGTTTTTTGACTTCCTGCAATTCCTTGCGCAACTGCCGGGTGTCCTCGGCCTTGGCCATGATTTTTTCCGCGACCTCCTTGTTGCGGTTGAAAAAATGGAGCAATTCCTCGCGCACGGTGTTGACCAGATCGGAGCGGATTTCGGTGTTGCCGAGCTTGTTTTTGGTTTGCGATTCAAAGACCGGGTCCTTCAGGCGGATGGAAACGGCGCCGATCATGCACTCGCGCACGTCGTCGCCCTCGAATTTCCCCCTGGCAAATTCATTGACGGCCTTGAGCAGGCCCTCGCGAAAGGCGCTGAGGTGGGTGCCGCCGTCGCTGGTGTACTGGCCGTTGACGAAGGAGAAAAAAGTCTCGCCGTAACGGCTGTTGCTGTGGGTGAAACAAAACTCGAGCGTTTTGCCGGCATAATGGAGCGGCGGATAAATCGGCTCGGCGTTGTCGGCGCGCAAATCCTCCAGCACCAGATCCAACAGGCCGTTGCGCGAGACGAAGGTCTGGCCGTTGTAAATGAGCTTGAGGCCGCTGTTGAGGTAGCTGTAATGGCGCAGGCGCCGTTCCACCCATTCCGGGCGGAACTGCCACTCTTTGAAAATCTCCGGGTCGGGCACGAAGCGGATGAAGGTTCCGTCCGGTTCGCCCGGCGCCTTGCCGTTCTTTTCGCTTTTCAGCCGGCCGGTTTTGAAGGAGGCCTCCACAAATTCGCCGCCGCGATGGCTGCGCACCAGGAATTCCCGGGACAAGGCGTTGACGGCCTTGGTGCCGACGCCGTTGAGGCCGACGCTGAACTGGAAGACGTCGTCGTTGTATTTGGCGCCGGTGTTGATTTTGGAGACGCAATCCACCACCTTGCCCAGGGGGATGCCGCGGCCGAAATCACGGATGGCGACGGTGTGACCCTCGATGTTAAGCTGCACTTCCTTGCCGTAGCCCATGATGAATTCGTCCACCGCGTTATCAATGATCTCCTTGATCAGGATGTAGCAGCCGTCGTCGCAATGGGAGCCGTCGCCGATGCGGCCGATGTACATGCCGGTGCGCAGGCGGATGTGTTCCAGGGAGGAGAGCGTTTTGATTTTGCTCTCGTCGTAAACATGTTTTTTGCTCTCGGCCATAATTCAGGGATTCATCGTTGGCGGGGCCAATGATAAAGGCAAAATGCAGAATGCAAAATGCAAAATGGCGGGCACGCGCACCTTGCAAATTGGCCGGCTTTTTGGATTTCGGGTCATCATTTTGTTTTTTACGTTGATTGGGACGGCGCGGGTCAGATGGTTTTTGAACTGGTTTTGCCCCCAAACAAGTGGATTTGCAAAAGCGAAAATAGTTTGGGGGAAACGCGGGTTTGGCTGCCGGCGGGTCGGCGATTTTGCCAGGGCCATGGCATCGGACGAGAGCGGTTTCACAAATGCTGTAGCCGCATCACGCGGTAGGGTCCCGGCAGGCCGGGATTGCCCGCCGCGGCGCGCACGGAGTGCGCGCCCTACCATCCTCATTCACGGCTGCACAATTTCTTAAACAGCCTTAATACGGCCGGCACAGACCGGCGTTCAGGCGCGCTGTTTTTTGGCGCGGCGGGGGGATTTGTAGGTGAGCGGGGGATGGGGAGTTTTGCCGGCGGGAGCGGCTTCGCCGGCCAGGCCGCGCTTGAGTTCGCGGATTTGATCGCGCAGGAGGGCGGCTTTTTCAAATTGCAGATGGTTGGCGGCCTCGAGCATTTCGGCCTGCAAATCCAGCAGGGTCTGGCTGAGGTCAAGATTGCCGCTGACTTCGTGGAGGATCATTTCGGCCTTGTCGCGGGCGCTTTGATAGACGGCCAGGCTGTCTTCCACGGCGCGGCTGACGCTGCGCGGGGTGATGTGGTGTTCCTGATTGTAGGCGATCTGTTTTTGCCGGCGGTATTCGGTCACGGCCAGGAATTTGCGGATGCTTTGGGTGAGGACGTTGGCGTAGAGGATGACTTCGCCGTGGATGTGGCGGGCGGCGCGGCCGGCGGTCTGGATGAGGCTGGTGGCGCTGCGCAGATAACCTTCCTTGTCGGCGTCGAGAATGGCGACCAGCGAGACTTCGGGAAGGTCCAGGCCCTCGCGCAAAAGATTGATGCCAATGAGGACATCGAATTCGCCCTTGCGCAAGGCGCGGAGAACTTCGACGCGTTCGATGGCGTCAATCTCACTGTGCAGGTAACGGACGTTGACGCCCAGATCGCGCAAGTAATCGGTCAATTCCTCGGCGGATCGTTTGGTCAGCGTGGTCACCAGGGTGCGCTCCTTGTTTTCCGCGCGGGCGCGGACTTCCTCCATCAGGTCGTCAATCTGCCCCTTCAGCGCTTTGACGGTGACTTTGGGATCAATCAGGCCGGTGGGGCGGACGATTTGCTCGACGACCCGGCCCCCGGACCACTGGATTTCCTGCTCGGCCGGGGTGGCGCTGACGTAAATGGTCTGGCCCTGGAGCGATTGGAATTCGGAGAACTCAAGCGGCCGATTGTCCAGGGCGCTGGGCAAACGAAAGCCGTGCTCGACCAGGACGGTTTTGCGCGACTTGTCTCCGGCGTGCATGCCGCCGATTTGGGGGACGGTGGCGTGGGACTCGTCCACGATCATGAGATAATCCCTGGGGAAAAAATCGAGCAGGGTGCCGGGACGCGAGCCGGGCGGGCGGCCGCCCAGGTGGCGGGAATAATTTTCGATGCCGGAACAGAAACCCATTTCCTCCATCATTTCCAGATCGTACTCGGTGCGCATTTTGATGCGCTGGGCTTCGATTAATTTGCCGCGGGCCTCGAACCAGGCGATGCGGTCGCCCATTTCTTCGCGAATGCCCAGGAGGGCGCGCTTGATTTTGTCGTTGGGAGTGACGAATTGTTTGGCGGGGAAAATGATGACGGCGGACGGGGTTTCCGAGGTTTCGCCGGTGAGCGGATCGAAGCGGCTGAGGCGCTCGATTTCTTCGCCGAAAAACTCCACGCGCAATCCGTCCTCCGTCCCGGCGGGGCGCAGCTCCACCACGTCGCCGCGGACGCGGAACTGGCCGCGTTCGAAGGCGATGTCGTTGCGGGAGTATTGCAAATCCACCAGCCGGCAGAGGAACAGGTCGCGGGAAAGCTCCAGCCCGGTGCGGATTTGCAGGATGAGCGCCTCGTAATCCTCCTTGCTGCTGATGCCATAAATGCAGGAGACGCTGGCCACGACGATGACATCGCGGCGGGTCAGGACCGAACTCATGGTGGAGAGGCGCAGGCGCTCGATTTCCTCGTTGATGCTGGAATCTTTTTCAATGAAGGTGTCGGTGCGGGGAATGTAGGCTTCGGGCTGGTAGTAATCAAAGTAGCTAACGAAATACTCGACGGCGTTTTTTGGAAAAAAACTTTTGAACTCGGCGTAAAGCTGGGCGGCGAGGGTTTTGTTGTGGGAAATGACCAGGGTCGGTTTTTGGACGGCTTGAATGACGTTGGCGATGGTGAAAGTTTTGCCCGAACCGGTGACGCCGACGAGGGTTTGCTGCCGGGCGCCGGAGAGCACGCCTTCGGCCAGCCGGGCGATGGCCTCGGGTTGGTCGCCGGCTGGCTGGTAGGGAGCGGACAGTTCGAACATGGAGGCAAGGTACGGAGAGGCTGGCGCGGTGTCAAATCGGCAAGGGATAGGACCAATGGGACAGATAGGACGGATGCTTCGCTTACGGCTTGGGGCGGTTTTTATATTTGTCGTAGAGGCGGGTGTGGCGGGTTTCCAGGGAAACTTCATGGCCGGCGATCCAGACGTGCTTGACGTTGGCGCGAAGGTCCAGAATGTCGCCATCGCAGGCAAACAGGGTGGCGTCCTTGCCCGCCTCGATGGAACCGAGGCGGTCGGCCACACCCATGATTTGGGCCGGATAAAGGGTGATGCCTTTGAGCGCTTCTTCCGCCGGCAAGCCAAAGGCCACAGCCATGGCCGCGGCATAAGGGAGGTTTCTCACCGCGGATGGATCTTCGGAGGGTTCCCTCCCTCCCGCGCCGATGCTGATGGCCACCTTCACGCCGGCTTGGCGCAGGATTTCCGGCGCCTTGTACTGGATGTCGTAGGGTTTGAAATCGCGGGCCGGCATCGTATAAACGTTGTCGTATATAACGGGGACGCCGGCCTTGGCCAGCAGATCGGCCGCCATCCAGGCGTCGCGTCCGCCGGCGATGATGATTTTGCACTGGTTGGCCGCGGCCCATTTCAGCGCCGCCTTGATTTGGCGGGCGTCCTCCGCGTGGACCATGATGGGGAGCTGGCCGCGCACATAGGGAAGCATGGCCTCCCAGGAGGGGTTGAGGCCCGGATCGGGCGCGCCCTTGTCCTTGGCGGCTTGGCGGGCCTGATCGTAGGCGCGGGCGTCTGTGAAGTAATCGTCCAATTCCTTGATTCTGAGGAGGCGCTCCCGGTCCTGTTCATCCAGGTTGCCGCCGCCGCCTCTGCCGCCGCGGCCGCGACCGCCGACACCGCCGCCGCCGCCGCGCCGCCCCGTGGCGCTAATGTTCATGTCCGGCCAATAAACATGGAGGGCGTCCGGTGTCTTGAACGCCATTTTTTCACTCGTCCAGCCATCGAGGGCAATCAATCCAGACTGGCCGGCCACCAGGCCGCCGCCCTCCGGGGTGGGTTCCACAATAGTGACGCCGTTGGCGCGGGCCACGGGAATCAATTCCGAATCCGGATTGACGGCGATCCATGAGCGGACATCGGGAATGAATTGGCCGACATCGGCCTCATCGCTGCTGGCGCGCACCGCGGCGATTTCAACCAGGCCCAACGCGGTGTTCAGGGCGATCAACCCCGGATAAAGATGCTGGCCTTTCAGATCCACAACGTGGTCCGCCTTTTGGGCGGCCTGGCCGACGGCGAGAATCTTGCCGTTTTCAATCAGCACGTCGCCCGGTGATAAAACCTGGCCCGAGACGGTGTGGACCGTGGCGTTCTTGAGCAGGATCGTTTCCCCCAAAGCCGGGCGGGCCAGGAACAGAGACGCCACGAGCAGGGGTGTCCACAGGAAAAGCAGATGGGAAGTCCGCAATTTCATATCATTGGATGGCGGCCTCCGCATTTTCGTCGTCGGATTGGCTCTGTTGTTCGAGGGCGGTTTCAAAAAACTGCTGCTGGGCGGCGGCATCGCCTCCGGATGGGCCGGCGCTGGCGGAGGTTCCTTTGGCTTTGGCCAGCAAGGCCTGGCGTTCCTTCGCGATGGCCTCGTCGCGCGCGGGCGCGAGCGAGCGGTCGAAATATTTTTTGCCTTCAATCCACGTTTCCAGGCAGACGGTGGCGGAATCCAGCGGCGATTTCGACCAGATGGCGAAGTCGGCGTCCTTGCCCGGCTCCAGGGACCCGACGCGGTTGTCCACGCGTAATTGTTTGGCCGGGTTGAGGGTGACGAATTTCAAGGCTTCCTCTTCCGCAGCGCCGCCGTATTTGACGGCTTTGGCGGCCTCGGCATAGAGGCGCCGCGCCAGATCGTCGTTGTCGGAATTGAAGGAGACCAGGACGCCGCGATCATGCATGAGGGTGCCGTTGTAGGGAATGGCGTCATAGACCTCGAACTTGTAATCCCACCAGTCGGAGAAAGTGGAGCCGCCCACGCCGGCCTGGGCCAGTTCATCGGCCACTTTGTAACCCTCCAGGACGTGTTGAAAAGAGCCGATCTGCACATGGAAACCCTGCATGAGGCGGAGCAGCATTAAAATTTCATCTTGACGATAGGAGTGGCAGTGAATGAGGCGCTTGCCTTGGAGGACTTCCCCCAGCGCTTCCAGTTCCAGGTCGCGTTCGGGCGGCACGGCGGGTCCGGCCTTGGCGGCGTTGGTGTAGTCGTCCCATTTCTTCAAGTATTGCTGCGCGGCGACGAAGCGGTTGGCGAAAAAGGTTTCCACACCCATGCGCGATTGGGGAAAGCGCCCGCCGCCGCCCCGGCCGCCGCCGCCGCCGGATTGTTTGACGTTTTCCCCCAGGGCGAACTTGATGCTGGCGATGGCGCCCTCGAATTTCAATCCCTCCGGGCTGGCCCCGTCGCGCAATTTAATCAGGCAATTCTGCCCGCCGATGGGGTTGGCCGACCCGTGCAACAGGTGGGCCGCCGTCACCCCGCCGGCCAGTTGATCGTAAATGTTGGGTGATTCCGAATTGACCACATCGCCAATGCGCACCATGGCCGAGGAGGGATAACCGGATTCGTTGACTCCGCCCAGAATCATGCTGTGGCTGTGGCAATCAATAATGCCCGGGGTGACGTTCTGGCCGTGGAGGTCAATGTTGGTCTCAACCTGGACGGTGCTGCCGGGAAGGCCTTTTCCCACCTTGGCAATTTTCCCGTTTTGCACCAGCACATAAGCGCCTTCCAGCCGGCCTTGGGGTCCGCAGGTCCAAACGGTGGCGTTGGTGAGCAAAAAAACCTGCGGCGTGCCCGGGACGGGTCCGTGGTCCGCCATGGGAGAACGGGCCACCAGTTTTTTGGCCAGTTCCCGGGCGGCGGCGGCGCCGCGGCCGCCCCTGTTGCCTCGGCCGCGTCCGGGTGGGTTGGCGGTGGCAGCCGCCGCATTGGTGGTCCCTTCCCCCGCGGGCGCGTTGGTTTCATCGGTGTCAATCCGATAGAATTTGCCGTCAATCCAGACCGATTTTATCTTCGCGTCCAAGTCGAAATACCCCTTGTCGGAAACCACCGTCAAATCGGCCATTTTGCCCGCCTCCACCGTGCCGAGTTGGCGGTCCACTCCGCAAAGTTTGGCCGGAACCGTCGTCAGCGCAGCCAGGGCGTCATCCTCGGAAAGGCCGCGGTCCAGGGCGGCGCGCAGGTTTCTCCGGAAATTGGCCTTGGTGTCCAGACCGAAAGTGGTGAGGGCGATTTCCAGACCCTGCTGGCGCAGCAGCGCGGCATTTTGCGGCGCCCAATCCCACGCGCGCAGTTGGTCCAGGGAAACGGAGTTCCAGTCGTCGTCCGTCGGCATCCTTGGGGCCTCGGGAAAATTGAGCGGCACAATAAACGGAACGCCCGTCGCTTTGGCCAGGTCCGGCCGGCGCCATTCCTGTCCGCTGGAAACCAGATAGAAGTTCAAGCCCAACTCCTGCGCCACCCGTGCCGCCCGATCCACCATCAACGCGCTCCTGGGATCGAAGACGACCGTCATCTCCTTGCGCAGCGCCGGGCCGAGCGCCTGCCAGGCCGGATTGAAGGCCGGGCGCGGCCGGGCCTGCGGGGCGCTGGCGTAATTCTGGCGGTCCAGCGCGTCATGCTGCGCGGAAAAAAAACTCTGCCGCACCACCGAGATGATCCCCATCAGCGAACCGGGAAAACCTCCTCCTCCTCCTCCTCCTCCTCCAGTCTCAAAGGCGACGTGCTGAAAAACGTCGGAGCGGATCACCATGTTGTTGGGATTGCCGTCGCACAGCGCCACAAACGCGCTGGTGCCCCGGATAATGCCCGTTTCAGGGACGACATTGCCGGAGGTAAAGCCGATTTCCCGCATTCTCTGCAGCGCGTTTGTGGCAGGGGAGAAACCTTCCACCACCCGGTGTTCGGCGACCACACTGGCCAGATCGGCGCCGGGGCCGGGATTGCCGGGATCCGGCTCATCGCCGGTCACGCCAAAAAAACGTCCGCCCGCCCGCAACGCCAGATCCCGCTCCGGCACCGGAGGCGCTCCCCGCCGGCCCGTCGCGGCGGGTGCAGCATTGCTGCCCAAGGTGAGATACGGGTCAATGAATCCCGCGTAAATGACTTGGCCCTTCAAATCCCAAACCCGCGCGTCCGGTGGAATGGCCACGTTGGTTCCCACTTTTTCAATCAAACCGTCCCGGATCAAAATCGTGCCCGATGCGAGCACTTCGCCCGGCTTGACGACCACTTTGCCGCCGGTCAGGGCATGGATGCCGAGGGGGACGGCGCGATTGCCAGGCGGCAGAATATCAGCCGCCGGCAGAGGCGCCGCCGCCAGGAGCAGCACGGCGCCCAGGACATTGGGGATGCGGTTCATTACCGGGCCGGAGTGTGCGGTGGGCGCGGCCGGAAGACAAGCAGGGAAATTTAATTTTCATTAGCTCAACAACACGCTTGAAATCCATGTCGCCATTCCTTATGCTCTCCCGCAATTTATGGAACGAACTCGCGGAGAAATAGTCCTGTTTGCGGCCGTCATTTTTGGAATTTGGGTGTCCATCTGGGCGGTCATTCTGGTGAGCAAATGGCTCGAAGCCGCCTCGCTCGTCATCACCCTGGGCGCCTTGGCCGCCTTCGCCTTGCGCAATGAATCGTAGTTTAAATTATCTCCCAGCCGGCGCTCCGCTTTTTGCAGCGCCGGCCGCCATGACTCGGCGCGCGGCGCCCGGGCCCCTGGCGTGCTCCGGCTGCAAAGCGTCCGCTCGAAAGTGTTTTTATGCGTACTCTCCTTGTTGGCATTGATAGCGGCACGCAGTCCACCAAAGTTCTGGTGGTGGATGCGCGCCACGGCAGGGTGCTCGGCCGGGCGGGCCGGGCTTATGATCTCATTGCCGGATTGCCGCCGGGGGCCAAGGAGCAACATCCCCTGACTTGGCGCCAGGCCGCCGCCCACGCGGTCCGAGCCGCCCTGAAAAATGCCGGCGCCGCCGCGGGGGAAGTCGCGGCCATCGGGGTGAGCGGGCAGCAGCACGGCTTTGTGCCGTTGGATGCGGCCGGGGAGGTCATCCGCCCGGCCAAACTTTGGTGCGATACCACCACCGCGGCGGAGTGTGACATCCTCACGCGCGCGCTCGGCGGGCTGGATGGAGCCATTGCGGAATTGGGCAATGCGGTTTTGCCTGGATTTACCGCTCCGAAAATTCTGTGGCTGAAACGGAAGGAGCCGAAGAATTTTGCCCGGCTGGCCAGCGTGCTGCTGCCGCACGATTATCTGAATTTCTGGTTGACTGGCAACCGGGTGATGGAATTCGGCGACGCCAGCGGCACGGCCCTGCTCAATGTCCGATCCCGGGTTTGGTCGCAAAAAGCGGTGCGCGCGATTGACCCCCGGCTGGCGGGCGCGTTGCCGCCTTTGCTGCGCAGCGACCAACCGGCGGGCCTTTTGCAGGCCGCGACGGCCCGGCAATTGGGACTCCAGCCCGGCGTGCTGGTCAGCGCCGGCGGCGGGGACAACATGATGGGCGCCATTGGCACGGGCAACACCCGCGCCGGAGTGGTCACCGCCAGCTTCGGCACCAGCGGCACCATCTACGCCTGCTCGGAAAAGCCGGTGATTGATCCGCGGGGGGAAATCGCGGCGTTCTGCGATTCCACCAACCGCTGGCTGCCCTTGCTCTGCACCATGAACGTGACGGTGGCCACGGAAATGGTGCGCGAGGATTTCGGTTTGACACACGCGCAATTCGCCGCCCAGGCGGCCCGGGCCCGGCCCGGTTGCGGCGGCTTGTTGCTGCTGCCTTACTTGGAAGGGGAACGCACGCCCAATGTTCCGGACGGCACCGGCGTCTGGTTCGGGGCCAGCCAGGCCACTTTTACAGCCGCCCATTTTGCCCGCGCGGCCATGGAGGGAGCGACGCTGGGCATGAATTACGGCTTGCGACGCCTGCGGGAGCTGGGGGTCAAGCCCCGCCAAATCCGCGCCACCGGCGGCGGGGCCAAATCCAAATTCTGGCGGCAGATCATGGCCGACATTTTCGAGGCGGAAGTGGTGACGCTCAAAGAGAGCGAAGGGGCGGCTTACGGGGCGGCCTTGCAAGCCCTCTGGTGCTGGCGCTTGCGACGGGGCGAACGGGTTTCCATCCACCAGATCACCGACGAGTTTGTGCAATTGAACCGCGCCGAAACCGTCGCACCCATCGCCGCCAACTCAAAAATTTACCGCGAACTGCAGGAGATGCAGGACCAGACCTCGCTGGCCTTGCGCCCCGTCTTTGCCCGCCACCGCCGCTTTGTCAATCGCGGCCTTTGACCGCGCCGCCATTTCGTGTAGGATTCCCTCTATGCAGACAGCCGCGCCGACAACGACACGAAAGACCTGGACGGACCAGGAATTGGAAACGCTTCCAAGGGACGGTCATAAATACGAATTGCTGGATGGAGATTTGATTATCGAGCCCGGTTTATGCCAACCACGGGAAAACTTGTATGCGCATCGGCACGATGCTTTTAAATCTTGCCGAATCCCGGAAACTGGGCGAGGTTTACGACTCCAGCACCGGTTTTCGTCTTGCCGAAGATTTGCTGCTCTCCCCGGATGTTTCCTTCGTGAGCAAAGCACGCTTGAAAAAAATCGAGCTCAGACCGGACAGATTCCTCGCCGGCGCGCCCGATCTGGTGGTGGAAGTTCTCTCCCCCTCCGACCGCATGGCGCAGCTCAGCCGCAAACTGGAACACTATTTTGAGCATGGCGCCAAGCTGGCCTGGCTGGTCAACTTGCCAAAGCAGCAAGTCCGTATCTACACCGCCGACAGCATCGAGTCCTTGACGGACCTGGACGACGTTCTGGCCGGCGGCGTCGTGCTGCCGGGTTTCAAGTGCAAACTGCGCAAGATCTTCCTGCCGGCTTGACGCGGCGAAGCACGT
This sequence comes from uncultured Verrucomicrobiae bacterium, assembly GCA_963707025.1. Taxonomy (GTDB): domain Bacteria; phylum Verrucomicrobiota; class Verrucomicrobiia; order Limisphaerales; family Palsa-1400; genus JBEKOF01. Next base: position 482,158 of record CAVPOM010000005.1, on the reverse strand, counting down.
CCGTATGTAAGGTCCTCCTCGTCCGCCCCGTCCACTCCCGCCAGTGACAGCCCAGAAAGCGTGTTCGGCGTTTTCAGCGGATCTGATCGGGCAACGGCGATTTAGGCGAGCGCGCGCGAGAGACGCACGCGCTCCCCAGTCCTTTCAATCCCCGCGGCAATTCACGGAAAACCTTGCGGGACCGCCTTTTGGCGCAGGATTGAGCGGGGATTGGGCGGTGTCCTGATTTGATTGTTGTAGTGTCGGCGCTATGCGCCGATGTCGAGCCACAGGCTCGACGCTCCAACAAATGAGGACACTGCCGGGGATTGACGTTGCAAATGTTCGGTGGTGGTTTAATGTTACTAGGGTGACCGTTTGCCTTGTTGACCATTGCTGCGCAACAGGGTTGAGCCAAATGTTCCAGCGCTTTTGAATTCGTGCCGGCCGGTTGCGTGTCGCTTCATATGCTGTCTTGCTTGAGAACTGTCATTTGTCCCGCCGCTCTTCTGTTGGCGTTTGCTGGACAGGCTGAGGAAAGACAGGTGTTGGCTGGGCACAGGCCGGCGGTGGTGGCGCACCTCCAAGCGGTGGGCAACGTGCCGGCGTTGACGCGCCTGGACCTGGCCATCGGGCTGCCCTTGCGCAACAGGGAGGGTCTCACCAGCTTGCTCCAACAACTCTACGACCCCGCCAGTCCCAATTATCATCATTATCTGACGAGCGGGCAATTCACAGAAATGTTTGGTCCGAAGGAACAGGATTATCAGAAGGTCGTGGATTTTGTGGAGAGGCAGGGTTTGAAGGTAACGGGCCGGCATCCCAATCGTCTGCTGCTGGATGTCAGCGGGTCGGCCGCGAACGTGGAGAGGGCATTCCAGGTCAGGCTGCGGGTTTACCAGCACCCGGCGGAAGCGCGCACGTTTTTTGCGCCGGATGCGGAGCCTTCGGTTGAGGCGGGTGTGCCGGTGCTGGAAATCAGCGGCTTGAACAACTACGCGACGCCGCATCCGATGAGTCTTAAGGCCCGTGCCATTGATCGGGCGCTGCGCCCAACGCCAGGCGCCGGTTCGGGGCCAAGCGGCACTTATCTGGGAAACGATTTCAGGGCGGCCTATGTCCCGAATCTCACCCTGGACGGCACCGGGCAAAGCGTGGGGCTGTTTGAGCTGGATGGCTACTATGCCAATGACATCACCAACTACCAACACCAGGGCGGACTGGCGGCCGTCCCGCTGACGAATGTATTGATCAATGGGTTCAGCGGCGTCCCGGATGGCAATGCGAATTATGTGGCGGAGGTGTCTCTGGATATCGAAATGGCGATCGCCATGGCGCCCGGCTTGTCCAACGTGATGGTGTATGAAGCGGCCAACACCGGTCTGACCATTGCCGATGTCAACGATGTTTTGAACCGCATGGCCACCGACAATCTGGCCAAACAACTCAGCTCTTCCTGGAGTTGGGGCGGCGGCACCAACGCGACTGGGGATCAAATTTTCCTGCAATTCGCCGCGCAGGGGCAGTCGTTCTTTGAAGCTTCCGGCGACAGCGGAGCGTATTCCAGCAGGAATCCGATTAGCGAGCCATCGGATGACCCTTACATTACGGTGGTGGGCGGGACAACTCTGGCGACGAGCGGGCCGGGCGGATCGTGGGTGTCGGAAACAGTGTGGAGCTGGTTTCCCGGCCAGGCGGACGCCAGCAGCGGCGGCGTCAGCACCCTTTTCACGATTCCGAGCTGGCAACAAGGCATCAGCATGACCGCCAACCAGGGTTCCACCAACATGCGGAACATTCCGGATGTGGCCCTGACGGCGGATAACATTTTCGTGGTTTACAATAATGGTTCATTGGGAGACTTTGGCGGCACCAGTTGCGCGGCCCCGCTTTGGGCGGCCTTCACCGCGCTGGTCAACCAACGCGGCGCGGCCCACGGCCAGGGAACGGTCGGCTTCATCAACCCGGCGGTCTATGCCATCGGCAAAGGGACGGACTATGCCTCCGACTTCCACGACATAACGACCGGGAACAACACCAACCACAACAGTCGCACCAAGTACTTTGCCGTTGCCGGCTACGACCTTTGCACCGGGTGGGGCACCCCGAACGGGTCTAACATGATCAACGCTCTGCTGGCCGGCCTGTCGCCGATCACGCCGACCCTGACTTGGACCAATCCAACCGGCGTCGTCTATGGCACGGCCCTGAGCGCCAGCCAATTGAACGCGACGGCGAGTGTGCCCGGGACTTTCGCCTATAACCCGGCGGCCGGCGCGGTATTGAACGCGGGTAGCCACGTCCTGTCGGTGGTCTTCACTCCGAACGACACCTTCGATTACAACAGCGTGACCGACTCTGTCAGCTTGACGGTGTCCCAGGCGCCTCTGAGTGTCACGGCCAACAACGCCACCCGGGTCTATGGCCAGGGCAATCCGGCCTTCACCGCCAGCTACAGCGGCTTTGTCAATGGAGACGGCCCCGGTGTCCTGGCCGGCAGTCCGGGCCTGAGCACGAGCGCGACCGCAACCAGCAGCGTGGCGGGCAGTCCCTATTCGATTGTGGCGGCCAACGGCACACTGAGCGCGAGCAATTATACTTTCAATTTCAACAACGGCCAACTGGCGATTACGCCTGCCAGCTGGCCGGCGCTGTTTCGTCCTCGGCCAATCCATCGTTGACAGGCTCGAATGTCACCTTTACCGCCACCTTGACGGCGGTTGCTCCCGGCAGCGAAACGCCCACGGGCACGGTGCAATTCTACGCCGACAGCGCGCCCCTCGGTCCTCCCGTTGCCCTGGCCGGCGGCGTGGCCGGCATCAGCACCGCTTCGCTTTCGCCCGGCACGCACGCCATCAGCGCCCAATACCCGGGCGACGGCAATTTCCTTGGCAGCACCGCCAGCCTAAGCCCAAATCAAACCATTAACTCGCCGCCGGCCGCCATGAACGTCGTGTTGCAGCGCTACCCGGAGAGCGGAGCGAAAGTCAGCGTCGCCACTTTGCTGGCGGACAACACCGGTCCCGACAGCGGCGTTTTGACGCTCCTTTCCGCCGGGCCGGAGAGCACCAATGGAGGGACTGTCGTCGTCAGCGGCAACTGGATTTTCTACACGCCGCTGGCGGGATTCACCAACTCCGACGCTTTCTCCTATGTGATCGCGGACAGTGAAGGAGCCCAAGCCGCTGGACCAGTCTGGGTCACCGTGCCAGTTGATCTTGGCCAGTCGCAAAACATTGTGGCCGTCGCAGATCTCGGCAATGGCGCTGCTCTCATCCAATTTCAGGCCATACCGGGACGCACTTATACCGTTCAATACGCCGAAAGTCTCCAGGCCCCTGTCTGGCAGACGCTGGGGACAAGCACGGCCAACGCCACCGGCGCGTTTGGGTTCACCAATTCCCCAGGCAGCGGCTTGCCCGCGGGGTTTTATCGCTCGACCTATCCTTGAGTTATGAAAACGACCATCACCAACCATTTTGCTTTCGACCTTATTGACGCCCGGTTGCGCGCGGCAACAACCGCCCCGCGCCACGAACCTCAAATCACCCCGCTTATGAAGAAACTGACAATCCTATTCCTGTTAATGCTCCTTGGAGCGGCCACACCGCCGCTCCTTCAAGCGCAAACCACCGAAACCTACACCTTCACCACCAACCGCCTGGTGCCGGACGGCAACCCTTCCGGTCTGAGCGAGGTGCGCACCCTCAATTCAGCCATCGGCAACATCACCTCCATGACGGTGCATCTCAAGACCACCGGCGAATTCAACGGCGACCTCTACGGTTACGTGACCCACGCCAGTGGCTTTACTGTGCTCCTCAATCGTCCGGGCGAGACTGCCGCCAATCCTGCAGGATATGCCGACAGCGGCTTCGACGTGACTTTTCAGGACAGCGCGGCCAACGGGGACATTCATCTCTATCAGAACAAGACGACGCCCGCGGCTGGCTCGCCGCTCACCGGCACCTGGCAACCGGACGACCGGAATGTGGACCCGGCCACCGTCCTGGACACCTCGCCGCGCACCACCGCGCTGGCAAATTTCAACGGCCTTAACGCCGCCGGCCAATGGACACTTTTCCTGGCCGACCTCCAGTCGGGCGGCACCAACGAGCTTACGGAATGGTCGCTGACCATTGTCGGTCAGGTTTATCCAACGCTGGCCTGGGCGAATCCGGCGGGCATCGTTTATGGCACGGCGCTTGGAGCCTCGCAATTGAACGCCACCGCGACTTACGACTCGACCAATGTGCCCGGCACCTTCACTTACACCCCCGCTGCCGGCACAATCTTGAATGCCGGTTCCGGTCAGACGCTCTCTGTCACCTTTACCCCAACAGACACCACAACTTTTCTACCGGTCACAACCAACGTGACGATCAACGTGGCGCAGGCGGCGCCAGTGATTACGTGGGCGAATCCGGCGGGGATTGTCTATGGCACGGCCTTGAGCGGGACACAACTGGATGCGACGGCCAACGTTCCCGGCGCATTTGTTTATAGTCCGGTGGCCGGGACAGTCCTGCACGCGGGCAGCGGTCAGACCCTTTCGGCCACGTTCACACCCACGGATACGACCGACTACACGACGGCCACGCCCACCGTGACGATCAACGTGGCCCAGGCGGCGCCAGTGATTACGTGGGCCAATCCGGCTGGCATTGTCTATGGCACGGCCTTGAGCGGGACGCAACTGGATGCGACGGCCAATGTTCCCGGCGCATTTGTTTATAGTCCGGTGGCCGGGACGGTCCTGCACGCGGGCAGCGGTCAGACCCTTTCGGCCACGTTCACACCCACGGACACAACCGACTACACGACGGCCACGCCCACCGTGACGATTAACGTGGCGCAGGCGGCGCCGGTGATTACGTGGGGCAATCCGGCTGGCATTGTCTATGGCACGGCCTTGAGCGGGACGCAACTGGATGCGACGGCCAATATTCCCGGCGCATTTGTTTATAGTCCGGTGGCCGGGACAGTCCTGCACGCGGGCAGCGGTCAGACCCTTTCGGCCACGTTCACGCCCACGGACACAACCGACTACACGACGGCCACGCCCACCGTGACGATCAACGTGGCCCAGGCGAACACGACCGGTGTGATAGTGTCTTCGTCTAATCCGGCGCTGCCGGGAGCGAACGTGACGTTCACCGTGACGGTCAGCCCTGTCCCTCCTGGCGTCGGCGCGCCCAGCGGCACAGTGAACTTTCGTGTTAACGGCAGTATCGGTGGTGCGGGCACGTTGTCCGGTGGCGTGGCTGCGTTTGCCACCAACAGTCTGCCGCACGGTTCGAACACGGTGGTCGCCGAATACGCCGGCGATCAGAACTTCGCCGGCATCACCAATTCCCTGGCGCCGGCGGAGGTCATCAATACGCCGCCCATGGCGGGCAACCTCACCATCCAGCGATACCCGACCCTGGGCGTGAAAGTCAGCCTGGCGACAATACTGGCGAGCTGCAGCGACGCCGACGGCGATGCGCTCAATATCACCCCCAGTTCGACGAGCGCCAACGGCGGCGCCATCACCGTCGCCGATGGCTGGGTATTCTACGCTCCAGCCGAGGGCTTCACCAACGCCGATTCTTTCACCTACACGGTTACCGACGGCTATGGTGGCAGCGCCGTGGGAACGATTACCGTGGCCATTGCAGTGGACGCCTCCGCAGGGCAAAATCTGACGATCACGAGTCTTGGCAATGGCTCCTACCTCATCAATGGGGCTGGCATCCCGGGCTACACCTATCGCGTGCAGCATTCGCCCACGATCAATCCGGCCAACTGGCAGGACATCCCTGGCGCAAGCGTGACCGCTGGCAGCACCGGTGCCTTCCAATACACCGACACTCCCAGCGGAGGAATGGGCTTCTACCGCACCATTTATCCATAGTCAGATCTTCGCGCTGCCGGCGCGGGCCGGCCACGGCGAATACGCGGATGGCCGTGTCAGCGTCGCAACCGAAATCCCATGGTTGAGAGGGGTGGGCGGGAGTGTGAACATCCAGATTGACTTTGGAACAACTTAAACATTCCTAAAAGTCCTTGAGAATTAGGGATTTGCATGGAAAAATCTGCCGGACTTTCAAATGAAGACACGGCCCGTGGCATGGAAAGATTGCCGATTGACGCAAAGTGGGTTAGAATCAACCGGTATGCGGATGAATAAGGCAGGCAATGGCGCCATGCGCCTGTTGATCATTGACGACGAGGAGAATATCCGCCGCACCACCTCGCTGGCCTTTGAAGAAATCGGTTATCACATTACCAGCGTCAGCAGCCGTGAGGCCGCGCTGAAACAAATGGAAGAAGCCCAATTTGACATCGCGTTCCTGGATTTGAAACTTGGCGACGAAGACGGACTGGAGGTCCTTCCCGAACTTCTCAAATTCGACCAGCGTTTGCAGGTGATTGTCTTCACCGCCTACGCGACGATTGAAACAGCGGTGGAAGCAATGCGCCGCGGCGCGGTTGATTACCTCGCCAAACCATTTACCCCCAGCCAGCTTCGCCAGGTGGTGGAACGGGCCGTCGAGAGCCGCAAATTGCAGGTTCGTCTGGCCGAATTGGAATCGCGGCTCGGTTCCGATGCCCCGGCGGCGGACCTCGCCACCTGCGAACCAGTCATGCAGAAAGTCCTGGACTTGGCCTTCAAAGCGGCCGCCACCCCCGCCACCATCCTGCTCTTTGGTGAGAGCGGCACCGGCAAATCGGTGCTGGCCCGCGCCCTCCACGCCGGCAGCCTGCAAAAGGAAAATGCGTTTGTCACTGTCAACTGCCCCAGCCTTTCCCGCGAATTGCTGGAAAGCGAGTTGTTTGGGCATGTGCGCGGCGCTTTCACCGGCGCGGTGGGAGACAAAGTGGGCAAGGTGACGGTGGCGGATGGCGGCACCCTTTTCCTTGATGAAATCGGCGAAATGCCGCTCGAAATCCAGCCCAAACTCCTCCGCTTGCTCCAGGAAAAAGAATTCGAGCGCGTCGGAGAAACGAAAACCCGCAAAGCCAGTGTGCGCGTCATCGCCGCCACCAACCGCAACCTCCCGGAAGCCGTCCAGCAAGGCCGCTTCCGGGAAGACCTCTATTACCGCCTGAACGTCATCTCCCTGTCGCTGCCACCGCTGCGGGCGCGACCGGGCGACACGTTGAGAATCGCCCAAAACTGCCTGGAGTTTTTCGCGCGGCAATGCGCCAAACCGATCCAGTGTTTTTCACCCGAGGCCCAGGCCGCGCTGCGGAATTATGCTTGGCCGGGCAATTTGCGCGAGTTGCGGAATGTGGTGGAACGCGCCGTCATCCTGGCGTGCGGAGAGAGAATTGAAGTTCATGATCTGCCCGAGCAATTTGCCCAAAATCCCGCGGCCGGGGTGGAAAGCGGCGTCCAGCTTGGCGCCAAAGTGTCGCTGGAGGAACTGGAAGCCGAACACATCGCCCGCGTGATTGACCAGGCTGCCAGCCTGGAGGAAGCCGCCACCATCCTCGGCATCAATCCCGCCACCCTCTACAGAAAACGAAAGAGGATTGAACAGTAATCCGGCGTAGCCAGGCCGCCCGCCGCCGCGCCATCGAGCCGCCATGACCCAGCCCTTGCATTCATCCTTGCGCACCCGGTTGCTTCTAACCCTGCTGCCGTTGGTGGCCATGTTTTTGCTGATGGGCATCTGCGCTATCGCCTCGTTTTCGCGCCTCGCCGGCCGGGTGGACGCCAAGGTGAAGGAAAATTACCGGAGTATCATGGCAATTCAAACGATCAACTCCCTCCTGGATGAATGGGTGCAGGGATTTATTCCATCAGGGCCTGGCAGCCCGAACAGCGCCACAAACGCCCTCGCCGAATACAACCGTCAATTCGAGCAAAACCTCGCCTTGCTCGCCAAATCACGGCCACTGCCCGGGGAGCAAGCCTTGGTGCGCCAATTGACGTCCGACTACCACGATTTGTACGACGCGGCCACGGCCCCGATCCGCCCGCGGGCGTCCGGCGCAACAGGTGAATTGCGGGGCTCGGCCTTTCTGCTCCTGGTCGCCGGCTTGCGGAGTGAACTGGGCAAGATTCGCGGCCTGAATTATGAGGCCATTTTGGCCGCCGACCATGACGTCCAAAATGCCGTGCGCCAGATGACCCGCTGGATGGCCTTTGGACTGGCGGTGGTCCTGGCATTTTCCATTTTTTTCTGTTACCGGATTGGCCGTTCCATTTTGCAGCCCATCCGCAACCTCACCGCCGCCACCCGCGAATTGGGAGACGGCAATCTGCGCGCACCCGTCCCTGTGCTGGCCAATGATGAACTGGGCGCTTTGGCCGTGGCGTTTAACAAAATGGCCGGCTTGCTCCAGGAATACCGCCGCAGCACCACGTCGGAAATTGTCCGCCTGCATCGGACCATGGAAGCCACCCTGGCGTCATTCCCCGACCCGGTATTTGTGCTGAACAAAGAAGGTGGCATCGAACTCAAGAATCCCGCCGCCACCATCCTGTCTGCCGCGCTCCAACTCGGCAATGAACTGCCCGTCCGCCTCCAGTCCCTCGCCCAATCCGCTTTGAGCAGCGGCCGCAATTTTCTCCCGCACGACTTTTCCGAAGGCCTCACCTTCCGTTTCGAGGGGGCGGATAGATTCTTCCTCCCGCGCGTCCTGGCCATGCAGGACCGCGAAGGCGCGTTATTCGGCGTGGCCGTGGTGCTTCAGGATGTGACCCGCTTCCGTCTGCTCGATTCGGCCAAGACCAACCTGGTGGCCACGGTCAGCCACGAATTAAAAAGCCCGCTGACCAGCGTGCGCATGGGGCTGCATCTGCTGCTCGAAAAAACTTTGGGTGGCCTGACGCCCAAACAGGAGGAGTTGCTCGTGGCGGCGCGCGACGACAGCGAGAAGTTGTTGCGCATCCTGAACGATCTGCTGGATCTGGCCCGCCTGGAGGAGGGCAGCGAGGCATTGCGCCGCGAGAAGGTCGCCCCGGTCGAACTCCTGCAAAGCATGAGGGATCAAATGGCCGACCGCGCGTCCGCCAGGGGAATCAAGATCAATTGCGTGGTTGATCCGCAGTTGCCGTCTGTCTCGGTGGACCGCCAGCGCATGGACCACGTTTTTACCAACCTCATTGCCAACGCCGTCAAATACTCCCCCGAGGGCGGCGAGATTATCCTCCGCGCCGTGCGGACCAGGCAAGGGAGCGTCGAATTCAGCGTCACCGATCACGGCGCCGGCATTCCGGAGCAATACCAGTCCCGCGTCTTCGACCGCTTTTTCCGCGTGCCCGGCCAGGACAAGAACGGCGCCGGGCTGGGATTGCCCATCGCCCGCGAAATCACGGTGGCCCACGGTGGGCGCATCGGTGTGAAAAGCATCCCCGGCCAGGGCAGCACTTTTTTTGTGGTATTGAATACCGGCGGCTAGCCGTGTGGGACTTTATCTGGCGGCCGGGGAATTGGTGGAGGGGGGCGGGTTGATCATGACGCCGCCATTCTGCTGGAGGCCCACGTCCAGGGCGTTGTTGGCAGCGGCTGAACCTGCCAGCATCGGATGAAGCAGGCGCTCGCCGCCTTTTTCGGCGACGGCGTCATAGATGCCGCGCCGGATCCAGTCCAAGCGGCGGGCGATGGCCAGATCCTCCTGCAACTTCCTGACCGTGGCTTTGAGAAAAGCCAGATCGCTGAGCCTCTTTTCCAACTCATCCTTTTGCGTCTGGAGGCGTGCCAACTCTGCCAGCAGAAGCTTCTTGTCGCCCTCAGAGGAATCCAGTTTCTTTTGGGTGGCCGCGATTTGTCCTTCGAGGATGCTGATGGAACCACGCAAGTCGTAGGATTCCTTGTCCAACTCGGTATTCTGGTCCGCCAAATCGGCGATCTTTTTGTCTTTCTCGGCCATGGCGGCCTCGGCGCTCTTGACCTCGCCATGCGCTTTTTCAAGGCTGGAGGTCGTGGCGGAAAGGGTGGTTTCAATGGCGGCCAAATCATTGGAGGCCTTGAGTTTGGTGGCTGCGAGGTTGCTTTCGAGGGTGCTATTGACGCTGACTTGCTGGGCCAGTTTGTCCTCGAGGGTGCCGACATGATTGGAATACGAGGCGATGGCTTGAACCGACTGTTCCGTCTCTTCGGCGCGCTTTTGGTATTGCGCCCACAAGATGCAGACAAAGGTTAGGCAGCTTAGCCCCCATAAAACTAGGAGGACAACGTTCGATTTGGCCCGCGCAGCAGGCGCTCCAGAGCCTGGTTGAGGCAAGTCCGCAGAACCCGCCTTCGTTTTTATTTCTGTGTCCATGTGATTGATATTTAGATTATCGCTCCGGGCTTTGCCTTGCAGCCGTGCCCAACAACGCTAAAGCGGGAACTATGCCAAACTGTTCGAGGTCCGAAAAACCGTCACCGCACGGGGCGCTGCGTTAGTTTGCCTCGGGCAGAGAACTGCGCGACCTCTGCATTTTGCCATGTTCGGCTTGCGCCAAGCCTGCATTCTGCAATTCTCGCGTTCCCCGAATCAGGAGCGATGTGATGCGCGCTCAGGAAAAGTTGGTCATGATTCGGGGCATCCATTTTTGGCAGGATCGAACTGGAAAGCGATTATTCTGAAGTACTGGCTCGATCCGAATTTCACTCCGCGCTGATGGATCGTTGCAGAATGCGGCGAATAGCGAGATCGTTTTCGCAAAATGCAACGGCGGCCGGTTGAATCCTCCTTGCAGGCTGCTGCTCTTCTGCATGGCATGGATTTCGCTGGCATCAACCAAAGGCGCAAATGGAGCGCAGCAACCGCGTATGCGCCCCCTGTTTCTATGGACTTTCTGGTAGTAGATGACGACAAGACGTTTCGGGATGCGGCGAGTCTGCTGATCGAGGAGGAGGGGCACTATGCCCAGCCTGCGGGGTCTGGTCCGGCGGCCCTGGATAAATTGAAGGAGGAGAATTTTGACGCGGTGTTGCTGGATGCGAACCTGGGTGAGGAGAGCGGGTTGGATTTGCCGGCACAAATGTTGCGCAGCCAGGCGAGCCTGGCGGTCGTGATGTTGACGGCTCAGGGGAGCCTGGACTTGGCGGTGGAGGCGATGCGGCGCGGGGCGGTGGATTTCATGGAGAAACCCTTTGCGCGCGAGCAGTTCCACCGGGTGCTGGCCCGCCTGCAGCGGTTCAGCCAGATGAGCCGGCGCATTGAGCGGCTGGAAAGGGAAGTGAAGGAGAGCAGGATGGAGAATCCGGAGTTGCTGCTGGATTTTGCCACCGGGCCGATGCGGGAGGTCATGGAGATGGTGGAGACGGCGGCGCGGACTTCGGCCTCGGTGTTGCTGCTTGGGGAAAGCGGCACGGGCAAAAGCCTTCTCGCGCGCGTCATCCATCAAAAAAGCCATTTGGCTGACAAGCCTCTCGTGACGGTCAGTTGTCCCGGTCTTTCCCGCGAATTGCTGGAAAGCGATTTGTTTGGGCACGTCAAAGGCGCGTTTACCGGGGCGGTGCGGGATCACTGGGGGAAGGTGAAGGAGGCGCATGGCGGAACGTTGTTTTTGGACGAGATCGGCGCTTTGCCGATGGAGATACAGCCCAAGCTGTTGCGGTTGTTGCTGGAGCGGGAGTATGAGAGGTTGGGGGAGAATGTGACGCGGCAGGCGGAGTTGCGGGTGATCGCGGCGAGCAACCGGGACCTGAAGAAGCTCATCGGCCAGGGGCAGTTTCGGGAAGATCTGTACTCCCGGTTAAACGTCATTGCGGTCGAGGTGCCGCCGTTGCGGAACCGGCCCGGAGATCTGGAGCGGTTTGCGGAGCATTTTCTGAAGCATTTTACGGCTCAGTGCGGCCGGAAAGCGCGTGGATTCTCCGCGGAAGCGCTGCGGCGGATCCGGCGGCATGCTTGGCCCGGCAACTTGCGGGAATTGCGCAACGCCATTGAGCGGGCAGTGATCTTGGCGCGCAACGACGAAAACATCGGAGCGGAAAATTTGCCGTTGGAGGAACAGAGTGCCTTGGCGGCCACGCCCACATCACCGCAGCCTGGGGACATGGTATCGCTGGAGAAGTTGGAGGAAGCGCACATCCGCAAAGTGCTCGAACGGACGGGCAGCATCACCGAAGCAGCCCGGGTGTTGGGGATAGATCAAGCCACCGTCTATCGCAAGCGCAAGAAGATGGACTTGGAGCCGATTGAGATTCTATGAAAACTAAAATCATTGGTTTGGTATTACTGGGCTTGGCCACTGCGGCGCTGGCCATTGAGCCGCAGGAGTTGGACAACCGCCTCCGCGCACTCACGGATAAGTTTGACGCATTTCAACACCAGCCGGACAAATGCATCCCGGCGGAAACCCTGCGCCAGGCGCAAGGCATCATCCTCCTCGATCGCACCAAAGCCGGCTTCCTCTTCGCCTATCAAGGCGGTGGCGGGGTGGCCCTGGTCAAGGATGCGAAGCTGGATAAATGGAGCCCGGTCGCGTTTCTGGACGCCAATGAGGCCAGCTTGGGATTCCAGGTTGGTGCAGAACAGCACTTCTGCATTGTGCTCCTGATGACCACCAATGCCCCCCGGATGTTGCTGGATCAGAAGTTTGAGTTCGGCGGTGAAGCGCGCGGCACGGCTGGCAATAAAAGCGGCGGCGTCGAAGCAGGGCCGCAGGCGTCGCCATCGGTCCTGGTCTATGACGATCGGCAAGGACTTTACGCAGGCGCAGCTATCAAAGGAGGGGTCGTTTCGCCGGCGGACGAGGCCAACCGCGTCTATTACGGGCAACGCCTGAGCATGGATGACATCTTGTTCGGCCATAAAGTTCCGCGCAGCGCGGGCGCCTCCAGCCTGGCCGACAAGATTGAAATGTATTCGCAGATACATGCGAGGCGGTTGTAAACAGATGAGCGGTTTGAGACAACTTGAGATGACCGGGCCTGTTGATTCGCGATTTGCAAATCAAAAGGGAGAAAATGGTTTGCATGCGACCGGCGATAGCTCAGTCGGAACCACAGACGCGCCGGCCTCGGCGGGGTTGGTGGGGATCAGCCCTTGCCGGCGCGCCCTGTTCAACGCCGTGCGCAGTATTTTGGCGTCGAGACTAACGGTGCTGGTGGAGAGACCCGCGTTGCAGCGCAAGCGCCCAAGACGGAGCAAGAGACTTGACGAGCGCGGCCGAAAACGAATTTTATTTTGGACATCGAGATACGCTATGCGATGGGCCGGGGAAATGCCGGCGTCATCTACGATGACCTCCGCCTCGACCTGGATGAAGCGGCGCCGCCGCCGGGCAAGGGGAGTTAGAAATGAGATGAGAGGTCAGGTTCCCGGTTGCAAGTGCGTTTTCATGAACTTGAGGAAAACATCCCAGTCCGACGCAATGGTCCCGTGCCCGCCGGCGTGCATGTAATAGCCGATGGAGAGGCGGCAGAATCATGGCGGGGCAGAATCCTAAGCCTTGAACAAATGCAAATGTGCCATTCCGCGTTTTGCCAGCGAGAATTCGCATCGTCTGAGGCTTGTAAGCCATTGATGCGCAATCGGATGCGGTTTGCATTGTGCAAATACATGGTTTGACCCCTTCGCGCCTTCGCGTGGTCTCGGACGGAACGAATTCCGCGACGTATTCGTACCTTGCCAATTCGGCGCTGGTGGACCATATTGTCTTTGCGCACAACGGCGCCGCCGTGATGACCAATCAGAACACATACGATTATGTCAACCGCCTGACGGGGAATACCTCGGCACTGAATTTCAATTACCAATACAACGCCGCGAGCCAGCGCACGCGGGTCACGCTGATTGACGGGAGTTATTGGCTCTATGGGTATGACGCGCTGGGGCAATTGACCAGCGCCAAGAAATACTTCTGGGACGGTACCCCTTACGCGGGGCAACAGTTTGCTTACGCCTTCGACACCATCGGCAACCGCACGGGGATGCAGACCGGGGGCGACCAGACCGGGGCGAATCTGCGCGCGGCCGGTTACACGAACAACCTGCTCAACCAGATCGCCAGCCGCGGGGTGCCGGGATATGCGGACGTGATGGGGCTGGGCCTGGCGACCAACACAGTGAGCGTGAACGGGCAGGCGGCGTATCAGAAGTGGGAGTATTTCCGGGAGCAGTTGGCGGTCAACAACACCTCGGCGGCGTTGTGGACGAATGTGACGGTGACGGCGCCGGGGCAGACGACGGTGGCGGGGAGCGTGTTTGTGGCGAAGAACCCGGAGACATTCGGGTATGATGCGGATGGGAACATGACCAATGACGGGCGTTGGACCTACGCTTGGGACGGGGAGAATCGCTTGGTCAACATGACCAGCCTGACCAACACCCCGGCCGCGTCGCAGTACAAATTGGATTTCACGTACGATTACATGGGGCGGAGGGTTCAAAAGATTGTTTCGACGACCACGAACAGCGGGACGAGCTATGCCGCCCAATCCACCAACCGTTTTGTGTATGACGGATGGAATCCGGTGGCGATTCTCAATCCTGCATCCGCTCTCCTGGCTTCATTCGTCTGGGGAACGGATCTGAGCGGGAACATGCAGGGCGCCGGAGGTGTAGGCGGTTTGCTGACTGAGAACATCGTGAGCAACGCAGTACATTTTGTCGCGTATGATGGAAATGGAAACGTGACTGCGCTTGTCAATGCCGCGACAGGAGCCGTTTCCGCCAATTACGAATATGGCCCCTTCGGTGAAGTCATCAGAGCAACAGGCCCCATGGCGAAGCTCAACCCCTTCATGTTCTCCACCAAGTTTTACGATTGGGAGTCCGGCCTTTATTACTACGGTGCCAGATATTACAACCCCTCAACAGGACGCTGGATTGGACGGGACCCGGCAGAGGAAGATGAAGGAGGGCCGAATCTGTATGGCTTTGTGGGGAATGACCCTGTTGACCAGATTGATGATTTGGGACTTGTCATCGTTGGATTTTACGGGGCTGACACATGGTGGAATTTTCCAAACGCGGCCAATAAGCAAATGAAGGAAATTGCGGATGCCGTTGGGGCCGGAGATCACATATACCGTTCCCTCGACATAATGGATCCGTATCAATATCTCCTCAAGTATTTCCTCGCCGAACCCGGCACAGGCGATTGCAACCTCAATCCCACCGAGCCGATCAAGATTTTTGGCTATAGTTGGGGTGGTATTTCCGCTGTCAAACTGTCACGGTGGCTTGGCCGTTCTTCACTGCGGAATCATGAAATAGATGTCTACGTGATTGATCCGGTAGCCAAGCTTCGATTGCCGCCCACCAGCGTACCAAGCTGCGTCACAAAATTCAGTAGCCGGTATGAAACCCATGGAAACACTGTCTATCACGGGATACATATCCACGGGATTCCTCTTAAGGGCAACCCGAAGCTTCTACCCGATCAAGTGGACGTAAATCCAGGGCCGAAGGATAACGGCATTAATCACGTCAATATTGTACGCATCTACAAAGCGGGGCTGATCAAGGTGTTGAAGGACTAGCCCTATGAATCGAAATCTTCCTTCTCCTGTCCGGATGGTAATCGTGTTGGGAACCCTGTCATTGTTGGCGATGGGTTGCACTCACACGCTTTGCTTTAGGGCCGTTGACGCCGCTACCAAAGAGCCGTTGGCAGGGGTGACGACGGAGTGGAGGCAGGACCGAGACGCGATGTTCGCCAAGTCATTGTCCTCCGGCCCCTCGAACCTTCCACCATCGGGTGATGACGGCGTCATTAAAATCGCCGGGCTTCACAAGAATTGGTCGACCAGGTTCACTTTGAAATGCACGGGATACTCTAACGTCTACGGAGATTACAGTGGTATGTATGGTTTAGGCTTGTCAGGGCGGATTACCGATTTTGACGACGAATACAAAGGTCAGTTCATACTCGAAGGGAAGCTCACAGGAGGAGTTTTGACCAATGGCTGTTTTCTCATTCCGATGCAGAAACTGGAGGGCAACCATTAGTATCGCGCCTACGAAATGGATGTTGCAGCGGCAGAGGTCTCCGACGGCACCAATTCGGCCACGTATTCGTATCTTGCCAATTCGCCTTTGGTGGATCATATTACCTTTGCGAGCAATGCAACGACGGTAATGACGACGAGCAACAGTTACGATTTTTTGAACCGCCTGACAGCGATCTCATCAGTGTCATCCGGGTCATCTGTGGTTAATTACCTGTACCAGTACAATGCGGCCAACCAGAAGACGGCGGTGACGGTTGTGGACAATACCTATTGGGTGTATGGGTATGATGCCCTCGGCCAGGTGACTAATGCGGTGAAGAAATGGCCGGACAATTCGGTGGTGGCGGGGCAGCAGTTCGGTTACGGTTTCGACAACATCGGCAACCGCCGGATGACGTTGGCTGGGGGGGATCAAAACGGGGCCAACCAGCGCCAGGCCAGTTACAGCGCCAACAGTTTGAACGAATACGCGAGTCGGACGGTTCCGGGCGCGGTGGACATTATCGGCAGCGCGACCAACACGGCGACCGTGTGGGTGGACCAAACCCTGGCCTATCGCAAGACGAATTATTTCTGGCGGCAACTGCCGATTACCAACACCGCCGGCCCGGTCTATCAAACGGTGACGACTTTGGCCGCATTGACCAACGGGACCAACGCCGAGTTTGGCACGACCAACATCGGCCACGTTTTCCTGCCCCAGACGCCAGAGACCTACGGCTTCGATCTGGATGGAAATCAGACCAGTGATGGTCGTTGGAGCTATGCTTGGGACGCCGAGAACCGCCTGACCAACATGACAAGTCTGAGCGGCAGCCCAAGCGGGTCATTGTTGAACCTTGCTTTCACGTATGATTACATAGGCCGCCGCATCCAGAAGATTGTTTCGACCAACAACGGAAGCGGCTGGGTTTATTCCTCTACAAACAGGTTTGTTTATGACGGCTGGAACGTGGTTGCGATATTGGACGGCGGGGACAACCTGGTCTATTCGTTCGTATGGGGGCTGGACCTGAGCGGTTCGCCTCAAGGGGCAGGCGGCGTGGGCGGGCTAATTTCGATGAGGGTTTATAGCGGCGCGAATGCGGGGACGTATTTCTACTGTTATGACGGGAATGGCAATGTCACGGCGTTGGTGAATGCTGCGAACGGGAGTATCGCGGAACAATGCGAATACGGGGCCTTTGGCGAACTCATCCGCGCCACCGGCCCATTGGCGCTTATCAATCCATTCTTCTTCTCGACCAAATACACACCCGTCTCATAAGGGGAAAAGTCTGGTGCTGACCTGTTCATTTGCAAGGGTTTAATTGGTCTTCGGGGTAAAATGAGATTTTGATTTTTCCGAGTTTGGCTTTTGGGTTTGGTATGCGCCTGTTTGGGCGCGTGTGCTGTCCCATAGCTTTATTGGAAGCCGGGGAAATACGCCTGCTCGGGCCGCGCCAAGTGGCGAAAGCTGCCGCCTGCTGTCCCATAGCACGCCAGCAAATTGAGCAGATCATATTTCTCCCAGAGCGCCGCCCGCAAAATCGTGAACAGCCGGGTGAAGCTGTGCGCCCAGTTGGAGAGGTGACTGAGGTAGCGCAACAGCACGTAGGTCAACAGCGCCGTCCACACCTGCCAGCGCACGGCGTTGGCGTTGTGGCCCAGAAAATCCGCCAACTGCAAGGTCTGCTTGATTTGTTTGAAGAAGACTTCGATCTGCCAGCGGCAGCGGTAAAGGTCGGCCACGCTGCGCGGACTCCACTCCAGGTTGTTGGTCAGGAAGGTCATTTCCCGTTCCTCTCCATCAATCTCGACCAGCGCCACCACCCGGCGCATCAACTCCGGCGCGGGTTTGTTCTCGTTGCTCAGGACGATCACTTCGTCGCGCAAAATCTTCGGGTCTCTGGAGGCGGGCATTTTCCGCACCACCTCATAGCCCATGTTCTCCTTGGCCCGCGTCACCCAAAAGACCCCGCGCCCGTCCAAATCCCGCAAGTGGCCGAAGTCCACATAACCCTTGTCGAACAAGGCGATTTCGCCGCTCTTCAAGTCGGCGCACAGTTCCCGCGCCCGTCGGTTGTCGTGCTCGGCGGCAGTGTCCACAATGACAAAACCGGGCAAAAGATTCTGCAGATTCAACCGCATATGGGTTTTGGCGGCGGCCTTGCGCCGGCGGTGCTTGGCCCAGTCCAGGCAGTTGGCCACCAGTTCCATGGTCGTGCTATCAATCACATGGATGGGCATCTTGAAACGGAAGGCGGGGCCACGGCGCTGGCCCGCGGCAAAGCCGGGCGTCTGTGCTTTCAAATGCTCCAGGACCCGCCAGAAGAGTTGTTCGGCCATCTGGGCCGGACGCTCCCGGTTGGCGTGGGAGAGGCCGTTGCGGCTGGGGGCGCTGGCGCCGCGCAAAGTGGACAGCGGCCCGGAATGCAATTGCAGCGAGTCGCACAGATCGTTGAGTCCGATGCAATGGGTGAGTTGCGCGTCCAGCAAACTGACCGTGTGACTCCACGGACTGAAGGTGCGCGACTTATCCAGAGCCCCGGTCTCCCGCGCTATTTTGGAGACTTCATGCGCAGGAATGAGATTGCAAATCTGGCGCAAAACGTTAAACCGGGACCGTGTTGGTTTGATTTTTTTGTTTTTCATGCCTGCCTTGTGGCAGGTTCAAATGGTCAAGCCAACACTTTTTTCCAATTTCCTGTGGGATGGCTGTGGCTGCAGATATTACAACCCGAGCACGGGAAGGTGGCCATCCAGAGACCCGATCGAAGAAAATGGGGGACAGAATCTATACGCCTTTACAATGAACGATCTCTGTAACCAAATTGATGTGTTGGGTGAACTTATCACGACTCGCGAAAGCTCGTTAGCATTTAAGAATGCTATAGTTAAAGCTTTGGATGATCTAACGGGCGCTGACCTTAAATGGGTATACTGGGGATTACAAGGGAACTACGAGCAAATTCGTATACACAAAGCAGGCAACGGGAGCATGTGGTCAGAATTAAGTTGGGGTCTGAACGATACATTTCATAATTACAAGATGATACGTGCCCCATTCACAGACAACGCCTACGAACAGAACATTCATTGGTGGAGTCGAGAGATTCGAATCAACGAGAACGTCAGCGTGCCTTTGCCGGTTTATAACGGCTTGGACAGCACTGGACAACCACAATACCGTGACGAGCGCGCTCCCTTTTCAGTAGTTCTTTGGCATGAACTTGTAGGTCATGGGATTGAGCAAAAGCTGCATCCGACTGTTTGCTGGAACATTTATGCTAATAGAAATAACGTCCCACTACCTATCGGCTGGGGGACAACCGATCCAACAATCGTCATTGAAGACCAGGCCAGAGCAAAGCTTGGACTTAATAATCGCAGACCGCAATATTATGATGTCGCACCACCATATACTGTTCCATAACACCAAATATGACCGCGTCCCTGGGCTACTGATTTTGTTCTTCATCAGCATACTCGCAGGATGTAAATTGCAATCACCAATGGAGGCGCCGCCTTCGCACGACATGGCAACAATACTATCAAAGCGTTATGCTGGCCACGCGGAATTCACTGTTGAGGGTCTGCCTATATCGAATGGCAAAGATATGCCGCTTGATTCCAGCACGGGAGTTGAGGTCTTTGATGTGCCTCGGAATCCCAACGCAAGGGACATGTTTTTTTATCGAGTGCTCTTTGATAAAGCCAAGGGCAGGTACTGGGTTATTCGATCTGGCGGATTGGCTGGCACAACAACAGTCTTTGGTCCGGGTCAACTAGAAGACAAATGAGGTTCTTCGACGTTTTTTGTGGGTTCAATAGCATGGAATCCTCAGTTTGCCTGGCACAAAGTAGAGCATGGTAATCAGATATTCGGTTGATCGGTAAAGGCCGAGGGGTCAGTCCTAGAAAAATGACATTTTGCAATTTTCATTGTCAATTATCGCTGCGACGCAAGGGTGCTTCGCCCAACAGCTATGACACGGCCGGCCGGCTGCTCCATTCCGCCGATGCCCTGGGCAATATCACGACCAACTCCTACGGTTTCGACGCCAACGGAGATCCGACCCACACGATTTATTATCCGGACGGCAGCATGGAGACGGACACGCAATACGGGGACGGGTTGGCCTACCGGGTGACGGGGACGGCGGTTGCGGGGGTGGAGTATGATTACGGGGTGGACGGCAACGGGGCTTACACAACCACGACCAAGCTGGACAGCAACGGGAATCTAACGTCGTGCAAGGGGTCAAACCATATATTTGCCCGGTTTTGCACTTGGGACGGTGCATTTTTAGCGGCAGGCTTGACTGATGCCACGCCAAATAAGCATTGAGTATCCCGGCGCGATCTATCATCTCCTATGCCGGGGAGATCGTCGGGAAATGCCGGCGGGCAGTGGCCAGAAAGGCCGCTGAGCAGGGTTCAGCGCCAAAACAGGCCCCAATTGTATCGGGATGTAACGGGGTGTAACGGGGCCGAAATTCGCAAGTGGCTCATAATCAACAGGTGTAACGGTGTAACGGGTGTACCGCACCTCACCCTCCCTTTGCCAGGAGTGGCGGCCCCAAGCAGCCGCAACCCTTGGCAAAGGCCCGGGCACGCCTGCCTCCCACTCTTCAGTTGGGGGTTGATGCGGTGGTCGTGGCAATGACGGTGACCGGGCCGAGCAGGCCGGAATTAGCCAGGCCGCCGCCGCCGCGGCCGCCGAAACCGCCGAAACCGCCTCTGCCGCCGGCTTGCGCCAGCACGCGCTTGGCCGGCGTGGCGCCGCGGTCGCCGACAATTCGATTGTTCCACTCATTGGTGACTTTGATTTCGAGCTGGTTCGCGCCCGGTTTCAGCGAGTCAGTCACATCCACCCGGTAGGGCGGCTTCCATAGGATGCCGAGGGTCTTGCCGTTGACCGACACTTCGGCCATATCACCGACCGCTCCCAGATCCAGCCAGAGCCTTGCCCCCTGGCCGAACCACGATGGCGCGGCCTGCACCGTCTTAAGGTAAGTGGCGGTGCCGGAGAAATACTTCACGCCTTCGTCGGCATTGGCGGTCCAGGACTCGAGCGGGTCGAGTTGAATCTTGTCCGGCGCGCCCCAATTCGCCGGGAAGGAAACATCCCAGGCCCCGGCCACGGTCGCAATGGTCTTCGACTTGACTGCCGCAAGGAAGCGCGACGGATTGGCGGCCGAATGCCGGAACACTACGAACACCGACTCACGCGCTTCAAGGCGCAGCGGCACGGTGGTCCGGCCGTTTTCAATCGTGTAGGACGCCGGCTCGATGCCCCCCGTGTCCGGATGCCAAAGTTCGGCTTCCTTGCCGGCCACGCGGAACCGAGCCCCGATCTCCTGCGCGCGATCGCGGCGATTGGCGACGAAATAGATGTCGGCCTCGCTTGTGCGCCGGTGAATCCAGACCACGCTCGCATCCAGCGGCCCGGCAAACTCCGCGTCCTTGGGAAGGTTGAGCGAGGCAGTGACGGTTTCGGGCGGCAACGCGCCGGTCAAGGGATTGATAAGCTGCGGGTCCGCCTCGGCCACGACTTGTTCGGGTGTTAATCCCCAGGTTACCAGCCCCTTGCCATAGAAATGGCGGTTGCGTTGCGCGCCGTCCAGGTCGCCCCAAATCTCATTGGCCAGTGCTTGAACTTCGGCGTCCGCCTCTGCATACCCTCCTTGCAGGCTGGGGGACTGCGTGGGCCTGGGCCCGATGAACGTCACGCCACCGGCCACCAGGTCCCGAATCTTCCGCAACAATTCGGGACGAATGCGGTCAATCTGCGGCAGCACGAGCACCCGGTAGCTCATCCCGTCCGGCAGCACCATGCGTCCGTCACTACTCACCGAAGCCAGGTTGAGGAGCGCGTCGGCATTGATCGTGTCATAGTCGTATCCTTCCGGCGGCGAGGGTTGCAGCCCCGCGCCCCAGAACGGCTGACTCGAAGGCGCCCCTTCATTGAGCAGGTAGGCGAAATCAGCCACGAACAGCCCCTGCGACAGCAGGAACTGGACGCGCGACAGGTAGGAGACAAACGGCTTGGCCTGCTCCGCCCAGGTGATGTTGCGATTAAAGTGGGTTCCGACCATGGTGTTGCCGGGCTTGGTGTCGAGAGGCTGCTGCGCGGAGGAGTGGAAGCAGATGCGGTTGATGCCTTGCGCAAACCAGTAGTCGGCCAGGTTCTTGTAAGTGGCCGGCGCCTCATAACCGCCGCCGGTAAAGGACTCGGCCCCCACGAACTGCTTGCCATACACATGCGCCGCCGAAGCGGCCATGCGGTTGTCCACATAATACTCCGGCGCCGGATGCATCCGGCCGAGCCAGAATTCGCCCATGGGCACATCCACTTTGCTCTTGGTGAGCAGCGTGTCTTCGAGGATCTCCATCGAGACGCCGGGCGCTTCCGAATAGAGGCCCATGCCCTTCTCCTTGAGCAACCGGTCCATCGTGCCGTAATGGGCTTCGGCGAGCAGATCCACGATGGTGCGGCGAAAATCCCAGAGGAAGCGATCGCTCACATCCGCGCTGCCGACGACCCGCCCCGCCAGCACCGGCAAGTACGGCCGCGGGTCATATCCGCGCCGCCGGGTGAACTGGGCGATCATGTCATCCGTCCAGTTCTGCATGCCCGCTTCCCAGCTATCCATCACCATGTAGCGCAGACTCTTGCCCAGCAGCGGACCCATTGCCTCCTGGATCGGGTCCATGTACCCATGAAAATAGGCGGCGACGTCCTTGGCGTTGAGCTTGTCCACCTCCAAGCCCAGGCCGCCGGCCATGCCGGCCCGGTTCATGGACCCCACCAGCGAATAGCCCATCCGCAGGATCGTCCACTTCCCCGCTGGCACCTCCCAGTTCAAGGTCCCGTCCGGGTTCATCTTCGAGGTCAGATCCATCACCTCGCGCGGTTGAATGAGCGAACTGGCGGGGACCGCCGGCGTGGGCGCGACCTCGTATTGATAAAAGAAATTGAAGCCGGCCTTTTCCTCCCAGCGATCCACCCTCGCGCCCGTATGCACAATGAATTCGCTGATCCCGTACGAGGCCGCCGGCTGCGGCTCCGACTGAAAAATCGAGGCATCCGGCCCCGGTCCTGCCCCGGTCATTCGCAGCCGGACAAATCGCGTCGTCGTCTCGGGAAACGCATAAGTCTTCAAGGAACCGGCGCGATACTGCACCGCCCCGGGCGTTTCAACGACCGTGCGGAAGTTGGTCCCGTCGTCGCTCACTTGAATCTGACCGAACGGCACGCCGCGCCCCTGCGCAATCAACGTGACCGCGCGGGCCTGGATTGGCTGGGCAAACTCGTACTGCACCCAACCAACGCCATCCTGCCCGGCCGGGATGGTGACGCTCGTGCTCAGGTTGTCGTCCATGAGCGCCGCGCCTTCGATTTCCGCGCCGTTGCTGGTGACCTTGGGCTTGAGGTCCTCCATGAGCGTTTCATCCGGCGGTGTGCGAAAAGCAAGGACGGCGCTGTCGCCGTAGAAGGTAGGTGGCGGCGCGCCGCGACCGCCGCGACCGCCCGCTCCGCCGGGGCGTCCACGCGCCGCCGCCGCTCCCGGCGCGTTCGTGTCGCCAGCGCCGCCGCGCCCGGCAAAACCGGCCCCGCCTCCCCGACCGCCGCGACCGGTATTCAGTCCGCGCAGCCCGCCGAAAGTTCCGGTGTTGGTGGGCGGTTGCGGGAGCTTGTCGTTGAATTTCATCGGCCCTTGCACGTCCATTTCGCTCCAGACCAGTTTCTTCATGGCCTGTTCGGGTTTCACCCACGGCCCGCCCGTTTCGCTCCAGCCGGAGCAGCTAAAAATCGCCATCTCCAATCCCAGCCGGTCGCACTCGGCGGCGGCGTGTCTGACGGCGTCAAACCACTCTGGGGTGAAAAACGTGATGGGATTGGTGATGGTCTGCCCGCCGCTCTGGCCGATGTCGGCCATTTGCGCGCCGCCGATGCCGACGCGTTTCATCCATTCCAGGTCATTGGTGATGCCGGCCTTGGTCACATTGCCTCCGGTCCAGTGCCACCAGACGCGCGGCTTGGCCGAGTCCGGCGGGTCTTTGAAACCTGATTCGAGGGGGCTGCCTGGGCTTTGGGCGGGCTTTGGCTGGTCTGGTATGGGCGCCGGGGATTTATGGGCGCAGCCGGACAGGACCGACAATCCGACGGTGATCGCCGCCTTGACGAGTGCCTTGCTGGTTCGATTCATAATCTGATCCTGCCAATGCTGAACTCGCGCGCAGAAACTCTTGCCCGCGATTGCTCCGGCTAAGTTGTCATCCTAAATGCGCCGGGCGCGGCTTTCAAGCTCCAGGCGGTGTCGTAATCTGAACAGAACAAGGAACGGCCACGCGACGCGCCGTCCACGGTTTTCCGGCGCTCCCTTTACCGGGTCAAGCGAGTCCCTGTTTCCTTTTCGTCCAACGATTCCCTCTGCCCTGGCTTCAGTCCAGGGCGGGTCATGCCGGACTGAGGCCGCTGTCGAGGACAGGGGTGGCAAGAGGGTAATAGTCGGGTGAAGAGGCGATGCCTGTGGGCGCCGGGCACAGGACCACGCCGTTGAAGCTGCGCAGGTCTTTGGCAACCGGCTGCCTGAATGGGCCGAACTGGTTTTATTCTCTTCGTTCCGTCGTTTTGCATGGGAAATTCTCCGGCGATGCCAGGATTTACCGTTCAAGAGATTTTACAGGTGAGCGAAAGTCATAGCTGCCGGATTCAACTTCATACACCGCCATAGCTTCATTTCGGCGTAAGAATTTGACGCCTGCCGCTGTCGCAGCCTGCCGCCCGCCTTCCTTGACCAAGGCTGGGTCACTGGTGGGAACATACACGGTCGCCGTGGTATTGGGCGGCACGGTTACTTTCCATTGAAAGGTTTCACCTTCCATCTTCCAGTCACTCCGGATAATTCCATGAAGCGAGCGCAAGGATGTCTTTACCCACTTGAGGTCTCCGACCGGCTGCGGGCGGAGCAGGATGTGTTTGAAGCCGGGCTGCGTGGGGTCGGACTGGATGCCTGCGAGATCTTCGTAGAGCCAAATGACGAAATCGCCCACGAGCATGACGTGATTGCCGGAGTTCATGGCCGGATCAGCCGTGTCGCCGTTCCAAAGTTCCCACACCGTTGTCGCGCCCTTCTCCACCATGTAGCCCCAGCTCGGATACGTCGCATTCGTGGCGAAGCCATAGACAAGGTCAACCCGTCCACCCTCGGTGAGCACGCGATTGAGCCATTGCCCGCCGACCAAACCGGTGCCGATGTGGCCTTTGCTTTCCTGCGTGATCTTCTCCACCAGATGGTTGAACACCCGACCGCGCTCGGCGTCGGGAACCATGCCAAAGGCGAGCGGCAACACACAGGCCGTTTGCGAGCCGTTACCGTAGTAACCTTCCTGCTGGTTGTAGAACTTCTCGTTGAGCGCGGTCTTGAGTTGTTCCGCGAGGTGATCGAATCGTTGCGCGTCGGCGTTTTTAGCCAGCACCGTCGCATAGTGCGTCATCAGCCTCAGGCAATGGAAGAAATAGGTCGTCGCAAGAATCTCGGGCGCGGTTTTGAGCGCCGGGTCTGTGGAGTGAATTTGTCTGGCATCCTTTGGCGGCACGCACCAATCGCCGTAGTTGTCTTTGGCAATGATGCCATTCGTGATGAAGCCGCTCATGTGATCCACCCACTTGACCAAGCTCGGATACATTCGCGCAACGACACTGGCGTCGGCATATTGATCGAGCAGCGCGCCGGGAATGATCACCGCGCTGCTGGGCCAGGTCACGTCGTCATTGTACATTGGCCAATAACTCGGACACACATCGCAGATGCTGCCGCTTTGCCTCTGCGAGTCGGCCATGTCCTGCGTCCATTTGGCATAAAGTGCCGCGATGTCGAACAGGCAAGCCTCACCCTTGGACTCCGCCGAGCGATCTCCCAGCCAGCCTTGGCGCTCATCGCGCTGCGGGCAATCCGTGACTATGCTGCGGTAATTGCCGCGCACACCCCAGACAATGTTCCGGTAGATGTGGTTGATCATCGGCTGTGAGCAGGAGAATTCGCCCGCGCCCGCCAGGTCGTCATTCACGACGCGGCCTTCCAACGCGGCAGGAGCCGGCTGGCCGGGAAATCCAGTGACCTCAACGTAGCGAAATCCGTGATAGGTGAAACGCGGCTCGTAAACTTCCAGTCCCTTGCCTTTGAGTGTGTAACTATCGGTCACCTTGGCGCCGCGAATGTTGTCGAGATACAGCGTGCCGTCCGGCTTGAGCGTTTCGGCGTGCCGCAGCAGTACCTTCGTGCCCGCGGGACCGCGCACTTTGAGGCGGCACCAACCCACCATGTTTTGCCCCAAGTCGAAAATGAACACGCCCGGACTGGGTTCGGCAAGGGCGACAGGCTGGAGAGTTCCGGTCACGCGAATCGGCTCGATCATCTGCGCCGCGAGTTTGCCGCCCGGTGCGGAAACCATTTGCGCGGACGACCACGCGGAGTCATCGAAACCGGCATTCGCCCAACCCGGCATTTCGCGGCCGGCGTCGTATTCCTCGCCGTCGTATTCGTTGTTGGCCTGGATCGGGCCGGCGGTGGTGAGCTTCCAGGAAGAATCGCTGACGATCACGTCGCGGGTGCCGTCGGCGTATTCCACTTCTAGTTGCAACAGCAGTTTCGGATAGCCGAAGCTTCTGGTCCGGGTGGGAATTCTGACGCGGGGCGCATAGAAGCGACCGTTGCCAAGGATGACTCCGACCGCATTGCGCCCCACCCGGACTAATCCAGTAACATCGTGCGTGACATAAAGCACACGCTTGTCATAGTCCGTCAACCCCGGCGAGAGCACGTCTTCACCCACCTTCTGCCCATTCAGGTAGAGTTCGGAGAGTCCCAAACCGGAAAAATACACAGTGGCGCGTTTCACTGTGCGGGACACGGGGAACTCTTTTCGCAGCCAGCGCGCAGCCAGCCGGCGGGCTTTGCTTTCACCGGCAACCGCAACCGGAAGGTTGCCGGGCTGGCCGCCTGTCGGCTCATCCAACCCAATCCACCGGCCTTTCCAATCGTCAGGCTGGAGCAACCCTGTCGTCCAATGCGCGGGCTGACTCCAGGCGGACACGCGGTCGTTTTCGTCCCAGACGCGCACCTTCCACCAGCAAGACTCCTGCGAGGTTAACGGTTTGCCCGAGTATGTGATCTGCACCGACTCGTCGGCTATCACCTTCCCGGAATCCCATAGATCACCTTTGTCCTGACGAATATCCGTCTCATTAGTCGCAACCAGCACTTGATAGGCCGTTTGCCGGCGGCCGCGAACGGCGCGACTGGCCGGCTCCAACTGCCAGAATAATTGCGGCTGCGTCGCATCAATGCCCTGCGGATTGACCAGATACTCGCAACGCAGTTCCACCGGCGCAGACGAGCCACGCCCTGTGAAAACGAAAAGCAAGGAAGTCAGGAACACCAAAGAACAAACGAGCTTCTCCTTCCTGCGACTGTGAACGTTCATTGTCTGAACAGTTTCTGATCCAACATGGTTAACCCTGTCCACAATAGGATCGTTGTTAGATCATGCAATCATAAAAGCGAACCAACAACTCGCTCCGTTGCCTTTTCCTAGTGTTGAAACGCAAGACCTTGAACACCTTGCTTTTGCCGGGTAGAAAAATGGTCGGGGCGGTGAGATTTGAACTCACGACCTTCTGAACCCCATTCAGACGCGCTACCAAGCTACGCTACGCCCCGGCCACTACCGTGAAATAAGACCCTAAAACGTCTCAGGCGGGATATCAACAACTTTTTCAGGTTTTTCGTTTCGCGCCCGGAAGAAATGCCTTCATCGGCGAATGGCGCGCAGGACGGATTTGAAATTGGCGGCTCTTCGCGAAATTTGCGGATTCCTCCGCCTGGATTCTGCGTGGGAAATGCCCCGGCCAGTATGCGCTTGCCGTCCGGGCCGCGCATCGCATAATCCAAGGCCGCAACGGTCGTCCGTAATCTATATGAAAATGACGCTCACGCCCTGGCGGCTGGTGGCTTGCGGTTCGGTTTTGGCCGCCTCCGCCATCGCGCCCAGGGCGCAACAGGATTTGCCCGCCGGAGGTGCTCCCGCCGACCGGCTCATCGCCGCCACCAACACGGATTTCGCCTATCGGCGGCTGGCCAGATTGTGCGACACCTTCGGGCCGCGCCAGGCCGGCTCCACCAATTTGGAAGCGGCGCTGGATTGGATTCTGCAAGAAATGAAGAAGGACGGCCTGGATAATGTGCATGGCGAGGAGGTCATGGTTCCCCATTGGGTGCGCGGGGCGGAATCGGCCGAGATGCTGCGGCCGCGCCGGGTGGCGCTGCCGATGCTCGGCCTGGGCAACAGCATCGGCACACCGCCGGCCGGCATCCCCAAGCACGCCTTGCAGACGCCCAGGACTTCCGGCAACAGCATCGGCCCACGGCCGGCCGGCCTCACCGCCGAGGTGTTGGTGGTCACCAATTTCGCCGAGTTGCAGCGGCGCGCCAGGGAAGCGTCCGGGAAAATTGTCCTGATCAACCAGCCTTTTGAGACCTACGGCAGAACGGTGCGCATCCGCCGCGATGGCGCGGTGGAAGCGGCCAAGGCCGGGGCGGTGGCCAGCTTGATCCGGTCCGTCACGCCCGTTTCGCTGAAAACGCCGCACACCGGAGCGATGTTGTACAGCAACACCGTCCCAAAAATTCCGCACGCCGCCATCACGGTGGAAGATGCGGACATGATGCAGCGGATGCAGGAACGCGGCGAAAAAATCGTGGTCCATCTGCAAATGAGCGCGGCCACCTTGCCGGACGCGCCCTCGCGCAATGTCATCGGCGAAATCACGGGCCGGGACCTGCCGGAGGAGGTGGTCATTGTCAGCGGCCACATTGATTCCTGGGACGTGGGCCAGGGGGCGGAGGACGACGGCGGCGGCGCGATTACCGCCTGGGAAGCCGTCCGCCTGATGAAGCAACTGGGCTTGCGTGCGCGCCGCACCGTGCGCGTGGTGCTCTGGACGGACGAGGAAAATGGCGGATCGGGAGCCAAAGGTTATGAAAAGCGCCACAAAGCCGAATTGGCCAAACACATTCTGGCCATCGAATCGGACAGCGGCGCCTTCCAGCCCCGCAGCTTTTCCTTTGCCGGGAGCGACAAGGCGCTGGCCAATCTCAAGGAATGGACCGGCGCGCTGGCGCAATTGGGCATGCGCAATGTGACCAAGGGCGGAGGCGACGCCGATGTCAATGAGCTGATCCAGGATGGCGTGCCGGTCATGTCGCTGCACTGCGACAGCACCAATTATTTTTGGTATCACCACAGCGCGGCGGACACGATGGACAAACTCAATCCGCAGCAACTGGGCCTGTGCGCCGCCGCCTTTGCCGTCATGGCCTGGCAGGTGGCCGACGCCCCGGTGGACTTGCCCCGTTAGCCGCCGCGGGCTGGCGTCGCGCCATCTGTCAAATAGAATGAGACGGTCTGGTGGCATCCTGTCTCCGCCGCCGCTGTTCGCCTTTCCAGACAGAATCACACGAGCCGCGGATGGTTGGGCGCGCTGGAATCGCCTTCGGCGGCGGCGGGGCCGGCGGTGGTTTGGGGAGGAGCCTTGGCGGGAGGCGGGGTGGGCCGCTGTTGCAGGCGGGCGATTTTGCGGGCGTATTCCAGCAGGATGGCGCACGGCTCCAGGCACGGGATCACGCTTTTTTCGGCCGGATCACCGCCCTTCCCGCCGCCCACCGTCCAGAGCCGGCGTTTCAGACAAAAATCTTTATGACAGCAGGCGCGCGCCATCACCCCGGCGGCCGCGTCGTCCAGGCGGGTGGTGATGCGATACATGCCGGTCTGGCGGGCGGTGAATTGGCGCCAGGAGGTGACGGGGGGCGGGACCGACTGCGCCGCGAACCAATCGGCCACCGCGCCGGGATAAAGGCGGCTGAGAGCGGTTGCCAAAGCCCGCGCATCGGGCGCGTTGATCCGCCAGCCGGCGGGCAAATCGGGCGCGGACTTGAGGGGACGAAATTGGCCGCGGGAATTGAACTGGGCCAGGGAGCGGATCTGGCCGTCCGACAGCAGGCGCAGGCCGCCGGGTTCGCTCTGGCGATCGGCCAGGTGGCGCAATTCAAATCCGGAGCCGGCGCGCCGGATCAGAACCTGGCCGAAAAGCAGTTCGGATGGGAGGGCCGCCGCCAGCGCCGCGATGTCCGGGTTCAGCGTTTCCGAGGGCATGTTCCCTAGCCTCCGGCCACGATTTTCACGATTTCCAGGCGGTCGCCCTGGGCCAGGCGGCGCTGGCTGAATTGGGAAGGGGCGACGGCTTCCCCGTTGTGTTCCACCACGACGCTGCGGGGGGGCAGCTTGTTGTCAATAAGAAAGTCTTCCAGGGAACAAGGCACGGCGGCGGCCGTTTTCCGTCCGTTGGCGATGACAAAGCCGGGCTTCATTCAAAGGAGGGCCAGGAGGCTGACTTCCGGCGGGCAATTAAAGCGCAGGCCATGCACATTGCCGACGCCGCGGGTGATGTGAATCCAGCGATGGTCCCAGGAATACAGTCCGGCGATAAATCGCTGGTCGCGCACGGGCGTCCAGGGCGCGCCCAGCCACGGCAGGACCACCTGGCCGCCGTGGGTATGGCCGCACAAGAGCAAGTCCCAGGGATGGAACTTCAGAAACTCCTTGGTGTCTGGATTGTGGGACAGCAAAATGCGGGTCGCGTCGCCGCCCGCCGCGGCCGGCGGAAAAGCCGCGGCCAGATTCAAGTCCTCCGACCAGGCATCGGCCACGCCGGTCAGGATGACCTCGCGGCCGTTGAGCCGGAGAGTGGCGCAACGATCGTGCAACAATTCGATGCGGCTCTGCTGGAGCAATTGGCGGACGTGCTCGGTGGATTCATAGCCGCCGTTGACCCTGGCCCAGCGGCCTCCGTCGTGGTTGCCCAGGCAGGCGAAAACGGGAGCCGCCGCCGACAATCTGGCCAGCACGCGCGCGTAGGCATCAAAGGCGGCATATTGGCGGGTGATAAAATCGCCGGTGATGCAAATCAGGTCCGGTTTCAATTGCAGCCCCAGTTCGACGGCCTCCTCAATGAAGCCAAGGCTGACGGCCCAGGAGGCGTGGAGGTCGGACAAATGCAACAGTTTCAAGGGACGATCCGGCGCGGGCGCGCGGATTTTGCATTCGTGGCGTCCCACGCGCAGGCGAAACGGCTCGACCAGGCCCCCGTCGCCGGCCAGGCCCAGGCCGCCCGCCCCGAGGCAGGCCAGGAATCTTCGTCTGGAGAGGCGGGGAGTTGTCATGCCGTCAACGCTGTGTCCCAGTCTTTCCAGACCGGCTCGTAGCCGAGTTGGCGCACCCGGGCGGCGACTTCGCCCGGCGAACGATGGTCGGCAATTTCAAACTGGCCCGTGGCGTTGGTGGCGCCCGGCAGGCAGGCCCACTCGCTGGCGCCCGTGGCCGGGGCCGTCATGCGTCCGCGCTGCGTCAGATGAGTTTTCTCGCGGCCGGCCCCGGTGTATCCGCCCGGCTCGGTGTGGCTCCCCGCGCTGATCATGGTAATGCCCAGGGGAATCAGGCCGTCGCGCAGCCCGGCCGGTTCGCGCGTGGAGAGCACCAGCCCGGCGTCTGGAAACAAGAGGCGAAAGGCGCAAATCAACTGCGCCAGCTCGCGGTCCTCCAAACGGGTCGGCGGCTGGAATTCGCCCGCGCAGGGGCGCAGGCGCGGCAGCGAGATGGTCAATTGCGCCTTCCAGCAATGGCGCAACAGAAACAAGGCATGAGCGGCCACACTCAACGCTTCGCGCCGCCAATCGCCCAAACCAAACAAGGCGCCGATGCCCAGCCGGCGAAAGCCCGCGGCGTAAGCCCGTTCCGGCGTGGCCAGGCGCCAATTGAAATCGCGCTTCGGCCCCGCCGTGTGCATGCTGGCGTAAATGGCCCGATCATAAGATTCCTGGTAAACGACCAGGCCATCCGCGCCGGCCTGGACCAGGGCGCGGTATTGGGCGGTGTCCATCGGGCCCAGTTCCAGGGAAAGGCCGGGCATTTCGGCGTGCAAGGCCCGCACGCATTCCACCAGATAGGAGCCGGGAATAAATTTGGGATGTTCGCCCGCGACGAGCAGCAAGTTGCGAAAGCCCTGCCGGCGCAGGGCGCGCGCCTCCTCCAGCACCTCCGGCACGCTCAAGGTGACGCGCAGAATGGGATTGTCGCGGGAGAAACCGCAATACTGGCAATTGTTGACACATTCGTTGGAGAGGTAGAGCGGGGCGAAAAAGCGGATGACCTTGCCGAAGCGCTGCCGGGTCAGCGCCTGGGAGCGCCGGCCCAGCGCCTCCAAAAAGCCGCCCGCCGCCGGGGACAGCAGGCGGGCGAAATCCCGCAGCGACACCATTGATTTGGCCAGACTTTCGCCCGCTTCCGCCGCCGAAGCCCGCCGGGCCTCGGCCAGCAAGGCGTCCAGCGGCAGGCCGTCAAACTCGCCAACAAAACTCATGCCCTGAAAACTAGCAGAAGCGGGACGAAAGACAAATTGCCAGAACATAAAAACGCCTTGATCAGCCTGATTGAGCTGGAATGGCCCGGCTCACTGCAATTCCCAAGTGGTTCATGGAAAGGCACTTCCTCCAGAGAATTGCCACGGGCGGCAGCATCATGGCCGGACCAGTTTAAACTGGAGGTAGCCGCCGCGCAAATTGGCCACCTGCTCAAATCCCCGCCCGTGGAGGGCGCAGGCGGCCAGATAGCCGCGCTGGCCTTTCTGGCAATAGGTCACGATGGGGCGGTCGCGCGGCAATTCGGCCAGGCGGTCCCGCAGTTGGGCCAGAGGGATGTTCACCGCGTGGTTGAGTTTGCCGAATTCCTCCAGTTCTTCGGGATCGCGAACGTCCAGGAGGTATTGCCCGTCGGGTTCCCAGGTTTCCGGCGCGACGGTCGCCAGGTCGCCGCGCGCGATATGGCCGGCGACAAATCCCGCCGTGTTCACCGGATCGTTGGCCGAGCCGAACGGAGGAGAATAGGCCAGGTCAAGATTTTCCAGGTCGAACACACTCATTTTTCCGGTAATGGCGGTCGCCAAAACATCCACCCGTTTGTCAACGCCGCCTTCGCCCAGGACCTGCGCTCCGAGCAGGCGGCCGGTGCCTTCCTCGGCGACGATTTTGATCAGCACCGGTTTGGCGCCGGGATAATAATGGGCGTGACTGTGGTCGCGGGTGAGGCTGGTGAAGAAAGTGAAGCCGGCCTTGGCCGCTTGGGCGCTGTTCAGGCCGGTGAACCCGGCGGTCATGTTCAGAACCCGGACAATGGAGGTGCCCAACGCTCCGGGATAGATCAGGCGCGCGCCGGCCGCGTTGGCGCCGGCAATGCGTCCCTGCCGGTTGGCCGGGCCGGCCAGAGCGATGCGCGCCCGCGCTCCCGTCAGGGCGTGCATGGTCTCGGCCGCGTCGCCCACGGCGTAAATGTTCGGGTCGGAGGACTCCAGGCGGCCGTTGGTTTTCACGCCGCCGGTTTGGCCGATCTCCAGGCCCGCCGCCCTGGCCAGTTCCACTTCCGCTTTGACACCCACGCTCATCAGAATCAAATCCGCCGGCAAGCGGCTGCCGTCGGCGAACTCCACGCCGTCGTGGGTGAAGCGGGCGGCTTCGGCGCTGGTTTTGAAGGCAAAATCGTCGCGGCGGATTTGCTGCTGCAGGTGGGCCGCCATGTCGCGGTCCAACAACGGCAGAATGTGCGGGTTGCGCTCCACCACGGTGACATGCAGACCGCGCCGGTGAAAGGCCTCGGCCATTTCCAGCCCGATAAACCCGCCGCCGATGACGACGGCGTGGCGCGGCTGGCCTTGGTTGAGGAGGGCGGCGATCCGGTCCATATCCGGGATGTCGCGCAGGGTGAAGACGTGGGGCAGGTTTGCGCCGGGAACGGGCGGCACGACCGGCTTGGCCCCCTGGCTCAGGATGAGCTTGTCGTAAGGCACCTCCTGCTGCCGGCCATCGGGTTGTTTGACCGAGATGGTTTTCGCGGCGCGGTTGATGGCAAGAACTTCGTGGTTGACATGGGCCTGCACACGGGAGCGCTCCCAGAATTTTTCCGGGGTCATGACGATGAGTTTGGCGCGGTCGTCAATTTCGCCGGCGATGAAATAGGGCAGGCCGCAGTTGGCAAAGGAGATGAAGGGGCCGCGCTCGAAGATCTGGATTTGGGCATTTTCATCAACCCGGCGCGCTTTGGCGGCGGCGGAAGCGCCTCCGGCCACGCCTCCCACAATGACAATGCGACGGGGATTCTTCATGGGTCACGCTCCCGTTTTTGTTGCGCAACAGGAACCGCAGCTTTGGGCGCGATTCCACGGCATTTTCGCCAGCAGCAGCGCCAGGCCACAGGTGCCGGTGATCCCGGCAAAGACCAGACCGCAGCCCATCAGGAGGGGCAGGATGGCAAAGAGGGGATTGACGGCGAGGGCGAGAACCGCGCCTGCGGCGGAGATGAGTCCGACGGTGATTTGCACCTGGCGCATCAGCGGCAAAATGCGGCTCGGACCGAGATTGACCGGCAGGCCCGCGTCCATCCAGGCCTGGGTGCCACCTTCGACCAGCACGCAGCCGTGAACGCCGGCCCGTTGGAGCCGGTCAATCGCCCGGCGGGCGCGTCCGCCGGAATGGCAGAGGACATAGAGCGGGATTTCCGGCGCGCCGGGCTGCGGCTGCCAGGCGGCGGGATCGAGGCGGTCGAGGGGGACCAGCTTCGCCCCCGGCACATGGGCGGCGGCAAACTCCCCGGGGGAGCGGACATCGAGCAGTTGGGCGGGAGACCCCGCCGCCAGCAGGCGGTGGAGCTCGCGCGGTTGGATGGAAGTTTTGGCTTGCAAATCATTCATAATCGTTGTATGAGTATATAACCATTTAAGAATATGTCAACCGGCAAATTTGACCCATTGTTGTCCGACAGCCAACTGGAAGAGACGGCCCGGCGCTTCCGCCTGCTGGGCGAGGCGATGCGGCTGCGCATCCTGCAGGCGGTGTGCCGGCGGCGGCGCACGGTCGGCGAGATTGTGGCGGCGGTGGGGGCGACCCAGGCCAATGTTTCCAAGCACCTTGCCCTGCTGGCCGGAGCCGGCATCCTGGCGCGGCAAAAGGAGGGCCAGCGTGTTTATTACGGCTTGAAGGATCCGTTGGCCGTGAAGCTGTGCGCGCTGGTTCACCAACATCTTTTTAATGTTAAATTCATCAAGCATTAATCTTCGGGTGGTAGAATTTCTCTGGGAGGGAAGAAGGTTTGGGACAACAAAAAAAGAAGGAGATTCTTGGTATGAAAAATCGAAGTCTTTGGCTTGGCATCGCTTCCCTGGGCCTGCTCTCAGCGTGCGCCTCTTATCGGCCGCTCCCGCCGGTCGGCCCCGCCCCGGGGGCCTCCGGCTACACCGCATCGGGAGGCGGGTCGCTGGTGGTTTATTCGGCGTGGTCATGCTTCAATAATTATTGGACCATTGATCACAGCGGCTACATGGTTTATGCGAACGACGGCAAGCTGGTCAAATGGGTTCCGAACTGCATAGAAGGAGATTATACACGCGAGCCCCCCACCCGCGTTTCCCTGGCCGGCGGCTCCTACCGGGTAAAGGCGGAAGGGGGGCGTTACGGGTGGGTGATTGTTCCCGTGGTGATTAAGGACGGACAGACCACCTCCATCTATCTGGACGGCGGGCGTCATGCCATTGATGCTGTGGCCGATCGGCAGGATGTGGTGAAATTGCCGGACGGGGAAACTGTCGGGTGGGCCGCAAACCCATCCCCGAACTGATGCTCCGGCGCGCCCGCGCCTTGTGCCGCTTTTGCCGGCAATGGCGGTTAACGACGAGGCCACATTTGTCATTATTAGAATTACTAATCTCACTCCAGGGTGACGCGGAGCTGCTGGCCTTGGGCAAGTTGCAGCTCCGGGGCGAAGGCAATCAACACCCGTCCGTCTGCAAAGCGATGGCTGGCGGGCGCGTCGGCGCCATTGCACTGCGCGTGAACGGAGGCCGGAGGGGCAGCCGCCGCCACGGCGAGGGTGGCCAGGCGCAGTTTTCCCCACTTGAGGTCCAGGGCGGCGGTCGTCTTTGTGCCGGTTAACTTCTGGCTGAAGGCGCCCCATCCTTCGGCGCTGGTAAAGGCGGCCCGGAAATCCTGGGGACTGACCCGCGGAGCAAAGGCCAGATAACCCTTTGGCCCATGGCACTCGAAGCCGCAGGCGGCCAGGTAAACGCCGTAGCTGGCCATGCTGCGGGCGTAGTGATCGCCGCACTCGACTTCGTTCCACGGATTGCGGCGCGCGGCGTGGTAACGGTCATGCACGGCGCGCGCCACGGCCAGGCCTTGCAGGGTCAGGCCTTCCCGGATCATGTGGCCGGCGGCCTGGTACTCGAACCCATTCATGCACTCGTTGAAATAGCCCGCCGCCCAATCCGGGCCTTTGCCCCTGGCTTGCGCGTAATCCCAGTCGCGCCGAGGAAACGAACACATGAGCAGGCCGGCCTCGCCCGCCATCGCATACCAGCGCCCGGTTTTGTAGGCCGCGCGATAAGGACCGACATCGGGCGAAAAATTGTAGCGCCACAGCGATTGCAGCGCGGACAAAGTTTCCTTCCGCGGGAGGAGGCGCGGCAGCCCGACTTGAAAGGCCCAGCTTTGCCCGAACACCTGGTCAATCTCGCAGCCGGTGCCGGAATTGATGGCGTCCAGATGTTTGGGGTCCACTTTGTTGATGAAATACTCGCCGTCGAAAAGTTGCGCGACCAGGTTTTGTTGGCCCTGCTCAAGAATGCCGCGGCACTGCCGCGCGAACTCCGGGTCGCCGGCTTCCCCGGCCATGGCCGCCGCCGCGCTCAGGGCGGCGAGATACAGCCCGCTCGACCAGGCGACCGGCCCGAACCAATCGGTGTCAAGAGTATTGTGCTGGTTCCCCTCGATCAGACCGTCCCCCTTGGCGTCCTTGGCGATGAGCCATTGCGTGGCCCGCTTGATCTTGGGCCAGTTGCGCTGGAGAAAGGCCGCGTCGGCCGACATCTGATGTTCGCGCAGGGCGCGCAACACCGTCCCGGCCTGTCCGTCCACGGCGGGGATGTTGTTGAACTCGCCGCGAAAATGAATCGCGCCGTCCGGCTGCAGGGCGCTGCCGAAATCAATGTGCTCGCGCGTGCCGCGTTCCAGCTCGGGAAAAAGCCGCGCCGCCGCCTGGGCGTAGTGATAGACGTGGCCGCAGGTTCCCTCGCAACAGCCCACCCCCTCCCAACCGTAAAAGCGTCCGTTGGCAAAACGAAAGCAGGTCGAGGTGGCCAGAATGGAAGTGTTGAGGAAGGTGCGGTCCAGGAACCAGAACGGCAGGGTCGAATCGTACCAGGTGTCGCGCCACAAGCGGGTCTCGGCCGACAGCCGCTCCAATTGGCGGGCGACATACTGCGCGACCGCGTGGGCCGAAGGAAACCGGGTGGCGTAAAAGCGTCCCGCCTTCTGCAAGGGGCCGGCCAGGGAGAGATTGGGAAAATGCCAGGCGAGCAGGAACGTCACCCGGGCCGATTCGCCCGGCGCCAGGTTGAGGGTGCGGCCCAGAGCGCCGGACAATTTCCCGGGGAACGGCGCGGTCTGGTCGGCGCTGGCCTGATCGGCGGCTGGGCCGGGCAAGGCGAGGGCCATGGTGCCAAAATCCGGCAATTCCTCAAGCGGCCCGGCGTCGGCGGGCTGGTCGGTGAAAAGGATCTTGCCCACGCCGACGTTGCCCCAGCCGCCGGTGGCGTCGTCCAGGATTTCAATCCGGGCCGTTTTGCCGGCCCATGAGCTGACCTCGAAATGTTTCAAGGCCATCTGGTTCTGGTCTTCGCCGGCGGCCGTCTGCACCGGCTGGCCATCCACGAACAAGGTCAGACCCAGGCGCGAGGGCGGGCGCGCCTTGCCGCCGCCGATCCAGAAGGAGATGAAGCGGCGTTGGATGGTGAACTCGCGGCTGGTCAGCTTGCCGACGGCCCGGTCCTTGGCGGCCACCGAATCGCCGGGGGCGGAAGCGTGCGAATTGACCACGCGCGCCGTATCGCCGCCCACGTTGCCCTGATAGGATGGGATGTCAGTTTTACGGATTGGCCCGGCGCCGAAGGCGGCGCCTTCGACCTTCCAGCCTTCGTAGTTTTCCCCGGCCCAGTCTTCAAAAACAATGTCCGGCCAGCGCGCCGGCGGCGGCGCGGACTTTTCCGCCGAACAGAGCAGCGTGGTCAGGCCCGGCTCGCGGAGGATCCGATTGCGCAACAGGCCGTCCTGCCAGCGGTGGTTCAGGCAAATGCCATTTTCCAATTCGCCGGAGAGAGTGGCCCCGACCGGCGCGGCGGAATTGTTGCGCAGGGTGAATTGGAGAATCGTCGCGGGCAAACTGGAGTCGCCGGTGTTCAGCGGAATGAAGGGCGAAAACGCCTCCAGCGTCACCGCCAAAGGGCAGGCGGCATCCTGGTACTGGACGGTGCCGATGGGATACTGGCCGCAAAAGTTCACGTCTGAAAAGCCGGTGCGATCCAGGCGGCGAGTTTTCAGCGCGCCGCCGGAATTGATGCGCAAGCTGAATTCCTGCTCGATGGGTGAAGCGGGCAGGGGCGGGTGGGCATAATGGGAATCACCAGTGCCGATATGCTGATTGAAAATGTCCCAATGCCAAAGTTTGCCATCGCCGCCCAGGTAAAGCTGGCCGCAGCCGATTCCGCCCACCGGCATCCCGATATATTTCAGTTCCGCTTCGCCGCGATAGATGGCGGGAGCGCCGCGGTCAAAGAGCGACTTGACCCAGGCGGGGTCCAGTTTCTTGTCGGCCGGAACCAGCTTCTCGAAATCGGCCGCCTCAAAAGGGCCGGCCATGACCGGCAGGCGGCCAGCCAGCGCCGAGAGCGCCCCTGCGCCGCCCAGGCGAATGAAATCCCGGCGCGGCATCCCGGACTGGCAGCCGCAGTTGCCTTCACAGTCGCTTTGATTTTTCATAGGTTTCTGGCGCCCTGGCTGGCTCATGCTTTTGGCTTGCGAGGCCGATGCTAGCCGCGAGCCTGGAAATCGCAAGCGGGAACCTTGAGCTTGTCTTTATGGTGGCAGGGCGGGGGGATTAAAAATCGCCTTGACTGGCCTTGATTAGCCTTGATGGGGGCCTGATGGGACTGGATCGGGCGGCAGCGGGCCGGTTGGATCGGACTGGCTTGGGGGCGGGACGGCAGGGCGGAGGGCTGGAGGAGGG
This sequence comes from uncultured Verrucomicrobiae bacterium, assembly GCA_963707025.1. Classification (GTDB taxonomy): domain Bacteria; phylum Verrucomicrobiota; class Verrucomicrobiia; order Limisphaerales; family Palsa-1400; genus JBEKOF01. The sequence continues at coordinate 443,081 of CAVPOM010000005.1, read as the reverse complement.
CCTTGGTTGCCAGACGGCTCCGGCGGGGTCGCGCCAAGAGGCGCTTTGGGGGATGGTCTGGCGGGCGACGGCGGCCGGGACGCGCGGGGCGCCGGCGAGCGCCGGCGTGGGCGGCGTTTGGCGGGTTTTGGAGAAGGGCTGCCCGGCTTAGACATGGATGAAGGGGGCCTGATTTTGGTTTCAAAGCCAAGGCCGGCATCAATTTCATGGAGGGTGTCCAACGCCGCCTGGACCGGGGAGGGCATGGCCGGGGGGTCTTTGGCCAATTCTTGAAAAAAGCGGAGCCACTCTTCCGGCGAGCGCGGGGCCAGAACTTTGCTCTGAAAATGGGCCGGGTCGGGGCAGGTTTCGATTTCCCGGAGCATTTCCGCCGCCAGCCTGGCGGCGTTGCCGGCACCGAATTCCACCGTCCGTTTTCCCATTTTCACGGCCGCCCAGATGGGGGCGGCAAGGGCCTCCATTTGCTTGCGTTGGAGGGTTTCGGCCTTTTCCTCAGCCATTTGGCTGCGGGCCAGATTCCAGCGCTCGTTCTCGATTTTGAGGCGGGCCTCGTTTTGTTCGCCGCGGCGCAGTTTGACGACGACCAGGGCAATGGAACGCAAGGCGCGCAGATGGCCGGGGGATTTTTCGACCAACTCCAGGCCGGGCCGGGCGAGGATGGCGGCATAGCAAAAGGCGAAGGCGGCGGCCAAATGCTTGGTGAGCGCCTCACCGCGGGCGGTGTGGCGGAGTTCCTCCTGGTCGGCGTCCAGTTCGACCATCTGGGCCTGGATGTCCTCGTGGGCCAGCCACTCCTCGTAGCCGCCCTGGCGCCAGTCGGAAAGATTTTGCTCGTTGACGGCGCGGCCTTCGAACTTTTGGTCCAGCACCTCCCTGACCTCCGGCAATGAGTTTAACCACTGGACGATTTGTTTGCCTTGGTGACCGTCCAGCAGGCGGGTGTTGAGCCGGGTGCGAATCTCCCGGGGGAGCCGGGCAATTTTTCCGTTGCGTGCCATGATTTGATCTCCTTTTTTTGCTGTTCTCCAATTTTCCATAATTGAGTTGTGAAGGTTGATGGAAGCGGCCTTCAGAGGAAAAGTACTATAGAAACTATTGTATGTCAACTCAAATTCCTTAGTATTGTGGGCGGGAGGGGCGCGGGATGGGGTGAGGCGCAACCCGTTGAAAGGCAATGGCCCGCCCTTAACCGCGGATGGCCGGGGGAAATTATAAATATAAATGATGAATTATAAATGGAATGACAAGCGACGTTTGGAGCGGCAGCAATGATTTTGCCAATTCCAACGGGATTGGATCCTGCAGCCCAGGGTTGCGAGGGACGATCCACCCTGGGTGAAATCCGGCCTTGGCACAATGGCTCCAGGATCAGGGCGGGTGGGGAGCGGCGGCTGGAGTCGGGGCGGGCAGGCGCGTCTCGAGGCGGGCCAGGCGCTCTTCGAGCTTGAGGACGGAGTCCGGCAGGCGCTCTGGCTGGTGCGGGCTGAAAGCGGGATGATTGACCCACCAATCCACGCCGATCTCCCTGGCCTTGTCCACGGAACAGACCAGCAGGCGAATCTGGATGGTGAGCAACTCGATGTCCACGATCTTGACCTTGATGTCGCCGGCGATGACAATGCCTTTGTCCAGGATGCGTTCGAGCAGGTCGGCCAGAGTGGCGCCACTGGTGGAATGTTCGATGTGCCGTGGCGGGTTCATGGCAGTCAGAGCAGTGTGCCCAGCGGGCCGAGGTCGAGGTTGAGGTCTTGTTCCGCCAGGCCAAAATCCTGGCGCAGCCGCTCAATTTCCCGGGCCTGGCGCATGAGGGTCAGGCCGAGGCGCTCGATCTGGGCCGGGGAGAGGGCGCCGCCGGCGATGCGCCGGAGGGCCTGACGCTGGAGGAGTTCGTGCAGGACTTTCATCAATGTCAAGACCAATTTCCCCAGCCCGTTTTTTTCCCGGTTGGAATCGGCGCCGGCGCCGGCGCCGGCATGGGGTAAGGTTTTTTCGCCAGGGCCGCCGGAAGGAAGCGCGCCGGTCTGGCCCGCCGCCGGCAACGGCGTGGCGGCGCCGGGCGGTTCCTTGGCTGCCGGGCCGGCTGGGATTGGCTCTGTTGGCGCCAGTCGCGGGCCGCCGCGCGAGTTCGGGCCGGGTTGCGGGCCGGGGTGGATCGGAGCGGGTGGCCGGCCGCTTTCGACGGAAGTGAGGACCAGTTGCAGCCCCAGGTAAATCAGGTCCACGTCGGCCACCGACAAGGTCACTTCGCCGAGCGCGACGACGCCGGTGTTGAGGACGCGATCCAGGGCTTGGCACAAGGAAATGTGCCGGGTTGGCTGGGAGCATAATTCACGCATGGCACATCTCCATTGTTGCCGGGGCGGCGTAGAGCGCCTGGCCCAGTTCCCCAAGGCGCGCCAAACCGCGAGGCTCGCCACGCCGATAAACCAGGACTTGCGCCGCCGCGGGGAAGGCCCGCTGAAATTTTTGTTGGATAATGGACTCGCGGCGCCGCAGGGCGGAGCACAAGGGGCAGCCGCCGGCCGGGGTGGCCAGATTGAGGAAGAGCACCGGCGGGCTGACGCGCAGGCGCTGGCAGGTCGCCAACAGGTCCTTGGTTTCTGCAAAGGCCATGTCGGTAAGGATGGCCACGGCGCAGAGAGCGCACCGAGCCGGATCGGCCAGGAGCGCGCGCAGGCGTTTGAGGGCTTTGGAGATGTCCACCAACCGCTGCGACACTTTGGGCAGGCGAAAAATGTGTTTGTATTTGAGGAACAGGCCGAAAAAGGCCTTCAACCAGCCGTCCACCAATTCCGGCATTTCCAGCAGGCGGATGAGATGGCCGGTGGGGGCGCAGTCCAGCACCAGGGTGCGGTACTGGTGTTGATCGCACAGGTCCATTACCCGGGTCAGGGCCATGACTTCGTCCAGCCCCGGCGGCGAAAGGTCCACGATGTGTTCCATGGCCGGCCGGTCATAGGCCAGGTCCATTTCGGGCAAAAGGGAGCGGAGGAAGGACTGCAACTCCTGGCTGTAAAGTTGCTTCAGGGCGCGAAATTCGGCCGCGGCGTCCATCTCCAGCGCCGCCAGGCCGGGACAAATCCGTTTTGACGCCGGGCCGACCGGCGCTCCCAGACAGCCGGCCAGCGAGTGAGCGGGGTCGGTGGAAAAAAGCAGCACCTCGCCGGCGGGCGAGTCCCGGGCCAAACGCAGCGCGGTGGCGCAGGCCAGCGTGGTCTTGCCCACGCCGCCTTTGCCGGCGAAGAGCAGCAACGATTTTTCGCCGGGCAGGCGGGCCGCTGCGCTGGCAGAAGCTGGCGGCCACTCATTCTGCGACTCCTGCAAGACGCCTGTAGCGGCGGCTTGTGAGCGCCGCCATTCGGTTATTTCCCCTGGTTTGCGGCGGTCATAGACCGCCGCTACAAGGGTGGACGCGCGTTTTGCGGAGGTTTCATTCTGTAAAAAAACTGCATGGGAAAGCAGCAAGTCGTCGCTCGTTGCGGCCGGTCCCGACTGCAACGGGATGCCAGCCGCTGGATTCGGGCACGGGTAGGAAATGTCCAGCTTCGGAGGAATGGGTGTTGCAGGACAGGCCGGTCTTTTGGCCAGGCGCGTCAATCCTCCCCAAAACGCCAGAAGGCCCCCGGCTCCACAAACTTCCCTGGGATACAGAGGCACGCCCCACCAGGAGTGGCGGGATAAAGCGCGGCTGCTGAATATCCGGCTCAGGACGCGGCTTTGCTGGACCCGTCCGTCAGCGCAGACCGGGCATTCATTTTCCGGCAACAGCCGGTTGACAATGATGTCGTTGACCGGCACCTGGGCGCGTTTCAGTTCGGCCAGGAGGGAGCGGGTTTCGCCGAGGCTCATTTCTTCGGCCAGCATGACGGGCACAAAGCGGCTGCGCCTGGCATCCCGGAGGAGGGCTTCCATCTGTTTGACAGAGCCGGCCAGCCCCTCCAGGAAGGCGTCAATTTCGTCGCGATGAACCGCGCCGCGGAACAGCTTGCTCAGATAGCGGTGTTTGGCCAGCAAGGCGTCCAAAGCTCCGAGCCAGTTGTGGAGCAAGGCGGGCATGGCGAGCAGGCGGAGAGTGTGGCCGGTGGGGGCGGTGTCCACCAGGATGGTTTGGTAACGCCGGGCGGCGACCCAGGCGGCAATTTCCAGCGCCGCCATCAGTTCGTCCAATCCCGGCAGGGAAAGGTCCAAAAAGCGGCTGATGTCGTCCTGGTCGAGAAAGGTCCCGCGCGAGGCAATGGCGCAGAGCTTGGGAGCATGCCGGGCTTTGAAGGCGGCCAGGCAGGCCCGGGCGTCCAGTTCGGTGACCTGCAAGTTGGGCGGCGGCACGGCTCCGGCCAGGCTGTCCATCACGGAGTGGGCCGGATCGGTGGATACGAGAAGAAAGGCGGCTCCTGGAAAGGCCCTGGCCAGTTGCAGCGCGGTCGCCGTGGCGCAGGAAGTTTTTCCCACGCCGCCCTTGCCGCCGAAGAGCAGGAGTCCAAGCCGCTGGTCCGCCAGGAAGGATGGGGCCGGCGCGCTCATGCGGAGCTGGCCTGGTTGGAGCCGTTTTCCCGCTCCTCAATCCGGTCCAAGCGATCGAGCAGTTCCTTTTCGCGGGCGTTAAATTCCGCTTCGCCCAGCCGGCCTGTTTCCAGCATCATGTAAAGCTCGCTCAAGTCGGCGGTAATGCGCTCCGGTGCGGCGGCTTGTTCTTGCTGGATGGCGTGCTGGACCTGGCGGGCCGCCCAGATGGTGGCGCCGACGGGAGAGAACAGGAGTTTGTCCAGGAGCAGCATGGGGCATCCGCTTCAGCTTTGGCCATCGAGTTGGAGGTCCAGCTCGACGAAATTGTGCGGCGCCCACGGTCCGTTGAGATCAAAGGCGTAGTTGTTGTCAAACAGGCTGGCGGCCCGGAAAACGGCCCCTTCCAGTTGCCGTTGCCCGTTGCGCCCGGCCAGGCAATTGAGATTGGCCACCTCGTTGAGGTTGCGGAGAGGCGAGCGCTTGATTTCGGCGCAGCAGGGCGCGAGGGCCTCCTCCAGGCTGGCAGCATGGGCTTCGCGGTCTTCGTCCAGGATGCGGGCGAAGAGTTGCCCCAGTTCCATCCGGTCTTCCTGGCGGGGTTCGCGCCGGGTCCCCAGCAAACGGTCGCGCAAGAGGCGCAATTCGGGGTGGATATCAACAAAATACTCGAAGATGTTGGGCACGTCCCACTTGACGCGCACGCCCATCTCGACCTTGCCGGCCAGACGTTCCAGTTGTTCGAGAAAAACTTCCTGGTTGAGCGCCAGCAACCGCCGGACCGCTTTCAGGTCGCCGGCAATGGTGCCGAAGGCCATCGGCAGGACGGTGCTGTCCAGCATCAGGCGCTGGAGGACTGCTTTGTGCGCCGCCAGGTGGGCGCGTTCCGGGCGCAGTTTTTGGCGGGCGCATTTGCTCACCACCGCCGTCACCCGGCCACAGTGGACACTATAGACGGGGGCGCCGTCAATGCCCGCCACATCGCAGGCGCGGTCCTTGTCCAGGGCCGCGATGGCATACAGGTATTCTCCCCCCTGGAGCGGGCCGGGTTCGGAAGGCGTGTTCATGGCTGTGGCGCGGCGGCGCGATTGTCAATACTGGAATTTGAATGCGCCGGCCTGGCCCGCCGCGCGGCCATCCCGGATCGGCCGGGAGGATTTGATCGGCCGCCGGCCGGGCCGCCCCGCTGATTGGTGGCCGAGGCGCTGCAACAGGGCCGCTTTATCCGAGGCCACAGTTTGGAGGCGGGCGTTGACGTTGTCCAAGCGCAGCCTCAGGTTGTCGCGCTCGGTTTCGCGCCGGAATTTTTCCATCTCCAAGGCGGTGATGGCCATGTAGGTCTTGTAAGGGACGACCACCTGGCCGGGCGTGCCGGAGCGGGTGCGGATGTCTTTGACGCCGCGAATTATGCGTTTTGCAGGAGGCATTCGCCGTTTCCTTTCTGGTGGGCCTGGCGCGGGCGGGGCCGGGAAATGGGCGGGACGGGAGCCGGGGCGGCGCGCAGCCCCGCGAGCAAAGCTTCCTCCACCTTGTCGGGCATGATCGAGCGGCCGTCGCGAGTCACCTTGGCCGATTCCGAGCTGAGCACATCCCGGCAGGCCCATTGGAAGATGGCATCCTCCGGCTGGGCATGGACGCCGCGCAGCGTCAGCACGCGGGCGATGGCGATGCAGGCGCGGATGGTCGGGCGGCTGTTGCTCAGGCCGACGCGCCGGAGCCGGCGCACCAGGTCCACGATGATTTCGGCATCGGCCTGGCCAATGCCGGAGCGGGCGACGGTGATCTCAATCTCCGTCTGCCGGTCGTAGTGTTCCAGTGGAATGGTGATCAAGCGGTCCATCAAGGCGTCCTGGGTTTTATGGACCCCCGCGTATTCTTCCGGATTGGAGGTGAAGATGGCGCGGAATTGCGGATGGACCTGGAGGTAGCCGCCGCCGGAGCGGCGCAGCTTGGGCAGGTTGAGGATGCGTTCGGAAAAGATGCTCAGGAACGGATTGTTGGCTTCAGGCCGGGAGCGGTTGAATTCGTCGTAGATCAGCGTGTCCCCGTCCTGGCAGGCGGTGGTGAGGCGGTTTTCCAGCCAGAGTGACTTCATCTCCTCCTCCGTTTTCACGACCGAATGGATGTAGTTGTCAATGACCTTGTGCTTGCGGTAGCCGCTGTCCTGGCCGACGAGGTCCGAACTGCCGAAGTCATCGTCCCCGTGGATGAGGGAGACCGGCCGGCCCAGTTGGGCGGCCACATGAAAGGCCACCGTGGTCTTGCCCGTGCCGGCGGCGCCGGCGAAATGGATGGGATAGCCGGCTTGCAGATAGGTCAGCGCCCGCCGGGCGATCTGCTCGACAAAGGGCGTGGTGACAAATCCATGGCTTGGTTCGGGCAAAAAAGTGTCGGGGGCGGTTTCCGCCCTTTCGCTTCCGGGCGCTTTGGCGTTGCGAACATTCATGCGGAAACGCGATTGTTTAGATTATTGCTGCCCACTGATGATCCTTGCAGAACACCTGGCATCGTTCTCGCCGGGAGCTTTTGCATAAGTCATGCCATGTGCGGGGGAGAGTTTGCCGCCGTGTGCCGGGCGTCAGCTTCACCGGGCATGGCGCCGGTTTTTTGGATTCGGAGACGGCCCGCCGGCGGGATTTAGGGAATCGGTTCCCCGGCTGGCGCTCCCTACTGGCGGGGCCGTTCTCCCCTGTGCCCAGGCGTTGCGAGTGGATGGCGGCCTCTTCCCTGGCGCAACCTCGGGCGCGGGCACATCTCAGTTTTTAGCAGGCTCGCGGCGCTGCGCCGACGTGGACGCCGCACCGGGGGTCCCCACCTGGGAACTGTCCAAAAAGTGAGAGGCGCCTTGGGATCGCTCGATTGAGAATTGGTCATGGAAGATGTGTTATTGGTTATGGGAAGACGTTGGGCGGATTGCGATGACAAATGACCAATTCTCAATGGCCAGTTTGCAATTGTTTGAATCGCGGAAATCCTGCCCGAGGCAAAGAATCGCCAAGAAAAGTCAAATGCGCACCGCGCGCGCTGCCATCTTCATTTAGGGCTGCACAATTTCTTAAAGCGCCCTAATCTTTCGCCTTGGTTTCGCCGGCGTGCTCTTTAGCCAGGGTGAGCATGGTCTCGAATTTATCCTTGCCGCCGAAGTAATCGTAATTCACCGGCGCGAGTTTGGGGATCAGGTTGTTGAGAGTGGCCCACTGCCCTGCCTGCCAGGCGAACCAGGCATAGTTGTGATACCAACTGGTTTCGCCCGGATTGAGTTCAAAGAAGCGGTCAAAGGCATCTTTGAGATCCAGCCAGACCTTGGGCTGCGTCCAATAATTGGTTTTCTCCGCAGGGTCGGCGAACTCCTGTTGGATGGCCAGGTGGGCATCGAGCAGGATGAGGGGAACGTGGCCGCCCCATTGCTGGTTCTGGACGCATTCGCGTCCAAAGGCCAGCATGTCGGACACCGAGCCGTACCATTTGGGTTCGAGGTACCAAAGTTTGGAATTGCAGGCGTCGTAGTCATTGGGGTCCAGTTCCATGGCGCGGAGGAACCAGAGTTCCATCCGGTCCCGGCCCTGGCCCTGCCCCAGTTCCACTTTCATCATTTTGACAGCGATGCGAGGGTCGTGCGCATTGAGCTGCCAGGCTTTGGTCAAGGCCGCCTCGGCTGCGGCGAGACGCTCGCGAAACAATTTCCAACCCGCGCCCGTGACCGTATTGGCATAGCCCGAGCCTCGCGCGTGCCAGGCCATTTCGATGCAAGCCTCGCCTTTTAAGAGCAGGATGACAGGCTCGTTTTTCCAAGGGCCGGGAAACCGCTTTTCCATGCTGTGATACAGCTCCGCGTAATGATCCGCGTTGCCTTTCCATTCCTCCAGAAGGGCATGGCAGGCATTGTAAGCCTCCTCCGGTGGCATCGTCCGGTCTGAGAGCGCCGCCAAAAGATTGGTTTCGGCATGCGGCCATATTTCCAGCCGGGCCACTTCCACGGGGATATTCGTGCCGTAACCATAGGTATAGATGGCTTGTCGTCCCTCGCGCAGCCAGGCGTCAAATTTCAGGATGTCCGGATAGGGACTGGCCTCCATGTCCAATGCCGCCACGCGAAACGCCTCGGCAAAGGACTGCCTGCTGCCGGTCTGGTCCATGCCAAAGCGGACGTGCAAAAGATGAATCATCGGGTCATCACAACCCGCCTCCAGAGCGGCGCTGCAATTGTTGGAAATAATCGCCCCCCAATTCTCGTTGGATTCTGTGGTTTGGGATCGGGCGTTGGCATATTCCGTCAGGGCGCGCTCGGCCGGGACATCCCATTTTGGGTTGGCGTGGCCGGATTTTTGGTAGGCCTCAACCAGGATTTTCAGGTTCCAATCCAGACGCGTCAGCGGCATGGTTTCGCCTGGGCTTTTGGATGCGTCGGTTTTGTTGCAGGCCACGAAGATCAGGCCTGCGGCGGGGCACAATCCGATCCAAATCAAACGTTTTAACTTTTGGAATCTCATGCCATTCATGCATGGTTTTTATTTCATCGCCCTATCCCGCCATCCCGCGGCGGGTTGCACTAGATGTCCGCTGCGACTCTTTCACGGGATGGTTTGATTTTATCAGGCGGGGCTTGATTTGTCAAGCACGGCTGTTGCGCGCCGCAAGACGAAACAATGGGCGACCCGATTCCCTTTCCTTTATTTTGGCGAAAAAGCGAAGGGGGCCGGCGCAAGGCCGGCCCCCGTGAAGAATGCCAATAACACCGCCGCAATCCGGGCGAGGCGGCCGGCGCAAGGCGCCGGCGTGACGTTGAGCACGCGCGCGCTGTAGCTTATGGCATCGCCGCTGGGGTCGAGGAACTCCAGGGTCACGGTGGCGGTTTCATGGGGACGCAGGACGTCGTCCTGGTCGTGGCCGTGGCCGTCGCTGTGAACTCTGACGTAAGGGCTGCCGAGGGGGGCCAGCACGCCCGTCGCGCCGTCTGAATTGAGCAGGGTGGCGTTGGCGCTGAGGTCATCCAGCACGAGGAACAAGGGGGCGGGGGCCGGAGTGTCGCCGTTGTTGGTGATGAGCACCTTTTGCGAGACGTGCCCCGAGTTGCCCTTCATCACGAAACCATCGCCCGTCACTTCCAAGTTCAGGGGAGCCGGGATGGCACCGGGCATGAACAGGTCGCTCAAGTCGTTGACGGTCGCCACGTTGTTGAAACCGCCGCCGGAATTGGTCTCGGCCAGGGGGATGGGATTATTGACAGCGGGCAGGCCGAAGATTTCCTCCATGGTTTTGAGGTCGGAGGAATGGTTCATCGGCACGGTGCTGGCGTAAGCGTTGCCCTTGGCCAGAGGGGAGATGATGATCTCGGGAATGGTGAAGCTGGTGTTGTCGCCGGTTTCGGTTTCATCCCACCACAGGATGATGACGCCATTGTCCTGGTAGGCCGGCGAGGCCATGATTTGCGGGAGGACGATGGCCAGGAAGTTGTCCGCGGCCGCAATGGCGGACTGGTCGCCGGAATAATGGATGCCCTGATAAGTGAACCCGCCGGTGAGCGAGCTATGGGCTTCGTTATATTGATCGGGCGTGATCCAATTGTAGCGCCCGACCGAGTTGCTGGCGAGGTCCAGGAAGAGCTGGGCCAGCGGATAGACGTTCAGGAAGGCGGTGTCGCTGAAGAAGGCCATCGGGTTGTGTTTGACGGCGTAATTGTATTGGGTCGTGGCGTTATAGGGGTTGACCGGGCCGGTGGTGCCCGAGGCGCTGTTAGTCGGGCTGGCGCTCAGTTCAACGTCTTCCTGGTAGTTTTTCCATGGAATGCCGGCCGCGTTCAATTGCCCGGTGAGGTGGGGGGTATCGTTGCGATGCCAGAACATCACGGTGTTGCCATCGGCGGTCAATTGGCTGATGAGTTGGGGTGAATTATCGTAGAACCTATTGCCATTGGCCGGGCTGGGGTCGGCATCGGAGTGAAACCCAAAGTCCGTCCCTGCTTCGGCCCAGACATAATTAGGCTCGGAGGGATGGACGCCGATGCCAGCGTTATAGTAGGCCGCGGCATAGGAAACCTGCGCCGCATTCGGGTTGCCTGGCGTCATGAGACTGTTGATGAAGGGCGCAGCCGGATTGCCGAGAATTTGTTGCGGACTGGAAGCCGGGCTGGGCTGGGTCAAGTTGTGATTCTCCAGCGCGATGACGAAGATGGCGCCCACATGTTTCGGGTCACGGTCCTCGCCCGCCTGGGCCAGGTGGGCGGCGAGCAGAAGGGCCGCGGCGGTGGCGCCGATGAGCGCGGTTGTGCGCCCTGGCCTTCCGGAATGCAGTCCGGAGACTCCCGCTGCGTTGTTGGTGCTGTTGGTGCTGTTGGTGCTGTCTTTGCTTTCCAAGCGATGGATATGAATTGTTGTCTTCATAGGTAACTTTTTTAAGTGCAATTTTGTTTTCTTATTCCTTTTATTAACATGCCGTATTGGCGCGCCAACTTAATCACGCCCATCCCGAAAAAGTAAACGTGACGATTGTAATAATTCGGTTACTGATATTGCGGTTTGGTTACAGGCCGGTTACATGTCCGAAAACCGCTATGGGAAAGGGACCTCTGCACAACGCCTGGAGCGGCGGTCCAGGACTGTCGCCATGCCGCACATTCCCCTGGTTTGCGGCGGTCATAGGCCGCCGCTACAGGAAGGAAAGGAGGGACGGGTTTTTCTTGGCGGGGCAAAGGAAGCGGCGGATAGCAGCCGGATAAAGAAACGCCCGGCGAGGGCGCTGGGCTGGCAAAGATATTGAGGGGTTGTCAGATATTTGATTGTTGGCAAGGCCGGGGCTTGCCGGCCAGAACAGCCTCAATGACCGATAGTCCCTCTGCCGCTCTGGCGCGGCGCCCTCCCATGCAGCCCATGCAACCTATGCAACACAACAACCCTTACTTCCCGGTCATTGAGGCCAAACTGTTCTGATAAGCGGCGGCGGGCTGGTCCTACCGTTTCTTCTTTCTCGCTTTTGGGGCCAGCTCGTCGGACGGTTCCCCGGCCCGGGGGAGGGCTTGGCGGCCGTTGGGGCCGGCCGTGGACCGGCGCCGGAGCCATGCCAGGCCCGGTGGGCGCCCGCGAGGTCATCCCGGAAGTCATCCTGCAATTGGGCGGCGTTTTGCCGCAGCCCGGTCACCGCGTCCTTGACGCGGCCGACAAAGCCACCCAGTTCGGCTTTGGTTTGTTGGGCCATGCCGGATCGGGCCTCGGCGAAGCCGCCGAGCAACCGGCTGATGGCCGCCTGCATTTCCGCGCGGGTGTGGGCGAGGTGGCTCATGAAATTGGCGCGGCTGTCCCGCAAGGCGGCGATGCCGCCGCACAAGCGGGTCATGTCATTGGATAAATTATGGGTCATGGCAAAGCCTTTCCTGCCTGGAGGATGGCCAGGGTTGCGTCAGGCGGGGAATGGAATCAATCCCCGCCCGACACTGGCTGGCGCCTCCTTGTTAAGCTGGGGCCGCGGCGGTGGCCGTCAGGCCGATGGCCTCGGCATACTTCAGGTAGGTCTCGACGGAGGCGATGACCACGCGGGCTTCGATGGAAACCAGTTCGATTCCGACCAGAGAAACCTTGGCCCAAACATCAATGACGATGCCCTTGTCAAGAATTCGATCCACCACTTCCGCCAGACTCGAGGAGTCTGTTGATTTTGTGACTTTTGCCATATTCGTTCTTTGTGTTTAATGTTTCGCTCATTCAGGATGCTTCCAGAACACCTGGAATCGTTCTCGCGGGGAGCTTCTGCATAAGTCATGCCATGGCCCGGGGAGGAGCCGGCGGGATGGGCTTGCCCTGGCCTGCGCCGGGGTTGGCGCCGGTTTTAAGATTCAGCAGCGGCCCGCCGGCCGGCTTTAGGGAACAGGTTCCCTGGCCCGCGCTCCCTACTGGCGGGGCGAAACCTCCCCGCCGCGCGGCGTCCGCCGCCGCCAAATGGCGGATGACGCCGAGGATTTCCTGGTGGAGGAAAGGTTTGTTGATGCAGGCGCAAATGAGTCCATTGGCCTGGGCCTGGGCCACGGCCGCCGCTTCCCTGGAAAGGTAGCCGGAGACGATGACGAAACGGAGGAAGGGGTCCAATTTGCGCAAAAGCCTGGCCAATTCCAGTCCGTTCATATCCGGGAGGGTGACATCCAGGAAGGCGAGTCGGAAGCGGTGGGCCTTCATCAAGTCCAGGGCCGCTTGGGCGGTCTGGGCCGTTTGACAAGGCAGCCCGTGGGAGGTTAAAAGATGTTCCAAGACCCAGCACAGGTCCGGCTCGTCATCCACAATAAGGTATTCGCGGTTCATGTCTTTGGCGCAGGGATCAATCCGGACTCAGGCCCAGGCGCACCGTGAAGGCGCTGCCTTGTCCCGGCACGCTGTCCACTTCAATGGCGCCGGCGTGCTGTTGGACAATGGCATAGGAAAGCGGCAGGCCCAGGCCGGTGCCGATTCTGCCGTTGGACTTGGAGGAGAAGGGATCGAAGAGGTTGCCCAGGTCCGCCGCGGCGATGCCGTGGCCGGTGTCGGCCACCTGGACACTGACCTGGTGTGGGGCGGTGGCGAGGGCGACACGGAGTTGGCCGCCGTTGGGCATGGCGTGGATGGCGTTGAGGAACAGGTTCATGAAGACCTGTTGGAGCAGGTGTGCGTCGCCTTGCACAAAGGCGGGCGCCTCGGGCAGTTGCGCCTGGACGTTTATGTTTTGAATTTTGGCCTGATCGGCCACCAAGGCCAGGGTTTCGTTCAGGACGGCCAGCAGGTCCAGCTTGACGCGGTCGCCCCGCTGGGAAGGTCGGGCGAATTTCAAGAGGTGATCAATGATGCCGGAGGCCCTTTGCATGCCCTGTTGCACCTTTTGGGCGCATTCGCGCTGGAACTCCGGGGTGATTTGCTCCTCCATCAGGAACTGGGCGGCGGAGGAACAGATGGCCAGGGGATTGCGCAACTCATGGGCAATGCCGCCGGCCATCACCCCCAGGGCGGCCAGCTTTTGGGCCTGGAGCAATTGGGCTTCCAGCTTGCGGCTTTCGGTCAGGTTGCGCCCCACGGCCACAAGGCCGATGCTTTGGCCCTGGTCGTCCATCATGGGCGAACAGATCCAGGAAACGGGAACCTCCCTGGCGGCTTTGGTCACCAAATTCCATTCCAACCGCTGCGGGGATTTGCCCGCTTCCCGTTCGGAGAACAAGCGGCGCACGCCGGCCTGATGCTCGCCGGCGCAAAATTCCCAAAAGTGCTTCCCGGCCACTTCCTGGGGTGTGTAGCCGGAAATCTGCTCGGCGGCTTGGTTCCAACTGAGAATCCGGCCCTCGGTGTCGGTCGAAAGAATAATTTCGCTGGTGCTCTCCACCACGATCCTGAGGTGGCGTTCCATGCGGCGGATGTCCTCGCTCAAACGCTCCCGTTCCGTCACGTCGTCCATCACCAGGATGGCAAACTCCACCTGGTCCCGATCGGGCAGGGGGAGGACCAGGTAGTAGTAAATGCGCATCAGCCCGCCCGGCGCGCGGTAGGTGATTTTTTCGCCGGTGGTCGGCTTGTTGGTGTCAAAAACGCTTTGAATGCGCCGCACGATCTGGGTGTGATCCAAAATGGCGGGCGGAAAGACTTCCGGCAACCGCCGCTCCAGCGTCGCTTCCCGGGTGCGCCGGCTTCTTTCCAAGAAATTCCGGTTGGCCAGGGTGATGCGCAAATCCCGCCCGACGAGCAAGACCGACGAAGGAATTGCATTCAACAACATCTCGTAAAGGCTGTCATGGCCCTTGGCCTCGGCATGGTCTGTGCTCATGGTTCTACTTCTCCAGGAAGGCCTGTTCCCACGCCGGCTCGTCTTCCAGGAGCGGGCAGAAACTGTAGGGGGGCCAGGGACCGGACACGGCGAAGGCCAAGCCGCCCGGATTTTGTTCGGCGTTGGCGCGCTCGATCCGGCCGCGAAAATCCGGCACCGCCGCCGAGGGCAGGAGCAAGGCCCAATGGAGCACCATCTCCCGCGCCGGGTCCGGCGGCTGGCGCGCCAGAATGCGGCGCGGGACAATTTCAGAAACCAGGGGATTCAAGTCGCGCAAGAGGTCGCCGCAGGCCCCGGCCAGCCGGTCGTCCAACTCTTCCCTGGCCTGGATGCGCCGGTTTTGTTTCTGCAAATAGGCCACACCGGGCAAGGAACCTGACAGGCACGGCTCCCCGGAGCGGGGGCGGGCCAGCCATTGCGCCTCCGCGCGCGCCTGGTCGAGGAAGCCTTGGACGGACCATTCTTCCTGGCCTCCCACGCGCTCCAGAAAGCGGTCCATGGCGGCGCCATGCCGCCGCATAAAAGCATCCAGGCTCGCCGCCGAGGAAAACAGCGTCGCGAAAGGCGCCGGCAAGACCGCTCCCAGGCGCATGACCTGCTCCAGCACGACCTGGTGCCGCCAGGCGCGCGGGGCGAGCCAGGCCAGGTCTTGCAGATTCTTTTCACCGGTTGGTCCGCAGAATTCAGATGGCGAAACCCGGCTCAAGACCGCTGCCACCTCGCCGCTGCGCTGGAAAAACGGAGGGTGCGGTTCATCCATGCCGCCTCTGAGAATGTTGGAGCCAACCCGCGCCGCCGTCCCCGCCGCGCCCGCGGTTGGCGGCGCGAGGCCGGCCTGGGTGAACCCGTAAACGTAGAACACGCCGTTGGAATTCGGGTTCATCGCTTGGGAGAAACTTCTGCCAGCGCGGCCGCCAGGTCATCCGCCTCGATCAGCGGCTTGGCCGGCGCCGCCGGCGGCGGTTGGGCGGTGTCCGCACCGGCGGCCAGCGCCACCGCGCGGCGCACCGCCCGGAAGGCGGCGAGGTTGCAGACCGAGGCGATTTGCGCCCCGCTGAAGCCGCCGGACCTGGCCGCCAGGCCGGGGATGGTGACGTTGGGCGCGACCGGCTTGCCGCGGAGATGGACTGCAAAAATCTCGCGCCGCTCCGCTTCGTCCGAGAGGGGGATTTCCACCACTTCATCAAAACGGCCGGGCCGGAGCACGGCCGGATCCAGCCGGTCCAGCCGGTTGGTGGCCCCCAGCACCAAAACGCCTTTGAGATCTTCGATCCCGTCCAACTCGGCCAGGAATTGGCTCAAGACCCGGTCGCTGACCGGCGTGTCCGAAGAGGCGCCGCCCCGCGCCGGCATGACCGCGTCCAGTTCGTCAAAGAAAATAATGCAGGGCGCGGCCTGGCGGGCCTTGCGAAAGACGTCGCGGACCTGGCGCTCGGATTCCCCGACATATTTTGAGAGGAGCGCCGGGCCTTTGACGGAAATGAAATTGACCTGGCTTTCGTTTGCGATGGCTTTGGCCAAAAGGGTCTTGCCGCAGCCGGGCGGGCCGCAGAGCAGGATGCCCTTGGGCGGGCGGACGCCCGCTTGCGCAAAGAGCGGGGCGTAACGCAAGGGCCACTCGACGGCTTCGACCAGCCTTTGTTTGAGCCGGGCCAGCCCGCCGACGTCGCTCCAGCGCACATTGGGCACTTCGACAAAGACCTCCCGGATGGCCGAGGGTTCGACCTCCCGCAGGGCGGCCAGGAAATGGTCCATGCGCACTTCCAGGCCGGCCAGACGCTGGCAAGGGATTTTCGCCAGGGAAAAATCCAGGTCGGCCAGAATGTCCCGCAGGCAAATCATGGCCGCCTCCCGGCAGAGCGCCTCCAGGTCCGCGCCGACAAAACCATGCGTGATTTCGGCCAGGCGGGTCATGTCCACATCCGGCTGCAAGGGCATGCCCCGGCTGTGGATTTCCAGGATGTCCAGCCGCCCGCGGCGGTCGGGAATGGGAATGGCGATTTCGCGGTCAAACCGGCCGGGCCGGCGCAAGGCCGGATCCAGGGCGTTGGGCAGGTTGGTGGCGCCGATGACAATGACATTCTGCCGCTGGTTCAGCCCGTCCATCAGCGCCAGGAGTTGGGCGACGACCCTTTTTTCCACCTCGCCCGCGACCTGCTCGCGCCGCGGGGCGATGGCGTCTATCTCATCCAGGAAGATGATGCTCGGCCCCTGGCGGGTGGCCTCGTCGAAGACCTTGCGCAGATGCGCCTCGCTCTCGCCGTAGAATTTGTGGATGATCTCCGGCCCGCTGACGGCAAAGAATTGGGCTTCGGTTTCATGGGCGATGGCGCGGGCGATGAGGGTCTTGCCGCAACCGGGGGGACCGTGCAAGAGCACGCCTTTGGGCGCGTCTATGCCCAGGCGCTCGAAGACTTCCGGATAACGCAGGGGCAGTTCGATCATTTCCCGGATGCGGTGCAATTGGGGTTTGAGGCCGCCGATGTCCTCATAAGGCACGGCCATGCGGGCGCGCTCCTTGACCTCGGCTTTGCCGATGACCAGTTCGGTGGTGGGATTAATCAGCACCGGCCCGCGCGGCAGGGTGTTTTCCACCTTGAAATCAGCGGAACGGCTGCCAAACAAGGCCGCCCGAATCCGGTCCCCGGCCTGCACCGGCAAGCCGTCCAACAGGCTGCCGATGTAGGGCAGGTCCCGGCTGTCGGGGGCAATGGTCAGCGGGGCCAGGCCGATGCGCTGGGCCGGGCGCACGGCAATTTTTCGCACTTGGACAAATTCATCCAGGGCGGCCCCGGCGTTCTCGCGGGTCAGGCCGTCCAATTGCACGCGGGATTGGCCGCGGAGTTCCTTGTAGGCCGGCATCACTTTGCAGACGGTGGCGCGTTTGCCGGCGACTTCCACGGTGTCCCCGGTGGCGGCTTGGAGCCGCTCCAGGTCCTCCGGCCCGAGGCGGGCCAAGGCCCGGCCCACGTCTTTGCCGATGGCCTCGGTCACTTTGAGTTTGAGCGGCGCCGATTCGGTTTTGTCCATACGTCAGGTTCCCTTCATTTGGCCGTGTCCTGATCTGGCGTGGAGTCGAGCCTGCGGCTCGAAATCGGCGCAGCGCGCCGACGCTGCCACCTTCAAATCAGGGCGCCGCCTTTCATTTGAGACACTTGATTTCCAGCACTCCGTTGTTGCAGGAGAGGCCCATTTTTTCCCTGGGATAACTGCCGGGCAGGAGCACCTCTTTGCGGTACTTTTTATCGCCTTTGGCCGCCGTGATGGTCAGCACGTCGTCCTTGACTTCGAGGCGCACGTCGGGCGCCCCGATGCCCGGCATTTCGGCCACAATGAGAAGGTGGTCCGGCTCCTCGAACAGGTCCACCACCGGTTCCCGGATTTCCTCCACCACCGGCCGGCCGGTGGTTTTGTCGGTGCGAATGTTCCCGAACGGCTCGACGCGCGCGGCCTGGTCGCCCAAGCCGACCTTGACCGTAAAGCCGTAGATGCCTTTAAGCCCCTGGCCGGCGCCGTGAATTTCGCCGCCGCGCCGCAGTACGGCGCCCGTTTCCGCCAGTTCGTTGAGCTTGTCCACCAGGCCGGTCAGTCCGGAGAGGATGCCGCCGACATTGCCGCCGGCCTGGCCCTGGGGTGGGTTTTTATCCGTGTTTTTTTTCTTCATAGTGTTTCCCTGTTGGGGCTGATCCCGTAGTGTTTGATCTTCGACTGGATGGTTTTGTAGTCCACTTGCAGCAGGCGGGCGGCCCTGGCTTTGTTGCCGCCGGTTTGACGCAAGGTTTGCAACAAGACCTCGCGCTCCACAACCGTCCTGCTTTGCGCCACGATTTCCTTGAGCGAAAGCTTGGCGGCGGGGGCGCCTTGCGCCTGGGCGGGCGGGGCGGCCGGCCGCCCCGGCTCATGGTTCTCCTGAAGAACATCCAAATGCTGCTCGGTCACCACCTCGCCGGCCAGGAGCACCGCCCGCCGGATGGTGGAGCGCAGTTGCCGGACGTTCCCCGGCCACGGGTAATTGAGGAGGGCCTGCATGGCCGGCTCGGAAAATCCGAGCACCGTTTTTTTCAATTCCTGGTCGGTCAAATCCAGGAAGCGTTTGGCCAGGTAGAGCAGGTCGTCCTTGCGCTCCCGGAGCGGCGGAATCCGCAGCGTGAACTCGTTCAACCGATAGAACAAGTCCGCCCGCAAGCGCCCCCCCGCCACGGCCGCATCCAAATCCTGGTTGCCCGCCGCCAGCACCCGCACGTCAATCTTGATCGGCTGGGTGCCGCCGACCCGGCAAAAGGATTTTTCTTGCAGCGCCCGCAGCACTTTGGCCTGCGCGGTCAGCGGCATGTTCAAAATCTCGTCCAGGAAGAGCGTGCCGCCGCCGGCCTGCTCGAATCGGCCCGGCTTGCGGCCGGCGGCGCCGGTGAAGGCCCCCTTTTCGTGCCCGAACAATTCCGCCTCAAACAGGGTGTACGGAATCGCGCCCGTATCCACTGGCACAAAGGGGCCTTTGGCGCGGGGGCCGCTGCCATGAATGGCTTGGGCGACGACTTCCTTGCCGGAGCCGGTTTCGCCGATGATGACGACGCTGAAGTTGGATTTGGCGACGCAGTTCAGGTCGGCAATCAGCCGGCCGATGGCTTCGCTCGGCCCCATGATTTCGGTCAGATCATGGCTGGCGCAGGTCTGGCCGGCGAGTTGCTTGATCTTCAGGCTCAGTTGCCGTTGGGCCAGGGCGCGGTGGACGACCCGGAGCAGTTCCTGATGGTCGTAAGGTTTGGCCAGATAATCGAAAGCGGCCGCCCGCATCGCCTCCACCGCGCCGTGGACTTTGGCATGGGCGGTCAGAATCACCACCGGCAGATCCGCATCCAGGGCTTTGGCCTGCCGCAGGATTTCCAGCCCGTCCAAATCCGGCAGCTTCAGGTCCACAATCATGGTGTCCGGCACGGCGCTGCGCAGTTGTTGCAGGGCCGTCTTTCCGTCCAGCGCGACCAGCGGGACAAGGCCCTCCTGCTCCAACAAGTGGGAGATCAACCGGCAGATCGCCTCCTCGTCATCCACCACGAGAACCTTGCTTTTTCCATTGGTCATGGACAAGGTCCCCCCAAAGACGGCGGATAAAGCGGATGGGTAACCTGGATATCCCGGGCCAGCCAGCCCTCCAACGAATGTAACATTCCCAAAAACAACAGGCCGATTTCACCCCGGCGCAGGGTGTGGTTGATCCGTTGCGCGATGGCTTGGTCGCGGCGTTGGAGCAAGGAATGGCCGCCATCCGGGTGGGGCGCCTGGCGGGGCGGCGCGTGGGCCGGGTCGTTGGCCGCCAGCGTTTGTTTGATCAGATGATACTCCTGCACCAGCAGGCCGCCGATTCGGTTCCCATCAGGGTGGCGCCGTGTTTCTGCAAGCGCAGGAGCAGTTGGTGGTTGCGGCTGCCCGCCTTGGCCAAGTCGGAGACAATCTCCAGTTCCCGCCCGCACACCGGCAAGCCATCCTGGTAGAGGCGCACTTTGTCGTAGGGCAGGGACCAATGGCCAATCGCCTCCTCAATTTGCGTCCAGATGCCGTCAATCAAGCTGAGGTTGCGCTCCCAGCCTTTGGTCCCCAGCTTCTGCACGGTGATCGCTTGAATGGTGGGACTCAGGCTGCCCATCTCCGCCTGGCTGTGAATTACCGGGATGTGGATTAAACGCCTCCCTGGCGCGTCCGAATCCCCCGATCCGGATGAACCCGCCGAAGCCCAACCCGCCCTGCGGTCGCCTGCCATACTCACTCCATTGCCCATACCTGCGGGAAGATTAGGGAATCTGCTGGCGAATGCAAGGAAAATCTGAAAAATTAAATGCCAACCACGATCCTTAGCAATTTATTATAAAACGCCACCGTCCCGGCCGCCTCCGCCGGCGACTGGCGGACGGAGTGGGCGGGTCCTGCCTGGCCACCCTTGGCTGAACCAGCCGCGGAGGCCGCCGATGATGCGGGAGGCCTGGAGGTCGGGGCGGTTTGTGCCGGCGGAGATTTTAATCTTTTTTTCATCCTCGGTTAATGTTCGGTTTGTCCAATGGAATATATGAGCGCGCTCTTTCAAGCCAAAGGCAGGCCGGTTGCTCCGGGTTGGTTTCTTTACGTCGGCGAAAATCGCGGACTTCCGCACCGCGGCGGGAGACAGTGCCGGGAGAGCGTTGGCAGGCCGGAGGGCGGAGGCGGCCGTCCTCCTTTCACCGTGGAAGAACACTTGCGGGTGCAGACACAAATTGAGAGGCGCGCTTACGAGCTTTGGCGGCAAGGCGGTGGCGGTCAACAGGCTCCCCTTTCCGACTGGCTCAGAGCCGAGGGCGAAGTCTTGCGGGAGTTCTGCCGGGCGCGCCAGTAGTTTCCTGCTTCCCGATGGCGCAGGCCGCCGGAATGGTGGCGCCGGGTTGACATCACGCCTGGTTATGGCCAGCCTTCCCTGATGAACAAAATCTTTTCCCTGGCCTTGGCCGCCGGCCTGTCTTGCGCCACCGCGCGGGCCGCGGATTGGCCGAACTTTCGCGGCCCCAATCACAACGGCATTTCGCCGGAGACGGGATGGCTGGTAAAATGGCCGGAGGAAGGACCCAAACCACTTTGGAAAGCTTCCGTGGGCGTTGGCTATGCCTCTATCACGGTCGCGCAGGGGCGGGCTTACGCCAGCGGCAACAACGAGGCCACCGCCACGCTTTATTGTTTGGACGCGGAGACGGGCAGCAATCTCTGGAAGTTTTCCTACCCCAGCGATCTGTATTCCGTCTATAATGGTCCTAAAGGACTTGGCGGCACGAGCGGTTCGGCCACCATTGACGGCAACCGGGTTTATCTGATGAGCGGAGACGGCTGCCTGTATGCCTTGGAAACGTCAAGCGGCGTCGTGGCCTGGTCCAACAATCTTGCCGGAGACCTGGGCGCGGCCCGGCCAAAATGGGGATTCGCCACTTCGGCCCTGGTGCAGGATAATCTGCTGGTGCTGGATGTCGGCGGTTCCGGCACGGCCGTGGATAAAGCGACCGGCAAGGTCGTCTGGAATTCAAACAAGGCGGTGGCGGGATATTCCACGCCGGTTCCCTGTTCGTTCAACGGCACGCCCGCCGTGGCCATTCTTTCGGCGGACACGGCCTATGGGGTGGAGACAAAATCCGGCAAACAAATCTGGAGTTTTCCCTTTAAAACGCAGGACCAGCTTAACATCGCCGACGTGATTGTTTCCAACAACGACTTTTTCATCTCCGCCGCCTACGGCCAAGGCGGGGTCATGGCCCGCTGGGATGGCACCAACGCCGCCCAAGTTTGGGACAGCCGCAGTTTCGCCAACCACATCAATGCATCCGTTCTTATTGACGGCTATTTATATGGCGTGGCTGGCTCGGTCAATTTCGGCGCGGTCAGTTTGCGATGCCTGGAATTCGCCACCGGCGCTCAAAAATGGAGTTTCCCGGGGTTGGGCGGCGGCGGCTTCATCGTGGCCGATCACAAAATCATCATGTTGAGCGACAAAGGGGAACTGGTGGTCGGCGAGGTTTCGCCGGAATCGTTCGTGCCCATTTCCCGCGCCCAGGTCATTGGCGCCAGTTGCTGGACCGCTCCCACCCTGGCCAACGGCCGCATCTATTGCCGCAACAACAAAGGGGACCTGGTTTGTTTGGATGTGAAGGGGCATTGAGGCGCTGTCCATTTCAAATTTCAACAATACCTCTTGTTTCGGCCCGCCGCCTGGCGTTTTCTTTCTGTATGAAACCGGGGCGGACACTTTTGGAAATGGGGGCGGGAAGTTGCTCGGACGCGGAACTGCTGGCCATTCTGCTCGGCAGCGGGGGGCGGGGTTATTCGGCGCTCGACAGTGCCAAGGCGCTGCTCGATCAATACGGCACGCTGGCCGGACTGATGAATCGGCCGCTCGACGAGGTGGCCGCAAATCAAGGGCATTAAGGAGGTGCGCGCGATTCGGCTCGCCGCCGCATATGAAATCTGTCAAAGATTGCTGAAAGAAGTCGCCCGCGACACCTGATGAAAACTCGTGAACTGGCCCGCGCCAAAATCGGCAGAATCAGTCCGCCCGCTTTCGAGGACATCAACCGGCAGATTCCGCCGGAGCCGCACACGGCCATGTACGTCTGGCACAAGTATTGGTCGCGCAAGACTTGGAACGTGGTCGGCGAACATATCCAGGCTTACACCAAACCGCACCAGATTGTCTTTGACCCCTTCGCCGGCAGCGGCGTGGTGGCCATCGAGGCCGCGCGCCACAAACGCCGGGCCATCGTGTGCGACCTCAATCCGGCGGCCAGCCAAATCACTGAACTGACGCTGCGACGCGTGGACACGCTGAAACTCCTTGAAGCCTTCGAGCGGGTGCGTGAGCGCGTGCAGCAACGGGTGGCCGCGCTCTACACGGTTCACTGCCTCAAGTGCGGCCAGCCGCTGGTGGCCGATTGTTGTGTGCGCGAGGGCAATGAACTGGTCGAAATCCGGTACAAAAGTTGTCCGCATTGTGAGCATCGCTGCGAAACCGGCTGCAAGCCTTGCAAGGAAGACCTGGACGCCTTGGCCGAACTCGAGGCCAAACGCATCAAGGAGTGGTATCCGAAGAACCAACTTTACTACGACGACGGCACACCTTTCATGAAAAAGGAGCGTTTCGATTCGCTCGACCAGCTTTTCACGAAACGCAACTTGCGCGCGGCGGCGATGATCTATGAAGCTATTGAGCAGGAGAACAGCCCGCAGTTGCGGAAGTTTCTGTTCGGCGCGTTCACCTCCATGATCCATCTCTGCACGCGGATGTGTCCGGCCCTCTCACCGGGCGAAGGCAACCACCAAACCGCTTTCAGTTCCACATGGACGCAACACAGTTATTGGTCGGCACCCCGATACCTTGAGTCAAATGCGTGGGAGAAATTTGAGAGCGCAGTCACTGGTCATCAGGGAATCATCCACGCCAAAAACGAGAGCAATGAAAAGCTGGGGGACGTCAAGGTCACGGACGACTGGAAGAAAGTCCTCGATGGTGAAGCCGACATCGCTGTCGTCAATGAGGACTGCGTAGAGTTGATGAAAAAGATGCGCGACGAGTGTGTGGACTACATCTTCACCGACCCGCCTTACGATGCCTCCATCCAATACGGCGAGCTTTCTTTTCTCTGGAACGCCTGGCTCAAGAAAGACTATCTCTATGCCGAGAGGATTTCGGTGCATGAAATCGTGCGCAATGAGCGCCAAAAAAAGCCGTTTGATCTCTATTACGCGCTGTTGAACACCAGCATGCAAGGCATGTACCGCGTCTTGCGGCCGGAACGTATTCTCACGCTGACGTTTCATAACCCGACGTTTATGGTCCGCAACGCCACGGTGCGGGCGGGAGTTTTCGCCGGTTTTGATTACGAACACATCCATCATCAACCACTAGGCCAGGTTTCAGCCAAGGCCATGATGCAGCCGTTCGGCAGCGCGCAGGGCGACTTTTATCTGCGTTTCGCCAAAACCGCCCGGCCAGCGCGCCAGATGGAAGAGATCAGCGAAGAGCGTTTTCGCCGCATCGTGATTGAAACCTGCCGTGAAGTCATCGCCACCCGCGCCGAACCGACGCCTTACACGATTCTCCTCAACCAGGTTGACCCGGTGCTGGCCAAGCGCGGGCTGTTCGGCACGATGCAAACGGGCCTGGACGTGAAAACCGTGCTGGAAGAAAGTATCGGCAAAGAATTTGAACTGGTGGAAGCAAAACTCGGTGGCGCAGTGGGCAAACTGTGGTGGTTTGCGGACAAGACATTTGCCGCGCGGCTGCAAGCCATTCCGCTGACGGAGCGCGTCGAAGAGACGGTCTTTCGGTGCCTGCACGACAAAGGCCGCGTAACTTTCACGGAGGTATGGGACACAGTCGCGCGGGAATTTCCCAACTCGCTCACTTCCGACAGCACCAGCATCGCTGAGGCGCTGGAAATCTTTGGCCGCAAGGCCAGCGGTGGCGCGTGGATGTTAAAGGAAGAAATCCGATTGAGCCTGTCGCGCCACAGCGAAGTGATTGCGCTGCTGGCGAAGATTGGCGAAGCGCGCGGATATTCCATTTGGATTGGCCAACGCGAACAGCGCGATACGGCGACCGGGGTGGTGGAGCGGGTGCAATTGCGCGATCTCGTCACTAAAAAACCCGCTTCATTAATCGGCGTGAAAGAACTCGGTACGGTTCTCAACATGGACTTGCTTTGGCTGGATGGCAACGAAGTTGTCCGCGCGTTTGAAGTGGAATGCACGACCAGCATGACCAGCGGCTTGCAACGCGGTTCCAATCTTCCTCAGAAGGTCCCCAAAACCATGGTCATCCCCGATGAACGGGGAAGGGATTTTGAGCGGAAGATGAAATCGCCCCTGTTCAACGAGCGCTTTGAGAAAGACAACTGGACGCTGGCCTTCTTCAATGCGCTGCGGGAAGCGTTCACCAAGAGCAAAGCCCAAACAGCGCTGGAGTCGTTGTTGGGAAAGAGAAAGAGCCCAGACAGCCGCCGGCAGGAGGACCAAGGCCCTGGCGACCAAGTGTTGTTTGAGCTTCCCGAATCCGGCAGCAGCACACTTTCCACGGGTGTCGTGATGAAAGATAGAACAACATAATTCAAAAATCGCTTAAGCCCTATTGAATATCGCTTCCGCACGTATAGGAACCCTGCTTTTTCTACCCAGGCCCTTTCGGCGCCTTCCCTAATCTCCTCTTCCTTCCCCTCTTTTTCGGGGCCTCCTCGGCCTCCCGGCAGCGGTCGCCGAGCGTTTGCAGGTTTTCCAGGAACTCCTCGCGCCGGCGCGCCGGCCATGCGGAGAGCAATTCGGTTTGCAATGCCACGGCAATTTGCCGCGCTTCCAGATATTTCTTGCGGCCCTCCGGCAAGAGCGAAATCCGCCAGGCGCGGCGGTCCTGCTCGTGGCGGGTCCGCGCAATCCACCCCGCCGCCGCCATGCGTTCGAGCAGGGAGGCGATGGTGTTGGGATCGCTGGCCAGCAGGCGCGTCAATTCGCTCTGGGTCGGCGGCCGCGCGCCGTTTTCCTCCAGCGTCCGCAGGGTGGTGAACTGGTCCGGGGTCACTCCGGTGTGGGCGATGCGCCGGCGGAAAGCCTGGTTGAGGCTGAACCAGGCGTGGCGCAGCAGAATGGGCAGACGACGGCGCGAGGGCGCGTCAATTGGCAGGGAACAGGATTTTATTTTGGGACTTGCCATCTGCGACGGTTGAAATAATAATACGTGTAAGTATTAGTTGCAAGTCCGGCGCAATTGGGGAATATTCGCCGGGTCGCAAAAGACCAGAGTGGTCGCCCAAGCCGCGCGCGGCAGTCGCAAGCCGTCCGGCCCGGCAGTTGAATATGAATGCTAAAATCTCGGTTGTCACCGGCCTTGCCGGCCTGGCCCTGTGGTGGCCCGGCTCCCTGCCCGCCGCCGAGGGCTGGCTAAGTTGGCGCGGGCCGAATCAAAACGGCAATTCGCCCGAAAAGAACCTCCCCGCCACGATCGGCGCCAACAACACCCTCTGGACGGCGGACTTTCCCGGCATGTCCACGCCGGTCATCGCCGACGGCAAGCTTTACATCCTGGGTTACCTGGGAGAAGGGCCGGATTTGGACGAGGGGGTATCCTGTTTTGAGGCGGAGACCGGCAAGCTCCTCTGGCAACACCTCTACGCCGATTTTCTGAGCGACACCATTTACCTGCGCTACGCCACTTCCAGCCCGGCGATTGATGCCGAGACGGGCAATGTCTATATGCAGGACAGCCAGGGGATTTTCGCCGGCTACACCGCCGACGGCAAAAAGTTGTGGGAACATTCCATGATGGAGGAATTCGGGCGGCTGACTTTCCCCAACGGCCGCACCGCCTCGCCGGTGGTGGATCAGGATTTGGTCATCACGCGCGGCATTACGGCCAACTGGGGTGGCAACGGCCCGGCCTCGGACCGGTTTTATGCCTTTGACAAAAGAACCGGCGAACTGGTCTGGACCTCCAGCCCCGGCGACCGCCCCAAGGACAATTCCTACTCCCATCCCATCCTGGCCTGGCTGGATGGCAAACGGGTGTTGTACACGGCCACCGGGGACGGCGCGGTCGTCTGTGTCAACGCCCGCACGGGCGACCCGATTTTCCGCATTCCCCTTTTCAAAGCGGGCATCAACTCCTCGCTGCTGCTGCAGAACAACGAGAAGATCATCGCCATTTACGGCACCCCCTACGAGCCGGGCCAGATGGTCGCGCTGAGAATTCCCAAAGTCACTCCCACCGGGCCGGAGCCGGTGATGGTAGCGCGCACCAATGTGGAACTGTGGAACAATGAGATTCGCACCTCGGCCAGTTCGCCCATTCTGGTGGGCGACCGGATTTTTGTGACCAGCGAAGTGGGATTACTGGTGGATGTTGACGCCTCGACCGGAACGGTGTTGTGGAGGTTGCCGTTGGGGACCGAACAGCGCAACGCCTCGCCGCTTTTTGCCGATGGCAGGCTTTACGTTCCGATGGTGTTTGCCCCATCCGAGGCCGCGGCCGCCAGCGAGCAAGGCGCCAGCGGAGGACATGGCGTGGTCTATGTGATCGTGCCAAGCGATCAGGGAGGCAAAATTGTTTCACAATATGTGTTGGATGGCCGTTGCTACGGAACGCCCACTGCATACCGCCGCAGAATCTACCTGCAAACGACGAAAAAGCTTTACTGTTTCGGGCCGGCCAAAGCTCCCGATTCCCCGGCCCGGCCCGCCGTCGCGGAAAAGTGGCCCGCTCCCGGCCCGGCCACGCGCTTGCAAGCCATTCCGTCCGAAATCCTCATGCAGCCCGGAGGCATGGCCGGCGTGCGCGTCCGTTCGCTGGACGCCAACGGTTTGACCGTGGAGGAGATCAGCGATCCGCAAAGAATCGAATGGGCTCACTACGTGCCGCCGACGGCGAAGGTCAAGTCAGTCATGAAGGCCGAGTTCAACGCGCAGGGAGAATTGATCGCCACCCCCGACAAGACTCCCTCGGCCGGAGCGTTCATGGCCAAGATGGGCGGTCTGTCCGGCACCATCCGCGGACGCATCCTGCCCGGACTGCCGATCCGGGAGAATTTCGACGAATTCACGCTGAACGAGACCACCACCAATGCGATGGAGCCGCCGACCAAATTCGCCTACCCGCCGCTGCCGTGGATCGGGGCGCGCTTCAAATTTGAGGTGCGGGAAAAAGACGGCAACAACTGCCTTGTCAAGACGGTTGACAACCCGTTTTTCCAGCGGGCCATGGTTTTCATGGGCCTGCCCGGGCTGAGGAATTACACCATCGAAGCCGACGTCATGAGCGAAGGCAACAGATTCAAAATGTCCGATGTCGGGCTGATCAACCAGCGTTACCTCATCATGCTCAAAGGCAACGCCAAGAAATTGGAGATTACCTCCAACCAGGAATTGCTCAGTCAAGCCGTGCCCGGGGTGGAGACGCCCTTCGCCTGGGAGCCCAACGCCTGGTACCATCTGAAAACGCGCGTGGACGCGGCCAGCGACGGCTCGGGCGTCGTCCGCGCCAAAGCCTGGAAGAAAGGCGGCGCGGAGCCGGAGGCCTGGACCAGCGAAGTGCCCCTCAAACACATCAACGCCAGCGGCTGCCCCGGGTTGTTTGGATTTTCGCCGCAAGCCCAGCGCGTTTATATTGACAACATCGCCGTCACTGGCAATTGATCGAAACCCATGAAAAAATTCTCCACTCTCTCCGCGGCGCTGGCCCTGTGCGGCCTGGTTTCCCCCGCGGCCGACTGGCCCCGCTGGGGCGGCAACGATCCGGGGCGCAACATGTATTCGCCGGAAACCGGCCTGCCCGACCACTTCGCCAGCACCAACAAGGCCAGTGTCAAGTTCAAGCCCGGCACGGAGGAAATCCAGACGAACAACCTCCCCAACGTCAAGTGGATCGCCAAGGTCGGCTCGCAAAGTTACGGCAACGTGGTGGTGGCCGGCGGCAAGGTCTTCATCGGCACCAACAACGAAAATCCGCGCGACCCGCAGCACCAGGGCGACCGCAGCATCCTGATGTGCTTCGATGAAAAGACCGGGGACTTTCTCTGGCAGTTGGTCGTTCCCAAACTGGCCTCCGGCAAGGTCAACGACTGGGAAAACCTGGGCCTGCTCTCCTCGCCCTGCGTGGAGGGAAACCGGGTATATCTGGTCACCAGCCGTTGCGAAGTCATCTGCCTGAGCACCGACGGCATGGCTTCGGGCAAAAATGAAGGCCCTTTCACCGCCGAAGCCCAATACGTGGCCGGGCCGGGCAACCCGCCGGCCAAGATCGGCCCGCGCGACGCCGACATCATTTGGCGCTACGATATGATGGATGAATTGGGCGTCTTTCCGCACAACGCCTCCAATTGCTCGCTGCTTATCGTGGGCGATAACATTTATGCCTGCACCTCCAACGGCCAGGATTGGGGGCATGTCAACATTCCCTCGCCCTTCTCTCCCAGCTACATCGTGCTCAACAAAAAAACCGGCAAGCTGGTGGCGGAGGACAACGCCGGCATCGGCCCGCGCATTTTCCACGGGCAATGGACTTCCCCCTCCACCGGCGTGGTCAACGGCAAACAATTGATCTTCTTCGGCGGGGGCGACGGCATCTGCTACGCCTTCAACGCCACGCCCGAAAAAGGAACGGGCGCGCCCATCGTCCCGGTCGTGCCCGGCCCCCCCGTCAATCGTTTCGAGGACAAAGACACCGATTACATGAAAAAAGTCTGGTGGTTCGACTGCAATCCCCCCGAACGCCGGGCCAACGATCCCGCCCACAAATACCCGGCTCCGGACGGCCCGAGCGAAATCAACGCCACCCCGGTGTTCTGGCACAACCGCGTTTACGTCGCCGTCGGCCAGGACCCCGAACACGGCGAAGGCGTCGGCAATATCTCTTGCATTGACGCCACCAAAACGGGCGATGTCACCAAAACCGCCAAAATCTGGAGCTACGACAAAATCCACCGCAGTCTTTCCACCGTCGGCATCACCCCCGACGGGCTGTTGTTCGTGGGCGATTTCTCCGGCTTCGTCCATTGTTTCGACGCCGACACCGGCCAGCTGTATTGGCAGCATGACATGAAATCGCACATGTGGGGATCCACTCTGGTGGCCGACGGCAAGGTCTATTGCGGGGATGAAGACGGCGACTTTGTCGTCTTCGCCGCCAGCAAGGAGAAGAAAATCCTGAGCCTGGTCAACCTCGGCGCCCCCATCTATTCCACTCCCATTGTGGCCAATGGCGTTCTTTACGTCCATTCCAACACCCACCTTTTCGCCTTCTACAATCACGACAAGACGCCGTTCCTGAGCGATCAGAAACCGGCCATGAACCTGGATTTGAACCCCGCCAACAAATGAAGAAACTCCTCTTGTTCCTCCTTATTGCGCTGGTCTATGTGGCGCACCAGGACCTCTGGAATTGGAAGAAAGCCGAACCGCTGGTCTTCGGCTTTCTCCCGACCGGCCTGGCCTACCACGCCGGCTACTCGGTGGTCTGCGCCGTGCTGATGGCCGTGCTGGTCAAGTTTGCCTGGCCAAAGCATCTTGAGGCGGAAGAAAACACGGGCGCGGAGGCGGACTCCGTTACTCGTTCATGATTCCGGTCATCGTCATCTTCGTTTACCTGGCGGTCATCGCCTTCATCGGCAGCATCGCCTACCGACGCGGCAAGGACAACACCGAGGATTTTTTCCTGGCCAGCCGCTCGGTCGGCTCGATGGTTTTTTTTCTCTCCCTCTTCGCCACCAACATGACCGCCTTCGCCATTCTCGGCAGCTCCGGGCAGGCCTACCGGCAGGGCATCGGCATCTATGGATTGATGGCCTCTTCCTCCGGCCTCGTCATCCCGCTGACCATTTTCTTCATCGGCACGCGGCTGTGGGCGCTGGGCAAAAAATTCGGCCACCAGACCCAGGTTTCCTTTTTCCGCGACCGTTGGGAATGCAACCACATCGGCACGGTCATTTTTGCGTTGAGCGCCGCCATGCTCGTTCCTTACATGATCATCAGCATCATGGGCGGCGGCACTGTCCTGGCAGGCATCTCGCTAAACGCGGACACCCATCATTCGCTGATTTCCTACCCCTTCGGCTGCGCCATCGTGGCGGTGGTGGTGACGGCCAATGTGTTTTTCGGCGGGATGCGCGGGACCGTCTGGGTCAACATTTTTCAAACCATTCTCTTCCTCTGTTTTGGTGCCGTCGCGGTGGCGGTCATCAGCCACGCCCTGCCGCTCGGCTTTGGCGATTACATCGGCAAGCTGGCGGGCGATCCAAAAAGCCGGTTCCTCGTCACCCGCGAGAAGATGCCGCCCCAAGCCTTTTGGAGCTACACCCTGATCCCGCTCTCCTCCATCATGTTTCCGCACATGGCCATCATGTGCTTTTCCGCCCGGCGCGTGACCGCCTTCAAGCGCACGGTCGTCGCCTATCCCCTTGCCATCATGGTCATCTGGCTGCCCTGCGTTTTTCTCGGGGTGCTTGGGCTTCGCGGCGCTGGGCAAAATTCCCGATCCCGACGGATCCTGCTGCGTTTGCTGCACGACTACTGCGCCGGTCTGGCTGGCCGGCATGCTGGGCGCGGGCATCATTTCGGCGGTGATGGGTTCGGACGCCCACCAGGTCCTGGCCATGAGCACCATGTTCACCAAGGACGTGTTCGCCCATTACGGCGGCCGGGAAAGATATGGCGAGCAGCCGCGCCGTTCATTTTGCGCGCGGCTTTATCGTGGTGGTCACGGTCATCGCCTACTTCGTCGCGCTGCGGCTCAAGGAGAAGCAGGGCATCTTTGAAATCGCGGTCCGCTACGCCTTTTCCGGTTTCGCGGCCATGGCCCCCGTCATGGTCGCCGCGCTGTTCTGGAAACGCAGCACCAAATGGGGCGCCCTGGCCGCGACCTTGTTTGTCGCCGGCTTCCTGGTGTGGACGGCCCTGATGCAATCCACGCACAAAGCCGGGGACATTCTGTGGCAGATGGGCGCGGGCAACGATGCCCTGAAGGTCTTTTTTCTCAACCCCACCGGCGAGGTGGCTTTTTGCAACGGCTTCATGACCGTCGTGCCGATGGTGTTGGGCTCCGCCCTCTGCATGCTCCTGGTTTCCCTGGTCACCCCTCCGCCCTGCCGGGCCACCATTGACAAATACTTTGCCACCACCGCTTTCCCGACGGCCACTTGATTTAAACCATGCCTTCTGTTGATTCCACCGCCGTCCAATCCGCCCGCCAAGCGCTCGACGCCCACGTGCGCGAGATCATCGCATGGCATTTCTCGCCCGACACCGGCTGCCCCTTCTGGCTGGATTGGGCCAGCAAGGCCGGCTGGGACCCGCCGCCGGCGATCAAAGGTCTTCGCCGATCTCCAGCGCGTTTCCCCATTTCCAGGACGAATGGCTGCGCGATCTTGCAGCCCGAAGTCTGGGTGCCCGAAAAATTCAAGGGCCGCCCCTTCAACATCTTTGAAACCGGCGGCACCACCGGCATGCCCAAACAACGCATCGGCTGGGATGATTACAAGACCGATTACGAGGAATTCTCCGCCAAAATCTCCGACGCGCATTTCCCGCGCGGCGGCGCCTGGCTGATGGTCGGCCCGACCGGCCCGCGCCGCCTGCGCCTGGCCATCGAGCACCTGGCCAATTTCCGCGGCAGTCCGTGCTACTTTATTGACCTCGACCCGCGCTGGGTCAAGAAGGTC
This sequence comes from uncultured Verrucomicrobiae bacterium, assembly GCA_963707025.1. Lineage (GTDB taxonomy): Bacteria > Verrucomicrobiota > Verrucomicrobiia > Limisphaerales > Palsa-1400 > JBEKOF01. The sequence goes on along the minus strand of CAVPOM010000005.1, from coordinate 411,114 downwards.
CTGGGCGAAAAAAAAGCCGACCAGGCCCGCGCCTACATGGACCACGTTGTGGACCAGGCGGTGATGATTCTGAAACACCGCAAAGATCAGCGGGCTTTTCACCACGCCCAAATTGCTCGAGGCCATCGGCGAAAGAATTGATTTGCGGGAAGCGGGCATCCGCGGCGTGTTTTGCGGCGGCACGACCATGGCGCCGCAATATGTCCGCTTACCTTGTGGAGGAGGTTTTGGAAAGCCACATCGGCTTTTATCCGACTTACGGCAACACGCTGATGGGCCTGGCCGCCAGCGTTCCGTTGCGCCCGGAAGACAATTTCTCCATCACCTATTATGCCCCGCAGCCGCGCGCCGTGCTTGCGCGTGGTCAATCCCGAGGACACCGCTCAGGTCGTTCCGTATGGACAATGGGGCCGGGTTGAACTGACCACGCTGACGCGCGAATTTTTCCTGCCGCGTTTTCTGGAGCGCGACGAGGCCATTGCGGCGCGAGCCGCGCCCACCGTATGCCTGGGATGGCGTGGCCGAAGTGCGCCCCTTCGGGGCCATGGAGAAGACCATCGTGGAAGGCGTCTATTAGCAAGCTCGCGAGCCGTTACCCGCCATTCATGGCGCTGCCAGACTTCACATGCAAACCAGTCACCAGCCTGACATCGAGAATATCGAAGGCATCTTCGCCCGGTTGAGTGACAGCCACCGTCCGCCCTGTCGCCCCCAAGGCGAGGAACTCTCGATGCGCGACCGGGAATACCCGGCCATCGGCCAAATGAATCTCAAACGGCGTGAAAGGCTGGGCGTCGTAATACTTTCTGACGGCTTCAATTGTCATGTTATTTGTTATAGCATTGGCAGCCGCGGTTTGCAATCGGCCGCTTTTTTCTGATCCTCCATGCCCTCCCACCTCCCAGCTCTTCGCCGCGGGCGCCCTTACGAAAGCCTGGAAAAGTCCAGCGTCACCGACTACCGCACCGGCGCCGTCCTGGCCACCGTCAGCCAGGTCAACGCCGGAATCATCCGCAAGGATTTGGCGAAATTTTCCGAATCGCGCGCCGCCTTGAAGAAATTTTCCACGGGGCAGTTGATGGAAATTTGCGCCGGCGCCGGGGAACAATTTCTCCACGGCACTCTCCCGCTGGGCGGCCCGGTCGAAACCCAGTCGCCGCCGCAATACATCGAGACGCTTTCCGCCACAAGCGGTTTGCCCCAGGTCATGGTGCGCCGCAACATGGCGAAAATTCACGGCGCGCTTGTCAACATGAAAACCGTCCTGAACGGTTTGACCCGCGGGCTGGACCCGGCCGTGCTCGACGGCGCCGTGCGCGAGCAATTCGGCGCCCGCCTCAGTTTTTATCCGGCCACCCAGTGCCTCGGCCTGGTCATGCCCAGCAATTCCCCCGCCGTCAACTCCCTCTGGCTGCCCGCCATCCCGCTGAAAATCCCCGTCGTCATCAAACCGGGCCGGGAGGAGCCGTGGACGCCTTGGCGCCTGATCCAGGCTTTTGTCGCGGCGGGTTGTCCGGCGGAGGCGTTTGGCTTCTATCCCACCGATCACGAGGGGGCGGCCGAGATTTTGCGCGGCTGCGGACGCGCCCTTCTTTTCGGCGAGCAAAGCACCACGGCCGGTTACGCCGGCAATCCCGCCATCCAAATTCACGGGCCTGGCTGCAGCAAAATTCTCATTGGCGAGGACGAAATCGAGCGCTGGCCCGACTTCATTGATTTGATCGTCTCCACCATTTCCGACAACGGCGGACGCAGTTGCATCAACGTGTCGGCGGTGGTGGTGCCGCGCCATGCCGCCGAAATCGGCCGCGCCCTGGCCGAAAAACTCGGTCCCGTTGCGCCGCGCTCCGCCAGCGACGAGCAGGCCCGGCTGGCCGGCTTCGCCAATCGGAAAATGGCTGAGTTGATTGACGCCAGCATTGAAGAGGGTCTGAAAACGCCGGGGGCGAGCGACCTCACCGCCGCCTTTCGCGCCGGCCCGCGCCAGGTCCGGTTCGAAGGCGCAGCCTATTTGCGGCCCACCATCGTGCTGTGCGATTCCTTCGCCCATCCCCTGGCCAACCGCGAATTTCTTTGCCCCTACGCCAGCGTTGTGACCGTGGCCCAGGCGGAGATGCTCCGGCACATCGGGCCGTCGCTGGCGGTCACCGCCATCACCAAAGACCCGGCCTTCATCGAACAACTTTTGGAGTCGCCCCTCATCGAACGGCTGAATCTGGGCCCGATCTCCACCCTCAACATCTCCTGGGACCAGCCGCACGAAGGCAACTTGTTTGAGTTCCTCTGCAAACGGCGCTCTCTGGACATTGCCGCATGAACCACCGCCCCGCCAAACCCAGGAACCGCCGCGCGGCCAGCGCCGTCTTCGCCCCCTTCGATCACCAGCCCCGCACGCGGATCGTCTTCGGCCGCAACATGGCGCAACGCGCCGGCGAACTGGCCCGCCAAATTGGCCTGAAAAAAGTCCTCCTGGTCACCGACGCCGGCGTCGTCGCCGCCGGCCACATGGAGCGGGTCCGCCGTTCCTTGCAGGCGGCGGGCGTCAAAACAGTTTTGTTTGACAAAGTGCGGGAGAACCCCGCCACCGGCGACGTGGCCGTCTGTCTGGCCGCCGCCCGCGCCGCCGGCATTGACGGTTTCCTCGGGCTAGGCGGGGGCAGCAGCCTGGACACGGCCAAAGGCTGCAATTTCCTCCTGACCAACGGCGGCCGCATGCAGGACTATTGGGGCGTGGGCAAAGCGGCCCGGCCGATGCTTCCCTTGATCGCCATTCCCACCACCGCCGGCACCGGCAGCGAATGCCAGTCCTTCGCCCTGATTGCGGATGAAACCACCCATCAAAAAATGGCATGCGGCGATGCCAAAGCCGCCGCCCGCATCGCCATTCTCGATCCTCTCCTCACCCTCTCCCAACCGCCCCGTGTCGCGGCCTGCACCGGCCTGGACGCCATCAGCCACGCCTTGGAAACGGCCGTGACCAAACCGCGCAATCCCATTTCCCTGGCCTATTCGCGCCAGGCCTTCCGCCTTTGCTGGTCCAGTTTCCCGCGGGTGCTGAAACGACCGGAGGATGTGGACGCGCGCGCCGGCATGTTGCTCGGGGCGGCCCTGGCCGGCCTGGCTATTGAGAACAGCATGTTGGGGGCGGCCCATGCGGCGGCCAACCCGTTGTCCGCTCATTTCAAGCTCGTGCATGGCCAGGCCATCGGCCTGATGCTGCCCCATGTCCTGCGCTTCAACGGCCGCAACCCCGCCGCCGCCCGCCTCTATGCCAGCCTGGATTCGTCCAACGCCGATCAACTGGCCGGGCAACTGGAATCCTGGCTCGACCTGGCCGGCCTGCCGCGCTCCCTCTCCCAATGCGGCGTGACCCAATCCAGCATCCCCGTGCTGGCGCGTGAAGCCGCCCGCCAGTGGACCGCCTCCTTTAATCCGCGCCCCGTCGCCGCCGCTGATTTTGCCAGGTTATTCGAAGCCGCCTGGGAAAAATCCAAATGATCCGGGGCGCAGGCCATCCTTCCTGGCTTGGGCATCCACGGCGGGGCGGGCACTGCGCTGCCCGCCGCTCCTGCGCCCCTGCCTATTTTGCCGCCGCCGCCTTGTCCACAATTTCCAGGCTGAATTCCTGCGACATCTTGCTGTCGTCCACCGGCGTGGGAATGGCGTTGCGGGAGAAATCGAATCTGAACCGGTAATGCACCAGTTTTTGGTCCGCCGGCACCGGGAGAAACGTCTCCCAGCGATCCCTCACCACCAACTCCGGGCTCATCTCGTATTTCTCGAATCCCACCATCACACAAGGCATGATGGTCTCCGGGCGGATGGTCTGTTCGCGGGTCCGCCAGGCCGCTTCCACCCGGTAAGTGCCGTCACTGTTTCGGGCCAGGCGGCTGGGCGTCAAATTGATGATGGAAGAACTGCAGCCGGCCAGCGCCAGCGGCAACACGAGCAGGATTAAAATCTTTTTCATCTTTGGCATAATTTCATCGGGTGACAGGAACACCAACTTCATCCCCACCGCCGAAATCTTGACTCCGCCGGCCTTGCAACTCAAGGCAAATACGACAGGCAACGCGCGGCTGGGCGCATCCCGGTTTTTGGCGGGGCCGGCGCTGCGCCCAGGCGGAGGCCGCAGCACGGCGTCCCTGCGTGGGAACTGTGGAAAAAGGGAGCAAGGCTCCGCCAGGCTTCCCTTGACCGCCGCCGGGGAAAACCTTACAAGTCTCCAAAACAACTGCGTCTCATGACAGAAAGCGCCAAAGGCGGCCCGCTGGACGATCTGGCAAAATTGCAGCGCCAGCCCCATGCCGTGGCTTCCTGGCAGGCGGCGCAACAAAATCTCATCCAGGGCCGTCCGGCCGCCGCTTTGCACGCTTACCGCAACCTGGTCAAATTATTTCCGGGCGTGGCCGGCCTCTGGCTGGAGTTGGGCATCGCGGGCGCGGGGGAACTGGATTTCGCCCTGGCGCGGCAGGCCTGCGGGCGGGCCGCGGCCCTGGCCGGCGCCGATGCCACTTTGCTGGTGGCCATCGGTCAACAATACCATCGGCTGCGCCGCCTGGAGGAGGCCTCCGCCTGCTTCGCCCAGGCGGTGGCGGCGGACCCTTCCTCCGTTCATGCGCGCCTCAGCCTGGCCGCCTGGCTGGAAAGGGACCGGCGGCTGGACCAGGCGCTCGAGTGTGTCGAGCTCTGCCTGCGACAGCATCCGACGGACGCGCGGGCCCTCTATTTTCTCGCCTTTCTCCGGCATCGCGCCGGACGCAACGGGGAAGCGGAGACGGCCTTGCGCGATTTGCTGAAAAGCAATCCGCCGGACCCGAACGTGGAAATCTCGGCCGGCCATCTGCTCGGCGTCGTGCTGGACGCCACCGGGCAATACGCGGAGGCGCTGCGTTTTCTGGGCGGCGCCAAGGCGCTGGCCCGGCAACTGGCGGACACAGCCTCGCTGGAAAAAATATACGACAAGATGGCCGGCGCGCGGCGGGAGCTGCTGGCGGCCTTGACGCCGGAGAGCCTCCGGCGCTGGCGCGAGGAAGCGGCCACCGCCCCCTGCCCGTATCCACTGGCTTTTCTGGGCGGCCCGCCGCGCAGCGGCACGACTTTGATTGAACAAGTTCTGGGCGCGCACCCGCGGATTCTGGTATTTGACGAACCGGAATCCTTCGCGCAGGAGGTGTTGAACACCCTGGCGCCCATGCCGCCGGCCAGGGCGCTGAGCTTGAAATCCTTGAACGCGCTGGGTTCGTCCGCGCGGGCCGCTTTGCTCCGGCGCTACTGCAAAAGCCTCTTGCGCGAGAGGGAGGACGGGCCGGGCGGCAGTTTGCTGCTGGACAAGAATCCCTCCCTGACCGCCTCGCTCCATGTCTGGCTGCGGCTCCTGCCCGCCTCGAAAATAATCATCACCTTGCGTGATCCGCGGGACCTCGTCATCAGTTGCTTTTTCCAGAATCTCACCCTGACCGCCGTGAACGCCAATTTTCTCAGCCTCAGCCGGACGGCCAAATTCTATGCCGACTGCATGGATGGGTGGCTGCGCCTGCGCGATCTGGGCGGCTTCGCGTGGATGGAAACGCGCTATGAAGACGTGGTCAATAATTTGGAAGCGGAGGGGCGGCGGCTGACGGATTTCCTGGGCCTGCCGTGGCATGAGGCGCAGGCGAAGTATTACGAGACGGCGCGGCAAAAATTCGTCTTTGCGCCGACCTACCACGACGTGACCCAGCCGGTCTATCAACGGGCCGTGCGGCGCTGGGAACATTACGCGGAGGCGCTGGCGCCGCTCCAGGCCGCGCTGGCTCCGTACTGCCGGGCCTTCGGGTATGCGGATTAAAAGGCGACATCAGCAAGCTTGGAGAGCAGCGCACAGGGCTTCACCGCGCGGGCGATGCGGGCCTCGAGCTTGTCCGCCGCCGTTTCCAAGTCGTAATGCGTCTGCAAATCCAGCCACCAGCCTGGCCTGGTGCCGAAATAGCGGGACAGCCGCAGGGCCGTGTCCGCCGTGATGCCACGCTGCCCCCGCACGATCTGGCTGACGCGGATGGGCGTCACCGCGATGGCCTGGGCCAGCGCATATTGGGTGAGCTTCAGCGGCTCCATGAAGTCGTGGAGCAGGATTTCGCCGGGATGAACCGGCCGGAGTTTCTTGGTCTTCATAACATCAGTGTCAAGCCGCGAGACAAGGCTTTATCGCGTGGGTTGCGTGCGAGTAAGCACGACGGATCGGGACGCGCGCAAGAGGGCGTCGGCCTCCCTATCGGTGCCGATGGTGATGCGGAGGTAATCTTTTGTTTCGGGGTAATTGAACCAGCGGACCAGGACTTTGTGCCGGCGCAGTTTTTGCAGCCAAACTTCGGCGGGAAATTTCGGGGGGCGCGCGAAAATGAAATTGGCCTGGCTCGGCAGGACGGTGAATCCCAGCCCGGTCAATTCGTTTGACAAGCGCTGGCGCGTGGCGATGATGCGCTGGAAACCGCGCCGGTAGTACGGCAGGTCCGAATGCGCGGCCAGCGCGGCAATCTGGCCCAGGCCGTTGACGTTGTAGCTGTCGCGGATTTTCTGGAGCGCGGCGATCAAGTCCGGGTGGCCCACGAAATAACCGATGCGCTGAAAGCAGAGGGAATAGGCCTTGGAAAAGGTCCGGGCCACCAGGACGTGCGGATGGCGCAAGGCCAGGGCGAGCGCATTTTCCCGGGCAAAATCCACATAGGCTTCGTCCAAAACCACCACGCCGCGCTGGGCGCGGCACAGTTTCTCCAGTTCCGCCGTGGCGTAACCGCGTCCGCTGGGCGCGTTGGGCGTGGTGATGAAAGTGAGCGCCGCCTGGAAATCCCACCGGCCCGCCTTCAGTTCGGCTGTGGACGGAAGGCCGAAATCCGCCGCGAGCCGGACCGGATTGCGGCGCGCGCCGGCGATGTCCGCCAATACCGGATAGAGTGAGTAGCTGGGCGTAAAGTATTGAACCACCAACCGGCGTCGCGGGAGGGGCGGGCAGGCGCTTTCCGGCTCGACAAAGGCGCGAGTAGCCAGGGCGAGCAATTCATCGGAGCCGTTGCCCACGATGAGGTTGGCAGGCCGGCAATGGTGCCACGCCGCCAGTTTCGCGCGCAAGGGCGCCGCCGTCGGATTGGGATAAAGGCGCAGCCGCGCGTCCACGGCGGCCTTGATGGCGCGGAGCACTTTGGGGGAAGGAGGATAAGGGTTCTCGTTGGTGTTGAGTTTGACCAGGCCCTGGAACTGCGGCTGTTCGCCCGGAACGTAAGCCTGGAGCCGGCGCACGATGGGCCGGACATACGATTGTGGACTGCGGGAAAGGGTGTCCATGGGAGCGCGGCCGGTGAATCATCGCTTGCGAAAACGGATTTCGGCCGAACGTCCGTGCGCGTCCAATCCTTCCAATTGGGCGAATTTTTGGACGGTTTTCAGCGCCTTTCTCAGGGCGGGTTTTTTGTATTCGACCAGGCTGGTGCGCCGCTGAAATTGGTCCGCGGTCAAGCCGGCGAAGGAAGCCCCCGTCCCGCCCGCCGGCAGGGTGTGGCTGGGGCAGGCCACATAATCGCCCAGCACGGTGGGCGAATCGCCCCCCAGAAAAATCGCCCCCGCCGCCGTGATTCTCTCCGCCAAATCCACGCCGTGGCGGCAAATGATTTCCAGATGCTCCGGCGCGAGACGGTTGGCCAACTCCACCCCCTGTGCGAGGCCGGCGACCTGGATCAGCCAGCCATTGTCGCGCAGGACGCGTTCAATCAGTTCGCGCCGCGCCAGCCGGGGCAATTGCCGCGCGATTTCCTTTTGCACGGCGCGCAACAGCTCGAGCGAAGGGGTCATCAGCCAGACCCGCTCGCGCCCCGACCCGTGTTCGGCCTGCGCCAGCAAATCGGCGGCGATGAAGGCGGCCTTGGCCGTGTCATCCGCCAGCACGAGCAACTCGCTGGGCCCCGGCAGCAAATCCATGGCCGCGTAACCGTAAAGCAGGCGCTTGGCCGCGACGACATAGGCGTTGCCCGGCCCGAAAATCTTCTGCACAGGGCGGATGGTTTTCGTGCCCAGCGCCAGGGCGGCGATGGCCTGCACCCCGCCGATGCGGTAAATCTCCGTCGCCCCGGCGCGGCGCGCGGCGTAGAGCAGGGCGGGGTTCAATTCCCCGGTGCGATCACAGGGCGAGCAGACGACGATCTGGCGGCAACCAGCCACGCGCGCCAGCGGAATGGTCATCAGCGCCGTGGAAACCAGCGGGGCCATGCCGCCCGGGATGTAAATCCCGACGCGAAAAAAGGGATCGAACTTTTCGCCCACCCTGGCGCCATGCGAGTTGCGCATCGTCCAGCCCCGGCGCAGGGAGCGTTTGGCGAAAGCCTCGATGTTGGCGGACGCTTCCGCCACCGCCGCGCGCAGCGTTTCATCGGCGCGCAAGGAAGCGGCCATCAATTCGGAGCGCGACACGGCGAATTGGTCCGGTGCCAGCGTCGCGCCGTCGAAGCGCCGGGCAAACTCGCTGATGGCGGCGTCGCCGCGCTCGCGCACGGCCTGAATGATTTCGCGGGAACGCTGCTCGATGGCCGGATCAAACAGGCTGGAAGAAGCGATCAGGCGGTTGCATTGATCGCTGAAATCCGGGGCCTTGAGGAGCAGGACATTCACGAGGCGGCCAAGTTAGAGGAAGGCCGGGCGAAAGTCAAAGGGAGCCGCTTAGGCCGGGGCGGCGGGGGATTCTTCTTGGAGGAACTCGCGCGATTTGAATTTTAGCGCCACAAAAATGAAGCCGACGGAAGCGGCCAGCATGAGCCAGGTGAAAAACAGGTAGTAATCCGCTCCCACGAGGTACAGCTTGCCATCGTGCGCATTGAATTTATTCACGAGGAAGGTAAAGAAAGTGCCAAGCGTGATAGAGCCGTAAAAAAGGGCCATGACGAATGACTTCATTTTCCTCGGGGCCTGCGTGTAGGAAAACTCCAGCCCGGTAATGGAGACCAGGATTTCCGCGGCCGTGATAAAAATGTAGGCCACGAACTGCCAGACTATATTGGGATGCAATCCGTGGCTGATTTGTTCTTCCACCCAGGCTGTGATCCAAAACGACGGCACGGTGACAAAAAACCCGATGGAAATTTTCCGCAAGGGCGTGAGCTTGAAAACACGGTCGAGCCACGGATAAATCACGTATGAGAACAGCGGAATAAAAACCAGAATCAGGATGGAATTGATGGCCTGCAACTGTGAGGAGATCCAATCGTGGCCCAGCCAATGCCGGTCCATTTTGTCCGCCTGCAACACCCAGGCGTTGGTGGTTTGATAATAGAGCGACCAAAAAACGGCGAAGAAAATATATAGGACAGTCAACCGGCCGATGACGCCCCGGCCTTCCGGGCTGATGGCGTCCTTGAGAATGCCGCTCCCGCTCGGGGGGACATGGACAAACTTCCGACGGCCAAGCCAGAAAATAATCGTGGCCGCCAGCATCAGAATTCCAGGCACGCCAAACGCCACATGCGGTCCGCAGTCGTCCAGGAGAACCGGAGTCAGCAATTGGGAAAAAAATGCCCCGAAATTGACCGCGAAATAGAACCAGCCAAAAACACGGGCCATCAAATGCTGATTGGACGCCCCGAACTGATCCCCCACATTCGACGACACGCAGGGTTTGATGCCGCCGGCTCCAAGAGCTATGAGCGACAGCCCGACCAACAGACCCAGGCGGGTGGCATTGAGCGAAAGCGCCAAATGACCGAAGCAATAAACAATGGACAGGATGACAACGGTTCGGAATTTTCCCAGGAAGGCGTCGGAGATGACCGCGCCCAAAAACGGAGTGAAATAAACGGCGGCGACAAACAGGTTGGAATAGGCCACCGCGTCTGAATTGCTCATCGGATCCGGCCTCCCGTTGGCATCCAATAAGTTGTGGGCCATGAACGCGGTCAGGATGGCGTTCATGCCGTAAAAGCTGAACCGTTCCGCCGCCTCGTTGCCTACGATGTAGGGAATGCCCGGCGGCAGCCGGGTTGTTTTGACCGGCGCGGTAGCGTAGCCGTGCCGGGCGGCGGACTGCAAGAACTTTTCCTGGATGGCCGGCTGGCTCAAAATTAGTGGTGACAGCCGCAACCGGTGCCGCAGGAGCCGCCCTCGGCCAGGTCTTCGGCCGTGGGCACCGCGCCCAGTTCGAGGGTCTTGCTCACGTATTGGCTGATCTGCTGCTGGAGCTGGTGCATTTCCTCCTGCGCCTCCACAAAAGCCCGGGCCACCGCATTGCGGGCAAAGATGTCGCGCTGCCGGTCAAAGGCCGCGATTTCCGCGCTGGTCAGGGTCTGCCCCTGGTGCTGTTTATCGTGAAGCTGCTGGCCCAGATCGCTCAGGCACTGGTATTGCGACTGGGCTTCGGCATCGGCCAGGAAGGCGTCCACCCGCTGGCGGATGCTCTGAAACTGGGGCTGCTGCACGATGGTTTCGCACAACTCCCGGGTCTTTTGCACGATGGCGTCTTCGGTCTCAGTATTTGTTTGCATATTCTATGTGAATCACTGTTTGGGACTGCCCGCAACAGTTTTAATCTGCCAGCACTTCCGGTTCCGCGCCAGCGAATAAATGCAATATGAAGAATGAGACCTCGGCAAAAGGCGCTTCCACGATTGGAGCGGCGGTCCATGACCGCCGCAAACCAGGGTAAATAGCGGCATGGCTGAAGAGTGTGCGCCGATGAATCAGCAGCGTCAATCCCGGTGGCGCCGGAGCAGTCGGCCGGCCGTGGCCTCCCAGGCCCCCCTTGCTCTTTGCGCGGGGCGATTCTATTTTGTCGGCGGTGCATGACATTGCTTTTAAATTGGGGCCGCTGACCATCACCTGGTATGGCATTTTGGTGGCGTCTGGTTTTTTGTTCGGCCTGTGGAACGCCAGCCGCCGCGCCTTGCGGCAAAAGCTGACCCGGAAGCAATCTTCGATTGCGGCACCTGGCTGTTGATCGGGGCGGTGGCGGGCGCGCGCGCCGTCTATGTGGTTTCGTATTGGCCGGACATTACCGAGGCGGCCCGTCAGCACGGCCACTCGCCGTGGCTGGAAATCTTCATGGTGCAACACGGCGGGGTCGTTTACTACGGGGGCCTGATCGGCGCTTCGGCCGCTTGCGCGGTGTTCGCCTGGCGAAAGCGTCTTGCGCTCTGGAAATTGGCCGACATCCTGGCGCCCAGCGTGGCGTTGGGATCGTTTTTTGGCCGCTGGGGTTGCCTGATGCACGGCTGTTGCTATGGCCGCCCGACCGATTTGCCCTGGGGCATCCAATTCCCGGTGGGCCACCCGTCGCACTTGCATGACGACGGCCAGCCGCATTTTGTGCATCCGACCCAAATTTACGATTCCCTGCTGAATCTGGCGTTGTTCGCCGCGCTGGCGTGGTTTTACAAGCGCCGGAAGTTCGACGGACAGGTCTTTGCCCTTTACCTGGTGTGTTATGCCGTTTTGCGTTCCTTCGTCGAGTATTTCCGGGGCGATTATCCTCCGGCAAACCTGGTGTGGGGGCGGATCACGCGGCGCAACTGGTCAGCGTGGGCACGCTGTTGGCCGGGGCGCTGCTGCTGTTTCTGCTGCCCAAGGGGAAAGTTGCCGGGATGGCGAATTCCGCCGACGCCAAGGCTCTGGCGGACAAGCCGGCCGACAAGGGGGAATAGACAATGGCAACAGCAATTCATCCTCCGCCGTCCGCCATCTATCTGGCCGGCCCGACGGCCGCGGGCAAATCCGCCGTGGCCCTGGCGCTGGCGGAACGCATCGCTGGCGAAATCATTTCGGTGGATTCCATGCAGGTTTATCGGGGATTGGACATCGGCACGGGCAAACCGGGGCGGGAGGAGTTGCAACGGGTGCGGCATCATCTGATTGATGTGGCGGGATTGGAGGAGAGGTTTGATGCGGCCCGCTTCGTCCAGTTGGCGGGCGCGGCCGTGGCGGAAATCCAGGCGCGCGGCCATGTCCCGATCTTTTGCGGCGGCACCGGGTTTTATTTCAAGGCCTTCCTGGAAGGCCTGGGGGAAGCCCCCGGGGCGGACGCCGCCTTGCGGGCCGGGCTTGAGGCGCAGCCGCTGGCGGAATTGCTGGCGGAGTTGGAGAAAAGCGATCCGGTGACTTTTCAACGAATAGACCGGCAGAATCCGCGCCGCGTCATCCGCGCGCTGGAGGTGATCCGGCTGACGGGCAAGCCATTTTCCGGGCAGCGGGTGGCAGGGCAGGGAAGGCAGGGCGGGGAAGCGGGATGCTTTTTTGGTTTGACACGCCCGGCCGGAGAATTGCGTGAGAGGATGGAGCGGCGGGTGGAGGAGATGTTCGCCAGAGGGTTGCTGGCGGAAACCGAATCATTGCTGGGAGGCGGGCTGGAACGGAATCCGACCGCCATGCAGGCCCTGGGCTACCGGCAGGTGGTGGAACACTTGCGCGGGCGGCGGACGTTGCCTGAAACGAAGGAGCTGGTGAAAATCCGCACGCGCCAATTCGCCAAGCGCCAGCTCACCTGGTTCCGGCGGCAGATGCGCCTGGACTGGATTTCGCTGGAGGGGCAAAGCGCGGAAGCGGCCGCCGCACAACTGGCCGCGCGTTTGCCCGCCTGCTTATCCCCTTTGCACAAAAGTTAAGAGATGCTACGTTGGATGCGACCGGAATAAGATAAGAATTGAAAGCGCTCATCTCGATTGCCAAACGAACCGAACGGGTTTTTCTCATCGGACTGGAACTCAAATCCGGCTCAAACTGGCAAATGCGCGAATCCATGCAGGAGTTGGCCGAGTTGGCCGCAACCGCCGGCGGCTTGGTGGCGGGCACCGGCACGCAAAAACTGGAAGCGCCCGCCGCCGGCACCTTCATCGGCAGCGGCAAAGCCCGGGAGTTCGCCGATTATTGCCGCGAGCACAAGGTGGATACGGTGGTCTTCGATGACGAGCTTTCGCCCGCCCAAAGCCGGAACCTGGAAAATGTTTTCGGCTGCAAGGTGCTGGATCGCACGGCGCTGATCCTGGATATTTTCGCGCAACGGGCGCGGACGCGGGAAGGGAAATTGCAGGTCGAACTGGCCCAGTTGCAACATCTGCTGCCCCGCCTGACCCGCTTTTGGGGCCATCTCTCCCGGCAAAGCGGCGGCATCGGCATGCGCGGGGGCGAAGGCGAATCGCAGTTGGAAACCGACCGCCGCCGGGTGCAGGAACGGATCGAGCGCCTGACCGCCGACCTCCAGGCCGTGCGCCGCCACCGCGCCACCCAACGCACCGGCCGCCAGCGCCAGCCCTGGCCGATGGCCTCGATCGTCGGCTACACCAACGCCGGCAAATCCACCCTCCTCAACGCCCTGACCGGCGCGCATGCCCTGGAGGAGGACAAGCTGTTCGCGACGCTGGACCCCACCACCCGGCGTCTGCGCCTGCCCACCAACCAGAATTTATTTTTGACTGACACGGTGGGCTTCATCCGCAAATTGCCCCACGGCCTGGTGGAGGCTTTCAAGGCGACCCTGGAGGAGGTGGCGCAGGCCGACCTGCTGGTGCATGTGGTGGACGCGGGACACGCGCAGGCGGCGGAGCAGATCGCCGCGGTCAATACGGTGCTGGCGGAAATCGGCGCGGCGGGCAAGCCGACCATCATGGTCTTCAACAAAATTGACCGGCTGGAGGGGAGCAACGGCCTGCTCGCCAAGTTTTTGGACCAGTTCCCTAACAGCGTTGCCCTGTCCGCCAAAACGGGCGAAGGCCTGGGCGGGCTGATCCACGAACTGGGCACGCAATTGCGGCCCAGCCGCGAATTGGTGGATCTGGCCGTGCCGCACGGGCAATCCGCCGTGATCGCCCGGCTGCATGAAGTGGCCCAGGTCCTGGAACACGATTACGCCGGCCAGGCCGCGCGGTTCAAGGCGCGCCTGTCGCCGCATTATCGCGGCGAATTTGCCGCTTACATCGTCCAGCCCAAAAAAAGAGGCGGCGGCGGGAATTGAGGCGCGCGGCGCGGCCCCTCATTGTCCGGCGTAATAGTCGTCCACCTTCCTGGCCACGTCCTTGAAGCCGACATCCACTTCGTAAATCTTTTTGTACTGTTCGATGGCCTGCTCCTTTTTCCCCATTTTTTCCAGGACCAGGCCCAGCTCGTAAGTGATCTCCATTTTTTCCTCGTCGAAAACCAGTTTCTCCGCCAGCGCCTTCTCCAGCGTTTTGGCGGCGAGGTCGTTCATGTTGCGGCGGGCAAAACACTGCCCCAGGCAGCTCAAGGCCGCGATCCGCTTGTTGGGATTGTTTTGCGCCTTTTGGAATTCCTGGATGGCTTCGCCGATTTTGCCGGCCTGAAAATAGAGCTGGCCCAGCTCAAAACGGATGAACAGGTCGCTGGGATATTTCTCGGCCCGCTCCTTGCATTCTGTCAACATATAATTATCCCGCTCTGCCGTAATCCGGGCGGATTGCGCGGCGTAATCCGGCGCGGCGGCGTCCAGGCCGGCCAGGGCCAGGTCAAATTCCCGCACCGTCACGTCGGCAATGGCCTTTTGCAGGCTGGCATCGGCCTGGCCTTCCGTGGCCACGATCTGGTGGTAGGCCTGGCGCGCCCGGCCATATTCTTTTCTCTGGGTGTAAAGCTCGGCAATGGTGCGCAGCAGCTTCAAGTTCTTGGGCTCCTGGACCAGCCGGGCCTCGGCTTCCTCCAGCAGCCGCCGTGTCGTGTCCGTGTCCTTGACCTGGCGGTTCTCCTGTTCCAGCGCGACCGCCTGGTCTTTGTCCTTCAAGATATCGCGGTAAGAACCTTTCCCGTCGGCCAGCGCGTCGTAACCGCCCTCCGCCAGCGTTTTGCGCGCGGACATATCCTTGAGCTCCTCCAGCAGCTTGGCGTCGCCGGGGTTGAGCCGGACCAACTCGGAGAAAATCTTCTCCGCTTTGTCCACTTGGCCCGCCTGGGAGTAGCCGCGGCCCAGTTCCTTTTGGAACTCCTGGTCCTTGGGCGATTTCTTGGCCAGGATTTCCAGGGAGAGAATCGCGGTCTTGGGCAGCTCGGCCGCCATGGCCGCGTCGGCCAGCAGCTTGTGTCCCTGCGTGCTGTGCGGATCGGAGTTAAGAATCTGTTCGGCGATCTTCAAGGCCTCCAGCGGCTCGTTGCGCAAGGCGAACTGCCCCTTGGTAAACAAGGGGGAGGAACTGGCCCCGCTCATCATTTTTTTGAAAAACCCCCGCCCGTGGCCCTCCGCCTTTTTATGCTGGGTGATACGGAGAAGCTGGCGGCAATCGAAGAAAGCCGGCTCCTGTTCCAGCACGCCGGCGAAGATGACAACGGCATAATCATAATTGCGCCGGTCCAGGGCCTCCTTTCCCTTTTCATACTGCTCGCGCAAGGACCGGGGGATCTGACTCAAAGTTTTCTCTGGCATGGGTGGAATTCTAGGCCGATGGCCGCAAAAATCCACAGCAATCTTGCAAATCAATCTTCCCCATCTTCCGAATTCCGCTTGCGAATGGCCCCGCGCCGTGCTTTGATAAGCCCGGAGCGGGTGCGCTTATGGTGGAATTGGCAGACACGCTACTTTGAGGTGGTAGTGGCGAAAGCCGTGCAGGTTCAAGTCCTGCTAAGCGCACCAACTTTCCCCAGGCCAACGGGGGACTTTCTGGAAAATGGCGCGCCGTTGGCGCAAAATAGCGCCCGACCCCAAACCTCCCGGAGTTTCTCCGTCCGCCGTCCACGCCCCCCCCCGGCCGCTTCACTTTTGACAAAGAAAGTTTCCCCCTATATTTAAATGGACAAACGTTAGAGCCTATGCCTTCATCACCGCCCAAGTCCATTCCACAAACCATCCTTGTGGCAAACCACGGAAAAGCCCGGCCAACCTCATCCAACCATTTTTTCAATTCTCCCTTTTCCACTCCCCCGCCGGCATTCTACACTGCTTGAGCTTATGACTATCCAAGTGGCTGTTCTCTGCGACGCGGCAACCGATTACAACAGCAAACTCAATTTGCTGGGCACTTTCGACACCATCCTTGCCTCCCAACTGCCCGCCCAGCACCCCCAATGCGCCGTCGCCCTGCGCATTGCCTTTGACCGCGGCGAAGAAGGCTCGCATCATTTGTCCATGAATTTCGTGGACGAGGACGGCCAGCCCATCATGCCGGCCATGAATGTTCCCGTGGAAATCCTTTTCCCCTCCGACGCCACTTTCATGTCCCGCAATTTCGTCGTCAACATCCAGCAGTTGAAGTTCGACAAAGCCGGCCTTTACTCCATTGACTTGTCCCTGGATGGACGCCCCTTGGCCAGCATCCCGCTGGCGGTCAAAATGATGGACGAAAAGAATCCCGGCAGAAACATGCCCCTCTAGCGGAGGTCCCTGACCGCCCCACTCTCCCGCCCTATGCCCCAAACCAACATGACCCTCCTGCTGGAACGAAGCCTGCAACGAAACCGCCTCGCCCATGCCTGCCTCTTTTCCGGCGATTCCCTGGATGAATTGGAAATCATGGCGCGCACCCTGGCCAAGGCCCTCAACTGCGCCTCCGCCCGTGCCGCCGCCCAACCGTCCCTTCATTCCTGCGGGCAGTGCGACCCCTGCCGGAGGATCCAACGCGATGTCCATCCCAACGTCCTCTGGGTGCGCCCCGAATCCAGATCCCGCGTCATCACCATTGACCAGATCCGCGGCCTGCTGCACAGCCTCCATTTAAAACCGACCGCCGCCAAATTCAAAGTCGGCGTGGTGGTGGCCGCCGACCGGCTCAACCCGCAGGCCGGCAACGCGTTCTTGAAAACCCTGGAGGAGCCGCCCGCCGATTCCATTCTCCTTCTCCTGACCACCGCGCCGCAGCGCATTTTGGAAACCATCCTCTCCCGTTGTCTGCGCCTGAGCTTTGGCGGCGAGAGCGCGCAGACCCACGCCCAACACGCCGCCTGGCTGGCCGCCTTCAGCCAACTGGCGGCGCGGTCCGGGCGCGGCTTGATGGCCCGTTACCAGTTGCTGGGCCTGCTCATGAAGAAACTCGCCGCCCAAAAGGCGGACATTGAGAAGGCACTCGCCGCGCGCTCGCCCCTGGAGCAATACGATGAACTGGATCCCGATGTGCGCGAAAAGCTGGAGGACGAGTTAACCGCCGCCATCGAATCCGAATACCGCCACCAGCGCGGCGACCTGCTTGGCGCCTTGCACTGGTGGTTGCGCGATGTCTGGCTGCACACCTTGCAGGCCGGCGGCGGGTTGTTCAGTTTTCCCGACCTGGAGGGGGCGGCCGCCGCGGTGGCCGCGCGCATTTCCCCCGCCGATGCCATGAGAAACCTGGAAGAAGTGGACCTTCTGCAACGCCAGCTCAACACCAACGTGCAAGAGGCCCTCGCCTTGGAAGTGGCCCTCCTCAAGCTCAAACTGTGACACTTCATCCCCCTCTTTTTCAGCAAATCCGGCGCGATGGGTTTTCCTTCATGGCGGATTCTCTCCTCCATCCTCGACTGCGAGGGGAAGGCCATCGGCCGACCGAGACCAGCGCAAGCTGAACCTTGGAGACTGCCCAGCGGACCAAATTTAAGCAAAAGAGGACCAGAAGCAGGAAAGCAAACAGGAGCACGTAGTACAGTGTGCGCATAATCGTCAGTCGTGGAGAGACTTGCCATTGGGCAAGCGACAGGTCAAATCTTCGTTTCCGAAGAAGGCGCACATCGTTTGGGCAGGGGAGGACGCCGCGCGGGTCCGTTGGCTGACAATCAGGTCGTCCTCCGCGAAAAACCCCTTGCGTCCGGCCGGGATGATGCGATTCGGATCCATACACCGGTTAGGTTTGTGCTGGCACACTTCACTTATCGGCGGTTTTGCTTCCTCCCTTTAGGCGTAAGCTGCGTGAATCCGATGGTTCTTCTCGATGCGCGCATCGCTTCCCTCACCTGTGGGCGATTGGCACTGTTTGTGGCGGGTTTGGTCGTGGGGCGCGGTTGCCGTCGGCTTGGCCTGGCCACCCAAGGCAGGCCGGACTTTGCCTCCTGTGTCTCGGACCGTTCACTGAGGCAATTGGTTCGCCTGCCCTTGCTGGATCGCGCCGGTGGCGTGAATGGGCGACGGTCCGACGGTCGCCAAGCCGGGAAGATGGATGTGAGGATTGAGGAGAGGACGGGGGATGACACACTGAAGGCGGGCGCCGTCAATCCGTGAGGGGCAGGTGGGAGGGACTGATGGACCCAGCGGCGGCGGCGCGACAAAAACTCGTGCAAAAGACCCGATGCATCCCGTCTTCAATTGCGGTATGGTAAGCCCGGCATGATTCGCAGCTTCTGCCTTTGCCTGATGCTCGGTTGTTGCGCCCCCGCCCAGGGGTGGGCTGGGGATTGGCCGCAATTTCTGGGGCCGCACGCGAATGGGGTTTGCGATGAAACAGGGCTGTTGGACAAATGGCCGGCGAACGGGCCGGCCGTGGTTTGGGAGAAGGGTGTCGGGAAGGGCTATGGCGCTCCTTCGGTCCTCGGTCAAAGATTGGTGCTGCACCATCGCATTGGCAACGAGGAGGTCGTGGAATGTTTTGCCGCCGACACCGGGAAATCGCTTTGGCGTTTCGGTTACCCAAGCCATTTCATAGATCCCTACGGTTACAACAACGGCCCGCGTTGCACGCCGCTGCTCACTTCCAATCTTTGTTATGCCTTTGGCGCGGAAGGCAAGCTGACCTGCCTGGAGCTGCAAACCGGCAAGCTGGTGTGGCAGCGCGATACGGCGGCTGACTTCAAGGTGCCGGAAGCCTTTTTCGGCGTCGGCAGCACACCGATTCTGGATGAGGGCTTGCTCATCGTGATGGTGGGCGGACAACCCAATGCGGGCCTGGTGGCGCTCGAGCCCGGGAGCGGCCGGACGGTTTGGCAAAGCGTCGGCCAGGCCAATTGGCAAGGCGTGCCGATGACGGGCTGGCCGGGCGAACCGAGGGTGCGCTGGAAATCCTGGGACAAGCAGGCCAGCTATTCGACCCCGGTCGCGGCGACGATCCATGGGCGGCGGGAGGTCCTTTGCTTGACGCGCCAGGGGCTGGTTTCGCTCGATCCCAAAACGGGCGGGGTGAACTTCAGCTTTTGGTTCTGTTCGACCGTCAACGAGTCGGTCAATGCCATGTGTCCCGTGGTGGTGGATGATTTGATTTTCATTTCCGCGGCTTACTACAAAATCGGCTCGGTCCTGCTGCGGGAGAAGCCGGACGGCAGGAGCGTGGAGGAAGTCTGGCGCGGGGACGCACTGGAACTTCACTGGGCCACTCCGATTTGTCTGGACGGTTATCTTTATGCGTTCAGCGGCCGCAACGAACCCGATGCCCGGATGCGTTGCGTGGAACTGAGCACGGGCAAACTGAAGTGGGAGCTGGACGAAAGCTGGCCGGCGCACAGCACGCGGACGCCGGGAGTGTACGGCCGGGCCTCGAGCATTCTGGCGGACGGGAAGTTGATCACGATTGGCGAAGGCGGACTGCTTGGTTTGTTCAAGCCCAACCCCGTGCAGCCGGAAGAGATTTGCCATTTTCAGGTGCCGGTATTGCGTTATCCCTGCTGGGCCGCGCCGGTGCTCTCGCAAAAAAGGCTCTATCTGCGCGACGAAGACCGGCTGGTCTGCCTGGACCTGGCAAAGTAGCGCCTGGCTGGTCAGGCTCGCCACCAACGAATCCTGCCTTCTGTTTATTGAAAATCCTGTAAATTTTTGCCCTGCAAATGGTTGGATTATTTATCCGAAGAAAAAGTTATGAAGACAGTAACCCGCCGCACCTGTTTGAAGCAAATGGCGTGGACCGCCGCCGCAAGCGTTCTGCCGGCCATTTCCCGGCCACTTCCGGTTTTTGCGATGGGAGGCGTATTTCAGGAGCCGACACCCCGAGAAAGCGAGGCGGCGGCCATCGCGGCCATCGCGCAACAATATATGACCAAATACAATGCGCCTGGCCTTTCAGTGGCGATTGCCCGGCACGGACAATTTGTCTATCAGAAAGGATTTGGTTACGCCGACAAAGCCGCCGGTGAGCGGGTGACTCCTGCCAGCTTGTTCCGCATCGCCAGCGTCAGCAAGCCGATCACGTCCGTCGCCATTTTCTGCCTGATCGAACAGGGCCGCCTGGGGCTGGATGATTTGATATTCGGCGCGCAAGGACTCTTCAAGTTCGACTACGGGAAAGACTACCCCGAGGTTGTCAACAAGATAACCCTGCACCACTTGCTCACCCATACCTGCGGCGGCTGGGACAACAGCGGACGCGATCCGATGTTCAGCAGGCCGGAAATGAACCACAAGGAACTCATCACCTGGGCGGTTCACAACCTGCCATTGCAATATGCCCCGGGCACGCACTACGCCTATTCAAACTTTGGCTTTTGCCTTTTGGGACGCGTGATCGAGAAAATCACAGGGCAGTCTTACGCGGAGTTTGTGCAGCAAACTGTCCTTGCCAAATGCGGCATCAACGACATGCGCCTGGCCGGAAACACCTCCGCGCAACGGGCTGCGGGCGAAGTGGTCTATTACGGGCAGGCAGGCTCAGGAACAAATCCCTACAACATGAATGTCACTCGCATGGATTCGCATGGAGGCTGGATTGCCACGTCAGGCGACCTGGTTCAATTCGCCATGCATGTGGATGGTTTCAAAAGCACGCCGAATATCCTTGGCGGGAACACCCTCAAGACCATGACCACAGCCAGCACGGCCAACCCTCATTATGCTTGTGGCTGGAATGTCAACAACGTTCCCAACTGGTGGCACAGTGGCAGCTTGCCGGGAACCCTGACCATCCTGGTGCGCACCGCCAGCGGGTTATGCTGGGCCGCCTTCACCAATACCCGGGCGGAGGGATTCAACCTGGACGAAATGGTTTGGACCATGGTTAAAGCTGTCCCAGCGTGGCGGGCTTGATGAAATCTGCCCAATGCAGCGCTATGCGGCACGCCGTTTCCGCGCGCGAGTCCGGAGAATCGGAGTCCAAAAATGCGGCCCCATCATTCCAAGGCCCGCCACCCATCGCCGACGCCAGTGCGGGGCTGTCCAGCAACGGACGATTGAATCTTCCGGGATGATGCGATAATGTCCGTTTATGTGCAATTCACCCAAGCGCAGTTGGAAGGGTCTTTTGGCAAGTTTGGCGCGGCAGTTTTGCGCCGTGGCGATGACGGCGGGACCACTTGTCCCGCAAGCGCATGCCCGGCAAGGCGATCAAAATAATCTGCAAAGCACCCAGCCCGACCAGGCCCACGCCATGGCCGATGTCGGCTACCACTTTGCCAATCTCTGGTTTGCCGCGCAGAATACCAATTGGCCGCTGGCGAAATATTACCTGGACACTTCCCAGTCCCACCTCAAATGGGCGGTGCAAATTCGCCCATTTCGCCCGGCGGAATCGGGAGAGCCGGTGGATTTGAACGGCATTTTGCAAGCTGTCACCAATACTTTTCTTGCGGCCGTGGATACCGCCATCAAGCAGAAGGACATGGAGGGCTTCAAGACAGCTTACAGCGAGACGATGGCGGGGTGTTATGCCTGTCACCGGGCGTGCGGGAAACCGTTTCTTCGGCTGAAAATTCCCGATGCTCCGGGCGCTTCGATGATTGATCTTTCTCTCCCGGAACAAATTGTCGCCGGCAATGGCGCGCCGGATAACGTGAGGCTTGGCCGGGCGTTCTTTCAGCAGAATTGCGCGCTTTGTCACGCGGCGGAAGGAGGACCAAGAAACACGGCCGTGGGAGGCCAGGGACCCAGCCTGGCCGGGGTGGTTGGGCGGCGCGCCGCCTCCGCGCCCAATTTCAATTATACCAAGGCCCTGTCCGACGCCGGCTTGGTTTGGAGCGCGGCTGCGCTGGATCGTTTCCTGGCCAATCCGATGACCGCCGTCCCGGGAACCACCATGCTGGTGTTGGTTCCGGACAAGGAAGATCGAACCCATTTGCTGGCCTATCTGGCCACGCTGACCGCGCCGGCAGCCGGTTCGCCCGGCGCGACGACCGCGCGCAACGCGCCCTTGCCCGCCAATGATCCGGGAGATTGGCGCCACGCCGCTCCCGGCGTGCAGCATCGCGTTGATCTGGCGGCGTTGCCCGCGCCCTTCAGCACGGCATCGGTCGGAAACAACCCGCGCGTCGTGCCGCGGCCGGCGGAGGCTCAATTGTCCGTCCCGACGAACTTCACGATTCGTTTGTTTGCTTCCGGTCTGTCGGGACCGCGTTTGCTGCGCGTGGCGCCCAACGGTGATATCTTCATCGCGGAAACGCGCGCCAATCGCATCCGGGTGATGCGGGCGGCGGACGGGGCGGATGCTCCGTCGGAAAACCAGGTTTACGCTGAGGGTCTGGATCGGCCCTTTGGCATTGCCTTCTACCCTCCCGGCGGCGAGCCGCAGTGGCTTTATGTTGCCAACAATAATTCGGTCGTGCGCATCCCTTATCGCAGTGGCGGCCTCAAGGCGCCGGAGGCCGCCCAAGTCGTGGTGCCGCGGTTGACTCGCAGCACGGGCGGACACACCACGCGCGATGTGGCTTTCTCCAAGGACGGCAAGCGCATGTTTATCTCCATCGGTTCCGGCTCCAACGTGGCCGAAGACATGAAGAAGAAAACCGTGGACGAGGCGCGCCAGTGGGAAGCGGAACACGGTCTGGGCGCCTCCTGGGATTCGGAAAGCAATCGCGCCGTCATCGTGGTGACCGATCCGGAGGGCCATGAGCCCCTCCACTCATTCGCCACTGGCATCCGCAACGGCGTGGGGATGGCGGTGAATCAGCAGACAGGCGACTTGTGGGTTTCGGTCAATGAACGCGATGCCTTGGGCGACGATTTGGTTCCGGACTATGTCACGCGGGTCAAAGAGGGAGGTTACTATGGCTGGCCTTGGTACTACCTGGGCAATCACGAAGATCCCCGCCACGCGGGCGAGCGGCCTGATTTGGCCGGGCGGGTGACGGTGCCCGATGTTCCGGTGCAGTCCCACTCCGCTTCGCTCGAGATGACTTTCTATACGGCGGCGTCGGGGGTGGCCGCATTTCCCGAAGATTACCGCGGCGACATTTTTGCCGCGTTCCACGGCTCGTGGAATCGAAGCAATCGCACCGGATACAAAGTGGTGCGGGTGCGCTGTCACCACGGTGTGCCCACGGGGGAATACGACGACTTTCTGACCGGATTTGTCGTGGACAACACCAGCGTCTGGGGCAGGCCGGTCGGCGTTGCCGTGGCCCGCGATGGGGCTTTGCTCGTCACCGAAGATGGCAACAACACGCTTTGGCGCGTGTCTTACTCGGGCAAATAAGCAGGCCGATCCACGGCAATCCGGGTGATTTGGAGTTTTTTTGGGGAACAAAGATGCTGCCGGTGCTTCCCTTTGCCTGATGCAAAAATAGAAGAATCCAAGTGCCGTTCGGAACCGGCACTTGCACAAAAAATTGAACGCCTTAAAGTAACGCCCTATGCATAAAACCCTCCCGCTCATTTTTCTGGGACTGGCTTTTCATCCGGCGGTTCGCGCCGCCGCCTCCGCCTCCCCCGAGGGGGCTGGCCGGCTGGAGTATGTCAACATCCTCCAAGGAACTGATTCCCATCCCGATTTGTCTCATGGCAACACGTTGCCGCTGGTGGGCGCGCCTTGGGGAATGATGGATTGGTCCCTTGAAAATGCCAAGGGGAGTTGGTTTTTCGAGCCCAATGGGAAGATAGATGGATTTCGCGCCACGCATCAGCCCAGTCCATGGATTGACGATTACGGTCAGTTTGTCTTGATGGCTCAGTCGGGCGATTTGCAGATGGATGCGCAGGCCCGGATGTCCGAATACGACACGGCCACTGCGGTTTTACGGCCCGACTATGAAAAGTTGGATCTTAA
Source organism: uncultured Verrucomicrobiae bacterium (assembly GCA_963707025.1). GTDB lineage: Bacteria > Verrucomicrobiota > Verrucomicrobiia > Limisphaerales > Palsa-1400 > JBEKOF01. Next base: position 387,310 of record CAVPOM010000005.1, on the reverse strand, counting down.
GAAGGGGGGAATAACCGTGGAATTGACCGCCAGCGAACGGGGTGCGGTCTTCCGGCTTACCTATCATCAAGGGGAAACGGGCCGGTTGATCCTCAATGCCTGCGGTGGATCGGAGATAAAGATCGAGGGTCGCACCATCCGCGGATTGAGCCGGACCAACAGCGGGGGAGTGAGCGGAGATTTTGCCTCCTACTTTGTGGTCAAGCTGGACCGCGATCTTACCAAAACCGACGTCTATGTGAGCAACACCGCGACCGGCCGGTCTTCGGGGAAAGGCGACAATGTGGCGGCGTATGTGGAGTTTCAAACCGCGCCCGGCCATCCGGTGGAAATGCAGGTTGGAACCTCCCTGATCAGTTGGGAGCAAGCCGGGCAGAATCTGGAGGCGGAAACCGGCGGAGGGTTCGACGCGGTGCAAGCGCGAGTTCAAAAAACCTGGGAAGCCAATCTCAGCCGGATTGAAATCCAGGCCGGTGCGGAGCAGAAGAAGACGTTTTATTCCTGCCTTTACCGCGCGCAGATGTTTCCCCACCGTTTGTACGAGTTGGATGCCGCCGGAAAAGCGCGGCATTACAGTCCCTATGATGGCCAGGTTCATGAAGGCATTCTCTACGGGGACATCGGCATTTGGGATGCGTTCCGCACGACTTTTCCGTTGATCACGATTCTTTACCCGGCCCAACTCAACGAAATACTTCAGGGATTTGTCAAGGCGGCGGAGGAGGGCGGGACCCTGCCGGAATGGCCCAGCCCGGGTTATCGCGATTGCATGATCGGACAGCACTGCGCCGCGATTTTTGCGGATGCCATCGTCAAGGGCAACCAGGGTTTTGACGTAGCCAAGGCTTATGCCTCGCTGCGGCAAAGCGCTTATCAACCGCCCGCCAAGGGAGTCCTGGTCAGAAGGGGTCTGGCTGACTATCTCAAACTCGGTTACATCCCGGACGGGGCGAGCACCTATGCCGTTTCCGCCAGCCTGGACTATGCCTACGATGACTGGTGTGTGGCGCAAATCGCCAAACAGCAGAACCAGCGGAAAGATTACAAGAAACTGATGGCGCGCTCCCAAAATTACCGCCGGCTCTGGGATGCCGGCACTGGCTTTATGCGCCCCAAAGACGCGAAAGGTCATTGGGTCAAGCCTTTTGACCAGTTTGCCTGGGGCGGCCCTTATGCGGAAGGAGGCCCCTGGCAAAGCAGTTGGTTTGTGCCGCATGACACCGCCGGTCTGGCCGCTCTGCTCGGCGGCCGGGAAAAGCTGGCGGCCAAATTGGATGAAATGATGGGGCTGCCCCCGGTTTTTCACAAGGGCGGCTACGGCTCGATCATTCACGAAATGCGGGAGATGGGCATTGCCAAGTTTGGACAGTATGACCAAGGCAACCAGCCGGTCTTCGACGTGCTTTATCTTTACGCCGCCATTGGCCAGCCTTGGAAAACGGAGTATTGGACCCGGCGCGTGTGCGCGGAATTGTTCAGTTCCGGGGCAGCGGGTTTTCCGGGCGACGAGGATAACGGTTCGATGGCGAGCTGGTTTTTGTTGAGTTCCATCGGCCTTTATCCCCTCTGTCCAGGCACGCCGGCTTATATGTTCACCAGCCCGTTGTTTCCAAAAATCACCCTGCATCTGCCGCAAGACCGAACCTTTGTCATCACCGCTTCGTCCAACAATGAAAAGAATGTCTATGTGCAAAAGCGGCAATTGAATGGTGCGGATGATAACCGGACCTGGATCAGCCACCAGGACCTGCTGCAAGGAGGGGAATTGCGCCTGGTCATGGGACCTGAGGCGAATATGCGGCCCATCCGGGACGAGGACCTGCCCTATTCCGCAAGCCCGGCGAACCTTAATCGCCGATGAGCCCCCGGAAGCCGCTGTCAACGACACATCGGCTGGCCGACCGCCTGCCGCGCGGCGTGCCCTGGCTCCGCGCTGGTCGAAGCCCTCTTTTCATGGCTTTCCACCGGGTCGGCGGGGTCGAGACGAATTCGTTTTGGCATCACGTTCATAATCCTGAATAAAAATGCTCTGGAGCAGTTTGAATAAAACGGCCACTGCGGGAGGCAAACCAGTTCATGGCATCCCGGCGGGGTGACATGGCTGCGGTTTTATTGGAAAGGCGCCATTGCCGGGATTCAGCATTCCGTCTGTTTTTTTCACAATATGCTTCCTCATATTGAAGACGCCTTTTTGGCGAACTCAAGGCGCTAGCGCGCCGGCGGTTTGGGCTCGTCTGGCACAATCAATCCGACATCAACGTACTGGCCCCCGACCGTTTGGTGGCAATGAACCGCCAGGGTGTTGAGGCCGGGCTTGAGTGCGGCGACCGCCTCCGGGCGCAAATCGAATTGTCCATACTGCTCGATGAAGCCCGGCAGTTCGGCGGCGAGCACGCCATTGAGATAAACCTGGAGGTCTTCGTCGTGGTGCACCTCTAATTTAAGGCCGCGCAGGTCCTCGGCCCCGAGTGTGAACTGCCGCCGCAGCCAGATGTCGTCCGTGTTCCAAATGGTGTGGACCAGTGCGCCTGGCGTGCGGGGTGTGCCGAAGCCAGCCGCTCCTTCTTTCCAGCCCGCGGCGTTGTAACCGGGTCTAAACCATTCCGGTCCAGGCGCCTGGAAGGTGTAGCTCCACGATACATTGGCGGAGATTGCGTCCGGAACAATCACACGCCCGGCGATTTGGTCGCGCCCAACGGCATTGGCTTGGGCCAGGATTTCCGGGGGCAGTTTGGACACGGCCCGGTCGTAGCTGAGGAGGCCGTTGCATTCGGTTTCCACGTCCGTGGTTTGTGTATAGACCGCGGCGCTTAAGCCGTGCAGGTGATGCAAACTCCAAACTTGCCGCAGCAGGAGGAGATAGTCATTTCTCAGGGCCTCGGCGTCCGGTTCCATTCGGTAGGCCCAGTTTCGGCTGGCGGACCAACAATGTCCCTCGGGGATCATCCCCAAGCCTCCGAACTCACCCACCACGGTGGCGCGCCGGCCCTCGGGTTCGAGAGGGGGCGGCCCCGGATAGCTATGGCCATCGGCAATGTCGCCCACATGCGTGTCGGCCCAACCGCTGGCGTCATCCACCAGGCGCGAGGGGTCCAGCGTCTTGAGACACCGGGTCAGGCGCTGCGTGTCATATTGCCCCCAGCCTTCGTTGAAAAGAACCCAGAGGATGATGGAGGGGTGGTTGTAAAGGTCCTTGACCATGTGCTGCAGTTCGGCCTCGAATTCACGCTGTCCTTCCGGGGTGGCGTTGTTGCCGCTGGGCATGTCCTGCCACACCAGCAGTCCCAGTTTGTCGCACCAATAATACCATCGGTCCGGCTCGATCTTGACGTGTTTTCGTGTCAAGTTGAAACCGGCGGCTTTGAGAAAGGCCAGGTCGGAGCGGAGCGCCTCATCGGTCGGCGCGGTGTAAATACCGTCCGGCCAGAACCCCTGATCCAAGGTGCCGATTTGGAACAAGGGCCGGCCATTCAAGATAATGCGCGCGATACCCTGGGCGTCCGCCAGCAAGGCGATCTGTCTCATGCCGAAGTAACTGGAAACGCGGTCCGCCTCCTGCCCGCCCTTTTTCAGTGTGACCTGCAAATCGTAGAGGAATGGCGAATCCGGGGACCAGAGCGTTGGGTTGGCCAGGCGCAGGACCAGTTCCCTGCCGGCCGGGCCGGTCACTCGTCCGACGCCGACCCCGTCAGCCGAGGCGACCGCCTCCACCTGCAGGTCATCGGCCAGACTGTTGACGGCCACGCGCAGGCGCAATCCCTTGGCCTCCAGGTCGGGCATCATCCATAAGCCGTCTATGCAGACCTCAGGCACCGGCTCCAGCCAAACCGTCTGCCAAATTCCCGAATTGGACGAGTAAAAAATGCCCTGCGGATGGAGGGACTGTTTGCCGCGGGGTTGATCGCCCTCGGTCGGGTCGGTGTCCATGACGACGATCTCTTCAGGGCCGTCCCAATGGAGGCCGTCTGTAATGTCGAAGGCAAACCGGTCGAAGCCGCCGCGATGCTGGCCAACTTCGCGGCCGTTGACGATGACCTTGCACTGCCAGTCCACGGCTCCGAATTGCAGGCGAATGCGCCGGCCTTTCCACTCCGGAGGGATCTGCACCGTCCGCCGATACCAGAGCGCCTCCCTGGCGCCCAACGGCTTCATCACGCCCGACAAAGCCGATTCCACAGGAAACGGCACCAGAATCCGGCCGTCGTATTTTTCGGGCGGCGCGGAGGCAATCGGGCGGACGGCGTACTCCCACAAGCCATTAAGGCTTCGCCAGTCTGGCCGAACCAATTGCGGACGCGGATACTCCGGATGAGAATTGGTGGGACCGACCGCGGAAGCCCAACGCGTCATCAGCGGGGCTTTGGCGGGTTGCCAGGCGGGGGCGGTTTGCGCGTGGCCGGTGAGGGCATGAAGAACCGCCCCCGAGATGCCAATGGAGAAGAGCCGTGCCAGAATGGGCTTCATTTATTGAGGAATTTGACCACCGCCGCAGTCCGGGAACGAACGTGCAGTTTCTCGTAAACGCGCCGGATATAATTGCGGACGGTGTGAATGCTGACGTTGAGTTGATCGGCGATTTGTTTGTAGGCCAGGCCTTGCGCCAGGGCTTGCAACACCTCCAATTCGCGGGGCGACAGTTCGGCTGATTCCCTTCCCTGCGGCGGGGCGGATTGAAAGGACCGGACCACCTTGCGGGCGATGGAGGTGGACATGGGCGCGCCTCCCGCCACGACTTCGCGAATCGCCGCCAGCAATTCCTCCGGCCGCTGCCGTTTGAGCAGGTAGCCGCTGGCGCCCGCCGCCAAGGCCCGAAAGATTTTTTCGGTGTCCTCAAACACCGTCAACATCACGACCAGAACGCCGGGCAGCAGGGTTTTCAAAGCGCGCACGCATTCAATGCCGTCGGTGGCGTGTTCCCCCAGGTTGATATCCATCAGGACGACCTCCGGCGGATTTTTGGGCAGTCCTTCCAGGGCTTCGCGCGCGCTGGCGTAGGCACTGAGGCAGCGGAATTCCGGGAAGGCCCCGAGATAGCCGCCAATATTTTCCCGCAGGTCCGAAGAATCATCCACGATGGCAATGGTGACGACTTTGCTCATGGGTCTTCCGTGTGGCCTGAAGCCAGGGCCACTTGCAACTCCACGCTGGCGCCCTGGCCCGGCCGGCTCTGGATGAAGCAACTGCCTCCCACATCGGCCAGGTGCTGGCGCATATTGGTCAGGCCGTCGCGGCCGCCGCCCGCGCCATGGCCATTGCCCGCGCCAGGGCCATTACCCGCGCCAGGGCCATTACCCGCGCCAGGGCTATTGCCCGCGCCAGGGCTATTGCCCGCGCCAGGGGCAAAACCAAGTCCGTTGTCGCTGATGCGGATGCGCAAGATGCCCGACTCGACTTGAATATGCACCTCGACGCGCGAGGCGCGGGCGTGTTTGAGGACATTGCTTAAAGACTCCTCGAAAGCCAGAAAGACGTTGTGCCGATATTCAGCGGACATGCTCAACGGCGGGAATTCGCTCTGCACCCGCAAATGGCATTCGACGGGAGTGTCTTGAAAGTACTCCCTGGCGTACTGGCTCAAATAAGAAGCCAGGTTTTCCAAGGTGTCATTGTGCGGGTTGACGACCCACACCATTTCGTCCAAGGCCTTGAGCAAATCGCGCGAGGTGGTTGCGATGGAATCAACTTTGTCGCCCGCCGGTCCGGTGGGCTTGGACTCCACCTTGAGGCGTTCACTGAGAAAGGAAATCTTGGTGAGTTTGGAGCCGATTTCGTCATGCATGTTCCGGGCGATGCGCATGCGCTCCCGCTCCATCGCCCGCTGGTGCTCCAACCCCGCCAGACGGCGTTGCAGCCGCCGATGGGAAACCAGGCGCATCGCGCCGAAAGCGGCGCTCGCAGCGGCCAAGCCGTAAAGAGCCAGCGCCCAGGGAGCGCGCCAGAGCGGAGCCGGGATGATAAAGGCCAGGCTGGCACCTTGCCCGTTCCAAACGCCCTCGGCGTTGCAAGCGGTCACATGAAATGTGTAAGACCCGCTCGGCAGCCGTCCGTATGGCACTCGCCGTTCCGGCCCTGTTTCCACCCAATCCGTGTCGAATCCATCCAACTTGTGGCGAAAACGGATCCGCTCCGGGGCTTCGAAGCTCAACCCGGTGACTTGAAATTCCAGCGAGTGCAGGCCGGCAGGGAATGGCACCGGCGCCGCCATGAGGCTGGCGGCGCGGCCCTGTTTTGGCGCGGCCAGCGGAGTTAATTCGTTGTTAATGTAAACGGCCTCGATATGAACCTGCGGTGCCGGGTTTTCCCCTTCCCAGCCGTGGGGATCAATGCCGACCAGGCCGCTGGCGGTGGCGAACCAAAGCCGGCCTTCGGACGAACGCACTGCCTTCGGCCAGCCCAGATTCAGCACCCGATCAGGCCCGGTCTCGGTCTCAAACAGCAATTTAGCTTTGAGCGCACCACGCCCGGCCAGAGCGGATGCGACCGAGTTGCTGGCGATGCGACACAAGCCGCGGGGCATGACCAGCCAGAGGTTGGCCTCTGTGTCCTCGACAACCGCAGAGACAACGTCATCCGGCAGGCCATCCCGGTTGTCCCAAGCCAGGCAGCGATTGCCTGCCAGGCATCCCAGCCCTCCGCCGGCGCTGCCGACCCAAATAGACTGGTCCGGTCCCTCGCACAATCCGAGAATTGCCTTGCGGCCAAGTTTCGGGGCCAATTTGGCCACGGTCACGTTGCGGAATGCCTCGTCGCCATGGAGAAGCATCCCGTGGTCCGTCCCGATCCAAAGTCCACCTTGGCGTGCGGGCAAGAGTGCGGTAATAGCCGGGCCAGGCAACCCGTCGGCGCTGGTGAAGGTGGACACTTTGCCGTCCTTGAACAGGTGCAAGGTTCCCGCCCGCGTGCCGGCCCAAACAGCTCCTTGCGCGTCGGCGCAGACCGCCAGGACGCAGTTGTCCGACAGGCCGTTGGCCGTGGAATAAACCACGGATCGTCCATCCTTGATATGGTAAAGGCCGCTGCCAGTCGTGCCCACCCAGAGGCTGCCGTCGGGTTGGGCGCAAGCGGAGGCAACCAGGTCCTGGCCGAGCCATTTGGTGTCATCGCTCACTTTCTCAAAGCGATCGCCGATGCTGACGTATAAGCCGCCCGAGTCCATGCCGACATAGACGCGGCCCAGCGAATCGGCCATCAGGCAGGCGGCCGCGTCGGCGGGCAGTCCACGGTCGCCGGTCAGCAAGGCAAATCGTTGCAGTCGCAATTGCACCAGAACGCCGTCCGAAATTCCGAGCCAAAGATTGCCTTCGTGGTCCTCGCAAATGGTGCGCACGTCGTTGGGCCAGTGGCCTTCGTTGAGGGTGACGGGTTGAAACTTGGTTCCATCGAAGCAGAAGACGCCGCGTCCGCTGGCGCCAATCCACAACCGCCCGCTGCGGCCTTCGCACAAGCTCCAGATGCGCGTCATGGCCGATTTCTCGCCTGGGAAGTAGTTGATGCGTTTGTTGCCTTCGGCCAGATTGATCAGGTAGGTGGCGTAAAACGCCCACAGGTTGCCCCGGCAGTCCTCGTAGGCCCCGAGGAATCCCTCCTGCCGTTCCTGGCCGGTGGTGGGGAACTCAAACCGGCTGATCCGGCCATCCACGAAACGACACATGCCCCCGGCGGTAGTGATCCAGATCGTGCCCGATCTGGCGGCGTGGACGCTGGAAACCGAATTATCCGGCAAACCGTCCGCTGTGGTAAACGCCACAAACCGGGTCCCGTCGCGGCGGTTGACGCCGCGCTTGGTGCCGATCCATAACTGGCCCCCGGAATCCAACGTCAGGCTGGTCACATTTTCATCCAGCAATCCGTCCGCCGCGCCGAAGTGTTGCAGTTGGCCGTCCTGCCAGCGAAAGATGCCCCGATCTTCGGTGCCAATCCACAGTGCGCCAGTTGCGTCTTCACACATCGCCGTGATGGCGGCGGGCCGATCCCGGCGGTCTTTGCGCAAGTCCACCCCGGCAAACTTAATTCCGTCAAAGCGCGCCAAGCCCGCCGCCGTTCCAACCCACAAGTAACCATCCTGAGTTTGCAGGATCACCGTCACCGAACCGTCGGGCAGGCCGTCCGCCTTGCTCCAAGTTCGGAGAGAAAAGTCCCGCAGTTCCGCCCCGAGGTCGTCGCTTCTGCCGGGAAAGGCCAAACCCGCCAGCGCCACTGCGAAAAGCAAGGCGCAAAAGTGGTGTCGGCGCGACTGAGCGGAAACGACGCCACGCCACACGGCCGCCGGTGGAAGAACTCGATTCGGTCTGAACATACCTCAACCGCAGGCAAATCATCGGCAGTTAACAACCGCCGCGTGAGGATGGCAAGAATCAACTACTCCGGGTCCACGATGTCGGCCAGCCCAACGTCTATGTTCTGGCCTCCTGTGGTTTGGTGGCAATGCACGGCCAGAGTGACCGTGGCGTTTGGCTGGAGCAGCGCGCGGGCAGCAGGCCGGATGGCCAAAGTCACATAGCCGGTGGTAAATCCTCCTGCCTTCGCCGCCAGAATGTCATTGACATAAATTTCCACATCTTCGTCGTGATCAACATAGAACTGAAGGCCGCGGTAAGGCTGGTCCGGCAGCGTGATTTGGCGCCGCAGCCAAATGTCATCAGTGTCCCAGCGGGTTCGCACCACCGCGCCCGGGGTCCCGGCGGTGCCGAAACTGGCGGGGCCTTCCTTCCATGAGGAGGCGTCGAACTTGGGCTTGGTCCAATCACCCGCCGGCCGGTTGGTCGTGTAACGCCAAAGCAGCGCCGACTTTTGTGAGGTCGGAACCACCTCCACGATTTTTGGCGGCTCCGGCAGCGGCGCCCAGTCGCCGACTTTGGTTTTATCGGCGCCGGCCCATTTGGTCCACAGAGCGCGATCGGCGAGCATTTTGATGAAGACGCCACCGATGACGGGACGCGCATGCATGCCGTCACTGCGAACGTTATCCGTGTTGTAGGAATTGACAAAAGGGGAGCGAGCCGTGGTTTGGTTGAGGTAATCGGTAATGGGCGAAATCAACGTCTCGAAGTCGGCCTGGTTTTCGGCCAGGGTGGCGCTCCAAAGCGACCAATCCGTCTTGGTTATGTTTTTCCGCGAATCCAACGGGAGTCCAAAGCGTTGCAGCACTGTTTTGTAATGGGCGATTTCCTTTTGCGCCACTTCCGGCGGAAACACGTTCAACCCAAGAATACGATCCCAAACGAGATTGTACTTCTGGCTCCAGGTGCCCGGCTTGTCGAAGGCCAGCCGGAAGTGGTCGCCATCGGCCGCGGCTGTTAGCCAGTGCGCGGCATCCGCTTTGGCCATTTGACGATATTTGTCCGCGCCGGCCGTGTCGCCGCGCAAGCGGCACATATCCCCGTAGCAGGCCAGACCCAAAATGGCTTTGACGGAAAGGTTGGCGTTGTGGGCGAGTTTGCCCATGAAGTCATCGGTGCAGAGCTGGTTTTCCGGGTCCAATCCGTAATCTTCCAGGTACCCGGCCCATTGAGTCAGCTTGGGCCACCACGGATCAACGAAGCGCGTGTTTCCGTCCAATTGCGAGACGGCATCGCAGAGGATGAGCATATTGCCGCTTTCTTCCACCGGCATGCCTTCGCCGCCGTCATCGGTGCCGCGCGCGATGGGGTAGGTGCCGAGGTCGTGGGGTGCGTTGGGAAACTTCCAGTGCCAACTGGCCGCGTAACTCAGGATGGGAACCAGCGTCGCCTTGGCCAGAGCCGGGCTGAGCAGCAGCCATTGCGGGTCCATCGGAAAGAACACATCCACCGTGGCAATGTCACCATTGCTCGTGTTCTCCTTGGTGAAGAAAAGCGGCTGCTTGTTGGCATCGGCGGCCAAGCCGCAGGCGCAGGCGCATTGCCGGTAAGCCAGCGCGCACATCTGCGCGTACTTGGCCCCGCCGGTCTTGGTGGCGTCGGCCGTCAGTTGCGCGTCAAATTCCGCGCAACGACGGGCCAACTGCGGATAGTCGCGCGCCGCTTTTTCCAGCATTTGTTCGACGGTGGCTCCGTTGCGCTTCCAATACGGCAACAGCTTGCGGCCAAAATAATTGATGGCGAAGATTTCGTCGTAGGCCACCATGACTTGCCGGGCGACCGGAGCGGCGGAGACCTTGCCGAGGTCGAAAACAAACGCCAAGACGGGTTGTTCATCGTTCACCGCCCGCGGCATGCGCGCGTCATCCGCGGCAGGGAGGGCGCCGTCAGCGACGAACGCGTCCAGCAGCGCTTTGTCCGCCCCGATGGCGGCCTTGGCTTGGGCGCCGGCGGCGGCGTAGGCATAGCCCCAGTTAATGCGATGGTCGTCTCCGCTCGACCCCAACACGTCCTGCTCGACCGTGCCCACGCGGAGAGTCGTGAGGTCCCAGGCCTTGCCGCGCTGCCATTGCACCGGTTCGTCATTCTTGTTGACGGCCAGTTGGGAACTGGTGCTGTCGTAGAGGAAGACGGCGTGTTCCCTGCCATCCACGGAGCGAACTTCCCAGGTGAGATAATTCAACGGCAGCGCCAGGGCGTCCAAATCGTCCGGCAGGGCCGGCCGCATAAATACCAGCGTCACGTGAATTTTATCGTTCTCGAAATCGTAGATGCTGCGGGTGGGGGTGACTTTCAAGCCGGTTTGCGGCAAGGCGGGCGCGGAATCCGGCTCATTCCCCATGAGGCGGAAGGCGGCGCCATCCACGCGAATGAGACTGACCAGGGACTGCGGTCGCCTGGTCCAGTGTTGCGTCGCGCGGTCCGTCAGGTGATCGGCGGCCGACCAGATGCTCAGATACGGATCAAACGTCACCAGCGGCACAGAAGGCGGCCGGAAGGACTGCGCGGAAGCGTGGATCATTCCGAAGATGACGGCGGCCGCAGGGATTAAGAATCGGGTCTTCATTGGTCACAGCTTAGCGCGCCGGTTTCGCCAAGTCACGTGGCATAAAATGGCCACATTCTTCTCCCGCCATTTTGAATCCTTTTTCAAGGAGATGATCATTTGACCTTCCAGCCCAAAAGACCCCCTGAAAAGCCGGGTCGCAGCTGCGCTTCGATCCTCAACGCCGTCGTTTCGACTGGACGGAAGGAGAGGGGATTCCATTGATCCGCCGTCACCGGCATGACGGCCGGTTCTGCCACTTCCTTCCATGCTGTCCCATCGCGATAGAGCAAACGCCACGAGGCGGGCAGGCGGCACTCGCCCTGGCCGGTGTCGTCGAACCAATACACTTCAACCGAGGACACGTTTTTCGGCTGCGGGAAATCCAATTGCACCCATTCCTTGGTGCCGCGGTGGTCCCACCACGTAAAGCGCGGGATGTTGTGGTCGTTGGAGTTGGCGGGTTCCAGGCCGTCCTGCAACGCCTCCAGCGTATCGCCCTCGAAGGTGTGGGAGGCGCTTGCTTTCCAAGCCGTCACTCTCCACTCGTGGGCGCCGGGGCCGGAGCCAATCACTGGAAACATTGCGACACGCAAACGAGCGGCGCCCATGGGAATGAGCGTGATCTTCTCGTCCGGCTGGCCGGATTTCACGGGGCTGGGCTGGAGTTTGCCGATGACACTGTTGGCATCGGCCTGCCAGCCGGGGATGCGCCGGCCCGTGGCCTCCAGTTTCATGGGGGCCGTTTCCGGCGTGAACGGCTGCGCCGCCAGCGGCCCATCGGTTTGAATTACTTTGAAGGAGGAGGCGGGGTTTTGCTCGTCGAGGACCAATCCATAGTTCCAAGGCGAGTCCGGAAACACTTCCCACTCCGGCCAGTTGGGATTGCGCGTGCCGTAGGAAGCGAACCGCTCCTGGATCGCCAGCGAGAAACTCAACGGGCCGAAGTCCACCGACACGGCGTCCTGGTTTTTGTGCCACTGATGCACGGCCAGCTTCATGGGTAATCGCAAGGTCACGGTGTCTCCGCCACGCCACTCCCGTTCCAGCCGGATATACGCCAGTGGATTGGACTTCACGCCGGCTGCCTCTCCATTGACGCTCACCTCCGCCGCCTCGCACCAGCGCGGCACCCGCAGATAGAGTGGGAACTTCGCGGGTCGGGCGGTCTCGATTCTGAGTTTGATGGTGTCCCGAAAAGGGTAATCTGTTTCTTCGGTGATTTTGACGGCGGCCGCGTTCCCGGCCTGGGCGCTGACTTCGCAGGCGGCGTAGAGCGAAGCGCACAGGCCGTTGTCCGGCGTGGCCAGCCAAAGTTCCTCGGCGTAATAAGGCCAGCCGTGCGAAACATTATGCTGACAGCAACGATAAACCTCAAACGGGCTGTAGGATACCATCGTGCCGCTGTTCTGAAGCTCGGGCGACTTGTTGCGGCGGTCGAGCTGAATCTGGTTGGCGCAAGTGATGTAGTGCAGCGCCTTTTCGTCCGGCGTCAGGGCGGCGGGGAAGGTGTTGAACGCGATCTCCTCGCAACGATCCGCCCACACTGGCTGGCCGGTGATCTTGGTCAGCATCTCGAAACTGTGCATCAGTTCGACAATCCCGCACGTTTCGATGCCGCCGCGCGGGTCGGTGTAACCGGGGCGCGAATTTTCGTCGCCGACAAAACCGCCGCCGGGAAACTGGCCGTAGGTGGTGAAAATCTTTTGGTAATTGCGTTCGGCCGAGGCGAGATGGCCGGGGTCCTGCGAGAGCATCCAGAACTCCGTGCCCGCGCGAAAACCCTGCCCGATATTGACGTTGTGCCAATTGATGACGTCCTGGTCCCAACGCGCCATGCCGGCGTTAATCTTGCGCGCCAAGTCGGGCAGCCACGGTTCGCCCGTGCGGTTGTAAAGCCAGAAAACGCTCTCGAGGTTGTCGCCGAACCGGATTTTCGGCCAGTAACCTTCGCCAAAGGCGCTGACGGGCAACGCGTTCTCCCATTTGAAATAGCGGTCCATCAACTGGATGACGCGCGGATCGCCGGTCGCCCCGTACCAGGACTGAAGGACGTTGAGCATGATCATGTGCGGCCAAAGATCGGGCTTGCCGTTCAGGCTGGTGAGCAATTCGCGCGGGCCGAACCAGCCGTCCTCGCGCTGGCTGGCCAGCACGGCTTCAATCCACTTTTTCGCCTCCGCTTTGATGGCTTGGTCTTTGAGCACGTAACCCAGATCGCCGTAGCCCTTGAGCCAATAGGGCAATTCCTCCCAGCCGAACTTGCCGCGGCCCTGCGGGTCCGCCCACGAACTTCTGGTGAAATCCAGCCAGGGCGAGATCTGCTCCAGGTGGCCGGTCATGCCATCGCGTTCCAATTCCAGTTGATGGCGCAGCCAGCCGCGCGGGGTAATGGCGCCGATGGGAAGCTTGGCAAACGGAGAGGGCGCCAGCGGCGGACGATTGCCCACGTAGAACGAGTTGGTCGAGGTTGAGGCTGGATGTTCAACCACGGTAACCTGGCCAACCGCCGCCGTCATGGACGCGACAAGGCAGAGGGTGGCGAGAGGACGGGAGTGAGTGATGGCATTCATAAATTAGGTTCGCGGTATCCTTGCACAGGATCATTGGTCAATCAATGCGAAGAAACAGGCGGCGCCGGCGGGGCTGAGAGTGAGGGTGTTGGTTCCGTTGACGCTGGCGGGTGTGTTGGTGACGAGGGACCAGGCGATGGGCGGCGCCAGGCTGGTGGCGCGGTAAAGATTGAAGCCTGGAATCGCGGACCAAGTGAAGGTGATGCCGTTGCTCTGCCCCGCGGCCACGCGCAAAGACGGCGGCACAAGACCCATATACTTGACGAACAGGGCCGTTTCCAGCGATTGCCTGGAGGAGGTTGACAGGGCGCCATTGTAAACCCGCACCTCGGCGATGTCGCCGCTCAGAAATCCTCCGCCGCTGGGCACCGCCCCCAAGTCCAAGGTTGGCGGCGCTGTCAGCGATTGGGCGCCGGCCGTCCCCGCCGCCGCCTCTGCACCATCCACGTACAACACCAGGGCACCGGTATTCTCGGTCCGCTCGAAGGTCACTACATGCGGCTTGCCGTCATTAAACCCGGCGCCCGAACTGATGGACGTGTCCGGATTGCCTGTCCCCGCCGTGACCTGCCCATCGGCATTGAGTTGGACGCCAAAGTCATTCTGCACCCCCGGCTGATCACCATTGACCAGCCCGGCCCCCCGGTAGAATGCCGTGCCTGTGCCCTGGTTCGTTTGAGTGCTCTGATAGACGATGAACATCGTAAAATCATCCTGCACCGGACGATTGAACGACAAATAGCTGCTGTTGGCAGAGTTAAACCGCACCACTGGCAGGCCATTCATCGCGTTGACCACATAGGAGGGCTGCTTGCCGCTCACCGTCTGGGTCGCATTATTCCCATGACCGCTCAAATCCGTCCAATTGGACACACTGGCGCCGTTGGCCAGTCCGGTGATGACATCCGCGGTGAACCAGGCCCCCAGGTTGGAAGGCAACGCGCTGACTGGGCTGGAGTTGGGACCGGAACCGGCGGAATTCACAGATGAAACGACGTAGTAATAAGTCGTGCCGTTGACGACGCTGGTGTCCGTGTAGCCGGGCGCACTCACGTTGGCGATCAGAGTGAAGGGGCCGCCGCGAGAGACGGACCGGCCTACGTTGTAACTCGTGACGGCGGGCGCCTCCCACCAATTCAACGTCGCCTGGGCGTTGCCCGCGGCGACCGTTAGATTGGTCGGCGCGGCGGGCGCAGAGGCGCTGTCGTCGTACAAGGCGGCGATTTCCAAATCGCCCAGGACGCGGTTGTAAATCTTGATTTCGTCCAGGCTGCCTTGGAAGAATCCTCCGCCCGATTGCAGGGAGCCGAACCGCAGATAAGGGGAGGGCGCCAGCGAACCGGTCGTGCCGACGCCGTTCGCTTCCAGGTTACCGTCCACATAGAGTTGCAGCGCGCCCGAGGACTGGACCCGTGTCCCGACGCAGTGATGCCACGACCCATCATTGATCGGTGTGCTGGAGAGCAGACTCGTGCCGGGATTTCCGGTTCCAAAGGCAAAGAGGTTGGCGACCAGCCCCGTGCCAAAATCGGTGGCAGCCGCGCCCGCGCTTCCGTCAACCAGGCCCTCCCCGTCGCGCCATGTTCCCAGGCCGCCGACCGAGGTCGTTTTCACCCAAAAGGCGATGGTGAAATCATTGCTGACATCGCGATTGACCTGGACATAATTGTTGACTCCATTAAAGCTCAGACACCCGTTGACCTTGCCTTGCGGGTTCCAGGCCGCCCCGTTGACCGTTCCGTTGTTTCCATTCCCGGACGAATCCGATGCCACGGTTCCGTTGGTTTCGTCCAGGTGCCAGCAGCCAGCGTAATCCGACGGCACCGTCAAGGTATTGGCCGTGATGATGTCGGCACTGAGGCCGACATCAATGAACTGCCCGCCTGTGGTCTGGTGGCAGGAAACGGCCATAACATTGGCGCCGTTGGGAATAATCGCGGCCTTTGCCTGCGGGGTCATGGCCAGGGTTATGTAAGAGGTCGTGTAACCGGAATCCTGGCCGGCCAGCACGCCGTTGATATAGATGACCACGTCCTCGTCGTGATAGACGGAGAAGACCAGGTTGCTGATCTGCTGGTTGCCAAGGTTGCCCGGATTAAACGTGCGCCTGAGCCAGATATAACCGGGCGTGTTCCACGCTGTGTTGGGCGTCACGCCCGGATCGTCCGTCCCGAAGCCGGCCAAGCCGGTGCTCCACGAGGAGTCATTGAAATCGGTGGCATACCAATTGGTGGACGCGGTATTGGTGTTGATGGTGTATTGCCAGGTCTGCGGGACCGTTTGAGACGTGGGCACCACGGTCGAAAGGTTGGCCTGCCCCGAAATGGCTTTCTGGTTGGAGACGGTTATCCGGGTGGGATCGGGCTTGAGAACGCGGTCGTAAGTCATCAAACCATTGCACTCGTTTTCGACGTCGGTGATTTGCGTATAGACGGCCGCGTTCAAGCCGCCAGATTTATAAGCGAGAAGGCTGTCAATAAAGGAATCATAAATGGGCGCGATGTCCGCCGTGCTCGTCGCTCCAATGTAGCTGCCGCCAGCCAAGGCGGGATTCCACAAATGACCGGCCACTGGAAAGCCGATGCCGCCAAATTCTCCGTCCACCGGGGCCTGCGTCGTGCTGGCCGGATCGCCTGGCGCGGGATAACTATGGTTGTCCAGGACATCACCCACGCCAAAGTAGCTGCCGCCGCTGGCCTGGTTGACCAGGCGCGAAGGGTCCAGCGTTTTGACCAGTTGAACCAGGGACGCGGTGCTGGCCTGCCCGACTCCGTTGCCGCTGCCGGCTTCCCCCTGGCCCTCGTTAAAGAGATCCCACATGATGATGGCCGGGCTGTTCCAGTGGTTTTGCACCAGGGCGGCCAACTCGGTTTGAAATTGAACCGGGTCCACCGCCGGCGGCGATGGATTGCCGGTATAGGAGTTGCAGCTTGGCATGTCCTGCCAAACCAGGACGCCCAGAGCGTCGGCCCAATAGTACCAGCGTGGCCGCTCCACCTTGATGTGCTTGCGCACCAGGTTGAAACCCAGCGCCTTCTCCTGTTGCAAGTCGTATTTGAGGGCGTCGTCGGTTGGCGCGGTGTAAATCCCGTCCGGCCAGAAGCCCTGGTCCAAAGGACCCATGCCAAAAAGCAAGTGGTTGTTGAGAAAGATCCGCGGCACGCCGGCGACCAGGTTGGTGGAGATTTTTCGCATGCCAAAGTAACTGGTCACCTTGTCGTTGGTGGCGCCGTTGTGGGTCAGGGTAATTTGGAGGCCGTAGAGAAACGGATTGTCGGGCGACCACAGCTTGGGATTCGGAATGGCCAGGTCCAATTCCGTGCCGGCGGCGCCGCTGGCGGTGCCGACCGCGGTCGTGCCGTCCAGCGCCGTTGCGTTCACGGCCACCCCGCTGGCCGCATAGGTATTGACAGTCAGGCGAAGGCGGGAATTGTCAATGTCAGGAATGATCACCAGATTCTGCGCGCCGGAAGCGTCCACCGGTTCCAGCCAAACCGGCTGCCACAGGCCGGTGGAGGAGGTGTACATGATCCCGCCCGGATAAAGGGTTTGCTTGCCGCGCGGCTGGCTGCCGTTGTCCACCGGATTATAAACCTGCACAATCAATTCCTGCGGGCCGCTGCCGGTCAACGCAGTGGTAATGTCATAGCTGAAAGGGTCGTAACCGCCCTTGTGGGTGCCGAAGCTTTGGCCATTGACGAAGACTTGCGCCTGCCAATCCACTGCGTCCAAATGCAGAATGACGCGCTGGCCGCTCCAGGCGCTTGGGACGGTGAAGGTCCGCCGATGCCACGACCAGGCGTGGTACCTGCATGACGCCCGACAGGGCCGATTCCATCGGAAACGGCACCAGGATGCTGGAGGCCAGGGTTTGGTTGGTCGGAACCGGGTCGTTGTTGGTCAGGCCCGGCTGAAACTGCCAGATGCCATTAAGGCTTAACCAATTGCTGCGGACCATCTGCGGACGCGGATACTCGGGCAGGGGATCATTGGTGTCCACCAGGCTGGCCCAAGGTGTCATCAACGGGGCGGATTTCATTTGCCAAGGGCCGCCCTTGGCGCTGACCGCGAATGCGGTCGCGCAGAGGCAAAACGCCCTCAGCCCTGTTAGCTGAGCGAGGTTCGTATCAGGCCTCCTTGGGTAATCATGTGCTTTATGATACAGCCATCACGTCCCATTGTCCTGTGGCATGAAAAGGCCACAGGAAATGGAATCGGCGCCGGTTGTGGGCACCATTAAAACTTCTCATGGCCCCAAGCGAACGCGATAAAACTGCTGGTTGAAGTTTGATGAAATCGAACAGGTGAAGATAAAGGGCAACGCGGGCGAGCCGTTGGAAAACACCGGTTGCCAGCCGTTTGCGACGCTCAAGTTGGTCGAAGTTTGGATAATGTAGTCCGGCCCCGCGTCCCCGGTGATGTTGAATTGAAGCAAACCGCCATCGCAGGACGGAGAACTTATTTGCGGAGGAGCCGGCGGCTGACGTTCACCAGAAAATTCCCCGTGGCACTCAGGCTGGGAGAACCATTATCGCTGACGAAAACGGAGAACAAATTGGTCGTGGACGATTGGCCAATCGTCGGCCGCCACGTCAGCATCCCGCTGCCGGGAGCCAGGGCGGCGCCGGTGGGAGCTTCCAGCAGGCTCCAAGTGAGCGTCGCAGGCGGCGCATAAGGATCCACTGCCGAATTGCTCACCATCAACGTTTGCCCGGCGATCAGATCGGTGCTGGCAATTGGACTTATCGTCAGGGATCCATTCATCACCACGGTGATTTCCGGCGCCGACAGGACGCGGTTAAAAATTTGCACGTCGTCCAGCGCGCCGGAAAAGAAACCTCCCGCAACCCCCGTCTGAATGCTGCCAAGGCGCAGGTTTGGCGGCGAGGTTTTGGGGCCGAATGGCCCGGTCGCACTCGCCTGCCTGACGCCGTCCACATAAAGTTGCATCTGTCCAGTCCACGTGCTGCGGGTTGCCGCCACATGATGCCATTGGCCGTCGTTGATCGCCGTCGTCGAGGTAATGGTGGTGTCCGGATTGCCCACCCCGAAGGCCGCCTTGTTGCCCACGAGCGAAGTGCCAAAGTCATCCGCCACGCCCGCCACTTCGCCGTCCACCAGGCCTCGACCGTTAAACCATCCGCCACTGCCGCCGGTCGCCGTCGTCTTGACCCAGAAGGCGATGGTCCAATCCATCCAGTTTGGACGGGGAATGACCGCGTAATCGCTGCTGGTACCGTTGAACTGAAGGGCTTTGCCGGCCGCGCCAAACCGGTCGCTCACATAGGCGCCTCCGTATAGGATGCCGGATTGACTCGATGCGGTTTCGGCCAGGCTGCCGTCCAAGGGATAGTGCGCGGTGAGCGAAACCACGGGTGGCGCGGGCGCCTGCCATTGCAAAATGCCCCCCGAAAATCCGCTCTGGAGTTGGACGTAAAGCCGCACGGCGGTCGTTTGCACCGGAGTAAATTGCACCGTGTTGAATTGATTGCGTGCCACGCCGCAGGCGCTGGCGCCGGAGACCGCCATCCAGTTTGTGCCGGCCAGATATTCCACCCACCACGATTGCGGCACCCGGCATTGGCCAAAACCGGTGTCGTCATACCAATAAACCGACACTTGGCTCAACTGGCACAAGCCCGTGAACTTCCCCTCGGCCCACTCCAGCGTGCCCAGATGATTCCACCACGTCATGCGCGGAATGCTCGTGTCGCTGGAACTGGCGGGCTGCAAGGCGTCGTTCATGGCCTGAACGGTGTCGGTGGAATTCGTGTAAGAAGCGCTGGGCGAATACGGCGCGCTCCACCAAGTTGCGCTGGGATTTGTGCTGACGGTCGGAAACGCCGCAATGCGCAGCCGGGCCGCGCCCATCGGCACCAAGGTAGCTGTCTGTTCCGGCTGTGTGCTGTAAACCGGGCTGGGTTGAATCGGGCCGACGGCGTAATGGCCGTCGAGCGTCCAGGCAGGAATTTGCCGTGCCTGGACCTGCAAAGTGATCGGGACCGCATCCAGTGTAAAAGGATTCGCCGCCATGGTGCCGGGATTGGTCACCACCGTAAACGAGGCGGCCGGATTGGTGCTGTTTAACACCAGCCCATAATTCCATGCAGTCGCGGGGTAGGCTTCGGTTTCCGTCCAGGGCGCGGGGTTGTTGCCGTAAGGCTGCCAATTCTCCTCAATTTGCAGGGAGAAGGCCAGCGCACCGTAATTAACCGAAACACAGTTGTTGTTGGCCGTCCAGGTTCGCAGCGTGATTTGACGCGGCAAATGCAACACAACCTCGTCGCCCTTGGACCATGAGCGCAGGATGCACACGTAAGAACTGGGTGTGCTGTTGGACACGACGCTCTGCCCGTTGATTTGGATCCAACTGTTGGAACACCACTGCGGCACGCGTAAATAAAGCGGAAAAGTCACACTGTTTGCGACCGGGAACGAAACCGTCAACTGAACCGTGTCGCCGAACGGGTAGTCGGTGGATTCGTTGACAATCACGGTGCTGCCGTCGCCCGCGCGCGCCCGCACCGTGGTCGGCGCATACAGCGAAGCGCACAGGCCGTTGTCCCAAGTGGCCAGCCATGTTTCCTCACAGAAATACGGCCAGCCCATGCCATGATTATGCTCGCAACAGAAGAAATTAGGCTCGGAGGGGCTGTAGGAGAACCAGGGGTTGCCGCCGTTGTTGATGTCGGGCGATTTGCTTTCGTTGTCCGTTTCAGGCTGATTGGGTGCCGTCAAGTAATGCAGCGACAGCAGATTGGTCCGCAACGCCGCCGGGAAGGTGTTGGCCGCGATGTCCTCACACCGCTCGGCCCACACCGGATTGCCAGTGATGCGGGTGAGAATTTCAAAGCTGCGCATGAACTCCACCACCCCACACGTTTCCAAGGCCTGTCGAGGACCATAATAAGCGGGGCGGCAATTCTCATCCCCGCCGAATCCGCCACCCGGCACCTGGCCATATTGACCCATGACCACCTGGTAGTTGGACTCGGCAAATTGGAATTGAGCCGGGTCGCCGGATTGCTGCCAGTAAACGGTCGGGGCGCGGAAGCCTTCGGCAATGTTCACGTTATGCCAATTGGGCAGGGTGTTGGGCGTGTCCCACCGCGCCATGTTGGCATACATGTTGGAGGCAAGATTGAGCATCCAAGGTTCCCCCAGCCGGTTATATAACCAATAAATGCTGTTGATGCTGTCGCCCATGCGCATCATCGGCCAGTAACCTGCGCCGAAATCGGTCGCGGGCAAGTTTGTCTGCCAGGAGCAATAATTCCGCATCAAGGTCAGGGCATTGGAATCACCAGTGTATTCGTAATAGGACCGTAGCGCGTCGAGCATCGGCATGTTGGGCCACAAATCCGGCACATTTATTCCCAAGTCCGAGGTGACCGTCGCGTCCGCGTAATCCTGCGCCGGCCCGAAATATCCATTGGTGCGGGCTGAGTTCATGACCCCCTTGACCCACCGGGTGGAATTGCTGATGATCGCGGGGCTGTTCAGACAATAACCCATGTCAATGTAGCCGCGCAGCCAGTAAGGCACGCGTTCCCATCCCTGCGTCGTGCCGGAACCATTGGGCGTGGTCCAATCGCTGGTGGAGAACTGTAGAAATGGCGAAATCTCTTCCTGCAAACCGTTCAAGCCGTTGCTCTGGTTTTGCAGCATCGTGAGCAACCAGCCCTGCGGCTGAATGCTGCCGGGCGGCAGGCGCACAAGCGGACTGGGCTCCAACGGCGCGCGATTGCCAATATAAAGCCCTCCGTAACCGCCGGCTTGAATATTCGTCACGTCAGTGACGGTATCCGCCCGGGCCACACCGATGCCAGCCTGCATCGCTCCAATAAAAAGCACGCCCAACAGCCGGAGACAATCCAACTCGCCTCCGAATATCGAAAAACGAACTGGACGATATGGGTGATTCATAGCCGGCCTCTATCAGGGACTCCCCCTAAGACTATACCACACTGTTTGAAGCGTCCAAGTGGCCATTTCATGTCACATTGCCCTGCGTCGCTTGCCTGCGACTTCTGATCGTGCTTTGCACGGTGTCTTGCGGGAATGCCTGTTCGACTTTCCATCACCAGCACGGTGCGACAAATTGTCTCACCATTCAAGCGAAAGTTGGCTTTTTGCCGGAAAAACCCGCCACCATCCTTCCCAACGCTCCAGCGCTCCAACACTCCGTTTCCCCTGGCCTGTCGTGTGGCCATTTCATGCCACATGACAACATCAACCGCGCCGTGATAAAACTCTGGAAAGCCCGGAGATGTTGGGTGCCTTGGCAACCTCAAGGCGTCCTTGGCGTCTCCTCAGGGCATTGGCGGCAGCATTGTACGGCGGTTCGCACCGTTCCAGCCGCAAGAAACCAGTTTCACCCGCCGAGTGCGGGGTGAATCAAAGTAGCTAAGCGAAAGAAAGAAATATGAAACGAAATATGAAGACCACCTTTGCACGGCTTGGGTTGGCCCGCCTTGCGTCCGATCATCTGTTTGCCTTGACTCTGGTTTTTCTCGGTTTGCCTTGCTTGCTCTCGGCGCAAACCCTGACGCATCGTTACAGCTTTGCCACCGATGCCTCCGATTCCGTGGGAGGCTCCGCGTGGAATGGAACAATCATACCGCCCATAAGCGGAGGCGCCGCCACCATCAGCAGCGGCCTTATCCTTCCGGGGAATCCGGCTGCCGGCAGTGGTATTGCGGGTTATTTGTCTTTGCCCCAAGGGATTGTACTGGGTGACGCCTCCGTCACGGTTGAATGCTGGGTCAACCCGACCTCGTCTGTTCGGAACACGGAGATTTGGGACTTCGGCATCACCAACGGGACCAAGACCAACTTCGCGCTCATCCCCAACGGCAGCGGGAGTCAAATCAGAGCGGCCTTCACTCCAAACAACGGAGAGGTGGATATTGTGGCGAGTGGTGGAGTCCTGCCGGTCGGGGTAACGTCTTACGTTGCCGTAACCTACGACAATTCCATCTTAAGAGGCAATCTTTTTCTCAACGCAGTCCTGGATGGCGCGACGTTCTTCGCCAATACTAATTTTTCTCCGGGCAGCTATGGATCTGTCTCCGGGAATGGGACGACCAATAATACCCTGGGAAATGACGTGTATGGTGATCCCCAGTTTGCCGGCACCATCTACGAACTGCGCATCTGGAACGGCGCCGTTCCTCAACGGTATGTCTCTGCCGCCAACGTGCTCGGCCCCAGTGTCCTTGTGGATACTACGCACCTGACTCCCACCTCCGTCACCGTCACAGGCCCCGCCAGCGTGCCTGTCACTGGAACGGCACCAACCACAGTCACTGTGCAGCTTGCGCAAACAGGCTCCTCCAATTTGCTGGCAACCCTCGACGCCACCAACTGGATCAGCAGCAACCCGGGCGTTCTCACGGTCAATAGCAACGGATTTATCAGCGCGGTCGGCCTCGGCAGCGCCACGGTTACCGCCACGGTCGCCGGCGTCACCGCCACCAGCGGCACCATCACCGTCACCACCCCGGTCCTTCAACATCGTTACAGCTTTATCAGCGATGCTTCCGATTCCGTGGGAGGCGCCGCTTGGAATGGCACCCTTGTGCTGCCCACCACCGGACTTAGCCCCGCCACCATCGGCAACGGTCTTTCGCTGCCGGGGGCGACCACCACCAGCGGCACCGTCCATTCAGGTTATCTCTCTTTTCCCAACGGGATTATTCTCGGCGACTCCTCGATATCGGTCGAATGCTGGGCACAGCCTTCCGCGGTAAATACGTGGGCGGAGATTTGGGACTTCGGCATCACCGGCGGCTCGGCCACGACCAACTTCGCGCTGATCCAAGACTCCCCGGGGCCTCTTCAGAAGAGAGTCGCTTTCGCCCCAAACAACGGAGAGCTGGATATAGATCCGCCTGATTACATACAGGCTGATGGTACAACATCATACACCGTCGTAACTTACAACAATACCACCGTGACAGGCAAACTTTATACCAACGGCGTCCTGGATGGCAGCTATCTTTTGCCCGGCACTAATTTTTGTCCTGGCTTCTATGGAAGCGCCAACGGGGTCGGGACAACCGCAAATTATTTGGGAAACGACCGCTTTAATGATCCCCAGTTTGGCGGCACTATCTATGAGTTTCGGATTTGGAACGGCGCTGTTCCACAACGGTATATCTCTGCCAGCCTGGCGCTCGGTTACACTGCCCTGGTGGATATTACAAGCCTGACCCCCACCTCCATCACCGTCACGGCCCCCGCCACGGTGGTTGTCACTGGAACCCAGCAAGCTGCGGTCACCGTGCAGCTCGCCCAAACAGCCGCAGCCATTCTGCCGGCAACTGACGACGCCACCAACTGGATCAGCAGCAACCCGGCTGTTCTCACCGTGAGCAGCAGCGGTTGGATCACTGGGGTTGGTGTCGGCAGCGCCACGGTCAGCGCCACAGTCGCCGGCCAGACCGCCACCAGCAGCTCCATTACCGTCACCTCCCAGACCCTGATGCATCGTTACAGCTTCGTCAGCGATGCTTCCGATTCGGTCGGGGGCTCCGCTTGGGATGGGACGCTGGTGCCTCCCGGCACCGGAACCGCCGCCTCCTTCAACAACGGCCTTATCCTGCCGGGGACGACCGGTGGCACACAGTCAGGCTATGTGTCTCTGCCCAGCGGCATTATTCAAGGCGACTCCTCCATAACGGTTGAATGCTGGATGACCCAGGCCGCGCAGCGCACCTGGGCGGAGGTTTGGGACTTCGGCATCAACAACCAACACTACAACTTCGCCCTCATCCCGGATCCGGGCAACAACAGCGGTCACACGGATGTGGGCAACTTTGGTGTCGGCTTGGGCAATGATTATATTTTTTCAGGTATTACCTTCCCGTCAGGTACGGAACAATACGTCGCCGTAACTTACAACAATGCCAGCCTGCTGGGCAGTCTTTATACCAATGGTGTCCTTATTGGCACTTTTACGTATCCCAGTAATATTTATCCTAATTATTCTCCTGGCAGCTACGGCGGCGCGGGCGGCACCGTCAACAATTACATAGGAGCCGACATCTATGGTGATGCGCAGTTTGACGGCACCGTTTACGAGTTGCGGATATGGAATGGCGCCCTTTCACCCTTGTACGAGGCGCTCAGCGCCGCCACCGGTCCGGCCGTCGTGGCGACAGACCTGACCCCGCACAACGTGACTGTCAATGTTCCCAGCACCAACATATTGGGAGCGCAAACCGAACAAGCGACCGTGGTGGCCAATTTCACCCAAGCCTCCGGCGTCACCATCACCGGCGCCGTCACCAACTGGACCAGCAGCGACACGAATGTCCTCACGGTGAGTGCCAGCGGCTTGATCACCGGGCAACATGACGGCAGCGCCACGGTCACTGCCAAGGTCGCGGGCCTCACCGCCACGAGCCTGTTGATTTCCGTCGCCTCGACCCCGCCGGGGATTACGCAGCAGCCGTCCGATGCCACCGCGGTTGTGGGCGACTCAGCGACCTTTGCCGTCAGCGCTCTCGGCGGACAGTTGGCCTATCAATGGCTGTATGTCAACAATGATGTCACCAACGCCATCCCCGGCGCCACCAACGCCTCGCTTGTTTTTAACCCGGTTGTCCTTACCAATGCCGGCAGTTATTACGTCCATGTCAGCAACCCGCTCGGCACCAGCAACAGCGTTGTGGTGTCGTTGACGGTTTTTCAGGCGGTGCTTCAGCATCGCTACAGCTTCGTCAGCGATGCGTCCGATGCTCTCGGCACCGCCAATGGCACCCTGGTTGCAGGCAGCAACCCCGCCACCATCAACAACGGCCTTGCCCTGCCGGGGACCGGGACTTCCGGCGCTCCTTCAGGTTATGTGTCTCTGCCCAATGGGATTGTCCAGGGCGACAACTCCGTCACGGTCGAATGCTGGGTGACGCAGAATGCGGTGCGCGAGTGGGCCGAGATATGGTCCTTCGGCGTCAGCGGCGGCTCGGTCAACTTCGGGCTGATCCCCTCCAGCAGTTCCGGTAACATGAGAGTGGCCTTCACGCCAAACGGCGGCGAGATTGACATCAATTCCCCCGGCTTGCCGTCAGGCGTCGAGGAATACCTTGCTGTAACCTATGATAACGTCGCCTTGACAGCCAATCTCTATCTCAACGGAGCCTTGGATGCCGGTCCTGGAAATCCCGGCACGGTGACTTTTGCCAATGCCACTCATTCTCCCGGCAACTTTGGTAACACGTCCGACGATACTTTCGGAGCAGACCCTTACGGCGGTGACGACCAGTTTAACGGCACCATCTACGAGTTGCGGATCTGGCACGGCGCCGTCACACCCTTGTTCATAGCGGTCAGCGCCGCCGCCGGTCCGGGTGTCCTGGTGAACAACCTCACGCCGGCCTTGGTTACCGTCACGGCCAATACCACCATGCCTGGCGAGTCAACCCAGCAGGCCACCGTGGTTGCAAATTTTGCCGACGCATCGGGTGTGACCGTCACCGGCTCCGCCACCAACTGGATCAGCAGCAACCCGTCCGCCCTCACGGTGAGTAGCAGCGGTTTGATCACCGCCGTCGGCGGCGGCAGCGCCACCATCAGCGCCACGGTCAACGGCATCACCGGAACCAGCGCCCTCATCACCGTCCCGCTGAGCGAGCCGCTAATTACGCAACAACCTGAGGCCGTTGTCAACCTTCTGGCCGGCGGAACGCTCAACTTGAGTCTGGTCAACGTTGGCTTGCCGCCCTATACCTATCACTGGTATTTCAACAACGGCACGCAGCCCATCAGCGGAGCCACCACGGCCGCATTGACGATACCCAACGTGCAGTCCGCCAATGCTGGCAGCTACACTTGCGCGGTCAGCAATACCTATGGCGGTCTCTTCACTGCGCCGGCGGTCCTTACCGTCTTTTCCCCCACCCCGTATCAGGCGAACCTGATGGCGCTCAAACCACTGGGCTACTGGCCTTTGAACGAACCCATCGGCACCGTGGCTTACGACATGGCCGGAGGCTATAACGGAACCTACGTTGGCAGTGCGGTCCTTGGAGGGGCAGGCCCGCCCAATGCATACTTCGGCTCCCCCAGTTATGCCGCCGCATTTGACGGAACCACCGCTTACGTGGATATTCCCGAAGGCCCGTTCAACATCACCGGTGGCATCACCACGATGGCTTGGGTCTATGTAGGAGGGTACCCCAATTTTGCGGGACTAATCGGGCACGGAGACACCTCCTGGCGCATAAGCGTCAACGGCTCCGGCTTCCCGGGCGCTAACGACGGCAACGGTGGTGCCGCCGACGCCACCAGTGCAACCTCCATTGTGGATGGCAACTGGCATTTCGTGGCCTATACCTACAACGGGGCTCTCTTGGCTTCGATGGTTTGTTTTATGTAGATGGAGCGCTTATGGCCAGCAACTCCATTCTCATCGCTCCCACCGGGAACAACCTTGATGTTTGGATTGGCGGTGCGCCCGACTATGGAACGGCGCGATTGTTGGCTGCCAACATCGCTCATGCCGCCATCATTCCCCGGGCCCTCTCCGCCGCTGAGGTCAGTGCTCTCTACTCAGGCCAGCCGATTATGAGCATCACACCCTCCGGCACAAGCGTCGTGCTCACTTGGCCCTCGGGCATGCTCCTGCAAGCCCCCACCGTGCTCGGTCCGTGGACCACGAACCTCACCGCGGTCTCGCCCTTCACGAACGCGGCGACTAGCGGCAACCAATTCTTCAGAGTGCAGCTCCCATAAGCAACTGTGCCTGATGCGTATTGACCTTGCATTATGTGTTAAACCGGGCGGCCGGAGCTTCGGCTCCGGCCGTTCCTGACACGATGAAGCAGGTGCAGCGGCACTCATTTTTGACAAAGAGGCTTGGTTCGATTACATTATTTCTGCATACTAACGCTGACGCTTTATGAAAACGAGAGTCTGTATCCGCGCCGGGAGGGCGGCCTTCACTTTGATCGAGTTGCTGGTGGTCATCGCCATCATCGCCATTCTTGCCGCGCTGCTGCTCCCCGCTCTGGCTCGCGCCAAGGCGGCCGCCAAGCAAACCGTGTGCATCAACAACCTCAGGCAGGTTGGCCTCGCCATTTCCATGTATGTCGTGGACGCCAAGTGCTATCCCGGAGACTACGACGCAGTCAATGGCAGTTACGTCTGGATGGTGCGCGTGCTGATTAACGCAGGCAACAACCGGCACGCCTTCTGCTGCCCGGCAGCCCCGTCGGACGCCGCTTGGGATACAAATTTAAACCCGACCCTGGGCGGAGCGGACCTGAATGGCAACTACAACTCTTTGATCGTCACTCCAAACAGCCGCTTTTCAATGGGTTACAACGATTGGGGAGTGAATCTCAACAATAGTCCTCAACTCGGACTCGGTGGCGATGTGACGGGGGGCTTCTACAAGGGCCAGGTAAAAGACTCGGACGTGGCCGCGCCAAGCCAAATGATCGCGCTCGGAGAAACCCGCGCCCTCCCGGTCACTCAAGACAACGGTTCGTGGGAGGCAAATCTGGATCCCACCGATACTCAGGACACTTCCGCCACCGGGTATAGCGGTCAATTGCCCTCCAACCGCCACAATCACAAAACCGACATCGCGTTTTGCGATGGCCATGTGGAAAAGGCAACGCGCAATGATGTCGTCAACCCATCTCCGCTCAGCATTTGGCGGCCCCGTTGGAACAACGACAACCAATACCATCTCGAGGTGACCTGGCCGGCGTTAGCCCCCAACTTCGCCAACCAACTGGACCCGTCCTATTGATCTGCAATCGTCTTGGCCTGCATTCCTCCTGCCCTGCCTTGGGAGTTTGCGGGAAACGGCGATCAGGATGCCATTTTCGCGCATCCGGATGCTATTTTATCACCGGTTGATCGCGCCGCCATGCCAGCATCGCCCTTGCGCCGCCGCCGGAAGATTCAGCCTCGCTCATTTTACCATGAAAAAGTCACTTCCTTGTTATCCAAGCGCCACTGCGCTGGGGCGCGCTGCGCCTGCCAATCCAAAGGTTCGGCCAAGGGCTGTTGACGGGAGGCAGCCAGCAACGCCGCGCGCACGGCGGTTTCCTGCTCTGAATTCACAGTTTCATGCGGAAAGGATGTAAAAAGCGGCGTGCCACTGCGCGCCAGCAAATCAAGCCATTGCGAATTCTTCTCCCACGGCACCGAATTGCTCGAAACTTGGCCGGCGCAATCGGCGTCCACGGCAAAAAAGGTTCCATGCTGCGGCGCGCGGAAAGCCAGGCAGTTGACGCCCATTCCGCGCGTCCTGGTCCAATCCCGCCCGCTGGTGTCGTCGCCGATGCGCTGCATCTCGAAAAGACCCGCCGCCAGATGCCCCATCGTATTGCAACCCAGGATGAGAGTTTGATCGCCGGCCGCGGCGCGAAGATCGGAATAGAAATCACGAATGGCTTCGGCGGTGGTCTTGGAACGATCGGCAAAAGCCCAGCCGTCCGCAGTAACGGCCGCGCCCATTCTGTTTCCCCATTTGCCGCAAAGGTCCACCGTGGAGTAATCATGCTTGATGAGTTCATAGCCCCAGCCGCGAAAACGGGCCATGGTTTCGCGCAGGAAAGCCCGCACTTCTGGAACGGTGGGATCCAGGATTTTAGAGTCCCGTTGCAAGCGCCAACTCTGCGGCTGGTCCGCGTTGGCCAGCAAAGGGCGATACCACAATCCCGGACGCGCGCCCAAAGCGGCGACCTTTTTGGCGAACTCCGCCATGGTCAAGGTTTGGCTAAACTGAGGCTTGGTCTGGTTCCACAGGCCAGGGCTTTGTCCGTGTTCACCCGCCCACTGCCAGCCATCATCCACCACGGCGAAGGGCCGGTTGCCATTTTTGGGGGCGAGTGAAACCAGCCAGGACACATTGTCCAGAAACTTATCCGCGGTGTCGTGTCCGTATGTGCAATACCAGTCGTTGAAACCGTAAACCGGCTGCCGGGGCAGGCGCGGATTGGGACACATCAATTTGCAAAACGCCTGGGCGGCGGCAAAGGGCGTTTCATTGGACTGGCCGCAGCGGCTGACCACCGTGCAAACATCCAGCTTGCGTTCCCCCAGTTGAACCCCCATTCCCCCGCAGCGGACATCGGCGTGAAGGGTGATGCCGTTCTCGTCCGCCGTCCAATAACAGAGGGCCGACGGGCCGGTTTTGACCCCATAGCCGTGTGTATTAGTGCCGTCGCTGGCCAGAAAATACCAAGGCATGACCCGATTGGAACCCAAAGCCTTCCATTGCAGATCGCCATAAGCGCGTTCCCACGCGTCACCCAAATATTTCCAATCTGACGGGAGCGGCGCGTTCCACCGGATTTGCAACCACTTCAAAGCCTCCTTGGGCGCGGCCAGTTCAATGGTCAAGCCATTGTCATTCGGGTCGAACCTGATTTTGACACTGCCATTGGTCCAAAGACCTTTCACCTCCGCTTTAAGTTCATCCGCACCCGTCTCCGTGACCACCGAGACAGCATCCGGTTCAGATTGAAGGTTATGGAATTGGTTGGTCTGGATTCCTGGGGAGGCCCCGGCACCAATCGCCTGTAGTATCATTAAACTGACAATCCAGACACTACGAACGGGTGGAACCAGTCGCAGAACATGGATATTTTTCATTTTTCTTGCGAGGAGCGGAGTGGCCGCGACTCGGAGGGAGTTGGGCGACGGGGCGGTTTGATGCAATTTCATAATGGCACTTTTGTTTAGAAAGACTATTGTGGCGCAGTGGCGCGAAGAGGGCTTTCCCTGGTTGGGATGACGACGGTGTCTTCGGCCAGGCCCTCGGAACGGGCGGTCAACCGGATTTCGGACGCGTTGGTCCCCGCCTGGACAATCACTTGGGCCAGCCCGTTGAACAGGCTGCGTTTCCAGCCGGAGGAGGCCTCCTCAAGGTAAACATCCGGCTCGTGGCAACTCGGGTCGCCGTTTCCCACGCCGATGATTTTTCCCCCGCCGTTGATTTCAAAATTGACCAGGTTTCCCGCCACGGGAACGGCACGCCCTTGCGCGTCAGTCACGGCGACAGTGATGATGCTGAGATCTTCGCCGTCGCCATGGATGGCCGGGCGGTCGGGCGTGAGCTTGATGGAGGCAGGCGCGCCCGTGGTTTCGACTTTTTCTTCGGCCACGACCTGGCCGGACTTGTAGCCTTTGGCCGAAACCGTGCCGGGAGCGTAGGGCACCATCCATTGGAGATGCGAATTCTTCGGCATGGTTTTCCTGCCCAGGCTGGCACCGTTGAGAAACAGTTCCACTTCCTCGCAATTGCTGAGGCACCGCACATCAATGTCCTGCCCTTCCTTGCCGGGCCAGTTCCAGTGCGGCAAAAGATGGAGCACCGTTTTGTCACTCCACCAGGACTGATAATAATAATAATTGTCCTTGGGGAAACCGCAGGTGTCCATTATGCCGTAGTGCGCGTTGATGCAGGGCCAACTGTTCTCCCCGCGATAATCAAAGCCGGTCCAGGCGAAGCCGCCGGAAAGCCAGGGGCGGTCGGCGTAGTACGGCCACCAGTGTTCGGCGGTCTCCGTGCCGGCGGCGTCGTAGGCGGTTTGGTAGCCTCGCGCACGGTCCCTCGTGTAAATCCCGCGCGTGGTTTGGGTGCTGGCGGTTTCCGTCCCGACGTTGGGCTGCTGCGGATGGGCCTGGTGATACTGTTCCATGGCGCGGCCGGTATGATAATTCCAGCCGCGCACGTCGGTGACGCTGTTTGCGCCGCGGAACTCGTTGCCGACGCTCGCGGCATAGGTCACACCACGAGTCGGGTCAAGCCGATGGACCAAATTCTGCATGGTTTGGGCAACATGCGCCGACAGGGGCGTGCTTTGGACTGGTTCCTCATTGCCGAGGGACCAGAGGAAGACGCTGGCATGACTGCGGTCGCGGCGAACCTGGTTCTCCAACAACACGAGATTGGCCGCGTCGCTGGCAAAGACCCGGCTCTCATCCATCACCAACAGGCCGAGGTGGTCGCACGCTTCCAGCAATTCCTCCGTTGGCTCATTGTGCGAGGTGCGGATGGCGTTGTCACCCATCTCCTTCAATTTGGCGACGCGAAAATACTGCAGTGCATCGGGCAAAGCAATCCCCACGCCCGCGTGATCCTGGTGGTTGCAAGTGCCTTTGATGACGTATGGTTTGCCATTGAGGGAAAACCCCTTAACGGGATCAAAGACGAGCGTGCGAATGCCGAACTCAGTCTCCGTCCGGTCCACGATCTTGCCGGCGGACAGGACGGTGGTCACCAGCTTGTAAAGCCGCGGCGCTTCAGGCGACCAGAGGACTGGCGAGGAAACGAAGGTCTTTTGTTTGACATCCGTGGTGGCGGAAGGCTCCACGGTGGCGGCGGCGTGGGTGGTGGCTGCCGTCTTGCCGCCGGCATCCAGTATCTCGCAACGCACTTCAGCGCTGGCGGAATTGGTTTGCCAATTGGCCAGCCGCGTTTCGATGTCTATCTCAGCCTTGCCCTGCGGCACATTGTTTTTGAACCGGCTGTAAACAAAAGTGCCATCCGGGGCCACGGCCAGCGGGCCGGTCTTCACCATCCAGACGTGGCGGTAAATGCCCGCCCCTTCATAAAACCAGCCTTCGACCTGCGACGCATCCACGCGCACCGCAACCACGTTCTTCCCCCCGTAGTTGGCAACATCGGTAATGTCGTAACGGAAGGAACTGTATCCTCGGGGTTGACGCCCGATCAGGCAGCCGTTCACGTACACCAGGCTGTTGCGAAAAACACCGCCAAACTCGATCCAGAGACGCCGGCCCGCGTCCTCGCGCGGCAGAGTGAACGCGCGGCGATACCACCCGACGCTGTTTTGGGCAAAACCAGCCCCGACGGCTTTGTAGCCGTGATTGCCAAGTGCGCTCCGGTCAAATGGCAGGGCGACTGCCCAGTCGTGCGGCAGGTTTATGGCGGTCCAGGAGGCGTCGTTGAAACTGGGCTTGGCCGGACCGGTGCTGATGCCCAAATTGATCAATTCCTCGCCGGTGCCCCATTCGTTCCCGAGATGGAACTTCCAGCCAAAGTCCATCAACAGTTTCTCGCGCGGCGTTTCGCCGGCGCTGGCCGGGGGTGCGGCGGCCAGCATCACTCCCAGCGCCACCGAGGCAGCCGCCAGGCAAAACACCCATTTCTTTTGCTTCATAAGTTGGCTTTCTTGGATCTGGACAATATCTGTTTTCAGTCTGTCAGTTTGCCGGTCAGCCGGTCGAACCCAGCCCTTCGTTTTCAACTCCCGGACGACACCGGTCCGCGTGCTTCCTCCGCTGCATGGGTTTAACGCGCAGGTAGATTTACGACGCGGAAAAGCGCCTTCCGCTTATGATCTTCATGGCCTCGCCGTTCATGCGCCACGACATTAACCGATGAGCCCGGCAGAATCCATAACTACCTGACGCTCACGACCGTCGCCGGGAGCGGGCGTTGCCAGCAAATCCAGCAGCCGGACCAGCCTCTTCGCGGCCCTTGACCGTCACTTGGTAATGTTTGACGGCGGCCTCCTGTGCTTGCCATGATTGCGGGCTTCCAAGACAATTGATTTGCATGACTGGAACGACCTACGATGCGTTGGTGATTGGATGCGGTCCCGGCGGCAGCAGCGCCGCCACCTTTCTGGCGCGGGCCGGCAAACGGGTGCTGGTGCTGGAAAAGGAGGTCTTTCCGCGCTTCCACATCGGCGAATCGTTGCTGCCGTGCAACATGATTATTTTCGAGGAGATGGGCGTTCTGCCTGCCTTGCGGGAGGCGGGATTTCCCATGAAATACGCCGCGCAATTTGAGCTGGGCAACGGTTCGATCTGCACCCGGTTCGTTTTCCGCGAGGGCAGGTTCAACCGGGCGCCGGACGCCATCCAGGTCGAACGCGCCCTCCTGGATCATGTGCTGCTCAAACACGCCCGCGCCTCGGGGGCCGATGTTCGGGAGGGTTGGGCGGTCAGCCGCTTTGATTCCGATGCGCAGCAAGTCAGCGTGGAGGCGCGCGATCCCGCCGGAACAACGCACCAGTTTCGCGCATCATTTTTGGTGGACGCCTCCGGGCGCGGCAACCTGACCGGCAACCAGGAGAATCTGCGCCAGGTGCATCCCAAATGGAAGAAGCTCGCCGTTTTCGGCCATTTTGAAAACGTGGCCCGCGATGCCGGGGAACCGGCCACCGACACCATCATTGTCCGCCTGGAAAACAAATGGTTTTGGATCATTCCGCTGTCCGGGACCAAAACCAGCGTCGGCATTGTTTTTGACAAGGATGAGTTCGCCACCTCCGGAGGCTCGCCCCAGGATATCTTTCATCGCTGGGTCGAGTCCACTCCACCGGTCAGCAAGCGCATGAAAGAGGCCCGCTTGCTGGGCGCGATTCAAACCACCAGTGATTTCAGTTATCACAACCGCCGCTTGGTCGGCCATCGTGTGTTGCGGGTGGGAGACGCCGCCGGTTTCATGGACCCCATTTTTTCGGCGGGCGTCTTTCTGGCCATGTGGTCGGGCAAGCTGGCGGCGGGCGTTGTCGAAAAATCTTTGGCACACGGGCAACCCCGCGCGGCCCTGTTTGCGGCCTACGAAAAGCGCGTGCGCCGGGGACTGCGATTTTACTGGCGCGTAGTGGAGAACTACTACACCACCCCGTTCATGGAGATTTTCCTGCGCCCGAGCAACCATTACGACCTCCCCTCCGCGGTCAACGCCGTGCTGGCCGGAGAACTGGAGGGTGGATGGCCGTTGCGCTGGCGTCTGGAGTATTTCTTCCTGCTGGTCAGAATTCAACGCTTCTTTCCGATCGTGCCGCGCATTTTTTTCGGCGCCAGCCGCCCGCGAAAGCTGAACCCATACCGCGGACCTGTGAAGACTTGAAACCTAAACCTCACATTGCTCCGTCCGCCCGGCCGCCGCACCTTGCGATTGATGGATTCACGCTGTTGGCGCTTGGCTTTCTGTTCTGCATCTCCTGCCGCACGGCCACTTCTCCGCCGCCCGCTGATTTCTCTGCGCCCGGCTGGCTCTTGCGCCAGGGGCAGGCTGTCTGGAAACCGTCCCAAAGCCGGCCGGAACTGGCCGGCGATTTGTTGCTGGCCGTCAACACGAACAGGAATTATGTGGTTCAATTCTCCAAAACCCCTTTTCTGCTGGCCGCGGCGCAAGTGGCGGACAGTCGCTGGCAGATTGAATTCGGGGCCGGGCAGCATTCATGGCGCGGGCGGGGCGCACCGCCAGCGCGCTTTGTCTGGTTTCAACTGGTGCGCATCCTCGCCGGAACACCGGCCGACGACCCCTGGAAGTTCACCAGCCGGACGGACCGTTCCTGGCGGCTGGAGAATTCCGTGACCGGAGAATTCCTGGAGGGCCAGTTCTTCCAATGAAGCCGCGCTGGTTCCACTGGTGGTGGCTGGCCCTGCTCCTCCCGATGGCCGCCGGGTTTGCCCGTCTCCACTTCGACGCCGACGTGCTGAGCCTTCTGCCTGAGCGCCTTCCTGCCGTGCAAGGGCTGAAGATTTACCAGCAACATTTTGCCAACTCGCGCGAACTCATTTTGACAGTCCGCGGAGCCGACGCTGAGGCGGCAAAATCCGCGGCCCAATCCATCGCCGCGAATTTGCGCCAGGAAACCAATCTTGTGGCCGACGCCACCTGGCAGCCACCGTGGCTTGAACACCCGGAACAAATGGCAGAACTGGTCGGTTACCTTTGGTTGAATCAGCCGCCAGAAGTCTTTGCCCAACTGGCGGACCGCCTCGCGGAAACCAACCTGGGCGCCGTCCTCACTGCCACGCGCGAACGACTGGCCACCACGCTCTCGCCCGCCGATCTCGCCCAGTGGAGTTACGACCCCTTCGGCCTGACGCAATTGCCCCCGGCCATCACCGGCGCCGCGCCGGGTTTCGGACAGGGACAAGACATGTTCGCGTCCGCCGACGGCGCCTTCCGGATTATTTTTATCAAAGCACGCGGCGAATTGAACGGTTACCGTGAATGCACGGAATGGTTCCATGCCGTGCAAAAAATCGCGGAGCGATCCTTGTCCCCCGCCGGCCAGGCAACCCTCGGCTACACGGGCCGGCCCGCCTTCGTCGCGGAAATTTCCGGCAGCATGAAACACGACCTCACGCTGTCCGCCGGCGGCACGGCATTGATCATCGCATTCTTATTCTGGCTGGCGCACCGGCGCTGGAAACCGATGCTCTGGCTCTTGACGTTGCTGGCGCTCATTCTGGCCGGCACGCTCGCCTTGGGGGGCCTGATGCTCGGCGCGATCAACGTCATCAGCATGGGCTTTGCCGCGATCCTGCTCGGTCTGGCGGTGGATTACGCCGTGGTGCATTACCAGGAGGCATTGGCCTGCCCGCTCCTCTCCATCCCCGAAGTCCGCCGCGCCATTGCCCCGAGCATCTTTTGGGCGGCCATGACCACCATCTCGGCATTTCTGGTGCTTAATCTCGGGGGGTTGCCCGGCCTGGCCCAGCTTGGCTCGCTCGTTGCCATTGGTGTGGCCCTCTCCGCCCTGGTCATGATCATGGCTTTTCTGCCGCCGCTGTTTCCGGGCCGAATGGAACGGCGCGGCTCTCCTCCGCCCGCCGAAAAGCAAAAGACAGCCGCCGAACCGCTGAATCCGTGGCGCGCAAAATTTGTTTTTGCCATCACCGGCGGTTTGATTTTATTTTGCATTGCCACCCTGTTCTTTCGGCTGGCCCAAAATGGATGCCGGCACTCACGCCATGGAGCCCCGCCAGAGCGGGGCTTACGCGGCGCTCAACGCGATCAAGGAAAATCTCGGACAGAAACAGGACCCTCTTTGGCTGGTTGTTTCCGGCCGCGATGAAAGCGAAATCGCCGGGCGGCTGGCCGCCATCCAACCGGCGCTGGATAACGCCGTGTCGAACCATTTGCTCACTGGCTTCACCTTGCCCGAGGCCCTCTGGCCCCGCCCTGAAATGCAGGCGGCCAACCGCGCCACGGCGCGGCGCCTCGCCGCCGAAAGCGGCGCCATGCGGACGGCGGCGCTGGCCGGCGGATTCACCGGGGACGCCCTCGGATTGAACGCGCAAATCCTCGAAACCTGGCAGCAGGCCGCCGGCGCCACGAATGTTTTTTGGCCAACCAACGCGGCCAGCCGGTGGATTTTTGAGAAGATCGCCACCCGCGATCCGCAAGGTCTTTTCGCCGCCGGCTTTCTTTATCCGGCGGCGGACACCATTGATGCTGGCGCGCTCGCCCGGGCGGGCGGCCCGCTGGCGGGCCAGGGCATCTGGCTTTCAAGCTGGAATCTGCTGGGACGGGCGGTCCTGGACGAAGTCAAACATAATTTATGGAAGGTGCTTCTGCCGATGGCCGGCCTGGTCCTCCTTTCCCTCTGGCTGGCGTTTGGCCGCCTGGCGGAAATCCTTCTCAGTTTGGGCGTTTTGTTGCTGAGCGGGCTTTGCCTCCTCGCCGTGATGAAAATGGCGGGCTGGTCATGGAATGTCCTCAATCTCATGGCCCTCCCCCTGATGCTCGGCACCGGGGTGGACTACAGCCTGTTTATGCAACTGGCCTTGCGCCGGCATGGCGGAAGTTTGGATGCCGCCCGCCGCTCGGTGGGACGCGCCTTGTGGCTCTGCGGCGGCGCGGCGGTGGCGGGCTTCGGTTCTCTTGGCTTCTCCAGCAACGCGGGCATGGCCAGCCTGGGACAGATTTGCGCGGCCGGGTTGGCGGGCAATATGTTGATCTCGATTTTTCTCCTGCCGGTTTGGTGGAAAATACTGGCTGCTCGAAAGGACCAAAGGGCGCCGGCCGCGCCGCCGGCACCGTCCCAATTTTACCGGGGCGCGATCTGGAGAATTGGCCTGGGTTTGGCTCGCCATCTCCCGGTCCGGGTGATCCGGACGCCCGCTCAATGGGGCGCGGCGATTTACTGGCAGGTGGCCGCGCGGCGGCGCGAGGTTGTGATTCAAAATTTGCGCCCCGTTCTCAAGGATGACCCAGCCGCCGCCGCCGCCGCCTCTCAGGAGCTGTTTACGGAATTCGCGCTAAAGATCGCGGATCTCTGGCGATACGAAGGCGGGGCGGCGCTCGACAGTTGGGTGATGCGCTGGCAAGGCTGGGAGATTTACCAGGCGGCCGAGGCGCGCGGCCAAGGAGTTCTCCTGGTCACTCCGCATCTGGGCAACTGGGAAATCGGAGGAGCCTATCTCCCCCGCAAGGGCTTCAAATTGGTCGTCTTGACTCAACCCGAACCCGATCCGGGCCTGACGGAACTGCGGCAGGCCTCTCGCGCGCGTTGGGGAGTGGAAACGATCGTGGTGGGCGAGGACGCATTTGCCTTTGTTGAAATCGTGAAACGCCTGCAGGCGGGCGCGACGGTGGCGTTGCTGATGGACCGTCCGGTTGCATCCACCGCCGTCACGGTTAATTTGTTTGGCCGGCCATTCTCCGCCTCCATCGCTGCGGCGGAGCTGGCTCGGGCTTCCGGTTGCGCGATCTTGCCCGCCTGCATCGTGCGGACGGTCGAAGGCTACCAGGGCGAAGTCCGGCCGGAAATTGCTTACGATCGTGCCATGATTGGCAACCGGGCTGCGCGCATCCAATTGACGCAAAAAATCATGAGTGTTTTCGAGCCGCTCATTCGGCAGTATATTACCCAATGGTATCACTTTGTTCCCATCTGGCCACCGGCTCCGCCGCGCGGCGAATGAGGTTCTGGCGCCTGGTCCTGGTGACGGCCTGCTGCGGGCTGGCCCCGGCTGGGCTGCGCGCCACCGACACCAACGCGGTGCTGGACGCTTGGTTTGCCGCGCAAGCCAATGTTCACACCTTGTCGGCTGATTTCGTGCAAACACGCACCCTCAAAACCCTCGTCCAACCGCTCGTGGCCGCCGGCCGCTTGTGGTTTTCCCAGCCCAACCAGTTTCGCTGGGAACTGGGCCAGCCGGCGCAAACCATTGCCCTTCGGCACGCCGATGAGATGTTCGTCATTTATCCGCGCCTCAAAAGAGCGGAGCATTATTCTCTGGGCGCGTCCGCCCCGCGGGAATGGCGCGATGCCATGTCGCTGCTGGACGCGGGCTTTCCTCGCACCCGCAAAGAATTCGATGGGCAATTTCAAGTCCTGTCGCTCACCGCAACCAATGGCAGGTGGCTGGTGGCACTGCAGCCGCGCAGCGCCGCCGCGCGCCAGATCATGCCCGAGCTGCGAGTCAGCCTGACGGCCAACAATTTTTCCCTCGCTGGAACGGAATTGGTTTTCGTGGACGGCTCGCGCATGCGCAACGATTTCACCAATGCCGTGGCCAACCCGGCCTTGGATGACAACCTGTTCCAATGGAAGCCGCCTGCGGACTTCAAGGTCACCGAGCCTTTTGCCAAATGAAACCCACCGGAACAGGCGGGACCGAGTTGGGATTTTTGCCGCACGGCCCGGAGTTCCGCTTCCTGGACAGAATCATCAGCCTGACGCCGGGGAAGGAAGGCACGGGCGAATACCGTGTGCGCGGCGATGAGCCATTCTTGCCCGGACACTTCCCCGGCGACCCGATTTTTCCCGGCGTGCTGCTCATCGAAGCGGCGGCCCAACTCTCGGGCGTTGTGGCGCAAAGCGATCCGGCCGTCATGCCTCTGGCGGGCTTGAAGCTGACCGCATTGCGCCGGGTGAAAATTCTGGGCGCCGCCCGGCCTGGAGACGTGGTGCGACTGGAGGCCAGTGTCATCGGCCGTCTGGGCCATCTGATCCAGGCCCAGGCACGCGCGCGCGTGGGAGACAACCTTGTGCTCGCGGCGGAATTGACCTTGAGCGGAGAAGCGCCCCACCCCTGAGGCTGTCAGCCGGTGAAGCGGCGGCGCCATTCCGCGCGCGAAATCTTCCCGCGTGCTCCGGCGGACAGGGATTCGACAAACTGCCAGCGGCGGGGCAATTGCCATGACGGCAAGGATTGCAGGAGGAATTGCTTCAACTCCCTTTCTCCCGCGCTGGCAGCAACCACCGCGACAATCACGTCGTTGCGCTGCTCATTCTGGCTCTGCGCGCCGAAGACCAGGCACTCCCGCACGCGCGGATGGGCCAGCAGGGCGCGCTCAATTGTCTCCGGCGACACTTTCCGGCCGGCCATGTTGATCAGGTCGCTGCGACGGCCCCGCAAGTAAACCAATCCATTGTTCAATTCGGCCAGATCGCTCGTTTGAAACTTTCCGTCGCTCAGCGCCGGGGATGCTTCGGGCCAATAGGTCAGGCCGGCCGCCGGACCGCGCGCCATCAAGCAACCCTCCGCGTTCAATGACACACTGACGCCGGGCAGGGCAGTTCCGGCCAGGGCTGCGTCCGTGCGCGGCACGGCACTGGCCTCGTAAGCGATGCCGCCGCATTCGGATGCGCCGTAAAAATTGTGAATTTTAATTCCACTCTTCGCAAAGACCTCCTGCTCCAAATTCAACGGCAGTGGCGCGCCGGCGGAAATGGCCAGCCGCACTTGGGCGGGGACGCCGCCAGCCTCATGCCAGGCGCGCCACAAGGCGGGCACCGCCGGCAGGGTCACCGCCGGTTCATGGGCCGCCGCGCGGCGAATAATCTCCGGCAACGGCGCGGGCGCCAGAATCAGCGGAATGCCATGCAGCAACAGCGGCAGCACCAAATTTGAAAATCCGTAGGAATGCGCCAGCGAAATCACCCCGAGGTTGGGCGAGTCGGCGCGCAACCCCATGGCCAGGACAATTTGGGCGGCGTCGGCGGCGAGTTGTTCGCCGGTGAACGCAACCAGGCGGGCGGCGCCGGTTGTGGCCGAGGTCCACTTGAGATGAACGCAGCCTTCCGGCGGGAGCGCGACCTTGGGAGCGGTTTGCCCGGATTCCAGCGGACAGACGACTTTTCCGGCGCGCCAGGCGGACAGGAGCGAACAAACGAAAGCGGCGTCATGGCCGTGCGGACAAACCAGGTTGCCCTCCATCAACGGCCACGACTCGGCCGTGGCGCGTAATCGGGCAAAGGTCCAATGTTGCCCGGACGACAAGTCCTGCAACGCAAGTTCGTTGCGCCTTTCGTTGGAGATGTCTCGCCAGCGTTGGTAAAGCATTGCCAGTGCATTAATACAACCCTAACTTGCCCGGCAAGCCAATTGCTTATGTCCAATAATTCCAACCATGCCAGGCCGCGCCGGTTTGAGTTTGACCGGGACAGCTTTGCCTTTGAAAATGAAACGTTCTGGGAATACCAGTTCGAGGCGTCCACCGGCAAGACCCGTTTCCGCCGGCGCGAGCCAAAACCGGCCTACGCCCATCGTTGTTTCGTCTTGACGCGGGCGGCGCGGCAATTTCTTTATCACGCCCGCTTTGATCCCGCACAAAAGGCGGCCGATGACGAAACGTGCCGCCGCCTGATTCGCGAGGTGGTGGGACGGAATCCCCGTCAGCCTTGCGCCGCCGGGAATCAAATCGTCATTCCCGGCCATGCGAGTTTGCGGGAATTCAGCGGGGCGCGTCCGGCGTTGTTGAAAGCCGGCTGCGGCGGGGCCTGGCGGTCTTATGTTTTGCGGAGCCATTGGCGGATGGTTTTTCCCATTTCACGCGCGCACCAGGCCCGCACCGCCGCGTCCTTGGAGGCCGCGCTCAAAGAAAATGTTCCGCCGATTATTCACCTGGTGAAATTTCCGGCGCTGACCATCAATCACAGCATGATTTTATTTGCCACCGGGGAAACGGGGCGGGGTTCTGCCTTTCAAGCCTATGACCCTAACAATACCAAGCAGCCAGTGCGGCTGACCTTCGACTCCGACACCAGCACGTTCTCCCTGCCGCCCAATCATTATTGGGCCGGGGGTGAATTGGACATTATTGAGATTTATCGCAGTTGGCTGATGTGATTTTGGGCCGGCGAAAGGCGGCGCCAAAAAAAAGCAGGCCGCACGCATCAATGCCGCAGATATATCCAATTTTGTAGCCACGTCCGGAATTGTCCGGCGCATAAATCGGCACGTCCCTGCCGATGACCAGGGCGGGCAGCGACAAGGGCATCAAGGCGCCATGCAAGATGCCGTATTTAAAGCCGGCGGTCTGGTTCTTGGGAAACGCCCACGGCGAAGCCCAGCCGTAAAACCAGCCGAACACCACCGTCACAATCACCAGCGCCACCACTTTGCGAAGCAAAAGTTGAAAACCAAGGCCCTTGGGCCGGGTTGGAGGTTGAATTTCGTCCATAATTCTATGTTGGCACGGCTCATTGCGCCGCCCGCCAGCGCAACCATCGCCAGGTGTCCCGGAAGGGACATATATTGCTCCGGCTGGATTTGTAGATGACTTGGATGGGGACAAATTCCACCCGTTCCCCGGCGGCCAGAATGGCCAGCAGGGTTTCCGATTCGATTTCAAATCGCGCAGCGGAGAGGTGGAGTCGCCGCAGGGTTTCCAAATGCCCCAGACGAAAACCGCACTGTGAGTCCGGCAAGGCCGCTCCCGTCATGTCAGACAGGCACCGGGACATCCAGCGGTTGGCCCAACGGCGCAACCACGGCATGGCCCCGCCTTGCCCCATCCGATTGCCGACAATCAGGCGCGCGGATGTTCGTTCGGCACAGGCGAAAAACTCCGGGATGTCCTCCGCGGCGTGCTGTCCATCTCCATCCAGCGACAAGGCCCAGGTGAAGCCCATGCGCCGGGCGTGGCGCCAACCCGCCCGCAAGGCCAACCCCTTTCCGCGGTTGGCGCCTTGCCGGATCACCTCCGCGCCAGCCCGTGCGGCCTCTTTCGGGGTGGCATCGGTGGACCCGTCATCCACCACGATGAGGCTGGGCAAATGGCGTTGCACCCCAACAATGACCGGCCCGATCCGCCCGGCTTCATTGAAACACGGTATCACCGCGGCGCATTGCCGTTTCCAATCCATCATATTTTGGGTCCGGCGCGGCGCGGTGCCATTTAATCTATGCGGGAGGGATGCAGGTCGGTCCGAATCACAGAGCCGTCGGCGGTGGAAACATAAACATCGCCCACGTCAGCCT
Organism: uncultured Verrucomicrobiae bacterium; assembly: GCA_963707025.1. Taxonomy (GTDB): domain Bacteria; phylum Verrucomicrobiota; class Verrucomicrobiia; order Limisphaerales; family Palsa-1400; genus JBEKOF01. Next base: position 344,900 of record CAVPOM010000005.1, on the reverse strand, counting down.
GATCCCAGGGCTTCTTGAGTTTGGCCGCCCACAATTTGATCTTCCACCGTGGACCTTCCTCAGCGTGCTGCAGCCACATTTGTGACGCTGTGAGCGTCAGATTCTTCAACAGCGGCTGGGCCATGGCGGTCGCCAGCGCCTTGTCGGAGTCTGTTTTGAGTCTGGCTGAATCCAGCACTTTGTCCGCGCCCGTGACCGGTTCCAACAGCCGCAAGGGCCGCGACACCTTCATCTTCTGGCCCGCGCCAAATTTCACCTCGACGGCTTTCAACGACGCGTCGGGATCATAATAGACTACATACCATATATTCGGAATCATGGTTCCGACGGATTTGTCGGAGCGAATTTGCACGACTTTGTCTTTGCTTTGCTCACCGATGTATCTGTCCCCCTCCTTGATCAGCGAAAAGGCTGTTGGATCAGCCGCCAGCGCCAGGCCGGCCGGGAACAGCATCAGCAGAGCGCCGATTGATATTTTGCGCATTGTCTTCATGGCGCAAGATAGACCCGAACGCCGGGCCTGACAAATGGAAATCCGGCCATTCCGGCGCTGTCGCAAAACGGCGCTCTGCCTGCGGGATCTTGCCGATTGCAACCCGGTCGTTCCTGCCGCCGCCCTTGATAAAAAGCATGGGTTGACTGTCACGGTTTAAGCCCTTTTAATAGTCTTGTGCCAGCGCTGCGTTCTTTGCCGCCAAATCCTGTTGGATGGCCGGCGCTTCCTGGCGTGCCAGCCGTGGCAGGGTGATGCCCCACAGTGGGCGCGCCGTGACCCGGGCCGGACTTGGCGTGATTAACCGAAAAGATGCTTGCAAATGGACTGCTTGAGTGAAACCGACTTGAATGCCAGCGGATCGAGGCAGACGGCCTTGCATGAATCCGCCGCCGAGGCAACGCGCGCCGGGTTTGGCCGCAACGTTTTTGTCCGCGCGGTGGTCGAGGTTTCCAATTTTTGCCGCGAGAATTGCGCTTATTGCGGGATGCGCCGGGATAATCGCATCTTGCATCGGCACCGCGCCCGCCAGGAACAGATCGCCGAGTTGCTCCTTCACCATCTTCCGGCCACGGTCACAGATATCAATATCCAAAGCGGGGAAGACCCGGCCGTCGTGCGCGAGGTGGTGTTGCCGCTGCTGGCGACACTTCAGCGCGAGACGTCGCTCGGAGTCAGCCTTTGCCTTGGCACGCTGACCCCGGAAGTTTACGAGAAACTGCAACGCGCCGGCGCGTCCATCTACATCATAAAGTTTGAAGCCGGTGAGGAGGCCCGTTACCAGGCGGTGCAGGCGCCCGGCACCTTGGCCGAGCGGTTGCGGAACATCCGCCTGCTGGCGGAGGGCGGATGGTTCGTCAGTTCGGGTTTCATCGCTGGTTTGCCGGGACAGTCGGTGCGCGATCTGCGCGCGGATTTGGAATTGGCACGCTCGCTCCCGCTGCACGGATGCAGTGTCAGCCCGTTCATCCCCGGCGAGGACACGCCTTTGGCCAACAGGCGCCCGGCCCCGGCTGATTGGACGATTAACTGCATGGCGGCCCTCCGGCTGATGCGGCCGGACTGGGTCATTCCAGCCGTGAGCGCGCTCAATCTGGTCGAAGACGACGGCTACCGCCGCGGTTTGCGAGCCGGGGCCAATCTGGTGACCATCAACATGACACCGGACGGCATGCGCGACGACTATATCATCTATAAACGCGACCGTTTCATCATGACGGAAGCACGCGTGCTGGCGGCGATTGAAGCGGAGGGCTTGACCCCGTCGCGGCAGGGATTGGCCGACTTTTACCGGAACGGCAGGGCCAGCCCCGCCACCGGGGAACGCGCGCCGATGACCCGTTGAGGTTGGCCATGGCTAGCAGGATTCTCCTCATCAACGCCAATCGGTGCGCCGCGCCTGATCCGGTATTCCCGCTCGGTCTCTCCCACCTCAACGCCGCCTTGCGGCGGGCCGGCCACGAAACCCGGCTCTTTGACCTCCTGGCGGAAACGCAGCCGGTCGAGGAAGTGCTGCGCCGCTACCAGCCTGATTTTGTCGGCATCTCGCTTCGTAATATTGACAATGTCCTCATCCGGCAACAGGAAACCTACTTCGCCGGTCTGCTGACGCTGAGTGACACCGTACGCCGTGCCCATCCCTGCACGGTGGTGATCGGCGGCAGCGGCTTTTCAATTTATCCCGGCAAATTGCTCGAACTCAGCCGCGCCGACTTTGGCATCCAGGGCGAAGGCGAGGCGAGCCTGGTCGCGCTGGTGGCGGCGTTGCGTGGCGGCGGCGGCTACGCGTCCATCCCAGGTCTGGTTTACCGTCGTGGCCGGCAGATTGTGGCCAATCCGCAGCAGCCTTCCGGATCGCAAACTGGATTGGATGCCGCCGACCGCCCGCCGGCAGTCGCGGACTTTTACCTCAGGGCCAGCGGCATGTTGAACGCGCAGACGCAACGGGGCTGTGGACATGCCTGCACTTACTGCGCTTACCCGCTGATCGAAGGATGCCTGCATCGCCGGCGCGACCCGGAGGCCGTCGCCGGGGAGTTCGAGCAGCTTCAGGCGATGGGCGCGAAATACGTGTTCGTCGTTGATTCCGTTTTCAACTCGTCGGAGCGGCATGTCGCCGAAACCTGCGAAGCGATCCTCCGCCGCCGCGTCAAACTTGCCTGGGGCTGCTTCCTGCGTCCGCAATCACTGACCTTGGAAATGATGCGGCTGATGGCGCAGGCGGGTTTAACCCACATCGAGTTTGGGTCCGACAGTTTTTGCGACTCAGTCCTGGAGCAGTACACCAAGCGGCTCGCCTTTGATGACATCGCCCGGTCGAGCCAGTTGGCCCGGCAGGCGGGAATCGAGCATTGCCACTACCTGATTTGCGGCGGACCGGGTGAAACGCTGGAAACACTGGAAACCAGCTTCCAAAACTCCCGGCATCTGGCAGGCTCGGTCGTGCTGGCGGTGGTGGGCATGCGAATCTTCCCCGGCACGGCGCTGGCGCAGCGGGCGGTGCGTGACGGCCAGGTCACGGCCGGCGCCGACCTGCTGGCCCCGGCGTACTACTTCGCGGCCGGGCTGGACGAAGCCTCCGTCTTTGAGCGGCTGCGCGAGTTTGCCCGCCGCGCGCCCAATTGGATCGTTGGCGATCCGCCTCCCGGCTTCGCCAATCTGGTCGCGCGCCTGCGCCGGCGCGGCGTCGTTGGTCCACTCTGGAGTTACTTTGCCATGTTGCAACGCATCATGCCGCAGGGCGTGGCTGAAATGACCCGTGCTGTTCCCACCGCCTAAATCACCGCCACCGCGGCGCATCGTCGTCACCGGCGCGGGTGTCATCACCGCCTTCGGCGCGGGCTGGAAGATAAACGCCGAGGCTTTTCGCTCCGGGCGCACGGCTTTTCGCCCGGTGACACTGTTCGACGTATCGCGTCAGCGGTGCAAAATTGCCGCCGAAATTGATCTGCCAGGCGACTTGCCGCCCAACCGGTTGTCCCGCGGCGATTTGCGGCGGCTCCAGCGCGCCTCGCGCCTGCTCATTCTGGCCGGCGCGGAAGCATGGAACCAAGCCGGATGGGCTCCGCACGGCCGTCTTCCCTTGGTCCTGGGCACGACCAGCGGGGAAATGTGCCTGGGCCAGGAATATCTTCTCCAAGCCCTGCAACGGCCTTCTTGTTTCAAGCGCCAGACCGAGCGCGTCACCCATTATCTGGTGCAGCAGCAAGGGATCAATCTGGCCAACGCCCTCGGTGTCGAGGCAGAGGTCATTACCATTTCCAATGCCTGTGCCTCGGGAGCCAACGCCATTGGGCATGCCTGGCAATTGCTTCGCCAAGGCCGGGCCGAAAGGGTCCTGACCGGAGGATACGACGCTCTCTGCCATTTGACATTTGCCGGGTTTGACGCGCTCCAAGCCCTCTCGCCGTCACCGTGCCGCCCGTTTGACGCGGGGCGTGACGGCTTGACGCTGGGTGAAGGCGCGGCGGTGCTCGCTCTGGAAGACTTGAGTTCCGCCCAACGGCGGGGTGCGGAAATCCTCGGCGAAATCCTGGGTTATGGAGCCACAACGGACACACACCATCTCACCCAGCCCCAGCCGGAAGGAAACGCGGCGCTGGCCGCCATGCAGGCCGCCTGTGCCGGCGCGGGCGTCACGCCGGAACAAATTGATTATGTGAACGCCCACGGGACTGCCACGCCGCAAAACGACTCCGCCGAAACCGCCGCCATCCATGCTTGGGCTGGTGCGCGGGCCGCGACACTGCCGGTCAGTTCCACCAAGGCGGGCATTGGCCATTTGTTGGGCGCGGCCGGAGCGGTTGAAGCGGTGGTTTCCCTTATGGCCTTGCGCGGCCAGTGGCTTCCGCCGGAGACTTCGCTGCAGGCTCCTGATCCGGTCTGCCGCTTTCAAATAGTGCGCCAGCCAGTTGATGCGCAAATACAAACCGTCCTGTCCAATTCCTTTGGGTTCGGAGGCGCCAACGCCACCCTCCTGTTTCGGAGGTGCCGGTGAGCCGGGTATTTGTGCATGGGCAAGGCGCGGTTTCCCCGGCGGGCTGGGGTGTGCCGGCTTTGCGGGCCAGTCTGAAAAACCAGCGGCCACTGCCGGTGCAATCGCTGGCGCGGCCCGGTTGGGACAAACCCCTGCTCGTGCGCCTCGTGCCGCCGCCTCCGGTCCGGCCCGCCTTCGCCGCGCATCCCCGTTTGCGGCGGGCCAGCCCGATCACTCATTACGCCGTCGGCGCCGCGCTGGAGGCCCTCGGCCGGGACGCCGGCCTCATCCTCTCCGGCGGCCTGCGGTTGGGCATCGTGACCTGCACCTTGACAGGAGGCATTTCTTATTCGCGGCGGTTTTATGAAGAAGTTCTGCAAAACCCGGCCACCGCCAGCCCGATGATCTTCCCGGAAACGGTTTTTAACTCTTCCGCCAGTCATCTGGCGGCCTGCTTGGGTTCTTCGGTGCTCACTTACTCTCTGGTCGGCGATGCGGGCACTTTCTTGCAGGGCCTCGCCGTGGCCGCAGGATGGCTGGACAACGGCTTGGCCGAGGCCTGTGTCGTCATTGGCGCGGAGGAACCGGATTGGACCGCCGCCGACGCGCTGCGCTTGTTTGACCGCCGGGCGATTCACTCCAGCGGAGCGGGCGCGCTTTACCTGAAAACCTGGCCTCCCACTCACGCTCCTGTTGAATTGGCCGCGGTGACGGATTCCCTCGCCGCCACCCGCGCGCCGGGCCGCCATGACGCGGCGCGAAAAGTGCGCGCGCAACTGCCCCTCGGCGCGCCGGACGAATTGCTTTGCGCCAGCGAATGCGACAACCCCGCCTGGGACGATTGGCCAGGCGAATTGTTGACTCCAATGGCAATTCTGGGCGAAGCCTTCGCCGCCGCAGCCGCCTGGCAATGTGTCGCCGGGTGCGACGCCATTCAGCAATCTCGCTGCGTGGCCGCCAATGTGAGCATCACAGGCCAGAGTTTGCAGGCCATCGCGGCGCGGTTCGTCAACCCGAATTTTTTGAAAACACCAACAGCCACACCGCCATGAACACATCCCCCCAACTTATAACCCAGATCAAATGCTTCCTGGTCGAAGACCTCATGCTGCAAATCACTCCGCAAGAAATTGGCGACGACCAGCCGCTCTTCGGACCGGGCAGTCTGGGATTGGACTCCGTGGACGCCCTCGAATTGGTCGTCGCGCTGGACAAACGCTACGGCATTAAGATTCCCGACGCCGCCGTCGCGCGAAAAACGATGCGTACCGTCACGACCATCGCGGAGGCCATCCAGGCCCATCAGGCCGGGATTAACCCCCAAGAATAGAGGGGCGCCTCCAGAGGAGAACTTTTCTTCCGCCTGAGCGGCTGCGTCCGGCGCCAGGGTTGCCCAGCACAGGGCAACCCCCGCCTGTCCACTGGGGAAGGGGCTTTTGCGCGGGGTGCTGGTATGGCCCGCCCGTCTTGCCACGGGAATGCAATGGGGGGCCGTCCGGCGGGTCATCGTGCGCTGCCGGATAATGGGTCAGTCATGGCCGGTAGGGCGAGACTCCGTCGAGCCGAAACTCGATTTCTTGGGAAGAAGTCACGGCTCGAACAGAGTCTCGCCCTCCCGTCACTGACGCCTTACAAAGGTCATGGCCAGTTTTCCCGCCGTCACTGAGACGTTACGCTTCCGGGTTGTTTTTCGTTGTTTTCAGCCCGGCTTTTGGGTATGAGTGCCTGGTTATGACCGGACTCGAAGCCATTCCGAAAATCACGGCGCTGATCGGAGAACTGATTCAGCGAGCGAAGGACGGACAGACACTCGCTCTTGTCCAGCAGATACAACAGCAGCAGCTTGTCATACACAAAGACCTGTTGGAAGCGAGTGCGAAAATGGCAAAAATGGAGGCTGACCATTCCCACGCGCTCACGGCACTTCGTGAAAGCCATCGCCTTGAGATAACCAACCTTAATGACCAATTAGCGCGATTGAAGGCGTCGCCGCCTAAAAAATTCAAAGCATTTCAAGAACATAACGGCGTGCTTTGGAGGAAAACGGCAGCAGGATTTGACGAACGCCCATATTGCGCTGAATGCGCGCAGCCAAGAATTATGACCGGCAATCCGTCCATCAACAATCCGTATCTCTGGATTTGTTCCGCCGGGCATACTGCGCCCGGCAGCGTCAAACCTCCGCCCGGATGATGCTGGATGGCGCAGATGGATTGTTGGTCAGCCCTGCTCCAGGGTCCTACTGGCTGTTCGAGGCCATGTCCTCCACGCGGTAGAGGTGGGCCTTGGCCCGCAGGAAAAGGGACCTGCCGCTGACGGCGGGCGAAGCCATAAAGCCGTCGTCGAGAGAGTTGGTGGCCAGGATGGCGCACGTCCGCCCCGGTTTGAGGACGGTGGCCACTCCTTGCTGGTTGAAGAAGTAAAGGCGGCCATCGGCATAAATGGGGGAGGCATCGAAGTTGCCGCCGAGGCGCTCGGTCCAGACAGGCTGGCCGGTGGTGGCTTCCAGGCAGGTAACGAAGCTTTCGTCCGCGGCCGTGTAAATCAAACCGTCCACCACGATGGGCGAGGCGTATTTGCCAACGTGGCTCTTGAGTTTCCAGACAACGTTGTTGCTGGTAACGTCCCCCGATCCGTCAGGCTTGACGGCCCACAGTTCGGTATTCACCAGGCCCGTGACGAGGAATGCCAGGCCGGCGTCGAAAATCGGCCTGGGCGCGCCCGACCAATCGTTGAATTGGACTTTCCAAAGCTCTTGGCCCGTCAGCGGATCATAGGAGTAGGCGGCCTTGGCGCCGACACTGAGCATCTGGGGCTTGCCGGCGGCGGTCACGATCAACGGGGTGCTGTGGGCCTTGCGGCGGTCTCCGTCCCGCACCATGCGGTCGGTGGAGTTCTCGTCGTCCCAAGCCACGGAGCGGTCCGTTTTCCAGATGGTTTGGCCCGTCCGTTTGTCCAGAGCGGCGTGATATTGCACGTCCACCCCGTCCAAGGTCAGGATGAGAAGGTTGCGGTAGAGAACCAGGGAGGAGGATGGGCCGCGATAATGCCGGCAAGGCAGGTCGTCGCGCTTCCAGATCACTTTGCCGGTGGCAGTGTCCAAACAGGCGGTGCCGTAGCTTCCAAAATGGACATAGACCCGTCCCGCCTCGATGGCGGGCGAAGGGGTGGCGTAACAATTCATGGCCGCGCCGTTGCCCAGCGGCTCCGGGTGCTCGCAGTGGAACACCGTTTCGTTGTAGATGATTTTTCCCGTGTCCGCGTCCACGCAAATGGCATGGAAATCATGGCCGTCCACGGTGGCGGAAGTCATCCATACCTGGCCGCCCATGACGACCGGGGTGGACCAGCCGCGCAGGGGGATTTCAGTCTTCCATCGCACGTTATTGGTCTCGCTCCAACGCAGGGGAAGCCCGGAGGCGGCAACCTGGCCGTCGCCGGTCGGCCCGCGGAATTCCGGCCAGTCGCCCGTGGCGGCGCGCAGCCCGCAGGTGAGGCAGAACATTCCCGCCGCCGCGAGAGCACCTGGGCCGGCGCAGGTTAAGACGCGGGCGAGAACCGAGCGTGTGGCTGGGGTTTGCGACATGACGGCATGGTGACGCCAGGCCGGGGCCAAGTCAAGATTGCGGCACGGGTCGAACAGGCCCGTTCCAATCTGTTTGAACCTTGGCCGGGGAGAGGCGTCATCGGCCCGCCCTGTCGGGACCGCCCAACCACTCCGGCTAGCGGGACAACCCTGTCCGAGCCGCTGTCCGCCAGAGTTGGCCGGGGCGTAAATCAGCTTTTGGTAGGGTCGCCTCGCCGAGGCGACCGCGGACGGCTCGGCGAGCCGTCCCTACCTCCAACTGAGTCCGCTTTGTCAAAAGCTGATTTGCGCCCGTTGGCCGGCGGCCAGGGGTTGGCCCTTGACGAATGAGATGGGATGGTTTAACTGTCCAGTTAGTTAAATTATGCCGAAGCCTGTCTCCAACCGGCCGGCCGCCGGCGGCGCGGGCGGCCGCAAACCGGCGCGCGCAGCCATCCTGGCCGCCGCCGGGCGCGCCTTCGCCCGGCACGGGCTGGCCGGGGCGCGCACGGACGCCATCGCCGCCGCGGCCGGTGTGAACCACGCCCTGCTCTATTATTACTTCCGGAGCAAGGAGCATCTCTACCAGGCGGTGTTGGAGGATCATTTTGCCGGTTTCAACGCCCAGGCCCTCAAGGTCCTGGCCAGCCCGGCCCGGCCCGCGATGTCTTGCTGCGCTATGTGAGCCTGCACTTCGACTTCATCAGCGCCCGGCACCGCCATGCTCCGCTGTTCCAGCAGTGCATGAGCGCGGGCGGGGCGATGATGGAACGATTGGTGCGGAAATACTTCACGCCGCGCAGCCGCGCCTTTGGCAAACTGCTCAAACGGGGAATGCGCGACGGGGAATTTCGCAAGGCCGATCCGCTCCATACCGCCATCTCCATCGTGGCCTTGATTGTGTTCTATTTTTCCGCCGCGCCCGTCCTCCAGATGCTCGGCCACACCGGGGCCTACGCGCAGGCCAGCCTGAAGCGCCGCAAAGAGGAAGTGCTGGACTTCATCCGGCATGGTTTGTTCACCCATCCCTCCCTCCGGCCATGAAGAAACGCATCTCGATTCTAATTTTGGCTTTGGCGGTCGCGGCTGTGCCCGTCTATTGGGCCTGCCTGCGCCGCCCGGCCGCGCTGGTATTGACTGGCATCGTAACCACCGACGAAGTCATCGTCAGTTCCGAGATTTCGGGGCGGTTGCAGCAGATGCTGGTAACCGAAGGGGCCGCGGTGACCAACGGCCAGTTGCTGGCGGTGATCCAGCCGCAGGAATGGAAGGCCGACGCGGCCTATTTCGCCGGTGCCCAATCGCAATCCGGCGCGCTGGTGGCCCAGGCGGAGGCGGATCTGAAATTCCAGGAGGCCCAGACGACCAATCAAATCCGCCAGGCGGAAGCGACCCTCGCCGCGACCAAAGCGCAGGTCATCCAGGCCGAGGCCGACTTGGAGAATGCCGATCTCATTTACAAGCGCGAGGAGGGCCTCTACCAGCGCGGGGTGGATTCGCGCCAGACCTACGATCAGGCCCGCACCACCTCTGCGGCGGACAAGGCGCGGGTGGAATCCCTCAACAAACAGGTCCTGGCCGCGGAGGCGGCCGTCGCCCTGGCCAGGGCCGGTTCCGAACAGACCGCCGCGCGCCAGGCCGCCCTCCAGGCCAGCGCGGCGCTGCTGCTGGCCGCCAAGGCACAAGAGGAGAAGGCGGACGTGCGCCTGACCCACACCGAAATTCGCGCGCCCATCGCTGGTATTGTTGACACGCGCGCGGCCCTCCAGGGCGAAGTGGTCAATCCCGCCCAGGCCATCGTCACCCTGATCAATCCGGACGATCTTTGGGTGCGCGCCGACGTGGAGGAGAGTTACATGGACCGCATTCACTTGGGCGACCGCCTGGCCGTGCGGCTGCCTTCCGGGGCGGGGCGCCAGGGCGAAGTCTTTTTTCGCGGCATTGACGCCGATTACGCCACCCAGCGCGACGTCAGCCGCACCAAGCGCGACATCAAGACCTTTCAGGTTCGTTTGCGCTGCGACAACCGGGACCGCAGCCTGGCGGTCGGCATGACCGCCTATGTCACCCTGCCCCTGGCCTCTCACTGAACCATGAGTGCGGCCATCGAAGTGGACGGGTTGACCAAGCGCTTCGGCGATTTCACCGCCGTGGACGACATCCGCTTCTCCGTCAACCAGGGGGAAGTGTTCGGATTGCTGGGCCCGAACGGCGCGGGCAAATCAACCCTCATTCGCATGTTGACCACCCTGGTTCCTCCCACCTCGGGCCGCGCGCGAGTCAACGGATTCGATGTCACCCGGGAGCCGGACGACGTGCGCAAATCCATTGGGGTGATTCCGCAGGCCATGACCTCGGACCTGGATTTGACCGCGGAAGAAAACATGGGGATTTTCGCCAAGCTCTACGGCCTCCGCGCCGGGGAGCGGCGGCGGGCCATCCGGGAACTGCTGCGGGCGGTGGACCTGGAGCCGTGGGCGGACAAACCGGTGAAGATGTTTTCCGGCGGCATGAGGCGCAGGCTGGAAATCGCCCGCGGCCTGGTGCATCAACCGAAAACCTTCTTTCTGGATGAGCCGACGACCGGCCTGGATCCCGTCTCGCGCGTCGCCGTGTGGGAGATGCTGGCCCGGCTCAAAAGCCAGCGGGATCTCACCATCCTGGTCACCACCCATTACATGGACGAGGCGGACAAGTTGTGCGACCGGATCGCCATTGTTGACCATGGCAAATTGGCGGCGCTGGATTCGCCGCTCAAGCTCAAGGCTTCCATTCCCGGCAACAACATCCTGGAGGTCAGCGTGTCGGAGGTTCCACCCGGCTGGGTGGACACGCTGCGCGCGCTGCCGGATGTCGCGGAGGTCAAGGCCGAGGACCACGTTTTCCGCATCTCTTCGCTCAATGGCCCGCGCACCACGGTGGCCTTGATGGAGGCGGCGCGCGCGGCCGGCATCACCGTCAATTCTTTGTCGGTGCAAAGCACGACGCTGGACGACGTGTTTGTCCATTACACCGGCCATCAATTGCGCGACGCCCTCCAGACTCCCACCGCCGCCAACAGCGCATTCCTGCTGCAAAGGCGCTGACCGACCATGCACCGGATTCTGGCCATAATTGAACGCGACTTGCGCCGCTTCCGCCGCAGCCCGGCGCTCATCGTCATTTCCATGATCATGCCGCTCGTGCAGTTGGTCATTCTGGGCTACGCCTTTGGCGGCAAAGTCAAGCATCTCAGCCTCGGCGTGGTGGATCAAGACCACGGACTGCCCGCGGTGCAGCTCAAGGAAATGTTTCAAGCCGTCGCCGCCAACGCCCAGACCTTTGACACGGTGGCCTACGCCGATGCCGCGGCGGCGCAGCACGATTTGCGGGAGGGAAAGATCAACGGCGTCCTGGAGATTCCGCCGCAGTTCTCCCGCAAAGTCCTGGCCGGCGCCAGCCCGCGCGTCGTGCTGACCGAGGACAACACCGACCAGTTCTCCTCCGCCGCGCTGGAAGGCTCGATGGCCTCGCTGCTGCCGGCCTACCGGCAGCGCGCGCCCGCTCCGCGCCTGAGCGCCGGCGCGACCCTGGCGGCGGTGGAGATTTATCCCTATGTGCCCTACATCCAGTTTCTGCTGCCGGGCACCATTGTGCTGGCGATCTTCGTCACGGCCATGATCGGCGGTGGCATCATTTTTATTGACGACAAGGCCCGCGGCCTGCACGAGGGTTACTTAGTCACGCCGATTGGGAAATTTGAATTGATTCTCGGCTTCAACCTGGCCGGCGTGGCCAAGGCCATCGTCACCGGCGCGGTGCTGGTGACCCTGGGTTCGCTCATCGCCGGAATTCCCGATCCGTTCAACCTGGCGCGCATGGCGCGCATGATGGTGCTGGTGGTGGTGACGGCGCTGGCGCTCATCAGCATGATGTTCCTGTTGATGGTGCGCGTGAGCGATCCCCTGGTTCCGCGCGCGGTTTTCGGCATGCTCAACACCGTGCTGTTCTTTCCGAGCGGCGCGGTGTATCCCACCCAGGCCTTTCCCGCCTGGATGAGGGTGATCACCGCGCTGGATCCCTTCACCTACGCGGTGCATGGTTTCAAGGAACTCATCCTCAAGAACACCGGCCTGCTGGCCATTGCCCCCGATCTCGCCTTTCTGCTGGGCTTCGCCGTCCTGGCGCTGGGCGCCGCCACGCTCCTCTTTCGACGGACGCTCTGACCCCCGCCCGATTGGCTGACGATTGAAAATCCCGTCATTCCACCACGCGGCCTCGGGGCGGTTCGCCGCAGCCCGGGATGCGGCCGGTTGCGTTCCCGGGAAGAAGAAGGTAGTTGTTGATTATGCCACTATTAAAACTTGAAACTACAGTTGTTCTCTCCGAGGATAAGCGGCAAGCCCTGCTCGCCGCCCTGTCCAAAACCGTCGCCGAAACCATTGGCAAACCGCAGCAATACGTCATGGTGGCCGCCAGCCAGGCCGCCATGCAGATGTCCGGCAATGCGGGTGACGCGGCCTTTGTCGAGGTCCGGAGCATTGGCGGATTGACCGGCCAGGTGAACCAGAACCTCTCGCAGAAGGTCTGCCAGTTGTTGCACGATTCGCTCGGGGTCCCGCCCAATCGCATTTACCTCAACTTCACCGATGTCCCGGCGAGCTGCTGGGGTTGGAACGGGAGCACCTTTGGATGAGGGCGCATTGAACTCTTGACATCGTGCGGGAACGTTTCACCCTGCGGACAAGAATATGCAAACTGCAAGAGTTTTTCGGACGGTTTGTCTGGCGGCGGCCATTCTTTCCAGCGGCGCGGGTCTTGCGCCGGCCAGGGCCGATGTTCGATTGTCCAGGGTGTTCTCCAGCCACATGGTTCTCCAGCAGGAAATGCCCCTGGCCATTTGGGGTTGGGCGCAGCCCAATGAGACGATCACGGTGACGCTCGCCTCCGCCACCGCGCAGGCTCAAGCCAATGAACGCGGCGAATGGAAAGTGGTCCTGCCCGCCATGAAAGCCGGCGGCCCTTCACTCTCAAAGCCGCCGGGTCCAGTTCGGTCCAGTTTGACGATGTCATGATCGGCGAGGTGTGGCTCTGTTCGGGTCAATCCAACATGGAAATGGGAATTGGCATCGCCCGCGACGCCCCGAAGGAAATCGCCGAGGCCAATTATCCCGGCCTTCGCCTGCTGCTGGTGGCGCGCAAGTGGGATGCGTTGCCGCAAACTAATATTGACGGCGAATGGAAGGTGTGCTCGCCCAAAACCGTGGCCGAAGGAGGCTGGGGCGGGTTTTCGGCCGCGGCCTATTATTTCGGGCGCGAGTTGCATCAGAAGCTGGGCGTCGCCATCGGCCTGATTGATTCGAGTTGGGGCGGCACGCGCATTGAATCCTGGACGCCTCCGCAAGGTTTCGCGGCGACGCCCGCTTTGCTCAAGGAGTACGAGCTGGTGCAACTGGCCGATCCGGCCACGGCCCTGCATCGGCAACGCCTGCAACAAACCCTGGATGAGACCGAACAATGGCTCGCCTCCGCCCGCCGCGCGCTGGCCGGCGGGGCCGAGGTCCCCACCATGCCTGTTTTCCCAAAGGAGTTGCTGGCGCCGCACGATGTGCAGAATGCGACCGCCCTTTACAACGGGATGATTCATCCGCTTTGTCCCTTCGCCTTGCGCGGGGCGATTTGGTATCAGGGCGAAAGCAATCTGGGCGACGGGAAGACTTACACGGAGAGAATGAAGGCGCTCATCAGCGGCTGGCGCGAACTGTGGCACGCAGGGGATTTCCCGTTTTATTTCGTGCAGATCGCGCCTTTCAACTACGGCGGGAACCCGGAAACCGAGGCTGAGTTTTGGGAGGCGCAAAGCGCGGCCCAATCCATTGCCAACACCGGCATGGCCGTGATCAATGACATCGGCAACCTCAAAGACATTCATCCCAAGGACAAACAGGACGTCGGCCATCGCCTGGCCCTGCTGGCCCTGGCCAAGACCTACGGCCATGACAACGTGCTTTGCTCGGGGCCTACCTTCAAATCCTTGAGTATTGAGGGCAACAAGTTGCGCGTGACCTTCGATCACGTCGGCGCCGGATTGGCCGCCCGCGACGGCCAGCCGCTGGACTGGTTTGAGATCATTGACGCCGATGAGGGCGGCTTTGTCAAAGCCGGCGCGCAAATTGATGGAGCCACCGTCCTGCTTTCCGCCCCGGGCGTCCAACATCCTGTCGCCCTGCGCTATGCCTGGAGCATGCTGGGCCAGCCGCATCTGGTCAACAGCGACGGTTTGCCGGCCGGAGCTTTTCGCGCGGGGACTGTGCCCACCCGCGATCTTCTTCTCCTCAAGGTTCCGGAAGCCAAGGAATACCGGCTGGCCTATGATTTGGACCTTGGCAAGCTCGGGAAAAACATCCAGTTACGATGCGGACAACCACAAAAGCATCGCCCAACCCTTCGACCGCATCGCCTACTTCATGGAACTGCAGTCACCCGACGGCAACACCGGGTATGTGTATGTCTCCATGGACGCCTTTACCAGCGACCTGGAAAAAATCGGGGTGCCGACCTTCAAATCCGGCGCGCTTTTTCAACAGAACGTGTCCAACCTCAACGTCTATTCCAACGTGAAGGGGATTGTCACCGGCGCCGCTTTGGCCGGGGGCAACATCGAGTTCTGGCCGAATAATTACGGTCCAGCCAACAGCGCCAACGTGCCCAACGCCTCCGGGGAAGTTTACGATTTCGGCGATCAGCCGGCCGATCCGGAGGACGGGTACGGCTCGATGCAGGTGCATAACCACGACGCCAAACAAACCCTCTTCGCGCTCAACCATTGGAGCGAGGGCAGCCGCGCCGACCTTGGCATTGGCAACCAACCCGCCGGCAATCCGGATTGGACCTTTGCCGGCAATGCCGGGACTTACCGGGCCAAGCGCCTCCGCGTGCTGGTGCGATGCCGCTGAGGCGGCCGCGGTTTTCGCTCTCCTGTTCAAAAACCTTTGGTCGTCCCGTCCGTCTCCTCGCCATACACGTCATCTGCCCGCGCCTCTGGCGCACTTTATCGTGTTGTTCCATTCTGCAATTCCGCACTCTTGACGCAAAGCCACTGAGACGCCAAGAGCCTAAGATTCTCCCTCCTCTTGGCGGCTCCTCGCCTTGGCGCCTTTGCCTTGAACTTCCCGCCCGCATTTTCTTTTGCCTTGGCCCTTGACAGAAATTAGAACCTATGGTTGAATGGTCCGCGTGAGACACGTAGGCACAGTCCAATGCCGCCTTCGGGAAGAGGCGGCCCGCGCAGGCGCGGCGGGCGCGGACAAATCCCCGGCCCGTCGGCGGGCGGTGGAACAACAAAACCGGTGGCGGCGAATTTCACCTGGTTTCACCTGGTTTCAGTTCCGGCCCCTGGGGGGTCCCATGAACCCAACTTCATTTCAGGCCAAAACGGTCACTTCGCGCCACCGCCAGTGGGACAATCGCGTTGCCCAATCCGTGCGGTCTTGCGCGGGAATCCACAAAAGAGGTCGGGCAACCTTAAAATACGCCCCTGTGGGCAAAAAATGGCTAGGGTTTGCCAATGGAGGGTAAGACCCGCCGGCCACGGTGTTCTATTCTGGTGTCATGCAGGATTTATTGGCAGACGAGACTAAACGGCCGGGGCTTGCCGTCAAGCCTCCCGGAGCGGCGGCGGCGCAAGGCTCGCGCAGGGAGCGGATGCTCAACGCCCTGAACCTTTTGCCGGTGGACCGCCCCCCCATCTGGCTGATGCGCCAGGCCGGACGGTGCCTGCCCGAATACCGCGCGCTGCGCGAAAAGCATTCCTTCCGCAAATTGATCCGCACCCCCGAACTGGCGGCGGCCGTCACGTTGCAGCCCATCAGCCGTTTTGGCTTCGATGCCGCCATCCTCTTCAGCGACATCCTGGTGGTGCCCGAGGCGATGGGACAGGGGTTCCGGTTCCGTGACAGCGGCGGCGTGGAAATGGAAAGCGCGCTGCATGATTTGTCGGACATCCACAAGCTGCTGGAGGTTGGGGTGTCCGAGCGCCTCCAGTACGTGGCCGTGGCCCTGGAATTGATCAAACGGAATTTGGACGGCCGCACCGCGCTGCTCGGTTTCGCGGGTTCGCCCTGGACGCTGGCCAATTTCATGCTGGAAGGGGGGAGCGCAAAGCAGTTTGCCAGGGCGCAGGAGTTGTTCCGGCGCGATCGCACCACCTACAATCTGCTGGCCGGCAAATTGACCGCGGCGGTGACGGAGTTTCTGCAAATGCAAATCGCCTGCGGCGTGGACGCGGTGCAGATTTTCGACAGTGTGGGAGGGGATTTGCCGGCGGCGGACTTTGAAGCGGCGTCAGGCCGGTGGATGGAGATGATCGTGTCGCAACTCAACGGGCAGGCGCCGGTGATTGTGTATTCCAAGGGGACGCGGGCGTGGGACGCGCTGGCAAAAATTG
This sequence comes from uncultured Verrucomicrobiae bacterium, assembly GCA_963707025.1. Taxonomy (GTDB): domain Bacteria; phylum Verrucomicrobiota; class Verrucomicrobiia; order Limisphaerales; family Palsa-1400; genus JBEKOF01. The sequence continues at coordinate 328,441 of CAVPOM010000005.1, read as the reverse complement.
GGGCAAACGTGATTGGCATAGATCACGGGATGCAACTGGCGGAGGCGGAACGGCGGCTGCCGCGGGACACCGGCCTGCAGGGAAATCTGGATCCGGCGTTGCTGACCGGCGCGGAGCCGGCGACGGTGGCGGCGGAAACGCGGCGTTTGCTGGAACAAATGCGCGACCGCAACGGCTACATCTTCAACCTTGGCCACGGCGTGCCGCCCGCGGCAAAAATGGAAAATCTCGAGGCGCTGGCCGCTGCCGTGCAAAACTTCGTATGAGCAAACTGAATGTAGATCTCGATTTGGTGCAAAAGTATAACGTGCCGGGGCCGCGTTACACCTCTTATCCGCCCGCCCCGCAGTTTACCGACCAGGTCACCTGGCCGGAAGTGGCGGCCAGAATCGCCCAGGCGCAGCCGGCCGGGCGCGGGCTTTCCCTCTATTTCCACATCCCGTTTTGCGAGTCGCTCTGCTGGTATTGCGGCTGCACGACCGTGATCACGACCCAACGGGAAAAAGCGGCGCTCTACTTGCAATACCTGGACCAGGAAATGGAGCTGATGAGCGCCCGCCTCAATCCGCAGCGCCAAGTCGTGCAATTGCACTGGGGCGGCGGCACGCCGACGTTTCTGTCGCCAGGCGAAATTCGCTGGCTCGGCCAATCCATTCGCAAGCATTTCAATCTGGCGCCCGACCTGGAAGCGGGAGTGGAGATTGATCCGCGCCGCTTAACGCAGGATCATGTGGCGGCCTTGCGGGAAGTGGGGTTCAACCGCGCTTCGATTGGCGTGCAGGATTTCAATGCCACGGTCCAGGCGGCGGTCCATCGCATTCAACCGCGCGGCCAAACGGAACAAGCCATCGCGTGGGCGCGCGCCGCCGGTTTTCCATCGGTCAACGTGGACTTGATTTACGGGTTGCCTTACCAGACGGTCCAATCCTTCGAGCAAACCCTGGATCAAATCATCGGCCTTGGGCCGGACCGGCTGGCGGTGTTCAGTTATGCGCATGTGCCGTGGATGAAGCCGGCGCAGAAAATTCTGGAACAGGAGGCGGCTTTGCCCAGCGCGCAAACCAAGCTGGCCATTTTAAAACTGGTCATCGAGAAGCTGACGCACAACGACCAGTACACCTACATCGGCATGGATCACTTCGCCCGCCCGACGGATGAACTGGCGGTGGCGCAACGGCAGAAAACTTTGCAGCGCAATTTCCAGGGCTACAGCACCAAAGGCGGGGCGGACATTTATGCCTTTGGCATGTCGGCCATCTCGCAGGCCGACGGCGTCTATTGGCAAAACATCAAGGATTTGGCCGGATACTATGAGGTGCTGGATTCCGGCTGGGAGCCTTTTGCCAAGGGCTACATTTTAAGCAGCGACGACAAGATCCGCCGCCATGCCATCATGCGCTTGATGTGCGACCTGAGTCTGGACTATGCCGGACTTTCCAAGGACCTGGGAATAGACTTTGCCGGCTATTTTAAGGCCGAACTGGACTCCCTGACGGACCTTGAAAAGGACGGCCTGTTGCAGCGCCGCCCCGATGGCCTGGTCGTCAACGAGGTGGGCCGCCTTTTCATCCGCAATATTGCCATGCGCTTCGATCGCTATCTCGCCAACGCCAAGGAACGGCGCTTTTCCAAGACAATATGAAACCTGTGGCCATCATCGGAGGCGGCATTACCGGGCTGACTGCGGCCTTTTGTCTCAAACAACGAGACATCCCCGTCATCCTGCTGGAGGCCTCCGCACGCGTGGGCGGAGTGATCCAATCCGTGCGGCGCGACGGCTATCTGGCCGAATTTGGCCCCAACAGCATCCTGGAGACCTCCCCGGTCATTTCCGATCTGGTGCGCGACCTGGGGTTGGAATCGCGCCGGCTTTATTCCGATCCGTCCGCGGAAAAGCGCTTCGTGGTGCGCGACAAAAGGCCGGTGGAAATTCCGACTTCCGCGGCCCGTTTTCTGACCACGCCGCTGTTTTCGGCGGCCGCCAAGTTGCGCGTTTTGGCCGAGCCGTTCATCCGGCGGGCGCCGGCAGGTTTGGAAGAATCCATCGCCCAATTTGTCCAGCGGCGGCTCGGCCAGGAATTTCTCGATTACGCCATTGATCCGTTGGTGGCCGGAATTTACGCCGGCAACCCCAGGCTTCTTTCGGTGTCGCAGGCCTTTCCCAAACTCCATCTGCTGGAGCAGCGCTATCGTTCCCTGTTTTTGGGGCAATTCCTGGGCGCGCGCGAACGCAAACGCAGCGGCGAAGTCTCCAAACAAGATGCGAAGAAGTTTTCCTTCGATGACGGGTTGCAGGTGCTCATTGAAGCGCTGCAAGCCGGCCTGGACGGCGCCATTGAAACCTCCGCGCCCATTGCGGGGTTGCGGCGGACGGAGGAGGGCTGGTTGGTGGAATTGGAACAGGGAGGGGAGGGCAATCCGATCGAGTGCGCCGCCGTCCTGCTCGCCCTGCCGAGCCACAAAATGGCTTCGCTGGAGATTAACACCACTCCGGCGCTGGAGATTTCGTCGCTGGCCGAAGTCTATTATCCACCCGTGGCCTCAGTCGTGCTGGGCTTTCGCCGTGCCGATGTGGCCCATCCGCTCGATGGATTTGGCATGCTCATACCGGAGAAGGAAGGGTTTAACATCCTGGGCGCGCTTTTCTCCTCCTCGCTCTTTCCCAATCGCGCCCCGCAAGGCCAAGTGGTCATCACCTGTTACCTCGGCGGCGCGCGCGCTCCGCTGCTGCCCCTGAACACCCCCGAGGTGCTGACGGAAATCGCCGTCAGAAACCTGGAAATAATTTTGGGCGTCCGGGGCCGGCCCACCTTTCAGCATGTCGCCGTCTATCGCCAGGCCATTCCGCAATACAACCTGGGTTTCGGAAAATTCCGCGCGTTGATGAACGACATGGAGTTGAAGGCGCCGGGCCTGTTTGTGGCCGGGCACGCCCGCGACGGCATTTCCCTGGGCGATTCCATCCTCTCCGCCCACCATGCGGCGGAGAGAATCCAGACTTTCCTGGCCGCAGATGCCAGGCGCGCCAAGGGCTTGGACCACCCCGTTTCCGTATGAACCAGCGAGCCGTGCTTCTGGTCAATCTGGGATCGCCTGATTCCGTCTCCGTCGCAGATGTGCGGGCCTATCTGGGTGAATTTCTCATGGATGGCCGCGTTCTGGATGCGTTCTATCCGGTGCGCTGGTGCCTGGTTCACCTCGCCATTTTGCCCAGACGCGCCGCCCAGTCGGCTGAAGCCTACAAAAAAATCTGGACCCCCGAAGGCTCGCCCCTGGTGGCGACCAGCCGCAAAGTGCGGGAGGCGCTGCAAGACCGCGCCGCCATGACGGTGGAGCTGGCGATGCGTTATCGCAACCCGTCCATCCCCGGGGCCATCCGCAAGTTGCGGGACCAAGGCATCCAGGAGGTGCTGCTCATCCCGCTTTTTCCCCACTATGCCATGTCCAGCTATGAAACCGCCGTCGCGCGGGTGCGGGAAGTCATGGCCAGGGAGGCGCCGCGCATGTCGCTCACGGTCGCGCCGCCCTATTACGATCACCCCGATTACATCCGGGCCATGACGGCCAACGCCTCGGAGTATTTGAAACAGGATTACGACCACTTGCTCTTCAGTTTTCATGGCATACCCGAGCGGCATTTGCGCAAAGCCGACCCCAGCGGCCGCCATTGCCTGATCCGGAGGGATTGCTGCGGGGACGGCTGTCCGGTGCTGGACACCTGCTATCGCGCGCAGTGTTTCAAAACGGTGGAAGCATTTGTGCGCATGGCCTCGATTCCAAAACACATGCATTCCATCGCCTTTCAATCCCGATTGGGACGCGAACCGTGGCTCAAACCCTATACCGACCGCGTCATTGCGGGCCTGGCCAGGGCCGGCATCCGCCAGCTCCTGGTCATCTGTCCATCCTTCGTCTCGGACTGCCTGGAAACGCTGGAAGAAATCGGCATGCGCGGGCGCGAGACCTTTCGCGCGGCAGGCGGCGGGGAATTGACGCTGGTGCCCTGTTTGAACACCCATCCCCTGTGGATCAAGGCCCTGGATAACATGGCCAAAAACTGGCTGGCCGACTCCGCCCCGCGCCCCGCCGCCGCTCCGGTTTAGGAGGGGAAAAGGGCAAGGATGAATTATAAATGATAAATGCTAAATGGAAGCAACATTTGAAAAATCACTGGGCCGGAAAAACTGATTCCGCTGCATGGCGGCTGCCGGAAGTTGAAAAGTTTTCAGGTGGCGCAACTGGCGTACGATGTGACGGTGCGGTTTTGCGACCGCTACCTCGAGAAACGCAGCCGCACGCACGATCAGATGGTGCAGGCGGCGCGGTCGGGCGTGCAGAACATCGCGGAGAGCAGCCAGGCCAGCGGCACGTCCAAGAAAACCGAACTCAAGCTCACCAGCGTGGCCCGCGCCAGCCTGGAGGAACTGCGGCTGGACTATGAGGATTATCTGCGGCAGCGCGGCCTGGCGCAGTGGCCGCCAAAACACCCCGCGCTGATGCGCTTCAAAGCCAAGCGGTGCGCCACGCTGCAACAAGTGCGGGCCTGGGTGCAGGAGGAACGGCAAACAGCGAGGACGAACAAGGACACACTCGGACCGGCACAGCAGCAACCCGCCCCGTCAGTGCCTGTCCGTGATAGTCCGTCTCCGTCCGTGTCTTCTGCTGAACTCGTGGCCAATGCCGCGCTCTCGCTGCTAAACCTCGCATGTTACCTGCTCGACCGCCAGATCGCCACACTGGAGAAAAACTTTGTGGAAGAAGGCGGTTTCACGGAGCGCCTCTACCGCGTGCGCTGCCAATGGAGATACCGCGCCTAAAATAGCCGAATCCGTCGTGGAAGATGGCGTTTGGAGGATGGCGAGAACCACCAATGAATCCGGATGGACGCGGATGTGGAAGGAGTTTTGCACAGGAGTGCGGCGTCAGGAAGATGGGGTCAGAAAGATTCGGAAATGCAAAATGCAGAAGCCGTTTTGAACAGGAGGCAACTGAGGCAACGGAGGGGAAATGCAGAATGCAGAATGAAGAATGAAAAATGGGGAGATGGGAGAGGAGTGCGGGAAAATGCAAGGTCAGGAAGCGCAAGGCAGAGGCGACGGGGAGATGGCAAAATCATGGGGCAAGGGGTCAGGCCATACATTTACACAAGAAAATGCGTAATAGCCTGTAAATCATTGAGTTATAGATGGGTCTATACAGGCCAAATCTAGGTAATAATATATTTGTAACAACATAAGGCTGGCTCCAGAGGCAGGGCTCGAACCTGCAACATCACGGTTAACAGCCGCGCGCTCTACCATTGAGCTACTCTGGATGCAGACTCTAACAGCGTTTCTTAGCATCACGCCTTCGCAGGTTGCTGGCCTGAAATTCAGCCAGCGCCCGATCCGACTCCGCCTTCGTATTCGACAGGATTTTCTTGACGACTTTTTTAAAGTCGCCTATCGGAATCAGCGGCACTTCGTTGGCCGAAATATGTTTTTTTCCATCGCTCATCAATTCATTGTACCGCTCTTTTCAAAATTTGCACGACTTTCCCGTAAAAATCACCCTCTAACGCCTCAAGCGTATCATGTTCCACATCTTCCCAATCGCCAAGTTTGCTTGTCCATTTCCTGGATGAAATCTGCCGGGCGGCGTGCGTGGCGTGCCCCTGGCTGTTCGCGTAAATGGCGATTTTCTCAAAACCATCCTCATAATCTCCATTTTGGCACGGCTTAAAATTGCCGACGGATTGGAAGAGCTTTACGTAATTACCGACATCCAAGTCCCTTGAAAAACTTTCCGGCCAGTGGTAGCCATTATTTTCAATCGGAGACCACCACCTAGACGCATCATGGATCGCCCAGCCAAAACAATTATAGTTCACTGTTTCGGTGCTGGCGATTTTGTATCCCTCTTTACGAATTTTTGGGAACGCTTTTTCTATGATTGCGACACCCATTAGATATAATGATTTGACTTTCCCCATTCGAGCCATGCTTGGATTGCCTCTCTAACATTGCTTCCCGGTTTAGGAACATCCATGCCAGTGATGGCTTTCAGGGCTGGCATCCAATGAGCCGGCGTCTTTTGTAATTCCATGAAAATAAAAGGCAATGCAGGTGTTCCCATGTCTATTATTCTCTGATAAGAAGGATGACTTACCTTTTGATGAATCACAGAGAGCATACCCGTATCCCTGTCCCATCTTTCAGCCAACGCATCAAAGTTTTGTTGATTCGCTTTTATTCCTTCGTTCCCTACAAATTCTGGCTGCCATCCTAAATCTTTTGCGTCTTTTGGCAAATCCGCTTTGGGTTTTAGTTCCACAATCGCCTCAAGGCTGGCGGCAGCGTTTTTAACCGCCTCCTGAACTGCAATAAACTCCTTTGCCAACTCTCGTTGTGCCTCTAAATCAAATGACCCGTCCGCCTTCACTGGTACTCGGAGTGAGACTTTTCTCATGCGTTTCAATGATGGTCGCATTGTCCTGTCAAAACCATAGGTGCGCCCATAGCCATAAACAATTGCCGCCTGGCAATAGGCAGGGTCTAAGTTAGCATCTGTTATTTGAAGCCTGCCACAATGGTCTGTTGTGGCAAATTGATCGCCCGCATTGCGGACTGTTATATTAAAATCGCTGTCAATACTCCATAGAAGAGAGGGGTTGGTAAAATCCACAATCCTCGATCTTGCTACCCATCCATGCTCCATTCCGGGTTCCACGTTTGCGGAATAAAGTGGTATTGTTCCACCTTCAACCCGGAACAGATCACGCATTAAAACGCGCTTGCGAATGGACATTCTAAAATATCGTTTATCGGACAACAAGAGAGTGACCGTTCGTTCAATCTTGGCGGTACGTTCAATTAGTGCCAAACTGTTTGCGTACTTGCAAATCGTCCGGGAGGATTCATGGAGCAATGCGGATAACTCTCCAGAGCCAACAAAGCATTCGGCCTCTATGTCATCTAGCGCCTCCCTTTCTTCCAAAGGCCACCATTTATTCACTAGCCAATGCTCATCTGGTTTAAACCGTTTTGCGGAAAATAACCTGCATCTTGGTTCTGTGGTTAAGAACGCATCAGGATTTCCTTGAAATGCCTTAAAGAGCGACGCCATTTTAGGAAGATCATTCTCCGCAATAACAAACCGTTTTGCATCCAAGGTTTCGCCAGTGCTGCCTACTATATAGGTGAAAACAGGCTGTGTTTGATGGTGCGCGTCAGAGGGCTGCTTTTTCTTGATAACGAGAATATATGTTTTCTTTGGTGTTGAATAAAACGTGTTGACGGGGAGGGAAATAACAGCCTCAACAATGCAAGTGTTTAGAATGTGTGCGCGCAAGGCATTTTCGGAATGCCTTAGTAACAGGCCGTCTGGGATCACCATTAAAGCCCTCCCTCCAGGCTTGAGTCCATGAATGATTAGCTGAACAAACAGATTCTCGACGCCGCTGCCTGGAATAGAATAATAACCAGAGTGGCTTTTAAGAAACTCCCTCTGCTTGCCAGTACCCCTCGTGACGTATGGCATGTTCGTCATTACGAGGTCAAAAACATCGGATGGGGCGCGTTCCAAAGAGCCTGTCAGGTTTCTGCTTACTGAATTAAAAGTGGTGTTCAAGACGGGAGCAAGGAAAGCGACCGCCTCAGACGGGTCCCGCTCAATAACCTCCGATAAATGCACTAGCATATTTGCTTTTGCAAGAATAATGGTCTTATCATCCCTATCCCATCCGACATAATTCAGCCCTTTTGCATTTGCATCCCGAAAGTCGTATGGGCGTTTATTCATCAGTGGCTCAAGAATAAAGCCGCCGACACCACAGGCCGGGTCCGCCACTACTGAGCCTGAAGTAAGGTGTTCAATTCCACTCATTTCCACAATAGATTTGACAACGTTCCTTGGGGTGAAGTATTGTCCCCAATTCTTTACCGAAAGACTTTTTTTAAGGAACCGTTCAAAAATGCGCGACTTAAATTCGGGGTCAATCCGTCTCAACGACCCAAAATCTTCAAATCTTTGGAGAATTTGCTGGAACAATTCGCCTTGGCCCTGGGTATTGGGGTTGAATACTATTCCATTTATTATTGATGTGGCATCTGCGCCTGGTGGGAAGATACGCCGGATTTCGGGGCGGATTGTTTCAAAATAGTATTTCAGAATTGTGTCGTGGCTTTTGCTCAACACTGTTGGGAAGTCAACTGGCACTCCAGACGGATTAACCTTCAACACGCCCAGGTCAGAAAGAAACTTGAAAATCAATATCTCAATAAATGTGGCAAGGCACGCTTCCGGCTGTTCCCCACATGCAAGCCAAATGTCCTGCCATGTCTGTTCAGCCAATCGAGTCGGATTCACAGCTTCAACAGGTTCGATTATTCCCCTTGGTTTATTGAGGTTTGTTTCAAGTCTGAGTAATGTCCGGCCAATCAGTGACCTGCCATCGTCTCGGGCTAGGTTTATTGGATAATCAAGCGGGTAATCGTCTTCCCGAAGAATAATGCGCCATTGTTTTGGAGTCACCAACAGCCATGAATTGTTCTCCATGTCACTGACACCGCCAAACTCGCACTCCAGCGGTCGGCAATATTCATCGGCTGTTTTTTCGCTGAAATCTTGGAGCCTGGAGGCGGAGTTTAATTCGCCAGTATTTTTAAATTCGGCAACGAACTTAACCACTGGCACAGTGCCTCTCCGGTCAACAACAATGCCATCTGGTTTTCGCTTGGAATGTCTGCCGTATGACCTATCTGGAATAATGCCAACCGCACGCAACTGTTCAAACGTGGTTGCTCCAATGTTGAAGCCCTCGTAAGGCCCAACCGCATCACCTTTTGCTCGATCCTTTCGGTCAAGATAACCCTTTTGGAGTAATTCCTCGGACATATAAAAGTTCGCAAGTCACCAACACCATTGATTTAATCACCAGTTTTCCGACCCCGGTATTGCCGCCCGCTTCCCCTTCAATCTGGATTCAAAGCACCGTTCGTCAGTTGCCGATATGTCAAATGCCGCCCCTCAATCCCCCCCATCGCTTTCACGGACCGTTCGCCGTCGTTGTCCCGCCGATTATTGAACCGGAACGCTTCTTCGTCGAGATACCGGAAAAGGTGGAACGGCTCATCACTGATGTGTGTACCCTTGAAGCACCGCTTGAGCAAGCACCAAAAATTTTCCAATCCGTTCGTGTGGACGTTCCCCCGCACATAAGCCTCCGCATGGTCAATGGTCTGATGGATATAATCGCGTTCCAGTCCGTTATATGAGCGGAGGGCGTCAGTGAAAATTTGCGAGCCGGGCTGGACGTTCTGGCGAATCTCGCCCTGGACGGTTGGCCGCTTTGCGTTTGGTGCAAGGGGTCAGACCATACATTTGCCCAAGACAATGCGTAATAGCCTGTAAATCATTGAGTTATATACGGGTCTATCCAGGCCCAATATACCCTCTCACCATGACACCCGTGCGATGCCAGCGCCCTGAGAAACCGCGCCCCAACGGCCTTCCGCCGCCCTTCCCCGTCCTCCGTAAACCCCAACCACAATATGCGGTGCATAGTGCCAAGGAACCCACAAAATGCGGAGGGTTCCTTGGAAGCGGATAAGTTGGATGTAACCAAATGTAACGGGGTGTAACGGGGGCAGTTTTCGTAAACCGTTGATAATCAACAACTGTAACGGTGTAACGGGTGTGGCGCACCTCACCCTGCCTGCATGAGTCGGCGTCGAACAAGTCGCCACCCACACTTGCAGGCCCCCCAAAGTCAGACAGCGACAGGGACCAAGGCGGGGTTTGCCGCGCCATCAAAAGGCCGATATTTCTGACCCCATCTTTCTGACAAATTCCGGCCTCTGCTGTTTTGGAAGCAAGGCAGGCAATGGCCTTTGGCTGCTTTTGATTTGGCAAGATCGGGGCGGCAAAATGACAGGGATATTTGCCAAGTTTTGGCTTGCGCAATGGAGGATGGAACCGTAAAATGTCTCAATGAGCACGTCACGACTACTACTTTTATCGGCGCCCCATCGGACCGCCGGGTGGGCCGGTGAATCTGCCCCCGTGCGCGGCAATGTTGAACAGCCGGGAACAAGGCAAAATAATCTCACCAAGACGGATCCAGTTCTCAGGGGGAAGGCGCCCGTTGCGACTGTCGCGGCTGCGGCGCTGCCGACTGATCGGACGTTGGCCGAACGCCTGTTCCGGTATTCGGCCGGTTCGTATTACGAAGGTCCGCTCAACGATTGACCCTCCTGTGCGGGATTCTATGCCGGGACTGGAATTGCGGTGGGCCGCGGCCTGAAGCTGGCCCAGAATCTTGCCGGAGTCAGCGCCACGACGATGAGCGCGGCCTGGCTGGCATCGAAGAGCATGAGCCAGAAGAAGGCTTTGTCCATGAAGCCGTAAGAATGGAGGCCGACGCCGAGCATGTTGACGCCGAACCAGGAGAAGCTGGTCACGATGTTGCCGCCCACTGCCAGGGCCATCAACCCGCGTTCCTTGATGACCCCGCCCCAGCGGGCGTGCAGGATGATGGCGTTCCAGAGCACAATCAGCAAAGCTCCATTCTCCTTGGGGTCCCAGCCCCAGAAGCGGCCCCAGCTTTGGTCGGCCCAAATTCCTCCCAAAATCGTTCCGGTGAAACTGGTCAGCGTGGCGAAACAAATAATGCCATAGACCATCCGGGCCAGCGCGCGGGCTGTTCCAGGCGAAAGCGTGCGCGTAAAGAAACCGCGCGCGATGTAGATGGCGGCCAGCAATCCGCCCACAAACATCGAGGCATAGCCGATGGTGATGACCACCACATGGGTGGACAGCCACAGATTGGTGTCCAGCACCGCGCGCAACATTTCCATGGTGTCGCCGCTCAAGGCCAGATGGTGCGCAATGATCAAAGTGGTGAATCCGATCAGACCGGATGCCACCAAACCGATGCCGCCCTTAAAAACCCGCTCCAGGATCATGCCCAGCGCCACTGCACCCCAGCCTATAAAGATGGCCGACGAATACAAATTGGTTACCGGCGGCCGGCCTTCCAGGCACATGCGGAAGCCAAGCCCAACGGTATGGATGACAAAGGCCAGCGCCAGCAGCGCGAACCCGGTTCGCCGCACGGGTTCGGACAGATTGATCCAGAAGCAGCACCCGAGGATGACGGCGGCGATATAGATCACCATGCTCTTGTAAAACGGCTCAATTTGGTTGAAGAAAAATTCCTGCCCGCCCTTTTTCAGTTCTGGGTCAAGGCTATTTTCCTGCAGCCAGACGCGATACCCCGCCACCGCCTGGTCGAAGTCCGCCGGCTTTTCCTGGCGGTAAGCTGTGGCCATGGCCGCCAGAAACTTCACCGCCGGATGAATCTCCGCGGAATTGGTCAAGCTGGACCCGACACTCATCCACCAATTGCGCGGCTGCCCGGCCAATGGCGGCACGGCCCTGGCGTAGGAGAACGCGGCCACGCGGGCGTAGCGCTGCTGGAATTCCTCCAGCAGGCGCAGGTTGTCCGCCCCGGCTGAGTTGGTCGCCCCGGCTTGTTTCCCCGCGCCGCCAGCCGCGCTCCTGGTTTGCCCATAAATCTGAAGCTCCGTTTGGAAATCCCCGGTGTCCGGGGGACCGAGATCGCACTTGAGGCGGTCGTACAGCGACAAGCTGTCCAACAAATGCATGAGGTCCCTCTGATACGGATCGCGCTTCTTTTGCGCCTCCTCCCCCAGCGTGCTTTCGGCGTCCTGCAGTTGGAGCGCGTTGGTTTGGAGGGCATCGAGTTGATTGGTCAGATCGTTGAAGGAGTAATAGCGCAAGCCTTGCTCTTCGGAGCCGAGCAAACCTTGCAGGTCGGGATGTTGCACGCGAAAAACTTTTCGTTGATTGGCCAGATCGGGTTTGGCCATCGTCTCCAGCAACCACTGCGTGGCGGACAGGCTCTGCCCGCCGGCCAGCCGCACGGTCGAGCGCCCGCTCATGCTGAGCAGGGAGTTGCGCGCCAAGGAATCAAACGGCTGGATGCGGCCATTGAGCAGCACCGGCAGCCGTCCGAAGGCGGCCACATCGAATCCGTCAACCGGCTTGGGCGGTTGCGCGCCGGACAAGAACCAGAGGGCAAAAACGGCGGCAAAAATCCAGGGAAACCACTTTTTCATGCATCACTCCTTCCGGCAGCCAGTGCCGGTTCTGCCAAGGATTCACGCGCCTTCGCGGCCTGCCGGAGCGGGGCTGCGGAGCGCGCCTGTTTTCTGGCAAAACCAAGCAGATGCGTGAGGAATTGCGCCACCAGGCCGGCGGCGATGAGCAGGCAGGCCACGTAGGGCGTGATGGCCGCCGGGTTGCGAACCACCTCCAAAATCGTCACTTGGTCGCCCGGTTCAAAGCTGGACTGGTAGTAGGCCTCGCCACCATAACGCAACGGGCTGTTCATGCGAATCACCACGTCGCGATCCTCGCCGCGGGCCGGATCCTTCAGGTGAATTCTGCTGGAAAAATTGCTCGGAATGTCGGTGCCCGCATACACATCGTGCCGGAATTCCAACAAGGCGATGGTGTAAGGCTTGTAATAGCGAACCGGGCGCAGGGCGATTTGATAAAGGCGGCCGGCCCAGGCGAAGGCCTGCGACCCGTCCAGCGGAACGCCCAAAAACGGCCCAAATTGTTCCTGCAATAGCGTGGACCACGGACGTTTGGTCAGCCAGGTCGAAACCGTCCAGTCCCCAACGACCTGCTGGCCGGCCACGACCTGGATCAGCGCCGCCGGCTTGTTTTCGTCGTCCAGCCGGCCCGCCAGGGGCGCTGCCGTGAAGAGCAGGCGCTGGCCGAGACCGTTGCCGGCCTTGAGTTTTTCGCCTTGGCCGGACATGGGACCGGCCGGCTGGGAGTTGGGCAGATAATGTTTGACGCGCAAGGCAAAGGGCAGACCCGGCGGGCGAATTTCGCCGCCCTGTTGCAGAAGGTCTTGAGGAATCGCCACCACCTTGTCCTGACCGGGATTGGTGACATCCAGCACGACCAATTCATTGCGGCGGCTGTCCTCCGCGTAGTTTTTCGATTCGCCCACGGCAATGCGCATCTGGCTTTCGATCTGGAAAACTTCGGTGAAAAAGAAGCCGGCCAGCAAAAGAATCAGTCCCGCGTGAACCAGGAGCAGCCCGATTTTTCGGCGGCTGAACTGGAACCGTTGAATGTGGGCGCACAGAAGATTGACCAGCAGAACCACCCCAATCGTCCAGCCTCCTGGAAAAACCGGGATGCGCCAATGGCCGCCTCCGGGCGTCCAATAAATCAAGAAACTGCGGAAGAATTCCGACTGCACCACATAAAGGCCAAGGCGGACCTGGGCGAGGGTTCCTGCGAACACCAGCACCACCGCCAGGCACAGACAAACGAGGGTGAGCCGCAGCGAGCCGAAGCATTTGACGAAGCGATTAATCATGTTTCATTTTTAAATGATTTAAACAACTGGCAAAAGGTAGCGCGCCGCCGGTGGGCCGCAAAAGCCGTTTCTTGGCATACACCAACCCTATTTTGTCAAACCGCCCGAAAAATATGGCTGGTGGGCTCGGGAGCGATGCTCACGCAGGGCTGGATGCCGCAGGCCTGGATTGTCACGCCCTGCGCCAGTCATGGCCGGGCAGGGCAGGGGACTGGCTGCCCTGCCTAACATGACTGATGCGTTGTCATTCTTTGCTGTGGCAGGGCAGGGGGAAAAGGCCTTGATTGGAGAGCTTGGGTGCGGTTCCAAGTCGAACCTGCTGCGCCATGCTCAAAGAAAATCAATGTAAGCATCACTTTTTTCAATTAGCGTTGTGAAGAAGAGTCCTTTATGCTGGAGACATGAATCTAATCACGACATGCTGCAAACGGCTGGGCTTGATGCTTCTGGCGATGGTTTTACTGGCGGTCAGCGGCTGCGGGCCGGTATGAGCCGAATGCTGCAACTGGCGCGGCTCAATGCCAGGGTTGCCGGGTTGGCCTTGCGAGGGCGGTGGCTGGGAGCCGGCGAGATAGCCGCCGGCTACGACGGGGTGGCCCCGACTTACGACCGGGTGTGGCTGTGCCATCTGCGCAACGCTACCGATGACCTGTTGGGACGGCTGCCGTGCGGCTTGTCGGGCGTCATCGTGGATCTGGGTGCCGGCACAGGTTATTGCGCCAAGCGCCTGGCACAGACCAATCCAGCGGCGCAGATCATGGCGGTGGACATCTCGAAGGAGATGTTGTCCCGGGCCGGGGCCGGGGCGCCGTCGAACCTGCGTTGCGTGGTGTGCGACATGCTCGAATTTGTTCAAGCGTGGGAGGCTGCCCCCCCTTCACTTATCTTGTCCACATGGGCTTTGGGCTACTCGCATCCTGCCCGTTTGATTGACCGCTGCGGGGCCTTGCTGTGCCAGGGAGGACTGCTGGCTTTCATCGTCAACTACCGGGATACGCTGGCTCCGGTATTCAGGGCTTTCCAGCAATGCATGCTGCGGTTTCCCGGCCAGGTTCGGCTGGCAGCGATCCCACGCTTTCCCAAGGATTGGCTTTGCCTGGAGGAAGCCCTGGAAAAGGCGCAATGCAACGTGATCTGGCGCCAGGAAGGCCGGAAACACATCGAATGTCCGGAGGGCCTGCTCCTGCCCTGGCTGCGGCAAACCGGCATTCTGGCCGGCTTCGATAGCATGCTGGACCTCTCCGGGCTGGCGGCCGCTTATTTCGAGGAGCAACTGGCACCGGAGCGGGATGCCATTTTCCACCATTTCGCCATGGCCATCGCCCAAAGAAAATGATCCGCCAATACCTTCAACTGCTGCGAATCCTGCTGGATCGGCGGGTGACGACGGTGCCGCGACAGGTGCTGGCGCAGTTGAGCCGGCAGGGAAGGCAGCGCTTGCCCAAGGAAATCGGGAAGTCCCTCGACCGCCGGCTTCCGGGCAGCAAGGGGCTGGTTTTCATGCATCGTTTGCTGGAGGGGGAGCAACTCACAAGGCACGACGGACAATGGGTGATCAATTCGTTTCTGCCCCCCTTTCCTGGCCCAGCCTTTGACCGGATGTTCGAGAACCTGCTTTCGGGCCGGCGCCTCAGTCCAGTATCGGCCTTTCTGGCCGTGACAGGTGAATGCCAGTATCGCTGTTGGCACTGTAGTTATAGGAACCGGCCTGGAGGCGACCTGCCAACCGGGCAGTGGTTGAAGATCATTGGTGAGCTGCACCGACTGGGCGCAAGCATCATAGGCTTTACCGGCGGGGAACCTGCCTCGCGCGGGGATTTGCCGCAATTGGTCAGTGCGGCCAGCGCGGGCGGCGCAGCCACGATTGTGTTCAGTTCGGGCAGCGGCGTGAATTTGCCCTTGTTAAGGGAGTTGAAGAAGGCCGGGCTGTGGTCGGTGTGCATCAGCCTGGATCATCCTTCCCCCGCCGGGCACGACCGTTTGCGCGGGATGCCAGGCGCCCATGCCGCGGCTTGCCTGGCGTTGAGGCTGGCGCGGGAGAGCGGCTTTTACACCATGGTGGGGACGGTGGCCACACGCGCTTTGGTTGAGGAGGGATTGTTGCCGGCGATGCACGGCCTGGCGAGGCAATGCGGCGCGGACGAACTGCGCCTGGTCGAGCCGATGCCCTGTGGCTTGCTGGCCAAGGGAGAAGGAGATTCCCTGCTGACAGCCCAACACGTCGCGGCCCTTCGGCGATTTCATGTCGAAGCCAATCGCAAAAGGCTCCGGCCCAAGGTCTGCGCGTTCAACCAGATTGAAAGTCCCGAGTTGTTCGGCTGCGGTGCCGGCACGCAACACTTATTCATAGACGCAGCAGGCGAAGTCTGTCCGTGCGATTTCACGGCCATGAGCTTCGGCAATGCCGCCCGCGAGCCGCTCGATGCCATCTGGAGCCGGATGTCCGAGGCGATGGGCAATCCACGCCGGCATTGTTTCGTTCAGGCCCACTATCCGCTGCTGCTCAAGCACGGGCAGGGACGCTATCCATTGCCGCCTGACAAGAGCTGCCGGGTGTGCGCCGAGGCGGGACGGGAGCCTTTGCCGGACTATTTTCAACTGGTAGCCGGCGGAAAGGAGTATTGATGACGGTTCGATACATTAAAATGCTGGTGGTGGGGACGACTGCGGGAATCCTCAGCGGGTTGATCTGGCTTATTCCCAACGGGCTGATGGGCGGTGTGCTGGGCATGAGCCTGGCGGCGGGCGCGATTTGGTTGGGGCGCCTCCAGCAAAAACAGGGCGCGGAGCCAACACGCCGCCAAATTATAGAAGCGGGCCTGGTTTCGGGCCTGCTCGGAGGAGTCTTGATGGCGGCGGTTTCGCAGGCCTGCGCCGGGATGAAGCGATATGACTTTGGCCCGCCCGTGCTGCCGTTCTGGGCTCCGCTTGTGATGGGCCTTCTTTACGGCCTGGTGGTGCAATGGGGCTATTCTGTTCGTCGGTCCTCTCCTCATCCGCTCGGGTCGGCGCTCTCTTCAACCTGCCTGGGGTGTTTTGTTCTTAAGGCGCTCGCCGCATTCTTGTATAACGTCGTATTCCAAAACGGCTCCCCTCCATCCGGGATTCTTTTCGGTTCGGCGATGATTTCCCTGCTCGGCGCGGTGCCCTTTGCGCTATTGTGGGTTCTGGGCATGGCATGGTCGGACCCTGCCTGGTCTCAACCCCGGGCGTTTGCGGCCCATTAACTGGAAAGACGGACGGTGTTGTGGCGGATTTCGTTCTAACAGATCGGCGAAGATCAATCGGTGAAAGTCAATTTCAACACGGTGGCGTAGGGATTGGTCCTGGCCGGTTGTTTGATTTTTAGGACGGTGGCGTTTTCCTCGACGGCGCTGGCGTAGTCCAACTTGCCCAAGGAAGCGTCCAGCATCTCCACCTTGACCAGGCCGGGGCGGGCGATGCGCACCATCCCTTCGCTGCCCGGCGACGGCCAGCGGGTCACCAGGAGAAAAGTATTCTTGGAATTCTTGGTGGCGTAACATTGGAAATCGTTGGTTTTATCCACAGAACACTCGGGGACGGGGACGGTGCCATAAATGGCTTCTCCGTTGGTGGAGGTCCAGCTGCCCAGGGCCTCAATAATGGCCAGGTGTTGCGGCGGAAATTCGCCGTTGGCCATGGGGCCGACGTTCAACACGAAATTGCCGCCCTTGCTCACGCAGTCTATCAAGTTGCGGATCAAATCCGCCGGCCGCTGGTAGTTGGTGGCGGTCCTGGTCCAGCCCCAGTTGTCATCCTCGGTGTCGGTCATCACCACTTCGAAGTAACGGCTTTGCCGCGAACCTCGCAACTGGTTTTCGGGAGTGGCGTAATCGCCGTCGGTGGAACCGACGCCGCGGCCGACGCGGTCATTAACCAGGGTATTGGGACTAAGGGAGCGGACATAGGCGTAGAGCTCCTTGGCGTGGGGCAGGTCGTTTCTCCATTGATTGTTGACATACCAATAGTTATCGAACCAGAGCATTTTGATGTCGCCGTAGCTGCTCAACAGTTCCTTCAACTGGGCGCGCATGTAGTTGGTGTAATCGGTGAATCTCGGGTCCATGACGTTGGCGGCGGACCAATCGCCGATGGAATAGTAAGGGCAGAAGACAATGCCCTGCCTTTTGCATTCGTCGGCCAGTTCCTTGATGACGTCGCGGGCGAAGGGAGTGGCCTCCACCACGTTGTAGGAAGTGGTGGCGGTGTGAAACATGCAGAAGCCGTCGTGGTGTTTGGTGGTGACGATGAGATACTTCTGGCCGGCTTTCTTGATCAGGCTGACCCACTCTTTGGCGTTGAATTTTGCGGGGTTGAACGCGCCTCCGGCCTCGGTCTTGTACTGCTCCCACGGGATGACCGCTCTTCTTTGGCCCAAGCCCATGATCTGCACCGCGTCGTAAGGACCCTGGCCATGCCAGTATCCGCCCAATTGGGAAAAGATGCCGAAATGAATGAAGGCGCCGAACTTGGCGTCGCGGAACCATTGGCCGCGCGCGTCGTTGCTGCAACCGCGGGCCTCCCACATGGCATCCCGCCAGGCGGCATTGGTCCAACTGGATTCCTGGGCGCGCGCCAGGACGGACAGCCCCCCCAGGCAGGCCAAGAGCAGGACCGTCAATTTGCAAGGGGACAAAGTGATTTTCATGTTGGATCTCCTGGGCGCTTATTTTGAGTCTTCGCCAGACACGTGCTTTTGTTGATTGGAATCCGGGGCGCTGAGCGTGAGGCAAACGTGGCCGCGGGCGGGAATATGCAGGGTTACCTCCGCAGAGTAATCGCGGGCCAGGGCGACCGTTTCCGAATGTCCATCTTCCCAGTGAATCACCGCCCGGTTGGTCAGGCCGGTGTAATAAAGGGGCAGGCGGAGGCGGGGCTGAATCGGCTGGTTGAGCGGATTGTAAATCATGGCCAGGCCGCGTTCCGGCAATGAGGGATTGACATGCAGCCAGCCATCCCAATCCCGCCCGTCGGCGCGACGCAAGTGGATGAGGTCGCTGTCGAGAATGGCGCGGTGGGCCTTGTAAAAATCCACCCAGTTTTTCACCAGGGCCTTGGTTTCGCCCGTGTCGAAAAGGCGCGGGCCGCGATAGCAGGCCTGCACCCCCGCGCCGAACAGATTGGCCAGGCGCGTGGCGTAATGTTGGAGATGATCGTGGAGCGGCTCGATGGTGGCGGCCGCGCCGCCCCCGTGATATTCGGTCAGGGGCACAAACATCCAGCCCATGCTGGGCGCTTTTTCCCAGGTGCCATCGTAAATGTTCTGGCGCTCGATGATTTCCTGCTGCTCGCGGGGCAGGGACCAGTCGGATTCACGGTAGCCCATCCCGGTCTTGCTCGAACCGGCCAGGAAGTACCAGTCCGGCACGTTGAGATAAATGGCGCGCGCGCGGCACCACTGGTAAAAATCGCTGATGATCTTCCACTGCTGCCATTGCGAATCGTTCAGACCGGTGTGGCCGGGATGATTGGTCGAGGCGCAAACATCGCCCGGATAGGAGCCGTCGTTCTCCAGCACGGCGCAGCCGGTCTGCTCGAAAAACTGGCGGAGCTTGCGAAAATAATCTTCGCCCCAAACGCTGCCCAGACAAGGCGAAGAACCGAAACGCCCGCCGCCCGGTTGGCCGGTCTGCGGATTGATGACGTCGTCGCCCGCGTCAATCGAACGGCTGGCCAGGAGGGAATAACCGCCGAGAGCCACCCCTTTGCCGCGGGCGTAGTCGGCGAGGGCTTTGATCCCGGCCAGGTAATCCGGGTTCTCATTTTCGATGTTGAAACCGCTGCCGAAGGTCATGATGACCATCTCAAAACCAACTTCGGCGCACTGGTCAATGGCCGTTTTCACGGCCTCCGGCGCGGCGCTGCGCACATGCATGAGCATGGGGTTTTCCTGCGCCCAGGGCGCCAGGGCGCGCCAGGCGCGGCGCACAGCCAGTCCGCGCCGCTCGCGGTCGGTGCTGTCGTGGACCAGTTCGAAAACGCGGAACGAGGCAAAAGTCTCGCCGGGTTTGATGGCCGCCTGCGGCCCGAGGGGCGGCGAACATTGCAACAGGCACGGGGTGGCCAGGCCGTAGTGAACCTGGGTTTGGTAAAGCGGATCGCTCCGCCAATGAATGGCGGGCGCGTCCGCCGCGGCGCTCATGTCGCCGCCGAAGGCATAATCGCTGAACGCATCCAACGCCCGATAGCTGGCGCGAAAATTGGCCGGGGAACCGTCCACGATGGATTCGGCCTCGACGAAGGCCAACTGCTCGACGATCAGGGAATTGAGCATGACCGGTTTGGGCGAGGCGTTGCGAACCGTCAGCCATTTGGCCATCAGCGGCAGGCCGTCGTAGAGTTCATAATGCAGTTCGACCTCGACCGCGCCGGGGTTGGAGGGCGCCTCGAACGTCAGGGTCGCGGCGACGCCCGGCGGCGGCCAGGGCGCGGCTTGCGCCAGCCATTCGTGGCGCTGCCGCCAGGGAAAGCGCGCCTCGGTGCGGCCGGTTTTCAAGCCCGCAAAATGAAACGCGGCCGGGTTGGCCTTCATCTGCGCCAGCCACGCCGGATCCAAATAATTGTGAACGGGCTGGCCGGCCAGCCCGCCCACGTCAAATTTTTTCCCGTCCAACTCCACCTGCGCCTCCGGCCGCACCGAGCGCAGAATGGACTGGCCTGTCATCAAATTATCCAACGCCACCGTTGCCGCGTCCGGCGCCAGCTTGAACACGCGGCGGACCAGTCCGTTTTCCATCACGATTTCGCCGTCGGCCGCGTTGGTCGCAATCGCAGCTCGAAACGGCGACGGATCAATCAGCCAGTCCGCGGCGCGGCTTGGCCGCGGCTGGAA
Source organism: uncultured Verrucomicrobiae bacterium (assembly GCA_963707025.1). Taxonomy (GTDB): domain Bacteria; phylum Verrucomicrobiota; class Verrucomicrobiia; order Limisphaerales; family Palsa-1400; genus JBEKOF01. Next base: position 308,186 of record CAVPOM010000005.1, on the reverse strand, counting down.
AAAAGCCAGCGCCAGAATGCCGAGGGCTGGAAAGAAGCCGCTGGCGGTTTTCATCGCAGTAGAATTTTGCGGAGCCTCAAATAATTTCATGCGCCGGAATCCAGGCGCGGCCGCACCCTGTCATCCCGCGATGAAAATGTCAATAGGGCGCACGGACGCCGGCCCGCGGTTTCGGCCTCGGTTTTGGCCTCGATTTCGGTTGCTGTTGAGGCCGATGGGCTGATACACTCCCCGGCAGCATCCGATGAATTCCGAATAAAAAGGAGATGACCTCACCCGCCCTCATTCCGATTCCGTGGCGCGAACGCTGGCGCCAGGTCCGCTTGCGTTTTGTCCCTGCAGTCCTTCTCATCGCCGTCGTCTTTGTCCTGGCGCTGTTGTGGAAGGACTATGCCGCGGCGCCGGGGCTGGTGGGCCAGGCCGAAGCCATCCCGGCCAATGTCAGTTGTTACAAGCCCGGCATGTTGGCGCAATTGTTCGTCAATCGCTTTCAGAAGGTCAAAGCGGGTGACGCGGTTGGACAGGTGCTGGTGACGGACCCGAAAATCCTGGCCGCCTCGCTCGCCGTGATCGAGGCGGAGATTGACATGCTGCGCGTGACCATGCAGCCGATCGCGGCCAAACAGCGCATCGCGATGGACTACAGCCAGTTGCGCCTGGACTGGATGCGCCAACGCGCGCAACTGGCGATGGCCAGGGCCAACTTGCAATTTGCCGAAGTGGACTTCCATCGCACCGAGGAATTGTTCAAAGACAAAATTGTTTCGGAGCGCGCCTACGATCAGGCGAAAACCTCCCAAGGACGATTGCAGAATGAAGTGGATGAGTTGGCCCGGCTGGTGGAGGAGCAGGGGCGCAATCTCGAACAATTGCAGCTCACCAACACGGTCGAGATTTCCAAGGTGACCGATGAACCGCTGCGGGCCGCGATTGCGGCCCAGGACTCCAAACTGCGGTTGACCGAGGCGGAACTAAGCCCGATCACCTTGCGCGCCTCGGCCGACGGCATGGTGAATGTGATCTATCATCGTGTCGGGGAGGCGGTGACGGTGGGAGAACCAATCGTGAGCATTGCTCCCTTCGACACCGTTCGGATCATCGGCTATCTTCGCCCCCCTCTTCTCGCTGAGCCCAAACTGGGCGCGCGCGTCGAGGTCCGCACCCGGGGCCCGCGCGGGCAGGTCGGGGCTGCTGAAGTCATCGAGGTTGGGACCCAGTTCGAGCCCCTCCCGCTGGCGTTGCAGATCCCAGTGCGGCTGGCCACGACCGAATTGGGTCTGCCCCTGTATATCAGTGTGCCGTCGAACCTGAAGATCCGGCCGGGTGAATTAGTTGATTTGAAGCTCGTTCCGAAGCCAGGTGAGACTCGCTAGGACTTATGGGACTTGCCCCCCTGGCACGACCCAGGGCAGTGCCATCCTATTTCACCTCCAGGCTGAGGTGATGCCTTTCCAGGATTGTTCCCTCCGCAAAGGCCAGTTGCGCGAGCATCTCGTTGTAATCCACCTCGGCCCGAACTTCCGCGGTGCGGGCGGCCGTGAGGATTTCCTGAAATTGGAGCACCACGAAACTGGTGGTGAAACCGTTCTGGAGTTTCCTGGTCTCCGCGTCCAGCGCCGTCTCGGCATAGGTTCGCGCCTGGCGCGTCGAAGCCACCTGGCTGAAGCGGTACTCGACGCGATTGACGAAATCCGAGACTTGTAAGAGCATGTCTTGCTCCGCTTTCTGGAGTTGCAGTTGGGCAATCTCTTTGGCCGCCTTGCTGGCCCGGTAGTTGGCCCGCCCGCTGATGTTGTCGAGCGGGAAACTGACCACCATGCCGTAAGAGTATTCAGGGTTGCGGAAGCTGAAGGCGTCATGGAGGGCTGCCCTGGAGTCCGTTTCGATGCCCAGGCCGCCGTAGCCGCCCACCAGGTCCAGGCTGGGGAAGAGTTGGTTGAGCCGGAATCTTACCATCACGCCGGTTTTCGCCACGGCCAGCCGGGCTTCGATCAGATCGGGCCGGTTGGTCAGCGCACATTGGAAGCTGCGCGCCCGGTTGACCTCGGCTGGCAGCGCCAGGAGAGCGTCGGTGGGTTGCACCTCCACGTCGGCCCATGCTTTGTAATCATCGGTCAGAAGGCCGATTAAGCTGTTCTGCCGGGTGGCGAGAGCCTCGCGCGCCGCGGCCAGCGCCGTCAGCGTGTTTTGCAGTTGAGTTTCGGCCTGCGCGCTGTCCAGGGGCGGCGCATCTCCGACCTGGACGCGGCGCTGGGTTTCGGCGACCATCTGCCGGCGAAGTTCCAGGGCCTTTTCCTGCACCCGGATTTCCTCGCGGGCCGCGATCAGGTCGTCATAGGCCAGCTCGACCGCCAGCAAGGTCTTCATGATTTGAAAACGCAAGGCTTGCTGGGAAATCTTCAGGTCGGTGCGGCGGGCCAGGAGCACTTCCCGGTCGGCATCAATCCAGAAGTCCTTCAAGAGGTGCTGCCGCAGGGTCAGGTTGGCGGTGGCCGAATAGTCATTGGTCGAACGAATGCCGCCGGGAAAGAAGGCGGCATCTTTGGGATCGGCGCGGAAGTCGGTGATGGCGTCATTTTTGCGCACGAAGCTGCTGAGGTCGTAACTGAATCCAAAGGGCGCCTGGCCGCCCAGCTCCGGGCCAATCTTCCCGGTGGTAAGCTCGGACGGGAAGTAAGGGTTGAACTTGCGCGGATCAAAGTCGGCCAAGGCCGACTCGTAATTGTGGGCGGCGTCAAACGTGAAGGTGGGGACGTAAACGCCGTAGGCGCTGCTCAGCGCCTCGCCGGCAACCTCGGCGGTGAGATGCTCGATCCGCAGGTCCAGGTTTCGGCTCAGCGCCAGATCAATGCAGTCCCGCAAGGAAAGCGACCGCGTTGTGGAGGGTGGATTTGTCATCTGGGCGGACGCGGTGGCGGAGGCGCAGAGGGCCAGTCCCAGCAGAGTTCGAATGCGCATTTCAGCGAATCATGGGCCGGGCCGAGCCGCCGGTCAATCCCGTTTGAAGCATCGGCCAGTGCCTAAAGGTTCCCTATTCTATGCAAGAGAAGGAATGGTTCGTTGCTGGCCTTGGACCGCGCCAAGTCCACCTCGAACTCCGCCACCCAGTCGTTCAGTTCCTCCGCATCAATCAACATCTGCTGCACCCGCCAATGTTGCTTGTCCTCCGCGGGGATGACGCAGGTGTGGCGCAGGTTGCGCGCGTTGGGATCCAGGCAAATGGATTCGTGTTCGGCGTGATACCCCTCCAGCGCCTCGCGCAAACGGCCCGCCGTCCACGCTTCGCCGCCGGGCTGCTCCGGCGCGGAGAGCGCCGCCAGGGCTTGTTCAAAATCTCCCGTCGCCAGGCCGCGTAAAAAGGTGAAAATGCGGTTCCGCACCAGCGCGGTGAACGCCTTGGTCTCGCGCGTGATGTCCATCTCCGCTTCCCCGGCGCCGGCCTGGCGGACTTCCCTGGTTTCGGCGCGCTGATAATTCGGGTCGCGCATTTTTTCCCATTCCTCCAGCAGGCTGGAATCCACCTGCTTAATCATCGTTCCCAGATAAATTTCCATTTCGCGCACGGCGTCATTTTTGGCCGCGTCCGGCACGCCCTGGGTCAGCGTCTTGTGAACTTGCGACAAGTGCCGCAGGAGCAGGCCCTCGGCCCGTTGCAATTGGTAATCACGGATGTAATCGGCAAAAGAGCGGAAGGACTCGAACATCTCCCGGGCAATGGATTTGGGCCGGATGTTGTCCTGGCCCACCCAGGGATGCCGGTCGGCAAAGGCGTTGAAAGTGGCATAAATGAATTCGCGGTTCGGCTTGGGGTATTCCAGCTTTTCCAACTCCTCCAACCGCCGGTCAAAATCAATTCCCTCCAGCTTCATCTCCGCCATCTTCCGGTCCTTCACCCGGTCCAGTTGTTTGCGCAGAATGATGTCCGGATCTTCCAGGATGGATTCCACCAGGGTCAGCAGCACCAGCGCGTAATCGGGCGCCTGCGCATCCATCTGCGGCAGGGTCTCGTGCAGATAGAGCGACAAGGCCTGGTCCATCGAAAAATCATCCTGCAAGGCCGCGTTCACGCGCAGGCGGGCGCCCTCCGCCGTTTTGGGAATGAACTCGATGATCTTGCGCTCCACCAGCGAACGGAACAACTGCCAGGCCCGTCGGCGGTGCTCCTTCTTCGCCTTGGGCGTTTCGTGGCAGTCGCGCAGCAGCCTTTGCAGGGCGCGGCAGCCATCGCCTTTCCGGCTGAGCACATTGAGCAACATCCCGTGCGAAACTTGAAAACGCGAAGCCAGCCGTTCCGGCGGCGCGCCCATCAGCCGGAGGTAAGTCTGCTTGTCCCAATTGACAAAATTCTTCCCGGGCGGCTTGTGTTTGACAGACTTCTTGCCGCCCCGGCTTCTTTCTCTTCCAGCTTTAAATTCTCCACCGAGTGTTCCGGCGCCTGCGCCACCACCCAGCCCCGCTCATCAAACCCTTTGCGCCCCGCCCGGCCGGCAATCTGGTGGAAATCGCGCGCGCTCAGAATCCCGGTTTTCTGCCCGTCAAATTTGCACAGGCGCGAAAAAAGGACGGTGCGGATGGGCATGTTGATCCCGGCCCCCAGCGTGTCCGTGCCGCAAATGATCTTGAGCAGCCCCCGCTGCGTCAGTTGCTCCGTCAGCACGCGGTACTTGGGCAGAATCCCGGCGTGATGCAGGCCGATGCCCTGCTTGAGCCAGCGCCGGATGTCCGGCCCGTAAGGACTGGTGAACTGGAATCCTTCCAGCGCGCTCCCCAGCGCGGCTTTTTCCTCGCGCGTGCAAACGTTGATGCTGGTGAAATCCTGCGCGCTCTGCGCCGCCTCCAGTTGGGTGAAATGCACCACATAAACCGGGCTTCTCCCCTCTTGCGCCAGCCTTTCCACCGTTTGCGCCAGCGGAATTTCCGAGTAAGCATATTCCAGAGGCACCGGCCGGTCCTGCGACTGGACGGTCACGCTCGGCCGCCCGTTGAGCTTCGTCAATTCCTCCTCGAAAAACGCCGTCTCCCCCAGCGTGGCCGACATCAACAAAAAGCGGGCCTTGGGCAGTGTCAACAACGGAATCTGCCAGGCCGCCCCCCGCTCCCGGTCGGCGTAGTAATGGAATTCGTCCATGATGACTTCCTGGACGTTGGCCTGCGCACCCTCGCGCAGGGCGAGGTTGGCCAGAATTTCCGCCGTGCAGCAGAGCACCGGCGCCTCGCGGTTGACCGCGGCGTCGCCGGTGCTGAGGCCGACATTTTCCGGCCCGAACTCGCGGCAGAGGGCGAGCCATTTCTCGTTGACCAGCGCCTTGATCGGGCAGGTATAAACCGAGCGCTGCCTCTGGGCCAGGGCCTTGAACTGGACCGCCGCCGCGACGAGTGATTTCCCCGAGCCGGTGGGCGTGTTCAAGATGACGTTCTTCTCTTCGAACAACTCGAGGATGGCCGTTTCCTGGGCGGGATAAAGTTGCAGCCGCCGGCCCTCGGCGTAGGCGAGAAACCGCCCCAGCAACACATCATTGCCGCAACCCCCGTCGCGCGGGATCAGATCATAAAGCGTCGCAGACACATCGGCCAATCTAGCGGCGGCGGCGGCCCATGAGAAGAACGATTCGCGGCGGGAAGGAAAGCAAGAAGCAAAGACCTTTTCCGGCATTGCAAAGGTGACGTTTGTCATGGGCTCAAATTCTCTGGAAACTCGGCTTCGTCATGCGCCGGGCAGAGGGCAGGGGACAGGCGAAGCTTTTTTTGACGCCTGCCATAACACGAGCAGATTGGCTGCGATGACCAAACCGCCGCCGAGCAGCAAATGCGCTCCCATGACTTCGTTGGGATAATTGACAGCGGCCAGCCGTGAAAGCCACGCCGGCATAAACAGCGCGAAGACGCTGGTGAAGAGCGGCTCGCAGGCATAAATCAGGCTGGCCTGCGAGGCCGATATTTGTTGCTGCCAGGCGTTCATCATGGTGTAGGGAGCCAGCGTGCAAACCAGCGCCAGAAAAACCGTCAGGCCCGCTGCCGCCCCGGAATGGCATACCGCCGCCCACTCGTGCGGTCCGCTCCCGGTGAAAACGGCCACCGGCAAAATCAGCAACGCCACCACTGCAAACATGACAAGCGTCACCGGCACGGCGCGGCCGGCGGCAAAGAGGGGACGTTCCAGCCAGAGGATTTGTCCGGCGAAAAGGAGCGAGCCAACCAGGGTTTCCGCTTCGCCGCGCCCCAGACGCAGGTTGGAAGGGTGCAGATCGGCCAGCAGCGCCACCCCGCCCAGGACCAGCGCGCAACTAACGACCAGGGTTTTGGACGGCCACTCGCGCCGCCGGCAGGCCACCGCCAGCGGAACCCAGACGCAATAGCACTGTGTCAAGAATGCGGAAGTGGAGGCCGCGATGTGGATGACCCCGTCCATTTGCAACAGGATGCCGCTCCCGCCAAACACGCCCAACCCCGCCCCCTGCCATATTTCCAGCCGGGTGAAGCTGGCGAAATGGCGCCCGCGCCAAACCGCCAGAATCAGCGCTGCCAGCCCAAACCGTCCCAGCACCGAGACCGCCGCCAAAAAGAGGCTGTTGACGCCCGGCACCAGGCGCGTCTGATGGAACCCCAGCGCCCGCATGACCAGAAAGCTGGCCGCCCAAAAAAAAGTGGCGGCGGTCAGGATCACGACCGCCTTGGCGGCCTGCGGTTTTTGGCCCGAAGACATGGGGAGTTTTGCTCAATCCCACCGCCACACCGGCACGACCGTGCCGGCCGGCAAGGTGGTGTTCGGCGGCACATCCACTAAGCCGTGGCTCCGGGCCGTGGCGCTGAGAATATGGGACGCCTGCTTCCCGGCCGAGCGCGCCTGGCCACCCTCCTCCAAAGTGACCCGCATAAAATGCCGCCGCTCGCCGGGATTGGCCAGCGCCTCGGCCAGCGCGGCGGGCTGGCGCGGCGGCAGAATGTCGCGCGCCCCTTGCAACTGGAGAAGAGCCGGACGCACCAGCAGAAAAAAAGTCACCAGCGCGGAAACGGGATTTCCCGGCAGGCCGAAGAAAAGTTTTCCCTCCCGGCGTCCGAAGGCAAACGGTTTGCCCGGCTTCATCGCCACTTCCCAGAAATCCAATTGGCCGCCGATCTCCGCGAATGCCTTTCGGACCCAGTCCATGTCCCCGACCGAAATGCCCCCCGTGGTCACGACGACATCACAGTAGGAAAACGCCTGTTCAAGAGCGAATTTGGTTGCCGCCAAATCGTCGGTGACCAGCGGAGGGATTCTTGTAACGGCACCGGCCTGCTCGGCCAGGACGGACAAACTCAGCCGGTTGCTTTCGTAAATAGCGCCCGGTTCCAAAGGGCGGCCCGGCTCCCGCAATTCACTTCCCGTGGCAACAAGGCCCACCACGGGCTGGAGGCAGCAAGGCACCATGTCAATGCCCGTCGCTGCCAGCAAGGCGAGCCGCCCCGCGGTGAATTTTTCGCCAGCGTCTATCAAAACGCTGCCCCGCTTGACATCTTCCCCGAGAAAGCGGGTATTTTCCCCAGCCCGGACGCCCTCAAAAAAGACGATGCTTCTCGGATGACCGGGCTGGGTTTCAACATCCTCCTGCATGACGACGGCATCGGCGCCGCGCGGCACGACCGAGCCTGTGAAGACACGCACGCACTCACCGGGTTGAAGCGTGCCCAAGAAAGTCCCCCCGGCGGGAGAGTACCCAGCCAAGCACAAGGCGACCGGCGAGGCGGCGGTGGCAGCGGCCAGATCAGCAGCCCGCAACGCGTAGCCGTCCACCGATGAGTTGTCAGCGGGCGGCAAATTCACTGGCGAAAAAACCGCCGCGGCGGCAATCCGTCTAAAGGCGTTGGCCAAGGCAACCGCGCAGGAAGGCAACGGCACGGTGGCGGCGAGAATTTTTTCCAGCGCTTCCTCCAGAGAACACATGGGCCGGCCGGGCGAAGCGGTTAATGCTCGCCGAAGGTGATGAGCAGGGTTTGTTCGAGAGTGGAAGCGCCCTCGCGCACTTTTTCCAGGGCGACCATGCGCAGCGTTTTCATGCCTTGCTCGATGGCCACCTTGCCGATTTCCTGGGCGCTGGCCCGTTTGATGATCATTTTCCGGATCTCGTCGGTCATGGGCATCGCTTCGATGATGGCCAGGCGGCCGGAGTAGCCGGTGTTCTTGCAGCGCTCGCAGCCGCGCCCGCGAAAGAGCGTCACCCCCTCGAATTCCGCCGCGTTCATCCCCAGGTCGGCGAACATTTTTTCCGGATAACTCACCGGCTCCTTGCAGTTGTTGCAGATGCGGCGCAGCAGGCGCTGGCCGCAGGAGATGATGACCGCCGAAGAAATCAAAAACGGCGCAATCTCCATGTCATCCAGGCGGGCAATCGCCCCGGCGGCGTCGTTGCAGTGCATGGTGCTCAAGACCTGGTGGCCGGTCAGGGCGGATTCCACGGCGATCTCCGCCGTTTCCGTGTCGCGGATTTCCCCGATCATGATGATGTCCGGGTCCTGCCGCAAAATGGAGCGCAGGGCGTTGGCGAAGGTCAACCCAATTTCCTTCTTGACAGGAACCTGGTTGATCCCCGGCAGTTGAAATTCCACCGGGTCCTCCACGGTGATGATGTTGAATTGCGGGCTGTTCAGTTCGTTGAGCGCGGAGTAGAGGGTGGTGGTTTTGCCCGAGCCGGTCGGGCCGGTCACCAGGATCAACCCGTGGGGCGCGTCCACCGCCGCCTTGAAGCGCACAAAAGTTTCCGCGTCAATCCCCAGCTTGTCCATGCTGGCCGAGAGGTTGGATTTGTCCAGCACGCGCAGCACGCATTTCTCGCCATGGACGGTGGGGAGGAAGGAGACGCGCAAATCAATGTCGCGCCCGCCCACCCGCACCCGCATGCGGCCGTCCTGGGGCAGGCGCCGTTCGGAAATGTCCAGGCTGCTCATCACTTTGATGCGCGAGGTCAGGGCCACCTGCAAATTCTTCGGGGGCGGCGGCATGTCTATCAGCCCGCCGTCAATGCGGTAGCGCAGCCGGACCATGGTCTCGAAGGGTTCGATGTGAATATCGCTGGCCCGGTCCTTGATGGCCTGGACCAGGATGAGGTTGGCCAGTTTGATGACGGGCGCTTCTTCGCTGGAACTGGCCAGTTGGGCCAGGTCGGTCGTTTCGGTCGTTTCGGTCGTCAGCACCAGGCTTTCCGCGTCCGCCTCCGCCTCGGCCTGCTCGGTGGATTGCTTGATGATTTCCTCCATGCTGGCGGTGCGGGAGGTGTCCGCATTGGCGATGCGGTCCAGGATGGCTTTTTCCGAGGCGATGAGGGGATAGACTTCCAGTTTGGTGAGGCGTTTGACATCATCCACCGCCAGCACGTTGAGGGGATCGGCCATGGCCAGGTAAAGCCGGTTGCCCAGCTTGGAAACGGGGAAGACTTTGTAATTGGTGGCAATGTCCCGGGGAATCAACTCCGACATTTCCGCCGTGGGCATGATGCGGGAGACATTGACCGGGGAGGTGTTGAGCACCCGGCCCATGCAAACCACCAGGTCCTGCTCGTTAATGTAGGATTTTTCCACGACCAGCTTGATGAAACGGATCCCTTCCTTCTTTTGTTTCTCCAGCAACTCCTGCACTTGGGCGGGCGTGAGCAGGCCGTCCTCGACCAGGGCGTCGGCGATGCGTTCACCAAGTGTTTTGGGAGTGGGCATGGGGATCAGCGGAATATTTTGCCCAGGATTCTGACCAGGTTGGTGGGCGAGGCCAGGTACCAGAGCAGGCGGTTCTTCAGCGTGCTGCCCAGATCCAGGGCGGCTTGTTTGTTGAAAGGGTTGCAGGTCGCCACCAGCACCGCTTCACTCATCCGGTCAAAGGGCAGCACGCACCAACGCTGGCAGCACTCCCGCGAGCTTTTCCGCGCCAAATCGGTGTCCAGATCGTAGCGGTCCAGCGGCACATAGGCCAGGCGCGACCGGTCGGCCAAAAGTTTGAGCGACTTGTCCAGCGGCATGAGTTGCCTTTCCGCCAGGACTTGGATGAAGGGATCCACCGTCTTGGCCGGAGCGACGGTCAACTTGGGCGCCGGCCAGTACATGTCAAAATCCCCCGCCGAAATCAACTTGCTCTCCACAAAGATCTTGTGCATCGGCGCCCGGCCGTCATCCACCTCGATCTGGGGCGCGGCTTTGCCCCCCGGCTTTTTGGTCATGGTGGTCAAACCGCTTTTTGCCAGCAGGGGTTCCACCTCCATGGGGGGCGGCTTGTTCAGGTTGTTTGCCTGGCTTTCAATGTGGGCCATGGCCTCCATGGCGTCGCGGTCTTCGGGATGGCGCTGCAGGATGGTTTCAAACTCCAGGATGGCCGAGGAGAGCTGCCCCAGTTGCACATAAGCCTGCGCGATCCGTTTGGAGGTCTGGATGACCTCGCTTTCCAAGCCCAGCTTGAGATAGGCCTCCTTCAGGATTTCCAACGATTGATAGTCCTGCGGCTGCGATTGAGTGATGACCTCAAACATCTCAATCGTCTGCCGCAATTGGGCCTCTTCGCTGGGATTTAAGGTGCCAAGCATGATGGGCTAATGATCAATCTCTGTAAACCACGCCACTGTAGTGCTATCGGCCAAAAAGGCAATCTTCTTTCGTCGAACATCCTTCGGGGCGCGGCTGGGTGAAGGGACTGTGCCGACGGGCCGGAGGCGCAGGCCATCGCAGAGCAGGCGGCGCGGAGGGAGAGGCGCCTGGCTGTGTGGAGCAGGCCCCCCCCCTCCCTCGAACTGAAATTAGGTGAAATCAAGTGAAACCAGGTGAAACCAGGTGAAATTAACTGAAATCAGCCTGGGCCCGTTTGCGCGGTTTTGGAGGCGGGGCGGGGCTTTTTCATCTTTTCGCCGGAGGCAGTGAAGTTATGGGCGCGCAGCCACTGTTCGGAAGGGGTGCCCATGGTTTTGCGCAGCATTTCGCATTCCCACTGCTTTTGGGCCGGAACGGGTTGTTCGCGGGTGGATTGGGCTTTTTCGGCGAGTTGCACCTGGCATCGGGCGCGGGCGACTTCGGCGGTCTTGTCCTTGGAGCGGGCGGCGATGTGGTTGTTGAGGCAGGCGATGAGGCGGAAAACATCGGCGGGCTTGTCGGCGAGGAGGGCGTTGAGCGCGGCGGGGTCGAAGTCCCGGAGGGTCTTTTGCACCAGGGAGAGGAGGAAGGATTCGAGCAGGTCGGAGAGGTCGGCGCCGGTTTCTTTTTTGAGGCGGGCCAGTTGGGTGAGGGCGGCGTCGTTGAGGGCGATGGTGTCTTCCAGATGGGTTTTTTGGCCGAGCCATTCGCGGTAGCCGGTTCTGAGCCAGGAGGAGAGGTTGGAGCGATAGACGCCGTGGAATTTGCCGACCAGGTGCTCGACGCGGGCAATGATGATGCGGTAATCCTCGCCTTCGCGCAGGGCCTGGTTGACGATTTCGCGGACCTCGCGAGGCAGGCGGGCGATGTTGTTGCGGGGACGGTTGAGGTTGTTCGGCGCAGGGCGGCAGGTTGAGGATGCGGCGGGGTGGGAACAGCGAGGGGGGCGAATCAGGGCGGATTGTCTGCCCTCCGCAGGCGCGGCGCAGGAGGGCGGACCCGCCGCCGCGGTGCCGGGGTTAATGTTTTCAGTGGTTTCCATTGATGGTTTAGTGTTCATGGAACTATTAAACCACAGGTTTGAAAAAGGGACTGCCCACCGTGGGTACAAAATGCATGCCGGAAAACGGGGGTGGTGACCCCGAAAAAACCCTTGTAAACAGCCGGTCAAACCCGTTTTGCCCCCAAACAAGTGGATTTGCAAAAGTGAAAATAGTTTGGCGAAAAGGGCGGTTTGCCTGCCGGAGGGAAATGCTGAATGGTGAATGGTGAATGGTGAATAGTGAAGGCACTCGTCCGATGTGTGGATGGGGGCGGATTGGGCTGCCGATGGAGCGAGATTTGGACAGGAGCACACCCGTCGTCGCCAACGCCAGGGCACGGAGGCGCGCTTGAAGATGAATTATGCCGGGATCAAATTGGAGGATGGACAATCCAAGACGGCTGTAGTGCGGGGCGGCTGCATTTTGGAGTTAATGGCATTAAAGGCTTGATTTTGGGTGCTGGCGGCGGCATTCTTTTGGGCCAGGACGGTCAGAAACCGTTCCTGTTTATGTTCACCTGGCATACGCAACGGCAGCCCTTTGAGGAAGTCGCAATATCGCCTGAGCCAGGCGCAGCAAGTGCGCTCGGCCGCGAGTGTAAGATGCTTGCGTCGAACAACTGCCGCAAGGCGCCGCACCGCTTCGTCAGTATTGATTTGACCGTTGTAATCCACGAACAACCTGCTGTATATTAATTGTTAGAGCATCTCCCACACCATGACAACTTTCCACACCCGTCTCATAAGGGGAAAAGTCTGGTGCTGACCTGTTCATTTGCAAGGGTTTAATTGGTCTTCGGGGTAAAATGAGATTTTGATTTTTCCGAGTTTGGCTTTTGGGTTTGGTATGCGCCTGTTTGGGCGCGTGTGCTGTCCCATAGCTTTATTGGAAGCCGGGGAAATACGCCTGCTCGGGCCGCGCCAAGTGGCGAAAGCTGCCGCCTGCTGTCCCATAGCACGCCAGCAAATTGAGCAGATCATATTTCTCCCAGAGCGCCGCCCGCAAAATCGTGAACAGCCGGGTGAAGCTGTGCGCCCAGTTGGAGAGGTGACTGAGGTAGCGCAACAGCACGTAGGTCAACAGCGCCGTCCACACCTGCCAGCGCACGGCGTTGGCGTTGTGGCCCAGAAAATCCGCCAACTGCAAGGTCTGCTTGATTTGTTTGAAGAAGACTTCGATCTGCCAGCGGCAGCGGTAAAGGTCGGCCACGCTGCGCGGACTCCACTCCAGGTTGTTGGTCAGGAAGGTCATTTCCCGTTCCTCTCCATCAATCTCGACCAGCGCCACCACCCGGCGCATCAACTCCGGCGCGGGTTTGTTCTCGTTGCTCAGGACGATCACTTCGTCGCGCAAAATCTTCGGGTCTCTGGAGGCGGGCATTTTCCGCACCACCTCATAGCCCATGTTCTCCTTGGCCCGCGTCACCCAAAAGACCCCGCGCCCGTCCAAATCCCGCAAGTGGCCGAAGTCCACATAACCCTTGTCGAACAAGGCGATTTCGCCGCTCTTCAAGTCGGCGCACAGTTCCCGCGCCCGTCGGTTGTCGTGCTCGGCGGCAGTGTCCACAATGACAAAACCGGGCAAAAGATTCTGCAGATTCAACCGCATATGGGTTTTGGCGGCGGCCTTGCGCCGGCGGTGCTTGGCCCAGTCCAGGCAGTTGGCCACCAGTTCCATGGTCGTGCTATCAATCACATGGATGGGCATCTTGAAACGGAAGGCGGGGCCACGGCGCTGGCCCGCGGCAAAGCCGGGCGTCTGTGCTTTCAAATGCTCCAGGACCCGCCAGAAGAGTTGTTCGGCCATCTGGGCCGGACGCTCCCGGTTGGCGTGGGAGAGGCCGTTGCGGCTGGGGGCGCTGGCGCCGCGCAAAGTGGACAGCGGCCCGGAATGCAATTGCAGCGAGTCGCACAGATCGTTGAGTCCGATGCAATGGGTGAGTTGCGCGTCCAGCAAACTGACCGTGTGACTCCACGGACTGAAGGTGCGCGACTTATCCAGAGCCCCGGTCTCCCGCGCTATTTTGGAGACTTCATGCGCAGGAATGAGATTGAGGGGGTCCCCAAAAACTAGACCACTGCTGAAGAAGATAGACTTTTGTTGGTCTGCTGGAAATGAGAGAAAGCAGACTGATGAAAACAAAACGGAAGCGGCACAGTGCGGCCTTCAAGGCCAAAGTGGGATTCGAAGCCCTGGTGGGGCTTAAGACGGTCGCGCAGCTGGCGCGAGAGTACGCGGTGCATCCGACCCAGGTCACGCAATGGAAAGCGACGATTCGCGACCGGTTGCCCGACCTGTTTGAGGCGGGGCATGCGGGCAGCGCAGACCAGGAGGAGTTGATCGGGCAATTGCACCAGAAGATCGGGCAGTTGACGGTGGACCTGGACTGGCTGAAAAAAAAATCCAAACAACTGGGCCTTTAAAGAGCCTGGCGGAGTTGGTCGGCCCGGATGCGCAGGTGAGCGTGCGGCATCAGTGCGACCTGCTGGATTTATGCCGGAGCAGTTACTATTACCAACCGTGCCCCGAGACGCCGGAGAATCTGGCGCTGATGCGGCGTTTGGACCAGTTGCACTTGGACCATCCGGTCTATGGCAGCCGCAAGTTGCGGGTGCTGTTGGGCCGGGAGGGCTGGGAAGTCAATCGCAAGCGGGTGGTGCGGCTGTTGCGGGTCATGGGCATCGAGGCCATCTACCGCAAACCCCGGACCAGCCTGCCGGGGCCGGGCCATCAGATCTATCCGTATCTGTTGGGCGAGTTGGAGATCACCGGGCCCGATCAGGCTTGGTGCGCGGACATCACCTATGTGCCGATGGCACAGGGGTTTATGTATCTGGTGGCGGTGATGGATTGGTGGAGCCGGTATGTGCTGGCGTGGCGCTTGAGCAACACGTTGGAGAGCGCCTTCTGCGTGGACGCCTGGGAAGCGGCGCTGCAGAGCGGGCGGAAGGCCCCGCTGATCGCCAACACCGACCAGGGGTCGCAGTTCACTTCGCCGCTGTATATTGACGCGGTGGAATCGGCGGGGGTGGACGTGAGCATGGATGGCCGGGGGCGGTGGATGGACAACCGGTTTATCGAGCGGTTGTGGCGGAGCGTCAAGCATGAGGACATATATCTGCAAGATTACCTGGACGGGATCGAGGCCGGGCGCGGGCTGGCGCGCTGGTTTGAGGATTACAACCGGTTGCGTCCGCACGCGGCTTTGCACTATGCGACGCCCGCGGCCGTGTATTCTGATCCCGGGGCCTACGGAGCCCAACCGGCCCGATGGGAAGCGATGCAGCCCAAGGAGGGGCTGGCCGGCCGGAAAAACTTGAAATCAGACCGCCTGCGGCGGTAAGGTTGGAAACCCTAAGAAAACGGAGAGGGAGGACGGGCGGTGCCAGGCGCGGCTCGTTCTCTCTTTCGAAAGGGTTTGGAAGCGCGGAATGAACAACAGACAAACAAAAATACAAATGACAGCGGACCTCCAGAGTCTATCTTATTCTCCGCGCTCCGTGGTCTAAAGGATGGGGTCCACCTCAGATTGCAAATCTGGCGCAAAACGTTAAACCGGGACCGTGTTGGTTTGATTTTTTTGTTTTTCATGCCTGCCTTGTGGCAGGTTCAAATGGTCAAGCCAACACTTTTTTCCAATTTCCTGTGGGATGGCTGTGATTCTGATTCTTATTTTCGTGGGTTCGTTGCCCGGCTTTTATGCGGGATTTACACGAGGTTCCATGTCGGGAGATTCGTGGGCGCGTGTTAGAACGGCGATGGATCGTCAGGATTTCCCGGCGGCTCTTTCGATGGCACAGGCATTGACCGCTCGCCAGCCTGACTATTATTATGGGCACTCTTTCCTTGGATCTATTTATTTAACTATGGGCGACGTTACACATTCAGAGGCCGAGTATTCGCGGTCATATCAGTTGTTTCCGAGCGAGGATGGTGCGAAGGATTTGGCAGCAGTTCGGAAGCGGTTGGCGGCAGGAACAGACTTCAATCTTTTGTCCAAGTGAGATTGACGCTGCCTAACAAATCGCCGGGGCCAACCGCCGTCCTGTCCGACCGTAGCTGCGGAGCGAAGGCGGATGGTGCTTTTGTTTCCCGACAAGTCGGGATTCACGCCGCGAGCCGGCGGTGGCTCAGCTTTCTACGTTAGGTTTCGTTGCGCGCTATGAAACAAAGCACGTGGCCAGACTTTCTTTTGACGATTACGGTGCGTGCCGTTTTCGGCAGCGCTTTGGGTGGCTTGGCGTGTTTCCTTTTTAGCTGGAAGGGCATCTTGCGCGCGTTTTCGCACAACAATACCCACTGGCCTCTCCTTTGGCTGGGGCTTTGCGCATTGGCCGGCGGCATCGTCGCCGTTTTCACCGTTCCCCGCTGGCAGACGCCGTGGTACAAGAGGGACGCGGCAGCGTTAAACTTTGGGACAAAATTGGCGCCGCCAAGCCTGGATGGGGCCATCCCCGGATTAAACGGCGTCCGGACGCAGGTCGTCATCAAGACCGTGGGGGAGGACGGGACAGAGGACGAGTATTCTTCGATGGAGGAAGTGCCGCCGGAAATCCGGTCGGAGATAGAAGCGCTCGAGAAGGAAGCCGCGCAGGAAAGGGGCAAGGAGTCGTCCGTCGCAGAGATTTCACAGACGGACGATGCGATCACGGCGAAAATCACGCGGCGGAAGGACGTTTCTGTCTATAAAATCGTTGACGAGTCTGGAGCGGAGAGGACTTACCATTCGTTGGAGGAAATGCCGCCTGAGATTCGTGCGGCGATTGCGAAAGCGGAGGAAAAGCCGGAGGGATGAGCGAGAGACCGCCTAACCCGGATATTTCACACTCCGATGGGAACGCGCAACAGTGCGCCGCGTGAGGGCACGCGGCCTACAAGGAGATCGCCTCGCGCCTGTAGGCCGCGTGCCCTCACGCGGAGTCCGGAGGTATGAAATATGCAGGCTAACCAGGGCGCTGCCGCGAACGGGCGCCAGCGGCAGCGCTCAGGGACAAATGGAACCTCATCGGCGGCGGAGAGCGAGTGATGGCAGAGTCTGATTTTTCCCTCCGCGGCAGCGGAGAGCAAAAGTGACGCCATAAAAGCGGGCTTCTCTTTTTGGTTTTGCGCTGTTTTCAGTGGAATAGAACATGCCTTCTTTGCGCTCGCTACAAATGGCCCGGTCTTCAATCCCGAAGGGATTACCGGGTGGGAAGCTGTCGGCGAGGGCGCCGACTGGTACACGCGAGGGCGCGTGTGCTCCCCTGAATGGTTCGGGACCGGCTTAGGCGAGGATTTGGGCCGGCAAGACAAATCTTGAAATTCACGGCCGGGGCCGCTATCTTGCGAGGCTCTTGAGTTTTGTCAATTTGATCGAATGCAAAAAAATAAGAAAGTGGAAGTCAAGGAAGAGGCCCCGGCGGCGGCGGGGGAGGATCTGCCCGTGCCGGTGGCGCTGACGGCGGACCAAACCAAAGAGTTGCAGGAACGCGCCGCCAAGGCGGACGAGAACTGGGATCGCTTTCTCCACCTGGCGGCCGATTTTGAGAATTATAAAAAGCGGGCCACGCGCGAACGGCACGAGGCGGTCACTTTCGCCAACCAGGCGCTGCTGAATAAGCTGATCCCCACCCTCGACGCCTTTGAAATGGCGCTGGCCGCCGCCAAGCCCGATCCGGCCAGCCAGTCCTTGCGCGAGGGCATCGTCATGGTTTCCAACCAGCTCAAATCCACCCTGGCCGAAGCCGGGCTGGAGGAAATTGACGCCACCGGCCAAATGTTCGATCACGCCCTGCACGAAGCAGTCTCCCAGCAGGAAACCGGCGAGGTGCCCGAAGGCCGGGTCGTCCAGCAAATTCGCAAAGGCTATAAATTCCACCACCGCCTCATCCGCCCCGCCGGGGTCATTGTGGCCAAGAAACCGGCCGGCTGAGACCGCCTATGGCCAAGCGCGATTATTACGAAGTCCTGGGCGTGGACCGGAACGCCGACAGCGAGGAAATCAAGAAGGCCTACCGCAAGCTGGCCCTCAAGCATCATCCGGACCGCAATCCCAACGACAACGGCGCCGAGGAAAAATTCAAGGAGCTGGGGGAGGCCTACGAAATCCTCAACGATCCCCAGTCCCGCGCCAATTACGACCGCTTCGGCCATGCCGCATTCGGATCGCGCGCCCGCCAACCCGGGGCCGGCGGCTTCCATGACCCCGGCGAAATCTTCCGGGAAGTTTTCGGCGGCGGGAGCATTTTTGACGATTTGTTCGGGACGGGCGGCCAACGCGACGCCGGGGGCGGGCAGCGCGGGGACGACCTGCGCTACGACATGGAGATTTCCTTCCTGGAAGCCGCCCAGGGTTGCGAGAAGGAAATCACGCTCAACAAGCTGGGCCCGTGCGAGGTGTGCGGCGGGAGCGGCGCGGAAAAAGGGTCCTCCACCAAGTCCTGCCCCACCTGCCGCGGCCGCGGCCAGGTCATCAGTTCCCGCGGCATCTTCAGCATCGCCCAGACCTGCCCGCACTGCGGCGGGCGCGGACGTATTGTTGACAAGCCGTGCCGCCCCTGCGCCGGCAGCGGGCGCCGCGAGCGCTCCGTCAAAATCACCATCAAAATCCCGCCCGGCGTGGACACGGGTGTCCGCCTCCGTTCCACCGGCAACGGCGAGGCGGGAATCCAGGGGGGCGCCGCCGGCGATCTGCACATCGTTTTGCATGTCCAGCCCCATGAGATTTTTCAGCGCGACGGCGACGACCTGCTTTGCGAAGTGCCCATCAGCTTCGCGCAGGCGGCGCTGGGGGCGGAGATGGAAGTACCCACGCTGGCCGCGCCCGTCGCGGTCAAAATCCCGCCCGGCACCCAGAACGGCGCGGTTTTTCGCCTCAAAGGGCGCGGCGTGAAAAACGTCCAGGGTTACGGGCAGGGCGATTTGCTGGCGCGCGTCCAGGTGGAAATTCCCACCCGCCTCAACCCGGAGCAAAAAGCCAAGCTGGAGGAATTCGCCCGGCTGTGCGACGAGAGAGTGCATCCCATGAGCAAAAGTTTTTTTGACAAGGCCAAGGGGCTGTTCCGCTGAGGCCCTTGATTGGCGGCGGTCACAGACCGCCGCTACAGGAATCCATGCACCGCTTCTACCTGCCCGCCGCGCAATGCCGCCCGCCGCTGCTGGAATTGACCGGGCGCGAAGCCCATCATGCCCGGGATGTCCTGCGCCTGGCGCCGGGCGGCCGGCTCACCGTGCTGGACGGCGCCGGGCGGCAATACCTCTGCGAAATCCGCGATTGGGACCGCCATCGCGTCCGCCTGGCGGTCGCCGACGCCACCACCGCGGCCGCGCCGTCCGCCCGGATCACGCTCATCCAGGCCGTGCCCAAAGGAAAGCTGATGGAGGCCATCATAGAGAAAGCCACCGAACTGGGCGTGGCGCGCGTCGTGCCCCTGCTCTCCGAACGGGTGGCCACGCGGCTGGACGGGGCCGCGGCCAAGGACAAGGCGGAGAAATGGCGGCAGTGCGCCATCGAAGCCATCAAGCAATGCGGGCAGCCCTGGCTTCCCGAAGTGGAGGAACCGCTCACCCTGCCGGCGCTGCTGGCCAGGGGCGCGTCCTTCGACCTGGCCCTGGTTGGCTCCCTGCAAGGCGATGGCCGCCATCCCCGCGGCTACTTTCAAGAATACGAGGCGCAACAGCGGCGCCGCCCGCAATCGGTCGGCGCGTGGATCGGCCCCGAGGGGGACTTCAGCGGGGAAGAATTGAAGCTGATTGGCGCCAGCGGCGCCCGCCCGATAGATTTGGGCCCCCTGGTTTTGCGCAGCGAAACCGCCGCGCTCTGCACGCTGGCGGTGATCGCCTACGAACTGCGCGCGCCGTAGTCTTGTTTTTGCTCCTAATCTTAATCTTAATCATAATCCCAATCTTTGTTGGAGGAGGGAGATTACGATTAAGATTAAGATTAGGATTAAGATTAAGAGCAGGAGAAATCTTAATTGGTCGCCAGGGCGGCGCGAAACTCGGGCGATTGCCGGATGTTGTTGAAATAAGGATTGGTGCGCACGTTCTCGCGCAAATCCACCATGCGCGGATCGGCCGCCCGTTCCCTGGCATTGGCCGCGAAGGCCATTTTGAGGGAGGCGGCCGCGTCGGCGGCATGGCCCTGAAAGGCCTGGACAATGGCGAGGTTGTACCAGGACTGGGAGGAGTTGGGCTCCACCTCGGTGGCGCGGCGCATCGCCTCCGCGGCCTTGGGGAGGTTGCCCATCCCGGCGTAGAAGTTGGCGATTTGCGACAAGATCGGCCCGTTGGCCTGCTTGTTGTGCAGCAGTTGGTCGAGCATGGCGTCGGCTTGGTTGGTTTGATTGGCCTTCAGGGCGGCGGCAATCTCATTAAATAAATCCTGGACCGGGACGGAGGCCGGCCCCGCCTGGTTTGTTTCCGATTGGTTGACGAAGTCCTGCAGTCCCGGGTTGTTGGGTTCCAGTTTCAGGAAATCCCTGGCGGCGAGAAGGGCCTCCTTCTGCTTGCCGTTTTGCAGATATAACTGCACCACCATGTTCTGCACCTGGCGGTTGTAGGGGTCCATTTTCTGGAAGGTGCTCGCCACCAGCAGCGCGTCCTCCGGCCGTCTGGTCTCCATGAGCAACTCGGCGTACTTGTAGGCGCCCTCGCTGTACGGGCAATAAACAAAAGCCTGCTTGAAGGCGAATTCGGCCTCCTTGAGCAGGCGCGCCCGGTCGGTCGGATTGCGGCTGTGGTCGGCCCGCCACTGGTAAATGCTGGCCCCGATGGCGGAGCGCAGCTTGGAAAAGCCTTTCTGGGCGTCGTCGTCCCGGATGAATTTGGGATCGCCCTTGAAGCGGGTGTAATCGTGGCGCAGATAAACCCTCTCGGCAAAATCGCACAATTCCCTGGCCGTGGTGTCATAGGTGATCCAGTTTCCCACCAGCCGGTCCGAATACTGGCTCCAAAAAAGGTGGTCGCGGGCGATGGTTTGATCGCTCAGTTCCAAGGGCTGCCGGTTGACTTGCATGATGATGCCGAAAGGCGTCAGATACGGATACATCCAATCCATCGGATAACTCTCCTCCACATAAAACTCATGGTCGGGATTGGCGTCAAACATCACCTTGGTGACAAAGGAATTGATCCCCATGACCACCAGCACCCCGCCAAAGGAGATGTGCCCCTGGTTGTCCACAGTGAGGTCTTCGCCAGGCTTGATCTGGCGCGGCTCGGTGGGATGCTCCCGGTCGTGGGTCAGCCTTTGCACCGCATCCTTCTCGTAACCTTCCTCGCTCAGCTTTAATTCATCCAGCGTCGCGGTGTGGATTTCCGTGTCCGGATAAACGCCGCCCAAACTTTTGACGATGGCTTGGGGATAAGCCTCCTCCAGCAGGCGGCGGTTGAGCCGCACCCTGGTGCTGGCCGTTTGTTCATCCCAATTCGTCAACGCCTTGTCGAGCAACGGCGGCAGTTTGATGTTCTGGAACCGCTCCGGCGCGTAAAGCACCGGCCCGTCCGCCATCTTGTTGGTCATGTTCAAAAAGCGGTTAAAGTCCTCCGCCAGGGCGCGGCGCAACGCCGGGCTGTCCTTCTGGCCCGCCACCAGGCCCAGCGTCCGCTGGCTCAATTTCCCATAAAGAAACTTGGACAACTCATCCTGGCCGCCGTGCGGACACAACTGGGCGGCCAGTTTTGTCACATCCTTGAAATGGTCCGGCTTGAACCACGAGGTCCCCGTGCGGCGCTGCCGTTCAATGCTCGCCCCCAGCTTCTCGAAAAAGTCGTCCAGCCAGGCCAGCGATTGGGTGGGTCCGTGGAAAACCTGCGGCAGTTCGGTGGGGAGGAGTTCCTGGAAAAACGGCGGATCCTGCTGGGCGCTCCGGTTATACTGCGCGCGGATGTAGTCCAAATAGGTTGGGTCCGCCAGCGCGTTCTGCGTGATGAGATAGCAATCCCGCCGGTCAAAGTTGGTGTCCTGCTCCGGCTGGCAGGAGTGCGGAATGAAACTTTCGCAGAAGATCATGTAAGTCGGGCAAAACCGCCCCGGGTCGGTCCCTCCATAGACGACGGCGTCGCGCGCCATTTCCGGATAAACCAAGTTCGCGTTGGTTCCCTGCATGGCCTTGTCGCGCAAAGCCGGATCGTAAGTCAGTTTTCCATCCGGCCCGGCAAAGGGCGGTGTGAACATGTCATGCCCGTACCAGTAGCCGAACCAGTGCTGCCGCTGTTCGCTGTGGAACCAATGAGACAAGCCCGAACAGAGCGGCATGACCGCAAACAAGCCCAGCGTCACCAGCAGCGGCGCCCGGGTGCGGTAAACCGCCAGCGCCACGAGGAAAATCGCCGGCAACGCCATTAAAATCAGGCAGGCGTAAACGGGCAGGCCGTATTGGCCCGGCGCAAAGGCCTGCGCGACCCAGTGCGGCAATTCTGTGAGAGGCACCTCCCCGCCCTGGCCAATATAAAGCTCGCCGGCGGCCTCCAGCAGGCAATAACAGGCCAGCACCAGGGCCGCCGCTCCGCCCACCCATCCCCACCTGCGGAATCTCTGGTAATTGGTCGCCATAAAGGCCGCCGTCAGCGCCAGGCCGTAGCCGATCAAGATGGCCACCACCGTGTGCGAGGCGGCAAAAAACACCCGCAACAATTCCACCGACTGCCGGTCCTTCTGCGGATTAAGGAAGATGGTCAGCAACACCCCGAGAAACGGATAGATCGCCGCCACCGCAATGAGCCAGTTCCGTTCCCGCCTCTTCATTTTGAAGAAAAAGAGAAAGGGCAGCGCCGCAAAAAACATGTAAACCCAGTTGAAGGCGGCCGCCACGCCTTTGACCAGCAGCCAGAGTTGTTCCTTTAGTTCATGGAACACCACCGCCGGATTATCGGTCAGATTGGTCGGATTGATCTTGTCGTACTGCCCGCGGGTCAGCGCGTGGAAAAATCCCTCCACCGTGCGCGGGTAGCCCCATTCCATCGGCGGGTTGGTCATGCCGGCGATGGCCTCGTAAAGATAAAACGACGCCCCCAACACCCATAACAGCCCCATGAGGGAGCACGCCGGCCATTCACTCAACAGGCGCAGCCCCCAGATCACCAGCACCAACCCTGCCGTGGCCCAGAAAATGGCCGCAAAGGAGGCCCCCCGTGGTCCCGGGCCACAAACCAGAAGCTGAAGCTCAACAGCGCCAGCAAAGCGGCGCCGCACCACGACACGACCGCGTCTTTCTTTGTCCAGGGTGTAAAAAAGCGTGTGTAAATCGCCAGCCCGACACAGGCGATGGCCGAGCAGATGCCGATGGTGTTGAAAATAAGGAACACGGTTGGGTTCGCCTGTTGGAAGCTGGACCAAATCCCCGATTTTGCGCACCCATGAAGAATCGCCCAGACCAGGCCGTTGCAAAACAACAAATCCCGCCCCAGCTTGGGTTGCGTGCAGGCGATGCCGATCTCTATCCCCATCGCCGCCACGATCAGCGTCTGGTGAATGGTGGCGCAAATCCCAAAGAAAAACATCGCGCAATACAAATACCCGCGCTGGTGCGGCGCATAAATCCACCGCAACATGCATAGCAAGACGATAATCAGCCACGGCACCCCGAACTCCGACGCGCGGTTGATCGTGACCGACTCGTACCACATCGAATTATCCAGCGCCATGAGCAGTCCCGCCGTGACCCCGCAGACCAGGCAAATCGCATTCTCCCACTTTCCCACCAGGCCTTTGAGTTCCTCGATGCCTTCCATTAACATGCTGCTGCCGCGCGACACCATAAAGGCGATCAGCGAGCAGCCCATGCCCATGGCGGCGGCCTGCCCCAACTCGACGCGCCAGGCGACGTTGCCGAAGGGCACCAACCGCGTCCAGAGCCACGAATAGATTGCCCAAAACGGATAGCCCGGCGGATGTGGAATCCCGGCGTAAAAGGAGCCCGTCAACAATTCTCCCGAGTCCTCCAGCGTGACCTGCGGCGCGAGCGTCAGGAGGTAAATCGTCTCCACCACCGCAAAACAAATCAGCAGCGCCAGCCAGTCAATTCGCCGGAACAGCGGCGGCACCCTGGCCGGCGGGGAGGGCAGGGCTGGCGCGGCGGGCGGGACGGGCCGTGCCGGCTTGCTGGCGGGGAATTTGGGCGACGGTTGCGGCTTCATCGTTCAAAAATCCCGGCTTCCTGCAGCGGCGGTCTGTGGCCGCCGCAGACCAGCGCCGTCACCGAGCTTTCCCCTTCCTGCAAACAAGCTCTCAACTTGTTCAGCCCGTAGCGGTAACGTCCAGCCGCCGTGTTGGGCGACATATCAAAGAGCCGGCCAATCGCCTCAAAAGTCAGGCCGTTCCAAATCTTCAAAACAATGACCTCCCGTTGTTCGCGGGGCAGGGCGGCCAGGGCCTTCATGGCCTGCCGCTCCGCCTCGCTCTCCCCGGTTTCCTGCTCGAACCAGCGGCGCGATTCCAATTCCCGCGTCCACCGCCGCCACAGGCTCCGGCGATAATTCAAGGCGCGATTGCGAAAAGTCCGCAGCGCATAATGCTCCGGCTCATCCGGCCGGCGCTCCAGTTGCAAAAGGGACAGGAAGGATTCCTGCAAAACATCCTCCGCCTCGCCATGACTGAGGCCCAAGGCCCGTCCGTACAAGATCAGCCCCGCCGCCTTGCTCTCATAGAGCGGCTGGCACCAATGACCATTGGCCTCGTCAATTTTCAAACTCAAACTCCTAATCTTAATCGTAATCTTAATCCCCAATTCCAAATTCCACCGCATCAGTTTTGACTGGTAGGGCGCACACTCCCGTGCGCGCCGCGGCGGGCAGAGGACTGCCCGCCCTACCTGCCTGCCTTGCCGTCAAGCCCATTTAGTCCTACTTTTTGTTTTCCATGGCCTTTTGATACTCCGGCGTCTGGCGAATCGGGTCAAAACTCTTGTCCTGGCGCACAAAGTCGTGCAGGTTGGCGGTTGGTTGATTGGTCAGGCGGTCGGAAGAATTGAGGGCGAAGGCCTTGCCCAGGGCGGTGGCCGCCTCGCCCGCCTTGCCATCCAGGGCCTGCATGCGCGCCAGATAAAACCACAACTCCCAATTGTTCGGGTTCTGCTCGGTCAACCGATGCACGGCCGCCGCGCCTTTGCCCGGTTTGCCCAGGGCCACATAAGACATCGCCGCCTTGAGCAGCGTGTCGGCGTCGGCGCGCGGTTCTTGCGCCATCATATCCAGCAACGTCTCGGCCTCGCCGCTCTTGCCCGCTTGCAGGAGCTGTTGCACCCGGGCCAAGTGTTGCCCGGTCAGGGTGTGCTGGTCGGCAATGGCCCTTTCCGTGATGTCCAGCCAATACTTGATCTGGTCGCTGTGTGGATCCAGCTTCTGCGCCGTCTTGAGGAGCAGCCGGGTGTCCTCCCATCGGTTCTGGACTTGATATAAATTCATCAAATGGACAATTGGTTCCGGGCTGAACGGGCAATAGGCAAAGGACTGCTTGAGGGCGAATTCCGCCTCCCTGGTGATCTGCTGCCTGGCCGCCTGGCTCAGCGGCGGAGGAGGGGGCGCGCTGCCTCCCAGCAGTCCCGCCCGCCACTGGTAAATGCTGCAGCCGATGGCGTTGCGCAACTTGGAAAACGACTTCTGCGCGTCCTCGTCCCGCACGAATTTCGGATCGCCTTTAAATTCGCTGTAATCATGGGTCACATAGACCTTCTCGCAAAAATCACAAATCTCCTTGACCGAGGTGTCGTAAGTGATCCAATTCCCGATGGTGCGCTCCGAATAATCGCTCCAGAACTGGTGGTCCCGGGCCATCATCTCCGGAGTGATTTCCGGCACCGGCTGGCGGTTGACTTTCATGATGATGCCGAAAGGGGTCAGATACGGATACATCCAATCCAGCGGAAAACTTTCCTCGACGTAAAACTCGTGGTCCGGGTTCCGGTCGAAGATCCACTGGGTCAGCGCGCCGTTGATCCTGAACACCCCCCCCTGGCCGGTCAGTTGCATCTGCCCGTCCTTGGTGATGATCATGCTCTCGTCCGGCCGCACCTGCTTGGGTTCGTTTGGAAACTTGGCGTCATGCTCGATCCGCCGGTGCGCGTCGTCCTGATAGTCGCGATAGGCCTGCTCCGAGTCCGTCTTGCCCGGCTCCTGGATTTCCGTGTCCGGATAGACCCCGCCCAGACTTTTCACGATCTCCTCCGGGTAAGCCTCCTCCAGCATCCGCCGGTTCAGGCGCACCTTGGTGCTGGCCGTTTGGTCATCCCAATTCTTCACCGCCTTCTCGATCAACGGCGGCAGTTTGATGTTCTGGAACCGGGCTGGCGCATAAATCACCGGCCCGTCGGCCGTGTTGTTGGTCAGGTTCAAAAGGCGGTTGAAATCGCCCGCCAGCGCCCGCGCGAGCGCCGCCTTGTCCGCCTGGCCCGAGACCAATCCCTGCGTCTGCTGGCTCAACTTCCCATAAAGAAACTTGGACAACTCATCCTGGCCGCCGTGCGGACACAACTGGGCCGCCAGTTTTGTCACGTCTTTGAATTGGTCCTCCTTGAACCAGGAGGTCCCGGTCCGCCGCCGCCATTCGATCCTGGCCCCGATGCTCTCAAAAATATCGTCCAGCCACGAAATCGGTCTGCCGGTCGGTTCGTGAAAATAGGCCGGAAACTTGGTGGGCAGCAGCATTTGAAAAAACGGCTGATCATACTGCGTGCTCCGGTTGTATTGCGCGCGGATGTAGTCCAGGTAGGTCGGGTCCGCCACCGCGTTCTGCGTGATCAAATACACATCCCGGCGGCTGAACTTCTGGTCTTGCTCCGGCTGGCAGGAGGGCGGAATGAAGCTCTCGCAGTAGATCATGTAAGTCGGGCAAAACCGCCCCGGGTCCGTCCCGCCGTACAACACCGTGTCCGGCGCCATTTCCGGATAAATCAGGTTCCCGTTGGTCCCCTTCATGGCCTTGTCCCGCAAAGCCGCGTCGTAGCTCAGCTTGCCGTCCGGCCCCTTGAAGGGCGGGGTGAACATATCGTGCCCGAACCAATAACCAAACCAGTGCCCCCCCTGCTCGCTGTGATACCAATGGGACAAGCCGGAACAGACCGGCATCACGGCAAACAAGCCCAGCGTCACCAGCAGCGGCGCCCGCGAGCGGTAAACGGCCAGGGCCACGAGAAAGAGGAGCGGCAGCGCCAGCAGAATCAAGCCGGCGTAAATCGGCAGGCCGTATTGCTGCGGCTCGAAGGCCTTGGCCACCCAGCCCGGCAAATCTTTGAGGTTCGCCACCCCGTCCAGCCCCAAATAAAGTTTCCCGGCGGTGTCCCACAGGCTGAAACACGCCAGCGCCAGCGCCAGCGCCCCGCCCACCCATCCCCAGCGCCGGAATCTTTGATAATGCGTGGCCATATACGCGGCCGTCAAGGCCAGCCCGTAGCCGATGAAGATCGCCACCACCCCGTGCGAGGCGGCAAAAAACACCCGCAGCAATTCCACCGACTGCCGGTCCTGCTTGGGATTGAGAAAGATCGTCAGCAACACCCCCAGAAACGGATAGATCGCCGCCACCGTTATCAGCCAGTTCCGTTCCCGTCGCTGCATCTTGCGGAAGAACAAAAACGGCAGCAGCGCAAAAAACACATAGACCAGGTTGAAGGCGTCCACCACGCCCTTGGCCAGCAGCCAGAGTTGTTGCAGAAACGCCAGCGGGTCAGTGATGATGTTGGTCGGATTAAGCTTCTCATACTGGCCGCGCTGCAGGGCGTGGAAAAAGCCCTCCACCGTGCGCGGATAGCCCCATTCCATCGGCGGATTGGTCATGCCCGCTATCGCCTCGTAGAAGTAAAAGGACGCCCCCGCCACCGTCAGCAAAATGATGAACGAGCACGCCTTCCATTCCGTCAACAGCCCCATGGTGCGGACCGTCATCCAGACACAGGCGAGGAGCGAGGCGATGCCGATCACATTGAAAATGCCCTCCACCACGGGGTTGGTAAAATCGAACATCATCAACCCGGTCAGCCAGAACAGGGTGTTGATCAAAAACAAATCGCGCCCCAATTTGGGCTGCGTAAAGGCAATGCCAATCTCTATCCCCATCACCGCCATGGTCAGCGTTTGATGAATCGTGGAGAGAATTCCCATCAAAAAAAATGCGCAATACAAATACCCCCGCTGGTGCGGCGCGTAAATCCACCGCAACATGCACAGCAACAGCAGCAGCAGCCACGGCACCCCGAACTCCGAAATCCGGTTGATGGCCACCGACTCGTACCACATCGAATTATCCAGCGCCATCAGCAGCCCCGCCGTCACCCCGCACACCACACAAATCCCGTTTTCCCATTTCCCCACCACTCCCTTCAATTCCTCGATGCCCTCCATCAGCATGCTGCTCCCCCGCGACACCATCATCGCGATCAACGAGCAGCCCATGCCCATGGCCGCCGCCTGCCCCAATTCCACCCGCCAGGCCACATTGCCGAACGGAACCAGTTGCGTCCAGAGCCAGGAATAGATCGCCCAAAACGGATAGCCCGGCGGATGCGGAATGCCGGCCCAGAACGCGCCGGTCACCAGCTCGCCGGAGTCCTCCAGCGTCACTTCCGGCGACAAGGTGGAAAGGTAAATCGTCTCCACCACTGCGAAGCAAATCAGCAGCGCCAGCCAGTCAATCCTCCGGAACAGCGGCGGCACCTTGACCGGCGCGGGCGCCGCTTTGGACAAAGGCTTGGCCGCCCGGCTTGGCGGCGGTCGCCGGCCGGGCCGCGGGCACTTTGTCAGGGGCAAGGGCGGCTTGGGCGAGGCCGGTTTTTGCGGCGGTTCAGGATTCATTCTCTAAAAATTCCGGTTCAAATTCGTGGCTGCCGCCCGCCGCGCTCCGGCCGGCGCAGACGATTCCCCGACGATTTTGGCGCCCGCCGGCGGCGCCAGCTTCGGGCACGCATTCCATTGCACATTCTCATCCATTTCGTTGAGCAGCACCATCTGCGGCAAATTCGATGCCCCGGGATCAACCATCAAGCCGGCAAAAACCAGTCCCCCGCCTTCCCCTGCCCCCGATTTATCGCGATAATTGGCGCTCCCCACCGCCACCAAAAGCGTCAGCGCGCAAGCCGCCACCGGCGTCAACCAGTTCCAGAACTGCGTCCGCCGTAGCGTGCCCGGCGCCAGTTCCGCCCGGCCGAACAACCGCCGCGCCAGCCGCTCCGACGGTTTCCGTGGCCGCCACTGCCTCATCTCCTGCTCCAAAGAGTCAATCTGTTTCATAATATCAGATTCTTTCCTGCGCATGAAACTTGACGTTACCGGCGCTCCGCCGGTACCGCCAGCTTCGTTTTTCACTATATAGACACCGCGCACCCCCCAATTTGTATCTTCCAATTATGGCTGGCAGGGCCACCCATGGCTGAGGCATCAGGTTCAGCCGGGCTTTTCCAATTCCCGCAGGAGGCGATGGACGAAGGCCAGATTGTCGCATTGCAAATAGACCATGCCGCCGCCCATCCGGGAGTAGCTTTTGCAGAAGCGCAAATAGTAGGCCGGATTGTCCTTGGCCGGTTCGCCCCGGGTCCAGTCCCAGTGGCCGCCGTCCTGTAAATCCACCACATAGATGGTGTGGCCCCGGATGATCGGGCGGCAGGCTTGCAGGCGCAAATTGTTGACGCAACTGAGGCTCTTTTCAAAGACCTGCGGACCCATGATGGCCGAGCCGACGGAAAGCACCACTCCATCCTCCAGCCCGTCCACGGAGGTGACAAAGGAGCGGAAATCGGTTTCAGCGGCCCGTCCGAGGGCGGCGCCGTTGAACATGGGATGGTTGGCCAGGATGTCGTAGCCGATGCCGGGATGAACGGTGAGGGGAATGTCTTGCCGGAAGCATTGTGCCGGGACGCAGGTTTGTTTCCAGGGATGTTTGACCTCGTGCCGTCCGGCGGCCAGGCGGTGAACGCGCATGGCTTGGAGCAAGTCGGCGCGGGCGGGGGCCAGGGGATGGGACGGTTCGGAGCGCAGGGCGGCTTCCAGCGAGGCCCGGGAGGGAAGGGTCAGGCCGTCGTGGGCCACGAATTGGCCAACGGAACTGCCAAAACCGCGCCCCTCCAGCGCGCCGCCGAGCAGGGCGAGGTGCAGGTTGCGGCCGGTTTCCTGCCAGGCGCCAAACGTGCCGGCCGCGACGTTTTTCTTGACGCTCTCGGTGGAACGCCCGAGGAAGGAAAACTCCCAGTCGTGGATGACGCCCGCGCCGTTGGTGGCCAGATGGGTGATCCAGCCGCCTTGCAAAAGGCGGATCAAAATGGCGGCGGCCCCGTTTTTGATGAGGTGCGCGCCGTAGATGAGCATGACGGCGGCCTGGCGCTGGCGGGCTTGCGCGAGGCGCCGGGCGCAGTGCCGGATCAGAACCCGGTTCCGGGCAGAGCAGGGCGGGGGATTTGAATCCGGCGCCACCAGGATATCCTCCAGCCGCGCCTCGCTGACGCGCTGGGCGAGGGGGAAAACTTTTAAGTTCGTCAAATCAAGCGGCGGTTTCATCAATCACGGGAAGAACATTTCCCCGCCAGTAGAATTGCTTTTGGATAAAAGTCAATGCCGGGCTCGGCCAAAAAATTCCATTCCCGCGGCGGGAAATTCGCATTCTGAAGGAATGGCGAAGAGTGAACGGAGCAAGGTGATGCAGGAGGGGCGGGCCGGGGTGAGCAGGCAAAAATGCAAAATGAAGAATGCAAAATGCAAGGGAACGAAATGGGAGACAGCCGCGGTGAACCATTCCGGGGCGGTGTCAGGGAATCCCCTACGCCAGGGCGGCGTTTTTCCTGATTGAATTAGCCATTGACAAATCGCGGCAAAGTCCTAAAATGATTTAGGATTTAGGTTCGGGTAGCGGTACGTTTCTTCAGCGGGGTTCCCCACCCCCACCTCCTTGGCGTCTGCTGCCCGAACTTTTTTTTCTTCGGTTGAACGTTGACGAAGAGGGGAGGATTCACTAATTTAACACATCCCCTCCGGGGGTGTAGCTCAATTGGTTAGAGCGCTGCCCTGTCACGGCAGAGGTTACGGGTTCGAGCCCCGCCACTCCCGCCATTCTCCATTGCGTGACCCGTTGTGACAGGTAGTGTCAAAACGTGACATTCCCCTTTGTTCACAAGGGTTTTATTGCTGTCCAACCCGCCGCCCGTTGCGACAGTCTGTGACACGTTCTGACCCGCCGCGACTAAAATCTGTGAGGCTATTTGTGAGGCTCGCTCTTCATAGTTGGGCAGACTGTCGAATGCCGACCAAGTGCCGAGCAAGTTTTCGTCAGTGTAAATTTTATCGGTCAGCCGCCGGTCACTGTGCCGCATCAATGCCATTGCAACACGGCTGGCGACCCCGCCCCGCGCCAAGTTGGTCCCGAAGGTATGACGCAGCGAATGAAACACCGCCTTGCGTCCATGTGCATCCTGGGGCGGAATCCCGGCCTTCTTCAAATCCCTGTAAAACCTCTCAATCCGTGGAATGCCGGTAAAAACAAGCGCATTGCCAGGCGTCCCACTGGTTTTGAATTCGCCGAGCGCCGCCGCCAGTTCAGGCAGCAAACGCATGTCCGCCGGTTTGCCATTCTTGGTTGTTGACGCCCGAACCTTGACGAAGGGTGTTACCGCATCCAAGTGCAAATCATCCCACTTGAGCGCCGCCAGTTCCGATCTCCGCAAACCCGTATGCACCGCCATCAAATAAACCGGCTTGCGAGCGCCAGCCACCGCGAGCAGTCGCAACATTTCGTCATCACTGAATGCCCGAACCTCATCCGCCTTGCCGCCCTTCGTTTTCACCTTTTCCACCGAGAGCAGCGGGTTTGAACCGACGCGACCGAGCTTCACCAGCCAGTTAAAAAAGCACCGTGCCGCTTCCAAATAGTCGTTTGCGGTCTTGTCCTTCAATTCCTGCCGCCCGCGCATCCAGGCTTGAAATGAATCCGCCGACACGTCTTTTGCCGTGTTCCAGCCGCAATCCGCCGTCAGCCTGGCCAACCCGAAATTCAAGGTTTGCCAGATACTTTTCCGACTTGCCGCGCCGCCGCATGTCCCCCAGGAAGTCTTGCAAATGGTCCGCCAGATTGCGTTGCGCCGCATCCCTTGTGGCCTTTGGCGGGATAAACCCGGCCCGTTCATGCTCCTTTTCCCGCAACCGCTCGCCCCTGATTTTTTCGGCCACCTGTTTGTCAGACGTGCCGAGCGATACGTCTTGCACTTTGCCGTCTGCCGGGCACTGCCGGAATTTCCACCGCCATATCCGCGAACCTCTGGGTTTGAAAATGGTGTTAATCATGCCGTTCTCCTTTGTGTGTTTCGCTCAATATAGTTGACCAACTCGTTTTCCGAGATGCAGGCGCATCCACGGATATGCACCAGCTTTAATCCGCCTTCCGCGATAATCCGGTAAACCGTGCGAACGCTTACCCCCAGCCGCGCGGCAGCGACCCTCAATCGAAGCAGACCGCCCAGGCTCACCGCAATCTCTGGCAATCTCATAACCCGGTCCGATTTCGTTTCAACTTCATTTTGCATTTTTGTTCCTCCCGTCCAGTTTTGCCCTGGCTTTGGCCGCGACCTCACGCCGGGCTTTTGCCCGCGAAAATGTCGGCAAATCCTCATCCAGCATTTCTTGGAAGACTTCCCGGACAATCTCCTTCAAAGCCTTTCGATTCATTTTTCCCGCCGCCGCGACCTTTCTTGGTTCGTCCAGAAATTCACCTTGCCCGTCTGGTTTCTCGCCCCCGGCAGCTTCGATATACGCCTCTTTCCGATCTGGACGCGCTCTCAGGTCTTGGCCCCAGGCTTTGCACTCGCTCACCGCGACATAAACGTAAGGGCGCTCTTTGAGCTTCTTTTGATACCCGAAGAGCGACCGCTCCGCCTTCACGACATGAAAACAGAACGCCGTCAAGTTGCCCTCTTTCAATCTTTTGTACACCCCTGCCCGCGATACGGGCGCGTACATCCCAACGCCACCGGGGGAAATAAAGCCCTCACCGGGGAAATGCTCACAAAGGGCATCAAACCACGGGCCGGACTCCTCATCGCTCCCTTCGCGCCGATAAATTCGCGTCTCAGGATCAGGGACACCGACAATCGGTTTCAAGCTGGCCGGAACATTCAAATACGGAAACTCTTTATTCATAATGCAAACCTAACACAGTGTATTCGTAATGTCAACGCCTTTCTTTTTGGGAGACAAAACAGACCCGGAAGGGATTTCCCCGCTGAGTTTTCCCGTGCCGTCATTCGGCTTGCTCAAGGCAGGGGGGCCAAGCCGAACGCCAACACGCGAAAACCCAGCCCCGACAAGTGCTAGGTCGTGCCGTCATTGCTGCCAGGATTGAGCCCCGGCTGCCCTCGCAACACTGGCGGCAATGCCGTCACCACCTGGGAGGGCTTGTGCCGGTTCGTCGCTTTTCTCGGACAATCTGCTCGAACCATAATTCCGAATTCCGGGCTTGACCCTTTCACTTTCACTTTCAAGGCGACGACGAACTTCACAATCACCTCGACTTCTTCGCGCGTCGTGTCAATGGATATTGACAAAGCCCATAGGGCATTCCAGAGTGAAACCATGAGAAAAACATTCCTTCTTTTTTTGGCTGTCCTATCGGTTTTCCTCGGTTGTGGTACCGAACCCACACCGCACTATAACCGGACTAAGGTTCTCACCTTTGCAAACCCACTGCCGAAAAAGCCTTACGGAACTGTGAAATTGATCCAAAGTCAAACCCCTTACGGCACGCCTCAAGCTGAAATCGAGGGCAAATATGATGTTCTGGCGCTGATGACGGTCGAGGGGCACGCGGGCGAAGAAGCAGCGTTCATTAAAGCCTTCCTGTATCGAGCAGCCGACCTTGGGGCAGACGCTCTAATCCTCTATCGAGGAGATGTCGTGGGTGGGCAGGAAGGAATGGCTATTGCTGCGAAGAGCGGGGCCTTTGGTTTTACTAATCCGTCACAGGATGCAGTGTATAGAGGCGAAGCCATACATTTTCAATAACTCACGAGGCAAGATTCACCAGCAGGATTATTATGGACAAAAGCCAAGTTGAACAATCTTTCGATAAATTGTTTGAAGGTCTGCCGGTGGATGAGGCGAGCGCGGCCACCACCGCTAGATGCTTTGTAGAATTGGCATATTTTGAAACGCGGTGGAGGGGACACAATTTGAAGTTGCGTCCAACTGCCTTGTCCAGAGTATTGCAATGCGTTGCTCCACAGGCTTTAGAAATACCTCCACCATTTAACAAACTGACCCAGGCTGAGTTGTCGAGGTTTGAACAGAAAATAAAGAACGCCAAACACACCCCATTTAAGTATTTTCAGGACGGAATAATTGATGCCGATCTTCCCTTCTCTATCTTTTGCAAGGAGACGAAAAGACGCATCTTTCGCTTCTTTGCGGAACCACTCAAGAATCAGATACGCGATGCTATTTTTGTAACCCCGAAAAGTGAGGTGGACCCCATCCTTTAGACCACGGAGCGCATGAAATAAGCGCGACTTTTGCCGATTGCTGTCATTACTAATTGTAGTTGACTACTGTTCATTCCGTGTTTCAAAACCCTTTCGAAAGAGAGAACGAGCGATGCGGAGCACTGCCCGTCCTCCCTCTCCGTTTTCTTAGGGTTCTCAACTCTACCGCCGCAGGCGGTCTGATTTCAAGCCTTTTCCTGCCGCCTGCCTCTCTGTCAAGTGCTGCGATCGCTCCTGCCTCTGGCAGGTTGCATCGCTTCCCATTTGGCCGGTTGGGCTCCATGCGTGCCGGGATCAAAATACGCGTCCGCCGGCGTCGCATAGCCCAACGCCTGGTGCGGTCGTTCCCGGTTGTAGCCGTCAAACCACCGGCCCAGTCCGCGCCCTGCCGCCAACCCGTCGCCATAGTCTTGCAAATAAATGTCCTCATACTTGGCGCTCCGCCACAGCCGCTCGATAAACCGGTTGTCCATCCAGCGACCCCGTCCGTCCATGCTCACGTCCACCCCCGCCGATTCCACCGCATCGATAAACATCGGGGAGGTGAACTGCGATCCCTGGTCGGTATTGGAAATCAACGGCGCCTGACGCCCCGCCCGCAACGCCGCCTCCCAAGCGTCCACACAAAAGTCCGCCTCCAACGTGTTGCTCAAGCGCCATCCCAGCACGTAACGACTCCACCAATCCATCACCGCCACCAAATACATAAACCCAGTTGCCATAGGCACATACGTAATGTCCGAACACCAAACCTGATCCGGTCCCGTCACTGCCAAATTGCGTAACAGATACGGATAAATCTGGTGCCCCATCTCCCGCAGACTCGTCTTGGGCTTGGCGTAAATCGCCTCGATCCCCATCAACCGCAGCAGCCGCACCACCCGTTTGCGATTGATGGTCAAACCCTCCCGGCGCAACAGCACGGTCAGTTTGCGGCTGCCATAAACCGGGTGGTCCAAATGCATCTGGTCCAACCGCCGCATCAGCGCCAGGTTCTCCTCTGTCTCCGGACAGCACTGGTAATAATAACTGCCACGGCACACCGCCAGCAGCTCGCACTGGCGCCGCACGCTGAGCTGCGGATCGGGAGCGATTAAACATGTTAAAGCCCCAGTTGCCTGGACTTTTTTTTAAGCCAGTCCAAGTCCACCGTCAGTTGGCCAATCTTCTCATGCAGTTGGGCAATCAACTGTTCCTGATCCTCCGTGCGGGGTTGCCCGGGCTCAAACAATTCGGGCATGTGATCCCGAATCGTCGCCCGCCACTGCGTGACCTGCGCCGGATGCACCGCATACTCTCGCGCCAATTGCGCGACCGTCTTCAGCCCCACCAGGGCTTCGAATCCCACTTTGGCCTTGAAGGCCGCACTGTGTCTTTTCCGTTTTGCTTTCATAAGTCTGCTCTTTCTTATCTACAGCAAACCGGCAAAAATCGAAACTTACCTGTGGTCTAAAAATAGGGGTCCAGCTCAAAGATTGGAGACCTACCATCACATTCTGCGAACATTGGCACGTCACTGTGAATCACTTGTTTGTCTAACGGGGGGGGATGATATGGCATCGCTGAGGGCTTCACTTGCCACAGCAAAATCGAAATGCGATGCACTTATGGAACAATTACAACGACTGGCACCATCAGAAGACGGCTCTGGGCTTGAAAATAAATATAAGAGAGCACTGGCAGAAGCCGCTCAACTATCGGCACAAATTCAGAAACGCCTTCAAGGCCAAAAGTGAAACGGTGTCAAATCTAAACATTCTACATTTCGTCGCGCCCCAATGTAGAATGTTTAGATGTGACCCCGATGTTCCCTATGACCCCGATGTTCCTTCAATCAGCTTTTGTATATTTATTTGAAGACTTTAGGGACTATGGCCGTCCGAAACGATTTTTCGCCCCAAAACAAGTGTGTCTTCAAAAAGTTTAAGAAGTTCCTCAAGGCAGTGGATTGATTCATCGCGACCGCGCTGCATCTTACCCTCTCTCATATCGGCGATGTCCTCAAGAATTGATGAAGACATTGCATAGAAACGAGCGATATGCCTTGGTAACGGATCGCGAAGAATACCGATGCGCGTAAGATTAGCATCGTACACCGGAAATGGATTGCGGCGCACGGAGAAATGGTACCAGACACTTTTGTCTGGTGCATCCTTGTTGGCTTTCGCTCGGCTTATCAATTCACGAAGACCCTCAATGTAATTGCGGCGCTCGGAAATATCGATGAGCGCCGATACTTCACCAACGATTGCTCCCGTAAGGCTTAATCTCTCGGCCTCACGCCTTCTCGTTTCTGAAATCAGCGATGTTCCTAAGCTGCTTAGAAAGCCGACTGCACCGCCGCCCAAAATCGGCCATAAAGAAGTATAATCACTCATGGCTTCCAGCCTGCACTCAAAAGTCACAGATGTCAAGGAACAGTGGGTATGTGCAAGCCTCAGTTCTCACTTTTTGAATTCTGGTTCTCTCTTGGCTCCGTGAAAGGGTCATGCGGAATTCGGAATCACAATTGCGGTATTCTCATAAAGGCCGATCAATTTCGGCAGACGTTCCATCCAGAACTCGACGTTGCAAAACAGCTTGGCCGTAAAATCTTCCGACCACAGTTGGCTCTTCCGCAGATATTTCCGCTTCTCCGGCGGGGTGTTCGCCACACGGTAACGCCGCATGGCCCTCCGCAGTTTCACCGCCTGGTCTCCCGTGACTTCCCGATCTTCCCGTTTCCCAAATGGCAGGTGTTCCCGGCCAATCACACCCCAATACCGGCCCGGCTTTTGTTCCATCACCGGCATTTCCTCCTTTTTCGCAACGTAACGCTTAGGTCAGGGTGAAGGCGAGAGGCACCGCCGCCTGTTCCACTTTCGCCAGCAGTTCCAGCATCCGCCGACGCGAAGCCGGGGTGAACTCGACAATTTCACCACGCGGGCCGCAACCGCTCGTGTTTCCCGCCGCCACATCCCCACGGAGGCGCACCTGAATCAGGCTGGCACCACGGTAACAGGTCACGCTTCCTTTTCGTTGTCGCGCCGAAATATGCGCTTTAGACAAGCCCAGCGGAGGCGGCGGGTGGCGCTGGGCACCACCCCGCCGCCTCTCGCTGTCGCCAGTTGTCACCGCGTACGGCCGCAGAACCGGCGAGCAGTGGTGCTCGCTGTCCGGTTCTGCTCGCTTTATCTCGCTGCCGTGCCGCTCCGGTGTCACTGGCCCCCCTTGTCCGTGGCCGTGTTGGCAATGGCGAGAATTGCCTGCCCGCTATTGACATCATCTCCAGGACACGCGAGATTTAGGCGGTTCAGCGGTATCGAAAAGAAAATGGAAATTACATTGCCATTGGAGAAAATGACCATCGCCGAGAAACTTCGGGTGATGGAGAGCCTCTGGCGCGACTTGACGCGGGATGAGGAGCAGCTTGAATCTCCCAAATGGCATGGCGAGGTTCTCGGAGAGAGGGCCGCGCGAGTGGAGCAGGGCAAGGAATCCTTCATGGACTGGGAGACAGCGAAAACGCAACTCCGCAACCGGGTGAAATGAGTATCCTTATTCTGCCGTCGGCACGGGATGACCTCTCCAACGGATTTGATTTTTACGAACGACAGCAGGCAGGGTTGGGAGATTATTTCCAGGAGTCGTTGTTTTCGGACATTGAATCGCTTCGCCTTTACGCGGGAATTCATTCCAAGCAATTTGGTTACCATTGGCTGCTGTCCGAGCGTTTCCCCTACGCCGTCTATTACGATCAAGAAGGCATGACGGCCCGAGTATGGGCTGTCTTGGACTGCCGGAGTGATCCGCAGGCAATTCGGGAAAAGCTGGCGGGCCTTGGTCACTGAACCTCCTTTACTGTCGCCGCGCCGACAATGGCGAGGATTGCGGCCTTGAGCGGAGCGGAAAGTTTATCCCACGCCGTGACTACTTGCGCCAGGTCGTGACTCAGTGTGACTGGCTTCTGTGAGGCTCCTTGTGAGGGCACCCCACCTAAACCCTTGATATTCAACGATTCGTAGCAGGTTCGAGCCCCGCCACTCCCGCCATTTTCCATTGCGTGACCCATTGTGACAGGGAGTGTCAAAACGTGACTTTCCCCCAGGAGATCGAGTTTCGGCTCGAACGGAGTCTCGCCATGCCGACATCACTCGCCCCCCTGGGTTGTGGCCGTGTTGGCAATGGCGAGAATTGCCTGCCCGCTATTGACGTCATCCCCAGGACACGCGAGATTTAGACGGTTCAGCGGTATCGAAAAGAAAATGGAAATTACATTGCCATTGGAGAAAATGACCATCGCCGAGAAACTTCGGGTGATGGAGAGCCTGTGGCGTGACTTGTCGCGGGATGAGGCGCAGCTTGAGTCCCCCAAATTCAAACGCGCCCGCCGCAAGCCTCTGCATTGCCGCCCGCTGGAAGAATTCCTGGCCGAGCGCAACCGCCGGTAACAATGTATCGCGTCCTGCTTGAACGGGCGGCCGAGAAAGACCTGTCACGGCTTACCTCCGAGACTCTGGCCCAAAAAATCAACATTTCTGCAGAAAAAAGTTGACTGGTCAGTTTATTTATGCGAGAGTGTCGGTGTTGGGAGAATCAGACCAACAGTGCTGAACATGAAAAAGACATGTGAAACGAAAGAAAAGTTGCTGCAAGTGGGATTCGAGCTCATTTGGGACAGCAGCTACGGTTCCGTCAGCGTGGACGATATTTGCAAGCGCGCCGGAATCAACAAGGGCAGTTTCTATCATTTCTTTCCTTCCAAGACGGATTTGGTCGTGGAGGCTTATGAAGAGCACTGGAGGGAGAAGCGTCCGGCGATGGACCACATCTTCTCGCCACAGGTGCCGCCTTTGGAACGAATTCAGAATTTTTGCCGGATGATTTATGCGGTCCAGAAGGAAAAGGCCGGGGAATACGGACGTGTTTGCGGTTGCCCTTATACGAGTGTGGGAAGCGAACTTGCCACCCTGGATGAGAGAATCCGCGCCAAGAGCGAGCATCTGATGAATGCGAGCAGGAAATATGTCGAGAGCGCGATCGCGGATGCCATCCGCGAAGGCTCTGTCACGGTGAAAGATCCCGTGGCCGCGTCGGTCACTTTGCAGTCATTACTCTGTGGAATGATGGTCGAAGCCAGGGTGCAAAATGACTTGAAAGTTTTGGAGAATTTGGAAGCCACCGTCATGAATTTACTCGGAGCCAAGGCAGTCGCAGCCTGACAGATTTAAAGTAAACAAAGAAAGAAAGACACGCATGAAAACTATCCAAAAAAGAATTGACCAGTCAGTTCAGTTACTAATCGAAAACACGCCTGCGAAAAGCGCGAATCCCTTCAAGCCACTGTTCCCCAGATCCAAGGCGGATAAACTCAAATCTGCTTTGGTGAGAAAGTTCACCTCGGAATACGCCGGCGTGCCGGCGCGGCTAGTTTATCAGGCGGTCAATGAAGCGTACGCTTTGGTGTCCCTGACGCCTGAGCCCTTGCTGCTGTTGCCGGTGCTCGCGGAAGAAAAGGTGCAAAGCTCGGCTGCTTGGACCGCTCACCAGCATTCCTTGCGCAGGTTGGAGCCTTTCACGCTTGCGGCCTGAGCCTGACGGCATTCGCACTTGATCCCGAATCTCAAACCCAAAAATACTATGACAACAAAAAATGTTTTCGTTTTCGCCCTGGCCGTTCCGGTCGTTGGATTTGTGGCCATCCTCCTCACGGGTTGCGGCGCAAATGCCGCGCCACAACAACCGCCACCGCCCACAGTGACGGTGGCGCCGGTCGAGCAAAGGGAACTGGTGGAGTGGGACGAATTCACGGGACGCACCGAACCTGTGGAATCGGTCGAGGTTCGGCCGCGTGTTTCTGGCTACATCCAGGAAGTGCGGTTTCAATCGGGCCAATTGGTGAAGAAGGGCGACGTGCTTTTTGTGATTGACCCGCGTTGGCATCAGGCCGCCTTCAACAACCTGGAGGCGGAAGCCGACCGCGCCAGCGTACTGTTGGAAAACGCAAAGCGCGAGGCCGGCCGGGCTTCTGACTTGCTGGCCAACAAAGCCATTTCCACCGAGGAATCCGACGCACGCGTGGCGCGTTTTCAGGAGGCCAAGGCTGCGTTGCTCGCCGCGCAAGCTGCGCGCGACTCGGCCAAGCTGGACCTGGATTACACGCAGGTGCGCGCGCCCATTGATGGCCGTGTCAGCCGCGCCTTGCTGACCGAAGGCAATTACGTCAGTGGCGGTCCGGGATCGGCCTCTCTGTTGACGACCCTGGTTTCGGTGAATCCCGTATACGTTTATGCGGACGTGGACGAGGATTCGCTGCTGAAATTCAACGCGGTTGTCCAGGCTGGAAAAATGGAGACCAACGGCAAGGGCCAGATCCCCATCGAGCTGCAACTCGCCGACGAAACGGGCTTCCCGCACCGCGGGCACATTGAGTCGTTCGACAACCGCGTGGACCCCAACACCGGCAGCATTCTGCTGCGCGCGGTGTTTTCCAACGAGGACGGGCGGATTATGCCGGGATTGTTTGCGCGCATCCGGGTTCCTCTGAGCGAGCGGCATGCGGCGTTGCTGGTGTCCGAACGGGCCATCGGGACTGATCAGGCGCAGAAATATGTATTGACACTCACCGCCAGCAACACCGTCGCTTACACGGCCGTGAAGCTCGGCCCGGCGGTGGAAGGCAGGCGCATCGTCCGCTCCGGCTTGCTGCCGGGCGAAAAGATCATCGTCAACGGAATGGAACGCATCCGGCCGGGGATGCCGGTGACGCCGCAGGCACAAGTGGCCGCAAGCTCCTCCGTCAAGATCGCCCAACGTTGAAACTCAAAGGATCAAACTTATGAACTTCTCTCACTTTTTCATCCGCCGCCCGATCTTCGCGGGCGTACTCTCGGCAGTGGTCTTTCTTATCGGGCTGATCTCGATGTTTCGCCTGCCCATCAGCGAATACCCGGAGGTGGTTCCCCCGACCATCGTGGTGCGCGCGGTTTATCCCGGCGCCAATCCCAAGACCATTGCCGAAACTGTGGCCTCGCCGCTGGAACAATCCGTCAATGGCGTGGAGAATTCACTTTACATGTTTTCCCAGGCGACGCCCGACGGGGTGCTGACGCTGACGGTGACGTTCAAGCTCGGCACGGATGTGGACAAAGCCCAGGTGCAGGTGCAAAACCGGGTGTCCCAGGTCTTGGCCAAGCTGCCGGAAGAAGTTCGCCAGCTAGGGGTGACGACGACCAAGCAATCCCCCGACCTGACGATGGTCGTGCATTTGTTCTCGCCTTCGGGCCGGTATGACGACGTTTATCTGCGCAATTACGCCACGCTCCAAGTGAAGGATGTGCTGGCGCGCATCCCAGGCGCGGGCGACGTCCAGGTTTTCGGCTCGGGTGATTATGCGATGCGCGTCTGGCTCAACCCAGACAAGATCGCGGCGCGAAATCTGACCGCCAGCGACGTGGTCAGCGCCATCCGCGAACAGAATGTGCAAGTCGCCGCAGGCGCGATTGGCCAGCAACCGGTTTCCAATCCCGTGGATTTTGAGTTGCAGATCAACGCAAAGGGACGGCTGGTTTCCCCGGAGGAATTCGGGCGCATCATTGTCAAGACAGGACTCGAGGGGGAGAAAACCCTGCTCAAAGATATCGCCCGGATCGAATTGAGCGCGGACAGTTACTCGCTGCGTTCGCTCTTGAACAACAAGACCGCCGTGGCCCTGCCGATCTTTCAAACCCCAGGCGCCAACGCTCTCCAACTCTCCGCGGACGTTCGCCGCACCATGGAGCAACTCAAGAAGAGTTTTCCCGACGGGGTGGATTACTCGGTGGTGTATGATCCGACGGTATTCGTGCGGCATTCCATCGAGGCGGTGGTGCATACCTTGCTGGAGGCGATCTTGCTGGTGGTCATCGTGGTCATTCTTTTCCTGCAAACGTGGCGCGCCTCCATCATCCCCCTCGTCGCCGTGCCCGTTTCCCTCATCGGCACATTTGCCGTGATGCTGGCCTTGGGCTTTTCCATCAACAATTTGTCCCTGTTTGGCCTGGTGCTGGCCATCGGCATCGTGGTGGACGACGCCATCGTTGTGGTCGAAAATGTCGAGCGCAACATCGCGCTGGGACTCTCGCCGGTGGAAGCGGCCAAACGGGCCATGAGCGAAGTGACCAGTCCGATTATTGCCACCGCCCTGGTGCTCTGCGCCGTCTTCGTGCCGACGGCTTTCATCAGCGGCCTCACGGGGCAGTTTTACAAACAATTTGCCATCACGATCGCCATCTCGACGGTGATTTCAGCGTTCAGTTCGCTGACGCTTTCTCCGGCCCTTTGCGCCGTGTTGCTCAAAGACCACCATGCGCCCAAAGATTGGTTCGCCCGATTCATGGAAAAATCACTCGGCTGGTTCTTCGGGCCATTCAACCGGATTTTTGCGTGGGCCGGGAACAAATACTCCGCCGGGGTGGGCAGTGTGCTGCGGAAGAGCGTTGTGGCGCTGGTCGTGTATGGCGGCCTGGTGGCTTTGACCGGCTGGAGTTTCAACAAAGTCCCCACCGGTTTTGTGCCGACGCAGGACAAACAATATCTGGTGGCCTTCGCCCAATTGCCCGACGCCGCTTCGCTCGACCGCACCGAAGCCGTCATCCGCCGCATGTCGGATATCGGGCTCAAGCAGCCCGGAGTGGAAAGCGCCGTCGCCTTCCCAGGGTTGAGCATAAGCGGGTTTAGCGTGTCACCCAATGAAGGCATCGTCTTTTTTTGTTTGAAGCCGTTTGAGGAACGCACGTCGTCCCAGCTCAGTGGCCCGGCTATCGCTGCCACATTAAATCAGCAGTTCGCCGGCATTCAAGATGCTTTCGTCCTGACCGTGCCGCCGCCGCCCGTGAATGGCTTGGGCACCATCGGCGGATTCAAGCTCTACGTGGAAGACCGCGCCGACCTGGGCTACGACGCTCTCTACCAGAGCCTTCAAGGCGTTATTGGCAAAAGCTATCAGACTCCCGGCCTGGCCAGCGTGTTTTCCACCTTCACCGTCAACGTCCCCCAACTGGACGCGGACATTGACCGCATCAAAGCCAAGCAGGAAGGCGTGCAGCTCCAGAATTTGTTCGAGACCATGCAGATTTATCTCGGTTCCCTTTATGTTAATGACTTCAATCGTTTCGGGCGCACTTATCAGGTCGTGGCCCAGGCCGACGGGCAGTTTCGCGACCGCCCTGAGGACATCACGCGGCTGAAAACGCGCAACGACAAAGGCCAGATGGTGCCATTGGGGGCCTTGGTGAAGGTGACGGAAACGCACGGACCCAACCGCGCTCTGCGTTACAATGGCTATCCCGCCGCCGAAATCAATGGCGGTCCCGCCGCCGGTTACAGTTCCGGCCAAGCGGAGGCGTTGATCGCCAAGCTGGCGGGAGACGGTCTGGCCAAGGGGATGACCTTCGAATGGACGGACTTGACCTATCAGCGCATCCTGGCAGGCAATTCGGCCATTTATGTTTATCCGCTCTGCATCCTGCTCGTGTTCCTGGTCCTGGCGGCGCAATACGAGAGTTTGCGTCTGCCACTGGCCATCATCCTGATTGTGCCGATGTGCCTGCTCTTCGCCATCAGCGGCGTCTGGCTCAAGGGCGGTGACAATAATATTTTCACGCAAATCGGCCTGATCGTGCTGGTCGGCCTGGCCTGCAAGAACGCGATTCTCATTGTCGAATTTGCCCGGCACAAACAGGATGAGGAAGGTGTTCCTGCGTTCCAGGCGGCGGTCGAGGCCAGCCGCCTTCGTCTCCGTCCCATTCTGATGACCTCCATCGCCTTCATCGCGGGCGTTTTCCCTCTAGTGGTGGCCCATGGCGCGGGCGCGGAGATGCGGCAGGCGATGGGCGTGGCCGTCTTTGCCGGGATGATCGGCGTGACGTTGTTCGGCCTGTTTCTGACACCGGTCTTCTATCTCACCCTCATGAGGCGCGTTTCCCGGAAGCCTTCCGTCATTGCCAGTCACGAACCCAACGGCCCCGCATTGGGCGCGCCAAGTGCGGTGGCGGGAATTCTTCTGCTCGCGGCGTTGTTTTCCCCCGCTTCCGCCCAAGCCGGAAGCCTGACCATCGGCCCGGATTATCGGCCGCCGACCAACTCGGTCCCCGAAAACTATAAGGCCGCAAAACTGGGGCAATGGAAGGAAGGCCGCCCGCTGGATGGTGTGCCGAAGGGCAATTGGTGGGAGGTCTTTGGCGACACCAATTTGAATGATTTGGAATTGCAGGCAATGCGCGCGAACCAAAGCCTCAAAGCGGCCGTTGCGCGGGTGGATCAAGCCCGTGCCACGGCGCGCGTGGCCAGGGGCGATTTGCTGCCGAGCTTGAGTCTTGATCCAAGCTTTGCCCGCCAGCGCTACTCGCCGAACCAATCACCCAGCTTTGGCACTTTGACGGCGAACACTTGGCAGGCCCCGCTTGACCTCAGTTACGAGATTGATCTGTGGGGCCGTGTGCGCCGCGGGTTTGAAAGCGCCCGCGCCGATGCCCAAGCGTCGCTCGCCGCATTCGGCAGCGTTTTGTTGACCCTGCAGGCTGACGTTGCGCAGAATTA
Organism: uncultured Verrucomicrobiae bacterium; assembly: GCA_963707025.1. Classification (GTDB taxonomy): domain Bacteria; phylum Verrucomicrobiota; class Verrucomicrobiia; order Limisphaerales; family Palsa-1400; genus JBEKOF01. The sequence continues at coordinate 263,581 of CAVPOM010000005.1, read as the reverse complement.
TTTCAGGCTCCGCGCTCTCGACGCCGAGTTGGCCACCGTGACCGGCACCGTTGAATTGCGCAAGGAGCAGGTGGGGCTGGTGCAGAGCCGTTTTAACGGCGGCATCGGCAACGATCTCGACATTGCACGCGCCGAAACCGAACTGGCCACCACGGAAGCTGAAGCCGCGTCGCTCGCGCAACAACGCGCGGAATTGGAGAATGCCATCGCCATTTTGGCCGGCAGTAATCCATCCTCGTTTCACGTAGCTGCTGAAACAGCGGGCGCCTGGAACCCGCAACCGCCTGAAATCCCCGCCGGTCTGCCTTCCGATTTGCTGGAGCGACGACCGGATGTCGCCCAGGCGGAACGCCAGCTTGCCTCGTCCAATGCCCGCATTGGTGTGGCGAAAGCTGCGTTTTTTCCCGTGCTTACGCTCACTGGTTCGGGCGGCTACTTGAGCGCCGATGTGGACACCTTGTTCAACTGGAACAGCCGAACCTGGTCCATCGGTCCAAGTCTTTCCCTGCCGATTTTTGCCGGAGGCCGCAACAAAGCGAACTACCATCGGTCCCAGGCCGTTTTCGAGGAGTCGGTGGCGAATTACCGGCAACAAGTGCTGGTGGCCTTTAACGAGGTGGAGGACAGCCTGTCCGGCATTCGTCATTTGGCGGATCAGTCGTCCGCCCAACAGCGCGCGGTGATGAACGCGCGCCGCGCGGTTGGCCTCGCGACTAACCGTTATCAGTCGGGCATTGTCAGCTATATTGAAGTCGTGGACGCCAGCCGGGACGCGCTGCAGGCCGAGCGCGGCAATGCCCAACTTGCGGGCGAGCGCCTCATCGCCGCCGTTCAACTGATCAAGGCCCTGGGCGGCGGTTGGAACAATTCAGCGGCGGAGACTCTCGCCGTCTCGTCAGTCAAACATTAAAAATGACAGAGAAGGAAAAAAACAGATGGTGCGCGTGTTCCAGTCCACATCCTCCGCCAGCAGACAGGCTTCGTCCGTTTGTGACGCCCCGGGCATGCGACAGCATTTCGTAAAAAACCCGCCGCTCCAGGTTTTATTCGCGCTGGACGATGTTGGGGCGGCAGGAATCATCGGGGGTCTCTGGTTCACGGCGGCAAGCAGACCAGACGTTGCGCTCGCGGGTGAGGCGCTGGATGAGCGGGACGGTCAGTTCGCGCTCCAGTTCCTGGCTGGCGGCGGTGCGTAAGGGGGAGCGAAGGTTGAGAACGGAAAGGGGCACGGCGTCCTTGGGCAGCACGGTCAGTTTGGGAAGGAGCGGGGAAAAATCATTGGCGGCAAGGCCCGACTATTGCGCCAGGTCTTCCAACGGCCAGGGAGACCGGAACTCGGCGAGAACAACGCCGGGTTTGACGGCGATGAGACGGGATTGCAGGAATTGGTTGGTTCCCTCGGTGACGATTTGCAACAGGGCCAGACCATCTGCGCCGAGGATTTGCCCCAATTTGATGAGGTCCTGGTTGGCGGCGGAAAGTTGCTGTTCGCGATAGACTTTCTCGATCTCGGCCCGTTCCAGCAGGACGACACCCTCGCGCTTGGAGAAAGCGGCCGTCAGCATGTCATCCGCAACGCCAAGCGCGCGGTCGGCGGCCAGGATGGCGAGGCGCGCCGGCGTGGCGTTGGACTGGGCCAAGGCAGTTGTGGCGAACGCGACGAGCAACACCAGCCCAGCACACCAGGATCGGTTTGTCATAGCGCGCATTTCTTGGTTTACGGATTGTTGAAACTTTTTTCGGTCAGTTGGCGACGGAGAGGGGAAAGCGATAGAGGTCGCCGCCGAATTGCGCCCAGAGGAAGCCGCCTGCCACCTCCAGATGATCCACCGCGTTGGCTTGCATGTAACCGCGTTTGCGCATGGTCTTTTTTTCCAAGTCCAAGACACCGAGGTAGCCCTTGCCGCCCACCCAAACGTCTTTGCCGCTGAAAGCCGTGGCCGTCGAGTCAGGCATGGGCAGCCCGGACGGTTGTCCAAATTGGTCCCAATGCCCGTCGGACAGCGTCAACACGGCGACGCCGTTGATTCCAGGCTTGAGGTGCAGTGGCGGTGTATTACGAAGACGGTCTGCTTGGTTGACAAACAAATGCAAACCGTCGCAAGCGAATCCATTGTTTTTGATGTGCTCCACGTCGTCCCATTTATCTTCCTTAATCCGGTATCGCAGCACCTGCCAGGTCGTCGCGACGTACAATTCACCCGGTTGCCCCATGGCCAGGCCGGTAATTGCTTCACCCGGCGGTTCGGCTTGATAGGAGAGGTGTATCCCGTAAACAATAGCTCTATCCGTGTCGGGTCGCATCGTCGGCGCGAACGCACTGGCGCGTCCGCTCACCAAATCCAAACGGCCCAAGGCGCCTCTGCCTTGATGACTGAACCCGATCCAGAGCGTGCCCTTGTCCAGGCACAGGCGCGAAATATGGTCCGAATAAAGCCCGTCCTGTTCGGTCCAGCGGCGGAGCCGTTTATGGGTCGCCTGATCGAATTCGATGATTCCATTGCCGTCGGTGCCGACCCAAAGCCGCTCCGCCCCTTCACAGATGACGGTGTCATTTGCGCCATCGCGGTTGGGTATTGGAATGATATCGTTGGTCACGGCGTTGAAATCCAGCCGGAAAAGCGTGGGGCCTGCGGCCAACCAAATTCCTTGGGAATCGGTGGAGAAGGCGAAAGGGGATTGGAGACGCAAGCACGGATCGCCCAAAGTCAACAATTTGTCATCCACGATTGGCGGCAAGCCGAGTTCATGTCTGAAGAAAGCCCTGGCCTCGTTGGTGAATCCAGGGATTGTCATAGGCTCCCAAGGGTAGAGGTTGTTGTCGGTAGGCGTTGGACGCTCCGCAATACTGTCAACTATATCCAAGGCGTCCCTGGCCCGCCCCATCCGGTAATAACTTCTCGCCAGGTTGATCCGATCGGGTGGGGACAAGAGCAGGGTGGCGGCGTTGGTGACAGGGACGGCGAGGGGCTGGAGCACATTGGTGCGGGGCGTCCCCAGCGTGCTTTGAGCCACCAAATTAGACCTCGCCACCACCGAGAAGCCCTGGTTCGACGTTGAGGTTCCCATGCGGGCGACTGTGGCAAGTTCACGGCCTCTGGCCTCGATCAACCGCGCCGCCAACTCATTCTGCTTGTGGTCTAAACACCACCAGTAGCAGTAGCCGAAGGCGTAATCGAAGAACCTGTCGGGATACATCACTGTGTCAGGGTGCTCCGAACACCAGGCGACCATCTGTTCAAATTCCGCCGTAAACGGATTATTCGAATTGGTCTGTCGTGCGAACGCGGACGCCACAAAATACGGGGCGGTGGCGGGGAATTTCTGTTTCAGGGTGGGGAGCAACGCCTCGTAGTCTTTCAGTCCGGCCAAATCGTCCTTCCCGAACGTTCGGGCGTAAGCTCCCACGAACCCATCCGGATAGGCCCAGGATTGCCATTTGATCCACTTGTCCTGATTGTCCTGAAGCTGGGCGAAAAGGCGTTGCTCGGCAAGCTGCCGCACCCGGTCGGGGCTGTTGTCTTCAGGCGAGGCTGCGGCTGGGATTGATCGGTTCAATTCACTTGTACCCAGAATTGAGAGGAACTCGGCGTTGGTTTTAAAGTGTTCCCTGGCCCGTTGTAACACGCGTACGGCTTCGGCGGGATCAGACCTTGCGTAGCTCTCCGCCAGATCTCCCATGGCGACGGCTTTGAGCCGGTTATCCACCGGGAAATCCGCCGCTTCCTGGAAATACTTCCCCGCCTCCTCACCCCGATCTATCAGCGGATCCTGCAAATAAACGCCCACATACAACATTGCCACCTGATTAGTGGGATCCAAGAGCAGCACTGTTTGAGCGGCCCGCAGCCCCTCCTCGCGCCGGTGCCGTTTCTGCGCTTGCGTTCCCGCTTCGTATTGACTGTACCAATTATACCTATTGGGGCCGATGAGGTTTCCCATGACCATCCCTCGCTGATAAGCAGTCCCTTCCAGCATCATTTTTGTCGCTTCTTTTATTTCCCGGCTGCGCGATGGGACAAACACCGCCGCTGCCGTATTGTTCACCGCTGTTTCCATGGTTTTTTCGGCGATATGAAACAACTCCTCTCCAGTGCCGCGCAGGGTTGATTCCCGGATGGGGCCGAACGCCCGGTCCAAATGCAAAAGCAGTTCCACGTCTTGCCCCTCCTTTTCATAGGCCTGATAGTAGCCCGAAACTGTCCACACAGCGGATTGTATCTGGAGCTCCGGATTTGTGGTTTGCTCATCGGTCAATCCCGCCAAGTCAAGGCGCATTTCCTGCAACAAGCTTTCCAAGCCATCCCTCTCCAACACAGTCACGTTGGTATTGGCCCGCAGCGCGGAGGCAAGATGGGCGCGCAATTGGTCACCGAAACCGCTCTGATGGCTGTTCATGCTCGTGTCCTCGAATTCCCCGATGGAGACATAAACACGCGGCCGGGCACTGGATGCGCTGGCCCGGCACTGGCGTACAAATTCCGCCAGGTCCCCGGCCAAGGTTCTCGGTTCCTTCTTGCTGGGCAGCAACGTGATATCCCGCATCGTTCCAGTGCGACTGTCAACAATGCGCGCGACGATGCAGTTGGTGCCATTGACCACCGCACTGCTGCCCATCAGAAACCAGTCGGCGCGCAATAATTTGCCCACCCGCACCGCGCCCGCGGCACGGGCCAGACCGGAGAGGCTTAACTCACTTTCCCGCAAGACGGCGTTGAGCGATTGGCGGTCCACCAGTTCGAGGTTTTTTGCACCGCTCAACTCCGCCACGATCAGGTCGCCGATTTCCTGGTTCCGGGCTTCGTCGGGCAGTCCCAACCAGCCGACCGCAAGGCGAATTCGACGCGACGGATCAATGCGCTCGACCTTGTTTGACTGGTCGGGGAGGTATTGAAAATCCTTGGCATGTTTTGCCCTGTTGCTGATCGCCATTGCCAGCATGTCACCCTCGGTTGGAGGTGGGATGAGGTCTGGAGCGGAAACGTGCCACAAAGCCAGAGCGATGGCAGCGCCAAGAGCCACCAGAAGCACCCCGGCGCCCACAAGGATTCGCTCGCGGTTTTTCATGGCAGGAGCTTGGGCAGCAGGCGCTCGGCCAGTTCGTCGGCGGCGTTTTGCAGGGCGGTCTTGGCGGCGGTTTGTTCGGCGATGTCCACGGCCACGCTGGTCTGGCTGTCCTGGGCGAGTATCTTCCCTCCGAGGCGCTCGTGAACCTTGACCTCGATGCGTGATTTGCAGGAAATCAAGTTGCCCTTGCGCATGCCATAGGCGCTGAAGGCCTGGCCGGTGATTTCAATGTCAGGCTTCTTGTCGGATTTTTCGTCCATGATGGTAAATCCGCATTTTTGAAGGATGTAGGAAAGCTCGGTTTCGGCGGCGGGATCAATGACGGGCAGGCCGAAATGGGTTTCGGGGAGCCTGATGGAAACGGAGGGACGCGGGCCTTCTTTGAGCGATTTGAGAATGCGCTCGATGCGCTGGTCGCGCGTCTCGACTTTGGCGATTAGGGTGTCGCCCTTTTGTGTGACATCGGCGGCAATTTTCTTGGCCAGTTCCGCCGACAAATCGGCGATCTCCGCGCCGGTTTTGCCGTTGACCACTTCGCCATAGACGCGGCTGGTTTCCGTGCCGATGATCTTGGCGACCAGAATCAAGTCCTTGTCCGCTTTGAAGACCCGGCCGGTGACGAGCACTTTGGCGCCGGTGAGGCGGCCGACTTTGGCGACGGTGTCCGGCGAAACCGTGCCGGACAAACCGAGTTCCTGTTCGCCCAGGACCTTTTCCAGTTCGGCGCGCTCCACGGTGATGATTTGCGGCTCGGCGGAAAGGTCGGCGCTGACCAGCGCGGCGACCTTTGGGCCAAGGTCGCGCACGGCTTCGTCCTTCGATTCAAAATCGAAAACAGCGACGGTAAGAACATCCGCCGCCAGGGCGCGGGCCATGCCGCCGGCGAGCAATAAGCAGGCAAGGGCAAGGGTGTGTTTGTGTTTCATAATCTGTTTGTGGTTTATGGGTGTGAAGACAAATCAGGCAAAGCCATCGGCTGAGGATTCAGGGCCAGCCGGCAGAAATAAATCAAATTGATCTGCGACCGCGGATGGTCCGGCAAATCGGCCACCAAATCCGGCTGGACGACGACCATGGCGTTGGTCTTTTCCAGCACGGAATAAAACGACGGACGGAGTTTGTCGGGAGGCCGATCGGCCCGTTCCGGTGGGGGGAGCAGCCAAACCACTCCCGCGCCTTTCTTGGCCACGCCTTGCAGTTGGGCCGCCAGGCTGCTCCGGATTTGCTTCTGACTTTGGAACGGCCCGGCGATGACCAGCTTCCCCCGGTAGTCCTCCACCCCGGCGTCTTCCAAATCGGAGAATTCGACCGCGGCGGCCTTGAGCAGGGGCTTGAGCTGGTTTTGCGGGTCAAAAACGCCGGGCGGTTCTTCTCCGGCGAGCAGTTTCAACTCCGCCAGCAAATTCGTCGGATAGACCAAAACTTCCGTCCGGCCGACCACACTGTTGGAGTTTTCCAGCCACTGGACGAGAAACGTCGTCTCCGCTTTGACGGCGGGAAAATCCAGTTGTGCGGATTCCAAAACGGTTTGCCGCGGCAGCACCTGAAGTCGTTTCCACGCCATTTCACCCAATGGAACCGCCGTGGCCGAAGTGGTTTGAAAAATCCGAAAGCGAATTTCCTTCTCAAAAATCTGGTCGCCGGCATTACGCCAGCTCAGGGCAATTTTCCGCTCTGGACCGGCAAAGACGCAGGGCGGTTCCTTGTCCGGCAGGAGTTGCAGTTGCGCATGAACCGCGCCCGGCCAACCGGTGATGCCCAGCAGCAACAATGTGTCGAGCAATTTCATTTTCAATTATTATGACAACTCCTGAAGACAAATTCTTTTCGGATAAGAAGGGCCGTCTTCATGTGGATCACATCGCTGTCAAACCAAGATTTCGGGCTTCGACTTTCAAATCCCGGCCTGGACCGATCCGCGCCGCGCTCGACCAGACGAATTGATTGCCGGCGAGAATGATTCCGCCACGCGCCTCGGCGAGCACGGTCACCTTTTGTCCGTCAAGTTGAATTTCCTGGCCGCTGAAGGTCAGGTAATCCTTGCAGCCGCTGGCCCCGCAGATTCTCAGGTAGAGCGGCGAGGAGACGGGGACATCGGCCCGTTCGGCCAGCGTCAGGCGCGAACCTTCCTGGTCGAAGGCAATGGCCTGGACCTGGTTGGGGAAAAGGGTTTCGATTTCTTGCAAATACTTCCGCGCCGCGGCCAATTGTGAGTCGGTGATGGGCTGGCGCCGGGCTTGCCGAAAGTTGAGGGCAAAGAGAACGAGGAGAAAAAGGACGGTGAGTCCAAGGCCGACGGCGGCGAATCGGAGCCGGAAACGGAGTCGGAATGGATCGGGCGCACGGCCATCGGCTCCGGCTGGCGTTTGGGTTTGGAGGCCATGAGCCTTGGTCACGACCCGCCGGAAAAACTCGTCCCAGTAAGCTTGCGGGCGATCTGGAACAGGAGCGGACTTGAGCAGTTGATCCAGTTCGGGGTCTTTCATGCGGCGCCTCCGGCGGATTGAAGATGTTGCAACAGGCGTTTGAGCTTCCTGCGAGCGGCAAAGACGCGCCAGGACACAGTGGCTTCCGGGCAGCCGAGCACGCGGGCGGCTTCGGCATGGCTCAATCCTTCGTAAATCGTGAGCACGATGGCGGCCCGCTGCTTGGGCTTCAACTGCATGAGCGCCTCCTGGACGCGATCCGTCAGGAGGCTCCCGGGCGCGGCGGAAGTGGCGGCGGCCTGGTCTTCCAGCCAGGCGGTCTGCAGCCGGCCCTGACGTTGCTGGCGTCTTCTCCAATTCAGGCAGAGATTGACGGCGATGCGATAGAGCCAGGAGGAGAACCGGGCCTCTCCCCGGTATTGGCGAAGCTGGAGGTAAGCCTGGATAAAAGTTTCCTGGGCAAGATCCTCGGCCTCGGACGGCAACCCTGTCATCCGGTATGTCAGTGCATGAATCATCTGTTGATGGCGGCGCACCAGCGCTGCAAATGCCTCCTGATCGCCTTGCTGGCTGTTGCGAATCCAACCGCGCTCTTCGTCAAGTTCGACCATGCGGCATCACTTTACATGGTTGGACAATCGGCGGCGACCAATCCTTTGATTATTTCAACTGCTGCGATGGTTCAGAGGAGAGAGCCTGCCTTGTGGTTCCTCCCGGCGACCAGACCGGCCGGCTCCAAACGCGTCAATTAGCAATCCGCCATTGAGCGCATCCTGAAGGCGCAGATCCAAAATGGGAGATTCATCAATCGCCAGATTTTCGCCAAGCATTGGCGCCAACCGCTTTGGCTTGAGCATCCAAAATCAGGGTCAGTGCTTCTGGATGATTTTGCTGGCGGGCCAGGGTGGCTGCGTCATACCTGGGCCCTCCGGGAACATCCGAATCCGTGGCGGTGGCCATTGGATCGGCTCCGGCGGCAAGCAGCAGTTTCATGTTTTCCAGCCGTCCGTTGTACGCGGCGTAGATCAAGGCGGTGTGCCCTTTCGGGCCGGCGGCCTTAACGTTGGCGCCTTTGGCGATAAGCAGCTTCACAATGTCCGGGTGCTCATATTTTGCCGCAGCCATCAACGCGGTGTCTCCATTGTTGCTGGCCCTCTCGATCCTGGCTCCTTTGGCGAGGAGCAATTCGACCATGGCCATGTCGCCCGAGCAAGCTGCCGCGATGAGAGGAGTGTAATGCGCGCCGGTCGCATCGGTGTGGCCACCCGCCTCTATGTCCGCACCCGCGGAAAGCAAGGCTTCCGCCACTGCCGTCAGGTGGTTTGCCACCGCAAAATAAAGCGGTGTCGAGCCGCTGCTGCTGGGAGCATTTATCTTCGCTCCGTGCGCCAGCAATTCCCCGAGCACGACCAGGTTGCTGCCTTCGGCTGCGAAAGAAAGGACGGTGCTGCCCGTCACGGAGGTTGACTTCGCATTTACATCCGCGCCCTTCTCGATCAGGAACTTGACCATCTCCGGGTTGCCGGCCTTGGCGGCGGTCATCAAAGGAGTCCAGCCCCGGTCGTTGCGCGCGTCCACCGGGTCGCCGGTGGCGAGCCTTGCTTTGACAGCCGCAAGGTCGCCTCTTTCGGTGGCGGTAAACAGGCGCGAAGCCGCGGCCTGGGTGGCCGGCGGTGAATTGGACTGCGCCTCCGCTGCATAAATGGCCGGCATGATCAGGACCAACAGTCCGCAAAAGACGACCCAAACGCGCCCATGCGCCCGCCGTGGGGAGATGCCCCGAAAATTGCTTCTTGCATCAAACAAAGTCATGTGTGGCAAGAGTCGAAGGTTCATGGGATTCCGGGATGTGTGTGGTTTGAATCTGCGGTTCATGGCAGCGGTTAGGGGTTGGGAATCCAACCGCGCTCTTCATCAAATTAGACCATGCGGCGTCACTTTATATCATTAGACAATCGCCGGCGACCAATCCTTTGATTATCTTAATTGTTGCAACTGTTCGTGTGTGAGTTTGTCTTTGAAGGAGGCTTTCTTGGTGGCGGCGCCTGTAGCGCCGTTGTCTTCGGCAAGGGTGAGCCAACGCCAGGCTTCCACAAGGTCCTTTGGCTCGAAACGCCCATTAAGGTACCAATCTCCAATTTGTTCCAAGGCGGCGGGATCGTGCTTTTGGGTGGCCTTTAGGTAGAGGCTGAGGGCGCGGGCAAAGTTTCGGAAGTCGAAGGGGAGGGGGAACTTGGGTTCCAAGTTTTGATCCACGAGCTTGAAAACTTCACCGGCGTTGGGCTGCGCATCCCCGCCGTAAGGATCGGCGGGGTTCCACGCCGCCTGATAGAAGCGGATGGATTGGACGTAATCCACTGGAACTCCCAGGCCGATGCGATAACGCTCGGCCAACGCATAGCAAGCGGGCCTGTAGCCGCTCTTGGCAGATTTGCGCAAAAGTTCGAGGGGCGAGTCGGCTTCGCCGCGCGGTTCGCCATTGCCGTTGGCATAGAGCAGGGCCAGTTGGTACTGAGAACGGGGACCGTTCTGGTCAGCGGCTTTTTGCAGGTAGTAAATCGCTTTGGGGTAGTCGGTGGGAAGGAACTGGCCGGCGAGATAAAATGTCGCCAGCATATACTCAGCCGTGGACAAACCGTGATCGGCGGCGCGCTGGAGGAATTTGAGACCCTCCGGCTGGTTGATGGGGACGAGGTTCCAATTCAATCGAAGAAGGTAAGCGCAGGCGACATCATACTCGGCGTCGGGGAATCCTTGGTCGGCGGAACGCTTGGCCCATTCGAAGGCAGCCAACCCGCGTTGGGCGGCCTGTCTGGCCGCCAGATTGCAGAGGAAATTCTGGGCGCCATAGTTCCCAGTTTTGGCTGCCTGTCGCACCTCGGATTCGGGAACGTCGTCCCATTTGGTCTGGAGGGAGGCGAGGTCTGCCTGGGTCAGATTTCCACGCGGCACCCCTTGCTCCTTGTAAACTTGGTTCCTGGATGCGGAGGCATCGTTCATTTCACGGACCCAGTAGTGGTACTGGGCCTGTGCATCGCCTGCTTGGGCGCTCCGGAGGAGTTGTTCGTCGGACATGGCCGCCCATCGGTTGGTTTGGAAGGCGGAAGGCTGAGCGGGCGCGCCAACCCAACTGAGATTTAGAAGGCAAAGAACACCCAGAGGGAGCGCAGCTTGAAAGTGAAGTGGGAGTCGCATGGCTAGGGTTTGGCTGGCAAGACTTTCGCTTTGGCGTCGCGTTCGGCAGTGGCCTGGGCAAGGGCCTGCTGCAAATCCGCTTTGGGTATAAACCAGAACCCAGGTTCGCGCTCATGCATCGCCACCAAGCCTTGAGGGGTGGAGATGATTAGCCGAAGCGTCGGCAGAAACACGCTGAGTCGCCGGGCGGCGAGCCGGGCGGATTCGAGAGCTGCATCATCGGACGCAAATCGCACGGGAATGGTGATGGGGCGCGGGTCGGCGGCTTTGAAGTGAGTCAAAGAAATCTTCGCTGGGGCGGAAGAACGACCGGCGGGAGGATTGGCCAGGCTCCAAACCGATTCGCCCTCCAGACACAATTCATCGCCGGCGGGCACGGCCAGCCAGCGGGGTGTGAGAGCGGTTTGCCCGGCGGAGGCGGGTTGCCCGCTCAGAGAGTCAGCCTGCAGCGGCGGATTCCCGAACAGCAATTCGGGCGCGGTTGAATGACTCAACATGCCCCACGATTGGCGTGGCGGGGAAGTGTTCAGAGCGATGAAACCGTCGTCGAAGGGATGATAACTGGACCAATTGAGGTTGGGCACTTTGCCAATATGTTGCCATTGGTTGGAACCGGTTGGGAGCGCATAGACATCATCATTGAGAGTCGCGTGCAGGGTGCCATTGGCCGTCAGGAAAAGGTGGAGTTGCGCATAACTCTCGGCGTCATCCAGCGGGGTCAGGGATGGCCGGCGCCGACTGCTGGCCAGCACGCGAAAGGAGCCGTCCGGGTTGCGCTCCAAAATACTGTTTGCGGTGGTGAAGAAAAGCCGGTCCGCCAGACGCCACAGGATGACATGGCCCTCGGATGGCAAGGGGAGCTGACTCCAGGTTCTTTCTTTAAATGACCAAGCCGTAACCGAATCACCGAGGGCCAGATAAAGATGGTCGCCATCCACTTCAAAGGGAGGTCTGGATGTCTGATGTGTGACAGTGATTCCAGACTCGAAGTCGCCTCGAAATTGGACGCAATCCGCCGTGAATGTTGCCAAGTCAAGGCCGAAGAATGACACCTGATCACCAAAAGGGGTGTTTTGAGCTTCCACCCAGAGTTTGCCATCGCGGAAGCAGGCTGACTTGATTTCAGGGGTGAACGCTCTCATGGAATTGGGGCCGGCGTTGGTCGAGGCCGGGATCTTCCAAAAATGGCTGACCTCAAGCGCATTGGAGGTGGCCAAATCGTCGGCCGGAGCCGTTGCTTGGGAAGGATCAAAGCCTGGGGGACCACGATTGAAGTTGCCAGGACGCAATTGGCCCGGGACATTGGCGAAATTCGGCCCGCGAGGAAATCCACCCGGAGGACCGCGCCTGGCCAAGCCAGGAGGCATGGCTTGGCTCTGGGGCAGGGAGGCAGCCGGACGGTTGGTTTGGAGCGGCGGCGGGGATATGGCGGCTTTTAACTTTTGCTCCAGGCTCGCGGTCACTGACGCGGCGACGGCCCCTTGCGGGCCGGGTGCGGCGGCTTTCATCCGCGCCTGGTAATTGGTCAGCAAGGGCAACAATTCCCTGGCCTCATCCGGCGTATAATTGCCATCAAAGCCGTTGAGCATAAGCGGGGCAAAGGAAATGAAGTCAAAATTAGTCTGGGTCTGAAGGTACTTTTTCCTTGCCTCCAATTTAGCCTGCCGGGCGGCTTGTTGGGCAGCCTGCTGGGCAGCTTGTCGCGTGGCTAGGAGGCCTTCTTGGAAATTGCGTTTAAAGTCTGTCCAGATTTGGTCGCTGAACGGGTCATGCCGTCCGCCCGCCACGTCGGTGACGTGCTGATTTAGCAGCGCCTCAAGGTCTGCCACTAATTTCCCGTCAAGTTTGGCGGCGGCCAAGGCGTCTCTTTGCCCCTGGACTTGCTGAAGGAGCTGCGCCAAGTGCTCTCGAAAATCCGCCTGGGACCAGGAATAGGAACAGCGCAGGATCTCTCCTTCCAGACTGGCGAAGGGTTTGGACGAACGGCACATTTCCTCAATAAAACCCTGCCACAGCGCCGGACAACGGCGGCGAACCTCCCAGTTCCAGCCGGCCAGACAGGGATGAGCCGCATTGGCGGGCACAGCATTCAAGTGGGACATGAATCCCCAGGCGTCTATTGTCGGCGTGGACACGTTTATCGTCTGGGGGGTTATTTCAAAAGGCCCGCCATCCAGGAAGCGCACGCGAACCATCGGCCAGTCGCCGCTTTCCAGAATTTCGCGGTAGATCGAGAGCGCCTGCTCCGGGCTGTCCACCCACAATGCGGCATGCCTGGCTTTGATGGTCAGCAGGTCGTGCCCGGTGTCCGCCGTGGCGAAGCCGGGATGGCTGGAAATGGCGGCGGTGATTTCCCGGCACAGTTGTCTGCCTTTGGCTATTTTATCTTCCCGTCCCGAACGGGCTTCCGCGTTGAAGTAATAAAAACGAAGCCACCAGGAAGCCCGATTCAGGAGATTGGTGCCGATGCCGAGCCACACTCCATCCAGTTTTGGGTCCGGCCGGGCATAAACGCGGAAAGCGCTGGCGTAAAGCTCCGAAGCCCGCACGATGGCGGCAAAGCGCTCCGGCCCGGGCGCACTGACAAAGGTGCCGATTTGCGCTGTATTAAACACCCGCGTCTGAGTTCGCTGGCCGAAGACGACTTGGCCGAATGGATTCTGGATAATGCACACGCCCGGGTCACCCGCGAATTCTTGCCAGGCATTGACGCGGAGCTGCGCCAATTCCGCGGTCTGCCGCCCCAAGGCCCAGGCCGATTCAGAGGCGGCGGCAGCCTCGGGGAACATCTTCCATTTAAACATCCATTGGGCCTCGGCCAAATACTGACCGGCTTCGGCTTGCGGGTTCCACGCCGCCGGGGTGCTGTTCTTTTTGACGGTGCCGAGAATGCGCAGGGCGAGATCATTGATCACCGCCGGAAGATTGGTGCGGGGGCCGGAAACATCCAGCGTCACCACCGCCGTTTTGTCCGGGGGCGACAAGCGGATGCTGGCGGCCACGGTGTCCTGGTTGAAACCTTTAGGGTCCAGCACGCCTTCGAGCAAATAACTTCCATGCCAGAAAGTGTTTTCCGTTGCATCGGCGGTGTCCTTCTCGTCTGTCAAAAACTCCAGACGGCGGCGTTCCAACACGAAGACATCCTTCTCCCGGATCAAACGATTGTAAAGCAACAGGGTCAGTTCCCGTTCCAAGGCTTCGGAGTCGGCGGAAGCGACGGCGGAACGAAGATTCAAAATGGAGATGGGCACGGCATCCCCGGGCAGAACCGTCAGCTTGGGCAGCCAGGGATTCAATTGGGCGGCGGCCAGATCGCCCCATGAAACCGGGTCGGCCAACGTGAATGGATACTCGCTTTGGCAGAGCGTCACCCCCGGCTGGACGGCGACTAACCGAACGGTCATCAGAGGCGTCTCGGCTTCCTTGTCCAAACGGAGGATGAGCAGCCCGTCGGCGTGCAAAAGCCGGCCCATTTTAAGATAGTCGCGGTTGGCGGCGGATAACGCCTGTTCCTGATAAATCTTCTCGATCTCCGTCCGTTCCAGCAGGGCGATGGCGTTATTCGTGGAAAGCCGGGCGGTTAAAAGATCCGCGGCCGTGTTCAACGCGGTTTCCTCCGGCACGATGGCCAGGCGGACCAGTTCGGCGCCGCGCAGCGGCGCGGCCAGGATCAAGGCTCCCAATAAAACGGCGGCAGTTTGCCGAATTGGATGACCAAGGATCTTTGTCACGCCTTCATAATATAACAATTCCGATGTTTCTATCAAGCAATTGCGCTACTAGGTAGTGTCCAGGGCTGGCCGCGACCGCGGGAGTTCGGCTTCGATATGAAGCGCGCTCTGGAAGATGCGGTTTTGCGTCTCCGCATGGATGCTGCCAAACCCGACGCTTCCGGTTCTAATGAAAGCCAAAACACCTCTCCAGGATGCGATGTGCAGCTACAGTTAAATCGGTGATGAACGGGGGAAAGTCGGCGGATAAATCCTCACGCGTGGTGCCGTTATACCCGGAATTTCCTGGACACCCCTTGCTCAGCCTCATACCATTAACAGCAACAGCGAACCTTTATCCACATGAAAATCTCTCGCAGCGATTGCCTGCTCATCGCCTTGTGTATAACAGCCATCGTTCTGTTTCCCGTTGTTGCTGAATCGCCGCCGCCCGCTGCGCTTGAATTGGATTTGCGCCAACTGCGCAAAATGGACACAGGCGTGGATCAATGGGAACAGGTGACCAACCATGTCAGGTGGGAACCTTCCCGCACCGCCGCAGTCATTTGCGACATGTGGAATCAGCACTGGTGCAAGGACGCGACGGCCCGGGTCGCGGAAATGGCACCCCGCATGAACGAGGTGATCACAGAACTGCGCCGCCGCGGTGTCCTGATCATCCACTGTCCCAGTGACACCATGAAATACTACGAAGGGACGCCTGGGCGCAAATTGGCACAGGCGGCTCCGCACCTTGAAACGATGCCCCCCGTTCGAGGCAGTTGCCCTTTGGATCCCTCCAGGGAAGCACCCTTGCCGATTGATGATTCCGATGGCGGCTGCAGCGACGACCCGCAGACCATGCCCGCAACCGCGCCGCCGTGGCCGTGGCAGCACGAGATTGACATCCTCAAGATCCAAGAGGGCGATGCCATCACCGACAGCGCTGAAGCCTTCTATCTCATGCGTCAGCGCGGCATAACCAACGTCATGGTCATGGGTGTTCATGAGAACATGTGCGTTGTCGTTCGCCCTTTTGGCATCCGCCAAATGGTTTACCAGGGCCAGAATGTCGTCCTCATGCGCGACCTGACCGACACCATGTACAATCCGCGACAAAAACCGTATGTGGATCACTTCACCGGAACGGACTTAATGGCCTGGCACATCGAAAAATACTGGTGTCCCACCATGAGCAGCGACCAGATCACCGGCGGTTCGCCCTTCCGTTTCGCCGCTGACACCAACGCGCCCCGCATTTTTCACAACTGCGTCAAATTGCCCGCCAATGACACACACTACAAAAGGGTTAGTTCTTACATCGAAGACACTCCCAATCCTGATTACCGTCAGGCCTCCGACGCTGCCCGCGCCGCCTTCCGGGAAATGAAATTCGGGGTTCGGATCCATTGGGGGGTCTATGCAGAGCTTGGCGTTGGCGTCAACGCCTCCTGGCCCTTGCTGAAGATGTCCAACGAGCAACGCCAGGCATATCAGGAATACTATCGGACCTTCCATCCCACCAATTTCAATGCCGACGCCTGGATGGATCTTTTCCAGACCAACGGCGTCAAGGTCGTCGCCTTCACCACCAAGCACCATGATGGATTCTCCATGTTTGACACACACACTCGCGTGGTCCGCCGCGTCAACTGGATCGCCCCCGGCGGGCCGAAAATCGAGGACTGCGATTTGGCCTACAGCATCATGGACACCCCGTTTCACCGCGACATCGTCAAGGAAGTAACCGACTCCGCCCGCAGTCATGGCATCAAGATTGATCTTTATTTTTCCCATCCCGATTGGTACGACGCCGATTTCCGTCCCTTTGCCGACCACCCATTGCATGATCGCGTCAATAAAACGGAGCACCCTGAGCAATGGGATCATTTTGTCCAGCGCCATCGCCAGCAGCTCACAGAGTTGCTCACGCAATATGGCAAAATTGACCTCCTCTGCCTCGACCAATACTTCGATCAAACCGCCTGGCTGGATTTGCGACAAACCATGAAAATCGTCCGCCGGCTCCAGCCCGACGTGATGTTCCGCTGCCGCGGCATCGGCAACTACGGCGACTACTACACGCCCGAACAGTTCGTTCCCGGCGCCGGGGCGAACACCGACATGCCGTGGATGGTCATCTATCCTCTGGTGAACGGAGACGGCATCTGGACCTATGAACCCGATGCCGGCAAATACAAAGACGGGGCCTGGATCGCTACCAACCTGGTTGATACCGTGGCCAAGGGGGGCAATTTCATGGTCGGCATTGGGCCTGACGCCACCGGCCTTTTCCATCCCAAAGCCATCGCTGCGCTCCAATACGTTGGCGCCTGGCTTAAGACCAATGGCGAAGCCATCTTCAACACCCATCCGCTGCCTGGCGACCGCTGGAAAGATGGCAACAACCTTCGCTTCACCCAGAGCGATCTCGGTTCGATCATCTATGCCATCGCCTTCCAATGGCCTGGCGACGAACTGGTGCTCCACAGCGTCAAACTCCCTCCCGCGGCGACGGTCAGGATGCTCGGGAATACTGAAGCTTTGCCTTGGCGCCAGGCTGCCGAAGGAACCGTCATCAGCCTCCCGGCCCGCTTGCAGGCGCCCGCAAATCGTCCCGGCCAGCCGCCCTGCGTATTTAAACTGGATTGCCACCATTTGTCGGACAGTCCTCTGTAACGCATCAAAACAAGCGCCTTGACCGGCAGCTTCGCCATGCTAGAGGGTAAAGCACGAAATTCCGCTGATTTTGAACAATGGAAAGGAAATCACATGAACCAGCGAAAACTTGGAACACAAGGATTGACCGTTTCGGCGCTCGGACTCGGGTGTATGGGGATGTCGGAATTTTACGGCGCGCGCGATGACCAGGAATCCATCGCCACGATCCACCGCGCGGTCGGTCTCGGCGTGACCTTGCTCGACACGGCGGACATGTACGGCTGTGGCGAAAACGAGCGGCTGGTTGGACGCGCCATCAAAGGCCGCCGTTGCGAGGTGATCCTGGCCACCAAATTCGGAAACGTGCGCGACGAGCGCGGCAATTTCCTCGGCATCAACGGCGGGCCCGAGTACGTCCGCCAGTGCTGCGATGCCAGTCTGCGGCGGTTGGGTGTGGATGCAATTGATCTCTACTACCAGCACCGGGTGGACCCGCAGGTGCCGGTTGAAGAGACCGTCGGAGCGATGAGCGAACTGGTTCGCGCCGGAAAGGTGCGTTACCTTGGTCTGTCCGAAGCGGCGCCCGCGACGATCCGCCGCGCCATGAAAGTGCATCCAATCAGCGCGTTGCAGACGGAGTATTCCCTGTGGACGCGCGATGTGGAGGCGGAAATTCGGCCGGTCTGCCGGGAACTGGGAATCGGCTTTGTGGCCTATAGCCCTCTGGGTCGCGGTTTTCTCACGGCCAAATTCAAGAAAGCGGAGGATCTGCCGCCGGGGGATTGGCGCCGGAACTCCCCGCGCTTCCAGGGGGAGAATTTCGAGCGCAACCTGAAATTGGTGGAGCGGATTGAAGCGCTGGCGATGCGGAAGAAATGCACGGCAGCACAACTGGCGTTGGGCTGGCTGCTCGGCCAAGGCGACGACATCGTTCCCATTCCCGGCACCAAGCGACGGAACTATCTCGAAGAAAATGCGGCGGCACTGAGCATCCAACTGACCACGACGGAGCTGGAAGAAATCTCGGCTGCGGCGCCTCCCGGAGCCGCCGCTGGCATGCGTTACCCGGACTCGAGCATGCAGAGCGTCAATCGCTGAATGCAAAGCGATCCGAGCTGCGCGCGCTGTTCCAGCGCTATATGTATGGCCGGCAGCCAGCGAAGCCTGCGTGACTGGTATCCATCTTTTTGGAAAGGCAGCCTTATCCTGACAACTTTGGAAACCCTTGGTTCTTGTTGGAAGTGTTAGCAGCAGGCGTTATCTGCTGCGTCCTCGCTAAACACACTCGCTGAGAGCAGAAAGCTCTCCCGCGGTGGAGGCGTGCTACACGGATGTCCGTTCTTTTTCCGATGAAACGCCGATCTGCGCCGGATAGGCGGGTCGGTGAGAGTGAGCGGTGATGGCCTCCCAAAAGTTGCCCCAAAACGTTAGTTTGCCCGGCTTGCGGTGGGGCATCGCATCGATGGCAGGCTCAGGCACGAAAAGAAAGGCCACCATCACCACCAGAAGTGTGCCGAGCATAAGGCGCAGCAGCCATGCCGAGCCGCCACGGCATGAGGGAACATGGTTCAACTTCGGAGAAGCGCCGAATCTTGGGAGCGCCGCGAACAACCAGTGGAAATTCGAGTCAGGCTTTTGGCCGGTGGAGGGGCTTCGGGCTTCAGACAAGGCGACCGGCGAACAGGTTCGCTTTTCTTACGAGACTCCCTTTGGCGCGTGGACGGTCCGAAACGCTGTTCAATTGCCGTGCAATAAAGTTCTCTTTCAACTTGGCGATGACCAGATTTGTGTGTTTGATCCAGTGAATCGGCGAGCGGCTTTGCTCTGGCACGGTAGAGGTCCAGTACCAATTATGCAGAAGCTGAGAGTCGAACAAAGCGGCCAATCGAGCGGAGGCCAACCACGATGACGAAAATGAAAATACGGTTGACGGCGTGTTTTCTGTTGCTGTTGAACGGAGACGCGGTTTGCTTCTTCAGACCTTCCGAGGTTCTATCTCCGGCAAGAAAGCAGTGGCTATGACGGACTGGACCACATTCGTGGTAGGACAGTTCGTCAGCGGACGGGCGTTCTTTTACGGGATAGCCGTGTGTTTGTTGGGGTGCCTCCTGAAGTTGTTTTTCAATAGAACCTTGATCCACTCATTGTCGAGAATCACGCTCCTGACCGGCGTGGTGCTGGTAGTTCTGTCCGCCGCCCCGATTTCGCTGTGGATGTATGGAGTGTTTTTCGCACTGCTCGCCTGGACCGTTTTCCGCCTCGGCAAACCGGGGAAGCCGAGCGAAAGGCGTGTTTATCTCCGGCCCCTGCTTCTACTGGCTGCGCAGAGCTTTCTGATGGCCGGAATGGAGATTCGTTATGCCACCGCCCCGACGATCCCGCTCGGCAAGAGCGAAACGCTTTTTGTGCTGGGCGATTCAATCAGCATAGGAGCAGACCCGCCGGGCAAGAACTGGCCGCAGTTGCTGGGTGACTCAGCGAAGCTCAAAGTGCGGAGCTTCTCCGCCGGCGGCGCGAAGGTGGAAGACGCGTTGGTCGGCGCCCGGCGCATCAATCAAGAGGATGCGCTTGTGATACTTGAAATTGGAGGAAACGATCTGCTGAGTGGGACCAGCATTCCCAAGTTCCGGGAGGGCCTGGAGAAATTGATGGCCCTGGCTTGTGGTCCACGCCGAATCGTGGCGATGGTTGAGCTGCCGTTGCCGCCATTTTACAACCGTTACGGCATGGTGCAGCGCGCTCTGGCCAAGGAACACGGTGTGATTCTGATTCCCAAACGCTTCATGGCTGACGTAATGAGCACGCCTGGCGCAACGGTGGACGGCCTGCACTTTTCCAACTCCGGCCATATTCTGTTTGCGCGGGCGCTCTTTGGGATGCTCACCCACTCGAATTCTGGAACTAATGCGCCTGGCCCTTGAATTGCGCGCGTGGGCCATGCCAGCGCTTCGGCCATCGGGAAGTTTAAATCGGTTCCCTTTCACGACTGGACACTTGGTTCCGACGAATAGCGGACCCGCCAGATTTCCCCATCAACTCGATCTGATAGCCACGGGCTCACCAAGGGCGGTTGAGGTCGGGACGCCGTTTTCGGTTTTCCCGACCGCGTGGCTTCCAAGCTTAGGTTTGGTGAACTTTCGGGAGGCGCCCCTGACCGGTTTGCCGCGGTGTCTATTGCGGTCATCTCGTCTTCGATTACCCCGAGCAACTCTGGGCGGCCCTGCCCGGTCGCCGCTGAACAGGTGAATGCCGCCGGCAGCTTTTCGAACCACGCCGAAATGCGACCGGTAAAGGCTGTGATGTTCGTCTGCGCTGTGACGGCGGACACCTTGTCGGTCTTCTGAGGCTTCCAAGCGCTGTCCGAAATCCTTCTCCGCGTTGTGCTCGTATAGTTGATCGTCTCGTATGCAATGGATCGCACCGGTCGTTCACAGCCCACTCGTCGCCCACCACATCCCCGCACGCAGAGGTGCGCGCCGCGGGGTTCCGATTACCGGGTTTCCAACCTGATTACCTGAACCGGGCCGATCAGGCCGGAGGGCAGTAGCCGTGAATCAGCTCGATAAGGCGACGACGCCGTCCACGTGATCTTCTGGGTGACGTTGGGCTGCTGGTCCCCGATGAGCCGGTTGACCCAAAGGTCCGTCACCTTAATTTCCAGCGTGTTCTCGCCGGGCTTCAGCGCGGAGGTTACGTCCACGCGGAACGGCGCCTTCCAGATAATGCCCAGCGACTTGCCATTCACCGTCACGTCCGCGACGTTCTTCACGTCGCCCAGATCCATGATCAGCTTGGCGCCCGTCTGGAACCAATCGGCCGGGGCCTGCACGATCTTCGTATAGGTGCCTGTCCCGGAGAAGTACTTCACTCCAGTATCGGAGTTCTGGTCCCACGAAACCAACGCGGGCAGGGTGATCTTCGCCGGGGCGCCGCGCTCCGCCTGAAACGCCAAATCCCACGAGCCTTCAATCGAGGCAAGCTTCGTCTCGACCGGCATTGCGATCGTCCGCGACGGCGCGACCGCGGCCCCGCGGAACACCACGAACACGGCGTCGTTCGGCTCCAGGTGCAGCGGAACGATGGTCCGGCCGTTCTCCGTGTGATAGGACGCGGTTTCCACCACACCGCTATCGGCGTGCCAGAGTTCCGGCGCCTTGCCGGTGACACGGAAGGACGCTTCCACGTCTTCGGTGGCGGCGTTGCGATGGCTCACCCAGTAGAAATCGCCATCAATCACTTTGCGGTGGACGAAGGCCAGTTCGGTAACCTGCTGCGGCTTGGTATACTCGAAATCGGCCGCGACTTTGAGTGCATTCAAGGCGTCGCCGATCGTGCCGCTCCCGAACACCTTGCCTTTTCCGGCATTTCCGTCCCAAAGCTGGTCGGCGATCGTCTTGAATTGCGCCTGATCATCCGAAAGGCTCGGCGAATCAATCGGCTTGGGGCCGACTACCACAGCGCCGGCTTCCACCAAATCTCGGATTTTGCGCAGCACCGCCAAGGGCATGTGCTGGCTGTTCGGATCGAGCGCCAATACGCGGTAGCTCATGCCGGACGGCGTCGTCAGCGTCCCGCTGGGGGACGCCGAGAGAAGCCTCAGGAGAGCGTCCGAGTTGATGTAATCGAAGTTATAGCCGGCGGGAATTGGCGGCGGATTGCCGCTGAACATGCCCGTGATGTTGGAGTCCTCGCCGTAGTAATAGACCACGTCCGCCACGAATTTGCCCTGCTGGAGCAGGTAGGAACTACGCGCCAGGTACGTCATCCAGGGTTTGGCGTATTCGGCCCACGTTTCGTGGCGGGTAAACCACTGGCCGTATGGGCCCAGGCTGAGGCCGGGGATTTTGTCATCAACCGACTGGTGAACCGAACAGTGGATCACGAACCGATTCAGACCGCACGAGAGCTCGCGGTCCGCCGTTGGTTTCAGCGTTTCAGGCGAGAACGCCCACGAGCTGCCGACGCCTTGGCTCGCCGTCATGGACTCGGCGGCCACCAGGTTCTGCCCGTAGATATGAGCGACCGAGGCGGATTCGCGCACATCCGCCTCGTAACGCACCTGGGCCCTCCCTGGCCCGGCGGTCCACATCGCGCTCATGGGCACGGCGGCCTTGCGCTTCACATCCATCCCATCCGCGATAAGCGCGCGGCCGCTCTCGTGCGACTCGCTGTAACGGCCCCTCATGCCGCGCTCCTTCAGGATCTGCGTGAGCTGGTCATAGTAGTTCTCAGCCACCAGGTCGCACAGTGTCTTGCGGAAATCCCAGAGGAAGCGATCCGTGTCCGCCGCGCTCTCCACCACATGACCCGCGAGGGCCGGCAGCCACGGCGTCATATCGTAGCCGCGATGTTTGGAGAATTCGGCGATCATGTTGTCGGTCCAGTTCGCCGTGCCGGCTTCCCAACTGTCGGTGACCATGTATTCCAGCCCGCGCTGGCCCATCAGCCCGCCGGTGGCGTCCTTGTACTGGTCCAAATAGTTTTTAAAGTAGTTTCTGACGTAAGCCGCGCTCAGCTTATCAACCTCCAAGCCCGTCGCTTCCGGCGACGCCGGGGAGTTCTGATGGCCCGTGAGCGAGTAGCCGATGCGGACCACAACCCAGCGCCCGGCCGGCGGCGTCCAGTCGAGCGTGCCATCCGGCCTCATTTTCGAGGTCAGATCAACTACATCGGCCCGATGAACCACGTCTGACGCGGGCACATCCAGAGTCGCCAGGGCATAGATACCGGTAGGCGACGAGAACGCAGCTTTTTCCTGGAACCGGTTCACGACTGCGTTGTGCAATACGAACTCGGCGATTTGGGTTCCGGCCGTGGCTGCCGCGCCTTGGGCTTGAGCTCGGCCACCTGGCCGTCCGCCTTGTCCTTGCCCTCCGATCGTGACCCGGAAGAAACGGCCCGTGGCAGCCGGAAACGAGGTGGTGCGCCCCGCGCCGACGGGCGCGACCGTGTGGAACTGCTGGCCGTCATCGCTCGCCTCGAGTCGCTGATTGCCCCCCCCGCCGCCGCCGCGCCCGCCACCGAACCCGCCGCGCCTGCCGCCCCCGCCGCCGGTGATAAAGGTCAGGCCTCGGAACGTTTGGGGCTGCGGAAACTCGGTACTGAATCCAGGCGGGCTCGCCGTTGGTCCCCGCCGGAAGCAACGTGCCGTTCGCGGCGTCCCCGCTGGTAAGGGCAGCGACATCAAAGGTCCCGCCGCTGGAGGTCACTTTGGCTTGCAGTTCGCTCATCGAGCGGTCGTTATCAGGCGCGCGGTACGCAACCACCGCCGCGTCAGCGTAAAACTCCGGTGGAGGGCCCCCTGCGCCTCCCCTGCCACCGCGCCCGCCGCTGCCCTGGTTCTGATATGCCCCGGTCGCCGACGGCGGCTTGGGCAGAGCGCCGGAGAACGGTCGTCCACCCTCTACGCGAGTTTCGCTCCACACGTACTTCTTCATGGCTTGGGCAGGCGGGACCCACGGACCACCGCTCTCGCTCCATCCGGGAGAACTCGCGATGGCCATTTCCAGTCCCATCTGGTCGGCAAGGGTGGCGGCGTATTTGAAGGCGTCCTTCCACTCTGGCGTCATATAGACGAGCCGCTTCTCGACGATTTGCGGCGAGTTCAGCCCGGCATCGAAATTCTGGAAACCGCCGATGCCGACGCGCTTAAACCATTCGAAATCGAGCTTGATCCCCTCTTTCGTGACGTTACCGCTCATCCAGTGCCACCAGACTCGCGGCTTTGCGCTGTCCGGCGCATTCTCGAAGCCCTGGAGCAGCGGATCGGCGGCGTTCTGTCCGAGAAGAGCCCATGCCCATAGTAGGGCGACCGGCAGCGCCAACCATCCGAGACGCGCCGGCCTATTGATCAGTCGCATTTGTGTCTCCTGTGGAGAATACCGGTTCCCCCGTTATTACCAATTGGAATTGTTTTTGCGCGCCACACCTACTCAGCGCTGCGCGGGTGAGCCAGAATTGGTCTTCAAACTCGCCAAGCATGGGGCGATATTACCAGAGCGCGAGCCGGGGCGTCCACGGCAATTTTTGTGCGGCTTGGGCCGAGGGACCCCGACAGGTCAAGGGGAATATCTCATTTTCCACCTTCTTCCAGACCCTCAAGAAACGTTGCCACCCGCCGAAATTGCGTCAAAGAATCCCCTCCAAGAGGTCCCCCCACGATGCCATCCTGCCCGCGATCAAAGTCCTTCAAAGCGGTCGAATTGATTGGGACCATCGCCATCGTAGGGGTCACAATAGAAGCTGCATTGCCTTTCGTCGGGAGCAATGTGGCGGCCTGGGCCATATAATTCATCTCACGTGAAACGTCGCACTTGAACGAAAAGGCCCCACTCGGCATTCTCGTCAAGTAGAGGCCAATGCAGTTTGAACGTGAAAAACTCCGGGAGAAGCTGGCCCGGCGTGCGGCCAATGGGGTGTTCATTGGAACATCCTCATGGAAATATCCCATTGCCGTGTGAATGATTATGCCGGGTTCAAGGGTTGATTCCCTCGAAAGCCGAAGGAATCACCCATGTTTTGTTTCTATGACTCGGCATTGCCTGGCAGCGTCGTTTGGTCACGCCTGAACGGCAGGCGCTTCCAATCGTGGCGTTAGCCAGCGTAGCACGCGACTGGTTACACCCGGTGCGAGCATCCAACTGATGTGGCCGTGCGGCAACCGCCAGATTTCCGGCTGCTTCCATTTTTGCCAGAGTACCTCAGTTTGTTCTGCCTCCACGAGCAAATCGTAGCGTCCCTGAATCAACAAAATACTCTCTATTGGAACCAAACCTGGGTCCCACCGAATCCGCGGGCGCGGTGAGTTTGCCAACCCACGCCTGGTTTACGCCTCAGCCGGCCTGAGAAACAGACGCGGACAACGTTGGAAGGGCTTGAATTAGGGTGGATGTGTTAGCAGTAAGAGGTTCTTCAGGCTGGCAGTATTTCTTAACTGTCTAATTGTAAAGCCTTTATATCTATCTGAGCGGGCGAAGGGAATCGAATCCTCGTCACGGTTCCCTCGTGGGTTGCTGGTCGTGTTTTATGTTTGTTCCCTCATCAAAAACGTGGCCCTTCGATCCTCCGCATCCTGCCATGCATGCGCCACGCGACCCGCGCAGATGACCAATCTACGGGATTGCCGTCGAATTCGAAGCCGAGCAACCGTTCATCCCGATGCCGCACAAGCAAGAGGTCGGCGCGAAAAGATAGAGCGATGCGTCCGAGACCGCCCAATCCCAGCAATTCTGCCGCAGTGCTGGTGGCGGCGGCGATGGCTTCACCCGCGCTGGTAGGAATGTTGGCCACGCTGGCCGGAACCGACAATCCGATCAACTCGTTGCAGCAGGCCGCGGCGACGTACTGTGTAATCATCAAGCCCAAATGCAGTTTTGGCGCTTGTCGGTTGAACGGCTAACCCACAAACTGCGCAAATGTCTTTCAAAGCAATAATATGAAACCTCCTTGTAGCTTGTTTCCCGCCATTTGGCTGTGCCTGGCTCTCGCCGCTTCCGCTGCATCCACCGATTCGCTGGAGAATGACTTTCACAACCCGCCCGATTCCGCCAAACCGCAGACATGGTGGCATTGGATGAATGGCAACATCACCAAGGAGGGAATCACCGCCGACCTCGAAGCGATGAAACAGATTGGCCTGGGCGGCGCGACGATTGTCAATGTGGACTGCGGTATTCCGCGCGGCAACGTGCCCTTCATGAGCGTGGCATGGCGGGAGGATTTTAAGTTTGCCGTGCAGGAGGCGAATCGGCTGGGCCTGAAACTCTGCGTGGAAAACTGTGCCGGCTGGTCCAGCAGCGGCGGTCCGTGGAACACTGTGACCAATGCCATGCAACGCCTCACCTCGAGCGAGACGCGCGCCCAGGGACCCGGCGTCTTCGACGCCGTTCTGCCACAACCGCCGACCACGCGCGGTTTTTACCGCGACATCGCTGTGCTCGCCTTCAAGGCTCCCTCGGCCGAAGTGCATACCTCTTCCAGCCCCGTGCCAGCGGCGGGGAAGCTGGAAATCAAGCGCGCTGTTTACGGGCCGGAGGGTGGTGGCAGCTCCGCGGACGTGACGGCCAAACTGGTTGCCCTGGTCAAGAGCGGTCAAAAGTCAATCGTCGTCGGCAACAACGAAATGGGCGGCGATCCGGCCTCTGGCCAAGTCAAACAATTGCACGTCGAATTCACGCTCGACGGAAAATCCGGCTCCGCGACAGCAGACGAAGGCGAGACGCTCGTCTTCCCCATCAACGCGAGCCAACTGGCTGCGGCCCGGTCGCCCGGAAGAACTTCGCTGAATCGCACGTTCGTCCAACTGCCGCCAGCTACTGCCGACGGCGACGGCGGAACCATTCCGCGCGACGGTATGCTGGATTTGACGGCGAACCTTGCGGCTGGCGGCCGGCTCCGGTGGGACCTTCCGCAGGGCAGTTGGATCATCCTCCGTCTCGGCTATACGCCGACCGGCGTGGAAAATCATCCCGCGCCTGCGGAAGGCACGGGCTTGGAGTGCGACAAGTTCAGCAAGGCCGCGCTCGACGCGCATTGGGCAGGTTTCATGCAGAAAGTCCTTGACGACATCGGCCCGCTCGCCGGCAAGGCGCTCGACAGTTCTCTGATTGACAGCTACGAAGTCGGCGGCCAGGACTGGACGGCGAACTTCCGCGAGGAATTTCAAAAACGCCGCGGTTACGATCCGCTGAAGTTCCTGCCGGCATTTACCCGCCGCGTCGTGGACAATCCGGCGGCCACCGAGCGGTTTCTCTGGGACATGCGCCGCACCATTGCCGATTTGTTCGCGGAGAATTATTACAGCCATTTCGCCGAACTCTGCCGCCAGCACGGTTTGCTGAGTGCGGTGGAACCTTATACCGGGCCGTTCGAATCCCTGCAATGCGGCGCGCCCGCGGATGTGGTCATGGGCGAGTTTTGGAGCGGCAGTCAGGGCCATCCTTCCGTCAAGCTCGCCGCGTCGGTCGCGCACATTTACGGCAAGTCCATTGTCGGCGCGGAGTCGTTCACGGCGGGGCCCGAAAACGGGCGCTGGCAGAATGATCCCTATTCGCTCAAGACGCTCGGTGACTCGATGTTTTGCCAGGGTTTGAACCGCTACATCTTCCATCGTTATGCGATGCAGCCGTGGACAAACCGCTGGCCGGGCATGACGATGGGCCCATTCGGGTTTCACTTCGAGCGCACCGTAACGTGGTGGCAGCAAGGGAAAGCGTGGATTGATTACATTTCGCATTGCCAATTTCTTCTGCAACAGGGTCGGGCTGTGGCGGACGCCGCGTATTTTAGCGGCGAAAGCGCGCCGGTGGAAATGCGCGCTGGCCACCCCTTGCTGCCTTTTGGCTACGATTACGACGCCGTCAATGCCGGCGTGTTGCTGCACGGCGCGACGGTGAAAAATGGGCGTATCACATTGGCCAGCGGTGCAAATTACGCCGTGCTGATCCTGCCGCCCGAAGATGCGAACCTGACACCGCCCATGCTGGAATGCCTCCGCCAACTGGTGCGGGCCGGGGCGACGGTCGTCGGCGCGCGCCCGCAACACTCGCCGAGCCTGGCTGATTTTCCGAATTGTGACACGCAGGTAAAGAAACTCGCCGACGAACTTTGGGACAAGTGCGATGGCACGAATGTTCTCGAAAACTCCGACGGTCTGGGCCGTGTGGTCTGGGGCAAACCACTCGCCGAAGTTTTCGCCGCTCAGAATTTAAAACCGGATTTTGAATTTGTCGGCGCGGCAAAAAGCTCACGCCTCGCGTTTGTCCACCGGGCGGCCGGCGAGGCGGACATTTATTTTGTATCCAACCAGCGGCGGCAGTTTGATTCCGCCGACTGCACCTTTCGCGTCAGCGGAAGGATTCCAGAACTCTGGCATCCCGACACTGGCTCGATCGAGCCTGCGCCAGTCTGGAGTGGGCAAGACGAACGCACCACCGTGCGTTTGAATTTTGATCCCGCCGGGTCGGTATTCGTTATCTTTCGACGTGCGGTTGAAAACGCTGATCACATCGTCGCCGCCAGTGGCAAATTTTCCGTCGAAGCGACAGCTTCTCCGAAGTTGGAAATTCAGCACGCGGTTTATACTGCCATTGACGGCGCGGGCGGCATGGATGTCACTGAGAAAGTTTCCGAACTGGTGCGCGACGGTCAGCCAATAGTTGCCAGCAACGATCTCATGGGCCGCGACCCGGCGGCGAATCACGAAAAAGAATTACGCGTGGACTACGCTCTCGACGGCAAGGCCGGCCACGCGACCGCGCACGAAAACGAAACGCTTCCGCTTCCGTTGCCGGCGACCTCCGGACAACCGCCATCATGGGAAACGAGGGTTGCCGCTGACGGCTCGCCCGTCGTGAAAGGGTGGGTCAACGGCCAAGTTGAAATCCGCACCGCGGGTGGAAAAGTATTGCACGGGGATGCGGCGGACGTGCCGGCACCACAGGCAATAACCGGCGAATGGAATTTGGGGTTTCCGCCCAACTGGGGCGCGCCGCCCTCGGTCACTCTGGACAAATTGATTTCCTGGACCGGCCACCCGAATGCCGGCGTGCGCTATTTTTCCGGCACGGCCACTTACAAAAAGGAAATTGATATCTCCGCCCAACGATTGAATGCCGGACGTGAACTCTGGCTTGACCTCGGCGCGGTGAAGAATTTTGCCGAGGTTTCCCTGAACGGGCAGGACTCCGGTGTATTGTGGAAACCGCCGTTCCGCGTGAACATCACGGCCGCGGCGCGACCGGGCGTGAACCGCCTGGTTGTCAAAGTCACGAACCTCTGGCCGAACCGGCTGATCGGCGACGAACAGTCGCCGCCGGATCGCCAGTGGGATGGCCAGCAGCTCAAGGAGTGGCCGCAATGGTTGCGTGAGGGCAAGCCCAGCCCGACCGGCCGGCTGACCTTCACGACGTGGCATCATTGGACGAAAGGTTCGGTGCTGCTGGAGTCGGGCTTGCTCGGCCCGGTCACGCTGCGCACGGCTGAAATCCTGTCCGTTAAATAAGTCGCGAGGTTTGCAATCCGTTTCCAATGGAGGAATTATCCAAGTGGAGGCGACGAGGCTGAGTTTGAAAAAGCACCGACATCAAAAATTTTCGCCGTTCTGGCGAGTTTTAGGGACAATTAGGGATGGAAACTCTTCGCTTTTCTTCGCAAAAATGTGTTGACAGAAAAACAGGGATGGTGAAGAAACCCCAAGAATGACAAGGGTTTGGCGCGTTTTTGCGATGATTAGCGAAGACTCTTTCTTGGGTTCGAGCCCCGCTACTCCCGCCATTTTTAGAGGTGAGCCTCGATGGTGTTTGGCTTCAGGCGCCCCCAATTCCGCCAGTCTTGAGGAACGCACCCAAAAGGCGCCCGATCAATTGGTGCCCGTGCCAAGGTGAGCCGGGCCAGTAATCTGAACCCGCTGCGAGCGGCCGGTAAAGTGACAATTCTTCGGATTGTGCTATTATATGCCAGTAACAGTAAAAATGAAAACTGAACCGGGATTAAGATGAAAATTTCGACCGCATTGCAAGGGCGGCGGAAGCCGGATTATGTCCGCACGATGAACGGCGAAACAAGTTCCGCGGCTGGGGATGAGCTCGTCACGCTGCCCTCGGCCGATGACGAATTGCTCGACAGTTATTCCCGGACCGTGTCGAGGGTTGTTGACAAGGTGCGGCCCACCGTGGTGAACATCCGCGCCCAGCGCCTCCGCCCTGAGCGGCCGAATGGCATGGATTCCGGCGGCAGCGGTTCAGGCTTTGTCATCGCGCCCGACGGCTACATTCTGACCAACAGCCATGTCGTCCATGGCGCGGGCCAGCTCGAAGTCGCGCTGGCGGATGGCCGTTCCATGAACGGCTCCCTGGTGGGAGACGACCCGGAAGCGGACCTGGCGGTGATTCGGGTTCAGGCCGCCGATCTGGTCCATGTCAAGCTGGGGGATTCGCAATCCGTGCGCGTGGGACAGATTGCCATCGCCATCGGCAGTCCGTATGGTTTTCAGCAGACCGTGACCGCCGGCGTGGTGAGCGCGTTGGGCCGCTCGATGCGCTCCCAATCCGGACGGCTCATTGACAACATCATTCAAACCGATGCGGCCTTGAATCCCGGCAACTCGGGTGGTCCGCTGCTCGATTCACGCGGTGAAGTCATCGGAGTGAACACGGCCATTATTCTTCCGGCGCAGGGAATTTGTTTCGCCATTGCCAGCAACACCGCCAAGTTTGTGGCGGCTTGGTTGATCAAGGAAGGCCGCATCCGGCGCAGTTGGATTGGCGTGGCCGGGCAGAACGTGCCCATTCATCCGCGAGTCGTTCGTTTCCACAGATTGCCCGCCAACCACGGCGTGTTGGTGGCGGGGCTTGAGCCGGGAGCCCTGCGCAACGGGCTGCTCTGCAGGAAGGCGACGTCATCGTGGGGTTTAACGACCAAACTGTTTCACAGATAGACGAATTGCATCGCCAGTTGGTCGCCGCCGCCATCGGCAGGCCAACCCGGATCACCATCATCCGCCATACCGAGAAAATCCATTTGACCGTCACCCCGGAGGAATTGGCGCCAGTCAATCAAAGGAACTGAGGCGGGCGCCATTGCTGCGCGCGCCTTATTCCAGCCGGTTTCGGTTTTGGCCGGACGAATTCCTCTTGTGCGAGGCCTCTTATGCGGAACATAATGGGCGCTGATGTCGCGTTGAAAGGCAGTTGGCCAACCCCATGCCTGCAACAGCCCCGAATTTTTGCAGCGGCGTCACAGCCTCGGTGCGCCGCCTTTTGGCGCGATGGCTGCCCTGCTTCAAATTGCGGCGCAGCCGGGCTGTGGCATGCCCTGAAGCGGCCACCTCAGGGGGTATTTGACAAGGCGATGACATTATGAAAAATTGGGGTGTTGCAGCGCAGCGGTAAGTACCCATGAACAGCATTCATGAATGAGTCTCTGCAGTTTCTAGTCCGGCATGGCGCCGTCGTATTGTTTGCGGCGGTATTTGTCGAACAAATCGGCGTGCCGCTGCCCTCCATACCCTGGTTGTTCGCCGCAGGCGCTTTGGTCGGCACCGGCCAAATGAATTTGGGTGTGGCGCTCGGCGCCGCCGCTTTTGGCTCGTTGCTGGCCGATTTGGTTTGGTTCTTTCTGGGGCGCCATTACGGCCACCGGGTGTTGGGTCTCCTCTGCCGCATCTCCCTGGAGCCGGACTCGTGTGTCCGCCGGACGCAGGATGTGTTTGCGCGTTACGGGATACAGGGAGTCGTGGCGGCGAAATTCGTTCCCGGCTTGAGCACGCTGGCGCCACCGCTGGCGGGCAGTTCTGGCGTGAGCACCGCGCGCTTCCTTCTTTTCGATGGAGCGGGGTCGTTGCTTTATGCCGGGAGCTTCCTCCTTGTGGGAATCCTGTTCAGCCGTCAGTTGGAACGGGTCATGGCTGCGGTCGGCAGCCTTGGCAGCGGTGCGCTTGGGCTGATGGCCGGGTTGGCTGCCCTTTACATCGGCTACAAGTTTTTCCAGAGACAACTCTTGTTGCGCAAGCTGCGGATGGCGCGGATTACGGTGGATGAACTGCATCAGAAACTGGAGGCGGGCGAGAATCTCATGATTCTGGATTTGCGCTCTCGCGCCGCGTTGGCAGAAGACCCTGCGATAATCCGCGGCGCCCTTCATGTGGGCATGGATGAAGTGGACGGCCATCTGGACAAGGTGCCTCGTGACCACGACATCATTCTCTATTGTTCCTGCCCCAACGAGGTGAGCGCCGCGCGAGTCGCGTTGCAGCTTCAGCGCAAAGGTTTCTCGCGGGTCCGGCCTTTATTGGGAGGATACGAGGCCTGGCGGGAACGCGATTACCCCATGGAGTTGCCTTCCGTCGGGGCGACTTGATTTTTGCCGACAGCATGAATTGTCAAATAAATAAAAGGAAATCCACCACATGAAAACAAAAGCCCGCCTGGAGCCAAAAAAGCCGGAGTTCGTCATTCGAGCACACCTCACGGATGGTTCGATGGAGTCCTTTGCCACCACCGACGAAACTGAGGCCCGGCGGATCTGGGAAAACATCGAGCCTTCGCGGTTATTCTCTCAGCCCCGCCTGATTCTCGCCGGTGAATATTCCAAGTCGGTTTTTGTCTCCTCCCAGATTCTGCGCCTTGATTTCATTCAGGACGCCTACAAGTGCTGGGAATTCCGGGGCGGTTATGCCGATGTCGTCGAGCTTTCGGAGAGTGATTTCAGGAAGCTCGCGCATCTGGACCAGCCGGCACTCATGGCCAAGCGGAACCACCCCACCCCGGTCGGCGACCTCTTGGTGTCCTTTTACAAATTGCACTTGACTGGGGGCAGGCCCCTCTTTCTGATGGCGGAATTCCCGGTCAAACTGCCGGCGGAAAGCCAATCGTTCATGCAATTTCTTTTGTCCGGCGGCGGATTTCACATGCGCCTGCGCCGGGGAGGCATCGGGATTGTCAATCTGGCGCATTTGGCGGGTTACACCGTCTATCCAGGTCTGGCGCAGGTTCCCAGTGACACTTGGTTTGCCGAACCGGTCTTGCCCAAACCAACGGAATAAAAGTAAACGACGATATGCCCAAACCTGTAATCTGGACAGTGGACGACGATCCGGACGTGTTGCGGGCCGTGGAGCGGGATCTGCGCCGCCAATATGGCGACCGCTACAAGGTCATCTCCGCCGATTCCGGCGCTTCCGCCCTCGAAGCCGTCAACCAATTGAAGCTGCGCAATGAGGCGGTGGCCCTTTTTCTGGTGGACCAAAGGATGCCGCGCATGTCGGGCGTGGAATTCCTGGAAAAGGCCATCGTGCTTTATCCGGAGGCCAAGCGCGCCTTGTTGACGGCGTACGCGGACACGGATGCGGCCATTCGCGCCATCAACAGCGTGCAAATTGACCATTACCTGATGAAACCGTGGGACCCGCCGGAGGAACGGCTCTATGGCGTGGTGGATGATTTGCTCGATGATTGGCAGGCTACCTATCATCCCGCTTTCGAAGGGGTGCGGGTGATCGGTCATCGGTGGTCTGCCCATGCCAATGAGATCCGCGATTTTCTCGGGCGCAATTTTGTGCCCCACCAATGGCTCAACGTCGAGGAGGACGACGGCGGCCAAACAACTTCTCCAATCCACGGGGGCCGGCGCGGCGGCCTTGCCGATCGTGGTGTTTGCCGATGGATCCTTCCTGAGCAACCCGCCCATCGCGGAGATCGCCCGCAAGCTGGGATTGAAAACCAAAGCGGAGTTTCCTTTTTATGATTTAGTCGTGGTGGGCGCGGGTCCGGCAGGTCTGGCCGCCGCGGTTTATGGCGCCGCGGATGGCCTGCACACCCTGCTGGTCGAACGCGAGGCGCCCGGCGGCCAGGCGGGGCGGAGTTCTCGCATTGAAAACTATCTCGGCTTTCCCGTGGGTCTGAGCGGTTTCGATCTGGCGCGGCGCGCGGTCGCGCAGGCGCGCCGTTTTGGCGTGGAGATTCTCGCGCCGCAGGAGGTCAAAAAAGTGCGGGTCGAAGGACCGGCGCGTGTTCTGACACTGGAGGATGGCGCGGAAGTTGGCTGCCGGGCGCTCCTGATCGCCACCGGCATTGCCTTCCGGAAATTGGATGTGCCGGGGCTGGACAAGCTCAACGGCGCGGGCGTCTATTACTATGCGCCCATGTCCGAGGCTTTTTCGTATCGCGGCGGCGATGTTTACATCGTGGGCGGCGCCAACTCAGCGGGGCAGGGCGCCATGTATTTTTCCAAATTCGCCCGCCAGGTCACCATGCTGGTGCGCGCCGGTTGCCTGTCGGCGACCATGTCGCAATACTTGGAAAACCAAATCGCCGCCACGAAAAACATCGCCGTGAGATTCAATTCCAGCGTCATCGCGGTGCAGGGCGCGGACCGGTGCGAAAACATCACCATCCTCGACAGCAAAACGTGTTTGCAAGAAACCGTGCCCGCCAGCGCCTTGCTGATTTACGCGGGCGCCATTCCCCGCACCGATTGGCTCAACGGGTTGGTCGAGCGGGATGCGCAAGGCTACCTGATTTCCGGCCAGCACCTGATGCGGGAAGGACGGCGCCCGGCCGGATGGCCGGCGGACCGCGATCCGTTTTATCTTGAGACCAGTGTGCCGGGCATTTTCGTGGCTGGCGATGTCCGCCATCGCTCCGCCAAGGGTGTCACCTCGGGCGTGGGCGAAGGCGCCATGGCCGTAAAACTGGTGCATGAATACCTGGACCTCTTACAGCCATGAACCAGGCGACTCTCCAACAAGTCCGTTCCGCTCCGCTCTTTGCCGACCTTGACGGACGCGCAACTGGAATGCCTCCAACCGGGCGAAGTGATTGACGCGCCCTCCGAAACCGTTCTTGTTTCCGAAGGAGAACGGTCCCCGTTTTTCTTTGTCATTCTCCAGGGCGAATTGCGTCTGACGCGGACTTATGATCGCCAGTCAATCCTGATGGGCGTCATGAAGCCGGGCCATTACACGGGCGAAATCACCCTGCTGCTGGACATTCCCTGGCTCGCCACGGCCCGGGTGGGGAAGCCTGCCAGGTTGTTCCGCCTCCACCAGGACGATTTCTGGCGGATGCTGAGCACCTGCCCTTCGGTGGCCCGGCAGATTTTTCAATCCGCGGCCAACAAAATGCGCAACCTGGAAGGCTACTCCCAGCAGCGCGAAAAACTCGCCGCCCTCGGCACGATGGCGGCGGGTCTGGCGCACGAACTGAATAATCCGGCCTCGGCGGCCCGCCGGGCGGCCGCGCATTTGCGGGAGGTCACCGATAAAGCGCAAACCCTTCTCTGTCATCTTTCCAAAATCCTCCGGCATGACCAATGGCGCGATCTTGCCTTCGCCGCGCAAGATGCGGCGGAACGACTCCCAGGCGCCCCTGCGCTCGACCACCTTGAGCGCAGTGATCGCGCGGATAAGATCGCCAATTGGCTCCAAAATCGCGCTGTCGCGACGCCCTGGGAGCTGGCCCCGACCTTTGTCAGTGCCGGCGTGGACATCTCATGGCTGGCAGAATTGGCGGGCAAACTGCCGGCCGAAAGCCATGCGGATGCCCTGGCCTGGCTGGAATCGCGCCTGAATCTGAAACTGCTGCTGAGCCAGATCGAACAGAGCACGGGCCGCATCGCCGAATTGGTCAAAGCCGTCAAGTCCTATTCTCACATGGATCAATCCCCCATGCAGGAAGTGGACATCCACGACGGCCTCGAGAGCACACTGGCGATGCTGGGCCACAAATTGAAGAATGTGACGCTCAAGCGGGCGTTTGATCGCTCCATCCCGCGCCTCATGGCTTACGGCGGCGAACTCAATCAGGTTTGGACAAATCTGGTGGACAATGCCATCGACGCGGTCAAAGGCGCCGGCCAAATTTGCGTTGGCACATGCCAGGAAGACAATCAACTGGTCGTGGAAATTGTGGACGACGGCCCCGGCATCCCGCCGGACGTGCAGGCGCACCTCTTCGAGCCGTTCTACACCACCAAACCCGTCGGCTCCGGCACCGGTCTGGGCCTGATCATCAGCAATCGCATCGTTGCCGAGCGGCATGGCGGCGAAATCGAATTCGAGTCCAAGCCCGGCGAAACACGCTTCAAAGTCCGGCTTCCTCTCCATCGCAAACCCTCCAATTGAAACCATGCCGGCCGCCCCGCAAACAGAATATGAAGCTGAGGTCAAACTCGGCCCGGACGGTCTTGCCCGTGTGGTTCTGCGGGGGCGGCTGAGTGCCCGGACCGTGGCGGATTGCTGGTACCGCCTGGAACGGAGCCTGCGTGGGGCGCGCGTCCAGGCCCTCGAAGTGGACGTCAGCGGGGTTGATTTCTGCGGGGGCGCCGGCTTTGCTTTGCTCCGGTATTTGCACATGGGTAAAATGACGCCTGGGGCAAAGGTCTCCGTGGCCGGGTTGGCGGCGGGATTTCAGAGAATCTTCGAAGGCTTCACCCCTCAGGACTACGACACGTTTTACCCACAGCAACAGGAGAACAGCCATCCTCTGGTCGAAGAAACGGGCCTTGCGGCCAGCCAATTGATGGGAGATTTGAGCAGCCAAGTGAGCTTTTTGGGAGGTGTGGCCGCCAATCTGCCCATCTCCCTCATCCATCCAAAGCGCATGCGATGGCCGGAGGTTCGCCATGTGTTCGAACTGGCAGGCGCCAATGCGGTTCCCATCGTTTCTCTCATCAGCTTGTTGCTCGGGTTCATCATCGCCTTCGAATCGGCCCAGCGCCTGGCCGAATTTGGCGCGCAGATTTATGTGGCCAACACCATCACCGTGGTCATGGTGCGGGAGATGGGGCCGCTCATGACGGCCATCCTGCTCGCCGGCCGGTCGGCTTCGGCTTTTGCGGCCGAGATCGGCACCATGAAGATCAACGAGGAACTCAACGCGCTGGAAACCTTGGGCCTGGACCCCATCCGCTTTCTCGTCGTGCCCCGCGTCGTCGCGGGAGTTCTGGTGGCGCCCCTGCTGACCTGTTACTCGATTCTGATGGGTGTGGCGGGTGGAGTTTTGGTGATGCTGGGGCTGGGGTTTTCTCTGATGCTGATCCTCCACCAAATGGCCTCGAGTGTTCATCTGCATGACCTGGCGGTGGGAATCGAGAAAAGCGTGGTTTTCGGGATCATTGTTGCCGGGGTGGGATGCTGGCGCGGGCTGCAAACACAGCAAGGACCCAGCGCCGTTGGCCTGTCCACCACCCGGGCGGTCGTGACCAGCCTCCTGCTCATCATCGTGGCCGACGCCTGTTTTTCCACCATTTCTTACTTCCTAAAATGATGAATGAGCCGGATGACGTTGTGATTTCCGTCCAAGACCTGAGCATCGGTTACGGGGAGAGGGTCATCCTTGAGAAGGTCACCTTCCAGGTCAGGCGCGGCGAAGTTTTTGTGATCCTGGGCGAATCGGGCTGTGGCAAAAGCACACTGATGAAGACGATGATCGGGCTTTATCCGCCGCTTTCGGGCGACGTGTGGATCGAAGGCGGCAACTTGGTTGCGGCGGAAGGCGACGAGCGGCTGCGGCTCCTGCGCAAATTTGGCGTCATGTACCAAAGCGGCGCTCTTTTCGGCTCGATGACGGTGCTCGAAAACGTGCAACTGCCGCTC
This sequence comes from uncultured Verrucomicrobiae bacterium, assembly GCA_963707025.1. Taxonomy (GTDB): domain Bacteria; phylum Verrucomicrobiota; class Verrucomicrobiia; order Limisphaerales; family Palsa-1400; genus JBEKOF01. The sequence goes on along the minus strand of CAVPOM010000005.1, from coordinate 226,430 downwards.
GACGAGTTTACGGAATTGCCCAAGCCATTGAAGGAATTGGTGGCCCTGGCAAAACTGAAAATGGTGGGGCTGGGCGGCGCGGCCAACAAAATGCCGGCCGAATTGAGCGGCGGCATGCAAAAGCGGGCCGCCATCGCCCGCGCCATGGCGATGGACCCGGGAATTCTGTTCCTGGACGAACCCTCCGCCGGGCTGGACCCGATCACTTCGGCGGGGATAGACCTCCTGGTCTCTGGTTTGGCCCGCAATTTCGGCATCACTTTCGTGATTGTCTCACACGAGTTGGCCAGCATTTACGCCGTGGCGGACCGTGTGATTATGGTGGACTGTCAGGCCAGGGGGATCATCGCGCAAGGAAAGCCCGCCGATCTGCGTGATCACAACATGGATCCGTGGGTGCATCGCTTTTTCAACCGGGAAGCAGATCCCAGCCATTCGCTCCAACCCACCTAGCTTGCCATGGGCGCGAAAACCAACAATTTCAAACTGGGACTTTTCACCCTGGTCGGCCTTGGCCTGCTCCTCACGGGCGTGCTGGCCTTCGGCACCTGGAGCACGTTCGAAAAGAAGAGCTTGTTTGAAACCTATGTTCCCGCTGATGTGAGTGGCCTGTCGGTTGGTTCGGCCGTTGAATTCCGGGGTGTCCATGTCGGCAAAGTCGCCCACATTGGTTTTTCCTGGAATGAATACCAGGACACCCAGCCGGGCTGGGTGGTGGTGGTCTTCGAGATGCGGGATGACGTCTTCGCGGGACCATTGGGCAACGGGTGGCACCAGCAGCTCCAAGCCGCGGTGGATCGTGGCTTGCGCGCCCGCCTCAAAGCCCAGGGTGTCACCGGGACCTGCATCGTCTCGCTGGAATACCTGGATCCGGCCGAAAACCCTCCGGCCAAGATTCCGTGGACGCCCCGGCATACCTATATCCCGTCGGCGCCAGGTTTGCTGGGCGATCTGCTGGTTTCGCTGCAAAAGGCACTGCATCAGTTGGAACATCTTGATATCGCCGCGCTCAATCAGACGGCCGAAGCGGACCTTAAATCCGTCAGTCGCGTCTTGGACAAGGTCGAGCAGGTGGACCTTGAAAAACTGAGCACCAATGCCGCTGCGCTTCTGTTGGAAATACGCCAAAGCAATGCCAGACTTCAATCCTTCATCGCCGACACGGATGGCACCTTGAAAAAACTGCAATTGGAGAAATTGACGCGGGATGCCGACGCGCTCGTGGGACAATTACAGGAGATGATCGGCAAACTGGAACCCGGCTTGGCCAGTGTTGATTTTGATTCCTTGAATCAAACTCTGGCCCGGGCTCGCGAGGCCATCCAAAACATGGACGAGGTGCTCAACGAACTGAAACAATATCCTTCGGGCTTTATTTTCGGGCAGCCGCCGCCCCGGCTCAGGGAGGTTCAGCCCGCCCACCCATAACGATCCATGCACATCCCTCACATAATGAGGCCCGTTCTTTTCGCCGCCGTTTGTTTGTTGACTGGATGCCTGGCCCGTCCGCACCTGGACAAACAATCGTTCATCTTCGATCCACCCTCCCGTCCGGCGCCCGCAATCGCCTCTGGCGGTCGCGTGCTCGGCATCCGGACGCTGCAAGTCGCCGCACCGTTCGACGGCCGGGCATTTGTTTACCGATCGGGCGAGTTCTCCTACGACCGTGATCCCTACGCGGAATTTATGGTTCGTCCGGCTGATGGACTTGCCGCTCCCATTAGTAATTGGCTCCGCGAATCCGGAGCGTTCAGCGAGGTGGTGGAAACTGGCAGCGCGCTCCAACCCAACACGCTGGTTGAGATCCAGGTCGGCCAGCTTTATGGCGATTTCCGTCAAACCGAAAAGGGCGCCGCCGTCCTGGCCATGCGCTTTGTCTTCTTGGACGCTCCCAATGGCGTTCCAGGAAAGTTGCTTTTGCAACGGGAATACTCGCGCGTCATTCCGCTGCCAGTGCGCACGGCGGCGGCCCTCATGGCAGGCTGGAATCAGGCGCTGGCCCAGATTCTGGATTCGGCCGCGCAGGATGTTGGGCATTTGGATGCGACTGCTCCGAAGCGGTGAGGACACCGGCTCCGGGCCAAAGTCCCGGTTCGACAACCAGGCCTCTCCAAGAGGCCGGGCGCGGGCGCATCCCGCCAAGGCCCGGACCCACCCCATCCGCCCCGCCGCACTGTCAAGCCTAATGTCGCTCCGTCACGGCGTCACCTTCAATATTCCCTGGAGAGATATTTCCGCCGACGATTTCCCCACCTTGATCTCAAAATCCCCCGGCACGGCGGCTGGCTTCGGCGACTTGTTAGGCCGTCTTGCCCGTCCGCGCTGGTTTCCTGCATTCTTGAGCCCGTCGTCCATACATAAAATCCAACGTCTTTCCATTCTCGTAGCGCGGACCCCGCAGCGCAATTCTCACCAGCAACATGATTACTTCCCAAGGACCTACCACGCTGAGCTTTCGCCCTGAAGTGACCACGGTCGGCTTGGGCACGACAAAGCGCCCGACTTTCTTCAGCGCCAGAACGAACGCGAGATCCTCACCCGCGCGCAAGTCCTCGGAAAACCCGCCGGTCGCCACGTAGGACTGCCGCGTGCAAAAAAGGAAACAGCCTCCGGCCAGCCGAAAGAGCCGGCCCATCGTGACTCCAAACCGATGAAGGATTCGCCCCCACCGGGGTATTTCGCCATCGAATTCAAACACACACGCGCCACCGGCAGCGCCGGAACGCAGAACCGAAAGAGCCGCCCTGACGGCTTCCTGATTCACCTGCGTATCCGCATCCACGAAGATGAACACCTCGCCCGACGCGGCGCGGGCGCCTGAATTGCGCACGGCGGAGATTTTGCGATGCTCGACTCGCATCGTGCGAGCGCCCATTTGCTCTGCAATCCGAGGAGTTGCATCGGTCGAAGCGTCGTCCACCACAATCACCTCGTATGGCTCGGCCAGTGCAGCCATAGCCGTGCGGATACTGGCCAGGCACTTGCCAATCCACAGTTCTTCATTATGGGCTGGAATGATGAAGGAGGTCATGGCGGCCTAACGTAGAAAGCTGAGCCACCGCCGATGTGGGATGTGAATCCCGACTTGTCGGGAAACAAAAGCGCCAACGGCGGTTGGCTCCGGCGACTTGTTAGGCGGCAAATTTTCGATGTCTCCAATAATACACATAACAACCTGCTGCGAAACCGATCACCGAGCCAATGACAAAACCGGAAAATGGTCCAACCCAGGGCAACCAGCTCGGCCACCAAAACGGTGGCCACTCCTCGTAATCATAGCCAAAGAAAATCCGTGTGAGATAGCGCTGGCCGGTTTCATAGATGAACGGCGCAGTGGCAACGATGAAACCGATGAGCGAACCGAAACCACCTGCGAGCAAATAGCCGCCAATCTCGCGGCGATGAAATGACCACCGCAGTAACGCACCGCCAGCCACGATGACGACGAACGCTGCGGCAAATAATCCGATGTAAAGCTCAAACGGAACTGATGAATAGTTTAAAAATTCCATACACGCTCGCTGGCCGCCTCACAATCCATATACACCAAGTTGTTCGTGTCTTAAAAGGGCCAAATGAATACGGACGAAGCAGCTTGCCGGCTTGCGGAAGTTATTCGACGCAAACACTTTGCACGCACGATCGAGCGCAGTCACTGAGCCGGGCTAAGGCGACAGGGCGGCGCCCGCAAAGTGCTTCCATTTCATTTGGAAACTGTAACGCCCCGGCCTCCAAAAGGAAGCTTTTCGTTGCGGGGTCAGCGTTCTTCTTCGCGGATGGGTTTTAGGTCCAGGTAGGTCGGCTGGTCGCGGTCGCCGGGGAGGAGTTTGCCGCCCGCGACGGTGAGTTCGACGACGTTGATGGCGGTGGTGCGGCGGCCCCGCACCGGCGGACGGTCGCCCCCGAAATAAAACCACCAGGCGCGGCCGCCGCTGACGACAACATCGCCATGGGAGCCGAAGAGCGGCTCGGACTGAAGCTGCCAGTGGAGGCAGTCGTCGGAAACCCAGACGCGCATGCCGTTGGCCCAACAGTCGGCGATGAGCCAGAATTTTTCTTTCCAATGAAAGACTTTGGGGCCTTCGCCGCTGAAGTTGGTGACGGCATTGCCTTTGGCCTGCCATTGGTAAAGGTCCGGGCTGTCCGCGTAGGAGAGGGTGGGGGTTTTGCGTTCGTCTTTATACCACATGCGCCAGACGCCGCCGGGAATTTGCATGACGCAGGGATCAATGACGCGATCGGACTGCAAATCCAGCGGGGCGACGGTGTCCCATTTGACGCCGTCCTTGCTGGTGAGGTGGACGATTTGGCGGGGGTGGTTCCAGTCGGTGAAAATGCCGGGGACGAAGGTGAGGTACATGTGGTAGGTGTCCTGAAACCAGATGACTTCGGGAACCCAATAGGTGCAGTCGTCGGGGTGGGTGTCTAGGCCGTAAGCGATTTGGGCTTGGCCGCGGTAGGTCCAGGTGGCGCCGCCATCGGAGGATTGGGCCATGCCGATGCGGGTGCCGTGGACCCAGGTGACGCCCGGGGTGTTGGTGGCAGTGGCGCGGCGCTGGGTGTAGGTACATGAACCATTTATTCTGCTCGGCGACGAAGCAGAGGACCGGATCGGTGGGGGCGTCGAAAATGGGGTCGCGGAAAAGAGGGCGCGGCGCGAGTTTTCCTGGTGGCGGCGGGGGCGTTGGAGATTGGGCATGGGCAGGGCTGAGTTGGGCGGGAAGCAGGAGGGAGAGAAGGAGGAGGCGTCGCATTGGCGGAAGGGGTTTTGGGAGATTAGGATTAAGATTAGTAGAGGGAGTCCGAGGGGGAGTAAGGGCGGACGAGGTTGTGGGGGCGGTCGGTGTCGTAGCCGAGGGGGAAACGGGGGAAGGCTTTGAGGGAAAGAGTCAAAGCCACGGTGAAATCGGTGGGCTGGCCGGGGCCTTCGGTGACGCGAAAGGTCAAGGCTCCAGTCCAACTGCGCAGGTCGCGGTAGAGGGTGTAATCCTGCTCCTCCAGGCTGCCGTTCTCCGCTTCGAAACGCTCGGCGATGTGAACGCCCCAGTTTTCGTTCAGCCGGTAGTGGGTGCTGACGCCGAACAGATTGTGGCCGGGCAAGGTTTGGCCGGGAGCGGTCAGGAATTCCGGATCGTTGTTCATGAGATAACGGTAGCTCAGAGCCAGGCTCCAGGTGCTGTTGGGGGTCATGGTAAGGGTGTCAACGCTGTCGCGCCAGCGATGATCGGGCAAATCGTAACGCAAGGAGGAGTCCAGGCGGATCCAATTGCGGGGCCGGAAGGCCAGGTCGGAGTAGAAATCGGACAGGACGTGGTTGGTGCCGGGCGTGAGGTTCCAATCGGTGTAGATGGCCCAATTGATGAATTCTTCGATGCGGTTGTCGCGTTTGGTCTGGAGGACGTTGCGCAGGGTCAGGCGGAGGAAATTCTGCTTGTCAATGGAATCAATCGAGTTGTAATCCGGGTATTCCATGGGCAACAGGCGCAGGCTGGGCAATTCGCTGTCGAATTGGGGCAGTTGGGCGGGAGCGCGCGAGGGGGCGGGCACGTAAGCGTAGTTGATGTCCGGCTCGATGAGGTGGCGCAATTCATGCACGTCCCAAAAGGAACTCTCCGCCTGCGGGTAAACCTTGAAGGCTTTGAGGGAGAAATCCACCCCGGTATTGAAGACGGCGCGGGTTTGGGCGTTGGTGGGGGTGGTGACGCCGTCCACCGCGCTGTAATAGGTCAGGCGCCCGCCCACGCGCGGGGTGACGTTGAGCCAGCCGAAGTAAGTTTCGGGCAGGGTGAATTGATGGACGGTGTTGGCGCGGGTGGCGGAGTAGTTGGTGTCGCCGGGATAGTTGGTGTCGGAAAAATCGTGGCGGAAGTAGCCGACGGAAGATTCGCTTTGGTAGAAAATGGGAGTGGCGCCCAGTTGCTGGCGCAAGCCGGTGAACTTGATGTCGGGCAGGCGTTCGACGGTTTCAAAGAAGTTGACCAGCCGGGGCTGGGCCATGGCGTCGAGGGTGAAGTTGGGCCAGAGTTGATTGACCTCGCCGTAGGAAGCCGGCTCGATGTCGGCGCGGTATTCGTGTTCAAAGAAGTCGCGCAGGACCAGGGGATCGCTTTGGTAATTGGCGATGATTTTGGCGGAGAAATTGGTGGACGGCCGGCTGGTGTAATCAAAACTCATGCGGTCGCGGTCCGCTTTCAGGTGGGGCACGATAAACCCTTCAGCGGTGGGGTCCTGGTCCCGGGCATAGTAATAGCGGAAGATGGCCTGGCCGTAGTCGCGGAGGTGGAAGACCAGATCGGGTCCGCCCGCCAGGCCGCGCCGGCTGCGTTCGTCCAGGTGGAGGGTGCCGTCCAGGTTGGTATCGCCGTACCAGTTGAAGGCGCCCAACAAAAAGGCGCCGTAGGTGCTGCGGTAACCGGGGGTGAACTCGAAATTATCGGGATGCTTTTCCAGGTTGCGGTGGTAGTAGGGCCAGTAAAAAACGGGGACGGACCCCAAATAGAGGGTGGCGTCGTGCGCCTCGAAGTATTGGCCGGGGACAATGGTGATGAAGCGGGCGTGGATGTGATAGACCGGTTTGGCGTAGTCGTCGGTGGTGACGATGGCGTCGGCGGTGGAATAGACCTGGTTTTTGGTGTCGCCGGCCAGGAACTGGCCGGAGAGGTTGAAGGGCAGCTCGACGGTCTTGAAGGCCCCGGCGCGAACTTCGCCGGTGTTGAAATTGTAGAGGACGTTGCTGCCCCGCCAGATGCGGCCATGATCCAGGATGACGACATCGCCCTCGGCCAGGACGGCGCCGGTGCGGCGGTTGAAGACGGCCGAGCCGGCCGAGCCGAAGAAGTTCTGGTTGCTGAGGATGACGCCGTTGCGGAAGGTGTTGGTGTCGCCCTGGCTGAGGGCGACGGAGTTGGAGCTGGCGCCGAAAAGGTGGGAAGGCTCTTGTTGTGCTTGACAAGCCAGGGCTGCCAGGGCCAGCGCGACCACCACGTTCGGCGGGTATAACTTCATGAAACGCGCCACAGCTAAACAAAAGCGCCGGGGGCTGCCAAGCGGGATTTGCGGATCAGTGCGATTTAATCTCGACTTCAGCAAAGCCGTTTTGGAGGAAAAGGGCGGTGAGCAGCGCCTTGGCGCGGTCCTGGGCGTCCTTCAAAATCTCCCGGTCCAGGGCCAGAACGCGGAGTTCATCCACGGCCTGTTGGCGGGCGTTTTGTTCCAGATCCTTGTCGAAAGCGCGCAAGATGCCGGTGGAGCGTTCCAGGACTTGGGTGTGGTGATCGTCCAAATAGACATCGGTGATGACGGGGTGGGGCAGGGTGAGGGTGAGCTTTTTGCCGGTGATCTGGATGTCCGACGGCTGGAGATTGGTCAGGTTGATGCCGGCTTTGACCACGCCGTCGGCCAGGAGGAGCACCTTGTTTTCACCGCCCGGATACCATTTGGTGTCGCGAACATCCACGAACTTTTCCAGCACGCACTTGACGGTGACCAATTGGGAAAGGGTTTGGACCTGGCGCAAAATGGTGGCGGTGCCGACCATGCGGGCATTGCGGAAAAGACCCCCGGTGTTGGAATAGGCCCCAAAGAACAGGCACAGCGCAAGGATCATGGCGACCGGCACAAACACCGTGATGGATTTTTTGAGCATGCCGGGAGGATAACTGTTTTGGCCGGGCGGCGAAAGGGCAAAACTTCTCCGCAGGCTGGCTGGGACGGACGGCGGCGGCCGCGCCAGGACGGAGCGGCGGAGTGATGGGCTGATGGGACGCAGGCGCGGCCTGGGGCGAATGGGGACGGAGAGTCGGGGATTGCCGCGGCGGAGGGGATCGGTTAAGGTCGGGGGCATGAATTCCGGATGGATCGGGCAATTTCCCAGTTACCGGCCGCGGCGGTTGCGCCGGACGGCGGCGTTGCGGCGGATGGTGCGGGAGACGACGCTGGAGGCCGGGCAGTTGGTCCTGCCGCTTTTTGCGCGGTGCGGGCGCAAGGCGCGGCGGCCGGTGGCCTCGATGCCGGGGGTGTTCCAACTTTCGCCCGATGAGGTGGCGCGCGCCGCGGAGCAGGCCCACGCCCTGGGGGTGCCGGCGGTTTTATTGTTCGGGATTCCGGAGGCGAAGGATGAAAAGGCCTCGGGCGCCTATGCCCGCGACGGCATTGTGCAGCAGACGGTGCGGTTGCTCAAGAAAGAGTTGCCGGATTTGATCGTGATGACCGATGTGTGCCTGTGTGAATACATGAGCCACGGCCATTGCGGCATCGTGCGCCGGGAACAGGGCGGCGAAGTGGCCAACGATCTGACCTTGCCCCTGCTGGCGCGCACGGCGTTGAGTCACGCGGAGGCCGGGGCGGATGTGGTGGCGCCCAGCGACATGATGGACGGACGGGTGGGGGCCATCCGCCAGGAGTTGGACCGGCGCGGGTTCAGCGGCACCGCCATCCTTTCTTATGCCGCAAAATTTGCCTCGGCTTATTACGGGCCGTTTCGGGAGGCGGCGGAATCGGCGCCCAAGTTCGGGGACCGGCGGAGTTACCAAATGGACGGGGCCAACGCGCGGGAGGCATTGCGGGAGACGGCTTTGGATATCGCGGAGGGGGCGGACATGGTGATGGTCAAGCCGGCGCTGGCCTATCTGGATGTGTTGTACAGGGTCAAGACCGAATTCGGCTATCCGACCGGGGCCTACGCGGTCAGCGGGGAGTATGCGATGATAAAGGCGGCGGGGGCCCGGGGTTGGATTGACGAGCGGGCGGTGACACTGGAAACCTTGCTGGCGATGCGCCGGGCCGGGGCGGATTTCATCTTCACCTATGCGGCGGCGCAGGCGGCGCGGTGGCTGCAGGAGGGGCGGTAAGGAAAAGCCCGGGACGGACGGGCTGAAATCAGGATCAGGAAATCCAAAACGTGCCGGAGGGCCGGCCCGGCAAGGCCACAGCCGGGGTCAGCCGGCTTTTTTGACCAGATAAATAATCACCCCGATCAGGACGAGGAAAACCGCCACGGCCACCGCGATGAAAATCTTGGTGCCGGTGTTGTTCTTTTTCGCAAAGCCGCTTTTGGCCTTGTCGAAGGCGACGACCTTGGTGGAGGTGTCCAGGCCCAGCTTGACGCCCTGGGGGATGACCATGGTTTGATCGGGGAGCTTTTTGGAGGCGGCGGCGGATTTGGCCTCGACATTTTCCAGGCGCATTTCCACCTGTCCCAGCCGGATGATCTGGCCCGCTTTCAGGATCGCTTCGCCGGCGAGCTGCTGTCCGTTGATGAAGGTGCCGTTGGTGGAGTTGAGGTCCCGCAGCACGATGTCCGGGCCGCGCAGCAGGATTTCGCAGTGATGGCTGGAGACGGAGGCTTCCGGGATTTGGAAAGCGTTGTCCTCCACCCGGCCGATGGTGGTTTTTTCCGCGCTCAGCTCGTGAGCTTTTCCGGTCAGTCCTTCGCTCAGAATGACAAGTCTTGGCATACGTCGGTGTGGGTGGATTATGGCCTTTGGCGGCGGCAAGTCAAACGGATTTGCATGTCATTTTTGGGCGGCTGGGTAAAAAAGATCAACTCCGTTGTTGCACCTTTGACAAAATCGAGTAAAGAATAGCAAAATTAGTTGTGAGAGAGTCCGCGTGAGCCGATGAGTCAGCAACCAACAATGCCGGGAGCGCCGGCCGGATGGCCTCCGAAACAAGGTCTTTATGACCCGCAATATGAGCATGAGGCCTGCGGGGTGGGCTTTGTCGTCAACCTCAAGGGAAAGAAATCGCACCAGATCCTGCGCGACGCCCTGACCATTCTGATCAATTTGAATCATCGCGGGGCCTGCGGCTGCGAGGCCAACACCGGGGACGGGGCGGGGATTCTGATGCAGATCCCGCACGGGTTCTTCAAGGAGGTCTGCCGCAAGGAGAAGATCAAGCTGCCGCCGCTGGGCGATTACGGGGTGGGGATGGTCTTCCTGCCGCGCGACGGCAATGAACGGCGCACCTGCGAAAAGATGTTTGAGAACATCGTCGTGGAAGAAGGGCAAAAGTTTTTGGGCTGGCGGGTGGTGCCGACCAACAACGCGAGCCTGGGGGAGACAGCCAGGGCGGGGGAGCCGTTCGTGCAGCAGGCCTTCCTGCGGCGCAACCCCAAGCTGACCGATGACCTGGCCTTCGAGCGCAAGCTCTACGTCATCCGCAAGCGGGCCGAGCGGGCCATCCGCTACGGCACGGTGCGCGGCGGGCATTCCTTTTACATTTCCAGTCTTTCGGCGCGCACCCTGGTTTACAAGGGCATGCTCCTGACCGAGCAGATGGACCAGTATTATCCCGACCTGGCCAGCCCGGCCATGGAGAGCGCGCTGGCGCTCGTCCACTCCCGTTTCAGCACCAACACCTTTCCGAGCTGGGACCGGGCCCATCCCTACCGCTACATCGCGCACAACGGCGAGATCAACACCCTGCGCGGCAACATCAACTGGATGCACGCCCGCCAGGCCATGTTCCAGAGCGACCTTTTCGGCAGCGACCTGCCCAAGCTCCTGCCGGTGATCAACCCGGACGGGAGCGATTCGGCGATGTTTGACAACTGCCTGGAGCTGCTGGTGCTGGCCGGACGCTCCCTGCCCCACGCCGTCATGATGATGATTCCGGAGCCTTGGACCAACCACGCCACGATGAGCGAGGAGAAAAAGGCCTTTTACGAATACCACAGTTGCCTGATGGAGCCGTGGGACGGCCCCGCCTCCATTGCCTTTACCGACGGCAAAAAAATCGGCGCCGTGCTGGACCGCAACGGGCTGCGGCCCTCGCGCTATTATGTGACCAAGGACGACCTGGTCATCATGGCCTCCGAGGTGGGCGTGCTGGAGGTGCCGCCGGAGCGGGTGCTGCGCAAGGGGCGGCTGCAGCCGGGGCGGATGTTCCTGGTGGACACGGAGGAGGGGCGGATTGTGGCCGACGAGGAAATCAAGCGGACGATTGCCGGCGAACAGCCTTACCGGGAATGGCTCAACAAACACATGCTCGAACTGGCGGCCGTGCCCGAGGCGGTGCATGCCCCCGAACCGTCGCATCAGACCGTGCTGCAACGGCAGCAGGCCTTCGGTTACACCTTTGAAGACCTGCGCATCATCATGGCCCCGATGGCGCGCGACGGGGTTGAAGCGGTCGGCTCCATGGGCACCGACACGCCCCTGGCCGTGTTGTCCAACAAGCCGCAACTGCTCTACAATTATTTCAAGCAACTCTTTGCCCAGGTGACCAATCCGCCGATTGATTGCATCCGCGAAGAACTGGTCACCTCGGCCGAAACCACCATCGGCTCGGAGCGCAATTTGCTCAAGCCCAAGCCGATGAGCTGCAATTTGCTCGAGCTGAAAACGCCCATTCTGACCAACGAGGAATTTGCCAAGCTCAAGTACATCAACCAGGCCGGCTTTAAATCCTTCACCCTGCCCATTCTCTTCAAGGCCGGCGACGGCGAGGCGGCGCTGGTCAAGGCCCTGGACGATTTGTGCCTCTGCGCCAGCGGCGCGGTCGAGTCGGGCGCCAACATCCTCATTCTGTCCGACCGCGGCGTGGACCCGGAATTGGCGCCCATTCCGGCGCTGCTGGCGGTGGCGGGACTGCATCATCATTTGATTCGGGAAGGCACGCGCACCCGGGTCGGGCTGGTCCTGGAATCGGGCGAGCCGCGCGAGGTGCATCACTTTTCGCTGCTCATTGGCTACGGGGCGGGAGCGATCAATCCGTACGTCGCCTTTGAAACGCTCGACGACATGATCCGCCAGGGTTTGCTCACCAAAATCAAGCACAAGGACGCCTGCAAGAATTTTGTCAAGGCCGCCGTCAAAGGCGTGGTCAAGGTCACCTCCAAGATGGGCATCTCCACCATTCAAAGCTATCGCGGCGCGCAAATCTTTGAAGCCATCGGGTTGCATCCGTCGGTCATTGAAAAGTATTTCACCGGGACGGCTTCGCGGGTGGGCGGGATTGGTTTGGAGGTGATCGCGCGCGAGGTGCAGGCGCGCCATCAACAGGCCTTTCCCGGCCGCCAGGTCAACGGCTCGGTGCTGGAAGCCGGGGGCCAATATCAATGGCGGGCGGATGGGGAGTTCCACCTCTTCAATCCGCAAACGGTCCATGCCCTGCAACAAGCCTGCCGCAACGGCGATTACCAGGCCTTCAAGAATTATTCCAGCCAGGTCAACGACCAGTCCAAAAAGCACTGCACCCTGCGCGGCTTGCTGGAATTGAAGCCCGTGGCCCAGCCGGTCCCTCTGGAGGAAGTCGAGCCGGTGGAGGCGATTGTCCGGCGCTTCAAAACCGGGGCCATGTCCTACGGCTCCATCAGCCAGGAGGCCCACGAAACCCTGGCCATCGCCATGAACCGCATCCAGGGCAAAAGCAACACCGGCGAGGGCGGCGAAGACCCGGCCCGTTACGTGCTGGAAGCCAACGGCGATTCCAAGAACAGCGCCATCAAGCAAGTGGCCTCCGCCCGCTTTGGCGTGACCAGTTGGTATCTGGTCAACGCCCAGGAACTGCAAATCAAGATGGCCCAAGGGGCCAAGCCGGGGGAGGGCGGACAGTTGCCCGGCCAGAAAGTCTTTCCCTGGATTGCCAAGGTGCGTTACGCCACCCCGGGCGTCGGGCTGATTTCCCCGCCGCCGCACCACGACATTTATTCCATCGAGGATCTGGCCGAGTTGATCCACGATTTGAAGAACGCCAACCAGCGGGCGCGCATCAGCGTCAAACTGGTGGCCGAAGTGGGCGTGGGCACAGTGGCGGCCGGCGTGGCCAAAGCCCATGCCGACGTGGTGCTGATCAGCGGCTACGACGGCGGCACCGGCGCCTCGCCCCAGACCAGCATCAAGCACGCCGGCATTCCGTGGGAACTGGGGCTGGCGGAAACCCATCAGACCCTGGTACTCAATAATTTGCGCAGCCGCATTGCGGTGGAGACCGACGGCCAGCTCAAGACCGGCCGCGACGTGGTGGTGGCGGCGCTGCTGGGGGCGGAGGAATTTGGTTTTGCCACCGCTCCCCTGGTCGCCCTGGGCTGCATCATGATGCGCGTCTGCCATCTCAACACCTGCCCGGTGGGCGTGGCCACGCAGGAGCCGGAACTGCGCAAACGCTTCACGGGCCAGCCGGCCCATGCCGTCAATTTCATGCGCTTCGTGGCCGCGGAGGTCCGGGAGATCATGGCCCAGTTGGGTTTCCGCAAATTGACCGAGATGGTCGGCCGCACCGACCTGCTCGAACCCAGGGAAGCCATCGAGCATTGGAAGGCCCGCGGCCTGGATTTTACCAACATTCTGTATCAGCCCAAAATGCCCGAGGCGGTCGGCCGCTACTGCCAGCAGGCGCAGGATCATGGCCTGGACAAGGCGCTGGACAACACCTTGCTCCTCAAAATTTGCCAGCCGGCGCTGGCTCGGGGCGAAAAGGTCCGCGTCACCCTGCCCATTAAAAATGTCAACCGCGTGGTCGGCACTATCGTCGGCAGCGAACTGACGCGGCGCTATGGCCAGGCGGGTTTGCCCGAGGACACCATCCGGATTCAATTCCAGGGTTCGGCCGGGCAAAGCTTCGGCGCCTTCCTGCCGGCCGGCATGACTTTCATCCTGGAAGGCGACGCCAACGATTACCTGGGCAAGGGCCTCTCCGGGGGAAAAATTATTGTTTACCCGCCGGAAGGATCCACCTTTGTCCCGGAGGAAAACATCATCATCGGCAACGTGGCGCTCTACGGGGCGACCCGGGGCGAGGCCTACATCCGCGGCATGGCCGGCGAGCGCTTCTGCGTGCGCAACAGCGGCCTGAGCGCGGTGGTGGAAGCGGTGGGCGATCACGGCTGCGAATACATGACCGGCGGCCGGGTGGTCGTGCTCGGTTCCACCGGACGCAACTTCGCCGCCGGCATGTCCGGGGGCGTGGCTTACGTGCTGGACGAGGCCGGCGATTTTGCCCGGCACTGCAACCCGCAGGGCGTGGCCCTGGAGCGGCTGGAAGACCCGGCCGAGATCGAGCAAATCCGCCAGATGATTCATCGTCATGCAGAGCACACCCGCAGCCAGCGGGCCTTCAAAGTTTTGGCCTTGTGGGAGGACATGACCCCCAAATTCGTCAAGGTCATGCCCAAGGATTACAAGCGCATGCTCCAGGCCATCGCCAGCGCCGAGCAAGCCGGCTTGAGCGGCGAAGAAGCGGTCATGGCCGCCTTTTCCGCCAATGCCCGCGACTTGGCCCGCATCGGCGGCGGATAAGCCAAAACCGGACGCTCAACCCCCGCCATGAAGCCGCCAACCAAACATGGGTAAACCGACCGGATTCTTGGAATACTTGCGCGAATTGCCGCTGGACCGCCCGGCCCTGGAACGAATCCACGACTGGCACGAGTTCCACCACCGCCTCGACGAATCCAAACTGCGCGAGCAGGGCGCCCGTTGCATGGATTGCGGTGTTCCGTTTTGTCACACCGGCAGCCTCCTCAACGGCATGGCTTCCGGCTGCCCCATCCACAACCTCATTCCAGAATGGAACGACCTGCTTTACCGCGGGCTGTGGCGCGAGGCCCTGGACCGCCTGCACAAAACCAATAATTTCCCCGACTTCACCGGCCGCGTCTGCCCAGCTCCCTGCGAAGGTTCCTGCGTCCTGGGCATCACCTCTCCGCCCGTCACCATCAAAAACATCGAATGCGCCATTGCCGACAAAGGCTGGGAGGAGGGTTGGATCCAGCCCGAGGCCCCCTCCCGGCGCACGGGCAAAAAAGTGGCGGTGGTCGGTTCCGGCCCAGCCGGCCTCTGCGCCGCCGCCCAGAGCAATCGCGCGGGCCATCTGGTCACCGTCTTCGAGCGCTCGGACCGCATTGGCGGGCTTCTCATGTACGGCATTCCCAACATGAAACTGGACAAAAAGCTGCTGCTGCGCCGTGTCAAACAAATGGAGGAGGAGGGCGTCACCTTCCTCACCGACACCGAGGTGGGCGCAAATTATCCGGCGGACAGGCTCTTGCGGGAATTCGACGCCGTCATCCTCTGCACCGGCGCGACCCAACCCCGCGACCTGCCCGTCGAGGGACGGCTTCTGCCCGGCGTCCATTTCGCCATGGAATTTCTCCACGCCAACACCCAAACCCTGCTCAATGGCCACCACAAACCTCCCCCCATTTCCGCCGCCGGCAAGGACGTCATCGTCATCGGCGGGGGCGACACCGGCACCGATTGCGTCGGCACCGCCCTGCGGCACGGTTGCCGCAGCCTGGCGCAACTGGAAATCCTGCCCCGCCCGCCCCTGGAGCGGGCCCGCGATAATCCGTGGCCGGAATGGCCCAAGGTCTATAAGCTGGACTACGGCCAGGAGGAAGCGGCGGCCAAATTCGGCGCCGACCCCAGGGTTTATCTGACCACCGCCAAAAAATTCGATGGCGACGAACACGGGCGGGTCAAAGCGGTCCAGACCGTGCAAATTGACTGGCAGCGCAATGAGAAAGGGCAGTTTGTGCCCAAGGAAGTTCCCGGAACCGATCGAGTCCTGCCGGCGCAACTGGTGCTTTTGGCCATGGGCTTTTTGGGGCCGGAACAACCCCTGCTGGAACAACTGGCCGTCGAGCGCGACGCCCGCTCCAACGTCAAGGCGGCCTTTGAAAAATACGCCACCAACATCAAGGGCGTCTTTGCCGCCGGCGACGCCCGGCGCGGCCAGAGCCTGGTCGTCTGGGCCTTCAACGAAGGCCGCGGCGCCGCGCGCGAGTGCGACCGTTTTCTCATGGGTTCGACCAATCTGCCTTGAGGGCCGGCGGCGATGGCAACAGGTTGCGCCGGGCCTGGCCTACCCAAAGCCGGACCTCTTCGGCCCGCACATTCTGGTGCAACGCAACGAGCCGGGAGAATAATTCCGCCGGATCGCGCCGCGCCAGATCCGCCACCTCGTGGATGCCCAACCGTTCCAGCGCCAGCGCGTTGGCCAGCCCCATTCCCTTCAATTCCCCCAGCGCCGCGACGCGCCGCAGCCGGGCAAACAAGGCCGCATCCATGCCGGGCGGGCGCTCCTTCAATTTTAGGAACTGATTTCCTTGCAAGGCGTGCCTTTCCCGCAGGGCCTCGACGCCTTCCGGGCCAAGCTCCCCGGAAAAATACCAGTCCAGCGGCGCGGCGTAAGAAGCCACCGTCCGCTCGACGATCAAAGCGGCCCCGGCGCCAAGGCCCAGTGGCAGCAACATCGCGGCCAGGGCCACGCCCCAGCCGGGCATGCCGCGGCGCGCGCCGTTTTCCGCCGCGCTCAATTCCCAATTGCGCCCGTCCCGCAGCAGGCCCAGAAAATTGACCAGCGCGTAACATTCCAGCGCGAAGGGTGGGAATCCCAAAAACCCCAGGACCGGCATTTCGCCCAGTTTCAGCTCGTCAAAGTAAGGGACCGAATAAATCCACTTGGTGCGCGCGCCGAAGTTCCAGGCCTCCCAAAGCCCGCCGCAAATGAATCCGGCCAGGAGCAGCGCCACCAGCCGGGTGTTGTCGCCCGCCGCCAACTGGCCGAGCAGGCTGCGGCCCGCCTGATTTTTCTCCCGGCGCCCAAGCCAGTAACAGACAGGGTTGGTCAGAAAGTAGGCAAAGCCCCACACCAGACAAAAACAATGGCCGGGAAAGATCAGCAGCAGCGCCAGCATGGCCGCTCCCAAGGCCAGTTGCAGGCCGATGCCCGGGCCGTTGACGGAAAAGGGCCGTCCGCGGATGCTTCCGCCCGGCAGGAATTTCTCCATCAGCGCCAGGAGCAGCGACGTCATTTCAAAAAGGCCGGGCAGCACGGTGGCGAAGGCCAGAACCAGAAACAGGGTCCCCCACGTCAAACTGGCCGGGGCCATCACATAATACCAATTGTGCAGGCGCAGGTTGGCCAGCTCAAATATCAGCCACACCGGCACCGACCAAATGGCCAGAAACAAAAACTCCCGCGGCTGATCGCGCAGCAGGGAATGGCCGCGCAGACAATAAACGGCAAAATCCAGCGCCCCGATGCAGGACCACCACAGGAAACAATAAATGGACGAATAGAAAGGCTCGGTTTGCGCGACCAGCCAGTAGTGCGACAGCGGCAAACCGGCCATCCCCGCCACCCATGCCAGGCGATGCAGTTTCATTCCCCGCCCATTATGGCCGCCTCCGCAAAAACCAAAAGCGCATTCGACAAAAACAGGAGGTGCTCTTCCGGGGAAAATCGTGTATCATAAATTTCAAGATGGTTTTGCTTGGCGTCATCGTGCTCGCCGCCGGTGTTTGGATGCCGGCTTCCAATTTGTGGGGGCGGCTGCCCAATGCGCAGGCGGCGGAGCTGCGCCGCTGGCTCCGCCTCTGGGCCATCAAGGGATTGGCCGCGCCGGTCATGATCTGGCTGATCTGCAATGCCGGGCTGTCGGAGAACTTTCCACCGCTGCTCCTGCAAATTCAGGCGGCACCGCCCGGTCTGGCCACGCTGCAGGCCTACGTCGCGGTGGCGGGGACCGGCTTCTTCATCATCAGTTCTTATTGGGCGGCCGCCACTTTGGGATGGTTGTTGGCGGCGCTGGGGCGGCAGGCGGCGGACCCCGGGCAATTCAAACACATCGTGCTGGGCATGTCCTTTTTCCTGGTGCCGCTGGCCGCCCTGATCCTCTGGGGTTATGGCGCGACCGCCGCGGGCGTGGCCGGGGTGGTCTGGCTGTGGCCCATGGTGCAACGGGTTATTCCGCTGGCTTTTCGTGAGAAAACCGGGCCGGCCTATCACCGCGCCGTGGTCAAAATGCACGGTGACAAGTACAAGGAAGCCGAAGCGGCCGTGCTCGAGGAATTGGATAAATCGGAGGATGATTTCACCGGCTGGCTGATGCTGGCCGGGCTTTACGCCAATCACTTCGGCGATCTGGCCGGGGCGGACCGGATCATCCGCGACACCTGCGCGCAGGAGACGGCCAACCCCTCCGAGGTTTGCGTGGCCTTCAATCAATTGGCCGACTGGCACTTGCAACTGGCCAACGACCCGGTGGCGGCGCGGGATGCCCTGGAAGAGATTTGCCGGCGTTTCCCCGACACCCACATGGGCCGGATGGCCCGGCGGCGCATCCAGCAACTGCCCGCCAGCCGGGAAGAAGTCATCGCCCGGCGAACCCCCAAATCATTCCGGCTCCCCGTGCTGGGCCGGCACCTGGATCATGCCGCCCGCCTGCCCGCCTCGCCCGCCGAGCGGAAAGAAGCGGCCGCCCGGGCCAACGACTGCGTGCAACAGCTCCAAACCAACCCCGACAACATGGCGGTGCGGGAAGAACTGGCCCGGATTTTGGCCGAACGCCTGGACCAGGTGGGCGCGGCCCTCGAGCAGATGGAACTGCTTTTGAACATGCCGGAGGCCTCCGCCGCTCAGGCCGCCGAGTGGCTGGCCTTGATGGCGGCCTGGCAGATCAAGTATCAGGGCGACCTGCAGAAAGGCCGCGAAACCATGGAACGGCTGGTCCGCCGCTATCCGCAAAGCACCCATGCCTTCTCCGCGCAGCGCCGCCTCAGCCTGATGGATTTGGAGGCAAATATCCGCGCCGCGCGCGCCGGCGCGACTCCGCCGCGGGAAAAGCCCATCTCGCTGTCGCTCCCGCCTTGAGACCATCTCCACCCGCCCGCCAGTGACCTAATCTAATTCTTAATCTTAATCCTAATCTTAGAGCATTTCCATAAATCATGTAGCGTAGCGGGCGTTTAAAAAGAAGCCCCGGCAATCGGCGGTGGAGATGGCTTCAAAGGCAATCTTCGCCGCTTGGAGCAGTTCCTTGGCGGTTCGCGGCGCGAGACCTCGCATAATTTGTTTGACCTTGCTCCACATATTTTCGATGGGATTAAAGTCTGGCGAATAGGGCGGCAGATACAGCAGCGTTGCCCCGGCCTCTTCGATGGCTTGGCGGACTCCGGTCACCTTATGCGTGGCCAAGTTGTCCATGATGACCAAGTCACCCTTGCGCAACTCCACCACCAGCCCCTGCTGGATCCAGGCCAAAAACATTTCCCCGTCCATGGCCCCCTCAAAGAGGCAGGGGGCCGCAGGCCCGGCCAGACGAATGGCGCAGACCAGGGTGGTGGTCTGATAATGTCCCTGCGGGACGTGGGCCGCCAGTCTTCGGCCCACGGGTGACCGCCCGCAAAAACGGGTCATCTTGGTGTTGGCCCCGCTTTCATCCACGAAGACCAGTCGGGCAGGTGGGTCACTTGCCAGACGCTCATGCCAATGGGCCCGCTTTTCGGCCACGTCCGGACGGTTCTGCTCGGCGGCGCAGAGCGTTTTTTTTATAGCTCAACCCCAGTTTGCGCAGCCACAAATCCACAGTGGAGGTCCCGAAAGGGCGGTCCAGACGCGCCCCCAACTCGGCCAACGTCGCGTCGGGCTGGGCCGCCACCAGCTTTTGCAGGCGAGCCTGGCGTCCGGCGTTCAGCAGCGTTTTGCGCCCGCACAAATGGGTTTGCGGCTGGAGCGTGCCGCGCTCTTGGAACTGCTGCCGGACCCGGCGCACCGCCGCCACGCAAAAGCCGAAAAAGTCCGCGATCTCGCGGGTGCTTTTGCCTTGTTCATAGAGTTGCAGGATGCGCTCGCGCGCAGACACGGGTATCGCTCGCATGGCTCAAGCCTGCCAGCCCTCTCGCCCCAGTCAAGCTATATCATTTATGGAAACGCTCTAATCTTAATCTCTTTCGTAAAATGAGAAATGGCGTCAAGAAGAGATTAGGATTAGGATTAAGATTGGGATTAAGACTGGGACATGACCCCTGGCGCTTCTCCTGGATTTACCGGGTGTGCGCTTGACGCCGATGCGTCCGGTCACGGTTGGTAGGGAGGGCAGTCCGGCCTGCCGGGACCCCTGCCTCAGTTAATGTTCTTCTCCCCGTACCCCAAAGCAAGAAGAACCTTAACTGGTAATGCCTCAGTCACGGAGGGTAGGGACGGCTCGCCGAGCCGTCCGCTGGAGATTCTCGCCGGAGCGGTCGCCTCGGCGAGGCGACCCCACCTCCCCAGTCCCGCCGTCACTGACGCATCACATTAACTGAGGTAGGATAAGGCTGGAGCGGATTAAGAAATGATGTAGCCAAAACGAAACTCCTCCCTCTCCTCCTCGGGAGGAGAGGGCCGGGGAGAGGAGGCCGTTTGGTCGGCTTCCGTGCGGCTACAGTCTTCATGAAATTGCTCTAAGGCTCGCTGTTCTGAGAGCGCGGGAGAAGTACAGGAGACGTCAGAGCCAAGGTAATGCCTCAGTCACGGAGGGTAGGGACGGCTCGCCGAGCCGTCCGCTGGAGATTCTCGCCGGAGCGGTCGCCTCGGCGAGGCGACCCCACCTCCCCAGTCCCGCCGTCACTGACGCATTACGAGCCAAGCGCTTTAATCTCGCAAGGCATCGAGAAGTCAGAGGAGGCAAAGGGGAAAGCAGGACAAGGGATAAATACGTGCCGTACGTACGGCAGTGAGCCCCTAAGCATGGCACAGTCAAGGGGTCAAGGGGGTCACCCATACTTTTGCCCAACAAATGAGACGGGTCCTTGCACAATTGGGCAAAAGTATGGGTGACCCCTGCCACAGGAAATCCAGAGCAAAAAACAGAAAAGCAAAAACGACAGCCAGAAGGCAATAATCCTGGTGCGAATAATGTTCATAATGTCAAAGCACCTAACGATCCAAAGCTGAGCCACGCCGACGGGCCAGTGGCTCCGCAAACTCGATAATCGTTGTATAACTCAAACCGTCCATAAACTCACCTGTCCGCCGTAGCCTTGGCGAAGGTGGAAGGGGCAGTCGGCGTTGGCTCCAGCGCGGTGTTAGGCATCATGGCTGGGTCGGCTTCTTATCCTCACCGCAACCCGTCATCTTGTTACAAGATGCCATCTTGTTGTAGAGCCACGCAAAAATCGCACCGCCAATCAAAGCATCGAAGAACGCATATACCAATCCAATCACGCTGCCAAACGGCGAAACTGTGTAACCAAGATACACCTTGCCGATGAATGTGAGTTCTCCGGTGGAACCACCGAATGCGATGAGCCACCAAGTCAGAGAAAACAGCCCCAGCGCCCAGAGTGTGCCGCATGTCAGCGCGAATGCCCTAATGTTCAGTTTCATATTCAATCTCCATTTGTTGACGTTTATGTTTGTGGTGAAATGATGCCTAACGATCCAAAGCTGAGCCACGCCGACCGGGGAGTGGCTCCGCAAGCTCGATAATCGTTGTATAACTCAAACCATCCATAAACTCACCTGTCCACCGTAGCCTTGGCGAAGGTGGAAGGGGCAGTCGGCGTTGGCTCCAGCGCGGTGTTAGGCAGCAAGTCGTCATAACTCGACAGCGCCTAGAAAACACAGAACGCCGACTACTATCGCGCAAAGCCAGATGAACGCCGCCAAAAAATACGCTGGCGTCAGTGAACCGCTGCGGCTGCGTAAGCTGCCTGAGAAAAGCCAAAAATAAACCGTGAACAAAATGGCTCCGCCGGCTGAACGCATCGGCAAGCTGCAAAATGGTAAGATGAAGCAAAAGAAAATCACCGCGAAGGCTGAAAGAATAATCTGCTTCGTCGCGTCTGGCTTCTGGATGTCACTGGTTTTCATAGGCTCATTTTATGGTGTGGTGCCTTGCTGCCTAACGAAAAAAGCTGAGCCACCGCCGACTCGCGACGTGAACCGCGACAGCGGAACTGACAGCGCCAACGGCGGTTGGCTCCGGCGACTTGTTAGGCATCAACATTGTCATCTGCTCGCTTATGCTTATCAACAGATTCTGGTGCGTCAACTTCAGAAACCTCAACAATACGAATCTCAACTCGGTTGCCAACGGTCAAATCTTCGCTAGGCCACGAACCAACTGTCACCATCTCGTCTGGCTTTATGCCGGTCGTAGAAAACAGGATGGTGGCGTCGTTAGGCTTGGGTAACTGTCTATGGATAAGCGTCAGAGCGGTGGTAAGAGTCGGATAATCACCGCCTGCTGTGAATCGCTTCTGTCCGTTTATGTAAACCTCAAATGCAATCATAGCGTGATGATGCCTAACGAAAAAAGCTGAGCCACGCCGGACCAAAAACCGTGAACCGCGAAGCGGAACTGGACCGGCCATCCCGCGTTTCCTGCAGCGATTTGTTAGACATCACGGTCATATCGAGGCCAACTCCTCGCGCGTCGCCTCAACAACATCATCGGCGGTGCGAATGATGTCATCGTCTGGATAAAAATAAATACCATCTGCAAGCTTCGTAAGTGCTGCGGCTGACGAAATAGCTGCGGCACACTCAACAAGGTCGCCGCCCCAGCGAAATGTCGCGCACATATCACGGCTGCCAACCTGCTCGGTGATGTGCGGGTAAGCCTCAAGGATTCCCGCTGCCGGCTCCAGGTAAAACTCATATCCCGTGGCTTGGTCTTAGTAGCTCGTTGGTCTGAATCCGGTGTCTCGCCGAAGGTCAAGCGTCGGCTCAAGGACCGTAGGAAAGCCTGCCTCCCCAATCGCTTGCTGCCAAGCATCACGGCTCGGAACCTGCGAGTCCTGAATGAAGATGTGTAGTTCGAGTGACATAAATTCTGAGGTGCGCAGTGATGTCTAACGTAGAAAGCTGAGCCACCACCGACTCGCGGCGTGAATCCCGACTGGTCGGGAAACAAAAGCGCCAACGGCGGTTGGCTCCTGCGACTTGTTAGGCGGCAACATTCCATAACTAAAAAAGACGATATCTGCCTTCGTTGTATAAGCATTTTGGCAAAAGCTTCATCGCAGAATCACTATCCTCAGGCGTCGGAATGATCCTGATGCTTCCCAAGCCACTTGTTTGTGTGAAACGGATATATTTGGTCTCATTGGCTTTTAGTGATATAACCAGTGGTTTTTCTTCAAGTGTAATATGCAAAAAACCTTTTGCTCGGCCAGAGATGCCGTAGTCGCCCGCCGGACGATCTTCATAAAAAAACGAACCCGATGAAAGGTAGCCAATCATGGCATCATTCAACCAAATCGTATGCCATTGACCGCCGCCAGAAAGTTCGTTTCCACGGTAGAAGACAATTCGGCGTTCCCCGGCGGGGATTTGAGGAAATTGACTGGAAACGTGACTGTAGTCTCTAGAACTGGCGCAACCCGTGAGTGCCGCCGCTAAAACGGAGCAAAGTCCAAGTTGAATTGTCTTAAAGTTCTTCTTCATAGGCTTTGTAGCATTCTTCGTTTTGTGTTGTTTGTTTATGGTGTGCCTTGCCGCCTAACGAAAAAAGCTGAGCCACCGCCGACTCGTGACGTGAATCCCGACTGGTCGGGAAACAAAAGCGCCAACGGCGGTTGGCTCCGGCGACTTGTTAGGCCACTGGCTATCTGTCAAATCAATCATGGTAAAAATCTGTCGAGTAGCTTGAGCGTCCGAAGATCGGAACCAACTCTGGCGCATGAAATCCACGACATAGCTGCCGCAAAAGTAAGTGCTGCTGTGCCTTTGAGACTGTGCGGTGTCGGGAAATATGTGGCAGCCGCGCAGCCAGTAATAACCAAAGCGCAACAAATGAGAACGGTGCGCCGCTTGGAATAATCAGAAATGGCAGCACGGCGACGTGTCGGGTCGGCTGCTGTCTGCTCGAACCATTTGGTGTATTTGGTGCTCATAATTTGTGTGATGTGTAAGTGGCCTAACGATCCAAAGCTGAGCCACGCCGACCGGCGAGCGGCTCCGCAAACTCGATAATCGTTGTATAACTCAAACCATTCATAAACTCACCTGTCCACCGTAGCCTTGGCGAAGGTGGAAGGGGCAGTCGGCGTTGGCTCCAGCGCGGTGTTAGGCAGCAGCATAAAATCAATCTGTAAGAGCATCTAAGAAAAACCAAACAAACAAGACAGGGACTAAAATCTCTAAAATACCAGCACTCAATAAAATCGGCTTTCGTGGTGCTTTGAATCTGGGATAGACAAACACAACGAACGGGACGAACGCAAACAATCCGTAGATGGTCATGATGATCATGACGAGTGCATCGCCTTTGAAGAAAGGTCGGTCAATGACAAGCTGCGCGGTCAATATAGCGTAGAGCGTGCCAATCAAAACACAAAGGCACGCACCAATCTTTAGGAATATGTTCGGGGCGCTCATGCTGCGTAACAGTATTTCGATTGAATTTTCACGGCCTAGTTCGATTCATTTTTTGCATTAAATGCTTGAAAACAGCCTCTGTCAAGGGCAATTATTGCCGGATGAACATCCCACCGCCCGCCGGCGAAAGGCTGCAGCCGCCTTCGCGGCGCTACGGCGCGACAAGTGCGCCACTGGAAAGGCTGAGGCCAAATCCCAAGCTCAAATTCATGGAGCAGTGCCGGGAGGTGATGCGGTTTCACCGGCTGGCGCTGCGGACGGAGCAGGCGTATTTGCAATGGATCAAGCGGTTTCTGGTATTTTGCCGGGATCATAAAGGGGGTTAATGGTATTGTAATATAGCTCAGGAGGCGGTTGATTGGCAAAACGAGGCAGGGGCCGTCGAGGAGATCATGGCCAGCATCGAAGGGGCCAATGACAGGGAGCAACTCATCGAAGACCTGACCGAGATGATGAAGCGCGGTAAGCTGGATGTAACAGAATGTAACGGGGTGTAACGGGGGCACTTTTCGTAAACCCTTGATAATCAACGACTGTAACGGTGTAACGGGTGTGGCGCATCTCACCCTGCCTGCAAGAGTGGGCGTCCAACAAGTCGCCCCCCACACTTGCTGGCCGCCCGGGTATCAGCGCGGGAGAAACCCATCTCGTTGTCGCTCCTGCCTTGAGGCTGTCGCTTCCCCTGGCAGTCTCTCATCCGGCTCGTAATCTTAATCTTAATCCTAATCTTAATCCCCAATTACCAATGAGAAATGGCCTCAAGAAGAGATTAGGATTAAGATTAGGATTAAGACTGGGACATTACCCCCGCCACTTCTCCGTCGGAATTTACCGGGTGCGGGGTTTGCCGGCGCGGAGGGCGCGCAGGGAGAAGCCGCGCTGGTTTTCAAAGGGTTCCACCCGGGCTTCTATTTCCAGGACGGGATGGCGGATGGTCGCCAGGCCATGACTTTGGTAGGTCTGGGCAAAAAGTTCGGTTTCGACGATGCCGGTCCAGTCGGCCAGGCTCAGGAATTTCATCGGCTCGCCGGTGATCTGGTGATGGATGCGCTGCTCCACCACCAGCCCGCAGACGGTCACGGTGTCACCCATAAATTCGCCCAGGCGGCGGACGGGACAGTAGGTGTCCCAGGCGATGTCTGGAAACAATTCCAGGGGATGTCCGCTCACGGCGAAACCGAAGAGATCGGTTTCCCATTGGAGACGTTGCAGGCGGGTTGGCTCCTGGAGGGGGATGGCGGGCTGCTGTTCCAGTCCCGGCGGGGGAACCAGCCAGCCCTGCTCCGGCGTCACGCCCGCCCCGAAGGTTTTGAGCAGATGCCGCGCCTGCCAGAATTGGCGGGTGCGGGTTTCGCCGAATTCATCCAGGCCGCCGGCGCGAATCATCGCTTCCAGTTCTTCGCCCGCCGGAAGGACGCGGCGGAAGAAATCGGCCAGGGAGGCGAACGGCCCGCGGTCACGAGCTTGCAGCATGGCATCGGCCGTGCGCGCGGTGAGTCCCTTGACTCGCGTCAGTGGCACGCGGATGGAGTTGCCGTGCGGCACGAAGGTTGGTCCGGGTTCATTGACCGACGGCGGCAGCAGCTTCAAACCGAGCCGGTGGCATTCCAGAACATAGACCAGCGGATGGTAAAAGCCTTTGCCCTGGGTCAGCACGGCGGCCATGAACTCGGCGGGAAAATAACGCTTGAGCCAGGCGGACTGATACGCCTCCACGCCATAGGCGGTGCTGTGGGCTTTGCAGAAAGCGTAACCGGCAAAGCCGGTGGCCAGCGCCCACACTTCGGCGGTCTTCTCCAGCGTGTGGCCGCGCGCCAGCGCCGCCTGGAAGAACTCGCCGCGCATCTCCTCAATCACGGCGCGTTTCTGTTTGTTCAAGGCCCGGCGCAGAATGTCGGCGCGGCCGGGCGGCAAACCCGCGAACGCCTCGCACAACTGGAGAATATGTTCCTCGTAAACCACCAGCCCATAAGTGCTGCGCAAGCACGGCTCCAGCGACGGATGCGGATACGCCACCGGCTCCAGTCCTTGATAACGCCGCGTGAAGGCCAGCTTCTTGCCTTGGTTGGCCGCGCCGGGACGGATGACGCTGACGATGGCAATGAGGCCGTCAATCTCACGCACGTTGCATTGGCGGCAGAGGCTGGTCATGGCGGGGGATTCGATGTGATGGACGGCGCGGGCCTGGCCGCCGGCGATCATCTCCCAAACATTTTCATCCTGCCACGGCTCGGCGCTGGCGGGTTGCCCCGCAGCAAACGGCCGTCGGATTTATGCCGCGCCACACACCGCTCCAGATCCACGGCGATGCCGCGGCGCTCCAGCATGGCCTTGACGTCGCGCATCGCCGCCAGGCCCCCTTGCGCCAGAATATCCATCTTGACCAAACCCACCGCCTCCACCGCGTCCATGTCGAAGTGGGTTGTGGCATAACCCTTGTGGGCGACGAAGGTCGGCGTCAGCTCGTGCATCGGCTGGCGCGAGAGCACCAGGCCGCACGGGTGCATCTTCGGATAGCGCGGCACGCCGTCGAGAAACTCGGCCATGTGCAAGGCCGTCCGGTAGGGTTCCTCGTCGAAGGGCAGATCGCGGTTTTCAGGACTGGCGCGCAGCATTTCCACCAAACCCGCCCCGCCGCCGGGGGTGGGTTCATCGGGGATCCAACCGCCGCCAAAGCTCCACGGGAAATGGTCGGTGAACTTTCTGACTTCGCGTTCCGCCACCCCCAGCACCTTGGCCACCTCGGCAAAGGCGCTGCGCGCCTGGAAGGTGGAGAATCCGCCGACGGCGGCGCAATGTTCGCGGCCGTATTTGTCGAAGAGGAGTTTCACCGCGTCGTCCTTGCGGTCGTGGGCAAAATCAATGTCAATGTCCGGCAGTTTGTGCAGGGCCATGCGCTCCTTGTTGAGGAAACGGCGGAAGTAGAGATCGAAGCGGATGGGGCAAACGCCGGAAATGCCCAGGCAGTAGCAAACCAGGCTGTCGGCCGCGCTGCCGCGCGTGATCCACTCCAGGCCGCGCCGGCGGCACTCTTGCAGAAAATCCCAGGTGATGAGGAAGTAGTCCTCGTAACCCACCTCGTTGATGATGCCGAGCTCCTCCGCCACTTGCGGCTGGAATTTGTCCGCCTGCCTGCCATAACGCCGGCGCAGCCCCTGCCGCACGAGCCGCCGCAGAAACTCCCCCGGCCGCGAGCCGTCCGGCGTTGCGAACGCCGGAAATTGCGGCTGGCCGAAGGGGAGGTCGAAGTCGCAACGCGCCGCGATCTCCTGGGTGTGACGCAACCAGTCAGGATGATCCCGGCACGCCATCATCATCTCAGCGGGAGCGCGGAAATGAAGCCGGCCGCCGCTGCGTTTGTCCGGGTGGGGGTGGCGCAGGAGCGTCCGCGTGCGGATGCTTTGCACGATGTCGTATTTCTGCCGGTCATCGCGGGTGGCGCAGTGGATGGAGGGGCAGGCCGCCATGGGAAAATGGCCGGGGGTGTCGCGGGATGCCGCCAGACCGTAGAAATGGCGCGGAAACATTTCTGCCAACCGCGCGTCCTGGCTGACGGCAATCAATCCTTCCGTCAGTCCGCTGAATTCTTCGCGCCAGAAGGGACCACGCTGCTGGTTGGCGACCGAGGCTTCGTCGGCGCCCGGGTCCGTGCCGCCCGGCATGGTTGGAGAGCAACCGGCAGAGATTGTGCCAGCCCCGCGCCGACGCGACGTAAAGCAGCAGCGGCTGGTCCCCCAGGCGCAGTTCCGCGCCCAGAATTGGCTTCACCCCGGCCTCCTTGGCTGCCTGCACAAACTCAACCGCGCCGTGCAGGTTGCCCGTGTCGGTCAGGGCGACGGCAGGCAGGCCATGACGCCTGGCCAGTTGGACGATGGCAACAGGGGAGAGTGTGGCATCGAGAAATGAATAGTGGCTGTGAACGCGGAGTGGAACGTAATCGCAGACATCCCGTTTCACCGGCGCCAGCGTCCGCCGGGGCGGGATCCAATCCTGCCGGGTGAGGCTGGCGGCGGTGTCGGCGGGCGGGGTTCTCAACCGGAGGTCATGCCCGCGCATGATGACGGTGTGCCCCCGCGCCCGGCGCAACTCGTCAATCACCGCCGCCAGGCGGGATTGTGCGTTTTGCCGTTGGGCGGATGCCTCCAGCGCCAGCTCGCCGTGAAAGCGGCCGTCATAGACGTTGGCCAGCTTGAGCGACACCAGGCGCAGACTCACGCGCCGTTTCCAGGCGCAGCCGAGCATGGCGCCCAGGCGCCCATAAACGTCCGTTTCCAAGTCGGTCGGCTCGCGCAGACTTTCGTTGACCTGATCTTCCGCCATGTCGTTGTAGCGGACTTTGACCGTCAGCGTGCGGATGCTGCGGCCTTCCTGGCGCACCCTGGCAAACAAGTGGTCGGCCATGCGCCGCAAGGCGGCCTGGATGTATTCCTCGTCCGTCACGTCCGCCGGGAAAGTTTCCTGCTGGCTGAAGGATTTTTGCGGTTCGCGCAGGGGAACCAGCGGGCGCTCGTCAATCCCGCGCGCGAATTGCCGGATGGCCGCGGACTGATTGCCGAGAAGAAGTCCGAGCATTTCCAGCGGGGTGGCGGCGATATGGCGGATTTGGGCCAGGCCGGCGGCGTTGAGGCGCGCGCTGGTTTGCGGACCGATGCCCGGCAACCATTGGTTGGGCAAGGGATGAAGAAACGCCGCCTCGCCGCCGGGGGGAACTTCGTGGAAGGCGGCGGGCTTGGTCAGCTTGGAGGCGATGGCGCTGACGAGTTTGTTGGCGCCGATCCCTTCACTCACCGTAATTTTAAGCTTTTGGCCGATGGCCTGGCGGATGGCCAGCGCGATTTCCACCGGCGATTTCCGAACGCAGGACAAATCGAAGTAGCCTTCATCAATGGAAGTTTGTTCCACCTCCGGCGTGAAATCGTAGCAGTAGCCGAACATCCAGTGGCTGAACTGCTCGTAACGCTCAAAATCGCCGGGGAGAACGATCAGCTTTGGGCAGAGTTTGCGCGCCCGCGCCGTCGGCATCGGCGTAGAGACGCCGAATTTTCGCGCCTCATACGAGGCGGAGGCAATGATGCCGCGTTTCTCGCCGCCCACGGCGACTGGCTGGCCGCGCAACTTCGGGTCGGACGCCTGTTCGACCGCGGCGAAAAACGCATCCGCATCCAGATGAACAATGGTCCGCATAATTCATTCGCGCGCCTTGCGCAGGAGGGCGCGGAAGACGCCCTGGATCATCAGTTCGTCGGACGGAATGAGGTCGGGATATTTTGGGTTTTCCGCCTTGAGAAAGGGTTTGCCGTTTTTGACCAGGAAGGTCTTGAGCGTGCTTTTGCGGTCAATCAGCGCCGCCACGATTTGCCCCGGACGCGGTTCCGGGCCGTGTTCGAGCAGGACGATGTCGCCGTCGCAGATGTGCCGGCCGATCATGGAATCGCCGGCGACACGCAGGGCGAAAGCGTTGCGGGCGGGGAGGAAGCCGATACTCTGGATGTCCACGGAAACGCAGCCTTCGGCCTCCTGCTCGCGGCTTTGCGCCCAGCAGGCGGGGATGGAGCCGAAGAGGGGGATGTCCAGGATGCGGCGGCGGAGTTTGGCCAGCGGGGAAGTCAGGCGCAGGGAGCGGGCTTTGCCGGGTTCGGACTGGAGGAAGCCCTTGCGCCGCAGCGCCTGCAAGTGGCAGGCCGCCGCGCGATGGCTGCGGAAGCGAAAATGGCGGGCCATCTCGCGGAGGGTGGGGGCGGGTCGGCAGGCCTGGACTTCAGTTTGGATGAAATCCAGCACCCGTTGCTGGGCTGGGGTCAGTTCTTTCATATACTATCCATATGGATAGTATAGATGAGACGGGTTGTCAACCCTGGGCGCGCCGGGGGCGGGGCAGCGCTCATGTCGGTTATGCCAACGTCACTTGGTGTTTGGTGAGCCAGGCCAAGGCTGGGTCAAACTGGCTTAATGAGCCCAGGGAGGTTTCCCGGAGATGCCGGCGGATTCCTCCGCGGTCGAAAATCGCCAGACAGGCGCGGCCAGTAAATCGGCTCTTGAATTTGATGGCCGGCACTTGTGAGGGGTGCATCTGAATCGCCAGGCCCCATTGTTGGGGGACACCAAGGTCCTCGTTCATCAGTGCTGTCAGGTCAACGGCCAGGGCGCCGCGCGTGGTTGTTTTGGACAGATCGCAAAGATGGAGATCCGGCACATGAATCGTTGATGCCACCAAATCATCCCACTGGGTTTTCGGCAAGGCGTGTCCGTCATCGAAAACGGCGTCGCCAAAGGCTTCCCAGAGACAGGTTTCCGGATCAATGGCAACGTATAGAATCGGAAATGGGCAATGGGGATGCGAGTAACGATGCGTCGGTTTGAGGTTGAAGAAAATCGCGCGGTACGAACGGGGATGCACCCTGAACCAAGCTCGAGCGATCTGCCGGGTGCCGGGAAGCTTTTGCGTTCCCAGGTCCGCCGGTGGCAGTCTGACGCGGCGGGGAGATGGATTACCCGCCATGCCCCTGGGCCGCTTGCAAAACCTTGTTCACCTCTCCCGCCCGCAAGCAGTCCACGGGTCGTTTCTTCCCAAGGAAGCCCATGTTCGAAAGGAAAAAGAGCATCCGGCCGAAATCATCCAACCGGCTGCCCGCATTGAGAATTTGGAGAACCTCCTCCAGGCCTTTCAAAACTTTGCCGTCTTGGAATTGCCAAACCGGAAATCGCGCTGCGTTCTGCCGTTCTTCGCGCCAGGCAATGATCCGGCCCTTGTGATACCGCTTTAAAATGGCGGCCTTGGAAATGCCCAATTCTCGAGCCGCCTCTTCCGCTGACAGGCTCCCCCCTTCTGCTTCCCTGAGCTTTCGGCGCACGGTGATTCCTCGGGCCATGGCACTGATCAGGCGATTATCAGCCTTGGCGGCGGGGAATTCCTGACAAAATGCAATTTCGGTCAATCGGATGAGATTCTGGGGAGCCGCGGTCACGGGATCCGCCTCCTCGGCGCCCTGCCGCAAAGCGGAACGGATATTCCTCACGAACCGCACTTCGGCGTCCTGGAGTTTCGCAACCGGACGCTCCACTGTAGCTGTAGTTGCCATGCTTTAATAGTCTGCCCTCTTGGCCGGACTTTGTCAACTTCGTAAACCGATCCAAATCGCTGGGATTTTCCAAAACCGGGTTCTGGAAAGGCCGGGTTTCCCCGACGGCTCTAACCCCCGCCCGATCAACATCAAAGGAATCAAAGGTAACATCAGGATCAGGACACGACTGGCGCCGGGCGCGGGGGTCAGGGGGCTTTTTGGTAAACGCGGTGCTGGACTTCGCGGAAGGTGTTGAGGAACAGATTGTTTTCGGCAATGGTTTTTTGGATGAGCTGGCCGATCATGGGGATTTCCGTATAGTTGACAACGCAATGGACGCTTTGGGAGAAGGCCTGGAGGGTGTTGAGGGTTTCAAAGGCGCCGCCCAGGAGAAAGAAACTGGCGTAACGGCGCTGGGCCATGGGCAGGTTTTGCAGGAAATGGAGGCTGGGGTTTTCCTCCAGCGGGTTTCCGGCGAAAATGTCCTCGATCACGACGGCCTGGTAGTTGATCTGGTTGTAACGGGTCTCGAATTGCAGATGGGTTTCGACGACATGGACCTTGTAGCCCATTTCGAGCAAGGTGCTTTTGACCGCGACCAGGGCCTCCGGGTTGGTGATGGCCACCAGGGCGGGCAGATCGTTCGGGCCGATGAAATCAAATTCCTCACTCATGTCAGGTCTTTAATTTGAACGTGGTGGGGGGGGCGGGCCGGCGGCTTTGTGCGCGGTGGACGACTCGCGCCGCATTTGCAGGTCGGACAGGCTGCCGGATTCGCCGCGGGCTTTCTTGATCTTGTCAATGTTGCGGGAGACGACGCCGCGTTTGGTGCAGTAAAGAAGGGCGCTTTCCTCGGAGATGATGTTTTGTTCGTAGGCTTCCAGGCAGGCCTGGTCAAAATTGCGCCAGCCGAAGGTGTGGCTGGCTTCGATGATTTCGTAGAAGCTCTTGCCCTCGCTTTCGCCGTGAATGATGGTGTCCTTGGTGCGCAGGTTGGCCCCCATGATTTCGACCAGGGCGAAGCGGCCGCCGCCGATTTTGGGAGCCAGACGCTGGCTGATGATCCAGCGCAAAATGTCGGAGAGGCGGACGCGGACCTGCTCCTGCTCCTCGGTCTCGAACATGCCGAGCACGCGGTTGATGGTCTGGCCGGCGTCAATGGTGTGGAGGGTGCTCATGACCAGGTGGCCGGTTTCGGCCGCGCTGAGGCCGATTTCCACCGTTTCGCGGTCGCGCATTTCGCCGACCAGGACGACCTTGGGAGCCTGGCGCAGGGCGGCGCGCAGGCCGGTGGCAAAGGTGCTGAAATCGCTGCCCATTTCGCGCTGGTTGAAGGTGGATTTTTTCTGGGGATGAACAAATTCCACCGGGTCTTCCAGGGTGATGACGTGGATGGATTTGGTTTCGTTGATTTCGTTGAGCAGCGCCGCCAGGGTGGTGGATTTGCCCGAGCCGGTCGCGCCGGTCACCAGGATCAGGCCGGTTTTTTCCTTGGCCACGTCGGTAAACAGGGCCGGCATTTTGAGCTGCTCCAGGGTGGGGATGGTGGTGTTGAGCTTGCGCAGGGCGATGGAGAACTTGCCGCGCTGGGAGAAGATGTTGACGCGGAAACGCGCCTCGTTGCCCAGGCTGTAGGCGGAGTCACAGGAGCCGCTGCGGATCAAATCCTCGGTCAGGCGCGGGTTGCCGTTGATCAAATTCAAGGCGATCATTTCCGTTTGATAGGGCGTCAATTTCTCGATGGGGGGATAAAAGCTGACCGGGATCAATTCGCCGGACTGCTCGATTTGCAAGGGCTTGTCCACCGTGAAGTTCAGGTCCGACACATCCCGGCGGCGGCGGATGACCGTTTCGGTCTGCCGGTCCAGCCCGAGCATCATCGCCAATATGTAATCCAGTTCGCTGCGGCGCATATTCAGGTCAATTAAAGCCAAAAAGGTTGAAAAGGCAAACTCTCTGCGGGCCTTGCGCCCGGTTACATCTCGTCCTCGTCCGGCGGATTGGTCAGAAAGGCGCGGAATTTTTTCCGGTCGAGGCATTTTTCGTAAGCTTCCTCCGGGGAAATGCGCTTCATTTTCAGATGGTCCATGATGGAATCGTCCAGGGGCGTGTTGCCGTATTTCTTGCCGACCTGGATCATGCCTGGGATCTGGTGGGTCTTGCCTTCGCGCACCATGTTGGCCACGGCGGTGTTGAAGACCAGGATCTCCAGGGCGGCGACCCGGCCCTTTTTGTCCACGCGCTTGAACAGGTTCTGGGCGATGACCCCTTTGAGCGATTCGGAAAGGGTGGCGCGGATTTTGTTCTGCTGTTCAGCGGGAAAGACGTCAATGATCCGGTCCACCGTCTTGGCCGCGCTTTGGGTGTGCAAGGTGCTGAAGACCAGGTGGCCGGTGCTGGCGGCGGTCAGGGCCAGTTCAATGGTTTCCAGGTCGCGCAATTCCCCCACCAGGATGATGTCCGGGTCCTCGCGCAAGGCCCCGCGCAGGGCGGTGGCGAAGGACTTGGTGTGGACGCCGACTTCGCGGTGGTTGATCAGGCAGCTAATGCTGCTGTGGACAAATTCGATGGGGTCCTCGACGGTGATGATATGATCGCGGCGGTTTTTGTTGGCGTAATCCACGATGGCGGCCAGGGTGGTGGATTTGCCCGAGCCGGTCGGACCGGTGACGACCACCAGCCCCTTGTGCAGCATGGCGAACTTTTTCAAGACAGGCGGGAAGGGCGCCCCCACTTTTTCAAAGTCCTCGAACGAGAGCACCGTGGTGGGGATCTGGCGGAAGACGGCGGCGATGCCGTTTTTCTGGGTGAAAAAGTTGGCGCGAAAACGGGAGACGCCGCTGATTTCGTAGCCAAAATCAACGTCGCCGGTTTCCTCGAAGGTTTTGATTTTGTACTCCGGGGCGATTTCGTAGAGCATGACCTTGAGCTGCTCGTCCTGCAGCGGGGGGGAATCCACCCGCGTCAGTTCGCCGTTGATGCGCAGGATGGGCGGGTTGCCGGACGACAGGTGCAAGTCCGAGGCTTTCTCGCTGAACATTAAATTGAATAACGCGTCAATTTGGGCCATATAGGTTTCTTCAGGTTTCCAACCGGCTGGAGACCTTTTACCAAATCGCCTGGAAACTGCAAGCCAAAGCCGACGAATTCGCCCGCCGGGAAAATGGCTGGCGGCTTGCCCTCCGCCGGCCCGACCGCGGCGATGCTGAGAAAGATGGATTAAGACTGGGATGGCGATTACGATGCAGAGCAGGAATGGACTCCCGGAAAAGTGAAATGCCGCCACCCGGCTGTGACCTTCGGGAGGAGATCGCCCGGAGCGGGCCGGTCTCGTTCGCCCGCTTCATGGAATGGGCGCTCTATGCGCCGGGTTGCGGTTATTACGAACGGCCGCGGGAAATTGGCCGGCGCGGCGATTTTTTCACCAGCGTCAGCGTCGGCCCGGTCTTTGGCCAATTGCTGGCGTGGCAATTCGCCCGATGGCTGGAGAAAATCCCGCCGCCACCCCCGCCCGCCCAATGGCAAATTGTGGAAGCGGGCGCTCACGACGGCCGGCTGGCGCTGGATGTTTTGCGCTGGTTGCGCCGGCGCCGCCCGGATATTTTCGCGCGCCTGGAATACCGGCTGATCGAGCCGTCGCCCGTCCGCCGCGCCTGGCAGGAGGAAAAACTGGGGAACGAATTCGCCAACGTGCAATGGGCGGGCGACTTTGGCCAACCGGGTGCGCGCCGGGTGCGCGGCGTCATTTTTTCCAACGAATTGCTCGACGCCATGCCGGTGCATCGTTTGTGCCGGGACACCGCCGGGAAAAAGTGGCTGGAATGGCGGGTGAATTGCGGCGGGAACGGCTTCGTCTGGCAAAAGGGGCCGATGTCAAGGGAAGCGGCGGCCTGTCTGCCGGACCTTCCCGCCGCAGTGGAATCGGTGTTGCCCGACGGATTTGTCATCGAGCTTTCCCCGGCGGCCACGCAATGGTGGAGGCGCGCCGCGGCCAGCCTGGATTGCGGCAAGCTCCTGACGCTGGACTACGGGCTGGACGGGGAGGAATGGCTCGACCCCGGGCGCGCCCGCGGAACCCTGCGCGCCTTCGCCGGGCAACAAATTTCCGGGAACATCCTGGCCAACCCCGGCGAGCAGGACATCACCGCGCACGTCAATTTCTCTGTCCTTCGGCAAGCGGGGGAGGCGGCCGGATTGCGCACGGAGGGCGTGGTCCGGCAAGCCAAATTCCTGACGGAAATCTTTCAGCGCAGCCTGGCGGACGGGGCGGGTTTTGAGGAATGGACCCCCGCGCGGGTTCGGCAATTTCAAACCCTGACCCATCCCGAGCACCTCGGCCACCGCTTTCGCGCGCTCGTCCAGGCGCGCCAGGGCGGTGCGTCAGGCTGAGACCTTTAAGGACCGAGCGCGACGGCTGAGGGCGGCGCGGCGGGGGGCGGCGCCGGGGCGGGCGGCAGCACGGTCTCCTGGGTCAGAATCGTTTTTGCTTTGGAGAGCCGCAGAATGGCCAGCCAAGCGGCCCAGTCGTCGTCGGTTGGCTCGTATTTGCCGGAGTGGCAATTGCGCAGATAAGTGGATTTGACGGAGCCAAGTTCCGTGCGGTCCTCGCTGGACGAATCGTACCCGAGCACGATGAGGGAAAAGCCGGGGTTGAAGCTCAAATCAAGGCCTTCCCAGCCCACCCAGAGGCCAAGGGTGCCCAGGTGTCGGAAGGTTTCCCGGCCCACCGGCACATTGAACTCCACGGTTTGTCCGTCACGCCAGGCCTGCACCGGCAGCAACGTCCCCGGTGCGGTTTGATCAATGGTGCGGCGGAAATGGCTCAAATCGGTCGCCGGCTGATGATTGACTTCCAAAATCAAATCACCTTCGCGCAGCCCGGCCAGCCGGGCCGGGGTGTTGGTGGCCAGGGCGGTGACGAGGAGGCCGGCCTGGTGCGCGGGTTGGAGCGATTTGGGAAAGGCGTTGACCGTCTCCGACGAATGCCAGAAGCGCTCGGGCCGGGCCAGTTGATATTCGCCGCCGATCCAGCCGCGCTGGTGGGTGATTTCAGGCTGCGGCGGGCCGGAGGCGCAGCCGCTGAGCAGAACGAGAAGAGCGCCCGGCAGAAAGCCCGGGCTTGATCCAATGCCGGAAACAAGAGATGGACGATTTCATAATGGATTCATGTAATACATCATGGTTAGATGTATGTCAAGGACAAATTGCGGTTTCCCGGCAATCTCTCTCGCGCGGCGCCATCAAGCTCAGGGCACCATGGGGAACCGCGGATGGACGCGGGTTGACTACCGTGACCGTTCAGTGCGGGACGGCCGGTCGCGCGTTGGGCGCGCGCCGCGGCGGGCGGGGGAGTGGCCGCCCTGCCAGGGCCGGCCTGGCCAAAATAAGCCGTTGCAATTAAAGGCTGGGTTTGTAATTTGTGGCGGGATGACACGAGAATAAACGCATTGAACTATTGCCGAGATGCGACAATTTATCGCCATAGCCGCCAATGCCTTCATGGAATTGATCCGGCAGCCGATTTTCCTGCTGCTCATGACAACGTCGGCGTTGTTCGAGGTGGGCCTGTCGTGTGTGAGTTACTTCGGTTTTGGGGACGAGCCAAAATGGTCAAGATCAGCGTGCTGGCGGTGATGCTGGTGGCCGGGCTGTTCAGCGCGGTGATGAGCGCGTCGGCTTCGGTGGCGCGGGAGATTCGCAGCGGGACGGCCCTGGCCGTGTTGGCCAAGCCGGTCAGCCGCTCGCAATTCCTGCTGGCCAAATATGCCGGGCTGGCCCTGTCGCTGGTGGTGCTGACTTATGTCAATTGCGTGGCGGCGCTGCTGGCGACGCGGATGACGTTTGACGCGTACGGGGACGCCGACATTCCCGGGCTGCTGATTTTTTGCGGAGCGGTGGCGGCGGCCTACGCCATTGGGGGGTTGACCAATTATTTCATGCGCCGGCCCTTTGTGTCGGACGCGGTGCTGGCGGTGGCGTTGATGGTGACGGTGGCGTTTATCGTGCTGCAATTCATTCCGCGGGCGGCGCAACGGGCGCCGAATGAGTTTCTGGGCCTGGATTGGCGGGTGGTGCCGGCCTCGGCGCTGATCTTGATGGCCCTGCTGATCTTGGCGGCGCTGGCCCTGGCCTGCTCGACGCGGCTGGAGGTGATTCCGACGTTGAGCGTTTGTTCGGCTTTCTTTTTATTGGGTTTGGTGTCGGATTATTTCTGGGGAACGCGCGCTGAAGGAGGGAACCTTTGGGCCTCGGTGCTTTACACCGTGACACCCAATTGGCAATTGTTCTGGGTGTCGGACCTGCTGGAAGGCCAGGGGCCGATCCCGGCGGATTACCTGGGCAAGGCGCTGGGTTACACGGTGGGATATGTTGGGGCGGTGCTGGCGCTGGCCCTGGTGCTGTTTGAGGACCGGGAATTGAGTTGAGGTAATTGATGGAGCGAAACGTTAAAAGAACAGGATTGATCAATTGGATGGCACTGCTGGCCGGCACGGCGGGGATGTTGCTCATTGCCCGCTCGGTCAACTCGTTGGCCGGGCTGATGGGAGGGGATCCTGGGCGGCCTGGGCCTGGGGGTGGCGCTTTTGAGCTATTGCCAGATGAGCCTGGAGGGGCGGGAACAGTTGGAGAGACTGGAGTTGGACGAGTTGAGCAAGAGCCGGGGCGGCGCCTCCCTTTTTGCCACGGCTGGGGAGGACACTTTTCCGGCGCGGCGTTCCCGCGAGCAATTCGAGAAGTATTTCATTCCGGCGCTGACGGGCTTGTTGTTTTTCGGACAGTTGGCGTCGGCCTATTTTCCCTGGCGCTACGCCAGCCCGGTTTCCGGGGTTGATCCGGGGCGCGCGCCGCTGGCCCTGGCCTTGTTCGGCTTGCTCGGGCTGATTCTCTTTATTTTGGGCAAGTATTCCAGCGGGCTGGCCCGCCTGCAAAAGCAGCGATTGCTGCGGCCGGGCGCGGCCTATTTGCTCTTGAGCGCCTATGCGTGTTGGACGGCGGCGGCCACCATGGCGGCCGTCTATTTCAATTTCTCGAAGGCGGATTTTTTTGTGGGCCGCGCTTTGTGCGTCGTGGTCGGCTTGATCACTTTGGAAACCCTGGTGGGATTGGTGCTGGAGATCTACCGGGTGCGCCTGAAAGGCAAGGATGTGCGCCTGCTCTACGACAGCCGGCTGGTCGGTTTGTTGGGCCAGCCCGAAGCCCTCATCACCACCGCGGCGCACGCCTTGGATTACCAATTCGGCTTCAAGGTTTCCGAGACCTGGTTCTATCGTTTTCTGGAAAAGGCGTTCGCCTGGCTGGTGCTGGCGCAGCTCGGCCTTTTGGTGCTTTCCTCCTGCATTGCAGTGATTCCGCCCGGCTGGCAGGCGCTGCTGGAGCGCGGGGGCCGGCCGGTGGCGGGACGCGGAGTGATCGGGCCGGGATTGCACTTCAAGCTGCCCTGGCCCATTGATCGGGTCTATCGCACTCGCACCGAACAGATTCAGAGCTTTGTGGTGGGGGCGGAGCCGGAAAGCCTCAAAACCATTCAATGGACGGTTCCCCACGCCAAGGAAGATAATTTCCTGGTGGCCAACCGGGGTCGTGAATTGGCGGGCGACACGAATAATCCGGGGGCAACCACCAATCAACCGGGCGGGCATCCCACCCCGCCGGTCAGCTTGCTCTCGGTGAGCATTCCGGTGCAATTTCAAATCACCAACCTGACCAATTGGGCCTATCAGAATGAGGATCCCACCGCCCTGCTGGAGAGGCTCTCCCGCCGGGTGGTGGCCCGTTATCTGGCGGGGGCGGAAATGGCCAGCCTGATGTCAGCCGGACGGGGCGAGGCGGCCGATACGTTGCGGCAACTCGTCCAGGAGCAGAGCAACGAGCTGGAGTTGGGCGTGAATATTATCTTTGTCGGTTTGGAGGATATTCATCCCCCGGTCAAGGTGGCCGGGGAATATGAAAAGGTGGTCGGGGAACGGGAAAACCGGGAAGCCAAAATTCTGG
This sequence comes from uncultured Verrucomicrobiae bacterium, assembly GCA_963707025.1. Classification (GTDB taxonomy): domain Bacteria; phylum Verrucomicrobiota; class Verrucomicrobiia; order Limisphaerales; family Palsa-1400; genus JBEKOF01. Next base: position 187,284 of record CAVPOM010000005.1, on the reverse strand, counting down.
ACGCGCAGGCCCACGCCATCATGACCAACGCCCTGGCGCGCGGCGCCGCCAGCAACCGGGTGTTCATGGCGGAAGCCGATAAGTTCAGCGCCACCACCAATGCGGTGGCGCGCGCCAGTCTGTTTGCCAAACAGTCCCTGGCCTACGCCGCCGCCCCCGGCCTGGATGGGGTCTATGAGCACCGGGCCTATTTGGACGTGCTGGCCAAATCCACCCATGACGCCCAAAGGAAAATCATCAACGCCACCGGCAACACCCGGCAGATCTTCGAGTTCAATGAAGAACCCAAAATACGCGATTTGGGAAGCGCCCTGATCATTCCCAAAGAAAACAAGTAACATGAAACGAAGCCCCCTGACCATCCTCGTCGCCCTCCTGCTCATCGCCATTTTCGGCCTCATGCTCTTTGTCTTCCAGGTGCGCCAATCCGAGGTCGCCGTCGTCACCCTCTTCGACAAGATGGAATCGGACAACACGCGGACCAACCCGGGTCCCCATCTGCAATGGCCCTGGCCCATCGAGCGGGTCTATAAGCTGGATCAGCGCGTGCATAGCCTGGACATGGAGGCGGAAGACAAGTTGGAGCCGGTCACACTGCCCGATCAAAACATCATTTTGTTGCTCACCTACGTCGGCTGGCGCATCTCCGACCCCGCCAGGTTTTTCCAAAATTTTGAGAATGGCTCCCTGATCCAGGCCGAGACCAATTTGCAGGGGATTGTGCGCTCGGCCAAATTGGAGGTGGCAAGCCGGCACGTTTTTTCCGATTTCCTTTCCGCCGATCCCAGCCAGATGAAATTCACCCAGATCGAAAAGGAAATCCTCGATGATGTCCGCCAAAGGGCCGCCGCCGGCAAATACGGCATCGAAATTAAATTCGTGCAAATTAAAAGCATCGAACTGCCCGCCAGCGTCTCCCAGACCGTGTTCGACCGCATGAAGGCTGAGCGCAACAAGCTGGCCGACGCCATCAAGGCCGACGCCGACGGGCAGTCCATCGGGATTCGGGGCGTCGCGGACAGCGCGGCCGCCAAACTCCTGTCGGAGGCGGATGCCCGGGCCAAAGACCTGCGCGGCGAGGGCCAGCAGGCCATGGTCGAATCTCTGCAGGTGATGGCCCAAAACCCCCAGTTCGCCAAGTTCCTCATGGACCTGGACATGCTGGAGGAGTTGAGCAAGGACAAGACCACCTGGATTCTGGACCACAACACCACCGGCCTGGAATTGCTGCAAGCCAAGCCGGCCGCCGCCGTCACCAATGCCGCCGCGCCGGAGCTGGAACCGCCACCACCTCATTAAATAGTATTGACAGATGAGTGACCAGGAATCCAAGCCCTTGCCGCCGCCGCCCGGCCCGCCCGCGCCGGAGCCGCCGGGCGCCGATGATCCGGGGACGCAGGCGCTGTCGGAGGCCTTGCGCAGCAGCTTTTTCATTATCCAGATCATCATGGTCCTGCTGGTGGTGATGTTCTTTGGCTCCGGCTTCTTTACCGTGAAGGAGCAGAACAAGGCGATCATCCTGCGCATGGGCAGGCCGGTGGGCCAGGGGGAGGGGGTCTTGCTTGGACCGGGAGCCCATTTGGCCTTTCCCAGGCCGATAGACGAGGTGACCAACATTCCCTTCAGCTCGCTGCAGCGCGCCTATTCCAGCGTGGGCTGGTACCAATCCATCGAGGAGTATGTCAAGAATGCGCCGCCGCCTCAGCCCATGCAAAAGCTGGACCCCGCCTCCAGCGTCAGCTACGTGCTGACGGCCGATACCAACATCATCCACCTCATCGCCTCGGTCACCTACCGGATTACCCAACCGGTCACCTTCTATTTTGACTTTGCCGACGCAGCCAGTTTTGTCACCAACGACCTGAACAATGCGCTCCTGTTCGCCGCCAGCCGTTTCACGGTGGACGACATTCTCTCGGTGCGACCCACTGAATTCAGAGAGGCGGTGGAGGCGCGCATGCGCGAACTGGTGGCCGGGCAGGATTTAGGCATTACCGTGGAAAGCGTGTATCCCCAGGCCTCCCCTCCGGTGGCGTTGTGGACTGATTTCTACAAAGTTGACCAGGCCCGCACGGAGCGCGACACCACGCTGAGCGCGGCGGAAAGTTACCGAAGCCAGACCCTGGGCAACGCCAACGGCCAAAAGATCTCGCGCACCAACACCGCCGCCGCCGACACGGCCCGCATGGTGGGGCTGGTTAAGGTCGAACAGACCAATTTCTCGCGGTTTCTGGGTGATTACCAGCGCAATCCGGCGCTGGTGACCAGCCTGCTCCAGGCGGAAACCTTCAAGCGAGTTTGGGCTAATGCCCAATCCACTGACGTTCTGCCCGATCTGACCAACAGTTCCATGCGCTATCACTTGGGCGAGCAGCCGCCGGCCTTGACCGGCTCGACCAATCAACCACCCAGCCCATGAGCGAAAAACCAACCGGGCGGACGCCGCCATCCTTTCTCTTGCTGGGAATCCTCCGATTTTGAGCTACCATTAACTTATGCAAGTTACATCATTGTTGAGCCGGCATGAACATGAGCACCATGACCATGACCCTTCCTGCGCTGATTGCGGCCACGATCACGAGCAGGAGCACAGCCATGCCATGCTGCCCCTGGCGCAGACGCTCGTTGGCCTGCTTTTCGTGATCAACTCTTTTGCGGTACACTGGATGTCGGGGTTTTTCCAGGGCGCCGCGGACCCGGTGTCGGCGGCCAGCGCCATGATCGGAGCCATCATCCTGGGCTATCCCATTTTGCTGACCGCCTTTGTGGATTTGCGCGGCGGCCTTCTCACCATCAATGAACTGGTCGCGCTGGCGGTCCCCATCTCCTTTGGTTCGGGCCATTATCAAGAAGCCGGCGTGGTCGCCTTCTTCATGCTCGCTGGGCGAGATCATCGAAACGCGCACCGCCGAAGGCGCGCGCGCTTCCATCGAATCGCTCATCAAGCTCACGCCCACCAAAGCCCGCCGCATCACCCCACAAGGCGAGGAGGAAGTGCGCCACAAAACTCCTCGGCGTCGGCGACGTGATCCGCATCCGGCCCGGCGACAACGTGGCGGCGGACGGCGTCATCGTCAGCGGCCAGGGTTCGTTCAACCAGGCGACCATCACCGGCGAATCGTTGCCGGCGGACAAGAAAGCCGGGCGACGAAGTTTTTGCCGGCACGCAGAACCTGACCGGCGTGCTGGAGATCAAGGTCAGCCGCGCCGGCGCAGGACACGACGCTGGGCCGCGTGCGCGAACTGATTCTGGCGGCGGAAAAGACCAAGCTGCCCATCATGAAAATCGTGGACCAATACATGGGCTTTTACACGCCGCTGGTGCTGGTCATCGGCGCGCTGGTCTGGGCGTTCACCCACGACTTGAACCGCGTCATCGCCGTCTTCATCGTCTCCTGCCCGTGCGCCTTCATCCTGGCCACGCCGACGCGCGATGGTCGCCGCGCTCTCCGCCGCCGCGCGCCTGGGCATTCTGATCAAGAACGTGGCCGACATCGAACTGGCGGCCAAGATCAACGCGTTTGTCTTTGACAAAACCGGCACGCTCACCACCGGCCAGCTGGCCGTCAGCCGCCTGGCCCCGCTGGCCGGCACCAAGCCCGCCGAATTGCTGCGCCTGGCGGCCTCGGCGGAGAAATACAGCAACCATCCGACCGCCAAGGCGCTGGCGCAACTGGCCGGCGAAGCCGGCGTGCCGCTGGCTCGAGCCGAAGGATTTTTCCGAAACCGCCGGGCGCGGCGTCAAGGCGCAAATTGACGGGGCGAAAGTCCTGGTGGGCCGCGCGCAATGGCTCAAGGACAACGGCGTGACGCAGGATTTTCTGAAATCGGTGGACCTGAATGAAACCGAAGGCTGGAGCCTGATTTTTGTCGCGCGCAATGGCCAGTGCATCGGCTGGGTGGGTTTGCAGGACCAGACCCGCGCCGAGGCGCGCGAAGCGCTGGCCGAATTGAAGACCAGCGGCGTGCGCCGCGTGGCGATGGTTTCCGGCGACCGCCAGCCGGTGGCCACGCGGGTGGCCGCGCGAGATCGGCTGCGAAGAGGCCGAGGGCGAATGCCTGCCGCAGAACAAGGTCGAGTTTGTGCGCGCCAGTCAAAGCCAAGGGCTACCGGGTGGCGGTGGTCGGGCGACGGCGTGAACGACGCGCCCGGCGCTGGCGGCCGGCGACATCGGCATCGCCATGGGCGCGGCGGGCAGCGAAGTGGCCATTCACAGCGCGACCATTGCGCTGATGAACAACGACCTGCGCCGGCTGCCGTTCCTGGTGAAGCTCTCCCGCAGCACCCGCGCGGTCATCAACCAGAATTTCCTGTTCGGCGTCCTGTTCATCATCGGCGGCCTGACGCTGGCGGCGCTCGAGCTACATCAGCCCGATCGTGGCCGCCGTTCTGCACATCGCCGGCTCGCTGATGGTGGTTTTCAACAGCGCCCGCCTGGTGCGCAAGGGCGAGGAACTGGAACATTTCCATCTGGCGGCGGCCGCCGAACCGCCCGCCGCACCCCCTCCCGCCGCCCGTCCGCAATTGGCCCCGACGCCGGCATAGCCGCCTTCCATGCCCGCCACCGAATCGAGAATCCGCCACACGCAACCCGCCATCCGCCTTCCGCGGACGTCGTCGTCTCCGTGCGCGGGCTGACCAAGGTCTTCAAGGATTTCTGGGGCCGGCCCAAGGCGCGGGCGGTGGACAACGTGGATTTTGAGGTGCGGCGCGGCGAAGTCTTCGGCCTGCTCGGCCCGAACGGCTCCGGCAAATCCACCACCGTCAAGCTGCTGCTGGGCTTGCTCTATCCCACCAGCGGCCACATCGAGGTCTTCGGCCATTCGCCCCGCCACGTCGCAGACCAAGTCGCGCATCGGCTATCTGCCCGAGGAATCGTATCTCTACCGCTATCTCGACTCGCGCGAGACGCTGGATTTCTTCGGCAACCTGTTTCGACTTGCCGCCGGCGCCAGCGCCAGCGACCGCACGGAAGCAGCTTGCTGGAAATGGTCGGCTTGAGCGCAGGTGCGCACCCGCGCGGTCGGCGAGTTTTCCAAGGGCATGCAGCGGCGCATCGGCCTGGCCCAGGCGCTGATCAACGATCCGGACCTGGTCATCCTCGACGAGCCGACCTCCGGCCTCGACCCCATCGGCTGCCGCGAAGTGAAGGACTTGATCCTGGCCCTGGCGCGCCGCGGCAAGACGGTGATTTTGAGCAGCCATTTGCTGGCCGACGTGGAGGATGTTTGCGACCGCGTGGTGATTTATTACGGCGGCAAGATCCAGGCCATGGGCACGCTGAAGGAATTGCTGGCCAAGCCCGATGCGCTCCGCATCACCACGCCGCCCGTCTCCGCGCGAAACCATGGAACGCGTGCTGGAAATCATCCGCCGCGACGCCGCCGCGGACAAGGTGCGAGGTGGACACCCCGACGCAGAACCTGGAAAGCTACTTTCTGGAAGTGGTGCGCAAAGCCAGGGAAAGCCTGTCGGAAACTTCCGGCGCGATTTCGGGCAGCAACGTGGCCGCCTATCTGCGCGGCGACGCCGCCGCGGCCCCGGCGCCGGATAAAATTCTCGAACGCCTCACCGCTCCCGCCGCGCCCAAGACTGTTGCGTCCGCCGCGCCTGCTACGCCCGCCCTTCGCATTGACGAAGCCAAACTAGAAGGCCTGGCCAAGCCCGCCGAACCACGCCCGCCCGCGCCCGCGCCCGCGCCCGCGCCGGCCCCGCCCGTTGACCTGGGCAAAGCCAATGAAAAACTGTCCGCGCTGCTGGGAAAAAAAGATGAAAGCCCCAAGAAATAAAGCCCGATTGCGGATTGCGGTTTGCGGATTGCGGATGGTTCAGACCTTCCCGATAACGGAGCAAGCGCGCGAAAAACCGGCTTGCCCCGCCCCATTGCTTAATCGCCCCCAGCGCTCCCCCAAATCCGCAATCCGCAATCCGCAGTCCGCCATTTTATAGACATGCAGCGCCTCCTCGCCATTGCCCGCCTGACCTGGAAGTCGGCCTTTCGTTACCGGCTTTTCTGGGTGATGGCCGCGCTGCTGGTGGCGGCGGTGGTGGGACTGCCGCTGGTCGTGCGCGCCGACGACACGGCGGAAGGGTTGACCCAGATTGTGCTCACCTACACCTTGAGCGCCATCACCGTCCTGCTGGGCATCGCCACGCTCTGGCTGTCCTGTGGCACGCTGGCCCGGGATGTCGAGGACTGCCAGATTCAGGTGGTCTGCACCAAACCGATTGCGCGCTGGCAAATCTGGCTGGGCAAGTGGCTGGGAATACTCGCCCTCAACGCCATGTTGCTCGCCATCTCCGGGGCCGCGGTTTTTATGCTGCTGCAATGGCGGGCCCAGCGGCTTCCGGCCGGGCAGCAGGCCAAACTGCGCAGCGAGATATTTGTGGCGCGCGCCGCCGCCCGGGAGAGGCCGCCGGATATCACGGCCCAGGCAAAGAAAATGGCGGCCGACTGGCTCCGCAACTGGCAGGCCGGTCATCCGGGTGAATCTTTCACCAACGCCGACGACCTGAAACAGGTCGGCAACCAAATTCTGGCGCGAGTTCGTTCCGAGGTGGAAGAAGTGCCCGCCGGGAGCTACAGGATGTGGAAGATCAATTTGAGCAGCCTGTCGCCGCGTGTGCGCAGTCAACCCATGCAAGTGCGCGTCAAGTTTCATGTGGCTGCTCCCAATCCGGCGGCGACCTATGACCTGTCGTGGCGGGTCGGCCCCGTCGAATCCCCCACGCCGCAAACCTTTGTTGAGACACTGCCGCCGGATTCGTTTCAGGAAATGGACGTGTCCCCTTTGCTGGATGCGGGCGGCATCCTCACGGTGGCCTGCCGCAATGACAACAACACCTCGTTGTTCTTCCCGATGGAGGATGGTTTTGAGGTTCTCTACCGGGAGAGCAGCTTTGGCGTCAACTTCGGCCGCGGCCTGGCAGTCATCCTGTGCTGGCTGGCCTTGCTTTCGGCCATCGGCCTGGCCTCGGCCAGTTTTCTTTCCTTCCCGGTGGCGGCGTTTTGTTCGCTGGCGGTCTTGCTGGTGGGCCTTTCCACCGGCACCTTGAGCGCGGTGCAGGAGAACAAAAGCATTTTTCCCTACGACAGCCAGGGGAAGCCCGGCCAACTCGCCAAGTTCATTGACAGTGTTTCCGTGCCGGTATTCGGCGCCGTCTTGAAGGTGGTCAACCTGGTGGAGAGCTTTTCGCCGGTGGACGACTTGAGCACCGGCCACAGCATTACCTGGGGGCAACTGGCCCGGGCGGTGGAGCAGATCGTGCTGTTGATGGGCGGAGTTTTCGCCCTGGCCGGCATCCTTCTTTTCAACCGCCGGGAATTGGCCGCCGTCCAGGCCAACGCCTGAGCTTGCGCCATGGACCGCATTGCCATCCAGGATTTGACCGTCTTTTGCCGCGTCGGCGTTTCGGACGGGGAACGGGCCAATCCGCAGCGCCTGGCCCTGACGGTGGAAATGGACCGCGACTTTTCCCTCATCGCCGACGCCCTGGACCGGACCATTGACTACCAGGCCGTCAGCCGGCGGTTGCTGGACTTTGGCCGGGGGCGAAGCTGGAAACTGATCGAGACCCTTGCCGTGGAGTTGGCGGAAATGATCCTGGGTGAGTTCAAGCCGGCCCGCGTCACGGTCGAGGTCAAAAAATTTATCATCCCCGAGGCCCGCCACGTTTCCGTGCGGGTGACCCGTCCTGACCCTGGCCGGGGCGCTGCCTGAGCGGCGCCCTCTTCCCTTTTGCCAAGAAACATTGCCAGGCGCCGGCCATCCCCTTATATTGCTCCGATGCGACGCCAACAATTAAGCTTGCCTTTTTTCGGGCAGGCCGGACTATTCTCCGCCTCTTATGGAAGCTGATACAACGGCAACTCTTTATCATTTTTACGGTTGGCTGCACACCAACCGGAAGCGGGTTTTGGCCGGAGCGATCGTGGCGGGGGTGATCGCCCTCGTGGCCGGGGCTGTGATGTGGAACAAGAGCCGGAACGAATCCAACGCCAACCAGGCCTTGCTCGCCGTCCCGTCGCTGTTGGCCGAGGCGCCTCCGGGGGATTCTGCCGACGCGAAGGAGTTGCTCAAGATCAGCCAGCGATACCCCGGCACCAGCGCCGGGGCCGCCGCCCAATTGCTGGCCGCCAAGGAGTTGTTTCTGGGGGGCCAATATGCCGAGGCACAGCAAGAATTCTCCAAGTTTGTGGCCGACTATTCCGGCAATGCCCTGCTGCCCCAGGCCAATGTCGGCATCGCCGCCTGCCTGGAGGCCCAAGGCAAAATTGGCGACGCCGTGCAACAGTACAAAAAGATCAACACCATCTACTCCACCAGCCCCGGCATCGTCCTGCCAGTCAAATTGACCTTGGGCCGCTTGAGTGAGGCCGACAATAAACCGGCGCAGGCGGTCAATTACTACAAGGAGTTGTTGAACATCAATGCCCCGGACGATCCGTGGGTGAGTGAAGCCTATGAGCGATTGCGGCTTCTCGTGGCCAAGCATCCTGAACTGAACCCCAGCCCGCCCCAGGCCCGCGCTGCCGCCCCGTCAAGCCTGCTGACTCCATCCGAGGCTGAAATGCAACTTTCCGCCCCGCCGGGAAAACCGGGCGCAGTGCCGCCGCCGCCCGCCGCGCCGGCCACCAATCAAGCTCCAAAAACCGCCCCGCCGGCCACCAATGCCACGCCCGCCGGCAAGCCATGATCCAGCGTTCTGCGCCGCCAGCCCAGGACCCGGTTGAAGTTGCCGCCGGATTGATTTTTCGCGATGGAAAACTGTTGATCACCCGGCGGGCCGCCGGCGGGCACCTGGCCGGCCTGTGGGAATTTCCCGGCGGCAAACGCGAAGCCGGCGAAACTTTTGAGCAATGCCTCCACCGCGAGCTTCGTGAAGAACTGGGCATCGAAGTGCAAATCCTCTCCCTGATCGAGGACATCCTCCATCACTATCCCGCGCGCCCGGTCCGGCTGAAATTCTTCCATTGCCGCTGGCTCCGCCACGAACCCCCGCCGGTTTTATGCCAGAGTCTGGCTTGGATTACAGCCGGCCAGCTCTCCGAATACGCCTTTCCCGCCGCCGACAGCCGCCTCCTGGACAAGCTGCGCCACGCCCCGGAACTCTGGTAAAACGCGCCTTTTTCGGGTTGTCCCCCGTGTCACCAGGTACCTGGTGACTGGCGGTTTCCGGCCAGTGCAGTATGGTGTTCACATAGTTGACGGCGGGATTCGACAACCGCCGGGCAAGAGCGAAGATTTAAGTTTTGTTGATGTGTGCGAAAAGGCCGGACGAAAGTCCGGCCTTTTTGTTTCTGTCGAAAACATTTCTTGCAATTTCGCGGCAACGGAATGATTTTCACGACAGTGGGATGGGGTCGTAGCTCAGTTGGCAGAGCGTCTCGTTCGCAATGAGAAGGTCGCAGGTTCGATTCCTGTCGGCTCCACCATCCTAACCTTAGGGAAATCAAGGCGTTGTGAGTTGATAATCAATCACTTACGAGATTATTAGCCAAACCAACGGCAAAAGTTGCGCGGGAGTTGCTGGGGGCTTGTTCGGGACTTGACGTGGAGCAAATTGGAGCATATAACGGAGCAAACTGGAGCAAAAAGCCTCCAACAAGAAAGTCTCGAACAATTATGGAACCAACAAAGCGAGAGATCCAAAAAAGCGGAAAGAAAAAGTGGGAGGTGGACTTCGGTATTGATGAAAATGGCGTCAGCGCCGGCCCTATTTCGCCACAGAGGCTGACGCCGATGCGGCCATCGACAATTACAAGAAGGACCTCAAAAAAGGCGGGGAGTTCTGGGACCGAATGTCAACCCCGGCGCGTAAGGAAGCCGTTTCTGTCCTGGAAGAAATCAAGGCAGCAAACATGACTCCCAGACAGGTTTGGGAAGATCACAAGCGCTGGAAAAAGGACAACCAGCAAACGACTACCACCCCCATGCCCTACGAGGATGTTGTGGCTGAGTTCAGAAAACGGAAGCTGGCAGTAGGAAAAACAGAAGAATACGTTAATGAAGTGGCGGACCTGTTCAAGAAGTTTGGCATGGGCCGGGAGAAGCAGCCCATCCACGAAATCCTGGCAGCCGATCTGGAGGCGTGGATTAAGACCCAGGAGGATAAGGCGCATAAGCCCTGGGGACTGAGCACAAAAAGGACCAACCAGGGGCGATTTTCCAGCTTGTGGGAGGTCGCAATTGCCAAAGGATGGTGCTCGCTCAATATCGTAGATCGCCTGGAACCCGTCGGCAAAATTGGCGTCACGGTCGAGATTTACCCGAACGAAACCACGTTGAACTTGATGGCCGCCGTTATGTCGAACAACGCCACCAAGCAAATCATCGCCCCGATGGCCTTGGGGTTTTTCGGATGCATGCGGCCGGAAGAAGCGCAGGCACGAGAAGTTTGGTTGGCAATTCATCAACCTCAAAAATGGGCTTGTCAAGGTCACGGCAGAAGTGGCCAAAACTGGCGACGAACGCACCATTCGCCTGCAACCCGTCGCGGTCCAGTGGCTGCATCGGGCCAAGGAATTGGGTAACCCACTGCCCCCGGTTAACGAACGCCGCCTGGTCGATCAGTGCTGCGAACTGATAGGCCTGCAAAACTGGATCCGTGACGGGATGAGGAAGAACTGCGCTACACATCTGCGGGCCGTTTATCGCAATGATTATGATGTCGTCAAGGACTGCGGGAACTCGATTCGAGTTTTGCTCAAGCACTACGCCGCTTTGCACGTACCAGATGATGTATCCTTGGAACACTGGAAAATCACCCCCGAAAAAGTGAATGCGTATCTCAGGACCAAAGAGTGGAAGAAGGTAGTGGAAACGGCGGCTAAAGCGGCGTTCGAAAAGGCCGAAGCCGAAAAGAAGGTCGAAGTTACTGCATCCGCTGAAGCGCAGCCAAAACCGTAGGCCAGTGAAACCGCCAAGTCCTGGAGTTGAACCTAATGGCAGGAATAATGCCAGCCTGGACCTTTTCACGTATCCACTCAACTGATAACTGGATACGCTCGGCCAGTTCTTCTATCGTTAGCAATCTATCGCTATCACTCACAGCTACATTATATGCAGTTTGAATAATCAACAGGGGAATCGCTGCTTTTTTTTGAGTAGAATGAGCATCGCAAGCATCCGCTATTAGTCCCACAACATCCACTGGTTATGACTATTGCTAGGATTAATTTGAGATTGGGGTTTGTAACAAGTGTCAGAGGTCGCTTAAACCAGCCACTCAAGGTCGAATCAACCAGCTTGAGGGAAAGATCATTGGCCGGAACACAATTGGCCAAAGGGGTCGCACGCAGGTACGTTGGGCACCAGCAATACCCGCCCCGGGTCATGTTCTCCAACTCCGGCGACAAGGGAAACGCCAACTGCATTTTGGTCCGTGAGGTGGCAACCGGATTTCATGCGTGCTTTCCGCTTCCGCTTTTCTCCGGGTGGAATGCCGGCGTCAAATTCGCAGGCCGCTGAGGCGACCGAGCGACCAGCAACGCGTCCAGGTCCGGCAAGTGGTACCGCTTGATAATTCTGCCGCCTTTGCTGGGTTTGAGTTCGTCGCATCTTATTTTGTATAGGAGGAAAACTGGCATGGCCACAAGCCGGATCGGGAGACGCTGAAGCTCGTGCAAGGCCGGAAGCGGGCTTGAGTGGTACCGGCGTGGCGGTTCCAGGCGCGAGGGGACCTATTTCAAGCTCGGTACCTCTAAAAATGGTGTTGAAGATCAAAATGGCTCACTCCAGCCAGAAATCCAAATCGTCAACGAAATAACGCCGCTCCATGCGGGTACCTTCGCCTAACTTCAACAGCTTCCAACGGATCTTCCCTGGAACGCGGGGCTTTCCCTCAACAAAAGGGACAGCTCGGCGGCCAATCGTGTCAGTGGAGACGTCAATATACGCTGCCGCACCCGATAGGCTTGCCCATTTTGTATATTCCAACATATTATTCTGTCACACTGTTGCTGCGCCCTGCTGCCAGGGGACCGGTGTTCCATCCGCGCCAGAACCATCTCCAGAGGATCTGGGGGCTGCCAAGGCCACACGGAGCGCCGGTTGCGACTGAGTGAATGGAGTTGTTCTTGAGCTTCCGTAGCGAACCCAGGTTGTCGCCTGGAAGTAAAGTGTGAGTATTCACAACTTATTATAGGTAGTGAAGTCTCAATTACAACCCGTGAAGTGCTACTAACACCTGCTCTAGCGAAGCCGGATGCCCGATCTCCAACAGCCGGCGCCCGAATGTGCCATTTCTGGCGTTGCACCCTCCTTCGCATGGGACTGGAATGGAAATACATTCAATTGGACAGGGGTGGATGAGTTGCAGCGTGGAATTATTGCCCGCAAGTCGGAATAGTCACGTTGCGCAGAGCGAATAAAGCAATTTTTTCGGAACAACACACATAGAGGGCCTTACAATGGGGCATGACGAGTAGTAAGTACAAAGGGTTGTCCTACGACCCGACGCTCCGGAATAGCTATATGTCCCATGTTGTCTGGGCTGCAACTGGTCCGATCTTCGAGACTCCATTATCGCGCCGGCCGGCAGGCCGGATATTGGCGCGCTGCTGGCCGCCCATACGCCACAACGGGCGGTAGTGATGCCGCCGACGCTCCGCCGCCGACACAGGAGGGACTCGTGAATTGCCGCACCAAGTCAAAAGGGCATCCATCCTTTGCAACCGCACTGGCTGAAGGTGTGCCTGTCGTCCTGCAGTGCGCCCCGGCACTGCCACCGGCAGGGCAAGACGCGGGTTGTGCGCAAAGTCCCCTCCCCATTTCATCGAAGGCGACTGTGAGCGGTGGTCGCGGAAGGACGTGCTCCTGCTGTGCCGCCGCGGCCACAGGCCTGCTTTGGCGAACCTGCCGCCGGGCGGGCAGCGGTACTTCGCCACAAAATACCTGCATTCGCTCGCGGACGGCGAAAAAGGGGCTCAGAAAGGCCATCGTCCTGCTCCGCGAAAACATGGCCGCCAAAAACCAGGCTGCACTGCGAAAGTTGGAGGGGGCCGGCAACGGCGCCGGTGGCGACGCCTACACTGACGCCGCGGCGGGAAGCAACCGGCGCCCGGTTCCAAACGCCGGCCAGCAAAGGGAGGTGACCCCGATTGCTGACGAAACTCATTAAGCATGCGCACCCCAGGTCAATGCCCGCGCAACCGGCAGAAGCGCCGCCAAGCAGCCTGTTCGGGCACCGGTCGCATGCCAATGTCGGCCCTCTCTTTGCCGGATTGGTCACCAATCCAACAAACCCTTCGGTTCCAAGGACACTGGCGGGCCGTAGGCTGAAAGCAAATGGAAACACTATTTGAAAAGCAGGATTGTCACGGGACTCTAGCGGCTGGATGCCGGTTTGGAAACTCCGCCGCTGACCCTGGTCAACCGCTTGCAGTCGCAATTGGGGAGCATCCGAATCAAGCCCTGGCGACCTTCGCCGGCAAGGGAACCATCCTGTCGGCGCCGAGAATGGCAGAAGCGGAAACGCCAGCGTCGGTTCAGACCGTGGGCGCAATTCAAAGTTCGGCCATAATTCATGTCGCCTGCCTCGCGTGGAACAACCCCTGTATCTTCCCACAGGACCCAAAACCTCAAACAGGAACCATGCGAACTGCATTTTTTCTGCTGCGCACTTTGCTGGGGAGTCGGGCATGGTACTGCGGCATCAGCCTCGGCTTCAGGGGAGGCCCCCTGAGGCCATTCGCTCCTGCATGCGATTGGATCCAGGCAATGCTTTTGCGGGCCGTGGAGGAAAACCGACGTCTCCCGCCCGGCGGTGATCGTAACCCCAATAACTATGTTGCCGATCAAGCGACTCTGGTAACGATCGCACCTTTGCTGTGCATTTTGCTGGAGGTGGCTTTTGACGGAAGCCGCCTCGACCAAGCAACCGAAAGGCCCGGCGGGGGAAATACCGCACGCCCACGGGGGAGCATTACTTGCCTTGGGTGCGAGCGCGTCACGGCGAATCTGTTGATATTCAATGACTTAGATCGAGCGTGTCAAGGGCGCAAAACACGCCAAAACCTGGAAACGGCGGCAAAACCTGTAGGACTACGTGAGTTTGCTGTGCATTTTGTCGGAGGTTTCTTGGAAGACCAAAACGCCGTCAAACATTCTTCCACAAGCAAATTTATGGGCAGCGCGGAATTACGTGCCTGCGAGCAAAACGCCAGGATTTCACACTGAAAGCGAACAAGCATTATGTGGCTCATTGATGACCCGGACAAGTATCGCACGTATAGAATTGGTCGGCGGGACGAGCGCGGGAACTACCTCCCGGCAATTAATTTGGGTATCCCGATTGAGGGAGCCGGCGACAATGATGCGGAGCGAGCTGGAAACACGAAGCGCAACCGCGAGATCGCCGAAGACGTATTGCGCCGATTTCAGCTTCTTGGAAACGGAGCTCTCACCGTTGAGGAGGTCGAGCGGGGGGTGCAAGAAATCGTCGCCCGAGCTGCGCGAGCCAATAGCGGAGAAACCACAGCGCACTTGATGATTGAGTGGCTTTGGAAAAATTTAGGACTTGCCTACTCCAGATTCTCATCGATTCAGGCCATGATCCACTGCCTATTGACGTTCGTGGACAAGAAAGCCCGGCAGGATCCCTCACGCGTCATACACGCTGATCTCGAAACGTTCTCCAAGCAACGGGCTACCTCCGGCCAGTATCGGAAAGCCACGATAAGGACTCACATCAAGGTCATCAAACAAATCTACCACTACGCAAAGGAGGTGGTTCATGTAATCGGCATAAACCCGGCGCGGGGATTAGGGATGCCGTCAGAGGCGAAGCGTGGGCGCGGACGCGTGGCCTTCGAAGTCAATGAGGTTCGCTGCCTTTTGCGCTGGCTTGAAACCATCGGCGAAACCGGCGTTGAATGGAAGACGTTGGTTCTCATCGCGGGATTCACTGCCATGCGGTTGGCAGATGCGCTAAATCTAACGTGGGAGGAAGTGGATCTCGATGCGGAAGAAATCCGATTCGACCAGAACAAACTCGATTACCTCCGACGAAAAGGTGTGGAGATTCCACAGATGTGCATTCCAATACACGGGGAGTTGCTCCGGCGGCTCCGATACCATCGGGATCTGGTGCTCCGAGCAGGGAAGCCATTGAAGGGGTATATCGTCCCTTATTTGCAGGGGCGTGGTGAAGATCAAATTGGTGGTGCCTTCATTAAGCTGTTAAACCAAGCGGGACTGTGGACGGAGCAGGCGCCTCAAAAGGGCTTTGATCGCAAGCCTCTCCGGAGGGGATTCCACTCCTTCCGTCACGCGGTGATTACCTGGATGAAGAAAGCCGGCATCGCCAAGGAGCTTCGGAAGGAATTTGCCGGACATTCCGAAGAAAGCGCATCTCATGACGATTACGATCACGCCAAAAACGACGCGGGGGTCCTGCGGAAACATGTGTTGAGCGCGCTTCCAAGCCTTGATGCTGATCCGGATGAGACTGGCGACACTGAGCCGCTGGCCGCGCCCGAGATCGCCCTTTCCTCTATTCCGACAGAAGCTCTGATGGGCGAGCTAGCCAAGCGGGTTGGAACAAAGATGGAAAAATGAACATGGGCTAACGATGAAACGGAACGACGCAGAACAGCAGGCCGGTGCCGAGGTCATTGAAGAGGCGGATTTCAATACAAATCCTGCCGTCCTCGTGGAATTGAAGGATCGCAGCAACGAACGTAAAGGCCGCGCGAAGTACCTGTATACCTCCTTGTGTCACGAAACACTCGCCGTGGTGCTTGAGGCTTGTCGGGAGGAGCGAATCGTCCCAGAGTGGGCGACGGTATGTCTCCTTGGTCATCATGCGGGAGTGTTTGCAAGCACTGTGGTAAACCTTGAATGGGTCGCTGTCTCCTTTGACAGGGGCACGGTGAAGTACATCGAGAGGCGGGGGGGACACTGGACCCCGTATGAGGTGCCTCTGCCGCCTGAGGTTCTAAGCTATTTGGCAGACCTGCGGAAGAAAACGCCCAAAGCGCGATATTTATGCCCGATTCTTCGGGATCGAACCAGCCTATGCGACAGGTGGGCGCTCGTCGTTGAGAAACTGAGATTGCCGCGGATATCCCTCAGCTCAATGTGTGGCCCGTATCGAAGAACTTACGTGCGCCGTCAGGAAATTGTTGCGAACATCAGGGCGGCGATCAAACTAACGCGTTGCTGGCTCGGAGATGCGTGGGTTAAGGTCTTCTTGGACCAGCACGCACCACCGCTCCTCGAGAAAGAGGGACTCGACACCAAGAATTTCGGCTCTTTTCCCCTCAATGAGAAGGAAATGCAGGAGCGCAGTCGTTTGTTAACGGATTCGGACCCACCTGAAGATGGTGCGACTGATGGCGCGTCAGCAAAAGCTTCCCAAAAGATAGAATCTGCAATTGTGAATTCCTAAAGACGCGTAAACCAAACTCTGGTGGCGACGACATAACAAAAGCACGAGGCGCTGCTCCAGATTGTCGGAACTGCTTCCCTTGGGACTTCCGCGCCGATGTCGGAGGTGAGGGCCCTTTCGTGGGGTTTGACGGCAGTTCGTTTCAGAGACATCCCGGCTTTAGCTTCTGTCCGAAAGCGTTCCCAGTTGGTCCAGTGCAGGAATAGTATTCTTGCAAATGCGCTCGGCCGTGTTCGGGAAGATGGCCCGTCCGAATTCAGGCCCCTTCGCAACTATTACGCTACCCCACGCTAGCCCCAATACTCACGGCACTTTGAAACCCATGGTGCTGCTGACAAGATTTTGGAAAGTACTATTGTCGGGTTGCCTGGATGCGAGTCGGAACGAGGATGATCAACATGATCCTGAGAGGCTGTGGGCTTTTGAGAAGCGCAGGCCAGTTTCCGGCCAAACAAAAATGCATGAACAAAGCGACCGACATTCTCATTGAGGTCCCTGGCGCAGACATCTGCAAGCAGGGAGGCAATTACGCGAACTTCTACAGGGCTATTCCGCGGAACGGAGAGATTTGCCCGTTCTCCGGATTGAAGCATGCTCGGCTGTACAAGTTGTTATCGGAGGGTGGTGTTGCGCGAGCACACGTCCGAGTTGTACAACTCAAAGAGCCTGGAGCAGCCAAGGGAGTCACTCTTTTTCATGTCGGGGATTTGATGCAGTTTCTCGACCGCTTGGCCGCCGAGCAGGGCTCGGGTAGGCCCGGCGCATTTGCGTGACAACCTCCTGGTAAGCGGCCGCTGCGGGCGTGGAATCCGCTTCGGTAGGCATCGCGCCCAGCAGGCGGCGCTGGATGACGCGAAGCACTTCATCTCCCTTGACCGGCTCGCGTCGCTGGTCCTTTCGGGCGGCCAAATGGTCAATTGTCTGGAGCAGATTGATGTAGTCGAGTGATTCGCGTTTGCTCGACTGCAACGAGAAGACCAACACGCTGTGGGGCGTGTTTCCGACCGCTACTGTAAGACGTTTTAAGAAGCTCAGGGTTTCGTCACGCAAGGTCGTGTCGAGGACTTTGATGCCTCCCGCGCTGATGAGGTATTCGAGAACCTCATCCAGCAGGATCAGATTGGGGGCGTCGCCGAGCAATTTCAGGATGTCGTCGCCGCCCGGCGCAACGCGGGCCTCGTCGTCCTTGCGGAGGATTTTGTAGCCTTCGGCGCCGCGAAGCGACCAGGCGATCCAGCCCCAGAGTGTGTTCGCCTTTCCTTTGCCGTCAGGGAAGTCCTTCCCGTTGGCCGGACTTAAAAACTGTCCATCGAAGACGGTCGTATTCACCTTCCCTGGTTTGGGCAGGGGTTTGCCTTCAGGGATGATGTCGAGCGCCTTGCGGTTGCGGGCGGAATTGAGCCTAGTCGGGAAAAATGAGCGTCAGAAGCTTCATTTTTTTCACGGATGATGACGGATGAGGTTTAAGTTCCCTCAATTTTTCTAATCCGTTTACTCGCGGCCCGCCTATCTTCTTCCTCCGCCACGAACTGGCGCAACTCCTCGGCATTGCGAACGGAGCGGCCGCTCTGCGGATGCTCCTTTTCCCATTGCCGCAAGTTTTGAACAAAGCGATCAACGTCATATCCGGCGTCACGGGCGAATTTGTCTTTGACTGCCCATAGCTCTCCCAAAATCGAATCAGGTTTCATCAGATGAATCTCCCATCAGTTCCGCTGGAGTGCAAACCTTCGGTAATTGCCAGCCCAAGTGCCGGGCCTCTTGTTCCAGGCGCGTCAATATTTGAGCGGTGGCCAGAGGACGGCAATTCCATGTCAAAAGATAGTCCGCCGCGGACGCGGGAACCCTCGCAGAGAGCTTGCTCTGCGAGGGTTTTTTCTCTCCGATCTAAGGTGTTGAAAAATAGAACCGGAGAAAACTGGTGCCAGAACCATCTGGCGGATCAACAGCTATTTCAACTGCTGGAAAAAGTCGATGCCGATTTGACGGCCAGGAGGCGCGCCTGAAGGGCTGCCTGCTTTGCGGTGGCACGCTTGCACCGCAGCGATTATGACCGCAAGCCCCGGGGCGGCCCGCAATGGGACACTGCGCTTCAGCTTGTGTTGCGCCAGGGAGGGCTGCCGGCGGCGGCATACTCCGCCCTCGGTGCGCTTCATGGGGCGGCGCGTTTATGCCGGTTTGGTCGTGGTGCTGGTGTCGGCCATGATCCACGGCCTGAAGCCCGAACGAGTGCAGTTGCTGCGCGAGGCCCTGGGGATCGACCGCCGCACGCTGGAGCGGTGGCGTCAGTGGTGGCTGGGCCTCTTTCGTGGAAAGTTCGTTTTGGAGAGAAGCTCGCGCCCGGTTCATGCCGCCGTTGTGCCCAAAGACGATGCCCTTGTCCTTGTGCGTGAGCTTTGCGGTCGAACGGCGCGACCGGCTGCTGGAGTTGCTCAAGTTCCTGGCCCCGATCACGACGCCGACCGCCTGGAAAGAGTTCGTTATGTGAGGCTCGCTTCCAATCTCCGCAGAGGATGCCGGGCGACACCGGCAGGGAGCCGGTGTAGAACCCTGGCCGCACCACCGAACGGGTGGAAAAAATAAAAATAACGGCATCCTATGAAAGAAACATCGTCAACCTCGCGGTCCCATGAGCGCTGGGCGCATTTTCGCTTCAGCGTCATCGGACCGCTTTTGGCCGCGCCTCCCGCCCGCAGGCGAACTCCAAGCGCAACTCCAGGAACTGGCCGCCAAAAAGTGGCGCCACCCCATTTCCGGAGAATGGGTGGTATTCGGGCTTTCCACGATCGAGCGCTGGTATTACAAGGCCCTCCGCTCCAAGGCCGGGCCGGTCGAGGCGCTCAAACGCAAAATCCGCTCCGACCACGGGCAACATCCCTCGCTGACTCCCCAGCTCATCGAACTGCTGACTTGCTGCCCATCGCCAGCCGCATTCGCAGCCGCTTGCGCCTGGAAGCCCTGCCGCCCAAGGCCCTGCAGGAATGCCTCAATCACCTGCTCAAAGCCGCCGGCAATCCCAAGCTGCTGGCCCCTTCGCTGATCCAAACGCTCTGCGAACATGCCGCCGGCAACCTGCGCCTGCTCATGAATATGGCCAATGATCTCCTGGCGGCCGCCTGCCAGCAGGAACGCGAGGTCATCGATGAAAAACTCTACTTCGAAGTCTTCGCCCTGGACCCCAAGCCCGCCAAAAAGCCATGAACCCGTTCCCGGTTCAACGCGCCAGCCAACTGGCCAGCACCGGCCCGCAAACCCAGTGGCTGGTCGAAGGTCTCTGGACCGAGCAGGCCGTCGGCATCCTGGGCGGCGAACCCAAATGCTGCAAAAGCTTCCTGGCTTTGGATGTCGCGGTCAGCGTCGCTTCCGGCGCCGCCTGTCTGCGCCAGTTCCCGGTGCGGCGCAGCGGCCCGGTGTTGCTCTTCCCGGCCGAGGACTCGCTGGCCGTCGTGCGCCAGCGCTTGGAAGGCATCGCGGCGGCCGCCCAAGTGCCCTTTGACTCGCTGCCGGTGCAAGTCATTACCGCCCCGTCCCTTCGGTTGGACACCGCCACCGACCGCGTCGCGCCTCTCCCAGACCGTCCAACAACTCCGGCCCGTCCTGCTGATCCTGGACCCGCTCATCCGCCTGCACCGGGTCGATGAAAACGACGCCACCCAAATCGCCGGGCTGCTCTCTTATCTGCGGGAACTCCAACGCCAGTTCCAACTGGCCGTCATGCTGGTTCATCACGCCCGCAAAGACTCCCAGTCCAGCCGCCCCGGACAGGCCCTGCGCGGTTCCAGCGAACTCCATGGCTGACGGTATCAAGGTGAAGCAGTATTCCCGCAAGCAGGTGAACATGGGCTTTCTGTCAAATGAGGGGAAAACAGAACACGCCCTGCCTGAGTATCTTGCCAATCGCCTTCCAAACGAATCCCAATTGCGATTACTGCCAAAGCATCAGGCTTCGGAAAATCCAATGTTTAACAATAACCCGTGGTGGCATGGCGCGAAATGTGCGTGGTTTCGCTGATTATTGCAAGGGGATGACGCGATAGAACCGCCCGGGCGATGTAGCGTCCAATGGCTGAGTGATGTTCAGCACGTCGCCCTCAAGTTGATTGGTGGAAATAGTGGTCCAATCGAGAAGATCGGTGGAGGTTTGAATCAGAAACCTGCTCCCGGCTGCGCCGTGAAGGCGCATCGCAAAAGCGTGGGGACCTGTCGCTGAATCAATCGTCATGGACAACTGTGGCGATGCGGCCTGGTTCAGGTTCAGTTGCACGTCTCCGGAGGCCCCTTCAAACCCATCGACCGCGATCCGATAGGTCGTGCCGGCCACCGCGGAAAATGCAACCCGACTGGCTCCGCCTCCGGAGGGAATATCGTCATTCGCGGCGATGACCGCCAAACGGTTGAGCTTGGTGCCAGTGTAAACGGCGAGCACAGTATCAAACGAGCTTCCAAGCGTGTCAATCGTGGCGGTTCCTGAGGCAGCCGGCGTCCAAGCCCACCAAAGGGAGTGGCTCGCCGGGGAGCCGGCATGAGCGGGTTCGCCGGGTTCGCTGGTGGCAGCAAGATTGGTGGCAGCGATGCTCACAGAGGTGCCGACCAAGGTGTTGGCATTGGTAAAACTGTCGTTTGGCGGCGTCGCCAATGCGTTTAGTGTCAGAGTGATGTCGCCAAATTCCCCAAAGGCGGAATCGACGGCAATTTGGTAGGCGACGCCGGCGCTGGCCGAAAAGGCCAAGCTGGGCAGCAGATGGCCGCTAAATGCATTGTTTTTGACAAGCGAAAGCCTATTCCTGGAAATCCCCCTATAAACCGCAACCCGTGGCGAAAAGCCATTCCCAGTGACATCTAAAACGACGGTTTCGTTGGTATCGGCGGTCCAGGTCCACCACACAGAATGATAGCCGGTTAGACTGTCGTCCCTTGGTTCGCCCGTTTGCTCAGAGGCCCCCCTGTTATTACCGGTCACGCCCACGGAATCGCCGCTGAGGGGCGTTCGATTTTCGAAATCGTCGTTGACAGGACTCGGTTCGAATTCCAATTGCAGATCGATGTCGCCTTGGCCTCCCTTATTGCCAGCCACCGCAATTTGGTAAACGCCCCCTTTAACGGTATTAAAGTAGATTTGAGGCATGTCGGAGATTACTTCCACCGGGGTCAACTTGAGCGAGCTTTGGTTCGCCCCGGTATAGAGGTTGAACAGAGGCGTAAATTCAGTCACTGCGGAATAGTCAACACGCACGCTGCCGTTGGCTGGCGCGATATATTCCCACCACAATGAATGATTGGCGGCGGTGGAGTTGTTGGCCAGAATCGTAAGGTTCGTGCCCGTCAGAACAATTCTGTTGCCAAAATTATCGTTGTGCGCGCCCGCGTTCAAAATTAAATCCATCGTGTAATTGCCGCTGCCTCCCCACGCCCCTGCTAAAACGATTTGATACGTTGCGCTGGCATCGGTTGTAAAACTCAGTGTGCCGAAAAATGTGTTGTAGGCGACCAAGCTCAAATTCGACACGCTGGAGCCGGTGTAAACTGCGACGCCGGGATAGAATCCCTCTCCGCTGTAATTGATGGTCACGGTCCCCGCCGCTGGAGCCGTCCAAGTGAACCAGACTGAAGCGCCATCGGGATTGAAAACATGCTGGCTTTCTCCAGGCTCGGTCGTCGCGCCTACATTCGACCCGGCGGCATGAGTTGTGTAACCGGATAGAACGATCCGGTTGGTGAAGTTATCGTTGATTGGGTCCGGCATGAGAAGGAGGCTGAGGTCGCCGATTTCTCCATTGGCGCCATCCAAGGCGATATAGTACCGCGTTCCAGCAACGGCGGCGAATTCTCCCGCATCATGACCTGTCGCAATCGCGGTTAAATTCGAGACGGAGTTACCGACGTAGATCCCGTAGCTGACCGAGAAACCACTGGAAAAAGTGCCGCCGGTGGCACCGCCCACGCTGATCGTCATCTCCCTCGTATTGGGGGCGATCCAAGTCCACCACACCGAAGCTTGGCTGTTGGTTCCCGCGAACATGGGCTCGCCTGCCTCGCGGGTGGCGCCGACATTGGAGCCGTTAGTCTGCGCCGGTGAGTCAGAGATAATGATGGCGTTGGAAGAATTGTCGTTGGGAGGAGCGGGTGATTGCTGGAGGGTGAAGGAATTGCTTCCGACTCCGCCGGTGGAAGAAGTGTCAAAGCATATTTGGTAATTTGTTCCTGCGCAGGCCGTGAATGAGAATGGCCAGTAGCCGCCCACGCCTGAAGCAATTGGAACCAGGTTCGTCAACGCCGTTCCTGTGAAAACCTGGAAAATCCCGTAGTAGGAAGGGCAGGCAATGCTGACCCTGCCGGTCTCAGGTGCAGTCCAAGTCCACCAAAGCGTTTGGCCAGCGGCATTCGGCGCGATCGGTTCTGATGGTTCGCTTGTGGCCAGGCCATTGTAGGCGGAAATAACGGCGTTGGTCCCAACAATCATGGCGCGATTAGTGAAATAGTCATTCGGAGGATCGAGCGGTGCGGCCCATAGTAACACGTTGCTGACCACGAAATTGCCCCACCCGCTGTCGATGGAAATCTGATACGTGACGCCTCCTGTTGCGTTAAAAACCGTTTGGCCTGCTGAGGTGAAGAGAGGAGTCAGAATCAGGTTTGTCAGAGAGTCTCCAGTGTAAACACCGATACGTGCGGACCAATCGGATGCCACAGCCACCAACATTGATTGCGGCGCTGTCCAGGACCACCACACCGACCGGCCGTCGCCTTGCAATGGTTCGCCCGGTTCGGACGTCGCATACGTATTATCGGCGCTGCCGGACACGGGCAACCCAGAGAGCACAATTCGATTGGTGAAATTGTCGTTGCTGGGAGCCGCGACAAAGGTGTAGCTAAATTGGAGGTTCCCTTCGGCACCACCAATTGCAATTTGGTACGGCATCCCAGCAATTGTGCGCAAGGTCACCGGATTGTTAAAGTACGTTCCGGACGTGGCGGTACCCACCCTCACGGCGGTGGCTAGGCTGCTGCCCGTGAACACAGCCATCTGATTCTGGGAATAAGATCCGGAAAACGCAAAGGTCACTTCACCAATCGCCGGTGCAGTCCACGTCCACCAAATCGTGTGTTGAGCCGGTATCCCCTGGCCCATAGCAGGCTCTCCCGGCTCCACCGTGGCGCCATAACTCAAACCCTCGGCTGTGCCCGAACTGCCGGGAAGCGCGAAGCGGTTGGCAAAGTCGTCGTTCGCCGCCACCGGCTGCCATTCAAGCTGTGCTTCAATTGTCCCACTGGCCCCTCCTTGTCCGTCCGCCATGATCTGGTAAACGAAGCCTTGATGAACGAAGAACTGGACGGAGTTTGCCCCGGTGACAATTGGGGTCAACGCGTCAAGGGCGCTGCCCGTAAACACGGCGAATAGAGGATTGATGCTGCTATTTGTGGAGGTGATCGTCACGGTGCCGTCCTGGAGCGCAGTCCAAGTCCACCACACAGGTTTGCCGGAACCTCCAACAGCCGGGTCGTTGGTTTCACCCGTGACACCTGTGTTTGTGGCCGCAAAGGTGACATCAGTCCCGGCCAGCGACGCGCGGTCGTGGAAAAAAGCATTGGACGGGACGGCCGAGAATTGAAGCGTCAAATTGAAAACGTCATTGATCAACCATCCCCAGCCACCCGCAAGCGCATCGACCTGAATTTGGTAAGCTGTACCCGCTGTCACGGTCACATCCAACTGTGCGGGAGACGTGATGTACTGATAATCGCTGGCCGCTCCCGCCTGGCCAACCAGATCAAGCTCGGTGACGTTCGTTCCAGTATAAACGCCGATGGAGCCGCAGTCCCACTGTGCATCGGTTTGGATGTGAAGCACTCCGTTGCTCGGAGCCGTCCAGCTCCACCATAAAGTCCGTCCGGCACCCCTCCCGGCGGGGTTGGGTTCTCCGGGTTCCATGCTCGCGTAGCGGTTCGTGCCTTGGACGATGTTCGAGTCTCCAGCGAGCACGAACCGATCGTCAAAGTTATCATTCCATGTCATTGGCGAGAACTGCAGAGAGCATTGCGCTGCGAGTTCGGCTCCTTCGTATCCATCCATCTGAATCTGGCAGACTTCGCCTGCTTGCACGTAGCACATGGCCGGATTTCCTTCACGGAGATCGGCCAGATTCGTTAACTCCGAACCGCGAAAAAGTCGAAACCACGCATTGGCCTGATTGGCACTCACGGTCAACTCGCCGTTATCGGGCGCGGTCCATGTCCACCAGATGGTATGAGAACCCGCCGGTTCGCCCGGCTCAACCGACGCGGCGAAATTTGTGCCCGCGAACAGAACGTTCGTTCCCGACAACGCGATTCGGTTGGCAAAGTTGTCATTGCGCGCCACAACCGCCGTCATGTCCACGGTTAATTGAAACAAGCCGGGTTGCCCGCCCTTGCCATCTACGGCAATAGAATACGCCTGACCAGCGATGACATCGAAAGAAACGCTGGCCGGTCCCGGCCAAGCGCCAACGCTCGCAGATGCGACTCCCGTGAGATTTGAAACCGCGTCGCCAGTATAAATACCAAGAAGGGCGTCATAATAGGTGGTAACGGCGACGGTCACCGAGCCGGTGGCGGGCGCGGTCCACCTCCACCACAAGGATTTGCCGCCAGGATCGCCCGCATGGTTTGGTTCCCCCGGCTCCTTGGTGGCAGCACCGTTGTCCGCCAGCGTCTGGAACGGAACTGAGCCAATAATAATCGCCTGGCCGAAATCGTCATTCAGCGCCCCGGAATGGAGTTGGAGGAAAAGCGTGGTCGCTCCGTAACCATAAGCGGTGTCATAGGCGATTTGATAGTTCGTTCCGCGAACGGCCTGGAAGGACCCCAGGGAAGAGCCAACGGAACCTCCCACCCCCTTCAGAGTTTTTAGACTGGCGCCGCGGTAAACTGCGACGATCGGCGTGGCATCGGTATCCGAGGTCCCGAATACCGCCTCACCAGAGGCCGGCGCCGTCCAGGTGAACCAGATGGAATGGAGGGAATCAACCGTTCCATGTTCAGTCTCGCCGGTTTCGAACGTGGCTCCGGTGTTGTTTACGGTCATTTCAATATTCGTACCGTTCAATACTTGACGATGGGCGAAATTGTCGTTGGCTGGAGCATGATAACGCGACGTAATGGTGACCGGAGACGAGGCGGCGAGCAATCCCGAAGCGTTGATCACTTGTGCGGTCAGTATGACCGGGCCAACGGGAGGATTGCTCAATACACACTGATAGGGGGGCCGCGGGGATGAAGCCAACGGCGCGCCATTCTCGAAAAAATTGACCTGGGCGATGGCGGCCGTACCGCGTTGGACTGAGGCGGTGATCAGCACATTGCTGTCCAAGAACACGGTCGCACCATTGCGCGGTGATACAATTTCGATTGCGGGAGGAGCGACCATCGTGGGAACGCCGCTAAAAGCGGAAACCGTCGGCGCGCGCAACGTCAATGTAAGGGCATTGTTGGCCGCGTGCGGGCCGGAGGCCACCCCAGTCGGGAAGGTGTCATACTTGACTGAAGGATCGGAAAAGTAGGGGATGCGGATTCCTTCGTAGCTCATGACGGTCCCGTATTGTTGATAATCATTGGAATCAACAAAGGTCCAGCCATAGGAGAAGGAATAAACTCCGGGAGTGGCGGCATTAGGACGATCGTGTTGGCAGCCGAAATTGTGTGCCAGTTCGTGTGCAAACGTGTAGTGGGCGACCGCGAATCCGCGCTGCACAACACTGCAGGCGTTGGCGGCGCTGGCCGTCTGCCGGGCAATTCCCACCGGGCCGTCGGACTTCTCCACCAAAAGACAAATGAGATCGGCGTGGTATTGCTGTTTGAGCGCCAAAAAATCGTCAAGATAGCCATCGGCTGGATTCATCAACCGCTGCAGGTCAACGCTCAGAACCCCTGAATCGTCGTATGTCACCTTTGTGGTGGCGGCCAACCGCAAAAGCAATTTCGCGTTGCTGGAGAGGTAAATCTGGTTGGCCTGAGCGACCGCCAAATCAATCAAGGTGTGGATGCCTTCATCTCCACCCGCGCCGTCTCGCGCTTCCGGTGTGTAACCCACGACTACATCCACCACGGGAATTGTCTCGGCGGAGGCCGATCCCGCGGCTGCCAGGGCCACTTCGGGACTTTCTTCCGCATGGCCGGTAATGGCACTCGTGGCCGCGTTCACGCCGCATAGAGGCATCTTCCCGACGTCACGTTCGATGATGCGGTGATAGCCATTGCCGGCGTATTGAATTTCAAAAAATCCCTGGCCGGGGAGGACGACCGTCCCGGCGACAACATTGCTTTCCACCGCCAATATAAAGCATCCCCCCTTCACGCCGACGATAGCGCCCTGGATTATTTCCCGACCCGGACCGGGTGCCGTCACAGACTGCATGATTCCGGTAACTGCGAGGTTGGTGAAAAGATTGATGCTGAGGGATTGCGGAACTGACGGCGTTTCGACTGATTGCAGCCAATTCGTGCCGGAGATCGGAGCCAACCGGCTGCGTTTGACCGATGGATCGGACGCGCTCCGAACGTTTGCAGGTGCCGCCTCGCCTTCGCGGAACAACGTCTGAGCTCCTAAACGGTCGAAAACCGGGATGATGCAAGCGACAAAAACCAAAAGACGTGCAAACCCACCATGACGCACCCGCACCGCGAAAAACTGATTCAGGAGCCTCGTCATAAGCTGGGATGATAACAGGTTGATTCAGAATCGCAAATCCTTGTTTCGTTTGAGGACATGCCGTCCCCAATTGTCGCAAATTTGACAAGCACACCGATTCTTTGGACTTGCAACGAATCCAGTTGGCAGACGGAATCGCCAACAAAATCAGCGTAACCACAACTGACACTATGGTTGCCAATTCGCTGAAAGTAAATGCCTGAGCGCAATTTCCTCTCACGCGCGTTTCCGACCAGGGAGCACCATAGCATTAACCCATTGATTACAAGCCACTTGCATTGATCCGCTGATCTCAAGATTCGGCTGATTGACCACGATGATCCCGTCGGTCGCCCTTCCCCGGCGTCCTGCGAGCGGCGGCTTTTGCTCTCGCTACGCTGCCCCTCCGTGCTCCGGCTGCACTCCGCAAAACCGCCGCACTCACGCCGCCTCCGATTCCAGCTTGTTCCTCGGCCTGAAAACCCTTCCGTTTCGCACCTTCGCCCATTTGCTCCGACTACGGTGCTCGGTCTCGCTCCGCTCGCTCTGTGCGTCTGGGCCTACGCGAATGGGCGAACAGGGGTCGCCGCCGCGAGTTTGCTGGCAAACCAAAAGGCATGAACAAGCAAACGCGGAAAACAAGACTTCTCGAGGACGGATTTATGACCGCTCCGGGCTATCCGTTTTCGGCCCGCGACATCTTCGGCGATTTGCGCTCCAGGCTTGCCGCGGTGCATCGGCACCCGATGAGTTTCGAGCGATTGGCCAAAATGCTCGGCCGGTCCAAGAGCACCACTTACAACTGGTTCGACATCTTTCACCACCCGCATGTGCTCGGCTTTTTGTGCCTGTTGGAGCGATTGCCGCCTGCAGAACGCCAT
Source organism: uncultured Verrucomicrobiae bacterium (assembly GCA_963707025.1). Taxonomy (GTDB): domain Bacteria; phylum Verrucomicrobiota; class Verrucomicrobiia; order Limisphaerales; family Palsa-1400; genus JBEKOF01. Next base: position 159,344 of record CAVPOM010000005.1, on the reverse strand, counting down.
TCTTTCATCGAGGCCCACTGTCGGGCTTACCCGACTTTGGATGACCCGCGCCTGGCCCATGCCCGTGGAAAAACAGGCCAATTGCTGGAGTTGCTGGACCAGAAGGCGGGTCTGACCATCATCACCGGCGGCACGGATTTCTCACGCACCTTCGTGTTTACCGCCCTGGCCCATGCCGCCAGCCGGGCGGACGGAAAGCTTCCCGCGGCGGCGGGAATTGATCTCCATCGCTCCAACCTTTTCGTGCCGGTGGAATCGCTGATTTACATCAATGGAGATCTGGGCCCGGATCATGCCCGCCGACTCACTCAGAGAATATGGCCCAGGATTCTGACTTCGGGGGCGCCGCGTTTGTTTTTTAACCGCGTGTGGTCCTCCGTGCCGGAGGTTCGCGATGATCTGTTGCGCTGCGCCGGGTTCAAGCACGTCGTCATCGCCGAAGAGGGGGCGTTGAACGTGGGTAACCTGAAGTCCAGGGTCTCCACCCCTATTCATGTACTGACGCTTTCAACCGCCCAATCCGTTCCAGAGGGTATCCTGGTGAATTGCCGGCGCGTGCAGCGCGCCAAACGCCCGGGGAATTGAGGTTTTGGAAAAAAAGGCCGTTCAATGGATTGAACATTTCTGGCCTTGGCCTCAAGAACGAAGCACCGTGACGGCGTTATGTGAGATTTTGAGGAATAATTGGGTCCATACGTAATCCATGCACTACAACCAAATCATAGCCGTCCTTCAGGAACATGGTTTTGCCGAGGGACGCCTGATCGCGAATTCAAAAAGTGGCTATTACAAGCGGCACCGTAGCCACTTTGTTGTGTTCAACGCGCAGGTTTGTAGCCTCGGCGGCCGGGTGCTCAAACAGGCCGACCTGGACCTGACGTTGGACGGGGAGAAGCTCACGCAGGCAGCGCGCGCTGCGGGAGAGAACTTCTACGTGCTCTACGAGAGCGATCCGAGTCCCTTTTGGAAACCCGGTTCGATACCGATGGCCCGGGTCCTGCGGGACGCGGTCTGGTGGACGCGGATCCATCGCGAGGACGAGGACCTCTTTCTCCCCATGAATTCTGGTCCCCTGAAGAGAATGCGGGTTCGATTGCGCTGCGGCCTGGGCCGTTGGCAAAACCAGCCAGCCTACTCTGTGGACTTGCGGGACAACCCGGCCTGGGGGAGCGGTCGCAACATGTCCGGCGCGGTCGTTCAGGTGCTGGGACACCCGCCCAGAGGTCTCAGGCCGACGGAGAAAGATGAGGTTTTCACGGCTGAAATCTCCAAAGGCCGGGGTCGTCCTGTGCGTCCTGTGTTTTACCATCGCGTCGGATTGCTGGACTATGTTTGGTTCAGTCACGGCGCCGCCGTCCCGGCGATCTTGTATGACCACACCGTCCGACTGCTGGATTCGGTCAGGTTCACATGGCACAGGGACAGTTCGGCCATCCATTTGCGCCGGGCGGGCGAAGTGGTGGGACTGTTTTGGCCATGCCACATTTCTGCGCCGGAAGTTGTTGCCAAGGCGCGGCGGCGGTTGTTCGGACGTTTTGCAAAAAGCACAGCCCCGAAGGGCCCCCTACAGCCGTCACGGCGGTTGAGCAGTCATCCGGCATCGGGAAAGAATTATGAGCAAAAAACTTGCAGAAATAGCAGTTGGGGATTTTGTCTTGCGCTGGTTCGGGGGAATTCCGAAACCGATGCGGTTGAAGGTGACCCAGCTCACGGCAGATCGCATTATTTGCGGCGCTTGGGAGTTCGAACGCCAGAGCGGGGCGGAGATCGACGAGGATCTCGGCTGGGGCCCGGGTGGTGTCACCGGTTCATTTCTTGAACCCGAATCAGGCACGGACCCGGAAGAGGACTTTCGGTCTCGCGCCTTGCAACGGCTGGCAGCACTTTTGGACGCTGGGAAAATACAGCGGAACCGAGGAGAGAGCATTGCCGAAGCCATGCGGCGGAGATTGAACGGGATGACGGAGGAGCAAGTGAGCCGAATGCTCTACGAACTGGAATCGGGGGAGCCTTCTTGACGCATGAAAATCATTGTCCTCTTGCCGTTCATTTTATTGGTGCGGGTGACCGCCCATTTCGATCCCCACCTGTTTCGATATTGGGATGTTCATTCGCTGGACCACTGGCGCGTTTGGGGCACAACCTGGAAAGGCTATGCCATCGGTCTGGCCGGGTGGGCGATCTTGATGGGTGGCCTGTATTCCCTCGTCGTATGGCTATGGTGAAAATAAAAAAGCGTGAGGCAATTCCCGAGGCTGATAATCGGTTGGCCAGGGCCAGGGAATCACCGCGCGCCGAAAGCTGATGGAAGCAGAACCAACCAGATTTATTTGACGTATGGACGAGAACATTTTTGAAAACGAGGAACATTTGCCCAAAATTGACCTGCTCGGATACCATGGCGCGGGCTTAATTGTGCCCTGCAAATCGGGGGTGTGGATTTACAACCAAGTTGGCGGTCATGCGTGCAATGATCATGGCATGGAGGGGGTGTTTGTCCCAATACGGTGGAGCACAGAATGTCTTGAACGCCACTTCACCGGGCCGAAGTGGGGTGGCTGGTGTGATAGTGAGATAGACGCTGAGACGGCCGATTTGATCGAAGCCTGGGTCAGCGATGCATGCAGAAATCAGCGCAAAGGAGTTCCATTCAAAGTGAATCGGGATCGGATGCAACAAAGCCAGGAGGCGTGGATATGGATGACCTTGACCGGCCCCACGTACCTGTGTTTGGGTATAGTTGGGTTCCGGGGCGACGTTTTGCTTACTTGGCGGAACAGCGATTGATTGCCGTGCTTATGGTGGACGGAATTAATTTAGGTTGGATGACGACGAACCAGATTTCCCGATGGATGCCGAATGAAGCGTCGAACGCTCAAGCGACTCCGCCCCGGCCAACTGCCGGAGCACCATCACAATGTTTACGTCGTGCTGCTTGAGCCGGCGGTCTGCAAAATGCGAAAAGTTCGTGCCGAAAACCCGAAGCGCAATCCCAAGAAAACCTGCATCTACGTTGGGATGACAGGGCTGACCCCGGAGGAACGTTTCGCCAACCATAAGGCGGGAACCAAAGCAGCCGCGGTGGTCAAACGCTACGGCCTCCGCCTTCTGCCGGAATTGTATGAGCACCTGAACCCGATGCCGTATGAGGCTGCCACGCAGATGGAAAAGGACTTGGCGGAGGATTTGCGCCGGGCCGGTTACACGGTCACTGGCGGGCATTAGCCCGGTGTGAGTAGGCGCGCCAGCAGTCCAGAGAACCGATTTTCCGTCCGGTTATTTCGCACCGCCATCCCCAGCGCCTTTCGCTGACCGATGAGCACGACCAGCTTCTTGCCCCGGGTAATCCCCGTGTAAACGAGGTTGCGCTGCAAAAGCAGGTATTGCTGCGTTGCCAACGGGATGACCACGGCCGGGAACTCCGATCCTTGCGATTTATGAATGGTGATGGCGTAGGCAAGCGAGACTTCATCAAGTTCTCCGAAATCGTAAACCACCTCCCGCTGGTCGAACCGGATTGTGACATCCCGTTCAACTGGGTCGATCTTCACGACCTGCCCAATGTCGCCATTGAACACGTCTTTGTCATAATCGTTCTCGGTCTGGATTACTTTGTCCCGGGGACGGAAATGCCAGCCGAATTTCTCCACGACCGGCTCATCGGCGCGGGCAGGATTGAGTTCATTCTGGAGCCGGACATTCAATTCGCGGACTCCCAGTGATCCCCGGTTCATCGGGCAGAGCACCTGGATGTCCCGAATAGCGTCAAGCCGGAATTTGGCCGGGATGCGCGTCTTGACCATCTCGACCAGCGTGTCCGCAATCTGCCCCGGCTCCGCTCGGTCGATGAAATAGAAATCAGAATCGGTTTCCTTGCCGGGAACCTCCGGCATCCGTCCTCCATTTATTCGGTGGGCGGTGGCGATGATCCGGCTGTGGGCCACCTGTCTGAAGACCTCGGTCAACCGCACTACCGGCACGACTTTGCTTTCGATCACATGCCGCAATACCATGCCAGGCCCCACGGAAGGCAATTGGTCGATGTCGCCCACCAGCAGCAGGCTGGCCTTCGCCGGCAAGGCACGGAGCAGATTCGCCATGAGAACAACGTCAATCATAGAGACCTCGTCCGCAACAAGGGCATCACAGTCCAGAGGATTAGCCTCGTTTCGGGCAAAACGGCCTGCGGCGGACTGGACTTCAAGCAGCCTGTGGATCGTCTTGGCCTCCACGCCGGTCGCCTCGGAAAGTCGTTTGGCCGCCCGGCCCGTGGGCGCGCAGAGCAAACACCGCACTTTCTTTGCCCGCAGAATCAGCAGAATGGAGTTAAGGAGGGTCGTTTTGCCAGTCCCCGGCCCGCCCGTAATGACCAAGGCTCGACTCGTCAGGGCCAGCTTGAGCGCATCCCGCTGGCTTGGGGCAAGCTCCTTGCCGGTTTTCTGCTGACACCACACGACCGCCTTCTCGAAGTCAATTGGTGGGAAGGATGAAGGCGATCTGGCGAGACTCCTGATCCTGTCCGCGACTATTTCCTCCGCCCGTTTCAGGTGCGGCAGGAAAACCAACTCCTGCCCGTTGATCGTTTCCTTGACCAGATCGTTGCTGGCCACCGTGCGCTCCAAAGCGTCGGCCACGATCTTCTCCTCCACCAACAGGAGCTTTCCGGCCTTGTCCTTGAGCAGTTCCACCGGCAGGGCACAATGGCCGTCACCGGTTGCCTCCAGCAAAACGTGGTTTAATCCGGCGCAGGCGCGGACCAGCGAATCTACCGGGATGCCTACCTTCCGCGCAATTTGGTCGGCAGTCTTGAAACCAATGCCGTGAATGTCCTTGGCCAGTCGGTACGGGTCGTTGCGGACCTTCTCAATGGCGGCCTCGCCATACGTCCTGTAAATGCGCACGGCCCGGCTGGTGCTGACGCCGTTGGAGTGGAGGAAAAGCATGATGTCCCGGACGACCTTTTGTTCGTCCCAGGCCGCTTTGATTCGTTTCCGGCGCTTTGGGCCGATACCGTCCACCTCCTCCAGGCGGGCAGACGCCTTCTCAATAATGTCAAAAACACCCTCGCCAAATCTGTCCACGAGCTTCTTGGCGTAAACGGGCCCGATGCCCTTAACCATGCCGCTGCCCAGGTATTTCTCGATGCCTTCCTTGCTGGTCGGCGGCGTGCTGGTCAGCATCTCGGCCCGGAACTGCTGCCCATATTCCCGGTCCTGAACCCAGCGGCCCTGGGCCGTGAGCCATTCCCCGGCGCTGACGGACGGCAGGGAGCCGACCACGGTCACCAGGTCACGGTGCCCCTGGGCTTTGACCTTGAGCACACCGAATCCGCCGTCCTCGTCGAAAAACGTGACGCGCTCGATCAGCCCCGAAAGGCTCTCCGGCAGTGGTGTGGCTGTGTTTTGCACCGTGCGCTGATTTTGAAACTTGTGGCCAAGAACGGCAAGCGCCACCTCTGGAATGATGCATGAACCGTGCGGCAAATCAGCGTCTCTTGAATAATGCTGCAAACCGTCATTTTTATGCTCGCATTCCGCAAGTCGTTCTGATACAAGGATAAAACCACGCCGGGAAATGACCCAATGCGGGTCCCACTTTGGCGCGAATAAGGTGATTTCATGCAATTCAGGATCGGACATCTTGAGAGTGAAGTCGGGGAAGGCGGTGAGCGATGAACTCGCCGGGCTTCGACCGTTTTTTCGATGGCGCGACAGGCCATGAGCAACTCGGCTGCCAACGAAGGCTTATTGTGTGTGCTGAGAAAGGGAGGCGGTCAAGATGATCCATCAGTTTGCCGAACTCGGGGCGTTTTACCGGGATCGGGAAGGACTCGGAAAAGGGGCTGGCGACCCGGTTGCGCAATATATGCGTGACCCGGTGGCGAAATTCCGGACAAAAACTGTGCTCCTGTTGATTTTCTCCGGCAAAGGCTTCCAGCGGATTCAGGTCGAGGAATGCGATCCAGTTAAACGCCGAGCCTACCTCTACCGGGAAGGGCCGCCGAACGGTTGGGATGCGACGCCAACATCCGGATTGCGGGCCGCAAAAGGAGATACCGACGCGAAGTATCAAGCAGCACTATTAGAGGAAATCAGAAAGAAACTGGTCCGTTTGTCGGAAAGCATTCGGGATGCGGTTGATAGAGGCGTAAATCTCCCTGGACCAGAGACCAAGACGCTTGGAAAGATTCGAGAGTGGTTGGATTCGGCAAATGCAAATGACGAATCAAGCACGGCAAAGCGTGTGGCGCTACGCGATCAGATCCAACGGTACAACCCCCCTGTGGCGAAAAAGAAATCGATTGTTTCCCAACCCGCAATTATTTCGGTTGCGTGGCAGGAAGAAAAGGAGCCGTTAAGACACGTCGGCGACTTCGACACGTTTCAGCAGTCCTTGGTGCGGTCCGGGAAGGAGTCCGCGACAACGAAGAAGGGCATCAAGGGCGCAGTGCAGGGAATTGGGCAATGCAGTATCTGCGGGAAGACGAACACGGAAGTTTCGGGCCTACTGCAAATCCAGCAATTCAAGCTCTACACGTTGGACAAGCCAGGCTCGGTGTCAGGCGGGTTTGATCCATCCGGGGCTTGGCGCAACTTCCCAGCCTGTAGGGAATGCTGCGACAAAGTGGATTTCGCAGGGGAGCGCGTGAAGAAAGAGTTGAATTTTGATTACTACGGTTTCAAGTATCTGCTCTTGCCATCACCTGTACTGCCTACGCCAACGATGGCGTACCAGTTCTTGGACCGTCTGATAAATGCGCGGATCAACAAGACTGCACAGGCACGGTTGACCGCGGCCGAGGACGAGTTGTTTTACGTTGTGTCGCAAGAGAAGAATCTACTGCAAGTGGACTTGCTGTTTTATCAACCGGATCCACAGTCGTTCCGTCCTGCGTTATATGTCTCCGGGCTTTTGCCGACTCGGTTCCGAGAGCTATTTGAAGCCAAAAGCCGCGTGGATCGCCATCCATGGCTCAATGCATCAAGCCCGGGTTCATTCGCGAACGGCCAATTCACCTTCGGTTCTCTCCGCAACGTATTCCCAGCCGCCCATGGAGGCAGCAATTTTGATAACGATTTCTTGGCCGCCACACGGGCAGCCTTGGAACTGCGGGAGTTTTCGACCCGTCGGCTGCTTCAAGTCGGTATGCGATGGGTTCAGGACGACTATCGGGCAGGCAAGGCGTGGCAGTTTCGTCTCGCAGATTTGTTTCGCACAATTTTGTTTTTCGAAACATTGACCAACCCAGATACAGAGAGGAGAGAACAAAATATGCAAGTTGATTATGGTGATTCTGACCAAGCCAACCGAGTGCGCAAGGTCCTCGACCAAGCGTCGGGAAAGCTGCGAACTGATCCCGCGCCGCAAGCGGCATTCCTAGTGGGTGCATGTTGCAGCCGGATTGAACAAATACAGGCGCACATGCGAGGCGCGACTCCTTTTTCGGGAAAACTGAAGGGGTTTCGCATAGATCGCTCGGATGTGCAGGGTCTGTTTGTCGCGGCTATGGACAAGGCAAAGGCATACGGAATTGAGCAGGAGCGAAAAGTAAGCGGCTTATTGGAGTGTGCCGCGGCCGCCCTTGCAGCGACACCAGACCAGTGGCCGCTCTCGCCAGATGAGATTTCCTATTTCTTTACGTTGGGCCATGCTTTGCGGCCACGTTTCGCGAAGGATGCTGACGAAAACCCAACCAGCCAACCCCAGTGAACGGAGAATCAAACATCATGAATGCAACAACAGCAGAGGAACCAGGACACATCACGACACGCACTGAGATCCTATTTGTGTACGACATCGCCGACGCAAATCCGAATGGCGATCCGAATGACGAGAACCGGCCGAGAATGGATTTGGAATCCGGAAGAGCCAAGGTGTCCGATGTCCGTTTGAAACGGACGATCCGCGACTACTTGCGGGCTTATGGCGGAGAGGAAATCTTTTGCCGCCAGATCGAAAAGGAGGACGGGACGATACAGGACGGCAAGGACCGGTCAGAGGATTTTTTCAGCCAACTCTCTAAAGAGGCGAAAGCGAACGCGAAGAGCGTCCTCCAAAAGCGTGATCTCATTAAAGCGGGCGTCATCGCGCAGTGCATTGATGTCCGTCTTTTCGGCGGCACGATACCGGTCTCGAAGCTCAAGGAGGGCGAGAAGGACTCAAGCGTCACGCTAACCGGCGCGGCCCAGTTCGCCATGGGAACATCGCTGCATCGCGTTGAGCCGAGGTTCATCAAAGGAACGGGGGCGTTCGCCTCCGGGCAAGGCGCGCAACAGAAGACGTTTCGTGAGGAGTACGGTACTGCCGTATGGGTTGATCGCCATTTATGGAATCGTGAACCAGAAAGCGGCCGAAGCCACGATGCTCACTAGCCGCGATGAGGAAAAGCTCTATGAGGCGATTTGGTATGGCACGAAGAGCCTGATCACCCGGTCCAAGATGGGGCAGCGGCCTCTTCTGCTCCGATCGGTGGAATATAACGATGCGAATTCAAAGCACTATATTGGACGTTTCTGACCGATTCTTAGACCTCAAGCGTGGCAAGAATGGCGGTGTGGACGTGGGCAAACCGAGCGCGAGTGGGGATGGTGAAATCCGCGATGAAGAGCTGCGTGACGTCACCCAAGTCACGCTGGACCTGACAAATCTAAATACGGTTTTGTCGGAGCGAAAAGACAAAATCGCACGAATCCGCTTCGCATGGAACAACCTTCTAAAGCTGTCACAACCGCCGCAGGCGCAGGACGGCAAATGGACATTTCTAGGTTCGGAAGCCGATAAGCTGGAGTTCGATTAAGATGCGTCGAGAGTTTGTCATCTTCGATGTGGCGTCCGACTTGGCGCACTTTAGGCGGCAATACGCGATCACGACTGCTCTCACGTATCCCGTTCCGCCGCGAACGGCGCTCTGCGGATTGGTCGGTGCGGTGCTTGGCCTGCCGAAGAACGAGTCACTCGCACACTTCCAAGATAGCGAAGCGGTGTTCGGTTCTACAGATTCTGAGCCCACTCCGCACAGGATACGTCTCCATCAATCTGGTGGATACGAAACAGAATCCGAGCTTTCGCCTCAAAGCGGTGAATCCACGCACGACGGTGCGGTATGAGGTCTTGCGACAGCCACGCTACCGGGTGATGTTCAGTCATCCGACCCTCGCTCGTCAATTGGCGGAATCGCTAAAACATGGGGAATCGTGCTACACCCCCTGCCTGGGACTCGCCTGGATGATCGCTTGGTTCGGAGACGGCGTGCAAATCGTGGAGGCGGAGGAGGTCTCCGGCGACAAGAATCATCGGGAATTCGTTTCGCTTGTACGCTCGGATGACGTACAAGACGAAATCCACTGGAACGCGGACGGGGTTTATCAGCGGGTTCGTCTGCCGGCTGTGATGCAACCCAACCGCGAAGTGACTCGGTACGAGGCTTATGTGATGGACACCACGGGCCGTTCTATCGCGGCCTCCTTGAGAGCTTATTGGAGATTAGCTGATGGCACCTGCATTTCCGCATTGTGAATCACACCCTGGCCGATTGCTGATTGACCATCTGCTGGATGTGAGGAGCCGGCTCGATGTTGGTGATGGCTACTGGCTGGCTTGGGCGGCGTTGTTCCACGATCTTGGTAAGGGTACCAGCTTTTTCCAAGCTTATCTGCATGGAGAGAATGTGTCGCCGGAGCTGCGTTGGCACGCGGAGGTTGGAGCTTTTTGGCTGATGCAGTTCCTGCAGCCTATTGTTTCCTCAGGGGAAAGCGTGATGGCAGTTCATGCAGCACTGGCTTTCCTCTTTGTGCGTCGCCATCACGGGAGTTTGGACGACCTTCTGGATGGGGCCACCTACCCCGATCAGCACACTCTGAATCGGTTGCAGCAGCAATTCGGAACGATGGACGCTACGGGAATCGCAGGTTGGTTTGCGGAACGGCTTGGCGGGCCGGTAGTCCGGCCTGTGCTGGACAGGCGTGGTCTGATTGAACTTAGGGTGAAAGCGAACATTGCCCTGCGTCAACCCTGTTCCGATGGCGACACGATGGTGCGCTTTCAAACGGCGCTGCGCGACTTTGGCCGTCTCATTGAAGCAGACCGTGATTCGGCCGCCCGATACGCCGTTGGAACCTTCGACGCTCCGCCGCAACTCTCGTTGGAACACGTCGCAGCATTCCGCAGCGCTCGGAGTTTTGGCGCGGCGGCGCAACCTACGATTGCAGATGCGCGCAACCGAGTTTATGCTTCGGCGGTCGCACACGCTAATGATCATCCGGCGAATTCCGGGCACTTGTGGACTCTGACCGTTCCCACTGGGGCAGGAAAAACACTTGCCGCACTGGGTTGGGCATTGGCTCGCCGGCAAGCTCGCATCAAGGCGGGTCTGTGTATTTGCCCGGTCATCTATGCGCTCCCGTTCACGAGCATTATTGACCAAAACGTAGCCGTCATCCGCAAGCTTTGGGGAGATGGTCCCGTTGATGAGAGCGCCATAGCAGTTCACCATCATCTTGCCGAGCTAGGTCAGATGGAACAAAGCGGCGAGGAATCGTTGGCTCGAAGCTGGGTGGAGGGTTGGCGTGCCGATGTCGTTTGCACTACCTTCGTGCAGGTCGCTAATGCAATGTTCCACGCCACGTCAGCTAATGCCCGGCGGTTTAGCAAGTTGGCAGGGGCAATCCTTATTCTGGATGAGGTTCAAGCTTTTCCAGCCGAGTTATGGCCGGTATTGCGATTAGCACTCCAGTCGCTCAGCCACCGATTTGGAACTGACATTCTGTTGGTTACCGCTACCCAGCCAGCACTTTTCTCGCAGTCGGAGAGGGAGGAAATCGGTGTTGATCCAGCGGAATTTGTGAGTGTCTTTGACCGCTATGACATGTACGTGGATATCACTACTACGCTGTCCATGGAAAACCTGACGTGCCGCGTCGTAAGCGAGTTGTCCAAGAACAGTCAGTGCTCATGTTTGGTCATTCTAAACACCGTACGGGAAGCCCTTGAACTACACGCTTCGTTAAAGAGGGCGCCTGATCTTCGCGGTTACAGGCTCTTTCACCTTTCAACCAATCTGCGCCCCAAGGATCGCAATGAGATATTGAAACAGGTGAACTCCTGCCGCCAACCCCATATTCTCGTGGCAACCCAAGTGGTCGAGGCCGGTGTGGACCTGTCGTTTGACGTAGTTTTCCGGGCTTTAGCTCCCCTGGATGCGATTATCCAAGCTGCCGGGCGTTGCAACCGGCATGGCACAGGTCAACGTGGGGTAGTGTATGTTTTCGATTTGGAAGGCTACAGCGGAGTCGTCATCTATGGACAGGTTCACTCGGGCCTTGTACGCGAGATATTCCAAAGGAGAACCTCGTTTCGCGAGCCAGAACTGCGCAGTCTCGTGAACCAGTATTTTGAGAGATTAGAGTCCCGTTTGGGACAGGACACGACGCAGAAGATTCTGGAGGCTGTGCGCATGATGCAGTTTGCGGCATTGCGCGGAGAAGGCGAAGACCGAGATCGGGACACGAAAGCCGTCCGACTTATCGAGGAGGCCCCGAACCGGATTGCCCACTTTGTAGAGACAGACGAGTCGGATCAACGAGTGTGGGAGAAACTGACAGCGGCCCATGAACTGGCCGACTTGCAGACTCGGAGAAAGCGACTTCGGATGCTGCGCAACGAGATCGCCCAACGGATGGTTGAAATTCCGCGAGAACACGCATATAGCATTGAGCCGGACGAACGGTTTGATTGTGTTCACATGCCGCTGGCAATCTCGTCCGATTACTACGACACAACGACAGGATGGAGGAGAAACCGATGAGCCTTCTCAAACCGGCCACAGAATTCACACAACCCTCGGGTCAAATAGTACGATTCACCTTCGCTCAGGGTCGCCCACCGGTGCGTTCTACCGTCGCGGTGGCTGAAGCATTTCGCGCAGCGGCCTTATCAGCTTTTCATGCGACAACCGGGAGTAAGGACTCGTTTCTGTTGACCGGCCATCAACCCGACGGCCAACCAGATAGGGGCCATCATCACGCTTTCTACTTGCCCCAACCCGCTGCGGACGGAGCGATTGTCGGAATTGTTCTCGTGAGACCCACATCTGCGGTTTTCCAAAGAGGAGATAGAGGCACTCAGAATTGTCAAGGCACTACAGTGGAATGGCCCTTCCACTAGGATTTTCCTGGAACTTGCCGACACAGATGACCAGTGTTTCCGGCAACTTGCGACTCGTTGGATTAGCGCAACGCCGTATGTACCGCTACGTCAATTTTGGGGAACACATGGGAAGCGTCATCTCCTACCAGAAAACCAACTGTGCCAGGAGTTGGAACAGGTTCCAAATTGCAAGCCCCGGGAAGTGCGGATCGTTCGATGGGGTGATATTCGAGTGCGGATCGCTAAACACTGCGCAATCAACAGGCTTTCGCCGTCCAGGCGACTGGCTTTCACCGTTGAGTTCCAAACCGAAAAACCGATCTGCGGCCCCCTCGTTCTCGGCCATTCCTGCCACTTCGGTCTTGGCCAGTTTGTTCCAGTTGCCACGGAAACCGTCCAATGATTTCACAACTATGAAACCCAACCTCGACAAAATTGATGACGCGGTGCTGGCGTTGCTCTATTTGACCAGCTTTACCGAGGGAAAGGACGAATTGGCGCTTACCCGGGCGTGGAAGAGTCACGATTGGGATGCTCTGGACCGCCTCCACAAGAAGGGCCTGATTTCTGATCCGAAAAAGAAGGCCAAATCGGTGGTGCTGTCTCAGGAAGGCCGGCAACTGTCCGAAGAAGTTGTTTCGACGCCTGTTTTGCGAGTGAGTTACAATGAAGCCTCTTGCACACATGGCCCCGTTTTTCTCGCGTTTCCCAGAGTTGGCGGCGCGCGAGACGCGCACGATCAGGCTCCTGGAACCCCACGCCGGGTTGCCCGCCGGCGAATATGGGTTTCTGGAATTGTATTGCAATGAGCCGACTTGCGACTGCCGGCGCGTCCTCTTTCAGGTCTGCCGCGCTGACCGGCCCAATAAAGTTCTGGCCACGATCAATTACGGCTGGGAGAGCGAGGATTTTTACGCTAAATGGCTGCACGGCGACCGCGAGAGCGCGCGGGAGTTGGCCAGCGCCGACCTGGACCCGTTGAATACGCAGTCCAAACTGTCTCCGGCGCTGCTGGAGTTGTTTCGCCAAATTCTCCTTGAGGATCGCGCCTATATTGACCGTCTTCGCCGTCATTATGGAATGTTCAAGCGCGCGCAAGGCGGATCAGCGCCAGAGCTAACATCAACGAGTCTACCTGTATGAAAGCCCCGCCTCCACCCCGTCCGCAGCGGAAAATCGGCCAGGAAGAGGGGCTTCGTTCGACGCGGCAGTTTCCGTGGACAAAGGAGGAGGATGCGTTGCTCGGCAAATTGACCGACCGCGAAGTGACGGAAAAGCTGCATCGCACGTTGCTTGGCGTGCGGGACCGGCGCCAATTGCTCGGAAAACGAGCGGTTGGACATGCGCCGCAGCCCTTTCGCATGGAACGGGAGCCGCAGGATCATTACTCGCATTTGTTCGCCACGAAATCAAACCGGGAACTGCGCGCCATCCTCGGCTGGAGCCACGAACGGGTTTGCAAAATGCGACTCCAGTTGGCCGGCGGCAAGGCGAGGCAAAAGCAGCCGGACTGGACACAGGAGGAGGATCGGTTGCTGGGGACGCAGCCGGACAAGGTGCTGGCCCGGAAGTTTGGCCGTCCGGTCAGTACGGTGCGGCATCGCCGTTGGAAGAAGCGCATCCGGGTGAAAAAGGATTGGCGTCCGGAAGACGACTGGATTCTCGGAATGCGCAACGATCGTGAGGTCGCCATGCTTCTCGGCCGTAGCCTGACGAATGTGGGTTGGCGGCGCAAAAAGCTGGGCATCCCGCCCAAATACAGGTCTCGTCCGTGGACGCCGGAGGAGGAAGCATTACTCGGCTCGAAGCCGGACAAGGAACTGGCGCTCGCGTTTGGGCGCACGTTTCAAGCGGTGGAAGCGCGCCGCTGTGCATTGGGCCGGACCAAGCCGGATGCTGTGTTCAAAATCGTCAAGCTCGTCGCGCCTGATGGTCGTGGAAGGCAACCGGTGAACGGGGTGCGTGCCAAACCGGGGGCACGTTATATCACTTGGACGGAGGAAGAGGACGCGTTGCTGGGCAAGTTCACAGACGAAGAAGTGGCGCGCAGGCTGGGCTATTCCCTGTCGAGGGTCCGCCGGCGGCGGTGGTTGCTCGGGTTGCCGAACAACAATCCCAATAACCGGCATTGGACGAAGGAGGAGATTGCGTTGCTTGGCACCCGTCCAGACCGGGAAGTGGGCAAGCTGGTCAACCGGTCGCTGGCAAATGTGCGTGATAAGCGGCTCAACCTGGGTATTCCGTTCTGCAATCCCCACTACGAAATCTGGAAACCCAACGAATTGTCATTACTGGGAGAATTGCCGGACGAGGAAATCGTTCGCCGCACGGGACATTCTTTGGCCACCGTCCGTCGCGCCCGGGGCAAAAGGGGCATTCTGAGTGTGCGGAGGGCGGCACCGGCCTGGCGGCCCGATGAAGATTCCCTGCTGGGAACGGGGCCGGACCAGGAAATTGCGGCGCGGCTTAATCGAACAATCAAGGCTGTTAAACATCGGCGCGTGATCAAGGGCATCAGGGCATGGCACGACTCCTGTGTGGCGGCTGGAAGGTGAAATATGGACGAAAAAAAACCAATACTCGCAGGATCACGTTCGACAGAACCGGAAATAACCGTGGTGCCAAGAGGCATTACTCCCGGAGCAGGCGGCGCAAGAACCAGTGACCAACCGGGGTTGCGCCGGCAGACCGACGAACCGCAGCCGATGAAGATAACTTTGCGGGTGGAGGCTGTTGAAGCTCAATTGGCCAGTCTTGCGCAAGCTCAGGTTGAAACTCCGCCGCCCGCAATCTCTCAGTCTCCGCCATCGCCTTCCCGCCAAGAGTCTGAGCCGCAGCAAATTCCGGCGCGGATGCTGAACGAATTCGTGTATTGCCAGCGGCTCTTCTATTACGAATTCGTCGAGGGGGTTTTCGTCGAAAGCGCGGACACGTTGCGGGGAGGCGCGATCCACCAGCGCGTTGATTCGGGCAGCGGCGCCCTGCCAAAAGCCAAGCGGAAGGCGGACGCCGACAAGCCAAGTGCGGAAAAGGAGACATCAGCGGCGACTGAATCCACCAGCAAGGAGGCTGAAACCAAGAACGCCGAGCCGGAGACAATCCATTCGCGTTCCGTCCAAATGGGATCAGAGCGGTTGGGCGTCGTGGCAAAGATGGACCTCGTTGAAACCAAGGCGGAAAAAGGGGATTTGCTCACCGCGTTGGAGGTCTGTCCGGTTGATTACAAGGCGGGTGCGCCCAAAGAGGGGGAAGAGGCAAACGAACTGTGGGACACGGACAAAATGCAGCTTGGATTGCAGGCGCTCATCCTGCGTGACAACGGCTACACCTGCAACGATGGCATTATCTATTATCGCGCCGCGAAGCAGCGCGTTCGCCTGCCGATCACGCCCGAACTGGAAAGCTGGATTTTGCAAAGCATTGGGGAAGCCAAACGGATTGTCACCGGGCCAATCCCGAAGCCATTGGTCAATTCTCCAAAATGCGTGCGGTGTTCGCTTGCGCCGGTTTGCCTGCCGGACGAAACGCGGATGCTGGCGCAAATTCCCCCGGATCTTGAGGCGGCTTTGCTGGAGAATCCGTCCGCACCAGACGATAAATCTGCCGTGGCGGGCAAGCCGCCCAGGAGATTGATCGCCGCCCGCGACGACACCCGCCCGCTTTATCTGAACACCCAGGGTTATCGTGTGGGATGCAAAGACGAGGTGTTGACGGTCAAAGAAAAGGACAGGGTCATCGAGGAAGTGCGGATGCGCGATCTTTCACATGTTGCGCTGTTCGGAAACATCCAGATCTCGACTCAGGCCATTCAATCGCTTTGCGACCAGGAAATCCCGATCACTTACTTTTCGATGGGCGGCTGGTTTTACGGCATCACGCGCGGGCACTCGTTGAAGAATGTGTTCTTGCGGATGGAGCAATTTCGGCTGGCGCGAGATGAGGCGATGTGCCTTTCGCTCGCCAGACGATTTGTCCATGGAAAAATCCGCAACCACCGCACCCTCCTTATGCGCAATCACCTGGAGCCTCCGGAACCAATCATCCTGAAACTGAAGCGGGCATCCGAGGATGCGCTGGCGGCGGCTTCAGTCGAGGAACTCCTCGGCATCGAGGGGGCCGCTGCGAGCCAGTATTTCCAGCAGTTCAGCGGCATGATCAAGGTGGAAGACGACCTGCCCGGCCTCGAAATGCCTGGCAAAGATCCCAAACAACTTGCGTTCAACTTCAACTTCACCAATCGCAACCGCCGGCCGCCGACTGACCCCGTCAACGCGATGCTTTCCCTGGCGTATAGCATGTTGAGCAAGGATTGCACGCTCGCCGCCTTGGCAGTCGGTTTTGACCCGTACATTGGGTTTTACCACCAACCCCGGTTTGGGCGGCCGGCGTTGGGGTTGGATTTGATGGAAGAAATGAGGCCGTTGGTGGCGGAGTCCACAGTGTTGAGTTGCATCAACAATCACGTCGTCACGGAAAAGGATTTTGTGCGGGCCGGCCAAGCAGTGAATCTGACCGCACCCGGGCGGAAGCGCTTTTTCCAGATGTACGAGCAGCGCATGAGTTCGTTGATCACGCATCCGTTGTTCGACTACAAAGTCAGCTATCGTCGGGCGCTGGAATTGCAGGCGCGACTGCTGGCAAAAACCCTGACCGGCGAAATCGCTGAATACATTCCATTGTTGACCAGGTGACCCATGAGAACTACGTATTTGGTGTGTTACGATATTGCAGACGACAAACGGTTGCGGAAGGTATTCAAGACTTGCAGCAATTTTGGCGACCACCTGCAATTTTCGGTGTTCGAGTGCGATCTGAACCCGTCGGAGAAGATTGAACTGGAATCTGCTTTGACCGAAATCATCAACCACGATGAGGATCAAGTAATTTTTGTTGGGCTGGGGCCAGCGGAGGGGCGAGGGGATCGGGTAATTACGGCGTTGGGACTGCCCTATGTGAAACTGGACGCGCCGTGTTATGTGGTGTGAGACTTTGGTGTTCTTTGATAATCGAACCTGCGAGCGGCGAGGTGACGCGGAAAACCCCGCTGGTGCTCGCATGACGTAAACGCTTGATATTGAACGAATAGTGTGAGACAGATCCACAGCAGGAAAAGAATGGAAACGAAATGGACGCAGGCAATCGCAAATCAGTCGTTGCGAGCTTGCGCTGGAAAGAGTTACGAGAGAGAACATTCCGCGCCCGCGCGGGCGCGGCCCCGTTGAAGCGCATCCGCCTGCGCGCAAGGCCAGCAGCCAATTGCCATTCCGCGCCCGCGCGGGCGCGGCCCCGTTGAAGCGCGTATCGCAGCGCGCCAGCTGGGCCTCGCGCCAGCATTCCGCGCCCGCGCGGGCGCGGCCCCGTTGAAGCAGCTTGGCCACTGCGCTGGCCGCGGCCAGCCATTCGCATTCCGCGCCCGCGCGGGCGCGGCCCCGTTGAAGCCGGCGAGACGGTCGCCGGCTGGCGAGGCATGCCGCAGCGCTGCATTCCGCGCCCGCGCGGGCGCGGCCCCGTTGAAGCTCACTATCGAGCGCTGATGTCCAGCGGCCGTCCACGTACATTCCGCGCCCGCGCGGGCGCGGCCCCGTTGAAGCCTTGACGTGGCGCGGCGTGCTCGCGTGGCGAGGCATCATTCCGCGCCCGCGCGGGCGCGGCCCCGTTGAAGCGTCCGCCACGGCTGGCCAGTCGACACGGTCGGCCATTCCGCGCCCGCGCGGGCGCGGCCCCGTTGAAGCGTGCAGGCTGCCCATCGCAGCATTCCGCGCCCGCGCGAGCGCGGCCCCGTTGAAGCCGCGCTGGCGCACTTCGACACATTCCGCGCCCGCGCGGGCGCGGCCCCGTTGAAGCGCAGGTGACGCATGCGCCGCGACGATGGCGTCGCATTCCGCGCCCGCGCGGGCGCGGCCCCGTTGAAGCGATGCGGCATGCAGCGTCGAGCATGCGACGGCGCGCATTCCGCGCCCGCGCGGGCGCGGCCCCGTTGAAGCGCCAGGCTGCGGCTGATGCGACCGATGCTGGCTGCCTCGCATTCCGCGCCCGCGCGGGCGCGGCCCCGTTGAAGCACCATGAGCTGCGGATCGTCGGCCTTGGCGCGCAGCATCATTCCGCGCCCGCGCGGGCGCGGCCCCGTTGAAGCTGCGGCGAGCTGTCTAGGCGCGCAGCCGTCGACCGGCATTCCGCGCCCGCGCGGGCGCGGCCCCGTTGAAGCCTGCACGCGTCCTGCTCGCCAGTAGCCACGCGTCAGACGCATTCCGCGCCCGCGCGGGCGCGGCCCCGTTGAAGCACTGCGCATTCGCGTCATCGCGCCGGCGGCCGGCGTCAACTGCGTGCGACGTCCATTCCGCGCCCGCGCGGGCGCGGCCCCGTTGAAGCGGAGCATTACCGGCACGGGCGCGGCTGGCGGATGCTGCGCGGCATTCCGCGCCCGCGCGGGCGCGGCCCCGTTGAAGCTTCGGCGATGATTGGGCAGGGCCGCGACGGACCGCATTCCGCGCCCGCGCGGGCGCGGCCCCGTTGAAGCATACTGTCCATGGCCGCGTGGCCGTCCGTTGAAATATTGGCACCGTACATTCCGCGCCCGCGCGGGCGCGGCCCCGTTGAAGCCATGCCAATGCGAGATGGGCGATGGCGCCGATCGCCATTCCGCGCCCGCGCGGGCGCGGCCCCGTTGAAGCTTGCCATGCTCGTCACATGCTCGCTCGCATTCCATTCCGCGCCCGCGCGGGCGCGGCCCCGTTGAAGCGTCGATGAGCGCGGAAGGCGTTCGACTGCCGGCATCATTCCGCGCCCGCGCGGGCGCGGCCCCGTTGAAGCATCTAACGCGCCAGTCCGGCCTTGCGCCACTGGCGGGTCCATTCCGCGCCCGCGCGGGCGCGGCCCCGTTGAAGCGTCTGTGATGTTGTGCGGCTCCCTAGCAGCCTGTCGGACTGGAATTTGACTTTGGCTGTTGAGGAATCCAAATGAGACGGGCGGCAGCGGGATTGTGTTCAAAAAGAAGCAACAATTTCTTTTGTCTCAATTTCGCCGGCTTTTTCACCCTCTGAAGATTTCCCTGGAGCTTCTCGGCGGAGTGCTTGGCCGAGCCGGTGGGGTCTGCGTTCGACTTTTATCCCGCCGCCGGGAAGCTTTGCGCCCATCCGATGTAGCCGTTTGAGGTTATAGGCCAGGCAGACCAACTGCCATTCCAACTCCACTTTCTGCAGACCTCGCAACAGGAACTGTCGAAAGCCCAAGACGCTCTTGATGATCCCAAACACCGGTTCCACCGTCTGCTGCCGCAATTTGTATCTGGCTCGACCCTGCGCCGTGCGCAGCCGGTGTTTCATCACCTCGCTGGTGCTGGCCTGCGGCCCCGGTGCGTCGGACTCCGGCTTTCGCTCCAGATCGCCCACGGTGCGATGGTGCTCCTTTTTCTCGACTGCCGCATAGACAATCGTGCCAGTAGGCTGAGCTTCGCCTGTTCGTTCCACGGCCTGGACCGCCGCTTCGCTGTAAAATCCGCTGTCGGTCAATACCGCGGCCACCGACTCCACCGGTGAGGCAATGGTCTTCAGGGTGGGAACCAACTCCTGTTTATCGTTGGGCGCTTGGCTGACCCGCTGGCCCACAATCAACCGGCTATCCACCTCCACGGCCGCCTGCGCATTGTAACTCTGTTCAAAATGCTGGCCGTTGCCCGCCTTCATGATCCGGCTCTGCGGGTCGGTAAAGTTATACTGCTCGGAAGGCTTGGGCTCTGAGCTGGGGGCCTTGGGTTCAGGGCCGCGCGGCTTCTCTCCCCGGTCTTTTTGGGCCTCCCTTTCGGCCAATTTGGCCTGGTATTCGGCCATCTCCGCCGCTGCTCGGGCTTTGACCCGCGCTTCAATCTCGGCCCGCGCCGCCGCCAGCTTGGCCTTGCGCTCTTGCCGCCGTTGCACTTCTTGCGGAATCGTCAACCCCTCTTCCAGCGGCGTGCTGTCGGCCTGCTCCGCTTTGGCCAGCAGTTCTTTGACCTCTAATTCCAACTGCTGGATCGTCTTGCCCGCATGCTCATAACTGACCGCCGCGTGCTTGCTGGCGTTGGCCAGCACCTTGGTCCCATCCACCGCCACGGTGATCTGGCCCACCTGCAGAAACTTCAACGCTTGGGCCAGTTCCAACACGCGCACGAAGCTCTCCTGCACCAAGGCCTTGTTCTCCCGCCGAAACGTGCAAATCGTGTCGTGGTCCGGATGCGTATCCCCGCAGATCATCCGCACCGGCACGCTGTCCAAAGTGGCTTGCTCAATACGCCGCGAGCTAAATACCCCGGTGGCATAGCAGTAGAGCAACAGCGCCAACAGCATCGGCGGCGGATACTGCTCACTCCCAGTGCCCCGCTCGTTGACCCGAACCTGACGCAAATCCAACTCCTCGACTACGTCCAGGATGAAGTGGGCCAAGTGACCCACCGGCACCCAGTCGCGCAGGTTCGGAGGCAAAAGCAGGGGCGTATCGTAATCAATGGTGACGAATCGCGCAGGCATGCCTTGCATTGACTGCTCAAACCGCCAGTCAATTCAAACTCCGTCAATTTATTCTCCCGCCTAAGTCCGACAGGCTGCTAGGGAATAACGGTCATTCCGCGCCCGCGCGGGCGCGGCCCCGTTGAAGCGAAGCGCCCATAAGCGCGGCTGGGTTGACGATCCACCATTCCGCGCCCGCGCGGGCGCGGCCCCGTTGAAGCAAGAGCTTGTCGAGATTGCGAACAACGGGGCGACTTGGCATTCCGCGCCCGCGCGGGCGCGGCCCCGTTGAAGCAAAACAAGGCCCTCTGCGGCTGGACGCCGCAGAGGGCCATTCCGCGCCCGCGCGGGCGCGGCCCCGTTGAAGCAATAACATACTGAACTGGGATTTTCCCAATGCGAAGGCATTCCGCGCCCGCGCGGGCGCGGCCCCGTTGAAGCGCGGCGTCAATAGCACGGTGTCAAAGGCTGCAAGAGAGCATTCCGCGCCCGCGCGGGCGCGGCCCCGTTGAAGCTCCGCCGCATCAGCGCCTATGATGGGTTAAGAAACAAATTGTCCACTGAAGCGTTGTTCCCAACCTGACTGGCAATCGAGAGCGCCCATCTTGATGTCTCCGAGCTTGATGCCGCGGGACAACATTTCGCGCTGGAAGACTGTCTCGGAGGACGGCGATCCCCGGTTGATCTGAAAGATTCTGGCCCCGGAAAGTTGTCCCAAACGGCGGCAGTGCTTGTAGTGGAAATTCTCCGCCAATCCCTCCTCCAGATTTCTTTGGAGAACGACGGCGTCCAGGACTGCATTGGCCTCCAGAAACAGTGTGTAGGCCGGCTTCGGCATGGCCCCTGCAACCGGAGCGAGAAGGAAAAAACGGGGGTTGATGTTTTGTTGCGCGAGCGCGCGGCGAATGACGCCTTCGACGAATGTCCCTTGCAGTTTTTCACCAAACAGATCGGAAACATTGGCTTCACGTCCAATAAAACGCAGGCATGGCGCGTCTTGAATAAAACCCGTGACCCGAACCAAGTCGCCCAGCGGATAGCGATATAAACCGCCGCCGGTGGTGACGATGACGCGGTAGGTTTTTCCGGCAATGAGTTCGTGCGCCAAAGAAAATTTTTCGCCAGCCGCATCCTGAAATTCAAAGAAGTGGGAAGTGACAGCCAACACCGGATCCTTGTCCTCGTGAAACGGCAGCGAGACGAAGGCTTCCGTGGCGACCAATCCCTTGCCCTGAATCTCGACATTGGGAAACTGGCTCCGAAGATTTTCGGCATATAATTCGCTAGGGCCGTGAGTCCAACAACTGATAACCTGTAGCTTTGGCCACACCTTTTCAAAGGAGGTTTGTCGGCCGCTTTCACGCAAAATGTGTCGAAGGAATTTCGCGCGCCGGTGCGCCCCACTGCGCCCAATCCGGCTTAGACGTTCCAGAATTCCTTCAGGCTGTGTCGTAAAACCTTCAAGAAGGGTCGTCAAAAATGTCGGGCTCCAAATCGAAATTAAGCCGCAGGTTTTCATCGGCCAGCAACGCAACCAGCGTTTTCGTTTTAAATTCCTGCATGCTTCTGCAATGCGCCAGTTCGGGCGGCGCAGCGCTGACGAGCGAAAACAAATTTTTTCCGAAGAAACCCAGGTATTCAGCATCGTGGTCAAAGCCCACCCGCAATCGGCCTCGTGTCTGAGCAGCCGTTGCCGGTGGTGATATGGACCAGTAGGCCGTTCCTCCCATCAGTGCGGGCTTCCGGCGGTACAACGCGGCCAACCATGTGGAGATGCCCCGGCGGAATTCCCGGCCCAGCGTCACCGTCCAAGGGATCAGCTTGGTTGGTGACGATGAGCCGCTGGTCGGCTGGAAGAGTTTGACCCGGTCGGCGGTCAGCACGCTGGCTTCACCGCCCGCGATCGCTTCAATGGATTCTGCAAGCGCGTCATATCCGGTGATGGGCACCTGGGCCTGGTATTCTGCAACCGAACGGATTCGAGCGAAGCCGTTTTTTTTCCCAAAACGTGTTGCGATATTTCGGTTAAGCAGGTCAAACAGACAGCTCGTTTGCGCTTCCGCCACGCGACCGACGGCAGCTGTGAATCGCGCGTGTTCACGGGAACACGCCGCGATCCAAGCGGTATTGATCATGTGGCAGGTGAGGGAGCGAATCGACATATCAAAGTTGGCGGCGAATATAAGGTTTCAGATTATCGCCGTGGAAACGCGCCAGACAAACCAGTTCATCGCCGCGCGCATGGCCCGGGTTCCTATTGCTGGAAGAACGCCACATGAGGATCGCGCAAGCGGCTGGCGTCAATTCCGGCAATCCCATCCCGTAGGCGCTGGGCACCCGCTTCCGCCCGCAAGATGCCGGTGGCCGGATCAAATCGTTGGCCGAATCGTTGGCTCGCCACGCCCTCCAACAAGGCTTTTTCAAAGGCCGGCGTTTCACTTGTGCAGCAGGGATAAAACTGGTGAAAGAAGACCGGGAGGAAGCGGTAGGTTTTGTATCCTTTGCTGGTGAGCAGCCAGTAGAGTTCCGAGGCCGGATGAGCGGCGCAGAGCGAGAGCATCAGCCGCCCCCAGGCCACCGGCAGAGCCAGCGATCCCCAGTGGTCTTTTTCAATAATGGTGTCTCCCGAGAACAGGATTTTCACGTCCCGGCCGGCCAACGGGTAGTCGAACAGCACCTGCGTCGAAAAACCGCACAGATGGCCGCTGTCGCGCAGGAGGATCACCCATTGTTTGGCAAGAAGGTCAGCGAGGAACTGGCTCTCGGAGACGCCGTTGTAATGCGCGCGCATCAACTGCTGCATTTGCACGAAGCATTCCGGGTGCAACTCACTCACCGATAGGGTCTGTGATTCCAGTTTCATCAAAGTGATCCCAGCTCCAAGTAAGGAACCAATTCCCGGTCCAGTTTTTGGACCTCCCCCGCTTCGTCTTCCCAAGCGACCACGAACAGCCGGCTGGGCAATGGAAAGTTCGGTCGGGCCAGTAGTTCAGCCAGCAATGGATCCCGCTCGTGCAGCCCCGCCAAGAAGAAGGTATAATGCCTCCGCTTCTCGCGGACGACTTTCTCCAGCAAGACCTTGAACACGGAGCGGTCGTTGCCCTGGACACAAGCCAAGGACAGGATGAAATAATCCAGCGGCAAAGCCGGTTTCGGCAAAAGCGGCATTTTCCTAACCATCGCCACCAGATTGAACGGAATCCGCAAAAGTCCCAGCCATGAGTCGTAACCCGTCACCCGCCATTGCCGAAACGCCCGTTGGTCCCACGCGGCAACCACACCGATCAAGTCGTCGCCCCGGAAGGCCAGGAAGACATCTTCCCATTGCAGATGTGACAGCAGCCCTTTTGGCGCACCGAAGTCCTCCACCTGATATTTTGGGAAGAACTGACGGGACCTGCCTTCACGGTTGAGAAATCCAATTATTGCCGGGCCGTCGGCAGCGCTGGCGCGCCGCACGCGAATTCCAGAACGGCCACTGCCGGCGCTCCTGGATTGAAGGCTGAGGGCCATGCAGCAATATCGGCCAAAATCGTGGTAGCCGGGCAGGCCGCCACGCCCCGAAAGAAGCACGGCCTTGGCCGGAAGGTTGTCTTCCATGATGGTGGTAGACACATTTGCGCCGGCCACGCCGCATGAAGTTTGCGCAGGAATGCATAGCCGTGCGCGAGAATCTGGCGGTTCCTGACCGACTGGTCCAAGCGCAGACCGCTCAAATAACCCACGGAGGCGGGCTGGCCGTTGACGAATGACTGACTTGACTGAACGATGGCCGACGGCCACCACGCGCCCGTTTTGCGCTTCGCGGCAGACGAGCACTTCCGATTGCCGGCCTTCCACGCAAAGTGCCTCCAGATAATCAGGGCTTCGATCAAACGAAAAGTGGATCGCGCCAGGCATTTCGGCGTTGCGACTGAAGCGCAGAAGTTCCGCATTGTCCGCCGGGGTCGCCAAATCGAAGCGGAAGCCGCTAGAGCGAACAGGCGCGCGCATGAGGGCGGAAAAAGTGGAAATACCGCCGGTACTCATGGAGCGCCTCCAAGTGGGATGCCAGCCTTTTGGGACAACTCCCGGCGCAACATCCAATTGAGCATCCAGATAGGCCCACGCGCGGCCTGGAGTCGGGCTGTTGCATCGAAATTCCAAGGCTGCGGCGAACGATGGATCCCCAGGTGTAAAATGAGCTTCTAGCCCGATGGCAGTTTTGCTCCACTTCCGCGGCGCGCATGGTCGTCGGACGGAACGGCACCTGGCCGAAACGATATTCCTCGTTGAGCCACCATTGCCGGTATTTTAGACGCCCCGCCACTTCGAGATCATGGTAAAGCGGCGTGCCGGGAAATGGAACCAGATGATTGAAGGCGGCGAGGAACAGATTTTCCTTTTTGGCGAACCGAACACTCTCATCAAAACTTTCCGGCGTATCATGGGGATAGCCGAATATGAATGTCCCATAAGCAAAAACACCCGCCCGCCGCAGGCGATCCAACGCAGCCCGGTAATCGTCCACTTTATTGATGCGTTTGCCCATCGCCGCGAGATTCTGCGGATTGAGGGACTCGAAACCGATCAGCAACCCCATGCATCCGCTGCGTGCCATTTGCCGGATCAGCGATTCGTCCTTCAAGGCGTGCAGGCTGCCCTGGCTCATCCATTGGATTCCAAGGGGCGTGATGGCTTCGAAGAGTTCGCGGGCGCCGGCCGGGTCGCCCACGATATTGTCATCCACGAAAAAGACATATTTGTCGTGAACCTGGCGCAATTCCTCCACGATTTCCTGCACGGGTCGGCGCCGGTAAGTGCCTTGGAAGACGGCGCCAATGGAGCAGAAATTGCATTGAAACGGACACCCCCGGCTGGTTTCCACCAGCGCCACGGGCAGGTAGTTCTTTCCCTGAAAAATGCGACGATCCGGCTGGAGTCCCCGCAAGGGCCGGGCGCGGTCGCCTTTGTAGAATGGTCTGAGATGTCCGTTGCCCCGCATCTTGCAGAATTTCCTGCCAGACTGATTCCGCTTCGCCGATGCATACCGCGTCGGCGTGCTCCTTGGTTTCCTCCGGGCATAGCGTCGCGTGGTATCCGCCGAGCACCACTGGAATGCCGCGCTCCCGAAACCGGGCGGCGATATGGTAACCACGCTTGGAGGAATAGGTCTCGATGGACAACGCCACCAGGTCCGTCGGCGACACCATAATCAATCGGCTCCAGCCGGTCGTCGAGAAAGCTGATCTGCCAGTTCGGCGGCGTCATCGCCGCCAACCGGGCGATGGCCAGTGGCTGCAACTGCCAGGAGCGGACGAAGGGCTTGCCCGGTTTGCGGCCAATCGCTGGATAGATGAGCGTCAGCCGACGCACAATGCCTCCTCCTCTTCCTCTGGCACAATCCAATGGCTTGGCTCAGGCGGGCTTCCGGGATCATGCACTGAATAGGGCGTGGCAAAACGCGGCTCCGAGTAAAGCCGCTTCACGAAAATCCGGTAGCACAGATTGCCCACGAAATTGATGGCGCACCGGATGTCCAGCCGGCTGACGCGCCTGACCACGCGATCCAGCCGGAAAGTTTCTTTGTAGGCCCATTTGAATCCGCGATACAGCTCCTCGGGCGTCATCTGCGCGGGCTTGATGACGACATGCATGGTGTCGTAATCGTCCCAGTTGTAGCTGAGGATCCGATTCTCCGCCTGCATCCGCGCAAACAACTGAGTGCCGGGGTAAGGGGTGTAGAGCGAGTAGCGCGGAATATCCACGCCCAGGTCCTGCACCAGTTGGACGGTGGACTCAAATACGCTGGCGTCGTCGTGGTCGAACCCAAAGACAAAGCAACCCTGGACGGTGATGCCGCGCTGTTGCAAGCGAGCGGATCAGATCGTGGTAGTGCAGGGTCTTGTTGAAACTCTTGCGGATGCCTTGGAGGGTCGTTTGGTCTCCGGACTCGAAACCGACCAGCAGGTAAACACAGCCGCTTCGGGCCATGAGATCCAGCAGTTCGGTGTTCTGGAGGCTGTCGGCAGTGACCAGGCCGCCCCAGCGTTTTGCGGAGCGGGACGATGGCGGTGAACAGTTCCCGTGCGTATTCCACGTCATCAACGAGGCTGACATCATTGAAGCCGAAATGACTGCCCCGGATGCTGCGAACGTCGCGGACCACATCGGCAATCGGCCGTTTCAGGTAGCGCGGCCAGACGGCGTTGACCGTGCAGAAATCGCAGATGCGCTTGCAGCCCCGGGTGGCCTGCACTGTGTTTGGGCAGCATGTAACCGCTGCGTCGCTGCAAATCCCTGCGCGGAGAGGGGACCTCGGCCAGCACATGGTCGGGCAGCTCATGTTCGCGGTAAACTCGTTGCAGTTTGCCGCGGCGAAAATCCTCGATGAGCCGGGGCCAGGCTCTGTTCCGCACGTCCGATGACGATGCTGTCGGCGTGCTGAATCGCCTCGCCCGGCAGGATCGTCACATGAACGCCACCGAGCACAACAGGAATGCCGCGCTGACGGAAATGTTTGGCCAGCGCGTAGGCTGGGCGAGCGCAACCCGTGATGACGCTGATTCCCACCAGATCGGCGGGTTCGTCCAAGGGAATCGGGTCCACGCTGCCGTCCACCAGCTTGATCTCAATCCCAGGAAAATGCAGGAACCAGCGCAGCCAGCGTGGTGAGGGTCAGCGGCGCCTCGCGCATTGAACGCACGAACGCGCCGATCCGCAGCTTGTGCATGTGGGCGTCCGGCATGATGAGAAGAATGCGCATCATGAAACTTCCTCCAAGACGTGCTCGTTCGTGAGGCTGTTGCTTGCCACGCAGTCGGAAATGCACAAAGGCACCATGCGGTCATCCTTCACCACCGCGTCGGGACAGGGTTGGCAATGAACCACGCGGCCTTGTTTGTCAAATGCGGCGGGCCGTTGGAACAATAACCGCTTGGCCGTTAAGCGCGCGCCCGGGCCGGCGCGCGCGCCAGCAGCCTCAGATTGCCTGGCAAGTCCGCCCCCGGCCAGGCCGTTGAGCAGCAAATGCACGGAAAAACGTCCGGCATGCTGAGGTTGATAAAACGGGTATCGCCCCGTCATCATGCGCGATAATCCAAGAAACGCCCTTTCCACCCAAGTCGGCTTTAAACTGTGGTAAAATAAAAGTTTCTCTTCCTGATGCACCGCGCCCACCATGAATGACAGCCAGCGCGGGTCCTTCGCATCAAGGTTGGAGCCGAGGAACGCGAACGGGTTCAGCCCAAATTCCGCTTGCAATGACCGGCTGTTCTCCCGGTTGCGTGCTTCCTCCGAGTGGATCAGTTGTCGGCCGTAACTGGATTGGGCGAACATGCCATTCTCAAGGTCCCCGCGAAACGGCGGCATCCGACTGACATCCCGCCACCATGTTACCAGCAGGTAGCAAACGTGGGGCGAGTCCAGCGCGAAACCGACTGCTTCCTCGATCTCCGCGGGCTTGTCCGGATACGCGGTAACCGCCAGTCCAACCTCGATATCATGGGCGGCAATCAGGGCGGCCTTTTCCGTGCGCAGGCGTCTCAGGTCATCCGTGCTCGCCTCCGCTGGCAGGTCGGGCCGCCGTTGGTTTGGCTCGATGTGGAGGAAAATGACATTTGTCCCGGCTCGCTTCAGCCCGGTGAGAAGTTGATCGTTTAGGTCAACTCCATTGGTGAACAACTCAACAAACAGTCCGCGCCGCCGCACCCGCCGGACAATTTCGACCAGGTCTGGATGCAGAGTTGGTTCACCGCCCACGATGGAAATGGACTGCAGCTTGCGGAGGCGTGTGAGCGCGTCCAGTTGCGCGTCTATTTCCGCCAGCGGCTTGACATGGTCCGGTTGCAGATTGTAGCAATCACGGCAGCGGATGTTGCAGCCTCTCAGAATGTCCAGAATGGCATGCGGAACGTTCCCGGGCGTCCAAGGCAACTTCAGGGGAGAGTTCTTCATGCCGCCACCTTTCGGGATTCCACTGTGACTTGCGCGAGTTTTTTTTCCGGTATGTGCAGAAGTTTTCCCGACCGCGCGAAGACCTCGTCCGGCACGCCGGCGGATTTCATCATTTCGACCGCTTGATCAAAGGGATTCGGAATTCGTCTCAATTCCAATGCGCGTCTGAGACTGACTTGCCCCACGCAACTCAGGGGCATCGGCGCGACCGGGAAGTCGGAGCCAAACACCAGTTTTGCCGCCAGTCGCGGCGAACGGAGCAGGGAACGCAGCAGCCATATCCGGGTGATCACCCCGAAGGCGCTGATATCACCGTAAAACCGTTCGTGGCGCAAAGCCATTTCCTGCCAGGCCCGGAAATACGATTTTTCGTGAAGGAAAAGTCGCGCCCCGCAATGCGCGGCAATCACCGTGACGCCCCGTTCCAGAGCGGGCGCCAAACGGCGGGGATCGTTCAGCTTATCCGGAAATGCTTTCAAGGTGTGTTCGCTGCCGGTGTGGCAGAGCAATGGAACCCGGTGCTGCGCCAGCATGTCGTAGAAGGGGAAGCATCTCGGATCATCGGGCTGGATGTTCTGTGCGCCAGGGAGCCATTTGACCAGACAGGCGCCGCGCCCGATGAGACGTTCAAGCTCCGCTATGGCGTTGGGACGGCAGGGGTGAACGCTTGCGCCAAAGAGAACCTTTTGGTGACAGGCCGCCAGGTCGGCGACGAAGTCGTTATCGGTCACAATCAAGGTGCGTTCCTCATCACGCGTTCCGTCATCGTGATAGGCAGCATCGAAGGCCAGCAACACGGCGCGATCCACTTTGCTCGCGTCGAGCTTGTCCACGATCAACCGCGCGATCTGCTGGTCGAAATCCGGGGCGCCGGCCACTCCCGGCGGCAATCCAAGCCGGCGGACGAACAGCCGAAAGGCAAGGCTGCGCCGGAACGCTGAAGCGAGAAAGTTCCCGTTCCCTTGGGAACCGATGCCGGCGACGTGAACATGAATATCGCAGATCATGGTGTGGCGTCCTTTTTGGCGACGCGCGTTCCGTTCTTCCACTTGCTGAACGGCGGAGAAATCAGGAAGGCTCGCGTGCATTCATCCGGCGCGATCACGGTCCCGGCCGTCAGCAGCGAGTAACCGCCGACAACAACACGGTCGCCAATGTTCACAGTAGCCAGAATCAGTTCCAACTCGCCCCTGTCATTGCGTATCATGACATGTGGGTTCAGCCGCACCCCCGCGCCGAAGATAACGTCGTCGCCGATGCAAATAAAAGAGCGATCAAGAATTCGCAGCCCGGCGGCCCAATAAGTCAACCGGCCAATGCGCGCGCCCCAAAGCCTCAGCCAGAGGGTGTAAAGACCGGGCGCCAGCCGAAGCACTTCCTCCAACGCGGCAGCCGGCAGAAAAGCACCTGCAGGTTGAACAAGACCCACCACGAAAAGAATTGCCTCGTGCCAACTGGAATCCGCCCTTCCCGGAGAGGCGCCACCGCCCGGATTACCCTGGCGGCCAGCGGCGGCAGAAGATAGAGCAAACCCAGCCCGGCGAGAAGCCGCCAGTGCCACGGTGCCCAGGTGATGCTGAGGGTGACCCCGATCAAAATGGCGTGCAGGAGCGGGCAATAATTGATCACCAACATCAACAACCGCTTTGAACCGGAGAGGACCGGGCTTAACACCTTTGCCTCACCAGCGTCACCGATTCTCACCGCGCTCGAAGAAGTTGATTCCATAAAGTTACCTTGCAAATTCTGTCGGCAAACGGAAACCAAGCGAGGTCGCACGCTCTGCTGCAGGCCACCGGGCTTATGCGCGGTTAGGCTTCTTGCCCCGACCGATCATGACCCCCAAAATGCCGCCGACCAGCAGACCGCCCACGCCGGCGCCAACACCGACCTTTTTTAACAGAGCCTTGGCCCCATCCAGGACCGGATTGTTCAGGAAGTCGGTGCCGACATGAGCCAGGGCGACCTTCCACTCGCCATTCTCCTTCACCACAGTGGCGCTCCAGCGGACGTTCATCTCAACCACTTCTCCTGACTTCATGGTGTACGTGTCTTTGGAACTGCCGTAACACACTCCCGTGTTGGCATCCACAAAACGAGTCAGGATATCCGCCGTCGGCTCGGACTTCAGGCTGGTGACCAACGCATCGCTTGACTTGAACATGCGGTCGAAGAAATCCTGCATCTGGGCCTCGTTGGTCAGGACGGTCTGGTTGACGGCCGCAAAAACGAAATCCTTGGCGAAGCAGGACGCCAGCGCCTTGATGTCTTGCGTGTTAATTGCTGTGGCCGCCTTGTCGCGTAAAGCGCGCAGCGCCACATGGTCCGCTTCGTGGACGTTGGCCGCCGCGAAGGCCACGGTGCTGCTTTGGATGGACGACATGACCACGAACGCCAGAGAGAGGGTTTTGAAGTTTAATTTCATAGATTAGTGTTACTTAATCGAATGTTTTGTGTAGCATGCTGGGCTAATTGTCCTCCAATCCATCCCGGTATCAAGCGCGATTTGGCGCAGGTTCGGCGCGTTGCTTGTTGAATCCTGTTCCTGGCTGTTCTCACAACGACAAGCTAAACCTGGCATTCGTCCCGGTGTTAATTGAAAAAATGTGTGGAGTTATTGACAAAAACAATGATTGAGGCCGGCGTCAGGTCCCGCCGTCCTGCGGTTTCGAGTGTGTTCAGGGCTTAACGCTGCTTTCCCTCCGATGCCCGGTATGCCAGCGAGGGGAGCGAGAACATAAGTACGACTCCGGCAAGGGATACCCAGACGATGGAGGCGGCGTTGGTCTGTTGATGCACCACAAAGGTTTGGAAAGCCAGCAAAGCTCCGGCCGCGTACGTCAGTCCGAGCAGGAAGAAACAAAGCGGCGCGTAATGCGTTACGATTTCTTCAGGACTCCGCCCCTCTGCGGCCGGACGGTTGTAAATCTCCACCATGCCGTGGCGCACGATCAGGATGTCATGCATCCAGGCCACGAAGCCGTGGAGAGCACCCGTGCATAACAGAACCCGAAACACCGTTGCGAGCGACAGAGGTTCACGGTTGGTTCCCAGGAAGGCGATAAACAGCAAGGAACTCAAATTCGCCGAGTACATGAAGCCGTGGTGCGCGTAATAGCTGCCCACCACCCACGGTCCCTTAAACCGCCATTTGTGCAACAGGTTGGTGGCGATGCCGGGTGCCACGTAGCCGTAAAACAACGGCAAGAGCATCACGTAGAGCGCGAAAACCCGGTTGTCTGACCACGCCGCCCAAACAAAATACATCACCACAAACAGCGGCAGCGGCAGCACATAAACCCAAAAGCGAATGACAGTGCGGCTCATGGTTGCATTGTTCGGGGCGGAAAAAACCAGCGTTTGGCGAATCGCAGGGCGACACCGACCTTCAGTCGTGAGGGCAGATTGCGAAACATCTGTGGCCCCGCTCCCTTCACATAGGGAGGCGGTTCGGCATAGTCCACGTTCACTTCAATCAGGGCTGGCGATCCGGCCACCAAAGCCTTGTTCAAGCCGTTTTCGGTGTCGGTATCGCTCGCAATACGGACGTACTCCATGCCAAAACTCTGCGCCAGGATCTGAAAGTCAGGGTTGGGAAGCTGGGTGAATGGCGTGCGACGGTAAACGCGGCGTTGGGCTTCTTTGATCAGCCCCCAAGCTCCGTCCCGGAAAACCACCACGAGAATTTTTGCCCCCCACCGCACAGCGTTGAGGCATTCGAAGCCGCTCATCAGGAATCCACCGTCTCCGACCAGACTCACCACCTGTCGTGTCGGGAAGGAGAGTTTGGCCGAAATGGCCGCCGGGATTGAAAAGCCCATTGCCTGGAAATCCGCTGGCGCGAGAAATGAGCGGGGTGAAAAAACCGAGAAATCATTTAGAGCCCAGAACTGGTGCGATCCGCTGTCCGCGACCAGAATCGCGTCCCGATCCAAGCGCCGCCGCAGGAGCCGAAGGAACTTGGACGGGGTGACACCGGCGGACGAAGCTGGAATTGCCAAAGCCTTGGTTTCACAACGCGCGCGGGCTTGGCTGATGAACTCCTGTAGGGCTGCGTTGGCTGGCCGGCGATCTCCCGCGAGGCGAGCCAACAAACCTCTGAGCGCGATCTTTGCGTCCGAGGCAATTGCCAGCGAGGTCGGATAATTTGCTCCCAACGACGCCGGGCTAATATTGATATGGATATGCTCCCGAGGCGGTTGCACTCCGTAAGCACCCGTGGCCGTCTCGCCATATTTGCAACCCACGGCCAACAGAGTATGGATTTTCCGGAAAACCCGCCAGGCTGCTGTCGTTCCGCTGCGCCCAAAGCCATAGCCGACGCTAAGGGGGTGATCCTCGGAAATGACGCCGCGACCGGAGATCGTCGTCGCCACCGGGGCCTGCAGTAACTCCGCCAACTCCCTCAACTCATCCGTGGCCGTTACCGCGCCAGCACCTGCGTAAACTCCAACAGAAGGAGAATGCCGCAGTTGATCCGCCGCCGCATCAAGTTGCCCGCCAATGTCTTGGGGAGGTGGAGGGCAAGTGCCCGGGGCGAATATGAACCGGCTCCGCTCCATCAACAGAGTTGAAGGCAGTTCGACCAGTGTCGGTCCCGGCTCACCTTGGCAGGCCAATTCCGCCGCGCGCAACACGGCCTGAGGAACTTCTTCCGCTGTCGCCGGTTTGAAGCATCCTTTGACCAGCTGCTCCACCACCGCGTCTTGCTGGATTTGATGAAGCTGAAACGTTTTTCCCGGCACTTCGCCACTCGCGCTGACCAGAACCACCAACGGCGAGGAATCAAGCCGGGCCTCAGCGATCCCGGTGAGGGCGTTGGTCAGCCCTGGTCCGGACGTGACCACGGCGATGCCGAGTTTTCCAGTAACTCGGGCATAGGCATCGGCCATGAATATCGCGGCGCTCTCGTTGGTTGGGGTGAAGGTGGGAAATGGAGCGTCGGCTAACGCGTCGAATAATTCAATGTTTTGAATTCCCGGCAGCCCGAAAATCCGCTCCACGGCCAGGAGCTTCAAAGCTTCCACTGTCGCTTCGGCTGCGGTAATATTTGTGCTGCCGGGATGCCAACTCATATCGGCGCCCTTTCCACGGCAAATCCCTTGGAAAACCTGTTTTGCCAGTGCGTTGCCAACCAACTCAGCGCCCCCAGAAAGCTGCCAGCCAGCAAATCCAGCAAAACATGCTGTTTTATCAAAAGCGTGGACACCAACACTGCGGCAGTCCACACCCAGACAGCCCCGACGAACCATTGATTGTGTTTCCAGCCACGGAAAACGTCACATGCACATCCTGCGGTAAACACGCCAAAGCCAGCATGCAGCGACGGGCACGCATTGCGGGGCAGGTCGGAGCTTACGATCAAATCGTAGAAAAAGTGT
Source organism: uncultured Verrucomicrobiae bacterium (assembly GCA_963707025.1). Lineage (GTDB taxonomy): Bacteria > Verrucomicrobiota > Verrucomicrobiia > Limisphaerales > Palsa-1400 > JBEKOF01. Next base: position 125,404 of record CAVPOM010000005.1, on the reverse strand, counting down.
CCGCCAGGAAACGCCTTGGGTCGTGCCACGGAAGTCGGCCAGAAATAGAAAATGATAAAACTGACGATGATCAGTGAGGCAACGCCCCGGCAGCAGGCGAGCAATTGGCGACGCGATGTCATTAACCAGATCACCAGTGGCATGGTGACAAACTGGGAGACATACACAAAGGCCGTTCCGGGCTGAAAAGGAATTAAACGGTCAATCGTCAATTGAGGCATCTCGGTCACGCGCCTTTCCGACAAACGTTCGAGCAGGAAGTAGCCTGTCCAAAATGCCAGCGTAATGCCGCCGCCGAGGAAAATCTTGATCTTCCATTCCGCGATGACCCGCCGCCAAAGGCAATCGAGCTTCATCTGGCGCCTCCCAAACCAACCGACAGCCCATGCTGATCATGCGTATTCCAAAAGACCAGCTCACCATTTGGGGATTGTGGAAGGGCCTCTAGCAACGCGGCAAACGCCTTCCCGCTGAACGCTGGATCCAGGTAAAGTTCGTATTTCGCCCCAACGGAAATCGCCGCCCTCGTGCCCGCCGGGACATCTCGATAACCTCGTCCGAGTTGATGATCGTCAATCATTTCAAGTTGATTTAAACAACGCTCGAGGCTCACTTCTCCAAAGTCGAGCAGCGAAAGCGTGTTTTTCAGGAGTCGTTCCAGCCGACGACGATTTGCGATGATGGTCTCCACTGTTTGCACGGCCACCACCCGCGTGGTGGATCCCGTCGCAGTCAGGCCGATCAGCAGTCCCGCGACCGAACCGCCGGTCGCAAACGGGATGTAAATGCGACGCGGTTGCGGCAGCAATCCAGCCCGCACCTGCTCAACCAACTCCAGTGCGGCCCGGACATGCCCCAGTGTTGCCACGGGTGTCGAAGCTCCCAGGGGCACGACGCGGGCATTCATGCGCCATCCAATCCAGTGGGCATGCAACACTGTCGCAAGCATCGTGCTCCGCTGGTGAATGCGGACCCCTATCTCGCGAAGCCGGGCCAGTTCTGGCGCATTGAACGATTGGCCTCGATAACGGAAAACCACCGCATTCACATCCAAACCCGCCCTTCGGCCCAAAATCCCGCAGGCCTGCACCGTGTGTGATTCCACGTCACCATGCACAACCAGCGCACCCTTCTGGTTTCTCTGGACGGCCGCCAGCAAGTATTCCAGCTTTCGAAGCTTGTTACCGCCATAGAATTCGGAGCATAGCCCGTCGTCCTTGATCCAAAACCGGAAATCATTTTCCAGCGTTACTTGCCTCACTGGTGACGGAAATCTTCCGAGTGATAAACGTGGAAACCTATCCAACGATTTGTAAATGTCACCAAAATCGTTACAAATCATTGTTTTCCTCTCGCGCAAGATGGTCCAGCGGCAGCGGTCACCACCGCTGGGAACAGGAGAGAGTAGCGGTTGCAGCAGTTCGCCTTCATGAGCTGCCGTAAGTATAGTCGGGGTGCATGTTGAAAGTAAACGACGGGCGGACGTTGCGCGCGGCAGTCATGGTCCGGCGGATTACCCCCTTATGGTCGCAGTGGGCTTGAACGTTGAAGGCCGCTTTGATGCGCGCCCATTGGCGGCGAAGTTCAGGATTTGCTTTGATGGCCAGTTCGTTCTGGGCATATTTGGCCTGCGTTTTGACTAGGTTTTCGTATGCGCCGTGCTGAAAGTGGAGTTCGTGGTCCGACATGGCGGCGCAAATGGTTTCGTCCGGTGGTTCCGGCAGCAGGTCAATGAGAAGACAGTGCCGCACGTTCAAACGTTTTCCATTCTCCAGAGCACCAAGGCAATTTTCTAGCACATCGTGGACGTTAAATGGCCAAAGCGTTATTGGGACGAGCATCCAGTCGTGCAACGTTCGTAGTTGTTGAGCAACCGAATCGTCAAGATTCACGCTTGCGATATGATAACGCCGAAGAACCTCCTCAACCCAATCTGCCGTATCAAAAGCGCGGGCTTTGAGTGTTTTTAGATCGCGATCAAGTGCTGTGGTCATGGCTATGGTTTGTCGTCACATGGGTGCGAATCGTCATTACAATCAAGGAGTTTGACTCTGAAACTTCGGCCAACCGTCATCCCGATTACGCTGCCAATGATGGCTCCGGCCGCGAATTCGGAAACCCAATGGATGGTCACGGAAACGCCAAGCCCAATGTAAAACGCGTAAAGCAGCGCGCAGAAGACAATGCTCCTGTTCCTGGGATAAAGCGTCGTCAGGCAGAGCGCCATGGCAAACGCCACGGTGGTGTGTCCCGACGGCCAACCCCAAAAGATGCCGCCCCTAAGAAAGCCAAATTGGAAGCCGTGGCTGGAGTCCGTCAGCGCAGGGCCGTTCAGCGCAAACGTTCCAACATGGCCGTGAAACGGCGGCGGGCGGCGTCCGGTGATTGCCTTGTAGCAGGAAGTGATCAGGTACGCGAGAAGCGCCGCCTGCCCCAAAGCCCAGGCGGTCGTGGTGAGGCGGCGGTTTCTTGTTGCCATTCCCGCGACCAGGATGACCAAACTCCCCAGGACAGGCATCAACATTCCGAGCCGGAGTGCCGGGCGGGCCAACACGGAAAACGTCTCCGCCCGCGTCCAACGATAATAGGCCCAATCGCAGCTGGACGTAACTATCACAATCGTCAATACAATGGCCGATGCGTGCCACAAAAGGTTGCGACCACTGAAGATAGCGATGGCGTTCCGAGGAAGCCGATAAAAAAGCTCGAACACAGCGCACATCATAGAGGTGCCCAGGACACGTCGCACGAATTTTAAAATCCACATTGCCGTGCGATCCGAGACTTTCGGGGGTTCATGGCTCGCAACCGTCAACCGGACCGCTTAGCATGGCACGGTCAAATGAGTTTGAGCGAAACAACACGGAAGGTGCTCGGCCAGGTCGAGGAGCGCTCCGGCATTCCCGTTCATGTGGAGCCGGACCCAAACCTGCCAGGAACGCTTTTGGCCAAAGTGGTGATGGCGCGGGACAACCTGCCACTGCACCGCGTCTTCTACCGGCCAAATTCTGCCGTCCCGCCGGATTACCTGATCTGCCAGCAGGCCGGGTTTATTGTGCGATTCTTCGTTAGAATCGTGAGGAGCGCAGGCGCGCAAATCGTTGGCAGTTGCCGTGTAATATCCGGGGCGAGCGCATTAGGCAAAGGCCCTGGCCAGATGCGGATAGCCCAATCCTTTTGAAGGTGTCATCGCTGTAACCGGAAGAATTTAGCAGGGGCGGACATGTCCAGATTTGTCCAACTGCTCCCCAGGCTCGGCACAGTGGCATACGGCCCGGTCACTTTGGGTGCCCATTGCAAATTCCCCGACCCATTCCATTGAATTACCAGCCCGCCCTGGGTCATGTTGGCCCGCAAAAGCGACATGAAGGGAACCAGGGCCAACCCGTGGTAATACCCGGACGCAATCCCGATGGCAATCGTTGCGCTTGAGGGCACGACCACTTGGCCAAATGTATCATCACCCCACCCCACAACAGTGCCATTCGACAAAAGAGCAAGGGTGTGGAAATCGCCGGCCGCAATGGCCACAACATTCGAGAGGCCCGCAGGCACATTGGTTTGCCCAAATGTGTCGTCACCCCAGACCACCACGGTTCCGTTCGAGCACAACGCGGCGCTGTGCAGATCACCGGCAGTGATGGCCACGACATTTGAGAGATTGGACGGCGGTGACGCCTGGCCAAAACTGTTGTTCCCCCATCCAACCACGGTGCCATCGGACAACAATGCCAAATTGTGGTCGCGCCCTGCGGCAATCACTTGTGTCTGGATCCGGCACCCACGCCACCGCACCAGTAGCTATAAACCCAGTAGCCTCCTTGCGTAAGCACCGAAGGAAGATTCGTTTGCCCGTAAGTGTCATCTCCCCAGGCCACCACGGTTCCCGATGCCAGCAAGGCCAAGCTGTCAGACTCCCCGGCAGCCACACTGAGCACGGAGGACACCGTGCTGGGAACATCCGTTTGCCCAGAATCATTTGCTCCCCAGGCGACAACGCTGCCGTCTTCAGCTATGGCCAGATTATGCTCCGCTCCGGCGGCCACCGACACAAAAGGCAAGGAGTTGGTCGGCACGTCAATTTGTCCTTCGTCATCAAATCCCCAAGCCACCAGCGTCCCGTCATCCCGGATGGCAACCGAATGATAATCCCCGCCCGCAATCGCCACAGCATTGTCCAAATTGGTCGGCACCTCGGTTTGTCCCCCCGAATTATCGCCCCAGGCCACAACCTGGGAGGGCGACAAAAAAACACTCACTCTGCCGGTTGATGAGATGCTGCCATACTGGTTTGTGACCGTGACTGAATAAAATCCCGCCTGCTGCGGGGTGATGTTCGTCAGGGAAAGGGACGCGGCAGTGTTGGAAAGTTGGGCGGTGTTGAAATTCCAACAGTAGGCCAGCGGCGGCGTGCCAGTGGCACCGGCGCTCAACACGATTGTTCTCCCCTCAGTCACCACCTGGTTGGATAATCCGGTTTGGAACGAGGGAGGCAGATAGACCGTCAGTTGGGCGACGGCGCTGGTGACCATGCCGTAGGCATTTGAAGCCACAACGTAGTACGCGCCCTGGTTCATGGCTGTGATGGAAGACAGCAGCAAATTGGCAGTCGTTTGCCCGGCGATTCTGTTGTTCTGGAAATACCAGGTATATCTGAGGGGGTTCAAATCGTCGTCCGAACCGACGGCCAAACTTGCAAAAACCACGTTGCTGCCGGCCACCGAAGCCGCTGGAAGTGGTTGCAAGACAAACGACGGCTTGGCTGGCAGCACCGTCAACGTCGCCCCGGCGCTGGTGGCTGATCCCAAATAGTTTGAAACCTGTATTTGATAAACGCCGGCATCGGCTGCCTGCGCATTGGATATGACCAGTTGGGGTGAATCTGCTCCTGCCAGGAGATCCCCATCCTTAAACCACTGGAAGGTCAACGGCGCGCTGCCAATCACACCGGCATTGAACACAGCTTGAGTTCCTGCCGGGACAGAAAGAGGCGCCGGGTTGGAGACAATCACCACGCCGGAAGGCAATACCCGCAAAAAAATGGGCTGACTTGTGAATGTGCCAACATTATTGGCGAGGGTGACTTGATAATAGCCTTCGTTGGGCGATTGGGCGTTGGACACAGTCAGGGTGCTGTTCGTGGCACCGTCAACCGCAGCGCCGTCAAATGACCACTGATAGCTGATCGGGGCTGTGCCGAACGCGCCAACGGTCATGGTGGCGTTGCTGTTGGCCAGGACGCTGATGATGGACGGTTGGTTAGTGATGTATAGTAGCGGAAGTATGCTCACCTGGGCAACGGTGCTCGTAGCCATGCCGAACGCATTGCTGACAATTTCAAAATAAGAGCCTGACTGGAAATATTGGGGGTTGGCATTCGTGAACCCATTATCGGTCGCACCGGTAATGGCAACGTTATTAAAATACCACTGGTAGCCCAAGGGGCTAAGACCGGTGGCCCTGACCGGGATGTCCAGCTCGTTCCCGGCAACCACCACGATATTGGTTCCGGGCTGCTGAACAATTGACGGGGCTTTTATCAAAACCATCGGGACACTTCCAATGTTGTTGCTCACACTGTTAAAATACCAAAGGTTCTGGTCGAGGCGATCCACTGCCTGAACAGTTGAAGGGATGGGCAAGTTGTAAATAGGCAATTTCGCGGCCGTGTCAATGGCCTGAACATAGCTAAAAGCGACCGCCCCATTCGTGGACGACGAGTAAACCTCGGCACCGATCACGCCAAAATCTTGCAAATTAGAATCGTACATGGCACCTGTCCAAAACAGCCTGGATCCATCCAAGCTCATTACAAGATTGCGGGAACCGGCCTGAAAATGCTGACCGGCGCTGGTGACCGCGACGAACCCAGCATCTCCGATAGCGAATTTTGTAATTCCAGCAGCGTCAAGGTTGTCCTCGACGTGGTAGTAGTATTGCCCGCTGGGATCGCATTGACCACCACCCTCGTAAAGTCCTGCGGTCGCAATTACGGAGCCGTTCGTGGTATTAATAAGACTGGCAGTAATCCATTCAAATTCGCTTTCGGTGACGAGCTGACCCGCGAAACTCCCACTTAATCTGTATACGTCAGTCCCGAGCGAAAGCGATGGAAGTTCTGCTTTGTCCTTTAGGTCAAGGACTTGTGTTTGGTTATATTTCCAATTGGACACATAAAGTCGGTCCTCAAACCTGTTTATGCTCATGTCGGTTGGATTTCTTCCAATGGGAAAAACCTTCTCAACGTTGCCTGTGTCTGTATTCAAGAATAGCACAAACGCATCGGCATTGACTCCGCTCCCAGGATGTAAAATGTAAATATAATCACGGTTTGGATCGACCACCATTTTCGAGGCATTCAAATTATACAACTGCAGGACCAGTGTAAGCGGCAGCGAAATCCCGTTGGCCGTCAGCAATATTTGGTTTGTGTAGATGCCGCTAACCAGGTTGGTCGCGTTGAAGCTGAGCGTAACCGTCGATGGACTGACGCCACTAGTGGCGGATGCGGAGAGCCACGGTTGCGCGATTGCCAGGCTCCATGGGATCGGCAACGGGGAGGTTAACGACAGAGATTGCGGAAGAACCGGCATTCCGGCAATTCCCAGCGACATATATGCCTGCTGTGCGACGGTCAGCAAGCGATGTGGTAAACGACCAAACCACTCCCGTGTTCGTGACGGTTAGACCGATGCCATCCACCCTCCAATAGTACAGTTGCGCCTGCGGACAACGGTTGTGGCAGAAGTTCCAACGGCGAAGCCGACTCGTCCTAGGTATTGTGAGGAAGCAGGTGTTGCGTTGCCAACATCGAATTGGTTGGTCCCGAAATAAACATCATAGCTGAGTGCATAAGGTGAAAATGTCCACACGACGTTGGTTAAAGGCAGATTAACCACCGCGCCATTGGCAGGAGTCGGTATCATGTATGGCTCGCTCACCGGCGCCACCGTGGTCATATCGTAAATCAACAGGCTGCTTGTGTTGCTTTGGTAACGGAACAGTCTGCTCTGGTCGCCCGATAGAACCTGGACGGTGGAGGAGAATGGAAAATTGGTAAGCTGGCTGCCGTTGGTGGTCGCAAAGACCTCCGTCGGGCCGAATGCCAGTGAACCATCAGCGGAAATGGCATAGATGTTGTCGCTGAATTGCGTCAGTAGATCGGAGACATTGCTTGCTGACACCATTTGAACCTTGTTAAAGACCTTCGTTTCCGTGGCATCCATCAAAATCGGCGCATTCAAGGGACCAAAGCCCTGAAAGGGCCCCGTTTCCAAACCAACCAGATCATTGGTCGCCGCATTCACCCGTTGTATGTATGAAAAATAATCAGTCCCATCATCCCCACCCGTGGCCCACCCGTACTGATAAAAAGTATACATGGTGTCGCCGTCGTGAGTGAGCACCATGCCACCGACCGTCCCGCTATAAATCCCTATATTTGTGCCATTTTGATAGTCAAATAGGGTGACTCGCGGCCCCAGTGCTCCATCGGTAAAATAAACCAGATTGGAACCGCCCGCCGCCACATGAAGCGGATAGGCGAGATTTGCCGCATAAGGCGTTGAAATAACTTTCTCAGCCGAGACGCTAAATGTGCCAAGATTTACCTTGGCGATGGTCCGACTGCCGGCGTTTATGACGTAAATGGCGTCGCCACCGGGACTCATTGCCATATCGGTCGGATTGGTTCCAACAGTGATTTCCGCAATCGTCGAACCATCAGCCGCATTCAGGGCCAACAAAGTTCCTGCATTGGTGCCCGTGGATTCGTTGAGTGCGTATACTTGGGGGCGCAAATAATCCGAAAGCAATTTCACCAACACCCGCCCCGGAAGACTGTTCGTTGCCACCTGAGCGGGTAATGGGGATGGCGCGCAGAAAATTAACGCGAGCAGCGCCGCAAAACAGGGGAGGTTGAACCATTTCATAAATTGGCCATATGGAGCAATGAAAACATGACATTTAAGCTTATCAAACCAAATAGTTTAAGCAATTCTAATAATGGATGCACCGTAATATAGTGTATGAATAGAACTAACCATGAAATATATTAAAATGTATTCCGGGTCGGTTTCGAGTCTTATCGCCGCACGCGGAAGAATTTTGCTGGTGCAGACATGTCCGCATTTGTCCAGGGGTTGCCTTGAAAGGGCATTTCGGTGTAAGGCCCGGCGGGGTTCGGAGACCATTGCAGAACTCCTGTTCCATTCCAATTGAGAATCAGGCCGCTGCGGGTCAGGTTTGCTTGCAAGAGTGAAATGAAGGGAACCAGGGCTAACCCGTGGTAATACCCTGATGCAATCGCGAGGGCGTTCGTCGCGCTGGGAGGCACGTCGAGTTGGCCATAAGTATTATTACCCCATGCAACAATAGTGCCATTCGACAAGAGCGCCAAGGTGTGGAAATCGCCGGCGGCAATGGCCACAACGTTTGAGAGCCCCGGAGGCACATTGGTTTGGCCAAATGTGTCGTCACCCCAGACCACCACGGTTCCGTTCGAGCATAACGCGGCACTGTGCAGATCACCGGCAGTGATGGCCACGACATTTGAGAGATTGGACGGCGGTGACGCCTGGCCAAAACCATTGTCTCCCCATCCAACCACGGTGCCATTAGTAAGCAACGCCAGGTTGTGATTTCGTCCAGCAGCAATCGATTCAACAGGGATCCAATTTGGATTGAATACCCAATATCCTCCCCACCAAGTATCAACGTAATAAGTTGGTATCAAGATACCCGGAATGGACGTTTGCCCGCAAGTGTCATCTCCCCAGGCCACTACGGTTCCCGATGCCAGCAAGGCCAAGCTGTCAGACTCCCCGGCAGCCACACTGAGCACGGAGGACACCGTGCTGGGAACATCCGTTTGCCCAGAATCATTTGCTCCCCAGGCGACAACGCTGCCGTCTTCAGCTATGGCCAGATTATGCTCCGCTCCGGCGGCCACCGACACAAAAGGCAAGGAGTTGGTCGGCACGTCAATTTGTCCTTCGTCATCAAATCCCCAAGCCACCAGCGTCCCGTCATCCCGGATGGCAACCGAATGATAATCCCCGCCCGCAATCGCCACAGCATTGTCCAAATTGGTCGGCACCTCGGTTTGTCCCCCCGAATTATCGCCCCAGGCCACAACCTGGGAGGGCGACAAAAAAACACTCACTCTGCCGGTTGATGAGATGCTGCCATACTGGTTTGTGACCGTGACTGAATAAAATCCCGCCTGCTGCGGGGTGATGTTCGTCAGGGAAAGGGACGCGGCAGTGTTGGAAAGTTGGGCGGTGTTGAAATTCCAACAGTAGGCCAGCGGCGGCGTGCCAGTGGCACCGGCGCTCAACACGATTGTTCTCCCCTCAGTCACCACCTGGTTGGATAATCCGGTTTGGAACGAGGGAGGCAGATAGACCGTCAGTTGGGCGACGGCGCTGGTGGCCGTGCCGTAGGCATTTGAAGCCACAACGTAGTATGCGCCCTGGTTCATAGCTGTGATGGAAGACAGCAGCAAATCGGCATTTGTTTGCCCGGCGATTCTATTGTTCTGGAAATACCAGGCATATCTGAGGGGATTCAAATCGTCGTCCGAACCGACGGCCAGACTTTCAAAAACCACGTTGCTGCCAGCCACCGAAGCCGCTGGAAGTGGTTGCAGGACAAACGACGGCTTGCCTGGCAGCACCGTCAACGTCGCCCCGGCGCTGGTGGCTGATCCCAAATAGTTTGAAACCTGTATTTGATAAACGCCGGCATTGGCCGCCTGCGCATTGGAAATGACCAGTTGGGGCGAACCTGCTCCTGTCAGAAGATCCCCATCCTTAAACCACTGGAAGGTCAACGGCGCGCTGCCAATCACACCGGCATTGAACACAGCTTGAGTTCCTGCCGGGACAGAAAGAGGCGCCGGGTTGGAGACAATCACCACCCCGGAGGGCAATACCCGCAAAAAAATGGGCTGACTTGTGGCCGTGCCAACATTATTGGCCAGGGTGACTTGATAATAGCCTTCGTTGGGCGATTGGGCATTGGACACAGTCAGGGTGCTGTTCGTGGCACCGTCAACCGCCGCGCCGTCAAATGACCACTGATAGCTCATTGGAGCTGTTCCGAGCGCGCCAACGGTCATGGTGGCGTTGCTGTTGGCCAAAACGCTGATGATGGACGGTTGGTTGGTGATGTAAGGCGGAACCTCAACGGTGACGGTGAAAGTGCCGGTCAAGGTATTGGGGCCATAGACCAGGGTGCAAACCACGAGGTTGGTGCCAGCTTGGAAAACTGACCCGGAAGCGGGAACGCACATGACCGTCGCCCCCGGTGTGGCGTCGGGCGCAGGATAATTGACCACCACCGAGTTTTGTCCAATTGCGGCAACCGCCACGACATTTGATGGAGGGTTAAGATAAATACAGGGAGTTGGTGGTGACCCGCGATTGAACTCATAGGCCCCCATGTCCACAATCGCCGGATGGTTGGCGCTGCCGGCCAGGATTCGCGGGTTTCCATCAAAATCCACCGCCGGCAGGTCAGGCGCTCCGTTTGTGCCCGCATCAATGCATGGGGATCCGGACAGCAAATGGAAATCGCCGCCTGGAAGACAGGCGAAGAACGGGTTGGTGGAGATGTTTCCGTTGGTGCCGGTCAAATCCTGACCCGAATAGAGGGACTGACCTCCGAAGACCAGGTTGTTTTGCCACACGTTACCGGTGGACCTCACGCCAAGTCCATTGTCCAGCAATATGTTGTTGCAAATGATCCCGGCATTGGCCGAAATCCCCACACTATTGCCCACAATCGTATTGTTGATTATGATCGGCGTGTTGTCCGCAGGCAAGTACGTGTAAATTGCCGCACACGGATTATTTAAAAACACATTGTCGGCAATTGTAGGCGACGAGTCGTTAATGAAGGCAACAACACCGGATGAATCTTGGCCATCAGTGGTATTGTTCCGAAAAAGATTCTGTTCGATTATCGCGGACGAGGCATTCCCGCCGATGGCAGCTCCGTAATAGCCGCTGTATTCTTCATTGTTTTGAAAAATGTTGCTGATAATTGTCGGCGACGCCCACGACAGAGCCATGCCGCTGCCGAAAGTGGAATATCCATACTGTATGGTGAACCCTTTGATTACAGAGCCGGCGCTCTCTGCGGTCTCGAACAGGACAACTGGGCCTGAATGGCTTCCATCAATGGTGGTCACTTGAGGGCCGTTGACGCTGGTGACGGTGATTGCCTTTCCAATGAAATTCAAATTTTCAAAATAAGTTCCGTTCGAGACCAACACAATGTCCTGCGTCGAAGCATGTGCGGCATTGATGGCCGCCTGAATGGTCGGATAATCCGCCGGCACGCGAATCGTCGCGGATTGACAAGTGGCAACTTTGGCAATGAATAGCATGCCAACGATAAATGCAAAAAAATGAGGGCGACAAGGTGAACTGCATTTTTGGACTTTTGGAACGCCCAAGTCCTGATGTCCGATTACTCGACAGATAAATCGGGCGCTGAGGGGCCAACACTCTGGCGTTTTCATCGGTGTATTCTGAAGAATTTTGCTGGAGCGGACATATTGATGTTTGTCCAGGTATTCCCCTGGCTCGGCATATCGGTAAAAGGCCCGGTCACCATGGAAGACCATTGGAGATTACCCGATCCGTTCCATTGAATCACCAACCCGTTGCGGGTCAAATTCGCCTGGAGGCGCGAATCAAACGGAACGAGAGCCAATCCGTGATAATACCCGGAGGCAATTGCGACGGCGTTTGTAGCACTCAACGGCACCGCCAGTTGGCCATACGTCCCACTGCCCCATCCCACCACTGTCCCATTCGATAAGAGCACTAGGGTGTGGAAATCGCCGGCCGCAATGGCCACAATATTTGAGAGTCCCGCAGACACATTGGTTTGGCTAAACGTGTTGTCCCCCCAAACCACCACGGTTCCGTCCGAGCACAATGCCGCGCTGTGCAGATCGCCGGCGGTGATGGCAACGACGTTTGACAGATTGGACGGCGGCGACACCTGCCCAAAGCCATTGTCGCCCCATGCCACCACCGTTCCATTAGTCAGCAATGCCAGGTTGTGGTTGCGTCCCGCAGCAATCGCTTGAACCGGTACCCAATCGGGATTGTACGCCCAGTATCCTCCCCACCAGGTACTGATGAATGAGGTTGGTATTAACGCATCCGGGATGCTGGTTTGCCCATAGGTGTTATCTCCCCAAGCCACCACGGCTCCCGATGCCTGCAAGGCCAAGCTGTGGGACTCGCCCGCCGCCACACTCATCACGTTTGACACTGAGCTGGGAACATCGCTTTGCCCTGAATCGTCTCTTCCCCAGGCGACGACGCTGCCGTCTTCCGCAATGGCCAGGTTGTGCTCCGCCCCGGCAGCCACTGCTACGAAACGCAAGGAGTTGGTGGGGACATCAATTTGCCCTTCGCCGTCAAAGCCCCAGGCTAACAGTGTTCCGTCATGCCGGAGCGCAATCGAATGATAGTCCCCGCCCGCAATCGCCACGGCATTGTCCAAATTGGTCGGCACCTGGGTCTGTCCCCCGGAATCATCGCCCCAAGCCGCGACTTGCAGCGGCGGCAAAAACACGCTCACTCTGCCGGTGGAGGTGGCGGTGCCAAATAGATTCGTGACAGTAACCGAATAAAACCCCGACTGCACCAGCGTGAGGTTGGTGAGCGAAATGGATGCCGTCGTATTAGAAAGTAGGGTGGAATTGAAAGTCCAACTGTAGGCCAACGGCGCTGTCCCAGTCGCGGTTGCGCTCAAAAGAACCACGCTTCCCTCGTCCGCCACCTGGTTAGGCAAACCGGTTTGGAACGAGGGAGGCAGATAAACCGTCAATTGGACGACCGTGCTGGTGGCCGTGCCATACGAATTTGAAGCGACAACATAATAGGCGCCCTGGTTTGTGGCGGCAATCGAGGAGAACGATAAAACTGGGTCGGTTTGATCGGCGATTCGGTGGTTCTGAAAATACCAGGCGTATCGGATGGGGTTCAGGGCGTCGTTCGAACCAATGGCCAGGCTGTCAAACTCCGCATTGGTGCCAGCCACGGCCGCCACGGAAGCCGGTTGCAGGGCAAACGACGGTCGGGCCGGCAGCACCGTCAACGTCGCCCCGGCGCTGGTGACTGATGCCAAATAGTTTGAGGCCTGTATTTGATAAACGCCGGCGTCGGCTGGCTGCGCATTGGAAATGACCAGTTGGGAGGAAGTGGCTTCCGGGAGAAAGGCGCCATCTTTAAACCAATGAATGTTCAATGGCGCACTGCCAAGAACATTGGCATTGAACAGTGCCTCGCTTCCGGCCGGAACAGAAACAGGAAGCGGTCCGGAAATAATCAGCGCGGCGGAAGGCAAGACGCGCAAGAGGATGGGCAAGCTGGTGGCTGTGCCGACATTATTTGCCAGGGTGACTTGATAATAGCCTTCGTTGAGCGATTGCGCGTTGGACACGGTCAAGATGGTGTTCGTGGCACCGTCAACTGCCGCGCCGTCAAATGACCATTGATAACTCATTGGCCCCGTTCCGAGCGCGCCAACGGTCATGGTGGCGTTGCTGTTAGCCAAAACGCTGATAATGGACGGTTGGTTGTTGACGAACGGCGGAACCTCAACGGTGACGGTGAAAGTGCCGGTCAAGGTATTGGTGCCATAGACCAGGGTGCAAACTACGACGTTGGTGCCAGCCAGGAAAATTGAACCGGAAGCCGGAATGCAAGTTACCGTCGCCGCCGGCGTAGCGTCGGGCGCGGGATAATTGACGACCGCTGAATTTTGCCCCACCACGGCCACTACCACGACGTTTGAAGGAGGATTTAAATATATGCAGGGAGTTGGCGGTGAGGCGGGATTGAACTCGTAGGCCCCCATATCTACAATCGCCGTGTCGTTGGATTTGCCGGCCAAGACCCGAGGGTTTCCATCAAAATCCACCGAAATCAGGCCAGGCGCTCCGTTCGTGCCCGCATCAATGCAGGGTGACCCAGCCAGCAAATGGAAGTCGCCGCCGGGAAGGCAAGCAAAGAATGGGTTGGTTGATATATTGCCATCAACTCCATTCAAGTTGGTGACAAATCCTCCCTCATACAAATTGCCCTCAGCAGAGTAAAAATCGTTGAATTGTATGGTGGGGAAGGAAGGGGTCGTATTCAAGAAGCTCACATTGAGCGCAGGATTTCCAATCACGATATTGTTGATAATCTCGCAACTGGAGATAAAGCCATACTCGTTAATCCCTGCGCCGCCGTTCTCCACAATTGTGTTATTAATGGCCAATGGACCAGGTGTCCCGTCTGGTACCAATGCGTTAATGCCATCTCCAGCATTATGCGCGATTAGGTTTTGAACGATTTGAGAATCGCTTCCATTTTCCATGCTGATTCCGTTCCCCTGATTGTTTTGTATCAAATTATTGACGATGGCAGCTCCAGCCCCATCCAGACCGATACCCCCTCCATTATCCTCAATGATGTTGCCTTGGATTACCGCAGTGTTCCCTCCAACCAAGTAAACCCCGTTTCCTGAGCAGCCGGTAATCGTATTCGAAATAATCGTTGGCGACGAAAACAAAACTGAAACCCCACCATTGGTGATGGTAAAGCCAGATATGGTCGAATTCGAGATTTCACCGCTGTTGAAGGTAACGGCAGCCGAACCTGCAGGTGGATTTATCAACGTCACAGTCGGACCATTCTCGCTGATCAACAGGGCTGCTTTGCCATTGAAATTGACGGATTCAGCATAAACCCCAGGCGACACCAATATGGTGTCGTTGGTCAAAACGCTGGCAGCGTTGAGGGCCGCCTGAATTGTCGGATAATCCGCGGGCACTCGAATCGTCAATTGACCGTTAACAATATTGGCAACGACCATCATGCCAGCGAAAAATCCTACCTTTAGCAGACGCATAGGGCAAGAATGCGGCGTTCCCCCGTCAAAAACAAGCTTTTTGAGGTCATTTTGTCAAGTCCAATCGGACCATTTTTGGGGTTGAAGCGGCCCATTGCTCGGCCATGTGGCGCCACGATGCACTTTGTTTGGCACGTCGGCCGCCACCGTGTTCATAACAGCCAACCGTCAACAGGACAGGGCCATATTTTGGGTCAATGGCCAAGGTGCCAAAGGCTGGGGCCACTTGGGTGCAAGCAATCGTTCGCCCTGAAGGCGCGCTAGAGCTGCCCCAAACAGGCTGTTGCTGATGCTTTCACCATAAACCCACTCCGCTGCCGCCCGGCGCTTCGTCGTGGGCTTTCGCGCGTGCTCGGCTCGGAGGGCTGAAAGTTCCTTGTCGCGGGCCAGCAGTTCGGCGAAACATTGCTCCGTGTGGGTGGTCACTTTGGCCGTGGCGGTGCTATTGACCATTCTTGGCTGCTCATGGGCGGGCTTCTTGCATTTTCTCCAGCTTGTACACGAAGCGGGCCATCTCTTCAATTTTCGTGCGACTGGGGCCGTTCACACCGTCGCCGTGGCGGGAAAGCACCGGACAATGCCCGAAGCCTTGTTTTTTTGAGCTTCGGCACGGCTGGGGGCTGTTGGCGAAACCATCGAACCACCCACCAACTTGCTGGTGGATGGATTCCAGTTTCCGATCCGCATATTCCTCGCTCATGATAACAGGATGGTCGGTCGGATCTAGCCAAAGGCGAACAAGTATGGGTTTTCTTCTTTTTTCGGTCTCGATTTCGTTGTCGGCCGCGTGTTTATCCACCAACGATGGCGGACAGCGCCAAGTTTGTCCAGAATCGGCGGAGGGAGAATACTACAACTTCCGGACGGCGGCGTCGGCGGGGACATGGTACCGCGTCCCAGCCCGTGCGTTCGGCGCTTGCGCCTTCCCGGGCGGGCCTTTTGAAGGCAGCGTTCGTCATTTCCGCGCCCGTGCGGGCGCGGCCTCGTTGAAGCAAGTCAACACTTGGCAGGCGTTCTTTCTTCAATGTGCTAAAGGAGCACGATAAACATGTCAGTTTTATCGTGCGCAATGTGAGTTTTATATTGGTTTAAAGTTCCGCCAAGCGGCTTTAACCACCGCGATTGCCTTCCTCGCTCAACGATACATTTTCCAGGCTGCGGGTACGACGAGCCTGACAGCGTTTGGGAGGAGGAGTGCGTCGGTTCCTCGTCAAAAGCTTACGCTCAAAAATACTTTAACATGTCAGGGCGGTGGTCGTTTCCTCAGCCCACACCCTATAACCGCGTCCCTCAAGGCGTCCGTGGCAACTCCTTGGCGAGCGCCGCTCCGACAAACAAACCAATGCCGCAACAAACCGAAAACTTCGCAGAACGATGGAACGTCATCGCCAATCCCGGCGCCGAGCACACCGAACAGGCTTTCACGGATTTCATCCGCGGCTGCGGCCGGGGGCGCAAGGTGTTGAACTGCGCGGTCCCCCTGGCGCGGGCCCATGCCTTCACCGATTTCCAGATGCCCGCCGGGTTGACCGCTGGCGACTGTATCACCACCTCCGTCACCGGCAATTTCCCCGACTCGCTCCGGGATTGGAAATACCAACCGAAGTTCTGCTCGGAGCCGCAGCTTCCGCAGTTGGCGCCACTGCCTCCGGAAGCCGCCACCCTCCAGGATCTCCCCTGGTTTGAATCACCCTCCCAATCCACCGGGCTTGGGATCAACGCCCGCCATGTGCGTTATCACCACAGCCTCTGGCAGGAACTCAAGCCCAAGGTGCTGCAAGGCGTCCATACGACCCTCGTTCTCGCCCTGCCGCAGATTGGGTTCGCCCTCACACCCCACATCCAGCTTGAGAAGGTGTTTCTGTTCCTCGGTTCGCTGGCCCGGGGCCTGGGCCCGGCCCAGTTGTTCCCGGCGCGTTACCTTTATCCAGACGCCCACTTGGGCGGGCTGGCCAATATGCCGGCCCCCATTTTCGCGGACATCCTGCCCGCCACGGGCGGGTTTGCCTACCCCTGCGTTGACTGCGAACCCGACCCCTGGCGTGTGCTGGCCCGCTTCGGCAACGGGGATCGCTATTACGGATACCCCTTCCGAGCGGCAGGCGACTCTATGCAGGACTTCACTCTGCACGACCATGAGGATCGGGCCATGCTCTTGCCCAGCGGCCGGCGGGTCGTCGCGCGTCGCAGCGAGACTTGCGCTTACGCCACCCTGGACCCGGCCTTGCAACAGGAGTTGGGGCTGGACCGCGAGGGATTTGAAGACGCCACCTGCCTGCTCCGGGGTGCGGTCACCCACGATGGCCTGCCCTTCTCCCTGCCGGCTCCCCTGCAGCCCTTGGTCTTCGCCATCGTGCTGACCCATTGGCGAATGGAACTGGACCGGCCCGGCGATCTCAGCTCCTACGCCGTTTCCACCCAGCATGCCGCCATCCGG
This sequence comes from uncultured Verrucomicrobiae bacterium, assembly GCA_963707025.1. Taxonomy (GTDB): domain Bacteria; phylum Verrucomicrobiota; class Verrucomicrobiia; order Limisphaerales; family Palsa-1400; genus JBEKOF01. Next base: position 108,045 of record CAVPOM010000005.1, on the reverse strand, counting down.
GAATTCAATTATTTCCAGCGCGTCGAGCCCTACTACTCCAATTTCATGCGGCTCATCCAAAACATTTCTGCCGACCCCAACTTCCGCGCTTACCCGCTCGCCAACCACCTGACGCACTCTTGGCTGGGCGGAAACCTGCGTCTGTCCGACCACCTCAGCGAGTCGGAGTGTGATCTCGGGCCAGAGCTGATGCGGTCCTACTACTATCAGCAGCTGGACTGGCAGGCCGGAGTGGTCAACCTCATGAACCACGCTGGCTTCCGGGCCAAGAGCGACCGCGCCGAAACGACCTCTCGCACCGGCCAGGAGATCGAGGATCTCCTGGGGATGGATGGCCTTGCCTTTCACCAAATGCACCGGTTGCTGCGGTTCGATTCGCATCTGTTTCCCAAACCGACCAAGCGCGCGTCGTTCTGGCCGGACCATCACCCCGCGTTCGTCGAACTCGACCAGAAGTTCCAAACGGAAGGGTTGCCCAGGCTCTGAGCGCTCGGTTCTTGGTCGGCTGGTTGAGCATTGCCTTGGCCAGAGCAAGCTGACCCAGCCACAACTCCACGGCACTTGCGAATGAGAGGTACTGTGTGGCGTGCGCAGTTAAAAATGACAGGCGCAAAACGGAGCAATGCTATATTCGCCAATCTCTCATGGGGAGCACTCCTCGTTCGCAATGAGAAGGTCGCAGGTTCGATTCCTGTCGGCTCCACCATCCAATTTGCCGCGCAAAGGCGCCGTTTTGCCTCGTAAAATGGCGCTTTTCCCACTTCGATTGCGGTTTGACATGTTAAGGAGTTGTTTGGTAGTTCTCAGGTAGGTATTTTGACGAAAACTGACGAATAAACTGACGAAAACTGACATGAAGAAGGAACCAACCAAGAGGCAGCTAAATAGTGGTCGGTGGGAGCTGGATTACGGGATTGATGCAACAGGGAAAAAGCTCCGGCACACTTTTAAAACTGAGGGAGACGCTGACGCTGAAATTGACGAATACAAAAAGGAGGTCAAGAGGCGAGGCGAGTATTGGGATCGGCTTACCCCGGTGGAGCGAGATCTCGTGGTTAGCGTTTTGCAGGATATCAAGGCCAAAGGCCAGACGCTGCCTGGCGTCTGGGCCGATTGGCAACAATGGCGAAAGGACAACCAACAGACAACGACCACCCCGATGGCCTACGAAGACGTGGTTGCTGAGTTCAAACGTCGGAAGCTTGCCGCAGGCAAAACGCAACGGTATGTTGATGAAGTGGCGGATTTATTCATGAGGTTCGGCGAAGGCCGGGAGAGGCAACCGATCCACGAAATCCAGCCCGCAGAACTGGAGGATTGGATCAAGGTCCAGAAAAAAACCAGGACAGAGCAGCCTTGGAGCTTGAACACAAAGCGAACAAACCAAGGTCGTTTTTCGTCGCTCTGGGAGGTGGCAATTGCAAAGGGCTGGTGCAGTCTCAACATCGTTGATCGGCTGGAGCCGATCGGTAAAATTGGCGTCACGGTCGAAATATATCCCAACGAGACCACCCTAAACATCATGGCTGCCGCGCTGTCGAACCCTTTGACACAGCAGATTCTCGCTCCTCTGGCACTTGGATTTTTCGGGTGCATGAGGCCAGAGGAGGTCGAGTCTGCCAAGGCGCTTGCGGCCGGCAAACCGCCATTTGGGTGGGACCAAATCGACTTGGAACATGGACTTGCAACGGTGAGCGTTGACGTTGCCAAAACCGGAGACCAGCGCACCATTCGCCTGCAGCCCGTAGCGGTGGAGTGGCTGAAATTGGCCAAGGAACTGAAAAACCCGCTTCCGCCGGTGAACGAGCGTCGTCTGGTGGACCAGTGCTGCGAATTGATCGGCTTGAAAGAGTGGATCCGCGACGGACTGCGAAAGAACTGTGCAACGCACTTGCGGGCTGTTTACAAGAACGACTATGACGTGATCAAGGACATGGGGAACAGTATCCGAGTGCTCCTGAAGCACTACGCCGATCTGCATGTACCCGAGTCTGTGTCCTTCCAACACTGGGAGATAACCCCCAAGAAGGTGAAGGCCTACCTGAATACCAAAAAATGGCTAGACACCGTTACTGCAGCTTCGAAAGTGCGGCAACTACAGTCGGCCAGTGGAACCGCCAAGCCCTCGAATTAAATCTGATGGCAGGAATAATGCCAGCTTTAACCTTCTCCCGTATCCATTCAACTGAATACTGAAGCCGGTCGGCCAGCTCTTCGATGGTCAGCAATTTATCGCCATCAGTCACTTTGAGATTATATGCGCCAAGGAAAAAAGTCAAGGAAAAGGTTGTTTTTTCGCTTTTTTGTTCCCATTTTCAAAAAAACAACTCATTGCAAGCGTGCCGACGGCGTTTTATAAAAAAATGGCGTTGTGTGGCTCGGTGGGATCCATGCGTATGGGACGGCGAAATTGGTCTGTTCCTGCTGTATGTCCTGTAACAACGGCGACCGGCTCCTTTATCTTGCAGATGGATGCACAGGTCCCAGACAAGCGACTCTGACGCCGCTGATCCGTGCCCGTTGTTTTTGACGATGTGCTGGTCTTTTCGAGAATTGGTTTAAGGATGTCGCCGATCGAACCAGCCCTTTTGCCCCAACCCCTGCAACCCGTTCATTTGTTCCGCCATGACGAACCTCAATTCATCGAACTGGGCCTTCCTCAGCATCCCCGGCGGCATTGCGCCAGTGCGCGGGCCGGCACTTAGGCGCGGTTGAGCTTCGCCAACTTGCACGCCGCACTGAAGGACGCGGGGAGCATGCCCCCCCGTGTGAATTACAGGCGGAATGCAAAGTTCCGTGGCACAGGTGGACGAGCAAGGCTTCCAGACCGATAGAGAATAAACTGCACGACAGCAAGGGGTTGCGCGGGAATATTTCGATCTGTTTTTTGCTGTAAAAAAGAACGGAAGGTGACATCATTCCCGCTACACGTATGGCGGCGGACCTGACTTTTGATTCTTTGAGCCGGCAGGTTTCCTTGCAGGGCTTGAATTGCGCCCTGGCATTTTCGCAAATGCACAGGCAGAGGGGGGCTGCTCCATGACCGATATCCCGTTTCCTCAGCTTATCGAAACCGTCCGGGCCTGCCAGGGTGCCTATTACAAACTGACCGTCATCGCAGGTCCCTCCGGTTCCGGCAAAACGAGACTTTTGAAACTGGTGGCTGGCGAGTTGAATCTGCCCATCCTTAATCTCAGCCTCCTGTTGAGCGAGCGCCTGCTCGGGGTGACGCGGCGCCAACGCCCGCTTCAGGCCGGAGAGGTGGCCATCGAACTGGTTGATGAGCACATCCAGATTGGCCTGTGCCTCGACAACACGGAAATCCTCTTTGACTCCACGCTGCACCTGAACCCGCTTGTTTTTCTACAGGACATCTCCCGCAATCGCCTCATAATCGCATCTTGGGACGGCCCGCTCGACGCCGGCGAATTGAGGTTCGGCTACGCTGGCCACCCTGATTTCTTCAGCCAGATGGCGGTGGGTTTCCCCATCGTCACCGTTTCCGACGAAAAACTCCAGCTTCACCTGACCACATGAAATGAAATACAACGAACTCATCCAGTTCCAGCCCATCGAATCTGTCATCGAGTTGCGTCAGGCGAGTAAAACCGCCAAGGCCCGGGAATTTGTCTCCACATACGTCATTTCCGACGACATGGCCCAAAGGCTTTGCGACTTGGTTTTCCCACAGTTGCAGTATGCAAAGCCGCAGGATAATCGGGGCTTGCTCATCGTCGGCAATTACGGAACGGGCAAGTCCCATTTGATGTCCGTCATTTCCAGCGTCGCTGAAAATGAGGAACTGAAGGGTCTGCTCAAACACGACAAAGTCCGCGCTGCCGCCACGGCCATCGCAGGAAAATTCAAAGTCATCCGTTTGGAGATCGGTTCCACGGAGATGTCCCTTCGGGAAATAATCACCGGCCACCTTGAGGAAAAACTCGCCGAATGGGGCATCAACTTCCAATTTCCGGCCGCCGACAAAATCCGTGAAAATAAGACGGCGCTGGAGGCCATGATGGACGTCTTCCACCAAAAATTTCCCAATCATGGACTGCTCCTCGTGGTCGATGAGCTGCTCGACTACCTCCGGACGCGCAAAGATCATGCCCTGATTCTCGACCTCGGGATTCTCCGTGAAATTGGAGAGGTGTGCAAAGACCTCCGCTTCCGCTTCATGGCTGGTGTGCAGGAGGCCATTTTTGACAGTGGCCGTTTTGCGCATGTTGCCGACAGCCTGGGCCGCGTAAAGGACCGCTTCCAGCAGGTGAAGATTGCCACCACGGACGTCAAATTTGTTGTCGCCAACCGCCTCCTCCAAAAATCACCGGACCAACTCGCCAGGATCCGCGAATATCTGACCCCGTTTGCCAAGTTCTACGGCAACATGACCGAGCGCATGGACGATTTTGCCGCGCTGTTCCCAATTCATCCCGGTTACGTTGAGACATTCGAGCGAATTCCAATTGTCGAAAAGCGCGGGGTCCTGCAAATAATCTCCTTCGCCATCAAGGAATTGGTCGGCCAGGAAGTTCCGCAAGACCGTCCCGGCATTGTCGCCTACGACAGTTATTGGAAGGCGCTCAAAGATAATGCCGCCCATCGTGCCCTGCCGGAAGTGAAGGCCATCATCGAATGCAGCACCACGCTTGAAGCTAAGGTCCAGAGTGCCTTCCCGAAGAAAATCTACAAACCGATGGCCATCCGCATTATCGAGGGCCTGTCGGTCCACCGGCTCACCGTGGGCGACGTGTATTCCCCGCTCGGCCTGACGCCAGAGGAACTGCGCGATGGCCTTTGCCTCTACCACTCCGGCGCCGCAGAAATGGGTGGCGACCCCGCCGACGATCTTCTCTCCATCATCGAAACCACGCTCCGAGAAATCCACAAGACTGTCAGTGGCCAGTTTATTTCGTCGAACAAGGACAATCGCCAATATTACCTCGATCTCAAGAAAACGGACGATTACGACGCTCTGGTCGAAAAGCGGGCCGAGACCCTGGAAGAGAGCACTCTTGACCGGTATTACTACGACGCCCTCCGCCAGGTGCTCGAATGCACCGACACCCCCACCCACGTCACTGGCTTTCAAATCTGGCAGCATGAAATCGAATGGCAGGACCGCAAGGCTGGCCGGTTGGGTTATCTTTTTTTCGGCGCCCCCAACGACCGCTCGACGGCAGTGCCCACCCGGGAGTTTTACCTGTATTTCATCCAGCCGTTCGAGAAACCAGATTACAAGGATGACAAAAAGGGCGACGAAGTTTTTTTCCGGCTCACGGGCAAGGATGACGTGTTCTCCAAAAGCCTCCGCCTTTACGCCGCCGCTCTGGAACTCGGCGGCATCAGTTCCGGTATCAAAAAGCAGACCTACGAAAAAAAGGCGTTGGAACATCTCGACAGCCTGACCAAGTGGCTGTCCATGTCAATAGGGCGCGGGAGATAATGCGTCAGTCATGAGCGGGTAGGGACGCCGCGCTGCGGCGTCCGGTCGGCGCAACCCGCCGACCCTGCCAACTCATTTGCACCCATCACTGACGCATCACCGTGGGAGCAAGCATCGGAAAGCAGCCGTTGGTTTGGCGGCGCCTTGATTTTCGCCACCGGGAGGGATGGGCTTGGCGCAAGGCCGGTCACATCGTGACCAAAGCGGCTCCAGCGCCGATGTCGCGGCGGGATTCTTCCTTTACCACGGCGCCAAAGTGTCGTTTGATGGTGCCGCGCAAATGACAAACACCGCTCCAGGCGGCAAAGCGGGCGCCGCTGACACTTCCGCCCTGATCCGTTTCATGGCCAAGTTTGGTGTCCTCAAGGACGCGATTCCCGAATTGTGGATCATCTTCGCGATCAAGTTCGTCGTCATCGCCGGCTACGCCCTGACCAACTCAACCATCGTCCTCTGGCTTCACTCCGATTTGGGTTACAGTGATGCGCAGGCCCTTCCTTTGGTGGCCGCGTGGTCCATGATGATGACGGTGACCATGCTGTTGGTAGGCTCGCTCACGGACGTGCTGGGGATGCGCCGGACGCTCTTTCTCGGAACGGGCCTCTGCATCGCCTCGCGGTTGGTCATGGTCTTGACGACGGTCAAATGGCTGGCCCTGGCAGGCGGATTGTTGCCGCTGGCGGTCGGCGAAGCGCTGACCGGGCCGGTGCTGGTGGCGGCGGCGCGCCGCTATTCCAACACCCGGCAACGGTCCATGTCCTTCTCCATGATTTACGCGATGATGAATGTCGGATTCCTCATCGCAGCCTGGCTCTTCGATCATGTGCGCAGGGGCTTGGGAGAGCACGGCCATCTGGATGCGCCGGGCCTGCACATCTCGACCTATCAGGCACTTTTCATGGTCAGTCTGATACTGGAGGTGCTCGTGCTGCCGCTGGTCTTTTTATTGCGCGAAGGCGCAGAGGCGACCGACGAAGGTCTCAAGCTGGTTCCCCTGAAACCACGGCCTTCAGACCGGAGCTTCATGCAATCCATTGGTCTGACGGTGCGCGAAGCGTCGCGGGAAACCGTCCGCCTCCTTGCCACCTTGTTGCGGCAAACCGGATTCTACCGGCTCCTGGCCTTTCTTGTTTTGATCGGGTTCATCAAGCTGATTTACCGGCAGATGGACTATGTTTATCCGACTTTTGGCATCCGCGAGTTAGGCCCGGGCGCGCCCATCGGAATCCTGTGGGGGATGAACAGCCTCCTGATTATTGTGCTGGCGCCGGTCATTGGCGCGCTCACCCAGAAGTTCTCCGCCTACTCGATGGTGATTGTGGGCGGCCTTATTTCGTCGGCATCCATTTTCATCATGGCGCTGCCGCCGGCCTGGTTCGAGCCGATGGCCAACGGTTGGCCCGGGAATTTCGTGGGCCACCTCTTTCTCGGCCTCAAGGGCGGCGTGCATCCGTATTACGTGATGATCGCGCTTTTTGTCCTCATGCTCTCGATTGGAGAAGCTTTCTATTCGCCGCGCGTCTATGAGTATGCGGCGGCGATTGCGCCCAAAGGACAGGAGGCTTCCTACGGCGCCCTGTCTTACGTGCCCTGGGTGCTGGCCAAAATGCTGATCGGGATATTTTCTGGCCAGTCGCTCATGCGCTACTGTCCGGAAACCGGCCCGCGCCATTCGCAAACTCTTTGGCTGATCGTGGCCGTGTGCAGCCTGGTCGCGCCAGCGGGCCTGCTTGCGCTGCGCCGCTACATTCGCGTCCATGAGGCCGGGCGCGACGATGGCGCCGCCAGTCAGCCAGGTTGACTTAACGGGCTGCTAACGGGCCGAATCCGATCTCCGGGTATCAACGGAGACAGGGCGGTAATTGACGCCCAGTTCATCCAAGCGCAGGAGATGGGTTTGCAAGCGGCGGGAAAAGTCATCCCAATTGCGCGCCTCCCTGGGCGACCAGTCCACTTCCGCCAGAGCGCACATGCGCGGAAAGGCCATGTATTCAACATGCTTGAAGGAGGCGACGTACTCCGTCCAGAGATTGCCCTGCGCGCCCAGGATGTGTGACTGGAATTGCGCGTCCAGCTTGGCGGGAATGGGTTCGAAGGCGTAAATCTTGCTCAATGGCAGGTATCCGCCGATGGCCCACGGCTCGGTGGAATGGTTCTGCGACTGGTAGTGGTCCAGGTAGGCGTCGGCATTGGGCGACATGACGACATCGTGCCCGGCGGTGGCGGCTTCGACTCCGCCGCCGATCCAGTCCATCACGGTGGCGCTTTGGGCCAGCCCGCCTTTCATGATTTCACTCCAGCCCACCAGCTTGCGCCCGCGGGCGTTGACGAATTTCTCGATGCGCCGGATGAAATAGCTCTGCAATTGATCCACGTTGGTCAATCCTTCTTGCTCCATGCGCGCCCGGCATTCGGCGCACCTGGCCCAGTTGGCGGTGTTCACCTCGTCGCCCCCGATGTGAATGTATTTGCCGGGAAAGAGATTGAAAACCTCGGTCAGCACGCCCTCCAGAAAATCAAAGCTCGCGTCCCGCCCCGCGCAATACACCTGTCCGCGCAGCACGCCGGTGCAGTTCAATTCAGGATAAGCGGCGAGCGCGGCCGCCGAATGCCCCGGCAATTCGATCTCCGGCACGATGGTGATATGCAGCGCGCTGGCGTAAGCGACGACTTCGCGAATCTCCTTCTGCGTGTAAAAGCCGCCGTAACGGCCATCCGGTCCATAAGCAGAGGGCAGGGCAGGGGCCCAAGCCGGATGGGCCGTGTTCGTTTCCGGATTGGAGGCGCTTGGCCGCTGCGGCGTGACCCGGCTGTGCTCCCGCCAGGCCCCGATCTGCGTCAGTTTGGGATACTTCTTGATCTCGATCCGCCACCCGTTGTTGTCCACCAAATGCCAGTGAAAGACGTTGATCTTGTGCAGGGCCAGCAGGTCCAGCAGTCGTTCGACTTCCTCTTTGGTGAAGAAATCCCGGCTGACATCGAGCATCATGCCGCGCCAGGCAAACCGGGGTTGATCCTCAATTTGCGCGCACGGAATGAGCCAGTTTTCACGGCTGACGAGATTGGTGGAAAAGATTTGCGGCGGCAGCATTTGCGCCAGGGTTTGCGCGCCGTAGAACAAACCGGCCTGGGCCGGCGCGCGGATGACCACCGAGTTGGTCGCGACCGACAGTTCGTAGCCCTCCGGCCCCAGGCCCGCCCTGGCTTTTTGGGTCGTCAACAGGATGGCGTTCCGGATGGCGCTGCCCGCAAAAACCCTGGAGCTGACCTGGAATGGATACCCCGTGGATCTGCGCAACCGCTCCGCCAGTTGTTGGCCGGTCGCTACGGACGCGTGATCCGTAAAGATCATCGTCCCGGGCTTGAGTGGGAACACCCCGTCGCCCAGCGACATCTTCCGCGGCGCGGGAATGAGAGCGGGTGCGTTTGTGTCCACGGCAAGGCAGGTCCCCGCCGCCAGGCAGAGGATCAGGCCGAGAAATTGGGTTGTCATCTTCATGCGCTCCCAGACTAACAGGTCCGGGGAAAAGAAAAAGTCTTTATCGGCGTAATGCGCCAGTCAAATTGCTGGATCAGGAAAGGTAGGGCGGGTCCCGATATATCGGGGCCCGCCGTCGGGCTTTGGCCGGGGATTCAACGTCGCGCTGCCGTCGTGCGGCGGGTCCCGATAATTCGGGACTCGCCCTGCCACGCATGACTGAAGCATTGCAACTGGCCAATAGCGTCTTTTGACAAACCGCCAGGCAAATCGTATTGTCCGGGACAATATGAGACAGGGTCAGACATCTTTAAATCTATGTGCCGGATGATTGCTTTCATTGGCGGCAAGCGCGGGAAGGCGCAGAGCGCAGGCCTCCAGACCCTTTACCGGGCCTTCCGCGACGGCTCAAAATGCGACCCTTACGTAAAAGATGCCTTTGGCCCGGCATCCACATGCCATCCGCACGGATGGGGGTTTGTGCTCTACGACGGCGGCCGTTTGCATCACTACCGCAGTTCACTTCCCGCCTGGCAGGAGGATGTTCCGTTGCCGCCGGTCAAAGGCAGGAACGTTTATGCCATTTTCCATTCCAGGCTGGCCTCTGATCCAACACTCAACTCCCCGATTTGTTCCCACCCATTCCTGGCCGCGACGGACAAGGAAGTCCTGCTTTTGGCGCACAATGGCGCGGTCAATCCGCCTCATCCACCGGCAAGCCGTGTGGTTGACAGCGAATGGGCGCTGGCCGTCATGGCGAAGGCTGGCCGAATCGAAAAGGCGCTGCCGGAATTGAAAAAGCGAACCCGGCCAAATTCAGCGCTGAATCTGCTCGTGCTGGCAATTCCCCGGGACGGGAAAAACCCGCCTGCCATCCATTGCCTGAATTTCTACAAGACCGATGAGCCAGGCCGGGTGGCCTACTACAAAATGTACACCGCCGGCCTGGCGGGCGGAAAAGTCGTCCTGTCCTCCACTTTTAAGGACCTCGGAATAAATGGGCTGGCCAATATCCAGGCCGCGCCATTTGGCCAACTGTTTAGTTTTTCTTAGCGATGAGCCTGGCGGAAGGGCAACACCCCTGTCAGGGCGTTGCGAGAGAACTGGCGCCCCGGCGCGGCGGGAATCATGGTTCTGCGGCCGCGCGGCGAATCATCAAATCATCCACCGCCACGGCCAGACCGGCCAGGTATTCATCGCCCCTGGGGTGATGGGTCAACGCGACCAGGATATAATGCCGCCCGGCCCCGGTGATGATCGCGGTGTCGTGCTGCCAATCCTGCCACGAACCCCATTTGCGCAGAATTTGCGCGTCGCGCCCGGCCAGCGCCTTGACGAATTTGAGGTTGTCTTGCGGAATGTCGGGCGAGGCGAAAATGGCGAGCATGGTTTTTGAGGCCGGGGGCGAGACGAGTTTTCCTTGTTCCAGCAACAGATAAAAGCGCAGCAACTGACGCACCGTCGCGGCGTGCGAATTGTCACCGGCCGGCGAGCCGATGCGTGCGGTGTCCTGGCCGTAATGTTTGCCCACCCACAGGCCGCCGCCGCGATGGGCGTCGTAGAAATGATACGCGTCGAGCACCCGCTGGATTTGCGGCAAGCCCAGTTCATGGGAAAACTTTGCCGCCATCTCGTTGTCGGAAGCCTTGATCATCAGACCCAGTTCGTGGCGTGTCGGCGCGTCCAGGTTGGCGGCGGCCGCCGGATGATATTCAAACCAGGCCAGCAGAATGCCGATCTTGGCGACGCTGGCGGCGTATTCCTCGCGGTCGGGATCAATCATCGCCAAGGCCATTGTCCGCAAATCCAGCAGGCCGGTTGCCGTCTGCCCCGGCCTCATGCCGTATTGGGCGCGCAGAGCGGCGTCCATTTTTTCCAGGGCGGCCTGCAGCACGGGGTTGACCGGCGTGTTGTAATCCAGGGTGTAGTTTTGCAAATCGAAATTCATGGTTGGCGTGATCGTGGTGCAGGCCCCCGCCAGAAAGGCAATCGTCACCAGCAAGGACACGTTGGCGGGCGGACTCATGCCAGACCGATTAAACCCAGGCGCGGGTCCAGCGCAAGCGCCAAAGGGTGGCAAAACGCGCCAGTTCATCGCCAAAAACCGATTTACATTTGCTTTCAATCCCTTCATCGTGCCGGCTGCGCATGAGATCGCTTTTATTCTTTGTCTTGCTGGTGTTGCCGGCGGCGGGCCTCCGGGCCGCCTCGATTGAAGAAATCAGCAGGCTGGTCGGCGCCGGGCAGTGGCGGCAGGCGCGGACGGAGATCATGCAGGAATTGACCCGGACCAACTTGAATTTCCAGGCGCGGGAGGACTTGCTTTTTCAAAGCGACCGGATGGAGCGGATCGGCCTGGACTTTGACAAGACGCGCGAGGAGGTTTTCCGCGAGGCCCGCGCCATCGCGCCGTCCCTCAGTGGCGAACAGTTTGGCGATTGGGAAAAAAGCGGAGCCGTGGAGTTTTTGGATATTGACGGGACGCGCCGGTATTTCCACCGGGCGGCGAACAATTTGTTTCTCATCAACCCGGAAGCCCGGGCGCTCAGAATGAGGGAGCATCCCGGCGCCACTTTTCGCCCGCTGCCATACCGGTTGGAAGACGTTGAAAAGGTGCTGGCGAACCATGACAAGACGGGGGAGAAACTCAGCACGCCAAGGTCCTGGCGTGTCACCTGCTCGTTGAGCGTCAAACCGGGAGCGGTTCCGCCCGGCGAAACCATTCGCGCCTGGCTGCCATTTCCTCATGCGGGAAACCGGCAAACGGACATCCGGCTCATCTCCACCGATCCGCCGCGTTACATTCTATCCGGCACCAACGATGCCATCGCCTCAGTCTATCTGGAAAAACCGGCCTTAAGCGGGCAGCCGGCGCAATTCAAAATTGTGTTTGCCTGCACGAGCCGCGCCTTTTACCAGCCCATTGATCCAACCCGGGTCACGCCGGTTTCCACCAACGATCCGGCCCTGCTTCCGTTCCTGGCCGGGCAGCCGCCGCATCTTGTTTTTTCCGACGAAATCAAGAACCTTTCGCGGGACATCGTTGGAGCGGAGACCAATCCCTATCTCAAGGCGCGGCGCATTTTTCAATGGGTGGCTGAGCATGTGCCTTGGGCCTCGGCGCGGGAATATTCCACGCTGGATTGCCTGCCGCACTACGCCCTCAGCCGCGGCCATGGCGACTGCGGCATTGAAACCATGACGTTTATGACATTGTGCCGTTTTAACGCCATCCCCGCCCGCTGGGAATCCGGCTGGGTCACCGGGCCGGAAAAGAACATGCACGATTGGTGCGAAATCTACCTGGCGCCCTACGGCTGGATGCCGGTGGACGTGTATTACGGGCTGGTTCACAGTGAGCAGGATCCTGAGAAATGGTTTTACCTCGGCGGCATTGACGGCGCCCGGTTTGTGGTCAACACCGATTACGCCCAGCCGCTTTATCCGGCCAAGTTGTTCTTCCGCTCCGAGATCGTGGATTTCCAGCGCGGCGAAGTCGAATGGCGCGGCGGCAATCTTTACTTCAACCAATGGAACTGGGATTTCAAGGCGGAAGAAATTCCGCCAGAATAGCGCCGCGCGGCGAAGGATGCCAAAAATGTTAATGCGCCAGCCATGGGTGACACGGCCGGACGCCGTCGGGCCGAAACTCGACTGCCTGGGAAAGAGTCGCGGCTCGACAGCGGCTGGCCCCGCCGCCACCTGGACATGAAAAAAGATCGCGCTGGTTACCAAGGCTCCGCCTCCGAACCAGGAAAGCAACAATGAGCAGCGGGGTGGCAATGCTCCTTTGGATTCTGGCGTCAGGCTCGATGCTGGCGGGTGATGTGTCGCTGCCGCCGCGCCCGCCGGACGCGGCCAAGGGGGCGGCATTTGCCGGCCGGATCGCCGCCCTGGATCTGGCCACACGCGAACAGGAGATCATGGCGGAAGTCGCACGCGGCAATGTGCCCGATTTTTGGCGGCACTTTGTCCCCGTCACGGTCACGCGCCCGGTGGAGGCGCGGGACACAACCGCGGTTTACGAAGTGTCGCCCGACTATCTTGCCATCGGGGCGGATGATGATTATTTCCTGGTCCCGGTTTCGCCGGCCACGGCGCAGGCGCTGGCGGACAAGCTGGATTGCGTCCTGCCCACTCCTCGCATGGTCGGGGACATCTATGCCGCCGCCGCCGTCAAACTCCCGCCCATGCCGATCCCGCCCAGTGCCGGGATGACCACCGTGCCGGTCTTCCAGCAACACAACGAAATCGTCGGCCGGCAGCGTGCCGGGGTTCTGGCGGCGCATCCGCTGGGCGCGCTGGTGGCAGGGGACAAGAAGGACCTGGTGCTCACGCGCCGGCTGGTCAACGCGCCGGACAAAGTCGCCATCTACGGCTGGCATCGCCTGGACGGCACGCCGATCCAGCCGCTTTACCTCGGGCACGCGGCCTCGTGGGTGGATTACAGCCAGGGCACGCGCCTGGTCCGGCGGAGCATGACGGTGGATGGCCAGGCCACGACCGTCGCGGCGGTGCTGGCGGACGCAAAGAGGTGCGTTTTGTTGAGCGATGAAGGGCCGCTGTTGGACCCGCGCTATGGAACAGTGCATCCGCCCGAATCGAATGCAGTTGCCGCGGCGGCGGCGCCGGCCCCGGCGGGCCGCGACGCGCGATTTCACGAAAAGAACGAGACGCTGCATTTCGAACCCGGCGTGCGCGTGCTGCTGAACCTGCCGGGCGACCCTCGATCCGAACAAGCCGGTGCGTCTGGTCCTCTACGCGCTGCCCAACGGCAACACCATCGAGCAAACCATCGGCCGCAAAATCAAGCCCGGGGAGGACTGGCATTCCGACATTCAACACATCGGCGCCCAGACCCGCTGGCTGCGGGAGCGCTGGACCGGGCTGACCCTGGCGGTGGCCTATCTGCAATGCTCCAGCAATGCCTGGCCCGCCTGGCTCAGCGCCCACGATCCCGACGGCCGGCGCGCCGGGCAAATCGTGGCCGCCCTGCGCGATCGTTTCCCCGGGCCACCGCCGCGCCTGGTGCTGACCGGACACAGCGGCGGCGGCAGTTTCACGTTCGCATATCTGGACAGCGTGGAGCGCATTCCGGACGAGGTCGAGCGCATCGCTTTTCTGGACAGCGATTACCGCTATGACGCCGCCAAAGGCCACGCCGGGAAGCTGGCGCAATGGCTCTCCCGGCCGGACCCGCACTATCTGTGTGTGCTGGCCTACCACGACAGCATCGCGCTCCTGAACGGGAAGACCTTTGTGAGCGAACAAGGGGGGACCTGGGGACGGAGCCACGCCATGCAGTCGGACCTCGCCACAAAATTCGACTTTACAGGCGAAGCGGCGGGCGGATGGGAGCGATACACGGCGCTGGGCGGGAGGATCCAGTTCCTGCTCAACGAGAATCCGGACAAGGCGGTCCTGCACACCAAACAGGTGGAGCTCAACGGATTCATCCACGCCCTGCTGACCGGCACCGCGCTGGAAAGCCGCGGCTACACTTACTTCGGCCCGCGCGCCTACGAACAGTGGATAGCGGAGCCGTGAGGAAAACGCCCCGCCGCCCGCCCGGGGCGCGGAGGGGCGGCTGGACGGCGCAGTCAAAAGGATTGCTTTCCCGGCGGTTTTAGCCTCTTACTGGCCGGGTGAAACTCAAGTTCTGGACATGTGATTTGTTCCTGGCCCACCGCTGGGCCATCTCGGGCCGCCCAGGCTCCAACCTCCGCCACAATGTGCTGGTGCAACTGACCGATGCAGACGGTGTCGCCGGCCTTGGCGAAGCCGCGCCCGCGAGCACTTACGGTGAATCCGCCGCCAGCGCCACCGCCTTTCTCGAAAAAGTGGATCCCGACAAACTTTCCTTCGCCGACATCCCCGGCAGCATGCGCCGCCTGGAAGCCATCGGGCCCAAAGAGATGGCCGCCAAGTGTGCCTTGAACATCGCCTTGGTGGACGCGGCCGCGCAGCGCGCCGGCCAGCCGGTGTACGATTTCCTCGGCCTGGGCTTTCGCGAACAGCATCACGTCACCTCCCTGACCATCGGCCTGGACACGCCTGAAATCATCCGCCAAAAAGTCATTGAGGCCGCAAACCACCCCGTGCTCAAACTCAAGGTGGGTGACGCGGGCGACCGTCAAAACCTGGCTGCCTTGAGAGGAGTCGCGCCCGCCAAACCCGTGCGCGTGGATGCCAACGAAGGCTGGCCAACCAAGGAACAAGCCCTGGAAATGATCGAGTGGCTGGCCAAGGATGGACGGATTCAATTCGTCGAGCAACCCATGCCGCATCAGACCCCGGCGCGCGACCTCATCTGGCTGAAGGCTCGTTCGCCACTTCCTTTGTTCGCCGACGAATCGTATCACACCGCCCGCGATGCCGGCCACTGCGCCGAATGTTTTCACGGCGTCAACGTCAAACTGGTCAAAACCGGCGGCATCAGCGCCGCCCAGGAGGCCCTCCTGGCCGCACGCCAGTCCGGCCTCAAAACCATGATCGGCAGCATGATCGAAACCAGCGTCCTGACCAGCGCTGGCGCCCACCTCGCCAACCTGGCGGACAATCTGGACCTGGACGGCAACCTGCTCATCACCAACGATCCTTACGCCGGAGTCATTACGGAAAAAGGGATTCTCTCCTTTGCCAGCGCGCCGGAAAAAACCGGCCTGCGCGTCCGGCCCAGAGGGTGAACCTCACCGCACCGCCGGCTCGTTGATGAGGAGGTCGCCACCGTCCGCGTCGAGCGTGGCCTTCAGGCCAACCGGCAAGGTTGCGTTCAGAGGAACATGGCCGAAGGGCAGCCCGACGACCACCGGTACCTTCAGCAGGCCCAGCCGCTCCTCCAGTACATCCTCCATGGATTGCCGGTATTCCCCGCGTCTTTTCGATGGTTCCTTTTGACCGCCCGCTTGGATGCCCGCCGCCACGCCAGCGACCCGTTGCAGCAAACCGGCATTGAGCAGGTGCGTCAGCATCCGGTCCATGCGATACGGCTCCTCCCTGATGTCTTCAAAGAAAAGGATGGCATCGCGGAAGTCCGGCTGAAAGGGCGTCCCCAAGGTTGCGCACAACAGCGAGAGGTTCCCGCCGATCAAGGCGCCTTCCGCGCGGCCACGCTTCAAAATGCGGACAGTTTTGCCGCGGTAATTTTCACGGATGCTCCCTGCGGGCGACGGTTCCATGATAAGGCGAAGCAAGGATTGGCGCGCGAAGGCGGGCGCGCGCCTGCCGCCCAGTCCGTCAATCATCATCGGGCCATGGAAGGAAACCAGGCCGGCTTGGGTGAGCAGTGCGCAGTGCAGCGCGGTGATGTCGCTGTAACCGACAAAGACCTTGGGATGCCTCTGGATCCATGCATAATCGAGCAGAGGCAGCAATCGTCCCGCGCCGTAACCGCCACGGAGGCAGAAGATGGCTTTGACCTCCCGGTCTGAAAACATCTCCATGAGGTCCGAGGCGCGCTCGGCGTCGCTGCCGGCCAGAAATCCCAGACGCCGGCGCGCGTTGTGGGCGGGCCTGGGATGGAAACCGAGTTTTGCCAGGGCGGCGAGGGCGCGGGCCACCGCTCCCGGATCCCGGGGCGGGCTGCCGGGTGCGACCAGGCCAACCACATCCCCGAACCGCAAACGCGGAGGCTTGATCAACAGGCTGCGATGGCGCACGGCCGCATGCATAGCCGGCGCGCGGGTTGCGCGCGAGCCAAATCCACCGGCGATTCAGGGCATCATTCGCGGCGGCTTGATTTCCTGCAGCAACCGGCGCGCGCCGCCCACCACCAAGTCCCACTGAAAGGCCGGGCCGGGGTCGGTTTTGTTGGTCTGAATGTGGTAATGGCCGAGCAGGCCGTGATAGTCCTTGAGCATTTCATCCGGCAGTTTTTTGGGAATCAACTTGGCACCCCGGTCTTTGGGGTAGTCACAGCGGATCTTCGGGAACACCCGGCACAGCGTGGCGGTCAGCTTGGTCAACGCCGCGTATTGTTGCGGGGTAAAATCGTACTGGACGAGGGACTCGCCCTGGATGACGCCCTGAACCAAGTCCGGTCTGGCCGGATGCCCGACAAATCCTGGCACGCGAACCGGCGACGGACCGAGCCGGCCGGGAAAGATCAGCGTCGTTTGGCCATTGGTGGTTCTATACCAATCGGCCAGCGGATTTCTTCCGTCGGCCCGATAGCAGCCGATGTTGGCCACTTCCACGCCGATGGACCGGTCGTTGGCAATGGTGGCGTGCCAGGCGCGTTCCTTGAGGTCCAGCGTCTGGTAAATCGTCCCGTCCACATCGAGCATGAAATGCACGCTCAGGTCGCGGTTGTCCTGCAAGATGCGGAAGCATTCGCGGCTGGTGCCGCATTCGTCGAAGTGAATGACAAATTGATCCACGACCTGTTGGAGCAACGGCAAATCCCAGCCGCCGCCGCGGACGCGCTCCACCTGCTCCGGCGTCAGACCTTTTGTGCGGGAGCCGTAGCGGTTGGGGGTGCGCAGCGCGTTGATTTCCGCCTTGGAATCCTCCCAGCCGGATTTCTCCACCGGACTGAACCGCCGCTCGACGCGGTAGGCATCGTAGCCGCCCGGGTCCATCCAAAGAACCACCGGGGTTCCGGTGTGGAAGAACCGGCCGGCGGCCACGATTTCATCGCCGCGGCGCGGGGCGGGAGTGCCGGGACGGGGCGCGATCTGACAGGCGGTGAGGAGCGATAGCAGGAGAAAGGCGAAAAGAAAACTAATGGCACTCCGCTGTCCGCCATCGGGAATTGGCCGGGGACTCAACGTCGCACCATCGTCGTGCGGCGGGCAGGGGACTGCCCGCTCTGCGATCCAGCACTGATGTACCTACTGGCAAAGTTATTGGACTTTGAAGGACGTTTTGCTGACCAGCCACTTCCAGTCCGGGTCAGTCCCGGAAGTGGGGACGCCTCCGGTCATACCCGTAGTTTCCTCGGTGACCCCGTAATTATAGGGAATGTTCTGGAGGGTTGCGTGCAGCCACTTGTGCAGTTCCGCATGGCCGTCGGCAAAGGCAAAAGAGCCGACTTGGCCGTGATAATTGGCGGGAACATCCGGATAAAGAGGCTGGCTGCATTGCATCTGCAAATAGGCGTCGTTCAGACTGTACATCGCCTCATCGGCGAAAATCCACGCATTGGCGGCAGACAGAACACTAAGGTCTGTCAGCTTACTGATCAAGGCCCAGCCGGGGTTATATATCCAGGTAAGCGCATTATGGTTGTCAATCACACCTTGGCTCATGTAAATCATGCCCATCTGGCTGTTCATGGAAACAGACCTAATCCGGACTCCATTTTGAGAAGGAATCATATCGCCCGGGCATTGGTAAACATTGACCTGGTTGATGAGGTAAGGGGCGAGCAGGCAACTTCTGTATAAGGCGACGTTGGTATTCTCGGTTGAGGTGGTCCAGTTTTCTCCTATATCGCCCGGGCACCAAATTTCGCCGGTATCCGAGGCGCCCAAGGGAGAATTGGGCACCATCACATCATTGTAGTCGTCGGAGTACATGTGCCAGCCCAAGCTCATCTGCTTCTTGTTGGCCAGACAATTGGCCGCCTGAGCGTGAATCTTGGCCCTGGCCAAGGCCGGGAGCAAAAGCGCGGCGAGAATGGCGATGATGGCGATGACGACGAGCAACTCGATGAGAGTGAAGGCAGGGCCTCCGGACCGGGAATGGTTCACGGTTGAGCCCGGTAAACTATTCGTGGCACTTCTCATTTCAATAATACTTTGTAATCTGCCACATTTTTGATAAAAACACCAGCACAATCGTTCCCGCCATGAAATGCGTCAGCTGATGCCGCCCTGAGATCGCGCGGCGGGTCTCGATAAACTCGGGACCCGCCCCTGCCACGCAAGACTGAAGCAGGCCATCCGCTTTCGCCGCGGGGCGTCCGCCGGAAAGCGGGCAGCCAAATGAGGAGGCGAAGTGTGTTGCGATCACCTTCATTTGTGCAGCAACCGGTAAAACTTTGTCGCATTGGTTTGTGGCAATACAATCTGGAAAACTCCGCCGCTGAATGTCACCGTGGCGGGCGTATTGGTGTAGGGTCCGGTCACCACGGTCGAGCTTTGCAAAGTGAAGGAATTCGTTGTGTCATAAATGTCCGTGCTGGTGAATTGCAAGTTCGCGTTGGTTTGGACATAGGTGATGCCCGTGAACGTCGGCTGCGTCGGGATGATTACCGTCAAGGTCGCCGAGTTCGTCGCCGCGGAGCCGAAGGTGTTGCTCACCACGATGGTGTAAGTGTTGGCGTCGGCCGGCTGGATGTTGGTCAAGGTCAGCGGGTTGGCGGTGGCGCCGGCAATGTGCGTGCTGTTGACCAGGTTGACTCCGTTGGTGCTCCAATGATAAAGCAGGCCGGCCGTGCCCGGTCCCGCCAGGCCCACCGTGAAGGAAACATTCGCATCCTGGTTGTTGGTGATGCTGGGCGGCGGGGTCACCACGGTAATGGTCGCCACCGCGCTGGTGATGGAACCGGCCACATCGCTCACCACCACATAATAATTGGTGGCATTGGCGGGGGTGACGCTGGCGATGCTGAAGGAGGCGCTGTCCGTCGCGGTCGCCACCACCACCGGGCTGCCGATGGCCACCGGCCCGTTGGAGGCATACAACTGATTGGTAAACGGCGGCGTGCCAACGGCCCCAACGCTAAAGGTGGCGGTGCCGCCCGGATTGAGGACCACGCTTTTGGGACCGTTGGTGATAGCCGGGGCGAGCTCAACGACGCGAAGATTGGAATAATAGGCGGCGCCGACATCGCCCTCGTTGGCGAAGGGGTCGTCATAGCCCAGCATGATGGTGCCGTTGGTGAAGACGTTGGTATTGGCGAAGGTCAACACAATGGACTTGTCAATGGATAAGGTGAAGGATCCTTGATATTGCTTCATTTCAACATCCACCCAGGTGTTGGCGGGCTGGCTGCCCAGATTGGCCGGGCTGCCGATGCCGCTGGCGGTAAAGGGCGAATTATGCCTGTACACATTGGAGAAGGTGTTTTCGACGGCGCTGACCGTTTCAATCCAGCCGGTATCGGGCAGGGCGTGCAGGCCGGTGTAGAGGGCCAGGTCGGCCGGGGTGCCTCCGGGAGCGGCCCCCTGATCGGCGCCCACCGCCGCCCAGCTTCCATCGGCGTTGGTGGTGCCGCTGCCGTGGGTGACATCGGCGCCGATCCAGTTGCAGTTGGTCCCATAATGGTTGATGCCGAACAGGGCGAATTCCGAGCTGGAACTGCCGTTGAAGGTGCCCTCGACCAGCATCATGTTGAACCGCAAGGCGTAATTCCCCGCGAACAGCAGCCCTTGGGGATAGACGTTGACTCCCGCGGACGCTCCCGTTGCGGAGAAGATACTATTCAACCCGTCCTTGTTGACGGTCATCTTCAACGCGTTGCTCCAGCCATTGGCCGTCATGGCCAGGGATGGGCCAACCAGGTCGTTGGCCACCAGGTAGCCGAAATCAACGTCGAAGTCGTTGGTGCCGGTGCCGTCAGTCGAGTAACTGCTGGAAGCCGGGGAGACGTTATTGTAATTGGTGTAGATCACGGGGTTTACCGTGGTGCTGCCCAGATTGCTGCTGGCGAAGGTCAACGTCCAGTTCGTGCTGGAAAGAGCGTTGGTCAGCGGGTCGGACCAGAGCACAACCTCCTTTCCAAAGGAATTGTCCAACTCGACGAAGCTGGCCGGCCCACCCGTCACCGAATAAGTGTAACCCTCTTGGGAGGGCGCTCCGGAGCCCAGGCCAACGGTGATGGTTTTGTCGCCAACCGCAGGCGCTGCGTAAGGCGTCGGCACCGGGTTGCCAATGATCACCTGTTTGACGATGTCACCGGGATTAAAGGTGACCGAGCCGCTGCCGTTGACCGGGGTTATGCCGCTCTGAACGCCGGCCTTGTAGTCCGTGCCAAACACGGCCGTGCCACCGTAAACGAAGTTGGTGATGGTCAACGAGGTCGGTGAACCTTGCAGCGGTCCATTGGTGTCCCCCAGGCGGGTGATGAGAAGCGGCACAAAATCGTTCGGAATCCCACGGTAAAGGGACGAGTTGGTGGAACCACTGACGGACATGATCGGGGGTGACTGGAGGGGCACCGAGCTGATGCTGAAGGACTGCGGGCCGGTGTTGGCAATCGTCACCGTATCAATCAACAGCGGAACGGCCAAATAAGCCGAGCCGCCGGTCACGTTGCAGGTGACGGTGGTGACCGGACCGGTGACCGGCACGGCCGTCGGCGTGATCAGGATATTGGTGGACCAATTGCCGGAAGGCGACGTTCCGGCGGGGAAGGTCACGGTGTTGGTCGCGCTGGAAATATAGGTGCCATTGGTGGCGGTGCCGCCGAGCACGAAATTGACCACCAGCGGGCTGGTCAGGATGTTCGTGTTCAGGGTGATGGTGAAGACGCCGGGAATCGGCGTGCCGTAATTCTGCGAGGCCAGCGGCGTGGTCGCGAGCACATTGGCGTGGATGGGCGGAAGCTCCAATTGGAAGCCTCCGTTCGTGCCTGTGAAGTCGTTGCTGGTAACGGCGACGGTGCTGTTGCCCAAGGAAAAAACGCGCAGCAAAGCCTGACCGGAGCTGACAGTATAAACGTTATCCGCCGCGTCCCAGCATATCCCGCGACCGTTGGCCACGTTGGGCGTGTTGGGGATGGTCACCAAGGAACTGATGTCGGGCACGCCGTTGGTAATACTCATCACATAAATCGGGTCGAAGACGCTCATGATTCCCACATACAGGCCGTCGGGCGAAATGCTGATGGCGTAGGCATCTCGCACCGGATCGGGCCCCACATTGACCAGGGTGTCAGGCAGGGAGGTGAAAAGCCGGGTGGTTCCGGTCGGATCAAAAACCTGGAGGCAGGGGGCCGCAAAATTGTCGCGGTAGAACATTCCGTAGATATTCCCGGTTTGCTCGTGGACGGCGACATCAATGGTCAACTCGGGGATGCTGCCCAATCCCATCCCGATGGCCAGATCAGGCGCGTTGGGATAGGGCAACGCGTCCCCGCCAATGGTGTAACGATAGACGTTATTATACGTGCCGGCCGTGGTGCGAAACCCGAGCGTCTGACCCGCACCGCCGCTGCCGTTCGTCGCCAGCGTGGCCGCCGCCATCCCCGGGTCAGCGGTATAGAGCACCAGATTCCCCTTCGCGACACTGCCGACGGCCACGGGTTCGCCAAGGAAATCCCCGTGGATTCCAGCCGCGATTCCCTGGTTTTCACCGACAACGCTCAGCACCTGATTGGTGAACAGGTTGAGATTGGGGTCGAATTGCCAGACCATCGCGTCGGCCGTGGAAAAGTCGCCCACGTAAAGGGTGCCATCGTCCGCCACTCTCATACGGTAGGGACTGGAGGTGCTCGCCATAGTCCACACTCCGGTCGTGAACGGCCCGTGGCCCAGCGCCGATGAGCTTCCATCCGCGTTCATCATATAAATGCCTTTGGCGGCGGCGGTATCGGTGCTGTTGGCCACGTAAATGCGGCCGAACTCGGGGCCGATTTTCGGATTGATTTGCGATGCGACGCCGCGCGGGGAAGGGTAGCTGGAGTTGGCGTTGGTGTCAGAACTGATCTGGGCCGGGGCGCCGTTGCCGGTGGTGATGACGTAGATGGCGAAGTTGGTGTGGCTGCCCAGAGGAAACGTCTGCAAGCCCACGTTCGTCTGGCCGGCCAACAGGTTGCTGACCGTGCCGTTGTCGAAGAGAACGTACACCCCGTTGGAATCGGCCGTTTGATTCAGAATGAACTGAATGGTGCCGTTGTTGTTGGTCACAGCCGAGGCGTAAGATGAGGCCTTGGCGCTGGTGCAGATCAACGCGGCTGCGGCCGCGATGTAGAGAAGGGTGGCGGGCGATTTACGACGGATGCATGTCATCATGGTTCTGCCTTTCATTGCATTTATTCTGCGGCTTGGATCATTCTATTAAAACCACAAATCAGCGCATTTGCAAGAAGAAAATGCAAAAATATTCATCTCGCGGTCGCTTGCATGTATGTGACACCCGGGCAATGTCTTCCGGTTGGGCAACGTTGCGCCAACGGTTCTGACCGGCCAGGTTTCATAAATGTTCTGCAAAGTTTTGCGCCGGCTATTGCGCCAGCATGTCACATGCACATCCGGGATTAGACCTACAGCCGTTTTCATGCCAAAACCCGAAAACGCCCCGGCCGCGGGTTGAGGTGGAACCAGGCGGCCCGGCCCCGTGGCGTCTTTCGCGCAGGCGGCGCAAAAAAAAACAGGCGTGGCTTTTTGTTTTCAAATGGGGCTTGGGCGCCGAAATTTTTGTCTTTCTTATCGGCGCGATTGCGCATATCGGTTTGAGGAGCAGCCGGTTTGCAGGCGCCGGCGCGTGAATAGGCGGTGACACTCCGCGCTTTCCACAAACAGATCAAGCCCCAGCCAACCATGATTCCATGAACATCGCCGGTCAACGCCTCCCCGGCGCCGCCGAGAGCGGCCAGAAGGGCTACAACCGCCTGTTGCTCCTGGTCGCCGGGTTGGGCGGGCTGCTGTTTGGCGTGGATGTCGGCATCATTTCCGGCGCGCTGCCATATCTGGAAGCCACTTCCGGCCTGAACGCGGGAGAGCTCTCCTTTATCGTGGCCGCCGTTTTGCTCGGCGGTGTGATTTCAACTTTGTTTGCCGGCGCGCTGGCCGATCTGCTCGGGCGCAAGACCCTGATGACGTTGAGTGGAATCCTCTTTGTGGTGAGTGTGCCGGTCATCGCGCTGGCTCATGGCTATGGCGCGCTGATTTTCGGACGGTTGTTGCAGGGCCTGAGCGGCGGATTGATCGCCGTCGCCGCGCCGCTTTATCTGGCGGAGTGTCTGGCGGCGTCGGATCGCGGCAAAGGCACCGCGATTTTCCAATGGCTGCTCACCCTCGGCTTCGTCGTGGCCGCGGCCATCGGACTCTATTTCAGCGCCCGGGTGGATGAAGTGGCCAAACTGGGTGACGCGGCCAAACTGTTTGCCCTGCAAGATTGGGCGTGGCGCAGCATTTTCTGGGTCTCGCTGCCGCCGGGGGTTTTATTTGTCATCGGCAGCTTCCTGATCGCCGAATCCCCGCGCTGGCTGTTCCGTCGTGGCAGGCGGGAGGCCGCCCTGCGCGCCCTGCTGCGGTCGCGCGCGCTGGCGCAGGCCCATCTCGAGTATCAGGAAATGGAACGGCTGGCCGCGGCGGAAAAATCCCGCGCCGGAGCGAGGCAAAAAAACCGCGAGCCGCTGCTGCAGCGCAAATACCTGGTACCTTTCGCCCTGGCCTGCATCATCGCGGCCTGCAATCAGGCCACCGGCGTCAATTCGATTATTGCCTACAACGCCACCATTCTCATCCAGGCCGGCCTGAGCGACCGGCAGGCCCACCTCGGCTACTTCCTTCTCACCGTCATCAATTTCCTGACGACCATCGCCGCCATTGTCCTGGTGGACCGGAAAGGCCGCAAATTCCTCCTTTCCCTCGGCAGCGCGGGCGTGATCGTTTCCCTCCTCGCCACGGGGTTCATTTTCCGCCGCACCGAAGTCCGGCGCGTGGACGTCAAGGACGCCGTGCAGGCCATGGTCGTGGCCTCCAATCAAACCGCCGTGATTGATTTCAACGAGGCCACCGCCGCCAAAGTCCTGGCCGGCACCGTCGGGGCCAGCTTCCTTCAGCCCAAGTCCCTGGTGGTCATTTACTCTTATGGCGGTTTCACCGCCGCGACCAAGACGGTGCGTTCCGACGACCTCGGCGCGAAACTGATCATGAACCGCGAGAAATGCGTTCCAGCGACCAAGGTGGCCGCGCTCTTCAATAACCCCTTCGCCAGTCTCGACGCGGCCCGGCTTGCGCCGCTCAAGATTCAAAATGCCCTCGTGACACCCGTGCCGACTGAGGCCAACGGCTGGCTTACCGCCGCCTGCATCTATTGTTTCATGGCCTTCTTCGCCGTTGGCCCCGGCGTGTGCGTCTGGCTGGCCCTTTCCGAACTCATGCCCACGCGCATCCGCTCCAACGGCATGAGCATTGCCCTGCTCCTCAAAAGCGTGGTATCCACCACCATCGCCACCATCTTTCTGCCGACCGTCGGCCAATACGGCTACAGCGCCATGTTCTTTGGCTTCGCCGCCTGCACCGTGGTTTATTTCGTCACCGCCGCCTTTTTCCTGCCCGAAACCAAGGGCAAAACCCTGGAGGAAATCGAAGCCTCCTTCGCCGCCAAAACCCCCTGAACCGTCATGCCTCAGTGAAATGTGGGTGGCGACTTGTTCGACGCCCCCTCTTGCAGGCAGGGTGAGGTGCGCCACACCCGTTACACCGTTACAGTTGTTGATTATCAACGGTTTACGAAAAGTGCCCCCGTTACACCCCGTTACATTCTGTTACATCCAACTTCCCTTGACAACCATTATTCGGACCGGCACTGACGTTGAAACTCTCTCCAACTACAAGCTGCCCTACTGGATGCGGCGCGGGAAGCACCTGCGCAATGAGGTGCTGGCGGCGGAATGGCAGGTGTTGCGGGAAACTTGCTGCAAGTATCGTTTCGGGCGGGTGGAACGCAACGACGGAGGAAACAAGAAAAGACCTTTGCCCGCAGATAACGGGGCAGATGCACACAGATAAAGAACTTTCGAACAGGAACGGAGGGAACAGAGAAAAGACTCTGTTTGCTCCTGTTCAAGGCTTTTTCCTGATTCTGCGTCAATCTGCGTCATCTGCCCGCGCCTCTGGCGCACATCATTGTGTTGTTCCATTCTGCAATTCCGGTTTCGGTTGCGGCTTTCCCATGCCGCGCCTTTGGTGGTTGGCAAAGGCCAGTTTGAAAGAGGAGTGGCGGCAATGATGTTGCGGGAGTTTGTGCAAGACCCGTTTCCGTATCCAGGATGGCGATGTCAGAAAAACCGAGTCAAAAAAATGAAATTGGCCCGCTTCGCTCTGAACGGGGGGGTTGTTATATTTCTGACTGGATATTTCTGACATCCTCTTCGCGAAGAACTGGCGATTGTTTTTGCGCAGGCCGGAAGAAATTCTTTTAACCGCGAAACACGCGAAACACGCGAAAATTGCAGAATTTTTCCGCCAATATTCTCTGGGTTCAGGTATTTTGCGTATTTCGCGGTTTACTGGGCTCTGGATGACGCGGGGAAAAAGCACATGATCGCGTGTAGGCATTCCGCCTTCGCCGGGCCTACGGCGGACAGGTCGGCTTTGTTGCGGAAATTCACGGAGTTGGCGTTTGATGAGGCGGCGGATGCGCGTTGGGAGGAATCCCGGCCAGCGGAAGCGGACAATATTGATGTGGGGCCTGCGACAGAAACGGATTTGCAAAGCGATTTGATGGAAGGGTCGGGGGATCCGTTTTAATTGGCCTTTGCGCTTCGTTGGGCGAAAAGGTGGCCGAAACGCCATTGAGTCCTGAAGTTGTGCGCAAAGGTGAGCAAAGGGCGTGCGAATTACGATTTCATGCCGCCCGGCTCGAAGTCGTGAATGGCCACGTCGTTCGTTTTACCGCCCAAAAGCAGCATTGAGAATAAAAGATGACAAAGTAAGCGCCCCCTGCTTGGTCAAGTCTTCCTGGCCGGCGGCTTGTTCTCGGCGTCGTTGCGCAAGGGCTTAACCTTCTTCGCCGATTGCGCGAGCGAAAGGTAATTTTCGCTGGTCACAACTTTACGTCCGCTCTTCCTTTCCAGTTCTCGACGGGCATTGCCGGCCACCGCGCCGCCGTCGTGGGCGGTTTGTTTGTTCTGCGGAAAGCCCTGAGCGTCGCGGGTGCGGGCGATTTCGGTGGTCGAGGCTTCCCCCAGCATGGAGAAGATGAGTTCGAGGTCCGTCATGTGGTCGCGGAGATTTTCACGCTTGAGACGCTTGTATTCGGCGTATTGGCTTGGCGTGAGGCCGAAGGCAGCTTTTGAGATTTCCGCGGTGAGGATGGCGTATTCGCGCTGTTCTTTGACCCCGCGCTTTTTCCACTCGTCTGTCAGTTCGTCGCGGATGGCAATGGAGCGCATCCGTTTTTCGATCCAGTCGTCCGAGTAGCCCTTGGCTTTGTAGAGGGCACGGGTTCGTTTGGTGGCGAGTTCAGGGTCTTCAATTTCCTGGATTCGTTCGTAACCCACCCTGGCCAGCCAGCGTTTGAATGGCTCGGCCTTGGGGCTGGGAATGCTCTGGATGAGGCGGAAGATGCCTTCGGTGTTCCAGCATTGAAGTAACTGGCGTCCGCCGGGCGTGTCGAATTCAAGCCCAAGGGGGGGGACAAGTTGTCCCCCCCTTTGAAGGTCTCGGCGAGGGAAGGGTCCCGTTTGCGGAGTTTCTTGAGGTAATCGCCGGGATCAACCGAATCGGTCAAGGCCGCAACAACATCAGTGATGACAAACCACCATTCATTGTTGTGAATGGCGCGGCGGACTTCCTTTCGCTGGAATAGGGCGATGTGGGTTTCGGGGTTTTGCCCGGTGTCATTCATAGTCTGCTCTCCTCACATCATTCCAGGACACGCTCTCGAATTGCGTGCTCTATTGCTTGGAACCAATCAATATAATCGCCCACTGACCCTTGAACCTTATCGATTTCTTTCTTGGTCAGGCGGCGCTCCAGGACTTCTTGCGAAACTTCTTGCAGGTCGCCGACACATATCGAATAAATAATTTTTTCAGTTTTCCGGTTTTTCATAAGGATGCTCCTTCACATACAACGGGTTTTCGGCCGAGGATATTTTCACGGTGCCAGCGGATTGCCGTATGGTGAGGGCGGATCTCGTTCCGTTTCGGTAAGAATATCGCCGCAGCCTTATCCTCAAGAGAGCGAATAAATTCATAGCTGCCCATTTTCCCAAAATCTGCTGGCAAACGCAGAATCTGCGATGAAACTTGGATCCGGTAATCATCCAACAAGCCGAACCAACCGACATCGAACGCCCAATGGTGAAGACGGCACAAAGCTATGCCGTTCCATACATCGTCCCGGCCCAGGGCACGATTAGGGACAATATGGGCTGCTTCTACCTCCCACGCCAAAGAGTCGGGCGATTTGATCTTTAGCCCGCAGACAGCGCATCGGCAATCGTACGCCTCGATAACGGCAGCACGAAACCCCCGGGCGCGCAAAGCAGACTCTGTCGTTGTCTTGGTGATTCTCTTGCCATGGTCAATTGGATCGTATTCTTGAGGCTGTTGAGATTCTACAAGCTTTTTCACGACCTTCTGAACTTCGTAAGATTTGATTGACAATGAATCTTTTGTTGAGGCTGGAATATTGCAAATCCTGAGTGCGTCATCAAAGCCCTTCTCCGTGAGCATCCATTCTCTTCGTCCGGTTAGTTGAAATGTTTGTGTTGGCCGGGAAGCTAATTTGTCCTGCGTCAGGGCATCAGCAGCTCGAAATAGCAACCGGTGCCAGAGAAGCGCCTTTTTTACGCGGTTCTCTTTACGATATACGGTTTCCAAGAAAGCAGAGCGCTGGGCTTCACTCAACTCAAATTCATCAGCCATTTCACTTACGATGTCCTCGCCACCGCCGAACTCTCTAATGACGCCGCCGTGTTTGAGTAGCGTGCGGAGCAGCACCTGCTCAACTTGCTCCTTCGTCGGCATTGCCAACCTTTGGAGCATTTTGGCTTCGTAACTCATTGATTTGCTTCTTCGGGCTTCAGTTGACCACCGTCTCGCTGGTGTTCAGAACAATGGTACCGGCCCGCTTCAAAACGCGCAGGAACTGGTCGCTTCGCGGCAAAAACCAGTCCACGTAAAGATCGTGCCTGGTGCCACCGTATGTCTTGGCCCGGCTGTCGGCGTAGGGCGGCGACGTGAAAATGAGGTCAAAGGAATTGTCGGGGTAATCCCTCAACACTTCCAGACAGTCGCCGCGCTTTATGTCGCACCTGGTTTCTCTCATCCGAGGGCGAGAATGGCACCTGCCTCCGCGAACTCAAGCCCGAAACGTGGCGCGTTTGAGGATCGGGCCATGCCAGCCGACGGGCCGTTGGGCACGATGGCCGCCCCTCGCGGCGGCAGGGAGCGAGTGATGGCACAATCTTGATCGTTCCGCCGCCGCGACAGCGGAAAACAACATTGACGCCCCAAAAGCGGCCTTCCTTCCCTGCCTTTAACTCCCTGGTGGTGATGTCTGTGGATTCCATGTTGCGAAGGGCAAACGGGGCGTCCTCCTTCGCCCGGCCTACGGCGGACAAGACGGCGGACAGGTCGGCTTGGCCTTCCCGGCTTGAGCAAGCCGGATGATCCGCCTTCGCCTGGCCTACGACGGGACAGGCGACGCGGGAACGAGCCTCCTCCTCCGCTAAAGCTACGGCGGACAGGGCGGGGGAAATGCCTTTTCCGACGCACACCAGCGGCTGTCGAACCGTCAAACATTTCGGCGCGGCAGGAAATAGCCGATGATCTGTTTGGACGAACGAACGCAGATTAGAACGTGATCCAGTCTTCCCACAGGTAAATGCCGTGGCCAAGCCAGTCCCAGGCATTTTCACTTGGTTTCAACTCGGTTTCCCATGCGACGATCCGTCCGGCCAAATTTCGGTCGCAACCGTGATAGGCGATGGCAAGCGAATGAGAGAGCATCAGCGGAATTGGGGCTTCAACTTGCCCTTGGTGGTGTACATGCCGATGGACACTAAAAATCGCCGTGACGCTGATGGCGAAGCGGCAATGCGCTTTCCGGTCCGCCGCAGGTCCCGCGCTTCCGCTTTCCAGTCTATCCCGTTGGTGTGGTGGCTGACGAACACGTTTTTCATGCAAAGTTATGGTGCCACACGAGACAGCCTGAAACAACAGTTTTTTTGCCGCAAATCGAGTCCCGGCGGTCCAAGCGATTTTTGTCTGTGCTACTTTTTGTGCTAGAGCCGCCTCCTTTTTGGAGGCCGTTGGCGATCATTGGCAAATCGCTTGAAAAGTCCAAAAAACGTATTTTTGCCAATGAAATCAAGGATTTTGTGCGTGTGTTAAGCAAGGAGGGCGCATCTTGATACTACCACCATGCATGGCATGAACGCCGGCCCATGGAACAGATGGAAACCTCCTCACCCCGACCCTCTCCTCCACAAGTGTGTGGAGGAGAGGGAGAAGAAGCGCGCGGTGGTGGTGTCAAGATTCGCCCAAGCGAGGAAAAGTGAGGGGGAGAAATTCTGAAAGGTGCAATTTTGAGTCTTGTCCGCCGTAGTTTTAGCGAAGGGGGAAGCTTTAAAGCCGCAGGAAAATCTTCCGGCGATGGAGAAACCACGCCATCCACAGGAAGAGCGCCACACCGGCCAGCGAAATCACCAGTTCGCCGCAACCGGCGCCAAGGTGCGTGTCGAAAAACTGTTTGACCGGGCCTCCGGCCAGACGCACCGCGAGCTTGTGAAAGCCCAGGCCGCCAAGAAAATTACTCGTCAGATATAACGTGATGGGATTCATGCCAATCCACACGAAGGGCTGGCACCACCTCCGCCATCCTTTCACGTCAATAATCCAATAGAATGCCCCCAGCAACATCGCACTGTAACCGCCGGCCACCAGGACGTACGACGAAGTCCAAATCTTCTTGATGACTGGAAATTCGACGCCCCACAAAAACCCCAGCGCCACCGCAGCCGCCCCCGCTCCCAGAAGCCAGGCCGCCTTTCGCTTGTCCTCCACCGATTTGTTCTGGAGGAACAGGCCGGTGAATATTCCCAGCAAACCGCTGGCCAGCGCCGGCAGCGTGCTGAGAATACCTTCGGGGTCGTAGGTGCCGTCGTATTTTCGTCCGGGCAAATATTTCTGGTCTATATAGTCCGTCAAATTCACACCCTGGATGTAGGAACCGCGCAGGCGGTTGGTGCTGGCCATGTTCAACTGCGAAATGTCCCTGAAACCGGCCTCCTTGGTAATCACCGCCGTCCCTCCGGGAGTCGGGCGGACATCGGGAAAGGGCGTCAGCGCCAGCGCCGCCCAGTAACCGAGCAGCAGGCTGGCCGCCAGGGCCGCCATCACCCGCGGTTGGCAGAAACAAAAAACCAACCCGCCGAACAGGTAACAGAGCGCGATGCGGTTGAGCACCCCCATCAACCGCATGTCCGGCCAGGGATTGCTGAAGCCCCCGGAATAAATCAGGCCAATGATGAAGAGCAGAAGGCCGCGGCGCAGAACCCGTTTCACCGCGGCGGCGCGGCCCTCGCGCGCGATGATTTTCGTGAGCGAAAACACCGTGGAGACGCCCATCATGTAAACGAAGAGCGGGAAAATCAGGTCGTAGAAATGAAAACCCTCCCACTCGGCGTGGTCGAGTTGCTCCGCCAGAAATTTCGTCGCCGCCCCCGGGGTGGCTTGGTGCAGCGCATAAACGAACGAGTCGGCGCCGAGAATCCAAAACATGTCGAAGCCGCGCAGCGCGTCCAGCGACATCAGGCGCTGGGATTCAGGCGCGGCGGAACTGGCGTTGACGGCTTCGGCCATGTTTTTTCTGGCGGCGATCGCGGATAACGCGCCGCTGACTTCGGCAGTATTATCCAGATTAAACGGGCCATAAAGAAAAACTTGCGGAGGCGCCGGCAATTCGGTATGAGGAGCCGTTGTCTGCTTGCCGTGAAAAGCAAACCTCACTCATGGGTGGCAGGGCGGGTCCCGAATTATCGGGACCGGCCGCACGACGGCGGTGCGTGGTTGCTTCCTCGGCCGCGGCCCGGCGGCGGGCAGCGGAGTGCCCCCGCTGCCTTTCCCGCCCCATCCATGACGGACGCATTACTCAAAGAACTGTCCGCCCCGCCGAAATGAGCCTTTTCATTCCCAACCTCGGGAGGCGCCTTTCCATCCCTCTTGCCGCGGTGATGGTGGGCGGCTGCCACAGCGCTCCGGTGCCAACCGGCCGCGATTTCAGCCAATTTGTCGGGCTTGCGGATTTTTCAAAATTCACGCGCACCGAACCCGGCGACGGCGCGACCGTCCTGCTCTCGCCGCAAATTGAATCACGCCTTCGCTGGAATCAACTCATCGTTTCCTGGAATGCCAGCGCGCCGGCGGGAACGTATTTGAAGATCGAAGCCAGGGCCATTGAGCCTGATCACACCACCAAATTCTACTCGATGGGATGGTGGTCCCCGGACAACAAGGCCTTCCCTCGCGCCAGCGTCACCGGCCAGAAGGATGGCGACGGCGATGTCGAGGTGGACACGCTTGTTTTGAACCGGGCTGCCAGGGCCGCCCAGGTCCGCCTCACCTGCGGCGGCGCCAATGGCGGACGGCCCGCTTTGAAATATCTCGGCCTTTGCTTTTGCGCCACGAACGTGACGCCCGCTCCGTCGCCGCCGAACCGCGCCGCCTGGGGTAAAATCATTCCCACGCCGGAGCGCTCGCAGCAATCTTACGAGGGTGGCGGCGGTTGGTGCAGTCCGACATCCCTCTCCATGGTCCTGGCGCGATGGGCGGCCGTGGCTCATCGCCCGGATTGGGATTTTGACGCGCCGGAAACCGCCGCCGCCGTTTTCGATCACAATTTTTCCAGGGCCACCGGCAATTGGCCGTTCAACACCGCCTTCGCCGGGAGCCTCCCGGGCCTCCGCGCCTGCGTGACCCGCTTGAGCGATATTTCCGAACTGGAAGATTGGATTGCCGCGGGCATCCCGGTGATCATTTCCGCGCGGTATGATTTGTTGCAGGATGGCCGGGCCGAGGATCTCAGCGGCCACCTGACCGTCTGCCGTGGTTTCACAGAAAGCGGCGACCTGGTCATCAACGATCCGTGGACGGACGTGAAAGTGGAAAGTGTGCGGCACATTTACCGGCGGGCCAATGTCCTTCGCGCCTGGGCGACCTCCCGCAACACCGTCTATCTGGTCTATCCGGAAAACTGGCCGCTGCCCGCCGACCGATTTGGCCATTGGTGACCGAGCCGCTTTTATGAATCGCCCAGCCAGACTTTTGGCCGCGCTCGCCGCCGTGATTTTTTCCGGCTGCCAAACCGCGCCGGTTCAACCCGCCAGTAATTTCAGCCGCTTTGTGGCGTTCACGGATTTTTCAAAATTCACGCGCGTTCCTTCCCGAGATGGCGGCCTGGTTCTCCTCTCCCCGCCCGTCAAATCACACATTGCTTGGAATCAACTCATCGTTTCCTGGAATGCCAGCGCGCCCGCGGGAACGTATCTGAAGATGGAGGCGTCCGGCATTTCCGGCGGACACCAAACCAAGTTTTACACCATGGCCTTATGGTCGTTGGACAACCCATCCCATCCCCGGGCCAGCGTCCGCGGACAAAGGGACGCTGAAGGAACGGTGGACACGGACACGCTGGTTTTGACTGAGCCGGCCGACGCGGCGCAAATTCGGGTGACGCTCGCCGGCGCGACGGGCGTCCGGCCTGCGCTCAAATTCCTGGGCGTTTCCTTTGCCAACACACGAGTTCCGCGTCTCACCCGTCCTCCCAACCGGGCGGCCTGGGGCAAAATCATCGCCACGCCGGAACATTCGCAGCATGGCTATCCCAACGAAAGAGGCTGGTGCAGCCCGGCCTCTCTCTCCATGGCTCTGTCACGCTGGGCGGAGGTCTTGCATCGTCCGGAAATGGACCTGAACGTGCCAGCGGTCGCGGCGGCGGTTTATGACACCGGCCTTTCCGGCACCGGCAACTGGCCGTTCAACACCGCCTTCGCCGGCAGTTTCAGCGGCATGAGAAGCTGCGTGACACGCTTTGACGATCTTTCGGAGGCGGAGGATTGGATCTCCGCCGGTATTCCGGTAATTCTCTCCGCCCGCTGGGACTGGCTGCGGCCGGGCCGCCCCAATGATGCCGCCGGGCACTTGATTGTCTGCATCGGCTTCACCGAAAATGGCGACGTGGTGATCAACGACCCGGCCGCCCGTCTGGAGCGCGGCGACTCCGTGCGCCAGATTTACAAGCGGGCAGACGTCCTCCACGCCTGGACAAAATCGGCCAACGCCGTTTACCTGGTCTATCCGGAAAACGCGCCCATCCCCAAAAACCGGTTCGGCCACTGGGCCGGCCATTGAAGGATGGTCGCGACATCACCGCGATGGGGCCGCGGAATTTGTCGCCCCCGCCCGCGCCGGGGCAAAGTCGTAATCGGCCAGGGCTTGCGCCGCGAGCGTGCCGAGCTGACGCCGCAACGCCACGACGCTCCCCGATTCCGTCGGGTGATTGCGGTTGGAGAGAAAAATCACGAATGTTTTCGAAGATGGATCAATCCACAACGACCCGCCCGTCCACCCGGTGTGGCCATAGGAACCCACCGGAAAAACCGCCCCGCGCGGCCCGGCGTATGGGGAATCAATGTCCCAGCCCAGGCCGCGGCGGGCCGAAATATCCGGCGGGGACTGCACGCTCGTCATCAGCTTGACTGTCTCGGGCTTAAAAATCCTCACCCCGTCCAGTTCGCCCAGATGCAGGAGCATCCTGGCGTAGCGGGCGAGGTCGGAAGCGGTGATGAAAAGTCCGGCGTGCCCCGCCACGCCGCCCATCTTCCGCGCCGTCGGATCATGCACCACGCCGCGCCAGAGCTGGCCGTCCACCACTTCGGTCGGCGCGATGCGCGGCCGTTTGTCCGGCGCCGGCAAATAGCCCGTGTCGGTCATCTGCAAAGGCCCGAATATTTCGCGCTGGACAAAAACCTCCAGCGGGGTCTTGGCCACACGCTGGACGATTTCGCCCAGCAGAAAGAAATTGATGTCGCTGTAGCGGAAGGCCGCGCCGGGCTTGGATTGCAAGGCTTCGGCGCACGCCTTCCTGACCGCCTCAGCCTGGCCGTGCCAGTCGGATTTTGTTTCGATGTCCGGAGGCAGGCCGGAGGTATGTGTCAACAATTCGCGCACCGTCACCAGTTCCTTGCCGCCGCCGGTGAACTCCGGCAGGTAAGTATGCGCCGGCTCATCCAGCTTCACCTGGCCGCGCTGGATCAGCAGCATCACGGCGGGGGTCGTGGCGATCACCTTCGTCAGCGACGCCGCGTCGAAAATGGTGTCCTCGGTCATCGCTTCCCGCTCCGGGACCAGCGCCCGGCTGCCAAAGGCCTTGTGATACGCCGTCCCGCCATGCTCCAGCCAGAGGACGCCTCCCGGGCACCTCTTGTCCGCAATGGCCGATTCAATCGCCGCGTCCATGGCCGCCAGCTTGTCCGCATGGAAAGCTTCGCCCAAAACTCCCCGCACAAAGCCGGGCCAGAGCAGCCAGAGGAGGATCAGGATTTTTGAGCGCATGGCATTGTTCCTCAATGGTACAGCAAATATGGTTCGCGTAATCGGGCAAATTCATCCAGGCCGGGTTTGAATCCGGCCACAATCTTTTCCGCCGGCTCGCCCCACAGCAGCGCCTCGCGCACGCTGGAGGTGCCCATCACCTTGTCGAAATAGGAAGCGTGCAGTTCCAGTTTGTCCCCGTAAAGTTGTTTGATCACGGCCAGTTCGGCCAGGACCGTGGCGACGGGCCGGTAGGCGCTTCGGTCGGTGACGTGCAACTGGCAGCCGCCGCAAAGCTGGCCGGAGAATTTGGAAAACGTGGGGGTGAACCAAGCCTCGCGAAACTTGGCGCCGGGCAGATGCAATTGGTTCAATTGGCGCGCCAGCACGTAGCCGTCAATCCAGGGCGCGCCGAACAACTCAAACGGCTTGGTCGTGCCGCGTCCCTCGGACAAGCCGGTTCCCTCCAGCAAAACCTGGCCGGGATAGACCGTGGCCGAGTCGGGCGTCGGCAGGTTGGGGGAGGGGATGACCCACGGAAGGGAGGTTTGATCAAACCATTCCTCCCGCGTCCAGTTCTCCATGGGCACGACGGTGAGATCCACTTTTTTCTTGAGGAACTTCCCGTTGAACAGCCGCGCCAGTTCCCCGGCGGTCATGCCGTGGCGCAAGGGAATGGGATACAGGCCGATGAACGAACTGAGCGCCGGATATTCCAAAACCGGCCCTTCCATCGTGACGCCGTTGACGGGATTTGGCCGGTCCAGAACCAGGAACGGAATGCCCGCCTCCGCGCAGGCCTGCATGGCGTAGGCCATGGTGGCGATGTAGGTATAGACCCGCGTGCCGACGTCTCTGCAGGTCAAAGACCATCACGTCCACCGATTGCATCATCCCGGCCTCGACCTGTTTGCCGGCATGTTGGGTGTCGAACCGGCGCATATATTCGTCAATGTTGGTCAGCATGCCGGCCGGCGGCTTTTGCGACTGCCCGTAAAGGCTGAACACGGGCAATTTCAATTGCTCATCGAAGTAAAACGCCACGTATTCGCCAGCCTGCGCGTTGCCGCGCACGCCATGCTCCGGGCCGTAAAGCGCGACCAGCCTCACCTCGGGATGCGCCCGGAAAAGTTCGATCACACTGTCCAGCTTGCTGTCCAGGCCGGTCGGATTGGTGATGAGGCCGACGCGCTTGCCCCGAATCAAATCCAGATGCTCTGCAAACAGCACCTCCACCCCCAGCTTCACCGGCTGCCGCGCCGGAGCGGGTTGGTTTGACGCCTGTGCCGCAGATGGTGCCGGGCTGGGTTGCCCGATCACCGGCTGCCGCGCCGGAGCGGGTTGGATTGACGCGGTTCTGGCAGCCGGCGAACAGCGTCAGGAGCGAGAGGAAGGTGAATAGCCGCGCCGGGAACATAAAAACCGTGTGATCCTTGGAATCCGTGGTAAAAAATCTTGGAGGATTTGTCATCGGTACTGAGGAGAAATGGGGTTGGTTGCGTGGCCCCCCCCTATAGCCGGGAACTGAAATTAGCTGAAACCAGGTGAAATCAGGTGAAATTAGGTGAAACCAAGTGAAATCAACTCGAAGGGGCCGCCATCCATTTCGGTGTTGGCGAGCATGACAACGATCCGGGGGTTTCTCCCCGCCCCCCGCGCCGGCGCTGGCCGCTTCCACCCGGAAGCGGCGCTGGTCTGTGCCTACGTCTCTCACGCTGACAATTCAACCATAGGTTCTAATTTTTGTCAAGCCGGGATTGGAGAATTGTGAATTTAGAATGGTGAATAGTGAAAGCGGTGGAAGGCAAAAGCATGCGGAAAGACAGAATCATGGCTGGACAGAATCATAAATCATTGTGGGTACGGGACTTGTGGATTATGTCAGGACGGCCAATTTCCTGGCTGAGCCGAAAGCCGCTTGCGTTTTCAGAAGGAAGGCGATGGTCAGAAAAATGGCGTCAGAAAGATGAAAGTTCCCTGCTTCGCTTCGAACTGGGGGTTGGGTGTACCCGATAGAAAGCGTTAGGGACCCGTTGAACTGAGGCGGAATGGAGTGGTGGAGTGATGGAGCACGGCAGGATTTCACGGCTTACACGGATTAAGGTCAGATTTTGGGAAAGGGAAAGGCTCAGTCTGGCTGGCCGGAGGCCAGGTCATGCACCATCGCCCAGAGGCGGTCAATTTCGCCCAGTTCGATTATCTGTAGAGGACTTAACCGGTCAAACGCCGGGTTGCGTTGATGAAGCCATTGGGGAATGCTTTCGGGCTTCACAATCTGAGCCAGCGCATCCAACAGCCGTCGCACTTCCTGCAAACGCCTCCGGGCTGGCTGGCTCGGCAACTTGCCCGCAGCCCATTCGGCCAGCGCCCGCAGTGAAAAGCCGGTCAACCGTCCCAACTCTTCCCGCTTGAGTTTATAAGTTTCGCACAATGCCCTCACGTCGGCACTGTCACGAGCAACCTCTGAGACCAGTTGATCAGCCAGTCCCGTTTCGTCTTCCAGCGGCGTGGTTTCCAATCCGGTGGGGGGGGCAGCAGCGAATTCCGCTCCAATTCCGGCGTCGTGGATTTGTATAGCCGAAGGACTATACGAGGTGTAAGCCGCCTTCTGTTTCCCATGAACCGCAGGGGCCTTTGGCACGAAAGAATATTGTTTCCCGCGTTTGACAGAAAGAACTGGCTTCAGGCCACCTTGCTGATCGCCAATTGTGAGAACCTGCACAGACTTGGCTTTACCTTTATTTTTGCCCGCCGTTTTGTCGTTCATAACGGGAATACTCTACGCCATTCTGCACAGCCTGTCCAGCAGATATGCAGGCAGATCTGCATGTTTTCATCGTTCATAATCCATGCACAACCGGAATGTTCGCCTCGTTCAGCGTCTGGATCACCGTGCCGTCGCGCCGATGGGTCGGATAATACACAAGGTTCACACCGCCTTTGCGGCGTGCTGATGGGACAACCAGGCCCTCAGCCAGATTCTCGAACGCCGCCCGCGCAATGGCTTGCGTCACCGGCTCCGTGCCGCTCGCCTGTTCTGCAGACCAGTCACAACTCACAATCGCGTTTTTTGTCACTTTCAGTGCTCTGCGGGTGGTGGCGTTTGTCAGATCCACCACACTCTGAAGTTCCCAGTGCATAAGAACCGTCAACTGCGGTTGGAACTGGGCAGGCCTCCAACCGTAACGCCGGGCCTTGTAGTAAGCCTCGGCGAGGAGAGTTCTCAGTTCCGTGCTCGCGTAAACGGTTGGCATCAATTCCTTCACGCTCCAGCGCGCACCGGTAAAAACCGATCCGACCCCGGTGAACCGGTACGGAAGCGACATCCAGCGCGGCAGCCCTTGACGGTACACGTCCTCCTTGCGCGCAGTGAACAGGGCCGGGTTGTTTTTCAAAACATCGAAGAAGCGGAGAAAATCGTTGTGGGGGGTCATCGGTTTGGATTCAAGAGGTAACACCCGAGACGATTAGTTTTGAAACTCGCAACGTGGCCAATGGGGTGATGGCAATTGGGAGGATACACTGAGCCATGCTGAAGCATTCAGGCCAAAGGAAGCCTGACAACATCTCTCGGTAAGCCGTGCGCTCATTTGTTTTCCAGGCTGCTGGTTTTGAGGAACTGGGCGAAGGTCGCCCGTTTTGCCACCACGTCATCGTGGACCATGCCGGTGTGCAGAAACACCAGCTTGTTGGTCCGCAGAGCCTCCTCCGCTGCCGCCGAATCCTCCTCCGCCAAAAAGGGGACGCCGCTGCTCTTGAACGACGCCATCAGTTTCTCGGTCTCGTCTTTGGTGCCGCCGTGGTCGGTGTAGATGTCAAGGAGACGGCCGTTTTCGTTTTTTTGCCACGCCACAAAATTCTCGGTGTTGCCATAGAGGGCGTCGAAGAGCCAGACTTCCTTGATTTTCGCGGACAGGCCGCCGTGATCCAAAATCGCGGCCATGACATGGTAACCGCCGCTGTGGCCGGACAAGATGAGGTTGCCGATTTCAAAATTGGTCCGGGCCAGCAGGCCCGAGGCGCGCAAATTAGCGGCGGCTTCGGCCATGAAATTTGCGAAGCCGTTGGTGTCTTCCAGTTTTCCACCGAAAGAATCCGGCGCGTTGTGCGGGCCTTCCGGCACGATCAAAACGGCGTTCTTTCCGCTGGCGCAAAACTGCCCGATCAATTGGTACTGCTCCAGCGCGCCGGCCACCGTGTTGTTCCAGCCGTGAAAATGGACGACGAAATCAATCTTGTCCGATTCGCGAAAGTGCTTGGGAATGAAGAAGGCCACGGTGCGGTCGGAATAATGTTCCTTGGCGGAGAAGAACTCGTCGTGATAGCGGTGTCCCTCGGCGCGCGCCGGATGCGGGAAGGGCGCGGAGGCGAGTTGGCGCACGAGCAGTTTGCCCAGCGGCTCGTAGGGCGTTGCCAGCGGAACATCGGTGCGCCCGGCAAATTTGGCCAGCATCAGCACCAGCGGATCAATTTCCTGGTGGGCGGTGTCGCCAGCCGTGCCCGCGAAACGATTGAGCATGATGCTGAAGACCAGGCGCTCGCCGGCGGCGTTGGTCACGTAGCCCGAAACCGCCGCCGACCATTTGAGCGTGCCGGTTTTGGCGCGGACATTGCCGGCGGCGACGGTGCCGATAAAACGGCGGCGCAGCGTGCCGTCCACTCCGGCGACGGGCAGCGAATCCATGAAAGCCTGCGCCTCGCGATGCCGGGCCATGTGCAGCAGCAGCGCCACGGTGGCGTCGGCGGAGGTCAGATTGTTGCGCGACAGGCCGGAGCCTTCATCGAACTTCACGTCTCCAACGGGCACGCCGGCGGCCGCGAGAAATTCGCGCAGGGCGGCCAGGCCGGCGTCTTCGGAAGTCAGCCGCGGGGGCGCGTTGGAAAGGCGCGTGAATTCACCGGCGTCGGCCAGCAAGGTGTCGGCTTCGAGATTTTGCGATGGTTTCATGAACAGGCGCACCACCTCGCGCATCGGCGGCGAAAGCACTTGGCCGATCTTGACCAGCGCGGCGGGATTCCACCAAGGCGTCTGCGGCCAGGCCGCGCCGCGCGACCGGCCGTCAACCATAATGCCGTGATGCGCCAGCGCCACCTTCAGCGCGGCGGCAAACCATCCCGCCGGCACCGGCACCACCAAATCAATCATCTCGCTGGCCGCCCCGACCGGCAATTGACCCATGAGGAAAACGGTCTCGCCATGGAGGGGGCGATAGGCTTGGACGCGGCCGGGTCTTCCGGCGGGGACCGTGACGGTTTGATTGCTGAAGACCAGCCCGGTGCCGGGATGCAAGGGCGCGATGACACACGGCGCGTCCGGCGCCGCGCCGGGCGTGACGCGGATTTGCGTGAGATTGTCGTTGAGCGTGAGGGCGGAAATCTCACCCGCCTCGCCCCCGCTCAAATCGTCAATCTCCCAACTCGAACCAGTTGGCGGTCCGCGAAAATAGGTCGCGTCGCCCACGATGTCGCCGCTGATTCTGCGGAGGCCGGCATTGGTCAGCACGGCCACAAAAGGCTCGAAGATGTCCCAAAAATTGGTGCCCAAACGCCGGGCGTTCCAACTCGGATCGCCGCGCCCGGAAATGATCAGGTCGCCGGGCAGTGTGCCGGAGGCGTCCACCGGCGCCGTCCCAAAAATCGGGGTGGCGATCTGGTAATCCCCGCCGAAGCGGTCCAGCACGACGGCGCTGGTGTAGAGCTTGCTGTTGGAGGCGGGACTCATCAGCCGGTCGGCGTGATTTTCGTAGAGCGTGCGACCGGAGTCGAGCGAGACGACTTTGATGGCCCAAGTCGCGGCGGAAAACTTCGGCTCGGCGAGGTGCGCGTCAATCTGGCCGGCCAGTCCCGAGAGGGTGGTTACGGCGTTGCTGTCCGCTGCCGGCGCCCGGCCCGCCGCCGTCAGCAAAGCGACGGCCAGGGCCATCCCTGCGATAGATCGCGTTATGCCGCGCTCACCGGCGCTCGGTTGGAATGCATTCTGTTTCACAGTCGGGTGCAAAAGCGACTGGGACATGCCTAAGGGGTTCGGAGCACTTTTCAAGCCTTTTCTGGTTCCTCGCTGTTTTCGGTGGAATACCGGACGCACTTGAAAAAGGTTTCATTCGGTTTGGCCAATCCCAACGGGATTGAACCTATCAGCCCAGCGTTGCGAGCCACGAGCTACGCTGGGTGAAAAGACCGATAAACCACTACCCTGAATGGGTTGAATCTGTTTCGTAAACCTTTGTGAGGCAACCCCTTCAGGGTATTGGAACTTGCATGCAATAACCCAGGGTAGGCCCTCGGAATCGGGCCAACCCTGGGCTATATGATCCAATCCCTTCGGGATTGAAGACCGGGCCATTTGTAGCGAGCGCAAAGACGGCATGTTTTATTCCACCGAAAACAGCGTGGAAAGCCTTTTCTTTTTTCCTTCGGATTTTAGCTTTTCGCTTGATTGTGGGCGAAGCGGCGCCGGATTCTCATCAGCCGGCGCCCATGTCGCTGGAGCGAAGCGACGCGCGGCTGGAAGCGGCGGCAGGGCGATGGCGCGGGCGAAAGATTCCATTTAGACGCTTGGCTGAAATGTGCTAATGTAGGAGCGGTTTATGCTGAAGCGGCGCAACGCATTGAAGAAACACGCGAAGTCCGTGCGACTTTCCGCCGGGCAACGCGCGTTCACACTGGTCGAACTGCTGGTGGTGATTGCGATCATCGCCATTTTGGCGGCGCTGCTCCTGCCCGGCTTGGCCGCGGCCAAGGAAAGGGCGAAAACGACGGCGTGCCTCAACAACCTCAGGCAGATCGGGGTGGCCCTGAGCATTTACGTGGACGACAACGGCGACCAGGTGCCAAGCGCCCGGAGTTTTGGGGTCGCGGCGGGCGATGCTGTGGGAGCGGCCCAAGCCTTTGGTCAGACAGAAGAGTATGGCGGCGTCATCAGCCTGTTGAACGTTGGCAACGACAGGGCATTGTGGTGCCCCAGCGATCTCCAGCAGGTCCCCGCCAGCTACGCCACGATTGCCAGGGACAGCTTTGTTTCCTATGACTATCGGTTCGTGGTCTGGAATGATTCGGTGGATTACCCCGGACTCAAGCTGTCGGACTTCGCCCGGCCATCCAGCCAGGTCATCTACCATGAAGCGTATGATTTTCATTACGCCAGGCTTTATCCGGTGATGTATCCCCTGGTGGCGCCGACGGAGAACGCGCTTTACGCCGACTGCCACGTCCGCACTTGGAAAGTCAAATTTCGGCAAAACGGCCCGGCCAGCCTTTATGACCCCAATTGGTTCACTTACGGAGGCAACGGCCAATTCAACACCGGCGCACCCAACATCGGCGGCGACATCTCCGGCGGCTTTGACGATAATTGAGCGCGGCGGTTTTCCCCGCCATGCG
Organism: uncultured Verrucomicrobiae bacterium; assembly: GCA_963707025.1. Taxonomy (GTDB): domain Bacteria; phylum Verrucomicrobiota; class Verrucomicrobiia; order Limisphaerales; family Palsa-1400; genus JBEKOF01. The sequence goes on along the minus strand of CAVPOM010000005.1, from coordinate 65,583 downwards.
GCGAGTGGGACGCGTTGGCCAGGGTTTGCCGACAGGCGGCAACAACCTCGAACCAATCAACACGCTCTTCCGCGACCCCCGCATCCTGACCCGCGGGGTGCATTTCCCATTTGTGGGTTTTCTTTCTTAATCGTAATCTTAATCTTGCTCTTAATCCGAATGGGGGAGGGCGATGCGATTAAGGTTAGGGTTAGGAGCAAGATTAAGAGGGGAACCCAAAAATCTGAAATGCCTCCCGACCCGCGGAAGATAAATTCCTGGGTTTGCCTGTGGGGGCGAATTACGTCACAATAAGTCGGCCCCTTGGCGCAGAAACTCAGTGCATTTGGGGCGGGGGTATGGCATGGATGTGGCCACCAACATGAACGCAACCGACTCGGCAACCGCCAATAGCAAACAGGCCGGCTACAACCGTTTTCTCCTGCTGGTCGCCGGCCTGGGCGGCCTGCTCTACGGCATTGACGTCGGCATCATCGCCGTGGCGCTGCCGTATGTGCAGGCCACCTTCAAGGACGCGGCCACGGGTCAGATCGTCAACGCCGGCCAGCTTTCCATCATCGTGGCGGCCGTGCTGCTGGGCAGCGTGATTTCGACCTTGTTCGCGGGCATGCTGGCCGATTTGATGGGGCGCAAGAAGCTGATGGTGTTGAGCGGCATTTTCTTTGTGATCAGCATCCCGATGATTGCGCTGGCGCATGGCTTTCATGCGCTGGTCATAGGCCGATTATTGCAGGGGATGAGCGCCGGACTGATTGGCGTGGTGGTGCCGTTATATCTGGCGGAGTGTCTCGGCGCGGCCAACCGCGGCAAGGGCACGGCGGTTTTCCAGTGGCTGCTCACGCTGGGCATCGTGACGGCGGCCGTGATTGGCTATCTTTTCAGCCTCAAGGTGGACGACATCGCCAAGCTCGGTGATCTTGCCAGGTTGTATGCCTTCAAAGACACCGCCTGGCGCGGCATTTTCTGGGTTTCCTTGCCGCCGGGAATCCTCTTTGTCCTGGGCAGTATGCTGGTCGCCGAATCGCCGCGCTGGTTCTATCGGCGCGGCGAGGTCGAAGCCGCGCGCGCCGCCCTGCTCCGTTCCCGCACACCGGAACAGGCCGCCATGGAATTGAAGGAAATGGAAGAAACGGCCGCTGCGGAAAAGGCCAGGGTTGCTTCGCCCGGCGCCAAGGCCAGGGAATCGCTTTTGCGCCGCAAATACGTCATTCCGTTCGTGATGGCCTGCATCATTCTGGCGTGCAATCAGGCCACCGGCATCAACTCCATCATCGGCTACAACGCCACCATCCTCATTCAGGCCGGCTTGAACGACCAACAGGCGCACCTGGGCTACGTCATCTTCACCGCCGTCAACTTTCTTATGACCATCGGCGCCATCGCCTTGGTGGACCGGAAGGGCCGCAAGTTCCTGCTCTCCCTCGGCAGCGCCGGCATCATCGTCTCTCTTATCTGCGTCGGCTTGATTTTCAACAAAACCGAAAAATTGCGGGTGGACGTCAAGGACGCCCTGCAAGCCCTGGTAAAAGAAGTGGACAGCGAGAAAGTCCTGTCGGATGGCACCACCGTCCCCGTCAAGGATCAGATCGTTAAGTTCGTATTTGACGGGGCCAAGGCCGCTGAATTGCTGGCCGGCTCCGGCGCTGGCGGCAAAGCCGACACCGGCCAGCCGGTCACCATCAGTGTCATTTATTCCTGCGGTGATTTCACCTCCGCCTCCGCCGTGGTGCGGTCCACGGATGCCGGCGCGGAAGTTTCCATCAGCCGCAATGCCAGCCTGCCGACCACCTCTGTGGAAGCTTTCTTCAAGAACCCGTTTGCCAACCTGGAAAAATCGCGCGCCGCGCCATTGCGTATTGAGAACGCCCTCATCACCCCCGTGCCCAGCGCGCAGAACGGCTGGCTTGTCGCCATCTGCTCCTTTGTCTTCGTGGCCTTCTTCGCCGTCGGCCCCGGGGTGTGCGTCTGGCTGGCCCTCTCCGAGTTGATGCCCACCCGCATCCGCTCCAACGGCATGAGCATCGCTCTGCTCATTAATCAAGCCGTCGCCACCACCATCGCCGCCGTCTTCCTGCCCATGGTCGGCAAGCACGGCTACGCCGCCATGTTCTTTATCTTCGCCGGCTGCACCGTCGTTTATTTCATCACCGCCGCGTTCTTCCTGCCGGAGACCAAAGGCAAGACGCTCGAGGAAATCGAGGCGCATTTCGAAGGAAAATAACGCGGCACCGTTCCACTCCAAGCAGCCATGGACATCAAAGCAAGCTTCCTTCCACCGCTCGACCCTGGATTCCAGCCGGCAGTGCTCTTCCATCGCCATTATCTCGCCGCCGCGAAAAAAACCGGCCGGGCCGTGCCGCTGGTCATCGGTCTGGAACGCGAACGCGGCCTGGTATCGCGTTATGAAACTTGCGTGCTTACTGACGCCGGCCCCGCCACGCTCCAGCATGTCGAGCGCACCGTGAAATTTCTGTTGTGGGCCCGCGGCGGCTGGAAAGTATTCATCGGCGGGCCGAAGGCCGCCGGCGCATTCATCCGCAAAACCTACTCGCCAACCGGCGCAAGGAAATTCGACTGTGACTTGATGGGCGCGGCTTACGGCAAAAAATTCCAGGTGGTCGTTACCGTGCCGGAAAAAGTTCCCGCCAACCGCGAGATGGAAGTGGCGGCGGGCGGCCATCTCAAGGGCTGCCGCATCGGCTTTGACCTCGGGGCCAGCGATTACAAGGTTTCGGCGGTCGTGGAGGGCGCGGCCATTTTTACCGAGGAAGCGCCTTGGGACCCGAAGAGCCAGGCAAATTCGGATTATCATTATCATCACCTTTCCGCCGCGCTCCATCGCGCCGCCGCCCATCTGCCGCGCGTGGACGCCATCGGCGGCAGTTCGGCCGGCGTGATTGTGGACAATGAAATCCGCGTGGCCTCGCTCCTGCGCGCCATTCCGAAAAAAGATTTTCCAAAGGCGGCGGGCCTTTTCAAACGCATCCAGCGCGAATGGAACGTCCCGGTCATGGTGATGAACGACGGCGACGTGACCGCGCTGGCGGGCGCGCTTTCGCTCCGCAAAAAAGGCCTGCTGGGCATCGCCATGGGTTCGAGCCAGGCGGCGGGCTTCATGGACCGGCAGGGCCGCATCCTTGGCTGGCTGAACGAGCTGGCCTTCGCGCCGGTGGATTACAATCCCGGCGCCGCCGCCGATGAATGGTCCGGCGACCGGGGCGTGGGCGCGCTTTATTTTTCGCAGCAGGCGGTCAACAAACTTCTGCCCGCCGCCAAAATAGCGCTGCCGGAAAGAATGGGCCTGCCCGAACGTCTGCAGGAAGTGCAGGCGCTGCTGGCGAAGGGGGATCCCCGCGCCGCGAAAGTTTACGAGACCATCGGTGTCTATCTCGGCTGCGCCCTGGCCCACTACGCGGACTTTTACGATTTCCAACATGCCCTCATTCTGGGCCGCGTCACCACCGGGCAGGGCGGCGACATTGTGCTCGACAAGGCGCGGCAGGTTTTGAACAAAGAGTTCCCGGCGGTGGCGGAAAAAATTGCGCTGCATGTGCCGGACGAAGCATCACGGCGCGTTGGCCAGGCGGTGGCGGCGGCCAGCCTGCCGGAATTAAAGAAATAGAATTATGAAGCTGCATCAAGCAACGGCGCGGGTTTTTGTGCCGGACGGAAAACCGGTCGCGGACGCGCTCCGGCGCATCACCCATCTGGGCATCGGCGCGCATCAGGACGATCTGGAGTTCATGGCGTTTCACGGCATTTTGCAATGTTACGCCAACGATAAAAAATGGTTTGGCGGCGTGACTTGCACGAACGGTTCGGGCAGCTCCCGCACGGGCGCGTATGAAAAATTTTCCGACGCGCAGATGATGGCCGTCCGCCGCGCGGAACAGAACAGCGCCGCCATCGTCGGCCAATACGGCGTGATGTTCCAACTGGATTATCCGAGCAGCGCGGTCAAAAGCGCCAGCGACACGGCCCTCAAAAATGATTTAAAGGAAATTCTGGCGGTGACGCGCCCGGCAGTGGTCTATACGCACAATCTGGCGGACAAGCACGACACGCACCTCGGAGTGGTCGTCGCGGCCTTGCAGGCGATGCGCGAACTGCCGGGCGAACAGCGCCCGAAAAAAGTCATCGGCTGCGAGGTCTGGCGCAATCTCGACTGGCTGCCGGACGCGGCCAAAGTGGTGATGGACGTGAGCGGGCACGACCACCTGGCGGCGGCGCTCAACGGCGTTTTTGATTCGCAGATTGCCGGCGGCAAACGCTACGATCTGGCGACGCTGGGCCGGCGCGCAGCCAACGCGACCTTCTTCGAGTCGCACGCCACGGACAAGGCCAACCAGCTCATTTTCGGCATGGATTTGACGCCTTTGGTGGTGGATAATTCGCGCGACCTGGTTGAGTATGTCGTCACCTTCATCAAGGCGCTCGAAAGCGATGTGCGCAAGAAATTGTTCAGTCGGTTGGGCAGATGAGCGGTGGGGCAAATGACAGCTATAGACCACCCTGCGGCCAGTCCGCAGGCTGGCGCCCTGAAGAACCCGACGAAAGACATTCTTTGCCTGCGCGAAAAGCGCGGGCCATGAAAACGAATCAAACCAAAAGATAGAGGAAACAAAAATGAGTCAAATGAAAGTCAGATTTTACGGTCACGTCCGCCAGTACCACAATATCCAGGCGGAGATTGACGCGAACATCAAGCGGGTGCTGGAGAGCGGCGAATATGTGCAGGGGCCGATGAACAAGCAGTTCGAAAAGGAGCTGGCCGGGTTCCACGGCATGAAATACGCCATCGGCGTGGGCAACGGCACCGACGCCATCTGGCTGGCGCTGATGGGGCTGGGCATCGGCCCCGGCGACGAAGTCATCACCCATCCGAACACCTTTTTCGCGACGGCGGAAGCGATCTGGATCACGGGGGCGACGGCGGTGTTCGTGGATTGCGAGCCGAAGACCAAGTGCATTGATCCGGCGAAAATCGAGGCGGCCATCACGCCCAAGACCAAGGCCATCATCCCGGTTCACCTTTATGGACAATGCGCCGACATGCCCGCCATTAAAAAGATTGCAGTCAAACACCAGCTTTTCCTCGTCGAAGACAACGCCCAGGGCATTGACGCCGCCGGCGACACGTTCAAGGTGGGCGAATTGAGCGACGCGATCACCATCAGCTTCATCGTCCAGAAGAACCTGGGCACGTTCGGCGACAGCGGCGCGATTGTCACCAACAATGACAAAATCAACAGCACCGCCCGGCTGCTGCGCAACCACGGTTCCCCGGCCCGCAACGTTCACAGCTTTGGTTACAACAGCCGCCTGGACGACATTCATGCCGGCATATTAAGCGCCAAGCTCAAACATATCCACGAGTGGAACGACAACCGCATCAAGTGGGCCGCGCGCTACACGGCCGGCCTCAAGCAAGCCGCAACCTTTACGTTGCCGTATCACCAGCCCGGTTACCGGCATGTCTGGCATTTGTATGTCATCGAAGCCAAGGACGCCGGCAAGCGCGACGCCTTCGTGGATTGGCTGGTTAAAAATGGTATTGACGCCAAAACGCACTATTCCATCGCCATTCACCAGCAGGCCGGCTATCCGTGGGGCAAGAGCGCCCGCATCGCCGGCACGGTCGCCAACGCCGAACGCATTTCCGCCACTTGCATCAGCCTGCCCATGTACGGCGAGCTGACCGCCGGGGAGGTGGATTACGTGACGCAGAAGTGCCTGGAATGGGACAAGGCCAACAGCTAGTTTTTTTCAATACGGCGCCATTAGCCGGTACACGCATGACCAAGCAGTATTCAACCATGATTGTCGGAATCGGCAAACGCGGTCTTCATCACGCCACAGGCTTCAAGGCCAATCCCCGCTTTCGCATTGCCGCCTTGTGCGACATTGACGCCGCCCGGCTGGAGGCGGCCGCCGCCAAACTCGGCGGCGGCGTCAAGACCGGGACGGACGCGGCCGCCCTGGCGGCGGAGGTGAAGCCGGACATTTTCTGCTTCTGCACCCTGCCGAACCTGCGCACCCCGATGATCCAGGCTGCCGTGAGCGCGGGGGTCAAGCTCATCGCCTTTGAAAAACCCGTGGCCCTGACGAGCCGCGAACTCTTCGCCGTGCGCGACCTGATCCAGAAAGCCGGAGTCAAGGCGGTGGTCAGCCACCAGCATCGCTATGGCGCCCATTATCGCAAGGTCAGGGAGATCATTGCCAGCGGGGCGCTGGGGCGCATCCACACCGTTTACGGCAACGCGACCGGCTGGATGACGCACATGTTGTCACACCTCATTGACTACACCCGCTGGTTCAATGGCGAAGCGGAGGCGCAATGGGTGATGGCTTCGGCGGCCGGACGCGGCAAGCTCAACGACGTTCATCCCTCCCCCGACTACATTGCCGGATTTGTGCAATACGCCAACGGCGTGCGCGGGATTTATGAATGCGGCGCCGGCGCCCCCGACCAGCCGGAAGTGGCCAAGTGGTGGGGCAAATGCCGGATGGGCGCGCAGGGCACGGAAGGATTCGCCGAAGTTTTGACCAACGGCGGCTGGCGGGCCGTTACCAAGAGCGGGGGATATCAGACCGGCGAGGGGGCGATGAATTACGACCTGGACATGCCGCCCTACATCCAAGACATGGCCGACTGGCTGGATGACAATGCCAAACCGCATCCGTGCCGGTTCGAGAGCGCCTGCCAGGGCGCCGAAATCATGCTGGCCATGCAACGAGCGGCGGCTTGCGGCGGGCAGATCGCGCTGCCGCTGGGCGCCGGCATGGACGAACTCGCTGCCCTGAGGCAGTCCCTCCCTGATCGCAAGGTGTTGGTTTCCTCCGGAGTCAACGCCAGGGAGTATGGGGCCTGACATGGAAGTTATTCTCCAACCCGATGCCGCCGCCGCGGCCCTGTTGGTCGCCCGGGTTATCGCCAGCGAGATTCGGCGCAAACCCAATCTCGTTTTGGGCCTGGCCACGGGCCGGACGATGGAAGCCGTTTATGCGCATCTGGCGCGTTTGCACCGCGAAGAGGGGGTGAGCTTTGCCGCCTGCCGAACCTTCAACCTGGATGAGTATATCGGCCTGCCGCCGGAGCATCCTGCCTCCTATCGGCAATATATGAACCGGCATCTGTTTTCCAAGGTGGACATTGACCTCAAGAACACCCATCTGCCCGACGGGACCGCCCCGGATCTGGGGGCGGAATGTCTCCGTTACGAGCGCTGGATCGTGGAATGCCGCGGCATTGATCTGCAACTGCTGGGCATCGGCCGCGCCGGGCACATCGGGTTTAATGAACCCATGTCCGCCCTGCGCTCGCGCACCCGCGACAAGACCCTGATGCGCTCCACCCTGGAACAGAACGCCGGAATGTTTGGCGGGGATGCGGGCCAGGTGCCCCGCCGGGCCATCACCATGGGTGTCGGCACCATATTGGAATCCCGGCGGTGTCTTCTTCTGGCCACCGGCCAGGAGAAGGCCGGGATAATCGCCCAGGCCGTGGAAGGCCCCATCACCAGCCGCGTGACCGCCTCGGCCCTGCAACTCCACGCCCATTGCACCGTGGTGGTGGACGAGGCCGCCGCCGCCAACCTGGAAGAGGTCGAATACTACCGCTGGATATTTGACAGTGAACCGGAGTGGCAGCACTTCAAGGAAAACTAGAAATTCCGAACCTGAACATGCAATACGACCTTCGCGCCATCGCCGGGCAGTTCCAAATCCACGGCCAGTTTCTGGAGGCCGCCTCTTACGGCAGCGGTCACATCAACGACACCTATTGCGTCGTTTTCCAGGCGGGCGGCGCGCGCGTCCGCTACATTCTTCAGCGCATCAACCACCACATCTTCCGGCAGCCCGTGGCACTCATGGAAAACGTCCGGCGCGTCACGGCGCATCTGGGCGGCAAGGTGGCGGGCGAACCCGGCGCAAGCCGCCGCGTCCTGACCCTCATCCCGGCCCGCTCCGGCGCGGCCTTTTTCCGGGACGACGCGGACAACCACTGGCGCGCCTACCTTTTCATCGAGGCCGCGCGCGCCTACGACGCGGTGGAAAATCCGGCGCAGGCGCTGGCCGCGGCCCAGGCCTTCGGCCGGTTCCAAGAACTGCTGGCCGATTTGCCCCTGCCGCGCCTGCACGACACCATTCCTGATTTTCATCACACCCCCAAACGCTTCGCCGCCCTGGAAAAGGCGATCGAGGCTGACGCCGTCAACCGCGCCCGGCTGGCGCGGCCGGAAATTGAATTTGCCTTGCGCCGCAAGGCGATTTGCAGTGTCCTGCTCGATGCCAAACTGCCGGAGCGCGTGACGCACAACGACACCAAGTTCAACAACGTCCTGCTCGACGACGCCACGGGCGAGGGCATTTGCGTGATTGACCTGGATACGGTCATGCCCGGCCTGGCGCTCTACGATTTTGGCGACATGGTGCGCACCACCACCAGCCCGGCCCGGGAGGACGAGCGCGATTTGTCGAAAGTGACCTTGCAGTTGCCCATGTTCGAGGCGCTGGCGCGCGGCTACTGGAGCGCGGCGGCGGAATTCCTGACGCCGGCCGAGAAGAAGCTCCTGCCCTTCTCCGGCAAGCTCATCACCTTTGAGATTGGCCTGCGCTTCCTCACCGATTTTCTGGCGGGCGACACCTATTTCAAGGTCCACCGCGACGGCCACAACCTGGACCGCTGCCGCACCCAGTTCAAACTGGTCGAGTCCATCGAGCGGCAGGAACCGGCCATGAACCGGCTGGTGGAGAGTCTTTGAAATGAAGATTCTCCTCAACGGCGGCGCGGGCTGCATCGGCGGCCGGCTCGTCGCACATCATTCAGAAAGACGAACATGAAATTATTGATTGCTCTGATGCTGGCGCTTTGTTCCGCGCCGGCGCTGGCCGGCGGCCTGGCCGCGCAATTCGTCACTCCGCCCGTCTCGGCCCGGCCGTGGGTTTATTGGTTTTGGAACAACGGCAACGTCACCAAGGCCGGCATCACCGCCGACCTCGAAGCCATGCGGCGGGCGGGCATCGGCGGGGTCATCATCATGGACGTGGTGCAGCCCTTTGCGCCGCCGCGCGGCACGGCGGCCTTCATGAACGCGGAGTGGCGGGAGCTTTTCCGCTTCGCGGTGGCGGAGGCCAGGCGGCTGGGTCTGGAGATTAACATGACCAACGGCCCGGGTTGGTGCGGCAGCAGCGGGCCGTGGATCACGCCGGAACTTTCCATGCAGATGCTGGTCTGGACCAACCTGGCGGTCGCCGGCCCGGCCGATTTTTCCGCCGCCTTGCCCCGGCCCGCGCTGCCTTCCCGCCAGCGGAATGACATCCCGATCCAATACGCTGATTTCTATCGGGACATCGCGGTCCTGGCGATACCCGACACGACCAACCGCGTAGTCCCGCGCGAGGCGGTGCTGGATTTGACGGCGAAGCTGGACGCGGGCGGCCACCTGAATTGGCGGGTGCCGGCGGGCCGCTGGATGATTGAGCGCGTCGGCCACACGACGACGGGTGCGGGCACGCGTCCGACGGTGCTCGGCGGCAACGGACTGGAGTGCGACAAGTTGAGCCGCGAGGGGATGGATGCCCAGTTTGCCGGCATGATGGGCAAGCTCATCGCGCAGGCTGGTCCGGTGGACGGCCAGGCGCTGGTGGCGACGCATATTGACAGTTGGGAGGTTGGCGGCCAGAACTGGACGCCGAAGTTTCGCCAGGAATTTCTGAAGCGGCGCGGCTACGATCCGATTCCATTTCTGCCGGACGTCTTCAACAAGGTGGGCGGCATCGCCAACCAGGGAGGTCGCGCGCCCGCCTCGCACACCATCGGCGACGAAACCACGGCGGCCCGTTTCCGCTGGGATTTTGAGGAGACGCTGGCCGAGTTGCTCGCGGAGAATTACACCGGGCGGCTGGCGGAACTGGCCCATCGCCATGGGATGCGCCTGACCCTGGAAGGCTACGACCTGCCGTTCGGCGACGAGGCGACTTACACCGCGCGCGCCGACGAACCGATGAGCGAGTTCTGGACACAGAGCAGCGCGGCCGTCACGCAGCTCAAGGCAAGGCAGATGGCGTCGGTCGGGCACATTTACGGGCGGCCGGTCATCGGCGCGGAGGCGTTCACCTCGGGGGACAGGGAGCAATGGAAAGAGCATCCCGCGACGATCAAGGCGCTGGGCGATTATGAATTTTGCGAGGGCATCAACCGTTTCGTCATCCACCGTTACGCGCACCAGCCGTATCTGGACCGCGCGCCCGGCGCGACGATGGGGCCGTGGGGCTTGCACTATGAACGCACCCAGACTTGGTGGGAAATGTCCGGCGCCTGGCATGAATATCTGGCGCGCTGCCAGTATCTGCTGCGGCAAGGCTGGTTCGTCGCCGACCTCTGTTGCCTGCGTCCGCAGTTGCCTGACCAAACCTATTTCACGCCCGTCCCCGAGGCGCCCGCCGGTTACAAATACGATGAATGCAGCGCCGAAGCTCTGATGGCCCGGATGAGTGTGAAGAACGGCCGCCTCGTGCTGCCGGGGGGCATGAGTTACCGGCTGTTGGTCTTGCCGGGAAAGCCGGCTTTGATGACGCCGGCGCTCGTCCGAAAAATCAAACAACTCGTCCAAGCCGGCGCCACCGCGCTGGGCCCGCCTCCCACCGCTTCACCCAGCCTTTCGGATTTTCCAAAAGGCGACGGGGAAGTGGCCAAACTGGCGGCGGAACTTTGGGGCGACTGCGACGGCCGGACCGTGACGGAACATGCTTTCGGCAAGGGCCGGGTGATTTGGGGCCAGCCGTTGGACGCGGTTCTGGGGAAATTGCAGACGCCGGCGGACTTTTCGGCGGGGGTGAAATTGAACTGGATTCACCGCCAGGCCGGCGATACGCAGCTTTATTTTGTGGCCAACCAGACGGCGGCCGCCGTGCAGGCCCAATGCCATTTCCGGGTGAAAGGTTTGCGCCCCGAATTATGGAATCCCGAAACCGGCGAAATTTCTCCGCTGGCGGTTTACGAGGAAAACACGGCTGGCATTTCCGTCCCGCTGCGCTTGGAGGCCAGCGGTTCGACTTTCGTGGTTTTTCGCCCGCAACAGCAACGGTTTGATCCAGTGGCAAGTTTTACGCATGACGGCCAGCCGGCGCTGCCACTGACAAAGTCACCGGTGATAAAGATTGCGAAAGCGGCCTACGGCGTGCCGGGCGACGCGCCGCGCACACGCGACGTGCAAAGCAAAGTGCAGGGACTGGCCGACCGTGGCGAACTCAGTTTTCAGGTCAGCAAAATGGCCGAGGGCGATGATCCGGCCTACGGCATCGTCAAAACTCTGGTCGTGGAATACACCGCCGACCAGCAGCCCTTCAAAATCAGCGGACGCGACCCGGACACCATCCGCCTGGTCGCGCCAGTGGCGGCTGTCAGCCCCGCGGCGGAACTTCGTTGCGACGCCGCGGGGCGGCTCAGTATCGTGGCCTCGCAGCCGGGTCACTATGAATTGAAAACGGCGCAGGGCAGGACGCTGCGCGCTGAAATCGCGGCCGTCCCTGCGCCGCTGGAAATCACCGGGCCGTGGGAGGTGCGCTTTCCGCCCAACTGGGGTGCGCCGGACAAAATCACCTTGGATCGCCTGGCCTCATTGAGCGATTCCACCAATGCCGGCGTCAAGTATTTTTCCGGCACGGCAACCTACACCAAGTTGTTCGACTGGAATCCGGCGCCAAACAACGGCGGGCAAAAAGCCGCCATCCAGCTCGACTTGGGCGAGGTGCAGGTGATGGCGCAGGTCAAACTCAATGGCCGCGACCTGGGCATTTTGTGGAAGCCGCCCTTCCGCGTGGACATCGCCGGAGCGTTGCAGCCCGGCGGCAACACCCTGGAAATCCGCGTGGCCAATCTCTGGCCGAACCGCATGATTGGCGACGCGGCCCTGCCGGTGGCGCAACGGTTCACCTGGAGTTCCTATGAGCCTTTCACCAAGGACTCGCCGCTGCTGAAATCCGGTCTGCTTGGGCCAGTGACCATCCAGACCGCGGAAACCATCACCCCGCGCTGAATCCGAGGCGCGGTCAACCGTGGCTGCGATAAATTCGCAAGTTCCAGGAAATTGAATCGGCGGGTTGAACGTATTAACATAAGCCAGCATGAACAACCATCTTGTGGCGGAACGTCTGGCCGTGTGCAGTTGGTCTTTGCAGCCGGCCGATCCCCAAGACCTCGTGGCCAAATTGCTGGCCTGCGGTGTCCGCCGCGTTCAACTCGCGCTGGACCCGCTGCGCGAATCGCCGCGGATCTGGCGCCGGACCGAAACGCTTTTTCGCCGGAACCACATCACCCTGGTTTCGGGAATGTTTGGCTGTATTGGCGAAGATTACGCAACGCTGGAAAGCATCCGTCTGACCGGCGGCCTGGCGCCGGACGCGACCTGGGAGCAGAATCGCAAAATCATCAAGGCCACCGTTGGCCTGGCGGCGGGGCTGGGATTGAAACTGGTGACGTTCCACGCCGGCTTTCTTCCGAGCCAGGCCACCGACGCGCCTGAGGCCAGGCTGCTGCCGCGGCTGGCGGAAGTGGCCGGCCTGTTCGCCGCGGCCCACATTGCTCTCGGCTTGGAGACCGGACAGGAGACGGCGCCCGCCCTGGCCGCGCTGCTGCAAAAGCTGCGCCGTCCGAACCTGGGAGTGAACTTCGATCCGGCGAACATGATTCTTTACAATCAGGGCGATCCGGTTGCAGCGTTGCCCGTGCTGGCCCGGTGGATCCGGCAGGTTCACATCAAGGACGCCACGCGCCCCAAAGTGCCCGGGACATGGGGTGAGGAAGTGGCGGCCGGCGCCGGCGAGGTGGATTGGCGCGCTTTTTTTGCAACGCTCCAACAACTGAACTTTGCAGGCAATTTGGTCGTCGAACGCGAAGCCGGGACACGGCGCGTTGCTGACATCATCGCGGCCAGGGCAGTGGTTGAAGAGAACTTTGCTTGAAGCGAATTTTGTCATGACAGCACCCTCTGGAAAATCGCCTTGCAAGGCGCCGGCCAAAGTCAACGTCGCCGTCGTCGGCCTGGGCTTCATGGGTGTGACCCATCTGCGCGCCTATTTGGACCTTCCATCCGCGCGGATTGTCTCGGTGTGCGACCCCGTCCGGCTGCCGGTCCGCGGCGTCCTGCCCGGCGTGGCGGGGAACATCAAAAAATCCGGCGGCGTTAATCTGGGCCTGCGCGTCAAAGTGTTTCGGAAACTGGAAGAAATTCTCGCCGACCCGGAAGTGGATCTGGTGGACCTTTGCACCCCGACGCCGCGGCATGCCGAACAGGCCATCGCCGCCCTCAAAGCCGGCAAACATGTTCTCTGCGAAAAGCCGCTGGCCGGCACGGCCGCGGCGGCGCGGGCGGTTCTGAAAGTGGCGGAATCGTCGCCGGGCTTTCTCATGCCCGCCATGTGCATGCGCTTCTGGCCGGGCTGGAGCCGGCTCCGGCAAACCGTCCAACAAGGCGCTTACGGAAAAATGCTGGCCGCGCATTTCCGCCGCGTGTCGGAGAGGCCCGGCTGGAGCCGGCAGGGCGCCGGCGCTGGCGCGGCGCATTCGGGCGGAGCCTTGTTCGATTTGCACATTCACGACACCGACTACGCGCACTTTCTTTGCGGCCGGCCCAAGGCTGTCTTTTCCACCGGCGTGGCCGATGCGGCCGGTTCGATCGTCCATGTGGTGACGCAATATATTTATCCCGGCGGCCCGGCGGTTTCGGCGGAGGGAAGCTGGCTGCAAGCGGCGGGCTTCAACATGGAGTTCACCATTTATTGCGAACGCGCCACCCTGGATTTCGACTTCGCACGCGGCCCGGACGCCACGCAAATCAGTGAGCCGGGCCAACCCGCGCGCTCCCTTCATTTCGACGAACCGGACGGTTACGGCGCGGAAATCAGCTACTTTATGGAATGCGTGGCCAAACACCGTCCCCCGGCCATCGTCACCGCGCGCGACGCCGTGACCGCGCTGGAAATCTGCGAGGCCGAGGAAAAATCCATTCGAACCGGATTGCCGGTAAAACTTTGACTGGCCCTTCGCGCAAGAAAAGCCCGCCTTTCTGGCCGGCTTCTATTTGTCTTCCTGATCGCGCCCCTGCGAACGGAGCGCCCGCCAGAGCGCGGAGACCAGGCCCGCCGCCTTGAGAATGGTTCGCAGGCGGGAAGGCTTGGCGCCGGCGTCCGCGGGCTTGTCGCGCCGGAAGGCCGCCAGGGCTGACACCAGTGCCGCGGCGGCCGAGCCGATCGAGGCGAAGGATTTGGCGCGGTCGGTCAGCGTGCGAACGCCCGCCGTCAACTCCGCCGTGTCCCGGACCAGTTGCGCGCGGTTGAGTTCGCTTTCCGCAACCAACAATTGTTTGCGCGCTTGCAGCGCGTTCATCTGAGGATTTTTTCCAAACATGCGCGGTCCTTGCGGAGTTGATCCAGCGACTCGGAAAGGGTCTGCCAGTCCCGCAGCAATCCGGCGAGGCGCCGGTAAAGCCAAATCCCGGCTGCGCCGTAGAGACCGGTTAAGGCGAGGAGGACGGCCAAATGGGAGTAAGGCCACCCCAACACCACGATGGCAGCCGTCAGCGCCAGCCCGGCGAGCAGAGCGAAGGCCGCCGCGCCCAGAGCCAGAAGGAAGGCATGGAGGAGACGCTCGCGCTCCTCCTGCACCTCCACCGCCAACAATTCGAGCCGGTTTTCTCCGATGGTCAGCAGCCGTTGCGCCAATTGCTTCGAGGCCGTGGTCAGGCTGGCAAAGCTGGCAGTGGGTTCTTCCATAATGAGATTAATCCCGGCCCCGGGAGACTCCGGCGGCCAAGGAGATAACCGATGAGCGCCCCGAGGCCGACGCCGATGGCGATGGCTTGATAGGGATGCTCATGCACGACCTGGTCCACGGCCTTGGCGCCGGCGACCGCTTTCTCGCGAACGCGGCCACAGATTTCCTTGCTGCGTTCCAGGGCGGCAGCAAGACGACCGCGGGCTTCCTTGACTTTTTCTCCGGTGGCGTCGGCCGTGGCGGTCATTAACGCCTGCGCATCTTTGGCCAGTTGGCCCATGTCATGGCTCATTTCTTGTGTTTGTTCATTCATATATTTGGCGCTTTCTCTTTCTGGTTTAAACCTGGGGAAAAGGTAATGTTGTTGGTGGCCTTGGTCAAGGGCGTGCTGTTGCCGGTCCTGCATGGCCCCTGGACAAGGAATGCTTTGCGGTCTTTGCCATCTCTGTGGTCAATTCATTTTTGGTTGCGGCTGGCCGCCTGGGATTCTGTCCCTCCATGAATTTTGACTTGCGGCTCCGCCCGAAAAAGGCTCAGATTCCAGCGACCAGAACTACATGCATACCTCCCATCGCGGCAAACTGTTCCTCATGATGGTGCTGGAGTTTTTCATCTGGGGCGCCTGGCTGCCGCTCATTTACGGCTATCTGCCCACCCTCGGTTTTTCTCCGGCGCAACAGACCTGCATTCTCAGTGCCTTTCCCGTGGCGGCCATCGTCGGCATGTTCTTCAGCAACCAGTTCGCGGACCGGAATTTCGCGGCGGAAAAATTTCTCGCCTTCAGCCAGCTTGTGGGCGGACTGGCGATGACCGGACTGGCCTTCACGCGGAGTTTCTGGCCGTTTTTCGGTTTGATGCTGCTGCACTGCCTGCTTTACGTGCCGACGCTTTCCATCACCAATTCCATCGCCTTCGCCAACCTGAAAGACCCGCAGAAGGAATTCGGCCTGGTGCGCATGGGCGGCTCGATCGGCTGGATTCTGGCCGCCTGGCCGTTCACCTTCATCCTGGTGGACTGGGGCAAAGTCCACGCCGCCCATCCGCAGGGCCTGGCCAACTGGCTCGGCACGGTGCTTAGTTCCGGCTTGACGGGCGACGCGCTCAAGGCCGCCACCGCCTGGACCTACGCCGTGGCCGGCGTGGCCTCGCTCGCCCTGGCCGGCTTCAGCTTTTTGCTCCCGCATACGCCGCCGAAAAAGGCGGACGAGGGCGCGACCGAGCCTCTGGCCTGGCTGGAAGCGGCCAAGCTGCTCCGGCATCCGTTCGTCCTGGCGCTTTGGCTGGTGACGCTGGTGGATTCGTTCGTGCAATACTCTTACTTCAACTGGACGGGAACGTTCCTGGGCGCCGCGAGCAACGCGGGCGGGGTGGGCATTGCGGGCAATTGGATCATGCCCGTCATGAGCGTGGGCCAAATTGCCGAAATCCTCACCATGCTCGTCCTCGGCGCGAGCTTGAAACGTCTGGGCTGGCGCGTCACCATGACCATTGGCATCGCCGGCCAGGCGGCCCGCTTTGCCGTCTATGCGTTTTTTCCGCAGCACAAGGAACTGATCATCCTGGTGCAAATGCTCCACGGCATCTGTTACGCCTTTTTCTTCGCCACCGTTTACATTTTCGTGGATGCCTGCTTTCCCAAAGACGCCCGCGCCAGCGCGCAAGGCTTGTTCAACGTGATGTATCTCGGCCTCGGCGCCCTGCTGGCCAATTCGCTCTGTCCTTATCTCATCCAGAAAGTTTTCACACACGGCGGACTGCCCGCCACCGACTTTCACGGCTTGTTCCTCGTGCCGATGATTTCCGCCATTGCCGCCGCGGTGGCGCTGGTGCTATTCTTCCGTCCGCCGCGCGCGCCACAAATCGAAAGACAAATATGAATCTGCCGCATCTCCAGATCAATCCGCGCCTTCTCCTGCGGGCCTCCAAAACCCTGCTGTTGGGCGGCCTGGTGTTCTGCACCGCTTGTGCCGGGCCCGGTTCCCGGATTAAGCCGGGCTTCACCCCGCTGTTCGATGGCCGGACTCTCAGCGGCTGGTGGGGGGCGTCCACCGAAGACCCGCGCCAATGGATGGCTCTGCCGCCCGCGGAATTTCAAAAAAAGCACGACGCCAGCCTCGCAGACATCCGCCAACATTGGCGCGTGGAAAACGGCCAACTGGTCAACGACGGCGAGGGTCTTTACCTCACCACCGAAAAGAACTACGGCGACATCGAACTGCTGGCGGACTACAAAACCGTGCCCCTGGCCGACAGCGGCATTTATCTCAAAGGCTGCCCGCAGGTGCAAATCTGGGACCACACCAACCCCAAGGAATTCAAGAACGGCGCCGACAAAGGCTCCGGCGGCCTGTGGAACAACTCTCCCGGCGCGCCCGGCAAGGATCCGCTGGTGTTGGCAGACAAGCCGTTCGGCCAGTGGAACCATGTCCGCGTGCGCCAACTTGGCAGCCGCACCACCGTTTGGCTCAATGACAAACTGGTCGTGGACAACGCCATTCTGGAGAATTATTTCAACCGCAAGCTGCCCATCCCGCCGGCCGGCCCGATTCAACTCCAGACCCACGGCGGCGAAATCCGCTGGCGCAACCTGGCCGTGCGCGAGATTCCCATCGCCGAGGCCAATCAACTCCTGCGCGGCGCCGACCCGGCCGGTTTCCAGCCCATTTTCAACGGCAAGGACTTGGATGGTTGGGCCGGGCCGCTCGATTGCTGCAAAGTCCAGGACGGCGCCATTGTCTGGCAGCGGGGCAAGGGAGGCACCCCTTACACCAAGGCCGAATACACCAATTTCATCGTCCGCCTCGAATTCAAGCTGCCCCCGGGCGGCAACAACGGCCTGGCCATCCGCTATCCCGGCTACGGCGACACCGCCTACGTCGGCATGTGCGAAAGCCAGGTGCTCGATGACAACTACGAAAAAGCCACCGGCGAGAAAATTGACCCGCGCCAGGCCCACGGCTCCGCTTACGGCATGGTCGCCGCCGCCCGCGGCTATCAGCGCCCCATCGGCCAATGGAATTACGAGGAAGTCACCGTCGTCGGCCCGAAAATCAAAGTCGAACTCAATGGCTTCGTCATCCTCGATTGCGACCTGAGCAAGGTCACGCAATTCCTGGACAACAAATCACACCCCGGCAAGGATCGCACCAGCGGCCACTTCGGTTTGGCGGGCCACGACGACCCAGTCATGTTCCGCAACCTCTCCATCAAAGCCCTCGAATAACCCACCGCCGCGCCATGCCAACACCCTTCACCCGCCGCCAATTCCTCCGTCGCGCCGCTCTCGCCGCCGCCGGGGTGTGGGCCGCGCCCGCCCTGACCCGGCCTCTGCGCGCGGCCCCGGCCAATGGAACCCTGCTCCACGCCAGCTTCGGCGCCACGGGCATGGCGGCCAGCGACATCGAGAACCTGACCCGCCACCCCGCCCTCAAGCTGGTGGCCGTCGCGGACGTTGACCTGGACCGCGCCAACACAGTCAAGAAAAAATTCCCGGACGTGAAGGTTTATCAGGATTGGCGCGAGCTGCTGGACAAGGAGAAAGCCATTGACTCGGTCAACGTCACCGTGCCCGATCACATGCACGCGGCCATCGCCATGTCCGCCCTGCAATTGGGCAAACATGTCTATTGCCAGAAGCCGCTCACCCACGACATTTATGAGACGCGGCGGCTGACCGAGTTTGCCCGGTCCGGGAAATCGGTGACGCAGATGGGCATCCAGATTCATTCCAATGGGGTTTATCAACAGGCCGTGCGCATCATCCAGCAGGGCGCCATTGGCAAGGTCAAGGAAGTCCACGCCTGGAGTGAGAAAAAGTGGGGCGACCCAAACCCGCGCCCCGACCGCGCCGATGCGGTGCCGGCCAATTTCGACTGGGACGGCTGGTTGGGCATCGCGGCCCGGCGGGCTTTCCTGGGCCACAGTTACTACCATCCGGGCAACTGGCGCAAGCGGCTCGACTTCGGCACCGGCACTTTTGGCGACATGGGCTGCCACATTTACGATCCGGTCTTCAACGCGCTCCAACTCACCGCCCCCATCTCCGTCCGTTCCGAGGGTCCCGCGCCCGATTCGTGGAACTGGGCCGTCAACTCCATCGTTCACTACGTTTTTCCCGGCACTCCTTATACCGCCGGCCAGACGGTCAGCGTCACCTGGTACGACGGCGACGAGCGGCCGCCCAAGGACGTGCAGGCGCTGCTCGAAGACGACACGCTGCCCGGCGAGGGATCCATTTTCATCGGCGCCAAAGGCGTCATGCTCCTCCCGCACTACGATTTCGCCCAGCTTTACCCGGACAACGACTTTGCCGGCTATCAACGCCCCCATGTCCAGGAGCAGGACCACTGGCGGCAATTTGTGGATGCCTGCCTCGGCCAGGGCCGCGCCTCGGCCGGTTTCGACTACGCCGGTCCCCTGACCGAAGCCGTCCTGCTGGGGAGCGTGGCCTGCCGGTTCCCGCAAACCACCCTCCATTGGAACGCGCGCGACCTCAAATTCGACAACGCGGCCGAGGCCAACCAGCATCTTCGCCGCCAATATCGCGCCGGCTGGAGCGTGCCAGGATTATCCTGAGTCGCCATTCGCCAAGCCTGCCATCATCCTTTAATTTCCGATCATTGGAAAACATCGCGGCTGGATCTTCTAATGATTGAATGTTCTCAACATCGCGGCATATAATGAGAACGGAAACGAAAATTTTTTGACTATGCGGTCCATGAACCTCCAGCCGTGTTTTCTTACCGTCGTCGCCATTCTCTTTCTTGCCGGCCTCCTGGTTTCGGGTGGGGGTCGAGTTCTCCAGGACGATGGGGCGGCGCGCGGGAGCGGCCGCGCCGTCACCGTCTTCAAGGCGGTGGCGCATGATGTCTCTCCTCCGCTCTCCTCGCTCGCCTCCAGCCGGGATGGGGATAAAGACGCCGCAGAATCATCGGAATCTGACCCTGACGCGGCCGAGGATGAGCTTCCGTCCCAGTCGCTCTCGCCCGGGTCCGCTGGCGGTGAGGCGACCAACTTGTCCGCGCTGGCCGAAGCCACGGGCACCCCGTTCGGATCGGCCGCGGTGGAACAGACTGTCTTCGGAAGCAAGCCCGCGCCCGAATTGGTGCTGAGCTTCGACGGACTCGGCGAAGGCTTCGCCGGACCTCAGGGCACCGCCAGATTTCGGAATCCTTCCGACAACTCCCATGCCGTTGGACCCAACCATATCGTCCAAATCGTCAACACCCGGATGGCGGTCTTCACGAAAAAAGGCTCGAAGTTTGACACGACCGGGCGAGTGCTCTACGGCCCGGTCGAAACCGGAAAGGTCTTCAAAGGTTTTGCCGACGCCGGGGAAATCAACAACGGGGACGCGGTGGTTCGGTACGACCAGTTGGCGGACCGTTGGTTGATCGTCATGCCGGTCTTCCGCCGTCTTGCCAATCGAACGAACACTCCGCCGGCGGGAAGATCGGGCGGGCCGGCCCAACTGAGCCTCCCTGCGCTGCCGGGAAAACCGGGCGCCGCGCAACCTCTCTACCAACCGCCCCGTCCAACTCCGGAGGAGGAAACGGCCGCGGCGCGGGGCCGGCGGCGGGGACCAGGGCAGGGGAGCGGGCCGGCCGAAACGCGCGGCTCCTATGCCATGTGCTATGCCGTCAGCACCAGCTCCGATCCGCTCGGTTCCTACTACCGCTATGAATTCCTTCGCCCGCTCTTTCCCGATTATCCGCGGCCGGCCGTCTGGCCCGACGGCTACTACGTCCCCACCAGCACCGGCGACAACGTCATTCAGAAACAAGCTTTTGTGGTGGAACGCAAAAAAATGCTCAAAGGCCAGGACGCGGCCGAACAGGGCATTATTATTGACGGTGTGAACTTTCTCAATAACGCCGACGTGGACGGCCCGCGGCCTCCCCCGGCGGGCGCGCCCAACATCATGATGGCGGCGGGGGGCGCGCAGTTAAAACACATCCTGGAAGACGACGGCATCTACGTCTGGAAATACCATGTGGACTGGCGCGATCCAGCCAGGACCAGGCTGGACGGGCCGGTGAAAATTTCCGTGGCCCCCTACCACTATCTGGGGGGCGGCCAGTTGACCCGTTCGGTGCCCCAGCCCGGGACCGGCCAGCGCCTGGATTCCCAGGGCGACAAAATCATGCAACGGCTGGTTTACCGGCGCCTCGGCGGCCACGAATCCATTGTCGCCGTGCATTCCATCAACACCACCGCCGGCGGCGGCGGAGTCCGCTGGTACGAATTCCGGATCAACTCCAAGCGCGACGTCCAACTCTACCAGCAGGGCACCTACGCGCCGGCCGGATCTTACCGCTGGCTGGCCAGTCCGGCCATGGACAACCAAGGCAACATCGGCATCGGCTACTCCTTCGGTGGCACGAACTTCTTCCCCGGCCAGCGTTTCGCGGGCCGGCTCGCCGGTGATCCCCCTGGCCTGCTCACTTTGCAGGAAGCCGTTCTCGCCGAAGGCCAGGCGGCCCAGCAGAACGGCCTGCGCTGGGAAGACTTTGCCCAGACGGCGATGGATCCCACGGACGATCACACCATTTGGTACGTGGGCGATTACCTCAAGAAAGGCGGCACAAACTATTCCAGCCGCATCGGCGCCTTCCGCTTGACGCCCTCACGCCTTGATCTGGGCCGGCAAAACAAGCTTTGAGCAAACGGGACCAGTGTGCCCAGTTGAGGACGATGACCAGATCCAAACATTCCCAGCGGACCGAACCAATCAACCGTGCCAGGGGCCACCGTAATGTATGAATAAAATCCCCGCCTGTCTTTTCGCCGCCGTCCTGTTTCTGCTGCCGGTCGCTTCCGGACGGGCCGCGGACAACCGTCCCAACATTCTGTTCATCATGGCGGACGACCACGCCTGGCAGGCGGTCAGTGCCTACGGGGAATCGCGGCAGTTAATCCAGACGCCCAACATTGACCGGCTGGCGCGGGAAGGCCTCCGCTTCGACCGCTGTCTGGTGCCCAATTCGCTGTGCGGCCCGTGTCGTGCCGCGATCATTACCGGCGCCTACAGCCACATCAACGGCTTTTACAACAATTCCAACTGCCGCTTCGACGGCTCCCAAACCACCTTCCCCAAACTGCTCCAAAACGCCGGCTACCAGACCGCGATGATCGGCAAGTGGCATCTGGAAAGCGACCCGACCGGCTTTGACCATTGGGAAATTCTGCCGGGCCAGGGTGTTTACTACAATCCAACCATGATCCGCGACGGCCAGAAGGTGCAACATCCCGGCTACGTCACCGACCTCATCACCGGCCTGTCGCTGGACTGGTTGAAACAGCGCGACCCGTCCAAACCGTTCCTGCTCCTCTGCTGGCACAAGGCCCCGCACCGCGGCTGGGAACCGGCCTTGCGCGATCTTGATTTCGACCATGACCGCGCCTATCCGCTGCCAGACACTCTGTTCGACGATTACACCGGTCGCGGCCTGGCCGAGGCGGACCAGAACATGACCATCGCCAAAACAATGCGGTTGAACGAGGACAGCAAACTCTCCGACCCGCCGGACCTCACGCCGGCACAGAAAAAAACCTGGGACTCCTACTACGCGCCGCGCAACGAGGCGTTCCTGAAACAAAAGCTCACCGGCCGGGCGCTGACCGAATGGAAGTACAACCGCTTCATGCACGACTACCTCGCCTGCATCAAAGGCTTGGATGACAGCGTTGGGCGCCTCTTGCAATACCTCGACGACACCGGCCTGGCCACCAACACCATCGTCATCTACTCCTCCGATCAGGGCTTCTTCCTCGGCGAACACGGCTGGTTCGACAAGCGCTGGATTTTCCAGGAATCCGCGCGCGCGCCCCTGCTCATCCGCTGGCCGGGCACCATCCGGCCCGGTCGCACGAACCAGGATTTGGTTTCCAATCTCGATTTCGCCGAGACTTTCTTGCAGGCCGCCGGCCTCCCTGTCCCCGACGGCATGCAGGGACGCAGCCTCCTTCCCTTGCTCCAAGGCGCGACGCCCCCCGACTGGCGCACCGCGTTTTACTATCATTATTATGAATACCCCGCCGACCACCATGTGCGCCCGCATTACGGCGTCATCACCGAGCGCTACACCCTGGCCCATTTCTACTGGCCCGACGTGGACTACTGGGAACTCTTCGACCGGGACAAAGATCCCGGCGAAATGCGCAGCGTTTTCGGCAACCCCTCCTACGCGGGAGTGCAGACCAACCTGATGCAGGTAGTGGCCCGGCTGCGGAACCAGCTCAAGGAACCGGAAAAGGACGACCCCAAGGCGTTCGGCTTGCAGCCAAAACCGCCCCAGTGAAGAAACCGCGCCGGCTCAGTTTATTTGCCGGCTGCTCCCCTGGCTCCAGGCAGGGTCAAGGCTGTTCACCCAGCATCACTCCAGGCACAGGCTCCGTTGGATAGCACCGCCTCAAGGCGGCCATCGCCCCGGGTCTGAGGCGGCAATCCAGCGCGTTCAGATTGACGAAAGCCGGGTCCAACACGCGGCTGCCTTGGTCTATGCCGAGGTCGGCTTGAAAGTCGCTCCATGTCGCATAGCTTTTGTGTCGTCCCCAGCTTACTCCCCACTCGAACCAACCCTGCCCTGCCCCGGCAAAATAAACGTTTTCCACAAAGCGCAGCCGCAGCTTTTCCAAAGTCAGGCCCTCGGCGGCCGGCGCGATTCCTGGCCGCGCCGGGAGCCGCCGTCTCGCCGGGCTTGGCCGTATCGTCCCCTGGCACAGAGGGTTGTTCCCTGGCGTTGGCCGGCCAGTGGCGGTCGTCCTTCATGTCAAACCAGCCCCAGATTTGGGCATCACGGTTAAAAGCGATCATGTTCCGGCGGATGGTCTCATCATGATTCCAGACCGGCTCCTCCGCCTTCCCGCCGATCCGCGGGGTGGTGCGGGTCTGCTCGCGAAAGTTGAAGCCTTCGCGGTTTCCCACAATCAGGTTCCGCTCGATCACGCTGTCGGGGCTGCTGGAAAGGGAAAGGCCGGCCCGCGCGCCCCAGCCCCCGGCAGTCTCGGCGTAGCCGTTGCCGGCAATTACATTGTCATGCGCTTGCAATCCGTAGGAAATCTCGTCGAAAATCCCGCAGTCCTCGTTGTCGGCGATCAGACACTGGCGCACGACGCAGTGCTCGTTGCCAATATCGAACCAGATGCCGTGGCCGCGATTGCGGAGGAACCGGCTTCGCTCCAGGACAGCCGCGCGGCACAACACCAACTTGTCGCCGCCGGCCTCCCAACCGCGGTTGAAGCCTTTGGTGTTGTTGTTCTCGACCAGGCATTCCGTGAACAGCAGATCGTGGGCGCCATTGGCCCCAAACCCCATCTGGCCATTGTCCCGGAAGGCGCACCGCCGCACCACCAGGTCTGCCGCGGCAAAGGTCCCCCCGATGCTGTTCATCTCTTCCAGCGTGCAGTCCTCCAGCAAGTCATGCCGGCCCGCCAGCACCACCGCCCCATGCTGGGCCATGTTGGCGGCCAATCGAAAGTGCAACCCGCGCGCCTCCACGTAGTCGCCTTCCATGCGCAGAATTTCCTGCCGGACCGACGCCTCCACCGGTAATTTGTTCACATCCCGATTTGCCAGATCCCAGACCGCGAGTGTCTGGTTGGTCATGTCCGCAAAGAACGTGCCGGGAGCCAGGTGCTCGGCCTCCAGCACCTGGCGAAGCAGGCAACCATCAATCGCCACCTGTTCGCACCGTCCGATCAGGCGGTGATAGAGGTCATCCGGGTGCGTCATGTTGGTGGCCCAGCCGATGAACCGGTGCGTCCACGCCACCCGGTAAATGGGCCGCGCGCCCCCGGCTTTCTGCCAGCCGGTCAGCAGGTCGGCCCCGGTCAGCACCACGTGGGCGCCCGGAGCGGCCTCGAAGATAATGGGCGCCTGGGCCGTGCCGTTTTGCTTGACAACAACCCGTTCCCGGTAGATGCCATCGCCAACCACCACGGTGTCGCCAGGCCCGGCCTTCCCGGCCGCCTGGGTGATGGTCTTCCAAGGCCGTTCCCGGCTTCCGTCCCCATCGTCGCTGGCCTGCGGATGCCGTTGCGCCACTTCGTAAGTCCCGGCTGGAACGGGAAGTGTCAAGGCGCACACCAGCCACGCCATGTTTCTTAGCCGCCGCCAATGCATGCGGGCAGTGAAGCAGAAGTCGGTTGGGGTTACAAGCGCGCCCGCGATTCCCCACTTGAGCCTGCGCCTGTTTGCCCCATCATTTGCCCGGATATTTGGCGCTCAGGAACAGCAAACAAGTGAAATTGTTTCGAAAAGCCGCGGCGCAAGGTCCGCGAACCCCGAAGGCTTTTGCGGGGATGTTGACGGTTTTCAGCAGCCGCGATGGAACCACCTTGGTGAGGCTTTCATTTTACCGTGAGACGGAGACTCTGGCTGTGGCTGTTGAATTCGGGCGCGTACATGCACTGAATTTCCGCCACCCCGGTCTGATATTCGCCCCGAAGCTGCACGCGGGTCGAATACTCGAACACGTAAACCCCCTTGGGCAGGTAATCTATGAAGAAATGGCTCGCCGTGTCGCGCGTGCTCTCGTAATAGGCCAGTCCGTCCTGATATTTGTAGCGCGACAGCACATTGACCGGCTCGGTGCCGCTGCCGCGCTGGTCTTTCAGATGGATGAATTCCATGTCGCGATCCGTGCGCAACTCCAGGCGCACGACCAGTTCGTCGCCCACGGCCATCGCTCCATTGACCGGCTGCAGCACCGGGCCGCGCGCGGTGTTGCTTTTTGTGAACAAGGTCTTCTTCAACTGCAAAGGGGTGCCTTCGTAAGGCGTAACCTTGCTCATGTCTTCCAGGTATTGCCAATGCACGCCGCCCCACGCCACGCCCGCGTCGGATTTCTTCACGATGATCTCGCCCAGCTTCGGTTTGATGTCCGCCGGCGCAAAACGGACTTCGTAATACCCGGTGCCCGGCTCCGGTTTATTGCGGCTTTCGGCTTTCGGCGTTCGGCCTGGCAAATCATTTTGGCCGGGGGTCACGTTGATTCCGCCCAGGGTCACCTCCGCCAGCGCGGTGCTGGAAAGCAAATCCGCCCCGCGCAAGAGCAGGGCGTAAACCGCATCCGCGGTGGCCTTGGTCGTCTTCCAATCCTGCGTCTGCTTTTGCTTGAGCAGCCAGACGCGGCAATCCTCCACCGCCGGCTGATCGTGCATCACTTCGTCAAACGCCTCGATCATCAGCGCCTGCGTTTCAATCGGCGCGCGATACCACCACCAGCTCAGTTCGGTATCGCGCCAGAACATGCCCATCTCCGGGTTGCTCACGCTGCGCTCCTTGATCGAGCGCATGATGGCCTGCCCCACCGCCAGGTTTTCCTCGCCGCCCCAGCGCTGCAGCGCAATGGCCAGTTGCCCTTGCGACTGGCGGCAGTTGGTTTGCAGCCAGAATTTCCGCGACTGTTTCAGGAAAAATTCCATCGCCGTCCGGTGCGGCGGCGCCACCGGCCTGTCCTTCAGGAAAAAACTCCGGCCATACAAATACAGCGCGTCCGTCGCGCCCGGCACGTACTCGTCCGGCTGCGCCATGTTCTTTTGGATGTCCGCGTAATGCTCCGTCATCCATTCATCCAGCCGCGCCAGCGCGCGCAGCGCCGGGGCCGCCGCCAGGTCCGCGCCCAGATGCCGCAGCCGGCCGAAACCGGTGACGATGTAAAGGGTGATGTAATCGTTGCCCGGCCCGCCGGGGAACCACGGCCAGCGCCCGTCCGCCAGTTGCATCTCGGTCAATTTGCGCAGCGTCGCGTCGGTTTCGTAATTCAGCCGGTTGTCGTCAAAGAGCATTCCGACATTGCGCCGCGCCTGGCTTTCGCTCTGCGCCTGGCGCAGCCAGGGCGTCTCTTCCAGCATGACCGCTTTGAGATCCTGGTTCTTTTCCAAGGGCGAGTCCAGCGCCGGCGTGTTTTTCCACTGCTCGAACACGGCGCGGATTTTGGGATCGTGATTGGCGATGTGCCGCGCCAGCGCGTTGGCGTACAGCCGGTTGAAGGTCTGCTCGCTGCATTCGTAGGGATATTCCATCAAATACGGCAGCGCCAGCACCGCGTACCACGCCGGGTTCGACACCATCTCCACCGTCACGCTCTGGCTCTGCAGCGTTTTCGATTGGCCGGACTCGGCCAGTTTTTTGAACTCAAATTTGTTCGTGGCCGGCCCGCGCACCGCCAGCGGCAGCGACTCTGTGACAAAAATGCGCCGCGACAAAACAGGCAGACCGCCTTCTTCACCGTCGGAAAGTTCACCCGTCGCCGCCACGGCTTTGTAACTCAGGAAGGGCGCGCCGTCCGGCACGGCGATGCGCCAGGCGAAGCTGCGCGATTCCTTCGCCGGAATGTCGAAGCTCTGCTCCGGTTTGGCGTTGCCCAGGAGTTTGTCGGCGCTCTCCCCGCGGGCCATGTCGCCGAAGGTGAGCCGCACGCGGCCGCTCTGCCGCTGGCCGCTTTGATTGGACACTTTGACGGTGAACTCCACCGTGTCGCCCTCGCGCAGGAAGCGCGGCGGATTGGGCTGCACCATGATGTCCTTGGCGGTGACGGCGTGGCCCTCGAGAAAACCGGCGCGCAGTTTCTGATCATGCGCGAAACCCAGGAAATGCCATTTCGTCAGCGCCTCCGGCATCGTGAACGTCATGCGCGCGATCCCGTTGGAATCCGACATCAACTGCGGGAAGAAAAAGGCGGTCTCCTCCAGATTCTTTCGCGCGCTGACGTTGCTCCAGTCAACCGGCCGCGCCGGAGGCCGCCCGGCTTCGCCACCGCCGCCGCCGCCGCCGCCGCCTTCTTTCTGGGCAGCCACCTCGCCCCATGCCATCCCTGCCATGCCCCGGGGGGAATCCCCGCGGGTACCGCCGATGCTGATGATGCGGCTGGGGCTAATGTTGGCATCGGCGCGTTGGCATCAGCCAACCTGTCCGCCATTATTCCCTCCACGTTGCCACCCAGCGTGGCGACGCCGCCCAAGGCTCTTGTCCTGAAGAAAGCATAGCCCCAGAAATTGTCCGTCAGGTCTTGCGGAAAATGCCGGTAAGTGATTTCCACCCTTTCGCCTCCCGCATTCCACGCCTCAAAAACCCGGTTGAACTGGCTGGCGAAATTCATAAACTGCGCCTGCGCCGTCGAATAATCCTCGCGAAAAGCGAACCCGTGCTGCCAGTCGTGCGCCGCGAAGGCGTCCAGCGATTCGTCGTAAAGCGCCGCCGCCATTTCCGCGACCGATTTCTCCGCGCCCGGGCCGGTGACGACCGCCGTCCAGGTTTCCTTCTGGCCCGGCTGCAATTTCGAGGTGAAATGTTCCCAGGTGAGCGCCAGTTCCTTGTTCTTCCACGGCACGGAGATTCTGCGTGAATCCAGATACGCCCGGTTTTCGCGCACCTGCGTGAGGTGCAGCGTGAAGCCGCCGCGCAGGGCCTCCGTCACGGCCAAATTGATTTGCTGCTGCGTCCGGCCCGGTTCCGTCCAAAAATGACGGATGATTTTGTTGCGCTGCTCGATCTCGACAAAGGCGCGGCCTTCGTCGTAGCCCGTCCCCCACAGCGCCAGGAACTCTTCCCCCGGCTGCGCCTCCCAATGCGGCGCCGTCAGCAGATGCGGAATCTTGATCGCCAGCTTCGCCGCGTCCGGCTGCAGCACGCGCAGCGGCAGCCTGCCGGTAACGTGTTTGCCAAAACGATCCTGCGTCTCCAACACTGCCCGATAGGCGCCCGCGCCGAGAGCGAAGGACAGCTTCACCGCGCCATTGGTGTCCGTGCTGAAGGCGTGTTCCGCCGCGACCTTGCCCAGCGGCCAGTGGTTGGGATCTGCCAAATCGTTCTCGTCCCCGCTGCCATTGCCGGGCTGTCCGCCCCAATAAGAATATCCTCCGGCCAGCGGCCCGCGCTGCACTTTTTCCGGCGGTTGCAACTCGTAAATTTTCACGCTGCCTTCCGCCGGCTGCGGCTCGCCGTCCAGCGTCTTTGTGGCGATGCTCATTTCCACCGGCTTGTCCGCCGTCTGCCAATCGTCCGCCGAAAGCATGGCTTCCAGCGCGGTGTAGCCAACCCGCACGCCGCGCTCCGCCGAGCGGGTTTCGCCCGCGCCGTCCGTCACGTCGGCGCTGATTTGGAAAACAAAAGTCGGCTCGTCCTTTTCCAATACCTTCGGGTCGGGTTTTGCCGTGAATTCTATTTTGAACGAGCCGTCGGCGCCAGTCCGCGCCGTGCCGTGGGCAATTTCCTGGCTCTGATTTTGCGGGCCGCGCCCCCACCAACCCCACCACCATGGCATCCGCACCTCGCGCACCACGCGATATTTGACTTCCGCGCCGTCCACCGCCGCGCCGGTGTAGCTCATGGCGTGGCCGGTGAGGCTGGCCGTTTCGTTCAGCTTCGCCGCCGTGGTTGGCGCCTCCAGCGTGACCTCGAACTTGGGACGCTTGTATTCTTCGACCCGGAAATGGGCGGCGCCGGACGCGCGCCCCTCGGCAGACAATGTCATCGCGCCCATCAGCCGGTCGCGCGGAGCGGTGAAGCTCCCGGCGAAGGACCCATAGTCGTTGGCCCGCTGGCTTTGCCGCGCTACTTCCTTGCCGTTGGCGTCGCGGAACAGCACGGTCACCTGCTCGCCTTTGAGCGTTTCATAGTTGTCCTTGGTCGGATCCGTCCAAACACAAATGCCCTTGTATTGGATCATTTGCCCGGGCCGATAAATGGCCCGGTCGGTGAAGAACAGGGTCGCCGCATACGGGCCCCGTTCCTCCCGCTGGTTCCACGGATACCACCAGGTGTCCTGGGCCGTGGCCAGTTCCCTCCCGTGGTGTCGCGCGCGAAAAAGGTAGGCGCGATTTGGCTCCGGCTTCATGGAGAAAAATCCGTTCGTGTCCGTCGCCAGATTCGGATCGGCCACGCGGTTGCCGTTGTTATTGTCCAGATGCCAGACGGAAATTTCCGCGCCGCGGACGGGCTCGCCGGAATTGGCCTCCAGGACGAAGCCTTCGATATTGCCGCCGCGCGTGCGCGTGATCAGCGCCAATTCGCTCACCCAAACCTCCGCCATCGAAACGAAGTTGTCCTTTTCGCCGAATCCCTCGTCGTGGCTTGCGGCGATAAAGTAATGGCCCGGTTTCAGGTTTTCCGGCGCGTCCGCCGCGAAGGTCTTCTCCTTGAAATCGGCCGTCGGCGGCAATTTCGCCGACCAGGCCAGCGCGGGAGCTTTGGCCAGAATTTCCCGGCGCTCCGCGTCGCTCAGATTTTCCGGACGATTATGGCTCCGTTGCAGGAACATTTCCCAATCCACCGGAATGGCGCGAAAATAAACGGCCTCCACATTCCTGTAGTGAACGGAAATCTTCGGCCACGGCGCGTTCCAGACCCGCTCGGTGGTGATCCCCGCCGACTTCGCTTCGATTTCGATGGCCAGATTGTGGCAAAGTTTCCCGCCGGGCGAGTTTGGAAAAAGTTTCGCGCCGCGACCGGCCAGATCATGGGCCGCGACCAGATCGCCTTCCTGCTGAAGCACGCGGCCTTCGCGTTCGCTGGCGAGCGCCGAGATGTCGAAATCGGCGTAGTCGCGGATAAAAGCTTCGAGCGCGGCCTTGTAACGCGCGTTCTTGTCCTCGCCGAAGGCCGCGTTCCAGCCCCAGGTCAGCCGCTCCAAATCCGCCGCCGCGAACGCCAGCCGCGGTGCGGGGTCGTTCTGATGAAAGCGCAGCAGATCGCGATAAATCACCATGGCCCTCACCGCCGCCGCGTTCGTATTGCCGGCCAGACGATCCACCCAGTTTAGAAATTCCGCCGCCGAAAGAAAAATCGGACTGTCCGCCGCCAGCTCGAAGGCGTCCTGGGGCTTGGCCGCCGCCTGTTCGCCCGAGGTGTAAAACTCCAGCGCCTCCTGGGCGATGAAATCGTAGAGGGTGGGCCGATGGCTGTCCGGCATCGTGCCTTTTTCGATCAGGTCATCCCAGGCGCTAATCGGCGTGGCTTTGAGAATTTTTTCCGCCGCGAGTGACTGTTGGAAGTGCCGGTCAATTTCGGCAAAAAGCCGTGGCAAGTCCCAGGTCCTAAAATCTTTTCCCGGCGTCTGGGCCGTCGCCGTGCGCTGCACGAACCGCCAGCGATTCTGCTGAAAGTACTGCCAATACCAATGCGCCAGCAGGGTTTCCAGCACCGGCGTCATTTCCTTGGGGGCGCGCGCCATTTCCGCTTCCAGCCGGACAATCCTTTCCTCGGGTTTGTTGCCTTCGACGGTTCCTTGCAGCGCGATTTTTTTTGCGATGGCCTTGGCCGCTTCGGGGTAAGCCTTGTCCTGGAGCGCGCCGGCGATGATCGGTTCCAGGTTGGTAATGGCAGTTTTCGGCAGGCCCTTTTGCACCGCGTCATTGACCTGCCG
Source organism: uncultured Verrucomicrobiae bacterium (assembly GCA_963707025.1). Classification (GTDB taxonomy): domain Bacteria; phylum Verrucomicrobiota; class Verrucomicrobiia; order Limisphaerales; family Palsa-1400; genus JBEKOF01. The sequence goes on along the minus strand of CAVPOM010000005.1, from coordinate 34,440 downwards.
CCACAAATCGTCCCGCTGGCCCGCGCACAATGAGAATTGTATTGCCATCATCAGCGCAAAGACCGGGAACTTAATCATTCGTTTCATAATCCAATCGCATCGCCAGCAAGACATTCCTGCCAGGCGCTCTGCCCAGTTAGACGGCAAGCCATGCTTTTTCCTCCCGCGGGCCTTGTCAAGGCCATCCCGTGGCCAGGAGAACTCAGGCTCAACTTTGATTACTAATCCAGTTGTGAGCGAAGTTGCGGGCGCCCGGACCCGCTGGCAAAGCAATCCTGTCCTTATCCTGCCGTGGATATTTCACACCCGCGGACGGCGGCTGAGGCTCGCGGCCGGTTCCATCCGCCCGATGGCCGTCAGGATTCCGTGCAGCAACGCCTGCGGATTGGGCGGGCAGCCGGGGATATAGACATCCACCGGCAGGATGGAATCCACCCCGCCGCAAGTGGCGTAATTCTGGCCGAAAATGCCGCCGCTGCAGCCGCACGCACCCACCGCCACAACCAGTCGCGGCTCGGGCGTGGCTTCGTAAGTTTTCCGCAAAGCCAGTTCCATGTTGCGCGTGACCGGGCCGGTCACCAGGAGCAAGTCGGCATGGCGCGGCGACGCGACGAAATGAATGCCGAATCGCTCAATGTCATAAACCGGGCTGTTCAGCCCGGCGATTTCCACTTCGCAGCCGTTGCAGGAACCGGCGTCCACCTGGCGGATATGGAGGGAACGGCCGAACATTTGCTCCGCCCGCTCCTTGAGGCGGCGTCCGAGAGCTTCAAAGGACTCGCCGGACGCCGGGGAAGACCCGCTGGGCCGGGGTGTTTCCGCCTCGGGCGGCGAAACCAGCCGCTCGTGCGAGCCGTCGTTCTTGAGACTGTAGCCGGCGCTGGTCACCAGGTCGGCGCGCCGGCGGGCGGCGCATTCGCACAGGTTGGTCATGCGGATGCCCGCGCCCGCTTCCGCGCACAGGCCGCAGAAGATGCACTTGGCCAGATCCAGCCGGGCGACCTGCCCTCCCTTGGCGTCCTCCAAGGAGATGGCGCCGGTGGGACACACCGCCGCGGCGGGCCGGGCGTCCTGCCAGTTGGCCCAGTCAATTTCCGGCCGGCCGCGCGCGCGCGCGGAGACTTCCGCCGGGGCCGCCGGGTAAGGGCTGGTCACGACCCCCGTTTTCAAACTTTGCCGAATGATGTCAAACATAATCAGCGGTCCGTCCCCGAATAGGACAGGTTGAAACTCTTGTTGACGGCCGGAAAATCCGGGATGACGTTGCCCAAAATGGCCTCGGTCAGGGCCGGCCAGTTTTGCAGGGACGGATCCTTGATTTTGCAGCGGGCCAGCCGGTTGCCGGGCGCGGTGTGGATCCAGTGAAAAATCTCGCCGCGCCAGCCTTCCACATAGCCCAGCGCCACCCGGCCGGGCGGGACTTCGCCGATGGGGGCGGCGATGGGGCCGGCGGGCAGCTTCCCCAGCACTTGCCGGAGGATGGCGCAGGATTGGAACAGTTCCTCGCGGCGCACGACCATGCGGCGCTGCACGTCGCCCTCGGTGAACACCGGCACGCTGAATTGCACCTGGTCATAAAAGGCGTGGGGGCAATCCCGGCGCAGGTCGTGATCGAAGCCGGAGGCGCGCCCCGCCAGGCCCACGATGCCCAGGTTGGCCGCCACTTCCGGCTTGAGCACCCCGGTGGTTTCCAGCCGGTCCCGGGTGCCGGAATTGGAGCGGATCAATTCGACCAGCACCTTGAACTCTTTCTCGAACCGGTCCAGCAGCGCGGCCAGGGCGCCCAGTTGGCCGGCGTCGAAATCAAAACGCACCCCGCCCGGGCAGGCCATGCCGCGCAGGAGGCGGTTGCCGGTCAATTCCTCGTTCAGGCGCAGGACGCTCTCCTTCAGCCGCAGGGCATGCATGTTGGCGGTGACGAACGCGACGTCGTTGCAGATCGCCCCGATGTCGCCGACATGGTTGTAGAGCCGCTCCAATTCCAGGCAAATGGTGCGCAACGCCCGCCCCCGCGGCGGCGCTTCCTTTGCCGCGGCCCGTTCCAGCGCGTGGCAGAAGGCGGTGGCATGCGCGAAGCTGGAATCCCCGGAAATGCTCTCCGCCAGCCGCACCCCATGAGAAATGGGCAGCGTCTCAAACAGTTTCTCAATCCCCTTATGCACGTAAAACATCCGCAATTGCAGGTAGAGCACCGGTTCGCCCGCCACGCTGAACAGAAAATGGCCCGGCTCAATGACGCCGGCATGGACGGGGCCGACCGGCACCTGGAACACCCCTTCGCCTTCGACGCGGCGGAACTTGTGCCGCGTGCCGGTGAAGGGCGGCAGCTTGGCCCGCGCCTCGAAGTCCTTGCGCAGCGGCCAAACCTCCGGCCAGTCGTCGTGCAGCACGCAGCGGTTGGGGTTGGGATGCCCGATCAATTTGATGCCAAACAAATCCTGGATTTCCCGCTCCTGCCAGTTGACGGCGTGAACGGCGTTGGTCAGCGACGGCAGTTCCGGTTTGTCCCCCGGGATGGGAACACGCACCAGGACGAAGCCGTGGGCGGAGTCCAGCACATAAAGGTAATAGACAAAGAACACATTGTGAGTGGCGCGGGCGTCCTCGGCAAAGAGGCCGGCCAGGCGGCCGTTGTGCTTTTTGTAAAGCGCCGAGCAAAAGGCGCCGGCCAGTTCCAGTTTGGTGTGGAGATAAAGCTCGTTGGGTTGGGGAGCGAGGGCGTCTTCGATTTGCGCGCCGAAACGATGCGCCAATTCGTCCAGCACAATTTGCAGACCGGGGAGCAGGTTCATGGAGCGACTCCTATCGTTTGGGCGGCGCGGCGCGCCAGTTCATAAAGCGGGGCAGGCAGGTACAGCCCCAAGGTGAAGACGGGCGCAGCCACCAGCAGCATCGCCCCCAGCTTCCAGGGACCTTCCGCGCCGGGGGCCGCGTCGCGCGCCGGCTGGGGGGAATAGGGATTAAGATGAGGATTGAGATTAGGATTAAGATCAGGATTGGGAATGGGGGACATGACGGGGGCGGGCTGGCCGAGACTGAGCCGGGAGATGCGCACGAGGAACCCGGCGAAAATGGCCACGACGCCCGCAATAAAGAATCCCGCCGCCCAGGGGCGGTCCGCCGCCAGGGCGGCGCTGAGGGCCAGGAATTCGCTCTGGAACAGGCTGAAAGGCGGCAGGCCGGTGACGGCGAAGGCGGCCACCAGAAACAGCCCGCCCGTCAAGGGCAGAGTGTGGATGACGCCGCTGATCTTGCGGAAATGAGGGGAGCCGTAATGTTGCTGCACATTGCCCGCGCAAAAGAACAGCAGCGGTTTGGTAACTGAGTGAAAGACCATGTGGAGCATGGCGGCCAGGGCGCCGAGCGCGCCGCCAAAGCCCAGGGCCGCGACCATGATGCCGGCGTGGTCTATGCTCGAATAAGCGAGCAGCCGCCGGAAATTTCTTTGGATCACCACGAATGGCGCGGCAATGAGAATGGAGGCGACGCCGAAGAGGACCAGGAGATGGCCGGTGTATTGGCGGCCAAGACATTGGGTGGCCAGCGCGTAAAAACGCATGATACCGTAGATGGCGCAATTGATGAAGGCCGCGCCCAGCAGGGCGGCGGAGGGGACGGGCGCCTCGGCGTAAGCATCCGGTTTCCAAGTGTGCATCGGGGCCAGGCCGGCCTTGGTGCCGTAGCCGACCAGCACGAGGATGAACCCCAGGCGCATCGGGGCCTTCTGGCATTGGTCGGCCACCCCGCGCAGGACCGACCAGTTGAAGCCGTTCCCGGCCTCCAGGCCGACGACTTGCACGGCCGAGGAATAGACCAGCACCGTCCCAAACAGGGCCAGGGCGATGCCCGCGCTGCCAATAATAATGTATTTCCAGGCCGCTTCCAGGGAGCTTTTTTGATTGTAAAAGCGCACCAGCAACACCGAGGCCAGGGTGGTGGATTCAATGGCCACCCAAAGCAGGCCCAGGTTGTTGAGCAGCGGCGCGGCCATCATCGTGCCCACAAAAACCGGCGTCAGCACATAGTACCGGCGCAAGAGGGCCGGGTTAACTTTGCCGAGGCGCTGCTCCTGGCGCAGATAGCCCACCGCGTAAACGCCGCAGGCCAGCGCGACGAAGGCGTTGAGTCCCACGACCAGCGCGCTGAGAGAATCCACCCGCAGAAATCCGCCGAAGGCTTCGACCGTGTCCTGCGCGAGGACTTTCGCGCCCAGCCACACCGCCAGCGCGGCATTGAGCGCAAAGGCGAAAAGGTTGACCCGCTCCAGGGCGGCGGGTTCCCGCAGCCGCCAGCAGAGCAGGCCGGCCAGCAGAGGCACGAGGACCAAAAGCATCAGCAGCATGGCGCGCTCCTCTCCATGGTTGGCCGGCTGGGTGGATTTTTCACAAAGCCCCTCATCGCGATCCTCGAATAATATCGGCGGCCTGATTCAGCAATTGGTAGAGGGAGTCGGGCAGCCGGACCGTCAACAGCAGCAGCGCCCCCAGCGGCAGGCCCATGGCCGCGACATTGCAGAGGGAGAGGGCTTCCCGCGGGGCGCCGCCCTGGCCCGGACCGAGCAGCAGGCCGGAGAACTTGTTGAGCAGGCCGCAGAAGACGACGATGAGCGAGGCCAGGATGACAACACTGACCCAGGATTGTTGGGAGGTGAAGCCGCCGGCAAGGACGGTCAACTCGCTGACGAACAGGCCAAAGGGCGGCAGGCCGCCCACGGCCACCGCGGCCAGGCCGAGGAGCAGGGCGGTGACCGGCATGACGCGCGCCAGCCCGGAGCCGATGCGCCGGAAATCCAGGGTGTGATATTGCTGATGGATGTTGCCGGCGGCAAAAAACAGGACGGGCTTGGCCATCGCGTGGCAGCCCATGTGCAGCATGGCGCCAAAGACGGTGAGCGGGGCGTTCATGCCCACCGCCGCGCAAATCAGGCCGACGTGTTCCAGGCTGGAGTAAGCCAGCATGCGCTTGAGATTCTTTTGCATGAGAATAAAAGGCCCGGCCAGGAGCATGGAAAACAGGCCGAAGCCGAGCAGCAGGCGGCAGCTCAGGCCGGAGCCCACACAGGCGCAGGTGAGAATGTGGAAGCGGAGCAGGGCATAGAGGGCGATTTTCAGCGACACGCCGGAAAGCATGGCGCTGGTGGGGGAGGGCGCTTCGCTGTGGGCGTCGGGCAGCCAGGTGTGCATCGGGGCCAGGCCGGCCTTGGTGCCGTAGCCGACCAGGACGAAAAGGAAGGCCAGCGTCATCAAGTGGTGATCCATGAGCGGGGCTTTGGCCAGGAGGGAGGACCAGTTAAAGCTAATCATCTCGCTGCGCGCGTGGACGATGGCCGCGGCGTAGGTGAAGATGGTGCCGAACAAGGCCAGCACCAGGCCCAAGCCGCCGAGCATGACGTATTTCCAGGCCGCCTCCAGCGAGGTCTGGCGGTTGTAGAGCGCCACCAGCAGCACGGAGGAAAGCGCGGTCGCTTCCACCGCAATCCACATGACCCCCAGGTTATTGGCCAGCACGACGAGCAACATGCCGGTGGCAAACAGCGGCGTCAGCACGTAAAACTGACGCCAGCGCCGCTCGCTCACGACGGCCGCGGCCAGGTCGCGCCGGAAGTAGCGCACGGCGTAAAGCGAGGTGACGAGCGAGACGGCCGCGATGAGCAGCACCATCCACGCGCTCAAGGCGTCGGCCCGCAGGAATTCGCCCCACTCGGTCCGGGCGCTGCCCGGGGCGGCCACCACCGTGTGGAAAAGTCTTATGCCGGGGATCAACACGCCGCCGAAAGCGGCGAGGTTGAGCATCTCCACCAGCGCGCGCCGCCGGACGAACAGGCAGAGCAGCCCGGCCAGCAGGGGCAGGCAGAGGATGGAAGTCAGCAGCATCAGATCACCATTTGAGTTGGTTGAGTTTGCTCACATCCATCGAGGCAAAGGTTTCCCGGATGCGGAAGACCAGGATGCCCAACACCATGACCGCGATGACCACGTCGAAGAAGATGCCAATTTCCACCACCAGCGGCATGCCGTAGGTGGTGAGGGCGATGGCGGCAAGCATGACGCCGTTTTCCATGGTCAGGAGGGCGAGCACCTGGGTGATCGCTTTGCGGCGGTTTATCATGAGAAAAAAGCCAGTGAGCAGGAGCGCGATGGCCACGGCCAGCGTGTTGCTGCCCAGCCGTTCGAGCGAGGTGATGGGGCGCGCGACAACGTAAGCCAGCACGGTCAGCGCGCCGCAGATGAGCATGGAGGCGGGCATGTTGACGAAAGGGCGGACTTCCTGTTCGATCTTGATCTGGCGCACCAGCCGTTCCAACAGCCAGGGGAGAAAAAAGACCTTGCCGACGATGGTGAGGAGGGCAACGACATAGACATGCCAGGCGCCGTAAGCATAGCCCACCACCGCGGCGATGGCCGCGAGGAGGAGCGATTGCAGGGCGAAGAGCCGGATGTTGGTCACGAGCATGGACTGCACGGCCAGCAGCAGTTGGAGCACCAGCATGAAGGAGGCCAGCAGGGTGATGAGGTTCGAGGCGGTTTGGACGGCGGGCGGGTTCATGGTTATTTAAATAAAAAGGTGGAGACCAGGGCCAGCATCGCCAGGACAAAAGCGGCGCCCAACAGGTCCGGCACGCGAAACAGCCGCAGCTTGGCGTTGCAAGTTTCCACCAGCACCACCGCGCCGGCCAGCACCAGAAGTTTGGCCCCCAGCCAGAGCAGCCCCAGCGCAATGGTCGCCGGCGTCGTTTCCGCCGCCAGTCCGATGGGAAAGAAGATATTCGCCAGCAGCGCCATCAAAACCAACTGTTTGATGGACACACCCCACTCGATCAGCGCCAGATAACGCCCGGAGTACTCCAGCAACATCGCTTCATGAATCATGGTCAGTTCCAAATGGGTGGCCGGGTTGTCCACTGGAATCCGTCCCGTCTCCGCCAGCAACACGATGAACATTGCGGTAAAGGCCAGCGCGTGCGACGGATCCAGAAACTTCCAGCCGGGCGCCTGGCTCGCCAGGACGATCTGGCTCAGGCTGGTCGAACCGGCCGCGATGGCCAGCGTGAAGATGGCCAGCATCATCGCCGGTTCGGCGATGGCGGCAATGGTCATTTCCCGGCTGCTCCCCATCCCACCGAAGGCGCTGGCCGGGTCCAGTCCCCCCAACGCCAGGAAAAAGCGGCCCAGCGCCAGCACTCCCACCAGCGCCAGCACCCCGCCGAACAAGCCCAGCGGCGCGGGCGCCGTCACCATCGGCAACATCAGTCCGGCCGCCAGCGCCGTCACAAACAGGACGTACGGCGTGACCGCGAAGATCCACGAGGCGTGCTCGGAAATGACCATGTCCTTGCGCCAGAATTTGATCAAATCAAAGTAAGGCTGCCAGACCCGCGGGCCGCGCCGGTTCTGCAGCTTGGCCTTCCAGTTGCGGATCAGGCCGCTGAGGAGCGGCGCCAGCAGGAGCAGCAGGCCGGTTTGCGCGAGGATGGCTGGGAGCGACAGGTTCATAAGGCGAACAGGAGCAACAAGAGCAAGGTGACGAATATGTAGAGCAGGTAGGCGTGAATGCTGCCGGCCTGGAGGGCGCGAATCCGGCGCGAGACGCGCAGAATCCAAATGCGCAACGGCCGGTAAAGCCGTTCCACAAACACCTCCTCGATGTGGCTTTCAAAGCGGATGTTGGTCGCAAAGTACGGCGAGAAATCGTACTCGCGCTGCACGTCGCGCCGCGGGCGGAAGAGCGCCTTGAAAATCATCCGCACCGGCTTGGAAAAACCCGTGGCGGTGTATTCCATCTGCGGCGTCAATCCGGGCTGCCCGCACGCCCAGGTCGGCCCGCGCCGCGTCCTGGCCTGCCGCCCAAACATCAGCCAAAGGGCCAGCGGAATGGGCAGCAGACAAACCCCCGTCAGCACCAGCCCGGGCATGGAGATGGTTCCGGGATGTTCCGACAGCGAGGCCAGCGCCAGACCGTTGGCCAGACCGAGTTGTCCGCTGATTTGCTCGCCGGTGAGTTGCAGGGTCAGCGGATCAAGCAGGCGGATGAAGGCGGTCGGAAAAAGCCCGAGCAGCACGCAAACCGCCGTCAGCACGGCCATGCCGATCCGCATGGAGGGCGGGGCCTCCACCGCCTGGGCGGCGTGTTCGCTGCGGGGTTGGGCCAGGAAGGTGATGCCGAAGGCCTTGACGAAACAGGCCGCCGCCAGCGCGCCTGTCAAGGCCAGCATCGCCCCGCTCAAAGGAAACACCAGCCGCCACATACTCTCCGTCACGCCAAAGCCTTGGAGCAAGGACTGATAAGTGAGCCATTCGCTGACAAAACCGTTGAGCGGCGGCAGCGCGGAAATGGCGACCGCGCCCATGAGAAAATAAAAGGCCGTCTCCGGCATGCGTTTGACCAGGCCGCCCATTTCTTCCATGTTCCGTGTATGGGTGGCCTGAACCACCGCCCCCGCACCGAGGAAAAGCAGCCCTTTGAAGGAGGCGTGGTTGAGGGTGTGATACATCGCCGCAATCAGGCTGAGCGAGGCCAGCAGCGAATGTCCGGTGTGCAGAAAAATCAGCGACGCGCCCAAACCCATCAGAATGATTCCGATGTTTTCAATGCTGTGATAGGCCAGGAGCCGTTTGAGGTCGTGTTCCATCAAGGCGTAAAGCACCCCCAGCACCGCCGAGACGGTCCCAACGGCCAGGATGGTCACGCCCCACCAGAACGGCGGCGGGCCGAGAAAATCAAAACAAACCAGCGTCAGCCCGTAGATGCCGGTCTTGATCAGCACCCCGGACATCAGCGCCGAGACGTTGCTGGGCGCGACCGGATGAGCCACCGGCAGCCAGACATGGAGCGGGATGACGCCGGCCTTGATGCCAAAACCGAGCAGGAAAAGAAGAAAGGCGGCGTTGCGGTGGCCGGAGGACATGGTCGCGCCGATGTGGTGCAGGCTGCTGAAACTGAAATTGCCCGACGCCTGAAAGAGCAGGAGGAACCCGGCCACGACGCACCCGGCGTCAATGTGCGACATGATGAAAAAGAGCACCCCGGCCTGGCGCGTCTCCGGCTTTTCATGCTCAAAGCTGACCAGGCAGAAGGCGGCCAGCGCCATCACTTCCCAGGCGAAGAGGAAGACCCAGATGTTGTCCGCCACGAAGAGCAACGTCGTGGCCAGCAACAGCGCGTTATAGAATGCGCCCAGCACCCCGACGTTCTTGCGCCCGAAGAAACTCCGCACGTAGCCGAGTGAATAAATCGAGACCGCCACCCCCAGCAGAGAGACAAGCACCAGGAAAAACGCCCCCAACGCCTCCAGCCGGATGGTGTACCTCAGGTAGGGCAGGGGCGGGGGGAGCAAATCCAGCGGCCCATCGGCGCCCGAAGGCGCGCCCGCCAAAATCAAAAGCCCGGCCAGCAGGCCGCTGCACGCGGAGAGCGCCGCCAGGCCGAAGGAAAAAACCGCCGCCAGTTTTTCGCGGCGCAGGAACAGCAAACCCGCCGCCGCTCCGATGGCATATCCGCAGAGCGACGCAATAAGCAGTGTGACGGGCGGAAGCATCATGGCGTGGCTGGCCCGGCAGGCGGCTGCAGGCCTGCGACGAAAGCAACAGCCCCGGCCCGCGGCAGCGCCGCGTTGCCAGCCGCCACACCGGCCGCCGCGTCCTGCCAGGCGTCGCGCCGCCAATCATTCGTGAGCGGATCAACCCATTTCGGTCGAAACGCAAAATCCCATTTCATATTACCCTCAAATCAAAGGCAAAAATCTTCCAACCGCGAGATAAAAATGGCTCCGCCCCTCACCACCGCTGATGCACTTGCGCCCGCACCTGCCGGGCATAAATGGCGGCGATGGCGGCCATCGTTTTGCCGGACAAGGCCGGCAGCCTGGCGGCGGCTATGTTCTCTTCCATCTGGCTGGCGCGTTTTGCGCCCGGGATGGCGCAGGTCACTTCCGGGAACATCAAGATCCAGCGCAAGGCCATTTGCCCAAGCGTCGCTCCCGCGGGCGTCAGCGGGCGCAAGGCTTCCACCGCCTCCAGCCCGGTCTCGTAATCCAGGCCGGAAAAGGTTTCCCCGCGATCAAAAGCCTCGCCCTGACGGTTGAAAGCGCGGTGGTCATCCGGCGGGAAGACGCTGGCCCGGGTCAATTTGCCCGTGAGCATGCCGGAGGACAGCGGCAAGCGCGCCAGAATCCCCACCCGCCGCCGCCGGGCCTGGCCAAAAAACAACTCGCTCGGACGCTCCCGGAAAATGTTGAAGATAATCTGCACGGACTGCACGCCCGGATATTCAATCGCCTTGAGCGCCTCCTCCACCTTTTCCACGCTCACGCCGTAGTGCCGGATTTTGCCGGCTTTGACCAGATCATCCAGGATGTCGAACACCTCGGGCATGTAGAAAACCTGCTGGGGCGGGCAATGTAATTGCAGCAGGTCAATGCTGTCCGTGGCCAGATTCTGCAGGCTGCGCTCGATAAAGCCCGTCAAGTTTTCCCGGTTGTAGGCGCCGGCTTCCTGCCGTTCAAGGCGCCGGCCGGCTTTGGTGGCGATATAGAACGGCTCGCGGCGTTCCTTGCGCAGCCGGGCCAGCAACCGTTCGCTGCGGCCGTCCCCATAAACATCCGCCGTGTCGAAAAAATTCACGCCCAGGTCCAGGCCGCGATGCAATGCCGCCAGGGAATCCCGGTCATCCACCTCTCCCCAGGCGCCGCCGATGGCCCAGGCTCCAAAGCTGATGGCCGAAACCTTCCAACCCGTTCGTCCCAGTTCGCGATATTCCATAACGATTTGAACAAATCCTTAAAGTTATGGGCCAAAGTGTACGCGCCGACCCGCCCCGCGCAAGTCTCTTCCCGTCACGACACGCCCCCCATCTGCCACCGCGCCGGACGTAACGCGTCCGTCATGCGTGGTCCTGGAAAGGCAGGGTCCCGGCACGCCGGGACTGCCCGCCGTCGGGCCTTGGCAGGGGAAGCGGCTTCCCACCACCGTCGTGCGGCGGGTCCCGATAATTCGGGACCCGCCCTGCCAGCCATGACTGTCGCAATGCCAGCGGCATATTTTTCCCTTTCCCCATCCCCGGTTTGCCCGTAACTTCTGCGCCATGGCGAAACCCATTTTAGGACGCGGACTCAACGCTTTGCTCGCCGGGTCTGGCCCCTCCAGCCCGCCCGCTGGGCCGGACCAGGGGGCGTCGGCCGAAGTGGTCCAGCGCGTCCCCGTCGCCCGCATCCGCTCCTCCCCATTGCAGCCGCGCCAGGATTTTTCCGCCGAATCCCTCCGTGAACTGGCCGACTCCATCCGGGAACAGGGCATCGTGCAGCCGCTCATAGTCCGCCTCAAAGACGATCATTTCGAGTTGATTGCCGGCGAGCGCCGCTGGCGGGCCGCCCAAATGCTCGGCCTGGCCGAGGTCCCCGTCATCGTCCGCCAGGCCGATGATCGCGCCGTTTTGGAGCTGGCCCTCATCGAAAACCTCCAGCGCGAAAACCTCAACCCCATCGAGGAAGCCGGCGGCTACGCCCAGCTCATCGGCCAATTCGACTTGACTCAGGAGCAGGCCGCCGCCAAAGTCGGCAAAAGCCGCGTCGTCGTCGCCAACGCCCTGCGCCTCTTGAAGCTGGCCCCCGAATTGCAGGCCTGGCTGCGCGAAGGTCGCCTCTCCGTCGGCCACGCCAAGGTCATTCTCGGCCTGGCTTCCCCGGATGAACAGCGCCGGGCCGCCGAACGCGTCCTGCAAAAATCCCTCAACGTCCGCCAAACCGAGGCACTGGTCGCCTCCCTGCAAAACCCGCCCGGCCAAAAAACCGGCGCAAAAAATGAACCCGCCCCCGCCGACGCCCATCTGGCCGCCCTGCAAAACCGTCTCCAGCAGCGCTTCGGCACCAAAGTCCGTCTCCGTTACCACCAGGGCAAAGGTTCCGTGGAAATCCAATTCTTCAGCGACGGCGATCTGGAACGCCTCTTGAAACTGGCCGGCATTGACCTCGATTAGCCGCGCCCCATTAAACTTATTGACAAACAGCCATGACCCCGCCGGAACCCCGCGCCGCCTGCGCCCAACAACTCCTCGCCAACTCCGCCCGCGCCGCCACCCTCAGCGCCTTTGTCGGCCTGGACGGTTTTGTGGATGAAATCCTCCATGTCGTGGACAAGCGGGAAAACGCCGAATCCTATCAGCGCCTGCCCACCATTGCCAGATTGGCCGAGCGCCTGGCCGCGGCCGCCGGCCGCAGCGGCAACCTCGAACTGGTTCCCCAGCTCACCAAACTGGGCGGCAACGGCCCCATCATGGCCAACGCCCTGGCCAGCTTCGGCTTGCAAGTCACCTACCTGGGCGCGCTCGGCTATCCCAGCCTCCATCCCGTCTTTAGCGATTTTGCCGCCCGCGCTGAAGTCCACAGCATCGCCCACCCCGGCGCCACCGACGCCCTGGAATTCGAGGATGGAAAAATCATGCTGGGCAAGCATGCCCCGCTCAAGGAAGTCACCTGGGCCAACATCCAGGCCCGCTACGGACTGGATAAATTCACCGCCAAATTCGGCCGGTCCGATCTGGTCGCTTTCGTCAATTGGACCATGCTCCCTTACATGAGCGGCCTCTGGGAAGCCATCCTCCGCGACGTTTGCCCCGCCCTGACCGGCCCGCGCCGCCTCCTGTTCTTCGACCTGGCCGATCCGGAAAAACGCACCCCCGCGGACATCCTGCGCGCCCTGGATTTGATCGCCCGCTTCAACCGCTATTTCGAGGTGATCCTCGGCCTCAACGAGAAGGAGGCCCTGGCCATTGCCGATGTCTGCGGCCTCCATCCTTCCTCCGCCACCCCGGCCGCCCTGGCTGAAACGGCCTGCCGCATCGCCGCCCAATTGCCCATCGCCACCTTGGTCGTCCATCCCGTGGCCAGCGCCCTGGCCGTCACCGCCGGCCAACTCAGCCTGGTCCAGGGTCCCTGGACACCCAAGCCCAAAGTCACCACCGGCGCGGGCGACCATTTCAATTCCGGCTTTTGCCTGGGCAAACTCCTTGGTCTGGACAACGAGATGAGCCTGCTGGCCGGCGTCGCCACCAGTGGTTTCTATGTGCGCACCGCCCAAAGCCCCGCCATCGCCCCCCTGGCCGATTTCCTCGCCCGCGGCTGGTGACCCCGCCCATGACCGCTGCCCCTCACCCCGTCGCCAGCCCCCCGAAGACATTGGAAGTCGTCAAATACGGCCACCCCGTTCTGCGGCAAAAAGGGGCGCGCGTCGAAAAGATCACCCCGGAAATCCAGGCGCTGGCCGCCGCCATGCTGGAAACCATGCACGCCAACAAAGGCATCGGCCTGGCCGCCCAGCAAGTCGGCCAAGCCTTGCAGTTGACAGTGCTCGACCTCCGCGGCGTCACCGACCGGCCCTCCACCCTCAAACTGGATGGCAAGGACGCCGATCCCGCCTCCATCATGCCGCTGGTTTTGATCAATCCCGCCATCCAACCCGCCGGCCAGCCCGTCACCGCCTCCGAAGGCTGTCTGAGCTTCCCGGAAATCTACGGCGACATCGAACGTCCCTTCCTGGCCGAAGTCCGCGCCACCGACCTGCAAGGCCGGGCCATCGCCTTTTCCTGCGGCGGCCTGCTGGCCCGCGCCATCCAGCATGAACTCGATCATCTCAACGGCATCCTCTTCATTGACCGCATGAGCCGCGACATCAAGGCCGAACTGAAACCCAAACTGGAGGAACTCCAGGCCGCCACCAAAGCCGCCTTGAAAACGAAAAGCCGTCAATAAACCTTGCGCAAATTGGAGGGCAGGATGTTCAGCTCCGCCCGGTACTTGGCCACCGTGCGCCGCGCGATCACGATGCCCTTTTCCTTCAGCATCTTGACGATTTCCTGGTCCGACAACGGCTTGCCCGCATTCTCCCCCGCGAACATCGCCGCCACCATGTCCTTTACGCTGGTGTTGGACACCCCGTTGCCGCTTTCGGTCTGGATGCCCGAGGTGAAAAAAAACTTCATCACATAAATCCCCTGGGGCGTGTCCATGTACTTGTTCGACACCGCCCGGCTGACCGTCGTCTCATGCACTTTGACCACCTCGGCCACCTGCACCATGGTCATGGGCTTGAGATAGGCCCTGCCTTTGTCCATGAACTCCCGCTGCCGTTTGACGATCTCCCGGCCGATGTTCAGAATGGTCTGCTGCCGTTGCTGCAAACTCTTGATCAAAAACTTCCCCGCCCGGATTCTCTCCCGCACCCACTCCCGCGCCTCGGCCGGGGCATTGGCCTGCGCCATCAAATCCTTGTAATGGTTGCTGATGCGCAGATGGGGGATTTGCTCGTTGTTGGTCGTGACCACATAATCGTCCCCCACCTTGGTCACGAAAACTTCCGGCAGGATATAGCAGTCGTCATCCGGCAAATAGGCCCGGCCCGGGTGCGGTTCCAGGCAGGTGATCCGTTGCACCGCCTCCTGCACTTGCTCGACCGTCAGTCCCAGTCCCCGCGCAATCTCCGGCATCTTCCGCTTCGACAACGCCTCCATGAAGTCCCGCACGATCCGGTATTCCACCGTCTTCTGGCTCCCGGCCCGTTCCAGTTGCAGCATCATGCACTCCCGCAAATCCCGCCCCGCCACCCCGGCCGGGTCAAAAGACTGGATGACCTTCAGCACCCCCTCGATCTTGTCCAGCGGCTCGCCCGAGGCAAAGGAAAGGGAGTCCACGCTCTCCTTCAGATACCCGCGCTCATCCACGTTGCCGATGATCATCTCCCCGATGCGCTGCTCCTCCTCCGTCATCTCTGAAAACCGCATCTGCTCCAGCAGCGTCTCCTGCAGCGAGGTCCCCGCCACCAGCGAGTCAAACATAAACTGCCGCCGCTCCTCCGCCTCCGGCCCCTGCCGCGCCGGCAGGTTCGTTTGCGAAAAATGGTCCCGCCATTCCTGGTCCTGCTGCACAAACTTCTCAAATTCCGCCTGAAAATCGTCCACCGGCGCGCTGCTCGGCTTTTCCGTCGCCGGATCAAACATCACATCCGCCGGCGGTTCGGCCAGGTCGGCCGGATCATTGGCCGGGCTGCCCTCGTCCCGGTTCCGGTCCAACTGCTCCATCTCTGCCGTCGGCACCTCCTCCAGGCAGGGGTTCATCTGCACCTCCTGCTCCACCAACGCCTTCAATTCCAGCGTGGGCGCCTGCAACAGCGCCAGCGACTGCTGCAACTGCGGCGCCAGCACCTGCGACAACGACATGCGTTGCGATAAATGTAAGCCCTGTGACATCGCTTCGATCTTACCGGAAAAAAATTTATGCTCAAGCGCGAAGTCCGATGGCCCCTTCCTGCTTTCCCGCCGCCGGCGCGCTCTTCCGGCCGCCCCAACGGGCAGCCCTATATATCATCGTCCGATTTTGCCAAAATTTAAAGCCTAAATCAAGCGGCCCCGCAAAAAGATGTTTCGCCAGGCTGCTTCACCAACGCGGCCTGCTTACTTCACCAGATCCACCTGCACTTTGGCCGGATCGCTCACGCCCAGCCACAACTCCCAGGCGTTGTGGTATAGCTCCGCGTTCGGTTTGCCCGCGCTCATTTTGCGGGCCTGCCGCTCCCGGTCCAGTTCCTGAATGGCCAGCACGTCCAACGCCACCGGATCTTTGCTCATCCAGATCTGGTTCAAGGCGGTGGAGTAGTGGAGCAGGCTCATATTCTCCCCTTCATACTGCCCAATCAGCGCGTCGGTGATGCACAGCGCCACATGATCGCTCAAGGCGGGCAAGGCGTAAATCTCCGGCACCGCCTCCGCCAGCCGCGCCGCCTGCGACTCGAACCGCCCTACATTGTCCACGCTGCCGGTCGCCAGGCTGTAGAGGTTCCCGGTCACTCCCGCCAAATTGTGGTTGAGCAGCGGCGTGATGGTAATGATCTTGGTCATGTCCCCGGTCAACAATTTGCTCACGTAGGATTTGCGCCCGGTTTTCGCTCCGTACTTGTCAAACTCAAGATCGCCCGACCCCAGTTCGCCCGGCAGTTCCTTGTCGTAAAAGGTCTTTTCGTCGTAGCCGCGGTTGGCGCTGCCGGCCACCCGCACGTCGTAGCGCTGCGCCACGTCGTCGAAACCGGCCGCGCGCAAGTCCGCCAGTTGCTTGTCCCAGATGATGATGTGATGCGGGGGCAGTCCGGCCGCCAGCAGTCCCCGCACCACCGCGCTGACCACGGCGGGCCGCGTCCCGCTGGTGGGTCCCGGCGCGCAATAAACCTTCAGGCCCACCACATCCTGCGTGGCCACAACCGTGCGCCAGGCCTGCACCACATCCTCCTTGCCGGTCAGCTTCAACAGGGCGCGGCCCACCATGTCCTGCACGATGGCCGGCTGCGGTTCGAAGGCCGAGGTCGCCTGGGCGTCTTCCACCATCACCACCCGGGACCGGACCGGCGGCCCGCTCCCCCCGGCCACGCCGCCGCGGCCGGTGAGAGGATCCGCCGCCGCGAGACAAATCATCCAAAAAACACAGGTTTTTCTCACACTCCGCCGTCAGCGCATCTTGACACCAACGGCGCGCAATGCTACCACGCTGGGGAGATGCTGACGATAAAAAAAGGGGGGCGCCTTGCGCCGGCCATCGTCGTCGCCGCCTGTTTGGTCCTGACCGGCTGCGGGCCTCCGGGTTTCCGCGCCCTGCACAAGGGGGATCGCCTGGTTCAATCCGGCAAGTATGACGAGGCCATCCAGACGCTGCAGTTGGCGACCAACTTGCTCGGCAAAGAGGCCTTGCCGGTGCAGGCCAAAGCGCGCAATCTGCTCGGACTGGCCTTTCACCACGCGGGCAACGCGGCCCGGGCCCGGGAGTGTTATGGGCAGGCCCTGGCCTTGGACCGGAACGCCGCGGCGGAGGCCAATTACAACCTGGGCTGCCTGGACCTGGAGCAGAACAATTTGGCCGGCGCCAAGGATGCCTTGACCACCTACACCAGCGTGCGCGTGCGGGATTGTTACGGATATATCAAGCTGGGTGTGGTCAATTACCGCCTGGCCACCGCCAGCTCTGGCGTGACGCCCGCAAACCGCCAGTTCTATTTCGAAAACGCCCGCAAAGCCTTTGATGTCTCCCAACGCATCCAGGCCACCGCCGAAGCCTGGAATTACCTGGCCATGATTGACCTGTTGCGCAAGCCCCCCCCTTCGCGCGAGGCCATCTCCAATGCCGTCGTCAAGTTCAGGAGTGCCTTGCTCCTCGACCGCCGCTATGCGCCGGCCTTGTTCAATCTCGCCGTCGTCTATGATCCGGCCGGCCTCTACAAGTATGGCGACGTCCAGTCGGCCATTGACGCCTATCGCAATTATCTCGCGCTGGATCCGCCTCCTCCTCACGCCAGCGAAGTAGCCTTCCTCGTGACAAATCTGGACAAGACCAAGCGATTCAGCGCGCAGCGTCCCGCTCGCGCGCCGGAGCAAGCGCCGCCAGCCGTGACCCCCTCCAGCAATGGATTCTACATGCAGAAATCAAGCAATGCGCCCCAGCGCGCGGGCGCGCCCGTTCCCGCCCCGCCACCCGCACCCGCGCCCGCGCCCGCAGTGGCCAATCCTGCCCCGCCCGCCACCGTTCCCGCGGCCATTCCGGAGCAGCCGGCGCCAACCCGCCTGGCCGCGGGCGGCGCCCAGTCGAACGTGCCGGTTTTGCCGGCACGCGGCGCCCCGTCCCCGGGTGGCTCCGACACGGCGGTCGTGCCGGAAAAGACCGCCCCGGCAACACACCTTGTTCTGGCCCCCACCGTCGTCCGCAAGCCTTCTCTGTTGTCCAGGCTGTTTGGTGGAAAAACCAAGCCGGCGCAACCGCCCGCCCAATCCGCGCCCGCCCCCGCCGGAAATCCGGCGGGTGTCACCCCGTTGCCCGCGCCGCATCCCGCCGCCCACTATGTCGCGCCGCCGGCGAGCACTAATCAGGGCAATCGCGCCGAAGCCGAGCGCCTGGCCAGGCAAGGCGACGCCGCCGCCAAGGAATCCCGCTGGCAGGATGCGGTGGACAGCTATGGCAAGGCGGTCAGGGCGGACCCGGCCGATTACAACGCCTGCGAGGCGCTGGGCCTGGCGGCCATTAAGTCGGAAGAATATGCCATCGCCTTGGAGGCCTTGCACCACGCCCTGGCCCTCCAGCCCGAATCCCCCAATGCCCGCTACGGCTATGCCTGGGCGCTGGAGAAGATGGATTATCCCCAGGACGCCGCCAACGAACTGGAAAAACTGCTGGCCCAGCATCCCGATGAGACCCGGGCCCATCTGCTCCTGGGCAATCTTTACGCCCAAAAACTCGGCCAGGCCGACTTCGCGCGCGGCCATTACCTCAAAGTCCTGGAAAAGGACCCGCAAAACGCCCAGGCGCCGGCCCTGCGCGCCTGGCTGCAACACAACCCGGAGCCTTAGTCCGGCGGGTTGATTTCAGGCCTTCGATTTTAATCTCGCCATTCCGGCAGGATTCTTGCTATACTCACTTCCATGATGGCCAATCAAGTCCAGGATTTCTTTAGGAATCTCTCCTTCAACTACGTTGATGTGATTGTGCTCATCTGGCTGATCGTCGGCTTGCTGCGCGGGCGCAAGCAGGGCATGACCCAGGAACTTCTGCCCGTCTTTTATTGGGTTGCCACCTTCTTCCTGGCCGGCTATCTGAATCAGCCTTTGGGCGGCTTCATCCGCGGATACACCGGCGGCGCCTTTAACGTGCAGTGGTCCTTCCTCATCGGCTACGCCCTCATCGCTTTCACCCTGGCCCTGTGCTTTGCCCTGCTCAAGCATTTGTTGGGCGACAAACTCACCGGCAGCGACCTGTTCGGGCGATGGGAGTACTATTTGGGAATGCTCGCCGGCCTGGTGCGCTTTGCCGCCATGTTGCTCGTCCTCCTGGCCTTCATGCATTCCCGCATCGTCACCAGGGCCGAACTGGACGACATCAACGCCCAAATGAAAAAGAATTTGGAGGACATTCATCCTCCCCGTTACATCTACGGCAGCATCGAGCAGGCTGTTTTCTACCAATCCTTCTCCGGCAAGTTCGTCCAGGAAAATCTGTCCGACTTCCTCATCCCCACCGTCACCCCATCCGAACGCCCCAAGGTCGAATCCCCCAAGAAAAGATTGCAGGACGCCATTGATAATTCCCTGGGGCCGGTCAAGAAATAGACCGGCGCGCCGCCCCGCCCCCGGTGCCATGATTTCCCCAGCCACCAAAGAACAAATCCGGGCCGCCAGCGATATTGTGGACGTGATCGGCTCCTACATCCCACTCAAACGCGCCGGCGCCAACTTCGTCGCCCTCTGCCCCTTCCACAAGGAAAAATCACCCAGCTTCCACGTCAGCCCACAACGCCAGTTCTTTCATTGCTTCGGCTGCCACAAGGGCGGCGACGTCTTCACCTTCGTTCGCGAATATGAGAACATTGATTTTATGGACGCCCTCCGCCGCCTGGCCGAACGCGCCCGCATCCCCTTGGAAACCGATTCCCCGGCCGGCCAGACCCAATCGCGCCATCTCAAAGACCAGCTCCTCCTCATTCACGAGCAAATCACCCAGCGATGGCAATCCGCCCTCGCCGCCGATCCGGCCGCCGCCCTGGCCCGCGATTACCTGGCCAAACGCGCCGTCTCCCCGGAGGCCGTCCAACTCTTCCGCCTCGGCTACGCCCCCGACCTCTGGGACGACACGGTCAACTGGGCCAAAAGCAAACACTTTGAGCCTGCCACCGTCGAACAGGCCGGACTGATTCTTCGCAAGGAAGGGTCCGATCATTATTACGACCGCTTTCGCGGCCGCTTGATCTTTCCCATCTGCGACGAACAGGGCCGCGTCATCGCTTTCAGCGGCCGGGTGCTCAGCGGCGACGAGAAGACCGCCAAATACGTCAATTCCCCGGAAAGCCCCATCTTCAGCAAGGGCCGCGTCATGTTCGGCCTGGACAAATCCAAGCGCGCCATCCTCGACGCCCGCTGCGCCGTCATCTGCGAAGGCCAGCTCGATTTCATCGCCTCTTTCATGGCGGGTGTCAAGAACATGGTCGCCCCCCAGGGCACCGCCCTGACCGCCGACCACGCCCGCATCCTCAAACGCTACGCCGATGAAGTGGTCCTCTGCTTCGATTCCGACAACGCCGGCCGCAACGCCGCCGTGCGCTCCCTCGACTGCCTGCTCGCCTCCGGCCTGGCCGTCCGCGTCGCTTCCATTCCCGCGCCGCACGACCCGGACAGCTACGTCAAGGAATTTGGCGGGCCGGCCTTCGCGGATTTAATCCAGAAGGCCCCCGGCTTTTTTGATTTCTATTTGGACCAATTGTGCGCTTCCAACGACCTGGCCGCCGACCGCGGACGCCGCGCCGTGGCCCAGGCCATGTCCGAAGCCGTCCACAAAACCGGCAGCGCCGTTCTGCTTGACACTTACGCCCAAAAAACCGCCTTGCGCCTCGGAGTTGCCGCCGAATCCGTGCGCAAGGAATTCAAAAAGACAGCCCGCTCCTCCGCCTCCACCAAGGAAGAAGGCCCCGATCAGAAAGGCGGGGACATGGGCCGCCCCTCGCCCCAGAAAGAGGGCCTCCTAAGAATGATTCGGGAGATGTTCAATCCTACTTCGACCATGGACCAGCCTTCGCCCCAGGAAGCCGGCCTCCTCCGCCTTTTGCTGGAAAACGATTCCTTCGTCGAATGGATTGCCGCCCATTTGGATTTGGAATGGATCGCGCACCCGGTTGTCCGCGCTATTGTGACGGAGCGGATACGAATTGAAGAAACCCAATCTTGGCCGGGCGTTGGCCCTTGGATTTCCGAATTGGAAAATCCGGGATGGCAGAATTTGGTTACAGAACTGCTGGTGGATAAGCGTCCGATGCGCAATCCGGAAGAGTCAGTTCGAGGTTCCCCCACTAGGGACGGCGTCGTCAAAAACCTGCGCGACAACTACATTGACCGTCAACTGGCCGCCCTCAATCAGCGGTTCGAATCGGGTAAGTTGGACGATGCCACGACGCTCGATCTCCTGCAAAAAAAGGCGCGCCTCAACCAACTCAAGCAGCAACCTTTGGCCGCCAAGGTTGCTTAGAATTCTCAATTCGGCCGCATGGAGGAATGTTTGACGGTCACCCCATTGCGGCGTAACTTTGGGGCATGTCGAAGATCACGATGAATCTGCCGGAGACGGCCTCGCTGGCGCTGAAAGTGCCGGACGAGGCATTGGGCGGGGAACTGCTTC
Organism: uncultured Verrucomicrobiae bacterium; assembly: GCA_963707025.1. Lineage (GTDB taxonomy): Bacteria > Verrucomicrobiota > Verrucomicrobiia > Limisphaerales > Palsa-1400 > JBEKOF01. The sequence continues at coordinate 13,259 of CAVPOM010000005.1, read as the reverse complement.
TCGCGGCTGCCGTCAAACTTTACGAACTCGGCAGGCTTTCTTCCGGCGCTGCCGCGGAACTTGCCGGCCTGCCCAAGCCCCTTTTTCTGGCCAAGCTCGCTGTCTACGGGGCCTGCACGTTTGATCTGAAGAAAGAGGAACTGCAACGGGAGTTGACTCTTGGCTGATGTCATCGTCAATAGCTCGCCGCTCCAATATCTGCACCAGGTTGGGCAGTTGCATCTTTTTCCAAAACTGTTTGGCCGCATCATTGTCCCCGAAGCTGTGGTCGCGGAGATCGCCGCCGGCCGCCGACTTGGCGTTTCGCTGCCCGAACCGGAGGCTCTTGCGTGGATTGACCTCCGAAGCCCGGCCAGTCCGGTCGGCGGACTGCTCTCCTGGGAGCTTGGCGCGGGCGAATCAGCGGTGTTGTCGCTCGCGTTGGAGAATCCAGGATCGTGGGTCGTTCTGGACGATAAAATGGCGCGGCAGGCGGCGGTTCATTTGAATCTCCCCTTGCTCGGCACGGCAGGAATCCTTCTCCGCGCCAAAAAGGCAGGACATCTCCAAGCGCTTCGTCCTGTGCTCAACCAATTGGCCGCATTGGGATTCCGGCTCACACCCGAAACTGTGAGAAACATTCTCGATCTCGCCAGGGAATGAATTGCGGCCAGTCCACTCTGCCTCCATGACCTTCCTCCCCATCGTCGCGCGCGAACTGCGCGTCGCCTCGCGCCGGCGCTGGACCTATTGGGGCCGCTTCAGCGCCGCCCTCCTCGCCCTCCTGGCCTCAGGGGTCGTTTTGCTCCTGGTGGATTCGTCCGATCAAAAGGAAACCGGTCTTGCCTTGTTCCTCACCCTGGCCCTGCTCATCTTCTTTTACGTCGCCATCGCGGGCACACAACTGACCTGCGATTGCTTGAGCTCCGAAAGAAGGGAGGGAACACTCGGCCTGCTCTTTCTCACCGATTTGCGCGGCTATGACATCGTGTTCGGCAAACTGGCGGCCACCTCCCTCCATGCCTTCTACAGCATCCTCTCGCTCCTGCCCGTCCTGGCCGTTCCCCTCCTGCTGGGCGGCGTGGCCAACGCCGAAGTCTGGCGCGTCGCTCTGGTTGCGGCCAACCTCCTTTTCTTTTTTTTGAGTGCCGGCATTTTTTCCTCCGCGGTTTGCCGCCAGGAACAACGCGCGCTGGCCCTGTCCGTTTTCATCGGCCTGGCCACTCTGCTGGCTTCGTCGGTGCTCAACTCCTTTCTGACCCTGCGCAATCCCCATTTCGATTCCGACTGGATCTGGCTGCCCTGTCCGGCCTTGGGCTGCGTGGCGGCCTTTGCTGACAACTACAACCAAAAAGGCTGGCCTGCGCTTTTTTGGTGCAATGCCCTCGTCACCCAGTCCTATTCCTGGACATATTTGCTCCTGGCCTGCTGGATCGTCCCCCGTTCCTGGCAGGAACCGGCCGCCGCCCCCAAGCGGGGCAAGTGGCGCGACCGCTGGCGCATGCTTTGCCGGGGCAGCGCCGCCGCGCGCGCCGCCGCGCGCCAAAAATTGCTCGCCATCAATCCCTTTCTTTGGCGCGCCGGTCATTCCCGCGCCAAGCAGATTGCGCCCTGGGTGTTCTTGGCCGTCGCCGCCGCCGGCTGGTTCGTTTGCGGCAAATTGGCCCAGAACCGCTACCTGTTTGATGAGTCAACCGACTTCTTCTGCGCGGCGGCGGTCCATTTCGTCTTGAAAGTCTGGATCGCCTCGGAAGCCTGCCGTTGTTTCGCCGAGGACCGCCGCAGCGGCGCGCTGGAACTGCTCCTCACCACTCCGTTGAGCGCGAAGCAAATTATCCGGGGCCAGCGCAAGGCCTTGTGGCGCCAGTTCGCCGCGCCGGTCGCCGCCGTTCTGCTCGTGGATGTTCTTTTTATGAGCATGGCTTTGCGCCATGAGACCGATCCGGACAGTCGCCAGGCCGATCTCTTTATTTACCCGATCACCGGCGCCTTCCTCGTGGCCGACTCGTATGCGATCAGTTGGTTGAGCATGCGGCTGGGGTTGACCGGGCGAAAACCCATCCGGGTTATCATGCTTTCATTTTGGTGGGCCGTTCTCCTGCCCGGCCTGGTCTCCCTGGCCCTTTCCATTTTCTGTGCCGTTTGGCAAATAAACCATACACCCGCTTGGCTTGAGCACCTGCACCTGCTGGCCAATCAAGCCAACCCGGCGCCCCTCTTCGCCTTGCTTTGGGCCATCCCTTCGCTCACCGCCGACCTGATAGTCCTCGCGGCAGGCAGATTCAACCTCCTCAGCCGATTCCGCGAAGGCCTTCTGGAACCGCGCGGAACCTTTCGCCCCGCTCCTTCCGCCCGCTGAATTCCCACGACTCTTTGCGAATCGCCTCTCCCGCGCCATGAACCCCGCCACCAGCGGACGATGGTCCGACGCCACTCCCCAATCCGGCAAATTCAACACGTAAGTCTCCTCGCTCCGCCAGTCCCGTTGCAAACCGTGGCTGATCAGTATGTAATCAATCCGGCAGTAGGAATCCTCATTGGCGAAGGGCGTGCGCAAAAACTATTCCCGATTTTTCTCGAAGACAATGTCAAAAACATCCGGGTCAAAAACATAATGCACCCCGCCCACCCGTTCAGAGGGAAACGGGCCAATCGCATTTTTCTGACTCCATTTTTCTGACCTCGACTTCCTTTGAAAATCTTTGATTTACGCCTCCTGTCAGGAACTTATTTTTGCGCGATCCCAGGGTTTTGAACAGGAAACGGAGGACACGGAGGGGAATGGCGGCAGAGGAAATTTTGAATGCGAAACGATAAATGGAGACCTCTGCAAAACCCGTGTAGCGGCGGTCTATGACCGTCGCCATGCCGTTATTTCCCCTGGTTTGCGGCGGTCAAAGACCGCCGCTGCAATCGTGGACGCGCGTTTTGCGAAGGTCTCAAATGATAAATGCCAGGAAGTGCGGCGGAAGGCCCTTGGGGCGCGCTTTCTCAGGGCGCTGGCATCGCACGGGCCCCATGGTGAGAGGGTATAATGGGCCTGTATAGACCCATCTATAACTCAATGATTTACAGGCTGTTACGCATTTTATTGGACCAAGCTATGGTCTCGCAACTTTGGCTTTTTCGCTTTGAGGGAAAAAGCGTGCCTCTGAAGAACGGGGAGGGGCGTGATTGCTCAGTTGACCGAGCTGATGAAGGGCGGTAAGCTGAATGTAACAAAATGTAACGGGATGTAACGGGGGCACTTTTCGTAAACCCTTGATAATCAACAACTGTAACGGTGTAACGGGTGTAGCGCACTTCACCCTGCCTGCAAGAGTGCGCGTCGAACAAGTCGCCCCCCCACACTGGCAGGCCGCCCGGGTATCAAATGACAGAGAGCAACTCATCGAAGACCTCACCAATCTCAGGATGGGCGGTAAGTTGGATGAAACAAAATGTAACGGGGTGTAACGAGGCCACTTTTCGTAAACCCTTGATAATCAACAACTGTAACGATGTAACGGCTGTTACGGAGCAATGCTCGGGAGCGCAACCGAGATCTCCTCTCCGATATCATGCCGGCGATGTGACAGACGAAGTGGCCGTTCACCTCTCCGGCGCCATGAACCCGGCCACCAGCGGACGATGATCCGACGCCACTCCCCAATCGGGCAAATTCAACACGTAAGTCTCCTCGCTCCGCCAGTCCCGTTGCATGCCGTGGCTGATGAGTATGTAATCAAACCGGCTGTAGGAATCCTCCTTGGCATAGAAATCCGTCCAAGTCGTGCGGCGCGCCTGCGCCGGATCGCCCGTCGCCTGCGGGCCGTTGCCCGACCGGGGCCGCTCCGCCGGCCGGGTGTCGAACAACCCCGTCCTCCCGCGGCCCAGAATGCTTTTCATCGTCCGGGAATCCTGCGTGTCGTTGAAATCCCCCAGCACCACCAGCCGCTCCTCCGGATTCGACGCCAGCCGCGCATCCACGATCCGCCGCAACACCACCGCCTCCTCCTCGCGCCATTCCTGCTCGTCCGCCGCCTCCGACGGCACCTTGGATTTCAAATGCCCGGCAATCAGGGTGAATTTATAATTCGTATTGACGCGGATTTCCGCCTCCATAAAACCGCGGCTCACGTAAAAACGCCGTCCCCCCAGCAGATACGTTTCATTGGTATGGGGATGCCGGGCCACAATGGCAAACCGGCTGAGCAGCGCCAGGTGGATGTTGGTGTCGTAGCCGGTGAGATGGTCCCAGAAGGGCAGATCCAGCCCGGCTTTTTTCAGCGCCCCCTGCAATTCCAGCAGCGCATTGGTGGACCCCATTTCCTGCAAGGCGATCACGTCCGGTTTGAGGGCCACAATGCTTTCGCACACCTTGGCCCGCCCCGCCTCCGGCTTGAGCGCCCGCCGGCTCCCCGGCTCCTCCACATAATTCTCCACATTAAAAGTCGCCACCCGGAACACCTGCGCGCCCGCCACCGCCCCGTGCGCCAGCCAAACCGCCAAAACCACGCCGCAACAAAGCCGTCTTCCTAAATTCTGCATTTTGCATTTTGCATTCTGCATTTCCTCAAAGCGCCTTTTCCCACAACGTCCGGTCCTTGAGCAAAACCTCCCGCAGCAGCGGCACCGGCGGCGTCCCGTGCTGGAGCAATTCATGGTGGAATTTTTCCAGCGAATAGCCGGCCCCTTCCTGCGCCTGATAATCCTGGCGCAATTTCAGAATCATCAGCTTGCCCAGCGTATAATTGGCGTAGCCCGGATCAAACGTGCCGCGCTTGGCCTCCTCCCGCGCCGGCTTCTCTCCGTAGTAACAGTTGTCGCGGAAAAATTGCGCCGCTTTGTCCACCATCATCCCGTGGCAATGCATCTGGATCGCCGCGCACAACCGGCACAGCCGCAGCAGCGCCTCGTCCAATTGGGCCAGGCGGTATTTGGCCGCCTTGAGCGCGACGGGCTGGTTGCCCGCCGCCGGCCCAACCTCGCCGTATCCCTCGTCCATCAGCATTTGCTCCGAGTAATGCGCCCACCCTTCGATGTAGGCGTAGCTGCCCAGAATCTTCTCCAGCCGCGTGGCCGGCGAGGCGTTCATGCACAAAAACTGCACATAATGCCCCGGATACACTTCATGAATGGACACCACGTCGCTCGTGTAATAATTAAACGCGCACAACCAGTCCTCCTTCTCCTGCGCCGTCCAGCCCGCCTCCACCGGTGTGACATAATAATAGGCCTCCGTCGCCTTGGTCTCAAACGGGCCGGGGCTGTCCATCGAGGCGAAGCTGCTCGCCCGCTCGAAGGGCAGCGTTTCCTCCACCCGCGGCCGCACCTCCGAGGGGATCGCGACAATGTGATGGTCAATTACAAATTGCCGGATCGCTTCCAGGTCCTTCCGTGTGTCCGGGATCAGTCCTTCGGCCGTCGGATGGTCGTGCTGGATCGCCTTGAAAACCTCGATCGGCGGGCGCGTCGGATCAATCCGGCCCGCCGTCTCCGCAAACTGCGCCTGCTCCCGCCGCAGTTCCGCCAGCCCGATTTTCAACACCTCCTCCGGCGACTGGGTGATCAGCTCCCCGTCCCGCAGCATTTTCGCGAAGTTCTGCCGCCCCAGCGCGAAGCGGCCCGTCGCCTTGGGCAATTTCTCCACCTTCAAATACTTGACAAATTCGCGCATCTCCCAGGCCGCCCGCTGGTCCGCCGCCGTGAATTCGGCGCGCAGCGCCGGGTCCTGCACCTCCTTGAGCGCCTCCACCAGGTCCTTTTCCAGAAAATCCGCCGACCCGTCCCCGATTTCAATGGCCGTTTCCACCCACGGTTTGGGCAGGGCCTCCCCCAGGTTGGCCCGCCCGGCCGCCGTCACCTGCGGCGCCTGCTTGAGAATGGCGATGATCCCGCGCACCCGCTGCTCCAGCGGGGCAAAGTCCCGCTTGATGTAGGGGCTGACATCCAGCGCCCCCGCGTAAGTCATGGGATTGCGCGAGTAACTCCCCATCTCCTGAAACCGGAACAATTCCCGCCGAACCCCCGCCCGCAAATCGCGCCAGTCGAACGACCCCTGCGCGCTCAGCGCCGCCTCCTTCACCCCGCCCAGCCGCCGGTCAAACTCCTTCAGCCGCGCCAATTCCCCGTCAAGGGACGCCCGGCTGTAATCGGTCAGCTTGCCGTCGGTACTGGTGGAACCCCAGTTGCATGGCCTCCAGCGGACGCCAGGCCAGATATCCTGTCAAGTATTCATCGGCGAGCTGCTGGAAGGCCGCGTCCCCGCTCTCCGCGGCCCCTGCTGGCGCGACCGGCCCGCTGGTGGAACACCCCGCCAGCGCCATCAACAAAAAGAAACAAGGCTTTTTCATGGTTGCAAAATCGCCCGCCACCTTAATCCCTCGCCCGCGCCCGGAGCAAGCCCGCATTCCTTTCTCAAATCCTGATTAATCCTCATCTTAATCTTAATCTTAATCTTAATCTCCAATTCCACTCTTGGGTTTATGGCAATTCCAGCCTTCCTCCGCGCAGGCAGGTCTCACTCGGTCTTCTCCTCAGCCGCCCTCCTTTTCCATCGTCACGTCCCCGCCGATGATCCGCTCCAGGTGCCCGTGCTGGGTGCGCAAGAGCAACGCTCCTTCCCCGTCCAGCGCCTCGGCCCGGCCCCGGATCACCCGCTCGCCGATGCGGATGGACACTTCGCGCCCCAGCGTGCCGCAACGCTGCTGCCATTCCCCAGCCACCAGCTCAAATTGACCCCGCCGTATCCGCTCATAATCCTCATCCAGTTCGCGCAAGATCGCCACCGCCAGCTCGGCCCGGTCCACCGCCTGCCCGCACTCGATTTTCAACGACGTGGCCGTTTTGCGCAGTTCCGGCGGCCAGGCCGCCGCCTCCAGATTCACATCCACGCCAATGCCCAGGACCACCTCCTTGACGTGATCCAATTCCGCGGTCAGCTCGGTCAGGATGCCGGCCACTTTTTTCCCGTGAATCAATATGTCGTTGGGCCATTTGATTTCCGGGACCAGGCCGCTTTGCCGCGCGATGGCCCGCGCCAGCGCCGTGGCCGCGGCCACCGTCAATTGCGTGGCCGATTGCGGCGCCAGATCCGGCCGCAACAAAATGGAAAACCACAGCCCCTGCCGCGCCGGCGAAATCCATCGGCGCCCCAGCCGGCCCCGCCCGTGGCTTTGCCTTTCGGCAAAAACCACCGCCCCCTCCTCCATCCCGTCGCTGGCCAGCCGCGCCATCAGGTCGTTGGTCGAGGTCGTCTCCTCGAAAACCCGGATCTCCCGCCCGATGATCCGCGTCCTGCCCAGCCGGGATTGCAGGTCGTCGGCATGCAGCAGGTCCGGCGCGCTCACCAGCCGGTAGCCCAGGTGCGGGCTGGCTTCGATGTCGTAGCCCAATTCCCGCAGCGCCTCGATCCGCGCCCAGATCGCCGCCCGGCTCACCCCCAGTTGCCGCGACAGGTCCGCCCCGGACACCGACCCGCCGGACGGCTCGCGCAAGGCGCGTAAAATATGCGTGTCCACGGTCATCGCGCCTCAGGGGTTGGCGGCAAAATCCAGCCCGATGTCCACCGCCCGGGCCGAATGGGTCAGCGCCCCCACCGAGATAAAGTCCACTCCCGTTTCCGCGATGGCCCGCACCGTGGCCAAATTGACCCCGCCGCTGGCCTCGGTTTTGGCCCGCCCGTTGACCAGCCGGACGGCCGCGCGCACCTGCTCCACCGCCATATTGTCAAGCAAAACAACATCCGCCCCCGCCCGCAGCGCCTGCGCCACCTGCTCCAGCGTGTCCGCCTCCACTTCCAGCGCCAGTTGCGGATAACGGGCCCGGGCCCGCCGCACCGCTGCCGCGATGGCATCGGGCCCCTCCTGCCGCAGCGCCGCCAGATGATTGTCCTTGATCAAAATCCGGTCGAACAGGCCGAAGCGGTGGTTCAGGCCCCCGCCGCATTCCACCGCGTATTTTTCCAGGCGCCGCCAGCCGGGCGTCGTTTTGCGCGTGTCCAGAATCCTCGCCTTGGTCCCGGCCACCGCCTCCACATACTGCGCCGTCAGCGTGGCCACCCCCGAGAGCCTTTGCACAAAATTCAGCGCCACCCGTTCCGCCGAAAGCACCGGCCGCGCCGGGGCCTGGACAATTTTCAAAAGCGCGCCTCCCGCCGCCAACCGCTCGCCGTCCGCGGCGGCGCGCTGCACGCTGGCCTGCGGGCACAATTCCAAAAAGGCCGCCGCCGCCAGCTCCAGCCCGGCCACCACCAACGGCTCGCGCGCCACCAGCAGCGCGGTGACGGTGGTTTCTTCCGGCACCGTCGCCAGCGTGGTCGCGTCCCCGGAGCCAATGTCCTCCGCCAGCGCCGCCCGCACCGCCCGCAGGATTTCATCGCTTGCCAGCATCCCCGCACTTTAGGCTTCAATCGCGCATCTTTAAACCTTAAACTCTCTCATGCCTGTTCCGGTCATTTCGGTCGCCCAAATGCGCCAATGGGAGAACGCCAACTGGGCCGCGGGCCGCTCCCCCGCCGCTGTCATTAAGAACGTCGGCCGCCTCCTCGCCCGCCGCGCCCTCGATCTCACCCAGCCCGGCGACACCCTCCTCATCCTGGCCGGCCGCGGCCACAACGGCGACGACGCCCGCGCCGCCCGCCGCCACCTGTCCCGGCGCGAGGTGGCGCTGGTCGAGGCGGTTGATCCCAGGACCGCCGCCAGGGAATTCTCCCGCAGAATTCTGTCCGCCCCCGGACGCGCCCGGCCCAAGTGGATTATTGACGGCTTGTTTGGCATTGGCTTGAACCGTCCGCTGGACGGACCCTGGAAAACTCTCATTGACAGGGTCAATCAATCCGGCCTGCCGGTTTTGTCCGTGGATGTTCCCTCCGGCCTGGACGCCGACAACGGCCAGGTGCAAGGGGCCGCCATCCGGGCCGATCTCACCCTCACGGTCGGCGCGCCCAAGCGCGGCCTGCTCCAGGCCCCGCAATGGGTGGGCCGTTTGGAAGTCGCGCCGGACATCGGCTTGATTGCGTGTCCGCTGGCGGGCGAACTCAATTGGACCTTGCCGGAAGATTTCGCCGCCTGGCCGCCGCGCCGCCCGGTGGAAAGCAACAAGGCGACCTTTGGTCATGCCGCCATCATTGCCGGCAGCGCCGGCTATCATGGCGCGGCCGTGCTGGCGGCGCGCGGCGCCTTGCGGGCGCAGCCGGGCCTGGTGACGGTTGAGCCGCAACCGTCCGTTTACATCCCCGTGGCCACTCAACTCCAGGCCGCCATGGTCCGTCCTTGGCGGGCCGGCCGCCCCTCCAAAAAATGCCACCGCCATTTTATTCGGCCCCGGCCTCGCCGCCGACAAACTCCCCGCCACGCTCAAAAAGGAATTGCGCTTCCATTGGAAAACTTTCCCCGGACCGATGGTGGTGGACGCCAGCGCGCTGGATTGGCTCAAACCGGACGCCACCCCGGCGCAGGTTGTGCGCGTCATCACTCCCCATCCGGGAGAGGCGGCCCGTTTGCTGGGCGTTACGGCCAGGGAAGTGCAGGCCGACCGCGTCACGGCCTTGCGCCAATTATCGCGGCGTTTCGGCCATTGCCATGTTGTGCTCAAAGGCCATCACACCCTGGTTGGCCGCGCCGACGGCCACATCTTCATCAACAGCTCCGGCAATCCGCTTCTCGCTCAAGGCGGCAGCGGCGATTTACTCGCCGGCTATTTGGCCGGTCTGCTGGCCCAGCCTGCCTGCCAGAATGATCCCCTCGCCGCCATCCGTTTCGCCGTCTGGCAGCACGGCGCCTGCGCCGATCAAAATCTCCCATGGCGCTGCAACCTGACCGTCGAGGATATGGCGCAGGACCTTGGCTCGGTCCGCCCCGGCGATTAGAATGATTCCCGGCGTGAAACGTTTCGGGGAGCACACGTCCCGATTCCGAATCGGGATGTGGCGGTCAGCGCCCTCGCTGACCGCTTCTTACCGTATGATACACTTGCTACTCAACCGGCGAAACGTGGGTGTTTGGGGAGCGCGGTCGTCTCGCCCGCCGAACGCTCTTCCTCTGCGCCATTCTCCCCTTAACCGATGGCTATGGGCCACTCTCAGTTAAGGACCAAACCGCAATTGCCGCTGAAACCTTTGCCTTGTTTGACCAGGAGGAAAGCCGTGCCCAGTCGCGGTGAAGTTTACCTGGTGCATTTAGGAATGATTCAAAAGGTTCGGCCCGCGCTGATTCTCAATCGCTCACTCAAAGGGGAAGATCGCTTGTTCTTGGACTTTGCAATCTGAGGTGTGAGATGTCGAAATAAAAGGTTCGTGTCGTGCCATCAGGTCTCGTCAATATGACGATGTCGTAAGTCGTTCGTTTGATGAACGCCTTTGAACGCTGCAAACGGCCACGGAGTTCGGGAATAATTGAACTGCCCGGGGGAGGCCGCATCTCAATCTCCCGGATCAAGAAAGTCTCTGCCTCAGCAGCCTCAGCCGGGGTGGTGTTAACTACAAAAGCCGTACTGTATGATGACCCATCTCCACCCGTCACATCACTATGCCGACCACCCACTGATGCTAACATAGACAGAGGCTCCATCCGTTCGCCCCCCCAGCACCCAGCAGATAGAATCAGCAATGCGAGCAATCCGATGCAGGGAAATGAATGGCGCACCATCATGTTTATGGCCTGGGGTTTAGCAGTGTACTCTGGCCCGGTCAACCATTTACGCCTCGGCTACAAATACTGGGCCTTCGCATCCGTCAGCAGGACATTCAACGCCAAGTCGCGCAGACTCGAAGTGTCTAATGATGAGGCCCTTGCAAAGATCCTGATTTTCCCGTTGACAACTGGTACTTAAATGCTATTCTTGCCTGAGTTATGAGGGCACTGTGGAGCGCGGGAGCTTGCTCCCGCTTTTGCATCGGGAACGATTTAGAAAGGGCAAAGCGGCGCCGGCCTGTCGGCACACTCCAAAGCCGTAGGGGTTCCATGTCGAATCCCGGCCCTGCCGGGACCGCGGAGGTTCCGCCCCTCACAATCGTGCCTAATCGTGTGATTTCTTGAACCACAATGCCCACCACTCCATCAATCCAACACTCCTTTCAGCCTCTTCTTGCGGCAAATCAATCCAAGTGCCTGTCCATGAACCACTTACTCACAACCACTGCGCGTTCCAAATCGTCGCTGGTCAAACCTGGTCAAACTTGGTCAAACGTTGCGCCAGTGAAGTTGGTTGGAACGCGGGTGAAAGTCCCGCCCGTCGAATTAGGCTGTTCACGACGGAACACGACCTCAACAGCGCCGCCGCGAGGCGGGGTTGGAAGCTGAGGGAGATGAACAGACGGGCCGTAATGAAAATGAACCACATCCAATGAGCCTCGATAAGTTTAGAACCGGAGACAAGCCGAGCCGCTGTTTGACCGGCGAAGGCCGCAGGGAGGAGGCAGGGCAACAGTCAGAGCCTTCTCAACGCTCCGGCGGGGTCGGCGTGGACGGCACGTCTGGAAGTTCAACCAAGGTAAGCTGGGAGAACTCCGGCGGCGGGCGGCCAGCCCAACCGCCCGCGCAAGCTGGCAAGACCAGTCAGGCGAGCGGCCCTGCCGGAGAAGTCGGAGTTCCTCATAGTAGCGTGGACTTGTTTGCGCTCCAGGCGGATTTCCGCCGGGAGTTGCGCGAGCGAACGCAAAGGGGGAACACTTGCTCAATGCGTGGAGGCGAAGCGAAGGATGCGGGGATGGCCGGGGCGACCCGGATAGCAACCCCGGAGAAAGTTCGGCAGCTTCAAATCGCGCTCTATCGGAAAGCCAAAGCAGAGCCGAAGTATCGGTTCTGGAGCCTGTATGGGGAATTGCTGCGCAAGGACGTGCTCGAAACCGCCTTGGCAGCGCAACAGCGCAACGGCGGGGCCGCGGGAGTGGACGGACAGAGTATGGAGTCCATCACCGCCGACCCGGCCCTGCGCCAGCAATGGCTCGACCGCCTGCAAGCAGAACTCAAAGCCAAGACGTATCGGGCCAGCCCGGTGCGGCGGGTGATGATTCCCAAGAGCAGCGGAGGGGAACGGCCGTTGGGCATCCCGACGGTCAAGGACCGGGTGGTGCAAACGGCGGTGTATCTGGTGCTGATGCCGATCTTGGAGGCGGACTTTCATCCGCGCTCCTACGGCTTTCGGCCCAAACGCCGGGCACACCAAGCCATTGCGGAAATCCAACAAGCAGTGCAGCAAGGCTACGTGGAAATCATCGACGCGGACCTGACGAAATATTTCGACACGATTCCGCACCGGGAACTGATGAAGGCCGTGGCCCGGCGGGTCAGCGACGGCAGCGTGCTGCGGCTCCTCAAGAGCTGGCTGCGCGCCCCGGTCGCGGAGGAAGACCAGGACGGCACCAAGCGAGTGATCCCCAACCGGCGCGGCACGCCGCAAGGCGGGGTCATCTCGCCGCTGCTGGCCAACCTCTACCTCAACCCGCTGGATCACGGGGTGAACGAGAAAACCTCCGGCCAAGCCCGCATGGTGCGCTACGCCGATGACTTTGTCATCGCGTGCGCGGCGGGGTGCGGCGGAGGGCTGATAGCGCGGCTCAAGAAATGGCTTCGAGCCAAAGGGCTGACCCTCAACGAAGTCAAAACCCGAATTGTGAACATTCGCAAGGAAGGGATCAACTTCCTGGGCTTCAACCTGACCTGGCGCAAGTCCTTTGGAGGGCGCGGCTACCTGCACGTTCAACCCAGCCAGAAAAGCCGGGGGCCCTGCGCGAGAAACTGGGCGGCATCCTCAACCACTGGACGCAGGGGCGTCCGATACAGGAGGTGGTCAAAGAGGTCAACCAAGTCTTGCGCGGATGGGCGGGCTACTTCCACTACGGCAACAGCGTCTCGGTGATGAACCGGATGAAACACTACAGCCAAAACCGTTTTCGGCGCTGGCTGTGGCGCAAACACGGTTGCCGCCGCAGCCTGTGGGAACACTACGTTCCCGAGCAGTTGCACCAGCGTTATGGACTCTATGAACTGCCGACCACGGCGAAGTGGAAGGCGGCCCGATGAATGAGTTCGGAGAGCCGAATATGGGAAATCCGTCCGTTCGGTTCGATGAGGGGCGAAGTGGCAGCGCGAGACTGACAACTGCGGTCAGTTCAATCCGCCTCCTTCCACTTCGCCTACTCTACCATTTTTTTTGAACCTTGACCATGAAAGCGGCCGAAATTATGCGTGAAATTCGCGCCAGTCCGGGCCTTTTCAGCACTTTCGCCGCTCGCAATCAGAAATGTCTTTTCATGAACCACTTACATATTACCTCAAGCGTCGCCCATCAAAGCCAAT
>CAVPOM010000004.1:0-907734 GCA_963707025.1 uncultured Verrucomicrobiae bacterium | reverse complement strand
GGGATTCGAACCCCCGGTGCTGTTTAGGCACTCACGCTTTCCAGGCGTGCGCGTTAAACCACTCTGCCACCTCTCCAACCGCCGGTGCCATATATATACAAGATTGCGCCGGCGGCAAGCCCGCATCCTCAGGCCGCGTGTGCTCCGTCGCAAAACGGTTTGTTGTCCGACCGGCCGCATCTGCACAAGGTCATTCGATTGCGAATCTCATAGGTCTGGCCGGCGGCGGAAACCACCGGAATGCCTCCCCGCACCCAAATCGGACCGCTCACCTTTTTGGCCGTGTCCTCAATGAGTCCGAGCGAGGGTTCAAACTTCGGCTCCACGGGTTTGCCGGTCTCCCGGTCCCAAGCGACCAGCCGCCCGGCGGGACAATGGCCGGCTTCGTGTTTTACCAGCCGCCGGGCTTCGGGGCTGTCTGTTTCTTTCACCAGATTCCAAATCCTGCCTTTCGGATCGCAGAACCGGGCGAAGGCGCAAAGGTTCTCCTGGTCGGTGAGCAGCATGGCGGGGCCTGCAATCGTCTCAGCTTGCTTCAGATAGGGCTGATGGCTGGCTGATTCCGTGCCGTCGAAATGGACCTTGTGGTGCGTGCCGTCACAGAAGGGTTTGGCGGCGGACTGGCCGCAGCGGCAAAGCGCATATTGCGGCTGTGCCGGGTATTTCTTTCCCTCCCGGTATTCGAGCGATTCCCCCCCGGCATTGGTGACAATCCACTGTTCGCTGAGTGGCAGGTCTCCGCTCACGACGTAAGGGCCGTCCTTGGTAATTTGAATCTTCGCCTTGGGTTGTTCGTTTTTTTTCATATAATTTGCTTTGGCAAATCGTCCGGCAGGCCGATGAGCAATTTGCGGCGGGCCGCTGCGCCCCCCTTTGCACCACTTGGCCACTCCTGACGATTGGTCTCATTCCAACGCGGCCTTGCGGTAGTGCAGGATTTTGAACTCCGGTCCATCCAGGATTTCCGCGGCCAGTTCAAATTGATCCTCGAAAGGGGGAAAAAAGGTGTCGCCTTCGACATTTTTTTTGACACAGGTTAGAAAAAGATCGGAGCAAAAGGGCAGCGCCTCGGCATAAACCTGTCCGCCGCCGCAAATAAATATCTCGCGCTTGTCCTTGGAATAATCAATTCTCTCCAGCTTGGACGCGATCTCAAAGGTCCCACACTTGAACAACCCCAATTCCGGCTGGGGGAGAATCTCCCCCGTCTTTTTAAAGCGGCGGGACAGCACGATGGTGTGCCGGTCCGGCAGAGGGCGGCCCATCGCCTGGAAGGTTCTGCGGCCCATGACGATGATGTTGCCCAGCGTCATTTTGCGAAAAAAGCGGAAATCCTCGGGCAAATGCCAGGGGATTTTGCCGCCGCAACCAATCACGCGGTTTTCGCTCATGGCGGCAATGGCTTTAAAAGGTCTCATCCAGGACCGGAGTTTGTGGCGGGCAGGCCGTGCGGTCAAGATTTTGGAGATTGACACTACCTCTAACCACAAGGTATCATGCCCGCCGACATGCGCAAATCCAATCCAACCTTCCTGAACGGCGTCCCGGAATTGCTGGTGCTCCAGCTTCTGTCCCGGCGCGAAATGTACGGCTACGAAATCGTCAAGGCCATCCAAAACGAAACGCGGCAGAGCCTGGCCTTCGGCGAAGGTTGCATTTATCCCTACCTGCATTATCTGGAGGAGGAGGCACTGGTCACCAGCCGCCGCAAAGAGGTCAATGGCCGCAGTCGAAATTATTACCAGATCACCCGGCAGGGCAAAAAGCGGCTGGGAGATTTAGCCACCGAATGGAACCGGGTGACGGAAGGGATCGCGCTGTTGCTGCGGGGGGAACATGCCTGAAACCGCGGCCATCGGACAATTCGAGCGCCGCCTGCTGGAGTTGGGCTGCCCGGCGCGACAGGCACGGCACAAGGCCCGGGAACTGGCCGACCACCACGCCGACTTGAAACAAGCCGCGCTGGAGGAAGGATTAACCGAGGCCGAAGCCGAAGCCCGCGCGGCGGCGCAACTGGGCGAGCCGTCCGGCCTGGCGGAAAGACTCGCCGGCATCATGCGGCAATCCTCGTGGTGGGGACGTCATCCTGTCATCGGTTTTTGTCTGTTGCCGCTGTTTGGTTTTTTGCCGCTGTGGCTGCTGTGCGGCTTGATCCTGGCAGGAGGCGTTTGGTTGATCGGCCACCTTTTTGGGCCGGCCTATCTGGTGACCATTGACACCGCCCATGCCCTGGCTTTGGACCCAAACGAATTCCTGAAGTACTCGCGGCCGTTGAACGCGACGCTCAACGGCGCCGCCGTCGCCGCCATGGCCGGGCTGTTTTGCTGGCTGGCGCGCCGCTCCGTCTCCGGCCGGAAATGGATGCTCACGGCGTGCGCCGTTTGCTCGCTGAGCGGGGCGTTCAGTTGGGCGGATATTTCGCCGGACAGCATCGGCCTGGGCTGGGGTTCCTCCCCAAACTGGATGGGCGCGTCCATCCCCTGGCTGGTCGCGGCGGGGGCGTTGCTGCGCCAACGCCAGAGGGTGCGGCGGCTCCCGGTTTTGGCCGGTCCGTCGCGTTCCCTGGCGGCGAGGAAAGGCGAAAACCTCCTCCGGCTTCATCCCTTGGACCGGGGAGAGCCATGGGCCAACAAGTTTTTGACCACGCCAACTTACTGGATTTCCACACCGGCCTTGGCGGCCATCCTGGCGCTGGGACTCCTGATTGGCCGCAACATCATGCGGGGACGGGCCGAACTTTTGCAAGGCCCGGCCCGCGCGGCGGCGCTGCGGACCCACACCTGGCCCGCCGAGAGCGCGGCGGTGATCGAGCGACTCCAATTGCGCCAAGTCGCCGCCAGCACGGAAAACCAGAGGATGATTGATTTGCAGCCTTACGTGAACGTCGGCCGGACCACCCCAACTTCCGGTTTCAAGGAAGCCCCGGAAACGGACCTGGCGGGGTTGCCGCAGGGAATTCACACCTTCGGCGGCGTGTCCTTTGCCGTGTCCGGGAAGATACAATTGATGGGCCGCAGCCTGTTGAGCGCCAACCGCCTTTATCCGGTCATCCGCAAAAACATCCCGATCTCCCAAAAATGCCGCCAGATTCATCTGCTGCACGGGGCCAGCCATGTCATGGATCTGGATGTGACGATCGCCAAACTCGTCCTCCATTACGCCGATGGCTCCACCCGGGAACTGGCCATCGTTTCCGGGGAGCATCTGCTGGACTGGCTGGGCCCCATTTACACGACCCCGGCAGCAGGGGAACAGCTCGCCCCCAAAGACCGGGGCACGGAGCTGGCCTGGGTGGGAAATGACTCCCGGCTGCCGCAGTCTCCGCCCATTTTGGCGGCGCGCATTTACAAGACCACCTTTGCCAATCCGCAGCCCGGCGTGGAGATTGCCAGCGTGGATTACCTCTCCACCCTGAGCGGCGCGGCCCCGTTTCTGGCCGGGCTGACCTTGGAGAAATAGGCCGATCAGACGGCGATGGCCGCCTTGATGCCGGGGTGCGGGTCGTAGCCGGCCAACGCAGAATCGTCGAACTTGATTGGTAAGTGCATTCTACCAGTTCCTGTCCCAAAAGCCCAAACGGATTAGGCTTTTTAATTAAACTTGCATGTAGCGCAAAGATCAGCTAATTTTGTTTGATGGATTTTCTCCCCGCATTTCAGGCGAATCTGGAGCACCCCAAGTTGCAGTGGCCCGATCACGTATCCTGGCAGGACGCATCCCGTTTTTTGGCAGGATCGAAACATAGGACCACCCAGGCGTTGGCAAAAACTCTTCTTGTCCTTGGTGTTCTGGCATCTTGCGCCCTGGCCTATCGCTGCTCCGGACAGGTGGTCCTTGGCATCAGCACTGGCTCCTCGAACGTCAATCTTTCCGCACCCTCTGAAATAACGGTCCCGCAGCAAGGCCAGATATTTCCGGAATACACGATCCTGGGCAGCCCGGACCTGACGCACTGGGCGCCGGTCGGCGGGAAGGTGCGCGGCATCAGCGGCGTGTCTGGACCTTCGCTGAACATTTCCTTGGCCAACCAGGGCAGCCTGGGTTTCTACCGTGCCGTTGCTTCCACCAATTCCCAATCGACAAATGAAACCGCCAGCGGCGGCGCCGATGTCTTTGGCTATGACACGCTGTTCGGATCGCAGATGGCCCAACTGCAATCGTTATCCATCGGCGGTTTTTTGACCAACTATCCGCTACCGGCATATCTTCCCCAATTGGATTGGGACCCGACGACAGCCCAGTATTGGACGAATTTCAACACCGATCCGGCGGTTTGGAACGAAACGCACACAAATGGAGAAGGGCAGCGCCAGACGGATTTTCGCCTCAATAGCAATGAATTCTCCATCTTTATGACCAACGGTTTCGTCGTCAGCGAGCGCCTGGGCAATCAGAGCTTCGGCCAAGTTTATTACAAGCTTTTGAGCGATGAGATGCCGGTGTTCATTTCCGCCGATTCGGTCCTGCAAGCGTGGCACCGCACCTACGACAATATGCTGGAGGAACTGGAAGAACTGGAAATGGCGACCTTGATGGAGCAGGTGATTACGAATATGGCGGCGCAGATTCCGCAGACGGCGCAGCTCTACGGCGGCATTAGACAGCCACTCAACTCGAGCATTCAGGACGCGGATTTTTTCCTGACCGTGGCGCGCAGCCTTTGGAACGGCCAGCGGGTGCCCAGTTACCTCGGCGTTGACTCTCGTGTTAGCGCAGCACTGGCAGCCGTCCAGAGTCTGGCGATTCAGGATTTCAATCTCTTCGGCACGACTCGCACCATTGATTTCTCGCAATTCCAGGTGCGGGGGCACTACACCAATTCTGTGCGGCTGCAACGTTACTTTCAGACTATGATGTGGTGTTCGCTGATTGACCTGCGGGTTGCGACCTTTTACCCCAAACGGGAGGACGATATTCGTGAATTGGGCACCACGGTTGTCATGGAATATCTGTTGCAGCAAAGTGGCCAATACCCAGCCTGGTCGGCTTTGGACCAAGCGATTCGCGGTTTTGTAGGCGTTCCTGAGTCCATGACGTTCCCCCAATTGCAAAGCCTGCTCTGCGCTGCCAATATCCATTCGCCCGCCGATGTGCCGGATTTGTTCACGCTGACGGAACTGCAAACGCGGTTGCTGACCGGCGAACTCGGCCTTGAAACCTTTGGCAGCGGGATCTTTTTCTACGATCCCTTTACTGAAGACATCCCAAAACTGCCTCGGTCCTTCGCGGTCTTCAGCCAGCGCTTCACCATGGATGCCTGGGCATTCTCAGAGGTGACATGGCCCAGTACCGGCAACTGGGTTTTTCGCATGAGGCCGAGTTGCCTGGACGTTGCCTTCTCAGTTTTCGGCAACAACTCGATCGTGCCGGAACTTGCCTCGCGCATGACGGCAACCAACGGCGCTCCATTTCGTGACGGACTGCCCTATCAATCAAATCTGGCGGCGGTGCGCAACGTCATAGACAGTCAGAACTCCGGGGCCTGGAACAACAGTATGTACACGGCTTGGCTGGGGGCGCTTCGCGCGTTGTCCGCGCCCACGACCGATTCGGAGTATCCCGAGGCGATGCGGACTCAGGCTTGGGCCATGAAAAACCTCAACACCCAACTGGCATCTTGGACGGAACTCAAACATGACACGGTGCTTTATGATGCGCAGCCTTACAGTGGGGAGATTCTCTGCGACTACCCGGCTGGATACGTCGAGCCGCGTCCGGAATTCTGGCAGGCGATGAACGTGTTATGCACGGTGGCGGCCACCGCCATCGCCGCGCTGCCTCTTTCCGGGACCATCACACTGCCGAGCCGCGCGCCTTCCGCGCCCCCGCCGCCAATGATTCAGTACCGATCTCCCGGCCATTCAGTCGGCCGAATTTAGCTGTCTTACTAATTTCGCCGCGCAAATGCTGACCTTGCAGGACATGGCGGAGAGGGAATTGGCCCAGCAGCCCTACAGCGATGCGGAAACCAATATGGTCCTGAACCTCATGGAGCAGCACTTTTCTTACTCTGGCCAGTCACAGTTCAATGGATGGTATCCCCAACTCTTCTACGATAGCGTCTATTCAACGTGGCAATTCGACGCGACTTTAGGGTCGGAGAAGTGGGACGCTTTGGTCACCGATGTTCAGACCGATCCGCCCAATCCTCTTATTAATGACCCCGGAGCCGTTCTGCACGAAGCCGCGGGAAGTGTGAATCTGATCATGATCGCTGTGGACAATGGGTCGAGCCGAATGGTCTATGCCGGGCCGGTATTGAGCCATTACGAGTTTGAGGTTCCCGGAACCACCCGACTCACCGACGCCGGATGGCAGGCGCAACTCCAGTCCGCCGAGCAGCCGCCGCCGGATTGGACGCAGTCCTATCTCGTGCCGCAGTGAGATCAACCCTTTGAATCGCTATGCACAGTCCCTCACCTTGGGGACAGTATCAACCTGCAACCCCGCCCGAAGTCAGTTCAGGCTGCCAAATCTCTTTCCCATTATGGCCGTTGGTTGAACGACTGCCGACGCTTAAGGACTGAAGCTGCATGGCAGGATTCAGGCAGCCCGAAATCACACCGCCACGGGATACTTGATCGGTGGATGCGGGTCGTAGCCGGCGATTTCAAAATCCTCGAACTGGTATTCGAAGATGGAGGCGGGTTTGCGTTTGATGATCAGCTTCGGCAGCGGCCGAGGTTCCCGCGTGAGTTGCTCCCGGACGCCTTCAATCTGGTTGAGGTAAATGTGGCAGTCGCCGCCGGTCCAGACGAAGTCGCCGGGCTCCAGATCGCACTGCTGTGCGACCAGGTGTGTCAACAACGAGTATTGCGGCACGTTGAAACACATGCCAACCGGGCAGTCAACCGAGCGTTGGTAGAGTTGGCACGACAGCCGCCCCTCGGCAACGTAGAATTGAAAGAGGGCGTGGCAGGAGGCCAAGGCGGCGCATCCCGCCCGGACATTATCCTGTGGGCTTCTTCCTTCGTTCGGGAGCACCGCGGGATTCCAGGCGCTCACAAGATGCCGCCGTGATTCCGGCTTGGTCCGGATTTGGTGGATGAGCTGACTTATTTGGTCTATTTTCCTCCCGTCCGGCGCTTCCCAGGCCCGCCATTGCGCGCCATAGACGGGACCCAAGTCTCCTTTTTCATCCGCCCAGGCATCCCAAATGTGAACATGATGGTCCGTCAGATATTTGATGTTGGTGTCGCCGGCGAGAAACCAGAGAAGTTCGTGGATAACGCCTTTGAAGAAGACCTTCCGGGTCGTCACCAGCGGGAATCCCTGCGACAAGGCAAAGCGCAATTGCGCCCCGAAGATGCTCCGTGTCCCGGTTCCCGTCCGGTCGCCTCGCATGGCGCCATGATCGAGGATGTTTTGCAAAAGGTCGAGGTATTGCTTCACAAGTTCAACCCCCGTCAATAGATCTTCACGGTCAGATGGTGTCTTTCCAGGATGGTCCCTTCGAATTGGGCCAGTTGGGCCAGGTCTTCATTGTAATCGGCCAGGGCGCGGATTTCCGCGGAGCGGGCGGCGGTCAAATTGCTTTGCAGTTGCAGGACAATAAACGAGGTGCTGGTGCCAACTTGCAACTTTTTTTGCTCGGCCTGGAGGGCCTGGTCGGCGTAATCGCGGGCGTCGCGCGTGGCTTTGGTTTGCTGGAAGTCGCTTTTGGCCTTCTCGATGGTGTTCTGGATTTGAATCAACATATTCTGCTCCACCATTTGATAGACGGCCTCGGCTTGTTCTTTGGAAGCCTTGGCCGCCTTGTAATTGTTGCGCGCGGCCTGATTGCCGAGGGGAACGGTCAGGATCGCGCCGTAGGAATAACTGGGGAAATTGTTGCCTGGAATTTCACCCAAAGAACTGCCCAGGCTTCCATTCAATCCGGTGCGGCCATAGCTGCCGGTCAGATCCAGTTCGGGGAAAAGCTGGTTTTTCTGGAACCGCCGGCTGACATCCAGCCGTTCCACGGCCACTTTGGCCTGCAACAGGTCGGGGCGCCTGGTCATGGCGGTTTGCCAGCTTCCTTCCAGGTCGAACATTTCGGGCAGCGCCAGCAATTTTTCCGCGGGAATGAGCTTCACGTCGTACAAATCCCGGTACTTGTCGGTGATGAGCGCTTTCAAATTGTTTTCGTCCTGGATGACCAGTTGCTGCGCCGCCAGCAGGGCCGCCTGGCTGGTCGCCAGTTGCGATTGGGATTGCGCCACGTCCAGGTCGGTGAGGACGCCGGCCTGCACTCTCCGTTTATTTTCCGACACCAGTTGTTCCGCCAGGCGAACCGCGTCTTCCTGCACCCGGACATTTTCAAAGGCATAATTCAATTCATAATAAGCCTGCTCGGTGGAGCTGATGTTGGTCATCACGGCAAGGTAAAAGCCGAATTCATCGTATTGCATGGTTTTCTTGGCGATCAGAATGGTGGCCCGGTTGCTGTCTATCCAAAAATTTTTTAACAAGGGTTGCTGCAGATTGAGGCTGGCGGAGGTGGCGTCCTGCGCGAACGGAGCCCTGGGCAGGCCGTTGCTGGTGAAGGTTTGATAATCATTCCTGTCCATGGTGCTGGTCAAACTGTATTGCAGGCCCCAGGGCGTCAGCGCGTTGCCGCCGTTGGCGCCGCCGATGCCAAACTGGAAATCTTGATAATCAGTGTCCAGACTTGGAACCGTGATGCCATTGATAAGCTGGCCCGGAGCGTCGGTGTGACCGCCTTTATAGGTGCTGTTGAAGGCCGGTTCGTAGGCCGTGCCGTAAACAGCGCCCAGGGTAAATTGATCGAGCTCCGGTATGTAACGCTGGATTTTCAGATTGAGGTTGTGCTCGATGGCCATCTGGATGGCTTGTTCCAGAGTCAGCAATTGAGTTTTGTTCGTTTGCGCCTGGGCGGCGGCGGCGCAGCACAGCAACCCCCATAAAATACCGGATGGTTTCATCACTTCGTTCGTCTTTGGACGGCGGCCAGTCTGGCCCACTTCAATTTTTTCGTCAATCATGCCCTGGCCCCGGCCTTGCGGCGGGACAAAGAGGATTAGGATTAAGATTAAGATTATGATTAGGAAATTATTGAGCGGCGCGGGAGAGGCGGTCGGCGATGGCGCGCCAGGCCTCGCGCGGGGGCGGGGCTTCCACGACGATGAGGGCCGCGCCGGACTCGTCGCATTGATGGAGTTCGGCGTAGAGGGCGCGGGCGAAGGCTGCGGCGTCGTGGGGGAGCACGGCCACCCTGCCAAAACTACCGGACAACGGGATCCGGCTGTAGGCGATGATGCAGGTTTCTTCTGGGCGAAATGGCAGCGGCTGGAGTTGCGAGGACAGATCGGCCTGGTCGCGCCAGGCGAGGATCAACAATTTCGCTTTGGGGGAATAGTGTTTGGGCAGCATTCCCGGGCTGCGCAGGATGGTTTCTGCGCCCGCCGGCCAATCGGGCGCGGCCAGGCGCAACTCCGCTTCTCCCATGACCGCCAGCAAGGACTCGGCATGGATCATGCCCGGACGCAACAGGCGCGGCGGCGCGGCGGCGAGGTCCAGCACGGTGGACTCCAAGCCCACTTGCGACGGGCCGCCATCCACGATGAGGGGAATTTTGCCGTCAAAGGCCTTGCGCACATGCGCGGCCTGGGTGGGGGAAACTTGATTGGCGGGATTGGCGCTGGGGGCGGCGAGGGGAAAACCACAGGCGCGGATGACCGCCTGGATGAAAGGATGCGAGGGCCAGCGCACGCCCACGGTCGGACCGCCGGCGGTGACGCTATCCGGGATGCGCGGCGAACGGGGCAAAACCAGGGTAAGCGGGCCGGGCCAGAACGCCTTGGCCAGTTTATCCGCCACAGGCGGCCACCCGGCAACACAGTCCCGCGCCAGTTCCAAACTGGCGACGTGAACGATGATGGGATTGCGCGCGGGCCGGCCTTTGACCTCATAAATGCGGGCGACGGCGGCGGCGTCCCAGGCATTGGCGGCCAGGCCATAGACGGTTTCGGTGGGCAGCGCGACCAACTGCCCGGCGCGCAGCAGCGCGGCGGCCCGTTCCACCGCCTCGGCGAAGAGCGCGGCGGTGTGGGTTGATAAAACGACCGAGGTCATGGTGGTAAAGAGTGACGGCGGACGCGCCTCCATGCAATAGGGAACGAGACAGAGAAATCACCCGAACCACCAGCCGGCGGGGCGAGACTCTGTTCGAGCCGTGACTAAATCCCAGGAAATCGAGGGACCCCTCGGCGGAGCCTCGCCCTGCCGCGTTGGAATTGAACACTGGCAAAGTTCATGGGATGTTCTAATGTTCCCGGGTGCTGGAAGTTTTGACGCAACAATTGGCGGACAGGCAATCGCTGACCGATGCCGAGGTGGCGCGCGCGGTGGAGGCGCTGATCCGCCAGGACGTGGCGCCGCAGATCAAGGCTGAGTTTCTCACCGCGCTGGCGCGCAAAGGGGAAATCGTTTCGGAAATCGCCGCGTTCGCGCGG
Organism: uncultured Verrucomicrobiae bacterium; assembly: GCA_963707025.1. Taxonomy (GTDB): domain Bacteria; phylum Verrucomicrobiota; class Verrucomicrobiia; order Limisphaerales; family Palsa-1400; genus JBEKOF01. The sequence continues at coordinate 897,280 of CAVPOM010000004.1, read as the reverse complement.
GAATTGCGCGCCAAATCCATCGCCCCGCCACTGCATGCGGAAACACGCGCGCGCCAGATTCTGGATGTCTGCGGCACGGGCGGCGACCGGCTCAATACGTTTAACATTTCCACCACGGTCGCGCTGATCGCCGCGGCCGCGGGGGTCACGGTGGCCAAGCACGGCAACCGCGCCATCACTTCGCAGGCGGGGAGCGCGGATGTGCTGGAGGCGCTGGGGATCAAGACCGATCTGGAGCCGGAGGAGGCCGCGCTGGGGTTGCGCGATCATCAGTTCGCCTTTTTTTTCGCGCCCAAATATCATCCTGCTTTCCTCCAAATTGCTCCGGCGCGAAAACTTTGCGCGGCGCGCGGGCAGCGGACCATTTTTAATTTTCTGGGTCCCCTGCTCAATCCCGTGCGGCCGGCCACGCAATTCATTGGCGTGCCGCGGCCGGAATTGTGCCAGCCGATCGCGCAAGTCCTGCAATTGCTGGGGGCGCGGCGGGGAATGGTGGCGTCGGGGGAAGTTCCTTTTTCGGGCGCGGTCGCGCATTTGGACGAGCTTTCCGCTTTGGGCGACAATTGCATCGCGGAGTTTTATCAGGAGCGCGGATTCTCGGTTTCCACCTTGTCGCCCCGCGGTTTTCCCGTGCAGCCGGCCCTCCTGGCGGACCTGTCCGGCGGGGACCGGGAGGCGAACGCGCAAATCGTGCGGCAATTGCTGCGGGGCCAGGACCGGGGGCCGAAACGGGACGCGGTGTTGCTTAATAGTGCGGCGGCGTTGTTCGTGGCGGAGCAGGCGGCGTCGCTGACGGAGGGTTGGGAACTGGCGGAGGAATTGGTGGATTCGGGCCGGGCGCTGGCGAAGCTGGAGCAGTTGGCCCGAGTTTGGAAATAGGCAAAAACTATGCAAATGAACAAAACATCCAGAGAGATCACCCGGAACCTGATGGTCCTGCCCTGCCTGCTCGCCATGGTTTCGTGCCAGTCAGTCAAAGCAGGCACCACGCCGTTTCCGGCTGACCCCGGGCAAGTTCTGGAACGCACTTGCTTTCAAACGGGCCAGGCGTGGAGTCCGCGGGGGAATTTGCGTTCCGACGTCGCCATCGTCTATGGCATTGACACCAATCTGCCGGCCCGCATTGCCTCGTGGCGCGACCGGGGCTATCGCATTCACGTCATGACGGGGGTCGCGTGGGGACAATATCAAGATTACCTCTATGGCCGCTTCGACGGGGTGAACCACGAGGACGAGGCCCAAACCGAACGCAGCGGCCAAAAAATCAGCCACGGCGGCGATGTCTATTATATGTCGCCCGGCGAGAACTACGGCAAATTCCTTTGCGTCGGCGTGCAGCGCGCGCTGGATGCCGGGGCGGAGGCGATTCACTTGGAGGAACCGGAGTTCTGGGATCGCGCCGGTTACTCGGAAGGTTTCAAGCGCGAATGGCGCAATTATTACCACGAGGAATGGCAGCCGCCGGACAGTTCGGTGGATGCCCATTGGCGCTCCTCCAAACTGAAGTATTTCCTCTATCGCCGCGCCCTGCAACAGGTCTTCGATTACGTCCAGCTTTACAATCAACGCACCGGCCGCCATGTCCATTGCTACGTGCCGACCCACAGTTTGCTCAATTACGCCCAGTGGCGCATTGTCAGCCCGGAATCCAGCCTCGCCCAACTCCAGGGGTGCGATGGCTACATCGCCCAAGTTTGGACCGGCACCTCCCGCACCCCCAATCGCTTTGCCGGCCTGGCGCGTTCGCGCACTTTTGAGACCGCCTTCCTGGAATACGGCGCCATGCAAAATCTGGTCCGCGCCACGGGACGCTCCGTCTGGTATCTGAATGATCCGATTGAAGACAACGCCAATCACGACTGGACCGATTATCGCACCAATTGGGAATCCACCCTGACGGCTTCCTTGTTCCAGCCGGAGGTGGCGAAATTCGAAGTCGCCCCCTGGCCGGAACGGGTTTTTGGCGGCCGCTATCCCCGCTCGGCCAGGCCCGCCGACCGCCAACCCATCCCACCGGCCTATGCCGCCGAATTGCAGACGGTCTTCAACGCGCTCAACGACATGAAGCAAGCGCGCGTGGAATGGGATTGCGGCACGGCCGGCGTCGGGGTGCTGGTCAGCGACTCGCTTATGTTCCAGCGCGGCGGACCGACGCCGAGCGATCCCGATCTGGGCAACGTTTATGGTTTGGCCCTGCCCCTGCTCAAACAAGGCTTGCCCGTCACGCCCGTCCAGCTCGAAAACGTCACCGTGCCTCATTATTTGGATAACTGCCGCATCCTGCTGTTGAGCTATGATGGACAAAAGCCCTTGTCGCCCGAAGTTCACGCGCCGCTGGCGGCCTGGGTCAAACGCGGCGGAGTGCTCATTTTTTGCGACCAGGACGCCGATCCCTATCTCAACATTCGTGAATGGTGGAACAGCGCCGCAAATAATTACGCCACGCCGCGCGAACATCTTTTCGAACTGCTGGGAGTTGGAAAATCCGTTGCGGCCAACCAATTCATTCGCATTAACCGGGGCGGTTTGATCTGGCGGCGGGAACGGCCCGCCGCCTTTGCGGCCAGCGCGCAGGGCGCGGCTCAAGTCTTGGCGGCGACCGAACTGGCCGCCACGAGCATCGGCCTGAAGTGGCGCAATTCAAATTATCTTCTGCTCCGCCGCGGCCCCTGGCTCGTCGCGGCCGGGCTGGATGAATCCATTGGAGGCCGGCCGCGCACACTGCATGGACGGTTCGTCAATCTCTTTGATTCCGAACTGCGCGTCCAAAACGATATTGCCATCAATCCTGGCACGCGCTGGTTTTTGCTCGACTTGGCCGCGGCCCGCACCGGCAGGCCGCATTTGCTCGCCTCCGCCTGCAAGGCGGTGGCCAAAGGGCAAACACGCCATCAAATCAGTTTTACGGTCGAAGGGGTGGGTGACACGCCGGCCATCCTGCTTTTGGAATCCACCCAGGCTCCCCGTGGCGTGAGTTTGGATGGGAAACCGTTGACGACCTTTGCCTACTCCGCCAAAGAGCAGTTGCTTTGGATTCATTTCCAGAACGACGTTGTGCCACGCGAAATCGCGGTCCAATACTGAAGAACATCGGCGGCAACGCGCCAGTCGTGGGTGGTAGGGCGGGCAGTCCTCTGCCCGCCGTCCGGCATTGGCAGAGTCATCAACGTGACAGTCCCGTCGTGCGGCGGGCAGGGGACTGCCCGCCCTACCTTTTGACCCTACAGCAAATCAGGACCCTGCGGATTGGAATCGTCTCTTGCCAGCGGGGGCGGGTTGGCCTACTATGGCAGGATGAACGAATCGCATCGCCCCAACGACGCGGCTGAGGAGCAGTGTTCCCAGCCGTTCTTGTGTCCGCTCAGCCGCGTGCGGACGGGAGTGGACGTGCGCATTAAACAGCTTTCCGCCCCGGCCGAGGTGACCCATCGCCTGCGCGAAATGGGCTTCTGCGAAGAACAAAAGATCAAACTCCTCAGCCGCCAAACCAGCCTGATATGCCAGGTCTGCAATGCCCGCCTGGGCATCAGCCAGCGGTTGGCCGAACGAATCCTGGTCGAGCAGATCCCCCGGAAAAAAGTCGCCTGATATGCCTGCCTCCAGTCAACCGCTGACTTCCCTCCACATCGGCGGAAGCGGCACGATCAGCGAAATCAAATTGCCGCCCGAACATCGGGGACGCCTCTTGGAAATGGGCCTGGTCGCGGGCACGGCCCTCCAACTGGTGCGCTTCGCCCCGCTGGGCGATCCGGTGGAAATCAAGGTGCGTGGGTATCATTTGACCCTGCGGCGCCATGATGCCGAGCAGATTCTGGTGCAGGCCGGGTGAACGAATTGCGGCAAACTCAATTGCGGATTGCGCATTGCGGATTGCGGATTTAAAGAATTATCTGACTTGATGGAAACGCCGCAGAACGCAGTCTTGCCAACTGATCCGAACGTCCACACCGACGTCCGGCCTTCCATCCATCCGCCTTCCGCCGTCCGCCATCCGCCGTTGTTTGTGGTTTTATGCGGCAATCCCAATTCGGGCAAGACCACCTTGTTCAACGCCTTGACGGGGTTGCGGGCGCGGGTGGGCAATTACGCCGGGGTGACGGTGGAACGAAAGGAAGGGCGGCTGGCGGGCGGGCCGGCCGAACTGCCGGTCACGATGCTCGATTTGCCCGGCACTTACAGTCTCAGCCCGCAATCGTTGGATGAACAAATCTGCCGCGACATTCTCTTGCACCGCCTGGCCGAGGTGCCGGCCCCGGCCATGGTCATAGTGGTGGTGGATGCCTCCAACTTGGAAAGGAATCTTTATTTCGCCACCCAAGTCATCGAACTGGGCTATCCCACTCTGATCGCTTTGAACATGGTGGATGTGGCCGAACAGAACGGGCAAACCATTGACACGGCCAGGCTGGCCGCCGCCCTGGGCGTGCCGGTGATTCCGACGGTGGCGAGCAGCGGAACCGGGGTGCCGCAGACCCGGGAGAAAATTGTGGCCATGGTGCGGGGAAAGGAAAAGCGCGCCAGCGCAAAGACTTTTTGCAACCTGCCCCCGGCCCTGGCCGGGGAAGTGGAGGCGCTGGCGCAGTTGCCGGCCTTGCGGCAGCGGCCCGCGTCGGCCCGGGCGGAGGCGCTGCTCATCGTGTCGGACGAAAAGTTTCTAGCTGGCGGCGGCGCGGCTTATCCCGCCGAGGTGCGGGCGGCGGCGGCGGCGGCGCGGCAACGCCTCGAGCAGGCCGGGGTGGACTGGCGCAGCGGCGCGATCGAAGCGCGCTACGCCCGGTTGGCGGAGCTGCAACGCAGCGTGGTGACGCAGACCCGCGTTGCTTCGGAAACGGTGAGCGACCGGCTGGACCGCGTTGTCACGCACAAGTTTTGGGGGATGCTGATTTTTATCGCGGTGATGGCCCTGATGTTTTTGAGCATCTTCACCCTGGCCAAATGGCCGATGAATCTGTTGGATGGGCTGTTTGGATTGACCAAGGGCTGGGTTCACAACTGGATGGCGCAAGGGGCTTTCCGCTCGCTGCTGGAAACCGGCGTGGTGGGCGGGGTGGGCGCGGTCGTGGTTTTTCTGCCGCAGATTTGTTTGTTGTTCCTGTTTATCGGGTTGCTGGAGGACACCGGCTACATGGCGCGGGCGGCGTTTTTGATGGACCGGCTGATGAGCCGGGTGGGGCTGCACGGCAAGAGTTTCATCCCCATGCTCAGTTCCTTCGCCTGCGCCATTCCGGGCATCATGGCCACCCGCACGATTGAATCGCCCAAGGACCGGCTGGTGACGATTCTGGTGGCGCCGCTGATGAGTTGCTCGGCCCGGCTGCCGGTTTACACCCTCCTCATCGGGGCGTGCATCACCGGCGGAGTGTGGATGCAAAGCTTGACCATGTTGAGCATGTATCTGCTGGGCATCGGGGTGGCGCTGGGGATGGCCTGGCTTTTCAAGAAGACGCTCCTCAAAGGGGAAACGCCCATGCTGGTGATGGAGTTGCCGCCCTATCGCCGGCCCGTGCTCAAGGACGTTCTCCGCCATACCTGGGACCGGGCCAGGTTGTTTCTGCGCAAGGCGGGAACCGTCATTCTGGGCATCAACATCCTGCTCTGGTTCCTGGCCTTTTATCCCAAACATCCCCAGCTCACCCGCGATTTCGACGCCCGGCGGGCGGCGCTGACCAACAGCTTCGCCCTGCAACCCTGGACCCGCGAGCAGACCAACGCCTTGGAGCAGTTGAACGCGGACGAAGACAGCGCCGGCCTGCAGAACAGCTTCGCCGGATATGCCGGACGCCTGCTGGAGCCGGCGATTGCGCCGCTGGGTTTTGACTGGAAAATGGGCGTCGGCATTTTATCGTCGTTTGCGGCGCGGGAGGTGTTTGTCAGCACCATGTCCATTGTCTATAGCGTGGCCGATCACAAGGACGAGAACGAGGCGGCGCAAAAGGCCAAACTGCAAAAGGTTTTGCAGGAACAAAAGCGGCCGGACGGCTCGCCGGTTTACACCTCGCTGACGGCCATCACCCTGATGGTTTTCTATGTGCTGGCCTTGCAATGCGTCAGCACCGTGGCGGTGGTGCGGCGCGAAACCAACTCCTGGAAGTGGCCCTTGTTTCAGTGGGTCTATATGGGTGTGCTGGCGTGGGTCCTGGCCTTCGTGGCTTTCCAGGGCGGCCACCTGCTGGGGTTTAAATAGGCGCGAGAATAAGCACCGTTTTCATCTAACCAGACAAGAGGCCGATGACTTCGCGCGGGATTTGGAGGCGGCCCGGCAGAACCCACCGAAAACCGTGCTATACGGCAATGGCGAGGAAGCACGCGATTCCAAGAAGATTTTTGCCGCAAAGGCACACAGCGCGGCAAGCCGTAACCAAAGAACTTGACAGGAAAACGGAGAAAACGGAGAAGGAACAATTTTGCCAAAAATGAGCAATTTTTGAAGAGGTGGACAAAGAGCACATTCTCAGGGTTCGCGCAAAAACGATTTCCGATTGTTCCTGAAGAGTATGGCAGAAATATCCAGGCAGAAATATAATACGCCCCGCCCCCCGTTCAGAGCGAAACGGGACATTTTCATTTTTCTGCCCCTATTTTTCTGCCACCGCCTTCCTTTTGAAAATGTTTGCCTTAGAGCATTTCCATAAATCATGTAGCGTAGCGGGCGTTTAAAAAGAAGCCCCGGCAATCGGCGGTGGAGATGGCTTCAAAGGCAATCTTCGCCGCTTGGAGCAGTTCCTTGGCGGTTCGCGGCGCGAGACCTCGCATAATTTGTTTGACCTTGCTCCACATATTTTCGATGGGATTAAAGTCTGGCGAATAGGGCGGCAGATACAGCAGCGTTGCCCCGGCCTCTTCGATGGCTTGGCGGACTCCGGTCACCTTATGCGTGGCCAAGTTGTCCATGATGACCAAGTCACCCTTGCGCAACTCCACCACCAGCCCCTGCTGGATCCAGGCCAAAAACATTTCCCCGTCCATGGCCCCCTCAAAGAGGCAGGGGGCCGCAGGCCCGGCCAGACGAATGGCGCAGACCAGGGTGGTGGTCTGATAATGTCCCTGCGGGACGTGGGCCGCCAGTCTTCGGCCCACGGGTGACCGCCCGCAAAAACGGGTCATCTTGGTGTTGGCCCCGCTTTCATCCACGAAGACCAGTCGGGCAGGTGGGTCACTTGCCAGACGCTCATGCCAATGGGCCCGCTTTTCGGCCACGTCCGGACGGTTCTGCTCGGCGGCGCAGAGCGTTTTTTTTATAGCTCAACCCCAGTTTGCGCAGCCACAAATCCACAGTGGAGGTCCCGAAAGGGCGGTCCAGACGCGCCCCCAACTCGGCCAACGTCGCGTCGGGCTGGGCCGCCACCAGCTTTTGCAGGCGAGCCTGGCGTCCGGCGTTCAGCAGCGTTTTGCGCCCGCACAAATGGGTTTGCGGCTGGAGCGTGCCGCGCTCTTGGAACTGCTGCCGGACCCGGCGCACCGCCGCCACGCAAAAGCCGAAAAAGTCCGCGATCTCGCGGGTGCTTTTGCCTTGTTCATAGAGTTGCAGGATGCGCTCGCGCGCAGACACGGGTATCGCTCGCATGGCTCAAGCCTGCCAGCCCTCTCGCCCCAGTCAAGCTATATCATTTATGGAAACGCTCTAGGCCTGCAGTCCAGAGGTTATTTTTACGCGATCCCTTAACGAAATAAAGCGCCCGGTGGCGGTGGTGCGGCGCGAAACCAACTCCTGGAAGTGGCCGATACGATAATCAACCATCTCACCGATTTGATGAGGCAGGGAAAGCTGGATGTAACAAAATGTAACGGGGTGTAACGGGGGCAGTTTTCGTAAACCGTTGATAATCAACAACTGTAACGGTGTAACGGGTGTGGCGCACCTCACCCTGCCTGCAATCGCTCGCAGGCTCGCTTTGTGCAGGAAGGCGGTGGACGCGCTCTCAGAACACCGCCCCTCTCCTCCACAAGTGTGTGGAGGAGAGGGAGAAGACGCGTGGGACGGTTCATTGCGGCGGGAAATAATTGTTGCCCATTGGCCATAAGGCATTATACTGCCGCCATGAAGTTCGGTTCAGCAGTCAAAATTATGGTGATGATCTCAGCCGTCCTTGTCATCGGGACAGGCTGCGGCGGTTTTTACGCCGCGCCGGCGGTTTCGCCGCTCATGTTCCTGCTGCCGGGATTGGCCCAAACCAAACCGGGTCTCCCGCCACCGCCCGCGCCGGGCCAGACCCAAACCAACCAGACCGTGGCCCAAGCTTATTAAACGCTATGCGATTCCCACTCGCCTTGACGGCAAAGATCGCCGGCACATATCATCAAGCACAAGATCTGCGCACGCCCAAATTTGCGATGGTCCTGCAGCTCGAACCGCTGCACACCTGCAACCTGACCTGCACCGGCTGCGGCCGCATCCGCGAATACTCCACCAGCCTCAAGGACATGATGCCGCTGGAGGATTGCCTGGCGGCGGCGCAGGAATGCGACGCGCCGATGGTTTCCATCTGCGGCGGCGAACCGCTGATTTATCCGAAGATCGAGGAGCTGGTCGCCGGCCTGCTGCGACCAGGGCCGCATCGTTTATGTCTGCACGAACGGCATGTTCATGCGGAAGAAGATGAAGGATTATCTGGCGGCGCATTTATTCGCCGGAGCTGGAGCCGATGCTGAAGCAGCTGCTCGACGCAGAAACTGATTTCCGACAAGGACGCCGAAACCATCCGCAAGGGCCGGACGCGACGGCCGCCCGGTCATCCGCCCGACGCAAGTGGATGTACTGGAACGTCCATGTTGACGGTCTGGAATTCACGCACGACCTGATCGTCGAGCGCGAAGGCGTGTTCAAGGAATGCGTCGAGGCCATCAAAATGGCGAAAATCCTCGGCTACCAGGTCGCGACCAACACCACGGTCTATAAGGAAACCGACGTGCAGGAAATCGAGGACATGTTCGAGTTCTTCTCAGTTCGCTGGAAGTGGACGGCCACACGATTTCGCCCGGCTACGAATACGACGCCGCCAAGAAGGACATGGTCAAGCGCCTGGGCAAGCAGCCGGAGGATTTCTTCCTCACGCGCGACATGACGCGGCGAGAAATTCGCGAAGATTCAGGAATGGGGCGAGCGCTTCACCATCTTCGGCACGCCGGTTTACCAGGAATTTCTCGCCGGCAAACGCGAATTGACCTGCACCGCCTGGGCCATTCCCACCCGCAACATCAAGGGCTGGAAAGCGCCCTGCTATCTGATGACCGACGGCCATTACGCGCGGCTACCAGGAAATGCTGGAGAAGGTGGACTGGGAAAAATACGGCGTGGTGGACGGCGTGGCGCGCGACCCGCGCTGCGAGAATTGCATGGTGCATTGCGGCTACGATCCCAGCGGCGCGCTGGGCACGCAATTATCAGCGCGGCGACAACTGGAAGAATTTCAAATACAACTTCGGCGCCAAGCCCAAGCCGTTTACGTAGTCGCCGGAACTGGTCAAGGCGCTTCAACGGCGTTTCCATCGGCAAAGGCCATCTGGCCGAAGCCAAGGCCGCCATCAATCGCCGCCGGCGGCGCGAGGCGCGTTTTCCAGCGACGATGACCAGCGAGCAGCACGTCGGCACGACATTGCGGTGCGCGCAAGATCTCGCAACAAGGACGCAAGAAGATTGAAGTGCGTCCGATAGTGAATCGGAATTTGAATGAGCAGAACCCTCTTCCTTTCACCACCGAGCTTTGACGGGTTTGACGGCGGCGCCGGCGCGCGTTACCAGGCGCGGCGCGAAGTCACCAGCTTCTGGTATCCGACCTGGCTGGCCCAACCCGCCGCGCTCGCGCCCGACTCGCAAGCTGCTCGATTGCCCGCCGCACGACATCGGCATCGAGCGAATGCCTCGCGGATCGCGAAGGACTTCGACCACGTCATCATCAACACCTCCACGCCGTCGCTGAAAAACGATTGCAAGGTGGCCGAGGCCATCAAGGCGCAGAAGCCCGGACACCAAAATCGGTTTCGTCGGCGCGCACACGATGGTGCTGCCGACGGAAACTCTTGAAGGCCTCCCCGGCGATTGACTGGGTGGGCCGCAAGGAATTTGATTTCACCTGCAAGGAAGTCGCCGAAGACCGCGACCTCTCGACCGATCGCCGGGCTTTCCTACCGGGACAAGGACGGCAAAATCAAGCACAACCCCGAGCGCGAGATGATCCCAGGACATGGACACGCTGCCCGTGGGTGGCGGACGTCTACAAGCGCGACCTGCAAGATCGAGAAGTATTTCATCGGCTACCTGCTCCATCCCTACGTCAGCCTCTACACCGGCCGCGGCTGCCCGGCGCAATGCACCTTCTGCCTCTGGCCGCAGACCATCGGCGGGCACAAATACCGCGTCCGCTCGCCGCAGAATGTCGCCGACGAAATGGCCTACATGAAGAAACTTTTCCCGCAGGTGCAGGAATTTTTCTTCGACGACGACACCTTCACCGCCAACCTGCCGCGCGCCCGCGAGATCGCCAAAAAACTCGGCCCGCTCGGCGTCACCTGGTCGCTGCAACAGCCGCGCCAACCTCGATTACGACACCATCAAAGTCTTCAAGGACAACGGCCTGCGCCTGTTCCTGGTCGGCTACGAAAGCGGCAACGAGCGACATCCTCACCCGCATCAAAAAGGGCGTGACGACTGGACGAGATGCGCCGGTTCACCAAGGCCTGCCACCAGGCCGGCGTGGTCATTCACGGCACGTTCATTCTCGGCCTGCCGGTGGAGACCCGGCGAGACCATCGAGGAAACCATCCGCTTCGCGCAGGAGCTGGATGTCTTCAGCATGCAGGTTTCGCTCGCCGCGCCGTATCCCGGCACCGAGCTTTACGAAATGGCCCGGCAAAACGGCTGGTTCGTCAAGACAGGACAAGACCGACCTCGTGGAAGAGCGACGGCTTCCAGCAAAGCACCCTCGAATATCCCGGCCTGAGCAAGGACGAGATCTTCGAGGCGGTGGACCGTTTTTATCGCGCCTATTATCTGCGCCCCAAACCGATCCTGCGCATCATCAAGACGATGCTGGAGGACAAGGACGTCTTCGTGCGCCGCTGCCGCGAAGGCTACGAATTTTTCAAAAGCCTCAATCAGCGCAAAGTGGATCTGGCCGCCTCCCGCGCCGGGGCCTGACCGCCGCTCCAAAAGCCCCGGCAAGATGACCTCACGGTTACGAAACCAGTTTCGCCGGGTGACCGCGCTGCCGATGGCCCTGGTTGTTCTGGCCGCGCTGCCGGGCGCGCGTGCCGCGAATGAGACCAATGCGGCCGCCAATACGGTTGATCCGTATCTGTGGCTGGAGGAGATCACGGGACCGAGGGCGCTGGATTGGGTGGGGCGGCAAAACGCCCTCAGCACCAATCAACTGGCGGCGTCCCCCGATTTTGAGGCCACACGCCAGCGGCTGCTCCTCATCCTGGATTCCAAGGAGCGAATCCCCTCCGTCGAAAAGGAGGGGAAGTTTTATTATAATTTCTGGCGCGACGACCGGAATCCGCGCGGCCTTTTCCGCCGCACCACTCTTGAGGAATATAAGAAGACCAATCCCGCATGGGAAACGGTGATTGATCTTGACAAGCTGGCCGGCGAGGAAAAGGAAAACTGGGTCTGGGAAGGCTATGAAGTCCTGAAGCCCGGTTTTGACGAGTGCCTGGTAAACTTGTCCCGTGGAGGGGCGGACGCTGCCGTCATCCGCGAGTTTGACCTCGCGGGCAAGAAATTCGTCCCCGGCGGATTCAACCTGCCGGAGGCGAAGAGCGATGTTGCCTGGCGCAACCGGGACGCCTTGTATGTGGCGTCCGATTATGGTCCCGGGTCTCTGACAACGTTGGGCTATCCACGGATAATCAAGGAATGGAAACGGGGCACGCCGTTGAGCCAGGCGACCGAAGTATTTGCGGGGAAATCGGAGGATGTGGGGGTCAGCGCGCATGTGGAGCGTGATCATGGGCAGGTCTATGAATTGATCCATCGCGCCCTGACTTTTTACACGGAGGAAACCTGGCTCCGCCGGAGCAATGGCTGGACGCGGATAGACAAGCCGGAGGACGCGCGCCTCCACACCTTTGGCGAATATATTTTGCTGCAACTGCGCTCCAATTGGACGGCCGGCGGCCAATCCTACGCCGGCGGCTCGCTCCTGCTGGACAACCTCGGCGCCTATTTGGGAGGCGACCGTCATTTTGCGGTCTTGTATGCGCCGGGAGAACGGACTTCCCTGGAATCCATCAGCGACACCCGGAATTATCTCGTTCTCAACGAATTGGACAACGTCCGCAGCCGCGCGTTTCTCTGGCATTTCTCCGGGGGTCAATGGCAACAAACGCCGCTGGAAGTGCCTCCTTTGGGCGCAGCCAGCGTGCAAGGGATTGACCCGGATGAATCGGATGCCTGTTTCCTGAACGAGGCGGGTTTTCTGACGCCTTCCAGTCTGTTCCTGGCCACCGCCGGACGGAACGGGAGTGAAAAAATCAAAAGCCTGCCGGACTATTTCAACACCGCCGGGCTGGAAGTGGCGCAGCACGAAGCCAAATCCGCCGACGGCACCCGCATTCCTTATTTCGAGGTCAGCCGGAAGGGACTTCATTTTGACGGTAAAAACGTCACGCTGCTCACGGGCTACGGCGGGTTCGAAATTGCCATGCTCCCTTCCTACAGACCGCTGGTGGGCGCGGCATGGCTGGAGCGCGGCGGCGTCTATGTGCTGGCCAACATCCGCGGCGGCGGCGAGTTTGGCCCGGCCTGGCACCAGGCCGCCATGAAGGAAAACCGCCAGCGCGCCTACGACGATTTCATCGCGGTGGCGGAGGACCTGATCGCGCGCGGGGTGACTTCGCCGAAGCATCTGGGAATCGAGGGCCGCTCCAACGGCGGCCTGCTCATGGGAGTGATGCTGACCGAGCGCCCCGATCTTTTTGGGGCGGTCCATTGCGGTTCGCCGCTGCTGGACATGCGCCGCTACAACAAACTCCTGGCTGGCGCAAGCTGGATGGGCGAATACGGCGATCCTGACCAGGCGAAGGACTGGCAGTACATCCAAAAATACTCGCCCTATCAAAACGCCCGGTCGGACCGGAAATACCCGCCGATCTTGATTACGACCTCGACGCGCGATGACCGGGTGCATCCCGGCCACGCGCGAAAAATGGCCGCGCGTCTTGAAGAAATGGGACACCGGGTTTTGTTCTACGAAAACACCGAAGGCGGCCACGGCGCCGCCGCCAACAGCCGGGAGACCGCTTTCATGGAAACCCTGGCTTACACGTTTCTTTGGAACGAATTAAAGGTTCCCGCGGACGCCACCCGGTGAGACGGGCGCAAATCGGAGGAAGCCAACGTTTGAAAACTTGACAAACTGCCTCCTCGCGCGAAGGCTGCCAGTTCTTCAACAACCACAACCAGCGCAAAGTGGATCTGGCCGCCCCCGCGCGGCGGCATAGCCGCCACCGTTAACGGCCACGCCGTTCCTTTAAGGCTTTTGTGAAATGTGCCTCAAGGCAATGCACGCTGCAAAGTCTGCCTGATGTGTATTTGGGGTTTGAAACTATTCGCATAACGGGTAGAGTAACGGCATGAAACGCAAGAAAACGCGTCTCGACAAGGCGTCCGTCGGCACGGTGCTCGCCGCTCGGGCGCGGGCCGAGGGCAATCAGTGGACCGACGCGGACCGGGAAAAACTCGGTGAAGATTTCATGAAGCTCTACTATGGCGGCGCGACCAAACCGGCCACAACTCGTCGCCGTTGACGCGAATGTTCTTTTCGACCTCGCGGACGGTTTGGATGACACCGTTGACGCAGTTTCCATTATTCGGGAGCGGCTTCGCGACGCTGGCTTTTTCATCCCGCCCACTGTCCAACATGAATTGGCGAACTTGGCTTTGTGCGGCGTCGGGCCAAAGCGCAAGGCCGCCCGCAAGGCAATTCAGCTTGGCCAATCATGGCGTATTGTTCCAGTAAATCTCATCGCCGTCGGGCATGGAATTGCCGAACGGATCGCGGAGCGGATCCGCGAACAAGGGCTGATACCGGGGGAAGAGATCAATGATTCACTGGTGCTTGCCGAATTCGCGTTGCTCGGATGTTCCATGCTGTTGACCAGCGATGAACACCTGCGCGGGATTGATTTCGAGCGTCTGACGCTGGAGTTGCAGGCGTTTGATGTCACCGCCCCCGTCGTCGCAACGCCGCGTGAAATTGTGCGGAAGTTTTTCCAGCGCTGATCGCAGGCGCTTATGAGGAAGGCGTCGCCCTATTCTCTCAACCAGCCGCCTTGCTCTCCCCCAGCTTCTGCAATTGGTTGCAGACCAGGCGGACCAGCGGCTTGATGGTGCGGCGGGTGAAATCGAAACGGCAGCCCGCGGCGGCAAAGAGTTCGGGCAGCGGACGGGAGCCGCCCAGGGCCAGGGCGCGTTGATACTGGCGGAGGGCGCGCGCCTTGTCCTTCCCGGAATTGGCCCAGACTTGCAGCGCGCCCAGTTGGGCAATGCCGTATTCGATGTAGTAAAAGGGATGCAGAAAAATGTGGAGCTGGCGATGCCATAAATGGGCGCGCGCCTCCTCGTGACCGCTCCAATCCACCTCGCCGCCAAAGCGGTCCATCAAGTCCAGCCAGGCCTGCCGCCGCTCCGCCCGGCGGTGGCGGGGATGGGAATAAATCCAATGTTGAAAGGCGTCCACGGTCACGATCCAGGGGAAGATGGTGACAATTCCCTCCAAGTGATCGTGCCGGGCGCGCCGGGCCTCGGCCTCCGCATAAAAAGCTTCCATGAACTCGTTGCCCAGCAGTTCCATGCCCATGGAGGCGACCTCGCAAAATTCAATCGGCGCGCTCCGGTAGGCGTGCAATTCCTCCCCCCGCGCCGCCAGCGAGTGAAAAGCATGGCCCGCTTCGTGCAACATCGTTTCCACATCGCGATGAAGGCCCACCGCGTTCATGAAGATGAACGGCAGGCGCGATTCGGACAAGGTGGATTGGTAACCGCCGGGGGCTTTGCCTTTGCGATTGTCCAAATCCAGCAGGCGCAGTCGGCGCATCAATTGAAAATCGGCCGCCAGCCTGGCATCCAGTTGGTCAAAAATCTTTTGCGTGCGCTCCACCATTTCCTCGACGTGCTCGAACGGCCGAAGGGACGGGCGGTTCAAAGGATCCACGCTCATGTCCCACGGGCGGAGCGACGGGAGGCCCATCTGGCGGCGGCGCTGGGCCTGCAACTGCCGGACAACGGGCATGATTTCCTTTTCCACGGCGTCGTGAAATTTCCGGCAATCCTCGGGCGTGTAATCGAAACGTCCGCGCGCCCGGAAGGCGTATTGCAGGTAGTTGGGGAAGCCGGCGTTGGCGGCGATTTGCTCGCGCCGATGGAGCAGTTGCTCGAAGTTGTTCTCAAAATGTTCCGCTTCCTGCAAACGCCGCTTGGCCGTCAGTTCCCAGGCCTCCTGGCGCAGCGGCCGGTCCGGTTCTTCCAGGTAACGGCCCATTTGCGCCAGGGTCTGTTCCCCGCCGCGGAATTGCACGGTGAGAGAGCCGGAGAGTTTCTGGTATTGCTGGCCGAGCCGGGCCTCCTCGGTTTCCAGCGGGACATTTTCCGGGCGGAACAACTCCACCTGCAGCCGGGCGTTGCGCTGGAAAACGAACCAGCGTTTTCGGGGCAGTTTGACCCGCAGCGGGTGCTGCAAATAAATGACCGCCAGTTGGAACTGCCGCGGCTTGAGCTGCGGCTCGATTTGCTCGACGAAATGGATGTAGGCCCTCTCCGCCTCGGCGCTTTCCGTGTGGCAGGTCATGGCGATGTTGCGGAGGGAGGACTCCTCCTCCAGCGCGGCGCTCAACTCGCTGCCATCCAGCAGCCAGCGTTGCAACTGGGCCGCCGTTTTGCAGCGCGGGGCGCGGGCTTCCAGCAGGTCGAACAGCCGGGCAATTTGCGGCCAGTCGCCCAGGTCAATCTTTTCCGGGACAAAGACGCGGGGGCGGTACGGAACCAGCTTGTCAAAGGGCAATAAATTCATCTCAGTATGCCATGGATATTTGCGGCTTGCGCCGGGCGAGTCCAGCAGATTTCCTGCGGCGGAACGTCCGCTCTTTCCGCTCTTTTGTGGCCAATTCACCGGGTTTGAGTTGGCCGCGCTGCGCGTCCCGCCCCTTCGCCATCGAGCGGGCCATCCACCCAGGCGGCTCATGACGTTTTCCCTGTGGCTGCATTGCAACCATGTCTCCATGTCGCGCCCATTCGGGGATTCCTCGCATTTTGTTTTTTGCAGTCATCATGGGTGCTTCCGGGCATGGTGCGCGTTGCCGAAACTTTCGCCATTTAAACGAGTTGAAAACTCATGTCCAACTGTGCCACTGTTCAATTCCCAGCATGATTGACGGCTGACAACTCGCAAACTGCCATTATGGAACAAGTAGTTATCATCGGCACCGGCTGCGCCGGTTTGACCGCCGCCATTTACGCGGCGCGCTCCAATCTGTCCCCTCTGGTCCTCACCGGCACCATGCCGGGCGGCTTGTTGACCACCACCAGCATCGTGGAGAATTACCCCGGTTTTCCCGAAGGGGTTGACGGCTGTGAACTGATGACGCGCATGCAAAAGCAGGCCGAGCGCTTCGGCGCCCGCGTCCAGGTGCTGCGCGTGGTGGAAGAGGCGGACCTTGCCCGAAACCCGTTTGTCCTCACCGTGGACGGCGAGAAAGTGGAGACTAAAACGGTCATCATCGCCACCGGGGCCAGCCACCGGCATTTGGGCGTGGCTGGCGAACATGTCCTCGAGAAGAAGGGCGTCACCTATTGCGCCACCTGCGACGGCGCCTGGCCCATGTTTCGCAATCAACCGCTGGTCGTGGTGGGCGGCGGCGATTCCGCCTGTGAAGAGGCGCTTTACCTGACCCGTTTCACCCCGCAGATCCATCTGGTTCATCGCCGTGACCGCTTGCGCGCCTCCAAAATCATGTCCGGCCGCGTCTTGGACAACCCTAAAATCAAGAACGTTTGGGATTCGGTGGTGACAGAAATCCTCGACCCCAAACAGGACAAAGTCACTGCCGTCCGCCTCAAAAACGTCAAGACCAACGCCGAAACGCTCCTGTCTTGCGCCGGCGTTTTCGTGGCCGTCGGGCATGTGCCCAACACCCGGCTTTTCAAGGGGGCGCTGGATCTGGATGAAAACGGTTACATCATTCCCGCGCGCGGCCCCGCCACCAACATCGCCGGGGTCTTTGTGGCGGGCGATTGCGCCGATCACCTCTATCGCCAAGCCATCACCGCCGCCGGCTCCGGCTGCGCCGCTGCCATGGAAGCCGAGCGCTACCTGGCCAAGCTTTAGCAAGGCAACATGAAGAGAGCAAAAACCAAATTGCGACCGCGCTGCGCCGCCGTGCGGCGAACCACCAGCGAAACGCGCATCGCCCTGAGCCTCAACCTCGATGGCGCAGGCAAAGCTTCCGTGGCCACGGGCATTCCGTTCTTCGACCACATGCTCACGCTCTTTGCCAGGCATGCCGCCATGGATTTGGACTTGCGCTGCCGGGGTGATCTGGCGGTGGACGGCCATCACACGGTGGAAGACTGCGGACTGGCGCTGGGACAGGCCTTGCGCGAGGCGCTGGGCGGCAAGATGGGCATCCGCCGCTATGGCACCGGTTTCGACCCGCGCAATCCCTTCACCGCCGAAGCCTATGTCCCCATGGATGAGTGCCTGGCCCGATGCGTCATTGACTTCGGCGGCCGGCCCCATCTGGTCTGGCGCGGCCTGACCAAATACGCCCACAAAAAAATCAGCGCGGAGGAAAAAACCCAGGACGCCTCCTCCGCCTTCCGGTTCGGCCTGGCGCGCGAATTCTTCCAGGCCTTGGCCAACGAAGCCCGCTGCAACCTGCACCTGGAGCTGCTTTATGGCGACGAACCCCACCACATCGTCGAGGCCTTGTTCAAGGCCTTCGCCCGCGCCGCCGATGCCGCCTGCCAGCGCGACCCGCGCCTGGCCGGCCGCCTGCCCAGCACCAAGGGAAAATTATGAGTTTCCCTCCATAATTCCCAGCCGGGACCGCCCCATCTATGCCGGACCAGCAGGATAACTCCAGCGACGTTGACTTGGTGCGGTCGGCGCAAAAAGGCGATATGGAGGCCTTTGAGGAGTTGGTGGCCCGGCATCGGGACAAGGTTTATGCGCGCGCTTACAGCATGATGCGCAATGAGGATGAGGCGCTGGATCTTTCCCAGGACGCCTGGGTCAAAGGTTGGCAGCGGCTGGGCCAGTTTCAGGGCGATTCCAGCTTTGTCACCTGGATGACCCGCATCGTCATCAACCTCTGCCTGGATCAGTTGCGCAAGCTCAAACGCAAGCGCGCCGAATCGTTGGAGGCGATGGCAGAGGAAGCCGGCGGGGTGGAGCGGCACATGCCGGTGGTCCTGTCCAATCCAACCGAAGGACTGGAACGGGCCGAGTTGCGGGTGCGGATCAACCGCGCGCTGGACCAGTTGTCGCACGAGCACCGCACCGTGCTGGTCCTGCATGAATTTGAGCAAATGGAATATCGGGAAATTGCCCGGCACATGAAGTGCTCCATCGGAACGGTCATGTCCCGCTTGTTCTATGCGCGCCGCCGCATGGCCTCGCTTCTGGCGGGAATAAAGCGGGAGAATTTGCAATGAAACCCGGGCTTTTCGCCGGGATTCCGCCGCAACTGTTGGCCCCGGTTTGAAAATGCAACTTGTGCTTTGCCCCGGAATCGGCTGGAGGCGCTGGAAGAGAAGCTGGCCCGCAAAAACGTCAAGGATTGCCCGGCGCTGTTCCGCCGGTGCCTATGGGTGGTACTGCTCGAGTTTTGCCATTGACGGTCAGAATCTCCTTTTTGAATTTCCTCCGGGAAGACTGCGCTATTCGGGCTGTCGCGGCGGAAATTTTTACTTTCCAATTGCGCGCGGCGGGGTAAAGTCCTGTTATGAGCGGGCGAATCAAAGTGCTTTTCGCCGCGGCGTCGCTGGCCGGTTTCGTCACGGCCGGCCATGCGGAAGATCCCCCAACCCACGGAGCCACCATGAAACTTCAACTCACCACCACCGCCTTTGCCGAGGGCCAGCCGATTCCCCGGCGGCACGCCTTCGATGACCAGGACCTTTCGCCCGCCTTGCAATGGTCGGGTGTGCCGCCCGCCAGCAAAAGCCTGGCGCTGATTTGCGACGATCCCGACGCGCCGGCGGGCACCTGGGTGCATTGGGTGGTTTACGACTTGCCGCCGGCCACCGCCGGACTGGCCGAAGGCGTGCCGAAATCGCCGGAACTGGCCAACGGCGCCAAGCAGGGCGTGAACGATTTCAAGCGCACCGGCTACGGCGGGCCAGCTCCACCGCCCGGCAAGCCGCACCGCTACTTCTTCAAACTGTACGCCCTTGACCTGAAGCCGGGTCTGAAGCCCGGCCTCACGAAAAAGGATCTGCTCAAGGCGATGGATGGCCACATCCTCGCCGAAGGACAATTGATGGGAACGTATCAAAGGAAATGAAAGCATCGAACCTCCAATCCACGGCGCCAAGGGCAGCGACTTCGGAGGTTTGACAGGGAAGGCGGAGTGAGGCGCCCCGCCGGAATCATGCGGAGGGTTTTATGACAACCAACATCTTATCCAAGCCGGCCGCCGGGGAGGCAGCGGGGCCGTTGCGGGAAAATCCGGCGGCCGCGGTGGTGTGCGCCGTGTTGATGCCGCACGCGCCCATCCTCGTACCTGAAGTCGGGGGCGAAAGAGGCGGCGCGGCGCAGGCGAGTTGCCGGGCCATGCGCGAGGCTGCGGCGTGCGTGATGAGTTTACGACCGGAGACCCTGGTGTTGATCTCGCCGCACTCCCCGCGCCAGCCCCGGGCCTTCGGCATCTGGGCCGGGGAACGTCTGCGGGGCTCGCTGGCCCAATTTAACGCTCCTGGCGCGCAGGTGAACCTGCCCAACGACACGTCGTTGGCCCAGCTCATCGTCACCGAGGCCAGGAGCCGCGATCTGGCCACCTGGATGATTGACCACGGCACGCTCGATCACGGCGCGCTGGTGCCGCTTTGGTTTCTGGCCGAAGCGGGCTGGTCTGGACCCACTATCGTGCTCAGTCTGAATTATCCCGAGGACGGCGGGCTGAGTGAGCTGGGCCAAGCCATCGCGGCCGCCGCCCGCGCCTCTCATCGCCGCATTGCCCTCGTCGCCAGTGGTGACATGAGTCATCGTCTGACGCCAAACGCGCCGTGTGGTTTTCATCCTCAGGCTCATCAATTCGATGAAACCTTCATTCGTCTCATCCGCGAAGGCGATTACCATGAGATTGGGAACATGGATCCGTCACTGCGGGAATTGGCGGCAGAAGACGCGGTGGACTCCACTTTGGTCGCGGCGGCGGCGGTGGATTGGAGGGCCGCGGGCCACAAGGTTCTCCATTACGAAGGACCGTTCGGCGTTGGCTACGGCGTGGCGATCCTCCTGGCGGAAAAATCAAATCCAGCCGGGACGCGGCCGGCGCCAGTTCAGACCCCTGACCGCGAGGGCGTTATCCTGCCCGGTCTGGCCCGCCAATCCGTCACGGCGGCAGTGCGCGGCAGTTCCGAGCTTGCGCCCGCGGCCACCGGTCCATATCTCCGCGCGCAACGCGCGGTTTTTGTGACCCTGCACGAGCGGAGCGGGCGGTTGCGCGGTTGCGCCGGGACGATCCTTCCTGTCTGCGCCAGCCTGGTGGCTGAAACCTGGCACAGCGCGCGCCTGGCGGCGTTTCAGGACTCGCGCTTTCCACCGGTGCAAGCCGCGGAACTGCCCAACCTGCGGTTTGAGGTGAGCGTGCTGCACTCGATGGAGAAAGTTACTTCGGCCGACGAGCTGGATCCCGCGCGCTACGGCGTGGTGGTCTCCGCTGAGGACGGCCGGCGCGGCCTGCTGCTGCCGGGCCTGGCGGAGATCAAGACCGGCCTCCAGCAGTTGGGTTTCGCCCGGAAGAAGGCCTGGATCGGGCCGGGCGAACCGGTGCGGCTGCAGCGCTTTCAAGCGGATCACTTTGAAGAGCAGATTGGATAACGTCATGCTTGCCGCGACCGCTCCTTATCCGGCCCGATGGTGGCAACCGCTGCCCGACGGGCGCATCGTCTGCCAGGTCTGTCCGCGCCTGTGCAAACTTCCCGCCGGCCAGCGGGGGTTCTGCTTTGTGCGCCAAAACGTCGAAGGCCGGATGGTCCTGACCACCTATGGCCGCAGCAGTGGTTTCCGCGTGGATCCCATCGAGAAAAAGCCCTTGAACCATTTCCATCCGGGCACCAGCGTGCTTTCCTTCGGCACGGCCGGCTGCAATCTGGGTTGCCGCTTCTGTCAAAACTGGGACATCAGCAAGGCGCGCGAGTTTGACCGGCTGGCCGATGAGGCCTCGCCAGAAACCATCGCCGCCGCCGCGCGCCGTTTGGGCTGCCGCTCCGTCGCCTTCACCTACAATGATCCGGTCATCTTTGCCGAATACGCCATGGACGTGGCCGACGCCTGCCGCGCGGCCGGGCTGGCGGCGGTGGCGGTCACGGCCGGTTATATGACCGCCGATTCGCGCCCCGAATTCTACCGGCACATGGACGCGGCGAATGTGGATTTGAAAGGATTCAGCGAGGAGTTTTATCACCGCCAATGCTACGGCCAGCTCGCGCCCGTGCTCGACACTTTAAAGTATTTGCGCCACGAGACCCGCGTCTGGTTCGAGGTGACCACCTTGCTCATCCCCGGCGAGAACGACAGCGAGGCGGAAATTGAAAAGGCCTCCGCCTGGTTTGCCGCCAATCTGGGGCCCGACGTGCCCTGGCATTTCACCGCGTTTCATCCTGATTACAAGATGCTCGACAAACCGCCCACGCCGCCGGCCACGCTCACGCGGGCGCGCGCCATCGCCCGCGCCCACGGACTGCGCTACGTTTACACCGGCAACATTCATGACCGCGAGGGCGGCAGCACGTGGTGTCCGGGCTGCGGCCAACGGCTGATTGAGCGCGATTGGTTTGTTCTGGGTGAGTGGCGTCTTAATGACCATCGCTGCGCGCAGTGCGGCTTCGAAATCGCCGGCCGCTGGGGCTCCCGCCGCGTGCCCGTGCGCTTAAGTTGATTTCCAACCGCAAGGTCCAAAATGCGGGTCAGCCGGTCACATCGGCTTCTGCCAGCTTGTCATCTGCTCCCAGTTGCCCGGCAGTTGATAGGATTTGGCGTGGTCCTTGATCGGCGGGCCCACGATCTCAATCCTGCTCAAATCCCCTTCTCCCCGGTCGCCTGCCTGGGCGCAGTAGGTCAAGTAGCCGATCTTGCTCGCGTCCACTCCCATCAGTTCCGCCCCAACCCGGTCGGCGGCCAGCCAATCCAGGCTGGCCACGCACACTTTTTGGTCCACCGGCGTGCCATGGACCGGGCCGCTGCCTTCCATGCCTTCGTAGCCATCAATCACCGCCAGGTGCGGGTGCAGTTTCGTCGAGAGGGTGAACAGATTGTAATTGATGCCGTGGATTCCGCCGCCATGCATCAGGGGTTTGTCGGACTTGCCTCCGCCGGCGCCGAGTCTTTGATCCCCGAGCCGACGACGATGTTTTTCAGCGAGAGGGTGACGCCAACCCGGTCATGCGTTTTGAGCTTGGCGGCGGAAATGATGAAGTTATCCGGATCCAGCAACAGCTTGGACACGCGGCAGGGATGCGGCCGAAAATCTTTCTGGTCAATGCAATGCACCACCTCGAAACCCTCCGTGTCCAGGTTGACCAGCTTGATGCCGTATTGGCCGACGAATTTGTTGTAGCCATAGTTGGCAAATCCATCCAGGGCCGAACCGCTGGCGGGCGACTCGGCGATGATCACGTTGCTCTTGCCGATGGACTTCAGGAATTCCAGGATGCCCTCCAAATTGTCGGCGTGGGTGGCGCAGAGCGGGTGGTTGATTTCGACGTTGTTGGGCTTGAGGATGACGCGCTTGTTGCCAATGGCCGCCGCGATTTCTTTTCGGAACGGCTCCAGCGCCTGGAAGGCCAGGTTGGCGCGATCGTTGCCGGCGGTCAGCGCGACACGGCTGCTGAATTTGCCCGCGGCCGCGGGCGCGGCTTGGGCAGCCCACGCCGGGCGGAGACGCCAGGCCGCCAGCGCCGCCGCGCCGCCGAGCACTGAAGTTTTCAGGAAATCTCTCCGCGAAGTCAAACAGTCGCTTGTCATATTTCAGCACCTTTCTGTCCCTGTCCTTTTAGCCGTTGCATCACTCAATGTCCAGCTAAAACATCGAACCGGGACACAGACAGAATCCTTCAAATCGGGCGGCCATGCCTGTGCCGGATTCTCCCATTGGCTGCCTGAGAGGCACGCTGGTCGTGGGCAAGAATCAAAATGGGGAATGTCAAATCGAATAGTTTGACTGGGCGGTAGTCTAACATGTTGGCGGCAGAACGGATTTAAAACATGCATCTGCAATTAAGGAGTTTATGTGGCAAACAAACGGCTGTCCCTCACCCGAAGAAGGGTGGGAGGAATCAGGAGGCGCGGTGGGCTTGCCAGGGGGCGGGAACCACGTGTGTTTTAAAGATTCGTCAGGGCGGGAAAGAATGACCAGTGAAAGAGCCAAATTATGAGAACGCAACCGAAGACTTTTGGGGCGGCCACGGCAACGGTTCTGGCGACCGCGCTTTTTCTCATCCTGCCCGGGCACTCCAGCGCGGGCAGCGACACCAATGCGGCCAATCCGGAGGCCATAGCAGCACAGGCTGTCGCCGCAGCCGCCGGCAAACCGGTTGGGATGGAGATGAACACCACGCCGGGCGACAAGGTGGCGGAAATTCTCGTCCTCGATGACCTTTCCCTGCCGGACGCGCTTGGCGAGCTGGCAAAACACGCGCGTCTCCTCGTGCAAGTTGACCCCGCGCTTCTCAACCAAAAGGCCGCCAATGGAAATCCCATGCCACCACCCAAGGTGAAGGAAAGATGGAGGGCGGTGACTCCCAATCAGGCCTTGCAGGCGTTGTTGGACAATTATGGCTGGCAGATGGAACGCGATTCGAACAATCCGATTATCCGCATCCACGCCAAGGACCCCAACGCGGTTGGTCCGCCGCTGACAAAAGTTAATGTTTTGGACAAGTCGCTTGCCGCAGGCGCTCCGGCCGCGGTGGCGGCCAACGCGACCGCACGAGACGAAGTGGTCGAGGCGATGACCTTTGACGACCTTCCCTTGCCGGATGCCATTCGGGAGTTGGCCCTTCTGTCGCGGCTGAACATCCAAATTGACCCTCGTCTGGCCAATCCACAGGACACCAATCACCATCCCATTCTGTCCCCGCGGGTGAGCGAAAAAATGAAAAATATCACACCGCGCCAGGCCATGCAGTCGTTGTTGGATGAATTTGGATGGCAAGCGACCCGGATAAACGGCAACCCGATCCTGCGCATCACCGCCAGGGACCCGCAAGCGCCGTAGGCCGCCCGAAGACCGTGAAGGGGTCATGAAGGGGTGAAGGGGTCAAGCCCGGAAAGCTGAATATGGGTTGCACATTGTAGCGAACGTAAAACCGCCGCGACTTGATTATGGTTATAGCTCAGAATTCCGGCCTTGACCCCTTTACTGGGGCAATGCCGCTGCGCTGGGAAGTGCTTGGCCCGGCTGGGGCGCTCACCAGCGTGACCAGTTCCAGGGGCGCGATGGTGAAGGCGACCTTGCCGCCAGTCATGGAAACCGCCCCCTGGTTGGCCACCCGCACTGTGGAGCTGGAACGGTACAAGGTGAAGCTGACCGTGCCTGCCTTCTCCAATTCCGCGACCTGATAGGTGATGTCATAAGTTGCGGCCGGCTGATAGTTGGCGGAGCCGCGACTGTCCCCCCGGCGGGCCGGCTCACCGGTCAGATTGACGACGCTCAGGCCCCAGGAGCCGTCCGCATTGCGCGCGGCGGCCCCGACAATCGCCGGCTTGTCGCCATAGGTCAGGCACATCGTTCTATAGCGGTCCTCACGGGTATCACTGCTGGTGGACGAACGAAACACACAGCCGTCCTTGAAGGCCAGCCGCAACTGCTTGTAATAGTAATACTTGAGAAACGGTTGGTGTTCGCCCGTGTTTTGGTCATAGCCCATGATGCGCGTGGCGTTGTCGCGGGGGTCGTATTCGAGATAGGCCAAGAAATGCAACCATGCCTGGCAGCCGAAATTAAAATCATTGCATGCCTTTGCGGTAAAACTTGCCGCAAGACCCGCATCGTTAGTCCCCTCGGGACCGTTGGCATCCCCTTCCGTCATCCAGGATTCCTTGCCC
The DNA here is from genome assembly GCA_963707025.1 of uncultured Verrucomicrobiae bacterium. Classification (GTDB taxonomy): domain Bacteria; phylum Verrucomicrobiota; class Verrucomicrobiia; order Limisphaerales; family Palsa-1400; genus JBEKOF01. Next base: position 872,015 of record CAVPOM010000004.1, on the reverse strand, counting down.
GGAACATGGCACAGGTTGTAGTAGGCCGGGGTAAAACACATATTGGCCGAATGGCTGGCAAAGGCGGTCAGGCCGGCCAGCGCGGCAGGATCGTCCTTGATATTCTGAATGTAGCTCATGCCCATGGCATCAACACTGGCACATTCCGGAGAGAGTGACTTTTACATTCTGAAGCCCCCTTTTGTCCAGTTCCGCGCGAAAATCCTTGACGACCTCCGCCGCCTGGCTGGGAGCATACAGAGTGTGGTCATTGGGTTCATTGCATGTCCCCACATACTGAAAAACCATGCCGCCCTCCTTGCAGTCGGCGACCATCTGCGCATGATGGGCCGCATAGTTGGCAAGGCCTTGGCTGGCGGCATTTCCTACGGCGCCATACAGCCAAATCATATTCGTCTGGACCGAGTTGATGTCATCGTAGAACCTTTTGTAGCTGGAGAGCATTTGGGCTGCGTTGGGGGCCCAGCGCGGGTCGCCCCACAGTTTGCAGACCCGGAAACCGAGGCCATCATGGCCCCAAATCATCCGCGCCATGTCCAGACGGCTGTCCAAGGGCAGCCTTGCATAATTGCGCGGCACCCCTTCTGTCGCGCCCATGCCGATTAATGATTGCCGCGCCCCGGCGGCGGCGCTGAGGGTCAGGGTGCTGGTTTGGCCAAAAACCGCGGCGTCCATCCCGAAACACAGCAGAAGCAGTCCGAAAAAGACATCGGAAAACCTGGCATCAGGGATTTTAGTGACAGGAATTTGTTTCTTTTTGGCCCCGTTCGTTCGCATGGAACTTGGTTCGTGGAGGTGGACCTCATCCTTCAGACCACGGAGCGCATAAAATAAGCGCGAGTTTCGCGGTCTGATGTCAGATATACTTCTGTTTGACTGTTGTTCATTCCGCGCTTCCAAACCCTTTCGAAAGAGAAAACGAGCCGTGCGGAGCACTGCCCGTCCAGCCTCTCCGTTTTCTGAGGGTCTCCAATTCTACCGCCGCAGGCGGTCTGATTTCAAAGTCTTTTGCTCCCGTCGGCCTCGCGGTCAAATAGGGAAAGGGGGCACCCATAGTTTGGTTCGTTTTTACGTGGTTCTTTCAAGACGAACATCCGTCAAATAGCACCAAACCATGGGTTGATCCCTTTTTCCTCCAATCTCACTTGGCCGATTCCGGCAACGCCCTGCCGAACTCCGGCGTGGGACGTTACTTCACGGGCAGCGGAATGGAATCGTCGCCGCGGGATTGGACTTGGACGATGCGCGCGCCGTCCACGACGATTTGGTAGGCCACGCCTTGGCGGGCCTGGAGGCGGGCCTGGCCGCCGCGAATGGTCACGGGAAACGGGGCGAGGACGCGGTGTCCGGCGCCCGTGGCGACGGCGAGGGAATCCAGTTTGCCTTCCAGCGCCAGGCGCAGGCTGACGAGGGCGCAGGGATTGATGGCCGGGCCGTTGCGCCGTTGCTCGGCCAGATTGAACGAATCCGGTTCGCACCCGGCGAATTGGCCGGAGGGATATTGCATCCGCTCGGCGGTGGTCAGAATCCCCGTGGCAATTTTCTTCCAGTCCATCGCATGATCCAGCGGCGCCAGCATGGTCAGCGCGTAAGCATAGACGTAGCCGCACCATTGGACGGGCAGCCCCATCCAGTTGGGGGCTTGCCAGCCGGTCGCGCCGAAAACCGGGATGGTGGCGTAGGCCATGGTCGGCTCGTCGCTCCATTGATAGACAAACGGCAGGCCGGTGACCGCCCAGGCGCGCGCACGGTCGAGATAATCGCGCTGCCCGGTCAACTGCCAGCCCCGCACATAAGCCTGCACCAGGTAAGCGGAAGCCAGGATGTCGGGCGTGTGCAACGGGACCTCCCAGGTTTGAGCGCCGCGCGGATCTCGGAAATGCTTCATGAACTCCAGCGCCTTGACCCCGGCTTGCAGCGAGGCGGCGTCACCGGTGAGCCAGGCGTGCTCCAATAATTCCACGGCGCGCGCGGCGCAATAGCCGCTGGCCGTGTCCTCAAAATGGCCGCGTTGATAGGGGCCGTCATAACGGAATGAGCCGTCGGGCTTCTGCTCCGCCATGATCTGGCGCGCGCGGGCGGAGCGCATGGCCAGCCACTCGCCGGCCCGGCCGGTGAGAAAATAAATGGCATCGTTGACGATGTGCGCGCCGCCCGGAACCAGCCGGGGCAGCGCCGGGATTTGCCCGGTCAAGCGCCAGACGGTCGAGGCCTGATCGGCGTAGGGCTGGCGCGGCCAGTTGGGTTCGGCGCAGTGGCCCCAGCCTTCGGCGGTTTTGAGGGGAGGCCCGCTCAACGCAGTCAAGCATAAGTCAAGTTCCGCCTGGCGCGGGCGCGGCGGGGCCGGCAGCGGCGGCAGCCCCCGGCGTTGCGCCGCCCAAAGGACCGCCTCTTCAATCGGCCCGGGTGGGCGGACCAGGATGGTGCATTGGATATTGGACCCGCGCAGGGAGGCGCGATGGCCTTCGGGTCCGTCCAGGAAATTGGGGGTGGCAAAAACCGGCTGCAAGGACAGGTCGCGCCAGGTCATGGCCGCCAGGGCGCGATCGGTGACGAAGGCCATCAACGGCATGGTGACTTTCCGCGGATCAGGAGCGAAGCGGACGTGTTCGGCGGTTTCAATGTCCAGGGTGGAGGAGGAATGCTCGCCCTTGGCCAGGTACTCCAATCCCGGGAACAGACCTTGTTCCAGAGGCCCGAAGGCGCGCAGCACCGGACCCTCGCACGGGCGGTCGCTTTCAATCTTTGCCGTGATCGCGTCCTCGTGCAGGGACAGGTCAAGCGTGACGCCCTGGCCGCGCCAGAGGAGGGCATGGGCGCTGCCGGTCAATTTCATTTGGGGGGTCACGCCATCCCGGCTGAGCAACGGCGCCAGCACACCAACCAGGCGGCCAGCAAGTTCAATGCGCGCGCCGGAACCGTCCGGAGCGGCACGCAGCACGAGTCCGCCCGACTGGAGGCTCGTCCAATGGGCGACCGGCACGGAGTCAATAATGGAAACAACGCGGTGAATGGGCGGCAGCCCGGCGGATTGGATGGCCAGGTCGTGCGCGCGGAACGGCGCGTTGCCCGGCGCGATTTGGGAGAACTCACCGGTGGCGCCCGCGTCCAGGGCGAAGGGCCGGCCAGCCATCGTGAAGGAAACCGGTTCGGCGGCATAATTCTTCAGCCGCACGCTGACGTTGGCGCCATCGGTATGGACCGATTGAATCTCAAGCGGGTGCAGCGTCTCCCGAGTCAATTGAAAGGATTCCAACTCGATGACGCCAGGGCCCTCGGCCGGGTCCAGACGCAATTGCTGAATCGTTCCCCCGGCGGCCAGCGCGATGGTGTAATCGTGCCACTGGTTGTCGTGAATGAGGTGGAAGTGTTCGCTGCGCGCCTCGTCGAAATGCGGCGCGACCGCCGTGGCCCAGAAGATTTGTGCGTTGCCGCCGGCGGCGCATTTTAAGCGGAGCCGCGCCGTGACCGGTCCCTCAATCTGGATGGGCGGCCCAAAGAGATAGGGATCATCACCGCTGCTCTGAATACGCAGAACGCCGCCGGTCGCGCTGAGGACAGAGTCGTGCGCCGCCGCCCATCCCGCGGCATTCGTTTGGAAAGTCCACTCGAGCATCTTCTCGCTTTTGATGACGGCCCGCGGGAAAGGGATGATTTCCTGGGCGGCGGCCATTCCAGACAGAGTGGCCAAAAGGAGGCCCCATCTTAATGCGGTGATGCCGGCCAGCATAAGAGCAAAGCGGCGATAAGCCGGAAGACTTTCACGCCGCCATACTGACTTACCCCGGCTTCCGGGCAAGATTATATTTGCCTTGGCGCAAGTCACGATCATTCAGCCCAGGCTCCGGGCAAAAACCACTTCGGAAATTGAGGCGCAATTCGAAACGGGATCGAAGTGGCGCCCGGGAGCGCGCTCTTGAGAGCCATTGAGAATTGAAAATTGACAAATTGTCATCGGTCATTGGGCGGTCGGGGAGGTGGTTTTCAATTGCCAATGACCATTCTTCAACGACCAATTCTCAATCCGAACCGGTCTTGCTCCAAAAGCAAAATCAGAGGGTATTTTTGCACGCATCCCTATAAACAGGGCGGCCCGATTCAGCGCGCCATCAGGCGGAAAAATTGGGCGGCGGCGTTGGTGGGCGGAATGGCCAGGAAGAATGATCCGTTGCTCCCGGCGACCGGGTTGGTCACCAGAGACCAGGCGACCGGCGGGGCCAGATTGGTGGTGCAATATAATTGATAACCCGTCGCCGGGGCCGGCCAGGACAGCACCAATGGATCGGCGGCTGAACTTTGGATGCCGAGGGTGACGGTGTTGGTCGCCGTGCCCAGGGCGGTGGCGGCGAAGCTCAAGTTGTCAATGGCCAGCCCTTGGGCCTTGCCCGTCGAATCGGCCATTTCCCAAACGAGCCAAAAAGCCGCGCCCGGCGGCCAATTGGCGATGGCTTGGTTCGTCACGGCCAGATAAACCTGGTTGGCCGGCGCGGTTCCATCCACCGCCGCGCCGCCCACGTCCCCGGAAACAGTTGGGAAAGAGATGTTGAAGGCCGTGAGATAGGCGGTGGCATGAGTGGACATGGGCGCCGTGGCGGTGGGATCAATGAAATAATAACATTCCAGGATCTTGGGGATGTTGGATTGCCGCCAGATTTCACCGGTCACTTGCAGGTTGATGAAGTTCATGGCGGCAGCGGTGTTGTTGATAAACTTGGCGCCGATGGCGGTGTAGCCGGTGGTGCTGGTGGCCAGCAGGCCCAAGGCGCGGTTGGAACCGTTGGGCAGCCCGAAACTGAGCTGTCCGCCGGTGGTCTGGTCGCCATCGGTGGCGCCAAAGCGCACGCCCACGCCGGCCGTCGGATCGGCCAGACCATACCAGCCGGCCATGGCGGCCAGGCCCAGTCCGCCGCTGTTGCCCGTGGCCGAAACGGGGAAGGCAAAGTCAAAGGGATTGGGCAGGGAATAGGTCACGCCGTTGATGGTCACCGGATTGGCCGTGTTGACCGAAGTCGAACCCGGATCGGGCAGGGAGTCAAAGTCCTGAGTGTAAACAGAACCGCCGGTGTTGTAAGCGATAAACGAGGCCGGCAGGGCGCCGCTATTGCTGTTGCCGGAGCCGGGCGTGGGGGAATAAAACGCCACGCGGACAAAGCTCTGGCCGTCGGGCAGCGAACCATAGGACCAATTGGGCGGGAGGTTGGTATAGTTGACATAGTCCAGCACCTGGGGCTGGCCGAGGTAGAGGCGGCTTAAAGCCACCGATCCGGCGCTGCCGCCGAGGGCAAAGCTGGCATGCAGTTGGCTCAAAGTGGAGAGGTTGGTCTGGCCGTCGGCAAAAACCACCATGAATTGGCCGGGGTTGATGACCGCGCCGGACGGGAAGGCCCAATTGGTCAGGTTGGTGTAACTGCCGGTCAGGTAGAGGTTGGCCAAAGAAACCGTGTTGGTGCCCGGGTTGAAAAGTTCCAGCCAGGGGGCGTGTTGTCCGGCGCTGTTGGTCAGGCCGGTGAGATTGTCCGGCTCGACTTCATTGATCCAAAGCGGCGGGAAGGGCGGGAGGCTGACCGCGACGCTGTTGCCGGCGTCCGGCGTGAAGAGCGAGTGGGCGAGAGCGGCGGGAGGGGCCGGATTCGACGGTGTCAACGATCCCCGAACCGGAGAGGCGGACGGTGAGCGGTCCGCCATTGGTGCTTTGCAGATACCAGTAACTGAGGGTGTAAGTCGCGTTGGTCGTCAGGGCGGGCGAAAGGTTCTGGTAGATGGCGCTGGCCTTGGTGGTGCCGGCGGCGGTGGAGACGACATGCAGGCTGGCGTTGCCGGAATGCTGGAGCGTGGTGCTCAGGGCCGAACCGGTGAGATTCGGGGAGACGTTCCACACGGAACCGTCGGGGAAACCGGATTCAAAATCGCCGTCGGTCAAGGTGTTGGCGCCCGCTTCCGGCACGCTGCCGGCCACCAATTTGATGTCGTCCAGATAAACATCGCCGGCGGATTGGAGGTAAATATAAAGCAAGGAGCTGGAGGCGGCGCCGGTGGCGGCGGCTTACACCCACTGCGGAACGACGGGCGGGGGATTGGTTTGCCCGGCGCTCCAGTTGCCGGCGCGCCAGTTGTCCTGGCGCGGATCAATCAATTGCAGGGAGACGCCGGGATTGCTGGCATTGGTTGGCCAGGGCAAAGCATCGTCGAACAGCACTTGGGCCACGATCAGGTTGCTGCCGCCGCCGGGTTGTTCGAGGGAGAGGAGCTGGCCGGGCGAAAGGGTGCGAATCGAAGGTGTCAAACACAAGGTTGGTTGCTCCGTAAGCCGCGGCAAAGGCCGGGGCGTTGGCCGCCAGGACCAGAAAACCCAGCGGAGACAGCAAGGAACCGGGCGGGAAGGTGTAGGACAAGCCTTGCAACTGCCAGCCGGACAAATCATAAGTGAGGTTGGTGGAGTTGTTGTACAGTTCCACATATTCGCGCGTCGGCGACGGACGGGTTCTACATGATTTCGTTGATGACCACCTGCCCGGCCGGCGGCGGGATCGTCCCGCTGTAGGCGACGGTCAACTGATTGCTGTCCCCGGCGAGCGGCTGGCCGCTGCGGTCCACGCCCACGATGCTCAAAAGGTTGGCTCCATTGGTCAGCGGCACGGCGACGGTCCAGTTGGTCAAGCTCGTCCAGGTCAGCGGATAGGCCACGCCGTTGATCCAGACGGCGGCCACGTTCACCGGAGCCCCCCCGGTGACGTAGGCGAGGTCGTTGCTGACGGTCACGGCTGGGTTGACCTGGAAACTGGTGGCGTTGACCGCGGCCAGTTGCGAGGCGATGCTGGTCTGCGCCTGGGAAAGCCAGGGTTTGATGTTCGTGCCGGGGTTTTCGACACTGAGGCCGTTGGCGGTGAAGGCGTTGTATTTGGCATCGAGCAACGGTCCGCTATTGGCGACATTGAGCGGGCCGTTGACCAGTTCCTGCAAGGCGCGCCAATACATGCGCAGGAAGGTGGGATTGTTGTAAATATTCTGCGGTGTTGGGGTCTTCACCGTTCACATTGAACAGATTCTGGCCCGGGCCCCAGGAACCGCTGTTGCCGATGACGATGTTGAAATCCCACATCAACAAGGCATATTTCGTGCCCAGCGCGCCGATGTAACCGTAAAGATTCTGGGCGTTTTGCGCGCCAAACGAATCCCAATTGCCCGCCGCGTGGTTGGCGGCAAAGACCCGCATCCAGTTCTCCATGTCGGCCAGGTTTTCCATGTTGGCCACGTAATTGGGCGTGCCATAGGAGCTGGCGGCGTCCACCAGGGAGAAGACGTTGGTAAAGTCGTTGTCGGAATCGGGCGTGCGGCGGATCTCAAAATTGTAGCGATAGCGCGCCGGCTTTTTCACCCCGCCGGTGGTGGTGTAGGGCATCAGGTTGCACCAGGATTGATTGCTGAAGCCGATGGTGTTGCCCGACGGGAACGGAGCCGAATCTCAAACCACGGCTGCATTTTGTAAAGGAAGCCGTCCGTCGTCGTTGGGGAAGTGTTCTTTGACCACATCGCTGTCCGGGCACCTGGGCGTCTTCCATCAGCGTGCCGCGGCGGTTGCCGTTGACATAGACCGCCACATAGCGGCGGTTGAGCCACGGCACGCCCAGGGCGCGCAGAAAAGTGTTGGCCATCTGCTCGCGCTGGAGGCTGGCGTCGTCGCCCGGTCCGTTGCCCGGCTGATGGATCTTGTTGAAAGCCGTCGCGCCCAGAAACTTGTCGTCGTCGGTAAATTCCCATTTGTAATGGCACAGATTGCCGGCGGGGGTGTCAAAGCCCTGGTGATACGGGCTGCCGGCAAACCGGCCCTGCATGTTGTAGATGACGCGGTTGCCGTTGACGAAGGTGCAATCGTTGCCTTCGTTGCTCAAATCGGACAAGTTGGCCCAGCGGGTCACGTTGGTCTGGGTGAGCCACAAATGATACACGCCAAAACTGCCGCCGGGATTGCCGTCGCCGAACATCACCACGCATTCGCGCACCGGTTCATTGTCACTGGGACGCAAGGCCGGAAAGCGCGTTGCCGCGCCCCGGCTGTCGGTGGCGGCAATGTAAAAGGCGACGATTTGATTGGCAGCCTGTCCGGGAATGGTCGCGCTGAAAACGCCGTCGCCCGGCGATGGCGTCGCCGCCCGTGCCGTCGTCCTTCATCGGCACGGCCGTGTAAGCTGGTCGCCGGATCGATGCGGTAATAAAGCGTCAGGCTTTTGCACGCCGTCCGGATCATGCACCTGCGCCGTCACCACCACCGCCTGGCTAGGCGGCCGGCACGGCGGGATTGTGGGTGACCTTGTAAATGGCCGGCCCGGCATTGGTCACGGATCGGCTGTTGGGCACGCCCGGGCGTGCCGAGGTTGGCGGGCACGGGCATGGGCGCCGGTGGCTTCGAGCCAGTTGCCGTTCAAACGGAGCAGCGCTTCCGGCCAGCCGTGCAGCCAGCGCGCCTTGAAGCGCAGCGTCGCCGTCTGGCCGCGTGCCAGTGGTGTTGGCGTTCAGGGCCACCTGGCAGGAATTGTCGCCGGTCCAAATGCGGTCGCTGCAGCGGATGTGCAGGGAATAGCTGCTTTGATAGCCGGTGTTTTCCAGGCTGGAACGCACCATGCAGCCTTGGAGCGACCAGTTGGTCAACCCAGGCCGCTTTCAAAGGCGGCGTTGGAAACATAATTGCTTGCCGTTGTAATCCACTTCGATGTTGTCCACCAGACATTCGCCCACGTCCAGCAGGCCGATCTGGGCGTAATCAATCGCCGGCATCGTAATTGGCGCCGTTGTCCAGCACGCCGGTGGTTTCGATGTCCACCCACTGACGATTTTTGCGTCTCGTCGCTGTCCGCCCAGTTGGCGGCCAGGCGGTGGTTGGCGTGGGGATCAATCAGTTCCAGGCTGCTGCCGCCGCCGGAGGACCATTGGCCCCAGCGTCCGCCGGTGCCGTAGGTCACCTCGTCTTCTACCACGTAGATGGTGTTGGTGCCATAATAGCGTCTCGCGGCATGGGCCAAGGCCACCCGCTCGCCGTTGTGCGACAGCTTTGCCGCAGTAATTGCCCACGGTGTTGCCGGCGTTCAGATTGGTATATTTGGCGAGCAGATTGGTCAGGTTGCGCGCCACGACCAGATAGCCGTTCGGAGGCCAGCATGAACATTGGGTGGAAAAGTGAAAGTGACGCCGGCCGTGAACTGCCAGCCGGACAGATTCACCGTGTTGGTGCCCTTGTTGTAGAGTTCGATGTATTGATCGTCGTCGTTGCCGCTGATCGGGTCATACATCAATTCGTTGATGACCATGTCGCCGATCAGAATTGGCGCTGTTGTGCGCGCCGGGCGTGTTAGTGGTGAAGGCGTAAAAATCATTCGCGCCATCCGGCCAGCGGCCATAGGAAACGCCGTCGGCCTGCGCCCCGAATTGCACGGCGTCCAAGATGCGGCTGCCGTCGGGCTTGATGAAGTAAAGCGTTTCGCCCGCGCCGTTGAGCGTGAAGCCGAATTGCGATTGCGTGAAGGAAACAAAACCGGCCGGGCCGATCACCGTGCCCGCGGGAATGACGAATTTGTTGGTCGCCGGATCATCGGTCAGAATGCAGCCCGAGACGTCCACGCTGTTGGTGCTGTGATTGTAGAGTTCGATAAATTGCGGCACGGCCGGGTTTTCCGAGTGCGCCAGGATCTCGTTGATGACCACGTTGCGCAGCGGGCTGGGACGGAACGAATCCATCTGGCCCGGCGAGCCGCCCACGATGTCGCTGATGTCCCAGGCGCGCGGATCGCCTTCGCCGTAAGTCGGATTGGCCAGGACAAGCGAATGCCCGGTGCCATCGGCCGCCACCGGCCACGGGTAGACATCGGAATAAGGCACGGTCAGCAAGACACTGCTCCCTGTTCGTCCAGCAATTGGAGCGTCTCGGATTTCTTGAGGCTGCCGGTGTAGGGGCCCAGGACGTTGGTGATCGCCATAAACATTTGCGATGCCTGGCGGCGAAGCGGCGATGACGAGAAAGCCGCCGCCGGGGATCAGTGTGTTCGGCGGGAAGGTGTAATTCATGTCCGCGCAGGTGACTTGGTAGCCGCTGATGTCCTGGAAACAGGGATTGGAATTGTAAAGTTCCAGAAACTCCGATGTTGTTGCCGTCGCTGCGCGGGGCGGGCTTCCACATGATCTCGGAAATGACAATCGGCGGTCTTGCGGCTGGACGGTCCCGGCGGTTCGTGCGGATTGACGGTCGTGGCCACCACCGCGTCGGCAGGCGTGGTTTCATAATCGCAGAAACTGCGCCGTGGTCAGTTGGTTGGTGTTGTGGCTGGCCACGGCCAGGCCGAGGTAAATCTGGCTGGGCATGACGATCGTCGCGCTGCCCAATTGCGTCCAGTCTGGTCCGTCGTAACTGGCAAAGCCGGTGAACACGTTGCCCACCCGCTTGAGCCGCAGCCAGGTGTTGGGATAATTGGCCGGAAAACTCCCCGAGGCCGCCGCCTGGCCGTTGGTGGCGGTGCGATCGGCGAAAAAATCCCCGTTCATGCCGGGCGTGGCCAGCGCGGCGGCGAACGGGCTGCCCGCATCCAGACTGGCGCGCGCCATCAAGCCGGCCTTGGCCCAAAGGTCCGACAGACCCAGGCCGGCCAGGCAGACGGAGACGTCAAAATTGCCGGTCTGGAGTTGGTATTCCAAGTTGCATTGATCGCTGGTGCCGCCGATGTAATTGCCGGCGCTCTGGATGGTCTCTCCGTTGGTGGTGTAGGTGGCGGTGGAAGCAATGGGCGGGCTGCCGATGTCCTGCGGCGCAAAAGGCAAGGCCGTGAATCCAGCCAGGGTGTTGGTGGCAATGACATTGGGCGTGCTGGCCCGGTCGTGAATATTATTTATGACAATGACATAATTGCTCCCATAGACCAGGGGCGCGCTGGTCAGCGTCACGCTGTAATTATTCGCGGCGAGCGCCGCGCCGGTAATGGCGGTCCCGTTGGTAAACGCATAATTGGCCGCGTTGGTGGCGTCGGTGACCGCGACCGGTTTGGAGAAAACGATCTCCACGCTGGCCGGTCCGAGGTTGAAAACCTCAGCCACCGCCGGCGGGACGGTGTCGTGCAGCACGATCAGGGCGATGGGAGCGCTGGTGATGGAACCGGCGCTGTTGCTGACGACACAGGTGTAAATCTGGCCGTTGTTCAGCGTGAAACTGGCGTTGCTCAGCGTGTCCACCGGCAGGGTGGCTCCGGCCAGCTTGCTGCCGTTGGTGAACCATTGGTAAGTCACCGGGGCCTGATTGGTGACCAGCACCGAAAAAACCGCATTGAGATTCTCCACCACCGTCACGCTGCTGGATTGGGCAAAAATGCCCGGGGTCGTGTTCACCCCGTTGCACGGGATCAGCAGCGTGCCGGCTGCGCTTACGGCCGCCATGGGCTGTTCAAATGCCCCATTGGGCAACTGCCAGCGCACGGAGAGGTTTTCCCCGCCGCCCCTTGCTGCATCTGCGCTTCCAGGTAATAACGGCAGCCCCCTTGCAGGCTGATGAGCGCCGATTGCAGGCTGGGGTACTCGGTCCAGTCCTCCGAAGGCGTCCAGGCCGTGTTGGACGCAATCGCCACCATGCCGGCGGGGTTCTCGCTGGTGCTCAGGTAAAGCAGGGAATTATCGTCGCTGGCGATCCAAAACGTGTAAAGACCGCTGGCGGGCGGCACGACAAATGTCCGCAGACGCTGGCCGAAATAATTCATGCCGGTATTGATTTCGGTTTCAAAATTAGTGAAAACATGGGTGTAGGACGGCGCAGGGTCGTTGGGCCAGTTGGGGTTGTCGGTTGTGTTCGTCAGCGCGGCCAGAGTGTTGCCCACGCTGGAGCTGAGGTTGGTCCAAAGCTCCCGGTAGATGCCGAAGGCGGGCGGCGTCAGGCTGACGTTGGTAAAGGTGGAGGTGTTGAGCGCGCCGTTGTTGTGGGCCGTCACGGCCAGCCCGGCCAGGGCGGGACCGGCCATCTCGATGGTGGCGGCGCCGCCCACTTGGGTCCAATTGCTCCCGTCAACACTATAATAACCGCTGAATTGGTCGCTCGAACGAACCACTTTGACCCAGACCGGCGGGTTGACTCCGCCGACCTTCGTGGTGACAGACGCGCCGCCCGCCGTGTCGCGAAATTGAAAAGAGACCCCCTGGCCCGCCGAGGCGGTCATAAAAGCATTGACCGCCCCGGCCGTGGTGTCGTTGCGCAACATCACGCCTGCTTTGGACCAGCCGGAGCTTGGATCGGTGTTCGGCACGCTGGTGACCAGGGCAACGATGGCGCCGTCACAATTGAAACCTTGGCTGGCGAAGTTGCATTGGTCGGCCGTTCCCCAGATGTCCGCCCCGCCGCCGGAGACGGTCCACCCGCCATTGTTGTCAGACGCCGAACCGGCGTCCGCGGGCGTCCCAATGTCCGTGTCGCTCCAGCCGGGCGGCAGACCGGCTCTGGCTGGAGGAAGACCCGCAAAAAGGAACAGCCAAGCCAGCAGCGCGGGAGCGCCCCAGCGCAGGCCAACCCCGCGCCAAAGGCCATTGCTTGCGGGGAGTTGCGCCGAAAAACGCAGTGAACTTTGAGAAACCTTCATGGCAACAGTTGAGCATAGCCAGTTTGCGGAGTTTTGCAAGCCAAAACTCCGAATCTAAACTCCCGCATCCGCCTTGCTTGAGAATCCCCATTGCAACCCATTAACTCTTCTGATATACTGATGATTACGTAAGAAGGACGAGGTATGACCAAGCTTGCTAATCTCCGGCCAGTTCTCGGGGCGCTTTTGTTTCTGGGATGCGCCACCGGATTGGCGCAGGTGCGCCTCACGGAATTCATGGCGAGCAACACCCACACCCTGGCCGACGAGGATGGCGATTACTCGGACTGGATCGAACTGCAAAACGCGTCCATGACAAATGTTAATCTGCGCAATTGGGCGTTGAGCGACAGCTCGGGCAACCCGGAAAAATGGCTTTTCCCCTCCACCAACCTCCCTCCCGGCGCATTTATGGTCGTTTTTGCCTCCGGCAAGAACCGCCGCGTCCCCGGCGCCCCGCTCCACACCAACTTCAAACTCAACCCCGCAGGGGAGTACCTGGCCCTGTCCCGTCCCGACCTCTCCATCGCCACCGAGTTCTCGCCCTCCTATCCCCAGCAGTTTCCAGATGTCTCCTACGGCCTGGTCATGGCCTTTATCACGACCCCGCTGGTGGTCACCAACGCCACGATGTCTTACATCATTCCCACCAACTCCTCCGTGGATGGAGCCTGGCAGCAGACCGGATTCGATGATTCGACCTGGCGGGCGGGAACCAATGGGATTGGATACGAAACGGGCCTTTTTAACCCGGGAGAAGAATCGTTCGCCGCCAAAGTACTCGCTTCCCAACCCGCCGCCTACTGGCGCCTGAACGAAACCAGTGGCGTCCAGGCGGTCAATTCCGGTACGGACGGCGTCACGGACGCGGCGGGTTACTTGGGCCATATCGTGCTGGGCGGCGCGGGGCCGCGTCCGCCGAAATGTCCGACATTGGAAGCGGCCAACTGCGCGCCTGTCTTTGACGGGGTCAGCGCCGCTGTCAATGGACCGTATGAACTGGTCAATGATTTGCCCGCCTTCACCATCGCCGGTTGGATCAATCCGGCGACGACCCAGCAAACCAACCGGGCCGGTTTGTTCGGCCAAAACGACACGATGGAATTTGGATTCAGTTCCTATCCCACCATCCAGATCTGGACGCCAGCCGGCTCGGTGTCCGCGAGCTACCCATACCCAACCAACCAGTGGCACTATGTCACGGCCGTGGGCGGCAACGGGCGGCTGTCGCTTTTTCTCGACGCCACCAATGTGGGGAGCACTGCAATTTCGGCGGCGAATTTCGGCGAATCGCTGTTCAATTTCAACATCGGCGGCGACGGGGTGTTTGATCCCACGGGGAATTATTTCAAGGGTGGCATTGACGAGGTTGCGGTCTGGTACCGCGCCCTGGCCAGCAACGAGATCACCGGTTTCCTGGCGACCAACGTCGCCGAGGGCAACTACAGCAATTACATCAACACCGATGTCCGCGCCCTGATGTATGGTTCCAACGCCAGCGCTTGCGTGCGCATCCCTTTCAGCGTGGCCGACCCGCCGGCCTTCAGCACACTGAGCCTGCTGGTGCGCTACAACGCCGGCTTCGTCGCCTTCCTCAACGGCCAGCAAATCGCCTCCGCCGGCGCCCCCGCCACGCTGGCCTGGAATTCCACCGCCACGCAACTGAACCTGAACCCGCGGGCGGTGCAATGGCAGGAATTCGACCTAAGCGCGGCGCCGCCGTATTTGCAGGCGGGCAACAACCTGCTGGCCGTGCAGGGCCTGAACCTCGCCGCAACCAACAGCGATTTCCTGCTGCAGGCGCAATTGCTCGGCCAAACCGTCACCAATTCCCTCGCCGCATATCGCTATTTCTCCGGGCCGACTCCCGGCGGCCCCAACGGCACGAGCAGCAACGATCTCGGCCCGATCATGACCGGCGCCAGCCACACTCCCAACCCTCCGCAAACGACCGATGCCCTCACCGTCACCGCGCAAGTGGCGCCCGGCTTCAGCGCCATTTCCAACGTCACCTTGCATTATTGCGTCATGTTTGACGCCGAAACCACCGCGCCCATGAACGATGCCGGCACCAATGGCGATGCCGCCGCCGGAGACGGGACCTGGACGGGCAAAATTCCCGCCGGGGTGGCGGCGGCGGGTCAACTGATTCGCTATTATGTCACGGCTTCAGACACCGCCGGCAACTCTTCGCGCTGGCCGATTTTCCCGGATCCGGCCGAATCGCAGCAGTATTATGGAACGGTGGTGGCCGATCCTGCCATTCACTCGCAGTTGCCGGTGGCTTATTTGTTCATTCAAAATCCGTCCGCCGCCGACAATCAAACCGGCACGCAGGCCTCGATGTTCTACCTGGGTGAGCTGTATGACAACCTGGCCATTCATGTGCATGGGCAGACCTCCACCGGCTGGCCCAAGAAAAGCCACGACCTGGTTTTTCCCAAGGACCACGACTTTCTTTACGCGCCGAACGGCACGCGCGAGCAGAAGGTCATTTTCATGAGCGACTACAGCGACAAGGCGCGCCTCCGCACCACCCTCACCTACGCCGCCATCGCCCAGTCGGGCGGCGTCGGCTTTTTCTCCTTTCCCATCCGCATCCATCTCAACGGCTCCTTTTGGGGGCTGGAAGACATGGTCGAATATGGGGACGGGTTGTTTTTGGACCGCATCGGGCGCGATGACAACGGCGCGCTTTACAAAATGTATAATGAAATGAGCAGCGCTTCGGGCAATGTCAAGGAAACGCGTCAATCGGACCCCGCGGGCACGGCGGACTTGACCGCTCTGATCACCAACCTGGACGAGTCCATTGCGCTCGCCACACGCGTGGCCTACGCCTACGACAACCTCGACCTGCCGCAGACGGCAAGTTATTTTGCCGACATGGCGCTGACCAGCGATCAGGACGTCGGCCATAAAAATTTCTATCTCTATTGCGACAGCGACAACACCGGCGAATGGGCGATTTTCCCGTGGGACGTTGACCTTTCGTGGGGGCGCGATTGGGTGGACGAATTCTCAGGGTCGAACTATTTCAACGACGTCATTTTTACAACGAACGTCCTTGATTTCTATCCCGGCGCGCCCATCCAGTCCAAACCCGCCAACCGCCTTTTCGACCTGTTTTTTGCCTCGGGCGATTTCAGCCAGATGTATCTGCGGCGGCTGAGGACCTTGATGGACACCATCCTCATGCCCGCCGGGACGCCGGCGGGCGCGCAGGTCCTCGAACCCCTCATCCGTCAATACGAAAACACCCTCAACCCGCCGGGCCTCTCCCCGTCCGACACCGCGCTGGACTACGCGGTCTGGGGGCCGGCCTGGGGCGACACCAACCTCAGCTATTTCCCGAATGACGCCGAACGCCTGATCTCCAATTTCCTGGCCGGACGGCGCGCCTTTCTTTACACCAGTCCTTACGCCACGCTCAACGGCAGCACTTCCATCAGCATCAGCAATTCCATTCCGGCCGCGCAGCCGACGAACGCCGTCGTCCTCATTGCCTCCTCCGACTACGCTCCTGTCAGCGGAAATCCCGCCGAACAATACGTGCAACTGGGCAACACCAACTCCTACGCCGTGGATGTTTCCAACTGGCGCCTGACGGGCGCCATTGAGTTCCGCATGCGCCCCGGCACAGTCATCCCCGCCGGCAAATCTCTTTATCTCACGGCCAGCGTCAACGCTTTCCGCGCCCGCGCCGCCAGTCCGCACGCCGGCCAGAACCTTTTTGTGCAGGGGCCGTTCGCCGGCTTCCTCAGCGCGCAGGGAAACTCCGCGCTGATCCTTGAAAACGACCGGGGCGCGGTGGTCAACCAGAACAGCTTCGCCGGAAGCTCCTCCCCTCTCCCATTCACCCCCGGCAATTTGGCCGTCGTGCGCGTGGGCGACGGCGCGGAATCCCTCAGCAGCCACGGCAACTCCCTTTTCGTGGACCAATTCAACACCAATGGCGGGCTGGCCGGCAGCATTGCCATTCCCGATGAATCGTCCAACGCCTTCCTCGCCAGTGGCAGCGCCACCTCCGAGGGCGGCCTGACCCTTTCCGCCGACCGGCGCCTGCTCATGCTCGCGGGCTACAATATGGCCTACAGCAACAGCTCTTCCTCGCTGGCCGGTTCTGCCGCGGCAACGGTGCCCCGCGTCATCGGCGCCCTGGATGGCAGCGGTCAGTTTGCCATCCTCGGCCTGACCACAAACCAATACAGCTCCAACAACTTCCGGTCTGCCACCACCGACGGCCTGGGCAACTATTGGGGCGCAGGCGCCAACAGCGGGACATTTTACTTTGGCGGCAGCCTCCCTGCCACCGTTCAATCCGCCGTCGCCAACAGCATGGTTATCCAGGACCTCGGCGGAAACCTCTATTTCAGCACCAGCAAGTCCACTCCCGGCATCTGGAAAATCCCCGGCACACCCGTCGGCTCCGCGGCCCCGTCCCTCTTCCTTCCCACCGGGCCGGACAGCAGCCCTTTTGCCTTCGCCTTCAACTCCAATTTCACCTCGGCCTACGTCGCCGACGACACGCTGGCCGGGAACGGCGGAATCCAGCGGTGGGACTTGAACGGCAGTGCCTGGACGCTCAGCTACACGTTTATCGCTCTGACCAACGTTGGCGCGCGCGGCCTGACCGTGGCTTTCACCGGCCCACATCCGATCATCTACGCCACCACCGCGGAATCCTCCGCCAATCGCATTGTCACCGTGACCGACACCGGTGCCGCATCCTTGGCGGGCACGTTGGCCACTGCGGGCGTCAACCAGCTCTATCGCGGCATCGCCTTTGCTCCCTCGGCGGGCGTTGCGCCCCAATTCTACGGCGCCGCGTCCTCCGCCCAAGGCTTCCGGATAAGCTGGACCGCTCTCCTCGGGCGCAATTACACCGTGCTATACAGCGGGGACCTCGCCACGGCCAACTGGCAGTTCCTGACCAACCTGACCGCCGCCTCTCCGGTCGTTACTATCTGCGATCCCTCCGCTCCGTCCCCAACCAATCGCTTCTATCGCCTGATCCTGAATCCCTAGCCGGGTATAAGCTCAAATCTCCGCCTCGTCCTCGTGCATATAAACGGAGACGTTGGCCAGGCCTTCGGCGCTGGTCAGTTCCGATTGCAGTTCATTGGAGCGGGAAGTGTCGCGCAGCAGCAGCCGGTAAGTCATGTCCGTGCCTTCGCTGGTGGTGCGGCGCTCGCTGGCCAGGTCCAGCCGGCTGGCGTGGCGCTTGAGGATCTGCTGCAAGGCCGGGAGCCGGGCCGCCACATCCCCGGTCACGCGCAGGCTCAACACGGCGTCATAGCGCAGCCGCGTGCCGAAAGACATGAAGCGCAGGCAAAGAAAAGCGGCGGCGATGCCCAGGGCGCCCAGGGCGCCGGTGGAAAAGCGGGTGGTGCCGATGGCGACACCCTCCATGATCGCCCAGAGGATAAAGACGGTATCGCGCGTATCTTTGAGTACATTGCGGAAGCGGACGACCCCGAAGACCCCCAGCAGGCCGAAGGCGACGAAGACGTTGCCGGCCATGGAGAGCATGAGCATGGCGACGATCAAGGGCATCACCCCCAGTGCGCCGACGAAGGTGCGCGAGTAGGAGAGCGCCTCGTGGGTCCACATATAGACAAAGCCGATGAACATGCCCACGGCAAAGGCCAGGACGATGATGAACAGGACGATGCGCGGGTCGGGGTTGCCGGGCCAGACGGAGTGGGCCAGGTCGGAGTGTTCGATCAGGTTGATGAAATCGTTCATAATGTCAGATCAGTTTCCTGTTAATACCAAATCCTGCTCCTGTTCCGCCAGCACGCGCCGCCGCCACTGCAGATCCTGCGCATACATGCACGCCACATATTTGCAGAAGGGAATCCGCTGGAGATTGAAGATTTTGACCAGATCAAACATCCAGCGCGGCGCCTGATTGTCGAATTTCAACTCCAGGATAACACCGTTCTGGGGGAACGGCGCTGCGTAAGGAGGCAGAAAGGGACGCCAGCCGCGCTGGGGAACCTGCAACCGGCCGCTGCCGTCGTAACGGCTGCCGCGGATTTGGCGGTCCAGGGTCACCCGCAGCTCCTCGTCCTCGGGCGCCTCGTAGATTTCCCGGTAATAGGAGATATAAATGGACCCGCAGGCGCGCATCGTGTTGGCGAACCTCCAGAAATCCTCGTTCACATCCTGCCGCCGCCGGCCGTGGATGAGGTGGGTGAAGTCGGCCCAATAAGGACAGCCGGGCCAGCCTTGGGTGAGGATCTGGCGGACGCCTTCCCGCGTCATCATCGCCCGGTCTTTCAGGATGACTTCGCTGACGCGGCGCTTGACCTCCAGGAAAGCGGGCCGCTGCCATTCGTCGTCGTAGAAACGGATGCGCAGCTTCATGCGGTTTCTGTTGCCTTGGTAGGCCTGCCTGAAAAAAAAGAAATCCGGTGAATCCAGGTAAAGGCTGATGACCGGATGCCCGCGGATGGGTCCGGAGCCGTTGTGCTCGGAAGGCCGAAGATAGCTGGAAACAAAATCCGCCACCGCCACGGCGCGGGGTTCCTCGATGAGGTATTTCAACTCAAACCGGGCGCTGTGTGCCATAAACCTGCTCGAAACGCCGGGTCTCGTAAGTCAGGACCTCCGACGCCAGGCGGATGCACTCCAGAGGCCGAGGACTGAAGACGGTTTCCTTGCCCAGCATGATGGCATCGGCCCCCTGGCGGGCGATGAGCGACAAGTCTGAAAGCTCGGGACGCTGGGGGAGGCCGGTTGCGGCGAAGGTCTCCAGGATTTGAGTGGCTACAACCACCGGTTTGCCAGCCCGCCGCGCGGCCGCCACCAACTGCTCTTGCACGCCCGGCAGGCGGGTGTAGCCAACGGCCAGGCCAAGGTCGCCCCGGGCCACCATGAGGCCATCCGCGGCGGCGATGATCGCCTCCGCACACTCCACCGCCGCGACCGTCTCGAATTTGGCCATCACGCGGACTTCAGCGCCCAGGCATTTGCCGGCCTCCGCGCGACCTTCGCGCACGTCCTGAGGCGATGCAATCAGCGACAGAGCCACCCAGTCGGGAAGCAGTTTGGCGGCGGCGAACTCTCGCAACAGCTCACGGTCCAGTTGAGTAATGGCCCTGAAACCGCTGGAACAATCGGGCAAAAAGAGCGCGTTGGAAGACTTGAGCGGGATGGTACCGTCAACTAAATGGGCTGCGACAAACCCGTCATGGAGTCCATCCACGACAAAGTTAAGACGCCCGTCGCAAAACCACATGCGGTGCTTCGCAGCCAGCTTGTCCGCCAACTCCCGCAGACCGGGCAGCGGCACCGGCCACGCGCCGTTTTTGAGGGGCGCCTCGCTGCCGGCCTCGGGATCCCAGAAAAGCACGGCATCGCCTATGGCCAGTTGCAGGTCCTGCATCGTCCCGGTCCGCGGCCGGGAAGAGGGCAGGTCCAGCAGCAATTGGACGGGCAGGCCGGCTTGCGTCGCAGCCGCGCGCGCGGTCCGGGCGTTCTCCAAGTGTGGTCGCTGCCGGTATCCGCAAGGCAGCCGGACCCAGCGGACGCCGGCTTGGATGGCCTGGCGCAAGTCTTCCTGCTTTTCCAGTGTCGGCCCAAGGGTGGCCATGATGTCAGGCACCTTCCAGATGGCAGGGCCGGGCACCGCCGCACGAGACTTCCTGGTTCTAAATCGTTGCGTCGGAGTGAGGTTCGTCATACAGATCGCAGTCCTGATTCCATCCTTATCATCGGACAAGTGTAACATTTATGTAACAAATGGTCAAGTGCATTAGGAAAACTTTTCACTGAGGCAGGGACTCCCGCCAGCAGCCCAACTTGCGGTCGGGAGGATCCCGCCCGGTGTTGATCAGGTTTCGGCCAGCAACACGAGAGCGCGGCGGTTTGATTTGCCCAAGGTCCTGACGGTGGAGAAACCGGCGCGGCGAGCCATCTCCTGGACTTCCCGGCCGGTGAACCAGGTTTTGTTTGCCGGGGCGTGGCGATGTTGGCCGCGCGCGGCTGCATTCAAGAAATCGAAAGCCAAAAAGCCGCCCGGCACCAAGGCGGCCCGGGCGGCGTTGAGGAGGGCCTGACCCTGCTCGCGGCCATAATGCGAGAGGAGCACGCCGCGCGAGAGGACCGCGCCGGCCCTGGGACAAAGCAACGGGAGATTGAAGCAGTCGCCCACGACGAAACGGGTATGGGCCAGGCGCTTGGCGCGCGCGAGGCGAATCATCCGCGGGCTGATGTCCAGGCCGATGCCCCAGGCAAAGGCGGAAAACACTTCGGCCAAAACCAATCCGGTCCCGCAACCGGCGTCTATGACGCCGTGGCTGGCACAGAATCGCCGCCGCCGCGCGATGAGGCGTTGGACGACCCGGGTGAACCGGCCGTAGGCGCCGTCCTCGTTCAGGGGACAGGCTGGGTCGGCCAGGGCGCGCTCCCAGGCGCCAGCCCGGGCATCCCAGCGGGCGGCGATGGCCTTGAGACGGCGGCGCGCATAAATTGGCCGGATGCGGCCAATGCTTGACTGGCCGGCGCTCATAACCGGATCTGTTCCTTCAGCGCGTGGTAGGTGGCGAGCAATTCGTCGCGGCCCGGGTAATCGCGCCAGTGCCACCGTTCGGGCAGGCCGAGTTGGGCGGTGATGATGCGGCGCACCAACTGGGTGGGGACATCCCGGCCGTCGTAGGCGCGGCGCGTGCCGTCGTTTTCCTGGACGAAGAGATAGCCGAATTCGGCGCGCCGGAGTTTGGCCAGCCCGGCCAGCGACCCAAGGGACAGACTCATCCGGCCAGCCAGGTGCGGGCGGACATAAACCGGGGCCGGGAAGATGTTCAGATGCGCGTGGTCAACACAGCAGGCGCCTTTGCTCCAGTCGGCAGCGGGGCCGTGTTCGAAAACCACTGTTGCGGCGCCCCAGCGTTTGGCCAAAGCCCGCTGGATCGCCTGCAACAAGCGTTCGAGTCGGTCGAACTGCGCGGCCGCGAGGTGCGCCAAGGAAGGGAGATGTTCCCGGCTCAGCAACAGCAGGCCCCCTTCCATGAACTCCCCCAACGGGGGCATGACCACGAAATGTTCGTCTTCATACACCACCCGGCTGGGAAGACGATCCCCCATCATGCCGGCGAACAGGCTCAGGCCGTCGTCCTCAAACTCGGCGCAAAACGGGCAATCATAGCTGGTCGGCGCGGCGCAGGCCGTCGCACCGCCCGTTTCCGGAGGAGCGGTTTCGAGGTGCAGTTCGAATATATCTTTTTCCAGGGCGGCGAGGGCGAGCGCGCGGTGGGGCAGCGGAGAATGTCCGGTCGCGGCGCCCTGGAGGCCGGGCGCTTCGGTCCGCAGCGCGCCGTCTTGCAGCAATGCAGCCGCCGCTCCCCGGCGCCGGCCGCGCGCGGGCTTTGCCGCCTGGCCTGGCTGGGCGCGCCGGCGAGGGGCCGGTCCAGCCTCGGATGGATCGGGGATGAACAGATCGGAAAGGAGCATCCGTGGGTCGCGTTGCGGACGGGAAAGGTCAATTCGGCCCGAAACAGCGCCGGTCCACTGCCGCAAAGCGCCCTTGAGCCAACAACCGAGGTGGCATTCCATCACCGCCCGGTGGGAAGTGCCGGCAAGAAGCCGCCGGAGTCCCGTGGCGCCGAGGCTGCGGAGGACGGCCCCGGTCAACGGCCCCGGGAACGGCGCGTAGGCCTCCAACACCAAACCGGTGTCATCTACGAGCACGGGCCGGCCAAACAGGGCGGCGGCGGCACGCGCCTTTGCGGCCAGGGCTTCGGCGAAAGTGAGGCTCTGCAGTTCGGGAAGGGACTGGGAGGGCGGCTCTAGCGTGAGGCGCAAGCGCTCCAGGTCCCGGGTGAATGGGGCGTACTTGGCGGGATTGGAGGTAACCAGTGTGAGCATCTTTGCTTTCAGCAAGCAGCGCCGGCGCGCTTTGCGCCCTTGCCGCCGTGAGGCAGAGCCAGGCCCTGCGCTGCGGCTCTTTCCCGAACCAAGGCCGACGCCCGCTCCGCCACTTTCTCCGGCCCGGCTTGATTTGCGTCCAGAAACAGCACCTCGGAATGTTGACGGGCCAGCCAGCGATAAAACTCCTGTTCCCGCGCGTGAAAAGCCGGCGTGGCCGTCAAATCATCCAAAAGGCGGGCTGTGCGGCTCTTGCGGGCAATACGCGACTGGCACGTCTCAAAACCCGCTTCGAGCACCAGGGTGAGGTCGGGCACGTGAATCTGGGCGGCCACGGGCCGCAGCATGGCGAGCAGCGCCGCCAGCCTCCCGGGACTCTCCGCGCCGTGAACGGCCAGGGTGGACCAAAGCGATCGGTCCATAATGACCAGCGGGTTGGGACGGCCCCGCAGGACGCGCATCTGCTCGAAGCAGCCGCTGAGAAAGAACATGGCCGAGGCAAACCAGGCGGCGTCGCGGATCATGCGGGTTTTGAAAGGTCTTGAGAACCAGGCCTCAGCCGTGCCCAGGCAGGCGGGCGCGGCCAGGCGGCGCGCGAGCAATCGGCACAGGGTCGTTTTGCCGACGCCATTGGCCCCTTCGAGAGCAACCACAAACGGGCGGGAGGCATCCCGGCCTGCGAACCGGGGCAGGCGCAGCCGCTCCAGGGCCAGGCGATGACGCTCCTTGTCGCGGGCAAGCTTCATGCGGCGAGTACGGGCGCGGAGGGCCGGAAGACGTTCATGGAGTGGCGCGAGAGCGGCGTGGTATAAATGTATTCGGCGCCCGGGCCCGCCTGGTCGCTGCTGACATAACCGGCCGCCTCCAGCGCGGCGGCCGTGTCTTGGAGCAATTGCCGCAATTGCCGGTGGCTCAGATAATCGAAACGGATGCCGCCCTCCAGTCCGCCATAACAAAAGTCCGCGAAGGCCTTGGGCTGCGCGATGCGAATGCCGAAGCGGGATGGGTCGGTGTAATAGATCGTCCCTGGAAAAGGAATGAGCTGGTGGATGGAAATCTCCTGGGGCCGCAGCTCCAGCATGAAAGGAATGGACTGGTACTGCTCTGCCAGCGAGCCGGGCAAACCATAAATCCAACCGGTCTTGACTCGCAGCCCGGCGTCCAGCGCCGCCCTGATGCCGCGCCGGATTTGCGCCGTGGTCATCCCCTTCCCGGCCTGGCGCAGGATGCGGTCGGAACCAGATTCGACCCCGAAATAGATTCGCTGACACTGGGCCGCCCGCAGCGCTTGCGCCACCCGGGAGTCCACCCGGTCCGCCCGCATTTGCCCAATCCAATTGACGCCGACCCGGCGGGCGGCGCAAGCGGCGCAAAATTCCAGGATGTCCTGTTTGCGCAGCAGGAAAATGTCGTCGGCAAAAAAAATCTCGCCGGCGCCATGGGTGTCGCGCAAGTGCTCCATTTCTGCCAGGACATTTTCGCGCCGCCGCACGGCCGCGCCGTCGCGGCGGATCGTGCCGGTATAATTGCAGCAGAAGGCGCAATGGTGGGGGCATCCGCGTGAGGCGAGCATGGAGTGATGGGTGTACTTGGAAAGATTGTAAAGGCTCCGGTCCACCCACGGCAGATCATCAATTGAAGCGTTCTGGCGCCGTCCTGCCGTCCGTATGACCTCGCCCGTGCGGTCGCGGAACAGCAGTCCCGGCAGGTTGCTCAAATTGCGTCCTTCGGCCAAGCCGGCCACCAACTGGACAATGACCGGCTCGCCTTCGCCCAGCACCACGACATCGGCCCCGTCGGCCATGAGGTCATCGGGAAACAGCGTCGCGTGGATGCCCCCGGCCAGGATCCGCACCTCCGGGTGCAGCCGCTTCAGCCGGCGAATCTGTTGGCGGGCCACGGGGTAATTGGGCGTGATGACCGAGAAGCCGGCGAGGTCGGGCTGAAACTCGGCGACGAGTTGCCACAGGCCTTCGTCCTCCAGGCCCTCGGCGTTTTGGTCGAAGACACGCACCTCATGCCCGTGCTGCCGCAGGAGCGTGCCGAGGTAACCGACGCCCAACGGGTATTCGCGGTACATCTGCTTGGGATTGCAGGACCGTGGAGCGACAAACAAAACGCGCATCAGCGGGCTCCTTCCGGTTCGCCGTTGCGCAGGAACCGCCGGCCGCGCGCCAGGAAATCGGCGATGGCCGGCAGATCTTTCTGATAGACATGGCTGGAGGCGATGAATCCCGACACGGCGCCCTCCGCCAGGCCCAACCCCTCCCCTACCCTGCGCGCCATCTTTGCCAGGCAAAGCGCGTCGGCATAAAATTTTTTGAAGGCATCCTGGCCGCGCGCGAAGTAAATGGTCCGCAGCGCGCCGGCGCGAACCAGGAATTGCACGACATTGATGCACGGCACCTTGCCGCCGCCGGGATCACACAAAGTTACCACCGCCCGTTTGCTGGCGGGTTCGGCGCGCAGGAGCGCCATGACGTCTTGGAGATCGTGCCGGCCGTCCGGGCCTCGCATCAGGTTGGCATAACAGTGCCCCTCGGCATTGGCCCCGAGCGCGAAAAAAACCTTCTCCATCTCGGCAATCATCCCGCGGTCGCCAAACTGCCGGATCGCCTCATCGCCCTCCGCCCCGGCGGGAAAAGCCACCTGCACCTCCAGCAACTCAAGGCTCTCGCCGTCCACGCAAATCCCGCTCTGGACGGTCCTCTGGACCAGATTAATCCAAGTTTCCCCCAAGCTCCCGAACCTCAGGTCATTCATGCCGGTCAGGGTGGCTGGGAGCGAGCGAGCGACACCCGCAAAAACAGCCGCCCCTGCTGGCGCTTCGCCTTGGCTCAGATGGAGAACTCATGCCATGCAACCTTGCGCGGGCCGGCGGAAAAGTCAAGGCTCCTCGTGGTCCGGCAGTGTCCTGGTTTGTGGTAGATTGAGCCCATCTAAAGCTTGCCCCGCGGGGGCAAACGGTGTTTGCTCAGGCGCATGGATTGCCGGGAAGCGTTCGTCGCTTTGAACATGATTAAAGACCTCGGTCCGGTGCGCGTGCGCCAGTTGCTCGAACGCTTCGGCGATTCCGCCGCCATTCTCCGCGCCAGCCGCTCCGAACTCCAGCAGGTCCACGGCATCGGCCCGGAACTTTCCGAGGGCATCGCGAGTTGGGAGAAAACTGTGGATCTGAGCGGCGAACTCAAACGCATTGAGCAATCCGGCTGCCACATCCTCCTCCAGTCCGACGAGAATTATCCGCCGCTGCTCAAGCAGATTTACGATCCGCCCGTGCTCCTGTATGTCCTGGGCGGCCTGACGGCGCGGGACAAGAACGCGGTGGCCATGGTCGGATCGCGCATGACGACGCATTACGGCCTGGAAGTCGCGCGCAAAATCGCCTACCAACTGGCTTACACCGGCGTGACCGTCGTTAGCGGCGGGGCGCGCGGGATTGACACGGCCGCCCACCAAGGGGCTTTGAGCGCGAAGGGACGCACCATCGCGGTGCTGGGCACGGGGATCAATTTGGTGTTCCCGGCGGAAAACGGAGAACTGTTCGGGCGCATCGCGGCCCAAGGGGCGCTGATCACGCAGTTTCCCTTCAACCGCAAGCCCGACAAACTGAGTTTTCCCATTCGCAACCGCATCGTGGCGGGAATGACTTTTGGCACGGTGGTGGTGGAGGCGAACATGACCAGCGGCGCGCTCATCACCGCGGGCATGGCGGTGGATTATGGCCGCCAGGTTTTTGCCGTGCCCGGCCGGGTGGATTCTCCGCGCAGCAAAGGCTGTCACGACCTGATCAAGAAAGGGGCCAAACTGTGCGAAGGGGTGGAGGACATTCTCAGCGAATTTGAATATATGTTCCCCGCCAGCAACCGCCCTTCCCTGCTGCACGATGCCGCCGGCCTGCCGGCCATGACCCTGAGCGAAAGCGAACAAACGGTCTATGATTTGGTGGAGAAGGAGGAGAGCGCGATTGATGACATCATCCGCCGGAGCGGCATGCCCTCGTCCTCCGTTTCGGTGGCGCTGCTGGGACTGGAGATGAAGCGGTTGATCCGGCAACTGCCGGGCAAACTTTTTGTCAAGAATAATTAGAGCAATTTCATGAAAACTGCAGCCGCACGGAAGCCGACCGCACGGCCTCCTCTCCCCTGCCCTCTCCTCCTGAGGAGGAGGGGGAGGAGCTTCGTTTTGGCTGCATCATTTTTTAATCCGCTCTAGCCACCGCTGGAACCAAGCTACGCAACCCCGCATGAAATACGTTATTCCGACCCTCCTTCTTTGTTCCCTGGCCCTTGGGCTGGCGGTTTCCTGCCGCAGCAACCCGGCCCGCCCTGTTCCCGCCCCCGCCACCTCCCCCGCGGCGCCTGCCGGCGCGGGGACGGACGCGGGCATCGCCATTATTCCAGCGCCGCAGAAGTTGGAGCGCCGCGCCGGGGTGTTCCATCTGCTCCCGGCCACAAGAATCGCGGCCGATCCGGCCTCCCTCCCAACCGCGCAGTGGCTGGCGGAGCGGTTGCGCAGGGCGACGGGTTATCCGGTCCCGGTCGCCGCCAGCAGGAAGGGGAAGGCGGCCGATGGTGAAATACTATTGACAACGCAAGGCGCCGCCGCCGCCCTGGGGCCGGAGGGATACGCCCTGACGGTCGCGCCCCGCTCGGTGGTGATCCGCGCGCCGGCAGCGGCCGGCGTTTTCTACGGCATGCAATCGTGGCTGGAACTGCTCCCGCCGGAAATTTTCGCGCCGGCGCCGGTGACGAACACGGCCTGGCAGGCGCCCTGCGTCGAAATCCAGGACCAGCCGCGTTTCCCATGGCGCGGGTTGATGCTGGATGTCAGCCGGCACTTTTTCACCAAGACCGAAGTTGAGGGCCTGCTGGACTTGCTGGCGCTGCACAAGATCAACACTTTCCACTGGCATTTGACGGACGATCAGGGCTGGCGGATTGAAATTAAAAAATACCCCAGGCTCACCCAGACGGGCGCCTGGCGCGACGGGGTGGGCTTCGGGATGAACGCCGCCGTCACGGCCAATTATGGTCCGGACGGGCGCTATGGCGGATTTTACACGCAGGAGGATATTCGCGAGGTGGTGGCTTACGCGCAGGCGCGCCATATCACCATCGTGCCGGAAATTGAAATGCCGGGGCATGCCACCGCCGCGCTGACGGCCTATCCGCAGTTCAGTTGCACCGGCGGGCCGGCGCAGATCGAACTGCAAGGCGGCGTGTTTCATGGCGTCTATTGCGCGGGCAACGACGAAACCTTCGCCTTTCTCCAGGACGTGCTGACGGAAATCTTCGCCTTGTTCCCCGGCAAGTATATTCACATCGGCGGGGATGAAGTGCCGAAGGAGGATTGGAAAAAATGCGCCAAGTGCCAGGCGCGGATCAAGGCGGAGGGATTGAAGGACGAGAACGAGCTGCAAGGCTATTTTATCCGCCGCATCGAGCAATTCGTCAGCGCCCACGGACGCACGCTCATTGGCTGGAGCGAAATTCGCGAGGGCGGCCTGGCCAAAAATGCCGCGTTGATGGACTGGATCGGCGGGGCGGAGGAAGGGGCGCGCGAGGGCCACGACGTGGTGATGTCGCCCACCGGCTACTGCTATTTTGATTATTGCCAATCCACCAACCCATCCGCCGAACCGCCCGCCATCGGCGGCTTTCTGCCGTTGCGCAAGGTTTATTCCTTTGAGCCGGTCCCGGCGAGATTGCCCGCGCCGTTTCAGAGCCACATTCTGGGCCTGCAGGGAAATCTGTGGACCGAATACATTCCGACGGCGCGGCAAATGCAGTACATGATTTTCCCGCGCGAGTGCGCCCTTGCCGAAGTGGGGTGGTCCCCGAAGGAGGCCCGCAATTGGGATGATTTCACGCGCCGTTTGCAGGTCCAGGAGCAGCGCCTGGCCCTGCTCCAGGTGACTTCCCGCCACGAAGCGCCCGCGCCGCCGGCCTCTTCGCCCGCGGCCTACGGGCCGCTGCCCAGCGCGCGGCAATTGGTCTGGGAAGACTTCGAGGTATGCGGGTTCCTTCATTTCAACATGAACACTTTTACCGGCAACGAATGGGGGTACGGCGATGAAAAGGAGTCCACCTTCAACCCCACCGATTTCGACGCCGGCCAGATCGCGCGCACGGCGGTGGAGGGCGGCTTGAAGGGCCTGATTCTCACCTGCAAACATCACGACGGCTTCTGCCTGTGGCCGTCGCAATACACCGAACACTCCGTCAAGAATAGTCCGTGGAAGAACGGGCACGGCGACGTGGTCAAGGACATGGCCGAGGCCTGCCGCCAATACGGCCTGAAGTTTGGCGTCTATCTTTCGCCGTGGGACCGCAACAACAAGGATTACGCGCAGCCCGCGTACATTGTTTATTATCGCAACCAACTGCGCGAGTTGCTGGGCAACTACGGCCCCATCGCGGAGATTTGGTTTGACGGCGCCAATGGCGGCGACGGTTATTACGGCGGGGCGCGCGAAAGGCGCACCATCAATGCCAGTCGTTATTACGACTGGGCCAACACCTGGCAGATGGTGCGCGCCCTCCAGCCCAACGCCTGCATGTTCAGCGACGCCGGCCCGGACATCCGCTGGGTGGGCAACGAGAATGGCACGGCCGGCGCGACCTGCTGGGCCACGCTCAACCGCCGCGACTTCGCCCCCGGCCAGGCCGACACGCGCCGCTTGAACCGCGGGGACCGTCCCGGCGCCGACTGGCTCCCCGCCGAGTGCGATGTCTCCATCCGGCCGGGCTGGTTTTATCATGCCTCCGAGGACCGCAGCGTGAAAACGCCGCAGCAACTGGTCAACCTCTACTTCGCCTCGGTCGGCCGCGGCGCCTCCCTGCTCCTGAACCTGCCGCCGGACCGGCGCGGGCAAATTCCCGAGGCGGACGCGCGTTCGCTCCAGGAGTTTCATCGTATAATTGACAACATCTTCTCGACCAACCTGGCCCGCGCCGCGACGATCACGGCCTCCAGCACCCGCGGCAACGACGCCGGCTTCGCCGCCCAAAATGCGCTGGGCGGCCAGCCGGGGCGGTTCTGGGCCGCCGAGGACGGCGTCACCAACGCGGAATTGGTCCTGCAATGGCCCAAGCCCGTCACTTTCAGCGTGGTGCGGTTGCGCGAATATATTCCGCTGGGCCAGCGCGTGGAAGCCTTTGCGCTGGACCAATGGCAGGGCGGGGCCTGGGTTGAATTTGCGGCCGGCACCAGCATCGGCCATTGCCGCCTGGTGCGCCACGAGCCGGTCACGACCGACAAGGTCCGGCTGCGCATCCTCGACTCCCCCGTCTGCCCGGCCCTGGCCGAAATCGGAATCTTTTCCGAAGTTCAATGAAGTCGAAGCTCTGTAGCGGGCACTCTGCTACCCGCCGTCGGCCATTGGGAGGAATCAACGTCGCACTACCGTTGGGCGGCGGGTCCCGATAATTCGGGCCCGCCCTGCCACCGATGACTGGCGCATTACCCCGCGCGCTTCACTCATTGCTTGTCACGGCGGGGGTCTGTTTATATGGTGGGGCGGTGAACACGGTCCTGGAAATCAAAGATTTGCGGGTGGAATTTCCCAGCCGGGAATTGGGTCAGCGCACCAAGCTGGCGGTGGATGGCTTGAATCTGACTGTGCAGTCTGGGGAGGTTTTTGGATTTTTGGGACCCAACGGCGCGGGGAAGACGACGACGATGAATGTGCTGCTGGGTTTCGTCAATGCCAGCAGCGGGTCGGCCGCGATTTTTGGCGTGGATGTGCGGCAGCCCATCGCCCGGCAGCGGATCGGGTATCTGCCGGAACTGACTTATTATTACAAGTTTCTCAACACGGAGGAGCTGCTCCGGTTTTATGCCCGCATTTTCCGCATCGCGCCGGCGGAGCGGGAAAAGCGGATTGACGCGGTGCTCAAACTGGTGGATTTGGAGGAAGCGCGCAAACGGCTCATTAAAACGCATTCCAAGGGGATGCAGCAGCGGGTCGGACTGGCCCAGGCGCTGATCAATGATCCGGATCTGCTGATATTGGACGAGCCGACCAGCGGCTTGGATCCGTTGGGGCGCATGAAGGTCCGCCAGATCATCCAGCGCTTGAAGGACCAGGGCAAAACGGTCTTTTTCTCGTCGCACGAGCTGGGGGAAGTGGAAACCATCTGCGACCGGGTGGCCATTTTGCACGAAGGGCGCCTGCGGGTGGAAGGGAAGGTGGACGACCTGGTGCGGCAATACCAATGTCATCTGGAACAGATTTTTCTCAAAATCATCGGCTACGAGGCGGAGGCGTGATATGAACAACGTGTTGGCACTGGCCGGGGTGGTGATCAAGGAGCTGTACCGGCGCAAGGATTTTTACGTGCTGTTTGTCATGACGGCGCTCATCACGCTGGTGCTGGGCTCGATGCGCTTTTTTGACAATGCGGGTATTGTCCGCTTTCTCAAGGAAATCTGCCTGCTGCTCATCTGGATTTCCACGCTGGTCATCGCCATTACCACGGCGGCGCGGCAAATTCCGGCGGAACGGGAGAGCCGCACGATTTATCCCTTGCTGGCCAAACCGGTCAGCCGCTGGGAGTTGATCGCGGGGAAATTTACGGGGTGTTGGCTGGCCTGTGTCGTTGCCCTGTTGGTGTTTTACTTTTTTTTCGGATTGATCATCGGTTCGCACGAGCACGCCTGGCCGGGCATGATCTTCTTTCAGGGTTTCTGGCTTCACGCTATTTTTCTGGCCATGGTGGTGGCGCTGGTGCTGTTGGGTTCGGTGGTGTTTACCGCCCAGTCGTCCAATATTACGATCTGCTTCATTGCTGTCGTGGGCATACTGTTCGTGGGCGGACATCTCAATCGCGTGGCCGGCGGCATGAGAGGAGTCGGCGGCGACATTGTTTATGCCGTTTATTACGCCATGCCCCACTTGGAATGGAACTTCAACGTCCACGATCTGGTGGTTCAGGATTGGGGGATGATTGGCTGGATGGACCTGGCGGGGGCGACGCTCTACGGCGCGCTTTACACCGGATTGCTGCTGGGGCTGACGTGGACGGTCTTCCGGCGCAAGACACTCACTTTATGATCCGGCTTGTCCTGACACTCCTTTTCGTCGGTTGTTTCACCCTGGCCACCGTGCTGGAACCCCGCATGGACAAGCTGCGGCCTCAAACGGAGGAGGACACCGGATTCATGGCGACGCTGATGGGAGAGAGCCGGCGACTTTTCGCCAATCAGTTCTTTGTCGAGGCGGATGTGTATTTTCACAGCGGCTATTACCCGACCATCTTCGACAAGCCGGAAGATGAGGCCAACCTGGACGTGAATTCGAAGGAGGAGGCGGAGACCCATCACCCCGCCCCGGCGAGCGGGCGGCGGCATGAAGCCGACGAAGACGGGGGCTTTCTCGGACCGCCGCGGGATTGGATCGAGCGTTTTGGCCGGCATTTTTTCCCGACGGAGCACACTCATCTGGCCGGCGCCAAAGTGCGCGAGATACTTCCTTGGCTCCGTCTTTCTGCCGACATGGATCCGCATCGCATTCAAACTTATTTGACAGCGTCTTATTGGTTGCGCGGCACCTTGGGCCAACCCGACGAAGCGGAAAAGTTTCTCCGGGAAGGCTTGCGCGCCAACCCCAACAGTTACGAGATCTACCTTGAG
Organism: uncultured Verrucomicrobiae bacterium; assembly: GCA_963707025.1. Classification (GTDB taxonomy): domain Bacteria; phylum Verrucomicrobiota; class Verrucomicrobiia; order Limisphaerales; family Palsa-1400; genus JBEKOF01. The sequence goes on along the minus strand of CAVPOM010000004.1, from coordinate 839,907 downwards.
CTGGGCTATGTCTATTTGTTCAATAAGAAGAATCCCCACTTCGCCCGCAACGAGTTTGATCTGGCTCTGCAAGAGTGGGAAAAACAAGATGCCGCAAAGTTGAACCCGCCGCCCAAGGCCCGCGTGGAAATCCTGGATGGAATGGTCCGCGCGGATGAGGAGCAGCAGGATCTCAAACAACTGCTGGTTGATTTGGAGGCCCTGAAGGCCCTTTCCCCCAATAAGGAGGCCATCGAAAAGTCCATCCAGGAAACGCGGGCCAAACTGGCCGCGCCCGCGCCGGGCCGCCAGGATTGAACTTTGCGCCTTGAAATGCGGGTGGATTGCCCTAAGTTGACTGGCCAATGGCATGAAAATATACATTGACGGAAAATACTACGACCCGAAAAACGCCCGCATCTCCGTGCTGGATCACGGATTGCTTTACGGCGACGGAGTTTTCGAGGGCATTCGCGCCTACAACGGGAGCGTCTTCAAACTGTCCGAACACATTGACCGGCTCTATTACTCCGCCAAGGCGATCCTGCTGCCCATGCCGCTGACGCCCCGCGCCATGAAGCAGGCCGTGCTGGCCGCCTGCCGCCGCAACCGGCTGCGCGACGGCTACATCCGGCTGGTGGTGACGCGCGGCATCGGGTCGCTGGGGTTGAATCCCTACCACTGCAAAGCTCCGTCGGTCATCATCATCGCGGACAAAATCCAGCTTTATCCGGCCAAGCTCTACCAGCGGGGGCTGGAGATCATCACCGTGCCGACCGTGCGCAATCTGCACAGCGCGGTCAATCCGGCGATCAAATCGCTCAATTATCTCAACAATATCCTGGCCAAGATCGAGGCCCTCAACGGCGGCTGCGAGGAGGCCGTCCTGCTCAACGCCGCGGGGTATGTGGCCGAATGCACCGGAGACAATATCTTCATCGTCAAAGGGGACCATCTTTATACGCCGCCGCTCTCGGCGGGGGCCTTGCACGGCATCACCCGCGGGGTGGTGATGGACTTGGCGCGTGAAAACGGCATGGCGGTGAGCGAGCCCAATTTGACGCGCTACGATTTGTTCAACGCCGACGAATGTTTTCTGACCGGCACCGGGGCGGAGATTATCGCGGTGGTCAAGATAGATGGCCGGGTGATCGGCCGCGGCAAGCCAGGCCCGGTGACGGGCCGGCTCATCGGACAATACCAGACCTTAACGAAAAGTTCCGGGGAGCCGATATATCCGTAGGAATGGGGCCCACTGCGGGGTCCGTCCTGGCGGGCGTCCGGCGGAGAGGAAATTTGATATTGGTTCCGGGCTGAATTATGGTGTAAAAGACAGTGATCGGTGTATCGTTCCAATTTCGAAGGTGATTGTATGCTCTGCATGATTTGCAAACAGAACGCCGCCCAGGTCCACCTGACCCAGATTGTGGATGACAAAATCAAGAAGGTGGACTTGTGCGAGGATTGTGCCAAGCACAAGGGCATCAATGACACCGCCGGCTTTGCCATCGCCGACTTGTTGATGGGTTTGGGCGCCTCGCAGGAGATGGCCCAGGCCGGCGGCGGGGAGGACCTCAAATGCGCCGGTTGCGGTTTTACGGCGGCGGATTTCAAGAAGGCGGGGCGGCTGGGGTGCTCGCAGTGCTATGTCACCTTTGCGGAGAGCCTGGACAACCTGCTCAAAACCATGCACAAAGGCACCAAGCATGTGGGCAAGGCGCCCCATTCCCAGCGCCAAAGCCGCGATCTGGCCGACCGCCTCAAACAGTTGCAAAAGAAACTGGATCGCGCGGTCACGGACGAGGACTTCGAGCAGGCGGCCAGTTTGCGCGATGAAATTCGCAGCACGCGGGACCAAATCGAGCACCTGGCGCCAGGAGTCAAGCCATGACCCTTCAAGAATTTCTGACCTCGCCGGTTGAAACGGCCCGCCGCACCGGGCCGCATGACCGCATTGTTCTTTCCAGCCGCGTGCGGCTGGCGCGCAATTTGCGCGGGGTGGCCTTTCCCGGCTGGGCGAAAAAAGCTGAGCGCATCAAGACCTTGGAAGCGATCCGGCCGGCGGTGGAAAGCCTGCCGCAATTGGCCAACGCCTTTTCCGAAACGATGGACAATCTGGGGCCGCTGGACAAAATGATCCTGGTCGAGCGCCATCTCATCAGCCGGGAGCATCAGGCCAAGGGGGCGGGCAGCGGGCTGGTTCTGAACAAGGAAGAATCGCTCTGCGTGATGATCAATGAAGAAGATCATTTGCGCATGCAGGCCCTGCGCCCCGGTTTGCAGCTCAAACAGGCCTGGCTGGCCATTGACCAGGTGGATACCGATCTGGAAACCAAGCTGGACTACGCCTTCAGCCCGGAGTTGGGCTACTTGACCGCCTGCCCCACCAACCTGGGCACCGGCATCCGGGTCAGCGCCATGCTCCATCTGCCCGGCCTGGTTTTGGCCGAGCAGATCAACCAGATCATTGCCTCGGTCAACAAACTGGGCCTGGCCGTGCGCGGGCTTTACGGGGAAGGGACCGAGGCGCTGGGGAATGTCTTCCAGGTTTCCAACCAAATGACCCTGGGCGAGCAGGAAACGGACATCGTGGACCGCCTGAACAAGGTCCTGCAGCAAATCATCGAGCACGAAGAAAACGCCCGGGCCAAGTTGCTGGAGCAAAAGCCCAAAATGGTGTTCAATCATATCGGGCGCGCCTACGGCATTTTGGCCAACACCCATATTATCTCCTCCAAGGAGACCATGAACCTGCTTTCCCTGATGCGGCTGGGGGTGGACCTGGAAATGTTTCCGGGGGCCGAGCGGGCGCTGATTGACGAGCTGTTCGTGGTGACCCAGCCGGCCCACTTGCAAAAACAATTTACCGAGAAACTGGCGGCGGAGGAACGGGACGTGCTGCGGGCGGATATGTTGCGGGAACGATTGCGCCAGGTCGGACGGCCCAGCCCGAAAACCCCCGGCGCCGGCGCCCATCCGCTGGACAAGCGAAATTAACAGAGCTAAGCTGAAATATGAGTGACGAGGCCACCAACAATTTTACGCCGCGCGCGCAGCAAGTGCTGGCCCTGGCGCGCAAAGAAGCCGACCGCTTCAACCACAACTTCGTCGGCACCGAACATCTTTTGCTCGGCCTGATCAAATTGGGACAGGGCGTCGCCGTCAATGTGCTGCAAAAGCTCGGCCTGGACTTGGAAACCGTCCGCATGGCGGTGGAAAAGGCGGTCGGCACCGGGCCGGACCAGAAAATGATCGGCAACATCCCTTACACGCCGCGGGTCAAGAAAGTCCTGGCCCTGGCGGCCAAGGAGGCCAAAAACCTCAATCATACTTACGTGGGCACAGAACATATTCTTTTGGGCTTGTTGCGCGAAGGGGATGGGGTGGCCGCGCGCGTTCTCAAAGACCTGGATGTGGACATCGAACAGACGCGCCAGGAGATTTTGAAGGAATTGGACCCTAATTTTGCCTCGGGCGAGGAACCCCAGGCCGGCGGGAAGCCCCGAGCCGCCGCCGGAGAAAGCCCCGGAAAAAAAAGGCGAGGTCAAAACGCCCGCCTTGAAGGCCTTTGGCCGCGACCTGACCGAGATCGCGCGCAAGGGCGAAATGGACCCGGTCATCGGACGCCAGAATGAAATCGAGCGCGTCATCCAGATCCTTTGCCGTCGCACCAAGAACAACCCGGTGCTGCTGGGCGAGGCCGGCGTGGGCAAGACGGCCATCGTGGAAGGCCTGGCCCAGGAAATCGCCCGCGGCAACGTTCCCGAAATCCTCCGCGACAAACGGGTCATCACTTTGGACCTGGCCCTGATGGTGGCCGGGACCAAATACCGCGGCCAGTTTGAGGAGCGGATCAAGGCGGTGATGGATGAAATCCGCCGGGCCAAGAGCATTATTCTTTTCATTGACGAGCTGCACACCATTGTCGGCGCCGGCTCGGCCGAAGGCACCATGGATGCCTCCAACATCATCAAGCCGGCCCTCAGCCGCGGTGAAATGCAGTGCATCGGCGCCACCACCTTGAACGAATACCGCAAATACATCGAAAAGGACGCCGCCTTGGAACGCCGTTTCCAGGTGGTCAAGGTGGAAGCCCCTTCGGTGGAGGAAGCCTTGCTCATTTTAAAGGGACTCCGGCCCAAATACGAAGAGCATCACAAGGCCGAGATCACCGACCAGGCCATCGAAGCCGCCGTCAAAATGGCCGACCGCTATATCACCGACCGCTATTTGCCCGACAAGGCCATTGATGTCATGGACGAGGCCGGTTCGCGCGCCCGCATCGGCAGCATGACCCGGCCGCCCGAAGTCAAGGATTTGGAGGCGGAGATTGAAAGCATCAAGACGCAAAAGGAGCGGGCCATCAAGGACCAGGATTTTGAAGGCGCGGCCGCCATGCGCGACAAGGAGAAGCACGCCAAGGAAAAACTCGACGCCGTGCTGGCCGCCTGGCGCGCCAGCCGCGAAGACAAACGCGTCGTGGTGGGCGAGGAGGATATTTTACAAGTGGTTTCCAAGTGGACCGGCATCCCCTTGAAGCGGATGGAGGAGGGAGAAGCGCAGCGCTTGCTCGCCCTGGAACAGGAAATGTCCCACATCATCATCGGCCAGAAAGAGGCGGTCACCGCCTTGTGCCAGGCGCTGCGCCGCTCGCGGGCCGACCTGAAAGACCCGCGCCGGCCCATCGGCACCTTCGCCCTGCTCGGCCCCACCGGCGTGGGCAAGACACTCCTGGCCAAAACCCTGGCCGAAGTTTTGTTTGGCGACCCCAAGGCCCTCATTCAACTGGACATGAGCGAATACATGGAACGCCACAATGCCTCCCGCATGGTCGGTTCGCCCCCCGGTTATGTCGGCTTCGAGGAAGGCGGCCAGCTCACCGAGCAGGTCCGCCGCCGTCCCTACTCGGTGGTGCTGTTTGACGAAATTGAAAAGGCCCACCCGGATGTGATGAACATGCTCCTGCAGATTCTGGAGGAAGGCAAACTGACCGACAACATCGGCCGGGTGGTCAGCTTCCGCAACACCATCATCCTCCTCACCTCCAACGTCGGTGCCGACCTGATCCGGCGCCAGACCACCATGGGCTTTTCCCCCGCTTCGGAGGAACACAGCTACGACAAGATGAAGGAGAAAATCATGGACGAAGCCAAGCGCATCTTCCGCCCCGAATTTCTCAACCGCCTGGACGACGCCATCGTTTTCCGTTCGCTGACCAGGCCGGAACTGGTGGAAATTCTCCAACTGGAAATCTCCAAAGTGATGCTGCGTCTCAAGGGCCGGCAACTGCAATTGAGCCTGGATGACACGGCCCGGGATTTTCTGCTGGAGAAGGGTTATGATCCGACCAACGGCGCCCGTCCCATGCGCCGGGCGGTGGAACGCAACCTGGAGGACCCGCTGGCCGAGGAAATCTTGAAAGGCAGCCTCCACCCCAACGAGCCGATTGTCGTCACCGTGCAAGACGGCAAGCTCGTCTTCCGGCAGAAGACATCGGCGGCGGCGGCGGCGACCCCCGCTCCAGCCGAATAGGCTGCAAAAAATGATCGCCCGCCAAAACCAATTCTCCCTGGCCGCGCCGGCGTCCAGAAGCCCCTTCTTCTCAGGCGGCGCCGTGAGCCCCTTCGTTCCACAAAAATGAAAGTCCTCGAATTGATGAATCCCCAACTGATCACCGTCGGCCCCAAGACGGCGCTATGGGAAATTCTGCAACTGATGCTCCGCTATCATCTGAGTCATATTCTGGTCGTGGACAGCGAGCAGAAGCTGGCTGGCATTGTCACCTACACGGATCTCAGCCGCAAACTGCTTCCCACGCAAAAAGAACTGATGGAACATGAGGAGTACCTGACCACTCCGCAGTTGATGGAAGATCGCTTCAAGGACATCGCCCATCTTCCCGTCGAGGAGGTCATGACCAAGAACGTCATCACCGTCTCCCCCGATCTCCAGGCGCTCAAGGCCGGGGCGACCATGATGGCCCGCCGTGTCAAGCAGTTGCCAGTGGTGCGCAACCATCAGATCGTGGGCACCATCAGCCATACCGACATCGGTTGGGGCCTGATGCGGCAATATCCCGAATGTATGAAGGGTTGAGGCGGCTTTGGCCTTCCTGGGCGTTGGTGTCCATTGGCATTCTTCCTGCTCCCGAAGAAGTTGGTTAGCCATTGAGACACCGCATTATGAGACCAATGGGACATTGGATTGTGGACAGCCTGGCCATTCCGCCGGAGTACCTGCGCACCGGACTGCTCGTTTCCCTGTTGAGCGTCTGGGTGCTGGTCATCCTGTTTTTTTATCTCAATCACTACACCCGGCGCCGCTATTTCGCCATTTGGAACGTGGCCTGGTTGTTTTACGCCGTCTGGCTTTCCCTGGGCCTCAATTTTTACAATGCGGACGGCACCCCGCTGCTGGCGATGCTGCGGCAATGGTGCCTGAATTGCAGCGCTGTCTTTCTCCTGTGGGGTAGTGCCTCATTTCTGGGCAGCGCCGACAACCAGCGCCTCATTGCTCTTTTCACCGGCTTTCTTTTCACCTGGAGTTATGTGGAATTCTTCCATGTGCGGGACCGCTTGTGGGGCAGTGTGCCGGTCTTCGCTTTGATGGGGGCGGCGAGCGTGATCTGCGCCGTGGCGTTTTTCAGGCTGCGGCGCACCACCCGCTTTGTCGGGGCGGGCCTGCTGGCCTTCGGCTTCCTCCTGTGGGGGTTCTACCTGACAGCATGCCCGTTTGTCGCGGGCAACCTGCAACTGCTGGTGGCCGCCTTCTTTATCTCCGCTGTCCTGCAACTGCTCATCGCCGTGAGCATGATCGTCCTGGTGCTGGAGGAGGCGCGCCGCCTCAACCGGCAAACCGAGGAACAACTGCAGTCGGCCACAGTCGAAAAGAGCCGCCTGGCCACCAAAGTAAGCCTGGCGGAGGAGCGTTACCGCACCCTGTTTCAGCAGGCCCAGGAGGGGATTGTGCTGGTGGATGCGGCCGATTTGCGGATTGTGGATTGGAATCCCGCGGCGCAACGCCTGCTGGGCATCGCCAGCAGAACCACCGACCCCCATCTGATCAGCGACTTCCTGGTGCTGCCTGACGGCGGGGAAAAAGTCCGCTGGTTTGATTTGCTCAGCCAAAGTCCCCAAGTCGCCCTGCGCTGTTTGGACGGGAGAACGGTCATGGCGGACCTCACCTCCTCGGCCGTGGAATTGGAAGGAAAACCGGCCTATCATCTGGTGCTGCGCGAACTCAACGAACGCGCCCGCCTGGAGCAGCAACTGCGCGAGGCGGAGAAGCTCTCCGCCCTGGGGCAACTGGCCTCCGGCATCGCCCACGAGGTCAACAACCCGCTGGCCATTATGAACGCCCATTTGGAGCTGATTCTGGCCCGGCCGGGCTGCGACGGCCGCATGCGCAACGACATCCAGAGGGTCATCAATGAAAGCAACCGGGCCGCCGCGCTCATCCGCAACTTCCTGGCCGTGGCCCGCAGTAAGAACCAGGATATGGAGCCCATTGATTTGAACCGGATGATCTCCGCCATCGCCGACAATCAACGCCTGGCCCGCGCCGGCCAGGCCCTCCGCTGCACCTTGCAACTCGATCCCCATTGCCCGCCCATGACCGGCCATTCCAGCCAGTTGGAGCGGGTCTTCATCAACCTCTGGCGCAACGCCGAACAAGCCACCGAACCGCACACCGACAGTCCGCACATCAAAATCTCCACCCGGCGCAAGGGCGAGCTGGTGCAAGCGCGGGTCGAGGACAACGGACCGGGCGTGCCGGCCCATCTGGTCTCAAGAATATTCGAGCCGTTTTTCACCACCAAGGCCGTGGGCGCCGGCACCGGCCTGGGCCTGTCCATCTCCCATCAAATCGTGGCCGATCATCACGGCCGGATCTTTTACGAACCGTCCGTGCTGGGCGGGGCCGCCTTCGTGGTGGAACTCCCCCTCGTCAGCATGGTTGACCATGAGGCGGCGGTTCCGGCGGCGGCCGAGCCGGAGCCGGACGCAACGCCCCACCCGCCCGATCCGGCCCCTGCGGCCCGGCAGGGCGCCCGCATTCTGATGATTGATGATGAAGCCGCCCTGGCGGAAATGATCTGCGAATACCTGAACATGACGGGGCATCGCGCCCAATTCTGCAGCAGCACCGAAGAAGCCCTGGCCCTGATGGAACGGGCCGCCTTCGATCTCATCATCTCCGACTTTCGCATGCCCGGCCTGACCGGCGAGCAACTTTTTGAAATAACACTGCGCCGCGATCCGGACCTGGCCAAGCGGATGGTGTTTATGACCGGCGACATCATCGGGGTGGATGCCAAACGCTTCTTTTCCAGTCACGATGTTCCCTGTCTGACCAAGCCATGCGCCCTGCCCGCCATCGAGCGATTCATCCACTCCCGCCTGGAACTCCTCGCCCGCCAGGCGCAGCCCGCCTCCTCCCCCAGGCTCAGAAGCGGCGGCCGAGAATCATCTTGAAGAGCAGATTGTCCGAACTGTGGGTCAGGCCGAAACCAAAACCGCAGTTGAACTCCCAATCCTTCGAGAAGTTCAGGTCCAGTGCCGGGAAGATTTGATGTTGCTGGTCGGTGTAGTTGCTGAAATGGGTGATCGGCCCCAGGTCCCCGTAATACTCCACTCCAACGGTGACGACCCGCGTCACATCATAACTGATCTTGACGGCCGGGGAAAAACCCCACCCCTCCCCGGCCCCGTAGCCGTGCAGGGATTTTTCCAGGGCGGGGTTCACCGCGAAATACCAGGGGCCGACCTGCTTGTCAATAATAGGCCGCAGTTCCAGGTTCCAGGTGTCCTGGCAGTAGGAAGGCCGCTGGTAACCGGCCTCGACCGACAGGCTCAACCCGACCGGCCAGTGCCATTCCTCCGGGATCCGCACCCGCGGGCGGAGATGGTCCCCCACCCAGTTCCAACCCTGGCCGGGCTGGAGGGAGGAGAAAACGTAAAAACCCGTTTCAAACCACGGATTCCAACCGTGGGTGATTTCCAGCGTTTCATGGATGGCGTGATCGGAGGGCAGCACGCCGTTCTCCACCGCGTGGCTGCCGTCCATGGTGTAGTTGCTGTGCAGCTCCAGCATGGTCGAACCCGGCGCCACCGTTTCCGAGGCGTACACTTGAATCTCATAATTGTCCTGGGCGCGGGCCGCCTGGAAAGAAAAGAAGAGCAAGACAAGCGCAGCGAAGGCCTCGCACCGAAGCCATGCTGCGGCCATTGACTGCTGCTGGATTGCCCGCATGGCCGCAAAACATGCCTCTTCCAAAAACAGCGTCAAGCCCGCAATCGCGCGGATGGGGCGCAGATGCCACCCTCCGCCAGCCTCAATTGGATTGCCTGCCCGCAGGTATTCAGGCACGATTTCAACATGAAAGCATCCGTTCAACTCAAGAAACCTTATGGCGAAGCCGCCTTCTCGCGTGTTCGTCATGCCCGCTATTTGGGATGGGAGGATGCCTTCGAGGTCTGCCTTCACCCCAGGTGGCCGGCTCAGGGCTGGCTCCATTTCCAGTTGCGGATTTCCGGCAGGTCTTCGCCATTTGCACAGATGTATTGCTTGTGCTCGATCAGTTTGTCCTGAAGCTGCTGCTTGAGATAGACGCCCTTCTCCCCCGTTTGCGGCAGGCGGTCTATCGCGTCCATCACCAGATGGAACCGGTCCAGATCATTGAGCACGGTCATGTCAAAGGCGGTGGTGATGGTGCCCTCTTCCTTGTAGCCGCGCACATGGATGTTGTCGTGGTTGGTGCGGCGGTAAGTCAGCCGGTGGATCAGCCACGGATAACCGTGAAAGGCGAAGATGACCGGCTTGTCCCTGGTGAACAGATCATCGAAATCGGTGTCGCTCAAACCGTGCGGATGTTCCGTGTCCGGCTGCAGCTTCATCAGGTCCACCACGTTGACCACCCGGATTCTCAGCCCCGGCAAATGCCGGCGCAGGATGGAAACGGCCGCCAGCGTCTCCAGGGTGGGCACGTCGCCGGCGCAGGCCATCACCACCTCCGGCCCGGCCTCCTGGTCGTTGCCCGCCCAGGGCCAGGTGCCGATGCCCTTGGTGCAATGTTTGACCGCCGCCGCCATGTCCAGCCATTGCGGCGACGGGTGCTTGCCCGCAATGACGACATTGACGTAATGCCGGCTGCGCAGGCAGTGGTCCATCACCGAGAGCAGGCAGTTGGCGTCCGGCGGCAGGTAAACCCGCACGATCTCCGCCTTCTTGTTGACGACGTGGTCAATGAAGCCGGGGTCCTGGTGGGTGAAGCCGTTGTGGTCCTGCCGCCAGACATGGGATGCCAGCAGATAATTGAGCGAGGCAATCTTACGCCGCCACGGCAAGTGCGCGGTGACCTTCAACCACTTGGCGTGCTGGTTGAACATCGAATCCACAATGTGGATGAACGCCTCGTAGCAATTGAACAGCCCGTGCCGCCCGGTCAGCAGGTAGCCCTCCAGCCAGCCCTCGCACTGATGCTCGCTGAGCATTTCCAGAATCCGCCCCTCCGGCGCGAGGAACTCGTCGTTGGGCACGGTGGCACCTTCCCACTGCCGTTGCGTCACCTCAAAGACCGCTTCCAAACCATTGGAGAGCGTCTCATCGGGGCCGAAGATGCGGAAATTCCGCTGCTCCCGGTTCAACTGGGTGACCTCGCGCAGGAAGCGGCCGAGCACATGCGTGTCGCCGGGACCGCGCGTGCCCGGCGCCGGCACGGCCACGGCGTAGTTGCGGAAATCCGGCATGCGCAAATCGCGCAGCAACATCCCGCCGTTGGCGTGGGGATTGGCCCCCATGCGGCGCGGCCCGGTCGGGGCCAAGGCCGCCAATTCCGGTTTGAGATGGCCGCGTTCATCAAACAATTCCTCCGGCCGATAGCTTTTCAACCACCCCTCAAGTTGTTGCAGATGTTCGGGCGGTGCCGCCGCAGATACGGACAGCGGTACCTGATGGGAACGGAATGTCCCTTCGTTGGGCAGGCCGTCCACCGCCTTCGGGCCGGTCCAGCCCTTGGGCGAATTGAGGACGATCATTGGCCAGCGCGGACGCGCCGGGTTGTGGTGAAGGCGCGCCTCCCGCAGAATGTGCTGGATGCGCCCCACGGCCGTGTCCAAGGCGGCGGCCATGGCCTGGTGCACCAAATCCGGCTCATGGCCCTCGACGAAGCAAGGCTGCCACCCGTAGCCGAGCAACAACTGTTCCAATTCCTGGCGCGGGATGCGGGCCAGGACAGTCGGATTGGAAATCTTGTAACCGTTGAGGTGCAGAATCGGCAGCACCACCCCGTCGGTGACCGGATCCAGAAACTTGTTGGAATGCCACGCCGTGGCCAGCGGGCCGGTTTCCGCCTCGCCATCGCCCACCACGCAGGCCGCCACCAAATCCGGGTTGTCAAATACAGCCCCAAAGGCGTGGCTGAGCGAATAGCCCAGCTCCCCGCCCTCGTGGATGGACCCCGGACATTCCGGCGAAGCGTGGCTGGGAATCCCGCCGGGAAAGGAGAACTGCTTGAAGAGCTTTTGCAGCCCGGCCTCATCCTGGCTGATGTCGGGGTAGATTTCGCTGTAAGTCCCTTCCAGGTAGGTGTTGGCCACCACCGCCGGGCCGCCGTGCCCGGGGCCGGACAGGTAAATCATGTTCAGATCATGTTTTTTAATCACCCGGTTCAGGTGGGCGTAGATGAAGTTCTGGCCGGGCGTCGTGCCCCAGTGGCCCAGCAGCATGTGTTTGACATCCGCCAGCGCCAGCGGCCGTTTCAGCAGCGGATTGTCCAGCAGATAAATCTGCCCGACCGACAGGTAGTTGGCGGCGCGCCAGTAGGCGTCCATTTGGCGGAGCAGTTCCGGGGTGAGTGCATTGGTCTTCATGGTTCAATGGGGTTGCCTCCTCCGAGGTGGAGAAGGCGGGTGACGGATCGGGCAATCATGCGTTCTTCGTCGGTGCGAATGACCCGCACCGCGACCCGGCTGGCGGCGGAGGAAATCAGCGGGGCATTCTTCCGGTTGCGCGCCGGGTTTAATTCAATTCCGAGAAAGCCCAGGCCCGCGCAGATCCGGCGGCGAATGGACGGGCAATTTTCCCCGATGCCCGCGGAAAAAACCAATGTGTCCACTCCCCCCAGCACGGCGGCGAAGGAGCCGATCCACTTCCTGGCCTGGTAACAAAACAGCGCCACGGCTTCCGCCGCCCGGACATCCCGGGCTTCCCGCGCCAGCAAGTCCCGCATGTCCGAACTGGTCTCCGAAATCCCCAGCAGCCCGGACTGGTGGTTGACCATCTGCTCAAATTGCCACGCCGTCATGTTCCGGGTGCGCGACAAAAAGGAAAGCAGTCCCGGGTCCAAATCACCCGAACGGCTGCTCATCACCAGGCCGGCGGCCGGGGTGAAGCCCATGCTGGTGTCCATGCTTTTGCCATCCCGCACCGCCGCCAGGCTGGCTCCGTTGCCCAGATGGGCCAGGATCACCCTGCCCTTCCGGGCCGCCGCGTCGCCCAGGCGCGCCAATTCTTCCATCAAATAGGCGTAGGACAAACCGTGGAAACCGTAGCGCTGCATCCCCTTGGTCGTGTAACGGCGCGGGATGGCCAGCAATCGGGCGACCCGCGGCATGGTGCGGTGGAAGGCCGTGTCGAAACAGGCCACCTGGGGCAATTTCGGATAACGCCGGCGGATGGCGCGAATCAACTCAATCTCCCGTGGCAAATGATCCGGGTCATACGGCGTGGTGCGATGCAATTCCGCCAGCAACCCCGGCGTGACCCGCTCCGGTTCGGAATGCGCCATGCCATGCACCACGCGGTGGCCCACGCCCGCGATGGCGGCGAAGCCCGGCTGCGCCGCCAGCCACTCCAAAAGAAAACCGGCCGCCGCGCCGTGATTGGCCGCCTTGAGCGGCAGGGCGCACCGGGTCTGGCCGGACGGGTCGCGCGCCGCCAAATTCGTGCCGCTCAGGCCGATGCGATCCAGCTTGCCCTCCAGCAGCCGCCGCCCTTCGCCCGCCTGGCAGAGGGCGAACTTGATGCTGGAGGAGCCGCCGTTTATCGCCAGAACGCAAGGGGCAGCGGATTTCATAAATTAAGCGCGCGCCATGAGCTGTTCACCTGGCGCATGGCCAACATTGCAAACAAAGCCCGCCTAACTCCAGAAAAAAAGCCTCCGCCACACAAATGTTGCTTTCGAGATTTCAGCCCGTCCGACCGATTTCATATGAAATGAGACCTCTGCAAAACGCGCGTCCACGATTGTAGCGGCGGTCTGTGACCGCCGCCAACCAGGGGAAATAACGGCATGGCGACGGTCATAGACCGCCGCTACAGGCGTTTTCCAGAGGTCTCGAAATGAAAATTCATTCCCCGCGCAAAACCTGCTTGAACAATCGCCCGGTGCGAAGCAATTTTGCGATGTGACAGTGAAGGAAATAAAGCGCGGCATCGAGCAAAGCTCCCCGGAGGAGCGAGCCTACTTGGCCGCGTTCCTCACGCATCTTGCCCGCAAAGATGATCCGGCCTACCAGTCTGAACTCACACGGTTGAACCAGGAAATTGACCGCGGCAAAAAGTTTTCACTCGCCCAGGCCGAACGATTGCATGAAACTCTCAAGGCTGAAGGCTTGTGAGTGAAAGCTGGCAGTTCGTGCTCAACGAGACCTCGGTTCATTTTCTCCTGGGAACCAAGCCCCGCCATCGCCAAAAGCTTATCCAGGCTCTCCAAGCAATCGCCGCCGAGCCGTTGCAGAAAGGTGATTTTGCGGGCAAGGACGACACTGGCCGGTCAATTCAGATCTAGGTTGCCGGATCATTCTTGATCTCTTTTTGGCCTGATGCTTTTGTGCGGGAACTCCGCATTATTAATATCGAGTGGATTTGAACTGGTTTCCAGGCATGGCGGCCCTGCCTGCCGGAAAAACCCGCCGTGAAACAACCATCCCGGCTCAAGCGTCATAATCGGACATCATCTTCAGGGCCACATTTGCCCTTGCATTGACCGGAATCGGCCCTATACATCCTGCTGGTCACCGCCTTGGAATGACGCCAAAACTGGTCATGTCGCGCAGTCTGCATTGTGGCAAGCGCCTCCTTGTGTCCTTTGCCGCCGCGCTGCTGGCGCTGCTGGCCGGGCCGGCCAGCCAGGCGGCGGGAGCACCGCGCTTCGACGTGATTCCCGGCTACAACTACCTGTTGCCCGAGCAGGGCTGGTTTCCCATCACCTGCGAGGTTCAAAACGACGGGCCGGGTTTCAACGCCATCATCGAAGTCAGCGCCGAGCAATTGGCCCGCGGGCAAATCCGCCGCGTCAAGGTGGACCTGCCCACCGGCACTCTCAAACGCGTCGTCATCCCCGTCTTCACCGCCGCCAGCGTCTGGAACGTCCGCCTCCTGGATGAGCGCGGCAAAGTCCGGGCCGAGCAGACCGGGGTGAGGGCCAAAGTCACCTCCCATGATTTGCCCCTGGTCGCGGGGCTGTGCCGCACCGTCCAAGGCCTGCCTTCCTTCCCCGAATTGCCCATGTCCGTCCGCTTCCAGAATTCTTCTCCCTATGGCGCGGCCCGGCTCCAGACCGAAAGCTTCCCGGACAATCCGCTGCCCATGGAGAGCATTGACCTGTTGTATCTCAATTCCGCCAAGGCGCTGGATTTGAAAGAGCCGCAAGTCCAGGCCCTGCGCGCCTGGCTGCAAAACGGCGGACATCTGGTCGTGGGCGTGGAGCAGATTTCCGACATCACCGGCAACCGCTGGCTGCGCGATTTGATGCCCTGCGATCTGACCGACGCCCGCAACCTGGACAACCATCCCCAGCTCGACCAGTGGCTGCGCGGGCCTTGGACCAGCGCCCGCTTCCAATCCCCCAACGCTCCGTTCGATCCATCCGAGGCGGCCCTGCAGTCCGCCATGGCCGCTCGCAATGCCGCCATCATGGCCGCCCGGCGCCGCGGGCAGCCGTCCCCCCTCCCACCCGGCCTGAGCGCGCCCATCCAAGGCAGAGGCAACCCGGGCCTGGAACCCGCCGTGACTTCCCCGGCCAACCTGCCCGACGACCCCCAGTTTGAAGCCGCGCCCCTGCCCTTGCTCACCGGCACCCTGCGCGACGGCGTCGCCTTGATCGGCGATGACGCCGCGCCGCTGGCCGTGACGGCCGAGCGCGGACGCGGGCGCATTACCGTTCTGACGTTCAGTCCGGAGCGCGAGCCGTTTATTTCGTGGAAAAATCGCGGATGGTTCTGGGCCAAGCTCGCCGAGATTCCGCTGGCCCGGCTGACTGCCAGCGGCTATGCGCCGAACGTGCCGCGGCTGGGCAGCGACGGCATTTTCGGCTCGATGATTGACAGCAAGCAGGTGCGCAAGCTGCCCTTGCCCTGGCTGCTGGCCCTGCTGGTCGCCTACCTGGCGGTGATCGGGCCGCTGGACCAGTACCTGGCTCAAAAAAATCAACCGCCAGATGCTGACCTGGGTCACTTTTCCGCTCTACGTCGTCGCCTTTTCCGGGCTGATTTATTTGATCGGCTTTCATCTGCGCGCCGGCGAATTGGAATGGAACGAATTGAACGTGGTGGATGTCCTGCCCGACCTGCAGCCGGACCTGCCCAGCGCCGTGCTCCGCGGGGAAACCTATCTCTCCATTTATTCCCCGGTCAACGCCCATTACCAACTGGGCAGCGTCCAGCCCTTCGCCACCTTGCGCGGCGAATACGGCGGCAACTACGGCGGCGGCTCGGAAACCAGCGGCGCCTCCATCGTCCAAACCGGCAACTGGTTCGACGCCGAGGCCTTTGTCCCGGTCTGGACCAGCCAGCTTTACGTCAGCGACTGGATGCAACGGGCCTTGCCGGTGCCGCTGACCCTGTCCGTCACCCGGCAGGGAGACGGCTGGACCGCGGCCATTGAAAACACGACGGACCGCAGCTTGCCCCAAGCCCGCCTCGTGCTCGGCCAGCGCCTTTATAATCTGGGCGCGCTCCCTCCGCACCAGAGCAAGACCTTCACCATCAACCCCGCCGACGGCACGTCCCTGGCCAACTTCGTCAACCAATACTCCCAGCCTTTTCGCAGCGCCGTCCAAACCCGGCGCCAAAACTTCGGCAACAATGCCGTCGCCATCCCCAACGTCGCCGAAGGGGCCATGGCCGCCTCCTTCCTCGCCAAAATGAACGGGCCGGCGGAGCAAGGCTGGCAAAACTTCGAGGTCTTTCACAGCCTGGACCTCAGCCGTTATGTCGGCGCGGACCACGCCATCCTGCTGGCCTGGGACCCGGACCATTCCCCGGCCGCCCCCCTCAACCGTTTCACGGCCAGACGCACCCATCGCGACACGCTCCTCCGGCTGATCGCCCCTGTCAAGTAATGGAAACCAATCCCTTTCCCCTCTTGCGCCCGCCCAACCAAACCGCGATGGCCCCTCCTTAATCCTACTCTTAATCTTAATCTTAATCTTTCCCCCTCCCCACTAAACCTTTATGGACGCTCCGCCCATTCCCGCCGTGGCCACCCTCGGCCTGACCCGCCTTTACGGCAACATCACCGCGCTGAATTGCCTGGACTTGACCATTAACCAGGGGGATTTGTTCGGCTTCATCGGCTCCAACGGCGCGGGCAAAACCACCACCCTGCGCATTCTCGCCACTTTCCTGGCCCCCTCGGCCGGCACCGCCAAAATCCTCGGCCACGACGTGGTGCGCGAGGCCGACGCGGTGCGCCATGTCATCGGTTACATGCCCGATTTCTTCGGCGTTTACAAGGACATGGAAGTCACCGAATACCTGGATTTCTTCGGCGCCTGTTACAAAATCCCGACAGCCCAGCGCGAGAAAACCGTGGCCGACGTGCTCGAACTGGTGGGCTTGACCGAGAAACGCGGCGCCATCATCGGGGCCTTGAGCCGCGGCATGCAACAGCGCCTCGGCCTGGCCCGCGTCCTGATCCACGACCCCCGCCTGCTCCTCCTGGACGAACCGGCCAGCGGCCTGGACCCGCGCGCCCGCATCGAGATGATGGCCATTCTCCAGGAACTGCAGCGCCTGGGCAAAACCATCATTATTTCCTCCCACATCCTGAGCGAACTGCAAACCCTCTGCAATCGCGTCGCCATCATCGAGAAGGGCAAGCTCATCTACAGCGGCCCGGTGCAGGGCGTGCGCCAACAGATGTCCACCGGCCTGATTTATTGGGTGCTCCCGGAAGGCGATCCCGCCCCGGCCATCGCCGTTTTGAAGGCCCTCCCCACCGTGGCCGATGCCGTCGCCGTGGACGGCCAGGTCAAGGTCACCTTCGCCAACCCGGAAGTGGACCCTTCCATCCTGGCCGTCACCCTGGTCAATGGCGGCGTCAAATTCACCGGCCTGTGGGAGGACGAACTGGGGCTGGAAGAAGTTTTCCTGCGCGTCACCCGCGGCGAAACCCAATAAGCGGATGGAAAGGTGGGGCGCGCACTCCGTGCGCGCCGCGGCGGGCAGCGGAGTGCCCGCGCTACCACCCGACGTGGAGGCGTTGATTTTGGCAGGGCGAGACTCCGTCAAGCCGTGACTCGATTGACGACCGGGAAAGGCTTGCGGGGCGCAGGACAAAATTCTTCGCGGCAGGAGTGGGACGATTAAGGGAACACCTCTCTCCGGCTCTCTCCCCGCACGCGTGGAGAGAGAGGGGTAGCGCGCGCCATGGGTATATGGAGACGCATATACTCGCTACCCCGCAAGCATCGGCTTGTGAAGAATTTTGTCCTGCACCCGGCTTGCGACTCGTTTTTTCGGTTGGCCAGCAAGTGTGGGTGGCGGTGGTGCCTTAAATGCATTGTTGTAGTGTCGGCGCTGTGCGCCGAAGTCGAGCCACAGGCTCGACTCTACACCAAATTAAGGCACTGCCTGGGTGGCGACTTGTTGGACGCCCACACTTGCAGGCAGGGTGAGGTGCGCTACACCCGTTACACCGTTACAGTTGTTGATTATCAACGGTTTACGAAAATTGCACCCGTTACACCCCGTTACATCCAACTTATCCTGCCTCAGTTAATGTTCTGCTTGCTTTGGGGTACGGGGAGAAGAACATTAACTGAGGCAGGGTCCCGGCACGCCGGGACTGCCCGCCGCGGCGCGCACGGAGTGCGCGCCCTACCAACCAAGATGGAGGCGCTGCTTTGCAAGAAGGTTGAAGGAATGTCCAAGAACCGCTTTTTAGGAGGAACCTGGCCCGTCGTGCAGCGCGAACTGCGCGAAGGGGCGCGCCTGGCCTTTTAACTACTGGCTGCGCGTCGGCGCCGCCACCGCCGGGCTTCTCGTGGTGGTTTTCATAGTAACCGACAACCCGGATGAGCAGGATAAGGTAATGGGCCAGTATCTCTTCGCGGGGTTGCATGTTGTTTTAATGGGGCTGATTTGCCTGGTGGTGCCGTTGATGACGGCCGATTGCATCGCGCGGGAAAAGCGGGAGGGAACTTTGGGATTATTATTCCTGACTCCGTTGACGGCGGGCGGGATCGTGGCGGGCAAGGGTTTGGCGCAAGCCTTGCGCGCCATGACGCTGTGGGTTTCCGTGGCGCCCGTGCTGACGATACCCTTCGTGATGGGAGGCATTGGATGGGCTGATGCCTCGGCTTTTCTCGCGCTGGAATTTTCCGTCTTGGTGCTGTGTCTGGCGGCGGGTTTGCTGGCCTCGACCCTGGTCAAAGGCCGGGGCGCGGCCTTCGTCGTGGCGCTACTTTTGGCGGCAATCATTGTGTCGGTCTTCTGTACCTTGGCCTGCTTCTCGTTCCTGGCCGGAGTTCCTCTAATCTTTGATTGGCCGCAGGATTACGCAATGTTGCTCTCAGGCCTTCCGACGGAGTTGGATGCAACCACGGGCGGCAGCTTCAACGTCTCCCTAATGACCGTCCCATTTATTCACACTTGGCACCAGACTCTCTGGGTAAGCCCGCTTCCGGCATTGCTTCTGTTTGTCCTCCTGCTCCGCTTCGCGGCGTGGAGGCTGGCGAGGTCGTGGCATGAGAAAATTCCCTCCCTTCGCCAAGAGAGCCTGGTCCGGAAATACTGCACGCCTCTGTTTCAACGCTGGTTCGCGCGCAGAACGCGCCGGACCCTGGATCGAAACCCCATCGCCTGGCTGCAACAGTATTCCTGGAAAGCGCGGCTGATCAAATGGCTCCTCTGCCTGGCTTTGGTCATCGTCATAACCGGGTACGTGAGCAACGCACCGCCCTACTATGGATTCGGCGAACCAATCCTGCCAATATTATCATTCACTATTTTGGCCGGCATGACTTTCGCCGGCATCAACAGTTTTGCGCAGGAGAAACGCAGCGGCGCGCTGGAATTGATTTTGGTCACTCCCATTGCAATCAACCAAATTATCTTCGGCCGCCTGTTGGGCGTCTGGAAACAATTCCTGCCGGCGGCTCTAATGCTTGCCCTTTCCGATGTTGGTATCCTTTGGGTCCACGGGGTTTTGAAATTCAGCCTTCTTTCGGACGGCCGGATTATTGAGTTTCTTAGCGATTACCTCCGGGGGCCGTTGAGTTTTGTTTCCGCATTTGTGGCCCTGCCGGCCTTCGCCTTGTATTTTGCCCTGCGCGTCAAGAATCAGATTGTGGCGGCGGGAATGACCTGGGTTGCGCTGTATCTGCCCTTTGTCTTTGTCATGCTGTTTGTCCGGGCGCTTCAGTTTCAGATGGTGATTCACGATGTTGACAGCATACCGGAGATCTGGATCTCTGTGGCGTACAGTTTGGGAAATTTCGCTCTTGCCTTGGTGGCTTGTTTCCTTCTGCGCCACTGCCTTTTGCGGAGGCTCTATTCTTTCTAAACCCGGCGGCCGTGTGAAACCACGCAAGCTCACCCACGTCAACGTCTGGCCTGTCGTGCAGCGCGAACTGCGCGAAGGGGCGCGCCGGCCCGTCAACCACCGCCTGCGCTTCTGGAGCGTGGCCGTGGGCACGCTGCTCCTTTGGAATATCGTGGCCAGATCGGACAAACCGGCCGACCAATTGGGCGGCTGGCTTTTCGCCAGCCTGCACAACTTGCTGCTCGGCCTGATCTTCCTCATCGTGCCCGCCCTGGCGGCCGACTGCATCGCGCGGGAAAAGCGGGAAGGGACCCTGGGATTATTATTCTTGACTCCATTGAGCGCGGGGGGCATTGTCGCCGGCAAGGCGCTGGCCCAGGCGCTGCGGGCCTTGACCCTCTGGCTGGCCGTCCTGCCGCTCCTCACCATTCCCTTCATGACCGGCGGCATCACTTGGTTCGACGCTTTCAGCGCCTTGAGCCTGGAGTTTTGCGCCACGGTGCTCTGCCTGGCGGCCGGCTTGCTCGCCTCCTCCCTGGCCCGGGAGCGGAACACGGCCTTCCTTCTGGCCTTCCTCTTCTCAGCCCTCTTCCTGCTCCTCTACGGACAGCTTTTGCAGTTCATCCTTCTCGTCGGGTGGCGGGGCGGATTCGCCATCCTCAACGAAGTGAGCTGGTGGCGGGCCAGTTTGGAAACCATGTCTATTTTCTCCGGGCTTCTCGACATTCGGGGTTTTGCCAGTTGGAGCGCCTTGGCCTCGGTGTCCGCTGTCCTCGGTAAAATCTGGGCAACGCTTTGTTGGACCGGCCCGCCCGTCACGCTCCTGTTCTTTTACCTGGTCGCCCGCTTCGCGGCGCGCCGGGTCGAACGCTCCTGGCAGGACAAAGTCCCCTCCCTCCGCCGCGAGAGTTTGCTCCGGCGCTATTGCACGCCGCTGTTCCAACGCCGGTTCCGGCGCAAAATGCAACGCTCCCTGGATTGGAACCCCATCGCCTGGCTGCAACAGTATTCCTGGAAAGCGCGCCTGGGCAAATGGGGCCTGTGCCTGGCTTTTGTGCTGGTCGAATGCGCGGCTGGCAACGGTGACCGGGAGGTTCGTGAAATGATCAACATGGCTTTGCTGCTGACGCTGGCCGGACTTTACACTTTTGTCGGCGTCAGCGGTTTTTTGGAGGAAAAGCGCAGCGGCGCCCTGGAGTTGATTTTGGTCACGCCGGTTTCAGTCAACAAACTTATCTTCGGCCGCGTGTGGGGTTTGTGGAAACAATTCCTCCCCGCGGGCCTGGTCCTGGCCCTCTTCTTTTTGTGCAACGAATGGACTGAAGAAGCTTCTTCTGCTGTTGTCGCGGTGGCATTTATCCTGGCCTTTGCTCTTCTGAGCCTGCCGGTCTTCGCCACCTACTTTGCCTTGCGCGTGAAAAACTTGATCGCGGCGGCGGTGCTGACCTGGATTGCCCTGTGGGTTCCCTTTTATCTCGTTTTGGTGGCCGTGCAACCTTCCCAGGACTGGGATGGGGTGAATGCGGTCCTTGTCCTGGCCAAGTTCTTCAGCTATTCCGCCTTTGCCCTGCTGGCCTGCTTCCTCTTGCGCCACAGCCTGTCGCGGCGCATTTATTCGTTTTAAGTTTGCCTTGATTTCAGCCCTCCCGGCAGGCATGGTTTGCCCGCCGTCCTGGGACAGCCCGGGCTGCTGCAACCTTAGAATCCTGAAACTAAATCTCGAATCGTGGCTAAAGAAGAGCCAATCGAATTGAACGGCAAGGTAACCCAAGTCTTGCCGGGGACGATGTTTCGCGTGGCCCTGCCCAACGGCCATGAGGTTCTGGCCCACATCTCCGGCAAGATGCGCAAGAATTTCATCCGCATCAGCGTCGGCGACAAGGTCAACGTCGAAATGTCCCCCTACGACCTCGGCAAGGCCCGCATCACCTTCCGCCAAAGCTAGTCCTCCGTTGCTCCTCCTCCCAATCTTAATCTTAATCCTAATCTTACTCTCCGAAAACCTCTGAGCCGCATCCCTGCAGAGTAGAACCGCTGATGAACACGGATGGACACCGATCCTACGGCCCAGAAAAGGAGATTTCCCCGTGCTCCTTTCGCTCACGATGGGGTGGCTCAGTCCAGCCCCAGGAGAAAGCCCGTCATGGCCTTGCCTTATCGGTGTTTATCTGGGTTCATCCGTGGTTCAATTTGCATCGTCCCGGCTAGGGCGCATCTTGACACTGCTACCGGCGGAGTGCGGCCGTCCCCGGCCGCAGCAAGCCAGGAGTTTTTGGGTGCGCAGAAAGATCACCGGTGCGCCGACTTTCTCACGCTGCTGCGCCCGAGGACGGGCGCACTCCTGTATTATTCGGGTGTCGGACCCTCGTAGCAGTGTCGAGATGCGCCCTCCCGGCTAGGTGCCCGAACTTTGCGCTTTGCCGCCGCCCTTTCCGTGCTACTCTGCGCCCGGCATGATTCTCACAAAGGCAGAAGCCGAAAGTCTGGTGCAACTCCAGCATCGCTCCCCGCATGAACTTCTGGGCATGCACACGCTGGCCGACGGCTCCGGCGTGGTCGTGCGCGTCTTGGCCCCGCAGGCCAAACAGGCCGCCATTGTGCCCGTTCATGAAAAATCCCGCCCCACCATCAAGCTGAAAAAAATCCACCCCGCCGGGCTGTTCGAGGGGTTCACCCGTCAGGCCACCCGGGTCTATGCCTACGACGTTGTCCTGACCGGGCGCGACGGCGCGAGCCAGCAGGGGCGCGATCCTTATTCCTTCCTGCCCACCGTGGGCGAGACCGATTTGTATCTTTTCGGACAAGGGCAATGAACGGCGCATTTACGAGAAGCTGGGCGCGCAACTGCGCACCCTGGACGGCGTGGCGGGCGCGAGCTTCGCCGTCTGGGCGCCGAAGGCCAAGCGGGTCAGCGTGGTGGGTGATTTCAACCATTGGGACGGGCGCTGCCACACCATGCGCCTGCTGGGCGCCTCGGGCGTGTGGGAGATTTTCATTCCGGGCGTGGGCCAGGGCGCCCATTACAAATTTGAAATCCGAACCGCCCGGGGCGACTTGGTGCTCAAGACCGACCCTTACGGCTTTTTTCTGCGAGGCCGCGCCCAAAAACGCCTCCATCGTCTGGGACAACCGCCGCTTCGCCTGGGGCGACGAAAGCCTGGCTGGAACAACGCCGCCAGCGCAATCCCTTCCGCAGTGCCGATGAGCATCTACGAAGTGCATCTCGGCTCCTGGCGAAAGAAAAGCGCCGGCGAATCGTTGAACTACCGCGAGATCGCCGAGCCGCTGGCCGCCTACGCCCGGCAGATGGGCTTTACCCACGTCGAATTCCTGCCGCTGGCCGAGCACGCCTTTTATCCGTCCTGGGGCTATCAGGTGACTGGATTTTATGCGCCGACCAGCCGCTACGGCACGCCGGATGACTTGCAATTCCTGGTCAACGCACCTCCATCAGGCGGGCATGGGCGTGCTGATGGACTGGGTGCCCGCCCATTTCCCGCGCGATGACTGGGCGCTGGCCCGGTTCGACGGCACGGCGCTCTACGAGCACGAAGACCCGCGCAAGGGAGCGCACCAGGACTGGGGCACGCTCATTTTCAATTACGGCCGGCACGAAGTGCGCAATTTCCTCGTCGCCAACGCGCTTGTTCTGGTGCGAACGATTTCATCATTGACGGCCTGCGCGTGGATGCCGTCGCCTCCATGCTTTACCTGGATTATTCGCGCCAGCCCGGCGAGTGGATTCCCAACCAATACGGCGGACGGGAGAACCTGGAGGCGATGGAATTCCTCAAAAACTTCAACCACGTCCCGCTCTCCGCCCATCCCGGCGTCATCACCATGGCCGAGGAATCCACCGCCTGGCCGCAAGTCACCCGCCCGCCCTAGCTGGGCGGGCCTGGGCTTCTCGTTTCAAATGGAACATGGGCTGGATGCACGACACCCTGAGCTACTTCAGCCGCGACCCGATTTACCGCAAATATCATCAGAACGACCTGACGTTCGCGATGCTCTATCATATTCACTGAAAATTTCATCCTGCCGCTTCTCCCACGATGAGGTGGTCCACGGCAAAGGTTCGCTGGCGGGCAAAATGCCCGGCGACGACTGGCAGAAATTCGCCAACTTGCGCGCGATGCTCGCCTATCAATGGCTTTTCCCCGGCAAAAAACTGCTGATTCATGGGCTGCGAACTGGGCCAGTGCCTCGGAATGGAACGCCAACGCCAGTATTGACTGGGGGCTGCTGGAGCAAGGCCCCTACCATGCCGGCCTGCAGCGTTTGGTGCGCGACCTCAATCAGTTTTATCAAGGCCAACCCGCCCTCTTTGACGCCGATTACGACCCGCCGGCTTTTTTTGGATTGATTGCGCCGACACCGAACACAGCGTCCTTTCCTTTATCCGCCAGCAGCAGGATGGCGGCGGCCGTCTGGCCGTGATCCTGAATCTGACGCCGGAACTGCGGGTGGGCTACCGCGTCGGCCTGCCCCAAGGCGGTTTCTGGCGGGAAGTGCTCAATTCGGACGCCCAAATTTACGGCGGGAGCAACCAGGGGAATCTGGGCGGTGTGAGCGCGGAGGCCCAACCGCTCCATCACCAGCCCTTCTCCGCCGCCCTCACCCTCCCGCCCCTGGCCGTCATCGCCTTGCGCGCCGATCCCGCCCCGTAGCGCAAGGTGGAGCGTCGAGCCTGCGGCTCGACCGAATTCCCTCACCCCGCGAAGTGGTGCTGGCCGCTCGGCGCGTTCAATCCGGCTGCGTCAAGACATAGACGTGACCCGGCTGAAATTCGGCAAGGCGGCGCAGGATTTCCGGTGCAAAGGGGAAGACATGAACCATTCAGTTGGACTTGGCGCGCAAGACGACAATGGCAAAAGGGAGCCGCCGGGTTGGGTTCTCTTGCGGGAGCCGTTTATCCATGGTCAAAAACACATCAAATTTGTGGGAGTCGGCGATGAGACGAAGGAGATTGCCGTTGCTGACGCTGGCCCAACCGGCTTGCGGAACGGTTTTGACGGTGTGGCCGGGAAGTTCACGCGCCAAATCCTTCGGGAGACATTCGTCCAGCAGGATGCGGAAGGCGCACATTGAATTTCAGGCGGTGGCGAGCAGCCGTTCGCTGCCTTGTTCCAGAAAATCCACCGCCTGCTTGCGCGAAACCGTGGGATATTGCTCCAGGAACTCGTCGAGCGTCTCGCCGCCTTCAATGTAATCCAGCAACGCCCGCACCGGAACACGCGTGCCGGCAAAGCAGGGCTCGCCACTCATGATTTCCGGGTCAACCACCACGATGGCATGCTTTTTCATGCCCATAATTAAACCCACCTTTGCGAGAAAGACAACCCTGCAATTGCCCTCGTCCTCCAACCCGCCCCTGGCCGTCATCGCCTTGCGCGCCGATCCCTCTTAATCTTAATCGGGTTGACAGCGGCGCGTTTTCTGGCAGGCTCTGCTCATGCTTCGCCAAGCATTAACCCCTGTATTTTATGAGCCTTAAACTTGAATCAAAAGCCATTAAAGCCGCCGCCGCCAAACTCAAGTTCCGCACCCGCGCCTTCATAGACGGCCAATTCGTCAGCGCCGCCTCCGGCCAGACTTACGACTCCATCAATCCGGCCACCGGCAAGCCACTGGCCAAAATCGCCTCCTGCGACAGCGCCGACGTGGACCAGGCCGTCAAGGCCGCCCGCCGCTCCTTTGCAAAAGGCGTTTGGGCCAAACGCTCCCCCGCCGAGCGCAAGCACCTCCTGCTTCATTTCGCTGACCTCCTCGAGCAGAACCTGGGCGAACTGGCCTTGCTGGACTGCCTGGATGCCGGCAAACCCATCGCCGACTGCCTGACCATGGACGTGCCCGATACGGTCCATTGTTTCCGCTGGCACGCCGAAGCGGCGGACAAGGAATATGACAGGGTCGCCCCGACCGGGCCGGGCAACGTCGCCATGATCGTGCGCGAACCGCTGGGTGTGGTGGGCGCCATCCTCCCCTGGAATTTCCCCATCCAGATGGCCGCCTGGAAGCTCGGCCCCATCCTCGCCACCGGCAACAGCGTCGTCGTCAAGCCCGCCCGCCAGACTTCCTTGAGCGCTCTGCGCCTGGCCGAAATCGCCGCCCAGGCCGGCCTTCCCGACGGCGTCCTCAACGTCGTCCCCGGCAACGGCGCCGTCATTGGCGCCGCCCTCTGCAGGCACATGGACGTGGACGCGGTCGCTTTCACCGGCTCGACCGACGTGGGCCGCCAGCTCCTCAACTACTCGGCCGGTTCCAATCTCAAGCGCGTCCTGCTCGAACTGGGCGGCAAGAATCCGCAGGTCGTCCTGGAAGACGCCGGCGACTTGGATTACGTCGCCCGCCAGGTTGTCAACTGCGTGTTCTGGAACATGGGGGAGAACTGCAGTTCCGGCTCGCGGCTCATCGTCCACCGCAAGCTCAAGGACAAGCTCCTGGCCGGGTTGCTCCAGGCCAGCAAGGAATGGCTGGTGGGCGACCCGCTGGATCCCGCGACCAAAATCGGCCCGATGATCGAAGAATCTCATCTCAAAAAAGTCCTCGGTTACATTGACAGCGGCAAAAACGAAGGCGCCCGCCTCGCCCTGGGCGGCAACCGCGCTTTGCCCAATTCCGGGGGCTTCTTCGTCCAAGCCACCATCTTCGACCAGGTCAAGCCCTCGATGCGCATTGCCCGCGAGGAAATTTTTGGCCCCGTCCTGTCCATTCTCACCTTCAACACCGAGGAGGAAGCCATCGCCCTGGCCAACGACACCCCCTACGGCCTGACCGCCTCGCTTTATACCCAGGACATCAGCCGCGCCCATCGCGTCGCCCGCGCCCTGCGCGCCGGCACCGTCTCCATCAACTGTTTCTCCGAGGGCGACGCCACCACGCCTTTTGGCGGCTTCAAGCAATCCGGCTTCTTCGGCCGCGACAAGTCTATTTTTGCCCATTACCAATACACCGAACTGAAGACCATCTGGACGCAGTTGTCTTAAAGAGGCCGCGCCGCCGACCGTTGGAGATCGAAAATTGAAGATTTTCAATTGCCAATTTTCAATTGCGGCAAAACCTCGCGTGGCGACAACGTGTTTTGAAATTCAAGAACTCTAATGCCATTTCCAGTTCGCATTTGCACTGTAGCGGCGGTCTGCGACCGCCGCCAAGCTATTTGGCAATCGAGCAGTTACGAACTGGAGGAGCTATAAGCAATTCCAAGATCAGAATTCCCCAATGAAAACCAGTCCCCCCACAACAAAGGCCGGGACCTTCCGCGGCGTCTTTGCCGCCTCGGTCACGCCCATGAAGGCCAGCCAGGAAATTGACTTCCCCCGCCTGGCCGCTTTCACCGATGCCCTGCTCCGCCAGGGCCTGCACGGCCTGGTTCCGCTGGGCAGCACCGGCGAGTATTACGCCCTCTCCGCCGACGAGCGCGAGGGCGTGCTCCGCACCACCCTGGAAGTCGTCGCCGGACGCGTCCCGGTGGTGGCCGGCGCCAACGCCGGTTCGACCCGCGACGTCATCGCCTTTGCCCGGCAGGCCGAGCAACTGGGCTGCGACGGCGTCATGCTGGCCGCCCCCTATTACTCGCTGCCGCGGCCGGAGGAGTTGTTCGCCCATTTCCGCGCCGTCAACAACGCCATCGGCATTCCCATCGTCCTCTATAATTACCCGGGCCGCACCGGCGTGGACATGCCGCCCGAGTTTATCGAGCGCCTGGCCGGCTTGCGCAACCTCCGCTACGTCAAGGAAAGCACCGGCGAGATGGCGCGCATCACCGAACTGCTCCGCCGCTGCGGCGACCGCCTGGGCGTCTTCTGCGGCTGCGACACCATTGCCCTGGAAAGCCTCATGCTGGGCGCCATCGGCTGGATCGGCGGCGTGGCCAACGTGCTGCCAAAGTCTCACGCCAGCCTTTACCATTTGACCGTGGTTGACAAAGACTTCCCAGCGGCGCGCAAGCTGTTCTTCCGCATGCTGCCCCTCCTGGAACTGATGGAAGGCGGCGGCAAATACACCCAATTCGTCAAAGCCGCCTGCGCCCTGGCCGGCCACCCCGTTGGCCCGCCGCGGCGCCCCCTGCTCATTCCCACCGCCGCCGAACGCGCCCGGCTCCGCCAGGCCTTGAAGTTTCTTTAGTTCCAAGCCATCCCATGAAAGTCTTGTTGACCACCACCTCCTTTCAAGATACCCCCGGATCGTTCCATGATTTGCTCGCCTCCAAAGGCTACGAAATCATCCGCCAGCGCGGCCCCCTGCCCGAAGCCCGCATGTTGGAACTGGTGGGCGACCTGGACGCCCTGCTCTGCGGCGACGACGCCATCACCCGCGCCGTGCTGCAAAAGTCCCTGCCCCGCCTCAAGGTCATCAGCAAATACGGCATCGGCCTGGACAAAATAGACCTGCAGGCCGCCACGGAACTCAAAATCCCCGTCTGCTTCACCCCCGGCGTCAATCACTGCGCCGTGGCCGAACAGACCTTCCTCCTCCTTCTCGCCCTGGAAAAAAACTTCCTCTTCGCCGTGGACGCCACCCGCCAGGGCCAGTGGAAACGCAAGACCGGCCACGAAATCATGGGCAAGACCCTGGGCATCATCGGCCTGGGCCGCATCGGCCGGGAAGTCGCCCTCCGCGCCCGCGCTTTCGGCCTGGCCATCATCGGCCATGACATTCATTGGGACGAAGCCTTCGCCGCCGAACAGGGGGTGCGGCACGCCGCCACTGTCAATGAGATTTTCGCCGGCGCCGACTACATTTCGCTCCACACCAATCTCACCCCGGAAACGCGCAACCTGATCAACGCCGCCAGCCTCGCCAAAATGAAAAAGGGCGTCATCATTTTGAATTGCGCCCGCGGTGAAATCGTCAATGCCGCCGACCTGCTCGCCGCCCTGCGCTCCGGCCAGGTGGGCGGCTACGGCGCCGACGTGCTGGACCAGGAACCGCCGCCCGCCGATCACCCCCTCCTGCGCGAGCCTAATTGCATTGTCACCCCGCACGTCAGCTCGCGCACCTTCGAGAGTGTGCAGCGCCAGGCCACCATGTCCGTCAAAAACCTCATCGCCGTCCTCGGCGGCCAAAAACCCATCGCCCAGGCAAATTCATTTTGACACAAGAGCACCATGCCCGACACCTTTTACATCATCCCGCGCGAAAAACACGACGACCTTGTGCGGAAGGCTTATCTCGCCCGCGGCTACACGCCGGACGAAGCGGCGGCGGGCGCGCGCTTTTGCGCCAGCGCCGCTTATTATGGCATCCGCACCCACAACGCCATCAAGGCCCTCCACCTGGATGAGTTGTTCGGCAGCAAGGTCGGACGCTGGAAACCGGGCGCGCAAATCGAGGTACTCCCCTCCCGTTTCGCCGCCGCCCAAGTGTGGAACGGCCATTTCAAACTCGGCCAGGCCATCGCCTACGAAGCCATGGACACCTGCATGAAACTCGCCGACCAATTCGGCGTCGGCATGGTCAGCGTGGACAACGCCACCCATTATCTGTGGGGCGGCGGCTACGTCATGGACGCCGCCCTCAAGGGCTACCTCGCCTACACCAACTGCACCGCCGCCACCTCCGAGGTCGTCCCCTTCGGCGGACGCGCTCCCACCCTGGGCACCAACCCCCATTCCTGGGCCTTCCCCACCGAGGCGGCCATCGGCTTCCCCATTGTTGTTGACTGGGCCACCTCCACCGTGGCCATGGGGCGCGTCCAGCAACTCCAGCGCGAAGGCAAGCCGCTCCCGCCCCATTGCGCCGTGGACGCCGCCGGCGCGCCCACCACCGATCCGAACCAAGCCGCCGCCCTCCTGCCCTTTGGCGGCCACAAAGGCTACGGCCTGGGCTTGATTGACGAACTCTACGCCGCTTTCATCGGCGGTTCCCTCCCCCAAATTCGCGGCACCTCCCGCGGCGGTCCGGCTGAAAAACGCAGCCCCACTTTCTTTTTTCAAGTCATCCACCCCGAAGCCGTGCGGGGAAATGATTTCGCCCAGGGCCGCACCCAGATGGAAAATGTCCGGGCCGTCCTGCGCGACATCCTCGGCCACGGCAACGAGAATTGTCTGCTGCCCGGCCAGCCCGAAGCCCGCGCCGGCGAGCTGTCAAAAAAACATGGCGGCCTCCTCTTCACCGCCGCTGAAATCGGACAACTCAGCCAGCTCGCCCGCGAAGTCAGCGACCCTGCCTGGCGCCTCTCCGATTTCCAGTCCGTGCAAATCTGACCACCATGAGATTTCATCCTTTAATCCATTTCCAGGCAGGGACGCCGTCCCGATTCGGAATCGGGATCCCGGTCGGCGCAGCGCGCCGACCCTGCCAAGAGCTGGGATACGCCACCTTTTCACTCGCCGGGCACATCTTTCAGTAGAGCCGAGTCACAACACTAGAGCAATTTCATGAAAACTGTAGCCGCACGGAAGCCGACCGAAAGGCCTCCTCTCCCCGGCCCTCTCCTGCCGAGGAGGAGAGGGAGGAGCTTCGTTTTGGCTACATCATTTTTTAATCCGCTCTAACCTATCCCATCACACCCATGCCCTCTCCCCTCCAACTCCGCGATCCCGCCACCTGCCGCTACGACCTCCTCGCCCTGGGCGAAATCATGCTCCGCCTCGACCCCGGCGAAGGCCGCATCCGCTGCGCCCGCCATTTCAACGTCTGGGAAGGCGGCGGCGAATACAATGTCGCCCGCGGCCTGCGCCGCTGCTTTGGCCTGAAGACCGCCGTCGCCACCGCTTTTGCCGACAATGAAGTGGGCCGCCTGCTGGAGGATTTTATTCTGCAAGGCGGCGTGGACACCCAGTTCATCAAATGGGCGCCCTTCGACGGCGTGGGCCGCTCCGTCCGCAACGGCTTGAACTTCACCGAGCGCGGTTTCGGCGTGCGCGCCGCCGTCGGCATCCCCGACCGCGGCCATTCCGCCGCCAGCCAGCTCCGGCCCGGCGATTTCGACTGGGACCACCTCTTCGGCAAACTCGGCGTCCGCTGGCTGCACACCGGCGGCATCTTCGCCGCCCTCAGCGACACCACCCCGCCCCTCGTCATCGAAGCTGTCAAGAAAGCCCGTCAGCACGGCGTCATCGTTTCCTACGACCTCAACTACCGCCCCAGCCTCTGGAAAAGCATCGGCGGCAAAAAACGCGCCCAGGAAGTCAACCGCGAAATCGCCCAATACGTGGACGTGATGATCGGCAACGAGGAAGATTTCACCGCCAGCCTCGGTTTCGAGGTCGAAGGCGCGGACGAAAATCTTCTTCACATTGATCTCTCCGCCTTCAAAAGGATGATTGAGCAAGCCGTCAAAACCTATCCCAACTTCAAAGTTGTCGCCACCACGTTGCGCGCCGCCAAGACCGCCACCCGCAACGATTGGGCCGCCGTCTGCTGGGCGGCCGGGAAGTTCCACGAATCAAAAAAATATCCCGACCTGGAAATCCTGGATCGCGTCGGAGGCGGCGACAGCTTCGCGAGCGGCCTCATCTACGGCCTGATGACCAGTGGCGATGCCCAGAGTGCCGTTGACTACGGCGCCGCCCACGGAGCCTTAGCCATGACCACTCCCGGCGACACCTCCGTGGCCACCAAGGACGAAGTTGAAAAGCTAATCAAAGGCGCCGCCGCCCGCGTCCAACGCTAATCCTCCGTCATGTATTCTCCTAGTCTTAATCCTGATCCTAATCCTAATGCTAATCTCCATTCCTCATCCTCCCTCCGCGTTCCGACTCCCGACGAATGAAATCCCCATGCGAAAGAAATCGCTATCGAAGACGGTTCTCCAAAACCCCTGAGGCCGACCTGCACTCATCTACAAACACATTTATGCTTCCTATTTTAACTTCACGCTGCTGTTTTGCGTGTCAAGTTTGGCCGCTGTATCCAAGTCCGCTTTCGCGCTTGCCTCATCATCTAAGAAATGCTACGCCGTGCCACGAAGCCGATAGCTCCTCGTATCATTCGGATTTAACTGAACAGCCATATTCAAATCAGCGAGCGCTCCACTGAAATCGTTGAGGACAATCTTCGAGCAACCACGAATGTTGTATGCTTGGTAGTATTGTGAGCGAGTCGGTCAGCGGTCTTCCGGCAGATCAATTCCCACTTTCCGTGCTGAAGCCGCAAAAAACCGCATTGCCCTTGCACCTGCGTTGGCCCAACATCCATCCATGCTGGCCCGTGTTTTCTCCGCCGCCGTCAATGGCATCGAAGCCTTCCCTGTCGAGGTGGAGGTCAATTGCGGGTGGGGCGACACCGTGGTCGTCATCGTGGGATTGCCGGATGCCGCCGTCAAGGAGTCGCGCGACCGGGTGAGCACGGCCCTGACCAATTCGGGTTTCAATAGACTTCCTCATGCGAGCCGATGTTGATGAGCAGCAAAACTTCCGCGCCGGTTTTGGGATGTTTCTCCTGCGCAAAAACAATCCGGCAATCGTAACCGGCGGAACAGGCGTGTAGTCCGGCCAGTCGCCCGCTCAAGTGATGCGTTTTTAGGCGGGAATCATTGGGGTTTTCCGTCAGCCGCCGCAGAGCCGTTTCGATTTGCGGTTGCAGCGCGGGGTTTTTCCCGATCAGGCGACGGAACGCCCGTTCAAACTTGGTCGTGGCAACAAGCTCGGCCATGACTCATCTGCTCTTGCGCAGGCTGGCGATGAGGCTTTCAGCCGATTGGCTTTTCAATTTTCCGGCGCGAAAAGCTCTGATGGTGCGCTTGGCCTCCACCGCCGTTTTCCGCCGCCACGTTTCTATGCGACGCCGGCGCAAAAGGCTTTCGAGCATTTCCTGCTCGTCCGCGGGCAACGCTTCGGCTTCGGTGAGAACGCGATCTAAAGTTAAAGCAGCCATAAGTTCAATTCGTTGCTTTGAATTTCCACCCTTTCCCCACTATTGCCAAGTTATTTCATTTCTCCGCCCTCAGGTTGAAATTGGTTGATGGTGGACACGTGCCTGGCAGCACCAAACGGAATCTTCCCTGTGGGCGCAAAAAACCGCATTGCCCTTGCACCTGCGTTGGCCCAACATCCTCCCATGCTGGCCCGTGTTTTCTCCGCCGCCGTCAATGGCATCGAAGCCTTCCCTGTCGAGGTGGAGGTCAATTGCGGGTGGGGCGACACCGTGGTCGTCATCGTGGGATTGCCGGATGCCGCCGTCAAGGAGTCGCGCGACCGGGTGAGCACGGCCCTGACCAATTCCGGTTTCAAATTTCCGATGGGCCGGACGACCATCAACCTCGCGCCGGCGGACGTGAAAAAGGAAGGGCCGAGCTTTGACTTGCCCATCGCCCTCGGCATGCTTGGGGCCAGCGAGCAGTTGCGCGGCGACCAACTGGAAAACTTTGTGATGGTGGGCGAGTTGGCCCTGGATGGCGCCGTTCGCCCGGTCAAAGGAGTCTTGCCGGTCGCCTGGCGGGCCCGCGCGGAAGGCAAGGCCGGGCTGCTGGTGCCGGCGGAAAATGCGGCGGAGGCGGCGGTGGTCAAGGGATTGAAAGTGATTCCGGTGGCCAACCTGCGCGAGGCCGTCGGATTTTTGGAAGGGGATATCAAGATCGAGCCGACGACGGTGGATCTGACCAAAATATTTGACCAGCCTTACGACGAAGAAATTGACATGGCGGAGGTGAAGGGGCAGGAATCGGTCAAACGCGCCCTGGAGATCGCGGCGGCCGGCGGCCACAATGTGCTGCTGATCGGTCCGCCGGGCACCGGCAAATCCATGCTGGCCAAACGGCTGACCACCATTCTGCCGCCATTGACTTTGGAGGAGGCCCTGGAGACGACCAAGATTCACAGCATCGTCGGGCTGCTCAAACCCGGACAGGCGCTGGTCACGCGCCGTCCATTCCGCACGCCCCATCACACCGCCAGCGACGCCGGTTTGCTGGGAGGCAATGCCAATCCCACGCCCGGCGAGATATCGCTGGCGCACCACGGTGTTTTGTTCCTGGACGAACTGCCGGAGTTCAAACGCGGCGTTTTGGAAACGATGCGTCAGCCGCTGGAGGAGGGGTGGGTCACCATCTCGCGGGCGGCCGGCAGCATGACCTTTCCAGCCCAATTCATGCTGGTGGCGGCCATGAATCCGACGCCGGATGGAAAAATGCCGGGGGAGTCGCGCAGTTCGGCGCGCGAGATTCAGAATTACCTGGGCCGCATCTCCGGCCCCTTGCTGGATCGAATTGATCTGCATATCGAAGTGCCGCAAGTCAAGTTTCGCGAAATCAGCAGCGAACGGACGGGGGAAGATTCGGCCACCATCCGCGCGCGGGTGGTGGCGGCCCGGACACGGCAACAGGCCCGCTTTGCCCACAAACGGACGGTGACCTGCAATGCCCGGATGGGGCCGCGCGAATTGAAGAGCTACTGCGCGCTGGATGAGACGACCAAGGAGCTGCTCAAGTTCGCCATGGCCGATTTGAATTTGAGCGCGCGCGCCTACGACCGCATTTTGAAAGTGGCCCGCACCATCGCCGACCTGGCCGGCGCGGAGAACCTGGCGGGCGATCACATCGCCGAAGCCATCCAGTATCGGTCGCTGGACAGACAATTGTGGACGTGAACAGACGGCGACGATGCCGGGCATGGCGGCTATTCCACCTCGGCGGTCACGACGCCGAGAATCCTGGTTTCGCGACGTTGCAGCAGACGGCCCAGCGGACCCAGGGCCTGCCAGTAAAGCAACGCCGTTAGCGCGGCCAGGGCGGCGGAGAGGATCAGGTTGACCAGCACGGCGCTTGGCCCGCCGGCCATTTGGCAGAGAAACCCGGCCAGCGGCGGCACGAACACCGGTGCCATGGCCAAGGGAAAAAGCAGGTGGCAACCCATCAGCACCAACATGGCCGCACCGGGCATTTTGGTCGGCTTCATCGTGCCTTGTTGAATGCCGTAGGGCACGAGAATGGAGAGCATGTTGCCGCCGACGCCGGCCAGCAGGAGCACGGCGGGCAGTTGGAAAAGGGCGGCCAGGAGCAGCAACGGGGACAGGTGCAGCCGCAGCGCAATCAACAGCAGGAGCAGCAGGCCGAAGGTGGCGCCCACGGGCAGGCAGGCGAGGTTTTTGCCCAGCAGAACGAGCCGCCGGTCGGCGGGCGCAAGAATCAAGACCCGGAAACCGTCGCGATCGAAGCCGAATTGATTGGCGAAGAATTGAACCAGCATAAAGACGGAGAACACCACGGCGCCCGTGGCCATGAAGGGTTTGGCGGCCTCGGGCAAACTCATGGTGGAGCGGAACAGCAGCGACCCGCCCACGATCAGCGGGATGAGGATCGAAGTCGCCCACGCCACTTTGACTTCGGGCGCGCGGAGCAAGGAGCGGAAAGTGGCCAGCGCGAGCGCGGCGGCTTGTTCGGGCACACCGGGCAGGCGCAGTTCGAGGAAACGCCTTCCGGCTTTGGCCGGGGCCAGGCCGGCGGCCGGTGTGGGGCGGGGTTCAATCCGCGCGGCGGCTTTCCCGCCGGATTCGCCGCGATAAAATCGCAGGGTGCCCCGATAGGCGCGCCGCAGGCCCAGCGCCGCCATGGCAAAGCAACCCAGTGTGCCGAGCAAGGCGGGCAGGGCGCGTCCTTCGGCCAGCGCCTGGGCGCCGAGCGGCAGCCAGAGCGGCGGAATAAACTTCTGGACCCAGCGGAGTTGGTCGAACGTTTGCTGATTGTGGCTGTTCCACGCCTGGATCTGTTGTTTGGTTTGTTGGGGCGAGGCGCTGGTCTTGGGGACATTGTATCGGTGAAAGACGTTGAAGTAGAGGTTGGGGGCCTGGCCCAGAAGGATGAAGGCCAGGACGATGGCCATGGTGATATTGCGGCGCCGGCGCGGGTTGCTCATCAACATGGCCAGCCAACCGCGCAGGCAATAAGTCCAGGCGCTGATCATGCAGACCATGCCCAAGGCCAGCGGCGCCAGCAGCAGCATGGCGGGGCCGCGCGAAATGGCCAGGCCAATGGCCAGTCCCATCATCGCGGGCACGAAGAGGACGATGCTGACGGCCAGATGGGAGGCCAGGTAGTTGATGACGAACATCTGGCCCAGGGCCACGGGCAGATGGAGGAGGCGCTGGAGGTCAATGCTCTCCGAGCGCTGGATTTCCTGGAGCAGGCCGATCATCCAAAAAAACAGGAAGAGCAGAGTCACGCCGAACCAGACTGCCCAAACGACGACCGGTTTGGCCTGGGCCAGGGCCTGCATCCCGCCGAGCAAGGCCGCAACGAAGCTGGCCCCGCCCAGCACACAGACGCCCCCGGCCACGATGGCGGCGACGGCGGCGGTGCCTTTGCTGCGGGTCATCTGGTTGCGCGTCAGCCGCCAGCGCAGCCAGAGAATGGTCTTGAGTTGGTCCCAGTTCACTTCAGCCTTCCAGCCAGCTTAACTTTTGCGTTTCGCGCCCGTCGCTGCCCACGACGGCCAGGAACTTGTCCTCCAGCGAGCCGGCCCGCCGCAACTCCTCCATGGGGCCTTGATGGACCAGTTCTCCGCGCGCGATGATGCCCACGTCGGTGCAAAGTTTTTCCACAATCTCCAGCACATGCGAGGTGAGAAAGACGGTGGCGCCGCGCCCGACGCACTGCTTGAGGGTGTCGCGCAACAGCCGCGAGGCGACGGCATCCACCCCCTCGAAGGGTTCGTCCAGGAACAACAGGTCGGGATTGGGAATCAAGGCGGCGGCCAGGGCGAGTTTTTTCTTCATGCCATGGGAGAATTCGAGAGTGAGTTTTTTTTCCTCATGGGCCAGATCCATCATGGCCAGCAATTCGTCGCACCGGGCCCGGACGGTGGCCGGGGGCAAAAGGTACATGCGGCCGATGAAGGTGAGGTGTTCGCGCGCCGTCAGATTATCGAACAGGGCGAGGTTCTCCGGCACCACGCCGATGCGCCGCTTGACCGCGAGGGCGCGCGGCGGGTCGCTCATGTCCTCGCCCAGGATGCGCATCGTGCCCGCGCTCGGGGCGAGCAGACCCGTGAACATCTTGATGGTGGTGGATTTGCCCGCGCCGTTGGGGCCGAGAAAACCGTAGAACCGGCCCGCTTCGACTCGAAGATTGAGCTGGTTGACGGCGCGAAATTGCCCGAAGTCGCGCGTCAGGTTGGTGGTTTCGATGGCTGGGTTCATGATCCGGCGGTTGGGGCGGGCCGGGCCAAAGGAAAATGGCGGCGGCCGCAGACCGCCGCTCCAAAGTTATCAGTGGCGGCGGCGGCGTTTGACGGCCAGTTGGGCCACGGAGTTGGCCAGGGCGGCGTGGACGGTGGCGGTTTGTTCGTCGTCCAAGTGTTCGGCCAAGCGGGCTTCGGCGCGCTGCCGGGCTTCCTCGGCTTTGGCTTCATCAATCTGATCGGCCGGGATGGCCATGTCGGTCAGGACCGCGACATGGTCGGCGGTGACTTCGACGAAACCGTCGCCCACGGCCATGTAGAGGTCATGGCCGTCGCGGCGGACGATGAGTTCGCCGGGGACCAGTTGAGTCATGAGGGGCAGATGCTGGGGATAGACGCCCATCTCCCCTTCCACCGCGGGCAGGGTGACCATTTCGACGTCGCCGGAAAAGGTGACGGCGTCGGGGGTGACGATGTCCAGTTTTAAGGTGGCGGGCATGCGGATCAGGTTTCGTGGATTTCGTCTATGCCGCCCTTCATGTAGAAATTCTGCTCGCCGACCTCATCGTGTTTGCCTTCGAGGATTTCCTTGAAGCCGCGCACCGTTTCGGCGACGGGCACTTGTTTGCCGGGACGGCCGGTGAAAACTTCGGCCACGGTGAAGGGCTGGCTGAGGAAACGCTGGATTTTGCGGGCGCGGGCCACGGTGGTTTTGTCCTCGGGGGAAAGTTCATCCAGGCCGAGAATGGCGATGATGTCCTGCAAATCCTTGTAGCGTTGCAGGACGCGCTGGACACCGCGGGCGACGTGGTAGTGCTCCTCGCCGACGTTCTCCGGCGTGAGGGCGCGCGAGGTGGAGGCCAGCGGATCCACGGCGGGGAAGATGCCCAACTCGGCGATGGAACGCTCCAGCACGATGGTGGCGTCCAGGTGGGCAAAAGTGGTGGCCGGGGCCGGGTCGGTCAAATCGTCCGCCGGGACATAAACGGCCTGGAAGGAGGTGATGGAGCCTTTTTTGGTGGAGGTGATGCGTTCCTGCAAGTCGCCCATTTCGGCGGCCAGGGTGGGCTGGTAACCGACGGCGCTGGGCGTGCGGCCGAGCAGGGCGGAAACTTCCGAACCGGCCTGGGAGAAACGGAAAATGTTGTCAATAAAAAGGAGCACGTCCTGGTTCTTTTCGTCGCGGAAGTATTCGGTGATGGCCAGGCCGGACAGGGCGACGCGCAGGCGGGCGCCGGGCGGCTCGTTCATCTGGCCATAAACCAGGGCGACCTTGGATTTGCCCAGGTCTTTTTGGTTGATGACGCCGGCTTCGGACATTTCATTGTAGAGATCGTTGCCTTCGCGGGTGCGTTCGCCCACCCCGGCAAAGACGGAATAGCCGCCGTGCTGCTTGGCGATGTTGTTGATCAGTTCCATGATGACGACGGTCTTGCCCACGCCCGCCCCGCCGAAGGCGCCGACTTTGCCGCCTTTGAGAAAGGGGCAGATCAGGTCAATGACTTTGATGCCGGTGGTCAGAACCTGGGGCGAGGTGGATTGGTCCACCAGGGGCGGCGCAGGGCGGTGAATGGGATAGCGCTTCTCGGTCACGACCGGGCCGCGTTCGTCCACCGGGTCGCCCACGACGTTGAAGATGCGGCCCATGGTGGCCTCGCCCACGGGCATGGAAATGGCGGCCCCGGTGTCGGAGACTTCGTAGCCGCGCTTGAGGCCCTCGGTGGAGCCCATGCAGACGGTGCGGACCCAGTTGTCGCCCAGGTGTTGCTCGACTTCGAGGGTTCGCTTGGTTTTGCCCTCGCCTGGAACGTCGAATTCGACGGTGAGGGCGTTGTAAATGCCGGGAAGGTCTCCCGGAAATTCGACATCCACGACCGGGCCGATGACTTGGACGATTTTGCCTTTGTTCATTCTGTGCTTCAGTTTGGTTGCGCTGAAAGAACGGTGACTTTATGGGGCGGGGCGGCGCGTGTCAAGAGCGGGGTTGGAGAATTGCGGTTTGGGGGCACATCTCAACACTGTTCTTGCAAACCGGAATGCACGGGGAGCATACGTCCCGATTCGGAATCGGGATGTGCTGACCGGCGCCCTCGCCGGTCAGTCTTGATTTCAGGCATCTGCGAAAGCGAAGGCTGAACGTGGAAGGGTGGTCGGCGAGGGCGCCGACCACTGCCCGCGAGGCGCGGGCGCTCCCCAACAATTAAGAACGGTGTCAAGATGCGCCCAGGACAATGACCCAGACCTAAAAGAATTGGACATGGTTTGGTCTTTGCGTCATGGTTTTCCAATGCCGAACGCGACGCAATTCCCCCCTCACCAGCAGCCACCAGTTTTGAGCGCATGGCCGGTCCTCCCCCTTTTCTCCCGCCGGCTCCCGCTGGCCTTGATGGCGGCCCTTCTCCTGGCGTCGGCGCGCGCGCAGGAGGCTCCCCCCGCCGAATTCCGCGCCCAGTTCCTCCAGCTTTGCGACCTGGCTGCGGCCAAGGTCACCGACACCAACAGCGCCGGCTCTTTCTTCGTGGATTCCTATGCGGTTCGCGCCCTCTGCGCCGCCTACGACTTGACAGGCAACCAAAAATATCTGGATGCCTCCCGCCAATGGTCCGGGCGGATGGTTGCATTTCAAGACAAAATGGTTCCCGCCGGCGCCTACTATATGCACTACAACCGCCAGCCGGGCCAGACCAATGGGGATTGGTACGTGGCGGACAGTTCCTCCATCGGCATGGCCGTGCTGGCCACCGCCGTGCGTTGCCCCGGCGCCGAGCGGCAACATCTTGTTGACTCGGTGCAAAAATTCGCCGGGCTGGTCATGAGCAATTACATCAGGCCCTCCGGCGGCGTGACCGACGGATTGTGGCATCAATCCAGCGATGAATGGTGGTGCAGTTCGGGCATTTTTGGCTCCCTTTCCTTCCTGCTTTACAAGGAGACCGGCGACGAGCGTTACCTGCACTGCGCCCTGCGGGTGACGGACTGGCTGGATCAGTGGGATTTGACCAAGCCCCAGCCCTTCCCGCTTTCCGAGCAAGGCCCGGCCATGCTCATGTATGTCATGGAATGTTATTCGGCGGGCTGGCCCTTCATCATCAAGGACCAGGCGCGCCAGGAAGCGGCGGCGGCCAATGTCGCCTGGTGTTTCCATTGGATCACCGGGCAACAGGCCCTGCCCCTGGCGCAGCGGCCCTGGCCGGTCACCAAAGGCTGGGGCATGAAATTCGGCGGACTGCCCTTTCACGAATACATCTTCTCCCGCCATCTCCCGCAGGATAAAACATTGTTGACAAAGGGCGACCAGGACATGCGGCAACTTGAATCTTCGGTCTTCGATGGCGCGCCCAAGGTGACGCAACTGTCCATGTTCATGTTGATGTCCTATGCCGAGCGGCTGAAGCCCGGAGCCATCTACCGGGAGGCGTCAGGTCGCAATCAAGAATAATATGAGAAAACCATTGACCGTCTCCTTTCCCTTGTTTTCTTTTAGGAACTGACGCCTAATTTGCTCCGCACGACGTGTGAAGTTTGGGAGAAATTGAATTACTTCTTGGCCCCGCTCTGACGCAGAAAGCTCATGACCTTCTCGTACTGTTGCCTCTTGGGACCGTCGGCCGTATCTCGAACGATCTGACCGACGATCGACAGCGGAGTGATACCATCTACATCTGGCGTGTTGGGGTTTGCTCCAAGCTGAAGCAGTAACTCTGCAATTTCTAGCTCTCCCTGAACGGCTGCAGCATGAATGGGAGTTATCTGATTCACCCCTGGTTTGTTTGCATTCGCACCGAGGTCGAGCAATTGGCGAGCATTGGCAATGCGATGATTTGAGCTGGACCCCTATTTTTAGACCACAGGTAAGTTTCGATTTTTGCCGGTTTGCTGTAGATAAGAAAGAGCAGACTTATGAAAGCAAAACGGAAAAGACACAGTGCGGCCTTCAAGGCCAAAGTGGGATTCGAAGCCCTGGTGGGGCTGAAGACGGTCGCGCAATTGGCGCGAGAGTATGCGGTGCATCCGGCGCAGGTCACGCAGTGGCGGGCGACGATTCGGGATCACATGCCCGAATTGTTTGAGCCCGGGCAACCCCGCACGGAGGATCAGGAACAGTTGATTGCCCAACTGCATGAGAAGATTGGCCAACTGACGGTGGACTTGGACTGGCTTAAAAAAAAGTCCAGGCAACTGGGGCTTTAACATGTTTAATCGCTCCCGATCCGCAGCTCAGCGTGCGGCGCCAGTGCGAGCTGCTGGCGGTGTGCCGTGGCAGTTATTATTACCAGTGCTGTCCGGAGACAGAGGAGAACCTGGCGCTGATGCGGCGGTTGGACCAGATGCATTTGGACCACCCGGTTTATGGCAGCCGCAAACTGACCGTGCTGTTGCGCCGGGAGGGTTTGACCATCAATCGCAAACGGGTGGTGCGGCTGCTGCGGTTGATGGGGATCGAGGCGATTTACGCCAAGCCCAAGACGAGTCTGCGGGAGATGGGGCACCAGATTTATCCGTATCTGTTACGCAATTTGGCAGTGACGGGACCGGATCAGGTTTGGTGTTCGGACATTACGTATGTGCCTATGGCAACTGGGTTTATGTATTTGGTGGCGGTGATGGATTGGCGGAGTCGTTACGTGCTGGGATGGCGCTTGAGCAACACGTTGGAGGCGGACTTTTGTGTGGACGCTTGGGAGGCGGCGTTGCGGGCGGGGCGTCAGGCGCCGTTGATTTCCAATACCGACCAGGGATCGCAGTTCACCTCCCCGATGTTTATCGATGCGGTGGAATCGGCGGGGGTGGACGTGAGCATGGACGGACGGGGTCGCTGGATGGACAACCGGTTTATCGAGCGGCTGTGGCGGAGCGCCAAGTATGAGGACATTTATTTGCAAGACTATGGCGACGGGTTGGCGGCAGGGCGCGGACTGGGCCGGTGGTTTGACGGCTACAACCGGGAACGACCGCACCAGGCGTTGGGCTATGCGACGCCGGCGGACGCGTATTTTGATCCCGGCACGCATGGAGCCCAACCGGCCAAATGGGAAGCGATGCAACCTGCCAGAGGCAGGAGCGATCGCAGCACTTGACAGAGAGGCAGGCGGCAGGAAAAGGCTTGAAATCAGACCGCCTGCGGCGGTAGAGTTGAGAACCCTAAGAAAACGGAGAGGGAGGACGGGCAGTGCTCCGCATCGCTCGTTCTCTCTTTTCGAAAGGGTTTTGAAACACGGAATGAACAGTAGTCAACTACAATTAGTAATGACAGCAATCGGCAAAAGTCGCGCTTATTTCATGCGCTCCGTGGTCTAAAGGATGGGGTCCACCTCAATTAGAGATGGCCACGATAAGCGCGGTATCCTGTTCAGGTTCGGCAAAGTTAACATCTGCTCCCTGCTTCGAGAGAAGACTTATCATCCCCGCATCTGCGTCTCGAGCGGCAAAATACAAGGCGTTATTTGGCTTGGCACCGCGTTGGAGCAGCAGTTTCGCCACATCCAACCGTCCAGTACTGGCAGCCCGCCCCAGAGGAGTCCACCCTCTCAGTCCATTGATCGGACGATTAATGTCAACCCCAGCCGCTAAAGCCGTCAGAATGCTGTTTGTGTCTCCATTGGCAATGGCTTCGAACAGGGCATTCCCAGCCTTCCGAAGGGCGAGTTGCTCTGATGATTCGTTAGGAATGTATTCTTGCGAAGGCTTCTCTGGCGAATCAAAAATGCGAAATGTCACGCTCACCGAATTATCTGCGTGAATTCGGAACTGGACCGTGCCACGTCTAAAATTGGGCGGGGCAAGCTTGGCCACTTGAACTTTCACGTCATGCTTGTTCCCGTTTGAACCCCGCCACGTTACGGAGGCCGTTTCCGGCAATGGAAATACAAAGAGTCCGTAACCAGCTTGTCCTTTCGCCATCAAGCCTCCGCACGAAGCCTGTTCGCGGCCAATTTGCGCGCTGACATCATTGATCTTTACGTCTGACTCATTTATCCAAATAATGTCGTAAGAGGATCCTCCATTGCAACCAGTCGCGAGAAGCAGCGATAACGGGAGCAGCCACTTGATGATTAACCACGAGGAACAAAGGAAATTTCCGCGATTTGAGTCCATATTGTTTCGGCTAGGGCTATTATGCACGTTACGTAACGGGGACCCAGATTAAACTGCGTCCCTAATCGGATTCATTTTGCGCCACAAAAAAGACTGAATTTCGAAAGCAGACACGACAAGTCTCAACTTGGAGCCGTTCGGGCCAGAGCCGGGGGGGAGATCACAAGACAACATTACGACCACGGTGTCGCCCCACCCGCAATTGACC
Organism: uncultured Verrucomicrobiae bacterium; assembly: GCA_963707025.1. GTDB lineage: Bacteria > Verrucomicrobiota > Verrucomicrobiia > Limisphaerales > Palsa-1400 > JBEKOF01. Next base: position 796,794 of record CAVPOM010000004.1, on the reverse strand, counting down.
TCCATCTCGACGGGGAAGGCTTCGATGCCATTGACGGCGGCGGAGAAAACACGGGCCAGCATGGATGGATGTTGGGCCAACGCAGGCGCGAGGGCAATGCGGTTTTTGCGAGAGCCGCTGTGGGTGTTGCGAGGCTATGGCAGCGAGATGATGTTTTTCAGGTCAGGCGCGAATGTTTGAAAGTGCCGGACGTTAATGGTGAGAATGCGTTTCGCAGCTCCCCGGCGCGCCGCCTGTAAATGCAACATGTCAAAAATCGCGCCGCCACGCGCGCCAACCGTGTGGCTGTTTCGCATCGCCTGCTGATAGTCACTCAAACGCAAGTCAACGACTCGAAGCCGTCGGACGACGTTCGCATCAATGACTTGTACCGCCTCGACCGGGGTTAGCTGGACCTCCAGGCGCCCGCTGGTCAAGGTGGCGAAAGTTTCAGCGAGGGCATGAGTGGATGTAAAAGCGGCGCCGGGACGGGTGAGCGCCTTCAAGGCCGCACCGTGATGCTCCTCCTCCTCAACCATCGCAGCGACCAGGGCCGAGGTGTCGAAATAGGTGCTCAGAATCGCTCCTCGCGCATGGCGCTCACCGCCTCGGCCGCGTTAAATTTTCGCCCGCCGGTTGAAACAACGATCAGACCCCGCCGCTTTTTCAAAACCGCGCTTCGCTCCGGGGCGACCAAAGTCAGCTCCACTTTGTTGCCCATGACTTCCGCCTTGAAGGCGGCGGGCCGGGAAATCTGGAGCGCCCTGCGCATTGGCCCGGGAAGGACCATGCGCCCAAATTTATCCATCGTAATAACCGCTTCCATTTCCCATAACCATGCCATTTGGCATGCCAAATGGCAAATCAAAAGAAGAAGTTTTTCCTGGCGGCGGAGAAAACACGGGCCGCCATGCCTGGAGGTTGGGCCAACGCAGTCGCAAGGGCAATGCGGTTTTTGCCCCCGCTGGGAAAAGCGGGAGGGAGCGTGACCTGCTTTCCCAAATGGCCTGGTACCCTTCGATCCGTTGAAAAAGGTGGCTCAGGCGAAATTGATGTTGCCGCTCAAGCCCGATTCCCCTGCGGAATCCAACAGCCGGATCAACGCCGCCCGCTCCAACGTCCTGGACTTGCGGCGGATGAGTATGATGATGCCGTGGTGCGCGACGCGCCCGGCGGCAGCCAGAAAATCATCGCGATTACAGGTGATAAGCACACAGCCACGCTCGCCAGCCAGCCGCAGCACCTCCTCATCCGGGGTGGTGACGCCCAGCACTTCACGCAGCTTGACGACGACGTGACCCAGCGCCTCCAGCGAGAAGGCGGCGTCATCCGGCACGTCGTGGTCGAGCAGGAACTTCACGCTGTCGGCGCGGACATCTGGCGAGCCACCAGCACGTCAATCTCGCCGCGGTGGTCCTCGTAATACGCCAGGCACTCATACACTTGGGCGCGGGTGATGTTGGGGAAGCACCGAGTGACCACGCTGTCCACAGTTTCACCATTCTGGAGGAGGCTGATGACGTCGTGGACACCGACGCGCGTACCCTCGATGATGGAGTGGCCGCCACGCACACCCGTCTGGCGTGTGATGTAGCGGTAACCGACCGTCGCAGTGTTTCCTTTCATAGGTTTAAAAATACCTCAAGCCAGTTCCTCAAGCGAGACTTTGATGTAAGCCACCTTGGGCTTCCCCCGGTATCCGGCCTTGATTTCACCTCGACGGGGCGGGCTTCGATGCCATTGACGGCGGCGGACGGAACACGGGCCAGCATGGGTGGATGTTGGGGGAACGCGGGCGCAAGGGCAATGCGGTTTTCTTAAGCAAAGAATGGGGCGCGCAGCATCACCAGATCGTTTTCATGGGCCAGGCCTCGACCAGCTTCGCCTGGGCGGAGCCGTCCGGGGAACTGACCTGCAACGTGGCGCCGGCATCCAGCGGAGCAATTACTTTCGTCGCGCACAAGGCATCGTTGGCGAAGATTTCCAGCACGGAGCGGTCAATGAAAATGCGCAGGTCGAGTTTTCGTTCCGATCCGGCCAGGGACAGCCGGCCTTCCGCGTCCGCCATTTTGAATTCCGAACCGTTAAACTTCATGAGGACGGGCGAAGCGTTGGCGGCGGCATTTCTTAACGAAAGGACAACGCTGTCTGAAGTCCGCAAAAGAATGTCAGCCTGGATTTCCAGCGCGTTGGTCTGCGGCAATCGAAACGCGGCGCCATCGCCGCGCAGAGCGGTGTTTCGCCATATCACGGCCGGGCCACGCAGCTTGCGGAGTTGCGGCGCGGGGCTTTGGCGCAGTTGGCCATCGCTTGACAGGCTCAGAACGCGCGGGAGGGACAGACAGCCCTTCCAGCCGTGGCCGCCCGGAAAACCATTCACCCAGCCCCACATGATGCGCCGGCCATCGGCGAGTTGCATGGTGTTTGGCGCGTAAAAATTCGGCCCGACATCCACCAGGCCCCGCGCGCGCGATTGAAAGCGGCACGTTTCCGCGTCAAAGTCGCCGACGTAGTATTGCACTTTGCCGTAGGGGGACACCAGGAGGACCCAACGGTCACCGATATTGAAAAAGTTGGGGCATTCGGCGGTGCGCGCCTCCGCGTCAGGAATTTGAAAAAGAACGCCGCGATATTTCCACTGTGTCAGCCCGGCATTTTCCGACTCATAAATATTGACGACGGCCTGTCCGCCTTGCGCCCGGTTCAGGTTGCCGCCGGTCACCAAAAAGGTCCGCTGACGGTAGTGAAAAATGAAGGGATCGCGCCAATCGTAAATCTTCCTGGCCCCGTGCAAGGATTCGGCAAGCATGGGATTGGCCGGACATTTGCGCCAGGTGATCAAATCTTCATCGCCCAGCGCCGCCCACTGTTCCGCGTGGGTTTGGGCAGATTGTCCGGCGGCAACGCTGGTATAAAAGATCATCGGCTGGCCGCTGCCATTGACGGCGCAGCAACCGGACCAGACGCCGGTTTCGCCCATCTCCGTGGAAGGCCACAGAGCGATGGGCAGAGCTTCCCATTTCACCAAATCGCGGCTGCGGACGTGCCCCCAATACTTGGGACCATCTCCGTCGCTGAAGGGATGCAACTGATAAAAAATGTGGTAGAGGCCATGGTAATAAATCGGCCCGTTGGGATCATTCATCCATTGGGCTGGAGCGGTGATATGAAAAATGGGCCGGGCCGGATCGGACTGGGCGCGCGGGGCGGCCGCCTGGAGCGCAGACATGGCCCGCAAAATCATTTCATTTGTTGACGCTGCCCGCGAGATTGAAGGAAAGAAACCAAGACCGCACAAAAGCGACCACCGGCCAAGCCACGACAGCAATCGAGAAACCGGCATGCGCCGCAGGCGGCGTGGCGGGCGGCCAACCGTTGGTTGTTTGGGCAAAGTGGAACCGGCAATCGCGATGACCGCGTTGCCCCAGTCGCAATTGACCTCCACTTTCACGGTGAAGGCCTCGATTTCGTTGACCGCAGCGGATAAAACACGCGCCAGCATGGCTGGATGTTGGTCGCGCGCGGGCGCAAGGGCAATGAGGATTTTGAGCTCTTGTGGGAAAGGCGAGATCGCGCCGCCTGCTTTCTCCCACCGCCGATTCTCATTTAAAGAGTATAAAAAGTGAGGACACCGACACACCGACATAGTGCCCTTTTCTACTACTTCGCCTCCGGTGATAGAATTTGCCGCAGAACAGCGTGGCCGATGATTTGCTCTTCGCCGCGCCTCACGGCAAGTTCAAGTTTGGTTCCGGGCGGTTGCCTCAGCAACGGCCAGAGACGCCGCCCAATGGTCTGGTCTTTGCGCCAATTTCTTACATCCATGTTCCCGACGCGCGTCAGAACATCGCCGGGTCGAATCCCCGCCTCCCAAGCCGGGCTGGCGGCAACGACGCTGGCCACCAGATTCTCACTCTCCAAATCTGGCGGCGCAAAAACGGCTCCGAGACGATTGTATTCGTATGGCGGCGGCGGTCCCTCCTTGGCATGGAGGTAGGCAAAGCCCTTTTTTCCGTCAATCACCAGATCGAACCGTTTCAACGCTTCCATTCCGAGCATTGCGACGGTATTGGTGGAACCGAGTAGAAGATCAAGCTTGTCGGCTTTCGTTACCGGGACATTTGTCAACGATAACGAGCCGATGGCCAGTGTTTTTGCCCACCCTTCTTCTGTCACAACCCAGCCATCAAAGGCATTAACAGAACCGGTAAGTGTCACAGGTTGGTCTGCATGGGCTGTCTTCCACTCCTGCCACTGGTCGGGGAAAAGGGCAACCCCAAGGCGGGAGCCGGTATCCACCAGAACGCTGTACGGAGTGTCGCCCGGCCGCGGCACGGTCATTATCAGCGTACCGGAATTGGAATTGGTCACGAGCCTGAGTCTTGTCCAACCAGCCGCTTTTCGGGGTAACGAGTTCAAGAAGCTCACGGTTCCATGAACCGCGTCCACGGCAATGATGTTGTCTTTTAGATAACGCCAGCACAGCACGCCATCCGCATCCGATTCTATCCCCTGCGGCACGTCAACAACCCCAAACCAGGTTCGGAGTTTCGAATGCTCAATCGTCACGTTGCATTCCCCGGTAAAAGTTCGGATTACATCGGGGCCGAGGGATTCAACATTCGGCATGTTCGTAACAGAAAGGCCAAACTTCTTGGGGGCCGTGCCAAAGAGCACGGGAACGCCCGCCCCGGTATCGAAGGCCAGGCGCGCGGGCTTTCCATTAATCGTGGACTTCAACCATAATCGCCCGTCCCCACCGCGCGAATGAACCGCACAAGAACAAAGCGTCAGGGCGGCCGAAGCGGCCACCAGTCGCACCACGCCGGACCACCAGTTTTCATAGCCGATGTTCATTGTTTTGAATTTAGTTTACCTCTTACCAAGAGGTATAAGCAAGCCCGAAACCAATCGAAGGGTCGAACGGGTCAGCAATATGCCTTCCCAGTTCATCCCGAGTGCAGATCTCCTTTCTCACTCTTTTGGACGGGCTGAAAATGACAGGTTTCCAGCGGGAGAAAGACGGCTTTTAGAATCGGCGAAATCAACGTAATTAGTACGATGACCGCATTCCCCCGGCCGGATTTGACCTCGAGCCTCGGCCTTTGTTTGATCCCAGGGTGGCTGTGTCCCGCGCGCCCGCCTCCCACCGATCAATCCCGTTCCCGGCGCCATGGCGTGCAAGATCACCCCAATCCGACCGTATAGGAAGACAGAGGGCCGCGGATGGAACAGGGCCGGATGCGGAAGCATCGGATCCGCGAAAGAAAGCAACGTTTTATGCAAAGGATCAATATGAAAAAGCTTATGAAAGTCCCGGCGGTTGCGGCGGTCGTTCTCACCCTGGCCACGGCAGGGGTTTCCAATGCCCGTGCCGGCGGCTGGCCGGTGGCGGCAGGCGTCGTTGGCGGATTTGCCGTCGGCACCATGGTCGGCAGGACGGTGGCATACTGTCCGCCGCCGGCCTGTTACGCCTATTCGCCAAGGGTTTATGTGGCGCCTTATTGCGCCCCGGCTCCCGTGATCGTGGCGCCGGCGCCAGTCTGTTGCGTCCCTGCCCCGCTGGTTTATCCTTACTTTTATCCGCGGGTTCGCCTGGGGGTACATGCGGCACGCCCGCATTTCCTTCGCCGTTGGTAGCGCGATGATGGCGCTTTAGGCGGAGAGATGATTGCCCGGCCAGCCGGATGCAAGCTACTGCGTCGGCGGAGTGAGCTGGGGGATGGCCAGGTAAAAACGGACTGGATTGCCCGGCGCGTTCATGTCCACAAAATCCAGGGAGCCTTGGAATACCTGGTTGGTGCCGACGGAGGACCAGTTCAGCAAATCGGTCGAGACCTCGGTGGCGAACCAGGCGCCGTCGGGGCCTCCGGCGTTGAGATGAAAACTGCCGTCGGACAACAGGAATGGCAAAGGCCGAATCCAGTCATGCAGGATGACCGCCGCGGCCTGGCGCGGGATTCCAAGGACGCAGGCCGGCGGGGCGTTGGTATCCGGGGTCAGGGTGAGAATAACGGTCTTGGGAGTGTAGGGCGGGCCGTTGTCAATAGGAACGACGGGAATCAAGGCGTAGGCCATCCCGGCGGGAATGGTGACAGACCCGGGCAAGGCGGCATAGTTGGTGCCGTTGGCGGCCGTGCCGCCGAGGCTGTAGGTCACGGTCAGGCCGGCACTGGCATCGCCGAAACGGCGCACGGTGAACAGGGCGTCCTTGGGTCCCCAATTGGTGTAGCTCTGCCAAATGGGCGGCGGCCAGTTGATCCAGGACGGGGTGGCGTTGGGCATGTTACGCCAGACCCAGGAATTGGTCCCGGAAATCGCGATGGGATCCGTGGCCACCACGCTCACCACGTCCGGCCCGTTCCTCGGGGCCGTGGAGGTCATTACGGTGATGTTCACCGGCGCGGAAGTTCTGGACAAATACTCTCTTAAATAGCCTCCGAGGCCGTTGCTGCCTGTGTTCACGGCCGTCAAAGCATAGGAACCGCCTGGCGGGTTGGTCCATATCAGACAATAAACAGAAGCGAGCCTCGGCTCTTGCCAAGCCCTTAAGAACGGCGATGCCGGCGGCAGTATAGCGGCCCCCAAACTGAAACCGGGACCAAGGTCCGTTGTGCCCGCGTAAAACTCCACGTTGGTGGTGCGGGGAGCATCCTCCACACGAGCGAATATGGGAATATCCACCGGCGTGAAAAAATCGGCGTGATTGGCGGGGCTGGTGATGCTGATCACGGGACCCATCACGAGACCAGGCACCTGGGCCAGGCCGGTTTGGGAAACTGTTAAAAACAAAAGACCCGCTCCGCAGCCCCTCGCGATGTTTTTCAAACGCGCTGTTTTCATAAGTTTCAATAATATGGGGCGAACTCGACAAAACTTCAAGCATCTGATGTGGTTGATTCACAAAGACTTGGGAGAAGCCGTCCAATTGTAACATTCGTTGCCCGGGCGCATTGCCAGAAGGCTGTTTCATTCTTCCAAGGCACGTCCCGATTCCGAATCGGGATGCTGCGGGCCGCGCCTGCCGGCCCGTAGCAATCCATCCTCGATCTTGCGTCTGCCTTCGCCGGCGATGACCACCGCCATTTCTCAGGCTCTTGAATCCTAATCCTAATCCTAATCCTAATCTTAATCTTAATCCTAATCTTAATCCTAATCTGGCCCGTCTTGCCGTTCCGAATCACACCCCCGCCAGACGCCCGGTGGAATCACCATGACGTTCGATTCCCTGGACACCCATCCGGTCCGCCATGCTCAGAAACAAGTTGGTCAAGGGCGCCGGCTCGGTTTTGAGATAGCGGCCGGTCTTGAGGCCGCCGCCGGCGGAGCCAGCGAGCAGAATCGGCAGGTTGGTGTGGGTATGGCGGTTGCCGTCGGCATTGCCCGAACCGTAGAGTATCATCGAGTTGTGCAGCAGAGATTGACCGTTGACGTCCTGGGTTCCGGTCCATTTTTTCCAGGAATTTTCCAAGCTGCGTTGCATACCACAAATCAATCTCCTTCACCTTGGCGATCATGTCCGGCTGGTCTCGGTGGTGGGTGAGATTATGGTGCCCTTCCGAAATCCCGATCTCGGCAAACGAGCGGTTGCTCCCTTCCCCGGCCAGCAGGAGGGTGGCCACGCGGGTCGAATCGGTCTGGAAGGCCAGCAGCAGCATGTCCAGCATCAACTGCACGTGCTCGCCGAAGTTGGCAGGGATGCCAGCCGGGGCGTCTCCAGCCGGGTTGGCCAGGGGCATCCGCTCCGCCCTCTCGATGCGCTGCTCGATCTCGCGCACGCTAGTCAGGTATTGATCCAGCTTCTGCCGGTCCCGTCCGTTCATGGTGGCCTCCATCGCCTTGGCGTCCGTCAGCACAAAGTCCAGTATGGATTGTTGCTCCTTTTGCCGCCGTTGCAGGTTGATGTTCCGCTGGCCGGCGGGTCCCTCGCCGAACAACCGCTCGAAGACCAGGCGCGGATTGGCATCCGGGCTGACTGGCTGGGTGGGCGAGCGCCAGGCCAAATTGTATCCGTAGGCGCAGGAATAGCCGGAATCACAATCGCCCGCCTTGCGAATGGCATCGCAGCTCAATTCCAGGGAAGGAAAGCGCGTCAGGTGGCCCATCCGCTGCGCCATCAACTGGTCGAAGGAAACCCCCGCAAAAATGTCCGACCCCGCCGTTTTTTTGATCCGCACTCCGGTCAGGAAAGTGCCGCCAGCCCGCGCATGGTCGCCACCCCCGTCCATGCCGGGATTGGCGCTGAGGTCTTCCAATCCAGAGATGAGCTGCACCTCGCCCTTGACCTTCTGCAGCGTCCGCAACGTGCGCGGCAGTTCAAAATCCGTTCCCCCATTCCCTTCCGGCCACCAGGCCGACGGGATAATCCCGTTGGGCACATAGAGGAACGCCATTCGGACCGGCGCCGCCTGGCCCGCGGCTCCCGCCGCCGCCACCGGGCCGGCCAGCAGGCGCATTGGGGCAAGAGACTCAAAAGCCGGCAGGGCGATGCAAGCTCCCAGCCCGCGCAGAAACCGCCGGCGGCTCAGGTTCATCCGCCGTGCGGCGGCCGTGTTTTGATTCATGGGTGTTTTCATGGTGTGGATTGGTTTCGGCCCGTCGGGCCGGCAGGATTCTTTCTGGAAGGCTCGGCTGCGCCGGACAAGGTGGCGTTGGCCTGGCGCCGCTCTTTTTGGAAAGGAGCCGACTCGATGATGCCGGTCAACAGCGCGGAAGACCGGCCGTTGTCCTCCTCCAGCCGCCGGACGATCTCATCCACCGTCCCGGTGTCGTAGTACTCCATGCCGCGGCCCGTGGCATAGGTGAGCATCTTCTCTGTCAGACAACGGTAAAACTCCACCCGATGGTTGCCGGCCAAAATGTGCTTCAATTCCCGCGCGTTCTGGAAAGATTCGCCCGTGATCAAACGACCTGCAGGCTCAATCTTCTGGCCGCGCTCCTGCTCGCGCCACAGGCCCAGCGCGTTGAAATTCTCGAAGGCCAGCCCCACCGGGTCCAGCCGCGAGTGGCAGGACGCGCACTCCGGCCTGTCCCGGTGCGCGCTCAGCGTCTCCCGCAAGGTCGGCTCGTGGTCGTGAAAATCTTTTTCCGCCGCCTCCAGCGCCGGCACGTTGGGCGGCGGGGGCGGCGGGGGCGATCCCAAAATATTGTTGAGCACAAACAGCCCGCGCTTGACCGGCGAGGTTCGATCCGGGTTTGACGTGACCACCAGCACCGTTCCCTCCGTCAGCACTCCTCCCCGCGGACTGTCGGGGGGCAGGGTGACGCGGCGCATGTCCGATCCGGTCACGCCCAGGTTGGTCAGACCGTAAGCCCCGGCCAGTTTCTGGTTGAGGAAGGTGTAGTCGCTGTCAATCAACTCCAGGAGGCTGCGGTCTTCGTGCAGGATGCTGGAAAAGACCATTTCCGTTTCCCGCGCCATGGCGTGGCGCAGTTCGCCATCCAGCTCCAGGCCCGGCTTGGCCGGTCTCCCTCCGTGGTTCAAGCCCCGCGGGCCGCCGCCCTGTTCTCTGGCCAGCACCGCCCGCGCGTCAATTGTCAGCCCCTCCAGCTCGCGCGCTTGCAGCCATTGGCCGGTGAAATTATTCACCAGCGCTTCGGAGCGCGGGTCGGCCAGCATCCGTTTCACCTGCGCTCCCAGGTTCTTGCGCAATTCACCCCGCGCCGCCAGGCCAAACAACTCGTCGTCCGGCATGGTGGACCACAGAAAGTAGGACAGCCGCGAGGCCAGCGAGTATTCATCCACCAACGGGTAGGCTTCCTTGGAGGCAGTCGGTTCACCCGCCTCGCTCCGGAAGAGAAACCGCGGCGAGGCCAGCACCGCCACCATGGCCTGGGCCACTCCCGCCTCGAAGCTCCTCCCCGGCTGATCAGAGACACTGCCGGCCAGCGCCACCAAACGATCCAGCGTCCTGCCATCCACCGGGCGGCGCCAGGCTTTCCGGGCGAAGTTGCCCAGCACCTCCCGCGCATATTGCCGCCGCCCGGCCGCGTCTTCAGGCGCATCCCTGGTAAAAAACCGCTCATAGTTTTTTGGACGCCGCCAATACTTCTCCTCCAGCGGGCCTTGAATGGTGAGGGAGTTGATCCGCATTTCCAGCGAGTTGACTTTCTGTGCCAGCGGCGTCAAAGGTTCCAGCTCGAAGCTCATTTGATGCCCGCCCGCCTGCCATTGCTCCTGGAAATTAAACGGCGGAAAGGTCTTGTTGTCCTCCCAGGAAAACTCCTTTCTCAGCAACTCCCGCCCATCCACTTTGAAAATGACCCGGCACTTGCCCGGATCGAAATCAAACGTGCCGCGCACCGACAAGTCCAGCGCCAGCCGGTAACTCCCGGCCTGCTCCGCGTTCCAGGAGGCGGAGACCGTCGCCGGCTCGTAATACGACAAGCCCAGCGGTGTGTCCCGGCGCTTCCCGCCCCGGCTGCCGCTGCCCGCCTCCGCCCCGCCGGCGCGAAACCGGCTCCCGGCCAGCGTGACTTGCGGCATCACCTTCGCCACTTTCGGCACCGCCTCGTCCACAATGGCGCTGGCCGCACCCATGTATTTTTCCAGCAACAGGGGCGACACCGTCAGAACATCTCCGATATCGTCGAATCCGTAGCCCGTATCGTCCGGCGGAAACTCCTCATCCGTGTTGAAATCCACCCCCATCAAATCCCGGATCGTGTTGCGATACTCCACCCGGTTCAGCCGCCGCAGCGTCACCCGGCCGGGATCCGGATTCTTCGGGTCAATCCCGAACGCCTCGCCTTTGACCCAATCCTCCAGCACCTTTTGCTCCGCGGCGCGGGGGCGCGGCGCCTTCGGCGGCGGCATGATCCCGGCGCGCAGGTACTTCATCACTTTGCTCCACAACTCGCGATTGAGAATCTCGTCGTTGGAGTTCAACTCATCGAAGGCCACGTCGCCCTTGTTCATCCCGTCCCCGTGGCACTCGTAGCAGTATTCCTGCAAAATGGGCTGGACGTTCTTGTGAAATTGCGCCACTCCCGCCGTCCCGTCCGCGCGCGCATCAGGGCTTTCCCATGCGAAAATGAGCGCTCCCGCCAGCCAGGGCAAGAAAAACAAACGGCGCAAGGGCTTCATTTGCTTTTAGAATAGCAAATTATGGCCAGCTTCGCCAGTTTTTGTTCTGCCTTTTTTCCGCGAACCCGGGTATTGCGTGCCGCCCGGGTGCCTCGCGCGGGCCGCTAATTTGTTGTATCGTCGAGCCTGTGGCTCGATCTGGGCGCACATCCCCCTTCGCCAAGGCTACGACGGACAGGACGCCGACACTACAACCATCAAGTTAGGCCATTACCCGCCATTTGGCAGTGGTACAGTTTGGAGTTCTATTTCCCGTTTTTCCTCAGTTGCTCTGCTTTTCGATTCAAATGCCAGCCAACGGCCAAGATGAAAAGTGCAATTGGTGTCCCTATAATGTAATGCCCAATCGAAGGAAGACTTTTTTGGTGCAGGCTGACTTGGTAAAATCCGGGGTTGAGAATTGGGAGATAGACGCCTACCAGAGAAAGAACCCCTGCTGCCGTTACAATGGCTGCCGCAGTATCGTATGCTCTGTACCGCTTCACTTGACTAAGCTTATCATCCCGGCCAATAGAAATTCAAGCCAGCAATCTAACGATTTCTTCCAAGCTCCACGGGTGATCGGCACCCCCTGCCTCCAATGCCCGCCATTGGGTAGTGTCCTAATTTGGCTTTTTTGCCTGTTTGATTGCCGACCTAATGCAGCAAAAAAAGGCAATAGCCCAGAAAATGACGCCGAAGATACTGCGAGTGATTAAAGTGAACACCAACCCAGCCGCGCACACCATCGCCACCATAACATTAGGCAATAGTGCTTTTATGTTCATTTCTTCCCCCTCACTTCCGCCGCAATCGCCACTTTGACCGCCGTTTGCGGGGATTCGACGGCCGGTATTTCCAGTACGGTCACGAATCGCTCTCCCTTGTCGTCTTTGCCCTCTGCATGGCTCCAGGCGTAGGCTTTCTTGGCTTTGGGGTGTCCAGACAGGGTGAAAACCTCCACAAAGCCTTTCCAGGCTGTCTGGCCGCGAAAGACCTCATGGACAGGCACGGTTTCAACCCATGCCGCCTTGCAGGCGTAGAGGTGTAAAATCACGCTCTGCAACCGTTCGATATATTCTCTTTTCGCCACAGCGTTCAACCAGTTCCGCAACCGTCCATTGGCTCGGTTCGATGCCTGCCGCCATTGCCGGGGTGCATCGAATCGCCAAGTGCATTTTGCAGAAGTTGTAATACGCGAAATTAAGCGCGACCGCAGCTTTAAAATTTTCCAGCTTTCTGGAAAAGGCATTCGTCAGGCGGGTGAGACGACGGCGGTGCATCCGCAGTGTGTGATTTTGCCGCCAATTCGCCCCCTTGCAACAGGGACACTGCCGCGTTAGTATCCGTTGAATTTAAAATCCAACACCCATGAGCGACTTCAAATTCGAATGTCCCCAATGCCGGCAACACCTGTTGTGTGACGAACAGTTTTCCGGCCGGCAGATCCAATGTCCAAGCTGCCATATCCTGCTCCACATCCCGCCCATCCCGGGCCGCACCGCGCAATTCGAGATGGAGTCCGGCAAGACCTGGGCCACGTTCATCCCCTACGGGCCTGCCCATCCTCCGCAGGGAATTGCCCTCCCGGGTCAAGCCCCCCCAAAGAAGGGGGCATGAAACTGAGTTACAACTGGCTTTTTACCGTCATCTGTGGCGCTGTTTTGGTCCGCCGCCGCTGCCGTTCTGGCTGTCATCCTCCTCGGCCGGCTCGCCTGAACCGTTCCACCGCCCGCTTCTTACCTAAAATAAAATTTGACATGCCCATCCCCTAAATGCTACCCTCTGACTAAGGAAAAGATGGCATGCGCAGAAACGTCAGAACAGGGCAGGCCGGCGGCGCCGCGGAAGCGGCCGCCCCTGCAACTTTGCCGCCGCTCACTCATGTCACTTCGATTTCAGTTAATTTCACCTGGTTTCACCTAATTTCACCTGGTTTCAGCTAGTTTCACTTCCGGACCCCAGGGGGGTGGCCCCCAAAAGAGAAAATCCGTGCAAAAAAATTATTGAACATTTTTTCCCCATCTTGTCAAACTACCGTTGGCCGGGAAAACTTGATTTTGAGCGCCGCCGCCGCTAATTAGTCGGTTTAATGCCAGGCCAGCCTGGCCAACATCGGAGAATTTGGAATGATTAAAGTTGAACATTTGAGCAAGTCGTTCGGCCCTAAACTGGCCGTCAATGATGTCTCCTTCACGGTGGAGCGGGGCGAAGTGCTCGGATTTCTCGGCCCCAACGGCGCCGGCAAATCCACCACCATGCGGATGATCACCGGCTTCATCCCCCCCACCGCCGGCAAGGTCACCGTCGGCGGGTTTGACATCGTCAACGATCCCCTCCCCGCCAAACGCCTCATCGGCTACCTGCCGGAAAATGCCCCGGCTTACACCGACATGACCGTGGAGGGCTTCCTCAGCTTCTGCGCCGAACTGCGCGGCTTCCGGGGCGGCGCCAAAACCAAGGCGGTCAACGACGTTGTCGAAATGTGCTTCCTCCAATCGGTCCGGTTCCAAAGCGTGGACACTCTCTCCAAAGGCTACCGTCATCGCACCTGCTTCGCCCAGGCCATCCTTCACGACCCGCCGATCCTGGTGATGGACGAGCCGACCGACGGGCTGGACCCCAATCAAAAACATGAGGTGCGCGGCTTGATCCGCCGCATGGGCGAGCGCAAGGCCATCATTTTTTCCACGCATATCCTGGAGGAGGTCGAAGCGGCCTGTTCCCGGGCCATCATCATTGATCGGGGCCAGATCGTGGCCAACGGCACGCCCCAGCAACTCAAAGCCAAATCCGAAATGGCCGGAACCGTCCTGCTCATCGCCCGCGGCGTGGCGGGACACCTCGTCGTCGAACGGCTCTCCAGCCTGCCCGGCGCCCGCAAAACCACCATCGTCAAGGAGGAAAAAGGCAAAGTCTGCGCCCGGGTCTATCCCAAAACGGTCGAGCAAAACGGCGAACTGGCCCGCCTGGTCGCCGCCGCCGCCTCCGGCTGGCAGGTGGAGGAAGTCCGCACCGACGAAGGCCGTCTGGACGAAGTCTTCCGCAGCATCACCCTTCCGGACACGGGCAAGGAGGCCGCGCCATGAACTCCTTCGGCAACATCAAGACCATCGCCAAGCGCGAACTGAGCGGCTATTTCGGTTCGCCCGTCGCCTACGTCTTTATCGTCATTTTTCTGCTCTTGACCGGCTTTTTCACCTTCTACCTCGGCGGGTTCTTCGAGCGCGGCCAGGCCAGCCTGGACGGCTCCTTCTTTTTGTGGCATCCCTGGTTCTACCTGTTCCTGGTGCCGGCCGTTGGCATGCGCCTCTGGGCCGAGGAACGGCGCGTCGGCACCTTGGAGTTGTTATTGACAATGCCGGTCACCGCCTGGCAGGCCATCGCCGGCAAGTTCCTGGCCTCCTGGCTCTTTCTCGCCCTGGCCCTTTTCCTGACCTTCCCGGTCGTCATCACGGTCAACTATCTCGGCTCGCCCGACAACGGCGTCATCTTCACCGCCTACGTGGGCAGTTTCCTCATGGCCGGCGCCTACCTGGCCATCAGTTGCATGACCTCGGCCATGACCCGCAACCAGGTCGTCAGTTTCATCCTCTCGGTCGTCATCTGCCTGTTCCTGGTCCTGTGCGGCTTCCGTCCGGTCATCCAATTCCTCCAATCCTTCCTGGACAAGCCCTGGCTGGTCAACCTGGTCGCCTCCTTCAGCGTGATGACCCATTTCAATACCTTCAGCAAAGGGCTGCTGGACTCGCGCGATTTCATTTTCTTCCTCTCCGTCATTGGGTTCTCCCTTTTCACCACGGGCGTCATTCTCCGCAGCCACCGCTCCGGTTGAAATTTGCCAAAGCTATGAAGGAAAAAAACGTTGAAGCCATTCTTTACTCCACCGCCGGCGTGGCGGCGATGTTCGTCCTCCTCATCGCCTTCTATGTCGTCACCAGCGCCTTCAAGACGCGTCTGGATCTGACCGCCGAAAAGGCCTACACCCTCTCCGCCGGCACCCGCCACATCCTGGGCAAACTCGATTCCCCCGTCACCCTGCGCTATTATTGCAGCCAGGCCGACATGCCCCCCGAACTCAAGCCTTACGCCCAGGAAATCGAGGATCTCCTGGGCGAATATGAGCAGGCCGGCAAAGGCCGGATCCTCCTGGAAAAATACGATCCCAAACCCGATTCCGACGCGGAGGATTCCGCCCGTCTCAACGGCGTGGAAGGCCAGTCCATTGAAATGGGCGGCGATCACATTTACCTGGGCCTGGGCATCAGCCAGCTTGACAACAAAGTGGCCATCCCTTCCTGGTTGGACATCGCGCGCAATCCCGGCCGCGAACGGCTGCTCGAATACGAAATCTCCCGCGCTATCAGCCGCGTCATCAATCCGGAACCCGCCACCATCGGCCTCATGAGCGCCTTGCCCGTCATGGGCGAAGAGCCCAATCCCATGCTCCAGCGCATGGGCCAGCAGGCCCAGCAACCCGCCGTCTTTGTCTCCGAACTTAAAAAAGAGTACACGGTGGAGGAAGTTCCCATGACCGCCACCAATATTGACGCCAAGATCAAGGTGCTCATCGTGGATCATCCGCGCGACATCACCGACGCCGCCCAATTCGCCCTGGATCAATTCGTCATGCGCGGCGGCAAAATGATCGCCTTTCTCGACCCGCACGCCTTCTTCGATCAAAAACACGACCAAATGGCCCAAGTCCTGGGCGAAAGCTCCGGCCAATCCTCCCTGCCCAAACTCCTCAAAGCCTGGGGCCTGGACATGGACGCGAACAAAGTTGTCGCCGACGCCAGCTCTTGCGTCCGCTTTCCCCAGGGTGCCATGCCCACCGTTCCCCTCGTCACCCGCGCCGGCGTCAACGAAGACGACCCCGTCACCAGCCAGATTGACACCCTCGAATTCCCCTTCCCCGGCGCCTTCACCGGCAAGCCGGCCGAGGGCCTGACCGAAACCGTCCTGGCGCAAACTTCCACCAACGCCGAATTGGTGGAAAGCATCACCGCCGGCATGAACGGCGAACAGATTCTCAAAGACTTCAAAGGCACCGGCCTCCATTACGCCCTCGCCCTCCGTCTCACCGGCAAATTCAAAACCGCCTTTCCCGAAGGCATGCCCCCCGAAACCACCCCGGGCAAGGACGAACCCAAGCCGGCCGCCACGGATACCAACCTGCTTAAACAATCCCCCAACACCGCCGTCATTCTGGTGGCCGACACCGACTTTTTGGCCGACAACGTTGCCTTCAGCGTGGGCAACCTGGGCAGCCTTCGCATCGCCCAACCCGTCAACGGCAACATCAACCTTCTCCTCAATGCCGTCGAGCAACTGGCCGGCGACAGCGATTTGATCGCCGTCCGCAGCCGGGGCGGCCTCAACCGCCCCTTCACCCGGCTCCAGGCACTGGAGGCCAACGCCGGCAAGCAATGGCAGGACAAACTCAAGGAATTGGAGACGTTGCAAAACGCCACCCAGCAAAAGATCAACGAATTGCAGGCCAGCAAACCCGCTGCCGCGCAGCAGGGTTTCTTCTCCCCGGAGCAGCGCGCCGAACTGAAGAAATTCGAGGACGCCGTGGCCGACTACAGGAAGCAAACACGGCAAGTCCAGAAAAACCTGCGCAAAGACACCGACTCTCTCGAAACCAGGATCCGGGCCCTCAACATCGGCGCCGTGCCCGCCCTGGTAACCCTGACCGGCATTGTCCTCTCTGTTGTGAAACGCAAAAGAACCGCGGCCAAATGAATCGCAAACAATTGATCCTGATTTTCCTCGCGCTCGTCATTCTGGGTGGCGCGGGTTTGGTTTTGATGAACCACAAAGACAGCTCCTGGTCCCGGCCCCAGGGCAAGATGGGCCAGAAGCTTTTCCCCGACTTCCCCCTCAACGACGTCGCCACCATCCACGTCAAAGCCGCCTCCGACCTCCACCTGGCCGCCAAAGACGGCGTCTGGGGCGTGCAGGAACGGGCCGATTATCCCGCCAACCTCTCCCAAATCCGCGACTTGCTCATTAAAATGCTCGACCTGAAAATTTCCCAGTCCGAGACCATCGGCCCCTCCCAACTGGGCCGCATGGAACTGGAGCCGCCCGGCAAAGGGACCAACTCCGGCACGCTGGTCGAGTTTATGGACAAACAGGGCAAAACCATCCAATCCTTTCTCCTCGGCAAAAAACACACCCAACAATCCACCAGCCCATCCCCTTTTGGCGGCGGCGGTGAATATCCCGATGGCCGCTACCTCCTGCTCTCCAATGACCCCAAAGACCTTCTTCTCGTCTCCGACACGTTGGACTCCATCGAGGTCAACCCCGAATCCTGGCTGGACCGCGATTTCTTCAAAATTGACAAGCTTCAATCCGTCTCCCTCGTCTCCACCAACGCGACCAATTCCTGGAAACTCACCCGCGAATCCGAGTCCGCCCCCTGGGTCCTGGCCGCCACCAACGCCGGCGAGGTGCTCGATTCCAACAAGGTCTCCTCCCTGGCCGGCACCCTCAGCTACGCCAGCTTCGTGGACGTCGCCTCCAACACCGCCCCCGCCGTGACCGGCCTGGACCACCCCCTGGCCGTGACGCTGGGCACCTTCGACCATTTCACCTACAACCTGAAGGTTGGGGGCAAGACGCCCGAGAATAATTTATACTTGACAGTAGCCGTGGCCGCCGACATCCCCGCCGAGCGCGCCGCCGGCAAGGATGAAAAACCCGAGGACAAACAAAAACTGGACAAGGAATTCCAGGACAAAACCAAGGAACTGAAGGACAAGCTCGCCAAGGAAAAGTCCTTCGCCCAGTGGGTTTACCTGGTCACTCCCAGTTTGGTGGACCCCTTGATCCGCGACCGCTCCCAACTTTTCGTTGATAAAAAAGAAGAAACCCCCGCCGCAAAAACCGGCGCCGAGCCGCCCGGCCGGTCCAAGCCGGACGCGGAAATGCCCGGCCTTTTGGACGTGCCGCCCGCCACCAACATCGCCGCGCCCGCCACCAACATCGCCGCGCCCGCCACCAACACCGCGTTGGCTGTCACCAACACCGCGCCCGCCGCCCCGCCGAAATAGCGGGAGAGGCGTCCAGTCTTGGTTGGTAGGGCGGGCAGTAGAAATTGACAACCCGGACGCGGAGTGTCAAGCATCGGGCAGACGCCAGCCGCCGCTCACTTCGGAGCGGGTGCGTTGGTTTGCGCCGCCTTCTTCGCCGCCTCTATCTCCGCGTCGGTCATGACTCGGGGTTTCTCGCCCCTCTGCATCTCTTCGGCAGAGGGCACGCGCACGATGGAAGAACTGGTGACCGGCGGCGAAACGGTGGTGACCGGCGGCGTGACTGGGGTGCCGGGCGGCATGGTCATCGGCCCGCCGGACCGCATCCCCGCTGGTGCCCCAGCGGGCGGGGCCGGCCTGGGTTGGACCGACTCCAATTCCAGGTCAAAAATCAGCGCGGAGAACGGGCCGACCTTGAACCCGCGTTTTGGATCGGAGATGCCCGGCTTCTCGCCATAAGCCTGGGGGTAGGGAAGATAGACCGTCCAATGCGAGCCGGCTTTCATCAGGGTCAGCGCTTCCGTCACCCCCGGGGGTATCAACTGATGGGTCACAGGGATGGAGGCGTGTTCCATCTTCCAGACCTCCGTGCCATCCACCAGCGTGGCGCGGAAACTTACCGTCGCCATGTCCGTCGCCGCCGGTTTCACGCCCTCGCCCTCTTTGATCACCTTATAGACCAAGCCGCTGGCCAACTTGGTCACCCCGGGCGCCTTTTCGATGTCGTCCATGAATTTTTCGCCTTTGGCCTTGTTCTCCGGCCCCATCGCCGTTATCTTCTTGACCTCCTCCTGAACCCTTCCCTTCTCATACGCCTGCTGCTGCTGCAGGACCTTAATGGCTTCCTGGGTATTCAGGGTCGTTGCAGAACCGGCCAGCACATTTGAATACGCGGCGAAAAGCCTGTCCAGATCCAGGTCCACCTTCGGTTCCAGGCCGAGTTTGCCCATGAGATCGTTTTTCATGTTGTTGGCGTAATAAACACCCACCGCATCGCTCAGTTGCCCCTTGTCCGGCGCCACTGCCGGCTTGACCTCGGCGGGCGGGGCCAGGGTGGGATGCGCGGGCGCGGGGTTGGCGTTGGCAGGAGGGACGGCCGCCGGCTGGGCCATGGCCCCAGACGACAGCAGCCCCGCCATTAAAAGAGAGATAGGTCTGAATTTCATTTGTAGTTGCGCTAGGTTGCAGCGAGCCAGCGGCCCGCCCTTATCTACCGTTGTTTTCGAACAGAACTGAAATGACTACCACACCAGTCCCCGGATGTCCAGCCCCCGTTTCCCCACTTTTCCCCCGCGGACGCAGGTCACTTTCCGGGGTGGCGGTCTCCCGTTCTTAATCCTAACCTGAATCTCGATCTCTTTTAAAGAATAAATCGTCGCCGTTGCTTTTTCATGGTTAATTTCCGGCCGGCACGGCACTTTGGCATGCCGTCGCGGCGCGCCACACGGCACACCGCGATGCTTGGCCTATGAAGCAGGATGCACGAATCTATGTCGCCGGCCACGGCGGGCTGGTCGGAAGCGCCTTATGGCGCGAACTGCAACGCCAGGGCTTTAAACGCTTGCTGGGCAAGACCCGCCGCGAACTCGACTTGCTCGATGCCGCTGCCGTCCAAAAATTCTTCGCCGCTGAACAACCGGAATATGTCTTCATCGCCGCCGCCAAAGTGGGCGGCATTCTCGCCAACCACAATCAGCCCGCCGAATTTCTTTTGGAAAATCTCCAGATTCAAAACAACCTCATCGAAAATGCGCGGCGCTCGGGCGTCGCCAAACTGCTCTTCCTGGGCAGCTCCTGCATTTATCCCAGGCTCGCCCCCCAGCCGCTCAAGGAGGAATATCTTCTGACCGGCCCGCTGGAGCCGACCAACCAATGGTATGCCATCGCCAAAATTGCCGGCCTCAAACTTTGCCAGGCCTGCCGCCGCCAGCACGGTTCCGATTTCATCTGCGCCATGCCGGCCAATCTTTACGGAAGCAACGACCACTACGGTTTGCAGACCTCCCATGTCCTGCCGGCCCTGCTCCGCAAGTTTCACGAAGCCACAAGCTCCCGCGCCCCCTCCGCCACCTGCTGGGGCACGGGCGCGCCCTTGCGCGAGTTCCTCCACGCCGACGACCTGGCCGCCGCCTGTGTTTTTCTCATGCAGCACTATAGCGACGAACAACCCATCAACGTCGGCTGCGGCAGCGACCTGAGCATCCGGGAATTGGCCGGGCTGGTCCAACGCGTCACCGGTTTCCAGGGCGAAATCGTCTGGGACACCTCCAAACCCGACGGCACCCCGCGCAAACTGCTGGACAGCTCGCGCATTTTTGCCCTGGGTTGGAAACCCAAGATTGATCTCCCCACCGGCCTGGCCCGCGCTTACCAGGATTTCCTGGCGGCCGCCGATCCATGATTGACTTTTTCCGGCCAGCGGGGGAAGAATTCCCGCAACCCAGTTCAATCAAAAAATGCCTATGAACTCAATGACTCTCTCAAAAGCAATTCTCGCCGCCACCCTGGTCCTCGGCCTGTCCGGCCCGCTCCGCGCCGCCGATGTCAACGGCCGGTGGAAAGCCGAATTTCAAGTCCAGGACAGCCAGATGAAATACACCTACGAATTCAAGGCCGACGGCGACAAGCTCACCGGCAAATGCTTCCGCGACCGGGACGGCGAAAAAGCCACCAACGCGGTCCAGGACGGCAAAATCAAGGGCGACGAGATTTCCTTCGTCGAAATCGTCAAGAACCCAGACCAGGACGACCTGCGCATCGAATACAGCGGCAAGGTCGCCGGCGATGAAATCAAATTCACGCGCAAGGTCGGCGATTTCGGCAGCAATGAAATCGTCGCCAAACGCGAGAAGGAAGCCGCTCCGGCCTCCGCCGTGGCCGTGACGGGCAAGTGGCAGTCCGAGTTCGACAGCCAGGTCGGCCACCAAAAATACACTTACGAATTCAAGCTCGACGGCGACAAGCTCACCGGCAAAGCCACCCGCGAAGTGGAAGACCAAAAAACGATAACCGAGATCAAAGGAAAAGTGACCGGCAGCGACATCTCCTTCACCGAACCGCTCAAGATTCAGGACCAGGACATTGACATTGACTACACCGGCAAAGTCGCCGGCGACGAAATCAAGCTCACCCGCAAAGTGGGCGATTTTGCCACCACCGAGATCGTGGCCAAGCGCATGAAAGAACCGGCCGCCAAGCCTTAAATTGGCCATCCACTTCCAAGTAGTTATCATGGCGTGCGCGGTCCGACTTGCCCTGGCGCCTTCACGCCACAACCGGTTCGCTCACCTTGAGCGGATGCACCCGCCGGAAAATGCCGGCTTCGCTGCGCTGGCGGGCGATTTCCAGATCGTAGTCGGCCTGAATGCCCATCCACACTTCTGGCGAGACGTTGAAGAGCCGTCCCAGCTTGAGGGCCATTTTCGCGCTCACCGCGCGCTTGCGCCGGATGATTTCGCTGATGGCAATGGGCGTGCTCCCGATGGCCTTGGCCACCGCGTAGGAAGACAGGCCCAGCGGCTTCATAAAATCCTCGCGGAGCACGTCGCCCGGATGAACCGGGTCGAGTCGGGCTTTGCTTTTGCTCATAACATTCAAGAGGAATGTCATTGTATGGCGGTAGCATGTCAAGATTGAGGCTCCGCCTCCAAATCATGACCCTAAAATCCGCGCTTGACCTCCCCGGCCCCTCCCCTTATCCTTGGCAGTATGTTAATGAATGCGCTGCTGGGCGATATCGGTTCTGTGGTGGTCGTCGTAACGGACGGCCCTGCCGCCGGGACTTGTCGCGCCTGAAGCAATTTTTGACAAGAACCCACGGCTGGCAACGGTCGTGGGTTTTTTGGTCATTAGCCGCGGCCGCCAGTCACACGTAAATATATGAGCACAAAGATCGCCAACGCAAAACGAACGACGCCAAAAAAGGCCGCCCCCCGCCCGGAACTGGGCCAGGTCATGCCGGGCAGCGACATCCTGGTCCGGGCCTTGGAACGCGAAGGGGTGGAATGTGTCTTCGCCTATCCCGGCGGGGCCAGCATGGAAATCCATCAAGCCCTCACCCGCTCCGCCATCCGCACCGTTTTGCCCCGCCATGAGCAGGGCGGAGCCTTCGCCGCCGGCGGTTACGCCCGCGCCACGGGCCGGGCGGGCGTCTGCATGGCCACCAGCGGGCCGGGCGCCACCAACCTCGTCACTGGCATCGCCGATGCTTACATGGATTCCGTCCCGCTGATCGCCATCACCGGCCAGGTGACCCAGGCCATGATCGGCAAAGGCGCCTTCCAGGAGACCGACATTTTCGGCATGACCCTCCCCGTCGTCAAACACAGTTATCTCATCACCGATGTCAACGACATTCCCCGCATCGTCAAGGAGGCCTTCGCCATCGCCCGCTCCGGCCGGCCCGGCCCGGTCCTGATTGATTTTCCCAAGAATTTGCAGCAGAGCAAAACTCAGCCCGTCTGGCCCGCCCAAATCCATCTCCGCGGCTATGATCCCGTCAAGCGGGCCGACGATCTGGCCCTCAACGAAATCATCGGCTTGATCGAAAAGGCGGAGCGGCCCGTCCTTTATTGCGGCGGCGGCATCATCACGGGCAACGCCTCGGCCGAGCTGCGGCAGTTTGTCCAGGCCACCCAAATTCCCGTCACCACTACCATCATGGGTTGCGGGGCCTTCCCCGAAACCGATGAACTGTCCCTGCGCTGGCTGGGCATGCATGGCGCCGCCTTCGCCAATTGGGCCGTCAGC
Organism: uncultured Verrucomicrobiae bacterium; assembly: GCA_963707025.1. Classification (GTDB taxonomy): domain Bacteria; phylum Verrucomicrobiota; class Verrucomicrobiia; order Limisphaerales; family Palsa-1400; genus JBEKOF01. The sequence goes on along the minus strand of CAVPOM010000004.1, from coordinate 773,958 downwards.
GGCGAATTCCAGCCGCGCAAGACCCCGGACCAGCCCCTGGTCCAACTCAAGCCGGGCGCCGATTTGCTCCTGGCCTTTGGGGTGCGCTTCGACGACCGCGTCACCGGCAAGGTGGACGAGTTCTGCAAGCACGGAACCATCGTCCACGTTGATATTGACCAATCCGAGCACCAGAAAAACCGCAAGGTCCACCTCGCCGTGCAGAGCGACATCAAGGACGCCCTGGCGCGCCTGAACGGCATGATCCGCCAGCGCCCCATCCAGAAAAAGTTTTCCGCCTGGCACGCCCAAATCGCCGAGTGGAAACAACGCGCGCCCTTTCACTACGGCGTCACCGACGAGGTCGCCCAATCCGAGCACATGCGCGACCATCTGCAGGGCCGGGAAAGCGAAGTGATCCTCCCGCAAATGGCGATTGAGCAGCTTTACCAATTGACCCGCGGCGAAGCCATCATCACCACCGGAGTGGGCCAGCATCAGATGTGGGCCGGCCAGTTTTACAAATTCAACCGCCCGCGCCAGTTCCTCACCAGCGCCGGGCTGGGCTCGATGGGTTTTGGCTTTCCCGCCGCCCTGGGCGCCAAGGTGGCCTTCCCGGACCAGCAGGTCATTGACATTGACGGCGACGGCTCCTTCCTCATGAACGTGCAGGAACTGGCCACCGCCCACATTGAAAAGATCGCCGCCAAGGTCATGATCCTGAACAACCAGCACCTGGGCATGGTCGTGCAATGGGAGGACAACTTCTATCAGGGCAACCGCGGCCACACCTACCTGGGCGATCCCGAGCGCCGCCGCCAGATTTACCCCGATTACGTGGCCATGGCTCTGAGCTTCAACGTCCCCGCCGAGCGCGTCATGTATAAAAAAGACCTGCGCCCCGCCATCCAGCGCATGCTCGATTCCGACCAGCCCTTCCTGCTGGACGTGATTTGTCCCTACACCGAGCATGTCATCCCCTTCATCCCGGCCAACCGCACCGTGGCGGACATGGTTTACTGAATGAGCCGCGCGGCCCGGATCACCCGTTTCATCCTCCCCTCCCTCCTGGGCGGGGCGGCGCTCCTGGCCTCCGCCGCGGAAATAAAATTTGATTTCGGCCAATTCCAGGCCGGCCGGATTCCCCCGGGCTTCACCAGCCTGGTATCGGGACCCGGCCGGCCGGGCGTTTGGAAGGTCATGGACGTCCCGGTCGCCCTGGCCATGACGCCCCTCCTGACCAACCTGCCCAACTCCCCGGTGGCCACCGCCAAACTCACCGTTCTGGCCGGCTCTTCCCCGGACCCCGCCGCCAGCCATTCCCCGCTCTTGCTCTTCACCAATGAAACCTTCGCCAATTTCACCTTGACAACCCGCTTCAAGATCGTCAGCGGCACCACCGCGCCCGAGGCCGGCATCGCCTTTCGCGTCCAGGACGAAAACAATTATTATCTCCTCCGCGCCAGCACCCGGGGAAACCTGCTCTGGTACCGCGTGGTGCGCGGCGTCCGCTACGATGCCCAGGGCATCGGCGTGCAACTCCCCATTGCGCAGGATGGCTGGCAGGAATTGCGGTTGGAATGCGCCGGCAACAGCATCCGCGGCTTTTTGAATGGAAAACTTATGATTCCTCCGGTTCGGCCCGGCGACCCCACCAACGATATCGCGGTCAACGACAGCACTTTTGCCGCCGGCAAGACCGGCTTTTGGACGGCGGGCGACACGGTTGCTTACTTTGCCGATACCCGGATTGAGTACACGGCGCGCGTGCCGTTGATCCAGACGGTCGTGGCTGAGGTGATGAAAAAGAACTCCCGTCTCCTTGGCTTGAAAGTCTATGCCCTGAAGAACTCCCCCATGCCCGTGGTGGTGGCCGATGGCATGGACCCCGACCTGGGATCGCCCGGCGGCAAAACGGAGGCGGATGTCATCGCCAATGGCCGCATCTTCTATCTCAAGCAGACCGACTCGGTGGAGGTGACCCTGCCGTTGCGCGACCGCAATGGAGAAGTCATCGCCGCCCTCAAAACCACCATGACCACCTTCCGCGGCGAAACTTCCGACACGGCTGTGGCCCGCGCCACCCAGGTCAAAAAGGCCGTCGAATCCGGCCTGGCCATTTTGCAGGACATCAACGAATAAGCAGTTCGGAGATTTTCGCGGCGATGCCCGCCGGGTTCTTCAGCAGCGATTCGCCCACCAGGATGGCCCCGGCTCCGGCGCGCCGCAGGCCTTCCACGTCGGCCCGGCGGTCAATGCCGCTCTCCGCCACCAGCACCCTGCCCGCCCGCGCCGCGGCCGGGATTCGGGCCGCCAGCCGCCCGGTCAGGGCCAAATCCACGGTGAAGGTTTCGAGATTGCGATTATTGACGCCGATCAGGTTCGCCCCCAGGGCGAGGGCGCGGTCCATCTCCGCCTCGTCATGCACCTCCACCAGCGCGGCCAGTCCGGCGGCGCTGGCCAGCCCGTGCAACTCCTGCAGCCCCGCTCCCGTCAGAATGCGCGCAATCAACAGAATGGCGTCCGCTCCCGCCTCAATCGCCTCCAGAATCTGCCGGGCATCCAGGATGAAGTCCTTGCGCAGGAGCGGCAGTTTCACCGCGGCGCGAATCCGCTGCAGATCCTCCAGCGACCCCTGGAAAAAGCTTTCGTCCGTCAGGACCGAAAGGCAGTTGGCCCCGGCGGCCTCGTAGGCCCGCGCCAGCCGCACCGGATCGAAATCCGGGCAGATCACGCCGGCGGAGGGAGAGGCCTTTTTGACTTCAGCGATGAGGGCCATCGCGCCGGGCCCGGCGGCTTGGAGCGCGCCAAAAAAATCACGCCGGCCGCCCCTCTTTTCCAGCGCCGCTTTCAGGGCGGAAGCCGTGATGGGACGCGCCGACAGCCGGGCGATTTCGAGCCTTTTCCGGGCGACAATAGTGTCAAGAATGTTCATGAAGAAGAGAGGAAAACGGAGTGATGGAGTGATGGAGTATTGGGTGGGGCATTCTTCATCATTCCATCACTTCATCACTCCCTTACTCCACCTCTTCCTTCACCCCCGCCATGCGCTTGACCGGGCAGCCGGCGCGCAGCCAGGCGTTGACGAACAGGTCCAAATCGCCGTCCATCACGGCCTGGACATTGCTGGTTTCCGCGCCGGTGCGCAAATCCTTGACCATGCGGTAAGGCTGGAAGACGTAGCTGCGAATCTGCTGGCCCCAGCCGATGGCCCCCTTTTCGCCGTAGAAACGTTCCATCTCCGCCTTTTGCTCGTCCAAGCGCTTGGCGTAGATTTTGGAGACGAGCATGCGCATGGCGGTGGCGCGGTTCTGGTGCTGGGAACGCTGGCTTTGCGAGGCCGCGATCAATCCACTGGGCAGATGGGTGATGCGCACCGCCGTTTCCACCTTGTTGACATTTTGTCCGCCTTTGCCGCCCGACCGATAGGTGTCCACCTGCAACTCCGCCGGCGGCAGCACGATGTCCGCATTGGTCTCGGCAATTTCCGCAATCACATCCACGCTGGCAAAACTGGTGTGCCGCCGTTTGTTGGAGTCGTAGGGCGAAATGCGCACCAGGCGGTGGACGCCCCGCTCCGCCTTGCAATAACCGTAGGCGCATTCCCCCTCCACCAGCAGGGTCGCGCTCTTGATCCCCGCCGATTCCCCCGGCAGCACGTCTTCCACCTCGATTTCCCAGCCCCGCGCTTCGCACCAGCGCTGGTACATGCGCAAGAGCATGTCCGCCCAGTCGCACGCCTCCGTCCCTCCCGCCCCGGAGTTGATGCTCAGGATGCAGTTGTTCCGGTCGTGCGGGCCGTTGAGAAAAACCTTCAACTCCAGGCTGTCCAGGTCCTTGCTGAACTTCGCCAGGTCGCGCTCCAAATCGGTATGGTGCCTGGCCTGCTCGGATTCCGGTTCGCCTTCGGCCAGTTCAACCATGACGTGAAAATCATCCATCTGTTGTTCGGCCTTGAGGAGCGGTTCGATTTTTCGGCGCAAGCCGTTGGCCTCGTCAATCACGCCCTGGGCTTTTTCCTGATTTTTCCAGAAGGTGTCCGCCGCCATCAGCCCGTCCAGTTCGCCCAGCCGTTTCTCCACGCCCGGCACGTCAAAGAAACCTCCGCAAATGGACCAATTTCTCCCCGGCGGCGGACAGCTGCGCTTTGATGTTCTCGAACATAACCGGGGAAGCCTAACCCCCGGAATGCGAATAATAAAGGATATTCATGCCGCTAAAGCTCGTCCTCGCGCTCGGCGTAGAATAATTGGAAGGCGCGGTCGTAATCGGCCTCCGGCACCAGGATTCTGGCCGGGCGGTTCAAATCGCCCTCCTCCGGCTCGCCGGGCTGCACCCATTCCTGGCGGCCGGCGATGCCGTGCTTTTCGAGCATGACCATGAGCAATTCGGCGTTCACCGCCGGTCCGGTGTAAAAGAGTTTCATGGCGCGAAATCACCCGAATCAACGAAACTTTTCAGAGTCTCATTGTTTAACTCATCAGAGTCTGTTATCAATATAGCCGCTTGAAAACAAAGGTGAAAAGGATTTTCGCCCGCGCCAAGGCCCTGCTCCCCTGCATTGCGCTGGGGCTTGGCTGCGCCCTGACGGCTTCCGCGCAGCCCCCCGTCATCACCAATTTCAGCGACCTTAGTGCTGCGGTGAGCCGGGGCGGCATGAGCATCTTCGCCAGCAACCTCACCGTCAACTTCTCCGGCGCAACGGAGCTTTTACAGGTCTCGAACGCGGTCGTTCTCAATGCCGTCACCAATCTCGATGGCACCACCAATACCGCGACCATCAACCGCGTCAGCGGCAACGGTCCGATGTTCCATATTTACAAAGGCGGTTCGCTGACGCTGGTCAACCTGACCATTTCAGGCGGCCTCAACACCACAGGCGGCGCCATTTTGAATGACGTGGGTGGAACGCTCCTCGTCAGCAACTGTGTCTTCAGTGGCAACAGCGCCACCAACTTCGCCGGAGTCCCCGGAACGGACGGCAGCTTCCCGGGCAACAACGACGGGGGCAGCGGGGGCAATGGGTTGAGCGCGTCGGGCGGAGCGATTGTGAGCCAGGGCACACTGGAAGTTTTTTACAGCATTTTCGACAATAACAGCGTCGAAGGCGGCAACGGAGGCAATGGCGGCAACGGCGTCCAGAGTGGAGGTATTTTCGGCGGCAACGCCGGCAGCGGCGGCAACGGTGGCGACGCGGTGGGAGGCGCTATCGTCTGCACCGGTCCAACCAATATTCTCGTCGCCACGGCATTTACGGGAAACCACTGCACGGCCGGCAGTGGCGGCACCGCCGGGACCCCCGCTGCCGGCGCATTCTCAGGGAATCCCGGTTCGGGCGGAACTGGCGGCAGTTGTGTCGGCGGCGCCGTCCTGGCTTCCGGGCCGCTTTGCATGACGAATTGCCTGTTCGCCAACAACACGGCGGTGGCCGGCAGCACCAGTCGCTTCGGCCAGTCCGGCGGCTATGCCTATGGTGGCGGCCTGGCTCTGACCAGTTCCACCAATATCGCTATTATCGAAAACACCACTTTCAATATGAACTCCTGCCAGGGCGGCGCCGGGGGCGGCAATTCCAGCCTGGTCTTCGCGCCTGCCGGCAACGGCGGTTCCGCCACCGGCGGCGGTCTGGCCAGCGGGGCGGCTCTCACCTTGGTGCGCAACTGCACCCTGGCCACCAATTTCTTGACGGGCGGCGCCGCGGGAATCAGCACCACCAGCGAGTCCAATGGCCTCGTCGGCCTGACTCCCGGTTTTGATCTGGCCCGCACCGGGGGCACTTTGAAATTGGCCAACTCCATTCTTTCCGGCGGCACCAACTCCACCGGCACCAACTCCGCCGCCCTGAACTACACCACCTACATCACCAACACCTCCCCCAACGACTCCGGCGGCGTTACCGACCTGGGTTACAACTTCAGTTCGGACACCAGTGTCGCGCTGCGCGTCGCCCTGGGCAGCATTGTCAATACGAATCCCTATCTGGACACCGGCCTGAGCGCGCCGGGCAACACGGTGGTGGGCTTGTTGGGCGGCTCGCCGGGTCAGACCCTGGCCGTTTTTTCCGGCAGCCTGGCCGTTGGCGTCATCCCCGGCATCCCGGGCCTCACCTTTCCGGCCTACGACCAGATCTTCCGGCCTCGATCCTCCCCCACCACCATGGGGGCCTTTGAAGCCAATCTTCTGGATTTAACCAGCGCCACCCCGCCGACGATATCCGATCTATCGTCCGACGTCTCGACCAACGCCGGCAGCATAGCCACCTTCCAGGTGGCTGCCAGCAGCACCAATGCCTCTCCGCTGGGTTACCAATGGCAGTTTAATGGAACCAATCTCGTTGACGGCGGCCGCATTTCCGGCGCTTGGAGCAACATTTTGACCATCAACCCGGTTTCCACCAATGACATGGGCAGTTATTCCGTCCTGGTCGGCGCTTCCACGCTGCTGGATGGCGGCGTCATCAGCAGCGAAACCAACATCTTGACGGTGTTCGTGCCTGTGACCATCCAGACCGAACCTCCTAAGACCGTCAAACCGGCGCCGGGAATGCCGCTGAATCTGAGCGTGACGGCCACCGGGGCTGCGCCCTTGACTTTCCAATGGATGGTCAACGAAACGAATGCTTTGACCGACGGCCCGGAAATCACCGGTGCAACGACCTCCAACCTGACGATCTACCCTCTGGCGCCGGATAATGCCGGCAATTATTCCGTGGTCGTCTCCAATCCCTACGGCTCGGTCACCAGTTCCATTGTGACATTGACGATCCCGCCGCCGACACTGACCATTCTGCCAACCATGTCCGGCGTGTTGACTCCCGACCTCACGGTGATGGGAACCGCGGCGGGAGAATTCGGCGTGACCAATGTGCAGTACCAACTTGACGGCGGGGCCTGGACTGGCACGAACCTCCTGACTCAGTCCAACTGGTCCGCCAGCGTGACCTTGCAGCCGGGGACGAACCTTTTCAGCGCCTACAGCGTGGATCTCATCGGCCAAGTGTCCCGCACCAACCGCGTCGCTGTTTTTTACACGAACTTCGGTGCCCTGACGTTGACGACCAGCGGCTTTGGAAAAATCACCCGTAGTTTCACCAACAACTTCCTGGTGGAAGGCCGGAACTATACCCTCACCGCCGTGGCGAATCCCGGCAATTTGTTTTCCAACTGGACGGGGACGATCACCGCCACCAACAATCCCCTGACGTTCCTGCTGGAATCGGACACGGCCTTGCAGGCCAATTTTGTCACCAATTTCTTCCTGCCCACCGCAGGAACTTACAACGGCCTGTTCTCCACCACCAGCGGCGTCACCGAAGAAACCGCCGGAATGATCAGCGGCCTGATCCTGAAAACTAACGGCGTTTTCAGCGGCGAACTGCTGATCGCGGGCACGAAATACACTCTCACAGGTGCCTTCGACATACTCGGCCAGGCCGCTCTGAGCGTCGGACCGGCCACCGCGCCGGGCGGCCAACTGCAGGTTGAATTATCCCTGCAACAAGCGCCCACCAACCAAATCCTGGGCACGGTTTCAAACACTTTTTGGACCGCGAATTTGCTCGCCGAGTTGGCTGGCGCGGGGCTGCCATCGGCGGAGCAAACCCTTCTGCTTTCCCCGCCCGGCGGCGCCTCCGCCAATACCCCGCCAGGCGACGGTTATGCCCTGGTCACCAATCATGCGGGCCGGGTCACGCTCAGCGGCGCGCTGGCGGATGGAACCGCTTTTAACCAAACCGTGCCCGCTTCGGCGACCGGCGACATCCCGGTCTATGCCAGCCTTTACAAGAACACCGGCCTGCTCTTGGGTTGGATCAATCTGACCAACGGGCAGGCTGCCCCGCCCACCAATCTTCTCACTTGGATTAAGAAACCGTCCAGCGCGACCGCTCTTTATCCCGGCGGGTTTACCAACACACTTCTGGTGGAAGGCGCGCTTTGGACCAACCCGCCCGCCCACGTCCCGGCCATACCAGTCACCAGTGGATTGTTGGTCGTCTCCAACTCCAGCCTTGCCCTCACCTTCAACGTGGCCGTCAGCAACAACAACGCCCTGGCCAAGCTGGGCGGCTATCCGACCAATTCGTTGACCGGTTCCATCAATCCCAAAACCGGCCTTCTCAACCTCACCTTCGGCAACGGCAAGGGCATGAGCACCACCACCGGGGCCGGAGCCATCCTGCAAACTTCCAACAGCGCTGCGGGATTCTTTGTGACCGCAGCCGGTGCCGGGTTGATCAGCCTCCAGACCAACCTTTCCGCCCTGGCCCCGATCATCTTCCAGCCACCGGCCGGGCGGAACTTCGCGCCCAATACCAACGTGCAATTCTCCGTCCGGGCCCTTGGTTCGCCTCCCTTGACTTATCAATGGAGCCTGGATGGGACCCCTCTGGCCGACGGCGGCAATATTGCCGGCTTCGCCACAAGCCAGTTGAGCGTCACCGCCGCCGTGCTCGCCGACGCCGGAAGTTATGCGGTGGTGGTTTCCAACACTTATGGCTCGGCCACCAGTGCCGTTGTCGCCCTGGCCGTCCCGCCGCCAACCCTGACCCTGAAACCGCTCCTGTCCAGCGTGACGGCGCCGGCTCTGACCGTGCAGGGAACGGCCGCGGGAAAATTTGGCGTGGCCGGCGTGCAGTACCAACTCAACGGCGGACCTTGGGTTTCCGCAATCACTTCAACGCAATGGAGCAACTGGTCCGCCCTGGTGACCTTGCAGCCGGGAACGAACCTTTTCAGCGCCTGGAGCCTGGATCGCCTGGGCAATCACTCCGCGGCCCAAACCGCCTCCGTATTTTACTTGACACAAAGCACGCTTACCCTGCAGACGGCCGGCCCTGGCACAATCACCCATGGTTTCACCGGCACCTCCCTGGTGGTGGGCCGGAACTATGCCGTCACCGCTGTGCCCCATCCCGGCAATTTGTTTTCCAACTGGACGGGGGCGATCGCCGCTACGGCTAATCCGCTGACCTTTCTCATGGAGTCCAACATGACGTTGACGGCCAATTTCGTCACCAATTTCTTTCTGCCCGCCGCTGGAATTTACAACGGTTTGTTCTCCGCCGCCGGCGGCGTCACCGAAGAAACCGCCGGGATGCTCTATAATCTGGTCTTGAAAACAAACGGCGCTTTCAGCGGCAAGCTGTTCATCGCGGGAACCAATTATCCCCTCACGGGCAGCTTCGATATCTTCGGCCATGCGGCGGCCAGCCTCGGGGCTTCCAACGCTCCCGGCGGGCCGTTGCTGCTTGACCTGACCTTGGAAAAATCGCCAAGCAATCAAATTGTAGGGACCGTTTCCAGCAATCTGTGGGTCGCCAATTTAACCGCCGAGTTGGCCGGCAACACCCTCTTTTCGGCTGAGTACACCATGCTCTTTTCGCCGTTCAATGCCTCGACGATTGCCCCGCCCGGCGATGGCTATGCCTTGGTGACCAACCACGCGGGCCTGGTCACGCTCACCGGCGCGCTGGCGGACGGAACCAATTTCAGCCAGACCGTGCCCGCTTCGGTGGCCGGCGACGTGCCCGTCTATGCCAGCCTGGACAAGAACACCGGCCTGCTCTTCGGTTGGATCAGTCTGACCAATTTGGAGGCGGCGCCGCCCGCCAATCTCCTCACTTGGATTAAAAAACCGTCCGGCGCGATGGCTCTCTATCCCGCTGGGTTTACCAATCTGTTGGCCCTGCAAGGCGCACTTTGGACCAACCCGCCCGCCAACACCCCGGCCATTTCCTTTCCCAAGGGAGATTTGTTCATCACCGACGCCAGCGCCGGCATTGACCTGGATTTCACAGTGGCGGTGCTCGACAACAATAATTTGGCCAAGCTGGGCGGCGCCCCGCCCAATTCGTTGACGGGTTCCATCATTCCCACGACAGGCGGATTGAAGTTGAGCTTCGGCAACGGCAGCGGCGCCGCCCCCGTCCAGGGACTGGGAGCCGTTTTGCAAACTTCCAACAGCGCCGGGGGATTCTTTCTCACCGCCACCAACGCCTGCTCGATCCTCCTGCAGCCTCTCCAGTGACAAACCATAACGCCGCGCCGGGCGGCCCTATTTCTTCTTGTCTTTGCCCGCCTTGATCTCCGCGCGCAGCCAGACGATCAGAGCCGGGCCGAAGCAAATCGCCACGCCCAGCGGCACCATCCACAATCCCCAAAACGCCAAATTCGTGTCGGTCATAATACTTCAGCCTCGCCCTGCCGCCGTCCCATGTAAAGCAGGATTTTATGGGCCCGGCTCCAGAATTTCAGGCCGCAGCCAGCCGATCCACTGCGCCGGCAGGCGCTCGTCCAGCGAGCCGGGGACCATGTGCTCCAGGCCCAGATGGCCGTCCACAAACACCGCATTGGCCCGTTGGCGATGGCGGAATTGGCCGTTGGGCTGGGGGCTGGGCTGGCCGGCCTCGTTGTCAATATAATACCATTCCTCGAACATGGGATTTCTAGCCGAGGCGGGCGCTTCAAACGTGTTCACCTGGGCCGAGTCCGCCAGGAAGGCCAGACGGGCCGGCGCGGCCAGTTTTGCCATGTTCAGGGGAGGTCCGTAAATGGAGGAGTTATAGCCGTAATCGCAAGTCGGCACGGAGGCTTTCAATTTGAATTGCGGGGAGGAATAGTCAAAGGCGGGGCATAAGTCCACGCCGGTGCCAAGCCAGGGATATAACGGGCCGGCCGTGGGATCGAAAGAGCGGGTCTCCTCCGCGCCCGGCCCCAGCAAACCAAACCAATAGCAAGTGCCGTTGGGCGTGCTGGCCCCGGCGTAGGGGAAGGGGTTTCCGTTGTTGTCATCCCAGTACATCTGCCCGGCCGCCACGAACTGGCGCAGATTGCTCCCGCACTTGGCCGCCTGCGCCGGCAGCTTGCCGCGGCCGAGCGCCGGCAACAAAATGGACGCCAGCAGGCCAATGACCGCAACGGTCACTAGAAGTTCCATGAGCGTGAAACCGGGCGCGCGTTTCATGGCGGGCCGGTTCCGATGACCGCGCGCCACGGCGCTCTCCGCCGCCGTCGCCCGGCCCAGGCATTCCGGGCAAAGACAGCCGGATTCGGCCTGGAGGCCGGCCAGCGGGGGAAACTCCCCGCACCAGCAGGCCTTGGGCGCGCCGCAGGCAAACGGCGCCCCGCAACGCGGGCAGATTTTTTGTTCCGGTTCGGTCACGATTTTTAGTCCGCTCGCACGGCGTTGACGCGATAAAACTGATGTGGCTGCGCCGCATTGGTGTCCTGCAAAATCAGATTGCCGCCCGTCCCGGCAGCAGGCGGCCCCGCCGGCAGCCAGGTCTGAAGATCGGCGCTGCTTTGCAGCACATAATTCCAGGCGATCCGGCTGGCGAACTGCACCTGCCCCACCCCGTTGACCAGCGCCGGCTGCAACAACGTCACCGGCGGTGGCGGCACCACCAGCAGCACGTTCCCGATGGCCCCGTGCGCCAGCAGCGAGCCGCCCGAGTCCACGTCCGAGTAACTTTCCACGGCAAAAGCATCCAGATGATAATCGCCGAAATACACTCCCGGGGCGTTGAGCACAACCACCACCGGGACGACGACCGCCACGCCGTTGGTGGTGATGGTCAGCACACAGGTTTGATTGGACGCCGTATAATTCACGGCGACCTGCATCACGATGTTTGTCGGCAGTTCCACCACGCCGAACGAACTGTCGCCGTTCCAATAAAAGTCGTTCTGGCTGTCTATGAAGCTCGGCCAGACGGTATTCGTGGCCGGATAAGGCGGAACGTCATCCCATTGGAAGAAGTCAAATTCCGCCAAGTCCGGCTGGAGAATCGGCTGGGTTGGAGAGTAGCCGCCGCGCAGAAAATTCGTGCTGGTCGCTTCGGCATAATTCATCAAGCCGCTTGCCAGTTCGAAGCTGTCCGGAGCAGCCGGGTTTACGCCAATGGCGCAGTCGCGGAGAAGCAAATCAAACGACATGGAAAAATCGTCATTCGTGCCCAGAATCGTGCCCAGCGGGTGGTAGAAATAGCTGTTGGGCCGCGAGGAATCCCAGGTCACCTGCAGGTTACGATTGACCGCATCCCAATGGAACAGGTTGGAATCCCCATGCACCTGCCAGCCGTCCAGCGCCGGGTCGTGGGAAAAATCCTCCGCCAGCGTGCCGGCGTGAAGGGTGGAGAGCAACGCGCAGCCGGCCGCGGCCGGCGCCAAGAGAAACTTTATTTTCATAACTGGTCTTTCAACAATGTTCCGGTCGGGGGGAACGGTTTGGAGACCAGTGCCGGAGCCAGAAAACAAAAAACCTTCAGGCTCCGGCAAAACGGAGAATGAAGGCATTCACGATCCGCGGCAAAACAGTTGCCGCGGGCTGGCCTCATCCTTCTCTTTGACGGAGAAGCGGTCCCGCGAGGGCGGGACCCGACGAGCGTATAGCCATGCTGATGTCCTGACTTTCGGGTTTCAGACCGCACTCCCGCCTTCCCGGCTCCGTTTGGCGGAACCAGTGGCCCTGGAAGATTGTAACCCGTCACAGTGGCGCAACCGTGCTCGAATTTCACGAGCTTCCCAGCGCTGGCTACGGCGGGATGGCAAAGCCATCCATGATCTATCAAAGAACAGCGCGTTGATAACCCATCCCCCGCCCCGCGCGCAAGAACTTTCCACCGAAAACTTGCAAACCGGCGGCGATGGATCATGGACCATGGAGGATGCTGCCTTTGCGCTGGCGACAGATTTCCTGGGTTCGATCAACACGGGCGCGCCAGGACAACGCCGGAATAACGCCAGACATTGGCGAAGTCAGCGCAGGAATAGGCGGCCAAACCGTTGAGTGGATCCCTGCGTTGAAAGGTCTTTTTTATCCGTGAAATCCGTGAAATCCGCGGTTCAAGCCGCTCCTTCATTCTGCATCTCCCCTCCCTCCGCGTCCATCCGCGGTTCAATTCCTTGGTTTGCCGCTGGCCGCAAGGCGCGTTTTGCCCTTCACTATGGGGTTATCTGGATACGTAAGTATCTAATGCTTAGAACCTTGCAACAATCCGCATTCTTCCGCACTTTTCCGTTGACATCCCTTTCCTATATGCTAAATTCGCATAGTGAGAACGGGAAAGGCACAGTGGAATCAGACGGTGACGGGTCCAAGACGGGATTCCCCGCATTTTTCTGCTGGCGTTGGCCGCGCCGGCGCCATCACTCCATCCCGCCATGACTCCATCACTCCACCCGGGGTTCGCGGTTCAAAATGGATGGCGGCTGATTTCAATTCCGTTTCACCTAATTTCACCTGGTTTCACCTAATTTCACCTGGTTTCAGTTCCCGACCCCCCCGGGGAGGGCCTGCCATGCACCCAGCCTGCAACCCTCTCCTAATCCTGTGATCCAAGCCATCACCAGAAAACCCATGTCAACACTTTGGCCATCAACCCAGGAAAGCGGCGTGAACGACGCGCATGGCTTCCTCGCCCTTGGCCAGATCAATCGTGACCGAGACCTTGATCTCGCTGGTGGAAATCATGTCAATGTTGATGCCGGCCTGGGCCAGGGTCTCGAACATTTTGGCCGCGACGCCGGGATGGCTGCGCATGCCCACGCCCACAATGGAAAGCTTGCCGATCTTTTCATCGGCGATGACCTGGCGGAAGCCGATTTTTTCCTTGAGCGCCTCGATGGTCTTGCTGGCCTTGGGCAAATCCGCCTTGTCCACGGTGAAGGAAAGGTCCGTCGCCGGAGAATTCAAATTGTGGCTGATGTTCTGCACGATCATGTCCACATTGATGTTGGCCTCGGCGATGGCTTTGAAAACCAGGGCGGCCACGCCGGGCCGGTCGGGGACCTGCACCAGGGTGAGTTTGGCCTGGTTTTTGTCGAGCGAGACGCCGCGGATGACGACGCTTTCCATGCTGGGAGTTTCTTCTTTCACGATAGTTCCTGGGTTGTGGTTCAGACTGGAGCGGACTTCGAAGATGACGCCGAATTTTTTGGCGAATTCCACCGAGCGGGACTGCATGACTTTGGCGCCCAGCCCGGCCAGTTCGAGCATTTCATCGTAGGAAATCTCCGCCAGCTTGCGGGCGTTGGGAACGATGCGCGGGTCGGCGGTATAGACGCCGTCCACGTCGGTGTAAATCTGGCACAGACCAGCCTTGAGGGCGGCGGCCAGGGCGATGGCCGTCAGGTCCGATCCTCCCCGCCCCAGGGTGGTGATCTGGCCTTCCATGGTTTGGCCCTGGAATCCGGCGACAATGACGACCTGGCCCTGCTTGAGCAGGGCGTGGATTTGTTTGGGGGTGATGTCCTTTATTTTGGCCTTGTTATGGACGCCGTCGGTGACGATGCCGGCCTGCGCGCCTGTCAAGGATATGGCGGGCACGCCCAGGGCGTGCAGGGCGATGGCGGTCAGGGCAATGGTGGTTTGTTCGCCGGTGGCCAGGAGCATGTCCACCTCGCGCTCGTTGGGCAGCGGCATGAGCGCCCTGGCCATTTTGATCAGGTCGTCGGTGACGCCACTCATGGCCGAGGTCACCACCACCACCTGGTCGCCGTTGGCCCGGCAAGCCGCCACCCGTTGGGCGACGTTTTTAATCCGGTCCGGGTTGGCGACGGAGGTGCCGCCGTATTTTTGCACAATGAGAGACATGGCGCTGGTCGTTTTAAAAAATCACTCCGCCGTCATGACAGGCCGATGGCTTTGCCGACCGCCTCCTGGTCCGCCGCCACCACGATAGGCTCCCGTCCGGCGGACTTGATGGCGTTGTCGGGGTCTTTCAAACCATGGCCGGTCATGGTGGCGGCCACGACGCTTCCGTCCGGAATTTTCCCCGCTTTGAGGCAGGCGATCAGGCCGGCCAAACAGGTCGCCGAGGCGGGTTCGACAAACAGGCCCTCGGTGCGGGCAATCAGTTTGTAGGCGGCCACGATCTGTTCATCAGTGACTTTGCCAATAAAACCGCCGGATTGGGCCAGCGCGTTGGTGGCTCCCTGCCAACTGGCCGGATTGCCGATGCAGATGGCCGAGGCCATGGTGTGCGGCTCGGCCACGGGAGCGCCGTCCACGATGGGGGCGGCTCCCGCCGCCTGAAATCCGAACATGCGCGGCAGTCGGTCGCTTTTTTTGGCGGCGTGATATTCCTGGTAGCCGCGCCAGTAGGCCGTGATGTTTCCGGCGTTGCCGACCGGCAGAAAATGAAAATCGGGGGCGCGCCCCAACTGGTCGCAAATCTCGAACGAGGCCGTCTTCTGCCCTTCAATCCGCGCCGGATTAATGCTGTTGACGACCTCCGCTTTCCCGGTGGCGCCCAATTCCCGGACAATGCGCAGGGCGGCGTCGAAATTCCCCTGCACGGCCACCGTGGTCGCCCCGTAGAGGAGGGTCTGGGCCAGTTTGCCCAGGGCGATATGGCCGTGCGGCAGGAGCACCACGCATTTCATGCCGGCGCGCGCGGCATAAGCAGCGGCTGAGGCGGAGGTGTTGCCGGTGCTGGCGCAGAGGACCATTTCCGCGCCGCGTTCACTGGCAAGGGACACCGCCACGCTCATGCCGCGGTCCTTGAACGAGCAGGTGGGATTGACGGCCTCATATTTGAGCCACAGTTCAAACTCCCCGCCGACGGCCCGGACGAAGTTGTCCGCACGAATCAGCGGGGTGTTTCCCTCGTTGAGCGAAACGACCGGCGTTTTGGCCGTCACCGGCAGCAGACTGCGGTAGGCGTGGATGACCCCGCGCCAACGATCCCCTTGTTCGGGAAGAATGGAGTTCATGCTGGCCGGGATCCTTACTCAAATCCCTCCACGCGCAACATGATCGGCGGCGTCTTCACCACGGGGGTGCGGGCGATTTTCTGCAAGGCCTTTTTCATGGCGGCGAAGGGCGCGGCATGGGTCATCAGAATGAGCGGCACGACCCCGCCTTCATGGCCTTCGGGCTGTATGACCGAAGCGATGCCAATTTTGCCTTGGGCCAGAATCGCCGCAATTTTGGCCAGGGTGCCCGGCTTGTCCGCCACGCTCGCCCGCACATAATAGCGCGAGACCGCCAGCGCCGCGGGCAGCAGATGGCCTCCATGATCGTGCGGGACAAAGGCCGGAATACGGTTCTTGGTGCCGTGCTTCAAATCCAGCGCCGCATCGGCAATGTCGCTCAGCACCGCGCTGGCCGTGGCGTCCTTGCCCGCTCCGCGCCCGTAAAAAAGGGTGTCGCCCACCACGTCGCCCCGCACAAAAACCGCGTTAAAAACATCGTTGACGCCGGCCAGGACGTGGCTGTTGGGAACCAGGCAGGGATAAACCGAAACCTGAATGAAGTGGCCGCCCCTGCCTTTGCCGGCGCCCCGGCCCGAAGCCGCCGCGCCCGAAACCACCTTGACCACGCCGAGCAATTTGATGGTGTAGCCGAGTTTTTCGGCGAATTCGATGTCCGTCCTGGTGATGGCGCGAATGCCCTCGACAGAAATGCCCGCCGGCTCAACCCAAAAACCGTGCGCCAGCGAGGCCAGGATGCCCGTCTTGTGCATGGAATCCAAACCGTCCACATCCGTCGCCGGATCAGCTTCGGCATACCCCATTGTTTGCGCCTCCGCCAGGGTGGGCGCGAAATCGGAATGCTGCAATTTCATGCGGGTGAGAATGTAATTGCAGGTGCCGTTGACAATTCCGTAAATATGGGAAATGCGATTTCCCACAAACCCTTCGCGCAAGGCTTTGATAATCGGAATCCCTCCGCCCACACTGGCTTCGTAATACAGATTGGCCCCGTATTGCCGCGCCGCCGCGAACAGTTCCTCGCCGTGGGCCGAAAGCAGCGCCTTGTTGGCGGTGATCACCGGCTTGCCCAGGCGGAGCGCCGTCAAAATCATCGTCCTGGCCACCGTTGTTCCGCCGACCAGCTCAATGACGGCGTGAATCCGCGGGTCCTGCACCACGCGGCGCCAATCGGTGGTCATGAGCGAGGCTGGGATGGGGTAAGGGCGCGGCTCATCCAGCGCCTTGACCGCCACTTTGCGCAGACGCGCCTGGAGGCCGAGCCGCGATTCCAACAGCGCCCCGTTCCGGTGCCAATGGTGCCAAACACCACTGCCCACCGTCCCGCCGCCGATTAAGCCGAAATTCAGTTGTTCCATAAATGCGCGCGCAGTGCGCGATTCTAAGCCATAAATCTTAATGATTGGAGATGGCGGCGCAAGTTCAAACTTCAAAAACGACGGCAACCTCCGCCCGTTTCACCAATGAGCGCGAACTCTTCGCCTTGATTCCCATGCTTCCGCGCAAATCGCGCCCCGCCTGCTGCCGGCCGCGCCTCGCGGCCCGCCTCACCCGCCGTCGAGAATTGAGATGCGCCTGCGCATCGGCACCCGCCCAACTTTCCCAGCCCGCCCATCAGCGGCGCATTACAATTCTGTCCTGATTGCCAATTATGGTTGCTTGGAATGTTCTTGCGGGTCGGTCTGGCAAAACAGGATGTATTCCACGAGGAAATTGATGATCCTCGGGTTGGCGATGTCATCGTGGTCTTTCATAATCTTCTTATCCACCGATACAATCAGAAACGGATCGCCAGGGCGGTAATTTCCCCTCGGTTTCAGAATGCTTTCGTCAAAGTAATAGGTTGCCGCGGCGGAATTATTGGGATGCCATTTCTCGCGTTGCGAGTGGACGTTGTTGATCGTTCTCTGCAATTGGTCCGGGTGGTGAAGTTCACTTTTTCCCGTCGCGGCATTGAACGTGCCGTTTCCGCCAGCCAAGGCCCCGGCGTTGGTCTTGTAAATCAGGTCATGCGTCACGAACGGTTGAAACCAGCCCACCGCATCCCGATTCGCCTTCTTCTGGTCCGGGTCGCGATTGCTC
This sequence comes from uncultured Verrucomicrobiae bacterium, assembly GCA_963707025.1. Lineage (GTDB taxonomy): Bacteria > Verrucomicrobiota > Verrucomicrobiia > Limisphaerales > Palsa-1400 > JBEKOF01. Next base: position 756,184 of record CAVPOM010000004.1, on the reverse strand, counting down.
TCGAACAGGGTCGAGAAAAACCGTCCCATGGGGAAGAAATAATGCGTGGCCCAATCCCCCTTGGAGGTGAAAATGGACAGCACTGGCCTTTGATTGGTTGGGTACTGGCCGATGGCCAGCGCCATTTGATTCAAGTTGTAATGGCGCGAGGCCTCGAAAGCTGGATTGAGCAGAATGACCTGGTCGCCCAGCGGTTTGAGCGGCACCCCGTATTTGACTGTGTCCACGAATCGCTCCGTCACCATTTCCGAGATGGCCGAATAAACCGCCGCGGCGCCAAAGCTGTGGCCCACGATAATCAATTCCGTCCGGGGCGCGTTTGCCGCGAGCGAATCGTTGCCGGCCTGCTGCAAGCGTTCCAAATCCACCAGCAATTCTGTCATCGCGCCATAACCCCCGACTTTGTGGGCCGTGCTCTTGCGCTCCCAAAAACTCAGTTCCTTGAAAGGTTCCAGCGTCGCGGACAAACCGCGCCAGCCGGCATACACTCCCACCACCTTCCGCGGGGCGTGGTTGGTTTGCATCCTTTCGGCCGTGGCCAGTTGCTGCAGGTTCGTGCGGAACATCTCCACGTTGTCGTTGTTGGTCGCCGCGTTGTTCTTCCAACCATGTGCGAAGACGACGATGACGATGCCTTGGGCATTATTGGTCTGACCGATGGCCGCCTCGCTCCGGATCATTTGTTCCACGGCTCTGGCCTGATTGGTATCCCAGAACCAGCCCTGGTCGTCGAATTCCACGAACCCCAGCTTGTAGTCCGGAGTGACTTCGATGACCGGATTGGTGCAATTGGCCGAGGACTGGGCGGGATTACCTGGAGTGAAATTGGTGCGAAAGGGCTGGTTGGAAGTGCAGCCCGTAGCGAGAAGCACCAGGGCACCCGCGGCCGCAGCCAGAGCAGACAGCGCTTTATTCATAAGACATCTCAGGAACCCATTGCTGGAATGGGAACATCTTTGACCCGTCATCAACCGACGACAGACGGGTGAATCTCAGCGGTTCTATACAACGGTGGAGGAAAAACGCGCAAGCAAAATCAACCCTCCGGAAGCGTGTGGCCGCTTTTGGGTCCTGGCGTCTTGGCGTCAGACCACAGCCCCTCCACTCCAGGCGGGTTTTCGTATTTCGCGGACCAAAACCGCCCCGGATTTTTCATTTTGCATTTGCCCGCTGGCATTTTTTTGACCGCAACCCTTGACTTGAGGTTTTGCCAACAGGCCCTACCCTGTCCGCGTTGAATCGTTTTTACCAGATGCGAATTGAGCGACAAATCCAATGGCGGCCGGCCGCCCTCGCTTGGCGCGCGTGGCCGGTCCTGCTTCTGGGAGCCTGCTGCCTGGGCCTTGCGGTTTCCGGAGCGGATGGACAATCCGCCAACAGCGTCGCCGCCCCGCCAACGGCCGCTCCTGCCAGCCAAAACTCCAACACTCCAGCACTCCCATCACCCGTCGCCGCCCTGACCGCGCCCGCTGCGGCCAACGCCGCGCCGGCGGAGCTGGCTTATTACGGTTACCAGGTGGTGAATACGTTTCCGCATGATCCGCGGGCCTTTACCCAGGGATTGCTGTTCCACGATGGCAAGTTGCTGGAAAGCACCGGCCAGTATAACCAATCCAGCCTGCGGGAGGTGGATTTGGCCACGGGCAACGTGCTGCGGAAATGGCCGGTGCCCGGCCAGTATTTTGCCGAGGGCCTGGCGCTGTTTGACGGCAAACTTTATCAACTGACGTGGAAGGAGAACAAGGCCTTCGTCTATGACTTCACGGGTAATCCCCAAACATTTCACAAGGTCGGGGAGTTCTCCTACACAGGTGAAGGGTGGGGTCTGACCACCGATGGCAAAAGGTTGATTCTGAGCGATGGCAGCGCCACGCTTCGCTTTCTCAATCCGGCGACCTTTGCGGTGGATCATACGATCCGTGTGATCGAGGGGGACAGGCCGCTGGAGGCCCTGAACGAATTGGAATACGTCAAAGGCGAAATCTACGCCAATGTCTGGAAGACCGATTCGGTCGCGCGCATTGATCCCGCCTCGGGGAGGGTGGTGGGCATGATTGACTTCAGCTTTTTGCTGCCGGAGGCGGACCGGACTGGGACGGATGTGCTCAACGGCATTGCCTACGACCCGGCGGGGGATCGTCTGTTCGTCACCGGGAAGAACTGGCCCAAGCTCTTTGAAGTCCGGTTGAAGAAGAAATGAAGGGCGGGCGGTTGGGTCAATTCTCACTGTCCAAAACTGCCACATGTCTTGCTTTGGTTCAACGCTGCACAAAATAGCTTAAGTTCTCCAGTTCGATGGCCAGGTTGACGTTGTTGACCTTGACCTCCGGCGGAACGCGCAAGACCAGCGGGGCAAAATTAAGAATCCCGGTGATGCCAAATTGAACCAAAGCATTGGCGACTTCCTGGGCGGCGGCCACTGGGACGGTCACGATCGCCATCTTCACCATGCGGCGGGCGATGATCTCCCCCAATTTCTCCATGCCATAAACCGGCGCGGCAAGATGCTTGCTCCGGACTCGCTGGGGATCTGGAGCCGTGTCAAAGGCCGCCACGATTTCAAATCCCTCCGGTTCAAATCCGCGATAGGAAAGCAGCGCCCGCCCCAGGTTCCCCACGCCGACCAAAATGACCGGCTGCAAGCTGTTGGTGCCCAGAAGGTCGGAAGTCATCCCGGCCAATTGCGCGACGTCGTAGCCCAAACCACGAGTGCCGAATTGCCCAAAGCAGGCCAGGTCCTTGCGAAGTTGGGTGGGTTTGACGCCCGCCACCCTGGCCAGGGCTTCGCTGGAGACGGTGCGAAGGCCATTGGCCTTGAGCCGCTGCAGGCAGCGCAAATAAACGGACAGCCGGTAAATGGCCTTCCTGGAAATTTCAGGGCGAACGATCTTTTTCAAGCCGCCAAAAGTAAGGAAAAGACAGGCGCGGCGCAAGGGCGGCGACCGGGAAATTTCAGGGAGAAGTTCTTCCAGATTTCACTGTTGACAAGCATCGCCGGGAAAGGTTTTGATAGAGGAACAGACGGGCAAATGGCATAAATGATGCTTAGTTATGGAAAAGGCCCAAGCCAATTGGTCATGAATGAGCCCATATCCAGCCAGTCAAAGGAACCGGCCCCACCGGTGAAAAAAGCCCTCCGCGCTTTGCTGGTGGAAGACTCGGAATTGGACGCCGCCCTCCTCGTCCGTCATTTGGAGCAAAGGTACCAGCTTCAATCCCGCCGGGTGCAGGATGCCGCCGCCATGAAGGAGGCGCTCCAACAGGAAACCTGGGACGTGGTGCTGTGCGACTATTGGGTGCCCGGTTTCGGCGTCGCTCCGGCCCTGGAAATGATGCGGGAGCACAAATTGGATCTCGCCTTCATTGTCGTGTCTGGAGCGGCTGGGGAAGATTTGGCGGTGGAGGCCATGAAGGCGGGCGCGCACGACTACATCATGAAGGGTAAACTCACCCGTCTGGTCCCTGCCATCGAGCGTGAAATTGGCCAGGCCCAGGCCCGGCGCGAGCGCGCCCGCACCCTGCGCAAAGCGGCCTGGCTGGCGGCCATCGTGGACTCCCTGGGCGAAGCCGTCATCGGCACCGACCAGGCGGGGATCATCACCAGTTGGAACGCCAGCGCGGAAAGGCTTTACGGGTATGCGGCGGAAGAGGCCCTCGGCAAGACGATAGAATTGGTCGTGCCGCCGGGCCTTGCACCAGGAGACGCGGCAGATATTGGACGGCGTGCGCCAAGGAGCGCCCTTGGCTGAGTTTGGCACCACGGTCCGGCTGCGCCGGGATGGAACGCCCGTGGATGTTTCCTCCGCCATCTCCGCGGTCAAGGATGAGAACGGCCAGGTCATCGGCGTGGCCATTCTGGCGGTGGACATTACCGAACGCAAACAGGCGGAAGAAGAACGCAAGAAAATGATCCAGGAACTCAACGAAACCCTGGCCCAGGTGCGGTCCTTGCGCGGCCTGCTGCCCATCTGCGCCTCCTGCAAAAGGATCCGCGACGAAAAGGGACACTGGCAGGCGCTGGAAACTTATATTTCCGGGCATTCCGAGGCGGAATTCTCCCACTCCATCTGCCCCAGTTGCGCCCAGAACCTTTACCCCGAATTCATGGACAAAAAGCAGCCCTCATCTTAGGAGCGTCTCTGTTTTGAGCCGGAAGGGGGCGGGCGGCCAAACTTTCCCGCTCAGGAGCGATCCTGCTTGGCCCTGCTCCGAGGGGAGGATTGGGATTAAGATTAGGAATGACTGGATTAGTAGCGATAATGATCCGCCTTATAGGGACCGTCCGGAGAAATGCCCAGGTAGCCGGCTTGCTTGCGGCTCAGCCGGGTCAGTTTCACCCCGATTTTATCCAGGTGCAGGCGCGCCACCTCTTCGTCCAGCTTCTTGGGCAGACGATAGACCCCGGGCTGGCGGGTTTGCTGGTTGGCCCAAAGATCCAATTGGGCCAGGACCTGGTTGGAAAAGGAATTGGACATGACGAAGCTGGGATGGCCCGTGGCGCAACCGAGGTTGACCAGCCGCCCTTCTGCCAGCAGATAGAGGCTGTGGCCATCGGGGAAAGTATATTTGTCAACCTGGGGCTTGATGTTGATCTTCTTGACGCCCGGATGGCGGTTCAACAGATCCACTTGAATCTCGTTGTCGAAATGGCCGATGTTGCAGACGATGGCCTGGTCTTTCATCTTCTCGATGTGGGCCAGGGTGATGACGTCGCAATTGCCCGTGCAAGTGACGTAAAGATCGGCCTGGCCCAGCGTCTCCTCGACGGTGGTCACTTGGAAGCCTTCCATGGCCGCCTGCAAGGCGTTGATCGGGTCAATTTCCGTGACGATGACCCGGGCCCCAAAACCGCGCAGGGAATGGGCCGAGCCTTTGCCCACGTCGCCGTAGCCGCAGACGCAGGCCACTTTGCCGGCCACCATCACGTCGGTGGCCCGTTTGATGCCGTCGGCCAGCGATTCGCGGCAGCCGTAGAGATTGTCAAACTTGGATTTGGTGACCGAGTCGTTGACGTTGATGGCGGGCACGAGCAACTGCCCCGCCTCCTGCATCTGGTAGAGACGATGCACCCCGGTGGTGGTTTCTTCGCTCACGCCCTTCCAGTCCCGGGCCATGCGATGCCAGAGGCCGGGGCGTTCCCGGAGCACGCGCTGCAAAAGGTTCTTGATGACTTGCTCCTCGTGCGACGCACTGGCGGTTTTCACCCAGCCTCCGCCATTTTCCAATTCATAGCCTTTGTGAATGAGCAAGGTGGCGTCGCCGCCATCATCCACCACCAATTGCGGGCCTAATCCGCCGGGATGAAGGAGGGCCTGCAGGGTGCAGTCCCAGTACTCCTCCAGGCTTTCCCCCTTCCAGGCAAAGACCGGCACGCCGGCCTGGCCATGGCGGCGGCGGCATGGTCCTGGGTGGAAAAGATATTGCAACTGGCCCAGCGCACCGACGCGCCCAGCGCCTTCAAACTTTCGATCAACACCGCCGTTTCCACTGTCATGTGCAGCGAGCCGGTGATGCGCACCCCGGCCAGCGGCCTGGCTGGCCGCGTATTTGCGGCGGATGGACATCAGGCCGGGCATTTCGTGCTCGGCGACCTCAATCGCCTTGCGCCCGTATTCAGCCAGGCTCAAATCCCTGACTTTGAAGTCCTGCGGTCCGTTGCCGTGTTGGAGGACGGGCGCCGGGGCGCGCCTGGTTTTGCGGGGGGAGGATAATTTGATGGCAGCCATAAGCGGGTTGGGTCGGTTGTGGAGATTGTTTTACTTGACAGCTCGTTTCAGGGCGGCGGCCTTGTCGGTCTTTTCCCAGGTAATGCTCTCCAGATCGTCTATTTTGCCGAAATGGCCGTAGTTGGTCGTTTTGGAGTAGATGGGGCGCAGGAGGTTGAGTTGCTTGATGATGGCGGCCGGCTTGAAGTTGAAAACCGTTTTGACCGCCTCCTCGATTCTTTGGTCGCTGACCGTGCCGGTGCCCAGAGTATCCACACAAATGGAAACCGGGTCGGGATAGCCGATGGCGTAGGCGAATTGAATTTCCGCGCGCGTGGCCAGGCCCGCCGCCACAATGTTCTTGGCCACGTAACGGCCCATGTAGGCCGCGCTCCGGTCCACCTTGGAGGGGTCCTTGCCGCTGAAGGCCCCGCCCCCGTGCCGGCCCATGCCGCCGTATGTGTCAACTATAATCTTCCGCCCGGTCAATCCCGTGTCCCCCTGCGGCCCGCCGACGACAAACCGCCCGGTCGGGTTGATCAGGTAGCGGGTGTTCTTGTCCAGCATCTCCGCCGGCAGGACTTTGCGCACGATTTCCTGGATGACGAAATTCTTGATTTCCTTGTGCTTGACGTCGGGGGCGTGCTGGGTGGAGACGACCACCGTGACCACCCGCACCGGCCGGCCTTCCTCATACTGGACGGAAACCTGCGTCTTGGAGTCCGGGCGCAGCCAGGCCACCTGGCCGCTCTTGCGCACCCGGGTCAGCTCCCGGCCCAGCCGGTGGGCGAACATGATTGGCGCCGGCATCAATTCCGGCGTCTCATCGCAGGCGTAGCCGAACATCAATCCCTGGTCCCCCGCCCCCTGCTCCGCCGTGTCCTTGCCCTCCGCCGCGCGCGCGTCCACCCCCTGGGCGATGTCCGGGCTTTGCCGGGTGACCAGATTGGTGATGAACACCTTGTCGGCGTGAAAAACATCGTCCTCATGCACGTAGCCGATGCCGCGGATGGTCTCGCGCACCAATTCGTTGATGTGGACCAGGCCCGAGCTGGTGATTTCCCCGCCCACCACCACCATGTTGCTTTTGGCGTACGTCTCGCACGCCACCCGGCAGCGCGTGTCCTGGGCCATGTAGGCGTCCAGCACCGCGTCGGAAATGGTGTCGCACACTTTGTCGGGGTGGCCTTCGCCCACCGATTCGGAAGAGAAGATAAAGGATTTATTCATGCGCTGAATGATTTAAAAACATACATATTGACATATCTTGATACGAAGATATATCTTTTTGCCAATGAGTCAACCTTTATTTTCATGTCAGCCATTTTAAAATCATTGCGGGCGTTGTCGGACCCGACGCGGCTGCGCATCATGGCGCTCTTGGAACGCAACGAGCTGTCGGTCAACGAGTTGCAGGAAATCACCCGCCTGGGCCAGTCCCGCATCTCCACGCACCTGGGATTGTTGCAGGAATCCGGCCTGCTGGAATCCCGGCGGGAGGGCAAACGGACTTTTTACAAAATCGCGGGGCAGGCGGAAGGCACGGCGCGGGAATTCATCCAGTTGGCCGTGCGCGGCGCGGCGGAACTGGCCGATTATGCCACCGACCAGATCAACTTGAAGCGCATTGTGGGACGGCGGGCTCAGCAGGCCCAGCTTTATTTCAACCAGGTGGCCGGGCGGTTTGATCGCAGCTACGGGCCGGGCCGCTCCTGGCAGGCTTTCGGGCAATTGCTCCTGCGCATCCTCCCGCCGGTGGTGGTGGCCGATCTGGGTTCGGGCGAAGGACTGCTCAGCGAATTGCTGGCGCGGCGGGCCAAACACGTCATTGCGGTGGACAACTCGGAAAAAATGGTGGCCTTTGGCGCCAACAAAGCCCGCAAGAATAAAATTAAAAACCTCGAGTTCCGCCTGGGCGATCTGGAAAATCCGCCCATCGAGCCGGCCAGCGTGGACCTGGTGATTTTGAGCCAGGCCCTCCATCACGCCGCCAGTCCGCCCCAGGCCATCCGCGGCGCGCATGCCATTTTGCGTCCGCGCGGACAAATCATGATTCTGGACCTGTTGCAGCATAACTTTGAGCAGGCGCGCGAACTGCACGGCGACCGCTGGCTCGGATTTGCGGAAAGCGATTTGCACAACTGGCTGGAGGCGGCCGGCTTCGCAAAATCGAAGTGACCGTGGTGGCGCGCGAAGAGCAGCCCCCGCATTTTGAAACGGTCCTGGCAGGAGGGGAGAAATGAATTCGGATGGTTTGCCCTCCGCGGCCCCGGCGAAGGAGGGTGGATTTGTCGCGGCGTCGCTACGCGCCAAAAAGGCCGCATGAGGGGGCGCGAGCCGGTTTGCGGCGCCGGCCCCCCCCTGCCCTCTGGAACTGAAATTAATTGAAAACAAGTGAAACTAGGTGAAATTAGGTGAAATTACCTGAAAAAAAACTCGAGACAATTGGGACGCACTGGGCCGCGTGGGGTTTTTGGGTCAGTTTTTCGGTCAAGCCTGCTTTTTGTGGTAGAGTAGGCGAAGTGGAAGGAGGCGGATTGAACTGACCGCAGTTGTCAGTCTCGCGCTGCCACTTCGCCCCTCATCGAACCGAACGGACGGATTTCCCATATTCGGCTCTCCGAACTCATTCATCGGGCCGCCTTCCACTTCGCCGTGGTCGGCAGTTCATAGAGTCCATAACGCTGGTGCAACTGCTCGGGAACGTAGTGTTCCCACAGGCTGCGGCGGCAACCGTGTTTGCGCCACAGCCAGCGCCGAAAGCGGTTTTGGCTGTAGTGTTTCATCCGGTTCATCACCGAGACGCTGTTGCCGTAGTGGAAGTAGCCCGCCCATCCGCGCAAGACTTGGTTGACCTCTTTGACCACCTCCTGTATCGGACGCCCCTGCGTCCAGTGGTTGAGGATGCCGCCCAGTTTCTCGCGCAGGGCCCCCGGCTTTTCTGGCTGGGTTGAACGTGCAGGTAGCCGCGCCCTCCAAAGGACTTGCGCCAGGTCAGGTTGAAGCCCAGGAAGTTGATCCCTTCCTTGCGAATGTTCACAATTCGGGTTTTGACTTCGTTGAGGGTCAGCCCTTTGGCTCGAAGCCATTTCTTGAGCCGCGCTATCAGCCCTCCGCCGCACCCCGCCGCGCACGCGATGACAAAGTCATCGGCGTAGCGCACCATGCGGGCTTGGCCGGAGGTTTTCTCGTTCACCCCGTGATCCAGCGGGTTGAGGTAGAGGTTGGCCAGCAGCGGCGAGATGACCCCGCCTTGCGGCGTGCCGCGCCGGTTGGGGATCACTCGCTTGGTGCCGTCCTGGTCTTCCTCCGCGACCGGGGCGCGCAGCCAGCTCTTGAGGAGCCGCAGCACGCTGCCGTCGCTGACCCGCCGGGCCACGGCCTTCATCAGTTCCCGGTGCGGAATCGTGTCGAAATATTTCGTCAGGTCCGCGTTGATGATTTCCACGTAGCCTTGCTGCACTGCTTGTTGGATTTCCGCAATGGCTTGGTGTGCCCGGCGTTTGGGCCGAAAGCCGTAGGAGCGCGGATGAAAGTCCGCCTCCAAGATCGGCATCAGCACCAGATACACCGCCGTTTGCACCACCCGGTCCTTGACCGTCGGGATGCCCAACGGCCGTTCCCCTCCGCTGCTCTTGGGAATCATCACCCGCCGCACCGGGCTGGCCCGATACGTCTTGGCTTTGAGTTCTGCTTGCAGGCGGTCGAGCCATTGCTGGCGCAGGGCCGGGTCGGCGGTGATGGACTCCATACTCTGTCCGTCCACTCCCGCGGCCCCGCCGTTGCGCTGTTGCGCTGCCAAGGCGGTTTCGAGCACGTCCTTGCGCAGCAATTCCCCATACAGGCTCCAGAACCGATACTTCGGCTCTGCTTTGGCTTTCCGATAGAGCGCGATTTGAAGCTGCCGAACTTTCTCCGGGGTTGCTATCCGGGTCGCCCCGGCCATCCCCGCATCCTTCGCTTCGCCTCCACGCATTGAGCAAGTGTTCCCCCTTTGCGTTCGCTCGCGCAACTCCCGGCGGAAATCCGCCTGGAGCGCAAACAAGTCCACGCTACTATGAGGAACTCCGACTTCTCCGGCAGGGCCGCTCGCCTGACTGGTCTTGCCAGCTTGCGCGGGCGGTTGGGCTGGCCGCCCGCCGCCGGAGTTCTCCCAGCTTACCTTGGTTGAACTTCCAGACGTGCCGTCCACGCCGACCCCGCCGGAGCGTTGAGAAGGCTCTGACTGTTGCCCTGCCTCCTCCCTGCGGCCTTCGCCGGTCAAACAGCGGCTCGGCTTGTCTCCGGTTCTAAACTTATCGAGGCTCATTGGATGTGGTTCATTTTCATTACGGCCCGTCTGTTCATCTCCCTCAGCTTCCAACCCCGCCTCGCGGCGGCGCTGTTGAGGTCGTGTTCCGTCGTGAACAGCCTAATTCGACGGGCGGGACTTTCACCCGCGTTCCAACCAACTTCACTGGCGCAACGTTTGACTCGGTTTGACCGGGTTTGACCGTCGGTCTCTTTATCGTTATAGACAAGGGCGCAGCCCAACTTGTCCGGGGACTGCCGGAAGCTTGCGCTTTGGCCCGACCCAAGCCCGCCCGCCTTGTTCTTCTGCCTTGCCCTCATCACTTAAGAAAGATTAACATTTAAGCGCCATTTGTCGAGGGATATTCTTGGATTTTTGAAAAGCAGGGCGCGGGCCACGGAGGGCGCGTCATGGCCGCGCAAAGGGGCAAGATACCCGGAGGAGTTTTACAAGAGCGATGAGGGGGAGGCGCAATTCAGCCTCTTGTCCCACTTGGTTGAAGGGTCGGGCCGGCGGCCCCAAACCGGCGCACCGCGGCGGCACCGCCACGATCCCATTAGGGCGCAGCCGAATGTAGTTGCAAATCTGGCGCAAGATGTTGAACTGGAACCGCGCCCGCCCGGTGTTTTTGCTGCCTGCCGGGTTGCAGAACAGATTATGCACCTTCAACAAGCAAAGCTCGAAAACTCGGGCGGGCCGCAGTATTGGCTGCAACACGCCCCGGCGCATATTCTGGAGCACATCCGGCGGCACAAGAAATGCCAGGTTATTCTTCAAACTCCATATGGTCCTGTGGAAACGCCTTTTAATGCAGTTGATCCCGATCACAAAATTGTGGGGGGAAGAATTGTCAAGGCCAACGCACAACATTTTCGGATTCAGAAAGGAGAGTCCAAAGATTCTATTGGCGAGGCGATCCGTCATTGGTTCGCTTTGGATGCCGACCGTGATTTTGAGCGCATAGAAATTAAAATCACGTTCGATTCGAAAAGCAGGTTTGTTCTTGCCCCGATGGAAGCGCATTGGCGGAAAGGCTCCCCCAAAATCCTGCCGTCAACGGAGGCGCCGCTTTCTTTTAATGCGCGTTTCGAAAGCGAACTGTGGAAGGAACAGATTAAGCGGGCCTGGCTCGCCAATCCTGATGCCTTGGCATGGGCCGCGTCGCAGTTCAGACGCTTTCTTCAAGACCATAGCCAGCCCAAACCAAAGCTGGTGAGTGAAGCAGATTTGTTGCGGCTGGCGGGCGCCTTTGACCATTTAGGTCTGAGACTTGGCTCTTATTTGTTGAAAGGCTATGATTGTCCAACAAGTTCATTTTGCTTTGGCGATTATCCTGAATATTCATGCCCTGTCGAAATTAAGAAACGAGCGAGCGGCTTCAAATATCAGATCAAGAATTACCCAACGCTGCCGCGGGCCGTGGTTCTCTGCCTGGAATATGACACCCGCCATCCGCATGAACATGTTGACTTTGTTGAGGTGCGATCTCTCGCAAGGTTTCTGTCTGCATGAATTCTCGCGCCTGTATCGAACCGATTCTCGAAGCCATTCCTGCCGCCAGACAGGAAGATGCGCGTCATTACGGGGTGCATCCTTATTTCACCCGGCGACCCGCCAACGTAGTGCGCGCTTACTTGGAACGGTATTCGGAAGAAGGCGACGTGGTGCTCGACCCGTTCGGCGGCACGGGCGTGACGGCGATTGAGGCATTTTTACTGGGCCGGTGCGCGATCCAAAACGACCTGAATCCGTTTGCGAACTTCATCGCCCGGAACATCGCCGATACCACCCTGGTTTCCACCGCGCCGCTGCGCCAGGCTTTTGAGCGCGTGGAGCGGAGTTGCGCGCAGGAAATTCACGCCATCGAAAAAGACGAGGCGGTGGCCAGGCAGTGGCTGAAAAAACTGCCCCTGCCGGAAAACATCCGGTTGCCGCGCAATTCGGACGCGGATTATTTTTATGACATGTTCACGCCGCGCCAGTTGGCCGGAGTCGCCTTGATGAAACAAGGCATTGAGCGCGAAGCAGGAATAGTCCGCGATTTGCTGCTTTTGGCCTGGTCAGCCTCCGTGGCCAAACTGAACAAAACGTTTCTTTCCGCCAAAGGCCGGGCGGAAAGCCGGGGCGGTTCGAGCATTTTCAGCATCTATCGCTACAAACTGGCGGCGCACACCGTGGAGCTTCCGATTTGGGAAACCTTTCAAGGCCGCTTCCTGAACGTGCTGGCGGCAAAAGAGGAAGTGTTGCGACTGCGGGATTATCGGGAGCAGCCATCCGGCGGCTCGCTCGAACTGGACAGCCAAAGGAATTTCCGGGTGCTGGCGCACGACGCGGCGACGCTGGATAAAGTGATCAAGCCCGGCAGCATGGATTACATCTTTACCGATCCGCCCTACGGAGCGTTCATCAGTTATCTGGACCTTTCCATTTTGTGGAACCACTGGCTTGGCTTTGCGATCGACGAGGAAACACGCGAACAGGAAACCATTGTGGGCGGCGAGCGCGGCCACTCGGAAGACCATTACAAACAAAGCCTGGCGCGCAGCATCACAACTTCTTTCCGCCTTTTGAAACCGGACCGTTGGTTTTCAATTGTCTTTCAACACTGGGATACGAGCTACTTTGCCACCATTCTGGAAACGGCCAATGAATGCGGCGGAGAACTCAAAGCGGCCATCACGCAAACCGGCGACGTGATTTGGTCCATGCACAAAAAGAAAAATTCCGCGCGCGTGCTGGCGGGCGAAATGATTTTAACCTTTTACAAGCCAGCCAAAGTTCCCAAGGCGGCGATGCCGGCAAATACCGCTCCGGAGGTGGATTCAGCGGGCATTCTCCCGGAGGTTTTCGACGCCTGCCTTAACAATGACGCAAGCAGTTTTACCAGCGAGGCTCTGTTCAACCGGCTGGTCATTGAATTGTGGCATCGCCGCGCCTTGAGCTGCCTGAATCTGGATCGGGAAGAATTTGCCAAACAACTGATGCGACGCGGATGGAATTACAACACGCGAAATCATACGTGGTCGAGATCCGGGTATCCAAAAAGGGCCTTCACGGAAATGATGCTGTTCGACCGCGAGCAGGATCGATGACCGTTGGAATCGGGTCACGGCTCGACAGAGTTTCTCCGTGCCGTGGAACGTGGAAAAATGCGGCGATCATAGACCGCCGCTACAACTTTTTGGGGTTGAGGCGAAGATTTTGCTCCTTATTTGGCGGGCTTCGTTTAAAACAGGGGCCATGCCATCTGATAATGAACCGGCCGGCGGGGGCAAAGGCGGCGCGGGCTTCCAGCCCCATGTCCCCGCCGAAGCGCGCATGGCGGAAAGCACGCCGCGCGCCATTATTCTGGGAACCCTGCTCGGCGTCGTTTTCGGGGCCTCGTCGCTTTACCTGATGCTCAAGGTCGGGATCACGGTCAGCGCCTCCATTCCGGTGGCGGTGATTTCGCTGACGCTGTTCCGCCTCTGGGCCAAGCTCTTCGGGGGCCGGGATGCGACCGTTTTGGAAAATAATATTGCGCAAACGGCCGGTTGCGCGGGCGAATCCATCGCCTTTGGCGTGGGCGCCACCATGCCGGCCATCCTCATTCTGGGCTACGATCTGGAGATGACGCGGGTCATGCTGGTGGCCCTCTTGGGGGCCTGGCTGGGGATTTTGATGATGATTCCGCTGCGCCGGGCGTTGATCGTGCAACAGCACAAAGAGTTGAAATACCCGGAAGGGACGGCCTGCGCCGAGGTGCTCAAGGCGGGCGAGAGCCATCAGGCGGGCGTTGGGGCAGCCGGCGGGAAGGCCAAGGCGGCCGCGGGCGGCGCGGCCATTTTTACCGGCTTCGGCGTCGGGTTGCTTTACAAGGCGGCCATGTCGGCTTTCAAGGCGTGGAAGGACACGCCGGAAAAAATCTTTGCCGCGCCTTTCAACGGCGGCTCGATTTCGGCGGAAATATCGCCGGAACTGTTGGGGGTTGGTTATGTCATTGGCACCCGCGTTTCCGCCATTATGGCCGCCGGGGGGGTGTTGTCTTATCTGGTGCTGATCCCACTGATCAAATATTTCGGCGAAGACGCGACAGTTCCGATTGCGCCGGGCACCAAACTGATCAAGGACATGGACCCGGCCGGCGTGCATGGCGCTTACATTCTTTACATCGGTGCGGGGGCGGTGACGGCGGGGGGGATCATCAGCCTGGGCCGGTCGTTGCCGCTGATCTGGCGGGCTATTCGCGCCGGATTCTCCGATTTCGGGGCGTCGGCCAGACAGGCGCGGGCCAAGGCGTTGCGCACGGAGCAGGATCTTTCGATGAAGTTTGTGGTGCTGGGCTGCCTGGCCTTGGTGGCGATCATCTGGGCCATGCCGTCGCTGCGCATGAATCTGATGGGCGCTGTTCTCATTGTCGTTTTTGGCTTTCTCTTCGTGACGGTTTCCTCCCGCATCACCGGGGAAATCGGGTCGTCCTCCAACCCCATTTCCGGGATGACGGTGGCCACGCTCATCCTGACCTGCCTGATTTTCCTGCTGGTGGGCTGGAAGGGACCGCGCTATTTTGTGACCGCGCTGTCGGTGGGAGGAATCGTCTGCGTGGCGGCCTCCAATGGCGGGGGCACCTCGCAAGCGTTGAAATCGGGATTCCTGCTGGGAGCGACGCCGCGGCTGCAACAAATCGCGATCTTGATTGGGGCCGGGGCGTCCGCCCTGGCCCTGGCCCCCATTCTTTTGAGTCTGAATGCCTCCCAGACGGTTTACGTTCCGCCGGCGAAGGACGCGCCGGTGTTGCATGTCCCCGCCGGAGTGAAACTGGGTGGGCCGGAGAAACTCCAGGGGCCGCAGGCGGCGGCGGATCACGCCGCTTACCATGTCTGGCAAAAGACGGATGAGAATGGCGGCAATTCGGTCAAATACCTGGTGGATGACACCGGCGCGGTGGCCTACCGGGTTGACCCGGGCATCAACGGCCAGGAAAAGCAACGGCCCGATGGAAGCCCGGTGACAAAATATTCGGTGCCGAAAGCGGTGCTGATGTCCGACATCATTCAAGGCCTGCTGGGCGGGAAGCTGCCCTGGGGCCTGGTTCTGTTCGGCATCATGATTTCAGTGGTGCTGGAGTTGTCGGGTATCCCGTCGCTGGCGTTTGCGGTGGGCGTTTACCTTCCCATTTCCGCTTCCACGCCGCTGCTGGCGGGCGGGCTGGTGCGCTGGCTGGTGGACCGCCGCCAGCGCCACCACTTGCGGGACGCGGGCCTGACGGAGGCGCAACTCAACGCCGAGAGCGACAAAAGCCCCGGCGTGCTGCTGGCCAGCGGCTACATCGCCGGCGGGGCGATTGCCGGAATCATCATCGCGCTGGTGCAAGGGGTGTTGACCCGGCAGAACAAGACCATCTCAGAGTGGGCCGAGAAGCTCAATCCGTTCTATGCCGGGGCGCAGTCGGATTGGCTGGCGCTGATTCCATTCGCGCTGCTGTGCGGTTTGTTGTACTGGGTCGGGCACAAGACGAGATCAAAAGCGCAAAGTGATTGAAGCCGTTGAAATTTCCGCCATTCGGTCAATGGCCGCCCCTGGTCTTTCCGCCGAGGGAATTCTTGAGGACGGCTTTGCCGTATTCGCGGTTCATTTGCGCGATGAAGTCCAGACTGATTTCCTTGGGACAGACGGCTTCGCAGGAACCGGTCACGGTGCAATTGCCGAAGCCGGCCTCGTCCATGGTCCTGACCATGTTGAGGACGCGCTGTTCGCGCTCGGCCTGGCCCTGGGGCAAGGTGGCCAGATGGGAAACTTTGGCGGCCACGAACAGCATGGCCGAGGCGTTTTTGCAGGCCGCCACGCACGCCCCGCAACCAATGCAGGCCGCCGCGTCCATCGCCTGCTCGGCGGCGGTTTTGGCAATGGGCAGGGCGTTGCCGTCGGGCGCGCCGCCGGTGTTGACGGAAACGAATCCGCCGGCCTGGATGATGCGGTCAAAGGCGCTCCGGTCCGCGATCAAATCCTTGAGCACTGGAAAGGGGCGGGCGCGCCACGGCTCGATCAGGATGGTCTGGCCATCCTGGAAATGGCGCATGTGCAACTGGCACACCGTGGTGCCGGGCTGGCCGCCGTGGGCCTTGCCATTGATGACCATGGAACAGGTCCCGCAAATGCCTTCGCGGCAATCGGAATCGAAGGCAATCGGTTCCTCGCCCCGGGCCATCAATTCCTCGTTGACCACATCGAGCATTTCCAAAAAGGACATGTCGCTCAGGACGTTGCCGGCTTGGTAAGTGACGAACCGGCCCGGGCTTTGGGCGTCCTTTTGCCGCCAAACTTTCAGGGTCAGGTTCATTTGTAGCTCCGGGTGCTCATGTGGACTTGATCATAGACCAGCGGTTCCTTGTTCAGAACCGGCGCTTTGCCCGGCCCGGCAAATTCCCAGGCGGCGACATAGGCGAAATTCTGGTCGTCCCGCAAGGCCTCGCCGTCGGGCGTTTGAAATTCGGTGCGGAAATGCCCGCCGCAGGATTCGCGGCGGTGCAAGGCGTCCAGGCAAAGCAATTCGGCAAATTCCAGGAAGTCGGCCACGCGCCCGGCGTGTTCCAGGGCCTGGTTCAGTTCCTGGTTTTGCCCGGTGACTTTGACGTTATTCCAAAACGCCTCGCGCAAGGCCGGGATTTCCCGCAAGGCCGCCTGCAAGCCCTTCGCGTCGCGGGCCATGCCGCATTTTTCCCAGAGGAGGGCGCCCAGTTGTTTGTGAAACGAATTGATGGTGTGCTTGCCATTGACGGCGAGCAGCCGCCGGGTCAGGTCGGCGACTTCGGACATGGCGTTGAGGAATTCGGGCTGGGAGGAGGCGGGCTTGGGTTGTTTGGAGGTGGCCAGATAATCCCCAATGGTGTAAGGCGCGACAAAATAGCCGTCGGCCAAACCCTGCATGAGCGCGCTGGCGCCCAGGCGGTTGGCGCCATGGTCGGAGAAATTCGCCTCGCCCAGCACAAACAGGCCGGGCACCGTGCTCATCAAATCGTAATCCACCCACAGGCCGCCCATGCTGTAGTGGACCGCCGGATAAATCCGCATGGGCACCCGGTAGGCGTTTTCGCCGGTGATCTTTTCATACATGTCAAAAAGATTTCCGTAGCGCTCGCGCACGGCCGGCTCGCCCAGGCGCTGGATGGCGCCGGCGAAATCAAGATAAACCCCGCGCGCGCCCGGCCCGACGCCGCGGCCCTCATCGCAGGTTTCCTTGGCCGCGCGCGAGGAAATGTCGCGCGGGGCGAGGTTGCCGAAGCTGGGATATTTGCGCTCCAGGTAATAATCGCGCTCCGCTTCCGGAATGTCCCCCGGCGCGCGCGTGTCCCCCTTTTTCTTCGGGGCCCAGACGCGGCCGTCGTTGCGCAACGATTCGGACATGAGGGTGAGCTTGGATTGATGCTCGCCGCTGACCGGAATGCAGGTGGGGTGAATCTGGGTGTAACAGGGATTGGCAAAGGCCGCGCCCTTTTTGTAGGCGCGCCAGGTGGCGGTGACGTTGCAGCCCTTGGCGTTGGTGGAAAGATAAAAGACGTTGCTATAACCGCCGGTGGCCATCACCACCGCGTCGCCCGCGTGCGCGGAAATCGCCCCGCTCACCAGATCGCGCACAATAATCCCCTTGGCGTGGCCGTGGACGATCACCAGGTCCAGCATTTCGGTGCGCGGAAACATTTTGACGGTTCCGGCGCTGATCTGCCGGCAGAGCGCCTGGTAGGCGCCCAGCAAAAGCTGCTGCCCCGTCTGGCCGCGCGCGTAAAACGTCCGCGACACCTGCGCCCCGCCGAAGGAGCGGTTGGCCAGCAAGCCCCCGTATTCCCGCGCGAAGGGCACCCCTTGCGCCACGCATTGGTCAATGATATTGACGCTGACCTGGGCCAGGCGATAGACGTTGGCTTCGCGCGCCCGAAAATCGCCCCCCTTGACCGTGTCGTAGAAAAGCCGGTAAACGCTGTCGCCGTCGTTTTGATAATTCTTGGCGGCGTTGATGCCCCCTTGCGCGGCGATGCTGTGGGCGCGGCGCGGGCTGTCCTGGTAGCAGAAGGCCTTCACGTTGTAGCCCAGCTCGGCCAGGGTGGCCGCGGCGGAGGCCCCCGCCAATCCGGTCCCCACCACGATGATGTCGTGCTTGCGTTTATTGGCCGGGTTGATCAGCTTGAGGTCGAACCTGTGCTGGTCCCATTTCTGGGCGAGCGGCCCGGGGGGGATTTTGGCATCAAGTTTCATGGGCGGCAATTTTTATTGGATCGCTTTCAACAACACGGCCAGCGGAATGGAGATATAACCCAGGAAAATCGCGAGCGATCCCCACCGCGCCACTCCGTCCAGCACCGGGGAGTAGGAATTTTTTTTCCAGCCCAGGGATTGCCACATCGCGCTCGCGCCGTGGCTGAGGTGCAGGCAAAGCAGGCCGACCCCAACCATATAAAAAAGCGACACCCACAGATTGCTGAAACCCAGGATCATCATTTTGTAAATATCGTGCCGCTTCTGATCGTCCAGCAAGGATTGGAAATCCCGGCCCGTCAGACCAATTTTGTCCGCCTGCACCATGACGGTGTAGTGGAGCAAATGATAAATGATAAACACCGCCACGATCACCCCGCTCCACATCATGGTGCGCGAGGCATAACTGGCGGCGGTGGGCTCCCAGTTGGCGTACTGGACAGGCCGGGCGGCCAGGTTCTCCCGCGTCAGGCTGGCGGCGGCCCAAATATGGAGCGCCACGCAACCCAGCAGCACGAGGCGGGCCGGCCAGATAATTTCGAGGTTGGACTGCAGGAAATGGCCGTAGGCATTGATCTGATCGGGACCCATGAAAATTTGCAAATTGCCCACCAGATGCCCGATGACGAAAAGAAACATCACACCGCCGGTCACGGCCATGACATACTTCCTTCCGAGCGAGGAGCAGAACAGGTTGCGCAATAGATTAAACATGATTGCCTGGCAACGTCAGGCCAGAAACCCCGCGAATCTAATGAAACGGCCAGGCAAGGTCAATCGTCTTGCGCGGCCGCCGACTAGGTATTAGCCCAAGTCGGGAGCACATAAAGAAACCTTATCGCCGGTTCTACAGGCGCGAAAGCGCCTCCGCCAGGGAACTGATTTGGTCCTCCCCGCGCCGCGGTTGGCCGCGCCGGAGGAGCAGCGCCTGGAAACCGGCGGCGCGCGCGCCTTCGAAATCTTGCGTCCGGCTGTCGCCCAGGTGCAGAATGGCGGCCGGATCGGTTTGCAGTTGCTCAGCGGCGCGCTGGAAAATGGCGGGGTGGGGTTTGGCCCGCCCGGCCTCCGCGGAGATGACGATGGCATCGAACCAGGTGTCGAGTTCCAATTCTTTCAACAGGGGGCGCAGGCGCTCGTCCCAATTGGAAATCGCCCCCAACTTGAGGCCCCGCCGGCGCAACTCTTGCAGGCAGGGCAAAACGTCCTCGTAAATCCGCCACGCTTTGGCGGAACTGAACGCCTCGTAAAGCTCCGGAAAAAAACTCCGGCTCGGCGGCGTTTCCACCAGCCCGGCAAAGGTTTGGTCCACCAAATCAGACCAGCCGGCCCGGCCGTGGGAAAAATCCCTTTTGGCCCGCCACGCCGCGGCGAACTGACGGTTGAGGGCTGCGGGCGAAAGCGGGAGCCCGTGCCGCGCCGCCACTGCCGCATAAACGTGGCCGACGGAAGGCCAGGGTGCGATGAGCGTGCCGCCGACATCCAGGGTAACCGCGCGCAGGGAGGGGATGGTGGTCACGGGATGGCGGAGGGCCGATGGCGCAGGGCCGATGGCGGAGAGGGACCCGCGGACGGATAATAATCGTTCAAGGCCCGCTCGGTGGAGGCAGGGACCAGCCCCAGCAATTCCATGGCCTCGCCAATGAAATGGATGGAGCCGGTGACAACTATAAATTTTTCCCCGGCCGCCCGGGCCAGGGCGGCGGCCAGATTTTCGCACGGCACGGCGGGGGCCCCGGGATTGGCCGCGCGGCAATAACCGGCCAGCAACACCGGGTCGGCCGTGCGGTGGCTGCCGATGGGCGCCAGCAGGATTTTCCCGGCGAGCGGGGCCAGGATTTGGCAGATCGCGGCGTAATCCTTGTCCCGCATCGCACCTAAAATCAGGGCCGGCCGCCGCCCCGCGCCCCATCCGCCGGGCGGCATCATCCCCGGCAAGGCGGCGGCCAGGCTTTGCGCGCCGGAGGGGTTATGCGCTCCGTCCAGCAGAATGATTTGTCCGTCGGCGCGCTCCACTCTTTGCAACCGCCCGGCCCACTCCACTTCCTTGAGTCCGGCCCGCATGGCGGCGTCCGTCACCGGGAGGCGTTCCCGCAAGGCCCGCACCACCGCCAGCGCCAGGGCGGCGTTGGTGCGCTGGTGCTCCCCGCACAGGCCGACTTCATAATCGGGGATTTCCGCATCGCGACCCGTCAGGATGGTCAGCGGCGCCGGGCGGTCGCGGGCGGTTTGGGAAATGACTTCCAGCGCGGCGGGGTCGGCGGCGGTGGTGATGACCGGAATGTTGGGTTTGATGATGCCGGCTTTTTCCCGGGCGATTTCCGCCACGGTATTGCCCAGCCATTTCTGGTGGTCCAACTGGATGTTGGTGATGACGCTGGCCAGCGGCGTGACGATATTGGTGGCATCCAGGCGGCCGCCCAGGCCGGTTTCCCAGATGACCAGATCACAGCCCTGCCGGGCGAAGTATTGCAAGGCCATCACCGTCACCACTTCAAAAAAAGTCGGCGGGGCGTCGGGAAAATCTCCGCCCTGCACCAGGGACCGCATTTCCTCCACCAACCGCGCGACCTCGCCCTGCCCTATCGGGCGGCGATCCACCTGCATGCGCTCGGCAAAGGAAACCAGGTGCGGGGAGGTGAACAGTCCAACCCGCCATCCGGCCGCGCGGTAGATGCCTTCCAGCATGGCGCAGGTCGAGCCTTTGCCGTTGGTCCCGGCGACATGGATGAAGCGCAGGCGGTTTTGCGGATGGCCCGCCAGCGCGGCCAGGCGCAGAGCGTTCTCCAACCCCAGCTTCATGCCAAAAACCTGGAGATCGTAAAGAAACCGGATGGCCTCGGAATAAGACATTGTTTTGCGGATTTGCCGGCGCGCGCCCCGGCTCAAACGGCGACCAGGCTGATTTTGTGGTGGCGGGCCATCGGCCCGACTTCCTCTTGCTCCAGCACCAGGGTCATGCCTGCTTCAAAGGCCAGCGCCGCAATCCGGGCCTCGCGGCAGGCTTCCATCGTGCTCACGCCAATGCAGGGGATGTCAAAACGAAGATCGTGGTTTTCGCGGGCCACTTTGACCGCGACCGCCCCGCCCGCCTTGCCGGCGAGCGCGCCGCCGCGCCGCAGACACTGATCGGTGCCCTCCAGCGCCTCGACCGCCAGCACCGCGCCGTCTTTGACCACGACGGTTTGCCCGATTTCCATGCGGGAAACCTGCTTGGCCAGGCGAAAACCAAATGCCACATCCTCCTTGCGTGCGCCGCTCAAGGCCGGCCCCAGGGCAAATCCCGCCGCAGGCATGAGCGGACGCAGCCAGGGAAGAGGCGGCAGCAATTCAATTCCATCCTTCTTCAGTTCGTCACCGACGGCCCCGAAAATGGTCTGCGCGTTTTTTTCTTTGAGCTTGAGGAGAATGGACAGCGCCCGGAAATCGGGCCGCAGATCGAACAGATTCTTGGGCGCGATCTGGCCCAGCATCACGCAATGGCGCACCCCGCGTTCGGTGAAGGCGGAGATCATTTTGGAAAGCTGCCCGACTTTGAGCCAGACGATTTCGTCCACCAACCCGGCCAGTTGGGGGTCCGTCTCGCCGACGAAGGCGGCGGCGACGATGTGTTTGGCGCCCTGGGCGCGGGCCTGCCGGGCAAAGAGCAGCGGCAGCGAGCGGTTGCCCGCGATGATGCCAATGGTGTCGTAATGTTGCGCCACACTCAAAACGTTGCCCCACACCGCCGCCGGGGGCAACTGGTTTTCAGGGGGTTCCGGATTTTCCATCCTAATCCTAAAATTGAGGTCGGGCCAGTTAAATGACCCGTAAGAAACCGTTAGCGGACGAATTTCTCGCATTGCTCCATCCACGCCTTGAATCGCGGGCAGTGCGCCTTTAGTTCCTGCAATCCAATATCTTGGAGATGTCGGAACCCGTCCACCTTCTGGTACGCCGGGACGCGGGCAAGGATGCGGTGCGAAGGCAACGTCGCTTTTTCCTCATTGATGTCCTCGGGTGTGCGAAATGCCGCACATTCATTGCGGAGTTGCTCGATGCCGGCAGAGTGCTCAGGATAAAACTCTTTGAGCACCGACGGGCGCGTGAGAATGAGAGCCTCGAACTCATGCACCTGGATGTAGGGGAAAAAATTCGGGTGACCGATGTCCGATTTCCATGCCTGTTCGATGTGTTCGGCCTTTCTGCCCGCGGTCAGGCCGCTCATCCTCGCTTCCTCATAACCGGGGAAGAGCGCCGGCAGCCCATAAAGATCAATCAGGGTCGTAAGCACATCGGCGGCGTTAATGTCGCCGGTGGCAAATTGGTTAAGGATGTCTTCGCGGATCGAATCGTAGTTCGTCACACCGCCAACCGTGATGTCCGCGTCCTCGTCGCCACCTATGCGAAAACTTGTCGCAGCCAGAATGGGTTTTTGAACCATGACACCAAACGGAAGCAAGTGACCGCGCAACACGCGATTCACAAACATCTCTTCCTCCTGTCCTTCAACGTAGAGGAACAGGTTCATTCCGGGCGACCCCCAAAGACGTTCTTTCGCCAGGCCTCCCCGAGTGTATATCGCTTCAACCACTGGCTGAGCTTTTCGTCTTCGAGACGACTGAATGTCGAAGCGCCTTCATGCATCTCAGTCACAACGACCTCAGATGGTTTGAAGTGATCAACGAGCGTCGCTGACTGTGTGCTGAGCAGCACCTGCGTTTGCGCTGAGGCGGCGCGGATAAGCGAAGCAAGGTAGGCCTCGGCGGCCGGATGCAAGCCAAGTTCCGGCTCATCAAGGATAATCATCCACGGCGACATCGCCTCCGGCAAATTGAAGAGGGTAACGAGAGCAATCATGCGTAGCGTACCGTCGGAAAGGTGAGCCCGCCCAAAAATCTCAGTCGGATTGCTCGTCGGCCGCCAGCGTAACAACAGGCCCTTGCCGTTGCCGCCTGGGGGATCGAGTTGGAAGTCTTTCAACTCTGGAAAAACCGTGTTCACTCCGGCGACAACGCGCCGATAATTCGCAGGAAACTCCTTGAGCAGCCGCAACAGCACGGCCGCTAGATTGCCGCCTTCGGCGCGCAGATACGGCGCATCAGTCTCGTCGCAGTAATTCCGCATGCGCAACGTCAGGCTTGTATCGTGAAAATGGAAGGCACGAACTTTGTTCAGGAACTGGCGGATGAATGTGTCGGCCCGTAGCGGGTCCAACTTGATTTCGCGGCTCAGAGTGCTTTCTGAAGGCTCAATGTTCTCGAACAGGATCGTTTCGGGATTATCCGAGCCAGCGAGCTCAGATTGCACCTCTTCGTGAAAGAATATGAGGCGATCAACGGCCGCGAAAGTTAGTTCAGACCTGTAGGTGTTCCGCTTTGTGTTCAGGCCCGCACCACTGCGAAAAGTCAGATTCGCCTCGAGAGAGCGCGTGCGCGCCGGGCCGAAATGAAGAAAATTTGATGCTCCGCCGCCGTCTTGCAGGAATCTCTGGAGGCCGCCCTGCATGACGTAGCTCATCATTCGGAAAAATCCGATGAGGTTCGATTTTCCGGATCCATTCGCTCCGATGAGCACGGTGATGGGCCCCAGCGTGAAGTTCTCCAATTCCTTGATGGAGCGAAAGCCTTTGAGGTTTAACGTTTCGAGCAGGTGCATCGTCAATCTTGCTAAGATTGAAATAGACCCCCGGTATTGTCCATTCAATACTTGCCTTTTCCATTGGCGCGACCGGCGGCCTTGGATTAAGATGGCGTCCATTCAATCCTTTAAAATGTTTGAATCAACCTCTTGACGCCATGAAAGCGGTGCGCCTCATCAAAGTCGGAAAGCCCTTGCGGCTGGAAACCCTGCCCGTGCCGCAAATCGGGCCGGAGGATGTGCTGGTGCGCGTTCACGCGGCGGGCATTTGCCACTCCGACGCCCATTACCGCGCCGGGGTTTCCCGCGTCAGCCCGCTGCCCATGACGCTGGGCCACGAAATCGCGGGGGTGGCCGCGGAGACCGGCGCGAACGTCAAGCATATTGCCAAGGGGGCGCGCGTCTGCGTCCATTATCTGGCCACCTGCGGCCTCTGCCACTTCTGCTTCGCCGGCCAGGAACAATTCTGCGACACCGGCCAGATGATCGGCAAGGAACGGGACGGCGGCTACGCCGAATTCGTGCGCGTGCCGGCGCGCAGCCTGTTCGTCCTGCCCGACGAAATTCCGTTTGTCCAGGGCGCGATCATGATGTGTTCCTCCGCCACGGCGCTGCACGCCCTGCGCAAAGCCCACATGCAAGCGGGCGAATCGGTCGCCGTTTTTGGTTTTGGCGGACTGGGTTTTTCGGCGGTGCAACTGGCCAAAGCCCTCGGCGCCGGCGACATTTTTGCCGTGGAGATCAACCCAAACAAACTGCGCACGGCGGCGCGCTTCGGCGCCATCCCCATAGACGCCGGCAAAGGCGATGCCGCGGGGCAAATCATGGCAGCAACCAAGGGCCGCGGGGTGGATGTCGCGCTGGAACTGATCGGCCGGCCCGAAACCATGGACGGCGCGGTGCGCTGCCTCGGCCGGTTGGGCCGCGCCGCGCTGGCGGGGTTGACCCGCCAATCATTCCCCGTCTCCCCCTACGACAATCTGCTCAACAAGGAAGCGCACATCATCGGCGTGTCCGATCATTTGGCGTCCGAGCTGCCCCTGTTGCTGGAACTGGCGCGCGGCGGCAAGCTGCAAATTCCGGCCGCGGTCACGCGCATCATTCCGCTGGAGGCCAAGGCCATCAACGCGGCCCTGGACGGGCTGGAAGCCACCACCGATCACATCCGCACCGTCATCAAGCCTTAGCCTGGCCACCGGCTACTTCGCCTTAACCAGTTTGGCACCGCACTGGCCGCAGAAGTTGGCCGACCCCGGCGCCTTGTGCCCGCAGGAGGGACAGGCGATTTGCGATTGTTCATGGCGGCGATGAATCAGCAGGTTGCGAATGTAAGGAATCCAGGTGAAGGCGTAGGCAAAAATGAAGACCGAATCGCGCTCGTGAAACACCGCGTAGCACAACAGGAGCAGCGACCCCGCCAGGCTCAACCACCAGAACAGCGGCGGCACCACCACCTGCTGGCGCTTTTCGGTGGCATACCATTGCACCAGAAACCGCGTGGAAAACACGGCGTTGCCCGCCCAGCCGATCACTTTCCAAACCGACCATTCAATGCCCAGGAAATGGCCGTCAGGCCAGAGCAGATGAGGCAGCCAATCCATGTTTGCGCGCCCCCGGGCTATTCGCCGAGAAGATGGCCGATTTTATTGGTAAAATCGAAGTCGGCGTTGATGTAGCGCAGCACGCCTTTTTTATCCACCAGCCACATGGCGGGAAGGTCTTTCCCTTTCACCCCAAGTTCAACCGCATACTTGGTCTCCGCGGATTTGCCGTCGAAAAACTGCGGCCACTCCAGTTTTTGCCCGGCCACAAAATTGGTCAAAACCTCCTTCTCCTCGTCCAGATCAATGCCGGCGATCTCAAATCCTTTGCCATGGAACCGGTCGTAAGCCTCCTTGACCATGGGCAGCATCTCCAGCGAGGACTGGCTCTCGGTGGCCCAGAAATCCACCAGCACCACTTTCCCGCGCATTTTGTCGAGGTCCACCTCGCGTCCGTCCACCGCCGTATATTTCAAGGCCAGGGGCTGCCCCACCCTCTCCAGTTGCTTTTGCATATCCGCCGCCACCGCCTTGAGTTCGGCGGGGGCCTCGCTGGCGGCAATCTCCTGGAGCATGGCGCGGGATTTTTCCGGCTCGCTGATCTCGGCCAGATCCATCAACATCCCCATCACTTCAGGTCGTTTGGGGAACTCCTTCTGCAACATCCGCGTCCCTTTTTCCAATTCCACCAGCACCGCCGCGTCCCCCTCCGCCTTCTTGTCCTGCACCGCCTTGCCCACGGCCTGATGGCGCAGTTCGAAGCGCTCATCCTCCGGCAATTTGGGATCGGCCAGAATCCCTTGCAACGCGGCCTCCAGCCGGGCCTGCTGGTTGGTGGCCGCCGCTTCATCCACCACGAATGATAACAAGCCAAACTCGCTCAGTTTGGCCTCGATGGCATTGGTATCGTCGGGAAATCGGGAATAATAATCCTTGGATTTGTCGGCAATCGCCAGGGCGTAAGGCAGGAGAAAGCGCATTTCCTCTTCCGGGGAGGGTTCCTTCAATTGCCATGCGTCCGGACGCGGAGGAGGCGTGGAGATGGCGGCCCGCAGTTCAAGCCAAGCCGCGCCAGCCTCCTTGGCGGCCAGGGTGTGCGAAAGAAGGTCCTGTTTTGCCTCGCCCAGGCCCGCGCCGGCCCCAACAGGCCCGTTGGTCTTGGCGGCCGTCCTGGCGTCCTGCGCCGGAGCCGGACCCGCCGGGAGAAAGGCCGCCAGCAGGGCCACGACCGCCACCTCGCCAAACAAGGCGATCCGCCGCAACATATTCTTTTTCATGCGCATCCTGAATTCAACCACGCGCCGGTTTAAACCCCAGCCCCTTCTTTTCCAAGCAAATTCGCGGCGACCGGCTGGTCTGGCGCACCGCGGGATCCGGCTGCCGCGAACGTAAAACCAAGCCGGCTACTTCAGCGCGGTCTTAAGGAGTTGGCGCGGATAGTTGGAGGGGCTGGGCGTCTTCTGTTGGTCGTTTGTCCCCGCCGGAGGCGGTTCGCCCGGGAACCGGAAGGCCTCCAGCCTCTCCCCCAACCCGGCGCCGGGCCGCAAGGCCGCCAGAAAGGCGTCCCATTCGCCGCCCCGTTGCGCATCCTGACTGATCCGCCAAAGGCAGGTACCTGCGTCAGTTCATCCCCGGTCAACGCCACCTTGCCGAGGTGTTCTTGTTGAAACGCTTCGTTGGCCCGTGCCCAACTGGCGTAACAAGCAACGGGCAAATGGGTCGCATTGGTTCTATTCTGGATGTCGGTGTCCCAAACCACCTGCTTCAACACCTCATCCCAGCGGCCGTTACTGTGAACGGGAGACACCGGCACTGATAACTGGACCACCAGATGATCCGCTTCCGCTGTGTCAAATATCTTGAAATCAATCAAGGTGTCGCTCGCCTCCTGCACCAGGTCCCTCGGCTTCGGCCGGTCAAGGTTGGGGTCCAGTTTCTCGTCTTGCTCCCACTGCTTGAGCCGGGCGCGGAATAGCTCGGTGCCGGCCAGATATTTATCAAACGATTCATTCATCTTGGTATCGTCGGCAAGGAAGCCGAGCGATGCCGGCACCGGTTGGCTGTCCGGCACGCCCATTTTGCGCGCCACCAGCCGTTGAAACCAGCGCAACATGGCCTGCGGGTCGTCTCCCGAGACATCCCGGAAAAGGCCCGGAATTTCTGCGATGGTGAAATAACCGTGTTCGACGAGGTATTGGCCAAAACGCACGGCAAACTCCTCGCCCGCATTGGTGCCGTAGCCGCCGGCCAGCCGCCCCTCCCACCAATACTCACTGAGATTCTTGAGATCGCGCCGAAAATCCACCTCCAGAAACTGACGCAACTTGTCGTAGCCGGGTTCCCGGCCCAACTCCGCCTGGCTCCAGCCGGTCATCAGGTCCGCCAGCCGGTCGGCCGCCTGCAAGCGCCGCTCCGACATGCCGGCCAAATCGTCATTGCCGCGGAACCGCTCCACATAAAAGCCCGCCTCGCCAAGGCTCGTCGTCAGATTCGTATAAGCGCCCGCGCCGCCGACATCATCCGGCAGCGCGTTGGTGAAGACGCCCCGGGCCACGTAACCCTCGCCCGCCTGGGTCACGCCACGCGCCGGATACACACCGGCGATCAGCGCAAGTTCCTCCTCATCAAATTCCTGGTATTTTGGCGTGCCGTCATTCTTCACGCCGTCCTCGCGGTAAAAGACCAGCGTGCGCTCGATGCTGTTGCCTCGCGGTTTGAGTTGGACAACGTACTGGTTGTGCGGACAACCCGTCACCAGCAAGGCCAGGGCCGCCAGCGCAAAAGGCAGGCATTTGTTCAGCAAATTAATGCCCCCATTCTATGAACCACATCCGGCAGCGTCAACTTCCGGGATGACCCGCTCAAAAGACTTCCGCGCGCAGTCCGGCCACCTGCCGCACCGTCTTCGCGATCTGCGAAAGCTCTTTCAAGGGCAGATGACTGCATCCCGTCCGGGCCATCGGCCGCGTCGCGGAATAGACTTGCACCAAGGGAATCTCCGCGCCCGCTTCTTTCAGTTCCTTCAAGCGCTGCGCGTATTGCTTGATCTCACGCGCCGGCGGCGGCTCGCCATTGATGGCCGGGAACAGGCTCTGAATGATCACGGGCCGCCGGCGGCCTGTCAAGAGAATATTGTCCATGATTTTTTCCAGCGGGACCGTCGCGCGGTTGACCCGGTTCAGATACTCCTGCGTGCCTCCATCCAGTTTTGCCCAAATCTCGTCCGCCCGCGTGAGGAGTTTCAAGCTGTGTTGGACTTCCGGCCTGTCCAGCGCGGTCGAATTGGTCACCACCACGATTTTGAAAAACGGCAGCGCGCCCACCACGCGCAGGTGGACCATGGCTTCCAGGGCCTCGCCAAAATAACTCGACAAGGTCGGTTCGCCGTCCCCGCTGACGGCCACGTGGCGCACTCGCAGCAAGTCCTCCGGCAAATTCGCGTAACGCGCCCGTCGCCGCAGCCCGCCCGAGCAGGCCAATCCAAAAGTCCCGCGCAGTTCCCCGGCCATTCTCTCCACATCAAAGCGGGTGGCGCGGGCAGGCGTGCTGCGATCAATCTCGCAGTACCAAGCACTGGAAAGTGCATTGCAAAACCGGGTTCACGTTGACCCCGATGGTCAATCCTCCGGCCCGCGGGGAAATCACCAGGTAAACGAACTGATTCTCCAGAAAATCCCGCGGATACCCATACGCCGCATCGGGGGTGACGGCGGCACGGGCCGGCGCGCGCCCCGTTCCAGTCAGGCCAATTTTCTTGGCGCTTGGTTGATCCAGCTTTTTTGCCATAATTGAATATAATATGCGACACCCGGCGGCAGCGGCACTCCACGTTTCTTGCCAAACTCTGGCTGGTTTTTGTGAAAGCGCGGGGCTTTTGCACACCTCCACCCTGTCGAATGGCGATAAGAAGATTCCGTGACAGCCTTGCCTTTCGACGGCGCGAGCCGCTTTTGTGTGTGTGGAACAGGCCCCCCCCACCCCTCCTCGAACTGAAACCAGGTGAAAACAAGTGAAACTAGGTGAAACTAGGTGAAAATAACTGAAATCAGCCGGGACCGGTATGGGCTGTCTTGGAGGCCGGACGGGGCTTTTTCTTCTTTTCTTCCGAGGAAGGGAGGTTATGGGCGCGCAACAACCGTTCAAAAGGAGTGCCCTGGGCTTTGCGCACCAAGTCGGCGTGGGCGGGAGGGAAGTGAGCGGGATTGGGCGGTGTCCTAATTCGGGGAGCGCGCGCGCCCGGCGTGCAGCGTTCAGCGCCCTCGCTGAACCCACTTCGCTGATGTCAGCGACGGGGGCGTCGCTGACGGCACGCGAGGGCGCGTGCGCTCCCCGATCACCGCGCCCGAGTCGTCGCTGTTTGTTAAATTGGGACACTTCCCGGGCTTGGCAGCGGCGGTGGAATCCCCTGCCCCATTGGTGCGGGGCTGGTATTACCTGTGGTTTTTCAGGGTGATCCATTGTTGGTTTAGCGTTCATGGAACTATTAAACCACAGGTTTGAAAAAGGGACTGCCCACCGTGGGTACAAAATGCATGCCGGAAAACGGGGGTCATGACCGCAAAAAAACCCTTGTCAAGACTCGCTCAAAGCCGTTTTGCCCCCAAACAAGTGGATTTGCAAAAGTGAAAATAGTTTGGCGAAAAGGCCGGTTTGCCTGCCGGCGGGGAATGCTGAATGGCGGGATTGAACATCACGGCTGGCTCATGAAGGGCCCGACGAAAAAAAAAGACACCCCTGAGGAGAACCAGTAGAGTAGGCGGGGCTGCCATGCGCACCCCTCCTACTCTACCGAAATCCGTGGTCAAATCCGGCTGGTCTGCGGTGCGGCGGCTTCCGGGTAAAGGAAAAGTGACAGGACTGGCATGAGAACAAAGGAAACCACTGTAGAGGTGTCTTTGCATGCGGTCGAAAAGCGTGGGGAAAAGAGCAAAAAGCAGGGAAACACCCCCTCTGGCAGGGAAAAGCCGAAAAGGGACTGGCAAAACGGCTTGCAAATCGGTGGAGAAAGGTCAACATCAAGAAAAAGGCCCGCGCTTTTCCCGGGCAAGAAATCAAATGGGAAATCCCATTTTGATGTGCCGGAAATCCCAGAATGCAAATAAATCGAGCATTATTGTTGGCGCTCGTCAGCGCCTTTTGCATGGAGAGCAACGGTTTTGCCCAGGGGTGGAACCCAACCACGGCGCCGATTGCGAACTGGGTGGGCATCGCATTTTCCGCCGACGGCTCCAAATTGGCTGCGGCGGCGGACAACAGCGGCATCTTGACCTCTCAAGATTCAGGACAAACGTGGGTCACTAATAACCTGACGGCCGGCATTGCGTGGAGCGGCATCGCTTCGTCAGCCGACGGGAACAAGCTGGTCGCAGTCACGCGCGCCGGAGGCGGCAATCTCGGTGTTTGGACAGCCACTGGCCTGACTTGGACCTCAACCAACTTGACCTGCGAACCTTCCTCGGACGGGCCGTCCGCTGTGGCGTCATCGGCCGATGGCGAAAAACTGGTGGTCGTCACGAGCGGCGGCGGTGGCGGCGCGGCTGTCTGGACCTCGCCCGATGGCGGTCTCGATTGGGTTTCAAATAATATTCCCGGCGCTTTTCATGAGTATCTGTCCGCCGCTTCGTCGGCCGACGGACGCGTTCTGACGGTCGGAAGTTACGTCGGCCCGATCTACCTCTCCACCAATTCCGGGCTGTCCTGGAACACCAACAATGCGCCCAGCGGGATCTGGCAGTCCATTTCGTGTTCAGCCGACGGAGGCAGACTTGTCGCGGCGAACGAGAACGGCAGTATTTACGCTTCGACAAATTCGGGACGGAATTGGGCGACCAACCAAGTCCCAGCAGATCAATGGGTTTCCGTCGCCAGCTCGGCCGATGGCACGAAGTTAATAGCGGGCAGTTTCCATATTTACACTTCGACAAATTCTGGGTCTGCTTGGGTGTCGAATCATGTAAGCAGCCCTTCGCGAAATCTTGTCGCAATGTCAGCGGATGGAAACAGACTGGCCTACGCGGTCCCTTCCGGAGAAATCTTCATTTCCTTCACCACACCCACGCCGTGGTTGAGTTCCACTTCTTCAAACAGTGATCTTTTGCTCTCGTGGCTCGTTCCTTCGATGACATTTGCTTTGCAACAGAGTTCGGATCTGATCAGTTGGAGTGATGTGACGAACCGGCCAGCCCTCAACCTCACCAACTTGCAGGACACCGTTACGCTGCCTTTGCCGGCTGCCAACAGTTTTTACCGGCTCAAGTCACAATAGCAGCGAATGGCGGACGTGAGGGGATTGGGGCCTCTGCTTCCGAGCATCAACACCTGTGGCTGACCGCGGATCCGTCTCCGTTGAAAGTGTCATTTTCCCAGGACCGAGCCTTTCCCCGACCCCTTCACGATAATAGCACTGCAAAGAGAAAGGATGGAGTGGAGGTGGCTCGTCCTCACCCTGGCCCTCTCCTCCAGGAGAGGGGATCTAAGCTTTGCGCCGTTGCGCCTTCGCGACTTTGCGTTTAAACCCATCTTCCATCCTCCACTCTTGCCTCTGCACATTCACTATTCAAAACTCACCATTCACTATTCCTTTGCCGCGCTGATTTCGACGAGGACTTCCATCGTCCGCTCCTGCGTGCCGCGGTAGGTGCCGCGCAAGGGGGGGACATCGTTGTAGTCGCGGCCCGTCGCGATCTTCACATAGGCTTCGTCAGGTTGCCGGTTGTGGGTCGGATCAAGCCCCACCCAGCCGATGGAGGGAATAAACACCTCCGTCCAGGCGTGGGTCGCGCTGGTCTTTTGAGTCGCCAGATAACCGCTGACATACCGCGCCGGGATGGCCGCCGCGCGGCACAGGCCGATGAGGACATGGGAAAAGTCCTGGCACACCCCGCGTCCCGCGGCCAGCGCCTCGCGCGCATGGGTGTGAACATGAGTCGCCCGCGGTTCGTAGGCCATCCGCTCATGCACCCACCGCGCCAGCGCCAGCGCCGCCTGCCAGGCATCGGTTTCTCCGGCCATCGCGTCCGCCGCCAGCCGCCCGGTTTCCGGCCCGGTGTCGGTGAAACGGCTGGCCTGCACGAAATCCAGGCAGGGGTCGCTTTGCCCCGCCTGGCGCGCCTCGGCCAGCGTGGCCGGCCGCGCGTCCGGCGCCAGCGTGTCCGGCGCGAAGGTCGTCACCAGGGCGCGGGTTTCCAACTCCAGCGTCGTGTGCGGCTCGGCCACGTCGAATTGGTCCACCCAGTTGCCGTAAAAATCGGTGTAATGATTCGCCCGCGCCGGCGGCGTGACTGTCAACTCGAAATGTTCCAGCCGCTGCCGCGGGGAGTTGAACGGGCGCAAGCGCGCCTCGTTGAAACTTTCGCGCACCGCGTCCGCATAGCGGTAGGCCGTGCGATGGCGGATGGCCCACCTCATGGACACTCCCCGGCTTTCCAGCGGAGATGGCCCGGCGCGCTTTGCTGCTGTTGTTCTTCCTGCTGGACAAAATCTGCCGCGCCCTGCGCCGCGAACGAAAGAAAGAAGTAGGCCTCGAAGAGCGCGGCGCCGATGCGGTTGAGCTTGATCTGGAGATCGTCCATGCAACCGTGCAAGCCCCGCTCGAAGATTTCCTCCACCGTGCTGAATTGCAATTCCGCCAGCAACCGCCCGGCGTGGCGTTCGGCGTCGTTGACGAAGCGGCCCTCGGCCACGCCCGAAATCTTGCGCAGGGCCGTGTTTAATTGCGCGGCGCAGAAGCGGATGGAGCGCGGGAAATCCTCGCTCAGCACCAGGAATTCGGTCACCCGCACCGGGTGAACGTCCGCCCCGTTGATGGATTTATAGGCGTCCCAGGCGCTGCAGGAACGCAGGATGGCCGACCACTCCAGCGCCTCGTTCTGGCTGATGGCCCCGGGCACTCCGCTGGCGGGCAGGCTTTGATGGCGCACGTCCAGGATGCGCGAAGTCTTGTCGGCCCGTTCCAGGAAGCGCCCGGCCTGGGTGAACCACCAGCCTTCATTGTGGATGAGGGTGGCGTAGGCGATGCCCGTCAGGTGCATGGAGGCGGCCTTGATCTCCGAAAAGAAGTCGCTCGGGCTTTGCCGCCAAACCTGGCGCGCCTCGGGCGATTTGACAAACAGATAAAGCCGGTTCAACTCCTCCCACAATTCAATGGTGATTTGATCGCGCGCCATCCGCGCGTTTTCCCGCGCCTCGCTGATACACTGCACAATGGAGTTTGGGTTTTGCGCCTGGAACACCAGGAATTCAGTCACGGCCGCGCCGGTCGCCTTGGGATGAAGCTTGGAAAAGGCCTCCTCGTCGCCGGCCGCCTGGACAATGGGCAGCCACTGTTTGGCGACGTGTTCCTCGTTCAGATTGCGCATGTCCAGCAGCAGTTGCAGGCTGGTGTCCACCAGGCGCGCGGTGTTTTCCGCGCGCTCGATGTAACGCGACATCCAGTAAAGCGAATTGGCGACGCGGCTCAACATGGGGGAGAAAACTTCGTCATGCGGATTTGGTCAGGAGCCATTTTCCAGTTTCATTCATCGCCGTAGAGCACCCAGGTGTCCTTGCTGCCGCCGCCCTGGGAGGAGTTGACCACGAGGGAGCCTTTGCGCAAGGCCACGCGCGTCAGGCCGCTGGGCACGATGGTGATCTTTTCCCCGTAAATAATGTAGGGGCGCAAGTCAATGTGCCGGCCCTCGAAATGGCCCGCCACTTCGGTCGGATGTTGCGAGAGGATGATCATCGGCTGGGCGATGTAATTGCGCGGGTCGGCCGCGATGCGCCCGCGGAATCCGGCGATTTCCTCCCGGGTCGCTTTGGGTCCCATCAGCATGCCGTAACCGCCGCTTTCGTTGGCGGCCTTGACCACCAGATTTTCCAAGTTTTCCAGAATATATTTGCGGTCGGCCTCCTCGCTCGCCAGCCAGGTCGCCACGTTGGGGATGACCGGGTCCTGATCCAGGTAATACTTGATGATGCGCGGCACGAAATAATACATCACCTTGTCGTCGGCGATGCCCGTGCCGACGGAATTGGCCAGGGAAACATTGCCCTGGCGGAAGGCCCGGATGATGCCCGGCGCCCCCAGCACCGAGTCGCGCCGGAAAACGGTCGGGTCCAGAAAATCGTCGTCAATCCGCCGGTAAATGACATGGACCTGCTGCAGGCCCTTGGTGGTGCGCATAAAAACGCTGTCGTCCTTGACCATCAAATCGCGGCCTTCCACAATCGCGATGCCCATCTGGCGGGCCAGGTAAGTGTGCTCGAAATAGGCCGAGTTGCAGGCGCCGGGCGTGAGCAGCACCACGGTGGGGTCGGCCACGCCGCCGGGGGCGATGTATTGCAGCATCTTGAGCAATTCCTGCGGATAATGTTCCACCGGCCGCACCCCGATGGACTGGAACATCCCCGGGAAACTGCGCTTCATGGCGCGGCGGTTTTCCAGAAGATAGCTCACGCCGGACGGGCAGCGCCCGTTGTCCTCCAGCACCAGCCATTCCCCCTGGCCGCCGCGAATCAGATCCGTCCCGCAGATATGAATGTAAATATCGCGCGGGACCTTGAAGTTGACAAACTCGCGCCGGAAATGTTTCCCCGACAAAACGTAGTAGGGCGGGATGACGCCGTCCTTGACGATTTTTTGCTCGTGATAAATATCGTGCAAAAACAGGTTCAGCGCCGTGATGCGCTGGGTCAGCCCGCGTTCGAGGAACTCCCATTCGCTGGCGGGAATGATGCGCGGGATCAGGTCGAAGGGGAAAATCTTTTCCGCCCCTTTTTCGTCGCCATAGACATTGAAGGTGATGCCCTGCCGCAGAAACGACAAGTCCACCGATTGGCGCCGCTGGCGGAAATCATCCGGTGGAATCTCCTCCAACAACCGGCGGAACTTCTGGTAATGCGCCCGCGTCGCGCCCGCGCCATCGAGCATCTCATCGAAGCAGCCGTCATTTTTGTAATTCTGCAGCATGGCCCGCCCCCGGTCACATTTTGCGCACTGTGGTCATTTTAAAGCACCGCCGATGCGCCGATTCTACTCCGGCTCCCGGCAAAGTCATCTATATTATTCCTGTAAGCAAGTGCCCTGCCGAAACGGACCTTCGATAGGTCACTCATGGCTGGTCCGGGAAAGGCAGGGCGGGTCCCGATATTTCGGGACCCGCCCTTCCAGCCATGACTGTGGCATTAGCTCCTGGGTTGACATGGGTTGGAAACGTGGTTTGATGCGCGGCATGGCGAGGGCACATTCCAGCGGGTCAAAAGTTTTGCCGGTGTTGGCGCTGGCGGTCGCGCTGACGCTGGCCTGCCTTGTCTCGCGCGGACAACAGCCGGCGACCAACACCGCGCCCGCCACCAACACGACCCCGCCCGCCCGCGGCGACGGCGCGGCCTTTGATCCGTTCGAGCGCGCCCTGCTGCCGCCCGACCTCTCCTCTCCCGAGGTGAAATCCAACATGCCCATCCGCGAAATCAGTCCCGGCATTTTTGAATTGGGCGATGTGCGCATTGACAAGGGCCAGCGCACCGTCAGTTTCCCGGCCCGCTTGAATCTGGATCAAGGCCCGATGGAATATTTCCTGGTCACCAGTTGGGGCAAGACGCACGAGAGCATCCTCAAGACCGACACCGAGCCGTTTCGCATCCACCTGGCCATGCTCTTGCTGGACGCCAAGGCCGGCAGTCCCACCACCGCGAGCAACGGCCCGCCCGTCAGCGTGGGAGGATTTGTTTCCCATCCCTCCAAGGAGCGTCTGCCGGGGGAAGCGGTGGCCATCGAGCTAAAGTGGACGGTGGACGGAAA
Source organism: uncultured Verrucomicrobiae bacterium (assembly GCA_963707025.1). Taxonomy (GTDB): domain Bacteria; phylum Verrucomicrobiota; class Verrucomicrobiia; order Limisphaerales; family Palsa-1400; genus JBEKOF01. Next base: position 720,022 of record CAVPOM010000004.1, on the reverse strand, counting down.
AGAGACGCGCAAGCGGGCCGAGGAAATGATTTTCAACACCGAACAAAACTCGGCCATGCGCGCGGGCGACTGGGTCTATACCGGTTCCCGCGTGATGGAGGGGCTGTTCCTGGCGGAAATTGACGGCTCGGTCGTTTCCCTGGTGACCGACGCCGAAGCCCTCATCAACAATGAAGGCAGCGGCCACGACAACGACACCATCTGGCTGGCCAATACCAACAGCCTGCCCCCCACCAACACTCCGGTCACCGTGAGCATCAAGCTCAATCCGCCGGCGGGAAAATAGGGCGGGGATGGAGGAGGCAGAAGAAGGGACGGACGCTGACAAAAGCACTGGCGCGATGTTGTCAAATTCTTCATTTCTCTTCCATCGTCCAGCTCATCCGGTTGCGGAAACACAGGCGTGGTTGGCCTGGCACTTGCGAATTTAAATAATTTTAGACAAAAATGACCGGCGGCGACGCTTGCACAGGTGAAATCGCGTGAAGAGCGGTTCTAAACATGAATGGCCCGGAGACTCAGAGTGGGAGCAATGGCTGGCGCGGCATGCGCCCGCGCTGTTGCTCTTCGCCCGGCAACAAATCAGTTGCGAAGCCGACGCCCAGGACCTGGTGCAGGAGGCGGTCGTGGAGTCATGGCGGCGCCAACATGACGGCGCGCCGCCGCCTCTGGGCTTGGTGTATGCCACCATTCGTCACCGGGCGATTGATCGGGCGCGCCGGGATGAGCGTCGGCAGGAGCGCGAAGTGGCGGCGCATCTGGACAACCCATCCTGCTGGTTTGATGGCGGCCTGGACGAACGGGAGCGCAACCTGTTAATCCAAAAAGCCATGAGCCATTTGCCGGAAATCTATCGCGACGTCGTGACGCTCAAAGTCTGGGGCGGGCTGACCTTTGCTGAGATTGCCAAAGCACTCGACATTCCGGCCAATACGGCGGCCTCGCGCTATCGTTACGGCTTGCTCGAACTGCGCAAGTGGACGAAGGAGGTTGTCGCGTGAACGAACATGAATTGGACCGGTTCGAGACCGAATTAAGGGGTGTATCACCCGCGCCGTTGCCAGAGCATTTTATGGCGCGATTGCGAGCGGCCAAGCCCGCAACGGAGCCGGCGCGGCGGACACTCCTCCAGGCGGCGGTCGGGAAGCCCCGCTGGCCGGGGTTGTGGCGCTGGCTGGCGCCAGTCACGGCCCTGGCCATGCTGATGGCAGGCTGGCTCGTCTTCCAGGCGAACTTCGCCAGCAGCGCGAAAAAACTGCCGCCGGGCGCAACGGCGGGTTTCAAGGCCGACGACGTGCAGGTGGATGAGGAGTTGGTTTCATCCTTCGACGTGGTCGCGCTCCTGCCGGGGGGACAGCCGGTGCGGTTTCGCTGCCGGCAGTGGCGGGATCAACTGGTCGTGACGGACAAGAACCACGGGGTGGAAATTCAGCAAAACCGCCCGCGAGTTGAGGTCGTGCCGGTGCGCTTTGAAACCTATTGACGAGAGCATCCAACAGAAATCGGAGACAATCATCATGAAAAATGTTGTTCGCAGCACAGTTGTAATCGCCACCATCGGTTCCAGCGTTTTGTTGGCCGGCTGGTTGCCGGCGCGGGCGCAGGCCCAGGATGAGCGCGCGGTGGTGTTGACGGCCCAGGCGCAGAGCGCCGACAATAACCGGCCGGCGGCCGCCACATCAAAAGCCCAGCCCCGAATCAGCTTCCAATCCGCCGCGCCTTATGCCAAAAAAAGGCCGGCCAAGGAAGTCGCCTGGCTGGGATTGAAGGTCGAGGAGTCCTCCGAGGACGAGGCCTTGTCCTCACAATTAGGCCTGAAGGCAGGGGAAGGATTGACGGTCAACTCCCTCGCGCCGGAAAGTCCGGCGGCGAAGGCTGATTTTCACACAAACGATGTTCTGGTGGAACTGGACGGCCAGATGCTGGTCCACCCGCAGCAGTTGCGCAAATTGGTGCAAATGCACGCGGTGGGCGACACGATTAAACTGACCTTCTACCGCGGTGGCGAGAGGCAAACCGCCTCCGTCAAACTGGGAAAGACAACTTCGGACCAGGCGTCTGACCAGGAAGAAGGAACATTGCCGAGCTTCGGGCAAAACATTTGGTTCCAGCGGGCTTCCCAGATTGCCCGGCTTAACCCTGATGGAAGCTTGAACTCTACATTCTATCCCGGGGTTGCCAAAAATAAGCAGGCCAAGGAAGTCGCGTGGCTGGGGTTGTCGTTCGGAGAATCCTCCGAGGACGAGGCGTTGTCCTCACAATTGGGCCTGAAGCCAGGGGAGGGATTGACGGTCAACTTCATCGCGCCGGACAGCCCGGCGGAGAAGGCTGATTTTCACACGAACGATGTTTTGGTCGAGCTGGACGGCCAGATGCTCGTCCACCCGATGCAGTTGCGCAAATTGGTGCAAATGCGCGCGGAGGGCGACACGATCAATCTGACCTTTTACCGGGGCGGCAAGAAGCAGACCGCCGCCGTCAAACTGGGAAAGACGACTTCAGACCGGGCGTCTGACAGGGAAGACGGACCGCTGTTAGGCGATCTGCCAATCCTTCAGTACCAGGTTAACCGCCTGAGCGGCCAATTGCGCTTCGTGGGTGATTCCCTGGCGCGCGCCGGTCTGGACAAAGCCAAGGTGAATTACGAAATCCAACGCACCATGGATCAGACCAGCAAAGCGATCCAGGACGCGGTGCGCCAGGCGTCCAGCGACGGAAAAACCCTGACCGTGGTTGGCCGTGAACTGAAGGACCTGGCGCGCGACGGCGTTGCTGTGGACAAGGACGCCACCGTCATCGTCCGCAACAAGCGCAATTCAAACCGAACGATTGTCCAAAGCGACGAGAACGGCACGTTAATCATTGAGGCAGGGGCAAAAAAACACCTGACGGCGCGCGACAAGGATGGGCAATCGCTGTTCGATGGCGACGTTGACACCCTGGCGCAAGAGGAGAAGGTCCCCACGGTGGTTTGGGAGAAGGCCAAGCCGCTGTTCGAGCAGTTAGACGCGCCGACAAGCAGCAAGCCAAGAGGCGAAGGCAATGCCGGGGAAGAGCCGAAATCCTGAAACCAAACATCCGCGGGCGGCTGATCCCAGATGTGCTCATTTCCCCACGCCATCTTCCATCCTCGCTGCTGAGCGCCTGGCCTCGCGCGCCACGCGCTCCACTTTGCTGCGCAGCAACCCATTGTTCGCCAGCATGGCATACTTGTAATCGCCGGCAATGGGTCTGTGCCAGAAGTCGCCGCCGGCCCGCTCCAGAATAAAACCCGCCGCCGCGATGTCCCAGATCCGCACGCCGGATTCCACATAAGCGTCGAATCGTCCGCTGGCCACGTAAGCCAGGGAAAGCGCCGCCGAACCGGTCATGCGCATTTTGAGCACGCGCCGCACCAGGGCGTTGAAGACCGGCAGGTTTTCCCGCAAACTCGCCGCGTCCTTGGAAAAACCGATGGCCACGATGGCCGCCGCCAATTTTTTTCTCGCGCTGACATGGATGATCCGGCCGTTGAGTCGCGCCGCAGCGCCGCGCGCCGCCGTGTAAAGTTCGTCGCAAAACGGATCATAGACCACCCCGATGATCGTCTCGTAGTCCCCTGCCCTCCCGTCGCGCTCTTGCAGCGCGATGGAGACGCAGGCATGAGGGACGCCATAAGTGAAGTTGACCGTGCCGTCAATCGGATCCACCACCCAGCGCAGCGCCGCCTCCGCCACCCCGGCCAGGCCCTCCTCGCCCAGCAGCCCCGAGCCGGGAAAAGCGCCCAGCAAAATGGCCTGGATGATTTTTTGGCAGCGCACATCCAGGTCCAGCTTGATGTCGTAGCGGGACTGGGAGTTTATTTTCTTCTTGACTAATTGATTGCGGCGCATCAAGGCGCCGGCCTGCCGCGCCGCCCGGACCGCGCAGGCCAGGGCCTTTTTTTGCCGGCCGGTTTTCATTCGCCGCCGGGGGCGGTTTGTTTGGCCGGGTCCAGCAACTCCTCCAGGCGGGCCGGGTCCAGGCCGGAGATTTCCAAGGCGACCTGGCGGACGGTGCGATTGGTTTCAAAAGCGACCTTGGCAATTTTCGCCGCCTTGTCATAGCCGATGACCGGCGCCAGAACGGTGCAGTTGGAAAGGCTCAATTCCAGGTTGTTGCGGCATTTGTCGCGGTCCACTTCCAGCCCCGCCACGCAACGCCGCGCAAAAACTTCGGCCGCCGCGGCCAGCAGTTCGATGGACTGCAAAAGATTATGGGCCATGACCGGCAGCATGACGTTGAGCTCAAAGTTGCCAAAACTGCCGCTGAACGTGATGGCGGCGTCGTTGCCCAGCACTTGCGCGCAAACTTGCAGGACCATCTCGCACATCACCGGATTGACCTTGCCGGGCATGATGGAGGAACCGGGCTGGGTGGCGGGCAATTTTAATTCGCCCAAGCCCAGGCGCGGACCGGAGCCGAGGAGCCGGATATCGTTGGCGATCTTGATCAGGCTCACGGCCACCGTCTTGAGCATGCCGCTGGCTTCCACCACCGCGTCGCGTCCGCCTTGCGCCTCGAAATGGTCCGCCGCCTCGCGCAGCGGCAGGTTCATTTCGGCGGCCAGCCGGGCAATGGTGCGGCGGGCAAATTCGGGATGGGTGTTGATGCCGGTGCCCACCGCCGTGCCGCCCAGGGCCAATTCGCCCAGATCTTTCTCCGCCGCGCGCAAGCGGGCCAGGCCATGCTGGACCTGGCTGGCATAACCGCCGAATTCCTGGCCGAGCCGGATGGGGGTGGCGTCCTGCAAATGGGTGCGGCCGATTTTGAGCACGTCGTGAAATTCCTCCGCCTTCCGTTGCAGCGCCTCCTGCAATCCGGCCAGCGCCGGCAGCAGCCGCCGTTCCATCGCCTCCAGCGCGGCCAGGTGGATGGCGGTGGGAATGACGTCGTTGCTGGATTGGCCGCGGTTGACGTGGTCGTTGGGGTGAACCAGTTTCTCGCCCCGTTTGCCGCCGAGCAACTCCATGGCGCGGTTGGCAATGACCTCGTTGGCGTTCATGTTGGTGGAGGTGCCGGAGCCGGTTTGAAAAATGTCCAGCACAAATTCCCCGTCCCACTTGCCCTCCGCCACCTCCTGCGCGGCCTGGACGATGGCGCCGGCCAGCGGCGGCTTGAGTCCTCCCAACTCCTGGTTGGTCAGCGCGGCGTGCTTCTTGATCAAGCCCAGGGCGTGGATGAAGGAGCGTGGAAAACGCAGGTTGCTGATGGGAAAATTCTCCACCGCCCGCGCCGTCTGCGCGCCGTAATAGGCGCGGGCGGGGATTTGCATCGGCCCCATGGAATCGCTCTCGCTTCGGAATGGTTCGTTCATAATTGTAATTTAAAGCGCTTTTACGGGCTAAAAAGCTCAAAGTTTCAAAAGCTTTTTTGCCAGGGGCGGCCCCGCGCCCCAAATCATCCCCAGGGCCAACCCCACGCCATGCGCGCTATTGGCGACGTGCGGAATAATATGAAGGAGGCAGAGAAAAAACCAGCCCACCATGATGATGACGTTGGTCGGATGCAGGTGCAGCCCGGAAGCGGGCTCAAATTTGCCGCGCATCCAAATGTAGCCGAACAGGCCATAGAGGACCCCGGACATGCCGCCAAAGTCCGGCCCAGAGACCCAATACTGGGCGAAATCTGAAACCGCCGCCACCAGCAGCACCATGACGAGCAGGGTCAAGGTTCCCTTCCTGGCTTCGATCATCGAACCGAGGTCTTTCAACCAAAACATGTTGAACACCAAATGAATCAGATTCATGTGAATGAAGGCCGGCGTGATGAGCCGCCAAACCTCGCCTTGGCGGATTTCCGGCAGAAACGCCGAACCGGAAGTCGCCAAGCTAATATAGAGGTTCCGATAAACGCGGTGATCTACGAGGTATCCTTCCTCCGGGGGAAACCCGGCCACCACCGCCAGGCCGATGCACGCGCCCATCAGCACCACGGTCAACGGCCCCAGAGAGAAGCCCCCCCACATCGTCTCCGGCGTCAGAACGCGTTTGGCAAATTCGCTTTTTTCCTTCTCCTCGCGTTGCCGGATGGCCCCGGCCTTTTCCGAAGCGCGCCGAAACTTCGGATCTTTTGGATGCGCCACAAAATCCGTCAGCGCCTGATGACTGGCCTCCAGTTGATCCTCCGAAAAAACCCAGACCGCCCACTGGCCGTCCGGCTCCGCTTCGACCGCGTTGCGGATTTCCAGGCACGTCAAATAATCGCCAAAAGACTTGGCGTTGGATTCACTATTTAGCCGGCCGATCAGTCGCATAATTCCGTGGCCGTGGAGCATGGCGCACCCGCCGCCCGAAACACAGCAAAAACCGCCGCGGGAGGGGCGATGGAGTGCTGGAGTGCTGGAGTGCTGGAGTGATGGGGGAGTTTGGGAGCACCGCCCCGCCCGCTCGTTGTGCCAGAGCCTCGCCGACGGCTAAAAGTGTTTTGAGCCGTCAACCCGTCAGGCCCGGGAAAATGCTAATCGCATCGCAGTGTTTTCTTTCCGCATGAGGGGGTTTTATTCGGCGGCGAAGACGCGGAAGGAATGAGGGGGGACCGGGAACTCGAAGGTGCTGCCGCCGTTGCCGGGAATTCCGCCACGACCGCCGCGACCGCCGCCTCCACCAAAAGCGCCACCGGCCTGCGCTGGCGCAATCGTCTGCTCGCTGAGCAGATCGCGCAAGGCGGTCGCGCGCACCACGGAGACGCGCGCGGTGACCGGTTGGGACTGGAAGTTTTGCACAATAAACATGCGATTATCGTAGGCGAACAGGCTGACGTGATCCGGGGCGTCAAGATTAACGAAGAGGTCCCGGCCCAGGAGGTTGCGGAGCTGGGTCAGGACGGGCTGCGGCAGGCGGTAGATGTCCCCAAAATCATCCGGCACGGCCAGCGCATAAAAAGTTCCCTTGCCGCAGGAGGCGCGCACGACCATGGGATAGCCGGAATCGGCGGTCTCGAAGTTGAGGGCCGTCCAGGAATCGTTTTCAAAATGACGCAATTGCGGCAGGAGCATGTTCAGGGCGGCCGGCGGCGCCCCGGCCGCGTCTGCGCCGCGATTGCCGCCGCCCAAACCGCCGCGACCGCCGCCGAAGCGCGTGGCCAGGACGCGGTGTCCGGTCACTTCAATTTCCGCGATGTCCTGAAAGCCCTTGTCACCCAAGGCCTCAAGCAGGCCCGTGGTGGCGATGGCCTGGCCGCCTTTTCGCACAAATTCCTTCGTCTTGGCCACCAGGTCAGGGTCGTATTTGGAGGCGGCTGTCAATAGAATTGTTGGAGCATTGCCGGGAAAGTCCGGCACCAGGTCAATCGGGACGCCGGCCATGCCGAGGTAATCGGGCAGATAGGCTTCGCCGGCGGAGTTGCAGGGTTTGTAGGTGGGAACGCCGATGGGCCTGCCCAGCTTGCCGAGAAAGCGATCCAGCAGTTCCGCCGAGTAGCCGGCGGTGCGGGCCACCATGTTTGGGGTGTAAGTCGAACCGTCGGCCTGGACAATGGGCGCCATCAGATTGGCGAGGATGGAATTGGTGTCCGGTTCCCCTGCCCCACCGCCGCCTCCGCCGCGTCCGCCGCGTCCGCCGCGTCCGCCCAGGCCTTGCATGATTTGCTGCGAGTTGAAGAGCATGATTTCCGGCACTTTTGCGAAAAAGGTGTCCCAGAACTGTTCGGCGTAGCGGGCGTCGCCGCCGCCGTCAATCCACCCGCCCTGGTTGCCGCCGGGCTTGATGCGGTTGAAATACTCGGTTTGGAGGTAGCTCTGGTAGGACTGCAACCGCTGGCCGGAATTGGCGTCGCGCGTCTCCGTGCCGGTGTAGAGGGCGTCAAAAAGTTTCGGCTCGACCGCCAGATCGTAACCCAGGCCCTGGAAGCTCTCGTACCAGTTGGGATACTTGATGATCAGGCGGACTTTAGGATTGACAGCTCTGGCGGGCGCAATGATCAGGTTTTGCGAGACCTCATCCATCAGCTCCGTGCGGAATTGCGTCCAGCTTTTGCCGCCCTTGGCCGCAATGGCATCCTCGCCCTTGTCGTTGGAGAAAAAAAAGTCGTCCAGAATGATCTCGTCGAAGTGTCGGGCGGTGAACTCGGACATGGCCTTGACCCGGGCGCGATCCGCCGGGGCGTTGTAGTCGTAGGATCGGAAGCCGTCGCTTTCCTGGGCGGTCAGCCCCAGGCCGCCGGAAGTCCGGATGCCACGGTCGTGGAAGAATTTTTTCAGCGTTTCCACGTCGGCGTCGCCGGCCAATTCGCCGTTGCGGGTGGTTTCCAGATAAACCTTGTCCACCTTGACCTGTTTTTCGACATTGGCCCACTGGTTGGAAAAACGCGCCAGGCTGGCGGGAATGGAGTGGACCTCCTGATAGCGGAAATAGACGCAGACACTGAGGTTGGAGTAACCGCCGGCGCGCGCCGGTGAAAGGGAAGCCACGGCGGCCAGCAGGGCAAGCCCGCCGGCCCATTTCGCCAGAGAGTTTGATTTCATTTTATTGCGCCTCAATAGGTGCCCAAGGCAACGCGCAGCGCTTGCGGCGCGGAACCGAAGTTCAGGCCATAATCGGTCTCGTCCCCGTTCCAAATCCGCAAAGCGCGGAAGGCCGAAGCCGCCGGGCCGCCAGGCTCATTGCGGGAGGAGCGGGCCGGCCTTTCCAGCGGCGCGGCTTCCTCCACCCGGAGAAAGTCGCGCTGTCCGCCGGAGGCGGCCCGGAAATCAATTTTGCAATAAGCGCCGGTGACGTAGAATTGGTTTTCCGCAATTTGCGCGACCAGGGCGCGGCCTGTCGGCGTGGGGTTTCCCGGCGCGGCGCCCCGCCCGCCGCGGCCCGTCGCGCCAAAACCGATGACCGCCCGCCACGCGCCAAAATCCAGCGCGGCCTCCGGCTGGCCCGCCTCCTCCGCCACGGCCTGGACTTTGCCTTCGAAATTGAGCCGCGCCACTTCGCGCATGATCGGTTCGAGCATCCGGTAGTTCAGCCCGACGGGCGCGAGCGCCTCCTCCGTTGTCCGCGTGTAGTCCAGGCCAAAGGGCGACCAGCCGACGGCGCCGCGTCCCAGGGCGGCAAAGCACATCCGGCTGGCGTTGCCGCTGCCGCCGGTTTCGGGGACAAACAGCGTGTTGTCGGGCCGGGCATAATGTTCCAGCACCGCGCGATATTTGGCGCTGTCATTCTGGTAAATGTCGGGGGCGAGAATATCAATGGCCGGGGCGGCCGCCTTCCAAATGTCAAGCACATTGTCGGTCGCGCCGCCGGCTTCATAGGTGCCGGCGGGGCCGGGGGCCAGCGGATCGCGCAAGGCGGCGTTGACATACATGGGCAAGGGATATTGGGCCTTGCCGGCCGCGGCCACCTGGCCGATGTAACGGGCCACGGCCCAGGCCTGAAAATACTCGTCGGCGTTGGTGCCGAAAACCTCCCGCCAATTCCCGCCGGCGCCGCGGTTGGCGCCCAGCGCCTGCAAGAACTCCGCCGGCACGGGCGCGGCAAACACTTTTTCCGCCTCCGGGGAATAGTCGCGGACGGTGCCGCCCCAGGTTCCCGGTTCATTTTCAACCTGGACCATGATGACGGTGTGAACGGGGTCGGCGGACTTGAGGTGGCGCATCAGGGAACTGAAGGCGCGCGTATCGGCCTGCAGGGCCGACGCGGCGAAAGGGGAGGGCGAATCCACCCGCCGTCCATCCCTGGCGATCATGCGGGGGAACAGATCCGGCCGGCTTTTGGCCCAGGATGGGAGGTAATGCGAGCTGCCGTTTTTCCAGGTGCCGAACCAGAGGAGGACCAGGCGCGCGTTGTGTTGGCGGGCCTGCTTCAGGATCAAGTCAACAATCGAGGTGTCGAAGACGCCCAGTTCCGGCTCGAATTGCTCCCAATAAACCGGGATTTCCAGCGTGTTGGCGTGGAGATCATCAATGGCCGGCCAGACCTTGGGGAGCAAGCCCGGCCAGGCGCTGGAGTTGTGGCACTGCGCGCCCAGGATGAGGTAGGGCGCGCCGTCCACCATGAGGGCATGGCGTCCGTTTTGGGTCACGACCTGCGGCAGGGGGTTTGCGGCCCCCAGCGCCGGAGTTGGACCGCTGAAAAGGGCAAGGCCAAGACCGGCCAGGGCTGCGGCGCCAAGCCGGCCGCAAGAGCGTTTGGTGGTTTCAAGAATCATATTAGTTGCTCTCCTCAATTGGCGATGTCGCCATGGAAAAGGACCCGGCCAGCGGCGCGGCCTGGCCAAAGCTCAACGCGGTGATGGGCGACCTGCTGCCGGGGTTCATGGCCGAAATGCTAGGCCGCGCCGCAACCAAGTCAAGCAGGCCCTCCAGACTGCGCGTGAATTTCACTTTTTGGGGCAAGTCCTGCCGGCCAGGCAAAGACTTTATGATTTGGGAAATCTCGATTGAGAATTGGCCATTGAAGATCTGTGATTGGTTATGGGAAGAGGTTGGGTCAGGACTCCGCCCTCAAGCCTGCCGGATTGACAAAGTGCGGATGGGACGCCTGCGCCCGGCGCGGCGCCGCGCAAAGCAGCCGTGGCCATGAAAACTTCGGGTTATGCCAGGAGATACCCGCGCCACAAAAAGGCCGGTAAACGGGTCTTAATTGACACAACATCTCGATTGCTTTTCGCCATCAACCGGGGTAGGTTCGCCGGTACGGTCGCCCAGCGATTTCAAAGGAGTGCGTTGATATGGAAAAAATGATTTTGGCTCGCGTGATTATATTAATGGCCGCCCTGTTGGCCGCGCCGGCAGCGGTGCAAGCCCAATTCAGTTACAAGACAAATGCCGACGGCAGTATCTACACTTACAACAGAAACGCCGACGGCAGTGTCAACATCGCGGCTTACGCCGGGCCGCCCTGGGCTGTGACCGTTCCAACCAACCTCAACGGCCTGCTGGTCACCAGCCTCGGCAGCGGGGCGTTTGCGGGTCTCACCAGCCTGACTGGCATCGCCATTCCCGGCAGCGTCACTGATATTGGAGATGCCGTGTTCGCGTATTGCGTTAGCCTGACAAACGCCGCCATGGCCAACGGCCTCCTCAGCATCGGGGAGGATGCGTTTGAATTCTGCACCAACCTGGCCAGCGTCACCATCCCCGGCACTGTCACCAACCTGGGAGACGGTTCGTTCACCTATTGCACAGGGCTGACCAACGTCACGATCCAGAACGGTGTCACCGGCATCGGGGATGAAGCGTTCGCCGGCTGCTCCAACCTGGCCAGCGTCACGATTCCCGGCACTGTCACCAACCTGGGAGACGGTTCGTTCACCTATTGTACAGGGCTGACCAACGTCACAATCCAGAACGGTGTCACCAGCATCGGGGATGAAGCGTTCGCCGGCTGCTCCAACCTGGCCAGCGTCACGATTCCCGACAGCCTCACCAATATCGGGGAAGCCGTGTTCGCGTATTGCGCCAGCCTGACCAGCGTCACCATCCCCAGCACTGTCACCAATCTCGGAGAGAGTTCGTTCAGCTATTGCACAGGGCTGACCAACGTCACGATCCAGAACGGTGTCCCCAGCCTCGGGGAGGCAGCGTTCGAAGGCTGCTCCAACCTGACCAGCGTCACGATTCCCGCCAGCGTCACCAATTTCGGCCATTCCGTGTTCGCGTATTGCTTCAGACTGACAAACGCCGCCATGGCCAACGGCCTCCTCAGCATCGGGGACTATGCGTTTGAATTCTGCACCAACCTGACCAGCGTCACCATCCCCGGCACTGTCACCAACCTGGGAGAGGGTTCGTTCACCTATTGCACAGTGCTGACCAACGTCTCGATCCCGAACGGTGTCACCGGCATCGGGGATGAAGCGTTCGCCGGCTGTTCCAACCTGGCCAGCGTCACGATTCCCGGCAGCGTCGCCCAAATCGGGGATGCCGTGTTCGCGTATTGCGTCAGCCTGACAAACGCCGCCCTGGCCAACGGCCTCCTCAGCATCGGGGAGGATACGTTTGAATCCTGCGCCAGCCTGACCAGTGTCACGATCCCCGGCACTGTCACCAACCTAGGAGAGGGTTCGTTCATATATTGCACAGGGCTGACCAACGTCTCGATCCCGAACGGTGTCACCGGCATCGGGGCTGAAGCGTTTGAATTCTGCACCAGGCTGACCAGCGTCACCATCCCCGGCACTGTCACCAACCTCGGAGAGGGTTCGTTCATATATTGCTTAGGGCTGACCAACGTCACGATCCTGAACGGTGTCACCGGCATCGGGGATGAAGCGTTCGCCGGCTGCTCCCGCCTGGCCAGCGTGACGATTCCCGCCAGCGTGACCAACCTGGGAGCCCCCTTCGGCGCCATCCTCAATACGGCCTCTCCCGGGGTGTTGGCCTGGTGTGCCAGCCTGACAGCGATAAATGTGGACCCGGCGAATGAGTTTTACAGCAGCATCAATGGAGTTCTGTTTGACAAGAGCGCCTCGACGCTGCTTCAGTACCCAGGGGGCGTCAGCGGAGGCTACGCGATTCCGGGCAGCGTCACCAGCATCGGCCCGGAGGCCTTCTGCGGCGCCGCTTTGACCAGCGTCACCATTCCGGCCGGCGTCACCAACTTCGGGTTTTATGCCTTCGCTTTCTGCGCCAGCCTGACCAATGCCACGATGGCCAACGGGGTCACCGGGTTCGGGGGGAGAGCGTTGTACGAGTTCCAAGGCTGCTCCAATCTGACCAGCATCACGATTCCCGGCAGCGTCGGCAGCATCGGGGCCGATGCGTTTTCCCTTTGCAGCAGTTTGACCAGCGCCACAATCGGCAACGGGGTGACAAACATAGGGGAGTTTGCCTTCGCTTACTGCACGTTGCTGACCAGCATCACGATTCCCAGCAGCATGACCAGCATCGGAGGGTACGCGTTCGCAGGCACGAGTCTGAGCAGCATTTTTTTCAACGGCAACGCCCTGCCCGTTGATTCCTCGGCGTTCCGTTTCGACGCCAACCTGACGATCTATTATCTGCCGGGCACAACCGGCTGGAGCAACAGTTTGGCCAATCTTCCGGCGGTGCTGTGGAACCCGCTGATCCAAACCGGCGACGGCAGCATTGGTGTGCAGAACGGTCAATTCGGGTTCAACATCACCGGCGCTACAAACATCCCCATCGTGGTGGAAGCCTGCACCGATCTGGCCAGCCCCGTGTGGACTCCGCTGCAAAGTCTCACGCTCACCAACGGTTCCTATTATTTCAGCGAACCTTTTCAGGCGGGCAGTTCCGGACGCTACTACCGCATCGGCTCGCAATGAGGCGGCAGAAAGAGGATTGGAGTTGATGGGAAAAGCATCGGTGATTTATACCCCTTCCAGTTGGTAACTGCACTGTTGCCAAAGCAATTGGCGGCGGTCGCAGACCGCCGCTACAGTGCAAGCGCATACTGGAAATGGCATTATTTGGGCAGGGCGAAGGCGACGTAGGCGTCGCCGTACTCGTTTTGTTTGCCCAGCTTGTTGCCGGTCGCGGCGGTCACGACATATTGGCGCCCGTTGACTTGATAGGTCGCCGGGGGCGCGCTGCCCACCCACGGCAGTTTGCCCGACCACAATTCCGCCCCGGTCTCCTTGTCGAAAGCGCGGATTTTGGCGTCGCGCGTGCCGGAACAAAACACCAGGCCGCCGGCGGTGACAATAGGCCCGCCGTAGTTTTCCGTGCCGGTTTTGGGAACGCCCTGGGCCGCCAGTTCCGGGTATTCGCCCAGCGGGACTTTCCAGACCAGCTTGCCCGTGTTCAGGTCCAGGCAATTGAGCGTGCCCCAGGGCGGCTTGTTGGCGGGATAGCCCTCATTATCGTAAAACCTGGGATAACCGGTGAAGCCGTAACGCGGGCGCTCGGACTTTGGCTGGGGCGGCGGGGCGGGGCGATCGCGCAACAGGAGATAATCGGCCAGCGCCTTGAGGTCGCTCTCGCTCAAGTTGGTGTTGCCCGGCATGCCGTTTTTTCCGAGACGAATCTGTTTGACAAGGGCCTCGTCCGACAGTCGAAACCGCAATCCGCGCAACGGCGGAGCCACGGCGATGCCCAGCCGGTTTATGCCGTGGCATGAAGCGCAGTTGGCTCGATAGACCGTCTGGCCCAGGGTCGGCGGCGCGGCCGGATCGTCGGGCGGATCATCATCGCGAAAGACGGAAATAAGCCAGGCGGCATGATTGGCGCTGACGTAGAGCCGGCCCGTCTCCGGGTCCACGCAGGATCCGGACCATTCGGCTCCGCCGTCAATGCCGAGATACAAAATGGGCCGACCGAGCAGGCCGGCTGGAAAAATCCCGTTGTTGCGCTTTGGCAGCGGCCCGCCACAAATTCCGCCGCTTCGGGTGTGCGATCGGTCATATCGGCCGCCGTGAACTCCATTTTGGAGAATCGCTCCGGCAACTCCGGATCCGGCTGGTAAGGGGCCGTCACTTCGCCCGGCAACTCGCTGGTTGGGGCGCGGCGCAGGCGAAACGGGAAAATGAGCTTCCCGGTCACGCGATCCAGCACGAGGGTTTCGCCGATCTTGGTGGTCACGGCGACAACGTCCACCAATTTGCCCTCGCGGCGGATGGTGGCCAGATTGGGCGGGGCGGGGATGTCCTGGTCCCAGATGTCATGGGCGATTTCCTGAAAATGCCAGAGGCGCCGGCCGGTGCGCGCATCCAGCGCGATCAGGCAGTTGGCGAAAAGATTGTCGCCGAGATGGCCGACGCCGATGAAATTCTCCTTGGCCGAGGCGGTGGGGATGTAGGCGATGCCGCGCACTTCATCCAGGGCCATGCCGCTCCAACAATTGGCGGCGTAGCTTTCCGGCCGGTCCCACGTCCCGGCGCCAAACTCTCCCGGATGGGGCACGGTGTGAAAAGTCCAGCGCCATTGGCCGGAGCCGGCGTTCAGCCCCCACACATCCTTCTCAAAGCCGGGAATGACGATGGTGTCTTCAAAGATGGCAGGCCCGGTCGTGGCCGCGCCGAAATCCCCTTGCACCCGGCCGGGCAGCAAGGCGTGTCCTTGCTCGCCGAAATCGGGGATCGGCGTGCCGGTCTTGGGATTGAGCGCGTAAAGATATTTGCCCGCGCAAAACAGGACGCGCTCACTGGCAGAGTTGCCGCCCGGCCAGTAAATCAGCCCGCGAAAAGCCGGCCTGCCTTCCGGCTTGAACCGCCACAACTCCCGGCCGTTCTCCGCGGCGATGCCAACCATGAATTGGCCGGCCGTGGGTGCGATCAGGGTATCCCGCACCATGATGGGATTGCATTGGAGATTGTTGCTGCCATCCTTTGAATGATAAATCCAGGCCACTTCCAAGTTCTTGACGTTGGCACGATTGATCTGGGCCAGCGCCGAGTAACGCAGGCCGCCGTTGTCACCATGCGAGCGGTGCCAGGTTAGAAACGTATCCCGCTTGGGATAGCCGTTGGCCGGCGTCAATTCCGCGGTGGCCGCCGCCGGAATGATTTTGTAAAGGGGCAACTTCTCACGCTCCCCACGATCTTCCACCGCCCAGTAATCGTGATTGGCCGGGGAGGCGTCCTGAGCTGCGGCGCGCGGGGGAGAAAGCGCCACCATGACGGCAATCATCAAGCCCGACAAACAAAAATCCGGATAGAAAAGATTGTTCAATTCAAGCAGCCCAAGAACCGCGGACAGGCGTTTCATAGATTCAATGATAACTGCGGGCCTTGCCATCTTCGCCCCAAGCCGCCAGGCTTGTCAAAGCACATATTCTGCTGTCAGTTCTTGTCGGGTGCATCTTGACGCTGCTACCGGCGTCAGTCGCAAGAATGCCACAGGAGTGCGCCCGTCCTCGGGCGCAGCAGCGTGGGAAACACGGCGCGGCGGTGATTTTCCTGGGTACCCAAACAATCCCTGGCTTGCTGCGGCCGGGGACGGCCGCACTCCGCCGGCAGCAGTGTCAAGACGCCTCCGTTCTTGTCCCCATCTATTAAAAAGCCGTTCGCCATTGCGACTCTTGCGGCTTGCCGACCCGCTCGGCCGCCAGCTTCCCCGGTCCGCCGTCCGCGCTACTCGTTGGGTTTATCAGCGAGCATTTTTGCATATAAAATGAGTCGTTTCTCCCAGCCTTTGGAATGCAAATCCTGTTGTAACATATTGAAGATTAGCACTTTGAAAATAATGCTTGGATTTCACACCAAAGACTGGAGCCCGCCGGACCGACTCGATTCGCAAGGATGCGCGGAATGGAAGGTGCTTAACAATGAGACAGCGCGTGGATGATAATGGGACACGTTGAGGGCTTTTTTCCGGAAATAATAATATGATGAAATTTAACAGCATTAGTTTGGCGGGGGTGTTTCTGGGCGCGGTCGCCGTGGCTCCCGCCGCCATGGCCAATACGATTGTCCTGACGCAGAGGGCTAATTATTTTGCCGATGGCGGCGAGTTTACGGCGGTGACTGCGCCGGACGGATTTGCCCAATTCTATGCCCCCACCACCCAGCTTGCCGTCGGCAACCAAACCGGTTTCCAGACCTTTTGCGTGGAAGCGGATGTGTATTTTTACGGGGGCGTCACTTATAATTATACGACAGGCAGCGTGGACAGCCAGGGACGGTCCCTGACGGAGGGCGCGGCCTACCTTTACTCCCAATTCGCGCAGGGCCAATTGGCGGGTTATGATTTTGGCAACAATGGCGCGGTCAGCCGGTCGCAAAACGCCGGTCTGCTCCAGTCGGCCCTTTGGTATTTGCAAGGGGGTCAGAGTGGCGGGGGTTCCTTCGCATTTGGCGGCGCGGGAAATCCTTTCTATGACTTGGCGGCAGGCGCGCTGGGCGCCAACCTGGAAACGGCCGCCAGTTCCGATCAATTCGGGGTGGAAATCCTGGAATTGTGGGATTCCAGCGGGAACGCAGGCCAAAACCAATTGGTTTACACCGGAGATTCTCCTGTTCCCGACACCGGCACAACCCTGTGGCTCCTGGCCCTGAGTCTGGCCGGTCTGGCGGCAGTTTCCCACCGGCTTGGCGCACGCAAGTTGGCGCTGCAACGTTGTTCGCCTCCGCGTCCGGGCCGTCGTGGAGCGCGCCTGGATTGACCCGGACTTTTCATACCCGCTCCCCACCCCGTGGTTGGCATCCCGATGCAGTCGGGACCTGTGACGGTCGGCAACCCGCCGACCGGAGCGGGCGACGAATACCTGCTGTGAGACGCAGTTTTTTTTACAGAATGGTTGTCCGCCATATTCCGCCGGGTCCCGATTGGATCGGGATTCCACCCATGGGGAATGAAATGCGCGGGTTAAATCCTGGGGTTTCGCGACATGGGTGATTCTTTGCATTTGATATTCGCGGGGCAATCGGCGATGCTGTGGGCATGAGAAGATTAGCATGAGAGTTCCATTTTATCATGGCTGCCGGCTGGCGCTGGTTCTGGCCGTTTTTCCAGCCGCGGCGCGCGCCCAAGACCAGGCCCTGGGCGCCCCGGGCCATCCGGCCGCCAATGCCGGGGACATCTCCGAGGCCAACCGCGACTTAACCGAAGGCAACATCACCGCCCTGGTGCCCAAATTGCTGGAGCAATGGCATTATTCGCATCATCCGTTTGACGCGGGGATGTCCAGCAAATTCCTGGACCGCTACCTCGATATCTTTGACGGCAGGCATATTTACTTTTTGCAATCCGATCTCAAGCAGTTCGACGTTTACCGCAGCAACCTGCCGGTGTTGTCGGAGCGCGAACATGATTTCTCCCCGTCCACGGTTATATTTTCGCGTTTCATGGAGCGGGCGGCCGAACAGACCGCTTATGTGACCAATTTGCTGCATACGGAGACTTTTGAATTCACCAACCACGATCGTTTCATCCCCAACCGCCACACCCTGCCCAATCCCACCAACCTGGACGAGGCCCATCAGCTTTGGCGCCAGGAATTGCGCCTGGAGTACCTGGATGAAAAGCTCAAGGAGGGGGACATGGCGATTTCCGGGCCGGCCAGTTTTGACGCGCAGAGCAACGTGGTGATTTTGCTGCCCGCCGCGTACACCAATTCCGTGTCCGTCAAAACCACGGCGGCATTGCCCGACGGGATGAGGCCGCCGCCTCACCCCGGAGAGTTCCCGGATGATCCCCGCGACCGGCGTCTGTTTGAGTTTCCCGTGCCGCTGGAATGGCTGCTCCCCGGCAAATTCCTGGATCAGGAGCATCATGAATTCGGCGCGATCACCCCCGCCGGGTCAAACGTCATCGTGCGGCTGCAGATTTCGCCCAAGGAGACTCAGCGCAGAATCACCAACAACTTTTATTCCGAGGATGGCAAACGCCTTGGCAGCATCACTTTCCTCCATCCCGCCGACACGGCGGCGGAGACCAACAGCCCCGCCCCCGCGGAATCCGGGCCGGCGCCCAAACTCAAGGGGGTGGTGGAGTTGAACCGGAAGGACCCGGCGGAAATCGTCAAGACGCTGACCAAGCGCTACACCGGATTGCTGAAGAATTACAACGACCTGACCAACGATGATTACGTGCTGGAATACTACCTGACGGCGCTGGCCCACGCCTACGATCCGCACTCCGATTACATGGGGCACGCTTCGATGGAGAAATTCAACATAGACATGCACCTGTCCCTCTCCGGCATCGGCGCCCGTTTGCGGAGTGAGGACGGGGATTGCAAAGTGGAAGATCTGGTCGCGGGAGGTCCGGCGGCAAAATCCGGCCAGCTCACCAACGACGACACCGTCGTGGCCGTGGCCCAACAAGGGCAGGAGCCGGTGACGGTGACGGGCATGCCGCTGACCAAGGTGGTGGAAATGATCCGCGGCCCCAAAGGCACGGCGGTGAACCTGACCATCGTCAAAGCCCATCCGACCGATCCCTCCGAGCGCCAAAAAACCATCACCCTGGTGCGGGATGTCATCAAACTGGAGGACCAGGCGGCCAAAGCCCAGTTTTACCAAACCCCCACCAGCAGCAGCGCCCCGCCCACCCGTGTCGGCGTGATTGATTTGAATTCGTTTTATGCGGACACCGAGCCGGACCCGCCCGGCGAACCGCCGCGCGAGCACGGCAGCACCTCCAAAGACGTGGCCCGGATCATTAACCGGCTGAAAAAGGAGAATGTGGACGGGATCATTTTGGATTTGCGGCGCAACGGCGGCGGTTTTCTGGAGGAAGCGATCAAGCTGACCGGCTTGTTCGTCAAAGGCCAGGTCCCGGTGGTGCAAACCAGGTCGCCGGATGGACCCGGCCGTCGCGGCACCACGGAAACCGAATCCACACCCGACCAACCCGCCTTGTACGACGGGCCGTTGATCGTCCTGACCAGCCGCTTGAGCGCGTCGGCCTCGGAAATTGTGGCGGGGGCGTTGCAGGATTACGGGCGCGCCTTGATCGTGGGGGACAAAGCCACTTTCGGCAAGGGAACCGTGCAGATGGTGCAACCCATGAGCGAGGCCATGGCCAGGACGCACATGCCGTTTGCTTACGATCCCGGTTCGCTCAAGGTCACCATCAAGAAATTCTATCGCGCGGGCGGTTCCTCCACCCAAAGCAACGGGGTGGTTTCCGACATCGTTCTGCCCTCCATCCTCAATTACGCGGAGGTCGGGGAAAGTTGGCTGCCCAATCCGCTGCCGTGGGATGATGTCACCAGCGATGATTTGCCCGACTTCAATCAGGTCAAGCCCTATCTGCCCGAATTGCTCAAACGCTCCCTCAACCGCCGCGCGACCGACAAAGATTTTGCCTATCTCCAGGAGGACATTAACGAGTATCGAAAAATGCTGGCCGACAAAAGCATTTCCCTCAACGAGGCGGAACGGCTGGCCGAGCAGAGCGCCACCGCGGCCCGCCTGCAGGCCAGAAAGAAGGAACGCGCCTCCCGGCCCAAATCCGGGGAGAAGATCTATGAGATCACCCTCAAAAACGTGGACCTGGCCGGGTTGCATGCGCCGGAAGTCAAACCCAAGCCAACCACTGCCCCCGACGACGACCCGGATCCCGTCGAAGCCGCCGCCGCCGGGGAAGACCCGGCCGCGACCGATCCCGCCCTGACGGAAACCCGGCGCATCATGGCCGACTACATCGCGCTGCTCAAGAGGCCGCTGACCGCCGCCGCCGTCTCCTCCCCCACCGTCTCCTCCCCGAAGGAGCAGTAAGGCGCAAGGCGCGTCCGTCATGGACGGCGGGGCGGGCACTCCGTTGCCCGCCGCGGCGCGCACGGAGTGCGCGCCCTACCATCCTCATTTAGGGCGGCACAGTTTCTTAAACCGCCCTGTTATACAGTGAGACGCAGACACTCGGATAGTCCATCACTCTTGTTCGCCCGGCGGTTCAAGGCGGCTGGCCACGGGTGATTGAGTTCATTGCTTGAGGGCCGAGCTACGGCGCGCCCATGCCGAACCGCGCCTTGTCCGCGTTGAAGTTCGTCTTGACTTGGTCCGCCGTCAGCGCGCCGCTGTGGACGCGCACCAGGGCGATGGAGCCTGAAAGCGACAAGGCCCAGTTGTCGGCGAACTCGCTCTCGAAAAGCGGCTCGCCCTCGGTGCTGTTCTCCACCGCGATGTTCATCCGGTTGTTGGCGGCGGTCGCCAGCTCGAAGTCCTCCGAGCCGCGCTCCACCCCATTGTCATAGATTTTGGCCGTCTTGCCGTTGTAAGTATAAACCAGGTGGTGCCACTGGGCTGGGGCGGGAGGATCATCACCCCAGCCCATGTCTTGATCGTAATGGGTCACGGCGCTGAAGCCGCCGCCCGATCCGTAATTGAAAGACAGGTTGGCCAGGGTCGTGCCGCGATGGCCCCACGCCACCATGCATTCCTCGGTGGAGTCCAGGCTCGGATTGTAAACCCACACTTCGACGGAGCGGGCGTGCGCGCCGGTGATGGTGGCCGGGGCCGGCTTCTGGCTGCGATAGGCGTCGCTCTTGCCGTTGAACTCCACCGCCGGCTGGCCGCCGGTCTTCGCCACCTTGGGCGCGCCAAGGCGGGTGAAATTGCCCATCGTGCCCTGGTTGATCCAATTGGTCGTGCCGGCGCTGGGGTCGCGCGCGTCGAGGCTCACGACCAATTCGCCCGCCGTCTGCACCGCGCCCGGCTTGGCGGCCACGGGCGCGGCTGCGGCGTTGGTGCCCTGGGCCAATGCCGTCGGCGCCGGCCAGGAGGCGGCCAGGCCGAGCAGCAAACTCAATCCGCACGTCCCAAGGGCGCGAAGGGGCCGGGACAGGAAATTCATTTGAGACGTTGCGCGGGCGGGAAAAATTTGACGGCTGCAATTCTTCATGGAGCGACGCTAACAAGCGGGGCGGAATGGTGTCAAGCGGTGAAATTGGGGTGGACGCAAGGCGTCAGTCATCGGAGGTACGGCGGGTCTCGAATTATCGGGCCCCGCCGCACGACAAGAGTGCGACGTTGATTCCTGCGCAAATGCCCGCCGGCGGCGAGCGGACTGCCGGCCCGGGCTTTCCCGCCCGAACATGCCTGACGCTCTGCGGGCGGACAGGCTAAAATCACCGTTGCGCGCCGCTGCTTTCCAGGGCATATTTTGAACAATGAGTACGGTTGAGTCCATCAGGAGGGCCATCCAGATGCTTTCTGTGGCAGAACGCGCTGAAATCACCGCTGAACTGTGCGGTTGGACCGATGACGATTGGGACCGCCAGATGAAAGCCGACGGTGTCGCGGGCAAATTCGCTTCCCTCAACCTCGAGGCTGATACTGCCCACGCCGAAGGCAAAACGCTTCCCCTCAGCGACATTCTCCACGAGCCGTGACTATTTCCAGCCGCGGCTCGCCTGAATTCTGGCGGCTTTATCGCGCCCTGCCTGCTGACATGAGACGGCTGGCTCAGAAGAACTATCAACTCTGGTCAGCAAATGCGTTCCACCCCTCGCTTCACTTTAAACCAATCCAGAAACCCAATTGGTCCGCAAGGGTAGGCGAGCACTATCGCGCTGTGGGCAAGTTTACCGGCGATTTCTTCCTCTGGGAATGGATTGGAACTCATGAGGACTACAATAAGCGTTTTTGAAACTGCAATCTGGCCAACTTCCCCGCTTCCTGCTTCAATCCGCTGCGATGAATGTTTTGGTCCTCGGTTCGGGCGGACGCGAACACGCCCTGGTTTGGAAACTGGCGCAGTCGCCGCGCATCACCCAATTGTGGTGCGCCCCCGGCAATGCCGGCATCGCCCAGGAACACCTGGCGCGGGATGGCGCCCCGGTGCAATGCGCTGCCATCGCCGCCGACGATCTGCCCTCCTTGCTGGCCTTCGCGCTGGAAAAAAAGGCGGCTCTGACGGTGGTTGGCCCGGACAATCCGCTGGCCCTGGGCGTGGTGGACTTGTTCCAGGCCAATGGTCTGCGCATCTGGGGGCCGAACCGGAAAGCAGCCCAGTTTGAGTCCTCCAAGGTGTTCGCGCAAAAATTCATGGAGAAATATGGCATTCCGACGGCGCAGGCCGGAACTTTCTCCGAGGCCGGCGCGGCCCGGGATTTTGCGGCGGCGCTCCACGGGCGCTGCGCCGTCAAAGCCGATGGGCTGGCCCTGGGCAAAGGCGTCATGATATGCCACAACCCGGCGGAGGCGGCCCTGGCGGTGGATGAAATCATGCTCGGACAAAAATTCGGCGCGGCCGGCCTGCAGGTCGTCATCCAGGAATTGCTGGAAGGAATGGAGATTTCGCTGCACGCGCTCTGCGACGGAAAAACGGCCAGGCTTTTTCCCGCCGCGCAGGACCACAAGCGGCTCGGGGAAAACGACGCCGGCCCCAACACCGGCGGGATGGGCGCTTATTCGCCCGCGCCCTTTTTGAACGAAATGGAACTGGCGGAGGCCGGCAGAAAAATTCTGGAGCCGTGGCTGCGGGGGTGCGAAGAGGAGGGAATTGATTTTCGCGGCATTTTATATCCGGGCGTGATGCTGACCAGGGACGGCCCGAAAGTCCTGGAGTTCAACGCCCGTTTCGGCGACCCGGAGACACAGGTTTATTTGACACGCTTGGAGAATGACTTGCTGGATTTGCTGGAGGCCAGCGTGGACGGGGTTTTGGAGAAAATGGAGTTGCGCTGGCGGCCCGAAGCGGCCGTCTGCGTGGTCATGGCCGCGGCCGGCTATCCCGGGACTCCGGCCAAAGGCGCGCTCATCCGCGGCCTGGCCGAAGCGGGCGCGCTGGCCAAGACCAAGATTTTCCATGCCGGCGTCGCGCCGCAAGGGGAAGGGATTGTCACCCAGGGCGGGCGAGTGCTCGGGGTGACGGCCTGGGACCTCGGGCTAAGCGGCCCGCGACCGGGCCTACCAGGCGGTGGCAAAAATTAAATTCGACGGCGCGCAGTTCAGAAGGGATATTGGCGCCAAGGCCCTGCGCGGGAGTTTTCTTAATCTTGCTCGTAATCTTAATCTTAATCCGGCTCAATAGATCGCACGCGAAGGAGATTAAGATTAAGATTAGGATTAAGATTAAGACACCGCCGTTGCGCGAGTGCTTGAAAATCACCGAACAACACAGTAGATTCTCCACCTTGAAGATAAAACATTGTGTTTCCATTTTATTCTTGATGGCGGCCGGCGCCGCCGTGGGCGGTTCCACCAACGAACTGCCGAAATTCGACGAGATTTACCAGTTGTTGCGCGCCCACCTCAACGGAGCAAGCGAAGCGGACTTGAACCGCGCGGCGGTGAAGGGGTTGCTGGCACAACTCAAGTCGGGCGCCATGCTGGTCGGCGCGGCCGCGGCCGGCGAAGAGGCCCCCGCCCCTTCCACGCTGGGCAAGTCCGTTATTTACGACGATTCCTACGCTTATTTTCGCGTGCTCAAAGTGGAGACCAATCTGGCCAGCCAACTGATGGCGTCGTACCGGGATATGGCCGCGACCAACAAATCCAAGATTAAAGGAGTGGTTCTGGATTTGCGGTTCGCCGGCGGCACGGATTTTGCCGCGGCGGCGGCGGCGGCGGATTGTTTTCTCAATGCCGACGAGCCGTTGCTGGAGTTCGGGGGTGTCACGGCGCGTTCCACCAAAAAGGATAATGCCATCACCGTGCCGCTGGCCGCGCTGATCAATTCCCAGACCAGCGAGGCGGCGGAAGGGCTGGCGGCGGTCTTGCGCCAAACGCGCACCGGGCTGCTGCTGGGAACGGAGTCCGCGGGCCGGGCCGGCCTGTTCCAGGATTTTCCGCTGAACGACGGCGGCAAATTGCGCATCGCCGTGGGCGAAATCAAGCTGGGCGACGGCACGGTCTTCCGCGGCGGCATCACGCCGGATATCGTGGTGAAAACAAATCCGGAGGATGAAAAAGCTTATTGGGAGCACCCCTGGCAGGTGCCCGGCCAGGCTGGAAAAACCAATGCGGTCGCGACCAACGTTGCCGCCGGGATGCCGCAGACCAATGAGGGTTCTTTCCGGCGTTTCAATGAAGCGGAGTTGGTGCGGGAACAGCGCGACGGGGCGGACCTGGAAGCGGAGTTTGGCGGCGCCGGGCGTCTGCAAAGCGACCCCAACCTAAAAATCGTGCGCGATCCCGTTCTGGCGCGAGCCTTGGACTTGCTCAAGGGCCTGGCCGTCGTCCAGAAACCCCATCCGGGATGATTCTTGGATTGACGATGCTCCGGGCACCGCGCAAGGTTTGACGGCGTAATGGCAGGAATGAAGACAATTTTATTTGTTTGCACCGGCAATGTTTGCCGCAGCCCGATGGCCGAAGGACTCTTCCAGCACGCCGTGCGGGGCCGCCATGATTTCCAGGCCCTCTCGGCCGGGGTCGGCGCCGTGGACGGCCAGCCGCCGACGGTCCATGCGGTGCGGGCGCTGCGCGAACTGGGCATTGACATTGCCAACCTGCGCAGCCGCATGCTCACTCAGGAACTGGTGGAGCAGGCGGATTATATTTTCGGGATGACCCACAGCCATGTGGATTCGATCAACCTGCTGTTTCCGCAGGCGGTGGAAAAGACTTTTTTGCTGCGCGAATTTGACGAGACGCTGGATGACTTTGAGAAGGACATCGGCGATCCCATCGGCGGCTCCTACGAAACCTACACCTATTGCCGCGACCAGATCGAGCAGGGGATTCTCTCCATGCTCAAATTCATGGAACAAACCGCCCAGGCCCCGGAGACGGCCGGCGCCGCGCCGGAGAGCCGCATCGCCCTGGGCTCCGATCAGGCGGGCTTCGCCCTCAAGGAACATCTCAAGCAGCATCTGCAGGCCTCCGGCATTTCGCTGGTGGATTTGGGGACGCCTTCCGCCGAAACGTGCGACGCGACCGAATTGGGCCACGCGGTGGGCGAGCAGGTGGCGGCCCGCAAAAGCGTTTTTGGCCTGCTGGTGTGCGCGACGGGGATTGGCGTCAGCATTTCCGCCAACAAAATCCCCGGCGCGCGCGCCGCGCTGGTCTTCGATGAGTCCATGGCCGCGCTCTGCCGCCAGCACCACGACGCCAATATTCTCTGCCTGGGCGCGGGCACCACCCCCCCCGACCGGGCGGTCAAAATCCTCGACATCTTTCTGTCCACCTCCTTTGAGGGGGGCCGGCACCAGAGTCGTGTCAATAAAATGGAAATACACAACCCCACCCCCGCCCCGCTCCGCCTGCGCAGCGTGGATCCCGACATCGCCGACGCGCTCTTTCTGGAAAAACAGCGCCAGCAGGAAAACATCGAATTGATCGCCAGCGAGAACTTTGTCAGCCCCGCCGTCCTGGAGGCGCAAGGTTCGGTTCTGACCAACAAATACGCCGAGGGCTACCCCGGCAAACGCTGGTACGGCGGCTGCGAGCACATGGACACGGTGGAGCGGCTGGCCATCGAGCGGGCCAAAAAACTCTTCGGCGCCGAGCATGCCAACGTCCAGCCCCATTCCGGCAGCCAGGCCAACATGGCCGTTTACTTTGCCATGCTCAAGCCGGGCGATAAGATGCTGACCATGGACCTTTCCCACGGCGGCCACCTGACCCACGGCAACAAGGCCAATTTCTCCGGCCGCTTTTTTGAAATCGTCCACTACGGCGTGCGCAAGGAGGATGAGCGGATTGATTACGATCAATTGCAGAAAATGGCGCAGCAACACCGTCCGCGCATGATCACCGTGGGCGCCAGCGCCTATCCGCGCATCATTGATTTTCAGCGGATGGGCCAGATCGCCCGGGAGGTGGGAGCCTGGCTGCTGGCCGACATCGCCCACATCGCCGGATTGGTGGCGGCGGGGCTGCATCCCAGCCCGGTGGAACACGCCGATTTTGTCACCACCACCACCCATAAAACCCTGCGCGGGCCGCGCGGCGGGCTGGTGCTGTGCAAGGAGAAATACGCCAAGGAGATTGACTCCCAGATCTTTCCCGGCATTCAAGGCGGACCGCTCATGCATGTCATTGCCGCCAAGGCCGTCTGTTTCCTGGAGGCCTTGCAGCCGGCCTTTCGCGAGTATCAGGAGCAAATCCTCAAAAACGCCCAGGCCCTGGCCGAAGGCATGATCCACAACCGTTTCCGCCTGGTCAGCGGCGGAACCGACAACCACCTCATGCTGGTGGACGTGGGCGCGCGCGGCTTGACCGGCAAGGAATGCCAGGCCGCCCTGGACGAAGCGGGCATCACGGTGAACAAGAACACCATCCCCTTCGAGACCCGCTCCCCCTTCCAGGCCAGCGGCATCCGGCTGGGGACCCCGGCCGTGACCACCCGCGGCATGAAGGAGCCGGAGATGGCCGCCGTGGCGGACATGATCAGCGAAGTCTTGTTGGATATTAAGAACCTTGACACGGCCCGCCAGGTGAGAGATCGTGTGCGTGAGTTGACGGCAAAGTATCCCTTGCCATATTAAGAAAATTCAGGTTTGATCCCGATTGGGCCGCAGTGCGGAAGGTGTCCTGCCCGTGTCCTGGGTCCGGCAATCCATTTTTTTACCATGCCTAGAGCAGCCACAAAAAAGGTGACAAAGAAAGGCGCCAAGACCGCCCCTCCGGCCGCCCCTGTCCCCGCAGAGGCCGCCCTGACCGGGACGCCGCCCGAACCGTCTCCCGCGCCGGAGGCGGCCCCGCCCGAAAGGCCGTCCCCTGCCCGGCCGGCCCACGCCAAAGGCAAGGCCGCCCCGCCGCCGCCCGCCGAAATGAAACTGGAACCGCCCACCCACGCCGTCGAATCCAGCCCGGAGGAGGAATCCCCCGTCCGCCCGGCCAAGGGGCCTGGCGGCGGCGCCACGAACATCGCCAAGCTCCAGGCCATGGCCATGGCCGACCTCAACCACATGGCCCAGGACATGGGCATCGAGAACTTCGGCACGATGCGCAAGCACGAGATCATCTTCCAAATCCTGCAAAAAAATGCCGAGCGCGCGGGGGTCCTCTTCTCCGAAGGCGTCCTGGAAATCCTGCCCGAAGGCTTCGGCTTTCTGCGCTCGCGCAGTTTCAATTACCTCCCCTGCCCGGAGGACATTTACGTCTCCCCCTCCCAAATCCGCCGTTTCGACCTGCAAACCGGCAATCTCATCGCCGGCCAGATCCGCCCGCCCAAGGACAAGGAACGCTTCTTCGCCCTGCTCAAAGTCGAGGCGGTGGACACGGAAGACCCGGACAAGGCCAAAGACAAGACCCATTTCGACAATCTGACCCCGCTGTTTCCCAACAAGCGCTACCTCCTGGAAACCTCGCCGGACGAACTTTCCACGCGCGTGCTGGACCTGGTCTGCCCCATCGGCAAAGGCACGCGCGGCCTGATCGTGGCCCCGCCGCGCACGGGCAAAACGGTCCTGATGCAAAAGCTGGCCAACGCCATCCTGAAGAACAACCCGGAAGCCTACCTCTTCATCCTTCTGATTGACGAGCGCCCCGAGGAAGTCACCGACATGGAACGCAGTTGCCGCGGCGCCGAGGTCATCAGCTCCACCTTCGACGAGCCGCCCGAGCGCCACGTCCAGGTGGCGGAGATGGTGATCGAAAAGGCCAAGCGCATGATCGAGCACAAGAAGCGACACTGTCATTCTGCTTGACTCCATCACCCGCCTGGCCCGCGCCTACAACACCATCCAGCCGCATTCCGGCAAAATCCTGTCCGGCGGGGTGGACGCCAACGCCCTGCACAAACCCAAGCGCTTTTTCGGCGCGGCGCGCAACATTGAGGAAGGCGGCTCGCTCACCATCATCGCCACCGCGCTGGTGGACACCGGCTCGCGCATGGACGAGGTCATTTTTGAGGAATTCAAGGGCACGGGCAACATGGAGGTCAATCTGGACCGCGCATCTGGTGGACCGGCGCATCTTCCCCTCCATCAACATCGAACTGTCCGGCACGCGCAAGGAGGAACTGCTCTACCATCCCGACGAATACAACAAAGTGGTCATCCTGCGCCGCGCCCTGACCGGCGTCCCGCCGGTGGAGGCGATGGAACTGCTGCTGGGCAAGCTGAAAAAAATCCGCACCAATATCGAATTCCTCCTCTCCATGCAGGTGAGTTGACTTGCCTCACCATAGCTCTGCCGATTGCGCAATCTCATATCCCGGCTCTACTCCGCCAGACAGGGCCGGAGCGGGCGGCGTTACTTGTTCTTTGCAAAAAACAGGACTGCGCAACCTAACAAGGCCACGACGGAAATTGCGCAGCCGAGTTGGAAGGCGCGGTCTTTGTACTCAAACAGAACTTGATGATTGCCGGCGGGGACTTCAACAGCCTGAAATCCGCCGTTGGCCCGCCATAACGGAACGCCGCTCCCATCCACCGAGGCTTGCCAGCAATGATACCAGCCCTGCGCCATCACCAGCATGGTGGCGGTCGCCGCCTGCGTCTGAAAGGCGCATTTCTCCGCCGTGATCGTGCTTGACACCAGGCGCGCCCGCGGATCGGCCCTGGCGGAAACCTTTTCGCGCGCATCGGAGGGCAAATAAACCACGGCGCGCGGCGCGAAATCGGGCCGGCTCATCGCGGCCAGGGTGGCGTCGTCATCCAGGAAAAGCGGCTGCTGGCCGAGGGTGGCCCAGGGCATGAAATTGGTGCGCGGCTCCCAAGCCAGCTTGAGCGGGGAAATTTGGGCGACGCCCAGTTGCGACACGCCGAGGAATTCCTCCAATCGGGGCAACGAGTTCGAGCCATAGAGCAGCCGGGCCACGGCGGCTTCTTCCCGCGGATGAATGGAAAAAAAGCCGTTCACTTTCGGAATTTTATCCAGCAGATTGCAATCGCTGAAGAGCATGGAGCGCTGTCCCAAATAATGGGTCTCCAAGTCCGGATTGACCAGCCTGAGCAGCAGGTCCTGGGCCTGCCCGGCCCGGCATGGCGCGCGATTCTCCCAGGCGCGGCACGGCGGTCATGGGCGGAGTCAGGGCCCCGTAGTCCCGGACGGGAACGGTTGGGTTCTGGCGCGGGACATGGGTGCAGATGTCCAGGCCGGACAAAAATAAAAACGCGAAAGAGACTGCGAGCTGTCCCGCCTTGCGCGGAAGGCGCGGCTGAAAAAGCATGGCGGCCAGTCCCGCCGCGAGAATCAGCAGGCGCACGGCGCCATTGGCCCCAACCACGCGGCGCGAGTCCTCGGCATAGGGAACGCCAAAGGCCAGAGCCGCCACCGCGACGGCGAGCGCTCCGCCGATGACCAGCAAGCTGCGGCGCGCGCGCCACGCCGCGCCGCTCTGCAGCCAGACCATTCCCGCGGCCGCCAGCAGCGGCAAACAAAAAATCGTGACCACGACAAATTTGATCGGGAAACGGGTCAAACCCAAAGCGGGCGCGAGCGTTTTCAAAATTTTAAGGAGCAGGCCGGAATCGCCCATGGCACAAAGCACGCCCCCCAAAGCCAGCAGGCCCAGCAAGGCGGTCCGCGCGTTGCGCACCTTCGCCACCGCCAGCAACGCCAGCAGCAGCGTGAGGATGCCCGCGTAATAAGACGTTGTCCATTCCTGGCCCGGTTGCATCCAGACGCCGCTGAGCGATGAGGTCATGCGGAAAAGCGGGACGAGAAAATTGGCCGCGCCCCACACCGGCATCGCCCAGGTGTTGTCGCCGACAGCCGTGGTGCGGTCGCCGTGCGCCAGCAAATCCAGCCAGGGCAGAAGTTGCGCCGCGCTCAGGGCCGTGACGAGCACGACCACCGAGGCCAGCCGCCCCGCCCCGCCCCAGGACAAACGCTTTTGCCGCCAGACCTCGAGGCAGGAAAACTCCCAGCACGATCAGCCATGTAAAGATGATTATTTCCGGCGAGCCGGTCACCATCTGGCATGCGCCGGCCAGCGCCGCCCCGGCGACAGGGCGTTGGCCTCCGCTCCAGGCCCGTTCGGCCAGCAGCACCACCCACGGCATCCAGGCCAGGGCGGCAATGTGGCAGGGCCACATCCAGCAATGCAGAGCCAGCCCGTTCCAGGCGAAAATCAGGCCGGCGAAACTGGCGGCCAGGCGATTGCCAAACCAGCGCAAGGCCAGAAAGTACATCCCGATTCCCGCCAGAAAAACATGGCCCAGAATGAAAAAGTTCATCGCCCAGGGCATAGGCAGCAACTCGTAGAACAAGGACGGCGGATAAAGGGCCAGCGTGTTCCACTGGGCGAGAAAGGGAAGGCCGCAATTATTGTAAGGATTCCACAGCGGAACCTCGCCGCGCCAAAAGCAATCCCGCAAATAATACGCGACCGGGAACCCGAATTGCCCGGTATCGCGGTAAAAGAAAGCGTGCGTGCCAAGGACGATGTCCGGATAGGAGACGAGCATGAGCACGCCCAGCAGCAGCGCCAGGCGCGCGGCGGTAAACTCCCTGTCGAAGTCCGTGCGCCAACCGGGGATGTCAGAGTTCATGGTTGGAAGGTGCTCCCGGCATCGGCGGTTTTTCAAACATGGACCAGCGCCAGTTGATTTGGGGTCACGGTACGACGTGTCCAGTGTTCCTCAATTTGCTGCTGAAAGGCCGTGCTGACAACCTTGGCCCGTGCCTGGAGCCAGCCATCCTGATCGCGCCGCAAGTAAATGCCCTCCATCGGCGTGCTTCCAACCGCGGAATTGCCCAGCAAGGAAGGCAGGCGCTTGCTGGATAAATGCCCTCGTTTGACTTCCGGGACCGAAACCAAGCCCTTCTGTCGCAGCCACTCATTCCGCCGCTCCACCGACCAGAAGCGTCGTGAAGCAACTTCGAAAATATCGAAACCGAGAAACCAGTCCGGCAGGGCGTCGTAAGGAACAGTGTGCCGGGCATAGCACCATTCACCAAAAATTACCAAGCCGTTGCTCAGACCATTTTCCAAAATATCACGTCGTTCGGCAAGCCACGGCCAGAGAGGATTCCATTGGGCATGACTGCGGCCGGAGGCAAGATAATTGCCGCGACTTTGGGCGCGCACACGGCCGTCGGGGCCAAGAGACAAACCTAAATTTGCCCCGTCCACCTTCTCTTCGACGATTACTTCCGCGGACAGGAAATCAGCGGCCTCTGCCGCCTTGAGAATTTTGTCGTCACGCGGCGATCCAAGACCGAGCCAAAGCAGATGGGGCGTGTGGGGAAACTTGTGGAAGGCATCGGTCATGTTCCCGCACCTTTTTTGCGTTTCCGAATTAATTCAAGTTCGCACCGGCAGAGAACTTCCAGTTGTATGCCATGTCGTTTCAGACTGGCTTCCCAACCCAGCCATTTGCAATCGGCTGCTTCTAAAATTGGTGGATTGTCTGGATGCACATGCGCGGCTGCAACAAACTTTCGATCCTCCGGATCGAATGCCAATTCAAGAGGCTCGTCGTCTGGAAACTCCGCGAACTTCGTTTGATCCCGATTCGTTGGTGTGATCGAAACTTGTGAGACATGTTGCTCATTGCGACAGACTGTCATCAGCCATTTAAGAAAGAGGTTCCCTGGCGTTGGCGGTTTGCCGGACGGACTGAGTTTATTTTGATACTCACGCAAAATCAACCACTGCTGATCCAAGACAACGCGATCCCCTTTTTTGACCGCTTCAAGGCGTTGCGCACATTCCGCGCGGCAACCTGCCGACATCTGGTTGGCTTTACCATCGGCTACGAGCAGGACGTTCGTATCAATCACCACGGCGCTCACTCTGTGGCAGCCTTCGGTTGGATATTTGGAATGGTGCGCGCCTGTTCGCGCAGGGCTGCCGCTTGGGTCATGGCCGTGAGATCGCCCATGCTGTCGCCAAAGAAATTCTCCGGCCAATTAATGACGTTACCAAGGAGGTCAATCTGGAGTGGCTCCAACTTTGAGTCGGCGCCAGTGGTGTAAGCAAAATAAGCGGCGACTTGGTCGGGAGTAATAAGACGATCCGGGTGGTTTTCGGCGATACGGCGCTGGAGTCTGTGAAGAAAATGTTCGGAATGTGTCTCGATCACGAGTTGAATGTTGCGCGGCCTGCCGTCAACCCGAGAAGATAGAACATTGATGAACAAGTCCGCGAGGTTCGATTGGGCTTTGGGATGGAGGTGCAATTCCGGTTGTTCGATGAAGAGAATCGAGTCAGCGGGCGCGTAGAAGCACTGCACCAAGACGGGCAAGACCTGTGAAATGCCGAAGCCGACATCAGGAACGTCCACCCAGAATGGGGAACCTGGCGTCTTGACCTTCACTTCGTATTCTTTGCGATGCTCGGATATCTGTTTTACTTCGAACTCATCAATCAGTTCAAGCTGATGCAGTTTCTCGGCGATAAACTGTTCGAAAGGCTTCCTTCTCTTTTTCCTTCCGGTGTTGAGTTGGCGTGCTTTAGCGGCGAGGAGGGCGCTAATCGTATTCTCACCGGAATAGCCGACACTTGCAGGTTCGCCGCCGGTCCAGTAGTAGAGCCTTTCGCCCTTGGATCGCAGCGGGCCCAGGTAGCTGATGGAGCGAAGCAATTGCTCCATTTGGAGGCTGAAATCCTGCACAAAGTCGGCATTTTGATAGTAGGCCGGAATTTCGTCCGGGAAGCCGAAGAACTTGGTGGGGGCGCCGAGCGGCCAGGCCCGCATCTGATTGCGAATCAGGGTATAAGGTGAGGCGTCAAGTTTGTATTCGATCTTTTCGCCGGCTTTGCGCACGACCCACACGCGCATCACGTCGCTGCCGTCCTGCTTGAGTTCATACTCAAACCGACCCACGGCGAGCTTAGGGTGCTTTTCTCCTGCCATGCCTACGTCTGCGGAGAAGCGGAGGTGGTCTCCAGAGCAGGCGAATTCAGAGCGGGGGTCTTTGATGGTAAGGGGTTTTGCCAAGCTCCACTCAAAGTTAAATTCGAGCTTGTTCTTGGGATCGCGGGCGAAGACGAGTTCTTCGAACGAGCCGAGGTTTACCGCCGAGTCCCGGTCCCCGGGATAAATTACGACCTTGCGGTCGGAGGATTCCATCGTCTGTTTGAGCATCAAGAAAAATTGCTCGATACTGCTTTTGCCCGAACTGTTCGTGCCGAACAGGACCGTCAAGGGGGCCATCTTAAAAGGCTTGGTGTCCCTCCAAATCTTGAAGTTCTTGAGCTGGAGATTTGTTAGCATGATTTGTCGTCCATTCAGTTCGACTCGTCGCCGCTTCGCGCCACGGCGCTGTCATAATTTGGTTGCAATTGTTCGCAGTCCTTCACGACAAATTCAAGGAGATTCCGCCAATCGCAGATGTCTGGCAAGCCCCCGCCCAGGATCGGCGAAGCCCAAAGGGTGCCACGTTGATGCCACGGGAAACGAAAAAAACGTCTTTTGCCCGGCGCGGGGCGTGCTATGTTGTGTTCACTCGAAATGAAATTATCTTGCGCAGTTGTTTCGGCGTGCTTGGTGACCGGCCTTTTGGCGGGATGCCGGCGCGACAATCAAATCAAAAGTTATGACGCCCCCAAGGAACCGGCGGCGCCAGCCCCGGCGGCCCAGAACCAGGGGACCCCCGGCATGTCCATGATGGGCGCGGATGCCCCGCCGGTCCCCGTCAACTCCGCCGCCGTCCATTGGACCACGCCGCCCGGCTGGAAGGAAATGCCGCCCAACAGCATCCGCCTGGGCAATTTTGTGGTGCCGGGGCCCGGCGACAAAAAGGCCGAGGTGACGATCACCTCCTTTCCCGGCGACGTGGGAGGCACGCTGGCCAACGTCAACCGCTGGCGGCAGGAGGTCGGCCTGGGCGACATCACGGAAAAAGACATTGTGTCCGAAAAGACGGTGGTGGATTCCAACGAAGGAAAACTTTACGAGATGGCGGGCGCCTCGCAACGGACGGTGGTGGCGATGATTCCGCGCGACGGCGCTTCGTGGTTTTTTAAAATGCGCGGAGACGCGGAAGTGGTGGCAGGAGCGAAACCGGTTTTTCTTGAGTTTCTAAAATCGGTCCATTTCGGCGGAAGCGATGCCGCCGTGACGAAGGCCGATCCGCACGCGGGCATGACCGGCGTGGGCATGGGCATGGGCATGGGCATGGCCGCCCCTGGCAATTCCAACGACCAACCCAAATGGAACACCCCGGCGAACTGGATGGAAACCCCGCCCGGCGCCATGGTGATGAAAAGCTTCTCCATCGCGGGCGACGCGGGCCAGAAAGCCGTTGTCAGCATCAGCGTTTTGGGCGGCGAAGGCGGCGGCACGCTGGCCAACGTTAATCGCTGGCGCAGGCAGTTGAATTTGCCGGACATTGCGGAGGATGGGCTGGCGAAGGCCACGGCATCCCTGGATGTGCTGGGCGGAAAGGCCACACTGGTGGATCTGACCGGCACAGACGCCGGCGGCCAGCCCAGCCGGATGGTGGCCGTCACCGTGCCGCACGCCGGCCAGACCTGGTTCTATAAATTGATGGGGGCGGGCGCGGTCGTGGCCCGTGAAAAAGATGCCTTCACCCAATTCGTCCAAACCGTCCGCTACCCCTGAGCCATGCTGAAGAACTGCCTGAATTTCCTGACGTTGCTGCGCCTGACCGTGGTCCTGCTGGCGCTGGCGCTCCTGCTGG
Organism: uncultured Verrucomicrobiae bacterium; assembly: GCA_963707025.1. Lineage (GTDB taxonomy): Bacteria > Verrucomicrobiota > Verrucomicrobiia > Limisphaerales > Palsa-1400 > JBEKOF01. The sequence goes on along the minus strand of CAVPOM010000004.1, from coordinate 685,243 downwards.
TTTTCTTCGGCACTTTGGCAGAGGTTCACATGGGGCTTTACGACGCGCAGACGCAGATTTTCCGCAGCTTTGTTGTGCATTGGACGCCGGCGGGATCGCACCTGCGGATCCCGGTCTTTCCGGGAGGCTGGACGATCGGCCTGGCGCTGCTGCTCAATTTGCTGGCGGCCCATATCAAACGATTTCAACTCAGCAAAAAGAAGACCGGCATTCTGCTCGTTCACGCCGGCTTGATCATTCTGCTGGCCGGCCAATTCCTGACGGAGACATTTCAGATCGAAAGCCAGATGCGGCTGCCGGTGGGCGGGTCGGGCAATTACACCGAAGACAGCCGCCGCCATGAATTGGCGGTGACGGATGTGACCGATCCCGGACGCGACCGGGTGGTGTCCATCCCGGAGGCGCTCCTGGCCCAGGGCGGGGAACTGCATCCCCCCGGCCTGCCCTTCGCCTTGCGCGTCAAGACTTATTTTCAAAACTCAACCCCGGCCGGCCCGATGTCCGGCGGCGGCGAAAAACTCAAAGCCAGCCAGGGAATCGGCCGGCAGCTTCTCTTCGCGCCCCTCCCCGAGGCCAAACGGATGGACGACGAAAACCGGCCCACCGCGCTGGTCGAGGTGGTGGACGGCAACCGTTCGTTGGGCGACTGGACGGTGTCCTTTTGGCTGGCCCGGCCGCCGCTGGCGCAGGAATTGCAGGCGGAGTTTGGCGGGCTGCTGCGCCAGCCGCTGACCGAGCCGCAAAGATTCCAGGCGGCGGGGCGCACGTATGAAATGGCGCTGCGGCCGGTGCGCTATTACAAGCCTTACACGATCACCTTGTTGGAGTTCAAACACGACATTTACGCCGGCACCGACATCCCGAGCAATTTTTCCAGCAAGATTCACCTGCGCGACCCGGCGCGCGGGGAGGACCGGGACGTGCTGATCCGAATGAACGCACCGCTGCGCTATGGCGGGGAAACGTTTTACCAGGCCAGTTTTGAGGAGGGTGACCGCGTTTCCATTTTGCAGGTGGTGCGCAATCCGGCCGCGCTCACGCCCTATGTGGCGTGCAGTCTGGTGGCGCTGGGGTTGATCGTGCAATTCCTCATGCACTTGTCCGGCTTTGCCCGGAAGCGGGCGCAACAGACGCCGCCACTCCCGGCCCGCGGCGCGCCGCCGGCCAAAGCCCTGCAACCGGCCCTGGCCGGAAAAAGGAGTGACGCATGAAAAAATGGCTGCCCTGGATTTTGACCGGAATTTTTGCCGCCTGGTTTTTGTCCGGCCTGCAGGCGCCCAAGCCGGCGAACGGCTTCCAGGTGGCGGCCTGGGGAAGATTGCCCGTGCTGCTCAACGGGCGTGTGCAGCCGCTGGATTCGGTGGCGCGCAATTCGCTTCTGGGCATCAGCGGCGCCTCCACGCTGACCAACGCCAGCGGCGGCCGGCTGAGCGCCACGGAATGGTTGTTGGAAGCCATGACCAATCCGGAACTGGCCGATCAGCGGAAAATTTTTCGCGTGCAACATCCCGATCTGGCCGGGAAGCTGGGCGCGACCACGGAAGGATTGACCAAATTCTCCTTCAACGACCTGACCAACCAGCACCCCTTCATCCGGGAGCAGGCGCAGTTGATTTTCGAGGCGGAGAAAGGATTGGGCGATGAGGCGGAGAAACAGCGCCAGCCGTTCCAAAAAGACGTCTTGCACCTGTATAGCAGCCTGCAACTGTATTTTCGCATCAAAAACAGCCTCCAGCCGGAGGCGGCGGAAGATTTTCAGAAGGAATTGGAGGCTTACCAGCAGTGTCTGCCCGCCGGCCGGGCCGCCTTGCAAAACACCGATCAAGGCAAACCGGCCAACCAGGACGATTTGAAAAGCATCACCTATTTTTTCCGCCGCTACGAGGAGCTTTCGCAGCTCGCCTATCCCTTGATGATTCCTCCCGCCCCGGGCCAGCCGCGCCAGGGCTGGTCCAACGTGGGGACCAATCTTATGGACGCCATTCTTTCGGGCACGGTGAGCGAGCCGATGAAGGACTATGCCAGGATGGCCGGGGCCTTCAACGCGGACAGGCCGGGCGAATTCAACCAGGCGGTGGCCGATTACCGCGAGTGGCTGCGGGCCAATGGATTGTCCGCCGCGCTGGCCGCGGGAGAGCAGGAATTCTTTTTCAACCAGATCCAGCCCTTTTATGTGAGCATGGTGATCTGCGTGGCCGCGGTGATCCTGGGATGTTTGTATTGGATCAATCTGTCCCCCACCGCGCGGAAATCGGGATTCTACCTGCTCGTCCTGGCCTTCGCCATTTACACCTTCGCGCTGGTCTTCCGCATGTATTTGCAAGGACGCCCGCCGGTCACCAATCTTTATTCCTCGGCCATCTTCATCGGCTGGGCGGCGGTGCTCTTCGGCCTGGTTCTGGAACGGCTCTTCCAGGGTGGCATCGGCCTGGTTTGTGCCGGACTGATCGGCTTCATCACCCTGAACATCGCCCATCATCTGGCCTTGCAGGACCTGTGGACCGCGCCGGGGCGGGGCGACACCATGGAAATGCTGCGCGCCGTGCTCGACACCAACTTGTGGCTCTCCACCCACGTTGTCGTGGTGACGCTGGGTTATGCCTCCATGTTCGTGGCGGGGCTGCTGGCCATCATTTACATCGTGCGCGGCTTTTTCACCCGTTCCCTCACCGCCGAGCTGGGCCGGACGCTGGCGCGCATGGTGTATGGGATTGTTTGTTTCGCCACGCTGTTTAGTTTTGTGGGGACGATTCTGGGCGGGATTTGGGCCGATCAATCCTGGGGCCGTTTCTGGGGCTGGGACCCCAAGGAGAACGGGGCGTTGCTGATTGTGTTGTGGAACGCGATTATTCTCCACGCCCGCTGGGGCGGGCTGATCCGGGAACGCGGCTTGATGGCCCTGGCCGTCTTCGGCAACATCGTCACCAGTTTTTCCTGGTTCGGCGTCAACATGCTGGGCATTGGCCTGCACTCCTATGGCTTTATGGACGCGGCCTTTCGCTGGCTGATGTTTTTCGACGCCTCCCAGCTCGCGCTCATCATTCTGGCGCTGACGCCGCAACGCCATTGGGCCAGCTTCAAGGCCGCCGCCGCGCCGCCGCCACCGCCGCCGGGAGCGCCCGCCGCCGCCGCGACTTAAAAGGAATGTTCCCGCCCATGAACCGGAGAGCCAGGCCCCTGGGAATTTGCGCGCTGCTGTTCTGGGCGTTCCTGCTCCCGGCGGCGGAGCCGGCCCGCATTCCTTATGAGTTGATCTACCAGATGCAGAAAACCCAGGCCCGCCTCAGCCTGACCTTTACCAACCTCTACATGTATTTGGGGATGTTTTCGACCCGGCCGGAGGTCGCCATCCGGGATTTGATCGTTTATGTTGACAGCAAGGAGGGACGGATCCCGGTGGAACTGAACCCGACCAACGGCGGCTTTTCCCTCCCCATGCGGGACAGCCTCCTGGCCGAACGCCCCTTCCTGGTGGTCAACCAGCCCAAAGACACCATGTGCCTGGGATGGTTCGTGGGCTTGAAGGTCCTCCCCATTCGCTCCCACAGTATTCATTATGGCGAGCTGATGCGGCCCCTCAAAGACGTGGAAATCATCCGCGGTGAAATGAAGAAAATTCCCGGCTCGCCTGATTTGCAGATCTTCGGGCTGAAACTGATTTACCCCCTGGAAAAGGAGGCGAGCGTGGTGGTTCACGCCAAAAGCGGGGACCGGCTCTTCAAAACAGACCAAACCCATGCGCTGGTCATCCCCTACGAACCGGCCTTGCTGGCGGAAGACCCGGTGGTGAGCATTCCCACCACGCCGGTAAAAGTGGATGTGGCCGATCCGCCCGGCGAAAAATAAGGGTCCAGCCGGCGCTTGAAAAATCAGGCGAACCGGGCTATGTAATTTCTATGGTCGTCACATCAATACGTGAATTTAATCGCGCGGTGCCGTTCCAGCCATATAAAATCCAAATGGTAAGCGGCGAAAGCTTTGTCGTGCCGCATCCGGATTTTGTTATGGTTTCGCCCAAAGGCTCGTTTATCATCTTCTTTGAGGCCGACGAAACCCCGCATCATCTCAGTTCACTCATGATCGAAAGCGTTACGCGGCGCAAGGGCCATCGCGGCCGCAAGAGCGGCAAGCGCCCTTAGCCGGCGCGGGGCCGGGCGGTTATTCTTTGACGCTTCCCCTGTCTTCCCGTAGCCTTCCCCAGCGCGAGGGGCGGCCCAGCCGCCGCAGGCGTGCCAGGCGGGCCGGAGTTGGAAGGAAGGGGGCGCGCCAAAGCTGGTATGATCAAGTATATCATCAAGAAAATTGTCGGTTCAAAAAACGAACGCGAGGTGAGAAAGCTCGGTCCGCTGGTCAAACTGATCAACGGGCACGAAACGGCGCTCCAGTCCCAGCCGGAAGAGGTTTTGCGCCAAAAAACCGCACAATGGAAGGCCGAGCTGGCGCCCATCCAGGACGCGGCGGAAAGGGCGGCGCGCCTGAATGAGATCTTGCCCGAAGCCTGCGCCGTGGTGAAAGATGCCTGCCGCCGCCTCTGCGGCACGGAAATCATCGTGCGGGAACATCCGCTGAAATGGGAGATGATCCCGTTCGACGTGCAACTGGTCGGCGCCATCGCCCTGCACCAGGGCAAGATCGCGGAAATGGCCACCGGCGAGGGCAAAACCCTGGTCGCCACCATGCCGGTCTATCTCAACGCCCTGACCGGCCTGGGCGTGCATGTCGTCACGGTCAACGATTATCTGGCGGCGCGCGACAGCGAATGGATGGGCGCGGTTTACCGGTTTTTGGGCCTGACGGTCGGCTGCATTCTCCGGGACCAATCCCCCGCCGTGCGGCGCGAGCAATACAATTGCGACATCACCTACGGCACCAACTCCGAATTCGGCTTCGATTACTTGCGCGACAACGGCATGGCCATGCGCCGGGAGGAACAGGTGCAGCGCGGGCATTATTTCGCCATTGTGGACGAAGTGGACTCCATTCTTATTGACGAGGCGCGCACGCCCCTGATCATCAGCGGCCCGTCCGTGCTGGCCATTGACAACAAATACGACCAGTTCAAACCGGTGGTCGAATCGCTCGAGCGCGCCCAGGAAAAGCTGTGCGCCCGCTTCCTGGCCGAGGCGGAGGATTTGATGAAAAAACTGCACCCGGCCGACGGCTCCAATCCGGCCCGCCCGCAGGAGCTGGAAGCCAGAATCGGCCTGCTGCTGTTTCGCGTCAAGTCGGGGTGCCCCCGCTCGCCCAATTTTCTCAAAGTGCTGGAAAATCCGGAGAACCAGCGGCTGATGAACCAGGCCGAATTGGAGTTGCATGCCGATCAAACCAAGAAAGCCCTTTATGCCGAGAAGGAGGAACTGTTCTTCGCCATGGACGAGAAGAGCCATGATGCCGACCTGACGGAAAAAGGGCGCGCTTTCATGCGGCCCCAGGACCCGGACGCGTTCGTCCTGCCGGATTTGACCGTGAAATTTCATGAGATAGACACCGGCCCGGAAGCCGACCCGCGCCGGCGGCTGGAATTAAAAGCGCAAGTCCAGGCCGAGTTCGAATCCAAGGCCGGCGACATCCATACCATTTCCCAACTGCTCAAGGCCTACAGTCTTTACCAACTGGACGTGCATTACGTGGTGGAAAACGGCAAGGTGGTCATCGTGGACGAACACACCGGGCGGCCCATGTATGGCCGGCGCTGGAGCGACGGCTTGCACCAGGCGGTCGAAGCCAAGGAGGGGGTGGAGGTCGAGCGCGAGACCCAGACCCTGGCCACCATCACCATTCAAAATTATTTCCGGCTTTACAAAAAGCTGGCCGGCATGACCGGCACCGCCGAGACCGAGGCCTCCGAATTTCTGGACATTTACAAACTGGGCGTCCTGGTCATCCCCACCAACCGCCCGGTGGCGCGGCGGGACGCCAACGATTCGGTCTATAAAACCAAACGCGAAAAATTCAACGCCGTCCTCAAGGAAATCACCGCCATTCACAACCAGGGCCGCCCCATTCTGGTCGGCACCGTCTCGGTGGAAACCAGCGAGCATGTCTCCAGAATGTTGCAGAAAACCGGCATCATCCATTCCGTCCTCAACGCCAAATATCACCAGCAGGAAGCCGAGATTGTCTCCCGCGCCGGCCAGCGCGGCTCGGTCACCATCGCCACCAACATGGCCGGGCGCGGCACCGACATCAAACTGGGCGAGGCCGTGGCAGGGCTGGGCGGCTTGCACGTCATCGGCACCGAGCGCCACGAATCCCGCCGCATTGACCGCCAGTTGCGCGGACGTTGCGCCCGCCAGGGCGACCCGGGCTCCTCCCACTTTTTCATCTCCCTGGAGGACGACCTGATGCGCCTGTTCGGCGGCTCGGACAAACTGGTCAAAATGATGGAGCGGGTCGGGCTGGAGGAAGGCCAGGAACTGGAGCACTTCATGCTCGATAAATCCATCCAGTCCGCCCAGAAGCGGGTCGAACAGCAGAACTTCCAGCGCCGCAAACGCACCTTGGAATACGACGACGTGATGAACAAACAGCGCGAGGTCATTTACGGCTTCCGCGACGAAGTGATCAACGCCGACGACGTGCGCGACCGGCTGATGGACATCATGGAGGAAGTGGTCATCTCCAAAGTCCGGGAATTGACCCTGGACAACGCCGAACCGGAGGAGTGGACGCCCCGGCCCCTGGCCGACTGGGTCAACCTCAATTTTCCCCTGACCATGCCCGAAGAGGAAATCATCAAGGCCGCCAAATCCGGCCACGAGGCGCCGCTGGAAGGGTCGGCCTTTGCCGGCCTGAGCGCGGCCCAATTTGCCGTCTGCCAGTTTATCTGCAAGGCCGTGCGCAACATTTATGAATTGAAGGTCAGTTGTGAAAATCCCGACGCCCTCAAATCGGTGGAGCGCTACACCATCCTGGTTTCCGTGGACAAGCTCTGGCAGGAGCATCTCTACGGCATGGACGGCTTGCGCGAAAGCGTCGGCTTGCGCGCCTACGGCCAGCGCGATCCGCTGGTGGAATACCAGGCCGAGGCCTTCAAGGTGTTCGAGGAGTTGATGACCAGCATCAAAAGCGAGATTTGCCACAACATCTTCCGCAGTTCCTCCAGCCTGCTGGCCCTGACCCAATTCCAGAACCGCATCCCGCGCAAAACAACCCACCTGGAGGTCAGTTCCTTTGGCACCGGCCAGCCGGAGTCCCCCACCGCCACCGCCTCCGCCGGCGGCAAGAATCCCAGCGACATGGTGACCCGAAGCAACCGAGTTTGTGGCCAAGGCCCAGAAGGCCAGGCCCGTCCGCACCGGCCCCAAAGTGGGCCGCAACGACCCCTGCACCTGTGGCAGCGGCAAGAAATACAAACAGTGCTGCGGCAAAAACGGATAGCGGCGGGGAAGGTCATGGAACCGCCTGACAAAACGGAATCAGTCGGATCCGACTGATAGGACCGATCGGTCAGACCTTCCCACCGGAGGGCGAGTGCGCCTCCAGAAACTTCTTCAAGGCCTCCGCCGTCTTTCCGCCAAAACCGCAAACCTCCGCGATCTGCTCCACCCGGGCCAGCCGCAATCGTTGCACGGAACCGAATTTTTTCAAAAGTGCCGCCTTGCGCCGGCCGCCCATTCCGGGAAACTCATCCAGAATGCTTTCGGAGATTCTCTTCAGCCGCAGTTGCGCGTTGTAGGTGTTGGCAAAACGATGGGACTCGTCCCGCACCCGCTGCAATAATTTCAATGCGCCGCAATCATGGCTCAACCGCAATGGCTCCGTCTCCCCGGGCCGGAAGATTTCCTCAAATTCCTTGGCCAGGCCCAGGATGGGGATGCGCTCCAAACCCAGCGCGGTCAGTTCCGCCACCGCCGCGTTGAGCTGCCCCTTGCCGCCGTCAATCAAAATTAAGTCGGGCAGCAGGATGGGGGCCGCTCCTCCGCCCTCCCCGCCGGGCCTGGCCACGCCTTCCGCCAGCAACCGCGCGTAGCGCCGCCGCACCGTTTCGGCCATGCAGGCAAAGTCGTCCTGGCCCGCCGCCGTTTTAATGCGGTAGCGGCGGTAATTGGAGCGGTCGGGCCTGCCGTTGCGAAAACTCACCATGGAAGCGACGGCGAAGGTGCCGCTGATGTTGGAAATGTCAAAACCCTCGATGCGCGCCGGGTTGGCCGGCAGGGCGAGAACTTTGGCCAGCTCGGCCAGGTCCGCCTGCGGCTCCACGGCCACGGGAAGGCTGTATGGCAGGCGCGGAAATTTTTTGGTTTTTTCCACCGTGCGGCGCAGGTCGTCCAGGGCGTCGCGCCATTGCGCCGCCTTCTCAAAATCCTCCGCCGCGGCGGCCTTTTTCATCTGCTCTTCCAAATCGCGCTCCATTTCGCCGGTTTGGCCGTCCAGGAAATCGCAGGCTGCCCGGGCCTGGAGGCGGTAATCCTCGCGGCTGACATTGCCGATGCAGGGAGCGGTGCAGTATTTGAGATGGCCGTAGAGGCAATGTTTGTAGTCCTCCTCCCCGGGGGTGAGGGGGCGGCAGCCGCGCAAATTGAATTTGCGCCGGGCCAGGGTGAGGGTGTGGCGCGCCGAGGCCGAATGGGCGAAGGGGCCAAAGTAACGCGCCCCGTCGTCCTGGCGCAGGCGTGTCAGCATGAAGCGCGGGATGGGATCGTTCAAGTTGATTTTGATGAGCAGAAACCGTTTGTCGTCGCGAAAGCTGATGTTGTAGCGCGGCTGGTATTCCTTGATGAGCTTGCCCTCCAGGAGCAGCGCCTCCGGTTCGCTGCCCACCGTGTAGGTGTCCAGGTCATGCACCGCGTCCACCAGCGCGTTGAACTTCAAGTCCCAGCCCAGGCGGCGGGAAGGGTGAAAATAGGTGCTGACGCGCTTGCGCAAATCGCGCGCCTTGCCCACATAAATGACCGTGCCGAAACGGTCCTTCATCAAATAAACCCCGGGCTTGTGCGGCAGATTCCCGATCTTTTTGCGAATCTGCTCGGTCGCGGGCATAACACAGACGCGCGCTTCAGGCTATTGCGCCCATTCGGGATGTTCCATGAAGGCATAACAAAGCATGTGGCAAATCGCCATCTGGGCGTCCTCCACCCGCCCGTAATGAACGGAGTCAATTACAATGACATGCTGGGCGAGCCGGGCCATCTCGCCCCGTTTGCCGCCCACCAGGGCGATGGTGGTCAGCCCGGCCTTTTTGGCCCAGGCCAGGGCCTTGACCCCGTTGGGGGAATTGCCGCTCACGCTCAGGGCCAGGGCCACGTCGCCTTTGCGCCCGTAATTCTCCAACTGGCGGACGAAGATGTCCTCATAGGCGTAATCGTTGGCCAGCGCCGTCATCCAGCTCACGTTGTCGTTGAGGGACAGGCAGCGGAAGCGTCTGCCCGCTTTGTCGGAGGCGCCTTTGCCCAGATCGGTGACGAAATGGGAGGCGTTGGCGGCGCTGCCACCGTTGCCAAAGACAAAAATCTGGCGGTCCTCCTGCAGCGCCTGACGCAGCAGTTTGACCAATTCCTCCACCGCCTGCGCGGGAATGGAATCCAGCGCCGCCTTTTGGGCCTTGATATAATCGCAAATCCAAGGATTCATCTCTCCCAAGTCTAAGTCAATTTGCCCGCGATTCAAGACCCCATTGTATTGCGCCAGTCATGGTTGGATCGGGAAAGGCAGGGCGGGTCCCGATAATTCGGGACCCGCCCTGCCACCCATGACAGGCTCATGGCACTGCTTGGCCAATTCCAGCGCCCCCACCGGCACGGCATCCTCCCCAAGCCCGGCCAGCACAATCCTGGGCCCGGGCCGAAACGCCTGCATGACGAACGGCGGCAATGCTCTTTCCACCGCCGCCCGCAGCGGTTCGCCAATGAGCGATAATCCTCCGCCCAGCACGATGACCTCCGGATGAAGCAACTGCACCACATGCGACAGGCCAAAACCCAGATCACCCGCCGTTTCCTCCAAAATCCTTCGCGCGGCCGCATCGCCTCCCGCCAGGGCCGGCGCGATGAACCTTGCCTCCCCACTCGTGGCGCCACCGGCCTGGCTGGCCAGCAAACCCAATGGATTCTCCGCCATGGCCCGCCGCACTTTCCCATCCACCGCCCAGCCCGAACAGCGCGATTCCAGGATGACGCCGGACCGGTCCAGGCGGACATGCCCGATTTCCACCTCGCCGGGCCTGGCCCCGTGATAAATCCTTCCGTCCACCACCAGGCCGCCCCCGACTCCGCTGCCCAGCGTCACGTAAAAAACCGGATTAAATCCATGGCCCCCGCCGCGCCGCGCCTCTGCCAGCGCCGCCACATTGGCATCATTGTCCACATAAACCGGCGCGCCCGCCAGCCCGGACAACCTCGGCCCCAGCGGAAAATCCGTCCATCCCTCAATGTGATGCGAGCAGCAGATGACTCCGGTCCGCCAATCCACCGGGCCGCCAAAACCGACCCCGATGGCGGACGGTTTGAGGCGCGGGACCAGATCGCGGAGCGTTTCTTCCATTTGGCGGCGAATCCCGGCAGCGCCGCCGGCGGGCCTGATGGCAAAGCGAAATCGCTCCTCAATTGCGCCCGCCTCATTGCCGGCCACGATTTGCAATTTGGTGCCGCCGATTTCGATTCCGAGAAAACTATTTTGCATGTGGAAATCTTCGCTGCCAGAAATGCGCGATTCTCAATCGGCAGGGCGAGACTCTGTTCGAGCCGTGACTAAATCCCACGGAATCGAGTTACGGCTCGATCCCGATGAATCGGGACCCTGCCAACCAGGACTGGCGCATTACAATCACAATCCTAAACTCCTCCGGCGTAATCCGGCGCGTTGCCGGGCTTCCACTTGATGTTGCAGCCGATGCTGGCGGTCTGGATGGCCGGACCGGGCTTTCCCGCCAAAACCGCCTCCAGCGCGGCCCGCAAATCCCGGCCCGTCACCGGCGCGCTTTTGCCCGGGCGGCTGTCATCAAACTGGCCGCGGTAAGCCAGCCTGCGATCTTTGTCAAACAGAAATATATCCGGCGTGCAGGCCGCCCGGTAGGCCTTGGCCACCGCCTGGGACTCGTCAAACAGGTAGGCAAACGGGTAACCCACCGCCTGCGCTTCCTGCTTCATCTTTGCCGGGCTGTCCTCCGCATACTCTTCGGCGTCGTTGGCGTTGATCGCGACCACGGCGGCGCCGCGCTTCTGCGCGTCCCGGCCGAATTCGGCCAGCCCGGCGCGGATATGTTTGACGTAGGGACAGTGATTGCAGATGAACAGAACCACCAGGGCCGGGGCGGAGTTAAAATCCGCCAGCGCCACCATTTTTCCGTTCACGTCGGGCAGCCGGAAATCCGGGGCCGCCGTTCCCAGCGCCAGCATGGTTGAAGCAGTTAAGGCCATGCCGGAAAATAGGGCGGCGCGGCGCTGTTTGTCCAGCGCGGATTGCGCCTCCCCTCACTCGCCGCCGGCCTCCAGGCGCGGAGGCAGCAGGCGGCGGCCCATGTCCTCGATGCGGGCGGCCGCGCGGCTGACCAGGTCCAGGCTGATGGATTCCAGGCCGGCCTCCTCGTCCACAAAGCCGGAGAGATATTCCGCCGAGCGGGTGTGCAAGCCGGTCCGGCGGCAGACAATGTACGCCACCGCTTCGGCTTCCATCTCCGTGACCGCGTAAGGCAGACTCAATCGCCAGGGCCACCCACCCTCCTTGTCCGCGCCCAAATGCCCCAAATAAATGTGGGCCAATTCATGGCAGAGCACGGCATAGGCCGCCGCCGGCTCCAGTTCCTGGCGCAGGCCGATGCGCATTTTCCAAGGCTGCTCCCGCGCCCGCGCGGTGGCGAACCCCCCGCGCAGCGGTCCCATTGCCTTGCGCTCGATGCGGACGCGGTCCCTCTCCGCGTTTTTCAGAGTGCGCTCCAGGATCAGCGGATTGAATGGGCCGGTGGTTTGCATGAAGACCCGCAACTTGTGCGGCAAAGGCGGCCCGTCCGTGTCGGCAATATCATAAACCATCAGCACGGGCGTGCGCGGGGCCAGGATGACCAGGCCCCGGGCCTCGTCCTTGACGGTGCGCCGGAAAGCCTTGCGCCAATGGCTGGCGGTGGCGAAGTAGGTGGCGAGCGGGTTCTGCAAAAAAACCAGCATGTTGTTGAACGGCGAATACTCGCGGAATCTCGACATGAAATCCACCGCCGCGGCGAACCTTTTGGAGCGGCGATATTGCCGGCTGCGCACAAACAACTCATCCAGCGAAGATTGATGCTCCGCGTTGGGGCCCGCTTCCCCGGCCAGGGCCTCCCGCACCGCGCCGTCGTTGAGTGTGTAGTTAAGGAATTTGCGCTCCGTCGCGGGCAAATCCCTGATGGCGCGCAAGGCCGCCAGCACACCCGGGAGAATATGCCGCGCCGGCCAGCCCAGTTGCTCCTCCAGCCCCCTGATCAATTCGCCGGAGGAACCCTGCCGCTCCACGACCCACTGCCGGGTGTATTCCAGCGCCTGCCGCTGCATGGACTCCGGCCAGGCTGCGGCCGGGGCGTCGCCGGCCCGCGCGGGCGACCGGGCAATGGGCGCGGCAGAAGGCTCCATTTTCACGAAACGACCGGCGGGCTGCCGGCGCCCGCTTTTTCCCGCAGCCGGTCCGCGGCGGACATTTTTCCGCGATCCAGCAGGTGGCGCGCCTTGTACAAAAACGCTTCCAAGGAAAAAGGTTTGAACAAATAATCCAGCGGCGGGTCCAGCCTGCCCCAACTTTGCGTTTCGTGATTATTATGGCCGGAAATAAAGAGCACGGGAAGGCCGGGGCGGGTCGTGCGCAGGCTTTTGGCCAATTCCCAGCCCGTCATGCCGGGCATGGACATATCGGTCACCAGCAGATCAATCGGCTTGGCCGCCTTTTCCACCAGCGTCAACGCGTTGGCGCCCCGTGCCGCATCCAGCACGCCATAGCCTTGGCGCGTTAATATTTCCACCAGCATCAGGCGGGTGAGCTCCTCGTCATCAACCAGTAAAATAGTCTCGTTGCCCAAAGTCTCGGCCAGGGCCTGCCGGGCGGTTTCCTCACTCATATTCAGAACACCGGCCTGGCTCAAAGGACGGTCGCTTTTATCGTGTTTCCTGTCAGGACAATAATCCAAACTCCGGGTGACAGCAAATCCTAATCCTAATCCTAAACCCCCTTCGAACTGCCCTGGCGATAGCCTTGCAAATCCAGCGTGACGTGGGCGTAGCCGATTTCTTTCAAGGCTTGGGCCACGCGCGTCCCTGCGCCGCCGGCCAGGAATTTTGGCATTTCTCCCGCGCCGACTTCAATCCGCGCCAGCGGGCCGCCCGGCCCGGGCAATTCGTGGTGGCGCACCCTCAAGTCGTGGAAACCCAGATCGCGCAAAACATATTCCGCTCGCTCAATCATGGAAAGTTTCTCCGGCGTGACCGGCTCGCCGTGCGGCACGCGCGAACTCAGGCAGGCCATCTGCGGTTTGTCCGCCGTGGGCAGGCCCATTTGCGCCGACAGGGCGCGGATTTCCGCCTTGCTCAACCCGGCCTCCTTCAGCGGCGCGCGCACCGCAAATTCGCCCGCCGCCTGCGCCCCGGGACGATAATCCGCCGCGTCACTGGCATTTTCCCCGTAGGCGATGACGGCGAAATTCTCCTGCCGGGCCAGCGGCGCCAATTGCGCGAACAATTCGTGCTTGCAGAAATAGCACCGGTTATCCGGATTGGCGGTATAGGCCGGATTTTCAAACTCCCGGGTGTGAATCACCCGCAACGGAATGGAAAATTGCGCCGCAACGGCCACCGCCTCGTCCAACTCGCGCCGCGGCAGGCTGGGCGAATCGGCCAGCACCGCCAGGGATTTGCCGCCCAGCGTCTGATGGGCCACAAACGCCAGCAAAACCGAATCCACCCCGCCCGAATAGGCCACCAGGCACGAACCGTAGGAGCGCAGCAGCGATTGCAGTTGTTCGAGTTTATTCACCGTGACGCGCCAACATGCCAGCCCCCGGCGGGAAAGTCCAGTCCGCCAGCGCAGCGGCAAAGCAAAAGCACGCGCCTCCGCGTCGCCAATGGAATGCCCGGTCGGGAGCCTGGCGCCGCCGATTATTACCTGCGGTGGATTGGCAGCCTTAACACTTCCACCATTTTTCGCGCAACCAAATGTCGCCGTTCTTCGCTGACGTGTCCTTTCCCGTCCTTGAATCCGGCCTTGGCAGCAAATATATTCTGTCACAACGAACCATTGTCTTCCAATCGAGTCCGTCCGCCTCATCCAACACTTCTTCGGTCAGTTTCGGGCCTCGGTTCACTTTCGCCGATGTGCAAAGCAGTGCGTTGACTTCCTCAATGTCGCCATTTTGGCAGGTTTCATCATTGGAAATGACAACCGCGGGATGCCGTTTTTCCTTGCTGAACGGGAACATGAAAATATCCCATTGCCTCATGTTCGCTCTCCGCTCATTCCAAGTCTGCCGCGGGGCGGATGACGGATGCCTTGGCGAGCCGGTTTTGTTCCTGGATTTCTTCTGTGCTATAACAATTGGCGAAGTAGCCCGCTGGCCGGATGGGAATGGGATCAACCGGGGGAACTGACTGCAAAATAAAGCGGCGTTCTCCCCGCACAATGTACACGGTTTGCCCTTTGCCGGCTTTTTCCATCAGGCGTCCCAAATAAGTTTTGGCGTTGCTCAGACTGAAACTGTCCGAGCGCCAATTAACTTTCCGTTTTCGGCCCGATTGATGCGCGACTTTCATGGGCTGAATGTAGCCTGTTGGCAGGCTGGCGGCAAGTCGGAACAGCTACGCGTGTTCCATGAGAAACCTGCTCCGGGCCTCGGCCGGGAAATTGTTCATCCTTGGACCCAGCCGGCCACCTGATGGTGATGCCATACAAAATCGGGAGATGACCCTCACCCGCCGGACCTGTCCGGCGGGTGAAAGGTCTTCCCCCGGAGTTATTCAGGAACCCACGCTGACCAGTTCCTCGTTGGTGGCCACGTTAACAATCTTGAATTGCTCGGCGTGGAAGGTCGGCTCGGGGCGGAAGGAGAGTTTCCCGAAGTAACGCTTCTCCATTTCGATGATCAGTTTTTCGTCCTCGGTGCGCAAACGCTCCAAGACGGTCGGATGCACCGCGATGCGAAGCTGGAAATCGGATTCATCGCGCGAACGCTTTTTCAGGATTTCGTTGAGCTTGCGCTGGATTTCCACGCTCATGGTGATGGAGCTTTTGACCTTGCCCCGGCCCTTGCAATAGGGGCAGTCGTCATAGACGGCGCTGCGCACGCTTTCCGAATGGCGCTGGCGCGTCATTTCCAAAAGGCCCAGTTGCGAGATCGGCAGCACATGCGTTTTGGCCCGGTCCCGCCGCAATCCGTCCTTGATGCGCTGATAGACCTGCTGCTGGTCGCGCCGCGATTTCATGTCAATAAAATCCAGCACGATCAGCCCGCCCATGTTGCGCAGGCGCAACTGGCGGCAGATTTCGTCGGCCGCCTCCAGGTTGACGCGCAGGATGGTGGATTCCTGGTCGCGCGTGCCTTTGTGCCGGCCGGTGTTGACGTCTATCGCCACCAGCGCCTCGGTCTCGTCTATCACCAGGTAGCCGCCGCTTTTCAAATGCACCTGGCGCGAGAAGGCGTTCTCCAGTTGGCGCGTGATGTTGAAGCGGTCGAAGATGGGCTGGTGCTCGGTGTAGAGCTTGATTTTGTCCGCCGTGCTCTTGAGCATGCCCCCCGTGGAAATGCGCGCGATGATCGCCCGCATCCGGTCATAGGCCGCCTTGTTGTCCACCACCACCCGCTCCACGTCCTCCGTCAGAAAATCGCGCACCGAGCGCTCGATCAGGTCCGGTTCCTGGAAAACGCAGGTGGCCGGCGGCTGGGTCCTGATTTTTTCCTGGATTTCTGCCCAATTCTCCAGGAGCAAGGCCAGATCGCTGATGAAATAGGCCTTGCGCTGGCCCTCCCCCGCCGTGCGCATGATCACACCCATGTCCTCCGGAATGCTCAGTTCCCGCAGGATGCTCTTCAGGCGCTGGCGTTCCTCCTGATTTTCGATCTTGCGCGAAATGCCGCTCTGGTCGGAATGGGGCAGCAGCACCAGGTAGCGTCCCGGCAACACCAAATTGGTGGTGACTCGCGGCCCCTTGGTCCCGATCGGCCCTTTGGTCACCTGCACGATAATCTCGCTGCCCGGCGGATAGTGGCGCGGGATGTCCTTCTGGGTGATGCGCGGACGGTCGCGCCGCTGGGTATGGCGTTCCACCACTTCTACCCCGCTGTCGAAGGGCGTGGGGATGATGTCCCAATAATGGAGAAAGGCGTTCTTCTCAAAGCCGATATCCACAAAGGCCGCTTTCAAGTCGTCCTGCAAATTGCGCACTTTGCCCTTGAAAACGCTGCCCACCAGCCGCTCCTCCGTCGTGCGCTCGATGGTGAACTCCTCCAGGCGCCCCTCCTCCTGCACCGCCACGCGGGTTTCGAGCGATTCGGCGTTAATGATGATTTCCTTGTTCGTCCGGACCTCGGGCTTGATCAAGCGCTGCACCTTCTTGACCACCTTGCTGACCCGCGCCTTCAGGTTCTCCACCAGGCCCTTGGGCGGCGGCTCGGCCAGGGGCACCATTTCAAATTTGTCCTCCTCCACCTGCGCCGGCGTGTCCAAATGAGGCTGCCGGAACTCTCTCCTCCGGCCGCCCGCTTCCGGCGGCGGCGGCGCGTTCTCCGGCGGGCCTTCCGCCGGCAGCCCGGCGGCCAGGTTCTCCGCCCGCTCGATTTCCTGTTGATGCCGGGCGCGCTCGAACGGCGCCTCCGGCCCTTTCTCCCCCACCGCTTCGGCGCGGGCTTCCTGGGCCGACCGGTCGGGTTTGTTGCCGAATCCGCCGGCGGGGCGGAAACGCATGCCGCCGCGGCGGCGCCTGCCAAAATTTCTCTCGCTCATAACCTAATAAGACTTTCGATAAATGTGAACGTTGTGCAAAACGCCGATGGCGATCAGCGAGCAAACCACCGAAGACCCGCCATAACTCAAGAGCGGCAGTGGGATGCCCGTCACGGGCATTAAGCGTATATTCATTCCAATGTTGATAAAGACGTGGCTGAACAAAAGGGTCGCCACGCCCACGGCCAGCAATTGTCCCAGGCGGTCGCGCGCCTGGCTGGCCACTTTAATCCCGCTCAACAGAAGCACCGAATAGAGCCCCAGGATCGCGACGCTGCCCACAAAGCCTTCCTCCTCGGCAATCACCGAGAAAATGAAATCATTGTTGGCTCCCGCCGACGGCAAATACCCCAGCTCGTGCTGCGTCCCCTGCCGCCAGCCCTTGCCCAACAGTCCGCCGGACCCAACCGCGATCAGCGACTGGTTGACGTTGTAATTGGCGGCATCGCTCTTTTCGTTCAGCCCGAAAAATGACCGCAGCCGGTCTTTCTGATACGATTTGACAATGGTGACGGCCGGGGAGGCATACAGAATGGCCGCCACCAACACGATCAACAACGGGCCAACCCAGCCCGCCAATCTCCCCAGGAACCGGTTGGGCACGCCGGCCACAAACATCATGGCCAGGCAGATGGACAGGAACACCAGCGCCGATCCCAGGTCCGGCTCCTTTAAGATCAGGACAAACGGCAGCACCGTATAACCCAGCGCCGCAAAGAACACCCGCGGCCGGCGCAATTCCTCCACCGGCCGGCTCAAAAAATCAGCCATCAGAAAGATAAACGCGATCTTGGCAAATTCCGAAGGCTGCAGGTCAAAACTCCCCGTGCTGATCCAGCGCCGCCCTCCCTTATGCACCACCCCGATCACCAGCACCGCCAGGAGCGACGCTATCGCCCCCCAGTAAATCACCCGCGACCACCGCGCCACCTTGCCGTAGTCCACCAGGCAAAGCGCCGCCGCCGCCCCCGCTCCGGCCGCGCACCAGATGATTTGCTTGAAAAACTTCTGCCGATACAACGCCAGGTCCTGCGACGCCTCCCCCGAGGCGCTGAAGATAAAAATCACCCCCACCACCGCCAGCGCCCCCGCCGCCAGCAGCAAGGGCCAGTCCCATTCATTTTTCCGTCCGTTGAGATGCGCCTCGTACATGTTCAATTCCGGGTCAGCGCCCCCGTCAGCGGGCCGGTTTTTTCCAGCTTCACAATCGCCTTGTAGATCTCCTCCGCCACCGGCGCGCAGGTGCCGCCGCCCGAGCCGCCGTCCACGATCATCACCACCACCGCGTAGCGCGGGTCGTCAAAGGGGCCGTAGGAAACAAACCACGTCACCCGGTTGTATTCGAGAGCCGGGATTTTACCTGCGCCGTGCCCGTCTTGCCCGCCACCCGGAAATGGGCCTGCTCCAGCACGCGCTCCGGCGGATGGAATGAATCATAGGCGTTGGCCCCGGGATGTTCGGTATCCTGCAGCATGGCGTTGCGCAGAATCTGGAGATGCTGCGGATCCAGATGCACCCGGTCGCGCACCCGGCCCGCCGCATAAAGCTCCTCCACCGCCCCCGTTTCCGGCCAGCCCGCCCGGCTCACCAGGCGCGGCCAGAAGACCGTTCCCCCGTTGGCGATGGCCGCCGCCATCACCGTCATTTGCAGCGGCGTCACCGTGATTTCCTGGCCGATGGCCACATAAGGCGTTTTGTTCAACGGCCAGTCCTTTCCCCCGGCTTGCTCGGGCCCGGGAACTACCCCCGCCACTTCCTCGCCCGGGACGGCAAAGTCCGTCTTTTCCCCCAGATGAAACCGTTTGGCCACCTCCAGCAATTTGCGCAAACCCGCCTTTAAGCCGTAATGGCCGAAATAGCTGTTGCACGAATGATAAAACGCGCTCTCAAACTTATACTCGCCGGGCGGGGCGGTGTCCCTGATGTGATACCCTGATTCTCTAAACACCCCGTGGCCGGGATTCTCCTCGTCGGCGGGGACCAGGTAAGGCTCGTTCACATCCATCACCCCGCTCTCCAGGCAGGCCAGGGTGGTGATGATCTTGAAGGTGGAGCCTGGGGGATACGCGTCGTAGGTCGCCCGGCTCACCTGAGGTTGGAGCCTGGCATCATTCAACTCCTCCCAGCGCGCCGGAGAAACGCCGGAGACAAATTCGTTCGGATCGAAGGTTGGCACTGAGGCCATGGCCAAAATGTCCCCCGTATGCACATCCATCACCACCGCGGCCCCGCGCGTGCTCCGTTGGGCCAGCGCTTTCTCCACCGCCTTTTGCAGGGGCAGGCTGATCGTCAAGTATATGTCTTGCCCCGCCTGGTTGGGCGCCAGGGCTTCCACATGCCGGCGGTAGCCCTCGTTGTTCACCAGCACCAGATTCGTGCCCGGCTCTCCCTTCAACCGTTCGTCAAAGGCCGCTTCAATTCCGGTGTTCCCCTTGTAACCCGGCGCCAGATACTTTCTGTCCTCCCCCGTCCGCACCACATAACCCAGCAGATGCGCCGCCGTCGTCTTGTGCGGATAACTCACCACCGGCTGCCTCACCAAATCCAGACCCCGCTCGCCGTACAATGTTTCGGAAAATCGCGCCACATTGGTGGCGTTCAAATTCGTCGCAATCGGCAGCGGCATGAACGTGTAATTGGTGTAAAAATAGCCGAACCGCTCCCGGCTCAGCGTCATCGGCTGGCGCAAAACCTCCGCCACCCGCTGGCTCAGGTTGCTCACCACCCGGTAATCCGCCTCCAGCCGCAGCGGAGCCGTCACCCGCGAGGGCAGCCGGCCGCTTCCTGGATGGTCCCGCATGTATTCTTTCAGCACATGGCTGTAGTATTCATTGGTGAATTGGCTCCGCAAATCCTCCAAATAAAGCACCGCGTTGTATTGCGCCCGGTTCTCCACCAGCGCCTGCCCGTTGCGGTCCAGAATCCGGCCCCGCTCCGCCGGCACCTGCGGCTTGCGGAAGGATTGGATCTCCAGCCTGGCCCTGCATCTGCTTGCCCGAGACAATCTGCACAAACCACAGCCCGGCCAGCAGCGCCACCATGCCCCCCGCCATGACCACGCTCACCGTCCGCAGCCGCCGCGCCTCCCGTTTAAATATGTCAAATATAAACATTTTACTGCCGCCCCCGCTTGATTTCCCGGTCCTCCCGGAAACTGGTTTGCTTCAGCGCCGGATACTCCAGCGCCCGCCGCAGCCGGTCAAACAGCCCGAACAACAACGGCGTCAACACCCCTCCCGCCAGCGTCCCCAACACCCACTGCCACACCCAGCTCCAGCCCGGCAGCGGCGCCCGCCCCAGGTTCAACAGCAGAAAAAGCGTCCCCAGGGGAAAGACCGCCCCCGCCGCCAGCCCCAGGGCGATCTGGGCAAATTGATGTTCCCGCAACAACAACTCCCGCCTGCGCAAAATAATAAACCCGATGAAAAACAGCGGCAGAATGCTCGCCCCCAGCGGATCGGCCGAGAGCGAATCCCGCCACAATCCGCCGCACACCGCCAGCAGCGCCACCGCTCCGATCCCCGCCCGCAAACTGGTATAAACCATCAGCGCCGGCAGCGCGCTGACCGGCGCCCCCAGCAGATCCCGCATCCAGCCAACCCCCCCCTCCAAAAAGGAGGCCACGTAGGCCAGCGCCAGGATAAATATTGTGTTCAGCCAGTTCATGGCAAAATCATCACCCACACGTACTGCAGCGCGTCCAGGTGGGCCGCAGGCCGCACCCGCGCTTCCGTCGCCGTCCCGTAATCCTTCCGCGGCACATCCACCACCTGGCCCACCGGAATCCCGCCCGGGAACACCCCGCCCACGCCCCACGTCACCACCTGGTCCCCGGGATGGACCATCCGGTCCGCGCTCTCCCCGGCAAGATTCTCAATGTCAAGCATATTATTCTCCCGCATCCACGCCGTCCCCGCCGTCAGCGTCCCGTTCAG
Source organism: uncultured Verrucomicrobiae bacterium (assembly GCA_963707025.1). Lineage (GTDB taxonomy): Bacteria > Verrucomicrobiota > Verrucomicrobiia > Limisphaerales > Palsa-1400 > JBEKOF01. Next base: position 664,416 of record CAVPOM010000004.1, on the reverse strand, counting down.
CCCCCCCGGCCCCACCAGCACCGCCACCCGCAGCCCCGCATCGCCCAGCAGCAGCACCTGCGACCGTCTTTCCCCCACCACCACCACCTTGCCCACCAGCCCGTCGGCCGTCCGCACCGGCAAATTGGTCCGCATCCCCGGCGTCGTGCGGCTGCCCAGGTCAATCCACACACTCCGCCACCACGTCTCCGGATCGCGCGCGATCACCCGCGCCAACTGGAGCGTCCCTTGTTTTGCCGGGGGGATTTTGAGCATCTGGCGGAATTGTTCGTTCTCGCGCACAGCGTCCGCCGCCGCTTGCAGCCGGAGGGTCAAAAGCTGGTTGTTCGTGCGAAGCAGGTCCCTTTCCCGGAGCAATTCCCCTCTCGGCGTGAGCGTGTCGCGCGTCTTGGCCGCCGCCTCATGGCTCGAGGCCGCCAATCCGTACAACGGCATAAACAGTCCGCTGATGGCCAGCTTCAACCCGTCCGCCGTGCGGCTGGGCAGGCTCAAAAGCACCACCACCAGCAAAACCACCAAAACCAAAGTTATATATTGCGTCTTCTTCAACTTTTCGCCCATCCGGCCCCGGCTCCTGCCGCCGGGCCGTCTTTTTGCCGGCCGCCTTCCCCGCAGGGGCGGCCACTTTGTTTGCTTGGGCGAACGGCGCTTGAGTCAACTCTTGCCGGAAGTCAAACGCGTTGAGAAATTCGAAGTTTTGCAGCACCTGTCCCGTCCCTTCCGCCACCGCGCTCATCGGGTCCTCGGCCACATGCACCGGCAGCCCCGTTTCCTTGGCCACCAGCCGGTCAATGCCCCGCAGCAGCGCCCCGCCCCCGGCCATCACGATCCCCCGTTCCACCAGGTCGGCGGACAACTCGGGCGGGCAGCGCTCCAGGGTGATGCGGACGCTCTCCAAAATACTGCTCAGAGGCTCTTTCAAGGCCTCTCGAATTTCTTCCGAACGAATGGATAAAGTCTTTGGCAGGCCGGCGCTTAAATCGCGCCCTTTCACTTCCATCGTCAACTCCTGTTCCAGCGGGAAGGCAGATCCCACCCGGATCTTGATCTCTTCCGCCGTCCGTTCGCCAATCATCAGGTTATAGGCTCTCTTCATGTGCGCCACGATCGTCTCGTCAAACTCATCGCCCCCCACGCGCAAACTGCGGCTGAACACGATGCCAGCCAGCGAAATAATCGCGATCTCGCACGTTCCGCCCCCGATGTCCACGATCATATTGCCCGCCGGTTCAGCCACCGGCAGTCCCACCCCGATGGCCGAGGCCATCGGTTGCGGGATCAAATGCACGTCCCGCGCCCCAGCGTGCGTGGCGGAATCTTTCACCGCCCGCCGCTCCACCTCCGTGATCCCCGAAGGCACCGCCACCAGCACCCGGGGCGCGATCAATTTGCGATGATGCACTCGCTGGATGAAATGTCGCAGCATGGCCTCGGTGATTTCAAAATCGGCGATCACGCCGTCCTTCATCGGCCGGATGGCGATGATATTGCCCGGGGTCCGTCCCAACATTCGTTTGGCCTCCTCGCCCACCGCCAGCACATTGGTTGTGCCGGCCTTGATGGCGACCACCGAAGGCTCTCGCAGCACAATCCCCTTGTCCCTGACATAAACGAGACAATTGGCCGTGCCCAAGTCAATTCCGATGTCGTTGGAAAACAGGCTTTTGAATTGATCAAACATGAATTTTGCCTACCAATCGCCCGCAGGTTACGGGCGCGAAGCGCCCCCGGTCAAGTTTATTACAGTCAAAAATACGTCAACTTGTCACCTTGATCCGCCCCTCCCGATGGTCCTTCAAAAGTTTTACGTCCGCCTCCACCATCAGTTTGACCAGATCGGCAAACTTGGTTTTGGGTTCCCAGCCCAGTTGCCGCCGCGCCTTGCGCGCATCGCCCATCAGCACATCCACCTCCGCCGGACGGTAATAACGCCGGTCAATTTCCACATATTTCTCCCACGACAACCCGGCATGGCCGAACGCCAGTTCCAGAAACTCCCGGATGGAATGCGTTTCCCCCGTCGCCACCACATAATCATCCGGCTGCTCCTGCTGCAGCATCAGCCACATCGCCTCCACATATTCCCTGGCGTAACCCCAGTCCCGCTTGGCCTCCAGATTCCCCAGGAAAAGCTTGTCCTGCAAACCCGCCAGGATGTGGGCCAATGCCCGCGTGATCTTGCGCGTGACAAACGTCTCCCCGCGCCGCGGCGATTCGTGGTTGAACAGGATCCCGTTGCTGGCGTGCAAGCCGTAAGATTCCCGGTAATTGACCGTGATCCAATACGAATACACCTTGGCGCAGCCATACGGACTGCGCGGATGAAAAGCCGTCGCCTCGCTTTGCGGAATCTCCGGCGCCTGGCCGAACATCTCGCTGGAGGAAGCCTGGTAAAAACGCGCCTGCACCCCCCCCTGCCGCAGGGCTTCCAGCAGCCGCACCGTGCCGGTGGCTCCGATGTCCGCCGTGTATTCCGGCGAATCGAAGCTCACCCGCACATGGCTCTGCGCGGCCAGGTTGTAAATCTCCTCCGGCCGCACCTCGCCCAGCAGCCGGCTCAATCCGCTCGCGTCGCTCAAGTCGCCGTAATGGAGAAACAACCGGGCCTTGGCCGCATGCGGGTCCGAATAGATCGCATCGAGCCGTCCGGTGTTAAACGTGCTCGCCCGGCGGATGAGGCCATGCACCTCGTAGCCTTTGGCCAGCAACAATTCCGCCAGATAAGAACCATCCTGCCCGGTGATCCCCGTAATGAGCGCTCGTTTCGCCATTGCGACACCGAGACTCCGCAGCCGGCGCCGGAATGGCAAGCAAGAACTGCCAACCTTCGCCGCGATTCCAAGAATGATGTAGCGGCGCTCTATGAGCGTCGCATTTTTCACGCAAATCTCCGCGCCAGATAAGGCGAACCTGCTTGACGCCAAACCAGACAGACCACTTCCACCGCAGCCATCTTCGAGAAGGGTCGGGTTCAATAGCGGACGGATGCTCTGATCTGTTTTGCGGGTCCGCAACAATCTGCTGATACATGAGCCATGATTTCCGTTGACAGCTTTCAAGTATCTGTTAATGTTCCATAGTGAGAAAGGCAAGGCCACAAAGGGCGGGCGGGTTCCGGTGTGTCTGGGACGCAACCTCCGCGCAGTTTAGGAAGCAGCTTAACGCCAACACCCGGCATGGGCAGCTTTTGCCCACCTTCGCCCCACTGGTCAATCCGGTCATACCCGGTCAAACCTGGTCAAACCAAAATGCAGGTTTGACCGTCAAACCTGACGCTAAGAATGCTAATCCAGGTAGTATGCCGCCCCTCGACTCTCAATCAGTCCGCTGTTCTGCCAATACTTCTCCACAAATGACTGCAAGAGCCACAGCGATAATGGCTTATGCCGATTTTTTCTTTGCGACCTTTCCGCTCTTTCCCGGCCAATTCATCGTTGCTCGCGCCGTTGTCGTGCTGGATTTATTCACGGCAATTCCCCGCCGGACACCCAAACCGGTCAAACTCAGTCAAACCATGTTCTTAACCCTGACCACCTTGACCTCGAACACCCCGCCGGTCATGCCCGCCTCGGGATCGAATCCCTTAAAACCCTTGAAACCACCCCGCCTCCCCCGCCGTCTTTTGCAGTGTATTTATTTGCCCGAATGCAAGGTATAATGTATGCTTACAATCACGCAGACATAATGTGATCTTAACTCGTCATCAAGTGACTTAATCCTATGTTCGATCTGTGCGAAAACTGCATCCGGACCCCGGTGCTCAACCGCCGTGAATTCCTCTCCCGCCTCGGCCTGGGCTTTGGCGGCCTGGGTCTGGCGGCCCTCCTCAGCCAGGACTCGCTCTGGGCGGCCGATCTGCCGCCGGGCCTCTCCACCCTCGCCCCCAAAACGCCGCCTTTGCCCGCCAAGGCCAAACGCGTCATCCACATCTTTGCCGCCGGCGCGCCCTCCCATGTGGATACCTGGGACCCCAAGCCCGCCCTGGCCAGATACGCCGGCCAGCCCGTCGGCGACAAAGGCGTCGCCATGCCCTCCCCTTTCAGTTTTGCCAAACATGGCCAGTCGGGCATCGAGGTGAGCGAAGTTTTTCCCAAACTGGCCGAACATGTGGACGAGATGGCCCTGATCCGCTCCATGTACACCGACATCCCGGCGCACGAAATCGCCACCGTCATGATGAACACCGGCTCCCGCCAGTTGGTCAAACCCTGCCTGGGATCCTGGACGGTTTACGGCTTGGGCACGGAAAATCAAAACATGCCCGGCTTCATCTCCCTCCACGCCGGCGGCGGCGTCCCGGCCGGCGGCGAACAAAATTGGGGCGCGGCCTTTCTGCCCGGCGTTTACCAGGGGACCAGCATCAACACCCAGGCCGGTTCTGTCAATCAGATGATTGAAAACATCAGCAATCCCTACGTCTCCGAAAAGGAGCAGCGCCGCCAGCTCGATTTGATCCATCAACTCAACGAACTCCACGCCCAGAATCTGCAAAAGGACGCCCAACTGGAAGCCCGCATCGAAGCCTACGAAATCGCCTTCAAAATGCAGGCCGCCGCCTCCGACGCTTTCGATCTCCAAAAAGAACCGGCCGCCGTCCGCGCCCTTTATGGCGATACCACCCAGGGCCGGCAAATGCTCCTCGCCCGCCGCCTGCTCGAACGCGGCGTCCGCTTCGTCCAAGTCTGGGCCGGCGGCTGGGACCATCACCAGGACATCGCCGTCCGCCTGCCCCAAAGCGCCCGCGAGATTGACCAGCCCCTGGGCGCGTTGCTGGCCGATTTGAAAGAGCGCGGCTTGCTCGACAGCACCCTGGTAGTCTGGGGCGGTGAATTCGGACGCACTCCCACCCAGGACCGCGGCGGCAACCCCAAGCCCGGACGCGACCACAACTCCAAGGGCTTCAGCCTCTGGCTGGCGGGCGGCGGCGTCAAAGGCGGGACCGTTTATGGCGCCACCGATGAAATCGGCGCCAAGGCCGTGGAAAATCCCGTGCATATCCACGACCTCCACGCCACCATTCTGGCCTTGCTCGGGTTTGACCACACCAAATTGACCTATCGCTACAACGGCCGCGACTTCCGTTTGACCGATGTCGCCGGCACCGTCGTGAAAGGAGTCATGGCCTGAATGAGTCCGTCCGCCTCTCGACACCGCCCCCATGCGAAGGGCCAATTCCCTCGCCCCACAAAGTGGGGAGAGGGCCAGGGTGAGAGGTTTCTCCCATCCAAAGGCGCCAGTGTCAAGATGTGCCCTCTAGCTCCGTGCGCCAATCCAGGGCTGCCAATCCTCCGCCGCGCCCTGCATTGGGGCCTGCTCCTCTTGAGTCCCCTGCCCGCCTGGGCGGCGGACCCCACTCCGGCCCAACTCCAGTTCTTCGAAAACAAAATCCGCCCCGTCTTTGTCAATAATTGTTACAAATGCCACAGCCGCCAGGCCGAAAAACTCAAGGCCAATCTCTCCGTCGAATTCCGCGAAAGCCTCCTCAAAGGCGGCGAGACCGGGCCGGCCATCCTCCCCGGCGATCCGGACAACAGCCTGCTCATCAAAGCCGTCCGCTACACCGACCCGGACCTGCAAATGCCGCCCAAGGACCAGAAACTTCCCGACCAGCAGATCGCCGACCTGGAAGCCTGGGTCAAAATGGGCGCGCCCGACCCGCGCGTGGCCGGCGCCACCCTGGCCGCGGCGGACTGGGGCAAAAACCGGCGCGAACACTGGTCCTTTCAGCCCCTGCAAAAAGTCCAGCCCCCGGAAGTGGCCGACGCCGCCTGGGTGGCCACGCCGGTGGACGCCTTCATTCTGGCCAAACTGGAGGCCAGCCACCTCAAGCCGGCCCCGCCCGCGGACAAGCAGGCCTTGCTGCGCCGCGCTACTTTCGACTTGACAGGACTGCCGCCCACCCCGGAGGAAGCGCTGGACTTCGCCAACGACCCCTCCCCCGCCGCCTTCGCCAAGGTGGTGGACCGCCTCCTGGCCTCGCCGCAATACGGGGAATGCTGGGGCCGGTTCTGGCTCGACACCGCCCGCTACGCCGACACCAAGGGCGACATCAAAGCCAATCAGGATACCCCGCAATATCCCTTCGCCTGGACTTATCGCGATTACGTGGTGCGCTCCTTCAACGAAGACAAGCCCTACAACCAATTCATCCGCGAACAAATCGCCGGCGATCAGCTTCCCCAAACCAAGGACCACCAGGAACTGGCCGCCCTGGGCTTCCTCACCCTCGGACCCCGTTTCAATGATAACATCAACGACATCATCAACGACCGGATTGACGTGGTCTGCAAAGGCATGCTCGGCCTGACCGTCACCTGCGCCCGCTGCCACGACCATAAATTCGACCCCATTCCGCAAAAGGATTACTATTCCTTGAAAGGCATATTTGACAGCTCGGCTGAACCGGCCGAGGAGCCGCTTTTGGGGGAAATCAAGATGACCCCGGCCTACGCCAATTTCGCGGCCAAGTTCAACGCCACCAACCAAATCCTGGCCCAGGCCCAGTTCAAACTGCGCAGCCTGGCCCGCGGCGGCGGAGCTGGCTCCAACGCCGACACGCGCAAACAACTCCAGCAACAAATCAATCAGGCCCGCCGCGCCGTCGCCTACCTTGAGGCCAACGATCCCGGCTCTCCGCCCCGCGCCACCGTTTTGCGCGACATCCTCAAGCCCCACGATTCACCCCTCTTCATCCGCGGCGAGGCCGGCAACAAGGGCGACCTGGTGCCGCGCCATTTCCTCTCCGTCATCGCCGGCCCCAATCCCCCGCTCTTCCGCTTCGGCAGCGGCCGCCTCCAACTGGCCCAGGCCATCGTCAATCCGGCCAATCCCCTCACCGCCCGCGTCCTGGTCAACCGGGTCTGGATGCACCATTTCGGCGAAGGCATCGTCACCACCCCGGACGATTTCGGCAACCAGTCCGACCCGCCCAGCCATCCCGAACTGCTGGACTGGCTGGCGGCCCGCTTCATGCAAGACGGCTGGTCCATCAAAAAACTCCACCGCCTCATCATGCTTTCCAGCGTTTACCAGCAAAGCAGCCAGAACAATCCGCGTTACGCCGAAGTGGACCCGCAGAACCGGCTCTTGTGGCGCGCCAACATCCACCGCCTGGAATTTGAGGCCGTGCGCGATTCCGTCCTCGCCCTGGGCGGGCAGTTGGATTTGACCCTTGGCGGCCCGCCCGTGCCGCTGCAACAGGGCCAGGGCGGCTTCTCCCATCGCCGCACCCTCTATGGTTTGGTGGACCGCCGCAATCTGCCGGAAGTGTACAGTCAATTCGATTTTGCCAACCCTGACATCACCATGGGCAAACGCTACCAGACCACCGTGCCGCAGCAGGCCCTGTTCATGATGAACAGTCCCCTGGTCGTGGAACTGGCCCGCAAGCTGGTCAACCTGCCTGAGTTCCTCGCCCTGTCCGGCCCCGAGGCCCGCATCCGCTTCCTCTACGACCGCATTTTGCAGCGGCCCCCGACGGACATGGAAATCAAGCTGGGCGTGGAATTTGTGGACGACTCGCCTCCGGCGGAATTGATCACCGAGGAGGCGCGCCAGCGTCTCCGCGCCGACCGCGGCGCCACCGCCCGGCCCGTCGGCGGCCGCGCCGGCGGGCGGCGCAGCATGTCCCTGGTCAGCCTGGGCCCCAACCAGTTGCGGGCCATCGGCACCTGGGCCAAATACGCCCACGCCCTCCTCCAGACCAACGAAGTCCTGTTCCTCAATTGACTTTCCCCGCATGCCGGGTTCAATTCACCAAGTCCGTTGCCAAGAATGAATGGAGACCTTCCCAAGGCGGGACCAGGCCGGGCCGGACGCGCGCCAGAGCCGGCGCGGCCGTCCCTCCTTTTTCCAATCATCCTCCTGGCCCTTCTCCTCACGGGAGGCGCGGGGGCATGCCTCGCCTTCAAAAAATCCCCGCCCCCGCCCGCGCCTGCTCCGGAGGCCGTCGTTCCGCCCGCGCCTCAACCGCCACTTCCCCAAGGGACGCCGGCCGCTCCCGCCCTGCTCAATCAGCAGATGGCCGTCATTGACCAACTCCTCCAGGTCATCCCACCCGCCGATACAGACACCCTCCAGGCCTTGCAGCAGCAGAAAAACACCCTGGCCGGCCAGCCGGGAAAATGACCCGAAAAACCGCCCCGGCCGCAAGCGGCGCAGCGGGCCGGCGAACCTGCCCCGGTCCGCCCCGCTGTTCGTCCCCGTCCTCACCTGCCGCCGCCCCGAAATCCAGCCGGCCAGGGCGGTTTAAGAAGTTGTGCAGCCCTAAATGACGATGGTAGGGCGCGCACTCCGTGCGCGCCGCAGCGGGTCCCGATAATTCGGGACCCGCCCTGGCGCGTAATGCGGCTGCAGTATTTGTGAAACCGCGCTAAAAATCTCCAACATTTCCATTGACACTATGGCATTTAACCACTACTATGCCCTCAGTATGGAAGAAGGCGCAGCAGGCGGGAGCCGTGGCGGAGGGTTCAAACCCATCGGCCGCCCGGCGCCCTGGGTGGCCGGGCCGCAGGCGCGCGACCGTGTTGGCCCGCCTCCGCCCAGGCGGCCCCGTCCGCCCCAACCGTCCGGTGCGTCCCATTATTTTCAGTTAATTTCGCCTGATTTCGCTTGTTTTCACCTGATTTCAGTTAATTTCAGTTCCGGCCAGGGGGGAAGGCCTCTGCCGCCCTGTCTTCGGACTTGACAAATTGTGGAAACCAGGGATACTGGAATAGTTTCCAGCGTTTATCGCTCTGAAACCGGATATGAGACGCCAGTTGAAAACCGTCCCGCCCCGGCCCGCCGTCCGCGCCGCCCGGCAGCGCATCATCGCCGGCGCGCGCCGCCATTTCCTGGCCAACGGCTTCCGTCACGTCACCATGGACGACCTGGCCGCCGAGCTGGGCATGAGCAAGAAAACGCTCTACGCCCATTTCCCCAGCAAGAACGACCTCCTCAAATCCGTCCTCCTGCACAAATTTGCCGACGTGGACGCTGACCTCGCCCGCGTCACCGCCCGCTCTTCCGCCGACGTTGGCGCCGCCCTCCGGCTACTTCTGGCCCTGGTGCAACGGCATACGGACGAAATCCAGCCGCACTTTGTCCGCGACCTCCGCCGGGCGGCGCCGGAACTGTTCCAATTGGTCGAGACCCGGCGCCGCGACATCATTCAACGCCACCTCGGCAAGCTCTTTGCCGAGGGGCGCAAGGCCGGCCTCATCCGCCACGACATCTCCGCCGTTCTCATGATCGAAATTCTGCTCGGCGCGGTCCAGGCCGTCATCAATCCGCCCAAAATGGCCGAACTTGGCCTCACTCCGAAAACCGCCTTTTCCGCCATCCTCAAGGTAGTCCTCCACGGCGTAGTCGTCAGGAAAGGAAAATCACACTTATGATTGCTTCACCTTCACCCCCCCTTCGCCAACTGCTCCCGCTGCTCGCCGCCTGCGGCCTGCTGGCCGCTTGCGGCGGGCCGCCCGCCCCCGCCGTGCAGGGTTATGTCGAGGGCGAATTTGTTTATGTCTCCTCCCCCGTGGCCGGAACGCTCCAGGCCCTCCCCGTCCAGCGCGGCGTCCAGGTCAGGGCCGGCGATCCTCTCTTCGCCCTGGACAATGTCCCGGAGAAAGCGGCGCGCGACCAGGCCGCCGAACTATTGGCCCAGGGCCGCGCCACGCTGGACGACTTGAAAAAGGGCAAACGCCCTTCCGAAATCCAATCCGCCCAGGCCCAACTCGACCAGGCCCAAGCCGCCCTCCTCCTGGCAAACCAGGAACTGGACCGCCAGGAAAAACTCGACGCCATTCCCGGAAGCTCCGCCCGGCAGGACCTGGACCGCGCCCGTTCCACCCGGGACCAGGACCGCCAGCGCGCCGCCCAACTGGAAGCGGATTTAAAGACCGCGCAAACCGGTTCCCGCGAAGACCAAATCGCCGCCGCCGCCGCCGCCGTCCGCGCCCTGCAAGCCGCCCTGGACCGGGCCGACTGGGACTTGTCGCAAAAAAGTCAAAGCGCGCCCGCGGCCGGCCTTGTTTTTGACACGCTCTATCGTCCGGGCGAATGGGTCGCCGCCGGCCTGCCGGTGGTCGCGCTGCTCCCGCCGGAAAACGTCAAAGTCCGCGCCTTCGTGGCGGAAGCCCGCGTCGGGGCCATTCATCCCGGCGATCCGGTCCGCGTCACCCTGGACGGCCTGGCGCAGGCGCTGGCCGGCAAAGTCTCCTTCATTTCGCCCCAGGCCGAATACACTCCCCCCGTCATCTACAGCCAGGAAAGCCGCGGCAAACTGGTCTTCATGGTGGAGACGGTTTTTGACGCCGCCGCCGCCGCCCATCTTCATCCCGGCCAGCCCGTGGACGTGCTGTTCGGCCCCTGACCATGCCCGAAGATTTCTCCATTGATGTCCGCGGCATGACCAAGCGCTTCGGCCCGCTCACCGCCGTGGATCACATTGATCTTCAGGTCCGCGCCGGCGAAATCTGCGGCTTTCTCGGGCCCAACGGCAGCGGCAAAACCACCTTCATCCGCATGCTCTGCGGCCTGCTGCGGCCGGACGAGGGCGCGGGCTTTTGCCTCGGCCACAACGTCATCACCGACAGCGAAGCCGTCAAGCGGCAGGTCGGATACATGACCCAGCGCTTCAGCTTTTACGAGGACTTGACCGTCGAAGAGAACCTCGACTTCGTGGCGCGCATGTATGCTGTCAACAATCGCCGCCAGGCCGTGCGCGAAAGCATTGGCCGCCTCGGCCTGGCCCGGAGCAAAGATCAACTGGCCGGCCAGCTTTCCGGCGGCTGGAAACAGCGCCTGGCCCTGGCCGCCTGCGTCCTGCACCGCCCCAAACTGCTGTTGCTCGACGAACCCACCGCCGGCGTGGATCCCAAGGCCCGGCGCGATTTCTGGGAGCAAATCCATCAACTCGCCGCCGGCGGTCTGACCTTTCTCATCGCCACCCATTATATGGACGAAGCCGAGCGCTGCCATCGCCTGGCCTTCATCGCCGGCGGCAAACTCCTGACCCACGGCGCCGCCGCCCAAGTCATCGCCCTGTCCCGCCTGGTCACCTGGTCGGTCGCAGGGCCGGATTTGACCAGCCTCGCCGCCCAACTCCGCCTGCGCCCCGGCGTCACAGAAGCCTCCGCCTTCGGCGCCGTCCTCCACGTCAGCGGCGACGACCCCGCCGCCCTGCAACAAGCCATCGCCCCCTTCCGCGCCCCGCCACTGCAATGGAGTCAAGTCCAGCCCAGCCTGGAGGATGTTTTCATTCACCTCATGGATCAGGCCCCCGCCAATTTCCCGCCATGAAAACCCGTCCTCAATTCTCCTGGGCGCGTTTCCAGGCCATGGTCCTGAAGGAATTCATTCAGATGCGCCGGGACCGCCTCACCTTCGGCATGATGGTCGGCATCCCCATCCTGCAACTCATTCTTTTCGGTTTCGCCATCAATTCCGACCCCAAACACCTGCCCGCGGCCCTGCTCCTCGCCGACGAGGGCCCGTTCCAGCGCACCCTGCTCAGCGCCATCCAGAACACCGCCTACTTCGACTTCGTCCGCCAGGTAAAAACCGAAGCCCAGGGCCGCGACCTTCTCGCCCGCGGCCAGGTTCAGTTCGTCGTCAATATCCCGCAAAACTTCAACCGCGATGTTTTGCGCGGGGACCGGCCCGCCATTCTCATCGAGGCCGACGCCACCGATCCCGCCGCCACCGGCAACGCCCTGGGCGCCCTGCCCGCTTTTCTGGACAACGCCCTGCAAAATGACCTCAAGGGTCCCCTCTCCTACCTCGCCCCTGCCAGCGGCCCGGCCGCCTTGCGCGTCCACGCCCTTTACAACCCGGAGGGCCTCACCCAGCACAACATCGTTCCCGGCCTGCTCGGCGTCGTCCTGACCATGACCATGGTCATGATCACCGCCCTGGCCATCACCCGCGAACGCGAATCGGGCACGATGGAAAACCTGCTCTCCATGCCCACCCGGCCCTTCGAAGTAATGATTGGCAAAATCATTCCCTACATCCTGGTCGGCTACATTCAAATTGCCCTCCTGCTCGCCGCCGCCCGCTTCCTTTTCCACGTGCCGGTCATCGGCAGCCTCTTCCTGCTCCTGGCCGCCGCCCTGCTTTTCATCGCCGCCAATCTTTCCATGGGCATCACCTTTTCCACCATCGCCCAAAACCAGCGGCAGGCCATGCAAATGGGCATGTTCTTCTTTCTCCCCTCCATCCTCCTGTCCGGCTTCATGTTTCCCTTCCGCGGCATGCCCCATTGGGCTCAGGCCGTGGGCGAAATCCTGCCCCTCACCCATTTCCTGCGCGTCGTTCGCGGCATCCTCCTCAAAGGCAACGGCCTGGCCGAGATCGCCCCGCAACTCTGGCCCATTGCCCTTTTCACCGCCGTCGTCCTGGCCATCGGCCTCAAACGCTACCGTCAAACCCTCGATTAAATCTATGAAAACACCGGCCCTTCCCAGCGCGTGCCTCCTTTTTCTGGTCACCGCCTCCTGCACCGTCGGCCCAAATTACCAGCCGCCCGTCCCCGCCCAATTCGCTCCCGCCGACTGGCATTGGAAACCGGCCGAACCGGGCGACGCCGCCCCCAAGGGCGATTGGTGGAATGTGTTCCACGACCCCGTCCTCGCCGGCCTGGAAACCAACGCCATCGCCCGCAACCAAAACCTGCGCGCCGCCGTGGCCCGCGTGGACCAGGCCCGCGCCGCCGCACGCCTGACCCGCAGCCAGTTCTTCCCCGAACTTTCCCTCGACCCCTCCTTCAGCCGCCAGCGCACTTCCGGCAACCAACCCATCCCCTTCAACATCCCTTTCCAGTTGAAACCCATTTACCTGAACACCTACAATGTCCCCCTCGACCTGAGCTATGAAGTTGACCTCTGGGGCCGGGTCCGCCGCTCCTTCCAATCCGCCGGCGCCCAGGCCCAGGCCTCCGTCGCCGACACCCAAAATATCCTCCTCACCCTGACCGCCGACATCGCTGTCAATTATTTCCTGCTCCGCTCCCTCGACCGCCAGCTCGCCGCCGCCGCCGCCGACATCCAACTGCGCGAGGACTCCGTCCGCATTTTGCAGGCCCGTTACGAGGCCGGCAGCATCCCGGAGGTTGACGCCGCCCAGGCCAGGGGCGATCTGGCCGCCGCCCGCTCCGACCTGGCCGATCTCCGCCGCCAGCGCGCCGAAACCCTGGATGCCCTGGCCCTGCTCTGCGGCCAGGCCCCCAGTTCCTTCACCTTGACAGATTTTCCGCCCGCCGCTGCGCCGCCGCCCGTCCCGGCCGGCCTCCCCTCCTCCGTTCTCGAACGCCGCCCCGACATCGCCGCCGCCGAACGCACCCTGGCCGCCAAAAGCGCCCAGATCGGCGCGGCCCGCGCCGCCTGGTTTCCTGTTGTGCGCTTGACAGGCCAGGCCGGCTACCTCAGCGGCCAGGCCGGCAACCTCTTCAACCTGGACAGCCTGGCCTTCTCCTTCGGCCCCGGCGCCAGCCTGCCCCTCTTTACCGCCGGACGCACCGCCGCCCAAGTCCGGCAAGCCCGGGCCGCCTATGAGGAGAGCCTGGCCAACTATCAACAAGCCGCCCTGACCGCGTTCAAGGAAGTGGAAGACAGCCTCGCCCAAATCACCTTCTGGACCGCGCAGGCCGGCGCCCTGGCCGACGCCCTGGCGGCCGCCCGGCGCGTCACCGAACTGACCCAGGCCCGTTACGACGCCGGCAGTGTCGCCCAATTTGAGGTCCTGGCTGCCCGCCGCGCCCAACTTCAACAAGAACGCCAAACCGCCGAATTGACCGGCCGCCGCTTCGCCGCCACCATCCGCCTGATCAAGGCCCTGGGCGGCGGCTGGCAAGAATAGCTGGAAAGAATAATGAACCCAGCGTGCTGAATAGTGACAAGAGAACAGTTTGACGAATTGTTGTTTGCCAGACGAAATCTTCCAAGCTACAATCTGACTGTGAAATGTTGAAATCGCGCCGCACGCGCGCGTTTTGTAGCATCTCAAGTGGTTGATAATCAGGGTATTGCACCCATAGCTCAATTGGATAGAGCATCTGACTACGGATCAGAAGGTTGATGGTTCAACTCCATCTGGTGTGCACCACTTCCGCGGGAATATACACATCATAACCACTTGTAAACATGGTGTTTAAGTAACAGACCTGAAGCAAAGCTGGAACCCTGCCGAACATAAAGCGTTGACGAAAAGCTAAAATACCCGTATAATACCCGTCCATAAAACACGACGCATGAAAAAGCTCATCAAGGTCTCCGGGGAGCGGATGCTTTACCAGCACACTGGCTCCAAAATGTTTTACATCCGGATTTGCACCGACGGCAGAGATACGTATCAATCGTTGGAGACCACGCGGAAGGCGATCGCCACTGACCTCCGAAACGCCTACGAACGGAAACAATCTGAAGCGAAACTTGGGGTCGAGCCAGCGAAAGAGAAGTTGCCCAGGTTGAAGATCACGGACGCGCTGTCAACATACGAAGAGGCCGAGTTCGCTTCGATCCGGCGCGGCAAGATGCGAAAGCCTGGCGAGAAGCACAGCCGTACCGAGGCAGATGCCGTCCCTCGCCTCGAGGAGTTTTTTGAAGGGAAATATGTTGATGAACTTGCCCCGGCCCTGTTGGATAAATACCACGCCTGGCGAAAGAAAAACGTCAAGGCGGGATCAGGCGGAGCCCGGACTACCGACCTCGAACTGAATACCCTCTCGAAAGCGTTGGATTGGAACGTGCGGCAGGAAAAGCTGATCGTCAATCCTATTTCCAAACGGGACCGGTATTACAGCCCGAGCGAAGCCCGGAAAACCAAAGAGGTCGCGTGCAGTTCCACTGAGGAGGTGCATACCGTCGCTGGTCTGCTGTTTGAGGATAAGCGCAGCGAGGTGATTGGCTGGCAATTCCTTTGGGAGAATTTCTTTGGCACGAGGACTGGGGAAACCCTGGCCCTGCGCCGCGACGCAAAGGACACTGAACAGCCCGGCTTCATCCAAGGGGACTCCATGTATGTCCGACGCGCGGAGAAAAACGCGGACAACCCGTGCATTTATTTGCATCCAGACGGGCAAGTGCTGCTCGCAGCAATGGACGCTTGGTCAAAAAAACGGTACCCAGATACCCCTTGGTATTTTCCAGGGGGCCGCGGAAGCTCAGATCATGTCGGGGAGGGGGTCCTGACGCAGCGGCTGGAATTGATGTTCAAGGACGGACGGCTGACCAAGAAACTGACATCACACGGCGGCCGGGGGTTTTACGTTTTGGTAAACCGTAGCAATGGAGTCCATGACAGCCAAACCGCGGCAGAATTGAATCAGGTGGGAGGACTGGAGACGTTGCGGGAATCTTACGGGGTCATACCGCAACACTGGTTGCATGGAAAAGGTCCGAAGCTGAAGTGGCTGCCCGCGGAAAAGAAGGACTACGCCTGGGCAAAATTATTCACAAAGCTGGGCCTCAAGGTCGGGGACGAAGTACCGGCGCCGTCCGTCTGAACGGGCTTTTTTGTAGCGGATACGGTCTGGTGCCGGCTTATCCTGCCATTCCAGCGCCCGGCGCTCCACCCAGTCTCGACTATAGCCCAGATAGCGGCCAGCATCGGCTGCGCCTAACCACTTGGCTATATCGAATTTTTTCACGGTCACATTGTAGGTTTAATTATTTTCGGCGTATTTTCGGTCTTGATTGTAGAGGCCCTCTGCTCTTGGAACTTCTCTTGGACCGCCCCTCGCTGGGTGGTCGGACCGATCTCATGCCGGTGCGCCATATTCCACGCACAGAAAACCGAATTCACCCGGCAGTCTGGGATTGGGTACCCCTGTGATCTCGAATTGGTCCGAAATATCCGGCGGAGCCCATTGGCTATTTTTGCTCACTTGACGTACTTGATCCTTGCGCGGTTAGATGGGGTAATCGGGAGTTGAATTTGTTTATCCATCTGGGGTGGTACACCTGCGTGAAACATGAACTTGGTGGCTGGTAATCCGCATCCTGAGTCCTTGCCACGCTTCCCCGCAGGTGCCGGGGTCCACATCCGCCGCCGTCTTCGTTAAATTGAGCGAAGTTTGGGGGGCTGCCCTTGATTACGGTTCGCATGCCGCGGGATCGTCTCTACTCCTGCTGTTGTTCGCATGTGCGGGAATGGTCCCAGCATTCATAAGGGTGTCTCCAATTGGGGACATTGGCTGGTTCGCTCTTGGCTTGAAGTGGGTGGCCGCCTGAAAAGTCTAGCGGAATACTGTGGACTTGCGCCACATGACCGAAGGCGCGCACTCGTTAGCACCTCAAGCCGGGCTGTGCAGATCCGGTGTGCCATCAAGGGCTGCCGATGCCCTCTTGGCGCCATCTGCGGGGGGAGCGGGCGTTGAAGATGTTTAGCACACCGTGAACGGGGGTTTGCACCGCGGACATTCGTGTGGCGCGGCTGACTTTGCCGTGTGGCTTGTGGATGATTAATTCGTGGAAACGGGTGGTGTAGCTGCGGATTATTTCGTGGGTGGTGGCGATTTGATTCGTAGCTCGGTCAGACCCGGGCCTGACCGGGCTACGGAGTGGCCGCTGGATTAGAAGGGCAGTTGTTGTTCGCGATTGTCTGCCCGCTTGGGAGCATGTAACTTTGGGGAACGCCGGGCTCGTTTCATCGCCAAAACCAAGACCAACAAAGCTTGGTCCAGATGAAGATCGAAATCTGCGGCGCCTGGCCCAGGACGTTGGCCACTAGGTCATAGGAGGTTTGAGGTTTCTCCAGAACGGAAAGGTCCGGTTTCATCAGTCAGGTTGATTAGGGGTTGATTTTGTCGCGTGCGGCCGGAACCAAATTCAGAGCGGTTTGCACTTGTTCGAGACCGATCGTGTTAACGCCGGCTTGGGCAGCGGCGATCCAGGCGGCGCGGGCCAGAAGATTGAGCAGGCGTGGATTGCCATTGCTGGCGCCCGCCAGCAAGTCCAGGGCGGCCGCGCTCAGGCAGGGACGTTCCAAGGCGAGCATCAGGGCAACGACACCCGCCTCGACCACCAACCACGCGCAGCGCCAAGTCGGCTCAATCCCTGCATCCAGGGTTTCGAGGTTGGCGTGAATTGCGCCGCCGCCACTGCCATCATGGCACTTGCAGGAAAAACTTCAGCGCAAGGGGCATCATGTCGCTGCCGTAGCGCGGGCATATTGTCCCATCCAATGCGCTCAATTTCTGCCGACCGCATTCCCGCAAAAGCGGCCAGGGCGAGGCATGGAATAAACGTGTCAGGAGAGGCGGCCAGCAGCCTTTTTAGGTCATCAGGCGAATAGGTCAGCACCGTTCCCTCCTTGACCAAGGGCAGGGTCAGGTGGTCGATTTCCGCCCAATCCTCTGGCACACACCGCTGACGTTTGCCGAAAACCGACATGACACGAATAGCCCTCGCAAAGTTGAGTTTTCCACGGGGGCAAACCTTCCGGTCATTCAAAAACTCTTGGATCATCTCACGCGTGATTTGGTCAGTCATGGTGTCCGGCCCGATCTCCCGCACGAAAGTTCCACAATAGGATTTTAGCACTTGGACATACCTCGTCGAACGGCCCTCGCTCTCCATCGTCGAATTGAAGATAACTTTGAGCCTGCCAAGCTGGATCGGCGTGTGTTTCGCCGGGCCGCTGGAGACATGCTTGCGCACGATGTCGGTCAAGAGTCCGGCCCCGCCTGCGGCGGCGCACAGATCGGCATACTGGCGGCAAATCGTCTCAAGGCTTTACCGGATGCCCGCTCGTTTCAAAACATTCATTGCAGCCTGCCAATCGAGCTTTTCATCGGCGGCCAGGTGGATTTTGCTGTCACCTTGAGTGTAAATTTCCTTGATGAGATTCTTGGCGTCAGCTTTGGCATCAGCCAGCAAGCTAAAATTTTTGGGGCGCCGTTCGCTATTCACTTGGTGGACGACACGGTAAAGTGTCTTGTTGCGGCACTTCATCGGGTACACTTTCCACGCGTGGCCCTAGAGGGTAACCTCGATTGCCTTTTAAGAGCGACCCACCCCAGCTTTGCCGCGACCGCGTTCACCGTGTATCACTGCGATTGCAGAATTCCACCTCTTGGCTTGTTGCGATTTTTCATTCGAGATATTCGATTGCTTTTCATCGGGCCGCTTCATTCAAAGTCCCCATTTATACATGCGATGGGCCTAGAAAAACCGCTCACTCCCAGGGATCAGTCTGGGGAATGAACAGCCGGAACCATTTGAATATCTCCGTGTTGCTCCGGCAATCCGTCCCGACCGCGTCCCGGGTGTGGGCCTTGCGGAATGGCATCCACCGCCTGCGCCATTGCGCTTGGCGCACGCATAGTTTTTATCCGGGCCGGCGAAAGACTGCGCCGATCTGGACTGGTCTGAGCACCTCTCCTTGAAACACAGTATCCAAGTACCGGCCGCCGCGCCGAATCTCTATCAGTTGGCGGCATATGATCCGGTCAGCTTGCACAACAGGTTGATGAGCATCATTTCGTCAATGGAACCAGCGGCCGCGCTGGCGATGCGCGGGTCTGCGACGACCACCGCGAGGCATTGGGCGCGAGAGACGGCGACGTTAATCCGGTTGCGGTCGAGAATGAAGGCAAGCCCGCGAGTGCCGTATTCGCCATAGCTGGAACAGAGGGAAAGAACGCAGACGGGGGCTTGCTGCCCTTGAAACTTATCCACGCTGCCGACGCGGGCGGCAACTGGGAGAGCGGCCTGAAGAGCGCGGACCTGGGCATTGTAGGGGGCGATGAAAAGAAAGTCCTCGATCGCCAGCGGCCTTGTGATGCCATGCTTGTCGGTGAAGGGGCGCCCCATCAGCTCGCCGTAGATCACCATGATCCGTTCAACTTCCTTGTCGCTCTGCTGGATGTCTCCATCGTGCTCGACGCCGCTGAAGACAATCCCGGCCTCCCGGGTGATGAGGCCGTTGGTGCCTGGCGGGACAATGATCTTCTGCCTGGCGCAGTCGGGATGTGAACCGAGCCGACCCTCATAAATGCTCTCCGAGATGAAGCGGCAGACCGACGGGTGCATCCGGTGCGATTCGCCAAGAAAAAGCCCGTGGTCCGGTGGCACCACGGCGTGGAAGACGGGCGAATCGGGCCGGCTGGCGTTCGTGTCCTTGAGAGCGTATTGCAGGGCGGAGAGCCCGGCATCGCCGGGATGGGAGCCCTGCACGGGTTGCTCAAGTTGCATCTGGTCACCGAGGAGGACAAGGTTCTTCGCGCACCGCGCCATGGCGACGGCGTTGGCCAGAGACACCTGGCCGGCTTCATCAATGAAAAGGAAATCGAGGGCGCCTTCCCATTCGGGCCGGGCAAAGAGCCAGGCCGTTCCACCTACGGCGCCACCCGTGTAAGCAGAATACGCGTCGCCGGTGTCTTTGATGAATTTCACGCCGGGGTTGGACGAAAACAACGGCCCTTCGGCGTCACCACCGACCTTGATTCCACGAAGAAGGCCACCGCCCTCCCTGGCTGCGTCGCCGCAGGCAATGAGAAGATTCACCACCGCCTTGTGGCTGTTGGAGGCGATGCCGACCTTCCTGCCCCCAGCGAGAAGCGCGGTGATTACACGCGAGGCTGTGTGGGTCTTGCCGGTTCCTGGCGGGCCTTGGACCACAAGGCATCCACCGGCCATCAAGCGGGTAATGCGGATGGCGGCGTTGCCTGCGGACTCGCCGGCGTTTTGCAGCAACGTCGCGGTTGGCACTCGATTCAAGAGTGCCGCCACCGGCGCGTGGAGGCTTTTTGACAAGTGCCGGGCGGCAACCTCGTTCAACGCCGCCTGGATCGCCGCCGCCGGCACATACTCATCCGGAAGCAGTGAGCCATGCCGGGGGAAAGCACCCCTGAATTTCTCGGTCAACGCTTTGTTGCCAATCTTGAGTTGCAGTTCGCCCTTGGACGCATCAAGCCTCGCCAGTGTGAATTTCGCCTCCAGGTTGTGGGTAAACATCACCTTGGACTTGTCGCCCGCGGCAAGTTTGCATTCCTGCGACGGATCGAAGCGGTAGGTTTGCACGGACGATTGTTTTTCGGGCACGGGAGACCCTGCGGCCTGGACGCCTTCGATGCAGCCGGGGTCGTCGCGGAGATCCTCGGGCGTAGCTACGGCGCGGTCAAACATCCGCCACCACATGGGCTTTTCTTCCCGGCGGTGAAAGTCAATCAAGTCAGCAAGAACCACCGCGACCGAGTCGCCCTGCTTGCGGAGTTTTATCGCGGTGTCCTGCCTCGCGATGACCTGCGGCGGCAACACCGGCGGCGCCGCCGGGGTGGAGACAGAACCTGGGCGTGCAGCGGTGATCTTGTGTTCACCAGCCAACTTGCGCAACCACTGCAACAGTTCCGCCGTGGATTTGCAATCGTCCTCGTTGTAGTCTCGGATGCCCTTGAGGATGGGGCTGATGTTCCAATCGCGGGCCTGCTTGCTCTCGATCCAGCGGGCGTATTGAACGATGGACTCGGCGGCTGTGGCGACCTCGGTGGCGCGTTTCGGTCGGTAAATGCGCTCGACTGTCTTGATGGAGTAGCTGTCCTCGCCGATGCGCACACCGTGACGGACGATTTGGTAGAGATCCACGAACACCTTGTTCCGGAGAAGCTCGTCCACCTCCTCCTGACGGGTGTCGTGGCGGGTGCTCAACCGCCGAACAGCAATGACCTCGTAGGCGGCGTAATGGTAGATGTGCATCCCGGGGTTATGTTTCCACCGATTGAATACCCAGTCCACGAAACCCTCGAACGCGAGCTTCTCTTCGTCGCGGTCGTGCGCCCACCAGTCCGCGAAGTTGAATATACCCGGCTGCACGTTCCGCGAGCCGACACCAAACAGGTATTCCAGTCCCCCGGACACCAACGGGTAGCCCTCCATGTCGAAAAAAACATCGGCCGGATGATCCGGCGGAAGGGCAGCGAGACCCACGGCTTCGCTGTTGATGCCGATGTGGGGCAAGACTTCGTATCGCGGTGTGGCATCTGGGTCCTCGATCCGATCGGCGCGCGTCTGGCACTGAAGACGAGCCTGGGCGACGAGTTTTTCCAACGAGTCGCCGGAGAGTTTGTGAACCGACTTGCCCGAGGCTGCGGCAAGTCCCGCCACCGTTGCAATGCCGGCCGTTTTCAGCTTCTTGATTTGGCCTACACTGATTCCGGCGACCCTCACGATGTGGTCGGAGTCGTTGAAGAACTTCTCCGCGTGGGAGGTCCAGCGGCCGTGGTCCGCTCGCGGGAGGGGCTCCGGGCGTTCCGCCATTTTCCCGGTGAAGCTGTCGTGCATGGCGAGGAAGCTCCCCATAATACGGTGGTAGTAGTGGATGAAGTCCTCGACGCGGAATTCAACCCTGTCCTTGCTGCCGAGAATAATGCCGAATTTTTGGGGCATCCGCTCGCCGGTCGCGGCGGCCAGCATTTCCGAGTAGCAGCAAAGCTGAATGGCGTAATACGGCCTGGGCGAGCGGGCGAGCTTGGTGTCCCAAACCTGATACCTCCCGGACGCGTCGAGCGTGAGAAAGTCTGCGAAGCCGGTGAAACGCCCGTTTTCCAAGGCAGCTTGGTAAATAATCGGGGCTTTTGCACGGATGGCCGCAAGCGTCATTTTCCGGGCGGCGGCGCGATCGTTTTTCGGAATCTCGACCGGGCTGGCGGCCGATGACTTGAATTCATCGAGCACCGTGCGCTCGTGCTGATCGCCCGTCTGCGCGATAAGTTTCTCATCTGCGGTTGGCTCGTCCGGAGTGACCGCACCCGGATTCTCCAGGTGGTAGCGATCCATCCATGATGCGAACGGGGAGGCCAGATAACGGACGAGGTCGCTGGGCGAGAAAAGCAAATGGCCGGAGTCCTTTTGCATAGCATTTGGTCAATAGTTCATAGGGCGTGTGTGGGCGGCAGCCAATCGGCCGGGTTCGGGAGAATGACGGGGACGAAATCGTCTCCCTGTGCAATTAACCGTATCAGACCGCGCGGCAAACACCCTGCGAACGCGCCGGATGTCCTCAGACGTGGAGGATGGCTGGGCGTCGGGAGCATTGCTCCCGCGAGCAGATCCATATCCGCCGCGAGATGACCTCCAAAGGTCACCGGCAGCGCCGGCACTATCCGTCACGGTAGGGTCTTCATGCACGACAGGACCATTATGCACAGCGGGGGCCGGGGTTCAACTACAGCCACCAGCCAGGGCCCGGGCTTTGGTATTGATCTTCGGTCCGGTTCTCGGTGATCTCGGCTCGGCAGAAACGAGGCAGATTTCCCGCCTGTCGCCGATGATGAGCATGATGCCGGGCAGTGCTTCGGCATGCATATGGCTCGTGAGCCATCCGTAAGCCCGCAGATCGTCGGAGCTGGGATGGATGGAGGCGCCTCGTGGGTGGGAGTGCCATTCCCCGACGTAGCTGATCTGGCCCAGGGTGAGCCTTTTTGCTTCCTGGACCTTGGCGGCCAGGCCTTCACATCCACGGATGTAGGAGGTCGGCCACTCGGTGCTGTCGGGAGGAGAGGGAAGGACGTCCACGACGGAACACGCTCGCTGGTAGGTGTCGAATGCGCCAAGCAAGACTCCCCCGGTTTCATTGGGCAATCTGGCGTCTCTGAGCCTGGCCAGCTTCTCCAAAAGCCAGCCATCCATGCGAATGACCCAGTCCCCAAACCGAAGGGTTTTGGCCTCCAAGACCTTGGGTTCAATCAGGCTTGTGAGGCCGCGTTCGTCGGCGCGATAAATCCTCAGCGCCGCGCCGGCATCCTCCCTCATCTGTTTGACCGCCTTGCTGGCGATTGCGGCCCATAGCGCGGTGTCGTCCTGCGCCATTTCCGTGCTGATGTCGCGACAGGAATTTCCATAGCGGATGCGGGCCTCTTTGGGCTGCAGGCTGTCTGCGAGCGCAGGCTCGTTCAGAACCGCCCGGTAGTGCAGCATCTCCAGCCAATCAAGGCGGACTGTCCTCTGGTTGTCCTCGGCCGCGATGACCAGCCCGTCCCCTTTTGGAGCGAGGAAAGCCGAAAACGTGCGCGGCTTGGTTTCGACTTGGGCCAGATGCCGGGAAACCGCCACCGAGGCGGAGAGGTCCAGCACCAATTCCGCGCTTTGCAGGGCCTTATTGACGGCCTCCGCGTGTTGCGCCGGCTGGAGAACGTCGGCGGGTATGAACTCTGCGATGGCGGGATCGTTTAGGGTGATCTTCCCCACCTGCGCCATCGTTTGGGCCTTGTTCGTGCCTACGGCCCAATCTCCAAGGAAGTGCCGGGCGCAGTTGTGCGGCAGGAGCACGTCATTGTCGATGAGCGTCCACCTTCCATAGCCCGCGCGGGCAAGGTTGTTATAGACCTGCGAGCCGAGGGCCCCGGTGCCGATGGCGACGATGCGAACCTGGCAGGGCTTAATGCCGTTGAGGACCGCCGCGCTGGCCGGGGAGAGAGCGTTGAGAACCTGGAGCAGACAGATCTCCACGCTTTCCAGCGTCTTGCCCGGAATGCTGGGGTTGCCGATGATCATCCCTGCGGTGCCCCCGTGCCGGTCGAACAACCCGAGGCGCCGCCCCAGCTCTTCCACGGAGACCCCCCTCGTGACGAACGCCCGGGTCTCCACCGACTCAACCTGTCCTCCCGGATGCCTGGTCTTTGGGAGGATCAGGATGAGCACGATTTTGGCCTGAAGGATGTCCTCCTGGGGCTTGTCCAGAAACCATTGGCGGAGAGTCTGGCGAAGCTCCTCGGCAATGTTCAAACCGACGCGGAGGCAGAGTTCTTGCAATTGCTGGAGGTTTAGTGGCTGGTGGTTGATGACACCGTGCTGCTGCGGCTGACACCGGAACACGGCCGCGACCGAATCAATCTTCTGCCCTGGCGCCTGCCAGACAGCGCGCAGTGTGAACTGGCCCTCCACGGATTCAACCCGAAAGAGGTTGAACGGCCGTGGCTTTTGGTTGGGATTGGATACGTCGAAGTCGGCGGGCAGAACCAGTCGAAACCCGGAGCCGGCCAGGAGCGGCTCCAGTGGCTGATCCTCCCCGTGCAGCGTTCCTGTGGCGGTTCCGGAAAGCCAGAAGTGTATCCGATAGAGAAACTCGGCTGGGGTCCAGGTCAGCCTCACGTTCTCGTAGGGCTGGTCGTATAGGCAGAGACTTTTTGGCAGCTCGTTAATCCCGAGGTTCAAGTGTGGCACATTTGGGAAGTCGCGGCGGAGGCTGATCACCTCCGGCACCCTGTGGTCGCCCTCGGGAAATGTCGCAGCCAACGGCTCCTCGCGCTCAATTGGATGAGCCAGCTTCTGTGGTCGCTCGGTGGTGACCACAAAGGACACGGTTTCGGCCGGCGGCTCGACCAGCCGGCGGACCTCGCGGAGCCTCACAAACGCACGGGACCCCGCATTCTGCAAATACTGAGCGAACTGCCTGGCCTTCGCGATCAGCAGGCCGCTGACAGGAACACGCTCTCCGGAGAGCGTCAATAACTGGGGCTTGGCGCTCATCCCACCCGTGGCGATCGCGTTGAGGTGATGGCGATTGCCGCTGGAATGAAGTCCCGCTTCAGGGTCGGCCCGTTGCCGTTGATGGTGATGACCGTGCGCTTCGGACTGTCCTTGCTCGGGTTCTCCATGGTAACGACCAAGCTGGCATCCAGTTCCTGGGCGGTGTCCTTGTAGCGGCGGTAGGCCTCGACATGCGGCGGCTGGTCCTCCGTGGTGCTTGGGACCGGCCAACTGCTCGACACCATCACCGAACGCTGGGCACCCTGCTTGAGCAGCCATTCGAACTGCGGGGTCGGTTTGGTCTTGTAGTCGCCCTTCTCCTCGGCCATCGAGAGATAGCTACAGTGGTGGGGAATCTTGAGGATATCCCAGGCCAGCCGGTGGTCATTCTTATGGGCGCGGGTGATGTTCTACGATATTGACCCAGCGGTCCCATGTGGAATCGGCGGTGATGAGGAATTTGGTATCGGCGCCGTCCACCCGGATGGTCGCCTGTAGCACCAGACAGTCGTTGTTGCGGTCCAACATGCCGTCATCGGTGGCCTTGGCGAAGGGGGAATGGACAAAGAACTCGATCCCTTGCCCCTCCAGCGTGAAGCCGGGCACTGTCTTGCCGGCGTTCACGATAAGGTCCGTGTAGTCGGCGGGATTCTTGCCCTGTTCCTCCAGCCAGTCCTTGAGGTGCTCCGGGCGGGAAAAGACCCGGATTCCCTTTTTGCGCAGGAAACGGTAGCGGGCCTCCGCCCGGATGATCTTCGTTTCGTCCTCGGAGCCCTCCTCCACGATGAGCGCTGCCGGCACCCACATTTCGTTGATTTTGATGCGGTCGGCACCCTGGTATTTGGCCGCGTGTTCCAGCCAGAAAATCTCTGGCGCCCCCTTCAGGTGGTCTATATCGCCGTGGGTGAAGGCGCCCACGTTGACGTAGTTGCGCTTGGGCCAGCCTAGATCCTCTTTGAAATTCTTGGCCAGCGGAATCCGCTTGTCGTCCTTTTCCTCCGGATCATGCGTGTCCGCATAATCGAAGAAGAAGACCATGCCGTTGTTGAGCTGTAGCAGACAGGTGTCCGCGTTTCCGATTGGGTAGAATGTGGCTTTTCCCATAATAGTCGTTTTAGTCTTGGTCAATTCAGGTTTGGTCAGCAAAGTCGCGTCGCATGTTTATGCCAGTTCCGGTGCCGGCTCCGGGGATTTGGCCGGCTCTCCAACGGTGATGTAGCCGCGCAGGAGTTCGCCCGCGTAATAACGGCTGAACCGCTCCATTCGGTAGCAGGCCAGTGCCGTGCAGGCAGCGAGTATCAATTCTATCCGCCAGGCCGCGAGGCCGGCGTGGAAAATGACCAGCGCGACCAGCGCGATAAATCCCGCAGCGATGCTGCGGTTCATGCCGTATTGGGCGTTAAACACGTTGATCCGCCGTGTTGCCTTTCGGTTCTCCATCTCGATATATATCCGGCGCGTCAATCCCTTCCAATCGCGGGGGGCCAGGTTGACCAGGCGCTCGTTTGCTCCTATCAACCGGCTGGCCTGCAGCCTTGCCTGAAGCGCCTGCTGCGCGCGCGCGTGGATGAGTTCGCAGTCGCCTCTGATGGCGGAGTCCGTCGGGATGCCGCCGCGCATCCTCCAGTAGGCGCTTTCAAGAAAATTCCCGAGCCCGGCCACGAGATTACCCAGGACGTAGGAAGCCAGGAGAACGATGCCAAAGTCCCCGACCGTGAAATTCTTGTTCGCCAAAACAGCAGCGGCATCGGGGAACACAGTAATGATTCCGATTGTCAATACCGCGCCGGGCGCAAGCACGCCGAGTATGTCGTAGAGGCTGAACTCCTTCATAAGGCGAGATGCTGCGCGACCTTCGCTACGACGCAGCGGCCGGCGGCCTTCCACCGTGATCCCGCGCGTTTTGCTCTGTCAATTATCATTGTTATTACGACTTTCTCTGCCGGTCCAACTCCGAGTCCCGGAGCGGATCGGGGTTTTCCGACTGAGTGTAGCATCGCCCAAAATTGCCAGCCAAATAAGGACAACAATTGGGAACAATCGGTGTCCGGCTTTTCGGTCGCGGTGGCGGGTCGGTTTGGGTAAGATGGGATGCAATGAGCACAAGAGAATCTGAAGATCTGGCGAGACTTGATCAGTTGGCATTCCGACGCCGGGAGAAATGCGGCGACCTTGTGCGGCAGTTTCACTGCCTCCCCGCCAGCGCGCGCGGGCACACAGACTTCGGTTTGGTTGAGCAGGTTTACGCCTGGCTGCTCGTGCCTTATTCGTTGTGGCCGATCGACGTCCACGGATTGCTGGAACTGCTCCTGGGCACCATCTGCTCAGCGCGGCGCGTGACCGATCAGTTGCGTTTGCTGGCCGGGTTGCTCAACGATCTCCCATCGAAAACCGAACAGGAGGCGGTCGCCGCACAGGAACGGGACGTGCAGGTGGGCAGCTATGAGGGACTGATCTCCGCGCAGCACAAGTTCGACCTGAAGGAGGAAATGCTCTCGCAGAAACTGGAGTTCAAAGACGATTGGGAACTCCTAAAAAAGCTCTTCGATGTGGACAAGTATCGGGACAAAAAAAAGGGCATCCTTCGCCGGCGAATGGCCTTGGAACGTAACTTCCGCCCAGAGGGCTGGCAATTCCGGTGGAAGACTGGGGAGGATCGTTTCCGCGTGGCATTCGACGCGTTCTGCCACAAGTGGGTGCTCTACGGCATGGAGTGGGAGCGCCCCCTCCTGTTGAAGCTAAGCGTGAACGTCGCCCCGTTTGGAACGATGATCCTGATCCCGCGTTACTGGAGTTTCGACCACAAGCGAGACCTCAAATGGAAGGCCGTTGCGCGCCTCCATCGCTCTCGCGACGTCCACAGGCAGGGGGTGAAATTGTCGGCCAGCCAGTTGGCGCGATACGAGGATGGCATGAGGGCGCTCCGGCTCTGGCGACAGGCGAGGGCAGCTGGGCTGAAGGGAGTTGCTCTCACCAGCTGGGTGATGGGCAAGCTTGGCTGGGATGCTCGGACGGATGAACGGCAGCTCCGCAGGCTCCTGCGAGAATTGAAGCCCCGCTTCTTGCATTGATGCTGCTTCTGGTCTAACGACAATTGAAGCAGAGAACGCCTTTGCCCTCTCCGTCGTCGAATCGAAGGGAATTGACCCGGAGATAGTGGCGAGGGAAAAGGCTCAGGCAGTGAAGAAAAACGGCCTCTTGGAACTGGTCGGGACAAGGGAATCGGTGGAATCTATTGGCGGCTTGGACGCGTTGAAGGAGTGGCTGTTGAAGCGTCGGAATCCGCACTGCGCGGACAGAATATATTGCGCGAGTGAATTCGTTATCGAGTTGATCAGGGCGAATATCCCCGGCCGGATTCGGATATTGGATCATCGTGGCTACGACAGACCATCTGATGGGAAGCGACAGGGCGGCTCCAGGAGGATCCGGTGAAACACATTGACAGGTTCAATCGATCCCTGGGAAAATACGGGCAGAACCACCCTAATGGTACGCGCAGGCGGGCCGCAAACCGATTTTTGGCCGTTTGGCCAAACTTTGCCCCTGAAAAGTGCCGCGCCTAAAATTCGGTTCACGGGGTTCTGCGGGTCGTGGCCATCGAATTGATTCTGCCTGGTGATCGAATTGGCGCGCGAGCGATTGCGCGCCCAGTTGGACAAAACCCATAACGCCTTGCAACTTCAGCCCGGCGTCGAACCGCCGGTCAGAATGCGCTGTGCTTGGTACCAGTAATGAAATGCCTGTGCGTTGCCACCTTTGAGCCGGGTCAACGGCGACCAGGGCGCTTGGATTTGCAAGTCGCGCAACTGAGCAATGCGGTCGGGCTGAAAACGCAATTGCTCAATGGTCACGCCCTCCGGGCGACGCTGAATCCACGCGGCGATACAGGCGACTTTGGCGGCGGCGATGCGGGCTTCGTCGCGCCGGAATGGCTGGTTCACAAGATGGTTTTGCAACGCGGTCACGCCGTCCTGCAAGAACAGCCCGTGCTCCGTTTTTGCGCCGCCGCGCAATTCGATCTGGCTGTAAAGGAGGCCGGCTTCGATGGAATCGTTCAGAGTCTCGGCGAGGCTGAATTCCGCCTTGCGATAAACAATCTGTCGTGCGTGTGTGGCAACATAGACTTCAGCGGCCACGCTCAAATCGGTGGCGGCGTCGAATAGGACTCCGACATCGAAAAGTTGTTTCGCGATGTCCGTTTTGCGCTTCGGATCATAAAGGATGCCGATGGTGCGCGGCGCGAACGCCGTGAGTTTGTCGCCGAGCAGGCTGTTCACTGTCGGCACGGGCACGCGAACTTCACGTTCCGGCGTGATGAACGGAGTGTTGATGATGACCGGTTCGCAATATGCTGGCGCCTGTGATTCAAAGAGCACGTCGAGCAAAACGTGGTCGTTCTTTGCTTCGACATCCGACGGATAGAAGATGCGAAAATGTTTTTTCGGCGGCAGTTCTTTGTCTCGCTGGGCATCGTGTGTGTAGCCGGCCAACGGCATGAGATGGCTCACCCGTTTCAGAACGGCGATCAACTCCTCCGCCTTCGCCTGCGTGACAATGTCCACGTCAATGGACAAACGCCGGATGGGATTCAGGCGCAGGAGCAGGCTCGATCCGCCCTTAAATTGGATGGGTAATCCGCTTTCCGCCAAATGGCCCAGAAGCTGGAGTGCGACGATGGTCTTCTCCAGCATCACCGGATTCCGGCATCCGATTTCGGAAGCTTTTCTCAAAATCCACTGTCTTCCAAAACATTCGGGCGAAATCATGGCTTGTCATCAGAACCAGCTAACGCGGAGTTTTTCAAAAACTCCGCTTTAATGTGTCGTTGCAATTCCAGCCCGGCAGGGCGGCGCTCGCGCGCATAATCCAGCAATCGGGCCAGCGAAATTCGCGAGTAGCCAGCGAGATTGTCGAACATGCGGAAATACTCGCCCTCATCCATCAAGCCCAGCGCCCGGACTTCCATGAACAACTCCACCAGCAACCCCTCCACGGTCACCAGATGCCCGTCGTGCGGCTGCGTAGTCGGCTTGGGGCGGATGACCACGGTGCGCTCGCGGATGGCAAACTGCCGTGCCGCCGCCCCGCGCGGGTTCAGGTGGATGTCGTAGCCGTTATCCCGAAGCCGCGCTGCAACGCTCGACATCGCGTCGCGTTCCGTGTGGATGAACGCGGCGAAGCGGGCGAGCAGGAGATGCCCGTAGCTGCGAAGCTGTTCCGTGGACCAGCAGGTGAAGTCCAGCAGGGGAAACGCCTTTGCCACCTCCTTGGACAGCCTGGCGACGGGTTTCTCGTTGAGCGCGCAGGGTTCGGCGATGCGGGAATACCAGCCGCGCCCAGCGTCGTGAATGACCCCGCCGCGCATGAACGCGGACAGATACTCGCGCAGCAACGCGGGCGGACAAGTGAGGTTGCGCAGTCGCAACCAGTCCCGAACATCCGCCACACTGAAATACGCCGCCTGCCTGGCGAGCGCCGGCAGACACTCATCCCGCAGAACTTGTCTTAAAATGATCTTATCGCCAATTGGCATATTATTATTGCGTTGTTGCACCTTCAACGATTTTGATTTGCTCCGCTACCTGCATATCAGCGAGTCAGAGGAAAGCCAAGCCCGCAACATTGGGCAGATCCATGGGACTTTCGCGCGTCAGCCGAAGCGTTGGGCCAAGCCTGCCCGAAACGGCGCATGCACATCGGGAGCCACACTTCCGGGTCGGAGGGCAGTAGTTCGTGGTTCCCCCGGCAGTATCAGGCATGTCATCCCGGCAAAGGCATGGTATTGGGATCGGTGTTGGAGCCTGGTCAGCCCCTCAGACCATCTCGGAGGCGGCGGTTGATTCAAATTCCGACAGAATTTCCCGGTGGTTGCCGGCCAAAAACTTCACCACTTTGGCATTCTCCAACAGTCGCTTGATGTATCCACGGACCACGGTCAGGCTCAGCATGTTTTCCCCGTAAGACTTCTCCACGGCCTTCAGGTCGCGCTCGATCGTCTCCATTTCCAGCTCCATTTTCGCGATCTGCTCGCGCGTCATTCCCTGCTTCTTCTTCGGCACCTCCGGATTGACAAGCTCGTCCTTCGGCGTTCCCAGCACCAGAGCCTCTGCGTAGACCTTGGTGAAATTGTTTGCGCTCACCATCAATTCCGCAATTTCGATCTGGCGAAGGCCGGTCACTTTTTTCAACAGCCGGATCGCATTCGGCGAAATCACTTTGTCTTTCAACAGGTCCACGGCCTCCTCGTTTATGCCATCCAGCAGCTTCATGCAGGACTTCACTTCGCTCACCGCCAGATTCAGCGTCGCCGCGATGCGCTCCGGCCTCACCCCTGCCTGCACGGCTTTCATGATCATTTTGTGTTCGGCGATCGGATTCAGCCGGTTGACCCTGGCATTGTACGTGAAGCATTCGTCATCGCTGGCGATGATGCACTCGGCCTCCGTCTCGCCCAGGTCTTTCAAGGCAAAAAAACGCAGGTGGCCGTCAAGGAGCAAATATTTCCCGGGCATGCCCTTTTGCGGATAGACCACCAGCGGCTCAACCAGGCCAACCTCTTTGATCGACGCCCGGATGGTCCTGAACCGCTTGATGTTGTGTTGCGGGGCCTTTATCAGCCGCGCCGGCAGAATGTCGGCGAGCGACAGTCGGATTCTCCCCATTTCAAATGCCAGTTTCATGTCACTCATGCTGCCTCCTTTTTCATGGCCGCCAGTTTGTCCTGCAAATACCGTGGAATATCGGCGAGCGACTCGGCCCGCAGAAGATTAAAGAAATTCTCATCGCCCAACAGCTTGCCCAAGGCTGTGACGGTAATCACGAGTTTCGCGTCACAAAGCCTGGCTTTCTTGACCATGAGCCTCTGTTTCTGGCTTTCTCGCTTGAAGGCGTTGATCAAGCTGTCTGCATTGGTTCGGCTCTTTTTCTTGTCGGCGTCGGTGTCACGCCCTTTTCCGACAAAGCGCCGCTGGTCGATCAGCCGCTTTACGGTGCGAATGGCGAACTGGTTCAGTTCCTTGCTCTCGAACCCCTTGAGCAGCTCCCGCTGTAGTTCCGGGCTGTTCGCCTTGGCTATGTCCATCGCGACGCCCAACGGGATCTTCCCGTTGATGGCCGCGTCCAGCAGCCGTTCTTCGCCGGCCTTCTTCAAAGCGATGTACCCGCCAACGGTGCCGTCCGCAATATCCAGCTTTTTCCCGATTTCGACGTTGCTGTAGCCGTCGGCCTTCAGTCGCTCGATTTCATTCATCAGCGCCAGCCGAGACGGCAGGCGGCGGGCCATGTTCTCGACCAGGCTGCGCAGCAGTCGTTCCTCCCTCGATACCTCGACCACGATTGCCGGGATTTCTTTGTGTCCGAGGGCGAGAAAGGCCTCCATTCGCCCCTGCCCGCATACCAAATCGTATCCGGGCTCGGTTCCTTCCTCGGCCGACCGCAGGCTGACCTGGATCGGCTTCTTCAGGCCGAGGTTCTTGATGCTCTGTATAATTTGCTCGAATTTCTTTTTGTCCCGAGGTCTCGGGTTCAGGACACGAATTCGATCGATGGGGATCATTATTATTTCATTATTCATGCAGCCTCCTGGAGTTTTACGCGCTTCGCCATGCCGAAAAAGTAATCCAGCGTCCCAAACCGGTACGCATCCAGATAGACACCGTTTTCCTCAGCAAGGCGCAAATTTTCCCAAGTCATGTCAATGCCGGGCAATAAATAGTAATCGCGGATGCCCTCGTTTGTGGCATCCATCCGCGCCGCAATCGTAATGTCCGGTTTCAACCCTTCGTCCAGTCGCACCAGCCACCGCGAGGCGCCTGCGTCGGTGGCGATGTGCCGGCAAAGCACGATGGATACTCGCAACTCCTGGTTCAAGTGAAGCAAACCGGTTTTCTCATCCAACGTCGCAACCGCACCGAGCGCTTGGATCTGGCGAACCACCGACGCGACGATCTCCGGGTGCTGCTTGCGCAGCTTGCGGTTGGTTTCGATAAAGCTGTAGTCGATCTCCGGGTCATAGCCAATCAGCCGGTAAGCCGACACCAGGCTGCCAAAGCGGTGACGGAACGCCGTGCTCGAAGGGAGGTCGTCAGCCTCGTCGATGATGAAGCCGCTGATGCGGCCGTGCTGCTCCAGCAAGACGCGCAACTTTTCCAGCATTTGCTCGTCGGTAAATCTCTGGCTGCGGGCCAGGATAATCTCCCGCACCCGGGAGAATATTCCGGGTTCAATGATGCCGGCGAACGCTCCTTCCGCTCTGATCCATTGCTCCGGCGGATTTGTCACATGCTTTCGCTTCAGTTTGAAGGAGGTGCGGTGATAAACATTGTTGCCGATATATTTCTCGTTCGTGAGCACCTGGTGAATGGTCCCTCTCGTCCATGCTCGTCCGAAATCTGTTAAAACCCCCTGGGCGTTCAGCGCCGCCGCGATTTCCGATTCCGGTTTTTCCTCCTCCAGAAATACTTGGTAGATCCAGCGCACCATCTTCACTTCCTCCTCCGGCCCCAAGACCAGAATTACCCGGTCCGTCTGCAGGCTCTTCTGCTCACCCATTTTGAGCATGGCCTTCTGTTGCCCAGCTTGGTCCACCAGCATCCGGCGCAGCCCGAACCCGGCAGTGCCGCCCTGCTTGAAACCCCTCTGGATTAAACGGCAGGCGCCCTGGAATACCTTGCACGAAAGTTCCCGGCTGTATTCACCCGCCATGGCGCGCTTGACGCCCTTCACTATTGTGGAAATCGGACTCCCATCGTTTTCGAACTGCTCCGCGCAATAATGGACCGAGACTCCCGCCAGCCGGCAAATGTACTCGTAATAGGCGCTTTCGTCGGCATTCTGGAACCGGCCCCATCGGCTGACATCGTACACCAGAATGCAGGAGTATTGCGCCTCTCCACTCTGGACATCCTTGAACATCTGCGCCAGGGAGTCTCGCCCTTGGATATTCAGACCGCTCTTCCCCTCATCGGAATAGAGCATCACGATCTCCAAACCGCGGCGCTTGGCATATTCCCGAATCACGTCCATTTGGTTGCTGGTGGAGTACTGCTGGTGCTCCGTGGACATCCTCACATAAGCGGCGGCATTGTTGGGTGGCAAAACTGTTCGGCTGGTGCTCATGGAAAATAAAGCTCATTGTCACGAGTGCCAAAGGCAAAATCGCGGCTTTTCCGTTCCCTGGTTTTGAAGCGGGCGCCTCCAGGGGTGCGGTGTTTATCACTCGGAGTTAATTCAGTGACCATTTTCATTTGCGCGGATGGATTCTTTGAGTCGTTTGACAATCGTGGAAACGACGATGCCCTGACTTTCGGGGTCCTCGTCGCAATAATGAACCGAGACTCCGGTGCGGCGGCAGATGTATTCATAATAGGCGCTCTCATCGGCATCCTGAAATCGGCCCCACCGGCTGACGTCATGCAGGAGGATGGCTGAGAAATTGATTTGCCCATTTTGGAGATCCCGAATCATCTGCGCCAAAGATTCGCGGTCCTGGATATTCACACCACTCTTGCCCTCGTCAGAATATTCTTTGACGATTTGCATTCCATGGCGTTTCGCATAATCCCTGATGGCGTCCATTTGGTTGCTGGCCAAGTGCGGCTGCTGCCTGGCCGTTCTCACGTAAGCGGCGACACGGATCGGTGGTAAGATTGTTCGGCCGGTGACAATCTCCGGGTGCTGCTTGCGCCGCTCGCGGTTGGTTGTTGGGGCCGACTCAACGATTCTTGTTGGCCGTTCCGGGTTCCCTCCGCCCTTTAATGGAGGATTCCCACGTTTGGACTTCAATGCTTTAGATCGATTTTTCATTTCGCGCAATGGTGGGGACTGCGCGGGAACTTAAAAGTCCAATCCGGTATACCGGATTGGGAGAATCCTGCCGCTCTTCCCTCAAGCCGGCGGGAGACCCCCGGTCACGCGCATTCAGGCCCGGAATCTCCAGGCGCGTTCCTAGCCAAAATGAGGGCATGAAACTTACAAAATTGGCTCAGCAGAACTTTCAGTCCTCAAATGGACTCCTCCTTGCACCGGCATATCACAAATCCGGCAGCGCAGTCGTTCGCACCCTCAAGCAAGCCCTGGATCGCGCAGAATGCTCCCCCGGGCAGCAACTCCAGCAAAAACAGGTCGGGCACATGCTCGGTGTTGCCAAGAGCACCATCCATGACTGGTTCCACGGTAAACTTGCTGGTTCACTCCAGAATTTCCTGTGTGTGTTCGAGCGTCTCACGGAAACAGAGCGCATTCTCATTTTGCGGGAAATCTGTCGCCCCTGCCCCAAGCTGGAGCACCCCAGGCTGGCCCACGACGCTGAGGCGCTAACGGGGATCGTTATTACGGATACCCATTCCGAGCGGCAGGCGACTCTATGCAGGACTTCACTCTGCACGACCAGGAGGACAGGGCCATGCTGTTGCCCAACGGCCAGCGAGTCGTCGCCCGTCGCAGCGAAACTTGCGCTTACGCCACCCTGGACCCAGCCTTGCAACAGGAGTTGGGGCTGGACCGGGAGGGATTTGAAGACGCCACCTGCCTGCTCCGGGGGGCGGTCACCCACGATGGCCTGCCCTTCTCCCTGCCGGCTCCCATGCAGCCCTTGGTCTTCGCCATCGTCCTGACCCATTGGCGAATGGAACTGGACCGGCCCGGCGATCTCAGCTCCTACGCCGTTTTCACCCAGCACGCCGCCATCCGGGGATTCAATTATTTCCAGCGCGTCGAGCCCTACTACTCCAATTTCATGCGCCTCATCCAAAATATTTCTGCCGACCCCAACTTCCGCGCTTACCCGCTCGCCAACCACCTGACGCACTCCTGGCTGGGCGGAAACCTGCGTCTGTCCAACCACCTCAGCCAGTCGGAGTGTGATCTCGGGCCGGAGCTGATGCGGTCCTACTACTACCAGCAACTGGACTGGCAGGCCGGAGTGGTCAACCTCATGAACCACGCGGCCTTCCGGGCCAAGAGCGACCGGGCCGGGACGACCTCTCGCACGGGCCAGGAGATCGAGAATCTCCTAAGGATGGATGGCCTCGCCTTCCACCAAATGAACCGGTTGCTGCGGTTCGATTCGCATCTGTTTCCAAAACCGACCAAGCGCGCTTCCTTCTGGCCGGGCCATCATCCCGCGTTCGTCGAACTCGACCAGAAGTTCCAAACGGAATCCTTGCCCAGGCTCTGAGCGCAGTTCTTGGCCGGCGGGTTGAGGATGGCCTTGGCCAGAGCAAACTGTCGGCATTTCAAACAACCAGAGGGGGCCGAAATACCCTTCGACACCCCAGATGCCTCATTTTCACCCCGCCCTCGCTGCTCCAGAGCTATCGGGTTCAGCACAGCCGGTTCACCGGGGGTCATTCTTTATCACCCCCCACCCATAACTTAAGATCGCCAGACCTGTAATCCGTCTTCATTTGCTGATAACAAGGCATAAAGTGGCGACTGAGGCAGCGTTTCCAAGCGTAACTGCTCAGTTAATGGCGGCTAAGGCGGGGAATAATTTCGGAAAGTCGTTCCACCACTACATCCATGTGCAAAACCACCACTTTTGTGTTCGTAAAAGTAATACCTTCCGCATTCCTCCTACTTCTTAGACCGCGCGCACTATACTGTATTCATGATTGATAAAGCAATAAACGCTTCAAAGCATCCGCAATTGCAGCCACGGTGCAGCCATAAACAACCATTGATCGCACTCTCAAATATCAGATTACATCACTCAATAGCATTATACATATCTGCGGCGTTGCTATCCATATGCCTACACATCAAGGCGTTTTGGCACAAGTGCCTAACAAGCGGTTGGGTATGTCGAATGCCATGGCCACAGACTTTCGACGGCTATTTCCACCCCAAACACGACATCTGGATTTACATGACCCTGACCGGGGATGCGCCCGGAGCGGGCCTCTGGATCTCGCGCGACAACTGGAAAACCTGGCGAGCCTTCGATGAATGGCCGTTCCCGAACATCCAGCGGGTCGAGTTCGATCCCGCCAAAGACGCCGTGATCCATGTGACGGCCTTCGGAGGCAGCGTGTGGCGCGGGGCGGCCACGCCGTCTGGCCCATGTGAACAGATCACCGCCCCACCGTCACACCTGGCTTTGATTGGAACCGGCGGCGGCACGTTTGGCAGCACCCGTGCGGGGTCCGCAGTCCGTTCCGGGGGTAATCCCCGCTCGTATTACCTAGTCACGCCAGCCGCAGCCGCCGCAGGCTCGAATCGCAGCACTGGCGGGCGTAATCGGGTGTGCCATTGACGCCCAGGAAATTGCCGCGTTCGTCGCGCACGTTCCAAAATCTCCTGGTCAGGACCACGGCACGCCGGCGGCCCTTAATGGCGCGCCCGACCAGCCGCTCGTTCTCGCCGCCGCCGTTCATGTCTGCTGTGTCGAGCAAGTTCACCCCGAAACCGACCGCACGGTGGATCATGGCGATGGATTCCGGATCATCGCGGGGGCCGTAGAATTCCGACATCCCCATGCACCCGAGCCTGAGCGCCGAAATTCTTCTGTCCCGGGCGTCATCCCGTGCTATCCCGCTGCCGATGTCATCCCGTGCTATCCCGCTACCGATGTCATCCCATGCTATCCCGTTGCAAGGTGTACCCAACTTTTTCGTCGCCTCAGGCCTGATTTCTCCTCCACTTGGGAGACGTTAAGCTGCCTGGGTGGTAGAGAGGTCTGTGCCAAGCGACCGTTATAGGTGAACTAGCCACAAGCTCTGCTTCCCAAATCATCATTTGTTTTTATTTCCAGCGCTATTTCCAAACTAGTGATACCTCAGCGCCCTACAATTAAGCATGTTGAAATATATACGGACTAGTAACAGACCCGGCTCCGAAAAGCCGGCTTCAAGAGTTTGGTTCATTGCGAACCAAGCGTTTGGCATGGATGCCCGCAGGGGGATATGCCGGCCTTTCCAAGGCTGTCGAGGTCGGAATAGGCACTTCACACCGGCAGTATCCAAGTACACCTGAACCATTCAACTAACATCATGAAAGGTCCAATGACACAGAATCAACCCGACGGCACTGGAGGTTCCGCTGGCTTGATGCCGCGAGGCGCATCTCAGATAATCATTGCGTCGTTGTCGCGGCGGGCACTGTGCCCGAGATGCGCGCACTTGGGCGGATGTGAGCTGGGTATCCCTGGTTTGATCCTTGTGCCTCAAAGAGGCGAAGTGGAAGCGGTCACTCAAAAAAGCAAAAGTTACATGGTAAATTTGCTTGGGTGTACTAAGGACGCAAAACCACTCGTGGCAGGGTTTCGCGTATTTTCGAGAGATGATGCGAGCCGCGGGGAGACATACATGTCTGGTCCTAGCTATTGCGCGTTCGTCCGCCAGGGAGAGATTCAAGCGGAGTCGGGCAACCAAAAAGAGGCATCGTGAACCATTTCCGCAACTTTTATTCCCCCGCACTCGACTATTCCGTAGCCGGCTACCTATATCTCCCGTGTTATACCGCTGCTGGCGTCATCCCGTGTTATACCGCTGCTGGCGTCATCCCGTGTTATCCCGTCGCGGGCGTCATCCCATGTTATCCCGCCACGGGCGACATACGTTATTACGGCTATTTCTCCCCACCTCGCCTCATCTGGGATAATGGGGGATTGATAAGCGGGCACTATAGGTGCCAGTTTCTTCCTTTTTATGCCATTTGGGCTGTTTTGAAACATCAAGCACGCCAGGGCACTTGGTGGCACTTGGGGAAACACCATGGCATACCGAGGCAGTCCTGGAAAAAGTCTCTCACAGGAGGTGTCCCCCGGACATCCTCCTCGGTAGAGGCCGGAAAGGACGCGGAATGGAATCTGGGGACCAATTCGGGACGGATAAGCGCCGCCCCACGATGACACCGCCAAATACCGGCCCAACAAACATTTGCGACACCAAATAATTGAGACTAATCGAAAGAAATTTATATATATATGAGCAAACCTGCATTCATTTGGCGCGCCCAGAAAGATGGCGACCTCTATCGCCGAGGCGATTATGACCACGTCTCCGTGGCCGTGTACACGAAGCGTAAGCCTGAACCGGCCCTCGGCGACCCGGGCAGCTTCCGCGTCAAGTGCGTCTTCCCGAAGCGCGCCACGCTGTCGACCCCGTCCACCTTCGATTCCCTGAAAAAGGCGATGAACTTCGCGGAAGACGAAGCGCGCCGCATCAATGCCAACCGGCCGCCGGTGGACCACAGGACCGCGTACGTGAATCAGGAGAAGGCCGCCGAACGGGACATAATTCACGAACTGATTGAATCCACCGGCCTGATCACAAAAACCCGCCTCCTCATGGACGTCATCAAGCAATTCGTCGAGATGTGCGCGATCCTGCTGGAAATAAAGATGGAGCCCCTCAAGGCCGCCTACCAGGCCAGAACGCTCCACAAAATGACGTCAGGACAGGATCCGGTGGAAGTCGTCGGCAAGTACCTGGACTACTTTGTCCGCGTGCGCGAGGTCATCCCCATCGAGACTCTCGTCAACAAGGTCACCGAACAGATCGAAAAGGACGGTCTTGGCGACCACGAAAAGCGGCGGCAGATCCTGCTGTTGCGGCAGTTCGCCGAGCAGCGCGAGGGCCGAAATTGTGACTCCCTCGATGTGGAAGAACTGAAAAACTGGCGGCTGAACATGACGTGCGGCAAAAAAACCAAGTATGATCGTTGGATCGTCCTGCGCCAATTCATCGAGATTGCGTACAAGGATTACGGCGCCATCCGAAAATGCGTCTATGAGCGCGTCATGGAATTGGACTTCGTGGCGAAATCAAGAAAGTTGGACACACTCCTGCCCTACGGAATCTGGTGCCAAATGTTCCGCCGGTGCAAATATGCGGCCGATTTCTTGTATCTCGCCGTTGTCTCCGACCTTCCCGTCAGGGTGGGCGAGCTCAAGTTACTGACTTGGAACGACGTCACCAGAACGGACGGCTTTCCCACTTCGATCATGGTGCCGGCGGAGGTGGCGAAAGGCAAAGAAGGTGGAGTGCATGACGCGCGGACTGTGATAATCCCCCGCCGTCTCGGCGAACTCTTACTCATCCTTTGGCGCGACAGCGGGCCGCTGATTCCCGGCGAAGGGCATTTGGCCCGGCTGAAGAATATTGCCCGGGAGATTGATCCCACCTTTGTGTGGACAGATAAAAACGTGATGCGTCGCACCTGCATTTCCACCTTCGTGGGACGCGGTGGAGACAAGCAATACTTCGCGGATCAGGCCGGCCACACGCTGCAAAAACAAAAAGAGAGTTACTTGCGCTATGTAAATCCAGTGGACGCAGGACGCTACGGCAACTTTCGGTATCCATTGGAGGAATTCAAAGCATTGCCTTATGAGGCCCCTCCCTCTCCCGTTGGCCGCCCGCACACGAAGAAGGCCCAGAATCAAATATCATTGCCGTCAAGCCCAGCCGCCGAAAATGGTCAGGCCCATGCTGAACAATCCGAACCCGCAACCCTGTGAACACCAATACACAGACTGTCCCGGAAATCATCGAGTCATTCTTCCATCCATTTGGTGGCGTTGACCACAAAATCGGCACCGAGAGCGACGGGCACCGCCGTCGGTACTATTTCTACCACCCGTGGCTTAAGACTCCGTCGGGAACCCAAAAGAAGATTATCAAGTACACCCGAAAGGAAATCATTGCAGCGTTGGAGATCGCCTGGAAGGCCAACACGGTCAACCTGACGCGCGCAGAATATGGCCCTTGGGCAGCCGCCCGCGCCTGCCTAGAACGCATCAAGA
Source organism: uncultured Verrucomicrobiae bacterium (assembly GCA_963707025.1). GTDB lineage: Bacteria > Verrucomicrobiota > Verrucomicrobiia > Limisphaerales > Palsa-1400 > JBEKOF01. The sequence goes on along the minus strand of CAVPOM010000004.1, from coordinate 624,222 downwards.
TGGCATTGCAGGCGGCGAACCAGTCTGCGGAGACCATCGTCGCGAATGTGATGCAACAGTTGCGGAGTTTGCCTATGGTCGAAGCGCCACCGACCGCGGCCTCCGAGGCGCAAAATGAGAATGGGCCGCCTGCTCAAGCGAACCGCCCACCCACGGAAGGCAGTCCGTCCACGCGGCCCGAATCGACGACCGGCGCGAAGCAACAACCTCAGGCGCAGCCGCCCGAAACCTACGCGTCGCCGAACAATGGAAAACCCAATCCCCCTGAGAGCAAGGAAACCCCTGGTCCCCTTACACTCAAGGAGATGGCCGTGCTGGTATTGCGCGCGCACGGGCCGCTCGGCGCCTCCGAGATTTGGGCGAAGGGCTTGGAGATGGGGCTGGCGGAGAGCGTCTCTGCCAAAGGCAGCGACCGGGTGGGGAGCCTCAGGTCGATACTGAATCGGGCGGCCTTGAATCCTGCGTCCGTGATCGAGCGGCGCGATGGCAAGTTCCAACTCAAAAAAAACGCGCCGCCGGCACAAGATTCTTCGACGGATGGAAAGCGGCCCAAGGCCGTGAAATTCGAGCGAAAGGATCCCATCCCGCCGGCACCCCGAAAGCCTGACGGAACAATCGACTGGAAAAAGGTGCCGACGGAGCTGCTCCAGAAGCTGGCGGATACAGGCCCGATCGCCCAGATTGCCGAGGCGTGGGAAGTCTCCACAAGTGTCGTATACAAACATTGTTACAAGCGTGGTCTGCATGGAAGACATGACTGGAACAAAGCAGCAGCGGATCAATCTCAAGAGAAGCTCGCGGCTCTCTTTCCGCCTGCCCAGCAAGCCCAACCAGTCGCAAAAAGGCTCATGCCCTGGGACGAAAGCAAAGCGAAATTCTTGAGGATGCTGTGGGAAGTGGGTGGACCGGAGATTGCGCGGCAACGCGATTGCAACCAATGCACTGTGTACTACCACGCTGGCAGGCTCAACCTCCGCCGTCCCATGCACGGTTTTATTATCAAAAAGGACCGAAAGATTCCAGACGACATCTTGCAGATGATCGAACAACTCGAGGTCGAGGAAGCGGAGGCTCAAAAAACCAGCCAACCTGCGCAGTCCAATGGTGGTTCAGGAGGTCCACCATGAGCGCCTCTGTTGTCAACGAGGTTGGAATGCCGCCGTTACACCCAGCCAATGGCAAATCCGCTATGGAACACGAGACGCGAACGGATGGCGGCGTTGGAGCCGGAGACAGAGAAGCCACCGGCCGCCCAATGGCTGGGGATGTCTGCCGGTTGGACCCGGCGTCACCGGAAAAATCTCGCTCCCGGCCGGCAGAGCAAAAGACCCTGGCGGTGGATTTGGGAACGCATACGGGATGGGCGCTGATGACCGGTGGCAAAATAATTGATTCGGGCACGGAATTGCTGGCATCCGACGAAGAGTTGGAGCAGCAACGAGAGGAGGCCAAAGAACGGACCTCTGACCTGCGATTTGGGCGCATATTGGATTTCGTGGAGGGGAAAGTAGCGGCGGGTGTGGACCGAATTGTATTTGAAGATGTAATTTTTGCGGGGAGCCAGGCCCAAACGCAATTGTGGTCCTCATTGCGCACCGCCATTTGGCTGGCAGGCCGCGACGCCAAAGTGAGCATTCATTGCGTGGCCGTCGCGACCCTCAAACGATTCGCCACCGGCAATGGGGGCGCCAGGAAGCCCGACTTGGCCCGGGCTCTTGCCCTCGCGGAACCGGGGCGCTACCAACTGGAGCCGCGGAGTGGATTGCTGTGGCGGAATGGACAGGCGATGGACGACAATGAAGTGGACGCCATCTGGCTGGCCCGTTACACCGCTGCGGTGGACCGGGGAGAAGCGAGTTTTGTCGGGCCGCATCAGCGGAAGGCCGCGGCCAAGGCGCAACGCCGCGCGAGGCGGGCTGCGGCCAAGGCGGAGAAAAAGGCGCGCGTCGCAGCTCGAAAGATCGAGGAGCGGGCCAAACGGCGGATCCTGCTGGAATCCATCAAGGCGGCCGGCAGATGCTGCGGCGTCCTCCGCCAGCCGATGCCCTTTGGGAGGGCGATCTGCCCTAAATGCGGAACGGCAATCCGAATTGCCAAGCCAATCCCGCCGCAACCAACGCCAGCGGCGCGGCCCGATTCTTTACCTCTGGACACGGCTGGCGGGTCAGCGCAGACCACCTCGTAAAACTCATCCGCGCCGTTGGCAAGCTCTTGTTGCGGCGCCCCGAAGTTGGCCCCTTGGCAGCAACGACTTCCGGCTGGAATTCGCCTTTGCTGGCAATACCGGCCTGGAAAATGCATGCCATAACGGGCCGGCGTGGCGCGGCATTACCCTCCCCGGGAGGCAGCGGGCCATCGTGGCAGCGGCAGCACAGCGCAGCGCGAATTGTTGCCAAACATATTCGCATGCCTGAAAACACAGCAGTCGAAGCCGTGGAGCCGGAGAAGCAGTGGCGGACGAGAGCGCAGGTGGCGCAACACCTCCAAGTCAGCGCGCGCACGATCGGCCATTGGATGCAGCGTGGTATTCTGCCCTTCTCCAAGACCGGGCACCTCGTCCGGTTCGAATTGAACCATTGCGACCGCGCCGTCGAACGATTTCGGGTCGAAAGCCGCCCGCGGCTGGCCAAAGATTCAGCAGGCCATACCCGGAGATGGAGAACAAAGCAGCAGGTCGCCACCCACCTGAATATTAGCCTCCGAACTGTTACGAGCATCATGCGCAGACGAATCGTTCCTTACTTAAAAATCGGCGACGTAGTCCGGCTTGACCTTTTGGAGGTTGACCGAGCATTCAAACAACTGGGACGCTGACCGAACCGATGACCAGGTTCGCACGCAAATTGAAAATCAAGTCGCAGCGGCAGGGCGAGATTTTTCCTGGTGCAGAACCGCCTGCGTTGTCACTGGACCGAGTCGAAGTTTAGCCACTAAGGCCAACAAGGTCGGTCTGCCACGGTTCGACGAGATCGCCGCCGCCACTGCCGCCATCCCAAACCTGTCCCTTCGGAAACTGTCCTGGTCCAAGAAATAATAGTCAAACAGAATTTCATGGAACAAATCAATTCGCACATTATCGGGCTGGGGGACAACAGCGACGGCTATTCCGTCGAGGAACTCCTGTCCGCATTATCGGAAGAGCAATATCACCGCATCATCGGCTTTGCCCGCTTTCGTCTGCGCGCCGCGACCAACTCCCGCTGGTTGCAGCAGTGCCTGGGGGCGACAGAGGCTGAGGATCTGGTGCATCAAGCGCTCCTCAAACTGCACCTGGGTGAAGACAATCCGTCGCTGGGCCGGCACCTTAAGGCACGCAATCGAGTGAGCATGAAGGCGTTCATCGCTTGTGTGATAGGTGTTATCAGCAGTGATGTCTACAATCTGGTCAACGAGGCTCGCCATCGGCACGAGCACGCGTTCGTGGGCGACCCGGAACAAGAACCAGGCGCTGTCGAACCGGCAGAATTGCAGGACGCACAGGATCTGTTGTCCCGCCGAGACCTGCATCGGGTGTTCTTCAAAAGGCTATATCAAAGGATCAAAAATCAACCCGCATTGTTAGCTGTTGTGCAGGACTGGGAGCAGCGCTTTTACGACGATGACCGCATCGGCAGCACAGGCATCAATCGTGATCTTGTGTATCGCGTGCGGCAACTCGCCCGCGAGGTCATCGCCGATTTCGGCGAGCTCCGGCCGGCGATAAACGCCGGAAAGGAAATGCTGCTGTAAATACATCCGATCATGGTCCCGACGAAAATCCTTTCGGGAGCGAAATCTTCCGCTAGAGGCGACAAGAGGCGATCTGCCAGGGTTATCTCGCGCAATGAGGATGGAACTCAGGCGAGATCCTGTCCGGTGGCCTGGGCCTCCGGTGGCAGGTTTGGCCATTTGAGCGAGAGTTGCAGCCGGTGGCGCCGCAAAAGCGGCCGCCACCGACTTGGGTAAACGCAGCGATTCACTCTCACGCGGATACGATCCCACGCGGTCACGGGAGCATCGCGCGGATCCATTTCTTGGGCGAAGCTGAGAAGCAGCACCCCATCCACACACGCGACCCGCCAAATCATGTAAGGCAGATTCATCCAATGCGGCTTCCGCATTGCCCAAAGAATACCCGGCAACCCCGCCAACCAGCTTGCTGGCAGCGATTCGAGTCCTTTCGGAACCAGGCCGGCCTTGCCGCGGAAGAAATCTCGCGCCCTTTCCAACGCGCGCTCATCCAAGGCGGCATCAAGTTGGACTGCTGCGCTTAACATTTCTGAGGACAGTAAGGGTTTCATGTCGCACCGTTCCATCAACCGGCAGACGTAATGGGCGGTGAATGAAGCGTGATTTTCCAGCGGGGCATTCTGATTCCCTGAAGTCTCCTCAGACAATTCAAACCACGGCGCGAACCACACCGGCCAGGACGTTCGACTTCCATCACTATGCACGACATAACCTTGATGTGGCCGCAACCGTCCCAGCGTCCCCGGAGGACACACCGGCTCAGGTGGTTTCTCGGACCGCCAAGATCGCGATAATGTGGCCACGACGCCGTCCTCCCACGCCGGCTCTGCCTTGGCAGGCGGCTGCGCCTCGCGAGCGCCCAGACTCAAGGCTGCAAACTCGCCCGCTTCCTCCTCGCGTGTTCGCAGAAAGGCAATCGTATTGAAATTGAGCAAGACCGATCGGCGCAAACGCCAGCCGATCTTTTCATCCAGTCCGGACAACCCCTGAGCGGCCGCCAGCATAAAGCATTGTTTGCTTCGCAATGTCGCGAGTTGATCGGCATCCTCGCGCTGCACAATCAAGGGGAATTCATCGGCGACCAATCCGCAGAGCGGGTGCGCGCCGGCGCCTCGCGTTTGCGCCGCATCGAAAAATTGTTTTCGCGCCAACCGGAAAATGAATTTTGCCAGTTCCGGCTGCGTCAGCGCATTGATGCTAACCACGCACAGTTTGCCTTCGGCGGCAACTTGGGCCGGACTAAAAGTGGGCCGGTCCTTTGCGTCGAAACACCGCGTCGCGGCCGAACTCAGCAACGGGCGCAGCACGTTCAACAAGCAGCTTTGGAGGTTGCTGCGTGTCCGCCCATCCAAACGCTTCCACACCTCGACGTAATCGAGCGCCCCAAGCAACTGCGGGCAGGCGCCGGGTTTCGCAGCGTTGCGCCTGGCTCGTTCCACTACAGCCGCCACCCGCTTGGGCAGTGTCGCAAAATCCTCCACCCCGACGAACCAACTCCTCATGAAGGCAACTGCTTCGGTGAAACTGATCGGGTTGCGTTGAGTCACCAACAAAGTCAATGCCGCGGCAATCAGCGCCGCTGTTGCGTTCTGCCAGTACGGGTTGTCCCCGCCGACGCGTTCAGTTGCCAACATCAACCACTGTGCCAGCGTCTCCACATCATCAAAGGTCCGCAGTGGTCCGAAGAGATCCAGGGCATGCGTTCCAGCCTGCCGAGAATGGCCAGATCGCGTGCGCGTCCCGCTCTCCCCGCCATCTGCGCGATGTGCTCGACCGCGCCGTCCTGTTTTGCGTCGAGAATCAGCAACCCGATGGGGTGTCGCAGAAGCTGTTGAATGGCGCCCATCAGCAACGTGGTTTTGCCGCTGCCGGTGCTGCCGAGGACGAGCATGTGCTGCACAAGGTCTTCCGCTGTCAATGATACAGAGTAACCCGCGGGCTCGTAACACGCCCAAACAATGAGCGGCTCTTCCTTGGGGGGCATGTTCACCCCGGGCTGTGGGTTAGTGTTGCGGTGACTCCGCATTCGGGGTCCCAATAGTAGGCTTCCGCGGCCAGCTTGCTGCCGTAACCTTTCGACGAATGCCAGGCGTCCAAAGGCGTGAGACTGGGAATCACCCGGATCAAAACACCGGAAACATCCTCCGCCGGCAGGAGCTTCAGGCTCTTCTTGTGGTGAAAATGCCCGATGTGATACTCGCGTCCGGCCGGAGTGCTTTTGGCCCAATCATCCTGGCGTTCGGTCGCCATCAACATGGGGAGGTTGGAGTGCTTCTCTTCCGAACCATGGGTCAGGCCCAGCAGACATTTGTGAAACGCCACGTATTTCCTCTGCGTGGGGCTGTTGTCCACGGTGACGCCTTCGGTCCGGCAGAAATTTGCCCACAAAACCTCGCCAACGTGAAAGGCGGTTTGCACATCATGGTTGCCGTTGACCACGACCACATCAACAGGAGCGACCGCGCGCAACCGCTCGATCCCTTGGGCCAGCAACCGCCAACCTTGAACAAACGCCTGCTTCCAGACGATCGAGGAGTCGACCGGAGTCCCCGCCGTGGTGGTGCGGCCTAAAATATCCGTGTGATAAAAATCGTTGCCGACGGGAAATAGAATCTTCTCCGGCTTCAGGCCGGCGGATTTCGCCAGCAAATCCTCGATCGCATCCCAAAACATCCTTTTCGCAATGTCCGGATTGTAGTCGCGACCGCACTCCTCACCCCAGCAAAGCTTGCCGAAATGCAAATCCATCAACGCGATCTCCAACATTCCCTGCCCGGGTGAGGCGCGACGAATTGCCGGACGTGTGGGAGCGTCCTTTTTGAATTCCTCCTTCAAGGCTTCGGTGAATTCTTTGAGTGAGTTTTCAACGATCTTGCGATGCAGCCAGACTTTGACCTGAAATAAGGGGGCTGTCAGGATTTCACCGGTAGCGGGGTTGCGCGCACCCACGTCCCATTTGTTGGCCACCCAGCGCTCAACCTGCCAGACGGATGTGTCCACTTCCGCGTGACGTAGTAAATCTTCGAGTGTTTTGATCTGCGATCCCCGGTAACACAGGTCACGCGTGGTCTGCCCCACCGCGTCTTGCAAGGTGCTTCCGGAATTCGGCGCCTCCGGTGCAGCCGAAGCCGTTGGCTCTGCCCCAGCGGTTCCGCCCTTCGATTGAAATCCTTGCGCGCCGATCCAGCGCGCCAGATGCAGCTTGGCATGATCCTCGCTGATGTTCAATTCCTGGGAGATTCGTCCAGCACCCCAGTCTGGTTGCGCTTCCTTTAGTTTTCGGACTCTCTGATACACCGGGTCGTTGTTGTGGCCTTGAGTCTCGCCGCGAAATCGTTCCATCAACCGCCTCGACGTCGGAGTTTTAACACCGAGCTTTAGAGCCAGTCGCTTCTTTCCCATGGCGGGTTCGCCTCGGAGAATCTCTCTCGCCTTCGGATATAAGTCTTCGCCTGGTTTCATAATAATTTGTCCTTCCACCATGTAATGCTGAATAGGATGGCAATTTGTCGGACGGAAAATGCGAGTTTGGTGATTTTTCTTCGATTGGCGGCGCCTCATCCTCTCGAAAACGGCGTCAAACACAGATTTCGAAGCCGGCTCGAGAAAGAGCCAGGCAGTAAAATCAAATAATCAACCAGAAGGAAAAAGGCATGTCGAATCTCAACGTCACTGTGCTGATGGGGCGCCTTGTTCGCGCACCAATTATTCGAAACAACGGCTCCAAGATGGGTTTCTCTTACATCGCCAGTAATCGTCGCTACCGCGACAAAGCGGATGTCGCCCAAGAAGAAACCGCGTTCGTCGCGTGCAAGTGTTTTGGAGGCTGGACCGACGCGCTGGCGCGTCACCAGAAAGGAGACACGGTCATGGTGGAGGGCCGCCAGCGCACCGAGACCTGGAATAATGAGGGCACATCACGCTCGCAACTCTCGTTGCATTGCTTTGTTGTCCCGGAACCGCGACCGCAGAGTTCGTCGAAGCCCAACGACGGCGACGAGCACGATCACGCGACGCCTCCTGCCGGTGGAGAAGCCGACGGCAGGCCGCCGTTTTGAACACCGAACCCACCAGCGGCACAGCCAATTCGTGCGAGCCAAACGCGGTTACCCCATCACCTGGAGCGCGAAATCTGACACGCATGGTCGGATTTGTGCGGTTACTTGTTCCGCTGGCCAATCTGGCCCGCAGAACAAAAGCGAGGTTGGGAGAAACCCACCAGCCTTCAACAGTACCTCTCAACCACGATTCCCGAGTTTATGCCCCAAAATCGAATCTTCGAGCGCCCGGAATGCCGACGGCGTTCTTTAAAAGCATCATTAACGGACGTCACTAAAACCGCCAGGCAGTGGGACGCCGTCTTCGCCATGCGTGTTCATCCGGAACTGCTTGGAAAATATACCGCGCCGCACGTTGCCGATGATGATGAGGGATATTATCTAGTGGGCGCTTTGGTGCAGGAGATCGATGCTGCCCTTGACGGCCGAATACCGAGCCGGCTTGTAAGCTACGGCAAGTACCTTGCCATTGATTTTGCATTCCTGGCGCAACGCCGCCGGACTTCGAGTGAGGAAGTTCTGAACCTGCGGGCTGTCCTTGGCCCGTGCGACGGCAGCCACACTTTTGAGTGTGTGCTAGCCAGTCAGTGAAGAGCAGCGAAACCAGCCGGGAGCGCGGGTACGACGCGGGCAGAGTCAACGGGCGCAGGCGGCACATCCTGGTGGACACGATGGGACCGTTGTTGATGGTCCTGGACTTCTCCGCCAGCGTGCAAGACGAGGACGGGGCGCGCCGGTTGGGGATGTCGGAATTCTACGCCACCCGCGATGACCAGGAATCCATCGCCGGGATCCACCGTGCGACGGGTTTCGGGGTGAAGCACAGGGCATTTCGTGCGAGGATCTCTGCTAGCAACTCCCTTCAAACAAGCTGAGGATTCGGACCATCTGCGAGTTGGTTCGCGAAGGGACGGGTCGAAATCAAGTCCTGGCAGTCTTGCCGCGCTGGCCGTCTGGAGCGGCAATCGCGACGCCATGCCACACTACGTGGATAATGGCACCAGACTCATTAAGGAGAACGCGGTCGCCTTCCAGTGTTCGGGCAAAGGCTTGGCCATTGTAGAATGCTTCGATTTCCTCGAACCGGGCGGTATATGCCGGTTTTCCGTCGGCCCGGATGTGACACCAACCACGGTAATCGCGCGCCCTTGCGAAGCCTTTATGAAAAACATCAAGGTCCAAGTAGTACCCTGCGTGGACAGGGATCCCAAAGAAATCTATATGTGTACAGAGGCCGGCGGCTTGCCGGACGCAGGCGATTCCGTCGCGGTAGTCTCCTGCATAGAGGTAAGCCTCCTGGTAAACACGCTTGCCGTCAGCGTCAAGGTGGTAGTAAAAGCCGGCCTGGTCGCGCACCGGCACGCGCTCCTGTTGATAATTGCCGCTCCATGCATAGCGTTCCCGGTAGAGTGGGAGGCCGCTTTTGAGGATGTGGAACCAGCCACTCTCATCGTGTACTGCGGCCCTGCCTCCGTAGAACCCGAACGTGGCAGAATACCTGTGTCGGTAGGCCGGCCGACCGGCCGGGGTTATGTGGTAGCTGCCGGAGGAGTCGGATACCGCCGCCAGCCCTGGAGGATGAAACTTGAGTACCTGGCCGAAGCGGGGCTGATAGAGAGGTTGGCCGTCGAGCCGGTGGTGTGTGCCGTCCGGTGCAATCGAAATGGATTCGAGATTCATGGGAAGTTCGTGGTGGAAGGTTGACGACGCATAAGACAGGTTTGGCAAAGGGATTGATCCCGGTAGCCCGACACAAGAGCGCGGTATTTCTCTCCTTGCCAGATATTAAGGAAGCCTCGTTCTTGAACGGTCCCAAAAGCGCCAAGGGACTGCCGCAAATCGTCGGGCGCGCAGCACGGGTCGAACCGGCCAGAGTTGTTAATCCAAGCTTCCCGTCCGAGAAACGGGCACTCCGATCCAGGAGGCATAGATTGCGCGTTGCTGAAGGTGAGGGGCGTGAAGTTTTCTAGCCTTACATGGGTGCCGCCGGGGCGGGTGCAACTCGCCGCCGCATTTCGGCACTGAACAAGAGCCTGGTTCCAACGCGCCACCGACTCAGGACTCCGGCGCAGATCCTGTTTTTTCATCTCAGCAAAGTGAACCCAAAGGTGGTGGCCTTTCACGCGATCGGCATCCAAGCTGGCAGCCAATCGGACGATCTCAGGTAATTCTGGAAGATTCCGCTCCATGAAGGTTACCTGGAGCGTGACTGAACAGTAATTGCCACCCCGGGCGGCGTGGTCGTTTCGGAAGGCAATGAAGGTGCGGATATTCGCGAGCACGGATTCATACCGACTGTTCCGCATGATGCTTTCTTGGGTTTTCGACTGGATGCCATTAAAGGAAATCTTCACGTCGGAGCCAAGGGGGACAATCTTACCGGCCCATTCGAGTGCGCCGCCTTTGGGAAAGGTTCCGTTCGTGGTCAGGTTCAGGCGTATGCCGTAATGGCGACAGAACTCCAGGACGGCATCGAAATGCTGGTAGAGCAGCGGCTCGCCCATTGTGGAGGGGATGATCTCGCGAGGTGGGCTGTCTTTCAACTCTTCGAGTACCTGCTCAAGGACACGAATGTCCATGCGGCGCTGCGGCTGGCCAGAGGCGATCCGTGCGGCCTGCTTCGGACTGAAGGGTGAGTGCTCCTCGCACATCAGGCACTTGAGATTGCAGTCGTCGGGGTTCGTGTCGAACGTGATTCGCCAGGGGGTCGAGCTCATATGGGAACCTCCTGCCGGACTTCGAGGTTTGGACTAAACAGTCTGGTGTAAAGGGCCTCGATTTTCAGTGCGAGCTGTTCCGTCGAAGGAACGTTGCCGTCCGGGTCATGGAGGTAGCCACGCTCGCCTAGCCGGGTGGCCAACGCAGGGTCATTTAGCAGGCGGGACATTTGGCCTGCCAAGCTTGCTGGGTTGCGGTGCTCGAATAGGAGGCCATTGACTTCATGATGGACCAACTCGGCCATGCCGCCCGCGTTGGCCGTGATCACGGGCACACGCGCCTGTTGCGCTTCATGAATGACGAGTGGGGAGTTCTCCAGCCAAATGGAGGGGACGACTATGGCGTCCACCTGGTTGAAAACGGCGCGGACTATGTCTTCATTGGCATACTCACCTTCCCAGGATATGCGCTGGCGGACAGACGCAGGAAGCCGATTGTGTATCTGCATGAGTGCTGGGGTGGTCTCCGCGTGCGGACGACCCCAAATACGGAGGCGTGCATTGTCATTCAGGCGCGCGAAGGCGTCCAGGAGCTGGTGGATGCCTTTGGCGGCCACATGTGTTCCGATGTATCCGAAAACGAAGCCCCCGTCGGCTCGGGGCGCGCGTTGCCAGCCCGATAGCCTCTTGAGATCGAAGCCGTAGTCCAAATGCTCCACGCGTTGGAATGGCAGCGAGAACTCCTCTACGAAGCGGCGGCGGAGCTGTTTGGACGGCGTAATGAACATATCCACCAGACTGATTATTTCGCGCATGTGCTGCATGCGGCGGCGAATCCATTCCGTGTAGTATCTGACGTCTTCGGGTTCGTCGTCCGGCGCCCCGGAAAAGTGGCGGGCACAGCAGTGCGTGGCGCATTTGCGGTCCTCCTGACCGTCGCATAGGGCGAAGGGGTCGTCCGGGTTTGTGGGAAAGAATTGAAGGAATTGCCCCCTTGGGCACATGAGCCAGAAATCATGAAGCGTGAACACGACCGGGATGCTGCGCAAGGATGCCTGTTTCACCAGGGAGCTTGAAAGATGGCCGAGGTGCTGGATGTGGACAATTTCGGGGGTGAAATCGTCGAGGCAACGCGCGAACGATTCATCCACGGCCTGGTGGCGGTAGCGATCCCGGAAATGGGGGATGTTAATCAGCCGAAGCGGTATCGGCGGAATGCCAGGATCTCCTGCATCCAATTCGTCCTTCTCGGCATAGGGCGGCAGGAAAGGATCCTCAAAGCGAGTGAAGACCATTACTTGGTGCCGGTTCGCCAGCGAGCGGCTTAAAGTTTGGGTGTAAACCTCCGAGCCGGCGTTGTAACGAGGGGGATAACCGTGGACTACCTGAACGATGCGCATGCCAACCTCATGGTGTGAGACGATTGCTCAAAGGCCTGGGCGACAGCACGAGGGGAAAATCCAGGATGGAATGTTTCATGCGCTGCTCAGCCTTTAATGTTCGCCAACCGGTGCGCCGACAGTCGTGCCGGGTGGATGAGCGATCCAAACATCCGCCCCCCGGAGGGGGCAGAGGTCGCATGGTTCACGGACGCAAAAATCTTAGCAGAAAGGTCTGGGGACGTAAAGAGCGGGCATTCTGTGGTCTATTCGTGGTGGAATCGGGCTGTCAGGCCGGCGGTCACGCATGGAATTGATGTCCGTAATGCAATTCACCGAAAGAGATCGTTTAGATCAGTCACCGGTAAGGTGAGGATTTAAGACGCCATTCCCGGATCGAGAATTTCCTGCGCGCTTTCCAAAATAATTCATGCAATCCGCGTTTTTTGTGTCGCCTTTTTCCGCGTTGACATAAGCCTGGGCCTTCGTGTTCGGGTCTTTACAATTACCATTGACAGACGTCACTAAAACCGCCCGGCTGTGGGACGCAGTCTTCGCCATGCATGTTCATCCGGAACAAAGGCCGCCGCCGCGAGTTTGCGGCCAAACCAAAAGGCATGAACAAACAAACTCGGAAAACAAAACTTCCCGATGACGGATTTATTGCCACTCCGGGCTATCCGTTTTCGGCCCGCGACATCTTCGCCGATTTGCGTTCCAGGCTTGCCGCGGAGCACAGGCACCCAATGAGCTTCGAGCGATTGGCAAAAATGCTCGGCCGGTCCAAAAGTACCACTTACAACTGGTTCGACATCTTTCACCACCCACATGTGCTTGGCTTTTTGTGCCTGTTGGAGCGATTGCCGCCGGCAGAACGCCAATCTTTCATTGATGCCCACTGCCGGGCTTACCCGACATTGGATGACCCGCGCCTGGCCCAGGCCCCTGGAAAAACAGGCCACTTGCTGGAGTTGCTGGACCAGAAGGCGGGCCTGACCATCATCACCGGCGGCACGGATTTCTCACGCACCTTCGTGTTTACCGCCCTGGCCCATGCCGCCAGCCGGGCGGACGGAAAGCTTCCCGCGGCGGCGGGAATCGATCTCCATCGCTCCAACCTTTTCGTTCCGGTGGAATCGCTGATTTACATCAATGGAGATCTGGGCCCGGATCATGCCCGCCGACTCACTCATAAAATATGGCCGAGGGTTCTGACGTTGGGGGCGCCGCGTTTGTTTTTTAACCACGTATGGTCCTCCGTGCCGGAGGTTCGCGAGGATCTGTTGCGCTGCGCCGGGTTCAAGCACGTCGTCATTGCCGAAGAGGGGGCGTTGGACGTGGGTGACCTGAAGACCAGGGTGTCCACCCCTATTCATGTACTGACGCTTTCAGCCTCCAAATCCGCTCCCGAGCGGATCCTGGTGAATTGGCGCCGCGTACAGCGGGCAAAATGCCCTGGAAACTGAGATTTTGGAAAAAAAGGTCGTTCAATGGATTGGACATTTCTGGTCTTGGCATCAAGAACGAAGCACCGTGACGGCGTTATGTGAGAGATTTAGAGGCCCAGCTTGAGGAATAATTTGGCCCATACGTAATCCATGCACCACAACCAAATCATAGCCGTCCTTCGGGAACATGGTTTTGCCGAGGGACGCCTGATCGCGAATTCAAAAAGCGGCTATTGCAAGCGGCACCGCAGCCACTTTGTTGTGTTCAACGCGCAGGTTTGCAGCCTCGGCGGCCGGGTGCTGAAACAGGCCGACCTGGACCTGACGTTGGACGGGGAGAAGCTCACGCAGGCGGCGCGCGCTGCGGGAGAGAACTTCTACGTGCTCTACGAGAACGATCCGAGTCCTTTTTGGCAACCCGGTTCGATACCGATGCCCCGGGTCCTGCGGGATGCGGTCTGGTGGACGCGGATCCATCGGGAGGACGAGGACCTCTTCCTCCCCATGAATTCTGGACCCCTGAAGAGAGAGCGGGGGCGATTGCGTTGCAGCCTGGGCCGTTGGCAAAACCGGCCGGCCTACTCTGTGGACTTGCGGAAAAACCCGGCCTGGGGGAGCGGTCGCAACATGTCCGGCGCAGTCGTTCAAGTGTTGGGCCACCCGCCCAGGGGTCTCAGGCCGGCGGAGAAAGATGAGGTTTTCACGGCTGAAATCTCCAAAACCCGGGGCCGACCTGTGCGTCCTGTGTTTTACCACCGCGTCGGATTGCTGGACTATGTTTGGTTCAGTCACGGCGCCGCCATCCCGGCGATCTTGTATGACCACATCGTCCGACGGTTGGATTCGGTCAGGTTCACATGGCACAGGGACAGTGCGGCCATCCATTTGCGCCAGGCGGGCGCAGTGGTGGGACTGTTTTGGCCATGCCACATTTCTGCGCCGGAAGTTCTTGCCAAGGCGCGGGAGCGGTTGTTCCGACGTTTTGCAAAAAGCACAGAGGCCGTGGAAAATCCTCGCTGAGTTGTGGACGATAGTCTCAAGGCGGTCGAGTTGGAAGCACCGAAGAGGGACTCCGCAGCCGTCACGGCGGTTGAGCAGTCATCCGGCATCCGGAAAGAATTATGAGCAAAAAACTTGCAGAAATAGCAGTTGGGGATTCTGTCTTGCGCCGGTTCTGGGGAATTCCAAAACCGATGCGGTTGAAGGTGACACATCTCACGGCAGATCGCATTATTTGCGGCGGTTGGGAGTTTGATCGCCGGACCGGGGCGGAGATCGACGAGGATCTCGGCTGGGGCCCTGGTGGTGTCACCGGTTCATTTATTGAACCTGAAACAGGCGCGGACCCGGAAGAGGACTTTCGGTCTGGCGCCTTGCACCGGCTGGCAGCTCTTTTGGACGCTGGCAAAATACAGCGGAACCAAGGAGAGAGCATTGTCGAAGCCATGCGGCGGAGATTGAACGGGATGACGGAGGAGCAAGTGAGCCGAATGCTCTACGAGCTGGAATCGGGGGAGCCTTCTTGACGCATGAAAATAATTGTCCTCTTGCCGTTCATTTTGTTGGTGCGGGTTCTCGCCCATTTCGATCCCCACCTGTTTCGATATTGGGCTGTTCATTCGATGGACCATTGGCGCTTTTGGGGCACAACCTGGAAAGGCTATGCCATCGGTCCGGCCGGGTGGGCGATCTTGATGGGTGGCCTGTATTCCCTCGTCGTATGGTTGTTGTGAAAATAAAAAAGTGTGAGGCAATTCCCGATGCTGATAATCGGTTGGCCAAGGCCATGTCCAGGAGAATGACCGCGCGCCGAAAGCTGATGGAAGCAGGTGGGGGAAGCCTGTCAGCGCAGGAGGCGGGGGGAGAGCTGGGCATCTCCCAGGCAGCCATTTTGAAATTGTATCACAGGGGACAGATCATTGCCTGGAATGACGGACGGACGAGCGCGGCGCGTTTTCCCGTGTGGCAATTCAAGGACCGCGAGTTGCTGGACGGCTTGGAAGAGACTCTCAAAATCCTGGGTGCGGGTTGTCGGCTGGATGACTTTGGACGAATGCTCATTTTCCTTTCAAACCGGGGTTTCCTCGGAGGGAAAAGGCCCTTGGACTGCTTGCGCGCCGGGGAGGTGAGCACGGTTCTGCAAGCGGCCGAGGGATATGGAGGGTAACGCCATGGTCATCGACAAAACGACTGCAGACGTGCTGTTCCTTACGGGAACGGCTCAATGGCTGCGGGTGCAGCCGCCAATTTGAAATACGTGTATGCGCTTGCACATTCTTGCTGATCTTCATTTAGAATTTGGCCCGGCGGTCGTTCCAACGACCGAGGCGGACGTTGTGGTGCTTGCGGGGGACATCCACCTCGGGAGCAAGGGATTGGAATGGGCCAAAAGCCATTTTGGTGACAAGCCCATGATTTATGTGCTTGGGAATCACGAATTTTACCGGCACGCACTTCCGGAATTGACGGAGCGGTTGGAAGATGAAACCAGGGGCAGTCACATCCAACTGCTCGAAAATAAGGCCATTGAGTTTGGAGGCTTCACGTTTCTTGGCTGCACCCTCTGGACAGATTTTGCGCTGAGATGCAAGCCGGAATCCTCCATGCAGATGGCGGAAGACATGATGAATGACTATCGAATCATTCGATTCAGCCCGGAAAACCGCGTTCTTCGCGCGCGTGACACCGTAAGAATTCATCAAGAGTCCGTCGCGTGGCTGAAAGACGAACTGGCGCGGCATGATCCCGCTCGAACAGTTGTGGTCACCCACCATGCGCCAAGTCCTCAATCTGAGGCGCCGTATCATTCGACGAGTCCGTTGAGTCCGGCGTTCGCATCCGATCTCAACGCGCTCATTGGGGAGAGTGGAATTCCCCTGTGGATCCACGGCCACACTCACTACAACGTTGACCATCGAGTCGGTTTAACCCGTGTCGTGACAAATCAACGTGGTTACCCCAACGAACCGTGCAAGGGCTTTGATCCGGGGATGGTGATCGAACTGTAGTTCTCCGTGGTTGATTCTACAGCCACACTTGCGTTACCACTCTCCGATGACAAATCTCCATGATTTAACGACAAGTCAACTTAACCGCATTATTGCGATTAAAGAACAAATCGAGACGCTCCAAGGCGAGATCGAATCGATCGCTGGTGATGGCAGTGAAGTTCCATCCCATTTCCCCGGGGATATCCCAAGGAAGCATCGCCGGTCCGCTGTCGTCAGGGCAAGAATGGCGGCGGCTCAGAAAGCCCGCTGGGCCAAGATTAAAGGGAAGGCGGATTCCAAGCTGGCCAAGAAGGGCAAGAGGCGATTGAGTGCGGCTGGAAGGGCGGCCATTATTGCTGCCACGAAGGCCAGATGGGCCAGGGTGAAAGGCACGACGGCAACACCCAAGGTTGCCAAAAAGAAGGATCGCCGCAGCAGTCCGGCGGTGAGGGCCAAACTCGCAGCGGCGGCCCGCGCCAGATGGGCCAAGGTCAGAGCGGCCGGGAAAACCAGACTGTAAAGTTTGGAATGTAGGCAGATGTAACGCCGATGCTTCGCGCCGAACACGAAAGACGGTACACTTTAGACCGGACGCCAGAACGGCGGTTCCGGCATGAGGGTGTGGGAGACATCTTCGTTGTCGCAGGCTGCGAAATGGTGAAACTGGCTCCATGCGATGGATGCAGCACGGACCCAGATGACATCCGACTTGGGAGTTTCACCGAGGACCAATGGCTCTGTGAATGCGGACTGGTGTTCAACTCGGTGCTGGTGAGGTTGGGCGACGACGAATCAAATATCACGATGCATGCCGAATGAAGCGTCGAACGCTCAAGCGACTCCGCGCCGACCAACTGCCGGAGCACCATCATAATGTTTACGTCGTGCTGCTTGAGCCGGCGGTCGGCAAAATCCGAAAGGTTCGTGCCGAAAACCCGAAGCGCAATCCCAAGAAACCCTGCATCTACGTTGGGATGACAGGGCTGACCCCGGAGGAACGTTTCGCCAACCATAAGGCGGGAACCAAAGCAGCCGCGGTGGTCAAACGCTACGGCCTCCGCCTTATGCCGGAATTGTATGAGCACCTAAACCCGATGCCGTATGAGGCTGCCACCCAGATGGAAAAGGATTTGGCGGAGGATTTGCGCCGTGCCGGTTACACGGTCACTGGCGGGCATTAGCCCGGTGTAAGTAGGCGCGCCAGCAGTCCAGAGAACCGATTCTCCGTCCGGTTGTTTTTCACCGCCATCCCCAGCGCCTTCCGCTGACCGATGAGCACGACCAGCTTTTTGCCGCGGGTAATACCCGTGTAAACGAGGTTGCGCTGCAAAAGAAGGTACTGCTGCGTTGCCAACGGGATGACCACGGCCGGGAACTCCGATCCTTGCGACTTGTGGATTGTAATCGCATACGCCAGCGAGACTTCATCAAGTTCCCCGAAATCGTAAACCACCTCCCGCTGGTCGAACCGGATTGTGACCTCCCGTTCAACTGGGTCGATCTTCACGACCTGCCCGATGTCGCCGTTGAACACGTCTTTGTCATAATCGTTCTCGGTTTGGATTACCTTGTCCCGGGGACGGAACTGCCAGCCAAATTTCTCCACGACCGGCTCATCGGCGCGGGCCGGGTTCAGTTCATTCTGGAGACGGACGTTCAATTCGCGGACGCCCAGTGATCCCCGGTTCATCGGGCAGAGCACCTGAATGTCCCGAATAGCGTCAAGCCGGAATTTGGCAGGGATGCGCGTCTTGACTATCTCGACCAGCGTGTCCGCAATCTGCCCTGGCTCTGATCGGTCGATGAAATAGAAATCAGAATTGGTGTCATTGCCTGAAACCTCCGGCATGCGGCCTTCATTAATTCGGTGGGCGTTGGTAATGATCCGGCTATTTGCCGCCTGACGGAAGACCTCCGTCAGTCGCACGACCGGCACGACTTTGCTTTCGATCAAATGCCGCAACACCATGCCCGGCCCCACGGAAGGCAACTGGTCGATGTCGCCCACCAGCAGCAGGCTGGCCTTTGGCGGCAGAGCGCGCAGCAGGTTTGCCATGAGTGCCACATCTACCATCGACATTTCGTCCACTGCCAACAATCCGCAGTCAAGAGGGTTGGCCTCATTTCGCCCAAAGCGGCTCGTGCCGGACTGAGCTTCGAGGAGTCGGTGGATTGTCTTGGCCTCGACACCAGTCGCCTCGGACAGGCGTTTGGCCGCCCGGCCCGTGGGCGCACAGAGCAGACACCGCACTTTCTTTGCCCGCAGGATCAGCAGGATGGCGCTGACGAGCGTTGTTTTACCCACGCCAGGGCCGCCCGTGATGACCAATGCGCGACTCGACAGGGCCAGCTTGAGCGCCTCGCGCTGGCTGGGCGCAAGCTCCTTGCCGGTCTTCTGCTGACACCAAACGACTGCCTTCTCGAAGTCAATTGTTGGGAACGCTGACGGCGAGCCGGCAAGGTTCCTGATCCGGCCCGCGATAATTTCCTCCGCCCGCTTCAGATGCGGCAGGAAAACCAACTCCTGTCCGTTGATCGTTTCCTTGGCCAAATCGTTGCTGGCCACCGTGCGCTCCAAAGCGTCCGTCACAATCTTCTCCTCCACCAACAGAAGCTTTCCGGCCTCGTCCTTGAGCAGTTCCACCGGCAGGGCACAGTGGCCGTCACCGGTGGCCTCCAACAGAACGTGGTTTAATCCGGCGCAGGCGCGGACCAGCGAATCCACCGGGATGCCGATCTTCCTGGCAATTTGGTCGGCGGTCTTGAAACCAATGCCGTGAATGTCCCTGGCCAGTCGGTACGGGTCGTTGCGGACCTTCTCAATGGCGCCCTCGCCATAAGTCTTGTAAATGCGTACGGCCCGGCTGGTACTGACGCCGTTGGAGTGGAGGAAAAGCATAATGTCCCGGATGACCTTCTGCTCGTCCCACGCCTCCTTGATTCGTTTCCGGCGCTTTGGGCCGATGCCGTCCACATCCTCCAGGCGGGCAGACGCCTTCTCGATAATGTCAAAAACTCCCTCGCCAAATTTGTCCACCAGCTTCTTGGCGTAAACAGGGCCGATGCCCTTAACCATGCCGCTGCCCAGGTATTTCTCAATGCCTTCCTTGCTGGTCGGCGGTGTGCTGGTCAGCATCTCGGCTCTGAACTGCTGCCCGTATTCCCGGTCCTGAACCCAGCGGCCCTGGGCCGTAAGCCATTCCCCGGCACTCACGGACGGCAGGGAGCCAACCACGGTCACCAAGTCGCGGCGGCCCTGGGCTTTGACCTTGAGTACGCCGAATCCGCCATCCTCGTCGAAAAACGTGACGCGCTCAATCAGCCCCGAGAGGCTCTCCGGCAGTGATGTGGATGCGTTTTGCACCGAGCACTGATTCTGAAACTTATGGTCAAGTACGGCAAGCGCCGCCTCTGGAAGGATGTACCCGTACGGGCTGGAAAATCCGGGACAGCCAAAGCGCGGATTGCGCTGATTAAGTTCAAAGATGGCTTCTGATCAGGTCCCCCGCAAGCCAACACCCCAACAAAAGCGCCGGGACGATCCATGAACTGGGCGGCAAATCATAATGACGGTGAGCACAATTTTCGTGCTCGCAGTCTGCAAGTTATTCTGATAGAAGAATAAAACCACGCCGAGAAACGACGAAGGGACGGGTTCCTCTTTGGCGCGATATAAGGTGATCTCATGCAATTCAGGATCGGACATCTTGAGGATGAAATAATGGAAGGCGGCGAATTGTGAACTCGCCGAAATTCGACCGGTTTTTCAGTGGCGCGACGGGCCATGAACCGTTCGACTACCAACGACGGCTTGCTGGTGGCGACTCTGGCACAGCCTGCCAATCTCAGCTTATCAATGTCCCAACCGGCCTTGGTAAAACTGCCGCTGTCGTTCTGGCTTGGCTGTGGAATCGTGTTCAATTTTCAAATCGAAAGTGGCCACGCCGTCTCGTCTATTGCCTGCCAATGCGGACACTGGTCGAGCAGACGCGTAATGAAGTAGCTGTATGGCTCGGTCGGCTTGCACTCCTTGGCGCACCCGAAAACAGCAACGCATGGTTTCGGGTCCGAAAGGCCTTGGTCCACTTACCAGCCAGGATGCAGTCGAAAATCGCAGATATTCGCGCCGCCGGCGCATTCGCTGAAGAACTCGCCCCTTTTCAAGAAGAGCTTGTTTGGCTTTTCGAACATTCTCCGGTGATCCTCATGGGCGGCGAAGACGCTGGCGATTGGGACATCCATCCCGAGCGTCCCACCATTCTCATCGGCACCCAAGACATGCTCTTGAGCCGGGCGCTGAATCGTGGCTACGGTATGGTCCGCGCCCGTTGGCCGATGCACTTTGGACTGCTGAATAACGACGCACTTTGGGTCTTCGACGAGGTCCAACTCATGGGTCCGGGACTTCTGACGACAGCACAACTCACAGCTTTCCGCGCTCGCCTTGGAATTGGCAGCCCGACCCATTCGTGGTGGATGAGCGCAACGAGCGAACTTGACTGGCTCCGGACGGTTGATTTCGATCCGGCTACTCTACCTGAAGCGATCAAACTGGAAGACCTCGACATCAATGCGGCGTCCGTTAAGAAGATTCGTTTGGCCCAAAAGACCGTAGCCCGATGCGTTAAGTCCAGCAAAGATACCAAAGCACTTGCCTCCGAGATTCTCGATACGATCAAAGAGCGCGATGGCCTCACGCTTATCGTCGTCAATACGGTGAGACAAGCGCGTAGCCTCTACGCTGAAATCAACAAGCACCGAAAGGACGCGCCAGAGAATGAACGCCCTATCCTCCTTCACTCGCAGTTCCGCCCAGAGGATCGTGCGAAGCAGTTGAAGAAAGTTACGGACGCGGAGGGGAAGCGCCGCCTCGTCATCAGCACACAGATCGTTGAGGCGGGAGTGGATATTTCCGCCGCAACCTTGTTCACGGAGATCGCTCCTTGGTCTTCGCTCGTTCAGCGATTTGGCCGATGCAATCGTCGCGGCACTGAGCCTGACGCCCGCATCTTTCTCATCACACCGGAAAAACCGCTGCCTTACACCGATGAACAACTCGTTGCGGCAAATGCGGAAATTGACAAGCTTTGCGCTTCAGGTGCCGACGCCAGCCCAGCATCGCTCAGCGCCGTGGCGATTCCATCGGTAGATCGCCCGCCCGCCCGCCATGTCATTCGTCGGCGGGACTTCATTGACCTTTTCGATGCGACGCCTGATCTTGCCGGACAGGACATAGATATTGATCGCTGGGTTCGGGAAATCGAAGACCGCAGCGTGCAGCTTTTTTGGCGAACTTGGGTCGGAGCCAAAGGCGCGCGCCCTCCAGTCACAGATTTTCCCCAAGCGCATCGCCGGGAACTCTGCCCCGCTCCAATTGGCGCAATGAAAGAGTGGCTAAAAAAGAAGAAGCTGACCCCGTGGCGTTGGGACTACTTGGAGAGTGAATGGGCGAAAGTGCAAAAGGACATAGGCGAATTCAGCATCGTCCCCGGTCAGATTTATCTCCTCGCATCGGAAGCTGGGGGCTACTCGCCGGAAACGGGATTCGACACCTCCATTGCATCAAGCGTTGCACCGGTTCCGACTGCTGCATCAGGCACTGACGATGGAAACGATCAAGACCCCGCGTCCGCCGGCAACTGGCAGTCCATTGCCCAACACACCGATGATGTGTGCGGAGAACTGCACGCCATCCTGGAGGAAACCGGAGTAGTCTGCGCCGCTCTGCCCATCGCTGCCCGCTGGCATGACCTCGGTAAAGCGCACGAAGCCTTTCAGTCGAAGATCAAACTCGACCGCCGCCTCAGTGCCGATGGCAAAGCCCACACACCTATTGCGAAAGCGCCGGATGGGGCATGGAAGCATCACCGTGAAAAAGACGCCGAAGGCGAAACGCTCAAGCGGCGCAGGCATTTCCGCCACGAACTTGCTTCAGCCCTCGCAGTCCTCCAGCCGGGCGTAGGCAACATCCCCGAAGAACTCCGAGACCTCGTCGTCTGGCTCATCGCCGCGCATCACGGGAAAGTCCGTCTTTCCATTCGCTCCATGCCAGATGAAGACGTGCCGCCGGGAGAGAAGAGATTTGCGCGTGGCGTGTGGGATGGCGATTTACTCGCGGAAGTTTCTCTCGGCGATAGCATCATATCGCCATCCTTGACGCTTTCGCTGGAGCCGATGGAACTTGGCCTCTGCACGCAAAAGCCATTCGAGAACTACCCGAGTTGGGCCGAACGAATGCTCGCCCTCCGGGACGCCGCCGAATTTGGCCCATTGCGCCTCGCCTACTGGGAAACTTTCCTCCGCGCCGCCGATGAACGCGCCTCGGCTAAAAACCACACCGCAATCATCAAATGAGCGCCATCACCAGCCACGCCATCCCACTCTCCGGCTGCACGCCGGAACCGCTGATGAATTACCTCAAGGCGCTGGGGATATTGAGGATCGTCGCGCAACAAAGAGACCCCAGTGCTACAGGAATGTGGAACTCCGGTATTTTCACTCTCACATCCGCTCTTGATGCGCCGGGCCTTGCCGCCTTTTTCCTTAACGAGTACGCCCCCTCTCCAATTATGGGGCCGTGGGCGGCACGTTCAGGATTTTTCAAGGGCACACCTGAACAAGCAGCTCGTGGAGCCCTCCAAAAGGTGAGTCGGCTCGCACGAGGAGGAAATCTTGGAATGCGGTTTAAGGATTTTCGACAGGTGATGGCAGATTTCAAGATTTTGCTGCGCCGTCAGGGCATCACAGAAAAGGCGAGTGATGAAAAAAAACTCGATCTGCTCGCGGCCTGCCGCAGTTCTGCATCTGAAATCACCCTTAGTTGGCTCGATACGTGTTTCGTTTTGGTAGGCGAAGACCGGAAGTTCCCTCCTTTGCTTGGAACCGGGGGAAATGAAGGAAGCGGCAGCTATGTGTCTGGGTTCGTTCAGCAGCTCGTATCTTGCGTTATAGATCGCGAGCATGACGAGGCTATCGAGGCTGCGCTGTTCGACAAAATTGTGCGCGGTGTTTCTTCATCGCAAACCCCCGGCCATTTTTCGACATCGGCAGCGGGAGGACCGAATACCACGCAAGGCTTTGAAGGGGATTCGAGGACAAATCCATGGGATTACGTTTTGGCTCTTGAGGGCACGCTGCTATGGGCTTCTAGCGCCCACCGCCAGCATGGCTCCTCCAGCTCTGGTGTCGCTGCGTTTCCATTCACGGCAAAGGTTTCATCTGTTGGAACCGGTAGTCTTGCCGCATGGGAGGACAGTAAACCAAAAAAGGCAAAACGTGAGATCGCTGAGATGTGGTGTCCTCTCTGGGACAAGCCAACCGGTTTGCGGGAACTAATGAATCTGCTTTCTGAAGGGCGCGTGTCAGTGAACCGTCGCTCGGGCAGAACAGGGCTGGACTTTGCTAGGGCAGTCGTCGCGCATGGCGTGGATCGAGGGATTTCATCTTTCAGCAGATTTGCTTTCCTCATGCGAAACGGTCAGAGCTTTATGGGGGTTTCGTTGGGCGAGGTTGCGGTTCACCCTCGCACGGAAGGTGATTGGTTGAAGGAAGTGGAAGAATGGCTAAGCCGTTTCAGATCAGCGGCCACGAAGAAAAACAAAGAGGATGATGAAAAGCGCGGTTCGGCCCGCTTCCGCTCCGCACTTCGCCAGATCGAACGCGCCATCTTCGACTATTGCCAGCATGGTGGCACCGGGATGTTTCAGCGTATTCTCATTTCTCTCGGACGGGCGGAGGCACTCATTGCATCTGCTCCGCGTTTCCGTGACGAAGCGAAAGGACTCCACCCCATCACTCCGCTCTCCAGCGCATGGATCGTAGCTGCGGATGACCATAGCGACGAATTCCGCATTGCTCTCGCCCTCGCATCCATCTTTGAACCAGACGTGAAAGTGGGTTCCATCCGGCGCAACTTGGAACCAGTCGAGACAAAGGGACGATTTATGGCATGGGCGGAGAAGGATCGCGCCGTCGTTTGGACAATCGGCGATTTGCCCGGAAATCTTGCCGCCATTCTCACTCGTCGCGCGATGGATGCCGATCGCGCAGGCGGCAACGCCCATGCCTTGAAAGCTAGTCACCATGCGCCGCTCAATGCCGTGTGCCGCTTCCTCGCAGACGCGCTGGATGAAAGTCTCATCGCTGACCTCCTCTGGGGCCTTTGTCTTTGTGATTCGCGCAACTATCGCTCTGTCCGTCAGGAAACATCCGACTCCCAGCCGCTCCCAAGTAGCTACGCTCTCTTGAAGCTGCTATTCGTTCCACCTGACCGCGATTCCTCTGCAGACGACGCCAAAACCCCTGACGCTCCCGATGCCCGCGTCCTCGCTCTGCTCCGTGCCGATCTGCTTGCCGAGGCGTGCCAGCGGGCCGCGCAGGTTCTTCGCGGCAGGCGACACCTCGTACAACTGCAAGCCATGCATGGCCACCCCGGTCGTGATGGCGAATGGGCCGAAACCCGCTGGCCCGGCCTCACCGCCAACCGCCTCGCCGCCGCCCTGCTGATTCCAATTCATCCGCTCGCGGTCGATTCTCTCAAAACCCGGATTCTCCGGCCAGAAAAGCCGGAAGCCGCCTGATTTCTATTCTCATCGAATCTAAAACACAAAACTGAAACATCCAAATTCATGAACTACACCGCACTCGTAAACCAACCTCGCCTCTTATTGGAGGCTACACTGAAACCGTTGCAAGGAGAGCGATTCCAGCCCACTGGATTCGCCGACCTTGGACCAGCCGTTTACAAATTACCGGATGACTCCCAGCACCTTTTGCTGGAATCGGCACAGTCCGTGGCGAACTACTTGGAAAAAGCCTGTTGGGACGCAGGGAAAGGCGACATCATCCAAGCGCTTCAAGGATTGCCCTACGTAAAGATCGATTGCGGACGTTTTGGCACCACGACGACACTCCAAGAGTTTCATCGCCTCAATTCGCCCTATCTTTGGAAGGGCGACGACAACGAGAAAGGATCAGCCTTTCGAAGAGCCTTCTGCGACAAGTTGGGACTCAAGGTTCCGAGCGTAAAGAAAGGCGACAAAGACTCGGGCGAGGAAGGTTCGAGTAGTGTGCCCGGAGTTCTCAATCGTAAGAAAATGACGGATGCCATTTTCTGGTTTGATCCGTGCAGCCTCATTCACGGGGTGTTTCTTGAGAAGCTCGACGGACGCATGAGGGTCACTCGGGCACTGTCCGGTTTTATCGAAGCGGCAAACGTGAGGCGGGCCGAGAGCGGCGGCGTGAAGGTGGATCATGTGTTGCCATCGCCAAAAAAGGCGGGGCTCGATGCCAAAGGAGGCTTTGGTAATGTGCCGTATCCGAAAACGGAGTTCGTAGCGGAGAAAATTACCGCGTTCTTCAACCTCGATCTCGCTCTGCTACGTGGCTATGGGCTCCCCGAGGAAGGTTACAAGTTAATGGTCGCCATCTCTCTTTTGAAAATCCGGCGCTTTCTCGACCTTGACCTTCGCCTGCGTGCGGCTTGTGACTTGGAAGTTGTAACTCCGGTGGAAGGTGTAGATGGCCTTCGCGTGACACGCCCAAAAGCCGGTTTCATAATTCCCACGCTCGGGGAATTAGAAGCCGAGTGTAAGGTTTTGATAAAGCAGTGCGCGGATAAGAAACTCTTCGCGGATAAGCCTGTTGAGTCGGAGTTCAAGTTGGCTCCCAAGGATGTCACCATTGAACTTCAGAGTGATGCACCTGCACCGCTTATTTCAGATGCCCGGAAGAAGGAAAAGCTGCTCTCGTTCTCCACCGCCAAAGGGAAGAAAACGCTGAAGATCAAAGCCAAGTTACTCGAATCGGTTGAGCCTGACGCGCTGGCTGTAGAGCTTTTCCCGGACAACAAAGTGCTTCAAAAGCTGGTTGCCGAGAAATGTACTGGAACGGATACTGAAGAAGAGGAAGCCGAAGACCCCGCAGTATGATCTCGATAGCCCTCAGCTTCCTCGCCGGGCGCTTTCATGCCACACCGTGGGGCCACCATGTGAACGAAGGTGTCCCAGAGTGGCCTCCTTCCCCGTGGCGACTTCTGCGAAGTCTCGTCGCGGCATGGAGGGGAAAGCTGGCGGATAGAATTCAAACTGAAGATGCGGCGCGCATCCTTCGCGTATTGGCCGAGAAGCCTGAGTTTGGATTACCTAAGGCATCTTCGAGCCACACGCGGCACTACATGCCTTGGAACAAAAAGTGGACGCCTGCAAAACCTCACATAGCCAAAACCCTCATTTTCGACACCTTCGTCGTCGTGCCGCCAGAAAACGAAGTCCTGCTCGTGTGGCCGGATGCACAATTGAGCGAGGAGGACCGTGCGTTGCTCTCCGATTGGCTGGCCCAACTCGGCTACCTCGGGCGCGCGGAAGCGTGGTGCGAGGCGCGGCTTGTGCCGGACAATGAGATGGAAACGCGGATTGGCGAAATCAACACCCGCCCGCTGGGAACACGCGCGGCAGAGCAAGGAATGGAAGTTGTCCGTGTCCTCTGCGCAGACCCGGCTACCGCCTTTGAGGGCACGCACACACCGAAGGAAACAATCACGACCGGTAAGGAGAAAGCCAAGCAAACCACCATCACCCCGCACTACGACCCCGACTGGCACTTGTGCGGCGAAACCCTCTGGCTTCACGAAGGTAAATGGTCAGACCCACCCGGTAGTCGCTGGGTCCGCTACACCCGGCGGGTGGACTGTTTCAAAGTAACGCCGCAACGTCGCCCGCGTGTTTCTTCGCAACCACGCCCGCAAGTCATCCGCTTCGCCCTCGATTCTTCCGTGCTGCCGCTCTCTACACACACGCTGCCCGTGGCAGAGGCCGCGCGTCGGAATCTCATGGGCATCTTGGGCAGACAACTTGAGCGCATCAACGGGAGCCGTGGAAACTCGCGGTTATTCTCCGGCAAATCCGACACGGGAGAGGTGGCCACTGGCCACGGTCACACCTTCTACCTGCCGACGGATGATGACAACGACGGGCGGCTTGATCACCTTACCTTGGTAGCTTCGGATGGCTTTGGCCCGGATGAACTCCGGGCCATTGACTCGATGCGGGAAATCAAAAGCCACGACCGGGAAGAATCCGGACACCCACTCCGCGTGATGCTGCTCGGGATGGGAAGCCTCGCAGACTATCGTTCGGGGCATCATGGCCCGCTCGGCCCTGCGAGGGAATGGGTAAGCACGACGCCTTTCATTGCGCAACGACACCCAAAAAAGAACGGCACTCAGCGAGATCCCGCTGGGTGGTTGACTTCACCAGAGGCGTTTGTGACCGCTATGCTCCGCGAAGAACTACGCCGCCTCATCGAACGTCATCCTGAACTCGCAAGTGTTGATTTGGACTCCATCGGAATCGCCCCAGAAATGGAAAACGGTGTCTTCCGCCTCGGCCCACAACAACGACGCCCGCTAGAGTTCAAACGCTTTCGCCAAAAACGCGGCGACGACGGCGGACGCCGCCTTTGCGGTTCCTTCCGCCTCACCTTTCCAAAACCCATTGCCGGCCCAATCGCCCTCGGCCACTCCTGCCACTTCGGTCTTGGCCTGTTCGCGCCGATTATGGATGGGGGGACCGTGCAACCCACCCAAGGCGACTCCGAAGAATCCGTTCGCAATCAATCAAAACTATGAACGACCAAGACCCATCGGCTTCGTCCGAAAATCGTTTGAGTGAAACGGAATCGTCACTGACGCCGAGGGGTCTTTCGCCGGGTGCAGGGGGGGCGAGATTGGGCGGCGAACGCGAGACGCGTCAGAAAACCGGCGAGCCGAAACCGGTGAAGATTGTATTGCGGATAGAGGCCGTTGAGTCACAACTGGCCAGCGTTGCACAACCGACGGTCGAAACTCTGGCGCCCGCAATGCCGCAGCCCCCACCATCGCCCTCTCGCCTCGAGAATGAACCGCAACAGATTCCCGCTCGGATGTTGAACGAGTTTGTCTATTGTCAGCGGCTGTTCTATTACGAATTCGTCGAGGGTGTGTTTGTCGAGAGCGTGGATACGTTGCGCGGCGGGGCCATTCATCAGCGCGTTGATTCCGGCAATGGGGCTTTGCCGAAAGCCAAACGAAAGACGGATGCCGACAAGGCAAAGACAGAAGCGGGAAAAACGGCGGATGCTGGATCTACAAGCAAAGAGTCTGAAACAAAGAACGCCGAGCCCGAAACCATTCATTCGCGTTCCGTCCAAATGGGATCAGAGCGGTTGGGCGTCGTCGCAAAAATGGACTTGGTTGAGACGAAAACAGAGAAGGACGATTTGTTTACCGCGTTGGAGGTCTGCCCGGTTGACTATAAGGCGGGTGCGCCCAAAGAGGGAGAGGCAGCAAATGAACTATGGGACACCGACAAGATGCAACTTGGATTGCAGGCGTTGATTCTGCGCGATAACGGCTACACCTGCAACGAGGGCGTCATTTATTATCGTGCCACGAAACAGCGCGTTCGCCTGCCGATCACTCCCGAACTGGAAAACTGGATTCTGCAAAACATTGCCGAGGCCAGACGGGTCGTCACGGGGCCGATTCCGGCGCCGCTGGTCCATTCTCCGAAATGTGTGCGTTGTTCACTCGCCCCGGTTTGTCTGCCGGACGAAACACGAATGCTGGCGCAAACTCATGCGGCGGTTGATTTGAGTGTGCGGGAAAAAGCAGACACGCCAGCAACAGAATCGTCGGAAGACTCGAACCGCGTGGCGGGAGAGCCGCCCCGCAGATTGATTGCCGCGCGAGACGATACCCGTCCGCTGTATCTGAACACCCAGGGTTATCGTGTGGGATGCAAAGACGAGGTGTTGACGGTTAAAGAAAAAGACAGGGTCATCGAGGAAGTGCGGATGCGCGATCTTTCACACGTTGCGCTGTTCGGAAACATCCAAATCTCGACTCAGGCAATTCAGTCGCTTTGCGAACTGGAAATCCCCGTCACTTATTTTTCGATGGGCGGCTGGTTTTACGGGATTACGCGCGGTCACGCCTTGAAGAATGTGTTTCTGCGGATGGAGCAATTTCGGTTGGCACGAGATCAGACAACGTGCCTTTCCTTGGCCCGACAATTTGTGCATGGGAAAATCCGCAATCATCGCACGCTGCTCATGCGAAACCACCTGGAGCCGCCGGAGCCAATTATCCTGAAACTCAAGCGGGCATCTGAGGATGCGTTGGCAGCCGCTTCACTGGAGGAGCTTCTTGGAATCGAGGGTGCGGCGGCCAGCCAGTATTTCCAGCAGTTCAACGGCATGGTCAAGGTTGAAGACGACCTGCCCGGCCTCGAAATGCCTGGCAAAGATCCAAAACAACTTGCGTTCAACTTCAACTTCACCAACCGCAACCGCCGTCCGCCGACTGACCCCGTCAACGCGATGCTTTCCCTGGCGTATAGCATGTTGAGCAAGGATTGCACGCTCGCCGCCTTGGCAGTCGGTTTTGACCCGTACATTGGGTTTTACCACCAACCTCGGTTTGGGCGGCCGGCGTTGGGGTTGGATCTGATGGAAGAAATGAGGCCGTTGGTGGCGGAATCCACGGTGCTGAGTTGCATCAACAATCGCGTCGTCACGGAAAAGGATTTTGTGCGGGCCGGCCAAACAGTGAATCTCACTGCACCGGGGCGCAAACGCTTTTTCCAGATGTATGAGCAGCGCATGAGTTCGCTCATCACCCACCCATTGTTTGACTACAAAGTCAGCTACCGTCGGGCGCTTGAATTGCAGGCGCGACTGCTGGCAAAAACCCTGACGGGCGAAATCGCTGAGTACATTCCATTGTTGACCAGGTGACCCATGAGAACTACGTATTTGGTGTGTTACGATATTGCTGACGACAAACGGCTGCGGAAGGTTTTCAAGACCTGCAGCAATTTTGGCGACCACCTGCAATTTTCGGTGTTCGAGTGCGACCTGAACCCGTCGGAGAAAGTTGAGCTGGAATCAGCTTTGACCGAAATCATCAACCACGATGAGGATCAAGTAATTTTTGTTGGGCTGGGACCAGCGGAAGGGCGAGGGGATCGGGTGATTACTGCATTGGGTCTGCCCTATACGAAACTGGACGCGCCGTGTTATGTGGTCTGAGCCTTTGGTGTTCTTTGATAATTGAACCCGCGAGCGGCGAGGTGACGCGGAAACCCCCGCTGGCGCTCGCATGACGTAAACGCTTGATTTTGAACAAATAGTGTGAGACTGGTTAACAGCAAGAAGAGAAGGGTAACGCGAGGGACGCAGGCAATCGCAATTCAATTGTTGCGAGCCTGTGCCGGAAAGGGTTACAAGAGAAGACATTCCGCGCCCGCGCGGGCGCGGCCCCGTTGAAGTATGACGTGCGGCATGGCTGAGGCGCATTGCGCGCGGCATGCATTCCGCGCCCGCGCGGGCGCGGCCCCGTTGAAGTCGAGCGGCATCGCGGAGTCGTCGTGGCAGTGCCAGCCATTCCGCGCCCGCGCGGGCGCGGCCCCGTTGAAGTGCAATCGCGTCGACTGCCGCTCAGCCTAACCCTCATTCCGCGCCCGCGCGGGCGCGGCCCCGTTGAAGTGCGCAGCCGCGATTGCACCGTCCGCGTCGCGCCAGTGCGATCATTCCGCGCCCGCGCGGGCGCGGCCCCGTTGAAGTGCCACAGGCCACGTCACGCGATGCCAGCGTGCATGCGGTGCGAGCATTCCGCGCCCGCGCGGGCGCGGCCCCGTTGAAGTCGACTGGGCGATCGCCAGGCCGCAGTGGCGTCGCGCATTCCGCGCCCGCGCGGGCGCGGCCCCGTTGAAGTGCGATGATCGCGGCGTCCACGGACACGGCCTCATTCCGCGCCCGCGCGGGCGCGGCCCCGTTGAAGTTGCAGCGTGCATGCCAGTCGAGCATGCCGGCGCGCCGTGCGCCGCATTCCGCGCCCGCGCGGGCGCGGCCCCGTTGAAGTGCGATGACCCAGCGCAGACTTGCGCGTGCCAGTGCAGCCATTCCGCGCCCGCGCGGGCGCGGCCCCGTTGAAGTCTCGAGCCGCAGTTCGGCATCCCGGCCTACCGTCGACCGACATTCCGCGCCCGCGCGGGCGCGGCCCCGTTGAAGTCAATTTGCGCAACGGAAACGCCGCTCACCGCATTCACATTCCGCGCCCGCGCGGGCGCGGCCCCGTTGAAGTGCCGGGCGTCATCACCCGGCCAGGCGGCGCAGGGCGACCATTCCGCGCCCGCGCGGGCGCGGCCCCGTTGAAGTACGCTATATTGTAGGCATGAACGAACTTTTAAAAGACCATTCCGCGCCCGCGCGGGCGCGGCCCCGTTGAAGTGTCAAGCTCGGCATAAACTTCCGTGCCCGGCGGCCCGCATTCCGCGCCCGCGCGGGCGCGGCCCCGTTGAAGTAGCGGAAGCGGCACCATCGCGGTGCCTGCCGCGCCCATTCCGCGCCCGCGCGGGCGCGGCCCCGTTGAAGTGCGCCGTGCCCCGGCGCCACCGCGCCAACCAACGAACATTCCGCGCCCGCGCGGGC
Source organism: uncultured Verrucomicrobiae bacterium (assembly GCA_963707025.1). Classification (GTDB taxonomy): domain Bacteria; phylum Verrucomicrobiota; class Verrucomicrobiia; order Limisphaerales; family Palsa-1400; genus JBEKOF01. Next base: position 592,493 of record CAVPOM010000004.1, on the reverse strand, counting down.
GCGGCCCCGTTGAAGTCAGGTGAAGCTCCTAATCTCATGCGGAGCCTCCGGCATTCCGCGCCCGCGCGGGCGCGGCCCCGTTGAAGTACGTATCCGACGGCCCGCGCCCTCGCCGCGCGATCAGCATTCCGCGCCCGCGCGGGCGCGGCCCCGTTGAAGTGAGACAGCGACACCGCCGGCCGAGGTGAGAACCAGAGGCATTCCGCGCCCGCGCGGGCGCGGCCCCGTTGAAGTGTATTTTTGTCACGAGCTTGGAAAATGCTTGACGGCATTCCGCGCCCGCGCGGGCGCGGCCCCGTTGAAGTGTTTTCAATCCGCTTTTCGGCTGGCCCTTCCAAGGGCGCATTCCGCGCCCGCGCGGGCGCGGCCCCGTTGAAGTTGCTTGGCTTCAACGTCCTCCCATGTCCTCAGCATCCATTCCGCGCCCGCGCGGGCGCGGCCCCGTTGAAGTGTGAGTCACTATTTGCCAACCGCCCCGGCATGGAATGCATTCCGCGCCCGCGCGGGCGCGGCCCCGTTGAAGTACCGCCAGCGCGCCGGTATTCACTGACGCGAATAAACATTCCGCGCCCGCGCGGGCGCGGCCCCGTTGAAGTTCAGGCGTCCGGCCTTTGCACGCATGCGCCGCACGCATTCCGCGCCCGCGCGGGCGCGGCCCCGTTGAAGTCATTGGGATCAGGGATTTCCGTGGGGACATCATCCGCCATTCCGCGCCCGCGCGGGCGCGGCCCCGTTGAAGTCCTCCCCGGCCTTTTGGCTGCGCTGGCATTGGAAAACATTCCGCGCCCGCGCGGGCGCGGCCCCGTTGAAGTCCTGGAATGGGAGTAGGCCCTACCCAGACAGTCTGGGCATTCCGCGCCCGCGCGGGCGCGGCCCCGTTGAAGTATGTAGGTGAGGGGAGGCACCATGCTGGTGAACTGGCATTCCGCGCCCGCGCGGGCGCGGCCCCGTTGAAGTTCATTTTGGCCCGGCCGCGTTTGTCGAGGGTGAATTCATTCCGCGCCCGCGCGGGCGCGGCCCCGTTGAAGTTGGCTGCCCGGCGCGACGGACCGGGCGCCGCCGCCCCATTCCGCGCCCGCGCGGGCGCGGCCCCGTTGAAGTCGCCGCCGCCCTCCATGAGGCCAAGGCGCGTCAGGTCCATTCCGCGCCCGCGCGGGCGCGGCCCCGTTGAAGCCCGGAAACCCTGCGGAAACGACCGCACCAGCGACGTCCATTCCGCGCCCGCGCGGGCGCGGCCCCGTTGAAGCCCGCCGCCTCCGTCTCATGCCGCCGCTGCAGCGCATCATTCCGCGCCCGCGCGGGCGCGGCCCCGTTGAAGCTTCGTGGTCAAAGTTTTGCATGGCTATGGACAGATCGCATTCCGCGCCCGCGCGGGCGCGGCCCCGTTGAAGCGCCTTGATATTCATTGCGGCCAGCATGCATATCGGACTGCAAGGCCGCGTAATGCGAATTTGGGAGTGGGAGGGCGAATTGAGGGAAGGCTCTCTTCTTGACACTCGACTTTTTAAGCTCGACCTTTGGGAAAATGAAATTAGGCTTGGAAAAGGCTGGAAACGTGGCGAATGGAGGTTAAGTATCTGACATCGGAATTGACGTCCGAAAATACCCGTAAAATACCCGTCCCCCTATGCGGCTATGCGGCAGTGTGCGGCACGTCCTAGAGGGAAACGGGTATTCTCCCTCGACAACATCTGACTACGGATCAGAAGGTTGATGGTTCAACTCCATCTGGGTGCACCACTCATAACTCAATGGAAACAGAACCTGGAGACCATCCGTGAAAAGATGGCCTGTCGCGAGGAGCGTCGTTGCTAAATCCATGGCCGGCCGGGAACGGCAGGCTTGTCGGGCCGCCCGGCTGTGACCGTGCGGGGCGTTGAATCCGCGTGGGGCGGATAGCGGCGCGATTGCAGCGCACGTTTCAGGATCATTCCCACGTGCAAGGCTTCCCACAAGCGGCTCAACACCGGGTCCGGACCCACCCGATGCACATGCACCGGGCGGGTCTGACCGGCGGCATCTGAACATCGGGACGACGGGACTGGGCGAGCAAGACTCGCGCTCTTAGAGGCTCGATCTCCATCCTGTTATGCTCCAGTGCGGGCGGTTGCTTGGAGTTTGCCAAGTACGCGAGGCCATCGATGGCTTCGGCCAGCGCTGAAACCGTTTGTCGTTCAAAGAGAATACGGAGCGGCAAATCGCAGTTTGATGCGGCACGGAGTTGCAGCATGAGCCGCGCAGCCATAAGCGAATTGCCGCCGAGGTCGAAAAAGGTGTCGAACACCCCGAAGTCCGCGCGGCCCAGGACGCCGCGGAATACTCGCAGGGCCATCTCCTCAGTGGGTGTTCGCGGAGCAACAACGACGCCGCGACGTGACCCATCTCCCGGGCTAGGTGGTGGCAGCGTCCGGCGCTCCAGTTTCCCGTTGTGGGTCCGCGGCAGTGCCGTGAGCATGACGAAATGGGCGGGGAGCATGTACTCGGGCATGGCTGCTCTGAGGAGCGCCCGCAACTGATCGAGGAAGCCGGCAGGCGGTGTCTCGGCGACGACATAGGCAACGAGGCGCTTGTCTCCAGGGACGTCCTCGCGCGCAATGACTGCCGCGTCGCGGACGGCGGGGTGCTGCGCGATAGCGGCCTCGATTTCCCCCACTTCAATGCGAAACCCACGCAGCTTGATCTGGAAGTCCAGCCGGCCAAAGTGCTCGAGCGTGCCGTCGCTGCGCCAGCGGGCGCGATCGCCGGTGCAGTAAAGAGTGGCTCCTGCAGTGGTGCTGAACGAGTCGGGGATGAATCGGGCAGCGGTGAGCTCGGGCCGATTCCAATAACCGAGAGAGACGCCGGCGCCCCCAATGCACAGTTCGCCGGGGACGCCGATGGGGCACAAGCCCTTATGCGCATCCAGGATCCGGACGATGGTGTTAGCAATCGGCTTGCCGATGGTGATCCTGTCGGAGGGGCTGGAGATGCGGGCGCAGGTGGACCACACCGTGGTCTCGGTGGGTCCGTACATGTTCCACAACTCGACGCCGGATGCGAGCAAGCGAGCAGCAAGCTCCGCAGGCAGTGTCTCGCCACCGACTAGCGCCTTAAAGCCAGGCTTGGGAGCCCAGCCTGCCTCGAACAACAGACGCCAGGTGACCGGGGTGGCCTGCATCACGGTGGCACGACGCTGTTCCAGGAGGGCAGCGAGGGCATGACCATCGCTGGCTTCGTCGTAGGTCGCGATGGCGATCGAGGCGCCTAGCGTGAGTGGCAGGTAGAGCTCGAGCACGGCGATATCGAAGGATAAGGTCGTGACGGCGACCAGCACGTCATCAGCAGCAAGGCCCGGCTCGCGAGCCATACTGGCAAGGAAGTTGAGCACCGCACAGTGTGGGACGACAACGCCCTTGGGCTTGCCGGTTGAGCCGGACGTGTAGATGAGGTAGGCAGGGTCCTGAGGCTGCGCGCTGCAGGCATCGACAGGCAGGCGGGTATCTGGCGCGGAAGCGATGGTCTTGGCATCGGCATCGAGCAGCAGTTGATGCTCGCGCGGCAGACTGAACGAGGCCGCCAAGGCAGTGTTGGAGACGAGCAGGGCGAGTTGTGCGTCGTCCGCCATGAAGCGCAAGCGAGCTTGCGGAAGCGCGGGATCGATTGGCACATAGGCCGCGCCAGCCTTGAGGATGCCCAGGGCGGTGGCGAGCATGCCGGCGCCCCGTTCGAGGCACAGGCCGACCCGTTGGCCGCGACGAACGCCGCGTAAGCGCAGCGCCCGCGCCATGCGGTTGGCTCGCGCGTCCAACTCGGCGTAGGTAAGCGCCGTCGCGCCAGCCGTGACGGCGCTGCGCCCAGGTGTGCGCTCCACCTGGGCCTCAAACAATTGGTGGATCACCAAGTGCGCGGGAAACTCGGACTTCGTGTCGTTCCACTCGTTGAGAATCCGGTTTCTTTCGGCTGCCGTCAGAATCCCAATCTCCGATATCCTTTGTTGGGGCTCCCTGAGGATGGCGTGTAACAACTGTTGGAAGTTCGACGAAAGTCTCTCCACGGTTTCCGGGTAGAACAAGTGGGTGCAGGTACTCAAACCAACCCAGGTAATCGCCGCCCTCTTTGCAGAGATGCAGGCTCAAATCAAACTGGGCGATCTTCAGATCAAAAAGGAACCTGCTGATTTGCAGGCCGCCAACCACCGGAGTCGTGGCGGAGGTTATCTCCAACATAACCTGAAAAACAGGGTTCCGGCTTGGGTCCCTTTCGAACTTTAGGTGTTTTAGCATGGCTTCGAACGGCAGGTCGCTGTTCGACAAGGCGTTGAGCGTCGTCTCCCGGCTCCGGCGCAACAACTCGAGGAAGGTCGGATCGTCCGAAAGGTCGCACCTCAAGGCGATCATGTTGAGAAAATTCCCGAACAACGGCTCCAGTTCGCCCGGAGTTCTCGCGGCAACGGGCGTCCCAATAACAATATCCTCCGCCCCGGAGTACCGCTGAAGCAGCACTTGAAATGCCGCCAACAGGGTCATGAAAAACGAACACCCTTCGCTCAGGCCCAAGGAGCTCAAATCTTGGGCCAGCGCGAAGGGGATATTGAAAAAGACATTGGAGCCGTTGAAAGACTGGCGGGCCGGTCGCAGTTTGTCGCCGGGCAACTCTAATACCGGAAGCTCGCCGCCCAACTGCTTCTGCCAGAAATTGATTTGGCCGGCATGGGCTGCCTGGTTGTCGAAGGTTCTTCGTTGCCACAGAGCGAAGTCGGCATACTGCACCGCCAGTTCCCGTGGGTGCGGGGCTCTCCCGCGAGTACGGGCCCGATAGAAGGTATCCAACTCGTCGAACAGCCGCCCAATAGATATTCCGTCCGCCACGATATGGTGAACGTTGATGATTAAGATGTGTTCGGCTTCACCCAGCTTGAGCAGGCAGACGCGAAGCAGTGGAAGACGAGACAGGTCGAACGATTTGACCGACTGCTGCGCGGCCAGGGCCTGCACGCGGTTTTCGCATTCCGCGCCGTGCAGGTGATCCAGTTGGATGACATCAATGTTGATTTTGAGTTCGGGATGGATGAATTGCAGGGGTTCTCCGTCCCTGACCGCGAAGGTCGTTCTCAGGCTCTCATGCCGCTTGATAACTTCATTGAGACTGTCTTCCAGGGCCGCCACCTCGAGCACGCCACGCAGCCGATACCCGATAGACAGGTTGTACGCGGGATTCCCCGGCGTCATTTGATCAATCACCCACATCTGGTGCTGGGCGAACGACAGTGGGGCAAAGTCGCGCTCGGGCCGTAGTGGTATTTCAGGACCTCGGACCAATCCGAGTGAGGCCCGCTTCAAGAGCTGCTTGCGCAACGCTCGCTTCACTGGTGAAAGTGCCGATGATTCTACCATATCACGTTATTCGCTGGCAGGATGCTGCCGTAATAGTCGCTGGCTGCAAACAAGCTGCGAGCTTCCTTCATCTGTGAGCCTCTTCTATTTCCAACGCCGAGGTGCCCTCTGACATGGTTTGAAAGTTGGCCACAGTGGATGTACCAATCAGTGCCTGTGCCCTTGAGGCCGCAAGCCAGGGTGTTGTTTTCATGGCAGAGGATCATCCGCGTTGTGTTAGTTCGCTGTCTGCTCACTTTTGGGATGCGCGATAGCGAATGGGCACGTGGATACGCCTTCGTTGCCTGCCGTGACACGGTTCGTGGCTGTTGTGTCCCGCATTCCGCTGGTGACGTTGACCGGCAAAGCTGTTAGCCCTCGCAAGCCCAGGTTTGTCCGCCAGACGAGAGGCCCCGGTCCAAGCGACCACTGCGGAAACCACCGCAACAACTCTTCGAAGGCAATCTGGCCTTCGATTCGAGCCAAGGGTGCGCCGAAACAGAAGTGGGCGCCCCATCCAAAGGCGACATGGCGATTGTCCGTCCGGCTGATATCGAGCCGGTCCGGGTCCGGGAAGCGCTCGGGGTCACGGTTCGCGGCTGCCATCACCGCCATGACCGCTTGTCGCTTGCGGATCTGCTTGCCGCCCAGTTCGGTATCCTCAGGAGCCAGACGGCCAGTGTGCTGGCTGGGGCTCTCGTATCGAAGCAACTCTTCCACCGCCGAGGGAACCATGGCGGGGTTTGCGCGGAGTCTCTCAAGCTCCAGGGGATTTCGCAGCAAGGAGAGCACTCCATTGCCGATTAGGTTCGTGGTGGTCTCCTGGCCGCCGACCATGGTCACGATGCAGTTTGCGATTACCTCACCCACAGTCAAACGATCTCCTTGAATCTCCGCATTCATCAGAGAGGTGACCAGGCCGTCTGGTCGCAGCTTTTCCGTACGCATTGCAGAGCGAAAATAAGCGGTCATTTCTTCTGTGCTTTTGAGGATTCGTGGCACGTGGTCAGGATTATGCTGGAAGTTCCCCAGCATTTCGGCGAAGTCCTGCGACCACAATTTCAACTGGTGGTGATCTTCGACGGGCACGCCCAGCATCTCTGCAGTCACGATGCACGGCAGCGGCTCAGCCAGGTCGGCGATGATGTCGATGCGCCCCTTCGGCTCAACCCTTTCGAGCAAACTTCTGACGATGTCCCGAATGTGCGAGCGCAAGCCTTCCACACGTTGGGGGGTGAAGGCGGCAGAAGCCAGGCCTCGAATCCGTGTATGCGCGGGGGGGTCCAGGAAGAGCATCTGCTTCACCATGAGCTGGGCGATAGGATTCAGACCCGAGAGCCCCATGGCCGTCAGTTGCTCAGGCCTGGGTGTGCGCTCGGCGGAGAACTCGCGCAGAACCCGCACCACATCCTGGTAACGGGTCACAATCCAGGCATGCAGGAACGGGTCCCAATGCACCGGATCCTCGCGCCGAAGCCGGTGGTAAAGGGGATAGGGATTCGCCAGAACCTCAGGATCGAGCAGATGGAAAAGGCTCAGAGGCGGCTCCGATTTTTTCCGGCCGGCTGCTGGATCACTACCAATGGTCATTGGGTCCTCTGTTCTTGGTCTGGAGGAGGCGCTGAGCTCAGCAGACTGCGTGCTTGCTCTTCGCTCATCGCGTCCAGTCTCGCGAAGAGTAGCCGTTCGACCTCGGCGGAAATCCCGGCCACCGTCGGGGCTTCGAACACACGGAGCAGGGCAAGTTCAACTCCAAAGGCCTGGCGCACCCTTGCGATGAGTTGTGTTCCCAATAGCGAGTGTCCTCCAAGGGCGAAGAAATTGTCCTCCACGTCCAGCTTAGGGAGTCCCAGAAGTGGTGCCAGGATGTCGGCCACGGTCTTCTCCACTTCCGTTCTCGGAGCAACGAAGTCTCTGTCTCGTAGTGTATTGTCATTGTCAGGCAACGGGAGGGCGGCACGATCCACCTTCCCGTTCGGGGTCAACGGCAGGTGGTCCAGAACGACGAAGGTCGCCGGCACCATGAACTCCGGCAGGCGGGCGCCAAGGAACTCGCGCAATTCGCTCAACGCAGGCCGAGGTTGAGAGCCGGGGACGAAATAGCCAACGAGGCGTCGGTCCCCCGGCTTGATTTCATGAGCTACCACCACGCTTTGCGCAATCGCCGGATGCTCATTGAGTGCTGCTGCCACTTCGTTCGGCTCGATCCGGAAGCCGCGCACTTTGATCTGGTCGTCAACACGGCCCAGAAAGGCGAGTTGACCGTTCGCAAGATACCGTACGATGTCACCCGTTCTGAAAAGCCGATCACCCGGCTCGGCAGAGAACGGATTCTGGACGAACCTCTCCGCTGTCAAGTCCGGACGATTGCGGTAGCCCCGTGCCACACCAGCCCCCCCGATGTAGAGTTCCCCGCAATCCTGGCCAGCCACCGGGTTCCGGGACTCGTCCAGAACGTAAACTTGGGCGTTCTTGATTGGAAAGCCGACGGGCGGCAGTCGTTCCCCCGAACCTTGCGATGGCACCAGCGCCGAAGTGGCTACCACGGTGCATTCGGTCGGACCGTAGTTGTTGACCAGCAAGAAAGGGATGTCCGCTGGTGCATAAGAGTGCAGCGTATCTCCTCCGGTTAACATCACGCGCAGGGCGGTCCTTGCCGGCCAGCGCAATGCCAGGAGTCGCTCGGCCATCGGGGTCGGGATAAAACCAATGGTGATGCCTTGCTCAACCAGCCAATCTCGCAAAGGTTCTGGCTCGCTTAATTGCCCCTCACCCGGCAGGTGGAGACTCGCTCCCGCCGCAAGGTACGGCCAGATTTCCCATACTGCGGCGTCGAAGCCAACCCTTGCCACCTGGCTCGCGCGGTCCTTCTCAGTCACCTTGAAGGCGCACTGGTGCCAGTGGACCAAATTCCGGAGACTGGCATAAGTAATCTCGACGCCATTCGGTTGGCCGGTTGAGCCCGAAGTGTAAATGACGTAGGCAAGGTTTTTTGGGGTGATCGTGGGGGCCGGAAGCGCGTGCGGAGAGTGCGATGGGCCCTCAATCAACTGGCCAAAATCATCCAGGACGATCAACGTGCGCGCGCCCGCAGAGATGGGTGCCTTTACGGACCGTCCGGTGATCAATACCTCAGCCTGTGCATCCTTGAGCAAGAAAGCCAATCGAGCTTCAGGATAGGACGGATCCAAAGGCAGGTACGCCCCGCCCGCCTTGAGGATTCCCAACGCGCCCACGACCATCGCCGGTGAGCGTGGGAGAAGCAAACCAATCACGGCCTCTGCACCGACACCCAATCCCCTTAGAACGCTGGCGACTTCGTTGGCTCGGGTGTCAAGTTGACCGTAGCTCAAAACACCGCGGCTGGATGCCACGGCCGCCGCGCCAGGTCTTGTGACCGCTTGAAAGGCAACTAACTCAGTGAGAGAATTCTCTCCCGGGCACAGAGTTTGCGCAGTTCCCTCTGTGACACACGTCTCCGTTGAGGCGATCGAATGCATTGATGGGTTCATAGTCATCCTTTGGCCTAGGCTGCACTACGGGCTGTGGCCGGAGGTCGGTGGGCAACTCCAGCCACACCGGCGCATTGGCCGGTTTCTCGCGACCGGTTGGATCGAGCTCCTGCCATGTCTTAAACGTTAGCTCTGTGTCGGCGGCCATAGCGTTTTTTATTCTCGTATTTATATCTTATTTCGGAGAGGTTCGATAGTAGGTAAAACCCGCAAACCGAGCGAGGGAACAACTACGCGCGGCTGGGGCCAGTCCGTATAGCGCGCCTTGAGGGTCCCTCGTTGACCTGTGAGGAGGAGTGAATGCGTTTCCAGTAAAACCTCTCAGCGCCGACGGGGCATGACGCTCGCGGGCAACCAGTTCATGTCGAGGGCGAAGATGTGAACCTTCCGCAGAAAGGCATTCGTTGAAACCGTGCCGGTGGGCAACACCTCCAGCAAATGTTCGGCCTGCATGAACGCTCGTCTCATTCATGGCCGGACTTGCACCGGCTGCTCTGACAGCTTTATCGGCTGCACACAGGATGAACAGAGGAGCTTGGCCGGAGGGCAGCGATGCCGCACCGCCATGGCGGCAGCCAGCAACATCAGCGTTAGGAAAAGATGTCCGCCGGAGTGTTTGATGGGTTTCATTGTGCTGCCTCATTTTACCAAGACCAGCCACGGTTGACAGCGAAAAGATCCCAGCGGCGAATGGGCTTTTCGCCAGACGTGCTCCCCATCCGGATACCCTGTGACGGCTGATTGTTTTCGTGGCATTTATCGAACTAATTCCTGGGGTGCAGTTGGTCTGCGCAGAAGGGCTGAACTCGGGATCGTTCGCTCGCGCCCGTGGTTAAATCGTGGGCGCTGTTTTGTGTCTCCATAACGGCTGGCGACAATTATGCAGCCTCACGTTTCGCCGGCTGCTCCTGCTCCATGGCGCTCGCCAGTTCCTCTGAACCGAAATCCCAGTCCTGCTTGTCAATATACGTTTTCTCGGCACTCTGGTCTTGAGATTTTTTGGAGGCGATCCGGCGTGCATCGAAAATTCGATGATTATCGCCTCGGCGGGACCTGCCACCAGGCTTCGAAAGTAGTCTTGGAACTTCACTGCATAATTTTTAAACAGCTCCGGCATTAACGCAGCGGGCATCGTGAAATTGCCGTCCTGCGCCACCATGGTACCCACTGCAAATAACTAGGGCGCGGCAGGCCGCGGAGCGCCGAGTCGTTCGATGAATACGGCGGCGACCAAAACGACGGTCCCATGCCGAACCAGCAATGCCAGAGTTTCGTTCATCTTCTGTTGCGTTGGGGCTGCTATGACGGGCTCGACCTGATAACAATAATTGCTTTTGCTAAGGATTGCCGGCACTAGTCAGCCTCGCCGGGTTGGAACCGGTTTCGTCTTTCCAGCCTCCCCCAAGGGCTTTGTAAAGAGCGGCCACGGCCAGCCGTTCGTCGCGCTGGGTGCGGGCCAAACCAAGCTCGGCGGGGAAGAGCTGTTGCTGCGCTTCGAGCACCTCGTAATAACTGGCCTTGCCGGCGAGGTATCGCTCCGTGGAAACCCGCACCGCCCGATCCAAATTCTCCACTTCGCGGGCTTGCTGCTGGCGGATTTCCGCCAGCCGTCCGCGCGCAACCAGCGCATCGGAAACCTCGCGAAAAGCGGTCAGGACGGTTTGCTGGTAGCGCAGCCTGGCTTCCTCGCGGGCCGCTTTGGCTTGCCGGTATTGTCCCACCAACCTGCCACCCTCGAAAAGCGGGCCGGTCCCCCCGGCGGCCACACCCCACGCATTGGCGCCGCCCAGGGTAAAGGCCGACAATTCAGGACTGATCTTTCCGAGGATCGCGGTCAAACCAATCTTGGGGAAAAACTCCGCCACAGACTCGCCGACTTGCGCGTTGGCGGAACGCAGCAATTGCTCCGTTTCGCGCACGTCCGGGCGGCGTTCCAGCAACGCGGAGGGCAAACCCGCCGGCACATCCGGCGGCAGAGCGGCGGAGGTCAGTTCAACCCGGCTGATCGGTCCGGGATTGCGCCCCAGCAAAACGCAAAGCTGGTTTTCCGTCTGCGAAATCTGTTCCAGGACGGATGGCGTCGCGGACGCCGCGTCCGCCAAAGCAGCTTCGGCGCGGGATGCTTCCAGGTCCGTCGCCGTGCCGCCTTCGAGCCGCCGTGTGAAGATTTTCAAGCTTTCGCCAAACGAATTGGTCGTGCGTTGAACGATCTCCAACTCCTGATCCAACTCCAGCAAGCGGAAGTAATCCGAGGCGACTTCGCTCAACAGGCTCAGCCTCACACCGCGCCGCGCTTCCTCCGATGCCAAAAACTGCGCTCGGGCGGATTCGTTGAGCCGGCGCACGCGGCCCCATAGATCCACTTCCCAGAACGTGTTGAGTGTGGCAACTGCTGAACTGGCGGTTTGCGCGTTGTTCGGGAAAGTCGAGCCGAACAAATCGTTCCGTCCGCGGCTGACGGTGCCATTGTACTCCACATTGGGAACGAACTGCGCTCTGGCCTGCATGGCGGAGGCCCGGGCCTGTTCCACCCGGGTCATGGCAATTCGCAGATCATTATTATTCGTCAAGGCTTCCCGGACCAGCGCCTGCAACGTGTTGTCCCGATAAACCTGCCACCAGTCCAGATCGGCAAATGAGCTGTTGGTGGGCGCAGCGTCGTCACGAAAGGCAGAGGGCGAAGCCACCATGGGTCGCTTGTAATCGGGACCGACGGCACAACCGGCCATCACAACCGCCAGAAGCGCCAGGACGAAACAAGCACATGGGCGGTTTATGCCCGGTTGGAAGTTCATGAAGGCTGTTCTCCGATCATCCCGCCGCCTGAGCTTGCGGCGGTTTGTGGCTCCTTTTTTCGGCGGCGGTTTGCCAGCTTTTCCACCACATAGAACGTCACAGGTATCAAGCAGACCGCAACGCAGGTGGCCGCCAGCATGCCGCCGATGACCACCGTGCCGAGGACGCGCCGCGACACAGCCCCCGCCCCGGTGGCGAACCACAATGGGGTGGATCCGAGAATGAAGGCGAAGGAAGTCATCAGGATCGGCCGCAGGCGAAGACGGGCGCCTGTCAGGGCCGCTTCTATGAGTGGCTTACCCTTCTCGTATTCCAACCGGGCGAACTCAACAATCAGGATGGCGTTCTTGGCCGCCAGCCCGATGAGCATGACCAACCCGATCTGCGCATAGACATTGTTCACCATCTGCCGCGAGAGCAGGGCGGCGAAAGCACCCAGCACGGCGATGGGCGTGCCGAGCAATACGCTGAAAGGCAGCGACCAGCTTTCATAAAGGGCAGCCAGGATCAAAAAGACAAAGAGGAAAGAGAGAGCGAAGATGGCCGCCGGTGAAACCCCCTGGGCCGCCTTCTGCTCCTGAAATGACATGCCAATGTAGTCGTAACCCATCTCCGAAGGCATGGTCTGGGCAAACACTTCCTCCAAAGCCTTGGTGGCCTGGTCGGAACTATAACCGGGCGCCGCCGTGCCGTTGAGCTGCGCGGAACGAAACAGATTGTAGCGCATGGTGAATTCCGGCCCGGCAATGGGCTTGGTGGAGGTCAGCGATGACATGGGAATTGATTCGCCATCATGGTTGCGCACGTAAAACAGGCCCAGGTATTCTTCGCGCGTCCGATAGGCGCCTTCGGCTTCAACATAGACCTGCCACTGCCGCCCAAACCGGTTGAAATAGTTGACAAAATACCCGCCCATGAATGTTTGCAGGGTCTTATAGACCTCCGACAGGTCCACTCCCTGCTTCAGGACCCGATCTCGATCCACCGCAACGCCGAGCTGTGGCACGGCCGGCAAGAACGTAGTGTTGATGCTGGCAATTTCGGGGCGCTTCCGCGCCGCGTCCATAAACTTGGCGACGTTGGCGGCGAGAAACGGAATGTCCTTTCCAGCCCGGTCCTCCAGAACCATGGTGAACCCGCCAGCCGTCCCGACCCCTGCGATGGCGGGTGGCGGGAAGGCAAAGGCCATCGCCTCGGGAAAGCGGGACAGCTTGCGGCCCAGGCTCGCCTTGATGGCTTGATAACTTTCTTCCGGCCTGGTTCGCCTGCCCCAGTCCTTCAGGCTGACCCAAAAAGTGGCGCTGTAGGTGTTGCGCGTAAAACTCAGGAGATTGAAGCCGGCCACTGTGGTGCAACTCTCGACACCCGGCGTGGCCAGAACCATGTCTTCCACCTTCTTGCAGGCAGCCACGGTGCGGTCCATCGAAGCGGCGAAGGGGAGTTGGACGCTGACATACAGGAATCCCTGGTCCTCTTCCGGCAGGAAGGCTGTCGGGAGCGTTTTGCCAGACCAAGCGGCGGCCAGCGCCACCAGGCCCAGGAGCAAGAGGCTGAAGCCGGATTTGCGAACCAAGGCCCGGCAAACGCCGACGTATCTGTCCGTCAACCGGCCATAGCCGCGATTGAACAAGTTAAAAAACCAGCCCAGCGGCCCTTTCGTTCCTTGCTTTGGCCGCAGGAGCAGCGCGGACAAAGCCGGACTGAGGGTCAGCGCATTGAAGGCTGAGAGGAGCACGGAGATGGCGATGGTCACGGCAAATTGTTGATAGAGACGCCCCGTAATGCCGGGAATGAACACCGTGGGCAGAAATACCGCCGACAGGATCAGCGCGATGGCCACCACCGGTCCTGACACTTCCTCCATCGCTTTCAACGTGGCCTCCTTGGGCGGCATCCCTTCCTCAATGTGGTGTTCCACCGCTTCGACTACCACGATGGCATCATCCACCACCAGGCCGATGGCAAGGACCAGACCGAAAAGCGACAGCGTATTGATGGAGAAACCCAACAAGGGGAACAGTGCGAATGTCCCAATCAGTGAGACCGGAACCGCCGCCAGAGGGATCAAGGCCGCCCGCCAGCCTTGGAGGAAAACAAAAACCACCAACATCACCAGTCCCAGCGCCTCCCAAAAAGTCTTGCCGATTTCGCGAATCCCTTCGGTCACCGACTTCGTCGTGTCAATCGGGATTTCGTAGTCAACGTCGGACGGGAAGCGGGTCTTCAATTCTGCCATGAGCTTCTTGACGCCTTTTTCCGCTTCAATGGCGTTGGAGTTGGGAAGTTGAAACAAGGCAAGTATGGCCGACGGTTTGCCATCATAATGGCCCTCGACGTCGTAATCTGCGGCGCTTAATTCTATGCGGGCCACGTCCCTCAAACGCACCACCGCCCCGTCCGGCGTGGCCCGGAGAACAATGCTGCCAAATTCATCCTCCGTCGTCAGCCGGCCTTGCGCGAGCACGGTGTAAGTGAATTCTTGTCCCGGCGGGGTGGGCCGCCCGCCAATTTTGCCGGCTGGATTGACCGCATTCTGGCTGTTGACCGCGCTGATGATCTCCGGGACTGTAATATTGAGTTTGGCCAGTTGGTCCGGTTTCACCCAAATCCTCATGGCGTACTGCCCTGCGCCGAAAACCGTCACTTGAGAAACTCCCGCCACCCGGCTCAGAGGGTCGCTCAAATTGATATAGGCGTAGTTGGCCAGAAACTCGGCGCCGCGCGAGCCTTTGGGCGAATTGAGCGCGAGAATCATGAACGGGGCGGAAAGGGATTTTTGGACCGTGACTCCGTAGTTACGCACATCAGAGGGCAACTGGGGTTCCGCCTGGGCGTAGCGCAATTGGGTCAGGACGTGATCAATATTCGGGTCCGTTTTGAGGTCGAAGTTGACAAACAACCGCATCAGACCGTTGTTCGCGTTGACCGAGTACATGTAGTTCATGTTGTCCACGCCGCTCATCTGTTGTTCGATGGGGGTGGCCACCGATTGCTCGATGGTCTGCGCGTCGGCGCCCACGTAGTCCGCTTGAATGAAGATTTCTGGGGGCACCACCTTGGGAAATTGCGCGATGGGCAGTGAAAGCATCGTGACCAGCCCGACGATCACCATGATGATGGAAATCACCATGGCGACGATGGGGCGGCTGATAAAGAATTTGGACATGGTCTAGCGGTTGGGCGACGCCTGGGCCGTTTGCAGGGTTTCCAGAGCAAAATTTGTCGGGCTTACCAGCATGCCGTCCCGGATTTTTTGAAGACCTTCCACGACGACGTGCTGCCCAGCCTCCAGGCCATGCTCAATGGTCCAGAGGCCGCCGCTTCGTTCGCCGACGGTCACGGGCTGAATGTGGACCTTGTTGTCCGCGTCCACGATGTCAACCTGATAGGCGCCTTGCAACTCCGACACCGCGCGTTGCGGCACCAGCAGAGCGCCACGATTCACATCAAATTTCACCCGCACCCGCACGAATTCGCCCGGACGAAGCGCGCCATCCGGATTGGGAAAGCGGGCTTCCAACCGGAGTGCTCCGGTGGTGATGCCGATCTCCCGGTCCGGCGTGTAAATTCTGCCGCTTTGGGGATAGACGGTCCCATCGGCCAGGATTAGTTGAATCTCCAGTTGTTTGAGGCGCTCTGCGCGTTCAATTTCCGTTGAGAACAGTTTGGCGAAGTTGATGTAGGCCTGTTCGGTCACATTATAATAGGCTTTGATGGGGTTGATGGTGGAGACCGTGGTCAATTCCCCTGTGCCCGGTCCAACCAGGTCGCCAATCTGTCCTTTCGCAATGCTGGCAAGGCCGTCTATGGGCGAAGTGATCCTGGTAAAGTCCAGATTCAACTGGGCTTGTTCGACTTGGGCTTTCGCCGACAATACTCCTGCCTTGGCTTCCAAATTTGCCTGGACGGCGTCGTCATATTCCTCCTGGCTGACCGCCCGGTCCTTGAGCAGCGGGGCGTATCGTTTGACGTCCAATTCGGTCTTGCCCAGCCTCGCCTCGGCCTGGGCCAGCAGGCCTTTGGCCTGGTCGAGCGCGGCTTGGAAGGGGCGCGGATCAATTTCAAACAACAGGTCGCCTTTTTTGATGGCGTCGCCTTCCCGGTAATCTTGGGCTATCAAATAACCGGTGACTTGCGCTCGAATCGTGGCGTTGACCAATCCATCCAGCGTGCCAATCCATTCATGATAAATCGGCACATCGGCCTGTCTCACGGGGGCAACTTCCACTATCGGAGGCGGCGGAGTGGCCCGCGGCTTCTGACGGCACCCTGCCACGCAAAGTAATGCGGTGCTGGCCACGAGTATCCCTGCTTTAGATTTTTCCAATAGGTTCATTGTATTTAAAACGTTGTTTCGTTCGATTGTCCTTTTTCTGCCCATTCAACCCTTCCCGTCGCCCAAGGCCGCCCGACGCCTGCGTCCGCTGAGCAGGTAGATGTCCGCGCGCACCTGCGTCAGCGGATCGCCCGATGAATCAATGCCATCAACCCTTGGCAAAGGGTCGAAGATGATTTTTCGCCGGTCCGGCGCCTGGTCGTCCACGCGCGCCGTGAGGGCGATGGTGCCGAACATGATCTCTTTGCGATGGCCCGGCCACGTCGCACTGGCGTCGGCAACGTCATCGCCCGGCTCCGCCATTTGCACGAACACGCCGAGCTTCGCCGGCGCCTTGGCCAGCCGTGGCCCGATCTCGTCGAACAGGAAGTCCTGGGACTTCGCCGCCGCGGCTTCGTCAGAGAGATACTCCGTCCCTGCTTCGGGCCGGATGCGAAACCGCCCGTGACGGCTCACGCCGGCCGCATTGGTGAACTGGAACGAAGTAACGGCGAAAAAGGCCTCCCGCGCGAAACTGGTCGGGATCGGTGTGGGCGTTTCGACAAACCGCTTGGCGTTCGGATGGGCGGCGAGGAACGATCCGAGCGCCTCGGGCCGGCCCCCCATGAAGGCTGTGACGGCGCGGATCAACTCCAGGAACTCCTCGCCGGTGCGAACCGGGAAGCCGTCGGTGGAGTGTGCGACGATGTCGGTGTGCTCGTGCTCCGCCAGGTGGAAGCGAGTGGCCATCCCCCTGGGACTGGAACGCTTCGGATCGTTGTCGGGAATGGTCGGCACGCCCGTCGAATTCGAGTAGCGCACTGTCACGGGAGTGGAGGGGCGGCTGGCGTGCGGGGCGCGGGTCAACTTCGCCGCCTCGGCCGACGGCGTGAAGGTGCCCGAGCACATCAGCCCTTTGGCATGTGCGGGCCGAAAGCCGGGGTGCAGCCCGAACTGCTCATCAATGGCGTCGAGCAGTTGCTGGGCAAGGGCCGGGTACTTGAGTGCGCCGGTTTGAATTGTCATATTCTGTGTCCTTTCATTCTCTGTTTTTTCATCGTCGGACCTTTTCAGGGAATTCGCCTCGTGCATTCGCCTCGTTTGTTGATCGTGCTTGCGCCCTTGACGCATGGGCTGGAAGTCGTTTTGCGATGGCCGCGCCGATGCCTTTGGACGCTCCGGTGACCACGGCCGCCTTGCCTGCGAGTTTGCTCGAGTTTGTGTTCATGGGATGCCTCCATCATGCCCCAGTCCGCCGAGCCCGAGCACCGCGACGACACTCCGATCGGCGGCCGGCGCGCACGGGCCTTTCTGCGAGTCAATGGCACTGCCGTCAATGGCCTTGGTGTAACTGGCCGGAAGGCTGGGCGCAGCGCCATGCCACAGCCGGTCGCCATTCGCATCCAACAGGAGAATCGAACAAAGACAACCGCTCGAAAGTGCCTCGACCAGCCGGCCCAACGCATCCAGCACGGCGGAAAGCGGATCACCCGAGGCGATCATCTCCAGAAGCCGGTTTTCTCCAGCGAACAACGCCGCCGAACGGCCCATTTGTTCCAGGCCCTTTCGGCCTTCGTCCAGTTCGCCCCGGCACCGTTTCAACTCGCGTTGAACCGATTCAACCGTCTGTGCGGCATCCCATGTTTCTTGCTGGCTGGCCTTCATGGCAGTCTGGCAGGCAACGGCTTTTTGTCACAACTACGACGCGAATAATGTCCATTAGAGTAATCCATTTTGCAAGAGGAATTCCTCCTGCCAAAACCCAAATCGGCTTGAATCAGGTGCGCGAAGAGATGGTGCCGGCTTTGTTCTCCTGAGCGACTGGCGCCAATC
Organism: uncultured Verrucomicrobiae bacterium; assembly: GCA_963707025.1. Taxonomy (GTDB): domain Bacteria; phylum Verrucomicrobiota; class Verrucomicrobiia; order Limisphaerales; family Palsa-1400; genus JBEKOF01. The sequence goes on along the minus strand of CAVPOM010000004.1, from coordinate 574,686 downwards.
CTTCGTCTCCGGCTCGGGAACCCCATTTCTCGCATCGCTCTGACAACGCTGAATTCGCCCTGGTAATCCGCGACCCGGCTCAACCGGCAGTCAATCGGCAGCCTGGCGTCATCCGCGAATCTGGAAGCATCTCATGCAGTGCCGCGCACTACTCCGCCGTCCATGCGGAGAGCAGCGCCGTTCCGTCCGTGGGATGACATAAGATTTCTGGATTCGCTCAGAAGGGCTGAAAACAAGCCACAGCGCAAGCTGAAGCCGGACGGCAACCGGGCCGTGATCCTTTGCAGCACCACCGATCCGTACCAGGTTTTCAAGGCCAGCACACCCGAGAAAACAAAACTGCACAACGACAGCGCGTTCGCGTTGGTGGGAAAGCTCAGTGCGGGCTGGAGCAGAAGAGCATTGGAGAAATTGACTCGCCGTGTATGTTCTGCCTAACCTCGGAGGATGAAGAGGATTCTCCCTTTGGGCTTGATGGTGGCGGCCGGCTTGGGCGGTCGTTATGCGCGCGCGGCGGATTGGCCCAATTACCGGGGGCCTGCTCACAATGGCATTTCCACTGAGACGGGCTGGGTGGCGAAATGGGGGGATGAAGGGCCGAAGGTGTTGTGGAAGGCGTCACTTGGGGTCGGTTACGCGCCGATTAGCGTCGCAAAGGCTCGCGTCTATGCCTCGGGGAACAACGGCACGAATGCCACGCTTTATTGCTTCGACGCGGCGACGGGGAGCGTTTTGTGGAAGTTCACCTAAAATAGATTGCACTTGTGCCTCCTCCTCCTGGCGGTGGCGCCGGCATTCGCTCCTGACAAAATTATTCGCCGTTAACCGCGTGGCTTGAAACAGCCAACTGGAAAGGGCTTTGCCATGGTGCCACTGTGCCGCCTTCTGGGCGAGAATCCCAATCAAGTGGTGGTTGTCTTGATCATGTTGCCTGCGGCCGCTTCGCACAAGACGCGAAAGCTGTTTTCCACCACGGCGACAGGACGGCTGCGCCAGCGGTAGAGTCCCCAGGCCTGAGTCAAGGCGCGCCGGCCCGGCGGAAACTCGGCCAAAACCCCCGCAGCCAGATCATCTTGCACGACCCACAACGGCAGCACGCTGATGGCGGTTCCGTCCTTGACCAGTTCTTTGATCCCATCAAAACTGTCCATCTCGGCGATGGCATTCAACTCGATTTGTTCGGCGGCAAAATAGCGCTCTATCAACCGGCTGGTCGGATGAGATTTGCTAGTAAGCAAGCAGGGTTCCCTGGCCAGTTCACCCGGCGCGATCCTGCCCCGCGCGGCCCAGCGATGAGAGGCCGCGACCACGACGCGCAATGAATCTTCAAAAAGCGTGGTGAAGGCAATTTCTGGAATTGTCTTCTGAGATTCGCCCAAAACCAGGTCCAGTTCTTCGTTCGCCAGGCTGGCCACTGCTTCCCAAGGTCGAACCACGCGCGTGGTGAAACGCAGCCGGGGATGCGCCTGCCGCGCCTGGCTCAAGACCAAGGGAAGCAATTGCCGGGAAACGCTCGCATCCGCTCCAACCCGAAGCCGGGGCGCCCCCCATTGCTTAAGGTGGTCGAGGGTTTCCCGCGCCTTGGCGAATTCTTTGAGGCCATGTTCAGCATGGTGCAAAAGAGCCTCCCCCATGTCAGTCAGCACCACTCTTTTGCTCATTCTGGTCAATAATCTACAGCCCACTTCTTCTTCCAAAGAGCGCATGGTATGGCTGATGGCCGAGTGCGTCAGGAAAAGTTCCGCCGCTGTCTCCTTAAAGCTGCCCGTGCGCGCCAGACTGACAAAGGCGTTTAGCTGACGGGAATCCAGAGGCGTTTGCCCAAGGTGAGCGGATTTCATGTTTTTGTTGAAAACTATTCAAACAACTTCCAAGGCTTGGCCCGCCTTTTGGCACTGTCAAAGCTATGCCCCAATTGAAGGCGATCTTCCAAGCCGCAATCGGTGTGGCAGCAGGCAGTGAGCCAAGTCGCGCAGTTTTGGCCATGTGCTCTGGATCCTGCCTTTTATTTAACATTATTAACATGAACAGACACGAGCAAATGTTATACAGCAACAAAAACTACCGAACCACCCTGTCCACAATGGGAGCCGTCGGGGTGGTTCTTGCAACCATGTTCACCGGCAGTTTTTCCCTCCAGGCTCAAATGGACACCAATAAACTGGAACAGGAAAACATGGCGTTGAAAAAACGCCTGGATGCCCTGGAGGACCTTATGAAAAAGGAAGGAATTCAACCCAGTGGCGATAACTCCACCCAGCCAGTCAAAGCCCTGTCCTCCATCATCATTAGCGGAGCTGTCAGCGCCTCATATTTTTATGACGTGGCCAATTCCAAGGACAACGCGCCGAGCGGCTACCTGTGGAACACCAAACTCAACTCCTTTACATTGAACGAGTTTAAACTGACTCTCGCCAGCCCGGCGGTGGAGAAGGACAAGTGGGACGCCGGCTACCGCACCTCGCTGATCTTCGGTCAGGACGCCCCCATCGTGGACCCAAAAAGTGGCGTGGCCGGCTTCAGCGCTATCCGCGAGGCCTATGTCGAATTGAACGTCCCGATCGGCACCGGCCTGGACGTCAAGGCTGGCGAATTGATTTCCTTGCTCAACTATGAATCCGGCGATGGCGGGATTGCCAACGATAACTTTTCCCAAGGCTACCAGTGGTACTACACCGGCAACCCGCCCTCCACCGGCGTGCAAGTCGCCTATGACTTCACCGACTGGATCGGCTTCAAGCTGCGCCTGCAAAACGGCCTGTTCACCGGCCCGATTGACACGGGATCCAAAACCTTCATGGGCGGAGTCTACATCAAGCCGGATGCCAAAACCTCCCTGGCCTTCCTGGGCTTTTCTGGACGTCAGGACTTCTCTCCAGCCTGGCGGGACGATGGCGTTTCCTTTATTGGCACTCGCAAACTGACTGAGGTGGACAACCTCAGCTTTGCCACGGAATTGGATTATTGGAGATATTCCTTTCGCGGCACGCCGCTCAAAGACAGTGATTTTTGGTCCATTGGCGGCTGGTTGACGGGTGATTTGGTGGCCAAAACCACCTGGGCCTTGCGGGCCGATTTCCTCTATGACCCCACTGGTTTCGCCACCCTTTACCAATCCCCCGACCCCAGCGGAACGGGTTTTCCTGGTGTCGGCTTCGCCCACGGCCAGGATTTGTCCAGCGTCACCTTGACCCTGAACTGGAAACCCGCGGACAATATCAAGATTCAACCTGAAATCCGCTGGAACCACTCCACTGTTTCCACCGCTCTGAACGGCAAGAGCGACCAGTTCATCATCGGCATGGGCGCATCCTACACGTTCTGAGAAACCTGGCACCATCAACCCCATAACCAAAAAACAAAATTAATCTTATGAAACTGCAACTGATAACTCCTGTGAAATCCTGCCTGTTCAAATGGCTGGGAGGTTGCGCCGCCGCAATTCTCGCCATCCACACCGCCGCGGCGGACACGGTTAAAGTCGGCATCCTCCATTCCCTCAGCGGCACCATGGCCATAAGCGAGACCTCCTTGCGCGATGTCCTGCTCTTCGCCTTCGATGAAATCAACAAGGCCGGCGGCATCAAAGTGGGCGGCAAAACCTACACGATTGAAGCGGTCATCGTGGATGGCGCCTCCAACTGGCCGTTGTTCGCCGAGAAAGCCAAGCAGCTTTTGGAGGAGGACAAAGTTGCGGTGGTTTTCGGCTGCTGGACCTCGGTCAGCCGCAAGTCCGTCCTGCCGGTCTTCGAGAAGGACAACGGCATGCTTTTCTATCCGGTGCAGTATGAAGGCGAGGAGTTGTCCAAAAACATATTCTACACCGCCGAAGCGGTCAACCAGCAGGCCATTCCTGCGGTGGATTACATGCTGGCGCAGGGCAAGAAGAAATTCTATTTGATCGGCACCGACTACGTTTACCCCCAGACCACCGATCTGATCCTCTACAAATACCTCCTGCTGCATGGGATCAAGATCGAGGACATCGGCGGGGGCCTGCGCAAGGATGACTCGGGCAAGGTGATTTCCGCCGGCAAATACACACCCTTCAGCCACACCGACTATCAGCAGATTGTGGCAGAGATCAAACAGTTCGCCGCCAGCGGCGATGCTTGCGTGATCAATACCATCAACGGCGACTCCAATGTGCCGTTCTTCAAGGAAGTCGCGGCGGCGGGTCTGACCCCGGCGGATTGCCCGGTCGTTTCATTCAGCCTGGCGGAGGACGAGTTGCGCGCCCTGCCCACCAAGGACCTGGTGGGCGAACTGGGTTGCTGGACTTATTTCATGTCCATCAACACACCGGAAAACAAGGCTTTCCTGGCTCGTTGGGACAACTGGCTCAAGACCGAAGACCATCCGGGCGTGGTCAAGGAGAAACGCGCCATGGACAGCCCGATGGTGCTCTCTTACGACGGAGCCTATCTGTGGAAGGCGGCGGTGGAAAAGGCCGGCACCTTCGACGTGGACAAGGTCCGGACAACGCTCGAATCCGGCACCATCAGCTTCAATGGGCCGGGCGGGAAAACCACCATGGAGAAAAATCATCACACGGTCAAAAATGTCTATATTGGCGATACCCGGGCCAACGGCCAGTTCAAGATACTCAAGACCTTCGATCAAGTTGCCGGCGAACCGTTCCTCCTGCAGGGTCTTGACCAAAAGCTCGCGGCCATGTCTAAATAACAAGGCTCCGGCCTTGCGGTCTATTGCTTGCTCCGAGTTCAAGGGGCGGAGCCGGTGGCTCCGCCCCTGTTTATTAGTGAAGATTGATGAAGATTCTACTGAAAGCGCCAGCGCGGTCATGGTTGAGTTTGCTTTTCCTTGCGGGCGCGATGACCGCCGCTTCCGGCGCGGCGGACGATGCCGGCGTGCGCAAACAATTGGCCCAGGCGGTCTTGAGCGAAGGGCCGGAACAGCAGAAACTCCTCGGCGAGCTGGCCGACTCCGCCTCCAAAATTGTCCGCGATGTCCTGAGCGCCTGGTCTGCGTGACGGCGTTTATATCTACCTCGCCCCGGACGGCGCCAAAACGCCGGTGCTGCTGGAAGACGCGCTGGATGCCAACAGCAAAGCGCGCGCCATCAGCATCCTGGACGGCCAATTTCTCAAGGATGGCAAAGGGGTGGAACTTCGCTTCGGCTCCAGCGATTTGAACACGGCGGACGTGGACATGCGCTTGCGCAGGAGCATCCAGCAGGCGCTCGATTCGCTGGCGCTGGCGGACCCCAACCCCGAAGCGCGGCAATCGGCGGTGTCGAAGCTGGGCAATTCACAGAAGCCGCAATACATCCCCGTCTTGCAAGCCCGTCGCGCCAAGGAAAGCGACGCCGGGGTCAGAAAAGCCATGGATGAAGCGGTCGCCTTGCTGCAACTGGCCGACCCTGATGCCAGGGTGCAACTGGCGGCCGTGGAGCAATTGGAACGGCTCAATGACATGGGATCACTCGACAATCTCAAGCGCCTGGCTGCCAGGGCGGATTGTCCGCCGGAAGTGGCCAAGTCGGCCAACCGGGCGATCCGCAGCATTTACGTGCATATTGGGCGCGTCAATTTCTTCGGCACGATTTTTCACGGCGTGAGCCTCGGCTCGGTTTTGCTGGTGGTGGCGCTGGGGCTTTCCATCACGTTTGGATTGATGGGAATCATCAACATGGCGCACGGTGAAATGATCGCGGTGGGGGCCTATACGTGTTACGTGGTGCAAAACCTTTTCGGAACCGGTTTCGGGTTTCACATCGTTTTGCCCTTCAGCTTCGGCGGCAAGGCGCTGAGCTTCGGGCTGCACCTCCCCGGGCTCAACGCCACAGGCTGGGTCTATGAAGGCTATTTCCTTGTCGCGCTGCCCTTGAGCTTTATCATGGCGGCGCTGGCCGGGTTGCTGATTGAGCGCACCGTCATCCGGTTTCTTTATCGCAGGCCCTTGGAATCGCTCCTCGCCACCTGGGGCGTTTCGCTGGTCATGCAACAGTGTTTTCGCATGGTTTTCGGGGCCAACAACGTGCAGGTCAATTCGCCTTCATGGCTGCAGGGGCATTTCTCCATCCACGACGTTATTTTCGGTTACAATCGCGTCTTTGTCGTTGGGTTTGCCACGGTCATCGTTCTGGGAACCTGGCTATTGTTGACAAAGACTCCGCTGGGGCTGCTCATCCGCGCCGTCATGCAAAATCGCGACATGGCGGCCTGCCTGGGCGTGCGCACCCGGCGGATCAACATGGTGACCTTCGCCTTTGGTTCCGGCCTGGCGGGTTTGGCCGGGGCCTTTCTCTCGCAAATCGGCAATGTCGGCCCCAGCCTCGGGCAATCCTACATCGTGGACAGTTTCATGACGGTGGTTTTGGGCGGCGTGGGCAGCATCGTCGGCACCGTCTGCTCGGCCTTTGGCATCGGCACCGCCGACCAAGTCCTCCAGCAAACCACCGGTTCGCCCGTCACGGGAAAGATTGTCGTCCTGGTGGCCATCATCGTCTTTTTGCAATGGAAGCCCGGCGGTTTGTTTGCCAGCCGCAGCCGCAGCCTGGATTAAATGATATGCGACCCGCCGGGACAAAAACGGAACGCTGGGGGGTGATGGCCGCGGTGATCGTTATGCTGGTGGTTTTGCCGTCATTGAATGCGTTCACACCCGCCGGCAGCTTCCTGCATGTCAGCAACTTCAGCATCAACCTCTACGGCAAATATCTTTGCTACGCTATTTTGGCCATTAGCGTGGACATGCTCTGGGGTTACACCGGGCTGCTCAGCCTTGGCCAGGCGCTCTTCTTCACTTTGGGCGGGTACATGATGGGGATGTACCTGATGCGCATGATCGGGGACCTGGGCCAGTATCACAAGCCCATCCCGGATTTCCTGGTTTTTCTGGGGTGGAGCAGTTTGCCCGCCTTCTGGCGGCCTTTCGCCAGTTTTCCATTTGCCCTGATGATGGCGTTTGTGCTGCCGGGCACTCTGGCGCTGGTTTTCGGCTTCCTGGCCTTTCGTTCGCGCATCCGGGGAGTCTATTTTTCCATCCTTACCCAGGCGCTGACTTACGCCGCTTGTTTGCTGTTCTTTCGCAACAGCCTGCTGCTGGGCGGGAACAACGGGTTTACCGATTTCAAATTCATCCTTGGCCACGACCTGCGCGTGCCAGCCACCCAGCGGGGACTCTATATGGTCACGGCGCTGGTGCTGGTGTTGGTTTATCTGGGCTGCCGCTGGCTGAGCCAGACCAAATTTGGACTGGTTCAGCAGGCCATTCGCGACAGCGAAAACCGGGTGCTGTTCAGCGGCTACGCGGCCGGCAATTACAAGCTCTTTGTCTTTGTGCTCTGCGCCTTGATCGCGGCCCTCGGGGGGGTGCTGTATGTGCCGCAGGTGGGCATTATCAACCCCAGCGAGATGGCGCCGGACAAATCGCTGGAGGCGGTGGTCTGGGTGGCGGTGGGCGGGCGCGGCACCTTGATCGGGCCGGTTCTGGGGGCCATCACCATCAATGCCCTGAAAAGCTGGGCCACCCGGGCTTATCCCGATCTTTGGCTGATTATCCTGGGCGGCCTTTTCATTCTCATAACCGTTTTCATGCCCAAAGGCATCGTGGGCGTGCCCGACCAGTTGCGGGCCTTCCTGAACCGCCGGCACGGGAGGACGCCATGAGCGTCACACGCAAAGAATTTATTCTGATGCTCGAAGGCGTCAACAAAACCTTCGACGGTTTCAAAGCCATTTCCGAGTTGAATTTCTACATGGATCAGGGCGAACTGCGCGTCATCATCGGCCCCAATGGCGCCGGCAAAAGCACCATGCTCGATCTCATCACCGGACGCACCCGGCCGGACAGCGGCAAAATCGAGTATGGCAGGGACACCGACCTGACGCGCCTGAATGAATATCAAATCAACCGCTTGGGCATCGGCCGGAAATTTCAAACTCCCTCCGTTTACACGGACCATACGGTGTTTGAGAATCTGCTGCTTTCCTTGAAAGGTTCGCGCGCGGTCTTTTCCGCCCTGTTCCATCGCACCACGGCGGACCAGCGCAGCCGGATTGAGGAAGTGCTCAACACGGTGGGCCTGACGCAGCGGGCTGATGGGAAGGCCGGGGCGCTGAGCCACGGCCAGAAGCAATGGCTGGAGATCGGCATGTTGATCGCCCAAGACCCCAAATTGCTTCTGGTGGACGAGCCTGCCGCCGGAATGTCCGATGAGGAAACCCGTAAGACCGGCGAACTGCTGCTCCGGCTGGAAGGCAAACACAGCATCCTGGTCATTGAACACGACATGACCTTCGTCCGCCAGATTGCCCGCAAAGTCACCGTGCTCCATCAAGGTTCCGTCCTGTGCGAAGGCTCGGTGGATGGCGTCCAAAATGACGAGCGCGTCATCGAGGTCTATCTCGGCCGCAAAAAGAAAGCGCCACACTGATGCTCGAAGTTTCCGACATTTCGGCTTCCATCCAAGGCTCCCGCATTCTGCGCGGCGTGAATTTGCAGGTGCCGAATCACAGCCTGGTGTGTCTGATGGGCCGCAACGGCGTCGGTAAAACGACCACCCTCAAATCCATCGTCGGCCTGATGAAGACGGACACCGGTGCGGTTAAATTCGACGGCCTGGATCTCACTGCATTGAATCCCGAGGAGCGCGCGCGCCTGGGCCTGGCCTATGTTCCCCAGGGCCGCGACATCTTTCCCAATCTCACCGTGTGGGAGAATCTGAAGATCAGCCTGGTCATTCATGCAACCAAGGCCAACGGCCAGGTGGATCGCGTGCTGGAATTGTTTCCCGTGCTTAAAGAAATGTTGCAGCGCAAGGGCGGCGTCCTCAGTGGCGGCCAGCAGCAACAATTGGCCATCGCCCGCGCCCTGCTGACCGCCCCCAAGCTGCTGCTTCTGGACGAGCCGACCGAGGGCATTCAGCCCAACATCATTGACCAAATCGGCGAAACGCTCCTCAAAATAAAGAAGGAAGGCAAAATCAGCATTCTCCTGGTCGAACAATATCTGGATTTTTGCCTCAGTACAGGCGACAGTTTTTATATTATGGATCGCGGAGCCGTCGTGGCCGAAGGCCCCATTGCCCACCTGAACGATGAGATCGTCAGAAAACATTTGACGGTATGACGGGCCATGTTGTCAAACCCGCCCATGCGCGCCTGGAGGTCAAGGTCGTCTCCGGGCAAAGCACCGTCACATCCGCCTGCGCGTCCAATCCGTTGAAGCTCCTGCTGCCCCGTTCCCGCGGGCCGAGTGTCTGGGCCTGGCTGGCCAGCTTCGGCGGCGGTTTGGTGGCCGGCGACGAGACCAGCCTCGACCTGCGTCTTGGCCCTCAGTCGCGGTGTTTCGTCACGACCCAGGCCTTGACCAAGGTTTATCGCAACCCCCGCCTTCGCCCGTGCAGCCACCGCCTCTGCGCCACTTTGGAGGAAGGATCGCTCCTGGTGCTGGCCCCGGAGCCGGTCCAGGCATTTGCGGATTCCACCTACAACCAGCGGCAGGAATTTCACCTGCAACCTTCCGCCGGACTGGTGCTGCTGGATTGGTTTTGTTCCGGGCGCGCGGCGCGCGGCGAACGATGGGCTTTCACCTGTTTGCAAAGCCGCAACGAAATATTCCTCGGTGGCGAGCGCATTCTCCTGGACTCGCTTCTGCTGGATGCGGCCCAAGGCCCGTTGCAGGGCGCCCACCGCATGGGCCGCTTCAACTGCCTGGCCCTGGTCGTCGTGATGGGAGATTGCCTTGCCCCCCACGCCGCGCAAATACTCGCCGATGCCGCGGCGCAACCGGTGGTGCCCAGAGCGCCGCTCCTTGTCAGCGCCAGCCCGTTGCGCCAGGGCGCGCTGCTGCGCGTGGCCGGAGAACGGGTGGAGGATGTGAGCCGGGAAATTCAGCGATGTCTTGCCTTTGTGCCGGAACTGTTGCACGATGACCCCTGGTCGCGAAAATGGTAGGTTCGCCGGCCAAAATGAGATTCAAACATGCATCTTAGTCCCCACGAAATTGACAAGTTGCTTCTGCACCAGGCCGGCTGTCTGGCGCAGAAGCGCCTGGCGCGCGGCTTGCGCCTCAACCATCCTGAAGCGGTGGCCCTGATCGCCACCCAACTGCTTGAGTTTATCCGTGAGGGGAAAACCGTCGCCGACTTGATGGATTTGGGACGCCAGTTGCTGGGCCGCAATCAGGTGATGGCCGGCGTTCCCGCCATGATCGCCGAGGTGCAGGTCGAAGGGACTTTTCCCGATGGCACCAAGCTGGTCACGGTCCATCATCCGATTGCTGCGCAAGACGGCAACCTCGCGCTGGCCTTGCACGGCAGTTTTCTGCCCGTCCCGGAATTGGCCACTTTCAAAACCGCTGCCGGCGAAGAAGATTTTGCACCTGGCGCTTGCACGCCACAGGAAGGAGAGTTGGAGCTGAATGCGGGCCGCGACGCCTTCACCCTCGCTGTCACCAATCTGGGCGACCGCCCCGTGCAAGTCGGCAGTCACTACCACTTCATCGAGACCAATGCGTCGTTAAGCTTCGACCGCGCCAAAGCCTATGGAAAGCGCCTCGACATTCCAGCGGGTGCCGCGGTGCGTTTTGAGCCGGGCGAAACCAAGTCGGTCCGCCTGGTGGACATCGCCGGGAAAAAGGTCATTCGCGGAGGAAACAATTTGGCCGGCGGCCCCGTTTCCCAAGCGGGCCGGGAATCCGCCATGCGACGGGTTGCCAAAGAAGGGTTCGCCCACAAACTCTCCTAGCCGCCATGCCCCACAAAATGAAACGCCGGCATTACGCCGAGATGTTCGGCCCGACCACCGGCGACCGCGTCCGGCTTGGTGACACGTCGCTGGTCCTGGAAGTCGAACGCGATCACACTGTCTATGGCGACGAATGCAAATTCGGCGGCGGCAAAACCATTCGCGAAGGCCAGGGCCAGGCGGCGGGCGTGAGCGAGAAGGAAGCGCTGGACTGCGTCATCACCAACGCCCTGGTGGTGGATTACACTGGCATTTACAAGGCCGACCTCGGAATCAAGGGCGGACTCATTGCGGGCATCGGCAAGGCCGGCAATCCGGATGTGATGGCGGGCGTCACCGCCGGAATGATTGTGGGCGTGACCACCGAAGTTATCGCCGCCGAGGGCCTGATCGTGACAGCGGGCGGCATTGATTCGCACATTCATTTTATTTGTCCGCAACTGGCCCACGAAGCCATCTCCGCCGGCTTGACCACGATGGTGGGCGGCGGCACCGGCCCGGCCACCGGGACTTGCGCCACCACTTGCACTCCGGGCGCGCCGCACTTGCGCATGATGCTCCAGGCGACCGACAGCCTGCCGCTCAATTTCGGTTTCACCGGCAAGGGCAATTCCGCCCTGCCTGCCGGCCTGCCGGAGCAAATTCTCGGCGGCGCCATGGGCTTGAAGTTGCACGAAGACTGGGGCACGACCCCCGCCGCGATTGATTGCTGCCTCCGCATCGCCGACGAATATGATGTTCAAGTCACTATTCATACGGATACCTTGAACGAATCCGGCTTTGTCGAAGCCACCCTCGCCGCCATCAAGGGCCGCACCATTCACACTTATCACTCCGAAGGGGCCGGCGGCGGGCACGCTCCCGACATCATCCGCGTTTGCGGCGAGCCAAATGTCCTCCCCAGTTCCACCAACCCCACCCGCCCGTACACTGTCAATACCATTGATGAGCACCTGGACATGCTCATGGTTTGCCATCATCTCGACGCCAATTTGCCAGAGGACGTGGCGTTTGCCGAAAGCCGGATTCGCGGAGAAACCATTGCCGCGGAGGACATCCTGCACGATCTTGGCGCGATCAGCATGATGAGTTCGGATTCCCAGGCCATGGGCCGCATCGGCGAAGTCATCACCCGGACCTGGCAGACAGCGGACAAGATGAAAAACCAGCGCGGCCGGCTTCCGGGCGAGACGGGCGGCAACGATAATTCACGCATCAAGCGCTACATCGCCAAATACACCATCAACCCCGCCATTTCACACGGGATGGCCCATTGCATCGGTTCGGTGGAAACCGGCAAACTGGCGGATTTGGTGTTATGGAAGCCGTCTTTCTTTGGAGCCAAACCGGAAATGGTTGTCAAAGGCGGCATGATTGCTTGGTCGCAGATGGGCGATCCCAACGCCTCCATACCAACGCCCCAGCCGGTTTATATGCGCCCGATGTTCGGCGCTTTTGGTCGCGCGCCCGGTCCCATTTCCATCGCTTTTGTCAGCCGGCTTTGCCGGGAGAAAGGCGTGGCCGCCGGCTATGGGTTAAGCAAGCGCATCGAGGCGGTGCAGGGCTGCCGGAGCCTTGGGAAAAAAGACATGAAATGGAATGACGCCACGCCGCGCATCACGGTGGACCCGGAAACGTACGAAGTGACGGCCGATGGCGAGGCGCTCGTCTGCGCTCCTGCGAAGGTGCTGCCGCTGGCCCAGCGCTATTCACTCTTTTGAAAATCCCGGCCCTATTAAACGACAAACGGTTTTCACGCCACGAGGTGGCAGTCGCGGAGGCTGACGCCGACTGGCTGCTTTGGCAATTGGCTGATTCGGCATTTCCCACCGGCAGCTTCGCGCACTCCGGAGGCCTGGAGGCGGCGTGGCAGCACGGGGAAGTGCAAAACTCCTCCGACCTGGCGTCGTTCGTTGAAGTCAGTTTGGAGCAGCTTGGAAACGGAAGCCTGCCATTTGTCACCGCCGCGTATGACGAGCCGGATGATCCTGGTGAACTGGACCGGCTGTGCGATTGCTTTCTTACGAACCATGTCGCCAACCGTGCCAGCCGCCTGCAGGGCCGTTCATTTCTGGCCTCGTCGGGGAGAATCTTTCGTTCCAGCGAAGTTGCCCGGGCAGCCCAGTACTTTCCATTGGGCCATTTTGCGCCGGCCTTTGGTGCTGTCACGTGTGCGTTGGGGGTGAGACGGTCCGGCGCGACACGATTGTTTTTCTTTCAACACCTGCGCGGCCTGGTGGCGGGAGCGGTCCGGCTTGGCATCGCCGGGCCGATGGAAGCGCAGGCCCTGCAACAGCGGCTGGCTCCGCGAGCCCAGTCCATTCTTGCGGAATGTGAGAACCTGGGCGTGGCCGACATCACCCAGACCGCTCCCTTGTTGGAACTTTGGCAGGGAACGCAGGACCGTCTTTACTCGCGCCTGTTTCAAAGCTGATCCTCCGATGCCATGAGCCTCCCTTCCCATCAACACGGTTCCAACGGCCACACCCATGAACACCTCGACCACGCCGGACACTTCCACGACCGCGACCGGCCGCTTTGCCGCGACTTCCAGCAACGTGCTTTCACCGTCGGCGTGGGCGGTCCGGTGGGCAGCGGCAAAACGGCGTTGATGCTGGCGCTTTGCCAGCGCTTGCGCCACCGCGCGAGCGTGGCGGCCGTGACCAACGATATTTTCACCAAGGAGGACGGCGAATTTCTCATCCGCCACCAAGCTCTTGAGGCCGGGCGCATTCGAGCGGTGGAGACGGGCGGTTGCCCGCACGCCGCCATTCGCGAAGATATTTCCGCAAACCTCCTGGCCCTGGAAGACCTCCAGCAAAAATTCCATCCCGACATCCTCCTGCTCGAGTCCGGCGGCGACAACCTGGCCGCCCACTTCAGCCGCGAACTGGCGGACTACACCATCTATGTTATTGACGTTGCCGGCGGTGACAAAATCCCGCGCAAAGGCGGTCCTGGCATCACCCAATCCGACCTTCTCGTCATCAACAAAACCGACCTGGCCGTGGCGGTCGGCGCCGACCTGGCGGTCATGGAGCGGGACGCCCGCAAGATGCGCGGTGAAGGCCCGTTTGTCTTCGCCCAAGTCAAACACGGCCCCGGCGTTGACGAAATCGTCGCCCAGCTTCTCCACGCCTGGGAACACACTTGCAGCATAGCCCATCATCATTGACCCCCCATCTCGCGCGGTTGTTCCACAGGCCGCGGTGCTGGGCGACCGTTCCTTCCATTTGACGGCGGGCGGTCCGGACGGAGCGTGGTTCCGCGTTGATTACACCACCAATGCCATCCATTGGACCCCGGTCTGCACCAACCAGGTGGTCAACGGCTCGATGGACTTTGCCGACCCCGACGCTGCCAACTCGCCGTGGCGCTTGTATCGGACTGTCCCGCTGGCTGATCCGCCGTCCAACTGAGCGTCCGGGTTTGCGTCCGGCAGCGCGCGCCGCGATGCAGCGGGTACGTTACCCGCGCCGGAGGCTGGTTTCGTGAGCTTCGCAAGGTGGGTTAACAGATTCTGTCAACGCTAGAGCGTTTCCATAAATGATATAGCTTGACTGGGGCGAGAGGGCTGGCAGGCTTGAGCCATGCGAGCGATACCCGTGTCTGCGCGCGAGCGCATCCTGCAACTCTATGAACAAGGCAAAAGCACCCGCGAGATCGCGGACTTTTTCGGCTTTTGCGTGGCGGCGGTGCGCCGGGTCCGGCAGCAGTTCCAAGAGCGCGGCACGCTCCAGCCGCAAACCCATTTGTGCGGGCGCAAAACGCTGCTGAACGCCGGACGCCAGGCTCGCCTGCAAAAGCTGGTGGCGGCCCAGCCCGACGCGACGTTGGCCGAGTTGGGGGCGCGTCTGGACCGCCCTTTCGGGACCTCCACTGTGGATTTGTGGCTGCGCAAACTGGGGTTGAGCTATAAAAAAAACGCTCTGCGCCGCCGAGCAGAACCGTCCGGACGTGGCCGAAAAGCGGGCCCATTGGCATGAGCGTCTGGCAAGTGACCCACCTGCCCGACTGGTCTTCGTGGATGAAAGCGGGGCCAACACCAAGATGACCCGTTTTTGCGGGCGGTCACCCGTGGGCCGAAGACTGGCGGCCCACGTCCCGCAGGGACATTATCAGACCACCACCCTGGTCTGCGCCATTCGTCTGGCCGGGCCTGCGGCCCCCTGCCTCTTTGAGGGGGCCATGGACGGGGAAATGTTTTTGGCCTGGATCCAGCAGGGGCTGGTGGTGGAGTTGCGCAAGGGTGACTTGGTCATCATGGACAACTTGGCCACGCATAAGGTGACCGGAGTCCGCCAAGCCATCGAAGAGGCCGGGGCAACGCTGCTGTATCTGCCGCCCTATTCGCCAGACTTTAATCCCATCGAAAATATGTGGAGCAAGGTCAAACAAATTATGCGAGGTCTCGCGCCGCGAACCGCCAAGGAACTGCTCCAAGCGGCGAAGATTGCCTTTGAAGCCATCTCCACCGCCGATTGCCGGGGCTTCTTTTTAAACGCCCGCTACGCTACATGATTTATGGAAATGCTCTAACCCTCAAGAATGGTCTCAGTTGTTGGGCGGTTCCCCGGAACATTTGCACGCGCAATGAGCAGCTTCCCGCGATGAACAGGCCATGGAGTGCGTATCTGGATTCCAACGGTGTCTCCGCAACCACGTAATGTTTACTATTTGAATACTTGAAGCGTGGCCGCAAACAATCTTGAGCCCAGTGCGATCAGAATAACCTTGACTATGTAAAGGCATGCTGATATTCTTGAGTTCACCATTGCACCATTTTTGATGGCATTTTGGGTGGGCGCGCAGAGTTGCCGGGTTGAAAATCAAAGCAAGATGCAGTGGCTGTGAAGTGGTTGTCCGATGAATGTCGTCCGCAAAATGTTTTTGCTGGCCGTCGTGCTCAGCAGCCCGGCGCATGGCGCAACCTTCACTTGGACAGGCGCGATTTCGACCGACTGGTTTAACACCAATAATTGGAATCCCCACGGCGTCCCCGGTGGCGCCGATACCGCGATTATCAGCAGCGGCACCGCGCTGGTCGGAAGCGCCACCAATGTCGGAACGGTGAGCCTGAGCGGAGGCACCATGAACGCTTCCGCCGGTCTGATCGTTTCCAACGCATTCAATTGGACCGGCGGCGTGGTGGCGGGCACGCTGACGATCAGCACCAACGCCACGCTCAACTTGAACCGCCCTGGAAACGTCCTGGACATGCCGGGCGGCACGATCATCAACAATGGCGCCGCGGTGTGGACCGGCGGCCAAATCCGGGGCAATTCGGGCGCGATCATCACCAACAACGGCACCTGGCTGGCGCAAACGGACGATCCCATCAACAACGCCTTTGGCGGAACGCCCAATTTCTACAACAACGGCGTCTTCACCAAATCACCCACCACTGGGACGACGACTTTTACCGGCGCCGCGTTCAACAACACCGGCACCGTCAATGTGCAAAGCGGCACTTTGAATTTGAATGGCGGGGGTATTTTTGACGGCGACTTTCAGGCCGGTCCCGGCACGGCGCTCTATTTTTCAGCAGGCGGCTATTTTGACGGGACCAACACGGCGGCTGCGGGTGCGAACATCTATTTGAGCGGCGGCACGTTCACCTACGGCCCGGATGTCAGTTTCACGGGCGCGGGAAACAGTTCGATGACAAGCGGCAGCCTGACGTTGACCAACAACACCATCCCCAATGTGCCGATTCATGGCGGGACCATCACGCTGGGGCCGAATTTCCAGGGCGGCGCCATCACCAACTTGACGATGACGGGAGCAACCCTCTCGGGGACTTACACCGTGACCGGAACCTTCAATTTCAGCGGGACGGTGAGCGGCGGGTTGACCATTGCGGCGGGGGCCAGTTGCTACGTGACCAATCTTTCCATGAATGGCGGGCTGTTGACCGTGGCCCCGGGCGCCGTCCTGAATCTGGTTGGCGGCAACAGCAAGGACTTCCCAGGCTCGACCTTCGTCAACAATGGCACGGTGATGTGGGACGGAGGCCCGATCCGGGGCAATGGAGGAACGATTTTCACCAACAACGGCACCTGGCTGGCGCAAACGGACGATCCCATCAACAACGCCTTTGGCGGAACGCCCAATTTCTACAACAACGGCGTCTTCACCAAATCACCCACCACTGGGACGACGACTTTTACCGGCGCCGCGTTCAACAACACCGGCACCGTCAATGTGCAAAGCGGCACTTTGAATTTGAATGGCGGGGGTATTTTTGACGGCGAGTTTCAGGCCGGCCCCGGCACGGCGCTCTATTTTTCAGCAGGCGGCTATTTTGACGGGACCAACACGGCGGCTGCGGGTGCGAACATCTATTTGAGCGGCGGCACGTTCACCTACGGCCCGGATGTCATTTTCACGGGCGCGGGAAGCAGTTCGATCACGGGAGGCAGCCTGACGCTGACCAACAACACCATCCCCAATGTGCCGATTCATGGCGGGACCATCACGCTGGGGCCGAATTTCCAGGGCGGCGCCATCACCAACTTGACGATGACGGGAGCAACCCTCTCGGGGACTTACACCGTGACCGGAACCTTCAATTTCAGCGGGACGGTGAGCGGCGGGTTGACCATTGCGGCGGGGGCCAGTTGCTACGTGACCAATCTTTCCATGAATGGCGGGCTGTTGACCGTGGCCCCGGGCGCCGTCCTGAATCTGGTCGGCGGCAACAACAAGGACTTCCCAGCCTCAACCTTCGTCAACAGTGGCACGGTGATGTGGGACGGAGGCCCGATCCGGGGCAATGGAGGAACGATTTTCACCAACAACGGCACCTGGCTGGCGCAAACGGACGATCCCATCAACAACGCCTTTGGCGGAACGCCCAATTTCTACAACAACGGCGTCTTCACCAAATCGCCCACCACCGGGACGACGACTTTTACCGGCGTCGCGTTCAACAACACTGGCACCGTCAACGTGCAAAGCGGCACTTTGAATTTGAATGGCGGGGGTATTTTTGACGGCGACTTTCAGGCCGGCCCCGGCACGGCGCTCTATTTTTCAGCAGGCGGCTATTTTGACGGGACCAACACGGCGGCTGCGGGTGCGAACATCTATTTGAGCGGCGGCACGTTCACCTACGGCCCGGATGTCATTTTCGATGGCGCAGGACAGGCCGTCTTCAACGGCGGCACCCTGACTCTGAACAATGATGTGGTTCCCAACCTGCCTCTGGACGGGGGCACCGTCTTGCTGTCGCCCGTGTTCCAAGGCGGCGTCATTACCAATCTAACCCTCAACGGCAGCAGCTTGTCCGGCGCCTACACCGTGACCGGAACTCTGAACTGGCTGGCCGGTACTCTCGTGGGCGCGCTGAACATTGCGAGCAGCGGCACTCTCAATGTCAGTGGCTCGGTTGACGTCATTCAATATGCCGCCCTGACCAACGCCGGGCACATCCTTTGGAACGGCTCGGGGAATTGGAACCTGCGCAACGACAACGGAGCGACTGATGGCTCCATCAACAATCTGGCCGGCGGCGTGATTGACGTGCAGTGCAACCAGAGCATGCCTCGATATAACGGCAGCGAGTTCGTCATCAATGCGGGCCTGATCCGCAAGTCCCTGAGCACGGGCACAACCACCATCGGTGTCAACTTCACCACCACCGGAACGGTCAGCGTCCTCAGCGGCACGATCAATTTCGGCTACGGCAGTTTCGGAGGAACCATGTCCGCGGCCAACGGCACGGCCATCAATTTGGGAAATGGCGGGGTGCTCGGCGGGTCGTTCACCGCCGGCTTTGGAGCCAACATCAACCTGACCGGCGGCACCTTTACCCAAGTTCCTCCATTCTCCCTCGGCGGCCCTGGGAGTTATGCGATGACCGGGGGCACGCTGACTTTAATCAGCAACACCGTGCCCAATCTGCAAATGAGCGGCGGCACGATTGCGCTGAGCACCGACTTCCAAGGCGGCACCATCACCAACCTCACCCTCAACGGCCTGAACCTGGCCAGCGCCTGCACGGTTTCCGGAACGCTGACCATCAACGGCAATATCAACGGCGCGTTGACCGTCTTGAGCAACGCCACCTTGAATTGGAATGGCGACGTCAACGCGGCGTTGACCCTGAATCCAGGAGCGACCGCCAACTGGTACGGAGGCAGGCTCTACACGCCGCTGATGATCCCGAGCAACGCCGTGCTCACCCTCGCCGGTTCCGGCAACAAGGGCTTGCAGAATTGGGTGACCAACTCCGGAACGATCAATTGGAACGCCGGCCCTTGGACGTTTTACTACTACGGCCTGTATAATCAGGCGGGGGCGGCGATTAATATCCAGTGCGATCAGAGCCTGGGTGATTATTCGGGCAGCGAATTCATCAACAACGCCGGCACCCTCCAGAAGTTGGCCACCTTCGGAGCGCCCTATACCGGCACCAGTTCCATCAGCGTGCAGATTTACAACACCGGCACGATTGATTTGGAATCCGGGAACCTCATCTTCAACAATTCGGTTCAAAATCCCTCGGGGACTTTTCTGGGCGCAGCCGGAACCGTCATGAATTTCAACGGCGGCGCGGTTTTGTCCGGCCCTTACACCATAGCTGCCGGCGGCACGTTGAATTTGGGCGCTGGGACCTTCACGATCAGCCCACCCCTGCTGTTCAATGGCGCGGGCAATTATCTCATGACAGGCGGCACGCTGACGCTGCTGACCAACCCCATTCCCAATCTGCAAATGAGCGGCGGCACGATTGCGCTGAGCACCGACTTCCAAGGCGGCACCATCACCAACCTCACCCTCAACGGCCTGAACCTGGCCAGCGCCTGCACGGTTTCCGGAACGCTGACCATCAACGGCAATATCAACGGCGCGTTGACCGTCTTGAGCAACGCCACCTTGAATTGGAATGGCGACGTCAACGCGGCGTTGACCCTGAATCCGGGAGCGACCGCCAACTGGTACGGAGGCAGGCTCTACACGCCGCTGACGATCCCGAGCAACGTCGTGCTCACCCTCGCCGGTTCCGGCAACAAGGGCTTGCAGAATTGGGTGACCAACTCTGGAACGATCAATTGGAACGCCGGCCCTTGGACGTTTTACTACTACGGCCTGTATAATCAGGCGGGGGCGGCGATTAATATCCAGTGCGATCAGAGCCTGGGTGATTATTCGGGCAACGAATTCATCAACAACGCCGGACTCCTGCGCAAATGGGGAACCACAGGCACGAGCGGCATTAGCGTGCAGATTTACAACACCGCCACCGTTGACTTGGAATCCGGGAACTTCACTTTCTACAATTTGGTGCAGAATCCCTCGGGGACGTTTCTGGGCGCAGCCGGGACCGTCATCAATTTCAACGGCGGCGCGGTTTTGTCCGGCCCGTACAGCATTGCCGGCGGAAGCGCTTTGTATCTGAGCGGGGGCAGCTTCACCATTACCCCTCCCCTGCTGTTCGACGGCGCGGGCAGTTTTTATATGACTGGGGGCACATTGACGCTGCTCAGCAACACGATTCCCAATCTTCAGATGAGCGGCGGCACGATTGCCCTCAGCACCAACTTCCAGGGCGGCACCATCACCAACCTCACCCTCAACGGGCAGAATCTGATTGGCAGCAACGCCGTTTCGGGAACCCTGACCCTCAACGGCAATATCAACGGGCCGTTGACCGTTCTGAGCAACGCCACAGTGAGTTGGAATGGCAACGTCAACGCGGCGCTGACCCTGAATCCGGGAGCGACCGCCAACTGGAACGGGGGCAGGCTCTACACGCCGCTGATGATCCCGAGCAACGCCGTGCTCACCCTCACCGGTTCCAGCAACAAGGGCTTGCAGAATTGGGTGACCAACTCCGGAACGATCAATTGGACCGCCGGCCCTTGGACGTTCTACTACTACGGCCTGTATAATCAGGCGGGGGCGGCGATTAATATCCAATGCGACCAGAGCTTGGGTGATTATACGGGAGGCGAATTCATCAACAACGCCGGACTCCTGCGCAAATGGGGAACCACGGGCGCCAGCCCGATCAGTGTGCAGTACATTGGCACAGGCGTCGTGGACGCCGAGAGCGGCACGATGAATTTCAACAACGCCTTCAGCCAGACTGGCGGCGCCTGGGCCATCGGCATTGACGGGGTGGGCAGCAGCGGTCACATCGGCCTGAGCAGCGCCGCCACCCTGGCCGGCACCCTGAATGTCAATTTGGACAACAATTATGTCCTCGGCCTGAGCAACACTTTCAATATCATCAGTTATCCCTCGCATAGCGGGACTTTTTCCACGACCAATCTTCCGGCCGATGGGGCTTCCTGGCAGCTCACCTATGGCGCCAGTGCCGTGACCCTTTTGATCACCAACCTGCTCGGTCCGGCCATCAGCATCACCAGTCCGACCAACAACCAGAAGTTCGCCATTCCTGTCAACATCCCCATTGCCACCACGGTCAGCGACACCAATGCCGCCATTGCCGCCGTCCAGTTCTACCAGGGCACCAACCTGATCGGGCAGGCCCTGAGCAGCCCGTATAATTTCACCTGGAACTCCGTCTCCCCCGGTATTTACACCCTCAGCGCGTGGGCGATTGACGCGGCGGGCGCGGTCGCAACCTCCGCGCCGGTCAACATCACGGTCTATTCCGACCAGGCGCAGACCACCAATTACACCTGGACCGGCGCGGTCTCCTCCGACTGGTTTACACCGGGCAACTGGAGTCCCAACGGCGTTCCCGGGGTGCTGGACAACGTGACCATCGCCAACGGGGGCGCCGTCAACATCGGCGGCAGCGCTACTGTCAACAATATCCATTTCAGCAGCGGGACCCTGCAAGGCCCGGGCGTCCTGTCCGCCACCAATGCGTTCACCTGGACGGGCGGCACGGTGGCCGGACTGCTGACCATCCCGGCCACCGCGGCGCTGAACATCAGCGGCAATGTCAGTCTTTCCGGAGGGACCCTCGTCAATCTCGGCACGGTCCTCTGGACGGGCGGCTCCCTCTCGGGCAACGCCGCCACCGTCATCACCAACAGCGGGCTGTGGCTGGCGGAGGCGGCCAACCAGATCAGCCTGAACGGCGGCTCCTTTGTCAACAATAGCATCTTGCGGACCCTGAACAACGGCGGCGCGACCTTTCTCAACAGCCTGTCGTTTGTCAACAATGGCACGGTGGACGCCCAGGCCGGACCGGTTTACTTCAACAGCGGCGGGACGCTCGGCGGGACTTACAACACCGCGGCGGGCTCCTATATTTATTTCAATGGCGGCGCCTTTACCCTGGGCGCCCTGCCGGCCTTCACCGGTTCCGGGGCCGGTGAGTTTGCCGGCGGGACGCTCACCATCCTCAACGACATCCCCCCCGGCTTTTACCTCGTTCACGGCACGGTCGTGCTCGGCCCTGCCTTCCAGGGCGGCTCGATCACCAACCTGGCCATTGCCGGCTCAACCCTTTCGGGCACGAACACCGTGACCGGCACTTTCAATTGGACGGGCGGCTCTCTCAGCGGCCAATTGACCGTCGCCCCCAACGGCGTGCTCAACCTCAGCGGCTCCGATAAAGACATGTCAGGTTCCGCGCTGATCAATTCGGGCCAGGTCAATTGGACCGGAGGCAACCTGAACGGCAATGCTGCTTCGGTGGTGACGAACAACAATCTGTGGCTGGTGCAATGCGACAACCAGATTGGTTTTGGGAACGGCGCGGCCACGTTTATCAACAACGGCGTGCTGCGCAAATCCGCCGCCACTGGCACGACGACCATCACCGGCCTGGCGTTTGTCAACAATAACACGCTGGACGCCCAAAGCGGCGCTTTCAACCTCAACTCCGGCGGCACGCTTTCGGGGACCTACAACACCGCCTCCGGCGCCTTCATCAATTTCAACGGCGGCAGCTTTGTGTTCAATGCCTTGCCCTCCATCACCGGCGCCGGGACCACCCGGCTGACCGGCGGCACGCTGACGCTGCTGAACGACCTGGCTCCCGGCCTGCTCCTGGAAGGCGGCACCGTCGTCCTGGGCGCGGCGTTTCAGAATGCGGGCGCGATCAACAATTTGACCAACCTGGGCGCGACCCTTTCCGGCAACTACACCGTGACCGGCGCCTACACCTGGGGGGCGGGTTCCTTGAGCGGCTCGTTGACGGTGGCCAGCAATGCGGTGTTGAACCTGGTTTCCGGTGGAAATCTCAATTTCCCCGCCAGTTCCCTGACCAACTTCGGCGCCGTCTTCTGGAACGGCGCCACGCTGGTGGGCAACAATGGGGCCGTGTTCGACAACAACGGGCTTTGGCTGGAAGAGTCCGATGATCAAATCTACAACAATGGCGGCAGCGTGACCTTCATCAATAACAGCACGTTCCGCAAACAGGGCACCTACGGCACAACCACCTTGAACGGCTCTGTTGCCTTTCAAAACAGCGGTTTCGTGGATGTCGAGACCGGCGCCGTCAATTTCGCGGGCGGGGGCCTGCTTGGCGGAACCTACAACGTCGCCCAGTTTGCGACGCTCAGTCTGACAGGGGGCGGTTTTTCCGCGGGCGCGCCGCCGCTCTTCGAGGGTCCTGGGGCGAGCCAGTTCAGCGGCGGCACACTCACCCTCCTGACCGACCAAATTCCAAACTTGCTTTTGGCCGGAGGCAATCTTGTTCTTGGCCCTGCTTTCCAGAACAGCGGTGCCATCACCAACCTGACCCTTTCAGGCGCCACTTTGACCGGCTCCAATACCGTCACCGGGACCTTGAACTGGAATGCCGGCGGACTGAACAACAATTGGCTGACTATTGCGAGCAACGCGGTGCTCAACCTGGCCACCGGCTCCGACAAGAACATGCCTGGGTCAGTCTTGGTCAACAACGGCACGGTGCTGTGGACGGGAGGGGCGGTTCGGGGCAGCGGCGGCACGGCCATCACCAACAACAGCCTCTGGCTGGTCCAGAACGATTACCAGATCAACAGCGCTTATGGCGGTGGCAATTCCAGTTTCGTCAACAACGGCACCTTGTCCAAAACCGTCACCTTTGGCGGGACCACCTTCAACAATGTATCCGTCCTCAATTCGGGGGGGGCGTTCGACATTGAATCAGGCTACCTCAACTTCATCAACTCCGCCACCTATGCGCAGGCCGGCGCCACGCTCGATTTCGGCCTGTCGGGGCCGAACCTGGCCGGCCAGTTGTTCCTGCCAGGCAATGTCAACCTCGATGGCACTCTCGGCGTCAACCTTCTCAATGGCTACACGCCGGCCGTGGGCGACGTTGTTGCGCTCATCTCCTATGCTTCGGAGTCGGGCGTCTTTGCCACCGCCAACCTGCCGCCTCTGAGCGGTGGCGTGAATTGGGACCTGAACTACGGACCCGCCTCGGTCACCTTGCAGGCCCTGGCCCCGCCCACCCTGGCCGCCCCCCTGCAAATCAGCGGGCTGGTCACCGACACCAGCAACCATCCCATTTCCGGCGTCACGGTTTTTGCCGACATGGTTGGCGTGAGCAACCTGGTTCAAAATGGCAGCTTCGAACTCCCCTCCATAGGAACCACGCCCTACACTTATTACGGATTAGGTTCGACCAGCGTCACAGGCTGGGCCGTGGTCGGCCACGCCGGCGCCGATGTGGACTTGGTCAGCCTTTACTGGGAGGGCCCGGCGGAAGACGGCAACCAGTTCATGGACCCCGCGGGCCATACCGGCGGCGGCGGTGTCACGCAAAGTTTCCCGACTACTCCCGGGACAACTTATGACCTGATCTTTTATCATGGAAGTTACAGCCATTACGGCCGCAACAGCGTTCTCGGAGTGACCATTGACACCAATTATTATACCTTCGGCGAAACCAGCGGCGGGAGCGGCAACCTTGACTGGAGACGCGTCCAGATCGAATTCACCGCCAGCACCAGCCTGACTCCTTTGACCTTCCTGGATTTAAACCCGAACGAAGCGAACAACAGCTTCGTGGACAATGTCCAGGTGATCATTCCCGGCGCCGCCTCGATTCTTCAAGCCATAACGGGCGCCGACGGCAGCTACCAGATCTCCGTTCCCAACCAGAGCTTTCAAGTGGGCGTCACCGGCCTGCCCGCCGCCGGCTACAACAACGTCGCCCCGCAAACGGTGGCGATGAACGGCGCAAACCAGGCGGTCAATTTCACCACCACGCCTGTGGCCGGGGCGCAACTCTTCACCATTGCCACCGCGGTCAATCCCGCCGGCGGCGGCACCGCGTCCAGCGGGGGTAATTATCTGCAAGGCGCCACCGCCGTCGTCACCGCCGCGGCCAACACCGCGACGCTGCCTTACAGTTTCACGGGTTGGACGGAAAACGGCGTCTTGCAGAGCACCAGCGCCACTTATTCCTTCACGGTAAACCGGAATCGCAATCTGGTCGCGAACTTCGCCCTTCCCCTTTACGCCATCTCTGTTTCGAACAATCCCGCCGCCGCCGGCTCCATCCTCGGCGCGGGTTCATATATCTACGGCGCCACCAGCGTGCTGACGGCCTATCCGAATATCGGCTACCACTTCACCAATTGGACCGAAGGCCCCACTGTCGTCGGCACGAACCTCTCCTTGACCAACGTTGTGTTTGCCGATCATTCATTTGTGGCCAACTACACGGAGGCGAACGTGACTCATGTTGTCACCACCGCCACCTCTCCGCCGGGCGTGGCTGCGGTGGCGGGAGGGGGCACTTACGCCAACGGCCAGACCGCCAACTTCAGCGCCCCGCTGGCTGTCACCAATCCGCCCTATTACTACGTGTTCCAGCAGTTCACCCTCAGCAACACGCCAGCCAGCGCCCAGGCCGCCTTTGGCAAGACTTTCTCCACCCTGGATCCGACCAATCTCCAATACGTGGCCGTTTACGGCCAATTCAACGTCCTGCCCCAGGTGATCAACATCACCGCCAATTTTGCCGGGACCGTTCCGGCCACCACGAACTTCCTGTTGACGCTTCGGTTCGACCGCAGCATGGCCAGCAACATTTCCCCCATCATCCTCCTCACCAACAGCGCCGTCGTCCCTCAAGCCGTGGTGGCGACCAATGGTTATTGGACCACCAACGCGCTGAGCAATGATACCTACCACACCCCGCCCGTCACCTTCGCCGCGGGCATGGATGGCACGGTCCAGTTGTTGGTTTCCGGCGCGCAGGATGTCAATGGCGATTTCCTGGTTTCGACCAATCCGGCGCAGTTCGTGGTGGATGCCACCGCGCCGCCCAACCCGGTCCTGGCGGTGACCGCCACCAACAGCAGTTCCGCCACGGTGAGCTGGGCCGGTTATGCCGCGCCGCCCGATCTGGCTGGATTCCGCGTTTACATCGAGGGCACCAACTTCAGCTCCGTTGCGGCCCTGCCTGTTCTGACCGGGCTTGGCTCAGGCGCGCGCAGCTTCCAATTCAGCGGTCTGGCGCTCGACACCCCGTATTATGTCGCCATCCAGGCGCTGGACATGGCGGGCAACAGCCTTGCCGCGGTCTCGCCGCTGGCCATTACCATTCCCAGCGCGGTGCCGCCGCCGGTCACCGTTCAAGAATCGGCGGTGGGAGGCACTTCGGCTCTCCTCTCGTGGAGCGGCTACAACACCTCAGGCCTGCTGGGCTTCGCCGGGTTCCTGGTTTACTACCAGCAAACCAATTTCACTTCGGTCGCCGGTCTCAATTCGCGCGCGACCCTCGGCCCCGCCGCCACTTCCTTCCAGGTGGACGGCCTCGACCGCACCCAGACTTATTATTTCGCCGTGGCCGGTTTCAACGCGGAAAACAACTTCAACCCCGCCGTCGCCACGGCCGAATGGTCCGATCCCTATGCGGGCAACATCAGCGTCAACACCAGCATCGGCGGCCCCGGGCAGAGGGTGGTCAACATCTATCAAAGCATGACCGTCGTGAGCAACGCGACTTTGACCATTCAGCCCGGCACCACGTTGTTTTTCGCCCCCGGCACCAGCCTGACGGTGCAGCAGGGCACTCTGACCGCCAATGGCACCGCCTTGGCGCCTGTCATTTTTGATTCGGCCAACGATTCGCCGGGCCTCACTCCCGCGGCGGGTGATTGGGCCGGAGTGACGCTGGGCAGCGGCGCGGGCGGGTCGAGCCTGAGTTTCGTGGAAATCCTTTACGGCCGGGGATTGACGCTCAACGCCTGCGCGCCCTCGGTTCAAGCGTTCACAGCCAGTTTCAACACGACGGGCCTCGCCCTCCGGGATGGAGCCAGCCTGACATCGAGCAACGCCCTGGTCAGCGGCAACGGAATCGGCATCGAACAATCGGACACGGCGCTGCTGGCCATGCAAAACTCCGTGATCCAAAACAACCAAACCAACGCCTTCGCCGCAGGCAGCCTGCCCATGACGGCCGCCAACAATTGGTGGGGCACGGCGGTGGACGCCGGCGTGAGTGCGTCGTTGGCGGGCAATGTCACTTACAATCCCTTCCTCAACTTTGAACCGCTGCTGACCCCGGCGCTCGGCGCTTCCAACGGCGTGACCCAGGTCGGCACCCCGTCGGCCAACGTGCAACTGGCTTGCCGCACGGCCGCTTCCATGCGCCTGAGCGAGGATTTTACTTTCAATGGCGTCTTTTTCGTCCCGTTCACCAACTTTGCCACTTTCCCGCTCTCGGCAGGCGGCGGACTGAAACATGTCTTTGCCCAATACCGCAGCATCACCGGCCAGACCAATGCGCCCCTGGAGCTGGACATCAATTATGTGACCGCCGGGCCTGTCATCCACTCCTTCAGCCTCGCTGATGGCCAGACGTTGAACCGTCCGCTGACGGTCACCGGCTCTGCCACCGCCGCGCTCGGTGTCCTGGACATTGAGTTTTATCTGGATAACGTGTTGCAGATCACCAACGCTGGCGGGAGTTTTTCGTACTTCTTCGACCTTCGCTCCCTGAGCAGCGCGATTCACCAGGTCGAATTGCTGGCGCGGGATACGGCGGGCAACTTCGCCACGCTCTCCGAAGACGTTATCGTTGCCGTCACGCCGCCGCAGGCGCCGGTCATCGCTTCGCCCGCCGGGGACTACGTGACCAACAATCCGGCCTTGACCGTGAGCGGAACCGCGGAGCCGGAAATGAGCGTCCAGGTTTCCGCCGGCAGCCAGTTTCTGGGAACGGTCACGGCAGACGCCCAGGGCAATTTCAACCTGGCCGGCCTCACCCTGGCGGAAGGTGTCAACACTATCGTTGCGGTGGCCTCCGACAGCACGGGGTCCGCCTCCTCGGTCGCGCGGCACGTCACCGTGGAAACCGTTGCGCCGGCGGCGGTGGTGCTCAACCAGCCGGTTTACACGCCGGGCGCGGGGTTGAATCTCACTTGGAGCTTTGCACCATCGGGCAAGCCGCCCGCCACCTTCGAAGTGTTTTGGAGCCTTTCACCCTTTGCCAGCACCAATCTGGCCACCGGCCATTCGGTCTTGCTCGGTTTGTCGTCTTACACGGTCCAGGGCGTGGCTCCGGGGACCTATTACTTTGGCGTCGTTGGATTTGATGCCGCCGGAAATCCAAGCCCGCTCTCCGCGCTGGTGTCGGCCTTTTACGATCCCACACCGCCCGCCCTGAGCATCGCCTACAACCAGCCTTCGCCTGCCGGGGTTGGCCCCATTGGCATCACGTTGACCTCCACCAAAGCCCTCGCCTCGCCGCCTTCGCTGACCTTCCGGCCCAATGGCGCCGCCTCGCCGGTGTTGTTGAGCCTTACCAACGTGGCGCTCAACACGTACCAAACGGTGTTTGTCATCGCGTCCACCACGCCGTCCGGCACGGTGTCTGTAATGGCCACCGCGCAGGATCAGGTTGGCAATACGTTTAACGGCGCCCCCTCCGGTGCGCCCTTGACGGTTGATACCACGCCTCCCGCCGGAACGATC
Organism: uncultured Verrucomicrobiae bacterium; assembly: GCA_963707025.1. Lineage (GTDB taxonomy): Bacteria > Verrucomicrobiota > Verrucomicrobiia > Limisphaerales > Palsa-1400 > JBEKOF01. The sequence goes on along the minus strand of CAVPOM010000004.1, from coordinate 546,121 downwards.
GCCACCGCGCCAGCCGGCCCCGTGCAAACTGTCAATAATACGAGTGTATCCGTGGGCGTGACTTTGACTAAACCGGCTGCGTCGGGCACGGCCCCCACTCTCGCCTTCACGCCGCCGGCCGGCTCCGCGGTTCCCGTGGCACTCGCGGGCACCGGCATTAACTGGAGCGGAACGCTCGCCCTCACGCCGGGGATGGGTTCAGGATTTGGCCAGTTTGCCCTCAGCGCCCAGGACAGCGTGGGCAATGTCGGAACCAATATCATTGCGGGCGGCCGCCTGGAACTTTACAACACCTCCCTGCCTGCGCCACCGGCGGCGCCGACGAAGCTGCTTGCCACCAGCCTCGCGGGCGGAAGCATCCGTCTTTCCTGGGACGCCGTCAGCAACGCGCAAATCTACCGGCTCTACCGCGAATCGGGGTCAAACTTCGTCGTTCCATATACCTTGGACCTCGACGGCATCACCAGCAATTACGTGGTTGATCTGCCTCCGGGCGACGGACTTTACAGCTATGGCATCAGCGCCAGCCGGCTCGGGTCTGAAAGCGCCATTTCCAATGTCGTGACCGCCACGTCGGACAGCACGCCCCCTGCCGCGCCGGTCAATGTCACCGTTTCCCTGGCTCCCAGCGGTGTGCGGGTTGCCTGGCAGGAACCGTCCGGCGGGGAGACACCCGACCATTACAACGTTTATCGCAACGGGACGCGCATTCAGACGTTATCCATCGCGGGGCCGGTCATTGATTATCCTCCACGCGGCACGGACAGCTACATCGTTTCCGCCGTGGACGCGGTGGGCAATGAGAATCCGAGCGCTCCGGCCTCGATCCAGTTGCTGGTCAGTCCTGTCAACAACCTGTCTGTCCTGTCTGTTTTGGGTCAGGTGCCGGTCCTCACTTGGAGCAGCAACGATCCCACCGTGGCGGGCTTCAATGTCTATCGCAACGGCATCAAACAGAACTCGGTTCTGTTGACGGCGACGAACTACACCGACAACCTCCCGATGTCCGATGCCATCACCTACGGTGTGACGGCGGTCAACGTTTCGGCGCAGGAAGGGCCCCAGCGCATTGTCACGGTGAATCCGGTGGCTTTTGGTTTGTTGGCAAACGCGGCGGGGACCGGTGCCAGCAACCCGCTTCTGACCGGCTATTTTGATCAATTTCAAGCCGGGATCACCAACCTCAGCGGCACGGCCAGCCTGCCGCTGGCGCGCGTGATCTGGAACCGGGCCGTGCCGGGCGCGGACCCATTGAGTGTGACGCAGAACCTGGTTGCAACCGTCAGTCCCGGCGGCAACGTTCAACAAAGCGTTATCGTCGCGGAAGCCCCGGTGGTGGCCACCCAGACCATTCAGGTAAGCGCGGTCCAGCAAACGGATAGTGAGGGCAGCAGCGTCACCTACCAGAGTGTCTTTACGCTGGTCAACAGCCAGTTGCCGGGTACCGAGGTTGCCATCTCCGCCAACCAGCTTCCGCTGGCCGGCGGTTTGACCCCGTTCCAAGTCCAGGTCTTCAATCGCGGTTACGTCAACATGCAGTTCATCGTGGAGCGGGCCAGCGGAAACCAGCCCGGCGATGTTTATATCTCGGTCCAGAATTCCTTGGGTCAGGAAGTCAGCCGCACCCCTTACCAAGGCACGCCGCCGGGAACCACCTTCCTGCCGGACGGCACCGCCTATGTGAACGTCGCCCCAGGAGCCTCGGTTCAATTCACCGCCCCCAACGTCCTGGTGCCGGCGGCGCTGGTTGGCACCGGGAATGTGACCTTCGAAGCCGTGGTCGGCACCAACTACAGCCAAATCGGCACTCCGGCTCAACTCACTTCCGGCCCGCTGTTTGGGAGCATGGTCTCCGGCCTGGCGCAAACGCCGTACTACGGCACGGCCCAAACCGACAAGATCATTTACACGAATGACGATGCGGTCCTCATCACCGGGCAGGCCATCACCCGCGCCACTGGATTGCCCCTTCCCAATGCGGCCCTGAACCTCGGTTTCGCCACGCGCGGTTACCGCTGGCACATCCCGGTGACCACCGATGCCAATGGCAACTACCAATACACCTATAACCCGCCGCCGGGTTTTGGCGGGTCTCTGAGCCTGTGGGCGGCCAATCCCCTCGTCGTGGACCAACTCAACCAGGCGCAAATCTTTATTTTCCGGGTTTACTCCAATCCCGCCCAAGGCGACATCAAGATGTCCAAGAACGGCACGTTGAACTTTTCCATTGCCTTGGTCAACCCCGGCGATGTTCCGCTGACCGGATTTACCTGCAGCTTCAGCGCCTATACGCTGTCCGGCACAACCCAGGTTCCTCTGGACAAAGTCACCGGAACCAACCTCACCGCGGGGGGCTTCATGGTCCTGCCGGGGCAAAACCAGACCATCAACTTGCAGATGGCGGCGGCCATTGACGCGCCGGACACCGCGCAAATTGCCTTTGCCTTCACCTCCGCCGAAGGAGCCTTGGCCACCTTCACCGGCACGGTCACGCTCTTCCCGGCGGTTCCGGTCCTGGCCGTCACGACACCGGCGCAAGGCTACTTGGAGGTCAGCGTCAACCGGGGTGACCAGAAGAGCGGCCAGATCATTATAGCCAACAACGGCTTGACTGACCTCAAAGGTGTCACCCTGACGCCGCCGACCAATTCCTGGATGCAGCTCAACTTGGCGGTCGCGCCCGATGGAACCATCCATCTTCCGGATTTGCCACAGGGACAGTCCAACAGCCTCACCGTGGTTTTCACTCCGCCATCGGGCACACCGCTGGCCTTCTACTCTGACAGCATCCTGGTTCAGGGAACAAATCTCAACCAGCCATTCCCGGCGGGTGTTTATGCCATCGTGACTTCCAGCCTGACCGGTGGAATGCAGTTTTATGTGGACGACATCGTCGGCACCACGCTGGTGGGGGCGGCCATCCGCCTGCACAATGACTTGCTCCAGGCGGATTTGGGGCCGTATTACACGGACACCAATGGCTTGGTCACCATCACTAACCTGGAAGAAGGGGCGTGGAGCTGGCAGGCCTCGGCGCCCGGCTGTTCCGCCAGCTCGGGACCGATGACCATCGTGGCCGACCAGACAGGTTACCAGCATGCGCGGCTCAATCGGAGCCTGGTCACGGTCAACTTCACCGTCGTCCCGGTGCCTTTCTCGGACACCTACGACATCTCTGTCACCGAGACTTATGAGACCTTCGTGCCGGTTCCCGTATTGACAGTCGCGCCTCCTTTCATGCGGTTCAATAATGTTACCCCGGGTTTCCAGGCCAACTACAATGTGACGGTGGGCAACCAGGGGCTTATTCAGATGGAAAACGTCAACATCAAAGGCTCGCAGGACAATTTGGCAAGCTACCTGCCGCTCATCACCTACATGCCCGTCCTGCTCCCGCAACAGTCTGTGGATGTTCCCTTCACGGTCACCTATTGGGGCCCCAATGGCCAAACCCAGCAGGGTGCTGGAGATGTTTTGGCCGGTTGCCTGCCTGACTTGGGCGGATTCCTCGGCGGCATCGGGGACTTCATTGAAGGCCTCAACGCCATTGCCAACGCCGAGGGCCGCTGTCAAAAGGACAATACCCTGATCGCCTTGGCGGGCGCCGCCGCCATTGCCATGTCCACGGTCCAATTTGCCGAAGGCGTGGCGGACATAGTTACTGCAGCCCCGTCCGCTGTCGCAAGTTACATCGGATGCATCATCGGGACCCTCCTTTCCAATGTGGGAGGCGTTCCCGGTGTTAGCGGGGTTAGTCCCGCGCCCGATCCGCAGCAGTCCAACCAGGCTTTCCAGCCCACCGGCAATGGCTGTTTCGCGGCGGATACGGAGGTCTTGATGGCCGACGGCTCATGGAAACCTATTGCCGGCATCCGCCCCAATGATCGCGTCCGCAGCGGCGAACGGACGGATAACATCGCGGTGGTGGTGAATAATTACTCACTGCAATCTGCGAACGTGCATGAAATCCGCCTCTCGGGCGTCAACGGCGCGGCGGCGCGCAGCGTGGAGGCCACGGCCGAGCATCTCTTCTGGGTGGATGGCAGGGGCTGGACCGCGGTTTCCCGCCTGCAACCGGGCGACTGGCTCTTTAATTCCCAGGGCGAACGCGTGCGCGTCGCCGCCAATCTGCCGATGGACCAAAGCATGAAGGTTTACACCTTGAGGCTTGGCTGGGATACTTCGTTCTACGCCAATGACGTGCTGGTGCATGACCTGTGCGGCCAAACCCTGCCCGCCACGGCCGTCAGCAGCGCCAGCAAAACACCGGAGGTGGGGAAATGAAAACGCCTCTTCGCTTGCGATTCCTGGCTGGCTGGCTGGGCGTCATCTGCCTGGTGTGCGTCCACGGGATTGCCTTCGGCCAGGAGCAGCAACAGGGGCTTTGCGCCCAAGTCCAGATCGTGCTCTCGCAGCAGTTGACGCTTGAGCGGATCGGTTTTCAAGCCACCCTGCAAATCACGGACAACGACCCGAACAATCCGATCACCGATTTTCACGCCAATTTGACGTTCGAAAACCCGGCCCTCTCCACCAATGGAACGGTCAACGATTCCTCCTCCAACTTTTTTGTCCAGCCGCCCACCTTGCAGAACATTTCGGATGTCAACGGCAGCGGGGTGATCATGCCGGGGCAGACCGCCCAGATCGGCTGGTTCCTCATTCCCGCCACGTCGGCCGGGGGAACCTCTCCCGCCGGGGTGCGTTACAAAATTGGCGCCACCTTGAGCGGCAAGATCAACGGTGTGGTCATCCCCTCCTCCTCGCTTCTGGTGATTCCCGCTCCCATTACCGTCGCTCCCGATGCCCAGTTGCAGATCACCTACTTCCAGCCCAGGGATGTCACCGGCATGGATCCGTTTACAGGATTGGGCAGCCCGATTCCCTTCACCTTTGGCGTTCTGGTGCAGAACGTCGGCTATGGCGTGGCTAACAACGTGATCATTAATTCACAGCAGCCCAAGATTGTTTCCAATGTCCAGAATCTGATCCTGGTTGCGCAACTGCTGGGTTCGCGCGTAAACGATTCCCCTCTGGCCAACGGCAACCTGACCGTAAACCTGGGGAATCTGCAACCCGGTCAGACGACCAAGGGCGCCTGGGACATGATTTGCACTCTCTCCGGCACGTTCCTATCCGTCAGCGCCACTTACACCCACTCCAGCGCGTTGGGCGGCGCGGAAACCTCCCTCATCAAATCGGTTGACGCTTATCTCTTTTTGCACGAGGTCCTGGACGACCTGCCGGGCCGCGACAACATCCGGGACTTCCTGGCCGACACCTCCGGCGCCCTTGATTCCATCAACAATTTGATTCCCGATTCGCTTTATGAGAGTGATGGCGGCGTTTACCCGGTGAACGTCCTGAGCAATGCCACCGTTTCGGGTTCGGCCAACCCTTACCAGGTGAATCTGACGGCCACCATTGCCAACTGGGGCTATATGCGGCTCAATGATCCGGGCCAGGCCAAACTGCCCATCGCCAGCATCGTGCGTTCGGACGGCAAGGTCCTGAACACGAACAATTATTGGACCAGTCTTCATTACGAGCCGGGATCCAATTTCAAGGACACTTATTTGAACATTCTCGACTTCGTCAACCTTGGCAACTACACCTACGCTGTCACTTACACAAACCCTCCGCCCAACACCAACGCCCCGGTCACCACGCTGATGTTTGCCGGACCCTCCACCTTCACCAATGGCGTTTATTACGTCACGCCGGGCGACACAAATGTACTTCCTCACGCAGGATGCCAGTCCGGTGACAAATCTTGACAGCCTTAACGGCGCGCCTTTCGGGCTGGCTCTCCCATTCAGCCTGAGCAATCCGGGAACCTATCAACTGAGTTTCTATTCGGTGGATACCAGCGGCAACCAGGAGACCAACCACAATGTGACACTGATCCTGCCCGGGCCGGGTTCGTTGGGTTTTGACTCGGTGAGCATCCCCGCAACGCCCATGTATAATCCCGGCGGAGCCTTGTCCATCCGTCCGGGAACGACCCCGATCAATTTCCACGTCTCTTCCAGCCCGACCGCCATTAATGCCCAACTTGATGTTTTCCAGGGAGTCGTCGGCTGGGTCACCTTGTCCAATGCGCCTTCTTCGCCCACGGCGAGCGCCGCCGCCTCAATAACCGTTGGCGGTCAGAATGTAGATTTCTATATATACCAGTTGAACGCGAACGCCTGGAGTGCTGAGTTCCCGGTCAGTTCTCCTTTGACTTTGTCCGGTCTGCCTCAGGGCGCCAGCACCCTTTCCGTCCTGGGCCGTTCCCAATATGGCGCCTATCTGGATCCAAGCAGCGCGGTGACGGTTGGGTGGGTGGTTGATCCGGCGGCGCCGACGACGACCATCACCGGCACGCCCGCCACTCCTGCCGCGGCGGGATCGGCGCAATTGACGGTGGCCGGCGCAGGCGTAACCAATTACCAATGGACCATCAACAACGGGTATTATCGTGCTCCGGCCAGTGTGGCCAGCCCCGTTGTTCTGACCAACCTAGCCGCCACACCGCAGATCGTGGGCGTCCTCGGCGAGGTCGGCGGGGTTTACCAGCCAACCAACAACCCGACCACCGTGTCCTGGGTCATCAACCCCCTCTACGGTTTCGACATGAGTTCCCTGCCTGCGGTTCGCAGCGTGGCCTTCACGAACGTCGCCGGCAAAACCACTTCCTTTAACTGGGACGGGCGCAATGACGCGGGTGTGATCGAACCGCCGGGTTGGTACACCGTGCGGATTGCTTTGAGTGATGGTTTGGGCAACACCAATTTTGCTGTGAGTTTGGCGCAAATTGGCGCCTTTTCGGGCACAAATCAGGTCGTGGCCGATTTTCCGCGCGGCCCCCAGAATCCTTACGCCCGGGGCCGTTGGGTGGTGTGGCAGGACCAGAGTGATGGCAACTCCGATATTTACGCGCAGGACATCACCGCTGCCAATAATTCCATCATCCCAGTGACACATGCCTCAACCATCCAGCAGAACCCGCGCACCGACGGCCGTTATGTGGTCTGGCAGGCGCAGCAAGCCAACGGGAACTGGGATGTTTACCTCGCCGACTTGAACGGAAACACCGGACCCCAGGCGGTCACCAGCACCACGGCCTTGGACGAGGTGAACCCGGCCGTCCATTGGCCGTGGGTGGTGTACCAAGCCCGCGCCACCGGCAACACCGGCGCTGCCTGGCAGGTCTTTGCCCGCAACATGCTCTCCTCACAAACCTTCGCCGTTTCCCCATCCACCCAGGATGAGGTTGATGCCGATGTGCAGGCTGCCCGGGTGGTGTGGCAGGATTTCCGGGACCAAGGCCCCGGCGAAATCTATTTCTCCGACCTGCAAAGCGGCGTGGTCAGACGGATTACGACGAATATCTTCGCGCAACTGCATCCGGCCATTTATGACAACTGGATTGTCTGGCAGGACAACCGGAATGTGGAATTGGATATTTACGGATTTGACCTGCTGCGCAATCGCGAGATTCAGATCACCAGCACTCCGGAAGATGAATTCCAGCCCTTCCTCAACGGCCCCTGGCTGGTCTGTTCGGAGAATTCCCTGGGACCGCAAACCGGCAATGCGCGTTTGGTTCATCTGCCGAGCCTGGTGGTGGTGCCCGTGACGCGGACGTCCACGCTCAAGGCCCTGCCAAGCCTGGCCGACGGCCGGGCCGTTTGGCTGGAAACGATTTCCGCCCAGTCCCGCGTTGTGGCGGCAGCCCTGCCGGCCTTGCAACCGGTGTTTCAGAATCGCAACGTGGTGGCGGTGACGCCCGCCATGGCGGCCTACGGGCAGAATGCCTACAACCTGCTCTCGCTGTGGGCGGGCAGCGGCGTGCAATCCATTACCGAATACACTTCCCTCGTGCCCCAGGTGACCAGTCAGACCGCCAGTTGGATCAACGGAGCGCCCTCCGGCCCCGATTTCACCCTGGTTGCCGGCACGTTCCTTTGGGTGAAGTTTAACAGCGATCAAGTGCTCGATCTGGGCGTCAACAATACTTCTCCCCTGAACCTGTCCGCCGGCGCCAGCGTCTTCGGCTACACCGGCTTCCCGGATTCATACAGCGCCTTCCAGCTTCTGCGCCAGCTCGGGCTGGACAATGCCCTCTCGGTGCGCATGCTCGATGGCCAATCAGGCCCCTGGCTTGTCGCCGAAGTGCAGAATGGAAAGTTGGTTGGAAATGATTTCCCGATTCCGAACGTGGCGGTATTGATGGTCAATCTGGCCGCGCCGGTTCAGCAGTTTACACCCCAAGCCCAATAATCTTATGCGCTCCAAGAATTCCATCATCGTTTGGCTGGCGGCCTTGGCTGCCTTCGGCGGGGCCATGACCCTGGCCGCCGCCGGCATCACGGTGGCTGATTTGCAGAGCCAACTGGCTGGCGGCGCGAAGATCACGGTCATTGATGTCCGCAGCCCGGAGCTTTACAGCCAGGCCCATGTTCCCGGGGCCATAAATATTCCCGCCTCCCTCTGCCCGCTCAAAAACCTGCCGCCCCTGGGCAAGGTTGTCGTTTACGGGGACGGCTTGGGCCGGGAAGCCGTCAATGCGGTGGAGGACGCCGCCGCGTTTCTTGGCAGAAAGCCGGGAATCACGGCCGAAGTTCTCCAAGGAGGATTTGCCACCTGGGAAAGCGCCCAAGCCCTGACCACCCGCGCAGCCGGCATGAAGTCCGAGACGTTCAACTACATCACCTATGCCGGGTTGAAAGCAGCCAACCCGGGAGAGGTGGTGCTGGTTGATTTGCGCAAACCACCCTCATCCGCACGCCCGTCCGTGGCCGGCGACACCAATGCCCCAAGCCAGCCGCTGACCGACCTGAGCCAGGAATTCCCCGGCATGCGCCTGGCCAGTTTTGTCCCGGGAAAAAGCTCCCTGGCCGTATCCGGCGTGCCGGCGCTGCTGATCTTGATTGACAGCGCCGACGGCACAGCGCAGGAGACGGCCCGGGCCCTCAAGGCCGGCGGGGTGAGGCGCTATGCCATCCTGGCCGGCGGCGAACTGATTCTCGCGCGGCATGGCCAGCCGGGGTTGCAGCGCGCCGCTTCGCGGGTCGTTCCGCAATTCCAAACGCCGGCACCGGCCTCCGGCGCCACCACTCATTAAACTGACATGCCAGCGTCAATTCTAAATTCCAGGCATCCGCAGCGCCGCGCGCGGCCCGGCGGCGGTTGGGCGCGGGTCCTGGCGTGTCTGTTCCTCGGCGCTTTTTCCGCCGCCGCCCAGATCGTCATCACCAACGTCAGGACGGTCAATGTCACTCCCGGCGGCTTCTCGGTCGTCGCTTCCGTCTCGCCGCCGCCCAGCGCCTCGGTGACCGCCTCGATTTCCATTTTCGCCGACGCGGGAGGTGCCACCAATCTGGCGGGGCAGGTGGGCGTGGAATACTATCCGATGCACACGGGCGATCCGGCGTTGACCAATTCCTATGACCGCCTCCTCGATCTGACCGCGTTGCGTCAGCAAACCATGAGCCTTGGCCTGTTCCAGGCGCGGGTTTCCGACTGCTCTCCCGGCGCCTCTTATTATTACCAACTTCAGGTTTCAAATACCAACGGCCAAACCGCACAATGGCCCGCGTCCGGCCCGCTGCCTTCGGTGATGACCGCCCAGGAAACCTCCTTTGTGTTGCAGTCCGAGCAACTGGTCATCACCCTCGATGATGCCAGCCCCGCCGGGGCCATTATCACACTCTCCAACACCAACACCCCCAGCGTGTTGGCCGCGGTGGTGGGTGATGGCGCGGCGACCAACCAGGCGTTCTTCAACGTGGCAGACTTGATTGCCGCGGCCGGCGGCACGAATTATCTGCCGGTTGGAAACCAGGAATTCACCGCGACCGTCCTTGGGCCATCCCCGCATGGCCTCTCGCAATCCTACAGCCTGGTGTTCCCCACCAACTTCCTGGTGGGGTCGGCCACCAGCGGCACGCTTGGCGGAGGCCCGCCCGTGCTGCTGGCCTTTGGCTCGGATGTTGTGCTGGCGGGAGGGATGAGCGTCATCCCGATCCAATTGACGGCCGGGACGAGCCTGACCAATGTCCAGTTCGTGCTGGACCTGCCCGTCGCTGATTTCACGACGTTCTTCATTACGGACAATCCGTCGTTGGTCGCTTCGACTTTGTTTCAGTTTCTCTCGCCCACAAGTCTGCAAATCGGTTTTACCGCCGCGCCCGGACAGACTTTTCTCGGCAATCAACAAATTGCGCAGTTGAGTTTGTTGACCGTTTCCAGCCAGTCATCGTCCTTTGTGCAGCTTGCGCCGCAATCGCTGCAAGGAGTCAATGCGGACGGATCGAGGCCGGCCAATCTTGCGTCGGGACTGGGCCGCTTGGTCATCATTGGACCCCAGCCCCTGCTCGACTCAACACTGACCCCTCAGGGCGCCCGCAATCTGGTGCTCTACGGAATCCCCGGCGACAGCTATCAGATTCAATTCTCGGTGAACCTGGCCCGGACAAATGGGTGGACTGATCTGGTGCGTGTGCCCATGACCAATCTCACGGCGGTAATCTCGAACCTGGATCGAACCCAGCCGGCGATTTTTTACCGGGCATTCCAGTTCACCGCGGCCCCGCCGATCGTGGACGTGCAAATCGAGCCGCCGGGCGCAAACGAGGTCCTTGTGCTCTATGGCACCCCGGGTCAAGCCTACGAAATTGATTACACCACCGATCTCGGTTCATCTTGGACCCTGTTGAGGCGGATTCCATTGGCCAATTCGTTCCAATTCGTCACCGGCCTCAGTTCAAGCAACCAGGCCGTCTTTTATCGCTATGGGGTGCTCAACGCCGATCCGCCCATTCTCGAAGGCTCCTTGTCCGGCCAGAACCCGAACTTGCTGGCGTACGGGCTTGCCCACACCAACTACACCTTGCAGTACACGACCAACCTCTCCGGCACGGTGGCTTGGTATCCACGGTTAGGCTACACCCTCACCAATTCGTTCCTTTGGATAACCAACCTCGGAAACGGCCTTCCCGATGTTTTCTATCGCATCAAGAGGCCGTAGCCGAACCTACGAACTTTGAGCTTGTCCCCCGCGATCCGGTGTCTTTGTATCTTGGCCGTTCTCTTCCTGGCGCGGGCCGGGGGCGCGTCTGATGCCAGTCACGCAATCCAGTTGCCTTACGCCTCAGCCTCAGGCCGGCTCCTCAATTTACCTCCGGATTTGTCCCGGCTTCCCCAAACGGCTCTGCCCCGGGACATTCCCGGGCGCCATATTCCTGAATTGATTGTGTTTTCCGACCTGGCTTCGGGACAGTTGACAAACCGCGCTGTTCCTCTTCTCGAGGCCAATACTCTGGCCCACCTCAATTTCCAGCAACGACGTTTCGGCGGACTCCAGGCGCCGTCCGGCAAAATCTCGCTCTTCAATCCCGAGGTGGTTCTGGTCAAGTTCCGCGGCCTCGCGCACCTCAGCGCCTTGCGTGTCGAACCGATGCGCAAATGGGAAGCCGTTCAGGCTCTGGCGGCGCGCGCGGATGTCGAGTTTGCGGAATTGGACACCTTTGAACAGCGGCAGTTTTCGCCGGATGATCCGCTGATCGCCACGCAGTGGCATCATAAGGTCATCGGCAGTTACCAGGCCTGGATCTGCAATTTGGGCCGGCCTTCTGTCACCATCGCGATCGTGGATACCCCCTTTCAAATGGATCATCCAGACTTGGCCGCCAACACGATCAGCGGGTGGGACGTGGTTGCCAATGCGCCCGTCAATTCCAGCGCCGGCATTGCGCATTCGACGATGTGCGCCGGCATGGCTGCCGCCGTCATTGACAACGGCGTGGGAGTTGCCGGCGCGGCCAATTGCCGGTTTCTTCCCATCAACATCAACGGCACCATCAGCGACATGTACAAAGCCACCATTTGGGCGGCGGACAACGGGGTGCGCGTCGTGAACATCAGTTGGAGCGGCGGCACCAACCCAGTCTTGGAAGCCGCCGGCAATTATCTCAAGACCAACACCTCCGGCATCCTCGTCATGTCGGCGATTGATGGCAGCGGACTGCTCGATGGCGCCAACCAGCCGGACGTTTATTGCATCTCCATGACCGATGCGGCGGACCAATTTCAGGGAACCATGTACGGTCCCTATATTGATTTTTCCGCGCCCGGTTACCAGATATACTCCACCACAACCTCGGGCGGGTATGCCTACGGGACCGGCTGCAGTTTTGCCGCTCCGTTAGTCTGCGGCGTGGTGGCATGGATTCTCGGGCTTAATCCCACTCTCAACCCGGATGACGTCATTGGCATTCTGCAAAGCACGGCAACCGACCTCGGTGCGCCCGGTTGGGATCCTTATTTCGGCTGGGGCCGGGTCAATTTTGCGGCGGCGGCCGCGGCGGCGGCGGCCACCTTGCCGAACATTTCCGACATTCAATGGACGAACAATCAAATCGTCATTTCCGCGAATTTCCGCCCTAATCTGGCATACTCGCTATGGCGGACCGCGCAAGCAGCCAATCCTGTTTGGTCGCCTGTCGTCAACTTGACCGCCGCCACCAACGGAAACCTTATTGTGTTGACCGATCCCGCCCCCCCTTCCGGCCAGTCTTTCTACCGCGTGCAGGCCACGGCCCATTGAAATCCGGCCAGTCCATTTTTTCCCTTCTTCGGGCGTGCGGCGGCGTGGAGCATTGTCTCACACCCGATGATCAAACCTGTGTGAGTATCATGAGAAAATCCGCTCTCTGGATAATGTGCCTTGTGTTGGCAGGCATCGCGTCGTCAGCCGCCCCGGTGCGCGTCGGGGACCTGCGCTGCGAACATCTTGAAGATCCCATCGGGATCGGCGTCCGCCAGCCGCGCCTTTCCTGGAAACTGGTCTCCGGCAATCCCGGCGAACGGCAGACGGCGTATGAGATTCGCGCCCAAAATATTAAAAATGTGGCGAAGGCGCTGTGTGGGGAATAATGACAACTCCCTTGGAATGCGCCGGCCCGCGTTGCGGGGTGGAAAATCTTCTTGTGGGCGCGCACCGGAAGTTTTAGACTCTTTGAGATTGACGCTTTCAGCAACGCTAATTCTCATAGATTCCCATGAGCAATCCAGCCCTCCCGATACTCTTTGTCCTTTTACCGCTCTTCTCTGAAGCCCAAAACAGCGCGCCCGAGGCCCAACCCATCGCGGACACGATCCCGCCCGCCCGCGACGTGGCCTGGCCGGGAGTCATCACTATTTCGGTGGATGCCTCCGACAACGCCCGTGGTGTTTTCCGCGTCAGTGAGACCCTGCCCGTGGCCGCGGCCGGCCCGCTCACCCTCCTCTACCCGAAGTGGCTGCCTGGCCATCATACGGACAGCGGTCCCATCTCGGAACTGGCTGGAATCACGTTCCAGGCCGGCGGGCGCGCGCTGGCTTGGCGGCGCGATCCGGTGGATGTCTTCGCCTTCCATATCGAGGTTCCCGAGCGAACGTCCAGTGTTGAAGTTCAGTTCCAGTTTCTCGCGCCGACGGATGTCAGCCAGGGCCGCATCGTCACGGCCCCGGACATGCTCAATCTGCAATGGAACGCCGTGGCGCTCTATCCAGCCGGCTGCTATGTTCGCCGAATCAGGGTGGATCCCTCGGTGAAACTGCCGGAGGGTTGGAAGGCCGCGACCGCGCTGGAGGTCGCCCGTCAGGAAGGCGCGACGATCCACTTCCAGCAAGTCACCTTCGATACACTGGTGGACAGCCCGATCATGGCCGGCGCCAATGTCCGGGTTGAGACCCTTGCTCCGGGCGTGCGCCTGGACATCGTCGCAGACCAACCTGAACAACTTGCCGCCACCGAGGAGCAGATCCAACTCCACCGCAACCTGGTGACGCAGGCGGTCAAACTCTTTGGCGCCCAACACTACGACCACTATGATTTCCTGCTGGCCTTGAGCGCGCGCCAGGGCGGGATCGGGCTCGAGCACCATCGCAGTTCCGAGGATGGCGTCAGTGCCGGTTATTTCACCGAATGGAAGGACAATCTCACGGCGCGCGGCCTCCTGCCGCACGAGTATACCCACAGTTGGAACGGCAAGTACCGCCGGCCGGCCGACCTTTGGACGCCTGACTACCGCACGCCCATGCAGGACAGCCTGCTCTGGGTTTACGAGGGGCAGACTCAGTTTTGGGGTTTCGTGCTCGCCGCGCGGTCGGGACTAAATTCGCAAGAGGAGACCCTCGGCGGCCTGGCCAGCCTCGCCGCCCGCCTCGACACGGACGCCGGCCGCCAGTGGCGTCCGCTGGCCGACACAACCGATGATCCGATTATCGCCCAGCGCCGGCCCAAAGGCTGGAGAAGCTGGCAGCGTTCCGAGGATTACTACAACGAAGGACTCCTCATCTGGCTCGATACTGACAGCCTGATCCGCGAACTCTCCCACGGCGCCAGATCGCTGGATGATTTCGCCCGCGCCTTCTTCGGCGGGAACGACCGCGATTGGGGCGAACTGACGTACAACTTCGACGATGTCGTTCGCACCCTCAATCAAGTCCAGAGCAATGACTGGGCCGCCTTCCTCCAGGCTCGCCTGGAGCATGTCAGCGATCACGCCCCGCTCGACGGCTTCGCCCGTGGCGGCTACCGGCTTGTCTATACCGACACGCCGACGGAGTGGTTCAAATCCAACGAGAAAGCGCGCAAGATCACCGACCTGACTTATTCAGGCGGTTTTGTCCTGGGCAAGGAAGGCGAGATCACCGAAGTTGCCTGGGACAGCCCGGCCTTCAACGCCGCCCTCACGGTCGGCACCAAGCTCATCGCCGTCAACGGCCGCGCCCTCGATACCGACCAGCTAAAGGCTGCAATCAAGGCCAGGAAATCGCCTCTCAGCCTGCTGGTAAAGACCGGCGACATTTACCGCACCATCGCCCTCAATTACGACGGCGGGCTGCGCTACCCGAAGCTGGAGAAAACCGGCTCCGGTCCAAGCAGCCTCGACGCCCTCCTTGCGCCCAAACCCTAAACCGGATTTCCCATATTCGTTTCACAAGACAACGTGATTGACCTAAGTTGGAGCCGCATGAACACAATGGAAACCACGGAAGAGGTGTCTTCAGATCCGCAAGAAAAAAGGGGTTGGGAGCACGAAAAGGCATCGGCACACCCCTTTGCTGGAGAAAAATCGAGGCCGGACTGGGAAAATGGCTTGCAAACCTGTGTGGAAGGAACAAAGTCAAAAAAAGGCCCACGCCGGTCGTGGGCAAGAAATCAAATGGGAAATCCCAGTCTATGACAATGGCAGCCTCAAACAGCCGCGCCGCCTTGAACACACTGCGCCTCATCGCTTCCGCCTTCATCATCGCGTGCTGCGCCAGCGGATGCCAGACTGACAGTGGCCAAGCCACCATCTCTGCGTCGGAGGGCACCAGCGCCACGCTGTCAGTGGACGGCAGACCGGCGCTGGTTCTGAAGGTTCCGGCGGCGGCCAAAGTAACAACAACCAATGGTTACCTCCATCTTCAGGCCACCAATTTGACGCTTTACGTCTGGGCCGTGCCCAAGGCCAAGACGGTCAACGACGCGATTCCCGGCGTGGCGGAGGTTATTAAGAGCGAGTTTGTCAAGTTCAAGACCGCGTCCATCATGGACATGGTTGTCGCGGGCGTGCCCGCCAAGCATGTCATTGGATCGGGCAACGAGGCCGATGATGGCGATCCGGGCAACGCGGAGGTGGTCCTGTTCGCGACGGGCGGGCGCGTGTTTGCCGGCTGCGTGCATGGGGAGGCCGACGACGCTTCCAAGGCGCGGGCAGCCATGATGGCGGTGTTGCAGACGGCACAAGCGCCGCCCTGAGGCTCAGTCAAGTGGAAATCCGGCGGCGTGGCGCGCCGGCTTGGGAGGGTTTAATCGTGTTGAATCTGAAAGTTGTGAAGAACCGCATTTTAACAGTCAAAAGCATCCTCCCGATGGTGATTCTGACCGTGCTTTGGCCGGTTTGCATCCCTCGTGCCGCGGGCCAAGCCGCGTCCGTCCTGCCGCCGCCGGACATTTCCTATCGCAACGAGGTCCAGCTTGCCATTGACCGCGGGCTGCTTTGGTTGCAGTCAAGTCAAAACAGCAACGGCTGGTGGTCCACTCCCGAGCATCCGGCGTTGACGGCGCTGGCGGTGAGCGCGTTTATGGGCAATCCTTCCCCGCACGCCGCGGAGCGCGCGCCGGAGACGGTGGCGCGCGGCTACAAATTCATTCTTGCCAGCGTCAAGCCTGACGGCGGGATCTACGCCAAGGAAGATGAGAATTACAACACGTCCATCTGCCTGATGGCGCTGCTGGCGGCCCACAAACCGGAGTATGACGCGGTGGCGTTGCGGGCCAGGCAATGGATCATAGGCCAGCAGGCCGGCGGGAAGGAGAACACCGGTTCGCCCTTCGACGGCGGCGTGGGCTACGGCAGCAGCGCCACCGGGCCGCACACGGACATGAACAACACCTACACCGCGCTGGAGGCCCTTTATTACAGCAAGGACCTGGTGAAGGACCAGCCGCTCGTTGGCGTCAAGGATTTGAATTGGGAGGCGGCCATCCATTTCATCGAGCGGTGCCAGAATCTGCCTGCTGTGAACCAGCAACCGTGGGCCTCGGACGACGCGAAAAACAAGGGCGGCTTCATTTATTTCCCCGGGCGCAGTTCGGCCGGCAGCGACACGAACGCCGCCGGCCGGGTGACTTTCCGGTCCTACGGCACCATCACCTACGCCGGTTTCCTGAGTTACATTTACGCCGATCTGAAGCGGGATGATCCCAGGGTGACGGCGGCGTTTGACTGGCTGCGCAATAATTACACGCTGGACGAGAATCCGGGCATGGGTGCGTCGGGCTATTATTATTATTTACAGATGATGAGCAAGGCGCTCTCGGTCTATGGGGTCAACCAATTGCCGCTCAAGGACGGCCAGTCGGTGGACTGGCGGAGACAACTGGTGTCGAAGCTGATGAAGCTGCAACAAACCGACGGTTCCTGGAGGAATGAAAACGAGCGCTGGATGGAGCGCGATCCGGTGCTCGTGACGTCCTATTCCGTCATGGCCCTGGAAATTGCCTGGCACGGGCTGTAGGACCTCGCTGTTTGTCTGGACCTGGCGTGAAGTGAACAGGGCGGAGAAATGCCAGTTGATGGCGTTGTTCTTCCAAGGCCCGGGCCATTCCGGCTAAAGCGGTTTCACAAATACTGTAGCCGCATTACGCCGCAGGGTCCCGGCAGGCCGGGATTGCCCGCTGCGGCCCGCACGGAGTGCGCGCCCTGCCATTCTCATTTAGGGATATAAATTTCGTAAACCGCCCTAAAAGACCTGCTTCACTGTCAACTGCCCAGATTGCATCCTGTCCTCGCCGCGGCCCACAACCATCACCGCTTCGCGCGCAACCAGAGGTCCGCGTAGTCCAGCCAAGCCGCCCAATCCACCCCGTTCATGGAGTGTTTGCCTTCTCGAATGAAGTAACCGAGCCGGCTGGGCAACAACTTGCCGATTTCCGGCTTTTCCCGTGCGCCCAGGCCGTCGCCTGCCACCAGGCGATAGACCGGATCGGCCGCCCGGAGCATCTCGAATTGACCGGCGGGATTTGCCCAAAGGTCTTCACTGGCGCAGGAGAGCAGGACCGGCCGCGGCGCGCACAGGGCAATCAGGCAGTGCTGGTCAAAAGGCAATCGGGCCGGCTGGTCATTGAAGGCTTTGAAGTTCCCCGCAAACCAGTGCGGAAAGTTCTTGTTAATCATGGCCAGCGTTTCCACGATTGGTCGGCCTTGGGCATTGGGTTTCGCCAACTCGGGTGCCACCCGGGAAGGCGCGCTGCCGCCGCAGCCGGCCTGACTGGCAATCGCCAGGGCAAAGCGTTCGTCGAAAGCGGCCGCGAGGAGGGCGGTCTTGCCATTACGGGAGTGGCCGACGGTGGCGACGCGCCTGGCATCAATCTCCGGCAGCGTTTCCAGCGCATCGAGCATCCGCGAGAAACCCCAGGCCCACGCCATGATCGTGGCCGTGTCGGCCGGGCCGCGCTCCGTCGCCGGGCTGCCGCTGAGCCGGCGGAGGATAGGTTCGGCGCTCGCCGGATCATCCGGCACCACGTCGCCCTGGAAAAAGCTGGCGACTGCGTAACCGCGCTGGATGGATTGGGCGATGTTCCAAACGTCGGTTTCCTTGCCCCGATCCTGACCCGCAGCCCCAACGCCCCCAGTACCGTCTCCGCGCTGCACCAAAGTCTCTGGCACGGCAATGCCGGGGTGGTCGAGTAACTGGTGATTGCCGCCAAAGTTTAGTCCGAGGAAACAGGGCGCCGGCGCGGACTTCCCATTGGGCGTCACCACCAGCAAGCGCGCCGGTCTTTCCAGCCCGAGTTCCACATCAAATTCCCGCAGGGTCGCCGCACCGCCCAAGGCAGCCTTGTCCTCGACCCGCAGCTTGACACCTGTCCCAGCCGGCTTCGCCGGCTGCTGGCCATACATATAGTGCTCAAACAGCGCGCGCAGCTCGGGCCGACGCATGTTCTCCCATTGCTCGCGCGTCTTGATCACGGTGCCATCGCGCGCCACGAGCGGATCTGGCAGCGTGGACACGACGGGCAAGGACGAAGGCGCAGGGAAATCGCTGGCCAACGTGATCATCGGGGTCAGCAGCGCGAGAGGGATGAGTTTCATGGAGTGCTGATACTATGTGTGGACGCCAAAAACCAGCGAATTCAATCGAAAGGGTTCATCGGACATGCTTGCCTATTCAAAGAGTGGCCCCACACCTTGAGACGAGGGTTCGATTCGCTTCACCCGCTCCATTGATTATCAAGCAGTTACGAATGAGTGCAGTAAGAGTGCAGTAAAGTGAGGGTTGTTTGGCGGTCTGCGAGCACTGTCAACACTCCAATTCCCTTTCGCATTTCGGCAAGCCGCCAGCTTCCTACGAATTCTTCGTCCATCTAAATCTCGCAATGAGGCAACAGGGGTGCCATATTTCCGCGTTCGCTCATGAATCAGCAAGGCATAACTGGAAACAACGAGCGTGCCGACGAATCGGGCTCTGTGCAGGGACAGCCGTCGGTGAGGCGGGACGGGAAGGCCGGTCCGGCCGATCAGCCACTGATTCCCGATTACGAATTGCTCCGGCGCATCAGCGGCGGCGCGTATGGCGAAGTATGGCTGGCGCGCAGCAAAGCCACCGGCGTCCTGCGCGCGGCCAAAATTGTTTCGCGGCGGTCCTTTGACGACGAACGTCCTTATCAACGCGAGTTTGAGGGCATTCAACGTTTTGAGAAAATCTCCCGCGAGCATCCCAGCCAGTTGGCGCTCTTCCATATTGGCCGCAATGAGGCAGCGGGCTATTTCTATTACGTGATGGAATTGGCGGATGACGTGCATGGAGGCCAAAACGTTGAGTCCTACGTTCCCCGCACTCTCCGGGCGGAACTGGGCCAGGGTCGGGTGCCGGCGGCAAAGGCGTTGGAAATTGCCACGGTCCTGACACAGGCGCTCGGACACCTGCATCGCAACGGCCTCGTTCATCGCGACGTCAAACCCTCGAATGTTATTTTTGTGAATGGCCGCCCGAAGTTGGCGGACATTGGCCTCGTCACGGACATGAGCGACAATCGTTCGATTGTCGGCACCGAAGGGTATCTGCCGCCGGAAGGACCGGGCACGCCGCAAGCGGATATCTTTGCCCTTGGCCGGGTTGTTTATGAGGCGGTCACGGGTCTGGACCGACGGGAATATCCCAAGTTGCCGCGAGACATCGGCGCCTGGCCGGACGCAAAACCGGCTTTTGAATTGAACGAAATCGTGCTGCGCGCTTGCGCGACGGATGCCCACGCGCGCTACGGCAAGGTGGAGGACATGCTTGCGGATTTGGAACGGTTGCAACAGGGTCACTCAGTCAAACGCCGAAGGATTTTACAACAGCGCCGGGTCTTGGCCAGGAAGGCGGGTGTGGTCATGGCCGTGGTGGCGCTGCTGGCGGGAGCTTTTGTCGGCGTCTCACACAGCTTCGTGGCACGGTCTGAAAGGTCCGACGGAGGGCCTTCAACCAACGACATGGCAACGGCCTTGTGCGCCAGGGGAATGCTGATCATTCGCGGGGACACGTATGAACGGTATGCGGAGGCATATACGAATTTCGTCCGCGCGATCAAACTGGACCCCCGGTACGCGCGGCCCTACGCGGGTTTGCTCGAACTGAAGGTGCGGGAACATTCGCCGAATGTCATCCCCATGACGGAGCGCGAGTTGCGGGAAATCGCCCAGGCCTTGAACCAACTGGCGCCCGAATCGGCGGCGGCCCATTGCGCCGCCTCCATCCTCGAATTCAACGATTGGGATTTCCCGCTGGCGGAAGACTCGTCTTTAAAGGCGATTAAGGCGGACACGAGTTACGAGCTCGCGCATACGTGGTATGCCTTCATGCTGACGTTGTGGGGCCGCACGGAGAAAGCGCGCGGCCAGCTAAAATGCAGCCAGGATATTCTCCCGTCGAAGGCCACTATTTACCGGGCCATGGCGCACACCTACTATGCCGATCGCGACTTTACCAACGCGATCAAGTGGTATCGAAAAACGTTGCAGTGGGATCCTCATCATGGGATTGCCTACAATTACCTAGGGCGCGCCTATCTGGCGCAGGGTGACTATACCAACGCCATTGAGAATTTCAAAGCCAGCACGCTTTTGTACACGAAGAACCCATCGTCGGTCAGCAACCGCTTCGACCATCTGCTCCGCGCTTACAACTTGGGCGGGGCGCGCGCCTATTGGCAGGAGGAATGGCGCTTGGCGGAGAACAATCCGAATCTGGGTTTCTACTGGAAGGCGGTTGTGCAGATACACCTGGGCGACACCAACTCAGCCCTGTCCTGGCTCGAAAAATCCTATCAGACGCATGAGCGTGATGACGGCTTCGAAACCCCCTTGACATCTCTGCTTTTTGACGAATGCTGGGACGGCCCGCGCGACAATCCGCGCTTCAAAGGCATCCTCCAGAAAATCGGATTCACGAGGATGATGCGGTCCGGCGGGAAATGAAAAGCCACCTCTATTTGGTTGGAAACCGCGCCACCAGCCAGGCGTGATCGGCCTCGTCTCCGGTGACTTGCGGGTCGGCGCCGTAGGCCCAGAAGTGGACGGTTTTTGGCGCCGCCCAGCGCTTGTGCTCTACATGGCCGTCGAGGAACGACAGGTTGGCTCCCTGATTATGCCGGTCGGCAGGATAGTCAAACCAGCTTATCCTCCCGACCACGAAGTTGCCGTCGTCTATCGTCCGCTCGTTGTCGTCAATGAAAACGATGACCTCCGCTGGGCCGGGTGTTGTGACGAACGTAGCCTTGGTTTTGAAAGTGTAACCAGGGGGGTGGGTGGCCGGGTCCGGCTCAAAAACACCGTACACCTGGAAAACGGACCCCAGCCAGGCGTCGGCGCTGTAAGAACGCGTGTGCGGAACTTTGGTTGTTCCGATGGTCGTCGCCTTGTCCGACGGACAGCAAAAGGTGCGGGTCGCGTTGACCCGGGGGTAGAGACAGCCGGCAACGATGTTCGACGTGTCGGTGTCGTATTGGACATTGCCCAGCACCCAAGAGTTGGAGACGCTTTCCGGGTGTCCCTGGATTGACATCGAGATATTGGGCGGGAAAAAGTCCCGGTTATCATTCACGTACGAATTCCAGGCGAGCTGAAGTTGTCTGAGATTATTGATGCAGAACGTGGATTGGCTGCTGGCTTTGGCCTTGGACAACACGGGCAGCAGCAGCCCCGCCAAAATCGCGATGATGGCTATGACGACGAGCAGTTCGGTGAGCGTGAACGCGGCGCAGCCTCCCTCCGCCGTTTGCGGAGAAAAAGATGCGTCGTGCAGATCTGTTCGCTTGCCGATACAATGCATTCTCAAGTGTAGCATTTCAGTTTTCATTTTAACATTCCTTTCTCGTGGTTGAATTTGCTTCACTGCGGGCGGAGCCGGTAAAAGCGGCCGGGATAATTTGACGATTCCGGATCGCTGAAATAGATCGAATCGCCAGCGAGGGTGTTTGTGGCGACTGGAAACCACACGGGATTGGCCAGATTCGTGCAGGCTTCCACCACGACCGTCCGGCCGCTCGCCCAGGCGAGCAAGTTGATTTTTGCTTTCATAGTTTTCTGATTCGTCTGAGTTCTTGTTGGTTTTCAATTCACAATCGCTTTATGAACTCCTGGCGCTTAAACGATGCGAGGGGAGAATCCTTGCAAGAATTTGTGATGTTTATGAATCGAGGAGTTAACTAGCTCCGCTCGTTCGCCACCGCATGCCGGAGCGCACGACAGGCAGCGATTTCGCCGGAATCATCGAGCCACGACACTTGACACCGGCAGTCCGCTGCCACAAAAAAGGGAGCCACCAGTTGTCTGCGCGGCTCCCGGTTTCTCGAAGGAACCCCCGACATCCCGTGTCTTTCAGATTTGCGGCTCGGTGAAATTATCCATGGAGATGAAGACCCATTTGCCATGACGTTGTTCAGCGATCACATTGACTTGGATGACGCCCTTGATCACGTTGGCCACCGGATCCGTGGCAATGCACTCCGTGGTCGCTTCCGCCGTAGTGCCATGCACCGTGATCGTGGTTTTCCACTCCGGCGCCAGGGAGACCCAGTTATGGCTAAAGTAAGGGCTGCTGGTGAAAAAGCCCAGCACGGCGGTTTTGCCAACATACGGGGTGCCATTGTTTAACGTAAGGGTGCTGTCCTCAGCCCACAGGCTCGCCATCGCCGTGATGTTGCCACCGTAGGCGAGGGCTCCATGGTAGTCCGCCAACAACTGGTTGAGTTCGGCGACCTGCGCCTCATCGTAAGTCGCTAAAAGCCATTCGTCGGCCCGTCTATCAGAGTCCCGTTGCTCATGGTGTTCTGCGGCGTCCGCACGGCCCAGCCAGACGGAAGCCGCCAGCCCGGCCATCGCGACAGTCGCGGTGGCCGCCAGATAGGTGGCGAGCTTTCGCATCAGCCGATTTGAAGTGAATGAGATGTTCAGTCTTTTCATAGGTATCATTGTTTGTTTTTTGTTTCTGTTTGGTCTGTTCTTTTCTCTTCCCACACAGGAAGAAAAATCTTCAATGCGACACCGCCCTGTAGAATCTGTGATCCGAACCGGAAGCGCCCGGATCAACAACCTGGACCGTGCCGTTCATATTGGTAACCGTCACCGTGCCGAGGGGCGACCATGCCATCAGGTCGGTTGAGGCCTGGAGGTCGTATTGCATGAAGCGTCCGCCTTTGATGGAGAATTGCGGGACGCCATTGCTCAAGCCCGCCAGCAACTGCGGCGGTTCGGTGATAGTCAGGATTTGCCTTGGCGCGACGTTGGGAAACTCCTGCACGGCGCCGGAAGGCCATTCGATCCGCAGCGTGTCAATGTTGGTGGCGTTGCCCAGGCCGAAGTGGGTTTCGAGCGGACCGGCGCAAAAGCCGTCGCCGGTGTTGATTTCACGCAACTGCCAGAAAGTCTTCCCCCCAATGGACGCCTTGGCCCGAACCCTGGCCCCGATGGCGGACCGGCTGGATACCGTTCCCACCAATTTGATGCGCAGCCAGGCGTTGCTGTTCCCGTTGTTCCGATACAGCACATTGGCCGTTGGCAGAGTATCCCCTCCACGGGCGACAAAGAGGTCAAGGAATCCGTCATTGTCGTAGTCGCCCCAGGCGCATCCCACCGATGGCCCGACATCATTGACGAGGCTCCCTGTGGTCACGCGCGTGAAGGTACCATCGCCGTTGTTGTGATAGAGACGATTGACGCCAGTGGTGAGCAGAACCGTTACGTACAGGTCGAGGTAGCCGTCGTTGTCGAAGTCGCCCCAGGCGCACTGCGCAAAGGGCGCCAGGTCGCTGACCAGGCTGCCGACCTCGTTACTGCTCATCTTGTTAAACGTGCCGTCCCCGTTATTATGGTAGAGGGAGCACCCGGCCAGGTGGTTCAGACCAGTGGCCACGAATAAATCCAGATTGCCGTCGTTGTCATAGTCGCCCCAGGCACACCCAACGGAATACTCATTGTCCGTGACGACGGGACCCGAGAGGACCCGGGAGAATCCCGCCGCCCCGTCGTTATGATAGAGATAATTGGTTCCATTCTGAAAGGTGTCGTTCTTGGAGGTGACGAAAAGGTCCGGCCAGCCATCATTGTCGTAATCAGCCCAGGCGGCGTTGTAGCTGCCCCGGTTGTCCTGATAGTCGGCCACGGCGCCGTCGGTCACTTGCGCAAAAGTTCCATCGCCATTGTTACGATAAAGCCAGCCGGTGCCGTACCTGGCAATGTAGAGGTCAACAAAGCCATCGCGGTCGAAGTCAGCCCAAACGGGTCCTTCGGAACTGCCCCCGCCC
The DNA here is from genome assembly GCA_963707025.1 of uncultured Verrucomicrobiae bacterium. Lineage (GTDB taxonomy): Bacteria > Verrucomicrobiota > Verrucomicrobiia > Limisphaerales > Palsa-1400 > JBEKOF01. The sequence goes on along the minus strand of CAVPOM010000004.1, from coordinate 521,808 downwards.
GGGACAATATCGCCTGCCACGCCCGCAGTCATTTTTGTGAACGTGCCGTCGCCGTTATTCCGAAAAAGCTCATTCTCAGCGGTGAAACCGTTGTCCGTGGTGCTGACAATGTAGAGGTCAAGAAAGCCGTCATTATCGTAGTCCACCCAGGAGCAGCCGCGCCAGTCCCGCGCCTCAACCGTCACATCGGTGCCTGTAATCTGCGTAAACGTGCCGTCCCCGTTATTGTGAAAAAGGAGGTTGCTTTGAGCGGTATGATTTGCCGTGCTATAGGCGCTGGTGACGATGAGATCTATGAACCCGTCATTGTCATAGTCCCCCCAGGCACAAGCTGTGCCGGTTCCCACGTTGGTCACGATGGCTCCCGTGGTGATCTTGGTAAAGGCAGGATCCACCTGCAATGTCGCTACCCGGCTGGTGACTGAGCCGGAAATGTCCGTCACGACGACCGTGTAGCTTCCGGCATTTGTCAGTTGAACATTGGAGATGGTGACGGCTGGATTCGTCTCGTCCATAATGGCGGTCCCATTGAATCGCCATTGATAGGCTAACGGATCACTGCCCAGAGCAGTAGTTTGGAAGAGGGCATTGGCACCCAGGCTGACGGAAAGGTTACCCGGTTGCTGCGAAACGTTCAGCGCCGGCCCAATGGCAAGCCGGTAAATGGTGCCCCCGCCTCCAGCCCCGCCTTGAGAAGTTGTGCCATACAAGCTGCCATCGCTTGCCTGCAGCACTCCAAAATAAGGATAAGCTCCATTGCCGCCCGTAAACGCAACCAATGTGGTGACTGTCCCGTCTGATGTCATCTTGAAAACCGACCCAAAGCCATTGCCGCCGTTCACGGTGAGATCGCCGCCCCAATAGGTTGTCCCGTAGAAGTTGCCGTCGTTCCCCTGGGCCAACCCCGCGGAAGGGTGGCCTCCATTGGTGGCGTTGAAGGTTGCCAGCAGCGTGAACCCTCCGTCCGGCGTGAATTGAAACGCGCTCCCAAGGCCAGAGCCGCCATTCAGCGTCAGATCACCGCCCCAATAGGTTGTCCCATAGAAATTGCCGTCGCTCGCTTTCACCAATCCGGCGTCGGGATTCCCGCCATTGTCGCCGTTGAACGCAACCATTAGTGTAAATTGCCCGTTGGTCGTGATCGAGAACACCGTGCCCAGCCCGTTGCCCCCGCCCAGCGGCGCCGCCAGATCGCCGCCGTAGTAGGTTGTCCCGTAGAAAGTGCCGTCGCTCCCTTGCACCAATCCGGCGTCGGGATGGCCTCCATCGGTCCCGCTGAACGCATATAACGGCGTGAACACGCCGGCAGGCGTGATCTTGAACACCGCCCCAAGCCCGGAGCCGCCGCCATGCGCCAGATTGCCCCCCCAATAGGTGGTTCCGTAGAAGTTGCCGTCGCTGGCTTGCACCAAGGCGGCCGAGGGGTGTCCGCCGTCGGTGCCACCGAATACATGCAGCCTCGTCAACACCCCGGCGGGCGTCATTTTAAACACCGTCCCAAGACCTAATCCGCCACCCTGCGCCAGATTGCCGCCGTTGTAGGTTGTTCCGTAGAAATTCCCGTCGCTGGCCTGAATCAACCCGCCTTTGGAGGGCAGACTGCCGTTGGTATTGGCGAATGAAACCAAAGTGGTAAAATCCCCGTTGGTCGTCATTGTGAACACCGTTCCGTATCCGCCCGTTCCGCCCGCGCTGGTGGTGCCATAAAAGTCGCCGTTTGTTGCCAGCATCAATGTAATGAACTGTCCCGGAGCGCCCGTGAAACTATAAAGTGTCTCCTGGCTGTAGGCGCGGGCGAGAACGAAGACGGAGGCGAGCAAAGTGGCTGACGCCCGCAAAACCGCCGGGATACCCGGGCATCGGCTTATTCGTGTTTTCATAATCATTTATGGATGATTGTCCGTTCGATTCATCTGTTTAAACGACCCGGCGCGGCAATGCTTACAGAATAGTTGTAAGAATCCTCGCGGATCGGCGTTAAAATGATAGTATGATCTTCATGGCGATGGATGAACCCAGCTCCATTCAAACGCGGCCCAGTTTGCTCCGGCGGCTCAAGACGGATGACGCCGACGGTTGGAACGAGTTCTATCGCATTTACGGCAAGATGATGCGGGCCTTTGCCATTCAGTCCGGCTTGACCGAGACGGAAGCCGATGAGATCGTGCAGGAGACGGCCATCGCCATGTCGCGGCATCTGCCGGAATACCGTTACGATCCGAAAGTGTGCAAGTTCAAGACTTGGCTCTTGAACCAAGCCGCCTGGCGCATCAAGGATCAGATCAAGAAGCGTCACCGGGAAACGGCTCACATCGCCGGTCCCCAAGTGGACGATGACACGGCGAGAACCTCCACAATCAACCGCGTCCCCGATCCGGCCTCGATTGACCTGGACGCGCTCTTCGAAACCGAATGGCGCAAGAACCTTTTTGCCGTCGCCCTGGAGCGGGTGAAGGAAGATTTCACCGACAGACAATTCCAGATTTTCGACCTGCTCGTTCTCAAGGAATGGACGGGAACCGAGGTCGCGCAATCCTTGGGCGTTACTCTCGCCAATGTTTACGTAACGCGCCACCGAATTTCCGCAGCGATCAAGAAGGAAACCAAACGCTTGGCAGCCCAGTTTGAACAGGCAGCCGAACGGCATGCGATTAGACGCCAAACCGGCAGGACCGATCACCGGGGCGGCCTCGAATGACCCGCCGCAAGCCATGACGCATTCTCCCGTTCGGGTGCGAAATCCGACTTGGAGCATCCTCGAAATGAGAAGCGCGGATCACGCGGGGAATCGCATGTGTCGAAGTCGAATTCTGCACTACTTTAAGCCACTTTCTGCAACTCGTTTGGTTTATGAGCCACTCTATAAACGAACCCCGCTATGACAGCATAATGTGTAACATGTTAATTATCAACGGTATATAAAATGTCACCGGAACGAGGGTTCGATTCGCTTCACCCGCTCCATTGATTATCAAATACTTACGAAGCCGCTGCTTTGCCTTGGGCAGGATTTGAGCGATTCATGCGATTGAGAATTGGTCATTGAGAATTGGTCATTGGTCATGTAAACCTCTTCCGATAACCAATAACAAAACTTCCGTGAGCAATTCTCAATCGAGAACGTCCGAAATCTGGAAGTATTGACTTGGCCGTCTGGAGCCACCCGAAGAAGTGAAATATGAAATCGCCCCGCTCCAAGGGTTCCTCCGCGCGCGGCCGGTCGCCGCCGGCCCATCCGCTCCCGCGGCCGCGCCGGAGGCTCTGGCTTTTTCGCCTGGCGGCGGCGGTGCTGGGGCCGGCGCTGCTCTTGGTGGCCGTGGAGGCCGGCTTGCGCCTGGCGGGGGTCGGCCACCCCATGTCCTTCTTTCTGCCGCTGCGGATCAATGGGAAGGATTGCCTGATCGAGAACGACCGTTTTGGCTGGCGCTTTTTCGGCCCGGAAATGGCGCGCAGCCCCTTTCCGCTGGTCATCCCCAAAGTCAAGGCGCCGGATACGATCCGCGTTTTCGTCTTTGGCGAGTCGGCGGCTTACGGCGATCCGCAGCCTGAATTCGGCCTGTGCCGGGTTTTGCAAGCCTTGTTGGAGGGGCGTTACCCGGAGCAGCATTTTGAAGTGGTCAATACGGCCATGACGGCGATCGATTCCCACGTCATCCTGCCCATTGCCAGGGATTGCGCGGCGCAACACGGGGACTTCTGGGTGATCTATATGGGCAACAACGAAGTGGTGGGGCCTTATGGTTCGGGCACGGTTTTTGGCCCGCCAGCGGCCAATCTGGCGCTGGTCCGCGCCGCGGTGGCCTTCAAGGGCACGCGCCTTGGACAGGCCTTGGGCAGCCTGTTGCGCCATTTTCAAAAACGGCCGCTCAACCAGAGCGAATGGGGCGGCATGATCATGTTCCTGCACCACCACGTCCGCCAGGAGGACCCGCGCATGGCGGTGGTCTATGGCAGCTTCGAACGCAACCTGAACGACATTATTGACCTTGGCCTGCGCAGCGGGGCGAAAATCGTGGTCAGCACCGTCGCCCGCAATCTGGCGGATTGCGGCCCCTTCGCTTCGGAGCATCGGACGGGGATGTCCGCCGAAGAATTAGCGCGCTGGGACAATTTTTACCAGGCCGGCATCCAGGCGCAGCAAGCGGGCCGGGCGGCGGAAGCGGCGGCGTCTTTTGGACAAGCGGACCAGATGGACGATACGTTTGCCGAGGCGCACTTTCGCCAGGGCCAGTGCGCCCTGGCGTTGGGCCGGGATGGGGAGGCGCTACGGCAGTTTAACCTGGCTTGCGATCAAGATGTTCTCCGCTTCCGCGCCGACAGCCGCCTCAACCAAATCATCCGGCAGGCCGCGTCCAACCGGGCGCGCGCGGGCGTGCGGTTGGTGGACGCGGAAGCCGCGATGGCACAGCAATGCCCGCACGGCATCCCCGGCGGAAAATTTCTCTACGAGCATGTCCATCTGACCTTTGAAGGCAACTATCTGGTGGCGCTGACTCTGGCGGAACAAGTGGCGCAGGGTTTGCCCGGGCGGGCGTCGCACCCCTGGCCCACCGCGGAGGACTGCGCCCGGCGGCTGGGATGGACAGATTCCACGCGGCGCGACGGGGAGATGGACATTCTCAGCCGCCTGAACGAGCCTCCCTTCTCCCAGCAAGTCAATAATAGGGAGCAGTATGAGCTTTTGCGCCGGCAGGTGGAACAACTCTTGCCCGCCACCCGGCCGGACGCTCTCCGCCAGGAAGAAGCCCTGACCAAGGCCGCCGCCGCCGCCGCGACCAATGACTGGATTCTGCAAGAAAACCTGGCGTTCCTCCAGCAGAAGACCGGGGACGCGGCCGGCGAGACTGAATCATTGCAGCGGGTGGTGGGCCTGCTGCCGCACAGCGCCGACGCGTGGCGGAGTTTGGGTGTGGCGCTGGAGGGGGCGAAACGCAACGGGGAAGCCATGGCCGCCTTGCAACAGGCCATCCGGTTGAAACCGGACGCGGTGGAGGCGATGAACAGTCTGGCGGTGTTGGAAGCGCAACTGGGCCGCAACGAAGAAGCCGCCGCGGAGTTCCGAAAAGTACTGCGGCTCAAACCTTACTGGGGGCCGGCGCATCTGGGTCTGGGCAAAGCGCTCGAGGCCTTGGGCAAACTGGAGGAAGCAAACCAACAATTCCAGGAATCCCTCGTCAACCGGGTCCGCACCCCGGAGAGCTTCAGCGCGCTGGGCAAGGTTTCCTTCAGCAAGGGCTGGTACGAGTCCGCCGTCACTAATTTCACCGATTCCCTCCGCCTGAATCCGGCTGATCCGGAAGTGCAGGTCAATTTGGGCCTGAGCCTGATTAAGTTGGGGCGGCATGAGGAAGCCAAAGCCCATTACGCGGAAGCCGTGCGATTGGATCCGAAGTTCGCCGAGGCCCACTTTTCCCTTGGTTTGGAAATGGGACGGGAGGGCGACGCGGCTGGCGCGACCCAGGAGTTCGCGGAGGCGGTGCGGCTGAAGCCGGGATTGCTGGAGGCCCGTTTGAATTTGGGCATCGCGCTGTTCAACCAGCATCGCAACCCGGAAGCGCTGGCCCAGTTTGAGGAGGTGCTGCAAGAGCACTCCACCAATGACGTGGCGCTCAAATATGTGAGTATCCTTCGCACCAATACCCCCGGCCCGTCCGGCAACCAGTAAACAACACGCGACTTCTGCAAGACCGGTTTTACGGTTGTGGCCGCGGTCTAGTTCACAAATGCTGTAGCCGCATTACGCGGCAGGGCGGGTCCCGAATTATCGGGACCCGCCGCGGCGCGCACGGAGTGCTTGCCCTGCCATCCTCATTTAGGGCTGCACAATTTCTTAAACCGCCCTAATCTCTCGGAATGGCCCATTCAGCGCCGACCAAACCCAGCTTATTGGAGCCCCGGCGCCAACACCTTCACTGTCCCCAGGCCGACACACCGCGCCATCTTCTGCCTCCGTATCCTTGTTAATCAGGCAAATTGAAGTAAAAGTGGTGCAGGCACAGTCCGGCTTCTTGTCCCTGCTCTGTCTGGGAGAAGTCTTATCTCACCGTCGGTTTGCGGGGCTTTTTGCTTGCAACAACCGCTCAAGACAGCCACCTTTGGGATCGCTGTGATGAAGCAATTTCTCATCAATCACCTCATGGAAAGCGTTGGGTCAAGCGAACGACATCGCGGCCTGGCCAGTGGAGGACAATCGCTGCTGGTTGCATTCCTCCTGCTCTCCTGCATCCTGACCACGGGCACCACATCCCCTGCTTCGGACCAGACTCAAACCACGGTGGAAACGGCCCCTGCAAGCCCAACCTGGCCTCGACCGTCCGATATACGCAAGGATTTTGACTTCAACCAGGGCTGGCGCTTCTGCGTCCTGGACCAGTTGCCACCCAACATCCGGCGCGATGCGCAGACCGTGGATGTCGCCAAACTGGATGACGCCGCCTGGGAGATGGTGAATCTTCCGCACACGGTCCGGCTGGAACCACTGAATGCCAGCGGCGGCGTCAATTACCAGGGCGTGTGCTGGTATCGAAAGCATTTCGCCCTGAGCGATCTGTGGCGGGACCGCAAGATCTACCTGCGGTTCGGAGGCGCCATGGCAACTGCGGATGTGTGGCTCAATGGCGTCCACCTCGCCAGTCACTACTGCGGCTACCTGCCATTCACGGTGGACCTTTCGAAGCAGGCGCGCTTCGACGGGGAGAACATCGTCACCGTCAGGCTCGACAACTCGAACAACCCGGAGGTGCCTCCCGGCAAACCGCAGGACGCCCTGGATTTCACTTACTTCGGGGGACTCTACCGCGGAGTTCATCTGCAGGTCCTGAACCCGCTGCACGTCACGGATCCGATACTGGCGAACAAACCGGCGGGTGGCGGAGTCTTTGTCTCCTATCCGGAGGTCTCCGCTGCCGCCGCCACCGTGCGGATTCAGACCGATGTGGCCAATGAAATGGAAGCGCCGGGCAACTGCAAGGTTTCGCAAACTCTCCTCGCCCCCGATGGCACAGTGGCCGCGGCTGCGGAGACCAATCTGCCTCTGGAGGCCGGCGCCTCCCGTCCGGTCGTGCTAACGCTGGAGGTGAAGCAGCCGGCGCTGTGGCATCCGTATCATCCCTCGCTCTATGTGCTGCATACCGTCGTGAGCAGCGACCACGCGCCCGCGGACGACGTTCCGCACGCGCCTTGGCATTCGCACAATTCGATTTGACAAGGATCAGGGCCTGTTCATTAATGGGGAGCACTTCATCTCCATTGGGGCCAACCGGCACCAGGATCATCCCTATGTTGGATATGCCCTCTCGCCGGAAGCCCAGTTTCGGGATGCCAGGAAGCTGCGGGATGCCGGGATTAACGCTCCTTCCGCAGTCACTATCCCCAGGATCCGGCCTTCATGGATGCCTGTGACGAACTGGGAATCCTGGCCATCGTCTCCAACCCGGGCTGGCAGTTCATGGGCGATGACCTGTTCAAAGAGCGCGTCCTGCAGGATGCCCGCGACATGGTGCGCTGCTATCGCAATTACGCCTCGGCCATCCTGTGGGAAGCCCAGTTGAATGAGACCGACAACCGGCCTGTCGCCATCCAGCTCCAGAACATCGTCCATGAGGAATACCCCGGAGGTCAGTGTTATGCCGCTGGAGACCGCGTCAGAAACCTCCAAGGCTTTAATGGCTGGGATATTGACTACAGCGGCAACAATGCCAGCAAGCCGCTCTGGGTCCGGGAGTGGGGAGACCAGGTGGACAACTGGACAGACCAGCAGTCCAGCAGCCGCGTGCCCCGGGGATGGGGTGAGACACCCCTGCTCGTCCAGGCCTGGTCACACCTCAGCCGGATGGATGGCATCTACGCACAGGCCAATGGCCCGGACGGGCCGGGCACCGGGCGTCTTTGCGGGGCGTGCCTGTGGGCTGGCGTGGACTGCTATCGCGGCTACCACCACCAACCGTTCTATGGCGGGTTCCTGGACCTCTTCCGGCTGCCCAAGTTCGACTACTACATGTTCCAAAGCCAGCGCCCGGCGGACGTCCTTGTTCCCGGGGTTGACAGCGGCCCCATGGTGTTCATTGCCAACTACGCCACCTATCAGTCTCCAACCACGGTCACGGTGTTCAGTAATTGCGAAGAAGTGCGGCTGAGCCAAAACGGCAAGGTGTTGGCTACCCAGAAACCGGACCCGGGTCACAAAATTCCGCACCCGCCCTTCACCTTCCAGATCGGCCAATTGGGAGAGCATTCCATGCTTTACTCGACCGGCGTGGCCCGTCCGGGCACCGAAGTGAGTGCGCTGAAGGCGGAGGGGCTTATCAACGATCAGGTGGCCGCCACCCAAACCATCCATTCGCCCGGAGTGTCCACCCACTTGGAGCTTCAGGCAGACACAGCAGGCCGCGATCTGACCGCCGATGGATCTGACTTCGTCCGGGTGTATGCCCGCCTGTGTGACGCGCGCGGGACGACCTATCCCAACGGGAACGACCTGGTTACCTTCACGGTGCAGGGGCCGGGAACCATCATTGATGACGCCAGGATCCGGGCTAACCCGGCCAATGCGGAGGCCGGCATCGCCACCGTCCTCATCCGGGCCGGTACAACCCCCGGCGCCATTACCATTCGGGCCGAGGCTTTCGGTCTCAAGCCAGGCGTGGCTACCATAAAATCGCAGCCCTATACCTGGCCGAGACTCTGAAAACCTGAGGTGGGCAACCATGGTGGTCCCGGTTCCTCCCATCGTCAAACAGCTCACTCAGCTTCCCGGTAGTTGAATTTCAGCAACCCTCCGAGGCGATCACGTTTGCGGATCTGCCCGGACATTTCCCCTCAGCAGCGCGCAAGACCCCTGGAGACTGCCATGATTCCCGGGAGATTGACAACGGCAGCCGACGATCTGATTTGGCCGTGTGCCGCGACGGGATTTCATCTGATTACTTTGATTTTCACCAGCTTCCCGCCTAAGGAAGAATGGGTGGCGGTCACCTTGATGCTTCCGGCTCGGCCCGGCAGGGTCCTGAGCCAGACAGCCCCCATGCCTCCGCTGGCCGCCAACTGAAACGGATTGTCCCCCACAATAACTCCCGGCCCGTCAATCTGGAACGAAACCGCTCCAGAGACAAAGGGGCGCATCGAGCCGAATTTGTCAACTTCCCCGAAAGCCAGCCGGGTGGCGTCCGCGCCGTCCCCGATCAACTCTTGATCGTCCGCTTGCAGGAACAAACGGTCCCGGGCCGGGTCGGAGGAGAAGGCACGGGATAAAACCCGCCTGCCTGCGAGGTATCCATCAATGCGAAGCTCCGGCCGGCTGGCGCCGTCCAATTCCAGATCGGCGAAAAAAGGCGGGTGTTTGAGGTGCGGATAATTCTGCGCGTCGGGATGGAGCGTGGCAATTGGGCGGCCGTCCACGAAAAGATCGAGCCGGTCGCAGTTGGAAAAGATGGCGGCGTTCTTGCCGGGGCCTTGAGGTGTATTCGGTCCGAAATCCCAATAGAAGTTGGGCAGGATGACCGGTCGCGACTTTGCATCCGTTTGCGCCTGATAGAACGTCGCGCCCAGTTTTGGGATGCGGAAAACATCCGCCACGCCCGGGCATTTGACCGCGTCGTACGGATTGACCAAACTGGCGTAATCGAAGGCGCACCAAGCGATCACCCCTGAGCAGGCCGGATAGGCGGCGGCTTTGCTGTGCGCCTGGGCGTGGCGCAGGGCTTGTTGCTCTTGCAGAACGACATCTCCAGCCCGGCGGTACTTGGCGTCGAACCCCTTGCGCTGAGTGTAATTGAATTGCCCCACCGCCTCGGCCAGCAGGTACGGCACGCCTGGCGTCGGCCTTTCGATGCCCACAGAGCCATCCGGATCGGAATGGTAGTCGTCAAAGGCGAAGACGTCCTCATGCCAGTCCCGCTCCCAATTATTCCTCGAACCCGAGGTCATGGAGCCGGAAGTGGCGCGGGAGCCATCCAGCGCTTTGGCCATCCCGGTCGTGCGCTGATAGAGGGCCACATCATTGGCCGATTCGTTGACGCGAACCCCCCAAATGACAATGGCCGGGTGGTTCCGGTCCCGGCAGATCATGTCATGGACATTCTCCACCACCAACTCTTTCCACGCCTGGCCGCCCAGATAGCCCCATCCGGGCGTCTCCTCCCACACCATTAATCCCAGTTCATCGCAAGCGTCCAGAAAGGCCTCCGATTGCGGATAATGGGAACAGCGCACGATGTTGCAGTTGAAATCGCGCCGCAGGATGGCCGCGTCACGACGCAGCACGCGCCCAGGCATGGCGCCGCCGGCGTAGGGATATATTTCATGGCGGTTCAAGCCAAAAAGCTGCAACCGCCGCCCATTCAGAAAAAATCCATCCACCTCAAAGCGCGCTTCCCGGATTCCCGTTCGGACCCGGTAATCATGCACCCGCTTGCCGTCTATAAAGAGCGCGGCCACAACATCGTAGAGGCGAGGCGCGTCCACCTCCCAGAGCGCGACGTTTCCGAGGCTCGACAAGGTTAAGGCCGCCTCGGCTTGGCCCGCCTTCTCCAGGTTCAATTCCCGATCCGCGCGCGCCAGAACGCGGGTGCCATCCCGCAGTTCGACCCGGACCTGAATCGGTTTTGCCGGAAGCGAGGCGGCGTCAATGGAACAAGCGACCTCGATCCGGCGACCGGTCCCGAGCACGTCCACTGGCTTGGCGAAAACGTCGTTGATGAAAACCTGCGGCACGATCTGTAGGCGAACAGGGCGGAAAATGCCCCCCGGTTCAAGATAATCAACGCCTGCCGGACCTTTCGGCGAGCCTTGGGGCGGGACATTGCCCCAGCGGGAATCCACCGCCACCGCCAGCACGTTGTCGCCGACGGCGAGCCATTCGGTGATGTCGTAGCGCGAAGGAAGATAGCCGCCCAAATGTTGCGGCAAGGCGTGGCCGTTGATGACCGGAGTGGCGCCGACCATGACCCCGTCAAAGTGCAGCAAGACGCGCTTTCCCTTGAACTGGCGCGGGAGGCTGAAATGCCGGCGGTAAATCCAAAGATCCTCCCACGCCGCCGGGTCCCACTTTTGCCAGGAAAGCCGGGCCACGCAATGGGGCAGCGTAATCCGGGAAAAGGCGGCGTCATTAAAAGACGGCGCCAGGGCGGCAGGGTTGAATTTCCCTCCGAAAAGCCAGTCCTGATCCAGCGGCCACCATGAGCCGTCGGCGCCGGTGGTCTGTTGGGCCGCGAGAAGGCCGGGCCAAAGGGCCGCGCTCGAAGCCGCGGCCGCCACGCCCAGCACGCCCGCGCGGAGGAACTTCCGGCGGGAAATTCCCGGTGGCTGATTGAGTTTTTCAAACATAATCTTTATCCTTTCCCAGACGCGCCAACGAACCGCCCGCTCAGGGAGGACTCGGTGTGAATCGAGGCGAAACGATAGCTTCCGGAGCCAGCCTCCAGAACCGCGCGGCCCCCTTCCACCGGCAACAATCTGACGCCAGCCGCCCTGGCCAGCGGTATTCCTGATTCGGTGATGGTCCTGGCCTCAACATTCCGCTCCGTCATTCCCTGCTACTGTTCCATCAGCACCGCGGCCGAGCGGGCTGGGATTTGCAACGGCCCGGTGGTGGCGACGGCCTCGGGTTGTTCCGGCGACGCTACCAGAAACTCGCGGGCCTGCGGCAACTCAACTCCGGCGGTGATGGTCCGGCTGGCTTCCTGGTTGACTACGACGACCGCGCGCTTGCCGGCGGCAGTAACGAATACAGAATAACGATGTGAACCATTGGCGTTCACACTGGCGCCCAAAGTATCGCGAAAATCGGCGTCCCACAGATAAGCCTTGTAGCGCCTGCGCAAGGCGTCAATCTTCCGGCCGTAGGCCAGGGTGAGCGGGAAATCCGTCAAATGACCTTTGAAGTTGTAAGGCTCGTAACTGATAATATAGCGGTCCAACAATATGAGATTGAGCATCTCGCGATCGTCCAAGCCGGTGACCGCAACCATCAGCGGCGCCTGCGGGTCCAGGTAACGGCAAACGGGCGTCGAACCGCCATTGATGCGGAAGTAGGAGACGTAATATGGCATCAGCCAATCCTGGGGACCCTCGCCGCTGAAAAGGAAATCCGGCTTCATCTTGTCGGCCGCGGCGCGCAATCGCGCGGTCAGCGGAATATCGCCGGCGTAGATGTAGCCGGGAGGAGCATAGCCGTGGTTGGCGGCAAAGCTGTATTCCACCGGGCCGTGATGACAAATCTCATCCCAGAGCCAGCCGGTGGAACCAAGCTTCATTAATTTCACAAATTCCCCGGCCGCAATCGCCTGGTACTCCGGACTGACAAAATCCATGACCGCCCGCCGGCGGTTGTTGATGCCGGCCAACTGCGTCGGCGTGTGATAGCTGTAGCCGCCTTGTTCATAAGGAATGCCAAACGGGTCAGTCGCTCCGTATTTGAAAAGTTCATTGGTGAACCAGGCGGTGGTCATGTCCGCCCAGTTGAGCTTGGCGAAGAGGATGATGTTAACCCCCTGGGCCTGGATTTGCGCAATGGCATCATGCAATTCCTGCCAGGTGCCCAGGCCAGGGTCCGTCTCCTGCGCAGGGTCCCCACCGTCCTGTCCGCCGCGATTCCATCCCACCAGTTGGATGGCGCTGACGCCATTGGTGGCGCATTCCTGACCGTAGTGAATCAGATTCGTATAGGCCACGCGGTACTCCTCCTCGGGTGAATTGATCTGCAATTGCTGCCAGGCGTTGACCTCCTTAACCCACTGGGGAAAATGGGGCGGCTTGAACCAGGTGGCGCGCCACTCCTTATACAAATCCACCCCTGCATGCCAGTCACCCTTGTAAGAGCGCAGCACGACCGGAGCCAGGTCCACGGCCGCATGCGGATGAACAAAGAGAAAATGACACGTCCGAAATTCCAGATGCACCGGCAAACCGGAGATGGCATCACTTTGGGGCGCCCAATTGTTGATGGACTGAACGACTCCCGGATGTTGCTCGAAAGTGTATTCCAGCAGATAACGCTGGGTCGGATCATGCATTTCCACATACAAACCTTCTTCTGGCGCCTGAATCAAACAAAACAAACTTTGTTTGGAATCTATGGTCTGCATCGGAAAATCAACGCCCCAATAGCCTTTTTGGTTGTTAAAACCGGGATAAATCTCGCTGGAGGCGAGGTTGCCGTACCACATGTGCCGGGTGTGCAGCGAGCTGCCGGGCGCCGGCGGGTTAAAGTCGCCAAAATACGGGTACTCGATGGTTTCAACCATGAGCGAAGAATTGTTCTGGAGCGTCCCGCCAAAGATTAGAACGCCATTGCTCAAGGTCACAGTGGCGCTGAAAATCATCGGCAGCGTCCCGCCGTGTTCACTCAACAAATCCTGCCACTGGAAACGCACCTCGTGGTTTGAAATTTTATTGACCGCCGTGGCGCGCTGTTTCTGCCCCAGCACAAAATTATCGCGGCGGTCCGGCAGCGGCGCGTGGAGACGGAACGACACGCCCAACTCCGGACGGCGCTCGATCGTCCAGTGCGTGGATTTATTTTCCAAACGCGTCAACGCGCCGGTATCGCTGTCGAATGCGACGAGGAGCGAATCGTCTTCCAATACTACTCCGGCGCCTCCAGCCGGCTGAGACACGGAAAGAGCAAACAGAACCAGCAGGGCCGGCAGCCGCGCCGAAACGGGAAGACTCTTCTTCATGGCTTTAGGTTGCCTGGAACCGCTCTGCAAAACTAGTATAAAAACGAGGCTGGCCTGCAGATTGGCTGGCCGATCCGGCGCATCCCGGACGGGGTGTGCAGCCATAGGTTGGGAATATCTCATTTCTTGCCACCCTTGGCCGACCGGGATAGGCTGGCGTCCAATCGTATGAAGCCTATCCGCCGGGCGCTGCTTGCCCTGAGCGCCGCCGCCTTGGTGGCCTGCGCCAGGGCGCAACCAGCCGTCCGTCCCGACCTGGCGGTGCTGAATCTGGATGAGCTGGGGGTTTACGCCGTCGGATTTGCCTACCGCGGCCAGGCCGAGCAGCAGTTTCCAGTGGGCTGGTCGGGCTTTTTCGAGGACCGCACGGGCGTGGCGTGCGAGCCATTCGGCACGCAAAATGGAGAGCGGGCCTTCCTGCTGCACTGCCCCTGGCGCCAGGGCACGGGCATCGCCTTCCAGCAATTCGTCATCCGTCTTCCATCCGAGGCCAGGCGCATCCTGCTGCGGGGCGCCACGGCGATGCGCTCGCAGAACGTGACCAACTCCGACGGGGTCACTTTCCGCCTCTACGCCGACGGCCGCAAGCTGTTCGACTATCACCAGACCAACGATGTCTGGCGCGAGTTTGAATTCGATTTCAGCGCCCGCCGCGGGTCCAACCTGACGGTGCGCTTCGAGGTGGATCCCGGCCCTAAAAACAATCCTTCATTTGACTACTCATTCTGGGGCAACCGCGAACTGGTGCTGGAGGGCTATGTCCCGCCCGTTCCAGCCCGCCCTCCGCCCCCGCCTCTGGCCCTCTCCAACCTGTGGGCCGGAGAAAGGACCGAAGTAGCGCCCCAAAGCGGATTCCCGGGGACTTCCGCGATCAGCCTGTCCAACGGCGTGGCCCGTTTCCGTTACACGGGCCTTGACGGGGTCCTTGAGTATCAATGGCGTGCCCCGCAGTCCGCCAACGATGGTCTGTTTGGCCTACTCACGCTCCACGCGCAGATGGCGGGCGACACACCCCTCACGCTGCCATTGGCAAACTCGGCGGCGCTTGTGTGGAGCCAGGCCGGCTCGGCCGGTCGCCAGCGGATGGCTCCTGACCAATCAGGGCTGCACGCTCTGGCGAACTTTCGACGCCGGCTCGGCCTCTGCCACCGTTCGCATCACCGGGCGATGGGCGGGCAAGAGCCTGGTGCTGGCGCTCTCCTGCGATCAACCCTGGGTGACCGCGCTCGACCTCGGCGCCTGGGGGCCAGTAGTGCGGCGACGCCAGGTCCCGGTGCCCTACTATCCCGGCGCCGTCCATTATCTCCCGCAAGAAGGTCTCTTTGTCGGCGCGCTGCTCGATTGGACCAGTTCCGCCGCCACATCATACAGTGGGACCAAAGCCAGCTACGACGCGCTCACCGACGGCACGCGCGCCCAACTGCGGGAGCGCGCCGTTTTCACGGCCGCCTGGCATCTGGCGGAGGTCCTGCCGAATCCACCGAACCCGCCTTCGCCCTGGCGCGATTTTCTGGCCAACAAGATCGTGCTGGACGTCTGGGGCGGCAGTTTCGCCAACATCGCCGCCAACCTGAGCAAGCTGGCCGGCTATGGCATCACCAACTGCGTGGCTCTCATTCACGATTGGCAGCGCAGCGGCTACGACAATGCCCTGCCCATGCACTATCCGGCCAACGCCCGTTACGGGGGTGATGCCGGCATGAGCAACCTGGTCGCCACCGGCGCGCGCCTGGGCATCCGGTGTGCGCTCCATGAGAACTACGTGGATTACTACCCAAACTACGATTTCTATGACACGAACGACATCGCCCTCGACTCCGCCGGAAACCTGCAACGCGCCTGGTACAATCTCGGCACCCGCATCCAATCCTTTGCCGTCAAGCCCAATGCCATCCTGCGCCTGGCCGCCACCCAGTCCCCGGAGATTCATCGTCGTTACAACACGCCGGCCGACTACCTGGACGTGCATAGCGCAGTGCCGCCGTGGTTTCATGTGGACGACCGCGCCGGCCAAACCGGGGCCGGCCAGTGCAGCCGGGTGTGGGATGTTCACCGGCAACTTTGGGCTTACGAACGCGACACGCATCACGGCCCTGTCTTCGGGGAAGGCAACAATCATTGGTACTGGAGCGGCTGCCTGGACGGCGTGGAAGCCCAGTTCGGGAGCGGTTGGGCCGGCAACGGCGGCTTCACCGCGCCTCTGGCCGTGGATTTTGATCTGCTCAAGATCCATCCACTCCAGTTCAACCACGGCATGGGCTACTACAGCCGTTGGTGGCCCACCGAGTCTTACCAGAGCAATTGGGCGGGACCCGTGCCCATGGTGGTGCTGGACCGCTACCGGATGCAGGAGGTGGCGTATGGACACGCCGGGTTCCTCGACGCTTCCGTCTATGCCAACGTTCCGTTGGCCTGGTTGGAACATCATTTGCTTTCGCCGGTCATGGCCCGCTACGCGCTGGCGCGGCCCCGCGAGATCCTCTACGAAACTCACGGCGCGTGGATTGATGCCACCGCCGCGGCCAAGCTCGACGACGCCGGCGTCTGGAACCGCGTTCGGGTTCGGTACGAAAACGGCCTGGTTGTCACCGCCAACGGCTCCTCCAATGTTCTGGCCGCAGGCTCGTGGCTTTTGCCGGACCTGGGCTGGGTGGCCGAGGGCGCCGGGGTCGCTGCCGGCACGACGATGCGCGATGGCGTGATCGCCGACTTCGCCGACACCGGCGAGACACTTTTCTTGAACGCCCGGGCAGCCGCCGACTGGAATTTGTCCAGTTACCGTCGCGTGCATCCGAGCGTCGCCTCTTTTGAGCAAACCGGCGCGCGCGCCTTCCGGCTCACCTACCGGTGGGACGTGCAGGATCGGCTGGCCAAAAACTACACTTGTTTCGTCCATTTTTGCGCCAACGGAATTATTTGCATCCAGCAGGACCACGCGGTTTCGCCGCCCACTTCGCAATGGCAGGCGGGCCAGGCCATCAACGACGGCCCGTGGAATGTCACCCTCCCTGGCGGCCTGGCCGACGGCGATTATGACTGGCTCATAGGTCTGTTTGAGGCCGCGGGCGATGGCCACCGCGTGCCACTGCAAGGATCGGATGACGGGACTTTGCGCATCCGCCTGGGGGTGCTGCACCTGGCCAACGCCGGCGCGTCAGTCACGTTCACCGCCGAAACGAATATGACCGCTTTCGATCCCTCCACCTGGTATGGCCGGCACCTGAACAACTTGAACAGCGTGGTGGATTTTGGAGGCGCGCGAACTGACGGCAGCATCCGGCTCCATCAGGAAAGCAACGAATGGGTTCTCAAGACTTGGCCGCGCGAGCGCAATTTCACCCTCGAGTTTGATCGGACACGCTTCGCGCAACCCGCCAAAGTGCAATGCGCCGGGGGGAGCGCGTCCGAAGCCATTCCCGTGCAGACCGGCTCGCGATGGCGTTTGCCGCTCAACGGCGCGGCTGAATACCGCTGGACCAATTCAATGGGCACGATCCATTAACACACGGGCATTGCGAACCGCGGCGCCCGATCGCCGGGGACTTGTTTGGCCTTGCTTTGTGAACTCCCCGCGCTACCCGGGTGAGGAGGGACTCTCAGTACCCCGGGCCGCGTACCCCGGTCGCCTGGCGGGAACGACCCACAGCTTGTTCCAGTAGTATTGCCAAAGAAACTCCAGCGAGGGACCATCCACATGCCCGCCGAAATGCCCATGTTGATGCTGCCCGGCAATTTTGCCGGCAACAAACAGGCATGGCAGGACTATCGAAATTCACAATGCGCGGGGAATTATCACGGACGTTTGCTTAACGTCTTAATAAGTCCGGTTGTCTCACTAAAATATTGTCAAAAAAGATTACTCAGGTCGCGCGTCCTTTCGGCAGACCAGCTCAAAATTGCAGAGGCGCACTTCGGGCTTGCCGAAGGTGTCCAGCACCAGGTTGTGCTCGGAATCAAAGGAGATCAGGAGATGATCGGCCTTGAGGTTGAGGTCCTCCAGGCCGCAACGCGCCAGCTTGTTTGCCTTCGATTGCATCAACCCGGCCATCATCTGTCGGGTGATAAAGTGGCGGGCCGAGGCGCGGTTGGCATTGAGCGACGTGTAATAGCGGCCGTCGTGCGCCGCCAAAAGCTGATCCGGGCCGTTCCAGAAGCCCCAGATGGTAATGTAATCGCAATCGTGGCGGACCGCCGGCTCGCCGTCCGGAGTGCGCAGGTGCGCCAAGGCCGCGCCGCGGCGTTGGTCGGTGGTTTTCCGCCCCGGATCCCGCTTGCTGCCGGTCATGTAGATGGCGCGGGGATAGATCGTCCGGGTGCCGCCCCGGCCCAATTGCAAGGCAAACGCGAATTCTTCAAAGGGGCTGTTGAAGCCGTAATCCCGCGCCGGCTGCTGGACCGCCTTGGGATTCACCAGCCAGGGCAAGTCGCCCATCCGCGAAACCCTCCAGACCAGGTTGATGTCATCCTTGGTGCGGGTGTGGAAAACCTGGTTGTGCGAAGACAGCCGTTTCTTGGGCGTTCGCCGCCAGCGTTCCGGGAGGAAATAATTGAACAGGTCGGGGTCCTTGCCGACGACCCAGAGGAGGCCGCCGGTGCTTTCCGCGCGGCCAAAAATATAATCCACTCCCAGCACGTTGGTGGCGCGCAAGTGGGCGGGCATCGGTCCGGCGGCATCGGATTCAAACCGCCGGGCCATGTGCTGGAGGTAGAGCTGCCGGTTGGAAGCGCGCACCGCCTGCTCGTGTTCGGGCGTGCGCTCCAGCAATTCGTAATCCACCAGGGCGTAGGCGAACTGCCCGTGCCGGTCGCGCAACAGCGGCTGGTTGCGGCCGTGCCTGAGGATGATATGGGCCGGCTTCATATCAATCACCCGGTAACCCTTGAGCAATAGTTCGTGGGTGGCCAGACTGGTGGCGGCGGCGAGGAACTCGGCCCGCGCCCGCTCCGGGAAAAGCAAATGCTGCGCCATCTCCACCGCGTTCAACCCTTTGATCCAGCCGTAGAGGACGACGTATTGCCGGAGAATATCAATCTCGACCTCGGAATGGCGGATCAACTTGGCCCGCAGCTTGGATTCGGAACGCCCGGTTTCCCAGAGTTGCAGCCGCTCGCTGGGCACATAAATGGCCAGCGGTTGCTGGGTGCGGATGTGAATGCCCGGCGGGCCGGTTTCGCCCTGGCGCAACTCCATCAGCAGCGAGAACTCCTCAAACGGACTGTTAAACTCGGCATGCATGAAGCGGTTGATCGTGAGCGTATCCAGCGGCACGTATTCGCCCACGCGCGACCATTTGACGACGAGGCTCAACATGCGGCCGCTCACCCGGCGGGTGGGCACTTTGTAAATCGTGCTGGTGCCTTCCAACCGCTCCCGCTTGGCTTCGAACCACTCCCGGGCATACCAGTTTTCCGGCAGGAGATTCTGCCAGAACGGCAGGCCGAAATGCGTCAAGTAGAGATCCCCGCCGTCCTCCGTCTTCAGCCGCAGATACTTCACGCCCAGCAGCGACAACACATGCCCGCGCTCCCGCACTTCCGGCGGCAACACGGCCGGAGCGCAGTCCGGGAGGGCAAAAGGCTCAAAGGCGTCGCTTCCCGCTTTCATGGTTTCATCTCCAATTCTGTTCTGAATGCGAAATTACTCCAGCTTAAAAATCGGCGGCCGGATCGCGAACAGGTCTGGATTCGAGGCCGCGTCTCTGGCATCCTTCGTGTCGCGATGGAAAAAATCTTGGCAACTGCGCTGGGTCAGGACGTGAGCAAGCTGGCGGCGCAGGAGAAACAGCTTTTGCTCTCGCGCCTGCTGGCCCGTCTGGCGCACGAGATTCGCAATCCACTCAGTTCGCTCGACATCCATGTGCAATTGCTGGAGGAGGACTTGGCGCAAGGCGCCTGGTCAGGGAAAAGGCCGCCGGCCGGTTTGAAATCATTCGCGGCGAGTTGCACCGCCTGGAGAATATCGTCAAACAGTTCCTCAGTCTGGCCGGGCCGTCCTCGCTCGACTTGCAGCAGGTCCAAGTGGCCAAAGTGATCCATCATGTCTGCGAATTGCTGCGTCCGGAAGCCGCGGCGCGCGGGGTTGAGATTATAATGCAAGCGCCTGAATCCTTGCCCCCGCTCACCGCTGATCCGGTCCAACTCACGCAGGCTCTGGTCAATCTGGTCGTCAACGCCATCCAAGCGGTGGAAGGCAGGGGCCAAGTGGGCGTCAGCGCGCATGTTGACACCGCCAATGAAATCCTGGCCATTGAGACTCGCGACACCGGCCCCGGGGTTCCGTTGGAAAAGCAGTCGGCCATCTTCGAGTTGTTCTTCACGACCAAGGCCGAAGGCAGCGGCCTGGGGCTTTGGATCGTTCAGCAAATTGTCATCGCCCACGGCGGCACTGTCTCTGTCGCCAATGCGCCGGACCGCGGCGCGGTCTTTACCGTGCAGTTGCCCTTGCGGGCCAAACAGGCCGTGCATGGATAAATCCAAGATCAATATTCTGGTGGTGGACGACGAGCGCGGCCTCTGCGCCGGCGTGCAGGAAGCGCTCCAGCGCGAAGGTTACGCGGTGGACGCGGCCAACGACGCGCCGGCGGCTTTGCAGCTTATCGGCAGCCGGCTCTATAACCTGGTGCTCACCGACATGAAGATGCCGGGGATGAGCGGGCTGCAATTGTTCCAGGAAGCCAGGGAGAAAAGCCGCGACACCCTCTTCATTATGATGACCGCCTTCGGCACGGTGGAAAGCGCCGTGCAAGCCATGAAAGAAGGCGCTTACGATTATGTCTCAAAGCCGCTGGACATGCAGCGCCTGCGCGCACAGGTGACCAAGGCGCTGGAATTTCAGGCCGTCATTGCCGAGAACAACGAGTTACGGCTGCGTCTGCAAAAGCGGTCCGAACCCAGCCAGTTGCTCGGCGTCAGTGAAAGCGTTCACTCCATCCTGCGTTCCATTGATGAAGTGGCCCAGAGCGACGTCACCGTCCTCCTGGAAGGCGAGAGCGGCACGGGCAAGGAACTGGTCGCCCGCTCGATTCACTTGAAAAGCCGGCGGAGCGACCGGCCGTTCATCTCGGTCAATTGCGCCGCCTTGCCCGAACAGTTGCTCGAAGCAGAATTGTTCGGCCACGTCAAAGGCGCATTCACCGGCGCGGTGGCCAACAAGCCGGGCCGCTTTCAACTCGCCGATGGCGGGACACTCTTTCTCGATGAAATCGGCGACCTCTCCCCCAAAGGCCAGGGCGATTTGTTGCGGGTGCTGGAGGACGGCGCGTTTCGGATGGTGGGCGGCACCGAGTTGGTGCGCGTCAATGTGCGCGTCATCGCCGCCACCAACCAGCCTCTTCAGAAGGCGGTGACGGCCGGGAAATTTCGGGAAGATCTGTTCTATCGCCTGCAAATTCTGCCCGTCGTCGTCCCACCCCTGCGCGAGCGGGCCGAGGACATCCCGGTGCTGATTGAGGATTTCCTTCTGCACTTCACCGCCAAGCACAAGCGGCGGCGCAAGAAGATGTCGGCGGAAGCCATGCAGCTCTGCCAGCGGTTTCCGTGGCCGGGCAACGTGCGGCAATTGCGCAACATGATCGAACGGCTGGTCATCACGCATCGAAGCTCGACCGTCGAGGTGGCGGACCTGCCCGACTTCCTGCGGACCCACGACCAAAGCGCCACCACCTTTACGGCGCGTCCCGGCATGTCACTGGCCGAAGTGGAGAAACTGCTCATCCGTCAAACCCTCACTCACGTCACGCGCAACCGCGACGAAGCCGCCAGGGTGCTCGGCATCAGCCGGCGCACCCTGCAATACAAGCTCAAGCAATATGACTTGTTACAGGAGTCACCGCAGACCGGCGAGCCGGCCAGCGAGCAACCATGAGGAGAGGCGCTCCTGATGGAATGCGTTGCACAGGCCG
This sequence comes from uncultured Verrucomicrobiae bacterium, assembly GCA_963707025.1. Taxonomy (GTDB): domain Bacteria; phylum Verrucomicrobiota; class Verrucomicrobiia; order Limisphaerales; family Palsa-1400; genus JBEKOF01. Next base: position 500,231 of record CAVPOM010000004.1, on the reverse strand, counting down.
CCTCCGGTTTGTGCAGAATTTGCCCAAAAAGACTTGTGGACGCTGATTTAAAGCGGTCCCCATAAACATGCTCTGACGCTAAGTCGTTCAGCGAAAAAATGTTCGGCACCACCAACGCGCGATGGCATCGCAAATGCAACCATTGCGGCCGTGGCCGAATTAACGAGCCAATTTAAAACAACAAAAGCTTATGAGTGATCAAATTGTTACAGCAAATCCAATTCCAGCAACCCTGCCTCCCACAACTGTGAACACCCCGCAGAACCCAATGGGCGCCATAGGCGGCGCCCCGAAACCTCTGGCGCCAGCCGCTGCTACCTTGGCGGCAGCCAATCCGCCCACAGCGTCGCCAGCCCAAAAACCACCGCAGCAGCAAACGGCGCCGCCTGCGTCGGGCAAGGTTCGCAAACCCCGCAGCGGGCGCAACCATTAAGCCACGGAAAGGTCCCCTCCGGTTGCCAACCAGCGCCGGAGCTTATCCGTATTGGGAAGACCGAGAGCAGCGCTGGTGTCGAATGTGAATTGACGCCAGCGCGGCAAAGACTCTTTTTGGTTTGCACAAGTTTTCAGGAGGCGGTGCAAACAATGCACAAAACTCGGAAATAAGGCCGCACCACATGAAAACAGATTGGCGTGCGAATGCTTCAACCCTTTTCAACGCAACGGGTTAGCGCAAATGCACCCTTTCCCGGCACGGCCTTTGCATCACCATGAACCATGAAACATATCTTGGAAAAACTCCTTGCACTACAGGAACTCGAACTACAGGCCAAGGCTCTGTCACTGGACGACGAAGCTGAGATTCTGGACCTGCGCGAAAGCGTGCCCGCCCCGATCCTCGGCCACTTCGACCGGCTCATCGCGCGCGGCAAGAAGGGCCTGGCCTTCGCCCGCCACGGTGTCTGCAGCGAGTGCCATTTGCGAATAACTTCGGGCACGCTCGCCAGTCTGGCCTATGCCACCGAGCTTCATGTCTGCGACCATTGCGGCCGCTATCTTTTTCGGGCGGAGGACGAGCCGTACAGCCTGACCGATTCACCGCCGCCGATCAAGGCCCCCGCCAAATCAGGCGCCAGACGAACCCGGCAGAAAGCGGATTTGCATGTCGCCTGATACCTGCATCCATCCCGCCGCTTCAGTGACCCTGGCCGATTTTACCAGCCCGGGTCTGATGGTTCCCAGCTTGCGCGGCTGCGATGCGGCCAGCGTGATTCAGGAACTCAGCCAGGCGATGCAACATGAAAAACGCGTGCCCGATTTACTGCCGTTTTACGAAGCGGCTCTGAACCGGGAATTCCTGGTGAGCAGTGACATGGAGGCAGGCATGGCCTTTCCGCACGCGCGGTTGCCGGGCCTCAAGGAGCTGGCTTTCGCGCTGGGCCGCAGCGAAGAGCCATTGCGGTGGGGGGCAAAGGCCATTCGCCCCGTGCGGCTGGTTTTTCTGCTGGCTGTTCCCAAAACCGACTCAACCCAATATCTATTGGTGGTCGCCGGCCTGGGCCGTTTGGCCAGAGACAGCCAACTGGTCGAGAAACTGCAGACCGCTCCGGACAACTTCCAGATGTTCGAGGTGATTCAACAGGTCGAATTGCGGACCAACACGTTCCTCAATTCCAAAGGCGGGCTGCCGCACCCGCCGTCTGCGTAGCACTTTTTGATTCCGAAATGAACCGGGACGGGGGCGCCTGTGCCACCCATCCGATGCGGGCGCGCGCAGGCCATGTCCTGGCTAACACTCCTGCGCGACACGGCGGAAGTGATATCCGAGTATGGCGAACTCTATGGCGCGACGGAATTGATGCGGCCGGCGCAACAGTGTGCCCAGGAAAAACCGCCAGTAGGCCACCCGCCCGCGATACCAGATTCCCAGCAGCCATAACGATTTTAGGAAGGCCACCAAGTCCGCGCGCGACAGCCGCAGGCTCGGCGCGGTCGTCTTGTGATTTTGCAGAAAGGTGCGCACCCGCTGGTAATAGACTTTCGGCTCGTAGAGTCTTTTCATCAGGTCGCGGTAGCCGGATTGGAGGAATTCCCGGCTGAGCCTCGGTTTGAAGTTCAGCGCCGAGTCGGTGTTGTTGCCGCTGGTTTCCGCCTCCAGCCGGCCCTCCTTCTTCAGGCGGTCGTAGAGGCGGGTTTGCGGCAGCGCCGTCAGCAGGCCCACCATGGCCGTCACCACGCCCGAGCGCTGGATGAAGTCGAACTGCCGCTTGAAGATGTCCGTCTTGTCGCTGTCGAAGCCCACGATGAATCCGCCCATCACTTCCAGCCCGCGCTGTTGCAAGAGCCGCACCGCTTCCACCAGATCGCGCCCGCGATTCTGCAGTTTGCGGCATTCCTCCAGCCCTTCCACCGACGGTGTTTCGATGCCGACAAACACTTTGGTGAAACCGGCTTCCACCATCAACGCGCACAAGTCCGCGTCGTCCGCCAGGTTCACCGAGGCCTCGGTGAGAAATCCCATTTCGGCCCCCGTGCGCCGCCGCCAGGCCACCATTTCCCGCAGCAACGCCCGCGTCTGCCGTTTGTCCCCGATGAAATTGTCGTCCACGATGAAGACCATTTCCTTCCAGCCCCGCACCCGGAGGGCTTCCAGCTCGGCGATCAATTGCGCCGGCGCCTTGGTTCGGGGCACGCGGCCGTTCATCACGATGATGTCGCAAAACTCGCAGTTGAACGGGCAGCCCCGCGAAAACTGCGCCGGCATCGTCACGTAATGCCGGAGGTCAATCAAATCCCAGCGCGGAACGGGGGTTTGCGCCAGATCCGGCCAGCGCGGCGCTTGGTAGAGGCGTTGCAGCCGCTGGTGCCGCAGGTCTTCGACCACTTGCGGCATGATTTCTTCCGCCTCACCCAGCACGAAATGGGGAATTTCCGGAAAGGCCTCATGTCCGGTGGTGAACAACGGTCCGCCAGCGATGACCGGTTTGCCCTGCTCCAAGCACCGCCCCGCGATGGTCCGCACCGAATCCTTCTGCACGATCATCGCGCTGACCATCACGAAGTCCGCCCAGAGCAAATCCGCGTCCTTGAGCCGCTTGACGTTCATGTCCACCAGCCGCAATTCCCAATCCTGGGGCAGCATGCCCGCCACCGTGAGCAAGCCCAACGGCGGGAACGAGGCCCGCTTGGCAACAAACCGCAGCACATGCTTGAAACTCCAGAACGTGTCTGGCGTCTGCGGACTGACGAGGAGAATCTTCATCGTGAACCTGGCGGTGTGATGCGCCGGACATTACGTTAGCCCCGAGGTTGTGCGCCCACAAGCCATTTCCACAAGGCCAAACCCATCTAATCCCAATCTTAATCCTGATCCTAATCCTAATCTTATTCTTATTCTCAATCTCCGATTCAGGGCTTTTTGTAAATCACGCCGTCTTTCATGACCAGGCGCACATCCCGCAACGCCTGAATGTTGGTGGTGGGGTCGCCCGGCACGGCGATGAGGTCCGCCAGCATTCCAGGACGGACGGCTCCCAACTTATCCTCCATTCGCAGGATCCTGGCATTGGTCGCCGTGGCCGCCAGGATGGCTTGGCTCGGGCTCATCCCGCCTCGCACCATCCATTCCAGCTCGCGATAGTTGCTGCCGTGCGCAAAAACTCCCACGTCACTGCCGGCGCCGATGGTCACCTTGTTATCCAGGGCCAGTTTGAAAGCCCGCAGCGCGTTGACCATTTCAGGGGTGGCGGCACTCTCCCCGGGCTTGTAACCATGGAAGTATTCGGCCGTGGCCTCAACCGCCGTGAGCGTCGGCAAATAACCCACCCCCTTTTCTGCCATCCGCCGGAAAACTTCCTCCGTCCCCCCGAAGCCATGCTCGATGGTATCCACTCCCGCCTCCACGGCCCGCCGCATCCCTTCGGCGGTGGTGGCGTGGACCGCCACCGGGCGGCCGGCCGAATGGGATTCCTCCACCAAGGCCCGCAGCTCTTCGAGGCTGAAGGTGGCCGCCTGCTGGCCTCCCGGGCCGCGGCCGTAATCGGCATAGACCTTAATCCAATCCGCGCCCAGACCCACCTGCTCCCGCACCGCTTTGAGGATTTCCGGGATGCCCGATGCCTCCTGCGCGCCTTTGGGCAGAAGGACGTTCTCGGCATAACCCCGCGGGCCGGGACCATAACTGGCCGTGGCCACAATGGCTTTGGTGACCACCACCAGCCGGGGACCGGGAATCAGCCCCTCCTCAATCGTCCGCTTGATGGACACGTCGGCAGCCCCGGCCCCTTCCGTGCCCAAGTCGCGCAGCAAGGTGAAGCCGGCCAGCAGCGTGTCCTTGACATGCAGCACCGCCTGGACCGAACGATAGGCGACCGGCTCCTTCAGGACTTGGTCATCCCAGGAGGCCTCATTGTAAGGGTGCAGGAAAATATGGGAGTGCAGGTCCATTAATCCGGGCAGCAGGGTCATGCCGGCCAATTCGATCCTCTCCGCGTTGGCCGGCGCTTCCATCTGCGCGGCAGGTCCGGCCGCGGCGATTTGATTGCCCCTGACCAGCACAGACCAGCCGGCGTGCGTCTGGCCGTTGGCCGTATCGAAGACCAGCGCGGGTTTGAGCAGAAATACGGTACTCAAGGCGTGGCGGCCCGGCGTCCCTCCGGCCTCAGCCCCCTGCGCGGTTCCCGCCAGCAAGGCCAGCAAGGCGACATCGAGCCAGAAGATGACCGCGTTCACGATCACCCAGCCTCCCATTTCACGCCGCCGCTGTCAAGCGCGCCGGAGTGGAGGCTATGTCCCCGTCTTAATCCCAATCGCCATCAAGACGGCGCCTGTTCCAATCCATGGTGTGAGTTGCCACGAGTCCAGCAGCCAAAGCATTCACCATCGCATCTGCATGAGGCAGCCTGTGATGGATGTTCCCAGTAAAGGCCAAACCCGCTGTCGGGCGCGGCGCCGGCGTATTGGCGTGCGCGACCGGGTGAGGGACGTATAATTATGGAATGAGTTTCAACGTAATCGGTCTCGGCGAGATTCTCTGGGACCTCCTGCCGTCCGGCAAACAACTGGGTGGCGCGCCCGCCAATTTCGCCTTGCACGCGCGCGCCCTGGGTGCGCGCAGTTGCGTGATCTCCCGCGTCGGACAGGATCCTCTGGGCGCGGAAATCCTCCAGCGGCTGCAAGCTCTGGGCCTGTCGGTTGCGGAAATTCAAGCCGATCCGTCCGCCCCGACGGGAACTGCCAGCGTGGAGCTTTCGGCCGGCGGCCAGCCGCGCTTCACCATTCACGAGAATGTTGCCTGGGACTTTCTGGCCCTGGAAAAAACCGCTCTCGCCGCCGTCGCCGCAGCAGACGCGGTGGTCTTTGGCACGCTGGGCCAGCGTCGCGAGCCGGCACGCAGCACCATTCAGGCGCTGCTGGCGGCGGTTCGCCCCGGCGCGTTGCGGGTTCTGGACCTCAACCTGCGCCAGCACTATTTCTCGCGGGACCTCATCGAAACATCGCTGCGCCTGGCCAACATCGTCAAATGCAACGAGGCCGAACTGCCTGTCCTGGCGGGCATGCTGGGTTTGCGCGGGAGTGTGCGCCAGCAAATCGAACAGTTGGCGCGGCAGCACGCCCAGCGCCTGTTGTGCCTGACCCGCGGCGCCCAGGGCAGCTTGCTCCATGGCGGGGGCCAATGGGCTGATGATCCCGGCCAATCCGTCGCGGTCAAGGACACCGTTGGGGCCGGCGATGCCTTTACCGCGGCGCTGGCCGTGGGCGTGCTGACGGGAAAGCCGCTGGACGCCATCAACCGCCGGGCCAACCAGGTGGCCCGGTATGTCTGTTCCTGCGAAGGCGCGACCCCGCCGCTGCCCGAGTTCCCAGACCCTTGAGAAAAATCTGCACAGTCTGAGCAAAAAAATACAGCCCATATTCCATTTCGCCGTTTAAAAAAGAAAAATCCGCCACAAAAACCGCCTAACCGAGGCTGAGTTGCCTGCGTATCACAATTTTTTTGACAAGCGGCACGCAAGTGGCATTCCAACTGCTAAATTCAGCCGTGCCTCTGGAGAAGGCCGTATTGCTCGAGATAGAACGTGTAGCGAACCAAATGAAATTAAACCCTCCACAACGGAGGCACCATTGGCCGGCGACGACAAGTAAAAACAATATACAAAACAAGCGATGAACACCCCCAAAAGCGTTTTGGCCCTGGCGAAACAGCAGGGCGCCAAAATGATTGACGTTAAGTTTGTTGACACCTTCGGCACCTGGCAGCATTTCAGCCTGCCCATCTCCGAGCTGACCGAGGAGGCCTTTGCCGAGGGCTACGGCTTTGACGGCTCCTCCATCCGCGGCTGGAAATCCATCGAGGCCTCCGACATGCTGGCCATGCCCGACCCGGACACCGCCTTCATTGACCCCTTTTGCGCCGTGCCCACCCTCTCCCTGACCTGCACCATCGCCGAGACCGGCACCAAGGAAGCCTACACCCGCGACCCCCGCGGCATCGCCGGGCGCGCCGAGAAATACCTCCGCTCCACCGGCCTGGCCGACGCCGCCGTCTTCGGGCCGGAGGCCGAATTCTTTATTTTTGACAGCGTCCAGTTCGACGCCCAATGCAACGGCACCTTCTACTCGGTGGACTCGGAGGAGGCCATCTGGAACAGCGGCCGGGACCAGGCCCCCAACCTCGGCTATAAAATCCGCCACAAGGAGGGTTATTTCCCCGTCGCCCCCCACGACACCCAGCAGGACATCCGCACCGAGATGTGCCTGATCATGGAACAACTGGGCATCAAGATCGAGCGCCAGCACCATGAAGTGGCCACCGGCGGCCAGGCCGAGATTGATTTCCGCTTCGACACCCTGGTCAAGACGGCCGACAACATGATGGTTTACAAATACGTCATCAAAAACGTCGCCCGCCGCCACGGCAAGACCGTCTGCCTCATGCCCAAGCCCCTCTTCGGCGACAACGGCTCGGGCATGCATACCCATCAAAGCCTCTGGAAAAACGGCCGGCCCCTCTTCGCCGGCAAGGAATACGCCGGCTTGAGCCAGATGGCCCTCTATTACATTGGCGGCATCCTCAAACACGCCAAGGCCCTCTGCGCCATTTGCAGCCCCACCACCAACTCCTTCAAACGCCTGGTGCCCGGCTACGAAGCCCCCGTCAACCTGGCCTATAGCGCCCGCAACCGCAGCGCCGCCATCCGCATCCCCACTTACAGTGAGAATCCCAAAACCCGGCGCATTGAGTACCGGCCCCCCGATCCCGCCGCCAATCCCTATCTCTGCTTCGCCGCCCTGCTCCTGGCCGGGCTGGATGGCGTCCTGAACAAAATCGAGCCGGGCGAGCCCATGGACAAAAACATGTACGAACTGCCGCCGGAAGACCTCAAAAAAATCCCGCAAGTCCCCTCCAGCCTGGGCGAGGCCCTGGATCTGTTGCAAAAAGATCATGCCTTTCTCCTCAAAGGGGACGTTTTTACCACCGACTTCCTGGACATGTGGATCGCGGCCAAGCGCAAAGAGGTGGACGCCCTGCGCCTGCGCCCTCATCCCTACGAATTCCATCTCTACTATGACGTCTAATCTTTCGCATCATTTTCCCGGCCTCCCCATCAGCGCCGCGAGGCCGGTAAAGTAAAACGGCATTCCGGCCGATATAAAATTTGGACGGCGCCTTTAATTGGAATCCTGCGAGGTTCCAAAGGCGCCCCATGTTCTCCCGTCAAACGGTTGGGACTGATCGGAGTGGCCGGGTTCATCGGCGGATGCAGCGCTGGTTAGTTTGATTCAGGGGCTGACAGGACCGGCGAATTGCGCACGGTTTTGCCTCTGACATTTTCCCAACGCGCGGGCGCCACGCCCTGGGCCAACTGCGCCTTGAAGTCGTCAATCTCCACCCCATCCACGTCCTCGCAGGCCATGGCCGGGCGCAAATCTTCTCTGTCAAAACTAAATTGGATGTTCGCCAGTTCCAGGCCCCGGACGTGGCGGGCAAAAATTCCGTAGGCCGGCATGGTGCCGCGCGGTTCCGGATAGCCGGTGCCCAGTTCGCGGGGGATCTGCGCGGCGTCGTCTTGGTGCCGCCGCCCTTGAAGACGATGCGGATGTTTTCCAGCCGCACCCCTTCAATCGGATGGTCCGGCATCCCAATGATCTGAATGCCGCTCTCCTTGTCCACGCCGTGGCGATGACGTTGGAAATGAAAATGTTTCTGGCACCGGCTCGGCTCCGGTCACGTCCGGGCCGCGATTGCGTTTGCCGGTCGTGATGTAAATCGGATAATCGCCGCACGTCCATCATGGTGATGTTGTTGATGGTGATGTTTTCCATGATGCCGCCGTCCACTTCTTCCAGCGCCAGGCCGTGGCAGCCGCGGAACGTGCAGTTGGCCATGGTGCACGTTGCGGAAACCGCCGTTGGACTCCGTGCCGAACTTGATCCGGCCATTGTGTCCCCGGCCGGGCTTCATCGTGCCGTCCAGCAGCGTGCCTTCCTCAAATCCGGAGACCTGGCAATTGATGATGGTCAGATTTTCCGTGATCACATTTCGCCCCAGGGCAAAGGTGCTCTTCGGGCACAGATCCGTCGTCGCCGCGGCGAATTGATGCGGCAATTGGAAACCATCGTGTTGCGGCAGCAATCAATGTCAATGCCGTCGCGGTCGGTGTCCATCGTCACGTTGTCCACCGTCAGGTTGTCGCAGCCGGTGACGAGAATGGCGAAATGGCCGCCGTGAAAAATCGTGATGTCGCGGATGAGGACGTTGCGGCAAAGCTTGAGGGCGATGGCCTTGTTGCCGAGCGCGGACGGGAGGTTGTTCATCGGCGGGACGGGGGACGGTGCGGTTGGTGGTTGACCCAAAGTTGAAATAGCCGCTCATGCGGTCCACGATGCGCGGTCGTTGCGCACCAGCCCGCCGCCGTTGATCATGCCCTGGCCGGTGATGGAAACGTTGGTGAGGTTCTCGCCCCAGATCAGGCTGTTGTGAAAATAGGTGTGGCCGCCGTCCTGATAACGCCGGCCCGTCGAAGGCTTCGCTTCGGGTCGTAGGCGTTCATTGCCTGCGGCGCGCCCAGAATCGTCGCGCCGGCGTCAATCAGCAGATGAATGTTGCTTTTGAGATGAATGGAGCCGCACAAATAAGTTCCGGCCGGAAACAAAACCGTCCCGCCGCCCGCCGCGGCGCAGGCGTCAATGGCCTTGTTGATCGCCGGACTGTCCAGCGTCTGGCCGTCGCCCACGGCGCCGAAGGCGCGGACATTGTAAAATTGGTCTCTCAGGGGCAACTCTGGTTTTACCGCGACGATTGGCCGGGACGATTCAGTTGCGCATCCGGCGAAGAGCAGCGCCGGCAAAACGAGGCGGAAGAACAATTTTATTTTCATAGAGACAAACAGCTTTTCGTCATGGGACGGCGCCATGGTACAGGGTCCGCGTTTCGGAGCCAGCAAAAATAAAGGCCTGTGGAATAGGGCTGAGAATCCGGCCAGGCCCCCCCCACCCTTCGAACTGAAACTAGGTGAAATCAAGTGAAACTAGGTGAAATTAGGTGAAATTAGGTGAAAATTCTGGGGTCGGTTTTAATGCGCGAGATAGGAATACCTGAGTGGCTCGCGAAGGTTTTGGAGTGATGGATTGGTGGGTCCTTTGGTTCAAAAAAACACCTTGATTGGGCCTGATTGACCCTGGTTGGAGATAGCCCAGTCTGGAATGTAAATTATTCATGGACAGGACCTTCCGTTGATTTACCGCTCGATTGAGAATTGGTCATCGAAGATTTGTTATTGGTTATCGGAAGAGGTTGTAGATGACAAATGACCAATTCGCGAGGACCAGTTTTCAATCGTTGGAATCGCTTAAAGCTGCCCGAGTCAAAGCAGCGCCAAAACAAGTGAAATGCGCCCGAGGCCGGTGGATGGCGAAGGCAGCGCGGGAGGAATCCCGTCCCGATTCCCGCCGCCGTCCGCTGCCACTGTTGCCGTTCCTCTTCTCACTATGCGAATTTTAGCATATAAATTAGTGCCGTCAACGAAAAAACGCGAAAAAATGCGGATTTTGGCAAGGCCCTAAGCATTAGACACTTGAGTAACTTAATCGGCCCATAGCGGAGGGGCAAGATGCGGATGCTGGCAGACCGCAGCAGAAGAATGCTGCCACGGATGGCGCGGATCACACGGATGGAAAAGAAGGGGGAATCCAGAATGCATCCTCCTCCGCAGGGCCTTCCACCTTCGCCGGGCCTACGGAGGACAGGACGGAGGACAGGGAATGAAGAAGAGGTTTGAACAGGAGAACGCGGAGAGCACGGAGACTGGGAAAGCCGCTGTTTCCCGTTCTGACACAGCCGTTCGTTGATTTGCAACGAGTTGCAACAAATTGGAGCGCGGATGGAGTGGTGGAGTGATGGAGTGATGGAGTGGTGGGCCACGGAAAGACGCCGAAGGTCAGCGCGGCAAGCCGTCGCGAACTGCCGCAAGAGTCTGAACGGCGCACTGCGCCAGAGGAGCCGTTATAGTGAGGATGGACACCGGCACGGAGCGTTGACACAAAATCCTCATGGGGCGAGCTTGGGCCAAAACATGGATGATCCACTCGTGCTTGCCACAGGAATAACGTCGAATAAAAGTCCAACCTCATCCTGGCGTTCGTGCCCAAGGAGGCCGCCGGTTGACGCAAGGTGCAATTTGTCTCGTTGATATTGTGCGTTAGGGCCGAAGTTGCCGGAATTATTCCGCAGGCCCGAAAAAGGGCCGTAAAGCACCAGTGCCCCATCGGAGAAAGCGAAAGCCGCGCCGCGCTGCAAGGTGGCGGAATCAATCTCGCGGTCTTGCCGGTCAAACAAGCGTACGTGCAACGAACTCCCGTCTGGCGCAAAATGGAGTTCTGAGGGGGTCCCCAAAAACTAGACCACTGCTGAAGAAGATAGACTTTTGTTGGTCTGCTGGAAATGAGAGAAAGCAGACTGATGAAAACAAAACGGAAGCGGCACAGTGCGGCCTTCAAGGCCAAAGTGGGATTCGAAGCCCTGGTGGGGCTTAAGACGGTCGCGCAGCTGGCGCGAGAGTACGCGGTGCATCCGACCCAGGTCACGCAATGGAAAGCGACGATTCGCGACCGGTTGCCCGACCTGTTTGAGGCGGGGCATGCGGGCAGCGCAGGACCAGGAGGAGTTGATCGGGCAATTGCACCAGAAGATCGGGCAGTTGACGGTGGACCTGGACTGGCTGAAAAAAAAATCCAAACAACTGGGCCTTTAAAGAGCCTGGCGGAGTTGGTCGGCCCGGATGCGCAGGTGAGCGTGCGGCATCAGTGCGACCTGCTGGATTTATGCCGGAGCAGTTACTATTACCAACCGTGCCCCGAGACGCCGGAGAATCTGGCGCTGATGCGGCGTTTGGACCAGTTGCACTTGGACCATCCGGTCTATGGCAGCCGCAAGTTGCGGGTGCTGTTGGGCCGGGAGGGCTGGGAAGTCAATCGCAAGCGGGTGGTGCGGCTGTTGCGGGTCATGGGCATCGAGGCCATCTACCGCAAACCCCGGACCAGCCTGCCGGGGCCGGGCCATCAGATCTATCCGTATCTGTTGGGCGAGTTGGAGATCACCGGGCCCGATCAGGCTTGGTGCGCGGACATCACCTATGTGCCGATGGCACAGGGGTTTATGTATCTGGTGGCGGTGATGGATTGGTGGAGCCGGTATGTGCTGGCGTGGCGCTTGAGCAACACGTTGGAGAGCGCCTTCTGCGTGGACGCCTGGGAAGCGGCGCTGTAGAGCGGGCGGAAGGCCCCGCTGATCGCCAACACCGACCAGGGGTCGCAGTTCACTTCGCCGCTGTATATCGACGCGGTGGAATCGGCGGGGGTGGACGTGAGCATGGATGGCCGGGGGCGGTGGATGGACAACCGGTTTATCGAGCGGTTGTGGCGGAGCGTCAAGCATGAGGACATATATCTGCAAGATTACCTGGACGGGATCGAGGCCGGGCGCGGGCTGGCGCGCTGGTTTGAGGATTACAACCGGTTGCGTCCGCACGCGGCTTTGCACTATGCGACGCCCGCGGCCGTGTATTCTGATCCCGGGGCCTACGGAGCCCAACCGGCCCGATGGGAAGCGATGCAGCCCAAGGAGGGCTAGGCAGGCCGGAAAAACTTGAAATCAGACCGCCTGCGGCGGTAAGGTTGGAAACCCTAAGAAAACGGAGAGGGAGGACGGGCGGTGCCAGGCGCGGCTCGTTCTCTCTTTTCGAAAGGGTTTGGAAGCGCGGAATGAACAACAGACAAACAAAAATACAAATGACAGCGGACCTCCAGAGTCTATCTTATTCTCCGCGCTCCGTGGTCTAAAGGATGGGGTCCACCTCATTCGACCCGCATTCCGTTGTCGCCGTGGGAATGGCCTTGGCCGGCAAGGAAGTCGAAAAGTTGGGTGCCGCGCTCCAAGTCCAAGTCGCTCCCGGCCTCGAGACTGTGGTTTCGATAGACCCCCTCGAACTGCCGAAGATCTTTCGCTGCGACGGGTTTTGGCCAGGAGGAGTGCGAGGGCGCGAGCTCAACAATCAGGCAGCCGGAGGTCAACAGTGCCAACAGAGTGCTGGCGAGAAAGCGCAGGCGTTTCAGTATTCTCATGTCGCAACCGTAAACCCGGCCTGCTAAATGCTTAAATTGATAAAAAATGTGCCTGCATCGAATTTTTCGATTCCTGAAACCAGACGTGGCCGCACAGCCGGAAACAACGAAACGGCTGGTTCATCAAATCGCGGCCCATAACCGTCGTGCAATCCCGAAGGGATTGAATCACTCAGCCCAAGGTTGGCCGATTTCCAGAGGCCTACCGTGGGTCAATGCATTCAAGTTACACAACCCTGCAAGGGTCGAATATCAAAGCCTGAGGAAACAGATCCAACCCTTGCAGGGTGGTGATTCTTCTGCGATCTCACCCAGGGTAGCTCGTTCCTCGCAACCGTGGGCTGCAAGATGCAATCCCGTTGGGATTGCCAATAGCAAACAAAACGTCCCAACGTCATTTGGCTTTCCGCTGATAATGTCGAGCAAACAGCAGATGCAGCATAGAACACCTCCATCGAGTATCATGCTGGTGAACGCCTGGACCAAAAGCTGTTGAACGAGCGCGGATCGGATGGCCTGCCGCCAGGTGCCTGGCGGACCCACGCAGCGGGGTTTTGTCAGCACGGCGAGGAATGTTCTGAAGGCACGGCTCATTGGGAAGTGATGCGGTAGAAGCGGGCGGAGAGGTTCGACTGATAAGGTTCGCTGAAATAGTACAAACCGTTGGTGAGGGTGAGGGTCTGGAGCGGAGTCCAAACGGGGTTGGCCAGACTTGCACTGGCTTGCACCACGATGGGGATGTTGGCGGTCCCGGTGATGTTGAATCCAAATTGCTGGTTTTGCACGCCAAAGCTGCCGTCGCCGGTTTGGATCTTCGGGTTCCACAGCAGGGCCGGCAGGCCGGCAAAGGGCGAACTCCAGCCGGTGGCGCCAGGCAAATAATAGACCGTCGCGTTGCTGTCGGAAGCAAACACGGACGAATCCGCGGCGGGAGCGTTGCCCTTGAAATAGACGCCGGCCAGGCTGGCGCAATCGGAGAACGCCGCCTCGCCGAGGTTGGTGACGCTGCCTGGAATGGTGACGCCGGCCAGGCTGGAGCAGTTCTGAAACGCAGATTCCCCGAGGCTGGTGATGCTCTCCGGAATGGTGACATTGGTCAGGAGGTAGCAGTAATAGAACGCATGGTCGCCGAGGTTGGTGACGCTGGCCGGAATGGCGGCGCCGGCCAGCCTTTCGCAGTAAGAGAAGGCCGCCGCCCCGATGCTGGCGACGCCGAAGTCAACCGTGGCGTTGGTCAGGCTGAAGCAGCTATCGAAAGCCGACGGCCCGATGCTGGCCACGCTGCCAGGAACGGTGATGCTGCCCAGGCTGGAGCACTCCTCGAACGCCGCCTGCCCGATGTTGGTGACGCCGTCGGCAATGGTGGCGTTGGTCAGGCTGAAACAGCTATCGAAAGCATAGTCGCCAATGCCGGCCACGCTGCCGGGAATGGCGACGCCGGCCAGGTTGGTGCAGTAAAAGAACGCGCCTTCCCCGATGCTGGTGACGCTGCCGGGAATGGTGACGCCGGTCAGGCTGGTGTTGTTATAGAACGCAAACCCGCCGATGCCGGTGACGAAATTGGAAATGACCACCGCACCCCCGGCCCCCGTGTATCCGGTGAGGGTGATCGCGCCGTTATTGGTCGTGTAACTGAATTGGGCCTGCACCGCCGCCGGGGCGGCCAGGAGCAGCGCGGCGAGAAGGACGGGCCTGGTTCTTTTCATGGCGGCATGACCTCATTGCGTCAACAGGTCCAGCAAGCTGATGCCGTAGGGGGCCAGTTGCCAGCGGCGGCCTGCTGCCGGACCAGCCTGCGGCAGGGGTTTTGCGTTTCCTCCGCTTCGTTGACGGAGAGGAGGCGGTATTTGGCGGGCCCCTTGATCTCGGAGGCGGCGCGCGGCACCCAGGCGAAGGGCAGGCCGTTGTAGTCCAGCGCGATTTCATATCCGGCCACGCCCTCTTTTTGCGCGGTCGGATTGGGGGCGAGGAGCATGGGATACCGCTTGACCCAGGGCACATCGGTCTTGCGCACGAGCACGCGGCACAAGGCGGCGCGGTGTTGCAGCCAGGATGTCAAGTCGAAATTTGTCCCCTCCTCCCGCTCGGCCAGCAGGACCAGGCTCGGGTCGAACCCCACCAGGTTTTCCCCGTTCCACACTCCGTGATCATTGCGTTCCCCGGGAAAATGCGTTTTGTACCAGGCGGCGAAATGATCGCTGTAAAACAAATTCAACTCAAAATGGACATGGGCCCGCTCCTTGGAAATGGTTTCCGCCGTGTTGGAGGTCCGGCCCATCACGGCCACCGGTTCCTGCGCCTGCACCGCCAGGCCGGCCTTGAGATCGCTACGCAGGGAGTGCAAATGGGCGTAAAGGGAATAGACTTCCATGCCGCCGATGAGATGGCGCAGGACCAGATAACGCCCGTAATTGGAAAGGGCCGGGCGGTCGTTGAGGTAAACCACCGTGCCGGCGGCGGTGGCCAGGACCAGATCGGCCGGTTCGCCGCGGCTGTCGCGTTGCAGGCATTTGATGTCCAGCCCCTCGTGCATTTGCCGGCGGTCGGTGCGCACGCAGCCGAAGCAGCCGGTTTCCCACGTCTTGCCGGGCGTGGGCACAAAAAAATCCGCCTCCTTCCCCTTCTCGAACAAGGCGTGATTGGCCGTCGGCAAAAAAAACGGCTGCGCCCGGACCGCCGCGCTCCACCCCAAAACCGCCGCCGCCAAAAAAAATAACCGCATCCGCGACATAGCAGTGGCCAGGCCTATTTATCCGCATCCGCCACCGTGTTGTTCAATCCCCGCACGATCCGTTCCGCCTCCTCGTGGGTGGCGTCCGGGGTGAACTTGAGCGAGCCATTGGACAGGCCGGTCCGGATCAAGGGCGCGGCCAGCCAGCCGGAAACGCGGGGCTGCCCCGGCTCGGGCTTGGCCACGGCGTCAACGCCGGTGTCCTGCGGTTGCTTCCAGCCTTTCGGGGGAAAATGCGAAAAGATGATGAGATGCTTGCCCCGGCTGGTGGTGGTGGTCATGTCCAGCACCAGCGCGCCGTGATCATTGAAGGTGATTTGGATGTCGAAGGTGTCGTCCGGATTGTCCACCAGCTTGGCCCGGCTGACATCCTCTTCGGTGAGGAACGGCTCGGCGGCGACGTACATGGGGGTCTTGGCGCGCGTCACATAGACCATGGACGACTCGGCCGGGGACCCCTCCAAATAAACGCGCAAAGTGGAGTATTCCTTTTTCATGCCGAAGAAGTTTGAACCGCAGCCGCTGGCCAGAGCGGCCGCAGCCGCCAACAAATAGATATTGAATGAACGCAGCCAAAACTTCATATTGCTCCAATTAACAACTGAACCGAGCATAAGGCAACGAATTATGGGCAAGCAATATAACAAAGTCCTCAAGCGCCAGCGGCGCGTCGCACACATCAAACGCAAAAAGACCGCTGCCAAGACCAAACCGCCGAAGAAGGCCGTTGCAGCGCCAGTGGCGGCGGCAGCCCCGGCGGCAGCAACGGCCCCAGCGGCGGCGGCGGCCCCGGCGGCAGCAACGGCCCCAGCAGCGGCAGCGGCCCCGGTGGCGCCGGCGGCGCCGGCGGCGGCCTGAGGGCCGGCGCTCCGGCAGGATTTCGCGGTTTTTGCGAAAAAAACTTATCCACCGCGGGCGGGGCGCGGCGGATCGGGCGTCGGAATTATGTTGACTGAATGCGGAAAAAAGCCCGTCAATGTTGAGGATTGTGGCGGCGGGCGGCGGTGAATAAGTGGGGTCGGCGGTGAACAAACCTGTGCATAACATTTGATACTTTTTTTTGCCAGTTGTGCTAATTTGTGGACAGTTCCTTGAAAGAACGCGGATGCCCGCGGCGGACGCAAGAAAGTTGCGGAACATCCAAGATAATCCCAGGTGACTGGGGAAAGGTTGAGTCAGGCTGGTTGGCCCAGCCCCTCTAAGTCCGCTTCGCAAGGAGCGGAGACCGGAGGCAGAATTCACCAGTTCCTCTGGCGGCGTTCGCGCGCCGTCAGTAACGCGAAAGAGGAACTGAGCGGCCAGGAACGAAAGAGAAACCGTTCCGAGCCGGGTCAAGTAGCTCAGGCAGGTTTCGGGCCTGGGGGAATCGCAGTTACCCAGAGGGTAAACGGTTGCTACTGCGCATCAGCACGGAAGGAGCGACTCTGCCGGCCTCTGCAACCGGTCGCCAGTAAAGACGCCGAAAGGCGGGACAAAGCGGCGTCTTCGCAACCGGGAAGGACACGCAGGCCCAGGCATGGTCTCGTGAAAACCTTCCAAAAGGCCGGCGATGTTAAAAACGGCGCCGCTGGCTTGTGAGCGAAATGCAACCTGAGAGATAAGAGGCGAGACCCGTGGCACTGGGCCAACGCGCCGCCAAAAGCGGCGGCCGACCCAGCGCTAAACGGTGAAGACGCGGAACCGCAGTCACAAGCGTGTCTTCACCTGGTTCGCAAGCCGGTGTCGCAACCACCAGCCCAAGCGAGCTGAAAAGCCTCACTCGATGATTCAGCGACCGCAAGGCGCTGGACGGCCCTGCTATGAGGCCGAAGACTCCGCTTGCCGTGGAGAATGGCGTCGGGAAGCTGGCAGCCCCGCGAGGGCGCGCCTAATGTCAGCGTGGGAAAGAGAGAGTGGCGAACTCCCATCCCCAATTTGCCTCCGCGCAGTCGCAAGACTGGGCGGGGGCTTTTTGGCGTACACCCATAATTCCCTCGACCGAGTGCTGCCGCCGTTTTACCTTGCAGAATATCACAAAATGAAAACTGCAACCGCTCTTGCCGCCGGGTTGCTGGCCGCCGGGGCGCTGGCCGCTGGCGCCGGCAGCCCGCCCTTCGCGCCCCCGCCTTCGCCGCGCGCCATTTATAATTTTAACGCCGGCTGGAAATTCATCCGCGAGGATGCCGCCAATGCCCAACAGATGGATTGCGACGACTCGGCCTGGGCGAGCGTGAGCGCGCCGCACACTTACAACGACACCGACTCTTACCAGGGCCTCATTGACCACAGCGGCGGCGACCGGCGCCCCTACGCGGGCATCGCCTGGTATCGCAAGCATTTCAAGCTGCCGGCCAGGCGGCAGGCGGGAAAGTTTTTTTGGAGTTTGAAGGGCTCAAACAAGCGGGCCGTTTTTGGGTCAACGGCAAATTCGCCGGCAAATACGAAAACGGCATCACCCCCTGCGGGCTGGACCTGACCGAACTGGTGAATTTTGGCGGCGCCGACAACCTCCTGGCCGTCAAAGTGGACAACAGCAACAATTACAAGGAGGAATCCGGCGCGGAATTTGAATGGATGGGCCGGGCCTTCAATCCCAACTACGGCGGGCTGAATCATGACATCCGCCTGATCCTGACGGGCAAGATCTATCAAACCCTGCCCCTCTACGAGAACCTCAAGACGACGGGCCTTTACATCGTTCCGTCGCATTTTTCCATCGCCAATAAAAGCTGCGATCTGTCCATCCAGTCGCAGGTGCGCAATGAATCCGCCGATGCCCAATCGGTCGCCTTGTCCGCCGTGGTGGTGGACGCCGGGGGCGTGGTGCGGGCCAAATTCCAAGGGGAGGCCTCTGCTTTGGACGGCGGCCAGACCGGAACCCTCGCCGCCGGCGGGCCGCTGGCGGCCGCGCGTTTCTGGGATGTGAACGATCCGTATCTCTACGACGTTTACACGGTCCTGACGGTCAACGACAAAGTGGTGGACGTTTGCCGGACGCGCACCGGCTTTCGCAAGGCTGAATTCAAGGGCGGCGCGGGCCAGGGCGGCGTCTGGCTGAACGACCATTTCGTCTGGCTCACCGGCTACGCGCAACGGGCCTCGGACGATTGGGCCGGGCTGGGCCAGGCCTATCCGGATTGGATGCATGACTTCAACGCCGCGCTGGTGCGCAGCACCCACGCCAACTACGTCCGCTGGATGCACATCTCGCCCCAGCGCGCCGATGTCTCGGCCTGCGACAAAGCCGGCCTCATTGAAGTCTGTCCCGCCGGCGACAAGGAGGGCGACCCGGTTCTGGATCGCCGTCTGCCGCCGGATGTCGCCGCGCTGCAATGGCAACAGCGGTTGGAAGTCATGCGCGACTCCATCATCTTCTATCGCAACACGCCCAGCATAGTTTTCTGGGAAGCGGGCAACACGGTGGTGACGCCGGAGCACATGCGGCAGATGGTGGCCTTGCGCCAGCAATGGGACCCCGAGGGCGGCCGCGTCATGGGCACGCGCGGCAACAGCGACAACGCGGCCAACACCGCCCTGACGCCCATTGCGGAGTACTACGGCGTGATGATCGGCCAGGACCCGCGCACCGACCGGTTGAGCGGGAAAACCGACATCTTTCGCGGCTACAGCGCCGAACGCCGCGACAAGGCGCCGCTGATCGAGACGGAGGATTTTCGCGACGAAGCCGCCCGGAGATTCTGGGACGACTTCTCCCCTCCCCACTACGGCTTCAAGCCCGGCCCCAAAGACACTTATCACTGGAACTCGGAGACTTTCTGCCTGGCCGCCGCCGCCCGCTACCACGATTACTTCAGCAACCGCATTTCCAACCCGGACCCGGCCCACTCCAAATGGTCCGGCTACGCCTCCATTTACTGGTCCGATGCCAACGCCGACGGCCGCCAGGACAGCAGCGAAGTCTGCCGCGTCAGCGGCAAAGTGGATGCGGTGCGCCTGCCCAAGCAGGCCTATTATGTCTATCGCGTCATGCAAAACCCGGACCCGGACATCCACATTATCGGCCACTGGACCTACCCGTCCAACACGGTGAAAACCATTTTCGTCGCGGCCAGTCATTGCGACGCGGTGGAACTTTTCGTCAACGGCAAATCTTTGGGCGCGGCCCGCCAGCCGTTGCACTTCGTGGACACCTACAACAACCGAACCACTGATTACGGAGACACCGGCTATATTTTTGCCTTCCCGGAAATCAAATTTGAACCCGGCGCCATCAAGGCCGTCGCCACCCGCAATGGCCAAACCGCCGCCCAGGACGAAATCCAAACCGCCGGCGAACCCAGGCGCCTGAAGCTCACTGCGCATACCGGCCCCAACGGCCTGCAAGCCGACGCCTCCGACGTGGCCTTTTTCGACATCGAGGCCGTGGACGCCCAGGGCCGCCGCTGCCCGACCGACGCCGCCCGCGTGGATTTCAGCGTAACCGGCCCGGCGACTTGGCGCGGCGGTTACAACAGCGGCCGGACAAACTCTGTCAACAAGTTGTACCTCGACACCGAGTGCGGCATCAACCGCGTGGCGATCCGTTCGACCCTGACTCCCGGCGTCATCACCCTCACCGCCGCCCGGCCCGGCCTGGAACCCGCCGTCGCGCGCCTGGAGGCAAAGCCCGTCCCACTGGAAAGCGGCCTGCTTCCCGAAGTGCCATAGACTCGAAACTTGATACCGGATGGGTGGAATCCCAAGCAGCCGTCGCAGGGAATCCAGAGCTGGTTCTTCCGCCAGGAAATGGACGAAGTGCTTTTCTGGAAAGTCTTGGGCTTGTGGAGACACTTTGAAGGTCTTACTTTCAGGATGTGAGCATCATCACGGCAAAACAATTGCACCAGGAAACCAAGGCGGTCTTGAACCAACTTGAGCAGGGCGAGTCTTTGCTCATCACCCGCAATGGCCGGACCATCGGGCGGATCGAGCCCCTGGCCGCCGCCGAGCCAGCCGGCTGGCCTGACCTCATGGCCGAAGTCTGGCGCGCGCAAAAGAGCGTTAAATCCAGAGATCGTGTTCCCAACCCGGTATTGCAGGAACGGCAACGACGACGACGGTGAAAATTGAAAAATGTTCATTACTTGCGACGCCGCGCAGGCAGAACTGGCCCGGGTCGCTGGACTGGCTCGGGTTCATCTTTTTTTTGCATCTTGACCCTGGACCATAAGAACACCAGGAACTTCATAAATCGGCCGCGGGGGAACCCAAAAACCCCAAAAAAACGCTTGCCCTGATCGAACGTTGCGCCAAAATGCAGCGTCGAAAGTAAAAGTTGCAAGAATATTAACCCGATTGATTCTTATGGGACGCATCTACAATAACATCGTCGAAACCGTCGGGCACACGCCGCTGGTCAAACTGAACAAAGTCACCGCCGGCGCTGCACGCCACCATTCTGCTCAAGTGCGAGTTTTTCAATCCGCTCGGCAGCGTCAAGGACCGCATCGGCATGTCCATGATTGAAGACGCCGAAAAGCGCGGCGTTCTGAAGAAGGACACGGTGATCATCGAGCCGACCAGCGGCAACACCGGCATCGCGCTGGCGTTCGTCGCCGCGGCCAAGGGTTACAAGCTCATTCTGACCATGCCCGAAACCATGTCGCTGGAACGGCGCACGCTGCTGGCGATGCTGGGCGCGAAGCTGGTTTTGACGCCCGGCGCCGAAGGCATGAAAGGCGCCATCGCCAAGGCCGAGCAGTTGGCCAAGGAAACGCCGAACTCCTGGATTCCGCAGCAGTTCGACAATCCGGCCAATCCTGAAATTCATCGCAAGACCACGGCCGAGGAAATCTGGGCCGACACCGACGGCAAGGTGGACATTCTGGTCGCGGCGGTCGGGACCGGCGGCACCATCACCGGTTGCGTCGAAGTCATCAAGCCGCGCAAGCCGTCGTTTCACGGCCATTGCGGTGGAGCCGAAGGATTCGCCGGTGATTTCCCAGACGCTTGGCCGGCCAGCCGCTCAAGCCCGGCCCGCACAAGATTCAGGGCACTCGGCGCCGGGTTTCATCCCCAAAAACCTGCATTTGAAGGACAGCAAGGGCAATCCGCAGATCGCCGAATGCATTCAGGTTACCAACGACGACGCGTTTGCCATGGCGCGGCGGCTGGCGAAGGAAGAAGGCATTCTGGTGCGGCATCTCGTCCGGCGCCAACGTCGTGGCGGCCATCGAAGTGGCCAAACGCCCGGAAAACAAGGGCAAACTGATCGTCACCATCGCCTGTTCCACCGGCGAACGCTATTTGAGCACGCCGCTGGCGGCGGAGGCGCGCGCGGCGGTGGGCGGTTGAAAGCCGTTGAGTTGACGGCGGATTTGAGCGATGGAATCGATGGAGATCCGGCCATTGTGCCAATTGTATTCCGGCAAGAAAACTGTGTTAGGCGGTTGCGCGGCCGGGTTTGCGCCGGTAATAAATAGGCATGTCGAAGGTTTGATGCGACTGTCGCGTTGGGCGAGATGTGCAGTGGAGTGAGCCGCCACGGTCAGTTCTCCAAAAATTCAAAGTTCAATACCGAGTTTTCGGGATAATTCTTTAGGCCTTCGCACATTACAAACACATTTATGAGCAACGCACAACAACAACGGCGACAACATCGCCGGACTACGGCTCCGGCTATCTGGAAATTTCCGAAAAGGGCTTCGGTTTCCTGCGCACCGCGCAAAACCATTTCCACCCCAAGCCGACGCGACATCTTTGTCACGCCGGACACCATCCGGCGCAGCTTCCTGCGCGAAGGCAGCCTCGTCGCCGGCCCAACCCAGCCGCCGCATCGCGGCACCAGCCCGCAGCTCAAGGCCGTCGAACAAGGTCAACGACATGCCCTTCGAGGACTATACCAAGGCCGTCCGCTTCGAAAATCTGACGACCATTGACCCCATTGAAAAGTTCAAGCTGGAAACCAGCCCCGACCTGATCGAGACGCGCGTCATTGACCTGGTCACGCCGATCGGCAAGGGCACGCGCGGCCTGATTGTCGCCCCGCCGCGCACCGGCAAGACCACCATCCTCAAGCAGATCTGCAACGCCATCACCACCAATCATCCCGAAGTCCACGCCATGGTGCTGCTGATTGACGAGCGGCCCGGAGGAAGTCACCGATTTCCAGCGCTCGGTCAAGGCCGAGGTCGTGGCCTCCTCCAACGACCAGGATCTGGAAACGCACGTCCGCCTCTCGCGCTTCATGATCGAGCGCTGCCGGCGCATGGTGGAGAGCCGGCAAGGACGTTTTTGTGCTGCTGGATTCGCTCACGCGCATTGCCCGCGCCTACAACAGCGTGCACGGCGGCAGCGGCCGCACGATGACCGGCGGCGTGGACGCGCGCGCGCTGGAAATTCCCGCGCAAGATGTTCGCCTCGGCGCGCAAGATCGAGAAGGCGGCTCGCTGACCATCCTGGCCACGGCGCTGGTGGACACCGGCTCGCGCATGGACGAACTGATTTTCCAGGAGTTCAAAGGCACGGGCAACATGGAGCTGATTCTGGACCGCAAGCTTTCCGACCGCCGCCTGTTCCCGGCCATTGACATTCCCAAGAGCGGCACGCGCAAGGAGGAGAAACTTTTTCCCGCCAAGAACAATCGAAGCCATCCGCAAACTGCGCCGCATGATGGTGGACTTGAATCCCATCGAAGCGATGGAAACGCTCACCGCCGCGCTCAAGAAGCACAAGACCAACGACGAATTGCTCGCCAAGCTGGTAAGGTTTGAAGCTTGAACCTGACGCGTGCCTCAAAGCCAGGTAAAGTCACGCTCTGCTTCATTCCGCGCCCGCCGTTGGAGCGGATGCTGCGGATTCATCAGGCCATTCAATCGGGCAAATACCCCAACGCCGCCTCCCTGGCCCGCGAACTGGAAGTCAGCACCAAGATCCATTCACCGCGACCTGGAATTCATGCGCGACCGGCTGGAGCTGCCGCTGGAGTTCGATGCGCCGCGCACCACGGCTACCATTACACCGAGGAAGTCAGCGCCTTCCCCACCCTGCAGATTACCGAAGGCGAATTGTTCGCGCTGGTCGTGGCGGAGAAGGCCCTGCAGCAATATCGCGGCACCAGCTTCGAGAGGCCCCTGCTCAGCGCCTTCAAAAAAATGGAGCAGTCCCTGCCCGACACCATTTCGCTCAACCTGGCCGACTGGGAGCAGACCATCTCCTTCCGCACCCGCGCCGAGCCGATTCTGAATCTGGAGATCTTCGACGCCCTGGCCAAAGCCACCGCCGCGGCGCCAGCAACTGCGAACTGACCTACCGCAAGCCCGGCCAGCCGCGAGACCGAGCAGCGCCTGGTGGACCCCTATCACCTGGCCAACATCAACGGCGAATGGTTTCTCTTCGCCTTCGATCATCTGCGCAAGGACATCCGCACCTTCGTGCCCGCCCGCATCCAGGCCGTCCGGCTCACCGGCAAAACCTTTGAGCGCCCGCAAAAGTTCTCCCTGGAAAAACGGCTGCGCGACAGCTTTGGCGTGCAATCCGGCCAGGGCGAGTTCGAGGTGGTCATCCGTTTCAGGAAATGGTTGCCGATTACATTCGCGAGAAGAAATGGCACGAATCGCAGCAACTGCGCGAATTGCCCGACGGCGGCGTGGAGCTGCGCATGAAACTTTCCAGCCTGGCCGAGGTGGAGCGCTGGATTCTCGGCTGGGCCGGCCATGCCCGCGTCCTCCAGCCGCCGGAACTGAGCGAAAGCGTCAAGCGCTCCGCCCAAAACATTTTGCGCAATTTTGGGGAGTGATCCCCCTTTGCCTCCTGCCCGCCAACGCGACTTGCGATCGAGACTGATTCCTGTGCCCGCAGCGGGAAAACGGCGCCGGCGCGCCCGCACTCCAAGACCTGCCGGCGATTCGGTCGCGCCCGGTGAACGCGAAGGCTCGTGGAGTGCGGAAGGCCAGTGCCGCTTTGGGAGTGAAACGGACGTTTTTGCCTTTAATAAAGGAAGGGAATCAGGCGCCGCGTGCGCCGCATGTAACTGGAATACCGTTCGCCCAGCGCCTCGCGCAAGGCTTGTTCCTCGATGTGGATGCGCCAGAGCATCACGGCGACGCACGGCAGGACGATTATCACCAATGAGGCCCAGTTGTGCAAAGTCATCGCGTAACCCGCCGCGGCCAGAAGGCATCCGGTATAACTGGGATGGCGAATGAAACGATAGGGCCCGGAATCCACCACCTGGTGGCCGGCGTGGATCGCGACGTTGGCGGTGAAGAAGCGCCCAAGATACAGAATCGCATACCAGCGCAGAGCAACGCCAAAAATCAGGAGTCCGCAGGAGATCGAAGTGACAAGCTTGGAAGCGGCCAGCCGGCAGGATGGGAGTTGGTAAGCGGCGACCAGGCTCAGGGCGATAGCCGCCAGGATCACCAGCCAGATGACGGCCAAGGAATGGCGGTCCTTGGAGACGGCGCCTGACTTGGATCGCTTGAAGAGCAGCAGGCAGAATTCGGACGCGCCCCAAAGCGAACCGATGATCTGTGGCGAATAAACGGTCATGGCTTGGGGGGCCGCGCCGGCGGCTGTGTCAAAACTATTGTTATAGGGTTGGGATCAGCGTGAACGCTCCCGCGTTGGTCTTGGTGGTGAAAAAGCCGCCGCCCAGCGCGTGATTTTGCAGGATCGCCCCGGTCGCGCTGGTGGTGTTGGTGCCTTGGCCGTTGCCGAAGGTGATGGTCAACAAACCGGTCTTGGGAGCGATCTTGCTGCTCAACGAATTGGTGGCACCGCCAGCATCCACCCCTAATTCTCCGCCAGCGTATTCCACGGAGACGTTGAAGACAATCGGGGCCTCCAGAAAACCGCCTGAAATATCCAATTGATCGAGGATCAGCATTACAAAAGATCCACCCGTTTGATGATGGAGCAAAGGCTGGACAATATTCGTGTTGGCCGCCGGATCGGTCCAGGCCGAGCTTTGCACAGTGACGGTGTTGGTGTAGCCATTGGTGAACAAGCCGCTTGTCGCCGTTGGGCGAATCCAGGTCAGACTGCCTGCGGGGGCGCCGCTGCCCAGGTCCAGCCAGCCCAGCAGCAATCCGCCGTTGGTGTAAGGAGTGGCATAAAACGGCAGGTGCAGGGCTTCCGATTCCGCGATGTTCTGGCTGAAAGTTGTGCCATCGGCCAAAGCACCCGTCACGCTGACAGCGCCGAGATGGTTGGTGATTAAAGCGTAGCCATCGCCGGGGGGCGACGGTGCCACGCCGGAGGGCGGTGGCACCAAAGCGCCCGGTCCAGGCGGTATCAGCATCGTGTATTCGGCGGAAGGCAGGTTGCTTCCCGCCAGTTCGTTGGTCAATGCAGCCGTCCACGCGCCGCCGTTGGTCCCCTGCACCGTGCCGGTTATTTGCGGCGGCGTGCTGTTCCAGTCCAAATGCATCGCCAGCAACACCGGTCCTAATTTGGCCGCCCGCGGGATCTGATTGCTCGCGTCGCCCGCCAGATCGAAATTGCCGCGCACCCCGTAGTTGCTTCCGCCGATATAAAGTTTGCCCGTGTAAACTCCCTGCGTTCCCACCGTCAAGCCGCCCAGCAAACCGGAGCTTTCCGCGCCCACGGCGCCGTCAACATAAAACAGTCCGTTGTAGGTTCCGGCCGCGCGCAGGAAAGAATTGGTCACAAAGTTGGCCGTCAAGGTCATATTCGACACCATCAGAAACTTCAGCGGATTGTTTGTCGCCGTAATCGTCCCGGTCCAGTTGGAAAACAGATTCTTTGAGTTCGGCACAGCCGTGACGGTATAGTTGGTGTCCAGCACCAGATTGGTCCCGGAGAAACTGCGGCTGATCGTTCCAAAACCATTGGTCAACAAGGTCAGCGGACTCTTTATCACGCAAAAAAAGGTCACGCTGTTGGTGGGCGAGTGATTGCCAACAGGGTCCACGCTGTAAGCCTGGAAACTGTTGGTTCCGGGCGGCAAGAACACCAGGGCCGACCAATTGGTCCATTGGTTGGTCGTCGCGGCCGGACTCCACGCCCCGCCGTTGAGTTGATATTGCACATTGGCCACCCCGAATTTGCCCGAAGCGCTTCCGTGCATGGTCAGCGACAGGCCCGGCACACTCGAGCCGGGCGACTTGATCGTCAGAGCCGGGGGCGGGACCGTCAACGTCGCCACCGCGCTCGTGACCGAGCCAAAAGCGTTGGCCACCACCACCACATAACTTCCCGCATCGGACAGCACGGCGGGCGCCAGGGTCAGCTCGCTGTTGGTCGCGCCGGAAATGTTCCCGCCGTCGGTCAGATTAGTCCCCGCCATGACCCATTGATAACTCAACGGGGCCGAGCCGGTGGCCCCCACCGTAAAGTGGTTGGTCGCTTTGACCGCGAAGTCCTCACTGGCAGGTTGGGCGAAGATGGTTGGCGGAAAACCGGACAGCTCAAAGATATTGCCAAAGCCATTCGCGCTGCCGCTCGTCGTTGTGCCGTAAATATTGCCGTCGCCGGCCTGCATCAGTCCTCCCTGTGGAAAAGCGCCGTTGAAGCCGGAAAAGAAAACCAGATTGGTCAAGACCGCCGAGCTGGTCCCCGACCCGCCTGACCCCCGGCCGCCGCCCCGGCCGCCGCCACGGCCGCTGCCAACGGTGGCATTGGTGGACACCCGGAAAATGACGCCTTTGCCGTCCGCACCGCCTTGCACCGTCGTGCCATAGAGGAAGCCGTCGGCGCCCAGGATGACGGAAGCCTGGGGATTGGCCCCGTTGCCGATGCCGAAGGAGGCCAGCGTGGTGAGACCGCCCGTCGTTGTCACCTCGAAAACCGAGCCAAAATTATTAGTCCCGCCGGCAAAGGCCGCGCCATACATCAGGCCATTGGGCGCCCGCACCAGCCCCAATGGAAACGCGCCGTTGGTCAGCGAAAATGAAACCAGCGTGTTCAGCGTGTTCGACGGAGTGAGTTGAAAGACCGTGCCCAATCCATTCGCCCCGCCCAGGTAAGTGGTGCCATACAAGTTGCCGTCCAAACCGGCCACCAACCCGCCCGGCGGATTGGCGCCATCGGTGCCGTTAAACGAATACAGATTGCTCACGCCGATGGCCGGGGACCACGCAAAGACCTCCCCCACCCCGTTGGATCCCCCGGCCCAGGTCGTGCCGTAAAAATATCCCTTCGCACCCCGCACCAGGCCGCCTATGGGATTGGCCCCATTGGCTCCCTGAAATCGCGCCAGAATGGTGAAGCTGCCCGAGGGCGACATTTTAAAAAGAATGCCTTGGTTGCCGGTCCCTCCCTTTGCCGTGGTGCCGTAGAAATTGCCATCCGTGGACAAAAACAAAGGGCAGGCGGGCGTGGAGCCGTTGGCGCCGTTAAACAAAACCAGATCGGTAAAAGCGCCGGACGGCGTGAGCACGAACACCGCGCCCAGGAAGTTTGTTCCTGATCCCTCCATTGTGCCGTAGAAATTTCCATTCGTGCCCTGCACCAGGCTGGCCACCGGGTTGGCGGCGTTGGCGAAGGAATAGAGGCTCGACAAACTGATTCCCGTCGGCGGCACGAACGCGCCCAGGCTGGCTGGAATGATGGCGGCCATCGCGGCGGCGGCGAGGCTGCGGACGGAGAGGAGGTTTTTTGGCAAATTCATATATGGTTATCCCCGTTAAATAATCAGGCGAAGCCGGCGTGCGGTCAAGATTGGATTCAATGCCAACACAGACGCCGCGCCCGAGCCAAAGGTTTCATTAACCCCGGTAAACACAGCGGGCGGTGCAGGTCTCGGCCACCACCACCTCTGTCAACAATGGCAGGCGCGGCTTCAATCTTTGCCAAATCCAGAGGGCGAGGTTTTCGCTGGTCGGATTTTCCAGGCCGCGGATGTCATTCAAATAATTATGATCCAGTTGCTGCCAAATCGGCTGGAAGGCCTCCGCGATTTCCGCGTAATCCATCACCCAGCCCAGCTTGGGATGGCACGGGCCGGAGACGGCCACCTCGACCTTGAAGCTGTGCCCGTGCAAGCGGCGGCATTTGTGGGATTTGGGCAGATGGGGCAGCAAATGCGCCGCTTCAAATTGAAATGTTTTTCGCAACTCCATTTTTAGTTTTTCTCCTTTTGCGTTTCTCATTCTGCCTTTTCCATTTCTCATTCTGCCTTTTGCGTTCTGCATTCTGCATTTTCTTACTTCTCCCACTCGCTCCAGGTCAGCAAATCCCCCAGCGCCGGGCGGCCGTCGTGGCGCCAGCCCAGGGGCGGGTTCTGCATCTGGCCCAGCGGGCAAATCCGCCGCGCGCCCCAGCGGGCGAATTGCTGCGCCAGTTCCGCCGCCCGCGCTCCGCTGCTGGCCAGGCCCACCGTGGAAATGTTTTCCCGCACCGGGTCCGCCGCCTGCAAGGCCTCCCTCACATCGTTGACCGCCTTGACATAAACAAACCGGTTCAAACACGACACTTGGAACTGCGCCTCCGTCTCCAACACCACCGTCCAGGCGGTGGATTCCGAACTGGCCCACATTTTCGTGTCCGGGGAATGGGCGGCGCGCACCTCGTAAAAGGAGCGCCGCGCCGCGATCCCGGCCGCTTCCCGCGCCGCCAGCCGGCCGCGCGGATGGGTTTTTTCCAGCGCCTCCAGCGCTCCGGCGAGCAAGTCGGCAAAGCCTTCCGCCCCAATCCTCCCGCCCTGCTCCACATAAATGACATGCGGCGAAAGGCACCCAAGCTGGTTCCACGCCGCCACATCCTGCGCCGCCTGCGCCGCGATGGTTTCCGGGTGGCGTCCGCTCAGCGCGTCCCTGGCCACAAAGCCGAAACTGACCCGCGTGCCATAACCGACGAAGCGCACCTGCCCCGGCAACGTCCTGCGGATGGCCGCGAGCGTTTCGTCGCTGCCCGTCGCCGCCACGCAATCCGCCTCGGCAAAGAGCGCCGCCTCCAGGTTCTCCGTCCCGCCCGGCCATTCGGCCACCTCCAGGCAGGCGCCCAGTTTGGCCTCCGCCTCGTAAAGGGAATGGGCGAACAGGCGCGCCAGGAAGGCCTGGCCGGTGGCGCATTTGACAAATTGGGCCGACCGCGCCAGCAAACCCAGCACCAAGCCCTGCATGACCGCGCTGGGGATGTTGCCGGGCGCGATGTGCGCCAGCAACTGCGGCCCGCGCGCCAGCGCCACGCGGTTGGAGGCCCGTTCGTGATCACCCGGAAAAAAATCGTCCAGGCGGTGCGGATGCCCCAGCTCCTGCCGCAGCAAACCCTCCAAATTCTCCGCCGTCAGTTGCTGGAAAAAACTGTCCAGCCCCGCCGCCAACACCGCCGCGGAAAAACCGGTCGCCGCCGGCCCGGCTTCCAGGGCATGCCCGGCGGAAGGGATAATCGGCTTCCAGCCAGTCGCGCCCGATGCCGTCCAGGCATTGGATGAGGCTCTCGGTGGTGCGCCCCTCCAGATAGCGCGCGCGGTTGCGTTTCAGCGTCTGGCAGGCTTCGGTGATCAACCCGGGCGTCAGCGCCGCCTCGGGCGGCAGGTCGGCCAGGAAATAATTCGGCAGGTTCAACGGATGGTCAATCATAATTGTTGGGGCAGCAGCGAACAGCCGCGCGCCGCCGCCCGCGCCGCCCGCCCCGCCAGCTCAAATCCCTCCCCGCGGCGGACCGCCAGGTCCTCCGTCTGCACGGCCAGGGCCGAGCGGACATTGGCCAGGTCAAAAACCCGGAGCAGGCCGGTTTCCCCCTCCTCCGCTTCGCGTCCGGTTTCCGGCGAAATGATCTGGGCCCGCGCCCAGGGCGGAAAGCGGAAACCCACGCCCGTTGCTTCGGGCAGGACGCGGTCGTAAGCCTGCGAACTCAATTCGCTCATGCCGTATTCGGCCACAATGTGCGATTCGGGAATCCCCAGCCAGCGCGTCATCATCTGCCGCAACTCCGCTTTGGACGCCATCCGCCCCCGCCCTTTATAGCCGCCGGTTTCCAGCGCGCGTGAGCCAGCCGCCAGCCGGAAGCGCGCCTGGCTGGAGCGGCAATGATCCAGCAAATGCACAAAAGAGAAGGCGGTGCCGAGCAGCGCCGCCGGCTGGCGGTCGGACTGCGCTTGTTGCAGCGCCGCCATCGTTTGCTCCAAGTCCAGCGCCCAGGCTCCTTCCCCGTCAATCCGTCCGGTGAAAATCGAATGGCCAAATTCCCCCCGCACCGTCTCAAACATATAAGCCAGCGACGAGTGCGGCGCCGCGGCGGCAGGAGGAGTCAAGATGAGCAAAGGAGAATGGAGGAGGGAGGAGGGCGGAGGGAGAAAATGGCGCCGGAACCACGGGCGCAGCGACTCCTCATAAACCTGGAGAGATTGGGCATTGTGAAAATGGCGGCCGGGCCGGTGTTGGGTGGTGCCGCTGGAATGGAAGACATGGGTTCGTTGCGCGGCCGGCAGGCTGGTGACCTCATACTCCTTGAAGGTGGAAGAGGGCAGCGCCGGAATGTCGCGCCAGTCGTCAACCGCGGAAATGTTTCGTTTCCGGCAAAGCTCCCCATAGATCGGCACCGCCTCCTTTTGCAGCGCGAACAGCGCCGCCGCCAGCCGGTTGAACTCCGCGTCCAGGCCGGCGTCTGGAACAGACGCCTCTTGCGCCCGCGTCATAAACGCGCGCAATTGCGGCACAAACTCGTCAAATGAAGCAATGAGACTCATGCGGTTTTTTCCGGCTGGTTTTCCGCCACAGCCATGCCCCCATTTAAAACCCAACTCCCCTGCCCCGCAAGCCTGCGCAACGTGTGGGGAAAGAAAAGAATTATGGCGGGACATCTTCGCGGGGCGAGGGAAATTCGACGGCGCTATGGAGTCTCGCCCTGCTGCAAATTGGATCCCGCCGGCGGGAGGCCGACGGAGCCGACCGGGAAGGTCGCGCTCCCCGGCAGCCGGGCGGCTGGGAGGCCGCTTTTCGTTGGCTATTGGGGACGGGGATGGCTAGATTCCGCGCGTGATCGCTGCTGAGTCCAGGCCCGGTTTTGCCGCGCGCGTTTTCCGCGGCGCGCGGCTGGCGCTTTGCTGGCTGTTGTGCCAGGGCGCGGCGGTCCAGGCGGAGGATTTGTCGCTGACCAATCTGGTGGCCCGGGGGGATGTTCTCAGCCAGCAGCATGAGACCAGGGCGGCGCTGCAAGTTTTTCTTCAGGCCGAAAAGTTGTTTCCCGGCAAGGCGGAGGTTCAAATCAAAATGGCGGAAGCGTATTGCGACTTGATGCATCTGGCAAAATCCAGGACGGAGCAGAAGGAGCTGGCCGCCCAAGCGCTGGCTTGCGGGCGGAAGGCGGCGGCGGAGGACGCGCAGAGCGCCAAAGCCCACGTCTGCGTCGCGGTCTGCTATGCCAAGAATTTTCCCTGGTTGGATAATCAAACCAAGGTCAACTATTCGCGGCAGATCAAGGCGGAGGCGGAAAAGGCCATAGTGCTGGACCCGAAATTCGATCTGTCCTATCACATGCTGGGACGGTGGAATTGCGAGGTGGCCAATATGAACCTGTTCCTGACGGCTTTGGTGAAACTGGTATATGGGGGCCTGCCAAAAGCGAGCAACGAAATGGCCATCCAGAATTTCAAGAAGGCCATCGAACTGGCTCCCAACCGCGTCATTCACCATCTGCAACTGGCGCACGTCTATCACATCGTCGGCCAGAAGAAATTGATGACCGGGGAATTGAAAGCGTGCGCCGCCTTTGCGCCGTTCGACTTGGACGACAGCGATGCACAACACATCGCGGCCAAAGTATTGGAGACGGGGAAATGGCCGGCGGAGTTTTGAGCGGGACGGGATTATTGTTTCTTCACCGTAATGGGGGGCCTGCAAGTGTGGGCAGCGACTTGTTCGACGCCCACTCTTGCAGGCAGGGTGAGGTGCATTACAGCCGTTACACCGTTACAGTTGTTGATTATCAACGGTTTACGAAAACTGCCCCCGTTACACCCCGTTACATTTTGTTACATCCAATGCAGGCAGGGTGAGAAGGGCGACGACCGTTACACCGTTACCGTTGTTGATTATCAACGGTTTGCGAAAATTGCCCCCGTTACATTTTGTTACATCCAACTTACCGCCCTTCATCAGATCGGTCAGGTCTTCGATAAGTTGCTCCCTATGGTTCGCCCCTTCGATGCTCTCCATGATCTGCTCGACGGAGTTTCGGCCTGCCATCCGTGACTGCCCTCTGCTCCGGGATCATTAGCGATGTGCTTGCAGACGCATCCAAAAGGTGCGCCGATTTCGGACGAGAGATTCCGCCGGCGGGACGCCGACGGATGCGGTCGAGACGACCGCGCTCCCCGAAAAAGTCGCTAATGATTGAGGCCCGGCTTTTTCCCGCCGATTTTTGCTTGACTTGGCGGCGCAATGGCCCGAGTATTGCCTTATGAAACGCTTGACACAACAAGCGAAAGGAGGGTTCACGCGACGGGATTTGGTGGTGGTAATCCTGGTGGTTGTTGCGTTGCTGGCGATGATCATTGTGCCCGCCGTGCAAAAAGCGCGCCAGAAGGCTTGGCGTATCTATTGCCTGAACAACATGATGTGTATTGGCACCGCCTATCGCCTTTGGGCGGGGGATCATGGCGATCTCGTGCCATGGCAGACCTCCATTACCACCGGCGGTTGGAGCGAGCTTCTGACGAATTCCAAGGCTGGCAAGTACTTGTGGACAAACTACGCGATCCTCCGGAAGGAGTTGGGCGAATCGCCGGCGATTGTGGTTTGCCCCGCCGACGAACGGAAGCCCGCCAAAACTTTCACCAATGGCTTCGATAACACCCACGTCTCTTATTTTGTGGGAATGGACACCAGCGACGTCTATCCGCAGGCCATAGCAGGTGGGGATCGCAACCTCGGTCCCGGCACCGTCCCCGATCCCAATTACGGCTATTCGCCCACGAATGGACAAGGCAATAATGTCGTCCTCTTCACCAACACCCCTGTCTCCTGGTCGTTGAAGATGCATTCGCACGGGGATCCAGCAGGCTCTGGAAATATTTTGCTGGGCGACGGAAGCGGGCAAGTGATGTCGTCGGCGAGTCTGAGACAGAACTGGCTGATAAATGCGCAGGCCGGGACTAATTTCCCGGGGACGAATGGAATTCGGCTGGTGTTTCCCTGAACTCTCGTCGCTCCCAAGCTTGTTGTAGTGTCGGCGCTGTGCGCCGATTTCGACCCACAGGCTCGACGCTACAACAAATTAGAAAGCTGCTCACTTTCCCGAAAACTTGCCAGTGGCGGCGGAAACGGGGTATTGTCAGCCGCAACGTCCGCGGCGCGAGTGGTGGAATGGCAGACACGCCAGACTTAGGATTCGAGAAATAGCCATTTTATGTCAATTCTTTCCATTGCTTAAACCACGTCAAACCCCTTGATTTTAAAGGGGAAAACTCACTTTTCGCCACACTGCCGGGGAGGTTCGAGAAAACCATGAAAGTGGCACAAAAAGTGGCACAAATTGAAACAGGGGATTTCCCCGCGGCTCGTTCCCGTGTCGTCATCCGGCTTGCTAAAGGCAGGAAGGCCAAGCCGAATGCCAACACGCGAACGCTCCGCCCCGACAAGTGCCTGGTCGTGTCGTCATTGTCCGCAGGATTGCGCCCCGGCTGCCCTCGCAACACTGCGGCCAATGCCGTCACCACCAGGGCAGGGCTTCGCCGTTCGCAATCACCTTCGATAGAGCGAGCGCCTTTTGGCAAACATCCACTCCGCGCTATCACATGGAATCGCGCCACGCCACCAATTTCCACTTTACCTACGGGAACCGTGGCTCTAGTTTTCACCCAGGAAATGAATCTTTTGACATTCGAGGAGTGGCTTGAACACTGGGGTCAAGAACGCCTTGCCCAGCGCATCGTCGAGAGCCAGCGATCCGGCCGCGCCGATTGGGAGCGCCGGAATGATAGGATTTCTTTGCGCACTTGGCCGGCGTGGGAACTCACCCTGTCGTTGTTTTGGGAGGAAAACACAAACGAATGGCACGCTCGTTGGGCACGCTGTGGCGGAACACTTTATGAAGGTCGAATGATTGCAGCAAAGTGGGATGCCATCTGGGATCGGTTAAGTGGCACGTTTGACGACGGCTTGGGCAACCCGTATCCGCCTTATGCGCAGAGCAGTTGTGCGTCTTGGCGTTGGATAGATCAAGATGAGGCCATCGTCATGGGTGTTGTCAGTGAGGCGGAATTGGACGCCAAATTGGCCGAACTGCCTAAGGGCCCGAGTTTGTGGCAGGACGGAAAGGGACCACCTATGGAGCTTTTGCTTGAAACCAAGCGCGAGTTGGAAGAGGCCATCTACCGACACGGCGGTCCTAGGCCGGGAGCAACGCGGGAAGAGCGTGTGGCTCACAAACGCCACCAGCAGCGCGAACAAGCGGAGCAGGCAAAGGCAGATTACGAGAGGCGAAACCAGCAGGTCGCCCAGGAGCGAGCAGAGAAGGACACCACATTTCGTTTGCTTGAGGAAGTGGAGAGTTCGCTTGGCGAAACGCCTCTCGTACGTGACGAAGGGCGCTGGAATTGGCTTTGTGATTCGCTGGCAAAGCTGACGACAACCCAGTATTTTGATCGATACCCGAAATGGCGAGCTCGGGCTTGGGCAGCCTCTGCAACGATGTATGGTGCCATAGGTGTTCCAGCGGATGAACTGGCGTGCCTGAAACGCGCCCTAGAACTGAACCCGCATTTGCCTCTGAAACGGCGAATTAAAGCACTAGACCGTCAACTCCTATTCCAAGTAAATAAGACCAACGAAACAACTGCCGAAATCAAAGAGCAGTAGCACACCCTCTCGCTCCTCCGCGCCAACACCGAAAAATGAAGCCATGAAACCCATCCTGTCAATCCCAGTCTCCCTGTTTATCCTCTCATCAATCTGTGCCTGTAAACCCACCGCACGACCCATTCAGCAGCCACCGGCTCCCGCCCAGGCAGCCATTGTGGAAGCCCCAGCTCCGGCACCGTCCCCAGAACCTCCGCGCATGACCAATTGGGAATACAAAGTCGTCATCGAAACCAACGTGGAAACCAGGGCGCTGGCGAAAGAGCAGGATAAGCCGAAACCCGACCGCACGACCGTTGCGCTGATTGAAGCCATGCCCGGCAACTTTGTTGACCTGGACACAGAACCGAACATTGCCGGAGAACATGGGTGGGAACTTGTCGCCGCCGTACCCCAGGTCGAAACTCTTAGCCCGGACCCCGCGCAAATCGGCAAAATGGCCTTTGTTAATACGCGCACCGCCTACATCATCCTTTACTTCAAGCGCCCCGCCAAATGAGAATGAGAGTTAATACCCATAAAGCTAAAGTTGCCAACACCGAGTGGCAAGAATTGATTGAGCGATACCAAAAACAGAAGAAGCGCATTGCCGCACACGTAAAGGCAGACCCGCGAGCGGCCATGACTGAAGCTCATCAGGCAATAGATTATGGAGTAGAAATGCTTTTGAAGATAGTTGAGTCGAAAGCGTTCTTTTACAAGGCAAATTACACGGACGCAACGGATGATCGTTTTCATGACGATGCGATAAGTTGCCTTTGCACACGCGCAAATTGGATAAGCGAAAAAGTGGCGGTGTTTGCCCGCGCTGGCGAGCCTTCCGCGCTTATTTGTGCGTGGTGCGGAGGACAACTGTTCGCGGAGGTCATACATCACGTCGCCCTCTCGAAACCTGAAAGCCTAAAATTATTGGCGAGCGATGCCCTGTTTCTCCCGTCGCTGCGTGCAAAGTCGAAGACTTTCACGCATGACTTCGAAGCCGTTTCGAAAGCTATCGGATTGTCCCAAGCCTCCATCGTGAACATGGATTCAAGCGCCATGCACCAGTTGGATAAGCCAGCGACGCGACTTGTTGCTGAAATTCTTGAGGAAATTGCGTCTTGGCAGCGAAGAATAAAATGGGATGAAGGGTCATTGCAGCAAATGCAAGAACTCGCCAAAGAGCACCCAGGCAGCGAATGGGAGAAATATCGTAATGTCACCCTTGAAGATTGGATTCGAGACCACTACCCTCACAATCCCGAGGTGTTCGTTTACCGCCAGCTACCGCCTTTCAACAAAAATACAGTTTCCGATTGGTGGGGCAAAGCCGTAAAGCCGTACTTAATAAAGGCATCCACGCTGACTAAGATCAAAGGCACTCCGTTTTATGAGTCATTGCGGAAGGCCACTGCAAACGGCAAAGACTACGAAATAAAACACACCCGTCTCATAAGGGGAAAAGTCTGGTGCTGACCTGTTCATTTGCAAGGGTTTAATTGGTCTTCGGGGTAAAATGAGATTTTGATTTTTCCGAGTTTGGCTTTTGGGTTTGGTATGCGCCTGTTTGGGCGCGTGTGCTGTCCCATAGCTTTATTGGAAGCCGGGGAAATACGCCTGCTCGGGCCGCGCCAAGTGGCGAAAGCTGCCGCCTGCTGTCCCATAGCACGCCAGCAAATTGAGCAGATCATATTTCTCCCAGAGCGCCGCCCGCAAAATCGTGAACAGCCGGGTGAAGCTGTGCGCCCAGTTGGAGAGGTGACTGAGGTAGCGCAACAGCACGTAGGTCAACAGCGCCGTCCACACCTGCCAGCGCACGGCGTTGGCGTTGTGGCCCAGAAAATCCGCCAACTGCAAGGTCTGCTTGATTTGTTTGAAGAAGACTTCGATCTGCCAGCGGCAGCGGTAAAGGTCGGCCACGCTGCGCGGACTCCACTCCAGGTTGTTGGTCAGGAAGGTCATTTCCCGTTCCTCTCCATCAATCTCGACCAGCGCCACCACCCGGCGCATCAACTCCGGCGCGGGTTTGTTCTCGTTGCTCAGGACGATCACTTCGTCGCGCAAAATCTTCGGGTCTCTGGAGGCGGGCATTTTCCGCACCACCTCATAGCCCATGTTCTCCTTGGCCCGCGTCACCCAAAAGACCCCGCGCCCGTCCAAATCCCGCAAGTGGCCGAAGTCCACATAACCCTTGTCGAACAAGGCGATTTCGCCGCTCTTCAAGTCGGCGCACAGTTCCCGCGCCCGTCGGTTGTCGTGCTCGGCGGCAGTGTCCACAATGACAAAACCGGGCAAAAGATTCTGCAGATTCAACCGCATATGGGTTTTGGCGGCGGCCTTGCGCCGGCGGTGCTTGGCCCAGTCCAGGCAGTTGGCCACCAGTTCCATGGTCGTGCTATCAATCACATGGATGGGCATCTTGAAACGGAAGGCGGGGCCACGGCGCTGGCCCGCGGCAAAGCCGGGCGTCTGTGCTTTCAAATGCTCCAGGACCCGCCAGAAGAGTTGTTCGGCCATCTGGGCCGGACGCTCCCGGTTGGCGTGGGAGAGGCCGTTGCGGCTGGGGGCGCTGGCGCCGCGCAAAGTGGACAGCGGCCCGGAATGCAATTGCAGCGAGTCGCACAGATCGTTGAGTCCGATGCAATGGGTGAGTTGCGCGTCCAGCAAACTGACCGTGTGACTCCACGGACTGAAGGTGCGCGACTTATCCAGAGCCCCGGTCTCCCGCGCTATTTTGGAGACTTCATGCGCAGGAATGAGATTGCAAATCTGGCGCAAAACGTTAAACCGGGACCGTGTTGGTTTGATTTTTTTGTTTTTCATGCCTGCCTTGTGGCAGGTTCAAATGGTCAAGCCAACACTCTTTTCCAATTTCCTGTGGGATGGCTGTGCTTTTGAAACATGAATCGGCATTTTACGGCAGTTATCAAACAGGACGGTGGGTGGTGGATTGGCTGGGTGCAGGAAATTCCCGGGGTCAATTGCCAGGGCAAAACCCACGCCGAGCTTCTGAAGAACTTGCGCTCCGCATTAAAAGAGGCGTTGGAGTTTAATCGCGAGGATGCCCTCGCCGCCGCGCAGGAAGGGTACCAGGAGGAAGCCATCGTTCTGTGAAACGGCGGGAACTAATCCGCCATCTCACGGCCCACGGGTGCGTTTTCATCCGCGAAGGCAGCGACCACTCATGGTAGGGCAACCCGGCTTCAAATCGGCGCTCCGCCGTGCCGCGGCACTAGGAGATCAACAAGTTTCTTGCCCGGAAAATTTGCCGCGATCTGGGCATACCAGTGCCGTAAGCAGATTTTGTCCGCCACACGTTCCCGTGTCGCGCCGACACTACAACAATGAAATTAAGGCACTACCCTCTTCGCCGAAAACTTGCCAGTGGCGGCGGGAATGGGGTATGGTCAGCCGGAACGTCCGCGGCGCGAGTGGTGGAATGGCAGACACGCCAGACTTAGGATCTGGTCCCGCAAGGGGTGGAGGTTCGAATCCTCTCTCGCGCACCATTTTAGAGCGGTTTCACATATACTGCAGCCGCATTACGCGGCAGGGTCCCGCCAGGCCGGAATTGTCCGACGCGGCGCCCACGGAGTGCGCGCCCTCTTCAAAGAGCAGACCAGGCGCCAGGCAGTTGAAATGGGCCAGGCAATTCTCCTGGCATGATAAATCCAATGGCGCCGCAGAGAAGCGGTCTGGCCAGAGGATTGTCCATGCAAATCATAATATCCTCCATTCCGCCGGGGTGTTCTGCCTGAAATACTCCGGCCATGATTTCAAACCGCAGACTGGACGACCCAAAAGCGGCCGGGTAATCTACCAGCCCGCGACCGGCCATTGTGATGGCCGGCGCGCAACAGGAATTCATGAAACAGCAACGGCCGACTTGGACCAAACGAAGTGTTCCCCTGTCCGATACGCGTTCTGCTTCCACTGGAAAACGACCCGGGGCCGAAGCTCCGTACAAGAAGGCGGGTCTGCCCGTGGCGGAGCGGGTGCAAGACCTGCTCCGGCGGATGACGCTGGAGGAAAAGGCCGCGCAAATGATGTGCGTCTGGCAGAAGAAATCCGAAACCTTGCTGGATGCGGCGGGCAATTTCGATCTGCAGAAGGCCAAAGCCAGTTTCAAAAAGGGGCATGGCTTGGGCCAGGTTGGGCGGCCCGAGCGACGCCGGCGGGGGGAAGGACGCGCAAAGCGACGGCCGAGTTGACCAACGCCATTCAGAAATTCTTCATCGAGAACAGCCGGCTGGGCATCCCGGTGATGTTCCACGAGGAATGTCTGCACGGCCACGCCGCCAAGGATGCGACCAGTTTTTCGCAACCCATCGGCCTGGCCGCGACTTTCAATCCCGAATTGGTGGAGGCGCTTTACACCATGGCGGCGGAAGAAGCGCGCGCCCGCGGCGACGCATCAGGCGCTGACGCCGGTGGTGGATGTGGCGCGGGAGCCGCGCTGGGGACGCGTGGAGGAAACCTTCGGCGAAGACCCTTACCTGGTGACGCAACTGGGCATGGCCGCGGTGCGGGGATTTCAGGGCGACGCTTCGTTCAAGGACAAAAAGCATGTCATCGCCACGCTGAAACATTTTGCCGCCCACGGCCAGCCGGAATCGGGCATGAATTGCGCGCCGGCCAATGTCTCCATGCGCGTGCTGCGCGAAACTTTTTTGCGTCCGTTCAAGGAGTGCATTCAAAAGGCCGGGCGCCATCAGCGTGATGGCCGTCGTACAATGAAATTGACGGCGTGCCGTCGCACGCCAGCGATGGCTGCTGCGCGACGTGCTGCGCCAGGAATGGGGCTTCAAAGGCTTCGTCGTTTCCGATTACTACGCGATCTGGGAATTGAGCCATCGCCCCGACACGCACGGCCATTGGGTGGCCAAGGACAAAAGGGAAGCCTGCGCTGCTGGCCGTCCGCGCGGGAGTCAACATCGAATTGCCGGAGCCGGATTGTTATTTGCATCTGGTCGAACTGGTCCGCAACAGGCGTGCTCAAGGAATCCGCACCTGGACGAACTGGTCGCGCCCATGCTGTACTGGAAATTCAAGACTGGGCTTGTTCGACGATCCGTTACGTGGATCCCGGACGAAGCCGAGCGGAATTGTCGGCTGCGAAGCCAACCGCAAGCTGGCGCTGCAGGCCGCGCGGGAAACCATCACGCTGCTGAAAAACGAGAACAATCTGGTGCCGCTGAATCCGCGCAAAATTAAATCCATCGCGGTCATCGGACCGAACGCGGACCGCGAACTGCTGGGCGGCTACAGCGGCAAACCCAAATTCTTTCATCTCTGCTGCTGGAAGGCATCCGCGCGAAAGTGGGTGACCGGGTGCAAGTGCCTTATTGGGAAGGCTGCAAGATTACGCGTCGGCGGCTCGTGGAACCAGGATTTGGTCACGCCCAGCCATCCGGAGGATGACCGCAAACAAATCCAGGAAGCGGTCAAGGTCGCCCGGAATGCGGACGTGATCGTGCTGGCCATCGGCGGCAACGAGCAGACTTCGCGCGAAGCCTGGTCGCTTAAGCACATGGGCGACCGGACGCGCCTGGAGTTGGTCGGGCAGCAACAGGAACTGGTCACCGCCATGCTTTCGACCGGCAAACCGGTCATCGTCTTTCTGTTCAACGGCAGCCCGCTTTCCATCCAGTATCTTGAGTGAAAACGTGCCGGTCGATTTTTGAGTGCTGGTATCTCGGCCAGGAAACCGGCCATGCGGTCGCCGAAGTTCTATTCGGCGATTCAATCCAGGCGGGAAACTGCCCATTACCATTCCCCGTTCGGCAGGACACCTGCCCGGCTTTCTACAATTACAAACCTTCCGGCCCGCCGCGGCTATTTGTTCGACGAGGCGTCGCCGCTCTATCCCTTTCGGTTTCGGTCTGAGCTACACGACGTTCGCCTTGCAAGAACCTCCGGCTGGCAAAGAAAAAGAATCAGGCGTGACGGCGTCAACACAAGATTCTAGTGGACGTGACCAACACCGGCAAACGCGCCGGGACGGAAGTCGTGCAAATGTATATCCGCGACCTGGTCAGCTCCGTCACCCGGCCCGTCAAGGAATTAAAGGGCTTCAAAAAAGTTTCACTGCCTCCCGGACGAAACCCAGACCGTCGCGCTGGACATCACCCCCGAATCGCTGGCATTTTATGACATCAACATGAAATACGTCGTCGAGCCGGGCGAGTTCGAAATCATGGTCGGCAATTCCTCGCGGGACAGCGATCTGCAAAAAGTGATTTTGACGGTGCGAAGTAAACCCGTTAATATGGCCGAGCACACTTCCACCAGAAACTTTCGTTCGTCGAAAAGGCGGGCTACAGCGCGCGGAGACGCGGCCGCGAATTTCGTCTTCATGACGATGATTCTGTTCCAGGCGAATTTCTACACGGACGTGTTCGGCCTGAGCGCCGGTCTGGCGGCGACGCTCCTGCTGGTTTCGCGATTGTGGGACGCGTTCTTTGACCCGATTATGGGCGTTCTGGCCGACCGCACGCAAACGCGCTGGGGCCAGTTTCGTCCCTGGGTGCTCTGGACCTCGGTGCCCTGGGCGGTGGTCATGGTTCTGGCCTACACCACGCCGCATTTCGGCAGCACAGCTGAAAATCGCCTATGCCGTTCGTGACCAACATCCTGTTGATGACGCTTTACTCGACGAACAACATGCCCTATGCGGCGCTTGGGCGGTGTCATGACCGGTGATGTCCTGGAGCGCGCCAAACTCAATTCCTACCGTTTCGTTTCCGTCAACGCCGCGCAATTTATCGTCGGCGGCTTCACGCTGCCGCTGGTGGCGAAATTCGCCCTGGGCCACGACAAGCAATACGGCTGGCAGATGACCATGGGGCTTTGGGCGATACTTTGCCTGGCGCTGTTCCTGATCACGTTTCTGACCACCAAAGAGCGCATCGAGCCCATCTCCAGGGAAAAAACGCCGCCCCGCCAGGATTTTGCCGATCTGTTCAGCAATTTTCCGTGGAAGATCATGTTCTGCATGACCTTCACCCACTTCACGATTCTGGCGCTGCGGGGGGGCGCATTGTACAATTACTACATGAATTATGCGGACAAGGCCGCCCTCTACGATTGGTTGCAGTGGCTGGGTCTGACTGTGCCGGCTGGTTCCGCACCGCCGGGCGGCATTTTGAACTGGCTGGGCTACATCGTTCTGCCGGATAAATCCAATGTGGCCGGTGTGGCCTACAGTATTGTCAATATGATCGGGACTGGCGTTACCATCATCGTCATCCTCCTCTCCCCTTCGTTGGCGAAGCGATTTGGCAAGAAGGCCGTGGCCGTGGCCGGGTTCGGGTTGGCCAGCCTCGGCACGCTGGCATTTTATTTTCTCTCACCGACCAACATCTGGGGAATGATCGCCGTGACCGTTTTCGTCGCCATCGTCTATGCCCCGACTATCAGCCTGGTCTGGGCCATTTACGCTGACGTGGCGGATTATTCCGAATGGAAAACCGGGCGGCGCGCCACCGGCATGGTTTTCGCCACGATTTGTTTTGCCCTTAAATTGGGCCTGAGCCTCGGCGCCGCTGCGGGCCTGTGGATCCTGGCCGGGTTTTATGGCTACGATGCCAAAGTGGCTCCGACGCCGGAGAACTTGCAGGGCTTCCGCGCTTTGTCCAGCATTTATGTCGGCGTCCTTTTTGTCATCTGCACCATTTTGCTCATCGCTTACCCTATCAACAAAAGTCTCACGATCCAGATCTCCAACGAACTGGCGGAACGCCGCTTAAAGTCCGGCGCGGGACCCGCCTAAACCAAATCTGCGATGAAAACGGCTCTCCTCTTCACTCCGGCCGTCCGCGCCCTGCTTTGGGGACTTGCCAGCGCCGGCCTTTTGACCATGACCAGTTGCACCACCGCTCCGCCGGGACCGCCCACCCTGAAGCTCGCCTACAAAAAGGACTTCCTCATTGGTGTGGCTGTCAACCAAAAGCAATTTTCCGGCCAGGACGCCCGCGGCAACCCGATCATCGCCGCCAATTTCAACTCCATCTCCCCGGAAAATGTTTTGAAGTGGGAATCCGTCCATCCCCGCGCGGATGGCTACGCGTTCGAGGGGCCGGACCAGTACGCCGGCTTCGGCGAGAGCAACCACATGCTGGTGGTGGGCCACACGCTGATTTGGCACAGCCAGACGCCGCGCTGGGTTTTCCAGGGAAGCAACGGCCAGCCTTGCGATCGCGAAACTCTGCTCCAGCGCATGCACGACCACATTCATACCGTGGTCGGCCGCTACAAGGGCCGCATCCGGGTTTGGGACGTGGTCAACGAGGCGCTGAACGAGGACGGCACCCTGCGCCAATCGCCCTGGTTGAGGATCATAGGCGAGGATTACATTGCCAAGGCCTTTCAATACGCGCACGAAGCCGATCCCAAAGCGGTGCTGCGTTACAACGATTATTCCCTGGAAAACGAACCCAAACGCAACGGCGCCATCGCCCTCATCAAAAAACTTCAGGCCCAGGGAGTGCCCGTCACCTCCATCGGCTTGCAGGGGCACGGCAATTTGAGTTTTCCCACCGCGGAACAGGAGGACGCCACCATTGCCGCCTTCGCCAGGCTAAACCTGCAGGTGATGATCACCGAGCTGGACATTGACTGTTCCCGTGGCGGCCAGCGAACCACCACCGCCGATGTCGCGGCCAACGCCCAGGCCCAAAGCGGGGCGGCTCCCTCCAACGGCGGCCTGTCTGATGCCCTCCAGCAACAATTGGCCGCGCGTTATTCCGAACTTTTCAGAGTTTTCCTGAAACATAAAAAAGACATCAAGCTCGTGACTTTTTGGGGCGTGACGGATGCTGATTCCTGGCGGTCGCGCGGCAACCCGCTGTTGTTTGACAGGAATGGCCGGCCAAAACCCGCCTTTGACGCCGTGATCAAAGCGGCGGGTCCTTAATTCCCGCCGGCCATCAGCCAAGCGCGGACGTTACTTCGCCGGGGCGGAAGCAGTGAAGTACTTGTCGGCGAACTTGAGGAAGGCCGGCCAGTCGGGAGCATCGGTATGGCCGCCCGTGTGCTCCCGGAAGGCGATGTCACCGTCAATCAGAGCCACATCGGG
The DNA here is from genome assembly GCA_963707025.1 of uncultured Verrucomicrobiae bacterium. Classification (GTDB taxonomy): domain Bacteria; phylum Verrucomicrobiota; class Verrucomicrobiia; order Limisphaerales; family Palsa-1400; genus JBEKOF01. Next base: position 456,199 of record CAVPOM010000004.1, on the reverse strand, counting down.
AGCGGGCATCCCGGTCGTGCCGAGGTCGCGCTGGCCGAGGAGGCGATAGACGGGGCCTGCTCCAACGCAGGCCTTGAATTCTCCGACCGGGTCCGACCAGAGATCTTCCGTGCCGCCGGTCACAAATAGCGGTCGCGGCGCGCAGAGGGCGATGAGTTCGTGGGAGTCCACTGGCAAATTGACAAGGTGGAAACCGCCTGGAAGACATGTCTTGGAATTGGCATACTTGTTTCGGGACGCAGGAATCGTCGCGCCATCATCGCGGCGGCCAGATGCGGAACTCGCCGCTGCAATGCAACAGGGCCATCAGATAGAGCAAGCCTTCGTAATAGCGTTCCAGTCCCTCCGGGACAGGCGTATTCCACAAGGCCTGGACGAATTCCCTGGCGCGGGGTTGAGTGGCGGCGAGGCTGGCGACGGCGTTGACCGCGACCAGACCCTGGGCGTGGCGCGCTTCGAGTTGCCGGCCATCCAGGGTGAACTGACAGCCGTAATCAGCCATGCCTTTGGATTCGAAAAAGGCCTGCAGACGGTCGCTGAGTTCCCGTTCCCGGACATCCTTTCCCCACCAGGACCAATCCACCGACCAGTTCCCGGCGGTGCGGAAGGCGTCGTAAGAAAAGTTGGTGGCGCGACCGGCGGGCGTGCCGTCGAAGTTCGCATAATTGGGGTTAAGCGCGGTGATGGGATTGACCGTGCTCTGAAAAAAATCACGGCTGGCGGCAGCCGCCGCTGCCCAGAAGGGGCGGTCTTGCGCCGGACCCCAGCGGGACCAAAGCTCGTAAAAGGCGGGCAAATGATAGGACGGATCGGTGAAACGATTGCGTTCGGAACTGGGTGAAAAGAGAACCATTTTGTGCTCCGCATCAAACAGCGGACCGGCGGTGACCTGGCCTCCCCGCGCGGAGGGGCCGGTGATGACGGCGCGGTGGAGCATGCGGGACAGCAAGGCGTCGGCTTGGGCGCGGTAGTTGTAAATGCCCTGGCCGCTGCCCCATCGTCCGGCGGCAAAATAAAGGGCCATCACATAGTATTCTTCGCCGTCCGGCGCCACAAATTCGCTCAGGCGCGCCCCGTTGGTCCTCGCCTGCCACGAGAAGAATCCATAGGAGAAATGGTTCGTTGCCGGATTGTAGAGGCAGGTGAGGGACCAATTCCAGAGCGCATCGAACTCGGCCTTTTTGTCCAATTCCGCGGCAATGATCATGCCGTAAGAGAGTCCTTCGGTGCGGACGTCGTGGTGTTTGATATCGGTGATGCAGGCGAGCGGCCCGTTGGCATTGCGGCCGGCCTCGAAATAGACCGCCTGGTTGGTTGGGTTGCCGTGGAACAACTGGGCAAAAGCCACCTCCACCTTCCGTCTCACTTCCCCGGCCGGATGGCCCGCCTCAACAAACAGATTGCGGTAGTGTCCCGTCGCATAAGCACCGCCGCCATCGGCCCCGTTCCTTGGGCGGGCCGGGCTGCGGCAGCCGGCCAAAAACAAAATCAGAATTAAACCCGCCCCGTTCCAGAGCGGTGTCCGGATCTTCGGCAATCTATCGGCGCGAAGTGGCATCATCATCTGGGCGCATTTTGAGCGCCGCGATAACTCTCCGGCGGTCCGAGATAACTCGGTTTCAGGCCGCCCAGGTCCACCACGAGTTTCTGCACGACCACGCCCGGATCAACCATCCAGAGCTTCAAGGTATGATAGCCGGGCCGGGCCAGCGTGAATTTCGTCTTGACCATGCGCGCGCTGTCCTTCACCGAGGTCTCCCAGTCGCGGTTGCCGTTCTGCGCGCTGTAATTCCCCGGCACGAGGGGGACGGTCTGCGGCGGCGCGTCGTCGAAGGCGAGGGCGAACCGAAGGTCGCGCCCAGGAACGAAATTCAAGGTTGGGCCGGTGATGGTGGTGACTTCCGCCTCGCCCGCGCTGAACAGATACATCCGGTATTCCAGGCAGGGCGCATCCTTTCCCGGCGCGGCGGGCGGGGCATCCACCGGCCCCGCCGCCCTCATCCCGGACAAGGTGCGTCCGTAATCCTGGATTTTGATCCAGCGCCCGGCCCCGGAGTCAATTATTTTTGTCCAGTGCTCCGGTTCGATGGCAACGACGCCATCGCCTTCCACAAAGCCCTGAAGGGAACGGCGCGTCACTTCCACGGGATTGAGGGCCTCCACCTTCACGGTGAAATTGGTGTTGAGGCCGGCCAGGCGCACCGTGCCGGCGGCCGTCCCCTTGGGGGCCTTGCCCCAATCCACCCCGACCCACAGCCGTTGGTCCTTGCCAACCGTCCCCTGGGTTTCGCTCAGGGTGATCCAGGAATCGCTGGCCGCCGCGGTGAAGGCAAACGGCGTTTTTCCCTTGTTGAACACCTCCAAGTAATGGCGCTGTTGGTTAAAAGCGTCGAAGCGCGGCAGGGCGTCGCCGCCGCCTTCCAGCGCCAGGCCCATCTCCGCCGCGTCCGGCACGGGAAGTTCCTTGAGCCTGATGGCGCCCAGATTATTTCCCTGGCGCGGTTCGGCCCAGGTGGTGTAACCGATAAAGGGCTGATCCATGAAGTGATCCCATTTCCCGCCGGCGAAGGTGTGGTTGTAGTAAGCCATCAAATTCGTTTCCCGCTGGAACAGGGCGCGGCACTCGGCCGCCTTGTCGTTGGCGCTGGCGCGGCCCTGGCGCGCATAGACCGCGTTCTGGTTGGCGGCGAGGTACATCTCGTTCAACTGCGCGCTGGCTTTGGCGGGAAACAGCACCAGCTCATAGAAGGCGTCCTGTTTTTCCCGCGGCAATTGCTGGTAAATTTTCTCCGCCTTGCCTGAGATGGCCAGGAAATCCGCCACCACGCGCTCGGCCTCCTGGTAGTGTTCGAGGCTGTAGGTGCCGGGCTCGAGCAATTCGGGTTTGCGCCGGCCATTGTACTTGCTGTATTTGGCCAGGATGTCGGCGATCTCCGCCGCGCAGGCCGGCCCAAATTGCCGGGCCGCCCAAAGCCGGGTGAACTCATTGAGGTTGTTGTTGGTCCACCGGCTGGTGTCCCAGGCCAGGCTCAGGAAGTATTCCAGGGGGAACTCGCAGCCTTTGAAGTGCCCGACGTTGACGATCCAAATCCGGTCCGCCCCATACTGTTTGGCCAGCGACATCTGGTCCCAGATTTTCGCAATGGGACTGGTGTTGATCCACTGGTAGCTGCGCGGTCCGCCGTGGTAATCAAAGTGATAATAAATTCCCGCGCCGCCGGGGCGCTGGCGTTCGCCGGCGGTGGGCAAGCGGCGAAGGTTGCCCCAGTTGTCCTCCGCCCAGAGCAGCGTAACATCCTCAGGCGGATGCAGCCCCTCGTTGTAATAGTCCTGCACCTCCTTGTAGAGGCACCAGGCCTGCGGCACCCGGGTCAAATCCGGATTGACTTCTTCGGCCAGAATTTTGCGCTGCTCGTTGACGATTTCCCCGGTCAGGTCCCGGCCGATGGGCGCGGCGCTGTCGTTCTCGGCCCGCAGGCCCATGGTGAAGATGCTCTCGAAATTCCGGTTGCGCCGGACCCCTTCCCGCCAGAATTGCTGGAGCACCGGCTGCTGCCGGGCCGCGGCATAATTCCAGTTGCCATAGATTCTGCCGTAATTGGTTCCCCAGTCCCATTCCTTTTGCGCCCGCAGCATCGGCTCCTGGTGGGAGGTGCCCATGACGATGCCGTATTGGTCGGCCAGCCGGGGGTTTTCCGGATCGTCTTCGTTGAAGCGGTTGTTCCACATGGCCGGCCAAAGGAAGTTGCCCTTGAGCCGCAGAATCAATTCAAACAGATTGGTGTAGAATCCCCGCCCGTAATTGGCCGTGGGCTCACCGCCGGGCACCGGCACCGTGCCGAATTTCTCCCGCACCCACTGGGTCAGGTCGGGATTCTCGTCATTCAAAAAAAGGCCGCGATATTTGACCGACGGCGGCCCCTGTTTGCAGGGGCCGGCTTTGACAAAGAGAGCCGCTTTGTGCTCCACCGGCACGTCCGCCCAATAATACCAGGGCGAAACGCCGATCTGCCCGGAAAGCTCGTAAATGCCGTAAATGGTTCCCCGTTTGTCGCTCCCGGCGATGACCAGGGCGGCGCTCACGCCGGGCAGCGGGTCGGGCACCGCCTGGATGAGAAACGATTCCCACTGGCCGGCGATGCCCGTGACATCCAGCTTGTTTTCCCGAATCATTCTGTCAATTACAGGATTTTTGCCGATGGTTCCAATGAGGATGACGTTCGCCGCGGGGGCGTTTTCTTCCTGGATGACCAACGGCGTCCGGCCGGTCACGCGCCCGACATCCCGGCGCAGGTCGTTGGCCGCGCGCAGGACGCCGGGAAAATCGCCGGCCTCCACCCAAAGCGGCGCGGCCGCATTGTCCTGCACGATGGCGAAACTGTCTTTGGTCTTGACTGTTCCGCAGAACGGCGCCGGGCCGGGTCCGGTCCTTGGGAAGGTGCAAGAGCAAAGGCACAGTCCCAGCAACAGGAGGCTGAGGCGGGTTTTCATTTTCGTGCCGGGGCCGTCAGCGCCCTGCGGAAGAATTGGCGGCAGGCCGTTGCGAGGCCGTGCCAGGCCGGCCACTGGCGCTTGGATCGCCGGTCGGCGGCGGCGCGTGGTCGGTCTTGGCCGGCGGTCCCAGCAATTCAGCAAATATCGGTTTCAAGCCGTCCGCCCAAACTTGATAGCCCTGGACGGTCGGATGCAGCTTGTCCACCGCGTTCATCATGCCGGGGAACAGCCTGCCATTCTCGTCGGCCAATTTGCCGTTCACATTAAGATACCGCACCTTTTTCCCGTCGGCAAACTGAGCGATGTTGGCATTGATCCGGTTGATCTCAGGCACGACCGACAGGTTGTCGTTGCGTGGGAAAAGACCAGTCATAATGACGGTGGCGCCGGGGGCCTTCTCCCGGCAAACGTCCAGGATGGCCTTCAGGCCTTTGGTGATGCCCGCCACTTTGGCGTCGTCCCCTGGACGCGCCCCGACATTGTTGATGCCCGCCAGCACCACGATGATTTTAGGATTGACACCTTCCAGTTCCCCGTTTTCCAACCGCCAAAGAATGTTCTGGACGCGGTCCCCGCCCCAGGCAAAGTCCGCCGCATTCCATCCGAAAAAATTCGAGTTCCAGTTGGCCAGCAGGTCCTGATACTGGACATCGCTGGCGCCCCAGCGGCGCGTGATCGAGTCCCCCGCAAAATAGATGTCAATGCCGCCCTTTTTGGCTTTTTCCAGCAATTGCGCATGGGCGAGCTGGGAATTGGCATCCGTTCTGGGAACGGGCTGATCCGCGGCGGCGGATGGCCGGCCTGGGCCAAATCCGCCCCGGTCGGATGATGGAACAGGGGCTTGATTCGTGGCCGCCGGGTCAACCGGCAGCGGCGGCGCCTTGATGTAGTTGCCCACCCATTCAAAAAAGAACGGGATGTTGGGTCCGTCGGTGTGGCCTCCGGCGTGCTGGCGGAAGGCCATTTCTCCCCCCACCAGTGTGCCCACGTCCGGCAACGGCGCATGGACCCAGTCCTGGATATCGCCTCCATACCCTTTCTTGCCCAATACCGTATAGACCCGTGAAGCCAGAAGGCCGGCGCGGTAAGTGCCGGGGTGATCAATCCACTTGGGATCACCACCGGACTCCGAACCATCGCTGATAAAGCAGGGGCGCGGGGCGCACAGGGCGATGAGTTCATGGGAATCAACGGGCAGGTCGGAGGCGTTCATCGTCTTGCCATTGATATCCGAGGCGCCGTACTTGATGAAGTTGCCGGCCATCCAGTGGTACTCTCCGGCGCCGGCCAGGTTTTCAACGGCTTCGCCGTAATCGTGGCGATGCAGTTTGGCCCCACCCTCGCCAGAAGAGCCTACCAGAGCGACGGCGACACGCCGGTCAAACGCCTCGGTTACGAGAGCCGCCTTGCCGTAACGCGATACGCCTTCGATGCCCACCTTTTTCGGATCCACCTTCGAGTCTGGATGGGCCTCAAAGTAATCTATCAGCCTGCTGACACCCCACCCCCAGGCGCGCAGGGCGCCCCAGTCATCGGGCTTGCGCGGCTGGCCCTTGTTGGCCAGACCGATAATCCCCTGGCGCAGTGCATTGCCGCCGCTGTCTGCCTGAATGCTGCCGGGATTGATAGAGCCATAACCCCATCCCTTGCCAAGGGCCTGCTGGGGAATGCCGCCGCCGAAACCGCCGCCACCAAAACCGCCGCGGCCAGGACCGGGAGCCGCGTTTGCGCGTCCAGCACCATTCGTGGCGCCTCTGCCAACGCCGCCGCCTCTGCCGCCGCCAAAGCCGCCGAAGCCGCCGAAGCCGCCAAATTGAATCAGGACTGGAACCGGCCCCGGTGCGTTGGCTGGGACGATGAAGCTGGCTTGAATATTGACGGTAATGTTGGTGAACGCGCTATTGTCCACATGCCCGACGAGCGTGTTGCTGATAACCGGAACACCGCCCATGTCGCCCTCCTTGGTGCTGATAACCTCCCAAGTGACCTTGGGCACATTGGACGGGATGCGGCCATAGACCTCACGCTCGAAGTCCTCCAGGATTTCGGCTCGCCGCCTGGCCCACTGCTCCGCCGTGGTGACCTTGGTCCCATCCTTCATTTTAAGCGCCTCGGGCATGGTTGGCATCCAGTCATTGGCGGTCGCTTCATCGAAGCCCGGGCCAGTCTGGTTGTTGCCGCTCTTACCAGGGCGAAGCGCCTTGATGCCGAGTTGATTCATCATGTTCTGGTGGTCGTCATATCCCGCCTCAATCCACGGCGCGGGCGCTCCGCCGCGTCCAAAACCGCCAAACCCGCCACCTCCAAAACCGCCACGTCCTCCGCCTCCAGCACCACCTTGGGCAGCGCCCGCGGGGGCCGCGGCATTTGTCTGCGCCTGCGCGACAGATACCGCGATAGAGCATGACATGGCACAAACAATCAGTGTTAATATCGAGTTCTTTCTCATAACCAATTACCCTTTAGAAGTTGAGATATGGATTTTGGCTTGTTCATGGGTTGCCTGCGCTTGCGTGGGGGTTTATTTCGCCGCCCTTGACCAGAATATCAAGCCACTCGGCCGAACGCTGGGTGTAGGGCCGCTGTTGGGCCGGGGTGGCCAGATTGTTGTGCGGAGAATCCAACATTGGGGCGGCTTCCTTGGGCCCTTGGATTTGATTGAAGGCTGTCCAGATGCCGACCGGCGGGGCGGTTGTATCTATGAAACCCATGGCGACCAGCGCCGTCGCTTTGACATGGGAAGCGAAATTCACCGTGTCAAAATAGGGCGCGGTTGCCATGATCTTGGGATTGCTGGAGGGCCAGTTGGGATAGCCTGAGGCGCGGCCATGAAGCGGCCCGTTGGCGTCGCAGCCGGACGGCTCGTTGACAATGACATGCGTGACTTTCGGATGAAGCCCCGCGACGCACAGGCTCTGCTGGCCGCCCATGCTGGTGCCCATGACCACGAGGGTTTTGCCGTCCCAATCGGGCCGGCCGGCCAGATAATCCACCGCACGGTAGTCGGCGAGATACATTTGGAGAAAATAACATTTGTCGCGGTCCTCCCGGCCAATGGCCTGGTATTGCTTGATTTCCCGCGGGAGGGCATCGTAATAGGACTGGGGCTGGTCGGGGAGCACGTCGTGGGGTTCGATATTCAGGGTGAGCCAGCCTTGGGCGGCGCGGTCGGTAACCCAGGGCTTTTGCAGGGGATAGGGCGGACTGGCCCATTGCAGAATGAGCAACGCCGGGAACTTTCCCTCTTTTTTTGGTTTGGCAAGCTGGCCGTGAACGTGCGCGCCTTTGATGTGATCCATCGTGATGGTGAAGTATTCGACGCCGGGCCGGCCGCTGTCGCCGGGGGCGAGGACCGCGTTTTCGGGAATTTCCTTGAGCAGCTTGATCTTCGATTCCCAGAAAGAGTCGAAGTCCGCCGGACGCGGCGCGGAGGGTTGCAGCTTGGCCGGAGCGATGGCTGCGCCAGCCACCACACCGCCGCGCCCGCCCCCACCCGGCGGCGGTGTGACCTGCGCGTAGAGCATGGCCGGCTCATCCAGTGTGATGTCAATGCTGGCCGAGCCGGAGGAAAGGTCCAGCTCGCCGGACCTGATTTCTTCCTGATTGTTCTTCTTGACCGTGTAGGAGTATTTGCCGGAAGGAGCCGGCGCGCCCTCGGGCAGGGTGAGGGTCCAGCCGGCTTTTTCGCCAAGGTTGTATATGCCAGTCTTGTTGTGCGGCGTCAGCGTCAACCGCTGCGCCAGACTGGGCGACGCCAGGAACAACAGGAGCAGCGCCGGCAAGGCCATGCGGCAGAACGATCCAACAGGCGGCGGAACAGGATGTGAGCTTTTGATGGCAGGCATATCTCTTCAAGTCCGGGGGTTTATCATCGTCCAATCATGACAGATTTATGAGGTGATGAAATGGCAAGAACCGCCCATTGCCAAGGCTAATCGGTCAGGGCGTGGCGGCCAATTGGCTCAGCACATTTACCAGTTTTGGGTCAAAATCAACAGGACTTTGGTAAAAGTAGGCGATGCGGGACCCATCCGCGTTCCAAGTGGTCAAGTAATACATGGTCCTGAAGGTAACCCAGCGGGCGGAGCCATCCATGAAGACTTCATTGCCTCCTTCCGGGACTTTGTTGGGAAGATGGGAGGGCATGTAGCGGAAGTCGAATCCATCGGCATCCACCCCGCCCCCGCCCCAAGCTCCGTCAATTTTCAGGGTGGTGTCGGAGGCCAGAACCCAGTAGGGCTGGGCGACGGACTGTTTAATGGGGCTGCGGGAGAGGAAGGTTCCATGCGGATTGAGCCAATTGCTGATGCCGCCGAAATACTGGTAACCGATGGCCCACTGCACATTGCCGGCATCATAATAGGGAAATCCCGGCCGGTTCGGGCAGGTCCAGACGCTGGGGGTGTTGGATTTGACGAGCAAGCCCGCTTCGGTGGAGGTGATGCCCTCCGGAGGATCCAGGCAGATCTGGACCTCGTTGTCCCGCGCATTGAAGAACATCTCATGGTTGTCGGTGGCATACATGGAACAGCCGAGCAAGACAATGCGCAAGTTGCTCAGGCACTGGGTCCGTCTCCCCTTCTCCTTGGCCAGCGCCAGGACGGGGAGCAGCAGCGAGGCGAGAATGGCGATGATGGCAATGACCACGAGAAGCTCGATCAAGGTAAAGCCGCGCCACCGCCGGGTTTTCCCTGATGTTGCCAATCCCGCCGGCCAAGCAAGGCGGCGGACCTCCGGCGCCGGCCGGCTTGGAGTAAAATTATTGTTCATAGTTGTATGGGGTGTTCTCCCCGTTTGATTTGCGTCCTTCATGGCCCGATCTGGATTCGGTAGAACCGCGCGGTGTTGGCGTGGTTTGTGTCCACCAGTGTCACCGGCAGCACCGGCGAATTGGTGGTGAATAATGGCTGCCAATGGGCGGCGGGCAGATTGGTGGCCATCAGCAAAGTATAGTCCGGCCCGCGCGGCCCGGTCACCGGGATGCTGACCCCGCCGCCGGCGTCCGACCCGATGGGGCCGAGGAGGACGGGAGTGAGCGGATTGACGATGACGTTGAAGCTGTTGGCCGCACTGAGGGGCGGCAAGCCGTTATCGGTCACAACCACGGTCACCGGGTTGGTCGTGCCCGCCCGGGCCACGAGCGGGCGCCAGGTGAAAAGACCGCTGGCGCTGTCGAGGGTGGCGTTGGAAGGCGCGGCCAACAGGCTGAAGGCGAGAGTCTGCGGCGGGGATTCCGCGTCCGCCGCCTCGTTGGTCAGCATGAGGATAACGCCGGCGTTGATGGTTTGGTCGGCGATGTGCGCCAGGACGGGGGCGGTATTAGTGCTGGCCTGGCCGACGAAGGTGACGACGCTGAGTGGCGGCAGCGAGTAGCTGAACGAGTTGCCGCTGGCCGCCACGGGAGGCTGGTTGCTGAGGGACATGGCGGCTGAAGTGATCCACGGAGTGACCGAGCCGGTGGTGATGAAGTTGGTGAGGATGAAGGTTTGCGGCTGGTTCGCCGTGGCATTGGTGTTGACAGCCACGATGGCGAAGTTTGGGGAAGCGGAGTCCTTGTAGGCGCTGATCAAGGCGGCGCTGGTGTTGCTGACGCCGATGCGATAATAGTTGGGGCGCACAAAGCGGCTGTAGTTGCCCAGGGTGAAGAGGCGTTTGGTGAGGGCGGCGTTGTTGTCCAGGAGTCCCTCGTTGCCGGTGCTGTCGCCACTGATGAGCCACCAATAATGCCAGGCGCTGGCCTGGGCCTGGGTCATGAAAAGGTAAATGCGCTGCGCGTAATAGACGCCGTTGGTGATGCTGCTGTCGCTGCCGCTGAGAATGGAAACCTCCGTTTCCCAGAGGGCCTTGCCGTAGGTCGTCTTGGCCAGGACCGCCGGCCCGTTGGCGCCATCGTAGTTGTGGTCGGCAATGATGGCCACGTCCGCGGCCACAGTTGCGTCGTTCATGGCGATGCCCATGAGGCTTGAATAATCCTGCCAATTCTCCGATTCGGGGAGAATGATTTTGGTGGCGCTGACATTGCTGGCAGCCAGTGCGTTGTAAAGGAAAGGCACATAGTCATGAATCTGTTGCGCTGTCCAGTTGCAGGATTCGTAAGTGGTGACGTTGGCGTCCGGCTCGTTTTGGACGGATATGGCATAAAGGTTGATACCGTAGTTGCGCTTGATGGAAGCGACATAACCGGCCATCTGGCTGGCGTAGGCGTAGTAGTTGTTGCTGGTGCCGACGAAGCTGCCGCCGTTGACATTCGTGTTGCTCTTGAAATTGGCGGCCGGACTCCACGGCGTGCTCCAAACCCTGGCCCCGAGTGACTGGGCCTGTTGCATGATGCCGTTTTCAACCGTGGTGCCTCCGGGGGCGATGCGGCTGCGCAGGAGGGAAAGGCCGATGCCATGGTTGGTGGTCTTGGCGCCCAGGTTGTCCGTGTAAACGATGTTGGTGTTGGTGGAGAAGAGCAGATTGCCCTGGGTGGCGGTGATGCCGCCATTCCACGCCGAGGACGCCCCAAAGCCGTCTATGCGTTGAAAGACGTTGCTATAGTCAATGTAACAGTTGGTGGACAAGGGCGGCGGCGCCGCGCCGGAAAAGGCGATGTTGTCCACCCAGAAGGTTGACGGCCCGTTGAGCGGCGAACCGGAATAATAAGGCCCGTAAATGTGAACCAGCACATCCACGATGGCCGCCAGGCCCGGGTCGGCACTGACGTTGATCGGAACGTTCACATGCGTCCAGCCGTTGTCACCGGCCGGGACCTCGACGCTCCCGAAGTAGTCCTGGCCGTAACCGTTGGTTCTCGTGCCAAACTGCAGATGGCCGTAAATGGTTTGCCCGCTCCCGTTGACGGTCGTGGCCGAGCCGGAGGCGAACATGACGTTGCAGGAGAAATTGGTCAGCAAGTAGCCGTTCAACGGCGGATTGATTTGTCCCTCGTCCCAGATTTCGATCTGGTTATTGGTGGACTGATAATCGGCGGTGACCTTCATGGAGCCTGACTCCGGATTGTTGTTGGCGTCATTACCGGGGTCCCAGACAAGCGATTGAAAGGCGCCTCCGAACCAGTTGTTCCAGACGTTGGTGATCTGCCCCGCGGCATAGCTGTAGCCGCCCGTGCCGCCTGGATTGAACTGGTCAATAAAGTTGGTCACCGCCTGGGCGCGCAGTTCGGGGCTGCACACGCCCAACATCCATGCGGCAGCCAGCGCCGCCCTGGCGGTCTTGCGCCGCCACCGGTCCGAACCGGAATTAGCTCTAATCACCTTCATTAGTTTTCTGCTTTACACCGCGACCGAAAAAAGAAGGCGCCGGTTTCCCGACGCCTTCCTGGAACCTTTCAGCCAATCCTACCCTAATTCTGTGGAGGCGGATTGACCACGCGGAAAAAAGCCTGGTTTGTCGCGGGGAGACAATCCAGCGGAATCAAGGCCCAGTTCGTGCCGGCCTGGACAAGTTGTGGCTGCACATCTATGTATCCGCTGAGCGAGGCTGGCGAAACCAGTGACGTGATCGGCAACACGCCGTTGGTGCTTTCCGCCAAGCCGTACCCATTGGTCGTGACATTCCACGTAATCCAGAACGGGGTGTTGGTCGTCACCAGGACGATGGGGGTTGCCAGATTGGCGGGATAAGCCGAAGTAAAACCAGCCCCGCCATTGGCGGCGGCATTAGTGATCTGATAATAGCCGGTGGGTGTGCCGGTGTTGTATTTACCCGTCCATTGGTTCGTCAAATCAATGGCCGTGTCCAGGGAGAACACGTCCAGCTCGTTCACGCCGGTCACATTGGTGACGCTGATTTGCGTGAAGTCGTCCCAAGCCCCGACGGCGGCGCCATTATTGTCTTGCATTCCAAAAACAGCCGTCAAGGGATTGGCGAAATCGGTCGCGACAGTGGGATCAGGGATGGTGAAGTTGGAGGCGGTCGTCCAACCCGGGGCCATGAGTGTGCCGTTGGTTTCCCCGGTGAACGTCAGCGTCCAGGTGCCTGCGCCAACCGTGTTGGTAAAATTGAGCACGGTGTTGGTGGGATTGGCGCCGGGATCGTTGGCTTTCCAGGCCACGTTGCCTGTGACGCCGTTGGCGCCGTTGCCCAGAATCTCAAGCCAGAGTTCGGTGGGCCCGCTGTAATCTTGTCCGTTGTAGGTTCCGGTGTCGTTTTGCACCAGCCAAATGCCGGTTTGAACGCCGGGCTGGGTGGCAATGTGGCTGAGGGTGAAAGAATAACTCACGGGAGAGGCAAATGGGGCCGTGGGATCGCCCGTGTCGGTTTTGCTGCCGATCCAGGACTGGCTGGTGTCCGTCGTCGCAAGGATGACGCGGGTGTATTGTGGAGCCACTGCGAAAAACCGCGCCGCGCCCGGCGTGGTGTTGGCGATTTTCACCGAGGGGGGCGGGATCAGGGGAATGGCGAGCGGGCCTTTAAACTTCATGTTGTCCACCCAGAACATGGCCGGCCCGATTAAATCATCGGCATTGGTGCCTCCATTTCCAAAAGGCCCATAAATGTGAACGAGGATGTCGGCGATGTCGGTTAAGGCCGGATCGCTCGTGTTGAGATTCAGCTTGACGTGAACCCACTGGTTGGACATGGCCTGGGGAACGAGAACGACGCCCGGAAAATAATCCTGGCCAAAGGCCGGGGCCGTGCGTTGTCCGAACTGCAGGTTGCCGAAATACACCAGGCCCGTCGTGTAATTGGTCTGAGTGGCGGAGCTGGAGTCAAACATCACATCACACTCGAAGGTGGTGAATCCAAGAGCCGCGCCATTCAAGTTGGGAGTGATGCCGCTGGCGCCATCCCAGGCCTCCAACTGCGAGCCCTGGGTGAAGGTGGTTTGAACGACCATCGAGCCGCCCAGCCCGCCGTTCAGGTTGCCTTGGGCATCCTGGGTGTTGTCCCACGTAAAAGTCACGGCTTGGCCGAACCAATTCCCCCAGATGGCGCTGATGTTACCGGCGCTGTAGTCAACCCCCGCGGGATTGGCCGCATTGGTGTAATAGGGGTTTCCCGGCAAGACGGAGAGGGCGTTGAACTGGTCAATCCAGTAATTCGTCGTCGCCACCACATTGGTGGAGTTATTGACTGAGGGCGCCTGATTGGTCGCCGCCGGCACCCCGTAAAGGGCCAGGGCGAAGGTGCGGGGTGCGCCGCCCGCCTGGCCCAAAGCGTTGATGGTCTGGTAGGCCTGGTTTGGATTCAGCGCGTCCACGCTGCCCATCGCCTGCCCGCCGAGGTCCGCCGTGGCGCTCTTGAACCAATCAAATCCACCCGCGCCGCCCGGAGCGGCTGCGGTTGGCACCGACACGACTATGGCGTAGGTGTGGTTGGATGCGAGTATCACTTCGTCGCCATACGTGTTCGGCCCGTTCATCAGGCCCAAATAAAGGATATGTTCCGCCCCTGCGGCGGCCGCATTGGTGAATTCCAATCCCTGATTCTCGCCCAAAAGATCCCCCACCGGCAATGGCGTCGCCGCTTTGAAACTGCCGGAGGCGACCTGAAGCGGGTTCCCGCTGCTGGCGGTCAAATTGCTGGTCACGTCGTAAATATGCAGGGTGCATGGCACGGTCGCGCTGTAGCCCGAAACCAGCATGGCAATGCCCGTCAGGACATAGTTGGTCCCGGCGCCGGGTCCCGCAATGCCTCCCAAAGTCCCCGCGGTGTTGGATATGGTGATTAGCTCGCCCAACGCGTTTGCCAGCGCCCCCGTTGCGGGCGTGGGTGTTCCGTCCGCGGTCAGGCTGGTGGTGCCGGCAAACGTCGCCAGCGGCGCTGTGCTGTAAATGATTGGATTCGCCTCGCTCGGCCAAGCGTTGGTCGTTTGTGTCGTACTGCTTCCGTTGATGTCGGCTCGCGCCGCGGCGCCCATCAACATTATGCCCAGGGCTGTCAGGGCGAACGACAGACACTGCATGATTTGCTTTTTCATAGGGATTTTATTTGCTTTTTTATTTGGTTGCAGGCTGGAGGAGAGGGGCTGTCCTTCAAAATCGTTTCATGGCCAAAATTGATCCGGGTGTTTCATCTTTGGTGGTGGTCTCAATATTTAGACTGTCCGGGTTTTCGTTTTTCGGTCAGCCGATTAGTTTTGGCCGCGAACAAAATCATCAGCTATTTTTTCGAGGGCATGGGGCGACAGCAAAGCGCCGCAACCGTTGCCAGTGGAATGTTGATTGCTCTAATTCTGCCAATAAACGGGTGGCAATGGAATGGACAAAACTATTGTTTTCATGGAGAATCCTCTGATGGCCTGGGCCACATCCGCCGTCAGTAAAAGTACACCGGCGCCGTGCCATCGCCCGCCCGGGGCTGAATGTTTATGGAACTAAAAGAGCGCCATTCGACGTGGCCGTCCAGCATTCCGATATTGATGCCGGCGGGAGTAGTCGCATTGGCCATGTGGGAAGTGGTATATGTGTACTGCCCAATAAGCCCAATCCAAGGGTAGCTGTTCAAAACAGTTGGGGTTATGACACTGGGGGGAGGGCTGCCATTCGCGGTGGTGAGCATTTCGCACGCCACCTGCGGGCGGCTGGCGGCGGAAATTGGGAAGGTAAGACTCGGAGGACTCATCACTCCCGACGGGATGGTAATCGAACTGGCACCCAGTTTAAAATTCAGATTGGTCTGAAATTTCCAATTCCCGTATTGGGAGTAGGAAGCCGTGCCGGGGAAAGTTTGAGCATAGCCCACCTGCGCATAACCGAGGAATTCCCAGTTGGTCCATTCCTGCAGGAGATTGGCGGACGAATCCCCGCGGTCGGTGGGATCATACCAAATCTTGTAGGTGGCGCCATTGGCGTTCATGGCCTGACAGATGTTGCTGCTCATGTCATGCGCCCAATAGCCCGCGTCGCTGATGGGAAGGTTGTCGCGGTTCTCTCCTGCGTACATGTTCAGCGCCAGGACTTGTTGTTTCTCGTTGCTCTTGCAGGTGGTGCGATTGGCCATGACCTTGGCCTTGGCCAGGGCCGGCAGGAGCAGCGCGGCCAAAATGGCAATGATGGCAATGACCACCAGCAATTCGATCAGGGTGAAACCACCGCGCCTGTTTTTTTGCAGTGGGGATGAGATTCGGTTCATAGCTTTCATGTTATTTTATGGGTTTTCCTCAACGCAATGACACCATCCTGCGGGCGGGCTGGAGCTTGCCTTGATCTTCGTGCGCCGTCTCCACACCGCCGCCATTTTGTGGGAAATGTTGTGCCAGCGGAAGCCGGGGCAACGACACCTCTTCCACTGCTCGCGGCCTCCCGCCCGGGTTTTGCCCCGGGTCCGATATTTCCATCCGCAGCCGGTAATCGGTGGGAGGCGTGCCGTTGACGGATTTGAAGAGGCGGGAGAAATAAAAAGGATCGTCGTAACCCAGAACCGCCGCCACCTCCTTGACGCTCATGGGCGTGGCCGCCAGCAAGTGGCAGGCCTGCCGCATGCGCAAGCGGATGAAATAGTCAATGGGTGAAAGCCCGGCCCAGCGCTTGAAGAGCACGAAGAAATGGGACGGGGAGGTGTGGGCCGCTTCCGCCAACTCGGCCACTTGCAGCGGCTGGTTGAGGTGCTGCATCATGTAATCAATGCTCTGCTCGATTTTGCGCGCGCCTGCCGATCTGGCCCGGGTTGGCCTCCGCTCATCTTCCTCCTGACGCCGCCCGGCGCCCAGGGCGGCCAGCACGGTCAGGCTGGGAAGGTCCGTGCCGGCGTATCCTATGGCGTCATTCTTCATCGGATGTCCTCAAAGTGAATTAGTTCGGTTTGCGAACTATATCTGCACATGCCGCAGCATTAGTTTGTCTTGTTGTGATCATGCGATGGAAGGAGCGACAAAGTGTTGCTGTAGAACCAGCGCGATGGTGCCCCGCAGCCGCGGCTGCAACTCCGCATCGCCCGCCACAATCCGGATGGAGGCGCGCGCCGACAGCCGCCGCCGCACCGCCGCCGCCACGACCGGCTCAACCTTTTCCCAGGCCCGCGTCACTTCTCCCACCACGACCAGCACATCGGGCGCCAGACCGGTCGCCAGCATGGCAATGCCGACGCCCAAATGGTGCGCCATGCGGTGCAAGGCCCGGCCAGCTTTGGGGTCCCCTTGTTCGACCAGCCGCAGAATGTCCGCGAAGGGGACCCGCGCCATGTCGCTTTTGGAGCCGATCTCGCCTTTGGGAACGGAAGTGGCCTCCGCGTAATAGCGCACCGCGGCGGCGTTGGAGGCCAGCGCTTCCCAGCATCCGCTGTTGCCGCAACTGCACTTGGGGCCGCCCGGCATTTGCGCCACATGCCCAAACTCCCCGGCCATGCCCGTCGAGCCGCGGATCAGTTGGCCGTTCATGATCATGCCCACTCCGATGTCATCCGAAACGGTCACCGCCACCACATTGCCCGCGCCCTCCGTCAGCCGCCCCGACCATAATTCAGCCAGCGCGCAGGCGTTGGCGGAGTTTTCCAGTTTCACCGGCAGTCCGATGGCCTGTTCGAGCGGCGTTTTCAGGTTCAGGTCATTCCACCCCAGGGTCGGGGCAAAAATCAGCCGGTCGGTCATCGCGTCTATCCGCCCGGGCAGGCTGACTCCGACCCCTTCGTAGGAGCTTTTGGGATGGGCCCGGATCAAATCCTTCACCCGGCGGCTTAAACGGGAAATAAACTCGGCAGGATCTTTGGGCGTCGGCATGGATTCCTGGGCCAACAACTCCGCCTCCGTGCTGGCCACGGCCATGGTCGTGGCCGCCGGCTGCACGTCCACGCCAATCACCCCGCAGCGCTCGGCGTTGAGGTGCAGATAAGTCGGTTTGCGGCCCCGCGGCAAATCACCCAGGGCCCCTTCCTTCAACCAATTGTCAGCCAGAAGCCGCTCGGCGATGGCCGAAACAGTGCTGCGCTGCAAACCGGAGAAGCGCATCAAATCCGCCCGCGAAACCGGTTGATGTTTGCGCACCAAGTTGAGAACGATGCGGCTGTTGATGTCGCGAATCGTTTCACTGGTCGCCACCTGAAAATTGTTTAGATCAATTTTGCGCATGACAATGCCGTGAGCATTTTTTTCGCTGTGGATTAGTTCGGAGGCAAAACTAAATGAGATCGCACAAAATGTCCAGTAAAAATATCTTCAGGGGGATTAGAATTGATGTAACCTGCTGGTTATCAATAACATATTTTTGGCGATTTCGGGTAAATTCCGGAAATGGCGCGCGCCCAATCTATTCCCGGCCAATCCACTGCAAGCCGGCGCGCATATAGCCCAGCGCGAAGGCCATGCCGGGCATGCCAGGGCGCGCCACACCGCATTTGCGGAGTATGGTCGGGTATGAGCACACCGTCATATTGGTTGTTCTTCAGGATGCGCAGCACCCGCAACATATCCACATCACCCTCATCCACAAAAGTTTCCCGATAGAACGGCGCTTTGCCGCGGACATTGCGGAAATGGACGTAGGCAATGCGCCCTTGCCGGCTGCAGCGATCCACCGTTTCGTAAAGGTCGCCCTCCGTCATTTCCGCCAGCGAGCCAAGGCAGAACTCCAGCGCGTTGGCCGGGCTGGGCACCAGGTCCAGCAAACGCTGATAATGCTGCGGCTGATAAACCAGGCGGGGCTGGCCGCGCAGGGTCGGCAAGGGGGGATCATCGGGATGCGCCGCCAGCCGGACGCCGGACTCGGCGGCGATGGGGGTGATTTCACGCAAAAACTCGCTGAATCTCCGCCAAAGTTCCTCCGGACTAACAGCGGGCACGCAGCCCTCCGGCGCATCCGGGTCATAAATCATGTTCCAAACCATCCCTTTGGGCATCGGCGTGTCGAGCGGGCCTTCCATGCCGACGGATTCCGCGCCGCCCCGCGCGTAAGGCGCGCTCGTGCGCCCGCAAACTCCGGCGATGCTGAAATTGTAGCCCATGATCGGGATGCCGGCCTGGCCGAGACGCCGGATAATCGTTTTGACGTTCTCCATCTGTTGCTTCTTCCTGGGGCCGTCGAGCAGGATGTCGTGCCAGTGAGCGGGGTCAAAATTCTCGATGGCCTCCAGCTCCAGGCCGGCAGCCTGGATTTCCTGGCGCAACGACACCAATTCCTCCAGAGACCAGAGACGATTGGGGTCGCCCGCCCGCCCCCAGCCCTGTTCGGTGCCGGTGGGTTGATTGTCGCGCGGGTTCTGCCCGCCACCGTGAAAGTAATCCACCAGATGGGCGACGATATGCGTGGCCCCCGCCTGGCGCGCAAACTGAAAATTATCGCGGGTAAGGGCGTGACGATATAAACCCAGGCCAAGTTTCATTTGCGTCATATATGAGGCGGTGCAAAAGGATGGATGCGCGCTATCTCTTCTCTTTTCAAGAAATAACCCGATGAGCAAGCCAATCTGCTTTCTCCCCGCGCAGCGGGGGGCGCAGCTTGACACTGTTGCTGGCGGAGTGCGGCCGTCCCCGGCGGCAGCAAGCCGGGGATTTTTTGGGTGCGCAGGAAGATTACCGGCGCGCCGTGTTTCCCGCGCTGCTGCGCCCGAGGACGGGGAATGGCGCTTAAATAAGGGAAGCCTTTCTTTTGGCCCGGGCCAGACGGCGGCGTTTATTGCGGCTCCAGGGCTGGCGGTATTGATGCCGCGATTTGTTCAAATGGGGGTATTTGGATCGTTTCTTGACAGCGCGCGGCTCCGCTCTTCCCGGACGCCTGGGCACCAGATCGGTCGCCAGCCTTCGGAGCAGCCGCTGCCATAATTGGCGGCGCCGTCCCCCTTTGTTCCGGGCGTGTCCGAGTTGTGCCAGTGCCTGCGTCCATTGCCGGAAGGCGTCCAGGCTGCCTTTGAAACTGATCCGATCCAAGTCCACGTTCTGGCTTTGCGCGGCTTCGGCCATGATCCAGCGCAGGAAATTATGGGCGGTGAGGAAGAGCAGGAGTTCTTTCTCCACCATGCGGGGACAGAGGCAATGCAGGCTCTGCATGCCCAGGGTGGTTTTGAGATCATCCAGGCACAGTTCCATGCGCCAGCGCCGGGCATAAGCGGCCGCCAGTTCCTCCGCTGGAAAAAGCGCCGCATCCAACAGGGTCGTGACCAGGGTCAGGTGGCGGGTGCGGAAGCCGGCCCGGCTCAGGCGCGCGCGCAGCACCCGCACCGTGATCTGCGGCGGCAGTCCGAGCCATTCCAGGAACGAAAGCAGGGGCGAAGGCCGGCCGGGTTTGGACCAGGTAAAGAGCGCGTCCCAGTGACCCAGGCGTTGGCGGGCCTGGCGGAAATCCACCTTGCGGTTGCGCACGGAGACCCGCGCGAGCAAATCCACGCCCAGGAGTTGGAGGACGGCGGCGATAATATAAACCCCATAGGCGCGGTCGCCCAAGAGGATGTCGCCGGGGTGCAAAGCCGAGCGCAAGCCGTGGAGAAACAGAGCCAGTTCGGAGGAGCGCAGGCTGCCGGTGGCTTTGGCCAAAAGGGCGCCGCTGGCGGCGGAGAACAGAGCCACCACGCGCAGGTGGGGAAAGCCGCCGCCGGGCTGCAGGCTTTGGCTGGGGGGAAAGGCCGCCCGATTGGCCGGGGTGTCGGGCAGGTGGGTGCCGCTGCCATCGACCGCTTTCAACGGGCGGCCCTGTAGCAGCGTACTGGCCGGGGCGCGCTTTTCGGCGCTGTCGGCGCTGGCCGCGAAGGCTTGCTCCAGCAAGGCCAGGGGGAGTTTGGCGCGGGCCTGGCAATAGGCGCTGCTGTCCGGCTCCGGTTCCGGGCCTTGGACCAAGGCCAGCAGGGCCTGCACCTGAAGGACGACGTGGCGGCAGGAAGTGTTGGCTTGGAAGACTGGCCAGACCCAGCACCACCAGGTGCGAACCAGAGTGTAAACCTGCTCGCGGGAGTAGTCGCCGGCGGCCGGTTTTCGCAGGAGGTCGGTGGGCAAGGCGGGAGCCAGGCGGTCCTCGATCTGACTCAAGGTGGCGTGACGGAGGCGCGCCAGGCTGTGGGCACAGCGGCGGCCCGCCGCCGCCAGACGGGGCCGCCAGGCCGGGAAGAAGGGGGTGTCGGGCATAAGGCGGTATATATACCGCCTTATTGACACGTCTGCTACTCTTTTCTTTATGCCGACTCACAAAACAACCCGGCCAGCCCAATGGCAGGCCCAATACGCCCAATTACGCGACCGGCTGGCCAGAACCGGCTGGATCAGCGAGGGCTACGTGCAAGACCGCGGCCCCGGAGCAGGCGGCCCTTGTTATCAGTGGACCCGCAAGGTCAAAGGCAAAACGGTCAGTGTCGCTCTCTCCAAAGAACAATATGAGTGGCTCCATGACGCCATTGCCGAGTGGCGGGAGGTGCAAGCCACCATCAAAGCCATGCAACGCTTGAGCCGTCAGGTCTTGTTTGAAACCATCCCGCATCCCCCGCGTCGTAAGAGGCTGGGTAAGAAAGTTTTAGGTCTTATTTAAGCGCCATTCCCCGAGGACGGGCGCACTCCTGTAGCCTTCTTGCGCCTGACTCCGGTAGCAGTGTCAAGATGCGCCTGGCAACGGGGAGAAAGTCAGCGGGGGCTTGGTATCCACGGCGGTTGTGCCGAGATGCGGCCGGTCGGCAACCCCCGGCCCTTGCCTCCCTCAGCCAGCCACGGCGGCCCGTCCCGCTTCGAGGGCGGCGATGATTTTGTCGGCATCGTAAACACACCCGGCCCAAGTCCCGCCGCCGGCGGATTGCAAGGCGGCCCAAAGCCGTGTGTCCTCAGGCAGGGCGGCATGCGGCGCCAGGTCAGGCCGCGGCGCGCGGCCGGCCAGGACCCGGGCGCCTTCCTCCGGCGTGAAGCGGCGCGTTCCCTCTCCCACCAAATCCACCGTTCCCTCCAGGTTATGGCGGTCAATTAGAATTCTGATGACATCCCCGTCCAAAACCTTCCCGATCGGCCCTCCTGCCAGCCCTTCCGGGCCGATGTGGCCGATGCACGCGCCGGTGGATACCCCGGAAAAACGCGCATCGGTCAGCAGCGCCACCTGCCGGCCGAAGGGAAGATGTTTCAGCGCCGCGGTCACTTGGTAGGTTTCCTCCATGCCGGTTCCCCGCGGCCCGACGCCGGTCAAGACCAGCACATCCCCCGCCTTGATGCGCCCTTGTTTCAGGGCCGCCATGACATCTTTCTCGTTGACAAAGACCCGCGCCGGCCCCTCCTTGCGGTAAACGCCATCGGCCTCCACCACGGCTGGATCAATGGCTGTGCTTTTGACCACCGAACCTTCCGGGGCCAGGTTGCCGCGCGGGAAAACCATCGTGCTGGTCAGGCCCCTGGCTTGCGCCCGCTCCGGCGCGAAGATCACCTCGCCGGCGTCCACTCCGTCCTTCTGGCGCAACAATTCCTTGAACCGCCGGCGGCGTTCGGAACCTTCCCACCACTGGAGATTTTCGCCCAGCGTCTTTCCGGAAACCGTCAGCGCGTTCAAATGCAGCAACCCCAGTTGCCGCAAGTGCAGCATCACTTCCGGCACTCCTCCCGCCAGAAAAACGCGCACCGTCGGATGGGCGACGGGGCCGTTGGGCAGCACGCTCACCAGGCGGGGCGTCCGGCGATTGACCGAAATCCAATCCTCCACCGCCGGAGCTTTCAACCCGGCGGCATGGGCAATGGCGGGAATGTGCAGCAACAAATTGGTGGAACCGCCAAAGGCCGCGTGAACGACCATCGCATTTTCTATGCTCTCCGCCGTCATCAATTCCCGCATGGTCAGCCCGCGTTTTTCCAATCCAATCAGGGCGCGGGCCGAGCGCCGGGCCAGGTCCAGCCACACCGGCTGGCCCGAAGGGGCGAGCGCGGCGTGCGGCAGGCAAAGGCCCAGCGCTTCTCCCACCACTTGGGAAGTCGCCGCCGTGCCCAGGAATTGGCAGCCTCCTCCCGGCGACCCGCAGGCGCGGCATCCCAGGTCGGCGGCCTCCGCCAGTGAAACCAGTCCGTGCGCGAAACGAACCCCCAGCGTCTGCACCGTCCCCGCGTCCTCGCCCCCCGTGGCGGGCAGCGTCACTCCGCCGGGAACCACCACGCAGGGCAGATCGCGCAAGCCCGCCACCGCCATCATCATGGCCGGCAATCCCTTGTCGCAGGTGGCCACCCCGAGCACGCCGGCCCGCAACGGCAGGGAGCGCGCCAGCCGGCGGAATATCACCGCCGCGTCGTTCCGATAGGGCAGACTGTCAAACATACCCGTCGTCCCTTGGGTCCGCCCGTCGCACGGATCGGAGCAAAACCCGGCGAACGGAATGGTCTGCCGCCGGGTCAATTCTTCCGCCGCCGCCTGCACCAGCAGCCCGATTTCCCAATGCCCGGTATGATAGCCCAGCGCCACCGGTTTTCCATCCGGCGCGCGCAACCCCCCTTGGGTGCTCAAAATCAGAAACTGCTTTCGTCCCGCCTCCGCCGGGTTCCACCCCATTCCCACATTGAGCGATAAACCGAAAAGATCACCGCTGGGCCGGTTGAGCAGCATCTCCTCCGTGATCGGCAAACTCCCCGCCGGGCCGGGTGCCTGGGTTTTGATTTGATAAATCTCCGGCGCCGCCGAATCAAAAACTTCGTCAGTGGAACTCATGAAAGCCATTGAACCAGCAAGCCGCCGCGGGACAAAGAAAAACCGTAACTGTTCAGATAGGTTCAGGTAGGGACGAAAAACCGCTCGGGGCCAGCCCGGAAATCCTCCCGGTATAAAAAAGCTGGCGTCGGAAGTGCCATCGAGTAAAAAGGAGCGCGTTCCCATCCGTCGCGACATTATGAACATGAAATTCATCCTCTGGCTCTCATTACTCACCGCCACGATCACCCTGCGTTTCGCAGGTCCCCGGTTGATTTACAGCGCCGAATACAACGCGGTCCGCCGCCCGCCCGCCAAGTTGACGGCCTTGACGGGCCTGGCGGGGATTTGACAGGGAAGTTTGGCATCGCCTTCGCGCCTCTATGAAGCAACAACGCTGGCTGCGCATCATTCCCGTCGCGCTGATCATGTACACCATCTCCTATGTGGACCGCACCAACATCTCCCTCTCCCTGGATCCTGATCCTCACGTCTCCACCATGCTGCGGGACCTGCACATGGATGCCGCCATGAAAGGAGAAGCGGCGGGCATATTCTTCTTCGGTTACCTCCTGCTGCAAATTCCCGGCGGCTGGCTCGCGTCGCGCTGGAGCGCTCGCAAGGTCGTCAGCCTCTGCCTGGTCAGTTGGGGCCTTTGCGCCATGGGCTGCGGGCTGGCCCGGACCTTCCGGCAATTTGAGGCCATGCGCTTTTTGCTCGGTGTGGCGGAAAGCGCCGTTTTTCCGGCGACGCTCGTCCTGCTGGCCAATTGGTTTCCACGCGCCGAACGGGCGCGGGCCAACGCCGCGTGGCAGCTTTGCCAGCCCCTGGCCGTGGCCGGTTCGGCGCCGGTGACCGGATGGCTGCTCGGAGCTTATGGCTGGCAGACCATGCTTATGGCCGAGGGCATCCTGCCGTTTCTCTGGCTTCCACTCTGGTGGATGGTCATTCGAGATCATCCCGCCGAGGCACATTGGATTTCGCCGGAAGAACGGAATTTTCTGGAAACGACGCTGCAAAAGGAAGCGGCCGCAGTGGAGCCTCCGCGAAAAACACCGGCCTGGAAAAGATTCTTCGAGCCGTCCATCTTCGTCATGATTGCGCTTTATTTTCTGCACAATTGCGCCGCGTACGGATGCATGACCTTCTTCACCGACCGCCTGCAGGACCGGGGTTACAGCGCCACGCAGTACGGAATTCTGTTCGCCGTTCCCTACGTCGTGACCGCCCTGGTGATGATCCTCAACTCCTGGCACTCCGACAAAACCCAGGAGCGCCGAACCCACGTTGCGGCCATGTATGCCATGAGCGGCCTGAGCCTGATTCTCAGCGTCGCCTTGCGCGGGCATTTTTGGGTTTCCTACGCTTTCCTCTGCCTGGCCATACCGGGACCCTTTGCCGGCATGGCTCCCTTTTGGGCCATTGTCAGCGAGACCCTGCCCGCCAACGTCATGGGATCGGTCACGGGACTGGTCAATGCTTTCGGCAACCTGGGCGGCTTCGCCGGACCTTATGTGGTGGGCTGGTTGGTCAGGCAATATAACAGCACGGCCATCGCCTTCGACGCGCTGGGCGCGGGGATGCTGGTGTGCGTCGGGCTTGCCTTTTTGCTGCCGAAACAAAAGCATCCCGCCAGTCCGCCCGTGGCGATGGCGCCGTGAAGAAAATTATGAAAATCTGCCGCTTTAAAAACCAAGCCGGGGAGATCAAGGTGGGATTGGTCAACGAGGATGCGACGGTGCTCGACTTGACTCCAGCCGGTGTCACCCAACTGCAACCATTGCTGGAACTGGACAATCCTGATCTGCCGCCGCTTCTCGCAAAGTACGCGCCTCTTCCCCACGTTTCGCTTTCTGAGGTTCAATTATGCGCGCCGGTCGAACGGCAGGAAGTCTGGGCTGCCGGCGTTACTTACCTCCGCAGCAAAACCGCGCGCATGGAGGAATCCGATTTCAGCGCCTCCGCCTATGACAAGGTCTATTCGGCGGAACGCCCGGAAATCTTCTTCAAATCGCTGGCCGAAAAAGTGGCCGCCACCGGCGATGAAGTGGGCATCCGCAGCGACGCCCGCTGGAATGTGCCGGAACCGGAACTGGCCCTGGTGCTCAACTCCAAGGGGAAGATCGCCGGTTACACCATAGGCAACGACATGAGTTCGCGGGACATCGAAGGGGAGAATCTGTTGTATTTGCCCCAGGCCAAAACCTACCACCGTTCCTGTGCCCTGGGTCCGTGGATTACGCTTGGCGCGACCGAAGCCGAGGCGCGACAGTGGACCATTCGGCTGGAAATCCGCCGCGACGGACAGCCTGTTTTCGCGGGCGAAACTTCCGTGGCCCAGATCAAACGCCGTTTCGAGGAACTGGCCTCCTTCCTCTTTCGCTGCCAGAGATTTCCCCATGGGGCAGTGTTATTGACGGGAACCGGCATCGTCCCCCCAGCCGCCTTCACCTTGCAAGTCGGGGATGTGGTCGGCATCGAAATCACCGGAATCGGCGTCCTGCAAAACACCGTGGCTGTGGTATGAGCAAGAGGTTTCGCTGCACGACGGGCTTCAATCCCTCGCGCAGCTTGTTGGATGCGCTGCCAGCCAGGATTTCGTATGCTCCCGGTTCCACCGCGTAACTCTTGCTGGTGTCCAGGCAAACTCCATCATAGCATTCTCCATGCGGCCTGTCCTCTCTCTCCTACGCATGGACAATGTTATGATTTGAATGGACAATCCTACGAGCCGGCGCTTTCTGCTTGAAATGCGAGGGCCGGAAGGCGCGAAAATGGCCGGCGTCACAGCGACGCCTTTGCCAGTCAATTGCTATGAGACCTGAACAATGGGACATATTTAAACGGGCCTCGCGCCTGGAGAAATTGGACAAGGTGCCGATGGCCCTGATCGTGGACAGTCCGTGGATTCCCGGTTATCTCGGCCTTAAGCACATGGATTTCTACCTCGACCCGGAATTGTGGTTCCAGTCGCACTTGAAAATTCACCGGGAATTCCCCGACATCATCTTTGTCCCTTCCTGGTGGATGGAATACGGCATGGCGGCGGAACCGTCGGCTCTGGGCGCCAAGATCAAATTCTGGCAGGACAACACGCCCAGCGAATACCACACCCTCTTTCATATTGAGGACATCGAGAGGTTCCCGGAATACGAGGTGGAAAACGACGCCTTCATGGCCATGACCCTGCACCGCATCCGCATGCAGCGCCAGCGCATCCTGGACACCGGTGAGATTCTGCCCCTGGTCACCTCGCGCGGCCCGATGTGTACCGCCGGCTTCGTCCGCAGCACGACCGATTTCATGATTGATCTGGTGGAAAAACCGGAGTGGGCGCACAAACTGCTCGACCTTTGCACCAATCTCATTATTGACTGGCTCAAGGCCCAGCAAAAAGCCATGGGCGGCACGGTGGAGGGCATTTTCATTCTCGACGACATTGTTGGCTTCGTCAACGAGGAGCACTACCTGGAATTCGCCCATCCCCGCCTGAAAAAAATCTGCGACGCCTTTCCCAAGGACTGGGTCAAGCTCTATCACAACGACGCGGAGGTCGGGGCCTGCCTGGATCATCTGCCGGACGCCGGGTTCAACATGCTGAACTGGGGAAAGCAAACCGATTACGCCGAAGTGAAGGCGCGCGTCGGCGGCCGCATGTGCCTGATGGGAAATGTGAATCCGCTGGAAGTGGGCGTGCGCGGCACGCCCGGGGAAGTGCGCGCGGCCACCCTGGACGTTCTGGAAAAAAGCGGCGGCGAGGGGATCGTGCTGTCCGTCGGCGGCGGCACGAGTCCGGGCATGCCGCGCGAGAACATCCGGGCGATGCTGCAAGCTCTGGAGGAATTTAATTCCAAACGCTGACCCGTTTCGGAAAAGCAAGCACCCATGCCGGACTACGCTTTAATGAATCAGTGCGTTTACGAGGGCAAGGCCGTGCAGGTCGAACAAATGACCCGCGACGCGTTGGCCGAGGGCCGGAGCGCGCAGGAAATCCTGAGCGAAGGGCTGATCGCCGGCATGAGCGTGGTGGGGGAGGATTTCAAATATAATGTGCTTTACGTGCCCGAAGTGCTCATCGCGGCCCGCGCCATGAAGGCCGGCATGGCCGTGCTCAAGCCGCTCCTGACCGCCCGGGGCGCCGCCAGTTCGTCGGCCGGAACGGTGCTCATGGGAACAGTGCGCGGCGATTTGCATGACATTGGAAAAAATCTGGTTTGCATGATGGCCGAGGGCGCCGGTTTCCAGGTGCATGACATCGGGGCGGATCAGAGCCTCGATAAATTCCTCGCCGCCGCCGAGCGGCACCGGCCGGACATCATCGGCATGAGCGCGTTGCTGACCACGACGATGACTTATATGAAGGTGGTGATTGACGGCTTTGAGGCGAAAGGCCTCGGCCACATCAAAATGGCCATCGGCGGCGCGCCCATCAGCCAGATGTATGCGGACGAAATCGGCGCCGACGGCTACGGGGCGGACGCTTCCAGCGCGGTGGATCTGTTTCTGTATTTTGTCGGCAAAGGCGCCGCTCCAGTCCATAAAACCAAAATGGCAGCGCTGGCCCCGGTCATGGCCGCACGGGCAGAAGCGCGGGCGGCGCGTCCGCCCGGCGCCAAATCGAAATATCAAGTGCTCTACTGGCAGGACATCCCCTCGCAAGTCAAAGCCTGGGATGACTTCGACGAAATCAAGCTCAATCTCGACAACCGTTTCGCCGAACACATTGATCTCTCGGCGCAGAAACAAGGATTGATCCAGGCCGACTCTTACATGGCGCACTTGCGCTGGGGCCAAGAAGCCGAGCGTCCCGGCACGCCCGCCGAAGTCGCCGCCGCTGTCAAAAATGAGATGGAGGCGAGGTTTCCCTGACGGCTGGATTTTTCGGACGCCGCGGCGAGCGGTTTGAAAGATGCCGGCTTGGCGCAATGTGGGAGACATCCCGGCGCTCTATCATGTGGTCAGTGGCTGCGCGCCGGCGATGCAGCCAAAAGTAATTGAAGGCTCGTTCTTGTAAAACAACGTAAAACCCGCTCTTCTGTGCCGGTAAATCCGTGTCCATCCGCGTTCATCCGTGGTTCTCTTCCCCATGGCTGCGGCTCAGGGGGCGACCAGGATTTCGCTGCCGGTGATTTGCAACTCAACGCCGGCGGCTTTGGCCGCCTCCTGCAAGGCGGCCTTTAACATCACCACCGGGTCCCGGCTCACCTCCAGCCGGCGCATCAACCCTTCGCCTTTTTTTGCGCCGACCACCAGGATTATCTTCAAGCCTTTGCGCTTGCAGGAAACGCGCGTGCCATCCGCCAGTTTGGTGTTCATCGGTTTGATGAAGGCGTCGGTGTAATGCGCGCCAATGCCGGATTTTTCCGGGAAAGCGGGCGGCAGTTTTTGTAGCGCCGTCGTGTCAATGCTGCACAATTGAGTCATAAAGGATGGATTATTTATTCCAAAACCCGGTCCGGCTGTCGAGGATTGGCCGCGGCTTTCTCGCGCTCCACCAGGGCGTAGTGAATCACCTCAAAGACCAGGCCCCATTTATGGAAGCGCCGCTCGGCGTCGCAGTAGCAGCCCGACGGGCGCCAGGCGCGCTCCCAGGCCAGGACATCGTCGAGCGGGCGGCCCAGCAGCGGCCTTTCCTCAGCGATGGCGCGCAGGAAGGAGGCGGGGTCCTCCAGATATTCGCATTGCCAGGTGTGGCCGGTGTCGCCGGGCGCAGGGACGCACGAGGCCGCCACAATTTTATAGCGGTCGTGTCCCGGCGCCAGCAGCACCAGATAGTCGAATTCAAGGAGGCGGCCCAGGTTTGAGCAAGTGGTGCCTTCGTAGCGGAACCGCGCCTCAACGGCGCCGTCTGGCAAGGACTTTAATTGCAGGCGCTCCTGCGACCATTTGCGCAAGGCTTTGCCGTTAATGGAATACTTGGCCTGATGGTTCAACGCCAGGACCTTGCCGTTGGGCGGGGATAAAGCTTCCTCACCGCCGGGCTGGAGCCGGACGACCTCTTCAATTTGCGGCGGAAAATGCTCGAAGGGCGCGCGCCGGGTACCTGGCAGCCGGACAAGGAGCAGTTTTCGCACGGCACCAGCCTGGCGTAGGACCGCACCTTGTCCAAGTGGCGCGTCAGGCCGACGACGGCCAAAAGCGACTTTTTGGGCCGGAGCATGCCGGTGTCCAACACCTCGAGCTGGCCGGCAAATTTGCCGCCCGCCTCCGGGCGGATCAGGTCCCACAATTTGGTTTGCTCGCGGACATCCCACCGCGAATAACCCGGACTGTAATGGGGCAGCGCGACCATCCCTTGTTGGTCCGCCCAGGCGCACAGGCGGCCGTTGGCGACCGCGACCAAATGCTCCACCACGGCCGAGCCGAACATTTCCATGAAGAAGTATTCGTCGGGCTTTCCTTCCTGCCAAAAGGCCCGCGCTTTTTCTTCGCATTGCGGGCCGGCGCTCACGGCCAGCAGCAGCGCGCTGTGAACTTGCGCCGTGTGGAATTGCTCGTGCAGCGGGGCGGAGGAGAAGGCGGCGCCGTTGATTTTAATCTGGCTGCCGGACAGTTCCAGCCCTTCCGCCTGCCGCGCGTAAATCCATGGCCGGCCGAATTGGACATACCACTGCCGGCTCGCCTCCGCGATTTCGCGGGCGCGTCCCTCCAGATTATGACGCGGCGGATAGCCCAGCAGGCGTTTGAATTCGGATTCCTGCACCTGGCAGTCCGGGTGGGTGTCGAACAGTTCCAGCATGTCAAATCGCATTCAAGACGGGCGGGTTTGGCGCCGCCAGCGAGGTGATGGGGTTGAACTGGCACCCCTCCACAAAGTAATGGAAAAAGTCAGGGTGCGTTTCCAGGCGGCAGTGGGTGACACGTTTGACCAGCTTCTCCAACTCCGCGCGTTTGGCGCGCGACAGCAGCGCCAGACTGGCGCCTTCAATGGAGGCGTTGCCCACTTGCAGGATTTTTGCCTCGTCAAGGTCGGGTATCAGCCCGATGCGTTTGGAGGCCGCCAGGCTGAGATGCCGGCCAAAACCGCCCGCCAGGTAGAAAACGGCCAGGTCGTCGAAGCGAATGCCGTATCTGTCAAACATAACGTGCAGCCCGGCCGCGTTGGCGCCCTTGGCCTGGGCCAGTTCGTTGACGTCGCCCTCCGTCAGGCAAATCGGTCGCTCGCTCCCGGCCTCCAGCACAAACGGTTCCCCGCCGGCCTCAAAACGCCCCAGCGAGTTCATGCGCCCGGTCTTGAGCAGTTCGCTCAAGAGATCTATCAGCCCCGAACCGCAAATCCCTTCCGCCGCGCCGCCCCCGATGACTTGTGCCCGCAGGGAGCCGTCCGGGTCAATCGCCACTTTTTCAATGGCGCCCGGCAGACCCGGCATGCCGCAGGCAATTTTGCCGCCTTCGAAGGCCGGGCCGGCGGGACAGGACGCCGCCAGGATTTTGTGCCGGTTGCCGAGGATCAGTTCCGTATTGGTGCCGATGTCCATGAGGGCCACGAGCCGTTCTTCGTTGGCCAGATCCACCGCCAGCAGGCAGGCGGCGGCGTCGGCGCCGACATGGCCGCTAATGACGGGCAACCCATAAACGCGCGCCTTGGGATGAATCGGCAGCCACAATCGCCCGGCCGGCGCGGCCAGACTGGTCGTGGTCCGCCGGCCTTGCCCCATTTCCAACTCGGTGATGGATTGATAGGGGCTTTGCCCGATGGAATGGACATTCAATCCAAAGTAAAGATCGCGCATGGTGGAATTGGCGGCGACGACCACTTCGTAGATGGATTTCGGGTCCGCCGGAAAGTCCTCGATGGCATGGGTGATGTAACCGGCCAGAGTGCGCTGCAGCAATTTGCTGCCGTCCTCCGTGTCGTAATGGATGCGCGACATCACATCGGAGCCGCCGAAGCGTTGCGGATTTTCGAAGGATGCGTCCGCCACGATTTCGCCGGTTTCCAAGTTGAGCAGGCGCAGGACGACGGTGGTGGTTCCCAGGTCCATGGCCAGCCCGTGGATCGGTCCGCCGCCACGATCAATTTCCATTCCGTCCAGCAGAATGCGCTCACCGTCGCGGGTGACGGCGGGATCAAGCGGCAACTTTTGGCCGGTGGTGGGAAGTTGCAGGGCGTGGCGTTCGATGCGCATGTCGCCCCGCCGCAGGGTATGGCATCGCACCGCGCCACAATCCTTGACCATGTGGCAGCGGCAGGAGAGACGGAAGTTTTCCCGGAGATGCTTTTCCTCCGGCCCTTTGCCCGAAAGGAACTCCATTCCCTCGGTGATTTCCACCAGACATTCCTTGCATTTGCCCTGCTTGCGGCAGGAAGTGGGGACCTTGATGCCGAGCGCTTCGGCGCAGTCGAACAGCGACGGCCCGGGCGCAACACACGTGTGCTGTTGATTGAAATGCAACTCGACGCTCATGCAACTGCTGGTGTCATTTAGTTCGGGCCTCGAACATCATGGCTCAACCCGCTCCTGCACGCAACTTTGGGTAGTGGCCTAATTTGAGATAAATTCAGGTCTTTCACAAAGTTGGCAAGCAAGGTGCTTTATGCCCTCCCGCCTCAATTCATAAAATCTATGCTTGATGAAATCTTCCATTGGAAATCTAGTGGGGAAATGGCTTGGGCCACTCCAAAATACAGTCGTAGCCAAGTGGATATCCGAAACCACGGCGGCTGGCCCTAAGATAAAAGGTCAATTTGTAATTTGAGGAGGAATTTCCAGTCGAACAAAAATCCGATAACGGTCCCTATCAACCTGAACAGCCAAAGCTCCAGTCTGCCTTTGGAGATCAAAAAGCAGACCACGTATTTTCTCCACATTCCCCTCGCCAAGACCGTGAATGTTTAAGAAGCGAACGCCATTAGCAATATTGCGATTCATTTTTTCAACGATGTGGGCGGTAATCTTGGCTGCACTCGCACGGGCAGATACAAATTCGGTCCAGGGCAATTCACTCAAGATGTTATTGTAAAGCGAAACAAATTTAGCCTTTGCCAAAAGGGGATTATCAGGATTGGCTCGCAGCAGTTCATCGTAAAGCGGCAGGAACCAGGTTTCCAAATATCCAGCAGAGCACAAATTTGCAAAATTTCCGCCCCGCGTCCCATATACACGCATGATTTGCGCCTTCAGTGCGTCCACACATTCGCCTTGCTCAAATTTAAGGCGCAGATAGACACAGGCCTTTAGGAGGGGAATATCAGAAGAAGGAATGATAGGCTTAAATTTATCTTCTACTTCATGGATGCCCTGTAAAGCATGAATGACCTGCTCAACCGTTGGCGCTTTTTCCTCATCCAAAATCAAACCCGCAGAATCCAAAGCCTCGCCGCGAATGATTTCCATTAACGCCCGCTTTTGTTTACCATTTAGCTTCTTAGGGTTAATTGTGACTGTTGACCGCTCAACATGAATTGACTTGTCAATATTGAGGGACAGTTTGAAAAGGGAAACACTCTTGAGTTTTGGAAAATAAAGTCCAACGGCCTTCAGCTTTTCCAAAATATTCATCAGGGGCTGGTCACGGCTTCATGGATTCAGCAGCTTCAACCAATGAAACAATGTCAGATTTGACGAATATGGCGGAACCCTTCCGCACACCCGCAAATTCCTGCACCGGGATCTCCTCGCCTCTTGGGGTAAGAACTTTTTGTGCGGTATTGGATTTTTCAACAACAAACCCGTCTTTGGCCGTTTTGCCAAAAGCATCCAGGACGAAAGCGCGCGCGCTTTTGTCAAAAGTGATTTTCATATTCTTTTCTCTCGCCATTACACCATATTATCGGCGTATGCTGACGCAGCATAAACAATGGTGCCGAGATCAATGCGCCCACCGACTGCGCGTCTCTTCCATCAAATGAATTTACGAGAGTTTGGGAGCCAAGTCAAAGGAAATCGGATGATTTCTCGGATCAGCCACAATTGCCACACTGACAACCATTTCCGGCAAATAAACGGGCTGAATATCTCCAAGCGTAAAGCAGGTTGGCGGTGATGCCCAGCTCCTCCCCCACCACCGTCGCGGACTTGCCCCTAGGGAGCCAGTTCAGAACCGCTTCGCGTTTGAATGTTTGGTCGAATTTCCGGCGCTCTGGGACAGATGCTTCTTTCATGGGCTTTTCCTTTCATTGTTCACCCGATTCTCTGTCCGTCAAATCGAGGTACCCTCAGCCAGCCCGCCTGATTTGGGGATTTTGGGAAGTTGGGGCTTGTGCCGGGGGCGGCAAAACCCTATCTACTCTGTGGCTGACCTCCCTGTTGCGGCGAGGTCAACTGGCGGGAAATAATGCGTTGCTGACCATGCAAAAACTGCTTCATGAAATGGTGCGCGAGCGCCGGCTTGTCTGCGATGGGGCGATGGGCACGCAATTGATGCTGGCCGGCTTGGAGAGCGGCCAATGCGGCGAGCTTTGGAATCTCACCCAGCCGGAACGGGTCCTGGCCATTCAGCGGCGCTATGCGGAGGCGGGGGCGGATTGCCTCATCACCAACACTTTCGGCGGCAGCCGCATTTCTCTGCAACGGCATGGCGCGGCCAGGGACGCGCGCGCCATCAACCAAGCCGCTGCCCGCATCGCGCGGGAGGCCTTTGGCGGGCGCGCGGGATATGTGCTCGGCGACATCGGGCCGGTCGGCGCCATTTTGGAACCGTACGGCGAGCTTTCACAAGCGGAAGCACAGCTTGCCCTGGAGGAACAAGCTTCGGCGCTGGTTGAGGGCGGCGTGGATGCGATCATTATCGAAACGCAGACCTCGCTGGAGGAACTGGGCCTGGCCATTGACGCCGCCAAAGCTGCCGGAGCGCGCAGCATCATTGCTTCGCTGGCTTATGATTTGTCGGCGGACAAGACATTTTACGTGACGATGATGGGAGTGTTGCCAGAAAGAGCCGCCGAATTCACGGAGGAAAAAGGCGCGCACTTTGCGGCCTTGAATTGCGGGACAGGCATGGACATGACGGGCGCGGCCATGGTGGCGGGGATTTATCGCGCGCACTGCCAACTGCCGGCGATGGTGCAGCCCAACGCCGGCCTGCCGGTTCTGGAACGCGGGAAAGCCGTTTACAAACAATCTCCCGCCGACATGGTCATTGCCTTGCCCGGCGTTCTGGCGGCGGGGGCGATGATTGTCGGTTCCTGCTGCGGCAGCACCGCCGAACATACGCGCGCCATCCGCCAGGTGATGGATCAGTTCAACCAGAGCCAGTCGCTCAAGCCCAATTCATCCGGCCCGCCCGGTGGCCCCCCCCGTTAAAAGGTGGCTCGAATAACCTCGTTGCTCAGATTCACCGGCAATTCCTGGCGGCCACCCAAGCCGGAACGATGCAGTTGCGCGGGGAGCGCACGCGCCCTCGCGTGCGGTGGTTGGCGCCTCGCCAACGACAGCCCACCGCTCAAATTCTCCCCACCCTTCCGTCCAACCGGAAACGCAAGACCAACCGGCGACGGCGCCGGTTGGCTGCACGCGGGGGCGCGTGCGCTCCCCAATTCCTACTGCATTGACACGGATAAGGCAAGGCGATGACGGGCTTTTTCCTGGGGCTGGGCAGAGCTGCCAAATCCTGAGCGAAAGGAGCACGGGAAATCTCCTTTTCTGCGCCTTGGAATCCGTGTCCATCCGTGTTCATCAGCGGTTCTCCTCTGCCTGGATGCGGCCAAGCGCAGCCACTGTAACGGAGTGTAACGGCCATGTAACGGGCATGAATTGCGTAAGTCCCTCAAAGCCAACGAGTGTAACGGTGTAACGGGTGTGGCGCGCCGCATCCTGCCATCCTGTGGTCAGAAAGCCCGCGAGCACGTTAGAGCCAGGCCCGCCGCCGCTCGAAGGTTCGCTTTGTGCGGGGTTATCCGTTCGCGGGGCGCGGCTTGCGCCGGCAAAGAACCGGCCCTCCACCTCGACGGGGAAGGCTGCCAAGCCATTGCTCATTTGAGGCCGCGGTCTTGCAGCATGGGACCGATGTCGGGATTCTTGCCATAGAAGGCGCGGAACATGGCGCTGTAGTCCTGGGTCTGGCCGCGCGAGAGGATCAGGTCGCGGAAGCGCTGGCCGTTGGCGCGGGTCATGCCGCCATGCGCCGTGAACCAGGCAAAGGCATCGTCATCGAGCATGACGGTCCATTGGTAGGCGTAATATCCGGCGGCATATCCATTGGCCCAAATGTGCAGGAAATAACTGGAGCGGTAGCGGGAGGGGATGTCGGGGAAGTCGGTATGGGTGCGTGCCAGGGCTTGCTGCTCAAAAGCATCAACGTCGCCCACCGCCGTGGCAGCGCCGATCTCATGCCATTGCATGTCCAGTTCGGAGGCCGCGAGAAGTTCGCCCAGATCGTAACCTTGTCCCCAGGTCCGGGATTTCTTGATCTTGTCCACCAGGGCCTGGGAAATCGGCTCGCCGGTCTTATAGTTGACGGCATAATGTTTGAGGACGGCGGGATAGAGCGCCCAATGCTCGTTGAATTGGGATGGAAACTCGACCCAGTCCCGGGCGGTATTTGCGCCGGAGAGGCTGGGATATTGCCCGCTGGCAAAAAGGCCGTGGAGCGCATGGCCGAACTCGTGAAACATGGTGGTGACGTCATCAAAAGTCAGCAAGGCCGGCTGGCCGGGGGCAGGCTGGGGGAAATTGGCGACGTTGCAGACCACCGGTTTGGTTCCCAGCAAATGGGATTGCTGGACGAGATTGTTCATCCACGCGCCGCCGGATTTGTTGTCCCGCTTGAAGTAATCGAAATAGATGAGACCCAGTTGCGCGCCGTCCTGGTCGAAGACGTCGAAAACGCGGACATCCGGCTGATAAACGGGCAGGTCGTGGCGTTCCTTCAAGGTGATGCCGTAAAGCTGATTGGCGGCGTAGAACACGCCATCCTGCAGCACTTTGTCCAGGACGAAGTAAGGCTTCAGTTCGTCCTGGTCGAGGTCATACTTCTCTTTGCGGACCGCTTCCGAATAGCGTTTCCAATCCCAGGGCTTGAGGTCAAAGTGGGCGCCGGACTTGTCAATCATGGCCCGAATTTGGCGGGCTTCGTCGGCGGCCTTGAGGGCGGTGGGACGGACGAGTTGCCCGATGAATTTGTCCACCGCTTTGGGCGATTTTACCATTTGGTCGTAGAGGACATATTCAGCGTAATTGCCATAGCCGAGCAGATGGGCTTTCTGGGCGCGCAAGCGGGCGAGTTGGAGAATGGTTTCGCGAGTGTCGTTGGTATCGCCCTTTTCGGCACGGGTCCATGAGTGGTGGAAGAGCAGCTCGCGGGTGGCGCGGTCGGAAAGCCCGGTGAGGGAAGGCTGCTGGGTGGTATTTTGGAGCGGAATCAAATACTGGTTGGTCAGGCCGCGGGTTTCGGCGGTGTGCGCGGCCGCGGCGATTTCCTCGTCGGTCAGGCCGGCGAGCGCGGATTTGGTGTCAACAATCAGCGCGCCCGCTTTTGCCGCGGCCAGCAATTTTTGTTCGAA
This sequence comes from uncultured Verrucomicrobiae bacterium, assembly GCA_963707025.1. Classification (GTDB taxonomy): domain Bacteria; phylum Verrucomicrobiota; class Verrucomicrobiia; order Limisphaerales; family Palsa-1400; genus JBEKOF01. The sequence continues at coordinate 419,758 of CAVPOM010000004.1, read as the reverse complement.
GGCGGTTTCCAGCGTGGCGGCTTGTTGATTGATTTCGCGGAGTTTGGCCTGGTCCGCGCCGGGGAGGTTGGCGCCGGCGTGGAGGAATTGCAGGTAATAGACGTTGAGGAGTTTCTGTGATTCCGGATCGAGCTTTTTCTTTTCGCGGCTTTGATACACGGCCTTGACGCGGGCAAAGAGCCTGGCGTTCAGGAAGATGGCATCCTGCTGGGCGGCAAGTTTGGGCGCTTCCACCGTCTGGGTATGGTCCAACGTGTCGCTGGTGTTGGCCTGGTAAATAGCGGAGAAAGTCTCGGAGACGCGATCCAGCATGCGGCCGGAGGTTTCGATGGCAACGATCGTATTCTCGAAGGTCGGCGCCGCCGGATCGTTGGCGATGCGATCTATCTCGGCCAGTTGTTGTTTCATCCCTTCATCGAACGCGGGCATGTAGTCGGTGTCTTTGATCTGATCAAACCTGGGGGCCTGGAGCGGCAAGATGCTGGGAGCGCCAAATGGATTGGCCTCTTGCGCGAGGGCAACTCCGGCGGCGAACACCAGGGTCACGAAGAGGCCGGGACGAAATGGATTGTATGAGCGCATATAAGTTGGGGGGATGTTGCGCGAACGCGATCGCAAGGGCAATGTGGTTTTAGCGGCCTCTGTTGGCCTGCCGCAAAGTCCGCCACTCTCAATCAGTTGAAATCGTGAGGACCCAGGCGGGATGCCGCTTCTTCGTTTTGGCTTGGCGGCTCGCAGCGAGACTTCTACTGGCGCGACCAAAGGCCAATCAATCGGTCATTAAGCGAGACGGCCAAGGAGGATTTCCGGGGTTCACTTAAATAATCCTCACATACGAAGTGCCCCAAATCTTCTGCGCAGCCGAATTCCGCCCGAACATAGGGACCGCGGCTGCCGGCCTTTTCGAGACAAATCAACTTTCCGTCTTGGGAAAAACAAAGGAATGCGTGATCGGCCCAGACATAATTATGAAACGGCTGCGCGACGAACACAAAGCCCACCTTGAATTTCGTCGGAAAGACGAAGCCGCTCCGTTGCAACCCGCTGACAAAAACCGGAAATGATTTGCTGAATATTTCCCCGTTATCCGGTCCGGCATCGCCGGTCCGCCGGGCGGCGCGAAAACCCAGGTTCAGGAGGCTCTCTGATTCGCTCATTGTCCGGCCAACTAAAAACTCATAATCCTTTTCAGAGGGCAGAACCCATCGGAAACCTCCAGACCACGCCTCATATGAAACTGAAACCAGCAAACCGTTCGTGCGCAGGAGCATGATGCCTTTTGACTCGAAATCCTGTTTCAGGGCCGGCACTCCATAGCCCGCGTCGTGCAGCAGCAGGCAGACCATTTCAAAACACTGTAACGTATTCTGCCGGATGGAATTGGTTGCCGGCGTCCTGCTCAAAGGGCACTGCAAGCGGTTGGTAAAATCATCGAAATTTTGAAATTCATAATAGCCGCCGCGGGCCTGTGGAAACTTGGCCCGGTCAACCCGATTGCCGTTCTGGTTATGAAACCTCACGAGCTTCCTGAAGATCGTGACCGTCGCATCGGGAAAGCCGCTCCTCGTCAATATCCGGCAGGTGTCCTCCAGCGACGACTCCAACTCCAAAAAACTGACTTTGAATGCCCCCCCGAATCAGCGGCGGATTTGGAACCGGCCCAGGCACCGCGGGGGCAAAGCCAAAGGAGAAAAGCCAGGATAGGAATCATCCCTCTCATGAGCTTGGGCGGCGAAGAAGCTTTGGTCTGCATCATGGCTCTCTTGTAGATAAACACCAGTCAAGCTCGATTTGTATGAAAGAGCAACGGAAAACACCAGGGTTAATCCGGGTCGGCTCGATCTCTGGGCCGGCTTCATGGAATAATTGGCTTGGAGCAAAATCACCTGATGGAGATCTGATCCGCAGTCAGACGCGCGATTCATTTCAAAGCGTATTCGTCCGGAGGAAGACGCCAGCATTTGGCTTTGCCTTTTGGGGGACGGAGGCGTCTTGCACAGTTTTAATCATGGCGAGGATGTTCCCCAGCGGGGTGCCGGCCTGCACGTTGTGGCAGGAACAACAAATGAAACCCTCGCGACCGGCGCCCAAGGTTTCCAGGCAGTGACGAGTCTCGCGGCACACGTCCTCCGCAGTGCCGCGCGGCAGGGCAAACTGATTGTCCACCCCGCCGTGAAAAACGACCCGCTGGCCGAACTCGCGTTTGAGTTCCTCCATTTCCATTCCCGGACAGGCGTGCTGAATCGGGTTAAGCACATCCACGCCGCAATCGAGAATCGGCCCCAGCAGAGGACGCGCCGCGCCGTCGGTGTGGTAAAAAACCCGCAAGCCATGGGCATGAATCAACTCACACCAGCGCCGCAGCCGCGGTCGCAAATGGCGTTTCCACAGGGCGGGCGACATCAAGAGCGAGGTCTGTCCGGCAATGTCGTCACTGATAAAAACCAGATCGAGCGACTTGCCAGGCACGGGCTAAAAAACGGCGCATCATTTCGGCCTGGATGGACTCCACGCGGTCAAGAATCGCTTCCACCAGTTCCGGGGCTTCCAACAGATCCATCAGCGACTGTTCCAATCCGCGCAACTGGCAGTATATTTCAAAAAACGACACCCAAGGCCCGATCACGGCAAAATGTTGCGCTGCCTGCCGCGCCTTTGCCACCGCGCCGTCGTAATCGAAACGCTCCACGCTGGGCCACCAGGGATAATCGGCCAATGACTCGGGAGTGTCGTAACCCGCCAACGGCGCGGCGCCAAACTCGGCGTAACGCGCGGCGCCGGCCTGAATATCCCTGAGCGGCGCGCCCCACACGGTGCGACTGCCGCCGTCCTCGGCGCCGGCGCCGGATTGCCCCCCGGCGCGTTCCCCGGCGGCGGTCTGGTAATCCAGGAACACCCAGACAATCTTGTCCAGGCCCAGCGCCTGATACATCGCCAGGTCATCCGCGACGCCGCAATGCTGCCGCAAGAGCGCGCCGATTTCAGGCGTGTGCCAGAGGTCCACCGGCAGGCGGTCCACCGGTCGGCGGTGGAGGATGGCTAGAATGCGTTCGCGCGGAGTCATGGTGTCAATTTCCTTCCCCGGCTTTGCCTTGCAATAATTCCAACGCGGTATCCCCCGCCCTGCCCGCATCCGCCGCGTAATCGTCGGCGCCAATTTCGCGGGCGAATTCCTGCGTGAGTGGATGGGTAGCATTCATAACGCCCATGGTTTGGGAGGCGGCGGCTGGGTCGTCTTGCAATCCGGGATGATTCCTTTTTTTCGCGATTACCAGTTCGACACAAAATGATAACCGCCGGAGCCGATCTCCAACACCGCGCGGCCGGCTTCCATTCTAGCTGATTTGACGCCCGCGCTCTTTGTTGGATCCCGTCCATTTTCGGTGATGGATTGAATATTTTTCGCCGGCAGGTACACCCTGGCCATGGTGTTCGCGGGAATGGTGATTTGCAAATCAAATTGCCCGGCGGATTTGTGCCATTCGCTGCTGATGCGGCCGTGAACGGAGTCATAACCGGCTTTGACCCAGGTGAGGTCGCCGACCGGTTCGGGCTTGATAATGATCTTTTTGAAACCCGGAGCTTCAGGATCGGGACGGATGCCGCCCAAATATTCGTGCAGCCAGATGTTGAGATCGCCCGTGAGCATGACGATGTTGCGGGAATTCATCCCGGATCCTGCGGTATCGCCATTCCAGAGCTCCCACATGGTGGTGGCTCCTTTTGCAATCATGTAGCCCCAACTGGGATAGGTTGTCTGCGTGGCAATCGTGAAGGCGAGGTCGGGCCGCCCCTGGTCGGACAATACGCGCATCAAATAATGTCCGCCCACCAATCCGGTGGCAAGATGATGGCCGCTCTCGACTGTGATTTTCTCGACCAGTTGGGAGAAAACGTTGGATTTGCATTCATCCGGCACCAAGCCAAATGCCAAAGGCAGCACGCAGGATGTCTGCGTGCCGTTGCCGTAATAGCCCAGCTCGGCATCATAGAAGCGGTGGTGGAAGGCAATTTTTATCCGGCCTGCCAGCGTTTCGAAATGTTCGGCGTCCTCCGTTTTGCCCAGCAGCCGTGCCGACTGCGCCATCAGGCGCAAATCATGATAAAAAACTGCCGTGCTGATTAAAATCCCGCTGGTGGTCAGCGTTGGATCGCTGGAATTGATTTCCGTCAGGGATTTGGGCGGAACACACCAGTCGGCATAGGTGTTTCTCGGCATGATGTCATTCTTCAGGAATGCCGTCATGTAATCCGTCCATTTCTTCATCGAATCATAGTGCTGCTGCAGAATCCCAAGATCATCATATTGATCGTAAAGCATGTGGGGGATGATGATGTAAGTGCTGGCCCAGACGACACCGTCCTGATAGAGAGGCCAGTAGGCCGGAGACACGTCAGGAACACTGCCATTGCCATGTTGATCATCCTGCATATCGGTTAACCACTGGGCATACAACGGCGCAACTTGAAACAGATAAGTTTCCCCTTTTGACACTTCCTGCCGGTCTCCCATCCAACCTTGACGTTCGTCGCGGGGAAGATCCGTGGGCATGCTGCGGTAATTGTCGCGTGTGCCCCAATAAATGTTATGGTAAATCTGATTGAGCAAGGGATTGGAACAGGAAAATTGCCCCGCGGCGGGCACGGCGTCATAAACCAATCGGCCGGCGACGGCATTCAAGGTCGGCTGGCCGGGAAACCCCGTGACCTCCACATAACGAAAACCGTGATGGGTGAAGCGCGGTTCATAAGTTTCGACGCCCTTTCCCTTCAAGGTATAAAGGTCCTCCTGTTTCGCGCTGCGGAGATTATCGGTGTATAGCGTGCCGTCGGGCTGAAGTGTTTCACCATGGCGAAGTTTGACGACGGTGTCCCGAGGCCCGCTGACTTTCAACCGGCACCAGCCCGCCATGTTTTGTCCCAGGTCAAAAATATAGACGCCGGGCTTGGGGTTGGTGATCGCCACCGGATGCAGCGTATCCATGACGCGGATCGGTTCGCCAATTTGCGCCGATAACAGCGGCGAGGCCGGCTTCACCAACTGCGCCGGCTGCCAGTTGGAATCATCAAATTTTGGCTGGCACCAGCCGGGCATTTCCATCCGCGCATCATATTCCTCGCCGTCATACTCGTTATTGGCGCGAATGGGGCCGCCGGCGGTCAGTTTCCAATTCTCGTCGCTGACAATTTGCGCCGTTGTGCCATCGGTGTATTCGATGTTGAATTGCAAGAGCAGCTTCGGAAAACCGAAGGACAGCGTCCCAATCGGCACGCTGGAACGCGGCGCAAAAAAACGCCCGTTGCCAAGAATGACCCCAATGGCATTAGCGCCCTGCTTGAGTTGGCCGGTCGCGTCGAAGGTCAGGTAAAACGCGCGCTTCTCATACTCGGAGAGAGCGGGCGAGAGCACGTCCTCGCTCATTTTCTGGCCATTCAGGTATAACTCGAAAAGCCCCAGTCCGCAGACATAAGCCGTGGCGCGCCGCACTTTTTTCTCCACGATAAATTCACGCCGCAAATAACGGGCTGGCAGCCGCCGGTCTTCGTTTCCAATAATTCCCCAAGGCTGCATTCCATATTCTCCGAGCGGCTTGGCCCCCGCCCAGGCGGTGTCGTCAAAAGTCAAGGCATTCCATCCGTTGTCAGCATTCGTGGCCGACTTCCAACTTCCGTCCGTGTCCAGCGTCAAGGCATGGCCTTGTTCAAAAATAACATTCAGTCGGCCGATCAATCCGGCAGGATTCGGCCCATCCCCAACATTGCGCGCCGCCACCGCAAGAAGATTTTTCCCAGGCCTCAATAAAGCATCTATGGCAATCTTTCCCGGCGCCTTCCAATTGTCGCTCTTGCCCGCTTCCCGGCCGTTCACAAAAAATTGAAACTCGTTGTCCGCCGTCATAGTGATGGTCGCCGAGCGAACGGCTTGATTTGCCGGCAATTCAAAGACGCGGCGGAAATAACGCGTGCTCACCGGCGCGCTGACCGCCGGATCTCCCTCGGGAAACCAAATCCATTTCGCGCCGTCGAGTGGATTGGTGGTCTCGCCTTGATCCAATCCAATCCATTTTCCTTGCCAGTCCTTTCCTTCGAGCAGTCCCGTGCTCCACAGGGCGGGCACGCTCCAGGCCGAGGCCCGGCCATTTTTATCCCAAATCCTGACCTTCCAGAAACAGCGGCCACCTGACGCCAGTGGTTTTCCCCCATAAGCAATGTTGAGGGTTTCATCGCTGGAAATCCTGCCGCTATCCCACAAATCCCCATGATTGTTCTGGAGAAGTTCCTTGCTGCCCGCGACCAGAATTTGATAGGCGGTCTGCTCTTGATTGCGTTCGTTCGATTGCACCTGCCAGGTTAAGCGCGGCTGCGCCTCATCAATGCCCAGCGGATTGGAATGATACTCACATTGCAAATTCACCGGCACGACTGATCCTGCCAGCGGCCACGAGCCGGCAATCATTAAAAAGGCGGCGATTAGGATTGTTTTCAGCAGATTGTTTTTTGCTCGGCTCATAGAATTCATTAGTCGCTTTTTGGGTTTCCAGAAGTGCTGGCGGGCACATATTCATCCTGCTCGTGGCTCTTGGAGAGTGTTCTAAAAATGCCGGTTCGTCAATCCTGAGTAAATTGCTCATGTTGTCCAGCACTGGACCTGTGTCAGAGATAGAATGGATGCCGACGCATCCAAAAAGTTATCCAACCAATTCTACCGAGGAAGAATGGAGCAAAACCCAATCGCCGGTCCCGATTCCAAATTCTGCAAAAACCAAGCGGGGACGGCCCGCTCTGCATCGCCGGGTCCTTGTCAATGCGATTGTTTATGCGGTGCGCCCGGGTTGCGCCTGGCGGCTTCTGCCAGGGGACCTCCCTCCCTGGCAAACGGTCTATGAGCAATGGCGCAACATCAGAAAGTGGCCCTATAGGAGGTTCGAATCCTCTCTCGCGCACCAAACCCGCCGGTGCCAGTGCCCTCCGGCAGACGGTGCGGCGGATGGCCAAAAATGGTAAGGTTTTGCCAATGGACGGTGAGCGTGGAAGCTGGAATGCAGGAGGATGGGTAATAAATGAGTCAAGATTTGATAATCGGCATTGCCGGCGCCGGCGGGGACGGCGTGATTTCAGCGGGTGAATCCTTAATCACGGCGGCGGCGCTGGAGGGCTATTACGGCATGATGACCAAGAGTTTCGGCTCGCAAATCCGCGGGGGCGAGGCCTCGTGCCGGCTGCGGCTGGCGACCCGGCCGGTGCTCAATCCGAACGGGCCGCTGGACGTGGCGGTGGCGCTGAACTGGGAGGATTTCCGGCGGTTTGGCTGGGAACTGCCGGTGGAATCGGCCACGATGGTGATCTATGAAAGCAAGACCGGGGTCGCCCCCGACAAGCTGCCCTTGGAAGGGGTGACACCGGGGGTAGTGTTCAGCGTGCCGATCACGGAGATGGCGGAGAAACACGCCGGCACGGACAAGGCGAAGAATGTCGTGGTGGTCGGCTTGCTGGCGGGGTGGTTTGGCATCGGGCGCGAGAGCATGCTGGCGGGGATTCGCAAGAAATTTGCCAAGAAAGGGGCGGCGGTGGTGGAGGGCAACGCGCGGGCGTTTCAGGCGGGATTGGAGTTTGCCGAGGCGCATCCGCTGGAAGGGGACCGCAAGCTGACGGCGCCGCCAAGCGGAAGGGGAGCCAAGCAGCTGACCGACGGCAACGATATGTGCGCGGCGGCGGCGATTTTTGCCGGATGCACCTTTTTCGCGGGCTACCCTATCACGCCCTCGACCGAGATCATGCAGTTTCTGGACCGGGAGATTTGGAAGTATGGCGGGACGGTGCTACAGGCGGAGGATGAAATTGCGGGGATCGGCGCGGTGGTGGGGGCGTCGTTCGCCGGCAAGAAAGCGATGACCGCCACCTCCGGCCCCGGCATGTCGCTGAAGACGGAGATGCTGGGGCTGGCCAGCATCGCGGAGCTGCCGCTGGTGTGCGTCAACGTGCAGCGGGGCGGCCCCTCCACCGGCATGCCGACCAAGGCGGAGCAGTCGGATTTGTTGCAGGCGGCCTTTTCGGCGCACGGCGATTGCCTGCGGCCCGTGCTGGCGCCGACCAGCGTTGGGGACATGTTCGGCATCACAGTGGAAGCCTTCAACCTGGCGGAGCATTACCAGACGCCGGTGATCATTTTGTCGGACCAGGAGATTTCGCAGCGCAAGGAGATCGTGGACCAGATAGACACTTCGGTGTTCCGGCTGGTGGAGCGGCGGCGGCCAACGGAGACCGAACTGGCCAACTACACGCGGTTCAAGCTGACGGAGTCCGGCATCAGCCCGATCAGCCATCCGGGGATGGCCGGGGGCAACTATCTGGCTTCGGGGATCGAGCACAATGAACTGGGCCGGCCCACGGCCAGCGGGGAGATGCACGCGCGCATGAACGAAAAGCGATTTCGCAAGTTTAACCCGCTCAAGAACCGCCGCAATTTGTTCGTGGTGGAAGGCGACCCGGAGGCGCCGATCGGGCTGGTCAGTTGGGGAAGCGTGGCCGGGGTGGCTCGGGAAGCGCTCCGGCTGGCACAGGCGGAAGGGTTGCACGCAAAATTGCTCGTGCCCAAACTGCTCTATCCGGTAGCCGAACAGGTTTACCAGGACTTCTTCGCGTCGGTCAAGCGGGGGCTGTTCATCGAGCAATCCTTCCAAGGGCAACTTTACCGGCTGGTCCGGATGTACGTGGATCTGCCGGCCCTGGTCAAACCGCTGGCCAAGAGCGGGTCCAATCCGATACAGCCGGGGGAAGTGCTGGAACGGCTGCGCAAAATGGTGGTCGCGCTCCAAGGCAACCGCAACCCGCATCAGCCCGAGGCGTTCGCAGACTGACGCGGGAAACAAACGATTTAGGAGATGAAACAAACATGACAACGCTCGAACCCATTGCGGTGGCCAAATTCCAAGCCGGCGATTTCAAGAGCGACCTCAAACCGATCTGGTGTCCGGGCTGCGGGGATTTTGGCGTGGTGACGGCCATCACGCGGGCGCTGGCGGCGATCGGGCGGCCGCCGCACGAGATCGCCTTCATTTCGGGCATTGGTTGTTCGAGCCGCATTCCCGGTTACACCAAGGCCTACGGGTTCAATACCGTGCATGGGCGCGCGCTGCCCATCGCGCAAGGCATCAAACTGGCCAACCCGGAGCTGCTCGTCCTGGTGGCCAGCGGCGACGGCGACGGTTTTTCCATTGGCGGAGGGCATGTGGCGCATGTCATCCGGCGCAACATAGACCTGACCTATATCGTGATGGACAACCAGATTTACGGCCTGACCAAGGGGCAGTTGTCGCCCACCTCGCAGCGCGGACGCAAGACGGTCACCTCCAGCTTCGGGAGCCTGGAGGAGCCGGTCAACCCGCTGCTCTACGTCCTGGGCTACGGCGCGTCGTTCGTGGCGCAAGGCTCGCCGGCGGACATGGCGGGACTGGCCCGGATGATTGAAGAGGGCATCCGCTTTCCGGGATTCGCCTTCATCCACGTGGACTCGCCTTGCGTGACCTACGGGGAGGAAGAACAGCAGCTCAAAGCGCAAAAGGCCAGGCTGCAGAGCCTGGAATCCATCGGCCACGATCCGGTGGATCGGGCCTTGGCCAACGCGCGGGCGCGCGAATGCGGGAGCAAGTTTTACACGGGCATCCTCTATCGCAACCCCAACCCGCCGCCGACTTACGGCCAGGGTGTGGCGGCGCGGCAGCAAGCGCTCAACCATCAAGCCGTGCCGCGCCACCAGATACTCCAGCGGTTTATGCCGGACAACTGACCGGCCTGCCGGCGCGCCGCGGGCGGGTCCGGCCAAGGCGCTTGCGGGCGCATCCGAATCGGTTTTGTTCACGTTGAGGTTGATTGCTCCGCCGGGATTGGTCATAGTCAAATCCGTCGGCAACAGGAAACAGATTTATGGAACAAACAAAACGACTTGTGGAGAAGGACGCCCCGCTGCACAAGGACGATTTGATCGTCATCACCGGGGCGGGCGGCTTCATTGCCGGCAACCTCGCGCTCTACTTCAAAAACCGCGGCTTCACCAACATCCGGGCGGTGGACAAGAAACCGCTTTACGAATGGTATTTGCACGTTCCCGGCGTGCAAAACCTCTCGCCTGGACGTGAGCCATGCGGAGCACTGCCGCCGGGTTTGCGAAGGGGCGGTGGAAGTGTACAACCTGGCCGCCGACATGGGGGGCATGGGTTTCATCGAACGTTTCCGCGTGGAATGCCTGCGCAGCGTGCTCATCAATACGCACATGGTGGAGGCCGCTTACCAGGCGGGGGCGCGCCGTTACTTTTTCTCCAGCTCGGCTTGCGCCTACAACACCCTTCTGCAAAAGGACCCCAAGGTGCGGGCGTTGAAAGAATCGGACGCTTATCCGGCGATGGCCGAGCGCGGCTACGGTTGGGAAAAATTGTTTTCCGAAATGGTCTGCGAGGAATACTGGCACGAGCGCGGGCTGAAGACGGCGATGGCCCGTTTCCACAACGTCTATGGACCCCACGGCACCTGGGACGGGGGCCGGGAAAAGGCACCCGCGGCGCTGTGCCGCAAGGTGATCGAGGCGATTGACCGCAGGGAGAAGGACATCACCATCTGGGGCGACGGCGAGCGGACCCGGAGCTTCATGTATATCGAGGACTGCGTGGAGGGCATTGACAAGATCATGCACTGCGATGAATTGATCGCCACGCCCATCAACCTTGGCAGCAGCGAACTGGTTTCCATCAACGAACTGCTGAGCAAGATCGAAAAGATCGCGGGTGTGAAGTTGAACCGCCAGCACGACCTCAGCGCGCCGCTGGGCGTGGCGGGCCGCAATTCCGACAACACGTTCATCAAGAAAGTTCTCAAGTGGGAGCCGAAGACCAAACTGGACAAAGGTCTGGCGGCAACGTACGCCTGGATCCAGGGACAATACAACAAGCGCAAGGCCGGCCAACGCGTGGGGATTGGCTGAATGAACCGCCGGACCGCTTCGCCCGTCGCCGAATTGCTGGGTTCCATTCCAAACCGGCTGCAACTGGCGGGGGGGTGGATTGACCAGCCGTTTGTTTCGCGGCACAACCCCAGGCCGCCCGGTTCCATGGTGGTGGCGCAAATCCAGCCGGATTTTCGCCCGATGGACCGCTGCGGCTTCGCCAGCGGCACGCGCGCGGTCGCGATGAAAATCTGGCATGGCCGGCTGCCCGACCGTCCGCCGGAAGTATTGGCGCGCGAGCTTTACGAAGTGGAAAACAGGGGCAAAGCCGAGCCGAGCGGTTCGCAGGACATGATCGGCCTGGTTTATCCCGGCGTGAACCGCCTGGATTATGACTGCAAAGTCCATCAAGGCATATTTCCGTCGCACATCCAATCGTGCAACCGCCCCAAGGTGGCGCGCTGGCTCAGCCAAGTCTTGCATCTGCTTCCAGTCGAGCCGCGGCCGGACGGCTACAGTCCGCTGGGCATAAAGAACCTCGATCCGAAATGGGTGGCGCGCCTGGGCCAGTCGGGCCGGGATTGCTACCAGGCCATTGTGAAAATGGATGCCAAAGCGCTCGGCGCGGCGTTGAATTTGAACATGAAATGCTGGGAAAGGCTCCTGCCGCACGTCGTCCGGCACCCCCTGCTCCGGCTGGATTTGATGCCGCTGCTCAAAGCCTATCAGCGGCAGTATTTGGGCGCCATGTATTCCGGCTGCGGCGGCGGTTATCTGATGGTCGTCTCCAACCAGCCGGTGCCGGGCGCGTTTAAAGTCAACATCCGCATTGCCCAGCCCGGAAATCCGGGCGATGGTTAAGGGGCCGGTATGTCTGTTTTCGAAAACATCGTCGGATTGGCTGCCGTGGCGGTGCTGCTGAGCTATTTAGGCCTCAAGCATCGTCAAAGGGAGCACAGCCGGTCCGGGCGTGACGAGCCGGCAGAAGGGACCGGAAAGGGCATGGATGTGACGCCACTCAAGCCGGCCATTGAGGGTGTGCGCCGTGATTACCTGGCTGGCCGGCACGCCACGAGGCGCATGTTCTTCCGCAGGAGCTTGATCAGGCTGGCGCGGCGAACTATCGGGCGAATGGCCTATTTCCACGCCAGAGAATCGCAAGAACATGAGCAAATACACAGACCCTAAGGAAGGAGACGGCCTGGCCGCAGCGCGCTTGTGAAAACGAAATGCACGCTCGCGGTATTGGCCCTGGCTGTTTTTCTGCCTGGCGGCCGGGGGCAGGATGAAGTGTCCCCGCCGCCCGCCACGGAGGCGGTCGGGCGCAGCGGCGCGGCGCGGACCGTAACTCCGGTCAATCAGATCACCACCCCTGCCGGTCAACAATTGGATTTGCCGGGCTTGCGCCCGCAGGCTCTGGCGCTCAGCCCGGACTGCAAACTTCTCGCCGTTTCCGGCAAGTCGCACGAAGTGGTGCTGGTTGATCCCGTGAGCGTCCGCATTCTGCAAACCGTGCCGCTGCCATCCGAAGCCGCGCTGGCGGAAGCCGAACCAGGCTCCACCCATGAATTGCAGCCGGATAAGGAGGCGGAGGTCAGCTACACCGGATTGGTCTTTGCGCCCGACGGCTCCAGGCTCTACCTGGCTAACGTCAATGGCAGCATCAAGGTTTTTGACGTGGACAAAAATCATCATGTGACCGGGAAGTGCTCCTTTCTCCTGCCGCCGGCCAACGCGCCGGGGCGCAAGGCGGAAATTCCCGCCGGCCTGGCGGTCTCGCGGAATGGCAAACTCCTCTACGTGGCATTGAACCTGGGCAACCGCCTGGCCGAACTGGACGCTGCCACCGGAAAAGTCCTGCGAGTTTGGGAGGCCGGCTTCGCGCCCTATGACGTTGTGCTTGCAGGCCACAAGGCTTACGTCAGCAACTGGGGCGGACGGCGTCCCGCGGCCAACAGCGTCACCGGACCGGCCGGGCACGGCACGCGGGTGCGGGTGGATGCGACCCGCTACGCGGCCAACGACGGTTCGGTGAGCGTGATTGATCTGGCGGCCGGCAAAGTCACCGGCGAAATTGTCACGGGAGCGCATTGCTGCGCGCTGGCCCTTTCCCCAAACGGACGCCACCTCGCCGCGGCCAACGCGCAGAGCGACAGTGTCAGTATTATTGACACGCGCAAGGACCAGGTGGTGGAAACCATTTGCACGCGGCAGAGTCCGGCCGACTTGCTGGGCGCGACCCCCAACGCGCTGGTCTTCGATCCTTCGGGCAGGACGCTATTCGTGTGCAACGGAACGCAGAATGCGGTGGCGGAAATATCCTTCCAGCCGGGGGATTCCAAGTTGCAGGGGTTGGTCCCGGCCGGCTGGTTTCCCGGAGCCATTGTCTATGACGCGCGCCGGCAAAGCCTGTGCGTGGCCAACATCAAAGGCATCGGCTACGGCCTGCCCCGCCCGGGGAAGCTGGGCCGGAATACAATTCCCACCAGTATAACGGCTCGTTGTCGGTCATTCCCCGGCCCTCCGCGAAGGAATTGAAAGAGCTGACCGTCCAAGCTTTGTTTGACATGCGTTATCCGATGTTGGCCCTGGCGGCTTTGCCGGCGCGGCCCGGCCAGCCGGCGCGACCGGTGCCCGAACGCGTCGGCGAACCGAGCGTGTTCCACCATGTGGTCTATGTGATCAAGGAGAACCGGAGCTACGACCAGGTGCTGGGCGATGTCAAGGAGGGCAACGGCGACCCCAGTCTCTGTGTTTTCGGCCGGAACATCACTCCCAACCAGCACCAATTCGTCCACGATTTCGTGCTGTTGGACAATACTTACTGCTCCGGCATCCTCAGCGCCGACGGCCATCAATGGGCCGACAGCGCCATGGCCAACGATTATATGGAGAAATCCTTCGCGGGCTTTCCCCGCAGCTATCCCGACGGCATGGGCGACACCGAGGTGGACGCGCTGGCCTATTCCACGGCCGGTTTTATTTGGGATGACGCGGTGGCGCACGGCCGGACGCTGCGCGATTACGGCGAATTCGCCATCACCCGCAAATCCTGGAAGGACCCGGCGCGCCGGGGCCGTCCGCGCTTCCTGGATCATTACCATGAGTTTGTGCAAGGCACCGACACCATCAACCTTCACAGCGAGCCTGCCATAGAATCGCTGCGGCCCTACCTGGACAAAGAGACGGTGGGGTGGGACCTGTCGGTTCCCGATGTCTTCCGCGCGGCACAATTCATCAAGGAACTCAAACAATTCGAGCAGACCGGCCAGTTTCCCAACCTGGTGATCATCTGCCTGCCCGACGACCACACCAGCGGTACCAGCGCCGGTTCGCCGACGCCGGCGGCGCAGGTGGCGGACAATGACCTGGCTTTCGGACAAATCGTGGAGGCGATTTCGCACAGCCCATTTTGGAAGGACACCTGCATTCTGGGCATCGAGGACGACCCGCAGGCGGGCTGGGACCATGTGAGCGGCTATCGCACCACGGCCTATGTGGTAAGCCCTTATACCAAGCGCCGCCAAGTGGTGGGCACGCAATACAATCAGACCAGCCTGTTGCGCACGATGGAACTCATCCTTGCCCTGCCGCCCATGAACCAGATGGATGCCACGGCCACTCCCATGTCCGATTGTTTTGCCGCCGAGCCGGATTTCACGCCGTTTGTGGCCCTGCCCAGCAACATCCCGCTGGATCAGATGAATCCCGCGCCGAGAAGAATCTCCGACGCCGTCCTGCGCCAGGACGCCTACGCTTCGGCGCGCCTGCCGTTGCTGTTGCCCGACCAATGCCCGGAGGATTTGTTGAACCGGATATTGTGGCGCGCCATGAAAGGCTCCAAAGAACCCTATCCCGCCTGGGCCGCCCCGGCGCGGGATGAAGATTAACTTGCCGCATGGGTGGAATCCCGATCCAATCGGGACCCTTCCCGTCCCGATCCAATCGGGACCCGGCGGAAGATGGCGGACAACCATTCTGTAAAAAACCGCGTTTGAAACCAGCGCGACCTCTTTCATTGCGCTGGGCGAGTCGCTGACCGCCAGTGCGCTTGAGCATGGGCTTGAACTGGATGGCGAAACCGTTGAACATAGCAGTGGCTGGTTCAATGGCAAACCGGCTCCGCCGATGCAGGACGAAAGCGATGATATGCGATTATGCGGGACTGACCAGTTTCCGAAACCATGGCGCGACCGCTTCGCTGATACGCCCCCGGCATGAAACGCCATGATTTTCGACTCGATTCTCAGGCACGGGTGGGGGAAGATGCCCGCGAAATGTGCCCACTGAGCTCCCATCCGTCGGACGTTCCCACTACGAAACTTCCATCGGTGCTGCTGCTCGCCCTCGCGTGGGCGATGCTTGCCTTGCCCAGCCCGGCAGGGGCGCAAGAGCCATCCGCGGTGGCACTGCCGCCGGGCGTCAAGGCGGTCTGGGACGCGGACAGGGCCTTCCACGAGACCACGCCCACCCGCGAACGGCTTTGCATCAACGGGCTGTGGCGCTGGCAGCCGGCGGCGGATAACGCCCCGCAGCCGCCCACCGCCGCCTGGGGTTATTACAAGGTGCCCGCCTGCTGGCCCGGCAATCAGGACTACATGCAGAGCGATTACCAGACGCTCTACCGCGATCCGAGTTGGAGGAACACGAATCTGAAGCGAGGTCCAGAGCGCCTGGTACGAACGCACGATCACCATCCCCAACGATTGGGCGGGCCGGCGCATTGCGCTGGATGTGGAGTATCTGAATTCCTACGCGGAAGTTTATGTTGACGGCCGGAAGGCGGGCGAGATTCGCTTCCCCGCCGGCCAGGTGGACCTCTCCGCCGCGGTCCGGCCGGGGGCCACGCATGTCCTGAGCCTGCTGGTGGTGGCCATGCCGCTCAAAGCCGTGATGGAGTCGTACAACGACACCAACACCGGCAAACAAAAGAAGGGCGCCGTCGAACGCCGCGGCCTGTGCGGGGACGTCTGGCTGATCGGCGAGCCGGCTGGGGCGCGGCTCTCGGACGTTAGGATTGACACGTCGTTCCGCCAGGGCCAGATCACGTTCGGGGCCGGGCTGAAGGGGCTGGCAGACGACGGGCACTACCAACTGAGGGCCAGGATCAGCGAGCAGGGCCGCCCAGTGGCCGAGTTCACCGGCCCAACCTTCACTGCGCGCGACGTCAAAGACGGGCGCGCGACGTTCACGGAGTCGTGGAAGCCGCCGAAACTATGGGACATCAACACGCCCTCAGAACCAGTATGACGCCGAGCTGTCGCTCCTCGAGGCGAGAGGCCAGGCCGGTGGACATCGCGACGCCGGTTCGGTTCGGGTTCCGGGAGTTTTGGATTCATGGCCGTGATTTCTACCTGAACGGCACTCGATTATACTTGTCGTTGGTGCCCGCTGGACAACGCCGAGGTGGGAGCGGCGCTGGCGACCTACGCCGGGGCCAGGGAGAGCCTCCTGCGCCTCAAGAGTTTCGGGATCAACTTTGTCTATACGCACAACTACGGCTGCGAGCCTGGCTCGCATCTGAGCTTCGCGGAAATTCTGCGCGCGGCGGACGACACCGGGATGCTGGTGGCGTTGTCGCAGCCGCACTTCAGCGCCTACGATTGGAAGTCGGCCGAGGCCGACCAAACCAACGGCTACGCGCGCCACGCGGCGTTCTACGTGCGCGTCGCGGGCAGCCACCCGTCGGTGGTCTGCTACGCCATGAGCCACAATGCCACCGGCTACAACGAGGATATTAACCCCCCGATGATTGACGGGTTGAGCGATCCCCGGGACGCAGTGGGCCGGCAGCAACGCCAGGCTGGCCTTGCGCTGCGAAGCCATCGTCAAGCGCCTGGATCCCGCGCGCATTGTCTATCATCACTCCTCGGGCAACCTCGGCGCGATGTACACGCTCAACTTCTACCCTAACTTCGTGCCCGATCCAGGAGCTGGACGACTGGTTCGAGCACTGGTCGACGGCGGGGGTCAAACCGCTGATGCTGGTTGAGTACGGCGCGCCGTTTGGCTGGGACTGGACCATGTACCGCGGCTGGTACAACGGCCGTGCGCGAGTTCGGCAGCGCCGCCGTGCCCTGGGAGTATTGCCTCGCGGAATGGAACGCCCAGTTCCTCGGCGACGCGGCCTACCAGATCAGTGACCGGGAAAAACGCAACCTGCGGTGGGAAGCGCAGCAGTTCCGCCAGAAGCGGGGCTGGTTCCGCTGGGATTACCCCTACCCGGTGGGCGACGCGCGATTGGATGAACTGCAGCCGGTGCAAGCCGCCTACACGACCGATAACTGGCGGGCCTTTCGCACCTGGGGGCTGTCGGCCAACTCGCCCTGGGAGCACGACCGCTTCTGGAAATTGCGCGACGGCTTCGAACACCGCCGCCAGGATCTGCCCGTGGACTGGGACAACTTGCAGCAACCGGGCTACAGCCCGGACTTCATTGACCGGACGTACGCCCGCTTCGATCTGGCTTACGAGCGGTCCGACTGGGTCCCCACGCCCACAGCCGCGTCGTTGCTCCGCAATAACCTGCCGCTGCTGGCCTGGATCGCGGGCAAGCCGGAGCACTTCACCACCAAGGACCACACTTTTTACCCCGGTGAAACCATCGAGAAGCAGCTTATTGTGATCAACAACTCCCGCCTGACCGTGACCTGCGACGCGTCCTGGTCGGCCGACCTTGGCCCGGCGGTTGGGGGTGCCAGACAGGTTGTCATACCGACCGGCGACCAAGCGCGCGTCCCGGTGCAACTCAAGCTGCCGGCCGGCGTGCCGCCGGGCGACTATCAGATCACCGCGAGCTTCAGGTTCAGCACCGGCGAGAGCCAGGAAGACTCCTTTAAGCTGCAAGTCATCCCGCGTTCCGCGCCGCCACGCCCGCTCTCCAGAATTGCGCTGTTCGACCCGCCCGGGCAGACGGCCAAATTGCTGGCCGGGCTGGGCGTCGCCTGCCAGCCGGTCGAGCGCCAGCGCGGATCTTTCGGGCTTCGACGTGCTCCTGATCGGCAAAAGCGCCCTGACCGTGGACGGCCCGGCGCCCGTTCTCAAGCGCGTGCGCGATGGACTGAAGGTGGTCGTGTTCGAGCAGACCGCCGAGACGCTCGAAAAGCGGCTCGGCTTCAGAGTCGAGGAATACGGCCTGCGGCAGGTCTGGCCGCGCGTGCCGGACAGCCCGCTGCTGGCCGGCCTCAAGACCGAAAACCTGCGCGACTGGCGCGGCTCCTCCACTCTGCTGCCCCCCACGATGTCTTATACGCTGAGTCAACGCTACAACGGCGCGCCGACGGTGCGCTGGTGCGGACTGGAAGTCACCCGGCTGTGGCGCTGCGGCAACTGGGGCAACGTCGCCTCGGTGCTGATCGAGAAGCCGCCGCGGGGTGACTTCCTGCCGATTGTTGACGGCGGCTACGCCCTTCAGTACAGCCCGCTGCTGGAATACCGCGAGGGCCGCGGCCTGGTCCTGTTCTGCCAGATGGACGTGACCGGGCGGACCGAGAGCGACCCGGCGGCTGAGACATTGGCGGGCAACATCCTGCGGTATATCGAGGCGTGGCGTCCATCTCCCCGGCGCACTGCCGTTTACGCCGGCGAACCCGCCGGCCTGGCCTGGCTGGCGGCCTGCGGGGTCGAAGCCGCGCCCTTTAAAGGCGAGCCGCCAGCGGCCGATCAGGTGCTGGTGGTTGGACCGGGCGGAGACCGCGAGCTTGCGGCCCAGAGTTCGGCTGTCGGCGCTTGGGTGAAGACGGGAGGCCGCGTCCTGGCCCTCGGACTGGACCAGGCGGAAGCCAACTCATTCCTGCCCACGAAGGTGACAATGCAGGCGGCGGAGCATATCGCGGCCTTCTTTCCCCCTTTCAGCGCCCATTCGCTGCTGGCCGGAGTAGCACCGGCGGATGTGCATAACCGCGATCCGCGCAAGCTGCCCTTGGTGGCGGAGGGCGCAACGCCATACGGCGACGGGGTGCTGGCAGCGACGGGCAACATCGTCTTCTGCCAACTCCCGCCGTTTCAAGTGAGCAAAGTGATGGGAGCGTTGCCCGAGCCATTCAACCTGCGCCGCACCTTCGGGCGCGCCTCCTTCGCAGTGAGCCGGCTGCTGGGAAATCTCGGCGTGTCCGGCTCGACGCCGCTGTTGGAGAGGTTCGGCGACCCGGTGGGCGCGGCCAACGGGCCGTCGGTGGCAAGGAATGGTGACTTCAGCGCCGCTGCCAACGGCAACGGCCTGGCCGACCAATGGGAATTCAGCGCAAGCCCCAAAGACGCCACCTGCGCGCGGGAGGCGCTGGCCGGGCCGGACGGCGGTTGGGCGCAACTCATCGCGGTGCCGCCCGCCGTGGCCGGGGCCAAAGCGCCGGAGGTCATGATCGCCCAACACGATCTGCCCATCCGGGGCGGGCAGTGGTACCGGCTGTCGCTGCGAACGCGAGCCGAGGGGCTGACCAGCAAGGAGATCAGTTGGACCGTGCAGAATACAGCCAATTGGCAGGCGCTCTTCGATTACCAGAATTTCACGCCCAAAGCGGAATGGCAGACGAACACCGTGGTGCTCCAAGCCAAGGACACCGCAGCCAAAGGGAGCAAGTTCCAGATTTGGTTCACCGGCACTGGCAAACTGTGGCTGGCCGATGTGCGCCTGGAGCCGGTCGCGGACCCGGCCGTCGGCCGCTGGCTGGACGGGCTATACCTGACGCGGCCCACCGAGTGGGATGACCCCTATCGTTTCTTCGGGTGGTGACAGAGAAATGCAGAATGAAGAATGCAGAATGCAGAATTATGCCTCGAGTGATGATTGCCATGCTGCGCCCGGCCCTGTCCCGGCGCGCCAAGGCGGGCTGAACCACCCGGCCAGGCAGGTCAAGCATAAATGCGGCATTGCGAGGACCCCTTTAATGAGCTACCCTTCCTTCGCCATGTTGGCTAATTCCCTGGGAAGAGGGAAACCGGGATGGCGTGGGCTTCACGCCTCACGAAAAGTAAGTCATTGGTTAGGGGCTGCCGCCTTTAAAGTGTCAACTACTGTGATGTCCTCGATTTTCACGTCCTTGTGGCCGGCCAGGGCGATGGGCTGCTCGCGCAGGACTGTCTCGAAGAGGTGAAGGCGGGGGTCGCCGCCGGACTTTAACATGATTCGCCGGGCTGGCTGGTTATAGCTGAACTGGGTCCAGAGCTGGCGGTCGCGCAGGAGTTTCTTTGGCCCGGCGGGCAACGGCGCCGACCAACTGCCGTCGGCCTCGCGCTGCCAGCCTTCGATCAGGTCGGCACCGCTGATCGCCACTTTCTCGCCTTTCATGGCGCGAACGGTGACGCCGTCGTTTTTTGGGGCCAGAAGCTCGCGGTATATTCCGCCCCGGAGGAGGATGGTTTCTCCCGGCTGGGCGAGGGCGCAAGCCTTGGACAGAGTGGCCAGCGGCACGGCCGGATAGCCCCACGCCGGCTCATCCGCGGCGGCGGGATGACGAGGATCCACGTAATAAATGTTGGGGTACTCCAGAGCACCGATGGTCACGCCGCCCTTGCCCGCCCCGATGGCCGGGCTGCCTTTGCGCAGGCGGAAATCCCGCTTCTGCGGGTCCACAAAGAGCGGGTCCTGGCCGTTGAGGTTGGTCCCGCGCGCGAGCGGCGCGGTCTTGAAGGTCAGGTTGTACTCCATGACCGGGTTGGCCGCGGAGAAGTCGTTGTCGCCGTCCACGACGGCCCGCTCGGCCTCGCAGAGGATGTTGTTGCGGATCAGCCCGCCGGTGGATTCCTTGCCGCGCAGGCCGATGGCGGCCCAATTGACTGTGGAGATGGTGCAGTTCTCGATGGTCACGTCGAGGGTCTGAATGATGTCCGGGCCCCAGCCGCCGCGCATGGAGGGGGAATTGGGGGAGGCGATGTTGTGGCGGAAGGTCCAGTTCCGCACGCTGCCGAGGTGGGGAGTGCTCTCCACCATGCACATCTGGTGGAAGTCAAAACAGGTGTTGTACTCGAAGAGCAGGTCCGTCGCGACCTCGCCGTTGACGCAGAAGGTCTGGAGGCAATCCACATGGGCCGTCTTGATTTCCTGCTGGGTGCTGCCGTGATAGTAATTGTAACGCTCGATGCAGCCCTTGCCGAAGAAGCGGGAGTAATCGCAGTCGTCGTTTTTGTTGCCCGAGGCGTACATGAAGAGGCGGTTGACTTCGTTGTTCTCCGCCAGCCAGTCGTCCCCGCCCAGAACGAAGCCGTACTCGCTGTGGTAAACCTTGTTATAGGCGATGCGGTTGTGCGCCACCGCGGAGTAATCGCGAGTGCCATCGGCGGCCGGCTTGCCGGTCGTCCTGTTGACGCCCACCATCATGTCGTGGATGTAGTTGTCGAGGATTTCGCAGTGGCTGGCGCGCAGTTGGAAGGCGGTGGCGGGCCGGCCGGCCGTGATCTCGAAGCCTTCCACGCGGATGTAACTTGCGCCCAGGTCGAAGCCGCCCACGGTGGCCGAGCGCCGGGGCATGGCCACGAAGGCGACCGGCTGGCCCTCCATGCCGCCGGTCCTGACCCTGACCCGTTCGTCGTACTGGCCCGCCATGACGTAGACGGTGTCGCCCGGCTTGGCGATGTCGGCGGCGTGCTGCACGGTTTTGAAAGGCTGCTCCCCGGTTCCCGGATTGGTGTCGGCCGCGCCGGGGGCGGCCTGATCAACCACGTACGTGGCCGCCCGCAGATGCCCGGCCATCCCAGCCAACACACCCACGCACGTCAGCACCCGGAGCAAGCGCCGGGGCCGCAGCAGCCGCGCACCGCGCTGTTCCCTGGGATGAACCGGTTCATTTGCGTGCTTGTTATTCATATTATGTTTGGCTCTGCGCCTAGCTTAATCTACCGGGGCAGGTCAAAATCTCCAGCGCCAAACCTTGCATAGCCCGAATCATTAGCGAGGTGCTTGCGGACTCACCCAACAGGCGGGCCAGTTTCGGAGGAAAGGTTCCGCCTGCCGGACACCGGCGGATGCGGTCGAGACGACCTCGCTCGCGGAAAAGCCGCTTATGATTGGGGATCGAGTCCGCAGCCGCCTTTTTGCGTTTGACCATGCCCCCGCGCGGCAGCTACTCTGGTGGCTTGCAAAGTTTTAAAGCAATTGAAGGCATAATATGACCAATGCATTTCGGCGGCATCACAAGACGGTCATGTGGATCATCATCGTCGCGACCATCGTTACCTTTGTTTACTACCTGACGCCCAACGCCAACCGGGGCGGCGGCGGCGGCGGCGGTTCCGGCCCGTCCGTTGCGGCCGGGACGATTGATGGCGAACCGGTCGGCCAGCCCCAATTCGATGCGGCTATGCGGGAGGCCAAAGTGGCCATGTTTATGATGACGGGACGCTGGCCGGCCACCTCCGAGGAGACCACGCAGCAGTTGACGGGCCTGGCCTTCCGGCAACTCTACATCGCGGCCAAGCTCAAAGAAATGGATCTGGACGTGCCGGTGGAAGCGACGGCCGAGTTGACCCGGAAGATCTTCCGCGTTCAGCCGGGCCAAACCTTGTCCAAGGACAAGTTTGAGGAGTTTGTCAGAAATGATCTCAACGACAAGGGCAAAGTGAGCGAGGATGACTTTTATCACTGGGTGAGCGATCAAGTGGGCATGAAGATTTTAATCGAGCTTTACGGCATGAACGGGGAACTCATCACCTCCAAGGAAGTGGAATCCTTCTTCCGGCGCGACCATGAATCCATGTCGGTCGAGCTGGCCCGTTTTCCCCTGACCAATTACACGGCCCAAATCGTCCCCACCGAGCAGGACATCCAGGATTTATACGTCAAACGACAAGCCGCCTACCGCCTGCCCGACCGCGAACAGATTGACTACATCCAGTTTAATCCGAGCAATTACCTGGCCATCGCCGACACCATCATGGCGGGAACGTCTAATCTGGACAGCCTCATCGAACAAAAATACCTGAGCCAGGACGCGGCGTCCTGGAAGGACGAGGCGGGCAATCCACTCAGCGCCGAGGCGGCCAAGGCCAAAATGAAGGAGAATTACCGCCTGCAGAGAAGCGCGGAGGCCGCCCGCACCAACGCCATGCAACTGACCCAGTTGTTTTTTGACAGCCGAAAAAAGAATCAACTCATCACCAATGCGCCCGCCACCAATGCGCCCGCTACCAATCAGCTCATCACCCGGGATGAGCTGGAGAAGTTCGCCGCCAGCAACGGGCTGAGCGTGGTCACCCCCCCGCCCTTCGACGAGCAGAACCCGCCCAAGGAGATGCAAATCCCCCCTGTGTATCTGGATATGATCTTTCATTTGGACACCAGCGATCCTGACGACCAGTACAAGCTGGTCCCGGCCACCAACGGTTTTTTCCTCGTCGTGCTGGAGCGCAAATTGCCCAGTGAAAACCAGCCGCTCGAAGCCGTCCGCGCCAGGGTGATCGAGGATTATCGCAACCAAAAAGCCATGGACCTGGCCATCCACGCCGGCACCAATTTCGAAGCGGTGGCCCGGGAGGGCCTGGCCAAGGGCCTGAGTTTCGACGACATTTGCGCGGAGCAGAAAATCAAGCCGCAAATCCTCACGCCCTTTAGTCATGAGACCAAGGCCATTCCCGAAATCCAGGACGAGAATGAATTTGATTACATCAAGGGAATTGCCTATCAATTGCCGGTGGGCCAGATTGCTCCTTTTGAGCAGCCCGCCGCCGACGGATTCGTCATCTATCTCAAGGGGCGGACCCCCGTGGACGAGTCCATCGTGCAGCGGGATTTGCCGGCCTTTCTCGTCTCGCAGCGCGAACTGCGCCAATCGGCCGCCTTCGGCATCTGGTTAAACCAGGAAATGCATGTGCATGTCCACGAGGCGGCCAAGCCCGCCGCCGCAGAAGCCCCGCCATCCTCAGGTTAGCGTGGCCGGGCCCATCAGACTTTCCTCGCCGGAGACCGGGCAATTCTGGGCGATTCCCGTTCTTTGGGAGGACGATCACCTGCTGGCCTTGAACAAACCCGCCGGCCTGCCCGTCTCCCCGGAACGTGCCGATCCGGACCGGCCCAGCCTGATGAAGATGCTGCACGGCGGCATGGAGCGGGGCGCGCCTTGGGCCAAACAGCGCGGCCTGGGCTGGTTGATGAACGCGCACCGCCTGGATGCCGCCACCACCGGCGTCATCCTTCTGGCCAAAAACAAGCCCGCGCTGGTGGCCCTCGCCAACCAATTCGGCTCGGCCAGGCCGCACAAAACCTGCGTTGCCCTGGTGCGCGGTTCCAAAACGGAAAACACCTTCGTCGCCGAAGCCAGCCTTGCGCCCCACCCCCTGCAAAGCGGGGTGATGCGGGTGGACCTGAAGAGCGGCAAACCCTCGCGCACCGAGTTCACCGTGCGCGAAAGATTCACCGCCGCCGGCTGCCTCTTGCTGGAATGTCGTCCCTGCGCCGACCGCACCCATCAACTCCGGGTCCATCTCAAGCACCTTCGCCTTCCCATCGTCGGCGATCCGATCTATGGCGGCCCTCCCCTGCTCCTGTCCAGTCTCAAGCCCGGCTACCGTCTTAAACCGGGCCAAACCGAGCGTCCGTTGATTTCCGACGCCGCCCTGCACTGCGAACAGCTCACCATCGCCCATCCCGTCACCGGCGCGGAAATCAGGATCACCGCCCCTTGGCCCAAAGACCTCACCGTCGCCACAAAATACTTGCGCCGCTTCGCCCAACCGGCCACCAGATAGACGTTCGCCGAAGACCCTTGAAATGGCCAGGCGTCCCGGGGAAAGGCCGTCACGATGCGACGCCGCGTAATTCCTGTTCGGTTTTCAGCCGAAGCTGGCCGCAGGCGGCGTCAATGTCGTGGCCCTTCTCGCGGCGCAGGGTGGCGGGAATTTTTTCGCGCTCCAAGGCGGCCAGGAACTTTTCCTGTGCGGCCTCCGGCGGGCGCTGCCAGGCCAGCCCCTCCACCTTATTGTAAGGAATGAGATTGACCTTGGCGGCCAGACGGCGGGCCAACGCGGCCAGCGGCTTGATTTGGTCCAAGCCGTCGTTGACCCCGGCGATGAGAATGTATTCCAGCGTCATCATGCCGCCCTTTTTATCCTGGTAATAGCGGGCGGCGGCGGCGAGTTCGGCCAGGGGATACTTTTTATTGACAGGCATGATTCGTCCGCGGGTCTCATCGGTCGCGCCATGCAGGGAGATGGCCAGGCGGAATTGTTGCGGCTCGTCGGCCAGCAGGCGGATTTGCGGGGCCAGGCCGCTGGTGGAGATGGTGATGCGGCGCGCGCCGATGCCCCCGCCCCAGGGCGCGTTGAGGATGCGCAAGGCCCGGAGCAGGTTTTCATAATTGGCCAGCGGTTCGCCCATGCCCATGATGACCAGATTGTTGACGAGGCGCGCGCCGGGCGCGCCCGGCCGCGCCGCGGGCGGCGCCGGCGGGAGGGCGGCCTGCCAGCGCTCGACGGCGAGCACTTGCTCCACAACCTCATTGGGGCGGAGGTTGCGTTTCCAGCCATCCAGGCCGCTGGCGCAAAAGCGGCAGCCGTAAGCGCAACCCACTTGCGTGGAGACACACAGGGTGTGGCGGTCGCTCGCCTCCCCGTAGAGGCCCGGGCTGGCCGGGATGAGGACCGTTTCGATGAAGGCCCCATCGGCCAGCCGCCACAAAAATTTTTGCGTGGTGTCGCCCGCTCCCTGGTGGCGGGCCATCTCCACCGAATAAAACGAGTAGGCCCGTTGCAGACGCTGGCGCAGGGCCCCAGGCAGATTGGTCATCACGTCCCAACTGGTGGCGCGGTGGGTGTAAAGCCATTCCAGCAGTTGCGCCGCCCGGTAGGCCGGCTCCTTCCAGGCGGCAAATTGCCCCTGCAAATCTTCCAGTGTTTGGGAGCGGATATCGGCGATGTTCCCCGCCTCCGGCGGGGCGGGCGGCTGGGCGGCGGGGGAACTGCTCACTGCTGGGGTGCGCGCGCGGGGGCGCTCAACACTTTGAACGGTTCAGAGCCGTCCTTGCGTTTCAACTCCATGGTCAACTGATCGCCCGGGGCGACGGCATTGAGAACCTGGTTAAACTCTTTGATGGTGGAGATTTTCTGGTTGTTCATCTTGGTGATGATGTCGCCCGGCTCGATTTCCCGGTAGAAGGCCTGGCCGAAAGGCAGCACGTCGGTGATAATGACGCCCGAGGTGCTTTCGACCCCGTATCGCGCCGCCAAGTCCTCGGTCAAAGCCCTGGCCGAAAAACCATAGTCCTGTTCCGGACTGCGCTCCACCTGGCTGGGAGGGCTGGGAGGGCTGGGCCGGCCTGAGGAGATGGAGACCAGGGTTTCTTCCGCGGGGGCGTCCGCCTCGGTAACCACTTTGAAGGGAAGGAGTTTGGCGCCGTTGTCGCGCCGCACGCTGACGGTGATGCTTTGGCCGGGCTTTTTGAGCGCCACAGTATTGCGCAAGTCCCGCGCGGTTCTCACGGGCGTTCCGTCCACCGAGATGATCAGGTCGTTGGTCTTCAAACCGGCTTTTTCGGCGGGACCGTTCTGGGCGAGCGAGGCCACGCGCACGCCTTCACCGACGCCTTCCAGAGTTAAAACATCCAGCGTGCCTCTTAATTGCGGGGCCATTCTGATGCCAATGACGGAGCGGGTGAACTTGCCGTCGCTGATCAAACGGTCCTTGACCACCTTGGCCTCGTTGATCGGGATGGCCAGGCCGATGCCGCGGTTTTGGGTGAAGCCGGAAATGGGGTCGGTGTAGCCTTCCATCATGGCGTTGACGGCAACGACCTCGCCGTTGAGGTTGATGAGCGGCCCGCCGCTGTTGCCGGGATTGATCACGGCGTCGGTTTGAATGTATTCCTGGTCGTCGGTGGTGTTGGCATAGGAATCGGTGGGAAGCTGCCGGGCAATGGCGCTGACGTGGCCCACCGTTACGCTGTAGGTCAACTCCAACGGATGGCCGATGGCCACGACAAATTCACCCACCCGCAGTTTGTCCGAATCGCCCAGTGTGGCGGCCTGCAATTTGACGCCGGCCGGATTGATCTTCACCACGGCAATGTCGGTTTTGGGGTCCGTTCCTCTGACCTCTGCGACAAAGGAATGGCCATCTTTGAGCCACACCCTGATCTTGTCGGCATTATCCACGATGTGATGGTTGGTCAAAATATAACCGTCCTTGGTCACAATAATGCCCGATCCCTCGCCCATGGAACGGGGCCGATAGCCCCCGCGCCGCCCCCGCGCCGGCTTTTCCGTCACCTCCAACACCACCACCGAAGGGGACACCCTTTCGGCGACCGCGACGAAGGCTTCATTGAGCTGGCGGGCCACATTCAGGCCGGGCAATTCCGCCTGCGGGGCCGGGGCGGGCGGGTCGGCCTTCCGGTTGGGCATGATGCACCCCGCGATGAAGGCGGCGACAAGGGCCAACAAAACCGCTGCTTTGGATCGGTTCATAATTTCACTGCAACCCGTTTCCACTGGTTCCTGCACGGCGAACACGCCGGAAAAACTCGCGTCTCCATTGACATGCCTTCCAGCGACAGATAACGTTTTCTTTCCAGACGAACGGATATGCCATGTATGATATTATAGAAAAACTCCTCATTTTGCAAGACCGGGATCGAAGAATTATGCAGGTGCGGGAGCAGTTGGCCCGCCTCGGGCCGGAGCGCGAGACGCTCCGCTCGCAAACCGCCGCCACCCTGGCCGCCGTGGACGCCGCCAAGGCGCGCGGCAAACAAATCGAAAGCGAACGCAAACAGCGGGAACTGGAAGCGGATGCCAAAAAGCAGCAGATCGGCCGGTATTCCCTGCAACAGTTTCAAACCAAGAAGAACGAGGAATACAAAGCCCTGGCCCACGAGATCCAGACCTGCAACGCCGAAATCGTCAAGCTGGAGGACGCCCAGTTGGAATTGATGGAACAGGCCGAAGCGACCCAGCGCGAGCTCCTGGCGGGCAGCCGCCAGGCGGAGGAGTTGAAAAGACTGGCCGACGGCCAGCTCCGCGATTTGGCCGCCCGCGAGCAAATCCTCACCGCCGAACTGGGCGAATTGGAAAGCCATCGCGACCAGGCCAAAGGGGCGGTGGACGGCCACGCCTTGCAACGTTACGAACGCCTTCTGAAAATGAAGGGCGGCAGCGTGGTGGTGGGCATCCAGCACGGCGTGTGCGGCGGATGCCACATGAAATTTCCCGTGCAACTGATGGTGGCCTGCCAGGCGGAGCGCGAATTGGTCACCTGCCCCAACTGCGGCCGCATCCTCTATTACAGCAGCGACATGGACCTGGCCGCGATTGATTAAGCGGGGATGGAGTTGTCAACCCGCCTTTGCCCTGTTATATTAGCGGTGATTTTGGAAGGGCGGAGAATCGCTTCCGCCCCGTGCAAGCGGGACGGGGGAGGAAAGTCCGAACACCAGAGGGCGCGATGCCGCGTAACCCCGCCGCGCAGCGGCGGCCGGATAGACGCGGGCGGAATGTTTCAAGGCATTTCGACGGACAGTGCCACAGAAAAGCAAACCGCCCCGCTCGCAAGAGCGGGGCAAGGGTGAAAAGGTGAGGTAAGAGCTTACCGCCTGCCGGGCAACCGGCAGGGCACGGAAAACCCCATCGGGTGCAAGGCCAAATAGGAAACCCCGGAGCGGCCCGCTCCACGTTCCGCCACGGCGGGACAGGTTTCGGGTATCGGCTGCTGAGACAAATGATTCTCTCCCCCGTTTTTCGGGGCAGACAAAATTCGGCTTACAGCCCTTCCAAAATCAATTCTTTCCCCGGGAGGGCGAGACTCAGGCGAGCCGTGTCCTCTTCTTTTTCCCGAGAAATCGAGTTTCGGCTCGACGGAGTCTCGCCCTACCGTAAAGGATAGCCCGGTCTAACATCCACGCTTCGGCCTTAAAGTTTAATCTTGTTGACGACTTGGGCCACGTCCTTGTCGCCGCGGCCGGAAAGGTTCACGATGATCAACTGCTCCTGCGCCATTTTCGGGGCGCGCTCGATGACGGCGGCGACGGCGTGGGCCGATTCCAGGGCGGGGATGATCCCCTCCAGGCGGGCCAGGCGGAGGAAGGCCTCCAGCGCCTGCGGATCGGTGGCGAAGCCGTATTCCACCCGCCCTTGCTCGCGCAGCCAGGCGTGCTCCGGCCCGACCGCCGCGTAATCCAGCCCGGCCGAAACGCTGTGGGTCAATTGCACCTGGCCATTTTCATCCTGCAAAATGTAGGAGCGCGTCCCTTGCAAAACGCCCAGCGAGCCGCCTTGAAATCGCGCGGCGTGTTTCCCGGGAAGGATCCCCTCCCCGCCCGCCTCGATGCCGAGCATTTGCACCCCGGCATCCTCCAGGAAGGGATAAAAAAGGCCGATGGCATTGGAGCCGCCGCCCACGCACGCCACCAGCAAATCAGGCAGGCGCTCCTCTTGTTCGAGGATTTGCCGGCGCGCCTCGTCGCCGATGACGCGCTGAAAATTGCGCACCATCAACGGATAGGGGTGCGCGCCATAGACGGTGCCGAGAATGTAATGAGTGTGGCGGACGTTGGTGACCCAGTCGCGCATCGCTTCATTGACGGCCTCCTTCAAAGTCTTCTGGCCCGCCGTGACCGGGACGACCTCCGCCCCCAGCATTTTCATGCGAAAGACATTCAAGGCCTGGCGTTCGCAGTCCACTTCCCCCATGTAAACGACGCATTGCAAGCCGAACATGGCCGCGACCGTGGCGGTGGCGACGCCGTGCTGGCCCGCGCCCGTTTCCGCGATGACGCGCGTCTTGCCCATGCGCCGGGCGAGCAGGACCTGGCCGATGGCATTGTTGATTTTGTGCGCGCCGGTGTGGAGCAGGTCCTCGCGCTTGAGATAAATCTTCGCGCCGCCCAGTTGGCGGGTGAGCCGTTCGGCAAAATAAAGCGGGGTGGGCCGTCCGCAGAACTGGCGCAAATAATAATTGAGTTCCGTTTGGAATGCCGGGTCGCGTTGGGCGCGAAAATACTCCTCCTCCAGTTGTTGCAGCGGATACATCAAAGTCTCCGGCACATAACGGCCGCCGTACTGGCCGAAACGGCCTCGGGCATCGGGCAGGTTCTTTTCCGCGACAACACTCATGCCGGAATTTTCGCGCAAACCGGCCGCGTCCGCAATTCTTTATGGCGGAAGCAGCCGGTGAGATGATCGTTGACCATGCCGGTGGCCTGCATGTGGGCGTAACATATTGTGGAGCCGACAAATTTAAAACCGCGCACTTTCAAATCCCGGCTCAGGGCGTCGGAGGCGGGGGTGCGGGCGGGAACCTCCTTCATGCGGCGCCAATGATTGACAATCGGCCGCCCCTCGACAAAACGCCAGATGTAGTGGTCGAAGCTGCCAAATTCCTCCTGCACCGCCAGGAAGGACCGGGCGTTTTGCACGGCGGCGGCGATCTTGAGGCGGTTGCGCACAATGCCGGGATCGCGCAGCAGTCTGGCGATTTTCGAGGCGCTGTAACGCGCCACCCGGGCCGGGTCGAACTGGTCAAAAGCCGCGCGATAATTCTCCCGTTTTTTCAAAATAAGATGCCAGCTCAGTCCGGCCTGGGCCCCCTCCAGCAGGAGAAATTCAAACAACTTCCGGTCCTGATGCACCGGCACGCCCCACTCCGCGTCATGATAGGCCCGATAAAGAGCATCCACCGGCCAGGGGCAGCGGGCCAGCCCGTCGTGCGGCAATTGGCATTTGTCCTCTGGCATTGGCCTCAGGCGGCGCGCACAGCCGCGACAAAGTCCCGCATCTTATGGTGGTCCTTTTTTCCGGGCGAGGCTTCGACCCCGCTGGAGACATCCACCGCAAAGGGCTGGGCGGCGCGCACGGCGGCGGCAACGTTTTGCGGCGTCAGGCCGCCGGCCAGGAAGATGGGCCGGTTAAACTTTTTGGCCTGCACGGCCAGGGACCAGTCGAAGGTTGCCCCGGTCCCGCCCGGCAGCCCCTCCACCTGGCTGTCGAGCAGAAAGGCGTTGGTGCTGTAGCCGGACATGGCCTGCAAGGAGGCGGCGTCGCGGAGGCGAAAGGCTTTGATGGTCATGACGCCGAACTGCCGGCAATAGGCCGGGGATTCCTGACCGTGGAATTGCAGGGCGAAGAAATCGCAAATGCGCAGCGAGAACATGACCTGCTCCACCGTCGCGTCCACGAACACGCCGACGCGGGTGGTGGCGGGGGGCAACTGCCGGGCGATGGCCCGCGCCGTTTCGACAGGGACACAGCGCGGGCTTTTTTCCCAAAGCACGAAGCCGAGCAGATCGGCGCCGGCCGCGACGGCGGCCAGGGCGTCTTCCACGTTGGTCAGGCCGCAGATTTTAACTTTTACGTCCATGACGGCGGATTAAAGCACAACCGCCCGCGCGGCGGCAAGCGGCAAGCGAGGCGGGTTGTGTCCTGCTTTGTCGCGTCGAGCCTATGGCCCGACATCGGCGCACCGCGCCGATACGACCGGCATTTTACAACTTCGTCGCGGCCAGTTCCAGCAGGCGGTGAAATTGGACGGCCGTCACGGGCGAGACGGAAAGGCGCGAATTGCGGACCAGGGCCATGCCATTTAGAATGCGGTCGGCTTTGATCGCGGCCAAGGCGACGGGTTTGGCCAGCGGCTTGACCGGGACAAGCTCGACGCAAACCCAGTCTCCTTCCCTCGCGGTCGGATCGGGCAAAGCCTCCCTGGCCACGCGCGCCAGGCCGACAATTTGTTTGCCGCTCCCGCTCTGGTAAAAGCAGGCCAGATCGCCCTGCCGCATGGCCCGCAGATTATTGCGCGCCTGGAAATTGCGCACGCCCGTCCAGGAGGTTTTGCCCTCCTTGACAAAGTTGGCCCAGGCATAGGACTCCGGTTCCTGTTTCAGCAGCCAGTAATTCATTGGATAATTCCGTTCATGGGCGCGCTGCCACGAGGCGGACTTCCCGCGCCGGTTTGAGCACAAGGAGGAGCCGGCGCAAGGCGCGAAAGCCGCCCTCGCCCAGGCGCAGCTTTTCCGCCCAGACCGCCGCAAAACGGTCGTAGCCGAATGGCCCGGTCGCGGCGGCGGTGACGCGGAAGCCCGATTCCTCCACCAGATTGCCCAGGGTCTGCACGTTCCAGGAATAGAGATGATGATTGGGTTCGACCGGGTCAAACCGCCGGTACTTCCTTTCCCGCTCAAAGGGCGCGAACAGCAGCAGTTTTCCGTCCGTCCGCAACAGCCGCGCGATTTCCTGCAACGCCGCCGCCGGCTGCATGACATGCTCCAGAGCGTGATGGCAAAGGACGGCGTCCACCGTGGCGCCGGGCAGGGAGGTTGTGTCGGGGACAAACTCGACGCCCGCGGCGCGGATGGAGGGGGCGAGAAAATCAGCCAGATCGAAGGCCAGCTTGCGCCGACATTGCAGGCGCGCCAGATTCCAGCCCAAACCGGCGCCGTATTCCAAAACCACGTCGGACGGGCGGAGATGCGCGGCCAGTTTTTCGGCGCGCAACCGGGCCACCCAGGGAATGGCCCGCTCCGGGATGGCGCGCTTGTCCCGGTGGTAGCGGTGGCCGGCCTCGCCGAGGTAATGGCGCTGTGCCTGATCTGTGACCATGAGCAAGAATGATAAACGCAAAAGGCAAAATGCGAAATGGAAAAGGAGGCGGAAAAGGCGGTCGGGGTTGCCAGATGCGGCGCGGGGAATTAGGCTTGCGGGATGCCCGAACTGGCCGAAGTTGAATACTACCGCAAACAATGGGACGCGGGACGAAAGCAAACAATCGTGGCCGTCCATCTTCATGCCGGGAAAAGAATATTTCGCGGGATCAACCCGGCGGCCCTCCGCCGGGCACTGACCGGCGCCCGCCTGGTGGCATCGCAAGCGCACGGCAAACAAATGCTCTTCCGCTTTTCCAAAAAGACCTGGGTGGGAATTCACCTCGGCATGACGGGCGAACTCCAGGCCGTCCCTTCCCGCCCCGCCCCATTTTCTCCCGGCCGGCACGACCACCTGGTCTTGCGCCTCGCCCAACAGAGTCTGGTTTTCAGCGATCCGCGCCAATTTGGCCGGGTGCGGCTTCACCGCGGGGCCGCCGCGCCGCCGTGGTGGCGGCGGCTGCCCCCCGCCCTGCTGACCGGCGGGTTTTCACTACCCGTCATGGAAAGATTCCTCCGCCGCCACCGCGCCGCCCCGCTCAAGGCGGTGTTGCTGTTGCAGGCTGGTTTTCCCGGCATTGGCAACTGGATGGCCGACGAAATCCTCTGGCAGGCGGGCCTTCACCCGCTCCGCCCCGCGGGCAAGCTGCGCCGCGCGGAAAGCAGAAAACTCCATCGCACCGTCAAATCCGTTTGCCGCACCGCCCTGCGCACGGTGGGGATGGATTACGGCGACCTGCCGCGCGCCTGGCTCTTCGACCGCCGCTGGAAACGGGGCGGAGGCTGTCCCAAGGACGGCGCCCCGCTCCGTCAGGCCACCATCGGCGGCCGCACCACCTGCTGGTGTCCAAAGTGTCAAAAGGAGGATTCCCGCGCGAAGGTGGCCAGGGTCGTGATTTGAAAGTTGCCGAGCCGGCGCGGTGCGCCGAAGTCGGGCCACCGGCTCGACACGACTACACATCAGAAGACTGCGAAATGTTGCTGACATCCGGCGCGAAAGGGCTTAAATCTTGAAAAAACGCTGATTGAACCCAGGCCGCCTGTGAGCGAAACGCTGCGCTATTTGCAATCGGAATCCGCCGAAACCAACATTGAAATCGGGACTCTGGTCAAGTACATCCTGCTCGACGCGGTCAACGCCGGGGCCAGCGACGTGCATATCGAGCCGTGGGAGAGCACCCTGGCGGTGCGCATCCGCCTCAACGGGGTGCTGACCGAGTTGGTCCATCTGCCGCTGGAGTTGATGGACAAAATCTCCGGCCGGTTCAAGGTGCTGGGCAACCTGGTGACTTACCAAACCGGCCTGCCGCAGGAAGGCCACGCCCCGGCGGACCCGGAGTTGGGCGGGGTGGAACAACGCATCTCCATTTTTCCAACGACGCGCGGGGAAAAGATCGTCGTGCGCATCTTTGATCCGAGCAACCGGAGTTTCGACCTGGCGACGCTCGGCTTTGAAGAGGATATCTTGAGCGAGTTTGTCAAGCTGGTCCTCAAACCCAACGGTTTGATTCTGCTGACCGGGCCGACGGGTTCGGGCAAGACGACGGCCATCTACTCGGCCTTGTACATGCTGGTGCAGAAGCACGGGCCGTCCATCAGCATCGCCACGGTGGAAGACCCGGTGGAATTCAGCCTGCCGATGATCGCGCAGGCGCAGGTGAATCTGGCGCAGGAATTTACTTATCCCCGGGCCTTGCGCTCGCTCATGCGCCAGGACCCGCAGGTCATCATGGTTGGGGAAATCCGCGACCCGGAAACGGCCAACATCGCGGTGCAGGCGGGGCTGACCGGCCATCTGGTCATCAGCACCATCCACAGCGGGAGCACGGCGGGGGTATTCGCGCGCTTGATCAATATGAACATCGAGCCGTTTCTGCTCTCCTCCAGCGTGACCGGGGTCCTGGGCGTGCGGTTGATCCGCAAAAACTGCCCGTATTGCGCCCAGCCCTACGAACCGGAGCCGCATGTCCTGAAGAACGTGCCGCTGGCCGACCGTGAAAACGCGCAATTCCGGCGCGGGGCGGGCTGCGATCAATGCCTCAACACCGGTTTTGCCGGGCGCACTTCCGTCAACGAACTGCTCAAGGTGGATCAACTGTTCCGCGATGCGGTGATGGACAAGCGGCCGACGCGGGCCTTGCAGGATGTGGCCATCAGCCAAGGGATGCAAACCATGTGGCAGCGGGGGCTGCGGCGCGCCATCTCCGGCGCCACCACGCTGGAAGAAATCCAGCGGGTCATTTCGGTGGACGAGCTGTAACCGGCCCGGAAGCATCAACTTTGAACTTTCATTTTGTCTTGCCCATTCTGGCCAGCGCCGCCTTTTTGAGTTTTGGGCTGACCTTGTGGCGCTGGGTGGCCGCGGCGCGCTTTCCTTTGCATGACCGCGCCGCCGCGCGCCCGGCCCTGCCCGGCTGCACCGTGCTCAAGCCGCTCAAGGGTTGCGATGCGGAAACCAAATCCTGCCTGCGCAGTTGGCTGGGGCAAAATTATCCCGGCCCGGCCCAGATTTTGTTCGGCGTCGCTTCCGCCGGGGATCCGGTCTGCCCGCTGGTGGGCGAGTTGCTGGCCGAATTTCCGCAGGCGGACGCGCAGTTGGTCGTCTGCCCCGCGCCTCTGGGCGTCAACGGAAAAATCTCCACCTTGCGCCAGTTGGAGCCGCTGATCCGCCATCCGCTGGTCATCATCAGTGATGAGGACGTGCGGGTGCCGGGGGATTTTCTGGCCAGCCTGACCCCGCCCTTGGCCGACCCGGAAATTGGACTGGTCAACTGCCTCTACCGGCTGAGCAATCCCGGCGGCCTGGCCATGCGCTGGGAAGCCATCGCCATCAACGCCGATTTTTGGAGCGCGGTGGCCCAGGCCCAAACTTTGCAGAAAGTGGATTTTGCGCTCGGCGCGGTCATGGCCCTGCGCGCGGCGCAACTGGGCGAAATGGGCGGCTTTGCCGTGCTGGCGGATTATCTGGCCGACGATTTCCAGATGGGCCGGCAGATGGCGCGCCTGGGCCGGCGGATCGTTTTTTCCACGGTGGTGGTGGATTGCCACGAAACCCCGCGGAACTGGGCGCAGGCCTGGGCCCATCAAGTGCGCTGGGCGCGCACCATCCGCGCCTGCCGGCCGCTCCTGTTTTTTTTCAGCAGTCTTGACAACGCGACCTTTTGGCCGCTCCTCTGGCTGGCCGCCAGCCTGCCCTGGTGGGCCGCCGCCGCCCTCCCCGTCCTCCCGGTCTGCCTGTTCTTTTTCCTGTTTCGCATCGCCACGGCCCTCGCGCAAGAGCGGCGCTTGACCGGCGGGCGCTCGCATTATGGCTATTTCTGGATGGTGCCGGTGAAGGATTTGCTGAACATGGCGGTCTGGGTGGCGGCCTTCACCGGCAACCGCATTCAGTGGCGCGGCCAGCGCTACCGCATCCTGTCCGGCGGGCGATTGCGCAGCGTGTAAAGCGGCGGCGCTCACTCGACCGATCCTTCGCTCCAGTCGAAACGGTCAAAGGCTTTGCCCAGCAGATGCACGCCCAGGGCGGCTTCGGCGGCCAGGACCGCCGCGGCCGCCAGCGCCGCCGAGGCCAGGGCCACCGCCGTCACCTTGCCGAACAGCCACCAGGCGACGAGCCAGGCGACCGCGCCGGCCACCCCGGCCGGGAGCATGCTCAGAGTCAATACTATAATCTGGCCGAAGATCAGGATCAACTGCTGTCCCATCGTTTCAAAGCCGCGCGGGGTGTCCTTGCCCAGTTGCACCCAGGCCGGAAAGATCAGGGCGGCGGCGTTGGGCAGGAGCAGGGCGATGAAATCCACGCACGGCAGCACCAGGGCGGCGGCCAGGGCCGCCGTGATGCGCAGGGCCGCCGGGGCCGGCGCGCCGCCCACGTTGGCCGGACAAAACAGGAAGGCCAGCAGCACGAGCAGCCATTGCGCCGCGGCCAGAATGGCGGCGGGGGCCAGGATCTCCCCCAGCACCATCTGCCAGCCGGACATGGGATACAATTTCAGCATGTCGGCCACGCGCAAATCCTGCCGGAAATCGTGGCGCAGAATTTGCGGCCCGTAGAGCAGGGACATCATGGCGAGCGAAAAGGCCAGGATGGACAGGGCCACGCCCCGGGCCGCGTGGCCTCCGCCAGACCGCAGGATCAGGCCGGCGACGATGGTGATCCAAATCAGAAAAAACCAGGCGCGGCCGGTGAAAAAGTGGCCGGCGCTGATGAGGTTTTTCCAAAAAATGGCGGCGGCCGGCCATCCTTGGGGCCGCAAATCGAAGGGAGGCCGCTTGCCCTTCCTGGGCTTGTGCATGGCCTGCCAATTGCCGGAACGCACCGCCGCCACCCGTTCGGCGAATTTGCGGGACAACTCAACCGAGGCCTCTTCAAAGGCCACATTGGCGCGGATGACCCACACATAGTGCAGGGCGATCAGGGCCAGCACCGGGCCCAGGGCCAGGCAGAATTCCCTGGCGTCCACGGCCAACAGCGGAGCCACCGCCCACCGGAACGGCGCCAGCAACCAGGGCAGCGGTCCGGATTGCAGAATCTGCCCGGCGTATTTGGCCAGGGCGGACAAATTCAAATCGCCGGAGAGATCGGGCGGCGGCGGCAGGGCCTGGCGCGCCCACAGGATGACTCCGGTCACGGCCAGGGCCGCGCCGCCCAGGACCAGGAGGCGCCGCCGCCAGTTGGAAATCCCCCGCTCCAGCAACATGGTCCGCGCGAAGGAACTGGCCAGCAAATGCAGATTGACGATGGAAAGCAGCGCCCACCAGCCGATGAAATGAAACAAATAATTTCCCCCGGTCCACCGCCCGATGACCAGCATGAAAAGCGCGCTGAACAAAATGGCGCCCTGGGATTTGAGCAGTTTGAAATGAATCAGGGTGCGGCGCGGCACGGGGGCCGGGAAAAGAAAAGCCACCTCCGCTTCCGAGAACATGAGGGCGGCCCGCTCGTGGGGAATGATCCACATGAGCAGGAGCACGACCAGCAGGACCAGCGCCCCCGCCGAGGCCAGCAAGGCGCGGTGTTCCGGCGCGAACATGGGCGGCACCGCCCCCGCCGCGCCCCGGCGGAACCAGGCGCCGAAGACATACCAGTAAAGATAAAGCCCGCCGGCCGCCGCGCCAAAAAGGTACTTGGGCTGGCGCAAGCGGCGCAAGCGGGCGCGCAGCCGGTTCCAGCGCGAATGCCATTCGTAATAGAGCAAGGCGCCGCCCATCACGGTCCTTTGTTTTCGCCCGTGGCCCGGAAGAAAATCTCCTCCAGGTTGGCGCCGGCCGGGACTTCGGAAAACTGCCGGCGCACTTCGTCCATGCTTCCGTCAATAATTTTTCGGCCGTCCTTGAGAATGAGGACGTGCGAGCAAATCTCCTCCAGGAGATGGAGCAGATGGGAGCTGATCAGGATGGCGGCCCCGGCGGCG
Source organism: uncultured Verrucomicrobiae bacterium (assembly GCA_963707025.1). Classification (GTDB taxonomy): domain Bacteria; phylum Verrucomicrobiota; class Verrucomicrobiia; order Limisphaerales; family Palsa-1400; genus JBEKOF01. Next base: position 381,854 of record CAVPOM010000004.1, on the reverse strand, counting down.
GCCCGTTGCAGAATCGAGTCCTTCATGCGGCGGATGCCGAGCGGGTCCAGGCCGGTGAGGGGTTCATCGAAGAAAATGGCGCGGGGGGCGTGGAGGAAGCCGCAGGCGATGGCCAGTTTTTGCTTCATGCCGCGCGACAATTCGCCGGGCAGCTTTTCCGCCTGGGCGGCGATTTCCAATTCCTCCAGCAACTGGCGGGCGAGGGGCTGGTAATCGGCCACGTTGTAAATGCGGGCGGTGAAGGTCAGATGCTGGGCCACCGTCAGGTAATCAAACAGGCGCGGTTCATCGGCGAAGAACGCCAGGCTGCGCTTGGCTGCAATGGGATCGCGCGCCATGTTGTGCCCGCAGATTTGCACCGCGCCGCGCGTCGGGGGGATGATGCCGGAGAGGCAGCGCAAGGTGGTGGTTTTGCCCGCGCCATTGGGGCCGACCAATCCGATCACTTCCCCGGCGCGAACGGAGAAGGAAAGATCGGTCACGGCGGGAAACTCGCCGTATAACTTGGTCAGGCCCGCCGCCTCGATCAGGCTCGGAGCGGCGGGCGCAGGCGGCGGCGGCGGCGGCATTTCCATGGCGCGGAGGTTAGCAGGGTGAGGAGTGAATTGGGAATAGTGAATCGTGAAAAAATGGGCGGCGAACGGAAATGGTAAATTAGAAGAGACCTCCGCAAAACGCCTGTAGCGGCGGTCTGTGACCGCCGGGCGCACCTTGATACTGCTACGACGGTCCGGCGCAAGAATATTACAGGAGTGCGCCCGTCCTCGGGCGCAGCAGCGTGGGAAACTGGTCGCGCCGCTGATCTTTCTGCGCACCCAAAAGAATTCCGGGCTTGCTGCGGCCGGGGACGGCCGCACTCCGCTGGTAGCAGTGTCAAGATGCGCCCGTGACCGCCGCCATGCCGTTATTTCCCCTGGCGTGCGGCGGTCACAGACCGCCGCTACAATCGTGGACGCGCGTTTTGCAGAGGTCTCTATAAATGACAAAACGGAGTTCATGAGGCTTGGGATTTAGATTAAGATTAAGATTAGGATTAAGAATGGTGGAACTGCCGATCAACTGCGGGTGACTTGCAGGCCGGTTTGGGAGAGGGAAAAATCCACGAAGCGGGCGCGGGGGTTGGGAGGGCGCTCTGTCAAGACTTGTTTTATCCGGGCGGCGGCGGCTTCGCCGCGGGCGAAGAGGAGGAGGTAGCCGCCCCCGCCGGCGCCGAGGAGCTTGGCGGCGGCGAGCTGGCCGCCGATTGAGTCAAGTATAGCTTGCACGCCGGGCGGGTTGGTCCCCGAGTCCAGCCGCTGGTTCAACTGCCAACTGGCCCGGACGGCGGCGGCGAGCATCTGGTAATCGCATTTCTGGATGGCGGCGGCGGCCAGGGAGGCGTTGGCCCCGATTTGGGCGATGGCGCGCAGGCGGGCGGGGGAGTTGAGGAACAGGCCGCGCACGATTTCGGCCAGGATGTTTTTGGCCAGCCGGGTCAGGCCGGTGTAGTAAAGAAGAATGGAGCGGTTGACATAATTGGGGCCGAACAACTGATCGGGCAGCCAGCGCAGGGTCGGCTTTTGCGCCAAGCCTGAGGCGGTCTCGATGAGCTTGATGCCGCCAAAGATGCCGCCGGCCTGGTCCTGCCAGCCGCCGCCGGTGGTGAGCATTTGCTCCAGGGCCAGGGTGCGGGCAAACAGGACGTTGGCATCCCAGCCCAAGCCGCACAAATCGCCCAGGGCGGCCAGGACGGAGGCGGCCAAAATGCTGCTGACGCCCAGGCCCGAACCCTTGGGCGCGGCGGCGATCAGGGAAATCTCAATGCCGCCGCCAAAATCGCCCAACTGCGCGGCCAGGGAGGCGAATCCGCCGCCGGCATGGAAGCGGGGCAAAAATCCTGCCAGGGCAAAGGCGGCCTTGGCCAGGGCAAAGGGATTGCCCGGCTGGGCGAAGGTTTCCAAATCGGCGTAGGTTTTGATGCGCTCCTCCACCCCCAGATCAATGGAGCGCACGACCAATTCGGGCCGGTCGGAAAGTTTGGCAAAGACCTGGATGGGGGGCTGGCCGTTGATGTCCACCGCCACATTGAGAACATTGCCGCCATATTCGATGCAATAGGGCGGAGTGTCCGTCCAACCGCCGGCCAGATCCAGGCGCACCGGGCTGCGCGCCCAAACGATCTGGTCCTCCTGCACGCTGCGGCAGGGGGAGGCCGGGGAAAGCTGGGCTTCGCTGGCGATCATTTCGCGCAGGCGGGCGAAGGCGCCGGCCTCGAATGTTTCCCAAGCCGGATCGGCGCGGAGGCGCAGGACGGCGGAACGGAACATCTGGTCGTGCAGAGGCTGCATGGGATCGTCCTGGGGATCGAAGGGCAAATCGGGCAGGGTTTCGTTGGTGGCGGCGAAGGCGCGGGCGGTGGCTTCCAAGTCCAGTTGGAAGAAAACGCTCCAGCGATAATTCTTCATCAGGGGCAGAAGGCAGGCGGCGCGCAATTCGGCCCGGCGGGCATAGAGGCGGGGCAAATTGACGCGCGCGCCGATTTCCTGGGCGGACAGGCGTGTGGCTTGGAGCCAGCGCTGGACAAAATCGGGGCGGCTTTCCGGTTTGGCCGCAAACAGCCAGGTCAAATAAGCGGGATCAAGGTCCGCCAGTTGGCCGACGGGAAAAAGCGGGCAGTTCTGAATGTCCGCCGTCCCATCAAGGCTGGCCTCTTGCAATCCGTCAGCGACGGGTGCCAATGAATTGACAGGGTCGGCGCGCTGGGCCGACCGGACGCCGCGGCGCGGCGTCCCTACCACCCGGGACGGACGCGGCACGGCGTCTTTGGGATGGAAACCGCGGGCGGTGAACCACTCCAGCAACGGACGCCCCAGCCAGAAGGTGGAAGGGTCCATCGCTTTGCCGGAAAATGAGTCGTTGAAACCGTAGGGGCGCAGGCAGAACTCGCCCTGGCCCACCGGGATAAAATCCAGGCAGACGCCCGGTTCCAGGCGCAAGGGCCAGCGGTTATCCGGCACGCCGGTCAGAACGTGGTTGGAGGCCAGTTGCCAGGAGGCGGGGACGACGCTGTTCTCAATCCACAAGGTGTGATTGTGCTGGCGCTGGACAGGGGCGCTGACGAGGGAGTTTTGGGTGATTTGATCCGGCTGCCGCCGGCCGCTGGCCAGGCCGATCTTGGTCGCATCCAACACCAGGTTTTGCAAGGTGGAAATGGATTCAATCATTTGGGCGCTGGTCCCGAAATGATAAAATTGGGCCTCGGGCAGCGGCACCACCGCGCAGGTCAAGGCGTTAATGGCCGCGTCCCGCACGGACGGGGATTGGCCCAGGGCCAGGCCGAAGTGGGCGTAGAGTTCGTAGGGGGCGGGCGCGCCGCCGCGGAATTGGGATTGCGAGGCGACCCAGCCGCAACGTTCCATCAGGACGCCGACGGCGCGCGCGCTCAAAAGCCATACCCCGGTGTCCACCAGGCACAGGTAATTCTCCGCCAGTTGGCGGATTTTGTCCGCGGGCGGCTTTTGCAGGAAGAAGGCCAGTTGGGAGGGATGGCCGCGGGGCGCGCAGAAAACGCCGAAGTCGCTGGCCCGTTCCGGTGCGAGCCACAGGCCCAGGCCGAGCATGTCCACTTCGGGCAAAGGAGGCAGATCAGGCCCGAAACGAAGGAGCACGTCCCCGCTGGTGATCATGGCGGCGACGCCGGCCGGGGCCTGTGCCAGGACGCGCTCGTAATCGGGCAATTGCACGTCGAGCAGGTTTTGGTCCAGGCGCTGGCCGCGCGCCCAGCGCAGGACGGGCATGGGCATGAGCAATTTTCCAACCAGGGCATAAGCGGGCAAGCGGCGGCTTTGACCGCCCGCATGAAGGATGAGCTTGCGGCTGGAGATCAGCCAATCCTCAAAGGATTGGCCGGGAGCGTTGTGGCGCCAGGCTTGGGCCAGGAGGTTGGCCGTGCCGCCGCCGGAGCCAAGGGACTGGCCGGGAGGATCCGAGGCGGCAAACCATTCCGGCCGGCGGCGGCCTTCCAACTCCTCGAAGGCGGCGGCCATGGCCGGGGGCAAGGAGAGGAGGTATTGGATTGGCACAGCGTTTTGGTTCGTGGTCATTGCGTGCGGATGTTAGGAAGGGGTCGAAAGCAAGTCGAGCGGTTCCGGGCCGAACGAGCGTGTTCAAACCGACAGGAGGAGATTAGGATTAAGATTAGGATTAAGATTAGGAATGGGACAACGCTCACGGGTGGAGGGGCGGGGTCGTGCCCAAGTCAAACCGGCTTTTCTGGTAGAGTAGGCGAAGTGGAAGGAGGCGGATTGAACTGACCGCAGTTGTCAGTCTCGCGCTGCCACTTCGCCCCTCATCGAACCGAACGGACGGATTTCCCATATTCGGCTCTCCGAACTCATTCATCGGGCCGCCTTCCACTTCGCCGTGGTCGGCAGTTCATAGAGTCCATAACGCTGGTGCAACTGCTCGGGAACGTAGTGTTCCCACAGGCTGCGGCGGCAACCGTGTTTGCGCCACAGCCAGCGCCGAAAGCGGTTTTGGCTGTAGTGTTTCATCCGGTTCATCACCGAGACGCTGTTGCCGTAGTGGAAGTAGCCCGCCCATCCGCGCAAGACTTGGTTGACCTCTTTGACCACCTCCTGTATCGGACGCCCCTGCGTCCAGTGGTTGAGGATGCCGCCCAGTTTCTCGCGCAGGGCCCCCCGGCTTTTCTGGCTGGGTTGAACGTGCAGGTAGCCGCGCCCTCCAAAGGACTTGCGCCAGGTCAGGTTGAAGCCCAGGAAGTTGATCCCTTCCTTGCGAATGTTCACAATTCGGGTTTTGACTTCGTTGAGGGTCAGCCCTTTGGCTCGAAGCCATTTCTTGAGCCGCGCTATCAGCCCTCCGCCGCACCCCGCCGCGCACGCGATGACAAAGTCATCGGCGTAGCGCACCATGCGGGCTTGGCCGGAGGTTTTCTCGTTCACCCCGTGATCCAGCGGGTTGAGGTAGAGGTTGGCCAGCAGCGGCGAGATGACCCCGCCTTGCGGCGTGCCGCGCCGGTTGGGGATCACTCGCTTGGTGCCGTCCTGGTCTTCCTCCGCGACCGGGGCGCGCAGCCAGCTCTTGAGGAGCCGCAGCACGCTGCCGTCGCTGACCCGCCGGGCCACGGCCTTCATCAGTTCCCGGTGCGGAATCGTGTCGAAATATTTCGTCAGGTCCGCGTTGATGATTTCCACGTAGCCTTGCTGCACTGCTTGTTGGATTTCCGCAATGGCTTGGTGTGCCCGGCGTTTGGGCCGAAAGCCGTAGGAGCGCGGATGAAAGTCCGCCTCCAAGATCGGCATCAGCACCAGATACACCGCCGTTTGCACCACCCGGTCCTTGACCGTCGGGATGCCCAACGGCCGTTCCCCTCCGCTGCTCTTGGGAATCATCACCCGCCGCACCGGGCTGGCCCGATACGTCTTGGCTTTGAGTTCTGCTTGCAGGCGGTCGAGCCATTGCTGGCGCAGGGCCGGGTCGGCGGTGATGGACTCCATACTCTGTCCGTCCACTCCCGCGGCCCCGCCGTTGCGCTGTTGCGCTGCCAAGGCGGTTTCGAGCACGTCCTTGCGCAGCAATTCCCCATACAGGCTCCAGAACCGATACTTCGGCTCTGCTTTGGCTTTCCGATAGAGCGCGATTTGAAGCTGCCGAACTTTCTCCGGGGTTGCTATCCGGGTCGCCCCGGCCATCCCCGCATCCTTCGCTTCGCCTCCACGCATTGAGCAAGTGTTCCCCCTTTGCGTTCGCTCGCGCAACTCCCGGCGGAAATCCGCCTGGAGCGCAAACAAGTCCACGCTACTATGAGGAACTCCGACTTCTCCGGCAGGGCCGCTCGCCTGACTGGTCTTGCCAGCTTGCGCGGGCGGTTGGGCTGGCCGCCCGCCGCCGGAGTTCTCCCAGCTTACCTTGGTTGAACTTCCAGACGTGCCGTCCACGCCGACCCCGCCGGAGCGTTGAGAAGGCTCTGACTGTTGCCCTGCCTCCTCCCTGCGGCCTTCGCCGGTCAAACAGCGGCTCGGCTTGTCTCCGGTTCTAAACTTATCGAGGCTCATTGGATGTGGTTCATTTTCATTACGGCCCGTCTGTTCATCTCCCTCAGCTTCCAACCCCGCCTCGCGGCGGCGCTGTTGAGGTCGTGTTCCGTCGTGAACAGCCTAATTCGACGGGCGGGACTTTCACCCGCGTTCCAACCAACTTCACTGGCGCAACGTTTGACCCGGTTTGACCGGGCGGCTCTTCGGCGGCCGTGACGGGCACAGCCGGCCGGGCAGCCGGGGGCAAAGCAGTTTGACCGGGCGGCGCTGGCGGGGGCTGAGAGGGGTTGAGTGGCTGGGCCGATGGCGCCGGGTTTGACCGGGAGGTTTGACGAGTGCGGCGGTCACAGACCGCCGCTACAACCCGCGCCGGCGCCGGGTTTGACCGGGAGGTTTGAGGAGTGCGACGGTCACAGACCGCCGCTACAACCGGCGCGGGCGCCGGGGTTGACCGGGAGGTTCGACGAGTGCGACGGTCGCAGACCGCGGCTACAGTGGCGGCCGGGGCCTTTGGGTTTGACCGGGAGGTTTGACCGGGCGGCTCCGGTCGGGGCGTTTTGGGCAGCGGCAGGTTAAATTTGATGGCGGTGACAAATTCGGCGAGCCGTCTGGCCGCCGCTTCGTCCACATAGTTGCCAAACAGCCTTTCCAGGTTGTTCTGTTCCATCCTGGCCAAAATGGGGGCCATGGCCATCCCCCTTATTTTCTCCCTTCTCTTGTTGCAGTCGTCCTCAAAATGCTGGTCGGAGGCAATTTCCTGGAGGCTGGAGCGATGCAAGGTCCTTTGCAGCAAGGCGATGTCCTGGCCCAGGCCGCGCAGCAGGCGGAGGCCGCGCTCGAATTTCGGGTCCGCCTCGCCATCCCAGGTGTTGAGGAGGGCGGCGTAGCGGACAGCCAGCAGTTTGGCCATGTCGCCGGCCAGCATGGGCGCATCCAGCACTTGCTCCATGTCGGTGGTGAGCCGGTTGAGTTCATAAGCCTGATGAATCCATTGGTAATGAAGCTGCCATTCGCGGAAGCCGCCCTGGCGCCATTCGCAGAGATTTTGCTTGCTGACGGGCTGGCCGCCAAAGCTGGCCTGGAGCGTCGCCTTGACTTCAGGAAGTCCGTTGAGCCAGCGCAGAAGTTTTCCGCCGTTTTCGCCGTTGTCCATGCGCACATTGAGCTCATCCCGGACGGTGGAGAGCAGTTTTGCAATTTTGCCATTCCTCATATCATCCTCCTTAAACCATAACCTGTCGTGTTGTTTTCCGCCGGACGAGTGGATCGCCAGCCCGTCCACAGAATAAACTAAATGAGCATAGTGTCAATGGATTTTTCAAATAGCGCGATTTTTTAACGGTCTTTTTTCGTTGCTTTTGGGGATGGATTATGGTAAGGTAAGTGACGGTACCGAACGAATATAGGACCAGGTTGGATGACGAGGCCCGTCTTTGTTGCGCAGATGGAAGCGAGCTGGTACGAGTGCGCGTTTCTGATTGGCGTTTTGATTGCGTATGAAATTAATAGAAAAGCCAAGGCAGTGGCGCGGCGCGCATCCTGGCACTGCCACCTTTGGATTGAAGGAACCCCTCTCCCTGGCCCTCTCCCCACTTCGTGGGGCGAGGGAATGGCCAGAATCGCATGGGGGCAGTCTCGTCCAGATAAGCCCGTTGCGGCAGAGGCAGGCGGGAAGCCATGCTGGGTGTGGCCGGAGGGGGTTTGGCCTGGGGTTCACTTTGATTGAATTGCTGGTGGTCATCGGGATCATCGCCATTCTGGCGGCGTTGTTGCTGCCGACGCTGTCAAGAGCCAAGGCCAGAGCCCAGGGCACCGCCTGCAACAACAATGAGAAGCAGTTGATTTATGCGTGGACCATGTATGCCGAGGATAACAAGGACTGGCTGTCGTGGAACTCGATGGGGGATCCGGAGGAGGGTGCCGACGATGACCCCAGGAACTGGGTGTCGGGCTGGGAGTTAATGCAGGAGTATCCCACGCCAGGTCCGACCGGGGGTGGATGCTGGTATTTGCCGGACTCCGACAACACCAATTACACCCTGCTCACCAATTGCGCGCTAGGGCCTTACCTGGTGAATAATTATTACGTTTTCCATTGTCCTTCCGACAAAAGCCAGGAACCCGGTCAGACGCCGCGTCTCAGAAGTGTCTCCATGAATTGGTTGATTACCGGGAATCCCGCTGACGCCTCCATGTACCCCATTTTCGAGGGGCAGCCCTGTCCTCCTGGCATCCCTTTTCAAAAGATGGCGGACTTTCGTCAGCCAGCCATGACTTTTGTCATGGGGGATGAACATCCGGATAGCATTTACAGCCGGCAGTTTTTTTGTCCTATCCCTGTCCCCATTATCCCCATTGCCGGTTATCCCGACTGTAGCCAATGGCATTCACTGCCCGGCTCCTACCACGATGGATCGGGTAGCATGAGCTTTGCCGATGGGCATGCGGAAATCCACAAATGGCTGGATCAGAGCACCTTACAGCCAATCAGAGGGGCTAGCTATGTGTACCTTCGGCTTGGTCCGGATTGGACTGATTCGTTTATTACAACCAATGGACCACGGCGCGATGTTAATTGGATGGCGGCAAGGCGGATGCCGGGGATTGCCGTGACCCCGCGTTGGTAGGAGCCTCTCATTAAAGGGTCATTTACCGCGCAGGAGGGGGCGAGATTTGCGCGTTGATTGCGTCGAACGGGTCAAACTGTGGCTTTGGCCGATTTGCATTTGAATCATGGCTGACGTTGGGCGGGACGGGACAAAGCTGATTCTGACCGCTTCTCCGTTTAACGTTCTCATTCGCCCTCGCAGGGCTTGACTTGTGTTCGGGATTCGTGACCCAGGGCGGCCGTCGCGGACTCGCTTTGACCCGGGCTATTGTCATTCGCCGCGTTGGGGCTGCGGCTTGGAGATTGGAGACCGGTTTGGGAATATGCCGCCCCCACGGGGTTGGAGATTTTTAGTTCCGGGGATCTACAAAGATGGCGCGCCTACGGCGCTGGGAGGCGGGGTTTGCCTGCGAGCAGAAATCCTAAATGGACGGGGGGGGGTAAAGCGGGCCGCGAGGCGCGGCCCGCAGCACGCGAGGGCGCGTGCGCTCCCCGGAAGCGGGAAGAATCGGGGCTTGCGCCACAGGCGCAACGCTACACACCGGCCGGGGCGCGAATGATTCAAATCTTTTTGGGCAAGGAGGTCCAGGCGCCTTTTTTGGCGCTGCTCTTGACGCAGGAATCAATGAAGGCCAGGCCCATCCAGCCGTCCTCAATGTTGGCGTATTTGCTGCCGTCGCCGATGAATTTGCCGCCGGCCTGCCAATGGCGCACGTCGGCTTCGAAACAACGATGGAGACGGGCGAAGGCGTCGTGGAAGGCTTCGGGATGGCCGCTGGGAAGGGTCGGCTCGGCCATGAGATCGGCGGGCATGTCCTTGGGCAGAAAGCCGTCGCCGGGGGAGACGGCGCCGCGCCAATAGGTGCGGTCGGGCTGGCCGGCCGTGCAGACGGTGAGGCTCTCCGGTTCTTCTGCGCGCCAGTGGAGGGTGCCTTTGGTCCCGGCGATGAGGATGCCGAGGTCATTCTTGGAGCCGATGCAAATTTGCGAGGCGCGGACCAGGGCGCTGCCGCCGTTGCTGAGTTTGCAATAGATGGTGAAATGGTCGTCCAGTTGGCGGCCCTGGACGAAGGTTTCCAGTTGGGCGGAGACGGCGGTGACGTCCAAGCCGGTGACGAAGCGCAGTTGCATGAGGGCATGGGTGCCGATGTCGCCGCCGCAGCCGGAGCCGCCGGCGCGTTTGGGGTCCACCCGCCAAACGGCCTGTTGCTGGCCGCTGGCTTCGAGCTTGGTGGCCAGCCAGCCCTGGAGGTAAAAGGAGTCCACCCAGCGGACCTGGCCGAGGAGGCCGGCGCGGACGATGTAGCGGCTGAGGCGGCTGGTCCAATGGCCCAAATAGGTGTGGGCCACGCCGAAGGGAACGCCCAGTTTGCGTGCGGTCTTGACCAGGGTGCCGGCTTCCTTGAGGTTCAGGCAAAGGGGTTTTTCGCAGAAGACCGGGATGCCGGCTTTGAGGGCCTTCATGGCGGGGTCGAAGTGGACGAAGTTGGGGGTGACGATGAGGATGTAATCCAGCCTTTCGCCTTCCGGCAAAGTGGCATTGGCGGCGATCATGTCGTCGTAGGAGCCGTAACCCTTGATGGGGTAGGGCCAGTGGGCGGCTTCTTCCAGGGCGATTTTGGGATCGGGAAAGAGCGCGCCCGCCACCACCCGGCGGGTGCCGTCAAAATGAATGGCCTTCTGATGGGGGTGAACGATGAAGGCGCCGCGACCGCCGCCGACCAAGCCGACGTTGAGAGGTTTGTTTGGCATAAATATTCGTTATGGTTGACTGATCAATAAAGTGTCCGCGCTGGCGCGGGCCAAAACTTAGAGTTGAATTTCGAATGACGGCTCCTTTATAGTGGGCGGCGAATTTCGCGTCAACCAGCGACTTGCCGTCCTCCGCCCGACTGCGGGAGAAAAAACGGGGAATGGCAACCGGTCAGTATTTATTATGGAGGCCAGGAAAGGCGGGGCGGGCACTGGGTTGCCCGCCGCGGCGCGCACGGAGTGCGCGCCCTACCATCCAAGACTGAGGGGTTGCCGGAACTGTTCCGATTATGCAGGTGGAAATATTGAAATCGAAAATTCATCGGGCCCAAATCACCGGGAGCAACCTCAATTACGAGGGCAGCCTGACCATTGACCGGGCTTTGATGGAAAAAGCCGGCCTGCTGGTCCACGAGAGAATCCTGGCCAGCAACATGGCCAATGGCGAGCGCTTCGAGACCTACGCCATCGCCGGCGAGGCCGGTTCGGGGGCGATCATCCTCAACGGGGCGACGTCCCATTTGGGCAAGGCGGGCGACCGCCTGACCATCATGAGCTTCGGCTGGATCGAGCAGAGCGAAGCCAAAGGATGGCATCCCCGCGTCATCGTCCTGGGCGAGGGGAACAAGATCATCAATGAACGGGGCGTATGAACCGGACATTTTCCGCAATGCGTCCGTCCTGGGTGGCAGGGCGGGTCCCGATATTTCGGGACCCGCCCTGCCCTTCCCGGCCCAGCCATGACGGACGCATTACAATTTTTCCGCCTCCTCCATCCTGCCCGATGGCCATCATTTCATGCTAACCGCCGCCCAACTTGCACAAGATCTCCAGGGAGAAGTCCTGGGCGATGGCTCGGTTGTCCTGAGCGGTTTCGCGCCCGCCGACACGGCCAAGGCGGGCGATCTGACCTTCGCTGAAAGCGAGGCTTTTTTCGCCAAAGCCGAACAAAGCGCCGCCGCCGCCATTCTGGTGGACGGCCCCTTCACCTCGGCCCGCAAAGTGCTGATTCGCGTCCGCAACGCCCGGATTGCCTTTGCCCGGGCCTTGCCGTGGTTCTTCCCGGAAAAAATATTTCCCGCCGGGGTCCACGCCAGCGCGCTGATCGCGGCTTCCGCGCAGATTGATGCCACGGCACATGTCGGCCCGTTTTGTCACCTGGGGGAAAATGTGCAGATTGGCGCGCGCGCCGTTTTGCAAGGCGGGAACCACGTGGGGGAAAACAGCGTGGTTGGAGCGGACACGAATTTGTTTCCGGGGGTCACACTTTATCCATTGACCCGGATCGGCCAGCGGGTGCGCATCCATGCCGGGGCGGTGATCGGGGCGGATGGCTTCGGCTACGTGTTGGACGGGGGCATCCATCGCAAGGTGCCGCAAGCCGGGATGGTCATCATTCAGGACGACGTGGAAATTGGGGCCAACGTGACCATAGACCGGGGCGCGCTGGGCCCGACGGTGATCGGACGCGGCACCAAAATAGACAATCTGGTGCAGATTGCCCACAACGTGAGCGTTGGGGAACATTGCCTGGTGGTGGCGCAAGTGGGGGTGGCCGGCAGCACCGAGATTGGCAGCTACAGCACCCTGGCCGGACAAGTGGGCGTCGCGGGCCATCTGAAAATCGGCCGCCAGGTCATCGTGGCCGCGCAATCCGGGGTCATGCACGACATTCCTGACGGGGGCAAATGGCTGGGCGCCCCGGCGCAACCGGACCGCCAGGCCAAGCGCGAAATCATCGCCCTGCATCAACTGCCCGAGCTGATCCGCCGGGTCAAGGAATTGGAAAAGAGGGTGGAGGAAAAGAAGGAGTAAGGGGGGATGGCGCATGTCACTTCACGAAGGAGATTAAGATTAGGATTAAGATTAAGATTAAGATCAGCGGAGGATACCCCGTAAAGTGAGATGCACCCGGGGGAGGAGAAGTCCCTTGCGCGGTGTTGCGAATTCTCAGGGATGTGGGAACATGTTGGTAGGATGACGGTTGCACAACCCAGAGGCGCGAATGCCGCCGGGCAATTATTGCTCAAGGCGGTGGCCTTGTCGCTGGCCATTCATCTGGGCGCATTCGGCGCCTGGAAGTGGGGCCAAACCCACATTACCTGGAAGGGCCTGGCCATGCCGGCCTGGCTGCAGCTCACCCCGCACAAGTTGCAGGCCAACCCCGCCCGCCCGCCGCGCGCCGCCCAAGCCCCACAGCCGCCGCCCCTGCTCTATGTGGACGTGGACCCCGCTTTGGCCGCCGCCAAGCCGCCGGAAAACCCCAAGTTTTACAGCACGGCGGATACCGTGGCCGCCAACCCGGAAAAAAAGGTCCCTGCCGATCAGCCGCAAATCAACGGCACGCAGGACAAGGTGATGCAAACCGTCGCCCCCGGCGCGCGGTCGGTGCCGTTGCAGCCCTCGCCGCCGCCGGAGCCAAAAGCGGAAACGGCGGCAAAGGAAAATGCCGAAAGCAAAGCCATGCCCAAACCGAGTGACACTCCGGGCGGCCTGGCGGACGCCAAACCGGCGGAGAAGATGAACGAGAGCAAAGGAACCGCCGCCTTGGACAACGGCGCGGCGGCCGCGACCGAGCCGAAACAGGAACGGCCGCACACACTGGCGCAAGCCCGGGAACAAACGGGAGCGCCCAACCCCAGAATGCGCCTGGAGGGCGGGGCCAATCATGTGGCGCTGGATTCCAGCGTGGACGCCGTGCGGACGGTCTATGGGGATTATGACCGGGATTTTATTGACGCGGTGCAGGCGCGCTGGTTTGAGCTGCTGAGGGACCGGCAGGACAGTGTGGCGGGAAGGGTGGAGCTGGAATTCAACCTGCATGCCGACGGACGGATCAGCGAGATGAAGATGCAGTTCAGCGATGTCAATGAATTGCTCACGCTCATCTGCCAGCAGGCGGTGCAGGACCCGGCCCCTTACAAACGCTGGCCGGCGAAGATGCTCGCGGTGATCAAGGACCCGCGGCAGGTGCGGTTTACTTTTTACTATTCCAATTGATGGGTTAACCTCAAGCTGGCTGAAACATGGAAGAAATCATCAAAGACATGATCCTGGGATCGCTGCTGCTGACCTCGGTGGTCGGCCTGGCCGTCATCATCGAGCGGGGCGTGGCCTTGCGCGCCGGCACGATCATTCCGCCCTCGGTGGCCGACGCGCTGGAAGCCTGCCGGACGGCGGCGGATTGGCCGGCCTTGCAAAGGATCTGCGAGCAAAATCCCTCGCCCTTAAGCCGGCTGCTCCTGCAGGCCGGCCAGCGCCGCAACTGGCCCAAAGTGGAGAATGCCGGCGCGCTGGAAACCACCGCGCGGCACGAGGTGTCGAGAATGGAGCGCCGGCTGGTGGTTCTGGAAATTGTGGTCGGCATCGCGCCGCTGATGGGCCTGGTGGGAACGATCTACGGGTTGATCGAGTTGTTCGGCGGGCTGGACGTGGCGGGGATGGGGGACAACAGCGGGGTGGCCCGGGGCATCGCGCTGGCCTTGCGGGCCACCATGATGGGCCTGGTCACGGCCATCCCCTCGCTCATCGCCTGGAGTTACTACAGCAAAAAGGTGGAAAACCTGGCCGTGGAAATGGCGGCCCTGTGCGAACAATTTCTCGTCCGGCAATATCCACGCCCGGAGGAGGACGAAGCGGAAGAGGCCCCGGCCCGGCGCCGCTCCTGAAAGCCATGCAGTTCATCACGCATAAACGACCGCAGACCCCGACGATCATCATCATTTCCCTGATTGATGTGCTGCTGGTCGTGCTGATCTTTCTCATGGTGACAACGACGGCCAAGCAACAGCCGGCGGTGCGCCTGGCGCTGCCCAAATCCAACCAGCCCAACCAAAACGGGGCCACGGAAAACGCGCTGGTGGTGACGATTCCCAAAGAAGGGCCGATCTATCTCAAGACCGATCCGGTGACCCTGGACAGCCTGGAACGGAAACTGACCGAAGCGGTGCGGACCAATCCGAAAACCACCCTGGCCATCCGGGCCGACACCGATGCGGCCTGGGGCCTGGTGGTCAAAGTGGTGCAGGCGGCCAACGCGGCGCACATTCCGGTGTCCAGCGCCTTTGTCAAGGTGGCGCCGTGAGGGGGCCCCGCCTGCTTCCGAAGAACCGGAGAGCACGGGACAAAAATCTTCGCCGGGTTCGATTGGCAAAGAATAGGACGGATAGGACCGATGGGACGGATGAACTGACGAATCTTGTCGCACGCCCTGAAGCGGAGGCACTTTTCAACGGGCGAACACAAAGCGGGGAGAAACCCTTTTCACTTCAGCAGTTCCTCGGCGATTTGCACGGCGTTCAAGGCGGCGCCCTTGAGGAGCTGGTCGCCCGCCACCCAGAAACAAAGGCCGTTGTCAAGCGCACAGTCCAGGCGCAGCCGGCCGACCTGGCAATTGTATTTCTCGGCGGCATAGAGCGGCAGCGGATATTCCTGCTTGGCCGGATCGTCCACCACATCCAGGCCGGGGGCCGGAGCAGGATGGCGCGGGCCGCGGCCACCGTGACCGGTTTTTCAAATTCAGCGCTGACGGCGATGGAATGGGCGCGGTAAACCGGCACGCGCACGCAGGTGACGCTGGCGCGGAAGGCGGGATGGTGCATGATCTTGCGGCCCTCGTTTTCCATCTTGGCCTCTTCCTTGGTGTAACCGCTGGGCAGGAAAACATCCACCTGCGGCAGGACGTTGAAGGCGATTTGATGGGGATAAACCTCGCGCGTCACCGGCTGGCCGGCGACGATCTGCCCGACCTGGCGTTTCAATTCCTGGATGGCTTTGGCCCCCGTGCCGGAAACGGCCTGGTAACTGGAGGCAAAAATGCGAGTGACGCCGAAGGCCTGATGCAACGGGTAGAGGGCCATCAGGGTAATGGCGGTGGTGCAATTGGGATTGGCGATGATGCCGCGGTGATTTTTGAGATCGGCGGCGTTGATTTCGGGAATGACCAGCGGCACGGCGTCGTCCATGCGGAAGGCGCTGGAATTATCAATGACCACGCAACCGGCCTTGGCGGCGATGGGGGCAAATTCCCTGGAAATCGCGCCCCCCGCGCTGAAGAGGGCGAGGTCCACGCCCGCGAAGGAATTCCTGGCCAATTGCTGGACGGGGATGTCATGGCCGCGAAAGGGCAGGGTTTTGCCGGCGGAGCGGGCCGAGGCCAGCAAAGTCAATTGCCCGACGGGGAAACGGCGTTTTTCCAGAGTCTGGATCATCTCCAGGCCGACGGCGCCGGTGGCGCCGACGATGGCCACATGGGGTTTTGATTTCATAATCGGGCGGGGAATATAACGCATCAAAGGCGGGAGTCAAATGAGTTCATTATTTGGCAGTGTGTCAATTTTAATCTAAACGCTCCAGAACTGTGGTGATGCTATTCCTGCATCAAGCGTTTTTACAAGCCGCGGATAGAGGATGCACAACCTTTCACCAAAAGCACCACCATTGCTATAATCACAAAACATCCTATGAAAAAAACAGTTCCACCACTTTTCTGGGACCGTAACGCCGGAGGAAGCAGCGCCTGTCCCAGTGGATCTGGCTCAGGAGGCTCCCAATGTTGAAACGGCCGGCCGCAATCACCGCACTGGGCTTTTGGTTCGCATTGGAGATGCACCACCGTTCCGCACTTGGCGCAAAACTTGCCTTCGCTCGCAATTACTATGTTGCGTTCACAAATCTTACATATTCGACCCGCGAGTTGCATTCTGTGACTCTCCAGAGGAGTAATTCCACCCGGCATGCCGGTCAAGCCAAATCAGTTTGTGTTTCAATCAGCATCACCACTTCGGCCATCGGCCAGACAGGAACAGTGATTCCGGCCTCCATTGCCGGGGTGGCGCGCAAGGCTGAGTGAATCCGGCAAAAGTCGCAGTGCATAAAATAAAGGGCGACGTTGTATTCCAGGTTTTCCAGTTTTTTAGAAAAAGCATGGGTCAACCGGGTGTCCTTCCACGGTCCTGGTCAGGGCTTCGACTTTTTGCAACACAGCCGTATCATGCATAGGCTTCTTTCCTGTCTTTGACGGCATACACTTGGATGGCGTCGTCTGCCAGCAAGAAGAGCACCCGAAAGTTTCCAACGCGCAGCCGGTAATGATTTCCCCCGGCTTGGAGCTTGAGAACTTCGCCTCGCAAATCTTCGCGCAGGAAGGGCAGGCGCACCTCAAGAGCGTTCGGCGGGACGCCGAACGCGGCGGGCGGGACGACCGCGCTCCCCAAACGCCGGCGTTTCGCCGGTTCAATATCAAGTGTGTAAATTGTAAAGACGTGTCCGGCGAGGGCGCCGGCCACCACACGCGAGGGCGCGTGTGCTCCCCAGAATTTTTCGCGCACGCTTCATGCCGCGAGGGGCTTTTCGTGTTTGGGATGAGCGGAGGCGGGGTGATGGGGCTTGGCACTGACCGGGGAAATCTCGCGGAGCTTTTTGATGATCTGGGGAAGGTGGTGCAGGAGATGGTCCACTTCCTCGGCGGTGTTGTAAATGCCCAGGCTGAAACGGATGCAGCCGCGGGCCCGGGCGGGGCTGAGGCCCATCGCCGTCAGGACATGGGAGGGCGCGAGCGAGCCGGTGGTGCAGGCCGAACCGCTGGAAGCGCAGACGCCGATCTGGTCGAGCAACAGCAGGATGGCCTCGGCCTCCACGAAGTCGAAGGCGATGTTGCTGGTGTTGGGCAGGCGCGGTTCCTGGGCGCCGTTGCGGATGGTGTTGGGTATGGTGGAGAGAATGGTCTTCTCCATGCGGTCGCGCAGGGCGCGGACGCGGGTGTTCTCGTCCTGGAAATTGGCCAGGGCCAGCTCGGCGGCGCGGCCGAAGGCGACGATGGCGGCGACGTTCTCGGTGCCGGCGCGGCGGCCGCGTTCCTGATGGCCGCCCAGGAGATAGGCCTGGAATTTGGTGCGGCGCTTGACATAGAGCAACCCAATGCCCTTGGGGGCATGAAGTTTGTGGGCGGACAGGGTGAGCAAATCGGCGTCCAGCGCCTTGACATCCATTTGGAGTTTGCCCGGCACCTGGGTGGCGTCGGTGTGAAAGAGGACATTTTTGCTGTGGCAGATGGCGGCGATTTCTTCGATGGGAAAAATGACGCCGGTTTCGTTGTTGGCCCACATGACCGAAACCAGGGCGGTGTCTGGGCGGATGGATTTGTCGAGCAGATGCAAGTCCAGGGAGCCGTCGGCGTCCACGGGGAGGAAAGTGACTTCGCAACCCTGTTTTTGGAGGAAGGCGCAATGATTGATGATGGCAGAATGCTCCACCGCGGTGGTGAGGATGTGGCGGCGGCCGGGATGGGTGACCAGGGCGCTGTGCAGGGCGGCGTTGTTGCTTTCGGAGCCGCAACTGGTGAAGACGATTTCCCTGGGGTCGGCGTTGAGGAGGGCGGCGACCTTGGCGCGGGCCTCCTCGACCTCCCGGCCGGTCTGGCTGCCGAATTTGTAGATGCTGGAAGGATTGCCGTAATGGTCGCGCAAGAACGGCAGCATGGCGTCCAGGACTTCGGGGGCCACGCGGGTGGTGGCGTTATTGTCAAAATAATAAATTTTCTGCTGGCTCATAGATGCTGAAAACGGCCGGCGACAAAACTCATGCCGGCAGTTTACAGGGCGGATGGGGCCAGTTCAAGGAAATGCTCCAGAGCGCGATGGGAAGGGGCGGAAGGCGCCAAGGCACAGCGCGGCTGACGCCGCAACCAGAGAGTTCAGCCCAAATTGAAAATCTGTCATTGAGAATTTCTCATTTGTCATTCGGATGGCAGGTTCTGAAGATTTTGCCAAAAATGCGCAATTCTTGTGGATAGCGCTGCATATAATGGCTGCTGGTCTTTGACGCCCGGTCGAGTATATGATTTTGCCAAGAAGCGGAGGCTGAAATGGATGGGAATTGGCGCGGGCGGACTGGTGCTGCTGCTGCTGTGCAGTTGCGGGAAAGGGACGGGCTTGGAACCGAAGGCGGAAGCGCCGCCCAGGCACGAGCACAAGCCGCCGCATGGCGGCACGCCGGTGGTGCTGGGGCACGAGGAATACCATCTGGAACTGGTCCTGGAGGCGGCCACGGGCACCGTGCAGGCTTATGTGATGAACGGGGAATTGGAGGAGTTTGTGCGGGTGAGCGCGGCCTCCATCGAGGTCGCAGCCAGGCGGCCGGGCGGGGAGGAGACTTTGGTGTTCAACGCCGTGCCCAACCGCGCCACGGGGGAGACGGTGGGGGACACGTCGTTTTTTACGGCCCAGGCGGAGTGGCTGAAAACGGCAAAAACTTTCGATGGGGTCTTGAAAGAACTCAAGGTCAAAGGTAATGTGTACCAGAATGTTGCGTTTAATTTCCCGAAGGGGAACGACACGGATTAAAGCAAGCGACCGTTACCGCAGACAGTCATTTTAGAATATAAGAATGCCATGCGACCCATAATCCGCCATTTTGCCCGGCTGCTTTTTGACAATGCCATCCTTGGATGGAAGGAACCCCTCTCCCTAACCCTCTCCCCGCTTCGTGGGGCGAGGGAATCGGCAAATCGCAGGGTGGCACTTTGGAGATGGTCCCGTTTTACTCAAATCGTTTTGACCTGCTGCGTGGCGGGGGCGCTGGCCGTGCCGGCGTCCGCCCAGACCACAGCCAAGAAGAAGCTGATCCGCGGCGACTCGATTGACGGCCCGGCGGCGGCCGACGCGGCCACGAATGCGGCCCCGCCATCCCCCGCACCCGCGCCCGCGCCCATGCCCGCCTCCCTGGCCAAGATAACGCCGGCAGCGAAGCCGGCGCCGGCCGCGTCCGGCGCCAGCGGCAAGGACGCGGTCGTGTCGGTGGAGTTCACCAAGCTTTCCGGCTACGAGTATTTGGTGCCGGACACGCCGAACACCAACCAAACGGCCGGCTCGGATATCGCGGACAAACAAATCCCGGCGGAGGTCAAGGCGCTGGACCAGAAAAAGGTATCGGTCATCGGCTACCTCATGCCCTTGAAGGAGGAGGAGGGCAAGTCCACCGAGTTCCTGCTCATGCGCACGCAGTCCTCCTGCTGCTTTGGCATTGCGCCGACCATCACCGAGTTGATCACGGTCAAGGCGGCGGGCAAAGGGGTGCCGACGATCATGGACGATTTGATAGAGATTCAAGGCACGCTGCGAGTCGGCACGGTGCGGGAGGACGGCTACATCGTGGGTGTTTATCGGATGGAGGAAGGCAAGTATATGGGCAGGTCGGACCGATGAGCGGGCGGCGGGCGCATCGTGACAGGCTTGCTTGTGCAAAGGAGATGTCGCGCCTGCGGAGGCATGGCAATGAGAGCAGTTTCATGAATGCTGCAGCCGCGCGGAAGCCGGACAAAAGGCCTCCTCTCCCCGGCCCTCTCCTCCTGAGGAGGAGAGGGAGGAGTTTCGTTTTGGCAGCATCATTTTGTAATCCGCTCTAGCGGGAAACCCAAACCTATGAACCTGGCGGCAACCACCTCTCCCCCACCTTCGCAAAGCCTTCCACCTTCGCAGGGGCTACGGTGGACAGGAGGGTGGACAGGAGGGTGGACAGGAGGGTGGACAGGAGCGTGGACAGGAGGGTGGACAGGCCTGGCCTTTCTTCCGCCCGCGTGTGGAGGAGAGGGAGAAAGAACGCGCCGCACACCATGAAGGAAGATTCATTTGCATTTGTGATTCTGGCGTTCGCGCTGGCTGTGGGCGGCGGGGTGCTGGGGGCCACCCTGGGCACTTCGCACAAGCGGTTGTGCGCGCTGATCAGCGTCGGAGCGGGATCGCTCCTGGGAGTGACGGTGTTTGCCATTCTGCCCGAGACCTTGCAGGCGCTGCACTGGTGGCAATTGTTGCTGGGCCTGGCGTCCGGCTATGCCGTCTTCGCCTTGATCAGCAAGTACATTTTCCATGTGTGCCCGGCGTGCGCGGCGAGCCATTTCGATGAGGCCACGACGCACCGGTTCAGCGAGATCGCCTCGGCCATGATGCTGGCGCTGGGGATCCACTGCACGGTGGACGGGCTGGCCATGGCGGCGGGAGGAGAGAAATCGAACCAGAACATGGCGGCGCACGCTGCGGCCGGCGGGCCGGTCCTGGCGGCGGGAGGAGAGCAAACAGAAAGCGCGCCGGCGGGCAGCCACGGCACCGGCTTCACCATCATCCTGGCGGTGTGCGTGCATAAAATACCGGAGGGCTTGGCGCTGGGGGCGTTGCTGCTGGGGGCGGGACTGAGCCGGAAGAGGATCATTTACTACGTGATGACGGTGGAGGGGACAACGCTGTTGGGCGGGGCGGCGGGGCTGATTTTTTTCCCGAACGCATCGCACTTGTGGCTTTCCCTGGCGCTGGCCCATGCGGGGGGCGGTTTTCTATTTCTGGCGACGCACGCCGTGCTGGGGGAGATTCTCAAACACCACAAGGCGCTGGTGCTGGGGAGCTTTGCCGGGGGCTTCGCGCTGATCGGGGCGTTTGCTTTATGGTTGCGGTGAACGGCCGCTTCACGGCTGCTTGGGCGGGACGAAGACAAGGCCCCACTCGAAGATGATCTTGATGTCGTCGCCGCATTTCATCAGGCCCAGGCCGAAATTGGGCGCGGGCGGTTGAATTTTGAAGTCGGTCATCTTCAATTTGGCCGTGCCGCTGATTTTGATTTTGTCCTTGCCGAAGGGCGCGATGGTGACGGGAAAGGCGACTTTATTGGTGACACCGGCAATGGCCAGATCGCCCTTGGCATCGAAGACGAAGGGCTGGCCGGCCACGTGGGGCAGTTGCAGCTTCAATTCGGTGACGTGATATTCGATTCTGGGATAGGTGGTTTCCTTCAGGGCGGTTTGCATCAGGCCATCCATGACTTCGGGCAGGTGGTCAACTTCGCTATGGATGGTGCGAATGGTGATTCTGGCCGTGACGGTGGCCGGCAGGACGCCGTTCTTGAGGCCGGGCAGGTTGGTTTGAGCGAGGTCGAAGGTCACGCCGGCGGGAAAATCCACCGAGCCGTTGATGCGCGGGCCTTTCATCTCCCAATCGTGGACGGTGGAGGTGCCTTGAATGGCCACCGAGGAGTTGGTGTCGTTCGGTTGGGACTGGTAATGAGCGGGCGGGTCGGCGGCGCGCAAGGCCGCGGGGCCGGCCAAAAGCAGAGAGGCCAGGAGCAGGAACGGAATGGGGGTGCGAGCCGGTTTTTTCATAATTCGAAGAATTCATTTTTGAGTTCGAGCTTTTGTTTGAGCAGCGCGGCCTCGTTGGCTTTGATGGCCAGGATGGTGGCCTCCAGGCCCTCCTCCCATCCGGCGGCGGGGTTCTGGGCCAGATGGAGTTTGCGCTCCTCGGCGAAGGCCGCCCGGTAGTCCGGGGTGTCGGCCGCTCCATTGTCTTCCTCATAAAGTTTGCGCCAGATGCTGAGGAGGCCGACGTTGGCGGTGAAGGATTGCAGGGCGTATTGCAGGGCTTCGGCGGCGGGAGGGGCGTTGGCGGCGGAGGTCTGGCCGGTCAAGGCGGTTTGCTTGCTGGCATTGGCCACCAGGGAGACGCCGGACTCGGCGCCGAAGCTGTCTTTGCGGGCATAGACTTCCCAGCCGAGCATGGGGGCATCGGCCTCCTTGAACATCCAGGCCTTGCTGTCGCGGCTCTCGTTGCCCGGCTGCATGAGGATGGCCGAGTCGGTGCCGTAATACATCTCGTATTCGGAGTCGAAGGAATTGCACAAGGTGGCGTCGCAAAGGAAGCGGACGCCGGAGTTGGGGCCTTGAGGGAATTCAAAAACGCATTGCACCGTGTCGGGCACATCGCGGCCATCGTCCCACAGAATGAGGGAACTGAACCCGCTGACGGCGCTGGGACGCCCGCCCAAATGAGGCCCGCCCAAAAACCAGGTAACGGCGTCCAAACGGTGGATGGCGGCTTCGCCCATCAGGCCGGGGCTGGTGGCCTGATGCAGGCGCCAGTTGAGTTCGTCGGTGCGGGCCGGGGTGGAGCCGGTCCTGGCCCAACTCCCCTTCTTGTGCCATTGGGCGCGGACCAGCACGTTGCGGCCCAGGGCGGCGGTGCGGATAAAGGGCCAGAGGAAATGGCGATGGGGATGGGAGCGTTCCTGCAACCCGGCCTGAAAAACCAGTTTGAAGGCCGATTGCGCGGCGCGGGCGATGTCCTTGGCGTCGGCGACGGTGTGGGCCAGGGGCGCCTCGCAATAGACGTGTTTGCCGGCCTTGAGGGCAGCCAGGACGATGTCGCGGTGCTGGTGAGTGGGGGTGGCCACCACCACGGCCTGCACTTCCGGTTTGGCCAGGAGCTTCTGGTAATCGTCGAAGCGTTCCGCGGCGGGGGCCAGTTCGCCGGCGCGACTCGACCAGGCCGGGAAGTGGTCGCAGACGGCGACGACCTCGGTGTTGCTAAACTGGGTGTCGTTCTTGAGCAGGGTCAGGGTGGTGATGATTTTGCGGCCCCACGGGCCCGCACCGATGACGCCGTAGTGGACGGGCGGGAGGGCAGGTTTGGTGGTCAACGGCGCCTCCGCGCCGGCCGGCTGGGCAGTTTGGGCGCCGCCCGGCGCGGCCCCCTCCCCGCCGCCCATGGTGGCCCCGAGGCGGACCGGTTGGGAGCGCCGGCAGCCCGGCGCGGTCAGTTCCACGCCGCCCATCATGGCCATGAAAGCGGCGACGGAGGAGTTTTTCAGGAAAGCGCGGCGATCAACCTTCGATGATTTTTTCTTTTTCTTCATGAGCGAATGAAAGTTATCATGCCACGAAGCGGGGGCTGATCAATCACGAATGTGGTTGAAGATAAGAATGAGATTAGGATTAAGATTAGGATTAGAATTATGAATATGAAGCCGAAAAGGATTTTGGAGCGGGCGATTTGCATCGCGCTGGCGGCCCTGGGGCTGGCGCCGGGCGCGGCCCGCGGCTGCGCCTGCGGCTGCGGCGTGTTCGACGTGGCGACCAGTTCGATGTTTCCCCAGGGGACCGGGGGGATGGCGTTTGTGGATTATGATTTCATGGATCAGAAGCACAATTGGAGCGGCACTTCGCAGGCGCCGGCGGCGGATAATACGGACAAGGAAATCCGGACGCACTTTTTCACGGCGGGAATTCAGTACCTGTTCAACCGCAGTTGGGGAATCCAGGCCGAAGTGCCTTATGATAATCGAGTTTTCAAAACCGTCTCGGCCGCGCCGGGCAATCCCATTGCCTCGGAGCATTGGAGCCAACTGGGGGACATCCGGCTGGAGGGAATCTACACCGGGTTTTCACCGGATTTGTCCAGCGGCCTGACCTTTGGTTTCAAGCTGCCGACCGGGAGTTTCTCGCACAACAATGCTTATGGCGACGTGGACCGGGACTCGGAAATCGGGACCGGGAGCACTGATCTGCTCCTGGGCGGCTTTCATCGCGGCGCGGTGACGAAGGACAACCAGGTGAACTGGTTTGCGCAGGCCTTGTTGGATCTGCCGACGCTGACGCAAGCCCACTATCGGCCGGGGGTGGAAATTGACACGGCGGCGGGCCTCTACTACAGCGGCTGGTCGCTCGGGCGCATGCGGATCACGCCGGTGGCGCAAGTCATCGCCTCGGAAAGGACCAGCGACAGCGGGGCCAACGCCACGGCCGGCGGGACGGCCTCCGGCTACCAGCGGATCATGCTCTCGCCCGGGATGGAGTTCCACCTGCACCCGGTGAGTTTGTATGCGGATGTGGAACTGCCCGTCTTCCAGGACTTCCGGGGCAACCAGTTGGCGGCCTCGGCGCTGTTCAAGGTGATCCTGAGTTATCACTTTTAGAGCAATTTCAGTGAGCAGATTGGAGCATTTTCAATAACAGTGCAGCCATAACACCCCGCCAGGACGCGATGAGCTGGTTTGCCTTGTCGGGCCACAGTTTTCTTGAAACCGCTCCAGCCAAGCCGCTTATTTGTGCGGGGCATTGGTGGCGGCGGCGGCGGCGGCCTGGAGCTGGTTGAGGCGGTCCACGACGTTGGTGTATTTGCCGACGAGGTCGTTGTACTGGCTGACGGTGTTGGTGTACGCTTTGTACCACTTCTCGCGATCGGCCGCCAGCAGCTCCAGGTTGGTGTTTTGCGTTTTGATGCCGGCGTAAGCGGTGCTCAGGTTGCTTTGCAAAATGGCGATGGCGTTGGTGTATTGGGCCGCGTCGCTGAGCAGGGTGTCGTTGCTGGCGTCCAGGCGGGCGATCTGGCGTTTCTGCAGGATGATGAATTCGCTGTTGGTCTTGAGCGCCTGCCGCAAATTGTCGTCCAATCCGGCGATGGTCTGGTCCATCCGGGTGATTTGCTGGTCCATCTTGTCCAGGGAATTGGTGTAGCTCTGGATCTTGGTGTCCCTGGCGGCAATGTCCTTGTTCCGGTCGGCCAGCCAGCCCCGCTGCACGGTTTGAAAATGCCATTGCCAGACGCACAGGGCGCACAGGGCAAAAGCAAGGGCGATCAACAGATTTTGTTGGAAGCTTTTCATGCTTATGGGAGGGCGCGCGGCGCCTCCGCCCCGGTCACCGCCACCGCGACGCGCCGGATGCCGGCCTGTTCGACGAAGTCCAGCAAGGCAATGGTGTCCCCGTAGCGGGCGTCGCGGTCGCCGCTGATGCTGACGGGCAGGTTGGTGTTATGGGCGAAACGATTGGTCAGGAGCGCACGCAAATCGGCGCGGTTAATGGGCGGGGCCTTCTCCAGGTGAAACAGCCCCAGGCGGTCCACCCGGAGGTTGATCATGTCGGGCTTGGTGTTGGCGGCGGCCAGGGTGGCGGTGGGGAGGCTGGCCTTGAGGGTGCGGACCTTCTGCATTTGCAGGCTGACCATCATAAAGGAGGCGAGCAGAAAAAACATGATGTCAATCAAAGGAATGATTTCCAGGCGGGGCCTCTTGCGGCTGATGGGGGAGCGGATTTTCACGGATGGCCCGCTCCCCCCGCGCGGTCCTTGACCATGAAGGCCACTTTTTGCACGCCGACATTGCGGATGGTGAGCAACACGTCGGAAATCGCCCCCTGCAGCACGCCGCCGTCGCCGCTGAGATAGACGGGCAGATTGGTGTCCAGGCGGAAGCGGTTGCTCAGGACCAGCCGCAATTCGGGCAGGGTGATGGGTTTGCTTTCCAGCCAGACGGCGCCGTTGGTGTCCACCGCGATGTTGACCAGGCCCGGCTTGAAATCGGCGGCGGCCCTGGCGGCGGGTGGCAGATTGACCTTGATGTTGTGGGCCTGCTCCAACTGAAGGCTGACCATCATGAAGGAGGCGAGCAAAAAGAACATGATGTCAATCAAAGGAATGATCTCAATGCGGCAGCGTTTGCCCTGGACTGGCGAGGGGATTCTCACTTCGCTCCGTTGATTTTACCGGCCTTGACCATGACTTCGACGTTGGAGGCGGCGGTCTCCAGTTCAAATTGGAGGCGGGCCACCTTGGCGGTAAAAAAATTAAAGGGGATGAGCGAGAAAATGGCGATGCCCAGGCCGCAGCAGGTGGCGATGAGAGCCTCGCCAATGCCGCCGGTGACCGCGCCCACGGCCAGTTCCTCGTTGCCCACCTGGAGAAAGGCATGCATCAGGCCGGTGACGGTGCCGAGCAAGCCCAGCAGCGGGGCCAGCGTCACCAGGGTGTCCATCACGGTGAGGAAGCGGCCGGCCCGCTCCAACTCGATGCCGGCGGCCAACTGCAAGGCCCCTTCCATCGAGGCGTGGACGTGGCTCAAGCCGCGATAGATCATGCGCACCACCGCGTCCTCCGAACCGCCGGCGATTTTGAGGGCGGCGGAGACATCGGAATTTTCCAGGGCGGCCAGAACCTGCTCCAGCTTGCGGGGGTCGCGGCGGCGGCTTTCGCGCCACCACCAGAAGGAGCGCTCGCCCACCACTGCCACGGCGACCAGCGCCGCCACCAGGATCGGCCACATGACCGGGCCGCCTTTGCCGAAGAACTCCACCACGATATTCGCCATCATAATTTTATAAGTCGCTTTCTAACCGGAGATCACCTTAGTTTGTAGTTAATGGCCGCCTGAAACAACCGTCCGCGCGCGCCCGGCGAAACGGTCCAGTGCTTCTTGACGAACTCCGCCGAGGCGTGATCCAGGATGGAGGAGCCGGAGGACTCCTTGACCTCGACCGCCATGATGAGGCCCGCTTCGTCGGCGGTCAACAACAACACGACGGTTCCCTGCTGGCCCAAATCCTCGGCCATTTTGGGATAAGTTGGCTCGGGGCGGTCCCCACCCTGCCCGGTGTTCTCCAACCGGCTGGGCTGGGCGGGCGGTTGCGGCGGCGGTGCTTGCGGCGCCGCATGGGTCTCCGCCGGCACTTGGTACTGTTTGACAGTAACGAGGGTGCCGTTGAGCGTGGGGACGGAGAAAATGACGGCGGGCGACGCGAGCGTGACCAGCACCTTGGGCTGGTCTGTCTCCGGCTTCTCAGGCGGTTTGTTGTCCTGGCTCAACTCGACCGGAGCGGGCGGCGGGGCCGGCGGCGGCTCGATAATGACCGGCGCCGGCTCCTCCAAAGGCTTGACCAGGATGGGCGGGGGCGGGGCCGGGCGGAAACCCACCAGGCCGACGATGAGAAAGAGCAGGCAGATGGAGTTGGTCCAGGCCAGGTTGCGCTGATCGTGGGCATGAGGGGCGGGCAGGCAAACACGGGCCAGCTCGTCTTTCAACTGGTAACCGCCCGCGCCCGCATTGGCATGGATCGCATTCATGGTCTGTTCAGAAGGCCGCGGTGATCCCGGCATAAAAGGCGCGGCGGGGACCATAGGCCGGGGCGGCGATGCCGATGCCAGTGCCGTCGCGGATTTCATAGACGCGGTCGAAAAGATTAAGGCAATCAAAACGCAGCTTCAAGGCGCTGAAGCCCGCGGAATGCAAATGCCAGACATGCTCCACCCCGAGATTGTCCGTCCAGTAAGGGCCTAGTTTTTCAAGGTTGGCAAATCCCCCTCTCAGGCCGTCACCATAGAGGAAATCGGAATAAAGACGGGTGTCCTTGAGCAGGACATAGGAGAGACCGCCGGAGGCGGTGAAACGGCCCTGGTGATCCAGTTGGATTGGGTGGGCGGCCACATAACCCAGTTCATTGGTGGGAAATTCATTTTCAACGGAGTCAAAATTACGCGCCCAGGTTTGGACGTACGAGTAATTGGCGTAGGCGGAGAAGGGTCCCTGTTTGAAAGTGCTGCCCAGTTCGGCGCCATAAACCGTGCCGGAGGTGTAGTTGAAATTGTTGAGAATCACGGCGGTGCCAAACTGGCCGTCGTCGAGCAGATTCCTGGCCAGCTTGCAGAATGAGTCCAGGGTCACCTGCCAGGGGGCGCTGATCTGGCGGGAAAGGCCGGCGTCAAAATAATGGTCGCGCTCGACTTTGGGGGGATCGTCCCGGTCATTGAAAGGAGCGTCGGTGGTGTAGTCGAATGCCTTGACGGTGGAGGGCGGAACGAATTGCAGCGTCGGTGGCATGAAATAGCGCGCATAGCCGATGTGGGCGGAAGTCGCCTTGTTGATCTCCCAAACGAGGTTGGCGCGCGGACTGATTTGCCACTCATGGTCAAACGAAACGTCAAAAAGATCGTAACGCGCGCCGTAGTTGAGCGTGAGGTGATCGGTCAAACCCCACTCATCCTGGAGGTAAACGCCGGCGGTCAACCCGCTGTTGCCGCCATTGGCTCTGATGCTGTATGGAGCGGCGGAGGATTGCGGCGGTATTGCGCTTGGCAGATTGAAACCGGAGCCGGAGGGGGAAAACAGATCAGTTGATCGGAAGACGGCGGACGTTGTGTCGAGCTTTTCAATGTCATCATTGGCGAGCAAACCGGCACGGAGGGTGTGGTGATCGCCCAACTCGTAAGAGGCGTCGGCCTGCAGGCCGCTGGCCAGATCACTGTTCTCCACCCGCGCCGCATTGCCGCTGAAAAGCAGGCTCTGCACCGGGTCGGGACTGAAACGGATGTCCGTATATCGGGTCAGAATGGAAACTTGAGACAGAAGCTTGCCCGCGGATTTCTGATACGAGAGCACCGCGTAATAATTCTGCTCGTTCTGGTAATTGTTGGCGGCGGCGGAGTTGGCCGGAGGGCTGTCCGCCAACTGATAGGCTGGCACAAGCCCCGGCGTGTCGGGAATCTGAAAGTCCCCGTAGGAACTGTTCAGCAGCAAGCTCAGGCGGCTGGTTGGGTCGAAGTGATGGGAGAAATAAGCAAAAAGCTTTTCCTGGTCCGTCAGATCGTGCAGCGGATCGGGGCTGGCCGTGGTGTTGTCAATGCCATGGTTGTCGCGCAACCAGGAGGCGGCGACAAAGTAGTCCAGATTGCTGGTGGCGCCGCCCCATTGCAGTGAGGGATTGAAGGTTTGGTAACTGCCGCCGTAGAGCGAAAGCTCGGCGCCGTTGAGTTGCGAACCGGTCTTGGTGATGACATCAATAATTCCGGCGGTGCGGTCCCCAAACTGGGCCGGCAGTGTTCCCGTGATCAGAGTGACCGAGCGGATGACATGAGAGTCAATTTCCTGCCCGAAGCCATTAAGGCTCTCAGGGAGCAGGACGCCATTGACGCGGTATTGGACGTCCCCATGATCCCCCCGGACATGGACCTCGCCGAATTCCTCCTGCACCACGCCCGGCGCTTGCAGGAGGACCTGCTGGAAGGAGGCGTTTTCGCCCTGGCCCATGGACTGAATCTGCTGCGGGCCAATGTCATAAGTCACCGCTCCCAGGCTGGGGGCAATCTGCTCGCGGGCGGCGTCCAAATGGCCCGTCACGACGACGGTTTCGAGCAGGACGGGGGCATTCGTTCCGGCGGTGTTGGTGTTCGGCGGCGCCAGGGCGGGTGGCGGGTTGGTGTTCATGTTGGTGGAAGCTGCCTGCGAACCGGGCGGGTCCGCGCCGACCGCGGCCAGAGGCAGGGCGGCGAGAACAAACAGGACGGGCCGCAGCCGGCCTGGGAGACGCGGCAGGGAGCGGCTTCGTGCGATAAGCGCGCCTGGGGCCTGCGCCCCTCTTTTAGATGCATGCATTTTTTGTGTCTTATTCCACAAAAAATGTATGGCGTCAAATTATATGTTTGCATGTAAAAACAAATAATCGAAGCTAATACATCCCGGCGCACGGCGGGGGCAGACGCCGGGCCCGGGGCGCGGGACCAGATTTTTCGTCCCACGCGTTCGACGAGCCTGGCCACCCCTCTCTCCGCCTCTCTCCCCGCAATCGGGGAGAGAGAGGGGGGCATCCGGGTGCGCAACCTGCTGGGCGGCCCGCCTCTCTCCCCGCAATCGGGGAGAGAGAGGGGGGCATCCGGGTGCGCAACCTGCTGGGCGGCCCGCCTCTCTCCCCGCAAGCGGGGAGAGAGAGGGGGAGGGCGCGCGAATTTGAGCTGATCGGATTCATGTTCCGGCGGCCCGCCTGCCCGAGGGTTTTCAGAACTGGTAACTGAGGGTGCCGAAGAGGCCGCGGCGCATGCCGTATTGAGCGGCGTTGACGCCGACGCCCGAGCCGCTGCGCAGCTCATAAATGTTGTCGGTCAGGTTGACAATATCAAGGCGGACTTTTAAAAACTGCTTGTGGGCGACCTTGAGAGTTTGCTCGGCGCCGATGTTGATCTCGTAATAGTCGGGAACGGACGAGCCGTTGGGGATGGGGCCGCCGCCGTCGGCGGCCGGCTCGAAGCCTCCGCCGTCCTGTCTTAATCCGCTGCCGGTAACGAGATCCAGATACGTCAGAGTGCTGGCCTCATGGGACTCCTTGAAACGATAAGACACGCCGGTCGAGGCCGTGTACCTCTGGTCGTGGTCCAGATGAATCCAATGATTCTGGACATAGGCGAGATCACCCGGATCGAACAGGAACTGGGCCGAGTCCCAATTTTGACCCTGGGCGTAGGAGTAGGCGGCGTTGGCATAGACGGAAAAGTTATTGGTCTGGTAGGAGGTGGTCAATTCCAGTCCATAAACCCGGCCCTTTTCATAGTTGAAGGCGGAGAGAATGAGGGTCTGGCCAAAAAGCCCGTCATCCAGTTGTTGCTGGGCGGTCTTGTAGTAGCCGTCCAAGCCCACACTCCAACCGGGCAGGATGGTCTGGCTGATGCCCGCGTCGTAATAGTTGGCGCGCTCGGCTTTGACGGGGCTGTCCTGGGTGACGGCGGAGGCGCCGGAGGTGCCGTTGAACAAGCTCAAGGTGCCGGCAGTGACAGCCTCCACGGGAGGGGGGGTGAAGTAACGGGCGTAGCCGGCATGCAGGGTGGTGCCATCGAACGGCTTATAGACGAGGTTGACACGCGGACTGAGTTGGTTTTCCGCATCAAAGGAAGAGGAGTAAACGTCGAAGCGCGCGCCGTAATTGAGGGTGAGCTTGGAGGCGAGCTTCCATTCGTCCTGCAAATACACACCCATAAACAAGCCGTAGAGGGGATAGTTGTCCTGGATGCTCCGCAGGGTCGTCGGGTTGCCGGCGGCGTCCAGGTCGAAGACCGTGGTGGAGGTGTTGTTTTGGTCCCCCGTGGCCAGAAACGACCCGCCCGCCCGAATGGTATGGGAGTTGCCCCATTGATAACTGCTGTCGGCTTGGAAGCCGGCGGAGTAGAGAGTGCGATGGACTTCGCTGGCCTCGCCGTTGAGAAACAGGTCGCCGATCGGGTCCGGCCTGAAATGCTGTTCGCTCTCGCGGCCGAAGGCGGAGATTTGATAATCCAAATCGCCGGCGGATTTTTGATAAGTGAGGACCGTGTAATAATTCTGTTCGTTTTGATTTTCGTTGTTGTTGGCGGAATTGAAGCCGGTAAATCCCGGAATATCCGTGGTCATGGCCGAAGCCCAGGTATCGCCCCCGGGAGCCGTGCCCGAGGCCACGCCGGGCGTGTTGGGCACCTGGAAGTCGCTGTAGGACGCGCTGGCCATAAAGGTGAGCCGGCTGGAGGGGTCTATGATGTAAGACCCGTAGAGAAAGGTCTTGAACTGTTCGGTTTCATCATGAATGGCCGTCGCAGCGGCGATGGGATTTTCCACGCCCAGTTCATTGTGGTCGTAGCTGCCGTCCACGAAAAAGTTGAACTTCCCAGACGAGCCGCCGTATTCGAAACTGGGGCGGAAGGTGTCGTAACTGCCGCCGTAGAGCGAGACTTCGCCGCCGGGATTGAGCGCGCCGTTCTTGGATTGAATATCCACCACCCCCGCCGTGCGGAAGCCGTATTGGGCGGGCAGCGAGCCGGTGATCAGGGATATGTTCTGGATGAAGCGCGGGTCCAGTTCCAAGCCAAAGCCGGCGATGCCTTCGGGCAGAAGCACGCCGTCAATGCGATACTGCAGATTGGCGTGCTCGCCGCGCACATGCAAATCCCCGTTCTCCGCCGAATCTTCCGCCACGCCTGGAAAACGGGTGATGACCTGATTGACCGGGGCATTGGCTCCTTGGGCAATGGACTGGATTTGCACATCGTCCTTTAAAGAAACCGTGGCCCCCACACTGGGCAGGATCTGAGTGATCGCCTGATTCAAATGCCCCACCACGGTCGTTTCGCCCAGGGCGGTGACGTTGGTGGCGCCGGCCGGGCTGGCCGCGCCGGCCGCGGCGGCGGGCGGATTATTGGTTTGCCCGCGCGCTCCCTGGGCGGCCACCGCCGCCAGCCCAAAAGCTGTCAACTGCAAATAACGATAAGCTGCATTCATAAATTTCAAACAAATTGGTTAAAGTTTTTGGATTTCCCGCCCGGGTCCTTGTCAAACAGGGCCAACGCCCACGGCCATGCGCCGCACCAAAGACCCGCTCATTCTTGAAACCGGCGAACGAACTAACTGTGGAGGGACTGGAGGGAGGGAGGACCGCGGCCCGGCAGCAATCGGACATCGGTGGAAACAAAACCGGCCTGGCGCCGGGACGGGATGAAAAGGGCCGGCGGCCCGGGCCGGACCACGGGAACCGCCGCGTCCGGGCAGTGGACCTGGCCGTGGGCGAACAAGGTGACGGCGCATTGGTGGCCCGGGTCCGACGCGTCGGAATGGAAGAGGGCATGCAAACCGGGGAGAACCACCATGGCCTGAAGGAGCAGGAAGACAGCGAGCGACAAGGCCGCGAGGCCCCGCTTCGCCTTCCGTGAAAAGACCCATGAAAGCGCCTGCTTCACGGAGGTGATAATACGCATGAAAGGCTTTGATGCAAGCGGATTTTCAGCGGGCCGTATTCCAAAGGTTGACCGATGCTGAATTCTGTTGTTTAATGGCCGAGTTGTCAGCGCAACCAATACCAACTATTCCGAGGAAAAACTCCAGCAGGTGATCCTTTATTTTCTGGAGCGCATCAACAATGTGCATCTGGGACGGACCAAGCTGATGAAACTGCTGTATTTCGTGGATTTTGACCACCAGGAAGCATACGGGCATTCTGTCACCGGCGCGACCTATCGCAAATTGCCGCACGGTCCTTACCCGGACAAAATTGAAAAGCTCATCAAGAAAATGGAAGCGGCGGGCTTGGTGCGGGAGGTAAAGGTGGAACACAAAGGCTTTACCCAAACCCGCCTTCTCACCTTCGACGCCAAGTTCAATCCCGCGAAATTCTCCGGGGCCGAGTTGCAGACCCTGGAGCGCGTCGCCGCCGCCTGGGCGGACGCCACCGCCGCGCAAATCGAAGCCGCCACCCACCGCGAAGCGCCGTGGGCCGCCACGGCGGACGGCAAGACGATTGACTACGAAATGGCCGAGTACCGGCGGGCCATTGGCTTTGAAGAGCTGGACAGCTTGCTCGGACGCTCGCGCACATTCGCGGAGTACGTTGCTGCCCTCGCCTAAAGATCCGCATGGGCTGTTTCAGTCCTCAGCCGCCGGAGGAGTGCGTTCCTCGCCGAGAATAGCCTGCACGTCGCGCGCTCCGTGAAGAACACGCACGATTTCCACCGACCGCTTCTCGGCCCGGTAGATGATGAGGTAACTGCGCACACACCAGAAACGGAGCGGCTCCTCCGCCAGGTCGCTGCGGAGATGGCCCATGCCGGGTGTTCGAGCCAGTTTGTTCAAGGCCTCGAAAATCTCATCGCGGATGCGATCCGCGGCGTCAGGGTTCTGAAGATCCACCGCGTAGTAACTCCAAATCTCGTCCAAGTCAAAACGAGCGTCCGGCGCGATGAGCAAATCGCTCATCGCCCGGTTTTGCGGAAGTCCGCGCTCTTTTGCTTCATTTCGGCATACACTTGATCGCCGGGAATACCTTCGCCGCGGTCCAGTTGGTCAAGACCTGACTGGATTTTTTTTCGCACTTCGGCGTGATGAAGCTCGCGCAGGCGGTCCTGGTCGTCCAAGAGTCGAAGGCCCTCGCGAATGACCTCGCTGGCAGATTGATAAAGCCCGCTTTGGACTTTGCGCGTCACGAGCTTTTCCAGTTCGGGAGTCAAAGACACATTCATAATTTGGAAGGCTACCATGAATAACAAGGAATGTCCAACCTTGTTATCGTTCAGCATTTTTACTTTTTCATTCCCACTTCACCCAGGGCTGTGCCATAATGTCCCGCGATAAAAATGGCGTCGAAATCGAGTTTTCTGGACAAGGTGCTGGGCCGCATCGGGCGGCTGGATGCCGAAGGTCTGCAAACGGTCGTGCAACGGCTGGCGCGGGAGCGCCATTTTCTGGAGACCTTGTTCAATGCCATCGAGGACGGGGTGCTGGTGCTGGATGAACAGGGCCGGGTCATCTATTTCAACCACGCCGTCCGGCAACTGCTGGCCGGGCTGCCCGAGGAGGTGGAAGGCCGGCCGATCACCGACTTTCTGCCGGAATTGGATTGGAAAAGCATCGGGCCCGGCTGGCCGAAGGCGGGCCGCGCGTGGCCCGGCACGAGTTTGAGCTGAGCTATCCGCGCCCGAAGTTCCTGCGCCTTTACGCCGCGCCGCTGGACGGGGAAGCGCGCGGCGGCTCGGGCCTGGCGCTGATTTTGCACGACGCCACCGAGGCGCGGCAGAAGACGTTTGAAGCCATCGAGAGCGAGCGGATTCATTCCCTGACGTTGCTGGCGGCCAGCGTGGCCCACGAAATCGGCAATCCTCTCAACGCCCTGCACATTCATCTCCAGTTGATGAGCCGCGAAGTCAAGAAGCTGCGCCCGGCCGCCCCGGCCGCCCCGGCGCGCGGCCTTTCCCGCCCCGGCCCGGCGGCGGAGGGGGACGCGGCCGAGGCGGCGCAGAAGATCGAACATTATCTGGAGGTGGCCAAGGGGGAGATCACGCGGCTGGATTACATCGTCACCCAGTTTCTCCAGGCCATCCGCCCGTCGGCGCCCAAATTCTCGGACGCCTCGCTCAACGAGGTGGCGCGGGAGACGCTGGAGTTGCTGCGCCCCGAGCTGGACAATCGCCGGCTGAATGTGAAGGAGAAGCTGGCCCCGCGTCTGCCGCCCGCGCCGCTGGATGCGAACCAGATCAAACAGGCGCTGGTCAACCTGATCAAAAACGCCATGCAATCCATGGCCCCCGGCGGCACGCTCACTGTCGAGACCGGGCAGAACACGGAGGAAGTGTGGGTGAGCGTGGCCGACACCGGGGGAGGCATTGCCCCCGATCAAGTCAATCTGATCTTCGAGCCGTTTTACACGACCAAGAAGAAGGGGACCGGGCTGGGCTTGATGATCGTGCAACGCATCGTCCGGCAGCACGGCGGGCATATCGAGCTGGAGAGCCGCGTCGGCCAGGGGACGACTTTCCGCATCTGGCTGCCGCGGCGGGAGAAGCAGCAAAAACTGCTGCGCTGACTTTTTCCATTTGCCAACACTTGAACCCGAAAATTGAAACCAAGCCGCGCCTGCTGATTGTGGACGACGAGAAGCCGACCCGGGAGGGCTTGCGGGCGGCGCTGGAGGGCCATTACGAGGTGTGGCTGGCGGAGGACGCCAAGGGGGCCACCACGCTGTTGGAGGCGGAAAACTTCCAGGTGTTGCTGACGGATTTTCGCCTGCCGCGGGAGGACGGGATGAAGTTAATCCTGCGCGCCAAATCCCTGGCGCACCCGCCGGTGTGTATCTTGATGACGGCGTATGGGTCGGAGGAATTGGCCGTCCAAGCCATGAAAGAGGGGGCGGACGACTACGTGGCCAAGGGCCGGTTGCAGATTGACGAACTGGAAATGCGCATCGGCCGCGCCTTGCGCCAGCAAAATCTGGAAGTGGAAAACGCGGCCCTGCGCCAGCAACTCAGCGCCAAGTTCGGCCTGGAGAACATCGTGGCCGAGTCCCCCGCGATGAAAGAGGCCGCGGACATGGTCCGGCAAGTCGCCCCGACCCGCGCCAGCATCCTGCTCCTGGGCGAAAGCGGCACGGGCAAGGAACTGATGGCCCGCGCCATTCATCAACTCAGCCCGCGCGCCGCCCAGCCCATGGTCAGCGTGCATTGCGCCGCGCTGTCGCCCACGCTTTTGGAGAGCGAGCTTTTCGGGCACGAGAAAGGCGCCTTCACCGGGGCGCATGAGAAGCGGATCGGCCGCTTCGAGCAGGCCCAGGGGGGGACGCTGTTCCTGGATGAAATCGGGGAAATTGACGCCTCGGTCCAGGTCAAACTGCTGCGCTTCCTGGGGGAACGGACCTTCGAGCGGGTCGGCTCCAACAAAACCTTGAGCGCCGACGTGCGCCTGATCGCCGCCACCAACAAAAACCTGCAGGACGAAGTCAAGACCGGAAAATTCCGCGAGGACCTTTATTTTCGGCTGCGGGTCGTCGAGATCACCCTGCCCCCTTTGCGCCAGCGGCCCGAGGACATCCCGCTGCTGGCCCAGGTCTTCCTGCGGGAATTCGCCGCGGAGAATAATAAAAAGGTGAACGATTTCACCCCCGACGCCCTCGAAGCCCTCATGAACTATGCCTGGCCCGGCAATGTGCGCGAACTGCGCACCGCCGTCGAACACGCCGTGGTCCTGACGCGCGGGGACCGGATCAGCCTGCGCGACTGGCCCGCCCCGTTGCGGGCAAGCGGCCCGGCGGCCGGATCGGCCCGCTGGCTGGCCCACCCGGACCTGACAGTGGCGGAAGCCGAGAAACAATTGATCGTGCGCGCTCTCAAGGATGGCGGCGGCAACCGCACCCTCGCCGCGGCAAAACTGGGGATGAGCCGGCGCACGCTGCACCGCAAACTCCACTTCTACCATCTGGAAGGTTTTTGAATGCCAAAACCAGTTTATGAGCGCGTGCAGGGATTTATAACGTCCATGGAGTCGGGCCTGGGAGCCGCCATCCTCCTGCGCACCAGTGTGGTGCTGGGGTTCTGCGCGCTGGCGGTGTTCTTCAATTTCACCCGATTTGAAGGTTTTTCCACGCAGGAAGCGATGGAGTCGGCGCATCTGGCCCGGCAGTTGGCCGAGGGCAGAGGCTATACGACCGATTCGATCCGCCCCTTCTGCCTGCACCTGCTGCAACAAAGCGATCCGGCCAAGGCCCAGCAAGTGCTGCAACAGCCGGTGCCGGATTTGAGCAATCCGCCCGGCTACCCGCTGCTCCTGGCCGGCCTGATGAAGATTCTCCCCTTCCGATTCAGCGCGAATCGAAACCAGGCCTGGTTCTATCAGCCCGAATTTTTGATCCGGGCCGTCAATGAACTGCTCTTTTTTGGGGCCGTCCTCATCCTGTTTCAAGTGGCCCGGCGGCTGTTTGATCCGGCGGTGGCCTGGCTGTCGGCCGTCGTTTTCGCCGGCACGGAGCTGTTCTGGAAATTCAGCGCTTCCGGGCTGTCCACCCTCTGGCTGGTGCTGATCTTCCTGGGTTTGGTTTGGGGATTGGTTTTGCTGGAAGAACGCGAGCGCCGCCCGGTGCCGCCGCGCCTGGGCGGTTCCCTGGCCCTGGCCGCCGCCGCCGGCGCCCTGGTGGGCCTGGGCGGATTGAGCCGGTATTCGTTTGCCTGGATGATCATTCCCGTCCTGATTTTCCTGCGCCTGTTCTTCTCCCGCGCCCGCGGCAAATTGGTTCTCTGCGCCGCAGTGGCCTTTCTGGGCGTGATGACGCCCTGGATCGCGCGCAACCTGGCGCTCAGTCAAACCTGCTTCGGCACCGGCGGCTACGCGCTGGTGGAAAACACCCCGCGCCTTCCCGGCGACTTTCTGGAACGCTCCTTTCATCCCGCCGCCGCCCTGAGCCATGTCACGCCGCGGGAGGTCTTGGACAAATTCCTCCTCAATGAGGGCGAAATCCTGAAAAACGACCTGCCCCGTCTCGGCGGCAATTGGGTTTCCGCTTTTTTCCTATGCGGCCTGCTCCTGCCCTTTCGCAATCCGGCCCTGCAACGATTGCGGCTTTTTCTGCTCTGGTCGCTGGCCCTGATGGCGGTGGTCCAGGCGGCCTGCCAGACGCATCTCAGCGCCGATTCGCCCGAGATAAATTCCGAAAACCTGCTGGTGGTGCTGGCTCCGCTGGTTTTGATCTTTGGCGCCGGGGTCTTTTTCACCCTGCTGGATCACTTGGTCCCCGCCGAGGCTCCCCAGGCCCGCCGGGCCGGGGCGGGACTTTTTGTGCTGGTCATGTGCGCGCCCCTGCTGTTGACTCTGCTGGGACCGGCCAAAATGGCGGCGCTCCCGGCCTATACGCCCAAGAATATTCAGGACTTCGCCGGCATGATGGAGCCGGATGAGCTGATGATGAGCGATATTCCATGGGCGGTGGCGTGGTATGGGGCGCGTCCCTGCGCCTGGCTGACGCTGGGAGTGGGCTGGGCGCCTGAAAGCGCCACCAATGCGGATGACTCGGAAACGTATCGAGAAATGGCCAAGCTCAAGCCGGTGCGGGCGATTTTTCTGACGCAGCGGACGAGCGACCGCCGGTTCCTGTCGCAAATGATTGCCAATCAACGGGATTGGGGTTATTTTTATCTGGACTGCCTGCCCGATCCGACAAAATGGGGGGTGCCGCTGTCGGGGGAGGATCCGGGACCATTCTGGGTGCATGGACAGGTTCCCACCGGTTTTCCGCTGCAAAAGGTCGTATTAGACCCACTCCCGGCCGAATTGTTCATTAGTGACCGAAATCGCTGGCAGTCAACGCCCCAGCCAACCCCGAAACGATAAAAAGTTTTAAAAATAATTAACTTTTCCTTTGACAATAATGGCCGGTACACATAGAACACCATAAATGGACAAGGCACGGAGAGACGCGCTTTGTGCATGTGAGGGTAGCACAACAAAATATTTTATGAAAAAATTCTTCGCTTCTGTTGGTTTAGCCGCGCTCGGCGCGTCAACATTGCATGCCCAATATTCGCCCGGTGTCACCCCCGAGGAGTTGGCCAACCCGCGCGGCTGGTCGGCCGCGCTCACCTTGCGCGGCTTTTACGACGACAACTACCTGACCCTGCACAACGGGTCGGCGGTCTCCAGCTATGGCACGGAGGTGAGTCCCTCGGTCGCGCTGAACCACACTTACAACGACACCACGGTCAACCTTAGTTACATATATGACTGGCGCTACTATACAAGGACCAGCACCTCGGACTCCTCGCACCAATTCAGCGGCGACCTCAAACAGAACTTCACCGAGCGCTACAGCCTGGAGGCCAGCGACTCGTTCGTCATCGCCCAGGAACCCACGGTCATTGACACGGGCATCATTTCTTCGCCGTTGTACACCGACGGCAACAACATTCATAATACCGGCGGGCTCACCTTCACTGCCGGTCTGGTCCCCAAGCTGGATTTGCAGGCGAGCTACGCCAACAACCTTTACGCCTATCAGCAAACCTACGGCGACGTTTACAACCCGACCACGATGTCAGGCGGCGTGAATACGACCGTCCTTAACCCCAGCCGTTCCGCCGTCTTGGATCGCATCGAGCAACTGGCCACGCTGAGTCTGAACTGGCATGTCCTGAGCGAACTGACCGGCGTCCTGGGCTATTCTTATGGGCACACCGGTTACTCCAGCTCGGAGCCGATTATTTTCAGCGGGGCGGCCGGGCTTCAATCCTTCGGCAATCCCAACAATATTTTAAGCCAGAGCCGCAACAACGATACCCATTTCTTTTTTGTCGGGGCGGACGAGGCATTTACTTCCCAACTGCACGGTTCCATCCGGGCGGGCGGCCAGTACTTGGATTATTACAACGTGCCGGGGGGCGCGACCGACTTTTCCCCCTATGTGGACGCCAGCCTGACCTGGACCTACATGCCGGAATCTTACCTGCAGGGCGGTGTCAAGCACCAACACAGCGCGACCGACGTGCTCGGCGCCCTCCCGGCCACCACGGGGGCCAATGCGGGAGAACCGGTCCTGGACGCCGAAGACACGGCGGCTTACCTGTCGTTGAACCAAAAGATTGCCGGGGGTTTGACCGGCGCCCTGTTGGGCCAGTACCAGCACACCGTCTTCAACGGGGGCACCATTAATGGGCAATCGGAAGACTTCTTCATCGTGGGCATGAACTTTACCTACAAATTCAACCCCTACTTCAACGCGGAAGCCGGCTACAACTGGAACAAACTGGTTTCCGATGTTTCGGAGCGCGATTATACGCGCAACATGGTTTACATCGGAGTCCGGGCCACTTATTGAACATAAAATCGTGCTTTAGGTCAGAAAGCTGGAACGTATCGCATGAGTACGCTCTAGCTTTCTTTTTTTATTATGGATAGCCCAGCGACAACCGACACCCCGGCGGCCAATCTCCACTTTTTGGACTACTGGCGGGTGATCCGGCTGCGCAAGAGCCTGATTCTGACGGTTTTCCTGCTCTGCTTCCTCTCCAGCGCGGCTTTGACCGTCTGGCTGCCCAGGCAGTATTCCAGCACCGTCAGGATTGAGGTCCAGAAAGACGCTCCGGAGGTGACCATCCCCGGAATGGGGAGCCAGTCCGGCCTGCAGAGCTGGGATCCCTACTACCTGACCACCCAATTCCGCATCATCACCTCCTGGTCAAATCTGGTCCCGGTGATCACCAACCTCAATCTCCAGCATGTTTTTGCCGACCAGTTTCAAGCCGGCGATCCGGACTGGAGCCTGGACGACGCTTACGGTTTTCTGTCCAGAAGAGTTTCGGTTGACCAGACCCGCGGCACCAGCTTGATTGAAATCACGGTCAGAAATTCCGACCCAAAATGGGCGGCGGACATCGCCAACAAAATTGCCGAGGTCTATAAGGAATACCGCAAGGAATCCTGGCTGGGCGATCGCAACCGGGGCATTGACAGCCTGAAAGTGGCCCTGAGCACCAATCAAGCCGCCTTGACCACCAACGAAGCCAAATTGGACCAAATGCGCGCCGAGTTGAACCTCACGGAGATGGAGAATAATCCGACGGCCAATGTCTCGATTATGGTGGAAACGCTGCGCGCCCTGGAGATGCGCCGCATTGACGCGCAGGAGGATTACGACAGCCACTACGATGCCCTGACCAATCTGTTGTACCTTCAGACCAACGGGCTGCTCCGTGAGGCGCTGGGCACGTTCATCATTCGGGACCTGGACCCCGAGTTGACCATCCGGGCCACGGATGTCTCCCGGGCCAGGGACGAATTCACGCAAGCCCAAAACCTGGGCTATGGCCCCACTCACCCCATGTACAAGGCTGCCCTAAAGGGTTGGGATGATGCCACCAACGCTTATCAACATAAAATTGATGGCATCATGACCGGTCTGACCACCTACGTCCAGCATGCCCGCCATTTGCTCGATTTAATTCAGGAGCAGGAAAGCCGCACTCGGACCAATGCCAACTTGGAAGCCATCACCAACCGCGCCTACGTCTCGCTCAAGCGCTCGGTGGAGAATACCCAGCGCGTGGTGGATGATTTGAGCCGCCTGGAGATTGAACAAGCGGTGGAAGCCAAACAGCCGACCGAACGCTCCGTCATCGTGCATGACCCGGCCCGGGTGGACAAGCACCCCGTCAGCCCCAAACCGTTCGTCATCATTCCGGTCGGCATCCTCATGGGGCTGCTGGTCGGGGTGGGCATGGCCTTCTTCGTCGAATACCTGGACACCAGTGTCAAGACCATTGATGACGTGGAGCGCTCCCTGCAGGCCCCGGTCCTGGGAGTCATTCCCCAGAACGTGGGCAATGTTCTGGACGACGGGCCGGAAAGCCCGCACGCCGAGGCCTACCGGGTCTTGCGCACCAATCTGTTGTTCGCCCGCAAAAATGAAGACTGGACGACCATCACCGTCCTGAGCGGCGGGGCCGGCGAAGGCAAAACCACCACCCTGTTCAACCTGGCCACCGTCTTTGCCCAGAACGGCCAGCGCATCTTGCTGGTGGATTCCGACTTGCGCCGCCCCAGCATACATCGGATGCTCCGCGCCAGCAACGCCACCGGGCTGACCGATTTGCTCCTCAACAAACAGGTCACCCTCGAACAAGCCATCCAGAAAAGCAAGCTGCCCACCCTGGATTTTCTGCCCAGCGGCAAGCTGCCCAGCAGTTCCATGAGCATCCTGGGTTCCGTGCAAATGAAGGAAATCATCCTCGAGCTCAAGCGCCGTTACGATTTCATCTTCTTCGATGCCCCCCCGCTCCTGGGCGTCAGCGACGCCTCCATCCTGGCCAGCGAAATGGACATGGTGCTGCAAGTCATTCAGTACCGGCGTTACCCGCAGCCCATGACCCTGCGCGCCAAGCAGATGATCCAAAAAGTCGGCGGCAACCTCATGGGCCTGGTGCTCAACAACATCAACATGAGCCAGGATGAGAATTATTACTATTACAGCGGCTACTACGAATACGAATACCGTTCGGCAAAAAGCGAACCAACCGTGGTCCAACTCAGCGATGCTGCGGCCAAAGCGGCCAAGGTTGACATCAAACAGAAGTATTGAGAACCGGTTTCCTTCTGGCGCAACTGTACCTGTATGAGATTGTTACAACGCAGTGTCCGGCATTTTATCGCGATCGCCGGGTTGGCGGCCGCAACTCTGGTCCTGGCGGGCTGTGCTACCCCTCCCCAGCACCCTCCTCCGGCAACGCCGCCGCCGCCGGACACCAATAGACTGGGTGATATTCCACTGCAAAACGGGGACACCATCGAGGTGGATTTGACCGGCACACCCCAGCCCATAACCCCGTCCATTATGAGTCTCAACGGCACGGGCAACATCAGCCTGCCCTTGCTCGAAACCAACATCCCGGCCATTGGCAAAACTCCCCATGAGCTGGAGCAAATCATTCACGACCTCTACGTGCCCAAGGTCTTCACCATTATCAGCGTCACCGTCACTCCCGGCGCCCGCTATTATTACGTGAGCGGCGCCATCAATCAGACCGGCAGCGGCAAGCAGCTTTATACGGGCAAGGTCACGCTCCTGGGCGCCATTGGCGCGGCCGGCGGCTTCAACGACTTTGCGGCCAGAAGAAGAGTCCAAGTGACCAGGCAGGATGGAAAAATCTACTATGTGGACTGCAAGAAAGCGCTGAAAGATCCAACCTTGGATTTGGAAGTTCTTCCGGGCGACAAAATCTACGTGGATCAGCGGACTTTTTGGGAAGCATTATTCGGAAGGTAACCGCCGGCACCCGGCTCAACGCCATCAACCCCTCGGCGGTGGTTGCCATGGTCCAACTCCAAATTCTCTCGGGGAAGAAAGCGGGCGGACAATTCACCGCCGCCCGCCTGCCCGTGCTGGTCGGCCGCGCGGCCGATGGGGACCTGTCCCTGGAAGAGCCGGGAGTCTGGCCCCGCCACTTCCAGATCACGCGCCAGGGGCGGGATTTGGTTTGCCAGGCCGAGCCCAACGCCCTGCTCTCCGTCAACGGCGTCCAAGTTGACCGGGCCGTCCTGCGCAATGGCGATGTCATTTCCATCGGCGCCCTCAAAATTCAATTCGCCCTCTCTCCGGTCCG
The DNA here is from genome assembly GCA_963707025.1 of uncultured Verrucomicrobiae bacterium. Lineage (GTDB taxonomy): Bacteria > Verrucomicrobiota > Verrucomicrobiia > Limisphaerales > Palsa-1400 > JBEKOF01. Next base: position 338,736 of record CAVPOM010000004.1, on the reverse strand, counting down.
CCAATCCAGCCTGCGCCCGTGCGAATGGCTCACTTGGGCCGCCTTGGCTCTTCTCTGCCTCAGTCAGGTCGTCCTCATCTACCGCCTCATACGCTGACGCGCTCCGGCTGCGGCCCTGACTACTCTTAAATGCTGGATAATCTGGATTGGCGGCGCGAGATTCGTGCCATGAATATGAAGGTTGTCATTGAGCGGGGAGAGGATGGCTGCTTTGTGGCGCATTGTCCATCGTTGAAAAGCTGCTGGTCCCAAGGGAAGACGCGCGAAGAGGCGCTCAAGAATGTTCGGGAAGCCATTGACTTATATCTGGAGCCGCCACCTTCGGAGGTCATCTCCAATCAACAAGTCCGGTAATTCTTCAATGCCGGAAATGGCGCACGCCGGTAAAGGCCATGGCCAGGTTCCGCTCATCCGCCGCCGCGATCACTTCGGCGTCGCGCACCGAGCCGCCGGGCTGAATGGCGGCGGTCGCGCCCGCTTCGGCCGCGGCCACCAGTCCGTCGGCAAAGGGGAAAAAGGCGTCGCTGCACACCGCGCTGCCCGCCAGGGAAAGACCGGCCTCCTTGGCCTTCCACACCGCCAGCCGGCTGGCATCCACCCGGCTCATCTGCCCGGCCCCGACGCCCAGGGTCCGGTCCGGCCCGGCATAGACAATGGCGTTGGACTTGACATGCTTGGCCAACCGCCAGCCAAACCGCATCGCCTGCCGCTCCTCCGCCGAGGGCTGCCGCCGCGTCACGATCTTGAGCTCTTCGCCCGCCGCCCCAGGCCGGTCGCATTCCTGCGCCAGCACCGAATCCCCGCCCACCCCGCGCAATTCCCAGGCGCGGCCCGCCCCCGGCCATTGCCGCACCCGGAGCAAACGCAGATTCTTCTTTTTCCGCAACAACTCCAGCGCCTCGGGGGCAAAATCCGGGGCGACAATGACCTCGCTGAAAATTTCCGCGATGGCCTCGGCGCAGGGCAAATCCAGCGCCTGGTTCACCGCGATGACGCCGCCGAAGGGCGCCTGCCGGTCCGTGGCAAACGCCTTCTCCCAGGCCTCGCGCAAGGTGGTCCCCTGCCCTGCTCCGCAAGGATTGGTGTGCTTGAGGATCACCAGCGCCGGCGCCTCCCCGGCGAATTCCTCCGCCAGCCCCGCCGCCGCCGTTAAGTCAAGTATATTGTTGTAGGACAATTCCTTGCCCTGCAATTGCTCAAAAAATTCCCCAAACCGCCCGTAGAGCGCGGCCCGCTGGTGCGGGTTTTCCCCGTAGCGCAAGCCCTGCGCCCGCGGCAGGTCCAGGCGCAGGCGGGCCGGCCACGGCCCCCCCGCCGGCGGGGCCGCTTCGTCCAGCGCCCCGGCCGGCTCCGCCGCCACGCCAAAGGTCCTGCCCAGGAACGCCGCGATCTGCCCGTCGTAGGCGGAGGTGCGGGCAAAGGCGCGCACGGCCAGACGCTGGCGCAATTCCGGGGTGGTGTTGCCGGCGGCGCTGATTTGCCCGGCCACCTCGGCGTAATCGGCCGGGTCCATCACCACCGTCACGCTCTCGTGGTTTTTGGCCGCGCTGCGCAACATGGACGGCCCGCCGATGTCAATGTTTTCCATCGCTTCGGCCAGGGTCGCGTCGGGCCGGGCCACCGTTTGTTCGAACGGATAAAGGTTCACCACCACCAGGTCAATCGGTTTGATGTCGTGCTTGCGCGCGGCGGCTTCGTGCCCCGGATTGCCCCGCAGGTAGAGCAGTCCCCCGTGGATGCGCGGATGCAGGGTTTTGACCCGGCCATCCATCATTTCGGGAAACTCCGTGTAGGCGCTCAAATCGCTGACCATGATGCCCTGCTCGCGCAGGGCCTTGGCCGTGCCGCCGGTGGAAATCAGCTCGATGCCCGCGGCGGCCAGCGCCTGGGCCAGGGGGATCAGCCCGGTTTTGTCGAACACGGAAAGGAGCGCGCGTTGAATCTTTGCCATAAACGCGGCTCAATTTTGCACAAGCTGCCGTGGAGTCAACTGATTTGCGATGAAATCAGGCGCGCCGGCGCAGGGCGGCCACGTAAGCGCCGTCCACGCCATCCGCAAAGGGCAGCAGTTGCCGCTGGCTTTCCAGCGTGAATTCACCGTTTTCGGCGAGAAATTCCCCCATCACGTTTTCGTTTTCCTCCGATTCCAGGCTGCAAGTGCTATAGACCAGCCGGCCCCCCGGCTTGAGTTGGGCGGCGGCCTGCCGCAGCAGCGCCCCCTGCTCCCGGCCCAGCCGCGCCAGTTCCTCCTCCCGGATTCTCCAGCGCAGATCCACCCGCCGCCGCAACACGCCGCTGTTGGAGCAGGGCGCATCCAGCAAAATCCGGTCGAACGGGGCCGCCGCCGCCACGCCGGCTGCGGTGGTTTCCACGCAAGCCACCCCCAGGCGGGCGCAATTCTCCCGCAGGCGCCGCAGGCGTTGCGGCTGGGGGTCCTGCGCCAGGATATGCCCGCGATTGTCCATGCGCTGGGCCAGGAAGGTCGTTTTCCCGCCCGGCGCGGCGCACAGATCGAGGATGTTTTCCCCCGGCTGCGGATTCAAATCGTGCACCGCCAGAAGCGTGCTGGGATCCTGCACATAAAAAAAGCCCCGCTGAAAATCATCCCACTCCGCCAGGCTCGGATGCGATTGCAAGTCGAACACCAGGTTTTCTCCGGTCCAATCCCACTGGCGCGCGGCGAACCCGATGCCTTGCGCCTGCCAGCCTGCGGTCAGCGTGGCGGCATCGGTTTTCAAAAGATTCAGCCGCGCGAAGGTCGGCGGCGGCGCATTGTTCCACTCCAGCAATTGCGCGGTTTTCTCCGGCCCCCAGCGCGCCTGCCAGCGCTGCACCAGCCAGGCCGGATGTGAATAACCGGTGGCCGGGTCCTCTTTTTTCAGGGCTTGCAGTTGGCCGGCCAGCGCCTCCCGCTCGCGCAAACAGCCCCGCAACACCGCGTTCAAAAAGCCCGCCTGCGCGCCGCCACCCGTCCGCTTGGCCATCTCCACCGTCTCATGCACCGCCGCATGGGCCGGGATGCGTTGCAGCCAGAAGATTTGATAAAGCCCCAGCCGCAGCCAGACTTGCACGCCCTCCGCCTGCGCCCGCTCGGTGGTTTTGCGCGCGATCAGCCAGTCCAGCGTCCTCTCCCACCGCACGATGCCATAAACCAGTTCCTGGCACAGCGACCGGTCCAGCCTGGACAGGGCGGCGCGGGCCAGTTCCTGTTCCAGCAGCGTTTCCACATAGTCCGGGCTGTGCCAGCGGCGGCGCAAAACACGGGCGGCAATTTCTCTTGGACTTTCCGGCGTCACAACCTAATAATGAGGCAGGTTTATGGACTGTTGGAATTAGCAATGAAAGAAGAAATTGAAAAACTGCTCGCCGCCGGCAAGATCAGCCGCCAGCACATCGAGCCCCTGGTTCTGCTGACCGAGGGCGGCTTTTGTTATCATCGCAGTTGGGGTTTTGGCAAAATCACCGCCACGGACTGGGTTTTTGCCCGCCTGGCCATTGATTTCCAGTCCAAGCCCGGCCACACCATGGACATGGCCTTCGCCGCCGAGACCCTCAAACCCATTGGCAAGGACCACATTTACGCCCGCAAGGTTTCCGAAATGGGTGCCCTCCGGGAAATGGCGGCCTTGAATCATGTGGATCTGATCAAGCTGGTCCTGCGCAGCTTCGGCGACCGCGCCACCGTGGACCAAATCCAGCAGGTCCTGGTCCCGGATGTCATCAAGGACGATTGGAAAAAATGGTGGGAAGCGGCCAAACGCGAACTCAAGAAGGACGGCCATTTCCAGGTGCCCCTCAAGAAAACCGAGCCGATCATTTACCAGCTCAAGGAAGTCTCCCTGCAAAGCCGCCTCCTGGCCGATTTCCACGCCGCCAAAGGCTTGAAAGCGCGCCTGAATGTCGCCCATGAAATCCTGCGCAATCTGGCCGATTTGGCCGACCGCGCCGCGGCGGCCGGGGAAGTCATTCTCGCCTTGAACACCGAAATTGCCACCCATCAGCGCACCCAGCCCGCCGTCGCCCTGGAAGCCATTTTCATCCGCGATGAAATCCGCGCCGCTGTGGGGCTGCCGCCCGGCGAAGGGGAAATCAGCGCCCTGGCCATCTGGGTGCAGGAATCCCCCCGCATCGGCCCACTGCTGGAACTGATCCCGGCGGGCAAGCACCGCCACGCCCTGGACTCGTTCAAAAAATCGTTGACAGAAAAATGGCCCGAGGCCCTGCTCGGCGCGCTGAACCATGTTTCGGCCAAGCTGGCGGGGGAAGTGGCCCACGCCTTGATTGACGGCGGCCGCTGGGAGCAGTTCAAGGAACTGCTGGCCCGCCTCATCAGCCAGCACCAAGCCGGCAGCCAACTGCTTCTCTGGCTGGCCAAGGACGCCAAGCAACACTCCGATTCCTTCGCCGACATCCTCGGCCCCGAAGTCTTTCGCGCCATGCTCACCGCCATGGAGCGCGACCAGTTCAACGAGAAGCGCTCCAACAAACTGCGCGATTATATTCTGGACGATCCCACCCTGATGGTCGAACTGATCGGCTCGGCCGACCTGGAGGTCATCAAGGATTTGACCCGCGCCCTCCAGCTCTCCCCCTGTTTCGACGACATGGACAAGCGTTCCCTCCTGGCCCGCATTGTCAAGAGCTACCCGGCCGTGCAAACCATGATTTCCGGCGAGCAATCCAAGTCCGAAAAGGCCGAAACCGCCCTGGTCGTTTCCTGGGAAAGCCTGGAGCGGCGCAAGAATGAGTACGCCGAACTGGTGCAAAAGGCCATCCCGGCCAACTCCAAGGAAATTGCCATCGCCCGCAGCTACGGCGACTTGCGCGAAAACCACGAATTCAAGGCCGCCAAGGAAATGCAAAAAATCCTCATGCGCCGCAAGGGCGAACTGGAGTCCCAGATTGTCCGCGCCCGCGGCAGCGACTTCGCCAACCCCCGCACCGACGTCGTCAGCATTGGCGACATGGTGGCCGTGACCGATCTGGAGCACAACCACGCCGAGCAGTTCATCATCCTGGGGGCCTGGGACTCCGATCCGGACAAAGGCGTCATCAGCTACCTCACCGCCGTCGGCCAGGCCCTGCTCAACACCAAGCCCGGCCAGGAGGTCGAGGTGCCCGTGCAAGGCGGTAAAAAGCGCTACCGCGTAGATTCCATCACCGCCTTCAAGCCGGCGGCGGCGTAAAGACGCTTGGGCAAGCCACCCTCTCCGCCGCATTTCCAACCGGTGTGCTCCGGGCCTGCGCTTTGCGAAAAATCACGATTTGGCCTTGACAAAACTGGATTAAATGCTAATCTCACATAGTGATGAGGGCGGTTGCTATGGAGTGCGGGAGCTTGCTCCCGCTTTTGCGCCGGGAACGATTTGCGGCAAGCAAGGCGGTGCCAGCCTGTCGGCACACTCCAAAACGTCGGCGCTTCTATTCGGCTCTGACCGCCGTGGCGGAGGCGCCACCCTCAAAACCACCCTTTCCAACCGCGTGACCCATCAAACCAAATCAAGCCAAATCAAGCCAAATGTTGCGCCAGTGAAGTTGGTTGGAACGCGGGTGAAAGTCCCGCCCGTCGAATTAGGCTGTTCACGACGGAACACGACCTCAACAGCGCCGCCGCGAGGCGGGGTTGGAAGCTGAGGGAGATGAACAGACGGGCCGTAATGAAAATGAACCACATCCAATGAGCCTCGATAAGTTTAGAACCGGAGACAAGCCGAGCCGCTGTTTGACCGGCGAAGGCCGCAGGGAGGAGGCAGGGCAACAGTCAGAGCCTTCTCAACGCTCCGGCGGGGTCGGCGTGGACGGCACGTCTGGAAGTTCAACCAAGGTAAGCTGGGAGAACTCCGGCGGCGGGCGGCCAGCCCAACCGCCCGCGCAAGCTGGCAAGACCAGTCAGGCGAGCGGCCCTGCCGGAGAAGTCGGAGTTCCTCATAGTAGCGTGGACTTGTTTGCGCTCCAGGCGGATTTCCGCCGGGAGTTGCGCGAGCGAACGCAAAGGGGGAACACTTGCTCAATGCGTGGAGGCGAAGCGAAGGATGCGGGGATGGCCGGGGCGACCCGGATAGCAACCCCGGAGAAAGTTCGGCAGCTTCAAATCGCGCTCTATCGGAAAGCCAAAGCAGAGCCGAAGTATCGGTTCTGGAGCCTGTATGGGGAATTGCTGCGCAAGGACGTGCTCGAAACCGCCTTGGCAGCGCAACAGCGCAACGGCGGGGCCGCGGGAGTGGACGGACAGAGTATGGAGTCCATCACCGCCGACCCGGCCCTGCGCCAGCAATGGCTCGACCGCCTGCAAGCAGAACTCAAAGCCAAGACGTATCGGGCCAGCCCGGTGCGGCGGGTGATGATTCCCAAGAGCAGCGGAGGGGAACGGCCGTTGGGCATCCCGACGGTCAAGGACCGGGTGGTGCAAACGGCGGTGTATCTGGTGCTGATGCCGATCTTGGAGGCGGACTTTCATCCGCGCTCCTACGGCTTTCGGCCCAAACGCCGGGCACACCAAGCCATTGCGGAAATCCAACAAGCAGTGCAGCAAGGCTACGTGGAAATCATCGACGCGGACCTGACGAAATATTTCGACACGATTCCGCACCGGGAACTGATGAAGGCCGTGGCCCGGCGGGTCAGCGACGGCAGCGTGCTGCGGCTCCTCAAGAGCTGGCTGCGCGCCCCGGTCGCGGAGGAAGACCAGGACGGCACCAAGCGAGTGATCCCCAACCGGCGCGGCACGCCGCAAGGCGGGGTCATCTCGCCGCTGCTGGCCAACCTCTACCTCAACCCGCTGGATCACGGGGTGAACGAGAAAACCTCCGGCCAAGCCCGCATGGTGCGCTACGCCGATGACTTTGTCATCGCGTGCGCGGCGGGGTGCGGCGGAGGGCTGATAGCGCGGCTCAAGAAATGGCTTCGAGCCAAAGGGCTGACCCTCAACGAAGTCAAAACCCGAATTGTGAACATTCGCAAGGAAGGGATCAACTTCCTGGGCTTCAACCTGACCTGGCGCAAGTCCTTTGGAGGGCGCGGCTACCTGCACGTTCAACCCAGCCAGAAAAGCCGGGGGCCCTGCGCGAGAAACTGGGCGGCATCCTCAACCACTGGACGCAGGGGCGTCCGATACAGGAGGTGGTCAAAGAGGTCAACCAAGTCTTGCGCGGATGGGCGGGCTACTTCCACTACGGCAACAGCGTCTCGGTGATGAACCGGATGAAACACTACAGCCAAAACCGCTTTCGGCGCTGGCTGTGGCGCAAACACGGTTGCCGCCGCAGCCTGTGGGAACACTACGTTCCCGAGCAGTTGCACCAGCGTTATGGACTCTATGAACTGCCGACCACGGCGAAGTGGAAGGCGGCCCGATGAATGAGTTCGGAGAGCCGAATATGGGAAATCCGTCCGTTCGGTTCGATGAGGGGCGAAGTGGCAGCGCGAGACTGACAACTGCGGTCAGTTCAATCCGCCTCCTTCCACTTCGCCTACTCTACCAAGCCAAATCAAACCAGATCAAAGTGTTTTTTTATGCCTCGTGAAAATAAAGCGCCTCCGAAAGTCAGGGCGCCGCGAGCGCAACCTTGCCAAGCCGGGCCGGCACGGTAGAATCGCGCAGTCCTTTTAATCCTATGAAAAAATTGCCCGCTTTCTTCGTCTCGTTTTATTTCGTGGCCGGCCTCATGGCGGCCGATGATTGGGCCGCCCCGCATGGCGGGCCGGGCGAGGCCCACCCTTCCACCCGCCAATACGCGCCGGACCGCAACGCCGGCTTTGTCCACATGAGCCTGGACCTGACGCCGGACTTCAAACAGCGCACCATCGCCGGCGCGGTGACGTTCACCTTTAATCCCATCGCCAAGCCGCTGGCGGAAATGGAATTGAACGCCGCCGACATGGCCATCCTGTCGGTCGAGTCCAGCGAGAAGATTCAAGGCTGGCAGGTGACGGCCGACCGCCTGCTCATTACTTTTGCCAGCGCCGTTCCGGCCGGCCGGGAATCGCGCGTCTCCATTCATTACAGCGCCCAGCCGGAAAAGGGCCTTTACTTCCGCACGCCGGAGATGGGCTATAAACCGGGCGACGAACATCTTTTCACCCAGGGCGAGGCCATTGACAACCGCTATTGGTATCCCAGCCCCGATGCGCCCAACGAGAAATTCACCACCGAAATCACCTGCCACGTCCCCGAGGGCATGATCGTCCTGTCCAATGGCCGGCTGGTTTCCAAGGAAAAGGACGCCGCCGGGCTGACCGCCTTTCATTGGTCGCAGGAAAAGCCCCACGCCAACTATCTCGTTTCCCTGGTCGCCGGTTATTTCCAAAGCGTGGAAGACAAGCATAATGATACTCCCCTGGCCCTTTACGTGCCGCCCTCCGACATCACCGAGGCCGGCAATTCCTTTCGCGACACCCGCGACATCATGGATTTCTATGAGCGCGACATCGGCGTCCCTTTTCCCTGGGTGAAATACTACCAGGTCATGGTGCAGGATTTCATGGAGGGCGGCATGGAAAACACCAGCCTGACCACCTTGACCGAAACCTCCCTGTTCACGGCCGCCACGGAAAACCTGCGCAGCAGCCAGGGATTGGTCGCCCACGAAATGGCCCATCAATGGTTTGGCGATCTGGTCACCTGCAAGGATTGGAGCCACATCTGGCTCAACGAAGGCTTTGCCACCTATTACGCCCTGCTCTACGACGGGCACAAAAACGGCCCTGACTCCATGCTCTACGGCTTTTACACCACCGCCCGGCGCCTCTTCAGCATCAGCAACGACACCGGCGCCATTGTCAACCGCACCTTCGATCATCCCGACGACATCTTCGGCATCCTCCCCTATCAGAAGGGGAGCTTTGTCCTGCGCATGCTGCGCGCGCAACTGGGCGAGGACCTCTATCGCCGCTGCATCCAGACCTACCTGGAACGCCACCAGTACGGCAACGTGGTCACCGCCGATTTGTCCGCCGTGATCGAGGAACTTTCCGGCCGTTCCTACGATCAGTTCTTCGATCAATGGGTCTATCACGCCCACTATCCAGAATTGGCCGCCGCTTATTCCTGGGACGAAAAAACCCGGCTGGCCAAAATTTCCCTCCAGCAGAAACAGGCCCTGAGCGACGACGTTTTGCTTTTCAACTTTCCCTTGACCGTGCGCTTCGACGGCCCGTCCGGCCGCGTGGAAAAAACCATCACGGTGAAGGAGCCGTCCGAAGACTTTTATTTTTCCCTGCCCGAAGCCCCCGCCGCCGTGCGGCTGGACCCGCGCCTGGAAGTCCTGGCAAAGATTAGTATTGAGCTGCCCGCCCCCATGCTCCAGGCCCAGCTCGCCGACAAGGACGACGTGGTGGGCCGCCTCCTGGCCGTGGCCGCGCTCCGGGACAAAAAGGACCACGCCAGCGCGGCCCAATTGAAAAACACCCTCAACCACGATGCCTTTTACGGCGTCCGGGTCGAAGCCGCCTCCGCCCTGGCCGCCATCCACTCCGACGAAAGCCTCGACGACCTCCTCGCCTCCCGGGAGCAAAACGACGCCCGCGTGCGCAACGCCGTCATCGCCGCCCTGGCCGCCTTTTACAATCCCGCCGCCTGCCAGGCTGAAATCAAGTCGCTCGCCGCTGAAAAAAATCCGGCCATTCAGGCGCAGGACATCCGAGGACTGGCCAACTACGCCCAACCCGAAGTGCGCGACCGGCTGCTGCCCCTCCTCCAATCCCATTCCTATCGCAACAGCCTGGCCGACGCCGCCATCGCCGCCATGCGCGTCCAGGACGACATTTCGTACCTGGCCCCCATCCGCCAGACCCTCGAACAGCGCCGCGACGACTTTACCAGCCTCGGCTTCACCAGCGGCCTGGACACCGTGGCCTTTCTGGCCCGCGATGAGGAAAAGAAGGAACCCGTCCGCCAATTCCTGTCCGGCTACGTCAACGATAAAAACAGCGTGATCCGCCTGGGCGCGATCTGGGCTTTGGGCGTCCTGGGAGACCCCCGGGCCCTGCCCGTTCTGCAAACCTTTGCCGAGGCCGGCAAGCAAACCCACGAAGAGCAGACCGCCGCCGCCGCCATGCAGGCCATCCGCGCCGCGCGCCGCCCCGTGGACAATTTGAGGGAACTGCGCGACACCGTTCTGGACGCGCAGAAAGAAATCCGCCAACTGCGCAAAGACCTCGACACCCTGAAAAGCAAACTCGAAGCCAAACCCGCCCCGCGCTCCACCGCCAAGCCCGCGCCCACGGCCAGGCCTTGACGAGAGGTTCACAAATATGCTAACTTCCCTGTCATGCGCGAAATTCGATTCTACCGCAACGACACTGGGAATTGCCCGGTGGAAGAATTTCTCGACAGGCTTGACCCGAAGCAGGCGCAGAAAGTGGCCTGGGTTCTTAAATTGGTGAAAGAAATGCCGAGGGTGCCGAGGCAATACTTGAAGAAACTTGAGGGCGGGGACGAGCTTTGGGAAGTTCGCGCGGAATTTGGCGGCAATGCGTTCCGTCTCCTGGGCTTTTGGGACTCGGGAAATCTGATCATTTTGACCAACGGATTTGCGAAGAAGACACAGAAAACACCGAGCCGGGAAATCGAACTCGCCGCACAACGGCGGCGCGATTCCCTCAACCGAAAGGCCAGACGATGAAAGACGACCTCGACAAATACATCAGCCGCCGCAAACGCACTGACAAGAAATTCTCGGAAAACTTTGACAGCGGCTATCAGGAATTCAAAGTGGGCGTTCTCCTGCGCCAGGCCCGCGAGCAGGCAGGCATTACCCAGGAAGCCCTCGCCCAACGCACCAAGACGAGAAAATCCGCCATCTCGCGGCTGGAGAACCACGCGCAAGACGTGCGCCTCTCCACCATCCAGCGTGTCGCGCACGCCCTCGGCAAAAACCTCGTCATCCAATTGGTGAATGCATGAGGACCGTTTCAGAACCTCCCATTCAAACGCCGCAAGAAATAACGATGGCCTGGCGGTGGAGAAAAGTCTCTTGCAGCGGGCCTGCTATGAAATTGCAAAAGAAAGACAAAGTTATAGTCGAACCCCTTTCCTAAGGGATGAAATACGACGAACTGGCATTTGTGAATCAGCAACTGGCGGTCATGCTGCGCGAGGGCCTGCCGCTGGAGGGCAGCTTGCGCCAGTTGTGCGCCACCATGCAGCAAGGCCGCTTGCGCGCCGAATTGCAATTGCTGGAAACCGATCTGGCCGCCGGCGCGCCGCTGGACCAGGCGGTGGCGCGGCGCAATCTGCCGGCCTTTTACGGGATGATGCTGCAAATCGGCGCGCGCGGCCACGATCTGCCCGGCTTGCTCACCTTGCTGGCCGATTATTATCAAAACGCCAATCTGGTTTGGACCCGGCTCAAAGGGTTGCTGGTTTATCCGGCGATTGTCCTGACGCTCTCGGCGGGCTTTTCCGTCTGGCTCGCCGTTCTTTTTGGGAAAATCTCCTCCATGCTGGCCCTGGATGGCAGCGTCACGCGGGGATTGATTTTCAGCGCCCGTTCTCCCTTCCAGCCGCTCTCCCCCGGCGCGCCGTGCTTGTGGGCGCCGGCGGCGCTGCTGGCCGCCCTGGCCCTGCCGGCCCTGGCAGTCGCCGTGCTGCCCGGATGGCGGCGCGAATTGCAATGGCGCCTGCCCGCCTTCCGCGAAGCCAGCCTGGCCCGCCTGGCTTCCACCATGGCCATTCTGCTCAAGGCCGGGTGTTCCTTGAGCGAGGCGCTGGGGTTGCTGGAAAAAATGGAAGGCGGGACCCGCGCCGCCGCGGAACTGGGCCGGTGGCAGGCGCGCTGCGCCGAGGGCCGCGGGAAATTCACCGAGGTGGCGGCGGGCGGCAAGATTTTTCCGCCGATGTTTGTCTGGCTGGTGGCGGGGGCGGGCGAGAATTTGGCGGCGGGATTTGAACGGGCCGCCCAGGTCTATCACGCCCGGGCGGCCTATCGCTCCAATGTCCTGCTCTATGCGGCGCTGCCGGCCTCGCTCCTGTTTTTGGGGCTGGTCATCCTGGCGCAAATGTATCCGCTGGCGCAGATGATCTACCAGTTGCCGCTGTTTTTAAGCCGATGAGCTTCTTCAACCTGTTTCCCATGCTGGCGGCGGGCGCCCCGGCCGCCGGCCGCGCCCTGCAAATCGTGCAGGGCTGGCTGCTGCCCGTCCTCCTCCCCGTCGGCGCGGCGGCGGCGGCCATCTATTATCTCAACAGCCGTCCGCTGCGGCGGCAGGAAGGCGCGCGCTTTCTGCTCGATTTGATTGAGTCCGCCTTGCAGCAGGGCCAATCCATCGAGCATCACATCCTCTCGCTGGCCAACTGCCGGGACGCCTCGCCCGGCGTGCGATTTCATTTGCTGGCCGCGTACCTGGAGCAGGGCCACGGCCTGGTTCCCGCCCTGGAAAAAGTTCCGGCCTTGCTCCCGCCCCAAGTCCTGGCCATGTTGAAGGTCGGCCAGAACCTGGGCGACTTCTCCCGCGTCCTGCCGGCCTGCCGCCTTCTTTTGCAGGACGGCACCTCGCAAACCCGCGCTCTCATCAATTATCAAGTCGCCTTCGGCCTGGTCCTCAATCCGATGCTGATCGGCCTGCTGCCGATGCTGTTCACCCGTGTTTTTCCCGTCTTCAACGACGTCGCCGCCGGCCTGAAAATCCAGCCGGGCGGCCTCTATGACACGCTGTCGGCCTGGTTTCCATTTTTACTCCTGGCCCAGATGGCGCTCTTGCTGGCCTGTTATGGCAGCGCGCTGTTTTTGTTCGGCGGCACGCGCTTTGTTTCGTGGCTGCAAGCCGGCGTGCGCCCGCTGCGCGACTGGAGCGACTGGCTTTTCCTGCATGTGCCCTGGCGGCGCAAGCGGCTGCAACGGGATTTCTCCGCCATGCTGGGGCTGTTGCTGGACGCCGGCCTGCCGGAGGAACGGGCCTTGCGCCTGGCGGCGCTCAGCACGGCCAATGGCATTTTCGCGCGGCGCGCCGGCCAGGCGGCGGCCCGGTTGGGCCAGGGCGCCAAGTTGACCGAAGCGGTGCAACTGCTGGACGACACGGGTGAGTTTCGCTGGCGGCTCCGCAACGGCGCGCACGGCGCGCGCGGCTTTTTTGCCGCCCTGGCGGGATGGCAGGCCTCCCTCGACGCCAAGGCGTTTGAACTGGAACAAGCCGCCGCGCAGGCCCTGAGCACGGGCCTGGTTTTGCTCAACGCCGCCAGCGTCGCGCTGGTCGCAGCGGGGGTTTTTCAATTTATCAGCCACTTGAGCAACGCCCCTTTCCAATTCAAATGACCCCCGCGCCGCCATCGCCGCAACTGCCCGCGCCCGTGTCGGTGGACCGGGTGCGGTTGATTCGCCGTTCCATGCGCTGTTTTGTCTTTGGCCTGATGGGAGTCGTTCCGCTGTTTGGCCTGGGGCAGGCCTGCCTGACCCTGCGGTTGCAGCAGCAATTGGCGGATGAAACGGGCGAGCCGCCGCCTCGCGCCGGGGCGGAAAGGGTTGCCATCGCGGCCGTGGCTTTCATGCTGGCGGTCGTATTGCTGAGCTGCGACCGCAGGCCTGGTGCTGGGCCTGGGGGTCCTGCTCTCCGCGCTGCAAGGCTACGGGTGGGTCCGGCAATATCAGCGGTCGGCGCCGCGGCAGTGGAATCCGGCGCGCCATCTGGTCTTTTGGGCCGCGGCCCTGGCCTATGCCGGGCTGATCCTTTCGTCAATCATAATTATGCTCAATCTTGGGTCCTTCATCCGCACGATCGGAAGGTAACCCATGAACTTCCTGCCCATTGCCCGCCTGGAAATGCGCCACGCCGCCCGCCGGCCCATGACCTATTACTCGCGCTGCCTCATCGCCCTGCTGGCCATGGCCGCCGGGCTGGGGTTTGTCTTCGCCGGATTCAACCGGGTGATGAGCACCGCCTCGGCGGGACAGGCGGTTTTTGGCCTGCTGGCGGGCAGCGGCTACGTGTTGCTGGCCGCGCAGGCCATCTTGTTGACCTGCGACTGTGTCAGCCTGGAAAAGCGCGAAGGCACCCTCGGCCTGTTGTTCCTGACCGACCTGAACGGGTTTGACATCGTCGCGGGAAAATTGGCGGCGCAGGTCAGCCGTTCCCTCTATGGCCTGCTGGCGGCCTTCCCGGCCTTCGGGTTTTGCATCATCCTGGGCGGCGTGGGGCTGGGAGACTTGGTGAAGGTGGCGCTGGGCTTGATCAACACTCTGTTTTACTTCGCCGCGCTGGGAATTTTCATTTCCGCGTGCGTCTGGCGGGAGCAGGCCGCGACCGCCTGGGGCGGACTGGCTTTGCTCGTTCTCGGCGCCCTTCTGCCCATCCTGGGGGTGATGTGCAACTCCCCGGCTTGCCTGGCGCTGATTCCGGCCGGAGCCATGATGGCGGCGCTCAGCCCGGTGGCGGGCATGGCTGCGGCGCCGGATGTGGCCGGGGCCTTGCTGGTGCCGCATGCCCTGGGCTGGCTGTTGATCGGCGCCGCCAGTTGCCTCGTGCCCCGCTCCTGGACGCGCGCCGCCAACGCCGTTCCGGCGCGTCCGGCCGCCTCACCCGGCCCCACAAAATATCCGCCCCAGGACCTGCCGCCCGGGATGATCGAACCGGCCAAGCCTCTTTTGACCCTGGCCTTGTTGGTGATGATCTGCGCCGTCGTTCTGGCCGGCGCCCTGCTCGGCCCCCCCTGGATGAAGGCGCCGGCCGCGCCGGCCACCATCCTGCTTATGCACAGCGTCTTGAAATTTCAAGCCGCCACCCAATCCAGCCGCCTGCTGGCCGGCCAGCGGCGGAGCGGCGAACTGGAATTGCTGCTCACCACGCCGTACGATGAAGAGGAAATTGTGCGGGGCTGCCTGCTCGAATTAAAGCGGAGCCTGTTCTGGCCGGTGCTCTTTGCCCTGGGGATAGATCTGGGGTTTCTGATCCTTGGCTTGTGCCGGGCGGGGTTGGGCTACGGTATGGGGTGGGCAGCCGCCGTGGTGGTGGAAGTGCTTTGGTTGTTGGTTAATTTATACAGCCTCTCCTGGGTCGGCCTGTTCCTGGGTCTGCGGCTGGCCAGCCCGGCCAAGGCCGCCGGCCTGGCGATTTTTTATGTGGTGCTGCTGCCGTTGCTGGTGATGAGTTCCTTGGCCGCGCTGGGGGCCATGCTGGAGCCGGGCCGCGGCCTGGGCGGGGTGATGAGTCCAACCGTCGTGCTGATTTTTGTGTTCTCACTCCTGTTCTGCAATTCATACTTTACAGGCTGGGCCATCAACGAGCTGCGCGACCGCTTCCGCTTCCTGGCCGCGCAAACCTGGACGCGATCATGAACCACCCCGCCGGCGCCGTCCTGGATCATCTCACCTTGGGCCCTTCGCCCATTCACGGCACGGGCGGTTTCGCCAAGGGCAGCCTGCCCCGGGGCGCGCGCGTGGTGGAATACCTCGGCGAGAAAATCAGCAAGGCGGAATCGCTCCGCCGCTGCGAAGCGGGCAACTGGTTTATCTTCGCGCTGGACGATGAATTTGACCTGGACGGCAATACGGAGGCCAATCCGGCCCGCTGGCTCAATCACAGTTGCGCGCCCAATTGCCAGGCGGAATGGAGCGGCGGGCGCATCTGGATCACCGCCCGGCGCGACATCGCGGCGGGCGAGGAAATCACCTTCAACTACGGCTACACCCTGGAGGAGTATCGGGAGCATCCGTGCCGCTGCGGCGCGCCGGGATGCGCGGGCTACATCCTGGCGGAGGAGTTTTTCGATCATGTCAAGAAGAAGTGAGGCGCGGGGCTTGCCGGGTGTCCGGCGAAAAACTTCCGGATTTCGCCGGCCGGGTCCGGGGCGGCCAGTTCGGCCGGAGACTGCTCGTACCAATCGCGCGGCAGATGGCTGGCGTAGGGTTCCTGGAGAAAACGCCGGCAGAGCAGCGCGATCACGCCGCAATCCGTTTCGCCGCGGATCAGACGGCCCGCCGCCTGCACGACACGGGTCATGCCCGGTTGCAGGTAGGCGTACTCAAATCCCGCCTGCTCGGTCTCCTCAAAATAGCGGCGCAACAATTCGCGCTCGAAGGAGACTTGGGGCAGCGCGGGCGAGACAATGAAAACGGCGGAAAGAAGTTCGCCCGGATAATCCACCCCTTCGGCATACATCCCGCCCAGCACGGCCAGGAGCAGGAGGCCCTGCGGGGGCGGCGCGGCCAGTTCCTGGAAAATCCGGCGGCGCTCCGCTTCGGAAAAGTTGGGACGCTGCACCCGCACCTGCGCGCGCGTGGCCGGCAGGAGCGCGGCCACTTTTTCCAGGAATTGATAGCTGGGAAAAAGAACCAGCGCGTTGCCGGGCTGCGCGTCGGACATCTCCGCCAGCAGCCGGGCGATGGGGGCAAAATTCTTTTCCCGCTGGGCGAAGGCGGTGCCCACCTGCGGCAAAATCAGGATCTTCCGGTTCGCCCGCGGGAACGGCGGCGGCAGCGACAGGGCCCGCGTCCGCTCCGGCGCCAAACCGAGGGTGCGGCGGATGACCTCCACGGGGGAAAGCGTCGCGGAGAGCAGGGTGGTCGAGGCGGCGGCGGCAAAGACCGGCGCGAGCGGACGGGCCGGATCCAGGCACACCACGGCCAGCCGCGCTCCGCCGGCCCGGTTTTCCACCACGCAGGTGAAGCCGGGACCGAACAGGTTCAAAACGGCGACAAAGCGCTGCCAGACGAAGTGTATGTCAACAATCGGATCGTCCGGCAGCGCCAGCCGGGCCTCGCGCTTCCACGCCAGGTAACGGACAAAGGCCGGCTCCCAAACCTGCCAGAGCGCGCGCAAGGGTTCGATGGGCGGATCAATTTCAGAAATCGGGCCGGGGAGGGCGGCGGCGGCGGTTTCGGCCAGCAGCGCGCTGAGCTGGCCGAGCGTTCGGGAAAGGGTGTCGAACAATTCGCCGCTTTGCAGCAGGAGGCTGTCCTGCGCCGCGCGGCAGGATTCCTCCAGAAGTTCCGGCGAGAAGATCTGGCGCGCGCGGTCGGGCAAATTGTGCGCTTCGTCCACCAGCAGCACCGGCTCGTCCTCCGGCTCCAGGCGGCGCAAGGCCACGCCCGGCTCGAAGACGTAATTGTAATCCGCCACGATGGCGTCGGCCCGGCCCGCCAGTTCCAGTTGCACCTCGAAGGGGCAGACCCGCTCCTTCTTCGCCTCCGCAAAAACGGCGTCGGGGTCGAAATGGAAATGGCCGCGGCGCAGGCGGTCCAGGATTTTGGACCGCTCCATTTTTTCCGGATAATCCCTGGCGTAAGGGCAAAAATCTTCGTGACAGAGCACGCGGTCGTTGGCGCACATTTTTTCCTTGGCGCGAATCTGCAAACTGCGGAAGGCGCCGTCCGGGTTCATGGCGCGCAGGGCGGAAACGGCCATGGTTTGCTGCAAGGTCTTGGCCGTGAGAAAGAACACCTGCCGCCCGGCGGCCAGTCCGTGGGCCAGCGCCGGATGCAGGCTGGCGGCGGTTTTGCCCGAGCCGGTGGGGGCTTCGGCGATCAGGTTGTCACCCGCCGCCAACGCCTGCCGCACCGCCTCCATCATGATTTTCTGGCCGGGCCGGGGAGCGGCGTGGGGAAACGCCAGGCTGGCGGCGGCGGCGGCTTTTTGGCGGCGCAGGGCCGCCTCGGCCTGGCCGATGGCCAGGAGCTGCCGCAACCGCCGCTCCAGCCCGCGCTCCGCCTCCGCCGGGTCGTAGGCGGCGGGCACGACGCATTCTTCCCCGCTGGCCAGGTCCACATAAACGAGCCGGCCCTGCACGGGGGAATTTCCCAGCCGGCGCCACAGATCGCAGTAAAGCAGAAGCTGGCGCTGGTGGCGCGCGAAGGCCGCCCCGCCCCGCCGTGTTTCCTGGCCCGGCAGAAAGGTGGATTTGAACTCCTCGATCAGCCACGCGCCGGAGGGCTGCCGCACGCAGCCGTCCAGCCGGCCGGTGATCAGCGCGGTCCAGCCGTCCATCGGGACGCTGGCCTGCAGATGGACCTCGCTGCGATAGCCCGGCTGGCCCGCGCGGCGCTCCTCCAAAACGCGGCGGTGCAGTTCCGCGCCCAGGCCGAGCCGATGCCAGCCTTCGCCGCGCTCGAAGCCGATCCGGCCAAAGCCCTCCTCCCCGGACAGTTCGCGCACGGAAACTTCCAGTGTTTTGCTTGCTTCGTCGAATTTCAAACGGCTACAGTTTAGCAAAGCGGACGCGGCAAAAGAATTACTTTGCGCGCCGAAATTTTTTATGGCCGGATCGGTCTTTCAACACACGCACCGGGTGGTCTATGCGGAATGCACGGTGGGCAACCACGTTTATTACGCGCGCTACCTCGACATGCTGGAAGGGGCGCGCGGGGAATTCATGCGCCAGACCGGCTGCTCGGCGCGGCAATGGCAGGAGGCGGGCACGGCCTTCCCGGTGATCGGCGTGGAAATCGCCTACAAAGGGCCGGCGCGCTACGACGACCTGCTGACCCTGGAACTGTGGATCACGGAAATGGGCGGCATCAGGCTCACCGTCGGCTTCCGCATCCTCAACGCCAGCGGCGCGTTGCTGGCCGAAGGGGTGACGCGCCACATCTGCGCGACGACGGATGAAAAGCCCAAACGCCTGCCCAAGGAGTTGATCGAAGCGCTGGGACCGTTCCTAAAAGTGGATCACTGACGGGTTGATCCCTTCCCTGCAGGCCAGAGAGACGGATCAGGATTTTACTGGTTGCAGCAACGGATTCTCCGCGGTTCCAGCCGCCCACGGCTTGGCTATCAACAGATCATCCAAGGTGGCCAGCTTTAATCCGTGCCGTTTCGCCAAGGTGACGAGATGAGCATCGGTCGTGTCCTTGTAGCTCAATAGAATCGGAAGCGAAGCGACAGCAACATCATCGGCAAGGAAGCGGTGACCAGGCAGGGCGCGCAAAGTCGAGAGCGTTTTTCGCGCGTCCTCAAAGTTTGCCCGATATGCCGTTGTCATGCTGATGCGCAGAAAGCCGGATTCGGAGAGGGGGCATGTCGCCCACTCATTTATCTGCAAGAGCCACCTCATCAGAGCGTCATGATTCACGTGGCTTTTCCAACCGCAGCCCAGCAGCTCGTTGACATCCAGCAGCCAACCGGTCATGGGAAATCCTCAAGCAATTGCTTGACCATTTGGGTGGTCATGGGCGGAGAGCCGGGAGGAGCTTCCAGCAGCAATGTGCCGCTGGGTCCGGTGACGAGTCGGGCACCTGGCGGGGCCGAGGCTGCCGAGCGGGCAGGCCGCAGACGGGAGGCAAGAAAGCGGAATAATTCCTCTTTTTGCTCCGGCGGCAGCGCCTCCGTGGCCGCTTTAATCTCAAGGAGTGTGCTCATAGGCAAAGTTTAGCATAGCGGAATCACAAAACAATTACGGAATGGCCAGGGACTCGCCTTCAACCAAACCTTGAAATCAGTCTTTTCCTCGTTGCCCCTGACGAGCGCCAGGATAAAGTTGAGCAAGAAATACTGCGCCCGACATTCGCTCTGCGAGAAAAGCCGCTGGCCAACGTCTGCGGCTTCATCAGCTTCTCAAAGCTGATGGAGAAACTTGATGGCATTAGCAAGTTAGGACTGGCAACTTCGCTCAAAGCGGACTTTCACCAGAAAACTGCCGTATTTTTTGCTAAAGAGGGGGAGAGTTGAATTCACAGGACGAGCGGTCAGCCGAGCATAAGCACCCGCTTTGTTACCTTGTTGCCGGACAAGAAGACGTTGTTATGACGCTGCCACTTTACACCGAAGCCGCATTAAGCTGCGATTTGCCCGAACAGGGCTTGCGGCGTGGCGATGTTGTAAAGTTGGTGGATGAATGCCAGGCTCCCGATGGAACGCCCGGCTATGCCGTGGAGGTGCTCAATGCCTTGGGTGACACGTTCAAAGTCACTGCTTTGCCGGCCTGGGCCTTGGAGGCATTGCGTGTGGATGAAGTTCTCTGCGTCCGTCGGGCGGGCTGAATTCACCCGCGCGGGTGGAATTTGCGGTGGACATCGCGCAAACGCCGGCCGTCCAGATGGGTATAAACCTCGGTGGTGCTGATGCTGGCGTGGCCGAGGAGTTCCTGGATGACGCGAAGGTCCGCGCCGTGTTCCAGCAAGTGAGTGGCAAAACTGTGGCGCAGCATGTGGGGGGTGATGTTCCGCCCGAGGCCCGCCCGCGCGGCGTGCCGCTTGATGCGCTGCCACATCGTCACCGCCGCAAAGGGCGTGCCGCGCCGGGTGAGGAACAGACTGGCCGGGGACTTCGCGGTCACCAATTTCGGGCGGCCCGCCTCCAAATAACGCCGGATGGCGGCCACCGCCTGGCGGCCCAGCGGCACGACGCGCTCCTTGTTGCCTTTGCCAATGACCGTGACGAAGCCCGCCTCCAGATGGAGTTGCTCCAGGCGGATGCCGCGCAATTCCGCCAGGCGCAAACCGGAGGCGTAGGCCAGTTCCAGCACCGCCTGGTCGCAGAGGGCGCGCGGGTCGGCGGCCGTTTCCGGTTTGAGCAGTTGCTCAATTTCGGCATCGGAAAGCCATTTGGGCAGCCGCTGCCACCGCCGCGGGAAGGACAGGTTTTCGGCGATGTTTTGCCCCAGGTGCTTCTCCCCCTCCGCGAAGGAATAGAAGGCGCGCAACGCGGCGATTTGCAGGTAAATGCTTTCCGAACTGAGTTTTTTCCCGGAGTCGGGCGGCGCGTCCTTCAGGGCGCGCGTCCGCTCCTGCTCCATGAAGGCCATGAGATGGCGCAAGGTCACCTGCGTCCAATCCTGCAAACCTTGCCGTGCGGCCCAGGCGGTGAAATTCCGCAGCAGGGCGGCGTAGGTTTTTTGGGTTTGCGGCGAGCAACCCTTCTCATGGCGCAAATAGGACAAAAAATCTTCGACCAGATTTTGCATGGCGGCGCCCGCCTCAAGGCCGGCTTATTTTGCGCGGCACCGAAATGGGAGGGGTTTGGAGCGCGTCGGCTGGCCGCCGCCATCGGAAAGCGGGAGCAAGCTCCCGCACTCCAGACCGGCTGGCGCGCGGCTCATAGCGCCTTTCCGGTCAGCCGTTGGAAGGCCTCCAGGTATTTCTCCGTCGTTTTGGCCACCACCGCCTGGGGCAGGGCGGGCGCGGGGGGCTGTTTGTTCCAGGAAAGGGTTTCCAAATAATCGCGCACAAACTGCTTGTCGAAACTGGGCTGGCTGCGGCCCGGCTCATACTGGTCGGCCGGCCAGAAGCGCGAGGAGTCCGGCGTGAGGACTTCATCAATCAGAATCAAATTGCCGTCGTGCAGGCCAAATTCGAGCTTGGTGTCGGCAATAATGATGCCGCGTTTCAAGGCGAAATCGGCGGCGAAACAATAGACTTTCAGCGTCAGATCGCGCACCTTCTCCGCCACGTCCGCCCCGACAATGCGGCAGGCCGCCTCGAAGGAAATGTTTTCGTCATGGCCGCTGGCCGCCTTGGTCGCCGGCGTGAAAACCGGGGCGGGCAGGCGGCAGGAATCCTGCAGCGCGGTGGGCAGTTTAATCCCGCAAACACAACCGGTTTTCTGATAATCCTTCCAGCCCGACCCGGTGAGGTAACCGCGCACCACACACTCAATGGCCAGCGGTTGGGCCTTTTTCACCAGCATGCTGCGGCGGGCCAGCGCCTCGGAAAACTTCTGCAATTCCGGCGGCAGCGGCTCGGCGGCGCGCGCCGCCAGGTGGTTGGCCACCAGCGGGGAGAGCAGATCGAACCAAAAATAGGACAGTTGCGTCAACACCTCGCCTTTGCGCGGTATGCCGTTGGGCATCACGCAATCAAAAGCCGAAATGCGGTCGGTGGCGACAATGAGCAGCCGGTCGCCCAGATCAAAAATCTCCCGGACCTTGCCGCTCTTCACCTTGTTCACTCCGGGCAAATCCAATTGCAGCAGCGGTTCTTTCAACATCATGGCAACTATAAGAGCAAAGTGGAAAGTTTAAAGCGGAAAATTCTGAAAAATAATCGGGGCGGGCGGCGGTTTGGTCACCGTTTGGGCGGCCTGACGCGGAACTTCCAGGCCTAAACCTCCGCCAGGCCGACAAAATTCCTGAGCAGTTGCAAGCCCACCTTCTGGCTCTTTTCGGGATGAAACTGCGTGGCAAACACGTTGTCCCGCCAGACCGAGGACGCGAACGTTTCTCCATAAGCCGTCTCGGTCGCAATGATGGACCGGTCCAACGGCCGCGGGAAAAAGCTGTGGACGAAATAAACGTAGCTGCCCGGGTCAATGCCGCGGTAGAGCGGACAGTCGGGGCGGGTGATGTCAATCTGGTTCCAGCCGATTTGCGGAATCTTCAGGCCCGGCTGCTCGGCGAATCGTACCACCTTGCCGCCAAAAATGCCCAGCCCGGCGGCGCAACTGGCGAATTCCTCGCTGCGCTCAAACAGCGCCTGATAGCCGACGCAAATCCCCAGAAAGGGCCGCCCGCTGCGGATAAATTCCCGGATCGCGCCCAGCACTTCCTGCTGTTGCAGGGCGTGGAGGCAATCGTCGAAGGCCCCCACGCCGGGCAGCACCACGGCGCGGGCCGGGGCGATTTCCTCCGGGCGGCGGGCGAGGCGCACGTCGCCGCCGGCCTTGAGCAGCGCTTTCTGCACGCTGCGCAAATTGCCTGAATCGTAGTCAATGAGAGCGATCACCGTGCCGCCAAGGTATCATCAGGCCCGCCCTGGTCAATGGCCTCCGCGCTGGCCGGTGCCCTGTCCCTTCCGCTTCATCGGGCCGGAGCCAATTCTTAATCCTAATCTTAATCTTAATCCTAATCCGACTGTGTCCCGTCGTTATTTGGCGGGGGAAGCGGCGGCGACTTGGTAGCAAACGACGGTGTCGTTGCCGCGGAGGTAGAGGCGGCCGTTAAAGAGGGTCGGTTGTTGCTGGGGGATGGCCAGGCGGATGCCGGGGTTGACCCTGCCCAACTCCTTGTATCCGGTCTTGTTGGCCTCGGCCAGCACCAGCTCGCCCTTTTTCGTCAGAGCGAAAATCAGGCCGTCGGCCACGGTGAGGTTGCCTTTGCGGCTCCAGTCGGGGCCGGCCTGCTCCCAAAGGAGCGCGCCGGTTTCCAAGTCGGTGCATTGCAGGCTTTCCTGTTCGGCGCCCATGCCAAAGCCATAAACGGCGCCGTCAACAATTGAAACGGTGTGATAGGCGTTGCATTGCAGCAGCTTGCTCTGGGTGCGGATCACCGGCTCGATCTTCCCGTCCTTGACCTGCATGTCCAGGCAGATGCCCCACGAGCCGGGGGACTGGAAGCCCGACATAAAAAGCCGCGAACCGACCGCCACCGGCGTGCTGACCATGCCGGAGGAAACCGGCGTCGGAAGCTGCCAGTGCCAGAGGATTGCCCCGGTCAGGGCGTTCACGCCCATGTTGTCGTTGCGGTAAATGCTGACGATAATCTGGGGAATGCCCTCGACCACCTGATAAGTCAGAGAAGAGCCGGCGCCATAAACGGCCTTCTGGCCCGCATCGGCGGCTCGGGGGTTTCCCAAAGGACTTGGCCGGTCATCTTATCCACCGCCACGAGAACGCATTCGCGGAAGCTGGAGGAGATATAGAGCGTGTTGCCCACGATCAGGGGCGTGGAGCCTTCGGTGGCGACAAAATTATCCCCACTTCTCCATAGCACCTGGCCATCGCCGGCCCGCAGGCAGAGCACCGGGCAGCGAAGCTTGTAAATATCGCCGTTGTCGTTTACGTAGGGGACGCAATAAACACGGTCGCCATCCACGACCGGCGAGGTGACCGGCCCTTCGACCTGGTGGTGGTTCTCGTTGGTGGCCAGCAGGGTCCGCCAGAGGGTTTTGCCGGTGGCGGGATCGAGGCAGAAAGCCCATTGCTTTCCCTCCGTCTGCGCGGCGGTGAAAGCGCGTCCGGCGGCTTCGATCACCGCGCTCTTGCCCGGGCCGAGGGTGGCGCGCCAGAGTTCCTTGGGGCCGGCGGCGGGCCACTGCCGGAGCAGGCCGCTGGCGGGATAGACATTGTTGCCATCGTTGGGCAGGAAGCGGACATAGCCGCCCTCGGCCGCCGGCGTCCTGGACGCAGCGGCCAGCAGGATCAGCACAGTCAAAAATTGCCGGAGCGCCGGCCTGAAAGTCGGAGGATTCATATCCCGCCAGCCTGCCAGCAATCGTCCGGCCGATCAAGACTAGCCGAAAGCCGCGGGGCCTATGGATGGCGCGTCGCCTCAGCAATGGAAACGATATGAAGCGGATTGATGGTGTGCGAAATTCCCTTCCGGTCAATCACCACGACGACTTTTGGATGGAGCGCAATAAAATCCTCATGCGGCACCCGGAATTTCCGCCCATTGGACAACTTCAAAGTGAAGGGCTGAAATCCGTTATGCAACCGGTCTCGAATTTGTTCGACGAACATGCCGCGAATTTACCAGTCACACAGGCCCAAATCAACGTCTTTCACAACTTCAATTCCGCCTCCGGCACCGCGAAGGACCAGAGTCCGTCAAAATGGCGCAGGCCGGCCATAAATCCTTTGAAAAAGTCGGCGCTTCAATTCGTCGGGAGCCAGGCCGGCTGGAAGCGAGGCCAGAACCAGGGTGCGGGCGGCGTCAAAGCATTGCGAACCCATGATAAAGCGTTCGCCCCCGGACCGGGACAGCAGCTTTTTCCGGACAAGACCGGCCATTCCTGGCGCGGTATCATTCCTGTGGTCCCTGCAAAACTTCCTCCCAAAGTTTGCTCAAGCCAAGCTCCTCCGTCCATTGGGCGACGTAGGCACGAGCGCAGCCGGTGGCAACAAGATTCTTCACGTCGCGCAGTTGCGGTTCGGAGCGCGAATCTCTCGCCCAATAAAGTTTGGACAGGATCAGGTCTTCCTTGCTGACGATCCAAGTCTGGAAGTCTTCAAGTTTAATCCGCTGGCGGCGATTGAATTCGGTCAGGCGATACTCGCTTTGTTTGCGCACGATGCAATCCACTTTGATGACGCTTTCCAGATGAATGACATTGAACAGCGATTGCTGAGCGATGGAACTGTCCACGGCTTCGCGCGACACATAATAGTCGGGGGTGAAAAGCCGAACCAAGCGTTCGGCGTCGGCGGCGCGCAGCTCAACTACGATGTCAATGTAGCGCGTCAGGCGGGGCTGGGTGTAATAATTCATCGCCATGCAACCGGTGAGCATATAACCGATGCCCGCCGAATCGAGCCGCGCGGAAACGTCACGCACGATGTCGAGTTGGTTTTGCATCCGCTGATTTACAACTGCAAATCCGCGTCCGTCACCGCGCCGAACGAGGCGCTGGTGACGTGGCTGGCGTATTTGGCCAGCACCCCGCGGGTGTAGCGCGGCGGGAGCGGCTGCCAGGCGCGGCGGCGCGCTTTCATTTCCGCGGCGGAGATGAGCAGGTTGATCTGGCGCTGCCCGGCGTCAATCACAATTTTATCGCCGTTTTTCACCAGGGCCAGCGGCCCGCCGCCATAAGCCTCCGGCGTGATGTGGCCCACCACAAAACCATGCGTGCCGCCGGAAAACCGCCCGTCGGTGATGAGGGCGACTTCCCGGCCCAGGCCCCGGCCGGAGATGGCGCTGGTGGGAGCCAGCATTTCCCTCAT
Source organism: uncultured Verrucomicrobiae bacterium (assembly GCA_963707025.1). Taxonomy (GTDB): domain Bacteria; phylum Verrucomicrobiota; class Verrucomicrobiia; order Limisphaerales; family Palsa-1400; genus JBEKOF01. Next base: position 313,218 of record CAVPOM010000004.1, on the reverse strand, counting down.
GCCCGGTCCGCCCCGCGGGCCTTCAAAACGGATGACCACGACGTCGCCGCGCCCGATGGTGCCGTCCAGTATCTTTTTCAGCGCCTGCTCCTCCGAATCATAGACGCGCGCCACTCCCTCAAAATGCGCCCCTTCCTGGCCGGTGATCTTGGCCACGGCGCCTTCCGGGGCCAGGTTGCCGTAGAGGATGACCAGATGGCTGTCTTTCTTGATGGGATCGCCCAAGGGGCGGATGATTGTTTGGGAGGCCGGGTAGGGTCGGACGTTGGCCAGGTTTTCGGCCATGGTTTTGCCGGTGACGGTGAGGCAGCCGCCGTGCAGCAAACCGGCGTGCAAAAGGGTCTTCATCATGGGCTGGATGCCGCCGATGGCGACCAGTTCGGACATGAGATGTTTTCCGCTCGGCTTGAGATCGGCCAGCACCGGGACGCGCCGTCCGATTTTGCTGAAATCGTCCAGGGCGAGCTTGACGCCGGCGGCGTGGGCCATGGCCAGCAGGTGCAGCACGGCGTTGGTCGAACCGCCCAGGGCGATGACGACCGTGATGGCGTTCTCAAACGCGCGGCGGGTGAGGATGTCCGAGGGCCGGATGCCTTGCGCCAGCAGGGCCAGGACCGCCGCGCCCGCGCGCCGGCAATCTTCCTGCTTGGCCTTGGAAACGGCGTTTTGCGCCGAACTGTTGGGCAGGCTCATGCCCAGGGCCTCGATGGCGCTGGCCATGGTGTTGGCCGTGTACATCCCGCCGCACGAGCCGGGACCGGGAATGGCGCAGGACTCAATCTGTTCCAGTTGCGCGTCGTCCATTCTTTTATTGGCGTGCGCCCCGACGGCTTCAAAGACCGATACGATATCCAGCTTGCGGGCATCGCCCGCGATGCAACCGGGCAGAATGGTCCCGCCATAAACAAACACCGCCGGCCGATTCAGCCGCGCCATCGCGATCAACGCCCCCGGCATGTTCTTGTCGCAACCGCCGATGGCGACAAAGCCGTCCATTCCTTCGCAACCGACCACCGTTTCCATCGAATCGGCGATCACCTCGCGCGAGACCAGCGAGTACTTCATCCCTTCCGATCCCATGGAAATGCCGTCGGAAACGGTGATGGTGTTAAAAATGATGGCTTTGCCGCCCGCGCTGTTGACGCCGCTTTCCGCTTCGCGGGCCAGTTGATCAATGTGCGCGTTGCACGGCGTCACCATGCTCCAAGTGGAGGCGATGCCGATGAGCGGCTTGCTGAAATCCTCCTTTTTGAATCCGACGGCGTAAAGCATCGAGCGGCTGGGGGCGCGCTCCGGCCCGTCCAGCACGATGGCGGAATAGGCGCGCAGAGACGGTTTGCTTTGGCGGGTCGAGGAGGAAGCTTTGATTTTCATGTGCCTGGTCAATCTAATGGAAAAAGGAGGGCGGCGACAAGCCTGAAGCGATGGCGGCCATCGGGACACGCGGCCACCCGTAAGGCGTCAGTGAAGGGGTGGCGCCCGTCCCCGGGCGCAGCGCCGCTCGAAGCCCCGGCGGCGTTGGGATTCGCAGTGTGCCACGAGAGGCCGGACGTTGCTGCGCCCGGGGACGGGCGCACTCCCACGGCGACTCCTTCCGTCGCTGACGCATTACGGGTGCCCCGGAAAATCGCTCGCTTTTGACCCGGCTCCTAGTTGGAAACGAGGTCCACAATGATGGCTTGGTAGCGCATGCCCCGGGGCATCGGCGCAGGGTTGACATGGAATTCCACGCCGTTGAAATAGGCGGTGGCGGTTTGCGCTTCCTGCCAGTGGACGCCATCGCTGGAACGCAGCAGGAGCAGCACCTGCCCGCGCGAGGCCGAATAGTCAAGCAGCGAGGAGTTGAAAGAGCCTCCACGCATCACCCCGAGCAAAGGAGCCTGCACCACCGGGGCCTGCAGGGTCAGGGCGATGGCCCCGGTTTGGCCGGAGGCGTCGCCTACCGCAATCTGGTAGGTTTGACCCGCCACGGCGTTGAAGGAGACGCCGCCCGCCCCGGCGGCCACCAGGCTCAATCGGTTGAGCGCGCTGCCGGTGAAGACGGCGGCGGGGAAGGCAAAGTCGCTGTTGGACAAATCAATGGAAACCGGCCCGCTGACCGGAGCGGTCCACGACCACCACGACAACTTTCCGGTCGAGCCATTGCCGATGTCGGGCGCGCCGGCTTGCGGCACCGCGCCGGCGTTATAGCCTTTGGCCGCAACATAAATGCCGTGCAGTTGAATGCGCTTGGCGAAGAGGTCGTTGGCGGCGGGCGTCGTCAGGGCCAGGTAGAGAGTGATGTCTCCGGTCGTGCCCATGTTGCCATCCACGGCAATCTGGCAGGCCTGGCCCTTGAGGGCATCGAACTCGATGGCATTAGGATAACCGGCCAGCTCCACGGGCAAACAATTCGCGGGGGTGAGCGCCGCCACGTTTGTGCCGGTGTAAGCCGCCAGCACGGGAAAATAGGCCGGCGGCGGGTTTTGATCAACGGCGTCTCCGCAGGATGGATCCCATTCCCATAATACGGAGACCAGGCTGAAGGAATCCAATCCATAAAGACCTTCGGAATTTGACGGGGGCAGATAGGGCGGGACGTTGTTGGTCGAGAGTGTCACCCGGCCGGAGGCGGGGGCGGTCCAGGTGTACCAGATCGAACTGCCGCCCGGATTTCCCATTTTATCCGGTTCGCCCGGCTCGGTCGTCGCGCCGTTGTTGTTGGCCTTGACATGAGTGCGCGATCCGGTGAGCCGCGCCCGATGGGCAAAATTGTCATTGGCCGGCGCGGCCGTGAATTGCAGTTGCAGGCTCACCTCCCCGCCGGGAAGAATGTTGGTGGTCATGCTCACGCCGAGGAAGTAAAGGGTTCCAGGGCCGCCGTCAGCCCCAATTGGCAAGGTTTGTTGTTGCCACCCATAAGAGGCGTCCGTGATAATGGGCGAATCCACATCCAATTGGTACTGCTCCCCGGCGGCGACATGGAACGTGATGGCATCCCTCATCCGCCAATGGCAGCCGCACGCCCCATAGCTGTAGCATATAAGGTAATCGTTGCTCGCCACCAGGGCCAGGGCGGGCAGGCTGCCGCCCACATAGACGGTCACCAGGGGATTGAAACTGGCCGAGCTGACGGCCAGGGTGACTATCCCGTTGCTCGGCGCGGTCCAACTCCACCAGGCGGTTTGTCCGCTGGAAATTCCCTCCAGCAACGGTTCCCCGGCTTCCGCGGTGGCTCCAGCCAGCGAGCCGGCGACGGTGACGTTGGTCCCTGGGATGGCGGTGCGATTGGCGAAGTTATTATTGACTGGCTGGGCCGTGGCCGGGGCCGCCAGCAGCCCGGCGGCCAGCGCAAGACAAGCCACACCAGCGCAATTCATGATTAACAAAACTACTCCCGCTGCCCCGGCTGTGTCAAATCATTTAACAGGCTCATCCCGCCTAGCCTGCAGGACATAAGTGTTCGCGGCTCGCCCTCATCCTAACCTTCTCCCCCGGGAGAAGGCACAGACATCGCCCGCCTCCGCCTGGGTGCAGGCGCGCCCGGCAAATCCCAGCCCTGGCCTTTGCGACGGCGGCGGAGATTCCACCCTCTCCTGGAGGAGAGGGTCGGGGTGAGGTCGGGCTTTCCACTGACTTGGCTTTTTGGCTCGCCCTCATCCTAACCTTCTCCTCCAGTCCCCGCCCGCGCCGCAAGGAGAGAGCGGGACCAAGCTGCTGGGTATGCCAAACATATATACGCCATGCAGTTATTCTCCCTGCGCGACGGCTTTGGAGGAAGAATTATGTCCTGCACCCCCAGCGGTTCCTGACCTGGATTTTCCCGCCAGAAATCCCAAATCAACCCGGGCCGCCGCCTGCTGTCCGCCGGCCGCCGCCAGGGTGATGGATTTCTGGTCCGCGCCCGGCTCAATGGCCTGCACCCGGTCAAACCCGGCCGGAATCGGCGCAATCCCCATGATGTAGTTCACCACCAATTGTTTCTCCGCATCCAGCTTCAGGCATGTCGGCCAGCCTTTCTCGGAAATTGGATTTGCCCCGGCCGATTCCGCCAGGCCGAAATGAAAATTTGCGGTGACATCCTCCACCCCCAGCACATTGAGATGCCGGCTGTTCCAGGGCGCATAATGGCGGCCGCGGTTGGAAAACCAAAACACCGTCTCGCGCAGCACTTTCGGATCTTTCAAAGCGAACCAGACAAACCGCTCGCGCGGGAACGCCACCGCCGTCCACGCCAAGGGCAGCCCGGCGTCGCCGACCACCATGACCAAATCGTCAAAGCCCCGCCGCGCCGGGAACCGGCTCAAGTCCGCCAGGCCTCCGGCCGCCGTCGCAACGGCTTGCAAGCCTTGAAACTCCGCGCCCCTCTTCAGCGCCGGGTAACCGCCCAATTCGGGCTGCTCGAACACCGCCGGGAACACCTGCCCATAAACCAGCCGGCTGGTCGAAATCGCCCCGCTGCCCTCCGCCTCCGGGAATTTCAGCATGGCGTGATGCCCCAGGCTCATCGGACCGCTCATGCCGGTGATGGTGTGCCGGATATAGACCGCGTCCTCGCCGTCCACCAGGCCAATCTCCTTGTCCACCCGCCCGGGGCGGACCTTGGTCTTGAGGCTCAAATGCAGCCCATGCCTGTTGCCGTCGCGCCCTTCGGCCTCCAGGCGCCATTTCGCATTGGCGGTTTCCCCATGCATGGGATGTTTCTCGCCGTCAAACGCCGTGGCATTCCCCCCAAAGGGCAGGCAGAAAAAATCGCCGCGCAGCGCCCGCAAAATTGCCGGCGTTTTCGGAGGCAGCTTCTCCTCCGCCCAAGGCGCGACCGAGTACGGGGCGATTTTACGTCCCTGCCGGTCAAAGGTAATGGGCCCGAGCTGCCCGCCCAATTCCGTCACGAAAGCTTCCACCCGATCCGACGCGATGCGCCAGGACGGTTGACCCTTGATGCTTTTCATGCCGCCCATGTTGAATCCCGCCTCCCTCCCCCGGCAAGTTCCAAGTTGTCGGAGCAGGGTCCGACGGCCGGGTGAATGGAGTGCTGGAGTGCTGGAGCGCTGGGGTGATGTCTTCCTGATCCGTGTGATCCGCGAGGGTATGGACAGGAGGAACCAAGGGTTTTGAACAGAAGGAAACGAAGGACACGGAGGGGAGGGGCGGTGGAGGAAATTATGAATGCGAAATGATAAATGGAGACCTCTGCAAAACCCCTGTAGCGGCGGTCTATGACCGTCGCCATACCGTTATTTCCGCTGGTTGGCGGCGGTCACAGACCGCCGCTACAGTCGTGGACGCGCGTTTTGCAGAGGTCTCAAATGGTAAATGGCAGGAAGTGCGGCGGAGGGCCGTTGGGGCGCGGTTTCTCAGGGCGCTGGTATCGCACGGGCCTCATGGTGGGAGGGTATATTGGGACTGTATAGACCCATCTATAACTCAAGGATTTACAGGCCATGACGCATTTTCTTCGACAAAACTATGGTCTGGCCCCGAGCAGTGGCCCCGAGCAGAGCCCGAGCATCGAGCACATGCCGAAAAGACCCCACCACCCGAAAAGGCCAACAAACGGGCGGTGATTGCCAAGAATAGGGGAGCTTTCCACACGATGCCTGGGCGATATTATCAACTGGGTTACGAATCATGGTTTCAAGAAATCGCAATCCAAGGAAGGTAAAGATGCAAATTTTAAAAGCTTCATTCGGCGTTGGCATTCTCATTCTGGCAGGCTGGTTGCCCGGCCCACTCCAGGTTTGCCGCGCCCAAATCCTGGTCGGCGGATTCACCAACCAATCGGACACGCTGGCGCCACTTTCCACGGTGCCCGCCAGCGGAACGTTTTGGAGCGCGCAACTGAACATGCCGCCGTGGCCGGTGGACTGGCTTCCGCAATTGCCGGTCTATGGGTATGGACCGGCCAGCAACCAAATGTTTGTCATTGACGACCGGAATTGGGATTACCCCTCGTATTGGGCCTCCGTGGTGGCGACTGCCACAAACAACGGCGGGATGGGCGCAATGATTGCCGGTGACCCGCCGCCGCTGCCGACAAATGGCTGGACCAATTCCTCGGGCGGCGGCGTGTCCAGTTACGGATTGCCGTTGTACTTGCCGGATGATTTGTACCTGACGAACTTCGCGCTGGCCAACGGGACGACGGCTGAGTTCGTGATTCATCAGCCTTCCAACATTACAGCAACGAACGGCATGTGGGATGTTTTTTACACGACCAATCTGGCTCCGCCGGTCTCCTGGCAATGGGTGCTGACCAACGCGCCGGGCCTGACGACCCTGTACGTGACCAACGCGACGAACGCCCAAGGCTTTTACACCATCGGTTTTCCGTCCGCCGGAACCGACTTCTGGGTCTCGTTTATGAGTACGGTGGTTCTTGATAACTATTCACACCCGTCTCATAAGGGGAAAAGTCTGGTGCTGACCTGTTCATTTGCAAGGGTTTAATTGGTCTTCGGGGTAAAATGAGATTTTGATTTTTCCGAGTTTGGCTTTTGGGTTTGGTATGCGCCTGTTTGGGCGCGTGTGCTGTCCCATAGCTTTATTGGAAGCCGGGGAAATACGCCTGCTCGGGCCGCGCCAAGTGGCGAAAGCTGCCGCCTGCTGTCCCATAGCACGCCAGCAAATTGAGCAGATCATATTTCTCCCAGAGCGCCGCCCGCAAAATCGTGAACAGCCGGGTGAAGCTGTGCGCCCAGTTGGAGAGGTGACTGAGGTAGCGCAACAGCACGTAGGTCAACAGCGCCGTCCACACCTGCCAGCGCACGGCGTTGGCGTTGTGGCCCAGAAAATCCGCCAACTGCAAGGTCTGCTTGATTTGTTTGAAGAAGACTTCGATCTGCCAGCGGCAGCGGTAAAGGTCGGCCACGCTGCGCGGACTCCACTCCAGGTTGTTGGTCAGGAAGGTCATTTCCCGTTCCTCTCCATCAATCTCGACCAGCGCCACCACCCGGCGCATCAACTCCGGCGCGGGTTTGTTCTCGTTGCTCAGGACGATCACTTCGTCGCGCAAAATCTTCGGGTCTCTGGAGGCGGGCATTTTCCGCACCACCTCATAGCCCATGTTCTCCTTGGCCCGCGTCACCCAAAAGACCCCGCGCCCGTCCAAATCCCGCAAGTGGCCGAAGTCCACATAACCCTTGTCGAACAAGGCGATTTCGCCGCTCTTCAAGTCGGCGCACAGTTCCCGCGCCCGTCGGTTGTCGTGCTCGGCGGCAGTGTCCACAATGACAAAACCGGGCAAAAGATTCTGCAGATTCAACCGCATATGGGTTTTGGCGGCGGCCTTGCGCCGGCGGTGCTTGGCCCAGTCCAGGCAGTTGGCCACCAGTTCCATGGTCGTGCTATCAATCACATGGATGGGCATCTTGAAACGGAAGGCGGGGCCACGGCGCTGGCCCGCGGCAAAGCCGGGCGTCTGTGCTTTCAAATGCTCCAGGACCCGCCAGAAGAGTTGTTCGGCCATCTGGGCCGGACGCTCCCGGTTGGCGTGGGAGAGGCCGTTGCGGCTGGGGGCGCTGGCGCCGCGCAAAGTGGACAGCGGCCCGGAATGCAATTGCAGCGAGTCGCACAGATCGTTGAGTCCGATGCAATGGGTGAGTTGCGCGTCCAGCAAACTGACCGTGTGACTCCACGGACTGAAGGTGCGCGACTTATCCAGAGCCCCGGTCTCCCGCGCTATTTTGGAGACTTCATGCGCAGGAATGAGATTGCAAATCTGGCGCAAAACGTTAAACCGGGACCGTGTTGGTTTGATTTTTTTGTTTTTCATGCCTGCCTTGTGGCAGGTTCAAATGGTCAAGCCAACACTTTTTTCCAATTTCCTGTGGGATGGCTGTGAACCTGAACCAAGGAGAAACCTATGAAATCAACAGCATCACGTTTACAAACGATGTGACGGGCACGTTGATCACTTCGACCAATCCAATTGCAGTATTCGCCGGTGCGAATGCTGCCTATCTCCCGGATACCAACACTCAGTATGAGAATCCGCTTGTGCAGGAGCAACTCCCTCTCGCTTCGTGGGGAACAGAAGCGTTGGCTCTTTCCTTCGCGGATCGAACCAACGGTGACAGTTATCGTGTCCTTGCGGCGAATGACGCTACGGTCGTGACCACAACGACGATCAACGGTGTAGTGACCAACAGCCTAGGGGCAGGGCATTTCTTTGACACCATCCTCGAAGGATGGGTGCAATTCCAGGCCAACAAACCCATTCAAGTCGCCCAATTCGCCAATGGGGCTGAATTCGACAATCAACTTAACACGAAGGAGATCCTCTGGAGATGTTGTTGCCGCCAGCAGGTCATTATATGAGCTCTTACACAATCGTTATTCCAGCCTATCTTGACGGGCAGTCAGCTCCTTACAAAACTTTTTTGACTCTCATTGTGCCTCAATCAGCGATATCAACGACCGCCTTGGATAGCACGAACTTGGCAGGGACCAATTTCGTACAGGTTGGGAGCAGTGGTTATTCCGGAGCCCGAGTTCCGGTGGAGTGGGGTACGCATAAGGTTACCAGCTCCCAGCCGTTTGAAGTCCAGGTTTATGGATTTGGGTTTTGCGACGCCTACGGTTATATTGGCGGCGTCATCAGTTTCCCATAGGCGGGGCAGGATGAGGGATCAAAATAAACAGAAAAGGAGTTTTGCATGAAGAAAATGATTTTGGGTGGAATAATTACCATGATGGTCGCGCTGTTAGCCGCACCGACGGGCGTCCAAGCGCAATACAGTTTCACGACGAATGCTGACGGCATCACTGTCACCCTCACCGGTTATTCAGGCGCTGGAGGGAATCTGACCATTCCAGCCACGAACGACACAGGCCTGCCAGTTACCATCATCGGGCCAAACGCGTTCTCGAGCCTCGCCGACCTGGACAGTGTTATTATTCCCGAAGGCGTCACCGACATAGACGTCAATGCGTTCGGCAACTGCGACTACCTGACCAACGTCACCATTCCTGACAGCGTAACCAACATCGGGGTGGGGGCGTTCGAAACTTCCCACGGCCTGACTACCGTTACCATTGGCAGCGGCGTGCTGAGCATCGGGGAGCTTGCGTTCGTGGACTGCATCGGCCTGACCAGCGTCACGATTCCCGGCAGTCTCATCACCATCGGGGAATCTGCCTTCGAGAACTGTTCGAGCCTGACAAACGCCACCATCGCCAACGGCGTCCTCAGTATCGGAGGCGGCGCGTTTTACGGCTGTACCAGCCTGGCCAGCGTGACGATTCCCGCCAGCGTCACCAACATCGAGGGAGCCTTCCCTCAATGCACCGGCCTCACGGCGATCACGGTGGATGCAAACAATCAAGATTATAGCAGTTTGCTTGGAGTCTTGTTCGACAAGCGCGAGGCTACGCTTCTTGAATATCCAGGGGGCAAGGCCGGAAGTTACAACATTCCCGGCACCGTCACCACCATAGCGGATTATGCGTTCCTTTTATGCACCAACTTGAGTAACGTCAGGATTCCCGGCAGCGTCACCAACATCGGGAATTATGCGTTCGACACCTGCACCAGCCTCACCAATGCCGCCATCGCGGGCGGCCTGCTCAGCATCGGGGAGGGCGCCTTCGCACGCTGCTCCAAATTGACCAGTCTTTATTTCCAGGGTCATGCTCCCACCGCTGATTGGTCTGTTTTCAATGATGTTGGAGAAGGTCCAGGCGATCCCGTGACCAATTATTATTTGCCCGGCACGACCGGCTGGGGTGAGTTTTCCGCCAATACCGGGCATCCGGCCGTGCTGTGGAACCCGCTGATTCAAACCGGCGATGGCAGCTTTGGCGTGCAGAACGGTCAATTTGGCTTCAACATCACCGGCACCACCAATATCCCCATCGTGGTGGAAGCCTGCGCCAATCTCGCCGGCCCCGTTTGGACTCCGCTGCAAAGCCTCACCCTGACCAACGGCGCGTATTATTTCAGCGAACCTTTTCAGCCAGGCAGCGTCGGACGGTACTACCGCATCAGTTCCCAATGAGGCGGCCGCAACGAGATTAAGCGCAGCGGACAACGACCTATTGGGAAGGAATCCGAGGCGCAGACCCTTGGCGGCCTGCCGCCCCAACTCAGCCGCCCTCCTCCAACCACCGTGCAGTGCAATGCGGCCGTCATGGGTGGCAGGGTCCCGATTCATCGGGATCGGGCCGATACTCGATTTCTTCGGAGAAAGCCACGGCGGGTCAGAGGGCCTCAGCGGGCGGCGGGTCAGAAATTGCGGATGGAACCGTCGGGCATGATGGTGTTGGTGAATAGCGCGCCGGTGAAGTTGCAGCCGTTGGTGATGGCGTGGAAAAGGTTGGCGTCGCTCAAATTGACAAAGGTCATGCTGGCGGAGGTGAGGTTGGCGTTGGTCAGGGTGGCGCTGGTCAAATCCGATTGCGAGAAAATGGCGTGGGCGCAGTCGGCCCCGTTCAAATTGGCCTGGAAAAACTCGGAGTTTCCGCAATTGGCCCCGGCCAGATCGGCGTTGGTCAGGTTGGCCGCGACGAGCCAGACGCTGTTCAGATTGATCCCGGCCAGGTTCGCGTTGGCGCCGGCATTCTGATTGAGGATTTTCCAGACGAGCAGGGCCTGCGCATTGATCAGGGTGTTGGAGTTGAGGAGCGTTCCCTGGAAATTGACGAAGGCGAGCAACGCGCCGGTGAGGTTGGCGTTGCGAATGTCCGCGCCTTCCAGGTCGGAGGCGGTGAGGTTGGCGTTGTTCAACCTGGCCCCGTTTAGATTGGCGTTGGTCAGGACGGCGAAGCTGAGGTCCTGGCCGGCCAGGTCGGCGTTGGGCGCGCCCTGGTTGACGATTTGCCATATCAGGGCCGGCTTGGGATCCAGGACGGTATTGGAGTCCACGATCATTCCCTGGAAAACGGCCAAATCAAGGGTCGCGCCCGCCAGCGCGGCCGAACTCAGGTCGGCGTCGCTCAGGTCGGTGTTGACCATGCTGGCGCCGCCGAAATCGGCAAAGCGCGCGTCCGCCCCGTGCAAGGTGGCCAGATCAAAGGTGGTGCCGGCGGCTTCGACGCCGAACAGATCCGCCTCCAGCAAATCCGCGCCGGTCAGGTTGGCGTTGCCCAAATCGGCCCCGGCCAGGACGGCCTGCTCCAATTCCGCGGAGTCCAAACTGGCGTTGAACAGACTGGCCCCGAAAAAGTCCGCCCCGTCCAGTTGGCCGGAGGTGAGCACGACATTGTCCAAGGGCGCGTACTCCAGGCGGATGACCGATTGCACCCGGTAAAACGCGGCGGCGGAATTGGAATCCGCCAAGCTCAGGTTTTGATGAAGCGCGCCGGTGACCAGGCTGCCCACGGGCGTCCAGTTCTGGAGGTCGCCGCTGCGCAGGACCTGAAATTGCGGCACGATGAGCAGATCGCCCACCGGCGTGGCGGACTGCGCGTTCCAACTGACCAGCGGTTGGGCCTGGTTGGTGAGCGAGAGGGAAATGCTGAAAGCCCGCTGGGCCGGGAGGCTGGCCTCCAGCCCCAGCCATCCGCCGGCGATCAGGGCCAAGCGCATCAGGCAATGGGCGGGCTTCATGGTCAGGGCTGGGTTGCGGTGACGCGGTAATACCGCGCGCGATTGGTCCCGAGGGTGTTGTCAATCATGGAAATGGAGTTGCCCGTCCCGGCCATGCTCTGCGGCAGCGTCGTCCAGGCCGGATCCGCCAGGTCGTTTTTATACTGAAGCTGATAAGTCAGCCCCAGCACGGAAGTCCAATTGAGGGCCGGGCCGTTGGAGGTTGCGGCGGCGGATTGCACGAGCAAATCGCCGTCGAGGTATCCGTCCAAATCCCGGTCAATGCCGAGGCGCAGCCCCGTGCCTTTGGGGACCAGCATGTAGGTTTGTTCACTGCCGGGCGCGGCCAGTGCGCGCAAGGCCACGGGCGCATACGTCTCGCCCTGGCGGTCGGAGAGAAAGATGCCGTTGGTCGTGTCGAAGAACCAGCCGCGCGCCACGCCGTTTTTCATGCCCTTGACGATCAGATCAACCCGGCTGGCGTGCGCGCCGGCCAGAGCGAGCATGGCATCCAATGTGGGCGCGTCGTTGGTGGCGCTGATGGTGATTCGGCGTCCCACTCCCGCCGGTGTGTCCAGGCTGGCCAATCCCGGGGAACGGTTGATGTCGGTGGCCGAGCCGGGGATTAAATCGGAGCCGGTGAAGGAAAACAGAAAAGCGATCAAGTCGGCCGTGGCTTGATCGTTGGTGATGCCAAACCCGTCCTGCACAAAGCGGACCAGGCTGTCCACACTGCCATCGTTGAGAAAACCGAACCCGGCGCGGCTGTTCGTGGAAACCAGGCTCATGCCGGTTTTATCAGTCAAGTTTCGCAAAGAAGGGATTTTGAACGGGAGATTGGCAGAGCGGGGCAGCTCGATGAGCGCGGCGTGATGGGAGCCGTTGGTGCTCACGGCCAGGGCGCGCCACAAGCCGCCGCTGAATTGGCTGTCCGTCCCCAACCCGGCCGGCAGGGTGTGACAAATAATGCAACCGGTGGCGTTGGTGGAGCGAAAAGCCGTCTGGCCGGACTGCGCGTTGCCGTTGGGCAGCGGGGCGCCTTCGGGCAGGGAGCCGCGGCCCAGGGCCAATTCTCCCGTCAGCGGCAGGTTGGTCGGAAGCGAATTATCCATGGGCCGGAAGGGATTGGGGCCAAGTCCCACCGTGGCCAGAAAGGCCTTCAGCTCCGCCATTTGATTGGTGGTCAGCCCGCCCGGCATGCCTTGTAAATTGGTGAAGGTCTGGGCAAAGGCCTCCAGGCCTTCGCGGTCCCCCCGCCAGTGAAAGGGTTCGTGGCCGATGATATCCTGCAGACTCAGCGTCACCATCGGGCCTTTCATGGGATGGAAATTGTTGGTGGGCGACGGCGGAAAGTTGGCGAAATTGTAGTTGGTGCCGATCCCGTTCATCACGTCGGTCGGGTCGCCCAGGTCCCAGGCCAGCCGGTCCAATCGCGCGTCCACATGGCAGGAGGCGCAGGCCAATTGGCCCAGACCGGAGGTTTGATGGGTATTGTAAAGATGAGGACGCCCCGTCTTGATGACCTGGGGCGTCGGATCGAACAAGGCCAGCGTGCTGACCACGCTTTGCCCGACCGTATCCACGGTGGAGAGGCTGTCGTCGAACCGGTTATAGACATAGAGGCGGTGGCGGCTTTCATCCAGCGCCAGTCCGGTCGGGCCCTGGCCCAGGTTGATCGCCGGGGTCAATCCCGCCCGATGGCCCTGCGCATCCAGGATGACCAAATTGTCCGAGCCCATGCCGGTGACATAGCCGCGCGTGCCGTCCGGGCTCCAGACCAGGCCGCGCGGATCGCCAATGGACATCATCACCTGGTCGGGAGGAACCTGGCGCGATTGATAATCCAGATGCGGATTCAAATCCACCACCGTGTTGGTCAGCGCCAGCGGATCCACCTGGGCGAGATTGACCCGGAGGAAAACACTTTGCAGCACCGGTTGAAAGCGGAGCTGGTTGAGGGCCTCGGTGCCCACCACGCTGATTTTTCCCGAGGCCGGATTGACCGCCACGGCCATGCAAATATTCATCAAGCCGCAGGCGTAGGTGACGGCATAATTGCTGGCATTGATCACGGCCAGGTCGTGGTCGGGCATGTCCCATCCCGGCACCCGCCCGGTGAAGGCGGCGTTGCTGCCGCGGATGAATTCGGTCCAATCGCCCTGGTTGTCATCCAGCCAGCGGCCCGCCCCGTTCTTCTTCACGATCAAGCCCGCGCGCGGCGGCGGCGCATTGGAGAGCGCCGGATTGATGGCGGGGACGAAATTGGACCCGCTGTTCGGGGGTGGATTCTGGCCGCCCGAAGGAGCGGCGGGGAAATTGACCGCGTTGGGCTTGGGCAGATTCCCCAACTGCGCCACGCCCGAGCCGATGATGGTCGAGGCGTTGCCCGATTCAAAAATGGCCGCATAGACCGTCGCGCCGTCCGGGCTGACGGCCAGGGCGCGGGGGCGGTTGCCGTCAATGGCCACATTGGCCACCCATTGCCAGGTCTGGGGATTGAACACCTGGACCAGGTTGGGCTGCCCGCACGACACGAAGGCCTGCGGCGGGTTGCCGGCGAAGACAATGTCCGACGGCTGGTTGGAGGTGGCGATGGTGTTGAAGACGCGCCGCGACGCCAGCTCAACCAGGCTGATCGAACCGGAAATATAATTGGCCACCCAGATTTCGTTCGTCGTGCGAAAGTTGACCGCGACCGGGTCCATCCCCACCGGGATGCTGGCCAAAGAAACCGGCGCCCCGGAAGTGATGTCGAAGATTTCCAGATGGCCCGCGGGCAAATTGCACAGGGCCAGTTTCGTGCCGTCCGGGCTTAAAGCCACCGGACGCACCGGCGCGGTTTCAAAATTAAAAAAATTGCCCGTGCTGAACTGCCCGCGGGCGCCCGGGGCGCCGCACTGGCAAACTGCTGCCACGACCAAAAATGAGATCAGCCCTCGTTTCATGCGTGAAGGCCGGGACATTGCTTCCCGGGCCGCCGCCGGCGATGGTTGGGCGGCGGCGGCAAAAGAATTACCGGTCAATGATCTCCGTTCATCTTGATTTAACTGTGCGCGGCCCGACGGCCTCCTCGGCGTCCGCGGGCTTGTGCTGTCACTAACAATACGCGATGCCAGCCGCCAAACCCCGCCAAAAATTTCCTCCTGGTTCTCCCGGTGCTCCGCTTCAGGCCCGTGTTTTTTAAACCCTGTTCCAGCCGGCCCTCCCGCAGCGAGAGGCGCGCGCGCGTTTTCCGGTGCAGGACATGATTTTTCGCGGCTCGCCCTCATCCTAACCTTTTCCCCTTGGGAGAAGGAACAGACTTCGCCCGCCTCCGGTTGGGTGCAGGAGCGCCCCATTCATCCCAGCCCTGGCCTTTGGCGACGGCGGCGGATGTTTCACCCTCTCCTCGAGGAGAGGGCCGGGGTGAGGTCGGGCTTTTCCACTGACTTGCCTTTTTGCTCCGCCCTCATCCTGACCTTCTCCCCCTGGGAGAAGGAACAGACTTCGCCCGCCTCCGGTTGGGTGCAGGAGCGCCCCATTCATCCCAGCCCTGGCCTTTGGCGACGGCGGCGGATGTTTCACCCTCTCCTCGAGGAGAGGGCCGGGGTGAGGTCGGGCTTTTCCACTGACTTGCCTTTTTGCTCCACCCTCATCCTGACCTTCTCCCCCTGGGAGAAGGAACAGACTTCGCCCGCCTCGGGTTGACGCAGGCGCGTCCGGCAAATCCCGGCGCTGGCATTTCGTGAGGACGGCGGAGGTCACACCCTCTCCTGGAGGAGAGCCGGGGTGAGGTCGGGCTTTTCCACTGACTTGGCTTTTTGCTTCGCCCTCATCCTAACCTTCTCCCCCAGTCCTCGCTCTTGCCGCAAGAAGAGAGCGGAACCAGGCTGCTGGGTAGGCCAACCCTATATACGCAATTTGGTAATTCTCCCTGCACGACGGCTTTCGAGGAAGAATTATGTCCTGCACGCATCGTCGTTTTCCACCTTGTCCTTTCCTGCTTGTCAGCCGCCGGGGAAATGGATAGAGTGCGGCGCGTGCAATTGATTTTGTTCAGACATGACGCCCAGGCCGCAACCCGGCCGTGTCCACGCCACCCAACGCAAAAACACGCCAAAAGTTTATGAATGTCAACCACACTGTTTCCCGCCGCAAATTCATGGGCGGCCTGGCCTTCGCCGCCGCTGCCCTCGGCCTGCGCCCTTCCTCCGATCTCCTGGCCCAGATGCCCCCGGAAACCGGTTCCGACGGCCGCCCGCTCTCCCGCGACGCTTACGACCAACTGGCCAAATTGTGCTTCAACGAAAATCCTTACGGACCGCCCGAATCGGTCCTCAACGCCATGACCGGCGCGCTCAAATACGCCAATCGCTACGGCTATCCCGATGGCGGCATCGTCGAGACCATCGCCGGCCACCACGGCGTCACCCGCGACCACGTCCTGCTGGGCGCGGGGTCCACCGAAATCCTGGACGTGGTGGACGAAACGTTTTTGGCCGGCGGCAAGAAGGTCATTGGCGTCAGGCCCACCTTCGGCACCGTCTATGAATTTGCCCGCGGCGTCAAGTCGGACTCCATTCAGCTCGACCTCCTGCCCGACCACCGCCAGGACATTCCGGCCCTGATCAAGGCCACCCAGGACAATCGCCGCGACATCGGTTTCGTCTATTTGTGCAACCCGAACAATCCCACCGGCGTCATCGTCCCCAAAAGGGAAGTCAAACAATTGCTCGACGGCATTCCCGGCGACATCCCGGTTTTGATTGACGAGGCCTACCATCATTTTGTGGAAAGCCCCGATTACGAAACCTCCGTTCCATACGTGCTGGAAGGCCGGCCCGTCATCGTGGCGCGGACCTTTTCAAAAATCGTCGGTCTGGCGGGCATGCGCCTGGGTTACGCCATTGCTCCGCAAGCGTTGATCGAACGCATGCGGCCCCATTCCATCGCCAGCATCAACGCCATCGTCAAGTGGGGCGGCGCGGCGGGGTTGAAGGACGCCGCGGCGCAGGCCAGGGTCAAGGCCATGACGCTGGACCTGCGCAAAAAGACGACCGCCGAACTCACCGGCCTGGGCTACGAGGTCATCCCGTCGCAAGCCAACTTCTTCATGGTCAACATCCGCCGTCCGGTCAATACCGTCACCGGCGAATTCCGCAAGCGGGGCGTGCTGGTGGGCCGGCCCTTCCCGCCCATGAACGACTACCTGCGAGTCTCGGTGGGCGACGCCGGCGAAATGGGGCGCTTCATGGCGGCCTTCAAGGAAATCATCCCGGCGGGCAACGGCCCGGTGGCGGGCAAACCTGGTTGATCAGCCGATGACGCCGATCCTGGCATTGGCGGGGCTGATCGCATTTTCCGGCGCCAGCTTCTTTTTTGCGCTGGCCGAAACGTCCCTCTTTTCGCTGGGCAAATGGCAGGTGCGCCAGTTGGAGGAACGCTCCCCCGGCGCGGGCAAAATCATCAGCCGCCTGCTCGCCACCCCGCAGGACCTGCTGGCCACGCTGGCCTTGGGCAACAGCTTCGCCAACGCCGGCATCGTCACCCTCGTGCTGTGGGTGGTGTGGCGCCGCGACTGGCCGGCGCTGGGTCATGTTCGCCGTGCTCTGGGCGGTGTTGTTCGGCGGCGAAGCCGCCCCCAAAACCATGGCGGTGCGCGCCCCGGAGCTTTGGTCGCGGCGGGTGGCCCGCCCGATGTTGTTTTTGCAAAATGCCAGCCGCCCGCTGCGCCGGATCGCCCAATACTTGACAAACGCCGTCCTGGGCGCCGTCGGCCCCGCCGCCCTGGCCGCCCCGGCCAGCCTTTCCGACGCCGAGTACAAGGAGTTGCTGGAAATGGCGTTCCAGCAGGGCGCCCTGGCCGCGGGGGAGAAGGAGATCATCCTGCAAATCATCCGCCTGGACCGCCGCCAGGCCCGCGAGGTCATGAAAGGGCGCACCCAGATGGTCTGCATTTCCGACGATCTTTCCGTGGCGGAAATGGCCGCCGCCGCCCGCCGCGCCCAGCACCGCCGCCTGCCCATGTATGATGAAACCCCCGACAACATCGTCGGCGTGCTCAACACCCACTCCCTCCTCCTGGACCCGGAGCAGGATTTGGACGCGGTCATCGAGTTCCCCTCCTTCGTGCCGGAGAGCATGAATCTGCTGCAATTGCTCAAGAGTTTGCAGCGCCAGCGCCGCGGCCTGGCCATCGTGCGGGATGAATTCGGCGGCACCGCCGGCATCGTCACCATCGAGGACATCCTGGCCGAGGTGGTGGGCCGGATTCACCACGAGCACGAGCCGGCCCAGGCCGTCCTGGAGAATCTCGGGCCGGGCCGCTGGCGGGCGGGCGGCGCCGTGCGCCTGGATAATTTCCGGCGCGAATACCCGCCCCTGGGGGAGACGCCCGGCGTGGAAACCATGTCCGGCCTGGCCCTGCACGCCTTCCAGGTCGTGCCCGCCCCGGGGGAGTCGGTCGTCGTCGGCGGCCTGCGCCTGACCGTGCAGGCGGCCGACGAGCGGCGCATCCGCGAACTGCTCGTCGAAGCAGTCAAGAAAAAATAATATGAGCGAAAAGGATTTGTTGACCGGCCTGGCCCTGTTGTTCTGCACCGCCCTGTCCTTCCTCTTTTCCGGGATGGAGTCGGGCGTGCTGGCCCTGAATCATTTTCGCATCCGCCAATTGGCGCGGGCCGGGGACCGCCGGGCCAGGGTGCTGCACGGCTGCCTGGAAAACCCGGAGGATTTCCTCTGGACCATCCTGGTCGGCAACACCGTGGTCAATTTCCTCATCTTCAGCGTCGCCCTGGTCAAATTGCGCGACTGGCTGCATGGCCGGCCCGTCCTCTGGCTGGTGGTGGTCGGCGCCGCCGTGTTTGTCTTTTACATCGTCTGCGAACTGGTGCCCAAGACCCTCTTTCTGCGGCATCCCAACCGCCTGACCCTGGCCTTGGCCCGGCCCTTCCGGGCCATTCACGGCCTGCTCGCCCCGCTGGTGGCGCTGGTCGCCTGGTTCTCCCGCGGCCTGCTCCGCTGCACCGGCGGCAAGACCTTCACCGGCCGGCTCTTCGGCAGCCGCGAGGAACTCCGTTTCGTCATGCAGGAATCGGCCCCCAACCTGACCACCGAAGAAAAGGCCATGATCAACCGCGTGCTCGACCTGCAAAATCTCCGCGTCCGCCACGTCACCATTCCCATGGCCGCCGCCTCCACCGTGGCCGCCTCCGCCCCGATGTCCCAAGTGCTCGCCTTGTGCCGGCAGCGCAATTTCCACCGCATCCCTGTGCTGGACTCAAAAACCGGCCAGGCCGCCGGCGTCATCAATCTGGAGTGGCTCCTTTACTCCGGCAAATTGGACCCGGCCCGGCTGGCGCGGGATTACATGGAACCGGCCTTCTTTCTGCCCGAGGAACTGCGCCTGGAAGAGGCCCTGCGCCGCATGCAGGCCACCGGCTGCCGCCTGGCCGTTGTTTTCAGCCCCGACCACGGAGAGACCGGATTGGTCAGCCTGCAGGACATCCTCCGCGTCATCTTTGGGGAGGTGAATTTGTAAATGGACAGCCACGCCTTCGTTGCACAGGGGTTGCGCGTTCTGGGCATCCTGGCCATCGTCCTGCTCAACGGCTTCTTCGTCGCCGCCGAATTCGCCTTCGTCAAATTGCGCGACACCCAGTTGGACGCCTTGATCGGCCTGGGCCAGCGCCGCGCGCGCCTGGCCCGGCACATCCTGCAAAACCTGACCTCCTACCTCAGCGCCACCCAACTGGGCATCACCATGGCCAGCCTGGGGCTGGGCTGGCTCTCCGGGCCGCTGTTCACCGCCTTGCTCCGGCCGGCGCTCGATTGGGTCGGCGTCACTTCTCCCCAGGCCCAGGCGGACATCGCCTTTGCCGTCGGTTTTTCCCTGGTCACCTTCCTGCAAATCGTCCTGGGCGAGTTGGGGCCAAAATGGTTTGCCATCCAGCGCGCCCTGCCGGTTTCCCTCTGGACCTCCGCCCCCTTGCACTGGTTTTATCGCGTCTCCTACCCGGCCAATTGGCTGCTCAACCATTGCGCCCAATGGCTGCTCCGCCGCGTCGGCATCGAAGCCGGCCCCGTGCCCCTGACCACCCATTCCGAGGACGAACTGCGCCTCATGCTCACCCAGCGCCGTCCCGGCGGCAGCCGCCTGGGCCACGACATCATCCTCAACGCCCTGGACCTGAGCCGGCGCACCGTGCGCGACGTTATGCGCCCGCGCATGGAAATCGTCGGCCTCAACACCCAGGCCAGCCTGCCCGAATGCCTGGAGCTGGCCGAAAAATCGCACTACTCCCGCTTCCCACTCTGCGAAGGCGGCAATTTGGACAAAACCCTCGGCGTGGTTCATTGCAAGGATTTATTCGCCTTGCGCGCCAAAGCCGACAGCGGCGCCGCTTTGCGCGGCGCGGCCCGCAAATTGATTTACGTCCCCGAAACCACCCGGCTGGAAAAACTCCTCCAACTTTTTCTGGAGCGCAAACTCCATCTCGCCATCGTCGTGGACGAATGGGGCGGCACCGTCGGCCTGGCCACCCTGGAAAACATCCTGGAGGAACTGGTCGGCCAGATTCAGGATGAATTCGACCAGGAAAAACCGCTCCTCCTCCGCCGCGACCAGAGCACCTGGCAGATTGACGGCGCCCTGCCCTTGCATGAGCTGGGCGAATTAGTCGGCCAGAATCTCTCCAGCGAAGGCATCGCCACCACCAGCGGCTGGGTCACCCAGCGCCTGGGCGGCTTCCCCAAGGCGGGCGACACCCTCCCGCTGGGAAATTTCGAATTGGGCGTCGAGGAAATGGACGGCACCCGCGTCGCCCGCCTCAAACTCACCCGCCGCCCGGACCCGCCATTTTCCCCCTACTTATAACCGTTCCGCAATGGATGGATGGGGAAGGCAGGGCGGGTCCCGAATTATCGGGACCCGCCGCGCCACCCCGCCATTGCCCCCAACCTATAACAGTTCCATAGCGGGTGGATGGCGAAGGTAGGGCGGGCACTCCGTTGCCCGCCGCGCCACCCACGCCGGCCGCGCCCAAACTTTAAACTCGCCACCCGCCGCAAAGTGTGGGATATTAAAGCCGATGGAGGGGGGCGTACTGGTTTCGACCTGGAAGATGCGCTGGAGGCGGCATGCCGAGGACGGTTCGTTGGCCTCGTAAAAAATCGAACCAAAAATAAGTGCTAACCAAGAATTAGCTCTCGCGGCCTAAATGCGCCGCGACGTTCCCCTTCGGACACCTGCTACGAAGGACGAACGCCACAGCAGGTTAGGTGAGGCGCGGAGTCCGCGCGCGTTTCATCGAAACTATTTCATGCGGGCTGGACTGCCGGATTGGCGTCAGGACCTTATCCGGCGGTTGAGACTCTCTTCTGACTAAGCATGTAGTCGCGGCCGGCAAATTTGTCAGGGACGCGGGTTCAACTCCCGCCGCCTCCACCATATAAGTGCTTGTAAATCAAGCACTTAACTTTTTAGGTTGACTTTTCCACACAAATTCCACACAATTTCACCATGAAAGACATATTTCCTCTTGAAGTGAAACGCGGCAACGCCGCAGTAACCATCTATCGCATAAAAAATCGTCATTATGTCGAATACCGGCTGGCCTGGTATGGGCCGGACGGCAAGCGGCAAGTGAAGTCGTTTTCCGACCCGCAGCAAGCCAAAGACGAAGCCGCCGCGAAGGTTAATGAACTTTCGCGGGGCGAGGTCGTGTCCCTGGACCTGACGGGCGAGGACCGGCTTGCATACATCCGGGCCGTCGAGACGTTGAAGCCCTTTGGCGTCCCCCTGGAAATGGCCGCAATGCAGTTTGCCGAGGCGTCCAAACTTTTGCCAAGGGCGGTGTCCCTAGTGGACGCCGCGAAGTTTTACCGCAAGCGCAACAATTTGAATGCACCGCAGAAAACCGTTGCGGAATGTTGCGCGGAAATGATTGCCGCGAAAAAGGCAGACGGCTTATCCCATCGGCACATCAAAGACTTGGACAATCGTTGCGGGACTTTTGCCAAGTCGTTTTCGTGCAACATCGGCAACGTGACTGAGGCGGACATTTCCGGCTGGCTCAGGGGCTTGGACGTGTCAGGCCGGACTCGAAACAATTACCGCATGGCGATTATTTCACTTTTCAGGTTTGCCGTGGCACAGAGTTACATTCCGAAAGATCATCTTGACGCTGACAAAATCGCATCGGCAAAGAAACGGACTGGCGCAATTGAGATTTTCACGCCAAACGAGATTGCCGCCTTTTTGGCCGGGGCGGATGATGAAACAAGGGCGTTTGTTGCCATTGGCGCTTTTGCCGGGCTTCGCAGTTCTGAAATTGAGCGTATGGACTGGTCACACGTTGACTTGCAACGCAACCATATCACGGTTCACGCTCACAAGGGCACGGCGCAACGCCGCCTTGTCCCCATCCTGCCCAATTTGCGGGAATGGCTTTTGCCCATCGCCAAACCCGAAGGCCAACTTTGGCGGTTCAAGAACACGCAAAAGCCCATCGCCCGGCTATCCAAGAAAACCGGCATTCCCTGGAAAGCGAATGCGCTCAGGCACAGTTTCATTTCCTACCGAGTGGCGCAAATTCAGAACGTCGCGCAAGTGGCCTTGGAATGCGGCAATTCGCCGACGATGATTTTCCGCAATTACCGGGAAATTGTGAGGCCGTCGGATGCGCAGGCGTGGTTTTTCGTTGCCCCCGCCAGTGGCGAGAAAATCATCGCCCTTGCCGCCGTCTGAAATCTGTAAAACCTGCTATCGGAAATCCCGTAATTGATGGATTTGAAAAGGCAAAGTGAAGCCCGCGCTTCCCTTTGACGGCTGGCCGGGCTTGAACCGACCGGCAACGCCAGGCGGGCCGGATTTGAAGCGCATTTGACCCCAGGCACGTTTTCAGAGGGTGTCCCTTGTGTTCATATCCCCCTTGCCGGGAAGGCTCAGGCCACGGGCATTTATTTCCGAATTGAGCGATGCGGAATACTTAACCAGTGGCTCCAATTCTTCTGCAAGCCTGCGAATCACCCAAGTTGCCGTCTCATGCGTGACAGGGTTTTTCTTCAACCAACGCTTAAACTCATAAAGAGGCTGAAAGGCGCTTTGCTCCGCTCTTGCTCGCTCGTGAGCCTCTGACTTTGCGCTTCTTAAAATATCCTGCCGATACAGACGGCCTTTTTCAGTGGCAACCCACCGAGTAAAGCAAGGTGTGTTGCGAAAGCGATAATGGCCGCCGTTTGTTTTGATCGTCTCTGGAATCCCGCCAGCAATGGCAAGCCTTCTGACTTGCTGATGAGACAGGTTTAGCATGGCCGCCAGTTCTGAAGGTTTGATGCTCTTTCTTTTCACAAGCCTAAATCTCGCTCATTTCAAGAGACATTGCAAGGACAATCTATCAATCACGACTATCTAAAAAGCCGTTCTTACTCGGTAAATCCATCATAGTTTTGTAATCACGTTGACATGGTGCGTATTGGTGATGAACAAGAATACATCCGTTCCAATCGGTCACACAACGGCAATGCCGGGAAGTGAAGAACTCTTAACAAAGGCCCAGATCGCCGTCAAGTTGCAGATCACGCAAAGGACGGTAGATAACTTCATGGCGAGAGGCATTCTGCCATATTTCAAACTTGGCGAAAGGATGGTGCGCTTTCGTTTGTCTGACGTGCAAGCGCACTTGGACCGGACCTGCCGTGTCGCCCGGTAACGCCAAAGGCCAGGCCATGCCCAAAGCACTACAGGCGGGATATGCCTTTGAAGGTGACAATATCGTTCCGTTGGTAACAAAGAACGGATTTACCGACCTTGACGAAAAGGAGCAGGCCAGCTTGACGATGGAAAAAGAGGAGCGTGAAGCCATGTCGCCAGCATCTACCGTGCGGGCTGTTCGCAGATTGGAGCGGTTGACGTTGGTTCGCTTGGACGCCGCATTTTTGGGAAGCGCAGTCAATATAAAGCAAATTGTCGAAACAGATACGAATAAGATTGTCCCTCTGCCGCCTGAAAAACGGGATGCGCTGGCGATGAATGCGCTTCTAGTCATTTCGATGAAAGAAAGAGGATTGAGCCGGGTTAAGATAGCCAGACTTCTTGACAAGTCAACCGCCGCCGTTTCTCAGCATGGCAATCTTTTGACAGAGACGTTTGGCGAGCGGGCACTTTTGCCAGGCGAGCGGAGCCAAGAATACCGCCGGCGATGCCGCCAGGCAGCCAAGAGGCGGAAAAAGGATAAGCCATGAACGCCGCTCAGTCCAACCTGCCAAAGTGGCTTCAAGCTAAAGTCAATTCCTGCCCAAAATCACCACTTGGAGTGCATCCCTTCTTATTCAATGTCAGTCGCCACTTGCACCGGCACTTGGAGCGAGGCCAGATTGAAACCCTGCTGGCCGATGCCGTCAAGAATTGCGGCCGGGCCGTCCCTGAAAAGGAGATCAAATCCGCCGTCAATAATTCCATTGCTACAGCCTGGAAACCGAGCCAATAAAAAAACCCGCCGCGCTCCCTGTCAAGAACACGCGGCAGGTCAACAATTAACTTTAACTCTATGCCAGATTACCCTACAGAGACACCGGCTGTCAAGAGTGAAAATGCAGCGGGCCGAGAGCAACCTTCACGGCTTTATCCAGACGGCATTCCGCCAGAGGGATTCTTTGCCGCAACACGCGGGCCAGAGGCAAGGGCATTCGCCAAGAAATATCCGCGTGCCTTTCTCTTGGCGTGGCACATTGCGGACCGAACCCAGTGGACCAAAGGTTACAATGAACATGAGTTGCAGCCCGGTGAAGCCTATTTAGGTGATTATTGGGAATGCGGGCTAACCAGAGGCGAATACAGAGGCGCGATAAAAGCTTTGAAAGTAACAGGTTTTGCAACCTTCAAACCAGCCAAGAATGGAACCATCAAAGGAACGGTTGCAAAGCTCTGTGACACAAGGCTTTTTGCTGTTTCCATTGAGCCACCTAACCATCAGCCTAACCATCAAAGTAACCAACAGCTAACCATCAGCGAACCATCAGCGAACCATCAGCTAACCACATCCTATAAGGGTATAAGGGTAGAAGGCGAAGAAAAAGACAAAGAAAAGCCCGTCTCTCTCTCTCCTTTTTCAGAAATTCCAAAAGACAAAGGCAAAGAGATCGAAGCCTTCCACGAGCTTTACCAAAAGCTCACTGGTTACTCTGAAATTGCCTTGGACATGGCCCGGGAGCGCCAATGGTTTGAATGGCTTCAATACGGAATCACCCATCAGAACCCATTCACCCATGATGACTTCAAGCTCGTGGTCAAGTTAATCCGTGAAGGAATCGCAAATGCGAAATCGAACCAAGGAGCTTACAAGAGGAACCAAGGGGCGCTCAAATTTGATAATCTCATCGGCGACCCCGGCCGATTTGAGCAGGACCTTGCACAGGCGCGGAGTTTCTATGGGAAGCGGATTAAACCTGCCATTGACCTTAAGCGAGCAGCGGCATTGAAGGTAACTCCCATGATCCCCGCGAAAAGCCGCTTGCCACCAAAACGCCAGAGGAAATTGCAAAGGAGCAAGAGCAATTTAAGAAACTCCGCCAGAGCATTTGAACCATGAGTGAAGCCATTTACTGCCTGCGTTGTGACCGCCAGCTTCAGGGGCTCAAAGCCAGTAATTACGGCAAGACAAAACGGCGAAAACCCAGATGCAACCAGAGTCCATAGCTGGGCGACCCGCTTGCACGCGGCCATTGATGCACAATCTGACGCCAAAGACGATGATTGAGTATTGACAAGGCAGAGCCAATCCGTAAAACGTGTCTTTGTGAAACGCATTTTGGACGGTGGCGAAGTAGCGTGGGAAGACGGGCAACGCATCCCTGTGCAACTTGTGCCGATTGAATGTGTCCCCGGCAATGACCCAGAGCCGCAAGACGACAGCGCCGACGAAATCCGGGGTGAAGTTTTGGAAAGCGTAAGGGCGCTCCTAATTTATCTGTCAGAGTCCCGCCGGCCAGAGGTCTTGCTTGACGCTTTGGCCGTGATAACTGGCCTTATCTTGAGCAGTCCCAACGAAGCAACCGCCTTACTTGCTCGAAAGCATGGAATTAGTTACGAGGAATTCCAGGCTATCATGGCGGAAGTCTCACGCAAATTAAATCTATCGGGCCAAAGCATAATCAGCCAGCCAGGCCGCGCAGAATTGGCCGGATGCTCCAATGTGCCACCATGCCCGCCAAGGGCCGCCACAATCAATCCTATGACTTGTTAGGCCAATCCTGGTGAGTTGTGAGCGATAGGCCCCCAGGTAGGAAAGCTATCATCCTAACTCCCCTTGGGGTGTCCGAGAAATTTTGCCGATTCGCTATGTGACTAAAGAAATCGTTTTTTAGTCCTAAGTTCGCTAAATCCTGATATAATTTACTGAGGTTAGATGCTGGAAAAACGGTAAGACATCCCCCCCACTCTCTTAATTCAATGCTGGAAAAACCTGAAAGGCGGGACTCAAAAAATCCGCCCGTCAACTGGACTTCGACTCACAAAACACACGCCAATTATTGCACATTTGTTGCTGTGGTAATTACGAAAGCAGCAGGGCGGGATGTTTCGTAAAACACTTTAGGACAATTCCTGCAACCTTCAACTTAACAATCGTTTCCCCTGTAGAATGCTCGTTTTGCTTAACGCCGTGGCATTTATAGGATGAAAACGATTATGATGCCGTCTTACAGCCGTGTGTTGGTCTGGGAGCAAGAAGCTAGGGCCGCTAAAGGTGATACCGTAGTGGATGCCGCCTTTCGGGCCGCGTATCAGGCCGCCGGGCTTTCCGGGACTGAGCGCAAAGAGCAAATGAAAGTAGTTATGGCAAAATGGGATGCGCTTCGCAAACTCGACCCTTCCGTTGAGTTACCACAGAAAACCCGCGATGCAGTGAAGGCCGCCGGCGGGACGGCAAGGTTCGCATTGCCGGTTACACCATTGCCAGTGGCAAATGTGGCAAGGCCGTTTCAATCGGCAATTCCGCCAAAGCCAGCATCGCCAGCCAGGCCAGCCGTTGACGGGTCTTTGCGCGGTGTCGAAAGAATGGCTGCATCCATCCGCCGGGACATGGCCGCGGGCATTCATGGTTTGCAGCGACCGGCCACCGATGACGACCCTTTCAAAATTCCGGTCAGCTTGGCGAGCATTCCGCCTGTAGGGCGCAAAGTCGCAAGATTGGACGTGGACCAACTTGGTGCTTTGGCATGTGAGATTTTCGGCGAAGTCGAAACGAACAGGATTTGCGCCACGTCCAGCAGTGACGCGGAAACTCTCCACCGGCTTGAACGTCAATACTACATTGAAGGTTTAAAAATCCCCGGCCAGACAGCAGAATCATTTGCTGCAAATTTGCGGATGTCGCCCCCCCCATCCGGGATTTTTGGCGGTATGCACCGGCGGCAACAAACTATGATTGATGCTTTCATTGCCTTCCTCGAATCCGAATCCTAAACACCCCGAAACTTATGAGTGAAACAATTACTCCACAAGCCCCGGATTTTCTCTCGCTCGCAAAAGAAGGCGGGAAAGGCGTTGCTGAGCGGCAAAAGGAATGGGCTGCGCGGAACGCGCCTACTGGAACCATTCCAATAGTATTGACGCAGGCATTCCAAAATGAGACAAGGATAAAAGCAGAACTGGCGAGCGCGGAAGCGGACATTGAGCGGGGAATAGTTTTGACAGACCGATGGAAGGGTTTGCTTCGCCGCCGTGACTTGCTCATTGCGTATATCAAGCGCGGCCAGGAACTTTTAGGAATGCTCAATGACCCTATCCGGGCCAATCCCGCGTTGGACGGTATGATTGAAAGCGGAGCGCGGCCCGGCGAGCTATACTCTCAATTCGTGAACTTGGCAGCCCTGCCAATGGCAAAGGGCTATTACGCCGATTACATTGAGCAGAAAACGGCGCAACTGGCCCAGGCCCAGGCCGATATTCAGAGGTTCGCCGAGCAAAACGGAATTCGATTTGACACATGAAAACTTTGACCTTTGCGCTTCACATTCCAACCGAGGCGTTTTGGTCATAACCGGGGCTGGCGGATGGAACTTGAAAATTGAATCATTCCGCGGAGCCTGTAGCTTCGCCGGGCCGCCAGCCCCACTTTAAACCTTGCCGATGATGAAAATGAAAACAGCCAAAGGGAAGCGCGGTGAGTATAAGACCAAGGATTTTATAGCAGAGACTTTGGGCCAGGCGTCATCCCACCTTGGCATTACGATTTCAATTCTCCGATGGTGCAAGAAAAAAGGCTGTCTCGCCTTCCGGCACGGCAAAATTCATTGCGGGGAAGTCCAACCTTGGTTGGAAGCCAACAAACCGGATGTTTCTGGAAAGGCATTACCCCCCAAAGAAGATGTTGTAGTCCTGTGCCTTTTGCAGACTCTAAAGGAGAAAGAAAACAAGAACGCGCTTTTCGAGGGGCTGTATATGAAAAAGTCCGATGTGTCACGCATTTTCGGGAGCATCGCACTCAATCAGAAACAGGTTTTGCTTCAAGAATTGCAAAATAACCTTCCCCCGAAACTTGAGGGACTTCGTGCCCCTGAAATGGTCGTTGTAATGGAAGAGACCGCCGCCAGAATTCTTAAAATGTTGCGGGCCGGGATAGATTCAATTGAAGAAGCAGAGGAAAATCGCAAAGCCTCCTGACGCCGGGCCGCGCGGGCGATGCAAACAAGGCATTATGATTGACTCGGATGCTGGATTAAATCAGCCTGGTTGGAGCGGGTTTCACCCAAAGTTTGCTTTGCTATGTTTAAAACTGCATGGGATAATCGTATGGGCGAATGCGCTTTCCGGGTGGGTGCGATTGGCATATCTGGACAGGAAATCTGCGGCATCACTGACCGGGGCATCTACGGGGTGCCATTCTTTCACTGGATAGGACTTCGAGTTGCCCCGCCGCTTATGAGAATATATTATACTCCCGTCAAAATCAAAGGTTTTGAGCAAAATATCAGATGAAGACAAAATCTTTACCACAACCGGAATCGGAAACGGGTTTGTCTGGTCTTTGTCCAAGTCCCCAAGCCCTTCAATCAAAAGCCTCTCGAAACCCAAGGTGGCTTCCGCGTCGGAAATATCCTGCGGTTCTTGCGGATTTATTAAGTCTCTCATCGGCTCAAAGACATGAACTTTATTCACAGCCATCCCACAGGAAATTGGAAAAAAGTGTTGGCTTGACCATTTGAACCTGCCACAAGGCAGGCATGAAAAACAAAAAAATCAAACCGACACGGTCCCGGTTTAACGTTTTGCGCCAGATTTGCAATCTCATTCCTGCGCATGAAGTCTCCAAAATAGCGCGGGAGACCGGGCTCTGGATAAGTCGCGCACCTTCAGTCCGTGGAGTCACACGGTCAGTTTGCTGGACGCGCAACTCACCCATTGCATCGGACTCAACGATCTGTGCGACTCGCTGCAATTGCATTCCGGGCCGCTGTCCACTTTGCGCGGCGCCAGCGCCCCCAGCCGCAACGGCCTCTCCCACGCCAACCGGGAGCGTCCGGCCCAGATGGCCGAACAACTCTTCTGGCGGGTCCTGGAGCATTTGAAAGCACAGACGCCCGGCTTTGCCGCGGGCCAGCGCCGTGGCCCCGCCTTCCGTTTCAAGATGCCCATCCATGTGATTGATAGCACGACCATGGAACTGGTGGCCAACTGCCTGGACTGGGCCAAGCACCGCCGGCGCAAGGCCGCCGCCAAAACCCATATGCGGTTGAATCTGCAGAATCTTTTGCCCGGTTTTGTCATTGTGGACACTGCCGCCGAGCACGACAACCGACGGGCGCGGGAACTGTGCGCCGACTTGAAGAGCGGCGAAATCGCCTTGTTCGACAAGGGTTATGTGGACTTCGGCCACTTGCGGGATTTGGACGGGCGCGGGGTCTTTTGGGTGACGCGGGCCAAGGAGAACATGGGCTATGAGGTGGTGCGGAAAATGCCCGCCTCCAGAGACCCGAAGATTTTGCGCGACGAAGTGATCGTCCTGAGCAACGAGAACAAACCCGCGCCGGAGTTGATGCGCCGGGTGGTGGCGCTGGTCGAGATTGATGGAGAGGAACGGGAAATGACCTTCCTGACCAACAACCTGGAGTGGAGTCCGCGCAGCGTGGCCGACCTTTACCGCTGCCGCTGGCAGATCGAAGTCTTCTTCAAACAAATCAAGCAGACCTTGCAGTTGGCGGATTTTCTGGGCCACAACGCCAACGCCGTGCGCTGGCAGGTGTGGACGGCGCTGTTGACCTACGTGCTGTTGCGCTACCTCAGTCACCTCTCCAACTGGGCGCACAGCTTCACCCGGCTGTTCACGATTTTGCGGGCGGCGCTCTG
This sequence comes from uncultured Verrucomicrobiae bacterium, assembly GCA_963707025.1. GTDB lineage: Bacteria > Verrucomicrobiota > Verrucomicrobiia > Limisphaerales > Palsa-1400 > JBEKOF01. The sequence goes on along the minus strand of CAVPOM010000004.1, from coordinate 283,387 downwards.
GGAGAAATATGATCTGCTCAATTTGCTGGCGTGCTATGGGACAGCAGGCGGCAGCTTTCGCCACTTGGCGCGGCCCGAGCAGGCGTATTTCCCCGGCTTCCAATAAAGCTATGGGACAGCACACGCGCCCAAACAGGCGCATACCAAACCCAAAAGCCAAACTCGGAAAAATCAAAATCTCATTTTACCCCGAAGACCAATTAAACCCTTGCAAATGAACAGGTCAGCACCAGACTTTTCCCCTTATGAGACGGGTGTGAACTTTATTGGTATTATGCAAACCATTCCATCGTTTGCAAGCTCGTTAAAATACTTGTTGAGGCGTCTAAGAGAACACGCCTGAAAAAGATTCGCTAATTTGCCCCAGGACGCGCTTTGATTGACGGGGCGGGACATTATACCCCCCCTTTCCGGGCCGGGAAAACGAACGCCAGGGGATCCAAATGCGGCCGGCCGCAAATCGCCAGCGGGCGCCGTCCCCCTCCGTTTCTCGAAAACCACTTTACGGGAATTGCGCCCGCGTGGACGTGCCAGGCTTCCGGGGCGGCCAAGGGCGATGCGTGCTTGACCGTATCCTCCAATTGATGATTTATGGGAAGCCTTGCGGGCCGGGGCAGAGAGTCCATGCCAGGGGCAAGGCTTGTGGCAGGATTGAGCCAGGCGGGGCTTTGATTGACAGGCCGGGCCGGGAAGCCAAGGGCGGGCCAGGCAAGGCGGGCCGGGCCGGGGCAACGCGGGCAGACAATCGTTGCCTCTTTTTTCTTGCCGTGCTCTGGATTCTGGCGCAGACATCCTGGACGTGAGCCAGCCAACTGCAAATGATGCAATCCGCCAATTTGAGCAAATCGTTGCAGCCGGCGGCAACATCCCCGCGCGCGTGACTTTGACGGCTTACGATTGCAAGGAGGATTGGTTGTTGGCGGGTGAACAGGACAGCAACGCGGACTTCACCGCCGGCCAAAACGCCAACACGGATTTTGCGGATTATTTGCGGAGCCGTGGCGTTGAAGTCATTTTCGTTCAATTCGACATGCGGAATTATCTCGCGTGGCTTGACGGGCGGGCGGACACGCGGAATGCCCGCGCACAATGGGCGACATATCAATGACGCCAGGCGGGCCAGGCGAATTACTCTCCTACCTTTCCGCCGATCAAACCTGGTGAGCCGCCCCTGGTGTCGAATCCCCCACCGATTGCCGACCGGCGCGTTCACACGTTCAAGAAAATGGGCCGCGTGGCTTCCAAACGGCGGGCAAGGGCAGGCGATTGCGGGCCGGGCGGCATGATGACAGCCCCCCTGCCAACAAAATGCGTCCTGGTGGCAATCCTTCCCAAACGGCTTTACCAACCTTTGGACGTGCCAGCCGGGCCGCGCGGGGCAAGTGAACCGCGCGGGCAGTCCGCGCAATCGCCCGGAATGAACGCGGCACGGCCAAACGACCGGGCCGGGGCAAGCCGGGCAGGCCCGCGCATTGCCGGGAGTGAACGCCGGCCAGGTCCGCGCGGGCAGGCCGGGGCGCAACCTCCATCATGGTGAGCATGAGCGGGCCGGGGCAGGCGGGCGGCCATTCCGGGCCGGGCCAGCATGTCACGGTGAGACTGTGTGGAATCTGTGTGGAATCTGTTTGGAAAAGCATGGAAAAGCAAATCATTGGCCGGGACGCGGGCATAAAACCCGCAGCCTTTTTTTCCACACAATTCCACACAAAAAACTTTCGCTTTGGTTCGTATCTATTCTTGACGTGATTTTCACAACGCGCAAATTCTCCCTATGTAAACGCTCTTTTTGCGAATGGCCGCGAACGCTAAAATCGGGTTCAACTCCCGCCGCCTCCACCATACAGTTTTCGAAAGTATCGACATTTGGGGACAGATTGGGGACAATTCGGATTTTTGAATACAAAATCACCGTCCTTCCAGGGCCAGTCTTTGCCCCCACCAGGCCAGTTTTGCCGGTTTTTCGGGCTGATCATTTCTCTCGACCAACGGATTGGCCGAACGCATAATAACGCCGCTTTTTTAACCGCGGTGCCAATCGTGCCCATTAATTACTCAATGTTTTTATGAAAACACATTCCACTTTGCCATTGTTGCTTGGACTGCTCACGACCGCTACGGCGGCGTTGGGACAGACGGCGCCAGATGGAGTTTACCGCGAACACTCCTTTTATGGCGACCCGCCGGATGAACATCACCCGTGGGAAGTTCACGACCAAAACCGCCCGCAGCCGCTTATCGTCACGCCGGGCACGTTCGGCAGCCCGGACCAACCGGGCAAGCCGCCTTCGGACGCCATCATCCTTTTTGACGGCACCGACCTTTCCAAATGGGAGGCCGACAACGCCCGGCACGAACCGACCAAATGGGTCATAAAAAACGGCGCGATGGAATGCGTGCCGGGATCGGGTTACATCCGAACCAAGGAGAATATCGGCGACTGTCAATTGCACGTGGAATGGGCCTCGCCCACGCGGGTCGAAGGCACCAGCCAGGGCCGGGGCAACAGCGGGGTGTTCCTGATGGGCCTGGTCGAGGTGCAAGTGCTGGATAATTACAAGAACCCGACTTACGCAGATGGCATGGCGGGAGCCGTCTATGGGCAGCATGCGCCCATGGCCAACGCGCTCCTGCCGCCCGGCCAGTTCCAAACCTACGACATTATTTTCCGGCGTCCGCTCTACGCCGAGGATGGCCAATTGGTGGAGGCCGGCTACGTCACGGTTTTTGAGAACGGCGTTGCCGTGCAGGATCACGCCATCATCGAGGGCGAGACCGGGCACATGGCGCGCGCCAAGCCCAGTCATTTCCCCGACTCTGGACCGCTCAAGCTCCAGGACCATGGCAACCCGGTCCGCTTTCGCAATATCTGGTATCGCCTCCTGCCGCCGCGCGCGGCCCAGGGCGGTGACGATGGTTATTTGACGTCCAAAGCCACCGCGGCCAAGCGCGCCGAAATCGCCGCCAGCGTCCGCGCGGACGCCGACAAAATGACCGCCCCGAGTCAATCCCTGGAGCAGACACTGCGCTATGCAGAATCACTTTGCTACGCGAGCGACGACGCCACCTATCAAAAAGTGAAAACGGCCCTGCTAAAATACGTTGCCGACTTTCAGGCCATTCCCGCCAACACAGTCAACACCAAACGCAACGAGGTGCGGCAATTGCGCGATGTATGCAATTATCTGGTGAAGTTCAAAATGGTGCCGGCCGATTTCGAGCCAAAAGCCAAATTCGACCAGATTATTCGCGACCACAACTGGGACGCCCGGCGAAATAGAGGTTAGTCCAGGCTCCGGTTACTGCGTGAAAACGGCTGGGCCGCATTGATCTTGGAAAACGAGGCGGGCAAGGTATTTTCCTACCAGGCGGTGATTCAAACGAGGGGCGGCTTGGTGCATATTGTTTATGCCTGGAACCGGAGACGTATCCAGCATGTGGTGGTGGAACCGGGCAACTCGATGGAGAATGGGAACTGGCCACAATGAGATCATGAGCCTGATGCAACCCGCCCCCGTCTTGAACTCGATCAGCGAAAAAGGTGAATGAAGCGCCGCACCCTCAAGCGACACCTCCACGGCCGTCAACAGGAGCTTCACCACAACGTTTACTTCGTGCTGCTCGCCCCGGCAGTGGGCAAAATCCGAATGGTCCGGGCTGAAAACCCAAGGCGGGACCCGAAGAAACCGTGTGTTTACGTGGGTATGACGGGTTTGACGCCGCAGGAACGCTTCGCCAACCCGCAGGTTCCGAGCGGAGGATGGTGCCCTCCGTAGCTCCGTCCGCGGAGCGAAGTAGGGCTGCCGTGCGACCGGGTTCCGAGCTACGGATGACAGGCCATCCTTTGTATGGATTCACGCTTATGTTTTATACCTGCATCCTGGTGAGTGTTGCCATGCCCGGCCAATTTTACCGGGGCCACACCGACGCTCTTAAACGCCGCCTTGCGGAGCACAACGCCGGCAAATGCCCTCACACCTCAGAATTGAAGCCGTGGGGAGTAAAATCTTACGCCGCTTTTGAGAAGTTGGAGTTGGCGCAGAAATTTGAAGAATATCTCAAAACCGGCTCCGGCCACGAGTTTGCCAAACGCCATTTTGGCTTGTAATTCCCGACCGCCGGAAGTCAAGCTTGGGTGGCATGCGCGAAATCAAATCCACCTAAATGCCCGAAGCCAGTTCCAAGCAGCCGCCTTTGGTGCGCATGTCCGGCATCACCAAGAGATTCGGGCCAGTAACCGTCTTGCAGGATGTCAAAATGGAATGCCGCGCGGGCGAGGTTCACGTTCTGGCCGGGGAAAATGGCGCGGGCAAAAGCACCTTGATCAAGATCCTCGCCGGCATCCACACCGACTTTGCAGGCCGCCTGGAAATCGCGGGCCGCGAAGTGCGTCCGCGCAATCCGCTCCAGGCCGGCGCGCTGGGGGTGGCGGTCATTCACCAGGAATTGTCGCTCATCGGCGCCATGAGCGTGGCGGACAATCTTTTTCTCGGCCGCACGCCGGCCCTGGCCGGTTTTGTGCCCAGGGCGCAACAGCCGCAAGCCGCCCGGCATTGGGTGGGCCAGCTCGGCCTGGACATCAATGTCCACCAGCCGGTGGAAAAGTTCCCCGCCGCCATCCGGCAGCTCATCGAAATTGCCAAGGCCCTCAGCCAGGAGGCCAGGGTCATTGTCATGGACGAGCCGACCAGCGCCCTCAATGCGCCCGAAGCCGCCAGGCTCTTCGCCTGGATCCAATCGCTCAAGGCGCGCGGCTGCGCCATTGTTTATATCACCCATAAAATGGAGGAAATCGAGCGCCTGGCCGACCGCATTACCGTGCTGCGCGACGGCCGGTGGATCGGCTCGGCGCCCGCCGCCGAAGTGCCGGCGTCGCAGTTGATCCAGTGGATGGTGGGACGCGATTTGGGCGAACAATTCCCGCGCCGTGTCCCCCATCCCGGCGCGGAGCGCCTGCGCCTGGAGAATTTCAGCGTCTTTCCCGCGGGTTTTTCCGCCCGGCCCGCTGTCGAACAGATTTCCTTGTCGGCCCGCGCCGGGGAAGTCGTTGGCCTTGGCGGGCTGCGAGGTTCCGGGGCCAGCGAACTCTTTCTCGGCTTGTTCGGCGCCTATGGTTCCTGCACCAGCGGGTCGGCGCAAATAGATGGCCTCCCGGCTCATTTTGCCTCGCCCCGAAAAGCCATCGCCTCCGGCGTTGCCCTTCTGACCAACGACCGCAAGGCCACCGGCCTGGTGCTCTCGATGTCCGTCACCGCCAACGCCACCCTGGCCGGCCTGCGCGCCCTTTCGCCAGGCGGCTGGCGTCGTCCGGCCCGCGAACGCGCCGCCGCCGAACAAATGACCGGTCCCATGCGGCTGCGCGCCCCGTCGCTGGAGGTGGAAGCCGGCACCCTTTCCGGCGGCAACCAGCAAAAGGTGGCGCTGGCCAAATCGTTGCACACCCGGCCCCGCCTGCTCCTGCTCGATGAGCCGACTCGCGGCATTGATGTCGGCGCAAAAAGGGAAATATACCAATGGGTGGACCAATGGACCGCCCAGGGCATGGCCATTTTGCTCATCACGTCGGAAATGCCCGAATTATTGACATTGAGCGACCGCGTCATCGTGCTGCACCGGGGGCGCGTCACCGCCGAACTGGCCCGCGGCCAGGCGACACCGCAAGCCGTCCTTGCCGCCGCGATGGGACGGGCGGCCGACATCTCATGAACGACACTGTGCCCGCTTCGCCGCCGCCCGCCTGGAAATCGTTTCTGGGCAGCGCCGGTGGGCGGGCTTTGCTGGCGCTGGTGCTGGTGCTGGCCGCAGGGGCGGTGTGCAATGCCGACGGCGCGTTTTTCAAAATCGGCACCCATCGCGACACGCTCCGCCAGGCATCGGTTTATGGCATCCTGGCCTGCGGCATGACGCTGGTCATCATTTCCGGCGGGATTGATCTGGCCGTCGGCAGCCTGGTGGCCTTGACGGCGGTCTGCGCCGCGAAAATGGCGATTCACTGGAGCTGGCCGGCCTGGGAAGTCGTGCCCGCCAGCCTGGCCATCGGCGCCGCCTGCGGCCTGGTCGCGGGATTGATTACAGCGGCCTGGCGTGTGCAACCTTTCATCGCCACCCTCGCCATGATGGTTTTCGCGCGGGGTCTGGCCAAGTACGCCTCGGGCGGGATGAAAGTCTCGACGGCCGTGCAAACTGCCGGCGGCGCCTATCGCTACGTGGAGGTGCCGGCGCTGTTTCGCGCCATTGATCATCGCATCCTGGGCGGAAACCTTTCCATGGTGACGGTCATATTTATGATTTGTCTGGCCCTGGCCTGGCTGGCCTTGTCCCGGCACCGATGGGGCCGCTACCTCTACGCCATCGGCGGCAACGAAGAAGCAGCGCGCCTGTCGGGCGTCCCGGTCATCGGCGCCAAGGCGTGCGCCTACGCCGCCTCCGGCCTGTTTGCGGCCGTGGCCGGACTCTGCCAGGCGGCCCAGGAGCAGCAAGGCGATCCGGAGGCCGGCGCCGGTTACGAATTGGCCGCCATCGCCATGGTGGTCATCGGCGGCACCAGCCTGATGGGCGGACGCGGCGGGATGGGTTTGACTTTGCTGGGCGTGCTGACTATTGGCTATCTGGATAAGATCCTGAGCATTAACGCCGTCCCCGAGGCGGGCCGTCTGGTTCTCACCGGCGTCATTATTGTCGCCGCGGTCCTGACGCAGCGGCGCCGGCGGACCTGAATAAAAACATGCGCAAACCATTCCTGCAAATTTTTCCCCTGCTTGCCTTGCCCTTGCTGGCCGCGCCCTGGGCCGGCTGCAACCGTGCCGATTCCGATGCCAAACCGCCCGCCGCCGGCGCGGCCCGGCATTACACCATCGGCATGTCCCAGTGCAACCTGGGCGAGCCGTGGCGCGTGCAGATGAACGAGGACATCCGCAGCGCCGCCGCCCAACATCCCGAACTGAGCGTCATCTTCAAGGACGCGCAAAACGACACCCTCAAACAGCGTTCCCACCTGGAGGAGTTGGTCAGCGCCAAAGTGGATCTCATCCTCATCAGCCCCAAAGAAGCCCAACCCCTCACCGAACCCGTGGCCCGCGCCCTGGACGCCGGCATCCCGGTCATCGTCCTGGATCGCGCCGTCCTCGGTGACAAGTACACTTGTTTCATCGGCGCTGACAATAAGAAAATCGGCCAGGCCGCCGGACAATGGATCGTCAAAAAACTCGGCGGCCAGGGCAAGGTCGTCGAGTTGATGGGCCTGATGACTTCCATCCCCGGCCAGGACCGGCACAACGGCTTTCGCGACGCCCTCGCCGGTTCGGGCATCGACGTTATTTTCCAGGCCGACATGAAATGGCTCGAACCGGAGGCACGCACGGAGATGGAATCCGCCCTGTCGCGTTTCGACCGGATTGACCTGGTTTACGCCCACAACGATCCGGGCGCGCACGGCGCGTATCTGGCCGCCAAGGCCGCCGGGCGCGACAACATCCTCTTCGTGGGCATTGACGCCCTGCCGCAGGAGGGCGTGGCCTATGTCCGGCAAGGAATACTTGACGCGACCTTCCGCTATCCGACCGGTGGCGCGGAGGCCGTCGCGGCCGCCCTGAAGATTCTCCACGGGCAATCGGTCCCAAAAAAAATCGTCCTGGGCACGCGCCTGTTTGACAAAAGCAACGTGGCCGGCGGCGGCGTGGCGCTGCCTTGAGGCGACCCGGTTCTTCATCAACCTGGCAGTTCCCAGCCTTGGCGATATTCGCGGGTGAGATGGCGGTTGGCTTCGGCGAGATTGGTGATGCGCATGGCGGCAGTGTCAAAGACCAGTTTCCGGCCACCCAGACGCAGCGAGACGGCCGCGAGGTTGAAGGCGTCGGAGATGGGCCCGCCTTGGAGAAAGTCGCCGTCCGTCGCCGGGCCGCCTTTGCAGGCGGCCACCCACCGGTTGATCGCGCGGCGCTGGGCTGGGCCGAGGTCGCGAGGCGAGGGAGGCGGCGCGGGCAGATTCCGGGCCGCCAGATAATCGCGCATCTTCCCGGCGGGAATGAGGCGCGGGTCTTCCCCGCGAAAATCGGCCAGGATTTTTCCTTTGTCGCCAACAAACATCAGCCCTTCGGCAGCGAGTTCATGGCCGTCGGTTTCCAATTCCCCGGGGGTGGGCGGTTTCATGGAGCCGTCGTACCAAAAGAGATCCACGGGCGGGCGCGGACCTTTAGCGGCGAATTTGAAGCGGATGACACAGGCGTCGGGAAAGGACCAGTCGTTTTTGACGGTGATGGCCACGTTGCCGTTGAGCGCGCAGACGTGGCTGGGACGCGATTCGACGGAGACCGGGGAGTCCAGATCGAAGAGCTTGAAGACGGACCAAAGGCTGTAGTGGCCCATGTCGGCGAGCGCGCCGCCCCCGAAATCATACCAGCCGCGAAACACCATGTGGGTGTAATGCGGATGATAGGGACGGTCGGTGCAAGGCCCAAGCCACAGCGGCCAGTCAAAATCGGCCGGGGCCGGAGGCGTGTCGGTTGGCAGGGCGCCATATTGCGGCCAGACGGGGCGGTTGGTCCAATTGTGAATCTCGCTCAGCGTCCCGATGGCGCCGTCGTCAATCCAGCTTTTGATCCTCCGAATGTCGGCGCCGTCGTTGGCCGCCAGGAAATGAGTGGCGACTTTGGTTTTGCGCGCGGTTTCGATGACCCAGCGGGCTTCCTGCAAGCGATTGGCCAGTGGCTTGTGCATGAGCACATGCTTGCCTTGCTTCATCGCGGCCAGGGCAATGGTCGCGTGCAGATGATCGGGCGTCATGATTTTGACGGCGTTGAGGTCCTTCTCCCGGTCAAGCAATTGGCGGAAGTCGGCGTAGGGGTTGCAGCCCTTGAATTTTTCCGAAGACCGCTGGCCGGCGTAAAATGTTTCGATGAGTTCCCTGGCGATGTCGCGGCCTCCGGGAACACCGCCCCGCCCGCGCCGCCAATCCGGTTTGCCCATGCCTTTGGCGATGGCCGCGCGCAAGCCGTCGCTGGACCAGTCCAAGTAATCGTGGCTGTCCTTGACGGGATCGCAAACGGCCACGATTTGGATTTCCGGCACCGGCAGCAGGTCCACCAGCTCGCGCAGCCCCTGCGTCCCGCAACCGATGCAGGCCAGGGTAATCTTTTCGCTGGGCGGGACAAATCCCGCTCCGCCAAGAACGTGGCGCGGCACGATGGCAAAAGCGGCCGCGGCGCCGCTGGCGAGCATGAATTTGCGGCGCGAAAGGCGGCCCGCGCGCGGGGCGGGGCAGGCGGGCGGCACCGTCCCTGCCGCCGAAGGCGAAGGGGTGGCATGGCTGGTTTTCATGGTTATTTGCCGAGGCTGTGGAGTTTGGCGAGCGCCTGGCGCGGCACCTCGAAGCCGGTGCCGTCATCGCTGCCCATTTCGACGATATACCATTTGGTCGCACACGTCGTTTCGCAAAGGTGGAACACTTCCTTGTAAAAATCGCTGTCGAAGGTCTTTTCCTTGTATTCCTTGATGTGAACGGTCCAGGAGCGGCCCGGGAATTCCTTGAACATGGCAATGGGGTCGCCGCCGCCCGACAGGCAGTTGCCGACATCGAGCTGCATGTTGACCTCGGGCTTGAGCCGGCGGAAAAGGATTTCCCAGGCGAAGCGGCCATTGATCAGGGCGAAGTCGAACGCGTGACAATGATAGCCGGCCACCATGTTTTGCGCCCGGCATTCGCTGGAGGTTTTGTTCAACAGCGCGGCCAACTCGCCAATGCCGGACTCCGATTTCATGAGGTCCGGAGCCATGACCAGGTTGATGTAGATATTGCCGAGGGTCTGGTTGTTTTCGATCGTGCGCTTGAGCTTGTCCCCTGCCAACGCCTCCAACGTCACATGCATGCCGCAGCACTTCAGGCCATTTTCATCGAGGATTTTGCGCAAATCGGCGGCGGAATAGTGCTGATAAACATTGGGCGTGCCGCTGTAATCCCAAAACTCGACTCCGCGGTAGCCGATTTGCGCGAGCGTCTTGATCGTGTCCGGGACGTTCCGGGCAAATTCGCCGCGCACCGTGTAAAGTTGGAATCCGAGGGACACGGTTTTCGGCTGATCAGCGGCCCAGGCGATGTGCGGACTGACGGTCAAGCCGGCGGCACAAACAAGCCCGGATTGGATAAACTGGCGGCGTGTGGTTTGCATAGGCTTCGGGGAATTTGTTCATCATTGTTGGAGAGCGACAGGTTCTTGCCTGCCATTTTTTCACGAGCGCGTTGCTCAAGGAATTGCGGAAAAAGTTTTCTGCGGCAGCGCATCGGCCGCCGCTTGTTGAAAGGCGCGGCGAACCCCGCTGGCGTCGCTGTTGCCAAAATTGGAGCGCTGCACCATGAGCACGTAAGCCACGCCAAACACCGGATCCATCCATGCCTGCGTGCCCCACGCGCCGCCGTGGCCAAAGGTGCCGGCGGAGAGCATGGCCGCGACTCCCGGATGCGGCGCGCGCAGGATGCAGGTCCCAATTCCCCAACCGTAGTTTTCACCGTATTGGCCATATTCGGCCGATTGGAAAAAGCCGGTGGGCAGGCTGCCGGTTTGGACGGTGGTGAGCAGCTTCATGGCCGCCGGACTGAGATAGCGTTTGCCCTCCCTCACGCCCCCGCCAAGGAGCATCTGACAGAAGCGGGCATAATCGGGGCCGGTGGAGAAAAGCCCGCCATTGCCGAACGGCGGATGGCCGGCCGCCCCGAAATCGCCCAGCGGCGGCGCCACCACCAGCGCGCCGGTGGCCTGGTCTTTTTTGTAAGCCACGACCAGATGCGCGGACGGCATGTTCGCGGGATAGAAAGTGGTGTGCTTCATGCCGAGCGGATCAAGGATGCGCCGCTGGACGAAGACATCGAAGGACATCCCGCTGACCACCTCGACGACGCGCGCGGCCGTGTTGATGCCCGATTGCGTGTATCTCCATTTTGACCCCGGCTCGTATTGCATGGGCGCGGCCAGATAGAGCGGGATCATGTCGGCCAGGGTATGCGCGTTGTGCGCGGCATTGGCATCGCCTTCGCCCAGGCCGGAGGTGTGGGTCAGCACCTGGGCAAGGGTGAGATTGGCGGGTTGGCCGGAGGGAGTTTTCAGGCTGGCAAACGCCGGGATATATTTCGCGATGGGATCCGCCACGTTGAGTTTGCCCTCATCCTGCAACATCAGCACGGAGACGGCGGTGATGGGCTTGGTCATCGAGGCGATCCAGAACACGGTGTCCGCCTGCATGGGCTTTTGGGCGGCGATGTCCGCCAGCCCGGTCGTTTCCAAATGAATCACTTTATCCTTGGTCACGACCATGGTGACGGCGCCGGAGATCTCACGGGCATCCACCGCCCTTTGCATGGCCGCGCCCACGCCGGGGAGTTTTGGAGTGGCGCACCCGGCCAACAACGGCAGCAGCAGCAGAATGGAATAGAAACGCATTTTGGTGGTCATGGTTTTGGTGTCCTATCCCAAAATCGTCCGGGAAGCAATGCGGAACATTTGCCCCGCTCCACCGGCGGCGCAGCTTGACGCTGCTGCTGGCGGAGTGCGGCCGTCCCCGGCCGCAGCAAGCCGGGGATTCTTTGGGTGCGCAGAAAGATCACCGGCGCCCCATGCTTCCCACGCTGCTGCGCCCGAGGACGGGGAATGGCGCTTAAATAAGACCTAAAACTTTCTTACCCAGCCTCTTACGACGCGGGGGATGCGGGATGGTTTCAAACAAGACTTGACGGCTCAAGCGTTGCATGGCTTTGATGGTGGCTTGCACCTCCCGCCACTCGGCAATGGCGTCATGGAGCCACTCATATTGTTCTTTGGAGAGAGCGACACTGACCGTTTTGCCTTTGACCTTGCGGGTCCACTGATAACAAGGGCCGCCTGCTCCGGGGCCGCGGTCTTGCACGTAGCCCTCGCTGATCCAGCCGGTTCTGGCCAGCCGGTCGCGTAATTGGGCGTATTGGGCCTGCCATTGGGCTGGCCGGGTTGTTTTGTGAGTCGGCATAAAGAAAAGAGTAGCAGACGTGTCAATAAGGCGGTATATATACCGCCTTATGCCCGACACCCCCTTCTTCCCGGCCTGGCGGCCCCGTCTGGCGGCGGCGGGCCGCCGCTGTGCCCACAGCCTGGCGCGCCTCCGTCACGCCACCTTGAGTCAGATCGAGGACCGCCTGGCTCCCGCCTTGCCCACCGACCTCCTGCGAAAACCGGCCGCCGGCGACTACTCCCGCGAGCAGGTTTACACTCTGGTTCGCACCTGGTGGTGCTGGGTCTGGCCAGTCTTCCAAGCCAACACTTCCTGCCGCCACGTCGTCCTTCAGGTGCAGGCCCTGCTGGCCTTGGTCCAAGGCCCGGAACCGGAGCCGGACAGCAGCGCCTATTGCCAGGCCCGCGCCAAACTCCCCCTGGCCTTGCTGGAGCAAGCCTTCGCGGCCAGCGCCGACAGCGCCGAAAAGCGCGCCCCGGCCAGTACGCTGCTACAGGGCCGCCCGTTGAAAGCGGTCGATGGCAGCGGCACCCACCTGCCCGACACCCCGGCCAATCGGGCGGCCTTTCCCCCCAGCCAAAGCCTGCAGCCCGGCGGCGGCTTTCCCCACCTGCGCGTGGTGGCTCTGTTCTCCGCCGCCAGCGGCGCCCTTTTGGCCAAAGCCACCGGCAGCCTGCGCTCCTCCGAACTGGCTCTGTTTCTCCACGGCTTGCGCTCGGCTTTGCACCCCGGCGACATCCTCTTGGGCGACCGCGCCTATGGGGTTTATATTATCGCCGCCGTCCTCCAACTCCTGGGCGTGGATTTGCTCGCGCGGGTCTCCGTGCGCAACCGCAAGGTGGATTTCCGCCAGGCCCGCCAACGCCTGGGTCACTGGGACGCGCTCTTTACCTGGTCCAAACCCGGCCGGCCTTCGCCCCTGCTTTCGTTCCTGGAATGGCTCGGACTGCCGCCGCAGATCACGGTGCGGGTGCTGCGCGCGCGCCTGAGCCGGGCCGGCTTCCGCACCCGCCACCTGACCCTGGTCACGACCCTGTTGGATGCGGCGCTTTTTCCAGCGGAGGAACTGGCGGCCGCTTATGCCCGGCGCTGGCGCATGGAACTGTGCCTGGACGATCTCAAAACCACCCTGGGCATGCAGAGCCTGCATTGCCTCTGTCCCCGCATGGTGGAGAAAGAACTCCTGCTCTTCCTCACCGCCCATAATTTCCTGCGCTGGATCATGGCCGAAGCCGCGCAAAGCCAGAACGTGGACTTGGATCGGATCAGTTTCAAAGGCAGCCTGGACGCCTTCCGGCAATGGACGCAGGCACTGGCACAACTCGGACACGCCCGGAACAAAGGGGGACGGCGCCGCCAATTATGGCAGCGGCTGCTCCGAAGGCTGGCGACCGATCTGGTGCCCAGGCGTCCGGGAAGAGCGGAGCCGCGCGCTGTCAAGAAACGATCCAAATACCCCCATTTGAACAAATCGCGGCATCAATACCGCCAGCCCTGGAGCCGCAATAAACGCCGCCGTCTGGCCCGGGCCAAAAGAAAGGCTTCCCTTATTTAAGCGCCATTCCCCGAGGACGGGCGCACTCCTGTAGCCTTCTTGCGCCTGACTCCGGTAGCAGTGTCAAGATGCGCCCCTCCTCCGGGGGCGCATTTCGCATTTTGGGGTCTTCTTTCTTAATCGTAATCTTAATCTTGCTCTTAATCCGAATGCGGGAGGGCGATGGGATTAGGATTAAGATTAGGAGCAAGATTAAGAGGGGAACCCAAAAATCTGAAATGCACCCCTCCGCCGCCACCCTTGACATTAGTTCGTGCCACGCCCCCCGCCCCGCTCTATCCTCCCCCATGGCTTCCCCCAATCTCATCGCCATTGTCGGCCGGCCCAACGTCGGCAAGTCGGCCCTGTTCAATCGCATCGCCGGCCGCCGCATCGCCATCGTCCACGACGAGCCGGGCGTGACGCGCGACCGCATCAGCGTCCAGGCCGAGTGGAACGGACGCTCCTTCACCCTGGTGGACACCGGCGGTCTGGGCCTGTTGCGCGGCGAAAAAGCCCGCGATGTCATCGTCCAGGCCGCCTTCGAGCAAGTCGAACTGGCCATTGCATCCGCCACCGTCATTCTCCTCGTCGTCAATTTGCAGGAAGGCGTCGTCCCCTTGGACCGCGAAGTCGCCCAGCGCTTGCGCCGGGCGGGCAAACCGGTCCTCGTCGCCATCAACAAGGCCGACAACGACCAGTCCGAAGCCGCCGCGGACGTGTTCACCGAACTGGGCTTTGCCCAAAATTTCCCCGTCAGCGCCATCCACCAGCGCGGCATCAGCAACCTCATGGACGCCGCCGTCGCGCTCCTGCCCAAGGAAACCGCTTCCGCCCCGGAAACCCCGGGCGCGCCGCCCCCCGTTCCCCCTCTCAAGCTGGCCATTATCGGCCGGCCCAACGTCGGCAAGTCCTCCCTCATCAACGCGCTGACCCACTCCAAACGCGTCATCGTCACCCCCATCCCCGGCACCACGCGCGACGCGGTGGACGTGCCCTTCTCCGTCGAAACGGACGGCGCGCGCCAGGACTATATTCTCATTGACACCGCCGGCGTCCGGCAGGAGCGGCGCATTGACGATTCGGTCGAGTACTTCAGCGTCAAACGCACCGAGGATTCCATCGCCCGCTGCGACATCGCCGTCCTGATGATTGACGCCCAGGCCGGCGTGACTTCCCAGGACAAAAAAGTCGCGGGGAAAATCGTGGAGCGGAACAAGGCCTGCCTCATCGTTGTCAACAAATGGGACCTGATCGGCCCGGAGGTGGACGCCGCCCGCAAGGAGGCCCACCGCGAGGAAAAGCGCCGCACTCATCGCCGTGAGGGCCAGGACGCCCCGCCCCTCACCCTGGGCGAATTTGGCGGCTGGGTGCAGGAGCAGCTTTTCTTCCTCGATTACGCCCCGGTCATTTTCACCTCCGCCAAAACCGGCTTTCATCTGGATCGCCTGCTCGAATCCATCCGTTACGTCACCGCCCAACTGCGCCAGAAGATTCCCACCGGCATTTTGAACCGGACCCTGCAGGACGCCATCGAGCGCCGCCAGCCGGCCAGCGCGGCCGGGCATCGTTTGAAATTCTTCTACGCCACCCAGGTCAACCCGTCCCCGCCCGTCTTTCTCCTCTTTGTCAACAAGGAAAACTTGTTCTCCGGCCAGTACAAAAAAATACCTCTCCAACCAAATGCGCGCCGCCTTCGGCTACGAAGGCTGCCCCATTGTCCTGCGCGCCCGCGAGCGGGAACAAAGCCCCGAGCGCGAGCGTCCCAAGCTCAAGAAATCCACCTCCACGTCCGCTCGCCCGCCCGCCCGCTCCGCCCGCCACGCTCGCGACCGCGCTTCCGCCGGCCGGTTCCGCCGCTCCCACGCCCGCCGTCCCAAAGCCCGGCGTTAAGCCGCCACACTGACCATCCAGCCGATCCCGAAGCGGTCCGTCAGCATGCCGAAGCGCGGTGACCAAAACGTCTTGGCCAGAGCCATCTTCACCTGGCCGCCTTTGGCCAGAGCCGCGAAGACGCGATCCGCCTCCGCCTCCGTCGGCACGGCCAGCGAGAGCGAAAAGCCCTCGAAGCGCGGTCCGGCCTCGCATCCGTCGGAAGCCATTAGCGTGGTTCCGCCGATGCGGAAGGTGCTGTGCATGACTTTGTTCTCAAAGCCCGCCGGCAGCATGCCGGGAGGAGTCGGTTCCGGACTTTCCTTGTAGCGCATGAGAAAATCCACCTGCGCGCCCAGAGCGGCGCGGTAGAATTCGAGCGCCTCTTCGCAGCGGCCCCCGAAGAATAAATACGGTTGAACGAGTGTGCTGGTCATGGGAATTCGTGTTCGCTGTTATTTTTTCCACGTAAAACGTCTCTGCCACTAACGACGGCGAAACCATGCCACGCCCGCCGCCCGTTGTCAACCGCGCCGGCCGATCGGTACATCACCCCAATCCCCAGTGAGTTTCTGGCACGCCAAAAGCCCGGCAAGGACATTTCCCGCAGCCAACGAAACCGGCCTTGACAAAAATTAGAACCTATGGCTCAATTACCAGCGTGAGAAACGCCGGAACAGTCAGGGGTGGCGTGCGGGTGGAGGCGCCCACCCGGCCGCGGCGCGCGCGGCCACTTCCCGGAGCAGAAAGATTGACCTCGCATGATCTTCCCTGTGTTCTTTGCGCTCCTTTGCGCCTCATTTCCAGATTGCTCCGCCGTAATGACCGAAATGGCAATAAATGGCCGCCTGGCACGCCTGCCAATGCCGAAATTCGCCAATCAAGCCCATTATTCGCTGCAATTTATACACAAGCTGTTTTCCTTCAACATCTTACATTCAAAAAGAACGAGCACTACCGATCAAGGCAATCAAGCCAAATCAAGGTGTTTTTTATGGGCCAGGGGGGGGGCGGAGTTATTCACATCGCCAGGAAGAACCTGTTCACCAACCCGCCCAATGTCCTCTCCCGCAAGCCCAACGGCCGGTTTCTGCTGGGAAAAACCCGGCGATAACTTTTTTCAAGAAAATGCTTGCAACCACCATATGTGGGGCTAAACTGCACCTCACCCCCACTATATGTGGGCTGCTGCCAGCCTTTTGCTGCCGAAGGCTGTCTGTAATAAAAAGAGTGGCACTTGGCCGATTGTAAAAATCGTGCGACATTTAAAAACTTGGGATAAACAATTAACTAGAACGCTGGCTTATGATGGTTGCACCTGATCAAACCCAATCTCCTGTCAAAACTCAAGACTCCCGGCGCCCCGATGCCGCCTCCGTCCCCCGCCCGGCCGCCTCCGCCCAATCCCTTCCCTTGGAACGGGTTTTCAGCGACCCCAACCTCAAGCCCTTCGACCAAATCGAATGGGACAGGCGCACCGCGGAAATCACCGACGACACCGGCAAGGTCATTTTCCGACAAGAGAACGTCGAGGTCCCCAAGTCCTGGTCCGAGCTGGCCACCAAGGTCGTCGTCTCCAAGTACTTTTACGGCGAACAGCACACCGGCGAACGGGAAACCTCCGTCCGCCAGCTTATCCACCGGGTCTGCCGCACCCTGGCCGATTGGGGCGTGCGCGACGGCTATTTCGACCAGGCGGGCGGCGAGGTGTTTTACGAGGAACTGGCCTGGCTGTGCCTCAACCAATACGGCGCGTTCAATTCCCCGGTTTGGTTCAACGTCGGCCTGTTCCATCAATACCGCGTCGGCCAATCCTCCTCCCGCGGCGGCTGGTTCACCAATCGGCAGACCGGCGCGGCCGAACGCGCCCGCACCCAATACGAATATCCCCAGGGCAGCGCCTGCTTCATCCAATCGGTGGAGGACAACATGGAGAGCATCATGCATCTGGCCCACAGCGAGGCCATGCTCTTCAAATACGGCTCCGGCACCGGCACCGACCTCACCCCCATCCGGTCCGGCAGGGAAAAACTCAGCGGCGGCGGCCACCCCAGCGGTCCCCTTTCTTTTCTCCGGGTTTATGACCAGGTTGCCAGCGTCGTCAAGTCCGGCGGCAAAACCCGCCGCGCCGCCAAGATGAACACCCTGCGCGACTGGCACGGCGACATCGAAGAATTCATTGACGCCAAGCAAATCGAGGAAAAGAAAGCCTGGGCCTTGATCGAACAAGGCTACGATGGCTCTTACAATGGCGATGCCTACGGCAGCGTCATGTACCAAAACGAAAACCTCTCCGTCCGCGTCACCGACCAATTCATGCAGGCCGCCATCGAAGGCCGGGAATGGTGGACCCGCCGCGTCACCGACGGCGCTCCCCTCCAGAAAAAGGACGCCGCCACCCTCCTGCGCAAAATCGCCGAAGGCGCCTGGACCTGCGGCGATCCCGGCTTGCAGTATGACGGCGCCATCCAAAAATGGCACACCTGCAAATGCACCGAGCCGATCCATTCCACCAATCCCTGCTCCGAATACGTCTTTCTCAACAACACCGCCTGCAATCTGGCCTCCCTCAATCTGCTCAAGTTCAAGCGCGACGACGGCCGGTTCGACATCGGGCGCTTCAAGGCGGCCGTGCGCCTTTTCATCACCGCCCAGGAAATTCTTGTTGACAATGCCAGCTATCCCACCAAGGAAATCGCCGAAAACTCCCACCTCTTCCGCACCCTCGGCCTGGGCTATGCCAACCTGGGATCCCTCATCATGAGCTACGGCCTGCCCTATGATTCCGACGAAGGCCGCGCCCTGGCCGGCGCCGTCACCGCCATCATGACCAGCCACGCCTACGAGCAATCCGCCCGCATCGCCTCCCTCATGGGACCCTTCCAAGGCTACCGCGACGCCCGTTGCGCCCATGTCCCCCAGCCTCTCGGCCCCGACAACATCGCCTCCACTCTGGACGTCATTCAATTGCACCGCCAGGCCGTCGAAGACATTCATCCCAGCAGCGAATTCGCCTATCTCAAGGACGAGGCCCGCCTGACCTGGAGCCGCGCCCTGGAGCGCGCCCGGCAATCCGGCTGCCGCAACGCCCAGGTCACCGTGCTCGCCCCCACCGGCACCATCGCCTTCCTCATGGATTGCGACACCACCGGCGTGGAGCCGGACATCGCCCTTGTAAAGTATAAATTGCTCGCGGGCGGCGGCAGCCTCAAAATCGTCAACCGCGGCGTGGCCGACGCCCTCCGCCGCCTCCACTACGCCGAACCGGAAATCGCCGCCATCATCGCCCATGTCGCCCGCTTCGACACCATCGAGGACGTCCAGGAAAACGGCGCCGCCATCCCCTCCGGCCTCAAGCCGGAGCACCTCCCCGTCTTCGATTGCGCCTTCAAGGCCTTTCGCGGCCAGCGCAGCATCAGCTACCAGGCCCACCTGAAAATGATGGCCGCCGCCCAGCCCTTCATCAGCGGCGCCATTTCCAAGACCGTCAACCTCCCGCACAACTGCACCGTCCAGGACATCCAGGACGCCTTCATCCAGGCCTGGAAAATGGGCCTCAAATGCGTCGCCATTTACCGCGACGGCTCCAAACGCTCCCAGCCCCTCAACACCCAAAAAACCAACGAAGGCGCCCCCGAAGCCGCCGCCGCCCACCTCAAGGATTTGGAAGCCCAGCTCGGCAAACTCCAGGCCCAGACCGGCCAGCCCCTCCGCCGCCGCCTCCCCGACACCCGCACCGCTGTCACTCATAAATTTGACATTGCCGGCCACGAAGGCTACCTCACCGTCGGCCTGTTCGGCGACGGCCAGCCCGGCGAATTGTTTATCACCATGGCCAAGGAGGGTTCCACCATCGGCGGTCTGATGGACAGCATTGGCACCCTGACCAGCCTGGCCTTGCAATACGGCGTGCCTCTCGAGGCCCTTATCAAAAAGTTCGCCCATCAGCGCTTCGAGCCTTCCGGCTTCACCAAAAATCCCGACATCCGCAACGCCTCCTCCATCATTGATTATGTCTTCCGCTGGCTGGGCTACCAGTTTGTTCCCGGCTATGCCGAGGCCAACGGCGGCGCGCGCGCCCAAACCGAAATGCACATGCCCGGCCTGGAACAAGAGGTCAAAAAAAAATTGAACCGCCCCGTCCCTGACCTGCCGATTGCCGACGACACCGACCTCCTGCTTGCCCCCGGCCGCGGTCTGCAACCCAAAGACCGGGGCAATGGCAACGGCCATGACGGCGGTCATCCCCAAGCTCCGCCCTCCGGCCGCACGATGGATCCCTTGAGCCAGAGCTTGGCCCATTTCCAGCAAGACGCCCCCACCTGTCCCAAGTGCGGCCACGTCGCCGTGCGCAACGGCGCCTGCTTCAAGTGCCTCAACTGCGGCGAAAGCCTCGGTTGCTCCTGATAACTTTTACAACTTATTCATAGCAAAGAGGCCTGGAACTGACGTTCCGGGCCTACTTTTTTGTCGGTTTTGCCTTCGCACTAAGCGGCATACTTTTACTGGCTCCACGCCGCCGTTCCTTCTCAGACAGGCGCTGCCGAGCCCTGGCTACTGCTACGTCGGTGACGTTCTGTTCCAAATTCCTCCTTTATGAAATAGACGATTTCTTTGTTCTCGGCGGTGTTCACGTCCTTGATAACAATTTTTCCGTGATTATCCATGTAGCTGATCTCTGGGTAGTCTGTCAAGGCAAGCACAATCAGGTTCAATCGGCGGCGAAACCGGACGAGTTCGTTCAGGAACTCCAGGAACAGCTCGGGTTCAGGCATGAATGCCCGTGCGAAGGTGAACCGGTAGATTTCGCTCTCGCGCCCGTCGGTGCACATTAAACGAGGGTCCGCAACGCACAGACAAAGTTCTTGGAGGTGTCCAGCTATTGATTCTGGGAATTCCTTCTCATGGGCCCGCTCACGGATTATCTTCCGCGCATAATCGTAAAGTATCCTCCAAACCCCCGGCGCTTGGAGCACGGCACGCCGCCAGGGACGACTTGATACCCGTCTTGTGGCCCGTTTGGTCTGTTCGCCAGGCATTTCAACCTAATTGCGTAGCAGGTTTTGTACCTTTCGCATGAACCATGCCAATTAGTCGTTTTCCTATGCGACAACGTTGCATGTGGGCCTGTCGCCCTGCGGAAATTGCAATTTTTGGCCCCAGGAACGATAAAAATAGGGATGAGAATTGTGCGGTTTAGCATTGAATGGAGTTCGTTAAGGGGGGATGGGAACTTTTTTCCTACTTCCACCACAGGTGCGGGGTGCTTTATGGGTTTGTGGCCCGTCAGGAACGAAATCCCCAATGTGGCGGGAGCCTACAATAAAAAAAGCGGCTGTCGGGCCATTTTGTTTCCGACATTTTACCCCTCTGACTAGCAATACATAGGTGAGGGGATTGATCTCCGCCTCAAGCGTTGCGTCGGATCTGGCAAATTTGGAAAAAGCCGGGGCAATTTGGCAGGTATGAAGAAAGCGGGAACAAAATGGCCGCTTTTGTAGCTATGTAAGGTGAATACAAGAATTTTGTAGTTGGCATCAAGAAAAATATTATGGCACTAGTTCTAACAGTAAAATGGCAAGGCTTGGGTTATTGCCCCGTCGTCATTGACGACTCTGGGCACATGATCCCCGAGGTCCCTGCACATGTTTTGGTCCACCAAGGGCCAACGGCTCTTTTCCAACCAGGGACCGAAATGCATATGTTCTCGGAAAAGGCCTTGGCGATGCTTAGAACTTGTGCAGAATCATAGATCGCCCTATAATCAGCCAAAGAATGACGATCACTCTAAAACCGTTGAGAAAAAGTATGTTTTACTTATCCTATATGCCTGCGGCTGTGGCACTTACACATACAAGTATGTCCTCTATACAGGATAACAGCGGCTGCAGTTAGCTCTGTCTTTGTAGCGGCGGTCTATGCCCGCCGCTGTAAAACCAATTCTCCAGGTTGGCAGATGCCCCCTTTTAAGGAATCCTCAATGTGTGAAAGCTCTCGACACCATGACGGTTTCTAAAGCGGGGCAAATCACGCTGCCCAAATGGTGGCGGGATGTCTCCGGCTTGTCGCGCGGAGGGCTGCTTGAAGTCCGGCCCATGCGCGACGGCAAAAACAGCATTGTGCTGACCCCAAAACCGGCCACACGCCGCGGAGCCGTTGGCTTGGTTAAACTGTTCTCGGCCTGTCCGGCTCCATTCCCGTCACCGCAGCGGCATGGCCTTCCGTTCAAATGATCTTTCATCGAAGAGAAAACCCTTCATGCCACCGGCACCACGGAGAAATGATTGCCCATGCGAAGGCAAAGGCAAGGGAACAAATCGGAGAAGAAGTGGGGCGCGGGATGCTCCCCACCGCGACCGGGACGGTCGCGCTCCCAATCCTTTCACTCTTCAGCGGATCTGGCCGGGCAACGGCGGTTTCGGGGAGCGCGTGCGTCTCGCACGCCGTGTTTGGCGTCCCGCCAAACACCTTCCGGCCCGCAAGAATCGCACTTTACACTTTCAACCCCGCCGCACCTCGCGTTATCTTCCCCCGATGTTTTCGCTGCCCACACCGCTGCTCATTGCCGGCCGGGAGTTCCAGTCCCGGCTCCTCATCGGCACCGGCAAATTTTCCTCGCCCGAATTGATGCGCGATGCCCTGGCGGCCAGCGGCACGCAAATCGTCACCGTGGCCCTGCGCCGCGCCGATCTCTCCGGCCAGGGCGATCCCTTCGCCAACATCCTCGAATTCGTTGATCCCAAAAAATACCTCCTTCTCCCCAACACCAGCGGCGCCATCAACGCCGCCGAAGCCGTCCGCCTGGCGCGCCTGGCCCTGGCCGCCGGACTGCCCAATTGGATCAAACTGGAAATTCATCCCGACCCGCGCTATCTCCTGCCCGATCCCGTCGAAACCCTCGCCGCCGCCGAAATCCTGGTCAAGGAAGGCTTCGTCGTTCTGCCCTACATCAACGCCGATCCCGTGCTGGCCAAACGATTGCAGGATGCCGGCGTCGCCACCGTCATGCCCCTGGGTTCGCCCATCGGCTCCAACCGCGGTCTGGACACCCGCGAACAACTCCGCATCATCATCGAGCAAGCCGTCGTGCCCGTCGTCGTGGATGCCGGCATCGGCGCCCCCAGCCATGCCGCCCAAGCCATGGAAATGGGCGCCGACGCCGTGCTGGTCAATACCGCCATTGCCGTGGCCGGCGATCCCTGCCGCATGGCCCGCGCCTTCATGGCCGCCGTCCAGGCCGGGCGCGACGCCCACGAAATCGGCCTGTCCTCCCCGCAAACCGCCGCCAGCCCGACCAGCCCGCTCACCGCCTTTTTGGCCAATGACGCCTAGTATCACAACCATGAGCTTTAGCCGCGCATCTGAAAGTTTTCTTGGGAGCGCGGGCGTCCTCGCCCGCAGTGCCCGGCGTCTCGCCGGCCACATGCCTTGGAATGCCTTTGTCGGATCGCGCGCCGCTTTTTCGCCATGGCCATGAGCAAAAATCTTCCTCTCTCCCGCGTCCGCCAACTGCTTTCCGCCGCCAGCCGCGCCCGGGTGACGGTGCTGGGCGACGTTATGCTGGACCAATTCCTCTGGGGCACGGTCGCCCGCATCTCCCCCGAAGCCCCCGTGCCCGTCGTGGAATTTGAGCGCGAGAGTTTCATTCCCGGCGGCGCGGGCAATGTGGCCCGCAACCTGGCCCACTTGCGCGTCGCCACCGATTTGCTCGGCGTCTCCGGTCACGACGACGCCGCGGGCCGGCTCCGGCAATTGCTCTCGCAGGATGGGGTGGCTTGTTCGGGCATTCTCGCCTGCCCCAATCGCCTGACCAGCATCAAGACCCGCATCGTCGCCCATCGCCAGCAAGTGGTGCGGGTGGACCGCGAATCCGCCGGCGACGTGGATGACAAAACCACCGCCCGCCTCCTGGCCGCCCTGGCCAAATCGCTCCAGCGCGCCGACGCCTTGATCCTGGGCGACTACGCCAAAGGCGTCATCACCCAGCCGCTGTTGGACGAGGCCAGGCGATTGTGCCGCGCGCGCGGAGTCTGGCTCAGCGTGGACCCCAAGCCCTCCCATCGTTTGGACTTGTCCGGCCTGTCCCTCCTGACCCCCAACCGCAAGGAAGCCTTTGAACTGGCCGGCCTTCCCGACGACCTCCACGGCGCCGAACCGTCCAAGGACGCCGGGTTGCAGCGCGTGGCTGACAAGCTGCTGGCGGAGCTGCAACCGGCCCTGCTCCTCATCACCCTCGGCGAACAGGGCCTTCTCCTCTGCCAGCGCGGCCAGCAACCCTTCCATGTCCCCACCGCCGCCCGCGAAGTTTTCGATGTCTCCGGCGCGGGCGATACCGTCATCGCCTCTTTCACCCTGGCCATCGTGGCGGGAGCGACGCCCGTCGAGGCCGCGTTTTTCTCCAACCACGCCGCCGGGGTGGTGGTGGGCAAAATCGGCACCGCCACCGTCACCCCGGGCGAATTGCTCGCCAGTTTTGCGGGGGAACACTAATCTGATGAGCACCACCAAAATCACCGCCGCCGGCATTCGCGGCATGAAAAACCGCCGCCGCATCGCCGCCCTCACCGCCTACGATTATCCCATGGCCAGGCTGCTCGACGACGCCGGCATCCCCTTGATTCTGGTCGGCGATACCCTCGGCATGGTCGTGCTCGGCTACCCCGACACCACCCTGGTCACCCTCGCCGAAATGGAACATCACGTCCGCGCCGCCGCCCGCGCCAAGCCCCAGGCCCTCCTGGTCGCCGACATGCCCTTTCATTCTTACCAGTCTCCGGCCCAGGCCCTGGCCACCGCCCGCCGTCTCATCGCCGCCGGCGCCGAGGCGGTCAAAGCCGAGGGCGGCCGCGCCATCCTCCCCCAAGCGCGCGCCATTTTGGCCGACGGCATTCCGTTCCTGGGCCATTTGGGAATGCTCCCGCAAAGCGTGCTGGAAGAAAAAGGCTACCACGTCAAAGGCAAAACCGACACCGAACGGGACAACCTCCTGGCCGACGCCCAGGCCCTGGCCCAAGCCGGCGCCTTCGCCCTGGTTTTGGAACTGGTCACCCCGCCCGTCGCCCGCGAAATCACCCGGCAGATTCCCATCCCCACCATCGGCATCGCCGCCGGTTCCGATTGCGACGGCCAAATCCTCGTCGTCACCGATCTGCTCGGAACTTCCCCCGGCTACATCCCGCGCCATGTGAAAAAAAACTGGGGTTTGGGACAACAAATGCGCGCCGCCGTGGTTGAATGGCAGGAGAGCGTGGCCGGCCCGGCCGCGGACCCATGAAAAAATTCTCGCACCTCGACGCCGCCGGCGCTGCCAGAATGGTGGACGTTTCCGCCAAGCCCGCCCTCTGCCGCCACGCCGTCGCCCGCGGCGAAATCCGCCTTCAACCCGCCACCCTCGCCGCCCTGGAAAAACAGCGCATCGCCAAGGGCAACGTCCTGGCCACCGCCCGCCTGGCCGGCCTGATGGCCGCCAAAAAAACCGCCGGCCTCATCCCCTTGTGCCATCCTTTGTCCCTCACCCATTGCGCCGTGGATTTCCATATCCCGCCCAGCCGCGACCGCGTCGTCATCACCGCCTCGGCCACCATCACCGCCCCGACCGGCGTCGAGATGGAGGCCCTCACCGCCGTCAGCGTCGCCGCCTTGACCATTTACGACATGTGCAAAGCCGTTGACAAAACGATGAGCATCACCGGGATCAAACTCGTGTCAAAAACAAAAAGCCGGGCCCCATGCAAATAAACGCCGGCATCATCACCATCTCCGACCGCGCCGCGCGGGGCGAGTATGAGGACCTGGGCGGCCCGGCCTTGCAGCAGGCGGCGCGCGGCTACGGCTGGCGCGTCGCCGCCCACACTCTCGTCCCCGACGACAAGGGAGAAATCCAGCGCGCCATCCGCGGGCAAATCGGCCAGGGCTGCCATCTGGTCCTCACCACCGGCGGCACCGGCGTCGCCCTGCGCGACCTCACCCCCGAAGCCATCCGCGAAATTGCCTCGCGCGAACTCCCCGGTTTCGGCGAAGTCATGCGTTTGGAATCCATGAAAATCACCAAAAACGCCATCCTCTCCCGCAACCTGGCCGCCGTGGTGGATCAATCCCTGGTCATTTGTCTCCCCGGCAAGCCCGCTGGCGCGGTGGAATGCCTGGGCTTCGTCGCCGCCTCCATACCCCATTGCGTGGAAGTCCTGCAACAAGTCCCGACAAGCTGTTAAAACTCTTTTATGGTTCTGTCCTGCCAGGATTCCGCCGTCAGCCTTCTTTCCTTTGCGAGGCGTCGGTCTTGGGTGGTAGGGACGCCGCGCTGCGGCGTCCGGTCGGCGCTTTCCATTCCCCTGACAAACATTCCCCTGACATTCCTCCGGTCATTTTCAAAATCGCTTTGGCCGTGGCTTCGCCTCGCCGCCCTCTTGTCAATACTCCTTTCCTTCGCGACCGGCTGCGAGACAAAAAGCCGCGCCCGCCTCGAGGCCCAGCAAGCCTACGTCGCCGGCCAGGAGCAGGCCCTGGCACAATCGGGTCCCAAGCCCAAAATCGTCCACGTCACCGGCGAGGTGCGCAACTCCATCATCCCCTGGACCGAAGAACTGACCCTGGCCAAAGCCATCGTCGCGGCCGACTACACCGGCTATCTCAATCCCCGCCTCATCCGCGTCATCCGCGACGGCATCCCCACCGACATCAAGGCCAGCGCCCTCCTCAACGGCGAGGACATGCCCCTCCAACCCGGCGACACCATCCAAGTATTGCCTTAGCCAAACCCCCTCCGTAGTTCATCCACCTTCTCCACCCCCGGTAGGGCGAGACTCCGTTCGAGCCCTCGAATCCCGAACACCCCTCCCCTGCATTGCCCCTACAACCAGCCAGCCACCCACGACGGCCGCTTGCTCTCTCCTCTCCCCGCGGGAGAGGACCAAGGTGAGGGTTCTTCTTTTTGCATTCTCTTCCGCGGCAGGGCGAGACTCGAGCCGTGACATCCGTGCTTGTCCACCGCCATGTCAACGGCAGAAGGCCGCTCCGAGGTTCAGGGCTGAGACAATCATCACCATGACAAAAGGAACAAACACCACCAGCGACAGCACCAACCCGGCCCAGGCCAGCGCCCGCTCCGGCGCTTTGCGCCGCGCGTGGAAGCCGTACATGACCGCAAACGGCGTCATCAGGCAGAGGATGCTCACCATGAGCACCGGCATCAGATCCTGTCAACCCCAATGCCCCGCCACAGTCAGCCAACAAGCCAATCCCGGCGCCATCGGCAACATCAGGGCCATCGCCCCGGAGGCGCGAAACCGCTGCGAGAAGGCCCCGGCAATGGTGCCGAGGATCGCCGTGAAAATGAAAACCGCAGGATGATTCATGAAGTTGGCATTTATTGTTGCAATCGGCCCCCGCCAAAGAACGTATCGCCCCCGCCACCCAAAATCAAGCCGTCAATTCGATTATCTTCCACCGCGCGATGATTTCGCAACCCGGGCTTGACAAACTTATACTCTATGGTTACACTAGCTGCGGTGAGAGGCGTAGCGACAGTCCGAGATCCAGGCCAGGGGCGTAATGGTCAAACCATTTTGGTCAACCTTGACCATCACTCCCCCACTCCATTACTCCGCCTTTCCACCGGGAGTTCGCGTATTTCGCCATTTTCGCGGTTGACAGCGCCAGCGCTTTTTTCACTTGATTTCACTTAATTTCAGTTATGGCCCCCCCCCTACTCCCCTTCGTTTTCCTTAACGTCGCCATGACCGCCGACGGCAAAATCGCCCCGGCCAGCCGCCGTTTCGTCCCCTTTGGCAGCCGGCGCGACCAGCAACATCTGTTGGAACTGCGCGCCACTGCCGACGCGGTGATGTGCGGCGCGCGCACCGTCAATTCGTTCCCCGTCAACCTGGGGCCGGGGCCGGCCAAATACCGCCGCCGCCGCCTCAAACGCGGCCTGGCCGAATACAATCTGCGCGTCATCGTCAGTGGAACCGGCTCCATTGACCCGCGCGCCGAAATCTTCCGGCACCGCTTTTCCCCCATCCTTATTCTCACCACCGCCCGCATCGCGCCGGCCAGACTGCGCCGCCTGCGCGCCGTGGCCGATGAAGTCAGGATTTTTGGACGGCACAAACTCGACCTCCGCGCCGCCCTGGGCTGGTTGAAAAAAAAGTGGGGGGTCAAAAGGCTGCTCTGCGAAGGCGGCGGCGAACTCAACGCCGCGCTGTTCCAGGCCGGGCTTGTCCAGGAAACCCACCTGACCATCTGTCCCCTCCTTTTCGGCGGGCGGGAAGCCCCCACCCTGGCGGCGGGCGAAGGAGTCCAACATCTGGCCCAGGCCGCGCGCCTGCAACTGGTCTCCATGAAACGGGCCGGCCCCGAGCTGTTCCTGGTCTATGGGGCCGCGCCGCGATAATTAGTATGGACACTATTGCCGTTTGGACAGGCTCGAATTCCTAATCTTAATCCTAATCCTAATCCTCCCCATCCTGTTAATCCATGATTTATGCACCGGCCCGGAGGTGTGTAGGATCGCCGCCCCGGATATTTGGCAGAAAGTTCTCTACCGCAGCAATTCTTTCATCGCCGCCAGGAAAGCCTCCACGTATTCACCCCGCGAGCTGTCCCCCATCAGCCCCACCCGCCAGACTTTTCCCCGCCACGGCCCGAAGCCCTCGCCCACCTCGATGTTGAAATCAGTCAACAATTTTGTCCGCACCGCTCCCGCGTCCACCCCCGCCGGCGCCCGCACCGCCGTCAGCGGCCAGAGCGGATGTTCCGGCTGCCCGGCCGTCTCCAGGCCGAGACCTGTCAAACCTCTCTTCAGCGCGAGGAAATTTTGCTCGTGCCGCCGCCAGCGCTTTGCCAGTCCCTCCTGCAGGGCCAGGCGCAGGGCCTCGTGCAGGCCGTAGTTCATGTTGATCGGCGTGGTGTGGTGGTAGCCGTGCCCCGGCCCCCAGTAGCCGGCCAGCAGGTTGCCGTCCAGGTACCAGCTCTGGCTGGGGCGCCGGCGTTGGCCCATCGCCGCCACCGCCCGCGCGCTCAGCGACACCGGCGCCAGCCCCGGCGGGCAACCCAGGCACTTTTGCGACGCGCTGAAGGCCGCGTCCACCCCCCATTGATCCACCCGCACCGGGCAACCGCCGAGCGTCACCACGGTGTCCAGCATAAACAAGGCCCCCGCCTCCCGCGCCAGCCGGCCAATCTCCTCCGTCGGCGTCAGCACCCCGGTGGAAGTTTCCCCGTGCGCCAGGGCCACCAGTTTGGGCCGCTTGTTCTTCAGCGCCGCCGCCATTTGTTCCGGCTCGATGATCCGGCCCCATTCGGCCTCCACCCGGCTCACCCGCGCGCCGCAACGCTCCGCCATGTCCGCCATGCGCAGGCCGAAGGAGCCGTTGATTCCCACCACCACCTCGTCCCCCGGCTCGACCAGGTTGGCCAGGCAGAACTCCATCCCGGCGCTGCCCGTGCCGCTGACGGGAAAGGTCAGCTCATTCTTTGTCAAGAAGACGGCCCGCAGCATGGCCTGGCTTTCCTCCATCAACCGCAAAAATGCCGGGTCCATGATGCCGATGATCGGTTGGGCCATGGCCTGGAGGACGGCGGGGGCAACCTGGCCGGGGCCGGGGCCCATCATCAGCCGTTTGGGCGGATGAAACGCCGGCGCTATTTTCATGCGCGCAGATTAATCCGGCCGCTGGCGCCAGGCAAAGTGTTTGTCGCGGCCGCCCGTGCATTTTTTTTTAGTTGATTGCATTTTGCAATTTGCCCCGGTCAGTTCTGCCATGCTTCCTCCTCGTATTGCCGGTTGGAAAACAGATGGCACAACTTACGCTTGCGTTCATGCACGGGCTGCCTGGGGGAAGTTTCTTAGAACCGGTTAAAGCTAAAGGAGGTGGCTTTGGGGAACCGGTTCTGAGAAGTCCGTTCAGTCCGACGATTCTCCCCAGGCAGCCTTTGTTGTTTCCTGATCCTGGCCAGCGTTTCCCCGCCCAGGCCCATTCCCGGCAGAAAATCCAATAAAAAGACCCTCCGTTCCGATGGCTGGAATGCGTGAAAAAAACGCACAATGCGTGAAAAGCGCGGCGCGCCGGCTGGCCACAACAGGCCGCTCTGTTCCTTTTACATTTCTTGCTCCGTATATCAGAGTCCTGGGTTGAACGGCCGGCCTGGTTTCTCATCTTGGCACAGATTAGGCTCATAGAATCGGACAGATAGAGAGGTCGTTTGGAAGGAAGAGCCAAAAACGCCGAGGAGACATCAGTATAAAGCGGGGAAAAAAGGGTAAAGCGGGTTAAAAAGGGGGTGGGGACCCAATTTGAGACATCGAACAGACCGCTCTTCCGCCAGGCGGCCTCTCTTTCTTTATGAAAACGAGCGCAGGCGGGCCAGGAATAGTGCATGGTGAAAGCCGGGATTTTTCATCTCAATTCACCATTCTCACTTCATTATTCTTTGATGGACAAGGGCCAAGGGGGGCCTGTACAATGGATTTCTTTCAGGATGAAGACCGATTGAACCAAAGGTGAATTGTGGCCGCGAAAGACGACAATTTAGTAGATTTATTGGTGGACATGGGGCGCGTCAGCGCCGAGCAACTGGCCCCGTTGCGCGAGGAAGCCGAGGCCAACTCCGAAGGGCTGCTGGACCTGCTGCTGACCCGCAAAATTGTTTCGCCCTCCGATGTGGCCCAGGCCAAGGCCTCCCATCTCGGCTACGAATTCGTCACTTTAAGCAACCTGCGCCTGCCCGATGACGTGATTGCCGCCGTGCCGCGCCATGTGGCCAAGCGATATCGGGCCATCCCGGTGGCCAAAAACAACAACGCCATCACGGTGGCCCTGGCCGATCCGTCCGATTTGGACACCATTGACAGCCTGCAACGCATGATCAACGCCGAAATCGAGTGGCGCGTGGCCACCCCGGAAGACATCGAGGCCGCGCTCAACAAATACTACGGGGCGGCGGACGAGTCGGTCTCCAACATGATCCAGGAAATCACCGAGGGCGAAGTGGACATTGCGGGCGCCAAAAAGCAGATCGGGGACGATGGCGCCACCGTGGAAGCCGACGCCCCCATCATCAAGCTGGTCAACATGCTCATCGTGGAAGCCTTCCGGGCGCGGGCCTCGGACATTCATTTGGAACCGCTCTCCAAGACCTTCCGGGTGCGCTACCGCATTGACGGCATGCTCCATGAGATGAAAAGCCCGCCCAAGCGGTTGCAAGCCGCCGTACTCAGCCGCATCAAAATCCAGTCCGCCATGTCCATTGCCGAACGGCGCATCCCGCAGGACGGACGCATTCAGACCTCGGTGGGAGGCAAGTTGATTGACCTGCGCGTGTCCTGCATTCCGACCAATCACGGGGAAAGCATCGTCATGCGTATATTGGACAAGGAAGGATTGCGCCTGGGCCTGCCGGAACTGGGCTTTTTCACCGATGACCAGCAGACTTTTGAGCGCTTGATCGGCCTGCCGGACGGCATCCTGCTGGTGACCGGCCCGACCGGTTCGGGCAAGACCACCACCCTGTATTCCTGTTTAAATTTCATCAACCGCCCGGACCGCAAGATCATCACGGTGGAGGACCCGGTGGAATATTTGCTCTCCGGCATCAACCAGGTGCAGGTCAACGAAACCGTCGGGCTGACCTTCGCCATGGCCCTGCGCTCCATGTTGCGCCAGGCCCCCAACGTCATCATGCTGGGGGAAATCCGCGACGTGGAAACCGCCACCATCGCCATCAACGCCTCCCTCACCGGGCACCTGGTCTTCTCCACCCTCCATACCAACGACGCTCCCAGCGCCGTGACCCGTTTGATTGACATCGGCGTCAAGCCCTTCCTGGTCGCCTCCTCCGTCCGCGCCTTGATGGCCCAGCGGCTGGTGCGCAAAGTCTGCAAGCGTTGCGGCGCCCCCTATACGCCCAGCGACACGGAGCTGAAGGGTTTGAACCTGGATGCCGGCCAATTGGCCGGGGCCAACTGCATGCAGGGCAAGGGCTGCAGCGATTGCAACAAAACCACTTATCGCGGCCGCTTTGGCATTTTTGAGATTTTCGTCCTGGACGACGAGGCCCGCAAATTGATCTATGAGCGGGTCTCCTCCTCCGTCTTGCGCGCCCGGGCCCGCGAGATGGGCATGCGCACGTTGCGCGAAGACGGGGCGCGCAAGGTCCTGGCCGGGCTGACCACGGCCGATGAAGTGATCCGCGCCACCACTGGCGATGCCGATTAAAATGCATTAGAATAATAGAGCGCAAGACCAAGAGTTGGAACCAGTATGTATTCGATGGCTGATTTATTGCAGTTGGTGGTGCAGGAGGGCGCCTCCGATTTGCACCTCCGCTCTTATGTCGCCCCGGTCATCCGGGTTCATGGCATTCTCCACCGGGTGGACGGGCCGCAGTTGCGGCCCGAAGACGTGGAAGAATTGGTGCGCAGCGTCACGAGCGAAGACCACATTCAGCAGGTGCGGGAGAAGGGCGGGGCCGATTTCGGTTTCGCCTTTGGCGAAGTGGCCCGCTTCCGCGTCAGCGTTTTCAAGACCAAGGGGGATTTCGGCATTGTCCTGCGCCAGATTCCCACCCTGCTCTTGACCCTGGAGCAAATCGGCCTGCCCGTGCATACCATCAACGGCTTGTTGCGCAAGCCGCGCGGACTGATCCTGGTCACCGGCCCGACCGGCTCGGGCAAAACCACCACCCTGGCTTCGATGATCAACATCATCAACGAAACCCGCGACGATGCCCACATCATCACAGTGGAGGACCCGATTGAGTATTACCACAAACATAAAAGGGCCATCGTCACCCAGCGCGAGGTTCATATTGATGTCCCCAGCTTTTCCGAGTCCTTGCGCCGCGCCCTGCGCCAGGACCCGGACGTGGTTCTGGTGGGCGAGTTGCGCGATCTGGAAACGATGGAGGCCGCCATCACGGCGGCGGAAACCGGGCACCTGGTCTTCGCCACTTTGCATACCACCGGCGCGGCCAAGACGATTGACCGATTGGTCAACGCCTTCCCCATGCAACAACAGGAAACCATCCGCATCCAGCTTTCTACCGTCTTGCAGGCCGTCATCTCCCAATTGCTCCTGCCGCGCTGCGACAAGCCGGGGCGGGTGGCCGCCTACGAAATCATGATCAATACGCCCGGCATCCAGGCGCTGATCCGGGACAACAAAACATTCCGCATCAATTCCGACATTCAGACCGGCGGCAAGTACGGCATGGTCACCCTCGACGGCTACCTCATGGAATTGCACATGAAGGGCCTGATTTCCCGCGACGAGGTGATCACCAAATCCCAGGACCCCACCACCGTGGTGCAGAAGCTGGCGGAGTGGGAAGCCGCCCAGGCGGAAGCAGCCGCCCTGCACCCAGGAGAGACCAAATGAACCCCAAGTCCGAACCTGTTTCCAGCCCGCTGCTCAACCTCATTCGGGACAGCCATCTGCTCGACGACCTGCAATTGGACGAAGTCAAGGATGAGCACAACCGCACCGGCAAGCCCATCGGGGAGATCTTGAATGATTTCGACCTGATGGACACGGCCACGCAACTCCAGACCATCGCCACCCATCTGGGCACCGAAGTCATTCAACTGGGCGGCAAGGATCTGACCCCGGATGTTCTCTCGGCGGTCCCGGCGGACACGGCCCGCAATTACAAGTGCCTGCCGGTGGCCGTGTTCGATTCCAGCATCCACCTTGCGCTGGCCGATCCGCTCAACCAACCGCTGGTGGATGAATTGGGCTATTTGCTGCGCAAGGAGATCGTGCCGCTGGTGGCCGATCCCAAGGACATTGAGGAGGCCATCACCCGCTACTACGGCGAGGCGCAAAGCGATGTCGGCGAAATGCTCAAGGAGTTGGGCAGCAACGAGGACATCGCGC
Organism: uncultured Verrucomicrobiae bacterium; assembly: GCA_963707025.1. GTDB lineage: Bacteria > Verrucomicrobiota > Verrucomicrobiia > Limisphaerales > Palsa-1400 > JBEKOF01. The sequence continues at coordinate 250,138 of CAVPOM010000004.1, read as the reverse complement.
GCGAGGTGGCCGCAGCCGAAGCCGCCGGCGGGACGCAGGACCTGGCCAATCTGGCCGACGCCACGCCCATCATCAAGTTTGTCAGCCTGGTGCTTTCCCAGGCGGTGGCGGACCGGGCCAGCGACATTCATTTCGAGCCGTTTGAGGACGAATTCAAGATCCGCTACCGCGTGGACGGCGCGCTCTACGAAATGGCCCCGCCCCCAAAAAACCTGGCCCTGCCGGTCATCTCCCGCTTGAAGGTCATGGCCAACCTGGACATTTCCGAGCGCCGCCTGCCCCAGGACGGACGCATCGCCATCACCGTCAACGGCCGGAAAATTGATTTGCGCGTTTCCACCCTGCCCACCCAGTTTGGCGAATCGGTGGTCTTGCGCGTGCTGGATCGCGCCGCGGTCAACCTGGACATTAAAGGCCTGGGCATGCCCAAGGCCACGCTGGATTATCTCCTGCAGGCCATCTTCCGGCCCAATGGCATCATCGTCGTCACCGGGCCGACCGGCTGCGGCAAAACCACCACCCTCTATTCGTGCCTGCAGCAGGTCAACCTCATGGACAGCAAACTGCTGACGGTGGAGGACCCGGTGGAATATGACATGGAAGGCATCATGCAAGTGGCGGTCAATGAAGCGGTGGGCATGACCTTCAGCCGGGCCTTGCGCGCCTTCCTCCGGCAGGATCCGGATATTATCATGCTCGGGGAAATGCGCGACCTGGAGACGTCGCAAATCGCCATCCAGGCCTCCCTCACCGGCCACCTGGTCCTGACCACCCTCCACACCAATGACGCCTCCGGGGCGGTCACCCGTTTGATTGACATGGGAGTGGAACCATTTTTGATCTCTTCCACCTTGATGGCGGTGCTGGCCCAGCGCCTGGTGCGGACCATCTGCAAAAAGTGCCGGACGCCTTTCGAGCCGACCGAGAACCAGCTTTCCCTCCTGAACCTTTCGCCGCATGACATCGGCGACAAGGTCTTCTACTACGGCCGCGGCTGCGCCGCCTGCAACGACACCGGTTACAGAGGCCGCCGGGGCATTTTTGAATTGCTCGTCGCCTCCGACCCCATCCGGTTGCTCATCAACGAACGGGCTCCGACCGTGGTCATCCGCCAGAAGGCCGTCGAACAGGGCATGGTGACGCTGCGCGAGGACGGCTTGCGCGGCATTTTCGACGGGGAAACCACCATTGAAGAAGTCGTCAAATACACCTGATTTTATGCCAAAATATAACTATGTGGCCATGGACGCCCGGGGCAAGGAAACCAAAGGCACGCTCGAAGTCAGCAGCCAGAATGAAGCCATCGGCCGCATCCGCGACATGGGGTTCTTCCCCACCAAGGTCGTGGAGGACAAAGGCGCCGGCAAGGCGGCCGACACCGGCGCCAAAAGGCCCGCCAAAAAAGGCGACAAGAAGGGCAGCACCGGCCTCAATTTCCAGATCAACATCCCCGGACTGAGCGGTCGGGTCAAGTCCAAGGTGCTGACCACCTTCACCCGGCAATTATCCACGCTGGTGCAGGCCGGCTTGCCGCTGTTGCGCGGACTGCGCGTGCTGCAAAAGCAGGAAAAAAGCGCCAACCTCAAGAACATCCTGGGCGATCTGGGAACGGCCATTGAAGGAGGCAGCACCTTTTCCGAGGCCCTGGCCCAGCACCCCAAGGTCTTTAACCGCCTGTTTGTCAACATGGTCAAAGCCGGTGAAATCGGCGGTGTGCTCGAAGTCGTGCTCCGCCGCCTTTCCGAATTCATGGAAAAGGCCCAGAAGATCAAAGGCAAAGTCATTGCCGCCATGTTCTACCCCTGTGCCGTCATCACTGTGGCCACCGGCATCATGGCCATTCTCATGATCATCGTCATCCCCAAGTTCAAGGATGTCTTTCAAGGCACCCTCACCGGCGGAAAGGAACTCCCCCCGTTCACCACCCTGGTTCTCAATATCAGCGATGCCATCCGCCTCCATATTGTCCGCACGCTCATCATCCTCGCCTCCGCTTTCATCCTGTTTCGCATCATCGTTTACACCAAGGCCGGCCGCCGCCTTTTCGACCAGTTCAAGCTGAAAATCCCGGTTTTGGGACCCGTCATCAGCAAAGTGGCCATCTCCAGGTTCACCCGCACCTTGGGCACCTTGGTCAGCAGCGGCGTGCCCATTCTGCAAGCTCTGACCATCGTCAAGGAAACTTCCGGCAATGTCGTCATCGCCCAGGCCGTTTCCGACGTCCATGAAAGCGTCAAGGAAGGCGAAACCATCACCGCCCCGCTGGAGGCTTCCCGCGTCTTTCCACCCATGGTCGTCAGCATGGTGGATGTCGGCGAACAAACCGGCGCCCTGCCCGAAATGTTGATGAAAATTGCCGACAGCTACGATGAAGAGGTGGACAACGCCGTCGCCTCCATGACTTCCCTCCTGGAACCGATCATGATCGTCTTCCTGGCCGTCGTCGTCGGCAGCATCGTCATCGCCATGTTCCTGCCCCTCATTGACTTGATGAACACTGTCGGCGGCGAAGAGGCCAACGGATCCGGAGTCGGAGCCGCCACCGCTGCGGAACTGAAGAATTGAGATCAAAAGCCGGGAATCTGCATTGTTTGGTGCTTTTTCGCACTTGAGCCCTTGACATTCTCCAGGACATGTTGTAAATACAATGTAGTTACATTGCATGGCCATTTGATTTACATAATATGGAGTTTGACTGGAACAATCCGCCGTTCAATTTGGATCCCTCATTATCCTTGGGGCTTATTGAGGAGTCTTTTGAAGACCCGTTTGCCGTTCGTCTGCTCCCCGATTCCCCCAGATTCGAGGTCCAGGCGCGCTTCTTCAATCTGGGCGTCGCTGCCAGCGGCCAGGGGATTTTCACCGTCTTTCGCACCAACGGAAAGCAGGCCCGCGTGATTTTCGCCCGCCCCTTTGAGCCGGAGGAAAAATTCCTCTACCAGCGCCGGCTTTCCCATGCCCTTGCCCAATAAACCATGAATGCCATCGCCAACTGGGACGATGTCCCCCTCTTCGACCGCGAGGAGGCCGAGGCCGCCTTTTGGGCGCACAACCGCATCGAGGTCAGGCTGATGGAACGCTCCGTCACGGCGGCCAGCGAGATGGCCGATTCGGTCACCATCACCTTGCGCATGGACCCGCGCATGCTGACCCGGATCAAGCGCGTGGCCCGCTCCCGCTACCTCAACTATCAAAGCATGATGAAACAATGGCTGAGCGAGCGGATGGAACAGGAAATGCGGGAACAAAGGGTTGACAGCCGCTCCGAAAGCGGAATGCCATGAACACGAGCCAGACAAAACCGGGCGCAGGCGGGATGGCAAATGGGTTCACCCTCATCGAATTGCTGGTGGTCATCGCCGTCATCGCCATCATCGCCGCCATGCTGACCGGTCTGGGCGCCCTGGCCGCCCGCAAGAAACATGACGCCGTCGTCACCGCCAGGAAAAACGCGCTCGCGCTCTTCATTTCCACCTACTATTCCAAAATGGGCTTTTATCCGCCGGACAACGCTCTGAACGTCCTCACCGGCGCCAATAACAATACCAACCTCAGTTATGAGAATTCCACCGGCATGAATCCTCTGCTCTATGAACTGACCGGCGCGCCCGTCACCAATGTCAATGGTGTCAATTACTTTCTGGCTTTCGATGGAACCCGCATTGCCGCCACCACCTTCAGCGCCGCCTACGGCCGCGGCGGCATCGCCAATTCGCTCCCGGATGAAACCCGCGCTTTTTACCAGCCGCTCCCCGGCCCCAAGGACTACCTGGTGACCAACGGCAGCGGTTTTAAATTGAATCAACTGGCCGTGCCGGTGCCGCGCACCTTCGCGGCCAACGAACTCAATTTGTGGCATTACGACTGCTCCTCCGCCAGCCGCCACAACTCCACCGGCTTCGATCTCTGGGCTGAGTACCTCCGCCGGCAAGGACAGCGCGGGCAACCTCATCATCATCACCAACGGCAACTGGTAAACTCCCATGACCGCCGCGCCACTCCATTCCCAGCCAGGCCCAAGACCGTTGCGCGTTCTCTGGCGCGACCAGTCCTGGATCCCGGCCGCCGTCCGTTCCAGTTCCGCCCCGACCGCGGCCGGCTCCGGTTGGAGGCTGGTCCGCCGGCAGGGCGGCGGCGCGCCGTCCCATGACGGAAACCCCGCGCCGGGCCTTGGCTTCAAGCGCGGCCGGCACCCGCTCGCTTCCCCGATTTACCCTGGCCGATTCACCCTGTCCAATTCCCGCCGCGCCTTCACGGTTTTGGAGATGCTCGTCGTCGTCACCATCATCGGATTTTTGGCGGCCCTGGCCCTGCCGCATCTGCCGGGCATGACGCGCGCCAATTCCATGACCACCGCCGTCCAGCAAATGCTGGGCGATTGCGCGCTGGCCCGCCAACTGGCCATGTCCCACCGCAGCACCGTCTATATGGTTTTTGTTCCCCCGCTTCCCGTGGCCGGCGGCGTTCCGGCCAACGAGGCGAGCAGCTACAACAACCTGCTGGCCCATCAGTACGGCGCCTATGCCCTGGTCAGCTTGCGCAGCGTGGGGGACCAGCCGGGCCAGGCCCATCCCCAATACTTGACTGAGTGGAAGCCGCTGCCCGACGGCGTGTTCGTCGCCCCGTGGAAGTTTGCCAGCCCGCAGCCTGTGCTGGTGACCTCCACCAACACCCTGTCGGGCCTGACCAACGCGTTTCAAATCTACCCCTTCGCCCAGATTCTGATCCCGTTTCCGGCGACGGATGCGGTGACCGCAGCCGGCGCCGCCTTTACCCCGGCTTTGCCCTGCATTGGCTTCAGCCCCCTGGGCCAGTTGGCCACCAATGGCGACGAATTCATCCCCCTGGACCGCGGGCGCGTCCTCTACCCCGTGGGCGCCGCCGGCCCGGTCGCCGCCACTCCCATTGAAGCCCCCGCCGGCAACGCCGTCAACAATTGCAATGTCATCCACCTTGACTGGCTGACCGCCCGGGCCAAAGTCGAACGCAACCAGCAACGATGAAAATCACTTCACCCAATTTCCAAAGTGCCATTGCCGCCGCGCACCGCCCGCGCTCGTCCACATCGTCCACTCCGTCCACATCGTCCACTCCGTCCAGTTCCCAAGCCGCCTTCACCATGATTGAAATCGCCATCTCGCTGGGCGTGATTGCGTTTGCCTTGGTGGCCATCATCGGCATTTTGCCCGTCGGCCTGAATGTGCAGCGGGACTCGCGCCAGGACACCGTCATCGGCCAGGACGGCCCCTTTTTCCTGGAAGCCATTCGCAACGGCGGTTCCGCCCTGGGCAACGGCACCAGCACCAGCCTGGATTTCCTGACCAATTATGTGGAACAAATCGCCATTACCACCTTCTCCGCCACCGGCACCAATACGGTCGTTTATACCCCGACCAATTATACCAATGGCGCCATGATCCTGGGCTTGTTAAGCACCCCGGAAATTTATCCGTTGGTTTATGGCAACGGCCTGAATTCCGTGACCGCCAGGATCCGCGGGCTGACCGGCGCGGCCACCGAACAAAGCGGCTCCAATGCGCTGACGGCCTTCCGCTATTACATGAACGTGGAGGTCGTCCCATTTGATGTCACTGGCAATGCCGTTTCGCCCCTCTCCACCGATTTTGGGGACTACAACCAAACAAATGATCCGATTGACTACTACCTCCGCCTCGAGCGTGCCGAGGAGATCCCCTACTTGGCCAACAATCTCTACGAGCTCCGCCTCAAATTTAGCTGGCCCATCCGGCCCAATCTCACGGCGGGGCAGAATCGCCAGGCTTATCGCAGTCTGGTTTCCGCGCACCTGTTGTTTAACATCACCAACAACATGACCAATTGGTTTTTCCAGCCCAACACCTACAGCACCAACCTCGTCCTCGGCCTGTGAAAACCAAATCCCCAACGCCATGAAGACGATGAGCCGCCAAACAACGCAAGGAGCGCAAGAGCATCGCTCCCTCTCCTCGACGGAGCGGGCTGGGGCGGGGATTGACTGTTCTCAACAGAAGCAAACGAAGGAAACGAAGAAGAGTTCTTTCCCCTCTTCGTTTCCTTCGTTTCCTTCTGTTCGAATCCGCAATCCGCAATGGGAAGTCGAGCTTCGACAAATCCGCAATTGCCGCGCCCTCACCGTCCTGGAAATGCTCGTCTCCATCGCCTGTCTGCTTTTCATCGTCATCGGCCTGACCGCCATGTTTGTCGAGGTGCAACGCGCCTTCAAGGCCGGGGTCCGGCAATCCACCATGACCGACGCCGGCCATACCGTCATTGACCTGGTGGCGGCCGATCTGGCGCAAGCCTCCGACGCCCGGGGGGGCACGAACACCGTGAACTTGTACTGGGGCTGGGCGGCCACGAATACCAGCTTCAACTATCAGGACTTCCCCACCAATATCTATCGCACCAATCAATTGCAGGAGATTTTTGTGCTCGTCCACACCAACAGCCAGTGGCTCGGCACGGGCTACGCCGTCAGCAACTTCGCCGGCACCGGGGCTGGAACCTTGTACCGGTATCTGGCCGCGACCAACGACCCGCTGGAAACCAACAATGTTCTTTTCGCCAACTTCTTCAACAGTGTCGTCACCCTCAATCAGACTTTCAGCCCCGCCTATTTCCACCGCGTGGCCGACGGCGTGGTTCATTTTAAAATCCGCGCCTTCGACCAGTTCGGCAACGAGAACGCGCTGGCACAGGGGCAGGATTTCGCGCCGGGCAACCAGAACTTTTCCTATCCGCTGCTCCTGGCCTACACCAACCGTCTGGGTGTGCTGGTGCCGCCGGCCGATTTGCCCGCCACCATCCAATTGGAAGTGGGCATCCTGGAGCCCGAAGCGTATGAACAATTGCGGTCCTTGCCCTCCAACAGCGTGGCCCAGCGGACATTTCTGGGCAATGCCGGCGGCAAAATCCAGATCTACCGCCAGAACATTCCCATCGCCGGGGCCATCCGATGAACACCCGCGCCTGCATGAAACATTTTCAACAGAAGCAAACGAAGGAAATCCGCAATTCTTCGGGGATCGCCCTGGTCATCACCCTGCTCATGCTCTCGGTCATCACCTTCCTGGCGGTGGCCTTCCTCGTCCTCACCCGCGGCCATCGCGACTCGGTCACCACCAGCCTCGACCTGGAAACCGCCAAGGCCGCCAGCCAGGCCGGCCTCGCCCGCGCCCAATCGGAAATCATTGCGCGCATGATGGCCCACCACGACCTCCTGAACTATGACTACATGGCGTCGCACAACTTTATCAATCCCAATGGTTTCATTGCCGGCCTGGCCGACCCTAACAACGTCAATTACGATCACTATAATGGCAAAGGCGGCGTTTCGACCGTCATGAGTTCCATCACCAACCCCGCCGACTGGGCGCAAAACATCGCCAATCTCATCTACGACCCGCGCCCGCCCGTTTTCATCAAGACCAATGCCGGCCCGGCCTTCCCCGTGGACTTCCGTTTCTGGGTTGACCTCAATCGCAATGGGAAATTTGAAACCAATGGCTACCTGCCGTCCATCGGCAATAACGGACTCCCGGTCCAGGACCCCAATAACCAGGGCGCCTTCCTCAGCAATTTTTTCAATGGCGAACCGGAGTGGATTGGCGGCCTGCAATACCCGGAATATCCCCATTCCGCCACCAATCGTTTTTTAATGCGCTACGCCTACTTGGTGCTGCCCATCGGCAAGACCCTCGATTTCAACTACATTCACAATTATTCCAAAAGCCTGGACGGCGGGCCTATTCCTCCTCCTCCGGCGATGCCGCCACCGGGCTTGGGCGCTGCGGTGGACGGATTTGTGCGCGACCAGGGCGTCGGCTCGTGGGAGTTGAACCTCGCGGCCTTGCTCTGGGAGCTGAACAACGACATCTATATCAACGCCGCCGGCCCTTACAAATACGTCGAGGGGAAGGCCGCAAACAGCGGCTATGCTTTCGACGATGCCTATTCCTTCCTCCGTTTCCGCTACAATACCAGCTATGGCGGTCCCTATCCATTGAGTCTGGCCGCTTACTTTGGTCCTACCACGCCCAACTACAACCTGGACGGCATTGATGAATACGGCACCGAAGCCCTCGCACTCTATCCATCCACCAATGCGCCCTGGCCCGGCAGCTATGCCACCAATAATTTCTACAACACCTATCAGGACGTGTTCAACCCCGGCAAAACCTCCCCGGCCTTTATCACCAACCGCCTGCTCCCGGCCGGGTTCTACACCAATTCCTACGACCGCTACACCTTCCAGCGCATGCTCGCCGCCATCGGCACCGGCTCCACCCCCGAACTCCAAACCTACGTCTATGGCGATGTCATCACCACCAATCCCGCGCTCCAGCCGCCAACTGTTCTGCGCACCAAGGTCAACCTCAACTACGATAACACCTTTCAGATTGCCAACGGCCTGAACACCTCGCCGACCACCTTGATCCCCTGGACGGCAGAGATTGCCGGCGCCCCCGTGGGCATTCCCCAGAACGGTGCCCTCGGCTTTTTCACCAACGCCGCCGAGAGCCTGCTCCGCTCCCAGGATTTTCGCATCACCAATTACCTGGTCGGCGGCCTGCCGCCCAACCAGGTCCTGATCCCGACCAACTTGTCCTATGTCCACTTTGGCGTGACCAACATCCCGGTTTACAACTCCCTCAACCCGAGCATTCGCTACACCGAAAACCTTCATCGCATGCTCCAACTGGCCGCCAACATCTACGACGACACCAGAACCAACAAGATGACGCCGCCCGGAACGCTGCCGCTTCCTTACCCTTCGGTCTTTCGCCCGATTTTCTTCGCCACCAATTACGGGGGGACCAACCGCGTTGTCTATATCGCCGGTTATACCAACGTGAACACCGATGCCATCTTCCAGATTTCCAAGGGCTTCGTGGATGTGACCGATTCCAACAATTTCCCGGCCAACACCTTTTACAACGGCAATATCTGGGGCATCCCCTGGGTGGTCGGCGCCGTCAAGGGGCTGCCCGCTTTCGACCGCTACGTTCCGGACATTTCCTGGGCGGTGACGCGCAAGCTCCTGTTCGCGAGACAACCCGTCCCCGGCACCCCCTTTGGCAACGCAATCGCGCGTCCGGCCTTCACCAACCAGTTCTTTATCATGTCCATTTCCAACATCTTCGGCCTGGATGCCTGGAATTCATACGCGTCCAACATCAGCCTTCCTGCGCCGTTCGAGGTCATCGCCACCACCGTTGTCTCAGTCGTCCTTACTAACAATTCGGCGGGAAACCCCGGCGGTTTTGTTACGAATTTTATAAATTCAACCAATTATTTCAGCAGGTTTTGGACGAACGGTGCGGGTAAGTTTTTGGATCCCAGACACTCATCGAGTGGAATGCTGGGGTTCCTGCAAACCAATGTGCCTTCCCTGCCGCCTTCTTATTTCTCGGAAACCCAACACCGGTTTGTCCCGGTGTATGTTGATCTGACAAATGACTTCGGATACCAGCTTGGCACTTTCCTGTCCAACGACCTGAGACAAACGGCCTGGCCGGTTTACGGCTGGACACTGAGTGTCACCAACCGCGTCATGTATGCCCTGGTGGACCCTGGCAGCGGCCAGGCGTTTGATTTCGTCAACCTGGGGCCGTTCGGCACCAACCTGATTCTCACCAATATTTTATATGGGAACGCGCCCCCAGCCGTCGGCTCCGGCTCAACGCCCAACACAAAGTATTGGGATCCCACCCCGGGTCCTTCCGGCCTTTCCGCGGGGTTGTCCAACCAAATTGCGAACGGCATCAGTTTTGATCCAAACGACTTCGGCCAGGAACTTGTCGGAGTTAGTGTGGGTAATTCAAACCTCTATTTTAGCTGTTCAAATGACACCGCCGCCGTCGTTTTTACAGGCGTCACCAATACGCTGATCGCGAATGACCCGCTGGTTCATTATACGGTGGGCGACCTCACACCCCCCTTGACCCAAAATGTACCCCCCGTGACCGATACATCTCAAGTCCTCACCTACAATGACCGGTATGAACCCTGGCCAAACCGCATCGAGCCGGGCTTCGGTGCGAACATGACCCTTAAGGACCCGCAAATAACCAGTTCGGATGACTGGAATTTCCCGGCCAATAAATTCCCCAGCATCGGCTGGTTGGGCCGTGTCCATCGCGGCACTCCCTGGCAGACTATTTTCTTAAAGGCCGACCCGGATGCGCTTATAAATGGAGTCAATCCGAACCAGCAAGCGTGGATTGGCAGTTGGGTCAGCACCTTCGACACTTATCCCACCAACGATTACGCCTTGCTGGACCTGTTCACCGCCGCGCCCAACGACAACGCCGCCCGCGGCCTGCTCTCCGTCAACCAGACCAACTCGGCCCCCTGGTATGCCCTGTTCAGCGGGATTGCCCTCAACACCAACGCCCCCTACCTCGGCGCCCACTCCGTCGGCCCTCCCATCGGCAGCAACCTGGTGTTGGATCCAACCATCATCGGCTCGCTGGTGGATGGCATGTACATCATCACTAACGGCGCCAACAACCAACCTGTCACGAATTTCATTGCCGGCATCAACGTCTTGCGCAGCTTGGAACCGGACCAGACCTTCCACAGCCTGGGCAGCGTGTTCAAGTCGCCCATACTTTCGACTGAATCCCCCTTCCTCCCTGGGCCGGCCGGCGATTTTAAGGACGAGGAAGTGGAGGCCATTCCGCAGCAGGTGGCCGGGCTGCTCAAACTGGGCCAGCCGCAATTTGTCATCTACAGCTTCGGCCAGGCCCTCAAGCCCAAGGACATTTATTTCGGCGGCCCGCCCAATTTCAATCTCTGCACCAATTACCAGATCACCGGCGAGTTTGTCACCCGCACCGTCTGCCACATCGTCGGCGACCCCACCGCCGCCAACCTCAGAATCCAGGTTGACAGCTTCAACATCCTCCCCGCCGACTGATGATATGAAGCCGCAATCTCCATTTTACATTCTGGCAATTGGCGTTATACTTTGCGCTGGAGGCGTCCCATGCGTTTGAGACCTGGATTCTGGCTCGTTCTCAGTTTGCTGCTCTTTGCGGCGGCCCTCTGCCTGTGGCAGGCCGGAGACCGCCGCGCCGCCTCGCGCCGGGCCTTGGCCCTCGCGCCGGCCTCATCCGGCAAATCCGTCCCATCGGTCCCATCCGCCCCAGCGGTCCCCGCGCCGCCGAAGACGCCGCGCTCCTATCGCCTGAGCAACACGCCGCAAACGGCCGCGCAGTTGGCGCGCAACCCGCACGGCCTGCTGCTGCGCAACGCGCTGATTGACACGGCCCGGCCGGTGGCGCTGGGCGTGCCGGAGGCGCTGCGGTCGCACGGCGCGCCGGGCAGCTATCTGGTGCAATCGGATCGTCCGTTGAACGGGGAGTTTTATGCGGCCTTGCGCCGGGACGGGGCGGAGTTTGTCTCTTTCATGCCGGTCAACGCGGCCCTGGTGCGGGCCGGGCCGGAAGCGGCGAAAGCCATGGTGGCGGACCGGGTGTTTCAGGCGGTGCTGCCCTATGAGCCGTATTTCAAGCTGGACAGTTCGTTGCTGCCGGGGGCGGTCAACGGGGATTTGCTGACCAATAATGAGTTGTGGGTGACGGTTTTTCCCGGCCAGGGCGAGGCGGCGGGGCGGGCGCTGACGGCGCTGGGGGCGGTGGTGACGGAGCAGGAGCCGGGGCTGTTTGGTGCCAGCACCTTGCGGGTGACGGTGCCGCCGGGCCAGTTGGCGGCCGTGGCGCAGTTGCCGCAGGCGCAGGAGATCGAAGCGTCTTCGCCACGGCATCTGCTCAATGATTTGACCCGGGAGCGCCTGGAGGTTGCGACCGACACCATCGCCCTGACCAACTATCTGGGTTTGACGGGCAGCAACATGGTGCTGGTGCTGGACGACACGGGAGTGGACGCCACCCACCCGGACTTGGGGCCGGCGGGCCGGGTGACGGGGAACCTTCCCTCGGCGCTGACGGACCCGAACGGGCACGGCACCCATGTGGCGGGAACGATGGTGGGCGGGGGCAATGAATCGGCCAGCCTGACCAACCCGCCGCCCGGTTCGGTTGCCGGGGCGTCGTTCCGGGGGATGGCGCCGCAGGCCGGCTTGTATGTGCAGGGGGTGGATTTGACGACCGGGCCGTATATCTCCGATGCTTATTTGCAGTCCAACGCCTCGTTTGTCTTGAGCGCGATGGCGGCGGCCAACACGGCGATGGTGAGCAACGGCTTCATCAATTGCCTGCCCTGGGGTTATCAGAGCACGGCCTACGATCTGCCCGCGGCCAGTTACGACCTGGCCACGCGCAACTCCCAGCCCGGCACGGCCTTCGAGCATCCCATGCTGTTTGTGGTGGCGGCGGGCAACGGGGCCCAGGCGCCCGGTTCCATCACCTCGCCGGGCACGGCCAAGAACGTGATCACGGTAACTGCCATGGACAGTCCCCGGTTCATCACCAACCTGGTGGATTTCGGCAGCGGGACGAACGATCCGATTTTTCAGAGCACGACCTATGACAGCAATCAGGTGGCGGGATTTTCCAGCGCGGGCAATGTGGATGTGGGGATCGAGGGCGGGAGCGGGCGCTTCAAGCCGGACGTGGCCGCGCCGGGGTCCTTCACCGTGTCGCTGCGGGCGACCAACTATCAGGACCCGGTGGCGCAGCAGACGCTCAGTTACAACGAATTCGCGGGGCAGAGCGTGCCGCCGGGCCAGTCCAACGTTTACGCAGTGACCATCTTTGGCGGGACGACCAACCTGGCCATCCAGTTGCTGCCCAATCCTTTTTCGCCGGTGCCGTTTCCCACCAACCTGCAAATATATTTTGACACCAATGATCCGCCGCTGCCCGCGTCGCTCCTGCCGGCGGCGCAGACCAACGCGGCGGGAGTGCCGGTGGTGCCTTATCCGCCGGCGACCAATTGTTTTGTGGAGATTTACAATCCGGCCGGCCAGCCCTGGCCGGTGGCGTATGATTTGCGGTTCTACGCCCTGGAAACCAACTCGCTTTACACCAATTACTACCAGGTGTTGAGCAATTTGAACAGTGGGTTGGGCCCGTATTACCGGTATGAGTCGGGGACGAGCATGGCGGCGGCGGCGGTGGCGGGGATGCTGGCGCTGGTGCAGGAGTTTTTGAACACCACCTACCAGATGTCGCCCAGCCCGGCCCTGCTCAAGGGGCTGTTGATCAACGGCTCGCGCCCGTTGAACGCGCAGTCGGATTTGAACATGGCGCCGGCGGTCAATCTGGAGGGCTGGGGCTTGCCCAATCTGGCCAACAGCATTCCGGCCTCGTTGACCAACGGCAGTGCGTCCTTGGTCTTCTTTGATCAGAGTCCGACCAATGCTTTGCAGACCGGGCAGTGGCACCAGTACACCATCAACCTGGCCGACACCAACGCCCAGACCTATCCGTTGCGCATCACGCTGGTCTGGACCGATCCGCCGGGCAATCCGGCGGCGGGGCTGGCGCTGGTCAACAATCTGGATTTGCTGGTGACCCATGGGACAGAGACCAATGCGTTTGTCGGGAACGATTTTCTACAGGGGGATATTTACACCGAAGTGACGCTCTCGACCAACGTGCTGGACCAAATGGGCCTGAGCACCAACGCCGCCGTCAACAACCTCAGCGACGTGGTCAACAATGTGGAGAATGTTTATATCAACCCCGGCGCCGGGCTGACCCCCACTTACACCGTGTGGGTGCGGGGCACGCGCGTCAATGTCAACGCCGTGACCAGCCAGACCAACGTCATCGGCCAGGACTACGCCCTGGTCATCGCCAGCGACGACCCGGCCCTGACCGTGCCGCTGACGGTGACCGATCTGGGGACGAGCAGCCTGCCGCCGGTGCCGCTGGTGACGGTGGCCAATAACGGGGTGGCCCTGCTGCACCAGCGGGTGGGCGCCAACGAGCCGAACCTGGCGGAGTATCCCGGCGGGGGCCTTTACCCCGCGCCGGGCAGCACCAACGGGAGCCTGGTGCAGTGGCACTTCTTCCTTTTCACCAACGTCAACTATAACACGACGAACTCCTCCTTGACCAACAGCGCCGGGACCAACATCGCCACCAACTACACCAACGCCATTTTCGCCACCTTCCTCCCCCCGACGCTGACGGTGCCGATTTCGTCGCCGGTCAACGGGTCCTATCAGGCGGCCATCAACGCGGACCTGGATTTGTATGTTTCAACCAATCCGGCCTTGTTCAATCTGGACCCGGCCGCGCTGGCCGGCGCCAACAAATCGCTGGGCCAGGGCGGCAACGAGACGGTCTTCTTCACCAACATCAGCTCGGTGCCGGTGTTCTATGCCGGAGTCAAGTCGGAGAGCCAGCAGGGAGGGGACTTTGCGTTCTTCGCGACGCTGGCGACCAACTTTGACAGTCCCAACGGCCTCAACCCGATCACCGTGTCGGGCTATCCTTTGCCGGCGACCATACCGGACAGCATGGACCCCGGAGGCTTGCAAGGGACCAACGTCCTGGCCTTTGTGGCCAGCCCGATCACGGTGCGCAAAGTGGCGGCGACGGTCGGGGTGCAGCACTCCAACCCGTCCGATCTTTACGGGACGTTGACGCACAATGCGCAGCAGTCGGTGCCGAACCATTTTACCGGGGCGCCGGGCGGGTTCACCAACACTTACGACGATCTGCCGGACGGTTCGCTGGCTAATACCATCGCGTCGGACGGGCCGCCCACCTTGCGGAACTTTATCGGGCTGCCGGGCAACGGGCAGTGGATTTTGAACGAAGCCGACAACCTTTACACCCAGACCGGGATGGTGACGGTGCTCACGCTGACAATCTGGCCGCAGCCGGTCAACCCGCTGGATTTTGTCATAGGAAGCCTGGCGCCCAACGCCTCCTATTACGGATATGTGGATGTGCCGGATGACGCGACCAACCTGAACATCGCGGTGGGCTTTCAGAATGGCGGGCCGTTGGGCATCTTCTTGACCAACCAGCAAGTAGTCAACACCGGCGATTACGGGACCAACATCAGTCTTCCCGGCGGCTCATTGAATCTGAGCACCAACCCGGCGTTGAACCTCCTCACCGATCCCTTGCCGGCCGCGCCGCCGTTAAGCGGGGGCCGGTGGTATTACGACATCACCAACGAGGGCGGCACGACGGTGACCAATATTCAAGTGGTCATTACCATTTTGGAAAGCGGCACGCCCAATTTGACCCTGACGGAGTTCAACAACACGCTGACGCCGCTGGGGACGGACGACCACACCCTCTCCCAGATTTGCATCCCGGCCGGCTCGATTTTGGCCAGCAACCAGCAACTGGTGAGCCTGGAGGTGGGGGTGCGCATCGCCAAAACCAACTCGGACAACCTGGTCCTGCATCTGACCAGCCCGCAAGGGACCAGCGTGGAGCTTTACGAGGACCGGGGCGGGCCGGGTGTGACCAACCTGGGCCTGACCACCAGCAACGGGAGCTACATTTATTTGACATTCACCGACAACACCAATTTCGCACAGCAGTTGGTCAAGTTTGTGCCGCCGCCCTACGGCCAAATACCGACCAATGTAGATCTTTTTATCAGCAGTTTCGAGACGGTCCCAGCCGGCCCCTACGGGTTGACCAACGGCCTTTTCCCCGTGACACTGGGAACGAACGTGGAAGGCTGGACGGTGGTGAGCAACCAGGTGGCGGTGGTGACCGGGAGCGACCTCTATCAGGCTTACGAGGGGACCAATTATATGGCGCTGGCCGACGGCTATATGACCAACTCGATCCCGACGATCATCGGCCAGCCCTACACGCTGACCTATGCTTATCGCGGGCCGGGGCTGGTGGACTGGTGGCCCTTTGAAGGAGACGCCAACGACATCATCGGCACCAATAATGGAATCATCACCCCTACTGTAACCAACATAACCGGCGTGGTTGGCCAGGGCTTCCAGTTCGACGGGCAGGGTTCCCACATCAACTTCGGCCCGAATGCAGGCAACTTTGGCACCAATGACTTCACCATTGACTTCTGGATGAACACGACCTCAGTCGTGGAAGAAGCCTTTTTGGACAAACGGGACATTTGCAATCTCGGAACCTGGTGGAATATCCGAATCGGTCTTGGAAACCCCACCCCAACGCCTGGAATTGTGAGTTTGGAATTGGATGATGGCACCGGCCCAGGACACGTTTCGTTCTACCCTACCAACCTGGTGAATGACGGGCTTTGGCATCATGTGGCCTGGACCAGAAGGGGCACTCTCTACTCCGCCTATGTGGACGGGCGATTCAAAACCAGCGTTACCGCCCCAGACATTGCCAATCTTAATAATGCGCAGCCCTTGAACTTGGGCATTGGCACCTGCGATGGAGTTGACGGCACCCAGCCCTACAGCGGCGCGGTGGACGAATTGGATCTGTGGAACCGGGCGCTGACCGATGTGGAAATTGCCGCCATCTACCAGGCGGGCACCAATCACATCGGCAAGGCCAACCCCACCTCCATTCTGCCCAACTGCGAAATCCTGCTCAACGGCCTGACCAACACCACCCTGATCGCCCCGGCCAGCAGCACCAACTGGCTGACCAACGCCGTCTATTTCACCGCCGTCAGCTCCAACACTGTCTTCGCCCTCGAGGGCCATCCCCTCGGAATGTTGTTCGACGATTTCGTCCTGCAAACACCGGCCACTCCCAATTTCGTCCAGCCCGAAGAAGCGCTGGCGCCCTTCACCGGCCAAAATCCCGACGGCTGCTGGACGCTGGATGTCTGGGACACGCGCACCGACGCGACCGCCGTGACCAACGGCGTTTTGCTCAGTTGGAACCTGCAGATGACCGTCTCCTCCACCAACGTCAACCTGATCGTGCTGACCAACCATGTCCCCTACACCGCCGGGACTGTGGCCGCCAACGACATCGCCTATTTCGCCTTCGATGTTCCCGCCGGCGCCATTTTGGACACCAACCGTTTGCGGAACTGCCTGAGCAACGGGCTTGCGGGGTTTCCGGCGGAGTTGAATCTGCTCTTCAACCAGACCGCCCTGCCCACCGGCGACCAGTCGGGCGACTACACCTTGCTCACCAACGTCTCCACCGGCTTTTATGAACTGAGCAACAACGCCCCGCCGCCATCCCTGCTGCCCGGCGCGCGCTATTTCCTGGGCGTGCAAAACCCCAACACTTACCCGGCCACCTTCACCGTTCAGGTGGACACCCAAAATCTGACCAATTTCAGCGCCATCCCCCTGACCAACACCATCGCTTTTACCAATACCATCACCAACACGCCGCAATTCTATTCCTTCGACGTGCCGACCAACGCCATCCTGGCCTCCTTTGAAATCATCAATCCGGCCAACGAACTGGACCTTTACGCCCGGCACGACCTGCCCCTGCCGACCAGCGCCATGTTCGATTACAAGACCTCGTACGAGGGGACCAACGACGAAGCCATTGTCGTGGCCACCAACTCCTTCGACCTCCTGGGCTTTCAGGTCACCACCAACTCCGCACCCGTGCCGCTCACGCCGGGCACCTGGTATCTGGCCGTTTACAATTTCAATGCCAACAGCACCAACACCTACCGGGTGGTCGCCAGCTTCATCACCAACGGCGCCATCACCATCACCCCGCTGACCAACTTCCTCAACGGCGCCTGGCAGGCCAACGGCACGATCGGACCCGGCCCCGACCTGACCAATTTTTATTCCTACACCGTGACCAACCCCGCCGCCAGCGCCGTGCAATTTGTGGCCAGCAACTTGACCGGCAACGTGGATTTGATCGCGCGCATCGGCTTCCTGCCCACGCCCCTGGAAATGACCGACGGCAGCTTCAGCCCGGGGATCACCCCGCAACAGGTCACCATCGTGACCAACGCCCTGCTGCCCTCCTTCGTCGGCACCACCTGGTACCTGGGCGTGCCCAACAACACCGCCCAGACTGTCAGCTTTACCATCACCGCCACCACCTTGACCAATGGCCCGCCTCTCTACACCACCCCGGCGATCGTGTTCTCGGCGATGAGCGCGGGGGCCAACGGCTTCACCTTCTCCTGGACGGCCGGGCCTGGCGCGGCCTACGAAGTGGATATGTCCTCCGATCTGATCCACTGGAGCAAAGCCGCCACCGTCACGACCGACGGCTACGTCGGCGCCTACACCGACCCCACCCCCATCGGCCAGCAGACCGCCCGCTTCTACAAGGTCATCCGCACCCAGTAGGGACAGGGCGGGCGTATCTTGGCACGGCTGCCGGCGGAGTGCGCCCGTCCCCGGCCGCAGCAAGCCAGGGATTGTTTGGGTGCTCAGGAAAAGCACCGCCGCGCCGTGTTTCCCACGCTGCTGCGCCCGAGGACGGGGAATGGCGCTTAAATAAGGGAAGCCTTTCTTTTGGCCCGGGCCAGACGGCGGCGTTTATTGCGGCTCCAGGGCTGGCGGTATTGATGCCGCGATTTGTTCAAATGGGGGTATTTGGATCGTTTCTTGACAGCGCGCGGCTCCGCTCTTCCCGGACGCCTGGGCACCAGATCGGTCGCCAGCCTTCGGAGCAGCCGCTGCCATAATTGGCGGCGCCGTCCCCCTTTGTTCCGGGCGTGTCCGAGTTGTGCCAGTGCCTGCGTCCATTGCCGGAAGGCGTCCAGGCTGCCTTTGAAACTGATCCGATCCAAGTCCACGTTCTGGCTTTGCGCGGCTTCGGCCATGATCCAGCGCAGGAAATTATGGGCGGTGAGGAAGAGCAGGAGTTCTTTCTCCACCATGCGGGGACAGAGGCAATGCAGGCTCTGCATGCCCAGGGTGGTTTTGAGATCATCCAGGCACAGTTCCATGCGCCAGCGCCGGGCATAAGCGGCCGCCAGTTCCTCCGCTGGAAAAAGCGCCGCATCCAACAGGGTCGTGACCAGGGTCAGGTGGCGGGTGCGGAAGCCGGCCCGGCTCAGGCGCGCGCGCAGCACCCGCACCGTGATCTGCGGCGGCAGTCCGAGCCATTCCAGGAACGAAAGCAGGGGCGAAGGCCGGCCGGGTTTGGACCAGGTAAAGAGCGCGTCCCAGTGACCCAGGCGTTGGCGGGCCTGGCGGAAATCCACCTTGCGGTTGCGCACGGAGACCCGCGCGAGCAAATCCACGCCCAGGAGTTGGAGGACGGCGGCGATAATATAAACCCCATAGGCGCGGTCGCCCAAGAGGATGTCGCCGGGGTGCAAAGCCGAGCGCAAGCCGTGGAGAAACAGAGCCAGTTCGGAGGAGCGCAGGCTGCCGGTGGCTTTGGCCAAAAGGGCGCCGCTGGCGGCGGAGAACAGAGCCACCACGCGCAGGTGGGGAAAGCCGCCGCCGGGCTGCAGGCTTTGGCTGGGGGGAAAGGCCGCCCGATTGGCCGGGGTGTCGGGCAGGTGGGTGCCGCTGCCATCGACCGCTTTCAACGGGCGGCCCTGTAGCAGCGTACTGGCCGGGGCGCGCTTTTCGGCGCTGTCGGCGCTGGCCGCGAAGGCTTGCTCCAGCAAGGCCAGGGGGAGTTTGGCGCGGGCCTGGCAATAGGCGCTGCTGTCCGGCTCCGGTTCCGGGCCTTGGACCAAGGCCAGCAGGGCCTGCACCTGAAGGACGACGTGGCGGCAGGAAGTGTTGGCTTGGAAGACTGGCCAGACCCAGCACCACCAGGTGCGAACCAGAGTGTAAACCTGCTCGCGGGAGTAGTCGCCGGCGGCCGGTTTTCGCAGGAGGTCGGTGGGCAAGGCGGGAGCCAGGCGGTCCTCGATCTGACTCAAGGTGGCGTGACGGAGGCGCGCCAGGCTGTGGGCACAGCGGCGGCCCGCCGCCGCCAGACGGGGCCGCCAGGCCGGGAAGAAGGGGGTGTCGGGCATAAGGCGGTATATATACCGCCTTATTGACACGTCTGCTACTCTTTTCTTTATGCCGACTCACAAAACAACCCGGCCAGCCCAATGGCAGGCCCAATACGCCCAATTACGCGACCGGCTGGCCAGAACCGGCTGGATCAGCGAGGGCTACGTGCAAGACCGCGGCCCCGGAGCAGGCGGCCCTTGTTATCAGTGGACCCGCAAGGTCAAAGGCAAAACGGTCAGTGTCGCTCTCTCCAAAGAACAATATGAGTGGCTCCATGACGCCATTGCCGAGTGGCGGGAGGTGCAAGCCACCATCAAAGCCATGCAACGCTTGAGCCGTCAGGTCTTGTTTGAAACCATCCCGCATCCCCCGCGTCGTAAGAGGCTGGGTAAGAAAGTTTTAGGTCTTATTTAAGCGCCATTCCCCGAGGACGGGCGCACTCCAGTGGCATTCTTGCGCCTGCCGCCAGTAGCAGCGCCAAGATGCGCCCGGACAGGGGCGCTCATTCCAGCATTGCATTGGGCGGCGTTTTCGGGAAGGTTGTGCTTGCCAAACGCGTTCCCTGCCCTAGATTGAACGGCTCACTTTGGAATATATGAATTTAAGTGGTTTGAAATTCTTGCTGGCCGACCCGGCCGCGACCCAGCCGGCGCCAAATCCGACCGCCCAGATGCTCCAAACCGTCCTGCTCATGGGCGGCATGGTCCTGATGATGTGGCTGTTTTTATTCCGGCCCCAGCAAAAACGGGCCAAGGAACTGGCCGCCATGATCAAGAACCTGCGCGCCGGCGACAAAATCGTGACCAGCAGCGGCATTGTCGCGGTGGTTTTGTCCCTCAAAGACAAAACCATTTCCATCCGCTCCAACGATACCAAACTTGAAATTCTTAAATCCGCCGTGGCCGAGGTCACCGAGCGCAGCGGCGAATCGTCCTCATCCTGATCGCCCCCCACCTTCATGAACATTGTCACACGTCATCCCAAATTCTTCTGGGCCTTGATCGCCTTCATGGTGCTCGGCTCCCTGTGGGAAATGTATCCGCTGACCAACCAAAGCTTGATCCAGGAATTCCAGGACAAGGCCGACCGCGGCGCCATGAACCCGGTCTTCGAGAAAATCGTCAAGCAGGCCCGGGATTTGCAGGCCGCCAAGCCGGACCCGACGCGCGAATTCTCCGATCTGATGACCGCCATCGGCACCAACGACATCCAGCCATACTTCCCCTACAATGATGTCCGGGGACAGGAAAACCCGACCTACACCCTGCTCAACATCCTGCAGCGCAAAGCCGCCGGCAAAATCCATCTCGGGCTGGATCTCCAGGGCGGCACCGAATTCCGGGTGAGCCTGGACACCAACCATGTTTCCGCCAACGACACCAACCACAACGCCCTCAACGCCGCCGATGAACGCAAGCGCCTGGTTTCCCAGGCCATCACCATCCTGCGCAGCCGCGTGGACTCGATGGGCGTGGCCGAACCGCTCATCACCGCCGCGGGCGAAAATGAAATCAGCATCCAGTTGCCCGGCCTTTCCCAGGCCGCTCAGGATGAAGCCAAGACGAAAATTCAAAAAGCCGCCTTCCTGGAGTTCCGCGTGGTTCATCCGCAGAACCACGAGATTCTCTTGCAACAACCTCTGGTCATTCCGCCGGGCTACGAGATTTTGAGGATGAAGCACAAGGACGACGCCGGCAAGGTCACCTTCGTTCCCTACCTGGTGGAAAAAAAGCCCAGCGAAGGTCTGACCGGGAAATATATCAAGAAGGCCGGTGCCAGCCGCGACCCCTCCGGCGCTCCGGAGGTGAATATCGAGTTTGACAAGGAGGGAGCCGCCAAATTCGGCAGGCTCACCACCGCCAATAATGACGGCTACATGGCCATCGTGCTGGACGGCGTCATCCAAACCGCGCCGCACATCGAGGAGCCAATTCTCGGCGGCCGCTGCCGAATCAGCGGAGGCGCCATGGACATTGCCGAAGCCATCTCCACGGCGAACATGCTGGAAAACCCCCTGGAAACGCCGGTGCATATAGACGCCATGAACCAAGTCAGTCCCACCCTCGGCGCAGATTCGATTCATAAGGGCATCTGGTCCGCCGTGATCGGCACGCTGGCGGTGGTGGTGTTCATGGCGGTTTACTATCATCGCTGCGGGCTGCTGGCCGATTTCGCCATGCTGCTCAATCTGGTCATCACCCTGGGCATCATGTGTTCCATCGGCACCACCCTCTCCCTGCCGGGCATCGCCGGCATCGTCCTGACCGTCGGCATGGCGGTGGATGCCAACGTGCTGATTTACGAACGGTTGCGCGAAGAAATGTCGCTGGGCAAATCCATGCGCGGGGCCATCGCCGCCGCTTACAGCCGCGCCTTCGCCACCATTTTCGACTCCCACACCACCACGCTCATTTCCGCCGTCATCCTCATCTACATGGGCACCGGCCCGGTCAAGGGATTCGGCGTCACTCTCACCATCGGCGTGGCCTTGAGCTTGTTCACCGCCCTGGTGGTCACGCGCCTGATTTTTGATTTCCTCCTCAACCGCGGCTGGCTCAACAAAGTGGGCATGTTGCACATCATCAAAAACCCGGAATGGGATTTCATGAAATGGAACAAGCTGGCTTATTTCCTCTCCGCCGCGCTGATCGTGGCCGGAATGGGTTACGGCTTTCATCTTGGCAAAAAGGTCGAGGGCCCTGAATTTGCCGGCGGCGACGCCGTGACCTTCAGTTTCACCAACCGGGTGGAACCGGACAAATTGCGCCCCGCCCTCCATGCCGCCCTGGGAAGCGAGCCGGAAATCCAGTACGAAAAAGGCGTCGGGGCGGAAACCTTGAAGATCGTCTCCCCGTTTAAAACGGCCGACGCCGTGACCAATACCCTGGCCAAAGAATTTCCCGCCGCCGGCTTCTCCGTCGCCGGGATTACCACCGTCGGCCCCTCGGTCGGCGAGGACATCACCAGGTCGGCGGTGTTCGCCTCGTTTTTGTCCCTCTTCGGCATCTTGTTTTACGTGGCCTTTCGCTACGAGTTTTCCTTTTCCATCGGCGCCGTCGTGGCCGTCGTCCACGACGTCTTCCTCACCCTCGGCATCTTTTTCATGTCCGGCCGCCAGCTCAGCGCCCCCATGGTCGCGGCCGTTCTGACCATCATCGGCTTCTCCCTCAACGACAAGGTCGTTATTTTCGACCGCATCCGGGAGGATTTGAAACTGGGATTGCGCGGCACGTTCCGCGAAATCATCAACAAGGCGGTCAACCAGACCTTGAGCCGCACCATCATTACCTCCGGCACGGTCTTTCTTTCCACCATGTCGCTCTTTGTCTTCGGCGGCGGGGCGATCAAGGATTTTGCCTTCACCTTTTTGGTCGGCATCATCAGCGGCACCTATTCCAGCATCTACATCGCCTGCGCCCTGGTCCTTTGGTGGCACAAAGGCGAACGCCCCAGCACCGCCCCGCGGGCCGTGGCGGAGTCCTCCGCCGCCACCGGCGCCGCCGCCGGCGCCGCGCGCGCCCGCGTCTAAGGCGGTTTAAGAAATTGTGCAGCCCTAAATGAGGATGGTAGGGCGCGCACTCCGTGCGCGCCGCGGCGGGCAATCCCGGCCTGCCGGGACCCTGCGGCGTGATGCGGCTGCAGTATTTGTGAAAACGCTCGAGCCTGTGCCTCGAAATCGGCGCACCGCGCCGACTCTGCAACCATCAAATCAGGTCACTGCCACCAAACGGCCGGCTTTGGTTCCGGCCCTAAAATGAAATATCGCTGGTCATTGCCCGAGGCGCCGTCCACCGGTGTCGCCGCTGCCCTCGCCGCCGCCCTGGGGGTCTCTCCCCTGCTGGCGCAATGCCTGGTCAACCGCGGCCTCGTCGGGCCGGACCAAGCCGCCCGCTTTTTGCGCCCGCGCCTGAAGGATTTGGCGGACCCGCTGCTCCTGCCCAATATGGCGGCGGCGGTGCAAGGTCTCCTGCTGGCCCGCCAGCGCGGGGAAGCGGTCGTTATTTTTGGCGATTACGACGTGGATGGCGTCACCTCCACCGCCCTGCTTCTGCAAACGCTCGGCGCGCTGGGCTGGAACGTCAATTATTATTTGCCGCATCGCATGGACGAAGGCTACGGCTTGAGCCGGGAGGCGGCGGAGCATTGCCTGCAAAAACATCCCGCCCCATGGCTGCTGGCGGTGGATTGCGGCTCGACCGCCGCCGGCACCATCGCCTGGCTCGCTCAACAGGGAACCGGGGTCATCGTGCTCGATCACCACCAAGTTTCCGTGCCGCCGCCCCCGGCCGTGGCGCTGGTCAATCCGCGCCTGGCCGGTCCGCCCGGCGCGGCGGCGGAGTACTGCTCGGCGGGGCTGGCCTTTAAACTGGCCCACGCCCTGGTCAAACAGCTCCGCCAAAGCGGCGAGCCGGCCGCTGTCAATTATGATCTGCGCCAGCACCTGGATTTGGTCGCGCTGGGCACCATTGCCGACCTGGTTCCGTTGACGGGTGAAAATCGCATCCTGGCCCGCGCGGGGCTGGAACAACTCAGCGTGACCCGCCGTCCCGGCCTGATGGCGCTGAAAACGGTGGCGCAGTGTCCTTTGCCCATCGGCAGCTATGAGGTGGGTTTTCAACTCGCTCCGCGCCTCAACGCCGCCGGACGCCTGCAAGACGCCGAAGAGGCCCTGCGCCTCCTCCTGGCCGGCGACGCCGCCGCGGCCGATCCGCTCGCCCAAAGCCTGGACGAGCGCAACCGCCAGCGCCAGCAAATCGAACGCGCCATGGCGGAGGAAGTCATTGCCGCCGTCCAGGCCCGTTTCAACCAGGAAAAGGATTTTGTCATCGTCGAAGGGCGCGACTCCTGGCATATCGGGGTGGTGGGCATCGTGGCCTCGCGGGTGGTGAAACGGTTTTATCGCCCCACCATCCTCTTGGGCGGCGACGGCGCGCTCTGGCGCGGGTCGGGCCGAAGCATTGCAGGATTTGATCTGGCGGCGGCGTTGCAAAGTTGCGACAGCCTGCTGCTGCGCCACGGCGGCCACGGCATGGCCGCCGGAGTCACCGCCCGGCCCGAGCAAGTGGACCTGTTCCGGGCCCGCTTGAATGAACTGGCGCGGCAGGCGTTGCAGCCCGAACAACTGGAGCCTTGCCTGAAGTTGGACGGGGAAGTGGCCGGCCCGGACATGACCTTGGACCTGATGGAGCAACTGGCCGCTCTGGCCCCCACCGGCCAGGGCAACCCGCCGGTGCAATGGCTGATGCGCGGCTTAAGCATGCGCCAGGCCCCGCAACGAATGGGCAAGGAAAACCAGCATGTCAAATGGCGTTTCACCGACGGCCGGGCCGCCTTGGAAGCGGTCTGGTGGAGCGCGGGCCAGGCCCCCATGCCGCAAGGACGGTTTGACCTCGCCTTCACCCCGGCCATCAACGTTTACCAGGGCCGCTGCTCCGTGCAATTGCGCGTTCTGGACTGGCGGAAGTCGTTATAATTGACGCCAAAACCGCACTGCCCCGTATATTCCAACCCCCACATTGAGTCTTGCTCCGGCCCTGAAGCCTGCTCTTGATGCGTTCCATCGCGTTGTGAAGGGGCCTCTTCATCTTCAGCCCTCATATATATCGTGCGTTCCAAGGATCAAAGACGTGATGGTTTCGCCCTCAGCGTAAAAGAGCAACCGCAAATCGTCTTCCATTGTCGCCGAATAAATAGTCCTGCCATAGCGGGCCGAAAGACGGTGGATCTGGTGTGAACGCAACCGCGAGTCAAATGGATTTTCCTTGAAGATCTGCCAGGCTTTGTGGCAGGATTCCTTCTGCGGTGGGGCCACTCGGTAAAAGCTCGTCCAAAATTTCTCGGTCGCGCGGTAGCGATATTTCATTGCAGATGCGCCGGCGGCGTCTGAAATAATGCGGTTTCCATGTCCACGCAACGCCCCGCTTCGGCCTCTTTCATCGCTTCCTTGAATTCGTCTGGAATCCAGCAATCATCCTGTTCGGCAATAAATCTGGCCACTGCGGCCCGTTCCGCTGCAGGCAGCGATTTAATCTGCTCGATGATTTCCTGTGCGCTCATGCCTGTGACCACTATACCCGGAATTGCCAGGCTGAGCAAGGGCTGATTGCGTGCCCCGCAAACATTCATTCTGACATCCCCCTTTCCCAATTCAAAATTCAACATTCAAAATTGCTCGTCTCATTCCCGGCCCGCCGCCGCGATAAACGGCTTTAACTCCTCCATCAACCGGGCGAACCCTTCCAGCGTCAATTGCTGCGCCCCGTCGCTCCAAGCCTCGGCGGGATTGGGATGCACTTCGATCAACAGCCCGTCGGCGCCCATGGCCACCGCGCCTTTGCACATGGCCGCGACCAATTCGGCCCGCCCCGCCCCCTGGCTGGGATCAATAATGATGGGGCAATGGGATTCCTGTTTGATGATGGGAATGGCGGAGAGGTCCAGGGTGTTGCGGGTGTAAGTTTCAAAGGTGCGGATGCCCCGTTCGCAGAAGAGCAGATGGGGATTGTTGTTGGACAAAACATATTCGCCCGCCAGCAGCCATTCCTCGATGCGCATGGACAGGCCGCGTTTGAGCAAAACGGGCCGGCCGGTTTTGGCCGCGGCGATGAGCAACTGAAAGTTCTGGGAGTTTCTGGCCCCGATTTGAATGATGTCGGCGTATTCGGCCACCAGGCCGGCGTGCGCTTCGGAAAGCAACTCGGTAATGACCGCCAGGCCGGTTTCGCGCCGTGCCTTGGCCAGCAATTTCAGCCCTTTGCGGCCCAGCCCCTGGAATTCATACGGAGAGGTGCGCGGTTTGAAAGCGCCCCCGCGCAAGAAAGTGGCGCCGGCCTGCTGGACGGCGTGGGCGGTGGCGAGCAACTGCCGCTCATTCTCCACCGAGCACGGGCCGGCCATGACCTGGATTTTTTTGGCGCCGATGACCTGGCCGCGCACCGTCATGGTGGAAGTCAGCTTGTGGGCCTCGCGGCTGACCAGCTTGTAGCGTTTTTGCACGGGCATGACCCGCTCCACCTGCGGCCAGGAGGCCAGCATTTCCAGGCTTTGGTGGGTCCGTTCGTCCCCGATGGCCCCGACCACGATCCGTTCCACCCCGCGCATGACGTGCGGCCGGTAGCCCAGTTTCTTGATTTCCCGCAGAACTGCCGTCTCGTCCTTCTTCGACAACCCGGGTTTGAGGACAATAATCATAATTTTGCAAAGCCCCATTTTAGACCTTTTGCCGCGCCCGGCAATGCGCAATTGCGCTTGAACTTCCCGGCCTCCTGGCCTAAACTCGCGACCCGTTGAGGAAAGTTATGAAATGCTTTTGTCTTTTTGCGGCCGGCGCGTTCTTCGCCGCCGCCACCGCCGCTTCTGCGGACACCTTGGACGGCATCGTCGCCGTCGTGAACAATTCGGTCATCACCAAGCTCCAGGTGGAGGATCCCATCGCGATGTACGTGGCAAAACTGGCCAGTGTCTATCGCGACGACCCGACCACCTTTATGGCCAAGGTGACCAAGTTGCGCCAGGACCAACTGGAGTCGTTGCAGCGGAGCAAGTTGATCCTGGACGACTTCGCCAAAGGCGAGTACTCCACCAACTGGCTGGATGACGCGTTAAATGCGGCCCTCAAGCAAGATCTCAAAGAAACCTACGGCGGGAGCCAGACCAAGTTGACGCTGACCTTGCAGGCCGAAGGCCGAACCAAGGAAGAGTACCGCAAGCAAATGCGCGAGAGCGTCATCGTGGAGGCGCTCTCCCACCTGCATAGCACCGGCAAATTCATCATCTCCCCGGCCGCGATTGAAAAGTACCTACAACGATCACCTGGACGATTTTAAAGTGGACGACCAGGTCAAGCTGCGGACCATTCTCATCGCCCTGCCGGCGGACAGCCCTCCCGGCGCCGCCAGGGAATTGGCCGCCGAAGTCCTTCGCAAAATTGACAGCGGCACACCCTTCGCCGAAATGGCCGCCGTTTATTCCTCCGACGAGTATCGCGCGGCCGGGGGCGACTGGGGGAGGTGGGTCGAGCGCAAGGAACTGATCGCCCCGCTCCGGGATGTCGCCTTTTCCCTCCCGGCGGGCAAGCGCGGTCCGGTGGTGGAACTGCCGGACGAACGGACCAAGGCAACCGATTGTTATCTGTTCATGGTGGATGAGGTCCGTCCGCACCATGTCAGTCCCTTGTCCGAAGTGGAAGGCGCCATTGAACGGATGCTGCAAGTCCAGAGAGGCAACCTTCTGCTGGACCAGTGGATCAAGCGTCTGGAAGCCAAATCGCACGTCGAGAATTTCTAGGGAGTTGTCCCGGCTCCCGCTAACCCGGCCGGTCGAAATTCGGTCGGGCCGCAACTCGATTTCCCGGGAATAAGCCGCGGCCCGGCAGAGTCCCGCCCTGGCAAACATCAGGCAATTAGCTCTTAGCCAAATGACCGGTTGGATTGCTGTTTCACTGGGTGATGCCACCGGCATCGGCCCTGAAGTCACGCTCAAGGCCCTGGCCGCGCAAGCGCCGCCGGACAATTTCCGCTATCTCCTGATCGGCGACGAGGCCTCCACGCGGCGGCTCAACCAGGCGCTGGGCCTGAACCTGCCCCTGGCGCGATTCCCCGGCCCCGCCGCCGGCGGGCGCTTTTATCTGCACAACCCGCTGCCCGAGCCGCTGGCCGCCGCTCTGCCGCCCGGTTCCCCCTCCGCCGCCCGCGCCGCCCTGGCCTGCCTGACCGATGGAGCCTACCGCTGTTTGCGCCAGGAAATGGACGCGCTGGTCACCGCGCCGCTGAGCAAAGAATCCATTTTGCGCACCGGCCAGGCCTTCATCGGCCAGACGGAGTTTCTTTCCCAACTGGCCGGCGCGCCACCGACCGCCATGATGTTGCTGGGGCAGGACGAGCGCCAACGCTGGTTGCGCGTGGTGCTGGCCACCACTCATCTTCCCCTCAAACTGGTCGCCGCACAATTGCAGAGCGCCTCGGTGGAAAAGGCCATCGCGCTCGCCGCCCAGGCTTGCCGCGATCTGGACCTGCCGCGCTGCCGCATCGCCGTTTGCGGCCTCAACCCGCACGCCGGGGAAGGCGGCAAATTGGGGGACGAAGAAATCACCATCATCAAGCCGGCCGTGGAGGCCGCCCGGCAAGGCGGCCTGGAGGTCGCCGGCCCTCTCTCCGCCGACACCTTGTTTTACCACGCCTATCGCGGCGATTACGACGTCGTTGTCGCCATGTATCATGACCAGGGTTTGGTTCCCCTGAAAATGGTGGCCTTTGCCAGCGGCGTCAACTGGACGCTGGGCCTGCCCTTCATCCGCACCTCGCCCGATCACGGCACCGCCTACGACATCGCCGGCCAGGGCAAAGCCGACCCTTCCAGCATGCGCGCCGCCCTGCGCCTGGCCGGGCGCCTGGCCGCCGGCCGCGACCACCATTCACCCGTGACTGCCGCCCCCCAAGTGCCCGCCCCGGCGCCGCTTGCCTCTCATCCGTCCGATCCGTCCGATCCGACCAATTCGACCAATCCGTCCGATCCGACTAAATCGGACCGATGAATTGTATTCCCTCACGCCTTCCGCGATCCTGCCTTTAGATTCCTCAGCAACATCTCCACATAGGGCACATCTTCGGGCCGTGTGATTTTCGGATTAGGCTCGGCCCGGCAGACCAGTTGCACCGCCTGGCCGATCAAGCCGCAGGCCGCCGTGTCGTCCGTCACCAGCAATTTGTTCTCCCGCACTTGAGCCAGCGCCCGTCGAATCACCTCCACGCGAAAGGTCTGCGGAGTTTGCACCGCCCAGAGCTGCGCGCGATCCAAATGCCGCGTGATGAAACGTCCGTCATCGGAGTGCTTTATCGTGTCGGACACCGGCTGGGCGGCCGCCGCCGCGCCGTGCTGGCGGGCGGCTGCAATCGTCTCCTCAATCAGCGCCTCGCTCGTGCAAGGCCGGGCCGCGTCCTGAATGGCGACAATCTCCGTCTGCGGCGCCAGATTCTCCAATCCGTTCCAGACCGAGTCCTGCCGCTCCGGGCCGCCGGCCACCAGGCGGAAAGGTTTCTGAAACCTGCTGGTGGCGGCCAACTGGGCAAACGCCTCCTGCCGGCCCTCGCGCACCACCAAAACAATCTCCGCGATGCAGGCGGCGCAATCAAAGCGCTGCCAGGTATGCGCCACCAGGGGCCGTCCCGCCACCGGCAAAAACAATTTGTCCGTCTGCCCTCCCATCCGGGTGCTTTTTCCCGCGGCAACGATTATGGCGGAAGTCACGCCCCAGCAATACCACTGGACCCGGGAAATGCCCATTCCTAATTCCAAAACCGGCCTTCCCGCCGCGGCGCAATCTGGCGGAGCCACGGCGGGTTCACCCCGTCGCTTCCAGCCGGTTGCTGAAAACCGGGGTAAAAGTCGCCAAGCCGCCTTGCTAATCTCCCGTTGAGAAGGTATGGTAGGCTGCTTGTTATATATTGTGATCCATTATTAAATGCTTATGAAACGCCGTGTGTTCTACTCCTGCCTCCTCGCCCTGCTGGCCACCAACCTCCTCATCGGCGCGCGCATTTATTTCTATTCCGCCCAGGCCGCCCCCGCCAGCGACAACCCCTACGAAAACTACAAACTGCTGGCCGATGTCATGGAGAAAGTGCGCACGGAATACGTGGACGGCGACAAAATCAACTATCAGGACCTGGTGCGCGCCGCCCTCAAGGGCATGCTCGGCTCGCTGGATCCCCACAGCGAATACATGGACGCGCGCCGCTTTGAGGACCTGAAAAACGACACCGAGGGCGAGTTTGGCGGCATCGGCATCATGGTCGAAGTGGGCCGGGACAAATTGTTGACGGTCATCACGCCCATGGACGACTCGCCCGGCTATCGCGCCGGCATTCTGCCGTGGGACCAAATCATCAAAATCAACGACCGCAGCACCGAGAAGATGGGTTTGGAAGACGCCGTTGGGGTCTTGCGCGGCCCTCCGGGCACCAAGGTCTCCATCACCATCCATCGCCCTTCCAGCGGTGAAACCAAGAGATTCGATCTGGTGCGGGCCATCGTCAAGGTGCCCACCGTGCAGGACATGAACAACAAACAGGAATTTCCGCTGGGCGAAAACAGCATCGGCTACGTGCGCATCAACCAGTTCGGCGAGAAAACGTCCGACGATTTGCGCGCCGCCCTGGCCAAGCTGACCGACAAAGGGATGAAGGCCCTGATCCTGGATCTGCGCGACAACCCCGGCGGACTGCTCGACCAGGCCGAACATGTCTGCGAACAATTCCTGCCCTACGGCCAGAAAATTGTCTCCACCGAAGGCCGCGGCCCGAACCACTATTACGAGTACCGCGCCCACACCCGCGGCCAGCGCGTTAATCTGCCCATGGTCATCCTGGTCAACTCGGGCAGCGCCAGCGCCGCCGAAATCGTCACCGGCTGCCTCCAGGATTACCAGGAAACTTTTACCCACGCCATCGTCGTTGGCGAGCAGACTTTCGGCAAAGGTTCCGTGCAAAGCATCCTGCCCCTGGGCGACGGCTCGGCCTTGAAGCTGACCACCGCCAAATACTACACCCCCAGCCACAAAGTCATCCACGAGCACGGCATCACCCCGGACATTCTGGTGCCGCTGACCCCGCAGGAGGAAGAGGATTTGCACGTCGCACACACCTCCGGCGCCGTGGAACTGCTCGATGAGAAGGACCGCGAACGAGTCAAGAATACACATGATCTCCAATTGGAACGGGCGGCTGACCTGCTCAAAGGGGTGCTCCTCTACGCCCAGCGCTTTACCCCCGCCAAAGTGGCTGAGGCGGCCAAATAATCCCATGGCGCCGCCTGGCCCCCGCGGGTGCGGAAATGGCAACGGGCGCCCCGCCCGGCGCGCCCTCTGAGCTTTGAACTTGTTCGCTTTCGAGACTTCGTGCGATGAAACCAGCGCGGCGGTCGTTTCCGGCGGCCGCGTCCTCTCCAACGTCGTCGCCAGCCAGACGGGTCTGCACGCCCCCTATGGCGGCGTGGTTCCAGAACTGGCCACCCGCGAACATTTGCGCAATCTTCTCCCCGTCGCCCGCCAGGCCTTGGGCGAGGCCCGCCTGACCGCGGCGGACCTGGATGCCGTCGCCGCCACTCAAGGCCCTGGTTTGCCAGGGGCGCTGCTCATCGGTTTGAAAGCCGCCCAGGCGCTCGCCTTCAGCCTCGGCAAGCCTTTCCTCGGCATCCACCACCACGAAGCCCACCTCTATTCGCCCTGGATTTCCGCCGGGCCGCTTCATGCTGGTTTTGCCCAGTTCCAGCCCTCCGTCTCCCTGATCGTCAGCGGCGGCCACACCTTGCTCGTGCAGGTCGAGGCCGAATTCCGGCATCGTGTTCTTGGCTCGACCGTGGACGACGCCGCCGGCGAATGCTTCGACAAAGTGGGGAAGATGATCGGTTTGGCCTATCCGGCCGGCGCGGAGATGGACCGTCTGGCGGGACAAGGCAACCCGCGCGCCCACGCCTTTCCCCGCCCCATGTTGCACGAGCCTGGCGATGATTTCAGCTTCTCCGGCTTAAAGACGGCCGTCCGCTACTTTCTGGAAAAAAACCCGGCCTGGCCGGACGATCCCGCCCGTCTGCGCGACCTCTGCGCCAGCGTGCAAGCGGCCATCGTGGACGTTCTGGTCGCCAAAACAATGCGGGCCGCCCTGCGCCTGGGGGCGCCGTGCGTCACCGTCTCCGGCGGCGTGGCCTGCAACAGCGCCTTGCGCCGGCAACTGACCCAGGCCTGCCAGAGCGAAGGATTAGTGTTGCGACTGGCCGAAAAGAAATACGCCACCGACAACGCCGCCATGATCGCCATCCTGGCCGAGCGCAAATTCCTGGCCCGCCTCCCGCCCACCGGCCTGGACGCCGAAATCGAACCGAGTTGGGCGCTCCAGGAGTAATGTGCCAGTCCTGGGTGGCAGGGCGGGCAGTCGGCTGTCGTTCACGTCCAACCGATGACGGACACGTTACCTCCAGGTTTGTCCCTCCCCTCTGTCCTGTTCGGCTGATTTTTCGGTTGGCTCAGGCCCGATTCTGGTGGATGATCTCAGCAATCTCCATGAACAACCATTGCGCCAGAGGGACCGCCGGGCAGCCTGCTTTAACTTCTGCCTCCGGCATTTTCCATTCTGCATTCCGCCCAGCCGCGACGGCCGGGCCGGCTGATTTGAGAACCCGGCCTCGCCGCCTGGCACTGGAGCTGATTATTCCAGCCCTGTTGCTGGCCGCTTGCCTGGCTGGCCGCGCCGAAAAAATCTGGCTTTCGTCGCTGGACATCAGCAAGGCCAGTCAAGGATGGGGCACGCCGCGCGCCGACCGTTCCGTCGAGAATCACCCGCTGGCCATTGGCGGCCAGAAATTTGAGCGCGGTTTGGGCACGCACTCGGTGGAGTTGTTGCTCATTGATCTCAAGGGCGGCAGCGCCCAGTTCCACGCGGTGGTTGGAGTTGATGACGAAACGGCCGCGCGCGGCTCGGTCGAGTTCCAAATCGTCGCCGACGGCAGGCAAATCTGGAGCAGCGGTGTGCTCAGCGGCGGCCAGCCAGGCAAAACCGTGGACGTGGATATCAGCGGCGCCAAGACCCTCGCCCTCCGGGTCGGTGATGCCGGAGACGGTTTCGATTACGATCACGCGGATTGGGCGGACGCTTTCTTTGAAGTCACGGGCGCCAAGCCGGAAACCTTTACACGTCCGATGACCAACCCGGTCATTGCCCTGCAAGGGCCGGCGGACGGAGCGGCCACGACCGTCACCGCCGCCCGCCAACCCGCCACTCCGCCGATGGGTTGGAACAGTTACGACGGCTATGGCGACAGCGTCACGGAAGCCGAGTTTCGCGCCAACGCCAAGGCCGTGGCGGAACGGCTCAAGCCGCATGGCTGGCAATACGTGGTGGTGGATTATTGTTGGTACGATCCGGCGGCCTACAACAACCAGCCCAACGAACATGCGGGGGCTAAATTGCCCATGGATTCATACGGGCGCTTGTTGCCGGCGGTGAACCGGTTTCCCTCGGCGGAGGGGGAGAAAGGATTCAAGCCGCTGGCGGATGAGGTTCACGCCATGGATTTGAAGTTTGGCATTCATCTCATGCGCGGCATTCCGCGGGGCGCGGTTGCCGCCAACACGCCCATTGAAGGCTCCAGCTTCACGGCGCAGGATGCGGGCAATACCCGCGACCGGTGTTCGTGGTGCCCGTTCATGTATGGAGTGCGCGCCGACACCCCGGCGGGCCAGGCCTGGTACGACTCCATCTTCCGCCAATACGCCGCCTGGGGCGTGGATTTTGTCAAGGTGGACGACCTGACCAGCCCTTATCATGCCGCCGAGGTCAGTGCCATTCATCTGGCCATTGCCAAGTGCGGCCGGCCCATCGTGTTCAGCACTTCGCCCGGTGAAACGCCCGTCACCCAAGCCGCCCATGTCTCCACCAATGCCAACCTCTGGCGCGCCACCGGGGATCTCTGGGACAACTGGCACCAGCTCGATGCCGCTTTTGCCATCGCCGCCAAATGGACCGGCCACGGCGCGGAGGGTCATTGGCCGGACCTGGACATGCTGCCCTTCGGACACCTGTCCATCAACGGCCGCTCGGTGGGAGCGGACCGCCGGACAAAACTGTCAAAATCCGAACAGGTGGCCATGATGACGCTGTGGTGCATCGCCCCCTCCCCCTTGATGCTGGGCGGAAATTTCGCCGACGCCGATCCCTGGGAACTGGCCTTGCTGACCAACGACGAAGTGCTCGCGGTCGACCAGGACGCCGCAGCCATCCAAGCCAAACGCCTGTCCGTCAGGGACGGACTGGAGATTTGGTTGCGCGACCTGAGCGGCGGGGCCAAGGCGCTCGCCTTGTTCAACAGAACCGACGACGACACCACGATGCGCGCAAACTTGGCCGAGTTGGGGTTGTCCGGCGGCTACAAGGCGCGCGACCTGTGGCAGAGAAAGGATTTTCCAGGGGCCGACGGGCGCGTGGAGATGTTCGTTCCGGCCCACGGCGCCGCCATGCTGCGGCTGCGCAAGAGCGATTAGCCTTTGGCCTTTGGCCCCGGCCTTTTCCGCGCATCCAGCCGCCCCAACTCCGCGCCTGCGCACCGATATTCATCATCGCCCTGCATGCCGGCAGCCCGGCATTTGCGAAACCAATACCGGGTTGCCGCCTTGTCGCCTTTGCTCAGACGCATCATGCCGATATAATAACAGGCCAGGGCTTTTTCCTCGGGCACCGTCTCGCCGTCGCTCTTCGCCGCCGCCGCGAGCAAGGCCTTTTCGTCCAGCTTCTCCACCAGAAACAGGCCGAGGGTTTTGGTCCAGCCTTCCTTGCAGCCGGCCAATATCCTGGCATAATCTTCCGGCGTCCGGCCCAGCCGCCGCAACAAAGTCTGGCGATACAGACGCTCCCAGTCGGAAGCGTCAGGATTCAATTCGATGACCTTGTCAAAGTCAGACAGGGCACCAGCAAAGTCGCCCTCGACTTCCCTGGCCACTCCGCGCCGGGAATAAGCCTCGGCGCTCTTCTGGTTGATTTCCAGGGCGCGGTTGTAATCCGCCAGCGCGCCGGCCCAATCGTCCTTGCTGGCTTTATTCTTGCCCGAGAGGAGGAAAAGACCGTCGCCGATCAACCGCACATCGTCCGCCACAGTCCAATTCCCGCCCGTGTCTGGAGCGTTGGCCGGGCCATTCCGGGCGCCCGGACGTTTGACCCCTGGAAAAGGCGGCCCGGGCGGTGCTTTGGGGTGGACGTAGGCAAACCCGTTCTTCCCATCCACCACCAAATCCAACCGCCGCAGCGCGTACACGCCAATGGACCAGACTGCTGTGGCGCCGGAGGCGTTGCTCTGGAGATAGGCGCCTTGGTCGGCTGGCATGTCTTCCACAACAACATCGGCCACGGTGATAGGCCCCAGTTGAATCTGGTCCGCCCAGGCCATGTGCCAAAAGTGGATGCCAAAAGAAAGGACGCCGCCCAAATAAGAAGCCACCGCCGCCTTGGGATGGGCCGTCCTCCATTCCTTCCACTGTCCTGGCGGCATTTCGACGCCGTAAGGAGAGCCGGTATCCACCTCCAACGTCCCCGTTTTGCCGCCTGCCAACGGTATTTCCAGCAACAACCACCGGTTCGGCACCAGTTTCAGTTTCAGCCATCCGGCCGTTTCCGGCGGCAGTTGTTCCACACTGCGAACCGTGCGCCGCTCCGCGTCGAAGACCAGGATATTGTCCCGGATTTCGGGCCAGCCCACCAGCCCGTCCAGCGCAGGCCCTTTCATCGTGATGAAAGCCAGGCGGTAATACCACGGGAGGCGGAACATGGGAAGCGGCGCCGTCAAGGTCTGACCGGCGATCGTCACTGGCGCCGGCTCGGATACTTCGGCGGATTTCAATCCCAGCCGCCCCGCCCGCGCCGCGAACAGCACGGTGGAAGACGCACCGGTGTCCAAATCCAGCCGCGCCGGGTGTCCGTTGATGGAAGCCTTTGGGAATACAACACGGGTTTCGGGCG
This sequence comes from uncultured Verrucomicrobiae bacterium, assembly GCA_963707025.1. Lineage (GTDB taxonomy): Bacteria > Verrucomicrobiota > Verrucomicrobiia > Limisphaerales > Palsa-1400 > JBEKOF01. The sequence continues at coordinate 213,847 of CAVPOM010000004.1, read as the reverse complement.
GATGGCTCGCGCACCCCGCCAGAACAAAAGCCCCGACCACCCACAAAACACGAATTGGCATTTGCATCAATTTCATCAAAGCGACGGAGCGCAGCAGGTTAAAAACGGCTGCACCCATGTTTCATCCTTTGCCCATCCACTTCAAGCTCATTGCACTTTCCAGGCCCGCCCATCTCTGGCGCAGACCCGGCCATCCGGCCAACGCGGAGGGTCGCCCGGCGGCGCCCGGCGCCGCTGGGTGAATCTTGACACTGCTACCGGCGTCAGGCGGAAGAATGCCACCGGAGTGCGCCCGTCCTCGGGGAATGGCGCTTAAATAAGGGAAGCCTTTCTTTTGGCCCGGGCCAGACGGCGGCGTTTATTGCGGCTCCAGGGCTGGCGGTATTGATGCCGCGATTTGTTCAAATGGGGGTATTTGGATCGTTTCTTGACAGCGCGCGGCTCCGCTCTTCCCGGACGCCTGGGCACCAGATCGGTCGCCAGCCTTCGGAGCAGCCGCTGCCATAATTGGCGGCGCCGTCCCCCTTTGTTCCGGGCGTGTCCGAGTTGTGCCAGTGCCTGCGTCCATTGCCGGAAGGCGTCCAGGCTGCCTTTGAAACTGATCCGATCCAAGTCCACGTTCTGGCTTTGCGCGGCTTCGGCCATGATCCAGCGCAGGAAATTATGGGCGGTGAGGAAGAGCAGGAGTTCTTTCTCCACCATGCGGGGACAGAGGCAATGCAGGCTCTGCATGCCCAGGGTGGTTTTGAGATCGTCCAGGCACAGTTCCATGCGCCAGCGCCGGGCATAAGCGGCCGCCAGTTCCTCCGCTGGAAAAAGCGCCGCATCCAACAGGGTCGTGACCAGGGTCAGGTGGCGGGTGCGGAAGCCGGCCCGGCTCAGGCGCGCGCGCAGCACCCGCACCGTGATCTGCGGCGGCAGTCCGAGCCATTCCAGGAACGAAAGCAGGGGCGAAGGCCGGCCGGGTTTGGACCAGGTAAAGAGCGCGTCCCAGTGACCCAGGCGTTGGCGGGCCTGGCGGAAATCCACCTTGCGGTTGCGCACGGAGACCCGCGCGAGCAAATCCACGCCCAGGAGTTGGAGGACGGCGGCGATAATATAAACCCCATAGGCGCGGTCGCCCAAGAGGATGTCGCCGGGGTGCAAAGCCGAGCGCAAGCCGTGGAGAAACAGAGCCAGTTCGGAGGAGCGCAGGCTGCCGGTGGCTTTGGCCAAAAGGGCGCCGCTGGCGGCGGAGAACAGAGCCACCACGCGCAGGTGGGGAAAGCCGCCGCCGGGCTGCAGGCTTTGGCTGGGGGGAAAGGCCGCCCGATTGGCCGGGGTGTCGGGCAGGTGGGTGCCGCTGCCATTGACCGCTTTCAACGGGCGGCCCTGTAGCAGCGTACTGGCCGGGGCGCGCTTTTCGGCGCTGTCGGCGCTGGCCGCGAAGGCTTGCTCCAGCAAGGCCAGGGGGAGTTTGGCGCGGGCCTGGCAATAGGCGCTGCTGTCCGGCTCCGGTTCCGGGCCTTGGACCAAGGCCAGCAGGGCCTGCACCTGAAGGACGACGTGGCGGCAGGAAGTGTTGGCTTGGAAGACTGGCCAGACCCAGCACCACCAGGTGCGAACCAGAGTGTAAACCTGCTCGCGGGAGTAGTCGCCGGCGGCCGGTTTTCGCAGGAGGTCGGTGGGCAAGGCGGGAGCCAGGCGGTCCTCGATCTGACTCAAGGTGGCGTGACGGAGGCGCGCCAGGCTGTGGGCACAGCGGCGGCCCGCCGCCGCCAGACGGGGCCGCCAGGCCGGGAAGAAGGGGGTGTCGGGCATAAGGCGGTATATATACCGCCTTATTGACACGTCTGCTACTCTTTTCTTTATGCCGACTCACAAAACAACCCGGCCAGCCCAATGGCAGGCCCAATACGCCCAATTACGCGACCGGCTGGCCAGAACCGGCTGGATCAGCGAGGGCTACGTGCAAGACCGCGGCCCCGGAGCAGGCGGCCCTTGTTATCAGTGGACCCGCAAGGTCAAAGGCAAAACGGTCAGTGTCGCTCTCTCCAAAGAACAATATGAGTGGCTCCATGACGCCATTGCCGAGTGGCGGGAGGTGCAAGCCACCATCAAAGCCATGCAACGCTTGAGCCGTCAGGTCTTGTTTGAAACCATCCCGCATCCCCCGCGTCGTAAGAGGCTGGGTAAGAAAGTTTTAGGTCTTATTTAAGCGCCATTCCCCGTCCTCGGGCGCAGCAGCGTGGGAAACACGGCGCGGCGGTGATTTTCCTGAGCACCCAAACAATCCCTGGCTTGCTGCGGCCGAGGACGGCCGCACTCCGCCGGCGGCAGTGTCAAGATGCGCCCGGCGACGCTGGCGCGGTGAACAAACGCTTGACGCTCGCCGTGGGTTATGGTCACTTTGGCAGTCTATTGAATCACCAAGCCAACGGAGTCCGGGGAGTGACAACCCAATGGGAGTCTTGAGCGCGTGCCAGTTCAGGCCGGGGACTGGACCGCTCCTGGTGCTGTTGTCGCGTCCCGTTCCTCCGGGCGCGCCGGTTGACGCCGTTCGTCCCGGCCGGCGGCAAGTTCCGCCGCAACCATCTCGAATCCCAAGATCATGAGCACTCCAACACCCCATCTCAGCACGCTGGCGCTGCACGCCGGACAAGTTCCCGATCCGACCACCGGCGCGCGCGCCGTGCCGATTTACCAGACGACCTCCTACGTCTTCAAGAGCACCGAACACGCCGCCAATCTTTTCGCCTTGAAGGAATTCGGCAACGTCTATACCCGGCTGATGAATCCGACCACCGGCGTTTTTGAGCAACGCGTCGCCGCGCTCGAAGGCGGCTCGGGCGCGCTGGCGGTGGCCTCCGGCCAGTCGGCCATCACCTATGCGCTGCTGGCCATCACGCGGCTCGGCGATGAAGTCGTTTCGGGCAACAACCTTTACGGCGGCACTTACCAACTCTTCCATCACACCCTGCCCAAGCTGGGCCGCACGGTCAAATTCGTGGACTCGCGCCGCCCCGAGGCCTTTCGCCAGGCCATCGGCCCCAGGACGCGCGCCCTCTATGCCGAAACGGTGGGCAATCCCAAGCTCGATGTGCCCGACTTCGCCGCGCTCGCCAGCATCGCCCACAAGGCGGGCATTCCTTTGGTGGTGGACAACACCGTGGGCATCGGACTGGTGCGGCCGATTGATTACGGCGCGGACATCCTGGCAACCTCGGCCACCAAATACATCGGCGGCCACGGCACCAGCATCGGCGGCGTCATCGTGGATGCCGGCAAATTCCAATGGAACAACGCCAAATTCCCGGAGTTCACCCAACCCGATCCCAGCTACCACGGTTTGGTTTACTGGGACGCGTTCCACAACGTGCCCGGCATGGGCAACGTCGCTTTCATTCTGAAAATCCGGGTGACCTTGCTGCGCGACACGGGCGCGGCCTTAAGTCCTTTCAACGCGCACGAGTTTTTGCTCGGCTTGGAAACGTTGCTCCTGCGGCAACGCCAACATTCGGCCAACGCACTGCACATCGCCCGCTGGCTCAAGACCCGTCCGTCGGTCAAGTGGGTCACGTATCCCGGCTTGCCCGGCGATCCCAGCCACAAAATTGCCGCCAAATACCTCAAGCATGGCTTCGGCGGCCTGGTCGGTTTCGGCATCAAGGGCGGCTTGGAAGCGGGCAAAAAGTTCATCAACTCGGCCAAGCTGCTTTCGCATCTGGCCAACATTGGCGACGCCAAATCCTTGGTCATTCATCCCGCCTCGACCACCCACCAGCAGTTGACCCCGGCGGAGCAGGAGGCGGTGGGAGTGACGGCCGATTACGTGCGGCTCTCCATCGGCCTGGAAGACGTCGCTGACATCAAGGCGGACATTGATCAGGCGTTGCGCGCGGCCGTCGGCCAACCACCACGGCGGCGCCGCACCGGAGTGCAAGGCCCATGACGGATGCGCCCGCCAGCCTCGCGCAAGGCGATCTGCAGGACCAGCCGGTTGCCGGTTACCAATCGCCCCTGGGCGTCACGCGCACCCAAACCGTCACCCTGCGCGGCGTGCCCATCCAGTCCGGTTTCACCTTCGATCAGGTCCAAGTCTCCTATCAAACCCTGGGCGCGCTCTCCGCCCGGCGCGACAACGCCATCCTCGTCTGCCACGCCTTGTCGGGCGCGGCGCACGTCGCCGGCCTGCACCCGGAGACCGGGCGTCCGGGTTGGTGGGATTTCCACGTTGGCCCAGGCAAGGCGATTGATACCAACAAATTCTTTGTCGTCTGTTCCAACGTCCTGGGCGGCTGCGATGGGACGACCGGTCCGCTTTCGACCAACCCGCAAACCGGCCGGCCTTACGGCATGGACTTCCCGGCGGTGACGGTCCGCGACATGGTGGCGGTGCAGGCCAAACTGGTCGAACACCTGGGCATCTCGCGGCTCTTCGCCGCCATCGGCGGTTCGATGGGCGGAATGCAGGCGCTGGCCTGGGCGGTTGATTTTCCCGGACGCGTCCGCGTGTGCGTTCCGATTGCCACCTGCGCCTCGCACAACGCCATGCAAATTGCCTTCGATGAAATCGGCCGCCGCGCCATCATCACCGATCCGAACTGGAACGGCGGCAACTATACCCCCGGCCGCCGGCCCAAGCACGGTCTGGCCGTGGCCCGCATGGTGGGGCACGTTACCTATCTGAGCGAGTACGCCATGACGCGCAAGTTCGGCCGCACCCTGCAGCCGCGCCTCCATCCGGCCGAGGCCGAGGCGGCGCTGTTCACCGTGGAAAGCTATCTCCACCATCAGGGAGAAAGTTTCGTCAGCCGCTTCGATCCCAATTCCTATCTTTACCTGACCAAGGCGCTGGACCAGTTCGATTTGTTCGACGGCCAGCCGCCGGAGGAGGTTCTGCGCCGGGTGCAGGCCCGTTTCCTGGTCATCTCCTTCGCTTCCGACTGGCTCTATCCGCCGCCCCAGTCGCGCGAATTGGTGCGCCTGCTCAAGCGCTCCCGCGTGGCCGCCACCTACATCAATCTGGAAACGCTCTACGGTCACGACTCGTTTCTCATCGAAAACCGGGAGTTCGCCAATGTCTTGCGCCATTACCTGGAAAATGAATACGACCGCGGCATTTCCAACCCGGCCGGCGCGAGAATTTAATGCCGCCATGCATCCCGGAATTTACCAAACCGTTCTGGACTGGATACCCGACGGCGCACGCGTGCTGGACTTGGGAACGGGCGACGGCGCTTTCCTGGAGCGGGTCGTTCGCGCCCGGCGCGTCCTGGCCGAGGGCGTGGAAAAAAATCCCGAATTGGTGGCCCGCTGCATCCAGCGCGGGCTGGTGGTCCATCAAGGCAACATTATGGAGGGGCTGGATCAGTACGGGGATCAGTCCTTCGATTACGTCCTCCTGCTCGGCACCTTTCAGGAATTGATTTCCCCGGTGGAGATCGTGCGGGAAGCCTTCCGCGTCGGACGCCGCGTCATCATCGCCTACAGCAACTTTGCCCATTACCGGGTGCGGCTGCAGATCCTGTTTCGCGGACGCACCCCGGTCACCAAATCCCTCCCCCAGCTCTGGTACCAGACGACCACCTTGCACTTCCTGTCCATCCTCGACTTTCGCGAATTCTGCCAGCAGATGGAGGTCTCGGCCATTCGTTATGCCTGCTTTAACGCGCGCGGCCGGGCTAGGTTTTCCCCCAACCTCTTTGCCGAGGAAGTGGTGACCTTGTTGGAGCCGGCAAAAAGGGTCAAATTGGAAGGCGTTTCAGCAAGCTAATCTATTATTGCCAACACGGCCGCGTTGCCGGAGAATCAGACCAACTTATGAAACTCACCATTCTTGCCGGCCTGCTTTTGCTCGTCATCCTGCCAGACGCCGCCCGCCTCCGGGCACAGGAGGCCGCGCCAGCCGAAACTCCGGCCGTCAAGGCGCAGGACACCAAGGGCTCCCCCGAGGCGCGGGCCGATCAATTGCTCGCGGAAATGACGCTGGCGGAAAAAGTCTCGCTCATCGGCGGGGACAGCGGCGGCTTCAACACCCACGCCGTCGGGCGGCTGGGCATCCCGCTCTTCACCATGTCCGACGGCCCCAACGGCGTGCGCAACGCGCCGGGCAATCCCGGGCCGAGCGGGGCCTGCGCCTTCCCCGCCGGCGCGGCTCTGGCTGCGACCTGGGACGCGGACTTGGCCGCCGCCTACGGCAAGGCCATCGGACTGGAAGACCGCGCCCGCGGAACGCATTTTCAACTCGGCCCCGGCCTCAACATCTGCCGCGTCCCCGTCAACGGCCGCAACTTCGAGTATTTTGGCGAAGACCCTTATCTGGCCTCGATCATCGCGGTCAACTGGGTCAAAGCCTGCAGCGCCCAAGGCTCCGTGCCCACCATCAAACACTTTGCCGCCAACAACCAGGAGTGGAACCGCAATTCCGTGGATTGCCAGGTGGATGAACGCACGCTGCATGAAATCTATCTTCCCGCTTTCAAAAAGGCCGCGACCGAGGGTGGCATCGTCGCGGTCATGTGTTCCTACAACCGCCTCAATGGCTTCTACGCCAGCGCCAACGACTGGCTGCTCAACCAGGTCCTCAAAAACCAGTGGGGTTTCCAGGGGCTGGTCATGTCCGATTGGGGCGCTTCCCACGCCACCACCGATGTCGCCCGCGGCCTGGACCTGGAAATGCCCAACACCCGGAATCTCTCCCTCCGCAACATCCAGGCGGCCATGGCCGATGGTTCCGTCACCGAATCGAACATCAACCGCGCCGTGCATCGCATCCTTCGCACCGCCGCCGCGCAGGGCTGGCTTGACACCGGCTGGCAGCAAAAAAATCTGGCGCTGCCGTTGGACTCGCCCGACTCGGCCAAAACCGCGCTGGCCGTGGCTGAGAGTGCCATCGTGCTCCTGAAAAATGTCCATAATACTCTTCCGCTGAATCGCGCCGATGTGAAAACAATTGTGGTCGTCGGTCCGAACGCCTCGGCCCCGGCCAACACCATGCCCGCCAACATCGGCGGCGGCGGGAGCGGCGCGGTCACGACCTTCCCTTACCGCTACACCGAGGCTAATTATCTCGATGGCATCACTGAAAGCGCGGGCCCCGGCGTCAAAGTCATTTACCTTCCCATGCCGGGGCCGCCCGAGGACTCGGCCTTCGATTCCCTGGCCAACGCCCGCACTTCAGCCCGGGGACAGCCCGGCTTGACGCTGGAGGTGGTCGTGACGGGCGCCGGTCCGCCGGTCCAAATCCCGCCCACGGTGCAAACCGCTGTCAATACTAACTGGCAGCCGGGGCAGTTGCCCTTTGGCGTGCCCGCCAGCCGCGATGCCACCTTCACCTGGAGCGGCGTCCTGCTCGCGCCCAAGGACAGCGATTGGCAGATTGCCGCCGCGGGCAACCCTGTCATCCTCATTGATGGCCGCACCAACGCCCCCGGCTCCATCATCCATCTTCAGCGCAACAAGCCTGCGCCGATCCGCATTCAAGCCAGCGCCCTGGCCAATGCTCCGGCCGGCCGGGGCGGACGCCGCGGCGGACGCGGCGGGGCTGGCGGCGGACGGCTGGTGCGCGTGGCCCTGATCCCTCCGGCGATTCCCGATCTCGCGGCGGCCAGGGATGCGGATGCCGTGGTCGTTTGTGTCGGCTTGAATCGCAACATGGAGAGCGAAGGCCGCGATCGTCCCTTCGATCTGCCCGACCTTCAGCAATATCTGATCGCCTCCGCCTCCAAGGTCAATCGTCATGCCATCGTCATCAATAACAGCGGGGCAGGGGTGGGCATGAGCGCCTGGGAAGGCGGCGCGGCGGCCATTCTCCAGGCCTGGTACCTGGGGCAGGAAGGTGGCGTCGCCGTGGGAGAAGTGCTCTTCGGCGACGTCAACCCCAGCGGCCATCTCTGCTCCACCTTCGACCGCAAATTCGAGGACAACCCGGCCTTCCCTTATTACCCTGGCCGGGAACAGAGTGACAAGGGATACCCGGTTGAGCCTTACACCGAGGGGATATTCTACGGCTACCGCGGCTACGACAAGGCCGGCAAGGACCCGCTCTACCCGTTTGGTTTCGGCTTGAGTTACACCACCTTCCAACTGTCAAACCTAAAGGTTGAGACCGCTGGATCCGATGTCAAAGTTTCCCTGGACATCAAGAACACCGGCCGCCGCGCCGGGGCCGAAGTGGTGCAAATTTATGTGGGTGACGAACACTGCCCCGTCCCGCGCCCGCGGCGCGAACTCAAAGGTTTCAGCAAAGTGACACTTGCCCCCGGTCAAACCGGGAAGGTCGAGATCACGCTGCCCCGCGCCTCCTTTGCCTACTGGAGTCCGACCGGCAAAGACTGGACCGTGGACGCCGGAAACACTTTCACGATTGAGGCGGGCCTTTCCGAGCGCGACATCCGCGCCACCAAAACCATCAAAGTTTTATGAAAGCGGCGGAGGGCATTATTCGTGACAGGCTGAATCGTGGTGGGAAAGCGTTGCTGCCGAGTTCGCGCTTTGGAATTCAGTGAGAAGTGTGAATGCTCTGAATATGACAATACCATTAACCCACCCCTTTACCCACTTTCACCGGCCCAGATTCTTCCGTTTCTTCCTCTCAATTACGTCGAACCATTTCGATAGATTGCCAGCAATTTGCCACCACAAGTACAAGAGAAGCAGCAGCGTTGTAGCGGCGAAGCCCAAGCAAATCGCAACCGCAACGGGTAGGTCAACGAAGCCCAAAGTCACCTGAAGCATGGCACTCAGGAGCGCCAATATCACATTAGCTAATAACGCATCCCCAAGATTCCTTAACGGGCCGTAGAAATCTGTCGTTTTGGCGGACGGGTCTTTGGTGATCCTCTGGTCCTGGTACCTTTTCCAGTCTTGGGCGTATTCTTCTTCGTCATAAATCTCTTTTATCCGAAGCAGCATCGTCGCCATGAGTGTCAAGAGGAAACTCCCAACTGTGAGAAAACCAGTAAACAAAGGTATGCGCAAATTCTCATGATACAGCTTCACCCAAATCCACACGTTTGTAACAGAATCCATTCCCGCATAGATTGCCAACCGATAAAAAACTGCACAGAGGATCACCAATCCGATTCCGACGATGGCGAGGAAACGCAGCATGGTCGGCTCACTTCAGCCCGAGAGCGGCTCGGACTTTTTTATCGTTGCCGTGTTGAATAAGTGCCGTCGTTATTTTCGATTTTTCTATTGAGCCAGCAAGATCGTCGAAGCGGACCGTCAGCGCGGTAATCATATCGTCATAATCGTGTTCACCAAACACCGCACTGTCGTGGGCCGTCCGGTAGGTTTGTTCCATTCCAGCAGCGTCTTCGCCCGTTACAGTTGCTTTGTCGAAAATTCCAGCCTCGTGAGAGCTGGCAATCGAATTTGTTATGAGTCCATGATTTGCGTCATGGTCGAAAGTCAAAAGAACTTTCGTTCGTCGGGCGTTTTGGGTTATTGGCCGGAACATCGGCTGCTTCAATTCAAACGCCACTAGATTGGCTTCAAATTTCGACACATTCTTCAACAACTTTACGTGATCGTCGAATGTACCAGGTTTGAGGATTTGTTCAAGAACAAGCCTTCCTTTGTATTGGCGCATAATCTTCTTTCGTTCGACCTCGGTCATATCGGGATCGCTAGTTGCCAATTTGCGCCGTGCGTCGCGGATTTCACGAAACCGGTGATGACAGAAATATGCAAAATCGCCGATTAATGAAGCGGAAAGATGGTGATGGCAGTAAAGTCCGAGCCCATTTGTCGTGTGAGCAATGAAAAAATTTGGTTCCGCAATGTTTGATCCATCGGCAAGCTTCTCCGCTTTGAAAACCAAAATGCCATTCTGTCGTCTTAATGTGGTGAACGCTTTCGAGTCCCTCACTTTCAACAGAACTCCTGCCCACCACTCGCCGATTAACGTGGCAGCACCTATGTAATCTCCGAAACGTTTTCCTTCCGTTTCCTTAATTCGTTCAAAAACTGCTGTTGGAGGAACCGATTCCGGCAGATGCTCCGGAACCCACGAAAATCCGTATATTTTCATCTTCATGACATTAAGTTTTATACCACATCAAATTTGAATACCAGCGTATTTGTTTTACTCTAAACCTTCGTGCCTAATCGCCGAGCCTAGATACGTCGAAGCCTTCCCATGAGCATTTGCAGCAGTCTTATTGCAGGACGAATCCAAGAAAGGAAAGGGGTCAGAAAGGGGTTAATGGTATTGTCATATCTTGAACTTTCGCCTCACGCTTGGCACTGCGCCAAAGAAGGATTTCGAGGGCAGAATATATTACTATACCGCCTTATCGGCGGGGACAACAGGCTTCGGAGACGCTTCTTGGGTCTTTAAATCTGCGGCTGATGGGACGGCAGCGATTTCGGCCGGTCTTTTGGCTGGTCGGTATCTGCCGCCGGGCCAGTGGCCCGGCGGGACGGGTCCCGATTGGATCGGGATTCCACCCATGCGGTATGAAATGCGCGGGCCAAGAGCGTGTCTGAAAAATCAGAAGCAATATGAAAGCTGGAAAAACCCGCCTATTTCTCCCTTGGCGTCCAGATGCGGTCGGCGGGGGCGCGTGCGCTCCCCGGACTGAATTTGAATTCTCAGCCACGCTCTAAGGTGGAATGCTGGGGGAGCGGCGGTTGAGTTCGTCAAGGCCCTGTTGCGCTTCGCCTCTGGGAAGATTGCCCGCCAGGAGGGATGCGTCGCTCCGCCTCAAGAGGCGCTCGTAAAAGGCGCGGCCAAATGCGATGACCTCCGCATCACTGCCCAGATCGTCGAGGATTGAAAACAGCGCGTCCTCGGCTTTGGCGAATTGGCCCGTCGCCTCATAATGACGCATCAGCATGGACTGGGTGTGAGCCGGCAACGGCTGGTCTTGCAGAGCGGTGACAATGGCCTCTACTCCCGGAACAAACTCAGGAAATCCCGCCGGATCGTCCTGGGACAATACTCCCAGGAGCAGGTGCAAGGCCTTGAGGTAAAACACACGGGCCTGCGCTGTTCTGTCTGCGGCGCTGGCGATCTCGGCGGCCTCGCGCAACAAGCTCACCACCGCCAGGGTCCGCAGATGCACGGTGTGGGCGTACTGGCCTTCGGAAACCCGCGCCAGCAATTCCGTCTCGGATAAGCCGACAACGCCCAAGGCTCCCAGCGCGGCGAGCTTTTCGCATTCGACATCAATCATCTGCCGCGCCGCCTCCGCCCGGCCGCTCTGCCGCAAAGCGCGGATTTGGGCCAAAGCGCGGCCCATTTCCTCAATCATGCGCACAATGTAGTCGCGTCGGATCATCGGGTGCGGCGGGCTTGACCGAAAGAAAAATCATGAGCGGGCAGACCCGCGGCCGCAGGCGGCGGCATGGAATGTTTTTTCATAAATCGGCAGTTTATCGCAGCCACGCCTGGAATGTTGGATTGGCATAAAGACGTTTTGCAAGCAATTGATAGCCTTCCGTCAGCGGGTGGCAATCGTCGGCATAAAGTGCGCCGGGCAGGGTCTCCGGCGTGACATGAGGCACGTGGTTTGCCGTCAGCCACGCTTCGATGCCGTCACGGATTTTTCGATAGGCCGGCTGATTGTCGTCCGCCAGACAGTGTTCATTGAAGGGGCCAAGGATGACCATCACGTCGTTGCCCCGCCCGCGCAAGGTCTGCAAGACGCGCCGGAAGCCCTGCCATTGCAGCGACGAGTCCAGCGGCACCCAGTCAAAACGGTTGCCGCCCCCGGTCTCCGCCGACCAGGGTCTGTGTCGCGGACTGCCCGGCCCGCGGTCCGGATCAGACCGGGGGCCGGGCGGCACCACCAAAGTGATTTGCGCCAGAGGATTTTTGTAGCTGTTGGGATAATGGGGCGGACTGCCGCCGTCCTCTTCCAGCGTCCAGGCCGGGATGCTCATTTGTCCGAAATAGGCGTTCTGCAAATGCTCGCCCCAGGCGATCAAGCCGGCCTGGCGCTCCACCAGCACGCTCAAACGCTCGTTGGCATCGGCCTTGTAACAAGGGATGCGCGGGAAAAACTGCGGCACCAGGCCGGCGTGGTTGAAGCGCTGTTCCTTTTCCGCGCTCAGGTCAGCCTTGGGACTGCTCATCCAAAGCACGTTGCAATGGAGGATGAGCTTTTGCCGGCGGAGCGCCTTGCTGTAGTAAGTGACCAACCCTTCCTGGGCCAGCGGAAACAAACCGTTGAGGCCGCCGTTGATGAAACGGTTGGTCAGGCCCGCTTCCTGATTCAAGAAATGCGACCAGGTGCCTTCCGGCAGCACGTATTCGCCCCAGACCACCGAATCGCCCAGCAGGATGACCTGGCCCGGCACGGCCGCCTGTTCCATCCGCCGGCCATACAGCCAGTAATCTTTGCTCAGCGCATAGGGCAGGCGATAGTCCGGCCCGGTGTCGAAACGTTCGATCCGCTTCCACAGCGGCGGCGCCAGCAGCGCCACCATCCCCAACACCGCCAGCGTCACCAGCCACTGCCGCGCGTTGAGCCGCACTTCGTTGACGCCGAAGGGCGTTTCCCCGTTCCCGGAGGCGGGCGGCGGCGCGGCTGGTTTGGCGGGATTTGGCGGAGTCTGCATTTCAGAATTGGAAATAAATGAAAGCGCCGCCCCGCGACGAACAGAGGCACAGATACAGCACCATGAGAACCGCCAGGCTGACCCGGACCAGGCCGGTTCGCAGAAAGTCCCGCACCCTGGATTCGTAGGAGAACTCATACAGCCAGACCAGCAGCACCAGCGCGCCCATCAGGGCGGGAATCTCCGGGTCCTGCCACGCCGCGGTGCAGACCCGGTGGACGATGAGCAAGGCGTCCGGCAACGAATCGGCCCGGAAGAAAATCCAGGTGAAAGAAACAAACAGGAACACGCCCGCCTGCTTGAGCAATTTGGGCACGCGCTCGCGGTAGAAGACCGATCGCTCCAGCTCCCGGGTGGCCAGCACCCCCACACCGTGCAGGGCGCCCCAGATAACAAATGTCCAGGCCGCCCCATGCCACACCCCGGCGACAAAAAAGGTAATGAACAAATTGCGGTAGGTCTTCCACTTCCCCTGCCGGTTCCCTCCCAGCGGGATGTACACATAATCCCTGAACCAGGTGGAAAGGCTGATGTGCCAGCGCGTCCAGAAATCGCCCAGGCTGGTCGCCAGGTACGGATTGTTGAAGTTCAAAATCAAGTTGAACCCCATCAGCCTGGCCACGCCCCGGGCCATGTCCGTGTAACCGCTGAAATCAAAGAAGATCTGCCAGGCGAAAGCGACCGTGGCCAGCAGCAGGCTGGGCGCGCCAAACCCCTGCGGGTTGTCATAGACCCGATCCACGTAAACAGACAGATAGTTGGCCAGGGCCAGTTTCTTGAACAGACCGACCAGGAACAGGGAGGCGCCATCGGTGAACTGCCGCAGGCAAATCGCCGGAAACTGGCGCAGTTGCGGGATCAGTTGCCGGGCCCGTTCGATCGGGCCGGCCATCAACTGGGGGAAAAAACAGACAAAGGTGGCAAAGCGCAGAAAGTTCCGTTCCCGGTTCATCTTTCCCAGATAGAAGTCAATGGTGTAACTCAGCGACTGAAACGTGTAAAAGGAAATGCCGACCGGCAGCAGGTAATGAAAACCAAAGGGCATCAGCGCGGCCGGCTCCCACAACTGGAGCGGAATATGCAGCCAGGCCAGCAGGGCGTTGGCGTTCTCCACCACAAAGCGCGCGTATTTGAAAAAAAACAGCAGGGCCAGGTTGTTGACAAGACTAATGGCCAGCCAGATGCGCCGGCTGCTGTAAAGCGACCCCAGTCCCATCAGCAGCACGATCAAACCCAGCCCGGCCAGGGCCGGCCGCAGCGTGCGCGGGCCGGCCGCCGCCAGGGCGGCCATGCCCACGGCGGCGGCGAGCGAGCCGAGAAAGGCGTATTTCAAAACCCGGTCGTCAAAGCGCAGCCGCGTCAGGCGCCCCATCACATCCACCTTCTGTCCCTGCCGGGGGCAGTGGTCCATCAAGGCCACCAGGGAAAAGTCGAGCACGGTGGCATACCAAACCAGAACCAGGTAATACGGATTCCACCAGCCGTAAAAAAAGTAGGACGCCGCCGTCAGCCACGGCAGCCACAGCCGGGTTTTGCGCAGCGCGAAAAACACCGGCAGCACCACGAGCAGGAAGACAAAAAACGGCCAGGTGTGGAAAAGCATGGTGGCGGGGTCCCGGCAGGGCTAAGGGGCGGGATTCATTTTCTGCGGACGCACCGGAACCCGTTGGAATCCATTGTCAAACATATGTCGGTCGCGCCGGACTCGTCGCAGCCCCGCGCCCAGGACGCGCAGTCCTCCTCGCTGCTGGACCACGCGCCCCCCCGCAGCACCCGCTTTTCGCCATGATCCGGGCCGCGCGGATTGTCGGCCGGGCTGCCCTGATAATACTTGGGGCCGTAGTAGTCGTTGCACCATTCCCAGAGGTTGCCCGCCATGTCATACAGACCCCAGGGATTCGGCTTTTTCCTGGCGACCACATGGGTTTTGGATTCCGAGTTGCCTCGAAACCAGCCATAAGACTTGAGCTCTTCCTCGTTGTCGCCGAAATAAAACTTCGTGGTGGTCCCGGCCCGGCAGGCGTACTCCCACTCCGCCTCGGTGGGCAGGCGGTAGCCGCTGGCGGCGAAATTGCATTGCCAGGTTTTCACATCGTAGCACGGCGTCAACCCGTCCTGGAGGGAGCGCGCGTTGCAAAACTTCGCCGCCGCCGTCCAACTGGCCTGTTCCACCGGGTTCTGCGGGTTCTTCCGGCGGGACGGATTCATGCCCATCAGCTTCTGGAAAACCTCCTGCGTCACCAGCGTTTGGTCCATGAGAAAGCCATCCACCTTGACGCGATGGGCCGGCTTGACATCCACCGGGCCGTCGTTGGCGCCCATGCTGAATTGGCCCCCCGCTATCTCCACCATGGCCAGCCCGCACGCCGTCTGGACCAGATGGTCATCCGCATGGCCGGCGACAGGTTCCGGCCCCTTGGCGGTTCCCCCCCATGCGCTCATCATCACCAGCGCCAGGGCGGCCAGGGCGGCGAGCCAAGGCGAGCCGGTGGAGTGTAATGCGCCAGTCATGCCTTGTCCGGGAAAGGTAGGGCGGGCAGTCCCCTGCCCGCCGCATGACACTGGCAGAGGAAGCAACGTCACACTACCGTCGTGCAGCGGGTGCCGATAATTCGGGACCCGCCCCACCACCCAGGACTGACGCATTGCGGCGGAGCTGCGTCCAATAGCGCCATCCTGCCCAGCAAAGGACCCGGCCGCCCCGCCCGCTTGATGTTGACTCATAGGTTCCTCTGCGGCGGGTTACGGCTCGAAGAAATACAGGGTGCGGCGCGCTTCCCAGCGCACCGGCTGGCGCACGATCCGCCGCGTTTGCTCCCAGACCTGCTTGGCGATGAAGGCCTTTTCGGGGGAATCGCCGCACTGCAACGCCGCCGTCTGCGCCAGTCTGAGCGCCAGCCGGTTGTAACGCCGGCACAGGTCGTCCTGCTCGCCGGCGGTGTCGCGCACATCCAGCGTGCCGCAGTTAAAACCATCCCCCTGCCCCGCCAGCAGGAGTTTCTTCATCCCCTCGGTTTTCTCCTCCACGGCGGAAAGAGGCTCCGCATAAACTCCCGCGGCCCTGGCCTTGGCCTGGGAAACCAGGTCCTGCAGTTCGGCCACGTAGGCGTGCAATTCCGGATGGGCCACGTCTTCGTCGGCCAGGTAGCTCTGCATCCAGTCGAAGAAGCCCGCGTACTGGTCAACCCGCAGGCGAATCTCCCGGATGAACTCATACATGTGGGTGGCCAGGTTGATCCCCACCGTGGCCTTTTCGTCCTGCCGGATGCCCGTCAGACGCGTCGTGGTGGCGCAAACCGGCCTGTCATACATAAACTCCGCCGGCGTCGAGTAAGCCAGCTTCCGCAGCCCGTTGGCCTCCGGATCCAGCAGCGCCGCGGCTTTTTCCCCGCCCAGGGCCTGCTCCAGTATCTCGCACGGCGAATACAGGTCCGCCGCCGCCGGTTCCAGGAAATAAACCAGCGCATCGCCTCTGGGCACAAAGCCTTTCTCGAAATGGAATATCGTCCGCGCCCCGTCGAAGTAGAACGGATAGTGGTTCCAACCTTCCAGCCAGACGCCCCACATCCGCGTCTTGGCGCTGGCAAACGGAAAGGAATACTGCATGCTCAGGATCGTTGAAATAGGGCCGCCTGGCCTGTGGTGACAAAGAACTCCCCCATCCAGCGCGCCGGGAACGGGGGCTGCCAGGCCACCGGGACGTACTGGTTGAGCCAATCCTCCTGGAGCGGTTCCTTGTGCCAAACCCCCGGGTGTTCCACAAACGAAATCGAGAATCCCGCCTTGTCCGTGGCGATGGAAAGCGAGTCAAACATACGGTTTTCCCCTTCGCCGGCCAGCCCCAGCGAGACGGCCTGCGAGTCCGTGTCCCACGCCGCCACCAGCATGCTGTCGTTGCCGTCCCGCAATCCCACGAACCACTGCGTGGAGGGCAGGCTGATGCGTTGGCTGTCCAGCAGCTTCTGCGGCTCGTAGCAGATATCCGACCCCGCCAGCGAAGGCAGCAGGCCGTAGCGCAACGCGCAGCCCTGCGCCTGAAACGCCGGCACATGGCTGGCTCCGATGCGGACCAGCCCTTGCGGTGTCAACCACGCGGTGTAGGAGCGCTTTCCGTCTTTGCAGGCCACCTCAATGCCAGTGCGGTCGCCGGGCATGCACCAGCGCGCATTTGCACCCGGTGAAAGCGGGCGAGGGAACCAGCACCGCGCGCGTCTTCAGGGCCTGGCCCTCCAGGGCGCCAATCACCAATCCCCCGTCGCTGCTGCGAACCGTGCCGGCAAGCTGCCGGGCTTGAAAAACAGGCGCGCCCCGGAAGGACCAGGACTGGCGGCTGACCGAAGTCCACCTGCCCTTGGCGGACCAATCCGGCAGGGCGGACAAATCCTTTTTCGTGTCCCACACCGCCACCGGGGCAGAGGCGGTCGGCCGGTAGCGGATCAACTCGCAGGTGTCCAGCAGAATGGGGGACGACATTTGTCCCGACACTCCGTGATAAAGGTTAAACTCTTTGGACGTTCCACCCACCGTGACCGTCAGCGAACCCTTTTGGTCCAACACACAGAAGGCTTGGAGCTGGGTCCATTGCTCCTTCGGGGCCGGCACTTCCGCGCACGCATAAGCCTCCCAGGGCCGGTCGGGGTCCTGAAGAAGGAGTGTCACCGGCTGGTCCGATTCGGACTTGACCCAGCATCGCAGCACGTAAGCTCCCGCCTCCGCGTTTCCAATGCGCTGCCCGACGGCGCTTCCGGCCGGGACGGCGGCGCACTGCCGGCCGGCCTGCGCTTCCTTGTCCGTCACAGTGATCCGCGCCGCGCCCGGGCCGGTCCTCTCCCAGCCGGGGGGCGCGCCCCCCTCGCGCGGAGTTTCCTCAAAGCCTGGATTCTTCAGGAGATTCCCCTGCCCTCGCGCCGGCGCCACGGCCAGGGCGAAAAGCAAGCAGGCGGGCAGCGTCACCGCCCATCTCCATTTTCGCCCGTCCCGTCGCGCCCGTGGGCCGCGCGTGTCTGGATTGAAATTCATCGCTTTGTATTTATGGCAGCCCATAACTAACCTCAATTTGGCCTCCTGTGAATACAAAATTTCGGCAATGCGTCAGTCTTGGGGGGTGGGGCGGGCAGTCCCCTGGCCGCCCGCGTGGGAGAAATGGGGCGCGGATGGCCGGGGCATCGCACGGAGCAGAGCAGCGCGGTTTTTGGCAAGGCGAGCAGGTCAAGCTTGCCGAGCGCCGTCAATTATGGAGGGGCGTGTCCTTGCAGTCTCTGGCGCAAGCGCGCGGGATATTCCGGCTCAAATATCACAAGCTCGTGGATAATGCCCGTCCTCATTCGGCATGGCTCAGTTTTCCGCGTCCGCTGGATTGTCCAGAGATTTCCTTTGCTCCGCCTTGAGCCGTTTCTTCTCCCTGCTTTCCACCTTCCTGATGCTTTCGGCCGCCGGCAGGTTTTCCGGCATTGTGCCGCCCAATTCGTGGATCGTCGTGCGGACTTTGCGCCCCACTTCATTGTGGATTCGATTGGCGGCGTCTTTGCTGCGCACATTCTCGCGGCGCAGCTTCTCCTCGGTCTGTGTGGCGCGGAAAAGATTGGCCGCAAGTTCCGTGCTGCCCATGTGGTCAAGAACGTGTTCCTTGGGCTGGAGCCTTTTGCGCTCGTGGATGTCTCGCATACCCAGCCCGCCATAAAGTCCGCGATAGCCGTGATCCATGAAGATGGCGTAATCCACCGGCTGGACGACGCCGGCCTGCCTGGCCGCGCCTGCCAGATTCTTGTTGTGTTTCTTCATCTCACCGCGCAGCAGCAGGCGCGTTTTGTCCTCCTTCAGTGCTTGGTCGTCGGCCAATTCCTGGCGGCGCGTTTGCACCGCAAAATAACTTTGCCCCAACGCCACAAGCGGTTTGCTGGGGTCGGCATTCTGGATCACCAGATAGCACGCGTAGCGCGAGAGTGCCCAATCTTCGATGGGCCGCTGTGCTCCCGATCCGATGCCGACCATTTCGGTGATATTCAACGAAATGGTCGGAGACGGTGTGGCCGCTCTTCGCGCTGGCTTCGCGCGCTTTGGCGATGACGGCGGCGAAGTTGCGGAACTCGGTGTACTCGACACCCGGGCGAGTTCGCGGGCGGACCAGAATTCCGCGCCCGATGGGTTGACGCGTTTGATCCGCTCGAAGGTGTTGGTGGTGGCGGGGATGGGCAATTCTTCACTCATGGGAATCCATTTCTATTCTTCGTCGCTTTCGGTTTCGCGGCCGCGGGCCGCGCGTGTCTGGATTGAAATTCATCGCTTTGTATTAATGGCAGCCCATAACTAACCTCAATTGGCCTCCTGTGAATACAAAATTTTTGGGTTCCTCCACGTTTTCAGTAGATCTCATCGGGCAACGGCGGATTCGGGGAGCGCGTGCGTCTCGCACGCCGTGTTTGGCGTCCCGCCAAACACATTCCGGCCAGGCTTCTCCTTGAAGGCGGGCCGTCCCCTGGCCGCCCCGGAGTGGAAAGGCCGGGGAGCGGACAGAACCTAATTATCCGCCATGTTCGGTTTTATGACATTTTGTCGCTTTTTTTCGCTTTTTGTCTTGACTTGTCCAAACATGTCCTTAAAAAGAGGCATGATTTCTGAGATTTTATGGCGTGATGAGCGCGTCAAGAAGGGCTTGCGCAAAGAGGAATTGGCAAGGCGAGCAGGCGTGTCGGCCCGAACCATTTCGCGTTTGGAGGGCGGCGATTCCTCGGTGACAGACGAAACGAAGTCGAAGATCAGAATCGCGCTCCGTAATGATAAGAAGGGCTGAGGAAAAGATGCCACCAAGAATGGTGGAATTGTGCGAATAAACTGTGCATAAGAAAGAACAACTTTTAATTCCAACGCATTAAATCACCGATAGAATCAAAACATGCCAACCATTGCAAAGGCCAAGTCCAGGCTGCTGTCTCTTCTGCGGGAGAAATCCTTTTCTCGTGGTGACTTCGTGCTTTCGTCTGGCGCGAAAAGCTCTTATTACGTTGACTGCAAGCTGACGACGCTCGATCCGGAGGGCGCGTGGCTCGTTGGCCAGGTCATGCACTCGTTGATTCAAAAGGAGGCCGCGGACAGGGGCGTTCACATCAATGCGATCGGGGGCCTCACCATGGGCGCTGATCCGATTGCCCTTGCTGTCGGAATGTATTCCTTTTGGGAGAAGGACTCGCCGCCGCTTCAGACATTTATCGTGCGAAAGACCCCAAAGGCCCACGGACAAGCAAAGCTGATCGAGGGCAATTTCAAATCCGGCGATTTGGTGGTGGTCATTGATGACGTTGTTACGCGCGGCGATTCCACTCTCGCCGCGATAAAAGCAGTTGAAGATGCAGGTGGAAAAGTTGCTTTCGTCGCGGTCCTCGTTGACCGCCAGGAGGGTGGCCGGGAGAAAATCGAGGATTCTGGCCATCGCGTTGTGGCTGCCTTTAACCGGGAAGAACTTGTTGAGAATTGTGTCGAACAGCCCAAGCCAGCAACTTGTGTCCCTGCGTGAGCTGCTCAAGAAAGGCCTCTACCAGGAGAACCTGGATCGTCTGGTCGCTTGCTGTAGTGGCCTGGCGCAGGACAGTTCCTATGTCCTGCCTTTTTTCGTTTTAAAGACTGTCTTTCGAGAAATGTCTGCGCTCTTGGATGCTGGACCTCCTCATGCCAGCCAACACACTGATCTGATTAGTGATCTAATGGATCCGATTCATCTCCCTTTAGACAAGATCGGTAATAATGAGAAGATAGACTCAGACGAGCTTGAAGCTATTGTCCGCATTCATCTTCGGAATGCGAGTGTCTTCAGGTCGGAGCAAGGCTAGAACGTTCCAATCCGGTTTGAAGCATCCGGCACCCATGTTAACCATAAATGCGGCACTGCTAGGAACCGACCGCTTTACGCTCTCAGCCTCGACCGAGTAGAGGGCCGGGGTGAGGTCTCGAAAGCAAATTAATAATATGGCAGGCGAATAATAACCGTCCCATCGTGTCGAAGCAGAAATTGCACGGCAGCATCATCGTGAAACTCAATAAGCCCGCGTTCCTTCATCAGCCACGCCTTACCGATAATACTGTACAAGGCATGGGTGTTTTAACACGTCCGCAGATGTAACGGCATGTAACGGGGGTGTAACGGCGAGTGTAACGGCTCGAAAATGCGTAAGTGCTTGTGGTGCAACAGGTGTAACGGTGTAACGGCTAAAATGCACCTCACACTGCACCAATAACCCAAGAACACAAGACGGGATGGTGGAGTCGAGCGGCGGGCAAGGGACTGCCCGCCCTGCCTTACCCCGGCACACCCAATCGAGATCAAGAACCAGGTTTTTATCGGGCGTCGCGCTGGGTCTTGCGCGGGTCGTGATAGGACCAGCGCAGGCTCAGGTCAACGTAGAACAGGTCGTCGGCAATCTTGAAATCTTCCGGCGCCATCCGGTGCAGGGTGTTGGTCTGCCACTCGGTGGTGGGGACGATGAATTGGTATTTGCCCGGCGCGGTGGTCACTTTGATGGGCATCCGAAAATCCGCCACGTCCGCCTGCCAGCGGTAGCGGGCCGTGACCACGTTGCCTTTCTTTTGCGTCTCGACCATGAGTTTCGGAATGGCGGCGTGCTGGAAATATTGCTCGAAGAAGCCGGTCAGATCTTTTCCGGCATTTTTTCTGATGTAGCCGAAAATGTCCTCGGCGGTGACGGTTTGATAACGGAAGGTCTGCTGCAGGCCGTGCAGGATGGCAATCCAGCGCGCGTCGTCATCAATCACGTCGCGCAAGGTGTTGAGCACCAGTTGGCCCTTGTTGTACATGTCGCCGGAACCCTCGCGATTGAGGCCATACGGGCCGA
This sequence comes from uncultured Verrucomicrobiae bacterium, assembly GCA_963707025.1. GTDB lineage: Bacteria > Verrucomicrobiota > Verrucomicrobiia > Limisphaerales > Palsa-1400 > JBEKOF01. Next base: position 192,452 of record CAVPOM010000004.1, on the reverse strand, counting down.
TCATGGGGCGGTCGTTGCGCACGCCGGGCTTCTTGCCGTTGATGTATTTGAGGGCGGCGGCCCGGCCGTACTGGTTTTCCACAAAAAGAGATTCCGCATAGGCCGCGAAACTTTCGTGAATCCACATGTCCGCGACATCCCGGGCGCTGAGGTTGTTTCCCCACCATTCGTGCGCGCTCTCGTGAATGATGATGAAATCAAATTTCAGGCCCTCTGCCGACGGGGCGTCGCCGCGATAACCGCCCAGCCAGTGGTTGCCATAGGCCACCGCGCTCTGATGCTCCATGCCGGTGTGCGGGCTTTCGATCAGCTTGTAGCCGTCCCGCGGAAAGGGATACGGGCCGAAGTACTTCTCGTAGGCCGCCATCATTAACTTGACTTGCTGGAAGGTCTTTTTCGCCTTCTCCAGATTCTCCGGCATGACGTAATAATCCAGGGTGACGGGCGGTTGTCCGCGGCTGGCATACTGGTCGCTGAAGTGGGCAAATTTTCCAATGTTCACGGTGACATCGTAATTGTTGATCGGATAGCTGACGTGCCAGTCAAAGCGGGTCCAGCCGTCCGGCAGCGCCGTCCGGGCCAGCAATCGGCCGTTGGAAACGTCCTCCAGGCCGGGCGGAACGGTCACGCTGATGGTCACGTCGCCGGGTTTGCCGGTCGGATGGTCTTTATTGGGCCACCACAGGCTGGCGCCGGTGCCCTCGCACGTCACCACCACCCAGGGATGGCCCGCCGCGTCGTTCGTCCAGGTGAATCCCCCCTCCCACGGAGGCCGCCGCGCCACCGTCGGCCGCCCCGAATAATAAACCGTCAGCGCATGGCTGCTGTCCTTTCGCGCCGTGACGGGAAGCTGGACGAAGACCGCGTTCCACTCGCGCGTGAAGCTCGCCTCGGCTCCGTCGTCCAAGACGATTTTTTCAATGTCCAGATTAGTGAACAGGTCCACTTGCAGCTTGTCAAAATCCTCCGTCGCTTTGAACCCGATGCGATTGGAGCCTTTGATGGATTTGGCGCCGGGATCAATCCTCACGTCCAGATGGTAGGAGGTGATGTCGTAGCAAGTGCGCAGAGGGGTGAGAGCGCCCCGCAGGATTTCCGCGCGGGTCGCGGGGCGGTCTGAATTGGTGCCCGTCTGCGCGCCGCGGCCGGCGAACGCCCAGGGCGCAAAGCCGATCAAAAAAGCCAGCACGACCAGAAAAAAAGGGCGGGCACAGAGCGCGCGCCCGGCCGCGCCAGACGGGGACGTTGCCCGGGATTGGGTGATTCCGGCTACCATAAAATAAAGGGAAGTTTGTCATTGTCGAAATACATGCGATAGGCCAGTGACTCAATCGCCTCGTGAAAGGGCAGGAACTTGGCAATGACGTTCTGGCCGTCGGGCGGGGCCATCCTGAACCAGCCGGCGGTGTCATCCGCCACCAGCCATTTGTTCAGATCTTCATCGGTGTCCGGCAGTTTGAAGACCGGCTCGTGGGCGTTGCCCTCCTGCACCATCACCACCGGCCCGCGCACCACCGCGACCCGCTGCGGATGCCATCGGTCCACCGGCTGGAAGCGCAGGCGCAAGGGAATCCTCACCTCCACCTGGTCGCCCGGATTCCAGCTTCGCTGCACCACCGCCCAGGTTCCCGCCCGGCAATCCACCGCCGCCGCCGCGCCGTTGATTTTTACAGACATATTTTCCGACCACCCCGGCACGCGGAATTTGAGGGCGAAGACGGCGCCGGGTTTGGTGTCCACAGTGAAGGCGCTGGTTTCCTCGCGCGGATAGCGGGTTTCCTGCACGACTTTGACGGCGCCGCCGGGGCGGTCCCAGGTCACTTCGGAGGGGAGATAGAGGCTGATGCAAAGGCTGGAGTCGTCCTTGTAATAAATCTGGTTGGGGTAATCGGCCACCGCCTGGCAATAAGTGCCCGAGCAACAGGTGTAAGTGCCGCGCGCATACACCTTGACCCCGCCCGAGACGCGATAGTCGGCGTAATAAAAATGGCGGCCGTTGTCTTTGATCGGCAGGATGCCGCCGACGCCGTTATAGAGCAGCCGTTCCACCCAGTCGCCGTAGCGGGCCTCGCCGGTGAACTGGGTGAGGTAGCGCGCCATTTTAAACGAGGCCCACGAGCAGCACGGTGTTTCACAGGTGTTCTGATGGTAATCCAGCGCTTTGCCCAGGTTGCCGTTGCCGGGCATGATGCGCTCGGCCGGGCCGATGCCGCCCGTGGCGTAACACTGGGTGTTTTGCAAAAAGTCGTAGGCGTTTTTCAGGATGCGCAGGTAAGAGGCGTCGCCGCTGACCGCATAGGCCATGGCCGCGCTGCTGAAGGAGTTGAGGTGGCTGTAGGCGTGAACGCCCCAGGCGTCGCCGGGCGCGGCCGTGTCGGCGAATTTGTTCCAGTAAGGCGTGTAGTGCCAGACTTCGGCAAAATCCTTGTATTTGGAGTTGCCCGTCAATTGCCAGGCGCGATAAAGGTTTTCTCCCACCGTGTACCATTCTCCGGGCGTGCCGGAATGCAGCGGCCAGGGCCGCGGGGCGGCCGGAATGCGGTCGCGCCGAAGATTCTTGATGGCATAGTCGGTGACTTTTTCCATCATCGCGCCGGTCCCGGTGTAGCCGCCGTACAACTGCATGTCCACCAGGCCGCAAATCAATTTCTCGTAGGGGTAATGGCCCAGGCCAGTCCGTGTGAAAATGGCGCAATTGCCGTCGGGCTTGACCGTCTTGGACCATTCGGTGAAGAGATAGGCGACTTTCTCGCGCAGGGCCTGGTCGTCGCCGGCGCAAGCCATGCGCGACAGCCCGCTGAGCCACTGGCCGAAGACGGTGTTGCTGTTGGTCTCGCACCAGCCGCCCAGGGTCTTGCCCGGCGCGGGCAGTCCGGCGGCGGCGCGGTAGCCGTGCAGGATGTCGTCGTTGGCCACGCCCAGATAAAAATCGCGGGCCGATTGATACTGCTTCTGCCACGGGCTGGCGCGCAGGGTGACTCCCCGGTAATTGAACGGCTCCAGCTTCAGGGCGGCCCCGGCCGTGCCCGGGAGCGGGGCGTCGGCCCGGACGGCTTGGGAGAGCGCGTAGGCGGCGACGGGGGCGGCTTTCAAAAACTCGCGGCGTGGCATTTTGGTGTTCATGGGATGACGAGAGTACCCGAACGAAGACCGCGAAAGGCAAAATAAAAAACCTGTTTGAAAATGCGTCCGTCATGCGAGGCAGGTCCGGCAGTGCCCTGCCGGCGGCGGGACGGTTGTGTTGCGTTGCTTCCTCTGCCAATGCCCGACGGCGGGCGGGCGCCTTCGCCAAGGCTATGGCGCAAAGGGCAGAGTGCCCGCCCTGCCTTTCCCGACCCACCAATGACCGAGGCATCAGCCTGTTGGAGCGCAAACGCGATCCAGAATTTGGCTGACCTGCCCCTTTTTTAACTCGCCTGCCGCATGGGCATCGCTCATCTTTCCGGCCAGTTCATCCGAGAAACCGGAAGAGTGACAATATCGAAAGAGTATATGAAATTCCTGCCAAGCCTGTTTGCCGCCGCGCTGGCGCTTTCCGCTGTTGCGGCGGAAAATAATCCGCCCGTCGTCCGCAAAATTTTTCTGCCGCCGCGCCTGCAGCTTGGCAACACCGGGATTGTCCCGCTCCAGCCCATTGACGAGGCCGCGTGGATTTGGCATCCGGACTTCGGCAACGCGGTGGCGCCGTCGCATGGCGACGTTTTTTCCGGCGGATGGCGCGAGCCGGTTTTGTTGCGCTTTCGCAAGGAGTTTGAAGCCGGCGCCGCGCCCCTGCGCATTCACGTCAGCGCCGACGAACGTTTTGAGTTGTTTCTGGACGGCGCCCGCATCGCGCGCGGCCCCGACCGGTCCGATGTCGAGCACTGGTCCTACGCGACCTACGAGTTGCAGCTTGCGCCGGGCCAGCACCGCCTCGAAGCGCTGGCCTGGAGCATCGGCCCCTACGCGCCCGTCGCGCAGTTGTCCTGGCGCGGCGGTTTTGTCCTCAAGGCCGAGGGTGATTATGACCGGCAACTCACCACCGGCAGGGCGGCGTGGGAAGTCGCCAGGCTGGAGGGTTGCGAATTCGCTCCGGGTGTTTTCTTTGTCGGCGCACAATTGACCGCGCACGATTGCGGGCCGCAATGGAAGGAAGGCAACTACGTCAAGGCCCAGGTGGTCCGTTCCGCAATCCGCGGCAACGCCACCGGCGAAAGCGCGGCCGGCTGGAAATTGTTTCCCACCACCCTGCCCGATCAGTTGGACCGCGAGATCACCGCCGGCCGCGCCGTCGCGCTGGGCAGCGGCGCGCTGGGCGCGAATGACCCCGTGCGCGCGGAACAGGCGCAGCATCCCGATTTGCCCAAGTGGCAGGCGCTCCTCGGGGGCGGAGAGCCGGTCGTCGTCCCGGCCAATACCGAGCTGTTCCTCCTCTGGGACCTCGACAACTATTATTGCGCCTATCCGCTCTGCGAAGTCAGCGGCGGCACGGGCGCCAAACTGGCGTGGAGTTGGGCCGAGTCGCTCTACCTGCCCAGGTCCAACGCCAAAGGCCAGCGCGGCGAATTCATCGGCAAAACCTTCCGCGGCATGACGGACACTTTCCTGCCGGGCGGCGGGACGCACAAGAAATTCACCACCCTTTGGTGGCGCGCCTGCCGCTGGTGCCTGCTCTCCATTAAAACCGCGGCGGAACCGCTGACCATTCACCGCCTGGCGCTGAACGAGAACCGCTACCCCTACGAAAACGAGGGCAGTTTCGACGGCGGGGATGCCGAACTGGCGGGCGTCATGGCCCTGGCCGTGCGCGGCATTCAGATGTGCGCCCACGAAACCTACATGGACTGCCCGTACTACGAACAACTTCAGTACGACGGCGACACCCGCCTGGAACTGCTCACCACCGGGGTGATGACGCGCGATGACCGACTGGTCAAGCGCGCCATCGAGCTGTTTGATTTCTCGCGCCGCAATTGGGGGTTTGTCAACGAACGCTATCCCGCCTTTCTGCCGCAAGACTCGCCGACCTTTTCCCTAATATGGGCCTTGATGCTCCACGACTATGCCTTCTGGCACAACGACCCCGCCTTCGTCAAGGCGCGCGCCATCGGCTTGCGCTCCATGCTCGAGCATTTTCAACCTTACATGAATGGCGACGGCCTGCTGGAAAATTTGCCGGGCTGGCCCTTCATGGATTGGGTGCCGGGGTGGCGCAACGGCGACGCGCCCGATGGCGTCAACGGCATTTCTTCCCTCAACAACCTCCTCTACGTTTATGCCCTGCAACAATCCGCCGGGGTCGAGGATTTCCTGGCCGAACCGCTCCTGGCGCAACGCCTGCGCGCGCAGGCGGCCCGCACCGCCGCGGCCGTGCGCGCCAAATTCTGGGACGAATCCCGCGGCCTCATGGCCGACAACCTGGCGCATACCGAATTCAGCGAGCACGCCCAATGCCTGGCGCTGCTCTCCGATACGCTGACCGGCGACCAGGCCCGGCGCTGCTTCGAGCAATTGTTGACTGCGCCCGGCCTGAAGCGCGCCACCATTTACTTCAGTTTCTACCTGCTGGAGACGTTCCAAAAATTCGGACGCGGCGATCTCATCGTCGAACGGATGGGTTTCTGGAAGGATTTGGTCAAGCAGGGACTCAAAACCCCGGTCGAAATGCCGGGCGATACGCGTTCGGATTGCCATGCCTGGGGCAGTCATCCCCTGTTCCATCTCCATGCCAGCATCGCGGGCGTGCGCCCTGATTCGCCGGGGTTCCGCACCGTGCGCATCGCGCCCCAGCCGGGCAACCTGCCCAAGATCGTCAGCCGCACGCCGCATCCGGACGGCTTCATTGCGCTGGACCTCGCCTTTGAGGCCGGCCGCTGTCGTGGCAGCGTGCAACTGCCGCCGAACATCACCGGCGTCTTCGTATGGCGCGCCAAAGAAGTGCAGCTCAAGAGCGGCGCCAACGCCATTGACCTCACCCCTTAGCCCGCACATTACCTGCCGCATGGGTGGAATCCCGATGCCATCGGGACCCGTCCCGCCGGGCCACTGGCGCGGCGGAAGATAGCGGACAACTTGGACATTGGAGGTAGTCCCCTAATTTGAAACTATTTAATCGAAATGGTCGGCTGGAAAATCCTCGCAATCGCCCTCGTGGGCAGGCTGGCCGCAGTTTTGGCAGTAATCTTTATCTGGAACGTGTTCATGCTTTCGCGGCATCAAATCTTCACAATATCCACAATGCACCTCGCACGCACAATTTTCAATCGGCTTGGCGCAATGGTCACACACGCCATTGGTTGATTCCAAATCATTTAATTCCACATTACTTGGCATCATGTTTTCTTCCTTTCTTTGCATCCGCCGCAATCGCCACTTTGACCGCCGTTTGGGGAGATCATGTTAGAACATGATGTGGAATACCACTCGTCTTGGTCGGCAAAGACGTTCCAGGCGGTTGGAAATGTTCAGGCAAACAGGCTTATGGGACGAAACAAAAGGGCAGAGTTCTTTTAAACAGAGTTGAAAGGATCGTTAACAAAGCGCGTAGGGCGGTTTCTCCCCCAGGCGTTTCGCCCGCCATCGCTTGAAATTGACCATCGTCGCGTCAAGAAACACAGAGCCATCGCGCAGTTTCGTCGTCCCAACCAGATTTGTGTTGTAGGTCTCCGTCCGCCTGCTGCCGGTCTTCGCGTTGACCTTGCTGCCGACATAAGTCCAATCCGGCTGCGGCTGCGCGTGTCCATTCAAAACGGCCAGCATGACATGGACGAATTTGATGTTCCATGTCTCGCGGTCAATCCGGTAACAGGCCACCAAATGCCAGCCCGAATGCCCGTTGTGGCTTTCGCCGCCTTTGCCGATTTGAATCGTCGTTTTGACCTCCAGGCCGATGGGTTTGCCAGCTTCCTCCACTTCGGGATTGATCAAATCGGGGTAAGCCTGATGAGAATTGTGTTTGTAAGGCGAGTGGTCATTCAGCGCGTCGCACAGAATATTCGAGACCAGCCCGCTGAAGTTATTCCCCTGAATGTAGTCGTACAACGGCTTCGCCCCCGTCGAAACCAAATTGCTGTTGATCACCGCCAATACTCGTTGAGCCGCGTTCATGGACCTTTCGATGTGCGAGAGATTGAGCTTCGGCGGCAACGGGACCCGCCTTCGGAAGTAATCTTTATTGACCGTGGGAATTGGAGCCAGGCTCTCCTCGGCGAAGGCCCCGGAAATCAAGTGCGGCAAAGGGCACTCCAACGCCGTTCCCAAAGCATCCAGAATGTCTATGGAAAAGTTCTCCCGCCCGTTTTCCAAGCCGGAAAGATACTGGTATGTGATCCCGGCTTTCTGGGCCAACTGCTCCTGCGTCAGGCTGGCCTGTTCGCGCAATTTGCGGATGAATCGGCCCAGAATCGTTTTGGCGTCCATTTCGCCTTTAGTTGATACACATTTTTCGCTTGCTTGTCTTTCACCTATAGTTGAAATTAAGCACCGTGTTTCGGATTGAACAAACTGATTGCTTTGCCTGGCTGCGGCAGTGTCCCGCCCACTCGCTCCACGCCGTTTGCACAGACCCGCCCTACGGCATTTTGGAGTTCACCGAAAAAGAGGTGGCCAAGATGCGGGCCGGACGAGGGGGTGTCTGGCGGCTGCCTCCGAAAATGGGCGGCAGCCACCGCGATCCCTTGCCGCGCTTTACCATCCTCACCGATGACCAGAAACAAAACCTGCGGGATTACTTTCGCGACTGGGGCAACCTGCTCCTGCCGGCCTTGGTTCCCGGAGCGCATGTTTGCGTGGCGGGCCATCCGATTCTGCAACACCATGTGCAGGGCGCAATGGCCGAGGCGGGCTTCGAAGTGCGGCCGGCCATCATGCGCCTCTACTACAGTTTTCGCGGCGGCGACCGGCCCAAGAACGCGGAAGCGGAATTCCCGGAAGTCTGCGTCAGCCCCAAAGGCGCGTATGAACCGTGGATGCTCTTTCGCAAGCCCATCGAAACCAATACCGTCGCCGAAAACTTGCGTCGCTGGAAAACCGGCGCGTTGCGCCGCCTCTCCACGGACAAGCCTCTGCCCGACGCCATTCCCAGCGGCCGGACGCCCAAGCGCGAAGAAGCCATTTCCGACCATCCCTGTCTCAAGCCCCAGCATTTCATGCGCATCATCGTGCGCGCCCTCCTGCCGTTGGGTGAGGGTTCAATTCTCGACCCCTTCATGGGATCAGGTGCCACCATCGCCGCCGCCGAAGCCATTGGCTACACCTCCATTGGGCTGGAAATTGACCGCGCTTATTTCCACCTCGCCCAGAAGGCAATTCCCCGTCTCGCCAGCCTCTACCGTCAATTCAATGGTCAGCAGATGGAAGTCGAACTACATGGAATTGTCCAACCGGATGAATCCGGCGAGCAAATGGCCCTGATCCTCGCCGAACCCGCGACTCCATTTGGTCGGCCCGGTGGTCACGTTCCCATTTCAAAGTTGCAGAAGAAAGGGACCCATCACTGAAGGTGTCTGACTGGAAAAATGACATTTTGAGGATGCCGCTGATGTCGCACGAGCCAACCCGTGGCGGTTGCCGTCTTTTTAGATTTGTCCTTGATGTGAGCGAGATAAACCGGTCCCGCATCACGGCATTTTTGCGGTGATTGGCCCGGGGCTGAATCGCGCAGGCGGGGATGGCGGAGGAGGAGGAGTTTTGCACTCTGCCTTTCCATCTCCGTTGCCTGGGTGGCCTCCGGTTGAAACCCCTTTCCTCATTCTGCATTTATCCTTTATACTTTTCCCACATAAGTGTCTAATGATGAGGCCCTTGCAATAATCCTCCTTTTTCCTTTGACAACCCGTACTTAAATGCTATTATTTCCTGAGTTATGAGGGCGGCGAATATGGAGTGCGGGAAGCGCGGTCCCGCTGTTGCATGGGGAACGATTCCCGGAGAGCAAAGCGGTGCCGACCCGTCGGCACACTCCAAAGCGTCAGGGGTTCCATGTCCAATCCCGGCCCTGCCGGGACCGCGCAGGTTTCAACACTCAAAATCCTGTGCCTCCCGTTCATCCTGTCTTCAAAGCAACCGTGCTGCCCCAATTTGTCGCACCCATGAGAACTTCATCGCTCCCGCCCTGCTTCCCATTTTGCATTTTGCATTTTGCATTCTGCATTTGCCTTCCCGCCCGGTCAAACCAGGTCAAACCATTTTTTCAACCTTGACCATGCCCAAGACTCCATCACTCCACCACACCAAGCGCATCCCAATACCTAACCAAATCACTGTACTTTATGATCCCTGCGCTGCAACTGCGTCTTTTTCTGCGCCTTTCTTGTCCGCCAAAGCTTCAGCGACGGCGGATGAGCCTTTTCACGGCAAATCAACTCAAGTGCCTTTCCACGAAGTATTTGCGCCAAAGAATCAGCTTTTCCGGTCAAACCCGGTCAAACTCAGTCAAACCATTTCTTCAACCTTGACCACGGCCATCACTCCACCATCCCAATACCCAACCATTTCACTCAGGATTCGCGCCAATTCGCCCTGTCCTCCCTGGCTTTGGCGTCGGAGGAGCCAATACGCGAGTTCCTTCCACCTTGACCACGGAGGGTTTTGCTCGACGCCATTCTGCGGGCGGGCTAGGCTTTGGGTTGCTGCGATGAGAACAACATTATTTCGGCTGGCCAGCCTGCTGGCGGCGCTGGCGTGGCTCACTCAACGGGCGGGCGCGGCTGACCCCGTGCCGTTGCGCGAGCGTTTGAAGGCGTCGCCGTTCAAGATCGCCTACGAGAGTTATGTGGATGGGAATTGGGAAATCTTTGTCATGAACGCGGACGGGTCGCAGCCGGTGAATCTGACCAAAACGCCGGACCTGAATGAGCATTACCCGCAGGTTTCGCCGGACGGCAGGCGCATCTGCTTCGTGGCGGACCAGGGCGAGGGCCGCGAGGCCATCCGCAGCCTGTATGTCATGGATGTGGACGGCCACAATCGGAAAAAGATCGCCGATTACGCGCGGGAACCGTTCTGGTCGCCAGACAGCAAAGTCATCGGGTATCTGGACCAGGAGTATCTCAAGTTCAATGTGATAGATTATTACACCAAGGGGATGAATTTTTACGAGCTGGCGACGGGGAAGATGACACCGCATCCCAACTACACCAATCTGTTCCATCTCTATAACCCCGGCTTCTGCGCCAACGGCAAATGGATCGTCTCCACCGTGCATGCCCGGCATGGGTTACGATCACACGATTCTGCTCATCGAGGCGCACGGGAATAAAATTATTGACTTGAAGATTCCCGGCTGCCGGCCTTGTCCAAGCCCCGATGGCCAGCAGCTCGCCTGGGGCGCCGGCGACAATGAGATTGCCGTCGGGCCGATAGACACCGATGCCGATGAACCCAAAGTGGGCGAGTGGCACGTTCGGATTAAGGACGCCGCGAACAAGATTTATCATGTGAGATGGTCGCCGGACAGCCAGTTTCTCAGTTTCAGCCGTGGGCCGGATGGCGAGGGGGATCCCAACAAGCCGGGGACGTTCCAAGCGGCATGCGAGATCATGGGGGTCTATGCGCCGGGCTGGAATATCGCGGCGGTGTCCGCCGGGGAGGCCAGGACGATTGATCTCAACCTGGGGAACGAAGCCGATTTCACCATGCTCACCACCAATGGATTGAGCAACAAGGAGTCGGCCTGGATCCGGCCACGCAGGAATTAACCGGAGTGCGCGTGATCAGAAGTCTTTCTTTAATCAGTCTGCTGGCGGGATTAAGTCTGGTTTGTTCCTGCGGCAAGTCCGGCTCGGAGCAGCAGAGCCAGGCCGGGTCCGTCAACCGGGCCGGCGCTGCCGCGGCCACATTGCCGGCCGCACCCTTGGCGGTCGTCACCAAATCCGGCGTGGAAATGGTTTGGCTGCCCGGAGGCGAGTTCATGATGGGGACCAGCCAGGGCAATGCGGACGAAGGCCCGGTCCACAACGTCCGGCTGAGCAGTTTCATGATGGATAAATACACGGTGACTCACCGGATGTTCACCCGGGCGCAATTGCCCAATCCATCGCACTGGCAGGACAATCCCAACAAACCGGTGGAGCGGGTGCGCTGGCGGGACGCCAAGCAATACTGCAACGAACGCTCCATGCTGGAAGGGCTGAAAGCGTGTTACAACGAAAAGACCCTGGACTGGGAATGCGATTACGCGGCCGGCGGTTATCGCCTGCCCACCGAAGCGGAGTGGGAATACGCCTGTCGCGCGGGCACCGACGGGCCTTACGATTTCGGGCCGCCGGACAAATTGCGCCAATACGCCTGGTTCGCGGACAACGCCGAGCAGAGGACTCATCCCGTGGGCCAGAAGAAGCCCAACCGCTGGGGGTTGTATGACATGTATGGAAACGTCGCAGAGTGGTGCGAGGATGTTTACAGCCCGGCTTATTATCAGCAAAGCGCGGCGGTGGATCCGCGCGGGCCGCCCAGTCCGGGCCGGGACGTCAAGCGCGTGCTGCGCGGAGGTTCGTGGAACGCCAGCGCCGCCATGTGCCGGGCCACTTTTCGCCAGGGCCAGCGCACGGGCGACACCGACGCCTGTTTCTGCACCGACTTCTGCGGCTTCCGCTGTGTGCGGCGGGTTGCCCCGGAGGAACTGCCGGCGTTGCAGGCAAACGCGCAATGAGAAAGCGCCGCGCAAGTCCGGCCTTCGGGGCCGGCCTGTGTCCGGCAGGGCCATGAAAACGTTTGGTTTGACATGGGCAGGCCCTGGCGAGTTTGTCAACACTATATTTCGCCGGCGGCCGATGCGCCGGCGGCAGGCCGGCCACGATGCCGGCTGGTTTGACCGGCAACCAGCCTGTTGCATGATCCGTCATCGTGTCGGCACGGTGACTTCCCGGCACGGCTGGTGGGCCGGGCTGGGCGGGGTGGAGCGGCAGGACAATCCGGCCAGCAAAACAAATCGCGCCAGAGTTTTCATGGGTGGACGCAACCATCCCAATCCACGCTGAGTCCTTTTACGGTTTGGCCATTGGAAATTTGCTTGTTCGCCAACGGCCGGGAAGACAAGCTTTGCGGGAGCACAGCACGCAAGTGGATTGAAGTTTATGAACGGACGAGCCAGATACGTTTTCTCATGCGGACTCGCGCTGGCGGCCTTCCTTTCGGCGGCGGCCAGCCAGTCGGGCCGCGGGCTGCGCTTCACGGACGGACCCAACATTCAACACGTCAAACTGTAGCGCTGCCGTTGCGGATATGGCAGCGTGTCCCTTAAAACTCACTTATGAAGAAGCACTTCTCCCGCCGTCAATTCCTCAAACAATCCGCGCTCTTTGCCGGCGCCGCGGCCAGCCTGCCGCTCCTGCCTTCCTGCGCCAGCAAAGGGAACACACCCGTCGCCGCGCCGGCGTCCGGCTTGCCTCCGGCGCCGAGGGCGATTTCCGCGCCGCCCGGTTTTGGCGTCGCCCCCGGGCCGTTTCAGCCGGCGTGGGAATCGCTCTCCAGCAGCTATCAGGTGCCCGATTGGTTCCGCGACGCGAAGTTGGGCATCTGGGCGCACTGGGGGCCGCAATGCCAGCCCGAAATGGGCGACTGGTATGCGCAAAGGATGTATCAATTTAACGGCCCCATCTACAAATTCCATGTCCAGAAATACGGCCATCCCTCCAAGTTTGGTTTCAAGGATGTGGTCCACCAATGGAAGGCCGAGCGCTGGGATCCCCAGCACCTTATTTCCCTCTACAAGCGTGCCGGGGCGAAATACTTCGCGGCCATGGCCAATCACCATGATAACTTCGACATGTTCAATTCCAGGTATCAGCCGTGGAACAGCGTCGCCCTTGGGCCGAAGAAGGACATCGTTGGGGGCTGGGCCAAGGCGGTGCGCGCGGCCGGCCTGCGGCTGGCGGTGACCTCGCACGGGGACCGCGCCTGGAGTTGGTATCAAGCGGCGCAAGGCACCGATCCGAGCGGCCCATTGGCGGGAGTGCCTTACGACGGGCGCATGAGCAAAGCCGACGGCCAGGGCCAATGGTGGAAGGGTCTGGATCCGCAGGACTATTACGCCCAGTACCACGCCATGGGCCGTTACGATTGGCCGCAGAGCGGCAATCCCCCGCTGGCCAAGCCCTATATCGAGAAGTTTTTCAACCGCACGATTGACCTGGTTGACCAGTACCATCCCGACCTGTTGTATTTCGACGACACGGTTCTGCCCATTTATCCCGCCAGCGACATTGGCCTGCGCATCGCCGCCTATTACTATAATACGAGCCTGGCGCGCCACGGCGGCAAGCTGGAGGCGGTGTTGACCGGCAAAGGCTTGAACGCCGAACAACGCCGCGCCCTGGTGCTGGACGTCGAGCGCGGGGTCACCAATGGCGGCGAAACTCTGCCGTGGCAGACCGACACCTGCATCGGCTCCTGGCATTATGAGCGCAGCCTTTTCGACCAGCACAAATACAAGACGGCCCAACAGGTCTGCCAGATGCTCATTGATATTGTGAGCAAGAACGGCAACCTCCAGTTGAACATTCCCCTGCCCGGCCACGGTTTTCCCGACGACGACGAACTTAAGTTTCTCTCCGAATTCACCGCCTGGATGGATGTGAACAGCGAGGGCATCCATGGCACGCGCCCGTGGAACGTGTATGGAGAAGGCCCGTCCGTCACCGGCCCGCAGCAGCGGGGCCAGTTTGGCGGCGCGCGCGATGTGCGGCCTTACACCTCCGGGGACCTGCGTTTCACGAGGAAGGGAGACACGCTCTACGCCTTCATCATGGTCTGGCCCGAAACGAGGAGCACGGCCGTCAAAAGCCTTGCCTCCAACTCGCCGCTGATTGGCGGACGCAAAGTCGCCGATGTCTCGCTCCTCGGCCACGGTGGCAAGATGGAGTGGACCCAGGACGAGCAGGGACTCAACGTCAAGCTGCCGGACCAGCCACCCTGCGCGCACGCCGTCACGCTGAAAATCAAAGGAGTATTGTCCGCCTGAAGACACCGCCAGTGCGATGGCCGGGGAAAGCACCTCCCGGTCACTCAGGCGCTCAATGCTGCGCCGGTTGCGTCTCCTGATGTTTGGCTTGATCGGCTGCGGGGGCGGGCGGCTCTGCGCCGGCCAGCGCCGGGTCCAGCGGATGTTCTTCTTCCAACCATTCCCGCGAGACGCGACCGTCCAGAACCTCGCGGTTCAGAGGATACACGTCCGGATCGAAAATGACATGATAAAGGTGCCACACCAAAATAGCCAGGCAGGCCAGGATCGCCTCGTAATAATGAATGGTGGTCGCCACATCAACCGCCCAGCGCGGCAGAAACCGCGTCACTCCCATCTTCATCCAGATCGTCAGGCCGGTCGCGCCCATGATGACGGTTCCCCAGACCACGGCCCAATACTCCATTTTCTCGGCGTAGCCGAACCGCCCGAATTTTGGTTTGACACCGCCCAGCCGGCCAGCCGGCGCGCATTGGCCGCCGCGTCCCGCGCATCCTTCAGGCTGGGAAGCATGTCCTTGAGCAGCCGGCGCCCTTCGCGGGCGGCGGAGACGTAGCCGAGGTGATAGGCGCCGGCCAGGAGCAGCAAAACCCCGGCAATGCGATGGGTCCAGCGACGGAAGTTTTCGCCCGACCCCAGCGAATGCGCCACAAACGAATCAGGAAACTTCAAGGCAAATCCGCTCCACGCCAGCACGATAAAACTGGCCGCGAGCACCCAGTGCTGCCAGCGCTGGGAAGCATCCATCCGCACCAGGGTGCGTTCGGAGCGGCGATTGAGCACCGCCGCCTTGCGGCCGAAGATGAGGGCGTTGTGGGCGGCCATCAAGCCGATGACGGCAAAAATCAGCCCCACGTAGATTTTGCGCACCCACCAATTGATGCGTTCGCTCAACTGGGCGTCGCCGCGCGCCGCGTCAATGTCCACATGCACCTTGCTCTGCGCGAAATTGGCGCTGACTCCCTCGTGGCATTTTCCGCAGGTGGCGGCCAGGTTGTTCTTGTAAATGCTGGAACGGTGGTCGGAGGAGGGGAGAACCAGATGGAAGCCGTGGCAACTGCCGCAATTGGCAGCGCGGGTGGAGCCGTACTGCGCGGCCAGCCCGTGGTAACTGGCGAAAAACGTTTTCACCCGGTCCGGCGGCAGATTGTATTTGGTGTTCAGGCGCTCCGAGGCGTGACACTTGCTGCAAACCTCCTGCGAGATTTTCAGGGACGAGCTTCCCTTGAGCGCTTCGATCTTGTGCTCCGAATGGCAATCGGTGCAGGTCGCCGCCTCGCGCTGCCCCGCCGCCACCGCCTTGCCGTGGACGCTTTCCATCACGTCTTTGGCCTCCTGTTCATGGCATTGGCCGCAGGTGAGGGCGAGATGGGCAAAATTAAGGGGGGACTGCGGCGAACTGGGCAGCACCACTCCATGCGACCCGTGGCAGTCGCTGCAAACCGGGGCGTGATGCGTCCCGTTGGTGACGCCATCCCGAAGGGCCACCCCATGCACACTGGCCGTGAAACTCAGGGACGCTTCCGAATGGCAGCGCGCGCAGCCCACCGCACGCGCCACGACGTTATCGTCCGGATGCTTGTCCGTGATGTCGTTATGGCAACTAGCGCAGGAATTGGTGCGATGCACCGAAGCCGCCAGCGCCGCCGCATCAACATATAACGAAACCGTCCGCCCCGCCGCGTTGGTGCCGGTCAAGGTCTTGTCGCCGTGGCATACCAGACAGTCGCTGCTGCTGATCTCGGCGGCGGCCACGGCCGTTGTTGCGAGAAGCCCTGCCGCCAAGGTTAAAATCAATCGAGTACCCATCGTTAAAGGGTCGCTCCAAGCGGCGTATCCCTCTTCCCATTGGTTGTCCTTTGTTTTACATATCTTGCCCTGCAAGATTCGCCTCCCAAGACCGGCGATTGCTGAAAGGGGCCTTGAATTGGGTGATTTGGCTGCTGTGGCTCATCGGCTTGAAACCAGAATGGGAAGATGTAAAAATGGGTATCTCCATTCGCACAAGCGCAGACTGTTCTCAAGGGCGCAGAATGGCCTCTGCCAGGGAAGAGATTTATTGGCCAGGGTGGGACGCTTCGCCGCGGCGGAGCAGCAGCGCTTGGAAACCGGCGTCTTGGGCGCCTTCAAAATCTTCCTCCCGGCAGTCCCCTATGCGCAGAATTTGTGCCGGAGCCAGTTGCAGTTGCTCCGCGGCGCGCTGGAAAATGGCGGCGTGCGGTTTGGCCACCCCCGCCTCGACCGCTTATGACGAGGGCATCGAACCAACTGTCCAGCTTAAATTCCTTCAACAGCGGGCGCAGGCGCTGGTCCCAATTGGAAATCGCCCCCAGCTTGAGGCCGCTCCGGATGCAGGCGCTGTCGCATGGCACCAGTCTGCGGCCACCTTCGCGTTTCGTCGCGTGCAGGGCGGTTGTCGCAAGGGCAGCATTCGAGGCTCTGGAGTGATAATTCCCCAAGATGAGCGGGTTATGGCCGGCGGAGCCAATGTCCTGCACCATGGTCTTCGGGAAACTGACGCATTCCACGCGCCCGATCAGCGTTGGACGCGGAAGAACCTGGCCGGCCAGGACATATCAAGGTTGGTGTAACAGGTGCCCTGGCAAATGACCGAAGTCCAAGGTCCAATCGGGGTCGGAGCCCATTGCAAAACGCCCGGACCATCCCAACTGACAATTAATTGGGATGAATTGAGGGCAGCTTGAAGCACGACAGCAGGAACAAGCGCAAGGCTGTGATAATTGCCCGAGCCGATACCCGAGGCGGCGGCGGCGGCGGCCGGAACATCAACCTGCCCATAGTTGTCGTTGCCCCAGCCAACAATGGTCCCATCCGCACGCAAAGCCAGCGTGTGGAAATCTCCGGCGGCGATGGCGACGACGTTGGACACTCCTGCTGGAACATTGGTTTGACCATAAGAGTTATCGCCCCAAACGACTACGGTGCCATTGGAACAAAGCGCCGCACTGTGGAGATAGCCGCCCGCGATGGCCATGGCGTTGGTCAGGCTCGCCGGGGGTGAGGACTGGCCGTACGTGTTGAAACCCCACGCGGACACCCGGCCCGTGCCGAGGAGGGCAAGGCTGTGGTTGCGACCGGCGGCCACAGCGCGGACACCTGTCAACCCAGCCGGCACGGAAGTTTGTCCGAACGAATTGTCGCCCCAGGCAACAACGGAGCCTGCGGAAAGCAGTGCCACACTGTGCGAATCCCCGGCGGCAATGGAAAGAATATTGGACTTGGCGTTGGCCGGAATGTTGATCTGGCCGGCGTCATTGCGGCCCCAGGCGACCAGAGAACCATCCTCCCTGATGGCAAGGTTGTGGGCGGCCCCGCATGCGATGGACACGTAAAGCAGGGAGCCGGCAGGAACGTTTGTTTGGCCGTCGCCGTTGTAGCCCCAGCCAAGCAAGGTGCCGTTGTGCCGGAGGGCGATGGTGTGGTAGTCGCCGCCGCCCACGCCAACCGCATCCATCAAATTGGCCGGGACGGAACATTGGCCGCCGGAGTTGTCGCCCCACGCAATGACCATGCATCGGAAGGACAAGACGCTGACCCGGGCGAGAGAGGCGGCGCTGCCGTACTGGTTCGTGACGGTGACTTGGTAGTAACCCGACTGCGAGGTTTGGAGATTGGTGAGGGTGAGGACGGAACTGGTTTCTGCGAGGAGCGCGCCGTTGAAGCGCCAGCAGTAATGGAGAGTTGCGCTGCCCTGGGCGGCGACAGAAAGAAGCACGGTGTTGCTGATATCGGTGACAACATTTGTCAGCGGTGTGGTGATCGCAGGTGTTTGGAAGACGGTCAGTGGTGCCACGGCGCTGGTGCAGGAGCCAGCGGAGTTGGTGGCGATGACGGTGTAAGAGCCTGCGTTGCCGGGGGCCAGGTTGGCAAGAAGGAGGGACGTCTGAGTGGCACCAGGAATGTTGGTGTTGTTCTGCTGCCATTGGTAGGCAATCGGCTGGGAGCCGTTGGCCAAGGCGGTGAAAGTGCGGCTGGTCCCGACGCTGTTGGAAGCGCCGACAGGCTGCAGGGTGAAATAAGGCGCCAGCGGGGTGACCGTCAGCGCGGCCACGGCGCTGGTGGTGGAGCCGGCGGAATTAGAGAGAACTACTTGATAGCTGCCGCTGTTGGAGAATTGAACATTGGTCAGGACGAGCAGCGGGGAAGTGGCACCCACGATCGGCAGGTTGTCAAAGAGCCAGCCGCAGGCCAGCGGCTGACTGCCAACGGCGGTGACGCTAAAAAGCGCGTTGGACGAGGCTGGCAGGGTAAGGGAGGCCGGCCCTGTGACCAGGACGGGCGCCGAGGGAGAGACGCGGACCGCGACGACCGCGCTGGTGACGGACCCAGCCACATTGGCAACGACGACGCTGTAAATGCCCTCATTTGTCGCCTGGGCATTGCTGATCGTCAGCGTCGAATTGGCGGCGCCGGCGATGGAGACATTTTCAAACATCCAACGGTAGGTGAACGGGGCGGTGCCGGCGGCTCCGACAGCCAAGTTGATCGGCTCCCCCGCCAGAACATTGGTGCCGGGCGAAAGGCTCGAGATGGTCGGAGGAACAACCACCGTCAGATGGGAGACGGAGCTGGTCACCGCGCCAAACGAATTGTTGACGACAAGTTGATAGGCGCCTTGCTGCGCCGGCTGCACATTGTTCATCGAGAGGAAGTAATTCGTCGCGCCGGGGAGGTTGGTTCCCGACAAGATCCATTGATAGGAAAGGGGCGCCAGCCCGATGGCGGTTCCCGTTAAATAAACCGAGCCTCCAATGGCAACGGAGGTGGCAGCGGCAGGCTGCACGCTGAAGGCAGGAGTTTCAACCAAGCTCATCGGCACACGGCCCAACGCGGCGCTGGTGGAATTGAAATACCAGAAGCCCAGATTCTGACCGTCCACTACAGAGACGCCGCTGGAAACGGGGAGATTAAAGATGGCCTGGCGGGTCGTGCTGTCGAACGCCTGGCTGGCGCCAAAGACGATGCGGCCGTTGGTGGAACAGGAGTAGATTTCGGCGCTAAAAGTGCCCAGCTCGTTCAAATTGGGGTCGTAGGCGTAACTGTTCCAAAAGAGAATGCTTCCATCGGGGGACAAAACCAGATTGCGTGTGCCGTAAGGATGCTGGAGGCTGTCGGCTACTTCGACAAACGAATCGTTTGTGGTCATGTATTTGTGGACGCAAGCATCGGATATATTGTTGTCGCAATGGTAATAAACCGTTCCGGTCGGATCACACGCGCCATCGCCCTCACGGACAAAGATGGAAGACACCACAGAGGCGTTCCCCGTATTGATCAAGCTCACGTACACCCACTGGTCTTCCCCTTCGATCATGACCCGTCCCGCCTTGCCGGCGTTGATTTTGTAAACATCGGTGCCGAGGTTCAAAGAGGGGAGGAGGGTTTGGGTGTTCAAATTCACAACGTATGTCCAGGTTTCACCCCAACTGGCTACATACAAATTGCCCTCGCCGTAATTAATGCTCAGGTCCACCGGGTTGAGGCCGATGGCCAGAGTTTTATCAATGTTCCCGGTGGCGGTGTTGATAAAAAGCAACAACCCGTTTTGGCCGGAGAGCGATGGTGGCTGCAACGCATAGATGTAGGGGCGCTGCTTGTCCGCCGCCATCTTCACGATGTTGAGCGGTGTGATGGTGAGGGTGACCGGCAATTCCAGCTTGGAAGCACCAATCGTGAACTCAATATTGTTGGTGTACGATCCAGCCGCCAGGCTGGCCGTGGTGAAGGACACGACCGGCGAAGATGGCGTCCTTCCGCTGGTCGGATTCAACGTCATCCAGTTGGGGCCTGTCACCGCGGCGGACCAAGTGACGGACGCGCCACCGGTCAGGGTCAGGGTCGTGGCGGCGGGACTGTAACCCGCAATGGAACCGACGCCGATCTGGGGCGGACTGACGGACAAAGTGGCAACTGTGAACGACCAGACGCTGCCGGTGTTGGTGGCGTTGAAGCCCGCGATATCCACGCGCCAGTAATAGGTTGTTCCTGGAATCAGAGCCGGAGCGAGGGACTCGTCCGGAGTTGTGACGCGGCCCAAGTACTGGGGAGAGGAAGTGGCAGCGGCGGCAACCTGAGCCCGGTTGGTTCCCAAGTACACGTCATAGGCCAGGGCCAATGGGGAAACCGTCCAGGCCAGATTGGTCATGGGCGGACTGACGACCGAGCCATCCGCAGGCGTGGGAACAATGGCCGGCCCGCTGACGGGGGCAATGCCGGCCATATCATAGACCACCAGGTTCGTGGTCGTGCCGTTGTAACGAAACAACTTCGTTTGATCGCCGGACAACGTCTGCACCGCCGTCGCGAACGGCAGATTGGTCAGCAAAAAGCCCGTCAGCCCGTTGTAAACCTCATTGGGCCCAAAGGCGACCGCGCCATCGAGCGAAATGGCATATATGTTGTCGGCAAATTGACTTAACAGAACTGTGACATTTGTTGCAGAAACTCTCTGCACTTTGTTAAATACCCATCTCCCCGCTGCATCCAGGAAAATAGGGGTGTTCAGCGGATCGCGGCCCTGCGACGGGCCGGTTGCGGTCGTCGTCAATGAACCGGCGCCCACAGCGAGACTGGCTATCGCTGAGTTTGCGTAACCAGCGCTCCATCCATATTGTTGCCAGATATAGAGAGTATCGCCACTCTTATTCAGCACCATTCCGCCGGCGCCGATACTCTGGTTGCCTCCGGTGTCCAAGACGAGCATGTTCGTCCCGGCATTGAAATCGAAAGAATAAATCTCCGGGCCCCAAGCTCCGTCGGTGTAGTAAATCAGGCCCGATGGGCTAACCACCAGATACAACGGATTGGAAAGGCTGTAAGTACTGGGCGTTGATATGGCCTTTTCCGACACCACTGCGAAAGAATTCAAATCCACTTTGGAAATCGTTCGGCTGCCCGCGTTGATGACATACAGCGCGTCGCCTGCCGGACTGGCTGCCATGTCCGTCGGATTCAAGTCCAGCGTGATCTCGTTGACGATGACTCCATTGCTGGCGTTGAGGGCCAGCAAGGTGCCGGGCACGGAGCCGTTGGCTTGATTAAGCCCGTAAACCAGCGGGCGGGCATAGTCGGGCAACAACTTGTTCAAGGCGCGACCCGGCATGGCGTTGGTGAACTGTCCAAAGGCGCAGGGAGTGAAGACGACAGCCAGAGCCGTCGCAAGAGACACGGAAAGCGTTTTCATAAAAAATCTTCCGAAGCGTCAAATATTCTATCGAAGCACTCCCGGCCATGCAAGAAGAGTCGCTACTTTCTTAATGGTTCAACATAAGCCATGCTCAACAAGCATGGCCTGGGCGCCACCATGAAAACCACGCACTGTTTGACAGATCTGATATTAGCCGGCAATGCGCGGAAAGTCCTGTGAACCAAGCCGTTCTGGAGTTGAACACCGGCTTGGCCGGGGATGGCAGATGGAGCGAGCGAAGGGATTCGAATCATGCCGCGCGTTTTTCATAGATTCATAATTACCTGGGACACAAGATGTTATAAACTTCCTGTTTGACCGCAGTTTCGCACCAAAAGGCACCTTTGGGCATCGAAACTGTTGCAAATTGTTGCAAAATCAATCTTTCACTCGGAGTGCTCTCACCATTTAACGCCAGCACCCAGGAAGTCGAATTCAGATAATAAATCATCTCCACAGGTTGCACCAGCATTTTGGTTAATATTGATTGGCATGGCCTGAGGCGCGACGACTTTCTTTCAGAAGTGGTCGTCGCGGGGCCACAAGCACACTTGCAGCTCGATGCGGCGATGATTTGTGAGAGGTTGGTCGTCGAGCGCCGTAAGTGCGGCAAAGAACGTCGGCCATAAAATAAAATTGATGTCATACTGGAGAATGCTGCCGCGTGGAGACTACCGGACGGTCGTATCGAAAATGCCGGTCATGATTTTGCCGGCTATCTTGATCTGGACCCAAATCCGGTAATTCCCCGGCGCCGGAAATTCGTAGGGCAGGGAGACCAACGAGGTTTCATCGCCATTGGAAGCGCGACCCATCATCGAACGATCCATGATGGAGCCGTCTGGCATCTTCATCATTCCGGGCGGAAGGGCGCCGGTTTCTTTGGCGATCTTGGCGTCAAAAATCATTTGGGCCGCCATCGAATAATTTCCCGAAGGATGCAGGTGGTCAAAAACGCGTCCGTCAGAACGCAGCACCGCGGCATGACTCGTCATGCCCATGTAAGGTTCGAGCTGGGCCGGTTGTCCGGCTTGGTCAAGGACCTCGAATCGCAAAGCGGCGTCTTGTTTCACGCGCGGCGGTGGATGGGCTTTCCAAATGATTTGCGTTCCATCAGGCAGACGACAAATGGTGTCGTGGCCGGCATCGGCGCGGACGGCGGCCGCAGACTCGACCGCCCACGAATCGTCCGCGTCCGGTTCCAGGGAATTAGTGGCGTTGGTGGTGGCAGGCATGGCGGGAAGATGGACCCTGTTCGTGGCGGTGGAACTCAGTCCAGAGTCCAGAGTCAAGTCACAGAACAGTTCGTAATCGCCTTCCGGCAATGGCGGCAAAGCCACCGCGAAAGTTCGATTGCCTTTGCGCACTGGATGGATATGCCCAAACGCCTCGCGGCCTGGCTGCCGAACCAGAAACAGATGCAGGAGTTTGCCGTGGTCGGGCGACAAACCCAGATAGGCATTCGGCCCGGAGGAAGAATTACCTGTCGAACCGAAGGTCAACGCCAGAATGCGTTGCGCGCCTTCCATGTGGACGTCCGCCGCGACATCCGGCCAGCCGCCCCCACGCAGTCGCGCGCGGAAATCCCGGTCATCCGCATCCCACCATTTCTTGCCACCCAAAAGCGCCAGCGCCAGCACGATGCCCGTGATGGCTGCCGCCATCCAGTATTTGCGACGCTCGGTTTTCCCCGGCGCGGCTCCCACTGGCAGCACGCTCTCTCCAGCGGCGGCGGCGACAATGGCCATCCCTCCGCAAAATAAAATCACGCCCAGTGCGAGCAACAGGCCGCCGAGCCAGGGCGGCAGCGGAAGTTGCATGATCGCGACCGAATTGACCGGAATTTGCACCGCGCCATCGCCCGATGCTCCATGAATCCGCACATCAATGCTGTAAGCTCCAATCGTCATCAACCACAAATCGCCGGTGTAAATGTTCGTTTCACCGGGCACCAGTTTCGCCGTTTCCGCCGGGGGCGCGTTGCTGACAGCATTCCGCGAGGCAAGTGGCGTGAAGGAAACGACCACCGGTTCCTGGCTCTGGACTTGCGCAATGATCTCGGCCCGTCCGGGGACAACTCCCGGCATGCGGATGGCAATATGCACTCGCCATTTCCCCACCATGCCGTCATAAAAAACATCAGGACTGCCGACATGCGCCCACGCCGGCCAGGGACAAAACAGTGTCAATAGAACCGCCAAGAGCAGCAGCCGCCTCATCGCTGCACCTTTCGCATCCAACCGCCCAGGAGCAGTCCGAGCCAGGAAGTGACGGCGGCCCACCCCCAACTCCAGGCCAGCGCCGTCAGGACGGCGGCGCGGGAGAGATTTACATTCCAGAACTGCCTCGTCCAATCACCGAGATTATCACCGTAACTCCAGACCCGGTTTCCCACAAAAAACCAATTCTCCGCGTGCGGCGAGAGCAAAAACGCGGAGAAGAACCACTGCACCGGGATGAACACCGCCAGGAAAACCGCGCCGAGCAAAAAGGCGAGGGCCACGCGCCTCCAGCCGGTGACGCCGCTCGCCCAACGCAGCACCAGATCCATCGCCACGGCTGGAAAGACGAGCAAAAGCGGGAAGGGTGGAGGCACCATGTGCGTCACAGGATTGAAGATCGGCGCCAGCCTGGGCTGCTCGGGAAAGAGCGGCAGAATCCAGATCATCAGGCATTCGACCAGGATGTAGACCGCAGCGACGCGCGTTACCGGCCAGGAGGTTCGGGCGGCGCGCCCCAAGGCGACCAAACGAAGTGGAAAAGTCAATCCGCACGCCTCGTAAAAAGGCGCCGCGTGTTGCATGTTGGGAAACGTGTATTCCATCACGAACACGCCCGCCATCACCACGAACACGCCGCCCACGAGAACAAATAATCCGCTGCCCGCGCCATCCTGCAAACGGTTCTGGCGCGAGAGCACCAGGAGCAACGCGGCAAAAGTGATCCCAAACATTCCCAGTCCCAGCAAAGCGTGGGGCGGACTGATAATCTTGACATCCAGCCCGTAGGCATTGTGCCACCAATTATCGAATGGCCCGGAAGTCAGCATCGCCACTGCTCCCCAGATTGCCACCCAGGCTCCCAACGGCGCGCGCGCTCCAAACACGCCCACCGCCACCGCCCGTTCCTCCGGGCCGGCCAGAAACGTATAATGTATAGCCAGCCATCCGCCGACACATCCTCCTAAAGCGCCCCCCAGATAAATGACCATGTGCGCCGCGGTCCAAAAAGTGTCGCGCCCGACCGTCTCGTGCCAGGAAATGTCCCACATAATCCCGACCGTGATGAAGCCGGCGGCGAGCGAGAGAAGAAGACCCGGCCAGAACGCCGGGGCGCCCGCCTTCGGCTGCGTCGCTGTCGGGAGGGAAGCCGGCGACGATGTTTCTGAAATTCCGTTCATGCTTTGCTTGCCTTACGGTATTTGGAATCTCATATCGCTGAACCCATTGTTTTCAGGTTCAGGTCAACCTGACTGCGTGTGGTCATGCCAGGTATGGCCGCAGTGACAAAGTCCTTGGAGAGAACCCAGCTCAAGGCTTGGCGATGGTCGGGTGCATTGCCAATCTGCGCTTCCCCATCAACGTAATTGGGGCTTTGGGTCTTCATCGCGATCAGGCCGACTCCCGCCCGCGAGGCCTCTTGCATGGCCTGGGCAACCGCTGTGGGGCTGTTGTAGTTAAAGGCGACCACCGCGACGTTATACAGCTTGGATTCCGCCACGAACTTCGGCCATTCGACCTGCTCGCTGTGGGCGGTCACACCGCACCATCGGATCTTCCCTTCCTTCTTCCATTTCAGCATCAGATCCACCCTCTCGCCCGCAGCGACCAGCGCCTGACTCTGCTCCAAGGTCAATTGGCTGTTGTTGATCGATCCGCCCCCCGGTGGTGCCACAGGAATACCTCAATATGATCGGTGCCCAGATCTCGGAGCGTCTGCTCAAATTGATTCGGAAGCCAGGCCTTGCTGGTTGGAGACGCCTCCATCGAGTAAGCCACCGCCAGACACACCGAATCGCGCCTCCCCGCAATCGCTTTGCCGATGCATTCGCAACTGTTGCCTGAGCGTCCAAAACCGTAGCTCCACGCCGTTTCAATGTGAGTCATGCCTTGGTCAAGAGCGTAGCGGATGAGGTCGTCATCTCTGGTCCTCTGGGCGCCAAAACCCACGGACGAAAGCACCAGCCCCGTCTTCCCCAGCCGACGCAGTTCTGGACTGCCCGGCTGCACCTGGCTGCTTTGGCAGTGTCTCCGACAAGGCCTTCTTCCTTTCCCCTCTGTCGCAACCTCCAAGTGCAAACAAGCCTCCAACTCCAAGCCCGCTCACTTTCATCGTAAACTCCCTGCGCGTGATTTTCATAATGGCCTCATTTCAGGCCCAATGTTCAGAACTGAGCCACGCCGGATGTGCAATGTCAACCGCGAAGCAGAACCGCGAAGCAGAACAGCATGCGCCAACAGTAGTTGGCTCTAGCGACTGTTAGCGTGCGGCGATTGTCAGGCTCTCGGTAATTTCATTTTTCAGGGTCGTTAGCGTATAGCTCGATATAGCCGCAAGTGGAACACTTCCATGCAGACACGGTGGAGGATTCCTTCCCCTTGAAGATTAGCGCGTCGGGCTTCTGAAACTTGGCGATAGATATTTCGTATCCGCGACCAATCGCCATTGCATCGGCGATGAGGTCTGTCCCACCGCATTTCGGACATCTTCCAGTTCTCTTCATAAAATTCACCAGCGATCAACTTTTATTATGCAGCGTCTTCTTTCCCTCCGCCCGCACCTTGGCCCATCTCGCCTTGGCTGCTGCTGCAAGTTTGGCCCTCGTTGCCGGACTGCTGCGCCAATCCTTCTTCTTGGCCGGCTTGGCCGCTTTTGCCTTTGCCCAGCGTATTTTCCGTGCCTTCGCCAGAGCTTTAATGAGTTTACGCTTGTGGGCTGCGGTCATGTGATATTTGCGCTTGGCGGACGCAGAGGCTTCCTCGGCAGACGGGATTGGAATCACACCGCCACCAACAGTGATGGAATCAACTCGCCCTTGCAGCGTCTCGATTTGCTCCTTGATGGCGATGATGCTCTTGAGTTGGCTGATCGTTAAGTCTTTAAGGTTGGTCATGCGTGAAGGTTTAATGTCGGGAGGGGTTGAAGGTCAATCACGGAGATGGTTGCGTCCGTGGCCCCTCCATTCCAATAAAGCCTGATCCGATCACCACAGCCCGCTTTCCTCGTTTGATCTGCGCGTGGATGGCCTGAGAATCCTGCATTTGCCGCAGAAAGAAAATCTCGGGCCGGTCCGCACCGGGCACCTGCAACCGAGGAACTGTCGAACCTGTGGCAATGAGCAATTGATCGTCAGCAAGCTCAAATTAAGCGCCTGGCCGAAATCTTCCTATGGGGTAAAACCCTACCGATTCAAATCTCAGCCCCGGTTCCGTAGTATTGGACGTCTTCCCGGTAGCCGCCGTGGCCTTCGCCAATGGTCCGATAGTCCTCCACCAATTAGATGGATTTGAGCCATTCACTGCGTGGAGTGCAGTCTTTGTTCCCATACAGCCTGGGATGCTCGGCAAGGATCTCAATGCCGCTGCGGATAAGCAAAGTGAGAAACAGGAAATTGATGTAGTGCGTCAGACGCAACCAGAGCGGGAAACCGAAGTGCGCAACGTCATGATTCATGGTTTGGAAACCGATGCTTTGGTTGGCCGGAAATTCTCGACAGGTAGCAACCGGGCGCGCTTGGCCGACGGCTTTTTTGCCGTGCTCGGCAAGGACTCGGGCGGATAAGTGATGGAAGTGCCCCGAACTTTGGCGAAGGGAGTCAGCGTATGCACCTGGCGGCGAGTGGGACTCATGATGTCTTCGGTGCGGATTCCACGAACCAGCAAGGCACAACGCAAGCAATGCGGTTTGCCGGCGATGCTGATTTCCGCCTCTCCTTCGAGCACATGCACGAGCGCATCGGATGGTGCGGTGTGCTCGCTCAAGCCTTGTCCTTTCATCAAACGCAAAGATGGTCACGTTCCCAGTTGGCTTCTTAACAATTTCGCGGCTGACAATGGAGCCGTCCTGGTAGTTCACCAACCCGGCGGCCTCGGCGGCTTCGGCGCCGGAGAGTCCTTTGGGTTTGGGCGGGGTTTCAGGATTCATGGAGGACTCATAGATCAACGGTTTTCCCTGCCCCTCGTGACAGTCAGTTTGTTTTTGGGATTCTTCCGCGTTCCCGAAGCTCTCGGGCTTTGTCCGGTGACCGCCACTGAATAATTCGTGCCTTCCCAACGCCCGGCTGCTTTCCAGAAGAAAGTGAACTCGATCACCGAGCCGTTCGGGCAATTCTCCGTGGGAAGATCGGCGAACCACAAACCCAGCGCGCCTATCATGGGTGGTGTCCGCTTTGTTGGTGCTGGCCCAGGCAGTCGTCGGACCAAACGACGGTCGCCTCCGCCTCTACGATGAGGCGCAAGATTTGTCCGGGCGGCATGCGGCGAATCGAATGACGAAAGCTCCACATTTCGTGCCGGCTTACCACCGGGTTGACGACGTAGCGCTGGAAGGCCGGTTCGACTCGATCAAAGCACACGCCGTCGTGAGCGCTGCGCACGAGGGAGACATATTCCGCATGTGACCAGCACAGCGGCATTGCCGCACCGCTGGAAAACCCGCGCCTCATTCCCTTCTCCGGCAGGTCTTCGGCGTCCCACAACTGCTCGCTGATCATGCCGCCTTCGTTGGCGAATTTTTCCATCGCGGCAATAAACGGCTTGGGATCACGCCCGGCCGCCAGCTCGTAATGGCCGCGCTCGCCCGGTCAGAATCGGCCAGGCATCGTCCGACGCCTGTCCCGTCGAAGGCGCTGCCGTCTCCTTCTGTCCATAGCCATCGTGATTGTAGCGGCGCCAGCCCGGACCTTGCGGCAGATCGACCTTGAGCAAGCGATCCATGACAGCGATGGAATCACGCACGAGGGGATCATTAGCCGCGCGGATGCCCAATCGCACCAGGTGAAGAAAATCGCCGCCGACCACGTTCCTTGCCGGACGGACGTCCGCCGCCATTGGCGATAGCAAGCATCGTGGTGTTGGGATCGGCGTGCGGATCGGGCGCGGCCGGGATCCGTGGGATTGATCCGAATGTAATGGCGCCGGAAACCTTCGACCAATTCACCGGCGGTGGTGACGGTCCATTCCTCAAGGTGGGCGGCCAACCAGTCCGCATATTGACCAGTATGAATTCCGCAGTGCCCGCGTCCTTGCGCTGTTTGGCAAACTCCGCGGCACAAACCAGGCCGGCGATCACCGTGGCGAGCGTCGAAGGAGAAAAGCCCGCGTTTTCCTCCCATCGTTCCTGCGCGGTCACCGGACCCTGCCGGATGAGGTAGGCTGCGGCACGCGAAATCATGACGCAGGGATCGAACCGGCCCAGCGCGACGCCTTCACGCTGCAAACGCCACGCCAGCAGGATGGGCGCGGCCACTTCATCAAGCTGCACGCCGCACCAATATGCCTTGCCATTGATCCAGCTATTCTGCGGGAATCTGCCATCCGTCCGCTGAATGGCGGCCAGCCAGATCAAGGCGCGCAATGGAGTCCCGGTCTGGCCGGTCGCCAGGAGTGCGGTCGCGCTCTGCGCCAGATCGCGCGTCCAGACCAGATGATAGCCGCCCAGATCGTTGTCGCCCTTGGTCTCGCCCCAAGGGATGCTCATGGACGCCACCAGCGCGCCTTGAAAGGTTTTGTCTTCGTGGGCGAGCAAAATGCAGCGGCTTAGCCGATACGTGTGCCCGCCGTCGGATGTGTGCTTGCTGAAATCGAACTTCGGATTGACCACTGTGCGCTGCCACTGGCGAATATAGGCTTCGCGATGGGCCTCGAACGGCTCCGCCAGCGATTGCAGCAACTTCGCCACTGTGCTCTGGCAGCTTCTCCCAAGCGCAATGGCGATCGCAAACTCATCCCCGCCCTGAAGATCAATTTCGCCCGTCAGCGCAATGTTGCCGTCCCCGGCTTTGCGGAATTCCCAGTCCATCTTGAGATTATCCATCAAATCCTGCCAGCCGTCGCTGGCGCCGACATAACCGATGGATCGCCGCGAAAACCCGTGGCTGCATCCCATGACCAGATGCACATCCTCGCGCTCGGCGTGGAGCAGACTGTTGCCGCCGATTTCAGAACACCAACCGGAGTTGCCCGCACCATGACGCGCCAGGTGCGGAGCCAACAGCGCGTAGAGACGCAACTTGCCGCGCAACGACTTATCAAGCACTTCGAGTTTGGTGTGCATGAAGCACAACCGAACGATGCGGATCGGCGAGAATGTGCTTGATCAGCCGGTATCGCCCGTTGGGATCTGAATTGGTCAGGCGGTAGAAAACACAATCTCGTTCCGGGTATTCGATCCGGTGCTCCAGGTCGCGCTTCTCCTCGTGGCAAAACGTCTCGCCGTCGCTGATCAGAAACTGAAAATCGCGCGTGTTTGGCTGGTCTGCGGTAGGGTAGTAGATTTCGTTGATGATGCCGTGGCTGAGTGTGAACCAGACCCGGCAACTCGTATGATAAGCGGTGCCGAGACCTTCCTTGGCGCTGGAGGTCCAACGGGGTTCGATGCCGGGCGCGCCGAAGGCCACGGAGTTTTCAGAATCATTCATTTTAGGAAATTCCGATTGTGAGATTTTGACCAAAGGCGAAGGCCGCCACGAAACGCGTTGGCGTTGTCCCCGAGTTGGCTTCCAAGTGGGAGTTTCTTGAGCAGTCTCGCATTGCCGCCGCCCAAAACGACATAATCAGCCTCCAATGCGGCCTTGAGTTGCCTGGCAACGTCGTTGACATGGCGTCGCCATTTCTTTTTCCCAAGCCGCTTCAGTCCGGCCAGACCCACATAATCCTCGTAAGCGCGGCCTTTTTTGTAAGGCAGATGCGCCAGTTCCATCGGCTCGAGCACGCCGTCAACAATCAGCGCCGAACCCAAGCCGGTGCCTAAACCCAGGAAAAGCATCCGTTTCCCCCGATAACTTCCCAACGCTTGCATGGCCGCATCATTGACAAGCTTCACCGGACAACCGAATGCTCTTTTGAAATTAAAGCCCATCCAGCCATGACCGAGATTGTGCGGTTCAGCGGCAATGTGTCCGTGTAGTACGGGTCCCGGGTAGCCAATCGTGATGGCATCGTATTTCCAGCCGGCGATGATCTTCCGAACCGCCGCCACCATTTCATGGGCGGTCATTTTTGGGCCGGATGGAATTTCCATCCGCTTTTTGTGACCGGTGGCGCGCACTTTTACATGCGTGCCGCCGATATCAATGACCAGGATTTTCATGCGATCAGATGTTCCATACTACATCGAGTCACGAATTCTTGCCCTTTCTTTTACACGACTCCACCAATTCAGCCGGGAGGGGCCAATTGTGCCCGCAAGCCAGCAACCCCTGAGTCTCTTCAGGTCCCCAGGTGCCGGCAGCGCAATTGGGGAAATCACTGGGCGGTGCCTCGGCCCAGACTTCGAGCACCGGCATCAACCACTGCCACGCTGCCTCGACCTGATCGGCCCGCATGAAGAGCGTGGCGTCGTTCTTCATCACGTCCCACAGCAGCGTTTCATACGCATCAGGCGAAGGCGCGTCGAAGCTCTGGCGATAACTAAACCGCATGTCCACCGGACGCAATTGCATCTTCGGCCCTGGATATTTTGCCTGAAAGCCCAGCACGATACCCTCGACCGGCTGGATGGCCATGACGAGCCGGGACGGCTGCCAGCCGAGCGAGGCCTCGGGCGGAAACGACCGATGCGGAAGGGCACGAAATTGAATGGAAATCGCCGAGGCCTGCCGGGGAAGGCGCTTGCCCGTCCGAAGGTAAAATGGCACGTCCTGCCAGCGCCAGTTGTCCACAAACAACTTCAACGCCGCAAAGGTCTCCGTCTGGGAATCGGGGGCCACCCCCTCTTCCTCCCGATAGCCGGGCACTTTTTTGCCATCGCTGTTGCCGGGGCCATACTGTCCGCGCACGGCGGATTGAGCGACCGCGTCGCGGTGAACTGGACGGGCCGCATGGAGCACATCCACCTTCTTGTTGCGGATTTCGTCGGCTTGGAAGGAAACCATCGGTTCCATCGCCACCAGGCAGAGCAACTGCATCAAATGATTCTGCACCATGTCGCGCAGCGCTCCCGCGTGGTCGTAATAGCCGCCGCGGTGCTCGATGCCCACTGCCTCTCCCACGGTGATGGTCACATAGTCAATGTAACGCCGGTTCCAGATTGGCTCGAAAAGCGGGTTGACAAAACGGAACGCCAAAATGTTCTGCACCGTTTCCTTGCCCAAATAATGATCGATGCGGAAAATCTGGGATTCCCCGAAATTGGCGGCGAGGATGGCATTCAGGGCCAGGGCGGACTCCAGGTCATAGCCGATCGGTTTCTCCACCACGATCCGCGCAAATTCCCGGTCGCGCGCCAGTCCGGCCTTGCCGAGATATTTTGGGATTTCGCCGAACATGCTCGGTGGTGTGGCCATGTAAAAGATGCGGCGGGCATGCTTGGGTCCTGGGAGAGGTCGAACAAGGCGGGAACGAGTTTCCGCCAGGTCAAGTCGCCGCCCCCGCCAAAAATGACAAGGACAGTCTGTTCGAGTTGGTCAGTCGTTTTCATAATTCCTACGACTTCTCCCATTCCGTATGGAATGTGCCTTTGGCATCAATCCGTTCGTAGGTGTGAGCTCCGAAATAATCGCGCTGGGCCTGGATGAGATTGGCTGGCAGCCAGGCGCTGCGGTTTGGCGTCGCCGCGTTCAAGATTTTGCTTCCCGCCCCTGGGATCGCGGTTATGATGCATCTCACAGCTCCTCGGTTGTCCGTGGTGGTCACGGCCAGAGGGCCAACTGGAAGAACTCAGTCTAAAGAGTCGGATAAACATGAAATCAAAAAACAGTTTTGTGATACTGCTCGCAATGGCGCTGACGCTGCCTCTAGCCACGTTGCTGCTAGCCAGACAGGCCGGGGCCGGACGCAATGCTCCTCTACCCAGGCCGGAAGGCCCATGTGACATCTACGCCGCCGGCGGCAGTCCCTGCGCCGCCGCCCACAGCAGCACGCGCTCTCTCTACGCCTCCTACAACGGCCTGCTTTACCAGGTCCTGCGCCAGTCGGACGGCAAAACTTTGGACATCGGCGTCGTCCAACCTTCCGCGGCGGATGGGGGCGGATACGCCGACGCGGCCGCGCAGGACGCCTTCTGCGCCAACACATATTGCTGGATCACCACCCTCTACGACCAGTCCGGCCATGGCAACAACCTTGTCCAGGCGCCCCGTGGCGGATTCAGCGGCCATGCCTTGGGTGGGTTTAACAACGTCCCGGTCGCCGATTGGGCGCCGATAAGGATCATGGGCCACAAGGCCTACGGCGTCTTCATCGCGCCGGGCATGGGCCTGCGCTGGAATAACGCGCACGGCACGGCAGTGGACGATCAGGCGGAGGGGCAGTATTGGGTCGTGAACGGCCATCACTACAACGGCGGCTGCTGCTTCGACTACGGGAACGCCGAGACGGACAGCCGCGACGACGGGAACGGCACCATGGAAACCACCTACTACGGCAGCGCCGGCAACTGGTATCGCGGCCCCGCCCCCGGCCCGTGGATCATGACCGACCAGGAAAACAATCTGGTGGGTTGTGTCAACCCGGATGGATCGAGAAACTGTCCAGGCCTGCCAATCATCAACTGGCGATTCGTCACCGCGATGGCCAAGGGCGAACCGCACCACTGGACCTCCATGGGCGGCGACGCGCGGAGCGGCGAGCTGAAAGTCATGTTCGACCGGACCCCGCGTCAACAACTCCTATGACCCGATGCGCAAGCAGGGAGCCATCCTCCTGGGCAACGGCGGCGACAACAGCAACGGCTCGCAGGGCACCTTCTATGAAGGCGCGATGACGGCCGGAGGGACTTTCCCGACGGACGCCACCGACCAGAAGGTGCAGGCCAATGTTGTGGCTGCCAAGTACGACGTGCCGACGCTAAGCCTGGCGCCGGCGTCGGCAGCGACCACGCCGCCGGGACTCCAGACGTTCTCACCGGGGTCCTCGCAGGACACCACCGTGACTTTCACGAATGCCACAGGGGCGCCCGCCGTGGGAGTCAAGTTGAGCATTGCCGCGCCCAAAGGGTGGACCTCCGTGGTCTCCGGCGCCTCTGGGACCTCAAAGACGTTCCCGGATCCGGTCGCGCCGGGGGCGAGCGTGAGCGCGACCTTCAAGATCACCTCGGCGCGGGCGGCCTTCAATGGCGACCTGGTCGCCAACGCCTCGTGGACGAGCCGACCAGCGGCCGGGCGCAATCCGAGAAAATGGTCGAGAAGGTGCGGAACGTCAGCCCGATCAAGATCAATGAGTTTGCTGTTGACCCGGCGAACTCCTTCATCGAGCTCTACAACGCTGGCGCCAGCTCCGTGGACATCTCCGGCTGGACACTGACCGAGCACGCCGCCCAGCAGGCCATCTTCTCGTCGGTGCAGATCCCGTCTGGAACGAAACTCGCGGGCAAAAGCTTCTACCTGCTCGGCTTGGCCAACTCCGGGCTGGCGGTTCTCGCGCACAAGGGTGATACCACCCTCTACGTCAGAAGCACGAGCGGCATGTCGGCCGGTGATACGATTGAAATTGACACCGGCTCCGGCGTGGAAACCCGCAAGATCGCCAGCCTCGGGACGGCGGCAGGCAACAGCACGACGCTGTGGCAGCCCCTCCCCGACGGACCGGTGATCACGATTCCCGCCGGCTCGACCAGCGTGCCTTACACCGGCGGTGGCGGGGGTTTCGGTGGCGGTGGCGGCTTCGCGGTCGAGGTTGGCGAGAAGATCGGCATCGGTTACGGTGCCACTTATCCCGCTGTCGGGAGGGACGTGGAAAAGTACGAGGTGGTCACGGTTACTGAGGTCGGCAAGCCGGGCACGCAAACCGCCCTGGCGGCGGAAGCGAAAGCTGGCGACACCGCCATCCGGGTGAGGAACGCCGCTAATATTTCAGTCGGCGACAAGATCACGTTGGACATTGACAGCAAGGACCACGGAATTGAGATTGTCACGGTCACGCGGGTTGACACGCGGGCGGCGGTCGGTGGCGGTCGCGGCGGACGTGGCGGAGGGGGTCAGGGCACGATCGAACTGGCCGCCCCGCTGAAGTTCAACCATGCGAACAACATGCCCTTCAGCGTCAGGGGAACGGGGATCAGCTTCAAGCCGGCGACGGCTTTTGCCCATTCGAGCAATCGAGCCCCTTCAGCCGCTCGGCACCGGCATCACGATCGAGCGCCCCCTGGCCAAAGACCACGCGAGTGATGCGGTGGTGCGTGACCCCGCAGTCACGACCGCGGGCTACCAAGGGCCTCCGGCACCCAACCAGTGGTTTGGCGGGCCCGCTCTCTCCCCAAGCGCCGGCAGCATGGTGCTGCGTGACGCCGCCAGCCTGGTCGTGGACAGCCTCAATTACGGTGGCCTCGTTGACCCCTGGTCCGCCGAGGGTTACCAAGGCGGTGCCGGATCCGGGGGATGCTTCGCGCCTGCGCCCGGCGGGGGCAGAGGGGGCTTCGGCGGGCGGGGCGGTCCGACCGCCGGCGCGCCCATGAGGAGCGCGGGCCGCTTTCCGGACGGCGCCGACTCCGGCAGCAACTGCCGCGATTTCCTGATGCAGACCGCCATCACCTTGGTGGCCTCTTCAGCCGCCGGCGCGAACAATATCAAAGTCGCCAGCCTGGGAGACTTTGCCGCCGGCCAGAAGATTACTATTGACACGGGCGCGAACCGCGAGACCGTCGTCATCGCGACGGTTGGCACGCCGGGCGCCAGCACGGTCGGCACTGGCACCGAGGTGGGCGCGACCGTTATCCCTGTCGCCAGCGCGGCGGGCTTTGGCGCCGGCCAGACCATCACCATTGACAGTGGCACAAACCTTGAGACGGCGTTGGTCGCCTCCGTCACCGGCGGTGGCCGCGGTGGCCGCGGTGGTCGGGGCGGCTTTGGCGGCGTCTCAATCACGGTTGCCGCACCGCTCGCCATTGCGCACGCGGTGGGTGCTCAGGTGTCCGGCTCCGGCATCACCCTCGCCGCTGCATTGACCAAGGCGCACGCCAGCGGGGCGCAGCTCGGCGGCAGCGGTCCCACGCCCGGTGCGCCCAACCAGTATTCCAGGAGAACTCCGTGAGCACGGTTGTGGAACTGAATTAAACGGCAGTAGCTCGAACCGTCCCGGACAACACAGACCAAGGCTCCGCGGCTCGAAGGTGTGCTGCGGAGCTTTCGGTTTCTCTGTGAAACTAACGCTCGAAAGGATCGGAACTTTGGTTCCTTACGAAGAAATGACTCGTTTTCGTCGGTCCTGGCCCTGTTGGCGCTGGGTCTTGACGGGATTGAACCTGCTGGCACTGGCGTTGAGCGGCTATCTGGGCTGGCATTACCTACTTGGCGGGTCGGTCATCGGCTGCGGGGGCGGGAGCCCGTGCGACAAAGTGCTCAACAGCCGGTGGTCGGCAATCGGCGGGGTGTTGCCCGTCAGCGGTCTGGCGGAAGGGGCGTACCTGGCGCTGTTGTTGGCCAGCTTTTTCATTAGTCCGGCCACGGCGGCACCGCTCCGGCGGCTGGCTTGGCGCGCTATGTTAGTTCTGGCCGGGGCGGCAGCCGGAAGTGCCGTGTGGTTCACCATCGTGCAGAAATGGGTCATTGGGGCCTTCTGCCCGTATTGCATGGCCACGCACATCACCGGCCTCCTGCTGGCAGCTTTGGTAATCTGGCGAGCGCCCATGCAATTCGACGATGGTTCAACCGACGTTGCGCCGACGAATCCCGCGCTGGGACCAGACGGCGGGGCTGCGGCGCCAACTGCGCCGAATGCCACAACGGGCGCGGTGATCGGCCGTTTGGCCACGATCGGCCCAGCCCTGGTTGGTCTGGCCTTGGCCGGTATCCTGGCGGCAGGCCAAGTCGCCTTCACTCCCAAGGCCGTCTATCGCGGCGGCGAGTCGCAGGAGAACCTGACCGCCATTGATCCGCACGCCGCGCCGGTGGTCGGTTCGCCCGACGCGCCCTATGTCGTCAACCTGCTCTTTGATTATCAATGCCCCCATTGCCAGCAATTGCATTTGATGCTCGACGGGGTAATTCGCCGCTACGGCGGCAAGCTGGCCTTTGTGCTGTGTCCGGCGCCGTTGAACACCAACTGCAACCCTTTTGTTCCCCGGAACGTGGATGAATTCAAGGACTCCTGCGAACTGGCCAGGGTTGGCCTGGCGGTTTGGGTGGCCAAACGCGATGCCTTTCCTGGCTTCGACCGCTGGATGTTCTCGTTTGAGTCCGGTGACCGCTGGCAGCCGCGAAGCCTCGACGCCGCCAGGGCCAAAGCGGCCGAACTGGTCGGCCGGGGGAAATTCGACGCCGCTTGGGCCGACCCCTGGATCGCCCGGTATATGCAAACCTCCATTCAGATTTATGGCCAGACCATCCAGAACGGCAATAACGCCGTCCCCAAACTGGTTGCCGGTTCGCGTTGGGTCATCCCCGAACCGAATGACGCAGACGACCTTGTTTTAATTCTGCATGACAGCCTGGCCGTACCCGGTCCCTGACCTTCTCCGGTGTTTGATCTTTGTTGAATGCGAATTTAGTCCGACAACTCCGCATTGAGCTGTTCTGCGCGCGTTTCAATTCCGCCGAGTATTGCCTCGGCAATCTGAGCAGGAAATCCCCTCGGCACCATGTTGCGCACCAGGTCAATCGCCGCCGGTGTCCGTGCGATCACATCCGACATAATTTGCTCCATATCTCCAAGTCCCTGGCGCCTCGCCGTATCGATCCAGTGCCGAGCGTGAATTTCTTTCCACCGATAATGACGACTCTTCCCCGTTACGGCCATGGCCATTCGGATCTTGTCCGGCGCCAACTTGCCGCGGCCGTGCCCCAGAATTGGATAGGCGGACATAATGTCATATCGCGGCGTCAGCCGATACGCACCGCCCGGCAGAATAAACAGGCTGAAGTTTTTGGCGTGGCCGTCGATCGCCGCCAGCATCCAGAATACCAATTGGGTGCGCATAAAATCCCGGCGATCCTCAACCGCTCGCTCCGAACCCAGCAACAGGTCCATGACGACAGCAATGCCTGGGCCGCCATCGCTCTCGTATTTCAGTGCCGGGGGCGTGGTGGTCGCCTGGCAAAGGTCCTCCTGCGGTAATCGCAGATGCCACGTCCGATCAGGGGCCAGCCTCCGATCAAACCGCTCCACGACGAGTGTCTTGTACTGGCCAAACGTTTCGATCCGGCATTTCGCCACCTCGATGCCATACGCCTCTGCTATTTGCGCGCATAGCCATTCGTTTTCCACCGACGTTGAAAGATCAATTCCCTGGGTGTTGATCCCCATGGGGAGCTTGAGAATATGCGTTGTGGGGGTCGCATGCGTCGGCCGCAGCCAGGCGCCTTTGTGCCACAACAGCGCCGTCTTTTCTTGCGCTCCCGCCAACGAAATCCGGAAGGCGTCCTCATCCGCCTCTGCTTCATGGAACGTCGGGGCCAAGGTCCCGGATAGAAGTTGCTCGACTCCGGTTGGTGTCAGGCGCTCGCCAGTGATTTGCTGTATGCCGGGCGGTGGCTCGTCTTCCGGCATCAATTGCAACGCGCCAACACAATCCCGCCCTATTTCTTGCAACAGGTCGAACGCCCCAACCGACCGGGTATTGAATCGGCGCTGGATTCGCTCGCGGATTTGACGATTATCAGGCAGCAGATTATCGAAGAATGCTTCCACGCCATCGCGATACGGTTCTTGGGAAGGGCGCAACGGCAACGACAGCGAAATGGGTCTGGCGGCAGGAGAGGAGAGCCATCTCTCCGCGTAGAGGAATTCCTGGCCGGTGGCCGCCACACGCCAATCACCAACCTTCTCCCCGTTCATCCACACGGAGAGGGAGCGGGACTTTCGACGCCTGCCCATACGTCACCAGTCTGACTGGCGTGCGTTTGCTTTCCTCGGCCGCACGACAAGTTCAAGATCGAGGGCGGCCAATAACTTGAAGATTCGCGCCAATCCGGCGCTCCCCGGGTCGGCCTCAATTTGCGAAACGGCGTTTTGCGCGAGCCCCACTTTGGCTCCGACCGCCTGTTGGGTCAGTCTCTGCTCCCTCCGATATCCTTGGAGCACAGAGCCAAGCTGTTGCGGCGTTTTGATCGGGTAGTCCGTCATATCATGTAAACAGGATAAATAAGGTTTATCATAAAAACAAGATAAAAATGATTTATTTCGATTCGACCCCCGCCGGTCGGGATTAGGGTTCACGATGAAATTGGCTGCCTCGCCTGGTTTTGCTCCAGGTCTTCCGGTGTCAGAGACCGGCGCACTCCTGATTATGCAACGAGGCAATGGTCGCCCGGGAAGGTTCTGCCCCCTCGATTTCCGGGTGTAGGCCGGACGTGATCCTATTTCACCACCGGGCGAAAATTGGCTGCCGGGGCTGGATTTGCACCAACATAAGCGCCTTCAAAGGGCAGTGTCCTACGAATTAGACGACCCGGCAAAATGTCAGTGGCGGTCCGAAAACGGGGTAAATCCGCCGGTTTGAAAATGCATCTTCTTCAAGTTCACATAGACGTGCCCCGTTGCCATCCCGCACAATATCGTCATGACGCTCCGATTCGATCGCTACGTCGCGATCGGCGACAGTTCCACCGAGGGGCTCCAAGACCCGGATGGGGCGGGCGGTTACCGTGGCTGGGCGAACCGTCTGGCAGAGCGCGTGGCGCAAGCGCAGGGCGGGTTGCTCTACGCTAACCTGGGTGTGCGCGGCAAGCGCTCCCGGGAAATCCGCGAGGAGCAGCTTGGACCAGCGCGTGCAATGAAGCCCGAC
This sequence comes from uncultured Verrucomicrobiae bacterium, assembly GCA_963707025.1. Taxonomy (GTDB): domain Bacteria; phylum Verrucomicrobiota; class Verrucomicrobiia; order Limisphaerales; family Palsa-1400; genus JBEKOF01. The sequence continues at coordinate 153,429 of CAVPOM010000004.1, read as the reverse complement.
CTCGCGACGGTTTTCGCGGGCTCGAATGACATCCTCGAACGCAGTTTCGATGCTGCCAAGCTGCGGGCAGAACTCGAGTGCATGCTGGGGGCGCTCGTCGGCGGGAAAGCAGTCGTGTTGACTTTCACGCTCCCGGACCTCACCGGCGTCATGCCGATCGGCCGTCTCCTGGCTCCCCGGGTCCGGGCCATGAATGACACCATCCGCGAGGCCGCAGCTTCCACCGGCGCCCGCCTCATTGACTTCGCCGCATACCCGGTTGGCTCCGACCCGCGACTCTGGAGCGAGGACCGTTTCCATGTGAACGCCGAAGGCCACGCCCGGATCGCGGCGGCGCTGGCCCAGGCCCTCGGCTTGCCGGGGACGGATGATGCCTGGCAGCAGCCCATGCCGGAGCGGAACGCACGGAGCCGTTGGGCTCGCATGGCCGAATCCTGGTCGTGGTGCCGGCACCACTTGCTGGACCGCCTTTGGCCGGGCAGCCCCGTCGAAGGGCAATTTCACCCAAAACGTCCCCGGCTGGAGGCGGTGCATCTTGGCACGGCCCAAATGGTGGCCCGCCCGGGTAACGCTCCCGGTTCAACGGCTCAAAAGGCAGTTGCATCACTTTAATGCTTGCAGACCAAGAACTGGTGCTCGCGGTCCCGACGAGTCGGGACACTGGCGACGTTCTCGACGTCGTGTCTCTGCTGTTGGACTACGCGAGCAAAATCTGTGGAGCCTCCAGCCGGGGATGCTCCGGCTAGATTTCCTTACAAAAGAAATCCGCAGGTTGCTGCATGGAGGCGAAAATGGTCGCAGTCCCCAGTGCTGCCCTGGGCTCGACTGGCTTATGACGCCTGCCTGAACGCTGGTTCGACTGCGGATGCTCTTTCACCGGCTAAATGCACTTCGCGAGGCCGCTGGAGCTGTTTCGCGTTCAGTGATTTGAAACGGCTTCTTGGACCGAGGCTCCGCGATGACGCGTGCATTTCAGCTTTGGAATAGTTACGCTCTTATCACAGACCACCATGAAACTGACACGTTGATTTTGGGTTTGGAGCATCTTGGTCGCGTTGCTGACGCTTCTAGTTCTGCCCGATGCTCTGGAGTCGTTGAGCAACCACCGCCGGCACCAACGCATCGCCAGGGAGAAGGAAAAGGTGACCGCCTTGGTTGAGGCTGGAGACGGTGGATACGACGAACTTGTTCAAATTCTACCAACGCTGTGGTTTTTCAACACACCTGACGCATTAAATGGCGTACTCGCCCAAAAGCAGCGCGACCGGGTGGCAAACCTTTGTCGAGCATACACAGCGTGCGGGAATAACCACAATACAAAGGAGGCCATCTGTCGCGCGTTGCAGAAACTGGGAGATTTGCGTGCTGCCCCAGTATTGCAAAAGGACTTGGAGTCCGTGTGGACCGACCTGACCTTAATCGAATACGATTCGCAGATTGAAACTCTTGGGACCCTTCGTGCAAAGGACAGCGCTGACGTTTTGCTGAGAATCCTCCGACACCAGTATTCCTGGGAAGGGTCTGCATGGCGCGTGAAGGAGGAGGTCTTCGTAGCACTCGGCAAAATTGGTGATCAAAGGGCGATGCCGGATGCTGAACACTATATTGAGGCCGATGGCGGCGGCGATTGGTACCTCCGGCAGGGTGCATTGAACTACTTGATCCATATCAATAACAGCGAGGCGAAAGCCACAATACGCAAAGAGTATGAACGATCTCATGAACCGGATGACGCTCTGTGTCTGGTGCAGGTTGGAGATATGTCGGTCGTTCCTGACGTCCGCGACCGTCTGGGAAAGTGGTTGGACGACTTCGGAGCTGGTGGATGGAACCACACGGATTACTGGGGCATTTTCTATTACGCACATGCTTTGTTAATCGCTAAGGATGCCAACGCTGCGCCAGTCCTACGCCGGGCTTTGAAATTGTTCAACCAGCCGAACACTGAGATGCGACGTTACCTTGATGAAGCTGCGAGAGGTTATACCTTACGAGTTCTTCTCGACGAACAGAGTGCGAACACGCTTGTTCCTGATCTTGAGAGCTTCCTTCAAAAACTTCCTGCGCCCGTCCAAGATTCAGGTTCGACGAACACTGGTGATCAGCATTAAGGGGCTTTTGACGATTCTGACGTATTGCTGGAGAACACCACGGTGATTGGAAATGGTGCGCGCGTCCGGTAAGCTCCGGACCTGGGCACTCATCTAGTGCGACTCCGTTTATAAGACGGACCGTTCGACTTTGAACTACGCGCGCGCAGAAAATGGCGGAATGCCGTGGACTTGCGCCACTTGCCCGAGGGCACGCACTGTTTAGCAAACAGGCCCGGCTCGCGTGTCCGGTTGACATTCCAAATTGGTCCGCGTGACAGGACTTGCACCTGCAACCTCCCCGGTTTGAGCAGGACGCCTCTGCTAATTGGGCTACACGCGGGTGCTCCCGGTCAGATTTGCACTGACACTGCACGGGGTTTAAGCCCGTCGCCTCTGCTTTGGGCTACGGGAGCAAAGTGGTGCCGCGTGAGGGATTTCCACCCCCAACCTCCCCGTCCTAAGCGGGGCGCCTCTGGTAGTTGGGCTAACGCGGCCTGAATTGGCACTCCCGGAAGGACTCTCACCCTCATCTTCGACGTTCGAAGCGTCGCGCTCTGGTGATTGAGCTACGGGAGCGTTGAAATTGGTGGTCCGTGCTCCAGCGCCTGCGATTCGCTTTTTGCGTGAAAGCTTGAGACGATGGGGGTGCATGAAGAAAACAGTTCTGATCACGGGAGCGTCCTCCGGTATTGGCCTGGCGGCGGCCAGGGTCTTTGCAGGTAACGACTGGAACGTCATTGCCACCATGCGCCAGCCGGCGGCGGATTCGGAATTGGCCCGCCTGCCTGGCATATTGGTCACACGACTGGATGTGCAGGATCGAGAGAGCATTGACGCGGCCGTCGCGGACGGGATGGGGCGGTTCGGCCGGATTGACGCTTTGATCAACAACGCTGGCTTTAGCCTTTTCGGCATCTTCGAGGGGATTTCGCGCGAAAAGGTTCAGGAACAATTCAATGTCAACGTCTTCGGCGTGATGGATGTCACGCGGGCGCTGTTGCCGCATTTCCGGCGGAACAAGAGCGGCTTGATTATCAACGTCAGCTCTCGCGCAGGGCTTGTCGGTCTGCCGATGATTTCGCTCTATTGCGCGGCCAAATACTGGAGAAGTCGCCGTGTCCAGTCCAGCCGAGGTGCCAACTCCAGCCAAACGCAATTATCACATGACCGCCGCCCACAAGCGTAAACTCATTAAGGCTCTGGCGCGGGCGCGGAAGATACGCTCGGCAATGGCAAAAGCGGCCAAGAAAAGCAAGAGGCGATTGAGTGCGGCGGGAAGGGCGGCGATTGCGGCCGGGGCCAGGGCACGTTGGGCTAGGGTGAAGGTTTCCAAAAAGAAGGATCGGCGCAGCAGTCCAGCAACCAGGGCCAAACTTGCAGCGGCGGTCCGGGCGAGATGGGCGAGGGCCAGGGCGGAAGGGAAGAGGACGTTGTAACGGTAGTTGGGCCCGAAGTGAGTACGACAGCCAAAACCATTCAGATTTTTTTGCCTGGTGGTGGCTCTAAGGAGTCAATTTGGGTTATTTGAACTGAAAGGCCGTGGCGGGCGCGACCTGTCCTTGCGGAAGAAACTGTTGCGCTTGCTGTGACAATGAGCCAACATCGTTGGGACATCACTGTCATCCGGTCACGGAGAACGTCGCCAGTTGTAAAATGCGCAATGGGAACCACATGCGCATGAAAAATGATGTGAGCGATTTGAACTTTGTTTTGTCATTCTCCGCAGCAGCCATGATGCCAAACTGGCACCATGCTCACTGGAAAATTGATTTTTTCGCAACTGACCGAGTGGATACATCCCGAACAATTTCGTCGCTGTGTCAATCGCTACGATGGAAACTACAAGGTTTGTAGCTTCCCATGTTGGGATCAGTTCCTGGCTATGGCCTTCGCTCAGATCACTTATCGGGAAAGCTTGGCGGACATCGAAGTCTGCCTGCGCTCGCGGCCAGACCAACTCTATCGGATGGGTTTCCGTTCGACCGTGGCGCATAGCACCCTGGCCGACGCCGACGGCGCGCGCGACTGGCGCATCTACGCCGACCTGGCGCAACGGCTCATCGCGCGCGCCCGCCGTCTTTACGCCAACGAACCGCTCGCCGTCGAGTTGGAGCAAACCGTTTACGCCTTGGATTCCACCACGATTGATCTTTGCCTGAGCTTGTTCCCCTAGGCGCGATTTCGCTCTACCAAGGCCGCGATCAAGCTCCACACGCTGCTGGATTTGCGCGGCCCGATTCCGACGATGATCTCGATTACCGAGGGAACACAGGCCGACGTGCGCGTGCTGGACGAATTGATTCCCGAGCCGGGGGCCTTCTATGTGATGGATCGCGCCTACGTGGATTTTCGACGGCTCTATGGCTTTGAACTGGCGGGGGCGTTCTTTGTCACCCGCACCAAAGCCGGCGTACAACTCAACCGGTTGGAGTCCCGTCCGGTGGACAAAAGCACGGGCGTGCGCAGCGACCACATCGTGTGGCTGAGTCTGCCCCAAAGCGTGGCGCATTACCCGGACCGCTTGCGCCGGGTCAGTTATAGAGATCCGAAGGACGGGAAGATATTGGTATTCTTGACTAATAACTTTGACTTGCCCGCCCTTATTATCGCCCAACTCTACAAATGCCGCTGGCAGGTGGAATTGTTCTTCAAGTGGATCAAGCAAAACCTGCGGATCAAACACTTTTTCGGCACGACGGACAACGCGGTCAAGACGCAAGTCTGGATCGCCATCTGCGTTTACGTGCTGGTGGCTATCGTTCGCAAGGAACTTAGGCTGGAGTTGAGCTTGTCCCAAATCCTACAGATTTTGAGCGTGAACGTTTTTGAGCAAATCCCTCTGGCACAACTGGTTACACAAACCCAATCTCAAAATAATCCTAGCAATAGTCATAACCAGTTGATGTTGTGGGACTAATGACCGGAGGCTTGTGATCCTGCTATGATTTCGTAACCGAGGGCTGGAAACTACACGTGGAAGCCCAGCCGCATACGGACGTTGTGGCAATACCAGCGTGCGCCGGCGACTGGTGGCTCTGGACGAGTTGCAGGAATGAAAATCACCGGACATCTAAAAAAGAGCCCGCCTGGCTCCCCATTGTTTCATGGCCAGGGTTTCGTATGTGTAGAAATGGCTTACGGACCGCCCAGGGAATTCTGGAATGAATCGCTGGCCCTGTGAAAACCGAAGGTCGAATCCACTTGCCGGCTCCATGAGGCGGTGCCGCTAAATGAACCGTTGCTTGGGGGACGATAAACGCCGCGAAAAGTCAGCGTGTCTCCTTGGCGGGTCACCTCAATCGTGAATTCTCCGGAGCCATTTTTTCCGAATCCTGCAAAGCGTTGGTCGCCGTCCTCGTGGAGTTCGAGCCATTGGCAGTGGAGTTGGTCCTTGAGATGCGCCTGAATCTGCTCCTTGCGGGCCATGCCGCTGGATTGATGGATATGGACGCAGCCGGCAAGCATCAACAGCGTTAGCAAGATCCCGTATCTCATGGGGATAGGATAATACTGCCGCCTGCGACTATCAAGAAGATTATGGGCAGCATTGGTAGAACCCGCGCCAATGTAACCCTCGCCTCGCACCTAAAGAAAAGAGCCCGCCCGAAGGCGGACTCCTTTCCCGCCTCATCAGGCGGCAATTCTCCTGGGACCCCCTCCCACCTCCTGCGTTGACGTGGCCAACCGCGCCCTCCCCTTCGCCCAGTTCCTCAACCCGGTGATTTGCTCCGCCATCAGTTTGGACAGCGGCACAAACTCCGTGAGAATATGTGCCACGTCCAAATCTCCAGGCTCCCGGTCACTGTCAAAAGCCAGGTACAACGAATCTGCAAACACACTTTCAATCTCACTGCCCGTCAGCCCCTCCGTCACTCTGGCCAATTGCACCAGGTCAAAGTCCGAAGGATTGCGTGCATATTTCCGGATCTGAATGCCGCAGATCGCATCCCGTTCATTCTGATTGGGCCGATCCACGAACATCAATTCATCGAACCTCCCCTTCCTCGGCATTTCCGGCGGCAATTGGGACACGTCATTGGCTGTAGCCACCACGAAGACAGGACTTTTCTTTTCCTGCATCCAACTGATGAAACTGCCGAACACCCGGGCCGAGGTGCCGCCATCGGTTGATCCTGAACTTTTGCTCCCGGCAAAACCCTTCTCCAATTCCTCAATCCAGAGGCAGCAGGGCGCGATGGCCTCTGCGGTTTGGATGACGGAGCGGAGGTTGGATTCGCTTTGACCGACCAGACCGGCGAAGATCCTGCCGGCGTCCAATTTCAGCAGGGGAACGCCGAAGACTTTAGCGGTGGCTTTGGCCGTCAACGATTTGCCGGTCCCCGGAATTCCGATAATGAGCACGCCCTTGGGTGTTGGCAGGCCGTATTCAATGGCTTTTTGGCTGAAGGCATTTCTCCTCTTTAATAACCACTCCTTCAACACGTCCAGCCCGCCAATGGATTCCAGCGAATCCTTGGCTTCGACCAGTTCCAGGAGTCCGTTCTTCTTCACCGCCTGGGCTTTCTCCCTGGCCACAATCTCCGGGTTTATTCCCTTCGATTCCACCACGGACAGGGCAAATGCATTTTCCGCTTCAATGGTGGTCAACCCGGAAGCAGCATCAATCGCCTTCTCCCTGGTTTCCTGCTCCATGGATTTGATGCCGGCCGATTCCATGATGCCGGTGAGGACAACCCGCAGTTCCTCTTTTCCGGGCAGGGCAATTTCGATGACGGTCAGTTCGCGCTCAAGCTCAGGAGGCAAGCACAACCGGCAACCCAGAATAATCAGGGTCTTGAATTTGGTCTTGGCCTCCTGCAACACGTCCTTTAATTGCCGGATCAGGATGGGGTTGGGATCCTGGAGGAACAAATGAAAATCCCGCAACAGGATGATCGTCTTCTCCTTCATATCCCGGATGGCCAATACTGCTTCCAGGGGATCGTTGGCGGCGGTGGCGGTGTTCTTTGCGGTGTCCACCAGGCCGTCCACCGCGCTCCAGAGAACCAGGTTGTATTTGAGTTCCCGGGCGATGGATTTCATTTCGAGGTTGACCCTCTGTTCCTCATGGGAAACCAGATAAAGCCCCGGGTAGCCGGCCCGGATGTGGTTTATGATTCTTCCCTTCATCTCAGACGGAGATTTTGCGATGTCCGAGTTTGGGGATTTGGCAGATGTGATTTTTGGCATGATGTATTTGCTCCTTTTGTTGTGGTTGGTGACTTTCGTAATTGTGTGTGGCCGTGCAGCTTTGATCCGCCGTGCCCATATCCACGAAACGTGTATGTTTGCACGAGCGGCTGCCATCGGCGGCCACACGACGGGTCCAGCCCTCGCAGTTGCAGGAGGTTGTGCCATCCGCATACCGCAAGGTTTCGTAACTGACGTTGGGATTGCTGTCGGATGGAAAGGTCCAGACTTTGCTGATGATCTTGCTCATGTTGGTGGTTGAAGTGTTTTTGCCTTTCATTTATTGACCAAGGCCACATCATCGGCACCCAGGCCAGCACCAACGTCCTCCGCCCATGCCTCGGTCTCGGCTGGCCAGGGGTGACCCTCGACAGGATAGGCCCAATACTTGATCGGGCTGTCCGGCGGGAGATTGATGGCTGGGACAATTACGACCAGGGTGTTGGCGGGCAGGATACGTCGCTCTCCGGGATTGCCGTGAATGGTCTCACTAGTGGTTCGCGCCATTTGCATAGTTCGTGTTCTCCTTTCTTTGAGTGGTTATGGAGGATTCAGGTGCCCTGGCAGCGGCCTCCCTCGCGGCTTGGTCGCCGTGCTATCGCTCACAGGCGTCGCAGCGCTGAATTTCGTATTGGGGCGATTCATCGTTGCCGACATTGAATTGCCGCCACCCCACGCCATCGCAGGCTTCGCATGGCGACTCGGCAGCCGATTCGACCTTAATCTCATCCCGGGTGGCGATGAGTTGGGCGGCCAGGCCAAACGGTTCTCGTTGCAGGACCGCGTTGATTAGCACAATGGCTTGGGCCGCCTGTTCTTCGGGAGTGCCGTGCGTGATTTGGCCGGCGTCAAATTGGAGTGACAGCCGGTGAACGGTGATGGATTTCATCGCAACGCCTCCCGTTCCCATTGCAGGCAGGTTTCCCTTGATGGATGCGCGAAGGCGACAGCACCCGGATTGGATGTCAGACGCGCTTCCCACACCTGCTTGGACGTATTGAATTCGACTTGGCTGGCGCGGTGAACATCCAGCCTGCCAAGTTGATGAAGTGGCACCGCTTCGGTCCAGAGGCAGCGGGCTGTACCGTCCGCCGCGAAGGTCATGACGTGATTTGTTGTATTCATGGATTTTTCATGTGTATAAAGTTCTGTGAATAATGTTTTACAGAACTGCGGTGAGGACTGGTTGTTCCCGGCGCCAAGGTTTGAAATTACACCAAGTTTTGAGCGTAAACGGGCCTTGCAGGCGTTTGTTTGATCCGAAGGCGTTCGCCACCAAGGCGGAGAGGGCGGCCTTTTATAGGGGCTCCTGGACGGTTGCCGGCATCAACCGCCAGTTCTTATGCAATTGTTTCACACCCGTCTCATAAGGGGAAAAGTCTGGTGCTGACCTGTTCATTTGCAAGGGTTTAATTGGTCTTCGGGGTAAAATGAGATTTTGATTTTTCCGAGTTTGGCTTTTGGGTTTGGTATGCGCCTGTTTGGGCGCGTGTGCTGTCCCATAGCTTTATTGGAAGCCGGGGAAATACGCCTGCTCGGGCCGCGCCAAGTGGCGAAAGCTGCCGCCTGCTGTCCCATAGCACGCCAGCAAATTGAGCAGATCATATTTCTCCCAGAGCGCCGCCCGCAAAATCGTGAACAGCCGGGTGAAGCTGTGCGCCCAGTTGGAGAGGTGACTGAGGTAGCGCAACAGCACGTAGGTCAACAGCGCCGTCCACACCTGCCAGCGCACGGCGTTGGCGTTGTGGCCCAGAAAATCCGCCAACTGCAAGGTCTGCTTGATTTGTTTGAAGAAGACTTCGATCTGCCAGCGGCAGCGGTAAAGGTCGGCCACGCTGCGCGGACTCCACTCCAGGTTGTTGGTCAGGAAGGTCATTTCCCGTTCCTCTCCATCAATCTCGACCAGCGCCACCACCCGGCGCATCAACTCCGGCGCGGGTTTGTTCTCGTTGCTCAGGACGATCACTTCGTCGCGCAAAATCTTCGGGTCTCTGGAGGCGGGCATTTTCCGCACCACCTCATAGCCCATGTTCTCCTTGGCCCGCGTCACCCAAAAGACCCCGCGCCCGTCCAAATCCCGCAAGTGGCCGAAGTCCACATAACCCTTGTCGAACAAGGCGATTTCGCCGCTCTTCAAGTCGGCGCACAGTTCCCGCGCCCGTCGGTTGTCGTGCTCGGCGGCAGTGTCCACAATGACAAAACCGGGCAAAAGATTCTGCAGATTCAACCGCATATGGGTTTTGGCGGCGGCCTTGCGCCGGCGGTGCTTGGCCCAGTCCAGGCAGTTGGCCACCAGTTCCATGGTCGTGCTATCAATCACATGGATGGGCATCTTGAAACGGAAGGCGGGGCCACGGCGCTGGCCCGCGGCAAAGCCGGGCGTCTGTGCTTTCAAATGCTCCAGGACCCGCCAGAAGAGTTGTTCGGCCATCTGGGCCGGACGCTCCCGGTTGGCGTGGGAGAGGCCGTTGCGGCTGGGGGCGCTGGCGCCGCGCAAAGTGGACAGCGGCCCGGAATGCAATTGCAGCGAGTCGCACAGATCGTTGAGTCCGATGCAATGGGTGAGTTGCGCGTCCAGCAAACTGACCGTGTGACTCCACGGACTGAAGGTGCGCGACTTATCCAGAGCCCGGTCTCCCGCGCTATTTTGGAGACTTCATGCGCAGGAATGAGATTGCAAATCTGGCGCAAAACGTTAAACCGGGACCGTGTCGGTTTGATTTTTTTGTTTTTCATGCCTGCCTTGTGGCAGGTTCAAATGGTCAAGCCAACACTTTTTTCCAATTTCCTGTGGGATGGCTGTGCAATTGTTTTATGGAACTTGGCCAGAAGCAGTGAAGTACCCGTCTGAGCGTCCACGGTTGTTTCCCAGGCCGAGTTGAGAATTCATGGCTGCATTGATAGCAAGTTCAAGAGCGGGAAGTGGCCGCCGAGGCTGGGTGTTTCGAGATTAAATTACAAGGCTGTTCACAACCGGCACAGCGACCCTGTGTTTCGCGAACGGGATTCTGCGGGCTGTGCAGTAAGGCATCCTTTGGTTCTCGTTGGAAACTGGATTCCGGCGCTACCACCTTTGGACGCGGTAGAAGCGTTGCTGGTTGGCGGGGGATGGGTCCGTCAGGAGCAGCGTACCGCCGTTGCCCGGCACGGGCGGCAGGGAATTCCAGCTGGTGTCAGACAACGAGTTCTCATATTGCAGAACATAGACCCGGCCGCTCTGGCTTGGCAGGGAAAGACTGAAGCCATTTGTGCCGACATTCGGGCCCGCCAGGAGCGCGCTTGAAACCGGCGGGCCGTTGCCGATCAATGCCATGCTGTGATACGCGCCTGCGGCGATGGTGATAACGTTGGTCAGACCGGACGGCACGTTGGTCTGGCCGTAGAAGTTGTAACCCCACGCCACGACAGTGCCATTGGCCAGCAACGCCAGGCTGTGGTATATCCCGGCCGCAATCGCGACGACGTTGCTCAAGCCGGGAGGGACGTTGGTTTGGCCGTAACTATTGAGGCCCCAAGCCGTGACTGTGCCGTCGCTCTTGAGCGCGAGGCCATGACAATAGCCGGCGGCGATGGCAATGACGTTGCTCAAACCCGCCGGGACGTTGGTTTGTCCGTAATTGTTGCTTCCCCAAGCGGTCACGGTGCGATCAGCTTTTAACGCCATGCTGAAACCGGAGCCTTCGGAAATCGCAACGGCATTTATAATATTGGTTAGCGTTCCCAGCCCTTGGGCGGTGCCGGGCGAATTACCGCCCACCAGTGTGCCGTTAGTCCTCAAGGCGAAAGGCGCGTAAATGCAGGGAGCGATGGCAACGCTGTTGGTGAGGCCGGAGAGTGGCTCGATAATATCATCCACCAACCATTCCGCCACCGTGCCGTTGCGCTCCAGCACCAGGAAAGGCGGCCCCTGACCGCCACCGCCGGCGATAGCCAGGATGTTGGTGGTAACGGCGGTGATATTCGTAGCCGGCCAATGAATGGCCATGCCGTTGCTCCTTAGCGCCAGACAGTCCATCCGCTCATAGCCGCCGCCAGCGATGGCAATGATATTGGTCAAACCGGCCGTAAGGTTGGTTTCTCCCGAGTTCCCGCCCCAAACTGCCACTTGCGAAAACGACAAAGTCGCATTGCTGCTGGCAACACTGCCGTAAGCGTTGCTGACGATGACGTGGCAAGTCCCAAATTGCTGCGGTTGCACGTTGGTCAGCGTCAGCACATTAGTCCATGTTCCGGGAACATCCACGCCGTTGCACTGCCAGTCAAAGCCAAAGGGCGGCTGGCCCGAGACGTTGACTTTGAACGTGGCGAAGCCGTTCGGCCACGCGATTTGATTGGCCGGTTGGGTGGTGATGAGCAGCGGCAACACAGTGAGCGTGACGTTGGAACTGACGGCCATGCCGTAGAAATTGGTGACGACGACGGAGTAAAGTCCCGACTGGCTGACGAGCACGTTGCTCAACACCAGGGGGTTGTTCGTGGCACCCGGCAAATTGGTTCCATTGAACTGCCATTGCCACGCCAGCGGTTGCTGGCCGGTGGCAGTCACACTGAAGTTGACTGTCGCACCGCCTAACACGGATTGGCTTCGCGGTTGTGTGGCAATCAGCGGATTGAGAATGGTGACGGTGGCAATGGCACTGGTGACGGAACCGACGAGGTTGGTGACGACCACAGTGTAATTGCCCAAATTTGCAGGCTGGAAATTTGAGACGATTAAACTGACAGTGGCGGAACCGGAAATGGAACCGCCGTCTGCCAATGGCGTTCCGTTAAAAAGCCATTGGTAACCCAATGGCGCGTCGCCAGTCGCTGCGCTGGCAAAGGTGACGTTCGAGCCTTGCAGCACCGTCTGGTTCGTTGGCTGCAAGGTAATCGTTTGCGGAACCAAAACTGTGACGACGGCCACCGAACTGGTCGCCGCGCCGAGGGAATTGGTGACCACGAAATAATAACTGCCCGCGTCGGAAAACAGCGCGTTGGAAATGCTCAACGTGCCGGTGGCCGAGCCGGTGACGCGTCCGTTGTCCGTCAGGTTGGTGCCGCTGAAATACCATTGATAACTCAACGGCGACTGGCCAATGACGGTTCCCGTGAGTTGCACCGTGCCGTTCAGCGGAACCAACGAATTGGCCGGCGACGCGCTGATGACGGGCGGGCCGCCGAAGGGCACTTCGTTTTGATAAATCGAGATGGTGTTGTCGTAAGTGTTGGCAAAGACGATGTCTGGCCGGCCATCGCCGTCCAGATCGCCCATCGCCGCGCCCCAGGCGTTGTAACCCGTGGCAAAGTCAATCCGCGGCGCCAATGAGCTGCTCGTAAAACTGCCGGGCGTGCTCACGTTGCGGAAAATGGAAAGCAGGCTGCTTAATTCGGTGACCACCGCCAGATCCGGTTTGCCGCTGCCGTCCAAATCGGCGAGGGCCGGCGTGTGGCCCCGGCCACCCAGCGGAAAATCCACCCGAGCCGCAAACGAATTGGTGGTCAGGCTGCCGACGGTGCTGATATTGCGAAGCACCGAGACGGTGGTCTCTGGCAGATAGAAGGTCACGATGATGTCCGGTTTGCCGTCGCCATCCAGATCGCCGATGGCCAACTGGACCGGTTCGCTCAAGACGGGGATGTTTACCGCAGGAGCAAAGGAACTGGCAGTGAGGCTGCCGGGTGTGCCGAGGTTGCGGAGCACGGACAAGGTGCCGGCCCCATTATTGGCCGTGACGATGTCCGGCAGGCCGTCGCCGTCCAAGTCGGCCACCGCCACATGGTCGCAACCGGCGCCGGTGGCAATGTCCACCCGCGGCGCGAATAAATTGGTGGTTAGACTGCCGACCACGCCCGTGTTGCGGAAAAGGGAAACCGTCCCGTCACCTGAGTTGGCCACCAGGAGATCGGGTTTGCCGTCCCCATCCAGGTCCCTGACTTCAACGCCTTGGGGATTGATACCCGTCGCAAAATCCACCCGGGTGGCGAACGAGTTGGAACTGAAGTTGCTCGGCGTGCTCGTGTTCCGGTAAACTGACACCAGGGACTGGTTGTAGTCGGACACGATGATGTCTGGCTTGCCGTCGCCATCCACGTCTGCCACGACCAAACCGTAGGGGCTGTAGCTCCCCGGCGGCGTCACCAAAGTGACCGGGGGCGCAAACGAAGCGGTTGTCAAAGAACCATTGGTGCTGATGTTCCGATACAACGAAATGGTGTTGCCGTAGTCGTTGGCCACAATCAAATCCGGCTTCCCGTCACCATCTAGGTCCGCAATCACCACCTTGTTGGGGCCGCTGCCAGCGGGCAGAACAATCTGCGGCCCCAAGGAGGTGTTGGTAAAGATGCCACTGCTGAAGAATGTGGGCAGGAACGGCGCGTTGGCATAAGCGGTCAGACCGCCGACCGTTTCGGTGATGGGGCTGAACGTCGCGCCGAGGGGAACGGTCACGACGAGATTGGTCACGCTGGCCGAAAGCACCGCCGCCTGCACCGCGCCGAAATAGACGGTGTTGCTGCCGGCGACGGAACTGAAATTGGTGCCAGTGATGGTGACCGTGGCGCCGGGGTAGGCCATGAGCGGGCTGAAACCAGCAATGAACGGCACGCCGGGCGCCGCCAGGTTTACCGTCAAGGTTGCGTTGGAACTGACGAACGAGCCAAAGTCATTGGTAATCGTCACGGCGTAATTTCCGGCCTGCGACGGCTGGAGGTTGCTGAGGAGAAAAACGGAGTTGGTCGCGCCGGCGAGATTCGTGCCGTTGAAAGTCCATTGATAACTCAGCGGCTCCGTTCCGGTGGCGACGACACTGAAGCTGGCAGCCGCACCCCATTGCGCGACCTGGTTGACCGGCTGCTGGACGATGGCAGGCGGCACACCCACCGTCAAAACCGCCACCGCGCTGGTCACTGAGCCGACCGGGTTGGTCATGATCAAAACGTAACTGCCGCTGTTAGTGAATTGGAGGTTTGAAATCGTCAGATTTGTCGTGGCCGCGCCGCTGATTTGTCCGCCGTCTGCAAGGGGGCTTCCATTGAAATTCCATTGATAGCCCAACGGAGTGGTGCCACCGGCAGCGACTGTAAATATCGCACTGCTGGCGAGTATGCCAACCTGGTTTGATGGTTGCTTGGCGATGAATGGGGGAACGAGCACGGTCAAGACCGCCACCGCGCTGGTCGCGCTTCCGTAGTTGTTGGTCACGACCAACTGATGGGAGCCGGCATCGTTGGTTTGGATATTCGACAAGTTCAAATTTGTCGTGGCAGAACCGCTCACCCGCCCGCCATCCACCAGCGGGGCGCCGTTGAAGTGCCACAGATAGCTCAACGGCGCGGTGCCGGTCGCCGACGCCGTGAAAGTCGCATTGCTTCCCACCAACACTGACTGGCTGGCCGGCGGGCTGGTGATAGACGCCGGAATCACCACCGTGAGCGTTGCGTTGGAACTGGCTGCGCTGCCGTGGCTGTTGGACACGTGGACAAGATAATTTCCCGCCTCACCATCAGTCACGTTGCTGACAACCAAAGTTGCGGTGGTTGCGCCGCCGATATGAGCGCTGTCCACCAGGTTCGTTCCGTTGAAGGACCATTGATAAAACAATGGGGTTTGTCCGCTGGCGACGACCTTAAAGATCGCGTTTGCGCTCGACAAGTTCGTCTGGTTCCGAGGCTGGGTGGTGATGGCGGGGGCGGAGCCGGCAACCACGGTGCGGGGCGTGGACAAGCCCAGGGCGGCGACCGCCAGAATAATGAACGATGATAGCCGAAATGCCGCCCTGTCTGTGAAGGGGCTCATTTGAGATTTCCAATTTGTTTTCTGGCCCACGACCAGCGTGCGCCTTTTTTGTAATTTCCTGCCTGCTCCACAAATTGGCAAATTTTTTTAACGGTCATGACTTCGGCCATCTTGAAGAATTTCTCAGGTGTTCGGCGGGGTTTCCACTTCCGGTTTGGCGCGATAAAGAATCTGCGGAATCTCCGCTGAGGTTGTCCTTCTGCTTGCACGAAATGCCCCAGTGGTGCATGGTCGGCTCATGCTGGCCCGCCTTTTATCCGTCGCCCTCGATGGCATCAAATTCTTGATCTTGGGCACGCTCATTTTAGGCCCCGCCACCTTTCTCTTGCACGCGCAAGAAACCAAATATTCCACCGACTGGACTGCCGGCACAGGGGACTGGGCTGATGCGGCGCATTGGTCGGATGGCTTGCCCACCCCGATGCAAAGAGCGCGAGTCCACGGCAACAGCATCGTGCTGGTGCCCGCCGGCATTCATCTGGCTGGCGATTTGGAGGTGGGTTTGGATGCCCACGACCACGCCAGGGTCGACGTGGACGGCGGCCAACTCATCCTCATGCAGGATTCGTTGCGCGTGGGTGAATACACCGGCGGGGAAGGGGAATTCGTCCTCAAAAACGGGGCCATGCATTGCGTCATGGATGTATTTGTCGGCGCGGCCGATGGGGTTCCCGGCCACGGGCCCAAGGCCGCTCTGCGCATTCAAGGCGGCAGCTTCGTTGGCCGGACCTTAACCATCGGCGTCGGCTGGGGTGCCGATTCGCTTTTGGCGATCGAAGGCTCGCGCGCTACCGCCATTCATGTCTTTGACTATGTTTACATCATAGGCAAGGCTGACCCCAACGGGCATTCCGGCCTTTCCACGCTCTCATTTGCGCTCGATGAACACGGCGTCACCCCCGTCACCATTCAGTCCCGTCGCTCTGGGCTGCGAATAATCAAAGACGCCCAAAGCCATTGCCGCCTGGAGATCGGTCTGAATGCCATTCCGCCCCGCGATGACGTTACCTTGGTTTCAACTCACGTCCCGATTCAAGGGACCTTCGATAATCTGCCCGAAGGCAGCGAAATCTCAGCGCAATACCAGGGGCATGCCTATCGCTGGCAACTGACCTATCGCGGCGGCGCGCAGCACAATGACTTGGTGTTGGTAAACAAGAGTGAATATGCAACGTACGCGCCGGTGACCCACGCGCGGCCGATTCCCGAAATTCCGAAACCGCTCTGGCTCGAGCACCCGCTTTATCCTCTTTCCGCAGAAATCGCCGGCGAACCCGCCTTTCCGGGAGCCGAAGGGTTCGGCGCCTTTACCCCCGGTGGCAGGGGCGGCAAGACTCTTTTTGTGGACAACCTCAACGACTCCGGGCCCGCCAGTTTGCGCCAGGCGGTCGAGACATCCGGGCCGCGCACCATCATTTTCCGAGTTGGTGGCGTGATTCCCTTGAAATCCACGCTCGTCATCAAAAGGCCGTTCTTATCCATTGATGGTCAAAACGCCCCTGGGGCCGGCATCATGCTCCGCAATCATGGAATCGAAGTGCGGACGCACGATGTGGTTCTGCGCTACTTCCGCGTCCGGGTTGGCGACGACGGGGTTCTTCTGGACGACAAGAATGTGAGCTATCAAGGCGGGGACGGCGAGCATGCGCTTTATTTCACCGACGGTTCCAAAAACTGCATTGCCGACCACCTCTCGCTGAGCTGGTCCACCACAAAAATCCTGTCGGTGACCAAAATGAGCGACCTCATCACCGTGCAATGGTGCATTCTGGGAGAAAGTCTCAACTTCGCCGGCCACGGCTACGCCTCCATTGCGGGAGGATGCCGCGTGACCTGGCAGCACAATCTCTTCGCCCACAACCAAAGCCGCAACGTCCGCTTCCAAGGCGCGGTGGATGCCGATTTCCGAAACAATGTCATCTACGATTGGGGAGATACCTCGGCCTATGGGGAGTTCGATCGCGTCAATTACGTGGCCAACTACCTGAAGACGGGGCCTTCCACCACGCAAGAACGCCGGCTCTTCCACGACGGCGCGGCGGTGGTGATGCCGGGATCGTTGTTCGTCACCAATAATATTCTGGAAGGGGAGCCGCAGGTGAACCAGAACAACTGGCGGGGGATGGGATATTATTTTGAGCGGGAAATCGTCGGCGCCCCCAAGCCGTTTCCCGCCCCGCCCGTCACCACCGAGCCGGCGCTGGCCGCCTATGAGCGCGTGCTTAAGGAAGCCGGCACCGTCCTGCCGCGTCGCGACGCCGTGGACGAACGACTCGTGCGCGAAGTGCGCGACGGGACGGGCCGCATCATCAATTGGGTCAAGGATGCCGGAGGCTGGCCTGACTTCCCATCCGCTCCCGCGCCCGCTCCGGCCGCACGATAGCACTTGATATACGACCCGAGCGTCGGCACCATGCTGGCGCTGGCGCGCTACGGGGCCGGCCTGCCGACGTATCGGACCGACAAATGGCAAAGTCATTTCGGGGTTCCTTTGCCGGCTTCAATGCAGTGGGAACTGATCGAGGCCACCCCGCCAAACCGGCCGCCTCGCTCGGTGGCGATCTCGCGGGTCGTCTTGATGCGGAACTTGCGGATGGTGCGCAGTGGCAGGCGGTCGTGTTCACACATGGCCGGTTGAGTGGAATCGTGGACATGGTTTCCGGCCGAATAAACGACCCGGCCGCCAATCCACACCTCATACCCATGGCCGCTGTATTCGCCGCGAACGAGTGGCGGTTTTTTCATCCGCCAAGCCTTTGTTGATTGGTTTTTCGGGCCGATTGGTGATATTCGGGTTTCTTCCTTTTTTGCCCGACCACCCCCAGCGCCTCTTCCAGGAACTGGGTGGCTTGTTCGCAATCCGGGCCTTTGAATCCCACGGCGTCAATCTGGATTTCTCCCGAAGCCGATATGATGATTTCGATTGTTTTGTTCATTTACACCCCCGTGAGAACGAGTTTGATGGAGCCGTTTTGTTGTGGGCGCCGAAGCACAGACAGCCCCTTTTTCCTGGCTTCAATCGTGGCCTTGTGAACCCCGTAAAGCTGGAGGAGTCTGCCGTAATCTTTTCCAACCTCCTCTTCCACATGACCTTCCCAAAGATCCGCCGTCAGGCCAAAGGTGCCGTCCGGTTGTTTGTTGACGGCGATGTCATACGGGCCTTTGAGCCGGATGACAAAATCGCCCTTGGTTTTGTTTTCATAATAGCCCCGGGCCTGGGCGTTTTGGAGCAGGGCCAATCCCAACTCCTGACACGCGGAACGGAGGGCTGTGATGTCTTTGATTTGCGTTTTTATTTGAGTGAAGTGACTCATTGTTTTTCCTTTCTTGGGTTGATGATTTGATGAAATAAGGCCGGCAGAGCGGTCCCTCTATGGCGGCTTCCTCAACAGACTTGTCGCAGCGAATGCAACGGTGGGTGTGCGTACTGAAGATGTGCTCCTGTCCGACCAGTTGTTCTAGGGTGGTGTCGGTCGAATGTTCCGTTGCCACACCCTGGACAAAGACCCGCTCATTGGTGCTGCCATTCTCCCAGGCGGGAGTGGCTTCCACGTTCTCGAATTTGCCTTCGCGCAGAGCCTTCCTGATTTGACGCAGGGCGGCCTTCTCGCTTTTGGCCTCCACGGCAAAGTCCGCAAAACAGGCAATGTCATGGGCATACGAACAGACGAATTTGGGCATGGTTGATCCGGGGTTGGGAACACGGTGTCAGGCGGCGTGTTGGCGCAGCCAATCTGACGTGTTCATGGTTTTGATTTCCTTTGCGGTGATGAGGGCGGCCCCGCCGCCATAGGCGTCCAGGCGCGGTTTGCTGCAATCATTCGACCACTCGAAGGCCACCCGGCCTTCTGGATCAAACTTCTCCAACAAATGCTGGACGAAGGCACAAACCGCAGCGATGCCGCCATAATCGGAGTGCAGCCACAGGCCCCATTTGCCATCGGCATTTTCGGGGTCCGTCTCGAAGAGCCAGTCTTCGATCACCTCCAGGACGGAGGCGGGAAGTTTTTCGGCAGATGCATCGCATTGCACGACGCGTCTGGCGTTGGCATCCAGGTCAAGCGCGTACCGTTGTGCGGCTTCATTGGGCAGGGGCAAGGGCACGCTGAATTTAGTGAAATAATCGGCCATGGTGTTTCCTTTCTGTTGATGGTTGTTGTGACTGTCGAAAATCAAAAGGCCCTTGCCTGTATCGAGAAATCTGATATGAATAATTCACCTTGAACAAAGACGCAGGATTCACCTTGATCGAGCTATTGGTGGTGATTACCATCATCGCCATTCTCGCCGCCCTGTTGCTTCCCACTCTGGCCGGGGCAAAGGCCAGAGCGGATGCCCTTTATTGCATGAGCAACTTGAAACAGGTGCAGAATGCCTGGCACATGTATGAGAATGACAATAATGATTATATCGCGGGCAACAATTGGCTGAGTGAGGCGGGGGCAGCCGGATCCATCCGCGGAAATTCGAACTGGGTGACGGGGTGGTTGGATCCCCGCCAGTCGGACAATACGGACAACACGAACACTGTTCTGCTGACCGATCCGCAATGGGCATCGCTCGGACCTTATACGACGTCGGCGAAATTGTATCGCTGCCCGGCGAGCAGACTCATGGTCAAGGAAGGCAATGGCTATTTTCCGCTGGTGCGCACCATATCCATGAGCGGTTGGATGGGATATAACAGCACATTTTGGAACCAGGGTTATCAGTTGTTTTGGAAGTGCGCAGACTTGGTCGTTCTTTCTCCCAGCGCTGCGCTGGTTTTCGTGGAGGAGCGGGACGACAGTGTTGATGACGGCTATTTTGTGATAGACATGGTGGTTCCGCAGTTGGCAAATGTCCCGGCCGGTTATCACGCCGGGTCTGGCGCGGTCACTTTTGCGGATGGCCACGCGGAAATTCATCGGTGGCGAAGTCCGGAGGTTCTTGCCAGCCAGCAATCGGGTGTTGCGGTCGTAAAGCATGAATTCCTCGCTGTGTCGCCGAACAACCCGGATTTGGTTTGGTTGCGCGCTCATGCCACGAACCCCAATTAGCTGGAAGGGATCAGCGAGCACGTCGGAACACGATCACACTGAACCTGGTGAAGTAATCGGCCATGATGTTTTACTTTCGGTTGATGGTTGTCAACTGCTGAAAATGAAAAAGCCCTTCACGCATACGTAGCGCAAAGGGCTCGATGAAGAAGATGTGTCCGGGATCAAGTCAGCCAATGAATTGATTGCCTTGCGCTGTCAGCAACGATCCGGTCCGAAGGAGAAGACCCCGCACTGTTTCCGTGAACCTGGCAGGTTCATGGGTAGGATTAGGATTAAGAATCGGAAATTTCCCCCGGCCCACCCATTAGCGGCCCATTGAAAAATTCCTGAAAAAACCCCTTGACGACAGTTATCGTCTGCGCTATTCTGACGACAGTTATCGTCAGAATATGAGAACCACCGCCGACAACCCGCCCAATATCGGGCGCGCCGAAATGGAGATTCTCCGCTACGTCTCCGATCACCACCCGGTCAGTGTTCGCGACGTGGCCGAGTATGTGTCCGCCACCAAAGGCCACGTCCGCACCACCGTCCTGAACGTGATGGAGCGGTTGCGCAAAAAGGGCTATCTCAAGCGTCGCAAGATCAACGGCATTTTCCAGTATTCCCCAAGCGTGCCCAGGGCCGAATTGCTACGCTCCCTGGTGCGCGAATTTGTCGAGCGCACCCTGGGAGGTTCGCTCTCGCCCTTCGTCGCCTACCTGACGCACGAAGGCAAACTCAGCGCCGGGGAAGTTGCCGAACTTCGCGATCTGGTGGCGGAACTGGAGCGCGACAAACCCGCGAAATGACCATGAACACCTGGATTCTGCATCTCAACCCGCTCGCCGACTCCTGGCTGGCCGCCGTATGGCGCGCGACCTGGCAGGGAAGTCTCGCCTTGCTCCTGGTTTGGGCGGTCTGCCGCGTCTTCCATCGGCTTCCAGCCCGCGCCAAGTCATGGCTCTGGCGCCTGGCCTATTTGAAACTCCTCGTCGCGTTGCTTTTGGCCACGCCCATTGACTTGCCTCTGCTCCCGGCCAACACCGCGCCACTGTCGCCTCCGGCGCAGTTCGCCGACTTGCTTCCTTCGCTTCCTAATCTTGATCTCCCATCGCCCGCATTTTCCGTTCCCGCGCAACCACAATTGACGCCGGCCCCGCCCGCCGCCACCGCCGAACCGCCCGCCCCTCCACGCCAACCCTCTTCCGCCCCGGCCCTTCGCATCCTGCCCAACGCCGCCGCCTGGCTGATGCTTGTTTGGGCCCTGGGCGTCGCCGCCTTTGGCCTCTGCGCGTGGCGCGGCTCGCGGCGTGCCCGTCGTCTCCGGTGCGCTTGCTCGCCAGTGGCCGACTCGTCCCTGCTGCAATGTGCCGCCGAATTGGCCTGCTCTTTCCGCCTGTCCGCCGTCCCATCTTTGCTGATGAGCGAGGCCATTTGCAGTCCTTTGCTTCTGGGAATCTGGCGGCCGGTCATTGTCCTGCCATCCGCCCTGGTTTCCGGATCCAGCTTGTCGAAAATGCGCCTGATGATCGCGCACGAAATGGCGCATATAAAACGATCTGATTTGTGGTGGATTTGGCTCGCCGTGGCCGGCGAAAGCCTGTTCTTCTTCCATCCCCTATTATGGCTGGTCCGCCGGGAATGGCGACTTACCCAGGAAATGGCCTGCGATGAAATGGTTGTCCGCATGACCCGCGTGCCCGCCGCCGCCTACGGCGACATGCTCGTCGGCGTCGCCGCCCTCAACCTCTTGAAGCGCCGCGAACCCTTTTCGGTCACCTTGGGGCTGACCGAAACAAAGGAAATGTTAGCCAAGAGATTAAATGCTATGAAACTTATCAAATCGAATTCCACCAAGCGCATGGTCCTGGCCACGGCAGCCATTTTGACGGTCAGCGCCCTCAGCGTGCTCCCCTGGCGTCTCACTGCCCAGGAGTTCCTGGCGCACCGCCTGCAACCGCCGCTCCATCTCGGTGTCATTGACAAAGTTCATTTGTTTGAATTCGTCAATGAACCGGACGAGGCAATTCAATGTTTTCTGGTGAACCCCCGTCTCGCTCCCGTTAATGCTTTGCAGCATGTCCTCGCAGAGTTGAGCGGTCTGTTCCCGGAGCGCAGCCACGCAATCGGCCACGAATCTTTCGACGCCTTGGTGGATTTGCTGGGAAGCCCTTTGGGCGGCCTGTTGCCGGGCCAGCATCAGCTTCTGGTGATCCGCCATCGCCACCATGTCCAAGCCCAGCCGCTCCGGGACTGCAATCTGGAACGGCCACTCCAAGGTGCATTATTCATATCAGGGTTCTTGAGGCATTCAAGGGCTTTTTCGCCGCCTCGGTTCAGTATCCACGATAATAATTTGTAACTCGGCCATTGGGGTCTATCGCAATGTCTCCGAATCCCCCCGGCTCCTTGGGTAGGCGCCAGACCATGACTCTCCAACTTCCGTCTGGCTTTTTCTCGGGCAGCTGAAACTCCGCGCGCCCCGGTCAAATCCGGGCACTCACCCTGGAACAATTGCACCAACTCACCGCCGCGGATCCTAATCACCTGGCCGAATTTGCCGAACGCCGCCTGGGGCGGACCTCCCGCAGCCGGGTTTCAGGGGAAGACGCCGTGCAGAAGGCATTGCTGTCAATACTCCGCGGAATCATGAAAGGCGAACGGGGCCGCCGGCCAAGGATCGGGCAGGTTCGAACCAAAGGCGCTTTCCTGCACTACATTCGGTCGGCGATCAATTCCGTGATCGAAGGAACACGGCGAAGCCGCGAACTGCTCTTCCTCCATGATTCGATTCGCCGCAACTCGGACGGCGAAGAAGAGCAAACCACCGTGCTGCTCGCCGCCGGCACCGAACCGGATGGCGACGCCAGCCTGGTGGATCTTAAAAGGGAGTTTTTTCTGCGGCTCCGGAAGATGGCGCCGCCGAAGTTGCTTCCAGACATTGACAAGTGGGAAGAGACCTTCTTTTGGGCGGAACATGTGCCGTATCAGCGCGAAAGAGACCACAGCAGGCACGCCGCAGTTAAACAAACAGCACCTTGCTCGTGGTGCCCATGACATCAATGAAGTTCTCGATGACGGCTGGGAGCGCAGCCCGCGTCAGGGCGACGCCTTGTACGAAGGGCCGGCCCGCGACGAGGAGGGCCATTTCATTCCCAACAAAAAATTTCCCGACATGAAGGCGCTGGGTGATTACATCCACAGCCTGGGCCTCAAATTTGGCATTTACAGCAGCCCCGGCCCGACCACCTGCCAGGGCCTGGAAGCCAGCTTTCGCCACGAGGAGAAAGACGTAATGCAGTGGTGCTCGTGGGGCGTGGATTATCTCAAGTACGATTGGTGCAGCTACCGGGCGGAGACGAACGGCCTGGACGGATTGAAGAAGCCTTACAAGGTAATGCGCGCCGTCCTCAACCAGGCCCCCCGCGACATCGTCTTCAGCATCTGTCAATACGGAAATGGCAATGTGTGGGAATGGGGGGCCAACCCCGACGTCGGCGGCAATTCCTGGCGCACCACCAGCGACATTCGCGACCATTGGCCCCAGGTTTCCGCCATCGGTTTCCATCCCGGACCGAGAGGCTCCGATGTTGATTTGTCCCCTTTCGCCGCCGGGCCACTGGAACGATCCCGACATGCTCGTGGTCGGCGTCGTAGGATGGACTTTTGAACCGCAGCACGAGTCCAAACTTTCGCCCGCCGAGCAGCTGACTCATTTTACCCTTTGGACACTTTACCCTTCGCCCTTGATCCTCGGATGCGATCTCGCAAAAGCCGACGATTTCACGGTCGGCCTGCTCTGCAACGACGAGGTGCTGGCCATCCACCAGGACGCGCTGGGCATGGGTGCTCGGACAGTGTGCCAATCCCCAAACGGCGCCTGGCAAGTCTGGGCGCGCCCGTTGGAGGACGGCTCCAAGGCGGTGGGGCTATTCAACCTGAATGAGATGCCGGTGAAAGTGACCGCCAAATGGTCTGAGCTTGGTTTGACCGGACAGCAGAAAGTGCGCGACGTATGGCGGCAAAGAGACCTCGGCAAGGCCAAAGGCGAATTTGCTGCGGTCATCCCACGCCACGGCTGCCTCCTGCTGAAAATCACTCCTTCGCCCGCTTCGGACACTCCGAAATGGGGCTTTCCCCCGCAGCCGGACGTTCTAGAACTGCAGCCGAAGTGCTTAACTATTAACCCAATCCGGCCTCGTCCAAATCACCGAACGGTAAGCAGGTTTGGGCGCGCCTTGTTGGGAATTGCATTTCGCGGCGGCAGCGGCGCCGCGTAGCCCCCGGCCTGGGCGGAGTTTTCAGAATAAATCGCGTTCACTTCCTCCGCCGACAAGGCCCGGTTATACAGCCCGACCTCGTCCAGGTCACCAACGAACGGAAAGTTGTTTCCACCGTCGTTGACGTTGCCAATGCCGAGGCCAGGGGACATGTCCGGGAGCAACTCACCAAACGGCCGGACCCGCGTTGCGGCCTGCGCCGCCATCACCCCGTTTGTGTATAATATCATCATTCCGGCGTCGCCATCCAGAACTGCCGCCACATGAGTCCACACACAATAACCCAGCTTCGTTTCAACATTAGCCAAATCCGAATCGCCTTTTGGGCCGCAAATCTGGAATAGAAGGGTGTCCTTGCCCTGCATGGAGAGCGTGTAAGGATCCAAGCCCGGACGATGATCGCCCCGGAAAAGGACGACGCAGCCAGCTCCGCGCGGGCGCACCCAGGCATCAACGGTTAAGGAGTGGGTCAAGGCATAGGCGGGCTGGTCGGGAATCATCACGCCCGTGTAGGTGCCATCCGGGAAGTTTTCAGGCGCAAATGTAAACGCCCTGCCCACCACCCCGTCCGTAAAGCTGACATTGCGGAGAACCCCGTTGTTGCCGCCGATGGAATCCACCGCATTTCCCTCGCCGGACCAAAGGCCGACCAGCCCCTCCTTGGGCCGCCCGATCCGGCCAGCCGCCGATACCCGCAAGCTTTTGATCAGGCCCACCGGCAGCCTGACCTCCCCATGGGTCGTAGCCATTCGGATTTCCTTGGTGACGAATTTCACCGCCAGCGTATCGCCGTCGGCCGTGGTCAGTTTGACGAGATTGGTATTGACTGTCGAGCCTGCCGACTCAACGAACCGGACTTTTTGCAAGGGCAGTTTCAGTTTGCCCAGGATCTCGGACTTGAATTCACAGTGATTGTCCTTGCTGGTGCCGGCAACGCGCGAACCGTCCCGCAGCTCGACTGTCAAACGCAAGCCCGCGTAGGCAACGGTTCCCGACCTGACGCCTTGATGTGATTCGGTCGCGCAACCCGAGAAGAGACTAACGAGCAATGCCAAAGACAGATGAGCGACTGATTGACTTTTTCTCATACATTGTTTCGTGATGTGCCCTTCAAGACCTCGATTGAAACAGCATGGATCCTTTGTGTAATTCTCCACCCTCTCCACAGGTTTGCAAGTCGTTTTTCCAGCCCGATCTGGGCTGATTCCAACGTTCAAGGCGCGTTGCCCCCCATACGGAATCGAACTTCTTGCAGGTCTCGCGCGGCCTCCTCAACTTTGTCAACCCCAAAGCCTTCCGCGAATTGGCTGCCGCAAAGGCGCAATTCCGTCGCGAGGGCTTCCGTGTAGCGCAATCCTTCCCTGCCGATGGACACAATGCCTTCGGCGAGTTGAGCTTCCTCGTTGAAGGCCCGGGCTTGCGATGGCGAGAGGCCGCGCGGAAGGTCGAGCGCTGCCTTGCCTGAATGGACCACGACAGGATAGCCGCCCACCCAACCGGACGGACCGGGCGCGTTTGTGTGGACCGCGCGTTTGCCAAGCAACGCCTGCGCCAGAGTCGCGGTTACTGCTCCCGTCAGATGATTCATCGCCTTACCCTCCGGGAACTGCAGGCTGCCCAAAACCTCGCGAACGCGGTCACATTCCTTTTCGCCGACCCAGACTCGCGGCAGGACGCCGTCGCCGGTGCCGGGCCGGGCAAGCTGCATCAGGTGCGCGTGATGCGCCAGGATGCGCACCGGCGCAGCGGACCGCACGCGGGAGCGCCACAATGCGGCGATGATGGAGACATTGCCGGCGCCGCAAGTCACGGGGATTTTCGCCTGCGCCAGCAGGGGATTGACGGCGTCCGGGTAGCAACAATTCACAAAAGCCGCGCCGCGCGCGCCTGCGTGCGTGGCGCGCGCGACGCGAAAGGCCAGCACGGCCTGGAGAGCGGTGGTCAGGCCGAACCCATGCTGACGCATGGCCTTGCGCCAGAGCGAATCGGCGTCGTCCTTGGGCCATGGGGATTGGAAACTGGCCGCGTGAAGAACCAGGCGCGGCCAGGCATTTCGCAATGTGTTCTTCGAGATCCGCTTCTTCCCAGGTTGTGGCTGCCGCTTCGCATTCGAGTTCGCAACCCAGTGCCGCGGCGCGAAAGTTCGCCAGGTTTGCCAGCCGTCGCGCGCTCTCTTCGGAGCGGCTCAAAATGGTGACTCGCGTGGCCCAACTCGGCGTAATGAGCGTTGGCGCCACTGGAACCTTTGTCGTTCGGAAGCCGATCAGCCAGGCAAAGTTGCGCCTGGAGATCCGACGCCGTCCTTCCTTCGAAACCCAGGCGATGATCTGTTCAGGAAGTGATATCGTCCGCCTGGTCTCGGCAGAATCTTATGCGGGAGAACCTTGCGGGCCGGACATAGTTCGCTTCGTCGGCATTCTGGCCAAACGGCCGCGTGTCCTGCCTGCCTTCCCGCTCAATCTCCCGCCCGTCGAGGACTGGGTGGTCAGGATCGTCGCAATTCGAGGAAGATTCGTCTTCGGTCTTTACCGGAGAATTATGCGGACGATTGGCTTCTTGGGCCAACTTGAGAAGCAATTCGGCGGATCCATCACCATCCGCAACTGGAACACTTTTTCGAGGCTGTTCGAAATCCTGAGGTCCTGACGAGAATGGTATGTTGAGTTAGCGACGGTTTGTGAAGGCTTCGCCAGGCTTCCCGACCTGCGACCAGTTCTAAGCGTGCTCTGGCAACTGTAGGGCGCAGGTGAGATGCCTGCGCCGTGTTGTTTTCTGTGGACGCGCACATCCAAACGCTGATGTATCTGAAGCTGTCCGTGGCGGGACATTTGACGATTTTCCTGACGCGCGCGCGCGGCCCGTTCTGGTCCATACGCCCCGCGCGGGTTCTATGGGTGGCGGTGGTCGGCACGCAAATCGTGGCAACGTTGATCGCAGTTTACGGGCTGTTCATGACGCCCCTGGGCTGGGGTTGGGCCGGGTTCGTGTGGGGCTATGCGCTCGTGTGGTTCCTCGTGAATGACCGCGTGAAAATACTCGCCTATCGAATTCTTGATCCTGCCAAAACCAAGACATCGCCCGATTTGACCCCGCAGATCGCCAAGCGAGCCTATGAATTATATGAGCAGGAAGGCCGCCACGACGGCCACGCGGTTCAGGACTGGGTGCAGGCGGAACAGGAGATCCGGAAAGTTGCGCCACACAAATAAGCAGACGCGAATCGTTGCCGAAAAAATTATGAAGGTAATTATTCTTTGCCTGATTGCAGACTTCGTTTGATACGCTCGCGGGCTTCAGATGAAAGGGCCAGATGGGGTGAAGGTTGGTCATCGTCTGATGCGTGCTCTTTGGCCGCCGCGCTCAGGAACTTTATCTGTTTGCCATAGGCGCGGCACCATTTGCAGAAGAGGAGGTGAAAGCGTAATCCGAACCTTTCCACAGGCGTAAGCGTGCGATCAAGCGCAACCGACTGTAGTTGAGCGGCCTGCTTGCAAGTGGGGGAAAGCGCGCCAACCCCGCGGAGGAGGGTTTTCAAAATGTTAAGGATCCGGTTCATGCTTCGATGGTCGCGTTCCCGGTGGACCTGGCCTGGCAGAGCAGAATGACTTTTTCCGATTTGTCCTCGTCGTCCAGGGCATCCTGGACTTCCATGTTGACGGAACCGGCCAGGAGCCGGGTCTTGCACCGGCCGCAAATCCCGGAGCGGCATTCGAAGTCTATGTTGATACCGGCCTCTTCCGCTATTTCCAGCAGCGTTTTCTCCGTTGTCAGAGGAGCGGACTTCACCGACCGCGCGAAGGTCAAGATGGGGACTGTCTTATCGCCAGCCGGCGAGGTTGATGAAAGCGCACCGGTCGCGGACGGCGTTGGAGCTGCCGGGGAATCCGAGGATGCCAGGACGGTCTCGGCTCGTTTCGCGGCGACAAACGCCTCGGACTTGATTTGCTCCGCGGGAACGCCCAACTCGCGAAGTATTTGGATGGTTGGTTCCATCATGGGGGTGGGTCCGCAAATATAGACGGGCCCCCCGGCGAGATCGGGTATGGTTTGCCTCAGGATTTCGCAGGTGATACGCCCCTTTCGCCCGTCCCAGTTGGTTCCTTCGGCCCGCGTGAGAGTGATGTGGAGGTGGAGGTTCGGAAACCCCCTTTGGAGACCATCGAGTTCTTGGTGGAAAATGATGTCTTGTGGAGATTTGGCGCTATAAAGGAAGTGGATGTCGCCTTTCCAACTCTGATCGGTCAGGTAGCGCAAAATGGACATCAGCGGCGTAATGCCCACGCCTCCGGCGATGAGCACGATGCGGTTGGACTGCGTGCCGTCGAAGGTGAAACGACCGGCGGGAGCGGAAACATTGAGCAGGTCGCCTTCGCGAAGGGTGTCATGAAGGTGGCGCGAAGCGAGGCCGTTTTCCTCGCGCTTGACGGTGATTTCGCAGTAGTCGGGACGGGACGGGGAAGAAGCGATCGTATAAGTGCGGTTGACCCTTTTCCCGTCAATCTGCAAGGAAAGCACGAGGTACTGACCGGGCAGATGTTGGAACGGGAGACGATGGCCGTCGGGCGAGGCGAGGCGGAAGGTGCGAACGTCGGGTGTTTCGTTGACGATGCGCGCCACGCGCAACGTGCCGGACCAGTGGTTCGGCTTGGCGGCGGCGGTCACCGGCGCCGGCTCACGGCGGAGGCGGTTGGGAATGAGCCGGCAGGCGAAGAGGACCAGCAGCACTGCCGCAAAGGCGAGCGGCTGGCGCACATCGGCCTTCACCTGCATGTAGTAATGGAGCACCCCCGCAATGGCGGCCACATAAGCGAGCCGATGCAGCGCCCGCCAGCGTTTGCCGCCCAGGCGTTTGATCATGGCGTTGGTGGAAGTGAGGGCCAGCGGCACCATGGCCAGGAGGCCGGTGATTCCCACGATCAGGTATTTGCGCTTGACCATTTCAGACAACGTGCTGGAAACGCTGAACGAGCGGTCGAGGCTGAAGAAGATCAGGAAGTGCAGGGAGGCGTAGAAAAAGGCGTAGAGGCCGAGCGTGCGCCGCGAGAAAATAAGCCAGTTCCAGCCGGTGATTTTTCGCAACGGTGTCACCAATAACGTCAGGATCAAAAAAACCAGCGCGAGCATGCCGGTCGTGAGGATCGCGAAATTGACCGGGTTAGCCCCCAGCTTGTGATGCACTGCATCCCAGCCCAGCAAGGCCAACGGCACGCCGGCATTGACGAGCACCAATAACTTGGCGAAACGAATGTCGTTGTCTTTCACGGCGTGGTGTTCCGGTCAGAAATTCGCGCGCAGATCCATCCCGCTGTATAAACCGGCGACTTGTTCGGCGTAGCCGTTGAACATCAGCGTGGGACGGCGCCCCGATTCGCCGATCCGCTGTTCCGTCGCCTGGCTCCAGCGGGGATGGTCCACCTGCGGGTTCACGTTGGCGTAGAAACCGTATTCATTCGGAGCCTGCGCGCTCCAGGTCGTGCGGGGTTGTGTCGGCACCAGCTTGATCTTGACAATGGATTTGATCCCCTTGAAACCGTACTTCCATGGCACCACCAGCCGGATCGGGGCGCCGTCTTGGGGCGGCAATTCCCGCCCATACAGCCCGCTGGCCAGCAGGGTCAACGGGTGCATAGCCTCATCCATTCTCAAACCCTCGACATAAGGCCAGTCGAGCACATCACTGCGTTGTCCCGGCAGGCGCTGAGGGTCCAGCAGAGTCTCGAAGGCGACATACTTCGCATCGCTGGTCGGCTCCACCACATTGAGAAGTTTAGACAGCGAAAAACCAACCCACGGAATGACCATGGACCATGCTTCCACGCAACGCATTCGGTAAATTCGTTCCTCGGGCGGACTGATTTTCAACAATTCGTCGAGGTCGAAAACCTTGGACTTTCTCACCAAGCCCTCAACCGACACCCGCCAGCTTTTAGTCTCAAATTTGGCCGACGCCGCTGCGACTCCTTCCTTGTCGGTCGAGAATTCATAGAAATTGTTGTAATGCGTGATGTTCTGGAGGGAGGTCTCCGCATCGGTGGCGCGAAAGCCGGCGGCATCCCCCGCCGCGGCGGGCGCTGTCAGTCCCTGGATCAAGGGCGTGTCAACAGTACCCGTCGCGGCATGATTGAGACGCCGATAGACCAACCCGGTAGCCACGGCGCTGGCCGAAAGGATGCCCGCGCGGATGAATTTCCGGCGATTAAAGTAAACCCCGGGGTCGGTTATCTCACGGGCCAATATTTTGTTTGAATCGTTCACGAAATCAGTCAAAAGCAAAGGCCATCAATTATTGAGCGGGGCGTGCCGGCATGTCCATACCCGACACGGTGTTAATTTCATAAGCTTGTTTTCGTTTCTTTCGTTTTTGTTGTTCAGGTTTAACTGTCCAGGATGGGTCGCGCCAAAAGGACAGACCTTACAAGCCGATTTTTTTCGTCTTTTTGATTCACCCGCCTCGCGCATCTCGCGGGCGCCGGGCGATGTGCCTGGCCAAATTTCATTCCTGCGGGTCCCTTTTTCCAAACCAGTTCGTTTCCAGGCAGCGGCGCAAGGCCATGCGGGCGCGATGCAGCATCACCCAAAGATTGCTCTCGGAAATGTTCAGCATTGCACAAATCTCCCTGCTCTCGATGCCATCAACCTCCCGCAAAGTGAATACAGTCCCGACGTTCTTTGGCAGTTTGCTCGAGCAATCGCGAAAAGTCTGCCAAAACACCTCGCTGTCCAGACTGGCGCCGGGACTAGACCACTCCTGCGGGCCGAGTTCGTGAATCCAACTGTCTTTGAACAGGCCGTCCGCGACAAAGCGGTCACTCTCTTCGTCCGAGTAAAACTCCAGGTCTGTGAACGAGGTTTCGCGGCTGGCTTTGCGATAATAATCGGAAATCTTGTTTTTAAGAATACCGACCAGCCAACTCTTCTCCGCCGACCGTCCGGCGAAACTCTTGCCTCCTTTTAGCGCGGCGAGAAAGGTTTCCTGGACAGCATCTTCCGCCTTGCTGGGGTCGCGCAGGCGCATCATGGCGTACCTGAAAAGGTAATCGCCGTGAAGTTCCACCCACCGCTCTGGGTCGGACAGGGCTGGAGCCGCGAGAGCGCTTTCTCGAGGCAACGCCTGGCTTGCGGTTGAATTTTTGTCCGCGTTCACGGGTAAAATCTAATGATTCATGCGGGAAAAGCAAACTCTCCCAGCTTTGGCCCGTGGAAGGCAGACCAACGCCTTTTCATTTTCCTCTGTAAGCTTTCAGCGGGCCGCGCGACTCATGTTTAGGGCGCGGATTGGAGTTCTGGCGCCAAGAGCATTAAATGAAAGTGAAACTGAATAATTGGAAAGCCTATGCCCTCAATTAAAACTGCAGCCGTGGCGGCGGCGGCGGCCTTATTGGCGGTCGGTCTCGCCGTTGTGGCGCGCCAGGGGCGCGCGCAGCCGGCCGAGATTTCAACCTACGAACCAGAACATATGCAGGATTTCAAGAAACCGGATCTGGCGGAGTTGAAAAAGAAGCTGTCCTCCGAACAGTTCGCGGTCACCCAACAATCCGGCACGGAACCGCCGTTCCATAACGCGTATTGGGACAATCATAAGCCCGGCCTCTACGTGGACGTGGTTTCGGGCCAGCCGTTGTTCAGTTCGCTGGACAAGTTTGATTCCGGCACGGGCTGGCCGAGTTTCACCCAGCCACTGCAAAGCGGCGCTGTCGTCGAGAAAAAGGATTCCACCCTGGGCATGGTGCGGACCGAGATCCGCTCGAGCGTGGCGGACTCGCATCTCGGCCATGTGTTCGACGACGGGCCGGGCGCGAACGGCTTGCGTTACTGCATCAATTCCGCCGCGCTGAAATTTATTCCGGTGGACGACATGGACCAAGCCGGCTACGGCCAATATCTTGAGCCGTTTGTCAAAACAGGTGTCATCAAGGCCCCGGCGCATGAAACGGCTATCCTGGCGGGTGGTTGCTTTTGGGGCATGGAGGAAATCATTCGCAAGATCCCCGGTGTCATCAAAACGACGGTCGGTTACACCGGGGGCGCGACGCCGGACCCGACATACGAGGATGTTTGCACCGGCGCCACTGGCCATGCGGAATCAATTCAGGTGGTGTTCGATTCCACCCGGCTCAGCTACGAGTCTTTGCTGGATTATTTCTTTCGCATGCACGACCCGACAACGCTGAACCGGCAGCACAACGACGCGGGCACGCAATATCGCTCGGCCATTTTCTACACGAGCGCCGAACAGAAACAGACTGCCGAACGCGTGAAGACGCGCTGGGACAAGTCGGGCAAATTCAACCGGCCGATCACGACGGAGATTACTGCGGCAACGACATTTTACCCGGCGGAGGAATATCATCAAAAGTATCTCGTCAAACATCCTGGCGGCTACACCTGCCATGTGCTGCGGGACTGAATCTGACGACAACAGCTTGAAATAATCATTCAAACCAGACATCAATCAGCGAAAACATCATGAAACTCCAAAATAAAGTAGCCGTCATCACCGGCGGGAACAGCGGCATTGGCCTCGCCACCGCTCACGAATTAAAACAGGAGGGCGCGCAGGTCATCATCATCGGGCGCAAACCGGAGGCCGTCGCGTCTGCGGCCAGGGAACTCGGCGGCGATACGCTCGGCTTGGTCGCCGATGTGTCACGCATTGCGGACATCGAGCGCGTGTTCCAAACCATTCGCGAAAAAGTCGGACACATAGACATCCTGTTTGCCAATGCGGGCATCGCGAAGTTCGCGCCATTGGCGGAATCCACCGAGGAGCTTTTCGATGAAATGACCAACACGAATTTTAAGGGCGCTTATTTCACCGCCAAGTACGCCATGCCGTTGCTCACCGAGGGAGCGTCGGTCGTGTTCACATCCTCCAGCGTGGCGCATTTCGGGATGCCGGGAGCGAGCATCTACGCGGCGGGCAAAGCCGCGTTAAACAACCTTGTCAAGACTCTGGCGCTTGAAGTTGCGAGCCGTAAGATTCGCGTCAACGTGGTCAGCCCAGGTCCGGTTGCCACGCCGATTTTTGGCAAGATGGGTTTGCCAGAGGCCGCCGTTCAGGAAATGGGCGGAGCGATTGTTGCCCAAGTTCCGCTCGCCCGGATTGGTCAACCCGGCGAAATCGCCAAGGCGGTCGCATTTCTCGCGTCGCCTGATGCCAGCTTCGTGACCGGCACGGAACTGCTGGTTGATGGCGGCATGGCTCAAAGCTGAACAACGACACAACCTTTGGTCAGAATTGAGACAAAAGTTCTCCCTATTCAAAACAGAAACTCAAATACCCATGAAAACAATATTCTGCATTCTGCTGGCAGGCGCCCTGCTGTCGCGCGCTGCAATCATTCCCTCCGCCCTAAAAGTCGGTGATTCGATTCCCGATGTGACTTTACGCACGGTGGAAGACAAGGAAGTGCGCCTCCGAAAGCTCGTTTCAGACAAACCCGCCGTGCTGGTGTTTTATCGCGGCGGTTGGTGCCCGTTTTGCAACGCCCATCTCCATGAGGTGGACCCCATCCTTTAGACCACGGAGCGCATGAAATAAGCGCGACTTTTGCCGATTGCTGTCATTACTAATTGTAGTTGACTACTGTTCATTCCGTGTTTCAAAACCCTTTCGAAAAGAGAGAACGAGCGATGCGGAGCACTGCCCGTCCTCCCTCTCCGTTTTCTTAGGGTTCTCAACTCTACCGCCGCAGGCGGTCTGATTTCAAGCCTTTTCCTGCCGCCTGCCTCTCTGTCAAGTGCTGCGATCGCTCCTGCCTCTGGCAGGTTGCATCGCTTCCCATTTGGCCGGTTGGGCTCCATGCGTGCCGGGATCAAAATACGCGTCCGCCGGCGTCGCATAGCCCAACGCCTGGTGCGGTCGTTCCCGGTTGTAGCCGTCAAACCACCGGCCCAGTCCGCGCCCTGCCGCCAACCCGTCGCCATAGTCTTGCAAATAAATGTCCTCATACTTGGCGCTCCGCCACAGCCGCTCGATAAACCGGTTGTCCATCCAGCGACCCCGTCCGTCCATGCTCACGTCCACCCCCGCCGATTCCACCGCATCGATAAACATCGGGGAGGTGAACTGCGATCCCTGGTCGGTATTGGAAATCAACGGCGCCTGACGCCCCGCCCGCAACGCCGCCTCCCAAGCGTCCACACAAAAGTCCGCCTCCAACGTGTTGCTCAAGCGCCATCCCAGCACGTAACGACTCCACCAATCCATCACCGCCACCAAATACATAAACCCAGTTGCCATAGGCACATACGTAATGTCCGAACACCAAACCTGATCCGGTCCCGTCACTGCCAAATTGCGTAACAGATACGGATAAATCTGGTGCCCCATCTCCCGCAGACTCGTCTTGGGCTTGGCGTAAATCGCCTCGATCCCCATCAACCGCAGCAGCCGCACCACCCGTTTGCGATTGATGGTCAAACCCTCCCGGCGCAACAGCACGGTCAGTTTGCGGCTGCCATAAACCGGGTGGTCCAAATGCATCTGGTCCAACCGCCGCATCAGCGCCAGGTTCTCCTCTGTCTCCGGACAGCACTGGTAATAATAACTGCCACGGCACACCGCCAGCAGCTCGCACTGGCGCCGCACGCTGAGCTGCGGATCGGGAGCGATTAAACATGTTAAAGCCCCAGTTGCCTGGACTTTTTTTTAAGCCAGTCCAAGTCCACCGTCAGTTGGCCAATCTTCTCATGCAGTTGGGCAATCAACTGTTCCTGATCCTCCGTGCGGGGTTGCCCGGGCTCAAACAATTCGGGCATGTGATCCCGAATCGTCGCCCGCCACTGCGTGACCTGCGCCGGATGCACCGCATACTCTCGCGCCAATTGCGCGACCGTCTTCAGCCCCACCAGGGCTTCGAATCCCACTTTGGCCTTGAAGGCCGCACTGTGTCTTTTCCATTTTGCTTTCATAAGTCTGCTCTTTCTTATCTACAGCAAACCGGCAAAAATCGAAACTTACCTGTGGTCTAAAAATAGGGGTCCAGCTCACCAGGCACTTACCAGCATCACGAACGACCTGACCAAGGAAGGCATAAAGTTGATTGCCATCAGCATGGATCAGCCGAGCAAGCTGCGCGAAACCATGCAGAAAGACAAACTCGACTACACGCTGCTTTCCGACAGCGATGCCAAGGCCGTCAAGGCATTCGGCATCTCCTACAAAGTGGACGACGCCACTCTCGAAGCGATGAAAACTCACAACGTGGATCTGGATGCCGCCACGGGCAACCGCAACCATATCCTTCCTCATCCGGCAGTTTTTGTTGTCAATACCAAGGGAGTCATCTGTTTCGTCCACGTTAATCCCGATTTCAAGGTGCGCCTTGAACCGTCCAAAGTCCTCGAAGCGGCGAGGACGGCCAAGAAATCACGCCCTTCTCATTTGACTTTCGCCGGCGGCACCAGCCAGCCGCCAACCGATTGCACAGGCTCAAGAGTTCCGCTGCGAGTGACCCAAACGGCCAGCGCCAAAATTCCTTCCGGCGAATTCTGCCCGCCGGTCATTGTGAAAGCACCATGGTACTCGCCGTCCTTGCCGGCGAGCGGCTGTTTGATGAGCTTGAGCACCGCAAAATCGTGTTGTAAACGGCGCCCCGCGTTTTCTCCAGCCTTCACGTCGGAAACCAATCCGCTGGCCAAAAGGCCGGCATTGACTTCGAGAGCGGTTGTAACGGCGGCTTCAGGTCTAAAATTTACCTGCCAGTGATTTGTGTCCTCAGAGGTAACCTGGAGGATGCCGATTCTGGTTCCAGCCAAACCGGGAGCGCCTCTCAGGCCAAGCCAGTTGCGCCACTCCTGACCATTAAGAACAAACTCAGGCGTGTAAATATTCTCGCTGCCCCAAAGTCCGGCATAATCGCGTTGACGATCAGAATACTGCTTGCTGGACCATTTGTCGCGCCAACCGAGATAGTTCCAATAATCCACATGAAAAGCGACGGGCACAAACTCGTTCCAGAGACCGGGTTTTTCTTTCAGCCCGCTCAACCACGACTCGGCCGGCGGGCAACTGCGGCACCCTTCGGAGGTGTAAAGCTCCACCAGCGCCACCTGCCGCTCGGGACTCTGAAATTGGATGGGCGCGGCCTCGGTCGCGATGCCCGCGAGTACTCCTAAAATAATATAGCGCACTGGATTCATGCATTAAAGTAATCACCTAACGCGCGGAAATCGTTTTTGGCCGGCGCGGGTGAAGCCTTTCGAGCGTTCAACTCATGCAGATTTGTCGCGGTTGGCGGCACGACCTTACAACGCAAGAAGAAAGGGTCGGAGAAATCGCGGCGCATTGGGCGGGGTGGTCGGTGCTGTTTGAGATAATCGGGCCACACATCATGTGGACCGCGGGAGATCCCTGGGATGTGGCGGGCTACGCGGGAGAGAAGTTGGTGGCGGCAGGTTGGTGGCAATGGCAGGCCGGAAGCCCTCCGCCGCCCACGCGCGCGCTGCCGGTCGGAGACTAGTTCCGTCCATCCCAGGAAAACAGCTCGGCGGTGGACCGTCCCCTGGCAAACGGACCGAGAGACATTTTGATTTAATCCGTTTATTTGAAGCCCGCTTTCATTATGATGTCGGCCGAACTTTGCAATGACAGTGCTGTTCATCGAATTCAATTATGTGGAAACGGATAGCTCAACGGCCTGGTTTAAGGCAGATCCCGGAAATGGGAGAAGGGGCCACCTATCTTCGGAAATGGGGCTCATCGGTATTCTGATTGGCGTCGGGGCCGGCCTGGGGGCGTTGGCGCTGCTCTGGTGCATCAACTTGGTCAAGCATTTCGTGCTCGGCACTCTGGTTGGATACATTCCTCCGCTCCCAGGCGGAGAAGGGGGTATGAGCCAGTATCCATTTCACATGAGCCGTCCCTGGATGCTCCCCCTGGTCACAACCGCGGCCGGCTTGGTGGGTGGCTTTCTCACCTGGAAATTCGCTCCGCAGACCGCAGGAATTGGCACGAATGCCGCGATTCGGGCGTTCCACAACAGCGAAAAGCTCAACTTCAAGACCTCGATCTTCAAGCTGATCACTTCGGCCATCACCATCGGCGGAGGTCTCACTTCTGGACGGGAAGGACCGATTGCCCAGATCGGAGCCTCCGCCGCCGCCAGCATTGCCAACCTACTGAAACTATCTGCGCGGGAACGGAACCTTGCCCTGGCTGCAGGGCTGGGTGCCGGCATTGCCGCGATTTTCAAGGCCCCGCTGGCCGGGGCCATCATTGCCGCGGAGATTTTTTACAAGGAGGATTTCGAAGTTGAGGCTTTGGTGCCCGCTTTGATCGCTGCCGTCGTCGGCTACTCCATTGTCGGAGCCGCCGTAGGATTTCAGCCCGTATTCACCCCCCCGCCGCAGGCGACGCAGTTCGATCACCCGTGGACTTTGATCCTGTATGCGCTGTTGGGGGTCGGCTGCGCTCTATTGGCGCGGTTCTTGTTCATGGTCTATTTTCAACTCGAAAAGTTCTTTAAGCGTTTCCCTCTGTGGGCGGCCGCAGCCATTGGCGGTTTTTGCACCGGCATGATCGGTCTCCTGGTTCCTTCAGTGATTGGAACCGGCTATGGGTGGGCCCAATTTGCCATATCCCAAGACCTGCAGTTGTTGCCGCCGCTCATGCTGTTGCTGGCGGCGGTTGCTGAAATCGTGGGTGCGTCCTTAACGTTAGGCTCAGGCAATTCGGGAGGCATATTCGGCCCGTGCGTGGTCACCGGCGGCATGTTTGGCGGCGCGTTTGGTTATGGGGCCGCCTATCTCTTTCCATCCGCGGTGCCGCATCCGGGCACTTATGCGATCGTCGGAATGATTGCTTTCTTTGCCGCCGCCGCCAAAGCTCCCATATCCACGATCATCATGATT
Source organism: uncultured Verrucomicrobiae bacterium (assembly GCA_963707025.1). Classification (GTDB taxonomy): domain Bacteria; phylum Verrucomicrobiota; class Verrucomicrobiia; order Limisphaerales; family Palsa-1400; genus JBEKOF01. The sequence continues at coordinate 115,211 of CAVPOM010000004.1, read as the reverse complement.
TCCGAGATGACCGGCGGTTATGGGCTGTTAGGCCCGGCCATGTTCGCCGTGGTCACGGCGTTTATTCTTTCAGGGAAACGAACGATCTTTCCCGCCCAGGTCAACAGCCGTCTCGACTCCCCTTTCCATGCCGACGAGTTCGAGCCGATTGTGCTGCATCGTGTCAAGACCGCCGATGTCATGATTCACATGCCGGTCTATGTGAACGCGAACGCGTCCGTGAGCGACGCCATGAGTTTGATGGGAGATTATGGCTTGGCCAGCTTGCCGGTGGTGGCGCAGAACAAGTTGTCCGGACGGGTTACGCTCTTGGCCATCCATCGGGTCGCCGAGACGGAGCGTCAAAAAGTGCAGGTCAAGGACATCATGTCTCGCGATGGGTCCACGGCTTTTCCGGATGAAGACCTTTTCACCGTTCTGAAGCGATTTGCCGCCAAGGATGTCGGCAATTTGCCAGTCGTGACGCGTGAGAAACCCGATTGCCCCATCGGGCTGATTACCCGCTCAGGACTCTGGTCCGCTTTGGAAACGGCCAAGGAGGGACGGGCCGGCCGCTTGCAAGGAATGAAACGGAAGCGCAGTCCGTTCGATCCAACGCTGTCCGCTTAATGATCTATATGAACTCGACCCGCAAAACCAGTCCTGCCCCCGTTCTGAGAGTTTTCCAATCGAAAGACCAGACCAGGGCGTTTTACAACAAAATCAGTCGCGTCTATGATTTGCTGTCCGAACGCAGCGAAGCCCCCATGCGCAAGGCGGGATTGGAGTTGTTGCGCATGCGCGCCGGGGAAAGCGTTTTGGAAATCGGCTTCGGCACTGGACACAGCCTCGTGGCCCTCGCGAAAGCCGTCGGACCGACAGGCATGGTATTCGGCCTCGATTTGTCGGACAAAATGCTTCTGCGGGCAAAAGCGAACCTCGCCAAGTCCAAGCTCCTCGAACGCGCCCGGCTGCGCTGCGCTGACGCGACGCAACTTCCTTACGAGGCCAACAGCATGGACGCGGTCTTCATGAGCTTTACGCTGGAATTGTTCGACACGCCGGATATCCCGACGACGTTGCGCGAGTGCAAGCGCGTTCTGCGGCCGGGTGGGCGCATCGTGGTGGTGGGCATGTCCAAAGACGCCAAACATGACCCGCTGGTCGGTGCTTTTGAATGGACGCATGAACACTTCCCGAACTTTCTTGACTGCCGCCCCATCTATGTGCGGGTGGCCCTGGAAAAGGCGGGCTTCAAAATTGAAAGCGCGCTGATGAAGCACATGTGGATTCCCGTGGAAATCGTCCGTGGCGCCAAAGTTCCGTAACGGGACGGATCAGGGTCGCCACAGGCGCTGCATTCGCGCCATCCGATCATTTATTTCTAAAACCACCGAGTGCCAAACCTCCTGCGGTAGTGCTGGTCTTGGAACTTCCTGCAATGGAATCGATGTAAGCTTGCTGAAATCGTGTCGGGTTACAACGTTCCCCCCGCCTGCAAGCGGCTATGGTTCTCGTCGCTATGTTCGGTCTGCACCTCGACCATCCTGACGGACGACCCATATTTTCTTGAGCAGGAAGTTCCTCACGGCTGGGTTAATACGATGGATGTTTGCGTCTATAACAACTGGCTTTACATGATCAACTGGCCCGAGCTGGAGCGAATGGACATGGATCAATTCTTCAAGGTGATTCCCACCAGCGGGAGCAGGGCCGGATTCGTCTGGCACTCTTTGTGGAATGACAGCTCGGATTATGCGGAAGAACCGACCTTTATCGGCCGTGTTTATCGCGATTCATTGTGGTTCAACGATGCGGATTGGCTGGCCAAAGGTTTGCCGCTGGCCACCCTGGCCGCCAACCGTGTTTACGAAGCCGATAATTACCAATATCTACTCCACAACCGCGAAGGCAATCAATCTTACGACATCTGGCACATGCCCGGCGTCAACTCTTATGTGAGTGTGATGTGGGTCTATGGGCTTTACAGCCTGGACCAGATGTCGCGAACGCTGCATCAGCCGTCTGTCATCGAGGGGCTGCCTGCCGGGGAAATGTTGCCCAAGGCGCGACAGAGCCTGGACGAGTTGCTCTGGAACAAGGATGGAAATTACTGGAACACTTTTTTTGTTCCCACCAACCGCAGCGAAAACCCGGATGCCCTCAGACGCACCGACGGGCAGGACACATTCAACGACCAGCTCTTCGGCAAATGGCTCACGCTCCTGGATCCGCGAGCAGAGAGTGTGCTGCCTCAGGAAAAAGTTTCCGCCGCGCTCCACACTCTCTTCACTAACAATCTCATTGACGATCCGGGAAAGGGTTTTCGCGGCTGGGCTAATGGCATGAGGCCCGGCCACCAGCCAGAAATGCAGGCCGGCTATCATGCCCGGACCGCTTGGTTTGGCCCGCAGGAAGAGCTGGCCTCGCTGCTGGCGAATGTTGGCGACGAAGCCAAATCATTGGACGTTTTCAATTCGCTGGAAGCGAGCCTGCACAACAATCACCTCTTCGTGGGCGAATGGAACAAATCCGCCGGTCCCGACGGGTTGAGCCGCACTCTGCCGGAAGAACCTAATAAAGACACGCCCCGCTTCCCTCCTTATCCCCGCTACAAATCGTGCTGGGAATATCTCATGGCCATTCTCGGACTCAAAATGGACGCCCACAACGTTTACCTGAAACCGTTTAAGACGATTGACTTCACGCTAAACGATGTGGAATTGGCCGGCATCCGTTTCACAATCGAGGTCCAGTCCGGTTGGACTAAAATCGTGGTGGACGGCAAACCGACAGCCGGACCGCTGCAACTCCCCAGAGACCATCGCGCCTACAATATTCAGTTCATGAAATAGGAGCGCGCAGTTCATGATTCTGACTGGCAGGTTTCCGGGAAAAACAGATTACACTCGTTTGCAAGTATTTCTTTGACATGTTATTCACAAGCCCGTTTGCCAGGTTATTTGGCAATTTGCGCAGCAATCCGCGCCGCCGCCAGCCGAAAGCCGCCGCTGGCCTCGGCGCCGTCCCGGAGGTTGATTTCGTGCTGCGGCAGCAAATCTCTCGCCAGTTCATCCGGCACCGTCACATTCTCGCTGGCGTAAAGCACGGTGGCGTCGCTGCTGGTCCGCGCCCGGGCTTGCAGCGGCTGGCCGGAATTCAGCAAGACTATGCCGTTCCCCTTGTCGCCACACATCAGCATCCATTGCGTGTTGCCGTGATTGGCGCGGAAGGCCACATCCCCGCTGGAGGCCGTCCCGGCCAGGCCGATATGATCGGCGGGATAATCGGTCCATGTCCCGGTGCGCCGCCAGGTCATCTGGTTGAAGTCGTCGGGCAGCGGGTTCTTCATGCCCAACTCCCGCAATTTGGCGTTGCCGGAATGCCACTGCACGGTCCAGTTGACATCAATCTGCGCGTTCCCCGCCACCAATAGCGTATAATTGACATGAGCGACCGGTTCGCCGGCATCGCCAAAAGCAGCGTCTCCGGCAATGTTGATGCGGACGGAACCTCCTTCGGCGGCAGCGGAGACCGCTGGATTCTTCAGATGTGGCGGCTGGGAATTGCGGAAGAAATAACTGTCGCTCGGCGCGCCTTCCCCAAAATTGATGACCGGCCCGCCCTTCATCACGGTGGCGCCGTTGACCTTCCAGGTCTGAACCAGCCCGGTGGTCTTGTCCACCGTCAATTGCATGAGGGCATTGCCCACGCTGATTTCGGACGGTTGATCATCCAATTTAAGCGGCCCTCCATCCGCCAACGGCGACCACGGCGCCGACGCGGAAGTTCCTTTGACCCGAAGCAGCGCGTTGTAAATATTTCGTCCGTCAGGATGGATGAATTCAATTCGCAACGTCTCCATGCCGGCGGCGGCGGGAAATTGCGCCGCCACGGAAGAACCGGGCGGGCAGGTGACATGCATTCTTCCTTCGGCCAGCTTCTTGTCACCGGCGAGCGCAGTCCAGCGGCAGGTCAATTCGGCAAGGTCCGTGAAAGCATAGCGGTTGGTCAGGATGACGGCGCATTTGCCGCCGGTGATTTCCACTTCGCGCGCACCCGTCATGACCGGGCTGTATTCCATTTTCACATGCCAGAGGTCCGTCCGCGGTTTGCGATAAGAATCCACGATGCCCTTGTGAACGGTGTCCTTGAAAGTTCCCGTGGCAGCCGACGGGCTGGTCTTGGCGGCGAGGGCCTGATCCTGCCATTCCCAGATAAACGACCCGACAATATTTTTCGTTGGCCAAATTACGCTCCATTCGTTGGACAGCGCCTCGCCCCACATCTCGCGCACGCCGGGATCAAAATCATTGGCCCGGTCGGTGTAATAGGTATGCGGATTCTCGGTAATGATGGCCGGAATCTTGGTGCGAATGGCCGTTCGCGCGATGTTGTCCATCTCCCGGAAGCTGGGGTAATGGTGGTCGCTCAAATCCACGCCCGGGCAACCGCTCGGGCCGGTTTCCGAAGCGAATTGCAGGCGCGTCGGATCGGCGGCGTGGACGTATTCGGCCACCGCTTTCACGTTGGGACCGGGACTGTTTTCATTTCCCAGGCTCCAGGCCAGCACCGCCGCCCGGTTCTTGTCGCGCGCCAAGGTCTCCCGCGCCCGTTCCAGGAAGGCCGGCTTGAGCACGGGATCGCTCGTGTCGCACCAGCAGAATGGAATTTCGTCCAGCAGATAAAAACCGCGCTCATCGCAAAGTTCCAGGAACCGTTGCGCGAAATTGTAGTGGGAAGTGCGAATGGCGTTGATGTTGGCCGCTTTCATCAGCGCCAAGTCTGTTGTCCAGGCTTCCTCGTTCAGCGCCTTGCCCAAAGTCGGCCAGATTTCGTGCCGGCAACAACCCGTGCATTTGACCGGCTGCCCGTTCCACAGCACCATCCCGTCCTTGATTTCGATTTTGCGGAAGCCGAATCGCTCCTGCACCTGCTCCACCGTTTTGCGCCCGCTGTCGAGGGCAAACACCACGTAATACAAATTGGGCTTTTCCGCCGACCACAGCGCCGGAGCCGCCACGGGCGTGGAAAGCTGCAACGTCGCCATTCCGCTGTTGTCGGTCGTCCCGGACGCGGACATCTTCCCTGACCGCGCAGCCGCGCCGGAATATTGATACAATTTCCCGGTGACCGCCACCGTCGTGCCGGGCGGCCCTTGAATTTGCAGCGTCGTTTGCAGGGTGGCGTCGTGGTAATTGGTATCAAGGTCCGTCACCAAAGTGATGTCTTCAACATGCGTGCGGGCAGCGCCAACAGGTACGTCTCCCGAAAAATGCCGCCCAGGCACCAGAAATCGCCGGTGTCCAGATCCACCGACGGCGTGTTCTTGCTCACCCGTAACGCCACCAGATTCCTCCGGCCCGGCATCAGCGCCTCCGTCACATCCGCATCGAATGCGGTGAATCCGCTTTCGTGATAAGTTACCGGCTTCCCGTTCACGAAAATCTCCGCGCCGTTGTTGACACCGTCGAAATGCCACAGAATTCTTTTGCCCGCGAAGCTGGCCGGCACATCCACCCATTTGCGGTAAAGACCCACCGCGTTGTCCGGGTTATTGTAAGTCGGCTGACTGTAGCCCAGCATCTCCCAGTTCGACGGTACGGAAATTGTGTCCCACCCCGAATCATCAAAGCCGGTTTGGGTAAAAGCGTTGCGTTCCTGCGACTCGGTTTCGGACGGCCCCGGCAGCTTCCATTCGTGTTCCACGCCGTTCTCGCTCGCAAAGATTTTCACATGCCGCAGCCCGGCGCTGGCGCCGCCGCGCCGTCCGCCTCCACCGGAGTTGGCAATGCTGACGCGCAGCCACTGCGCCGGCGCGTTGCTCAGTGTAATCGTGCCACCCGCGCCGGGCATCGCACCCGCCGCCAGCGTCTTCCAGTCCGAATCGTCCGCGCTCCCCTCGACTTTGTAATTGTAAGTGCCGCGCTCCGAATCCCAGGCCAGACCCACCCGGCTGAGTGGGACGGATTTCCCCAAGTCCACCTTCCACCAGGTGCCGGAACGATTGTTCTCCGCCGTCCAATGCCAGTCGCCGTCCAGCAAGGCGTACTCCGGCTGACACCCCTGCTTGCTGCTTGATGCCGTGACGATTTTCGCGCCGGACGCGGGCCGGTAGCCAATCGGCGTCATAATGCCGCGGTCAAGCTTGAATTTCCATGCGCCCGTCATCGGCAGGACGCTCGCATTGTTCACCCGGATTTTGTCCAGCGCGACCGGCCCGTTGCGCGTCAACGGAACCGGATCCGCGTATGTCAGCGAAGCAAGAAAAAATGAAGTTAACGCCGTGGGAACAAATAAATTGCAAATTTTCATAACGAATGATTTCACTCCATCCTCACTACGCCCGACCATTTAGTCCATCATAAAGGAATTCCGTCCAAATTGACCCGGTCCTCCGAGTTATTCGGCAGTACAGGCACCGCTCGAACCGCCCCACTTCCGATGGCGATTCAGTGCTCCGATTGCCCGGGGATTTCGGGGATGCCCGGATCGTCCAGGATCTGCACCGCGCTAATGCCATCAAAGGTCTTCCAGTCTTGCAACACCCAAACGACTTTCTTGTCCGGGGTCACCTCGATGAGCTGCGGGCCTTTGCCATTGTCACCGCGGGAAGTGAAGATGGTATTGCCGTTGGCCAGGCGGGTGCAGCTCTGCGGCGCGGAACTGAACTGGAATTCCGCAGGCAGGTCCTTCTTCGTGTTGCATTCCCAGATCGTCTCGCCCTTGGGATTGACTTCACGCGTCAGGCTGTCCGCTTCATCGGTGATCAGCGTATTGCCGTTCTTGAGACGAAGGGCGGCCCACGGCGATTTGATTTTGTATCTCCAGATTTCCTGGAAGTTCTTGTCGTATTCCACGACGTAGCCCATCCCAAAGACCGGAACAAGGTAGGTTCCATGGGCGGTGACACGAGTCCGGCGGAACTGCCCATGAATGCCACTGGGGTTGGGCGGCTGGCTAAAAGGCAGTTCGTGCTCCACTTCCACGGCCCCGGTCCTGGTATTGATTATTTTCAATTTCGGCGGCAGGCCGTTCACCACGATCATGACCTTGTCCAGGCCAATGGGCTGACAGGTGTGAATCTCCGTATGACTGGCGCCGGTGGCTTTGCTGCAATCGTAACGCCACACCACCTTTTTTTCCGGTGTGATTTCCTCGGCGTATTCCATGCGCGAGAAAAGAATATTACCGTTGGAAAGCATCCAGACATCGTTGTATTCGAAGCTGGTGCCAGTGGAATAGGTCCAGATGACTTTGCCATCCTTGACGAGGAACATTTTATCGTAGTTTTCACTAACCACGAGCATTGAATGTTGCGCCAGGCCGTTGCCCGGAAGATTAGGGGGCTTGACGCCGTTCGTCCAACGACCGGCTGGCGAAGCAGTTTCGTCCGGACCCATTGCCGGCACATCAGCAGCGGTGAAGCGGTCGAGCACAGCCATGCACGGCGTCGCCGCGCCCAGCTTAGACACTTCAGAGGTGTGGCAGCCGGTTAATATCGCGAAAAGGCCAATGGTCGAAGATATCGCCAGCCAACAAGGAAGTTTTGGATTCATGATTTTTGGAACCGGGGTTCATCGGATTTGGCACGGTCTTGGGCAGCCATTTCGGCTGTCCAAACAAATGGATTGAATACCGTTGTTTTCACCGCTCAATTTATGCCGGATTAAAGAATAGCGTTTGGGAATCATTTTTCCACCGGGAGAAAACGCTCGCAAAAAGGCGACAAAACCTTGATCGGTTCCCCAGCCTGGGTCAGCCGTCCGGTGTTCGGATCTATGCCGAAGACGACCGCGTTGTTGCTATCTTGATTGCTCACCAGCAGCCAGTGGGCAGTGGGGTCGAATTCACAGTTTCGCGGAGTCTTGCCCTGGGTCGAGATGTCTTGAATCAACTTCAGGCGCCCCGTCTCCCCCTCGACGGAAAACACTGCCACCGTGTTGTGTCCGCGATTGGTGGCGTAAATGAACTTCCCGCCAGGATGCACGAGAATTTCAGCCGTATCGTTCTGACCCTTGAATCCCTCCGGCAGTGTGGAAGCGGGCTCAAATTGCGTGAGGGCGCCAGTAGCTGAATCCCAACCGAAACGGATAATGGTGCTGGCCATCTGATTGATCAGGTAAACAATGCGGCCATCGGGAAGAAAGGCGGTATGACGCGGGCCCGATCCCACCGCCACAGATGAGAACGGCGGGTCATTTGGCTGGAGCGCGCCAGTCATGGAGTCCAGCCGATAAGTGAACAACTTGTCCAAGCCGAGATCCGCCACCAAGACAAACCGGTTGGCCGGATCAACCCGGATTGAGTGAGCGTGGGCCTGAATGGGATGAGCTGGATTGACGTTGGTGCCAGTGTGCTGCACGAACGCGGTGCGCTCGCCAATGCTGCCGTCAGGCTCCAGCGCGAACGTGGCGATGCTGCCGCCCTGGAAGTTGGCGATCATCAGGTAGCGCCCAGTGGCGTCCATACTTACATAGCTGGGATCTCGTCCATCACCATCATTCCAAGGTGGTCGCAGGCGTCGAGTAACTCAGGCGTCGGTGGACCATGTGCCGTCCGGTAGGCGTTGGCGCCCATTTCCCTGAGCTTCTCGATTCGGAAAGACTGGATCCGGTCCGGCAGTGCGATACCCACGCCGGCGTGATCCTGATGGTTGCAAGTGCCCTGAATCTCAACGTGCTTGCCGTTGAGAAAAAAGCCCTCGTTCGGGTCCCACCGGAATGTGCGGATGCCGAAGGTCGTCTCGCATGCGTCCACCACGCTCCCCGCCCACTCTTTCACGCTGATGTCCGCGTGGTAGAGGCGGGGCGTCCCAGGTGACCACAGCTGCGGTTGTGGCACCTCAATGGACTGCGTGATGATTTTCTGGCTGTGGGCGGGAATCTCGGCGGGAGAGAGGCTCCGGCCGGCGTTGGAGCCAATTGCGCCCGCCCCCTTGAGCTGCCGGCCGTCGGGCTCAACGATCTGGATTTCCACCATGCAGACCCGGGCAGTATCCGAATCGTTGGTGAGGGTGGTTTCCACTTTGACCACCGCTTGCCTATCCGTCACTTCGAGGGTGGTGACGGAAGTGCCCCAGTGGGCAACGTGGAGCGGGCTGGCTTTGACCAGCAAGACATGGCGGTAAATTCCCGCCCCTTCGTAGAACCAGCCTTCGTAGCGTGTGGCATCAACCCGCACGACCAAAGTGTTGCGTCCGGCGAAATTTGCTACCTTGCCAATATCCAACATAGAGCTGCCGTAGCCGCTGATGTGGCGGCCCAGGCAATGGCCATTGAGCCAGATCACGGCATTGCGATAAACCCCATCTAATTCGAGCCAGACGGCTTTGCCCGAATCCGCGGGAGCCAGATCGAAGGCGCGCCGATACCAGCCGATGGTCGTGCCGTTCTTCGGATCGAGATCCTTCTTGCCGTGCGCGGCGTTGCCATGGGGATCGAACGGCAATTCCACGGCCCAATCGTGCGGGATGTCCAGCTCCCGCCAGCTTCGGGCGTCGAAACCAGGCTGGACAAACGAAACCTTGGCACCCAGGTTGATCGCCACCGGGTCAGCCCGGTTCGCCGCCAGGTCGGCGGCCGCGATCAGATCCCGCGTTCGCGTCTTGTCGAGTGTGCCGGGCTCGGGGTAATCGAAGATGTTCGTGCCATTGCTGATCGCGTCTTCCGGGTCGCCCTGGTGGAAGCGCCAGCCGAAATCGAGCAGCAAACGCTCGCGCACCGTGGCAGTTTCAGCCTGAACGACGGGTGCCAGTGCCAGCAAAAGCAGGACCACCAAAGAATTTCGTTTCATAAGAATTGGATTAATAAGATTCCATTTTATTTATCCTTCTTCGCCGGATGGGCTTGCAGATTGGCGATCACTTGCTTCAGCTTTGCCTGTCCGGCCGCATCCTCTGGCAGCGCCCCGGATTGAAATGCGGGAAACAGGTTGTTCCAAATCGCGTTCAATTCGCCTTGCATGTCGGCGGTGTCGGCAGTGATGGCCACCACCGCATCCTTGTCAGGCATGACAACACAGAATGCCGGGCCTGCTCCAGGTATGTATTCACCGTCGTTCTCGTGCCGCCACTATCGAACCAGCCGCCGCCGGCGTTGCCCAGACTTGCCAGCCAGCGCATGTTAAAGCAGGCATTGTACCCGATTAGTACTCCGGCCAGGTCTGGTTTCCGCGGGCGGCGGCACAGGCCTCGCACTGGCACGTCGTGAAATACCAATCGTCAATAATGATTTCATCGAACAGGGAGGCGGCGAATTCGAAGATGCGCTGGAGTTCTTCCTGTGTTCCTTTGTCGGTATAGCATTGGGCGCCCTTCCACCCATTGCCGACACCGTCTTTTCCGAACTGACTGGTCGTGACACCGCCCTGCACTTCGAATCCCTCTTTCAGCAGCCTGGCCTTCGCATCTGCCAGAGTCTTGCGCTCCGCATAAAGACCCCTCCCGAAGGCTTCAAGATATACTTTGGTAACTCCATAACGTTTGCACCAGGTAACCGCACTATCCAACCCGGCCGGCGTGGATAGAGAATCGCGCACATTCCGTGCGGTGAACCAGACCGAGAGTGCGAAGGTGGCTTTGTTATCTTTCGCCAGGTTCCACAATTGTTGGGAATAGACGGAGTTGACGCTCGTGAAGGCAAACACGATTCCAATGGCGATCGTTAACAATTTTTTCATAATTTGTCTGCGCCTTTGCCAATTGAACATTATTGTTTGATATGAATTACCTTTCTCCGCGCTGCCAAATATCATTGGCGCCGTGCGGGTGAAGTCTTGAACCATCACGGCTTCATCCAACTATAATAATATTGAGTCTCGCATCGGATGCTTCATTTGGGGCGATCCGCCTTGCCCTGTGCCGTTGGACGAACCAACTGCGTGATGACCACCGCCGAGCTGCAATCCCACGAGGCTTTCCGCCCTCCCGGCGTCGGCTCCGGCCAGCGGCACCAGGAAAGATTGTCCGACGGACGGCGGGCTTGCCACGCAGCATCGGCATTTTTCTGCAACCAAGGTTCAAAGACGGCCTGCGCCTTGCGCTCGTTCATGAACCGCACAATCCACCGCACCCCGATGCCATTGAAACCGCCTCCATCGCCATTCTCTCCCGACGCGGGCAGCATCCCATCCAAGCAAAGCTGGTTCATCGTAAAAGTGGATGCCAGCATGGCTTCATTCGTGTATCCGAGGAAATTCGCCGCCCCGACAAAGGTGCCCTGATTATAGGTCAGCGCCATGCGATTCACCCGCCCGCCTCCGCCGATGGCGTCAGAAATCCGGCCGGTCCTCGGATCAAACAGCGTGGCGCGCTCCCACAGGAAAATGTTCGTGGCCTTGGTGAAGTAGGACCTTTCGCCCGTCGCCCGGCCCAGCAGAAAAGCCGCGATGGCCCCCGGACCGTTCACACAGGCATTTTTGGTCTGCAGCCCCACCTTCCACAAAAGGCCGCCGCCCAAGTTCGTTGAGATCGCCCGCGCATAGCAGAGGTCGAAATTCGTCCGCGCCACGTCGCGAAACTCAGGATTGCCGGTGAGCAGATGCGCCCGGGTGCAGGCGATGGCCATCCACATGATGTCATCGTTGTACGGATTGCGGGACCAGTTCGTGCCCTGTTGCAAAAGAAATCCGCGAAACAGCTTGGTGAACATCACCCGTTGCTGCGCATTGCCCGTGCGTTCGTAAGCGTCCAGCATCATCTCCATCTGCTCCGCCCACTTCCAATAATCCGCTTTCCCTCCTTCGGTGTTCTTTCTGTACCAGGCAAGCCCATTTTCTTCGTGGTAAAAGGCCGCAGTGTGCGCCTGGAAGAGGATGTCCGCTCTCGCCGATTTGAAAACCCCCGGCGGCGCGCTCTTGCAACCCGCCAGCAGGCAAACGGCGGCCAGCCATGCCAAAAGCACCAAACGCGCGGCCTGGCCTGGCCTGGATATTTGGGTCCGTGGCATAATCTCTGTGATTAAAGGCCAATTCAGGGTTTGTGCGAGCTTTTTTTGACAGTGTTTTTGACGGATTGACGAAGTTTTCGCACGTCGCGGGCGCGCCCATGGGCGAGGCGGACGAGTCCGTGACGCGTGGCGATCTGCGGCGGCGCGAACTGAAGTTCGGCAGACGCCGCCCCCTCCCATAGACGGCGCGAGGTCGTCCGGGGCGGCAAAAGCAAATAGCTGATCCCCGGAAGTTCGAGAAAGGTGCGAGTTGCAAAACAGCGCCAACCCTCGAAAAGGAGACCGGATTTTCAACCGCAAGTTAAGACCGTTCCGAACGCGATTCAAGTTTTTCCCGGATTCGTTTTCCACGACATCCGACTCCAACGCCATCGGGAGGGCCGGCCTCGTTGCCTCGAAATCACCGTCCAGGCGCACCCATCCAGAGCCGCCAGGTGCTCCCACTGCCTCAAGCCGGCCCCGGGTTATGACCACCTGCTCCGAAGGCTGCGGCTACGAACGCGACGCTGACCAAACCGGCCAAAATGGTTTTTATACTCTTACTTTTGGTCCCAATTCTTTACCTTCAACTTCAACGTGTAAACACTGTTGCGGGCGGCCATGAACAGGATGTTGTGTTCCTTGCCCCCAATGGCAATGTTGGCCGGCTGCTGGCCTTCCGGGGAGGGAATTCGCTCGATCTGCCTGCCGGTTTTGTCGAAAACCTGAATCCCGCTTTGCGTACAGTAAACATTGCCTTGATTGTCCATGGTCATGCCATCGGACCCGGCGTTGCAGAACAGGGTCTTGTTCTTAAGCGAACCGTCCTCCTGAATGTCATATTTCCAGGTCTTCCGCCCGTTGATATCGGCGGCATATAGTATCTTCCCGTCCGGAGTGCCGCCAATGCCGTTGGGCATCTGAAAATCATCAATCACACGCGCCAGGGTCCTGGCGTCGGGCGTGAGATAGTAAACGGCCCGCTTGTCCTGCTGTGGAGAGGCATGCTCCGGCCCCCACCAGGGACGGTGGTAGTAGGGATCGGTCAGATACATTCCGCCGCTAGGCAACACCCAGACGTCGTTGGGGCCGTCCAAAAGCTTGCCCTTGTAATCCTTGACCAGGACAGTCACTTTCTTGTCGGGAGTAATGCGCCAAAGCTGGTTGTGCTCGTCCGCGCAGGTGATCAGATCGCCGTTGGGCGCGAATCGCTCCCCGTTGGACCGTCCGGTTGGCTCCAGCCAGACGGTGATTTTGCCGTCCTCGGCCGACCAGCGCAGGATCTGGCCGCCCGGTTCGTGATTCTGGTCAGTGAAGAAGACATTGCCATCCTTGTCGGCGGTGCAACCCTCCGTGAATCCATAGCCCCTGCCCACTTTTTCCACTTGGGCGCCATCGGCGATGATCGGGCTGGGGGCGGGTGCCTGGGCCGCGGCCCGCACGGTCGTGACGCACAGCAACACTGCCGCCAAGGCGAATTCAGTCGCGGGAAGTTTTGGGTTCGAAAAGGAACTCGGCCGAGGCGTGAGAAATAAATGCATTGGAGAAGTTATGTCGAAGCCGGGAACGTGTTGTCGTTAATTCTTTTATTCGTGGGCCTTGAGTGATTCTTCGTGCAAACTCCGGCACGCTTTCACATTTTGGGCCATGCTCGAAAGGAAAAGGCAAATCGCCCTCCATGTAAAGCCCGGACCATGAAAATGTCGAAGCGCACCGATTTTCACACGGAAACGATCTGTTGCTTGGCAGCAAGCATTTCGAGGTTTCCATCGTTACGGGCCGAGGAGCCGGTCCCGGCGCGCCCGTCTCGAGGAATGAACGCGCCCTGGAGCAAACGGCGCGGGCCCTCTGATATGTTGGGCGAATGGCATCGGCACACGGGCAGGACCACCCACCCCTGTTCCGCCAGCTTGAGGAGCAGCGAACGCGACGCCATGTCTCTGATCTGGCCGACAGGGTTGCGCCACTTCCACACTTGGCACAGTTCGCGGGAGAGCAAATACCGGCTCCAATCGGGATGGGCCGCCGGCAATCCGCGCACCGCCCCAACTCCACCGGGGCAATTTGCCGTCCGTGCATGGATCAGACTGTGATCCACGCTCACGCTCTCCTCATGCCGCCGACCAGAGTTCAGCCCTAAATGAAACTGTTTTTCGCCCTATTTCCTCGACCCCAAGCACCCCATTCCCCCATATTGCCGGCCAGTTAAACGAAAGACCTGAACAGTTACAACAATGAATCGGAAATACGCCCTTATTGCAGCGGTGATGACGATTGCAGCCGGTTGCAGCGAATTCACCCAAAGAAATCGCGCCGCGAAGGACTATGTGAATCCCTTTCTCGGAACAACCGTTCTGACCAACAGCGCCGACCTCGGCTATGTTCCTCCCTGGCGCACTTGGAACGGCCTGAACGCACCCGCCGCGACCGTCCCCTTTGCGATGGTCCAGGCAGTTCCGATCACCACCTACGGCAGCGGCAGCGGATATGAGTACGAAGTCAATACGATCAAGGCTTTCGCGCAGACGAGCAACACGCAGTGGGGAAAACAGAACATTCCCGTTATGCCGCTGGAAGGCAACAGCTTCACCGCCGATGATTTCGCATCGAGCTTCAGCCATTCCAACGAATCGGCCCACCCCGGCTATTATCAGGTTTTCCTGGAGCGCTACCGAATCAATGCTGAACTTACCGCCAGCAGACGGTGTGCCTATTACCGATACACGTATCAGGGCGGACAAGAGAAGAAACTGGCCTTCGACCTGGTGCATGCAGGAGGCGGAAGCAGCAGTTGGGATTTGCAACAGGCGGGCGACAATGCGGTTTCGGGAAGGCAGGGTGGTTTGTGTTTTTATGCCGTGATGAATCACCGCATCAAAAGCGTTGACACTTACAAGCGCAATCCCAACCTGCCCAATGTTCCGCGCTCCGGCCAGGGGGCGGGCGGCCAAAGGGGAATCAGGGGCAAGATTGATGTCCCCGTCATCAGCTTCGAGAATGAAAACAAGCCTTTGGAGGTAAAGATCGCCCTTTCCTATACCAGTATTGAGGCGGCGAAACATAACCTGGAAGCTGAGATTGCCGGCAAAAGCTTCGATCAGGTTCACCAGGAGGCCGGCCAATGCTGGGAAGCGATTCTCAACAGAATTCAGGTAACCGGCGGAACCGCAAAGGAGAAAGAGCTGTTCTACTCCTGCCTCTTCCGGCAGTTCTGGTTTCCGAGCCTTTCCAGCGACGCTGGCGCTGAGTCCGAAAGCCTGGCGAGTCCTGCTTTGTGGGATGTCCATCGCACCCAGCTTGTCCTGCTGGACATGCTGCTTCCCGATGTCAGCAACGACATTATCAACTCCATGCTGCGCGGCAGCGCGCGTTCGGGATTTCTGCCCACCTCGTTCCACGGCGATTTTGGATCAACGTATATCACGGGGTCGTATCTGCGTGGCGTAAGGGGCTTTGATGTCCAGCAGGCCTACCGCTATATGCTGAACAATGCCAACACGGCCGACGGTAATCGTGCCAGGCCTCACAACAAAGAGTATCTGGAAGCCGGCTATATTTCCGAAGCCAACATCGCCCACCCGGTAACCGAAACCAAATCCACCGCCGGAACCACCAAGACGCTTGAATTTGCCTATTCCGATTATTCCATAGCCCAGCTTGCCAAGGCGCTGGGCGATACCAATGTTTACACCCAGATGATGAAGCGCAGCAAGAACTACAAGAACGTATTCGACCCGGAAACGGAGCTGATGCGAGGCCGCCTGGCCGATGGAACCTGGTATTCGCCGTTCGATCCGTATTATCCCTACTACGAGTTTATGTACCGCGAGGCCAATGCCTGGGAGGCATCTTTCTTCGTGCCCCAGGACCCGCAGGGCTTGATCAGCCTCTACAAGAGCCCGGCGGATTTCGAACAGAAGCTCGACGCCCTCTTCACCGTTCCCTGGAAAGGCTATGCGGTTGATAATCTGTCGTGTTTTCTCGGGCAGTTCTGCATGGGCAACCAGCCCGATTTCAACTATCCTTACCTCTATTATTTCGTAAACAAGCCGGAGAAATCACAGGCGGTTCTTACCAAACTGCTCTCCCATTACTTTGGCATGGGTCCCGAAGGTCTGGCCTTGCCGGGGATGGACGACGAGGGTTCTCTGACGGGATGGTATGTCTTCAATGCCATTGGCATATACCCTTACTCGCCTGCCGATCCTGAATACATCGTATCGGTGCCGATATTCGATAAGATCGCAATAACCCTTGGCAATGGCAAGACGTTCACCATCGTAAAACGAGGCAAAGGCAAGAATATTGATAAAATCACCATCGGCGGCAAACCGCTTGACGGATGGTTTGTCAATTACGCCGATATGCTGCAGGGCAAGGAAATGGATATTTTTTTGAAATAGCCAGGAATCGGGCGAGTTTCCGCTCATGCTTGGCCTGTCATCTTAAGATTCGGGATTTCAGCTCTGCGAGCGGGCCAGGGAGATGGTGCCGCTAACTTTTCGCGATTTCGGTCTGACGATTCGGGTTGGGGAAGCACCCGGCTCGCGCGTCCGTCCATGCGCAAAAATCGCCGCCGCGATACATTGATGCATAGCAAAGGTCTCCAAGACCCGGATGGGGCGGGTGGTTACCGTGGCTGGGCGAACCGTCTGGCCGAACGCGTGGCGCAAGCGCAGGGCGGGTTGCTCTACGCGAACCTGGGTGTGCGCGGCAATCGCTCCCGGGACATCCGCGAGGAGCAGCTTGGACCAGCGCTCGCCATGAAGCCCGACCTCGCAACCGTTTTCGCAGGCTCAAATGATATTCTCGAACGCAGTTTTGATGCGAGCAAGCTCCGGGCAGAACTCGAGTGCATGATGGGGGCGCTCATCGGCGGGAAAGCAGTCGTGTTGACTTTCACGCTCCCGGACCTCACCGGCGTCATGCCGATCGGCCGTCTCCTGGCTCCCCGGGTCCGGGCCATGAATGACGCCATCCGCGAGGCCGCTACTTCCACCGGCGCCCGTCTCATCGGCTTCGCCGCATACCCGGTCGGCTCCGACCCGCGACTCTGGAGCGAGGACCGTTTCCACGCGAATGCCGAAGGTCACGCCCGGATCGCGGCGGCGCTGGCTCAGGCCCTCGGCTTGCCGGGGACAGATGATGCCTGGCCTCAACCCCTGCCGGAGCGGAGCGCGCGGAGCCGGTGGACTCGCGTCGCCGAATCCTGGTCGTGGTACCGGCACGACTTGCTGGACCGCCTTTGGCCAGGCAGCCCCGTCGAAGGGCAATGTCACCCAAAACGCCCCCGGCTGGAGGCAGTGCATCCGGGCACGCCCCAAAATGGTGGCCCGCCTCGGTAACGCTCCGAGTTCAGCGGCTTTGCCGGGAAACGGATAATGCCGGATGACGTGAGTTTTCCCTCTAAGCGACAGGCTTTCGACCCGGCATAGCCCTGCGGTGCATTATACAGGTAATATTCAATGGATTCAACTTGCAAACGGGAAGGCCTGCGATTAAACTGATGCTTGTCAGCAGTTTCCTATGTTCACTTGCTCGCAGTCAGATGCCGTGACAAAACGATTGCAAAATGATCGGGCCTCCCGCATCCCCATGTCAATAGAATCTGTTTGGGAGAGAATCTTCAGGCCGGAGGCCAATTCGCTGTTTTCCATCCGTCACTCACTCAACAAAGGCTTGGATGTTGAACAATCCTGACAGCCGGCCGGCGCCTTTATTTCCGCCCCGGTTGTTGAGACCGGGCCGGCGCATCGCGTGGTCTCCAACCCCTCGAAGAGTTTGGACGGGGCTTTTCGTGGGCGTTCGTTTGTCAGGGATCGCATTGTTTGCCGCCAGTTTGTTGGTTGGCAGCCTGGCGAGCCGTGCGGCATCCATCACATGGACGAACACCGGCGGCGGAAACTGGAACGTGCCGGCAAACTGGAGTCCAAACCAGGTTCCGGGCGCGGCGGACACCGCCCTTGTCACCACGCCGGGCACCTACGCCGTCACCCTCAATGTCAGCGTCACTCTGAGCAATCTGAGCCTTGGCGGCGCGGCCTCGGGCGTGCAAACCCTCCAGGCGAACACTTTTAACCTGACTGCAACGAACGCCCTGATCAACAGCGGCGGCATCCTCAGTTTGACGAACTCAAAGCTCACCGGGGCAATTGGCGTCACCGATGGGGCGGTGCTTAGTGTGAACGGAGTGGTTGTGGAGGCCCAGGTGACGGTGGAGAGTGGCGGGCAGATGCTGCCGGCGGGTTCCAGTTCCAGCATTGGCCAGAACGGCTATGCCGGCAACACCAATTGCTGGCTGTGGCTGCAAAGCGGGGCGCAGATGAGCGCGGCCTCCAGCGCTTATTTGTACTTGTGGTCTCCCATGACCAATTCCGGGACGTGCTACATGACCAACGAGGGGTTCTATGTTTACAACAACAACACGGCCGGTCAGGACGGGGGGTTGGTCAATCTGGCGGGAGGGGTGATCAACCTCATCAGCGCGGCCGGGATCATGGGCGAAAGTGGGTTTGATTATCTGGTGAACCAGGGGACGATCAATGTTTCCGCCGGGAGCAGCACCATCAGCATGGACCAATTGACCAACCCGGGCGCGGTGGCCACGCTGGCGGGGGCGGGTACTTTGCGGATCGAGTCTTTCAGCGGGTTGGGCTCGCTGACAGGCAATTTCAGTGCGGCGGCGGGGACGACGATCCAATTCGGGGCCAGCGCCAGTCCGGGCACGAGCGCGGGTGCGGGTCTGACGCTGGGCGGTGGCGGCCAGTATCAATTTACCACCGGTGTGCTCACCCTGGCGGACAACCCGATTGCCCATCTGGAGTATGCTGGCGGGACGGTGGTGTTGGGGCCGGGTTTTCAAGGCGGGGCCATCACCAATTTAACGGTGGACGGAAGCACCCTTTCCAACACGCTGCCGGTGACGGGGACGCTCGTTGCGACTAATGGCATCCTGTCCGGGTCTTTCCTTGTGGCTGACGGGGCGGTGCTTAGTGTGAACGGGGTGGCTATGGAGGCGCAGGTAACGGTGGAGAATGGCGGGCAGATGCTGCTGGCGGGTTCCAGTTCCAGCATTGGCCAGAACGGCTATGCCGGCAACACCAATTGCTGGCTGTGGCTGCAAAGCGGGGCGCAGATGAGCGCGGCCTCCAGCGCTTATTTGTACTTGTGGTCTCCCATGACCAATTCCGGGACGTGCTACATGACCAACGAGGGGTTCTATGTTTACAACAACAACACGGCCGGTCAGGACGGGGGGTTGGTCAATCTGGCGGGAGGGGTGATCAACCTCATCAGCGCGGCCGGGATCATGGGCGAAAGTGGGTTTGATTATCTGGTGAACCAGGGGACGATCAATGTTTCCGCCGGGAGCAGCACCATCAGCATGGACCAATTGACCAACCCGGGCGCGGTGGCCACGCTGGCGGGGGCGGGTACTTTGCGGATCGAGTCTTTCAGCGGGTTGGGCTCGCTGACAGGCAATTTCAGTGCGGCGGCGGGGACGACGATCCAATTCGGGGCCAGCGCCAGTCCGGGCACGAGCGCGGGTGCGGGTCTGACGCTGGGCGGTGGCGGCCAGTATCAATTTACCACCGGTGTGCTCACCCTGGCGGACAACCCGATTGCCCATCTGGAGTATGCTGGCGGGACGGTGGTGTTGGGGCCGGGTTTTCAAGGCGGGGCCATCACCAATTTAACGGTGGACGGAAGCAGCCTATCCAACACGCTGCCGGTGACGGGGACGCTGGTCGCGACCAATGGCACGCTGTCCGGGTCATTCGTGGTGGCCAGCGGGGCGGTGCTCAGTGTCAACGGGGTGGCCATGGAGGCGCAGGTGACGGTGAAGAATGGCGGGCAGATGCTGCTGGCGGGTTCCAGTTCCGACCTTGGCCAGAACGGCTATGCCGGCAACACCAATTGCTGGCTGTGGCTGCAAAGCGGGGCGCAGATGAGCGCGGCCTCCAGCGCTTATTTGTACTTGTGGTCTCCCATGACCAATTCCGGGACGTGCTCCATGACCAACGAGGGGTTCTATGTTTACAACAACAACACGGCCGGTCAGGACGGGGGGTTGGTCAATCTGGCGGGAGGGGTGATCAACCTCATCAGCGCGGCCGGGATCATGGGCGAAAGTGGGTTTGATTATCTGGTGAACCAGGGGACGATCAGTGCATTCAGCACCAACAATACCAGCACGATCAGTGTGGACAATTTTACCAACGCGGCGACCTTGAGCGCCCAGCATGGGACGCTGCGGTTGGGAGGCGCTCACTTGAGTTTGGAGTCTTCGGAAACTCTGAGTGTCGGCCTCAACAGCTCGACTGATTTCGGCACCTTCGCCTGGAACGAAAGCACGGCGTTGGACCTGGCGCAAGCAGGGACTCTTCTGGTCACCTTGAACGGCGGATACGTGCCGGCCGTGAGCAATTCCTTCACCATTCTGACCTACGCGGCGGAAAGCGGCGCCTTTGCCAATGTCAGCCTGCCGACGGAAGGACTGTCCTGGCAACTCAACTACGGGGCCAGTTCTTTGATCCTGCTGGCGACCAATTATGCCGCGCCCAATGTCAGCATCACCAGCCCCACGAACGGAGAGGGTTTCGTGGTGCCGGTGAATATCACGATCAACGCCACGTCTACCGACACCAACGCCGCAGTTGTCAAAGTGGAGTTCTTCCAGGGAACCAACAAGCTGGGCCAAAGCTTGTCCAGCCCCTACAGCTTTACTTGGAACAATGTGGTTCCTGGCTTTTACTCGTTGACAGCCAAGGCCACGGATGCCGCGGGAGCGACGGCCATATCCATCCCGGTGAGCATCAGTGTTTATTCCAACATCCATCCAGGCACGAATTTCTTTTGGGTGGGCGGCGTCTCCAGCGACTGGTTTACACCGGGCAACTGGAATCCAGCGGGAGTGCCGTCCCTGTATGATACTGTGAACGTCACGAACGGCGGCACCGCAACCCTGACGAACAGTGCCAGCGTTGCTTTCCTGAACCTGAGTTCTGGGACGGTCAATGGCATCGGAGGCTTGACGGTTTACAGTAATTTTAATTTTACCGGTGGAACCGTGGGTTGTCCCACGAGCCTCGCCAGCAACGCGGTGCTGAACATTAACGGCAGTGGGACGGTGTATTTGGACAACCCGCTGACCAACGCGGGGACGGTGAATTGGCTGGGTGGAACCGTGTATGTGTTCAACAACACCAACACGCCCTACGCTGGAGCGGTGGAAAACCTGGCTGGAGCCTTGTGGGACATCCAGTGCGACCAGAGCATGATCAACTTTTATTCCACCACCAACGCCTATTTTCACAACCTGGGCACGTTGCAAAAGTCCGCGGCCACGGGCACGACCACCATTTCGGTGGCCCTTGACAATGCGGGAACCGTAGCCGCCAACCAAGGCATGTTGAATTTCGAAGGTGGCGGCACCATGGAAGGCGCGTTCTCGGCGGCCAGCGGGGCGGAGATCAACTTTTCGGGCGGCGCCTTCCGTTATGGCACGCCGCCAACCTTGACTGGGCCTGGAACGATTGAATTCACCGGCGGCACGCTCACGCTGCTCGACAACACGATACCGAATCTGCAAATGACCGGCGGCACCGTGAGTCTGGGCGCGAATTTTCAAGGGGGCGCCATCACCAACCTCACTCTGGGTGCGGTGGCCCTGGCTGGCAACTACACGGTCAGCGGCCTTCTCAATTGCGGGGGCGGCGTGTCGGGCGCCTTGCAAGTGTTGAGCGGAGGGACGTTCAACTGGAGCGGGGGGACAATTTCGGGCAGTGTGAGCGAAGCGGCAGGGGCTTTGGTCAATTGGACCGGGGGGACTGCAAACGGGCCCCTGGCCATCGCCAGCAACGCGGTGCTGAACATTAACGGCGGTGGGACGGTGTATTTGGAGAACCCGCTGACCAACGCGGGGACGGTGAACTGGCTGGGTGGAACCGTGTATGTGTTCAACAACACCAATACGCCCTACGCCGGAGCGGTGGAAAACCTGGCGGGAGCCGTGTGGGGCATCCAGTGCGACCAGAGCATGATCAACTTTTATTCCACCACCAACGCCTATTTCCACAACGTGGGCACGTTGGAAAAGTCCGCCAGCACAGGCACGACCTCCATTTCCGTTTCATGCGTCAACGCCGGCGATTTGGAGATTTTGACTGGCGTGATTGACTTCAGCATGGCCAATGGCTACGCCCAAACGGGCGCGACATTGGATTTCGGCATCGGCGGCGCGGGGCAACCCGCTCCGCTGATCGTCAACGGCAATCTGAGCCTTGACGGCACCCTGGACGTGAGCCTGTTGAACGGCTACATGCCGAACGCGGGTGACGCGATTCCGCTGATCTCGTGCGGCGCTCTTACAAACGCGTTCGATTCCCTCAACCTTCCATTGCCGGGCAACAACCTCGGCTGGCTGCTCAACTACGCGGCCGGCGGAGTGTCGCTGACCGCGATTTCCACCGGCGGGGCCACGGCGCAAATCACCGGCTCGGTCACGAACAACCAGGGCGCTCCTGTGACCAACATTACGGTCTTCGCCATCCTGACCAATCTCAACACCTCCATATACCTCAGCACGGTCACGGATGCCGGCGGCAATTACGTGTTGAACGTCACCAACGGAGTCTGGACCGTTGGCGTTCAAGGTTTGGTGGCGCGCGGTTACAACACGGTGCCGGCGCAGCAGGTGGTTGTGAACAATTCCAACCAAACGGCCAACTTCGCCGTGCAGCCCTTCACCAGCCAAAGCTACACCATCACGGTGACGGCCAGCCCGCCAGGTGGCGGTTCGGCGGCGGGTGGCGGGGTGTTTTTGGCGGGCAGCCTGATCACGCTCACCGCTTCAGCGAACACGAGTACGCTCCCCTATAGCTTCTCCACTTGGACGGAGAATGGCGTTTTCCAAAGCGCCAATGCAACCTACGCCTTCACCGCGACCCGTGATCGCGACCTGGTGGCGAACTTTGTCCTGCCCGTCTTCAGCATTGCGGTCAGCAACAATCCGCCCGGGGCTGGAACCGTTGTGGGCGCCGGATCTTTTTCCTATGGCACGACCAACGTGCTGACCGCCTATCCGGGTTTCGGCTACAGCTTCTCCAATTGGACGGAAGGCGCGGTCATTGTGGGCACCAGCCCCGCGCTCACCAGCGTAATTTTTGCCAGCCACACCTTCGTAGCCAATTACGCCGCCGCCAATCTGATCCATGTTGTCACCACCGCCACTTCGCCGCCGGGGCTGGCCTTGGTGGCGGGCGCGGGAACCTACACGAACGGCCAGACCGCCAGTTTCAGCGCGCCGCTCCTGGTCACCAACGCACCGGATGTCTTCACGTTCCAGCAGTTTGCTCTGAGCAACACGCCGGCCAGTTTTGCCGATCCTTTCACCAAGACTTTATCCACGCTGGATCCCACCAACCTGGAATACGTGGCCGTCTATGCCGGCAAGAGCATCCTGCCGATCCTGGCCAGCGTCAGCGTCAATTATTCTCCGCTTGTCCCATCCACGACCAATTTTGTTGTCCGCCTTCAGTTCGACCGCTCGATGCAAACCAATGTTTCGCCCCTGGTGGTCCTGACCAACAGCGCCGCCGCGATCCAGCCGGCCGTGCCCGCCGGTGGCTTCTGGTCGGCCACCGTCCTGAACAACGATACTTATTCCACGCCGCCCGTCACGATTGCGCCCGGCATGGATGGCATCATGCAACTATACGTATCCGGCGCGCAGGACACCAACGGCAACACCATGGCTTTGACCAATGCGGCGCAGTTCACCGTTGAGGCCACTCCGCCGCCCAATCCTCTCTTGACGCTGGTGGCGTCCAACAGTTCGTCCATCACTGTGGGCTGGAGCAGCTACAATGCGCCGGCGGATTTGGCCGGATTCCACGTCTATCTTCAGACGACCAATTACACGTCGGCGGCCGGGCTTCCTATCCTGACAGGGTTAGGCTCCGCAGCGAGAAGCTGGCAATTCAACGGCCTGTCGCTCGATACTCCTTATTACGCGGCGGTGCAGGCGGTGGATACCGCCGGCAACAGCCTTTCGACACTGACGCCGCTGGAAATCATTTTGCCCAGTTCCCTCCCGCCGGCGGTCAGCATTGCCGTGTCGTCGGTGGGTGCCTCCTCCGCCCTTGTTTCCTGGAATGGCTACAGCACGGCGGGCTTGCTCGGCTTCGCCGGCTTCTATGTCTATTACCAGCAAGCCAACTTCACGTCCGCGGCCGGTCTGACGCCGCAAGCCACCTTGGGACCGACGCAAACGTCGTTCCAAGTCAATGGTCTTGACCGCACCAAGACCAATTATTTTGCAGTCGTCGGATTCAACGCGGCCAACAACTTCAACCCCAACGTCTCCACCGAGGCCTGGACCGATCCCTACGCGGGCACGCTCAGTGTCAACACCACCATAGGCGGCAGCGCGCCCGTCGTGGTGCCCATTTATCAGAGCATGGTTGTGGTCAGTAATGCCACGCTCACCATTCAGCCCGGCACCACCTTGCTTTTCGCCCCGGGGACGAGCCTGACGGTGGCCCAGGGAAGCCTGGCGGCCAACGGCACGGGCCTCGCGCCGATAATATTCGATTCGGCAAAGGACGTTTCCGGCGGCCTGCCCGCGCCCGGCGATTGGGGCGGGGTCACGCTCGGCAGCGGGGCCGGATCCTCCAGTCTGCAGTTTGTTGAGATCCTCTACGGCACCGGGCTGACGATTAACGGCTGCGCCCCGTCCGTCCAGGCGTTGACGGCCAATTTCAACACCCCGTCCGGTCTGCTCCTGGAAAACGGCGCAACCCTGACCACCGTCAGCGCCTTGTTTTCGGGCAACCAGACCGGCGTGCGGCAGTCCGACACCGCAGCGTTGAACCTCGAGGGATCAGTCATCCAGAACAATCAAACCAATGCCTGGGCTGCCGGCGGCGCTGTTCTGAACGCTTCTTCCAATTGGTGGGGCACCGCCGCGCAAGGCAGTTTGACGCCACTCTTGGCCGGCAATGTCTCCTACTCGCCGTTTCTGTCTTACGAGCCGGTGCTCACCCCAGCCATCGGCGCGTCCAACGGCGTTACCCAAGTCGGCGCCCGCTCCGTCGTCCTGCAACTGGCCTGCCGCACCGCCACGGCGATGCGCCTGAGCGAAGATTTCACGTTCAGCAACGTCTTCTTTACCGCCTTCTCCAATTACACCGTTTTCCCGCTCTCCGCCGGGGCCGGCTTCAAGCACATTTTCGCCCAATTCCGCAGCGTCACAGGCGAAACCAACAGCCCGGTCGAAGTGGATGTCAACTATATCACCGCCGGCCCGGTCATCCAGTCGTTCAGCCTCTCGGAGGGTGAGACGTTGCACCGGCCCGTGACGGTCACAGGCTCGGCCACGGCGGTCCTTGGAATGCAGGATATTGAGTTTTACGTGGACGGGGCCGGTGTGGCCACCAACACGGGCGGCAGCTTCTCCTGCTACTTCGACGTGCGGCCACTGAACAACGCCGTCCATCAAGTCGAATTGCTCGCTCGCGACGCCGCCGGCAACATCGCCACCCTTGAGGAAGACGTGGTGGTAGCCGTGACACCGCCCCTGGCGCCGGTCATTGCCATGCCGGCTTCCAATTATGTCACCAATAATGACAACATCAGCATCGCCGGCACGGCCGAAGCGAACATTGGCATCCAGGTGACTGACAGCGGCCAGGTTTTGGGAACGACGACGGCGGACAGTTCCGGGTATTTCAGCCTGTCCAACGTCACATTGACCGAAGGCGTCAACCCGATTATCGCCGTCGCTTCGGACAGCACGGGACAAACTTCGTCGCAGGCGCGGCAAGTCACGGTGGAAACCATTCCGCCGGCGGCGCTGGTCATGAATAAGCCCGTCTATGTTCCCGGCACCGGAATCAATCTGGCCTGGCAGTTTGCGCCGCCGGGCAAACAGGCGGCCACGTTCCAATTGTTCTGGGCCAATGCCCCGTTCTCCACTGTCAGCCAGGCCACCGGCCATTCGATTTCTTTGACAGCCATGTCCTACACGGCCCAGGGCCTGGCGAACGGAACCTACTATTTCGGCGTCGTTGGATACGATGCCGCCGGGCAACCCCAGCCCGCTTTCCAGCCTGGTCTCGATTGTCTATGACGCGACTCCGCCGGGCATCAGCATCGCCTACGGTTCGCCTTCCCCGGTCGGCGTCGGCACTGTGGGCATCACGGTGGCCTCCAGCAAGGCCCTGGCGGCGGCACCTGCCCTGACCATCCAGCCGAACGGCGCACCTTCGCCTGCCTTGCTCGCGCTGACCAACGTGGCGCTCAACACCTGGCAGTCCGCTTTCGCGGTTACCGCCTCGACGCCTTCCGGAGTCGCCGCGGTCTTCGCCACCGCCCAGGATCAGGCCGGCAATGTTTTTAGCGGCGCGCCTTCCGGGACGCTGCTGGTCATTGATACCACGCCGCCTTCCGCTGTCATCGTGGCCGCTCCGCCGGGCCCGGTCCAAACCATCAGCGGCGCCACGGTGGCCGTAAATCTCACGCTGACCAAACCTCCGGCGCAAGGGACGACGCCCAGCCTGTCATTTGCGCCGCCTCAAGGAACCGATGTGATTCTTTCGTTGACTGGCAGCGGCACCAATTGGACTGCGAATCTCCCACTGACGGCGGCCATGGGCTCTGGGTTCGGCAATTTTGCTTTCAGTTCCCAGGACAGCGTCGGGAATGTCGGCACCAATATCACCGTTGGGGCGCGGCTGGAGCTCTACAATACCACTTTTCCCTCGCCGCCGCCATCGCCCACCAACCTCGCGGTCACGAGCTTTCCCGGCGGCTTTGTCGCGCTTTCCTGGAATGCCGTCGGAAGCGCCCAGATTTACCGGCTCTACCGTGAGCCGGGCAGCAATTTCACGACTCCGGCCACGCTCGACCTTGACAACCTCAGTTCCACCACTGTGACCGACCTGCCGCCGACCGACGGACTGTATAGCTATGGCATCAGCGCCAGCCGCCTCGGATCAGAGAGCGCCATCTCCAACGTCGTCGTTGCTTTGTCAGACCGCACCCCGCCGCCCGCGCCCACCAACGTGCAGGTGCAACTGGCCGCCGCCGGCGTCCAAATCATCTGGCAGGAACCGTCGGGAGAAGTCCCCGATCATTACAACATCTACCGCAACGGTTCGCTGATCCAGACGGTTTCGAGCGTGCAGCCCGTCATAGACTATCCGCCGCGCGGCACCAGCACCTACATCGTTGCCGCGTCCGACGCCATCGGCAACGAGAACCCAAGTGCTCCAGCCGCAATTCAACTTTTGGTCGGCCCGGTCAGCAACCTTTCGGCCTTGGTTGTCCCGTCACAGGCTCCCGTTTTAAACTGGACCTCGTCGGATTCCACGGTGGTCGGATTCAACGTCTATCGGAACGGCGTCAAACAAAACACGTCGCTGCTCTCCTTGCTGACCTACACGGACAGCCTGCCGATGACGGACGTCGTCCAGTATGGCGTCAGCACCGTCAATGGCAGCGGACAGGAAGGTCCGCAACGCGTGGTTTCGGTTTATCCCGTATCGTTGGGCCTTTTGGTCAATCCCAATGGGGGCGGGACGAGTCATCCGGTGCTGACCGCCTACTTCGACCAATTCCAGATAGGTCTGACGAACCTGAGTTCCAGGGCCGCGCTGCCGCTGGCGCAGTTGACGCTGACTCGTTCAGCGGCAGGCGCATCGCCGCTGACGGTGACCAACGCATGGACCGTTTCCATCAACGCCGGCGCCAGCCAGCAACTGTCCGTCGTCGTGCCCGAAGCCAACGTTGTGGCCGCGCAGACGATTCAAATCAGCGTCTCCCAACAGGCGGAGAGCGAAGGGGCGGTGGTAACCTATCAACAGACGTTCAGCGTGACCAACAGCCAGTTGCCGGGCCTTGAAATCGCGGTTTCCGCCAACCAACTCCCTTTGGCGGGTGGAATGTCGCCGATTCAAGTCCAGATTTTTAACCAGGCCTGGGTGGACATGCAGGTGATTGTGGCGAGGGGTTTTGGGGCACAACCTGGCGATGTATATATTTCTGTCCAAAACAACCTTGGGCAGGAAGTCAGCCGCACCAGCTTCGAAGGTGCTCCCGCCGGGACGGTGTTCCTGGCCGACGGCACGGGCTACGTGGATATTCCGGCAGGCTCCTCCCTGAGTTTGACCGTGCCCAATGTTCTGGCGCCGCTCGCGCTGACCGGAGCCACCAACACCGCCTTTGTCGCGGTCGCCAGCGCCATCTATAATCAAATCGGCACCAGCAGCCAAACCCAATCCGGACCCTTAACCGGCAGCATGATTTCCAGCCTGGCGGAGACGCCCTATTACGGAACGGCGCAAACAGACAAGCTCATTTATGACAATGACGAGCCGGTCCTCATTAGCGGCCAGGCCATCTACTATTCAAGCGGGCTACCCGCGCCCAACGCGGCTTTGAACCTCGGTTTTGCCACCCGCGGCTATGTCTGGGATCAGCCTGTTACGACCGACAGCAACGGCAATTACGCTTACACCTACAACCCGCCGCCCGGCTTTGGAGGAACCTTGAGCTTGTGGGCGGCCAACCCGCTGGTCGTTGATCAATTAAACCAGGCGATGGTTGAGATTGACCGCCTTTACGCAACCCCTTCGTCGGGTGACATTGTCATGTCGAAAAATGGCACCCTCAGCTTCTCGGTGCAAGTGTTCAATCCGGGAAACATGTCGTTGACGGCTGTCAGCACCAGCTTTGCGGCGTATGAAGTCTCCGGCACCAATCTGGTTCCACTGGCCAAAATCACGGGGACAAATCTCACAAGCTCCAGTCTGACCATTGCCCCCAATCAATCGCTGACTGTTAATCTGGAATTGGCGGCCACGAGCGACGCGCCCAATTCGGCCCAGGTGGTCTTTACCTTTGCTTCCGCCGAGGGGGCCACGACGACGTTCACCGGGACGGTCAGTCTGCTGCCGGCGGTTCCGGTTTTGGCCGTCACCCAGCCGGCCGTCGGCTACTTGGAAGTCAATGTGAACCGGGGCGAGCAGGTCAGCGGGCAAATCACCATGGCCAACCACGGGTTGAACAGTTTGCAGGGTGTGACCTTGCTCCCGCCGACCAACTATGCCTGGATGCAGGTCAATTTGCCCGTTTCGAGCAACGGCCTGATTCAACTGCCCGACCTGGCTCCCGGTCAAACCTTCACTTTTGGTGTCGTCTTCAATCCGCCCTCCTCGACGCCACTGGCCTTTTACCAGGACACGGTGACCATCCAAGGAACAAACCTGTCAGTGCCTTTTCCGGTGAGCGTGGCCGCCATCGTGACTTCAGACCTGACCGGCGCCGTGCAGTTTTATGTCAATGATATTCTGGGCACGGCTTTGTCGGGGGCGAGCATCCGCTTGAACAACAGCCTGATTTCAGCCAGCGAAGGGCCGTTCCTGACCGACAGCAATGGTTATTGCACAGTGAGCAACCTGATGGAAGGGGCCTGGAGCTGGCAGGCATCGGCGCCCGGATGCTCGGCCAATGCGGGCCTTGTGACGATTACCGCCGATCAAACCGTTTCCCAGGCGGTCAGCCTTAATCGCAGCCTGGTGACCATCAACTTTACCGTTGTCCCGGTGGCGTTCTCGGATAACTACACGATCGCAGTGACGGAAAACTATCAAACCTTCGTGCCCTTGCCGGTGCTGGTGGTAACACCGGTCTTGCAGACATTTGAAAATGTGACCCCCGGATTCCAAGCCACCTACACCGTCACCGTGCAAAATCAAGGCCTGGTGCAAATGACCAATGTCACCATCAGCGGACAACAGGACGAAACCGCCAGTTATCAACCCCTGATCACCTTCATTCCGGTGCTGCTTCCGCAACAGACGGTGGATGTTCCTTTCACCGTCACCTATACAGGCACCAGTGATCCAACCCGGCAGCAAAGCGGGTTCCAAACCTGCCTGGGCACGAGCTCAAACCCCAACGCCTATGCGGATGAACTGAATGCCATTTTGAACGGCGGCGGCATCTGCCCGGTGACGCAAAACGAGGTCAACATCACCGCCAACGGCGCTGTGCTGATCAGTTCCTTGCTCGATATTGGACCCAACGGGGGATTAAGCGGCGGGCTGGAGGGCTGCGTCATCCAAGGCATGTTCCTGGGTTTTCAAACCGTGGCCCTCGGTCTGGGCTCCGGCCTCAACTATCCCATACCCAATCTGCCCAATCCCCCCAGCGCGCCTCAATCCGGTCCGGGTTTCTCCGTCACGGGCGGCGGTTGTCTGGATCCCGAAACGCTGGTCTTGATGGCTGACGGCACCAGCAAACCGATTGCCGAAGTCAAAACCAACGACATGGTTCGCAGCGGGGAGCGCCCGCAGAATGTTGCCATTGTCAGGGAAGTCCGCTCCGTGGTTTCTTCGGACGCGCGTGAAATCCAACTGACCACAGCGCGCGGCGAGCCTGCGCCAGCGGTGACAGCCACGATCGAGCACCAGTTCTGGGTGGATGGCAAAGGCTGGAGACGGGCGGCCGATTTGAAAGCGGGGGACTGGCTCTTTAACTCCCACGGACAGCGCCTCGAAGTGACCGGAAACCGTGTATTATCGGGCGGCAGAGAGATGTTTACTTTGGGGCTTGCACTCGATAACGCATTTTACGCCAATAACGTGCTGGTGCATGATAAGTGTGGGCCTGGCCCGCTGCCACTGGATGTCCCAATTCGAACTGCGGAGGTGCCCAAATGAACCGCTGGAAGTCATTTCTGGCGATCCTCTGCGCCGGCCTTCCGGCCCGGCCGGCCCTGGCACAGGAACAATTTCAAGGCCTGTGCGCCCCCGTTCAAATTGTGCTCTCCCAGCAGTTGACGCTGGAGCAGACCGGCTTTCAAGCCACCATGCAGATTACGGACAACGATCCCAACAACCCTATCACCGGCTTTTCGGCCAATCTGACTTTCCAGAATGCCGCTCTTTCGACCAACGGGACTGTCAATGATTCTTCCAGCCTCTTTTTTGTGCAGCCGCCGACCCTGCAAAACATTTCCGACGTCAGCGGCGCGGGAGTCATTGCGCCAGGACAAACGGCGACTATTACCTGGTTCCTGATCCCCACGGTCAACGCCGGGGGAACTTCCCCCGGCGGCCTTCTTTACCAGGTCGGCGCCAACGTCGGCGGGCAAATCAACGGCACGCCCATCCCGGCTTCCTCGCTGGTGGTCATTCCAGCCCCCATCACGGTGCTTCCGGACGCGCAATTACAAATCACCTACTTCCAGCCGCGCGATGTCACCGGCATGGATCCTTACACAGGATTGGGTGCTCCGATTCCATTTACCTTTGGCGTGCTGGTGCAAAATGCCGGCTATGGTGTGGCCAGAAACGTATTCATCAACGCCCAGCAGCCCAAGATTGCCTCCAATGTGCAGAATCTGCCGCTCGTCGCCCAACTGCTCGGTTCCCGGGTCAATGATTCGCCGCTTTCCAACGCCAACCTCACGGTCAATCTCGGCAATTTGTCGCCCGGCCAGGCCACCAAGGGCGCCTGGGACATGGTGGTCACTCTGTCGGGGACCTTCCTGTCCGTGAGCGCGACCTACAGCCACTCGACGGCTTTGGGCGGCGCTGAGACCTCGCTGATCAAGTCGGTCAACGCCTGTCTCTTCCTCCATGAGGTTCTGGACGACCAGCTGGGACGGGACAGCATCCGCGATTTTCTGGCCGATACCACCGGGACTCTGGACGCCATTGACAATCTCATCCCGGACTCGCTCTACGAAAGCCAGGGAGGGGTTTATCCGGTCAACATGCTGACCAATGCCTCGGTTTCAGGCTCGGGCTTAACCTGCCAGGTAAGCCTCAATGCGACGGTTTCCGGCTGGGGCTACCTGCGGCTCAACGATCCCAACCAGGCCAAGCTTCCCATCGCCAGCGTGGTGCGTTCGGATGGCAAGGCGCTGAATACGAATAATTTTTGGACCAGCCTCCATTACGAACCGGTGAGCAACTTCAAGGACACTTACCTGAACCTTTTCGATTTGGTCAACCTGGGGACCTACACCTACACCATCACCTATACCAATCCTCCGGCCAGCACCAACGCGCCGGTGACAACGCTGATGTTTGCCGGCGCATCCACTTATACCAATGGCATTTATTACGTCACACCCCAGACGCAAATGTACTTCCTTTCGCAGGACGCCGTGCCGGTGACCATTTACGACAGCCTGGGCGGCGCTCCGTTTGCACCCGCTCTGCCTTTCAGTCTGAGCACTCCAGGCTCCTACGAACTGTCCTACTATGCGATTGACACCAGTTTGAACCAGGAAGGCACTCACACCGCCACGCTCGTTCTGCCCGGCCCGGGTTCGCTCGGCTTCTCCTCCGCCCTGGTGCCATCCCAGCCCGTCGTCAATCCCGGCAACGCCCTTTCCATCCGCCCGGGCAGCGTCCCGATCACTTTCCAGGCCGCGCCCAACCCCAACGCTGTCAACGCGCAGATTGGCATCTTCCAGGGCGTGACCGGCTGGGCCACCATCTCCAACACTCCTTCTTCGCCCACTGCCAGCACGACGGCCGCGCTGAACATCGCCGGACAGAACGTTGACTTCTACATGTACCAATTAAACGGCAGCCCTTGGAGCGCCGAAACGACGGTTTCCACGCCGTTGTCGTTGTCGGGCCTTCCGGCAGGCACCAACACGGTTGCCGTTTTGGGCCGCTCGCGCTATGGGACCTATTTGGCCGCCAGCGACGCGGTAACGGCAAGCTGGGTCGTCAGTCCGGCGGCTCCGCCCGCCACCATTGCCGGCGCGCCCGCCACACCCGCGGCGGGGACTTCCGCCCAATTGATGATCGGCGGCGCATCGGTCACAAATTACGAGTGGACGATTGACAGCGGCTACTTCCGCCCTCCCACCAACTCCGCCTCCGCGCTCGTTCTTTCCAACCTCAGCCCCGGCCCGCACGTCATCGGCGTGCTGGGCGAAGTGGCTGGCGTCTATCAACCCACCAATGTCCCGACCACAGTGGATTGGACCGTGAATCCTCTTTACGGCTATGACCAGAGCGCGCTGCCGGACGTTCTGACAATGGACTACACCAACATTGGCGCCGGACCGGTCACCTTCAACTGGAACGGGCTGGGAAACGGGGGAGTTGTCGAACCGCCCGGCTGGTACACCGTTCGCATCACGCTGGCTGACACCCTCGGCAACACCAACTTCTTTGTCGGGTTGGCCCAGGTTGGAAACCTTTCCGGCAACACCGGTCTGCTCGCCGGCTTCAATCGCGGCCCGGCCAATCCGCGCGCGCGCGGCCGTTGGGCCGTCTGGCAGGACCAAAGCGATGGCAACTGGGAGATTTACGCGCGGGATATCGCTTCCGCCAGCGGATCCATCGCCCAGTTGACCCACACTCCATTGAGCCAGGAAAACCCCCGCACCGATGGCCGCTACGTCGTCTGGCAGGGGCAGGAAGCCAACGGCAATTGGGACCTCTTCATGTATGACATGGAGACGACCAACAGCCTGACCCAGTTGACCAGCACCTCCGCAACCGATGAAATCAAACCGGCCATTGACTGGCCCTGGGTGGTCTATCAATCCCGCGCCACCGGGAACTCCAATACTCCCTGGCTGCTCATCGCCACCAACCTGAGCAGCGGCCAGATTTTCACCGTCTCCCCATCCACCCAGGATGAACTGGATCCTGAAGTCCAGGCGGCGCGCGTCGTCTGGCAGGACTTTCGCGACCAGGGTCCGGGAGAAATCTATTTCTGTGATCTCCAATCACAGCAGGTGCGGCGCATCACCACCAATATTTACGAGCAGTTCAACCCCGCGATCTACGGCAATTGGATCGTTTGGGACGACAATCGCAATGTCGAGCTTGACATCTATGGCTTCGATCTTTTGCGCAACGCGGAAATCCGCATCACCAGCGGCGCCCAAAACGCAAGCCAGCCAACTCTGGACGGCCCGTGGCTGGTTTGCATGCAGGACGGGCTTGGGCCGCAAACCGGCAACGCCCGGTTGATTTACCTGCCCAGCCTGCTGGCCGTCCCCCTGACCGGCACGCCCACCCTGAAGACCTTCCCGTCTCTGGCGGATGGGTGGGGGGTGTGGCAGGAAACGGTGAGCAATCAATCGCAGATTGTCTCCGCCGCGCTGCCCTCGCTCCAAGCGGTGTTTCAGAACCGCAATGTCGTCCTGGTCACTCCTGCCATGGTTTCGTATGCCCAGAACGCTTACGGATTGCTCTCTCTTTGGGCGGGCAGCGGCGTCCAATCCGTCACCGCATACGCCTCGCTGGTGCCGCAAGTGGTCACGCAAACGGCGTCCGTCTCCGCCGGGGTGTTTTCGGGGCAGAATTTCAGTCTCGTGGCCGGCAGTTTTCTCTGGATCAAGTTCAACACCTCCCAGGTGCTGGACCTCGGCCTCAACAACAGTTCGCCCATCAACCTGGCCGCCGGGCCCAATGTCTTTGGCTACACGCCGTTTCCGGACGCCTACAGCGCCTTCCAGCTCCTGCGCCAGCTTGGCCTGAGCAACGCCCTGGCCGTTCGTATGCTTGATTCAGAATCGGGCCGCTGGCGCGTCGCACTCGTCCAGGGCGGAGTCCTGGCCGGGGATGATTTTCCGATTCCCGGCACGGCCGTTCTCATGGTGAGCATGGCCAATCCTGTGAATCAGTTTTCCCCGCAACCCCCATAGCCTATGCGCCGCATCGTTTCAATTTGCATTTGTTGGACGGGCGCAATGGCCCTTTGCCCAAGTCTTGCGCTCCAGGCCGGAACGATGACCGTGGCCGCTTTGCAGCGCGCCCTGGCCGCGGGGGACAAGGTGATGGTCATTGACATTCGCCAGACCAGTGTTTATTCCAAAGACCACATCCCGGGCGCCATCAACATTCCGGCCGCGCTCTGCCCGGTCAAGAATATGCCGCCGCTGGGCAAAGTGGTGGTGTATGACGATGGCCTCGGCCGCAGTGGCAATCAGGATCTTCAAACCGCCGCCGCCGCCCTAGCCAGGAAGCCCGGCATTACAGTGGATACTTTATCCGGAGGTTATGCCGCCTGGCTGTCGGCCCAGGCCCTGACCACAGCCGGGCGCGGCCTGAGGCCGGAAGCCATCAACTATATCACCTACGCCCAATTGCAGGCCATGGACCCCGGCGACGTTGTCCTGGTTGATTTGCGCCAACCGACCCGGGCGGTGCTGAAAAACTCCTCCGGACTGACGGACTTGAGCCGCGAATTCCCAGGCCTGCGTGAGCGAGACTGCTTTGACGCAGACGGAAGTGAGTTCGGGTGCTGCGCCGCTGGTGGTCCTGATAGATTCCGCGGACGGAAGCGCCGAAGCGCAAGCCCGCCTCCTGAAGGCCAAGGGCGTTCACCGCTACGCCGTCCTGGCCGGCGGAGAATTGGCCATTGCCCGCAAAGGCCGGCCGGGTTTGGAACGCAGCGGCCCTCGCTATCAGGGAACAATTCGGAGCCAAAACCCGCTCTCCTCCAGAGGACAAACAGGCCCATGACCATGCTGTCAAAACAAAAGATTCGCGGCGCGGCGCGCCTCGGCGCAGGCTTGGCCTGCCTTCTTCTCGGCCTGCGGTTCGCCGGCGCGCAAATTCTTCTGACGAACGTGGCAGCGGTCAACGTCACCCCCGGTGGATTTTCCCTGGTGGCGGCGGTTTCGCGCGCCATCATGGCCACGACCAATGTTGCCATTTCCGTTTTTTCCGATCCCGCCGGGACAGCCAGCCTGGCGGGGCAGGTGGGGATCGAGTTATATCCCTTGAACTCCGGCGATCCCAGCGCAGCCAATTCTTATCAGGACCTTTTGAGCCAGGCCGCCTTGCGCCGGGATTCGATGAGCCTGGGGCTGATCTACGCCCGCGTTTCGTACTGCGCCCCGGGCACAACCTATTATTACCGGATGACCGTGACCAATACCAACGGCCAGTCAGCCGTGTGGCCTCCGAGCGGGCCTTTGCCCTCGGTCGCCACCGCGCAGGAGAATTCCTTTGTTTTGCAGTCGCAGCAACTGCTGGTGACGCTCAACGACGCCAACCCGCCCGGCTCGATCATTACTCTCACCGCCTCCAACAGTTCCTCCGTCCTGGCGGCGGTGGTGGGCGACGGCGCGGCCACCAACCAGGCTTTTTTCAACGTCAACGACTTGCTCGCCGCCGCGGGCGGCACCAATTATTCGCCTGTTGGCAGCGAATTGTTCACGGCCGCCGTTGTCGGCACCTCCTCATCCGGTCCCATGCAAACCTACACGCTGGTTCTTTCAAACAACTTTTTCGTTGGCCAGGCTGGCTCGGTTTCGTTGGGCGCGCTTGCCACGACGATTTCTGTTGGCGGCGCCGTGATGCTGGCGGGTGGCAGCGGTTCCGCGCCCATCACACTCTACTCCCAGGGCGCGCTCACCGGCCTTTCCTTTGTGCTGAACTTCCCCACCAATTTGTTCACCGCCATCTCTGTGCAGGCCGCCACCCCGGCTTTGAGTACGGCATCGTTGAACGCGCTTTCGTCCAACACCGTTCAACTCTCCTTCACTGCCGCGACCGGAATGAACCTTCAAGGCAGCCAACAAATCGCCCAATTGAACCTCACCGCCGCCTCCAATCAATCCTCCGCTTTCGTGGCGCTGACGCCGCAGGCGCCGCAAGGCACCAACGCCGGCGCGGGCGCTGCCACGGTGTTTTCCCTGCAACCGGGCCGGGCGGTCATCGTCGGCCCGCAGCCGCTCCTGGATATGCAGCTTGTGGCCGGCAGCCCCAACCTGGTCCTTTACGGCATCCCGGGCCAGAGCTACCAAATCCAAGCGGAGACCAATCTTGCCCAGTCCGGCGGCTGGTCCAATTTCCTCAGCGTGCCCATGTCCGGCCTGATGCAGGCCATTCCCAATTTGGTCCCGGCCCCTCCCGCCGCCTTTTTCCGGGCCTATGTCCTCAATGCCGACCCGCCTATTCTCCAAGGCTCGCTTTCTGGAACCAACTTCACTCTCCTGGTTTTTGGACTGGCTGGCACAAACTACACGCTGCAGACGTTGAGGAATCTTTCCGGAACCATCGCCTGGCTCCCGTTGCTAAATTACACGCTGACCAACTCGTTCCAGTTTTTCACAAACCTCGGGGCCAGTTCACCCTCCTTTTACCGCATCAAGAAACAGTGAAAGGCCTGCTTTGTCTTGCATCGCTCCTGGCGCTCGCCGCCGCCGCGGGCGCGCAATTGTCCTACTCCTCCGCTTCCGACGAGGATTTGGGCCTCCCTGGTAACCTGGCGCGCCGGCCTGCCGCCAAGCTGCCGGATGACATTCCCGGTCGGCGCATCCCTGCTCTCACGACCTTCCCCAGCCTGTCCGCGGCGGATTTGGCGGACCGCGCCGTGCCCCTGCCCCAGGCCAACACATTGGCGCACGTCAATTATCAGGCGCGCCACTTCGGACGCCTGGACACCGGGCAGGGTTCCATCCAGTTTTTCAACCCCGAAATCGTCCTCGTAAAATTCCGCGGCCAGCCGTTGGTTTCGGCTCTGCGCGTCGAACCGTTGCGTGAGTGGGACGCCGTCCAGACCTTGCGCCGGCGCGCGGATGTGGAATTCGCCGAACTGGACACCTTCGAGCGCCGAGAGTTCACACCCAACGATCCGCAGCTAACCAACCAATGGCACCATCGGGTCATCGGCAGCTTTCAAGCGTGGAACTACAGCCTGGGCCTGCCGTCGGTGCAAGTGGCCATTGTGGATTCACCCTTTCAAATGGATCATCCGGACCTCGCTGCCAACACCGTCGCCGGCTGGGACGTCGTTGCAAACCAGCCGGTGACCTCCAGTCCCGGCATCGCCCATTCCACCCTCTGCGCAGGCATGGCCGCGGCCGTCATCAACAACGGGATCGGCGTTGCCGGCACGGCCAATTGCCAGGTGTTGCCCATCAACATCAACGGCGCCATCAGCGAGATGTACAACGCCACCCTCTGGGCCGCGACCAATGGCGTGCGCGTGGTCAACATCAGTTGGAGCGGCGGCACCAACTCGGTGCTCGAAGCCGCCGGCCTTTTCCTCAAAACCAACGCCAATGGCATCCTGGTGATGTCCGCCATTGATGGCAGCGGCCTTCTCAACGGCCCCAATCAGCCCGACGTTTACTGTGTTGCAATGACCGACGCCGCCGACAATTTCCAAGGTACCCTGTACGGCCCCTACATTGATTTCTCCGCGCCAGGCTATCAAATTTACTCCACTACCACCGGCGGCGGCTATGCCACAGCCACAGGATGCAGCTTCGCCGCGCCGCTGGTCGCCGGCATCGTCGCATGGATATTCAGTTTCAATCCCACCTTGGCTCCCGGCGACGTCATCGGAATTCTGACCAATACCGCCGTGGATTTGGGCGCTCCGGGCTGGGACGAGTATTACGGCTGGGGCCGCGTTGATTTTGGGGCCGCCGCCGCCGCCGCCGCCGCGACGCTCCCCAATATCTTCTGTTTGCAATGGAGCAACAACGCCGTCATCGTGTCCGCCAACTTCCGCGCCGGCCTGAACTACTCGCTGTGGCGCGCCGCGCAACTAACTCCACCGGCATGGATGCAGGTGGCCGACGCACTCCTCGCCACCAACGGTGGCGGCATCTCACTCACCGACCCCACGCCACTGTCCGCTGAAGCCTTCTATCGGGTGCAAGCCTCCCAACCCGGTCCCCAGCGAATCCAAGTCTTGAAGTGATTCGCTATCGGTCATTCGGATTGACGACCGCGACGGCATGAAAAGCCTCCATCGGCGGCAACGTCTCCTCCATGTAATGCCGGCAGCCTTTCATCGGCGCAGGGTCAAAATATTCATGCAGCTTCCTGGTAATAAAATTTGAGCAACCCTCCCGGTCGCTGACGGGTGCGAATCTCCCCGGTTACTTCGCCAATTCGATCTGCGGCCGCTGGAAACAAGATCACATTCCCCCTTCCTTGATGGTTTCTTTCGCCGTGATAATGTTGGGCATAATTTGAAAGCACATGCCGGAGCGAAGGCTCGCCGAAGAAGATCATCTTCGATAAACACTCCTCCTTGACCGAGCGATCCCAGCGCTCCAAGTGTGCGTTCAAATTCGGACTTCGGGGCGGCAGCGTGAGCGGTTCGATGCCGGCCGACCGCAGAACCTCGTCAAAGGCGGCGCAGAACTTGGTATCGCGATCGTGCAGCAGATAACGGCAACCCTGCAACATCCCCTCCCCGGCCATCGTCCAGTTCCGGGCCATCTGCTTCATCCATTCACAATCCGGGGCCAGAGTGAAACCGGCCAGGCAGATCTGTCTCAATCCAACCCGCATGAAGACCAGCACGCAGTAGGTCATCAATCCACTTGGCGTCCAGACCTCGGCCGTGAAGAAATCCACCGCCGCCAACACTTCCAAATGGGACTGGATGAAATCCTTCCAGAGCATTCTCTTGCCCCGTTCCGGGGCCGGCGCCACGCCGTGGCGCTTCAAAATGTTGACCACGCTTTCGCGACTGATTTTGTGCCCAAGGTTTTCCAGCGCGCCCGTAATCCGTTTATAGCCCCAGGTGCGGTTGTCCCGGGCCATTTGCAACACCAAATCTTCCAGGGACTTGAGAGTGGACGGAGGCCCAAGCGTGGAACGATTCTTTGCACCGTCGAATTTCTTGGCCACCAGCTTCCGGTGCCAAGCCAGGATGGTTTCTGGCCTCACCATCTACGCCACTTCGGCCAGGGCTTTTCTGCCCAACCGCTGCCCGATCTCGGCCAGGGTGATGCGCTCGTCGTCCGTCAGGCGGGGCCGACCTTTGAGCTGCTTCCTGAGGAGGCGATTCTCGATGGCCAAATACTCATTTCGCAAGAGGAGTTCTTGGTCGGCAGACCCGGTGATATAAGCCAGCAAACGTTTCCAATTCATAGAGCTAAAGTGAAACAGCGCTCATGTCGGCGTTCAAGACATGATACCCTCCAAATCGTTGCAAATCAACTGATTCGAGTTTTTGGTAGTGGTACAGTTTGGATTTTCACCCTAAAAGGCGGATAATTTCCTCGACGCTCCAAACGTGATCGGCCACGCCGGCCTCCATCGCAGGGGTGACGCGAAGCGACATGTGAATCCTGGCGAAATTGTAGTGCATGAAGTGGAGAGCCACCGCCGCCTCATGGTTCTCGACCTTCTTTGAGAAGGCGTTGGTCAGGCGCGTGAACCGGCGCATGGACATCCTCATTGTGAGGTTTTGACGCTCCGTGAAGCTGGTGGAAATGTGGTCATAATCGGGATGACCGGAGATGATCGCCCGGCGCGCCCCCATGCACTGGGCTGGGCTATACCGGACTTCCGCGCTCTCTTTCGGGCCGCCCTGAACCCCATAAATCTTCTGCAATTGCGCATAATCAATGTCCGCCCCAAATGCACCTTCCACGGCCTCCAGGTAAGGCTTATGGCCGTCTGTGGTCAACTGGATGCGGCTGGCGAGCCTTCCGGCCAGATCGTTGATGAAATGATAGGCAGAACTGCTGTCCCGGTTGCCGACGAACCAGCACGGCACGAGCTTTGTTTCCGCGTCCATCGCCGTCCAAGTCCAAACATCACCCCATTGTTTAACCATCCGGGTTTCCGGCGTCGTGTTCTTTTGCTTGCAGCCCACGAATGCCCAAATTTCATCGCACTGCAACCGCCTGCACTTCAGGTTGCGAAAAGCCTTGTCCTGATATGCGGAACAGACCACACCAAGCTCCACCAAGAGCTTTTGAATCGTTGTGCGGTGAATGTCCGTCATTCGGACGGTGGACCGGAGCGAATTGCCCTCCACTAAACATCTGACGATCATCACCCGTGCCTCCACGCTCAGTTTGTTCATTTTGGTGACTTCCAATTCTCCTTGGCAAATTCATCCGAGGCTTCCCGCAAGGCGGCGTATATTTCTCTGTTTCTTGCGTTCTTGGTGTTCAAATCCACGGACGCCAATTTCTTCTCGACCCGCTCGATGAATTCGGGGGCAAGGGCGGTTGCCTTTGCAACACGCGGAGAATCCAGCCCAGTCGAAAATGTTGTCAGATATTTTATAGTGGTTGGACCCCCGCAATACACGCTATATTCCTTCACCTTTGCGATGGTGTAGATCAAAGCCGCGAGTTGCAATTCATCCTCCGCGCCTGGTTCAGAAAACTCCCTAAGAAAATAATTCGCAAGGAGATCGGCGCAGCCCGCAGTCGCATAATGCGACGGCGCTGGTTCTGGGACGCCAGTATTAAAGAGGTGGCATATATAAAGCTGGGGCCGGTTCTGCGCGTAAAACGCAATCATAAGCGCTGCACCATGCGTTGTCCCAAAGCCTGTTGCGGCCTCGTCCAAAGAGGTTTTTGTTTCGCGGATGGCGTCCTTGACAATTTTGGTCACGGCGCGAGGTTCTGTGATCTTTTTGCCCCTTGCCTTTTTGCGTAAGGTTTCCACGACCTCCATCGTGATGGGCCTTAATCCGGCCTGCCCGACCAGGACCTGATCGTCGTTGAAATTTACAATGCTGATTTTATCAGCCTCGACCATGCTTCCATCTGTGGAATTTGTCCATAGGCTGTCCGCGCCAAGAACGATGAACCTCTTGCAGATTATACCAGCCAATATCGTCATACGGTCATACCGCGGCCTAATAATTCGAGGATTGGTGCGGATTATGGGAGGATATTGACGGATTGCGGCAGCGGCAAGCAATTTATCGCCGGTGACGCCGGGCAACGGATCGCCAAGAATTTGGGCTTTTTGCGCGACTGTAAGGTTTGGAGGTTTCATTTTGTTGATGGGAATTTCTTGACTCAAAAAAAGCGGGGATTAAAAGTTGCGATTGATATTTTAGCGTAGCGGTAAGGGTCGAACGAAAACTGCGAAATTTCAGAGGAGACCCGCGGCTCGGCGCATTCTCCTCAAGGCGCTTCGCAGTGCCTCGTTCGGGTGCGCTGGGTCCGCGCCTTTTTCCTTCCCGCTTGCGAAAGGAATTATGTCAGAACCGTTGCTGCGAGCTTGGTGTGTCCATTGCGAAGGCGGAATTGAATTTGAAGCCGCCAACTATCAGCGTGGAATAGTCATCGTCTGCCCACATTGCCGAAAGGCCACACCGCTCCACGTTGAATTACCCAAAAAGCCCATCTCCAAGAAAACCTGGACTATTTTGGGTGTGGCTGCAATTTTCGCGATTGCGTTCTGCGGGGCGTTTTTTGACAGATCAGACGAGGAGGAAACGATTGGGATGATAATGGGCCGGACGATGGCTCTCGTTTTCAGCCTGGTTCTCACCCTAGTCATGTTGGCCGTGGCATTTTGTATTTATTTCATCCCTGCCTACATTGGACGAAAGAAACGCAACCACATGGCGATACTCGTCTTAAATCTTTTGCTCGGCTGGACTGGTGTTGGCTGGGTCATTGCCCTTGTTTGGGCGCTCACAGTGGAGCCTGAAAAATAGCATCTACCGAGCTTCTACCGAGCTTTTCGATTCACTCTGCCGGGCTTGACGGGTTTTAAGGCCCCGACCCTTTCGCCTGATACGGCTCTGATGGGATGTTTTGCTGGGGCTTGGGGCTGCCGTGTCGCCTGCTGGACCACCGCGAAGGCGGTTTCATTCAAATCTCGTTTTTGCATGGCGCAACCTTGCGCCCCTGCCTGGCGGAATCAAGTGGAAAGTAACGCCTCACCCCTCAAACTGTACCACTACCGAGTTTTTGGACCTTCCGGGGTCGGGACCGGTTTTTGGCCGGCGGGGGGGCGGAGATGTTGCAAACCTGTTGCAAAACCATGTCCATCGACGTAAGTCGTTGATGGAGATGGAGCGAGCGAAGGGATTCGAACCTTCCCCGCAAAATCCACAACCTGCCGAAAATCAACCTGTTACGAACGAAGGTGAAAGGGACTATACACAACCACGCGCACAGATTCAGGGCAACGACTGGCGAAACCTGTCGCAAGTAGTCGCTGCCTGGGGTGAATTACCTGCCGCGCTCAAGGTCGCAATCCTCGCCATTGTTGACACGGCCACAAGTAAAGGGGGCCAGTGACACCGGAGCGGCACGGCGGCGAAGTAGAGCGAGCAGAACCGGACAGCGAGCACCACTGCTCGCCGGTTCTGCGGTCAGATGTGGAGCGAACTGGCGAAGCGGAAAGGCCGGGGGCGGCGCGGCCCTTCAGGGCCGCCCGCCCCGGCCTTCCCCTTCCTCTTCCTTGTCCTTCTGAAACATCTGCAACCACTCAGGAGAATGGAGCAGCTAAGACGGTCCTGCCCGGCACTCTGCCAAAACAGATGGAAGCCTTCATGCGCAATGTTGCATGGATGGCAGACACTTTCGGCCCGGAACATTTGCTTTTGATTACGATCACCTGCGGTGAATTCCACAACGGAAAGTTTGTCAAGGTGAAAGACCGGCACGAATTCCAACGGCGCTTGCATTCCTTCATGTCGGCCTTCACCCGAAAATTCCAGTTGGGCATCACCATGCGGGAGCGCCATAAAGACCAAACCATGCACGCGCACCTGGTCGCCGTTTTCGAGCGCGACATCCGGGGCAACATTGATTGGGACGCCTGTTTCCCGCCGAAAGGGAAAGACGGAAAGCCGGTGCGCCCGCCGGTCTATGACACAGCAAATGCGGCTTTGCGCGAAGTGTGGGAGTGGCTTCGTGTCAATGCTCCAAACTATGGGTTTGGTCGGTGCGAAAGCCAGCCGGTCAAAGGCGATGGGCAAGCAGCCGGACGCTATTGCGCGAAATACATGATGAAGGATTTCCAAAACCGGACGCCAGAGGATAAAGGTGCGCGCCGGGTCAGTTATTGGGGGCATTGGAGA
The DNA here is from genome assembly GCA_963707025.1 of uncultured Verrucomicrobiae bacterium. Classification (GTDB taxonomy): domain Bacteria; phylum Verrucomicrobiota; class Verrucomicrobiia; order Limisphaerales; family Palsa-1400; genus JBEKOF01. The sequence goes on along the minus strand of CAVPOM010000004.1, from coordinate 71,499 downwards.
AAAGCACCCCTTTTGCCTCGCTGCAAATATGGGCCGAATTTGCCTGGCGCGGTCAAGATGAGAAGTCCGCCGTGGGCTTGCAAGTTTGGCTGGAACAAGAAAACGCAAGGTGGCCAACTATGGCGGGAGATGGTGCGCCAGAGTGTCGAGGTCTTGAATCTGGATGGGAACAGGATCACGGAGGACAACATTGCGGAGTTGGTCGGGCCGAAATGGGCGTTTCGGTTTGGGAATCTGTTTCCGGCGGTGGTTTTCCGCGAGGATGAGGAAGGCATGGCCCCCGCTCTGGTGGATGCCATCAAGATGCACAATTTGCAGGTACCTGGGCGACAGGTGGCCTTGTACGGGGTGACGCGCCTGCCATTATGGCTGCATGTCTCTGAATTGACACTGGAGGATGTGCGGCACTCGAAAAAGAAGGTGTCCGGGAAGCGGCGGGCGGAATTGGAAAGAGAGGCCGCATGGCAGCGCGTCCTGACACAGGATGATTTTTGGAAAGGAGGTGAGCAAGATGGAATAATGGCGAATAACAAAAGGCGGGGTTCTCGACGAGTGCATGATCGAGTTTCCGCTACTGACGGATGGGAACGTCCGGTGGTCGTGGCCGATGCGTAAGGGCATGGAGAAATGGCTGACGGCGCGGGGGTGGAAGATTCACAAGTTTCCTGATGTGAATCGGTGGGACAGGCCGCTATCGAAGACGGCGGGTGAGTGAGGAAATTGTGTGCCGCAAGCAGACGGTCAAGCATTGCGCGGCTGCTTGGCCTATTTTGGAGAGACGCTGATAACAGGCTGAATGCCGGGGGCGTTTGGGACGGGTATTGGAATCGGAAGAATGGAGCCGCGCAACTCTCCATGCGGATGTAGGGCTGTAAAAACATTGACATAAAGCTCGCCGCGCCGGAGTTCCTCAACCTTTGCGCCGGTCAGATTGATCTGACCGCGATAAATCACGAAACCGGAATTGCCGGGGGAGTCGGCAGCGAGTGCCAGTTCGTTTGGCGGCGGGCTGGCCGGGCCGAATATACTTACGTGCGTTGGGCGCAAACCGGCGTCCAGGGCCAGATTGTAAGTGAGGAAATTGCTCTCAAGCGTGAACGACCCGGTGCCGTGATACGGGCTTGTGTGGGGTGGAATTTCGTTAGTGGCGCTGAGAATCGCCGCAAACTGATTGGAGATTCGCGGGCTTGTTGTTACCAATACCTCTACGGCAGTCGGGTTTTCCATGCCGTTCACCGTTCCTCTTACGTGGAGCGAAATTTTTCCGCCGCTGGTCAATAACGCATTCTCCAAACTAGGAAACGCGGTGAATGCACCGGCAAAGCGCCTGCCTGCGGAAAGCGTTTGTGGCCCCGGCATTTGCTCAAGACCCGGAAACCGTTCGCTTGGGGCCGGGGCTGTGCTGAGGCCGGGAAGCGGCCCGACAAACTCTTGCACAGGCCAAGTGCCTGGTGTGCCGGTTCCAAGATCAAAGCAGATATGGTTGCCCTGCACTTCCAAAATCGTCGCAAGGGTGGTGTTTGTGACCCAAGGCTCATAGAGGGTTGACTGAAATGTTATCTGCCCGCCATTCACGCTGAGTTGGACGGTGCCCGCAACGATTCCTGAGCCGTTGCCTGCGAGTAAAACCCCGGCAAACGAGGACTGCGCCTGCGACACCTGCGCCGCGAAAATGCAGCCGAACGCAAGGAGCATGACGCGCATGAGTTTTGCAGACGGAATCGGTATTGCCTTCATTGATTTTGTACCACGCGGTAAAACCTGGAAGTGCCGACCATCGGGACATCGGCTGACGTATTGGTGGCGGTGGCGATGATGGTGAGGTCCAGATTGGTCCAAAACAGTGAATCCAGTTCTTCCTTGAATTGCACCTGATAAGCCATGTTGGTCTGTGATTGCCAGTTAAGCCGGAGATTCCCCGGTCGAACAATGTGGGGTGTCGCTAATGGCGCGAGCGGCACCGCGCCCGCGAGAATCGGTGTGTTGGGTTGAGTTTGGTACGCATAATCGTAAATCCAGCCGCCATTGATGGTAGCGGGTGCGCCAACTCGAACCCAGCCGTAATAGACCTGATTGTCAGAGTAAAATTGAAGTCCAATATACGCGGCTGTTATTCCGGCGAAAGGCCCGGTGAATAAAATGGGGCTTCCAATGGTGCCACTGTCTCTTTCGGTCGCCAGAACCAATCCCCCCAATACTGGGTCATGGCCAATCCAAGTATAGTTGGTCCCGGTATCCGGTCCGATTAAAGCGCCACCTGACAGCGGATATGCCCCAGCCGCGCCAAAATTGTCAAGATAGCCACCGATCACTTTGTTGCTTCCTATCGGGTCAATGTCAAAACCAGTGTCTTGTGAGGTGAAAGTGAAAGCCGCTTGCCCATTAAAAACGAGATTGTAAATAGCCGGAGTTCCCGCATTGCCCCATAACCTCAAGCCTTGGGCATCATACGGTGCAAAGGGATCGGTGAAGTTGCCGTTCGTATCTTGCACCAAACCCAGGCTGGGTGAAGGTGGCAACTGTTCATAAATAATTCCGTGCGCCTCACCAATTATCGGCAATGCCGATAAAACGGCCAGTGCCTGCCAAAGCCAACACCGGCCGTTCGGGGTGGGTGGGGCAATTTTCATCGAACCTGAGCGATGCGGTAAAACCGATTGGTCACACCGGAGACCGGAATCGTCGCCACCGTGTTCGTCTTGGTTGCGCTCAGTTCGCCTGTCGCATTTTGCCAGACACCGGAGGTAATGTTGTCCACGTATTGCACGCGATAAACCCTACCCACATCTGAGGACCAAGCAAGGGCCACCGTGTTGGACGTGGTAATCGGATAGATCGAGAAAATATTCGGCGTCGTCGGGGGAAGCGCGATATTTCCTGAGAGCATTATCGAGAGGTTCTGGTAACTTGTCTGGCCGTGGTCGTTCACAAGATTGCCCTTGTGAGTGATGCGGACCGTGTATGTTCCGTTGGTCGGAGTCGGGATGTAAACCTGTTCCACATTGTCCACCGCGTTGTCCGCCTTTGTCGCCGCGCTCGCGGGCGAATTTCGATTCAAAACATAAGGGAAATTTGTTGTTCCGTTCGGACTGATGACCCGCAAATCAAGGTCGTTGACCAACATGCGGTTGGTCGGATTGACACTGACGGCAGTGGGTGAGCCAGGCGGGTCAGTCCAAGCAGTCGTGGCGCGGAAAGGCACGCCGTTGGTCAGCGTCACCGGGAATTCGATATGGTCGCCGCTGATTAGCCGGACTTCCTTAATGTGGGCGAGAGAAGCGCTGGCGTAATTATTGGTGATCAAATTGGCGGCGGCTACCGCGTCAAGCAATCCCCATCCATAAATGTAGCTTGGCCCAATGTTGGTGCCGAGTTGGTCTGCGGTGTGGATTAGAATGCCCCGGAGCGTTGAAGATAGGGGCGCATTTGTGCCGGAAAGCAGCGGGGCGTTGGTCGGATAAAGCTGATTATAGAATCCGGTGAGAAGTCCAAGCGTACCAGTCACGGCGGGCGCAGCCATGCTCGTGCCTGAATCCAGGCCATACGAGGCCGTGTTGCTCGAATAGGTGGAATATACATTTACGCCGTCGGCAACCACATCCGGTTTGATGCGGCCATCGGCGGTCGGCCCCATTGATGAAAAAATGGCATTCGTAACGCTGTTCGTGCTGGTATATCCATTTGTGTTTTGGCCCACCGCGCCAACCACAAGCTCGTTTTTTGAGACCTGATACCCTGTCAAAGTGTTGAATCCGCCTTGCGCGTCATTTAACGGGCGAACGTGCGTGGTGTCACTCACCACTACACCATTCGAGTATTCATAATGGCCGAAAGGTTGGGTGGCCGGGCCGTCCTGACCGGGGCCGTTTTCATTTCCAGCCGAAAAAACTGGCAGATATGTTTGCGCCGTGTAAATGATCTGGTCGTTAGTTTGTGAGACGCCGGTGTAGAATCCAAAATGCCAATCCTGGCTGGTGCTAACAACGACATCGCCGTTCCACAACCAGTAATAATTTCCACTAATTTGAATGATTCCCCATCCTCCGGTATAACCGTAGCTGTGATTGCTTTCGCGCACCCCGTTGGTTGCGGCCACTCGCGGCATCTCCGCAAGGTCTTTGCCGAAATACGATTCAGTAACCTTGCCCCGATTCGAGAAGCCTTTCGCACTCGCATTAACCCCCCATGCCATCATTGTTCCGGCGACATGCGTTGGGTGGTCTTGGACTCCGTATCCGCTTGGCCCGTCAAGCAGGAAAGCCCGTTGGCCATTGGTTGCAAATTCAGAATGATTGGTAAGCAAATCCCCACCGTCCCATTGCGCCATAAGAACATTGGTTCCTGCAAGATTGAGACCTGTGCTGCCGCCTGGCCATAATTTCTGAGCGCCCACGGTCTGCGCCGATTCGAGATTATGTGTTTGTTTAATGGCCATCGCTCCACCTTCATCAATGCGGTCAATGTAACTCATGACGCCATTGGTGTCAATCCACGACTGGACGAAGGAAAAGGGGGCGCTGGCGAGATAGGCCGTCACCGCTGTTTGTTGCGCCGCCTGAAAAACAGCGAGGTTGGTGGACAAAACCAGCAAATCGCTCTGCGCTTGTATTTGGAGAGCGCCCCCCGTCAGTTGCGAACCATCGCCCATCTGCAAATCCTGGACGACCCAGGGCGCGTAAAAGGTTGCGTAATTTGACGCCTGCTGCGCGGCCTGTGCCGCCTCTGCCGCCGCGATTTGCGCTTGGGATGGTTGGTTGAAGGTGTTCGTTCCGGGGTCGGGCAAGGTCGGTTGGGCGATTACAGATGGAACTAATAAAAGCCATAACGACAATGCTCCGCCGATGCTCAATTGATTACTGCTGAATCTCATTTTCATTTCGTGTCCTTTTGTTTGTGGTTGACTGCCTAGTTTTTGCTCTGGATTTCTCCCTCAAAAAGTGGCTCCAAAATTGGAGCAAATGCGCCGCCAATTCTCGGTACTGTCACGCTCCAAAATCGGAGCATGGCAGAAAGAAAAAAAAGTCCGCGCAATGTCGTCGGGCCGCAAGTCAGAAGGCTGCGTTATCAAATGAAGCTGACGCAGGAGATGTTTGCGGCGCGATGCTCCGTTTTGGGATTGGAGTTGAGCCGGGCGACGCTCTCGAAAATTGAGGCGCAACTGCGATGCGTGTCGGATTCGGAACTGATGATCCTGGCTGAGGCCCTGAGAGCCGAGGTGCGGGAATTGCTGCCACCCAAAATCGCAAGGCATCGTTAGCCGTGTGTCGGCCTGATACCCAACCGCCGGACTGTCAAATGCCTTTCTCATTGTCTAAGACAGCTACCCTGCCCTTGCACCGATTGTTTCACTGGCTTGGCGCGTGTCAAGCAAGAACCCCGAAATTGGCCGTAACAATTGGGTTAAGGTCACATGGCGAACCTGCAACATCCTTCGCGAGATTAGGAGGGACCATGCGAGACGAAGTGTAATGTTTGGCACAATCCTAAACGCCTCGTCTGATCGAATCGCCAGCATAACCCATAAAAAATAGTGAACGAGGCGCGAGAATACTCACCATTTGATGGCAAATGTTCACCCTGAATTGCGTACCTTTACTGAACTGAATCTCAAATTGACACGGCACCCGAACTTGTGATGCGGGCACTCCGAATAAATCCGACGCGAACGGAACTGGCGAAGCCCTCCCTGGCGGTGACGGCATTGACCGCAGTGTTGCGAGGGCAGCCGGGGCGCAATCCTGCGGACAATGACGGCACGACCAGGCACTTGTCGGGGCTGAGTTTTCGCGTGTTGGCGTTCGGCTTGGCCTTCCTGCCTTGAGCAAGCCGGATGACGACACGGGAAAACTCAGCGGGGAATGCCTCACGGTTTGTGGTTTTTGGGTCCAATTTGGGATGCTTTTGCTTTTTCTCATTTTATTGCTTGCTTTAATTACTTTATTCATTTAGATTCCCCGCATGAAGAAAAAACAATTCAAATCAAAAGGTAAAGAAGTCGTGGCGGTCGCGCCATCCCCTGCGGCTTCTCTGAGTGATAAGAGCGCAAAAGGTGAACAGAAGGCCGCATCTCCTCCGGGTGATGTGGTTACGCATCTGGAATTCCCACCGCCGCATTTCCTGTTGGAACAAGCGGAAAAGGAATCCAACCGGAAGCTGCTTGCAGATTACCATGAGACGATTACCGTCCTTCGGAAGGACAAGGGCTTCACCTTCCGGGAAATTGCGGAATGGCTGACGCAGAACGGCGTGGCGGCGGATAACAATGCGGTTTACCGCGTTTACACGAAGGGGATGCCGGATGATGAGGTCGCGGAGATGGACCAAGAGGCTTCCGATGCTTGAGAGGAAAGAATATGGAAAATGAATCTAACCGTGCATCGCTGCGATTGGTGACAAAGAAAGAAGTAGCGCGTCTGCTGGCCTGTTCCACCCGCAACGTGGAAAGACTGGTGGCGTCGGGGAAACTGGCGGTGGTTAAAATCCGCGGTGCGGTGCGGTTTCGGTCAAGTGACATTGAGCAAATTATGATGAAAGGAGCGGCATGATCTTCTCCATTGAAAAACGACGGTCTCGGCGGCGTGGAAAACTTCTGGAAACACGGTTTTATTATTTGCGTTATCGCCTGGGCGACATGCCGGTGGACAAGTGGGTGTCGCTTGGCGTCACCGACTTCCAGGTTGCCGACAAAAAGGCGCACGCTTTCATCCAGGAGCGCGAGCGTGAGGCGGCGGGCATCATCGAGCCAAAACTTGTGAGAGACGCCGCGCAACGCCCATTGCGCGAGCATTTGAACGATTACGAAGCTGATCTGCTGACGCGCGGGCGGGCTGGTCGGGGTGGGCGCGGGGCGCGGTTGCTCAAGGCGCGGATTCTCCGGCTCCTGGACGATTGCGGCTGGAAGCTGGCCGGCAATGTCACGGCGGATTCATTCATCGCCTGGCGCAACAAGCAGAAAGCGGCGGCGCGGACAATGAACCATTATTTGCAGGGTACGATTTCGTTCCTCAACTGGATGGAGCGGGCGGGGCGGATCAAGTCCAACCCGCTGAAATTCGTCGGCAAGGTGGATGAGCGCGGGAAGAAGAAACGGGTGCGCCGCGCATTCACGGATGAGGAATTGCGCAAACTGATCGCGGGGTCGGGGCCGCGCGGGATAATTTATTTCACTGCGGCGGCAACGGGATTGCGGCAGGAAGAACTGAAACAGCTTCAATGGGGCGATGTCCGGCTTGACGCGCAAAATCCGCTGATCGTGGTTCGTGCGGAAACGGCAAAGAACAAAAGAGAAGAGCCTGTTTTCCTGATGCCTGAAATCGTCGGGGCATTGAAAGACTTTCGCCCGGCGCAGTGGTCGCCGTCGGATTTGGTTTTCCGCAATGGAATTCCTCGTGCCTCCCGGCTCAAAGTGGATTCGGAGCGGGTTGGCGTTGCCTACCGGGATGAGCAAGGCCGGTATGCCGACTTTCATGCGCTGCGCTACACCTGCGCGACTTTCATGCGCAAGCACGGCATTTCCGATAATTTTGCGAGAAAGCAAATGCGTCATCAAACACTGCACCAGACAGACGGTTACACGGATGGGTCGCAATTTGAGATTTACGAGGCTGTCAAGGGATTGCCTCCGATGTTGGGGTATACACAAGGACGCGCACAGATTTTAGGCGCGGCGGGTCAAAACGGGTCGCAAGCTGTCGCAATGATTGAAGAGGCAAAGCCCGCGCAAGTGCTTGTAAATGAGGGGCTTTGGCGCGGTCTGTCGCACGCTGACGCAAATGGGCAAATGGAGCGAGCGAAGGGATTCGAACCCTCGACACTCACGTTGGCAACGTGATGCTCTACCAGGCTGAGCTACGCTCGCTTCCGATTAAGATGGAAGACAATAATGCAACCCTGACCACTTGCAACACCAAAAAAACACAAAAAAGACCCGGCGGCTTTCCGCGGAAAATCGCCCTCTCCTTACCCGGGAGCCAGCTCCTTCCCATCCCAAAAACGATTTTTCACCACCATCGCCAGCAGGACAAAAAACACGGCCAAGGCCACGATGGAAACCACTTTCCCCACGCGAAAGCCGGACGGCGAATACTCGACCCGCAACAAATGGCGCCCCGCCGCCAGCGGAATCACCCGCAAACAATAGTTGGCCGGCATCACCTCGTAGCGGGCTTGCGTGCTGCCCGGCAGCGCCAGGGCGCGCCAGCCGCGGCTGTAGGAGTCGGTGATCAGCAACAGCGCGGGCGCCCCCACTTCCGCCTCGATTTTAAGGGAGTCGGTGGAGGATTCCAGCAGCCGCGCCGTTCCCTTTTCACGGGCCGGCTGCGGCAGCGGCGAGGGCCGGCTTTCCAGAATCACCTCTTCCTCCATCTTGAAATTCTCATTGGTCAGGGTGGAAAAAATCTCATGGTAATTGGTCATCAGCCGAAACCGGTCCACCAGCAACAAATGCGGCAATCCGCCCGCCAGCTCCGTGCAAGTCTTTTCATCGTCCGAAAAAAGATAGCGCAGGCGCAACATGCGCAGGACATTGGTATTGGGTTCTTGGGCGAAGTTGCCGCGCTGGGCCTTGTCGAAGTCAATGCCCGCGGAAAAATAGAGCAGCCGCATATAGCGCGTCAGCCCCGCCGGATCATCGCCGGAAACATCCAAGGCCCCGGTCGTCATGGCGCTGTTGGGGTTGTAGTGGCGGATGCGATAGTCGCCGGGGTGTTGGGCCAGGAACTGCGCCACGGCGGGGGCATAGGGCGCGCTGATTCGGAACGTCACCAGCGAGGTCCCGGCGAAATCGGCCAGTTCGATCACGGCCAGCAGCAGCAAGGCCCCGCACGCCAGGCGGCGGCGCGGTTTGACCTGGGCCAGAAGCGCGCTGGCCAGGAACAGGGAAATGCCGCCCCGCACCAGGCTCCAGGAGGCCTGGGATTGGCTGTGCAAAATGAAGAGCGGGTCTTTGTAATATCCTTCCGGCAGGTTGACCGATCCCTCCGGATGCATCCCTTGGAGCATGCGGCCCCACCAGGCGGCGTGGGCCGGCAAAAAGGCCAGCAAGCACAGCGCCAATCCCGCCCCGGCCGCTCCCCAAATCAGCCAGCGCGCCACCGCCTGTCCCCGCAGCATCTGGTCCAGGCCAATCCCCGCCAGTGCCGCCAGAAACAGAGCCGCCAGCCAGAGGAATTTATCCATGCCGCGGAAAACGTTGAAACCCGGCACATAATCGAAGAGCAGGCGAAACACCGGAGTGTAGCGGCCCAGCGCCAGCACCAGCGCCATGACCAGCAGGACAATTAAAAACCGCCGCGTGGCCGGCCGTCCCCGCGCCATGCCCTGCACCGCCAGCACCAGGCCCGTCACGCTGACGAAAAGGGACACCTCCGTCAAAGCCCACCGGCCCCAATACAGGTCGTTTTTCATGTCCCCAAAGCACCACGGCGCCACCAGCGTGAGAAAGTTCTCCGGGGGAAAGGAAAAACTGGAGGCGAAATCATACGACATCCCGACGCTCCGCATCGTCTCGCCTCCTTCCTGCAAGCCGGTGAAAAGTTGGACGGCGCTCAAGGCGATCCCGCCCGCCGCCATCGCCGCCAGCCCCAAAATCACTTTCCCGCCCGGCCGGTGGCGGAGGAGAATCAAAACGGCATAAACGCCGGCAGCCACACCCATGTAAAAGACGAACTGGGGATGCCCGGCCAAAACCGACATGGCCACCGCAAACATGCCGGTCAGGCACGGGGCCAGGCCGGGCCGGTCCAGCATTTGGTCCATGGCCAGGAACAACAGCGGCGCCCAGATCAGCGTGCAAAGGTTGGGCAAATGCCCGGCATGAACCTGCAAAAAATGCGGACCGCACAACATGAACATCACCCCCGAAAGCAGGCAGGCCAGGGAATGCAATCCGCGGTGACGCATCCAATAAAACGTGAACGCGCCCCCCAGAAACACATGCAAGGCGATGCTCCAGTTGATGGCGGCCTGCAACGGCAGCAGCAAATAAAGAAAATTCAGCGGATAGAGCAAAGCCGACTGGAAGTTCCCGAAAAACGGCGTGCCGCTCAGGCAGTGCGGATTCCACAGCGCCAAATTCCCCATTTTCAATTCATGAAATCCAAAATAGCGCCAGTGGACAAAAAAATAGCCCAGGTCCATCTGCCCGTCCGAGAGCACCTCGCCGGGCCTGACCAGGAGCACCTCCGAAAATACGGCCAGGGTCAGCGCCGCCAGCAGGCTCAGGCAGAGGCAGTTGGGCCAATCCGGCAGCGCCGGTGTTTCCGATTGCGGCTGGGGCTGGGTTGGGTCTGCGCTCATGCCGGTCGCCTGGATTAACTAATCGCCGAGTGGAGTGGTGGAGTCATGGAGTGATGGGGCGCAGGCAATGCAGAATGCAAAATGCAGAATGCAAAATGGAAGGAATTGGCCAATGGGCTGTCGTTGATCCATTGTTGGCATGCAGGCATGCGATGGCCGCAAAGTAACGTGGGAAACCACAAAAGCTGGGGAGAAATGGGGTTGGTGGCATGCCCCCTATGGCCGGGAAGTGAAACTAGGTGAAACCAGGTGAAATTAGGTGAAATTAGGTGAAACCAGGTGAAAACAACTAGAACGGACCGCCATCCATTTCGGTGGTGGCGCGCATGGCAAGGTGCCGGGGATCTTTCCCCGCCCTCGACGCCTGCGCCGGGCGCAACCTCCGGGAGGCGGCTTGCGGCTGTGCCTACGTGTCTCACGCTGGCAACTCAACCATAGGTTCTAATTTTTGTCAAGGCCGGTTTTAAAGAAAATGCGGAATGAACAGGAGGTTTGAACAGGAGGCCCTGCGAAGGCGGATGAACCGGGTGGCTTCAACGCCATTGAGTCCTGGAATTGTCCGCGAAGGCGAGGAAAGAGCGCGGGAATTGCGACTGTATGCCCCGCGTCTCGAAGGCTTGGAAGGCCGCAGTTTATGGAGATGAGAGTAAATTCTGTGCCGCAAGGAACTGGCTTTTAAGTTTGACGCCGGTGCGGTCCGCCGTTACCTTCTCAAAGGAGCGGCTACGATCAACTGGCAACCTTGTACACCAACGGAGTCCCAAAATGACCGGACAAGGCTCAAAATACAATGACCATCGCTCAGAAATGAAAAAAACCTGGCCCATCATTTTAGGCTCACTGGTACTGGCCGCACCGGCGGCGGTGCAAGCCCAATTCGTTATTTCTACAAATGCCGACAATACCATCGCCATTACCCAATATACGGGGACTGGAGGGGCCGTGGCGATTCCACCCACCACCAACGGCCTGACCGTGACCATTATCGGGCATGGCGCGTTCAGCGACGTTTTTGGCAATTCCGGCGGCTCCCTCATAACCGAGGTCATGATTCCCTCCGGCGTCACCAGTGTTGAAGCGAATGCGTTTGAGGTCTGCACCGACTTGACCAATGTCACGATTCTGGGCAGCCTGACTAACATCGGAGATTTTGCGTTTTTCAGATGTGTTGATCTTGAGGGCGTGACGATTCCTGGAAGCGTTAGCAGCATAGGGTATAATGCTTTCGGTGAGTGCAACAACCTGACAAACGTCATCATTGTCAATGGCGTAGGCAGCATCGGGGATGAGGCATTCGCTGACTCTGGCCTGACCAGCGTGACGATTCCCGGCAGCGTCACCAACATCGGATTGGATGCCTTCGATGCCTGCACCAACCTGGCCAGCGTCACGATTGGCAACGGTGTGCCCGAGATCGGAGTTCAGGCGTTCTTTTCCTGCACCAGCCTGACCAGCGTGACGATTCCCGGCAGCCTCACTAACATCGGAGAGTTGGCATTCGGTTACTGCACCAACTTGACTCGCGTGACGATTCCCGGCGGGGTGACCAGCATCGGGGACGGTGCGTTCGAGCAGAGCGGCCTCACCAGCGTGACCATTCCCGGCAGCGTCACCAGCATTGGGGGCAGTGCGTTCCTCATGTGCCAAAGCCTGACCAGCGTCACGGTGCTCGGCAGCGTCACCAGCATCGGAGATTATGCGTTCAATAACTCCACGAACCTGCGGAGCGTGTATTTCACGGGCGACGCTCCCACCCTTGGCTCGAATGTGTTCTCTCCTGACAACGATGCGGCGGTCTATTATTTGCCTGGCACGACCGGATGGAGTTCCCCTTTCGGCGGGCTGTCCCCTGTGCTTTGGAATCCGGTGATTCAAACCGGCGACGGTGGTTTTGGGATGAGGAATAATCAATTTGGGTTCGACATCACGGCTTCGAATGATTTTGCCGTCGTGGTGGAAGTCTGTACAAATCTGGCCAACGCAGATTGGGTTCCGCTGACGACGAACACGCTCGTCAACGGCTTGTTTCATTACAGCGAACCACTGCAGGGAAACAGTTCAGGACGCTTCTACGGCCTCGGCTTCCCCTGACCAATCAGCGAGCATGGTGAGCGAAGCCGTGCCCTGGTGGTGATGGCGGTGGATTCCAGGTTGCGAAGGGCAAACAGGGCGCGAGCTGGAATCCAGCGAGTTTACGACCGGGCACTTGTCGGGGAGGCTTTAGGCCACTGCAAGCTTGCGGCGCGATGAATCATGTGCCACACCATTAGCCCGCATAAGGCGGCGCCAATGCCTTGCGCGATACAAATCAGCAATAAGACGCGCTTCGGCCAAGGCGCGGGGTGACGCGAAGACCACGGGATGCCTGGCTTCGTAATCCCAGAGCTCTTCAAGGGTTACTGATTTTGTCCGTTTCACGGTCATGCCGTCAATGTAGCCCAACCGGACGCTCCGTGGCAAGGGCTGGATGAGATCCCAAATCCGCGGGTAACGCGCCGTCAGCGCTGAGGGAGGATCCATGCAATTCCTATGGAACAAAAGAAAAGCGGCCGGCGAGGGCGCCGGCCGCCACACGCGAGGGCGCGTATGCTCCCCGGAACGGTTCATGGCTGGCTTTTGGGTAGATTCAGATGGGTTTGTCCTGCCAGGCGGGGGAGAGGGCGCGAAGTTTGGCGACGATTTTCGGGAAGGTCTCGATCACGTAGTCCACGTCCTCCTCCGTGTTGTCCCGGCCCAGGGAGAGGATGATGTTGCCGCGGGCCAGCGCCGGGTCCAGACCGATGGCGGCGAGGACGTGGGAGATTTGCCGCGACCGGCTCACGCAACTGGAACCACTGGCCACCGCGATGCCCTGCATGTCGCACAGCAATAATTGCGCTTCGCCTTCGATGAATTCGGTGGAAATGTTCAAGGTGCCCGGATGGCGGCCGGGTCCAGGTTCGGGGCCGTTGAGCTTGATATGGGGAATTTTGGCGCGCAAACCGTCCCACAGCCGCCGCTGCAAACGGGCGCAGTGGGCGCGGCGTTGCGCCAGTTCGCGTCCGGCGATTTCCGCCGCCGCGCCCGCCCCGACAATGGCCGGCACGTTCTCCACTCCGGCCCGCCGCCCGTCTTCCTGGTCGCCCCCGTGCAGCATTGCGGCCAGGCGGGTGCGCCGATTTTGATACAGGACGCCCACGCCTTTTGGCCCGTAAAAGCGGTGCGGGGAAAAGGAAAGCAGGCTGGCGCCCCAGTCCTGCGCATCCATGGGCAGCCAGCCGGCGCTGGCCTCGGCATCCACATAAAAGGCAATGCCGCGCTCCCTGGCCAGGGCGCCGATTTCCCGCACCGGCTCAATCGTGCCGATCTCATGGTTGACGTGATGGACGGCGATTAAAATCGTCTTGTCAATAATGGCGGAGCGGACGTTGCCGGGATCAACCACGCCCTCCGCGTCCACTTTCAGGCGGGTGCAGGCAAAGCCGCGGCTTTCCAGGTATTCGGCCGAGGCGATCACGGCCGGGTGTTCGGTGGCGCTGATGATAAGATGGTTGCCGCTGCGCTCATTGGCGGCGGCGGCTCCTTTGACGGCCAGGTTGCCGGCTTCGGTCCCGTCGGAAGTAAAGATGATTTCTTCGGGCGCGGCCGCGTTGATGAAGGCGGCGATCTGCGCGCGGGCCTTGTCGAGGGCGTCGCGGGCGAGCAAGCCGTGCCGGTGCAACGAAGAAGGGTTCCCATAAGCCTCGGTGAAAAACGGCTGCATCGCCTCCAGAACCTCCGGCAAAACGGGCGTGGCGGACTGGTGGTCTAAATAAACGTGGCGCATCGGCGGGACGGTTCAGCGGCCGGGCCGGCGGGGGGCGTCCGCGCCGGGACGCCTTCTGTCATAATCTGCCAGCGCGGCGCGCAGGGCTTGCCCGGCCAGGACGGAGCATTGGCGCTTGGCGGGCGGCAATCCCCCCAACGCCGCCACCACCTCCTCGTTGGAAAAATGCCGCGCCTCCTCCACCGTCCTGCCTTTGAGCAATTCGGTCGCCATGCTGGAACTGGCGATGGCCGCGCCGCAGCCCAGGGTTCGGAACCGTGCGTCCACAATCCTGCCGTCCTGGATGCGCAGGCTCAGCCGCATGGTGTCGCCGCAATTGGGTTCGCCCGCTTGGCCCAGCGCCTCGGCTTGCGGCACTTCCCCCACGTTGCGCGGGTTCAGGAAATGATCCAGCACGGTGGGATTGTAAAGAGCCGGGGCCGGCTTCATGGGCGGCGCGCGCGCCCCAGGCTCGGGCGGTGGCGGCGGCGGGCGGGGGAAGCCAGCGCGGGCGCCGGCATCTTCCGAGCCAGCAGGCCGCCCAGGCTGGTGCGCGCCAGCACCTCTTTGACCCCGTCCTGCGCCTGTTCAAACAAGCCGCAGACCGCGCAACCGCCGACGTGTTGACAGTCCGGCTTGTCCAGTTTGCAACGCTGGAAAATAATTTTGCCTTCGATCGCTTCAATAATCTCCAGCACGGTGATTTGCGCCGGGTTGCGGGCCAGCGCAAAACCGCCGTGCGCGCCCCGGTTGGAACGGACCAGGCCGGCTTTGACCAGATGCTGGAAAATTTTGGCCAGAAAGCTGCCCGGTATTTTCTCCATCCGGCTGACCTCTTCGATCATGGCCATTTCGCCGGGAGCGCGCCGGGCCAGATTCATCAGGCCCAAAACGCCGTATTCGCCTGCGCGGGTGATTTGCATGAGGGCGGCCGGTTACTCCGGCGGATGGGGAATGACGATTTTTTGGCCGATTTTCAAACGGGTCCAATCCACCTCCGGATTGGCCTGCATGGCCTGTTTCAAGGTGATGGTCTTCATCCCTTTGCTTTTGAAGTCGGCGTTGTAGGCGTTGACAATGTCCAGCAGTCTGTCGCCGTCTTTGATCGTATAACTGAATCCGTCCTCCGCGGCCGGCGGCGCGCCGGGGGCCGGTTTGATGGGCGGAGGCTTGGGCGAAATCTCGGGGGCGCTGGTCAGCAGCTTTTCCAGGCGGGCGGCCGATTGTTTGATCTCCTCTGAAATGGACTCCTTGTCCTCCTGGCGTTTCTTGTCCACTTCCTCAATGCGTTGGGCCAGCGGCTTGAGGTCATCGCGCCCGACGGCAGTGGCGGCCAGGCGGGCCTGCTCGGTGCGAATCTGCCGCAGGTCATCGGTGAGCGCGGACAATTTTTCCAGGAGCATCTGGTTGGCGTCGCGCAGGCTTTTGATGTCGGCGGCCATTGATTTGAACTTTTCATCCACGCCTTGTTGTTCCGCCACCGCGGCGGCGTTGGTGGCGGCGGCGTCCTGTCCCACGGCCGGCAGGCGCAAAAGAGAAAGGCCGAGGAAAAGACCGGCCAGAATATGCTCACGTTTCATTATGCCAGTATAAACTTGCCGCGGCGGAATTCAAAGTTCAAAACAGCCCGGGCAGGAGAGGGCTGGAAAACCTGCCAGCGCAAAGATTTGTCTCGATTTTTCCGGCGCGGCGGCTACTCTGACGCCATACAGCCTAAACCCAACACCAAAGTGAGTTAACTATGGATGTCGTCTTCAAATGTCCGCACTGCGACCAGGAATTGGAAGTGGATGCCGGCGGGGCCGGATCCACTCTGCAATGCCCCTCCTGTTTCAACACCATCACGGTGCCCAGTCAATCATCAAGCAGCCCCGCGCCCGCGCCCGCCCCGGCCCCCGCCGCGCCCGACGCCATCGCAGCCTTTCACGAGTCCAGGCACTTCAGCGTGCCGGCCCGACGAGGCGCCGGCGGACGGGCTTATCCAAAAACCCAGCCGCCCGCTGGAGGTGGTGGCCAAGACCGGTGACAAGACCATGCGCATCAAAACCTTCAAAAGATCGGATTGCCAGGAGGTGGGGCGGGACCGTTTCGATGAGAAGGTATCCCACTTCCTGGAGGAGGTCGGGCAGGTCAACATCGTGAGCATCAACACCATTAACTACAGCACCATTGACATGTCCACCCACAACCAGGTGGAGGACTACGGCGTGTTGGTGGTGTTCAAGGGATAGTTTGGCCAGGACGCCCCGTCCGGCGGGCCAAGCCCACCCACCCGCCCGGTGCGCGGCGGCGTGGGTCCGGGTGCGCCGAAGCCTGGCGCGAAAGCGGGTCAACCATTGAACTGGACGGCGATGACGGAGGCGTTGTGGCCGCCGAAACCGAAGGAATTGTTGACAGCAGCGGCGACCTTCATTTCCCTGGCCGCGCCGGGCACGTAGTCCAGATCGCATTGCGGATCGGGCTTCTCCAGATTGATGGTGGGGGGAACGACGCCGGCCTGGATGGCCTTGACGCAAAGGATCATCTCCACCGCGCCGGCCGCGCCCAACATGTGCCCGGTCGCGCCCTTGGTGGAGCTGACCGCGATTTTTTTCGCGTCCGCGCCGAAAACGGACTTGATCGCCTGAGTTTCGGCGATGTCGCCCTGCTGGGTGGAGGTGCCGTGCGCGTTGATGTAGGAAATGTCCGAAGGGTTCAGTCCGGCCGAGCGCAGCGCCATCCTCATGCAGCGGGCCGCCCCTTCTCCGCCGGGCGACGGCGCGGTGAGATGGTTGGCGTCGGCGGTGTTGCCGTAACCGGTCATTTCCGCGTAAATGCGGGCGCCGCGCGCCTTGGCGTGTTCCAATTCTTCCAGCACGAGCACCCCGGCGCCTTCCCCCATGACAAATCCATCCCGGTCCAGATCAAAGGGCCGGGAAGCGTGTTGCGGATCGTCGTTGCGCGTGCTCAGGGCGCGCATGGCGCAAAAGCCGCCCATGCCCATCGGGATGATGGCCGCTTCGCTGCCCCCGGCAAACATCATGTTGGCGTCGCCCATTTTGATGGTCCGCCAGGCCTCGCCCAAGGCGTGGGTGGCGGTGGCGCAGGCCGAACAAGTGGCCAGATTCGGACCGCGCAAATTCTGGAAGATGGAAAACAGCCCCGAACCCATGTTGAGAATGAGCATCGGAATCATGAACGGGGAAAGCCGCCCGGGGCCATTGCTCAGGAGATTGCGGTGCTGCGCTTCGGTGGTATGCAATCCGCCGATGCCCGAGCCGATGAACACCCCCACATGGTCCCGGTCCACCTTGTCCAGGTCCGCGCCCGAGTCCAGCAGAGCCTGATGGGCGGCGAAGACGGAAAACTGGGTGAAGCGATCCGCCCGGCGCACGTCCTTGGGAGAGGGAAAAGCCGGGCTGGGATCGAATTGATTGATTTGCGCCGCGATCCGGCAGTCGTAGGCGGAGGCGTCGAAAGCGGTGATGGCTTGGATGCCGCATTGGCCGTCGAGTATGTTTTTCCAAAAGGTCTCGACGGTCTGGCCGAGCGAGGACACCGCCCCCAGCCCGGTGATTACCACTCTGCGGTCTATCCAGTGTCGCGCCATAAAAAAAGGCAGCCCGGCGTCAGACGCGCTGCCCCGTCAACGGGCGAAGCCACTACTTTTTCTGGGTGTCCTCAATGTATTTAATGACATCCCCCACGCTTTGCAGCTTCTCGGCCTGCTCGTCCGGGATTTCGTTGCCAAACTCCTCTTCCAGCGCCATCACCAATTCCACCGTGTCCAGCGAGTCAGCTCCCAAATCCTCGATGAATTTGGCTTCGGGGGTGACTTGGTCAGCGTTGACGCCCAGTTGTTCAACGATAATCTCTCTGACTCTTTCCTCAATTGTTTTTTCAGGCATTGGTAAACTCCGTTGTTGTTTGGCTTTTCTATGCCCCAGGTTGCCGGGGGCGTCAAGTCCTATTGCATTTTTATTCTCGCCGCAAGCGCCTGGCGCCTCCGGCCCGCCTGGCTCTACATCACCAGGCCCCCGTCCACCGTCAGCACCTGCCCGGTGATGTAAGCCGCACCCGGCCCCGCCAGGAACAGCGCCGCCGCGGCGATGTCTTCCGTCCGCCCCAACCGGCCCAAGGGGATGTGCCGGGCTATCTCCGCCTTGCTTTCCGGCGTCATCACCGCCGTCATGTCCGTTTCAATGTAGCCCGGCGCCAGGGCGTTGACCGTGACGCCGCGCGAGGCGAATTCCCGCGCCGCCGCCCGGGTAAAACCGATCAGCCCGGCCTTGCTGGCCGAATAATTGCACTGCCCGGCGTTGCCCATCAGCCCGATGACCGAGGAGATGTTCAAGATCCGCCCCGAGCGCTGCCTGAGAAAAGCACGGCTCAAGCCTTTGGTAAAGGAAAACGCCCCTTTTAAATTTGTGTCCAAGACCGCGTCCCAATCCGCCTCGCTCATCCGCATCATCAATCCGTCGCGGTTGATCCCGGCGTTGTTGACCAAAATGTCCACCCGGCCCGCCTCCGCCAGAATCGCTTCCGCCGCCGCGGCCACGGCGGCCGCATCGGCCACGTCCACCGCGTGCGCCCAGGCCTTGCGCCCGAGGGCGCGGATTTCCTGCGCCACTTTTTCCGCATTCTCCGCCGTGCGCGAAACGCACGCCACCTCCGCCCCCGCCGCCGCAAATTTCAGCGCGATGGCACGCCCGATGCCCCGTCCCGCCCCGGTCACCACGGCGATTTGATTGGCCAGTTCGATCATAAAAGGAGGGTCCATTTAACCCTCCGGCAGAGTGTTCACACGGCCAAGGCGGATTGCAACAAGAACTTCCGCCGCCCCCGCCGGCGCGCGCTGGCGCAGGGTCAGAACCGCAGCCGGATTTCGTTCGCCCAAACGCGCTGCAACTGCCCGGCATCGAGCGGATCAAGGGCACCCAACCGGCGGCGCAAAAGGTGTCGTTCCAGACAGTCCAGCCGGGAAAGTCTTACGGTGGAGGCCACGCGCAAACCCGCGCCGGCCCAGTTTTGCAAGGCTGCATCGGTCTTGGTACGCGGCTGTGCCGAAGTAACCGCCGCCACCACAACATCAGCCGCATCCGTCCAAAGCACCAAAACGGGACGCAGCTTCGAGGCGGCGCCGGTTGTGAAAGGAATATCCGCCAGCCAGAATTCACCGGGCTGCGGCATCGTCGTAAAGACCCTCGTCTTGAGGGGCGTAGCTGTTTAGAAAGGCGCTGTGGTCGCGCACGGCCGCCTGGCATTTGTCGGTGGCAGGCTCAGGGATTTCAAGCTGCCGGCGGCGTCGGTCAACCCAGACAGCCAGCATGGCGAACTCTTTTAAAGGCAATCGCTCGACGGCTTGCTCGATTTCCTCAATCTTGCTCATGCCGGAAAAATAACCGCGTTCGGCTGAAAAACAAGCCTTCCTTACCCCTCTGCCGGGGGCGTTCACCATCCTGCCCTTGCAATGCAGCCGGACGGGCGCAAGCCCGCCCTGGTGGCGACGGCACTGCCGCCAGTATTGGGCGGGCAGGTCTTTGCACACCCATCCAGCGCACGGGCCTGGCCGCTAAATTTTTGTCTTTGCTCCGCCGTCGTTGAACCTTAACCTCGCCGGGCGCGAAGAACCATGTCCTAACTATGCTCAATCAGGAAATTGTCACCCAGGCCCTCAAGTCGGTCAAATATCCGGGCTATTCGCGCGATATTGTCTCTTTTGGCATTGTCAAAAACATCGCCGTCAATGCCGGGGCGGTCAGCGTTTCCCTCCAGTTGACCGGCGGCAGTCCCGCCGTGGCCGCGCAAATCAAGGGCGAGGTCGAGAAAGCTCTCCGCGCCGTCCCGGAGCTGGAGCATCTTCATGTCGAAATCGCCGCCTCGCCCGCGCCGGGCGGCGCCACGGCCTGGTCGCAGCAGAACAACCTGCCGGGCATCCATCGCGTGGTGGCGGTGGCCAGCGGCAAGGGCGGCGTGGGCAAGTCCACCCTCTCGGTCAATCTGGCCTGCGCTTTGCAGCATCTGGGCGCGCAAGTCGGATTGCTCGATTGCGATATTTACGGCCCCAGCATCCCGCTGATGATGGGAATTCGCGATAAACCCACCGTCAGCGCCGCGGAAAAACTGGTCCCGCCGGCGCGCCACGGCGTCAAGTTGATGAGCATGGGGTTCCTGGTCGAGGACGATGCCCCGGTGATTTGGCGCGGCCCGATGATTATGAAGGCCATCCAGCAATTCATTACCGAAGTGGAATGGGCGCCTCTGGATTTTCTGCTGGTGGATATGCCGCCGGGCACCGGCGACGCCCAACTCTCCCTGTGCCAGACTGTCCCGCTGGATGGCGGCGTCATCGTCACCACACCGCAGGAGGCCTCTTTGGGAGTCGTTCGCAAAGGCATTGCCATGTTTGAAAAGGTCAATGTGCCCATCCTTGGCATCGTGGAGAATATGAGCTATTTTGTCACACCCGCCGGCGAGCGCCTGGAGATTTTTGGCCACGGCGGCGGCCGCTCCGAGGCGCAACGGCGCAACATTCCGTTTTTGGGCGAAATCCCCCTTTTTACGGAAATCCGGGTGGGTGGCGACGCCGGGGTACCCGTTGTGGTTGGCCAGCCGGAAGGGCCGGCCGCGCAGGCTTTTATTGCGGTGGCACAGGCCTTGCGCGAAAGGCTCCGATAATTTATCATATTATCAGCTTGTGAACACGCAGCCAACATCGTCCGGCTCCGCCCCCGGCAATGGCGCCAGGCGGGCGGAAATTGAAGACTTGATTTGGGGTCAACTGCGCCATTGTTTTGACCCGGAAATCCCGCTCAACATCGTGGATTTGGGGCTGGTCTATGACGTTTCAGTGACGGGAACCCAGGCCAACGTGAAGATGACCCTGACCTCGCCCGGCTGCCACCTGGGCGGGCAGATTGCCGGCAATGTGCAGGAAAAACTGCTCGCCCTGGACCAGATCGAAGAGGCCAATGTCGAACTGGTTTGGGACCCGCCCTGGCACCAAAGCATGATCAGTCCGCAGGGCCGGCAGGCCCTCGGTTTGGACGCAAGTTAAATTCCGGTTACTTTTTCATTGATTATTCGTCATCATCCCGCTAACATGCCGGTCTTTGAGCAAAAAATACCAAGTTTTATGCCCAACACATCCAGCGGCCCATCAGAGAACGACGTGGTCACACGATCCTCCCTCTACCGCGAATTCCAGGCGGAGCGGGACGAGATTTTACGGCACAAGTGGATCGAGTCCGAAAAGGCCGGCCACGACATCGGTTTCGAGCGTGCCTTGACCGATTGGATCATGAAACACCGCAGCAAGTGGCGCAAGAGCCGCCAGACCTGAAAGCGGAACCGGGACAGCGGCCAAGCAGGGCCACCGGGCGAAACTCCAGGATGGAGCCCGGACGATGGACGCAGAGCATGCCTTTAGAGGTAGGGCGCGCACTCGCTGCCCGCCGCAGGCCATCCCTCCCCGCGAGCCACGAGCGCCCCAAGGCTTGGCGACTTTTTCGAGAACGCGCCCGAAGCGGTCACGTTCTCGAAAAAGTCGCCAAGGACCAGAAAACTTCATGATCGTTTTGGCTTCCCCCCCCCCGGAGAGGCGCGGTATAATGACCGGCTCCGCCAGATAGTCCAGACCGTCGTTTTGGCTTCCCCCCCCCGGAGAGGCGCGGTATAATCACCGCCATCTCGACCTAGAGAGCACCCCAGTTTTGGCTTCCCCCCCCGGAGAGGCGCGGTATAATGGGTGGTGGATTTGCGGCATTGGCGCGCCCGTTTTGGCTTCCCCCCCCGGAGAGGCGCGGTATAATCACCGCCATCTCGACCTAGAGAGCACCCCAGTTTTGGCTTCCCCCCCCGGAGAGGCGCGGTATAATGGGTGGTGGATTTGCGGCATTGGCGCGCCCGTTTTGGCTTCCCCCCCCGGAGAGGCGCGGTATAATAGTCGGGCGGGCCTTTTAAGTTTTGACGTAGTTTTGGCTTCCCCCCCCGGAGAGGCGCGGTATAATCAACGTGCTACATTGCAAAAGTCTCTTGCTGTTTTGGCTTCCCCCCCCGGAGAGGCGCGGTATAATTGCCACCACGATTGAAGTGGTCATTCCAAGGTTTTGGCTTCCCCCCCCGGAGAGGCGCGGTATAATCGCTTGACTGCGTGCATTTCATTTTCGGGAGTTTTGGCTTCCCCCCCCGGAGAGGCGCGGTATAATAGGCTGGACAGAATGGCTTGATGTGGTAGAGTTTAAGACAGTTACCCGCATCTCCGGGGGGAGAAGCCTTAACTGAAATATTGGCTCTCGGACCACTGCCCAGCACGTCCGGGAGCCAGTTTTATTCCCAAAAATCCACTTGTTTGGGAATGGAGGGGTCTTTTGCACGCCGATCCTCTTTGTAATTCTCCCCGATCACGGTGTAACTTTTTTTCCACTGCTCGTCCGTCATGAACATCAGCCTGACATTCCCGGCGGTGGGAATCAATCCCTTGATCCGCCCGATATGCACCTCCATCTGATCGTAACTGACGCAGGGCCGCGCGTACACGGAAAACTGAATCATCAAATAACCGTTGTCGAGGAGGTCGTTGCGGAACCTTGTCGCCGCTTTTCGTTCCCGCTCGGTCATCACCGGCAAGTCGAACATGGCCAGAATCCACCCCATACGAAACGGACTTTTCTTTTCGACGGCCATCGGCGGCCTTTCCTATTCCAATTCCGGCACCCAAAACGGCTTGTCCGACTTTTCGCTGTAACTGCGCGCCAGAGAATTGGCCGAGGCATCAATCGCGTCCATGATTTTCAAGGAAAACCGTTCGTGCATCACCCGTTTCTCCCGCAGTTGCGTTCCCACTTTTTTGCACCAGGCTTTCATGCTGACATCCTCGCCGACCATGAACTCAGCCATCATCAAATCCACCGCCGGGCGAAACGGCTCCATCAAATCATAGACCAGCGGGTCAGCACGGTAGCGCGTGCAATGCTTGACCCCGAGGAGCGGCGTCAACCCATGCACCAGCAGACCCCGGTGGCAAAGAGCGGACAGCACCGCATAGCCATAATTCAACATATTGTTCGGCGCGTTATCCTGCCGGCGGTCCCGGGACGAGGAAACCCAGCCAATGGAAGGGAAATAAAGCTGCCAGTACCGCCGTGCGCAATTGCCTTCGTCGAAATAATCGTCCTTCAAGGCCAATTCCAGATGAGGCGAAGTCAACTGCCGCTTCTTGAGCACCTTCAATTGATTGAGCGTTTTGCCCCGGATGAGATGCTGCCAGAGGCGATTGTTCAGGCGCTCCGGTCGCTCCGCCTGATGGAGGTATGCTCTGGTGTCAACCACCCGTCCCAGTGGAGCGGTCACCCCGCAAGGCTGGTAACTTTCGTTGCAATGCAGAATAATTCCATCCGTTTCCAGCACGGCAGAAACGAAGCTCGAAGTGAGTGTAACCCCGCGGGCGGCAATAATGACCGCGCGCAAATCCTCGTAAGGAATGCGGTTTTCGCTCTTGTCCTCGCCCCGGCAAACCAAAAACCCCCGGTCTCTGGACAACACGCACCCATGTTTGAGAACATGGAGAATGTGGTGGCTCATAAATCCTTACTCGACCCGCTTGAAACCCGCAGCAAACATTTTCTCCAAGCTGATAGGGAGTGAAATTTTTCCGGCGGAGTCCGTTACAGTGACGTAACCATCTGTGCGCATCGTGTTCAGCTTGTATCTTCCTGGCGCTAACGGAGTAGAACGGTGCGCGATGCTTGAGGCGAGTTCGATCAAACACCCCGACTGAAAAAAGCCCTTGACCGCCTGGCAGTCACCGGAGGCCGTAAGTTCCCTTTGTACCGTTCGGACTGATTCAAAAGCATAAATGGGACGAACGCGGAGCTTTCCTTTTTTATCTAAAAATACAATTTGTCCTTTGTGTTCCTTGAAGCCCTTTCGGAATGCGCCCGTTCCATCTTTGGATAAATCCTTGTACTCGGTGGTTCCTCCTACGTTGACCCGAACTAATTTGATGGGACTTCCGCATGATCCATCTGTCCGTCGCAGGCAAAAGCTTTCGCAAAATGTGTTCCAAGCCTCTTCGATGGGCCTGGTGGCAACGAAATCTGCGAGTCGCTGTCTAATGTGCGCGTCGCGAATTGATAGTATCTGCTTCTGGGCGTAGGCGAGGTCGAAGTTTGTTTTGCCCGGGGCCATCGGCTTTTGGGCGAGTTCAACAACCTTCTTGCGCTGCACAATCAGTCTGCCTCGGCCTTGACCGCGCACCCCATAAATCGTTTCCGCCAGCGTCGCTTTTTCGAAGCACACCTCCTCTGGAATCACCGCGGATATCTCACGGCCAAACAACTCGCGATCCACGCCTTCAGGAAATCGAAAGAACCCGGAGAGTTTCGCGTTGCGCGCCCAGCCCGGGATGAAGCTGATGACCATGGCATCAAGAGCGTGATGGCGGTCATCCTTGCGATTCTTTATTTCTGCTTCTTCCTCCGATTTGGCCTCTGGATTGAGCAGGCTGTTGAGCTTGTACTTGCGTCGAATGCGCCCGGTCAGTCCGCCGGACACGACGATCACCTTCCGTTCCCCGTCCGAAATACCGCCCGGCCAGCCGAACCGGAGGCCGATAATCGTTTGCGCCAGTTTGGAAATCCAGGCTGTCTCGGCCAGCGAAGTGTAGCGTTCCACGAGACTTTCGGCTTCGGCAGAAATGAGCAACTGAACTTTTTTGTTCCGCAGCGTGCCAATCCTGCCTTTGACACGATTAACGTAAGCATCCCATCCGACCGTCACGGAAAGCCACTCAAATGGCGTCCGGTTACCCTTGTCATCATTTGCCCGGCGGGTCGTCAAAACATAGTTTAGCACCGAATCGGGTCCCCCTTTGGCTCTTGGAACAATATGGTCAATCACGTATTGATCCAATTCCTCTGGAATCAACTTTTCCGCAGTGTAAACGCATTCGCCAACCTGAGCCGTCAGCAATTCCATTTTGAGACCTGAAGAGCGCTCCTCAGCGCCGAAGGTTCGCGCTTGTTCCCGCGCCTTTGTTCGTTGCGCGGCACGGTCACGCTGGAATTTGAAATATTCCATCTTGGCCTTCTTCCCCATAAAATCCTCGCGCACAAATTCCAGGACGACCGAATCAGGCACGCCGAATTTCTCCCTCAACTTATGCAGTCGCTCGGCGAACAAGGTGAGGCGGTGCCGAACCACAGGATCGTTCTGCGTGCCGATGAGGTCGCGGATGGCCTCGTCTGCATAGCCTGTCAAGTGAGCGAGCGCATCCAGTTTCTGATTCGGAATATAGATTCCATCCCAAGTTTTTCCCATCTGGAGCAAGAACCGGAGGTCTTGAGGCACCGATCCTTTGAGGGGATCCGAGTTCCCATTCAGGCGTGCGAGCTCTTTATCGTGGGCGGCTTGGGGAGAATCCCCTGAGAGAATCAGTCGCTTGAGTATTTCCAAGGCGGGCCGACAATAACGGCTTCGCCCGGAAAAGCTGGGTTCTTCGACCTCCTGAAACTGACCCAGAAGCGGCTTCCCGCCAAAAAGCACACAGAGCTTTTTCCACGCGGTCTCGGTCAAGGCCAGTTTTTTTCGCTTGGGGTCGTTAAAGACCGTGTTGATTTCTTGCGCGGTCAAGCCACGTTGCCCCTCGGCAGTCTGAAATCTCATATTCTTCAGCCTCATCAGGAAAACCGTTTCAGCGGCAAGGCGCGATTGTGCGTGCAAATCACCCTTTTCATCTGTCCGCATCTTGCAGACGTTCAAGCGCGGGATGAGAACGCACTTGCCGATGATGCGGTTGTCAAAGCGCGGAATCTTCTGGCCCACTACGCCCTGCCAATCATTCGCGCCACCTTCTTTCAAATTATGTTGCTTGCGGAGCTTGCCATAGAAGGACGCGTACGCGGTTTTTGCGCGACCATAAAGCAGGAAGTCTGCTTGGCCGGCCAGTGCGGGATAGTACTTCCCAGCAGCGTCAACAAGGGCGCGAATTTCCTTCTCGACAAGCTCGCGCGGCACGACTTGATTGCGCGTGCTTTCGGCGCGACAATCAAGGCGATTCTTGAGTCGCATCGGATCTGACGGATTCCAGAGTCCCATTTTCCAAGCATCAAAGTAACAGGGAACTTGAAATTCCGGCTTCCCCGGAGCCATCTCTTCCAGATGTCTCTCAAATTCTTCCATGCGGGCTTGCGTCCCGGCGTCATCATCATTGGATTGTCCAGCCTTGGCCTTGCTCCGTGTCCGGGTTTTCCACGGAATGTTGGGGTCGTAACCGCGCCTTTGAATGGCCGAATGCAACGCTTTATAAACCTGCCAAGGCTCAAGTTTTTCACCGCGCAGGAGTTTGATGCGGAGCAGGCAGGACGTGTAACAAGTTGAATCTCCCGCCTCTGCAAACTCGCGTTCCAGGCGTTCCCGATTCCGCTGCTGTTCCTCAGTCTCGGGCGCGGCCTGCCACTTGCCATCAACTTTCACAGTACGCCGCCCCTTGAGCGGTTCAATTCCCGCCTTGAGCATTAAGTCATCGAGCCAAGTCTCACGCGCCTGGTGGGCAAGGCGCGTCCGGCACATGCGGCGACGACCAGCGGCGGTTTTGGTTTCGGCAAAATCCGCGGGGATCAATAGTGAAGCCTTGTGCAAAAACTTGGTCCCGTCCCGCACCGCTTCGCCAATCGAACCCGTTCCGAGGTCGAACGCCCAGATCGTTTTATTCTCGCCCATATTTAAAGCCTTTGCTTGTTTCGTGGTGACTGCGCCAACCATACACCCTCCCCGCCCCGCGACAAGAAGCAAATGTGCCGCCCGGCCGGGTCCAAAATCTCTCCGTTTTCTCCAGTTCAAACCGCTTCTCCATTTTGCATTCCCTGTCCTCCGTCCTGTCCTCCGTAACTCCAGTGAAGGAGGAAGGCCCGGCCGAGGAGGAGGCATTGTGCATTAGAGTCACTGCACCCTGGCCCGGTAAAAGCGCCCAGGAAAATTGGTCCAGCACGGATCGCAAAAGTAAAACGGATTGCCGCCGGCGGCGTTGGTGCAGAGCGGAGTCCAATTCACCAGATCCGTCGAACCATCCACCACAATGGACTGCCCGGTCGTGCCGCTGACATTGAACCCGAACTGGTTGGTCAGGAAGCCGAAAAAGCCATCGCTGGTGATGATCTGCGGCGGGGTGCTCGCAACGGTGACAGTCAGCACAGCCACCGCGCTGGTCACGCTGCCCAGGCCATTGGCCACGACCACGCTGTAGCTGCCGGCGCTATTGGTAGTTACCACGGGCAGACTGAGGGTCGAGGCGGCAGCCCCGGCCAGGTTCCGCCCGTTGCAAGACCACTGGTAGCTGAGGGGAGCGGTGCCGGAAGCCTGGACTTGAAGGAGCGCGGATTGGGTGTTCAATACGGTCAGGCTGTTCGGTTGGGCCGTGATCGCGGGAGCGCTCCTGATGACGCCCGCGACCCTGGGCAGCAAGGGCGGCACGACGATGGTCAAGACCGCCACCGTGCTCGTCACACTGCCTGAGGCGTTGGCGGCAACCACGGTGTAATTGCCGGCGCTGGCGGCGGCCACTGCTGAGAAGCTGAGGATCGAATTGGTGTCCCCGGCCAAGCCTGCGCCGTTCCAGAACCATTGATACTGGCTGGCGCCGTAGGCCGTAACGCCAAACTGCGCCGGCTGCCCGTTGCTCACCGTCAGGCTGAGGGGTTGAACGCCAATCAGCGGCGGCTGGCCGGGCGGCACAATCGGCGGAGGCGCCACCGTCAACACCGCCACGCTGCTGGTCACGCTGCCATAGAAGTTGGTCACCACCACCGTGTAATTGCCCGAATTACTGTCCACCACGTAGGACAGGTCCACGACCGTGTTGGTGCTCCCTGGGATGGAGACCCCATTGAACTGCCATTGATAATGGAGCGGCGCCACGCCGGCCGCCGCCACCATGAAGCCAGCCGCGGTGCCGTTGGAAACCGCCAGACTGACGGGCTGGGTGGTGATGGCCGGCGCGAACGACAAGCTGAACACCGTCCCGCCGTAAAGATAACCGCCCCCATAGGAGGTTCCATAAAGCGTGTTCCCGGATTCCAGCACACTGTTGGGATTGGACCCATCCGGACCGCCGGTGAAACCGTAAAGCGTTGTTAAACAATCGGTATTTGTATTGACCATAAAAACCGTGCCGCCGCCGCCCTGGTCACCCGCGTAGCACGTGGTTCCATAGAGGGTCTGGCCCGACAGAAACAGGGCCGACTGCGGATTGCCTCCATCCGCGCCGCCGGTGAAAGTGTGCAGCACCTTGAACCCGGCGCCGCTGGTGAGCACCGAGTAAATCGTTCCCCAGCCGGCCAGCCCGTCCGCGGACATTATGTTGGACCCTCCGTTGCACGCCGTGCCAAAAAGAGTGTTGCCGGACAAGGTCAGACCGGCAGAGGGAAGGCTGCCGTCGGCGCCGCCGGTGAAACTGTAAACATTGGTGAATCCCGTCCCGGCCGTTTTCACGGCGAACACATTCCCGGAGTAATTATCGCCGCCGCCTGCCGTCGTGCCGTAGAGCGTCGTGCCGGACAAGATCAATCCGGATGGCGAGCCGCCATCGGTGCCGCCGGTGAAGGCGTAAACCGTCTTGAAAGCCGTGCCGCTGGTGCTCACGGAGAAAATCGTTCCGGCGCCGTTTGTTCCGCCCGACATCGTGGCCCCGTAGAGAGTGCTCCCCGAGAGCAGCAACCCGCTGCATGGGGTGGCCCCGTCATTGCCATCGGCGAAGGTGTGAAGCACCTTGAAGCCCGTGCCATTCGTAGCGATCGAATACACCGTGCCGTAACCATTCGACCCGCCATCGTAGCAGGTTCCATAAAGAGTGCTCCCCGACTGGACCAGGCTGTAAAACGGATCATCCCCATCCTCGCCGTTGGTGAAGAGGTAGAGCGCCTTATATCCGATGCCGCTGGCTTCCACCGAATAAACGACGTTCGGAGCGGCCCCGTAAAGCGTGCCCCCGGAGAGGATCGGCCCTGCTTCCGGGTTGCCGCCATCCAACCCTTGGGTGAAGTCGTAAAGCACCTTGAAACCGGTGCCGCTGGTGGACAATGAAAAAATGGCGCCCTGGCTGATCTGGCCGCCCTGCGCGGTTCCATAAAGCGTGGTGCCAGAAAGGAGAAGCCCTGCCTGCGGGTCGCTGTCATCCGTTCCTCCCGTGAAGTTATGCAGCACTTTGAACCCGGTGCCGCTGGTGCTCACCAAGAACACCGTGCCATCATAGTTGGTTCCGCCGCCGGTCGTGGTTCCGAAAAGGCTGCTGGCGGACAACACCAGGCTGCAGCAGGGCGAACTCCCATCCGCATCGCCGGTGAAGTTGTAAAGCACTTTGTAACCATTGCCGCTCGTGCCAATCGAAAACACATCGCCTGAGTAGTTGGTTCCGCCGTCTGCCGTGGTGCCGTAAAGAGTGAGGCCGGACAAGACCAGGCCGGCAGAGGGAATGCCGCCATCGGTGAAGCTGTAGAGATTCGAGAAGACGGCGCCATTGGTGCTCACGGAAAAAATGTTGCCAACGCCGTTGACTCCGCCAGATTGGGTGGTTCCATAAAGGGTCGTCCCGGCAACGATTAACTCGCCCGTGGGATCGTTCCCGTCCGCGCCACCGCTGAAATTGTAGAGAACATTGAAGCCGGCGCCATTGGTGCCAACGGAAAACACCTCACCTGAATAGTTGGTTCCGCCCTCTGACGTTGTGCCGTAAAGAGTGAGGCCGGACAAGACCAGGCCCGCCAGAGGGCTGGCGCCATCATCACCGTTAAAGGAATGGAGCACGGTGAAGCCGGTGCCGTTGGTGTGGATTGCAAAAACCGAGCCATTGCCGTTGGCTCCGCCGCCCGAGGCGGTTCCGTAGAGCGTATTGCCGGAGAGCACCAGATGGCCGTAAGGATTGGCTCCATCCGCCCCACCGGTGAAACTGTAGAGCACCGTGCAATTGCCGCCGCTGGTGCTCGCGGAAAACACCGTGCCGGCGTTATTGGTCCCCCCCTCTGTCGTTGTGCCGTAAAGGAGGCCCCCCCCCAACACCAGGCCGCAGTTTGGTCCGTTGCCATCCCAGCCAACCCCGAATGGATGCAGCACGGTACAGGCCAGCGGCTCTTCCACCAGCAACATGGCCGCGCTGCTGGCCGCACTGCCGCAGTTGTTGGTGACCACCACGCTGTAATTGCCGGGGCTGTTGGTTGACACTTGCAGCGTCAGGACAGAATTGGTGGCGCCTGCCAATGGAACCCCATTGCACAGCCAGGTGTAACTCAGCGGCGCCGTGCCGCAGGCACTGACACTGAATGCCGCGGTCTCACCGGCGTTGGCCACCAGGTTCTGCGGCGGAACCAAAATCGTGGGAGGCAGATCAATCGTCAAAGCCGCAATGCTGCTGGTGACGCTTCCGTAGGCATTGCTCACCACCACCGTGTAAGAGCCAGCATCACTCGAGGTCACGTCCGGCACGCTGAGCATTGTATTGGTGCCGCCATCCAGCGCGCTGCCGTTCAAGAACCATTGCCAGCCCAGCGGCATGGCCCCGCAAACCGAAACGGCGAATTCCGCCGGCAAACCGTTCAAGACCATCACCCCTTGCGGCTGGACCGTGATGG
Source organism: uncultured Verrucomicrobiae bacterium (assembly GCA_963707025.1). Taxonomy (GTDB): domain Bacteria; phylum Verrucomicrobiota; class Verrucomicrobiia; order Limisphaerales; family Palsa-1400; genus JBEKOF01. The sequence goes on along the minus strand of CAVPOM010000004.1, from coordinate 40,821 downwards.
CGGGCGCGGAGTACACCGCCAATGCCGCCACAGAACTGGTCACCGCGCCAAAGTCGTTGCTGATGATCACGCTGTAACTTCCGGCGTTCGTGGCCGCGGCCGATGGAATACTCAAGGTCGAACCGTTCGCCCCCGCCAGCGCTCCGCCGTTAAACTGCCATTGGTAGCCCAGCGGCCAGGTGCCATAGGCGGTGACTCCAAACTGCGCCGGCTGCCCCAGGCCCGCCACCGCGCTGGCTGGCTGGGCGGCAATGGACGGCAGCCCCGAAATCACCGTCAACACTCCGTTGCTGCTGGTCGCGCTTCCGTAGGCGTTGGTGGCAACCACCATGTAGCTGCCGGTATTATTCGCTCCCGCCGCCGCCAGAGTCAGACTCGCGTTGGTGGCGCCCGCAATCGCACTGCTGTTAAACCACCATTGATAGGCCAACGGTGGAACGCCGGCGGCCACGACCGTCAAGGACGCCGCGCTACCACTGGAAACGGTGGCGCCCGCCGGTTGCTGGATTATCTCGACGAGCGGGGAAAGACGGAACAGCGTCCCCGCCAGATTCGCGCCGCCGCCCTGGGCAACACCGTAAAGGGTGTTGCCGGACACGATCAGACCCGACTGCGGGGGATTCGCGCCATCGGCGCCACCCGTAAAGGCATAGAGCACGATGAGGCCGCCGTTCGTGGCCAGGGAAAACACGGTCCCGTTGTTGTTGTTGCCGCCAAACCGCGCCGTTCCGTAGAGCGTGTCGCCCGCCAGGGTCAATCCCGCTTCCGGATTGGCCCCGTCCAGACCGCCCGAGAAGGCATAAAGAGTCTTGAATCCGGTGCCGTCGGTATGGACGGCAAACACCGTCCCGCAACCGCTGGCGCCGCCATACGAGGTTGTCCCATATAAAACATTCCTGCCCAAAACCAATCCCGCCTGCGGGCTGGCCCCGTCGCCACCGCCGGTGAACGTATGGAGTGCTTTGAAACCGCTTCCATTGGCATTGATTGAAAACACTGTGCCCAGAGCGTTTGCGCCGCCGGACGAGGTTGTCCCGTAGAGCGTGGTGCCCGCCAAAATCAAGCCGGCTTCCGGGCTGGCTCCGTCCACGCCGTTGGTGAACGAGTAGAGGGTGCTGAAACCACTGGCATCGTCGTTCACCGCATACACCGTCCCGTAGCCGCTGGATCCGCCCTGCCCCGTTGTCCCGTAAAACGTGGCGCCTGACTCGATCAAGCCCCCTTGCGGACCGGCTCCATCGGAGCCGCCTGTGAAGCCATCCAGCACGTCGAACTGGATATGGAGGGCGCTATAATTGAAGCCAAACACGGAATTCACAACACCACCCCCCCAACCCAGAACACCGGTCAGCTCCTTCAGACCTGAAAGTTGCCCGGAGTGGCTGCCATTGACCGCAAAGACGGTGCCTCCGCCAGCGCCGCCGCTGGCCGCTGTGCCATAGATGGCGGAGTTGCCGTTCCAAATATCCCCAATGGCCAACCCAATCTGTGGGTTGCCACCGTCCGTGCCTCCGGTGAATTGGTAAGGCAAGGTGTAATCGGTGCCGTCGGGGTACACCGCAAAGACCGACCCGCCATCATAGATCCCTCCGCTGTAAGTAGTCCCGTAAAGCAAGTTTGATGATGAGACCAGGCCATCCGGGCAGGCGCCGTCCCCAACCGAGCCGAAAGTGTGAAGCACCGCCAAAGCTCGCGGCGCGATCAAGACCAACCCAGCCACGCTGCTCGTCACGCTGCCCGCGCTGTTGGTGACGACGACCGTGATGTTGCCCGCGTTCGTAACCGCGGTCAGCGCCAGGCTTGAACTGGTCGCTCCGGCCAGCGCCACGCCATTCCATTGCCACTGATAGTGAAGCGGGCTGGCGCCGCTTGCGCCCACGCTAAAGCCGGCCGGTTGTCCGTTCGTTGCGAATTGCCCTTGCGGTTGGGTGGTGATGCCGGGGGCGCTCTGCCCGTGCAGGTTCAAGGCGTATAAAAACAAGCCGCTGGCAACCAAAGCAAGCGGCTTCCGCACCGACATTTTCATTTTCATCTAAAACGGTTCTCTTTCCTGGAACCAAGGTCGGTTTCATACCACCTTATATTCACAATAAGAAACAATCAGCGTGCCTAATGTACGATCTACAGACGCACACATTGCCCCCCCCGTCAAGCCCCTTTCTCCGGAATTCAACTCCCCTCACTGTGGCCTTCCCCCGGCATTGCCGCCATGATTCTGCCCTCCGTGATTTCCCGTCCGCCGTCCTGTCCTCCGTAGGCCCGGCGAAGGTGGAAGGCCCGGCGAAGGTGGAGGCATTCTGCATTCTGCATTTCCTGCGCCCCATCACTCCATCACTCCACCACTGCGCGCCATCGTCTGGTGTCAGGAAAAACACTTGCAAAATCCCGGATTGTTCCCACAATCACCCGCGGACTGAGCCGGGAACCTTTAATGCGGTCCCGAGAGACCGCCAAGGCCGATGAATATCAATTTTATGGAGCGCGCCAATCACCCCGAGGGTGGGCAGAGGACTGCCGTCTGCCATAGCTGCGCGCTTGGCACTCCGCACTCATCACCCCATCACCCCCCCGGCGGGCCGGGGACCGCCCGCCCGCCCTGTCAGTCCGTTTTTTATGCACAAGGAAACCATGATTCTTAATGCCGCGGCCATGCAGCGGGCGCTGACGCGCATCGCGCACGAAATCGCCGAACGCAACGAAAACAGCGCCGAGGTGGTGCTGGTGGGCATTCATCGCGGCGGCGTTCCCCTGGCCAATCGGCTGGCGGGCATTCTTTCCGGCATCTGGTCGCAGCCGGTGCCGGTGGGCAGCATGGACGTGGGCATGCACCGGGACGACCTGGACCGGCGCGCCGCGCCCACCATCCAGCCGACCGTCATTCCCTTTGATGTGACCGGCAAGACGGTCGTGCTGGTGGATGACGTGCTTTTCAGCGGGCGCACCACCCGCGCGGCGATGGACGCGCTGAACGATTTTGGCCGGCCCAAAAGAATCCAACTGGCGGTGCTGATTGACCGCGGCCACCGCGAACTGCCCATCAAGGCGGACTTCGTCGGCAAAGAACGTGCCCACCGCCCTGAGCGAGCGAATCAACGTCCGATTCCGCGAGGAAGGCGGCACCGACGAGGTGATCCTGCAGCAGGAGGGCGGAACATGAGCTGGAACCGCAAACATCTGCTCGACATCGAATCGCTCACCGCGGAGGAAATCGTGACCGTGCTCGACACGGCCCGGGCCTTCAAGGCGGTCGGCGAGCGCGCCATCAAAAAAGTCCCGGCGCTGCGCGGCAAAACGGTCGTCAATCTGTTCGTCGAGCCGTCCACGCGCACGCGCATCAGTTTTGAGCTGGCCGAACAGCGCCTGTCCGCCGACATCATCAATTTCACCGCCGAGGCGTCCTCCCTCAAAAAAGGCGAGACGCTCAAGGACACGGCGCGCAATCTCGAGGCGCTCAACGCGGACTTCATCGTCATCCGCCACAGCGCGAGCGGGCGCGCCGCATTTTCTGTCGCGCGTGTTCTGCGGCGCCAGCGTCATCAACGCCGGCGACGGCGCGCACGAGCATCCCACCCAGGCGCTGCTCGACGCCTTCACCATTCGCGAGAAAAAGGGGAAGATCGCCGGACTGAACGTGACGATTCTGGGCGACATTCTTTACAGCCGCGTGGCGCGCTCGAACATCTGGGCGCTGACCAAGCTGGGCGCGCCAGGTCACCCTGTGCGGCCCGGCCACGCTGGTGCCCAAAATGTTCGAGCAGATGGGCTGCCGCGTGACATACGATGTGGACGAGGCCATCCGCGACGCCGACATCATCAACCTGCTGCGCATCCAGCACGAGCGCCAGCGCAAGACCATGTTCCCCAGCATCGGCGAATACACCAGCCTGTTCGGGCTGAACAAGGCGCGCCTGGCCCGGACCAAGCCGGACGCGCTCATCATGCATCCCGGCCCGATCAACCGCGGCGTGGAAATTGACAGCGAGATCGCCGATTCCAGCCGGTCGGTGATCCTGGAGCAGGTGACCAACGGCCTGGCCGTGCGCATGGCGGTCCTGTTTCTGGTCAACGGCGGCAAGGGGCCGCAGGAAGTGGCGGCTTGAGCCAGCCGCCAAGTTTCTGACGCAAGCCGCCTCACCCCTCTGAGCGCGGCGCAGGGCGCAGATGGACGATGGTCGCCCCGCTGCCGCCATAGTGGGCCCCGGCCAGGCCATAGCGCGCCACCTCGGGATGCCGGGCGAGAATGGCGTGGACGCTGCGCTGCAGCTTGCCCGTGCCTTTGCCGTGAATGATGCGCAACTCCAGCAGGCCCCGTTCCTGGCAGGCGGCCAGCCAGTCGGGAATCAGCCCGCCAAGGTCGCGCGGGCGGAAGGTGTGCAAATCCAGCACTCCATCCATCGGCAATTCGACCGGGCCATCCCCCGGCGGAGTTTCTGGCGGCTTGTCAGCCGGTACCGGCTTATTGTTGGAGGCCATTCCTATTCTTAATCTTAATCTTAATCTCCTTGGAGCAACCTCCGCCGGCGGGCTAACCCTGGGCCGGCCGCTTGGGCGGGCCGGTGCTGGCGCGCAGGATGATTTCGGCCGGCAAACGCCGCGCCTCGGCCGGCTCGCCCCGCAGGAGCTTTTGCATCATTTCCATCGCGGCCACGCCCAGGCGCGATTTGGGCTGATGCACGGTGGTGAGCGGCACGCGGAAGTATTCGCTCATGAGAATGTTGCCAAAGCCGGCCACCGAAAGGTCCTTGGGAATCTGGAGTCCTTGATTCAAAAAAACCTTGGCCGCGCCCATGGCCGACAAATCGCTGGCGGCCTGCACGGCGGTGACGGACGGGGCCTCCTGCAAGATTTGCAGCGCGGCTTTTTCCCCTTCCTCCAGGGTCGCGCCCGCATTGAAGAGCAGGCCGTCGTCCCACTCCACCTTGGCTTCCCGCAAGGCGCGGCGATAGCCTTCCAGCCGCTCCTGCGCCCAGGGCGCGCTGGTGGGGCCGCACAGGAAGGCAATTTTCCGGTGGCCGAATTCCAGCAAATGCCCCGTGATGAGCGCGCTGCCCCGCACGTCGTCCGTTTCCACATTGTGGAAATTGGCGCAGAAGGGGGCGCGTTGCCCCAGGATCACCACCGGCGTGCCGCGCCGCGCCAGGTCCTCGTAGATGGCGGAGGCGGGCGCCATTCGGTAAACCGGAAAGATAAAAAGTCCGTCCGCCCGCCGCGACAGCAGCCGGCGCAGGCAGGCCTCCTCCCGTTCCACCAGGTTCTGGTGGTGCATCAGAATCAGATCGTAGCCCAGTTCGTGCGCCCGCTCTTCGATGGCGGAGACGGTGCGGCCCACGATGGGATTGGCCACCGTGGGCAGGACCAGGCCGAGCAGTTTGGTCGTGCGGTTGCGCATGCTTTGCGCCATGAAATCGGGCACGTAACCCATCTGTTGGGCCAGCGCCCGCAGGCGGGTCCGCGTTGGCGCGGCCACGTCGCTCGTGCCGCGCAAGGCCTTGGACACGGTCATGACGCATACGCCCCCCTGGGCGGCGATGTCTTTGAGGCGGATCATCTGCGGTATCCATTCAAAGTTCCAGCATCAACCCTCCCACCCTCTGGCCGGCGGAGAACATCATCTATGGGACCATGCCACATTGGGACGCAAAGCCGTTCACACATGCAAGCATCAAACCGCAAAACCACAAATAACGAAAGCAAAAAATCCACCCAACGGCGCGCATCTTGTCAAATAAGCCTGCAACGGAGGCGCGCAAGACCCAAATTGGCTTGCCGCCGCTTCTATTTGATGGTCATTTACCCGCAATCTTTAGCGCCATGAAAAGAGGAACGCTTTGTTTTGCCCTGTCGTTGTTTGTCTCCATCTGTTGCAACCGGGTTGCCGGCCAGGCCGAAGTCAGCGGATGGGGCAATTTGCGCGGCATCCGGGTAGGCGGCCAGCTCGTGCCCTTCACCACCGCTGTGGGAGTTTACAATCCGGATCTTACCCAACTCACCCTCTCGCAGCGGGAAGGCCCCACCCGCACCAGTCAATATGTCCGCAGCAACAACGCCGTCACCGTCGGTGAAAACCTGCAATACGGCGCGGGCGGCCCGCGCGCCGGAGCCGGCCCGCGCGGCGCGACCAATGTTGCCGCCGGGACGAACAACAGCGGCGCAACCAACCTGGCCGGCGGTTTTGGGCGTCGCGGAGGAAGGGGCGGCCGTGGAGGAGCCGCCAGCGGCTTCAACTACACCATCACCTATACGGACACCGCTCCCGGCACCTGCGACGTCAGTCTCCGCCTCACCTCGCTGGAGGATCAAACCATTGCCGGCATTTACTACTTCCTGGTCCTTCCCTTCGATGTTTACTCCAATGGCGGCGCCCGACTTCTCAGCAACGCGGCCCCTCCTTTAGACCAGTTGAAAACAACCAACACCCCATTTCTGAATCAGGCGGAACAGGGGATGAAGGACTTCGGGGAAGGCCGGTGGACTATGGCGCTGACGACGCCACAGCCTTGGCACCACGGGCTTTATCTGTTGGCGGATTGCCCGGGAATTCGCCTTACTGGGAAAAACCACGAGGAAGTGCAAGTGAGTTTTGGGAAAGGCGAGATACGCCGGGTGGTTGTGCAGCAAGCCCCGACCGGCAACAACCCCGCTGCCATGGATATTCAGGTCTATTTTCCCATCGCCACCGGCAACACCACCGCCGGCCAGGTCTTTGAATCGCACTTCACCCTCAAGGCTTCCGGCGATGTCGAAACCGGCCCCGTCACCGTCACGATTGATCCTTCCAAGCCGGGTCGCACTTTTGACGGCATGGGCGGCAATTACCGCATCCAGAGTCCGCGCGATGCCCAGGTCATCCAATACATCTTCGACAACATGCGCGTCGCCTACGGCCGCGTGGCCATGCCGTGGAACACCTGGCAGCCGGAGGAAAATTCGCCTCCCCCGCTCCTGGCCGCTGAGAGTGCCGCAGAGCCTCCCGCCGGCGCCTCCAACGCCCCTCCCGCGCGCGGCGGACGCGGCGGCGGCAGCGTTGGGATGAATTCGGTCGCTCCGGCCATGGAGATCGCCGGGAAGCTGGCGAAGCAAAACATCCCGATGATTATCAGTTGCTGGTTTCCTCCCTCTTGGGCCGTGCAGGGCAACGGCGCTGGCGGCGGTCGCGGCGGTGGCGGAGCGCGGGGGCAGCGCCTCGACCCGGCCAAGTGGGACGCCATCTGCAAGTCCATCGGCTCCTATCTCCTCTACCTGCGCTCCCATTACGGCGCGGAACCGCAGTACTTCAGCTTCAACGAATCCAACATCGGCATCAACGTCCTGCAAAGCCCGCAAGAACACGCCGAAGCCATCAAAAAACTGGGCGCGTATTTCAAGTCCATCGGGCTGAAGACCCGGATGCTTCTCGGTGACACCGGCGACGCCCTGCCCGTCGGTTTCATTCAGCCCTCCCTCAACGACTCCGATGCGGTCCCATACATCGGCGCCGTCTCCTTCCATTCCTGGCGCGGCGCGACCGACGAACAGTATCAGAAATGGGCCGACGCCGCTGCCAAACTGGGCGTCCCCCTCTTCGATGCCGAAGGCGGCAACGACGCCCAGGCCTCCACTTACCCCAACGTCTTCCGCGAGGCCTGGTATGCGCTTGACGAAGCCGCCGAGTACGTCCGCATCATGCGCCTCTGCCAGCCTGAATCCATCCTGGAATGGCAGCTCACCCAGGATTATTCCGTCCTCATGTCCGATGCCGCCGGCGCGCTGCAGCCGGCGCAGCGGTTCCACAACCTCAAGCAGTTTAACCTGGCCCCGGCCGGCTCGGCCTGGATCCCCGCCCACTCCAACAGCGGCCTGGTCCTCCCCGCCGCTTGTGTGGACCCGTCCCGCCGGATTTATACCGTCCACCTGGTCAACAACGGCGCCGGCCGCCCGGTCACACTGGCCGGATTGCCCGCCCCGGTCACGCAAATGAGCGTGTATGTGACAGATGGGAGGCGCGGTCTGGCAAAGCTCGAGCCGGTCACCGTCAAGAATGGATCGGCCCAGTTCACCCTGCCGGGCCAAACGCTGACCACGCTGGTCAATGACATTAAGTAGGCGTTCGGATCAGGACTCGCTTTTGCCGCGCCGGTCTGACAAAATCGCCGCCATGAATACATCCACTGCGGAAATCAGCAGCGCCCCCTTCGGGCAGACTCCCGAGGGAGCGGCCGCGGAGCTTTTCACCCTGCGCAACGCCCAGGGCGTGGAAGTCCGCCTGACCAATTACGGCGGCATCGTCACCGCCTGGCTGGTGCCCGACCGCCAGGGCCGGCTGGGCGACGTCGTGCTGGGCTACGACACCCTGGACGGTTATCTCAAAGCGACCCCCTATTTTGGCTGCCTGGTCGGGCGCTGCTGCAACCGCATCGCCCAAGGCCGCTTCACGCTGGCCGGCGTCACCCGCCAACTCGCGGTCAATAACGGCCCCAACTGCCTCCACGGCGGGCTGCGGGGATTTGACAAAGTGGTCTGGCAGGCCGCGCCGCGGATGACGCCCGAAGGCCCCGCCGTGGCCTTAAGCTACCTCAGCCCGGACGGCGAGGAGGGTTTTCCCGGCAACCTCCGCGTCCAGGCCGTTTACCTGCTGACGGCCGACAACGGGCTGCGGCTGGATTTGACCGCCACCACCGACCAGGACACCATCGTCAACCTCACCCAGCACTCCTACTACAACCTGGCTGGCCGGGGCGATGTCCTCAACCATGCCCTGCAGATCAACGCCGATCAATTCACCCCCGTGGACCGCTCGCTCATTCCCACCGGGCGGATGCAAACGGTGGCCGGCACCCCGTTTGATTTCCGCCAGCCGGCCGCCATTGGCGCCCGCATTGACGAGAACGATGACCAGTTGAAATTCGGCGGCGGCTACGATCACAACTGGGTCGCCCGCAAACCGGCCAACCAGTTGGAGGTGGTGGCGCGGGTGGCCGAGCGGACTTCCGGCCGGGTGCTGGAGGTGCTTTCCACCCAGCCCGGCGTGCAATTCTACAGCGGCAACTTTCTCGATGGGGCCATCACCGGCAAAGGGGGGTGGGTCTATCAACGCCGTCATGGCTTTTGCCTGGAAACCCAGCATTTCCCCGATGCCATCAACCATCCCAACTTTCCCTCCCCCATCCTCAAGCCCGGCCAAACCTATCGCCACACCATCCTCTGCCGTTTTTCGACGGAAGGATAATGTGTTCCCGGCAAACTTTTTGCGCCCAGCTTTTTCTTTACCTTCCCGCTTTCCCGCCTAAACTGCGGACATGGTGCCGTTGGAATCCACCAAGCTTTTTTCTCGCCTGCTGCCAGCCGACCTGGCCAAGGTGCGCCAGGTGACACAGGAACGGTCTTATGCGCCCAATGAACCCATCTTCAAGGAAGGCGACCCCGGCGACGGCATTTACGTGGTCAAGAACGGACTGGTTAACCTGACCAAAGTGGTGGGGCAGAGCGAGGCCCGCCCTCTGTCGCAGGCGGCGGAGGGTGATCTTTTTGGCGAGATGGCGGTCCTGGATGATAATCCGCGCTCGTTGAGCGCGGTGGCCGAGGGACCGGCCGCCGTTTATTTCATTGCCCGGCCGGATTTGCTGGAACTGCTGGACCAGACGCCCCGGCTGGCGGTGGCGATTCTGGTGGACAACAGCAAGCGCATCCGGGATTTCAATGAAAAATATATCAGGGAGGTGCTGGAGGCCGAACGGCTGTCGCTGGTGGGCCGCTTTGCCAGTTCCATTGCGCATGATTTAAAGAATCCCCTCAATACCATCGGCATCTCCGCCGACATGACTTGCATGCCTTCCGCCACCCCGGAATCGCGCCAGCTTTCCAGAGGGCGCATTCGCAAGCAGGTCGAGCGCATCAGTAACATGGTCAGTGAACTGCTGGAGTTCGTCCAAGGCTCGCATGCCAGCGAGGTGCCGGCCCGGGTGGATTACCGCGCCTTTGTCCTGCCATTGCTCGAAGAGATCCGGCAGGAGGCCGCCCTCAAATCGGTGACGCTGGAGCTGGTCAACCAGCCCCCCGCCGTGCCGGTGCAGATCAATCCGCAACGGCTGGCGCGCGTCTTTCATAATTTTATCGGCAACGCCGCCGATGCCATGCCGGGCGGGGGCAAGGTCCGGTTGACTTTCAGCATCGACAGCCAGCAGGCGGTGGTGACGGAAATGCACGACACGGGCCAGGGGATTGCGCCGCAAATGCGGGACCGTCTTTTCCAGGCTTTTGCCACTTTCGGCAAGGCCAGCGGCACCGGTTTGGGGCTGGCGATATGCAAAAGAATTATTCAGGACCATCAAGGCGCCATTTTTGCCAGAAACGCGCCCGAGGGCGGCGCCGTTTTTGGCTTCACCTTGCCGGCTGCCAGGACACCGGCCCTTTGAAACCGGCCGGCCGGAAGGCCGCGGGAAAAAGCAGGATGATGGGCGCGCAGGACGGACCGGCTTGCCGGCAGTCTCCATGAACCGCATTCGTTTATTGTCGGAGCAGGTGGCCAACCAAATCGCCGCGGGCGAAGTGGTGGAACGCCCGGCCAGCGTCGTCAAGGAATTGGTGGAAAATTCCCTCGACGCCCAAGCCACCCGGCTGGCCGTCGAAATTCACGCCGGCGGCCGCAGCCTCATCCGCGTCACCGACGACGGCCTGGGCATGAGCCGCGACGACGCCCTGCTCAGCCTGGAACGCCACGCCACCAGTAAAATCCAGCGGGCCGAGGATCTGAGCGCCATCAGCACGATGGGTTTTCGCGGCGAGGCCCTGCCCAGCATCGCCAGCGTCAGCCGTTTCACCCTGGCCACCCGCGAGCGCGACAGCCCCGCGCCCGAAGGCACCGAGATCCTGGTCCACGGGGGGAAAATCATCGCCGTCAAGGGTTGCGGTAGCGCTCCCGGCACTTGCATTGAAGTCCGCCAATTGTTCTTCAATTTGCCCGCCCGCCGCAAATTCATGCGCGCCGATGAAACCGAGTCGGCCCACATCCAGCATTACCTCACCCTGGCCGCGCTGGCCTTCCCGGAAGTGGCCATGGAATTTGTCAAAGACGCCCGCCTGGTCTGGCAATTGCCCGCCGTGCGCCAGCAAGACCGGCTGGCCGCCTTGCGCGAACGCTGGGGGGCGCTGCCCGGCGGCGAAGCGGGGCTTTTGGCCGTTGATTTTACCGCCGAGTTGCCCGCCCCGCCCGATCAACCCGGCGGCACCGCCGGGCCGGCCAGCCTCATCCCGCCGCAGCCGCTGCGCGTCTGGGGATTGATGGGCGCGCCGGGCGTCTCGCGCTCCAGCCGGGCGGAGCAGCATGTCTTCGTCAACCGGCGGCCGGTGGAAAATCGCGGGATTAATTTTGCCTTGCTCGAGGGCTATCACACCGCCTTGATGAAAGACCGCTATCCGGTTTGCTGCCTGTTTCTGGAAGTCAATCCGGCGGAGGTGGACGTGAACATCCACCCGGCCAAGCGCGAGGTGAAATTCCATCGCGAAAAGGCCGTGCGCCAATTGCTGGCCCAGGCCATTCGGGAAACGCTTTTACATTTCCACGCCCCGCCCAAAAAGGCGGCGCCCCGTCCGGCCGCCCAATCCGTTCCCCTCCTCCCGCCCGCGCCGGACCAGCCGGATTTTCCAAAACTCGCCCCGCCGCCACCGGTCCCGCCCGCCGCCATGCAAATTCCGCCGCCGACTCACGGCTCGACAGCGTCTCCCCGGCCGGCCAATCCGCCATCCGCCACCCGCCCGCCGCCGTGCAAATTCCGCCATCGGGCCACGCCTCCACAGACTCTCCGCCTGCCGGACAATCCGCCATCCACCAGCCGCCAGCCGCAATCCAAAATGCCCCCGTCCCGCTCCTGCAAGTGCCCTTGCGTCTGGTGGGGGTCATCGGCCGCCTTTACGTGGTGCTCGAATCTGATCGCGGCCTGGTCTTGCTGGATCAGCACGCCGCCCATGAACGGGTTCTGTTTGAACAAATGCTGCGGCGGCTGGAGGAAGCCGCCGCCGCCCCCTCCCAACGCCTGCTCCTGCCCGAAACGGTGGAGTTGCCCGTGCGCGACGCCCATTTTCTGCGCCAGCAACTCCCCACCCTCACCCGTTTGGGGGTCGGTTTGAGCGAGTTTGGCGAACGCACCTTCTTGCTCGACGCCCTCCCTCCTTTTGTCAAGGCGAGCGATCCCCGCCGCTTTGTTCTGACGCTGGTGGATGAGCTCAAGGCGGCCGGCCAGGCCGTCAACACCCTGCGCCTGGGCGAGCAGACCGTGGCCAAGACGGTCTGCCGCCACGCCGTCAAGGCCCATGATCCGCTGGCCCGCCCGGAGTTGGAGAACTTGATCCAGGATTTGCGCCATTGCGCCATGCCCTATACCTGTCCGCATGGCCGCCCCACCCTGATCGAAATGAATTTCCGCGAACTGGAAAAAAAATTCGGCCGCGTCCAATGAAACCCCAGGCCCGCCAGCAGGAACCGTTCAGCGGTCAATTACAAAAGCAGCGCCATTTTGTGCTCGCCTTTCGGGGCCAAACAGGGTTTGCTGGCGGAAGGTAACTATTTGACTTAAGCAACAACCATGAAAAACCGCATATTAAAACTCGTCTCCATACCCCTGCTCAGCGCCGCCGTGGCCCTCTGTGCCGGTTGCAAACCCAACAACCCTGGCGTCGCGCCCAAAACCAGCGCGGGCGGGGCCATCACTTCCGCCGAGAAGAACAGTTTTGACGAGGTCACGGCCAAGCTGGACAAAGGAGGCAACTTCTACCTTTACCTCAGCACCGAGAAGGCCTTGAGCAGCTTGTCCAAAAGCATCGCCACCTACAGCAACCTCTTCACCCAGATGCCGGCCGCCCCGCCGATGGGGCGCGAGGGCATCGCCCGGATCTTTCAAGTGATTGACAACCTGGTCAAAGACAGCGGCATTGAACACATCAGCGGCGTCGGCGCCAGTTCGATTGCGCGCGAGCCGGACTTCTATTACAACCGGGCCATCATCCACCATTATGCGGGCGAGAGCGACGGGGTGATGTGGACGGCCTTTGGCAAAGAGGCCCATCCGCTCAAGGAGTTGGATCTGCTGCCGGAAAACACCGCCTTCGCCGCCTACGCCGACCTGGATATTCCGCTGCTCTGGAAAACCATTCAAAAGGAACTCAAGCAACTCCACCTGCCGGAGGTGGACCAAGGACTGGCGCAATTCCCGGACAAATTCAAGGCGGCGGCGGGCATCAGCTTTGATGATTTGCTCAACTCACTGGGCGGCGGTTACGGCGTTATTTTTACCCTGGACCAAGCCAAACAAGTCACCCTGCCCATTCCCACCAGCCCGATGCAAATCCCCGAACCGGGCCTGGCCTTTTATATCAAGGTGAAAAATGATGCCATCTACACCCGCATTGACCAACTCATGATTGGCAACCCCATGGTCGCCAAAACCGAACTGGGCGGCGTCAAGACCATCAGTGTGGCCATCCCCATTCCCCTCCCCGTCCCTCTGCGCCCCACCCTGGCGCGCAGCGGAGATTATCTGTTCCTGACCTCCTCGGACGGTCTGCTCCAGGACATCATGGCGGTGCAGTCGGGAAAGAAGAGCGGTTACAAATCCACCGCTGAATTCAAAAAACTCTCGCAGGGCATTCCCGATCAAGGCAACAGTTTCTCGCTGGTCAGCGCCAAGTTTGGCAAGTCGTTCACCGAGGCCATGCAAGGGATGGTCGGCGCCCAGGCCGGCAGGATGGGCGGCCAGGCCAAAGTCTTGCAAGACATGATGGCCGCCAACTCGGTCGCGTTGGCCTACTCCGTCAGCGCCAACGGCCCGGAAGGATGGGAATCTTTCGGCAACGGCAATAAATCCCTGGCCAGCGCCGCGGTGCTTCTTCCCGCCGTCGCCGTGGGCGGGTTGCTGGCCGCCATTGCCATCCCTAATTTCGTCAGGGCCAGGGCAATGGCCCAACAGAACGCCGGAGTCTCGCAACAAAACGCCTGCATCGCCAATCTCAGAATGATAGACGGCGCCAAACAGCAGTGGGCCTTGGAACATCACAAACAAAACACCGACACGCCCACCGCGCAAGACATCACCCCCTATATGGGTCGCGGACCCGCCGGAGAATTCCCGGTCTGCCCGCAGGGCGGCACCTACATTATCGGCGCCATCAACGAAAGGCCGCGCTGCACCATCCCGGGGCATGTCCTGCCTTGAGCTGGCCGGGCCGGGAGCAGGAAACATGCTCTGATCCATGAAAAAGCAGCCTGACTTTGTGCTCGCCTTTCCGGGCGCGCCAGGGTTGGATGATGCAAGGTAATTATTTGACTGAAGGAACAACCATGAATAACCGCCTGTTCAAACTGGTCCCAATTCCCCTGCTTATCGCCGGCGTTGCCTTCTTCGCCGGTTGCAAGCCAAACGTCGCTTCCGTTCCGCCCAAAACCGGCGGGGGCGGAGCCGTCGCTTCCGCCGAAAAGACCAGCTTCGACCAGGTCACGGGCAAGCTCGACAAAGGGGGCAGCTTCTACCTTTACCTCAGCACCGAGAAGGCCTTGAGCAGCTTGTCCAAAAAGATCGCCATTTACAGCAACGTCTTCTCCCAGATGCCGGCCGCCCCGCCGATGGGGCGCGAGGGCATCGCCCGGGTCTTTCAAGTGATTGACAACCTGGTCAAAGACAGCGGCATTGAACACATCAGCGGCGTCGGCGCCAGTTCGATTGCGCGCGAGGCGGGCTTCTATTACAGCAAAGTCATCGTCCACCATTATGAGGGCGAGAACGACGGCCTGATGTGGTCGGCCTTTGGCAAAGAGGCCCATCCGCTCAAGGAATTGGATTTGCTGCCGGAAAACACCGCCTTCGCCGCCTACGCCGACCTGGATATTCCGCTGCTCTGGAAGACCATTCAAAAGGAACTCAAGCAACTCCACCTGCCGGAGGTGGACCAAGGACTGGCGCAATTCCCGGACAAATTCAAGGCGGCGGCGGGCATCAGCTTTGATGATTTGCTCAACTCACTGGGCGGCGGTTACGGCGTGATGTTCACCCTGGACGAATCCAAACCAGTCACCCTGCCCATTCCCGCCAGCCCGCTGCAAATCCCCGAACCGGGCCTGGCCTTTTATATCAAGGTGAAAAATGATGCCATCTACAACCGGATTGACCAACTCATGATTGGCAACCCCATGGTCGCCAAAACCGAACTGGGCGGCGTCAAAACCATCAGTGTCGGCATGCCCATTCCCCTCCCCGTGCCTCTGCGGCCCACCCTGGCGCGCAGCGGAGATTATCTGTTCCTGACCTCCTCGGACGGTCTGCTCCAGGACATCATGGCCGTGCAGTCGGGGAAGAAGAGCGGTTACAAATCCACCGCCGAATTCAAAAAACTCTCGCAGGCCATCCCGAACGAAGGCAATAATTTTACCCTGATCAGCCAAAAATTTGGCAAGTCGTTCACCCAGGCCATGCAGGGGATGCTCGCCGCCCAAACCGGCTCGGAGGAGCAGGTCATTTCAAAAACCGTGCGCGACATGATGGCCTCCAACTCGGTCGCGTTGGCCTACTCCGTCAGCGCCAACGGCCCGGAAGGATGGGAGGCCTTCGGCAACGGCAATCAATCCGCCGGTGCGATGCTTCTTCCGGCCGCCGCCGGAGGAGTCGCGGTGATGGCCGCCATGCTTCTCCCCGCTCTCGCCAAAGCCAAGGCCAGGGCGCAAAACATCAGTTGTGTCAACAATCTCAGGCAGATCGAACTCGCCAAAAAAATGTGGGCGGCGGACAACAACAAAAAGAATGCCGACACGCCCACCGAACAAGACCTCCTGCCCTATCTGGGTCGCGGCCCAAACGGCCAATTCTTCGTCTGTCCGCAGGGCGGCACCTACACCATCGGCTCGGTGGGCGAGAAAGCGCGCTGCTCCATCCCGGGGCATAACCTGCCTTGATCGTTAGTCATCGCGCAACATGGTTTTCGCCGGAAAACCAGCCGGCTCCCTTCTCCTGCCCCTCACCACAGGTGCCGCCCAGGGCGCGCAGGCGCAATTCCACTTCATCAATGACGTGGTCAGGGGTGGAAGTGCCGGCGGTCAGCCCCACCGTTTCCACATCCATCATCCAGTCCGCGCACAAGCCGCTCGCGTCCGCCACCTGATGCACCCGGGGGCAAAACCGGCGGCAAGTGGCCGCCAATTCCCGCGTGTTGTTGCTGTGCTCCCCGCCAACTACAATCACCACATCGGCCTGCCGCGCCACCTCCAGCGCCGCCGCCTGCCGTTGCTTGGTCGGCTGGCAAACAGTGTCCAGGAAGCGGATTTCGGAGCGCGGGAAACGGTGGCGCATCACTCCCACCAAATGACGGACCCGGTCAATCGGTTGGGTGGTCTGGGCGGCGACGCCAAACCGGGGGCGCTCCGCCAGTTGCAGCGTGTCCTCCTCCGTCAGGATCACGTCAAATTCCGCCAAGTCCTGCGTCAACCCGCGCACCTCCACATGCCCGCGCTGGCCGATGATGACGGGGTGAAAATTTTCCCGGATCAGCGTTTTCACCGCCCGATGGGCGTAATGAACCAGCGGACAAGTCGCTTCCAGCACGCGCAGCCCGCGCTCCTGCAGGGCCTGCAAGGTCTTGTCCGGCGCGCCATGCGCGGTGATCATGACCGACGGCGTGCGGACATTCTCGACGCGGTCCTCCATGCGGATGCCGCGGGCGCGCAAGCCGGCCAGCACCGTTTCGTTATGCACCAGCTCGCCCAAAATGGTCAGCGGCGGCGAGCGGTCCTGGGCGCGCGCCAGGGCAATGGCGTCGCGCACTCCGAAACACATGCCCAGGTGGGCCGCCCGGAGGATGCGGAGGGCGCGCGCCGGCGGCGGACTTTTTTCGCATTCACTTTGTATCACAAAGTAATAGGACGCCCTTCCCGGAATAATGTTCAATCTTTGTGCAATTATTATTTCTGCCGCGCCTGCAGGACAATTTCCTCCAGCAAGTCAATGTAGGCCGCGAACGCTTTCCGCCCGGCCGGCGTCAGCGCGCAGGTGGTCAGCGGACGCCGCCGTCGAAACGACTTGGCGACGGAAACGAACCCCGCTTCCTGCAAGGTTTTGATGTGCATGCTCAAGTTGCCATCGGTCATCTGCAGCGTGTCACGCAGTTCGGTGAAGGACAGCTCCGCCGAGGCCGCCAGCAGCGACACGATGGGCAGGCGCCCCTTCTCGTGAATCACGCGGTCGAGCTGAAGAAACGGTTTTGTGTTCACGCAACATTTCCGCGCTTTTCCGTGAAGTAAAGATAAATGCCGCAGGCCAGGTGGCCTCCGCCAAAAAATGCGCCCATGGCGACACTGGGGTTGGCCCAGGGCAAGTCCGGCAAGCCATCAAAGCATATCATGCTGGCAAGAACGGCCACCGCGCATAAAATAAATCCCCAGGCGAACAGGCGAATTCCTCGCGGCATGAAAAACCCGGCCGCATGCATGGCCAATCCGTAAAGGGCCAACCAGATGACGACGAGGGCCAGCACATCATCGCGTTCATCGGTGTCCACGATGAAAAACACAATTCCCGCCGCCAAACCCACGAAAAAAGCCGGCGCGACGGCTTGCGCCACCCGGCGTGTCGGCGGCGACCAAAAAGGCTCCAGTGCCTTGACCGCCTGACGCCGGATCAGCAGGAACGCTTCCGTCAAACAGACCAGCGCGACCGCGGCCCAATACGCCGCAAACAGGCGCGACGATTCAAAGCGCAGGGCCGCCCCGACCGCGCCGGCGGCCAGGCCGGTCACCCCCACCACGCCCATGACCGGCGCGAGCGCGCGGCGATACAGGGCGGACCGCTCCATCAAAGTGCGAATGACTTGCAGGTTTTCCGAGGCCCAATCAGTTTGCATGAACGAACTTTGCCCAACAAAGCCCTGCGCGTCAACTTTGTTTTTCTAAGGCTTGATGATGAGCTTGCCCATGACCTGGCGCCGGCGCAGGGCGTCGAAGGCGGCGCGGGTCCCGGCCAGCGGGTAAATTCCGCCAATGGCGGCCTTGAGCTTGCCGCCCGCGGCCCATTGCAGCACCGCCAAAATGTCCTCGCGGTGCCGCCCATAGCTGCCAACCAGCTTCTGTTCCTTGACGAAAAAGGGCCAGAGCTTCAGCGGCACTTCGCGTCCCGCCGTCGCGCCGCAGGTGACAATGGTTCCGCCGCGCGCCAAACAGTCGAAGCATTTGGCCAGCACCTCGCCCCCCACATGCTCGACCACCAAATCCACCCCGCGTTTGCCGGTTATCCGGCGGACTTCCGCCGGCCAATCGGTGGGGCCCGGGTCCACCACGTAATCCGCTCCCAGCCCCGTGGCAAAATTTCGTTTGGCGACGGTCGAGCCGGTGCTGATGACGCGGGCCCCCAGGTGTTTTGCTATCTGAATCGCGCCAGCCCCGACGCCGCTGGCGCCGCCGATCACCAGCACCCAGTCGCCGATCCGGACCTGCGCCCGTTGGGTCAGCATATGCATGGCGGTGCTGCTGGCCAGGGTCAGTGCGGCCGAGGTCTCAAAATCAACCCCGTCCGGCATTCTAACCAGCGCCCGCTCCGGCACACTGACCTTTTCGGCGAATCCGCCATCCCGATGCACCCCCAGCAGCCGGCCCTTCAGGCAGAGAGACTCCTCGCCGCGCTTGCAAAATTCGCATTCCCCGCAGAACAAATTGGATTGCACCGCCACGCGATCTCCAATGCGCCACTGGGCCACATCGGGGCCGAGCGCGATGATTTCGCCGGCAACCTCGCCGCCCGGAATGCGCGGCAGCGGCGGCGCGCCGGGCAGGCTGCCTTCCTCCAGCCAGAGATCCAGCCGGTTCAGCCCGCAGGCCCGGACCCGCACCACCACCTCGCCGGGCGCGGCCACTGGATCGGCCACCTCGCGGCACACCAACTGGCCCGGCGCGCCATGCGCCATGAGTTGAACGGCTTTCATGCTGGAACTCTTGCCGCCGCCATCTTGGACCCAAATCCCCCTCCAAGGCCAGCGCCAACCCAGGGTCATGCCCCGATTGGGTCGGCCGGCGCCGCCATTTGGCGGGACTGGAGGACCTGGCGGTACACCACCTCGTAGGCGGCGGCGGTGCGGCTCCAGGAGAAATCCTTGGCCATGCCGTTGCGGCGATAGCGATCGAGCAATTCCTTGTCCGCGTAAAGAACCAGGGCTTTGCGGATGGCCTTGGCCAGGGCGCGCACCGAATACTCGCGGAATTTAATGCCGTCGGCCTTGTCCGCGGCGTCGGTCGCGTCCGTCACCGAGTCGTCCAGCCCGCCGGTGACGCGGACGATGGGGACCGTGCCGTAGCGCAGGCTGTACATCTGGTTCAATCCGCACGGCTCAAAGAGCGAGGGCATCAGGAAAAAATCGCAGCCGGACTCGATGCGATGGGAGAGGATGGTGTCAAAACCAATTTTGACGGCGCATTTGCCGGGGTGGCGCAGGGCCAGCTTGCGGTAGCCGCGCTCAAATTCCCGCCCGCCGCTGCCCAGCAAAATGAACTGCATGTCGGCCGCCAGCATCTCCTCCAGCGCGCCCAATTGAATGTCCACCCCCTTTTGCTGCGCCAGGCGCGCCACCGTGCCGAACAGCGGGACCTCGGCGCGGACGGGCAGGCCCAGTTCCTCCTGCAATTCCATTTTATTGGCGGTTTTGCCCCGCAAATCGCGGGCGGTGTAAAAGTGGCTCAGATAGGGGTTGGCCTGCGTCGTCCACTCGTCATAATCAACCCCGTTGAGAATTCCCACCAGCGCGTCCTGCCTCCCGCGCAACACCCCGTCCAGCCCGCACCCATACTCCTCGGTGGTGATTTCCCGGGCGTAGCGGGGGCTGACCGTGGTGATCAGGTCGGCATAAGTGATGCCCGCTTTGAGACAACTCATCCCGCCGTAAAATTCCATCCCGCCGGGTTGAAAAAACTCCCTGGGCAGGTTGGTCAGGGCGAATCGCCCGGCGGGGAAATTGCCCTGGAAGGCCAGGTTATGAATCGTCAGGCAGACCGGCGGCGGCGCGGCCCAGCCGCCGCGCCCCTTTTCGTCCGCGACGAAGGCCGCGGCCAGGGCCGCCTGCCAATCATGGACATGCAGCACCTCCGGCTGCCAAGGCAGATAGCGGGCCAGGTTGACCACGCTTTTGGAAAAGAAAATATAACGCTCCGCATTGTCCGGATAATCCGCGCCCCGTTCGCCATATAATTCCGCCCGGTCGTAGAAGGGCGGGTGATCAATAAAATAAATCCTCTCCCCATCGGCCAGATGGCGCACCCAGACTTTGCCCTGAACTCGTTCCCCGCCCAGCGGCAAATCCAGTTGCCAGTCCAGCGGCTCCAGGCCGGGAAAACGCTCGCGAATGCCGCGATAGAGCGGCGTGACCAGCCCCACCTCATGCCCGGCGCGCCCCAGGAATTTGGCCAGGGCCCCGAGCATGTCGGCCAGGCCGCCGGATTTGGAGTAAGGATAAACCTCACTGCTCGCCAGGAGAATTTTCATGCGAAATCGCCGCTCGCGCGGTGAAGATCCGACCGATCCGACCGATCCGTCGGATGGGACCAAAAAATTCCAGCCTGGGCGCTCATTTTCCGGGTGCGCATGGCCTAAGCCGGCGGCGGCGCCAGGCGCTCGGTTTTCATCCACGGCTGCAAGACCGGCGGAATGAGCACGCTGCCGTCGGCTTGCTGGCAGGTTTCCACCAGCGCCACAAAAAGCCGGGCCAGGGCCGTCCCGCTGCCGTTGAGGATGTGCGGGAATTTGTTTTCGCCCGCTTCAGTTTTGTAACGCAGATTCATGCGACGCGCCTGGAAATCCTCGCAGTTGGAGCAACTGGACACTTCCAGATACTGCCCCTGTCCCGGCGCCCACACCTCCAGGTCGTAAGTCAGCGCGCTGGCAAATCCCAGGTCCCCGGTGCAAAGCTGGATCAGCCGGTAATGCAGGCCCAGCAGTTGCAGCACCCGCTCGGCGTTGGCCGCCAGTTTCTCCAGCTCCGCGTAACCGTCTTCCGGCCGCGTGATCTTGATCAGTTCCACCTTGTCAAATTGGTGGACTCGGATCATGCCGCGCGTGCCCACCCCCGCCGCGCCCGCCTCGCCGCGAAAACAGGGCGTGTAGGCGCAATAATAAACCGGCAGCCGGCTTTCCGGCAAAATCTCCTCGCGGTGCAGGTTGGCCACCGGCGTCTCGGCGGTGGGGATGAGAAACAGTTTTCCCAGCGTGGCCGCGTCCAACCCTTCCTGCACGGCGTAATACTGGTCGGCAAACTTGGGGAACTGGCCCACCCCGGTCATGCAGGCGGCGTTGACCAGATAGGGCGGGGAAACCTCGGTGTAGCCGTGCTCGCCCGTGTGCAATTCGAGGAGGAATTGGATCAGCGCCCGTTCCAGCCGCGCGCCCCAATTGGTGTAAAGCAGAAATCCGCTGCCGGAAATTTTCGCGGCGCGCGCGAAATCCACCAGGCCGAGCGACTCGCACAATTCAACGTGCGTTTTGGGCTTGAACTGAAACTCCGCCTTCCTGCCCCAGACGCGCACCTCCACATTGTCCGCCGCCGTCCGGCCGATCTTCACGCTGGCATGGGGCAGATTGGGCAATTGCAGCAGCAAGGCGTCGCGCTGCTCTTGGGCTTCCATGATGCTCTTGTCCAAGGCCGCTATGCGCTCCCCCATCTGGCGGGTCTCGGCTTTTTTGGCCTCGGCTTCGGGCGCCTTCTTTTGCGCCATGAGCGCGCCGATCTCCTTGGAGACGCGATTGCGGGAAGCTTTCAACTGCTCCGCTTCCACCAGCATTTTGCGTCGTTGCTCGTCCAGGGAAAGAATCTGGTCAATTTTGCTTTCATCCCCTGCCCCGCGCGTGGCCAGGCGCTGGCGGACCGACTCGGCTTGTTCGCGAATCAATTTGATATCAAGCATCGGCCGATTATAGGGTTCGGAAAAATGAAGTTCAAAGAGTAATTGCAATGCCTCGGTGAAGGAGTGCGCCCGTCCTCGGGGAATGGCGCTTAAATAAGGGAAGCCTTTCTTTTGGCCCGGGCCAGACGGCGGCGTTTATTGCGGCTCCAGGGCTGGCGGTATTGATGCCGCGATTTGTTCAAATGGGGGTATTTGGATCGTTTCTTGACAGCGCGCGGCTCCGCTCTTCCCGGACGCCTGGGCACCAGATCGGTCGCCAGCCTTCGGAGCAGCCGCTGCCATAATTGGCGGCGCCGTCCCCCTTTGTTCCGGGCGTGTCCGAGTTGTGCCAGTGCCTGCGTCCATTGCCGGAAGGCGTCCAGGCTGCCTTTGAAACTGATCCGATCCAAGTCCACGTTCTGGCTTTGCGCGGCTTCGGCCATGATCCAGCGCAGGAAATTATGGGCGGTGAGGAAGAGCAGGAGTTCTTTCTCCACCATGCGGGGACAGAGGCAATGCAGGCTCTGCATGCCCAGGGTGGTTTTGAGATCGTCCAGGCACAGTTCCATGCGCCAGCGCCGGGCATAAGCGGCCGCCAGTTCCTCCGCTGGAAAAAGCGCCGCATCCAACAGGGTCGTGACCAGGGTCAGGTGGCGGGTGCGGAAGCCGGCCCGGCTCAGGCGCGCGCGCAGCACCCGCACCGTGATCTGCGGCGGCAGTCCGAGCCATTCCAGGAACGAAAGCAGGGGCGAAGGCCGGCCGGGTTTGGACCAGGTAAAGAGCGCGTCCCAGTGACCCAGGCGTTGGCGGGCCTGGCGGAAATCCACCTTGCGGTTGCGCACGGAGACCCGCGCGAGCAAATCCACGCCCAGGAGTTGGAGGACGGCGGCGATAATATAAACCCCATAGGCGCGGTCGCCCAAGAGGATGTCGCCGGGGTGCAAAGCCGAGCGCAAGCCGTGGAGAAACAGAGCCAGTTCGGAGGAGCGCAGGCTGCCGGTGGCTTTGGCCAAAAGGGCGCCGCTGGCGGCGGAGAACAGAGCCACCACGCGCAGGTGGGGAAAGCCGCCGCCGGGCTGCAGGCTTTGGCTGGGGGGAAAGGCCGCCCGATTGGCCGGGGTGTCGGGCAGGTGGGTGCCGCTGCCATCGACCGCTTTCAACGGGCGGCCCTGTAGCAGCGTACTGGCCGGGGCGCGCTTTTCGGCGCTGTCGGCGCTGGCCGCGAAGGCTTGCTCCAGCAAGGCCAGGGGGAGTTTGGCGCGGGCCTGGCAATAGGCGCTGCTGTCCGGCTCCGGTTCCGGGCCTTGGACCAAGGCCAGCAGGGCCTGCACCTGAAGGACGACGTGGCGGCAGGAAGTGTTGGCTTGGAAGACTGGCCAGACCCAGCACCACCAGGTGCGAACCAGAGTGTAAACCTGCTCGCGGGAGTAGTCGCCGGCGGCCGGTTTTCGCAGGAGGTCGGTGGGCAAGGCGGGAGCCAGGCGGTCCTCGATCTGACTCAAGGTGGCGTGACGGAGGCGCGCCAGGCTGTGGGCACAGCGGCGGCCCGCCGCCGCCAGACGGGGCCGCCAGGCCGGGAAGAAGGGGGTGTCGGGCATAAGGCGGTATATATACCGCCTTATTGACACGTCTGCTACTCTTTTCTTTATGCCGACTCACAAAACAACCCGGCCAGCCCAATGGCAGGCCCAATACGCCCAATTACGCGACCGGCTGGCCAGAACCGGCTGGATCAGCGAGGGCTACGTGCAAGACCGCGGCCCCGGAGCAGGCGGCCCTTGTTATCAGTGGACCCGCAAGGTCAAAGGCAAAACGGTCAGTGTCGCTCTCTCCAAAGAACAATATGAGTGGCTCCATGACGCCATTGCCGAGTGGCGGGAGGTGCAAGCCACCATCAAAGCCATGCAACGCTTGAGCCGTCAGGTCTTGTTTGAAACCATCCCGCATCCCCCGCGTCGTAAGAGGCTGGGTAAGAAAGTTTTAGGTCTTATTTAAGCGCCATTCCCCGTCCTCGGGCGCAGCACCAGGCAAAGACACGGCGCCTTCGGGATTTGTCCCGCGGCTGAGGTCCGGACGTTGCTGCGCCCGGGGACCGGCGCACTCCGACGGTGTCCCTGCCGTCACTGAGGCATTACGAGTAATTGCGCTATTAACGGCGCGGCTCAGGTGCTGCCGGAAAGGTTGACGGCCGCCGGCTCCGCCGCACACTGTCCGGCCGAATGACCACCACCGTTCCAGGAGTTTGCTAAAGTGGGCGCGCAATGGAAACAAGCCGGCCGCGAAGCCAATGCCCAGAAAAAGGGGCAGATGGTGGTCAAGCTGGTCCGCGAAATCATGGTCGCCGCCAAACTCGGCGGACCCGATCCCGCACTCAACCCCCGTCTGGCCGCCGCGGTGGAGAAGGCGCGCAAAAGCTCCGTTTACCGCGACACCATCGAGCGGGCCATCAAAAAGGGCGCGGGATTGACCGAGGAAAAGGTCGTCTTCGAACTGGTCACCTACGAGGGCTTCGCGCCCCACAAGGTTCCCATCGTCGTTGAGTGCCTGACCGACAATCGCAACCGCACCGCTCCGGAGATCCGCATGTTGTTCAAAGCCGGCTCCCTGGGGCAGCCGGGCAGCGTCGCCTTTTTTTTCAACCATCTTGGCGTGGTCGAAGCCACCCATGCCGATCCCAACCGCGACGCCGAAGCCGACGCCATTGAAACCGGCGCGCAGGAAGTGGAGGCCCTCGACGCGGAGGAAATTCCGGCCGGCCAAAAAGGGGCGCGTTTCCTGACCGAAATCAAAGACCTGGACGCGGTCTCCAAAGCCCTGCAGGCGGCGGGCTGGACCATCCTCGCCGCCGAAATCCGCTTCCTGGCCAAGAACTTCGTCGCCCTCGACGAACCCGCCCGCAAGCAAGTCACCGATTTCCTCACCGCCCTCGACGACCACGACGACGTCCACCGCGTCTATGCCGCCTTCAAGTGAGCGCCCTTAGTGCGGTTTAGATAGAGGCGTGGCCGCAGCAGGCCATCCGGTTCATTGCATCCCGGCCGGGCGTTATGTTGCCAGTCTCATCGCACATCGCAAATGCTCCAATCTTTTTTCTCGACAGCTTCAATTGCGATATGTAAAATAAAACTCCCCGCATTGAGTATTGTGACAATGCGGGGAGTTTCTTCTTAAAGATAATCAGAGTTCTTTAAACAGAATTGCAACTGCAGGAGGCAAGCCGGTTCACCGAATCCCGCTCAGGTGAAAGGGCTGCAGTTTTATTGAAAATGCTCTAAATCTCCCAGAACGGCTTGGCGCGCGCCTCTATTTTCCCGAATAATTGCGCGACATCCGGCGGGATGTTTTCCATGGCCTCCGCGATCCGCCCGCCCAGATGGCCGTCGTACTCCCCGATCTTGAACTCGGCCAGCAGCTCGCGCAGCGCCTTCTTCTGGTCCAGCAAAATCAGCGCGGGGTCCAGGCGCGCCTCCAGTTCGGTTTCGGAAAGGGTGATGGCGGGAAAGGCCTTGCGAATGGCCTTGGCCTCCAGCAGGCACCCTTCCAACTCCGGGAAATCCAGCGTCACCACCTGGTCCTCCGGCAATTCCAGGTGTTGCGCGACGGTCGTGCGGTTCTGCGCGCTGCCGTTGCCAAAGACGGCGAAGACCACCGTGCGCACGAACCGGCTCAAGGCCACCCGCGCGTTGGCCAGGTACTGCAGCGTGTCGCCCCCGTCACAGGCCAGAAACTGCACCTCGATGCGGAATCCGTACTTCCTGGCCCAGGCCTCATAGACCGGAATGTAATCGGACTGTTCCACAAAGACCACGGTGTCGGCCTCAAAACCGAAGGGGGTGGCGATGCCCAGTTCCTCGATCACCTGGGCCGCGTTGGCCGGCGTCACCGGCAGCGCCACCGTGCAGTTGTCGGCGTCGCGCCGCACCAGAAACAAGGACGACATGGGGCAGGCGGCGGCGATGGCGGGAGAATGGGTGGCGCCGAAAATTCGTTTGCCGGCCGATTCCGCGCGCAGGAATTGCATGAGCCGCCTCTGCGCCTGGGGATGCAGGCAGTACTCCGGCTCCTCCAGGCAAAGCCAGCACCCGGGGGCGGCCAGCATCACTTTGGTGACCAGGGCCACCACGGCCCGCATGCCCGAACTCATCTGGCTCAGCGAATAAACCAACTCGTCGTCGCGCGGATCAATCAGCGCCAGCGTCGTGGCCTTCTCCACCGTCGGGGTGTGCAGCCTGCCCAGGCGCGGGATCAGCCTCTGCACCTGCGCTTCGATGCGCCGGAATTGGCTCGGCTTGTTGTTGTAAATCCAGTGCAGCACCTCCGGCAAATTGGCCGCTTCCGCCGCCAGGGCCGGCTGCCGGTCGTCCGCTGACGGGATGCGATCCGGCGGCGCGGCCCATTCCAGCCCGCTGAACTGCCGCCTCACCCCGTCGGCCAGCTCGTTGGAAACCTCATAAACCGCGCCCGACTCCGGCCGGCCCAGCCGCAGCCGGAACGGCTGGCTCGGTTCCGGCGGCACATCGGGCACGAACGGTTCGGAGGGAATCTCGTCCAGGTGTTTCTTGCACAACGCCTCCAACTGCCCGTAGGTCACCTCCGTCTTCTTCGGCGCGCCCTTGATGGCAAAAATCAGACAAGGCCGGTCGCCGCGCAAATTGGGCGTGGAAAGCTCCTCCGAAAAAAAGTCCCGGCCAATCACCACCTTCAGCGTCAGCGCCGTGAGAAAATCCCCGGCCAGCGCGCCGGAGGCCGCCGTCTTTTCGCCGAAGAGTTGCTGGACCAATTCGGCCCGTTTGTCCGCCGCCAGAACGAATTCAAACTGAAATTCCATTTTGGCGTGCGGTTTCTTGCGGTGCATGACCTGCGCCAGATCGTGGCCCCGCGCCGCCAGGGCGTGCTCGAAGCTGATGGCGGCGTCGGCCAGAAACTGGAAGGCGTCCAGCAGATTGGATTTGCCCGCGTTATTCCGTCCGGCCAGCCAGACCATATTGTCCAGCCGGTCCAGCTCGATCCGTTTGACGCTCCGGTAGTTGGCCACCACGAACCGTTTGAGTTTAAGGTGAAACAATTCCATGAATCCCCTTCTTCATACCTGCTTTCTGGAACCTTGGCAATCCCGCCCCTCCGACATTCCCGCCTCTTCCCCTGTCGTGCCGGTCTGCGACCGCCGCCAAAACGGTCCGTTCAGCCCGCGCCTGCCTCCCCCCGGCCCACAGGTCCCGGCGCAGTTCGGAAGTGCCTTAATTTGGTGTAGAGTCGAGCCTGTGGCTCGACTTCGGCGCACATCCACCTGCGCCAAGCCTACGGCGGACAGGGCGCCGACATTACAATAATGAAACGAACGCAGTGCCCGCAGTTCATTCGGATTGATCATTGCGAGCTGATGCGGTAGTAGCGCCCGGAACTGCCCGGCTGAAAAGGCTCGCTGAAATAATACGCACCGTTGGTGAGCGTGAGGCTTTGCAGCGGAGTCCAAACGGGGCTGGCCAGTTTGTCGCAGGCTTGCACGACGATGGGAATGTTGGTGGTGCCGGTGATGTTGAACCCAAATTGACCGTTCTGCACGCCAAAACTGCCGTCAGCGGTTTGAATCAGCGGGTTCCAGAGCAGGGCCGGACGACCGTTGAAGGAGTTGCTCCAGCCCGTCGTGCCCGGCAGATAAAAGACGGTTGCGTCAACAACGAATGCGGACGAACTGGCAGCGGGGGCATTACCACTGAAAAAGACGCTTGCCAGGCGGAAGCACTCACTGAAGGCAGAATTGCCGATGTTGGTGACGCTGCCGGGAATCGTGATGCTGGTGAGGTTGGTGCAGCCACCAAACACCCACCCCTCGTTCCCCGTGATGCCGGTGACCCCGTTGGCAATCGTCGCGTTGGTCAGGCCGGCACAGAAAGCGAAGGCATAATCCCCGAAGTTGGTGACGCTGCCCGGAATGGTGACGCTGGTGAGCGCGGTGCCGCAGAAGGCCTCCGATGCGATGCTGGTAACGCCGCCGGGAATCGTGTAGCCTCCAGCCATTCCGCCCGGGTATTGAAGCAGCGTGGCCGCGCTCTTGTCAAACAGAACTCCATTGATGCTTCTGTAAAATGCATTCTCTGGGTCCACATTTATGGCAGTCAGGCTGGCACATCGAACTGACACCCCTGGAGCGAATATGCTGAGGGCGGCGGCGAATGGCGCCTGCCCAATGATTGTGACCCCGGCGGGAATGGTGACGCTGGACAGGCTGGAG
Organism: uncultured Verrucomicrobiae bacterium; assembly: GCA_963707025.1. Classification (GTDB taxonomy): domain Bacteria; phylum Verrucomicrobiota; class Verrucomicrobiia; order Limisphaerales; family Palsa-1400; genus JBEKOF01. Next base: position 12,718 of record CAVPOM010000004.1, on the reverse strand, counting down.
CAGCCGGCGAACGCCCCGGCCCCGATGCTGGTGACGCTGGCGGGAATCGTGAAGTTCGTCAAGCTGGTGCAGGAAAAAAACGCCGAATCCCCGAGGCTGGTGACGCTGCCGGGAATCATCAGGTTGGCCAGGCTGGCACATCCGTCAAAAGCGCCGTCTCCGATACTGACGACGCCATTGGCAATGGTGGCGTTGGTCAGACTGGAGGAGCCACCGAACGCAGCCAGCCCGATGTTGGTGACGCTGCCGGGAATCGTGACGCTGGTCAGGCTGGAGCGGAAGGCAAACGCATATTCCCCAATGCTGGTGACGGGCAGGAAATTGATCGTGGAGGGAATGGCCACCAAACCTCCAGGACCCGTGTATCTGGTGATGGTGATGGCGCCGTTGTTGGTCATGTAATTGTAGAGCACAGGCGGGTTCCAGAGGAGCGCCGCAAGACCGCCGAACGCCGGTCCCCAGCCCGCCGTGCCCGGCAGGTAATTGACGGTCGCCGAGTCGCCGTAGAATACATTGTCACCCCCGAGGGCCGGAGCGTTTCCCCGAAAATTGACGTTCGTCAGGCTGGAGCAGAAAGCAAACGCCCAATCGCCGATGCTGGCGAGGTTGTCACCCAGGGTCACATTGGTCAGCGATGCGCAGTCAAAGAACGCCCCGGCCCCGATGTTGCTGACGGTGTTGGGGATGGTGACGTTGATCACGCCGGTGGAATAAAAGGCCCAGTCGCCGATGCTGCTGACGCTCAGGTTGCTGATGGTGTCAGGGATGCTCACCGCCCAGGGAGGTCCGGTGTAACCGGTGATGGTGGCCGTGATGCCGTCGGCGTTCGTGGTGTAAGTGAACTGCCCTTGCGCCGCAGGCGGGGCGTCCAACAGCGCCGCCATTAAAACCAGCGCGCCACCAACAATCATGTTTCTCATATCATCTCCTCTCCTTGGCACGACCCTTGGCTCCCGTACTCCCAACAGTACGCCCGTTCCTGGCGCAAGGCTATAGCCATGTTTTGCCAATTGTGCCCCATTGGTTGTTCCGGCCGGGTCGCTGGTCCGGTTCCGCATAACCCGGCTTGGGACCTCTGCAAAACGCCCGTCCACGATTGTAGCGGCGATCTGCGACCGCCGCCAACCAGGGGAAATAACGGCATGGCGACGGTCATAGACCGCCGCTACAGGCGTTTTGCCGCCGTCTCAATTTATCCTTCATAATTTCCAAGCCTAAGTACCTAATGCTTAGCGCCTTGCGAGAATCCGCATATTTCCGTTGACGGCCCTGATTTACATGCTAAAATTTGCATAGTGAAAAGGGGAACGGCCACAGCGGCATGGGACGGCGGCGGGACCAGGATTCCCGGCACGCTGCCTTCTGCCTGCGCCCCCCAGCCGGTCAAACCAGGTCAAACCAGGTCAAACCAGGTCAAACCATTTTTTTTGAACCACCGCACCCATCACTCCATCACTCCGTTGTCCGCCGTCTCGTCGGCCAAAGATTGAACGACGGCGGAAGCCCGGCCGCGCCCAGCGGCGGCGGAAGGCAGGCGAAGGCGGGTCCTCCAATTGGCGGGGCCTGCATTCGCCGGCCCTGCGGGTCCTGGTTCCATCGCATAAATGTTTGGCTTAATGCCGTGCGATTTGCTACAATTTCATCGTAGCGAGCATGCATTATCTCGCATCGCGTCGTGAAAGTATTACGAACACAACCGGTTTTGATGGGCCAGCGCTGGCGGGCCGCCGCCTGGCTGGTTTGTTTGCTGGGGGTGGCCGCGCCGGTGCGGGCGGCGGACGATGCCCTGCCGGTGTTGACGAACGCCGCGGCGGTGAGGAAACTGCCGCCGGAAGAGGCGGCGCGGCATTATCCGGTGCGGATCACGGGTTTGGTGACGTTCTTCGATCAAACCCAGTTTTTACGGTTCATCCAGGATGACAGCGCCGGGATTTATTTTTATCTGGCCGATCCGGCCGATCCCGCCCTGCAGGCCGGACAGATCGTCCAAATCGAAGGCCAATCCAGCCGGGGCGAATATGCGCCGATCATCGAACCCTCCCGGCTGCGCGTCCTTGGGCCCGGCACATTTCCGACCGCCAAGCCCGTGGCCTTCGAGCTGTTGTCCAGCGGGCAGGAAGACAGCCAATTCGTGGAAGTTCACGGCATTGTCCGGGCCGTGCGCTTTGACGCTGCGAGCCAGTACTATCTAATTGACCTTGCCATTGCCGGGGAACGGGTCACCGCCGTGGCCCGGAGCCTGCCCCGCACCCTCCAGACCGACCTGGTGGACAGCACGGTGGCGGCGCGCGGGGTTTGCCTGACCCGCTTCAACCGCCAGCGGCAATTGTTCAATATCCGGCTGCTGGTGCCGCGGCTGGAAGATCTGGTGATCGAAAAACCATCCGCCGGCGATTCCTTTGCCGGCTCCGGCCCGCCTCGTCCCATCAACAGCCTGCTCCAATTCACCCCCGATGCCACCTACGGCCATCGGGTCAAAGTCGCCGGCACGGTCATTTACCGCCACGACAACATCTTGTACCTCGAGGACAACACGACCGGACTTTACGTCGAAACCGCGGAGACCGACCCGCTCCGGGTCAGCGACCATGTGGAAGTGCTCGGCTTTGCCGACCGGGGAGAATACAATCCGACGTTGAAGGACGCGGTCTTCCGCAAAACAGGCCGGGATGCGCTGCCCGTGCCGGACGAAGTCACGGCCGATGAGGCGCTCAAAGGCACGCACGACTGCCCGGCTGGTGCGCATCCAGGCCACCGTGCTGGACCGCGCCCGCCACAGTCAAGAACAATTCCTGGTCCTCCAGTCCAGCGGCTTCATCTTCCATGCCTACCTGGAGCGCAAAAGCCCGGGCGGCGGCGTGGACTTCGCCTATCTGCAAAACGGCAGCAAGCTGGCCGTCACCGGGGTTTGTGCGATTGAAACCGGGCCGGACTGGCGCCCCGGGGAAAACTGGCGCGCCCGGTCCTTCCGCATCCTGCTGCGCTCGCCGGCGGACATCGAGGTGTTGCAAGTCGTGCCGTGGTGGAATCTGCAGAAGCTGTTGTGGATGGCGGCCACTCTGGGCATCGTCGCCCTGGCCGCCTCCATCTGGGTGGCTGTCCTGCGCCGCCGGGTTCATCAGCAAACCCGGATCATCAGCGACAAACTCCGGGTCGAGGCCACCTTGAAGGAGCGCTACCAGGACCTTTACGAGAACGCCAACGATGTCGTCTATACGCACGATCTCAACGGCCGCATCACCTCCATGAACCGGGCGGGAGAAACCTCGCTGCAATGGCCGCGCGGCCAGGTCCTGTCGAAAAACATCCTCGAACTGGTCGCTCCGGAAGAGCAGCCCGCCGTGCAACGCTGGCTCGAACAGATGACCTCCGCGGCCGCCTCCCCGACGGCGGAGTGGGATTTCCTCACCGCCGGCCAGCAGCGGGTACGGCTGGAAATCAGCGGCCGGCTGATTGAGCAATCCGGCGCCAAGGTGGAAATTGAAGTGATGGCGCGCGACATCACCGAACGCAAGCGTCTGGAGCGGGAAATACTGGAAATCAGCAACCGCGAGCAGCGGCGCATCGGCCACGATCTGCACGACGGCGTCTGCCAGCAACTGGCCGGCATCGCCCTCATGACCGCCACCCTGGCCGATAAACTGGAGGAAAAAGCCGCCCCGGAATCCGTGCAAATCGAAAGAATCAGCGGGCTGATCAACCAGGCCATCTCCCAAACCCGCGGCGTGGCCCGCGGTCTGTTTCCCGTCCGCCTGGAGGAAAACGGGCTGGTCTCGGTGCTGGAGGAATTGGCCGTCAATTCCAGCGAGCTGTTTAAAATCTCCTGCCGCTTCTCCACCACTTCCCCGCCGGCGGTGGTGGACAATGAAACGGCGCTGCACCTTTATTATATTGTGCTGGAGGCGGTGGCCAATGCCGCCAAACACAGCAACGCCAAAAACATTGCCATCTGCCTGGCCGCGGTCAAGGACCACTATGCCTTGAGCGTGCGCGACGACGGCCAGGGGTTCGCCCCGGGCAGCCAGGCGCAGACGGGCATGGGCATCCGCATCATGCAGTATCGGGCCCGGGTCATTGGCGCGACCTTAACCTTGCGCAGCACGCCGGGTTCAGGCACCGATGTCACCTGCATGTTTCTGGCCGTGCCGCGCCTGCCGGCGCCGGACCACGGCCGCAACCACCGCCCCGCCGCCCTTGCCCTATGAACGAACCGCAGACGCCCAAGAGCCGAATTATTATTGTTGACGACCATCCCCTCTTCCGCGAGGGGCTGCGCCAGATGATCGAGCGCAACCCGGAATGGATGGTTTGCGGCGAAGCGGCCGACGCCGCGGAAGCCGAGCGCGCCGTGGCCGCCTTGAAGCCGGATCTGGTCATCATTGACATTTCGCTCGGCGCCTCCAGCGGCCTGGATTTGATCAAGACCATCAAGGCGCAGTACGAGGACCTGCCCATCCTGGTCATTTCCATGCACGACGAAACGCTCTTTGCCGAGCGGGCCATGCGGGCCCGGGCCATGGGCTATGTCATGAAACACGAGCCGGCCCGCACCGTGCAGTCGGCCATTGCCAAAGTGCTGGCCGGCAACATTTATCTCAGCGAGAAAATGTCCACCATCATGCTTTCCAAGTTCATGCTGGGCAAGGAGGAGGAACCGGCCTCGGCCGTGCAAACGCTGAGCGATCGCGAACTGGAAGTTTTTCGCATGTTGGGCCAGGGAAAAGGCACGCGCCAAATCGCCCGCGAGTTGAATCTGACCATTCCCACCATCAACTCCTTCCGCGCCCGCATCAAGGAAAAGCTGCAGTTGCGAAGCTCCAGCGAACTGGTCCTCCAAGCCATGCGCCATTGCCTGCAAATCGGCGGCCCCGGCGGGGTCAAGGAATAGGGAGCGGCCTGTTGTTTTTATTTGACAGTAAGCGGCTCGGCCCCGGTTTCCGCGGGAGACCGGGCCGGAACGCCTTTCCACTCCTCCGGGGATTTCCCCCTGGTTTCGGGCAGGCGCGCTGCGACAAAGACCAAGGCGGCCAGGGCCGAAAGCCCGCAGGCCAGAAACGTCCCGGCGGCGCCGAGATGCGACAGCTCCCACGGAAAAATGAAGATCACACCGGCGCCGGCCGCCGCGTTCCAAAAACCCGCCAGCCGCAACGCCCTCCCGCGATATTCATGGGGGAAGATCTCAGTCAGCAGCACCCACGTCAGCGGCCCCAGCGAAAAGGCGAAAGAAGCGGCCAAGCCGATGATGGCCCAAAATACCACCCTGGCGCGAAGGTTGAAGGCCGCGGCCGCCAGCGTGTCCCGGTACGGCGCGATCCGGTCCGCCCCAAAGCGCTGCGCCAGGTCCGCCACAAATTCCTTGTCCGTCGCGAAGACAGGCCCCTCGGCGCCCTTCAAGTCCGCCATGAAATCCGAAGGGACCTTGCCGGCTTGCAGCATTTCATACGACTTTGCCGTGAGTTGGTACGTGGCCGAGTGAAAGGCCCAACTGCACGTCAGCGCCGCCGCCGCCATGCCTGCGGCGCCCAGCATCAACAGCGGCTTGCGGCCGATTTTGTTCATCAGCCAGAGGGCGGCCAGCGTCATGCCCAGGCTGGCCAGGCCTGCCGCCACCGACTGCCAAAACGCCGCATCCAGGCTGGCGCCGGCCTGGATGAAAAGCCCGGGCAGATAACGCAAAACGGCATTGATGCCCGTGATTTGCTGAAAAAAGGCGATGGCCAGGCCAGTCAACATAAGCCCTTTCATCTTGCGCCCCAATCTTCCGCCCATGCCGCGCCCGGCAGGGTTTGCGGCCGGCCCCGCCCCAATGCGGCGCCACTCCGTTTCCGGCTCACGCTCCCCGCCGATTTTGCCTGGCGCCTCCCGCTCTTTTCCCTCTCGCCCCCGGCCGGGCAACCACCGGGGACTTTCCGCAAACGCCAAAAGCAAAAGAAAATAAGCCGCCGCCAGGCTGGCTTCCACCCCCAGCATCCACCGCCAGTTGTTTTCTCCAACGTCCAGCAGAAACCGGTTGGAGAAAAACGCCGCCGCCATGCCAGCCACGATCATCAACCGGCTCAGTGACACCAGGCTTCCGCGCCAGTTCGATGGTGAAACTTCCTCCATATACTCCGGCGCAGCCAGGATGGCTGCTCCCGCGGCGATTCCCCCCAGCACCCGCCAGGCGACAAAAACTGGAAAACTTGCGGCCAGCGCCGACATCCAGGCCGCAAGGGCGAAAACCGCCGCTGTGACAACAAGAATTCTCTCGTGCCCAAACCGGCGGCTCAAAAAGCCGAAGATGGCCATTCCTCCCAGCACCCCCCAACCCAGGCCGCTCACCGCCAGACCCAGTTTCAAATCTCCTTGCGTTCCGTTCAGACCAAAATATTGCTGGAGGAACGGGACCGCGCCCGAAATGACAGCGGCGTCAAAACCCCAGACCAATCCCCCAAAAGCGGCCACCAGCGAAACGAAGACATTGTATGGCCGTGTCTGCGACATAATCCGGTTAAGTTCTTTTCGCCTGGAGAAAAGACGCAACATGTTGATAGAAAGCAATATACAGCTCAAATGGAGAGGAATACCCTGTTTTAGCGTTAAAAGCTGTTGACATACTTGTCTGAGATGTAGTATTACATAGCGCACAGAGCATGTCAATATGTACTATTTACAATTACAATTATGCTCAAAAACGGTTGCGACGGGCACAGTTTTGTTTAGAATTCGGATCAAAACCTATTGACATGATTGGCGTGATGTAGTATTTTATACGGATTAAGCACGTTTCCATGCATTATTATATGCTTTTCCCAGCAGTGTCGGCGGAAATATCACTTCGAGTGAACAGGAGCCAGCTTGGCAGCCCCGTCGCGGGAAATGGAACGGTCCAATCCGTCATGGAACCCAAGGCTGCTCTGCATTACCATCACAAGTCACACTGCAACGAAAAGACCAGGCCTGCGCGGCGCGCGGCCACGGGTTGAAACAAGCCATGAAAATGAAAACGAAAGCAATTGCTGCAAGTCTAAACTTCGCCCTCCAGCAGGGAAGACGGAGCCGGCCCCGGCGGGCGGCGGGAGGCTTGGGAGAGGCGGCCCTGTTTCCGCCGCATTCACCTTGATCGAATTGCTGGTGGTGATAGCCATCATCGCCATCCTGGCGGCCTTGCTGCTGCCGACCCTGGCCAAGGCCAAACAGCACGCCCAGGGTGTTCAGTGCCTGAGCAACCTCAAACAATTAATCCTGGGCTGGAGCATGTACACGGGTGACAATCGGAACCTCCTCGCGCCCAACGGAGATGAAGGCTACCAGCCTCCCAATCTCGCTGCGGCACAGGCGGGCGAGGAGGCTCAATGGTGCCCGGGGCAGCAAAATGATAACCTGGAGCTGAGTACAGCCAGTGCCGCCTTGAATGTCGGGGTTGCGTGGATCAAGGCGGGGGTGATCTACCCCTATGTCAACAATCCGAATGTTTACAAATGCCCGGCGGATATCAGTGTTTATAGCTCCTTCGGAGTAAGTTATCCCAATGTTCGCAGCATGTCCATGAACACTTGGATGAGCCCGATCGCGCCTTATGACACCAGCCCGGTCATTTCCTACTACAAAGACGCCGACCTGGGCAATCCCGGCCCTTCCAAGCTCTGGGTGTTGCTTGATGAGAACCCTGTCAGCATCAACGACGGGTCTTTTATTTGCGACCCGACCATCAACGAATGGATTGATTGCCCCGCATCCTATCACAATGGCGCCGGCGGCATGTCTTATGCGGACGCCCATGCCGAGATTAAAAAATGGTATGATCCCACCGTGTTGAAGAATTGGGCGCCGCCAACCATTTTGCCGGGCAATCCCAATTTCACCCGGCTGCCTCCCAGCCAAAATCCGCCAAAAGACCTGTTGTTTCTACAGAGCGCCAGCACTGTTGTTCATCATTAAGCAGCAAACACACCGCATAGAAACGCACTAACAAAAACCGCCATCACCGCAACCAAAGTGAAGTCAGCAAGCCGCCAGCAAAAACAGAAAACCAATTGACCCAAACCGCACAGGCTATTCCTATGAAAACAATCAAACTTGTCGTTCTCACCGCCGCCGCCCTGGCCATTTCCCTCGGCATCTCCCGCGCCCAACAGCTCGTGCCCAACCCGGCGACTTCCGTGAGGTTTCCCTTCACCGATCTGTCCACCGGCCCCACCGACTACTCGACCCCCAGTGACGCCAGCTTCGGGGTGAGTTTGAATTTGAGCAATTACAACCGTACTCATGGGCTGGCCAATTATCACGGCGTTTATGGGAGCGGCACCTCGGGCCTGCATGTGGCGTTGGATCTGTCCACCAACTCGGAGTTCGCCACGCCGGGCGGCGAAGGCTCCTCCCTTGTCAGCGGGCCCTGTCTGGTGGTGACCAATGCCGCCCTCTCTTTCGGGACGATCCAGAGCTTTACGGCCTCCATTTGGTGCAACCCCAAAAACGCGGCCAACTCCGGCACTACCGAAATACGCCTTTTTATATTGGGCCACACCGGGGACAAGGCGAATGCCGGAAACATCGGACTGTTTTGGCAGACGGTGAATCAGCTTGCTGCCTCCGTCGGCGCCACCTCAATTTTCGGGGCCGCGCCCAGTTGGCCCACGACGGACTCCGCCGGCACTTTTCCCACCAACCAATGGCTCTTCCAATGCCTGACCTACGATGGCGCGACGATAACCCTCTATACCGGCACCGACGGAGGCGGCACTCTCGCGGTGTCCTCGACGCTGGCCCTGGCTGGCACGAGCATTTCCATCACTAATGCTGGGAACAACGACGAATTGCAGATCGCCAACCGCCAGGACACCGGAGCGCGCCCCTTCTGCGGCCGGCTGGATGACTTCCGCTTTTACGGAGCAACCGCGACGGTCACGGGCGCGGCCACCGCGGCTCAGGTTGAAGACATTTACTGGTCCGCCCAGGCGCCCACCAACCTGGCGGGCGTTGCCGGCAACAACGTGGCCAATTTGACCTGGAGCACCCTGGCCAATGCAGCTTCCTATACCATTTCCCGTTCGTCAACCAGCGGCGGCCCATATAGCCAGCTCGCCACCGGCTTGACCTCACCCAGCTACTCGGATACGACCGCGCTCAACAACCAGACTTACTACTATGTTGTTTCGGCGCTGGATGGAACCGGCGACGGCACCACCAGCCCCAATTCCTTCGAGTACCAATTCACGGTGGTAGCTCCTCCCAGCCAGCCCGTGGTAACCCCAACAGCAGGCAGCGATCAGGTGGTGTTGAATTGGACCGCCGCGACCGGCAGTCCCGGCCCCATCACCTACAATGTTGCCAGATCAACCACCCCCGGCGCCGAACTGACCATCGCCAGCGGATTGTCAGCCACCACTTATACCGATACGACCGCGGTCAGCGAAATCACTTACTACTATATTGTGACGGCGGTGAACGACGGCCTGGCGACGGCGATGACCGCTTCGGCGGAAGTCAGCACCACTCCGGTCGGACCGCCTCCCGCGCCGATCATCGTAAATGTCGGCCCGGACGGGGTCGGTCAAGCCATCGTGACTTGGACGGATGTGTCCGCCACCAGTTACAACATCCTGCGCGCCACCAGCCAGGGTGGTCCCTATACCTCGCTTGCCACGGGCATTACGGGGACGACTTACCTGGACTCAACCATCAATCCAACGGTTGACTACTACTATTATGAAGTGGTGGCCGTGAATGCCTTGGCCCTCTCCTCCCCGCCTTCCAGCCCGAGTTACGCCGTGCCCGGCGGCCAGGGCAATCAACTCGTCAACGCCGATTTTGAGATCACTTCCGGCCTCCCCTGGGTTAGGACCACCGGTGCTGGCGCCTCGACTGGCTCCATCAATATCCTCTCCCTGCTGACCTCTAGCAACACCCCGGTTACTTATTACAATGCCGGCATGTGCCCTGCCGATGTTCCGGCCGAGGACGTCGTCACACACAACGGGACTAACGTAGCCAATGTGTATGATTATCAAGCCCCTGGCAGCTCCAATCAATGGAGCCAGGAGGTGGGATGCACCCCCGGCTCGATCATGGCGGCCAGCGCATGGACACTGGCCCCGCACGAAGACCTGAGCGGTCCCTGCATCTTTTTTTACGAGGTGGATTTCCTGGACCTGGGCGGCAATCTGCTCGCCGCCTACCAATCGTTTGGCATCAGCAACTTGACTTGCACCGGTCCAAACAGTTTTCCGCTGGACACCTGGGTTTCGCTGGCGGTGACCAATCAGATGCTGGTGACCGGCATCCCCGCCACCAATAGCGGCATGGTCATTGGCACCACCGGCCCCTCCGGCGCCATGACCGCCCCGCCGGGCACGGCTTCCGCCAACTTTATTGCGAAGTTCGTGGACGTGGCTGCCCACGGCGGCTCCATTTATTTTGACGATTGCGATCTGGACCTGATCGCCGGCCCGGTGCCCCCGACCATCTCCACGGTCACCAACACGGTCAGCGGGGCCTGTCTGGTCACCAACACTTCTATTACCGTCACCGCCACCTCCGCGGGCGGCACGATCACCAACGCCTTTGCCGTCGCCCAAACCCACGGGCTGACCGGACCGACCAATACGGTGACCAACAACCTCAATGCGACCACCGTGGGCCTGGGCACCAGCACGGCGGTTATCACCTGCCCGCTGTTACCCAATTTGGCTTACAATCTTAAGATCCTGGCGACCGATAACAATGGCAACAGCGCCACGACGCCTGCCACTATTTTTGACACCATGGCCCCCATCCTCGTCATCGAAACGGAGGATTACAACTACAGCAGCGGCCAGTTTATTGACACTCCGGCCAACGGCGGGCTGGCCCTTTATGCCCTCCTCTCTTCCAACGCCTTCTACGCCCAACAGGGAGTTGATCTTAATGGCTCCTGGGGCGGGACCCAACTGGCCGACGGCAGTTATTACCGCAACACCGACCTTCCGATCTGTGGGTACGCCGCCCCGCAGGTTGGCTCGCCGCCGAACAATCTAATAGCGCAAAAATATCTCATCGCCGCCGCCAATGGCGACGCGACAGATGTGTCTATCGAAGTGGGATACAACAACGCGGGCGATTGGTTGAATTATACCAGAACATACGGTCCGGGGACTCCCGGGGTTGGGGTTTCCGCTCCCGCCGGCGCCTACACGATCTGGGGCCGCATGGCTACGGTCGGCGGGGGTACTGCCGAGGAGATGTCCCTGATTAACGGAGTTGCCAACGCGCAAAACGAACCCACCACCCTTCTCGGCACGTTCAGCTTCACCGACAATGGCTGGAATACCTACGTGTACGTGCCCATGGTGGACGCGTACGGCAACCTGGTTTCTGTTTCCCTGAGCGGGGTGGAAACCTTGCAGGCCCAGGTGGTGGGCAATCCGAACCTGGACTTCTACATGTTAATGCCTGTCGTGCCCGTTTACACGCCCGGCCTGCAATACTCCTATCCGGATGGGGTTCACCCGTTTGAACCCACCAACCACTTCACCTTTACCGTTGGACCCAACAACGGCGCCGCCATCACCAGCAGCGGCATTGACCTGGTGTTGAACGGCGTGGATGTCACCTCGGGGGTGACCCTAACCCACTCGGGCAGCAGTTGGATCGGCAGTTATCCGATCAAGTCTAATGCGGTCTATAGCGCGGTGCTCAGCGTCACCAACACGGCCTCGCCCACCCCGCTTTACTCCATCTTCACCATCAATTTTGACACCTTTAATGTCAATAATTATCAATGGGAAGCCGCGGACTATGACTTCAGCACCTTCAACGGCACGGCCTGGGTCAGCGCCCAGTTCATTGACAATCCCGTCCCGACCTGCGATACCGCGTCAACGACGGTTTACAACTTTGCCGCCAACAGCTACTACGGCTATCCGAACGGCTTCACGCCTGGGGTGGATCCGACCGGCCATGGTGCGGTCGCCCAACAGAATATAGACATCTACTTCCCCAACGACGGCCAAACCGCCGGGGCCAATGAGATCTACAGGGCCGACGGTGTGGGGAGCCAGGCCGCCAGCGACTATGTGCGTCCCAAATTCGTGGCCGAGCGAGTCGCGGTGCCGGACCCCAATATTGGGCCTGTCAACCTTGGCTATTACGGCAACGGCTATTGGCTCAATTACACCCGGACCTGGCCGACCAACACCTTCACTGTTTGGGGCCGGCTGGCGGCGGCGCAGGCCCGTTCAGCGGGACCTCGCTCAGTCAGGTCACCAGCGGTGTCGGCACCGCCAATCAGACCACAACTGTGCTGGGCACCTTCTCCGATCCCAATGCGGTGGGCTGGCAGGCCTGGCATTGGATTCCACTTCTCGATGGCAATGGCAACGTGGTGAATCTTTCGCTGGGCGGCGTGGAAACGCTCAGAGTAACCAGCGGAAACAACCTCAATTCCGAATTCTTCATGCTGGTGGCAACGCCGTCCCCCGTTCAGCTCACGGCTGCGGTGGTTGGATCCCAGATCCAGCTAACCATCCCCACTCAGGCCGGCTACACCTATAAGGTCATGTTCACGGGCAGCTTGACACCTCCCATCGCCTGGTCGCAAGTAGGCTCCATCCCCGGTGACGGCACGGTCCATGTTGTGCCTGAAACTGTGACTGGCTTGCAGGGTTACTATCAGGTCACGGCGCAGTAATATACTTGACTCAAGCGTCATCGCGCCAGCCCCCTTTCCGGGGGCTGGCCCATGTACAACCGCGCTGGATAT
>CAVPOM010000003.1:0-355749 GCA_963707025.1 uncultured Verrucomicrobiae bacterium | reverse complement strand
ATACTTTATAGCTCAGAAATGAGGGCTATTGCGGAGGACTGCCTTGCCTCACAATCAAGTAATCCGAAGGAATTTTGATCCCTGAAGTTTGTGCCACTTTTTGTGCCACTTTCATGGTTTTCTCGAAGCTCCCCGGCAGTTTGGAAAAAAGTGCATTTTCCCCAATAAAATCAAGGGTTTTGTGCAACTTGATGAAAAAGGTTGAACCACCTTAAAACATGGAAAAATCGAATTTTGAGTCTGGCGCGTCTGCCAATTCCGCCACATCGGCTCCCAAGCCTGGCGACACCTTAGCGGAACCGCTTTCACCGGAGCAAGCAGGAAGACGCCAGATCGGGCGTCCCGCATTTGCATGCCGGCCCGGCCTCTGGGCGGCGTCACCGTCATAAAAGGCCTGGGGGCGGAGGGCCAGCCTCGGGGCGCGGTCCCCTGTGGCGCGCGGGGAAATCGGGGGCGGCAGAAACGGTCCGTCCGGCTCAGGACCAACCCGGTGGAAACCGCGCCAGACTGAGGAGCGGTTTTCAGTGCCATGGCCCTCCGGCCTGCCCAATGGCATCCTGCGATGGGCAGACCGTTGGCCCGGCGGAGAATCTCCTAGTCGTCCGCAGATTCGCCGGAGAGAATTTTGGACAAGTGCCGGTCCAGGTTCAGCAGCGCTCCGGCGCAGGTGGCCTCGCGGGTTTTCGCGAGCAGTTTGTCCGACCAGGCTTCCTCCTCCACCTGTTCGCTGATGAACCAGTGGAGCAGAACCTGGGCGGGATAATCCTTCTCGGCCAGCGCCGTTTCATAGGCGGCGTGGATGCCGGCGGTGTTGGCCCGCTCCAAGTCGTAAGCCGCCTGGGCCACGTCGGTGAGATGCTTGAAGGACACCTTCGGAGCCTCCAGAGCGCCGATGGCCGGAACCACCTCGCGGTCGGCCAAGTGCTTGAGAATTTTGGCGGCGTGGCCTTGTTCCTCAGAACACTTGTCCATGAAAGAATTTGGCGAAGCCGCCGGCGTGGTGAACCTCGCACCAATAGGCCATCGCCAGATAAGCTTGCGCGGCCTGCAATTCCTGTCTGGCCTGTCTATTGAGGGCGGCGGCGAGTTTGGGTGACATAACCACTGTTTTTCCCGAATTTATCCGGCGCCCTCCCCGTTGTCCAGAAGATTTGGGCGGGACGCAAAAGAAGAAAACGCTTTGCTTTGGGGGGCGGACATGGTAGAAAAACAGGCCGATCCCGCACAGGACGGAAAAAGCATTTTTTAAAATTATGTCACAGCATCGAAGTCTGCGCGCCGCCACCACCTCCGGGGCCAAGCGCAATGTCTTGAAACGGTTTGAACGCGTCGAGATTCTCAAGAAACGCGGCCAGTGGAAGACCGGAGATCGCGTCACCGGGCTGCGCAAAACCAAGGCGGAAGTGTGAGCCCATGGCGGAAGGCGGGTGGCGGGGGGGAGACCGTGGATTGGCCGCCCCGCAACCCCGTTTTTCCATCCGCCATTGGCCGGCCGCAATCCGCCATTCCAGCCGTGGTTCGTTTGCAAAAAATTTTGGCGCAGGCGGGCGTCGCCTCACGGCGGGCCAGTGAACGGATCATCGCCGCGGGCCGGGTGGCGGTCAACGGAGCGGTGGTCCGGGAAATGGGCGCGCAGGTCGAGCCGGGCCGGGATGAGGTGGCGGTGGATGGCCGGGTGCTGGGGCGCAAAGCCAGGCGCTACATTGCGCTGCACAAGCCGCGCGGGTATATTTGCTCGCGCGCGGCGGATGAGGACCGGCCACGGATCGGCGATTTGCTCCCCAAGGAATGGAGCGATTTGTTTTCCGTCGGACGGCTGGATTACCTCAGCGAAGGGCTGATTTTTTTGACCAATGACGGCGATTTTTGCTTGAAATTAACTCATCCCCGCTATGGCATGACCAAGACTTATCTGGCCAGGATCCAAGGCCGGGTCAAGCCGGAAACTTTGCGCAAGTTCACCCACGGCCTGGTGAGCGGGGGTGAAAAATTGCAGGCCGGGCGCGCGCGGCTCATCTCAGCCAATAATACCAGCAGCACGGTGGAAGTGGAATTGGCCGAGGGAAAAAACCGCCAGGTGCGGCGTCTCTTCGAGGCGGAAAACCTGACCGTGCAGCGCTTGCAACGGGTGCGGATCGGGCCAATCAAACTGGGCGAGTTGCCCGCCGGCAAATGGCGGGCGTTGACAGAACCGGAGATCCAATCTCTACTTCAAATCTTATGAAATCGAATTCCTGGCTTTTGGGCGGGCTGGCCTGGCTGGCCGCCGCCTCTGTTCTGGCGCAAGATGCGGCCCGGGAGGCCAAGCCCCCCGCCCTCTCGCGCAGTCTCACCGCCGCGCTGGCCAAAGACGTCCTTTTGGATCCGCCTGTCCTCGCCGTCGTCAATGGAGAGTCGCTCAACGTGCGCTCCCAGCCTGCCTTCACCAGCGATGTCCTCATCCTTGTGAAAAAAGGCCAGCCGCTCACCGTCCTGGAACAAATCACCCTGGCCAAGCCCAAGCCCAATGAACCGACCAATTGGGCGCGCATCCTCCTGCCCGCCAACACCGCCGTCTGGGTCTTTGCCAATTATATTGACACCAATTCCATGACCGTTTCCGCCCGGCGCATCAACGTGCGGGCCAGGGCCGACGATCTCCATGATGTCGTCGCCCGCTTGGAACAAGGCGCCCCTGTCAAGCAAGTGCGCCGGACTGCAGACTGGATTCAAATCGAACCGCCCACCAATGCCTGCGGATGGATCGCCTCCGATTATCTGACGATGGCGCCGCCGGCCGCTCCTCCGCCCGCGGCGGTGGCGGCGGCTGAACCGGCCGCCGCCCCGGCCGCCGCCGCCCCGGCCACCAACGCGCCCGTGGCTGCCGCCGCGGTCACGACGGAGCCGGTGCCGCCGCCCGCCACCAATTCGACCCCTGAATCCAACAATGCCACTCCGGCCACGGCGACTGCGCCGCCCATTGTCGCGCCCGAACCCGTGGCCACCACCCCGGCCGCCGCGCCCGCGCCCGCGCCGCCCGCCGCCGTCCCCGCCCCGGCCGCACCCGCGGCCGCGCCGGCCGCCGCCGCCCCGGAAATTGCCAGTCTTGACATGAAGCCGCGCCTCGCGACGCGCGAAGGCTACATTCGCAAGACGCTCAACGTTCAGGCGCCGGCCGATTATGAATTGCGCGACATCCGTTCCGGGGCGCTCACCGAATATCTCCAGCCCGATCCCAAGGACAAGAACTTCAAGAAATACACCGGCACCCGGGCGGCGGTGACCGGCCCGGAGTGGCTGGATCGGCGCTGGCCAAAAACGCCGATTCTGCGCGTTCAAACCGTTGACCTCATGCCTTGATGCCGCCGGGCAACCTCATTGACGGCCGCGCCATCGCTGAACAGATTCATCAGGAGACGGCCCGGCGCGTGGCCGCGCTCAACGCCCGCGGCGTCCAGCCCAGCCTGGTGTTTGTCCGCGTGGGCGAAGACCCGGCCTCGCGGGTTTATGTTGGGATGAAGGAAAAAGCAGCCGCCCGCCTGGGCATTTCCTCGCAGACCCGGGTGCTGGCCCAAAACACCTCCGAAACCGAACTGCTCGGCCTGCTCGCCCGGCTCAATGCCGATGCCGCGGTTCATGGCATCCTGGTGCAGGCGCCGCTGCCCGGGTCTATTTCCCAACCCAGGGCTTTTGCCGCCGTCGCGCCGGACAAGGACGTGGATGGATTTCACCCCGTCAACATGGGCAAACTCCTGCTGGGCGCGGAGGACGGATTTCGCCCCTGCACCCCGGCGGGCATTCACCAGTTGTTGCTTCGTTCCGGGGTGGTCATCGCCGGGGCGGATGTCGTGGTGCTGGGCCGCGGCAACATCGTGGGCAAGCCGCTGGCCGCGATGCTGTGGCAGAAAACCCGGCAGGCCGGGGCCACCGTCACGCTCTGCCATTCCCAAACGCGCGACCTGGCCGGCCATTGCCGGCGCGCCGACATCTTAATTGCGGCGATCGGTTCGCCCCAATTCGTCAAAGCCGCCATGGTCAAACCGGGTGCGGTCGTCATTGATGTCGGAGTCAACCGCGTGCCCGACCCGGCCGCCCCGGGCGGGACCCGCCTGGTGGGGGACGTTGATTTTGGCGGCGTGCAACCCATCGCCGGCAAAATCACCCCCAACCCCGGCGGCGTCGGCCCCATGACCATCGCCCTCCTCCTGCAAAACACCGTCCGCGCCGCCGAAATGGCCGCCGCTGACCGCATGTAAAATAACAATTAGCGCCCCCCAAGATCGCACCGCCCATTTCCCATCCCTTCACTCCATCACTCCATCACCCCAACTTTTCCTTTTATGACACCATCCCGCATCCTGCCCGACTTGCAATGCTCGCTTCTCTGCGAGGAAGTCCGCCAGGAAATCAACGGCAGCTTCATGCTCATCGGCGTTTTTCACGCCGTGCGCGTCCCGGAAGTGCCCGTGACCGCGCCCCGGCTCTGCCTCTTCAACCGCTGGACGGCCGGCTACGGCGAGTTCCTCGAGACGATCCGGCTGATGGCGCCGGACCAGATCACGGTGCTGCGCAAGCACGAATCCAAATTCGCCCTGCAAGAGGTCACCCAGCACGCCATCAACGTGGTCATGCTCGGCGCGGTCAAATTTGAAACCGCCGGGCCTTATTACGTGGAAGTGCTGGTGGATGACGTCATGAAAATTCGCTATCCCCTGGTCATCCACCTCGTCCCGCCGCCCCCCAAGCCGCCCGAATCCAAATGACCGGGCGCGGCCGCTCCTAATCTCAAAGGAGATTAGGATTAAGATTAGGATCAGAAAAATCATTGCCAGCCCGTGGCGGGGAAAGTATAGCCGTCCCATGACTAAATCCTCTTTTCGGGCGCGCGCCCCCTTGTGCCTCCTCTCCCTGCTGCTCCTCCCGCCGCTCTGCCGGCCTGCGCAAACCCGGGAGCTTGCTCCGCAGCCCCGGACGGACCTGCTGGAAGAAACCAATTTCACCCAAACCCGGCGGCCTGCCCAAACTTTGGATCCGCTCATCCAAAAAATCGTCTCCGAAATTTCCGAACAGCGCGTGGCGGACATCATGCGCCGGCTGGGCGATTTTGAGACGCGCAGCACCGTGTCCGATCCCACCCCGGCCAACCGCGGCATCGGGGCGGCGCGGCAGTGGATATTTGACCAGTTCAAAAGCTACAGCCCGCGGCTGCAAGTCAGCTTTGACACCTACACCATCCCCAAAACCAACCGCATCTACAAGGACACCGAATTGCGCAACATCCTGGCCATCCTGCCGGGCTCCGCGCCGCAGGCCGGCAACCGCTGGATTCTGATTTCCGGCCATTACGACTCGATCAATCTCCTGGACGCCGCCGGCCTGCGGCCGGCCGAGGCCGCGGAATTGCCCGCGCCGGGCGTGAGCGACGACGCCAGCGGCGCGGCCTGCGCCATGGAATGCGCCCGGGTGATGAGTCAATACGAGTTTGGCGCGACGCTGGTGTTTGTCGCCTTCGCCGGCGAGGAGGAGGGCCTCTACGGCTCCCGCGCCCTGGCCCGGCGGCTCAAGGCCGCGCGCCAGGGCATCGAGGCTGTCCTGAACAACGACATCATCGGCAACGAAGTCAGCGGCAACGGCTCCAGCGACCAGCACCGCGTGCTGGTTTTTTCCGAAGATCCCAATGATTCCACCTCGCGCCAGATTGCGCGCTTTGTCCGCGCCGCCGCCGCCAGGTATTGCCCGGACATGGCGGCGGACATGATTTTTCGCTATGACCGTTTCGGGCGCGGCGGCGATCAAACGCCGTTCAACCAGGAGGGCTATGCCGCCGTCCGTCTCACCACGCCCAACGAGTACTACGCCCGGCAACATAACCGTCTGGACACTTTCGCCAATGCTTCCCCGGCCTACGCCACGCGGGTGGTGCGCGTCAACGCCGCCGCCGCCGCCCTCATGGCCCTGGCGCCCGGCCCGCCCGTCACCTCCTTTGCCGCCGGCAGCGCCGCCGGCAATCTGGCGCTGCCCAACCGCCCGGGCTTGAGCCGCGGGACGGGTTATGACGCCGTGCTCCGTTGGAACGAGCCGGAAGCCGGGCCTGATTTGGCCGGTTTCGTGGTGCTCGTTCGTGCCACCACCGCGCCGGATTGGGAAAAGGAAATCTGGGCCGGCAACGTCCATCAATTCACCCTGAAGGACACGCCCATTGATCAAATCGTGCTGGGCGTCAAGGCGGTGGACCGGGCCGGCCACGAAAGCCCCGTCTCCGCCTACGTCAACCCATCCCGCCCCAGCGCACCCTAGTATTACTAGGCAGGGGGGGGCCAACCACCAGAGCACACTCGCGGCGGTCCCGACCGGCGCGGCCGCTATCGTCGCGCCGTGCCGTCCCCCGCGCCCGGCGGTCCATCACTCCACCACTCCAGTCTCAGCGGTCGGCGACCGGACCTTGCGGCTTGGCCCCGGCTGGTGCGCAACGGCCTGTCGCCAGCACTGGCCATTTCCGAAGCGGCATGATAGGCTCTGGCTCATGGCAGACGATGATCGCCCCGATCCGGATGCGTTGCTGGCCGCCATCCAGAAGACCGAGGCTGCGAAAAAACGCGGCAAGTTCAAGGTCTTCCTCGGCATGGCCGCCGGTGTCGGCAAGACCTATGCCATGCTCCGCGCCGCCCAGCGCGCCCAGCGCGAGGGGCGCGACGTGGTCATCGGCTATGTCGAGACGCACGCACGGCAGGAGACCGACGCCCTGGTGGCCGGGCTGCCCGTCATTCCGCGGCGCAAGGCGGAGTATCGCGGCGTGATGCTGGAGGACATGGACCTGGATGCGCTGGTGGCGCGCCGGCCGCAGTTGGCCCTGGTGGATGAGCTGGCCCACACCAACATCCCCGGCTCCCGCCACGCCAAGCGTTACCAGGATGTGAGCGAATTGCTCGATGCCGGCATTGACGTGTTCACCACCATGAATGTGCAGCACGCGGAAAGTCGTGTTGACACAGTCCGGCAGATCACCGGCTCCACCGTGCATGAGACCGTCCCGGACAGCGTGCTGGACGGGGCCGAGATCGAGTTGATTGACCTGCCGCCCGATGAATTGCTCAAGCGCCTGGATGAAGGCAAAGTCTATGTGCCGGAGCGGGCGGAACTGGCCATGATGAACTTCTTCCGCGAGGGCAATTTGAACGCGTTGCGCGAAATGGCGCTGCGCCTGGCGGCGGATCACGTCGGACAGGAGGTGCATGATTATCTGCAGGCCATGCAAATCACCGGGCCGTGGAAGTCGGGCCACCGCCTGCTGGTGGCGGTCAGCGCCAGCCCCTATTCGCCCCACATGATCCGTTGGACGCGGCGTTTGGCGGACAGCTACGACTGCCCGTGGCTGGCCGTTTATGTCGAGCAGCCGCAGTCCTTGTCCGAAGAGGACCAGGCCCGCCTGACCCGGCATCTCGCCCTGGCGCGGGAACTTGGGGCGGAAGTGGTGGCGACAGCCGACACGGACATCGCGCGCGGACTTTTGCGCGTGGCGGAGCAGCAAAACGTCACGCAGATTATTGTGGGCAAGCCGGGTTGGGGACGGCTGCTGGACCGCTGGCGCGGGGGCAGACTGCTGCGCCGCCTGGTGCGGGACAGCGGGCATATTGACCTGCATGTGGTGCGGCCCGAGGCCTCCGAGTTAAGCAAGACCGCCCGGCGCGGGCGCGGGCGCGGCCTGGAACACTCCCCGCCGCAGCAGTATCTGGCCGCGCTGGTCACGGTGGGCGGCTGCACGGTCTTGAACGCGGTGCTGCAAAAAGCGCTCGAAGTGGATGCGCACGCCCTGGCCTTGATCTACTTGCTGGGGGTGGTGGTGCAAGCCTGCTTCGTCGGGCGCGGCCCCACTTTGCTGGCCGCGACGGCGAGCGCGCTGTTGTGGGATTTCTTCTTTACGATGCCCCTGTTCTCGCTGAAGATGGGGCAGTTGGCGGACGTGATGATGTTCGGGATGTATTTCGTGGTGGCCATTGTCATGGGCCAGTTGGTTTCGCGCCTCCGCTGGCAGGAACGGGCGGAGAGCCGGCGCGAGGAACGTTCCACCGCCTTGTATCTGCTGACGCGCGACCTGGCCGACGCGGCGGACGTGGATGACATGGCGCGCCGGCTGGTGCGCCAGGTGGCCCAGGCTTTTAAAAGCGACGTGGCCATTCTCTTGCGCGACGCCGCCGGCGGCCTGTCCCAGACGGCGCATCCGGCGAGCATGTTTTCCATTTCGGAAAAAGAACAGGGCGTGGCGGCGTGGGCCTTTCGCTTCGGCAAAGCGGCCGGTCGTTTCACCGACAATCTGCCGTCGGCCGGGGCGGTTTACCTGCCGCTGACCACCAATCGCGGCACGGTCGGCATCATCGCGGTGAAACTGCCGGGCGAGCAGCCGCCGACCTTGGAACAGCGCGACCTGCTGGACGCCTTTGCCCGGCAGACGGCGCTGGTGCTGGACCGTTTCCGCCTGGGCGCCGAGGCCGAACAGGCGCGGTTGCTGGCCGAATCGGAGAAATTGAGCAAGGCCCTGCTCAACTCCATTTCCCACGAGTTGCGCACGCCCATTTCCGCCATCACCGCCGCCGCCAGCACCCTGGCCGGATTCCAGCCCGGCGACCAGGCCGTCCTGCAAAAAACCCTGGCGGGGGAAATCCAGGAAAGCGCCGCCCGCCTCAACCGGCTGGTGGGCAATTTGCTTGACATGACCCGGCTGGAGTCCGGCAAGGTCAAGCCGCGCTTGGAATGGTGCGACCTGGGCAACCTGGTCAACGTCGCCTTGCGGCGCAATGAAACGGTCCTGGCCCGCCACCCGGTCAAGGTGGAACTGCCCAAGGGGCTGCCCCTGGTGCGCATGGATTTTGTGCTGATTGAGCAGGCCCTGAACAATCTTCTCCTCAACGCGGCCGCTTACACCGCCGAGGGCACGCCGGTGGAAATCACGGCGGCGGGCGGGGCGGGGGAAGTGTCCCTGACGGTGGGCGATCGCGGGCCGGGGCTGCCGCCGGAAAGCCTGCCGCACGTCTTCGAGAAGTTCTATCGCGTTCCCGGCGCGCCGCCGGGCGGCACCGGCCTGGGCTTATCCATTGTCAAGGGATTTGTGGAAGCCCACGGCGGCCGGGTCGAGGCGCGCAACCGGGACGGCGGCGGCGCGCAGTTCACCGTTTATTTGCCGGTGGCCAGCAGCCCCGAACCCAGCCTGGAGGCGGTGGCATGAGCGAAAATCCCGCGGCCACCCACTCTGTCCTGATTGTGGACGACGAGGTGCAGATCCGCCGGCTGCTGCGCGTCACCCTGGAGGCCAACGGCTACCGCGTGCTGGAGGCGGCCAACGGCCCGGACGGCCTGGCCGAGGCGGCCCAGCGCAATCCGGACGTCATCATTCTGGACCTGGGCCTGCCCGGCATGGACGGCCTGACCGTGCTGAAACGGCTGCGCGAATGGAGCAAGGCCCCGGTGCTGGTGCTCTCCGTGCAGGAAGGCGATGTGGACAAGGTCTCCGCCCTGGACAACGGGGCCGACGATTACATGACCAAGCCCTTCAGCACGGCGGAGTTGCTGGCGCGCCTGCGGGTGGCGCGGCGCCGCGCCCAGCCGGAGGCGGACAACGCCGTGTTCCGCTCCGGCCACCTGGAGGTGGAGCTGGCGGCGCGCCGGGTCACGGTGCGGGGCCAGGAGATCAAACTGACACCGACGGAGTATTCGCTTTTGCGCCTGCTGGTGCGCAACGCCGGCAAAGTGGTGACGCACCGCCAGATTCTCAAGGAGGTGTGGGGGCCGGCCTACGGGGAGCAAACCCATTATCTGCGCGTCTATGTGGCCCACCTGCGGGAAAAGCTCGAGGCCGACGCCGCCCGCCCTGAATTAATATTGACAGAACCCGGGGTGGGCTACCGCCTGGTGGCCGCCCCGTGAGACCGGCGCACAATATGACTTTTCTGAAATCCTCGAGTGAATTAAACGAACGCAAAAGGGTGTAATTATGCTTGCCGTAGGAGAAAATGCCCTGAACGTTTTGATTCCTGAGTTTTTGGGTGAGCTGGCGGTTTACACAGCAAGTATCCTGGCATTAATTGGAACGTTTCGCCGTCATTTTACTTTGTTCACAGTATTCTGTGCATGGATTTCCGTAGTTGGGGGCTGTCTGGCATTATGGGTGACATTAGAGTTGATGGAGTATTGGTCCTCAATCGATTTTCTGATGTCCCTTGTTCCGCTGGTCGCAGGCTGCCTTGCCATAGCCAGGATGCGGCGAAATAAACGGTGAGGCTAACGTGCAAACTATAGATTAATGACTCGTTTGAGCAATTAAGACGATTGGGAGCAAAGGCCGTTGGAGCTATCCCGGCCGGCTTGTCTTTTTCCTGGCGGGGTGGTATGGTATAAACCGTGAGCATAAAAGCCCAGGCCATTTTGGAAGAAATTCGAGCGTTGCCTCCGGCAGAGCAGCGCGAGGTTTCCCATTTTATTTTGGAACATTATGTCTCCGCTCCGCCGCCTTCGCGCCGCCGCACGATTGCTGACATAGCCGGCAAATACCGGGCCAATCCAGACCCGGACGCCAAAGATCACGACCGCGGATTCGCCGCCGCCGCCGCCGCCGCCGACTGACCTCTGGCCGCTTCGTGAAATCTGTCTTCGTTGACACATCGGGATTCTACGCCGTGTTGGACGCGGACGATCCTTTTCATGCGGTTGCCAAGGCCGCCTTTGAGCGCGCGGAGCAGGAAGGGTGGCAATTGGTGACTACGAACTATGTGGTGCATGAAACCTGGGCGCTGGTGCAGCACCGGCTCGGTTGGAATGCAGTGGAGGATTTCCTGGACGTAATGTTGCCATTATGCCGGGTGGAATTTGTGGACGAGGCGTTGCACTCGCAGGCCGCGCAAAGCTGCCGCCAGTCGCGCCGCCGGAAATTGAGTCTGACCGACTGCCTTTCCTTTGAGGTGATGCGCCGGCTCCAACTCACGGAAGCCATCGCCCAAGACCAACATTTTTCGGAGAACGCAATTCAACTGCCATAGTGAAAATCGCGTGCAGCGAATGCATGGCCCGTCCACGGATTAACTTGGTGTCTTGGCGGCTCTCCATCCCCAAGCCAGCCAGATTCAGCTTCTGCGTTTGCCCAGGCGGGCCAGTTGGCGCGGGGTCAGGAGCCAGCACAGGCTGGCGCAATCGCCAAAACGCAGGTCCTCGACGCTCAACTTGCACAACGCCGCCTTTTTAAAATCAATCTTCATGCCCGGCTGGCCGGTGAGCAGATGGGAGATCAAGCCGCTCAAAAAGGGCTCGTGCCCGACCAGAACGATGTTTTCCAGGGCGCCGAAGTTTTCGTTGATTTCCGCCACGACCTGCCGGGTGTCGGCGTCGGCCGCCAGATGGTTGGTGACAAAGAGCTTTTTGGAATGGAAAACTTGGGCCAGGATTTCCGCCGTGCGCAAGGCCCGCAGATACGGACTGGCCAGAATCAAGTCAAACGACAAATCCAGCTTCTGCATGCCCCGGGCAACTTCGCGCATGGTTTTTTCGCCTTCGCGGGTCAGCGGGCGCTTGCTGTCCGGGCGGTATTTGGGGCCGCGGGGACAAGCCTTGGCGTGGCGGAGGAAGAAGAGGTTCATGGCAGCGGTTTGTTGGCTTCGTGGCGGATGTCGCGCGCCTCGCACAGATAAACGACCTCCTCGGCGATATTGGTGGCGTGGTCGGCCACGCGTTCCAAACACTTGGAAACGGTCATCAGGTTCAAACAGCGGGTGATGTTGGAAGGATTCTCCACCATGTAGCTGGACAGTTCGCGGTAAAGCTGGTGGTTGAGGGCGTCCACCTCCTTGTCGCGCGGGATGACGGCGCGGGCTTTTTCGGGATCTTTGTTGACAAACGCGTCCAGCGATTCCTTGAGCATGCCCAGGGTGATCGCCTCGATGCGGGGAATGTCAATGTAGCTCTTGAGCTGCGGCTCGCCATTCAGCTCCAGGGCGCGCCGGGCGATGGTGGTGGCCTCGTCGCCGATGCGCTCCAGGTTTTGCGAAATCTTCATGGCCACGGTGATCAGGCGCAGATCGGAGGCCAGGGGCGCCTTGGCCAGCAGGTTGATGGCCATGTCGTCAATCTCCACCTCATACCGATCCATGATGTCGTCGTTGTGCTGGACCTGTTCGGCCAGCTTGTCGTTGCGGTGGGTCACCGCCTGGATGGCCTGGGCGACGGAACTCTCCGCGTAACTGCCCATGGTGAGCAGGGTTTCCTTGAACTTGGCCAATTCCTCGTCGAAATGTCTCGTCATAATCTAAGCCGGCCTTGGCTCAGCCAAAGCGGCCGGTCACATAATCTTCGGTTTGCTTTTGCCTGGGGCTGGTGAAAATCCGGTTGGTCTGGTCAAATTCAATCAACTCCCCCAGATAAAAGAAAGCGGTCTGGCCGGAAATGCGCGCGGCCTGTTGCATGTTGTGGGTGACGATAACAATGGTGTAGTCCTGTTTCAATTGCAGAATCAATTCCTCGATCTTGGCCGTGGCCAGAGGGTCCAGCGCCGAGGCCGGCTCGTCCATGAGCAACACCTCCGGCTCAATCGCCAGCGCCCGGGCGATGCACAGGCGTTGCTGCTGCCCGCCGGATAGGCTCAGGGCGTTGGCGTTCAGCCGGTCCTTGACTTCCTCCCACAGCGCCGCCATCCGCAGGGAGCGTTCCATCCGCTCCAGGATGAGGTTCTTCTGCCGCAGGCCGTTGAGCCGCAGCCCGACCGTCACATTTTCTGCCACGCTCATGGTGGGGAACGGATTTGATTTCTGGAACACCATCCCCACCCGCCGCCGCACCAGGGTCGCGTCCACTCCCCGCGCGTAGAGATCCTCGCCAAACAACGTGATGCGGCCTTCCACCCTCGCTATCGGCACCAGATCGTGCATGCGGTTGAGGCTCCGCAGAAAAGTGGACTTCCCGCAGCCGCTGGGGCCAATGATCGCCGTGACGGCTTTGGGCACGATTTCCAGCGACACGTTCCGCAACACATGATGGCTGCCAAACCAGACGTTGAGCCGCCGCACGTCAAAGGTCGCGGCCGTTCCCGCCGCCGCCGCTGCGGGCGGAATCGGAGCCGGGGCCGAGGTCTCGGTTTTCAACGCGGGCAACTGGGTGTCTTTGGTCATGCAATTTTTATCTTGCCAGATGGGGTGCGCCGCCGCGCGTCAACACCCTCACTCCAATGTTAAGCGCCAGGACGAACAGAATCAAGACCAGCGCCCCAGCCCAAGCCTGCCGGAGCCAGTCATCATAAGGCGAAGTGGCATAGGTGAAAATCTGCAACGGCAAGGCTGCGATCGGTTCGGAAAGTTTGTGACTCCAAAAATTGTTGCCAAACGCCGTGAACAGAAGCGGCGCGGTCTCACCCGCGATCCGCGCCGCCGCCAACAGGATGCCGGTAATGATTCCCTTCCCCGCTGTTTTCAGGACGACATTGAGCACAATTCTCCAATGCGGGATGCCCAGGGCAAACGCCGCTTCGCGGTAGCTGTTGGGCACCAGCCTGATCATCTCCTCGGTCGTGCGGATGATGAGCGGGATCATGATGAACCCCAGCGCCAGTCCGGCCGCATACGCCGAATAACCCACCCCCAGCGCATATACCAGGATGCCCCACACGATGGAGGGCGTGCCATTGAGGATGTCCGCCGCGAATCCAACCGCCCAGTTCATCCGCGGCGACCCGAATTCCGCAAGATGAATTCCCCCCAGCACCCCGATCGGGATGCCGACCAACCCGGCCAATCCGACCAACGTCATGCTCCCCACAATGGCGTTCGCCATGCCCCCGCCGACTTCCCCGACCGGTTTGGGCAACTGCGTGAAAAAGTCCAGATCCAGCGAACTGGTTCCCGCTTTGATCAGACTAAAGAGCACAAAGGCCAGCGGCGCGATGACCACCAGCGCGCACATCAGGCACAGGCCCGACAGGCAGGCACTTTTGATCTTTCTCCAGTGATGATACCAATTATTCATGGCGCTCAGGTTCCAGCGGGTTTGCGGCCTCCCATCGCGCCAATCAAGAGGCGCGCCAGGATATTGGTGGCCAGCGTCACCACCAGCAACATCAGCGCCAGTTCAAACAGCGCGCTCAAATGAATGCCCGGAGTCGTTTCCGCATACTCATTGGCCATCTTGCTGGCCAGCGTGTTGCCCGACGAAAAAAGTGACCAGGAACTGTTGTCCGCGTTGCCGATCACCATCGTCACCGCCATCGCTTCCCCAAGCGCCCGGCCCAGCCCCAGCATGGCGGCCCCAAATATGCCGCGTACGGAATGCCGCAACACCGCCAGCCGCGTCACTTCCCAGCGGGTTGCCCCAAGGGCAAAGGCCGCTTCCCGCTGTGAATCGGGCACGGCGCGGAAAACCTCGCGCGTAATGGAGGTGATGATGGGCAGGATCATAATGGCGATAATGATCGCCGCCGAAAGCAGGCACCGGCCGTGAATCGGCCCCTTGAAGAATGGCAGAAATCCCAAATACTGGTTCAGCACAATATACGGTCCGCCCTGCAGCCACGGCACCAGCACTCGCATGCCCCAGAGGCCAAAGACCACGCTCGGTATGGCCGCCAGCATCTCAATCATCGAAATCGCCGGTTGCCGCACCCAGCCCGGCGCCAACTCCGTCAGATAAACCGCCGTCGCCAGGCTCAATGGCAGCGCGATGAGCAATCCGGCAAAGGAGGTCACAAACGTCCCAAAAATAGATGTGTAGGCCCCAAACACCCCAGTCACCGGATTCCAGTCTGATTGAAACAAGAAAGCCCAGCCGAATTTGTCCAAAGAAAGCGCCGATCCTTTCCGCAACGTCCATCCCAACAGCACCAGCAGAACCAACACCATCAAGGCCATCAGCCAGGTCAGGAATCGGAACGCCTGGTCGCCGAGCTTGCCCGGTGGGGCCAGGGTCATCCCTGCGGGCGGTCCGGTCTTGCCTGAAACTGCGGCAGAGTTCATAAGACTGCTTCATTCTTCCAGGAGCGGCCCCTTTCACCCGCCAGAATTCCGCGCCCCGGTTGCACTGGGCCAGCCTGAATTCAATACGTGATCGAATCAATCTCTTTCAGAACACGCTGGGACAGTTGCTCCGGCAACGGCGCGTAATTCAGCGCCGGCGCCATGGCCTGGCCCTTGGTTTCCACCCACTTGAGAAACTCCACCAGCTTCTTTCCCTTTTGCGCGTCGGCCTGCTTCTGGTAAACCAGCAGCCAGGTCGTCCCGGCAATCGGATAGGCCTTTTCCCCAGGCGGATTGACCATCGAGAAACGGAAATCCTCGGGAATCTTGGCCGTGGCCAGCGCCGCCGTGACCGAATCGATGGATGGAACAACATATTTGCCCGACGCATTTTTCACGCTGGCGAAGGGCAGCTTCTGCTGCACGGCATAGACCAGTTCCACGTAGCCGACCGAGCCGGGCATCTGTTTGATTTGTTCGGTGACCCCTTCGTTCCCTTTGGCCCCGTCCCCAACCGGCCATTTCACCGCCGTGCCCCGCCCCACGCCCGTTTCCCATTCATGGCTGATGTTGCTCAGATAATCCACAAATATGTAGGTCGTGCCGCTGCCATCCGACCGATGCACCACCGCGATGTCCGTGGCCGGCAATTTCGCCGCTGGATTTTGCGCCGCGATTTTCGGGTCGTTCCATTTGGTGATCTTTCCCAGAAATATTCCCGCGATGGTCGGCCCGTCCAATTGCAGCGCCGGGTTGCCGGGTAGATTGTAAGTGACCACGTCCGCCCCGGCCACCGTCGGAATGTGCAGGATTTTCCCCGGTGCCTTGGCCAGATCCGCGTCGCTCATCGGCCCATCCGAGGCTCCGAAGGCGACCGTCCCGTCCAGAATTGATTTCTGCCCGCCCCCCGAACCGATGGACTGGTAGTTAATGTTGACGGTCGGATCCACTTTCCGGTATTCAAAGGACCACTTGGAATAAATCGGGTACGGAAAAGTGGCTCCCGCCCCGTTGAGGAGCAGTTGCGCGGCCGCCTTTTGCACGCAACCCGCCAGCAGCGCGATGCCCAGGATGGCGGCCAGAGTTTTTTGATGCGTCATAATCTTTATGGTTTGTTCTACTGACAGCCACGATAGGCCGCCGGCTCGATTTTCGTCAACGCAAGCACTGTGACAATTGGGTGACAGAACCACCTGTTCTCCTGTCCCGGCGCGGGAAGCCTGCCAGGCAAAGGGCGGACCGGCAAGCCCAGGCCCTGCTTGCCCTCCGCCCGATCTGAGCAAAGGAGGGAGGGTGGGGCGATTTGGTAATTGTTGATTGGCCTTCCCCCGCCGCGTCACCCTAAACTGCATCATGCAATCGCACCGCAACCCGGTTAAAGCCAGATGAGCCATCCCACGCCACAACAGCAAGCGGCCATCGCCGCGCGCGGGAACGTGCTGGTCGTGGCCGGCGCTGGCGCGGGCAAGACGCGCACGCTGGTGGACCGCTGCCTGGCCTGGTTGCTGGAAACCCAAAATCCCGGCTCAATGGACCAGATTCTGATGGTCACCTTCACCGAAGCCGCCGCCGCGGAAATGCGCCAGCGCTTGCGCGCGGCCCTGCAAGCCGTCCACGCCGCCAGCCCCTCGCCGCGCCTGGCGGAGCAGTTGGCGCTGCTGGATACGGCATGGATTTGCACCCTGCACAGTTTCTGTTTCCGGCTCGTGCGCGAGCATTTTTACACCCTCGGCCTGGACCCGCAGATGATCGTGCTGCCCGAGGAACGCGCCCAACTCCTGGCCCGCCAGGCGCTGGACGCGGTGTTGCAACAGAACTACAGCCGCGAAACCGCCCCGGCCAGGGCCATCCAGCAAACCATCCAATCGCTGGGGGGCGACTCCGACCTGGCCGTGCGCGCGCTCGTCCTCCGGCTGCATCATTATGCCCAGACCCTGCCCGATCCGGCCGGGTGGTTTGCAGCCCAAGCCGCCCGATTTGAACAAGCCCCGCCCGGCCCCTGGGAGGACTGGCTCATGGCGGAGTTGGAAGGCTGCCGCCGCTCCTGGCTCGAAGTTATGCGGGCGCTGCCGGCGCAGAACCCATGCGCGCAGCCCTGCGCCGCAGCCCTGGCCCGCCTCCCGCAAAAACCGTCGCGCCCGGAATTTGCCGCCGCCCTCCAGGCCATTGGCCAGGCGGCGGACGGATGCCAGCCAAAATGGCGCAAGCCTTTGGAAAACCTTTTGGCCGAAGCGCGCTTTTTGCGTTCGGTCTGCGCGGTGGAAAAAACCGATCCGCTGGCCGAAGACTGGAAATGGAGCGCGCCCTCCATGCTGGCATTGCTCGACTTGACACAACAATTCGGGCAGGCTTACCGGGCCGCCAAGCGCGAGGCCGGCGGCCTTGATTTTCACGACCTGGAACAATTCGCCCTGCAACTGCTGGGCGGGCGGGAGGGCGGGCGGCCCGGCCCCATCGCCGCGCACTGGCGCGCCCGGCTGCGCCTGATTTTCGTGGACGAATTCCAGGACATCAACCGCGCGCAGGAGGCGATCCTTTGCGCGCTGGGCCGCGAAGGCGCCGACGCCAACCGTTTCCTGGTCGGCGACATCAAACAAAGCATTTATCGTTTCCGGCTCGCCGACCCGCGCATTTTTCTCCACTACCAGCGCGCCTGGCAGAGCCAGCCCGGCGCGCGCGTGATTTCGCTTTCGGACAATTTCCGCAGTCACCCGGACATTCTCAATTTCGTCAACGCCCTGTTCGCCACGCTCATGCGCCCGGAATTGGGCGGCGTGGCCTACGATGACCAAGCCCGCCTGCGTTGCGGCAACCCTGGGCAACGGGCCGGTCAGGCGGCCCGCGCGGAATCCGCCCCGCGCGTGGAATTGCTCCTGCGCCGCACCGGACGCGGCCCGGAGGCGGAGGGCGGGGCGGAAACCGGCGAGGCCGAAACCATTTCCGACACCGAGATGGAAGCGCGCCTGATTGGGCGGCGGCTCATGGAATTGAAAAATCAGGAAATCGCCATTCCCGGCCAGCCGCCCCGGCGCGCGACTTGGAGCGACATGGTGATTCTGCTCCGTTCCCCGCGCCATAAGGTGGAAGCCTACGTCCGGGAATTTGCCCGCCTGGGCGTGCCGCTGGCGGCGGTGCGCGGCGGCTTTTACGAGGGCCTGGAGGTGCGCGACCTGCTCAGCCTGCTGCAAGTCCTGGACAATCCCTCGCAGGATCTGCCGCTGCTGGGCGTGTTGCGCTCGCCCTTGGTGGGATTGACGGCGGATGAACTGGCCGCCATCCGCTTGGCGCAACGGCCGGGACGCATCTGGGCCGCGTTGCTCCGCTGGCACGAGGCCAACCCGGAACACGAGCGTGTCAATACTTTTCTGCAGCGCTTTGGCGCCTGGCGCCGCCTCTCCCGCCTGGCGGGCGTCTCCCTGGTTTTGGAAAAGGTGGTGGAGGAAACCGGCTTCGGCCAATGGATGGCCGGCGCGCCCGACGCGGCCCAACGGGCCGCCAATGTTTCCCGCTTGATCCACCTGACCAGGCAGTTTGACAGCTTTCGCGGCGAAGGGCTCTACCGTTTCCTCCAATTTGTCCAGGCCCAGCAGGAAAACGAGCTGGAGGTCGAGCCGGCCGGACAGCCCTTGCGGGATGCCGTCCGCCTGATGAGCATTCATCAGAGCAAGGGGCTGGAGTTTGCCATCGTGGCGCTGGCCGATTTGGGCAAGCGCTTCAACTTGGAGGATACGCGCGGGCGGGTCATTTTGGACGAGGAATTGGGCCTCTGCCCGCAAGTCAAGCCGCCGGGGCTTTCCCAATTTTATCCCAGCCTGCCGCATTGGCTGGCCCAACGGCGTCAGCAACGCCAAACCTGCGGCGAAGAGTTGCGCCTGCTTTATGTGGCCCTGACGCGCGCGGCCGACCGGCTGATCTTGTGCGGCTCGGCCCGGCACAGCGCCCTTGCCACCAAATGGCCGCAGGCGGCGGAACGCGGACTGGGCGCGGCGGAAATTCTGGCGGGCCGCAGCTTCCTGGACTGGCTGGGCGCCTGGCTGGTCCTGAAATTTGGCCCGCAGGCGGCCGGCCAATCCGGCGGCCATGCGCTGCTGGCGTGGACAATTATTGATGAACAGGAACCAGCCACGGCGCCGGGCCAAGAGGAAGCCGCTCCCGCTCCGCCGTCACAGGCCGCGGATGGGCCGTTCCTGCGCCGTGGCCGGGCGGCACTGGCGTGGCGCTATGGCTTCGAGGAGGCGACCCGCCGCGCCGCCAAAACTTCCGTTTCCGCTCTGCGCCGCCTCCTGGCGGAGGAGGAGGAGCAGGAGGACGCCTCAGAACTATTATTTACACCCCCGCCGGACCCGCGCGGGGAAAGGCGGACCGGCCCGCTGTCGGCGGCGGAGACCGGTTCGGCGCATCATGCGTTTTTGGAGGGCGTGGCGCTGGCCGAAACGGGCAGCGCGGCCCGCTTGCAAGCCGAAGCCGCCCGCTTGCGGGGCGAGGGCATTTTGTCGGAAGCGCAGGCGGCGTGTTTGGATTTCAAGGCGCTGGCCGCTTTTTGGCAATCCGAGGTGGGCCGGCAGTTGCTGGCCCGGCGCGACCAGGTGCGGCGCGAGCTGGCCTTCACCGCGCGGTTTTCCCCGTCGGAACTGGAAGATTTGCAGGGCGGCCGGGAGGAGTCGGAGGGCGCAAGGCCCCAGGCTTCAGTGCCAGGGCGGGTCCGGAATTATCGGGACCTGCCGGGGAAAGGTGGTGGGATATTGAATTCTCTTCCAAGGCCCGACGGCGGGCAGTCCCGGCCTGCCGGGAGCCCTGCCTTTCACCACCCGCCCAATGCTGACGGCCAGGAGTTCGTCATCGTGCAGGGTGTCATGGACCTGGCCGTGGTCACGTCGGAGGAGATGTGGGTGCTGGATTTCAAAACAGATCATTTTGCCGAGGAGGAATTGGCAGAAAAGGTCCGCTTCTACCGCCCGCAACTCTGCCTTTACGCCCGGGCCATCGCCCGCATTTACGGCCGGCCGGTGACTCGGCGCTGGCTCCATTTCTTCGCCGTTGGCCGGACGGTGGAGTTGGACGGGAATTAGGCTTTTCCGGCGCCGGTGGCGGCGGGCTTGGCCTCCTGCAAGCGCACCAGGGCGCGGCGCACCAATTGGCCCTGGTAGGTGTAGCCGGGGGCCAGGGTGTCCAGGACGAGGGCGTTCTCTTCCGCGTCGTCGTCGTGGATGAGTTGATGGCGTTTGGGATCGAAAGGTTCGCCGGCCAGCGGGGTGACGACGGCCAATCCGGCCCGGCGGCTGATGTCGCGGCAGGCATTTTGAAAATGACCGATCTGCTCGGCCAGCGCCGGCTGGCCGGATTGCAGGGCCGCTTGGAACAGGGCATAGACCTGGTCCAACAGGCGGATGACGATTTGCAGCCATTCGGTTTCGTTGCGGCGGAGCTTCTCCGCTTCCAGCCGCAAATGGGCGCGCTCGGCGTCATTGGCTTTTTGCAGGAATTCGGTGAAGGCCTTGGCTTCGGCGGCCATGTTTTGGGCCAGGTCGGTGGCGGTTTGCGCCGTTTTGGCCGCCGTGTCCTGCACCGCTTGCCATTGGGCGGTGGAGTTGCTTATTTGGTTGGCCAGTTCATCCAGCTTTTGAATCTTTCCGGCGGCGTCGGCCAGTTTCTCGGCCTGGGCCAGGGTCTGGCTGTTGGCGCTGCGGCGCAGGAAGGGCGTCAGGAAAACGCCCGCCCCGGCGGCGGCGCAGAGGATCAGCCCGGCCGCCTCCCACCAGAGCAGGGGACGGTGGCCCAACTCCAACAGGAGCACGGCCACGCCGAGAAACAACGCGTCCACCAGGAGAAAAGGCCAGAGCGGCGGGCTTTGCGAATCATTTGTCATCCCGGCAAGGTTAGAGGGAAAACGCCAAGTGCAAAGCGCAATTTTGAGAATCCACCGGGACACGGTGTCCCAATTATGTGCAGTATGGCCCGGCCCTCCGGGGAAGCCCCGCCCACAGGCCGTGGCGAAATTGACATGGCAGGGTATTTGCTATATTCAAAATAGGCGAAAGACGCTCTTTTCGCGCGCGGCTTGATTGTCCGACTGTTCCATGAAATTTACTTTACCATACCGGAGACGGGGAGTTGCCGGGGGGCGCGCCTTTACGCTGGCCGAGGTGGTGATGGCGGCGGCCATTGCCGCCCTGCTGTGCGCGGCGGTGGTCAAGTGCTATTCCACCGGGTCTTACAAATCGCAATATGCCGCCTGCTCCCTGGCCGCCAATATGCAGGCGGTCAAGAAGATCGAGCAGGTCATCTACGCCAACTGGATTCCCAGTTATGGCGTGACCAATATCTTTAACCCGGCCTTGACCAACGTTGACAAGGAGGATTTGGAGATGCCGGTGGCCATGACCAACGTTATAACCTGCACCAACTATACCACCATCACCCAGCTTTCCACCAATCCGCCCTATCTGATGATCCGGGTGGATTGTGTCTGGGGTTTCAACGGGCTGGCCACTTATACCAACACCGTCGCCGTCTTGCGCGGTCCCAATCTATGAATATGAAGCTGGCGCTGGACAAAAGCAGCCGGATGGGCCGGGGCCGGGGTTTCACTCTGGCCGAGTTGATGATTTCCAGCACCACCCTGGTCATGGTGTTTGGCGCCGTGATCGCCATTAATTTGTGGGGCCTGGCCATGACGCAGCGCAGCGAAATCTGGCTCCTGACCGGCGACGACGCCCGCCGCAGCATGGGCATGCTCCATGAGGATGTCCGCACCGCCTATTCCATTTACGTCGGGACCGGCAGCATGGCGGGCTTCACCAATGCGGGCGCGAGCAACATCCAGGCCGGCAACGCCATGAAACTTTATGCCAGCACCAACACCAACAAATGGACACTCTACTACTATGACGCCCCTTCCAGCACGCTCTACCGCACCAACTGGGACGGAACCGCGGTCGGCGACTACCGCATCGTCTCGGCCAACCCCGTCACCAACGACAACTATATTTTCTCCATGCAGGATTATCTGGGCAACATTCTGAGCAACGCCACGCCTTACCCGGTCATCAACATCTATTTGTCGTTCACCGCCCTGCAAAACCCCCAGATTGAGATCACGCCCGGCAACCCGGTGGATT
The DNA here is from genome assembly GCA_963707025.1 of uncultured Verrucomicrobiae bacterium. Taxonomy (GTDB): domain Bacteria; phylum Verrucomicrobiota; class Verrucomicrobiia; order Limisphaerales; family Palsa-1400; genus JBEKOF01. Next base: position 333,674 of record CAVPOM010000003.1, on the reverse strand, counting down.
TTTATCAGATCAACTCCAGAATCGCCCCGCGCATGAGACCATGAAACTACTCCTCCCTCCAGTCAAATTCGGGCGCGCCCGCGGCGTCCAGCCAACGGCCCGCCAGGCCGCCACCCTCCTGCCTCCAGTCAAATTCCGGCGCGCCCGCGGCGGGTGGGCGCTCATGATTGTCATGGTGCTGGCCGTGGGGGCGCTCCTGGTGGTCGGGAGTGTGTTGAGCTGGTCGAATGTCTCCGCCAATATAACCGCCCGCAACAACGAGTTTTACGCCACCACTTATGCGGCCGAAGGGGCCACCGAGAAGATCCTCTCGGCCATCGTGGCCGATTATGAGAACTACGGGGAACCGATCGTCTTTTCCAGGCTTTCCACCTATTCCAATTACATCCCCACTGCCAGCGACGATGCCTACTGGGGCAACTACACCTTTACCGCCGGCTGGGACAAACCAATGTGGCCGTGATCAACCGGATCAATCCGACCAACATCATCGTGCTGGGGCCGCCCTATCAGGGCTTGTACATGCTGGCCTCCACCTACGAGATCATCTCCACCGCCATGAACAAGAACACCGATTTCCATATCGGCGCCGCGGTGGGGCAGCAGGTCAATCTGGGGACGATCCCGATTTTTCAGTTCGCCATTTTTTTCCAGAACACGATGGAAATTGACCCCGGGGCCAACATGACCGTCAACGGCTTCGCCCATGGCAATAATAACATCTACCTTGATCCCAATTCGGGCGTCACCCTGACCTTTTCCAACGACGTGTCCTCCGCCGGCACCATCGTCCTGGGGGAGAATCCGTTGGATCCTTCCAGCCGCCCGGCCACCAGCAACCCGCTCTTCGATGGCTACCATTTGAGCGGGGTTGACCCCCTGATTCTGCCGGTGGGCACCAACAACTCCGGCTCGGCCACCAACACCTCCCAGAACGTCGATGCCATCCTGCAAATACCGCCCGCCGGCGTGTCCGCCACCTCCCAGACCGGGAGCAATTACCTCTACAACCAGGCGGACATGATCGTCCTCATTTCCAACAACAGCGTGACGGTGACCAGCGGCGTCAACGCCAATAACCAGGCGACGGTGATCTCCAATGCCGCCTGGTCGCTCTGGCTGAACACCAATGCCAGCACTCAATTCTATGACCAGCGCCAGGGCGTCAACATCCAAACCGCGGACCTTGACGTGGGAAAATTAACCGCTTGGAGCGCGACCAACACCACCCTGCGCGTCGCCCTGGGCAACCGGGATCTGGACTCGGTCTTTATTGCCGATGAGCGGGCCAACAGCAATGCGGTGGTCACGACCAACGAAAACTACACCACCAACATTGTCTTCACCAATACGGTGGCCCACCCCGCCGGCGGCTCCACCAACGTCATCCCTCCCATCACCACCAACACCACCTTGACCCAAAGCACCAACTACCCGGCCAACGGCACTTACCTGGGCGGCATCTCGACCAACACCAGCGTCCACCCCAAGCTTTACCAATTTAGCCTGATCAACGGTTATAGTTACGAGTGGATCACGGGCGTGACCACCACCCCCTATTATACCACCAACTACAATATCGTTTCACAAGCCGGCGTGGTGCTCACCAACGGCACCACCTTGCCCACCCTCGGCCTTTCCGTGGTCACTCCCGACCCGGTTTATATCGTCGGCAATTACAACGTCTCCACCAACGGCACCCCGGTCAACCTGGGCACTTTCGACACCTCCAAGACCCGCCCCGCCGCCGTTTATGCCGATGCCATCACCATATTATCCAGCGCTTGGAACCCGGCCAACAGCAGCGCCGGCATCGGCAGCCGGACGGCGGCCAACGATACGGTCAACGCCGCCTTTCTCACCGGCAACGTGCCATCCAATGGCACTTACTACAGCGGCGGGGTAGAAAATTTTCCGCGCTTCCTGGAAAACTGGAGCGGTTATACCTTTACCTACAATGGCTCCATGGTCTGCATGTTCACCAGCCAGATCGCCACCGCCCCATGGCCGGGCACCGGCACGGTCTATAACCCGCCCACGCGCAACTGGGCGTTCGACCTGAACTTCAACAACTCCCTCAAGCAGCCGCCGCTGACGCCCCATGTCATCTCCGTCAACCGCGGCGCGTGGACTTTTCTCCAGACCAACACCGTTTCCTTCTGAACCCGCGCCCCAGATGAAACTGGTCTGTTTGATTTTCCTTTCCGGCTCCCTGGCCGCCTCCGGCCAGATCCCTTTTCGCGCCTTTGACAGTTACGAGGATATGATCGAAGGAGGCACGGCTCACACGCTGGTGGTGGAGGCCGGCCATGAGCATTTGACCACCCGGCTGCCCCGCAGCTACTCCGCCACCGTGGCCAACGATACCCAATCGGTCCTCTTCAAGGAGGACACGGGCAGCATCGCCATTGCCATGCGGGTCACCACCAATTCCCCCGGCGCCATGCCGGAGGACAACAACCTGCGCGACAGCGCGCTGGCCGCCGATCCCGGCGCCACCGTCCTCCAGGTGTCCGGTTGCGCCACCGGCTATCACCCCGCCCGCTTTGTGGACACCGCCCGCAGCCTGGACCCGACCCGCAACATCCGGACGCGGCACGCCTTTGTCGCCTGCCCGGAAGGCATGGTCGAATTCATGTTTTCCGCCAAAGACCAGGACTTCGATAAAGGCCGTGTGGTCTTCAATCTTTTCTTGTCCTCCTTTCGCGTGGAGATCATAAAGGAGCCGGGGAAACTGCCGCGGTGACGCGGCCACCCCGCCAAAGCACCATGCCTCCATTGAATTTCATGCTGCCCGGCCTGCCGGCGCGGATCGTCCGCCGCCGGGGAGCGCACGCGCCCCCGCACCCGCACCAACCCCACTCAATGCAGAGGCGTCTGCCCCCTGGCCACGACAGGCTTGCCTTTGCTGTTGAGTGGTGTTAAATACACCCCATGACCTTACCACCCATGCTGAACAAAGGCAAAAAGCGCCACCAGATTCTCGCCATTGACTTGGGCAGCCGCGCCACCAAGGCGGTGTTGTTGGATCGCAAGCAGGATTCCTTCACCCTTTCCCGCTATGCCATCACCGACGCGCCCATCTACGAAAAGGGCATCCCGCAGGGGCTCCTGACCGAGCACCTCCGCAGCATGGTGGAACGGATGAGCCCAAAGACCCGGCAAGTGACCCTGGCCGTCGGCTCGGAAGACTCGGTATTGCGCAGCACGGAAATGCCGCTGCTGCCCCTGAGCGACATGCGCCAGATGCTCAAATTCAACGCCAAAAGTTATTTGCAACAAGACCTGCGCGATTACGTCTTCGATTGCTACATTGTTCCGCCTTCCTCCAAAGCCGGGGCGGAACTGGGCCGGGCCGCCTCCAAGTACAAAGTCTGGGTCGGAGGCGCGCGCCGCGAATGGCTGGCCAACCTGGAAGGGGCGGTCAAGGGCGCCGGCCTGGTCGCCGACCAAATCACGCTGGCGGTTCTGGGGCCGATCAACGCCCTGGAACTGGCCGAGCCGGAAACTTTTGCCAAGGAAGTCGTCGCCCTGGTGGATTTGGGCTTCCGCACCTCCACCATCAGCATCCTCAACTGCGGCGATCTGTGCCTGAACCGCACCGTCGAAATCGGCGGCGACAAGCTGACCGCCGGCCTGTCCGAGGCCATGAGCATCAGCTACGCCGAAGCCGAAGGGATCAAGATCGGCATGCCCAAGGAGGTCGAAGCCCATCTCCAGCCGTTGATTTCTCCATTGGGCCGCGAACTGCGCGCTTCCATGGATTTCTTCGAGCACCAGTGCGAGAAGACAGTGGCCAAGGCTCTCATTTCGGGGGGCGCGGCCCGCTCGGAGTTTATCCTCCAGCTTTTGCAGGCCGAACTGGGCGTGGTCTGCCAGCCCTGGGTTCCCACCGCCGCAGTCCAGGTGGGTCTGGCCCCGCAGCAAATGGCCGAACTCGAACAGGTCTCCGGCCAGTTGGCCGTGGCTCTCGGCGCCGCCGCCACCGCTTTCTGAACGTTCAAAACACCTTTGAACCCGGCCTCCACGCCCTGCCTGATTTTCAACCCCTCGGCCCGCGGCGGCAAAGCCCGCCGCTTTCGCTCCCATCCCGACCTCCCTCACGGCCAATGTGTCTTCCTGGCCACCTCCGCCCCCGGTGACGCCCGCCGCCTGGCCGCCCAGGCCGTCCGCGACGGTTTCCAAATCATCATCGCCGCCGGCGGCGACGGCACCGCCAACGAGGTGCTCAACGGCATCGCCGACGTTCCCGGCGGCCTCCGCGCCGTCCGCCTCGGCATTCTGCCCTTGGGCACCATCAACGTCTTCGCCCGCGAACTCCGTCTGCCCCTCCACACCCGCCGCGCCTGGCAAGTGCTGGTCCGGGCCCGGGAAAGGACCATTGATTTGGGCCGCGCCGAATTCACCCTCGCCGGCCTGCCCCAGCGCCGTTATTTCATGCAACTGGCCGGCGCTGGGCTTGATTCCCGCGCCATCGAGCTGACCGGCTGGAGTGTCAAAAAGAAAATTGGCCCGCTCGCCTATCTCCTCGCCGCTCTCCAGGCCCTCTCCGAAAACCGCCCCCTCGTCACCGTCCAGGCCGGCCCGCCTCTGGCCGGCGAATGGGTCGCCGTCGGCAACGGGCGCTTTTACGGCGGCCCCCTGGCCGTCTTTCCCCGCGCCCGCCTGGACGACGGCCTGCTCGATATTTGTGTCCTTCCAAAAACCAGCTTCCCCATCCTGGCCGCGGCGCTGGCCGGCCTGTTGGTGGGGCGAATGCACCAATTCTGCCGCGCCCGCCTCCTCGCCGCCCCCGCCCTCACCCTCACCAGCCCCGCCCGCGTCCTGCTGCAACTGGACGGCGAAAACGTCGGCGAACTTCCCGCCACCCTCACCGTCGAGCCTCAAGCCCTGCGCGTCATCGTCCCCTGACCCGGCCGGTCATTTTGCGTTTTTCATTTTGCATTTCCCCCTCACCCTGTGCAGCCTTGTTCGCTGGTGGTACTGAACCTTAAAACTATGAACTTGGAATACCCACAAAACGAACCATGAGCACAATTTCTGACATCAAAGCCCGTGAAATTCTCGATTCCCGGGGCAACCCAACCGTCGAAGTGGATGTCCTCCTGGCCGGCGGCGCCGCCGGGCGCGCCGCCGTTCCCTCCGGCGCCAGCACCGGCGAACATGAAGCCCTCGAACTGCGCGACGGGGACAAAACCCGGTTCCTCGGCAAGGGCGTCACCAAAGCCGTCAAAAACGTCACCGACAAAATCCTCCCCGCTGTGCGCGGACTGGATTCGCTGGATCAACTGACCCTGGATCGCACCATGCTGCAACTGGACGGCACCGAAACCAAATCCGTCCTCGGGGCCAATGCCATCCTGGCCGTTTCGCTGGCCAACGCCAAGGCCGCCGCCGCCTGCCTGGACCTTCCCCTGTTCAAATACCTGGGCGGCCCAAACGCCAAAGTCCTCCCCGTCCCCATGGCCAACGTCATCAATGGCGGCGCCCATTCCGACGCGCCGATTGATTTCCAGGAATTCATGATCGTGCCCAAGGGCCTGCCCACCTTCTCCCGCGGCTTGCAGGCCATCACCGAGGTTTTTCACGCCCTCAAAGCCGTTTTGAAGAAAAAGGGCCTGTCCACCCTGGTGGGCGATGAAGGCGGATTTGCACCCAAGCTCGAAAGTGCCGAGGCGGCCATCGAAGCCATTTTGCAAGCGGTCAAGGACGCCGGATATAAGGCGGGCAAGGAAGTTTTTCTGGCCTTGGACCCGGCTGCCTCGGAGTTCTACGACACCGCCTCGGACCGTTACGTGTTCAAAAAAAGCACCGGCCGCAAATTGACCGGCGATGAATTGGTGGCTTTTTACGTGGAATTGGCCGCCAAATACCCAATCTTCAGCATCGAAGACGGCTGCGCGGAAAACGATTGGAAAAGCTGGAAAACCCTCACCGACAAACTCGGTGGCAAAATCCAACTGGTGGGTGATGATATCTTCGTCACCAACGTCAAATTCTTGCGCAAAGGATTTGAACTGGGCGTGGCCAACTCCATTCTCATCAAAGTCAATCAAATCGGTTCGCTCACCGAAACCCTTGACGCCATTTCCCTGGCCCGGGAGCACGCCTACACCGCCGTCATCAGCCATCGTTCCGGCGAGACGGAAGACGCCACCATCGCCGACATCGCCGTGGCCACCAACGCCGGCCAGATCAAAACCGGTTCGCTCAGCCGCACCGACCGTGTGGCCAAATACAACCAGTTGCTGCGCATCGAACAATGCCTCGGCAAAAACGCCGTCTATGGCGGCAAACCGTAGCGGGGAGCGCACCCGCCCCCGCGCGCGGCGGGCCGTGTCTCGCCGCCCGCAGCTATCCTGTGACTGCTGAAATCGCCAAGCTGATTGATTGGTATAAAGCCACCTTGGATTCCGGCGGCGGCTATCCGCTCATTGCGGCTCTCATGGCGGGGGAGAGCACCATTTTGCCCATCCCCAGCGAAGCGATCATTCCCTTCGCCGCCTACCGCGCCCACGCCGGCGGGAATCTGAGCCTGACCGGCGTGGTGGTCGCCGGCACTCTCGGTTCCTGGGTGGGGGCGACGGTCATGTATTGGGCCTGTCGCTGGGCTGGCCGGCCGCTGGTCCTGCATTACGGGCGGTATGTCCGCATCACCGAGGCCAAGATCCACGCCGCCGAGCATTGGGCCGCGCGCTTTGGCGCTTTTGGCGTCTTTGTCGCCCGCCTCCTCCCGGTCGTCCGCCATCTCATCGGCATTCCCATGGGCATTGTGGAAATGGATTTCCGCCTTTACTCCCTGTTTACTCTGCTTGGCTCCGCCCTTTGGTGCTCTGTCCTCGCCTGGGCCGGCGTCGCCGCTGGCAACGACATACAAGGAAATGTGCATCATGCCCTTTACTGGCTATTGGGCTTGATTATCGTCCTCTCCTCTCTTTATTATTTCCTGGTTCATCGTTTTATGCGCAAGCCGCCGCCATGAAGACGGACGCCCCTAAAACGAAAAGATTCCCGCGCGCCGTCAAAGTGCTGTTTTGGTTGGGCGGCGCGCTGGTGGTCTATAGCGTCGTTGGGTTCCTGGTCGCCCCGGCGCCCGTCAGCCCCTCCAGCACAGGCCAGCCCCGCGCCAACCTCTCCCTCCAATAGCTGCCGGCCGCGCCAAGGGTTAGCCACCCTCGCCCGGCGGTGGGCCGAATCGGCGGCCACCGGCCGGTCCGCCTCCCTGGCCCGGGCCGCCCCGGCCACGGCGGCCACCCCGCAAATTGCCATTTTCATCCTCCCGCGGCGTTCGCCCGAGCACGATGTCGAATTTGGCCGACAGTTCCCCAATCTCCGACCCTTTCAGCGGGGCGAAATCCACCGTCACCGTCTCCTGCGCCTGGGCATCCCCAATGCCTTGATAAACGCCGTCCCCGGCATTGCCCGGAAAGCCTTTGATAAAAAGTTGGGTGGTCCAGGCCTGGCGACCCTTCATCTTGACCTTGAAATGAATATGCGGCGCCTGGCGTCCGGTGTAACGCACCGGCTTGAGGGTGCGAAAATAATACTCGCCGGTCGAACTGGTGAGAAACCGGCCAAACCCCTGGAAATTGGCGTCAAACTTGTTTCGATTTGGCCGGTCTGCCAGGTAAACCCCGGTGTGGTCCACTTCCCAGATTTCGATGGTGGCGTTGCGCACCGCATCGCCTTTGCCGTCCAGCAACCGCCCGCTCAGGTGGGTGATCTCACCGATCGCCGGCGTAATCGAGTCGTTGACGATGATCAGGTCGTTGTCCGTGTCCAGCGGCAGTTTGGGCGGATAGAACGGGCCTTCTTCCACCCAAGCCGTGGGGCGCGCCAGTTCCTCGGCAAAGGCGCCGCGCACTGTGAACAGGGCCGCGCCCAGACCGAATTGTTGGAGAAAACGGCGGCGCGAAGCACCGGCCGCCGCGCGAGATGTGATCCATGGCGTATTCATAATGATGACTTTTTTTATTTGAACCAACGTTTAAACGAAACTGCTTTTTATCATTCCGCAATCTAACATGGTCAACCTTAAGGGAAGATGAAGATCCTTTGCCAGGCCGGCCCGGCCTGCCGGAGGACAACGCTTTTCCGCCAAAAGAGCTTTGCACTTCAGACCCCTGACTTTAAACTGGCTCGGATGACTTCCGCTGAAATTCGACGATCCTTCCTGGATTTTTTCAAATCCAAAGGGCACACCATTGTGCCTTCCGCCAGCCTGATGCCCGATTCCCCCGGCCTGCTCTTCACCAACGCGGGCATGAACCAGTTCGTCCCCATTTTCCTCAACCAGCGCGCGCCCGACGTTGACCAATGGCCCGGCGCCATCCCCGGCAAGCCCACCCGCGCCGCCGACACCCAGAAGTGCATCCGCGCCGGCGGCAAACACAATGACCTGGAAGACGTCGGCCTGGACACCTATCACCACACCTTCTTCGAGATGCTCGGCAACTGGAGCTTCGGCGATTACTTCAAGAAAGAGGCCATCGCATGGGCTTGGGAACTGGTCGTGGAAAAGTGGGGCTTCCCTGCCAAACGCCTCTACGCCACCGTTTACAGCCCCGACAAAGCCAAAGGCGAGCCCAGCGACTTGGATCAGGAAGCTTATGATTTTTGGACCGCCAAATTCTCCGCCGCCGGCCTGGACCCCAAAGTCCACGTCGTCCACGGCGGCAAAAAGGACAACTTCTGGATGATGGGCGAAACCGGCCCCTGCGGCCCATGCAGCGAAATCCACGTTGACCTGACACCTGCCGGCGACACCAAAGGCAGTTTGGTTAACAAAGGCGACGCCCGTTGCATTGAAATATGGAACCTGGTCTTCATCCAATTCAACGCCAATCCCGACGGAACCTTTTCCCCCTTGCCCGCCCAGCATGTGGACACCGGCATGGGTTTCGAGCGTGTGACGGGCATCCTGCAGAACACCAGGAATTTCACCGATTTCAGCCGCGTCATCTCCAACTACGAAACCGACATCTTCCGCCCCATCTTCGACCGTCTGGAAAACCTCAGCGGCAAAAAATACGCCAGCACCCTGCCCGGGGAGCACACGCGCCCTCGCGTGTTGCCGACCGCGCCCCCTCGGTCGGCTCCTGGACCGTCCGGCGTTATCGAGGCCGAGTATTCCCGCCGCAACCTTCCTCATTTCGAGCGACCATGGGCCAAATACATGGTCACTTTTTCCACGCACCAGCGCCGCCAACTTGCCGCCCCCGAGCGCGACATTGTGCTCAAGTGCATTCTTTACGCCAACGAACAGCGGCAGTATCAACTCTACGCCGCGTGTGTCATGCCCGACCATGTTCACCTGCTGTTCGAGCCACAAATCAAGGAACAGGACAAGGAAGGCCAGCCGGTTTTCTGGCCGCTGCGCGAAATACTGCAAGGCATCAAGTCCGCCAGCGCCCATAACATTAACCAGATTTCCGGCCAGACAGGACACGTTTGGGCGCAAGAATCATTGGACCGGATGATTCGCGGAGCGTCCGACATGGAAGAAAAGTTCCATTACATCTGTCAGAATCCCTGGCAGGCAGGCGTCGCGCAGGTGACCGGGGATTACCCGTGGCTGTGGACCGACACCTCCGGGGAGCACACGCGCCCTCGCGTGTCGCCATCAGCGCCCTCGCTGATGGCATCTCCGAACACTCAAGATGCGGTTGACGAGGCGTCAACCCCTGCACGCGAGGGCGCGTGCGCTCCCCTGCAATCCGAACAGGAAAAAATAGACATCGCCTTTCGCGTCATCGCCGATCACATCCGCACCCTGAGTTTTTCCATTGCCGACGGCATTCTCCCCGCCAACACCGACCGCAACTACGTCCTGCGCCGCATCCTGCGCCGCGCCGTCCGCTACGGCCGCACCCTCGGTTTCCACGAACCATTCTTCTACAAACTGGTGGAAGTCCTCGTCGAAACCATGGGGGATGTCTTTCCAGAACTCCGCAAGAAACAAGCCCATGTCCAAGAAGTGATCAAGGCCGAAGAAGAGGCGTTTAATAAGACGCTTGATCGCGGCCTAAAGTTCTTTGATGAGTATGTAAAAATCGCGAAAGGTTCTGCGAAAGTGATGGAAGAAAAGCAACCGCTCTTTGCAGGGGATTGGGCATTCACTCTTTATGATACTTATGGTTTCCCTCTGGACCTCACAGAGCTTATGGCTCGCGAGCGCGGGCTGGCCGTTGACACTCTCGATTTCGAAAGGCTGATGGAGGAGCAGCGCGCCCGCGCCCGCGCCGCCCAAAAAAAAGAAATCATCGCCGCTTCCAACCTCGATACGTCCCATCCGACCGATTTCGTCGGATTCGACCGCCTGACCGCCTCCTCCACCGTCCTCGCCGCTGTCAACATCAAAGACAAGACAGCCGTCACCCTCGGCACCTCTCCCCTCTATGCCGAAATGGGCGGCCAAGTCGGCGACACCGGCGAAATTCAGGCCGGCGGAAAAATCTGGCAGATTGTCAATACTCAGAAAACCGGCAACACCTTCCTCCATTTCCTGGCCGGCAAAGACGCGCCGGAGCCGGGCGCAAAGGTCGAGCTTCGCGTCAACGTCCCGCGCCGCGCCGCCATCCAGCGCCATCACACCGTCGCCCATTTGCTCCATTGGGCCTTGCACGAAGTTGTCAGCCATGACGCCACCCAAAAAGGCTCCTACGTCGGCCCGGACAAGCTGACCTTCGACTTCAGCAGCGCCGCGCTCGCTCCCTCCCAAGTCGCCGACGTGGAAAAGCTGGTCAACGAGCGCATCCTCGAAAACGCCGGCGTCACCTGGACCGAAATTCCCTACGCTCAAATCAAGGGCCGCAAGGAGGTCATGCAATTCTTCGGCGAGAAATACGGCGACCTGGTTCGCGTCGTGCAAATCGGCGGCCGCGCCGGTGGATTGGACGGTTATTCCATGGAGCTTTGCGGCGGCACCCACACCCGCGCCACCGGCGAGCTCGGCTTGTTCCGCATCGTGAGCGAAAGCGCCGTCGCCGCGGGCATTCGCCGCATCGAAGCCGTGGCTGGACTGCGCGCCTACGAAAAAGCGCGCGAGGAAACCACCCTCATTTCCACCCTGGCCGGCAAAGTCAACTCCCCCGTCGCCGAACTGGAGAGAAAACTCGATTCTCTCCTGACCCAGCAAAAAGACCTGGAAAAACAACGCAAAGCCTCCCAGCAAAAGCAAGCCGCTGAAACCGCACACGCCCTCCTCAAGTCCACGATGTCCACCATGTCCACGCAGACCACCCAGGCCATCATCGAAAACCTCGGCGCCGTGGATGGCGATTTCCTCCAAGCCGTGGCCGATGCCTTGAAGAGCCAGTTCAAAGGCGTGGTCGTTCTGGGTGGTTCGTCCAACGGGGCCGTCTCCCTGGTGGCCACAGTCTCTCCAGACGCCACCGCCAAATTCCAGGCGGGCAAGATCATCCAGGCCATCGCCCCGCTGGTCGGCGGCAAAGGCGGCGGCAAGGCGGACAACGCCCGCGGCGGCGGCAAAGAGGTGGGCAAACTCCCCGACGCCTTGCAAAAAGCCCGCGAGTTGGTTTCCACCTTATGAAGGTCCGTACGGTTTTAACGCAAAGACGCAGAGGCGCGAAGGCGCAGAAGCGACGCAATTGACAATTTGCAATTGACAATTTGCGATTTGCAATTTCCAGCTTTGCGCCTTGGCGTCTTCGCGCCTTTGCGTTGAAATCCTTCTGGCTTATTGAAGAGATGCGGCTTCCTGCGTCCCTTCCGACCACGCGCGGCGCCGAAAACTAAAACTCCGGCATTTATAATCCTGCATTTTGCATTTTGCATTTTGCGTTTTCCGCGTTACGCTCCTGCTCATGCCAGCGCACGACGCCTCAGAATTTGTTGACAGCGATTTTCAATCCGCCCACCAGGCCGCCTACCCCGCGCCGGCGCCGGAATCGCCGGCCGGTTCGCCCCGCCCGTCCAACCGCCCGCCCACCGGCGAAGAAATCGAAGCGATGGTCAGCCAGAAACACCTCAAGCTGGCCGAGCTGAAACGGGCCCAGGAGGAATTGGAGCGCGAGCGGGCCGGCCTGGAGGAATTGCGCCGCCGCCAGATGGAATTCCAAACCGGCCGCACCGAAATGCTCCAGCATCTCACCCGCGGCATCGGCCTGCTGGAGGAAGCCGAGCTGACGGCGCGCCGCGAAACCGAACAAATGGCCCGCACCCTCGGTGAATTCCGCCAGGCGGTTTCCAAGGTGCAGACCATCAACGAACAACTGTGGAGCCAGGACAATTTCTCCGTGGAACTGACCCGCGCCCTCACCACCCTGGAAAACGCCCGCATGGAGTGGAACGCCGCCCGCTTGAAATTCCCCCTCCTCTCCGGCATCCCGCCGGTCCCGCCCGAATCCGCCGCCCCCACCGGCGCCCCCGCCCTGGCCGCCACCGCCGGCCTGGGCCAGCTTTGCAAGATCGGTTTCGCGCTGACCTTGCCGCTCGTGCTGGTCGGCCTGGCCATTCTGGCCGTCTTGCTCCTGCGCAAATAGCCTGGCCCGCCCATGGGACTTTTCCGAAAAAAAGCCGATCCCATCACCGACCGCGCCCGCGCGTTGAACGCCGAAATTGCCGCCCTGGAAGTCAGAATCAAAAAGCTCCACCAGCAGGTCCAGGCCGGCCAGGGGCCGCGCTTGCGCTCCACCGTTTATCCCTCCGGGCCGGGGGCGCCGGGCAAGTCCCCCCGCGCCGCCGCGCCCGCCGCCAGCGAGCCGATTTTCGAGGAAGTCAGCCCATTGACCCAGCCGCCCGAAACGGCCGCCACCCCCCAGCATTTCAACGAATTGGGCGTGCGCAAATTTGATCTTTTGGCCGTCTGGCAACGCCTGAGAAATCAGGTGGCCGGCCGTCCCCTGGCCAATCCCAAGCTGATCAACTATCTGGCGGCGGGCAGCATCCAGGGCTTGCGTCCTTTGCGCTACGAGAAACGCGTGGCCCGCAACCGCTTTTTCGCGCTGGCGGGTTGTGTCGTCCTCACCTGCCTCGGACTTTTTTTTTACTGGCTGTTCGGCCACCGCCGCTGACCAAACTCTTATGAAACCCAAACCCATCATCCTCGCCACCTGCCCCATCCCAACCCCGCTCGGCGCCTTTGCCGCCCATTATTCCGCCGCCGGCCTCGCCCGCCTGGATTTTCCCGGCCGGAAGAAAATAGCAAAAGCTCCCGCCGTTTCCCCCTCCGTGCGCCGCTGGCACAAACGCGCCTGCCGCGCCGTGGCGCGGGTCTTGCAAGGCCGCCGGGCCGGCCCATTGCCGCCCTTGGACCTGGCGGGCGGAACGGCCTTCCAAAAAAAGGTGTGGGCGGCCTTGCGTCAAATCCCCGCGGGCCAGACCAAATCCTACGGCCAATTGGCCGCCGCGCTCGGCGCGCCCGGAGCCGCGCGGGCGGTGGGCAGTGCTTGCGGCGCCAACCCGATCCCCCTCTTCATTCCCTGTCATCGCGTCCTGGCCTCCGGCGGCGGCTTGGGCGGGTTTTCCGGCGGCCTCCATTGGAAGCGCCAACTCCTCGCCCGGGAAGGCCAATCTTAATCTTAATCCCAATCGTCATCCTGATTTCCACGATTACCGATGCGCAAAGGAGATTAAGATTATGATTAAGATTAAGAATATCCAAGAAACCGAAACGCGCTCTCAATTCCCATTCGGCTTGCCACTTCCGGCGCTGGCGCTATGATGGCCGCGTGAAAAGTAAAATCCTCTGGCCGGTGGCGCTGATTTTAATTTTCGCCTTGAGCCGCTGGCCTGGAGCCATGCCGCAAAATTTCAGCGCGACCTACGCCCTCTGTTTTTGCGCCGGCTTGTGCCTGCCGCGGCGTCTGGCCTGGACTGTTCCCTTGGCGGTAGTCGTGGCGACCGACCTGCTCCTGACCTTTTGCTATTACCATCCAAAGGATTGCACTTTGCTCACCTTCGCGCGGGACCAGGCCGGCAATTATGTCGCTTACGCGGTCTTGATCTGGCTGGGATGCGCCCTTGGGGCGAAGAAGCGTTCTTTTGCCACGTTGTGGAGCGGCGGCATTTTGGGGGCCATCCTATTTTATCTGATTTCCAACACGGGCGCATGGCTGGGCCCGTGGTATGGAAAAACTTTGGCTGAATGGATCAGAGCCCTCACCACCGGGCAACCCGGCTACCCCTCCACCTGGGAGTTTTTCCGAGGCACCTTCTTGAGCGGCGGCATTTTTACCGGACTTTTTGTGGGCGCCATGAAATTGTCGGAAGCCATGGAGGAGGCCCCGGCGCAAGAGGAGGAGAAGGAGGAGCCGGAGGCGGAAACCGGGCCGGCGGAACCGTCCCTCGCCCCCGCCGCCGAGGACACCGGCCAGGCGGCCTCATCCTGACCGGCCCATTTTCCTTGCGAGGAGAGTTGAATTTGTTATTAGTAAGGGCACGTATGGCAGCGATCGGCAGGTTTCAGAAAGGCAACGAGATCTTTTACGCCAAGGTGGTTGAAGGCGAATTATTTCGCCTGCGCGGCGACGTTTTTGGCTCTCCCTCTTTCGACAAGAGACCAATGCCGTCCAAGGGCCTCAAAATGCTCACGCCGGTGGCCCCTTCCAAGATCATCGCCATCGGCCTCAATTATGCCGACCACGCCCGCGAGCAGGGCAAGGCGCTGCCCAAGGAACCGCTCTTCTGGTTCAAAGCCGCCACCTCCCTTCTGCCGGACGGCGGCAAGATTGAAATCCCCTTTCCCCAGCATCGCACCGATTACGAAGCCGAGCTGGCCATTGTCATGGGCCGCCGCGTCCGCAACGTCACCCCCGCCGGCGCGTCGCGTTACATCCTGGGTTTCACCGCCGCCCAGGACATCAGCGACCGCACCATCCAAAACGCCGAGAGCCAATGGGCCCGGGCCAAGTCCTTCGACACCTTCACCCCGCTCGGGCCCTTTGTCGAAACCAAGGCGGACCCGCGTGATCTGACCATTCAATTGTTCCAGAACGGCCAGCTCCGCCAGAACTCCAACACCAGCCAGCTCATCTTCGATTGTCACCACCTGGTCAGTTTTGTCTCCACCAACATGACCCTGCTGCCGGGCGACATCATCCTGACCGGCACTCCCAGCGGCGTGGGCCCGATCCAATCCGGCGACCGTCTGGAAGTGCGCATCCAGGGCCTGTCGCCCCTGGTCAACTCGGTAAAATGAGATTCGGCCCGTTTTTATGCGCTGGACCCAAACCTTCATCCCCACCCTCAAGGAAACCCCGGCCGAAGCCGAAATCCCCTCGCACCAACTCCTGCTCCGCGCCGGCCTCATCCGCAAGCTGGCCGGCGGCCTCTACACCTTTCTGCCGCTCGGCTTGCGCGCCCTGAAAAAGGTCGAGCAAATCGTGCGCGAGGAAATGGACCGCGCCGGCGCCCTGGAGATTCTCATGCCCGCCCTGCAACCGCCTGAAATCTGGCAGCAAAGCGGCCGCTACGAAACCGCCAAAGGCGTCCTCTTCAAGGCCTATGACCGCGCCAAAAGAGAATGGGTCCTCGGCCCCACCCACGAGGAAGCCACCGCCACCATGATGGCCGGCGAACTGAGTTCCTACCGCCAGTTGCCCAAGAATTTCTATCAAATCCAAACCAAATTCCGCGACGAAATCCGCCCCCGCTTCGGCCTCATGCGCACCCGCGAATTCATCATGAAGGACGCCTATACCTTCGACGCCACCGACGAGGCCTGCGCCGCCGCCTACCAAAAAATGTTTGACGCCTACACCCGCATTTTTCAGCGCTGCGGCTTGCGCGCCATCCCGGTCGAGGCCGACACCGGCGTCATGGGCGGAAAATTCTCCCATGAATTCATGGTCCCGGCCGAAACGGGCGAGAACGAAATCGTTTCCTGTGAAGCCTGCCACCGCTCCGCCAGCATCGAAAAAGCCGCCAGCCGCGTGGCCCAAGTCCAGCCCGCCGCCGTCCCTTCGCCCGCTCCCGAAAAATTTGCCACCCCCGGCGTGGTTACAATTGATGCCCTGGCCGCCGCTCCCTTCCATGTCCGGCCGGAGCGCCAGATCAAAACCCTGGTTTATATCGTCGCCGACAAACCCGTTCTCATCCTCCTGCGCGGCGATCATCAACTCAATGAGGCCAAACTCACCGCCGCCTTGGTGACCACCAACTTCCGCCCCGCCGAGCCGGCAGAAATTTTTGCGGTCCTCCACGCCCATCCCGGCAGCCTCGGCGCCGTCGGCGTAAAAGACCTGCCCGTTCACGCCGATGAATCCTTGCAAGGCGCGACCGGCATGACCACCGGGGCCAACGAAGATGGATTTCATCTGCGGCAGGTTGACATGGCCCGCGACATCCAGGTCAACGGGTGGAGCGATCTGCGTCTCGTCCAAGCCGGCGAAGCCTGTCCCCATTGCGGCCACCCCCTGGCCATCCGCCGCGCCATCGAAGTCGGCCACCTCTTCAAACTTGGCACCAAATACAGCAAGGCCCTCAACGCTCTGTTCCTCGACGAATCCGGCAAACAACAACCCGCCATCATGGGTTCCTACGGCATCGGCATTGCCCGGACCATGCAAGCCGTCATCGAACAATCCCACGACAAGGACGGCATCCTCTGGCCCGTGGCCATCGCCCCCTACACCGTTTGTCTCACCCCCTTGACCGTCGCTCCCGCCAGCGCCGTCATGCAAGTCGCAGAAAGAATCTACGCCGAACTCACCGCCAAGGGCGTGGAGGTCATCCTGGACGACCGCGACGAGCGTCCCGGCTCCAAGTTCAAGGATTCCGAACTGGTTGGGTTCCCGATTCGTCTGGCCATTGGCGAAAAATCCCTGGCCAAGGGCGAAGTCGAACTGAAGCGGCGCGGCGGGCAGTTGACCCTGGTCAAAGCCGATGATGCCGTGGCAAAAATCCTGGAACTGCTCCTTTCGTAAGCCCGCGACGGCGGTGCAAAAGGATTGTTGTCGAACGTGCAAAATAAGCCGAACAACACCATCATCGCCGCCGAACTGTTCCTGGCCATTTTCATTTGGGGCGCAAACAACGCGGCCGCCAAATTCATCCTCAAAAGTTGGCCGGCCAATTTTACGGGGAGCACGAGGTTCCTGGCAGCGGGGCTGATTCTGGTGGCGCTGCTCCGCTGGACAAAATGGTTCGGCGAAATCCATGCCGTGCCGCCGGATTTAAACCGCCGTTTGTGGTGGCGCGGCGGGCTGAGCCTGGCCGCTTACATAGTGGTGTTTAATTGGGCCTTGAAACTCACCGCCCTGTCGCATGTCGTGCTTTACCTCGGGGCCTCGCCCGTTTGGGCCTTGCTCTGGGAAGGATGGCCCGAAAAAAGCTGGAAATCCGCCCAGCGTTACGGCGCTTCCGCCCTCGCCTTCTGCGGCGTGCTCGTTCTGCTTTGGCCCGCTCTGCGCACCGGCCGGGGCAGCCTGACGGGCGAACTCCTGGGCTTTTCTTGCAGCGTTCTCTGGACCAATTTTGGCCATCAATGCCACGCCTTGGGCCGCGACCTCAACGGGGCGGAGGTCAGCGCCCACACCTTCTGGCGGGCCGGCCTCATCCTCGCCCCCTTTGCCGCCGGGGAGTTGTTCACCCACCAGGCCGTCCCGGTCCGCAGCAGCCTGATTTTGGCCCAACTGGTTTGCGTGCTGGGCGGCGGCGTGGTGGCCTTTGCCATTTGGAACAGCGCCTTGCGCCATTGGCCGACCAGCCGGGTCTATTTGTTCAACAATTTGGTTCCGCTCAGTTCCACCGCCTGGGCCTATTTCTGCCTCGGCGAACAACTGACCGGCACCTTCTGGCCCGCCATGATCCTGATCGGCGCCGGGGTCTTCCTCGGCCAGGCCAACTGGGAAAAATTCTTCGGCCGCCTCTGGCTCCCCACCGAATAAGAGCGTTGAAGTGCTTATTGGCTTTAGTGGCCGCTTGGAAGCAAGCGGGCGAAATGCTGCCAGGCGAAAGTCAATTTTTTCCAGAAAAACGGGTCAGCCAAGTCAAGGGATCGGAACGGCTCGGGATGATCGAGCCGAAAATCAACCGGTCGCCCACTATGCCGTAAAGGACGAAGAATGGAAAGGACCGCACATTTCTTTGTCGCAGTTCGCCGGCCGCAGATGATCCGTGGCGCCAGCAGGTGGCCGGCGCTGCGCGGAGATGTTTGGATTGCCTCGACCGCATCGTCAACTTCCTTGCGGAACCGCGCCGCGAGACCTTTGGAAACTGGCAAATAGCTGACTTCAAATTTCCGAATATCACCCGGAAACTCGGGATGAAAAAACACGGTCATTTCAAGGCCGCGCGGTATTGCTCTTCTGTCAATCCTTGCGTACGACCCGTGGCAATATCCTCGATCCGCCGGATGCCCTCAAGAACCGCCTCATTCAAAGGTTCGGGCGCCACCACGCTTTCAACCAAACGACGGGCCAATTCCAGCCTTTCGTCCGGAGGCAGATCAAAGGGACCAGTTGTAATCATACTAAAACAATACCGCCGTTCCCGGCATAAGGCAACTTGGGATTCGTCTCGCAGCTCGGCCGAAAATCGGCCCTCGCTTTCAAAACGCTTCACAACAGAAGTTTAAAACTCGAATAAGACGGCTTAAAGTTTAAACTGAATGTGCAAGATGAAACCGGAACATGTTCGTCTGTTTGTCAAACCCTGGTGCGCTTGGTGCCGCGAGGCGCAGGCCTGGCTGGACGCAAAAGGCATCCGTTACGATCTGATTGACGTGACGTTCCAGCCGCGCCGCACGCCAGGAAATGCGGGCATTATCCGGACAGACACTCGCCCCGGTCATCGAGGCGGACGGCCAGATTTTGGCTGACTTCGACCCCGGACAACTGGCACTATTCTGGAAGCAATTTGAGCCAGAGCAACGTGAACACGACTGAGACAACGCCGCCATCCCGCCCGCGCCTGCCGGAATGGCTGCGCTTCCAACTGCCCGTCCACCAGGGCTTCAGCCAGACCCGCGCGCTCCTGGAAGAACTCAAGCTCCACACCGTTTGCCAGAGCGCCAAATGCCCCAACCATTGGGAATGCTGGAGCAGGAGCACCGCCACTTTCATGATCGCCGGCGATCATTGCACCCGCGCCTGCGGCTTTTGCGCCGTCAGCACCGCCAAACCGCTTCCCCTGGAAACCGACGAACCGGCCCGCGTCGCCGAAGCCACCCGCCGCTTGGGGCTCAAACACGTCGTGGTCACCGCCGTGGCCCGCGACGATCTGCCCGATGGCGGCGCCGGCCACTTCGGCCGGACCATCGAAAAAGTCCGCCAACTCAACCCCGGAACCGTCATCGAAGTCTTGGTCCCCGATTTTCTTGACAACGACGCCTCCATTGATTCCGTCCTCGCCGCCCGTCCCGACATTTACAATCACAACCTGGAAACCGTCCGGCGTCTCACCCCCGCCGTGCGCCACCGTGCCACTTATGATCGTTCCCTCAGCGTCCTGGGCAAAGTCAAGGCCCGGCGCGGAGAGGCCATCGTGACCAAGTCCGGTTTGATGCTGGGGCTGGGGGAAACGGAGGAGGAACTTTTCACCGCCCTGGCCGATCTGCGCCGCGCCCGTTGCGACCTGCTGACGCTGGGCCAGTACCTGCAACCGACCCTGCGACATTTGCCGGTGGTGGCCTTCATCTCCCCGGCCCGCTTCGCGCACTACAAGACCGTGGCCGAACAGCTCGGTTTCCTCCATGTCGCCAGCGGTCCGATGGTGCGCAGTTCCTACCACGCCGACGAATTCAGCTTGCCCGCCGCGCCTGGTGCCGTTGGATGACGAAATTCTCTCCGCTGCCCCGCTCTTTTTTCGCGCCCTCGGCGGCGGTGGTCGCCCGGCGGTTGCTCGGCCATTGGCTGATCCGCCGGACGGCGGCGGGATTCTGCGGGGGGCCCATCGTGGAAACGGAAGCCTATTTGCAGGATGATCCAGCCTCCCACGGGTTCGCGGGCGAAACCGCGCGAAACCGCACGATGTACGGGCCGCCGGGGCGGGCCTATGTTTATTTTATCTATGGGAACCATTTTTGCGTGAACGCGGTTTGCCGCGGGGCCGGAAAGGCGGAGGCGGTGCTGATCCGGGCGGTGGAAGCGCAATTCGGCCTGGAGATTCTGCGCGGCAACCGGCCGGGCCAGGCTGACCTTCAGTTGACCAACGGTCCGGGAAAACTTTGCGCGGCCCTGGGAATCCAGCGGGAACTGGACGGCGCGGATTTGTGCGACGCCGGGTCGGCGTTGCTGCTGGCCCGCCATCCGAAGGTGAGGGGGTTCCGCCGGTCACGCCAGCCGGTCGTCGTCACCCGCCGGGTCGGCATCAGCAAAGCGGCGGATTGGCCGCTGCGTTATTCGCTGGAAGGAAGCCGGTATGTCTCCAGGCGGATCGCTGGAAAATGAGAGGATGAGCCATGTGGTTTGCAGTGGGCGGTCAGGGCGCTCCTCTCAATCCTAATCTTAATCCTAATCTTAGAGCATTTCCATAAATCATGTAGCGTAGCGGGCGTTTAAAAAGAAGCCCCGGCAATCGGCGGTGGAGATGGCTTCAAAGGCAATCTTCGCCGCTTGGAGCAGTTCCTTGGCGGTTCGCGGCGCGAGACCTCGCATAATTTGTTTGACCTTGCTCCACATATTTTCGATGGGATTAAAGTCTGGCGAATAGGGCGGCAGATACAGCAGCGTTGCCCCGGCCTCTTCGATGGCTTGGCGGACTCCGGTCACCTTATGCGTGGCCAAGTTGTCCATGATGACCAAGTCACCCTTGCGCAACTCCACCACCAGCCCCTGCTGGATCCAGGCCAAAAACATTTCCCCGTCCATGGCCCCCTCAAAGAGGCAGGGGGCCGCAGGCCCGGCCAGACGAATGGCGCAGACCAGGGTGGTGGTCTGATAATGTCCCTGCGGGACGTGGGCCGCCAGTCTTCGGCCCACGGGTGACCGCCCGCAAAAACGGGTCATCTTGGTGTTGGCCCCGCTTTCATCCACGAAGACCAGTCGGGCAGGTGGGTCACTTGCCAGACGCTCATGCCAATGGGCCCGCTTTTCGGCCACGTTCCGGACGGTTCTGCTCGGCGGCGCAGAGCGTTTTTTTTATAGCTCAACCCCAGTTTGCGCAGCCACAAATCCACAGTGGAGGTCCCGAAAGGGCGGTCCAGACGCGCCCCCAACTCGGCCAACGTCGCGTCGGGCTGGGCCGCCACCAGCTTTTGCAGGCGAGCCTGGCGTCCGGCGTTCAGCAGCGTTTTGCGCCCGCACAAATGGGTTTGCGGCTGGAGCGTGCCGCGCTCTTGGAACTGCTGCCGGACCCGGCGCACCGCCGCCACGCAAAAGCCGAAAAAGTCCGCGATCTCGCGGGTGCTTTTGCCTTGTTCATAGAGTTGCAGGATGCGCTCGCGCGCAGACACGGGTATCGCTCGCATGGCTCAAGCCTGCCAGCCCTCTCGCCCCAGTCAAGCTATATCATTTATGGAAACGCTCTAATCTCCTTCCCCAAGGCAAGAATAAGAATAAGATTAGGATTAAGATTAAGATTAGGATTACGAGCAGAAACCGCTGTTGGTCATCCTGGACCCGTTGACTACACAGTGTAGTCCGGGCGGATGCCTTCCTGAGCCGCATCGGGAATTCTCATGCGCTGGCTAATCCACTTGCTGGCCCGCTTGAACAGGCTGGAAGAACCCAACACGGTGATGTGGCCGTAGGGCAGGCTCCAAAGCTCAGGATTGCCCCAGGCCTGCCAAAGTTCCTGGGTGGTATCCGCCGGCACGAAGACATCGTGCTCGGCCTCCACCACCAAAATAAACCCGCGGGTCAATTTGGGTTTGTGGAAGGCCAGATTCAAGCGGGTCAAGTCCAGCGGCTTCGTTAGCAGCGCCTCCCGGATCGGCTGGCAGAAGGCCATCTCGTCAATCATCCGATCCATGCGCGAAACCGGCGTGATTAAAACGGCGCAGGCAATCCTGGAATTATGGCAGGCCACCAATCCGGCCATCCACGCCCCCAACGACAGGCCCAGCAACGACACCCGCGGACAGCCTTGTTCCAACAGCCAGTTGACCACCGAGTTGGTTTCCGCCAGCGCCTGATGGGCCGCCTCCATCGTCCGACCGAGGTCCTCGGAAATAAAATTGCGCACCACGCCCTGGCGCGGCCGGCGCTGGAAATGATAGGGCAACTCAAACATGACCGAGTTGATGCCGCGGCGGTTAAAGCGCCGGGCCAGCCAGGGGAAGCGGTAGCCATAACCCCAGCGGTCGTTCCAGCCATGCAAGAGCACCACCGCCGGCCTCTTCCGCCAATGCTTGCCGCAACGCGAGATGCGCCCCGTCACCAGGTTGTTTTCCGGGGAGGCCGTGACGACCGGCGAAGGAAATTGGAAATTCTTCCCGCCGGTGAAGGAAATCGCCGCCGGCGGCGTCCTTTCCGCGAAAAAATCCGGGGACTCCATGAGGCGCTGGGCTTGCTCCCAATGAGGGTCGGCTCCGGTCGGCCGGGGCAGGCGGGAGGCGGCGGCACGAATCACCCAGCGATCAATTAACTTGCACACCATTCTGTTCATTCCAGAGAGCAAAGCCCTTTCGCTATTGTTTCTAACCCATTCCCGCTCTATAGCACAAGTCATTGTTTTGATGATCAACCGCTCATAAAACTCATGGCCCAAGCCCTGACACCGCCGCCAGCCAGCCTGATCCACCAGCCTGCCGGCATTGTGGAGAGGCTGGACCTGCCCGGTTTGTTTCCGCGCCTTCAACCGGTGGAGGTGGAATTGGGCAGCGGCGACGGCACCTTCCTGGTGGACTACGCGGCGCGGCATCCGCAGATCAACCTGCTCGGGGTGGAACGCCTGCTCGGCCGCCTGCGCAAAATGGACCGCAAAGGGCGGCGGGCCGGCCTGGCCAATTTGCGCTGCCTGCGGATGGAGGCCGCGTATTTTTTGCAGTATCTCCTGCCGGAAAACTCGGCCCAGGCCATTCACGTTTACTTCCCCGATCCGTGGCCCAAACGCAAACATCGCAAACACCGGCTGATCAACCCGCCTTTTGCCAAATCCGCCCGGCAGGCGCTCGTCCCCGGCGGCGTGGTCTGGCTGCGCACCGACGACGCCGATTATTTCGCGCAAATGCGGGAGGTCTTCGGCGCAGCCCCATTTTTTCAAGAGACCGACACCCCGGCTGCGCTCGCCGCGCTGGTGACTGACTTTGAACGCGATTTCAATCAGAAAGGCATCCAGACTTTGCGGGCGGCGTATCGGGCGATGCCGCTTGGAGCGGGGCGCGGGACCGGCGCACCCATGGACCGGGCGCCATGATAAACGCAAAATGATGAATGGCGGGGGTGGTCACGGTGGCGGGTGAGTTGGGGACATTAACCCGGCTTGCATGCGGGGCCGGGTTGGGTTTATGTTCGCCCCAGACTATGCCGGCGCAAAATAAAATTCTCTTGCTCGATGATGATGAGCAAATGCTGGAGCTTTATCAGGCCTTGATCGAGCAAATTCCCAGCCATCCGGAGGTGCAGGTTTGCAATGCCGGCGCGCGGGCCATTGCCATGCTCGATTCAGAGCCGTTCACCCTGCTCATTACCGATTTGCGCATGCCCAAGATGGACGGGCTGCAGGTCCTGGCCATCGTGCGCCGAAAATTCCCGCTCTTGCGGATTGTCGTGCTCACCGCCGTGCCCGACGAGGAATACCGCTCGCGGGCTTACGCCCAGGGGGTGGAGATGTTCTGGCAGAAGCCGAACAGCGCCGAGGATATTCAGTTGTTCCAGGACTGCATCGAATCCATGCTCGACCGCCCCACCCAAATGGCGGAGGGTTTCCGCGGGGTGCAAAACAAGAGCCTGGTGGACCTGATCCAGTTGGAATGTTTGTCGCGCAGTTCCTCCATCCTCAACATCATGCGCGGCGGTCTCCATGGCAAAATCTGGATTCAGAACGGTGAAATTATGGATGCGGCCACCGCCAGCCTGACCGGGGAGGAGGCCTTCAAGGAGATTTTGTCATGGAAAAGCGGCAATTTTGAAATACTTCCTGCCGATCCCAGCCGCGCCCGCACCATCAACATTTCCTCCCAGGGCCTGCTGCTCGACACGGCCCAAGCGCTGGACGAATCCAAAGGGCCGGCCGCTGGCGCCGGGCCGGAGGCGGGCAGCCAAACCACCGGCGGCGTCCCCATCGGTCTGGCCGCGCTGGGCCGCTTTGAAGGGGTGGGCTTTGTCCTGGCCATTCCGCTGGATGCCAGGGCGCCGGTGGATTCCTGGAGCCTGGAAAACTCCATGGACGTGGCCAATTGGGCGCGGGACGCCCATCTCCGGCTGACCCAATTGGGCGAAGGCCTGCGCGCGGGCGCCTTTGTCGGCGCCCTTGGCTTCGGCTATCAGGAACATTGGGCCTTGGATGCCCACGAGCGAAAAGGGCTGCTCTGTGTCGGGTTCCGGCCCGCCTTGAGCGCCGAACAAGTGGAACAGACCATGAAACACGTTTTTGACAAATGGGTTTCCTGACAAAATCAGGCGCCGGCAAATCCGGCCTGCACCGGCTTCCCAGCGGGGCGTTCACCGTGGATGCGCAAGGGAACCTGGTCAGCTCGACCATGCCCCAATGGGTTCCGGAGGATTGGGTCGTGCAGATCGGCCGGCAGATTTTGACCATTTTCAAAGGCGCCTCCGGCGTCCGCCTGCCCTTTGCCGAATTGCGGGTGCATTATGAGGCGTTTCGCATTACCGCCCGTGCCATGCGCGGGGGGGCCATCATTTTTCTTTCGCCCAAGCCGGCGGGGCAGCCCCTGCGCCCTGCCGACGAATTAGTGAAATCTGTGTTATGAAAAATCAAAAATTGGACCAGCTCGTCACCCAACTGGAACACTTTGTGGAGTGCTGGAAGATCCTCAACAACTTCATCAACCTGGCCCGCGGCAAAAAATTCACCGCCGAGGATGAAAACCAGTTTCTGGAAGTCAAAGCCATCGTGGTGCAGGAGGTGGAGTTGATCAGCGCCGCCATTGAATTCACCTCTCCGTCGCGCGAAGAGATTTACGCCTTTGTCTCCGCCGCGCCCTCGCTGCGGTATCTGAGCGAGAGCAACGAGGGCGCCCTGCGCGCCTTGGAAAACCAGTGGCATAAAATCTACGTCGGATTCCAGGCGCTGCTCGGCCAGGTCAAGGTCAAGCAGCGGGAGGTCGAAGGCCAGAATTTCATCACCTCCATGTTCAAGAAAAAAAGCTGATCCCTCCCGCGGCCTTTCACCCCAAAAAGCATGACCGACCCATTTACCGCCGTCGTCCTCGGGGTGGTCGAGGGAATCACCGAGTTCCTTCCCGTCTCCTCCACCGGCCACCTGCTCATTGCCGAACACTGGTTTCCCTTGCCGCCACAGACCGACCACGACCTGTTCAACGTGGTCATCCAATGCGGCGCGGTTTTGGCGGTCATTCCGCTCTTTCGCCAGCGGTTCCATCAATTCATCTTTCGCTGGCGCGACCCGGACGTGTTGAGTTATTTCATCAAAATCACCGCCGCCTTTGTCATCACCGGCGTGGGCGGCTTCCTCCTCGAAAAAACCAACTTCAAACTTCCCGAGACACTCCAGCCCGTGGCCTCCGCCCTGCTCATCGGCGGCGTGCTCTTTCTCCTGGTGGAAGGATGGCTGTCAAAAAGAAAAAAGGAACCCGGCTCCTCCCTCGCCTCCATCACCTGGACCGTGGCGGCGGCGGTGGGGATCGGACAACTGATCGCCGCTGTCTTCCCGGGCAGCTCGCGCTCTGGCACGACCATACTGCTCGCCCTGATTTTGGGTTTGAACCGCCCCTTGGCGACGGAATTTTCATTCCTCGCCGGCATCCCGACGATGATGGCGGCCGGCGGCTACAAGATTTTCAAGGCCTTCCACCACCCGGTTGTGCAGGTCCAGGAGAACTGGACGATGGTTTGGATCGCCTCCATCGTGGCGGCGGTGGTTTCATTCATCGTCGTGAAATGGTTCCTGCGTTATGTTCAGACCCACACCTTTGTCGCCTTCGGCTGCTATCGCATCCTCCTGGCGGCCCTGATTTTCGCCGGCCTGTTCACTGGCTACCTCCTTTAGCAAAAGCCGGGAACCGGGCCGGTTCATGCCAGCGCAGGGGTGATGAAGGTGGCGGCTCCCGCTTCTTGTCACCCAGCCGCCACTTGACAGTTCGAGCCGGAGAGTCAAGATTAGTGGTGCAGTCAAAACAGCAGAGAAAACAGTTGATTATGAATGCCAAAGTAAAACCCATTCCGGACGGATTCCATACGTTGACCCCTTATTTGACGGTCAAAGGCGCAGCCCAGGCCATTGACTTTTACAAACGCGCCTTCGGCGCAAAGGAACGATTCCACATGCCCGGCCCTGATGGCAAGACCCTCGGCCATGCGGAAGTGACCATCGGAAATTCCATCTTGATGCTGGCGGACGAATTTCCGGGCTGCGGCCAGTCCCCCCAGACGCTCCATGGCACGGCCGTTTCTTTGCTGATTTACCTGGCGGACGTTGACGCGGCCTTCCAACGCGCCGTGGCTGCCGGCACCACCGTCAAGCAACCGCTCGAAAACAAGTTCTATGGCGAGCGGGCGGGCACCCTGGTGGATCCCTTCGGCCATGTTTGGACCTTGATGACCCACATCGAGGACGTGCCGCCGCAAGAAATGAAGAAGCGGATGGACGAAGCCTGCTCCAAAATGGCTGCGGCCAAGGGGGCCTGATTAAGGCCTTTCCACAGGGCATCCGGCGGCTCGAAATCGAGACCACGCAAATAATCTTTGCCTGGCCCGCGACCCCGTGGCCTCCCCGCCGGCAATGATTGCGCGCTCACAGGGACATCGGATTTGTGCAGCTCGCTTTTGCCAAACCGTGTCCCCCGCCCGGCCCGCCGCCGGCAGGGCCTGGCACGGCAATGCGGAATGGTTCAGTTTTCCCGCCCAAGGCACGTGGCCGGTTGCGAATTGGGGATGGAGCACGGCGGCGACAGGTCTCTTCAAATCCGCAATTTGCCATCCGCGGACCTGGCGGGCGGGATGGGGGGAGCTGAGGCCGATCCAGGCAAATGGGAATTCTGAATGAATTTTAATGTGTCCTTCACCGAACTTTAATGTTGATCCTGTCTGATAGACCGGAAGCAATGAGAATTCTAGTAATAGAAGACGAGCGGAAGGTGGCGGAGTTTGTGGCGCGAGGTTTGCGGGACCAACGATTCGCCGTGGACGTGGCCAACGACGGCCAGGCCGGTTGGGACATGGCCAGCACCTGCCATTACGATCTGGTGGTGCTGGATCTGATGCTGCCCAGCCTGAGCGGGAACGAGGTTCTGAAACGCATCCGGCGGCAGGCTCCACGGTGCCGGTTTTGGTGCTGACGGCGCGCGCCGGCACGGCGGAGAAGGTGGAGAATTTCGAGGCGGGGGCCGATGACTATCTGACCAAACCCTTCGCTTTTGATGAATTGCTGGTTCGGGTCAAGGCGCTCTTGCGCCGCGGCTCGCCGGACCGGTCCAGCATTCTGCGGCTGGGTGATTTGGAAATTGACCGCCAAAGGCAGCAGGCAAAACGGGCCGGCAAACGCGTTGAGCTGACCCCCAAGGAATACAGCCTCCTGGAATATCTGGCCGCCAATGCCGGCAGAGTCCTGTCCCGCACCATGATCATTGAACACGTTTGGGACGAAAGTTTCCAAGGCTTGACCAACATCGTGGATGTCTATGTGCGCCATTTGCGCAGCAAGGTGGATGATCCGAATCCGAAAAAACTGATCCGCACCGTGCGGGGGGTCGGTTACTCCATCAGCGACGAGGCCGAGCCATGAATCCCCGTTCCATTCGCTTTCGCCTCATCATGTGGTACGCCGGTTTGCTCACCGGGGTGTTCCTGCTCTTCGGCATCGCTTTGTACCAAGTCCTGCGGGGTTATTTGGAGCATAGCCTGGCCCAGACGCTGACCCGTCGCTCCGATCAGATCGCTCTCTCCCTCCTGGACGGCGCCGATGACGCCGGGGCGCGTTATGTGGCCGATCAGATCACCGCCCGCTATGCGCCGGAAAACTACGACCGGTTTATTCGCATTACCCGCCAGGACGGAAGCATCCTCTACGCCTCGGGCCGGACCGCGAGTTTTGATCCAACCGGATTGCGGCCCTTGGCGGTCAACGCGGTTCATGGCGACTTCGTGCAAAAGGCGCTGCTGGAAGACGGCGGCCGCCTGTTGGTGGCGGTCAAGAATTTTCAATCCAGCGACGGGCATCGGTTCCTCATCGAGAGTGGCGGGCCGATGGCGCCGATTGACACGATCTTGTCGCATTTGCTGTTCTCGCTCCTGCTCGGCGTGCCCCTCTTGGGCCTGGTGGCGGTGGGCGGGGGCCTTTTTCTGGTGGGCCGCGCCCTGGCGCCGGTGGTGCAAATGGCGCGGAGCGCCGAACAAATCACCCTGCATAATCTGGAGGAGCGACTGCCGGTGACCCGGACCGGAGATGAGCTGGAGCACTTGTCGCTGGCGCTGAACCGCATGATCGTCCGGTTGAATGAGGCGTTGGAACAAAACCGCCGCTTTCTCGCCGACGCCTCGCATGAGTTGCGCACGCCGCTGGCGGCGTTGCGCGGCGAAATGGAAAGTGTGGTCGCACAAGCTCAAACCTTGCCGGAATTGAGCGACCGGGCGGGGAGTGTGTTGGAGGAGGTGGATCGTCTGGCGAAAATTGTGGACGCCCTTTTTGCCATTTCCCGTCTCGACGCCGGGGAGTCGCAGCAACCGTGGGAACGATTTGACCTGGCCCCGCTGGCCGCCAGCACGACCGAGCAGATGTCTTTGCTGGCAGAGGATAAAGGCGTTGCCGTGGCCTGCAATGTGGAGGGCAAAGTCAGCGTGGATGGCGACCGGTCCCGCATCAAACAAGTGGTCGTCAATCTCCTGGACAACGCCATCAAATACACCCCGGCAGGCGGTTCCATCAGCCTCAATGTTCACGCCCGCGGCGGCAAGGCCGTCCTGGAAGTGGCGGACACGGGCATGGGCATTCCGGCCGGCGCTTTGCCGCACCTTTTCGAGCGCTTTTTTCGCGTGGACAAAGCGCGCTCCCGCGACGCGGGCGGAGCCGGCTTGGGCCTGGCCATCGTCAAATCCATTTGCGCCGCGCATGGCGGCAAGGTGGAAGTGGAAAGCGTGGAGGGGAAAGGAAGCTGCTTCCGTGTGGAACTGCCCCTCTCATCCCCAGCCACTAAATAAATGTTATGGAATCAGAAACTGTTATCTCGTCCGACCCCCAGCCGTCCGCCGCCCCGCCCCGGCGGCTCGGCCTGATCTGGCCGCTGCTGGCGGTGGGGATCATGATCGGTGGTCTTTGGCTTTATGTGCGCAAACACCATCAAGCAACATCCGATTCGCCGGACACCCTGTCGCCCCTGGTGGCAGTGGCGAAGGTGGACCGTGAAGACCTTTACAATGAAGTGACCATCGCCGCCGAATTCCGTCCGTACGTCGAGGTGGAATTGAACGCCAAGGTCTCCGGTTATGTGACCAACATGAACGTGGATTTTGGGGACAAGGTCAAGAAGGGGCAGCTATTGGCCTCGCTGGAGGTTCCAGAATTACACGCCGAACTGGACGCAGCCAGGGCCGCGCAACAGCGGACCGAAGCCGAATACACCAATGCCCATCTGATCTTTACCCGGCTGGACGGGGTCAACGTGGAGCATTCCAATCTCGTCGCCCAGCAGGATATTGATACCGCCGAAGCCAAGGACATGGCCACTGCCGCCGCCCTGGCCTCCGCCAAGGCGGACGTGGAGAAATATCGAACGCTGGTGGACTACACGCAAATCATCGCGCCCTTTGATGGCGTCGTCACCATGAGGTATGCCGACCCTGGCGCGCTCATTCAGGCCGGCACCTCTTCGGACACCCAGGCCCGGCCGCTGGTGCGCGTGTCGGACAATTACCGGCTCCGCCTGGATTTTCCCGTCTCCGTGGACGACGTTAGATTCATTCACTTGAGGGACAAGGTGGCGGTGCGGGTGCAATCCTTGGGCAACAAACTCTTCACGGGCGAGGTTTCACGTTTCACCAGCAGGGTCAATCACGACACCCGAACGATGATCACTGAAATCGAAGTGCCCAATCCTACCTTGGAATTGGTGCCGGGCATGTACGCCGCCGCCGCCTTCAAATTGGATGAGAGCCCGCACGCCCTTTCCATTCCCATCCAAGCCGTGTCCCTTGGGGTTACCGACACCGTTTATGTGGTCAACGCCAGCCATGAAATTGAGACCCGCACCGTCACCATTGGACTGGAAACGCCCACGCGCTGCGAAGTCACATCCGGCCTCAACGAGGGGGAGTTGGTCATGATTGGCGGGCGCACCTTGGTCCGCGCCGGCGAAAAAGTGGAGACCAAACCCTGGCAGGAGCCGGTGCTGCAATGACGGCCCAAGTGAAGCGGAAAGGATAATGTGAAACCGATGAAAACAGTGTTGACGGAAGACCAATTGGAAGCCTTGCGCAAACTCAACGCCTGTCTGCTGGCCAACGCCATTGAAACCTTCCATAAACGCCTGCGCAACGAAGGCTTCGTGACCGGCGAGGTGCATTGCCTTTTCCCGTCCCTTCCGCCCATGCTCGGCTACGCCGCCACCGTGCAGATTCGCGGTTCGTCGCCTCCGACGGCCGACGGGCCTTATCCCGACCGCACGGACTGGTGGGAGTACATCCTGTCCCTCCCCGCGCCGCGCGTGGTGGTGGTGCAGGACTGCGCCACGCGCCCGGGGCTTGGCTCCTTGCTCGGCGCGGTGCATGTCAACATCCTGCGCGCCCTGGGCTGCGTTGGAGCCGTCACCAACGGTTCGGTGCGCGACATTCCGGAGGCGGAGGCCCTCGGTTTTTCCCTCTTTGCCGGCAGCGTTTCGGTCTCGCACGCCTATGTCCACATCGTGGAAATCGGCGGGCCGGTGGAGATCGGCGGCTTGAAGATTCAGACCGGCGATCTGCTGCACGGCGACATTCACGGCGTCCAATCCATTCCCCTGGAGATCGCCGCCCAGATTCCGCAGGCGGCGGCGAAAATCGAGGCGGTGGAGGAGACGCTGATCTCACTCTGCCGCTCCTCCGGCTTCTCCCTGGAAAAGTTGAAGGCGGCGGTGGCCCAGGCAAAATACTGAACCCCTCATCTCATTATGTCCCGCTTTGCCATCCGCTATCCCTATTTCATCGTCGTGCTGTGCCTGATCATCTGCGTGGTGGGCGTGACCAGCCTGATGCGCATGCCGGTGGATTTGTTTCCCCCGATCAAAATTCCCGTGGTGGTGGTGGCCACGTTCTATTCCGGGCATGCCGCCGGAGCAGATTGAAAACGACATCACCGGCCAGTTCGAGCGCTTCTTCACGCTGGCCACCGGCATCGACCACATGGAGTCCCGCTCGCTGCCGGGCGTCAGTCTGATCAAGGTCTATTTCCAGCCCGGCTCCAATCCGGATTCGGCCGTGACGAGCATCGCCAACCTGGCCATGGCCAACCTGCGTTAGCTGCCGCCGGGCACCCTGCCGCCGGTCGTGTTGAAATTCGACGCCTCCAGCCTGCCGGTCTGCCTGGTCACCTTGAAAGGCGAGGGCCTGAGCGAAGCGCAGCTGCGCGACCTGGGCCAGTTCAACGTGCGCAACCAGATGGCCGGCGTGCCGGGGGCCTCCGTGCCGCCGCCTTCGGCGGACGCTATCGCCAGATCATGGTTTATGTGGACCCCCTCAAACTGGAGGCGCATCAGTTGAGCGTCATGGATGTGGTGCGCGCGGTCAACGAGGCCAACCTCATTCTGCCGGCGGGCGACGTGAAGATCGGGCCTTACGACTACAACCTCTATGCCAACAGCCAGATCAACGCCATGAAAGACATCAACCTGGTGCCGCTGAAGACGGTGGGCGACGCCTCGGTGCTGGTGGCCGATGTGGGCAAGGCCCAGGACGCCTCGCAAATCCAGTTATAACAAAGTGCGCATGAACGGCCAGCCTTCGGTGTATCTCCCGGTCCTGAAGCAGGGGGGCGAGGCCAACACCATCGCGGTGGTCGACGGCGTCAAAGACGTCGTTGCCAAACTGCTGGACGTGCCCAAGCAACTGGTGCACGCAGACGTCGTCTTCGACCAGTCGGTGTTTGTCGCAGCGGCCATTGAAAACCTGATCCATGAAGGCACCATCGGCTTGGTCCTGACCGGGCTGATGATTCTGATCTTTCTGGGCAGCCTGCGGGCGACGGCGGCGGTGTTCCTTTCCATTCCGCTCTCGGCCCTGGCGGCCTTTATTCGCCTTGGATCTGGGCAACAGCACCATCAACGCCATGGTTCTGGGCGGGCTGGCCCTGGCCTTTTCCCGGCTGATCGACAACTCGGTCGTCGTCCTGGAAAACATTTTCCGCCACCTGGAAATGGGCGAGCCGCCCGAGGTCGCCGCCGAACGCGGCGGCAAGGAAGTCGCCCTGCCGGTGCTGGCGGCGACCCTGACCACGGTCGTTGTCTTCTTTCCGGTCACCTTCCTTTACGGCGTCAGCCGCTATCTGTTTCGGCGCCTGGCGCTTGTCGGTGGTGCTCTCGCTGTTCGCCTCCTATTTCGTGGCCATGACGGTGGTGCCGCTGTTCTGCGCCAAGCTGATCAAAAGGCACGATGCCGACGAGGAACTCGGAGAGGAGCCGGGCGTGCCAGCGCCCAGGAAAAGCTGGGGCGCGCGCTTCAACGCCTGGTTCAACCACAAATTCCACCAGATGCTCGACCGCTACGAGGGCGTGCTTGAACATCGCCCTGCTGCGCCCGCTGGCCACCGTGCTCGGCATCACCGGCGTCTTTCTGCTCAGCCTGGCGCTCTATCCGCTGGTCGGCAAGGCCTACTTCCCGCGCACCGATCCCGGCCAGTTCGTCATCAATGTCAAAGCGCCCTCCGGCACGCGCCTGGAACTGACCGACCAATTGGTCGGCCAGGTCGAGGACATCGTCCGCGAGGTCGTGCCCAAGCGCGACCTCAAAATCATCGTCTCCAACATCGGCATCACGCCCGGCTTTTCCTCCATCCTCACCCCCAACTCCGGCCCGCACACCGCCTTTGTCCAGGTCGGGCTAAACGACGGCCATCGAACTGCAGCAGCTTTGCCTACATGAACCTGGTCCGCGCCAGTCTCCAAAAGGAGTTGCCGCAACTCAGCGCCTATTTCCAGACCGGCGGCCTGGTGGACGCCATCCTCAACCAGGGCATGCCCGCGCCGCTGGACATCCAAGTCAGCGGCATGGACCTGCACGGCCGACGCACGCCGTCGCCACCAAAATCGCCCAGCAAGTGCGCGCACTGCCGGGCGTCAGCGACGTGCTGGTGCCGCAGGACGTGGATTATCCGGCGTTGAAAATTGACATTGACCGCGAGCGCGCCAGCGAACTGGGCCTCAGCGCCAAGGAAGTCGTGGACAGCCTCATCACCGCGCTGACCTCCGACGGCATGATCGCGCCCAGCTACTGGATTGACCCCAAGACCGGCAACGACTACTTGCTGACCGTCCAATACCCGGAGAACATCGTGAAAAATCTGGCCGACCTTGGCTCGATGCCCTTGCGCGCGCCCCACCTCAAGGAGCCGACCCGGCTGGACTCGGTCGTCCGCATCTCCCACATCCTCAGCCCCACCGAGGTGGACCACTACCAGATCCGGCGCGCCGTGGATGTTTATGTCGCCCCCGCGGGCGAGGACTTGAGCCGGGTCTATGCCGGCGTGCAAAAGATCATTCAGGCAACTCGTATTGCCGGAAAACATGAAGATCGCCGTGCGCGGCTCGGTGCAGGCCATGCGCTCCTCCTTCACGCAGTTTCGGGCTGGGGCTGATCCTGTCGACGCTGCTGGTTTATCTGATCCTGGTCGCGCAGTTCAAGTCCTTCGTGGATCCGTTGCTGATTCTGCTGGCGGTGCCGACCGGGCTGACCGGAGTGCTGCTCATCCTGTTGGCTGACCGGCACGACGCTGAACGTCATGTCGCTGATGGGCGTGGTGATGATGGTGGGCATCGTGGTTTCCAACAGCATCCTGATCGTGGAATTTACCAGCCGGCTGCGGGAAGAAGGACGGCCGTTGCGGGAGGCCGTGTCGCTGGCCTGCCGGGTGCGGCTGCGTCCGGTGCTGATGACCTCGCTGGCCACGCTTAATCGGCCTGCATTCCGATGGCACTCAAGCTGGGCACCGGCAGCGAGGCCTACGCGCCTCTGGCCCGGGCCATCATCGGCGGACTGGCTGTTTCGGTGGTGCTGACCGTGTTCATCGTCCCGGCCGCTTACCTGATCCTCTATGGCAAACACGATGCCGCCCGTTCCGCCGGACTCAAGGTCCATCCCGCCTCATGAAAAAAGCCGCTTGCTTTATGCTCTTGCTCTGCGCCGCCGGCTCTCTGCCCGCCGCCGATGCCCCGCGGCGCCTGAGCTTGCGGGAAGCCGAAGACATCGCTCTGGCCCAACACCCCCGCATTTCCGTCGCCAATCTTCAGGCCCTGGCCGCCCGGCAATCTGTCAAAGAGGTCCGCGCCGCGTTTCTTCCCAACATCTACGCCAGCGCCACGGCGGTCGGAACGGCCGACCCCAACAACACCCACGTCTCCGCCGGCTACCTCAATAATCCCAATGTCTTCCAGCGTGAGGCCGAGGGCATTACCATCGCCCAGCTCCTCACCGATTTTGGCCGGACCTCCGAACTGACCCGCAGCTCCAGTCTGCGCGCCCGCGCCGAGGAAATGAACCGGGAGGCGACCCGTGAGGAAATTCTGCTCGAGGTCAATGCCGCTTATTTCTCCGCCTTGGAATCGCAGGCCATTCTGGCCACCGCGCGTCAAACAGAAAATGAACGCACGGTCGTCCTGCGCCAGACCCAGGCACTGGCCGCCACCGCCAAAACGAGGTCCGAGCTGGATGTCAGCTTTGCCAGCGTGGACCTCGATCAAGCCCATCTCCTCGTGGCCAAGGCGGACAAGGATTTGCAATCGGCCTTCGCCAGCCTCTCCACCGTGCTGGGCGAGCGCCAGCCCCAAAGCTTTGACCTGGCCGAGGAGCCGATGCCCGAATTGGTCACCAACAGCGGCCCGGACCTCATCGTCCTGGCCCTGGCCAACCGGCCCGACCTGGCCCGCGCCCGCTACCAGCGCGACGCCGCCAAGGAATTCGCGCGCGCCGAAAACAAGTTGAGTTACCCCACCCTCAGCGCCCTGGCCGGCGGCGGCCTGATGCCGCTGGGCGATTCGCGCCTGGGGGACAATTACGCCGCCGCCGGCGTCAACCTCAATTTCCCGCTCTTCACCGGCGGTCTTTATCAGGCCCGCCAGCGCGAGGCCGCCTTGCTGGCCGATGCCGCCGGCCAGACCGTGCGCGACCAGGAAAACACCATCGCGCGCGACACCCAGATTTCCAAGCTCAACCTCGACTATTCCTTCGCCCGCATTGCGCTGACGGCCAGCCTGTTGCAAAACGCCAACCAGGCCTTGCAACTGGCCCAGGCCCGCTTCAACCTCGGCCTCAATTCCATCGTGGAATTGAGCCAGGCGGAGTTGAACCAAACCTCCGCCCAAATTGAGGAAGCCGGCGCGCGTTACGATTACCACATCCAGCGCGCCGCCCTGGATTTCCAAATCGGCCAGCTCCATTGATCTCCCGGCCTGATAGGACGTAAGCCGTTTTCTCAAACAGGCCGGCGTCACCCTGATTTCCGCCGGCCTGGACGAAGTGCCCATGGCCTGCAAGAACATTCGCCAGGTCATGGCCGCCCAGCAAGACCTGGTCACCGTGCTGGGCCAATTCGATCCCAAGCTGGTCAAGATGGCCCCCAGCGGCGAGCGCCCCGAAGATTGACCCCGTTTCCAGTTTGCTCTCCCACTGTAGCGGCGTTCTGCGACCGTCGCCAATCGCCTTCGCCATAGTGCCGTTACGAACTGGAAAAGGTATGGGACCCCGTGCGTCTTCCCCTCTACTCCGCACCCTCGTGGAGGAGCAGGGCCGTGGAGAGGGAGTTTGCCGCGGGTTCATGGCTGGCGGTTCGTTCCTTCCAACGGTGTAGCGTCGAGCCTGTGGCTCGAACTCGGCGCAGGGCGCCGGCCCCGCAACAATTCTTGGCAACTCGTCCGTCATGGATGTGCCGCGAAAGGTAGGGCGGGCACTCCGTTGCCCGCCGCGGCGCGCACGGAGTGCGCGCCCTGCCATCCTCATTTAGGGTCATGGTGCGCTTCCGGGTTGTTTGACTCAATCCGTTTTGGTTGAATAATTAGATTGTTGCACTATTGACTTTGGCATGAGTTGTGCTAAAATGGTTGTGGAAAGGGCTGTTCTTTACCAGTGATTCTAATTGACAGTTTTTGGGGGTTTTGATTTACTGTGGCACATGGGCAAACCTCCATTATCCAAAGCGGAGATGCAATATAAAACTACGCTGATGGTTAAAGTGATTGAAGCGTCAGTTGCGATTGTGAAAGTGGCAATATGGGGTCTGGTGCTTATTTTTTGGGCGCATTATGCCAACGAATCAATTAAGGCGCTGAGTGGTAAAGTGACCATGGCTAAGTTCGCAGAAAAATTATTAGCAAGTGTGGCGATAAATCAATGGGTTGCATGGGTGATTGCTGGCTTAAGCACATCATGGGCGATCCTTGAGAGGGGGCAGAAACGAAAGAAAATAGCTGAATTGAGCGGAAGACCGATAGAACTTGAAAAGCTTATTGACCCAGGCCGATCATCAAGCCTGATTACGCCCAGAGGGACAACGAAACCTGGCGATTTGAGGTGGACCCCATCCTTTAGACCACGGAGCGCGGAGAATAAGATAGACTCTGGAGGTCCGCTGTCATTTGTATTTTTGTTTGTCTGTTGTTCATTCCGCGCTTCCAAACCCTTTCGAAAAGAGAGAACGAGCCGCGCCTGGCACCGCCCGTCCTCCCTCTCCGTTTTCTTAGGGTTTCCAACCTTACCGCCGCAGGCGGTCTGATTTCAAGTTTTTCCGGCCGGCCAGCCCTCCTTGGGCTGCATCGCTTCCCATCGGGCCGGTTGGGCTCCGTAGGCCCCGGGATCAGAATACACGGCCGCGGGCGTCGCATAGTGCAAAGCCGCGTGCGGACGCAACCGGTTGTAATCCTCAAACCAGCGCGCCAGCCCGCGCCCGGCCTCGATCCCGTCCAGGTAATCTTGCAGATATATGTCCTCATGCTTGACGCTCCGCCACAACCGCTCGATAAACCGGTTGTCCATCCACCGCCCCCGGCCATCCATGCTCACGTCCACCCCCGCCGATTCCACCGCGTTGATATACAGCGGCGAAGTGAACTGCGACCCCTGGTCGGTGTTGGCGATCAGCGGGGCCTTCCGCCCGCTCTGCAGCGCCGCTTCCCAGGCGTCCACGCAGAAGGCGCTCTCCAACGTGTTGCTCAAGCGCCACGCCAGCACATACCGGCTCCACCAATCCATCACCGCCACCAGATACATAAACCCCTGTGCCATCGGCACATAGGTGATGTCCGCGCACCAAGCCTGATCGGGCCCGGTGATCTCCAACTCGCCCAACAGATACGGATAGATCTGATGGCCCGGCCCCGGCAGGCTGGTCCGGGGTTTGCGGTAGATGGCCTCGATGCCCATGACCCGCAACAGCCGCACCACCCGCTTGCGATTGACTTCCCAGCCCTCCCGGCCCAACAGCACCCGCAACTTGCGGCTGCCATAGACCGGATGGTCCAAGTGCAACTGGTCCAAACGCCGCATCAGCGCCAGATTCTCCGGCGTCTCGGGGCACGGTTGGTAATAGTAACTGCTCCGGCATAAATCCAGCAGGTCGCACTGATGCCGCACGCTCACCTGCGCATCCGGGCCGACCAACTCCGCCAGGCTCTTTAAAGGCCCAGTTGTTTGGATTTTTTTTTCAGCCAGTCCAGGTCCACCGTCAACTGCCCGATCTTCTGGTGCAATTGCCCGATCAACTCCTCCTGGTCTGCGCTGCCCGCATGCCCCGCCTCAAACAGGTCGGGCAACCGGTCGCGAATCGTCGCTTTCCATTGCGTGACCTGGGTCGGATGCACCGCGTACTCTCGCGCCAGCTGCGCGACCGTCTTAAGCCCCACCAGGGCTTCGAATCCCACTTTGGCCTTGAAGGCCGCACTGTGCCGCTTCCGTTTTGTTTTCATCAGTCTGCTTTCTCTCATTTCCAGCAGACCAACAAAAGTCTATCTTCTTCAGCAGTGGTCTAGTTTTTGGGGACCCCCTCAATCTCCCAATCAATTCTATCTCTGGATATGCCCGCATCGAGATTCGACCCAAGGACGGTCGAGAAATGGAATTTGCGAAGAAATTACTGAATTTCCATGATGCCTTTCGCAACGATGAGCCGCAGTTCAGTGATTTGGATAGTAAAAAGGGCGAGACCGCTCTGTTGGTTTTAGGGCAGCGGCCTAACATATCACTGGAAGAAGGGTTCGCAGAAATGGTGCTTATCGGGCATGTGGTTTTTGTGGGGACGCTTTCTGGAGAAGCTTTGGGTATCCGCAGAAATAAGCCATACGTTCCAAACATCTGTTTTGATTTGACATTTGACTCCACCAAGCAGGATGGATTTCGGAACCCAAATAGGGTGACGTTTAACGACCTGAGTTTTGTGCAGATTGAGGGACTCGGGAAGGATGAAGCCACATCGCCTTTGCAAACTATGGGTGGAGAAATTGTCCTTATTGTGAACAAGAACTGGCCAAAAACTTTCCAGATACCGCCGCAAACAAACCAATTTTGGAGGGTTTCTACTTTTTTGACGAACGGCGGTTTTATCGCCGCCGGATACGGGCTTTTAACCAATGCCGGGCCAGTGCAAAAATGACTGTAATACAACCCATGCGGCAATTTCGTGCGTAACCCATTGAACGCAATCGGAGAACGCCCGAAAAAACAAATTAAGACACCGACCCCTGCCTTTGCCGGCTTGGTCCTGGTCCGCTCCGCCTCAAAAAAAGTTCACCTTCTAAAGCGCAGGAATGGAAACACGATTTCCGTCAGCGTCACCACCACGAACACCACGCTGATCACGGCGTTGAGCCGGAAAAAGGCCTGGTTGATCCAGTTCAAGCTCCGCCGCCGCGCCAGCCAGTGTTCCATGAACAGGCAGCCCAGAATAAAAACCAGCCCGACATAATAGGCCAGCCGGAAGCGGGCCAGCAATCCGAACACCATCAACACCAGCCACATGATCATGTGCGACAAAAACGACGCGGCCAGCGCATTGTTGACACCCCACCGCACCACCAGCGAATGCAGGCCGTGCGCCCGGTCAAACTCATAGTCCTGCAGCGCGTAAATAATGTCGAAGCCCACCAGCCAGAACACCACCCCCGCCCCCAGCAGCAGCGGCAGGATGGCGCTGTTCTCCAGCGTCCTGGCCCCGTCCGGGAAAAAATGAAAACTCCCCTTCACCGCCAGCCAGGCCCCGACCGGCGCCAGCCCCAGCGCCACCCCCAGGAAAACATGGCTGAAATCGGTGAACCGTTTGGTCAGCGAATAAAAACACACGATGACCAGCGCCACCGGCGACAGCGCCGCGCAGACATCATTGAGCAGCCAGCTCGCCAGCACCAGCCCGGCCGCCCCTGTCAAACATAGCGCCCACGCCCCCGCCGCCGAAATCTCCCCCGCCGCCAGGGGCCGCCCCGCCGTGCGCGGATTGGCCCGGTCGAGTTCCCGGTCCGCGATGCGGTTGAAGGCCATGGCGCAGGTCCGCGCGCAAAACATCGCCGCCAGGATCAGCAGGAACTTCCGCCAGCCCGGCCAGCCGCGCTGCTCCCGCGCCGCCACTGCCATCCCCGCCAGGGCAAAGGGCAGGGCAAACACCGTGTGCGACAGCTTGATGAACCCGGCCCATTTCCGTATTTTCGAGAAAAACATCCTGCGTCCTCGGCTGTGGCGGCCTCACTCCTTTTCTTCTTGCCAGCGCGGCACCAGCCCGTGCCCAATTCCCAGATGATCCAGCACCCGCCCCACCACGCTGTCCACCACTTGCTCAATGCTGGCCGGACGATGATAAAAGGACGGATTGGCCGGCAGAATGACCGCCCCCGCCAGCAGGAGCAGCTCAAAATTCCTGACATGAATCAGGCTCAGCGGCGTTTCCCGCGGCACCAGGATCAGCTTGCGCTTCTCCTTCAGCGTCACGTCCGCCGCCCGCAGCAAAATGTCCTCGCTGAACCCGTGCGCGATCCGTCCCGCCGTGCCCATGGTGCAGGGGATCACCACCATGGCGTCCACTGGATTGGAGCCGCTGGCGAAGGGCGCGTTCATGCTTTTCAGGCCGTGCGTCGTCACCCCGGCCGCCAGGCGCAGGCCGCCCGGCAGCTCCTCCGCCAGCACCACCTGCGCGTAATGGCTCAGCACCACATGGATTTCGTGCCGGCCCGGATCCAGATTATCCAGCAGGCGCTGCGCGTAGATGGCCCCGCTGGCCCCGGTCATGGCGACGAGTATTTTCAAGCCCCGCCACCATGCCATCCCCCCGCCCTTTCCACAAGCCGCCAGCGCAAAACCCGGCCCGTTCCGGGGAGCACACGCGCCTGGCAAAGGGCCTGGTTCCCGGCATGGCAACATTGTGTTTGACTGTGCGCCGGCCAAAAGCCCGCCCCGTTTCAGGAGCCGCATCCGCCGCAGCCGCCCCCATGCTCCAGGTCCAAGCCCGGCGCGCCATGGCGGGCCCACACCTCCCGCAGCGCCGCCAGCGGCACCAGCCAATGCACCCCGTCCGCGTCCGCCCGCCCCGCCGCCAGCAGCGCCTCCACATATCCCGGCGTCCTGACCCGTCCGCGCGAGTGGATTTCGGCGAGGCTGAGGCGCAGGAGGATGGGCTGATTTTCATTTTGCATTCTTCATTCCCTGTCCACCATCCCGTCCACCGTCCTGTCCACCGAAGGCCCGGCGCAGGTGGCAGGCTCTGCGGAGGAGGCCGCATTTCATTCTGCATTTTGCATTCTGCACTCTGCATTTCTTCAGGTGCATTGGCACCCCGCGTAAATCGCAGAAGATTCCCCCGGCGTGCCCGGCGGGTCAATCTCCACCGGCGCGTATCCGTCCACATTGCCCGAAACACACGTCACCGTCGGGCAGTGGTAGGTCCGCTGGCAAT
Organism: uncultured Verrucomicrobiae bacterium; assembly: GCA_963707025.1. Lineage (GTDB taxonomy): Bacteria > Verrucomicrobiota > Verrucomicrobiia > Limisphaerales > Palsa-1400 > JBEKOF01. The sequence continues at coordinate 292,586 of CAVPOM010000003.1, read as the reverse complement.
AATTGCCGCACACGTCCACCAGGGCTTTGCTGCAATAACACGAAGCCGCCCCCGAGGTGAACAGCCCGTTGACCGCCGCGCCCCACTTCACCTCCGTGCCGATCCGGCAGGAAGCCGTGATGGCGTTGGTGACATCGAACGCAAAATTCTGGGTCGAGACCACCGCCCCGGTGGCATCGTAGGTGTTCTGCCACGACGTTCCCCAGGCAATCGCGGCAAAGGTCGTGGCGCTCATCAAGGCCGCCGCCTGCGCCGCCACATCGCTTAAGGAGTAAGGCCGGCCCAGCGTGATCGTCTGCGTGATTGTCCCCGGCGCCGTGGCCAGCGCGCCAAAGTGGCCGAGGGCGAAACTGTATTCCACGCTCGCATTCCAACTCCAGGCCGCGAACTCCCATTGCAACGAACTCGCCGAACAGGCCCAGCTCACCAGGCCCGGCAGATAAACCGCCGGGGGCGATGCCACGATGGCGAAGACGCTGTTGATCGCGCCCCCGCCAGGATAGACCGGGGAGAAATTCACCGTCCGTTGATAGGGCAGCGCCGGAAAAACCAGCTCCGCCTGCGCCGCGCCCGGCGGCGTCCCCGGCGGCGTGTAAGTCGCCGCTGTCCCGTCGTAATTGCCGGGGAAGGTCCAATCATGGACAAAAGTCCCCGCCGCCGCCGCCTCCTGCGCGCTGGCGTCCGCCCAGGCCGGCGCGCTGTCATTGCTCGTGCCCAGAGCCGCCGTCAGGCCGCTGATCGCCGTCGGCATCAGGGGAAAATTGTCCAGCGCCGTCGTGATTGTCAATTCTAAATTAGAGCATTTCCATAAATCATGTAGCGTAGCGGGCGTTTAAAAAGAAGCCCCGGCAATCGGCGGTGGAGATGGCTTCAAAGGCAATCTTCGCCGCTTGGAGCAGTTCCTTGGCGGTTCGCGGCGCGAGACCTCGCATAATTTGTTTGACCTTGCTCCACATATTTTCGATGGGATTAAAGTCTGGCGAATAGGGCGGCAGATACAGCAGCGTTGCCCCGGCCTCTTCGATGGCTTGGCGAACTCCGGTCACCTTATGCGTGGCCAAGTTGTCCATGATGACCAAGTCACCCTTGCGCAACTCCACCACCAGCCCCTGCTGGATCCAGGCCAAAAACATTTCCCCGTCCATGGCCCCCTCAAAGAGGCAGGGGGCCGCAGGCCCGGCCAGACGAATGGCGCAGACCAGGGTGGTGGTCTGATAATGTCCCTGCGGGACGTGGGCCGCCAGTCTTCGGCCCACGGGTGACCGCCCGCAAAAACGGGTCATCTTGGTGTTGGCCCCGCTTTCATCCACGAAGACCAGTCGGGCAGGTGGGTCACTTGCCAGACGCTCATGCCAATGGGCCCGCTTTTCGGCCACGTCCGGACGGTTCTGCTCGGCGGCGCAGAGCGTTTTTTTTATAGCTCAACCCCAGTTTGCGCAGCCACAAATCCACAGTGGAGGTCCCGAAAGGGCGGTCCAGACGCGCCCCCAACTCGGCCAACGTCGCGTCGGGCTGGGCCGCCACCAGCTTTTGCAGGCGAGCCTGGCGTCCGGCGTTCAGCAGCGTTTTGCGCCCGCACAAATGGGTTTGCGGCTGGAGCGTGCCGCGCTCTTGGAACTGCTGCCGGACCCGGCGCACCGCCGCCACGCAAAAGCCGAAAAAGTCCGCGATCTCGCGGGTGCTTTTGCCTTGTTCATAGAGTTGCAGGATGCGCTCGCGCGCAGACACGGGTATCGCTCGCATGGCTCAAGCCTGCCAGCCCTCTCGCCCCAGTCAAGCTATATCATTTATGGAAACGCTCTAGCCGTGTCCGTCGTCTCCGTAAAGAGCGCCCGGCCCGAGCCGCCAATGGAGCCGCCCGCCGCATTGCCCGCGTCGGTCGTCAGGGTGCCGCCGCTGACGGTGAACACCTGGAAATCCCACGCCTCAAAATGGGTGCTGTCCAGCGCCGGATCCGTCGTGCTCCCGGTGATGGCCGACGTGCAAATATAAACGGTCCAGTATTTCGGATAGCTTTGCGCGATCCCGGTTAAATAATCCGTCAAAGGACCGGCCGGCTCGAACTCCCGCAGCACCAGGTCGCCCGCGGCGAAGTTGGCGGTGCTGCCCGTGATCGCGCCGCCGTCCGCGGCAAAGGTCCAGCTTCCCGGCCCGCTGTTAGTCGGCACCCCGCCGGCATAAGTCACCGGATAAACCCAATTCCCCTTGAACCCCGGAAAGGCAAAGCCCCCCGCCCAGCCCAGCCAGCCCTTATAGCCGACGATCTGTTTCGCCCTGGGGCACGTTGCCACTCGATTTGCCATATTTCATTCTCGCTAATCCGTCCAATCCGTCTGGTCCGTCTGCTCAGTCCGATCAGCCCGATCAATGATGATACTTGTCCGTGCAAAGGAACGTCCGGTAATAGGTCGCGTCCCCGCCCTCGCAAGTGTTGAGCTCGAAGAACTTCACCGGCTGGCCCGCCACCACCGAGAGCAGTTGCGCGACCGAAACCAGCACGTACTGGCTGTCCAGCGCCCCGCCGCTTCCCCCCGCCAGCGCCAGCCCCGGCCCCGCATCCACCAGGCTCAGCCCGCTGCGTCCGTTGCCTTTTGTCCACAGATAAGCGCCCGGCAACAACTGCGTGTAGCCCGCCAAATGGCTTTGCAAATCCTTCAGACTCTGCGGCAGCAGCGTCTCACTGCACACCTTGTTCCCCGGACTGGGCGACGACACCGGCACATTCTTTCCCAGCGCCGTCGCCCCCGTGCTCGGATTGGAGTTCAACAGATCGTTCCCGATCAAATTATACCAGCGCGGCCCCCGGTTCACCCGCAGCCGCTCCACCAGATCCGCGTTCCCCAAATGCCGGGCGGGGCCAAAAATAATTTCCGTCCGCCCCGTCCCGTCATAATTGACCTGTTGCACGCACGCGTTCATCGTCCCCCATTCCGCCAGCCCTCCGCTCAGATTCAGACCATGCCCCAGCGGGCAGAGGTCGCCGATCTCCTCTTCCACCACGCTCAAACTCCCCTGGTATTGCGGGATGGATTCAATCGCGTAAATGTAACCCGGCAGCCCGTAGGGCACCGGCTCGCCAGGGTTGACCTGCGGGCGCGACTGATAGGTGCCGCTGCTCAGATTGGTCAGCTTGACCTTGATGGTCAGCGGATGGCACTGCACCGTGCCGGGGTTCACGTCCGGATCGGCCGCCGGGCTGGCGTTGTCCGTGTAGGCAAAATAACCCGTGATCGTCGCCCCCACGCATTGCCCCGGCGTGGCGCTGCCCGGCGTATTATTGACATACATCCACGGCGCCACATTGCCGTCCGCCAGGATATTCGGATACGCCGCCGTGTTGATCGGATTGCCGCCGGCATCCTGCACCAGCGGCGCCACCGCTCCCGCCGGGTCCTGATAAAACGCCAGCCCGCTCACATTGGCCAGTTGCGGAAACAGCGCCGTCCAGAACGCCGCCGCCGCTCCCCCGCCCGCCGGATCGGCCAGGTTCAGCGCCACCGTCGCGATCGTCCCGCTGGCCGTATCGCCGGAGAACCCCTCGAAATCGAACGTCGCGATTTGCGCCGCCAACCGCCGCGCCTGCTGCGGCAACTGCGTTTGCGCGTCCCCGGAAATCGCGCCCCCGCGCAAATTGGTCAGCAGCCCGAACATCCCCATCCCCTCCACCGCGCTGCCATCCACCGTGGCCGCAATGTCATTCTCGATGATGGAATAAGGCGTGCCATTGATCTGCCCGCTGATGCGATACTTGAACGCGATGGCCGACGGGATCAAATCATCCCGCCGCTGGATTTTGATGGATTCGGTGGCCCCGACCAGCGGCAGCGCCACGCCCGCCAACTGGTCCCGCGTGCTCACCTGCAGCGTCGGCGGCGCCGTCGTATAATCAAACCACGCCACCGGCGAGCCTACCGCCCCGATCCAGCGCGGCATGCGGCGAAAACACTCCCCGCAGGTCATGTCATTCACCGCATCGAGAGGAGCGCGCAGCATAAGGCCCGACGTGCTAACCGACGTGTCTCCGCTTGCGCCCGCCAGCCCCGGCACAAAATCCGGGATCCGGCAATTTGGGCCAGGCGCCGGCAATAGCTCGTAATTGCCGTTCCCGTCCGTCGTGAGGTTGTCAAACTGCGGTTGCCCGCCCGCCGGCCAGCCCAGCCCGTTGATGGTTTGCTCGTAGGAACTTTGCGCAATAACTTAGGCCGCGATCTCCTTTAATTGTTGACTGATGCTCATCAGGTTGGTCGCCGTGCTCCCCGTCACCGTGTCCCCCGCTCCGGTCAGGGCATTGACGCTCATCCCCAGCACCACTTGCGAGCGCCAGTCGGCGATCTGCTTCACCCCGTTCCAGGTCAGCCACAGCTTCTGAAAAACCAGCCGCTCGAAGAAAAAGTCCCACGGCCCCGCGAATCTGTAAGCGAACCCCTCCATCTCCGGCGTCCCGGTGCGGATGTTCTGCACCCGCCATCCGACAAACCATTTCTTGCCCCCCGTCCATGAAGTGCAGCCCGACACGGGCAGTCCATTCGCCGGGGTAGGGACGCCCGGCCCGGGCGTCCTCCCCGTGGAAATTGTGACCATCGCCCCATAGGGGAGAATCTCCGCCGCGTCCGTCGCGGCCAGCAGATCGAATGCGAACGAATCGCTCGCCTGGTTAAAGGCCTCGCGCCGCCACTTGCCGATCCCCCAATCAGCCAGCGACTTCTCCGTCCCATTGTATGTCAGTGTGGTATAGGTCACGGCTCAGATCCCCCAATCTGCCCTCCGTCCCGTCCTCCGTAGGCCCGGCGAAGGAGGAAGCTTTAGCTCAGGAGGGTCGCCCAGGCACTGTTCCACCCCTGCAAAAGTCAGCGTCGTATAAGTCTTTTCATTTTTCATGCTGCATTTTTCATTTCAGAAATCCCGGCCAATCCTCGTCCGTTCCTCCAGCCACCGCAGCCGCGACTCCAGCGCCGCCACCCGCGCCTCCTCCTCCGGCCGGTTTTCCCTTTGTGGCCGCGTCCTTTCCCGCTCCTCCATCGCCTGCCGCACCATCGCCTCCACCTCCCGCCGGCCCGCCTCTGCCATCCTCCCGTCTCCACCATCGCCGCCTCCCGCTCCGGCCGGGCGGGGCTCGGTCGAGCCGTGACTCGTTCCCTCTTCCAATCCGTAATCCCTCTCCTCGTTTTCATTCTGCCCTTGGCCGTTCTCGTCCGCCGTCCTGTCCTCCGAAGCCCCGGCGCAGGTGGAAGGCCCGGCGGGAGAGGATGCATTTTGTCTTGCCTCAGTCCCTTTGCCCTCCTGCCCTCCTTCCGCCCCGGTAGGGCGAGACTCCGTCGAGCCGTGACTCGTTCCCTCTTCCAATTCGTAATCCCTCCCCTGCTTTTCATGCTGCCCTTGCCCTTTCTCCTCCGCCGTCCTGTCCTCCGTCCTGTCCACCGTAGGCCCGGCCAAGGTGGAAGCCTCTGCGCAGGACGATGCATTCTGCCTTGTCTCCACCGCCCCGGCGCCTCCGCCTGGGTGTGCCAGGCGAAACCGCCTCACCCCTTCCCTGGCCCTGGCCAGTTGCTTTGCCAACCGGCCAAAATTCCGGCCCACCGCCTTGGCCTTCCCGATGGCCCTCTCCAGCTCCGCCGCCCCCTCCTCCGCCCCGGCCAGTTCCAGCGCCGTCTCCACACGAACTTCAAACTCCGGGCCTTCTTCAGACATATTCTCCTCCATCTCCACCTGGCCTGTTATTGCGGCGCCGGCCCGCCCCGCCGGCCATCATCACTCCCATCGCTCCCATTGCTCCCATGGCTCCCATCGCTCCCATCAATCCCATCAGTCCCATCCATCTTGTCAATCCGATTTTTCTCATGGGTGAACCCCCGCGCTCCGCGCCAGCACCGAGTCTATCACCAGCACCCAGTCATTGGTGTCTGGCGGCGTGAAAGTCTGCGTCCCGCTCGTGGCATAGGCGCCGATGGCCGTGCCCGCGCCGGTCCGGGGATTATACCACCAGGCCGTCGCCGACCATCCAGCCAATTGATTCATGGCCACCGTCGGTGTCATGGTGCCAAACGGAACATAAGCAATGATCCCCTGCCCGCTGGCCTCGCGCATGGCCGTCACGTAAGCCTCCTGGCCATAAGTCCCATAACCCGCGCTCACCGCCGCGTTGTTGTAGTCGGGTACGAAGTTCCACCACGGCCGCGTGTTCAGCAGCTTGATCACGTTGGTCACGGCCGCCGGGGATTGCATGGCGCTTTTCCAATCCTGGCTGGAAGCCGAGCCGTTGAAGGCCCAAATGTTTTGGTTCCCGTAAAACACGCCGCAGGCCCCGAAGGTCGCCGATCCCCAGGCATAACGCCGGCAGTCAAAGTAGTTCGTGCCGATGGTCCCCCACTGGTCGTTCTCATACCACGGCTCACGCGAGAAGCTGGGCATGACCGGTGAATAGAACCAGTTGGTTTTCTCAAAATCGTAGGTGGTGTTTTGCGGGCCAGGCGACCTTGGATAAGTGTCATTGAGGTTGCACCAGGTGTTTGTGTAGTGGAGTTTGGCCGCTTCAAACGGCGCGGCCTGCGCGGTCATGAGATGGCTGCTGTCCTTGGACAAGATGCCGTTGGCGATGATGGTCCAAACCGGATCGGGGGGCTGCGGCTCGTCGAAATCCCCCGCCCCGATCCAAACGATGTTGGGCTGCGCGGCATACCTGTTGCCGATGAACTGGCCGTAGCCGTAGATGGCGTTGCTGCTGTTCTGCGCGGCGTCCTGATACCAGCCCCACTCGCCGCCGTCCTGCACGCCGTCAAACATGGGATAGATGAAGCAGCAAATGCCATTGGACGCCGCCGCCTTCAAAACCCAGTCCACGTTGGTGAAATAATTGGCGTTGATCGCGGCCAGGTTGGTGTAAGGCCCGGCGATGACGCCGGTGAACGGGTCCTGCCCGTAGATGTTGCCTGTCCGGCTGGGGAAAGACTGCGCGCTTTCCTCGGTGACGGCGGTGATGTCCAGGATGATCGAGTTGAAGCCTTGCGCCGCGCGATTGGTCAAATAATAGAGGATGTCCGGTTGGTAGAGCGATTCGGTCAGATACCAGGGGCTGTCGCCCATGATGAAAAACGGGACGTTGTTCTGGTCCACCAGGTAATGCTGGCCGGCGTTGTATTTCAGTGGATAGGCCGGGCCAGTCCCCGCCGCCCTAATGCAGAATGCAAAATGCAGAATGCAGAATGTCAAGCCGATCTTAAGGATGCGCGTCATAGTGGAAAAGGTCGTTTATCTCCGTCGCGGTCAGGGCGCGATTATAGACCCGCGCCTGGCAGAGCGTGGCCGGCAAATAATAACCGCCGCCGTCGGGATCATTGCCCAGGCATGGGACTACTTGCGGGTTGGTCCCGACAAACGTTGTGCCGCTCACAGTTCCGGTCGTCGCGTCTTGCGAGCCGTTGAAATAGACCAGCACCTTGCCCGCCGTCAAGTCAACTGTCACGGCCACATGCGTCCAGGTGTTCGCCGGGATGGCGCTGGTGGTCGCGGTAATCCAGGCCGTGCTCGCTGCATCCGTTGAACTGCCATCCACCCAAAGCGTGAACGGGGCCGGGTAATTGACATAGATTTCAAAGCGCGTCTCGCTTCCCGAATTGTTGTGCTCACACCATAGGTCCGACCCATTGGCATTGTTCAACGGGCCGTCAATCCAAAAGCACAAGCTATAGGCCGCCAAACCCTTGATCGAGTTGCCGTCCGTTGTGTTGACGTATTGGCTGGTGCCGTTGAGGGTGAGATCGCCCGTTCCCCACGTTGGCGTGCCGACCAGCGCCGCCGTGTTGCCGTTGCCGGATGAATCCGCCGCGCTGGCCCCGGTGCCGTCGTTGAGCTTCCACCAGGCCAGCAGGCCGTTGGCCACGTTGGTGTAGCCGCCGCTGGAAGCCACTGCATTGGTGGGCATGGGCAGCAGATAGGGAACCATCCCGGCGGGGGAAAGGCTGCCCTGGGCAAGGGCAGAAATGCAGAATGTCAGGCCTATCGGTCTCCCGATTCGGAATCGGGATCCCATCTGTCTGATCTTTTTCATGGCTTCAATTTTTCATTTTTCATTTTTCATTTTTCATTTCCCCGTCATGGCAGGGTCACTCCCAGGTTCCACTCGATGGCGTGCATGGTCGGGTCGGGGGCCAGGGCCAGCATGCTCAGGTGCGCCACCCGGCCAAAGGTGGTGTTAGTCAGGGGGATTTCGTAATTGGTCCCCAGCACCGTCCAATTGGTGTTGAAGGCCATAAGATTGGTCGGAATCCACAGGTGAACGGTGGTGGCGCTGCCATTGTTTGTCAGGATGAGATTGAGCGGCTGCGGATACTGCGACGCCCCGACAAAGCTGACCGCGCTCAGGTAAAAGTCCTTGTTGGGCAGCACGATGGTCTGGAAGATGTTCGAGCCAAAGATGGCCGTAAAATTGGTGGCAAAGGAAACCGGCCCATTGGTGAGCGCGCCGAACCCGCTGCCCGCCAGATTGGTCGCAGTGACCAGATTGCCATTGGTCGCGGGCATGAAATCGCCGCCTGGCAGGGTGACGCTGCGGACATAGTTCGACTCATTATCCCCATAACTCCCAGAACTTCTCATCACCGCGTCCGGCACCGTGCCGCTGGTCAGTTGGCTGGCGCTGGTCGTCGGGTAGCTGTTGGCAAGGTTGAGGATGGCGATGCCGTTGGAGCCGCCGTAGCAGAGCCTCATATATTGGCCGGCCGAGATGGAGGGGTTGGTGATGGCGATGTAGCCGCCATTGGTCAGGATGTGAAAAAAGGCGTGGTCGGCCGTCACCACGGTTTCGATGCCGCCGCCGTCGTTTAAAACGTCGAAAACGCAGGTGTTGGAGCCGAAGAGACTGACGGCGTGCGAACCGGCGTTGCCGGAATAAATGGAGGTGCTCCAATTGGTCGAGGTCGGCAAGGTCAGCGTGGTGTTGGCCCCGCCAGTCTGGATGACCGTATTCCAGGTGGGCGCAGAGAAGATGTTGTCCGCCAAAGCGAGATTGCCATCGGCGTTGGTGACGTTGTAATAGACAAACGCCTCATTGATTCCGCCGCCCGGACCGACCTGAAATTCCGGGCCGACGGCGGATGGATAATTGAAGTTATAACTGTTGTTGCCGGACATGACGGCCAGGGCGTCTGTGTCCGAAAGGTTGGCCAGGTTAATGTCCACTTTTTCCGTTCCGTTCATCGCATGGGTGATGATGTTCACGCTACCGCTCGCCGTCAAACTGCCCTGGATGGCCATGCTCCCCGCATTGGTGGAATTGCCGGCGGTGTTCACCTTGAAATTGCCGTTGCCGAGAGAGGCGAGGCCATCCACCGTCAGATTCGCACGCTCATGGAGATTGGTGGTGATGGGCGCGTAGAGCACGTCATTGCTTCCCTGGCCGCCCAGAGCCTCCCAGGAATTGCAGGCCGTTGGATTGGCCGGCCGTGCCAAAGTTGGCCGCTGAGAGGTTGCCGGTGATCGAAACCGCGCCGGCCACGGTGAGATTGCTGTCCACGTTGACATTGCCGTGCAGGCCGATGCTGTCGGTCAGGTTGGTGAAGTCAATGACATGCTGGTTATTCAAATCGGTCACGCTCCAGGTATTGCTCTGCACCTGGCGCAGCCAGGCAAACAGTCCGCCAAACTCGAAGACTTCCGCAAAGGTTCCCGTGCCGCCGAGCAGGATTTCCGGTTCCACAAATGTGGCGTTGGTGTGGTAGGAATAGCGGTTGCTTTCCGTCAGTGCGCCCAGAAAACTGGCCGAACCGTTCATGGCCAAGTTGCCGCCGAAGGACGCGTTGCTCGGGCTGTAAAGGTTTCCGCCGAGGAGCAGGCTGTCATTGAGGTTGCTGAACGTGGCCACGGCCTGCCCGTTGAGATCCTTGATTTGCCAGAGGTTGCTCGTCGCCCAGACAATCCAGTATTGCGCCCCCCCGAAATTGAACGGGATCTCCCCGGCGGAGGTTGGATCGTTGTCGAAATTGAGCATGGTGCCGGTGCCGGTGTGGTTGCTGATGGTGGCGCTGGTCACCGTCCCGCTGCTGTAGAACGTGGCCGCCAAGCCCGGTCCCGTCCCGCCCGCGCCCTGGAACAGCGGCGCGCCGGTGAAGGTGTTGGCGTTGCCCGTCCCGCCGTTGGCGATAAGATACTGCCCGGCGTTGAGCGCGTTGGTCCCGCCCGCAATGGCATTGGTCCAGGCCGCACCCATCGCCGTCAAAATGTTGGTGGACAGCGCCGACCAGTTGGTCAGGTTCACCGACCCGGTTTGGGCGGCGTTCAGGAAATTGCTGATCGAAAGCGCCAGGTCAATCTTGCCCGCCGCGTTGGTGAAAAACCAGCAGGGGTCAAAGCCCGGCGCGCCGCCGCCGCCGCCCCCAAAACCGGACGTATTGACCGCCTGATTCAGCAAATTGGAGTTCGCGGCAAAAAAGTTTGTCGGCCCGGCCAGTTGCCCCGTGGCGTTGCTCACCATGACCGCACTCCGCGTCTGCGCGCGGAGCGGAATGGTGAATTGAGAATAGAGAATAGTGAAAAAAGACAGCAGCCCGATCCATCCTAAATTCTTTTCCGTTTTCATAATTCAAAATTCAAAATTCAAAATTTCAGTCAGCTTCCCGTGTCTCCGAGGTAAAGCCCCGGCATCCCTCCCGCCCCGTTCTCAATCCCCACCGTGTAAAACTTCCCGTCCGAGTCGTTGCGGAGCTGCAAGACCCAGTTCCCGGAAGCGTCCGTCGTAAACCGCACATTCCCCACCCCCGGACTGGCCCCGCTCACCGGCCCGTCCAGCACCGTGACCGGCCCGTCCAGCAGCGTGATCACCTTGGCGGCCGCGTCCGCCGTCGTCAGCGTGATGCGCAGCCAGTAATTCTGCGACGCCGCCCCGTTGAGCGGGATCTGCGTCTGCCCATTCGGAAACACGAACGCCGCGTGATAAAAGGGCGCCGTGTTCCCCGCCCACTGCGCCGCCGTCAGCGTCAAATTCATGCCGGCCGCGGCCACCGTGCAGGACATCATCGGCGCGTTGACATCGTTTTGTTTGGCGAAAATCTGGCACGTCACCGAGGTTATGTTGGACAAGACCGGCGCCAGCAGCGCCCCATCCTCCCCAATCCCGATGTCTATCTCCACGTCGTCCCCGCGATAGAAAACCGCCGCCTGCCCGGTATTAACGTCCAGCAACGGCTCATTCCGCGCCGCCAGATCGCAAAAAAGTCGAATCGGTAAAACTCCAATCGCGCTCATACTTTTATTTTCAGTTCCCTCTCCTGCAGGAGAGGGGCGGGGCGGGGTCGAACCTCCCCTGTCTCCCCTGGGGGTGCTGCTGTTGCATTGCTTTTCCTGTTCATTGCCAGGCTCCGTTTCCCGCGATGGTGTATTGAAACTTGCAGCTCACTCCCACATGTTCCACGCACTCCACCTCCGCCACCACCGCGTTGGCCAGGCTGCGCCGGCTCTGTCCCCGGGCGCTCAGATTATAAACCGTCAGCGTCCCCTGCGCCGGCGTCTGGTCGGCGTGGCCGGCGATGAAGCTCAGCGCCGCCTCCACCGTCCCAAAGGTCCGCTCCACCACAAACCTCAGCCGGTTCTCCAGGTTGTAGCGCGGCAGGTTCGCCTTGTAGGCCGCCCGGAACATCCCCTGGCTCTGTAAAATCCGCGTCTGTTTCGGACAAAACCCATCCTGCACCGTCGCCCCGCCCGCGTCGTCCGCCAGCACAAACGCCGGTGCTCCCCCCGCTGTGATCGTTATCTTCATGCCTCGGTCCCGCCTCTGCTTCCTCCTGCTTTATCCTGATCCGGATCTTGATTTCCTCATCCCAGCACCAGCGCCGCCGTGGCCGTCCCGCTGCTCACATTTATGGTTGACACAAACCCGATCTCCCCGTTCCGCAGCGCCTTGCCCGCAAACACAAATCCCGCCGTCTTCAGCGCCGCATTCTTGACAGTCACACTCACCGTCTGCGCTCCCGTGATCACCAGGTCCGCCGCCTTCGCACTCAGCTTGGCCCCGTGCTCCGCCGCCCCTCCCTGCGCCAGCAGCGCCGCGTCCACTTCCGCCATCGTCGGCTCCGCCGGGCATGCATTTCGCCATCGCCCGGTAGCTCGTGATCTTCATGTCCACCGTCCGCCCTTGAATCCTCACCGGCGCCAGCTTCAACTCGTGCGTGATCGTCCACTCCTCCTGCGCCTGGAAACTGGTGAACCCCGCCACGCTTCCCCATCCCGCCGTGTATTTCTGCCGCGGTATTTTCGCGGCCGCAATCGCCGGCGGGCTGAACGTCTGCCCCGTGGCTATCGTGTAATACGAATTGCTCGCGCTCGGATCCAATCCATTGCCGACCACCCCGCCAAACTCCATCGGCCCGATCCCCGCCTTCTCCACCCCCAGGATTAATTCCGGCATCCTCGTCACCGCCCCCGCCCTCACCGTGATCACGTCCCCGTTGTTCGACAGCCATTGCAACGCCGCGTCCGCATTCCCGAAAATCCTCCCCCCGATCGTCGGCTGCAAATACGGCCACAGCGTTGCCAGATTATCGTAGGTCAGCGGCGTCCCCGTCCCCTTGACCACCAGGTCCGCATAGACCTCGTCAATCTCCCCGTAGAGTGCCGCGCTGATCACCCGGTTGACCGGCGCGATCTCCAGCCGCGAATCCTCCCCCAGCGGTATGTTCGCCCCGTTAAAATTTACATAAGCCGGCCCGCCCGCCAGCAATGATCTCGATATGCTCATAATTTATTGTGTGTTTGACTCCGTGCTCCCGCTCCAAGTCTTTCTTCCTGCTTTTTGCCTTTCGCATTATCCACGCGGCATTCCCCATGCTGCGTTTAACCAATCGTCGCCTCCCCCGTGTCGCTCCCCATCAACCCCTCCACATAACCCGCCCACCGCACCACCGTTCCCGGATCCACCTCGAACGGCCCCGCATACACCAGCGCCGTTCCCCCGCAATTCCCCGGCCCCGGAAAACTCCCGTCCGTCGTGTAATAAATCCCCGCCCCCTCGTCCGTCGTCGAAAAACTCACCGTCTGCCCCGGCGCCGCTATGGCCGGCTGCGCGCATTTCCCCGCCGCCGCCTCGCTCATCCGTCCCCGCAGCCGCACCCGGTAGCCCAGGCAGCCCGGAAACTCCTTCTCCAGCCCCGCCAGCGGTTCGATCGCCTTCTCATCCTGGTAAAGAAGAATTTTCCCCTCGATGGCAAACTGGTGCAGCGCCCTCCGCGCCGCCCGCGCCGCCTCCTCCGCCGTCACCCGCGTTCCCCCCGCGTTGAAATTGATCTCCGGCGCCTCCACCACATCCACCGCCACCGCCACCTCCCCCTGCGCCGGCGCCACATTCGGCTGCAAGCCCCGCAGCGACGGCATCCTCACCGTCAGCCCGCAACCCTTCCGCCCGTTCTTCCCCGTCAGATGCGCCACCCGCCGTTCGATCTCGCTCCCGATCACATGCCCGCGCAGTGTCGCCACCGCCAGATACTCAAACGCCGCCTCCGAATTCAGCTTGTCGCACACGTCCTGCTGCAATTGCAAAAGCAAGTCCATAGTTTTTAGTGGTCAGTGATTAGTGGTTAGTGATTAGCTCTAAAATTCTGTTCACTGGTCACTTTCCACTGTCCACTGTTCACTGTTCACTAGTCACTCTTCGCTTTCTTCCTCATGTCATTTGCATCCTCTGGAACGGCCGCAGCAGCTCCTCCGCCAGCGGGATCAGCCCGATCCCGCTCAGGGCCGTCTGCCCCTCCGGGTTTTGCGCGATCTGCGCCCCCAGCTTGTCAATCCGCTTCCACACCTGCTGGCACTGCAAATACCACGCCGACTTCACCGCCGCCGGCAGCGGATGGGCCGTCGCCGGCATCGTGTCCGGGTAGCCCGCATCGGCCGGCTCCAACATCGGAAACCAAAATCCGCCTGTGTAAGTCACCTGGATGCGCGACCAGTAATAGCCCTGGATCGAGATAAACATGATGTAGCCCTGGTCCGGCTGCATCGCCTGGATGAGCGAGCCCGGCGCCGGCGGCAGCGGGGAGGCCACGAACCCGTCGGTCTCATCGTCCTTTTTCGCCAGCGCCGTGATCGTCTCCACCGGGAAGCAATTCAGATACCAGTGCCGCCGGTCCGCCGAGAAAGTGTCCACCTTGCCCACCGTCCGGCACAGCGTCCGGTTGCAGTACTGATCGAACAAATTGGCCACTCCCAGCCCGATCCCGCTGATCACCGCGTCATAATTCGTGTCGCTCCGCAGCGACGCCGCCAGCAACTGCCCCTTCAACTCCGTCAAATTTCCCAGTCCAATATTCATCGTCTGAATGGAGTCATGGAGTGGTGGAGCGGTGGAGTGATGGGATTCCGGATCCCAATACTCCTACACTCCCATACTCCGTTTGTTCTTGTCGTCCTCACGCCTCCCGCTCCTGCTGTTAATCCTAATCTTAATCTTAATCTTAATCCTAATCTCAGCCCCCTCAGGCGGCGGGGCTCGCCAACCCCGCCGCCCTTCCCTGTTTCTCCCAATCCGCCATCCGCCCTGGCCTACCCGTTCCGCTTTGGCTTGCGCCAAATCAGCACGCTATGGTTGGTGGTGGTGTTCGTCCCCTGGCAGGCCATGGTCTGCAACTGCAGGTAGCCGATGCTTCCCAGCAGCGTGCCGGACAGATTGGTCACCAGCACCCCGTTGGTCGCCGTCGGCGGGATCACCACCGTCAGCGTCAGAAACGGCGCGTTCGTCGGGGTGAAGACCAACCCGTCCGACGAGGCCCCGAACGTCAGATAATTGGTGCAGCCCAGCGGCGCGGCGTTGCTCAGGGCGTTGAACTCCCATTGGATGGCGCAACTGTCGTACCTCGTCAGTCCAATCGGATCGCTCAGCACCGCGTTGGTGGCGTTGGCCGGCACCGCGTTGGTCAGCGCCGTCCCCGTGTTCGTCGTGCCCGGCGGCGTGTAGGTGATGGGCAGGCTCGCATACTCCTGCCCCCAGGCCGCGCCCGCCGCCGCCATCCCCATCATTGTCAACAATATCTTTTTCATAATCTTAATCTTAATCTTGATCTTTATTTGAGAACCGCAGATGGACGCGGATGAACGCGGATCTATCCGTGTCTGTCCGTGTTTATCCGCGGTTCATTCTTCATTTTGCATTCCTCATTTTGCATTCGGCATTTGGTCTTACCTTGCCGCCGTCTGCAAAATCGCAAACGCGTTGGCCTGGCGGCAGCCTGTGGCCGCCCGGCCGTAGGCCCGGAAGGACCGCTCCAGCGTGTTCCACCGGTAATGATCCGACGATTCAAACACGAAGTCGTCCCGCACCCCCACCACCTGGCCGTTCCGGTCCCCGAAGGCGGCGACCAGTTGGCCGGCCGCGTCGGTGTTGGGCGCCGCCATCACCGCCGTCACCGGGTAGCCCAGGATGGTGCCGATGGCCCCGTAACTGGGCGCCTCCAGCGCCCCCAGGAAAATCGGCCGGCCGTTGTTGTCCTTGATCCCCATCAACCGCACCAGCATCTGCGGGTGCAGCCACCAGCGCGGCTTGCGTTTCAACACCACCGGTGCCACCGACGTCAGGCAGCGGGTCACGTCGTCGAAATCCAGCGCCGCCACCGTCGTGTTCCCCTGCGCCGCCACCGCCTTGTTGCCGGCGTTGAACAGCCCGGTGAAGCCGCCGTTGTTCCCGTCGCCCGTGCCGTTGCCCGTGAAGGCCGCCGTGTCCAGCCGCAGGTTCCAGGCCTCCTGGAAGTCCTCCATCACCACCGTGGTCACGTCGAACTCCGCGTCCTCGATCAACTGCCGGCTGACGTTGAGCAGCACCGCGTTGGGCAGCACGGTCAGCGTCATGGTCGAACCGGCCTCGTTGGTGTCGTCCGGGATGGCCACCGCCTCGGTGGTCAGCCATTGCGCCACCACCCGGGCCGTCTTGACCGGGAAGTTGGTCACCTTGGTTCCCAGCCGCCTGACCCCCAGCGTGCTCCAGTCCCCGGTACTGGGCCAGCGTGTCGTAGATTTCCTTGAACAACTGCGCGATGATCAGGGTCGCCCCTTCCCCGGTGTCCTCCCCGATGGCCCGGGCCAGCGGTTCAATCGCCGGCCGCAGGTCCCCGTTCCGGTCCACCGCCAGGCGCACCGCCAGGTTCAGCCGCGCCCTTTTTTCCGGGTCGTTGACGATGCGCTGGATCGGGTCCATCCCGGCGGCGACCGCTTCGGCCCGCAGTTGCAGTTGCAGCTTCTGCACCGCGCTCAGAATCTGGGCGCGGTCGTTGGCCGTGTTCTTCAGCCGCGTCAGCTCCTCCATGGTTTGCTTGGTTTCCCGGCCCAACTGGTCGTAATTGCGCAGCAGCGTCTCCTGGTTGCGTTCCACCGCCTCGAATTTCTCCCCCACCGCGTTGACTCCCCGCAGGACTGTCTCCTGGAATTGATCTTCACTTAACGTCTTCATAATTTCTGTTCTTCTGTTTTCATTGCTTTGTGCAATTCCTCCAAAAACCTCGCCCGTGCCTGCCCCGGGGCCGGCGCGGCGGGAGCAGGACAGTCGGCCGCGCGGCCGTTTTCACGGGGTGAGTATTCCAAGGAAAGTGTTGCGATGTCCGCGTCGCTGATGGCCCCCGCCTGCCAGGCCTTGGCCAGGGCGTTGGGATTGGACCCGACCACGCAGCAGGACAGCTCGACCTGTTCCTGCTCGGTGTAAATGGTGCGCACGGGCGCGTCGGCGGGCAACCCCAGCTCCCGCAACTGCCGGGTCCATTCCTCCCCCGCGCCCGCCGTGACATACTTGACAGGAAAAAACCCCAGGCTGACCGCCTTGAGGTAGCCCGCCTCCGTCATCTTCCAGCCGATCTGGGCCAGCTTGTTCTCCGGCACATCTATGGCCCACTGCACCCGTTCGATCAGCCGCGCGCCGTCCACCCGGAAATCAATCACCTTGCCCAGGCATTTCTCGATGCTGGAATAATCGTGCGAATCCACGAAGGGCGCATTCCGGGCAAAATGGGTGAAGCGCCAGCCCGCCGCCCGGATGACCTCCTTGTAACTGTCAATACTTTCATCCGACGCGATATAATCCACGATCCCCCGGCGCGCGTCCACCACCCTGACCTCCGGATGGAGCAGCCGCCGCAGCGGCGCCACCCCCATTCCTTTCACGGCAGGGCGGGCAGTCCCCTGCCCGCCGCAGGCCGGAATAACAGCAGCGGCTTCGCCCGCGCCGACGGTAGGGCGAGACTCCGTCGCGCCCTGACTCGATCCCTCTTCCCCTCCTAATCTTAATCCTAATCCTAATCCTAATCCTAATCCTAATCCGCAGTGGAGCGCCTCCATTTCCTCCCGCGCCAGCTCCGGGGCGCGGCGTTTGGCGATCTCATTAAACTTGGCCCGCACCGCGTCCGCCTGCCCGCCTCCCTCCGCCTGGCCCGCCGCCGTCTCGATCTCCCGTCCAATCCGTTCCGCCTCCGCCCGCCAGACCATTTCCCGCCTGTCCAAGCAGAGGATCCGCTCGTCCTCATTTTGCATGTCCTGCAACGCCGCCTGCGCCACCGGCCGCAGTCCCGTGGCCAGTCCGCGCGCAAACCCCGCCGTGTCAAATACAAAAGTCCCGTTCCCCTCCAGCCGCCGCAGCGTTTCCGTGCGCGCCTTCATCAACTCCCGGTTAAAGCGCGGGACGAACCCCTTCATCAGCAAAGGAGTGCGCCCGTCCCCGGGCGCAGCCGGCCGCAAAGACCCGGCGGTTGCGGGATTGGCCGGGCGGGGTGCAAGTCCGAAAGTGGCTGCGCCCGGGGACGGGCGCACTCCGGCCGTCTCCCCGTCGGCAGGGCGGGACTCCCTGCCCTCCGTCCCGTCCTGCGCAGGCCCGGTGAAGGAGGAAGCTTCAGCGCAGGAGGGCGTCGCGCGCTGACTTGCTCCCTCTTGGCCTGCTAATCTTAATCCTAATCTTGATCCTAATCCCAATCCGCCATTCCCGTCCTCTTCCGTCTTTGCGTCTTCGCGCCTGTGCGCCTTTGCGTTAAAAGCCCGTTTGATCCTGTTGGCGGGGCTGAGGGCTTGCCGCATCAGGCCGACCGTGTCATCCATGTCATCCACCGTCACGGCGGCCGCCGGCGCCGCCTCCTGGCTGATCTCCGCCAGCTTGGCCGGCACATACGCCTTTTCCCAACCCGGGCAGGCCGGCAGCTCCAGGTCCAGATAATCATTGAGCGCCTGGAGCGGCACGCCCATGGCAAAATACTTGGCCGCCGTGTCGGCCCGTTCCCGGCGCACGGCCTGGATGACCGGATGCTCGTCCCAATTGAGCGAGGCCCTGACCTGCGCCGCCCCCTGGCGCCGCAACACCTGGTTGATCCCCTGGCAGATTTTCTCCCCCAGCGGGATGCACGTCTCGGCGATGAGCATGAACCAGTCCGAGGCCGAGCCGATGGAGTAACTGGCCTTGACATCCGCCATCGAAGCCGGCACACCCATGGCGATAAACACCTCATGCCGGTTCTGCAGCCGCGAGGCGATGAAATCCCCGTCCGGCACCCGGATCTTCGGGTCCTCGATCGTGACGTTTCCGTCCAGAAACACCGGCTTGAACACCCCGCGCTGGGCCAGCTCCCGCTTCTCCCGGATCTGGTCCACAATTTGTTGGCGCTGCCCGTCCACCGGCAGCCCGTCCTTGGCGATGACATAGACCCCCTGGTCCCCGTTGTTGCGCATCAGGTTTAAATTGAACTTCCCCGCCAGGTAATCCGCCTCCGCCGCGTCCCGGCACGGCTTCAACTCCGCCATGCCGCGCCAGTCGTTGTAAGGATTCCACAGCTTCAACTGGATGACCTGTTCGGGCAGGAGCAGCGCCCGCCGGCCCGCCCCGTCCACGTACTCCCATCCCTGCAACTCTCCATTCTTGACAACATGCCGCATGCGGTCCGGCCGCGCCACCGCGAGCGGCGGTCTGTGACCGCCGCCAATTAAATTTCCTTGCCCCGGAAACGGCGCCAGCCAGGCATCATCCAGCAGCCAAAAGGCCTCCCCTTCCAGCTTGAGCCAGCCCACCGTCGCCTCGATCAAATCCGTCCGCGTCAGCCCCGCTCCCGGCATCTCCCAATAAGCCTCCAGCCCGGCCTGGTGATACCGTTCTCCCGCCCGCGTGAAATGCAAATCCACCGCCGCGATCGGTCCGGCGATCTTCTTGATCGCTCTCATCACCCAGGTGGACTGCTCGAAGGCCCGGTACATCCGCTCCCCGCCCATGGCGTCGTAGGGCATGATCTTATTGAAGGGAAAGGGCGCCCCGCTCTTGAAAATCAAGTTGGCGGCGGCATGGAGCCGGGATAGAAAGGTGGAGTTCATCGTCTTCATATCAATTGCGCAAAAATCCGGTTCGCGGCCGTCGCTGCTTTGGCCGCGTGCAAGGCCAGGGCCAGCCCCCAAAACCGGTCGGCGTGGCCGTGGCGCGTCCGCTCCCCGGTGAAGCGGATATGGCCTGAGGCGGTGGCCTCCTTGCGCATGCTGCGCAAATCGGCCCGAATCCATTTGTCCGCCGGGATGCGCACCGTTTTTTTTTCAAAGGCCAGGCGCGTGTCGTAGGCCAGCTCCTCCTGCACCCCGCTGGTAAACTGAATCCCCTCCACTTTGTAGCGCCCGAAGCGTTGGGCGGCCCGCTCGGCGAACTGCCGGCCGATCCCGGTCTGGTCAATGCAGGCTCTCCTGACTGTTGGCAGGGCCAACAGTTGATAAAGCTCCTGCTCCTGTGCGTCGAAAGTGGCTTGCTCCAGACAGATCACCCGGCGTGTGAAACAAACATCCTCCAGCCGTTCGACGACCCAGATGACGGTCAGGTCGTGGTCGCGGCCAACGTCCACGCCCGTGTAGAGTTCTTTTGCCAATTTCAAGTTTTCAATTCCCAATTCCCAATCTCCCGGCTGATACTCGCAGCCGGCGATCAGGTCATAGGACAGAAACGCCGCCTGATCGTCCCCCGGCACGCACATAAACTCCTGCAACCAGACCTCCTCATCGGCGCATTCATTGCGCATGGCTTGCAGAAAATCCTCATCCCGCCATTGCAAGCGGCTGTCGTCCGGGTTGGCCTGGCGCCATTTGTCTTGCAGCTTGGCCAGCAGCCCCTGTTGGCAGGCGTCCTCAAGGGTGACGCGATGGAGAGAAAAGCCCTTGGGATTGCCCTTGTGCCTGGCCTCATTGACCAGTTCGTTGAAAAAATTCTCCGACCCCCGGTGCGTCGAGATAATGTCCATCCCGCCGCCCCACATCGTCCCCGGCTGGCCGATGGCATAGAGCAGCCGGTTCTCCGCGTTCAGCGCAAATTCATCAAACACCCGCCGCCCCCGCTTGCCCGCCTGCGCGTTGGGATTTGACGACAGCGAATAAATCGCCCGGCCGTTCTTGAACGTCAGCACGTGCGCCGATATTTTCTCCTTCGCATCCAGCACCTGCCGCCTCAGTTCCTGTTGCTTGCAGGCCCGGTGTCGAATCCGCGCCCAACGCCCGCAATCCATCCCGAACAACTCCGCCTGCAACTCATCGCTGCTCGAAACCCAGGCATCGTATTGGTTCCCCGCCAGCGAAGTTTTCCTCACCAAATCATAGGCCGCGCACAGGCTCATGCCGATCTGCCGCGATTTCTCCATCAACCGTTTCGGCGAACCATCCCGCAGCCACTTCGCCTGATAGGACAAAAAGTAGTTTTCCATCCGCCAGTTCGCCCCGCCCACTCCGGTAGGGCGAGACTCCGTTCGAGCCCTGACTCACTCCATCCTCCATCCTCGCTTTGTGGGATGCAATCATAGCAGCCTCAAATCCTTCTCCACCTGTTCCCAGCCCTCCTTTGTAATCGCCCCGCCTTCTTCGCCCTGCTTTCCCGTCTCCTGGCTTTTCTTCTCCAGCACGCGCGTCCTTCTCTCCTCCAGCTTGAACCTCTTCTCCTTCAACTTCCCCTCCCGCCCGCGCTGCGCCAGCTTTTCCCCGCTGATCAGCCGGTCCACCGACGGCAATTGTCGCGCGATGGGGATTTTCTGCATTTTGGCCGACATTACTTCCTGGGCCAGCTCGCTCAGCACCCGGTCCACTTCCTGCCGCAGCTCCTTGGAAAGCAGCGGGGCTACCGCCTTCATGAATCGCTCCTTTCTGACTTTCTCCGCCAGAATCACGTCCAGGCTCTGCTCCGTCATGAACCGGTCGTGGATTGCCCGCAACACCGTCTCCCCAGGCGGCTGGCCGGCATGCGCCGACCCCTTTGGCCACGGCGGGCATTTTGTGGTCGCCTTCTCCAGGCTCTGCCCCGGCGCAAAAATTTCCGAGTAAAGCAAATCCAATTGCTCCAGCGAATGCCCCGCCACCTCCTGCTCGTAACAATCTGGCCGCAGTTCGTCGAAGGCGTGCAAACTGCCTTCGTAAGACTCCAGAATCTCCTTCAGCCGTTTCCGGTCGAACTTTTTTGCCTTCTTCATTCACAACCTCTCCTCTTCCAAACTTCAAATTTCATTCTGCATTTTGTCCCGATCAATCGGGACATTTTGCCTTTCCTACAGTCCCCTTCTCTCCAGATCATCCACGCCCGCCGCCGTGATCCGCCAAATCCGGTTGCCCAGCGAGTGCGACTTGGGCACCTCCGCCACAAATCCCTTGTCGGTGAAATACTGCACCTCCGCCTCGATGTCCTGCTCCTCGAACCGCTTGAACCCGCAGGTCCGCAGCGTCACATCCAGCGTCGCCAGGCACAGGCCGCAGCCCGCCGCCGCCTGGAAGGCCCGCAGCATCGTCTCGCGAAAAATCTCATGTTGTTGCGCATTCATATTTTTTGTCCGGCATTTTTTGCCCGCGGATCACGCAGAGGGTTGCAGATGAGGAAGCGGAATCTATAGTAGTGAATTTGTCGTTTCCTATCCGCCTTATCTGCGTGATCGGCGGGCAAAAGTCTTTTCATGCGTTCTGTGTCTCCATCAAATGGTCCAGTTTGGCGCTTAACAGCACGGTGTGTTGATTATTCAGTTCCACCGCCGCCTTCACCCCCTCCATTCCCTCCGCGATGGGGTTGATCCGGTTGTGCAGCTTCTCCGCCCGCAACTCCCCGGCCAGCAGGATCTCCGTCTTGTCGGCCTCCATTTTGGCCCAGCGCTTGGCGCCATCCTCCTCCAGCTTGCACACCCTCCGGTCCATCACGGCCACACTGAACTCCAGTTGCTCATTGGGCGGGTGCGGCGTTTTGCCCCGGATCCGGTCCACAAATTTGGACCCCTCGTTGAACAACATGAATCCGAAGGCCAGGCAGCCCAGCCAGGCCGCGATTTCCACTGGTGGGTTAAATTCCATGTTGGTCCGTGGCGGCAGTCCGGGACCGCCGCAAAAAAGTTTCAGCCTTTTGCCCGCCGCACTCCGCCTGGCGGATGCCGCATTTCCCATTGAGCATGCCGACATAGGTCCTGACATGATGGTCCCCCAGCAGCGCCAGCTTGCCGCGGCGCCATTGCCGCCACAACCCGGCCGCGTCGGAGGGCGCCTTTTTCCACCAGGGCCAGTCCTGATGCGCCTTCCCCAGCGCATCAAAGAAAATCTCAGTCCCCGCGTGCCGGTAAGCGCCGAGCAGCCAGGGCACGCGCGGCACGATGTCTTCGGCATGGACGACCCGGAAGGAGCGGCTCCCCAGCCGCGCGTCATACCAGCGTGCCCAGGCTGCGTTGCCGACGCGCGGCTGGCCGAAAGTGTAAAGCCAAACGGAAAGTGGAGAGTGGAGAGTGGGGACTGCAGAATTCTGCACTCTGCACTCTGCACTCTGCATTTCTTGCCAGCGAGCGCAAGCGAGCATGGCCAGGGCCCCGCCCAGGGAATGCCCCGTGAAATAAATGTTCCGCCTCCCCGGCGCCAGCTTTCCCAGCGTGTCAACAATTTCCGGCCAGACCGTCCTCAGCGCCCGCGAAAACCCCTCGTGAATTCTGAATTTTGAATTTTGAATTTTGAAATTCTCAATTCCCAATTCCCAATTCACCATTCTCGCGTCCAGATCCGTGAGCCAGTTGCGCAAATCGGTCGTGCCGCGGAACACGACAAACGCGCGCTGGCCCGCCGCCGCCACAAAAACCAGCGTATCGGTTCCGGCATCGCGGACGATGGCGCAGCCGTCGCACCCCTGCAGCTCCGCCCAGGCCTGCATCTCCCGGTCCTCCCCGTAAGCCGCCGCCGCCCCCCTGGCCAGCGCCGCCGCCATCCTCCGGTCATAAACCCCATCCAGCAGTGGTTGCATAATTTCCGCTTCCCGCTTCCCCAGGCTCACTTCACCGCTCCCTGGATGACGTTGCCCACCGCCGTCCCGCCCGCCGAGATAATGGCCGCCGCGTTGCTGCTCACGGTGGACTGCACGTTGCCCACCGTGAAGGCCGAAGCCCCGCCCAGCCCGGCTTGATCGGTGTGGAAACTGGCGATCTGCGTCGCCACCGGATCCGCCAGCAGCGCCGTCCCGCCGCCGTGATGGTTCTCCGACCACACCTCGTGGCGCGTGACCTGCCCGGCGTCGGAGTAAGTCCAAAACTCATGCACCAGGTACTCCTTCTTGTGCGAGGTCGCGCACCCCGCCAGCCCCGCTACCGTGATTACCGTCACTATCAGACTACAGAATAATTTAATCTTCATATTTACTATTTAAACACACCTTTTGAAAAGCGACTGCCCACCGTGGGTACAAAATGCATGCCCGAAAACGCCCCTGCCCACCCCAAAAAAACCCTTGCCAATGGCCGGTCAAGTCGCGTTTGCCCCCAAACAAGTGGATTTGCAAAAGTGAAAATAGTTTGGGCAAAAGGCCGTTTTGCCTGCCAAACGCGCCCATTTTTTCCCTTTTTTTGACCCCCCGTTTCCCCTCCCCTTCGCAACCCGTTGATTATCAACTAAATCAGAATAGCCTCTAAACCGCTCCCGCCAGGGAAAGGCCGGAAAAAGGCCCGGCGCAGGCGGATTCATCGGGCCAGGCCTGGCTGCCCGCGCGGAGCCGGCCCAAGGGGCGGCTGGCTGCCAGCAAGAATACAGACATTCTCTGCTCGCTCTTTACATTCCCGGCCCGGTATGCTTCACTTTTCGCCTATTAAAGAGGCTAATGGCATGCGACTCATAGATTTGCTCGATTGGCGCGGGCTGGGAATCTCCCGGCGCCGGGGTTTTTTTGCGGCGATGGCGCTGCTGATCGGCGCGGCCGGCTGCGAAGAAGGCCGGCGCGCCCGTGGCGCAGGCGCCGCCGGAAGTCAAGGTGATGACGGTGAGGCTCCAGGATGTTCCCGTCTATCAGGAATGGATTGGCTCGCTCGACGGCTTCGTCAACGCCCAGATCCGCGCGCAGGTTTCCGGCTATCTCATGTCGCAGAATTACAAGGAAGGCAGTTTGGTCAAAAAGGGGGACGTGCTTTTCCAGATTGACGCGCGCCCATTTGCGGCGGCGCTGGATCAAGCCAAAGGCCAGCTCGGCATGGCGGAAGCGCAATTGGGGCGGACGGAACTGGATGTCAAACGTTTCCGGCCGCTGGCCATATCCAACGCCATCAGCCAGGAGGAATTGGATGACGCCGTGCAATCCAACAAGGCGGCCGTGGCCAGCGTGGCCATGGGCCAGGCGGCCAAAGAGCAGGCCCAGTTGAACCTGGAATTTGCCAGCGTGACTTCTCCCATTGACGGGATCGCCGGCCTGGCCCGCGCCCAGATTGGCGATTTGGTCGGCCCGGCCACCGGCAACCTGACGGAGGTTTCCACGCTGGATCCGATCAAGGCCTACATCACCGTCACCGAACAATACTACCTGGACCATCTGGCGGCCTTTGCGAGCGGGAGCGGGACGGAAGGCGGCGGGATGGAATTGGATCTGATTCTGGCCAACGGGGCCGTTTATCCGCAGAAGGGGAAGTTTTATTTCCTGGACCGCCAAGTCGAGCCCAACACGGGCGCGGTGACCGTGGCCGTATTATTTCCCAATCCCGGCAATGTTCTGCGCCCCGGGCAATACGCCCGGATTAGAGCCCGCACCGAAATGCGCAAAGGAGTCGCCCTGGTTCCAGAGCGCGCGGTCACGGAATTGCAGGGGAGTTTCCAGGTGGATGTGGTGGTCCAGACCAACGGCAGCAATGTGGTTGCCATCCGCCCCGTGAAAGTCGGGGAGCAAATGAGCAACAAGTGGATCATCGAAAGCGGCCTCCAATCCGGCGAGACCATCATCGTGGAGGGCCTGCAAAAAGCCCGAGCCGGCGAAGCCGTCAACCCGCAACCCATGACGAATTCCCCCGGACGCGGCAGGGATTGAGAATTTCCAAGTGAGCCGCTTTTTCATCAGCCGTCCCATTGTCGCCATGGTGATCTCCATCATCACGGTCATCGTCGGCTTGGTCACGCTCTTTGGGCTGCCTATTTCCAAATTCCCCAACATTGTGCCGCCGGAGGTTCAGGTTCAGGCCAACTATGTGGGGGCCGACGCCATCACCCTGGAGCAGTCGGTGGCCGCGCCCATCGAGGAGAAAATGAGCGGCGTGGACAACATGAATTACCTTGATTCCCTCAACGCCAACAACGGCCTGATGCGCATGTACGTGAACTACGAGGTCGGGACCGACCCCAACGTGGATCAGGATTTGACGTTTTTGCGCTACTCCCAGGCCGAAAGCCAGTTGCCGGCTGACGTGCGCGATCTGGGCGTCCTGGTGCAAAAAGCCACCTCGTCGCCGTTCCTGTTCGTGTCGGTGTTTTCGCCCAAGGGGACCCACGATGCCCAGTTCCTGGCCAATTACGCCTACATCAACATGTATGATGAGTTGAGCCGGGTGAAAGGCATCGCCCAAATCAATGTTTTCGGCGCCGGCCAGTATGCCATGCGCATCTGGGTCAAACCCGACCTGCTGGCCAAACTGAACATCACCGTCCCGGAAATTGTCAACGCGGTTAGTGCTCAGAACACGGTCAACCCGGCCG
Source organism: uncultured Verrucomicrobiae bacterium (assembly GCA_963707025.1). Taxonomy (GTDB): domain Bacteria; phylum Verrucomicrobiota; class Verrucomicrobiia; order Limisphaerales; family Palsa-1400; genus JBEKOF01. The sequence continues at coordinate 266,678 of CAVPOM010000003.1, read as the reverse complement.
GCAGGCTGGGTGGCAGCCCCGCTCCGGCGGGACAGCAGTTCACCTTTAACGTGGTGGCCCAGGGCCGGTTGGTGACCCCGGAGCAATTCGGCCAAATCGTGGTGCGAGCCAACCCGGATGGCTCTGTGGTGCGGCTGCACGACGTTGCCCGCCTTGAATTGGGCGGCCAGGATTACGACATCATTGGCCGCTACAACGGCAAAGCCGCCGCCAACATGTCGCTCTACCAATTGCCCGGCTCCAACGCCCTGGATGCCGCCAAGGAGGTCAAGCGGCGGCTGGAAGAATTGAAGAAGCGCTTTCCCAACGACATTGATTACGACATAGCGCTGGACACGACCCAGGCCATCACCGAAGGCATGCGGGAGATCCTGTTCACCTTCCTGGCCGCGCTTGGGCTGGTCACGCTCGTGGTGTTCGTGTTTTTGCAGGGATGGCGGGCCACGCTGATCCCATTGCTGGCGGTGCCGGTTTCGCTGGTGGGCACTTTTATTCTGTTCCCGATGCTCGGCTTTTCCATCAACACCTTGTCGCTCTTCGGCCTGGTGCTGGCGGTCGGGCTGGTGGTGGACGATGCCATTGTGGTGGTCGAGTGCGTGGAACGCCACATCGAGGAGGGATTGGCCCCCAAAGCGGCGGCGCTCAAGGCCATGTCCGAGGTTTCGGGGCCGGTCGTGGCCATCGCGCTGATTTTGGCGGCGGTCTTTGTGCCAACGGTTTTCATCCCGGGAATTACCGGCCGCCTCTACCAGCAATTCGCCGTCACCATCGCCATTTCCGTGCTCATTTCCGCCTTCAACGCGCTGAGTCTCAGTCCGGCTTTGTCGGCCCTGCTGTTGCGTCCGAGGAAAAAAGGCGGCGGGCCGCTGGGCAAGTTTTATGATTGGTTCAACCGCCAGTATGGGCGGGTGACTCACGGCTACGTGGGATTCTCCGCCGTGCTGATTCGCAAATCGGCCATCAGTCTGACCTTCCTTCTCCTGGTCGCGCTGGCTGTGGCCTGGTCTGGAAAAAGGCTGCCCGGCGGATTTCTCCCCGAAGAAGACCAGGGCTACATTTATGTGGGGGCGTCGCTTCCCTTCGCTGCCTCGACCGAGCGGACCAGCGAGGTCGCGCGGCAGTGCGAGGACATCCTGAGCAAAACGCCCGGCATCAAATCTTATCTTACGGTGGTCGGATTCAGCCTCCTGAGCGGCGTGCGCAACACTTACAGCGCCTTCTTGTGGATCGCGCTTAAACCCTGGAGCGAGCGCAAGCAGCCCGACGAACAGTACGAGGCCATCATCAGCCACCTCGACACCGAACTGGCGAAAATTCCTGGCGCCGCCGCCAGGGTCTCGACGCCGCCGGCGATCCAGGGCGTGGGCGCGGCGGGCGGGGTCACCTTCATGCTGGAGGACCGTTCGGGCAGGGACGTTCAGTTCTTGAGCGAAAACTTGGACAAGTTCCTCGTCGCGGCGCGCAAACGTTCGGAAGTAGCCAGTGTGAGCACGACCTTTTTGCCGCTCGTCCCGCAGGCCTACATAAATGTGGACCGCGACAAGGCCCTGAAGCAAGGCGTGGATATCGGCGAGGTTTACCAGACCCTCCAGGCTTATCTGGGCGGCACGTTTATCAATTATTTCAACCGCTTCGGCCGCCAGTGGCAGGTCTATGTCGAGGCGGAGGACCAATACCGCGCCCGCCCGGAAGACATCAACCTTTTCTACGTGCGCAACCGCGCCGGCCAGCCCGTGCCGCTCTCCGCCCTGGCCAGCATCAAGATGCAGTCCGGGCCGGAATTCACCGAGCGTTACAACCTCTTTCGCAGCGCCCGCATCTACGTCAGCGCCAAGCCGGGCCACAGTTCCGCCGAGGTCATGCAGGCCTTGGAGGAGGTTTTCGCCCAAACCATGGGGCCGGAGATGGGTTACGATTACTATGGCATGTCCTTCCAGGAAAAAGCGGCCCAGAAAGGCGTCAAACCGGCCGCCGTTTTTGGCCTCTCCCTCCTGTTTGTCTTTCTCATTCTGGCCGCCCTCTATGAAAGCTGGTCGCTGCCCTTCAGCGTTCTGCTTGGCACACCCATCGCTGTCTTTGGCGCCTTCGCCGCCCTGATGGCGCGGCACATGGACAACAATGTTTATGCCCAGATTGGGCTGGTCATGCTCATTGGCCTTGCCGCCAAGAACGCCATCCTCATCGTCGAGTTCGCCCGCATGGAATATGCCAGGGGGAAATCCCTGACCGACGCCGCCCTGACCGGGGCGCGCATCCGGCTACGTCCCATCCTGATGACCTCCTTTGCGTTCATCTTCGGGTGCATTCCGCTCTGGATCGCCACGGGGGCGGGGGGTGTTTCGCGGCGCATCCTGGGCACCGTCGTCATTGGCGGCATGCTCGCCGCCACCTGCATCGCCATCTTCCTCATCCCGGTGACTTTCTATGTGGTGGAAAGAATCGCCCATCGTTTCAAAGCGCATCCCGCGCCGGTTCCGGCGGAGCCAGCCGAAGGAGAGCCGTGAGGACAAATCGCCGCTGGGTAATGCGTCCGTCATGGATGGCAGGGCGGGCAGTCACCTGGCCGCCGTCGGGCATGGGCAGAGGAATCAACGTCGCACTGCGGTCGTGCGGCGGGTCCCGATATTTCGGGACCCGCCCTACCTTTCCCGGCCCACGCATTACTAACGCATTACACCGTTGGCTATCCCGGTGTTTCCAATCCGCAATCCGTCCCGATAGATCGGGACAATCCGCAATCCTGGGGTTGGCCCTGCTTCTCCTGTCCGGCTGCGCCATCGGCCCCAATTATCACCGCCCCGCCGCCGACATTCCCCAAGAATTCAAATACAGCCTCGATCCCGGCGCCACCAATTCCTTGGCGGACCTTCCTTGGTGGGAGGTTTTTAACGACCCCACCCTCACCAACCTCATCCACCTGGCCCTGACCAATAATTACGACATCCGCATCGCCGCCGCCCGCGTCGAGCAGGCCCGCGCCTTGGCCGTGCAGGCGCGCTCCCAGTTCTTCCCCCAGGCCGGCTACGATGTCAACGGCTACCGCGGAAAAAACGCCAGCGGCGGCGGGGCCAATGCCCAGGGAAACGGCGCCACCACCAGTTCCTTCGAGGCCGCGCTCAACGCCACCTGGGAAATTGATCTGTGGGGGCGTGTGCGCCGCCTCAATGAAGCCGCCCGCGCCCAATTCTTCGCCAGCGAAGAGGCCCGCCGCGGCGTGCGCCTCTCCCTCCTCGCCGAGGTGGCGCAGGACTATTTCCAGCTTTTGGAACTGGACGCGGAACTGGAAATTGCCCGGCGCACCACCAACTCCTATGGCGAAAGTTTATCGCTCTTCAACCAGCGCCTGGGCGGCGGAGTGGCCTCCCGACTCGAAACCGACGACGCCGAGGGCGCTCTGGCCGATGTCGCCGCCGTCGTCCCCGATCTGGAACAGCGCATCCGCCTGCAGGAGAACCAACTCAAGGTTCTGCTCGGCCAGGGTTCCGGCTCCATCCCGCGCGGCGCCCCCCTGACCGCCCAAACCGTCTCCCCGGCGGTGCCCGCCGGCCTGCCCGCCGCCCTGCTGGAGCGGCGGCCCGACATTCGCCAAGCCGAACAACTGCTCCGTTCCGCCAACGCTCAAGTCGGCGTGACCATGGGCGATTTCCTGCCAAAAATAGGCCTGACCGCTCTTTTCGGCGCCGTCAGCCCGGAGCTTTCGGCCTTGACCGCCCCCGGCTCCCATCTTTGGTCCGCCGGCCTCGACGCCAGCGGCCCGCTTTTCCAGGCCGGCTTTCTCCATGGGCAATACCTGCAGGCGCGGGCCTTCTGGGACGAGACCAGGCTGCAGTACCAGCAAACCGTCCTCCAGGCCTTCCATGAAGTCTCCGGCCAGCTTTACACCCGGCAAAAATACGACGAAGCCCGCCTCCAGCAGGCCCGTTCCGTCGCCGCCTACCAAGAAGCGGTTCTGGTCGCCACCGAACGCTACCGCGCCGGCCACGCCAATTATTTCGAGGTTCTCGACGCCCAGCAAAAATTGTTTCCCGATGAAAACGCCCTGGCCCGCACCCAGCTCAACCAACTCCTGATCATCGTCCGCCTCTACAAATCCCTGGGCGGCGGCTGGAACCAGCCCGAAACTCCGGCCCCGGCCAAGTAAGCTTTCCTATTTGGAAGCCGCTCTCACCAGCAAAATGGGGATCAACGACTTGTGCCGCACCTGATGGATGGTGCTGCCAAAAACCAGGTCGCCGAGGAACCGGTGCCCGTGGGTCGTCATGGCGATCAAATCGCAATCTTCCTGGCGGGCCGCGCGCAGAATTTCCGTGGAAGGTTCCCCCAGCGCCAGTTGCGTTTCCACCTGCAAGCCCTGCTCGCGCAACGCCGCCGCCGTTTTTTCCAGGTAAGTCCGGTCCTCCTTCATCTCGTCGGATTCCGCCAGTTTCATCCGCTCGAAATTGCGCGCCACCCAGCCGTCCGCCACGTGCAGCAGCACCAGTTGGGAATGGAAATGCCCGGCCAGCTCCGCGACGTGCGGCAGCAGAGCCTGGTCCGCCCCGCTGTTCTCCAGCGCCACCAGAATTTTTTTATACATGACGGTTCGCCCCGCCGGCGGCGGCGCCGGCCGGGCCGGTAAAAGCAAGCACCCGAGCGGCCTTCCGCGCAAGGACAATCGGCGCCGTGGAATTCAATTGCTTTTGACAACCGGTTTGATCCGGCCCAGTTTTGAGGCCGGCATGACGACTCAACCGCTGCTCTCGCAAAAGGCCGTTCCCAGAAGGGAAAGGCTCATTTTCGCCCTGGATGTCTCCACGGTGGAGGAGGCCAAACTCTGGGTGGAAAAACTGGGCGACGCCGTGCTTTTTTACAAGCTGGGCCTGCAAATTTTCATGGCCGGCGGTTATTACGAATTGATTGACTGGCTGGCCGCCCGGGGCAAAAAAGTTTTTGTGGACCTTAAATTCTTCGATGTTCCCGAAACCGTGCGCCTGGCCGTGGCGCAACTGCGCGGCAAAAAAATCGAGTTCGCCACCGTCCATGGCAACGACCGCATTCTGGAAGCCGCCGCCCGCGAACAAACCGGGGTGAAAATCCTGGCCGTCACCGTCCTGACCAGCCTGGACCGCGGCGATCTGGACGATCTGGGTTTTGCCTGCGACGTGGAAAAACTGGTCCTTTCCCGCGCCAAACGCGCCTTGCAACTCGGCTGCCACGGCGTCATTTCCTCCGGGCTGGAGGCCCCCAAACTCCGCGCCCATTTGGGCGGCCATTTCCTCATCGTCACCCCCGGGATTCGTCCCGTGGAAAACAAACCCGCGGACGACCAGAAACGCACGGTGGACGTCGCGCAGGCTTTCCGCAATGGCGCCGACTACATCGTGGTGGGCCGTCCCATTAAAAACGCCCCCGACCCCAAAGCAATGGCCGAGGAAATTCAGGCCACCATCGCCGCCCTTTTTCCCTGATGACCAACGCCGCCGGCGGCTGTATCATGGGCGGGTGCATCCGGCGGACATTCAGCAAATCGGCGGCGAACTGGCCATCAAGTGGGACGATGGCCGGGAGAGTTTTATTCCCCTGGAAGCGCTGCGCCGGCACTGTCCTTGCGCTGGCTGCCGGGGCGAGCCGGACATTATGGGCAATCTCTACAAAGGCCCGGACGAACCGCTCACCCCGCTGTCCTTCCAACTCACGCGGATCGCCAAGGTGGGCGGCTATGCCATCCAGCCCGTCTGGGCCGACGGCCACGCCACCGGCATTTTTTCCTTCGACTATTTGCGGCGCTTGGCGGAGGAACCCTGAGGCGGACCCTTTTAGGCCTGGCCGCCGAAGGTGACAAAATCATCCACGTCCAGCAAGTCAAACCACGTCGCCACATCCTCGCGTTTGGGCGCCGCGGCCGCCTGCAATTCGCTGAAATACTTCCGCGTTTCCAGGTCCGACGGCGCGCGCTGCTCCATAAAAACCGACCAGGCGGCGATTTCGACGGCAGACCGTTTGAATTTGGCGTGGGCCTCGATCCAGGCCAGCATCTCGCCATCGCCTTTGCCTTGCGCCAGTTGTTTCTTCAGCGGCTCCGCCTGGATTCCGACGTAGGTCAGAAATCTCTGGTCCAGCGGGCAGTTGAAGTGATACTCCCCGGCTTTGTGGTTGATGGTGGCCCGCCCCTTGTCGAGCATGCGGGGAAGGATGACGTAACCGCCCAGGCGCACGCGCGGACTGCGCGGCGGACGCCGGGTTAAATCGAGTGCTTGCATGGCCATAAATAAAGTTTCCTTTCTTGGGCCTCAAGTTGCATCCCCCGCCGCGAAAAATCAAGCCCTTCCTCCGTCCCATCCGCAGCCGGGCGCATTTTATCTTGTTGGGCAACCACTCTTCGTCTCAATCCCAAGGAGCAGAGACCCAAGAAAGTGACATGCGCCCGCGCCGGCTTACTCATTGGCCGGCTCGGCGATTCCGGCCAGGTCGTCCGGCTGCCGCGCCGCCTCCACCGCCTCGCGCGCCACGGCCAGTTCTTTGGGGGTGAACAGGTTGAGCAGGGAGATCTTCAATGGACGCCGGCTGCCTTGGAGGGTGATGTGGTCCCATTGCGCGGAGAGGACATGCTCGGAGAATTTCTGGATGCACCGTCCCCGGATGCAGGCCCGCGTGCTGCGCGGCGGTTCGGCGATGGCGCGCCGCACCGCCGCCTCCTCCGGCGCCCAGGCCATGGCGCCGGATTGTTCCAGCGCGTAATAAAGGCCCGCCTCCAAATCCAGCCGGTGATATTCCAGGTCCAGGCTGCGCAGCCAGGCATCCTGGCCGCCGATTTTTTGGGCCGCCTGGAATTCGCGGATCAGCCCCAGTTTGGCCACCCAATCCAGCCGGTCCCGGCAGAGCATCGGGTCGGTGGCCAAGTCTGTCAATACTTGGTTCCAGTCCTGCCACAGCGCCGCCTTGGCCGGGTCGGTCAGGTCGCAAAATTCCCGCGCCGCCTCGCACCAGGCCCTTTGCACGGCCAGGGCGCTGGAGGCGGCGCCGTCTTGCAAGGCGACCGGCCGGCGAAATTCCGGGTCCCGCGAAATCTCGTGCAAGGCGCGCAGCGGGTCGGCCAGCACGGGGCAGGGCCAGCGGGGATGGCGCGCCAGGGCTTCGAGCATCAGGGCGGTGGCGCCGGTCTTCAGGCGGGTGGCGAAGGGCGACATGTTGGCGTCGCCCAGGATGACGTGGAAGCGGCGGTATAAAGCGGGGTCGGCGTGCGCTTCGTCGCGGGTGTTGATGATGGGCCGGCGCTGCATCGTGTCCACGCTTTGCAGTTCGCTGAAAAAATCGCTGCGCTGCGCGATCTGGAATCCCGCCCCGACAAACCGGTCCTCCTCCTCCAGGGCGAATTTCCCCGCCCCCGCAAAGATTTGCCGCGTGACCAGAAAGGCCTCCGCGCCGCGGGCCAGGGTTTCCCAGGGAAGGGAGCGGGGCAGCAGGTAATTCTCATGGCACCCGTAACTGTGCCCGCGGAAATCGGTGTTGTTCTTGTAAAGGCGGACCGTGCCGCCGCGTTCTTCGGAAAGTTTTCGCGCGCAACGCATCAAAATCCGCTCGCCCGCGCGGTCATGCGCCGCCAGTTCCTCCAGCGTGCTGCATTCCGGCGTGCAATACTCCGGGTGGGCGTGGTCGTTGTAAAAACGGGCTCCGTTGCCCAGCACCAGGTCGCTTTTGATTTCCACGAAACTCAGTTCCCGCGCCGAATCCTGCGCAAAATAATGCGCCTCGTCGAAATCCTGCCGCAATTCCTCCACATGGAATCCGCGCATGTCGGCGTGCGGATCTTCGCATTCATAATCCCACCGCATGAGCACGCCCGATTTGGTCGCGCTGCGCACCAGGGCGATGGACTCGGCCACCACGTCCAGGTTTTCCTCCGGGTCGCGAGCGATGCCCACTTCCGTTTCGATGCCGAACTGGATGATCGGAGTTGTGCTCAAATGATGCCGCTGGCCTTGGCCGCGTCCGGCCGCGGGCGGATGGGGCCGAGCTTGATCACGTTGTCCGGATCGAAGTCCGTCAGCTTGAGCCAGTCTTCGGTCACATCGGTGGGCGGAAACAGGTCGTTCTCGGCGTATTCTTTTTGCAGCGCCAGCAACAGATCGTCCCGCCCCAGCGCCGTGTCCATTTTCGTCTCGATGGCGCGCTTGATGGCCAGGCTCTTGGCCCGCTCCACAATGGCGGCGATGACCGCCCCGCTGGCCAGGTCGCCCCGGTAAAGATGGTCCCGCTTGCCGCTGCGATAGACGATTTCCAAAAATTGGTTCTCCCGCGTGCGCGCGTAATGGGCTTCGGCCAGGGCGCGGGCCAGGGCTTCCTTGGGCTCGGCCAGCGGCAGGGTTTCCTTGAGGTAAATCTCGTAAATCCGTTGCGCTCCGGCCTGGTCGGGGCGATTGACCTTGATCTTCCGGTCAATCCGGCCCGGCCGCAATATCGCCGGATCAATCAAGTCGGCCCGGTTGGAGGCCAGGATCACCACCACATTTTGCAGCGGCTCCAGGCCGTCCATTTCCGCGCAAAACATCGGCACCACCGTGCTCAACATGCTGTGATAACGCCCCGCCCGCCGCGTCCCCAAAATGGATTCCGCCTCGTCAATAAACAAAAAGGCCAGCGAGCCTTCCGCCGCCCGTTCCCGGCATTGCACAAAAAGATCGCGCACCTGCCGCTCCGATTCCCCCACCCACATGTTCAAGATCTCCGGCCCCTTGACATGCAGGAAGAACTCCGGATGGTCCACCCCGGTCTCCGCCCGGATCTGCCGCCGCAAATTGAAGGCCGTCGCCTTGCCCAGCAGCGTCTTGCCGCAACCGGGCGGACCGTAAAGAAGAAAACCTTTCGGCACATTGTGCTCAAAGCGCTTGAACAAGGCCCGGTGCAAGAAGGGCAGCTCGATCGTATCCCGGATCGCCTGCACCGCCTCCTCCTGGCCCCCCACCGCCGCCCAAGGCAGTTCGCTCACTGTTTCCAGGGCGCGCTCGATCCGTTTGCCCGCGCCGATGACTTCCAGGGCGACGCGCTGGTTGGCGTCCAGCCGCACTTCCATCCCCGGCTTGAGCTTCTCCTTGGCCAGCAGCGCGGAGCGCAGCAGGACCGAGCAGGTCAGTCCCGCCTCCTGCCCAATGCGCAGCCGCCCCCCGGAAAGCAATTCGTCAATCCGCACAATCGGCCCGTGTCGGTCAAAGCCCAGACCTTGCACGACGGCAAACGCCTCGTTGAGCAATACCCGCTGCCCCACCTGCATGCTGGCCAGTGGAATCTGCGGATCCAGCCGGCAGACATAATCCGCTCCCCCGGCGCAGACGTGCGCCTTGTCCGGTTCCACCGCCATCAAAAAGGTGCCCACCCGGTAAGCGGGCGCGCGCAGCTTTTCCACCACCGCGTCCAATTTTTCGATGGCCTGCCGCGCCTCGTCGTTGATTTCCTCCATCTCCGCCACCCGGTCCCGCAGATACACCATGTCCATGATGGCCGCATGCCGCGGCGGCAGTTTGCCTGTGATCATGTCCACCAATTGCAGCGGCGAAAGGGCGTCCAACTGTTCGCGCGACAAAAACAATTCCGGCGGCGGCGCAACGGGCTTCGGCCCCGGCGTCGGTTGACTGCCGGGCGGAGACGATTTTAGCGCCGCACCGCTGGCGACGGGCTTTTTCTTGGGTTCAGCCATTTGCCTTACCGTAATCCGCCCCGCCGATTTTGCAACCGCCGGAGGCAATTTTTTTTGACCCGGGCGGCCATGAGCGGCCGGCAGGGTCAAAACCGGCGCCCAGCGCCGGCCCTATTCGAAGGCGGGTGTGGAATGTCCGGCTTGGGCAAGGATGGGCGCGGGCAAGGTGACGCCGGCTCGTCACCAGATTGTTGCGGGAGGGCGCTTGACAATTGATGGAGATGGGGCATAATGTGCGCAGTAAATGAATAAATCGTTCACAGTTCAATCTAATCTGTGTGCGCATCGCGCCGGAGCAGCCATCACCATGTGGCGCGGCCGCCGGGATGTTGGCATCGTGGAAGCTGTTGTTTAAAAAAGACGAAAACAATTTCAAAAACCCACGATTGCCAGTCAATCGTGGGTTTTTTGTTTTCCCAGAAAGCAAACCGAGAATTTTTTGAAGGAAATTAATTTATGAAGAGAAATAAAGTGCTGACCCGGTTCCAACCGGAGACCCATTTCGAGGTGGTGCCCGTGCCCGCCGTGCCGTTTCGCGGCTCGCAGGAAACGGAACTGGACCGTCTCAAGGCCCGGCTTTTGCAGCAGTGGCTCCAGCAATCGCCGGACGAGCGACTCTACGCCCCTTTGCGCCGCGCCGCCAATGAAGCGGCCGGGCTGGCTTGGTTCACGCCGTTCCCGCTCCTGTTTTTCCCGGGCTTGCTCGAGGAAAAGGCGCGCGCGGCCCTGCGCCAGGGGGCCAGACAACGATGCATCCGGGATCGCAGCCAGAGCCTGCTGGAAGAGGCCGTGGCGTGAAGGCAAAACGCGTTTCATTGCGGATTGCGCATTGGGTGGTTTGAAGCCGAACGCCCATGGTGCGTCATTCTTGGGTGGTGGAGCGCGCGCTCTGTGCGCGCCGCGGCGGGCATTGGCCGAGGGAGCAACGTCGCACTGCCGTCGTCCGCGGCGGGTCCCGATAATTCGGGACCCGCCCTGCCATGCAGGACCGGGGCATTACCCGGCGAATGTGTTTGACCGATGCAACGCCATGCCTAGTCTTGACGCGTGGGATACCAAGCCAATCCATGGATGATTCTGCCCTTCGGGCTGCTGCTGGCCGCCATGGCCCTGGGTCCGCTGCTCTTTCGTCCCTGGTGGGAGAATCATTATGGCAAAACGGTCCTGGCGCTGGGCGCGATTACGGTGGGCTATTATCTTCTGATTCTACCGGCCGCCGCCGCGCCCACCGTCGTCCGGGCGGGCCAGGACTACCTGGGATTCATCGCCCTGATCGGTTCGCTCTTTGTCGTCTCCGGCGGCATCCACCTTGCGGTGCAAGGCGAAGCGACGCCGCCGGCCAATGTCGTGTTCCTGCTGGCGGGCGCGCTGCTGGCCAATGTTTTAGGAACGGTGGGGGCGTCCCTGCTGCTGATCCGGCCGTGGCTGCGCCTCAATGGCCGGCGTGCCGGCAGCCACCATGTGATTTTTTTCATTTTCATCGTTTCCAACGCCGGCGGTTGCCTGGCCCCCTTCGGCAATCCCCCGCTTTTTCTGGGCTACTTGAAGGGCGTGCCATTTTGGTGGGTGGCGGAGCACTGCTGGCCGATGTGGAGTTGCGGGCTGGGATTCTTGCTGGCGGCTTTTTATTTTGTGGATCGCCGTCATGACCGGCGCGCCCCCCCCCGCCGCCGTCCCGGCCGCCCGAATCCTGGCGCGTGCAAGGGCTTTGCAACCTGGTTTTTTTGGCGGTGATTCTCGGGGCTGTTTTTATTTCGCAACCGCCTTTTCTGCGGGAAGGGGTGATGCTGGCCGCCGCCGCCGCCTCCTGGTTCACCACCCGCAAAGCGGTGCATGAGGCCAATCAATTTGATTTCCATCCCATCCTGGAAGTGGCGGTTTTGTTCCTGGGAATTTTCGCCACCATGATGCCCGCGCTGGACTGGCTGCAAAGCAACGCCCGCGCGTGCCTGGGCGCCAGCCCTTCTCCCGCCCTTTTCTATTGGGGCTCCGGCATTTCCTCCAGCCTGCTGGACAATGCGCCGGCCTATCTGAGCTTTCTCAGCGCCTGGCTGGGCGTCCAGGGACTGGCCCTGGGCGAGCCGGACAATCTGGCGCAGATTCTCGCCCACGGGCATGGGCAGCTTGCCTTGACGGCCTTGAGCGTGGCGTCGGTTTTTTTTGGCGGCTGCACTTACATCGGCAACGGGCCGAATTTCATGGTCAAAGCCATCGCCGAGCGGCAGGGAGTGGCTCTGCCGGGATTCCTGGGTTACGTGATAAAATGGACTGTGCCCATCCTGCTGCCTTTGCTAATAATGATGTGGCTGGTCTTTTTCCGGTAAGACATGCGAACTGCCTACAACATTCTGTTCGTGATTTTTTTCTGGCTGAGCGCGCCTTACTATTTTGGCAAGATGTGGCGGCGCGGCAATTGGCGGGCCGGATTGGGGGAGCGCTTTGGCCGCTACACCCCGGAATTCAAAGCCGCCCTGGCGGGAGGCCCGGTCCTCTGGCTGCACGCGGTCAGCGTGGGCGAGGCGGGCGTTTGTTTGCAATTGCTCGGCCAACTGGAACCGCGGCTGCCGGGTTGGCGCTTCGCCGTTTCCACCACCACTTCCACCGGGATGGGCGAGCTGCAACGGCGCCTGCCCGCCCATGTGGCCCGATTCTATTATCCGGCCAATTTGGCCGGCGTCGTCCGGCGCGCCCTGGACGCCATCCGGCCGCGCGCCCTCATCCTGGTGGAATCGGAACTGTGGCCCAATTTGCTCTGGCAGGCGCAGGACCGGGGGACGCCGGTCTTCCTGGTCAACGCCCGCGTCTCCGACCGCTCCCTGCGCGGCTACCGCCGCTTCGGCTTTTTGTTCCGGCCCATTTTCGCCCAATTCCGCGGCGTGGGCTGCCAGTCCGCCGGCGAGGCCGGCCGCCTGGCGCAACTGGGTTTCCCGGCCGCCGCCATGCGGGTGACGGGAAATTTGAAGTTCGACGCCGCCAAACCGGACGAGCATTCCGGGCCGGACGTGCCCGGATTGCTGCGCCAAATTGGTGTCAATAATAAGGCACGCCTGCTGGTGGCCGGCAGCACCCACGCCGGGGAGGAGGCCGTCCTGGCGGAAATGCTGCCGCGCCTGCGCCTGCGGTTCCCCGATTTGTTTCTCATCCTGGTGCCGCGCCATTTTGAGCGCGCCGGGGCGGTGGGCCAGGAACTGGAGGCGCGCGGCGTCAAATTCGTCCGCCGCTCCGACATCACGCCGCAGACGGCCCTGCCGCCCGGCCAGGTGCAATGCCTCCTGGTCAACAGCACCGGGGAACTCAAGTCCTTCTATGAACAGGCTTCCCTGGTCTTTGTGGGCAAAAGCCTGACGGCGCGCGGCGGACAAAATCCCATCGAACCGGCGGCGCTGGCCAAAGCAATGGTCTTCGGGCCGAACATGCAGAATTTCACCGCCGTCGCCCAGTCCTTCCTGGCCGCGCAGGGGGCGATCCAGGTGCAGACGGCGGCGGAACTGGAGCAGACCTTGGCCCAATTGCTGGCCGACGACACCCGGCGCGCCCGCCTGGGCGAGTGCGCCCGGCAAGTTTTTCAGAACAACCTGGGCGCCACGAGCCGCACCGTGGAAATGATTTTGCAAACCGGCGCGGGCGTGTTCTGATTAAGATTAAGATTAGGATTAAGATTGGGATTAGGGGCAGACAGGGAAAGAAGGAAATGCGCCCAGGGCCGCGCCACGGTTCGCAATAGGTTTGACTTCGCGGGCAATAAACTGTAGTACCAAAAGATCATGCCAGCATAAGCTCCGGAGAAAAGCCGTCATGGCAATATTTTCAATATGGCCCCCATCCCTCCCTCTGCAAAAAGCAAGCCCAAACCCTCCCCCACCGCCAGTAGCGCCGAGGCGGCGGCCAACCTGCTGGGCTGCCACGTGAAAGAATTGCGCGACGAGCGCGGCTGGTCGCTGGACGTGCTGGCCAGCGCCTCGGGAGTCAGCCGCTCCATGTTGAGCCAGGTGGAGCGCAACCGGGCCAACCCCACCCTGGCGGTCGCCTCGCGCATAGCCAGCGCGTTTGGCATGAGCCTGGCCGAATTGGTCCAATCTCCCGGCGCCATGTCGTCCTTGATCGTCATCCGCGCCAGCGACCATGCCTACGACTATCGGTCCGACCAGGATTGCCGCATTCGCACCCTGTCCCCTCTCCATCTGGAAAAGGATGTCGAATTCTATGAAGTGCAACTGCGGGAAGGAGGGGCTTTGCGCAGCGCGGCCCATTTTGAAGGCACCCGCGAGTTTTTGGCCGTGCAGAAAGGCCGGGTCCGGGTGGAATCCGGCGGGGACAGCGAAGAGTTGGATCGCGGGGATTCTGTCAATTATCGCGCCGACGTGCAGCACGCCATCATCAACATCGGCAAGGGCGACGCCGTGGTGTTCCTGGTGGACATTTACCGGTAAAGGGAGTGATGGGGTGGTGGAGTGATGGAGTGGTGGCGATGATGGCGGACCCGTTTCGAGCCGTTTATAAGTCCTTGATTTCGAGGATGTTCGACCTTCTATGGGACAAAGCTATTGTTTGACCGCTTTGACTTGCAGGCAGGGTGAGGTGCGCTACACGCGTTACACCGTTACAGTTGTTGATTATCAACGGTTTACAAAATCTGCCCCCGTTACACCCCGTTACATTTTGTTACATCCAACTTACGGCCCTTCATCAGATCGGTCAGGTCTTCGATGAGTTGCTCCCTGTCATTGGCCCCTTCGATGCTGTCCATGATCTTTTCTACGGCTTGTGCCTCGTTTTGCCCATCAACCACCTCCTGAGCGGCCTTGGCGGCTGCCAGCGCCTCTTTTTCCTTTTGCGCATCGAGGGCGCGGTCGTTCATGCCGTGGAGTTCTGGGAGCTTCCTTTGCACTTCTTGCTTGGGCACGTAGTGGCGGAGGGCTTCGCGGAAGGCCGAGACTCCTTCGTAAAGGGATCTTCAGCGACTTCCCGACCAGGCCGATACCAGGGGCTTCGGCGAGTCTGGCGTTTGAGGCGTAGCTCTGACAAGGGGAATCAAACGCTCAGTCTCGGCGAAGGGGATGATGGTCTCTTGGAGGTATATTACAATACCGTTAACTGAACCCTTTGTGCAAAAAGTGTCAATAGTTAGGACTGACACCGGCATTGACACCGGCATTGATTTCGAGGATGTTCGACCTTCTATGGGACAAAGCTATTGTTTGACCGCTTTGACTTGCAGGCAGGGTGAGGTGCGCTACACGCGTTACACCGTTACAGTTGTTGATTATCAACGGTTTACAAAATCTGCCCCCGTTACACCCCGTTACATTTTGTTACATCCAACTTACGGCCCTTCATCAGATCGGTCAGGTCTTCGATGAGTTGCTCCGTGTCATTGGCCCCTTCGATGCTGGCCATGATCTGCTGGACGGCCTCTCCCTCCTTTTGCCCATCAACCGCCTCCTGAGCGGCCTCGGCGGCTTCCAGCGCCTCTTCTTCCTTTTGCGCTTCGAGGACGAGGTCGTTCATGGCGTGGAGTTCCGGGAGCTTCCTTTGCACTTCTTGCTTGGGCACGTAGTGGCCGAGGGCTTCGCGGAAGGCCGAGACTCCGTCGTAAAGGGATCTTCAGCGACTTCCCGACCAGGCCGATACCAGGGGCTTCGGCGAGTCTGGCGTTTGAGGCGTAGCTCTGACAAGGGGAATCACACGCTCAGTCTCGGCGAAGGGGATGATGGTCTCTTGGAGGTATATTACAATACCGTTAACCCCTTTACAATTCCTGACTCTCGAACAGCGGCCATCATAATTTCGATTCCATTCTACTTATTGACTCTACGCCTTGCAAGGCCCACATCCGAAGGTATGCATGATCCACCGTTGAGCATAAACTTCCCCTTTGACCGTAAATCAACGGAATAAGCCAGCAACACTTGAAGCCACAATTCCAATTCTTCCCACGATTTGCCGGCGAATTTCACGGACACACATGCACCCCAGCAAATTTCCTCCCGGGATAAAATATGGAGTGTATTCCAGTTCAATTCCATATTTTATATCCCGATCCTTTGGCTTGGTTGAGCGAAACGCCGATGTCCTTGGCTTCAAGGTGAGCTGGACCCCTATTTTTAGACCACAGGTAAGTTTCGATTTTTGCCGGTTTGCTGTAGATAAGAAAGAGCAGACTTATGAAAGCAAAACGGAAAAGACACAGTGCGGCCTTCAAGGCCAAAGTGGGATTCGAAGCCCTGGTGGGGCTGAAGACGGTCGCGCAATTGGCGCGAGAGTATGCGGTGCATCCGGCGCAGGTCACGCAGTGGCGGGCGACGATTCGGGATCACATGCCCGAATTGTTTGAGCCCGGGCAACCCCGCACGGAGGATCAGGAACAGTTGATTGCCCAACTGCATGAGAAGATTGGCCAACTGACGGTGGACTTGGACTGGCTTAAAAAAAAGTCCAGGCAACTGGGGCTTTAACATGTTTAATCGCTCCCGATCCGCAGCTCAGCGTGCGGCGCCAGTGCGAGCTGCTGGCGGTGTGCCGTGGCAGTTATTATTACCAGTGCTGTCCGGAGACAGAGGAGAACCTGGCGCTGATGCGGCGGTTGGACCAGATGCATTTGGACCACCCGGTTTATGGCAGCCGCAAACTGACCGTGCTGTTGCGCCGGGAGGGTTTGACCATCAATCGCAAACGGGTGGTGCGGCTGCTGCGGTTGATGGGGATCGAGGCGATTTACGCCAAGCCCAAGACGAGTCTGCGGGAGATGGGGCACCAGATTTATCCGTATCTGTTACGCAATTTGGCAGTGACGGGACCGGATCAGGTTTGGTGTTCGGACATTACGTATGTGCCTATGGCAACTGGGTTTATGTATTTGGTGGCGGTGATGGATTGGTGGAGTCGTTACGTGCTGGGATGGCGCTTGAGCAACACGTTGGAGGCGGACTTTTGTGTGGACGCTTGGGAGGCGGCGTTGCGGGCGGGGCGTCAGGCGCCGTTGATTTCCAATACCGACCAGGGATCGCAGTTCACCTCCCCGATGTTTATCGATGCGGTGGAATCGGCGGGGGTGGACGTGAGCATGGACGGACGGGGTCGCTGGATGGACAACCGGTTTATCGAGCGGCTGTGGCGGAGCGCCAAGTATGAGGACATTTATTTGCAAGACTATGGCGACGGGTTGGCGGCAGGGCGCGGACTGGGCCGGTGGTTTGACGGCTACAACCGGGAACGACCGCACCAGGCGTTGGGCTATGCGACGCCGGCGGACGCGTATTTTGATCCCGGCACGCATGGAGCCCAACCGGCCAAATGGGAAGCGATGCAACCTGCCAGAGGCAGGAGCGATCGCAGCACTTGACAGAGAGGCAGGCGGCAGGAAAAGGCTTGAAATCAGACCGCCTGCGGCGGTAGAGTTGAGAACCCTAAGAAAACGGAGAGGGAGGACGGGCAGTGCTCCGCATCGCTCGTTCTCTCTTTTCGAAAGGGTTTTGAAACACGGAATGAACAGTAGTCAACTACAATTAGTAATGACAGCAATCGGCAAAAGTCGCGCTTATTTCATGCGCTCCGTGGTCTAAAGGATGGGGTCCACCTCAAGGTGTCCGAGCAACAGAGCGTCTTTTTTGCGGGTAATGACCAGGTCAGTCGCGCCGCATTCAATGCGTTTGGGTTTGTTGGGGACGACCACGCGGGGATCAAGCGCTTCCAGCAGCGATTTGAGCGCCGGGCGATGGCTATGTTCCGTATCATTGCCTCGTCGAGCAAATATCAGCCCGACCATGAATAAGAAAAAATGCCGGGGAAGGGATTTCCGGATTTTTATCGCGGCAGGGGCCATTTTGGAAGAGGTGGAAGCGCGCGCCCTCAAACGCGGCCTGGCATTGCTTTTTCGCCCTCCACGATTTTGATCTCCTCGCTGGACAGGCCGTAAAGATCATAAACCAGCAAGTCAATCTGGCGGTCAAGCGTGTCGCATTTATTGGTATAAAAATCCCTGTCGCCGTCAGTCAGGGCGGCGGACAAATGCCTTTTCGCTTCAAGCATTTGTTCCACCTTTGCCACAACAGCATCATGTTGCGGTTTATCTGGAACGGCAATCGGCAGTTCGCCGAAATATTGCTTGGTGCAAGTAATCCAGCCCCCGCGAAAAACATTGCTGCTTTTTTGGAGTTTCCAAAACAACAAACGCGAATTGAGGAGACCCAGCACATACTCCGGCTTGAACTTGCATTCCCGTGAGAGGGTAATTGTAAAGCCGCCACTTGCCATTGGACAAACATTGCCGCGCATACTTTTGGGAATCAAGGCGCAAAGCCCACGATTTGCCAGCAACGGAACTGCGATTTGGGCCTGATCGTGCAAAACCAAGTTGCGCGGAGCACTGAACGAAAACCATTGGGCATATTGTCTGCGTTTTTGTAGCGCGGCCTTTTTGGATTTGAGATAAGCGTAGCCTTTTGGAAAGCGAGATTTCAGTTCATTTTCCGAAAATAATGGAAACACACCCGTCTCATAAGGGGAAAAGTCTGGTGCTGACCTGTTCATTTGCAAGGGTTTAATTGGTCTTCGGGGTAAAATGAGATTTTGATTTTTCCGAGTTTGGCTTTTGGGTGTGGTATGCGCCTGTTTGGGCGCGTGTGCTGTCCCATAGCTTTATTGGAAGCCGGGGAAATACGCCTGCTCGGGCCGCGCCAAGTGGCGAAAGCTGCCGCCTGCTGTCCCATAGCACGCCAGCAAATTGAGCAGATCATATTTCTCCCAGAGCGCCGCCCGCAAAATCGTGAACAGCCGGGTGAAGCTGTGCGCCCAGTTGGAGAGGTGACTGAGGTAGCGCAACAGCACGTAGGTCAACAGCGCCGTCCACACCTGCCAGCGCACGGCGTTGGCGTTGTGGCCCAGAAAATCCGCCAACTGCAAGGTCTGCTTGATTTGTTTGAAGAAGACTTCGATCTGCCAGCGGCAGCGGTAAAGGTCGGCCACGCTGCGCGGACTCCACTCCAGGTTGTTGGTCAGGAAGGTCATTTCCCGTTCCTCTCCATCAATCTCGACCAGCGCCACCACCCGGCGCATCAACTCCGGCGCGGGTTTGTTCTCGTTGCTCAGGACGATCACTTCGTCGCGCAAAATCTTCGGGTCTCTGGAGGCGGGCATTTTCCGCACCACCTCATAGCCCATGTTCTCCTTGGCCCGCGTCACCCAAAAGACCCCGCGCCCGTCCAAATCCCGCAAGTGGCCGAAGTCCACATAACCCTTGTCGAACAAGGCGATTTCGCCGCTCTTCAAGTCGGCGCACAGTTCCCGCGCCCGTCGGTTGTCGTGCTCGGCGGCAGTGTCCACAATGACAAAACCGGGCAAAAGATTCTGCAGATTCAACCGCATATGGGTTTTGGCGGCGGCTGAGGTGGACCCCATCCTTTAGACCACGGAGCGCATGAAATAAGCGCGACTTTTGCCGATTGCTGTCATTACTAATTGTAGTTGACTACTGTTCATTCCGTGTTTCAAAACCCTTTCGAAAAGAGAGAACGAGCGATGCGGAGCACTGCCCGTCCTCCCTCTCCGTTTTCTTAGGGTTCTCAACTCTACCGCCGCAGGCGGTCTGATTTCAAGCCTTTTCCTGCCGCCTGCCTCTCTGTCAAGTGCTGCGATCGCTCCTGCCTCTGGCAGGTTGCATCGCTTCCCATTTGGCCGGTTGGGCTCCATGCGTGCCGGGATCAAAATACGCGTCCGCCGGCGTCGCATAGCCCAACGCCTGGTGCGGTCGTTCCCGGTTGTAGCCGTCAAACCACCGGCCCAGTCCGCGCCCTGCCGCCAACCCGTCGCCATAGTCTTGCAAATAAATGTCCTCATACTTGGCGCTCCGCCACAGCCGCTCGATAAACCGGTTGTCCATCCAGCGACCCCGTCCGTCCATGCTCACGTCCACCCCCGCCGATTCCACCGCATTGATAAACATCGGGGAGGTGAACTGCGATCCCTGGTCGGTATTGGAAATCAACGGCGCCTGACGCCCCGCCCGCAACGCCGCCTCCCAAGCGTCCACACAAAAGTCCGCCTCCAACGTGTTGCTCAAGCGCCATCCCAGCACGTAACGACTCCACCAATCCATCACCGCCACCAAATACATAAACCCAGTTGCCATAGGCACATACGTAATGTCCGAACACCAAACCTGATCCGGTCCCGTCACTGCCAAATTGCGTAACAGATACGGATAAATCTGGTGCCCCATCTCCCGCAGACTCGTCTTGGGCTTGGCGTAAATCGCCTCGATCCCCATCAACCGCAGCAGCCGCACCACCCGTTTGCGATTGATGGTCAAACCCTCCCGGCGCAACAGCACGGTCAGTTTGCGGCTGCCATAAACCGGGTGGTCCAAATGCATCTGGTCCAACCGCCGCATCAGCGCCAGGTTCTCCTCTGTCTCCGGACAGCACTGGTAATAATAACTGCCACGGCACACCGCCAGCAGCTCGCACTGGCGCCGCACGCTGAGCTGCGGATCGGGAGCGATTAAACATGTTAAAGCCCCAGTTGCCTGGACTTTTTTTTAAGCCAGTCCAAGTCCACCGTCAGTTGGCCAATCTTCTCATGCAGTTGGGCAATCAACTGTTCCTGATCCTCCGTGCGGGGTTGCCCGGGCTCAAACAATTCGGGCATGTGATCCCGAATCGTCGCCCGCCACTGCGTGACCTGCGCCGGATGCACCGCATACTCTCGCGCCAATTGCGCGACCGTCTTCAGCCCCACCAGGGCTTCGAATCCCACTTTGGCCTTGAAGGCCGCACTGTGTCTTTTCCATTTTGCTTTCATAAGTCTGCTCTTTCTTATCTACAGCAAACCGGCAAAAATCGAAACTTACCTGTGGTCTAAAAATAGGGGTCCAGCTCAGGCCTTGCGCCGGCGGTGCTTGGCCCAGTCCAGGCAGTTGGCCACCAGTTCCATGGTCGTGCTATCAATCACATGGATGGGCATCTTGAAACGGAAGGCGGGGCCACGGCGCTGGCCCGCGGCAAAGCCGGGCGTCTGTGCTTTCAAATGCTCCAGGACCCGCCAGAAGAGTTGTTCGGCCATCTGGGCCGGACGCTCCCGGTTGGCGTGGGAGAGGCCGTTGCGGCTGGGGGCGCTGGCGCCGCGCAAAGTGGACAGCGGCCCGGAATGCAATTGCAGCGAGTCGCACAGATCGTTGAGTCCGATGCAATGGGTGAGTTGCGCGTCCAGCAAACTGACCGTGTGACTCCACGGACTGAAGGTGCGCGACTTATCCAGAGCCCGGTCTCCCGCGCTATTTTGGAGACTTCATGCGCAGGAATGAGATTGCAAATCTGGCGCAAAACGTTAAACCGGGACCGTGTTGGTTTGATTTTTTTGTTTTTCATGCCTGCCTTGTGGCAGGTTCAAATGGTCAAGCCAACACTTTTTTCCAATTTCCTGTGGGATGGCTGTGTAATGGAAAGTTGTCTCCCTTTGAGTCATACGGAAAGATAATCCACCACTCCTTCGCAGGAGCGAATGTGTACCGGTTGAAATCCGTGGCGAAAACTGGAATACGAAGCAATTCCTTTTCAATCGTCGCATCACTTTGGAGCATGAAAACGTCGTCATCGCCACTACTGCTGCCACGACTCATGTTGGCTGGCAAATCCAATAACCGCTTCGTGCCGTGTGAAAGCATCTCAGTTAAATGGGCTATCTGCTGATCTGCAAAAAGCCAAGCCTGGCTACCCAATGTCGCGGCGCTCTGCCTGATAAAAGCAAGTTTGGCAAGAGCTTCCGCCTTTGCTTCGGATTGGGCGTAACGGAAATCTTCCGTTGATGTTTTCGAAAGAAAGATCAGACAAGTGTAAGTGGTCGCTTGGAAAACCTGATTCGCGCCGAAATCTATCAATTCGCTCAATGCCCGGTGGGCTGCGATGAGATGGCGCAAATATTCCCCGTAGTCGGTCTTGAGAAACTTGTTCGGCACTATCTGGCCAAATTTGCCCTCGGAATTGAGCAACTCGTAACCGCGCTCGACAAAACTCACATAGAGGTCGCAGTTGCCTTTTACGCTGCGATAGCGTTTGGAAAGGTAAGCAATTTGATTTTGCGGAAAACCTTGAATCCGCACGTACGGCGGATTTCCCACAATCGCATCAAAGCCGCCTTCGTATTCCATTTCCGGCGGTGGCGCAGGTTTTTCGCCTTTCTTTTTCTTGTAGTTCACTGTGGCGTAGGCGCCGTGCAGCGGCACGCCGGGCATTGTGTAGTCGGAAGCGGGCGCGGGCGCGTCATGCAGTTCGCCGCCGGAAGTTTTGCGCCGGAAAATTTTCGGGAAGCGTTGCCCGAAATCCATCGGGTTCAGCTTCCTTTCCTCCTCCGGCGTGAATTTGCCGGTCTCCAAAATGTCCGCCCCGATGAGCGAATTGCCGCAAACGATGTTGTCGGTCAGCGGCGGCAGGAGCGTGAAGTGAAATTCATTTTGAAACGCGGCGGCCGAGCCGATGGTTTCGTCGTCCAACAATTTCAGGTAGAGCGAAAGCTGGGCCACTTCGACGGCCTGCCGGTCAATGTCCACACCGTAAATATTGTTCCGCAAGATTTCCTGCTTCTTTTTCAGCGAGAGATGCAGGCCGTCATCGCGCTGGACGCAATCGCCCTTTTTCACTTTGCCCGGATTCTCGTTGTAAACCTTCGCGTGATAGCGCACGAGCAGATCGAAAACTTCAATCAGAAATGAGCCGCTGCCACAAGCGATGTCGGCAAACCGCAGTCCGGCGATTTCGGCGGGCGTTTTGCCTGCGATGGCCTTGCCCACGGTGTTGGCGACGATGTAGCGGACGATGTACTCGGGCGTGTAATAAACGCCGCCGGCCTTGCGGACATCCGGCTTTTCCACCACCCGCGCGCCGTCGGTGATGATTTTGCCGAGGAAGCGTTCGTAAATGCTCCCGAGAATGTGGATCGGGATGTTGGCGAAATTGTATGGCGAGGTAGGATCGGCCAGCTCTTCGCAAATGATGCGGAACGGCTTTTCGTCAATTTGAAAACCCGGCGCGTCGAGAATTTCGTGCCGTTTGAAAACGACCCCGTTATAAATGCGATCCAAGTTGACCGAGACGCGCAGGAAATCTTCCCAGGCGCTGCCGCCGTCCGCGCCGAACCGTTCTATATGGCGGGTCGGCTCAATCTGCTTGTCTTCGAGAAAGCGGATGAACACCAGGCGGTCAATGATTCGTTGCGTGATCTCTGTAAGCTGGGCGCTGTGGAGATTTGGATTCTTTGACTTGAGTGCCTTGGCCAGCATTTCGCGATAACCGTCCAACACGATGAGGAAAGCTTCATCGGGACTTTGCTCGCCAACTTTGAACAGTTCGCGCCGGAAGGTTTTGCTTTTCGGCTTGGGCAGTTCTTCCGCCCGCTTGGCCAGAGAATTACTGGCGACGGCTTCGCGGGAAAAGAGCCAGTAAATTTCCGCGAACTTTTCGGAATCAATATAATCGGAATGGCTGAATTTTTTGACGACGCGGCTCAAGGTGTCGCCGATATGCGGTTTGTAACGGCTGTCGAGAATATGAAGCTCGTCGAAATTGGTCAAAACGACCAGGGGAGTCTTGTTGTTCCAGCCGTAACGAAGCGCCTGAAAATAATTCTCGGTGGAACCGAATTCGCCGTGCGGTTTCTTGGCCTCGACCAAAAACCGGGCGGCGTGAAAATTCGGCGACAGGTAAAAGGCGTAGTCCGCCCGGCCTGGCGAACCGGATTCGTTTTTCTCAATTTTGACTTCCTGCTCGTAGGGGTTCTTCTGCGTGTCGTGGTTCACATCCCAGCCGAGCGCGATGAACAATTTATCAATGAAATCCTTGCGCGTCTGTGCCTCGGAGAATTGCGGCGAAAGGTAAAAGGTTTCGTTGGCTTTGAAATCGGCAACCAAATCCTTTACCTGGCTGAACGCTTGGTCAAAACCGGTTGGCATTTGCGCGACGTTACCAGAATGTGTTTTTACCGGCAAGCTGACAAATTCGCGGCCTTCGTTGGCAAAGGCCGCTCACAAGATGCGGCCGGCGTCTGCGGCCCCACTGCTTTTGCTGAGGTGTTCTTATTTCCGCATCTGCGTCCATCTGCGTGCCTCTGCGGGCGATTCCGGATTCGGTGGCGGCTGGCCGCGCTGAGTTCTCTCCGGCTGAAGTTCAACCGCTGAATTTGGAGTCGAGGCGGGTTAGATTCCCAATTCCTGCTTGGCTTCCTTCAGCTTGGCCAGGGCGAATTCCAGGTCTTCACGGCTGTGGGCGGCGGAAATCTGGATGCGGATGCGGGCCTTGCCTTGCGGGACGACGGGATAGGAAAAGGCGATGACATAGACGCCCTTGGCCAGGAGGGCCTCGGCGAATCGCGCGGCCAGGACGGCATCGCCCAGCATGAGGGGCACGATGGGATGTTCCCCCGGCAGGATGTTGAATCCTTGTTTGGACAATTCCTGGCGGAAAAAGCGGGTGTTGGCTTCCAATTTGTCGCGCAGTTCCGTGGCGGCGGAAAGGATTTCCAGAGCCTTGATGGAACCGGCCACGATGGCGGGGGCGACGGTGTTGGAAAACAGGTAGGGACGCGAGCGCTGGCGCAACAAGGCGATGATCTCCTTTGGCCCGCTGATATAACCGCCGCTGGCCCCGCCCAGCGCCTTGCCCATGGTGCCGGTGAGGATGTCCACCCGGCCCATCACGCCATGATATTCGTGGGTGCCGCGGCCGCGTTTGCCCATGAAACCAACGGCGTGCGAATCATCCACCATGACCAGCGCCGAATACTTGGCCGCCAGATCACAGATGGCCGGGAGATTGGCGATATAACCGTCCATGGAAAAAACGCCGTCGGTGGCGATCATGCGGCAGCGGGCGGATTGGGTCTCGCGCAGCCTGGCTTCCAGATCGGCCATGTCATTGTTCTTGTAGCGGAACCGTTGCGCTTTGCACAAACGCACTCCGTCAATAATGCTGGCATGGTTCAATTCATCGGAGATGATGGCGTCCTCGGCCCCGAGGAGCGTTTCAAAGACCCCGCCGTTGGCGTCAAAGCAGGAGCTGTAAAGGATGGTGTCCTCCGTGCCAAGGAATTCGCTCAGACGCGCCTCCAGCAGCTTGTGGGGGGCCTGGGTGCCGCAGATGAAGCGCACGGAAGCCAGGCCGTAGCCCCATTGATCCAAACCGTCGTGCGCGGCCTGGATGACGAGGGGATGGCCGGCCAGGCCGAGATAATTGTTGGCGCACAGGTTCAACACCGGCGGCGCGTCCTGCACCCGCACCCGCGCGCCTTGCCGGGTCGTGATGATCCGTTCGGACTTGAACAAGCCGCCGGCCCGGATTTCAGCCAGTTGCTTTTGCAGATGCTCTGGGATCAAGCCGGACATGGCGTTGGGCGCTTCTCCGCTCAAGCGGTCTTCCAATCCAGGATCACCTTGCCCGATTGGCCGGAGAGCATGACGTCGAAGCCCTTTTGGAATTCGGTGTGGTCAAAGCGGTGGGTGATGACCGGGCTGATGTTCAGGCCGCTTTGCAGCATCACCGTCATCTTGTACCAGGTTTCGTACATTTCGCGTCCGTAAATACCCTTGATGGTGAGCATGCTGAAGACGACCGTGTTCCAATCAATGGGCATTTCGCCATCCGGAATGCCGAGCATGGCGATCTTGCCGCCGTGGCTCATGTTGGCGACCATGCCGCGGAAGGCGGAGGCGTTGCCGGACATTTCCAGGCCGACATCAAAACCCTCGGCCATGCCCAGCTTTTTGCGCACCTTGCCCAGTTCCATTTCGCGAACGTCCACTGCCATCGTCACTCCCATCTTGCGGGCCAGCTCCAGCCGGTAGGGATTGAGGTCGGTGATGACGACAAAGCGGGCGCCGGCATGGCGGACGACGGCTGCCGCCATGATGCCGATGGGGCCGGCGCCGGTGATGAGAACGTCTTCCCCAAGCACGGGGAAGGACAGGGCGGTATGCACGGCGTTGCCGAAGGGATCGAAAATCGCCGCCATGTCCCGGTCCATGTCCGGGTGGTGGTGCCAGACATTGGTCATGGGCAAGGCCAGGTATTCGGCGAAGGCTCCGGGACGGTTGACCCCGATGCCCTTGGTGTCCGCGCAAAGGTGGCGCCGGCCCGCCAGACAATTGCGGCACCGCCCGCAGACGACATGGCCCTCGCCGCTGACCAGATCACCGGGGAAAAAGTCTTTCACGTTGGAACCGACTTCCACGATCTCGCCCACAAACTCGTGGCCCACCGCCATGGGCACGGGAATGGTTTTGCGCGCCCAAGCGTCCCATTTGTAGATATGGAGGTCGGTCCCGCAGATGCCGGTGCGATCCACCTTGATCAACACGTCGTTGAGGCCAATTTCAGGCATGGCAATATCTTCCAGCCATAATCCCGGTTCCGCCTTGCTTTTAACCAGTGCTTTCATTTCAAACCTTTCTTCTGTGCATGCCGGGACGGCCCGCCCGGGGCCGGTTTATTGTTCCGTCATCCACAGGACTTCAATATGCCCCAAGCGAATCCATTTTACAAGAACTATTTCCACTATATTAAACAACCCCCGAAGATCATTCCCACGATCAATTGGGGGGCGGGGCGCCCTCCATTCCCCCGGTTCCCCAGGTCTTGCCGGGCTGCGGTCCCATGCTCAGGCTGAGCGTGCCGCCGTTCTTCAACTCGCTGTAGGGCAGGAACGGACTGTCCCAGTTGCGCCCGTTCAAGCGGGCCGACTGCACATAAATGTTTTCAGCGGAAAGATTTTCCGCGGTGGTCGTGAATTTTTTTCCATTGGACAGATGCAGGACCGATTTTTTAAAGGAAGGGCTGCCGATGGCGTAATAATCGCTGCCGGGGCAAACGGGGTAAAATCCCATGACGGTGAACAGGTACCAGGCCGACATTTGCCCGCAGTCATCATTGCCGCTGAGGGAATCCGGCTGGTTTCCGTACTGGGTGCGGACGACCTCATGGAGGCGGCGGGCCGCTTTCCAGGGTTGGCCGGCGTAGTCGTAGAGGTAAATGACGTGGTGGCTCGGTTCATTGCCGTGCCAGTATTCGCCGATGCGCCCCTGCACATCGTCCAATCCCTTGGCGTTGATGTTGGTGAAGGTGAACAGTTCGTCCAGCTTGTCAATAAACTTTTCCCGCCCGCCCATCAGCCCGATCAGCCCGGGCACATCCTGGGGGACGAACCAGGTGTATTGCGCGGCGGTGCCTTCGGTGATGTCATTGCTGCGGGAGTCATCGTCATAAAAGTGGGGGTCGAAGGGCACCCGCCAGCGCCCCTGCGAATCCTTGGACCGCATGACCCCAAGGGACGGGTCATAGAGATTCTTGAAACTCTCCGCCCGTTTGCTGAAGTAATCGGCGTCGTCCTTTTTGCCCAGCGCCTTGGCCAGGCGCGCCACACACCAGTCGTCGTAGGCATATTCGAGCGTTTTGGACACCGACTCCACCTCCTGGTCGTAGGGCACCCAGCCGAGTTTGGCGTAGCCGGCCACGTCGTCATAATCCGGATTCATGGCGGTGGCTTTGATGGCCTCGTAGGCATGCTGGACATTAAAGCCTTTGACTCCCTTAAAATAGCCATCCACGATCACGGGGACGGCGTGGTAGCCAATCATGCACCAGGTTTCATTGCCCTGCAGCAGCCACATCGGCAGCAAATGGTCCGCGCTTTGGTCATAGTGCGCCAGCAGGGAATTGATCATGTCGCCGTCCCGTTTGGCCTGGATCAGGGCGAAAAGCGGATGGGTGGCGCGGAAGGTGTCCCACAATGAAAAAACCGTGTAATTTTGAAACCCGCTGGCGTGATGGATGTTCGAGTCCTGCCCCCGGTACTCGCCGGTCACATCCTCATAAAGGCTGGGCGCGAGGAAGGCGTGATAAAGGGCGGTATAGAAGGTCTCCTTCTCCTGCTGCGTCCCGTCTATTTCGATCCGGCTCAATTCCTGGTCCCATTTCTGGCAGGTTTGCTGCCGGACCTTTCGAAATCCCAGCCGGGAATCTCCGAGTCCAGGTTCCGCAGCGCGTTGGCGGCGCTGACGGCGGAAACGGCCACCTTGACCTGGATGACCTGGCCGGGGCTGGTATTATATTCGGCCAGAAACTGCAGGTTCGTGCCCGCCGCTTCGCGGCGGCTGCGAAACCGGTAGGACTTGTAGCTGTCGTATTTGACTTCCTCGCCGTTGCTCATGATGCGAAAGCTGTCGAACGGCTTGGAATACCGCGCCGCGTAATAGAGATAGCGCTCCTTGCCCCACCCATTGACCAGGTGAAAACCGGTCACGGTGGCCTGGTCCTCCACCCGCACATGCGACCAGATCAGGCGGAAGCGTTTGCCGCTGAGGAAATGCTGCAGGTCGGTCATGATGGAGGCGCGGTCGCTTTGCGGAAAAGTGAAGCGCATCATCCCGGCGCGTTCCGCCGCCGTCAATTCCACCGTCACATTGTTGTTCAGCAATTTGACCTTGTAATAACCCGCCGCCGCCGATTCTTCAGCGTGCGAATACCGCGCCCGGTAGCCGGCGTCCGGGTTGTCCTTGGTCCCGGCCACCAGCTTGGGCGGGCCAATCTGCGGCATGAACAGAAAATCCCCCAAATCCGGGATGCCCGTCCCGGAAAGATGCGTCACGGAGAATCCCATGATCGAGGTGTCGGTGTACTGATACCCCGAGGCGGTATCCCATAAATCGCGTTCTGTGTCCGGGCTGAACTGGACCATGCCGAACGGGGCGGAGGGGCCGGGAAAAGTGTTCCCCTGCCCCTTGGTGCCGACCATGGGGCGAATATAACCGGACAGCGCCGGTTGATCCGTTGAGCTTGCCGCCGCGCTGGCAAGGCCCGGTCCGACCGGGGAGAGAGGCGCGATTCCCGCGAACAGGCCAAGGGCTATGCGGAAGGGTGACCGCCGATGATATGAATTCATAATATTAAGAGCATACCCGCAATTAAGATTTTCGATGAAAAAATATGAGGCGTCGGCAGATCTGCCGTAGCGGCCGCCTATGACCGCCGCAAATCAAATACACCTGAAGACCGGCGGTCATAGACCGCCGCTACAATCGCGATATTGAGGTTTGCAGGAGTTCTCATTTGCGCAAGAGGGTTCGCGTGTCCTGGCCCGCCGGGACTCAGCCTCCCGCCGGCGGGGTGGCCGGGGCTGGCAGGTTCGTGCCCGCCGGCGCGTCGCCCGGGATGATTCTGAGATTTTGAGGCAGGGCCGGGTTGTTCGTGCCCGTGGCGGCGCCGCCCCTGCCGCGGCGGGGAGCGCCCGGAGGCAGCGAGGCGACGTACTCCTTCCACAGGTCCCCGACGCTCATTCCCGTATATTCCATCCAAAGATCGGGACTATAGCGGTGCTCGCGCAGATCGGCGTTTATCTTCGTCACGAACTCGTGATCGTGGGTTCTGGCCACATAATCCAGGAAACCCGCCGTGATTTTATAGCTGCCCGTGTAGTTGGCCGTGGCGGCGGAACGGGCCGACATGGCTGGCTTATGCGCCACCGGCTCATAGTGGAACCAGCGAAAGTAGTCGGCAATCCCCTCGGTCATCCAGCCGGGCGTGCGGGGGGCGCCGGGCCGGTCGCTGCCATACTGCTGCACCACATGGACCAACTCGTGGATGACGGAGCCAATCGCCTCATTCCAATCGCCCGGCCTGGCGGTTTGCCCTTTGATCCAGGACTCGCTCACCTGCACCTCCGTCCCGCCGGTGGCCGCCACGCCGCCCATCGGTTTGATGGTAACTTTGAAATGTTTCGGCGCGGTAAAACCGTCGCTGGCCAGGCAGGCCACCCAAACGGGATACCACTGGTCAACCGCCGGCTTCAATTTCGTTTCCGCCCATTCCTTCACATCCGGCGCTTGCGAGTAATCCAGGTCCCAGGTGAATGTCTTCTCCCGCACCACCGGTTCCGGTCCCGCCGGTTTTTCCGTTCCGGCCGGGGTCACCGCCCTCACATCCATCTCGCTGTAGAAGGTGTGGCCGAAGGTGTCGGTGTCTTCCGTTTTGAAGACATCGAACAGAAAATACTGATACTTGCCCAGCGCGCCGGCGTCGTCGGAGATGCTCACCCCGTATTGTCCGCCGGCCAATTGAAACTGGGGGCGGGTGTCCACTTTGGCCAGCAGTTTCCAGCCGCACTTTTCCGGGTCCGCCGGTCTTTTGGGCGCGGCGTCAAAACCGGCCGCCGTGCCGTCGGCCACATAGAGATTATAGACCTGCGGGGCGCGGCCGCCGCTGTGCCAGGAATAAGTGTTGACCTGCTTCACCTCAATCGCGCTGCCCAGATCCAGCTTGAGCCGGCCGCCTTCACTGCCGGCGGCGAAGAAAAAATTGTTGCCCGGATCATCATCTTGCTCGGGCAGCCTGCCATCGTTGAGCGCCCGGATATTGCTCCCGTTGGAGTCGCTTTCGCCGTCCACGATGGTGAACCGGAGTCTGGCGCCAGGCGCGCCCTCGGCGGCATCGCCCTTGACCGGCCCCGGCACGGTTTTGAACTTGAAGGCGGGATCGCCCCCGGCGTTGTGGTCTATCAGCACCTTGACTTCGGCCTGCGCCGCCAGCCCGGCCAGCAGCACCAAGGCCGCTGCAACTGTGACTCCGCGCTTTGTCATCATATCTATTCTTGCTACTGTTTGATCTTGCCTAAACTGAATGTTGCAGAGTCGGCGCTATGCGCCGATTTCGAGCCACAGGCTCGACACTACACCGCATCACGGCATCACCACCTCTTTGTTTGAATTCTTGTCCGGACAAAATCCTTTAAAAACAGCGGCTGGGAATTTCTTCCCAGCCGCTGCCTGTATTCTCTTTTTGCCAGGATGCCGAAGTTGCCGGCATCCCGTTCAAACCGGTTCTTTATTGAAGGAACAGCCGGTAGAAGGTATTGCCTGGGCCCGCCGGCACAACCAACTGGTTATTCCCGTTGACGATGGTAAAGGAACCCGTCGTCACCGCCGTATAGGTTCCATTGACGGTCGCGCAGGATTGCAGCACATAACCGCCTATCCCGGTCGGCCAGGTGATCACGGCGTTGTTGCCGCTCATCCCCGCCGACATAATCGGGATCGGGGTGTAGGAGAACGCGGAGATATTTTGCTGAGACTCGACTCCCCCGGTCGCGCCGGTGAATCCGATCAGGGCGGTATTGCCGCCCAGATAGGCCGAGACCGGGCCGATCAGATAGTTGGTGACATAGGTAGCGGGGATGCTCGGATCCGACAATGTGACGGTCATGGTATTGCCATCATAGTTGAGGGCGATGTTGATCTGATCGCCATTGCGGATGCTGACACCACCACCAACGGGGCCAAAGCCCCCGGCTTGCGGATCGCCGCCACCCTGCAACCCATCGAAGGACATGGCCATGCCATTTCCGCCGGCGTAACCGGTGCCGCCCGCGTAGATGTTGAAATTGACGGCGACGCTGTTGGTGATGCCGTCGGCGTTCGCTGTCTCATTGCCGCCATAAGCATGGTCGCCGCCGCCCTCACCGAGCGCCGCCACACCCCTGGGATCATTTTGCAGGCAGAAGGCAAACCCATCCGCCCCGGCGGTGTTGACATCCTGGTAGGTGAACGAAGCCTTGAAGGCGCCGCAATACATCGGAGTATTGAAGAAGAAACTGTTGGCCTGACCACCGACATCTTGCGAAATGGTCAGCAAGGTGCCGGAGATGGTCGGGAACGTTGTCGTCCCCCCCACGAAATTCAGCGTCCAGCCGCCGCCGCCGTTGAAGGCCGGCTCCAAGTCAACCACCAGCGTTGAAGGAGAACTCGACACTGCGGACGGATACGAGATGGCGTTGGTGATAAATACCTGATAAGTGCCCTCGTCGGCCAGCGTCACGTTGGCAATCGTCAGCTTGCCGGTGGTGGAGCCGCTGATACGGGGCCCGTTCCGTCAGCTTCACGGCGCCGCCGCCGTTGTT
The DNA here is from genome assembly GCA_963707025.1 of uncultured Verrucomicrobiae bacterium. Classification (GTDB taxonomy): domain Bacteria; phylum Verrucomicrobiota; class Verrucomicrobiia; order Limisphaerales; family Palsa-1400; genus JBEKOF01. The sequence continues at coordinate 235,081 of CAVPOM010000003.1, read as the reverse complement.
GTAGTACCAGGCATTGGTTTGCGGGAATTGCCCGTTCTGGCCCACGGAGAAAACAGCGGAGCCGCCCACCAGCGCGTAGGTCGTGTCCGGCAGATTCGGGCTGATGGACGGCGGGCCGGAAACAGGGGTGATCGTCACAATGGCACTATTGGTGGAGCCATAGGGGTTGCTCACCGTCACAAAGAAAGCCCCGCTCCCGATGGTGTTGACGGTGCCGCCGGCGGCGATCGAGCTGACGTTCTTCAGCGTGAGCGTCGGCGTGGTGGCCCCGATGTTTCCCGGTTCAGCCGCCGAACTCACCGCAATGGGTGCGCCGCCATTGTAATCATACCATTGGTAATGCAAGGCCGGGCTGCCGAAGCCCAGCGAGGTCAGCGTCACGCTCGATCCCAGACCCGCGTTGGTACTGGCGGAACTGCCGATGTTGGGATCGTTGGTCGGTTCCACCAGGAAGATGGGCACAATCCCGGCGGCGAAATAGTGGTTCTGCACCTGGTTGGAGGTCAGGGCCTTGTTGTAAATGGCCACTTCATCAACCGTTCCAATCCACTGGCCGGTGTAGTTGCCGCTGTCGTCGGCCGTTTGCTTGGCGCCGATGCTCAACGGCGTGGTCGGCGCGCTTAAGATCCCTTTGCCGGCGCCCAGGGCGGATCTGCCGGCCAGCAAACCGTTTTTATAGAGATAAATGTAGCCATTGGTCTGGTCACAGACGCCGACCAGGTGGTACCAGAGCGGCGTGACGAAATCGCCGCTCAAGGCGTTGGGGCTGGTGACATAGGTGAGGTTGGCGGTGTCGTCGGCCGCGTCATTAACCAGGAACTCGAAATTCGCGCCGGCGGCGCTGGTCTGGAGCGAGAACTGCTCGCCGTACGGCAAGGTCTGGTTGCCGCCGCCATAGCCCTTGGTGACGATGCCCCTGTTGCCTCCTTGCACTCCAAAGACCCAGGCTTCCACCGAGAACTCCCCGTTGCCGAGTTGGGCCGGGGAATTGCTGGCCGCCAGCCCGAAATCTATATTCTGAATGAACGCGGCAAAGCTGTCGGAGGTGGCCAGCGAGCCAAACTGGGCCGCCCCGTCGCTGTTGACAGCCACGCCGGCGTCAATGGGGTAGCCCGTCGCGCCGAGGGTGGTGTTGCTGTAAATGCCATTGTTGCCGCTGATATAATCGAAGGCAGGCAGCCCGTTGTTGCCGGTTCCATTATCGGCTTCATCCAAACGCCAGTAGGCGATGGGATGGTCGGCCAGCACCGCCAGAGGATACAAGTCGGTCGGCGCGGCGGCGATATTCACCGTATAAGTGGCGCTGCTGATGGTGCCGTTAATCAAACAAGACACCGTCACGGGAGATTGGGCCACCGTCACGTTGGCCAGGGTGAAAGAGCTGCCGGTCGCCCCGGTGACCGCGAATCCGTTGCTGCTCCACTGATAAGAAGCGGCGCCCGGCGCCGCGGTGAAGGTGGGACTCCCGCCCGCGTAAACATCCGCAGTGACCGCGGTAGGAACCGACAGCGTAACCGCGGTGCTGGGAACGGACGCGACGAAGTTAATGGCCATCACGTAATAACCTCCGGCGTCGCCTGGCTCCACGGGGTCAATCACAAGGGAGGAGCCGGTCACTCCGGAAGGATAGCGCGGGCCAGCGGTCAAGGCGGTCCCGGAACCGGGCGCGCCACTGTACCACTGGAAGGTGGGCGGCCCGCTTCCCGTGGCGGTCACTATGCCCAAGGTGGCCACGGTGCCGGCGTTGGCGACCACCAATGGGGGCGGCTGCACTGTGAAGGTCGGCGGGAAACCGGCCACGTTATACAGACTGGAGATCTGGGCCGGCGTCAGGGTGTTGCTGAAAACAGCCATCCGGCAGATGTCGCCGTTCCAATTCCGGGTGAAACCGCCGGGAGAATCAGAGCCAATGGTCGTGATCTCGTCAGCCGTGTTGAAGGTGGGGATGTTGGCCTGTACTTTTGCGGTCCCCGCAACGTAAACGCCGTCAATAAAATTAGAGGTCGTGGTATTGGTGGCATTGTAAGTCGCCACCCAGAAGTGCCAGGTGCCGTCGCCCAGATTAGGACCGCCTTGGAAGGCGTTGCCGCCATCCGACCAATAGATCGCGCCACCCCCGGTCGCTCCCAAGAAAGCCATGTTTCCGTTGGCGTTGTTTTGCTGGCCATAGGCGTAGCCTTGATTGCCTCCCGTATTCAGATTATGCGGCAGCAAAGCCCACATGGCTATGCTCAAGTTGGAGACAACCATGAGGTTGCTGTTGGCAATCCGAATGCCAGTGCCCGACGGGGTCCCGGCAAGATTGTTTTCCGTTCCACAATAATTGGCCCCTAGCAGGTCGTTGCCGGGACCGGGGGTGAGGAGGCCGAAGGAAATGGCATTGTTGCCGCCACCGAACCCGCTACCAGCCGGTCCGGGCAACCCGAGCACGTTGGGCACTTCGCTGTTCTGCTGGATAACGCCGTTCAGAGCGGGGCCAAAGGTGGGGGTGTAATTCAAGGCAACATTGCCGGCGGCTCATTGAGCGGCCAGTAGGCGATGGGATTGAGGGCCAGCACCGCATTGTCGAAGGTGCCGCCGAGGCTGAGCGAGGCAAAGGTCACGACGCTGCTGGTGACAAAGTTGCCGTTGTTATCGCCCACCACCAGGTAATAGGTGCCGTAGTCGCCCGGCGGAAGAGCCAGGGGACTGCCGGAGGCCGTGAAGGTCAGAATGGGAAGGGCTGAGCCCAAAGTGGTGCCCGCTCCTGAGATACTGCCACTATTGAAAACCGGCGTGCCGGTGCCGGGCGTGCCGTAGTACCATTGCTGGTAGGGGCCTTGCGCCTGGGCGGTAATGCTCGCGCCGCCGGTGCCGCTGGCATAATACACATTGGCCGGCACGGTGATGGAGGGGGTGTACATGGTGTTCCAAAGCTGCAGAGCCTGGGCCGCCGTGAACGCATAGTTGAATACGGCCACGGTGGCGATGTTGCCGGAAAAGTTGCGGCCAACGTAATCGGGCGCGCCGCCGATGAAGAATTGGTGTGAATTGCCGCCCGTGTTGGGCGAGACGGTGTTGTTTCCGGCCAGCAGGCCATCAATGTAGAGATTCTGAACCTTGATGCCATCCCATGTGCCAACCCAGAAGTGCCACTTGCCATCAGCCAGGCTGAAAGTAGATTGCAGGTCGCTGCTGGCGTGGGCGTTCCACCCGGCGTTGGGTTCTTCCTCATCCGTGCGATAGGAATCGTCGCCCTTGCCTGTGACGCTCTGGAACCAAGTGGGAGTGCCGATCACTTGGACCCATTCCGCTATCGAGACCGGATTGGGTGTTCTCGTGATGGAATTGCTTCCTGAAAGCTCGAGGCCGGGCTGGTTGGGAACATAAACGCCGGCGCCAGACATATCAGTGGCACGGGTCGAGCCCAATTCGAAGGCCATCGCTGAGGGCATGTTGGGATAATTCGGTCCCGCCACGCCCAGCAGGGTGTAGGTGGAGGATCCGTTCGGGTCAGCCACATAGACGCCGTTGGCGACGGCTCCCAAACTGCCCCAGTTATAGGCCACCGTGCCGCTGCTCTCGTTGAGCGGCCAGAAGCCGACCGGGTTGAGGGCCTGCACGGACGCGACAAAAGAGCCGGAGATGCTGAGTTTGCTCAGCGTGACGACGCTGCTCGTTGCCGTGAGGGTGCTGTTGGCCAGGGTCGTGCCGTTGCCGACGATCACGAAATAGGTGGTGAAGTCGGCCGGCGCGGGAGGATTGAGAGTCAAGGTCTCGGTGTTGGCTCCTGAAATCTCACCGCTACCCCCGGTCCCGACGGGCGTGCCGCTGCCGGGAGTGCCTGTGTACCATTGGACGAAGGAACCTTGCACAGCCGCAGAAATGCTGATAGGGCCGGCGGCATAATTGACGGTGGCCGGCGGCTGGGTGATGATGCCGCCGTACGTGGAGCCATAGATCGCCTGAATCTGAGCCTGCGACAAGGCATTGGTAAAGACGGCGACGCCACAGATGTTGCCGTTCATAAAATTGCCGCCGTCGTCCCCGGTGCTGGTGGCTCCTGATCCGATGGTCAGCGGTGAAGTGTTGGCATACGAAGGCAGGGTCTGGATCAACGAACTGTTGGCGAGGACGCCGTCAATATAAAGGGACTCGGTGAAGTTGGTTTCATTGTATGTAGCCGCCCAGAAATGCCACAGGCCGTCGTTGATGGCGGTTGTGCCAACGTTGTCCGGGCCGCCGTCCACGAAATCAGGGTATCCAGGGAAGTTGTTGGTGGGCACATAAAAGCCTTGATTCAGGTTCATTCTCCAGGAACTGCCGTCGTTCCTGCCCATGAGCCTCTGGAACCAGGGGACCGGGCCTGTCGGGACTTGGACCCAGGCCAGGACCGTCGTATTGGTGTTGGCGGTCGAGGAGGGCAAGGCCATGAAATTAGTGTTGATGTTTAAAAGGAGGTCGTTGAGCGGAGCGATTTCCACGTTGGCGCCGACGGTCAACGCCCGGCCGGTTTCGGTCAACCCGTAGGCCGTCCGTTGCGTGCTGGGGGGGAAGGTCACGACTTGGGGCGAACCGAGCGCGGCCGGTCCATTGGAGCCGCCAGGATTTGTGCCTGGCAGATAATACCCGTTGCCGGCGGCGCCGGCGCTGCCGTAGTTATTCGCCACCGGATAGGTGTAGCCGGCGCCATTCTCATTCAGGGGAAGATAGACCAAGGGGGAGGACGCCAATACCAGCGAAGAGTAAGTCTGCAGGGGAGCGGGATTGTGCCCGTTGTTATAGTGCGACAACAGGACAGTTGACGAGAGCGCGCTGGGATAAAGGGCCGCCTGGCAGATGTTGCCCTGGAAGAAGCCTTCCTGGTTTGGCTCGCATCCCACCGTGAAAGTGGTGCCGATGGAAGTGCCAGCCTGGCCGAGGCCGTCATCGGACACGAAGGCGTAACCCAGGCCATTGACCGACGCGACATTGGCGCTGGTGGCGAGCACGCCATTGGTGTAGATGAAGAGGTTAAAAGTGCCTGTGGGATTATTGCTAAACACCACGCCGACATGATACCAGGTGTTCTGTTGCAAAAGGAAGGCAGCGGTGGAGACAGTTTCCAGAGTCTCCGATGCGGTCGTGCCGTTGGTGTTGTAAAGCTTAACCTCGAGCCTGGCGCCGGTCATTTCCAAAAGGAAACCTGAATAGATGCTGGCGCCGCTGGCAGTGAGGGGGTTGGCGGCGGTGTTGCCAAAATCGCCATAGCCAAGCATGTATTCCGCAGTGCCGTTGGTGAACAGCGGATTGAACCAGCACTCAGCGGTGAACCCCGCCCCAACTCCCGATGTCATCCCCAAAGTCCCGCCCTGGGTCAACCCCGAGCTGTAAGGAACCACCACCTCGCCTGTGGACCGGTCGAAACCCGCCGAAGTGCTGTTGTCGCCGGAAAGCGTCAACGCCCCGGGCTGGCCGGGATAAACGCCGCCCAAGTACTGCCCATTGCCAGTGGAGCCCAGGGAACCCTGGTTGTTCGCGACCGGCGGGGTGGCGGGCGGCGCCACGGTCTCTGTCAACGGCCAAAAGCCGAGCGGATTCAGAGCGACAACCGCGTTGGAGTAGGGGGTGAAGGATTGGGCGTGCGCGGTCAGGCCGGCGATGGACGCCAAAAGCATGGCCAGGACAATCGGGATGCTGCTTGGGTGTTTACGCATAGGATTTGGAGTGGTTTCCGTTGTGGGTTGACAATTTAACTTGCTGATGTTCATACAAATTTGCTGGTTGGGTGGTGGAGCAGAGGCGACAAAACCCCGCCGCTTCTTTTTCCAAGGCACCGGTTTGTTTTTCTTCGCAGTCGGTCGGTTCGGAACAAATGTTGGTTTAATCTGATCGCAGTTCTTACGAGATTATCATGCCGGATTGAGGCTTGCCCAATCCATCGGAAATCCTGCGGTTATGCATTTGAACCCCATGGGAACCACGTCCCCGGCAAACCCCAAACGGCGCCCCTCGAACTTCCGGCCTGGCATGTCTATCATTTTCATACTCAAGACTTAACAACCAATCCGCCGCGGTGTTGGCCCGCTTCAACATACCCAATTAAGACGGGCTTCCCCTGCTGTTCAGATGCTGTATTTGAGCGGATTACACCATAATCCATATCAACATGCAAGAGAAAAATCCAACATATTGAACTTTTTCATTTCTCCCTTGCGGAGGAGGGGCTGGCCCCTCGAAACCAGGCTGTCTGGCAGGCCAGATCCGCTCAAACTCGCGCAGCAACCTCCTTGCGTCGAACGTGTTGCGACTTTTCATTTCCGGCGCGTTGGATGACAGCGGCCTCAATACCCTTGCGGCTCATTTGGGCATCATTGCCTGGATTTCGCCCGTGGCCTCCAAAGCGTCAACGTCGGCAAAGTAGGCTTCGCGAAGTTTCTGGATTTTTTCCGGGGTCGGCATGCTGCTGAGGGCGATGGCGGCGGCTTCCTGGTCGTTGACCAGCTTGATGAAGCGTTCGGCTTGTTCGCCCGCGTTTTTCTCCACCGCCACCTCCAACTTTTTGCGCTCGATGCGCAGCCACTCGGCGTTGTGATCCCCCTTGCGCAGCGCCACCAGGTGCGCGCACAATTGGCCCAGCCGTTGCCGTTGTTTTTCAGCATCATCGCCATCGGAACAGGGCTGTTGCAAGGAAACGGCGATGCGCGCGGTCAGGCAAAGGGCCAATTGATCAGCCAGTTGTCCGCCAGCCAACTGATTGATCTCGGCGGCGTCCGCTCCGATCCTGGAGACGGCTTCCAATGCCTGCTGTTGGGCCTCCCAATCCCGGTATCCGCCGAGTTTCCAGTGCGAGAGGTTGGGTTCGTTGACGGGCTGGCCTTCAAATTCCGCCGCGATGACGGCCTGGACCTCGGGCAGCGTATTGAGCCATTCGGCGATTTGTTTGCCTTCGGCCCCGTTTTGCAGGCGGACGTTGATCTGCTCACGGATGGCTTGCGGCAGCCGTGCTATTTTGCCTTTTCGCGTCATAAATCTTTTTTTGGCTTAATTTGGCTTAATTTGGCTTAATTCCTAACTTTATTGGCCCGGTTTTGCTTAATGTTTCATGTAGTCATCGGCCTTTGCTTGGAGTCTTGCGCGGATTTCCTCCTCCCTCCGCTCCCTTTCGAAAATCCCGTGAAAATGATTCACGCCGCCTCCGGGGTTTGAGAATGGGCCTTTCATGGCCGGTTTCCCGATGGTCAAGCGGAACGGCCTCGCGGCGTTCATTTCTCTTTCCCATTGTTTTAGCTTGTTGGGCAGATCTCGAAGCTTTCTGAGAGCTGGACCGAACTCGTCTTTATCTAATCTAAGCATAATATGTTGATTTTGTTGGATTTACATTTTGTACGGGCTTGGTTTTTGCAAGCCGGGCGACGCCGCCGATATTGGGCTTGCTGGGACGTTCCTGCATTGACAGTTGTTTTTGCCATAGAGGCACTTTGGGCACTTCTTTTCAGGATTTACAGGCGATGTTTGCGATATTTGCGATTCTCCTTCAGGCCGGTTCGTTGTCTCCGAGCCAGGGGGTGAGTTCTTGGACGGGGATGAGGATGCGTCCGTAATGTGTCCTGCCGGGAAGGCGCCGGCCTTTGATCATGCCCTGGTCGTAAAGTTGGCGGACCCGGCTGGGGGTGCGGTTGATCATTTTGGCAAACTGCGCGGTTGTGAGTTCGGGACGGAGGATCTGGATTTTGCCGGGGGCGTCCGGTGCGATGAACCGGCGGGCAGGCGGAAGTCGAAAGTCCTGGAATGTTGGTTTGATGGATTTCATGCGGAATTTATTACAACTGCGGATTTTACGAATGCCACGATTGACCACCGATTTTGGCTTTGAACTGTTGGGGCTGTGGCGCAACTGGCTCCGCCCACCGCACCGACAATGACCGTTTTGTCCGAGTTTCCAGCCGTTCTTGAGGCTGGCGGCCAAAGTGGCGATGGCGCTATTCGATGTCACGGCGTCAATCTACGCGGGCGGCGCGGGTCTGTCTTTCCGGGATTTCCGGGATTTCCCCTTTTGTGGCCGGGCGCATGGTCAGCCTTTGATTTGCCGGTACAGCGCGGCCTGGCCGGCGGCGGCGATCTGGGTTTCGGCGGCGGGAGTGAGCCATCCGCTGAGGACGGGCAAGAAGGGGCGCGCGGGCATGATGCCTCGGTGGCAGTTACTCCCCGCCGAGCCATTCCCAAAGGCTGACGCTCTTCTCAATAGTTGTCCTTTGAGCGGTTTCTTTAAATCGGCTCCATATTTCGCTGTCGTAGCGCGCTTTCAGTTCTTGCAACGAGAGGCCCAGGTAATCTGGGTGCCATTGGAAATTGTCCTCCGCGGTGCCGACGGAGTATTTTTTCCCGGCGCGGATGAAATCGCCGTCGTGCAGGTGGGAAAGGGCCGGGCCGGTCAGGACCATTTTTTCGTCCGGCTCGCGCGCCTGGTCGTTCTTTTCCTCGGCGGCAACCGTGTCGCCGAAGAGGCCGATTTTTCTGCAGACGCAGCCGAGATGGCCCCACGGGCCGGTGTGATCGTCCCAGAACGGATCGTCTTTGGGGAGGATAATGCCGTCGAGCGCGAGGTGGCTCGGCGTGGGCACCTCGCAATTTCCGTGGACGTATCGGCAATGCGTAATGTTCGGCGAGGCCATGATGTAGCGGTGGTTGGCGGTGGCCAGGGCCTGGTAGCAATTGACCCGCAGGATCACTTCGGCTCGTATTCTTGCCGCTTCCTTGCCGAAATACGGTTCGAGGGCAGCCGTGATGTTTTTTTTGCTTTTGTCCCAGGTTTGGCCGGATGGGACGGCGGCTACCTCCTCTCGCACGGCCTCCATCACATTGGCTGACTCGACGCCGGAGATGGTGAAAAGGCGGGCGCGGATTTCAGGCGGCAGTGGATAGAAAACCTTCGCCAAGACGACGGGCTTTCCTTTGACGAGAGCGATGGCTTCCTCGTGCGGGCTGGGCTTGAAGGATATGTCCACGGAAATGTTAAGGGGAAAGCCGCGACATCAAATGCTCACAGCATCTCCTGTTGTTTTTCGGGCTTGGACTCGCGCTGGGCTTGGGCGAAGGGATTGAGTGGCGGCGGGGCGTCAACGCGCTCCGTTTTGTCCAGCAGGCCTTCGATGGTCAGAATCTGGATTTTGGGATAGTCCTTTTCGTGCCAAAGTTTGGAGGTGTACCGGCCCGCGTCGGAGGCTTCGATGCGCATGGGTTTGGACGGCTTTTCCAGGGTGATGAGGATGCCCGCCACAAATTTCTGATTGTTCACGTCGCCGAGCAGCGTCGCCACGTCGTTGCGCTGCACGCCGCCGCCTTTCACCTGCACCAGGATTCTCTCCCGTTTCTCCTTGCTCTCGTAAAAATAAAGCATTCCGTCCACGCCGCGATCCGCGCCTTTGCCGCCGCCGTCCGTGCGCGGACGGGCATCAATCAGGGAGAGCGCCCATTGCTGGAACTGCCACTTGTCCAGTTCCGCCAGCGCCTTCGCGCTGCCGAAATCCGTGGGCTGGCCGCGTTCCTCAAATTGAACTTCTTCCCCGAAAGCGTCTTTGAGCCGTCGTTTGATGAGATTGATGGCCAGGTACGTGACATCAATGCCAATCCATTGCCGGCCGAGTTTTTGCGCCGCGTGAATGGTCGTGCCGCAACCGCAAAACGGGTCGAGGACGATGTTGCCCGGATTGCTGCTGGCTTCAAGGATGCGTTCAAGCAATGATTGTGGTTTCTGCGTTGGATAGCCAAGACGCTCTTGGGCTTGAGCGCCGATTGGATTTATGTCGGTTATGATATCGTTAATCGGAACGCCGGCTTTTTCGTTGAGATAGCGTTTGAAACGAGGAACGCGACCTTTCGGTGGCCAATAAATCAAACCTTGTTTGTCTAAGGCGTCCAACTTTTGCTGAACGGTCCATCCTCCGACTTCTTTTCCAAAGGTCTCCAATAGGATTTTGTTTGGAACAGCCCAATGACGGCCGACTTCTGTTGGATTGACCTGCCGCCACGCTTGGCCAGATTCGCCAGTTCTTGTGCCGGCGCCTGTCAAATTATCAATTTGAAAACGTCCCTTTTCATCTGTGTTGTGATAAAAGCCGTCAATGTAAGCCGCGGAATAATCTTGGAAGATTTGATTCCAGGCGAAGTTGTCGCTTTTGCTGCAAAACAAAATTACATCGTGAACCGGACCCCTGAGCTGGACCCCTATTTTTAGACCACAGGTAAGTTTCGATTTTTGCCGGTTTGCTGTAGATAAGAAAGAGCAGACTTATGAAAGCAAAACGGAAAAGACACAGTGCGGCCTTCAAGGCCAAAGTGGGATTCGAAGCCCTGGTGGGGCTGAAGACGGTCGCGCAATTGGCGCGAGAGTATGCGGTGCATCCGGCGCAGGTCACGCAGTGGCGGGCGACGATTCGGGATCACATGCCCGAATTGTTTGAGCCCGGGTAACCCCGCACGGAGGATCAGGAACAGTTGATTGCCCAACTGCATGAGAAGATTGGCCAACTGACGGTGGACTTGGACTGGCTTAAAAAAAAGTCCAGGCAACTGGGGCTTTAACATGTTTAATCGCTCCCGATCCGCAGCTCAGCGTGCGGCGCCAGTGCGAGCTGCTGGCGGTGTGCCGTGGCAGTTATTATTACCAGTGCTGTCCGGAGACAGAGGAGAACCTGGCGCTGATGCGGCGGTTGGACCAGATGCATTTGGACCACCCGGTTTATGGCAGCCGCAAACTGACCGTGCTGTTGCGCCGGGAGGGTTTGACCATCAATCGCAAACGGGTGGTGCGGCTGCTGCGGTTGATGGGGATCGAGGCGATTTACGCCAAGCCCAAGACGAGTCTGCGGGAGATGGGGCACCAGATTTATCCGTATCTGTTACGCAATTTGGCAGTGACGGGACCGGATCAGGTTTGGTGTTCGGACATTACGTATGTGCCTATGGCAACTGGGTTTATGTATTTGGTGGCGGTGATGGATTGGTGGAGTCGTTACGTGCTGGGATGGCGCTTGAGCAACACGTTGGAGGCGGACTTTTGTGTGGACGCTTGGGAGGCGGCGTTGCGGGCGGGGCGTCAGGCGCCGTTGATTTCCAATACCGACCAGGGATCGCAGTTCACCTCCCCGATGTTTATCGATGCGGTGGAATCGGCGGGGGTGGACGTGAGCATGGACGGACGGGGTCGCTGGATGGACAACCGGTTTATCGAGCGGCTGTGGCGGAGCGCCAAGTATGAGGACATTTATTTGCAAGACTATGGCGACGGGTTGGCGGCAGGGCGCGGACTGGGCCGGTGGTTTGACGGCTACAACCGGGAACGACCGCACCAGGCGTTGGGCTATGCGACGCCGGCGGACGCGTATTTTGATCCCGGCACGCATGGAGCCCAACCGGCCAAATGGGAAGCGATGCAACCTGCCAGAGGCAGGAGCGATCGCAGCACTTGACAGAGAGGCAGGCGGCAGGAAAAGGCTTGAAATCAGACCGCCTGCGGCGGTAGAGTTGAGAACCCTAAGAAAACGGAGAGGGAGGACGGGCAGTGCTCCGCATCGCTCGTTCTCTCTTTTCGAAAGGGTTTTGAAACACGGAATGAACAGTAGTCAACTACAATTAGTAATGACAGCAATCGGCAAAAGTCGCGCTTATTTCATGCGCTCCGTGGTCTAAAGGATGGGGTCCACCTCACCCATCGTTTTGTTCCTGAATGTGCGCTGGTCCGTTTCCAAATGATTTCGTTCTGGAAATTTGTTGGCCCAAAAATTCCATCCAACAACATTCGCAGATAATGACTCGCGGTCGGGTCGCAATGGAGATACAGGCTGCCTGTAGATTTAAGGACGCGATGCAGTTCCACCAAACGCGGGGCCATCATGGCCAGATACGCCATCATCGGGGAATGGCGCAAAAACATCTGCAACGCCTCCACCATTTCCACGACAGCGGTGTTCGGGCAGTTGTCAATAAAGTCGCGGTAGGTCGCGTCGGCGTCCGCCCAATTCCAGGTGTCGGTGAAGGCGTGGAACTGGGCCTGGCTGGCTTCGCCGGAACTTTCTCTGAACAGCACGTTGTAATCGGCGTTGGAATTGAAGGGCGGGTCCAAATAAACCAGGTCCACGCTGGCGTCGGGAAAAATCTCCCTGTTCCGCAGCCAATTCAGATTGTCGCCAAACAACAAACGGTTCATGCGCGGCCTTTGTACCACAGGCCCCTCCCCTCTGCGAGCAAGAAAACAAAAGGCTTCTCTCAAAGCCATCCGGCATTACGAAGGGGTTAATGGAGCGTAAGCCAGGACGGCCTTCTTCGCTTTCAGATATTTCTCAATGGCTTTTATGGAATTGCAGGAAGTGGGGACGTGGAAGGCGTTGGGCTTGCCCAATTTGTAATGCACGAGCAATTTGCCAACACTTCCCACTTGGAGATTCCCTTCCGCCATGCGCCAGAGTTGACCGGCTGCCAAAGGTTGCTGGCCAATTCGGGGAGGAGACTTGGTTTTTTTCATGGTTAATCCTGCGCCTTAACTTGCGATTAAACCAGTTAAATCGCCATGCGGTTTGAGATGTCCGGCTGAACCTGTTTCTAAACTTGATGCCATTTTCCAACTGCGGGGCGGGGCTGGCTGCTTTTGGTGGGCCGAATTGTCTTGCATTCGCAGACCATATCGTGCCAGGTTTTTCTCGAATTTCACCGCAGCAAAAAACGAGCAGCGACATGATCTCGAACGAGCTCCCATCGCCGTACCGTGGTCCGGCGTTCATTTCACATCCGGCCAAAGCGCGCATGGAGGAAACCACTCTGCAAAACGTGCAGATCGTGATTGAACGAAAGACCTTCGTTTTCAATTTAAGGGAAAATGCGCGGGGCCGGTTTTTGCGCATAACCGAAGTGGTCAGTGGCCGGTACAATAGCGTGATCATCCCTGCAACGGGCCTGGGCGAGTTCAGCCGGGTCTTTGGCTCCATGGTCAAGGCGGAGGGTGAGCTGCCCGAAAGCGGACCCGGAAACGAGGGGTAAGGACGATTATTTTGTGAGAGTGCTTTATTGATGCCGCCGCGTTATGACCATGCCGGATTCCCCGCCAATTCGCGATCTGAAATCGCGTTTCTGCGAGCGTTACGACTGCTGGCCGTTGGAATATGAGGAGCGGGCCTTCCGCATGTGTCTCTATGGGCGCGCGCGCCTTCTGGCTCCCCTCATCCGCAAAAACTGGCCCGGCTATTTTGAGCGGGATTTCATGTTGATCCGGTATTTGGGAAGGGCGCAGGGAAAGCGCGACGCGATCAATGAGTTGTCCGCCTTCATGGAGGACAACAATGCCAAGGGAGGTTTTGCGCGAAAAATGCTGCGCCTCCGAATCTCCGCACCGAAGGCCAGACATTTGGTCTGGCAGCTATTTGACAGGGGGTAAACGAAGCGATCAAACGAGCGCAGGGCTTTCCGGGATGGTCTGGACAGGCGATGAATTCTGTCCCTGTGGAGACAGTTGAAGATTCTGTTTTGTCGGACTTTTAGATGTTGCTTAAACCGGCAGATTCGGCCATTCTGCGTGACTAAGCGAATATGAAGGATGAAGACAATCCGCATTTCGAGTTTCAGGCCACTTTTCTGGATCGGGATAACCGGCCTCTTTCCATCGGGACAGCACGCCTTCACACCGAGCACGGTTTTGGGACGTTTTGGCCTCAAGTTCCAAAAGACGTTCACTTGCTTCCAAGCCATGCAACCAAGTTGCAAACGTCAGACGGCTGCGTTTATTCGATTCGGCATTTGAAAGTTTGCCCTCATCATCACCCGGAATTTGTGAATCATCTTGAGTTTGACTACTCCCCACTGGATTGAGTGTCGTTTGGATGCGGCCAATATCGCACCCCTGTCAAGTCCCCCTTTTCGCCTGGCGGAAAACTTTCAAAATCCAAATTGATACACCACCCTCTTTTACCCATTTTTGACATTCCGCGGGAAGGGGGTATTGTATCGAATTCAGTTGTAAGAATTAGTTTATTAATTCACAAGCCGCCCTGATGTGGAACCGGCAAGCCAAACCGCACCACGTAGCGCCGGCCCGCCAACCGGGTCAGGGGCGGGGTACGCGGTGGCTCTGGCTGGCACCGCCGTGGCAGCTCTCTTGCGCTGGATGATCGGGAGGGCCGTCGGCGAATTCCACCCCTTCGTCGTCTTCTACCCCGTCACCATCCTCAGTGCCGTGTTCGGCGGCAGAGGTCCCGGCTTGCTGGCCACGCTCCTGACGGCGCTGGCCGCCACCTACTTTTTCATAGAACCCCGGGGACAACCGGCCGTCCCCTCCTCTGAGGATGTCGTTGGCCTGACTATTTTTATCGCCGTCAATATTGTCATCAGCATCCTCGGTGGCCTGCTCCGCACGGCCAACCAGCGGCTCCAGGCTCAAAATACCCAACTCCAGCTTGGCGGGGAGCAATTGAGGATCCAGGCCGCCGCCCTGGAGTCCGCCGCCAACGCCATAATCATCACCGATCGGGATGGCGCCATGCAATGGATCAACCCGGCCTTCACTCGTCTGACCGGCTACACGGCCGCCGAAGCGCTCGGTCAGAATCCACGCCTGCTGAAGGCCGGGCAACGAAGAGCCCGCCTTCTACAAGCACATGTGGGAGACCATCCTGGCGGGCCGCGTCTGGCAGGGCGAGGTGGTTAACAAACGCAAGAACGGCAGCCTCTACACCGAGGATATGACCATCACTCCACTGACTGACGCGGACGGTGCGATCAATCGGTTCATTGCCATCAAGCAGGACGTCACTGAGCGCAGACAATTGGACGAGGCTCTCCGCCGCAGCCGGAAGGAGTTGGCGGCGGATTTGGCAGACATGAATCGGCTCCATGCACTGAGCACCCGCTTCCTCGGTTCCGAGGCTGACCTCCAGGTTTTGCTCGGCCTGGCTCTTGACACTGCACTCGCCATCACCAATGCCGCCAAAGGCCACATCCAGATCATGAACGTCACTACGGGCGAACTCGGCATCACCATACAACGGGGATACGACCCGGCTTTTGTTGATTATTTCAGCCACATCCGCTCCGGGTCCGCCGCCTGCGGCACCGCCGCAGAGACTCGACAAGCCGTTGTCGTCGAAGACGTGACGATCAGCCCCCTCTTCGTCGCCGAGCCGGCCGCTCTCCAACTCGTCCTGGCCGCCGGGGTGCGCGCGATGGTCTGCACTCCCCTGTTGGCCCACACCGGCAAATTGGTCGGAGTGCTCTCCACCCACTTTCCCACCAAGCATCAGCCCAGTGCCCGGGACTTGCGTTTGCTGGATTTGCTCGCCCGCCAGGCGGCCGACTTTATTGAGCGAGGCCAGGCCGAGCAGGCGCTCCGCCAGACCCAGGCACAGTTGCAAACGGTAACTGACACCATGTCAGTCGGCGTCACCCGTTGCGGTTGGGACCGGCGGTATGTGTGGGCGAATAGGGCCTATGCCCGGTGGCTTGGCCGGGCGGTCGAGGAGGTAACTGGCCATCCCATCATTGAAGTTATCGGTCCGTCGGGCTACGAGGCGGTGCGGCCCTACATCGAGGAGGTCCTCCGTGGACGAAGGGTTGAATGGGAGGCCGAGGTGCATTTCGCGGGGGTCGGCGTGGTCTGGATCAGCGCGGTTTACACCCCCACTTATGATGCCGCCGGCCTGGTAGATGGTTGGGTGGCGGTGGAGACCGACATGACGCGGCGCAAACAGGCGGAGGAGGCGCAGGACCTTCTGGCGGCCATCGTCGAGTGGTCCGATGACGCCATTCTTTCGATCGCATTGGACGGCAAGATCCGGACCTGGAATGCGGGGGCGGAACGGATGTTTGGTTACAAAGCCCGGGAGGTGGTTGGCCGGACGTTGCCCCTCCTCATCCCGCCGGAACGACTGGACGAGGAGAACGAGGTGCTGGAACGGCTCAAGCGCGGGGAAACCGTGGAGCACTACGAAACCATGCGCTTGGCCAAGGGCGGGCAGCCGCTGGACGTGTCGGTGACGATTTCGCCGGTAAAGGACAGCCGGGGCCGGATGGTTGGGGCCTCCAAGATTTTGCGCGACATCGGGGAGATTGTGCGGGCGCGCCATCTGTTGGCGGAGAGCAAGGAGGTTTTGGAGCAGTTGGTGGAGGTGCGGACTGCCAGGCTGAGGGAGGCCATGACCGAACTGCAGCACATGTCCTACAGCATGGTTCACGACATGCGCGCCCCGCTCCGGGCCATGCAGAGCATCGCCACGATGATCGAGCAGGAATCTACCGATTGCTCGCGGCCACCGGGCCTGGACTATATCCGGCGCATCCGGGTTTCCGCCAATCGCCTGGACCGGTTGATTACCGACGCGCTCAATTACAACCGGGTAGTGGGTGAAGAGTTGCCCCTCACGGCCGTGGAGGTCCGCAGTCTGCTGCGCGGCATGATTGAAACCTATCCGAACCTGCAACCGTCGGCCGCCGACATCAACATCGAGTTCAACGACCTGGCTGTGCTGGGGAATGAGTCGCTGCTGACGCAGTGCTTGGGCAACCTGTTGGGAAACGCCGCCAAGTTCGTCGCCCCCGGCGTCAAGCCCCGCATCCGCCTCTGGGCTGAAACGCTGGGCCAGCGAGATGTCGCAAAGAGCAACAAGCCGGACCAATCCCCTGCGGCGGCTTCCCAGAACCCTCAAACCCCAGCCGCCACGCGTTTTGTCCGCATCTGGATAGAAGACAACGGCATCGGGATTCCAAAAGACGCTCAAGAGAAGATATTCCGCATGTTCCAACGGATGCACCGCGAGGTCGAATACCCCGGCACCGGCGTCGGCTTGGCCATTGTGCGCAAGGCCGCCGAGCGGATGGGAGGACGGGTGGGCTTGGAGTCCGAACCCGGACAGGGAAGCAGGTTCTGGATTGAGTTGCCAAATGCGGGTGAGGCCCGGGAATCAAACGCCGAGCCGGGACACAGCATGACCCCGGCGCGCCCGTCTGACGCGCCCGTCCCGAGCGCCGCGCACTCCGCAGCCCAGCGTTAAGTTTCATCATAATCAAACCTCCGCCAGATCATGTCCAACACCTGCATTTTGTTTGTCGAGGATGAGGATACCGACATCTTTCTGCTTCAAAGCGTCTTTAAGCGCGAGGCTGTCACCAACCCCCTGCAGGTCGCCACCGACGGACAGATGGCCATGGCTTGCCTGGCCGGCACAGGACCTTTTGCCGACCGCAAGCAATATCCACTGCCCGGGCTGGTTTTGCTCGACCTGAAACTTCGGAAGAAAGACGGGCTGGAGGTTTTGAAGTGGATTCGCGGGCAAGACGCCCTCCGGACGGTGGTGGTGATCCTCCTGACCTCATCACCGAACGAGAGTGACGCCAGACGCGCCTATCAACTCGGGGCCAATTCCGTTGTGATCAAACCTTCGCAATTCGAGCAACTTTGCGAGTTTGCCCGGCGGCTCAAAGCCTGGTGGTTGGAGAGCAACCAGTTTGTCTCTGTCCGTGCGCCAAGCGCGCCGGGTGGACGATGATGATTGCGCCCTTTCAAGCCGTTTATGAGTTGTCCGCCTTCATGGAGGACAACAATGCCAGGGGAGGGTTTGCGCGAAAAATCCTGCGCATCCGAATCTCCGCGCGCAAGGCCAGCGACTTGCTCTGGCGGCTATTTGACAGGCGATAAATACTGTCGCGTCGCGCAGACCATTGAGATTGCATTCAGCCGCGGAGTTGCGCCATGTTGAAGGCCATTACGCCACAGCAAGGCTTATGCCATGCCAGATTGGGCAAACCGCCTGATGGGCCATAAGACGCGGTTTTAGCACTTCTGTCCGGCCTCAGGTCACGCCTCAAAAAACAGCGGCCGGGAATTTCTTCCCAGCCGCCGCCTGTATTCTTTATTCTTACGGGATGCTTATGGTATTGGCATCCCGGTTAACCCGCCTTTTTATGGCAGGAACAACTGGTAGTAGGTGGTGCCATTGGACGTTGGCACGGTGAACTGGTAATTGCCGTTGACGATACTATAAGAACTGGCCGGCACGGTTGCCCATGCTCCCGGTCCCGTTTGTCCTGCGGGCAATGCGTGGGTGGATTGCAGGACATAACCGCCTATGGCCGTCGGCCAGGTGATGACCGCGTTGTTGCCGCTGATGGCCGCCGACATGATCGGAATCGGGGTGTAGGTGAACGCGGAGATATTTTGCTGAGCCTCGACTCCCCCGGTGGCGCCCGTGAATCCGACCAGGGCGGTATTGGCGCCCACATATTGGGCAATCGGGCCGATCACGTAGTTGGTGACGTAGGAAGTACTTGCGGTCGGATCCGCAAATGACACGGTGATGGTATTTCCATCATAGTTGAGGCCGATGTTGATCAGATCGCCACTGGTGAGGCCTACAGGTTGCACAGAACCATAGGCATAAGTCTGATTTCCCCCGGTCAAGAGCTCGCAGCCGATGGTGTGGCCATTGTAGATGTCGAATCCCACGGCGACGCTGTTCGTGATGTAGGGTAAGGTCCCGGTCTCAGCGCCCCCGTACCCGATTTCGCCGCCGCCCTGGCCGAGAGCAGCCGTCCCTGCCGGGTCATTTTGCAGGCAGAAGCTAAATCCATCCGCCCCGGCGCGGGTGACATCCTGGTAGGTGAACGAAGCCTTAAAGGCGCCGCAATACATCGGAGTATCGAAGAAGAAACTGTTGGCCTGGCCGCCGGTGTTTTGCGTAAGTTCCAGCACGTCGCCGGAGATGGAAGGCAATAAAGTCTCCCCCGCCGTGGCATTCAGCGTCCAGCCGGAGCCGCCGTTGAAGGCCGGCTCCAGTACAACCAACAGCGTTGAAGGAGAACTCGACACTCCAAACGGATACGATATGGAATTGGTGACAAAGAGCTGATAAGTGCCCTCGTCGGCCAGCGTCACGTTGGCAATCGTCAACGCGCCGGTCGTGGAGCCGCTGATGCGGCCCCCGTCCGTGAGCTTGACGGCGCCGCCCCCGTTGTTGTAGTACCAGGCATTGGTTTGTGGGAATTCCCCGTTCTGGCCCACGGCGAAAACAGCGGAACCGCCAATCAGCGCGTAGTTGGTGGCAGGCAGATCCGGGCTGATGGAGGGCGGGCCGGAAACAGGGGTGATTGTCACGATGGCACTGGTGACAGCGCCATAGGGATTGCTCACGACCACTTCAAACACCCCGCTCCCGATGGTGTTGACAGTGCCGCCGGCGGCGATGCTGCTGACGTTCTTGAGCGTGAGCGTCGGCGTGGTGGCCCCGATGTTCCCCGGTTCCTGCGCCGAATTCACCGCAATGGGAGCGGCCCCGCCGTTGTGATCATACCATTGGTAATGCAAGGCCGGGCTGCCGTAGCCCAGCGCGGTCAGCGTCACGCTCGATCCCAGACCCGCGTTGGTACTGCCGGAACTGCCGATGTTGGGATCGTTGGTCGGTTGCACCAGGAATATGGGGACAATCCCGGCGGCAAAATAGTGATTGAGCACCTGGTTGGAGGTCAGGGCCTTGTTGTAAATGGCCACTTCATCAACCGTTCCAATCCACTGGCCGGTGTAATTGCCCGAGGTATCATGCACCTGCTTGGCGCCGATGCTTAACGGCGTGGTCGGCGCGCTTAAGATCCCTTTGCCGGGGGGCAGGGCGGATTTGCCGGCCAGCAAACCGTTTTTATAGAGATAAATGTAGCCATTGGTCTGGTCACAGACGCCGACCAGATGGTACCAGAGCGGCGTGACGAAATCGTTGCTCAAGGTGTTGGCGCTGGTGACGTAGGTGAGGTTGGCGGTGTCGTCGGCTGCGTCATTAACGAGGAACTCGAAATTGCCGCCGCCGGCGCTGGTCTGGAGCGAGAACTGCTCGCCGTGCGGCAAGGTCTGGTTGCCGCCGCCATAGCCCTTGGTGACGATGCCCCTGTTGCCTCCTTGCACTCCCATCACCCAGGCCTCCACCGAGAACTCCCCGTTGCCGAGTTGGGCCGGGGAATTGCTGGCCGCCAGCCCGAAGTCTATATTCGGAATGAACGCGGCAAAGCTGTCGGAGGTGGCCAGCGAGCCAAATTGGGCCGCCCCGTCGCTGTTGACAGTCAGGCCGCCGTCAATGGGGTAGCCCGTCGCGCCGAGGGTGGCGTTGCTGTAAATGCCATTGTTGCCGCTGATACGATCAAACGCAGGCAGCCCGTTGTTGCCGGTTCCATTATCGGCCTCATCCAGACGGAAGTAGGCGATGGGATGGTCCGCCAGCACCGCGAGAGGATACAAGTCGGTCGGCGCGGGGGCGATATTCACCGTATAAGTGGCGCTGCTGATGGTGCCGTTAATCAAACAAGACACCGTCACGGGAGATTGGGCCACCGTCACGCTGGCCAGGGTGAAAGTGCTGCCGGTCGCGCCGATGACCGGCACTCCGTTGCTGCTCCACTGATAAGAAGCGGCGCCCGGCGCGACGGTGAAGGTGGGACTCGCGCCCGCGTAAACATCCGCAGTGACCGCGGTAGGAATCTCCAGCGCAACCGATGTGCTCGTGGGGGGCGTGCCGAAGCCGTTGGCGACCGTCACGTAATAAGTCCCCGCATCCGTTGCCTCCACCGGGTTGATGACCAGGTTGGTGCCGGTCGTTCCTGTGGCACCTGAAATGCGTCCGCCATTGGCCAAAGCGGTGGGTCCACCGCCTCCGGCCGGGAGAACATACCATTGATAAGTCAAGGGCGTGCTTCCGACGGCGTTGACAATGCCCAAGGCGGCGGCGGTGCCGGCGTTGGCAACGACGAGGACGGGCGGATTGACGGTGATGATCGGCTGGATGCCGGAGCCGTTATACAGAGCGGCCACCTGGTCCGCCGTGAACGCGGTGTTGAAAACCGCCATGCGGCAGAGGTCGCCGTTCCAATTCCGGGTGTAACCGCCGGGAGAATCCGAGCCAATGGTGGTGACGGGGAGGCCGTTGTAGGACGCATTGGCGCGATAACTTCCGCTCTCCACCAAAACGTTGTCAATATAATTGCTGCCATGATGGCCATTATTAATATAAACCCACAAGTGCCAGTTGCCGTCGGCGTAAGTCGGACCGCCGTTCAAGGTGGTGCTGTTCACCGTGCTCCAGTTCTGGTTGCCATTCTGGCCCAGGAAAACCGCATTGCCGTTGGCGCTGTTCTGCTGGCCAAACAGGTATCCTTGATTATTCAAGACCAGACCCGTGGGTATCAGAGCCCATGTGACCACGGTAAAATTGCCGGTCAGTTCCAGGGCGCTGTTGGTCACCAGAATTCCAGTGCCCGCTTCGCCCCCGGCGACGTTCATCGTGCCACAATAATTTGCGGCGACCAGGTCATTGCCGGCGCCGGCATTGAGGAGGCCGACGGAAACGCCGGTGTTGGCCCCGGAAAAGCCGAAAAGGGCCGGGCCGGGAACGGCCAGCACGTTCGGGGCGTTGGCGAACTCCTGGACGGTCCCGTCCAAGGCGGGGCCGCCGCTGATGGAATAATTGTAGGCAACCGTTCCGCTGCTCTCATTGAGCGGCCAGTAGGCGACAGGGTTTAGGCCAAGAATAAAGGTGTCATAGGTGCCGGTGAGTTGCGGAATCACGGTCAGTGCGGTGGCAGTATCGCTCACTCCCGAGGGGCTGTAGGAGTTGACGACGGTGCAAAGCAGCGTGCAGCTCGCTGCGAAGGGGCCTATGGTTGCAGAACTGCGCGTCGCACTATAATCAACGGTAGTCCCGTTGTTGACCACGGTTGGGGTGCCGGATGTGGTCGCCACCTGGACACCATTGGAGTACCAGTTATAGGTGGGCGAAGGGCCTGTGGCTGACACCGCAAGTGTGAGGCTCTGGCCGGCAACGAGGGTCTCAGTGGCGCCGGGAGATTGCAAAGCGATGGTGGGGATGGTCGAAATACTGAGCAACGCAGCAGCGCTGGTGGCTGTGCCGCCGGTGTTCTGCGCCACCGCAAAATAACTACCGGCGTTGCCGGCTGCAAAATTGGCGAAAGTCAGCGTGGCGCCGCTCTGGCCGGTATCTGAAACGGTGGTATCGGCATTTGTCTTCCACCATTCCACGGCCGGCGCGGGGTTGCCCCTGGCGTCGGCAAACAATGTCGCGGTGGTGCCTCCGCCAAAAGTCGAGTTGAACGGCTGTTGCGCAAAGGACGGCGGCGCGAGAACAGCCGTATCCTTGACCAGTTGCAGTCCGTTGAAGTCACCCTCCCCCGTCAGAGTGCTGTTGACATTGCTGATGGCGCCCCAGGTGAATCCGACCACGCCATGAGCATCCGGCACCACGTTGTCGTACTCCACGTAGTCCTGTCCCAGGACGTAGGTGTTGAGCGGACCGCTGCCGGCGGCGGCGTTGGGATTCATCGCCGTGGTCAATCCGTTTAACGGCGTGCTGCCGGCGTTGGTGACGACAAAGTTGGCGCCGCGCGTGCCGTCATAGTTCGCGCCGTAAAGATACAGGGAATAGGTGCCCGCCGGAACATTGCTGAGCACAACCACGCCCAAAGGAACACCGGGAATGATTGGCTGGCCCGGATTGGCCGCGTTCACACAGGTGGCTTCGGAAAAAATCCATTCCGGGTTTGTCCTGTCGGCAGTAGCCAGCGCGGTTCCGCTGTCAAAGCCGCGGATGAGCACGGGCACGGTGATGGGGGAAAGGGTGCCGCTGGAGTAGGCGTTGCCGGCGCTGGTGCTGGTAAAGTTGGCCGGCGCAAACAAAACCGGGGTGGTGGCAGCCCCGTTGTTGGGCGCCCAGTATCCATTGCGGGAGTGGGCATACGGATTGCCCGGATTGCCAGGCAAAAGGGCGTCATCAGTACGGCCGCTGCCATAGGAATCCGTGCTGCCCGGGCTGTCCGGATTATCGAACCCATTCCAGATATTGTTTCCGGTATCGCTGTAGGCGCCCTGGCCGAACATCATCACATTGTAACCGCCGTAATTGGCGAAACCCTGGTTGATATTATGCATGTTGAAGACCTGCGAATACGCGGCGGAGCCGGCGAACACTCCCAACACACACCCCAATTGAAGCAAGCTTAATTTTTTCATACGATTTTCCGAGTTAGTTTCGAACGCTTTACTGTCTTACTTGGTTTCACATCCATCCGGCGGCCATTCCACAAAAACCCATCAAAAATGGGGGCCTTTGGCCATTCCTCGTGCCGTGGGATCGGATGACCCGCTTTGCTGAGTTGTGCCATTCAAATTCACGAATAGACCCAGTGGTCTCACGCATCTTTCCTGACACTTCTGACGACTTCACCATATTCGATTCCAATATGCAAGAGAAAACTTCCGTTTTATTGAACAAAGCGCATCCCCCTTGAGGAAGGGGGGGGCCAACACGCCAGGAACCGGCCTGGCCGCCAGGGCCGATCCAGTCCAAACCACCGCCCATCCCATCCAGCCAGCCGGCGGCTGCAAACGCAGCGGGGGCCTTGGGGGAAGCCCGCCCGCTCAAGCGATTTGGCCGCGCTGAGCTGACCAACCGCCAAACGGGGCAGATAGCGCAGTTTTCGCCTGCCTGTCCAGCCTCAGGTCACGCCTCAAAAAAAACAGCGGCCGGGAATTTCTTCCGAGCCGCCGCCTGTATTCTTTATTCTTACGGGATGCTTATGATATTGGCATCCCGGTTAACCCGCCTTTTTATGGCAGGAACAACTGGTAGTAGGTGGTGCCATTGGACGTTGGCATGATGAACTGGTAATTGCCGTTGACGATACTATAAGAACTGGCCGGCACGGTTGCCCATGCTCCCGGTCCGGTTTGTCCTGCGGGCAATGCGTGGGTGGATTGCAGGACATAACCGCCTATGGCCGTCGGCCAGGTGACGACCGCGCTGTTGCCGCTCAGGGACGCCGACATGGTCGGAATCGGGGTGTAGCTGAACGCGGAGATATTTTGCTGAGCCTCGACTCCCCCGGTGGCGCCCGTGAATCCGACCAGGGCGGTATTGGCGCCCACATATTGGGCAATCGGGCCGATCACGTAGTTGGTGGAGTAGAAAGTGCTTGCGGCAGGATCCGCAAACGTCAGGCTCATGGTATTTCCATCATAATGGATGACGATGTTGATCAGGTCGCCGCCGGTCAGGGCTACAGGCGTCACAGGGCCATATCGGAAATTTTGATTTCCCCCGGTCAAGAGTTCGCAGCCGATTTGGTGGCCATTGTAGATGTCGAATCCCACGGCCACGCTGTTCGTGATGTAGGGTAAGGCCCCGGTCTCAGCGCCCCCGTACCCGATTTCGCCGCCGCCCTGGCCGAGAGCAGCCGTCCCTGCCGGGTCATTTTGCAGGCAGAAGCTAAATCCATCCGCCCCGTTGGTCGTGACATCCTGGTAGGTGAAGGAAGCCTGAAAGGCGCCGCAATACATCGGAGTATCGAAGAAGAAACTGTTGGCCTGGCCGCCGGTATTTTGCGTAAGTTCCAGCACGTCGCCGGAGATGGAAGGCAATAAAGTCTCCCCCGCCGTGGCATTCAGCGTCCAGCCGGAGCCGCCGTTGAAGGTCGGCTCCAGTACAACCACCAGCGTTGAAGGAGAACTCGAGACTCCGAACGGATACGATATGGCATTGGTGATAAAGAGCTGATAAGTGCCCGCGTCGGCCTGCGTCACGTTGGCAATGGTCAACTGGCTGGTCGTGGAGCCGGTGATACGGCCCACGTCCGTGAGCTTGACGGCGCCGCTCCCGTTGTTGTAGTACCAGACATTGGTTTGTGGGAATTCCCCGTTCTGGCCCACGGCGAAAACAGCGGAAGAGCCAATCAGCACGTAGTTGGTGGCCGGCAGATCCGGGCTGATGGACGGCGGGCCGGAAACAGGGGTGATCGTCACGATGGAACTGGTGACAGCGCCATAGGGATTGCTCACGACCACTTCAAACACCCCGGTCCCGATGGTGTTGACGGTGCCGCCGGCGGCAATAGTGCTGACGTTCTTGAGCGTGAGCGTCGGCGTGGTGGCCCCGGTGTTGCCCGGTTCCTGCGCCGAATTCACCGCAATGGGAGAGCCTCCGTTGTTGTAATCATACCATTGGTAATGCAAGGCCGGGCTGCCGAAGCCCAGCGAGGTCAGCGTCACGCTCGATCCCAGACCCGCGTTGGTACTGCCGGGACTGCCGATGTTGGGATCGTTGGTCGGTTGCACCAGGAATATGGGGACAATCCCGGCGGCAAAATAGTGGTTGAGCACCTGGTTGGAGGTCAGGGCCTTGTTGTAAATGGCCACTTCATCAATGGTTCCGATAAACTGGCCGTCGTAATTGCCCGAGGTATCATGCACCTGCTTGGCGCCGATGCTTAACGGCGTGGTCGGCGCGCTTAAGATCCCTTTGCCGGCGCCCAGGACGGATCTGCCGGCCGGCAAACCGTCTTTATACAGATAAATGTAGCCATTGGTCTGGTCACAGACGCCGACCAGATGGTGCCAGAGCGGCGAGACCAGATCGTTGCTCAAGGTGTTGGCGCTGGTGACGTAGGTGAGGTTGGCGGTGTCGTCGGCCGCGTCATTAACGAGAAACTCGAAACTGCCGCCGCCGGCGCTGGTTTGGAGCGAGAATTGCTCGCCGTGCGGCGTGGTCTGGTTGCCGCCGCCATAGCCCTTGGTGACGATGCCCTCATTCACTCCATGCACTCCAAACACCCAGGCTTCCACCGAGAACTGCCCGTTGCCGAGTTGGGCCGGGGAATTGCTGGCCGCCAGCCCGAAGTCTATATTCGGAATGAACGCGGCAAAGCTGTCGGAAGTGGCCAGCGAGCCAAACTGGGCCGCCCCGTCGCTGTTGGCAACCGCGCCGGCGTCAATGGGGTAGCCCGTCGGGCCGAGGGTTGTATTGCTGTAAATGCCATTGTTGCCGCTGATACGATCAAACGCCGGCGACCCGTTGTTGCCGGTTCCATTATCGGCCTCATCCAGACGGAAGTAGGCGATGGGATGGTCCGCCAGCACCGCGAGAGGATACAAGTCGGTCGGCGCGGGGGCGATATTCACCGTATAAGTGGCGCTGCTGATAGTGCCATCAATCAAACAAGACACCGTCACGGGAGATTGGGCCACCGTCACGCTGGCCAGGGTGAAAGTGCTGCCGGTCGCCCCGGTGACCGCGAATCCGTTGCTGCTCCACTGATAAGAAGCGGCGCCCGGCGCGACTGTGAAGGTGGGACTGCCGCCGGCGTAAACATCCGCAGTGACCGCAGTAGGAACCTCCAGCGCAACCGATGTGCTCGTGGCGGGCGTTCCGAAGCCGTTCGCGACCGTCACGTAGTAATTTCCCGCGTCGCCGGTCTCCGCCGGGTCAATCACAAGGGAAGTGTTGGTCACGTTTGATGGATAGCGCGGGCCGGCGGTCAGGGGGGTGCCGGTGCCGGGAGTGCCACTATACCACTGATAGCTGAGCGGGGAGCTGCCCGAAGCCGTCACCGCGCCCAAGGTGGCGACGGTGCCGGCATTGGCCACGACCAATGGCGGCGGATTGACCGTGAAGGCCGGCGGGGCACCGGCTGCGCTATACAGAGCATTGATCTGAGTCGTGGTAAGCGCATTGCTGAAAACCGCCACCTGGCAAATACTGCCGATGAAATTCCGATTCCCGTAATCGGGAGCCGAGCCAATCAGGAAAGCGTTGGCGTTGCCGTTGGCGCCGAGATTGCCGAGGCTTGATGCGGCCAGCACGGAATCAATGTAAATCTTCTGAGCATTGGTGCCATCCCATGTCCCGACCCAGAAATGCCAGTTGTCGTCCCCCATGTTGGCAAACCCGGTCACGTCACCAAAATTGCCGGCGTTGAAGTGAGGCGCTCCAGCCGGGTTGTCAACATCGAAACGATACGCCGAGTCGCCTCTGCCCATGATCGTGGTGAACCAAGTGGGATCAGCAGGAACCTGAATCCACGCGGCGAGCGTAATTGGATTGTTGGCGGTGGTGCCAACCGCGAGGTTGTTGGCGCTGACGATCGGAACGGTCGGCCCACCGTCCGTGGCTTCTCCGCCGGTAAACTGAACGCCAAAATTGTTGGGGCCGAAGCCTTCAACCGGCGGTCCGGCGACGCCGGGCGTCGTGCCGAATTCGTAATAACCGTTGGCCAGGGCGCCGACGGTGCCATAGTTTTTGGCGACTGGAGGCGCCCCCTCATCCATGCGGAAGTAAAGCAGGGGGTTGTCGTTCGAGACGGCCGTATAGTAGGCGCCAGGCACCCCGCTGATGCCAGCCGCATAATGGGCGGCGATGTCGCTTGGCGAAAGCAAATTGGAATAAAAAGCAGCTTCGTCAAGGTAGCCGGGGAAGGCGAAAGAGGAGTCGCCTCTGGCGCCGACGGTAAACTTCCCGGCGGTGCTGCCCACATAGATTTGGGTTGTGGTGCCGGCACTGGCCACCGGCTGGCCGTTGACATAACCCTGCGCGGTCGCGGTAACAGCGTTAAAAGTGACCACAAGGTGGTACCAGGTGTTGGAAAGAATATGCCCGCCCGGAACCGGGATGTTGTAGTTCTCCGCGGCGGAAGTGCCGTTTTGGTAGTAGGTTCTGAAGTTAAAAGTGCCGACCGCAGTTATGTCAGTATAGATCAGCCAGCCGGCGCGCGGACTGCCGGCATCCACGCAATTGATGATGCAGTCTGTCCCGGGATCGGTGGCTGGCGAGTTCACCCAAACCTCGACCGTAAAGTTGGAAACCGAGGCATAAGCCGCATCATAAGCGGCGGACATGTGCGCAATACCCCCGCCTCCTCCGGTAAAAAGGCCGCCCGTATCGGGGTCGCCCGTCAACGCTCCCGGCACTCCAGGGAATGCGCCGTGGGTGTAAACGCCGTTGTCAACGGTGCCCAGGGTTCCTTGGTTGATCGCCACGGGCGTGGAGGCGGGAGGTACGACGGTCTCGTTCAGAGGCAGGTAAAGCACCGGGTTGAGATTGGTGACGGCGTTGTAGTAAGCGCCAGATTGGGCTTGGACAGTCGAGATGGCAGACAGCGCCAAGAGTACGGGGACGGCGCGGACAAGTATGTGCTCAATGTAACTTTTCATGGGATTTTCTGATTGTTGAACATTAACCAACAGATAGGTTTGGGAGCGCCATCGTGGCACACATCCCAAACTCAAGCAAGACTAATTTTTTCATACCGTTTTCCAGGTTGGTCTGGAACATTTCACTGTCAACGATTTCACCAAATTCCATTCCAATATGCAAGAGAAAACTTCCGTTTGAACGGGTCTCGTCGTTCCCCCTTGAGGAGGTTGGGGCCAACACGCCTGGAACCAGCCGGGCCGGGCAGACCCGATCCGGTCCAAACCACCGCCGACCCGAGCCAGCCAGCCTGCGGCTGCAAACGCAGCGGGGGCGTTGGGCGGACGGGATCATTCGTAGCCAAAGGCCTGGACAAAAGGCGCCAGCGTCTCCAGCCACGGCTCCAGATGCTTTTGATAATTGCGCCAGCGGCCAATCGCGCCCCTGGAAATCGGTTTGGCCACGGCGGCATAGGTGGGCGAGCGCACCAGTTTCTGCCGGGCGTGCTGGTCAAAACGCAGCACCCGCTCGTCCCAAGCGGCCCCCAGAAACCCCAGCGCCCGCCGGGCAACCCCCTCCAAATCCGCCACCAAATCCTCGTAGCGGACTTCCAGAAAGCAATCGCCAAGGCACCGCGCCAGCACTCGCCACAAACCCATGACCGAGGCGTATTCCTGGACGGTTCCCTCCAGGGTCAGGAAGATGGAACTGACTTGTCCCAGCGGAAGGGGCTGCATGAAACAACTCAGGCAGACATCGCGCGGGTCCCGCAAGGCCACCAGCAGTTTCGCCTCCGGGAAGACCCGGACAAAACCAGGGACCAAGGGGGTCAGCGCCGGGTTTTTGTCAATCAACATCCGGGCGTCGGGCGGTTGGCCCAGAAACTTCACCATGCAGTCCATGTAATTCTGCCGCGCCTGCCGCAAGGCCCCGGGCGAGGCCGATCCCAGCGTGTCCAGCATCATCGTCTCCGGCGGCAAGCCGCGCAGGAGAGGCGCAAAGCCTTCGCGGGCGAAAATCGCGGTTTCCTCCACGGAAACGAAATCCGGGTGGGAATCCAGCACCTGCTCCAGCACCGTGGTGCCGGAGCGCGGGTGGCCGCAGAGCAGGGCCAGGCGGCGTGGCGGTTGCAGATCGGCCGCTTGCGCCCGCCACCGGCTGAACATCTCCGCGTTGAGTTTCTCCGCCACCGTCTTGACATGCGCCTGCACCCGCTTTTGGCTGGAGATCAATGGCCCGGCGTTGGGCAGGATCATGGCCTTGGCTTTCAGAATGGCGGCCATGGCCTCGTCGTAGCGTCCCTGCGCGTCCAGCGCCGCCCCCAATTCATACCAGCCCCGGATGCGCGTGGACCAAGTGTCCTGGTCGGATCGCGCGAGCAAAGGACGCAAACGCTGCTCTGCCTCCGCAGCCCCCCCGCTCAACCGGTCCAGCCGGGCGCGCACCATGGAAGCCAAGGCGCAGGCCGGGTCCAATTGCAACGCCCGGTCCACCAGGCCGGCGGCTTGTTCCAGCAATCGGAATCGCTCGTAAATCTCGGCCAGCTTGACATAGGTGTCGGCCGGCGGCCTGGGTTCTTTGACCGCTCGTTCCAGGTAATTTCGGGCCATTTCATACCGGTCAAACCCGCGGCATTGTGTTCCGGCCATGACCAGCGCCTTGCTCTTGCTTGGGGCGACGCGGATGGCATTCTCGAAGCAGCGTTCCGCGGCGGCATAATCGTAGCGCATGCCATAGGCCGCTCCGATCTCCAGCAGGAGCGCGGTGTTGGCGGGGTCCTGCCGGCTGGCTTGCTCCATGATTTTGAAGTACTCGGGATAATCCTGCCGCCGCCAGGCCTCCATCGCGCCCTGACGCATCCGCGCCAAAGCGCCTTCGGAGATCATGCGCAGGCCGTTCATAACCGCGCGCAAGCATGGTGTGCCCCGCCTTCGCCAGCAAGAAAATTGCCGCCGGGTTGAACCGGCGGCAACGACATCGTTGGGGGTTTGTTTGGTCTGTTCGGGCTTTACTGGGTTGGGAACGAATACCCGCCGGTCGCGGGGGCCGAGGTGCGCGTCGCCACCCAATAAATATCCTTGTTCGCGTTGATAACAGGGGGGTCGTAATCGCTAACGACTCCGCCTGGAGGTCTATAAGTCGTTTTCGGAACACCCACGGGATTCTTCCAGCCGTGTATTTCCGCATGGCCATCCGCAAACCCAAAGGACCCAGCGTCCCCGTGGAGTTTGGCCGGAAGGTCAATCCAACTCGTGGAGGCGCCGCTCGGCATTTGAAACGCAAAAGCCGCGTCGTTGACGCTATCCGGATCTTCGTCAATGAAGACCCACAACGACGAAGGTCCGGGAAGCGAATAATCCCCTTCCTTGGCGTACGTCTTCCAAGTGGCCGAGCCGCCGGTGATTTCTCCAAGCCACGAACCAGGGCTGGATATGGCTTGGCTCATGGAAACGGTGCGGATCCGCGGCGGTCCCGTCAGGCCCGACGCGCAACTCAGATCCGCCGGACACTTGAAAATGAGCGGCTGTTTCATCACGTAAGGCGCCATCTCCGCAAATTGTACATTGGTGACATAATCCAGATCGTAGTTGTAAGCCGCCCCGCTGTAGTCCATGTCACTTCCATAAACCCATCCAGCTTGATCTGCCCCTTCGTAATTGTTCGGAAAATACCCCCGGTTGTCGTCAGGGTACATCTTCCAGGCGAGCAGGAGTTGATGTTCATTGTTCATGCACTTGGCGGCAATGGCTCTCTGCTTGGCCCTGGCCAATGTTGGAAGCAATAATGACGCCAGAATTGCGATAATGGCGATGACCACCAGCAATTCGATCAGGGTGAACCCCTGGCGCAACTGGCCCCCGCCAAACCCAAAACCACGCTCCGGCCGCTTCTGCCGCGATCCGCTTGGCACGTTTATCTGTCTCATAATCAATAAGTTTGGCGTTTTCATACAGTCATACCTGGTTATATCTTACTACAATACACGCTCCGTCCGCAACCATTTTCCGCCAACATTCGCCAAATATCTTCCATCCTCAGAGCCACCGCCGCACCGGCGGCATCCTTTGCCCACAATGCCGACTTCTTGCGCTTGTTTTCGTGCCGTGTTTTCCATAAATTGACCACAAACCCCTCCAACATGCAAGAAAAAAGTTCCAATATACTAAACTCCCATTTGCATCGGCCATGCCATCGGCGGCTTCCTCCACCGCACGGCCGGGTTTGCGCGTCGTCCGCCAAGTCCGGAATTCTGAGACTGAGCAGGTGGTTGCAGGCCGGCATCGCTATCGCGTAAAAGGTCCGGCCGGCCGTCAAATCCTTGCAGGGCGGATGGTTGGATTGCAGTTTTCTGGGGAACCTTTACATTGCAGGCATGCAGCCGCAAACGTTGAGCAAAGCCATTGAAGCGTGCGCCGACCCGCCGCGGGCGGAGGCCGGCCTGGCCCGTTTGCGGGAGACCGGCGCCGCCCAATTTGTCAAGCAGCCTTCCGCGGAACAGGCGCGCATCCTGGCCTGGCTCCTGGCCGGTTCGCAGATGGCGGGGGAGTTGCTCGCGGCGCATCCCGATTGGCTGCCGCCGCTGCTGGAAGCCGACGCGCTGCAACATCCCCGCCGCGATCAGGGCTTGCGCCGGGAAGTGGAGCGATGGCTTGCACCATCGCTGGAGGGCGGCGAAATTGAGCCTGCCCTGGCCCGGTTGCGGGAATTCAAACAGCGCGAAATGGTGCGCATCGCGGCGCGCGATCTGGCCCGGCTGGGCGGGGCGCTGGAAATCACGCGTGAAATTTCCGACGTGGCCGATGTCTGTCTGGACGCGGTCTTGCGCCTTTGCCTGCGGCCGCTGACGGGGCGTCTGGGCCAGCCGTTCCACCCGGCGCCCGACGGGCGCTGGCAGGCCACCCATTTTTGCGTGCTGGGCCTGGGCAAGCTGGGCGGGCAGGAACTCAATTACAGTTCGGACGTGGACATTATGTTTCTTTACAGCGAGGAGGGCCATTTATTCAAAACACGGCCGCGCCAGCGCGAACAGACCGGCAAGAGCATGGCCAACCATGTCTTTTTCACGCGGCTGGCGGAAAGGCTGATCGCCGAAATCACCCGTCTGACCCCGCAGGGCACGCTCTACCGGGTGGATCTGCGCTTGCGCCCGGAAGGTCCGGCCTGCCCGCTCGTCCGCTCGCTGGGCAGCTTCGAAACCTATTACGCGCAATGGGGCCAGACCTGGGAGCGCATGATGCTGATCAAAGCCCGCCCGGTGGCCGGTGAGGCGGAATTGGGCGCGGAATTTCTGGAAATGATCCAGCCATTTCGTTATCCGCGCTCGCTGGGGGAAGGCACCTTCCGCGGTGTGACGGCCATGAAATCGCGCCTGGAGAACGAAGTGGTCAAAGCGGGCGAACTGGAGCGCAATGTCAAATTGGGCCGGGGCGGCATCCGGGAGGTGGAGTTCATCGCGCAGACCTTGCAACTGCTCCACGCCGGCCGGCAGCCCTTTTTGCAGGGGGCCGCGACCGTTGCCACCCTGGAAAAACTGGCCGCCTACCGGCTGCTCTCCGCCGAGGACGCCAAGGCATTGGGCGAGGCCTACCTGTTTTTGCGGGACGTGGAGCACCGCCTGCAGATGGAGGCCGGCCAGCAAACGCACACCATACCCACCGCGCGCCAGGCGCGGGAACGGCTGGCGCGTCTGATGGGATTTGAGTCTCTCGACGCCTTTGAGTCCGCCCGCCAGGCCCACAGCCGGCAGATCCGCCGCCTCTTCGAAAAGATCCTGGGCGGCGGGGAACCGGCCAAAGCCTCCGCGCTGCCCGGGGACTTCGCCGCCGCCGAAGGTCCCTGGAAGGAGTTTTTGGCGCGCCATCATTTTCGCGATGTGGACCGCGCCTTGCGCATGGTGGAAATGTTCGTCAACGGGCCGGGCTATGTTCATGTCTCCCCTCGCAGCGCCGAACTGGCGCGCGAGTTGCTCCCGAAATTTTTCGCGCTGTGCCCGCCGCATCCCGGCCCCGCCGCCGCCGCCAAGCCGCGGCTGTCCGATCCCGACCGGGTGATGGTGCGGCTGCAAAGCTTTATGGAGGCCTACGGCGCGCGCGCCATGCTCTACGAACTGTGGACGCAGAAGCCCCCGCTCTTTGATTTGCTGCTGCGGCTCTTTGATCGTTCCGAATTCCTGGCCGAGAGAGCCATCCGCAATCCCGATCTGGTGGACGAATTGGAAGAGAGCGGGCGGTTGCGCCGCCAGAAAACCGCCGGGGAAACCCTGCATGACCTGCGCCACGGCCTGAACGACAAGGACCAATTCGGCTGGCTGCGCCGTTATCATGAAGCCGAATTGATGCGGATCGGGCTGCGGGACATATTGGGGCTGGCCGATTTCGAGCAAAATCTCCTTGAACTTTCCGCCCTGGCCGCCGCCTGCCTGCAATATGCCCTGGAAGTGGTTTGCCGGGAGCAGCGCCTGCCGGCGGCGCCCTTCTGCATCATGGGCCTGGGCAAATTGGGCGGGGCCGAGGTGGGCTACGGCTCGGACCTGGACGTTCTTTTTGCGGCCCCCTCCGGCACGAAAAACCTTCCCGCCTGCCAGAACCTGGCGGCCGGAGTGATGGATTTGCTGGCCCGCCCGACCGAGCTTGGGATTGTTTTTCGAGTGGATACTCGCTTGCGTCCCGACGGCGAGAAGGGCCTGCTGGTCAACACCCTGGAGGTCTGCGAAGAATACTACCGCCGGCGGGCCGCCCTCTGGGAAATCCAGGCCCTGACCCGCGCCCGCCCCATTGCCGGGGACATGACCCTCGGGGCGCAATTCCAGCAACTGGCCGCCGCCCTGGCCAACTTCACCCCGCAAAACGTGGCCGCCGGTTTTGTGCTTCCTTCCTCTGCCACCGCCAAACCGCAGTCGGGCCTGGCCGCCTACACCCCCGGCTGGAAGGTGGAAATCGCCCGGATGCGCGCGCGGACCATCCAGGAGCGCACCGCCCCGGGCCGGGATCATCTGGCCATCAAAACGGGCGCGGGCGGGCTGATGGACGCGGAGTTCCTGGCCCAGACATTTTGTTTGATGGCGGGCTGGCTGGAGCCCAACACCCTGCATGCCTTGCGCCGCGCCGTGGATGAAGGTTTGCTGCCGTCCGCCGGCGGGCAATCCCTGCTGCAGAACTACGCCCGGCTTCGCCGGATGGAAGGCATCCTGCGCCTCTGGAGTTTTGAGCCGGAAACCGAATTGCCCGATGAGGACGCGCCGCTCTACCGGGTCGCCGTGCGCTGCGGTTTTAACAGCGCGGCGGAATTCATGAACGAGCTGAAGCAAATCCGCGCCGCCATCCGCGCCGTGTTCCAGACGGTCTTTCCTCCGTAACAGATTTATCTTAATCGCGGCCCGGCGCCGGGGACGCACGACCCGGCAATTTGACTTGCAAACTCCCGGGAACGGCCGCCGGAACGCTCTCCTCCACGGCTTTCTTGTAGGCCAGAATTCCATTGACAATGCTCCGGGCCATGCGCTGGCGGAATTCGGTGTCGTATATTCTTTTTGCGTCCTGCGGGTCGGTCATGAAGCCGCCCTCAATCAGGATGGCGGGCATGCGGGCCTCTTTCAGCACCTTGTAATGCTCCCGCTTTACTCCAATGTCCTCCACAGGCAGGGCGCTGGTGATGGATTTGAGAACTTGATACGCCAGGAGAATGTTGTGCCCGTCGGCGGCGTTCCCCGGGTAAGGCGGGTCGCTGCCGCGCCCGCCGCCGGCGTTGCTGGATTTCATGCCGGCCGGAGGCAGGCAGTGGACTTCGACTCCGTGGAGGGAAAGGGGACCGGAGTTGTAATGCAGGCTGACAAACAAGTCGGCGCCCGCCTTGGCGGCCCGGGCCGGGCGCTCCGGGAGATCCACAAAAACATCATTGCTGCGGGTGAGGACGACCTTGAAACCCTCCGCCTGCAGAAGCTTCTCCGCCGCCAGGGCAAGCAGTAAATTATATTTCTTTTCAAAGTTCTCGCCCGCGACCTCGCCCTTGTCGCTGCCGCCGTGGCCGGGGTCCAGGCAAATGGTCTGCACGCGGGCGCGGGACTTCAGCGGAAACAGGACCGGCTGCAAGGTGGTCTGGACATCCACCAGCGAAATCCAAGGAACGCCTCCGCGCTGGATGACCGGCAGGGAGAGCCAGACGGTGACGCCGCCAATCTGCGATTTGCGCGCGTTGCGCGAGTCGGTTTCCATGCGGATGCTGGCGGATTGGTTGGTCAGTTCGATGGCCTCTTCGTTTTTGCGCCAGAACATGGCCAGCCCGGCCTCATCGGCCCATTCGCCCACCCGCACGTAATCCGCGCCGGAGACGGTGATGCGTTCGAGGCGGTTGACCCCGGCCCAGGCCGGGCCTGCCAAGTGGCCAGCAGCAGAAATGCCGGAAGCGCCGCTCTCATGTGGCGTGGAATCTGCCCGGCGCAGGCGCCCCGGGGCAAGCATAAAGAGGCGCCGGGTTTTTGGCTCAACTCAAAAAACCCGTCGAATGGGACGGGTCCGGTTTGCGTCGGAGGCGTCATTGGGGATCTGGAGCCATAAGCGTTAACCTAATCTCAAGCCATTTTTCTGGCCCCATTTTTCTGACGTTTTCTTATTTGGTCAGCGAAATCAATTGAACCCGCTGGCGGTCCAGGTTCACCCACTGGATGGTGTGCAGCGGGCTGAGGCCGAGCAAGCAGCGCAGTTGGCGCTCATAATCCTCTGTGCTGTCCGTCAGCCCTGTCAGTCGAAACGCCGTCTCCGGGCTGAGCAAGTGGAAGCGATGCTTTCCTAAGAAACCGTGGCCCCGGGTCAATGGCAACAGTTGCGCCACCCGGCCTTCGCCCCCGGCAAAATGGATAAGCGCTTCTGTGTAGAGATCCAAATCCAGCCAGCAGCCCCAGTCTTGCAACAAGCCCAGGAGACCCTCGCGAAAGGCTTGGTCGGCCGGGTCCCTCTCCACCCAGCCATCCGCCTCTACGGCAAATTGGCGCCGATCCGTTTGGCTGAGCGTCGCGTTGAGAAATCGCGACTCGACGTGCGCCGGGCGAAAATTGATGAGTTTGCCATGACGCGAGCCGCATAGAAAAAGGTAATTGAGCAACTGCGCTTCATGCGCTCCCGCCAAGGCCGTGGCCGTCTTAAGCTCATAAATGCCCGCGTTGGCGACCACCAAATCCAGCGAATAGACCTTGGTGAAGTCGCGGTGCGTCACGGTCACCGGGACTTCTTTGAGCGCCGGCAGTCCCGCCTCCTCAAGACGGGCCGCCAAGTCATTCTGGTAAATGACCTCGTTGCAAAGCCGGCCCAACTGATTCTGAGATTCGAAGGCATGGCGCATGACTTGATAATCCAGCCGCGCGAAGTCCTCCTGATCCATTGGATTCAAAGAAATATGGCTTGAAATGGGCACGGTTAAGTCAGAAAGATGGGGTCAGAAAAATAAAAAGGGAATCCTTTTCCTCGCCGCAATCCAGCCACCTTTATTAGGTCCATTTTGCTTGATGTTGGTGGAGGGAGCCAGCTAGGGCCGGTTTAAGACGGTGGCGTAGGTTTTGGTAAGGCCGGTCGCGGGAATGGTGATGGTGTAGGACTTGCCGGAAGGCTCCACCGAGCATTTGATGCAGTTGCCTTCGCATTCCTGGGGAAGGTTGGCGATGAACGGGGTGCCGGTGTTGAAGTTGGTGCCGCCCAAGACGTTGCGATGGAGTTGATAGATGGCCTGGATGGAGGGAACGTCGCGCAAGGTGGCCAGTGTTTGGGGCATGCCCCCCTTGTGCGGGCCGTTGTCAATTATAGCGACGGTCGGGGCCAGGCTCTTGACGAGCAGGGGGTTGTTGCTGAGGTTCAGGCCGTGATGATCGGCCTGGTAAAGATCCACCGGGCCGGGGATGTTGCAGGGGCAAACCAGTTTGGCTTCGGTGTTCCAGGTCAGGTCGCCGCCGTCGAAGAAGCGGAAGGGGCCGAGTTTCAGGAGCATGACGACGCTGTTCTTATTGTCGCTGGTGTCGGTGGCATGGGGGACGGATTCGGTGCAGACAACATTGGTGGTCGTGCCGGAGGGAGCAATGAATTGCTGGCGCGCACCCAGACAGGAAAAGGTGAGAGGCGCGCTGTCGCCGGATTGTTTGAGCGGAAGCGCCTGCCCGGGCTGGATGACCTGCCGGCTGTCGGCCTGGAAATCCCGATACGGCTGGATGCTCCTGGCAAACCGCTGGTCGTTGTTGGTCACACCGTCGGAATCGTGGCCGGGAATGCCATTGTCCAGCACTTCTCCAATCGGCATCAGTTTGGCCAGGTCCGCCGCGCCGCCAAAATGATCAATGTGGAAATGAGTGAGAATCAGGAAATCAATCTTGCTCAGGCCCGCGGCCACCGCGGCGTCGTGGATGCGCGCGGCGCTTTTGCCCTCCTGCCCCGGCGTGCTGGCCGGCCAGCCGGTATCCACCAGAATGGATTGATGGGCGGGGGTGACGATCAAGGTGCTGGCGCCGCCTTCCACATCAATCCAATAGATGTCCAGCGTGGCGGCGGCCGGCGCGGAGACGGCGGCGAGGGTCAAGAGCGCGGCAAAAAGCCTGGGGACGGGTTTATTCATCGCGTGGGTTCATTGAGGTGAATCGGCGCCGGCGCGGAATTGGGCCTGGCCGGGCTGGGAGACGTATTGGGAGCGCAAGGCAGCCCGTTGCGCATCCAGTTTGTTGAGTTCACTGCAGGCGGCGTAGCGCACGGCGGCCAGTTGCGTCTCGTGGTTTTTGGCCAGCCAGGCCGGGCGGTCGGGGCGGGTGTCGCTCAGATAGCTTTGCAGGGTGGAAAGATAGCGGTCCAGCAAGGGCTGCAAATCAGGAACGATCTGCTGGCGCAACAGAATCAGGCTTTCGGCGGCGCGCTGCAAAGCGGCCGCGGCCTGGGCCGGTTCCCAAGTGGCAATGACTTCCTGCAAAGTGATTTCCGCCTGGGCCGGGAGGCGGTCGGGGCGGAGATGCACTTCCACCGGGACATCCAGGGCTTGCTGGAGTTTGCGCCAACTGTCGGGCGGGCTGAAACGGGAGGCAAAATCAAGGCCGGTGAAATTGACGCAGGCCAGCCCCCACCATTTTTCCACATCGAGCAGGCGGTCGAAATGGGGGGAGAAGGCCTCGAGAAAGGAGATCTGCCAGTTCAGATGTTGGGGGAGTTTGTCAATCATCGCGCCAAGGCAGCGATTGCCATCCTTGAAACGGAGCAGTTCTTCCAGGAAAAATTGCGCGGACGCCGAATAGAGGTCGTCATTGCGCCCGGCCAAACTTCCCGCCTCCGGCCAGCAGAGTTGCTGGAAGGTCAGCGGCGGCTGGTGGCGCAGTTGGTCCAGGAAGGGATCAAATCCGTTGGTCGTGACTTGGTTTGTGTTCAGCCGGGACTGGGGCCGGAGAAGCAAGCTGGCAGGATTGTCTGCCTGCAAATGGGCGCTCAGCCCGGCCACGAGCCAGAGGGGAACTTCGGCGGATTGGGAGCCGGCGTGGCGGTTGGCGGTTTCCATGAGCAGGGCATTGACTATGGCGCGCAGGAGCAGCTTGGGTGCGATGGGCGACGGGAGCGTCAATTGATAGTTCCAGCCGCGCGGACTATAGACCCCTTCCAGGACCGGTCTTTGATCCGCCGGCAGGGCGGGGTTGATGCGCAGGGTGATGGCGCCCCGCCATCGGTCGCCCTGGCCCAATGTCATCAGGAGCGATTGCTTGATCTTCTCGCAAGTAATGACCAGCAAGGACGGGTCCAAGGGCAGCTCGGAACCGGAGTTCGACGCCGGGGTGGGATTGAGGATGAACAGGCCCGGAAGACCGGACGGTTGCGGAATGGCCACCGGCAAGCCCGGCCTGCGCGGGGCCAAAGCCACGAACTGCCCGGAGGCGCTGCGGGCCGTGGCGATCTCCGCCATCTGCTGGGCCTCAGCCCGGCCAAGGGCGAGCCAGCAACACAATGCCATGACCCAAGTCTTCATGATGCGAGGCGCATGGTAGCGCAAGGATGCCCGGTTGCCGAGAACATTTTCAGGTGAGCCTGGCTTGACCTCGCTCGTGACGCGGCAGAATGGAGTGGTGGAGTGGTGGAGTATTGGAGTATTGGAGTGCTGGAGTATTGGAGTGCTGGAGTGCTGGAGTGTTGGAGTGCTGGAGTGATGGAGTGCTGGGGTGG
Organism: uncultured Verrucomicrobiae bacterium; assembly: GCA_963707025.1. Taxonomy (GTDB): domain Bacteria; phylum Verrucomicrobiota; class Verrucomicrobiia; order Limisphaerales; family Palsa-1400; genus JBEKOF01. The sequence continues at coordinate 195,963 of CAVPOM010000003.1, read as the reverse complement.
TTTTGATCCGCGAATTGACGTCAATGGGCGCGAAGCCGGAACTGCTTTCGGGGGGATTTTGACGATTTTCGCGGGAAATGCTGTTTGGGCGCATGCCCCCCCCCTGGGGTCGGGAACTGAAACCAGGTGAAATTTTCTGGTGGCGCCTCCTTCGCCAGCCTTCCGCCTTGGCCGGGCGTTCTGCCGTCACTGGAGCTTCCTCCTTCGCAGGGCCTTCCTCAATAGAGTTACGGAGGACAGGATGGCGGACGGGAATCGTTCCCGGCGCAAAAGCGGGAGCAAGCTCCCGCACTCCATATGGACCGCCCTCATAACTCAGCAAAGAATAGCATTTAAGAACGGGTTGTCAACGGGAAAATGCGGATTTTTGCAAGGCCTTAATCATTAGTTACTTGGATACATTTATCGCCCCATAGTGAACGGCAAGACGCCAAAAAAGGCAAACTCAAACCAGAGGAATCGAACCACGGCTTTCGCGGATTCCACGGATAAAAAAGACCTTCCATCGGAAAGTCGCCATCCCTGCCACCTCGAAGGCAAAATCATCCGGGCCACAATCATAGGGAAGGATTTAAGGCTCGCTACCGGTTCTGGCCGCAGCCACGCGTGGGGCCAGCTTGGTAACTGTCGTCTTCACCCGGATTATCCGGCGAAGATCCACAAGAACGATCACCAGGCAGACCACGACAGCGGCCGGGAATATTCTGGAAGCACACAAGTTAATCGCATTGGTGGCAGCAAGTGTTTTTTCTGGCGGAACATTCGGAGCCGTGATTTCCACCAGGATGGCAGTCTTGAGCAACCAGCAGAACAGCGTCGATCCGCCGCAATCGATTGCCAGGCGGATGCAGGCCGTGAACCGTGTCCAACAGCGCCGGATCAGATTTACACCCGACAGCGCGACAGTGACCGCTGACACCAAGAGAAGGCCGCACAGGAAAAATCGCCACATGGGCGCAAGTGTAATCGTTGCGCCAGAGAACTCAAAGACGGTCCGAAACCGCAGATGGGTCGCCCACCAAACGATAAAAGCAATGCCTATGGTCAGATCAAAGATGGAGGAAGAGCGGGGGATTTGGTTGGAATCCCGCACCGACGGCAGCTTGCGGGGGTCCCAATCTTTCTGCGCCCAAGTTTTAGCCATGAACCTCTCGAGGAACGCGAAGCCCAGGGTGATGGCGAAGACCAAAGCAACGACGCCCTGCCACAACGGCCATAAATTATGAATCGGATTTTGAGTGCGATAGGCGGGGCTGAAGATGACGTATCCCAGCCAGACCAGGAGCCAGGGGAGAACATAGACGAGCCCGACCATCTTCAGCACAAAGCTGTAAATCGGGAACATGGACGGGCCAATCAAATACTCTTGCGGCGAGTAGCGTTGGGCGACGAGCAGAGGGTGCCCGCATTGCTTGAGGATGGCCCCAACGTCGCCGTCGTCCGCCTTGCGGCCAAGTTCGGCTTCCTTGTCCTCGATTTGAGAGTGGATGTCTTCGGACAGTTCTGCGATGATGTCGTCCCGCTGCGCCTTGGGCAGCCAGAATTTAACGGCCTGCAAATAACGATCGATGAGTTCCATAGTGAGCCTTTCTAAAGGATTTGCTTCAGTACTTTGTTCATGCTCTCCCACTCGGCGAGCAGTTGTTTGAGGATGTGTTTGCCGTCGGGCGAGAGACGGTAGAAACGTTTGTTGCGTTTGTCCTCCTCGCGCCACTCGCTGACCAGGAGTCCCTGGGCTTCCAGTCGGCGGAGCAATGGATAGAGCGTGCCTTCGTCAATGGCCAGACCGAGGGCGGCGAGCCTTTGGCGCAGGGTGTAGCCATACTGCTCCGTGCGGAGCTGGCCGAGCACCGCCATGCTCAGGCAGCCCCGGCGCAACTCGAGGCGGAGCTGCTCGTAGAGGCCGTCATTCATTTCAGTGCTGTTTGTCATATAGCATGTGGCATACACTATATGCCGACCAGTATATTGTCAACGGTTATTTTTGCCTTTTTTGGGAATGCGGACTTGGGGCCATGCCGGCGGGAGGGATGGTCTCCCTTTTTGACTCTCGTTTAACCCGATAATAACACATGAAAATCTGAAATACGCTTGCTGGCGTCAAGGAACCTGATACGAATTAAGCACCTCGGAGTGGCCGGTTTTGAAGTGCCCACAGGTGGCCGGTTTTCTACTGGCCGGTGACATTGCCGGCACAGCCGCCGCGCCGGGCCTTCCTCTTCGCTAGAGTTACGGAGGACGGAAATCGTTCCCGGCGCAAAAGCGGGAGCAAGCTCCCGCACTCCATAGAGACCGCCATCATAACTCAGCAAAGAATAGCATTTAAGAACGGATTGTCAACGGGAAAATGCGGATTTTTGCAAGGTCTTAATCATTAGGTGCTTGGATACAGTTGCCGCCCCATAGTGAACGGCAAGAGGCCAAGAAAGGCAAACTCAACCCAGCGGAATTGAACCACGGGCTTCGCGGATTCCACGGATAAAAAAGACCTTTCATCGCCAAGTCACAGCGCGGCACAGCCCCAACCAAAGAACCTGAACCATCCCGATGGCATCGGGAGATGGCACGGATAAGCGCCATTCCGGACTGACCCCTCACCTGCGTCACGACGCCATGCCCGCCAGCGGGCGGCCCGCCATTTTTTCTAGGATGCGGATGGGCGATCTTTCCGGCGTGACCAGGGCGCGGACAGGGATGATGAAAGTTTGTTCCAGCGTGTACTGGCCGGACAACACGGCATGCGGCGCGAAATCAGTGTAGCACATCCAGGTGGCCCTGGGCGGGAAGTGGAGGTGGATTTTGGGGCAGTCGCGCTGGAAGTCGCTGTTCTCCTTCAGATAATCGTGGAAGCGCAGCATGAATTTGTCATAGGCGGAGCGGCCGGCTGGTGTAGAGTCGAGCCTGCGGCTCGACTTCGGCGCACAGCGCCGACACTACAACCACGAAATTAAATCACTACTTGGAACTGCTTGAAATTGCGGCGGCTCGGGGTATGCTCCCGCAATGCGCCACCATCGCAACTGTTTGGATTCCAACGGCCGGAACGGTTGGACGCCTCCCGACACCACCTTCATCCGGCTTGCCGATTCCTTGTCTCCACCACCGACAATATGCGGGGGCTCCGCACCCCGGCCCTCTCCTGCAAAGGGGGAGAGGCAAAGGGATTGGAACGGGAGCGGCTTGAAAATGCGGCGGAAGGGTTGTTGGCGGGGAATGCTGGCGGGCGTTTCGCTGCTGTTGCTCTCCGCCATCGCGCAGGCCGCGCCGCCCGGAGCGGGCGCGGGCTGGTGGTCGGAAGCCGCCGAACAGGCGCTGAACCAGGCGGGGACCAACCGCCCGGAACTAGCCGGTGCGCTGGCACAAACGCCGGAGGCCCAGCGCGACGGAATGCAGTTCCTGGTGGAAAACATGCCGCCGGCCGATTTGCGGAGTTTATCGGCGCGGTTTCTGCTGGATCATGTGGCGCTGATCTATGACGCTTTTGCCAAAGCGCCGTGGCACGACCGCGTGCCCAGGGATATCTTTCTCAACGACGTTCTGCCTTACGCCTGCCTGAGCGAGACGCGCGAGGCGTGGGGCGCGACGCTGCGGGAGAAATCCGCTCCGCTGGCGGCCGGCGCGGCGTCGCCGGGCGAAGCGGCCAAACTGCTGAACAAAAAACTTTTCCCGCTGGTCCATGTCAAATACTCGACGGCGCGGCGCAAGGCGATTCAAAGTCCGTCGGAAACGATGAGCACGGGATTGGCGACGTGCAGCGGGTTGTCCATTTTGCTGGTGGATGCCTGCCGGTCGGTGGGGGTGCCGGCGCGAGTGGCGGGAATCCCGATGTGGGCGGACAATCGCGGCAACCATGCCTGGGTGGAGGTGTGGGACGGCCAGTGGCACTTTGCCGGCGCGGCGGAACCGGACGCGAAGGGGCTGGACCACGCCTGGTTCGAACACGACGCCTCGCTGGCGCTCAAAGATGTGCCGATTCATTCCATTTACGCCAGCAGTTTCAAGAAAACGGGCCTGTCGTATCCGGGAATGGAGTGGATGGTGGACGTGGTCAATGTGACGGACCGTTACACCGCCGCCGCCGCCAAGGCGGAGGCGGACCTGAGCCGGTTGCAGGTCAAGGTGGTGGAGGCGCCGGATGGGCGGCGGGTCGCCGCAAAGGTGACGGTCAGCGGCCCGACCAATTATGCGGTTTGCCTGGCCGGCACGAGCAAGAACGAGGAGGCGGACCTGAACGAGTATCTGACGTTTAATGTCAAGCGGGGACAGGTTTACCAAATCAAGGCGGAATTGGACGGGAAGGTCGTGGAGAAGGCCTTCACGATGGGAACGAATGACGAGGTGATCGCCGTGGTCGCGCTCCATGATCCGGCGGACGAACCGGACAAGGACCATGTGCGGCTGCAAGTGAAGGTGCTCGATCACCTGGCCGGCAAGCCCGTTGCGACCAAAGTCGCGGTCACCGACATCCTCCACCACGATGTCCACTTTGAAGGGATGAGCAAAGACGAAGAGGGCGGGACAAACGAAGCGCTGTCATTTATAGTTCCGCGCGGGCAGACCTACGAAATCCGTTGCGAACTTTACGGGCAGACGGCCGGGCGGATGTACAGCGCTCCGGGCGCGAACACCGGCAGCGGCCGCAACGCGGCGGCGCCGGGGCCGGTGGTCATTTCCCTGGCGGACAGCACGATTCCGTGGCATCCGCCACAGCCCGCCGACGCGCCGCCCACGATGGCCCGGCCGCTCAAGACTGCGGACGCGGAAAAACTGAAGAAAGAACTGGCCGGCTACTTCACCGCGCCGGCGGACAAGCAGGCGAAGTGGAAATTTTCCAGCGGCGTGGAAAAACTTCTTCGGAACGACGAAGCGGGCGCGCGGCGCGCCGCGTGGGAAGCTTACCAGGCGGCGCCGATCCACCAGGCGGCCAAAAACGATTTCGACTCCAATCAAGTGACCTTTCAGAAGTATCTCAGCCCCTACACGGTGAGGACGGTGGGGACGCGGCCGGCCAAGGGGTGGCCGCTGTTCATCGCCATGCACGGCGGCGGCGGCACGGCCAAGAGCGTGAACGACAGCCAATGGGTGCAGATGCAGCATTACTACAAGGACCACCCCGAAGCGGGCGGCTACAAGTATCTGGCCTTGCGGGCGCCCAACGACACCTGGAACGGTTTTTATGACGTGTACGTTTATCCATTGATTGACAACCTGGTCCGGCAATGCATGCTGTTCGGGGACGTGGACTGCAACAAGGTCTTCATCATGGGCTATTCGCACGGGGGTTACGGGGCGTTTGCCATCGGGCCGAAGGAGCCTGACCTGTTTGCCGCCATCCACGCCAGCGCCGGCGCGCCGACCGACGGGGAAACGACGGGCAAGACCCTGCGGAGCACCGTGTTCACCGTGATGGTGGGGGAATTGGACAAAGACTACGGCCGGTTCGACCGGGACCAAAAGTTCCGGGAATCCATCCGCCAACTGCGGGGAGAGCGGACAGACATTTATCCGGTGACCGTCCAGTTTATTCCCAACAACCCGCACACCGGGCTGCCGGACCGGGACAAGATTCTGGAGATGTATCCGGTGACGCGCAATCCGGTTCCGCGGGAAATCACATGGCTGATGACGGACAAGGTGATCACGGACTTTTTCTGGGTGCGGACGGAGGCGCCGGGGAAGGGGAAGGAAATTGACGCGGCCTGCCGGGACAACCGGGTGACGGTGAGCGCCACGCATGTGACCCAGGGGAGTATTTTGCTGGACAGCCGTCTGGTGGATTTCAAAAAGCCGGTGATCCTGGATTGCGACGGGCAGGTGACGCAGCACAAGGTCCAGCCCGCGCTGCGGACGTTGTGCGAGACCTTGCTGCGGCGCGGCGATCCGAACCTGGCGTTCACGGCGGAGCTGCCGCTGCCCGTCGGTGACGCGAAGGAATAGTCAAAATGCGACCTCTGCAAAAGGCCTGTAGCGGCGGTCTATGACCGTCGCCATGCCGTTATTTCCCTTGGTTTGCGGCGGGCATAGACCGCCGCTACAATCGTGGACGCGCGTTTTGCAGAGGTCTCAAAATGTAACTACTGCCGCTCCACCAGATGGAGGTCGCGTATCCAGATGTTGCGGAAACGGACCGGGTTGGCGTTGTGGTTCTGCAATTGCACGAAGACCTCCGGGGAATGCGGCGTGTACTTTGAGGTCCCCCGCCAGGGGACGCCGCCGCCGATGCCGTCGGTGCTGCCGATGAACTCGGTCTTGTGCTGGATGACGACGCCGTTGTGCAGGACGGTGATGCAGGCTTTCTGGACCAGTTCGCGGTTCTGGTTCCAGCGCGGGGATTCCCAGATGATGTCGTAGGTCTGCCATTGGCCCGGCGGCTTGGAGGCGTTGACCAATGGGGGCATCTGGCCGTAAATGGCGCCGGCCTGGCCGTCGGCATAGGTTTTATCGTTGTAGGAATCGAGCACCTGGACCTCGTACATATTGTTGATAAGAATCCCGCTGTTGCCGCGGGACTGGCCGTGCAGGCCGGCGGTCTGGGTTGGCTCCGCCCATTCCACATGCAGTTGGAAATCAGACCACTTGCCCCGGGTGCGGATATCGTTGCCGTTGGGGGGCGTCACCTCCATATAACCGTCCTGAACCTTCCAGTTGGCGGCTTCACCCCGGGTGTTTTCCCATTTGGAAAGGTCCTTGCCGTCAAAAAGAACTTCCGCGTCCGACGGCGGCGCAGCGCCCGCGCTAAAATTGGCGCCGGGGGTGACGATGGGCGGCTGGGGGCGGCCGGGGTCATGCTGGTACCATTTGCCGCCGGGGAGCAAGTGCTCTTTGAAGCCTTCGATTTGTTCGGGCGGATTGGCGGCGCCCGCGGCCGGTGGATTCTGGGCGGGGGAAGAATAGGAAGTCATGGCCAGGACCGCCAGGCAGGCGAGGGCGCGGGCCGGAAGGACCTGTTGAATGGAGATTTGGGATTTCATAAGGGCACAGCCTGGCCGGTTTCCGGCTCCGCTGCCAGCAGGAAATTGGGCAAAAGATAAAGGCAAAGGGGCCCGGTTCCCGGCTTGTCATCCTTTGCCTTGGTTCAGTTCAGTCCGCCGCGGACGAGGCGGACGTAATTGTAAATGCGGATGACATCGCCCTGCGGCCCGCGGCCATGCGGGAACATGGCCGGGTCGCCGGCCTTGGGATCGCTCCGTTGTGCGCCGGCGCCGTGGACGTCCTCAAAATGGTAATTGTTGGCGTTGCCGCCTCTCGCCGCCATATCCTGCGGGTCTTCCATGCCGGGGCCGCCTCTGTCCGGGCCACCCCTGGCGCGACCACCCATGCCGGGGCCGCCCATGCCCGGGCCGCGTTGGCGCGGTGGTGGCTGGAATTGACTCAACTGCTGCATTTGTTCGGATGTCAGAATTTTTTCCAGCTTCGCCTTTGCTTCCAGTTCCAGGTCCGCCAGTTGTTTCTGCTGGTCAGCCGTCAGATCCAGTTGCTCCCGAGCCAGCGGGGGCATCAGGTGAAAGCCGCCCTGATTGGCCGGACCGCCGCGTCTCCCGCCTCCTCCACCTCCACCGCCGGCAAAGCCTGGTGGCGGCATCCAGCCCGCCGCGCGACCGAAAGCGAGATACATCGCGGCGCCACCGCCAAGGAACCCGGCGTGTGTTGTGGCCGACCAGTAGCATGGGAAGTCGGCCTGGCCGGCCTCGTTGGTGATCGTGGCGCAATGGAAGACCGGAGCGATGGCGGGCGATTGAGTCGTGTCGGGTGAGCGCGAGTAGTCCACGATGCTTTGCAATTCCTTCACGCTGGGCAGCCGCCAGTCATCGTGGCCGAGGAATTTCGCCGCGTTCTGCTGCTGCGCCCAGGCCAGCGCGTCCTGCCAGTTCATGCCTTGGCGGCTGTCACCTTTGGACCAGATCAGGCCCGTGGCCCGATCGGTGATGGTGCCGTCGGCGTTGTCCTGGAGGTCGTTCCTGCCGTAATTCGGGTTGCCGCGCACGCACAGGACGAAGAAGGTTTTCTCCGCGCCGCCCGGCATTTGCAGGTCATAGCCTTTGATCCGGCCATCGGCGAAGTTGACGCCGAAAAGTTTGCCAAAGCCGCGAGCGGACCGGCCGGCATACAGGGTGCCGGAGGCGTATTGGGAATCAATGATGCGCTCGCCGGCGCTGGTGTCTCCGTAGGCGAACTTGAAGAAATTGGTGTCGAGGAACGGCCTCAGGCCGGAAGTTTCGGTGCCCGGGCCGCTGGGATCGGTGCCACGGGCGTCGAAGAGCGAATAAAGTTCCTTGATGGACGGCAGGCGCCAGTCGTCGAACCCGCCGAACTTGGCGGCGTTGAGCTTGGCGGGAAGGGCCTGTGCCTGGGCCAGGGTCAGCTTGTCGCGCCAGGTCAGCAAACCATCGCCATCGGTGTCCGGGCTGCGCTGCCAGGTCAGGTCCGTGTTGTTGTCGTGAACGGTCAGGCCATCAGCGCCGAGGGTGTAACTGGGGGGATGGCTTTGGAACTGGGCGTCCTGGCCATAGAAAGGCTGGCCGGGTTTGGGCGGGGCGATTTCGCCGCGGTTGTCGTAACACTTGCCCTGGGCGGTGGCGACGATGGTGTAAGTTTGGGCGGCGCGAAGGCAGGCGGTTGCCGGGCCGAGGGCCAGCATAACCACCAGGATCTGCGTTAGTTTTTTCATGGCATCACTTTACGCGGTGCAACCTTAAAGGAAGATGAAGCTGGAAAACAATCTGCCGCTGGTTGAACCATAACCTCACTTAAGATTATCTTTGGCACGAAGTCACCCTTGAAGAAATTCCGCCTGGCGCGATTGCTGCGCGGGCGGTGGCGTGATGGGCCATCGGAATGGGTCCATGACGGGAGGCCGCGCAATTTTTGTCCAACAAATGCCAAGGATTGGGGAGCCGTTGAGCCACTCTCATGTTTTATTCAAAAGCAAGATGATTGGCAGCCATACCACAAAAAAGGGCCAGGGTTTTCTGCTCGGAAATGGTGTCGCCAGGCGGCGGTGGAACCGGCTGGCGGCCAGGCTGCGAGCGGCCATTGAAGCGGAGGCGCCGCTGGGTTACGAGGATGAGACGGGGTTTCATTTTCAGGATGAAAACCGATCCCGTTCGTTCCGCTACAACAAGGCGAACGGTGCCTGGGAGACCTTGTAGGTTTGATGAGGCGCCGGGCGGGTAGTTTTCCGGCACCGTTGCGGGCGGCCAAAGTGAAAGGACATGGCGCCGCCTGACATGGCGGCCCCGGCGACTCGAGCGCGCTGGCTTCACCATTGCGCAGGAGGATAAATGGACTGCCATATTTGCTTCAAATCCAGGTCCACGGGAGCTGTTCCCGTGCTGTTGAGCCCCTGCAAGTTCTGCGTTTTTGGTTCAAGCCACTTCATTTTTGCGACATGGCCGTCGGCGAAAGAGGTTTGGCCGAAGTCGCCGTGGCGGCTGGAGGGAACATTGCGCCAGACATAATCGTTGCCGGCGGATCCGCCGTAGAGGGGGTTTCCGTGCGCGTAATTAATGGCAAAGTAGCAGTCGTCCAGGCTGGTCATGGCCGGATTGGGAGATGTCTGCTCATCCACGAAAAACAAGGCCTGGGCCGGACCGGGGCTTTGGATGCGCGAGAATTTGAGGTTTTCCAGCAAGCCTGGATGAACGTCACCGGCAGTGCCTTCCTGGTTTCCCATCATGCAACTCAACGAGACACTGCGGATGCGCTGCGCCGATGAACCCGCCACGATGACGAAGTCCCCCGGGCATTGGTAAATCTTGGGGGAACGGTTATAGGGATAAAGCAGCGAATTGGTGATGTCGGGCAGATTAGCCGCCCCCGGCAATCCCTGGACACTGCCCGTCACCCAGGACGTCGGGCCACCGGGTGCGTTCGGGACGATGGCGTCAGCATAATCACCGGCATACAACTGAGCGGCCAGGGTGAGTTGTTTCAAATTGTTGAGGCAACTGGCGGCCAGGGCGGTTTTCTTGGCGCTGGCCAGGGCCGGCAGGAGCAAAGCCGCCAGAATGGCGATGATGGCGATGACCACCAGCAGTTCAATCAAGGTGAAGGCCCGGGCGGTGATGGGTGCTTCCCGACGGGGCGCCTGGTATGCTCTTAATGTTCTCACACTCCAATCCTAGAATAATTTTTACTGAAGGTCGCCGTCAATGTTTATCGCTTCCTGTTCAAACCGGCGTCTTGATTTTGCGGAAGCGGGAGGGCGGGAGGAGGGGATGGATTTGGGCCATTTTCAGGCGGCGCTGGGCGGAGCGCTGGAGAACTTGTTCGATGTGGACTTCGACCTGGCGGAGGAAGGAAGGTGAAACGGCATAGCCGTCACTCTCGTAGGTCAAAAGCGGCATGTCGGTCTGAAGGCTGAGCGGTTTGAGGATGGCTTCGGAGATGCGGTAGGGCAGGCAGTTGAAAGGGCCGATGAGGAAGATGCCGTCGTAGCCTTCGTTGGCGGCCTCCAAACCTTTGCCGACGCTGGGAATGGCCTCTCCAAAAATGGCCGGGGAGATGTGGCGGGAAGCTTTATCGAACAGGGAGGAGACGTTGTTAGGGCCGGCCACCAGCAGGGCGGTCTTGCGGAAGATCTGGCGGTAGCGGCCTTCCAGCCAGCGTTCGGCGTGATAGTTCATCCACTGCCGCAGATATTGTTTGCCGTCGGGCTGAAACATTCTCAGGCAGGCTTTGGCCAAAGCCGGCACACCCGGCTTCATGCCCCAACCGCTGGCCGCTCCGGCCACATCGTGATAGGTGGCGTATTGCACCATATCCCCCAGGTCCACCGGCTTGAGGATGATGCCGCTGGCGGCGTAGAGCGAGTGGACACCTTCCATGAAGAAGGGACTGAAGCGGGTGAAGAAGTCGCCGGTGATGACGACCTTGGGACAGGCCGAAGGGTCTCGTGTGAGCGGCAGCGCGGCCAGCCAATCGGCCAAGGCCGGGAGATTAGTGTTGAACTGGTCCAGGGAGGAGGCCTCCTCCAGGAACCGCCGCCATTGCGCGCGGAGCTGATCCACGCTGGCGGGCAAGCCCACCGCGCCCAGAACTTGCTCGATCTCCACCAGGATGTCCGCCATTTGGATGGCCGGGGAAACGCTTTGGACCAGGGCGGTGCGGTCCAGGCCGCACCAGCCGTTTTCCGGGGTGGGATTGAGGAGGAACAGATCGGGCAACTGTTGTTCGGCGATGAACCTTTGAAAATAGCCCATGTAACAGTCCGAGACGCAGGGGGCGCCTCCGCGCACCATGTAGAAGCCGGTGATTTCCCCGGGCGGGCGGCGCTCACTGATCTGGAGCAGTTGGCCGATGCAGATGGGCAGGGGAAGGCACTCGCGCCCCGAGGTGTGCTCCAGGCCCCGCTCCAATTGATTGCGCTCAAGCGGGACTGTATCGCCCACATTCAGACCCAGCCAGCGGGCGGCCTGGGCCAGGCTTTCGGAGTGGTATTGGGAGAAATTGGGGAAACGGATCTTCACGCGGGGGTCGTCGAGCCGAACCGACTCGCCATTGCTGCGGAGGACGCGGCCACCCGGCAGCAATTGGCACGGGTTGAAGGGACGGATGGGAGGATTAAGATTAAGATTAGGATTAAGATTAAGATTGGGATTGAGATTGGGATGAGGATTATGGACGGAGTGGTAGTTGGCCACGATGTCCAGAAAGGCTTCCAAGCGGGTCTGGATGCCGGCGTCGGCGGTGTGGGCGTCAATCTCAAGGATCAGGTGGGGTTTGGATCCCATCTCCGAAGCCAGGATGGACTGGGTGAAGGCGTCCATGGTGCAACTGAAATTGCTCACGCAAAGGAGGAACAAATTGGGATGCTTTTTCGCAATGGCGGCGGCATTGAGGATCTGGTTTGCGAAGTGCCAGGCGGTGGGGCCGGCCTCGACCGGCGTCAGACAATCGCCGGGGATGACAGTCACGCCCATGCTGGAGAGCTTTCGGCCCACCGATTGGGAGGCTTCCGGCGCAAAGGCGCTATAGCTGTGACCGGCCAGCAGAACCGCCAGCTTCCCTTCTGCCACCGCCTGGTCGAGCGCCTTTTGGCCCAGTTCCCGCAGCGCGCGTTCCGCTTCCACCTGGGCGCCGACGGCGGCGGTCCAGGCGCTGGCGGCCAGGTCGTGTGGGAACTCCAACTCGCCAACCGCCATCTCGACCATCGCGGCAGAAGCGGCGTAGCTTTTGGAGAAATCCAGCAGCGGCGAGAGGAATTGCAGGTCTGGAAAGGCCTTGGCCATGAAGGAGGGGCTGGCCTGGGTGATCGGGCACAAATAACAATCGCCGCACGCGTTGGGCTGGGGCATGTGCATCACCTGCGGCAGGAAGACCAGCTTCACGCCGCGCCGGGCCAGATCCAGCACCGCGCCGTGGGCGATTTGCACGGGAAAACAAAAGCCGGCGTTGGACTTCAGATCGCCCTGCGGATCCACGCCCGACAGGACCGTTTCGATTCCCAAACCGTGGAAGAAGGTGGCGAAAAGCGGATGGAGAGAATGGGTCAGGAGCGCCTTGGGAATGCCGATGCGCAAGTCCGCGTTTGCCGGGCCAGCCGAGGGACGGTCAAAGAGCAGGCTGGTCCGTTCCTCCACCAGGTCCGGAGCGGCGGCGGTGCGCGACTTTCGCTTCCACACATTCTCATACAGGCTGCAACGCCCGCCGAATGGGAAGACGCGGCCGCCGACTTTAAAGCGGTCTATGCTGCAATACAGTTTGCAGGCATGGCAGGTGAAGCGGCCCACGCGCTCCAGTTCCAAGGCCGCCAGGGCGCCCAGTTCCGCAGCCGTGTCCGCCGGGCTCTTGGACCGTTGCAAGGCCAGTAGCGCCACGCCCAAGGCTCCCAGCAACTCCGGGTCGGGGGGAATCACCACCGGCCGGCCAACCTGATGGGCAAAAGCATGGCCGAGCGCGCGGTTCAGGGCCACGCCGCCCTGGAGAAACACCTTCCGGCCGACCGGACGCGGCCCCTTGACCTTGGTCAGGTAGTTGGCGGCGATGGCATAGACCAGGCCCGCGACAATGTCATCGTGCGAATATCCCTGTTGTTGGGCGGCCCGAATATCCGAGTTGATGAACGCCGCGCAGGTCGCCTTGAAATGCACCGGCGCGGAAGCGTCCAGGGCCACGCCCGATAATGCGGACACCGTCACGCCCAGGTCGCTTTTGGCGCTTTCTTCCAGAAACGAGCCGGTACCGGCCGAACACGCGTTGTTCATGGCATAGTCAATGGGAACGCCATTGCGCAGATGGATGTATTTGGAGTCCTGCCCCCCGATTTCCATAATCGTGTCCACCTCCGGGTCGAAATGGCCCGCGCCGGCGGCGTGGGCGGAGATTTCGTTGAAAACATATTCGGTGCCCAGGTAGGCGCCGACGATTTCCCGGGCCGAGCCGGTGGTGGCCATCAGGCCGATGGGGCGGTTGCCCACCTGCTCCGCCAGTGCGCGCAGGCAGGCGCGCAACGAGGCCACCGGGTCGCCCTGCGTGCGCAGGTAGTGGGAGGCGACCACGCCGCCGGTGGCCGGATCGAGCAGCACGGCCTTGGTGGTGGTCGAGCCGGCATCCACTCCCAGCACCATCGGGCCATCCGGGGGCGACTGGCGGGCCGGGGCCGGGATGACCTGGACCCGGTCGGCGACGCGCCGGAGCGGCGGAGCCGGCCAAGGCGCGGCTGGACCGACAGCTTGGGAGAGCGGTGGACAGGCTCGTCCCGGGTCAGCAAAGCAGTGCCCCAGGCCTCGAACCAGGGACTTTCCGGCAGCACGGCAAATTCGGTGCCGGGCAGCTTGGCGCGCAAGGCCGCGAGCATGGCGGCGTTGCGGCTGACGCCTCCGATCAAAAGCACGCGCCGGCGCGAACGCAGCCCTTTTTCCAGCAGCGCCACCACCTTGCCGGCCATGCTGTCGTGCAGGGTGTGCAGAATGTCGGCCGGGGCCGCCTCATTGCGGTTGAGCTTGTGGGTGATGTCGGACTTGCAGTGGACCGAGCAGCGGGAGGCCAGCGGGACGACCTTGCCTTGGAAGGAGAGCTGGATGGCGTCTTCCAACCCCAGTCCCATCCGGCCGATTTGCTGGACGAAGAATTCCCCGCTGCCGGCGGCGCACTTGTTGTGGGAAAGGACATTGGTAATGGTGCCGCGGGTCAGAAAGTAAACCAGGAAGGCCTCTCCGCCCAGCGAGACGACGGCATCGAAATCTTCCCCCAATTCGCGCAAGGCGCGCCGAATGGCCGCGACCTCGGTCAGATGGCCCAGTTGTCCCGAAACGCCGAAAAACTCCGCGCCGGCAAACTCCGGTTGGGCCAGCAACGCCTTGAGGGTTTCCAGGGGACGGCCGCAATGTGGCGCAATCCGCGGCTCCCTCCGCCCGTCATGCAGCGCCACGGCCTTGACCGACAAGGCGCCGATGTTCACACCCGCGCAAAACATGATCTCAATCTCCGGCGTCTGCACGCCACCAGACATGACCTGATCCGTTCCTGCAAGGGCCAGGCTGCGGCCGAAACAAACTGATTTCGCGAATCAGAAATAACCCCCCGCCGCCTTTTCCGCTCCCCACAATTTGCCAATAACCAAGCAATTCTTGTATGCCGCAAAATGCCAGCAATCCGCCAACGGGGCGGCTTTGACGATTTTGGCGGTAAATTCTGTCCGGCGCATGCCCCCCTGGGGCCGGGAAGTGAAACCAGGTGAAATTAGGTGAAATTAGGTGAAAACAAGTGAAACTAGGTGAAACGATCCTGGAAAGACAGAGCGGCCCGGCCGCCGTTGCGCCGGCGGTTTTGAGACAGGAGGAACCTCCGCCCCCATCGCCCCGTCCGGCTCTACGTGTCTTGCATCCACAGTCACAGTTTATCAATTAAGTGCAGGTTGTCAAAGGAAAAATGCGGGAAAGCGCGGATTTATGCAAGGGCCTCATCCATAGGCACTTTGGTAGCGTGCTCTACCTATAGTGTGAGAGCAAGGCGCGCCAAGACGCCAGACGGATACGATTCTTTGACATGAAGAGGATGCGGCTGTGGGGTAATTCCAGGGAAGGGGGACGGAATTGAGTGGCGCTTAGGAATTCGGGTTCTTCCCTGGTTTCGGTGGATTTCTTCCGCCAGGACAACCGCTGGAAGTAGCGCAGGGTCCGCTCCCGACCATTGCTCGGAAACAGCCGTTACATCGTTACACCTGTTGCACCACAAGCACTTACGCATTTTAGAGCCGTTACACCCCCGTTACATGCCGTTACATCTTCGGAGGCGTTAAAACGCCCATGCTTTGCACAATATTATCGGCAACCACTTGCAGCGCTGCGGTTTCCATGATGACGGCCATGCGGCGCTCGTGCTGCTCGGCCTCCAATTCAGCCCTCGCCTCATGGAGCTTGAAATTGTGAATATGCGTTACCAACCGCTGTTCCGGACGTTGACTGGATGTCCAATTTGTCGCACAATTTTGATAGGATTGAATTAATTCCAACTAGTTAGTGTATATGAAAAAGAAGCTTTTTGGTGGCATCGTTGTTTTAGTGTTGGGGCTCCTAGCACCGGAAACAGCCCGCTCACAAAGTACAGTGTTCGTATCCAGTCTAGGCCAGCCGTCAACCGGCAGTGCAAGCGTGGGAAGTGATTCATTGCTGGCCGCGCCGTTTGGGACGGGAAACAATCCCGGCGGTTATGAGCTCGATTCCGTTCAGTTGGCGATGACGCCGGCGTCAGGTTCTCCCAACGGCTTCACCGTCATGGTTTACTCCGCCAGCGTTTTTGCATCAGTCCTGCCTGAAAGCAGCCTCGGCACTCTTACTGGTTCCAGCGATCCTGTCACTGGCGGGTTTTTTACCTATACGGCTTCCAGCTTTATGCTTGCTCCTAATACCCCATATTTTATTGTGCTCAACGCTGCAACGTCCGTCGCGAACGGCGCTTATGCTTGGAGCTTTGATAATTCCCCCCGGTTGAAAGTGGTGGATGGGGAGGCACTGATTATCTTCTCAGTTCGAGGGATGGCTCCTCGTGGACCGCCAACTTTGAGGATCCGCAGTTCTCTCTGACCGCGACTGCCGTTCCCGAACCAGACACTTTGGTTTTGATGGTCGTGCCCGGCTTGTTGTTGTTCGCCTGGCGTCGCTGGCGCGCAAACGCCCAAGCGCGATAATCAGGGCGGGGATGGCGGAAGCAATATGGCAGTCGGCGGGCAAGCGGCAGAAGAAGGTTGCCGCACCTCGCGTCGGCTGAGAGTGAGTGATTGCACAGTCTGATTTTTCCCCGTCCGCGACAGCGGAAAGCTACATTGACACCCTAAAAGCGGTCCTCCGTGCTTGTCTTCAACTCCCTGGTGGTGATGGCGGTGGACTCCATGTTGCGAACGGCAAAGAGGGCGCAAGCTGGAATCCAGCGACGTCACGACCAGGCACTTGTCGGGGCGGAGCGTTCGCGTGTTGGCATTTGGCTTGGCCTTCAGGTCTTGAGCAAGCCGGATGACGACATGGGAACACGGAGCGGGGAAAGCCTCATGGTTTCGTTATGGGGGCGCGTCTTCGGTGTTAGGCGGCACCTTCGGCAGTCTTTCTCAGGGCCAAAAAGGTTTCCTTCAGCGTATGGCTGACAGCACTTTCAGGTTCCGCTAAGAGAAGTTCCTGGTATGCGTCAAGGTAGTCGTTTCGCAGCCGGTGAAATAAGTGCAGGAAATGACGCAGAAACTCAATACAGCCCAGAACGGCAATTTCAATCCCTGAGGTGGACCCCATCCTTTAGACCACGGAGCGCATGAAATAAGCGCGACTTTTGCCGATTGCTGTCATTACTAATTGTAGTTGACTACTGTTCATTCCGTGTTTCAAAACCCTTTCGAAAGAGAGAACGAGCGATGCGGAGCACTGCCCGTCCTCCCTCTCCGTTTTCTTAGGGTTCTCAACTCTACCGCCGCAGGCGGTCTGATTTCAAGCCTTTTCCTGCCGCCTGCCTCTCTGTCAAGTGCTGCGATCGCTCCTGCCTCTGGCAGGTTGCATCGCTTCCCATTTGGCCGGTTGGGCTCCATGCGTGCCGGGATCAAAATACGCGTCCGCCGGCGTCGCATAGCCCAACGCCTGGTGCGGTCGTTCCCGGTTGTAGCCGTCAAACCACCGGCCCAGTCCGCGCCCTGCCGCCAACCCGTCGCCATAGTCTTGCAAATAAATGTCCTCATACTTGGCGCTCCGCCACAGCCGCTCGATAAACCGGTTGTCCATCCAGCGACCCCGTCCGTCCATGCTCACGTCCACCCCCGCCGATTCCACCGCATCGATAAACATCGGGGAGGTGAACTGCGATCCCTGGTCGGTATTGGAAATCAACGGCGCCTGACGCCCCGCCCGCAACGCCGCCTCCCAAGCGTCCACACAAAAGTCCGCCTCCAACGTGTTGCTCAAGCGCCATCCCAGCACGTAACGACTCCACCAATCCATCACCGCCACCAAATACATAAACCCAGTTGCCATAGGCACATACGTAATGTCCGAACACCAAACCTGATCCGGTCCCGTCACTGCCAAATTGCGTAACAGATACGGATAAATCTGGTGCCCCATCTCCCGCAGACTCGTCTTGGGCTTGGCGTAAATCGCCTCGATCCCCATCAACCGCAGCAGCCGCACCACCCGTTTGCGATTGATGGTCAAACCCTCCCGGCGCAACAGCACGGTCAGTTTGCGGCTGCCATAAACCGGGTGGTCCAAATGCATCTGGTCCAACCGCCGCATCAGCGCCAGGTTCTCCTCTGTCTCCGGACAGCACTGGTAATAATAACTGCCACGGCACACCGCCAGCAGCTCGCACTGGCGCCGCACGCTGAGCTGCGGATCGGGAGCGATTAAACATGTTAAAGCCCCAGTTGCCTGGACTTTTTTTTAAGCCAGTCCAAGTCCACCGTCAGTTGGCCAATCTTCTCATGCAGTTGGGCAATCAACTGTTCCTGATCCTCCGTGCGGGGTTGCCCGGGCTCAAACAATTCGGGCATGTGATCCCGAATCGTCGCCCGCCACTGCGTGACCTGCGCCGGATGCACCGCATACTCTCGCGCCAATTGCGCGACCGTCTTCAGCCCCACCAGGGCTTCGAATCCCACTTTGGCCTTGAAGGCCGCACTGTGTCTTTTCCGTTTTGCTTTCATAAGTCTGCTCTTTCTTATCTACAGCAAACCGGCAAAAATCGAAACTTACCTGTGGTCTAAAAATAGGGGTCCAGCTCACCCGCCAAGTTCGTCGTAAAGCGCTGCGGCGTATTCACGCACCTCCTGGTCAACGTTGTCGGTCGTGATGAACAGATAGTGCTGTATTGTGGCCTTGTGGGTCCTGATTTTTTCGAGTGCAATGTCGATGTCGGCAACGGCGACAGGTTTCATCTTCATTTCATAAGCCGTGACGACGTTGTCGTCCCCCAAAAGGGTGATTTCAATATCTCCAGCGGCCCCCGTTTGTTTGTCGGCGGCGTTGTGCGAGTGTAGATGAAGAATTCTCTCGCCCAGCCGCTCTGCGGCCACCTTGTAGGCGGCGGCGATCACCAGAACCGGCAGTCGGGCGGAATTCTTGCAGGCCAAATGCTGGCTAATGAGATTTATTATGTCCTCTGCCGCGAGGGGCATTTTGTCGGTCGTCCGTTTGATGTCGGTGAGGAGGTTCTGAAGAGTCAAATCGCGCTTGTCACGCTCAATGATGAGCAGTCGCATCGCTTCATCGAGAACATTCTGCGCCGACACCCGATTTTTCTGCACGTCATCGAAAAGCTGAAGCACCGCTTTATACATCTCCGGTGGGCGGCCCTCCAGCTCCACGTCAGGCGTAAGGACGATGTTCTTGGTCCGAAATCCGGGAGTCAGGTAAGCGGTCGTCGCGTTTATGGGCAAATTGTAAGGCTTCGCAGTTAGGGTCTGGATGTAGTGTTCATCAAAAGCGCGGCCCGAAAAACAGCCTTTCCGCGCCCGGCCCGCGATGTCCGTGTATGGTTTGCGGATGTCGAGTTTGGGTTGGTACACTTTGGCGAGGGCGCCAGCCAGCAAGGCCCTTACGCCCGCCCTATTTCTGAGGCACAGGGCGACCATTTCAACACGCTGCAAGATGACAGCGTCGTTTATGAAGGATTTGGTGATCTGAGAAGCTGCTCGGGAATAAGCGTCATTCAGAATCTTCAAACAGGTATCCGTTTCGGTCATTCAAGGGTTTGTTCTGTGGTTTGTAATTGACCCAAAGCAGCTCAACTCGCGTGCCCTTAGTCGCGTGATTGGTGCGAGCCGGGCCGACAATTTTGTGCCAGCGGGGGGCGGGATAAAGTCCGTCCATCAGCGGACATTGGTAATTTGAAATCGCAACCATGCCCTTGACCGCGTGAAGCACTTTCGCCAACTCGCAATGCTGGTGGTCGGTCATCTCGTGACCGTATGCCTTTGAATCGCCTCTGGTTTCGTGGATATAGGGAGGATCGCAATAAAAGAGGGTGTCCGGGGAATCATAGAGCCTGATTACGTCAATGGCCGGTCGGTTCTCAATCTGCACGCGCAGAAGGCGGTCCGCGATTTCGGGCAGCATTTCAACCCCGCCCAGCCAGCGGCTGATCACGCCGCTCATGCCGGCGCGGCTGGTATTTTTGCAATTGGCCCAGCGGCCAACCGTAGCGGTTTGCGCGAGGCCCGTGCGCACTTGTCGGGCACGGATATAAAAACGGCGGGCGCGTTCGAGTGCCGAAACTTCGGGATCAAGAGCGCAGGCCAGAGCAAATTCCTCGCGGGAGAAAGGGGTCAAACCAATGGCCTCAACCAACTTCGATTTGTGGTCCCGGAGAATTTTGAAAAAATTACATACCTCGCCATCAAGATCATTGTAGGTTTCGACGCGGGATGGCAAACGGTTAAGGAGCACGGCAGCCGAACCTGCAAACGGCTCGCAATAATGGTGGCATCGCGGGAGCAGCGGAAGAAGCCATGCGAGGTGGGAGAATTTTCCCCCATACCAGCCAAAGGGGATTAGTTTCTTCTCGGTGAGCCTGGAAACCGACGGCGGCTTGCCATTTCGCCGGCGAATGACGGCAGCCGGCCTATCGGGCGTTTCAATGGCGGATGTCGAGGCCAGTATCATACCGGATTTTGATAATATGGGATTTGCCGCGATCTGCAAACCAATTCGACTGAAGCTCGGGGTCGTGCAAGGCCGGCAGGTTCTGCCAGTTTGGGTCGTCCGGCAATGGAAAAACCCGTTAGGCCCTTCCTGGTTTCAGGAAGCCGAGTGATCCGCGTTCGCCAAAGCTACGGCGGGACAGGCGAGACGGGAACACAGACCGGGCCGAGGCGCATGGTTTTGGGGAAATCTGATACTGGAATCTAATACTGTTTGCCATTTTTCGGGTAGATTCGGGATGATTCGGGATGAGGCAAAACGATGTAAAGCCTTGATAATCAAGGCCGGGATGACGTATGAGGAATCAGGACAAGCGGGTTTTTCAATTATGGTTCGCTCACGCCCTGCGCGAAATGGTGCCTCGGCTAACCCTCTCCACACTTCGTGGGGGGAGGGAATTTCACCGGACGCGGTTTTCTTACAGAATGGCAGTCCGCTATCTGCCGCCGGGCCAGTGGCCCGGCGGGACGGGTCCCGATTGGATCGGGATTCCACCCATGCGCTCCCGGGTTCATTTCACATGTTTGGGTCCTCTTTCTTAATCGTAATCTTAATCTTGCTCTTAATCCGAATGCGGGAGGGCGATGCGATTAAGATTAAGATTAGGAGCAAGATTAAGAGGGGAACCCAAAAATCTGAACTGGACCCATGCGCTTCCCGGAAGAGTGGACAGGGGTTGCTCATTCTGGGGCGGGGGTTATGATGGGGGATGTGGCGGCAAATAAGATGCGCATGAATGAGTCGGGACTGGTTTTCAATGTGCAGAAGTACTGCCTGCACGACGGGCCGGGAATTCGCACGACGGTTTTCTTGAAGGGATGCCCGCTGTGCTGCGCCTGGTGTCATAATCCCGAAAGCCAGTCGGCCCGGCCGGAGCTGGTGGTGGCTGAAAAGCGCTGCACGGCCTGCGGCGAGTGCCGCCGGGCGTGCCCGTTCGGGGAGGTGGTGGCCGGCCAAGGGGCCATGCCAACCGACGCGGCCGAATGCCTGGTTTGCGGGCAGTGCGCCGAGGCCTGCCCGACCGGGGCGCGTCAGATGATAGGGGAACGCAGGACGATTGGGGAGATCATGGAAGCGGTGCGGCAGGACCGGGTTTTTTACGAGGAATCGGGCGGGGGCGTGACCTTTTCGGGCGGGGAACCGCTGGCGCAGCCGGTTTTTCTCAAGGGGCTGCTGGCGGCTTGCCGGCGGGAGGGTCTGAGGACGGCGCTGGACACCTGCGGATTCGCCTGCACGGACGTTTTGCTGGAGGTGGCCGGGATGACCGACCTGGTTTTGTATGATCTGAAGCTGATGGACGAGGCGCGGCACCGGCAGTACACGGGTGTCTCCAACGGGCCGATTCTGGCCAACTTGCGCGCCCTGGCCCGTGCCCACGGGAACATCTGGCTGCGGGTGCCGGTGATTCCCGGGATCAATGACGGGGACCAGGATTGGGAGGCGGCGGCAGGGTTCGCCGCGGGATTGCCCGGGGTGAGGCGGGTGAATCTTTTGCCCTATCACAAATTTGGGCTTTTCAAGTCGCGCCAGATGAGCCATGCTTATGCGTTGGCAAGCGTGGAACCGCCTTCCCCGGAGGGGATGGAGCGCGCCGCGGGAATATTCCGCCAGCGCGGCTTCGAGGTGAAGATAGGCGGCTGACCGCGCGTGTCATCGTGAAAGCCCATGACGCCACGCACTGAGAAACTGCGGCAGGAAAGCCTGGCCGCGCGCCCTTCGATCTCGCCCGAGCGGGCGGTGCTGATGACGGAATTTTATCAGGCCAACGAGGGGCGGCACTCGGCGCCGGTGATGCGGGCGAAATCGTTTCTGCATCTGTGCGAGCACAAGGCCCTTTACCTCGGGGAAGGCGAACTGATCGTGGGCGAGCGCGGGCCGGGCCCGAAACAGACGCCGACGTTTCCGGAGCTGACCTGCCACAGCGTGGAGGACCTGGAGATTTTGAACTCGCGGGCCAAGACGCATTACGAGGTGACGCCGGAAACGCGGCGGGTCTATGCAGAGAAGGTCATCCCCTACTGGCGGGGCCGCTCGATGCGGGAGAAGATGTTCGCGCAATTGCCGGCGGAATGGCACGAGGCTTACCAGGCCGGCCTGTTCACCGAGTTTATGGAGCAGCGCGCGCCGGGGCACACGGTGCTGGACGGAAAGATTTACGGGAAGGGAATGCTGGATTTCAAACGGGACATTGCCGGGGCGATGGCCGGGCTGGATTTCCTGCAGGACGCCGACGCCTACAACAAGCGCGAGGCGCTGAGGTCGTTTGACATCGCCTGCGACGCGGTCCTGCGGCTGGCGGAGCGGCACGGCGCGCTGGCGCGGGAAATGGCGGCGGCGGAAAAGAAGGCGGCGCGGCGGGCGGAGTTGGAGAAGATCGCGGAGGTTTGCGGGCGGGTGCCGGCGCAGGCGCCACGGGATTTCCAGGAGGCGCTGCAATATTACTGGTTCTGCCACCTGGCGGTGATCACGGAGTTGAACGGGTGGGATTCGTTCAGCCCCGGGCATCTGGACCAGCACCTGCTGCCCTTTTACGAGAAAGGGCTGGCGGAGGGCACGTTGAGCCGGGAGAAGGCGCGGGAGTTGCTGGAGTGCTTTTTCATCAAGTTCAACAACCATCCGGCGCCGCCCAAGGTGGGGGTGACGCTGGCGGAAAGCGGGACTTACACCGACTTTGCCAACCTGAATTTGGGCGGTCTGCTGGCGGACGGCTCGGAAGGCTCCAATGAGGTGTCGCACATCCTGCTGGACATCGTGGAGGAGATGCACCTGCTGCAACCGAGCAGCAATCTGCAGCTTTCGCGAAAAAGCCCGGAGGCCTTTCTCACGCATGCCTTGCGGGTGATCCGGCATGGGTATGGTTTTCCCTCCATTTTTAATGCAGACGCGGTGGTGCTGGAGCAGCTTCGCCAGGGCAAGACGCTGGAAGACGCGCGGGCCGGGGGCTGCAGCGGGTGCGTGGAGGTGGGCGCGTTTGGCAAGGAGGCCTACATCCTGACCGGCTATTTTAACCTGGTCAAAGTGCTGGAGATCACCCTGCACAACGGGGTGGATCCGATGACGGGCCGGCAGATCGGGCTGCGCACCGGAGAGCCGGACACGTTCCAAACCTACCCCGCGCTCTTTGCGGCCTGGCGGCGGCAATTGCGCCATTTCCTGGAGATCAAGGTGCGCGGCAACCAGTTGATCGAGCGGATGTTCGCCCAACTGATGCCGGCGCCCTTCCTGAGCGTGCTGACCGACGATTGCGTCCAGCGCGGGCTGGACTACAACGCGGGCGGGGCGCGTTACAACAACTCCTACGTGCAGTTCGTGGGGCTGGGGAGCCTGACGGACAGCTTCAGCGCGCTGCGACAATTTTGTTTTGACAATCGCAACGGCCAGGGGGCGGCGGGGCGGAAGGCAAAGGGCGCCCCGGCCGGCAAACGGCTGGGGCTGGGTGAAATGGCGGCGATCCTGGACGCGGATTTCGCGGAGCAGGAGGTGCTGCGCCAGCGCCTGCTCAACCGCACCCACAAATACGGCAACGACGATGACGCGGCCGATGACATCACGGTGGAGATTTTCAACACCTGCTTTGCAGAACTGGACGGGCGGCCCAATACCAAGGGAGGCCATTACCGGATCGAGATGCTGCCGACGACCTGCCATGTCTATTTCGGGAGCATGATCGGGGCGACGCCCGATGGCCGCCGGGCGCGCCGGCCGCTCTCGGAAGGCATTTCGCCGGCGCAGGGGGCCGACCGGCACGGGCCGACCGCCGTCTTCAAGAGCGCGGCCAAGATGGATCATCTCAAAGCGGGCGGCACGTTGTTGAACATGAAATTGACGCCGGGGCTGGTCGCCGCCGAAGAAGGCCTGGAGCAATGGGCCCACCTGGTGCGCAGCTATTTCAAGATGGACGGCCACCATGTGCAATTCAACGTGGTGCGGGCCGAGCAACTGCGCCAGGCGCAACAACACCCGGAGCAGCATCGCGATTTGATTATTCGCGTGGCGGGCTACAGCGATTACTTTTGCGATCTCTCGACCGAATTGCAGGAAGAAATCATCGCCCGGACCGAACACGAAAGCTTTTAGGGCGCGGCGCCGTCCGGCCCAACCTCCCACCCCAAGCCGCGCATTATGAAGGACCAGTTGGATTCTTTGTTCCAGAACTTCAGCCCCGACCCGAAATCCTCCAGTTCGCCTTCCGCGCAGAAGGCGATCTTCCTGGCGCGCCGGCTGCAGGAACGGGCCGGGCAATTGCAGAGCGGGGCGGAGCGGCGGCAACAGGCCGAGTTGGACCGGATGCTGCAAACGCCCTCAGACAAGGCGACGCTGGCGCAGATGACCGACCAGGCCTTTCGCACGCAGGACCCGCCCGGGCCGTGGAGCATCTGGTTCACATCCTGGACGTGCAAGGGGTGCCGCGATTCTTCAGCGCGATGGACCGGACGCTGATGAAGGGATTCCAGTCCTTCGGCGGTTACGCCCCCGGGGTGGCGCTGCCCCTGGTCAAAGGGCAGATGCAGAAAGAGACGGCCAACGTGATTCTGCCCGGCGAGCGGGAAATGCTGACCGGGCATTTGCGGGAACGGAAGCGGGAAGGGGTTCGCATGAACGTGAATTTCCTCGGGGAAGCCATTCTAAGCGAAGCGGAAGCCGAACGGCGTCTGCAGCAATACTTGCAAGGCTTGCAGTGGCCGGAAATCGAGGTGGTGTCCATCAAGATTTCGACGCTTTATTCGCAGATTTCCCCGCTGGCCCGGGAGCACACGGTGGCCGTGCTGTGCGACCGGATTGACCGGCTGGTGCGCACTGCGGCGCGGATGCAGTTTACCCGGCCGGACGGCCAGGTGGCGCCCAAGTTCGTCTATCTGGACATGGAAGAATATCGCGACAAGGAACTGACGGCGGAGGCCTTCATGCGCGCCCTGGAACGCCCGGGGCTGGAGCAGGCGCGGGCGGGCATCGCGCTGCAAAGCTACATCCCGGATTCCTTCCAGACCCTGCTGCGAATTCAGCAATGGGCGCGCCGGCGGGCGGAGGCGGGCGGCGGGCGCGTCACCATCCGCCTGGTCAAGGGGGCCAACCTGGAAAGCGAACGCGCCGAGTCGTCGGTACGGGGATGGCCGCAGGCGCCCTACCGGTCCAAACGGGAAACCGATGCCAACTACAAGCGCATGGTGCATGAAACGATGAAGCCGGAAAACCTGGCCGCGATGGACGTGGGGATCGCGTCGCACAATCTGTTCGACCTGGCTTACGGCCTGGTGCTGGCGCACGAACGGAAGGCGTTTGAGCAGGTGCAATTCGAGATGCTGGAGGGCATGGCCAACAACCAGCGCCGCGCGCTGTTTGAATTGAGCCGGCACCTGCTGCTCTACGCGCCGGCCTGCAAAAAGGAAAACTTCATCAACGCCATCGGCTACCTCATCCGCCGCCTGGACGAAAACACCGGGCCGGAGAATTTTCTGCGCCACGCCTTCAAGATCAGCGTGGGCAATCCCGAGTGGCAAAAGCTCGAACAAGGTTTCCTGGAGTCCTTCGCGGCCATGGCCACGACCAGCGACGCGCCCCGCCGCACGCAGGACCGCCGCCGGCCGCCGGCCGCGCCCGCCGCCATCGCCCACGGCTGGCAGAATCTGGTCAATGAGCCGGACACGGATTTTGCCCTTGGGCAAAACGGGGAGTGGGCTCAGGGGCTGCTGGCCAAATGGGAGCCGCGCTGTGATGCCAGGGCGGCGCAAATTCCGCTGGTGATTGAGGGCAGCGAAATTTTTGAAGGGGGCGCGGTGCTGGATTGTGCCGACCCGTCCCGGCCCGGCGTGGTGGTGGGCCGCTGCCGGCAGGCGTCCGAGGAGGACATAGCCCGCGCCGTGGAGTGCGCGGCGGCGGACCCGGACGGCTGGGGCCGCGCGCCGGTGGAGGAACGGTTTGCCATACTGGGCCGGGTCGCGCAGGAGTTGCGGGCGGCGCGGGGCGATCTGATGGGCGCCGCCCTGGCCGAGGGCGGCAAAACCTTTCTGGAGTCCGACCCCGAAGTGTCGGAGGCGGTGGATTTTCTGGAGTTTTATCGGAGCACGGCGCGGTGGTGGGGGGAAATGCCGACGCTGAAAACGCGCGGGGCCGGAGTGGTGGTGGTGGTGGCGCCGTGGAATTTTCCGATCGCCATTCCGTGCGGCGGCCTGGCGGCGGCGCTGGCCGCCGGCAACACGGTCATTCTCAAGCCGGCCTCCGCCGCGGTGCTCAGCGCCTGGGAGCTGTGCCAATGCTTCTGGCGGGCGGGGGTGTCAAAGAAGGCGCTGCAATTGGTGGCGTGCCCCGGCGGCGGCGCAGGCCGGAACCTGGTCAATCATGCCAGGGTCAAGGCCGTGATTCTCACGGGCGGGACGGAGACGGCGCGCGGGATGTTGCGGGACAATCCGC
This sequence comes from uncultured Verrucomicrobiae bacterium, assembly GCA_963707025.1. Lineage (GTDB taxonomy): Bacteria > Verrucomicrobiota > Verrucomicrobiia > Limisphaerales > Palsa-1400 > JBEKOF01. The sequence continues at coordinate 169,438 of CAVPOM010000003.1, read as the reverse complement.
GTCTGAACCTGTTCGCGGAAACGGGCGGGAAGAACGCGACCATAGTGACGGCGCTGGCCGACCGCGACCAGGCCATCAAACATATTTTGCATTCGGCCTTCAGCCATGCCGGGCAGAAATGTTCGGCCACGTCGTTGTTGCTGCTGGAAGCGGAAGTGTACCGGGACCCGGCTTTTCGGCGCACGCTGTGCGAGGCGGTGCAAAGCATCCCGGTCGGTTCGGCTTGGAAACTGGAGACGAAGATGGGGCCGCTCATCCGCCCGCCGACGGGCGATTTGGAAAACGCGCTCAAGGTGCTGGAGCCAGGGGAGGAATGGGCGGTGATGCCGCAGAATGCCGGGGGCAATCCCCGGCTCTGGTCGCCCGGAGTCAAATACGGCGTGCAACCCGGCAGTTACACGCACCTGACGGAATTTTTCGGACCGCTCCTGGCCGTGATGCGTTTTGACAAACTGAGCGAAGGCGTCGCCCTGGTCAATCAAACCGGCTACGGACTGACCTCGGGCCTGGAAAGCCTGGATGAACGGGAATGGGACTATTGGAAGGAGCACGTGCGGGCGGGCAATCTCTACATTAACCGGGGCACCACCGGCGCGGTGGTGCTGCGCCAGCCCTTTGGCGGGAGCGGCAAGTCCAGTTTCGGCCCCGGCCTGAAGGCGGGCGGTCCGAATTACGCGGCGCAATTCATGGAGATGGCAGACGCGGCGGCGGCCAAGCCGGTGCGCGCGCCGCAAAATGCCGGGCTGGCCGGATTGTGCGAAGGGCTGGCCAGGCGCGCGGGCGAAGTGGGTCCCGTGGGCGCCGGCCTGGCGGACCGCATTGCGGCGGCCGCAGTGAGTTATGAACGCAGTTTTCTGGAGGAGTTCGGCCAGGAGCACGATCATTTCCTGTTGGTCGGCCAGGACAACTTCCGCCGGTACCGGCCGTTCCGTGAGGTGCGGGTGCGGGTGCATGCGGACGATTCTCCCTTCGATCTGTTTGCGCGCGTTTGCGCGGCGCAGGTGGCCGGCAGCCGGGTGACGGTCAGCGCGCCGCCGGATTTCGCGCCGCCCGCGCTGAAATTGCTGGAGGAGATTACCGAATCCTGGGCGGGGGCCATCGAGTTTGTCGAGGAGACGGACGAGGAGTTGGCGGAGGTGATGCGTCAGCGCCAGACCGAGCGCGTGCGCTACGCCGCCACGGAGCGGGTGCCGGCGGCCGTGTTGGAAGCAGCCGGGCAAAGCGGTGTTTGTGTGGCGGGCCGCCCGGTGCTGACGGAAGGCCGGGCCGAGTTGCTCTGGTATCTGCAAGAGCAGAGCCTGAGCATTGATTACCATCGCTACGGCAACCTGGGCCGGCGGGCGGGGGAACAACGCGCGGCCGTGTTGTAGGGCCGGGAAAGTTTCGACAGGGCATTCCCAAGCCGATGAGTCACACGGGAGCGATGATCGCCGCTGTTTTGGTCAGGTCATCTGGTGTTTGCCCGGAATGGCCACTTCGAATTTCGAAGCCGGCCCCCATTCCAACGGCTTGGGCATAAGGGACGTCTGCCAGCCCATCGCTTCGTCCCAAGAGATCTTGGCGCCGCTATAAGCCGACTCCCGGCCCATGATGGCGGTCATGGTGCTGTGCGCGACCGTGGTGGCCTCGTTGATGTAAGGATTGACCCCGCGCACCGCGGCGATCAGGTCGGTGTGTTCGACGATCTGGGAATTCGGTTTTGGCCCGGCAAACCGGATCACGCTGGCGGCCTGGATGGTGCCGTCCCCCACATTGTTGCACCGGCCGGCCGAGCCGACGACGGCTTCGCTGACGTTGCTGTCGGTGTGGTCAATTTGCCGGCATTGGCTGAACATGCGCACGCCGTTGGCGTATTCGTACTCAATGGCGAAGTGATCGAAGATGTGGCCGGACTTGGAGCCGAGGGCCTGGCGGCCGCCCTGGCCGTAGGCCCGCACGGGATGGCCGTTCATGATCCAGTTGCAGACATCCAGGTTATGGACGTGTTGTTCGACGATATGGTCGCCGCAGAGCCAGACATAGTGGTACCAATTGTGGACTTGCCGTTCCATTTCGGTGTTCCATTTGTCGCCCCGATGCCAGATGGCGCCTCCGTTCCAGTAGGCGCGAAGGCACAGCACCTCGCCGATGGCGCCGTCGTGAATCTTCTGGATGGTTTCCATGTAGCTGGCTTGATGGCGGCGCTGCGTTCCCGCCACGACACACAGTTTTTTCTCGCGCGCCAGTTCGCCGGCGGCGATGAACTGGCGGATGCCGGGGGCATCCACGGCGACGGGTTTTTCGCAGAAGATGTGCTTGCCGGCCTGGACGGCGGCTTCAAAATGGATGGGCCGGAATCCGGGGGGCGTGGCGAGGATGACGTAATTGACGTCGGGCAAGGCCAGCAGTTTTTGGTAGGCGTCAAATCCGGAGAAACAATGATCCGGATCCACCGTGAACTTGGCGGCCGCCTTGCCAGCCACGTCCTCGAAGACATCGGCCACGGCGACGATTTTCACGTTCGAGGCGGCGGCGATGGCGTTGCCGACGGCATCCGTGCCCCGGCCGCCGCAACCAATCAGACCCATGCGGATGGGATCATCCGGCGCGGCGTGGGAAGTCAGGACGAAGGGGAAGTTGGCCAGGACCGCCGAACCGGCCGCGGCCGCGGAGGCGCTTTTGATGAAACTGCGGCGGTTGACCGCAGACGGAGAATTGCTTTTGTCTTGTTCGCTCATAATTTTGTCAGTTTGTTAATGGGTTAATCCGATGCCGAACCTGGCCGGAACCGGCTGTGCGTTTTGCCTCCGGCTAACGGCCCCTTGCCTTCGGGTCGAGATTTTCAGTGAGCTGGCCGGGGGCGACCATCGAGGCGACCCCGTCCCGGGGGACCTCGATTTTCGCCGTCCACAAGATGGCGTTGAGCACGAGCTTGCGGAGATTGTCGTCGCCCCAGTTGCGGTGATAATGGCCCCCGGTCAAAGCAAAGCCCCGTCCGCCATCGGCGCGCACCACCGCCCAGGCCAGGGCTTGCGGTTCGCCGCGGGCGACCAGTTCGCGCACGACCGGGTTGCCCTCGTGCGGACCATCGTTGCGGTTGGTGGTGCTCGGATCGGGAACGGCGGTCAGGATGGGCGTCACGTCTTTCATGCCGTCGCGGAAGCGCATGTGAAAATACCATTCATCCCGGAGTTTGAAGGGCTTGACGCCGCGGGTGATGGGATGGTCGGGCAACGATTTGAAATTGGCCGTCCAGAGGGGATTCACCGACCAGTTGATTTCGAAGGCGCCGCCGATCCAGTTCAGAAATTCTTTCTCGCCGTTTTCAATGGTCGGCTCGACGGCGAAGTGCAGGCAGACCAGGCCCGCTCCCTGGTCCATCAGCGCGCCCATGGTCTTGAGCCGGCCGGGCTGCAAGAGCGGGTGTCCGCCGGCGCCGTCGCTGTAAACCACAATGGTGTCGGCGCCCTGCAAGGCGTTGGGCGCGGCCGGCCAGCCGTTGCTGTAGAGAACCGTGGTCAGCCCCGGCAAATTATCCAGGCACGATTTGAGCAGGAGGCAGCCCGCGCGATGTTCATGCTCGCCCGGCCCGTGGCTGGGCGCGCCGGCGATGAACACGATCTTTTTGTCGGCGCCCAAAGTAGTCAGGGCCGCGACGCCCAAGGCGAGGCTCAAAATAGTTTTCTTCACACGCTCGGTTTGATCTGGCTGGCGCTTTTCATGTTTCTCAGCGGCAAACCATGGGTTAAGGCAACGCCTTCCGCAAAAACTTCAGCCCTTTGACGGCGATTTCTTCGCGCGTCGGCTCGATGCGCCGCCAAATCGCGGCGGCGCGGGCGATGACTTTTACGTCCGGCGTGAAGGACTCGATCACCACGTCGCCATGGTAGCGGATGTCGCGGAGGGCTTGCGCGATGGAACTCCAGTCGGTGTGGTCGTTGCCGGGCGTGCCGCGATCGCTACCGCAAGCATGCAGGTGGCCCAGATGCCGGCCCGCCTTGCGAATGGCGTCCGCCGGAAACTTCTCTTCGATGTTCATGTGGAAGGTGTCCAGCAGGATTCTCAAGGCCGGACTGCCGACGTTGTTCACCATCTGCAAGGCCTGGTCGCAGGTGTTGATGAAATCGGTTTCAAAGCGGTTCAACGGCTCCAGGCAGATTTGTATGCCCCGGCCCTCGGCTTCCCGGCAGAGCCTTTTCAAGTTTCTCACCACCGTGCGCCATTGGCGGCGATATTCGGTCGGCGGCACGGCGTCGGCGCGACCGACCGAAGAATAAACCGGGCCGATCACCGTGGAACAATTCAGGACCGCCATCTGATCCAGCACGCCCATCATGTAGTTCATGGTGGCCTGTTGTTGCTTCGGCGCGCCCCGCAAATCGCGATCCGGCCCAAAGCAGGCGCTGACGGAACCGCAGACCAAACCGTGCCGGTCCAATTCCCGCTTCACCCGGGCGGGATCAATGTGGCTGGGGTCTTCGATGGCGATTTCCACGCTGCCAAATCCCCAGCGCTTGAATTGCGGGAAGAGCCGGACGCTGCGGTTGGTAAAAGGCGAGGTGAAGAGAAAGGTGTTGATGCCAAAGCGCATGGGTGCAAAGACGGCGGTGTTGGGTTATTTCTTTGGGCCGTAACCGGGCAGGATGTCGCCCTTCTCATCCAATTTTCCGCAAGCCCAGAGCAGACCGCGCGTGACCAAATCCAGATAGCGGGGATCGTCCACCGTGCTGTTGTTGTGGCCAATGGTCGTGTTGAACACGCGCGCGCCGTGAAAGTCGTTGACCCAGGTGACGACGTAATCATCCTCCCTGGCGGCGCCGTTTCTGTCCTTGACGCTTTGTTTGCCGTGGGCCAGTGGCGTGGCGGTGGGAAAAATCTGAATGTTGTTGTAAAGCTCTTCATTGGTCGTGGTCCAGCCGGCCAGACCTTGGGTGATCGGGTGATAGGCCGGGGTGTAACTGATGGCGATGGGCAGTTGCGCGCCGTGGCCGCTGGATTGGATGCCCAGATACTCAAACCACCCGGCGCGCTCCGACCCGGCCGCGGCGGCCTGGCCGGGGTTGCCGATGCGATAGCAGTGAATGGCGCAGTGCAGATTCACGCCTGGAATCCCGGCGCGATGCGGCGCCAGGACGCCTTTGATGATGACGGGATCGCTGATATCGGCGGCGCATTCGTCATGGATGACCACGTTGTAACCGCTGGCATAATTGGAGTTGCCATAAATGGGCAGGGGCGGTTTGGTCGCGGAAGCGCCTTCGGGAATGTTTGTATAAATGATATCCACGACGACGTTGGCCCGCGCTTCCAGCCCTTTTTTGAGGAGGTCTTTTTGGGCGGCGTAATCATGACAGCAACCGCCGGTGATTAAAAGCGCGCGCAACGGCTTTACCTCCGCCGCGAGGGCCAGGTTGAGGCTGAACGCCCAACTGAGCAATCCCGCCGCGAGCAGGGAAACAGGCTTTGACATGCCTCACCCTGGCACACGCCTGGCGGATGATGCAAGGCCAAAATCCGATCGGCCGCAACTTTGCCGGGGCTTTTTTGAGGCCGGGGCGCGCAGGCAATCGAACCCCCTTCTTCATTTCGCCTCCAACGGTGGACGGGCACGGCGCCGTTTCGGCGCGGGACGGACCCGATTATCCTTGCGCGCGGCCGGAGGCGCCCGGAGCAGTTTCACAAATACTGTAGCCGCATTAAACGGTAGGGTCCCGGCAGGCCGGGATTGCCCGCCGCGGCGCGCACGGAGTGCGCGCCCTACCACCCTCATTTATGGCTACACAATTTCTTAAACCGCCACGGAGCCGCGGGCGGTGGTTTGTTTTGGTTAAGGCCCAGGCCCATCGGTTGTCATCGCGGGAGCGCTGGCGGCAAAATTTCAAATATCTTTGGCTGGGAATGAGATTAAGATTAGGATTAAGATTAGGATTAAGATTAGGATTGAGAGGTGAAATTTTTTTTGCAACAAAGCGGCCTGCGCGACATTTATGAGAAAGTCGCGGCGGGCGGGCGCATAACGGAGGAGGAGGCGCTGCGCCTTTTTGAGAGCCGTGACCTGAACGCGGTGGGGGCCATCGCGGATCTGGCCCGGGCGCGCAAGAACGGGAACCGGGCCAGTTACATCGTCAATTGCTACATCAATTATTCCAATTACTGCATATTGAGCTGCCAGTTTTGCGCGTTCGCGCGCAAGAAACGGGACGCGGACGGGTTCCAGCTTTCGACGGAGGAGATGGTGGAGAAGGCGCGGACGGCGCTGAAGGCCGGGGTGACGGAGTTGCATATTGTGGGGGGGCTGCATCCCTCGCTCCCGTTCGGTTATTACACGGAGATGCTGCGGGCGCTGCGGGAGGTGGACGGGCGGCTGGAGTTGAAATGTTTCACGGCGATTGAGATTTTGCACCTGGCGTGGCTGGCGAAAAAATCGGTGAAAGAGACGCTGCTGGAATTGAAGGAGGCCGGGCTGGGATCGCTGACCGGCGGCGGGGCGGAGATTTTTCGCAAGGAGGTGCGCTCAGAAATCGCGCGGGGGAAGGAATCGGCGGAGGAATATCTGGACGTCCACCGGACTTGGCACGGGCTGGGCGGCCGGAGCACCTGCACCATGCTCTATGGGCATGTGGAGTCGCCGGGGGACCGGGTGGATCATTTGCGCCAACTGCGGGCGTTGCAGGATGAGACCGGCGGGTTCACCGGTTTTGTGCCCCTGCCCTACCAGCCTGACAACAACCGGATGGCGGTGAAGACGGCGCCGACGGGTCTGGATGCCTTGCGCACGATTGCGGTGAGCCGGATTTACCTGGATAATTTCGACCACATCACGGCCTATTGGGTGGGGATGGGATTGAAGCTGGCGCAGGTGGCGCTGAGTTACGGGGCGGATGATTTGCACGGGACCATTTTGGAGGAGAATATTTTTCACATGGCGGGGGCGCGGACGCCGCAGTTGCAAACGGAAACGGACATGGTCAGGGCCATCCGGGAAACGGGGCGCACGGCGGTGCAGCGCAATACTTTTTACCAGCCGATCAAGGTGTGGGAGACGGCGCCGGAGCGGGAAGCTTCGAGGGAGAGCGGGGCGTCCGCCATTTTGCAGGAAAATCTGGCCTCGGCCTGAGGAATTATGAACCAGGAAAAGGAGCCAAAGGACGGAACGGACGAAAAGGACGAAGGCACGGGCAAACCATCGCTACAGGTCTGCTCATGAAGGCCCGGAGGAGAGGGGGAAAACCTCCTCACCCCGACCCTCTCCTCCACAAGAGTGCGGAGGAGAGGGAGAAGAAGCAGCAGGTTTCCCTCCATGAACCAGATGCGCCGCAGTTGGCGCGGGAGGAAACCGCGGAGGAACTGGCCCACCGCTTTGAGCGGGAAAGGCGGCCGGGCTTGCGGCAACGGGAGGCGGCCCTGGAGGATGCGCTGGCGCCCTTCCGGGTCGGTTCGGTGCCCTATCTGAACGCGGCGCCGCTGACGCGGGGACTGGAGGAGCAGATTGTTTTTGTGCCGCCGGCGGAGCTGGCGCGGCGGCTGCGCCAGGATGAGCTGGACGCGGCGCTGGTGAGCGTGACGGAGGTTTTGTTCAACGACCGTTACGATATACTTGACGGCATCGCGGTGGCGTCGCTGGGGGAGGTGCAAAGCGTTTTTCTGGCGCACCGCGGTCCGCTGGAAAAGGCGCGGGAAATTTATTGCGACCGCGCTTCCCTGGCCAGCCTGAACCTGCTCAAAGTGGTTTTGGCGGAGCGCGGCTTGAAGCCGCAGCTCAAGCCGCTGCCGGACTACGAAAGCGCGGCGGGGCTGGAGGCGGTTTTTATGATTGGCGACCGGGCGATTGAATTCAGCCGCGCGCCGCACCCGCACGAGATTCTGGATTTGGGGACGGCGTGGCATGAAATGACGGGGCTGCCGTTTGTGTACGCGGTGTGGGCGCTGCGGCGGATTCCGAACGCGGGGCTGCGGCGGCGGTTGCGCGAGGCCAAGGCTTTCGGAATGGACACGCTGGATTACATCATTTCGAGCCGGACGGAATTTGATTACAATTTTCGGAAGGATTATCTGGGGTGGCACATTCATTATCATCTGGGATCGGATGAACGGCGCGGGATCGGGAAGTTCATGGAGCTGCTGCGCAAGCACGGGCTGGGGCCGGTTTACGAGCCGCGGTATGTGGTTTGAAGAGGCATCAAGCGATATTCAACCAATGGCTCGCTATCCGGTTTTGCCCGTTCTACTTTGCTGCTGACGGATTATGGAGGAGGCTCGCTTTTCGACACGAACCGGCCATTCTGCGCGCATGGGATTACGGTCGCACGCTCGCGCCCATGCTGTTGCTGAACTTCGTGGTGCGGCAGCGTGGGAGCATTTTGCGGCCGATTCCGTCAAATGGACAATATGAAAACTATCCGTCTGCTCGTGCTTACAACTGCCTTCCTCCTCGGCTTCATCGGCATCGTCACCGCACGCGCCGTTCGGATTTGGCCGTATCAAGAGCTTCTTGAGAAGTCTGACTTGGTGGTCATTGCCACGCCCACAGTCACTCACGACACCAAAGAGCACATTGACCTCCCAGGCTTCGTTGGCCAGGCCGTCATCGGCGTCGAAACTAGATTTACCGTATCCGCCGTCCTGAAGGGCGAAAAGGCGCTAAGGGATTTTGTCTTTCACCACTACCGCACCACGGATGGCCTAAATATTGCCAACGTTCCTAATGGCCCAACTTTTGTCTCCTTCGCCCCCGTTGCCAACCCGACAATTCCTCCGCGGACATTCATTCTGTTCCTCCTTCGGGAAGCTGATGGTCGCTACGCACCAATAGTTGGCCGGACAGACCCCGGAGGAGCGGTTAGAGAACTCAATGGAGTCAGCAGATAGGAAGTGCTTGAAAAGCCCCTTGCATGGATCAACGAACCTGATATGAATAAACCACTTCAGAGTGGCCGGTTGATTCGACCGCGGCTGGCTGGTTTTGAAGTGACCGGTGACAGGGATGTCGAGGCCAGAATATATTACAATACCATTAACCGACCTCGTTTCGATGAAGTTGCCCAGTCGGGAGTGTCACTAGGATACAAAAGAAAACCGCAAGGAGGCTTGACACTTACGCATTTTGCGTTTTATTATACGCATAATGCGTAAATCTTCCATCGCCAGCGCTCTTTTTTCCAGCACCCAGCAAAGGCTGCTGTCCGCCCTGCTTTTGAATTCGCATCAGCCGGTTTATGCGACGGAACTGGCGAACCGTTTTGGCGTGAGGCCATCCAGCTTGCAACGGGATCTGGCAAAATATACGGAGGCTGGCATCCTTAAAATGTCCCGAAGTGGAAACCGCGCCTATTTTCAAGCGAACGAGGAATGCCCAGTTTTCCCCGAACTGCGCGCCCTGTTGATCAAAACGTCGGGTTTGGTTGATGTCCTGCAGGGCGAACTCGCCCCGCTCGCCTCCAAAATCAAAGTGGCGGTGGTTTATGGCTCGATTGCCAGCGGCACGGAAACGTCCGGCAGCGACATTGATTTGCTCATCATCGGTTCCGTCACCATGATCGAATTGGTTCCCCTGCTGCAAGAGGCCACAGGGAAATTGCGGCGGCAGATAAACCCGACCCTCTACACCCCGGGGGAATTCTCGCAAAAAGCCCGCACCAGCCATTTTCTGCAGTCTGTGATTGGCAAGCCGCTGCTTTTTGTTTTAGGAATGAAGAGTGACTTGGAAACAATTGCTGGCCGAGAATCGCGTGACGGCGGAGCCGGCAAGCCGCGCCGAGATTAAGGACTTGCGGGCGGTCGTCCACCGAAATCTCGCCGACGCGCAAATCAGGAAACTGTCCGACGATGGGCGCTTTGGCCACGCCTATGACGCCGCCAGAATCCTCGCCAACATCGTTGTTCGCGCCAGCGGATACCGGGTCAAAAGCGACGGTGGCGGGCATTACAATACTTTTTTAGCCCTGAAAGCGGCTGATCCGGCCTTCGCCAAAAAGGCTGTTTATTTTGATGCCTGTCGCAGAAAGCGGAACCATTTTCTTTACGAGCAGGCCAATGTCGTCAGCAATACCGAGGCGGAGGAACTTCTTTTTCACGCCACAGGTCTTTCCCTTGAAGTTGATGCGTGGCTGAAAAAGCATCATCCCGATTTGCTGTAGCCGCGTTTGTCAGAACTTGATGGTCGAGTTTCTGACAACGGGCCAATGAGGAGCCATCGCAGGCGCGTCGCTGAGCAGTTTGGTGGAGCCGCATCGAGCCATTGAAACCGAAGGAGATTATGCTGCGGCAGCAGAGATGAAGAAATTGAAAAGCCCCTTGCTTGCATCAAGAAGCCTGATGTGAATAAAGCACCCCGGAGTGGCCGGTTTGAAAATGCAGATGGATGGGACGAAGGCCGCCCGGCGGGATTGGATTTTTGTGTTTCAGCAGGTGAACCGGCGGTTGTAATTTAAGGGCAAGTTTTATTGATCATGACCGGCACCCTCGCACCAGAACCGATTTGGCAGGCCCCGCTTCGGGTTGTCGCATGGCTCGGATTCGCCGTCCTGTCCTGTTCGGCCGCAGCCAGCCCCGCCAGCGACCGGCTTGGCCCCAGGGAGCAAGCCGTGGCGGCGACGGCGCGCGAACCGGCCGCGGTCATTATGCGGGAGCACATCGTTCTGGTCTGGCCCGATAATCTCAAACCTCAGTGGTACGCGGAGTCGCAGGTCCACAACCCGGAGGAAATGGCGGACTGGCTGGAGACGGCCTTCCGCTTTAGCGCGCGCTGGACGCGCTTCGACCCAAACGAACATTATGCCCGGCGCAATGGCGAGAACATCCGGCTCATCTTCATCCACAACGGGTCTGGCGATTTTGACTTTGGCGGCAAGCGGCCCAGCATCGGCCTGAGAGACCTGAAAAACCCACCCGCCGGCAGCGAGGATTGGTTCGGCTGGCTGGCCCACGAATTAAGCCACGACTTCTGGCATGAGCATCCGGCATTTCAGCGCGTCAAACAGGTTTGGGGCGAAGGCATGTGCGATTACGAGCGCTATTGCCTGCTTTTGAACATGGGCATGCCGGAGGCGGCGCGGCGCTGGAGTCAGTCGCTGCAAGAGGCTCACCCCGACGACCGCTATCGCGGCGGCGCCTGGATGTTGCTCCGTTTTCAACGCGCCCATTCCCTGGATGGGCCTGCCGCCCTGTGGGACTACCTTTGGGACAAAGATTTCGCCGCAATTCTGGGCCGGCCGCAGTGGATCAAGTAAGCCGCATGGGTAATGTGGGGGAGCGATGGAGGGTTGAAGTTTCGGGGGTTGGCTTTAGACTGATGGAGCATGAGTGATGACGCAGATTTGTTGCAGAAGGTCTGGGCGGGGGAACGGATTGACCAGGCGGAGGCCCGGCGGCTTTATGGCCTGCCGCTGGAGGAACTGGGGGCGCTGGCCGACCGGCGGCGGCAACTGGCCCAGGCCCAAAGGCACGAGGGCCGGGGCAACGACATCGTGACTTATATCGTGGACCGGAACGTCAATTATACGAATGTCTGCAACGTGTATTGCAAATTCTGCGCTTTCTACCGCACGGAAAGGGAGGCCGACGCCTATGTCATCACCTTGGAGGAAATGGACCGGAAGATCGAGGAGACGCTGGCGCTGGGAGGAACGCAGATTCTGATGCAGGGGGGGCATCACCCCAAGCTTTCGCTGCAATGGTACCTGGACTTGCTGGCGCACATCAAAGCGAAGTTCCCGCAGGTGAACATCCACGGGTTCAGTCCGAGCGAGTTTATTCATTTCAGAGAAGTTTTCCAAATGCCGGTGGAGGAGATTATGGCGCAGTTCGTCAAGGCCGGGCTAGGCTCGATTCCGGGCGGGGGCGGGGAGATTTTGGTGGACCGGGTGCGGCAGCGGATTTCGCCGCTGAAGGCGATGAGCGACGACTGGCTGGGGGTGATGGACGCGGCGCACCGGCTGGGGCTGGCGACCACGGCGACGATGATGTTCGGGCATGTGGAAACGCTGGAGGACCGGATCGAACATCTGGAACGGGTGCGGGCGCAGCAGGACAAAACCAAGGGGTTCACGGCGTTTATCGCGTGGACGTTTCAGGCGGAGCACACGCGGTTGAAGGCGCCGACGTTGGGAGGGCATGATTATTTGCGCACGCAGGCGGTGAACCGGATTTATCTGGATAACATTGCCAACATCCAAAGCTCGTGGGTGACGCAAGGGCCGGAGATCGGGCAGGTGGCGCTCAAATTCGGGGCCAACGACCTGGGCAGCATCATGATCGAGGAGAATGTGGTGTCGCAGGCGGGGACGACGCATCGCATGAGCGTGGCGGACATGCAGCGGCTGATCCGGGACGCGGGCTACGAGCCGCATCAGCGGGACAATTGGTACCGGCTGCTGAATTGAGAATGGTGAATTTTGAATGGTGAAATGTGAAGATTTGAGGCACACGGGAAAGCGTAACCAATTGGCAATGCTGTAGTTTGATAAAGGTTGACCACTATGGCCTTCCGACTGCGAAGATTAACAGCAAGGGAACACAACCTCTGCGCTCCCCTGCTGTCCTTCGTTATGACCTTCGTTTTAGCCGATGAGGCCTTGCCACGCGGCGCTCAGTTGCGGATGGCAGGTCATAGGACGATCGCCTCACTCGAAACCGCATTGCCGGTCATCCTTTTTGTTTTGGCTTTGCTCGTTCTCTTACCACGGACCGGGAACGAATCGCGGATTGCCTTTTTCCGGTTCGTTGGCAGGTTTCCTCTGCTGATTCGGTATTTCGCCGTCGTGCTTCCTTTCATGGGAATCCAAGCAGTGATTGAGAAGTTTTTTGGGTAGGAAATCAAAAAGCCCGTTGAGCCGGCTTGCATTGGCCGCGTGTGCTGAGTTATACTTTACCCATGAGTTCCGTTGCCGAAATCGAACAGGCCATTGCCAAACTTCCCCCTGGGGAGTTTGTAGAATTGGAGCGTTGGTTCGACGCCGAACGAAACCGCCAGTGGGACCGGCAGATCGAGGAAGATGCCCAAAGCGGCAAGTTGCGCGAACTGTACGAGCGGCTGCAAGCAGAAAACCAGGGCCAGTCCAATGTCCCGCTCGATGAATTCCTCGACAACGAAAAGCTTTCGTAACCGCTTCAGGAGTCTTCCTCCCGAAACTCAGCGGCTCGCCCGGAAAAATTTCAAGCTCTGGCTTCATGACCCCGCCCATCCATCGCTGCATTTTAAGAAGGTGAACGATTTTTGGTCTGCCCGCGTCGGCAGCACCCATCGCGCTTTGGCCACTTGGAGCGGAGACAAGATTGAATGGTTCTGGATCGGTTCTCACGACGAATATGAAGGCTTGATCAAGTGAGGATTAGTCTTGTCGTGAACGAATCGGGCGGCAAATTGAGCACGAGAGCATTAGCGACGAGCACGGCATGTTCACCAAGCCTCCTCTCCCCGGCCTTCCACAAGGGTGTGGAGGAGAGGGATGGGTAGGGGGTCGCTGTTCAATGGCTCACGGCGTAGAGTGAATTGGCTTTGTTGAGGCGGAGGGTTTGGATAGATTCGGGCGCATGAACATTCGATGTGCCGGGTCCAAACTGCGCGCGGCGGGGGTCGCTTGCTGCCTTTTGGCGGGCGGGTTCGCACCGCGCGCCCAGGAGGCGGCGCTGTCAAGCATCACAACCAACGGAATCCTCCAGCACATCCGCGTGCTGGCGTCGGAGCAGTTCGAGGGGCGCGCGCCGGGGACGGAGGGGGAAAGGCTGACGGTGGATTATCTCCAGAACGAGTACAAGAAACTGGGGCTGGCACCGGGCAACCCGGACGGGACTTATCTGCAGAACGTGCCGCTGGCCGGCATCCAGGCGCGGGCGGGTGTTTCGTTTTCCGCGGGCGGGCAGACGCTGGATTTTGTGTTTCCGCGGGATTGCGTGATTTCTTCGCGGCGCTATGTGCCCGAGGTGCGCACGGAGAGTTCGGAGCTGGTGTTTGTCGGCTACGGGGTGGTCGCGCCGGAGTATGGCTGGGACGATTACAAGGACGTGGATGTGCGGGGCAAGACCATACTCATGCTGATCAACGATCCGCAGGTGCCGGATCCAAACGACCCGTCGAAGCTGGACGAGAAAATGTTCAAGGGCAAGGCGATGACGTATTACGGGCGCTGGACTTACAAGTACGAAATCGCCACGCAGAAGGGGGCCAAAGCGGCGATTATCGTGCATGAAACCGGGCCGGCGGGTTATCCGTGGGTGGTGATTCTGGGGAGCTTCAGCCGGGAGAATTTCGACCTGCAAACGCCGGACAAAAACGCCGGGCGCGTTCCGATTGAGGGATGGCTCACGGCCGAGGCCACGCGGAAGCTGTGCGCGGCCTGCGGCCAGAAATTCGAGGAGTTGAAAGCGGCGGCGGCGCGGCGCGATTTCCGCCCGGTGACCCTGGCCTGCCAGGTGGCCCTGGGTGTGACGAACACGCTGCGGGAAATTGACTCGCGCAACGTCATCGCCAAGGTGGAAGGGGCGGACCCGCGGCTGAAGAACGAATATATTGTGTACACGGCGCACTGGGACCATCTCGGGCGGGACCCCAAACTGGCAGGGGAGCAGGTTTACAGCGGCGCGGTGGACAACGCGTCCGGGAGCGCGGCGCTGCTGGAGCTGGCCGGGGCATTCAGGCGCGCGGAGCCGAAACCGAAACGGACGGTGCTGTTTCTCTCCGTGACGGCGGAGGAGAAGGGGCTGCTGGGGTCGAAGTATTACGCGGAGCACCCGCTTTATCCGCTGGAGCGGACGCTGGCGAATTTTAATATTGACGGCATTAACGTCTGGGGCCGCACGCGCGATGTCGAGGTGGTCGGGGTGGGCCAGTCCACGCTGGAGGACACGCTGCAAGGGCTGGCGGAGGGGCAGGGCCGGCGGCTGGTCCCGGAGGCCACGCCGGAGAAAGGCTTCTATTTCCGGTCGGACCATTTTGAGTTCGCCAAAGCGGGTGTGCCGGCGCTTTACATTGAAGCCGGCGTGGATTTCATCGGCCGGCCCTTCGGTTACGGGATGCAGAAGCGGGATTATTACATAGCCAACGATTACCACAAACCGAGCGACAAGATCAAAGCGGATTGGGATTTGTCGGGGGCGGTGGAGGACATCCGGTTGCTTTTCGAGGAGGGAAACGCGCTGGCCCTGGGCGGAGAATGGCCGCAATGGAAGGCGGGGTCGGAATTCAAGGCGCGCCGGGACGCGATGCTGCCGGCCAAGCCGTGAGCATCAGGAATGGTGAATGGTGAATGGTGAATGGTGAATGGTGAATGGTGAATGGTGAATGGTGAATGGTGAATGGTGAATGGTGAATGGTGAATGGTGAATGGTGAATGGTGAATGGTGAATGGTGAATGGTGAATGGTGAATGGTGAATGGTGAATGGTGAATGGTGAATGGTGAATGGTGAATGGTGAATGGTGAATGGTGAATGGTGAATGATGAATGGCGAAAAATGAAAATATTGTTGATTGGGATCGGGCGGTGGGGGGCGAACCATTTGCGCGTGCTGCAAGCGCTGCCGGTGGAGCTTTTTGTGAGCGAATTGGACGTGAAGAGGCTGGAAAGCGCGCGGCAAATGGGGATGGCCGAATCGCATCTGAGCACCGACTACAAGAAGTTGGCGGGGCAGGCGGACGGGGTGGTGATCGCCACGCCGGCGCCGAGCCACTTTGCGCTGTGCCGTGAATTTCTGGAGGCGGGCAAGGACGTGTTTGTGGAAAAGCCGCTCGCTCTGTTGCCGGAGGAATCGAGGCAACTGGCGGAACTGGCGGATCAAACGGGGCGCATCCTGCAGGTGGGCCATATTTTTCGATTTGATCCGGCGACGCAATGGCTGCGCCAGGCGGTGCGGGAGGGGACTTTTGGGCGGGTCCGCATCTTGCGCGGGCATTTCGGCGGGTTCAAACGGCCGCGCCAGGACAGCGGGGTGATGTTCGCCGACGGCATTCATTTTGTTGATTTGTTCAATTATATCCTCGGGGCGACGCCGCGGAGCGTGCTGGCCATTCATCATGATTTCCTGGGGCGGGGCATGGAGGATGTTTCGCTTTTGTCGCTGGAATACCAGACGGCGGCGGGACGGACCTGGGCGACGGTGGAGAATGATTATTTTTATCCGGGAAAATTCCGCGAGGTGATCGTGGCGGGGGAGAAATGCAGCGCGGTTTGTGATTACAACGCGGCCCAATATAAGATCAAGGTGCATGAAAACCGGCACGCGCGCGAGGGCAACGAATTCAAAGCGGTGGAAGGAGTGGTGCGGCAGATCGAGTGCGCGCCGGAGGAGCCGTTGCTGGCGGAGTTGCGGGCGTTTGTCAAATCGGCGCAGAGCCGGGAGAAGCCGCAGGCGGACGGCTGGGCGGGACACGAGGCGGTGCGGGTGCTGGGCGCGGCCCTGCAATCCGCGCAGACTGGAAAGGCCGTGAAGTTGAAATAAAATTTATGCAAAAAATTCCACTGTCGAAATGTTTTGTGAACGGGGAAGTGGAGGAGGCGGCGCTGCGGGCGCTGCGCTCCGGCCAATACATCCTGGGCAAGGAATGCCAGGCGTTTGAAGCGGAGCTGGCCGCGCACGCCGGCACGCAACACTGCGTGCTGGGTTCGTCGTGGACGATGATCGTGTATATGATGCACCTGACGCAGGGACTCAAGGCGGGGGACGAGGTGATCGTGCCGTCGCACACGGCGTTTCCCACGATGGAACCGCTGATCCATTGCGGGGCCAAACCGGTGTTTGTGGATATTGACGAGACGTTTTGCCTGGAGGCCGGACAGGTTGAGGCGGCGGTGACGTCCCGCACGGTGGGGATTATTCCGGTCCATCTTTACGGGCATCCGGCGGACCTGGATCGTATAATTGACATTGCCGCGCGGCGCCAACTTTGGGTGCTGGAGGATTGCGCGCAGGCGCACGGGGCGCTTTACAAGGGCAAACGGGCCGGCTCGATGGGACTGGCCGGGGGCTACTCGTTTTTCCCGTCGAAGAATTTGACGGTGCTCGGGGACGGCGGCTGCCTTTGCACCAATGACGCGGGGCTGGCGGAGCGGGTGCGGATGCTGCGCAACCACGGGCGCAAGGACAAGTACCTGCACCAATTCGCCGGATTCAATGTGCGCTTCGATGAAATTAAAGCCGCCATTGGGCGGGTGATGCTGCAGCACCTGGACGGGTTCAACGAAAACCGCCGCCGCATCGCCGCGCGCTACCACGAGCGCCTGGCGGGGCTGGTGCGGACGCCGCCGGAACGGCCCTGGGCCAGGGCGGTCTATCACATGTATGTGGTGCGGGCGGAGCGGCGCGACGAATTGCAGAAATTTCTCAGGGAGAACGGGGTGGAGACGGGCATTCATTATCCGGTGGCCAACCATCAGCAGCCGGCCATCACGGGCCGGTTCAGCGACCTGCCGCGCCTGCCGAAGACGGAGCAGGCGGTCAAGGAGATTTTGTCGCTGCCGATTCACGGCGAAATGGGGCTGGACGCGGCGGACCAGGTGTGCGAGGCGATTGGGGCGTTTTACGGGAAGAAATGATGACGCGCAAACAAATCAAACAAGGAAAACATTAGGGGATGAGGCACGAAATTGAAATCAAAGACGATGCCAAAAGGGCGCTAAGAAAAGCGCCTGAGGAGATTCGGCGTGAGATTGGTTATCGCCTGCATCTTTTGCAGCAGGAATTTTCCGGCGACGTGAAAAAGCTCAGGGGAAGCAAGAACGAATATCGCTTGCGGGTCGGGAATTGGCGTGTGTTGTTTGAACTTGTTGGCAACCGAATTGTGGTTTATGATCTTGGACAACGGAAAGACATCTACCGATGAACGCGACCGCCATAAAATGCAAGAACCGCCGGGCCAAAAGTTCGGATCTGGATCGCCAGATTCGCGATGCCAAAGTGGTGCTGCGTGATTTGCGGGATGCTTTGGAGGACTTGGATGACCGCCGCGCACTGGCCCGCGCCAGGAAGCGAAACGCCGGAAAAGCCGGCACGGATTGGGAGACGGTCAAAAAGGAGTTTGGTTTCGATTTTTGAAGAATGGGAGGAATGGGACGGATGACGTGAACAACTTTGGGTTGTGCCCTGACACTTTACTGAGGGTGGAATTGGCTTTCTTTTGGCGGCAATTCCGGGCAGAATCGGGGCATCTGAATGATTGCCACGAGGAAACAAAATCGCGCGGTGACGCTGCCGGACGAATTTGAATGTCAGCCCACGAAACTCCCATACTGAGCCTGGTCATTCCCTGCTACAATGAGCAGGACAATTTGCGGGCCCTGCTGGCGGCGATCCGCGCGGCGGTGGAGCCGCTGCAACTGGCTTACGAGGTCATCATCACCGATGATGGCAGCCGGGACAAATCCTGGGAGATCCTCAAGGAATTGGCGGCGGCAGACCGGCGGGTGCGGGGGCAAAAGCTGGCGTTTAATTGCGGGGAAAGCGCGGCGAACTGGGCCGGGATGAAGGCGGCGCGCGGGCAATATATCGTGACGCTGGACGCGGATTTGCAGAATGATCCGAAGGATTTGCCGAAGTTTTTGGAGGCGCTTAAGCACTATGACTGCGTGTGCGGGTCGCGGGTCAAGGGGCGCCGGGCGGGGGATAATTGGGTGCGGGTGGCCTCCTCGCGCATCGCCAACTGGGTGCGGAACAAGTTGTCCGGGGAACAGATTGCCGACTCGGGCTGCGGGTATCGGGCCTTCAAACGGGAGTGCATCGGGAATTTGAAGTTTTTCAAGGGGATGCACCGGTTTATGCCCACGCTCTTCAAGATCGAAGGGCACACGGTGACGGAAATCGAGGTGACGACCAATCCGCGGTTTGCGGGGCAGAGCCATTATGGGGTGTGGAACCGGCTGTTTGCGTCGTTTTATGATTTGCTGGCGGTGCGGTGGATGAAAGGGCGGATGTTCCGGTTTGAGGTGGCGGAGAGGACGGAGGGGAAGGAAGAATGCAGAATGCAGAATGCAAAATGAAGTATTAGGATCCGGAGCGGGCTCAGGAGGAGGAGGAGGAGGAGAACGGGCTAAGGGCCGGCGTTGGTGAGGCTGGAGAAGATGACTTCCTTGATTTTCCAGAGGAGGGCCATGGTCATGGCCAGAGGCATGAGGATGAGGAACAGGGCCAGCCAGACGCCCGCGGCGGCGGCGGCCTCCATCCAGCGGTCGAGCCAGACGGGCAGGAGGGGGAGGCGTGTCAAGAGGAAATAAATCGAGAGGCCGGCCAAAAAGGCGAGGAGGAGGGAGATGTTGAAGGCGGTGAAAAGTTTGGTCTCCGCCCGCAAGGTTTCGTCCGGCAGCATGGCGCAGAGCCGTTGCAGCACGCAGTTGATCTGGACCAGGAGGAACAGGCTGGAGAGGAAGAACAGGCCGACGCAGGCGGCGTAAAGAGGAACGGAGGGGAATTTGTGCCACCAATACAAGAACGGGGCCAGGCCGGCCTGGAGCACGGCGAAAATCCCGGCGCGGCTCAAGGCGCGCTGCCAGATGCGTTCCTGCACCTGAAAAGCGCGCAACTGGTTCAGGCCGTGCCAGAGCAGCGGGCCCAGGAGGAAGGCGGGAAGAAAGGGGAGCGGGCTGAACGTCTCCCGCCAGACGGCTGGCGCCGTTTCCAGGTAAACCATCTCCAGGCAAACCAAGCCGGTCAAGGCCAGGCCCCAGAAGAGGGTGGAGAGGCCGCGCACCAAGCGGCCCAGGGCGCGAAGCAGTTCGGCTTTCGCGGCATCAAGCATGGCGGGGGAGAGGGGACGGAAGGCAGCAGGCAGAAGGCAGCAGGCAGAAGGGAAAGGACAGAAGGGACGAAAAGGACGAAAAGGACAGGCACGGACGGAGTGGGTTTTCGGTCCGCGCAGTCATCTCAACTGGTCAGGTAGGTGTAATCCTTGAGGCCGCGCTCGAAATCGTCGAGCAGACGCATGCCTTCGGAGGGCTTGAGGCGGTCGGACTTGATGGCCTCGTCCACCTGCATTTTCATCTGGCGCTGCAATTCGTGCTCGTCGTATTGCACGGAGGTCAGCGTCTGCACAATGGTGGAGCCTTCGATGATGTCTTCGACGTAGTAGCCGGAGGGTTCGTCGGGATCGAGAAAGACATGAACCTCGTTGACGCGGCCGAAGAGATTGTGCAAATCGCCCATGATGTCCTGGTAGGCGCCCATCAAAAAAAAGCCCAGGTAATACGGCTCCGGCCCGTTGCCGTTGGCGCGGAGGCCGTGCAAGGGGAGGGTGTCGCGGACGTCGGCGATGTCAATAAACTTGTTGACCTGGCCGTCGGAATCGCAGGTGATGTCCACCAGGGTGCCTTCGCGGGAGGGGGCTTCGTTGAGGCGGCTGAGGGGCATGATGGGGAAAAGCTGGCCCAAGGCCCAGTGATCGAGGAGGGATTGGAAGACGGAGAAGTTGCAGAGGAACTGGTCGCCCAAACTTTCCTCCAGCTTGCGGATTTCCTCGGGGACATGGGGCTGGCCGTGGAAGCTTTGCACGACTTGGCGGCCAATTTCCCAGTAGAGGGACTCGATCCTGGCCTTGTCGGGCAATTCGAGCAGGCCGAGGGCGAACATGAGTTGGGCTTCCTCGCGGCGATCCAAGGCGTCGTGGCAGGCCTCCAGTTTGTTGAGTTGGGAGAGGTTTTTGCGGATGTCCAACAGATCGCGCACCAGGGCGTGCTGGTTTTCGCCGTCGGGCACTTCGGAGCCGGCGCGGGTTTTTTCGATGGCGCCAATAATCTCGACGATCAAGACGCTGTGATGGGCGACGATGGCGCGGCCGCTTTCGCTGACGATCTGGGGGTGGGGGACTTTCTCCTGGTTGCAAACCTCGGCGATGTAAAAGACCATGTCGTTGGTGTATTCGCGCAAGGTATAATTGGTGGAGCTGTCGGAGGCGGAGCGGCTGCCGTCGTAATCCACGCCCAGGCCGCCGCCGACATCGAGGGATTCGATGGCGAAGCCCATTTTGAAAAGTTTGGCATAAAAGCGGGCGGCCTCCTGCGCGGCCTTTTTGATGGTGAGGATGTCGGGGACCTGGGAGCCGATGTGGAAATGGAGGAGTTTGAAGCAGTGCTCCATTTTTTCGGCGCGCAACAACTCGGTGGCCATGAGCAGTTCGGCGGTGCTGAGGCCGAACTTGGCGTTGTCGCCGCCGCTTTCGGCCCATTTGCCCGCGCCCTTGCAAGTCAGGCGGATGCGGATGCCCAGGCGCGGCTCGACGCCGAACTGGCGGGAGACGGCGATGATCTGCTTGAGTTCCTCCAGCTTTTCCACCACGAGGATGACGGTCTTGCCCAGCTTGACGCCCATCAGGGCCATGCGGATGAACTGGGTGTCCTTGTAACCGTTGCAAATAATCAGGCTGCCCACCTGGTTTTGCAGGGCCAGGCCGGCGAACAGTTCGGGCTTGCTGCCGACTTCCAGGCCGAAGTGGAACGGCTTGCCCGCGTCCAGAATTTCCTCCACCACTTCGCGCAGTTGATTGACCTTGATGGGAAAGACGCCGCGGTAGGTGTTTTGATAATTGAATTCGGCAATGGAGGCGGCGAAGGCCTGGCTGATGGCCTCGACGCGGTGGCGGAGAATGTCCTGAAATCGAATCAAGACCGGACATTGCAGGCCGCGCCCCTTGGCCTCCTCGATGACGTCGGTGATGTCCACCACCGTGCCGGATTCGCGCAGCGGCATGGCGACGACGTGGCCGGCCTCGTTGATGTCAAAATAGCGCGCGCCCCAGCGCGCGATGTTGTAAAGGGCGCGGGCGGCCTGGATGTCCCAGGGAGGGGGCGGGGCGGCTGGCTGGCTCATTTTGATTTCAAGCTGTTGCGCAATATAAGAAGCGGCGCGCAAATTTCAACAAGGCGTTGCAAAAATTTTCCGGTTGCGCGTTTGAAAATTCCCGCCGTCTCTGTTTTCATGCCCTCATGTCCAAAGCATTCTTGTCCGCCATAGTCCGACATTGCCAAAAACGGCTGCGGCCCGCAACGTTTAACGACGAGGCAGGCGCGGCCAACGGATTGCAGGTGGAAAACTCCGGCGCGGTGAGGAAAATCGCGGCGGCGGTGGACGGCTCGCTGGCCACGGTGAAAATGGCGGCGGCGGCGCAAGCCGACTTGCTGATCGTGCATCACGGGTTGTTCTGGAGGCCGGTGACGCCGTGGACCGGGCCGCGGCGCGCGCTGCTGCAATGGCTGATCGAGAAGGACCTGGCGGTTTACAGTTCGCATTTGCCGCTGGACGCGCATCCGCAATTGGGCAACAACGCGCAATTGTGCGCGGCGCTGGGTTTTAAGAATCTCCGGCCGTTTTTTGTGGAAAAAGGGCGGGCCATCGGATGGCAGACGCGCGCCCGGGTGGCGCGCGAAGTTCTGGCGGACAGGCTGGGGCGGGCGCTGGGCCGGGCGCCCACGGTCGTGCCGGGCGGACCGGCGTGGTGCCGGCGCATCGGCGTGGTGACGGGCGGGGCGGGGAGCCATTTGCAGGCGGCGGCGGCGGAAGGAGTGGACACGTTCATCACCGGGGAAGGGCCGCACTGGACCTGCGCGCTGGCGGAAGAGCTGGGGGTCAATGTTTTTTACGGAGGCCACTACGCGACGGAGACTTTTGGCGTCAAAGCCCTGGCGGCGGAGCTGTCAAAAAAATTCCGTGTTCCGTGGGTTTTTTTGGATCATCCGACGGGGCTGTGAGGGTGGCCTGGCCGCGAGCGTCAAAGCTCATGGGAAGAGCCGTTTCTTGCGCGATTGAGGCCGGCTATATAATCCCTCTGGAGCCTGTGTTGCTGGCGTTGGAACCAGGTTGCTGTCACCGTGGATCTGCTGGCGACGGCCAGGCATTGTTTTTTCAATTGCGCCAGGCTGTCGGAACGCGCCCGCAGAGGTGGTCCGGAGCGCCGGGCCGGCTCTGGCGGAAGATTAGCTTGACTTGGCGGGGGCCGTTCCTTGAGCCTAGCGGCAACGTAAAATGACGGAACCGTTAAAAAATCAAAACCCGATGAGACCGGCGGGCTTTTGGGAAAAGGTGATCTGCCGATTGTGCAGCCCTTTGGCCAGCCTGCCGGAGACCCGGTCCATGACGAGCACCCGGGAAAGCATCAAGTATGGGTACGATGCCCTGGGCTTCCGCTTGATCGCGGAAAGTTTGATCATGGGAGTGCAATACACCGTCCACTCGGCCGTGGAGGGGGACATTGCGGAATTTGGAACGCAGACGGGGCGCACGGCCAAGGTCATTGCCACCGCCATGCAGCTCTACCGGGCGGACAAGTCCCTGCACCTGTTTGACAGTTTTGAAGGAATGCCGGAAGCCCGCCATCCGGCCGACCTGGACAATGAGCATGTCAAGCTGGGGGTATGGGCCAAGGGGCAGTTGAAAGGAGCCTCGCCGGCGCAATTGCGCGCCTGGTGCGGCAAACGCATCCGCGCGGACTCCATAAAAATCTACGCAGGCTGGTTTTCGGACACTCTCCCGAAGATTCCGGCGGGACAGCGTTTTGCGATGATTCATATTGACTCCGATCTGTATGCCTCGGCCTATGAGGTGCTTGAGTTCATGTTCAAAACAAATGCGCTCACGGAGGGCGCCCTGGTCTATTTCGACGACTGGGATTGCAACCGGGCGTCCAATAACCACGGCGAGCGCAAGGCCTGGCAGGAAATCACCGGCCTCTATAACGTCTCATTCGATGACCTGGGAGGCTACGCCTGGGCCGGCCACAAGTTTGTCATCCACGGTTACTCCACCGCCCGGCGCTGACGGCCAGCGCGAGTCAGGCTCATTCCCGCAGGATTTGCCGTGGCTGGAAGCCACGGCTGGCAACTTAAGCCCCTCTGTTTGGGGAAGATCTTAATATAAGTAATAGCCGCCAGTTTTGATCCTGCCGGCAAATTCATTGAGGCACTTGATTTCATGGCGGCGTTAAGCTGTTTATATTCCATGACGCATGCCCCTGTCGCGGCGCTTCCGTCCCGGGCACAGGAAGGGCGCTCCGCTGTCCGCCGCGGCGCGCCAGACTGTGGCGCGCCTCAAATGAGACTCAGCACAGGACGGTTTGCCGGCATTGCGCGGATTGGCGGGCAAGTTCGATGAGTTGCTGGACGCGGAGGCCGTCGGCAAAATCCGGGCGGGCCGGGACGGAGTCGCGCTGCCAACAGAGGAAACGTTCGGCCAGGGATTTTACCAGGACGACTCTCTCGTCCAGGGACGGATCGGAGGGGAGCGGGGGAACGGGGACTTTTTCCGCCGGGCCGTTTTTGGGACGGCGGGTGAGTTGGAAACCACCGGTGAAGGAGGCGGCGGTATTTTCCAGAAGGAGGGCGCCGGCCTCCCCTTGAAAATCCCAGGCATGTTCAGGGCGGCCGGGGAAGGCGCAGTCAAATATAACGTTTCCAGAGCAGCCGTTTTGAAAGGAGGCGGCCAGGCTGACCCCGGTTTCGCCGGCGCCGGGAGTGTCCGGGGCGCCCGGCAGCCCGCAGCGCAGGCTTTGCATTTTTCCCAGGAAAAACTCCAGGTTGTAAAAGGCATGGGAAAAGTAAAAGGAGAGAGCGCCGCCGCCTTCCTCCGGGCGGGTTTTCCAGCCTTGCGTCTTGTGTTTGATGTCGTGGCTGAGAAAGCGCCAGTTCATTTGACAATGGAGCGGCCGGCCAATCGCGCCTTGTTCGAGAAGTTCCCTGGCGCGACGCCATTCGGGAATTTCGGGAAAAAGGAAATCCACCATGTGGGCCACTTTTTTGGCGCGGGCTTGTTCGAGCAACGCTTTGGCTTGTGCGAGGTCCACGGCAAGGGGTTTTTCGGCAAAGACGGAAATGCCGCGTGCCAGGGCATGAGCGATGATCTCGTGCTGGTGGCGGGGGATGACGGCGACGGCGATGGCGTCGGGCCGGCATTGCTCGAGCATGCCGCGCCAGTCGCGGAAAAAGGGGACGGCGGTTTGCCGGCAATAATTGAGCAAACG
This sequence comes from uncultured Verrucomicrobiae bacterium, assembly GCA_963707025.1. Lineage (GTDB taxonomy): Bacteria > Verrucomicrobiota > Verrucomicrobiia > Limisphaerales > Palsa-1400 > JBEKOF01. Next base: position 144,533 of record CAVPOM010000003.1, on the reverse strand, counting down.
GTCGCTGCTTTCGCCAAAGATGCCGACGGCGGCGCAGTCGGGGATTTGCTGGAAGGCGGGCAGGAGGCCGTACAAACCAAAGCCCGATCCCACAACTGCAACCCGAGTTTTCATGGGGTCGTGTGCTTGCTTGATGGTTGTAGTGTCGGCGCTGCGCGCCGATTTCGAGCCGCAGGCTCGACGCTACAAATTCGTACCGTGCCTTTCATGAGCCGTTCCTGACAATGTGGAAGTCGGGCAGCGGCACGATGAAATCGGATTTCAGCCCGCGGGCTTCCAGTTGTTTGCGGATCGGTTCGGCGTAATGCCAGGCGAGCAAAATGACGTAATCGGGCTGCTCTTTGATCAGGATTTCATTGTTGACGACGGGAATGTGTTTGCCGGGCAGGAATTTCCAGAGCTTGAGCGAGGTGGGTTGTTCGGCGATGTAGGGAATCCAATCCGGGTCCATGCCGTAATAGTTCAGGAGCGTGGCCGAGCGGGCCGGGCAGGAATTGCCCACGACGGATTTTCCCTGTTGCGCGGCCTGGAAAATGAAGCTGGTGAATTCCTTTTTGGCCCTTTGCACGCGCCGGGCGAAAGTTTGGTAGGTCTCCAATTTGCCCAGGCCGGCCTCTTCCTCCAGCGCGAGCAGGTCGGCGACGTTTTGCCCGGCCGGCAGGTTTTTGCCCTTGGTGGCATGGATGCGGAGATTGCCGCCGTAGCGGCTGCCCCGTTCGGCGCCGGTGATGGTAAAATTGTAATAGTCGAAGAGCCGGATGAGCGATCGGAGCGAGTAAGTCCGCAGATGCTCGTGATAAATGGTGTCGAACTGGCCGCCCTGGAGGACGTCCAGAAGATAATGCGTCTCGGAAACAAACACGCCGCCGTCCTGGAGCAGGAGTTCAATGCCGGTGACCACCTCGCCGATGGTGGCCATGTGGGCGAACATGTTGGTGGAGGTGATGAGGGCGGCGGGGCCGTATTTTTTCTTGATGGCGCGGGCGGTCTTGACGGTGAAAAATTCCTGGACGGTATCAATGCCGTTTTCGCGGGCGATCCGGGCGATGTTGGTCGGCTCGACGCCGAGGGCGCGGATGCCGTCGCGCTGGAAACCGCTCAGGAGGGTGCCGTCGTTGGAGCCGATGTCTATGACCAGGTTGGCGGGGCGCAGGCCGTACTGGGCAATGAGAGACTTGCTGATGTTGACCTGGTATTCGGAAAGTTCCTTGGTGATGCCGCTGCGGTAGGGGTAATCCGGGTGGTAAACCAGCGAGCCGTCCACGCAATAATCAATCTGCACCAGCGTGCAATCCGGGCACCAGCACATGCGCAGGGGATAGGTGGCCTCGGCCTGGTCGAGCATTTCCTGGGTGAGCAGGGTGTCGCACAGCGGCTGGTGGCCGAGGTCCAGAACCAGGCGGATTTTATCCGAATGGCAAACCTGGCAGCGGGATTGATGACCCGCTTTGACGCTGTGATGTGCCGGATACATAGGATGATTTCGAGCGGCATGGATTATAACATGCGCCGTCCGATGGCCAGATAATTCGGGAAATCCCCCGGGCGAAACATGCGCCGGGCGTCGAGCACCACCTTCCCCGCCAGGGCCCCGGCCAGGGCCGGCATTTTCAGTCCGGCGTATTCCGGCCATTGCGTCGCCACCACCACCGCGTCGGCGCCGCCGACGGCGCCCTGCCAATCCTGCGTCAGCAGGAAGGGCGTGCCGGGCAATTCCTGGCGCGCCTTTTCGCCGGCCACAGGATCATGGGCGGTCACGGCGCAGCCTTGCGCGATCAGCTCGCGCAGGATGGCCAGGGAGGCGGATTCGCGCACGTCATCGGTGTCCGGCTTGAAGGCCAGGCCGAGGAGGAGAATTTTCTTGCCGGCCAGCGGCTTGAGTTTTGTGTCAAGCAAAGCGACCACTTGGGAGGGCTGGCGTTCGTTGATGTCGAGCACGGCCTGCACCAGGGACATGGGCAGGCCGCGGTCGCGGCCCAGGGTGCGCAGGGCCTGCAGATCCTTGGGAAAGCAACTGCCGCCGAAACCGCAGCCGGGCAACAGATAACTCAGAATGGGGGGGTTGACGCGCCTGCCTGCGGCGTCCAGCGGGTTCCATCTTCTGTCGAGATGCACGCCGGCCATGACTTGCAGGACATCCAAGTTGCCGATTCGGGAGCAGAGGTTGGCCAGTTCGTTGACGGCGGAGATCTGGGTGGCGAGGAGGCAGTTGTTGGCGTATTTGATCATTTCCGCGGTGCGGGTGTTGACCTCCAGCTTTTCGCACGACCAGGGGCGGTACAACTCGCCCAGCAGGCGGCGGGTTTCCTCGTCTTCGTGCCCCAGAACGATGCGGTCGGGGTTGATGAAATCGGCCACGGCATTGCCTTCGCGGAGGAATTCAGGATTCATGCCCAGGCCGAACTGGCCGAGTTTTTTGCCGGAGGATTCCTCCAGGATGTTTCGCACCGGCCCGTCGGTGGTCCCCGGCACCACGGTGCTTTTGACCACCACGGCGACGAAGCGCCCGGCGGATTTTAACCAGGCCCCGATTTGCCGCGCCGCCGCGGCGATGTGCTGGAGGTCAATCCTGCCGTCGGCCGTCGGGGTGCCGACGGCGATGAGAATGAGGGCGGCGTCCTGGAGGGCGTCGTCGCGGGACAAGGTGGCGCGGAAACGCTTTTCGGCAAGGACGTTGCGGAGCAGTTCCGGCAGGCCCGGTTCGTGGATGTGGGGCTGGGCGCGGTTGAGCTTTTCGACGACCTCGGCGCGGAGATCCAGGCAAACGACCTCGTGGCCCTTGGCCGCCAGGCAAACGCCCGAGACCAAGCCGACGTAGCCTGTTCCAAAAACGGCAATCTTCATTCGTAGATGCAGGGTAACGGCGGGAATGGAAAATGCAAAATGCTAAATGATATATGCAAATCTCAATGATTGCCAGGGCGGCGGATTAGTGCCATGCCGTTGGGGTGATGAAAGCGCTGGCCCTTTGCGTGGTTTGGTTTCTCATCCCTCCGCCCGCGCTGCCACGCACGACTAAGGCGATGCCATTTCCCAAGAAAGGCGCGAGCGGGCGGCCCTGAGAAAAAAAGTTGAAAATAGTTCTTGCCACAAATCGGTTTGTGTTGCAAACTGGTCTGTGATGAACAATCCTCTTCGAGAATACCTCCAGATGGCCCGGGCCATCCGACGCGCCCAGCGGGAGGGGCGCACCGACGAATTCATCCGCGCGGCGAAAGAAAACGCACGGATTCAAAAGACCATGCTGCGGCCCATGCGCTATGAGGCGATAGACGGGGCCGGAGAGATTGCCTGTGCGACGATGTGGCTGGGCTTTGCCCTGTCGAGCTACACGTATCTCCTCCTGCCAGGGACTTCGGCGTGGACCCATTTAATCGCCTGGCTGCTGTTCGGCGTCGGGGCCTTCGGGCTGTACTGCATCCACAAGGCCATCAAGAAATACCTCACCTGGCCGCGCACCGGCTATGTCGCCTACCAGCGGGATACAAAATCCTTCCGGATAGGGATGGTGGCCGGCGTGGTCGTTTCGGTGGTAATCAGTCTCGGTTTGGCATTCTTTTTGATGTCCGAGATGCGGCACACGGGCGCGATCAGCCCCGGCACCATCAACCCCAGCCCGATCAGCCCCGGCCCGATCGGTCTTGCCCGAAGAACCCTGCTGGCCTTGCTGGTGGTGCCGAGCGGGTGTTTATACTTGATGATGGTCGCCGCCACGATCAGGAAACAACCGTGGAAGTTGCTCCTCCTGGCCCTCATCGTGCTGGGACCTCTTGAAATTAATCTGCTCGTGCCCGGCAATTTTATCGAGCTGTCGCGGCCGGTGATGTTGTTCATGGGGCTGGTGTGGCTCGTCTCCGGCGGGGCCACCCTTTATTCGTATCTTCAGCGCACCCCGCCGCCCGCCCCGGAAACCGAATGAACGAGCAACTGCAAGCCATTGCCGGACTGGACCGGGTCATTCATGAACCCGGGCGGCTGATGATTGTATCCCTGCTCGCCCTGGTGAAGGAATGCGACTTCCTTTACCTGCTGCACGAGACGGAGATGAACAAGGGCAACCTGTCCAGCCATCTGGCCCGTTTGGAGGAGGCCGGCTACGTGGAGATTGAGAAGACCTATCGCGGCAAAGTGCCCATGACGCTGCTGCGGCTGACGCGCGCGGGCCGCGCCGCGTTTGACGAGTATCGCAAGGGGCTGATGGCCGCCTTTTAGCCGCGCGTTCCGACAGCTCGCCAGACGCGGCTTGCTTTGCCGGGGCAATTTTTCCATAGTGGAGGGCATGCCCTTGCCGGTCTGTTGCCCATCTGCCCGCCCGGCGCGGCGCCGCCTGGCTTCGGCGGGAATGGCCCTGCTGTTCGTCGCCGGGGGAGCGCGTCTGGCGTCCGCTGCCCCGGCGGCTTATCTGGTGGATGTGTGGGGCACGGAGAAAAACCTGCCGAATAGCACTGTCACCAGCATCGCGCAAACGCCCGATGGCTATCTTTGGCTGGGAACCTACGACGGGCTGGCGCGCTTTGACGGGTCGCGCTTTGTCACCTTTGATCACCTGAACCACGCGCGCATTCAGGAGTTGGATGTGGACGTGACGGGCACGCTCTGGATCAACACGTTCCGCGGGGGGCTGACGGCCTTGAAGAACGGGGTGTTTCGCCGGGAGTTGCCGGATCAGGCGGTGTTTGATCTGCACACGAGGCTGGTTTCCTCGTCGTCCAATGCGGTGGTGTTTGTCACCCAGTTCGGGACGGTGTTTGAGCACAAGCTGGACGGTCCTGGCGAGGAGCCCGCCCGCGGCGGTCATGGCCCGCCGCGGCAAAGCAGTTGGAACACGCTGACACCGCCGGGCGAGATGCGGCCGCTGTTCCAGTGTGTGGACCGGAACGGCATTTTGTGGTTTCTGTCGCGGGAAGGAAACATCATCCGGGTGGTGGACAAGGAATTCACCGCCTTGCCGGAGAACGGCGGCCTGGGCAGCAAACGGGTGCTGACGCTGGTGGCGGATGCGCGCGGGGCGGTCTGGGCCGGCGCGGAGAATGAGATTGGCCGCTGGAACGGGAGCCGGTTCGAGACGATGACGCCGACGAACGGGGAGGCCAATTTGCAGCCGGCCGATGCTTTTTCCCACCCGGTCCGGGGCGCTGTGGGTTTTGGACGGGGACCGGTTGCGCAAACAGACGGGGCGGCAGTGGGTGGAGGAAGTGACGGAGTGGCGCGGATTGCTGGGGCCGGCTTCGGGCCGGGCCATGGGGGCGCACGAGGACCGGTCGGGGGGCGTGTGGTTTAATCATTATGGCAATGGCGTCTTTCACATCACCCCGGAAGGGCGGCATGAGCGGCTGACCACGCGGGACGGGCTGCTGGGGAACCGGATTGGAGCCTGGCTGGAAGGGCATGACGGGGGCATCTGGCTGGGGATTGACCAGGGCGGGCTGGCGCGGCTGCATGACCGGCGGTTTCAGGTGATCGGCAGGGCGGAAGGCCTGACGGCGCGGGCCGCCATGTCCGTCTGCGAAGACCGGGACGGGGCGGTGTGGATAGGGACGGCGGAGGGAGGTTTGTGCCGGAGGGAGGGGGAAAAGATCACGGCCTTTTCGGTGGGGAACAGCGCGGCGGCGAATTTTGTGTTTTCCATGTACCCGCGGCCCGAGGGGGCTTATGGCTGAGCGCGGGGGAGGGGGAGGATTTGTTCGACTTTCGCGACGGGCGGGTGGAACGGGCGCCGTGGGAGGTGCATGGAGTCAAATCTATTTTAAGCGATTGCGCCGGCCGTCTCTGGGCGGGCACCAAGGCGGGCGTTTCCTGGTGGTCGCCGGCGGGGCGGCACGCCATTGAAACGGAGGACGGCGCGGCCCTGCCGGCGGTGCGGGCCTTGGCGGAAGGGGCCGACGGAACAGTGTGGTGCGGGGCTGATAATGGGACGCTTTATCGGAGCGACGGGGACAAGTTGAAGGGGTTTCGACCGAACGACGCGCTGGCGGACCAGCCGATTTGGTCGTTGCTGGCGGACAAGAACGGGGTGGTCTGGGCGGGGACGTTCCGGGGCGGGCTGCTCCGGTTCAAGGAGGGCAAGTTCACACGTTTCACCGCCCAGGAAGGGCTGCCGGTGGATGTCATTTCCCAGATTTTGGAAGACGACCGCCGCCGGCTCTGGCTGGGGACCCATCAAGGCATTTACCGGGTGGACAAGACGGAGTTGGACGCGGTGGCCAGCCACGCCAAAAGTGTGGTGGATTGCGCGGCTTACGGAACCTTTGACGGGCTGCCAACCCTGGAATGCTCGGACCGTTATCAGCCGGCGTGCTGGCGGGGGCGCGACGGCCGCCTCTGGTTCACCACCACCGCCGGGGTCGTCTCGGTTAATCCGGCGGAACTGACGGCCAATTCCGTCCCCCCTCCGGTGGTGATCGAAGAGATGCGGGTGGATAACGAAGCGCAGGCGCTGGGAGCGGGCAAGCTGCTGGTGGGTCCGGGGCACAACCAGTTTGAATTCCGCTTCACGGCCCTGAATTTCGACGCGCCGGACAAGACGCGCTTTCGCTTTCGCATCGAGGGACTGGACACCGCCTGGGCGGAAACCGACCCGAAGCGGCCCACGGCCCAGTATTGGCATCTGCCGCCCAATAATTATGTCTTCCAGGTGACGGCCTGCAATGGTGACGGGATTTGGAACCGGACGGGGGCCGCGGTGGCGTTTCGGGTGGAACCTTATTGGTATGAAGCGGGGTGGTTTCTGGCGTTCAGCGGGGCGGTGGCGCTGGCCGGAGTGGGCGCGGGCGTGCGGGCCGCCTCGGCCCGGAAATACCGGCGCCAATTGGCCCGGTTGGAGCAGCAACATGCCATCGAGCGGGACCGTGCCCGCATCGCCAAGGACATCCATGACGATATCGGCGCGGGCCTGACCCAGATCACCCTCTTGAGCGAATTGGCGCGCCGCGAACCGGAACACTCCGCCGCCCACCTGGACCGCATTTCCCAATCCGCCCGGCAATTGACGCGGGCGATGGATGAAATCGTCTGGGCGGTGGATCCGCAGCACGACACCTTCAGCGGGTTCATGGACTACGCCTCGGCCTATGCGGAGGATTTTCTGCGCACGGCGGGCATGCGCTGCCGCATGGACATGCCCGGCGCGCTGCCGGAGGCGCGGGTGGACACCGAGTTGCGTTACCATTTATTCCTGGCGCTGAAGGAAACGCTCAACAACATCGTCAAGCATTCCAATGCCAGCGAAGTCTGGCTGCGCCTGCTCCTTCAGCCGGATGGATTGATCTTGGTGGTGGAGGACAACGGCCACGGTTTGACGCCCGCCAGCCCGGCGGGCTGGCGGCCGCCGGGGGCCTGCGCCTGGCTTCCGGCTCGGGGCTGTTGAATTTGGAAAATCGCCTGGCGGCCATCGGCGGCCGTTGCGTGGTGATCAGCAATCCGGGCTGCGGAACGCGAGTCGAACTGCATCTGCCCATCCGGCCGCAGGCGGGCCGGAACAATGGAGCCGCATCGCCAATTGTGGCGATTGGCGGGCCGGCGGCGGGGAAGTAAAGTGGCCGGCACTCCATGAGCATTTCTGTTTCGATAGTTGAGGACGACGCCGAGGTGCGGGGAACGCTGGCCCGGTTGATTGACAGTTCGCCGGGCTACTGTTGTGTCAGCCAGCACGCCACCGCCGAGAACGCTTTGCAGGAGATTCCCCGGATCTGCCCGGATGTGACCCTGATGGACATCAACCTGCCGGGTCTGAACGGGGTGGAATGCGTGCGGCGACTCAAGCCGCTGGCGGCGGCCACCCAGGTGATTATGCTCACGGTCTATCAGAACACCGAAAACATCTTTAACGCCCTGGCCGCCGGGGCCACTGGATACATGCTCAAGCAGACGCCGCCGGCGGAGTTGCTCGCGGCCATCCGCAACGCGCATGAGGGAGGCTCGCCCATGAGCAGCCACATTGCGCGCAAGATCGTCCAATCCTTTCAGCAGCCGGGGGCGGACGAGTCGGAAGGCCAGAATTTGTCCCCCCGCGAGGCGCAAGTCCTGGATTTGCTGGCCAAGGGCTACCTTTACAAGGAAATCGCCGACCTCATGCGGCTGACTTACGCCACGGTCCACACCCATATCCGGCACATCTACGAGAAACTCCACGTCCGCTCGCGCACGGAGGCGGTGGCCAAGCACCTGGGGCAAAGTCGGCGGCCGGCCGCAGCCGCGCCTCCTGCCGGGTTGAATTGACGATTAGTGCCGCTCATTCTGGCGTCGCCAGAATTGGCGATAGCCAAGCCCGGTCATTTAGGGGATAATCCCGGCTATAACTCTTGCCCACGCGCCGGAATGTATCATTCCGCCGGTTGTGTCTGTGTCGCCTAACGGGGACATGCCGGAGCGTGGCAAACCGAACGAAAGCAGTATTATGAAAAGCCGGCACATTCCCGCCACTCGAAGCCAGCCGCCGGTTCTTGCCCGAAAACCCAGAAACAGCCATAAACCAGCCATGAAAATCATCGTCCATACTCTGCGTCGCCTTCACATCTTTGTCGCCTTCTGCGTGTTGCTGGCCGGCAGCGCCGCCTTTGCCCAAACCTGGACCGGGTTGGGGAGCGGTGACGGCAATTGGACCAACGCCAACAACTGGTCGCCGGTGGCTACGCCGGCCACCAACGCCACGCTCACCTTTTCCGGCTCGACCCAGCTCAACACCACCAACAACTACACCAACACCGTGGCGCAACTCATTTTCAACGGCATCACCTTCAGCACCGGCGCCGGGCCGTTCGTGCTCTATGGCGTCGGGATCACCCCGGGGTCCGGGCTGACGGACAACGCCACATCGGTGGAAACGATCAATCTGCCCATCGCCCTGGGCGCCACCCACAGTTTCAATGTCAGCCTGGCCGCCGGCAACCTGGTCATCAATTATCCCATTTCCGGGGCGCAAGCCATCTCCCAGACCGGCCTGGGCACGCTCACGCTCAACGGCACCAACACTTTCACCGGCGCCATCCAGGGCATCGCCGGCACGCTGACCATCGGCCCCACCGGCGAGTTGAACTCCGGGGCCTACGCCGGCGCCATTACCAATAGCGGCATCTTCAATTTCACCGGCGCCAACGCACAGACCTTGTTGGGCGCGATTACCAACGCGGTCGGCGCAGCCATCAACCTCAATGGCCTGGCCGCGCAGACCTTGTTGGGAACAGTGACCAACAATGGCACGATCACGGTCAACAGCGCAGCCGCCGCGACCATTTCGGGTGCGGTTTCCGGGACGGGCGCGCTGAACCAAAATGGCACAGGCACGCTGACGGTTTCGGGAAACGATACCTACACCGGGCCAACTGCCGTCAATGCCGGCGAACTCATCGTGGCCACCGGCAGTTCCAGTGTGGGCGCCGTCACGGTGGCGGCCGGAGCGACCAACGCCGTCAATGTGACCACCACAGGCGGGCAGTGGACTTGTGCCGGCTTGACCTACATTTCGGGCACGGCTTACACGATTTTCAATTTCTCCCAAAGCCCCAGCACCACGGCCGCTCCGCTCCAGGTCAACGGCCCCCTGCCTTTTACCGGCACACCCAACGTCATCATTTCCGGCAACGTGGCGATTCCCGCCGGCGATTACCCGCTCATCAAATATACCGGGGCACTTTCGGGCGCGGCGCCGACCACGGCCAACTTGACCATAACCACCTTGGGGGTGACCGGCACCATCTTGAACAACACAGCCAACAATTCCATTGACCTGCTGTTGGCTACCGGCAAAGGCAACCAAGTGACGTGGGCAACCGGTTCGGGCATCTGGGACACCACCACCCCCAACTGGTTCGATGGAGCGGCCGCCACGTATGCGAACGGTGAATTCGCGGTTTTTGCGGACGCCGCCAACGGCGCCACCGCCATCACCGTGACGGTGAGCGCGACGGTCAACCCGACTAATGTCCTGGTCAACAACAACGTGACCAGTTATGCGATTGGCGGCAGTGGGGTCATCGGAGGCGCCACCGGTCTGACCAAGGAAGGCGCCGCCAGTCTGACCCTCACCAATAATCAAACTTACACCGGCGCCACCGTCGTCAACGCCGGGACGGTGAACCTGGATTACACGGGCGGCGCGGCCGATAATATCATTTCCTCCAGTTCGGCTCTGACCCTGGGGGGCGGCACGTTGAATGTCATTGGCAACGCCGCTGCGTTTAACGACCAGGCCGTCGCCAGCACTGTGTTTAACGCCGGCAATTCCACAATCACGGTTTCCGGTCCCCAATCCCCGGAGCTGGATCTTAACAACATGACTGAAAGTCTGGGCGGAACAGTGGTCTTCAATGGCCCTGCCACCATCGGCGCGGGCGGTAATCCCGTGGCCGCGACGGGCACCATTACAACGCTCACGGCGGGAGGACAAAACGGATTTGGGGGTGGTCTGCTGAATGGCCCGACAACCTCCAGCGGTTTCGCCACCGTCGGCGCGTACGATTGGGCGGCCACAACCGGCGGCGGTCCTGCCACGATCGTGGGCGGCAGCCAGATTACAGGGTTCTACACGCCCTTCGCTGCCGGCGGTGTAACTCAAACCGGCTTAAACCTCGACATCACCGGCAACGCCAGTTCGCATAATACGGCCTCACAAATGAGCCTGCGCTTCAACACCGCCGCCGCCATTACCTACACCTTGACCAGCATCGTGGATGGGGCGGGCGTTCTGGTCACTCCGGACGTGAGCAGCAATAATATCATCATTACGGGCAACAACAGCATGGAGGCCAACCGCAATGGGGCCAATCGCGCGCTGGTCTTTTGGCAGAATAACACCAACGGATTGTTGATCTTCAATGAGACGATTACCGATACCAGCACGGCGCCGGATCAATTCGTGCAGTCAGGTCCCGGCACGGTCATATACAATCTGGCCACCTCTTACACCGGACAGACCTACTTGAACGGTGGAGTATCGGATATCATCAACTCTTCGGTTTTTGGGGCCGCCTCCGGCGCTGCCACGATCAATTTGAATGGCGGCACCGTGCTGGCCGGAGCCACCTTTGCGATGGATAACGCCGGTGCGAACAAGCGCCCCTTTGCCCTCGGGTTCAACGGGGGCGGCTTGGCGGCCGTCAGCAACAAGACATTCACGGTGGACGGCGTCATCAGCGGCAGCGCGGGGACAGGCCCGTTGTTCATCGGCATCCCGGCCTCCACGGCCAACGGGAATGTTTTGGGGCTGGTTCCCGGCACGGGCGCCAACACCCCAAACCCGGCGACCAACGCCATTGGCACGGTGGTCCTGACCGGCGCCAATTCTTACTCTGGCGGCACGGTGCTCTATAGCGGCATCTTAAACTTCGCCCCCGGCACCTTGGGCACGGGGCCCGTTACCTTGAACGGCGGCACGCTGCAGTGGGCTTCCGGCAACACCCTGGATGTTTCCGCCCAGGGGCTGGTGGTGGGTCCGGGCGGCGGCACTTTGGACTTGAATCGGAACAACGTGACCCTGGCCAGTCCGATTGGCGGCAGCGGGACATTGACGGTGACCAACGGGACGTTGACTTTGTCGGCGGCCAGCACCTACGCGGGCGGCACGATCATTGGCAGCGGCGCCACTTTAGTCGTCAACAATACCAGCGGTTCCGCCACGGGTTCGGGACCGGTGGCGGTGCAGAACGGCGCCAATTTGTCCGGCCCTGGATCGTTGGCCGGCAGCCTGGCGGTCAGCGCCGGCGGCAATGTCAACCCCGGCAACCCCAGCGGCACGGGCACGCTGGCCGTAGGAGCGGTGACGATCGGTCCAAGCGGGACTTTCATCAACCCGGGGGCCAACTTCAATCTTGAATTCAACGGCGCGGCCAACACTCAAATCACCGTCACCTCCTCGGGCGGCTTGACCCTCAGTGGCGGGGCCTTCAACCTTTTCCAGGCGGGCAGCCCGTTCGGCTACAGCACGCCCGGCACCTACAACCTCGTCCAATACAGCGGCGCCATCGGCGGCACGGGCTTGGACAGCACCTGGACGACGGTCAGCGCCTTTAACCCCCATATCGGCAATCAACAAGCGGGCGCCGAGTATTCGTTTGGCGCCAGCGGCGGCTATTTAACCTTGACGATAGCGATTGATCCGGCCGTGACGGTGGGACTCTGGGACGTGGACGCCAGTGGCAACTGGTCGGGTTCCGCCAACTGGTTCAATAGCGCCGTCCCTGATACTCGCGGCAGCGAGGCCATCTTTGGGATCGAAACGGCGCAACGAACCGTTACTTTGGATGCGCCCGAAACCATCGGTGTCCTGGCGTTCACCAACAACAGCTCCTTTGTCATTGCCGACGGCGGGCACACTTTGACGCTGGATAACGAGGGCGGCGGAGCCAGGGTGAATGTGAGCGGCGGCAGCGCCAACACGGTTCAAGCGCCAATATCGCTGAGCGACAACCTGACCGCGACGATCAGCACCGGCAATTTGCTCGCCATTTCCGGCGGCATTGCCAACGCCGCCAGCACCCCCGAGGCGCTGGCCTTGACCGGGGGAGGCACCCTGGCGTTGTCGGGCGTCAACACCTACGGTCCCGCAGCGGGCACCTTCGGCACCATATTGGGCAACGGCGCCATCTTGCAGGTCGGCAGTGACACCGCGCTGGGAGCGGGGGATGTGAGCTTTGCGGCCAACAGCACCCTCCAGGTGGGGGCGTCGGCGAACTTGCTCAACAACTTTGATATTGCACCAGGCGTGACCGGCACGGTGGACACCCAGGCCAACGGTCTGTCGCTCAGTGGTGTCATTAGTGACGGCGGCACATTGACAAAGGTGGGCAGCGGCACCCTGGGTTTGCTCGAGGTCAACACTTACACCGGCGGCACCACCATCAAAGCGGGCGCCATCAGCATTATCGCGGACAATAATCTCGGCGCGGTAGCGCCGCTGGTCTTGAACGGCGGCGATTTGCAGGGCAGCGGCACCGTGGTCACCGCCCTCAACCGCAACTTCTCCATCGGGTTGCCATCGGGAAGTGTCGGCACCAATGCCTATCTGGACGCCATCAGCGCGTCGTCCCTGACCGTGCAAGGTCTCATCGCCTCCGCTGGCAACTTGGGCCAAAACAATCTCATCGTGAACAGCTTCCCGGGCAGCACCGGCACGGTGTTCCTGGAAGGCCCTGGAACTTTTAACGGCACCACGGCCGTTGCCAACGGCATTCTGCAGCTTTTGGGCAATGCCAACTCGGCGACTACGACGGACAACGAATCCCTGGCCGGCAGCACTTTGGTTTACAACACCGGCGGAGGGGTCCTGGTCTTCGACACCAGCATGACCACGGCCTCGATTGGCCAACTGAGCGGCTCGGCGAACCTCCCCTTGCTCAACGCGAGCAGCCTGCCGGTCACCTTGAGCGTGGGCGGCAACAACCAAAACGCCATCTACTCCGGCGGCATGACGGACACCGGCTTGGGCGCTCCCTTCATCAAGAACGGATCCGGCACGCTGACCTTGACCGGCTCCAATTACTGGACGGGCCTGACCACGGTGAACGCCGGCACGCTGGCCATTTCCAATGGCGGCGTCCTCAACGTCGGCACGCTGGCGGGCCAGGGCTATCTGGTCAACGGCGGGTTGCTGACCAACGCCTCCACTACAGTCAACATACTGGGCCAGGTCGCCAACGCCTTTCTGCAAACCGCCGGCACGGTCAATGTTGGTGAAATAACACAAGCCAACAATGATGGCATGCTGATCGAGATCACCGGCGGCAGCTTCACCTCGTCCGAGATTCTCCTGGGGCGCGATAATAACTACGCGGGACCGACCGCGACGACGCCCACGGCGGCATTGACCACCGTCGGCCTTTATATTAATTCAACCAACACCCTCTCTCCGGCCCAAGTCTATTTGGGCCAGTTGTCGGTGGGCGGCGCAAACGGGGCCAATTCTTCCACCTCCCTTCGGATGGATGCGGGCAGCATGACGGTGACCAATGAGGTGTTGGTGGGGAGCCAGGGGACAACCGGGCGCTGGACCATCCTGCAGCTCAACGGAGGCCACTTCACCAATCTGGACACGGTCAACGGCCTGGTCATCGCCAATAGCGCCGCTGTGGCGAACGACGCCGAAGTGGTTTTTTCGGGCGGCAGCAATTATGTGCAGTTGATCAACTTTGGCACCAGTGGCGATACCGCCGCCGGACAGGGATTCATGTTCATTACCAATTCCACGTTGTATGTGGGCGGCGGCGGCATCAATCCAGCCAGCCTGACCGGGACTTATTTGCCCACGATCTCCCTGGAAAGCGGGCTTTTGGGCGCGCTCAGCAATTGGTCCAGTTCGGTCACGGCCAACGGCTCGGGCACTGGCTTCCTCCTGCCCACGGCCACCACCTTCACCATCCAGGCGGCTGATCCCAATGGTGTGCCGTATAACATTGGGCTGAGCGGCGGCATCGGCGGCGTCGGCAGCTTGGTCAAGACCGGCGGCGGCACGCTTACTTTGAGCGGAACCAACAGTTGGTCGGGCACGACGACCATCAGCAACGGCACACTGGCGCTGAACGACAGCCTGAACCCTGCACGGTTGACCAGCCCCACCATTACCGTGGCCGCCGGAGCGACCTTGGACTTGTCGGCCACCGCCTACACTCTGAGCGGCCAGACCGAGTTTGGCAGCGGCACCAACAACGGCCCCTTTACCGCCGGCCCGGGTTGCAAGGTTTATGCCGGCTTGGCCGCCGCCTATCCCACCAACTATGCCACCAACACCTTTAACAATGCCCTGACCTTGGGCTCGGGCGTCGCGGCCTACATGTGTCTGGGCACCGCCCACAATCAAAGCAACGGTCTGTTCACTGTCGGCGGCGGCTTGGCGCTCAATGGCAACCCCATTCATATCTCCGCCCCAAGCGCCGCGGCGAATTTGGACACCTCGGCCGATTACGTGCTCTTCAGCGTGACCGGCGGCATCACCGGCAACCCCGGCAGCACGCCGGTTTGGGATGTCAAACCGGCCAATGCAGCCAACTTCAACATTATTACCAACGCCACGCAAGTTTTGCTCCATTCTTACCTCGCCTCAAGCTTGCCGCCCATCGGCGTCGGTTCCATCAGCCCGACCAACCTGTATGAGAACGGAAGCGCGCTGGTCACCGTCACCGTCACTCCCGGCGGCAACCCGGCCATCTCCAGCGTGGTTTTGAATGAAAGCGCGATAGGCGGGTTGTCGGCCGTGCCCATGACGGCAACGGGCACGCCCAATGTTTACACCAACACCATCACCATCCTCAACGGCTTCACTCCAGGCGCCCAGACCTTGACAGCGCTGATTACGGACGCCGCCGGCGAGGTGGGTGTGGCCACCATTTCGTTCACCGTTCTGCCCGGCCGCTACTGGACCGGCCTGTCCTCCACCGACAACAATTGGAGCGACAATGCCAACTGGCTTGGGAACCTGGCGCCTGCTCAAACCGGGGACACGGTCACTTTTGCCGGCCTGACACGGCCGTCGCCGCTGATGGATCTGGGCTACACCGTCGTGGGACTGTTGTTCGACAGTACGGCCGGGAGTTTCACCCTCGGCTCCAGTGGCAACAACCTGGGGATCACCGGCGGCATCACCAACAACTCGGCCCAGACGGAAACGTTCAACCTGGCGGTCGCCCTTTTCGCACCGGCGACCATTAACGCGGCCGCCGGCAACCTTGTCTTTGAGCAACTGATAGACAACGGCGGCTATGTGCTCTCCATGACCGGCCCATCCAATACGACCATCCCTGCGGTCATCCAGGACACCGGGGGATTGACCATGGCGGGCACCGGCACCGCCACGCTGTCGGGCGTCAATACTTACGGCGGCAACACCACCGTCAGCAGCGGCACGCTGACGATCGGGGCTGGCGGACAATTGAGCAGCGGCGCTTATGCGGGCACCATCGCCAACAGCGGCACGTTCAACTACAACAGCGGGGCGCCTCAGACGTTATCGGGAGTTATTTCCGGGGCCGGCGCGCTCAACGTCAACGGAGGCGGAACGAATAGCGGCGCCATCCTGACCCTCAGCGCGGCCAATACCTTCACCGGCAATATCACCATAACCAACAGTTATGTGTCGGACCTTAACCAGGAGAACGCGGCCAATCCGACGGCGAGCGGCTTGGGCAATCCGCAAACTGCCGGCCGCACCGTCACGATCAACAGCAACGGCGTTCTTTCTCTCGATGGCGCGGCCGCCCCTCAGGGCAATGAGTTCGGCAATGGCACCACGACTCCGGCACTGGCTTTCATCATTAACCAGGGCGGCGTGATGCAAATTACTGTCGGCAACGCGGGCATCGGCGCCCTCACTCTCATGGGCGGCGAACTGCTCTGTTATCCTGCTCCGGCCGGGACCACGGTGGAGTACGAGCCTTTCGAGTTGGGCAGTTCGGTGACCGTTGGCGGCACCTTCCCCTCCGTCATCACCAACACCCTGGATGTGACCAACGCGGGCCTTAATCTGGGGATTAACGCCGCCACGGGCCAGACCACCTTCACGGTGTCAAACACCGGCGCCGCCGGTCCGGACCTGACGGTCGCCGTGCCTTTGGCTGACGCCGGCGGCATCGTCGTCGGTGCTTCCGTCAGGGGCTTGATCAAGGCGGGTGCGGGCCGGATGGCGCTCACCGACCAAAACCTCTACCACGGCGCGACCACCATCAATGCCGGCATCCTCACCCTGGGTTCCCCCGAAACCCCGGGAACTTCCGGGCCACTGGGCATTTCCCCTGCGTCCAATCCTGGTTCCATCGTTTTTGGCGGCGGCATTCTGCAATACTCCGCCGCGAACCAAAACGATTACTCCGGCCGCTTCAGCACCGCGCAGAACCTGCCTATTGTTATTGACACGGCCGGCCAGAACGTCACCTTTGCCACGCCCTTGTCCAGCACCGGCGGCACCTTGACCAAGATTGGGGCCGGCACGCTGACCCTCACGGCTGCGAACAGTTACACCGGCGCCACGGTTATCAGCAATGGCACGCTGGCCTTGGGGACAGGCGGTTCGCTGGGCAGCGCCTCCGGCGTCAGCATCGTCGCCGGAGCGACTTTTAATGTCACCGCTCTGCCCTCTTACACCTTGGGCGCAAGCGCCTCGCTCACCGCCAGCGGCACCGCCAGCCCGGCAACGATTGCGGGGACGGGCACGGTCAGCCTCGGCTCAAGGCCGATAACCTTGAATTACGATGGCACCCATCGTGTTCTCGCCATCTCCTCGGGCACTTTGTCGCTCAACGGCAATGCCTTTACCGTAAATGGTTCGGCGTTGATCCCCGGCAGTTACGTTCTGATCCAGCAAGCCAGCGGATCTGTCGCCGGTTCAGGCACTTACACCGTATCCGGGACCGCCATCCCTTCGGCTTCGGTTTACAGAAGCACCATCTCAGTCAGTGGCGCCCAAGTGCTGCTAAACGTCTCGGTCGCCACGCCACCAACGATGAGCTTCAATCTCAGCGGCAGTGTGCTGAAATTCACCTGGCCGACCAACTATCTCGGCTGGATCCTGCAAAGCAACTCGATCAATGTGGCCAACCCAAGCGACTGGTTCAACATCGCCGGCTCGGCTGCCGTCACCAACGAGAACATCAACATTAACACGGCCAACTCCAACGTATTCTACCGTCTGGTCGAGCCTTGACCATCAGGATTTATCCATAAGAACACTTGATATGCGAAGAGGCGCGGACCAACAATGGCGGCTCTCCCCTCCCGCATTGCGGGATCAGGCCGCCGCGCTCCCCAAAGCGCGGCTCGAGCCGTCCGGTTCTGTATTCTCCACCCCCTCCAACCGGCGCAAAGAGCAATGCGTCAGCCAGGGGTGGGCCAAGCAGGGCGGGCACTCCGCCCTGTGCGCCGCAGCCTTGGCGGCGGCGCATGCCCCCCGCCGGGCATTGGCAGGGGAATCAACGTCGCGCTGCCTCAGTGCGGCGGGTCCCGATATTGCGGGACCCGCCCTTGCCACTCAGGGCGCAATACGGCAAAGATTTTTGGCGGAATCCGGCACCCCTCTGGCGCGTGTATAAATAGAGGCAAAAATTGGACTGGACATGAAACATGATGCTGATGTAGATTGAACCATATTCACTATTTAACCGTTTAAAAAGGACCCATGAAGACTCCAAAGGCACCGGCTATCTCTCCAGCCAGCCAACCGTCAAGGCTAACCATCGCGTTTACCCTCATTGAACTGCTGGTGGTGATCGCAATCATTGCCATCCTGGCCGCGCTTTTGCTGCCGGCACTGGCGCTGGCCAAACAACAAGCCATTCGCACGCAATGCATGAACAACCAGCATCAACTGGCCCTCGCCGAACACATGTACACCTCGGAGAACAAGGATTGGCTGCCGTTTTGCAACTGGGATGGGGACAACGCCCCCGGACAGGGCTGGCTTTACGGCCCGGGTGCTTGTCCCAAAATTGGTACCACTCCACCACAACAAGCGCCCACCTTGGATTGGCAGGAAGGGTCATTATGGGTCAATATGGGCAATAAAATGGCCTATCTCTGCCCCAAGGACATTCTCAGCCAGTACTACACGCAACGCAATAACCAGCTCTGCAGCTATGTCTGGGATGGCTCCGCCTGTGGCTTCAACGCCAACAACGCGTACGTCAGTTGCAAGGCAAGCCAAGTCTGGAGTCCGATGTGCTATCTCTTCTGGGAGCCTGATGACCACAACAGCGTAGGCGCATTTGAATTTAACGATGGCGCTAATTTCCCGACCGCGCCGCCGGAGGGGCAGGAGGGAATCGGGCTGCTCCACAACAAGACGGGCGGGAACATCATGCGGCTGGATGGCGGCGTTGAGTTCATCTCGTCCACAAACTTTGCCAAAGATTCAAATATTCCTTCCGGTGCAGGGCCGGGACCGGGCGGCAAAACCCACCTCTGGTGGAGCACTTTTCAGCCGGATGGCCATCAGCCCGGAGCGTGATCTGGACTCGTATGAGAAATGTGGGGGGAGCCCATTTTCATTCTGATGGACATTGATCCACGGAGCCAACCGGCGGGGTTGAAGCGGAGCGGCAGTATTCTCCGCCCGCCTTCTTAGATTTGCAGAGGCGCCAGGCCGCACTACCGTCCTGCGGCGGGTCTCGATAATTCGGGACCCGTCTTCCCAACCATGACGGACGCATTGCGGCGCGAGTTCCGGCGGCGTCCTAATTTGTTGCAGCGTCGAGCCTGCGGCTCGAAATCGGCGCGCATCCCCCTTCGCCAAACCTACGGCGGACAGGGCGCCGACACTACAACAATCGAATTAGAACGCTGCCGGAATTTTCCCTTGTTGACCACTTCAGGGAGGGGATACAAAATCAAACAGGAAAATACTATGGAACACCCTCTTTTTAAAAATCTGCCGAAAATTGGACTGCGCCCCGCCATTGACGGGCGCTTGGGCGGAGTGCGCGAATCGCTGGAGGCGCAAACGATGGGCCTGGCGCGGCGCGTGAGCGATTTGATCAGCGCCAATTTGCGGTATCCCGACGGGCGACCGGTCCAATGTGTGATCGCCGACGGCTGCATCGGCGGGGTGGCGGAGGCGGCCGCCTGCGCGGAGAAATTTGCGCGGGCCGGCGCGGAGGTTTCGCTGACGGTCACCCCTTGCTGGTGTTACGGCAGCGAGACGATGGACATGAACGCCACCCTGCCCAAGGCGGTCTGGGGATTTAACGGCACAGAACGGCCGGGGGCGGTTTATCTGGCGGCGGTGCTGGCCGGGCACGCGCAGAAAGGGCTGCCGGCCTTCGGCATTTACGGCCGCGACGTACAGGACGCGGCGGACCAAAGCATCCCGGAGGACGTGCGGGAAAAAATCCTGCGCTTTTGCCGGGCCGGACTGGCCGTGGCGATGATGCGGGGCAAGTCCTACCTGGGCATGGGGGGCGTTTCCATGGGCATTGCCGGCTCGATGGTGGATGTTGCTTTTTTCGAGAATTACCTGGGGATGAGAGTGGAGTCGGTGGACATGAGCGAATTCATCCGGCGCATGGAGCGGGGAATTTACGACCGGTCCGAGTTCGACAGAGCGATGAAGTGGGTGAAAACGAATTGCCGCGAGGGCAAGGATTACAATTCCCCAAAAACGCGCCGGCCGCGCGCCCAGTTGGACCGGGAATGGGAGATCTCCGTGAAAATGGCGCTGGTGGCGCGCGATCTAATGGCGGGAAATCCGCGCCTGGCCGCGCTGGGCCGCGGCGAGGAAGCCCTTGGCCACAACGCCATCGCCGCCGGCTTCCAGGGCCAGCGCCAATGGACCGATCACCTGCCCAACGGCGATTTTCTGGAGGCCATTCTCAACACCTCCTTCGACTGGAATGGCGCGCGCGCCCCTTACATCGTGGCGACAGAGAACGATGCCTTGAACGGCGCGGGCATGTTGCTGGGTTATCTGCTGACCAATACGGCGCAGATCTTCGCCGATGTGCGGACCTATTGGAGCCCCGCCGCGGTGCAACGGGTGACGGGACGCAAGCCGGTGGGCGCGGCCGCCGGCGGCTTTCTCCACCTGATCAATTCCGGCCCGGCCGCCCTGGACGGAACCGGCGAACAGTCCAGCCGCGGCCGGCCCGCCCTAAAACCATTCTGGGAAATCAGCCCGGCCGAAATAAAGAGATGTTTGACAGCGACCACCTGGCATCCGTCCATCACCGAGTACTTTCCGGGGGGCGGCTGGTCCACCCGCTTCCGCACGCGCGGCGGGATGCCCGTGACGATTTGCCGGCTTAATTTGATCAAAGGGCTTGGGCCGGCCTTGCAGATCGCCGAGGGGCAAACGCTGGAGCTGCCGGCCAGGACGCATCAGATTTTGGACGAGCGCACCAATCCGACCTGGCCGACGACCTGGTTTGCGCCGCGCACGACCGGGACAGGGGCGTTCCGGGACGTTTATACGGTGATGAACCACTGGGGCGCCAACCATTGCGCGTTGTGCTACGGCCATCGCGGCGCGGACCTGATCAGCCTGGCGGCGATGCTGCGCATTCCCGTTTACATGCACAACGTGGCGGAGGAGGCCATTTTCCGCCCGGCCGCCTGGAACGGGTTCGGCACGGCGGACCGGGAAGGGGCCGATTTCCGCGCCTGCGCCAACTTCGGCCCGCTCTACGGCCGGTGAGACCAAACTCCTGTAGCGGCGGTCTGTGACCGCCGCAAAACAAAAAACCCGAAACACCGGCGGTCACAGACCGCCGCTACAATTTAGGGAGAGGAGTTTTTATGCCAGTTCCGGCTCCACGATTTCACGCGGCGGCGGGGTCAGCGGTGTGCCGTCGGCGGCTTCCGGGTACTCGAAGAGCCTGCCCTCGAAATTGCGGATGAGAAGGCGCTCGGCGGTGCGCTGGACAATGTAATCGGGGTTGATCGGGACCTTGCCGCCGCCGCCGGGTGCGTCAATCACATATTGCGGCACGGCGTAGCCGGTGGTGTGGCCGCGCAAACTTTCCATCACTTCCAATCCGGTGCGCACGCTGGCCCGCAAATGGGCCGAGCCGCTGATCAAATCGCACTGGTAAAGGTAATAGGGCTTGACCCGGCAGAGCAGCAGTTTTTGCACCTGGGCGCGCATGACCAGCGGATCGTCGTTGACGTGGCGCAAGAGGACGGACTGGTTGCCCAGCGGGATGCCGGCATCGGCCAGGCGGGCGCAGGCCGCGCGCGCTTCGGTGGTCAGTT
Source organism: uncultured Verrucomicrobiae bacterium (assembly GCA_963707025.1). GTDB lineage: Bacteria > Verrucomicrobiota > Verrucomicrobiia > Limisphaerales > Palsa-1400 > JBEKOF01. The sequence continues at coordinate 122,873 of CAVPOM010000003.1, read as the reverse complement.
CCCGCGGATGATTGGAATGGAGGCTGATGAACAACGGATGAAATTCCTTGAGCATGGCGCACAATTCGGGCGTGATGCGCTGCGGCAGAAAAACCGGCATGCGCGTGCCGATGCGCAGGAATTCCACATGCGGGATGGCGCGCAGGCGGCTGAGCAGGTCTTCCAGTTTCTCGTCGGAGAGCAGCAGGGGATCGCCGCCGCTCAACAGGACGTCGCGCACGCCGGGGTTTTGGCGGACGTATTCGATCTGCCGGTCGAATTCCGGGTGGAAATCATAACCGGTGGCGTTGCTCACCAGGCGCGACCGGGTGCAGTAACGGCAATAGGCCGCGCACCGGTCGGTCACCAGGAACAGGACCCGGTCCGGATAGCGATGCACCAATCCCGGCACGGGCGAATGGGTGTCTTCCCCGCAGGGGTCGCTCATCTCCCACGGGGCGGTCCGGGTCTCCGCCAGACGCGGCACGACCTGCCAGCGGATGGGGCAATTCTCGTCGGCCGCGTCAATGAGATTAAAGAAATAGGGCGTGATGGCCAGCGCCAGTTTGGTATTGGCCAGCATGGTGCCGGCGTATTCTTCCGGGGTGAGGGTCGGCATCAGGCGCTGCAATTGTGGCAGGGTCGTGATGCGGTGTTTGAGTTGCCAGCGCCAGTCGTTCCAGTCGCTTTCGGCGACATCGGCCCAAAAACCGCGCCCGGCGGAGTGGAATTCTTTGAGGGAATTCAAGCGGGCGAGGCCGGGCTTTTCCCCCGTGTGACCCGCAAGATGATGCTTATGCATTTTCAGGCACTATAATTTTGATTGGCCATGTGTCAAGAGACAGATAAATGGAAGTTGGCATCCTTTCGTCCAAGCCATTGCCGTCAGGCTAGTTGCCGGTTTTGGCCGTCACCGTCACCAGCACGATGGCCCCAAGCACCGCCAGGACGCCGCCGCAAATCGAGCGCCGCGTCATCTTCTCGCCTTCCACCACGCTGGAAAAGGGCATGATCACCAGCGGCACCGTGGAGACGATGGCCAGCACCAGGCCGGTTTTGGTGGTTTTCAAGGCCCATTGGTAGCAACTGACGCCGAGGGTCTGACCCAACACGGCGTTGGCCAAAACCCAGGGCCAAGCCAGCCGCCACCGCTCCGCGCGCGAAGTTCCGGCCGGCGGGGCTGGAGCAACCGGAGCGAGCGAGCGGCGCCATGCCACCGCCAGCAGGCAAATCCCCGCCACCAACAGCCCGCCCACCAGGCGTTGATAGGCCGCCGTGGGCGCGTCAATGTTTTGCTGCGCTTTCTCCGCCACGGCGTAAGCCTTGCGGCTCAAGACCGCGCCAAGGCCGTTGCCAAAAGCGCCCAAAACGCTCAAGGCCATGCCCGCTCTCACTTCCCGGGCGGTCGAGGTCAGATGTTTTCCGGGCGCCAGCGCCAGGGCGACGCCGGCCAGGATGGTGGCGCCGCCGGCGATTTGCCAGCCGCTCAAGCGGGCGTCCTGCCAGAGCCATTCCACCACCGCTCCGATTAAAGCCGCGCCGCATTGAATGATGAGGATGGTCAAGCGCGCGCCCAGCAGGGGATAGCTTTGAAAGAGGAAAACATCCGCGCCCACCCCAATGATTCCGCTCAGGAAAAAAAACGGGAAGGACACGCCGCCGAGACCCTGGCCGAACAAATGCGCCCACAAGCCCAGCGTCACGGTGGCGATCACCAGCCGCCAGAAATTGGCTTCCGTGCCGCCCACCAGGCGGGCCGAGCGCGATCCGCACACGCCCGAAGCCGCCCACAAGATGGTCGTTAAGATTGCCGCCAGCATGGCCGAAAGGGTTCCAGTGTTCCGTCTTCAGCCTTCCGGCTGAAAACGGAAACCTGACACACTCTCCCCGGTCTGACAAGCTGGCGGGCGATTGAATTTTGCCCCGGTGTGAGACAAAATTCTTTGTGGCTCGCCCTCATCCTGACCTTCTCCCCCTGGGAGAAGGAACCGACATCGCCCGCCTCGGCTTGCGCAGATGCGAGTCCTGCAAATCCCCGCGCTGGCCTTTCGCCAAGGCGGCCGAGGTTTCACCCTCTCCTGGAGGAGGGCCGGGGTGAGGCCGGGCTTTTCCACTGACCTGGCTTTTGGGTTCGCCTCATCCTAATGTTTTTCTCCTTGGACCAATCATCAAAACAGTCAATTACCATTAACAAATATTCAATGGAAAATTCTCGATATCCGGCCGGGAGTAGTGCCTCGTCGCTTCTCGGAATTGAAAATTGGTGATTGAGAATTTGTCATTGGCAATTAAGACGCCCTCGCGGCAATGGTGTTTAGCCTTTAGCCTTTCCCCTTCACCGCCCGTCGGGGCTGTCGGGGTAGCACCAAAACTGGTTGGCGCCGGGCTGGGCGCAGCCGTTGTTCCAGTCGGTCTGTTTGATGAAGGCCGCCGCGCCGTCGAATTCTCCATCCACCCCGCCCATGGCATGGCGGGCGGTCAGGCCCTCATTGGGGCTGCTGGCCCCGTCGTTGAAGTTGGCGATGTCATTCTCGTCCGGCTCCCAAAAAACGATGCCGCGCGGCGGCATCTGGCTCAACTTGTCTGGAGGATAGATGTCCCGGCCATAGCCGTTGACCGCTCCGTTCATGACGTAGGTGGAGCATTGCTGGCCGCGCAGATTGAAGGTGCGGGTCAGTTTGTCCCGCGGGCAGAAATACATGTTGCTGTTTTGCAGGGCCGGCCACAACGCGCCGGTGCGGGGGTCGAACTGGGCGGGGCCGTTGGCCTGGGGATTGATGGTGTAGAGCCAGCCCTGGCGGTTGCTGGCGTCGCCGGCCAGCCAGTTGGACCAGGGCGAGTTGTCCAGGTTGTCGTTGCCGTACATGGTCAGGGCCAGGACCATCTGTTTTATATTATTGACATCAGTGGTCCGAACGGCCGTGTCCTTGGCCTTGCCCAAGGCGGGCAGCAAGAGCGCGGCCAGAATGGCGATGATGGCGATGACCACCAGCAATTCAATCAGGGTGAACCCCCGCGCGGCCGGGCCGGCGCATCCCGGCGCCGCCCCTTTGCCTTTGGCCAATTCCCCCGCCCCGCGAAGTGGGGAGAGGGTTGGGGGTTTATCCCATCGAACGGTGGCAGACTCGAGCAGCGCCCCGGGCGTCCGGAGTTTTCTCGTGCAGGGGCGGTAAAGCATTGCTTTCAGTTTGTTATTGGGGCGCGCTCACAGGAGAAGAATGCGTTCCAACGCGAAAAGTTCAACCTGCAGTTCGCCATTGTGGACTTGGACTGATGCGCGCGCCGGATTGTTCATGTTTCAAGTGAGATTAACTGAAAATTGGGAGCTTTTTTGGCGCGCGAAACACTTAATCTATAGTAAAATGATAGAGTAACTGAGCTTTTCCGTCTTGGGGTGTTGGGGATGGTCAAGGTTCATGAATATGGTTTGACCTGGTAGAGTAGGCGAAGTGGAAGGAGGCGGATTGAACTGACCGCAGTTGTCAGTCTCGCGCTGCCACTTCGCCCCTCATCGAACCGAACGGACGGATTTCCCATATTCGGCTCTCCGAACTCATTCATCGGGCCGCCTTCCACTTCGCCGTGGTCGGCAGTTCATAGAGTCCATAACGCTGGTGCAACTGCTCGGGAACGTAGTGTTCCCACAGGCTGCGGCGGCAACCGTGTTTGCGCCACAGCCAGCGCCGAAAACGGTTTTGGCTGTAGTGTTTCATCCGGTTCATCACCGAGACGCTGTTGCCGTAGTGGAAGTAGCCCGCCCATCCGCGCAAGACTTGGTTGACCTCTTTGACCACCTCCTGTATCGGACGCCCCTGCGTCCAGTGGTTGAGGATGCCGCCCAGTTTCTCGCGCAGGGCCCCCGGCTTTTCTGGCTGGGTTGAACGTGCAGGTAGCCGCGCCCTCCAAAGGACTTGCGCCAGGTCAGGTTGAAGCCCAGGAAGTTGATCCCTTCCTTGCGAATGTTCACAATTCGGGTTTTGACTTCGTTGAGGGTCAGCCCTTTGGCTCGAAGCCATTTCTTGAGCCGCGCTATCAGCCCTCCGCCGCACCCCGCCGCGCACGCGATGACAAAGTCATCGGCGTAGCGCACCATGCGGGCTTGGCCGGAGGTTTTCTCGTTCACCCCGTGATCCAGCGGGTTGAGGTAGAGGTTGGCCAGCAGCGGCGAGATGACCCCGCCTTGCGGCGTGCCGCGCCGGTTGGGGATCACTCGCTTGGTGCCGTCCTGGTCTTCCTCCGCGACCGGGGCGCGCAGCCAGCTCTTGAGGAGCCGCAGCACGCTGCCGTCGCTGACCCGCCGGGCCACGGCCTTCATCAGTTCCCGGTGCGGAATCGTGTCGAAATATTTCGTCAGGTCCGCGTTGATGATTTCCACGTAGCCTTGCTGCACTGCTTGTTGGATTTCCGCAATGGCTTGGTGTGCCCGGCGTTTGGGCCGAAAGCCGTAGGAGCGCGGATGAAAGTCCGCCTCCAAGATCGGCATCAGCACCAGATACACCGCCGTTTGCACCACCCGGTCCTTGACCGTCGGGATGCCCAACGGCCGTTCCCCTCCGCTGCTCTTGGGAATCATCACCCGCCGCACCGGGCTGGCCCGATACGTCTTGGCTTTGAGTTCTGCTTGCAGGCGGTCGAGCCATTGCTGGCGCAGGGCCGGGTCGGCGGTGATGGACTCCATACTCTGTCCGTCCACTCCCGCAGCCCCGCCGTTGCGCTGTTGCGCTGCCAAGGCGGTTTCGAGCACGTCCTTGCGCAGCAATTCCCCATACAGGCTCCAGAACCGATACTTCGGCTCTGCTTTGGCTTTCCGATAGAGCGCGATTTGAAGCTGCCGAACTTTCTCCGGGGTTGCTATCCGGGTCGCCCCGGCCATCCCCGCATCCTTCGCTTCGCCTCCACGCATTGAGCAAGTGTTCCCCCTTTGCGTTCGCTCGCGCAACTCCCGGCGGAAATCCGCCTGGAGCGCAAACAAGTCCACGCTACTATGAGGAACTCCGACTTCTCCGGCAGGGCCGCTCGCCTGACTGGTCTTGCCAGCTTGCGCGGGCGGTTGGGCTGGCCGCCCGCCGCCGGAGTTCTCCCAGCTTACCTTGGTTGAACTTCCAGACGTGCCGTCCACGCCGACCCCGCCGGAGCGTTGAGAAGGCTCTGACTGTTGCCCTGCCTCCTCCCTGCGGCCTTCGCCGGTCAAACAGCGGCTCGGCTTGTCTCCGGTTCTAAACTTATCGAGGCTCATTGGATGTGGTTCATTTTCATTACGGCCCGTCTGTTCATCTCCCTCAGCTTCCAACCCCGCCTCGCGGCGGCGCTGTTGAGGTCGTGTTCCGTCGTGAACAGCCTAATTCGACGGGCGGGACTTTCACCCGCGTTCCAACCAACTTCACTGGCGCAACGTTTGACCTGGTTTGACCGGAAAGCTCCGCATTTGATGTAAAGTGTTCATGGACCAGCACTTGAAATTATTTGCCACAAAAAGGCGCATTCTCCTTCGCTGAAAGCTACGGGGGACAGGAAATGCGCAGGGAGTCATAAAGTACAGTGAGTTGGTAGAGTACCTGGAGGAGGCTGGAGTAATGGAGTGATGGAGAGACGGCGGCGTCGCGGCCAGCCGCGGTTCCGCATCGCCCGCCCTTTGCTCGATTCCTCATCACTGAGCAAATCGTAGTGGTTAAGTCAGAAGCTGTCAACGGAAAGTTTTGGAATTTTGGCGCGGTGGCGGAGCTTCAGCCAGCAGAATTGAACCACGGAAGCAAGACCTTTCAACGCAAAGTCGCCAAGCCACAGCGCGGCTGACGCCGCAACCAAAGCGTTGAGCCCGAATTGAGAATTTGTCATTGAGAATTTCTCATTTGTCATTCGGAAGGATGGTTTTGATTTTGCCAAAAATGCGCAATTCTTGTGGATAACACTGCAAAGAACGCAGAGACAAGAACTTATGCTGCTTTCTCTTTGCGATCTTTGGGTTCTTTGTGGTCAATTCATCTTTGGTTGCGGCTGGCCGCGCTGGGACTTTGCGTTAAAAATCCCGCTGCGCAAAATTTTCCAGGATGAGCGGGACGGTTGGCAAGTGGAATTGCCACGGAGGGCGCAGTTGGTCGCCGGCAATTCGAGCGGTTGGAGCGCCCTTTCGAAATCTGCCCGAAGCCGGGAGCCAATCCGGGAGATTATCAAGTGATAACTGGCACTTGCACTTTCTTCGCAAAACAGCGAATTCGGCTGAGGAAGCACATCTGGTTTCTGCGTCAGCGGAACTCCTTGACAGAGTTTTCCCAGGCGCGGCTTCACCACTGGCCCCCATCTGCCGATAGTATGACGAATGGACACGATTTGGGATGGATCTGTCCCTGCGGCTTAGCAATCAGAATGGGTTAAGATCTGGATTAGAACTAAGATTGAAAATGAGAGCGACTGCCCAAAAAAATGGGATGCGCCCATGCATGAAGCCTGTCGGCCATTTTAGACTTGACCGACTAGCCGTTTTGGCGGGTGTAATAAGTGAAACTTATATGAAAGGAGACATTAGAGTTAACTGTGGCGACGGCTGGCAGATTCTCTGCTTAGATGCGTCGCGGTGCCTCGGATGGAGGGCGTTGAGTTCGCGCCTCTAGGCACGATGGTGCGTCAGCTTGGTGAGAAAAGTGGAGATAATCGTATGAACAGCATTTCGCGTCTCATCGCCATTTTGGCTGTGTTGATACTGGCCGATAATAAGCGCGCCTTCGCCCAAGGCACAACGGCATTCACCTACCAAGGCCAACTTCGAGATAAGGGCACGCCCGCTGATGGCACTTACGACCTGACCTTCACCCTCTATACCAACAGCAGCGGCGGCACGGCGACGGCCGGCCCAATCACCAACCTGGCTACGACCGTGAGTAATGGACTGTTCATCACCACCATTGATTTTGGCGCGGGCGCCTTCACGGGCACGAGCAACTGGCTCCAGATTGGCGTTCGGACAAACGGCAGCGACACTTTTTCCCTGTTAACTCCACTGCAAGAGATCTTGCCGACGCCTTACGCCATTTATGCGTCCAATGCGGGGCTTGCGAGCGCGGCGGGCATCGCCAACTCGGTTGCGGCCGCCAATGTCAGCGGCACGCTGGGGTTGGCTCAATTGCCGGGCGCCGTCGTGACGAACAATAATGCGATAAGCGTGAATCTCAATGGCACCTTTAACGGCAATCTGTCGGGCAATGCCGCCACAGCCACCACCGCGACCGTGGCCACGACGGCCGGAACAGCCAACAATTTCAGTGGATCGCTGGCCGGCGACGTGACGGGGACGCAGAACGCAACCGTAGTTTCCACCGTGGGCGGCCAGACGGCGGCCAGTGTGGCCAGCGGGGCCGGCGCGGCCAATGGCGCCACCAGCGCCAACACTACCAATACGATTGTGCAGCGCGATGCGTCAGGCAATTTCTCGGCGGGCACCATCACGGCCAATCTGGCGGGCAACGCGACGACGGCAACCACCGCCGCCAACCTGGCCGGGAACCTCGCCGACGCCCAACTCTCCACCAATGTTCCCTTGCTCAACGGCGGCAATGCCTTCACGGGAACAAACGCCTTCGCCGGAGTGACGCTGGCGACCAATGCCGAGAACATCTTCTACGGCACCTTCAATGGCAACCTGACGGGCAATGCTCCGACAGCCACCACCGCGACCGTGGCCACGACGGCCGGAACAGCCAATAATTTCAGTGGATCGCTGGCCGGCGACGTGACGGGGACGCAGAACGCAACCGTAGTTTCCACCGTGGGCGGCCAGACGGCGGCCAGTGTGGCCAGCGGGGCCGGCGCGGCCAATGCCGCCACCAGCGCCAACACTACCAATACGATTGTGCAGCGCGATGCGTCAGGCAATTTCTCGGCGGGCACCATCACGGCCAATCTGGCGGGCAACGCGACGACGGCGACCACCGCCGCCAACCTGGCCGGGAACCTCGCCGACGCCCAACTCTCCACCAATGTTCCCTTGCTCAACGGCGGCAATGCCTTCACGGGAACAAACGCCTTCGCCGGAGTGACGCTGGCGACCAATGCCGAGAACATCTTCTACGGCACCTTCAATGGCAACCTGGCGGGCAACGCGACGACAGCAACCACCGCCGCCAACCTGGCCGGGAACCTCGCCGACGCCCAACTCTCCACCAATGTTCCCTTGCTCAACGGCGGCAATGCCTTCACGGGAACAAACGCCTTCGCCGGAGTGACGCTGGCGACCAATGCCGAGAACATCTTCTACGGCACCTTCAATGGCAACCTGACGGGCAACGCTCCGACAGCCACCACCGCGACCGTGGCCACGACGGCCGGAACAGCCAATAATTTCTGTGGATCGCTGGCCGGCGACGTGACGGGGACGCAGAACGCAACCGTAGTTTCCACCGTGGGCGGCCAGACGGCGGCCAGTGTGGCCAGCGGGGCCGGCGCGGCCAATGGCGCCACCAGCGCCAACACTACCAATACGATTGTGCAGCGCGATGCGTCAGGCAATTTCTCGGCGGGCACCATCACGGCCAATCTGGCGGGCAACGCGACGACGGCGACCACCGCCGCCAACCTGGCCGGGAACCTCGCCGACGCCCAACTCTCCACCAATGTTCCTTTGCTCAACGGCGGCAATGCCTTCACGGGAACAAACGCCTTCGCCGGAGTGACGCTGGCGACCAATGCGGAGAACATCTTCTACGGCACCTTCAATGGCAACCTGACGGGCAATGCCGCCACCGTGTCCGACGGCGTTTATAACACCAGTTCTTATTCCGATCCCGCTTGGCTTACGTCGCTTAGCGGCAACAAGATCATCGGCACCCTGCCCGCGGCCGCGTTGCCCGCTGCACTTTCCAATTTGGTGTCTCAGGTCGCGCAAGCTCTCAACGGTTTGCTTTTCACGAATTTGCAATCGGGCAACATGGTCACGACCACCAAATGGATCACAAACAACTACAACGTCACGCTGGCCGACTCGGTGCTTTTCGCCTGGGGGACCAACGAGTTCATCACCAACGACCTGACCACTGTGGGCAAGATGATAACGGTGATTGTCAAGAATGTGAATGGAAGCGCAATCCTTACGAACACCACCGGTGCGATTTTTACGGTGCCCGGATTGGGCACCAATTCCATCCCGTCCGGCGTGCAACTGGGGGCGTGGAATACTCCGACTAATGAATGGACGGGAGTCTATGATGGAGCCAACTGGTGAAAATCAAAACAGCCATCATCTTTTGCTTCCTTTGCGCTGCATCGGCGTTTGGCCAATTACGGCCAATGTGGCTTAATGGCGCTCCAAAAACCGCAACCGGCACGAGCATCAATTTTGATTGGATGGTGGAACCAGGTTGGCAGTCCACCAACGCGTATGGCCAAAATGTGGGAAGCAATCAGGTTTATAAAAATACCATAGAGGGAGGCGGATTGCCCCCTTTTGATATTTACGAAGGAAACCATGACGGGGTGTGGCAAGTTCCGGATTGGACAAACTGTGTCATGCAAAACAGCAATGTTCCCTCACTCTTTCCTTATGCTAATGCGCGTATCCAGGGAACAAATATGCCGTGGACGTCAAGTAATGTGTACAAAGTCATTACCAGCACGAACTTTCCCTCTCTCCACCTGGCGGTCATGCCACCAGGTACAACTAATAGCCCCGTTACGGAGATTACTACATTTACGATTTGTTGGTTTCAGAACAGCACCGGTTATGAACCCTACGATATTAACGGTGTGTCAGCAGAGAACGGGTATGGAGGAACATGGGGCATTCAAGATGGTTCTACTCATTGCTTTTACGTGGAAAACTCACCCGGTGGAGATTCAACCTCCTATCAAAATGGTGTGCCGGCTGACTTTAACTTGCCGATGGGTGATATGCTCGGTATCCTCTGGGATGCTGTAGTTGATGGGACGGGAACCATGTGGTGTTACGATCTCACAACCCACACCTATCTTGGGACCATTTCCGTTTCGTACGAAGCAGGAACTCCTCAGAATTGGATCACTTGTTGGGAACTTATCCAAACCATGCATACGGGAGGAATCAGTGGAACAGTATGGGATTTTGCCTGGATGGGCGGGATAACAAATTTTGCTTCTCGATTCGGCAATATGATACTGCCGACGCAATATTGACAGAATCCAACTGCGCGCTCGATCCAAAAACCCCGCCAGCGCCCGGCGCTGGGCCCGGCCTTGTCCGCCCGTCTCGACAAAATTCTCGCCGCTCATCCCCCTGCCGATCGGGACAACGGTAACGTAAAGCGCCATTCGGGTCAGTCCCGCATAATCGCATAATATCGTTTTCTTCCCGCATGGCGCGGAGCGTTCGCCCGGGAACCGGCGGCAGTCAAGTTAAAGGCTTGGCGGAGATCGAGGCAAACAGTTTGCTGTAGCCGCGTTCATCGGCGTGGTCTGCGGGGCGGTTCCGGATTCGGACGGGGCTTTCCGCGCTGCGTTTTTCGCGGTGAAAAATCCTGTTCATATTGTCAAGACTATTGTAGAGACCTCTGCAAAACGCGCTTCCACGGTTGTAGCGGCGGTCTGTGACCGCCGCAAACCAGGGGAAATAACGGCATGGCGACGGTCATAGACCGCCGCTACAGGCGTGTTGCAGAGGTAGCTTTTATGGTTGCGGCGCCGGACGCGCCTTTTCGCGGGCATTTTTTCCCCGGCCTGCGCAGTTTTGCGATGCGGTTCCAACTTCGCCCTTTTCGCAACCGGCGCGGCTTCAGACGGAGAGGATGTTGCCTTGTGCGATGGGCCGTCCCGCGTGAGGCAACGCTCTGGCAGCAAAACAAGACCATTCGACTTTCCGATGAGCTGCGGTTATCTTGGGCGGCGCTATGAAAATGACACCTGAACGGTTGTGGGAACGATACCAAAAGTATTATTCCCAATTCCCCGCCCTGGGCCTGGCCCTGGACATCAGCCGGATGAATTTCCCGGACGATTATTTTGACGCGATGCAGCCGCGCATGGAAAAGGCTTTCGCCGCCATGGCCAGCCTGGAACAGGGCGCCATCGCCAATCCGGATGAGAAACGCATGGCCGGGCATTACTGGCTGAGAAATCCCGCGCTGGCCCCGCAGGCCGCCATCCGCCAGGAAATCGAGGGCGCGATCCAGGCCGTCAAGGATTTTGCGGGGCAGGTCCATGCGGGCGCGATTCGCGGCGCGGGCGGGCCGTTTAAGAATCTGCTGGTCATCGGCATCGGCGGCTCGGCTTTGGGGCCGCAGTTCGTGGCCAATGCCATCGGCCAGCCGGTCACGGACAAAATGTCGGTTCATTTCTTCGATAATTCGGACCCGGACGGCATGGACAAGGTGTTGTCGCGCCTGGACGGGCGGCTTGGAGAAACGCTGTGCGTGGTCATATCGAAGTCCGGCGGCACCCAGGAGACGCGCAATGGCATGTTGGAAGCCGGCGCGGCTTATCAACGGGCCGGCCTGGATTTCGGCCGGCACGCCGCGGCTGTGACCGGGGTGGACAGCAATTTGGACAAGGTCGCGGTGGCCGACCATTGGCTGGCGCGGTTTCCGATGTGGGACTGGGTTGGCGGACGGACCAGTGAGACTTCGGATGTGGGCCTGTTGCCAATGGCGCTGCAAGGATTCGATATTGATGCGTTTCTTGGAGGAGCGATGGAATGTGACAAGATCACGCGGATAAATAACGTTAAAGTCAATCCGGCCGCACAGCTCGCTCTGATGTGGTACTATGCCGGCAAGGGCAAGGGAGCGAAAGATATGGTCATTTTGCCGTATAAAGACCGGTTGGAGCTGATTTCGCGATATTTGCAGCAATTGGTCATGGAATCACTTGGAAAGGAGCGTGATCTGGACGGGAAAGTTGTGCATCAGGGCATCGCGGTTTATGGAAACAAGGGTTCCACCGATCAACATGCCTACGTTCAGCAGCTTCGGGATGGTCTCAAGAACTTCTTTGTAACGTTCATTGAGGTTTCCGTGGACCGGGTTGGCGCACCATTTTTCGTGCAAAATGAGGTAACGTCAGGGGACTATTTACAGGGTTTTTTGCTCGGAACACGCCGCGCTTTGTATGAAAAAGGGCGGGAATCGGTTACTTTAACGATAAAGGACGTTTCGCCGTTTTCGGTCGGTATTTTGATCGCGCTGTTTGAAAGGGCGGTCGGTTTTTATGGGTCACTGGTCAACATCAACGCATATCACCAACCTGGGGTTGAGGCGGGCAAGAAGGCGGCTGGAGCGGTTATCGCTCTGCAACTGAAGATTGTCGAACTTCTAAAGCAGAGGAAAACGGCCCAGACCGTCGCCGAAATCGCCGCCGGCATTGGGAGCCGAGAATTGGAGACTGTTTTTAAGATATGCGAGCATCTCTCGGCGAACAGCGCGCGCAAGATGCAAAAGGCCGCTGGAACAACGCCGTTCGACGCCATTTACCAGATCCAATAACCAGGGGTCGCGCCATGTTTGTTTATCCGAGGAAGTATGACGTGATTGTCATAGGGGCCGGCCATGCGGGAGTGGAGGCGGCGCTGGGGGCGGCGCGGATGGGCTGCCGGACTTTATTGTTGACGATCAATGCGGACACCATTGGGCAGATGTCGTGCAACCCGGCCATTGGCGGGCTGGCCAAGGGACACCTGGCGCGCGAGATTGACGCGATGGGGGGTGAAATGGGGAAAGCGACCGACATGACGGGGCTGCAATTTCGCATGCTCAACACCAAGCGGGGGCCGTCGGTTTGGGCGCCGCGCGCGCAGTGCGACAAAAAGGCGTATCAATTCCGGCAGAAATGGATTTGCGAAAGGCAGGAGAATCTGGATGTCAAGCAGGGGCAAATCACCAAAATCCTGCATCGCAACGGCGAGGCCAGAGGGGTGGAGACCACGATGGAAGTGCAATATCACGGCACGACTGTGGTGGTGACGACGGGCACATTCTTGCGCGGGCTGATGCATATCGGGCAAAATCAGCAATCGGGTGGGCGGGCAGGGGAAGGGGCGGCGATGAGTCTATCCGGTTCGTTGAAGGAACTGGGGTTGGAATTGGGGCGGCTCAAGACCGGAACCCCGCCGCGGTTGTTGCGGCGGAGCATTGATTTTTCCAAAACGGATGTCCAGCCGGGCGACGATCCGGTGCCTTGGTTTTCTTACTGGAAAGACGATTTGTTCCACGTGGAACATTCCGGGGCGCCGGCGTGCGATATATCAGGATCCAACGGCAAATACCCGCCTGGCTCCATTTTGGGTCGGATCAACGGACAGCTTCCCTGCTATATTACATATACCACCGAGGCCACCGCCGCGATCATCCGGGCCAACCTCCATAAATCGCCGATGTATTCGGGTGTGATTGAGGGAATCGGCCCCCGCTATTGCCCGTCCATTGAGGACAAGATCGTCAAGTTCCCGGAGAAGGAAAGACAGCAGATCTTCCTGGAACCGGAGGGAATAGCCACCGACGAAATCTACGTCAATGGCTTTTCCACCTGCCTGCCGTTCGACGTGCAGATGGAGATGGTCCGCACGATTATCGGATGCGAAAACGCCGAAATCATGCGGCCGGCTTATGCCGTGGAATACGATTTTGCGTTCCCGACGCAGCTCCATCCGTCCCTGGAAACGAAAGTCTGCCGGAACTTGTTTCTGGCCGGACAGATCAACGGCACGTCGGGCTACGAGGAAGCCGGGGCGCAAGGGTTGATGGCCGGGATCAACGCGGTGCGGAGGGTGCAGGAAAAGCCTCCCGTCATTCTTCGGCGCAACGAAGCTTACATTGGAGTCTTGATTGATGACCTGGTAACGAAGGGGACGACCGAGCCATATCGCATGTTCACCTCACGCGCGGAGTATCGTTTGCTTCTGCGGCAGGATAATGCTGATTTGAGGCTGGGAGGTCTTGGATATGACATCGGGCTGTTGCCATCGCGCCATGCCCGGAAGTTGGAAGCCAAGCGAACCGCGATCGAGAACGAATTGGCGCGCCTGGAAAGGACCCGGGTTGGAGCCGATACGCTGGCTCAACTGTTGCGGCGGCCGGAAATGGTTTATGCCAATCTTCCAGACCGGAATGCCGAATTGTCGGAGGAAGTCATTCAGCAAGTGGACATCTTCATCAAGTACGAGGGCTACATCGCCCGCCAGGAAATCGAGGTGGCCAAGCTAAAGAGCCTGGAAGACAAACAGATTCCGAGCTGGATGGATTACAGCAAAGTGCCCAGCTTGCGGACCGAGGCGCGGCAAAAGCTGGGAAAAATCCAGCCGGCGACCTTGGGCCAGGCCTCGCGCATCTCCGGCGTTTCGCCAGCGGACATTGGCATACTGATGGTCTGGCTCAAGCAAGGCACCCCGGCGAATGTGGAGAGCAACGCCGCCTGAATGTTGCTATTGATGATTGGTCCGACGCGACAAGCCGGGTGAAAACAGGAGTTCACATTTCTCGTAATGCGTCAGTGATCTGTCCGAATGAGTTGGCAGGGCGGGCACTCCGTTGCCCGCCACGGCGCGCACGGAGTGCGCGCCCTACCACCCTCATGTAGGGCGACACAATTCCTTAAACTGCCCCAACGACGTGGAATTGACCCACAGCGATAAACGCAGAATGTGTCATTTTGGCCCTTGAAAGCGGCTTAAACTGGCGCTTTGCGCCACAATGTCTCTATCATTGTGTCAGCATTGGTGGGGTAACAATACATAAGTATATTATTATCAACCACTTATATGACTCGCTGAGCTGTGGCACTGGGATTGCTCATAGATTCTTGCTGAATTGCACATTACAGCAAGGAATTTTATGCCAAAAGTAATTGGAATTGATTTAGGAACCACCAACTCATGCATGGCGGTCATGGAGGGCGGCGAACCGGTTGTCTTGGAGAATTCCGAAGGCAAACGCACCACCCCTTCCGTCGTCGCTTTCACCAAGACGAGCGAACGTCTGATCGGCGATGCCGCCAAACGCCAGGCCGTCACCAACTCCCGCAACACCGTTTACTCCATCAAACGGTTCATGGGCCGAAAATTCGATGAAGTGCAGGAGGAAATCAAGCGCGTGCCTTACAAGGTCGTGCGCGCCACCAACGGCGATGCCGCCGTGGAAGTGGAAGTGGAGGGCAAGACCAAACGATTCAGCCCGCCGGAAATATCGGCCATGATCCTGGCCAAATTGAAGGCGGACGCGGAAATGCGGCTGGGCGAAAAAATCACCCAGGCCGTCATCACCGTGCCCGCATACTTTAACGATTCCCAGCGCCAGGCGACCAAGGATGCCGGGCGCATCGCCGGCCTGGAGGTCCTGCGCATCATCAACGAGCCGACCGCGGCCTCGCTGGCCTACGGGCTTGACAAGAAGAAGAACGAGGAAATCGCCGTCTATGACCTGGGAGGCGGCACCTTCGACATTTCCGTGCTGGAAATCGGCGACGGCGTCTTCGAAGTCAAGGCCACCAACGGCGACACCCATCTGGGCGGCGACGACTGGGACAACCGCATCATGGACTGGATGCTGGACGAGTTCAAACGCGAACAGGGCATGGATTTGCGCAAACAGCCCGACGCTCTCCAGCGCATCAAGGAGGAAGCCGAAAAGGCCAAGATCGCCCTCTCCAGCGCGCAGGTCTATGAAATCAGCCTGCCTTTCATTACCGCCGACGCCAGCGGCCCCAAACACCTCAGCGCCAAGTTGACCCGTGCCAAAATGGAGCAACTTTGCGACAATCTTTTCGAACGCACCATCGGCCCGGTCAAGAACTGCTTGAAGGACGCGGGAGTGACGGCGGAAAAAATAGACGAGCTGGTGCTGGTCGGCGGCATGACGCGCATGCCCCGGGTGGTGCAGGCCGCCGAATCGCTGGTCAACAAGCCGCCGCACCAGGGGGTCAATCCCGACGAAGTGGTGGCGGTGGGCGCCGCCATCCAGGCCGGCGTGCTCAAGGGCGAGGTCAAGGACGTTCTTTTGCTGGACGTGACGCCGCTGTCCCTGGGCATCGAAACCCTCGGCGGCGTCTTCACCCGCCTGATCGAACGCAATTCCACCATCCCGACGCGCAAGTCGGAGATTTTCTCCACCGCCTCGGACAACCAGCCCGGGGTGGAAATCCATGTCTTGCAGGGTGAGCGCCAGTTTTCGCGCGACAACAAGACGATTGGCAAATTCAATTTGTCGGACATTCCGCCCGCCCCGCGCGGGGTGCCGCAGATCGAAGTGACCTTCAACATTGACGCCAACGGCATCCTGGACGTGAGCGCCAAGGATTTGGGCACGGGCAAGGAACAAAAGATCACCATCACCGCCAGCAGCGGATTGTCCAAGGACGAGATCGAAAAGATGCGCAAGGACGGCGAGCTGCACGCCGAGGAAGACCGGCAGAAACGCGAGGAAGTCGAGGCCCGCAACGAGGCGGAGAACGCCGTCTATCGCAGCGAAAAAATGCTCAAGGACAACGCCGGCAAAATCTCCGCTGCCGACAAGGAAAAAATCGAGAGCGCCGCCGGCGCCGTCAAGGAAGCCCTGAAAGGCTCGGACATCGCCGCCATCAAATCCGCCAGCGAGAAGCTCAACGAAGGCTGGCAGGCCGCCTCCGCCGAAATGTACAAAGCCGCCGCCGCCGAATCCGCCAAGGCGCGGTCCGGTAAAGAATCCTCCGGCCCGAAAGGCGGGGCGTCCGCCGACTCCGGTGCCGGCGCCAAGGAAGAAGGCCCCATCATTGACGCCGAAGTGGTGGACGAGAAGAAATAAGGTGACGGCGCGAGCGCGCTTCAGCTTTTCCGGACCCCATCACAATGGGGGTCAAAAAACAAACCAGACAGAATATGGGCGCTTTTTACATCGGCTGCAAAGTGGAGAACCACAAGGATCAGAAACGGTCTGCCGTGGTTTCGAAGCTGCTAGTGGATTCGGGCAGCGAATTCACCTGGCTGCCGGAAGAGGTGTTGAAACGGATCGGGGTCCAGCCGGTGAAAAAGGATTTGCAGATTCAAATGGCCAACGGGCAGATCCTCACTCGCACGGTCGGCTATGCCATTTTGCGCGTGGCGGGCTTCGAGACGATTGACGAAGTGGTGTTCGCGCAGCCGGGCGACCTGACGTTGCTGGGTTCGCGGGCGCTGGAAGGGATGAACGTCAACGTGGACGCGCGCCGGAAGAGACTGGTCGCCGCCGGCCCGGTGGTCGCGGCCACGACGATTGGTCCGGAAACGGCCAATGAAGAACAATTGAAACGCTTCGCCGCCAAGTTGATTTGGTGGCAGCCGCCGGAGGTTTCCCTCGGCCAGCCGCGGCGTCTGCTCGGCCAGGTGATGGCGCGCGGGGATTGGCCCGAAGTGGTGGCATTCAAGCAGGCCCTCGGCTGGGAGGCGTTTCGCGACGCACTGGTCAACGCCGAGCCGGGACTGTTTGAAATCAAATCATGGACGATGTGGCACCGCTTTTTCGGACTGCCTGCGCCGGAACTGCCGAAGCGCGCATTCCTGAAGGATTTTGATCTTTGACATGAGCCCTAAATTGAGCGTGTTGCCTGAGGCGCAACGCCAGTTGTGGCCGGAGCTGGCGCAAGTGCCGAGACATTTCGTGCTCTATGGCGGCACGGCGGTCGCGCTTTATTATGGGCATCGTTTCTCGGTGGACTTCGACTTTTTCACCTCCGAGCCGGTGAACCCGGAGGAGTTGATGCGGTCGCTGCCGTTCTTGCGCGGCGCCAAGCCGGTGCAGGTCGCCGTCAACACGCTCGATGTCGAGGTGACGCGCGGCGCGGTGGTAAAAATTCAGTTTCTCGGCGGGCTGTCCTATCGCCGTGTGCGCGATCCGCTGGAAACAGACGACAAGGTCCTGCGGCTGGCTTCGGCGCTGGATTTGCTGGCGACAAAATTGCGCACGATCTGGACGCGCAGCCAGGCAAAGGATTACTTGGATATTGACGAATTGCTGCGCCAGGGCATCGGCTTGAAGGAGGGATTGCGCGCCGCTTACACCGTCTTTAACGGCGACTTTAATTGGCGCATTTCCCTGCAAGGGCTGGGCTATTTCAAGGATGGCGATCTGCCGTCGCTGCCCAAACCGGTCAAGGAACGGCTGATGAAAGCCATTGATGCGGTGATAGGCGAGCCGTTGCCGCAATTTGAGCCGTTGCCGGGTGGAATCGCCCCGGCGGAAGGCAGTTAGACAATTTTCCCGGCCGCGGGTGCGGCGGGAGTTTGATTCGAAAGCGAACATAAACAGAAAACACAAAAAAAGAGAAAAGACACCTATGGCACTCAATGTAAAACCCCTCGGCGACCGGGTTCTTGTCGAACCGGCCGAAGAGAAGGAAGTTAAAAAAGGCGGCATCATCATCCCCGATTCCGCCAAGGAAAAGCCCACCGAAGGCATCGTCATCGCCCTCGGCACCGGCAAAACGGACGACAACGGAAAAAAAGTTCCGTTTGAAGTCAAAAAAGGCGACCGCGTGCTCGTCAGCAAATACGGCGGCACGGAGATCAAGCTCAACGACAAGGAATACAAAATCCTTTCCTCGGACGATATCCTCGCGATCATCGAATAACCGCAACCGTTAACAGTCAAACAGAAAGAACAAACATTTATGGCAGCAAAACAATTGGTATTTGACGAGGCGGCCCGCCAGGCCCTTCTCAAGGGCGTCAACAAACTGGCTCGCGCCGTCGTCGCCACTCTCGGCCCCAAGGGCCGCAACGTCGTCCTCGACAAAAAATTCGGCTCTCCCACCGTGACCAAGGACGGCGTGACCGTGGCCAAGGAAATCGAGCTGGAAGACCCCTACGAAAACATGGGGGCGCAGATGGTGCGCGAAGTGGCCAGCAAGACCAGCGACGCGGCCGGCGATGGCACCACCACCGCCACCGTGCTGGCCGAGGCCATTTATTCGCAGGGCCTGAAGTTCGTCACCTCCGGCGCCAACCCCATCGGCATTCAGCGCGGCATTACCAAGGCCGTGGAAACCGCCGTGGAACATCTCAACAAGATCAAGAAGAACGTCAAGGACAAGGAAGAGATCAAGCAGGTCGCGACCGTTTCGGCCAACTGGGACACCACCATCGGCGAGATCATCGCCGACGCCATGGACAAGGTGGGCAAGGACGGCACCATCACCGTCGAGGAAGCCAAGTCCATTGAAACCACCCTGGACGTGGTCGAAGGCATGCAGTTCGACAAAGGCTATCTCTCCCCCTACTTCGTCACCAACGCCGAGACGATGGAAGTCAAAATGGAGGACGCCTACGTCCTCATTTACGAAAAGAAGATCAGCAGCCTGAAAGATCTCCTGCCCCTGCTGGAGAAGGTCGCCAAGATCGGCAAGCCACTCCTGGTCATTTCCGAGGAAGTGGAAGGCGAGGCCCTGGCCACCCTGGTGGTCAACAAGCTGCGCGGCACCATCAACGTTTGCGCCGTCAAGGCCCCCGGCTTTGGCGACCGCCGCAAGGCCCTGTGCGAAGACATTGCCATCCTCACCGGCGGCAAATTCATCAGCGAGGACCTGGGCGTCAAACTGGAGGGCGTCACCCTGGAAGACCTGGGCCGGGCCAAGAGCATTGTGGTTGACAAGGAAAACACCACCATCGTCGAAGGCAGCGGCAAGTCCTCCGACATCCAGGGCCGGGTCAACCAGATCCGCCGCCAGATCGAGGAAACCACCTCCGATTACGACCGCGAGAAATTGCAGGAACGCCTGGCCAAGCTGGCCGGCGGCGTGGCCGTCATCAACGTCGGCGCCGCCACCGAAACGGAAATGAAGGAAAAGAAGGCCCGCGTCGAAGACGCCTTGCACGCCACCCGCGCGGCCGTGGAAGAAGGCATTGTCCCCGGCGGCGGCGTGGCCCTGTTGCGCTGCCTGCCCGCCCTGGACGCCTTGAAGCTGCAAGGCGACGAGCAGATCGGCCTGGACATTGTCAAGCGCGCCATTGAAGAGCCGCTGCGCGCCCTGGCGAAAAACGCCGGCGTGGAAGGCTCCATTGTCGTGCAGGAAGTCAAGAAGCGCAAAGGCAACGAAGGTTACAACGTCACCACCCTCGAGTACGAAGACCTGGTCAAAGCCGGCGTGGTGGACCCGAAGAAAGTCACCCGCACCGCGCTGCAGAACGCGGCTTCGATTGCCGGCCTATTGTTGACTACCGAGTGCCTCGTCACCGAGATTCCGGAGAAGGAGAAGGCTCCGGCCGGCGGCGGTCATGGCGGCGGCATGGGTGGCATGGGCGGCGGCATGGACTACTAAGGGATTTAAGATCACCGGAGGAACCGGGAAACACCGGGCGGGGCTGGCCTTGCGCCAGCCCCGCCCTTTTTTTCAGGGCGGAAAAGGGAGGAGATGGCCAAACGACTGAATTTGGGTGCCGCCGGTTCCATGGCGAGCCTGCTGTGGCACGAGGCAAGCAGGTTCGCCATGGAAACGGCGCGGTCCGCCCCGCCGCGCTGGCAAGCCCAACGGGATTGCAATCATCCAGCCCAAGGTTGCGAGGAACGAGCTACCTTGGGTCAACGTCCCAAAAGATCCATCAACGCTGAAAGCGTTGCCTCAGTCCCAAACATATCGTTCGTCGAATTGGATTTCGTAGCGTTTGAGGAATTCACGCAACTCATCCTGAAACGAAACTTTGCGGTGCTGTTCCTCCTGTCCAGCTATGTAATCTCGCACCGTCTCAACCTGGGAAAAACCAATGGAGAAAATGCCATAGCCGGTTTGCCACGCAAAATCATGCAAATCCAGGGCTTTGGTTTTCAATCAAAGGGACGAGCCGCGTTTGACCTCCTTGATCATTTCCGCCGCTTCACAGGTGCGCGAGAGCGTGGAGCGGATATGAACATGGTCAGCAACGCCACCGACGATAAGAGGCTGGCAGTCGTGATTCGTCAGGATGCCGCCAAGGTAGCGGTGCAATTCCTCGCGCAGTGGCTTGTCGCGGAGGAAGGGACGGCGGTTTTTTGTCGAGAAAACGGCATGCACCGGAATTTTTGCGAGTGATTGCGGCATGAGGGGATGATGGTGGAATCAGGGGATTGATACAACTCTTTCAGAGTTGACCAATTTGTCATTGGCCCACCCAGGGTAGCGCGTGGCGCGCAACCCTGGGCTAGATGATTTTATCCCTTTGGGATAAAGATTTGTGTGAGCGGGATGGGTCCCGATTGCATCGGGATTCCACCCATGCGGCGGGCAATGGCCGGATTAGAGACTGGCAGCGGGGGCCGGTTCGGCGGCCGCCATTGGTTGGCCGACGGGGAGCGGGGCCGGGAGAGGGACGAATTCTTCGATCTGTTTCCAGAGGGGGGTGAAATCTTTGTTGACATCGCCGCTGAGGCAGTCGGTCACCCAGCCGGCGGCTTCGGGGTATTTGTTGGTCAGTTGGCGGAAGCTGAATTTGGGATGGTAAAAGGCATAGACGAGCTTGCGCATGTTTTCCACGCCGTCACGCAGGAAACGGGCGTAGCCGGCGAAACGGTCCGGGGAAAAATCCTTTTCCACCAGGGCCTGGTGAACGGCGTCGCCGGCCAGCACGCCGCTTTTCAGAGCGAGCATGACGCCGGAGGAAAAGACCGGGTCGAGAAAGGCGAAGGCGTCGCCGACGAGGAGCAGCCCCCGCGCGCCGCAATGTTTGGCGTGGTGGGTGTATTCGCTGGTGAGATGATAGGGGCCGCTCTGTTTGCCGCAGGCCAGATGCTGCTGGATCCACTGGTTCTGCTCCACCTCGCGCCGGAAAATCTCCTCCGGCGACTTGAGGCCGCCGCGTGTCAAGTATTTTCCCTCCGCGACCACGCCGACGCTGATCATGTCGTTGTGCTGCGGGATGTACCAGAACCAGCCCTTTTCCGGCAGGTAGGCCACGGTGGTGGCGCCGGCGTCCAGGCCGGCGTCGCGTTTGGCCCCTTTGTAATAAGTCCAGACGGCGATTTTATTGAGGAACGGGTCCTTGACGCGCCACTGGTTGCGCACGGCGGCGAAGGATTCCTTGCCGGAACAATCCAGGGTGATGGGGGCGCGGAATTCGGTGATGGGGCCGCCCTGGGTTTGAGCGCGCACGCCCGCGACCGCCCCGTCTTCCTGGATCAACTCCCGGACGGCGGTTCTGCTCCATGACCTGGAGGCCTTTTTCCCGGGCGTTGTCCAGCAGCATCAGGTCGAACTCGGAACGGAGGACCTGCCAGGTTTGGGCGACGGTCGCGCGGTCGTAGCGGGTGTAAAAATAAAAGGGCTGGCTGGCCCGGCCGGAGGGGGAAACGAATTGGACGCTGTATTTCTTGACAAAGGCGGAGGCTTTCATCCGCTCAATCAAGCCGAGCCGTTGCAGGGGCTGGAAGGTGAAGGGCAGGAGGGATTCGCCGATGTGATAGCGCGGGAATTTTTCGCGTTCCAGGAGCAGGACGCGATGGCCGAATTGGGCGAGGATGGCTCCGGCGGTTGATCCGGCGGGGCCTCCGCCGATGATGATGCAGTCAAGCAAATTGGTGTGGTTCATGTCGGGAACGGAAAAGCAGTCGTGCGTCAGTCATGGGTAGGGCGGGCAGTCCTCTGCCCGCCGTCGGGCATGGGCCAATGAATCAACATTGCGCCGCCGCCGCGCGGCGGGCAGAGGACTGCCCGCCCTACCATTCCCGGCCAATCCAGCAGCGACGCCGTACGCGCAAGAACATTTTCGCATTGCTGCGCCCGGGGACGGGCGCACTCCGCTGGAATGGCAGTCCCCCCTTTCACTGGCGTATTACGGTTCACGGCGGCAAAATTTCCACGATCTCCGCCATGGGCCGCTCGCGGGCGTCCAGCAGGGTGTTGCGCCGGCCAAAGAGGACAGGCGCGCCGGCCAGGCGCAGTGCTCCGACGATGAAGGCATCCGCCGCCACGCGGAAAAAGGCGCCGGGCCGGCTGGTGAAGGCGATGTGGAAGTCATGCAGAATGCCGCCCAGCGGGCGCAACTCGCGCCGGATTTCCTCCTGGGCCAGGCCGGGAAAAAAGTCGAGGTTGACTTTGCTGGCGCCGAATTCCACCGGTTGGAGGGAGCCGTCCAGTTCCAGCACAACCTCGCGGAAGTATTCGCGGCCATGGTGGTTGCGGGCCAGCGCGCGGATATGAATTGTGCTTTTGTGGAAGGCTTCCAGCCGCGAAGTCATGTCTCCATCATGCACCAGCAGCCAACGATACGGTTCGGGGATCTGGTCCGGCTCGATCTGGTCCATGACGGGCAGGGGCAGGCGGCGGACGGCGTAAAAATCGTCCAGCGGATAGGTGGCCGAATGGAGCGGGCGCAGGGCAAAGGGCGTCAATTCGGGACAGGTTTTGGTCTCGCTCGAGTTCATGCGTATCTGGCATTTTGGTGTTCGGGGAGGAAGAACTCGTGGAGGAGGCGGTCCACTTGGAGAAGGCCCTGGCGGTTCAGGCGCACGGTCCCGTCCTGGACTTCGCCAAAACCCCAGTCGCGCAGGCGCTGCAAGGGCGCGGCGAAACGCCGGCCCACATCCACCCCGAATTTTTTCTGGAAGTAATCGCACTGGGTGCGGCCGAGCTTGAGTTGCAAAATAAATTCGCGGATGAGCCGTTCGTCGGCGGTGGGGGTCATGGCGCGATAGAGGGGCAGCCGGCCGGACTGGACGGCATTGACGTAAGGCTCGAAGTCGTGCTGATTCTGATAATGGGTGCCTTGCAAATGGCCGAAGGAGGCCACCCCCAGGCCGATCAAATCGGCCCCGGCCCAGAGGCGGTCGCGGTAGAGGAACCTGGCGGTGGCTTTATTTTTGACAGCGGTGTAGGCGCTGCCCACGGTGTAGCCGGCCTTTTCCAATTCGGCAAAGGCCCAGCCTGCCCAGGCCCGCTTGGTTTCCCAATCGGCCACCGGGGCGGCCAGTTTGCCGGCCGCTTTCATTTCCTGATAGAGGGCGGTGTTGTAGGGAACTTCCATCTGGTAAATGGTGACGCTGTCGGGCGACATCTGGATGGTTTTGCGGACGCATTCCCGCCAGTTGGACTCGGTTTCCTCGACCATGCCGGCAATGAGGTCAATGTTGATTTGGGGAAAACCCAGTTCGCGCGCGAAGGAGTAAGCGCGGGCGATTTCCTGGCTGTGGTGGGCGCGCCCGTTGATTTCGAGGATATGATCGTCAAAATTTTCCACTCCCAGGCTCAGGCGGGTCACGCCCATCTGGCGGATGGCCTCCAGTTTGTGGCGGGTCAACGTGCCCGGCTCGCACTCGAAGGTGACTTCCTCGGCCTCATCCCACGGAATGAGTTTCTTCATGCCTTGGGTCAGGTGGGTGAGCTGGTCCACGGACAGGTAGGAGGGAGTGCCGCCGCCGAAATAAACGAAATTGGCCTTGCGCCCGGCCAGGGCGGGCTTGGCGGCATAGAGGGCCAGTTCCCGCAGGGCCGCTTCAATATAACCGCGAATGGCCGACGAATCCTTGTCGGTGTACACCTTGAAGTAGCAGAAATGACAGCGTTTGCGGCAAAAGGGAATGTGGAGGTAAACGCCCAACGGAACCGGCGAGGATGGAGGCCGTTCCAGGGCGGCCAGGGCGTCCTGGACAAACTCCGGTTTCCAAAAGGAGAAGGGAGGGTAGTTGGAGACGAAATAGTTGCCGACGGTCGTTTGCTGGGCGATGGGCGGCGCGGGCGGAGTGAGTTGGGCGGTGGTGCTCATAAAAATGGGTCCATTACATGGCCAGGCGGCCTTCCATGTCGGCGACCCGGGGCGGTTTTTTGCCTTTGCCGGGGAGGATGGTGTGCCCTTCGGCGCGCAGCAACCTGGCCTGCTCCTCCACGCCGCCGGGAAATTTCGGGTTCAACTCGCCCTCCGCCTTGAGGGTGCGCCACCAGGGGGTGATCCGCTTGCGGCCCTGGGCCTGCGCCTCGACCGCGGCGTGGGCGGCGATCCACGCGAAGATGCCGGTGGTAATGGGGCAGCCGATGGTCGCGCCGTGCCGCCGGGCCAGGGCGGCGCGCAGCCGGTTGACCGTCACCACCCTGCCCTTGGGAACCTGGCGCATCAAGGCATCCACTTCCAGGGGCGCGGCAATGACGACCGTGCCGGTCCCCCACTTGCGGCTCATGCGGCCGGCGATGGGAATGACCTTGGGCAGCCCCTTGCTGTCGGCCAGTTTTTCCCCCCACGATTTTCTAGGTTTGACAGACATGATAATTGGTCAAAACTCCAAATCCTCGTCGCTTCTTGCACCATGCCAGATGCGGACAATCTCGACCGAGGCCGGATCGCGATGGATGCGGTAGGCAATCCGATACGGACCGAGAAAAACCTCGCGGATATTGGGATTTTGGAACTTTCTGATCACCCGTCCGCGTTCGGGAAAGCTGGTCAGGGTTTCCGCCTTTTCGATGAGTTTGAGCCCGAACCGTCGCGCCGCCTCCGGGTCGTCGCGGCGAATGTAGCGCACCGCGTCCCGCAAATCCTCCAGCGCGCGGGGCGACCAGGTTATTTTGCAAACCATGAGTCGAACTGGTGTTTGACCACTTCGTGGGACAGGCCCTCGCCGCGGTCGAGCTCATCCAATCCTTCGCGCACGGCGGCGGCGTACAATTCCTCCGTAAGATCACGCATCGTAGCCTGGTCTGGAAGCTGTTTGATAACATCGAGTGCGAGTTCCTTTGCGCTCATGCCATTATCCTACACGCGTTTGGGCACAAGCTCAAGCACCGTGTCGGACGGCGGCGGCGAAGGATTTCCTTGATCTTCATAAGGCTGTTGCGCCGAAACAATAGACGTTGCCGTCGTCGCAACCGATGACAATTCTATTTCCGGCGACGGCGGGCGAACTGGCCACCGGCTGGCCGGTGTCGTAGGACCAGAGTTCCCGGCCGTCGGCCAGCGCCAGCAAATAGACCCGGCCGTCGTCGGAGCCGAAGACCACTTTGTCGCCGGCGACGACGGGCGAGCTTTCGATTTTTCCCTGCGCCGGAAAGCTCCAGAGGCTTTTGCCGTCCGCCCGGCTCAGGCAATGCAGCGTTTTGTCGTGCCCGCCGAAGAGGACGCGATCCTCCGTCACGGCGGCGGAGGACATGAAGGGGAAATCCTGGTCGTGAAAATGCCAGACCGTGTTGGAGCGGGCCAGGTCCACACAGAGAAACTCATTGTCATAGTGGCCGAAGTAAGCGCGGTTTCCCGCCAGGGCGACCGACGCGCCGATAAAAGCGCCCGCCTCGATCTGGCTGATCTCCTGGCCGTCCTGCACCTGCAGGACATGCACCATGGCATCGCATCCGCCAAAAACGGCCCGGCCCTCCGCGACGGCGCAAGCGCCATTGATGTAGTTGCCGCTTTCAAAAAGCCAGTTGGTGGCGCCTTTCTCCGCGTCCAGGCAGCGCAATTTGAAATCGTAGCTGCCGATGAGGATGCGCGCCGGGCCGTCCCGGCGGGCCGCCACGCTGGCCGAAGCCAGGATTTTGCCGTCGGTTTGCACCTTCCAGAGCAGGCCGCCGGCGCCCGCGTCCAGGGCGTAAAACAAACCATCCACCGTGCCGGCAAAGACGGCATTGTTGACCAGCAGCGGCGGGGCCTGCACGGCGGAGCCGGCGGGAAAGGCCCACACCTGTTTGCCATCGGCAAAATTGACGGCATACAAATGGCCGTCATCGGACCCGATGAAAATCTTGCCCGCCCCGATGACCGCCGAAGATTTGACCGGGCCGCCTGTTTTAAAAGTCCAGAGCAGGCCGGGTTTTTGGGGCAACATGTCGCCGGCCACGCCCGTCAGGGCGGGATTGCCGCGGAAGATGGGCCAACTGGGCGGAGCCGGCGCCGCCGGTTTGGACGCGGCCGGGGCGGAGGGGCGGGCCGGAACCTGGGCGGGAACTTTTTCCGGGGAACAGGCCAGCAGGCAGGAGAGAAGGAGGATTCCAGCCGGGACGCGACCGGGCAGGCGGACATGGCGGTGGGCGGGCAAAGGCCGCCGAGGGCTGAAGTTATCTGCTTTCATCTGCATCAATCTGCGCGTACGACCCGGACATGATCGTTCAGCCGGCGCGGTTTGGCAACAAAATAATACCTATACGTATTATGTGACCTCTGCAAAACGCCTGTAGCGACGGTCTATGGCCGCCGCCATGCCGTTATCTCCCCTGCTGTGCGGCGGTCATAGACCTTGTCGTTACCCACATCTTTTTAGCTTTCCATTAGATTTGCTCCTTCGCACATCCACATCAGCCGCTGCCAGCCGCGCCAGATCGTTTGCCAGCCGGGTTCACCGTCGCTTTTTCTGCCGATGAATCCGCCGACGCGCGCGACTGATCTGATAACCTCCCGGTTTGTCCAACCGCCTTTGGGTCGGCCGACTTTCTTTTCCAGGAGGGCCAGCATTTCTGGGCCCATATTCTCGGCCGCTTCCCCCGACTCGGGGCGGCTGCGGGCCAGCATTTTGGTGTTCAGCAGTCGCACTGCCACCACCGCCAGCACCGCGATCAACGGCTCCAGACGATCCGCCCGCTCCACTTGGCTCTCCTCCACCCCGGCCCCGCTCTTGAGCGCTTTATGATATTCTTCCACCCACCAGCGCGCGCTGTAGTAGCCCACCACCCGTTGCGCCTGCCCCCAGGTGGCGCAGGGCATTGATGTCAATAATATCCAGTGCAGCGGCTCCTTCACGCCATCGGGAGCATCCACCTCGCGTGCTTCCACCACGCCGACCCCGTCCAGCGGTTCCTGCCAGCCGCCCGGCCGCCAAGGCCCGGACAAGTTGACCCGCACGCTGCGCACTTCCACGATGGCCGTGCGCGCGGGCTGGCCACCCCGGGCCCGCACCTCCACCGTCCTCCGTCCCAACACCGGCGCCTGGGCCAACGCCTCCAGCACAGAGCCCGCTCCCTCAGCCAAGCGCCGGTCATGACAGCCCCGCAGCACGAAATCTATCCCATGCTGACGACCTATTTGTAGCGGCTCGTAAAAATCGGATTCCCGATCGGCCACATAAATCCACCGGCTGCCGGCGGGCGGCGTGCCGGCGCTTTTCATCCCCGCCGCCCACCGCTGCGACTTATGCGGGCGACTTAAAACCTCTCGCCGAGATTCTCCCGCCGCAGCCCGGCGTGGCGCCCGACATGGTTGGTGGAATAATCCCACCACCGTCCCCTCCGGCCGCTGCTCCAGCGTCCAGGCTTCCACCCGCACCGCCAGGGTACTGTGCAATTCAAATCCCTGCCCGCGGCCATCACCGATGACCCCTAAACCCTCCACCGCTCCGGCTCGCGGGTAACTCAAATAGGTCGTGTCCTCGATCAGCAAATACTCTCCGGCTTGACGGCACGCCTGGCGCGTCCGCTCCAAGGACGACGCCCACACTGCCTCATAAGTCACGCCCCGCTGGTTCAGGAACCGGTAGGCGGCTTTGAGTTCCGCCCATTGCGGAAAGGCTCGCGGCAGCGTCCCCCCAGGACTCTTGGCCAACGGTTCAGCGATCTTCACCAGGCGCCTATTACGACGTTGATCGCCCAATTGGGCAAACCCAAATTCATCTTGAGCCCACTGGGCCGGAGCCATTAAACAGGTATTCATCGCGCCAGTGTGACAGTACGTCGTTAAGGTACAAGGTACTAAGTTGCTGTGATTGAGGCGCTTATGAATTAGCTTGTCTAAACTTACTTAGAACAAAATGTGGGTAATGACAAGGTCGCAGACCGCCGCTACAATCGTGGACGCGCGTTTTGCAGAGGTCTCATTAGGTGTAAATTGTTTGTCCCTTTTTTCCTTTGGGCGTGCATGAATAGGGTGAATGACCGCCGATGACATTGAACTGGTGCGGCAATACGCCGCCCATCAGTCCGAGAGCGCCTTTGCCGCGCTGGTGGCGCGTCATGCCAATCTGGTTTATTCGGCGGCCCTGCGGCTGGGGCGCGATCCGCACTTGGCCGAGGAAATCACCCAGGCCGTCTTCATTATTCTGGCGCGCAAGGCCGGCTCGCTCAACCAAAGGACCATTCTGCCCAGTTGGCTTTACCGCGCCGCCTGCCATGTCTCCAGGAGCGCGCTCAAACGGGAATATCGCCGCCGGCAGCGCGAACAGGAGGCCTATATGCAATCCACACTTGAGGAAACCCAGGCGGATGCGGCCTGGCAACAATTGTCACCGCTGTTGGAGGAGGCGATGCTGCGGCTCAGCCAGGCCGATCGCGATGCGCTGGTGCTGCGTTTCTTTGAGGGACGCAGCTTGCAGGAAGTCGGGGCGGCCCTGGGCGCGAGCGAGGACGCCGCCAAGAAACGGGTCAGCCGCGCCCTGGATAAGTTGCGAAAATTTTTCTGCAAACGCGGCGTCAGTTCCACCACCGCCATCATCGCCGGGGCGATTGCCTCCCATTCCGTTCAAGCCGCGCCCGCGGCGCTGGCAAGCACTGTCACCGCCGTGGCGATGGCCAAGGGCGCGGCGGCCAGCGCATCAACCTTAACCCTCATCAAAGGAGCATTGAAACTTATGGCATGGACAAAAGCAAAAACGACAATCGTGGTTGGTGTGGTCTTGTTGCTTGCCACTGGGACAACAACCGTCACAGTGAAAGAGATTCACCGATACGAAAATGAGAATTATCCGTGGCAGGTGAATACGTGGAGGTCAACGCGAGATTTGGACAAAGCTCCGCCGCTGGTGAAGATCCTTCCATCGAAATTTCCAAAAGGAGGTTACGGCATGAATGCTGTTGACGGCAAAAAGTGGGCACTCAATTCGGACATGGCCGGGATTGTAGCCAATGCCTATGGAGACAGTGAACGAGGGATCAATCGTTGCCGAACGATTCTTTTGACAACGCTTCCAGAAGGCGGGTACGACTACATTGCGAGCATTCCGTCCGGCCAAAGAGAAGCCATGCAACGGTTGATAAGAAAACAATTCGGCATCGTCGCAAGGCATGAAACCATAGAAACGAACGTATTGTTTCTCAAAATCAGAGACCCCAACGCAACCGGTCTAAAGTTGGACCGCCCGGGACAAGGATCGTTCGGCGAGCTGCAAGGCAAGCTGATGGCTTATCGTCAACCTGGGATGTCGAGTTTGGCTAATTGGGTGGAAGGGAAAGGGACGATTCCCATTGTGGACCAGACCGGGCTTACCAATTCTTACGATTATGACCTGAAATGGGATGCAATGAACTACAGTTTTGATGCCATTACGAAAGCTGTGAGTGAGCAGCTCGGCTTGGACTTTATTCCCGGACGAGCGCCCGTCGAAATGCTGGTGGTGGAAAAAGCGAAATAGTTCAAGCGGGGCGGACCCATTCTTACTTCTTGTCAGCGCCGGGGACAGCGGCGGGCGGGGCATTTGTGGCGGGCGCGACCAGGGGAGTGGGTGAATAGCCCGGCATGAGGAACTTGACGTCGTACTCCGCCTCGATCTTGGGGATGTAGGCGGGAAGTTGTTTGTTGATTTCCGCGTTGGCCAGGTAATCCTTGATGCCGGCCGAGACTTTGTCGAAAGGCATCCGGGACGGAGGCAGTTTTTCCAGAAGCTTGATAATGTGAAAGCCGAAGGGGGTCTCGACCAGATCGCTGATTTGGTTGGTCTTGAGGGAAAAAGCGGCGGCCTCGAATCCTTCGAGCGCGGGCGGCATGGCATGGCGGGCAAAGGTGTGCTCGCCGCCCTTGTCCTTGGTGCTGATATCGTCGGAGTATTGCCTGGCCAGGGCCGCGAAATCCTCCCCGTTTTCGGCCCGGGTCCTGACTTCCCGGGCCAGTTTTTCCTTCTCCCGCCTCTTGTCGGGCGGGAGCGATTGCTTGGTCGCCGGGTCAATCTCGGAAATGAGAATGTGGGCCACATGAACCAGTTCCGGGATGGCGAAGTTGGTGGCATTTTTTTCGTCCTCATAGAATTTTTTGACGGCCTCGTCCGACACGGCATTGCTCGGCACCAATTCGCGGACCAGAACGAGCCGGGCCAGCTTTTTTTCCAGGTAAGCGGCCTTGATCTCCTCCAGGGTCTTGCCGGAGGCCTTGATTTGTTGTTGAAAAAGCTCTTCGCTGGGCGCGGCCTTGCGGATATCCTCAATATACTTCGTCACGTCCTCGCGCATCCTGGCTTTTTCGTCCTCGGTGGCTTTCTGCACCAAAATCTTGTCCACCACCAGGTGCAGGAGGAGGTCCGACTCGACCCGCGGGCGGTCGCTTTCGGGAATGATGACATTTTGCTGCTGCGCCACCAGGTTTTTTTCGGTGATAAACGCGTCCTGCACCGTGCTGTGCTTGATGGCAAAGCCCTTGCCGGTGGCCACAACGGGGTCGGGGAAAAGAGCGTCGGCAGACTTGTCCTGGGCGGAGGCAGGCCAGGCCAGGGCGAAGAGGGACAGGGCGGCGGCGGCCGGGAGAAGGCGCGGCCTGGGAAATCGAGTCATCATGTTGAGAGCGGTCAAAGCGGCCAACCGTTCAAAGTTTGACCACGCGGATGTTGCTGATGTCCGGGTCTTTTTGGATTTCCTGGAGCAGGGCGGGAGGCGGCACGCTGTCCAGATTTAAAACGGTGAGGGCCTTGCCCCCGGCGGCGTCGCGGCTCAGGCTCATGCTGGCAATGTTGATGCGGTGCTTGCCCAGGAGCGTGCCGATGTAGCCGACGATGCCGGGCCGGTCTTTGTTGTTCATCAGAAACAGGACGCCCTCGGGGACAATCTCCACCGGCTGGCCGAAAAGGCGCACGATGCGCGGCAGGTTTTTCGTCCCGAAAACGCTGCCGCCGGCGGAGGTTCTTTCTTCCCCGGAATGCGCGGCCACATGGAGCCATTCGCTGAAGTCGGTCGCTTCGCTGGATTTGATTTCTTCAATCAACAGGCCCAGGGAGGCGGCGGCGCTGCGGACGTTGACCTGGTTGACCTCCTGGCCGCCCGGCAGTTCGAGGAAGCCTTTGAGCACGGCGCGGGTGATCGGATCGGTTGGCAACTCGGAGGCCTTGCCGCCATAGGTGATGATCAGGCGGTCATTGCGTTTGGGGGCAAGCTGGGCCAGCAGGCGCCCCAGCTTTTCGCCCAGAACCAGGAAGGGTTTGACGGCCTGATAGGTTTGGGCATCCAGATTGGGCAGGTTGAGGGCATTGCGCACGGCGCCGTTGACCAGGAAATCAATGATGGTGTTGGCCACTTCGATCCCGACGTTTTCCTGGGCTTCCTGCGTGCTGGCCCCCAGGTGCGGCGTCATGATGACTTGGGGCAACTGGCGCAACGGAAAATCGGCCGGCGGCGGCTCGACTTCATAGACATCCAGGGCGGCCCCCCCCACTTGGCCGGATTGAATGGCGGCGCACAGATCGGCTTCGTTGATGATGCCGCCGCGCGCGCAATTGAGCACGCGCACCCCCTTGGTCATTTTGGCAAAGGCGGCGGCGTTGACCATGCCCCGGGTTTCATCGGTCATCGGCATGTGGACGGTGATGAAAGCGGATTCGCGATAAAGGTCGTCCACGTCTTCCTTCAAATCCACCTGCAAAGCCTTGGCCCGGGCCAGCGAAAGGTAGGGGTCGTAGGCCATGACCTTCATGCCAAAAGCCAGGGCGCGTTTGGCCACTTCGGTGCCAATGCGGCCCATGCCAAGGATGCCGAGGGTTTTGTTGTAAAGTTCGGTGCCTTGAAAATCCTTGCGGCTCCATTTGCTCTCCTTCATGGAGGCATGAGCCTGCGGAATCTTCCGGGCCAGGGCCATGAGCATGGAAAAGGTCAGCTCCGCCGTGGAGATGGTGTTGCCTCCGGGAGTGTTCATCACCACAATGCCCCGGGCCGTGGCCGCGTCCACATCCACGTTGTCCACTCCCACTCCGGCGCGGCCGACGACCAGAAGATGGGGGGCGGCGGCAATGACATTCTTGGTGACCTTGGTCTCGGAACGGACGACCAGGGCATGGGCCTCCTTGACCAGCGGGAGCAGCTCGGCCTCCGGCAGTTTCTGCTTGAGCACAGTGACTTGGAACTCCTTGCACCGTTGCAGGAGCGCGATGCCTTTTGGCGAGATCGGGTCGCAAACCAGAATATTCATAAAAGGCAGCCAATATAATCCGGCGACGCGCCAGGTCAATCAAATGTAATCACCCTGTCGTGCCGCACCCGCAAGCTCACTCCCCGTGTGGAACCAAAAATCACAGCTCTTCTAAACCAGACTTCACACCCTCCGTTGCATCAAAACCCGGTCCCGCCGCTGAACCAAAACTCACTCCTTCGATTTTGGCAATAGTGCGAATTCGAACTGGAAGGGGTATTAAATCAAAAATCAAAATTGAGCCTATGGGCATTGAAAGCTGCAATGCCCATAGGCTAAATTCACAAAAGCCAAAAAGTCAAGAGAATTAATATTAAGAAAATTTAGACGACTCTTCGGCTCCTTCGGTAAGGTTTTGCCGTGAGTCAACGCGTGGCTCAAGATCAGGATTAGGGGTCAGCGACCGGGCTAACGCGCCCGGTGGCCCGTGACCAGTTCTTTGGCCAGGTCCTTGGCTTGGTACACCTTGTTCAACGCTTCCAGGATGGCGGGGGAGGCGACGGAGGTGGCCCGGCCCTGCTTGTCGCTGAAGGCGTAGTCCCACGGCAGGCCCTCCAGGTTTCCGTCAAATATAATCCCCACAAACTCCCCGGCCCGGTTCACCACCGGGCTGCCCGAATTGCCGCCGATGATGTCGTCCGTGCTCACGAAATTCAACGGCGTGCTCAAATTCAGCTTGGCTTTGCGCTTTTCCCAGAGCGGCGGCAGATCGAAGGGCGGGCGGTTGTTCATCTCCCTGGCCCGCTGGTAGATGCCGGCCATGGTAGTGATGGCGGGCACGGGCTGGCCCTGTTCCTCGTAGCCTTTGACCGTGCCGAAGGACAGCCGCAGGGTGAAGGTCGCGTCAGGATAGCCCTCGTTGCCCAGCAAGGCGTTGCGCGCGCGCGCCAGCGCGGCGTGGGCCTGTTGTTTGATTTCGTTTTGTTCATCGGAAACTTTGCGCAGCGAGCGCGCCGCCGGATCAATCAGCCGCGCCAATTCGATCATGGGATCATGCGCCGCCGTCACCGCGCTGGCGCCGCCCTCGTAAAGCTGTTTGCGGAAGGCCACGTCGCGCACCTTGGTGGTGTTGATCAACTCCACCGCCCGGTCGCGCGGCGATTTGCCGGCCAGCACTTTTTGCACAAGTTCATCGTTGTCGCCAAACGTCGTGGCCAGGAAGGTGAGCGAGTCGGCAAGGGTGAGGATTTCCATGTCGTTGTAAATTGGCTCTTCCGAGAAAAGGGCCAGTTCGAGGGAAATTTTGCCGGAGTCGGAATACTCGCGCAGCCGCTCGCCGTTGGGTTTGGGGCGTTCCTCGCCGGCGCGCAACAGAGTGCGGGCCAGGCGGAAGCTCTCGCAGTTGAAACCCTGGGCGCTTTCGAGCAAGTATTGACGAACCGCCTGCGCGGCCAGCGTGGTGGTCGCCTGGGCAATTCTATCGTAGGCGGCGAGGGCTTCGGGGAAGCTCCCGACACCATCAGGGCCTACTCTTACCGTCAATTTGAATTCCTCCTCCGCCTTGGCTTTGGGTCCCATCAAATCAGGATCGAGCAATCCGGCCAGACGGCCGTCAATGGCTTTGCGGCTGTTTTGAATGCCGAAGAAAAGCTCGCGCGCGCGCCGGGCGTTTTCCTCGGTGCGATTGCTCCAGGTTCCCACCAACACTTCCAAACGCTTGAGCACGCCCAGGCGAAAGGGCAGCGCCTGGTCGCGCAGACACTCCAATTCCGCCATCGTCAGCATCCGGCTGGTCCCGCCGGGATGGCCGGAGACCAAAACCAGTTCCCCGTCGCGCGGGCCGGCCGGGAAAAGCGCAGGTAATCCTTCACCTGGGCCGGCTGTCCGTTTTCGTAGGCGCGGAACAGGCAGATGTCCAGGTCGTAGCGCGGGAACTCAAAATTGTCCGGGTCACCTCCGTAAAACGCAATCTGCTGCTCGGGCGCAAAGACCAGCCGCACGTCCGTGTAGCGCTTGTAGCGATAGAGATGATACGCCCCACCCTGCCAGAGCGTGACCACATCCGAGCGCAGCCCCGTCTTGTCCAGCGACTCCTTTTCGATGTCCGCAATCACCTTGCGCCGCGCCAGGAAGGCGGCGGCGGCATCGGCGCTGGCGGGCACGGCGGCGTTGACCCGCGTGGTGACATCTTCGACGGACTGGAGAACGTTAAGCTCCAGGTCCAGGCATTTGATTTCCTCGGCCAGGGTGCGCGCGTAGAAGCCGGTCTTGAGGTAATTCTTTGCCGGCGTGCTGAATTTTTGCAAAGCGTCGGCCCCGACGTGATGGTTGGAAATCAACAGCCCGTCCTCGCTCACGAAACTGCCCGAGCCGCCGGAGTTGAAGCGGATGGAAGCTTTTTGCAGATGTTCCAGCCAGGGGTCGCTGGCCTCGAATTGATAACGCTCGCGCAGGATTTGGCGGGGCGGTTGATTAAACAGCCACATCCCCTCATCCGCCCGCGCCACCAGCACCAGGGTGAACGACAAAACAGCAAGGTTGAGTAATTTCATCTGTGGCGGGAGCATAGCCCTTGAGCCGGCGCAATGCCAGAGCGGTTTTTCCATTGCGCAGGGCGCATTGCCAATTGCAGATTGATGGCCGCAAAGGAACGCAAGGATGGCAAGAGAAAAGGCGTTTTTCCTTGTGTTGCATTTGTTCTTTTGCGGCTATGTGACTTCATTCCCATTGCGGATTGGGACGGCTTTTGCGTATTGTCCGCCGCATGAATCGAATTGACAAAACTGTCTTTGCGATGGCCCTTATTCTGACAGGCGGTTTTGCCGCCCCGGCCCAAACGCCGACGGCGTTTGAACAGGATTGCGCCAAAATCGCCGCCGCCACCGGCAATGACGCCGGTCGCCTCCGCCAGCTTTTCAAAATCAAGTGGGACTATGATCTGCGCGAAAACCCGGAAATGGCCACCGAAGCCGGCTACCCCGGATTCAATGACCGCTGGACGGACGAATCGCTCCAGGCCATCGCGCGGCGCCAACGGGAACTCCAAGCCCCGCTGCAAGCCCTGGCCTCCATCAACCGCGCCGCCTTGAGCGCGGCCGATCAATTGAACTGCGATCTTTTCAAGCGCGGCCTTGAGCTGCGAGTCGAGGGGACGCGCTTCCCGCGCGAATACATGGCCATCACCCAGATGGCCGGGGTGCAGCAGCA
The DNA here is from genome assembly GCA_963707025.1 of uncultured Verrucomicrobiae bacterium. Classification (GTDB taxonomy): domain Bacteria; phylum Verrucomicrobiota; class Verrucomicrobiia; order Limisphaerales; family Palsa-1400; genus JBEKOF01. The sequence goes on along the minus strand of CAVPOM010000003.1, from coordinate 86,818 downwards.
GGCGCCCGAAACCCTGGCCATTGCCCCGCGCCATACCGTGCAGGATTATGAGGACATGATCGCCCGCCTCCAGGCCCTCCCCGCGCTGGTGGACCAAACCATCGTCCTGCTGCAAAAGGGCCTGGCCGCCGGCATCACGCCCCCGCGCATCACCTTGCGCGACGTGCCCGCCCAGATCAAAAGCCAGACCATTGATGACCTGGAGCAAAACGCCGTCGTCAAGCCCTTCACCGAATTTCCCCCGCAATTTCCCCCAGCCGACCGCGCCCGCCTGCGCCAGGAAGCCGCCGCGGCCTTGCGCGAAAAAGTCGTCCCGGCCTTCTCCAAGCTCTACGTTTTCATGACCAACAGCTACCTCCCCGGCGCGCGCGAAACTATCGGCCTGAGCGAATTGCCCGACGGCCCGGCCTGGTACGCCTACCAGGCGCGTGTCGAAACCACCACCACGAAGACCCCGCAGGAAATCCACGACATCGGCTTGTCCGAAGTCAAGCGCCTCCGCGGCGAAATGGACCAGGTCATCGCCCAAACCGGCTTCCAGGGAACGTTTTCGGAGTTTTGCAATTATGTCCGCACCGACCCGAAGTTTTTCTACACCAACAAGGACGATTTGCTCAACGCCTACCGCGTCCATGCCAAGCTGGTGGACCCGGAGTTGTCGCGCCTGTTCGGCAAACTGCCGCGCACCCAATACGGCGTCACGGCCATTCCATCCTACATGGAAAAATCGCAAACCTCCGCTTACTATCAGCCCGGTTCGCCGCAAGCGGGCCGGCCCGGCTGGTTTAATGTCAATACTTATGCCCTCGACATGCGGCCCAAATGGGAAATGGAAGCGCTGGCCTTGCACGAATCCGTGCCCGGCCACCACCTGCAAATCTCCCTCGCCCAGGAAATGGAAGAGATGCCCGATTTCCGCAGGCACGGCGCTTACACCGCCTTTGTGGAAGGCTGGGCGCTTTACTGCGAGGGATTGGGCACGGAGCTGGGCTTCTACAAGGACCCCTACTCCAAATTCGGCCAGCTTACCTTTGAGGTCTGGCGCGCCATCCGGCTGGTGGTGGACACCGGCCTGCATTCCCAGCATTGGACCCGCCAGCAGGCCATGGATTATTTCCGCGAAAACTCCGCCAAGACCGATCAGGACATCATTGTGGAAGTGGATCGTTACATCTCCTGGCCCGGCCAGGCCCTGGCCTACAAAATGGGCCAGTTGAAAATCAAGGAACTGCGCGACTACGCCACCGGGCAACTCGGCCCCAAATTTGACGTGCGCGAATTCCACGACCACGTCCTCGACGGCGGCGCCCTGCCGCTGGACGTGCTGGACCAGCGCATCAAGGACTGGGTTGCGACAAGAAAGAGCGCCAAATAAGAAAGTTCCTCACCCGGGCACTTGCAGTTGGAATTGGGAGAGCGAACGCCTCGGTCTCTCTGGCTGGCGTCCCGCCAGCCAGTCGCACAGCCTGTCGGGGTGTCATATGCAGAGTACCCTAACGGTTCAGCTCACTGACCGCCGCAGGGAACCGGCGTTGCCAGCGAGTCCAGCGCCGGGAAAAAACAGAGCCTCCCGAAACCGAAGCGCGGGCGGCAGTTCGTGTGCGGCAAATTGTTGGACCAACGTTGCCTGTCAATTAACCTTCAAATCCTCGCGCTGGCCATCCGGTTTTGTCCGCCACGCCTTAGCGAGGCGCCATTCGTTCTTTCTGCTCTCCTTCGTGAGCGTATAACTCAGGCGCGAATGGTCTTTTTCCACCTTCTTGTGAAGAACTACAGAAATCGGGTATTTCACGCGCTTGGTCCGTGGAATCGTATCCGCCTCCACTCGGCCGGGATCATCGCGAGCGAGACCAGGCAGTTTGCCAGCGTCTCGTAGCTCAATAAATTGGCAGACTGCATCATAAGCCACTTTTGTGTCGTTCCTGTATCGGCCAAATAGAAACTTAAGGAATCTTACAACCAACCAGATAATGAGTGCTGCTCCGCAAGCAAACAATACTCCCGATGGGATCCACATTCGGTAGAGTTTTGCCATGTCGCGATGAACCAAAAACTTCCCATCGGCTCCGTGCATAGGCAATCCGTCTGAACCGATGACTGGCATCGGGCCGGGATACCACATTGGTGCGAGCACACCACACCCGATGAGCGAAATGACTGCGAGAACAATGAGTGTCTTGGTCGAGGGCAGTCTCATGATTGGGTTTTAATATACACCAGCCGGTTCGTTAATTGAAACACAACAATCCAGTGCCTCCGGGCCGCACCCGTCCGGTCCATCTGCCCTTGCAAACCGGCGCCAACGCTTTGCCGTCACTGGCCCGGGCTGGTTTCCTGTCATTTATCATTTAGCATTTATCCTTTGTCATTGGCCTTCCCCATCCCCGCCGCCTTCGCTTCAGGCTTGCGCATTGCGCCGTTCTGAGGAATGTAAGAGGCATGAGTGGCGGCAAAGAATTCCGGCTCGGCCTCCTTGGTTCCGGCAAAGGCTCCAACGCCGCCGCCATTGCCGACGCCTGCGCCTCCGGCCAAATCCCCGCCCAAGTCGCCATCGTCCTGAGCGACGTGGCCGACGCCGGCATTTTGCAGCAGGCGCGCGCGCGCGGCCTGCCGGCGGTTTTTATCGCGCCCGGAAAATTCCGCGCCAAATTGGATGAAGCAGCCGAGGCCGCTTACGTCCGCGCGCTGCAAGAGGCCAGGGTTGACCTGGTGGCGCTGGCCGGGTTCATGCGCATTTTGAAAGGCGGGTTTTTGGGGGCCTTTGCCCAGCGCGTGGTCAATATCCATCCCGCGCTGCTGCCGGCTTTTCCCGGCCTGGAAGCCTGGAAACAGGCCCTGGATTACGGCGTCAAATTCACCGGCGCCACCGTTCACTTTGTGGACCAGGGCGTTGACAGCGGGCCGATCATCGCCCAGCGCACCGTGCCGGTCCTGCCGGACGACACCCCCGCCACCCTGCACGCCCGCATCCAGGAGGCCGAGCGGGTGGTTTACCCGGCGACGATTGCGGCCCTGGCCCGCGGGGCCATTCGCGTGCAAGGCCGCCAAACGGTCTGGATATAGAAGGCTGCCCGCCCCGCGCCCCGCATGCCATGAAAGCCAAAAAGAAAAAGTTGGCATTGCCGCGCCGGCCGTGGAAAATCAACCCCGCCACGCGCGTGAAGCAGTCCGGCAAAAATTATTCCCGGCCCCGCGTCAAGCGCGGCCTGACACGGTATGAAGAAGAATAAAAGCAAAGAGATTTTGAAATTGGGATTGCCCAAGGGAAGTTTGCAGGAAGCCGCCCTGGCCAAAATGGCCAAGGCCGGTTTCAACATCCAGGTCAGCAGCCGCTCCTACATCCCCTACGTGGACGACGAGCAGTTGGCCGTGCGCCTCATCCGCGCCCAGGAAATCAGCCGCTACGTCGCCCACGGCTATCTGGATTGCGGGATCACCGGACACGATTGGGTGGTGGAAAATGGTTCCGACGTCCACGAAGTGGCGGAGTTTCTTTTCAGCAAGGCCACCCGGCAGCCCGCCCGCTGGGTGCTGGCCGTGCCGGAGGAATCCCCCATCAAATCGCCCAAGGATTTGCAGGGCAAACGCATCGCCACCGAGGTCGTCAACATCACCAAACGCTGGCTCCGCAAGCACGGCGTCAAAGCCGAGGTCGAGTTTTCCTGGGGCGCCACCGAGGTCAAGGCCCATGAACTGGTGGACGCCATCGTCGAAATCACCGAGACCGGCTCCTCCCTGCGGGCCAACCATCTGCGCATCGTGGACACCCTCCTGGTCTCCACCCCGCGCCTCATTGTCAACCATAACTCCTGGAAGGACCCCTGGAAACGCCAAAAAATCGAGACCCTTGCCCTCCTCTTGCGCGGCGCCCTAGAGGCCGAAAGCAAAGTAGGCCTCAAAATGAATCTGGAGCAAAAAAACCTGGACCGGCTTCTCCGCGCCCTGCCCGCCTTGCGCAAACCGACCGTCGCCCACTTGAGCCAGCCGGGCTGGGTGGCGGTGGAAACCATTATTGATGAAAAAATCGTGCGGGAGCTGATCCCGCAGCTCAAAGCGGCCGGGGCGGAAGGAATTATTGAATATCCGCTCAACAAGGTGGTATATTAAGATCGAATCACATTATTAAAGTATGGGATCACTAAAAAAACGCCGTAAAAGCAAAATCAATAAACATAAACGGCGTAAAAAGCTGCGCGCCAACCGCCACAAGAAGCGCACCTGGCAGAAGTAGCCGGGGCGGTTAACAGCATGGGTTTGCCCGGCGCGCCGGGCGCAGTCCGCCCGCCAGCGGAGGAGGATGGTTTTTGTCCTGTAACGTCGCATGAAGTATTGTCCGTCAGCTTTTTTCCTGGCTTGCGCCGGGGCGCTTTTGTGCGCTTGCGCGGCCGTCCCGGCGCGCCACACCGCCTCGGCCAAAACCAACGCGCCGCCCGGCGCCCCCACCAATGCCCTGGCCGGCGGCCAGCCTGCGGAGGAGGAGGGGGAGGAGGCGCCGGCCGATGCCCTGCCCTCGGGCAAAGGCAACCCCGAGGCCCTGGCCCATTTCGCCGCCGGGGAAAGCTTCGAGGCCACCGGCCGCCACGACGAGGCGATGGAGGAATTCTACAAGTCCGTCCTGGCCGATCCGGGCAACGAAAGAACCGCCTGCGATGTCGCCGAATGGCTTCTCGATCAGCATCATCCCGAAAGGGCCGTCACCCTCTTGTCCAAAGTCGCCGTCCGTCCGGGTGCTTCCGCGCCGATCTTCAGCTTGCTGGCCTTGGCGGATCTGCAGGCGGGCAAGACCAGGGCCGCGCTGGCGGCCAGCCTCCAGGCCATTGCCCGGCGGCCCGATGCCCTGCAAAGCTACCAGAGCAAACTAAAAGTTCTGGTGCAAACCGGCAAAATGGCCAAGGCCCTCAAAACCCTCGATCAAGCGGCCAAACATATCCGCAACACCCCGGCCCAACTCATCGCCCTGGCCGACCTTTATGCCGCTTGCCGGGCACCGCAGGAAAAAGAGAAGGACCCCGTGCGTCTTCGCGCCGTCGCCCTGTTGGACCGGGCCGCCGCCATGAAATTCTCCGCCCGGGACCTCTGGGAGCGCCTGGCCGACACCTATGCGCACCTGAGCGAACTGAAGAAAGCCGGCGAGGTTTACAACCGGCTCCTGACCAAGGCCGTTGACTCCTCCACCTCGGACTCCGTCACCCTGCGCGACCACCTCCGCGAAAAGCTGGGGGAAATCCTCTTGGACGCGCACGACGTGACCAACGCCGCCGCCCAGTTCCAAGCCATCGTCAAGGAGGACCCCGCCCACTACCAGGCCTGGTATTACCTGGGCATCCTGGCCCACTCCGGCGGCCGGCTGGCCGAAGCGGCCGACGATTTTGAAAAAGCCCGCCGCTTGGCGCCGGGACTGGAACAGGCCTATTACCGTCTGGCCCTGGTCCTGGCCGACCTGCGCCGCGGCGACGACGCCTTGCAAATCCTCGATCTGGCCCGCCTCCGCTTTCCCGACAGCTTCGACGCCCGGTTTTTTAACGCCCTGGTCAACCTCCAGCTCAAGGATTATGGCGAAGCGGTGCGCCACTTTTCCGCCGCCGAAACCCTGGCCCGCACCAACAATCCCGCCCGCCTGGACCGTCAATTCTATTTCCAAATCGGCGCCGCCTGCGAGCGCGACCACCAGTACCACCGGGCCGAGGACTATTTGCAAAAGTGCATTGACCTGGACCCGGACGACGCCGAAGCCCTCAACTACCTGGGCTTCATGTGGGCCGACCAGGGCGAACACCTCCCCAAGGCCCGGGCTTACATCGAGAAAGCCTGCAAGCTGGATCCCAAAAACGCCGCCTACCTCGACAGCATGGGCTGGGTCCTCTTCAAGCTCAAGCTGCCGCAGGCGGCCCTCCCCTGGCTGGTCAAGGCGGTCGAACTCTCTCCCGAGCCCGACCCCACCATCCTCGACCACCTGGGCGATGTTTACCTCTCCCTCCGCCAGTTGGGCAAGGCGGTGGAAAACTGGAAAAAATCCCTGGCCGTCGAACCCAACGATGATGTCAAGAAGAAACTACAGGTGGTGGACGCCGGCGCCACCTGATCCCCCCATGCCCCCGCAGTTCTCCAAACATTACACCGTCGATCAAGCCCGCGCCCTGCTCCCCAACGTCCGCCTCTGGCTCGACGGCCTGGACAAATGCGCCGACCGCCTCAAAACCCTCGACAAAAGAGTCGGCGCCCTGTTGGACCAAAGCCGCGACGCCGGCGGCAGAGCGGTCAACGACCTCATCAAAACCCTGGCCGAATGCCGCGACGTGCTGCTGGAATTCCACCGCCGCCAAATCCAGGTCAAGGACCTCAAGCGCGGCCTGATTGATTTCCCCTCCTACCGCGACGGCCGGGAAATCTTCCTCTGCTGGGAGCGCGACGAAGAGGACATCGAATTCTGGCACGACCTGGAATCCGGCTTCGCCGGCCGCGAGCACCTTTAAGGCAATGCCGCAGTGACGGCGGGGAGACTGTCGGAGTGCGCCCGTCCCCGGGCGCAGCAGCGTCCGAACTGCCGGGGCGCCCGACAAATCCCCAGACCGCCGAGTCTTTGCCTGATGCTGCGCCCGAGGACGGGCGCACTCCTTCACTGAGGCATTACCTTAAATTATTTTCTCATTTGCGCAAACCCCTGTTTCGGGCTAAAGTTAGGCCGTTGCAGTTTTAGCATTGTTTCACATATATGAGCTGGATCATTTTTGCGTTGATGACGGTCCTTTCCTGGGGACTATACGGAATATTCCTCCACAGCGGGCAGGTGGCCATGGCCGATAAAACCAATGCCCTCTACAAATCCTTTCTCTTCGTGGGCCTGGCCTATTTCCTCACCGCCGTCCTGGCGCCCGTCGCTATTTTGGCCACGCGCAAGGCCGATTGGAGCTTTCCAGCGGCGGGGATGGGTTGGTCGCTCGTCGCCGGCATCGTGGGCGCCTTGGGCGCCTTCTGCGTCCTCCTCGCTTTCGGCAACGGCGGCAAGCCCGGCGTGGTCATGTCCATCGTTTTTGCCGGCGCGCCCGTCGTCAACGCCGTGGTCGCCTTATGCTTGAACCCGCCCAAGGATGGCCTGCGCTCCATTCCGTGGCCATTTTATCTGGGCATCCTCATGGCGGCGGCGGGCGGCTGTTTGGTGATGTTGTTTAAACCGGCGGCCGCGCCCACGCATGCCGGCAAACCCGCTGCCGCGGCCGTCGCCGCCGCCTTCCAAGCCGCGCCTCAAGCCGAGCCATAAATGGCGAGCGAGTTTCCCACCCGCCCGGCCATCGCCGCCCAACAACTGGCCCAACTGCGCCGGTTGCTCGCCGCCATTCTTCCCGCCAACCGTTTTTACCGGCAGAAATTCTCCGGCCTGGACACCCGCCTTTCCAGCCTGGAGGATTTCCGCCGCTTCCCCTTCACCACCAAGGAGGAATTGAGCGCCGACCAGCGCGCCTTTCCGCCCTATGGCTCCAACCTCACTTCTCCGGCCGCCTCCTGCACCCGTTTCCACCAAACCAGCGGCACGACCAGCACCCCGTTGCGCTGGCTCGACACCCCGGAAAGCTGGCAATCCATGGTGGAAAGCTGGAAGAAAATATACCGCCTCGCCGGCGTCCGGCCCGGCGACCGCGTTTATTTCGCCTTCTCCTTCGGTCCCTTCCTCGGATTCTGGCTCGCCTTCGACGCCGCCCAGCAACTGGGCTGCCTCTGCCTTCCCGGCGGCGGCCTGGGCAGCCCCGGCCGCCTCAAAGCTATTATTGACAACTCCGCCACCGTCCTCTGCTGCACCCCCAGCTACGCCGTCCGCCTGGCCGAAGTGGCCGCGGCCGGCAACATAGACCTCCGTTCCTCGCCCGTCCGCTCCATCATCGTGGCGGGCGAGCCGGGCGGCAGCATTCCCGCCACCCGCCGGCGGCTGGAACAACTCTGGCCCGGCGCCCGCATCTTCGACCATCACGGCATGACCGAAACCGGACCCATCAGCCACCAGTGCCCGGCCCAGGCCGGCGTCCTGCACGTCATCGAATCGGCCTATTTCCCGGAAGTCCTTGCTCCCAGGGGAAACCCCGTTCCCGCCGGTGAAATGGGCGAATTGGTCGTGACCACCCTGGACCGGCTCCCCTCCCCGCTCCTGCGCTACCGCACCGGCGACCTGGTGCGCGTGGCCCCGGCCAGTAGCGGCGGTCTGCGACCACCGCAAACCAGCGCCGCTCCGCCCTGCCTGTGCGGCTGCCACGACCTGGCTCTGGCGGGCGGCATCCTGGGCCGGGCCGACGACATGCTCATCGTGCGGGGCGTGAACATCTATCCCTCCGCGGTGGAGGATTTATTGCATGGCTTCGCCGAAGTTGTCGAATATCAGGTCAAAGTGGATCCGTCCGCCAGCCTGTCCGAACTCACCCTGCGCATTGAGTTGAGCGCCGGCTGCCCCGACCCCGAAGCCCTTGTCCGGCGCATCCAGACCGGCCTGCACGCCGCCTTCAATCTGCGCGTCCCCATCATCCTGGCCCCCGCCGGAACCCTGCCGCGCTTCGAAATGAAAGCCAGCCGCTGGCTGGTCGCCGACCGTCCCCATCGTTGCACGGACCTCCTCCGGCCGGCTTCCTCCCATCCCTGATCTTAATCTTCATCTTAGTCTTAGTATCCTAATTTATTGATATGAAATCGAAGCCGGTGATGTTCAACCGCCGTACCGCCGCCTCTCTACAAATTAGCGGCTGAGTGTTGGTGGATCGCAAAATGCCTCTCGCAAACGCGGGATGGTTCTGGTATGTTTGACCATCATGAGCAAGGTTTTGGAAATCGAGGCGGCGTTGCGGCAGTTGCCGCCGCAAGAGCGCTGGGAAATCGCCCGTTGGCTGTTGGATGATTTGCAGGACGCCACGATCAGCCATGCCCAAGGCGAAGGCCCCGGCGAAAAAGCCGGACGGACTTCGCCGCTGCCTGATTATTCCGCCCGTCGCCGCCGGATTTTCGGCGGCAAAGTTCTCCCCAACATGGTGCTGCTCGCTCGCGCGGAAGAACGGTTTTGAAAACCTACGCTGATACCAGCTTTCTGTTTTCGCTGTATGCAACCGACGCGAATTCGCCCAGGGCCGATGCCTGGCGTCAGGCTAACCCGGCCCCCTTGCCTTTTACCGTCTTTCACCGCCTCGAGTTGCGCAACGGGATGAGTCTGGCCTTGTTTCAGCAACGGCTGACGCAACAGGAGGTTCAAGCAGCGTGGTTGGAAATCGAACATGATTATGCCGCCGGTTTGCTGGTCGCGCGTGGCGGTCTGTGGCATCGTGTGATGGCAGAGGCTGAAGCGTCCGCTCTCAACCACACCCCGGTTGTGGGTTGCCGCACACTGGACGTTCTGCACGTCGCAGCCGCCAAACTCATCGGCGCCACGGAATTTTGCACTTTTGACGCGCGCCAATCCAGTTTGGCCGGCCGAGTTGGACTGATCCCTGTTTCTCCGTAGCTGAAACGGGAACAGAGTTCGGTTCCAATCGTCCCCGTCGGTGAGTTCTTAATCAGAAACTGTTCAACACATCAATCAGTTGCCGCAGCCGCCCGTATTTGCGCCGGTCAAATCCAAACGCGATCCGCCCCAGCCCCAGGCAATCGTCGTCCTCCCGCTCCTGCGGCGTCGCGGCAATCGCCTGAAATTTCTCCCCGCTGATGATGTCCCCAAAATCATCGTTCAACCCCTCCAGGGCCGAGGGCGGCGGCACATTTTTCAGCCGGATCACCAGCAAGTCCTTGACAAACCGGCTGGAATGATAGTTGCGATAAAACCGCGTGATGATCCGCACCGCATGGCTGGCCGAGCTGGCTATCTGGTAAAGATGCAGGTCTTCCGGGGAAATCAGGTCCGCCCGCAAGAGTTGCTCCCGCACACTCTTGTCCCAGGTCTTCCAATAATTCCCCCCCGGCCGGTCCAGCAGCACCAGCGGCACCAGCCGCCCTTTGCCCGTTTGCATCAGCGTCAGCGCCTCGTAGCTCTCGTCCAGCGTGCCGAATCCCCCGGGAAACAGGGCCAGCGCGTCGGAATGCCGCACAAAGGTCAGCTTGCGCGTGAAAAAATACTTGAAGTGGATCAGCTTCTCGTCCTTGTCAATTATCGGATTGGCCGCCTGTTCCCAGGGCAGCCGGATGTTCGCCCCAAAACTCCTTTCCGGCCCCGCCCCTTCGTGGCCCGCCTGCATGATCCCCGGCCCCGCCCCGGTGATGACCATGAATCCGGCCGCCGCCATCTGCCGCGCGAATTCCACCGCCTCCCGGTATTCCGCCTGCGCCGGCTCCGTGCGGGCCGACCCAAAAATCGTCACCTTGCGCGTGTCCCGGTAGGGCGCGAAGAGCCGGAAGGCGTAGCGCAACTCCCGCACCGCCGTGCGGATCACCCGCGCATCGCCCCGGTCCTTCACATCGGTCAGCAGCTTGAGTGCGTTGGCGATGATGTCCTCCACCAAATCCGGGTTCGCTCCCCCGCCTTGCAGCGCGATCAACTCCTGGATGCGCTTTTTCAACGCCGGATCCAGCCGGCTCTTCTCGGTTCTTTCCACAGAGTCAACCTATCCTCCGCCGCGCCAAAAGCAAATTTCCGTGCCGCAATTCTCCCTCGCCCTCCGCCATCGGCCCTTCCTCTTAATCTTAATCCTAATCTTAATCTTAATCTGCTTTGGGTGGCGTTCAGGAGCAGGATTAAGATCAAGATTAGGATTAAGAGCAGGAATCAAACACTGCCCTCCTGTTGGCGACTCTCCCTCTGCCTTCCTCCCTTCCCATCTACCTCCTTAGCAACAACCTGAGAAAAACCGCCGCCGCCCCAATCCCGACTTTCCACAGATCGTAATTCGCTCCCGGGGAAAAGCCGGACCCCAGATCCAGCGGCACCGCATGTCCCTCCACCGCCCGCCGTGCCCGCTCCAGGTCCGCAATCTCCTGCGCGCGCGCCTCCACCATTCCGCCCGACTGGATGAACTCCACGATGCGCCGCAATTCGTCCCGGTCAAACCACGTCCCGTGCTCCCGGCACACGTTCACAATGACGTGCGAACAATTCGCGAACTGCACCCGGTTCATCAACCCCCCGCACACCGGACACGGGATGTAATGGATATGCTGCTCCAGTTCCACCGCTTCCGGCTTCACCACCGCCGACGCCATCCCCAGCACCGCCGACTGCTTTTCCACGTCCTCGCAAATCTTGTGCAACGTGTCCGCGTCGGCCCAGATCCCTTCGCAGCGCGGACATTCCCGCAGCGGGCTGCCGCCGATGACCACCGCGTTCATCACCACTTTGCAGCGCGGGCACATCTCGGGCTTGGCCCCCGCCACTTCCACCCGGTCCGCCTGCGCGCCGCAATGCGAGCAAAACTTCTCCCCCACGAACATCATGCCAAAGCACTTCGGGCAGGCCACCGTCGCCAGCCGCGCCCCGCAATGTTCGCACAGCGTCGCTTCCGTCGAAACCGCCGCCCCGCACATCGGGCAATTGAGTGTTTCAGCCGGCATTCGGTTTTCCTTTCACCATTCGCTATTCAAAATTCACAATTCGCCCCCGGCCATTACATTTTTCGGCTAAATTTGTACTTTCCACTTTAGCCCCGCGCAACGATTATAGTCAAAACAGAAAAAAGAAAGGCGCATTATGAGTTTGATCAGTTACCTGAAGACCCAGTTCCTGGAAATCATCCAATGGCAGGACGACTCCCGCGACACCCTCTCCTGGCGCTACCCCGACGAGCAGAAGGAGATCAAGCGCGGCGCCCAACTCATCGTGCGCGAATCCCAGGCCGCCCAGTTCGTCTATGAAGGCCAGTTCGGCGACACCTTCGGCCCCGGCACCCACACCCTGGTCACCGACAACATCCCCATCCTCTCCACGCTGAAGGGCTGGAAATACGGCCTCGAATCCCCCTTCAAGGCCGACGTTTATTTCGTCAACACCCGCTTGTTCACCGGCAACAAATGGGGCACTGCCAACCCCATCATGATGCGCGACGCCGATTTCGGCATGGTCCGCGTCCGCGCCTACGGCACCTACGATTTCCATGTCGTGGATGTGAAACTGTTTCTCAAGGAAGTCGCCGGCACCGACGCCCATTTCCGCCTCGACGAATTCGGCGACACCATGCGCTCCCGCATCGTCAGCGTCTTCACCGAAGCCGTGGCCCTGGCCAAAGTGCCCGTGCTCGACGTGGCCGCCCGCTACGAGGAGCTGGGCGAGGCCCTCCTGCCCGTCATCAACCCCGCCGTCACAACCAAATACGGCTTGGAAATCTCCAGTTTCATCGTCGAAAACGTCTCCCTTCCGCCCGAAGTCGAGCAATCCATTGACAAACGCTCCAGCATGGCTGCCGTGGGAAATCTCAATGATTACATCAAATTCCAGATGGCCGAATCCCTGGCCAAAGGCGAAGGCGGCGGACTGGCTGCGGCCGCCTCCCAACTCGGCGCCGGCCTGGCCATGGGCCAGCAAATCGCCCAAACCATGGGCGCCGCCGCCGCCGCCCCGTCCACCCCGTCCACAAAATCCGCCATCCCTCCCGTCGTCCCGGTCACCGGCACGGGAGGCGCGTCAGCCTCCTCCGCCTCCGGCGCCGCTCCGGAATTGCTCACCCCCGCCGGCGCCGCCCTGGTCCTCAACGTCAGCGAGAACGATGTCCTCAGCGCCCTGGCCGACGGCTCCCTCAAGGGAAAAAAGATCGGCGCCTCCTGGCGCATCACCCGCGCCGCCCTCGACGATTTCCTGAAATCTTAATCTTAATCCTAATCCTAATCTTAATCCTAATCTTCCGCGTTTCTGTCATTTATAATTCATAATTCATAATTCATAATTCTTCCCGCTCCATGAGCGACGCCACCGCCAAAAAAAAGTTCAGTTGCCCCTCCTGCGGCGGCGAAGCCCAATGGAACCCCGCCAAAAAGGCCATCCTCTGCCCCTTCTGCGGCACCGTCTCCCCGGCCCAGGCCGAACTCAACGCCGCCGGCAAGGAAGTCATCGTGGAACATGATCTGGTGGCCGCCTTGCGCGGCATCCCCGACGACCAGCGCGGCTGGCAGGCCGAAAAAATCTCCGTCAAATGCCAGAGCTGCCAGGCCATCTCCGTCTTCGATCCCGCCCACGTCAGCCAGCGCTGCGATTTCTGCGGCTCCTCCGCCCTGGTTCCCTACGAGGAAATCAAGGCCGCCTTCCGTCCGGAAAGCCTCCTGCCCATGAAGCTGGCCGAAAACCAGGCGCGCGACGACATTCGCCGCTGGTATGCCACCCGCTGGTTCGCCCCCAACCGCCTCAAAGACGCCGCCCTGACCGACACCGCCAAGGGTCTCTACATCCCCTATTGGACCTTCGACGCCCAGGTCCACGCCGACTGGACCGCCGAAAGCGGCTATTACTACTACGAGACCGAGACCTACCGCGACGCCAACGGCAACACCCAGACCCGTCAAGTACAGAAAGTCCGCTGGGTCCCCAGTTCCGGCGCCGTGGACCATTTCTTCGACGACGAACTGGAGCCGGCCTCCCGCGGCGTCCATCCCGAAATGTTGCGCCGCATCGAGCCGTTCCCCACCAAGGAACTGTCCCCCTACAACGCCGCCTTCCTTTCCGGCTGGGTGGTGGAACGCTACCAAATTGACCTCGTCACCGCCGCCCAGGAAGCCCGCGCAGACATGGATGCCGCAATGGAGCACCTTTGCTCCGCCCAGGTCCCCGGCGACACCCAGCGCAACCTGCAAGTCCAGAGCGACTACAGCGGCCAGACCTTCAAGCACATTCTGGTGCCCATCTGGCTGCTCACCTACGACTATGGCGCAAAACATTTCCAAGTCGTCATCAACGGCTACACCGGGACCATCGCCGGCAAGTACCCCAAGAGCTGGATCAAAATCACCCTGGCCGTCCTGGGCGCCCTCGCCGTCGGCGGCCTCCTCCTCCTCTTCGCCCACGCCCATCATTGACGGATTATGGGTGCTTCCGGGGAGCACACGTCCCGATTCCGAATCGGGATGTTCCAGTCGGCGCCCCCGCCGGCTGGGTTCCACCGCTTTGTGAGCGATACCGCTCCCACGGTCTCCAGCTAAAAACCTTGCGTCGGCAATAATTTGCGGTACAATTTGCTCATGCCGCTAAAGAATTTAACTGTGGCCGAAGAAGCACTGTCCTTGTCGCCCGAAGACCGGGCGGCTTTGGCAAGGTTGATGATTCAGAGCCTGGAAACCGATTCCCGCACGGACGCGGAGATCAAAGGCGAGCTAAACAGCCGCCTCGAAGAGTTGTTGTCGCAGAAAGATAAGGGTTTGGCTTTCCACGAAGTTTTCGGCAGGGCGTCGTGAAAGCTGTTTTTAGCAGCCGTTTCAAAGCTGATCTGGACGCTGAAGTGGAGAAGTATCGTTCCGTTTCCGAGCGTTTGGCCACCGTCCCATGCGGCCTATGCCTCCCATTCATTTTCACTTAATCTCAGTAAATTTACTTCCCGCCCCATCTCCACCGTGAATGAAACCTTTTTTGACTTTGCACTCTGCACTCTGCACTCTTAACCAATCTTGAGAACCGATTACAAAGACACGCTCAACCTGCCGCAAACCGGCTTTCCCATGAAAGCCGATTTGGTCGCCCGCGAGCCGCAGCGCCTGCAAAAATGGCAGGCTGCCGGCCTCTATCAAAAAATCCAGGCCGCCCGCGCCGGCGCGCCCAAATTCGTCCTGCATGACGGACCCCCATTCGCCAACGGCGACGTCCACATCGGCACCGCCCTGAACAAAATCCTCAAGGACATCATCGTCAAATACAAAACCCTGCGCGGCTTCTGCGCCCCTTACGTGCCGGGCTGGGATTGTCATGGCCTGCCCATCGAATTCAAGGTCACCCAGGAAATGCGCAAGGGTAAAGCGGGGGAGCCGCCCGCCGGCGCCGGCGACTCGCCGGCGAACTTCAACCCCGCCGCCATCCGGCAGGCCTGCGACGCCTACGCCCGCAAGTTCATTGACCTCCAGCGCGTCCAATTCCAGCGCCTCGGCGTCCTGGGCGATTGGGAAAATCCCTACCTCACCCTCAACAAGGAATACGAGGCCGACGAACTGCGCCTTTTTGCTGATATTGTTGACAAAGGTTTCGTTTACCGCGGAAAAAAGCCCGTCTATTGGAGCATCCCCGCCCGCACCGCCCTGGCCGAGGCCGAAGTCGAATACCATGATCACACCAGCCAGAGCATCTATGTCAAATTCAAGGTGCTCAACGAACCGAATCAGTTCGTCCTCATCTGGACGACCACGCCCTGGACCCTGCCGGCCAACCTGGCGGTCGCCTTTAATTCCACTTTGCCCTACTCCCTCGTGCGCGTCGGCGAAGAACAGTATTGGATCTTGGCGCCTTTGCTTCCGGCCATCGCCGGCAAATGCCAATGGCAACAATACCAAACCATCCGCACCGTTTTGGGCGGCGAACTGGACGCCCTCCAATACCAGCATCCCTTCTGCGCCCGCACCGGACGCCTTTACGCCGGCGACGCCTTTGTCGAAAGCGCCACCGGCACCGGTTTCGTGCATGTCGCCCCTGGCCACGGCCTGGAGGACTACCAACTGGGACGCCAGAACGGCCTGCCCATTTATTCACCCATTGATGACGACGGGGCATTCACTTACACCAGCGATCTGCCGCAAAACCAGCAAATGCCCCCGGAGATGATCGGCAAATCCACTTTGGAAAAACACGGCCGGAGCGACGCCAACGTGGCCGTCCTCCACGAACTGCGCCTCCGCCAGGCCCTCCTGCACGAGGAAAATTACCAGCACAGCTACCCCTTTTGCTGGCGCAGCAAAACACCCGTCATCTACCGCGCCATGGACCAGTGGTTTATTCGTATTGACCATCCTTTTTCAAGGGTGGCGGCGCAAGGAAGTCCGCCGCCAACTTCCCCAACCTTCCGTGCCGCCGCCCTCGCCGAAATTGACCGGGTGGAGTGGATTCCCGCCTGGGGTGTCAACCGCATCAAAAGCGCCGTGGAGAGCCGCCCCGACTGGTGCATCTCGCGCCAGCGCTCCTGGGGCGTCCCCATTCCCGCCTTTTATGACGCCAGGGGCGCACCGATTCTGGATGCGCAAATCGTCCGCCACACCGCCGATCTGGTCGAGAAACACGGCTCCAACGTCTGGTTCGAAAAATCCGCGCCGGAACTGTGGTCGCTTGTCAAACCAAAGGACTGGCCGGGCCCCGAGGCCGCCTCCAAATCCAGCGATACCCTCGATGTCTGGATTGATTCCGGCTCCACCTCCCGCGCCGTCATCGCCCGCCGCCAGGAAATCCGGGGCCGGGAAACGCCCTTTCAAGCCGATATGTACCTCGAGGGCAGCGACCAGCATCGCGGCTGGTTCCAATCCTCCCTGCTGCTTTCGCTGGCGGGCAACGGCGCCGCCCCCTTTAAATTGGTATTGACTCATGGGTTCATGGTGGACGCCGACCGGGAAAAAATCTCCAAAAGCAAACAGAGCCAGCCCGGCTACGACAAACCCCAGACCGCCGGGGCCTACGTCAAAAAATATGGCGCGGACGTGGTCCGCCTCTGGGTCGCCTCGCAGGACTATCGCAGCGACATCGTGGTCAGCGAGGAGCGCATCAATAAAGTCGGCGAGACCTATCGCGCCATCCGCAACGCGCTACGCTATCAGCTCTCCAATCTCTACGATTTCGACCCCGCCAAAAACACCGTGGCCGACGATAAACTCACTGGCCTGGACCGCTGGATTCTCGGCGAATTTTCAAAACTCGAAGACGAAGTCCTCGCTGCTTACGACCAATACGAATTCCACGTCGTCTATCAAAAAGTCAGCCAGTTCGTCGCCGTCGAACTGTCCTCCATTTACCACGACGTCATCAAAGACCGGCTCTACACCGACCCGGCCAATTCCCATCGCCGCCGCTCCACCCAAACCGCCCTCCACCGCCTCGTCACTGGCCTGTGCCAAATGCTTTCGCCCATCCTGGTGTTCACCGCCGACGAAGCCTGGGAATTCGTGCCCGGCAAGCCAGTTAGTTCGATTCACGAAGGCGAATTCAAACCCGCGTGTTTTGTCTTGCCGGAAGGTGAACAAGCTTTCTGGAAAAGACTGTTTGAAATTCGCGCCATCGCTCTGCCTGAATTGGAGAAAGCTCGCCAATCCAAAATAATTGGCAAGGCATTGGAGGCTAAGGTTTGGGTTTATGTGGAAAACGAACCGATGGATATTTCAAAAATGTTTTTGGAACTTCAGGAACTTCTCAACGTGTCTTCGATGCGAGTTCGCAGTGATGCAAAAGGGGTTGAGGTTAAAGTAGAAAAAGCCGACGGCCAGAAATGCGAGCGTTGCTGGCACTGGGAAACCGACGTCGGCTCCGCCCCGGGATATCCCACCATCTGCGGCCGTTGCGCCGAAGCTGTCAAACAGCACGACAGTTGAGCCGGCGCATTTTGGAGTGCGGGAGCTTGCTCCCGCTTTTCGAGCGGCCGGCATCGTAATTGTTGCAGAGCCGGCGCCGCGCCCCGATGTCGAGCGGCAGCCTCGACTTTGCAAGGAATCAACCGCGCGACACCGTTGTCGGCGACACGGTGATGTGACAGTCAACAAATTTGTTCTTCAAGAATTGCACAAGCTCGCCGCCAAAGGAGGATTCCTCCGCCGCCACTTTGAATCCCGCCAGCCGCAGCACGCTGTTGGGCAAAAAGCCCTCGATATCAATCTGCCCGGTCGCCTCCACCGCGCCCCAATGCCGCACCCGCGGATGCACCGCCAGATTCTTGGCGTGCGGTTTGAGCAGCCCCTCGTTGCACAGCGCCTCAAAATCCTCCCAGGACAGCGCCAGGTCCTCCACCGGCGCCAGTTCCGCCGCGCCGATCTCGTAAATCGCCGCGTTCAGCGGCGAGACCGACGGCCGCATCATGGGAAAGAAAATCACGTCATCTATATTTTCCTGCTCCGTGAAAATCATGGCCATCCGTTCCACCCCCGGCCCGATGCCGGTGGTGGGCGGCATGCCATATTCCAGCGCCTCGATGAAATCGTAGTCCATGGTGTGGAACTTGCCCGTGTCCCGCTCCTCGGCGCGGTAGGCCTTGCGGAAGGTCTCCAGCAATTGCGCCGGATCGTTTTGTTCCGACCAATTGTCCCCGCATTCCATGCCGGCGATGAAAATCTCGAATCGCTCCGCAAAGCGCGGGTCCTCCGCCATCGGCTTGGCCAGGGGCGAAATCTCCACCGGATGCCCAAAGACCAGCGTCGGCTGGATCAGGGCCGGTTCCACTGTCAACTCGAAAGCCTTCACGAGCGCCTCCCCCGCGCTGGGCTGCGGTTGGTGGATGCCCAGCCCGGCCAGTTTGGCGTTGGCCTCTTCCGCGCTGCGGCACTCGCGAAAATCCACGCCCGTTTTTTCCTGGACCGCCCCGGCCATGCTGACCCGGCGCCAGGGCTGGTTGAAATCAATCCGGTGCCCGCGCACCTGGAACTCCGTCCGGCCAAAGGCGCTGACCCCGACCTGGCGGAACATTTCCTCGACCAGGTTCATGTTGTATTCGTAATTCTCGTAGGCCGCCATCGTTTCCACCATGGAAAACTCCGGGTGATGGCTCCGGTCAATGCCTTCGTTGCGGAAGTAGCGCCCGATGGTATAGACCTTGTCGAAGCCCGCCACGATCAGCCGCTTGAGATAAAGCTCGTGGGAAATGGCCAGATACATTTCGCAGCCCAGCGCGTTGACATGCGTCTTGAACGGCTTGGCCGTCCCCCCGCCGTATTGCGGCTGGATGACAGGCGTTTGAAATTCCAGGAAGCCCCGCCCGTTCAAGAAGGCGCGCACCGCCGCCACCATCCGGCTGATCGCGCCGAAGCGGTCGAAGGACGACCGCTCCAGAATGGTGTCCAGGTAACGCTTGCGCAGCACCTGTTCCCGGTCTTTCAATCCCGACCATTGATCGGGCAGCGGGCGGATGGCCTTGCTCAGCAGGCGCAGGGAATGCACCAGCACGGAAACTTCCCCGCGCTCGGTTTTCATCACCTCCCCCGCCGCCTCCACGATGTCTCCCAGGTCCAGCAAATTGGCGTCGCTGTAGCCCAGATTCCCCGCCGCCTGGCCGGTGGGCTGCACGAGTTGGCGGCGGCAGAACAACTGGATGCGTCCGGTTTGGTCCTGCACATGGCCGAAGGCCAGCGCCCCTTGTTTGCGCCACGACACCAGCCGTCCCGCCACCGTCACGGCCGCGCCTTTGAGCCCCTCAAAATCGTCCAAAATCGTTTTGGCGTAATGCGTTCTCTTGGCGCGCGACGGGTAGGGATTCAGGCCCAGGGCGCGCGCCGCCGCGGCTTTCTGCAGCCGCAACTTGCGAATTTCCATCAGCGGATTGGTTGACACCCCGTCTTTGTATTGGTTTTTCCTCCCGCGCGCAAGAAGGCGCTGCGCCCGGCCTTGCCCGCCTTGGAAAGTGAGACGGGAAAAAATGCAAATTGGGATTGAAACTTTGGGGGCGGAACCCTAATGTGGGATGTCGTTAATGAGATGGGGGTCGTAGCTCAGTTGGTAGAGCACCACAATGGCATTGTGGGGGTCAGGGGTTCGAATCCCCTCGGCTCCACCATCTTCCTTGGCCACGGCTCACCTCTTGACCCTGCTACCGGCGTCAGGCGCAAGAAGGCCACAGGAGTGCGGCCGTCCCCGGGCGCAGCAGCGTGGGCAGCACGGCACGGCGGTGATTTTCCTGAGCACCCAAACAATCCCTGGCTGGCTGCGGCCGGGGACGGCCGCACTCCTCCGGCAGCAGGGTCAGGATGCGCCCGGAGGCTTATGCCATCAGCCAAAAATCTTGCATGGACGGTTGGGCGGTGCTACATTGGCCAGTCTCAGCCGTAATAACCGAAACCCGTGAAGCCTGGGCCGTGCGCAGTCTAGAGCATTTCCATAAATCATGTAGCGTAGCGGGCGTTTAAAAAGAAGCCCCGGCAATCGGCGGTGGAGATGGCTTCAAAGGCAATCTTCGCCGCTTGGAGCAGTTCCTTGGCGGTTCGCGGCGCGAGACCTCGCATAATTTGTTTGACCTTGCTCCACATATTTTCGATGGGATTAAAGTCTGGCGAATAGGGCGGCAGATACAGCAGCGTTGCCCCGGCCTCTTCGATGGCTTGGCGGACTCCGGTCACCTTATGCGTGGCCAAGTTGTCCATGATGACCAAGTCACCCTTGCGCAACTCCACCACCAGCCCCTGCTGGATCCAGGCCAAAAACATTTCCCCGTCCATGGCCCCCTCAAAGAGGCAGGGGGCCGCAGGCCCGGCCAGACGAATGGCGCAGACCAGGGTGGTGGTCTGATAATGTCCCTGCGGGACGTGGGCCGCCAGTCTTTCGGCCCACGGGTGACCGCCCGCAAAAACGGGTCATCTTGGTGTTGGCCCCGCTTTCATCCACGAAGACCAGTCGGGCAGGTGGGTCACTTGCCAGACGCTCATGCCAATGGGCCCGCTTTTCGGCCACGTTCCGGACGGTTCTGCTCGGCGGCGCAGAGCGTTTTTTTTATAGCTCAACCCCAGTTTGCGCAGCCACAAATCCACAGTGGAGGTCCCGAAAGGGCGGTCCAGACGCGCCCCCAACTCGGCCAACGTCGCGTCGGGCTGGGCCGCCACCAGCTTTTGCAGGCGAGCCTGGCGTCCGGCGTTCAGCAGCGTTTTGCGCCCGCACAAATGGGTTTGCGGCTGGAGCGTGCCGCGCTCTTGGAACTGCTGCCGGACCCGGCGCACCGCCGCCACGCAAAAGCCGAAAAAGTCCGCGATCTCGCGGGTGCTTTTGCCTTGTTCATAGAGTTGCAGGATGCGCTCGCGCGCAGACACGGGTATCGCTCGCATGGCTCAAGCCTGCCAGCCCTCTCGCCCCAGTCAAGCTATATCATTTATGGAAACGCTCTAAGTCCTTCGCGAAAGGAATTCCCTGTGAAAACCTTTTCCGTAATTCGTCTTTTTTCCCGTCGCTTGTTCCCGGCCTGTCTGATGCTGGCCGCTCTGTCGGTTCGCGCGGACACGCTCTATTTCCAACCCACCGCCGACTCGATGGGCAACGTCAACGTGAGCTGGTTCAGCTTGAACAACTGGTATTTTGAATTGAATCCAATCGTGGTGCCGTCCACGCACCTTCCCGGCGCGGGGGACACGGTCTATGTCGTCCTCAGCGAGTACCGAGTGCGTGGTCGGTCCGAACCTGGTGTCCTTCGACACGTTAAACGCGGCGGCCAATATTGTGGGCGGCGATTTTTCGGTGCTGACGGTCAATTCCAGCACGACCACCTTCAATGGCTCGACCCTCAACATTCAAAATCAATGGAACAGCCTGAACGACCAGTTGTTCGGCGCCACGGCCAACATCATGTCTGGGGCCTTGCTGTTTTTGAACGGCGGCACCCTCTATGCGAACGGCTCGACCCTTTATGACATCGGGCAGATCGAGTTGATGAACGGCGCCACCATTAATTTTTCCTCCGGAACCAATCAGCTCACCATCACCTCCAACGCGCAGTTCACCAGCATCGGAAACAACTCGGTGTTTAGCAGCGCCGGAAGCGGCAATGCGCTGGTCTTTGACAATAACGGTTTTGTCCAAACCCAGAATGGAACACTTTTTATCGAGTCGGACAACATCTTCTGGACCAACAGCCTGGGACGGGGTTTCTTCACCAACATCACCTCCAACGCGGTCCTCGAGATCAACGGCCCGTTCGCCGTCCAGACCAACTGCACCAATTTCATCAATGGCCCGGGCACGTTTCTACTTTACAACGGCATAGAAACAACCATCAACGGCCTGCTCCAGGTCGGCCTGGCCGATCCCAGCCCCGGCACGCTGGATTATCATGCTTTCACACTGGACGGCTCGGGATCCGTCAACATCTCCGGTTCCCCGGGCTTGCCCGGCACGCTGATATGGGAAAGCGGCACCTTTGCCGGGCCGCAGGTCAACATTGACAGCAATTCGCTCTTAATTATCAGCAACATTTTCCTTAAGACCATTTCCGGCTGCACCATCAATAACGCCGGCGCGGCGACCTGGCTCACGGACGGGGACACCATCCAAATGGACAACGGCGCGGTCTTCAACAATCTTGCCGGCGGCACGTTCACCGCTGAAAACAGCGCGTATCTCCAGGGCGGCGCCGGCGCCAGTCCGAGTTTCTTCTACAACGCCGGGACCTTCCGCAAATCCGTCAGCTCCAACCCAATGAACTTTGCCCCCGACAATCCCCCCGCCCCGTCTCCTTACTTTCTCAATCTGGGCTTGCTCGACGTGCAGACCGGCACGCTTTACATGGAATGGGGCACGAACTCCGGCCAATGCAATGTCGCCACGGGCGCTCAATTGCTTTTCTGGCAGGGCACAAACGTGCAAGAATCCACCGCCACATTTACCGGGGCCGGACTCTATACGATTTACGAAGGGGATTTTTGGCTGGCGGCAGATCAGGTGATGACCAACAACCTGGTGGTGCTGACCAGTGGCAGAATTGACGGGCCAGGCAATCTGACGATGGACGGTGTGCTCACGCTGGATGCGGGCGCCGCTCAGGGCGCCGGTTCGCTCAACGTCAGTTCCACCGGCTCGCTGCTTGTTATTTCCAACAATTTCACCTTGTACCGTAACATCACCAATGCCGGCAGGGCCCTGATCTCGAACGTAGCCGTCTATGCCGGACAGCCCTTGACCTGGAACAATCTGCCGGGCAGTTCTCTCAATTTGATGGGCGCCGCCTACTTCGGAAACACGGTGGGCTATGTCGGCCCTCCCCCTGCGCTTTACAACGCCGGCGCGCTTTCCAATTCCGGCCCGGCCAATCTTACCGCCCAGATCAATTGGAACGTCACCAACAGCGGCCTCCTCGTGGTCAACCCCTACTCGATGATCTTCGAACAACAACTGACTCAAACCGCAGGCGCCACCCAGGTGCAACCCGGAGCAACGCTCACCGTTTCGGGTGCGTTCGGACACACTTTCGATATGCGGGGCGGCGTCCTGGAGGGGACGGGCACCGTGAGCGGCTCGGTCGTCAATTCCGGCACGATCCATCCGGGCGACTCCCCGGGGATTTTGACCATCGGTTTCGGAACGCTGACAAACGACCCCGGCGCGCAATTGGCGGTGGACATCGCCGGAACGGCGCCCGGCCTCCAATTTAGCCAGCTTAGTGGCGCTGGCGGCCAGGCTTGGCTCAACAACTTGGGACTCACCGTTAACTTCGACGGTGGGTTTGTTCCAACGGTCGGCCAATCCTTCGTTATCTGGACCAACGCGCAGATCAATGGGGTTTTTGCATCGTTGGCTGGCAATCCAGCCGGCGGCGTTGTTTTGGTGCCTCAGTACAGCCCGAACCTGGTGACGCTCGTCGCGGCCAACAATCCCTCGCTGCAATCACCGTCCTTTACGGACAAGACCTTGAGCTTCGGCTTCCAAACCACCACTGGGCTGACCAACATTGTCCAATACACAACCTCACTATCGCCACCGGATTGGCAGCCGTTGACCAACATCGTCGGGGACGGCCTCGTTCACTTCTTCACCGACAACAAGGCAACCAACGCGTCGCGGTATTACCGCGTGGGGTTCAAATGAGGCAGTGCTGCGAAATTGGCAGGCGGCCCGTCCCGATACGCGGCTTCTGTGATGGCCTTTTTAACAGGGGCGGGTCCCGAATTATCGGGCCCCGCCGCGGCGCGCACCGAGTGCGCGCCCTACCATCCTCATTTAGGGCTACACAATTTCTTAAACCGCCCAGCGTCCGTTTGCCTCTGATTCAATTGCCCTTTTCCGGCGCCAACCTCATGAGCGCCCGCGGCTTTTGCTGGACGGGGTAAGTCGGCGGGGCGCTCGTTGGCATCCTCTGCCCGGGAGACCTCATGCCCAGCGCCGCTGCCGCCCGCAGTCTCGCCGTCTCGATCCGGGATCGCGTCTCCACCCTCGGTTTCTCTCCAAGGTTCCATCCCCAGGTCCACAGCGTGCCATCGGCTGTCAATCCAAAGGTTGCGTTCCAGGTACTGGCCACGGCCAGCCAGTCGGTCCGTGGATCGGCACGCCGCGCTTCCCCGATCAATCTGGCTCCGGCGAGGCCTTGCATGGCGGTGAAGTAAGGACCGGCGAGCTGCGCTTCCCGCATCAATCTGTCTCGGGCCAGGCCGCCAGATTCGATCGGGCGCACCCACAGCGTGCCATCCGGGTGGGCTTCATAATGGGACGGACCGGCGCCAAAGGGTTGGAGGGGCGGCGCTGGCTGGTTGGACGGGGAATTGTGAGCAAAAAGACTGCCGGTTAAACTGATGGAGGTGGCGGCGTTGGGGACGGCGGCTGTGTTAATGCCGGACATGGGAATCCAAAGCTCGCCGGATTTATTTCGTGCCAAAGGCGTGCCAAAAGTCCGGTCGAACCCCGTCCAATCGGTTTCCGAGCAGATCTGTGTGGGCAGGGGTATTGAAAAGCTTTTTAATGCGCCAAACGGCCCGCCAGTGCTCACCGGGCGATCTCCCCAACTCCAGAGAGTGCTGTCCGTCCGCAGGCCCAGGAGGAGGTTCCCTCTCGCTTCGACCGCCATCCAGTCCCGGTTTGTCCCCACCTGCACCGGCGTCTGGGTACGGAAGACATTGCCAATCGCCTTGATTGACTCCGCTGGATTGGGCGGCGCGGCGAACAGATTCCATAACTGGCCTTGATTGTTTTGGGGCATTTCCAAGGTGAACCCAACCCAATTGGTTTCCCGGCAAACCTGGATTGGATCCGGGTAAGAGTTCGCCGAATACGTCGCCGGTCCGCTTCCATTTCCGGAGGCCACGGTGACCGTTCCCCACACCCACAACGTGCCATCTGCATCCACCGCCAGATTGTAAAAGCCCAAGCCCCCTCGTGCCCGCAGGATGGTTCCTGGGGGCAGCCCTCGTCCCCTTCTGATCGTGACCGGGGCGGGAATGGGAGCGGCCCCTGGCGAACCGGCCGCATTCCCGAAAAGGTTTGTCCCCGCCGCAAGCGGAGCGGCCCGAGGGAGGCCGAAATCTTCGGTCGCCTTCCAAAAATGGTTGGTTGCCGCTGGCGCTGGAATCCAGACCGGCGGTGACGGGAGCAGGGTCCCCCTGAGCGCGACGTCGCCCCACGCCCACAACGTCCCGTCCTTTTTCCGCGCCGCCCTGTATGGGGCCGTTGCGGAGGAAGCGGCCTCCACCCAGTCTTTGTCCGCGCCCACTTGGGTGGGGGTGCCGTTGCCTTGCCACTCCCACAGAGTCCCATCGCGGCGCACGCCCAGGCGCTGGTTGCCGTTGACCGAAACCGTCCTCCAATCCCGATTGGTCCCCACTCGCTCCGGCAGGACGGCCCGGTTGGTGCCTTCGGTCAGTCCCCACCGCCACAACGATCCGTCCGGCAGAATCAGAAACACGCCCTGCCCTGCGGCCACGGCCTGGAGCGGGGTTCCATCGGCGGGACCTGTCAATACAACCTCCGGCGGTGGATCGTGCGAGCGGTTGCTCTCCCACACCCCTGCCGCCGCGCCAATCACCAGCACCGTCGCCAGTCGCACCGCCCATTTCCGGTTCCGCGGATGCCTCCGAACGTTGTCCCTGATGACGCGGCCCATCGCCGCGCACCTGGCGCGCGCACCCGCTGGCGGTGGCGCCGACTCAAACCGGCGCAGCGCCAATTCCCGAAAACTCCCTGTCAACCGGCGCCACGTCCTCCAGCCAATCAGCAAATCCAACCCCAGCCCAATCTCAAACCAACAGACCAGATCGAACCCCCAGCCGGGGATCCGGTCATCCGTCAGAAAACTCCACGCCCGCTCCACAGCCGCCAGCCCGGCCCACAGCGCCCACGGCAGCACCAGCACCAGCCGCACGGTTTTCAGCAAGGCCGTCGTCTGGTTCTTTTCCGTCAACCCCGCCGCCATCGCCACCACACTCAAGGTCGCCGCGTCCGCCGCCAGCATCACAATCCCCGCCATCCAAAGCCAAAAGACCAAGCCCGGTGTGAAGCTCCGGAGATGAGCCGGGGCCGTCAGCAACGCGAACATGAAAAAAAACTCCAGGCCCGCCGCCACCACGAGCGGCTTGAGAAACTGGCGCCGCAAGGCCAGCATTTGTCCATGCACAAAGTCCCGCGCCGCCAACGGTGTGGACAGCAACAGTTCAAACGCCCCGCTTTTCGCGTCCTCCGCCGTCCTTTGCCCGGCCTCCAGCGTGATCCAGAATTTAAGGGCCACGTTCAGCGTAAAGGCCACCACCAGGCAGATGGATTCATCCAGCCAGCCGACAGAAAACACCATGATCCCCAGCCAGCACAACGCCAGCCCGATCACCGCCCACACCAGGCGCGCCTTCCACCACGGGCGCGCCGCCAGCCAGTAATAGGCGTTCTGATCCAGCAATCGCTCCCGAAAGAGTTTCTCCCGCTGGGAGCCCTTCTTCTCCCGCGCCGCCGGTTTGGCCTGCCACGACCGCGGCGCCATCTGGCAGGCCAGCGCCAGCAACAGCCACGACATCGCCAGAATGAAGGCCGCGGACGACCAGAATTGCGCCGCCTCGCTCTTGTAAAGGGCGTCAAACGCCAGCACCAGCGTATAGACCGGACAGGGCAGAAACAAACCCTCCGCCGGCGCGCTGGACGGATGGAAAAAGAGCAGCAATCCCGCCACCGCCGGCAGCAAGCCCGCCAGCCCCAGCAGCACGTAAAAATTCAGCGCCATCGCCGACCGAAACTCCCGCGTCAGCGCCGAGGCAAAAATCCCGACCGCCAGCGAAAACAGGAATGTGTCCAGGAGCACCAGGGCCACCCGCCAGAACTCCCCGTAGGTGATGCCCCCCGTCACCAGCGTGATGGCCAGCACGGGCAGCACGGCCAGCAAGGCATACAGTCCGTTGAGCGATGTCGCCGCCATCTTGCCCAGCACCACGTCATACCCCTTCAAGTCAGTCAAGAAGAGCAACCCCATTGTTTCCTCCCGCTTTTCCACGCTCAGGCAATCCGCCGTCAAAAACCGCCCCGCCCCCAGGCAGTAGAGCATGGCCAGCCCGGAGAGCGTTTGGAAATAAAGCGTGCCGAACCGGACGGGCGGGTTGTAGAGGGCGACCAGGCCCGCGATCCCGCCCAGCACCATCGCCCCCATGCCCACGCCAACCCGCGTCAAGTATGTTCCCTTCTTGCGCGCGGCCACACGCAACTCCCGCTCAACAATCGGCAAAAAGGTCATGCTCGGTGCCGCGATTGTTGACATTTCCTGCCGCAATGTCAACGCGCCCGCCTTTCGCGGCCCCGCCCCGTTTCGGACGCGCCGCCGAACCGTGAGAATCGTCCCTGACAGGCCGGACCTCCCACGAGGATTCGGCAGACTCATCTGCCGCATAAAACGTTTGACAAACCGATGTGTCTTCGGCCACTTTTCAACGAAACGCATGCAAAATACGGGGGGTTTTGCCGCCCGATTTGAGCAAGAGCTTGTTTATCAATTACTTATATGCGCCTCTCCAAGACATGGATTTGTTCCGCTGATTTCACCAGAGCCAGGATCGCATCGAAGTCCTCTCCACGCCGTCGCAAAGAAGGTGTTTCGCCGTCGCCAAGCCTCTTTAGGGCAGGGAGTCAAGACCAGCTTGGCGCGCAAGACTGATCCAACTTCCAGGACATGGACAGCCGCAACCACAGAAAGACACGTTGATGGGCTCAACAATCAGACCTGCCACGGCCGCAGATGCCGCCCAATGGCTGGAATTAGCCAAGGCCGCCCTGGGGGAGGGATACCCCGCCAAAGATCTTTATGATTTGCAATGGATCGCCCAGGAGCTTTCCCCGGGCGCGCTCAACGAAACCTGGGTCGCCGAGGCCAACTGCTCCTTGCGCGCCAGCGTGAGCATTCTCGGCCTCGAGGGGGTGAAGACCAATCCCATCGCCAATTTGGGCCGCATGCTTTTCCGCCCGGACAGCCTGAGCGACGGCTCCGCCAAGGCCCTGCTGCAGCGCGTCAATGAACTGGCCGACCAGCGCGGAGAAACTGTCATCATCCGCGTCTCCCCCCTGGACGACGGGCACCAGATTCTCTTCGAGGAACTCGGTTACACCTGCGTCGGCTACCAACCGATCAAGCATTTGCTGAACAAGCGAACCGGCACACTTTTCTACGTGCGCGGCGCCAAGGCGGTGCTGGTCACCCGGCTGCCCCTCTCCGAATCCCTGCCCCAAGTGGCCGAACTGGCCATCGCCACCCTGGACAGCTTGGGCATCGTCAATCCCATCGTCGTGCGCGACGGCGCCAGCGGCTACCCCTTGCACAGCGACCTGAAGATAGCGGGCGCCACGCCCGAAGATTACCAGGCATGGCGGGCGCAGGCCCTGGCCTCCAATCCTCCCCATGAACTTTCCGGCCGCTTCAACATGGGTTCCGGCCACATGCGCTTGCCCCCCAAACAGCCCATGCGCGCTTTTCTGGGAGAAAAGGACGGGAAGATCGTGGCCGGGCTGGCCTACTATTTTGACGAGATGGACCGCTGCGCGCGGTTGTCCGAAGCCTTCTCCTGTGATGACGTTTCCCTGGGCGCGCTGGTGACCCACGCGGTCAAGGCGGTGCAGGAACAACTTGGGGCCGTCTATGTGGAGGCGGACATCCTGGCCACCGCGCCCCGCCTGCTCAAGACCGCCGAGCAATTGGGTTTCGTGCCGGTGGCTTATCTGCCCGCCTTCTATTGCCGGGCCGGCAGTTATGCCAACGTCGTCAAATTGGTGAAGTTGAATGTGCCCTATTCGTTCGACGCCGCCGAGTTCACCGCCCACGCCAAGGCGGTGGTGACGATCATTGACCGCAATTTTCAGGATCAGAAACTCGGCCTGGCCATCATCAATCTGCTCCGCCACCTCTCCATGTTTGGCGGGCTGGGCGATGGCGAACTGCGCAAAATCGCGCGGCTTTTCGTGCAAAAACTTTACCGCCCGGGCCAATTCGTCTTCGCCAAGGGCGATTCCAGCGGCGAGGCTTACATCGTCCTGCGCGGCAAAATCAACATCCAACTGGAACGCGACGCCCCGCCGGTCGCCCAACTGACCGACGGGAAGATTTTTGGGGAACTGGCCTTTTTGGACGGGGCGCCGCGCAACGCCTTTGCCGCCGCCGCCCAGCCCAGCATCCTGCTGGTCGTGCAGCGGTCCGCCTTTTCCGATCTGGCCCGGCGCGAGCCCAACCTGGGCATGGTCGTCATGCGCAACATGGCGACCGATTTGGCCGCCAAGCTGCGCCATGCCGACAATTCCCTCGCCCCCGCCCCCAAAACGGCGGCGTGAGCAAGCGAGGAGCGAGAATGACCCACCAGAAACAAGAGCAAACTCAGAAACCCTTGAAATCCATGAAACTCATCAAACCTGCCATCACACTGACCCTGGCCCTGCTGGCCGCCGACGCCGCCCGGGCCGCTGACATCGCCCCCACCAACCAAGTCGCCGACGCCATCACCAAATTGAAGGCCGCCACCAACTACAGTTGGACTTCCACCCTGAAAATCGCCAACAGCGACTTCAACATCGGCCCGGTCAAAGGCCAGGCCGACAAGGAGGGCTTTGCCAAAATGACCCAGGATTTTAACGACAACACCACCGAGGTTGTCTTGAAGGGGGACAAGGTGGCCTTCAAGGGCGATGACGGCTGGCAACTCATCGGTGAAGGCGCCGACATGAAATCCTTCTTCGCCGCCGGGCTGGCCCGCAACGGCGCGGCCGCCCAAGAGGCCGCCATCACCCTCAAAAATGTCAAGGAAGTCAAGGCCCTGGACGGCGGCGCTTTGGGCGGCGATTTCACCAGCGAAGGCGCGACCGACATGATGACTTTCGGTCCGCGCCGCCCCGCGGGCGAAAACGGCTTTCCCCCGCCCAAGAACGCCAAAGGCTCGGTCAAGTTTTGGATCAAGGACGGCCTGCTCGCCAAATATGAAACGCATCTGCACGGCACCGTCACTTTCGGCGACAACGAAAACGAAATGGACCAGACCCGCACCGTGGAGATCCAGGACGTCGGCACGACCAAAATGGACATTCCCGCCGAGGCCAGGAAGAAACTGGAAGCCAAGCCGGACACTAAGTAGAAATAGTTCTCACTATTTAGCCCGCCGGGGCAGGACGAGACTCCGTCGAGCCTTGACTGAATTCTGTCGGAGAAAGTCACGGCTCGACATGGCTCCTCCGGGCAACGGCCTTAACAAAGTGTAACAGAACACTCCAGCCGCGCTTGCTCTCTGGATTTATTCGAAGCTAATCCAGTCTAAATCAACCTTTTTGTCTTGGCTCTGAGTAACAACAAGATCGTGGATGCCCGCGGGAGCCTTGACCACCTTTGATCTGACGATTTTCCAATCGGAACCTTTTTCGATTTTAACTTTTGCAATCAAGGGTCCATCCGCCTTGTCGGCGTGGATTTCCACCGTCCCTCCCGTCGTTGAGATGGACCTGGCGTTCACCGACTTCAAGCCGCCCTTTCCGAAATCAACCCTGTCAAATCGAACCCAGGTGTTCTTTCCATTCAGCGAAATCTTCCATCCCTCAAACTTGTTTGTTTCATTCAGGAAAGAATCCGACACCCCTTCCTTGCTGATGTCGCTGTACCGGTCTATTTGTATTTTGCTCCTGGCGTCAACAATCCCGACTCCGCGCAAGGTTGGAATGACTTTCTTGATGCTCCCATCCTCATTGAAATACATATAATCGGCCCGAATGGATCTGTTCTTGTCAAAGTTCGGCGACAAATCCTTGTCATGATAAAACAGATACCACTGCCCCTTGTATTCAACCACGGATTGATGAACCGTCCAGCAGCCGCTGGCAGCTTCATCCAGGAGGACCCCCGCCTGCCGGTAGGGTCCCATCGGGTTGGTGCTGGTGGCATATTCAAGCCTCTCAATGGTCGTCTGCACGTGCGGATACGTCAGATAATAAATTCCATTCCGCTCAAACGCAAAAGGGCCTTCAATCAGCCCTCTTTCGGGGAGGTTCGCCACCTCCTGCGGCGGCGAATCCAGCTCCACCATGTTATCTTTCAGCTTGGCCACGGATATTCTGCCCCTGGCCCAGAACATATAGGCGCTTCCATCCTTGTCCATGAGCAGGCCGGGATCTATTCCGTTCGCGCCCTGGATCGGCTTTGCCTCCGGCTTGAAAGGACCGTATGGCTTGTCCGCAATGGCAACCCCGATATGGCCGCCGGTGGGAAAATAGAAATAATACTTTCCGTTCTTGAACATGCAGTCCGGCGCCCACATATCGAATGACATCCGGGTAAGCCAAGGAACGTTGGTCTGGTTGAACAGGACTCCATGATCCGTCCAATCCGTCAGATTCTCGGAGGAGAACACATGGTAGTCTTCCATGACAAACCAGTTGGACCGCCCCCTGCCCGGACTGGCAGGAATATCATGAGAAGGATAAACATACACTCTGCCCTCGAACACCCTCGCGGTTGGATCGGCGGTAAATTGATCCATGATGAGAGGATTTACGGCGCCGGCATGGTTGATGAAAAAAAGCCCCCCAAGACCCCATGCCGTCAGAAAAAGCCTGTTATTCTTCATTTCTTCATTTTTTCCTCAATTAGTGCTTCTTAAATCTTACGCCATCGGTCCGGCTTTCGTCCAGCGGAAACAGCGGCTTTACGGGTCCAGACCCTTGGAGACCACCCCACGCGCGCGCCGCACGCCCTTCCGGCCCCGGCACCGGCCCTGCTGAGATGGGGGCTCGCAAAGATTTCCTTTGGCATTCCGCTTTTTGCGGGCATCTTAGGAACATGGGACAACGCCGAGAGGCGCGCGAACGCGCCGTGCAATTTCTTTTTCAGCACGACCTCAATCCATACGACAAGCTGGACGAGGCGCTGGACCAGTTTTGGGACTCCCAGCGCGCCCCGGCCATCGCCGAGGAAAAAGCCCCGGCCACCTGGGGCCGGAAAGCCGACCTGCCGCCCGCTTCCGCCGCCGAACTGGCCACCCGCGAGTTTGCCGACCGCCTCATCCGCGGCGTGGTGGAACACCGCGCCGAATTGGACCAGCGCATCACCCAATTCGCCCAAAACTGGGACCTCAAACGCATGGCCGTGGTGGACCGCAATGTTCTGCGCCTGGCCATTTATGAAATGTATTTCCGCCAGGACATCCCCCCCGTCGTCAGCATCAACGAGGCGGTGGACATTGCCAAGAAATTCTCCACCGAGGACAGCGGCAAATTCGTCAACGGCATCCTCGACAAAATCAAAGGCGAACTCATGCGCCCCGCCCGCATTGTCCAATGAACGATACCCCGCGACCCATTTCCCCGCCCGCGCCGGCTTCCGCCCCGCGCGCTCCCTCCGCCGCGGGCGCGCAGGCGGCCCCGGCCTTCGCCGATCTGCACCTCCACACCCTTTTTTCCGACGGCACCTTCACTCCTGAAGAATTGGCCGGGCACGGCGCCCGCTGCGGCCTGGTGGCCATGGCCCTGACCGATCACGATACTTTGGAAGGCTGCCCGCGCATGGCCCTGGCCTGCCGCAGCCTGGGCATCCAATTCATGACCGGCGCCGAATTGACCGCCGAGCTGGATGGCTGCGAGTTGCACGTCTTGGGCTACTTCCTCGACGCGGATAATCCAAAATTGCAAACCAGTTTGAAGAAATTCCAGATCGTGCGCCAGAATCGCATTCATGAAATGGTCGCCCACCTCAACCGGCTCAACATTCCCCTGCGCGCCGAAAGTGTTTTTGCCCTGGCCAACTGCCATTCTCCGGGCCGACCCCACGTCGGACGCGCCCTCGTCCAGGAGGGCTTTTGCGGAAGCCTGGACGAAGCCTTCGACCGTTTTCTCAAGAAAAACCGCCCGGCCTACGTTCCCAAGTTTAAAATCTCCGCCCTGGAGGCCATCGCCTTGGTCCACCACGCCGGCGGCCTGGCCTCGCTGGCCCATCCCGGACTCAATCGCAGCGACGAAGTCATCCCCGCCCTGGCCGCTTCCGGGCTGGATGGCATTGAGTGTTTCCATTCCAAACACACCGCCGCCATGACCCAGTACCTACTTGGAAATTGCCGCCCGCCATCATTTGCTGGTCACGGGCGGCTCCGATTGCCACGGCTACAGCAAAGGCAAGCCGCTCATCGGCGGGTGCAGGCTGCCGGCCCTCTATTTCGACCGGCTCAAGGAGCACTACCAGGCCAAAGCCGCCGGCCGCGCGCCCCTCGCCGCCATCGCCGGCCCGCCGTCCTAATCCTAATCTTAATCCTAATCCACATTCCGCCATGTCCTCCGGAGCGCCGCCTTGCGGGGCCAGGGAGGAAATCCAAAATGTAGAAACCGCATGGGATTATTCGCAAAATTTAAGGAGGGCCTGCGCAAAACCCACGGCAAACTGGCCCACGAAATCAAGCGCATCATCACCGCCTCCCCCAGGCTCACCGCCGCCACGCTCGATGAGTTGGAAGCCGGCTTGATTGCCGCCGACCTCGGCCAGGCCACGGCCGCCCAAATCATCAACGCCGTCAAACTCGCCTACGAAACCCAGGGCCGCGCCGGGCTGGATGTCCTGGCCATCGCCCGGGCCGAAATCGAAAAGAGCCTTTCCACCGCCCACGCCCGGCTCCAGCGCCAGCCCGGCGGCCTGACCGTCGTTTCCATCGTCGGCGTCAACGGCACCGGCAAGACCACCACCGCCGCCAAACTGGCATACGCGGTGCAGGCCGAAGGCCGCGTCGCCTTGCTCGGCGCCTGCGACACCTTCCGCGCCGCCGCCGTCGAGCAGCTCAAACTTTGGGGCGCGCGCCTGCGCGTCCCTGTCATCGCCGGCGCCGCCGGGGCCGACCCCGCCTCCGTGGCCCACGACGCCGTGGCGGCCGCACTGGCCCGCCGCGCCGATTATCTTTTTATTGACACCGCCGGCCGCCTCCACACCAAGCACAATCTCATGCAGGAACTGCAAAAAGTTCACCGTGTCATGGCCAAACAGCTTCCCGGCGCGCCCCACGAGACCCTTCTCGTCTTGGACGCCACCACCGGCATGAACGCCCTCAACCAGGCGCGGGCCTTTCACAAAGCCGTTCCCCTCACCGGCCTCATCATCACCAAGCTGGACGGCACCAGCAAAGGCGGCATGGTGGTGGCCATCCAGAAAGAACTGGCCCTGCCCGTTAAATTCATCGGCTTGGGCGAAAAGCCCGAAGACCTGCAACCCTTCGACCCCGCCCAATTCGCCCAGGCCCTGTTGGGAGAATAAAACCAGTTCGCGACGGCGAAACGATTTTCCTGCCGGGGAACATTCCCGCATTGCCAGCCGCGGCGCAACTCATCATTATTGAACCATGGTGAAATGTCACGAGCATGGTCGCTGAATTTGCCATCCAGCGCCTGGAGGCCGCAACGCATCGCCGCACTCAGTTTTGCTGTGAAGCCCAACCATTGACCGATTACCTCCGACAGCGGGCGCGCCAGGACATGGCCGCCAAAACATCGGTTTGTTTCGTCCTGGTTCCGCGGTCCGATCCGGGCCGCATCGCCGGCTATTATACGCTTTCGGCCACCTCGGTCGCACTGGCCGCATTGCCGGCGGAGATTGCCGAACGGTTGCCCAAGTATCCGCTTGTTCCCGCCACATTGCTG
This sequence comes from uncultured Verrucomicrobiae bacterium, assembly GCA_963707025.1. Classification (GTDB taxonomy): domain Bacteria; phylum Verrucomicrobiota; class Verrucomicrobiia; order Limisphaerales; family Palsa-1400; genus JBEKOF01. The sequence goes on along the minus strand of CAVPOM010000003.1, from coordinate 52,203 downwards.
GGCCGGCTGGCGCGCGATGTCGCGTTTAAAGGTATGGGGATCGGGCCATTGTTGATGCGCGACGCTTTGCAGCGGACTTGGCTGCATTCGATAGAAATTGGCTCTGTGGCCGTTATCACGGATCCCAAGGACGCCAGGGCGGCGGCCTTTTACCGGCAATTTGGATTCCGGTTCTTTGATGAACAGCGGATGTTCCTGCCCATGCAGGGACTCGACCGATGGTTGAACGAGCTTAGAGGCGATTGACCACGCGTTTTGCGTATTCTTTGTGCGCTCGGCGGAGAGCCGGCGGAACGGGGCCGGCGGGCGCCAGCAACGCTTCGGCAAAACGACGCGATTGTTCACTGTTAAGCCGGATGATCTCCTGTTCGCCCAAAAGATGCCCGGCCGCCTCCAAGGCGTGGGCCACGACAAAGGTGGCGACAGAACGGCCCTCCAAGGCGGCGGCGCGTTCAAACAACCTCTTATGCCTTTTGGTGACGCGGGCCACCAGCCTCTGACTCTTCCGTTCGTGGACAATGATGCTCACGGAATCAATGTGTGCCTCAGAGGCGCACATTGCAAGCTGAAATTATTCGCCGGCCTCCCTGAAACTTTTCCCGTCTTGCCCCATCCGGCCCGCTGCCCCCTCATTGCGACCCAATGCGGTAAAAGCGCCCGCCCCCATTCCCCTGCACCGGTTCGCTAAAATAAACCAAACCATTGGTCAGCGTGAAGCTTTGCAGCGGAGTCCAAACAGGGCAGGCCAGATTGGTGCAAGCTTCCACCACGACGGGGATGTTGGCCGTGCCAGTGATATTAAACCCAAACTGGTTGTTGCTAACGCCAAAACTGCCGTCTCCGGTTTGAATCAGCGGGTTCCACAACACGGCTGGAAGACCGGCAAATGTGCTACTCCAACCGGTGGTGCCAGGCAAATAATAGGCTGTTGCCCTGTTGTCCGAACCGAAAACAGACGAACCATAGGCGGGAGCGTTGCCGGTGAAATAGATGCTGGTCAGGTTGGTGGAGGAAATGAACGCAGAATCCCCGATGTTGGTGACGCTGCCGGGAATCGTCACGTTGGTCAGCCCGGTCCCACCGAATGCATTCGCCCCGATGCTGGTCACCGTGCCGGGGATCGTGGCATTAGTCAGTCTGGAGCAACCCGCGAATGCCGCGCCTCCGATGCTGGTCACGCTGCCAGGAATCGTGTAACTCCCGCCCAGGCCGCCCGGAGCTTGTATGAGGGCGGTTTGGCTCTCGTCGAATAACACTCCATTCAAGCTGCTGTAAAACAAATTTGCTGCATCCACCGTGATCGCTTGTAAAATGTTGCATCCCTCAAACGCGCCGAATCCGATGTTGGTGACGCTGGCGGAAATCGTGACATTCCGAAGGCTCGTGCAGAACTCGAAAGCAGTTGACTCAATGCTGGTTACGCCGTTGCTAATCGTAACGCTCTTCAGTCCGGTGAAACAGAATGCACCGAATCCGATGTTGGTGACGCTGCCGGGAATCGTGGCGTTTGTCAGGCGGTTGCATGACTCGAAGGCAAAATCCCCGATGTTGGTGACGCCGAAGGGAATTGTGACGCTCGTCAAGGAGCAGTAGCCAAACGCATCATCGCCGATCATCGTGACGGGCAGGGTGTTGATGGTGGCTGGAATGGATACAGGGGTGGCAAGCCCGGAGTTGAGGTAATCGATGATGGTGATGGAAATGCCGTCGGCATTTGTTTCGCAACGGAGTGCGCCGTAATTGAAGGCTTGAGCTTGCACGGGGACCGGCGCAACCAAAATCAGCAAACCTAAAAGTATGACGCATGCTTTTTTCATATCGCAGTGAATTTGTCGGCCAGTTTGAGTTCCCGAACCAGATTTTGGGAACAGCCCGAATTAGCTTTCCCAAGCCCGTTCTCCTTGCGGACCGCACACGTCGCAGCAGCCTTAAATGCCTCCTCTGATGGAATCGCAGGCATAACTTGTTGAATATAGCAATCAGTTGGCGAGAGCACTCACCAGCAATTGCCATTTCCTTGCCTGAAATTGCACTCCCATTAAAAATGGAGCCAACGAAACAGCCGCGAGAAGGCGCAAAAGGCGCAAAAAATCAAACCGGATCTGTAACGCGTCAGCGAAGGAGTGCGCCCGTTCTCGGGGAATGGCGCTTAAATAAGGGAAGCCTTTCTTTTGGCCCGGGCCAGACGGCGGCGTTTATTGCGGCTCCAGGGCTGGCGGTATTGATGCCGCGATTTGTTCAAATGGGGGTATTTGGATCGTTTCTTGACAGCGCGCGGCTCCGCTCTTCCCGGACGCCTGGGCACCAGATCGGTCGCCAGCCTTCGGAGCAGCCGCTGCCATAATTGGCGGCGCCGTCCCCCTTTGTTCCGGGCGTGTCCGAGTTGTGCCAGTGCCTGCGTCCATTGCCGGAAGGCGTCCAGGCTGCCTTTGAAACTGATCCGATCCAAGTCCACGTTCTGGCTTTGCGCGGCTTCGGCCATGATCCAGCGCAGGAAATTATGGGCGGTGAGGAAGAGCAGGAGTTCTTTCTCCACCATGCGGGGACAGAGGCAATGCAGGCTCTGCATGCCCAGGGTGGTTTTGAGATCGTCCAGGCACAGTTCCATGCGCCAGCGCCGGGCATAAGCGGCCGCCAGTTCCTCCGCTGGAAAAAGCGCCGCATCCAACAGGGTCGTGACCAGGGTCAGGTGGCGGGTGCGGAAGCCGGCCCGGCTCAGGCGCGCGCGCAGCACCCGCACCGTGATCTGCGGCGGCAGTCCGAGCCATTCCAGGAACGAAAGCAGGGGCGAAGGCCGGCCGGGTTTGGACCAGGTAAAGAGCGCGTCCCAGTGACCCAGGCGTTGGCGGGCCTGGCGGAAATCCACCTTGCGGTTGCGCACGGAGACCCGCGCGAGCAAATCCACGCCCAGGAGTTGGAGGACGGCGGCGATAATATAAACCCCATAGGCGCGGTCGCCCAAGAGGATGTCGCCGGGGTGCAAAGCCGAGCGCAAGCCGTGGAGAAACAGAGCCAGTTCGGAGGAGCGCAGGCTGCCGGTGGCTTTGGCCAAAAGGGCGCCGCTGGCGGCGGAGAACAGAGCCACCACGCGCAGGTGGGGAAAGCCGCCGCCGGGCTGCAGGCTTTGGCTGGGGGGAAAGGCCGCCCGATTGGCCGGGGTGTCGGGCAGGTGGGTGCCGCTGCCATCGACCGCTTTCAACGGGCGGCCCTGTAGCAGCGTACTGGCCGGGGCGCGCTTTTCGGCGCTGTCGGCGCTGGCCGCGAAGGCTTGCTCCAGCAAGGCCAGGGGGAGTTTGGCGCGGGCCTGGCAATAGGCGCTGCTGTCCGGCTCCGGTTCCGGGCCTTGGACCAAGGCCAGCAGGGCCTGCACCTGAAGGACGACGTGGCGGCAGGAAGTGTTGGCTTGGAAGACTGGCCAGACCCAGCACCACCAGGTGCGAACCAGAGTGTAAACCTGCTCGCGGGAGTAGTCGCCGGCGGCCGGTTTTCGCAGGAGGTCGGTGGGCAAGGCGGGAGCCAGGCGGTCCTCGATCTGACTCAAGGTGGCGTGACGGAGGCGCGCCAGGCTGTGGGCACAGCGGCGGCCCGCCGCCGCCAGACGGGGCCGCCAGGCCGGGAAGAAGGGGGTGTCGGGCATAAGGCGGTATATATACCGCCTTATTGACACGTCTGCTACTCTTTTCTTTATGCCGACTCACAAAACAACCCGGCCAGCCCAATGGCAGGCCCAATACGCCCAATTACGCGACCGGCTGGCCAGAACCGGCTGGATCAGCGAGGGCTACGTGCAAGACCGCGGCCCCGGAGCAGGCGGCCCTTGTTATCAGTGGACCCGCAAGGTCAAAGGCAAAACGGTCAGTGTCGCTCTCTCCAAAGAACAATATGAGTGGCTCCATGACGCCATTGCCGAGTGGCGGGAGGTGCAAGCCACCATCAAAGCCATGCAACGCTTGAGCCGTCAGGTCTTGTTTGAAACCATCCCGCATCCCCCGCGTCGTAAGAGGCTGGGTAAGAAAGTTTTAGGTCTTATTTAAGCGCCATTCCCCGTCCTCGGGCGCAGCATCAGGCACAAACACGGCGGCTTCGGGATTTGTCGGGCGCGGCGGAAGTCCGGACGGTGCTGCGCCCGGGGACGGGCGGCATTTTTGCGGCTAAGCCCGGCAGCAGCGTCAAGTTGCGCCCAATTTCCTTCCACACCGCCAAAAAACATTGGCAAACCCGGCTCAAACATGAAACCATGCCCGGCTCAAACATGAGCGAAAAAGTCTATGTCATAGGCAGCAACTCCTTCACCGGGGCGACCTTTGTGGATTACCTCCTCTCGCTGGGTTGCGAGGTCATGGCCTGCAGCCGCTCGCCCGAGCCTGCCCCCGCCTTCCTCCCCTACAAATGGACCCGCCCCGCCCCGGCCACCGGCCGCTTCCATTTCGCCCAACTGGACCTCAACCACGACACCGACCGCATCGCCCAGGCCATCGCGGATTTCCAACCGGCCTGCGTTGTCAACTTCGCCGCCCAAAGCATGGTCGCCGAAAGCTGGCTTTACCCCGACCAATGGTACAACACCAATGTCGTCGCCAACGTCCGCCTCCACGAAAAGCTCCGCCATTTCCCTTTCCTCAAAAAATACGTCCACATCTCCACCCCGGAAGTCTATGGAAGCTGCACGGGCAACGTGACCGAAAACGCCCCCTTTAATCCCAGCACCCCTTACGCCGCCTCCCGCGCCGCCTGTGATCTCCACCTCATGACTTTCTTCAAAAATTATCATTTCCCTGTCGTCTTCACCCGCGCCGCCAACGTCTATGGGCCGGGCCAGCAACTCTATCGCATCGTGCCCCGCACCGTTTTCTTCGTCAAAACCGGCCGCGTCCTGCAACTCCACGGCGGCGGCCGTTCCGTGCGCTGCTTCATCCATGCCCGCGACGTCGCCGAAAGCCACCTGGCGCGCCGCCCGCCAGTCTCCGCCCGGGGAAGCCTGGCATATTTCCACGGACCTTTCTCTTTCCATCCGCAACCTGGTCGAACGGATTTGCCGCCGCCTGGGCGCCGATTTCTCCCAAGTTGTCCAAATCGTGGGCGACCGTCCGGGCAAGGACGCCGCCTATCTTCTGGACAGCGCCAAGGCCCGGTCCGTCCTGGGCTGGAAGGACCAGGTCACCTTCGATCAGGGCATTGACGAAACCATCGCCTGGGTCGAAAAAAATCTCGCAGAACTGAAAAGACAACCCTGCGATTACATTCACAAACCGTAGCCATGAAAAAAATTCTTGTCACCGGCGGATTTGGTTACGTCGGCAGCCGCCTGACGCCCCACCTGCTGGAACTGGGCCACAGCGTGCGCGTGCTGGACCTGATGCTTTACACTCCGGCCGGGCTGGACGCGCTCAGGAAGAATCCCAAGTTTTCCGCCTGGAGTTCGCGCTTCGAATTGCTGGAAGGCGACATCCGCGATCCCGCCGCCGTCCGCCAGGCCCTCGCCGGCGTGGACACCGTCATTCACCTCGCCGCCATTTCCAACGATCCCACCGGCGAAATAGACGAAATCCTCACCCGCCAGGTCAACTTCGATGCCGTGGGCCTGCTCCTGGCCCTGGCCCGCGCCTGCGGCGTGCGCCGCTTCATCAACGCCTCCTCCAGCAGCGTCTTCGGCATCAAAGACGCCGCCGACGTCACCGAGCAACTGGAGCCGGAGCCGCTGACCTCCTATTCCAAAAACAAAATGCTCGCCGAATGGCTCGTGGCCGCCGCCGCCTCGCCCGATTTCTGCGCCGTCAACATCCGCCCGGCCACCATCTGCGGCTATTCCCCGCGCCAGCGCTTTGATCTGACCGTCAACAAACTCACCGCCGACGCCATCCGCAAGCGCGTCATCACCGTCCACGGCGGCCAGCAGCGGCGGCCCAACGTGGGCATGGCCAACGTCATCAATCTTTACGCAATGCTGGTGGAGACCGACCCCGCGCTGGTCAACGGCCGCACCTTCAATTTCGGATTCGAGAACCACAAAGTCATTGAAATCGCCCGCCTCATCCAAGCCGAGCTGGCCGATCTCAACGTCGCCATCCAAATCACCGACACCCTGGACCAGCGCGACTATCACATCTCCTCAAAAAAGATTCTCAGCGTGCTGGGCTACAAACCCGTCAGCTCCATCCGGGCTGAGGTGGCCCATCTGCGCCGGGTCCTGGAAAGCGGCCTGTTTGCCGACATTGACGCCCCCGAGCACTACAACATGAAGTTCATGAAAATCGCCCGCACCCCCGCCGCTTACGCCTTTCTGTCCCGCTGACCCATAATTTTCTTAATCTTGATCCTAATCTTAATCCCAACCGGCCTGTGCAGAAATTCTTATGGCAAGTTTATTCTTGTGAAAAGACCGGTTCTTTGCCACAACTACTTGGCGTCAACCGTCAACCCAAGAAAGTCAAAAACTTGAAAACCGCGAAACGACCCAAATTCGGCGTCGCGCTCCTGGTCTGCTGTTTGCTTTGCGCCCTGGCCCATCCGGCCTCCCTGTTGGCCCTGGGCATCCGCCTGCCGGACCAGGACGCCTTTGCCACCGCGCGGGGCAATGCCTTCGCCGCCACGGCCAACGATCCCGCCGCCATCTACTACAACCCGGCCGGCATCACCCAGTTGGATGGCGCCAACTTTTCCCTGGGCATGTACGGCATCCAATACGCCTCCCGTTTCACCAGCCCGGCCGGTTCGGGCATCAACAGCCAGCAGGAATGGGGCGCGCTGCCGCAGACCTTTTCCACCATGAGTTTCACCAATTATCATCTCGCCGCTGGCTTGGGCGTTTATTCCCCTTACGGCCTGTCCATGGAATGGCCCAATAAAGCCCCGTGGTCCCCGGCCGGCCAGGACGGCTCCATTACCTACATCCGGGCCAATCCCGTCCTGGCCTGGCAGCCTTGCGACACCTTTTCCATCGCCGTTGGAGCCTTGCTCGATTATTCCCAGGCCGAACTGAAAACCAGCGTCCCCGGCATTTCCCTGCATGGACGCGACACCAACGCCGGCTTTAACGCGGCCATCCTTTGGCATCCATTGCCAGAGCATTCCTTCGGTGTGACATACCGCAGTGCCACCGACATGAACTACAACGGCCATGTTAGTTTTATGGGCCTGCCCTTCCCATCGCAAGCGGCCGCCTTGAACTTCCATTTGCCCCAAACCCTGGCCGGAGGCTATTCCTTCCGCCCGACCCCGAAATGGAATCTGGAAGTGGACGCCGATTGGTCCGATTGGTCCAGCCTGCGCAACGCCCCCATCCAAACCGGCCCCGTCCCCGCCGGGACACTGGCTTTCAATTGGAAACCCAGCACCATTTACGAACTGGGGGCCACCCGCTATTTTGGCGCCGGCTGGCGTGCCAGCGCCGGCTACATGTACAGCGAGAATTCCAGCCCCGACAGCTTCTTCAACGCCTTGATCCCCGATTCCGACCGCCATTTGTTCAGCGTCGGCCTGGGCAAAGCCGGCCACCACCTCAGTTGGGACGCCGCCTACCAACTGGGCATCGGCCCCTCCCGTTCCATTTCCGGCGACACCAGCCCTTTTTACAACGGCAGCTATGAATTCTTCAGCAATGCTCTCTCCTTCAACATCGCCTGGCATTTCTGATCCCGGCGGCCCCTTGCCAGAACGGCCGCGCCCCACCCTCCTCATCGTGGACGACGAAGAAGGGCCGCGGCAATCCCTGCGCGTCGTTTTCAAGGAAGATTATAATTTGCTCATTGCCCCCGACGGCGCCCGCGCCCTCGAACTGGCCAAACAGCATAAAATCAACGCCGCCGTCGTGGACATCCGCATGACCGGCATGACCGGCACGGAAGTCCTGGAAAAGCTCAAGGCCATCCAGCCCTCCATCGAAGTCATCATGCTGACCGCTTACGAGACGGTGGACACCATTCGCCGCGCCCTCCGCCTGGGGGCCTGCGATTATCTCAACAAACCCTTCGATATCGCCACCATCCGCAAGGCCGTCGCCACCGCCATGGAGCGCCACTCCCTCACCGACGAAATCCACAGCAACAACGAAAAACTCCAGGGCCTCCAGTCCGAACTGCACAATCAGAAACTGCAGGAGGAAATCGCCCGCACCCGCGGCGAAATCTACGCCAGCATCATCCACGACATCAACGGCCCCCTCACCATTATCTCCGGCTTCATCCAGATCATCAACCAGCGCGTCGGCGAGTCCCATCAACTCGAAGGCGAAGACCTGGAAATGGTCAAGGACCGTCTGCGCCGCATCACCCGCCAGGTCAGCAACTGCATTGACATCTCCCATCGCTACCTCAATTTCATGCGCCAGCAGGGCAGCACCGCCTCCTGGGTCAGCGTCAACCAGATTTTGGACGACTTGCGCGAATTGCTCAACGTCCATCCCAGCAAGGGCAGCAACCGCTTGAAGATCCAGGCGGTGGCCGAGAACGTCGAACTCCAGATCAACGGCACCGACTTCATCCAAATCCTCCTCAACCTCGCCATCAACGCCCTGCAAAGCACTCCCTCGCCCCACGCCGTGGACATCGTCTGCAAAGTCCTGCACGCCCCCGTGGACGCCGCCCAATTCCACGAAGGCCCCCATGAACGGGCGCTGAACAGCGAGGGTTTCAAAAACACCGCCCCCATTCTGCACGTTTCCGTCTGGGATGACGGCCCGGGCATTCCCCCGGAAGTCATGAGCAAACTCTTCAAGCCCTACTTCACCACCAAACCGCCGGGCAAGGGCACCGGCCTGGGCTTGGCGATCGTCCAGCGCCTCCTCAAAGAGGCCCGCGGCTGTTTGTACATCCAGTCCAATCCAGGCGAAGGCACCCGCTTCAACATCTACCTCCCCGCCTTCGTCAAACGTTGACCTTCCGCTCCTTTGCCATGAAATCCATGACCGGCTATGGGCGGGGCGAAGGCGCCCGGCGCGGCCTTAAAATCACCGTCGAGGTCAGCTCCGTCAACCGCAAGCAAACCGAAGTCGCCGTCAACCTCCCCCGCGACCTGGAAGTCCTGGAAGCCCAAATCCGCGAGGAAATCAACCGCCGCGTTTCCCGCGGGCGCGTCTCGGTCCGCCTCGCCGTGCAGAGCGCTCCCGGCCTGGCCGGCAAAACGGGCGTGGACCTGCCCCTGGCCCGGTCTTACGCCCGCGACCTCCGCCGCCTGGGCAAGGACCTTGGCCTGCCCGATCACATCACCCTGGATTTGCTGGCCCGCCTTCCCGGCGTGGTGCAACCGGCCCGGGAAATCTCCGAGGCGGAGGAGCTTTGGCCCGCGACCTCCGGCGCCCTCAACGCCGCCCTGGACATGATGCTGCAAATGCGCCAGCGCGAAGGCGCCTTCCTGGCCAGGGATTTGAAACGCCGCGTGACCCAAATGCGCCGCGGCGTGGCCCGTGTCCAACGCCTCGTCCCGGGCGCCGTCCAACACTATCGCGCCCAATTGCTGCAACGCATCCAGGGCGCCGGCCTGCCCACCCCGGGACTCGATGAGGAGCGCCTGCTCAAGGAAGTCTTCTATTTCGCCGACCGCTCCGACGTGACCGAAGAATTGACCCGCCTGCAAAGCCATTTCCAGCAGTTCGACGACTGCCTCAAATCCGCCGAACCGGTCGGCCGCACCCTCGATTTTCTCTCCCAGGAAATCAACCGCGAAATCAACACCCTCGGTTCCAAGGCCAACAACGCCCTCATTTCCCGCGAAGTCGTCCGGCTCAAAGCCGAACTGGAAAAATTCCGCGAGCAAGTCCAAAACGTCGAATGATCCAGCCCCCGCCAGCCTCCGTCCCCCGCAATCCGGCGGCGCCCCTGTTGATCCTGATCTCCGCCCCCTCCGGCGGCGGAAAAACCACCTTGTGCCAGCAGCTTCTGGCCATCCATCCGGAAATGACCCGCGCCATCACCTGCACCACCCGCCCCCCGCGCCCGGGCGAGCGCGACGGCGTGGACTATTATTTTCTCGATCCCGCCGCCTTTGCCCGGCGCGTGGCGGAGGGCGGCTTTTTGGAGCACGCCAGCGTCTATGGCCAATCCTACGGCACCCCAAAACCCGAGGTCCTGGAACGCCTTGGCCAGGGCCGCGATGTCCTCCTCAACATTGATGTGCAGGGCGCCGCCAGCATTTGCTCCACTGCCGTCAACAACAACGACTTGTCGCGCGCCCTGGTCACCGTCTTTCTCACCCCCGCCTCGTTGGCCGAACTGGAAGGGCGGCTGCGCAAAAGAGCCACCGACACCGGGGCCGTCCTGGAGCAGCGCCTTAGCGTGGCCCGCACGGAGATTGCCCGGTGGCGGAACTTCCAATACCTCATCCTCAGCACCACCATCGCCGAGGACCTGCGCCGCATGGAATGCATCATCGCCGCCGAGCGCATGCACCAGTCCCGCGCCCTGCCGCCCGGATAAGCGCTGGCGAGACGATCGGGCGCTTCAAGAAGAAGCCAATTGCTCTGAACCATTTTGCGGAGTATAATTATTTAAGAAAGATTCGTTATGCCAGACCAAGAGACCAACATTGAATTATTGGAAAGTCAGTTTCCCGCCCTATCTGGTTCGGCCTTTGCTGCTGCCCGTGAGCAAATTTTGGCTTCCGGACAAAGTGTGCTGCAATCTGAGCAAGGTTATATTTACGAGGTTTTCCCCAATGGACAGCGCGTTCTAGTGAAAAAGATCGCTCCCCCAACACCTGTCGTGCCCGGTCGCAAAATCACCATCCGGTGAGTTCGCCCACGCCACGCCTCCGGATGTTCGCCGGGCCGAACGGTTCGGGCAAAAGCACACTGAGGTCCTCCCTGCCCAAGGAACTGTTGGGCGTGTATTTGAATCCAGATGAGATCGAGCAGGAAATCCACAGGCAGGGTTTTCTGCATTTCGCGGCTTATGGGGTGACGACGATGGCCGATGAGGTGCTGCCGTTCTTCAAGGGTTCTTCGCTTTTGGTTTCCGCTGGGTTTGGCGACGCTGCTCAACAACTCGGCTTTGCGAATGGGCGGCTGGAATTCGGGAAGGTGGCGGTCAATTCTTATTTTGCATCTGTGGCGGGCGATTTTGTCCGCCAAAAACTGCTGGTCCAGAAAGTGTCCTTCACGTTTGAGACGGTGATGTCGCATCCAAGCAAAGTGGAGTTGCTGGCCAAGGCGCAGTCGGAGGGCTATCGGACCTATTTGTACTTCGTCGCGACAGAGGATCCGGACATCAATATTTCGCGCGTGCGCAACCGGGTTAAAATGGGCGGGCACGGTGTGCCGGAAGACCGCATCGTGAAGCGTTTCTACCGTTCACTGGATTTGTTGATGGAAGCCATACGGCATACGAACCGCGCTTATGTGTTTGACAACTCGGGTGAAAACGAGGACAGGAAGCACACTTGGCTTGCGGAAATCACCGATGGCAGGGTCCTGGACCTGAAATCAGACCAGATACCCGCCTGGTTCAAGCGATCCGTCTTGGACAAAATCAAGCCGCCACCTGGGTAAGAGCCGGTGCGTTATCTATCAGCAGGAAATGCCACTTGAAGTCCTCCATTAACACGGAAACGTTTTCAATCCTTCGGTTTATATGCTTGGCGTGCCGCATCTCCGGGCGCCTTGAGATAAGCCGCGAAATCAGTCTTCTCCAGCTTCAGGTCCACCGTCGCCGCCACTTCCTGCGGCGTGGGAATGGTGCCCGGTGCTGCCTTTGCGCCAGCCGTGATTATGCCTCTCTGGACGCATAACGCCCAAACTCGGGGAAAACGCCGCTCAATGGCTGAGTATTCTTGGTCTCCCATGTCATTGAAGACGCCACAACGATTGAGCAACCTGCTGCCACTACGGTCCTTTAATTCGGGGCGCAGCCAGTCGCCGCCAAGCGGCTCTTTCGGGTGCTGGAATCCAAATTCTGGGAACTCCCTACCGGTCATGCTGCGGTAGATCTCGCCGGGAACGTAACCAAACAACTCAAAGTCCGGGTCCTGCGTATGGCGCATCTCATCAGCAAGTGCATCCGCGTCGGCCATGGCTTTCTCGTAGGTTGCGCGACCGCGCGAAATTAACCACCAGCGAAAATCGGAAAAACGGTCGTCAGAGAACCAGCCGCCCTGACAGAGCCACGCTACCAGCCACAAGTCCCAGTTGTAGGCCGCGAATTGTCGCTCAACGAACTGACGCTCGAACTCAATCAGGTCATCCGGGGTCAGACGCCTAAGCTCGCCCCGGAATTTCTCAAGCTGTTCCTCCTGTGTGGCGGCGCTTGTCGCCTCGATGATCTGCCAAAACTGGTCGGCATTCATAATTCTTGGTACTGCTCACTTCAAATCCGGCTCGGGCGTGAGCGGCTTGAGAATCTGGCTCAACAAATCCGGCTTGGCGCTGTCCCGCTCCAGCAGCGGATACTTTTCTCCCCCGTGATAATTGACTTTGCATGTCTTGAAGTATTCTTCGTTCTCCACCAGCAGTTCCACGGGCGCGGGGTTCGTCGCGGCCTCCTTGACCGCGGCGCGCAAAATTTCCGGTGTCCAATGCCGCCCGTTGACCCCCAGCAGCTTCATCGCCGTGCCCACTCCCGCCTGGTCCGCCGGCGAGCCGGCGATGACATCGGTCAGGTAGCCGTCTTCCTTCACGGTAATGCCCAGCGAACAGCTCATGTCCGTGTACTTCTTTTCGCTTTCCCGGGACTTGAGCATGGGCGACACCGTGTTGGTGTAGGCCAGCCGCCAGCCCGCTCCTTCGATCCCGCCCAGCGGCGCGCGCGGCGCTGGTTCATAGATGCGCGTGCGGAAAAATTCCCGCCAATCATTCGGCGCCACCTCGTTCAGCGCCGCCACCACGTCGTCCTCCGTGTAAGGCACCACCTTGGGCGGGCCGCTTTGGCCGCCGTGGAATTTCTTGCAAAAATCGTCCAGCGATTTCGCGCCGCCCGTTTTCTGCCGGATCAACACGTCCGCCTCCAGCCAGATCAAATCGCCCTCGTCGTAAAAATCCACGCTCCGCCGCGACGAGGCCTGCTCGTCCCGCGCCTCGTAGAGCAGTTGCGCCGCGATGGTCGTGTCGGCCAGCGGACGCCATTGCCGGCCCGGCGTGTGGTCCAGCCGGGCCGCTTCCAGCGCCACGTAGTCCTCAAAATTCCCGTTCGTCCACAGTCCGCTCCGCGCGGTCAGGATGATTCCCAAATAATCCGTCAGCCCCTCATAGACCCAGAGCAGCTCCCCTTTCATCGGCTTTTGGTAATCCGGCGTGGCCAGCCCGGCCGGGCGGCGGTACTTGCCGTTCCAGGAATGCACCATCTCGTGGCAGAGCAGGTAGGCGGCCGTGTTGCGGTAATCCTCGTCTGTCAAATACTTCTCCCCCTCCCGGTCATCGCTCGACTCATGATGCTCCAGGCCGAAGTGCGCCACATGGTCGCTGAGCGTGAGCAGGAAATGGTAGCTGCCATAGTGCCGCGCCCCAAACAGCGCCCCGGTCTCCGCCACCAGATGGGCGAAATGTCGCGTGTCCTCTGGCTTGATCTCCAGCGCCGCCGCGCTGTCCGCGACGAGATTGAGGGTGTGCGCCGGATGTTGGCCCGGGGTCAAATCAATCGTGCGCAAATAATTTCCCATGATGACCGGCGAATCCACCAGCGTTTCCAGCGAGACGGCCGCGAAGGAAACCGCCGGGGCTGAGCCACCTGCCACCGGCAGGGCCGTGGCGAACTTCCACCCCGCCGGCATCCGCAGGGAGGCGCTGTACTTGACATCGCTCGCTTTGACGCCCGCCGGATAGAGCAGCACCTGGTTCCAACTCAAGACCAGCAACTGCGCCGTGGCCGACGCGCCCGAAGAAAAGCCCTCGCTGCTGGGCGGCAGCAGAAAATCCAGCGCGACCTCCAGCCGGTCCACCCCCGCCGGAACCTGCGCATGAAAGGCGAACATGTCATCGTCATCCCGGCGCCAGGCGACCGGCTTGCCCAGCGCGCTCATTTTCAAGCCGCTCAGATCGGTAATCGGGCCGTCCGGCTCGTGCTCGCCTGGAATCCATTTCGGGTAGAGCAGCGTGAGCGGACCGGGATGGACGGGAAATTGCAAATGCGCGTGCAGGATTTTCCGCGTGGCATCCGTCGCGTCCACTTCCAGTTGGACGGGCGGTTCCTGGGCCAAGGCGGCCGCCGCCAGGCCGCAAGCGAGCGCGATGATCCCGGGTCTCACAAAGTCAATAATAGTTCTCAGCCTCATAATTCTGCATTCTCCATTCCGCATTGCCCCTATCCCTGCCCAAGCTTCTTTGACTTCTCCGTTCCGGCGCGCACGGCGCTGATCACCGTGCCGCGGAACCTGCCCTTCTCCAGTTCATGGATGCCTTCGATGGTTGTGCCCGCCGGGCTGGCCACCATGTCCTTCAACTGGGCGGCGTGCAAGCCGGTTTCCAAAACCATTTTGGCCGCCCCCAAAACCGTTTGCGCGGCCAGTTTTGTGGCAATGGCGCGGGGCAGGCCCGTGGCCACGCCCCCGTCGCTCAGCGCCTCGATGAACATATAGACATAGGCCGGACCGCTCCCGCTCAAGCCGGTGACCGCGTCGAGCAGGTATTCCTTGATGGGAAAGGCCACGCCGACGGAGGAAAAGAGTTTCTGCGCCAGCTCGGCGTCGGCCGGCAGGGCCGATTTGCCGGGCGCGAAGGCGCTCACCGCCGTGTTGACGACCGCGCTGGCATTGGGCATGACCCGGATGAGCCGCGCCCCCGTCTGCAATTCCGTTTCCAGCCGGGCAATCGGCACGCCCGCCGCGATGGAGATGAGCAGATGGTTCTCGGTGAAATGCCCCCGGATCTCCGCCAGCACGCCGGCGACCTGGTCCGGCTTGACGGCCAGAATCACCACCTGCGCCGTTTTCACGACGGTCACGTTGGAGGTGGTCGTTTTTGCGCCGACCGTCTTGGCGAACGAGGCCCGGGCGGCCTCCAACGGATCGCTGGCAATAACATCCCTGGCCGCGACGAGTCCTGAGTGAACAAAACTCTTGGCCAGCGCCGTGGCCATGGTGCCCGCGCCGAGAAAGCCAACGCTCATTTTGGTATCCATGCTGCCTTTCTAACAAGCCCAACCCGCCCTGTCACTCCCAAACTGGCGCGTCTTGACACTGCTCCTGGCGGAGTGCGGCCGTCCCCGGCCGCAGCAAGCCGGGGCTTCTTTGGGTGCGCTGGAAATTCACCGCCGCGCTGTGTTTCCCACGCTGCTGCGCCCGGGGACGGGCGCACTCCAGCACCGTTCTGGCGCAATTCGGGGTGAGCAATTCTGAGCGCGGCGGACCTGGCGCGGCTGCTGGGTGTTCACCGCACGCTGGGCGCGATGATCCTGCGCGGCGAACGCAAACTAACCCTCCATCATGTGCGGACATTGGCCCAACACTTTGGCGTATCTGCCGACCTGTTCCTGTCGTGAAAATGCGGCCACACAGACAGGAAGACGCGCTTCGCCAATGGCGGACCCATGAAAGTACAGAAGAACTGGCTAGGCTATGGGTTGACCCGAATGGCGCTTAGATAAGGCATTCGGGTTCTTCGCTGTGTTCGGTGGATTTCTTCCGGCAGGACAACCGCTGGAAGTAGCGCAGGGTCCGCTCCCTACCATTGCTCCGAAAAACCTGTTACATCTGGTTACATCTTCGGAAGTGTTAAAACACAGATGCTTTGTACAATATTATCGGTAACCCCTTGCAGCGCTGCCGTTTCCATGATGACGGCCATGCGGCGCTCGTGCTGCACGGCCGCCAGTTCAGCCCTCGCCTCACCTCCATGCCCTCGCCCACCATCGCGGCCAGGACCATCAGCGGCTCGAAGGTGTGGCTCGCCCTGCCAGGAACGACGCATGCCGCGCGCCGGCCGGAAGCCGTCTCCCCGTCAATTTTCGCCAAGGGATTGGCAAATAACGGTTGGTTGGCGGCGGCTGGCGGCCTTAGGGTGGTGCCATGATCGAAAGGAATATCAGCGCCATCAATAATTTCTCCAAACCCCGGAACGAGCCGGTCAGGGAGTACCGGCCCGGTTCGCCGGAAAAACTCCAGCTCAAACAGCAGATCAAGAAGATGCTGGGGGAGCAGATCGAGATTCCGCTCCGCATCGGCGGCAAGCTGGTCAAGACCGGCAACCTCGCCAAGTGCGTTTGCCCGCACGACCACGCCCATCTGCTGGGACAGTACCACCAGGCTGGAGCCGAACAGGTGGAGCAGGCGGTCCAGGCCGCCGCCACCGCCTGGAAATCGTGGTCCACCCTTCCCTGGGAGAACCGGGCGGCCGTGTTCCTCAAGGCGGCGGATTTGCTCAGCACCAAGTACCGGCCCATCCTCAACGCCGCCACCCTGCTGGGCCAGAGCAAGACCGCCTTCCAGGCCGAGATAGATTCGGCCTGCGAACTGATAGACTTCTTCCGCTTCAATCCCTGCTTCGCCGCCCGGTTGATGGCCGAACAGCCCGATTCAGCCCCTGGCGTCTGGAACATGGTTGACTACCGCGCCTTGGAAGGATTCGTCTTGGCCGTGACGCCTTTCAATTTCACCTCCATCGCCGGCAACCTGCCCACCGCCCCGGCCTTGATGGGCAACACGGTGCTGTGGAAACCGGCCTCCAGCGCGGTCTATTCGGCCCATTTCACCATGCAACTGCTCGAAGAGGCCGGACTTCCGCCGGGGGTCATCAACTTCCTTCCCGGCCCCGGCAGCCAGATTGGCGATGCGGCCACACGGCATCCCGGCCTGGCGGGCATCCATTTCACCGGCAGCACCGCCGTTTTCCATCACATGTGGCAGACCGTGGGCGAAAATCTCCCGCGTTACAAAAATTATCCGCGGCTGGTCGGGGAAACCGGCGGCAAGGACTTCATTTTCGCGCACGCCTCCGCCGATCTGGCCGCGCTGGTCTTCAACACCGTGCGCGGCGCGTTTGAATTTCAGGGGCAGAAATGCTCCGCCGCTTCGCGCTTGTACGTGCCCGCCTCGTTGTGGAAACAGGTGCGCGACCGGCTGGTGGAGGAGATCCGCTCCATTCGCATGGGCGACCCGGCGGATTTCCGGAACTTCATGACCGCGGTCATTGATAAGAACGCCTTCAACTCCATCAAGGGCTGGCTTGCTTACTCCAAAAGCCCGGGCGAGGCCGAATTGCTGGCCGGCGGCGAGTGCGATGACAGCCAAGGCTGGTTCATCCGGCCGGCCCTGGTGCTGGCCAGGAAACCCGACTTCAAACTGATGCAGGAGGAAATCTTCGGTCCTGTGCTCACGGTTTATGTTTACCCCGACAAGGATTACGAAAAGACGCTGGAGTTGTGCGACCAAACTTCTCCTTATGCCTTGACCGGGGCGGTGTTTGCCCGGGACCGCGACGCCATCCAGGTCGCCATGGCCAAACTGCGTCACGCCGCCGGCAACTTCTACATCAACGACAAGCCGACCGGGGCGGTGGTCAACCAGCAGCCCTTCGGCGGGGGGCGCGCTTCGGGAACCAATGACAAGGCCGGGAGCATGCTCAACCTGATGCGCTGGGTTTCGGCGCGCGCCATCAAGGAGACTTTCGTTGCGCCGCAGGACTATCGCTACCCGTTCATGGGCGAAGAATAGTTGGAGGCGGACTGGTTCGATCTTGCAGCCGGATTTTGCTTGGCAGAAGCGGCCAGAAGGTGGAGCTTATTTGCAAGACGAGATGAATCTTCTGAAGCATTCGGAACTCATGGTCGCGGCGCTCCTCGTGCGCTGTGACCCATCAAACTTATGTCCCAACCCGCGCTGGCCAAGGTTTCATGGGAAAGGATGATCGGGGCTGTGGAAAAAGTCCGCGAACGCTTGAAACGGGCGGCCACGGCCTTGGAAGAAGCGGGCGTTCCTTATGCCGTGGCCGGCGGCAACGCCGTGGCTGCCTGGGTTTCGCGCGTGGATGAGGCGGCCGTGCGCAACACGCAAGATGTGGACATTCTCTTGCGGCGGGCGGATTTGGACGCCGCAACCGCGGCTTTGGCCAAGGCCGGCTTCATCCGCCGCAAGGTGGCTGGCATCGAGATGTTTCTGGACGGACCCCGGGCCAAAGCGCGCGATGCCGTCCATGTTGTTTTAGCCGGAGAAAAAGTCCGGCCGGAATACATGGCAACCACCCCGGACGTTTCCGAATCCGAAACCGCGGGTTTTTTCCGGCTCCTCAGTTTGGATGCACTGGTGCGGATGAAACTGACTTCCTTCCGCGACAAAGACCGGGTGCATCTGCGCGACCTTCTCGAGGTGGGCTTGATTGATGCCTCTTGGTGCGCGCGTCTGCCCGCCGCCTTGCGCGCCCGTCTTCAGAATCTTTTGGACAATCCCGAAAGTTAAGCTACGCCTTCAGAAAAAACCCGCGCTGCTTTTCGCTGATGGGCGCGCCGAGTTTTTCCAACACCTGCATCATGTCCTCCCACACCTTGCGCTTCTCCGTGACCGCCTGATTGTGCAGCAAATAAGACGGATGAAAGGTCGGCATGACCGGGATGTCGCGGAAGATTTGGAACCGGCCCCGCAGCCGGGTGATGCCCTCGCCTTTGCCTAATAAACCTTCCACGGCGGTCGCCCCCAGCGCGACCATGACGGCGGGGCGGATCAAATCAATTTGCTCCAGCAACCAGGGCAGGCAGGTTTTCATTTCCTCCGGCGTCGGTTTGCGATTGCCAGAATTTTGCCCTGGCATGTCGGGCCGGCACTTCAATATGTTGGCGATATAGACCGTCTCGCGCGTGAAACCCATCGCCTTGATGATGCGAGTCAACAATTGGCCGGCTGCTCCCACAAACGGCTCGCCGCGCGCGTCTTCGTCCGCTCCCGGCGCTTCCCCCACGAACATCAGCCGCGCGTGGATGTCGCCCGTCCCAAAAACGACTGTCCGCCTGGACTTCACCAAATGCGGGCACTTCACGCACGCCATCGCCCGCTCCCGCAAAGCCGTCATCGCCGCCGCTTTGCCCTCGCGCCCTAAAGCCGCCGCCAGTGCGGGCGCGGACGCAAGAGCCGCGCCCGTTTGCGCCGGTTCCATCAAAACCGCTGCTTCCGCGACGGGCGCCTCCTTTTCATCCGCGGCCAGATTCGGCGGGACGAGACTCTGTCCAGCCGCGACAGCCTCCGTGGCCTGCTCCTTCTCAACCACAACCATGTCCGGTTGTTCCGGCACAGGTTGTTGGAGGGCAAAAAGCGTTTCCGCCTGAACGTTGAGGAACCTGACCCCGTTTGCCTGGAGGATGCGCAGATGCGCTTCGGTTGCCTCCAGCGCGCTTTGATAATGGCTCATGGGCCCGATTTTACCGCCTCCCCCCGAAACGGCACGGCAATCTTGTTAATTCTTGTTCACCCGAAATTCACAAGCCCCGCTTAACTTAACCTCATCGGCATCACCACGTACAAAAACGGGCCGTTGATCTTCAGGACGCCAGGACTCAGTTCGTCAATCAATTCCAGGAAAACTTCGTCCTCGGTCAGGACATTGAGGGGATCAATCAAGTAGGCCGGGTTGAAGGCAATTTGCAAATCCTTGCCTTTGTAATTGATCGCCAGCGTTTCACGGGCCTCTCCCACGTCCGGCGAGTTGGCCGTGATGGCCAGATTATTGCGCCCGATGGCCAGTTTCACCGAATTTGCCTTGTCGCTGGTCATAATTTGCGCGCGGCGCAAAGCGGCCAGCAATTCCTCCCTTGGCAGGGCCACCCGCTCCTTGGTATCATTGGGTATGACCTGCTTGTAATTGGGATAATTGCCTTCCACCAGCTTGGAAATCACCACAGCTGAATTGCCTTTTTCATCTGTCAGCGACAGGGAAACCTGGTTCTCGCTAAACTTCATTTCCACATCGCCTTTGTCCCCAAGCAACCGCGTTATTTCATTGACCGCCTTGGTGGGCAGGATGAACTCGCCCTGGCTGTTTTCCGGGATGTCCACTTCCTCGTCCACCAGGGCAAGCCGGCGTCCATCGGTCGCCACCATCGTCATCTTGTGGTCTTTGAGGATGAGGAAAATTCCATTCAAAACGTAGCGGGATTCGTCATTCGAGATGGCGAAGGAGGTCTTGCGCAGCATCCCCTTTAATTTTTCCTGCGGCAGGACAATCTTTTTGTCCTCCTTGAATTTCTGAATGGGCGGAAATTCATCGGCGCTCAAGCCGTTAATCTTGTAAAACGAGGCCCCGGCCCGGACGCTGCACGCATGCTTTTCATCCACCTCCAGTTCAATCTCCGGGCTGCCCAGTTCCCGCACCACCCCGAAAAATCGCTTCACCGGGATGGTGGACGCTCCCTTCTTCTTGACACTGGCCTCAACCGTGCAGTTGATGGTCACGTCCAGGTCGGTGGCCGTAAACTCCACCTTGTTGTCCTCGGCCCTCATCAGCACATTGGAAAGAATGGGCAGGGTGGTGCGTGTGCTCACAACGTTTTGCACGGCCTGCAGGCCGTGAATGAGCTTTTCTTTGGCGATGGTTAGATTCATGCGAGCCTCTTAATATGATATTCCTATGTACAAAGAAAGATTATTATTAAGCATGGTGAATAATTGAAAAAATCGGCGTTGTCAAGCCGTGGTTCAACCAGTTGCGCATAAAAAAGCGTGTGCATAAAGGCCCGCCGGAGATCGTTGCTCGGATTAAAGGAGGAGTTGTTGGCAGACGGCACACTCAATTCACAGGCATTTCAAACACAACGCGCTTGCTTAATGACATGGAGAAGACCATCCGCAACCAGCTCAACTTCTTCCAAAGTCGAGTTCCGGCCAAGGGAAAAGCGAACCAGTGAATTGGCAAGCTGTTTTTCAACCCCCAAAGCCAGCAAAACATGAGATGGCTTTAACGAACCGGCCGAGCAAGCCGAGCCGCTGGAAGCGCAAATTCCCAGCAAGTCAAGCCCGGCCAATAACGTAATACTGTCGCAACCAGCCACGGTCAAGGCCACGGTATTGGCCAGCCGCTGCCGGGGCGAACCGCGAAATTCAACGCCATCCATGCAGCGAAGGCGTGTGGTTAATCGGGCCGCCAGAGGTTTTAACGCCTCGGATGAGAACACCGGCGGGCTTGCAAAACGGCTCAGAGCCTCGCTAAAGCCAATGATCCCGGCCATGTTTTCAGTTCCAGCCCGCCGCTCATTTTCATGCCCGCCGCCAAGGAGAATTGGGTCCGGGTGCAGAGGAGAACGCACAAACAAAGCACCCGCGCCCTTTGGTCCGTAAAACTTGTGGGAGCAAACCGAAACCAGATCGGCCTTAAACTGATGAATGGATTCAAAATGTTCCTTGCCAAGCCATTGCACCGCATCGGTATGGAAAATAATGCCGCGAGACCGGCAAATCTCCCCCAAATCGTCAACAGGCTGAATGGTGCCGATTTCATTATTGGCCGCCATGATCGAAACGAGGATCGTTTCCGGTCGAATCGCCCCGGCCAAATCGTCCGGCGAAACCACCCCTTCTTTGTCAACGGGAAGGTAGGTAACCGAAAAACCCTCTTTCTTCTGCAAGTATTCAAAGCAATGAAGCACAGCATGATGCTCGACGCGCGAGGTGATCAAATGCCGTCCTTTGTCGCGCAGCAGTCGTGCGGTGCCGAATATCGCCAGGTTATTGCTTTCCGTGCCGCCGCTGGTGAAGACGACCTCGCTGGGTTTGCATCCCCAAACCCGGGCCACCCGGTCACGGGCATCATCCAGAAGGAATCGAGCCTGCCGCCCCACCTGGTGGACGCTGGATGGGTTTCCAAAGACCTCGCCCAAAAACGGCAGCATGGCCTCACGCACCTGCGGATCCAGCGGCGTGGTCGCGTTATGGTCGAAATAAATTGTTTTTGGCTGTGTCACGGCGGCAGTTCAGGAAGCTCTCATTAAGACAAAAAGGCAAGCCGTCACACGCCCGGCAAAATAATTTCGGCCCTCTCAATTTAAACCCAGGCGCGGCACCGGACCCCCTCCTTTTCCCGCCGGCTTCCCCCGTCTGCCATCATCAATGGAGTTGTCCGCCGGGGGCATTCGTGATGGGGGGAGCGCTGCCAACGATTATGCCGCCCGGCGAATTCCCTTGCACCATCACGCCGCCCGGAGGCGCGCCGCCGACAATCACCCCTCCTGGCGCAGCGCCGGCTGGTTGCGCGCCGCCGACGATCACGCCACTGGACCTGGCGGTGAGGGAATTGCCGGGGCTGCGAATTCCGCCAAGAATGTTGGAGCCGAAGTGGCCGCCTGGCGGCTGCCCATTAAGCGCCCCGAACGTGGGAAAGCGGGAAGAAGGCGCGCCGCCGACGACCACATTGGTCAGCCGGCCACCGGGGGGAATCTGCCCAAACATCGTTCCGCCAACCGGCCCGGCGTACCGCACCCCGCCCAGAGGCGCCGGGCCGAACACGCCACCCAGTGTCGCCGGGTTGGTTGCGCCAAAATAACCAGGCCATGCCGTCCGCCCCATCAAGGCCGGGGTGAAGGCCCCGCCGATGGGCGCAAACGGCTGCGGTGTGGCCACGGGTGCCAGAGCCGCGATGGCGGCGTTTGTTCGAACCACGACTTTGCCATTATTTGTGACGGCTTGGGGAGCGGCAACCGCCCCGCCCGCCAGCAGCCCAAACGCTCCGGCCGCCGCCAACATCCTCTTTAAAGAATAACCACTCATGACTATAAAATAATCCCATTTTGCCCTCTGCGCAAATGGGGTAAAACCCTCCCTGGCTCATCGCCAGAAGGTTCAACGGATCACCGTTCTTTCGCCAGGCGCCCCGGTTTGGGCGCAGGCGGGGCAAATGGATTGCGGATTTTTGCCCGGCCCTTTAGGCTCTCCCCCGATGAACGTGCAAATCATTTACTATCTTGATGTCACCTCTTCCTGGTGTTTTTGGTCCGAGCCGGCTTGGGCGGAACTCAAACAGCGCTACGCCGCCAAACCGGTGGAGTTCAGTTGGCGCATCGCCCTCCTGGACCAAAACGCCCTGCCAACCTCACCGGCGCAACTGGCGTGGTTCTACCGGCGCAGCGGCCCCATCCTGCGCTCGCCCTTCATGCTCAACACCGGCTGGTTTGAGGCCGGCCACAAGGAATATCTTGCTCCCAATGCCGTGGCCGAGGCGGCCAGGGATTTCGGCGTGACCGACGACCGCGTCCGCCTGGCCATCGCCACCGCCGCCCTGCGCCACGGTCAAAAAGTCCTCCAAGCCAAGATCGCCGCCGCCGTGGCGGCCAAAGCGGCCCGTTTGGACGCCAGGAAGCTGCTGGCCAGGGCGCAATCCGCAACCATCGAGAAGCGCGTCCGCGCCGCCACCGCCGAATTTCACGCCCTGCAGGTCACGCAGCGGCCCACGTATGTGTTGACCAGCAACATCGGCGACCGCGCCGTCTTTTCCGGCCTGGTCAAGGCCGCCCCCGTGGCCGCGGCGGTTGACGCCATGCTGGAGGACGCCGCCGCCTACGCCAGCCACGCCGCGCATTTTGGCAATCCTCCCTCCAGTTGATGAGGCCAAAGGCCCGGTGCGAACGGGCTTGATTTGCGGCGCGGTTGGCCACATGCTGGCGCAAATGGGAGTACCGAACACCCCACCGACATTGACCGCGGCGCAACTGACCGAGTTGAACAACAAACTCGCGCACATGCGCCACGAGGTCAACAACCAGTTGGCCATGGTGGTTGCCGCCCTGGAATTGATGCGATTCCGCCCCGAAATGCGCGACAAAATGCTCACCACCATCAGCCAGCAACCGCCCATGATCATGGCCGAGGTGGCCAAATTCTCCGCCGAATTCGAGCAGGCCTTCGGCATCATCCGTGGCTGAGCGCGATGGAGCCGACCGATGCGGAGTTGATCGCCGCCGTCATCCAGGGAGACACGGCCAGCTTCGAGCCGCTGATCGTGAAATATCAGCCGCGCGTCTTTGCCACCGCCCGCCGCTATGCCCGGCGCGAGAGCGAAGTGGAAGACATCGTCCAGGAAGTTTTTATCAAGGCCTTCCAAAAGCTCGGCAGCTTCCGCGGCGAGGCCCCTTTTGAGCATTGGCTCATGCGCCTGGCCGTCAGGACCTGCTTCGATTTCCTCCGCGCCCACCAGCGCAACCGCGAAACCGTCTTCACCGAACTCTCCCAGCCGGAAACCGACTGGCTCGACAAGTTCGTGGTCGAACCCGGCGCCGCCGACGAAAATGCCGAGGCGGCCCGGCAATTGATCCAGCGCATCCTGACCCGCCTGTCCCCCGCCGCCAGGCTGGTCATCACCCTGCTGGAAATCGAGGAGCGCCCCGTCAAGGAGATCGCCCAAATCACCGGCTGGTCGGTGCCGCTGGTCAAAGTACGCGCTTTTCGCGCCCGGGCCGAAATGCGGAAAATACTGGCCAAAATCACCAAAGAGAAGTACCTGTAACCGTCTGCACCAGCCAGCCGTCTGTAGAAATAGCCGCTATGAAACCGAGCGATTTGCAAACCAAACTGATCGAAGCAGCCCGCAAGGCACCGCTACAAGACCATGTCCCTTATGCCTTTGAGAAGCGCATCATGGCGCGTCTGGCCGGCATGGTCCCGCTCAATTATTGGGCCTTGTGGGGACGGACCTTTTGGCGCGCCGCCCTTTCCTGCGTGGCCATCACCCTGTTGTGCGGCCTCTGGTCCATGGCCGCCGCCCCCAACGGCGATAAGTCCGACAGTTTTGCCCAGGCCTTTGAACGCGCGGTTTTTGCCTCTTCCGATCAGCATCTCGAGGATATTTGGTGAGCCCTTGGAAAGTCATTTTCGCCACCATGGTCATTTTTGTCTGCGGTGTCGTTACCGGCGCTTTGGTCATAAAGACCCAGGACTGGCACCAGCCGCCTCCCAGCCGCGTCAGCGTTCCTCGCTTTGGCGTGCCCGGACCACAGCCGGTCAATGATATTCTCCATCAGATGGCGCTGGCTCATATAGACCTGACCAGCGAACAGGCCAACGCAATTGTAAAAATCATGCTGGACAGACAGGCCGCCAGCGCTGAAATCCGCAAAACAATTGCCCCGGCGTTGCATGCGGAAGTGGTGCGGGCCTACGACGACATCAACCAGGTGTTAAGGCCCGACCAACAGCCGAAATTTGCTGAATTGCGCAAAGAACGCGAACAAAGGAACGAGGGCTTGGGATCGGGCCGGGCAAGACGCGGCGGCGACGGAGGCGGGTCTCGGCGTACCAATCGCGATTCAACCGATGGCCTTCTTGACGACGGACACGGCGGAATGCCCCGAAGAGTTTTGCCCAACATCCCATCCACCAACGGCCCTTGACCCCGCAGCGGCGCGACAGGAGTTTGCAATCCGGCCCGCTCGGTTACAATGCGCCCCGGCATGGAGACCAATAAATTCCATCAACCGGGAGAACAGCGCGCCGCCAGGGTGGAAGACCTCTTCGCCATCGTCGCGCCCCGTTACGATCTCATCAACGACCTGCAAAGCCTCGGCCTGCACCGCCGTTGGAAGCGCACCCTGGTCAAAATGGCCGCCGTCCAGCCCGGCGAGCGCGCCCTGGATGTCTGCTGCGGCACCGGCAACGTCGCCTTTGCCTTGCGTCAGAGCGGCGCGGAAGTGACCGCCCTGGATTTCAGCCCCGCCATGCTCGCCGTCGCCCAACAGCGCGCCCAAAACTCCCCAGCTTCTTGTAGCGGCGGTCTGCGACCGCCGCAAATCACTCCGCCGCCGGTGCAATTCCTCCTCGGCGACGCCCTCCGCCTGCCCTTCCCCGGCGAATGGTTCGACATCGTGACCATCGCCTACGGGCTGCGCAATTTGGCCGATTGGGAGCGCGGCCTGGAGGAAATGTGCCGGGTGGCCCGGCCCGGCGCGCGCCTGCTCGTGCTCGACTTCGGCAAGCCCGCCAACCCGTTCTGGCGCCGGTTGTATTTCGGTTATTTGAAATTCCTGGTTCCCTGCTTCGGGAAAGTTTTCTGCAAAGACTCCGCCACCCACGCCTACATTTTCGCCTCGCTCCGGAACTATCCCGCCCAGCGCGGCGTCGCCGCCAAGATGGTATCGCTCCATTGCGCCGGCATCCGGGTGCGCAATCTGCTGGGCGGCGCCATGAGCATTAACTTCGGCCGGAAACAGCCGGGCCATTGACCGACATCGCGTCCAACTGCCGCCGTTCCTTCTTCGTCGGCCGCCCCGAGCCTTTCGGGCGGACAAACGGGCGGTAAGACGGCTCGCGCGGCTTCTCCCATTCCGAGGCTGGAGTTTGATCTTCGGCGTATTCCTTGGCGGCGGCCCCGCCCACGCGCTGCTCCAGCAACTGCAACACTTTGAAGGTGCGCGTCATTTGATCCTTCTTCACCACGACCACGTCTTGGATTCGCACCTGGCGCGAGGGCTTGGCCGGCTGGCCTGAGATGGTAACGTGGCCGTGCCGGCACGAATCCGCCGCCAGGCTGCGGGTCTTGAAAACCCGGACCGCCCAGAGCCATTTGTCAATCCGCACCGAATCACCTGTAAGCGTCTTGTCTGTCATGCTTGTCTCGCCAGTTCCAGCCGCTGGTGGAGACGGCGTTCGACTTCAGCCTCGTCGGCCTGGGGAAATTGATGCCGGATGCCTTCGCGCGCCACGTTGCACGCCAATTCGTGCAGGTCCCGCGCCAGTTTCAACCGTTGCTCCGGCGTCATCCGGCGGTACATCTCAATCTGCCTGTCCAGGGCCGCTTGCGGCGTCATGCCCCAAGCCTAATGCTTAATGGTGGAAATCCAAAGTCGAAATACCCGGCCCCTTTCCCGGCCAGTCTGCCGGCGGCAGGAAGCTGCTTCACCCTCTCATCCTTGCCAGGGCGTGCAACGCCGGATACCGTCCTTGCGCCAGCAATGCCTCGCGCTCGGCCACGCGCTCCTGATCATTGAACCTCAGAATCCGGGCGGTGGCCTCACCCACCACAGTAATCGGCTCGATCAGGGCGCCCGCCAGCCTGAAATGTGCGCCCCAAGAATCGGTGCGTGGATTAAAAAAACGGGTGAAGCTGCCGCCAGCCACGATCGTACCGACATCCGAGCCTTTCTGCCGATTGCAGAAAATGCACGCCAGCGCCAGATTTTCCAACCCGGCGGCGCCTCCGTGTTTGACGCTGATGATGTGGTCAACTTGAAGGATAAGGAGACAATCGTCCTCGTGTATGAGGCAGTACTCGCATAGACGGTCGGCCCGGGACCTCACGAGCAGTCGCATTTGCTCGCTAATGAGACTGCTCATGGGGCGAACGCCGACGGGCCCGCGCTTTTGCCAGCCGCATGATGTGCTCTAACTCGAGATAGTGGTCCAGTTCGGATTGTTCACTGGCGGTCAGATCTCCGTCCTTGCCGCGTTGCACCAGCAATTCCGCGCGTTGGTTCACTGCGTCGGACAGACGGAAAGCAGCCACAGCGGCGGGACTGGGACCCGAAGCGATAAAGTCAATCACTTCTTCATAACATTTCATGCGCATTTAAAGTACCAGACGCGCCGCCTGGTTTCCAGCGCAAAATCGCCTCCCGGCGATGTCCCCCTCAACAGCGCAAGTTTCACGGCTCTGCCACGATCTGTGCCCATGGGTCCTAAGGCACCGGCAGCGTGATGCTGAAGATGGTCCCCTGACCCGGACGGGAGTGGATTTTCACCTTGCCGCGGTGGGTCTCGATAACCCGCCCCACGATGGCCAGGCCCAAGCCGGTCCCGCGCTGTTTGGTGGTGTTGAGCAAGGAGGTGAAGGCGCGGCGGCGCTGTTCTTCCGGCATGCCCGGCCCGGTGTCCTGGAACTCAATGAGCAGGTGCGTCGCTTTCGGGCTGGTGCGCGGCAGGCGCAAGGACCGCGTGGCAATGGTCAGCGTGCCCCCGCCGGGCATGGCCTCCATGGCGTTGAGGGTCAGGTTCAGAAAAGCCTGCGCCAGTTGCGTGGCGTCGGCCATGACCAGCGGCAGGTCGGGGGCCAGGCGGCGCACCAATGCAATGCGCTGGTTGCGCATCTTGTGCCGCGTCAGCAGCCCAAGATCCTCCAGCAATTGGTTGACGTTGACCGCGCTCAAATTCGGCTCGGTGCTGCGGGCAAAATCCAGAATCTGCTCCACGATCTTGTTCAGGTGCTCCATTTTCTCCCGCAGGATGGCGTCGTCCTTCACCCGCGGATCGCCCGGCGCAAAATCCAGCTTGAGCGAATGGTAGAGCATCTTCATCACCGTCAGCGGATTGCGGATTTCGTGGGCCACTTCCGCCGCCAGCAAGCCCAGCGCCGAAAGTTTTTCGTTTTGCCGCAACTGCTCCTCCACGTCCACGATCCGCTCGTAGAGGCGGGCCTTTTCCATGGCAATGGCCGACAATTCGGCCAGCGCCCGCAAAATGTGGATTTCCTCGTTGGAAAAACTGCGCGGCGTCCCGGTGTAAATATTGAGGGTGCCGATGGCCTGCCCGCCAAATACCAGGGGCGCGCTCAGCAGCGAAACCAGCCCTTCGCGCCGCGCCATCTCCACGTTCTGATAAAGAGCCGAGTTCTGCACGTTCTCCAGTTGCATCGGCTTTTTGCGCCGGAAAACGATGCCCAGAAAACTGTCGCCCAGGCTCAGCTTGGGCTTGTTCAGGTAAGCCTCCCCCGCCCCGTAGCTGGCCCGCAGCTCCAGGAATTCCCCGCTTTCATCCACCATCTGGATCGAAGCCATCTTGGCTTCCATCAGCGTGCAGGCCTCGCGGGTGATGATGGGAAGGGCCTCATTGAGGTTGAGGGTGGAATTGATCGTCTGGCTGACGCTGGCCAGCGTTTCCAGCAGGCGCGCCTTGAGCCGGGATTGCTCGAAGAGCCAGGTGTTGTGGATCACCTTGGCCGCCTGCACCGCCAACGCCTCCAGCAACTCCTGGTCCGCCGCGCTGAAGGCGTCCTCCCGGTCGGCGTCCACGTTCAGCACCCCGCGCACCTCGCCCATCACCTCCAGGGGCACGGCCAGTTCCGAGCGCACCTCGCCCCGCAACAGGATGTAGCGCGCGTCCTGGCGGACGTCGCCGATGCGGACCGGTTTGCCGTGCCGCACGACCCAGCCGGTGATGCCCTGGCCCACCCGCAACTTGACCTCCTTGGCCCGGGGCGGCAGCCCGGTGGAAGCCTCGATTTCCAGCAGGTTGTTGTTGGGATTGAGCAGCACCACCGAACCGCTCGAAGCCCGCATCAGCCGCACCACCTCCTGCAAAATCAGCTCCAGCGCCTGCTGCGGGTCCAGCGTGGAATGGATGACATTGCTGACTTGGTAGAGCAATTGCAGCCGCTCGTGGGCCGCTTTCAATTTCTCCAGGTCGTCCGTCATGGTGCTCCGTGGCAATGGCCTGTTTCAACTCGCCCGCCAAATCAACCCCAGCCCGGTCAGGCCAAACACCAGGTTCGGCAGCCAGGCCGCCAGCAACGGCGGCAATGTCCCGCCCACCCCCAGGCCCATGGCGATGCGCTGCATGATAAAATAGCCGAAACAGATAAACAGGCTGCTGGCCACCCCGGCAAACACATTGTGCCGCCCGCTCCGCGCCCCAAAGGGCAGCGCGATCAGCACCACCGTCAGGCAGGTGAACGGCTCCGCCAGCCGGCACTGCAATTGCGTCATCAGCGTGGCGCGCCGCGCCGCCTCCGGGTGCGGATGCAGGCGCAAATAGGTCAGGATTTCACGAATGGAAAGCTGCGGCTTCCGCGCCGCCTCCGTCGGGGTCAGCGCTCTCACCTTCAGTTCGCTTTCGATCCAGGCCGGCGTTTCCGCAAGGGTCAGCACCAAGATCGCGTGCGGCTTCTGGCCGGGCGGCGGATTGAGGTTCGTCCGCGACTTTGCCGGCGTCACCCAGTCCTCCACATTGAAAAAAACCCATTGCCCGTTGGTGTAAATTGCCCGCTCGGCGGAAATAAACCGAAACGAGCCGTCCGGCCGGTCCCACTTGATCAGCGGAGTCATCATCTCCGCCGTGGCCCGGTTGTATTTGTCAATGGACCAATCGCGGCCCTCCGCCTCGTTGTGAAAATTCAGTTTCGCGATCCAGAACCCGGTCCGCCGGATTCGGGTCGTGCCGCCGCAAAATCTCCCTGGCCCGGTCCGCCGCCGGGGGGACCAGCAGCTCATTCATGGCCAGGACCGCCGCCCCCAGCACAATCCCCACCCCAAAATAGGGCGCGGCCAAGCGCCACAAGCCCACTCCCGCCGCGCGCATCGCCGTCAGCTCCTGATGGCGGCTGTGATTGGTCAGGGCGTAAAGCAGCGCCAGCAAAAGCGACACCGGAATGACCACCGTCACCAGAAGTTCCGGCAGCGTCACCACATAATACTCGGCCAGGTCGCCGAAGTTGAGGTGCTTTTCCTGAAAACCTTTGATGCCGAAAATCAGATCGAATGCCACATAAAAAATCAGGAAGCCGCCCAAACAATAGGCCAGCGGCACGAGCAATTCCCGCAACAAATACCGGTCCAACAAACGCATCGCCGCCATCTTCCGTCCGGGCGGCGCGCTTGACGAGGTTATTTCGCGGCGGGCCGGCCTGGAACCTCATCCCCAAGGCCGCCTCTGCCTGGCATCGTTCATTAAAATCATTGAGGTGCGCATTAAGAATAATAATTGAAACTGATTTTTAATTTGACCGGCGGGGGCCGGACCGGGTTAAGATTGGCGGGGTAATGAAATCCCTTGGCGTTCCGCGGTGGGTCCCCGCCGCTCTGGCCTGCTGGCTCCTGCCCGTATTTCTCAACCCCGTTTATGCGCAAGGCGCCGCCACGATCGAGGAGCGCCTGGCCCGATTGGAGGCGGCCGGCCGCCAGGCTCCGGTCATCAACGCGGGCGACAACGCCTGGGTGCTGGCCAGCGCCGCGCTGGTGCTGCTGATGACGGCGCCGGGTTTGATTCTCTTCTATGGCGGATTGGTGCGGCGCAAGAACGTCCTGGGCACGATGATGCACAGCCTGGTCCTGATGGCGTTGGTCTCGGTCTTGTGGATGGTTTACGGCTACAGCATGGCTTTCGGGGAAGGAAACCAGTTTTGCGGAAATCCGTTGCAGTATTTCATGCTCAAAGGCGTGGGGGCCGCGCCCAATCCGGCCTATGCGCCGACGATCCCGCAGGAGAGCTTCATGCTCTTTCAGATGATGTTCGCCATCATCACCCCGGCGCTCATCAGCGGCGCCATTGCCGAGCGGATGCGCTTCAAGGCTTACCTCCTGTTCATGGTGCTGTGGGTATCGTTGATTTATTTTCCCTTGTGCCACATGGTGTGGGGCCGGGGCGGCCTGTTGAACTGGAGCCTGGGCGGCCGCTATCCCGTGCTCGATTTCGCCGGCGGCATGGTGGTCCATGTCAGCTCGGGTGTCTCGGCGCTGGTCTGCGCCTTGGTGCTGGGCAAGCGCATCGGTTTCCCGACCGAGCCGATGCCCCCTCACAATGTCGTCTTGAGCCTGGTCGGCGCGGGACTTTTGTGGGTCGGCTGGTTCGGTTTCAATGCCGGCAGCGCGCTCAACTCCGGCGCGCTGGCCAGCAGCGCCTTTGCCGCAACCCATTTCTCGGCGGCCGGGGCCGCCCTGGCCTGGGGAACGACCGAGTGGCTGCTCAAGGGCAGGCCCAGCGTGCTCGGCGTCGCTTCCGGCATGGTCGCCGGCCTGGCCACCATTACGCCCGCCTCGGGTTTTGTCACCCCTCCCGCCGCTTTCGTCATCGGGTTGACCGGCGGGCTGGTTTGCTACCTGGCGGTGAGCAAACTCAAACACCTGTTGCGCTACGACGATTCCCTCGATGTCTTCGGCGTTCACGCCATGGGCAGCTCGGCCGGCTTGCTCCTGGCGGGGGTGTTCGCCAGCGCGGACATCAACCCGGCCATCGCCGGCACCTTCACCTCCGGCGGCAAGGTCATCTCGCTGGCCGGCAGCGCGGCGCAATTGGGCAATCAATTGCGCGGGCTGCTCTTGACGGTGGTTCTGGCCGCCGCCGGAACCTTCCTCCTCCTCAAGGTGGTCGGCGCGCTGGCCGGCCTGCGCGTCACCCCGGAGGAGGAGGATTCCGGATTGGACCTGTCCCAGCACGGCGAGAGCGCCTACAACGATTAACCCCTCATTGTCATGAAGAAAATTGAAGCCATCGTCAAACCGTTCAAATTGAACGACGTCAAGGAAGCGTTGAACGAAATCGGGTTGCAAGGCATGACCGTCTCGGAAGTCAAGGGCTTTGGCCGGCAGAAAGGCCACACCGAAATCTATCGCGGCAGCGAGTACACCATTGATTTCCTTCCCAAAATGAAAATTGAAATCATTCTTGCCGACTCGGCGGTCAAGGCCGCCACCGACGCCATCCAGCGCGCCGCGCACACCGGCAAGATCGGCGATGGCAAGATTTTCGTCCTTCCCGTGGACACGGCCATCCGCATTCGCACCCAGGAGGAGGGGGACAGCGCCGTCTAAGCCGGCGGCAGGCCGCCGCCGCTTCCCGCGCCGCGCCGGTTGAACGCCACCGCCTCTTCATACCGCACCCCGCTCCCGCCGAAAATATCCAGCGCCGAGCCAATGGTCAGGTCAACCCGGCCCGCCCCCGCCCGCTCCACCTCCTCCAAGTCCCGCAGCCCTTTCGCCCCGCCCGCGTAGGTCACCGGAATGGGCGACCCCCGGCCCAGCCTCGTCACCAACTCCAGGTCCACCCCGCGGCACAGCCCCTCCACATCCGCCGCATGCACCAGAAACTCATCGCACCACCGCGCCAGTTCCCGCAAAGTCCGCTCCTCCACTTTCAGCCCGGTGAATTTTTGCCAGCGGTCCGTCACCACAAAATAATCCCCCTCCTTGCGGCGGCAGCTTAGATCCAGCACCAGCTTCTCTTTTCCCACCGCCGCCGACAACTGCCGCAAACGCGCCTCCGCCAATTGCCCTTCCTGAAAAATCCACGAAGTGACAATCACATGCGAAGCCCCCGCCTCCAGGAAAGACCGGGCGTTGTCAGGATTGATGCCGCCGCCGATCTGCAGGCCGCCGGGAAACGCCGCCAGCGCCTCCCGCGCCGCCGTTTCATTGCCCGGCCCGAGCATGATGACATGCCCGCCCCGCAGAGCATCGCGCCGGTAGAGTTCCGCGAACCAGCGCGCGGGCCGGTCCGAGACAAAATTCGTTCGCAGCGCCGCCGCATCGTCGCGCCACGAGCCGCCGACGATTTGTTTGACCTTCCCCTCGTGCAAATCAATGCAGGGCCTGAACATGCCCTCAACCTAAAGTTCCCCTGTCGCGGTGCAAAGGCCAAACTTCGCCGCTTTGTTGCCGGGAGCGAATCTTGGCACCACCAACGCGCGCTTCTTCTCCCTCTCCTCCACGCACTTGTGGAGGAGAGGGTCGGGGTGAGGAGGTTTCCATCTGTTTCATGGACCGGTGTTCATGCCAAGCATGGTGGTAGTATCAAGATGCGCCTTGTTGCCGGCCGCTGATTCCGGGCGGGTTGTTGATGAAGCGCCACCAACCCGTTCCACGGGCCAGCCCTCCATTCAAAACGCCCAGCGATCTTGCAGAGAATTCTTGCGCCGCCCGCCGGACTGGATTACGTTGCCTGGGTTAACCCAAAGTATGGTGCCGGCCTTGCAGGCGCTAACCAGGCCCATGAAATGGAATGTTGTTTTTCTGAGCATCTTCCCGGAAGCAGCATCATGAAAAGAACATTGAATTGGAAGAAAGGCGGCTCCGCCTTCACCCTGATCGAACTCTTAGTTGTGATCGCCATTATCGCGATTCTGGCGGCGCTGCTCCTGCCGGCGCTGGCGGCCGCAAAACTCAAGGCCAACCGGGTCAAATGCGCCTCCAACATGAAACAGCTCGGGCTGGGCTTCGTCCTGTTCGCGGGCGACAACGCGGACACGTTCCCGGCCGCCGCCTGTGACGGTGCTGACAACTCACAATATACCTGGGACACGTCCCTCCACCCGTATATCGGCGGCAATCCCGGCCTGACCCAGACCCAGTTGGATAGCGGCGCCGTGGACCAGCATCTGACAGCTCCCATCTTGCGTTGTCCGTCTGACCTCGGTCCTGATTCGTATTGGGTGGCCTCACAACCCACCTTGGGAAGAAGAACTTACGCCATGAACGCGATTGGCCCCGTTTACTACGCCACCTTGGGGTTCCCGCTCCCCACCCCCGTGGACGGGGTGGGCATTTACTGGTCGGCCCCGACCACGACAGACCATGCGCCCGGTTACAAAACCACCGTCGTCATAAACCCCTCCGGCACGATCAACCTGGTGGAAGAACCGGCGGGCGACAATGTCTGTGGCAATGTCTGGCCTTCCTTCTGCATCGCTCCGGCCAACGCCGGTGGCGGCCAGGGGCTTGGGGAGTGTTATCAAACCGATCCCAACGACCCGAACAATCAAGGGTTGGCGCTTTATCAACTGCACGGCAATCTGTTTGATTATCTTTTTTTTGACAACCACGTCTCCTCCCTCACCATGCAGCAAACCGTCGGCACCGGCACGACCAACAACCCCAGGGGGATGTGGACGATTGCGCCGGGGGATTGACTTTTTCAAATATAGGGCGGCTTAAGAAATGATGTAGCCGAAACGAGGGAGGTAGGGCGCGCACTCCGTGCGCGCCGCGGCGGGCAGTCCCGGCAAACCGGGACCCTGCCGCGTGCTGCGGCTGCAGTTTTCTTGAAACCGCTCTAGCGCGGCGGCAATTGCAGGCGCAGGAAGCGCGGCCAGTAGAGGGACGGGTCGTTGAACAAATCCCAGAAATTGTTCGAGTTGACAGCGTAGGTCACGATCAATTCGCCCGCCCCGCCCAGTTCCGGGTGCGCCTTGCCCGCGTAACAAAAAAACGGCTGGGACGGTTTTGCTTCGGGACAATGATAGATCACCCGGCGCCCGCTCCACGGGCCGGCCGGCGTGTCGGACTCCCGCAGCACGATGTCGCCCGAAAGGTCCGGCGAATAGACGGCCACGAACCGCCCCAGGGCCGGCGCCCACCGCACGGTGCCTTCCGGCGGGATGTCGGAAAAAAGGGCCGTGGCCGCGCCCGCCTCCTCCCGCCATTGGCCCGCGCTGGCAAAGCGCCACCGCGCGAAATCGTCCAGGGACTCTTCCGGCACGCGGGCCACGGTCGCGCCACGGGCGCGCGCGTCGGTTCCATAGACGTAAAGATAATCCTGATGCTTGACAACCGACCAGCCGTAGGCCGTGGCCGGCTTTTTGGAAAAATCGGCCAACGGCTCCTTCTGCAACGTGATTTTCCAGGACGCCGGCGGGTCGTCGGGATTGGACACGAAGGCCAGCCATGCGGCAAAAGCCTGGAAGCCCCAGACCGAGTTCGCATCCGTGTGCCGGACTTGGGTGAGAAAGACAAACAAACCGCGCCGGGTGCGGATGCCGTCCCACGGCCAGAAAAAGCTGTTGGTCGAGTCCGGCGGCGTGAAGACCGCGGCCGGTTCGCCGCGGCTGTTGGTGCGGTAGAAGAATTGCGGCGGGCCGCCGAGGGGCTGCAGGGCAATCGAATTGTTGATCATTTTCGCGTTGCGCCTTTTGCCCTCGCGCACCTCCCCCACCAGGCTGTCGCCAAAAAGCCACAGCGTGGTGCGGCTGTCCAGCGGAACGGAATAATCGGCGTCCGCGCCAATCCAGCCGTTGGTGCGCTGGAAGAGGGCGTCCAGCTCCGGGGCGGGCGTGGCCGGCCCGGTGGCGGCGCGCAGCCCCAGCGCCCCGAACAGGAGCCACCAAATGGGGCATTTTGCTCCATGAAGCAGACCAATCATGCATCGAAAAGCTGTTGCAGACCGGATAAGCCGTCTCCAATCCGAACTGCCCACACGGCCTGCAATCGGTCGAGGGTGAACGCGAGGGCCGCAAACACGAAACTCGTAATGATCAGGGAAATGATCACCTTCTGTAAGCCCGTTTTCATGGCAATCCTTTGTGCTGCTGTTTTGGCGGCCGTGTAAAGATAACATGGGTCATCGAACGGATCAAATCAGCCTCGCCAGCCGCGCCACCTTTAGGATCCGGAGTCGCTCCGAAACGCCTGCGGAAATCGCATGGTGCCGTGTTTGATTCGCAGTATTTCCAATCGCCCGCCTGAAAGGCGGTAAAAAATCAGATAATTCTCAAAGCCATTCACGCGCCAGGAGCGAACGTTCTTCAATCCTCTCACACAGAATGGCCGCGGTCTTCCTTTCCCTGGTTGTTGAACAAGGCCCTCAATGGTTTCGTCAATGGCCTCCAGGAATCTGCCCGCGGCAGCCGGGTCGCGCAAGTGAATATATTGGAAATAGCCGAACGCATCCAATTCGGCGTCATGCCGTACAAAGAGTTCCAGACCACTCAAGAGGATGGCCGCCGGCCCGAACGTGCGGGCAGCGCCGCAAAATGGCCCGGCAGGTATTTCTTCATGGGACTGCGCAGAGAATGGCGCAAGGCGTCTTCTAATTCCTTGTTGGAGCCGTCCTGTTCCACCAATTCATAAACGCGAAGCGCCTCTCGAACTACTTCACCTTGAGAAAGATAACCGCCCCCCTTCATTTTTTCGTCAATGAATTTCTCTTGGTGCTCGGTAAGTGAAATTCTCATGACGGAAGACTACGCCAAGTAATTTATCTTGTCAAAGGCAGGCCCCTTCCAGCCCGAACGCCCCGCGGTCCTTCAGTCTCTCCTTTGTCTTGGAAGATCGGCGTGCAAACTTTGTTGATTTTCAAATCGGCAGGGCCAGCCTGGCCGGCAGGCGGCGCGGCGTGAGGATCTGAATTCCAAACAGACCCACCGGCCAGGCCCCGCTGGCATCAAGAACGACGCGCACGTTTCTGCCTCTCAGCCCGGAGGCGATGCTGGGTTTTCACGATCTCCGCCATTTCCTCATCCGATGGATCGCCCAGCGGCGCGCCTTCGATGGCCTTTTCCAACAAAGCCACGTCCCGGTTGATTTGTTCCTGCCGCCGTTTGCGGATGAGGTGGCGCATATATTCGCTCATGGAATCAAACGCGTGCGCTTCCGAGTCTGACCGGGCGAACTCCGCCAGCTCCGGGTTCAACGAAATGTTGATCGTGACAGCTTTCATGTCCTTAAAATAAGGCGTTGGCAATATATGTCAAGGCTTGCCAAGCCGGTTCCATCTTCCCTGGCCCTGGATGCCAGCGGCGCGCCTGGCCCGGTCCGCTCATTCTCGCTGAAACACCGTGCAGCGGTAAATGCCAAACGATCCCATGCCCGGCCAGCGCGTGTTGTTGCCGGTTTCGTCCCCGTTCAACCGCCGTCCGGGCGCCCAGCGGCCATCCACATTCATGCTCTCGTCAAAGCTCCCCAGGATAACGCTCCCCCGCCCGGGCCTGTTGGGCGTGAAGTTCACGTGCATCGGCCCGCCGACAAAGACATACGCGCCGGGGCCTTCGGCGATGACCAGGCGGGCGGGCGATGCATTGGTCATTCCACCGCCCCCGTCGCCACCGCCGAATCCGCCGCCGCCGCCACGCCGGCCGCCGCCACGCCCGCCGCCCCCGGCGCCATACCTGATATCCAAGGTGTAATCGCCCAGCCTCACCTCCTGCGGCGGCGCGTTGGTGTCGTTCATCGGCTCCAAGACCGCAATCGTGCCCTTGCCTTGATTGTCCAGAACGGCGGGCGCCAGGTAATCCAGGATGGCGTAAGTCTGGGCCAGGGAATCCGGCGGCGGCGGACCATTGGCGCCCTCGGTCCGTCCCCGGCCCCTGCCGCCAGAGCCTTCGATCCCAAATGGCGAAAAGCCGATGGCATTGAACTTCAACAAAGCGATGAGGGCGTTCTCCGGAGTTTGCCGGGCTTCGGGAATGAAGAGCGCATTGCCGTTGCGGCTGAAGCGCTGGCACGTCTCGGTGAACTGCGGCACGTAGATGTCCGGCGCCAGCAGGTCAATGTTTGGCGCGCCGAACCGCCACACGTCATGCACCTGCGCTTCCGGGCCGCCGCTGGGATATTCCCCCGGTCGCGGCGTGCCGGGCTGTTGCAGCCAGGTGTTGACATACATCGGAATGTCGTATTCCGCCTTGCCGGCGGCGGCCACCTTGTTGATGTAAATCGAATAGCGCCACGCCATGAAGATTTCATCCACCGGCCAGCTCAACTGCCGCCAGAGCAGGTCTTTTTCCTCTTGTGTCAAATCCCTGGCTGGTTTGGCAGAATCCGGCTTGCCCGGGCCAAACACTTCCTCCCAGTGACCCGACATCTTGAAGCCGTGGCTGGCCCACAGCTCGCGCAGT
Source organism: uncultured Verrucomicrobiae bacterium (assembly GCA_963707025.1). Taxonomy (GTDB): domain Bacteria; phylum Verrucomicrobiota; class Verrucomicrobiia; order Limisphaerales; family Palsa-1400; genus JBEKOF01. The sequence continues at coordinate 14,075 of CAVPOM010000003.1, read as the reverse complement.
TCCGGCGCCAGGGTTTCCTTGTGCTGCGCCAGGTAGTTCATCAAATCCTTGGGCACCGGCCGGGCGAACGCTTCGTTGGCCGCCGCGACATGGTCCCGCGAGTCGCCCAGCACGCCGACCTCGTTCTCCACCTGCATCATCAGGACGGTGTGCTCCTGGCCATCCACCTGGCGGATGTGGCGCAGCAAGGCGGCATAGGCCCGCGCGTCGCCATCCCGCGTGGCGTCCCCAAAGGTCGAAAGAATGTTCAAGGTCTTGCCCGCCCGGTCTTTCACCCACGGGAAGCGTTGCGGGTTGGCCTTTACCCAGTAAGGCTGATAGGAGGATTCGCCGTTCTTCCAGCTTCCGAACCAGAGGAAAACCAGGCGCAGATGGTTTTGCCGGGCGTCCTGGAGGCAATCGTCCACGGTGGTGAAATCGAACCGGCCTTCTTCCGGCTCGATGAGTTCCCAGCTAATGACCGCCAGCACGGTGTTGAGATTCCTTTGCGCCACTTGGGGCCAGATCCCCTTCATGTAGGCGCGGCTGGTGGAACTGGAATTGTGCAGCTCGCCGCCCAGAATCAGAAACGGTTTGCCATCCACCACCAGTTGGCGCGCGCCGTGCCGGGTTTCCAGGTGCGGCCGCGACAGGTCGGCCGCACCTCGCGCCGTCACCGGGGAGGCCAGTTGCGCGCCGGCCAGGGCCAGGCACAGGGTGAGGAGACGTGTTTTCATGGCAGTCTCATGGTTGGTTGTTCATCCGGCTTCTTCGCCATACAGAACTGGATTCATTAGTTTGGCAAGCCCGGAGATTTTATCCTCCGGTCCTTCACACCCTCTTCAGGAGCGCGGTCGTCTCGACCGCATCCGCCGGCGTCCCGCCGGCGGAATCTTTCATCCGAAACCGGCCCGCCTGTTGGCCGAGTCCGCAAGCGCCTCGCTCACGATTGGGCTGAAGCATCCCTTCGCACAACACTTTTCCTTTGACATTCTCTGGCTTAAGTTCTAATCTCAGCTCAGTGAGAAAGGCAGTCTCAAAAGTGGCGGGCGGGCTTGGGCCGGGCCGGCTGGTCCGTTGCAGCCTTGGCGGCGGCGGAAGCACCAGCCTCCGGCAGTTCCCGGCCATGCTGGAATGCCGCGCCAGCCTGTCCGCCGTCCTGTCCGCCGTCCTGTCCTCCGAAGGCCATGCGAAGGAGGAAGCTTTAGCGAAGGTGGAAGGCCCTGCGGAGGAGGACGCATTTCCCCCGTGCCCGGTCAAACCGGTCAAAGCCAGTCAAACGTTGCGCCAGTGAAGTTGGTTGGAACGCGGGTGAAAGTCCCGCCCGTCGAATTAGGCTGTTCACGACGGAACACGACCTCAACAGCGCCGCCGCGAGGCGGGGTTGGAAGCTGAGGGAGATGAACAGACGGGCCGTAATGAAAATGAACCACATCCAATGAGCCTCGATAAGTTTAGAACCGGAGACAAGCCGAGCCGCTGTTTGACCGGCGAAGGCCGCAGGGAGGAGGCAGGGCAACAGTCAGAGCCTTCTCAACGCTCCGGCGGGGTCGGCGTGGACGGCACGTCTGGAAGTTCAACCAAGGTAAGCTGGGAGAACTCCGGCGGCGGGCGGCCAGCCCAACCGCCCGCGCAAGCTGGCAAGACCAGTCAGGCGAGCGGCCCTGCCGGAGAAGTCGGAGTTCCTCATAGTAGCGTGGACTTGTTTGCGCTCCAGGCGGATTTCCGCCGGGAGTTGCGCGAGCGAACGCAAAGGGGGAACACTTGCTCAATGCGTGGAGGCGAAGCGAAGGATGCGGGGATGGCCGGGGCGACCCGGATAGCAACCCCGGAGAAAGTTCGGCAGCTTCAAATCGCGCTCTATCGGAAAGCCAAAGCAGAGCCGAAGTATCGGTTCTGGAGCCTGTATGGGGAATTGCTGCGCAAGGACGTGCTCGAAACCGCCTTGGCAGCGCAACAGCGCAACGGCGGGGCCGCGGGAGTGGACGGACAGAGTATGGAGTCCATCACCGCCGACCCGGCCCTGCGCCAGCAATGGCTCGACCGCCTGCAAGCAGAACTCAAAGCCAAGACGTATCGGGCCAGCCCGGTGCGGCGGGTGATGATTCCCAAGAGCAGCGGAGGGGAACGGCCGTTGGGCATCCCGACGGTCAAGGACCGGGTGGTGCAAACGGCGGTGTATCTGGTGCTGATGCCGATCTTGGAGGCGGACTTTCATCCGCGCTCCTACGGCTTTCGGCCCAAACGCCGGGCACACCAAGCCATTGCGGAAATCCAACAAGCAGTGCAGCAAGGCTACGTGGAAATCATTGACGCGGACCTGACGAAATATTTCGACACGATTCCGCACCGGGAACTGATGAAGGCCGTGGCCCGGCGGGTCAGCGACGGCAGCGTGCTGCGGCTCCTCAAGAGCTGGCTGCGCGCCCCGGTCGCGGAGGAAGACCAGGACGGCACCAAGCGAGTGATCCCCAACCGGCGCGGCACGCCGCAAGGCGGGGTCATCTCGCCGCTGCTGGCCAACCTCTACCTCAACCCGCTGGATCACGGGGTGAACGAGAAAACCTCCGGCCAAGCCCGCATGGTGCGCTACGCCGATGACTTTGTCATCGCGTGCGCGGCGGGGTGCGGCGGAGGGCTGATAGCGCGGCTCAAGAAATGGCTTCGAGCCAAAGGGCTGACCCTCAACGAAGTCAAAACCCGAATTGTGAACATTCGCAAGGAAGGGATCAACTTCCTGGGCTTCAACCTGACCTGGCGCAAGTCCTTTGGAGGGCGCGGCTACCTGCACGTTCAACCCAGCCAGAAAAGCCGGGGGCCCTGCGCGAGAAACTGGGCGGCATCCTCAACCACTGGACGCAGGGGCGTCCGATACAGGAGGTGGTCAAAGAGGTCAACCAAGTCTTGCGCGGATGGGCGGGCTACTTCCACTACGGCAACAGCGTCTCGGTGATGAACCGGATGAAACACTACAGCCAAAACCGTTTTCGGCGCTGGCTGTGGCGCAAACACGGTTGCCGCCGCAGCCTGTGGGAACACTACGTTCCCGAGCAGTTGCACCAGCGTTATGGACTCTATGAACTGCCGACCACGGCGAAGTGGAAGGCGGCCCGATGAATGAGTTCGGAGAGCCGAATATGGGAAATCCGTCCGTTCGGTTCGATGAGGGGCGAAGTGGCAGCGCGAGACTGACAACTGCGGTCAGTTCAATCCGCCTCCTTCCACTTCGCCTACTCTACCATTCTGTAACCTTGACCATGCCCAACAATCCATCATTCCACCACTCCACCACTCCATCACTCCATTTCCTTCTCCATGAACCATCTACACCTTAAATCGGCCAGTGCAATCAAGCCTAATCAAGCCTAATCAAGCCATTTTTTATGTTCGCGGTTGCTGAAAGTCGTTCCCTTCGCGCCATTCCGTTAATTTGCCGATGCTTGATCTCTTCGGCGCTACAGGTCCGCCCATTGCGGCCCTGGTGCGTGCTGACTCTCCTCCTCGCTGCGGCCACCATCGGCCGCGCGGCGGCGCAGGAGGCCGCCACGGCGGCGCCGGAGGCCGCGACGGCGGCGGAAGCGGACATTTGTGTTTTCGGGGGCACCTCCGCAGGGATCGTGGCGGCCGTGCAGGCCCGGCGCATGGGCAAGACCGTCCTCCTGGTGGAAGCCGGCGCGCACCTGGGCGGGCTGACCACCGGCGGGCTGGGGGCGACCGATATTGGCAACAAGGCCGCGATTGGCGGCCTGGCGCGGGAGTTTTATCATCGCATCGCCCTGCACTATTCCCAGCCCGCGGCTTGGACGCGCGAGCACAGCCGGGAGTACTTCGCCCAGCGCGGCAGCGCGCAGGCGCAGGCCGCGGATCTGGCCTCGACGAACGCGGCCATGTGGACTTTCGAGCCGCACGTTGCAGCGCAGGTCTATCGCGAAATGCTGGCGGAAGCCGGGATCACTGCCTATTGCCGGCAGCGGCTGGCCGCGGTCGGGAAGGAGGGAGCGCGCCTGACGGAAATCCGGATGGAAAATGGCAATGTTTTCCGGGCGAAAATGTTCATTGATGCCAGCTACGAGGGCGATCTCATGGCCCGCGCCGGCGTGGCCTCTGTCATTGGCCGGGAGGCCAACGCGCAGTACGGCGAGACGCTCAACGGCATTCGCGCCAGCACGCCCAAACACCAGTTCCTGGTGCCGGTTGATCCTTACGTCAAACCCGGCGATCCCGCCAGCGGTTTGCTTCCCTTCATCCAGCCCGGTGACGGCGGCCAAGCGGGCGAGGGCGACCAGCGGATTCAAGCCTACAACTACCGGCTTTGCTTTACTACCGTGCCGGAGAACCGCCTGCCGGTGGAGCCGCCGCCCAACTACAATCCTGCTGATTATGAGTTGCTGGCCCGTTATATCGAAGCCCTGGTCAAAGCCGGCCGCCCACCCACTCTGAGCGCGTTCTGGAACCCGATCTGGATGCCCAACCGGAAGACCGACATTAACAACAACGGGCCTTTCTCCACCGATTTCATTGGCATGAACCAAGCCTACCCGGAAGCCGATTACACGACACGCGAACGCATGGCCAGGGAGCATGAGAATTACACCCGCGGCTGGCTGACCTTCCTGGCGGCCAGCCCGCGCGTGCCGGAGTCTCTGCGCCAGGAAATGCGCCAGTGGGGCCTTTGCAAGGACGAGTTCGCCGAGAATGGCGGATGGCCGCCCCAGCTTTATGTGCGCGAGGCGCGCCGCATGGTTTCCGACTACGTGATGACCGAGCGCCATTGCCGCGGCACAGAAGTCGCCGGGGACCCGGTTGGCCTGGCCGCCTACAATATGGACTCGCATAACTGCCAGCGCATCGCCAGAAACGGCCAGGCGGAGAACGAAGGCGACGTGGAGGCGGGGTTGGTGAAACCTTACCCGATTTCCTACCGGGCATTGGTTCCCAAGGCGGGCCAGTGCGCCAATCTGCTCGTGCCGGTTTGTCTGTCGGCTTCCCACATCGCCTATGGTTCCATTCGCATGGAGCCGGTCTTCATGGTGCTGGGCCAGTCGGCCGCCACCGCCGCGGCCCTGGCCCTGGATCAAGGCGTTGGGGTCCGGCAACTCAATTACCCCGCGCTGCGCGCCCGCTTGCTCGCCGGCCGGCAAATCCTCGACTGGCCGCCCCCTGTCAATACTCAAGACAGCAGCCCGAAAAACCAGGCCCGGGAGCGCGGGGGCTTGTGAACATTCCCAGATTGCCAATGGCCAATTTTCAATCACCAGTTTTCAATTCCAAGAGCCTTGAGGTGGCCCTCGGCGCCAGAAATCGAGAATCTGTCATCGAGAATTTGTCATTGGTAATTCCGTGTTTTGATGCTTGGTTCAAGACTCTCTTGAGCCAGGAGGAAAGCTCGACAAAGCCGGGATGCGCCCGCATCCCGGTGGAACGCCATATCTTGGCACTGCTACCGGCGTCAGGCGCAAGAATGCCACAGGAGTGCGCCCGTCCCCGGGCGCAGCAGCGTGGGAAACACGGCGCGGCGGTGATTTTCCCGAGCACCCAAACAATCCATGGCTTGCTGCGGCCGGGGACGGCCGCACTCCGCCGGCAGCAGTGTCAAGATGTGCCGCCGGTGGAAGGCCGTCTTTTTTTAACATGGACTTCCATTGTTCCCTTGCATAATTCTTCCTCGTGAATCCAAGATTTTTTCAGTTGATCACTCCAACCCTTCTCCTCGCCGCGGGCGGCCTGGGGCGCGCGGCGGCGCAGGAGGCCGCACCGGCGGCGGCCCCGACCAGGACCGGCCCCGTCGTCCTGACCATCAAGGCCGGCGAACCCGCCGCCAAGGCCAGCCCGGTTTTCTATGGCCTGATGACCGAGGAAATCAATTACTCCTACGACGGCGGCCTGTACGCTGAACTGGTCAACAATCGCACCTTCAAGGACCGCCGCGATCCGCTGCGCTACTGGAATTTGGTGCAAACGGCGGGCGCGGGCAATTCCATGTCCATCGTCACCGGCCAGCCGCTCAATGACGTCCTCACCAACAGCTTGAAACTGGAGGCCGCCTCCGCCTCCGCGGCAACTCCAGTCGGCATCGCCAATGAAGGATTTTGGGGAATCCCGGTCACGCCCAACACCCGCTACCGCGCCTCCTTTTACGCGCGGGCGGCGAATGGATTTACCGGCCCGCTCACCATCGAACTCTCCGGCGCCAACGCCGTCCTTGCCAGCGCCAAAGTCTCCGGCCTCGGCGCCACTTGGAAAAAATTCGAGGCCGTCTTGACCACCGGAAGCGTGCCGGCTTCCAAGGACAACCATCTGGTCATTTCCACCGCCAGCCCCGCCACCATTTTCTTCAACCTGGTTTCCCTTTTTCCGCCGACCTTTAACGACCGCCCCAACGGCAACCGCAAAGACATCATGCAACTGCTGGCCGACATGCACCCGTCGTTCCTTCGTCTGCCCGGCGGCAATTACCTCGAAGGCAACACCATTGCCACTCGTTTCAACTGGAAGGAAACCATCCACGACATCGCCAAACGCCCCGGCCACCAAGATGATGCCTGGGGCTACTGGTCCTCCGATGGCCTGGGTTTGCTGGAATACCTGGAATGGTGCGAGGACCTCCACATGGAACCGGTGCTGGCCATTTATGCGGGCTACTCCATGAGAGCCGGCGGCATCACCAACGGTCCGGAACTGGCCCCTTATGTGCAGGACGGCCTGGACGAAATCGAATACGTGACCGGCGACCAGAACACCACCTGGGGTGCGCAACGCGCTGCCGACGGCCACCCGGCGCCCTTCCCGTTGCATTACGTGGAATTGGGCAACGAGGACAACTTGGGCAGCGGGCCTCGCACTTATGATGGCCGCTTCACCCAATTCTACGATGCGATCGAAGCCAAATATCCCAACCTCAAAGTTATTTCCACTTCCCCGCCCCCGCGCCAGGTGACCAGCCGCGAGCCGGATGTGGTTGATTACCATTTGTACGTCAACGCCGGCGAACTGGCCATGGAGTCCCATTTCCACGATTACGACCCCGACAGACATCCCCGCAACGGCCCGAAAGTTTTTGAAGGCGAATGGGCCACCCAATCTCCCCCGCGCTCCCCCACGCCGAGAATGGCCGACGCCTTGGGCGACGCCTCCTTCCTCATCGGCCTGGAACGCAACTCCGACCTCGTCATCATGGAGTCCTACGCCCCGCTCTTCGTCAACGTCAGCGATCCCCGCGGAGGCAGGGCCGGCTCCATGCAATGGCCCTCCGACTTGATCGGCTACGACGCCCTCGGCTGCTACGGCTCCCCCTCCTATTACGTCCAAAAAATGTTCAGCCTCAATCACGGCGACGAAATTCTGGCCACCACGGTTGATAACGTCCCCACCCGCGACTGGGTCCAGACCCCGGGCCGCCGCGGCGGAGGCGGAACGCCACGAACCAACCAAGTGGCCACCGTCTTCATTAACGCCACCCGCGACAGCAAAACCAAGGCCATCTATCTGAAGGTCGTCAACAGCGCCGGCCAGCCGCAGGATGTGCAGGTCGAGATCAGCGGCGTTTCCGGCATCGAGTCAGCCGGCCAAACCACCGTCTTGAGCGCCAGCAGCCCGGAGGACACCAATTCCATCAAGGAACCGCAAAAAGTGGCGCCCGTCACCGCCAAAGTGACCGGCCTGGGCAAAACCTTCACCCGCACCTTCCCGCCCTACTCCGTCACCGTTTTGCAACTCCAAGGCACGTAGCGGGGCGCAACCGCTTATGCGCTCATTCGACAGCCTCGACCAACGCGAAGTGCTCGCCCTGGCCATCAGCTTGGAAGAGGAACACGCCCGCATCTTCGACGATTTCGCCGACCAGTTATATCCCAACTACCCCCAGCAAGCCGACCAGTTCAAGCAAATGCGCCGCCAGGAAGACGATCACCGCCATCGCCTCCTGGATCTTTACCGCCAGCGCTTCGGCGAACACCTTCCCCTCATCCGCCGCGAAGACATCCGCGGCTTCGTCAAGCGCCGGCCCATTTGGATGATGCGCCCGCTCCGCTTGCAGGCCGTGCAAAAAGCCGCCGCCCTCATGGAATTGGAAATCGCCCGCTTCTACGAAGCCGCCGCCGGCCGCGCCACCGACGCCGGCCTGCGCCAATTGCTCGGCGACCTGGCCGAAGAGGAGCGCAGCCATGCCGACACCGTGGGACAAATCTCCGACGCCGGTCTGAGCCACGACGAAGCCGCGCGCGAAAAACAGCTCTTCGCCCTCCAAGTCATCCAGCCCGGGCTGGCCGGCCTGATGGACGGCTCGGTTTCCACCCTCGCGCCCCTTTTTGCCGCCGCCTTTTCCACGCAGGACCATTGGAAAACCTTCCTCATTGGCCTGGCCGCCAGCGTCGGCGCCGGCATCAGCATGGGCTTTGCCGAGGCGCTCTCCGACGACGGCACCCTGACCGGACGGGGCCATCCCTGGGCGCGCGGGTTGATCTGCGGCCTGATGACCACTGCCGGCGGCCTGGGCCACACCTTTCCCTATCTGATCCACAACATCCACACCGCCAACTGTATTGCCGCCGGCATCGTGGCCGTGGAACTGGGGGTCATCGCCTGGATCCGGCACAAATTCATGGATTCCCCCTGGTCCTCCGCCGTCCTGCAAATCGTCCTGGGCGGCCTCCTGGTATTCCTGGTGGGCATCCTCATTGGCAGCTCCTGACCATTGCCAGAAGCGTCAACAATAAATGTGGGCTTCTCCGTTCCGCCGGGCCGCGCCCCGGCAAAGCGCCGGCGGCACTCCCCAATTCCCCTCAACTTCCGCCCGCCCCAAATTGATTGCGTATTCTGGATTCCGCATTTTGCATTTTGCATTTTCAACTCGCCCCCGGCAGCCGCACCGTGAAGGTCGCCCCCTCGCCCGGCCGGCTGGCCGCGGCCAGGCTGCCTCCGTGCGCCTCCACGATCGCCTTGGAAATCGCCAGCCCCAGCCCGGTGTGTCCGCCGCTCCCCGACCGCGCCTGGTCCACGCGATAAAATCGCTCGAAAATTCGCGGCAAATCCTCCGGCGCAATCCCCGGCCCGCTGTTGCTTACGCTCAAGAGCACCGTCCCGCCCTGCCTCTCCCCGGTGACGCGCACCTCGCCGGCTGGCCGGTTGTATTCGATGGCGTTGCCCAGAAGATTGGTGATGACCTGGCCCATCCGTTCCGGGTCGCCCACGCACGGCAAGGCCGGCGCCGCGCAATGTATCTTGATCCCGCGCGCTTGCGCCAGCGGCGTGACCAGTTCCACGCACTCGTTCACCGTTTTCGACAAGTCAAACGGCACCCGTTGCAGCGTTTCCTGCCCCGCGTCCAGCCGGGCCAGTTCGAGGAGGGATTCCATCAGCTTGCGCATCCGTTGCGCCGCGCGCTGGCAGGCCTCCACCGTGGCGCGATATTCCGCCGCGCTGCGCTCCCGGTTCAGGGCCGTCTGCGTCTGGGTCAGCATCACCGTGACCGGCGTGCGCAATTCATGCGCGGCGTCGGAGGTGAATTGTTTTTGCTGGGCGAAGGCCGCCTCCAGCCGCGCAAAAGTCGAATTTAAAACCGCCGCCAAACGGCCCAGTTCGTTGTTCCTGTCCCCCGGGCTGATGCGCTGGGAAAGATCTCCGGCCGCGATCTTCACCGCCGTGGCGCTAATGTCTTCGATGGGCCGCATGGCGCGCGTCGCCACCCACCAGCCGCCGGTCAAACCGAGCAGCAGCACCACCCCGCCCGCCCCCGCCAGTTCCCACGCCAGCCGGCGCAGCCCCGCCAGTTCCTCCGCAATCGAACGTCCCACCAGCACCACTCCCCCGCCCGGCACTGGATGGTAAAACTCCCGGAACACTCCGCGCATGCGCGGCTCCGGCGGGCCTGGCCGGGGACCGTTGTCCGCCGGCGTCGGCACGTCGGGCGGCGCCGCCTCCGACCGCGCCAGTTCCTTGCCCTCCGCTCCCCAGACCACGTAATAAAAGGAATTGCTCTCGCTGCCAAACCGCGCCGCCTGCTCCGAGGGAAGACGGAATTGAAATCCCGGCGTCCCCGGGCCGGGGAACATCCGCTCCTCCGGAGGTCCCTCGCTGGGAAAATCACCGCCCCGCCCGCCCCGCTCGCCCGGATCGCTCCGCCGCCCGCCCCGGCCCTGGCGGGGGCCATCCGGCCGCGGTCCACCCGGCGGCGGACGCAAGGAGTTGGAGAGCGGGCCTATCCGCCCCAGGAATTCCTCGTCCAGGTGGCGAAGCTGGACGTTGCGCAGCAAGGTGTAGGCCGTCACGCCAAACCCCGCCAGCACCGCCACGAAAACCAGCCCGTACCAAACTTGCAGCCGCCAGCGGATGGAGTGGAAAATCATGGCCCGCCTCCCACGCAGTAGCCGTGCCCGCGCCGGGTGGTGATGAAGCCGGCCCCCAGCTTCTTGCGGATGTTGGAAACATGCACGTCCAGCAAGTTGGACAGGCTGCTTTCGTTTTCGTCGAACAGATGCTCGTAGAGCGCGGTGCGCGTGACCACTTCGCCCTGGTGCAGCGCCAGATACTCCACCAGCGCGTACTCCCGCGCCGTCAGCGCCGCTTCCTGGCCGCCCCGGAAAATCCGCCGCGCCCCCGTGTCAATCACCACCTCCCCCACCGTCAGGACGTTGCTCGTCCGGCCCGCGCTCCGCCGGATCAGCGCCCGCAGCCGCGCGAACAATTCGGCCAGATCGAACGGCTTGACCACGTAATCGTCCGCGCCCGTGTCCAGCCCGCGCACCCGGTCCCTGGGCTGGTCGCGCGCCGTCAGCATGAGCACGGGCGTCTTTTTGCTTTTGCGCAGACGCCGCAAAATCTCCCAGCCATCCAGCTTGGGCAGCATCACGTCCAGCACCACCGCGTCGTAGTCATAATTCTGGGCGTTGAACAGCCCCGTTTCCCCTTCGGCCGCGGTGTCCACCGCGTAGCCCTCCTCCTGCAAGGCTTGCGCCAGGCTGCGGAGCAAATCCGGCTCATCTTCCACAATTAGAATTCTCATGCGTCATCGGGCGGCGGCCAGTTTAACAGCTCCCCGCCGCGCCGTCACTCTCGCAGAACCAACCTTAAGCGGAGATGAAGAAGGGCCGAAAACTTTTTTCAAAATAAATTCCAGCCTTAACGTCCCCTTAAGGTCCACTGAGGTAGAGTGGCATCATGAAAATTCAAATGCCGCCTCTGCTCAACGCCGGCCCGCCTTTCATTCCCAGGCCCGCCCCGCCGCCGCGCCGCCCCGGCCAACGGGACCCCGCCGCCTTTTTGCACGCGCGGCTCCCGGTGCGGTTTTTTCCGGCCACAGCATTTGCTGTTTCGACCCCGGCGCCTCCCGCGCGGTGGTCGGAGCAGCCTTTAACAAACACGCAAAACAACGCAGCAAAGAAAGGAATCAAAATATGAAGACAATGACAAAAGCAGTCCTGGCCATGTTGGCGCTCGGCGCTTCAACCTGGGTCATCATCGCCCAACAGGATAACGGCCCTGGCCCCGCCGGGCCGGGGGGTAACGGCGGCCCGCCCCCGGGCCGCCAAGGCGGGCCGGACGGACGCCGCCCGTTGCCGCCCGTTTTCCTCGCGCTGGACGCCAATCACGACGGCGTGATTGACGCCACCGAAATCGCCAACGCTCCCGCCGCCTTGAAGACACTCCTCAAAGACGGCGCCACCACCCTGACCGTGGAAGATTTGCTCGGCCCGCCGCCGCGGCGCATGGGCGGTCCGGGCGGGTTCGGCGGCCCGGGCGGCCGTGGTCCGGGCGGACGCGGCCCTGGTGGTCCTGGTGGCGGCGGCCCTGGCGGCCCTGGCGGACCTGCCGGTGGCGGCCCGCCTCCGGACGGCCAATAGTTGACATTGCGCCGAGTCAAACCTGGCTTTCGGCAACAACCCCCGGCTGTCATCAATGCGGCCGGGGTCTTTTTTTGACTTCACACTCTCCACCGGCCGCTCCCTCAATGAGGCAGCAGGGAAAACCCGTCCATGGGCACCTTGCCCAAAACCCGCGCGTCCCCTTCAAAAACAATTTGATGCTTCTTGATTGTAAACTTCGTTTTCCCCGCCAGCGCCGACGCCTCCAGCGCCTCCCAGCCGTTCAGGTCGAAGGCGGCGAAACTGTTGCGGAAGAAATGATTCGAGTCAGGCGACCTTGGCCTGGGAATCATCGTGGTGTTGAGATAGAACCCCAGCAGGTGCTCCATATAATCCCAATCGCGGTCATTATAGAGCGCCTCCCTGGCGAATTTGTGCCGCCGGATCGCGTCGGCGGCCTTCTGGTCCAACACCACTTCGATCGGTTCCAGCGGGTCTTCCGCCGTGTGCAACAGCAGAAAAGGCCCACGCACGGTGGCGCGGATGTATGTCTGGTTGGTCAGCGCCGCCACCGCGTCCAGCAAGGTGGGCGCGCTGTTGGTCAGCCGGGCGCGCGCCCGCCGGAAGAAATAAAACTCATCCGTGGCCCCCGGCATGAAGATCAATCCCTTCACCGCCGGATTGCGCCGAAACGAGCCGAGCATCACCGCCACGCAATTGGAGCGGTTGAGTTCCACCACCGGCGCGCGGCTCGTCAGCGGCATTTTGGCAAACTCCTCCTGCCAGATTGTCTGGCTGTGCGCCGCCGCCTGGGCACCCAGCCACGCCAGCAAAACCACCCCCGCCGCGCGCCGCCTCATCGAACCCCGCGTAAAAAGAGTTTCATTCATGCAATCTCGCCCCATTTCCTCTCATTTTAACTCCTCCCCGGCAAGCTCCAAACCGCCGGTAATGCGCCAGTGACGGCAGGGACACAGTGGGAGCGCGCCCGTCCCCGGGCGCGGCAACGCCCGGACTTCCGCCGCGCCCGACAAATCCCGAAGCCGCCGTGTTTGTGCCCGATGCCGCGGCCGAGGACGGGCGGACTCCTTCACTAACGCATTACAACCATTGGCCGAATACTCTTGCTTTGGCGGAGGCAATTGAGTAGAATATACATCAACAATCTTTCGTAAGGAGTGCCATGAAAATGAGCCAGCGACTTGATCCTCCCAAAGCGGGCAATTCTGCTTTCACACGGGCTGATCTGCTGGCCCTCCTCTCTGTTCTGGCGCTGCTGGCCGTCATGGCCTTGCCCTCGCTGGGCCGGGTTACCGGGAAAACCGTCATCGCCCAGTGCGCCGCCAATTTGGAGCAGTACGACTCGGCCCTGCAAATCTATGGCGGCGAAAACCAGGACAACCTTCCCACCATTGACGGTGGCAATTGGGCATGGGACGCCGCGGAAGCTTACATTTTCCTTGTCACAAACACCGGCGTGAAATGGACTTCCTTATTTTGTCCGGGAACATCGGTGCGTTTTACGGAACAGGATAATCGAGCCCTTTTCAATTATGCCGCACAGTACGGCGTCCTCGGCTATGCCACCACGGTCCCGGGCGTCGCCAGTATGCAGTCCACGGTGGGAACCTATTTGTTTGCCACGAATATCAATGCCACTTTGACCATGCAGCGGGTTAACAATTTGGGCACATATTATCCGGTCACACCGGCCTCGCGCCCACTTGTGGCGGACGCGACCCTGACCCCGGGGAATGGCGTCCCTCCGCCGGCAGGTCCCGCCCTTAACGCCGCCATGCTCACCTACAATTGGGTGGACGTGCCCGGTGGCTACATAAAACATCACCTCAGTCCCCATTTGAATGGTTCCATCCCGCTTGGCGGCAATGTCGGCATGCTCGACGGCCATGTCGAGTGGCGAAATCTCACCAACATGCTGCCAAGGGCGGGCAACGGTGGGATTCCTTACTTCTTCTGGTAAGAAGGCGCCTCGCCGCGCTGGACTCGTTATTGCACCACGATCCTGTAATAGCGGCTCGCCTTGTCGGTCGGCACGGCAAATTGTCCTTGGTTGCCGTTAATCGCCGGAGTGCCGCCCAAAGGGTGCCAAATGGGGTCATCCAAAGTATCTTTATACTGGACAGAGTAGCTCCGCCCCGCCAGCGCGGTCCAATACAGCATGACACTCCCTGCGGGTGAGGCCGGCGGCGCCACCAAAACCTGGAAAAACGACGTGGGATCAGCCGGATTTGTGCCCGCAATATAATCCTGCAACGTCGTCATGCCCGTGCCGTTCGG
>CAVPOM010000002.1:0-135876 GCA_963707025.1 uncultured Verrucomicrobiae bacterium | reverse complement strand
TCACGCATATTCTCGGTTTGCGCGCCTTTCACAGCCAGCTTCTCTGCGAGCAGGTTGTGGGCCGGGGGTTGATGGGGATGGATTACACCGAGAACCCGGAGGCTGGTTGCTCACGGCCCAAATCGTGGACATTTTCGGCGTGCCATTTTCAAGAGCCGGGAGGCCCTTCGCCGCCCGAAGACCACCCGAAACATCCTCTTGCCAGGCCGGAAGCAATTTGAAATCCCCCAATCGTTGAAGGCTACGTCGTGGATTTGAAGCGGGACCTGATCAAATGCGATGTCAGCCAGGTGGAGCGAACCGGGTTTGACCCGTGGAGCATACCGACCGCCACGTTCATACGCCCGCAAGTTGCCTATCAAATAGGCACCCAGCGCGCACGGCGGCTTTGGATTTACCGAAGTGAACCGGCATGAGAACTACGCCGCGATTCGCCCGCAGACAATCGCGTTTGAAATCACCGGGAAGTCGTGCGGGAACTCACGGAAACAGCCCACGCCGGCAAGGAGAGCTTGAAACGCCAGAGCCGGTCACACTTTCCCGCAAGCGCTCAAGATCGTGCAGGAATACATCGCAACCCGCGTGGAGTTTTGCGGCTGCCACCCGTGCGAAATCGGGCTGCAAACCTACGCCAAGCGCATCCTGTCCCTTTTGGTTGCGGCCATCATCCGAACGATGCGAAAGGGGAGCCGCCGCTTTTGCCCAGGCTCAACCGGTATAAGCCCATCGGCAGCACCGAAAGCGTCCACTTCAAAACGGTCAAGCCGGTCAGATCACAGAGGCCAGCCACCTAAACCTCGTTGCGTGCGACACAATTGGTGGGAGCAAGCCGCCGTATTCCAGTTGGAAAGACTCGCCAAGGCGGGAATCGTGACCTGTTACGCCCGAAACGACCGCCTCGAATTCAACATCCCGTATGAGCTTTACGGCAATCCGCGCATTTCGACCCGATTTCCTGGTCAAACTGGCAAACGGCGTCATCCTCATTCTGGAAATCAAAGGCCAGCCCCACGAGGATACACCCAAACACCAGGGAGCACACCGCTGGATTTCCGCCGTGAACCATTGAGGCCGTCTCGGAAAATGGGATTTCCTCGTCTGCCGCGACCCCCAAAAACTCTGCGCCGAGCTTACCACAATCCGCAGCAGAACCAATCCATAGCTATATCCGTGAATACGAATATCCCCATTAAACTCGCAAATGCTATGTTAATGACATTATCAGGCCCTTCTGGTGCGGGCAAATCAACGCTTTCCCGGTTTCTCAAGGACTCGCACAGCGCATTAGAACTGCCGAGCTACACAACACGACACGAAGAAAGGAAGATATTGCCTCTTCCTATTACCACTTTATTACCCAAGCAGAATACGCAAATATAGCCACGCGCGGAGATTTCGCCTTGGACGACGACTTCTCCAACTCGAAATATGGGACAAAGAGAGCAGACCTCTTTACGGCGGCCAACGACGGTAACATTTGGATTGCAGATTTGACAAGTTCGTCGGTAATTGAAACCATCGCACTTGGGTACTATCCAAGACTCTGCCTTTTCCTCTACGTACCACAGACCTTGTGCAGGGAACGCATGCTACACCGCGGCGACAAAGCCGCCACAATCGAATCAAGAATTGCCTCATTCATGACGGAAATCGAAGCCGGAGTATTGCTCGCAACAGTCGCCCCCGCAACGGCCTTCATTGATGCCTCCAAGAACCTGTCAACTGTCCAATCCCAAGTGCTGAGAGCTATGAAGCGGATTCTGAATGGGCCTCCCTAAACCCAGGCATTTACAGCCTGGCAACCACAACGTAAGAGTATTTTGTTCCGTCTGGCCTTGCGATGTTCCGGGATTCTATTGACCTGAACCCGCGAGTTCTCAACTCCCGTATAACGTCACCTGGATAAACAGGAGACATCCGAAGACCAACCTTCCGTCCATCCAAAAGCGTAGCCGAGTATGTAGGGAACGTAGCAGTGTAAGTCGGATCTATATCGGCAACAATACAGCAACCGCCCGAGCGGAGCATCCGTGCAACCACGGCAAAGTCAAAGCGATTTTGAAGCGACGTTAAGACAAAAGACAGGAGCACAACATCAAATACACGTCCTTCAAGAACGGCTAAATCGTGAATATCTGCCTCAATAAATTCTACCGTAAATCCAAAGCCCTTCAAATACGTCCTAAATTGTTCCATCATCGCAGCAGACTTATCAACACAACACCATGAAATATCGCGACGACCAAAAAACAGACCTGCAACTAAGCGGCCAGTGCCGCCACCTAAGTCTAGGACAGCCGTAGTTTCGTTACCGACAGCGGCAATATCAACTTCCATGCCCACTTCCCGATGCGTGTCAAGCAGCGCGGTCGTGTTTCGCCCATCGTAAACAGAGGCGATCAAATTGTAAAAGTCTGATGCGTCACACAGGTGGACGTCGCCATCCGCCGACATTCCAGCAATGGAACCCGCTGGCACCTTCGATGCAACCCCGGCTCCCAACGAATTAGCGTGGTACTTTTGCAAGTTAGTAATATCCTGCGCACTCATAAACGTCGCATGCTCTATGGCATTTCCTCCTGAAACAATTCCTTTACAAGTCGTCTCATTTCCTCGCGCCGCGCCTTCGGATCATCTAGCTTCCGCAGGGTTTCAGGGTCCGTCACTCGGTAAGCACGCATCTGATCACGGTTCCCGTGCTTTGCGTCGTAACAGTCGCCGTGATATTCATTAAAGTGCCCAGATGCGCTTTGGACCATGGTGACTCTTGAAATCCCAGATGAGTAATCTTCCGACGGAACATCTGAAGCGTAGGAGAAGATGAGTGTCGGAAATTGATTCGCGATAAGTGTGCCTTTGTACACTGTTTTATCATTCGCTTGGCCAGCGTCAAAATTCTCCCCGAATATATCCAGCGAAGTGCCATTTGTAGTAATTCGTGTATCCGTATAAAACACTCGGTTCCGATTACCCCTGAACTCAATACGTTCAATCCAACGCCCGGAACATTGCTTCATGGCCATACGGGTTAGCTTCATCGGAATGGAAGCTATGGCACTAACGGCCAACCCAACAAAAATCAGGCCCCCTAAAACCTCCACTGATGCAGCCCCGCGAAGCCAGCCAGTAGGCGTTATGTCCCCATAGCCCAAGGTACTGGCGGTGACAATGCTAAAGTATAAAGCCTCAGGGAAATCAGCCACGCGCTGCTTGTCTGCGACCAAAAACGCTTCACTTGGCGACTGTGAACCCACCGAGTAAACCGCCGCAAATATCAGAATCCAAACTGCGAAGCAGAGCACCACTTTCCATACACTGAGCCACTCCAAAAACGTCCTTATATAGTAGTATCGCATAAAATCATTTAGCCGAGTCTTTCATGGACATATATATCTTCCTAATTGGGTAAATGCTTTACCTACACCCTTAGAACTATCGTAAAAGAAAATTGGAACACCCAATTCCACGCCGTAGATTATGGCTAATGAAGCTTGAGTCAAACAATGGAAGTCTGCTTCAAATGTAGAAATTAGTGGACGACCCTTCGGATGCTTCCGAATTCGTTTGATCACTGTACCAGCATCGGCATAGAGCATACATATCCTGCTGGGAGCAAGATCTCTTAAGAGTGCCACTGAGAATGGCGTAACCCTGAAACCAAAGTGCTCCTTGGTGACGGGATGTGAGTCTATGAGGACGTGTTGGGATCGCCGCGCGCGCCGCACTTCGCTTATCAGGTCTTGGTCAACCGCCCAAATATCACCGGGTGTAATCTTTCCCGCAGACACCTCACGCAATTTCTTCTGCGAAAACCGCAATCTATCACGCTTGGTGATATATTCTGAAAGAAGCTCGCTATAAACGAATATGCGAACAAGAGGGAAGGCGACGCCCAGACGCTTAATTAGCGTAGTTTTTCCAGACGCAGGTGGCCCAGTAATGTAAATAACCTCATGTTCAGACATATCCACTCCCCGCCAGAACCAGTTGCGCAGCGTCCGAAGTGCCGGCATAATTGTTGCTTATTGAGTAAATTCTACGGAAATGCGGCCGTTGGACACGAAGCCACGTTTTCCAGTCATCTATATCGCAGGTTGTACTGGCCCATAACTAATTCGCTATTCATTAACAGGGCCGAGGCAAACGCATTTGCTTCCCATTCCTTCTTGCGTTCATCAGTCCAGCCGGGTTCGTCCACCACGTCAGCCGTACGGAAATTATCCGGTGTATCAACGAACTCAGAATCAGGACCGGAAGCCATATGCAGTAACCTGTGTCCAATCTCGTGCGCAATGGTAAACCTCTTTCGCGCAGGCGAATCGTTTGCATTCACGAATATGGAGTATTGTCCCCCCCGTTTGACGACAGCACCAGACTTGGTTTCCTCTGAAAACACCGCGTTCATCACCTTGATTCCCAACGCATTTGCCACGTTTAAGGGATCGACAGGAACGTTCAGCAAGTTATGGTCACGTAAAATTTGTGACGCTCGATCTTCAATGTCACCGCGTTTCATTCAATTATGAGATTGCTGAATTATGATCACCGCGCCTCAATTTTAAAGTCCACGTCGTGACCGCACTGGCGCGGAGACCGAAACCACATCCCCGCAGGCATTTCCGCAGTTCCAAACTTGCCATAAACGGCATCTGACCTCACATGGCAAGCGAGTTTAAAATCGGCGTTCATAGTGGCGACGAGCCTGCATCCAAAACCAGTCATCGTCAATGTTTTCGCAATTGTTTTCGCAATTGTCGCTTTCGGTCCACCACCCGCCGGCTGACCCTTTCGCATCCTCCTTTCCGCGCGCCCGAAAGGGGCACCGAAAATGCCTAACCCGGTGGCCTCCCCTGCTTCCTGTGAGCGGCGACTTTCGCTCTGGCTCCGCGCCCCACCACCTTCCGGCTGCGCTCCGCAAAACCCGCCGCACTCAGGCCGCCCCCGATTCCAGCTTGTCACTCAGCCTGAAAACCCTTCCGTTTCGCTTACTCGCCCATTTGCTCCGGCTACGATGCTCGGTCTCGCTCCGCTCGCACTGCGCGTCTGGGCCTACGCAAATGGGCGACCGCTCCACTCTGGGCCTTCCAGGCTGAGAGACAAGAAACCGCGTCCCCGCGTGCCCCCATTTTTCGCCCCATTGCCCCGCCCTGTCACCAAGACTTGCCGGGTTTGGCTTCCCCTTGAAAAACTACGCCGCCAAACCCGGCAGACTTGGCTCCCCCGGTGAGGCTCCCTTGATGAATTTCCAAATCCGCCGCTCCACTCCGCTTTTTGGTCCGTCCGCCCCGCGCCCCTTTCCCCTACGCGGGCGGCCACCCCAAACGCTCCATTTCGCTCACGGCTTTGGAAATTCACAAGCGAGCCGGGAATCCTGATTATGCGCGTCAGTCATGCTTCATGCCCGCCCCCGCCCCGGCATGAAGCCCGCCAGCCGCGCCGCTCCGCGATAGTGTGAGGTAATTACCCGGCCGCCCACCTCATTCAGGTTGTTTTTTTCGCCTTTTTTTTCGCCGCCATCACCCCGCCATTTGCTGCTCGCCTGTCCGACACCGAGCCGACTTTAGGAGCGAGATCAAAAACCGCGCCAGCGTCTCCCTTTTGCCTTTTCGCCTCTTTCACGGTTTTTGCTTTCGCTGGGGATTGAATGCACTTCGCGCACGGCATCGCTGTCTCCCATCAGGTGAAGCGAGCAGCAAACGGCAGGGTGACGGACAGCGGTTTCAAAAAAAAGCTATGAAAACAACAAATCAGATTGAAGCGTCAGCACCGGCGAATGTCCGGCCATCGTCGGTTTCAAAATCAGGGAATTCAGGCCAACTGCAAAGACTTGATTTTCAGAAACGGGAAGAGAACCGCCGCTTGCCCACCACCGAGGTTTTAAACCTCTTGGAGAGGGAAGCGCCCCTGCTTTTCCGGCTGGCGCAGATTGTCGGAAATTGGGTTTGGATTCAATTCCCGGAGAAACAGCCCCGCGAAATTACATCCATGCTGGCGCAGATCGGTTTCCATTGGAATAAGAACCGCCAGGTTTGGCAGCACCCTTGCGGCGTCTTTTGCGACCAAGCCGCCGACTATGACCCCCGCAAACGTTACGGCAGCCACGCCGCCGCCGCATAAGGAGGAATCACCATGAAACGCAATAAACGTTCTTTCAACGACCCGGCGCAGACCGAGCTTTTCGCCGTTGTCTGGATGCCTTACCAGCATCCATTCCGGCTCTGTGCAGGCGATGTCATCCGCTTCGATAACCGGCTTTGCCGTGTCATCCGCGTGAATGATTGCGCAGCGGTCATCATTATGAACCGGAAATTTCGGGAGTTCAAAACTCGCTTTGATAAGCCCGTTGCTTTCCAGCCGCCGCCCGCCATGTTCCGAATCTCGCCCCACTCCGAAGTTGAAATCCTTAACTGCAAAAGACCATGAGACGAACCCGCCGCCGTATGCGCATACCCCAGCATGAATTTCTTTTCACCGTAGAGACGTTTCGGCTGTTTTCCGAAACCGGGCTGGACGGTGAACGCCTCACCCGCGAACAAGCCGAGGCGGAACGATCCCGCCGCGCCGCCGAAGCCGCGCAGCCAAAACTATTTGCCGCAATTCAACCCCAAGAAACCTATGAATGAAAATGACACCCCCACCCGACCGCAACCGGACGACGAGCCATTCGGCCCGGTGATCTATTCTTACACCCGCTCGCAAGCCGTCGCCGACGGCCAGCAGGTTGAGGTTACGAAAACCGCACAGGAAGCCGGTATCCGATTCCCCGTTTTTTTGACCCGCGCCGTTTTCGACGCTTACGTGACCGTACCGCCCGGCGTGACCGGCCAGGACGAAGCTGGCCGGCTCTGGGACCTGGTTTGGATGCTGAGATTTGCCATCCACCGCGCCCGCCCAGCTTGCTCCCGTTTGCCGGTTGCGTTCTATGTTCGCAACGACAACCGCGCCCCACGCCTGGTGAAACTCATTGCCACTTGCGCCCCGCTGGACATAGACGACCCGCAGCCCGCCATTACCATCATGCAACCGGGGGAGGATTGACCGCCCGGAGAAACTCACGCGGCTGGACTGGCAGCGGTTCAGCCGTTTTTCTGTCGTTGGGGACTTGCGCCGTCCCCAAACCCCGGCGCTGGGCTTCACGCCAGCCCAGGCCCGCGCCAGAGGGCAGGCCCTCATGGACTCCAATTCCGCTCGCGCTGGCCTTTACGCTCCGCGCCCTTTCCGGTGGGCGGAAAGGATTTCAGTTTTAACTCGCCAATTTTCCGGATTGTGATAACTTCGCACCAACGCGCAAGGTCGGGAAATGACGTTGGCACTTGCATCAATTTGCATCAGCGTTTGGTCATCACCGTGCCTTTTGATGCGGAGATGGTGGAAGATATGCCGTTTGCAATGCACTATGATTGGGCAATTTAACGAATTATGAGAATTTTCAGACAGGATTCGATTCCCTTCACCCGCTCCAATATCAGTCATCTTGCTTAACCTCAATAACTTACATAATTCGCACTTTCCCAAATCTCCCAAAATGAGAATAAAAGTGAGAATAACACCAGCGAAATTCAGGAGGCTGGGTACCTTCAAATCCTCTGCTTTCAGCGGCTTCCAGCCCTTATCGTGACCGGCGAGAGTGAGAATACGCCGACCGACCCTCTCACCCTTGGGCAACGAATCACAAAACGACGCTTGGAAATAAAAAAACCAGCAGGAATGTGCGAAGGAAATAGGGGCGAGCGTCAAACCTTGCGGGGCTGGCTGTTGGACCAGTGCGAGCCGAATGCCGGCCACTTCCGCTGGATCACCACATTCCGAGGAGCTGACCAGGCCAAAGAGAAACCAACAGATAATCCAACTTGCCCAACGGAAAATCAATTCCCCAGGGCAGAATGTGAGGTGAGCCAAAAAAAATTTCAAATAAAGGTTGACTTTCGGCAAAAGCGATAGTATTACTACTACCACTGATGGAAACGCCGAATGCCAAAGCTGAATTTGACTCTCTTGAGGCCCGTATCTTCCGTTCCGCCAAGGAACTTTTCCACAAGAAGGGCTATTACGCGACCACAACACGCGAAATCGCCCAGAGGGCCGGAACTTCCGAAACCGGCATTTTTAGGAAATTCCCTTCAAAATATGGCTTGCTAATGGAAGTTTACAACGAAGCATGGCGCGTAGTGAACGTGACAATTGGTGCCCCCAAACACGAGGACCCGCGTTACGAAATCATCCGCGTTTTTTCCGTCCTTGCTGATTTGTTTGACAAAGATCCGTTGACCACGGAATTCATCCTCATCAATACCGGAAATACCGACACGCTCCTGATCGAGCGAAAAGCGAAAGCAATCATCTCCGAACAGAATCAGAAATACATTGAAAATATCCGTTCCTTGTGCCAAACTACTGTGAAACAACGGTTGGTGGTTCCGTCTTTCACAACAAATTCACTCACCGAAGTGATTTTGGGGATTTACGAAGGGACCCTGTTGGGTTGGTATTTGTCCGACCATTCTGATTCTTACCCACAGCGTGTCACTGCAAGAGAAATGATTGAGGCACTCTGCCACATCTTGTCATTGAAAACCTTCAACCCCAACGGATATGCTCGCTCTTGAAATCGCCCCCGTTTTGGTGGAGGACTACTTGCCAGATGACATTCAAAACCTTCGCCTGGTTGTTGAAAAAGTCTTTGTGCAGGCGCCTCTTTCCCTGATTGCGCAAGTCGCCGAACTGCGCGACTACGCTGAAAACGAGCGCTACGATGAAAAGGAAGAAGTTGACGATTACCTTAAGACCTCCCCAAGGGTAACCGAAGCCTGCCGCGAAATTCAAATTTTATACGATGAACCCGATCTCGTTGTCGCGGTGTCGAAATATCTCGAATTATTCAAAGCCGACATGGCGCGACTGCATCATTTTCACGCCAATGCTTTGAACTGCAGCCGCAACTACGCTGCCAGTGATTGGAAGGTATTTTGGCAAAAGCTTGTCCCGTTTGCTGACCGTGACAATTCCCACGCGATGTATCTAAGTTCTCACAATTGGCCCTTCTCCGTCTTCAATAGGTTAACCGCAGAAATTGAACTCCTAATCGGACCTGACAATCCCAGTGCCCTTGCCAACTTGTTGACTGCTGGAATTCAGGACCCTCGCACTTTCATTTACCAACATATCGGTGGAACAATGCTGGGTGTCTCCCGCGCGAACCACGTCAGTCAGATAATCAAATCGGAACAATACATTCTTGGTAACGGCATCATGCCACTTTTTGCATTTGAGGCCGCCATTAAAGCTAGGCGATCCGGAACACCGTTCAAGCCGGCGGAGGAATTCCAATCCCGCTTTAATTCCGAGATCGCCACACAACTTAATAACTTGAACTCGTCCGATAGCGAACATTTTCTTTCGATAATAAGTCTCTACAAGCACCTGTATACCGCCCGAGCGGCGTATGACATTTACGAATATTTTGGTTGCTATGCGTTTCTGCGTCATCTTCTCATCCTTAAATGCGCCGCAGCCGTCGGATTCAAGGAAACGGCAGACTCCCAAGCTTTTATACGCGCCGCAGCCACATACCAATTCAGCAAAGCACTTGCAATATTGGACACCATGGTTTTGACATAATTTATGAAAACTCCGCCAATCCTCACGGGCCGGACCGCTGTTGCTGGCGAGCTAGTTGGCCCCGTCCGCATCATCGTGACATCTAAAGACGCCGACCTGGTCGAAGAGGGGGATATCCTCGTAACCCCAATGACTAACCCGGATATTTGACCTCCTCCTGCAACCGCTTCCCGGCGATCCGCCAAGCCAAAGCAGCGTTCAAGAGTCCTAGTGTTGACGTACCCAGACGGTACGTTAGCATGGTGTCAGCCCAAACACAGGTTCCGCTTCGATTCGTTAATCATCCCCACAATGCCAGGATATTTCATCTACTGCCGCAAATCATCCGAAGCCGAAGACCGGCAGGTCCTTTCCATTGAATCCCAAACTCGCGAACTGGAGGAAATTGCCGCAAAGCTCAATCTCCCCGTGTTGGAAATCCTCTCGGAATCGAAATCAGCCAAGGAGCCGGGCCGCCCCGTATTCAATGCCATGATGCAGCGCCTCTACCGGGGCGAAGCGGCCGGTATTATTTGTTGGAAACTGGACCGTCTGGCTCGCAACCCGGTTGACGGCGGCTCGATCATCTGGGCCATCAAACAACATGGCATCAAAGTCGTTACGCCGGCGCAGAGCTACGCGCACCAGGATGACAACATCATCCTGATGTATATCGAATTCGGCATGGCCCAGAAATACGTGGATGATTTGAGCAAGAACGTGAAGCGGGGACTGAAAACGAAGATCGAAAAGGGCTGGTATCCCGGCGTCGCGCCATTGGGATATTTGGAAAGAGGCAGGGCTTTTAGGCTCCATGCTGAACCCCGTCCGGCGAGCAAAATTTGGCGAGGTGGTCGTGGAATTGCTCAGGAAAATGCGAAAATTCGAGTCGGCCAATATCGCGGCCGAATCGTGGAACAAGATTACAGCTTGAAAAGCTGATCCCGCTTGACGGCTACAACCGGGAACGACCGCACCAGGCGTTGGGCTATGCGACGCCGGCGGACGCGTATTTTGATCCCGGCACGCATGGAGCCCAACCGGCCAAATGGGAAGCGATGCAACCTGCCAGAGGCAGGAGCGATCGCAGCACTTGACAGAGAGGCAGGCGGCAGGAAAA
Organism: uncultured Verrucomicrobiae bacterium; assembly: GCA_963707025.1. GTDB lineage: Bacteria > Verrucomicrobiota > Verrucomicrobiia > Limisphaerales > Palsa-1400 > JBEKOF01. Next base: position 125,159 of record CAVPOM010000002.1, on the reverse strand, counting down.
GGCTTGAAATCAGACCGCCTGCGGCGGTAGAGTTGAGAACCCTAAGAAAACGGAGAGGGAGGACGGGCAGTGCTCCGCATCGCTCGTTCTCTCTTTCGAAAGGGTTTTGAAACACGGAATGAACAGTAGTCAACTACAATTAGTAATGACAGCAATCGGCAAAAGTCGCGCTTATTTCATGCGCTCCGTGGTCTAAAGGATGGGGTCCACCTCATCGTTCAAGAACGTGTTCGTGGTGGCCGACGATGACCAGATTATTTACCAATGGGCCGGAGCAAGCTACAAACAAATTGAAAAGTTTCGCAATCAATTCAAGCCGGTGCTGATTCAGCTTGTCCAGAATCATCGCTGCCCGCCGGAGATAGTGGGTGTTGCGAATCTTCTGGTGGCGTACAATACCGAACGAGCACCGGAGAAAAAGCCTACAATTGCTGCCCGTTCATCGCCCGTGGGAGTGATTTCAACGCGTATTTTCGAGGATGACGTAGAGGAGCGGGATGTTTTGGCATCTGAGATATTTGCTTTGGGGCCAGGGGAATGGGGCAAGATTGCGATTCTCGGGAGAACCAGAGCATTGCTCGAACCAATGGCTGCATGTCTAAAAGCCAAAGGCGTGAATGCTGCGCTATTGCAGCGCCGGGATAACTTTATCTCCCCTCAATTCGTATGGCTTCAAACCTGTCTCGATCAAGCCCTGCGGCCGTCGAGCAAGCGGATGTTCACGATTCTGGTGAATGCAGGAAATCGCATTGCCGGACTCGAACTCGATCCTGTCATTCTAATCGCAGAAGCTGAGGCGGCTGGGCACAGCTTTTTGGAACATTGGGGAACAATTGTCACCGCCAGTGACTCCGACGTGGCACAGGAGCTTGGAAAACTGGCAAAAGCGCTGGCACACTCACGAGATAGTTGGAAGGAAGTTGTTCGTTCCGCAATTTTGATACTGCTGAAATCAGCGACGGTCGCCGAGGGGGCTGAGCACGAACGCGGTGCGAAAGAAGCCGTTGTTGGTGAGATGGGGACCATCCCTCCAGGCGCCATAGAGATCCCGGTCTGGAGGCTTCGGATGGGCGGCGAGCCATTGATGTTCCTCTGTGTTCTGCTGCTGAAAATCCGCGTCCTGATGGATTTTGCCAGGCCAATCGGCGCGCGTGAACTGGCCGTATTGATCAGCCAAGCCGTTCAGCGGCGTCGGAGGCAGCAAACGGATATTGTCGAGGAACAGGGTCGTTTGCTTGCCTGGCGTGGGGAGGAAAACCTGGAAAGCGACAATGTGCGAAAGGTTGATGGACGGGCCAGAGACATTCATTTGGAGAACGTCGGGGGCAATCGGCGGGCCGCCTCTCATGCCCGGAGGAACGCTCTTGCTCAAGGGCATCACCACGGTAGCCTTTTGCCCCGCGGGAACGCCAATCGAGCCGGTCTGGCAGTGTTTTGCTCCGTCTGCCGAAATGTCGTCATCCACGCGGATGTTGACTGTCACGCTGGCCGGGTTGGTATTGAGTATGTCCACCGCCACAGCACCCCAGCCGCGCCAGTCGCCGTTGGCAAAACCTGTTCCCACCTTGAAACGGAGGTTGGGCCAATCCACGTTGGAAAAGACGACCAGGGCCGCTTTCTGCCCATCGGTTACCCCCTCGGTCGAAGAAGAAACGGAGCAATTGTTCCGGGTGAATCGCAGAAGGTCCGCGCTGGTTTCAAACGAGTTGACCAACAGGCCGTTGGTAACCTGAGCCCTGGAGGGCATCCCCCAAGCCATCGCCAGCATCAGGAGCAATCGGGTGGCTTTCATCTCAGCGCGGACGCTACCAGCAACTCAGGATGGGGTCAACGGCTCTTGCGGAGTTACCGCTGTGAAGCGGCGAAGGCCCAGCACTCCTCCTTGCCTTCATGCGTCGGAAACAAGTATTCATGGAAGGCGCGGTAGGCGCGCTGTCGCGGTTCGTCCCCGTCGCCGGCCAAATTGACAAAATCGTTAAAATGTGAAGCGTTCTTGCGCAATGGCTGCCGCAGTACCGGCACTTGGAACGCTTTCTGCCGGGCCTTTGCGCCCCTTTGGCCAAATCCACTTCGCGCCAAGCCCTCTGCATCTCCAGCGATTTTGTTTAAGCTTCCATTTGACATTTGACGTAATTGCGCTTAATATAAGCATTACAACGTCGTTTATGACTATATCAGCTGACAATATTGATGAAATCTTGAGCCGCCTGAATCGAAAAATGGTGTATGCGGAGGTGAAACCGCTCAATGTGGCGGTGTGTGGAGGCACTGCACTCATCGCTGTTGGTTTGCCGACGACGTAAAGCCCGGGTGTCGCGGTCGGCACTACTGCCACGGTGATCGTCAGCGTGCCGTCCTGGAGCGTGACGGCGTAGTTCGCCGCCTTGCTTTGCGGATCATCCAGGCCGGGCACGATGGCATAGCTGCCAACGGGGCTGGACTGAGTTGCCACGCAGTTGTATATGGCGCTGATCGGATCGCCATTGAGCAATCCGCTCATCGTTCCGCCGAACGCCGGGCTCGGTGTTCCATACTGGCGGATGTAATTGTTGGCAGAGACGGCGAGCGGCGCCTGGGTGACGGTGAGGGCGCCGTTGGTGTAGTTCAGGGCGTAGTTGGTCGAACTCAAGCCGGCCGGAACGATGGCATACGTCCCAACCGAACTGCCCGGGTCCGCCGAACTTGTGATTGACAGCGTCCCGCCCAGGACGGTGGCGTCCTCCGCATTGACAAAGCCTTGCATGGTGGCCGTGAAGGCCGGGTTGGTCGCGCCATACTGGCGGGTGGCATCCGCGGCGGTGATGGCCAAGGGCGCCGGGTTGATGGTCAAGGTGCCGTTGACAAAACTCAGCGCGTAGTTGGTCGCCGTCAGGGTGCCGTTGGTTGCCATGATGTCATAATTTCCCACCGGGGTGTTGGTGTCGGCGGTAGTGCTCAAGGCGGGCGCGCCGCTCAAGACGCCCTGGTTGTCGCCGTCCACAAAGCCGTTGTAACTGGCGGTGAACACCGGGTTGGTCTGGCCGTAGAGACGGTTCTGCGGATCGGCCGTGACGGTCAGGAGGGCTTTGCCCACCGTCAAGGTGCCGTTGGTCAGGTTGAAACTGTAATTGGTGGCACTGAGGCTGCCCAGTTCGACCGCGATGTCATAGGCGCCGACCGGGCTGGCGAGGGTGGCGGTAGTGCTCAAGTCGGGCTGGCCGGTGATGACGTTGGTGGTGTCGTTGTTGAGGAAGCCGCTGTAGGAGACGGTCAGGACCCGGTTGGTTGTGCCAAAGAGACGGCTCTGCGGATTGGCCGTGACGGTCAACACCGCCTGGGTCACTGTTAGCGTTCCGTCCACATAAGCGATGGTGTAGTTGGGCGCGGTCTGCAGAGTGGTCACGTCAATGGGATACAGGCCGACCGGGGTGTTGGTATCCACGGGGGCGCTGTTGGGGTCCAGGCAAGTGAACGCGATCGGCCCGGTGACGATGGAGCTGTCCTGGCCGTTGACGAAACCGGAGTAGCCGATGCTGAAGACGGGATTGGTCTGGCCGTAGGCGCGCGCGACATTCTGCACGCTGCCGGTCAATGGCGCCGGGTTGATGGTCAAGGTGCCGTTGACAAAACTCAGCGCGTAGTTGGTCGCCATCAGGGTGCCGTTGGTTGCCATGATGTCATAATTTCCCACCGGGGTGTTGGTGTCGGCGGTGGTGCTCAAGGCGGGCGCGCCGCTCAAGACGCCCTGGTTGTCGCCGTCCACAAAGCCATTGTAACTTGCGGTGAACACCGGGTTGGTCTGGCCGTAGAGACGGTTCTGCGGATCGGCCGTGACGGTCAGGGGGGCTTTGCCCACCGTCAAGGTGCCGTTGGTCAGGTTGAAACTGTAATTGGTGGCACTGAGGCTGCCCAGTTCGACCGTGATGTCATAGGCGCCGACCGGGCTGGCGAGGGTGGCGGTGGTGCTCAAGTCCGGTTGGCCGGTGATGACGTTGGTGGTGTCGTTGTTGAGGAAGCCGCTGTAAGTGACGGTCAGGACCGGGTTGGTCATGCCATAGAGACGGCTCTGCGGATTGGCCGTGACGGTCAACACCGCCTGGGTGACAGTCAGCGTTCCATCCGTCAAACTGACGGAGTAATTGGCCAGTTTGCTTTGTGGATCGCTGATCGCCTGGCACGATGCTGTATGGTCCAACCGGGCTTTGTGCCGTGGCGGTCGTGCTGTAGCTTGCGGTGATGGCGTCGCCGTTTACCACGCCGCTGACCGCGCCGGTCAGCGTGGGATTGGGCTGTCCATACATCCGGCTTTGATTGGCGGCGGCAACGCTCAAAGGCTCCTGGCCCACCGTCAGAGTCGCGTTGTTGGTGGTAAGCTGGTAGTTGCCCAGTTTGCTGTCGGGATCGCCGAACGCTGGAGCTATATCATAGTTCCCGACCGGACTTGCCGGTGTGGCCGACGTGACGAAAGTCAGGCCCAGATTGTCATTATTGGCCAGGCCCGTCACCGAGCCGGTCAACGCGGGATTGGACTGTCCGTAGAGCCGGCTGGTGTTGCTGGCGGAAACCAACAGCGGCGCCGGCGTCACGGTCAATGCGCCATTGGTGAAGTTGATTGAATAATTGGTGGCCGACACTCCGCTGGGAACGATTGGATACGTGCCCACCGCGCTGGTGACATCCGCCGGGCTGGCTATCGTCAGCGCGCCACTCAGGACGTTGGAATCCTCCCCATTGACGTAGCCGGCAATGGCTGCTGTGCAGACCGGGTTGGTGGCCCATACACGCGGTTGGTGGCATTGGCCGCGACCGTCAACACCGCCTGTGTCACGGTGAGCGCGCCGTTCGTGTACTGGATGATGTAATTGGGCGCGGTTTGGCCGGTGGCCACCTCAATGGGATAGACTCCGACCGGCGTGTTCGTGTCCACATTGACTCCATTGGTGTCGGCGCAGCGGAAGCTCAAGGCTCCGCTGAGCAGGCTCGCATCCTGGCCGTTGACAAACCCGCTGTAGCTCACGGTGAACACGGGATTGGTTTGGCCGTAGGCGCGGCGCACGTCCTGCACTTGGCCAATCAACGTGGCCCCCGTCACCGTCAGGATGCCGCTGTTGAGGGTCGCGCTGTATTGCCCCAGCTTGCCGGCGGGATCGCTCAGGGAAAGCCGGATGATATAATCACCCGGCAGGCTGTTGGTGGTCGCGCTGGTGTAGAACCGGGCGGCGATATTGTCGTTGTTCATGACTCCGGTGATGGTTGCCGTGAAGGCCGGGTTGGCCGAGCCGAAGGGACGGCTGGCGTTGTTACCCACGACCGTCAGCGGCGCCTTCGTCACCGTCAGTGTGCTGTTCACATAGGTGAACGTGTAGTTGCCGGATACACCGCCGCCAAGCGTAATCGGGTACGAACCCAGGAGTGAAGCCGGCACCGCCGGGGTCGTCGCCGTCGGTGCCACCGGAAGCGCAGAGGCGTCATCGCCAGCGGCAAATCCACTGTAGGTCAGGGTGAGCGCCGGGTTGGCATAGCCGTAGGCGCGGGTTTGAGGGTCGGCCGTCACCAGCAGGGGCGCCGGGGTGACGGTGAACGTCCCGAGGTTGGTGGTAACGGTGTAATTCGCCAGCAGGTTCGGGTCGTTGAACAAGGGCAGGATGTTGTAAGCGCCGACGCTGCTGCTCTGGGTCGCGGCCGTGGTGAAGGAAACCGACAACGGATCGTTGTTGGTGACACCCGACATGGAACCGGTCAGCCCCGGCATGGGCGAGCCATAGACGTTGGTCACGTTGTCGGCGCTCACGGTGAGGAGCGCCGCCAGAACGGTGAAGGTCCCGTTATAGTTGGTGAAGATGTAGTTGCTGGCGCTTAACGTCCCGGTGGTGATGGTGATCGTATAAGGGCTGCCCGCGACCGGGCTGCCGGAAGAGAGATCGGTGCTCAAGCTCGGAGCGCCCGAGAGCACATTGGTGCCTTCGCCATTCACAAATCCCTGGTAACTCCAGGTCAATGCCGGTATGGGCGAGCCATAGACATTGGTCAGGCTGTCCGCCGTCACCGTCAGGATCGCCGGGATGATCAGCAAGGTCGCGTTGCTATAGGTGATCGTGTAGTCGCTGGAGCCCAGGCCGCCGGGAATAATCGTGTAGGTCCCGGCCTGCGTGTTGGTGTCCACCGAAACCTCCGTGGCGTTGGTGTCCTCCACGGTAAAGGCCAGGCTGCCGGACAGGTTGTTCATGTTCTCGCCGTTGACGAATCCGTTGACCGTCGCCGTGAACGGGGCGTTGGTGCCGCCATACCACCGGGTCACGCCCTGCGCCGTTACGGCCAGCGGAAGTTTGCTCACGAGGAGCGTGCCGGTGGCGGAGCCGGTGTAATTAGTGTCGTTGACAGTGACGGCCACCGCATAGGAGCCTGCCGTTACGGGCGGCGTGTCGGCGCCATTGTAGGTCACCTCGACGGTCAAACCGGCCGGCGTGGTGCTGACGGTGACGCTCCTGGCCGCGCCGTTATAGTTCTGGTTGGTGTCGCTCAACATGACCGTGGCCGTCGCCTTGTTCACCGTCACCGCGACATTGGTCACGATCACCGAGTAATTCGCGTTGGTCGGCGTGTACACCACCGCCGCGTTGTAAGTCCCCGCGCCGGGCGGGATCAGGCTGCTGTCCTGAAAGGCGAAGCTCCCGCCCACCGTCGCGTTGCCGCCGCTCAAGGCCGAGGAGGCCAGGCTCTGGCCGTAGGTGATGGGCGAAGCGGCCGGCAGCACCGTGATTTCCACGAGGCCTTGCCCCACCGCCACCGCCACCGACCCGGTGACTGTCGTGTAGTCGGCCGAGTCATTCGGCGTGAAAACGACCAGCACATAGTTGGTGCCCACATTCAGAATCGCCGTGGGGTCGTTGAAGGCAAACGTCCCCGCCGGGGTGGTGCTGCCGCCGACCAGGGTGGAGGCCGACAACGGATTGCCGAAATTGATCGGCGTCGTAATCGGCCACGAACTGACAATGGGAGCGGCCTGGTCCACCTCGACTTGCACGTAGGCAGTAACCACGGCGTAATTGGTGTCCGCCGGGGTGAATGTCACCGTTGCGGTATATGCCCCCGCGCCGCCCGGCGTGGCGCTGCTGTCCGCAAAGGCGAAACTGCCCGGAACCGACCCGCTGCCATTGATCAGCCCGGAAGCCGCCAGACTCTGGCCGAAGGTGATCGGCATGGCCGCCGGCAAGGCGATGATGGCCGGCGCGAGCGGCGCGACCACGACGTTTACATTGGTGAGAACGCTCGTATAGTCGGTCGTGTCACTTGGCGTGAACAGTACCGCAGCCGCATAGACGCCGGCATTGGGAGCAATCGAGGCGTCCACGAAGACAAAACTGCCGCTCACGGCGTTGGTGCCCAAGTCCGCGCTGCCATTGGTCAGCGTCGCGGAGGCCAGGCTCTGGCCGAAGGTGATGGAAGTGGCGGAGGGCAGGGTGAGCGCCGGGGTGGCCGGATTCACCGTCAACACCTGCTGGACAGTGTCAACAGAATAGAAACTGTCCCCCGCGTCTTGCGCGGAGATGACCGCCGTGCCGGCGCCGACGATGGTAACCAGATTGCTCTGCACCACGGCCACATTGGTGTTCCAACTGGTGTAAGTGACGGCGTCCCCGGAACTCGACACTCCGTCCAGGCTGAACGGCGGGTCGCCGAAGGTCGAAACCGGCAGCGCGCTCCAAGTGATGGCGGATTGCGCCAGGCTGACCTGAATCGCCTGCATGACGGGAACCGCGGGGTTGTAATTGGTGCCGTCGCCAGGCTGGGAGGCTTGCACCACCACCGATCCCGCGCCAGTGAAGGTCACATTGGTGCCAGTGGAGTCGAGCGTCGCTGGGCCGCTCATCACGGCGAAAGCCACCGGCAGGCCGGAGTCGGAGGTGGCGCTCAATGGCCAGGTCAAATTGGTTGTTACCTGGGGCGGGATCGGCGCGAATGTAATGGTCTGGTTCATCATCGTGACGTCAAAGGTTGCCGCCACCTCGGTCGCCGCCAGATAATTGCTGTCGCCGGCCTGATCGGCCAGCAGGGTCACGATGCCAGTCTGCCCGATGGATACCAAATTGGTCCCCGTCGGGTCCAGCGCCGCCACGCTGTTGCTTCCCAGCGTCAGGACCACGGGCAAGCCCGAGCTGGCTGTGGCCAGGACCGGGACATTGGTGAACTGGTTGAGCGGGATCGAATTGCTAGCCTGCAACTGGAGCGTGATCACTTGGGCGGCCTGGGCCACTGTGACGCTGGTCGTCCCGCTCACCGCGTTGTAGTCCGCCGTGTCGGCAGGCGTGAAGCTCACCGCCGCGCTGTAGTTCCCGGCATCCGGCGTGTTCGTTGGCGCATCAAAAGTGAAACTGCCGCTCACCGAAGCGCTGCCCCCGCTCAAGAGGGACACCGCCAAAGGCTGTCCATAGACGATCCCGCTGGCGGCGGGCCACGCGGTCACAGTCGGCGTGGCCTGGCTCACCGTCACCTGTGTCGTTCCGCTGGCGATGCTGTAGTCCAAAGCATCGGTCGGGGTGAAAGTGACTGCGGCGGTGTAAGTCCCCGCGTTCGGTGTCGTCAAAGGCGCGGTGAAGGCGAACGTGCCGCCGGGCGCCGCCGTCCCGGAACCGAGGGTGGAGGCGGAGAGCTTCTGCCCGTAGGTAACTCCGCTGGCGGCGGGCCAGGCGGTCACAAGCGACGCCGCCTTGCCCACGACCACCGCAACCGTGTCCGTCACCGCGTTGTAGCTGGCCGTGTCTGACGGCGCGAATACGACGGAGGCATAGCAAGTTCCGGCGCTGGGGGTGGTTCCAGGTGTAGCGAAGGCAAAGCTGCCTCCGGTCGAGGCCGTCCCTCCGCTCAACGTGGAAGCCGAGAGGGCCTGCCCGTATGTAATGGCGCTGGCAGCGGGCCACACGCTGACGAGCGGAGTGGCTTGAACGACAGCCACGTTCACCGAGCCGGTAACAGTGTTGTAGTTATCGGTGTCGGTCGGCGTGAAGGTGACGGACGCGGCGTCACTGCCTACCGGCGGCGTGCTCGCGGGCGTCGTGAACGCAAAAGTGCCTCCCACGCTGGCGCTGCCGCCGCTCAAAGTCGAGGCCGACAAGGCCTGCAGGTAGGTGATGCCGCTGGCGGTGGGCCAGGAATTGACCACGGGGGTGGCTTTGTTCACCGTTAGCACCGCCACCGTGCTGGTCACGGCCCCGTATGCGTTGCTCACCACCACGGTGTAGCTGCCCGCGTCGCTGGTTCGCGCCGCGCTCAGGCTGTAGCTCCCGTTGGTCGCGCCGCTCAGGCGGGCGCCATCGTCTTGCCACTGGTAATACAGCGGAGTCGCCCCGGTCGCCGTCACACTGAAGGAGGCGCTCCCGCCGCTCGTCACGGTCTGGCTGCCTGGCTCGCTGCCAATCGCGGGAGAATAAATTACGTTCAGCGTGGTCGCCGTGCTGATGGCGACCGGATAAATGGCTTCGCCCCAATAAGATTCCAGGTAAGTCTCAATCCGCACCGTCCAGACATCTCCGTTGGCGTAGCCCGTCCCGAAAGCAAGCGTGGAGCTATAGGCATAATCGCCCTGCGAAGCCGCCGCGGTTGAGGTGTAATAGCTGCCGTTCCGATACCATTTGACGTATTCGACGGTGTCCTGCGTAAAAAACTGCGCTGTCAACGACAAACTCTGGCCGGACAAAATCGTGACACTGGGTCCCGGCATCGAGATCCGGGCCAGGGCCGCCGGCCGGAAGGCGCAGACCCCCGAGCTGGCCCCGTTATCGTACCAGCTATGATTCCACGAGTTGCCGGATGGCGCGAGATTGTCCGGCTGGAATGAATAACCTCCGTAGCCGCCGCCGCCAATATGATCGCCCGTGCCAAACGTGCCGCCCCCCGACACGCTCCAAATCCCCGCGCCGCCGCCGCCGCCGCCGCCGCCATCGCCCGACGAACCGGCTCCGCCGCCACCACTGTAGGCGCTGGGAGTATATCCCGACGAGCTGGCCAGTTCCTGTGAGGGGTATCCTCCGCTGGAAGAACCGTCGGCCCCGTTAATGCCGCCCCCGCCTCCGCCACCCGCCCCGCCCAACACCAGGTACGGATAGGACGCGCCGGATGGAAACTCAACAATCGAAATTCCGCCGCCGCCGCCACCGCCCCCGGAGGTGCCGGTGCAGCCCGCATTGCCGCCTGACCCGCCATAGACACCGCCCCACGGAGAGTACCCGCCGGGGCCGGCCCCGGCGCAGTCCACCGACGACCCGCCTCCGCCTCCCGTGCCACCCAGGCCAATAGTTACCGTGCCGCCCGCCGTCACGTTCGCCACGCCCCAAAACCAGATGCGCCCGCCCCCCGCATAGCCGGCAACACTCGCGTCGTGTCCGCCGCTTCCTCCGCCGGCCCCAACCGCATCCACCGCGAGATTGGTCACGCCGGACGGAACCGTATAGTACCTGCCACCCTCCAGAGTAGCCATACTCCAACCACGCAAATTGAACCCCCAGCGACACGACCGAACTGGTCGTCGCTCCGTACGAATTGCTGGCCACGCAGAAAAAGTTCCCTTCGTTTGCATAGTCGCCGCCGATGCTCGCCGATGCGCCGGTTGCTATCAGGTTGGTTGCCCCGTTAAACGCGAAATACCACTGATACGCCGGGCTGCCCGACGCGACCGCGCTCAGTGTGGCCGTCCCGCCCGCTGCCACCGTCTGGCTCGCCGGCTGCGTGGTAAAGACAGGTGCCTGCGGCGGGCTGGCTTGCGCAACACCAAACGCGCCCGCCGCCAGAAGCACCGCTAGGCTGTTGCGGAACACCACCTTCGCCCGGGGCAGCGCTCCAGACTGGCCGCGCCATTCGATCGGCACCCGGCGCCGCTCCACGCGGACGGGTTTTGGTCTTCGTGCCGGCTTTTCCTGCGGGAAACAGACATCCTCCCGAGTGTGTCTCCTGGCGTTGGTGTCATTCATATTCTTGCCTTTGGGCTTTTGTTTGGTTGTCCCTTGCGTCCAGAAACTTGTTCGCGCCGGATTCCTATGCAAAAGTCATGCCAGCCGCGGGGATGGAACGGCCGCCGTGTGCCTGCCGTCCTGTTCACCGGCCTTTCCGCCGCTTTTTGGATTCAGCCACAGCCCGCCGGCCGCTTTTAGGGAATTTGTTCCCTGGCCCGTGCTCCCTACTGGCGGGGCGATCCCTCCTCACCGCGCCCTGGCCGCCGCCGCCAAATCTTCCATGGCGCTGGGGATTTTTGGTGCGGAAAAGGCTTGCGACTCGGTTGGTCTGACGGACTCCAATGTTCTTCGTGCGGCAGAGGGGGCATTGCTGCGCTACACCTGTTACCCCGTTACACCTGTTGATACTGAGGGAGTTGTGGCTTTTGGGGCCGTTACCTGCCTGTTACCTTGCGTCACATTTCCTGGCGCTTGCTTGCTTTCCCGCTCTTTTTGCTCTGTCGTTTCTCCTTTTTCCTTTTCGACTTGGAGCCCTTGGAGCCGGCCCTCTGCCGGTATTCCCCCGCTTGCTTTCCAAGTAAAAAACAAACACGCCCAGTTTTTTATTTTAAAATCATTTTCCCATTCAGTCAACGCGAGGCCAAACCCTGCCGCCGGCTCATTCATCAACCCGGAGAAATAGGAGCGGCAGGCCCGCGGCAATCTCACGGCCTCAGTGCAATAGCTTCGCGCTGCTTGAGGTGGCTCGCATCAACCTATCCGAATACTTGAATTCGTGGGGAATAAAAAAATCTCAAAATATTTTAAAAGAGTAGTTGACGAAATAAACAGGGCATGATACCCTTCTTATAAGTTCAATGAAAGCTTGCTTAAACATATCAACCGCGAGTTGGCCGATTACGGCGGCCCCAATGACCATTGGGACACGTCATAACCGGTATAACCGGGGTAGTGTGTTTGGCCTTAGCCTATCCAGCACCGCATCGGAACAACAGGTCAAGTTGGATGGACTCCTGGCAAGCAGGTAACGAACGAAACAGAACTTTCTCCGCCCTGCTTGCCGAAATGCAAGCAGGGTTTTTTATTATCGCTGAACAGCATGAATGGGAACGATTAACAATGAAAGACGGATAATCTGTAAACAAGAACAAAGCGACATCTTGATGATGTCTTCTGGCAATAAATTGAATTTGGCGAGGATGAGCGGAGAAACCTCACCGGTGGGTTCTGCCCACGACCAGAAGAACAGCGTCACCAGGATGGACGAGACGAATTTTAGATTTACATATCAAGGGCTTTATAGGAGGTGTGCCCCTAAAACCCTTCGGCAAGCTCAGGGTTAGCCCTGAGCGACGCGCGACGCGCGGAGTCGAAGGGCTAAACACCGAAACAGCCGCCGTGAAACCGCGGGTTGGGATCGAATAGATCGCCAAGAGGTGTTTGTTCTTTGTTGAAATGGCATGGGCCGGGCGCAGCAACGCGCCCGGCCCTTTTAATTTCCGCGGTTGTGATTTAACAGCAGAATGCCTCCCCGCCACGGAGGAAGTCCGGGCGCAACTCCCGGCAGCCGCACCAACTTCTTTTGCAGGCTGCGCGTCAGCACGCGGCCGGGTCTCCAAAACTCAGCCCACTCCGGGCGGCACGGAGGCAGCCTGCCAATTTCATGGGGTCGTGGCAGACAAGCAATGCATTTGCCCTGCAAGCAAGCTGATGTGGGAGCGTTACCCACCGACTCCACCAGCCTTCGCCCGCTGCATAGCGGCGGGCGAAGGCTGGCCGCCATGGCTTTAGCGACGGCGGGCTGATGCTTCGTCCTGCGCCGCCACGGCTGCCAGGCCTTTTCACTGCGGGGAGAATGAGATTCAGGCGAGCCCCATAAGCTCAGCCTCCGTGGGCGCGACTCCCACCCCCGCTACCAATTTCAGGGAAGTGATCCGGCTGCCGGCCTGTAAATCCGGTGTCTTCAAACAAGCTGGAAGCGACGACTGGAGCATTACCAGCACTTCCCACCAGCCTTCGCCTGCTGCGTGCCGGCGGGCGAAGGCTGCAGGTGAGAATCCTGCCGGCAGCGCCATTGCCAGGTGGTGTCAAAGTAGCACGGCGGCCTGTTAAGCCGCTTGTCTTGGTGCGAGTCCAAGTCTGGCAGCCATTTTAAATGCAGAGTGCAGAATGCAAAGTGAGGAATGCTCCATGAAGCCACAAATGATTTCCTATTCTGCATTCTACAATCCCAATTCTGCACTCATGGAAGGCAGGCAGATACAAGCTGGCTGCGCCTGTCCCGAAAACAGGATCGGCTCAAACCCGAGGTCGGAGCGTTACCGACGCCTTTCGCCAATTAAACCTCAACGAAAGGAAACCCGATGAAAATCGCCCGTCGCAATCAAAGTCAACTTCTGTTCCGCAGAAGTTATAAGCCAAGCCGTGGCATTCGAATCCGACCGACCGCGAAGCTGAATCTGGTGTTCCGCCCCGTGCATCGGTTCGGCGTGAAGCCCCAATTGACCAACGTCTCGTAGCTCAAAAGCAGAGCCTCCGGTTGATAACCGGAAGAAGCAGGAGCGTTACCTGCCGGGACGATACTTTTTCCAGGTAGGGTGAGACTCTGTTCGAACCCTGAATTTATCCCATGAAATCGAGTCACGGCTCGACGGAGTCTCGCCCTACCGAGTCATTTCCCCGGGTAGCTGAGGCAGATTAGCACCTCCCTGAAGAGGAGGAGACGTTGGCGCGATACCAACCTCGGGGGCCGACTCCTGGCCCTGCGCAATTAGTCCGTGAATGCAAAGCAGCTCGCGCATCCAGTCCTTCAAGCTGGTCCTAGCCGGTGCGAGTCCGGCCACGGACGCCATTTGCTCTCAAGGTGTAATTAGATCTGCACGCCGCCTTGCGAAGGCGGAGGCTCATGGTGCAAATCCATGTGAGAGCGCCAGTGTTGGGAAAGGCTAAAGGCTAAAGGCTGAAGGCTAAAATCCAAATGTCTTTACTTTAGCCTTTAGCCTTCAGCCGTCATACTTTCTTTCACGCCCCTGTGCCTCAGCAGCAACAGGGCGAGTTTCGTAAACTCGTATTCGCCGGTGCGAGTCCGGCCGGGGGCTCCATTTGAAGTGGAGAGTGCAGAGTGCAGAGTGCGGAGTGGAAAGTAGCAGGTGCCCAATGGCATTTCCCACTCTGCACTCTGCAATCTTCACTCGGCACTTTTTTATGGTGATCATGATGTAACAGCAGCATCACGGCCCGTGACGGCGTTTGTGCCGGTGCAACTCCGGTTGGTCACCCCAATTTCAATTTGTATCACGCCACCGGCCAATGCGAAGACGGAACCGGGCGAGGCGGCACATTGAAATCCGATGGAACGACGCCAAGAGGCAACTAAGGCGGGCGGAGGCGGAAGCTTCCGCCCGCACTTCTGATTTCACATCCCGTTGGCCGAGCAGCCGAGGCAGTGGTCTGCAAAACCACGCAGGTGGGTGCGACCCCCACACGGGATTCCAACCTTCGCCACAACAAAGGTCTCCCGCCGCGGCTCGCAGAGCGGAGGCGGGCTTACGACGACGCACGCAGCCCACCGCGCATGGCGTCGAGCGCCTTCACCAATTCGGGCAACACAACTCCGGCCGCGCCAGCCAGAGCGAAATGCGCCTGCGGGGTGAATGGGGTGGGCTGCGGATTGATCTCCACCACGGTCGCGCCGCTGCGCAATGCTTCCGCTGGCAGGGCAGCCGCGGGATAAACAACGGTGGACGTGCCGATGGAAAAAAAGACATCGCATGTCGTGCTGGCCGTCGCGGCCTGTGCCATCTCCGCTTGCGGCATCGGCTCCTCGAACCAAACCACGTCGGGGCGCAACCAGCCGCCACAGGCTGGACATTTCGGCGGGACGTTGCCGGTGTCTTTCCAACTCGAAACCAGCGTGCCTTCCTCAAAGCATTTGGTGCGCATGATATTGCCGTGCAATTCGATGACGCTCCGGTTTCCAGCGCATTGATGCAGGCCATCCACGTTTTGCGTGATGAGATGGAACCGCGGCACAACCTTCTCCATTTCTGCCAGCGCAAAGTGCGCCGGGTTTGGCTTTGCGCCGGCGACAAGCTCACGCCGCCATTCATACCATTCCCAAACCAGGCGGGGATTTCGCCGGAAGGCGCGCGGCGTGGCCAGTTCTTCGGGGCTGAATTTCGCCCACAGCCCGGTTCGGGCGTCGCGAAATGTGGGGACACCGCTTTCCGCTGACACGCCCGCGCCCGTCAGCACGGTCACGCTTTTGGCGGCGGCCAGGCGTTGCAGCAACTCCATCGGAATCGTCATGCAAACATGATGCGTCCGCGGACCGAAACCTGACAAGCGCGACCTTGCCGAACACGCTTTCGAATAGTGGCGAGGCTGGCCGAAAGAGATTGCCAGGTTCACTGTCGCGAGGTGTAATGACCGGCAGTTATGCAACACGTCAAACGAAGTTTCCTCGCCTGTCTGGCCGTGCTGTGCGGCAGCGCCGATGCGTCAGGCCAATTGACCAATCACATCACCGTTGAGAACCTGCGGCAGGTGCGCTTGCCGGACGTGGTTTTGGAATCGGCCACGCCGGTGGCTCCGGCCCTCGTGGGAAATCTTCATGCCGCGGCTGTCAAGGTGGAGGGCGTCATTGGGGGCCACATCCGTTTTGAGTTGCTGCTGCCGGATTCGTGGAATGGGCGCTTCGTGATGGGAGGCGGCGGCGGGTTTGTCGGAACGGTGCAGAACTCGGCTCTGGGTTCGGTCAATCACGGCTACGCGACGGTCGGGACCGACGCCGGGCACGAGTGGCAACCCGGCTACATGGCCGGTTGGGCGCTCGACGACTTGGAGGCGCAGGTCAATTTCGGTCATCTCGCGGTGCATCGCACGGCCGAAGTGGCCAAGGCTCTTATCCGCAGTTATTACGGCGCGGACGCCGCCTACTGCTATTTCACAGGTTGCTCGCGCGGCGGAGGCCAGGCCATGATGGAGGCGCAGCGGTATCCAATGGACTTCGACGGGATTGTGGCCGGCGCGCCGGCGTTTGACTGGCCGGGCTTGGCCGCCAACGCCGTGTCCATAGAGAAGGCGCTTTACCCGGACCCTGGCCATCTCGATAAAACCGTGCTCGATAGAGAGAGCCTCCAGAAGTTGCAGCAGGCCATTATCGAGCAATGCGACGGGCAAGACGGTCTGAAGGACGGCGTCGTGCAAGATCCGCCTTCCGCGCACTTCGACTTGTCCAAAGTGGCCGGGTTAACCGACGAACAGCGCAAAGCCATCGAGGCCATTTACGCGGGCGCCCGCAACGAGCAAGGGCCAATTTATCCCGGCTACACGCCCGGCGCGGAATGCGATCCTGCCCAGTGGATTGCGTGGATTGTCGGACCAGCGCCGCAACTCGCCCAGGATCATGCCCCCGATCTGCTTTTTGCCTTCGGCACTCAGATCTTCAAATACCTGGTCTTCAATAATCCTGATTGGAATTATTCGACCTGCGATTTTTCAAATTTTGCGGCCCAGACGCGGCTGGCCGCCTCCTTTCTCGACGCGACCAACATCAACTTGGATGGCCTGAAGGCGCGAAAGGGCAGACTCATCCTTTGGCACGGATGGGCCGATCCGGCGCTGCCGCCGCAAGCCACCATCAATTATTATCGTCAAGTACAGGCGCGCGATCCCAACGCCAGCGACTACTGCCGGCTCTTCATGGTTCCGGGCTGCCTCCATTGCGGCGGCGGGCCTGGCGCAAGTGAGGTGGACTGGCTTGCCGTCATGGTGGATTGGGTGGAACACGGCCATCCTCCTGACAGAGTCATCGCCTCCAAAAGCAACAACGGCAAAATCCAGATGACGAGGCCTCTTTTTCGCTACCCCACGACCGCGATATATAAAGGGAGCGGCGACCCCGGGAGCGCCGATAGCTTTGTGGCGAAAGAACCGTCCCCGGCACCCCGCTGACGGCAACCGCTTTCTTACTCGGGCATAAGTGTTGAGAGACACACGCCGGTTTTCCAAACCGGAATACAGGGCGCGCTACCCTGATGCCCGTCCATTTCCCAAGTGAATCCGGCCTGCCGGCAGGGACCCCGCGCGGTCGAAGGGGCTTGCGCGCGGCCAGCCGCCGCACGCCAGACTCAGTTCGCTTGGGATCACTTCACGCGACGCGAACACCGGTGTCCCGATTCGGAATCGGGATTCAACTCCGCCTTCGTGTCGCGTTCGGGTTGCAAGCATTGCCGCGATGCAGCGGTCTCTTAAACCGCAGAGCACGGTGCGAATCCGTGGCAACTCACCAATTGCAATGCTCCCGTAGCTCAATCACCAGAGCGCGACGCTTCGAACGTCGGAGATGAGGGTGAGAGTCCTTCCGGGAGTGCCAATTTCACGGGCATGTGGTTTAACCCGAACAGCAGAGGGTCCAGACTCAGAATCTGGCAGCCTTGGGGGTGCAAGTCTCCCCACGCCGACCCTCCTTTGCTTGCCAGCTCCGGCGGGCAAGCCAATCTGGAATGTCAACCGGACGAGTGAGCCGGGCCTGTTTGCTAAACAGTGCGCTCCTGGAAATGGGGGTGTGGCGCAAATCCACGGCATTCCGCCAGCCTCTGCCACCTGTGCGCAGGTGGAGAAGGCTGCCGGCCGCAGCTTCAGCGAAGGTGGGCTTTGCCGTTGGTCTTGCGCCGCTGCGGCTGCCAGGCCATTTTCGCGCGCGTAGCTCAAAGAGAGCCGGCGGCCTTATACCCCGCATCGCACTAGATGAGTGCCGGGTTCCGGAGCGTTACCGGACGCGCGCACCAGCCTTCGCCACCTTCGCCAAAGGTGGCGAAGGCTGCCCGCCGTCGCTTCTGAGGCGGGAGCGAAGCCGGTCAAGGACGCCATTTTCGGCCGTGTGCAGCCCTCCGCCGGGACGGCCATGCGCGCCGCGCAGTCGAGCCAGCGCTCAGGCAGGTTTCATACGCCCGCTCTGCCCAGGGCAGCACTGGGGACTGCGAACCGCCTTCGCTCCGCGAGTTACGGCGGGCGGGTCGGCAATCTTTTCGCCTCCATGTCCCGATCCATCGGGACGGATTTCTTTTGTAAAGAAATAATGCCGGAGCATCGCCGGCTGGAGGCTCCATTTTCCAGCGGGAAGTGCTCTTTTGGCCGTTACAACCGTTGCATTTCTGCAAGCCGTTGAGCCACAGTTGCTTGCACTGGAATTAGTCCCGTTACGCCCCGTTACATGCCGTTACATGCCGTTACATAACGCCCCGCCTTGTCATTTTCCAGCGGGAAATACCCTTTTGGCCGTTACGCCCGTTACATTTCTATAAACAATTGATCAACAGTTACTTGCACCTGAATTGGTCCCGTTACGCCCCGTTACATGCCGTTACATGCCGTTACATAACGCCCCGACTAATCCCATCGCAAACCGCAATCGCCAGTCCGCAATTGCCACGGCCTGCAAGCATTAAAGTGATGCAACGGTCTTTTAAGCCGTTGAACAGGGAGCGTTACCCTGGCGGGCCACCACTTTTGAAAGTCTGAAGGCTAAAGGCCAAAGGCTAAAGTAAAGACATCAGAGACAGGTTATTGGTACTTTATTCAGCCTTCAGCCTTTAGCCTTTAGCCTTTCCCCGTGCCGGGTCGTCTAATCGTAGGACAGCGCCCTTTGAAGGCGCTTATGCTGGTGCAATTCCAGCCCCGGCAGCCAATTTGCAGCCCGTTAGCTCAAATTCAGAGCGGCAGTCCTACAAACTGCGGACGCTGGAGAATTACCAGCACGGGCTACCAGTTCCTGACAGCGGGTTGGCGGAAGCTCGCTGCGGTATTCGACACGGGCATCCCGCCGTAATGGAATCCGGTTGCGTCTTCATAACCAATCGGCACGAGATAACTGATGGCCGCGTGCCATGCAACCGCGAGGCCAGTCCAACTTCCCGGCCTTGCGGCTGGAACGATCCGGCCGGCGCGGTTCGACGTGGGCGGCCATTCGGCTGCAACACCTGTCTCTATATGATTCATCATTATCATGCGTCCCAATATCCCGGCTGCGAGCAAGGCAGGCTAACCATATCTTGTCAATTGATTGACAAATATTGACCATGCACACGGATGCCTCGTTGCATCATCAGGAGTGCGCCGGTCTCTGACGCCGGAGGACCCGGAGCAAAACCAGGCGGGGCAGCCAGATTTGAAAGGCTAAAGGCTGAAGTCAAACAACAAAGAACAAACACCGGAGGCAAGTGGCCAGTGGCTAGTGGTGAGTGGAGAGTGAAATACCGCGCTAACCACTGGCCACTAACCACTAATTTTATGAATGACATACTGAACAAAGCGCTGGTGCTGGTGCTCAACCGCAACTGGCAGGCCGTCAACGTCCGCACGCCGCAGGAAGCCTTCTGCATGATGGCGACGAACGTGGCGACCGCTCTGGAAATCGAAGGTCAAAATCACATCCGCCCCGTGACTTGGGAGGAGTGGATCACGCTGCCCATCCGTCCGCAGGACAACGCGGTGCGGACCGTGCGCGGTCCCATCCGCGTGCCCACGGTGATCGTGGCGGTGAACTACGCCAAGGTGCCCAAGAAGCGCCCGAAGCTCTGCGCCCGCGCCATTCGCGAGCGCGACGGCAACCGCTGCCAGTACACCGGCCGCGTCCTGCGCCCCGAAGACGGCAGCCTGGACCACGTCCTGCCCCGTTCGCGCGGCGGCAAGAACGCCTGGGAAAACCTGGTTTGGGCCGGCAAAGACATTAACGCCCGCAAAGGCAACCGCCTGCCGCACGAAGCCGGCCTGAAATTGCTCAGGCTGCCGCGCGCGCCCAGGGAACTGCCCGCCTCGGCCCTCATCCGCAACGCGCATGGAATTCCGGAGTGGAAGCTGTTCGTGCGGGAATGAAACAACGGGAGGGCGGGCGTCAATACGCCCGCTCTCCCTGACGAATTCAACTGCAAATTGACTGGATTGAGATGATGCAGATGGTGCGGCAGGCCTCCTGAGCAATACTATCTCAAACGGGCGACCGGAACATGGCCCAATCCAATGTGAGGGAATAATGAAAGTCACGGGTTGGCTAAAGAACAACCGGCAAAGCCTTGGCAGATTGTTCTTTCATCCCGGGGCTGAATGGCTCGGCTTCGGCCCTGCTGTCCATAAGAATCTGGAATATCATTGACTTTAGAGGCATGCAGATTAGAATTGCTAAAAGTCGTGCTGGAAGCGTCTCTTTGGGCGGAAAAACCAAGAGCGTCTTCGGCGGACGTTTAGGGCCGTTAAACACGAATGCCTGACTGAAGGACTCAAACCATGAAACGGCTGATTTTAATCGCGCTGGCAGTCATCGCCGGCACCGGTCTCCACGCCGGACTGTTCAACACCAACCTGATCGTCAACGCCGATGCTGAAGCCGGGGCGGGTTCAACCACGGGCAATGATGTTCTGCCCGTGCCCGGCTGGACCACGTTGAATAACTTCACCGTCACCCTTTACGGCACCGCCTCCGATATTCCGACCAACAGTCCCGGGCCGGCGGACCGCGGCGCCAACCTCTTCACCGGCGGCCCGACCACCTCTGTTTCCAGCGCGTATCAGGTGATTGATCTGACCGCCGCCGGAGCGCAGGTGGACTCCGGCGTCGTGCTGGCGGAGTTGACCGGCTGGCTCGGAGGCTGGCAATCCCAGAACGACAATGCCGTCCTCACAGCCGAGTTTACCGACGGGGTCACGCCCAACCTCCTCGGCTCGATTAGTGTGGGACCGGTTCTGGCCAGTGACCGCGCCAGCCAAACCGGCTTGTTGTTCCGTGGAAAAACGAACGCGGTGCCCGTCGGCGCGCGTCAGGTCAAAGTCACGCTGACCATGACCTTCACCGCCGGAGGGTACAACGACGGCTACGCGGACAATGTGTCCTTCGTCCTGACCACCGCCCAGCCCGTGCTGACGATCCAGAACGGAGCAAATCCCGTCGTCTCCTGGCCGGCCTCCGCCGGCGGCTGGCAGTTGCAGTCGGCCACCAACCTTCCCGCCACGCCGCCGTGGTCGGACGTTGGCCCGCCATATCAAACCAATGCCAGCCAGATTCAGTATATCGAACCCTCCCCAATTGGCGCCCGGTTTTACCGGTTGCGGCTGCCTTGAGCTGGCGTTGCAGACGATGAAGTCGGCCGCTGGCCGCCTCTGACGGGGAAACCGACATAGAAGTGGCAATGGGCTTTCATCCGGCTTGAGAAAGCCTGCGCAAGCCATTGATCGTTGAATGGTCGGAGCGACAGGATTTGAACCTGCCTCCGCCTGCTGATTATCAAGGAGTTACAGCGCGAGACTCACAAGGAGACTCACAAACTCCGGTCACTTCCTTACATGACCTGTCCCAAGTAGTCAAGGCATGGCCCCGGCTCAACGTGGCGCTCAAGGCCGCAATCCTCGCCATTGCCAGCACGGCCACTGAGAAGGGGGGCCAGTGACAGCAGAGCGGCATGGCGGCGAAGTAAATCGAGCAGAACCGGACAGCGAGCACCACTGCTCGCCGGTTCTGCGGCGGAATGTGGTGTCAACGGACGATGCGGGAGGGCCAGCTTTCCTTGAGGCTTCGCGTTTGGGGGTGGATCGTGCGCAATGATTCCTTCGATTCCTCCCCGGTCACTACTTTCGAGCAGGCTGCCGCCGTTGTGGCCGCAATGCGGGTCGGTGGCCAGGTGGACGGTTCACCGGCCGCCTGGCCGCCGACCCCATGCGTTCCACCTGGCTTGTCTAAGGTGCATAATTCACCGCCAAATACGAGCAATGGCATGTTGCAAGTTTATCGCAACGCGAGCTTCATGCAGTTGCGCTGCCGTTCTGAGGGACATCTGCGCGGTCCTGAGCGTCGCGGTGGTGAGCGTGGCGAAATCGAGGAGTTCACGGCGGCGTCACGGCGGCGGATGTTGGATTACTTGGCGAAGGTGGATGATGGTGCGGTGCCGTTCATGGCGGGTCTGACGTATCCTGATGAGTTTGACCGTTACGCCTGGGATGGCGAACAGGTGAAGCGGCACATTGATACGTTGTCCAAACGGTTTGCCCGCCGGTTCCCTGACGGTTGTTTGATGTGGAAGCTGGAATTTCAGCCTCGTAAAAGCGGGGTGAACAAGGGGAAGATCGCGCCGCATATCCATGCGTTTGTCTGGGGCGTGCCGTGGGGTTTTGAGTGGAAGACCATGCAGACGGAGCAAGTTCGTTTGCGCCGCCGGATGGTGGGCACTGTGGTGGTTTGGGATGAGGATGTTTTGGGCGGGAGTGCATGGGTGGAGGGTCATAGCGCCCTGGTGGATGAGCGCGAAGGGTGGGGTGCCATCCGAGTAGAGCCGCATGGCAAGTGTCCGTCTGTCGTGAACGGGGATTCGATTGCGAATTGGTTTGCGAGGAATTGGTATGACGTGGTGGGGAGCGGCGAGGTGAAGCATTATCGGGCGGGCACGTCGGTTCAAACGCTTGGCTCGAAGCGCGGTGCCTTCGCGTATGCGGCGAAGAAGTATGTTGCGAAGACTGGCGAGTGTATTTGGTCTGCGAAGCCGGGGCGGTTTTGGGGCATTGTGGGCCGTAAGAATCTGCCTCTTGGTCGCCGGGATGTTCTGGAGTTGACGAATGGGCAGGCGTTGAAGCTGCGCCGGGTAATGCGCCGTTATCGCATGGCGACCTGCCCGAAGGAGAAGCGGGCGAAGATGCGGAAGGGGCAGTTGTTCGCGCGAGATTTCACTGTCAAACTATTTGCGGGCGTTGAGTTTTGGATGGAGCGGATTCCCGCTTTGCTCAGTTCGGCGCCCAGGCTTCGCCAAGCTGGTGCAAGGCGGTTGTTCCCATTGCTGATTTGAGGCCAAGCGATGAAACTGGACTGCTGCCGGTTCGTGGGCGAACATTCTGCCCGATGCGGGAAGAAAACGATAATATGCGATCTATCTATGTGAACGTGCCAAGGCGCAAAGTGATCGAAGCGTACGTACGCTACGACGCCGCGAAAAAGGGAATACCGTTGCCAGACTTTGCACAGTGGAATTGGGATGACCCCGACTTTCTGGACAATGTGCTTTCCCAGGCCCGCTTTAAGCCCGGGATGATTGTAGGCTTTTCTGAGTGGAACCACGTAGAACTTACTCTGGACAACTTGAGGAACTGTGCCGTGGTTGAGACGATTGCGAGAGAAACCAATGGGCCTCGTGACCTTCGCGGCCTGGAAACGAAAGGCTGCCTGCGCGACTGGAAACCTAAGACTAATCCTTCTTGGTTTAAACGTGTTCAACAGGGCGATGTGTTCGCGCAGTGCGAGCCATTTATTCTCAGAAGGGCGGTAGAGGATGAGCTCCCAGCAAAGTGGTACGTCGAAGACGGTTCGGGACGTGCTACGGCGATTGTTGCCAACGCGGCGAAGTATTCGGGCAAACCCGTTGTGGCCTACGGGTTTTTAGGAATTTGCCCGGATCGAAGCAGCAAGTTCATGAATGAACGCCCCCACTACATGAAAGAACCATGCCTAATTGGCCCCTGCGGTTAAAATGGCCGGGCTTTGATTGCTTAGTCGCTTCGCTGGTGCGTCAGAGTGGATTTTGTGTTCGGTATGGCTGAAGGACTTGCTCCACAAAAGTCCGCACGCTTTCGATTTCTTTTCGGAGCAAGTCGCGGATTCGGGCGCGCTTTTCGTCATCAGTGCCGGGCCAGGATTGAAGTTCCGATGCTGCGAAGGCTTTCTTTTCGGTATCTTGGCGAAGGTAATCCCGGTAGCGGTCCAAAAAGGGAACATCCGTTGGCTCTCGTTCGCTCGTGTGCGGTATTCCCTCGGAGAAAAGTCTGCGCAACTCGACCAGTTTCGCCTTGTAGTCAATTAAACGCGAGTAGGCTCGTGGCAGCTCTTGCCCATCGTCGAGAGCGCCAAGCCTTCGTTCCATTCGTGAAATTAGCGATTCCGCATGTCTGGCGTATTCGACCAGTCCGTGGCAAGGGCGGCAGACTGACACCAAACATTCTGGATGTAGATGCTCAGTTCCGACGTAGTTGTAATTCAGATGATGCGCTTGCGTGGCAACACCACCGCAACGGAGACATTTATGGAAGTCCCGCTCTAAGACAGCATTTCGGACCAAGCCCCAGGTACAGTGACTCGTAGTAGCTGGGGGTTCGATACTGCCTTTTTGGTGCGCCTTGCTTAATCCATTCGGTATGAGCGGCCTCAAATCCCGCCGGAATCTTTAGATTCTCAATTTCTTCCTGGCTAAAGACCGCTGGTGCCCGTATCTGGTTACT
This sequence comes from uncultured Verrucomicrobiae bacterium, assembly GCA_963707025.1. Taxonomy (GTDB): domain Bacteria; phylum Verrucomicrobiota; class Verrucomicrobiia; order Limisphaerales; family Palsa-1400; genus JBEKOF01. The sequence continues at coordinate 100,983 of CAVPOM010000002.1, read as the reverse complement.
GCTTGGCCGATATACGTAAAAACTGGGTGTTGGGGTGGGACGTATAATGCGCAAGTACAGGCGGTACTTTTCGAGCACGGACAAGTTGTGCATGATTTCATCGTAGGTCATTCCAAGCTCAGAAGGGCTGCCGATCACGACATGAGTGATGTTGGTTTTATTGGCATCAACGCACAATTTCAAAAACGCCTCCACTCGTCGGCGGCTCTCTTCATCCTGTTCCTGTTTGTCCCGGCTGACCGCGAGTTCCTGAACCGATTCTTGGACTTGGTCAAAATCTTGGTCGGTTGCAATGGAGATGCACAATTTTAAGAAGGTTTGCTTTGTGCAGTGGCCTTTACCTACGTGGTCGTGCCAATAGACCGTGTTCCCATGAATTGCGTCAATTGTTCTTACCGCAAGGCCGCCGCGATGGCGGTATGAACCGCCAGGTTTGAGATGTTTGCTTCGTAGTTGAAGAGATTTGCCCGTCGGTCTGCCATCTATTTGGTCAATGCCTTGTCGGTCGTCAGCAGGGATGTTAGATAGCAGGCGTTTCGTATGTTTGGTTTGCAGGACACCGGCGATGTTGCCCGCCTGCCACGGGGAGCGTCCTGTTTTGGTCGGCCACCCGAGACGGTTGGCTTCAGCCGCGATCTTCGTGTATGAAAGGCCACTTTCGCGCCAAGCGGCCATTTGGCGCAGGCGATCCTGTTCAACGGGGTTTTCTAATAACGGCTGCCTCGTGTTGGAACGTTTACGCTTGATTTTGGTGTGGATGTGTCCGTTAGCATCTTCCTCCTGGACGGAGTATTCCAGCCAATGTCCCTCGCCAAAGTCGAATCCGTACGGTGCGAACTCGCCGCCGGTGAATTCGCCGCGCTCCATCTTCATGCCCATCTTGTCTTGGATTCGTTCGCTCATTTTGGCAATCTCGTCGCCACACGGGGGCTATATTCAAATTTGAGCGGATTAACTCTATGCGACACGGGGTGGGCTGGTCAACCATTGTGTTTGATCGCATTGAAGGGTTGATTTCGGGGCGGGGGCCTTCAAGAACCGGGGGCAAACAACCGGACAGCCAGCGCCTAAGAGCGAGTGCTGCCATAGTCGGACTTCTGCGTGTCCGCGACAGCGGAAAATAACATTGCGCCCCCAAAAGCGGTCTTCCCTCGCTGCCTTCAACCTCCTGGTGGTGATGGCGGTGGATTCCATGTTGCGAAGGGCAAACAGGGCGCAAGCTGGAATCCAGCGACTTCACGACCAGGCACTTGTCGGGGCGGAGCGTTCGCGTGTTGGCATTCGGCTTGGCCTTCCTGCCTTGAGCAAGCCGGATGACGACACGGGAACGAGCCGCGGGGAAATCCCTTCGGTTGCCATTTTACCTCTCAAAAGAAAAAGGTTGACATTATGTGGAGCGCGGTGTATTGGTGTGGATAATGAATAAAGATTTTAAGTATTTGGAAGTCCCGCCGGGCTTGGAACCGGTCGTCGGCAAGCCGGACCCGGATACGCGAATTTATCGCCGGGAAGGGAGCGATGAGGACTCCGGCCCGTGGTTCGATGCCCTTTGCGAGCATTTCCCCGGTGAGGGGTTCGTTTCCCCTGGTGGGGTCGGGATGTATGCGCCGGTCTCGCGGTCGGGGGTTTACAAGAGATTGAAAGAGGGCAAAATGACGGCGTTCTGTTTCCACGTTGTCGAGGCCAAGCGGTCAATCTTCGGGTATCAGGACAAGCTCAAAAAGCGTCCTTACGTTTATATTCCTGTAAGCGAGTGCAAAGCCTGGGCGGAAGAACTGAAAACACGGCCAGACCGGAAAGAGGCGTATCTGGAAGCTGCCGGGGGCGAGAAACCGGACCATGAAGGGGAATTTCTGGACGAAGCAAAGAAGCTCCCGGCGGCGGGAAAAATGAATCGAAAGGCTTTGAAGGAGATTGTCCGGGAAGTCTTCCAAGAAATGCTGGATGAGGATTTGCCGACATTTTCGCGCGCAAAGGCCCGGCGTGAGGTCGCGGCCAAAGCCAGGGCAAAACTTGACGGGGGGAACAAAAATGCAAAGTGATGTTGCAAAGAAACTGGACCGGGTTATGAGATTGCCAGAGATTGCAGTGAGCCTGGGCGTGTGTGTGCGGTCGGTGCGGCGGATGACTGACCGGGGCGAACTGCCGCGCCTGGTGCGGGTGGGCCGCGCGGTGGGATTGATGCAAAGCGATATTGAAGCGTTTCTTGAGCGGATGCGCGAACAAAGGGGGGATTTCCCCCAGAGGAGCAAAATATGATTGCCTACATTTATCGGCCAAAACGTCGGCGCAACGGGAAAGTGGTTTATGCCCGGTTGTATCGGGCGCGTGTCCGCTTTCCCGGCGAACACCGGATGAGGGATATTCCGCTTGAGGTCACGGAACCGCGCTCAGCGGACCAGAAACTTCAACAGATATTGAAAGATCACAGTCAAGAATCGGTTGGCCTGATTGCGCCAGAGAAGATGCGGGAAGCGGCGGGAAGACCCCTGGCGGAGCATTTTGCGGTTTTCGTCCAAGAGCTTAAAACCAGCGGCTGCGTGAAACGATACGTGCAAGGCGTGGAAAATTATGTCGGCTCCCTGATGAGGGATTGCGTCTGGGAGCATTTTAAAGATGTGAACGCGGAGTCGTTTCAATTATGGCGGCAAAAGCAGAAGAAAGCGCCAAAGACCCTGAACGAATATCTCGTGGCAATGCGGGCGTTCCTCAAGTGGGCGGAGCGTTTGGGTTTCATCGCGCGGAATCCGCTGGCGAAAGTGGAACTGCTGCGGGTGCAAGGCCGGCAGAAACGGGCGCGGCGGTCTTACACGGCAGAGGAGATTCAGCGCCTGTTGGCCGTCGCGGGGAGTCGGTCGGCGATTTACTTGCTGGCGGTGCTGACGGGCATTCGGAGAGGGGAGATCAAGCAACTGCGGTGGGCTGACGTGGTGCTGGATGGTGCGGAACCGAGAATCACCGTGTCTGCGACAATCTCCAAGAATCATTACGAGGACGATCTGCCGTTGCATCCTGATCTTGTGGCGGCATTGCAGGAGATCAAGCCGGCGTCATGCAATCAGGACCAACTGATTTTCAAGGGAATGTTCCCCGGTTACAAACGCTTTTATGCGGACTTGCAGGCGGCGGGGATTGACTGGAAAGACACTGGTGATGGGCGGCTGGACTTCCACAGCTTCCGCGTGACGTTCTGCACGCAGCTTGCGCCAGGGACACCGAGCGAGCGCGTGCGGATGGCGCTGATGAGGCACCGTGACCCAAACCAGACAGCAAAGACATACACCGATGCGCGGATGCTGCCATTGAAAGAGGCCATTCAGAAACTGAGCTTCCATCGCGCGGAAACCCCTGGGGCGGATGACACACAACTAGACACACAAACTCTGGTCAAAGCGGGTCATTTGCTGTCAACCATTGTCACTTTGCCGGTGATGGTGGAAAGTGAGAAAACCCCTTTGTTTACGGGGGTAAAGTCCCCTTTTGTCCCTCTCTGTCACAATGGGTCAAAAGTGGCGGAATGGTCGGAGCGACAGGATTTGAACCTGCGACGTCTTGGTCCCAAACCAAGTGCTCTACCAGGCTGAGCTACGCTCCGGCGCGACCGGCCCTCCAGCATGGCACAACTTCCCGCCGATGCAAGGGCAACCGATTCCAAATCGCCCTGGCATTTTCCGCGTTGAAAAACGTCCTGCAAGGGGTATTGTATTCTTGGCAGTGAAACCCGATTCAGCAGCAGTTATGCATTCTACAAGCCTGTCACCATGGCAGCACAGCCATGATTTTTGCGGCGAATTCTCCAGGGCGGAGAAAAGCACCCGCCGCGTCCTGGTCCTGACGGCGGTCATGATGGTGGTCGAAATCGTGGGCGGCTTGAAGCTGCACTCCATGGCGCTGTTCGCCGACGGCTGGCACATGGCCACGCACGTGGCCGCCTTTGTCATCACGGTGGGCGCTTACGCGCTGGCCCGCCGGCACGCCGCCAACGCCGCCTTCAGCTTCGGCACGGGCAAGATCGCCGTGCTGGGGGCCTTCACCAGCGCCATTGTGCTGGGCGGAATCGCCCTGTTCATGGCGGGCGAATCGGTGCATCGTTTGTTTCGTCCGCTGCCGATTCATTTCAACCAGGCCATCGCCGTGGCTTGCGTCGGGCTGGCGGTCAACCTCACCAGCGCCCTGCTGCTGCGGGATCAGCACGATCATTCCGGGGCGGCCCGGCACTCTCATGGACCGGGCCGTTCCCACGATCTGAATTTGCGGGCCGCCTACCTTCATGTCCTGGCCGACGCCGTGACCTCGGTGCTGGCCATCATCGCGCTGGTCGGAGGGAAAACCCTGGGCTGGGTCTGGCTCGATCCGGCGATGGGCCTGGTGGGCAGCGCGGTCATCAGCCAGTGGGCTTGCGCATTGATTCGCGACACGCATGTCATTCTTCTCGACAAGGAGCCGGACAGTTCTGATTTGAATGGCGAAATCCGAAAGGCCCTCCAAGCCGATGAGGACACCGTGATCGCCGACCTGCATATCTGGCAGTTGGCCGTCAATAAATTTGCCGCCGTCATCTCGGTCGTGGCGCGCCAGCCCAAAACGCCCGCCGCCTACAAACAGCTTCTGCGGGAACATGGCGAACTGGTCCATGTCACCATCGAGGTCAATCCTTGCCCGGGCGGTGACAGCCTGGTTCCCGGTGGCGTCAACTGAATTTGTGGCGATGAAAAAGTCGTGGATCGCTTCGGGCCTTCCCTTGCTCCTTCTTTGGGCCTCCTGCCAAAGGAACGGGCCGCCACAGGTCCAACAAGCCGCCTCGGCTCCCACTCTGAGCGGCCAGTTAATTGACGCGGCATCCGCTCCGCCAGCGGCGCCGGTGGCTGAAAGCTCCCCCAACCCTTCACCCAGGAACAAGCATCCCAAGCCTCCGTCGGTGCAGCGGCGCATGGTGCTCGCCGAGAGGACCGTGTTGGGCCAATCCAATGATGACAGCGGCGCCATGCCGGCAGGCACGGCGGGAACGGCGGCGGACCTGGCCAGGACCAACCTGCCGTCCATCACCAGCCTGGCCGCCCCCGGCGCGCCTGTTCCGGGCTGCCAAAACCTCGATTTCAACACCCTGGCCGGGTATGATTTCTCGTTGACACAGGAAATGGCCGAGGGAACCGCCGGCCCGGCCCAAACCGCCGCCCAGGCGCGGGGACAGATTCCCGCCGGGGTGCAATCGCTGGATGGCAAAGAGGTGGCCATTCAGGGCTTTCTTCTTCCCGTCACGATGAACAACGGCCTGACCGTCGAATTCCTCTTGATGCGCAACCAATCCATGTGCTGTTACGGGGTGCCCCCAAAAATCAACGAGTGGATCACCGTGCGGGTGACGGGCCGGGGCGTCCCGCCGGTCATGGATCAACCGGTAACCGTCGCGGGCACTCTGCACGTCGGCCCCATCATGGACAACGGTTCCCTGGCCGGGATTTATCGCCTCGACGCCACAAAGGTCATCGCCCCGTTTTGATGACGCGGCCGCCTTTGACGCCGGGGGATCAGGCGCCGCCTCTGTCCGATGACTTCCCGAGGTTCTTCACCTCCAATTCAAAGCCGCCCACCCACAAGGCCGGCAGGTTGTAAACGGCGGCGAATACCACAAAGACAACGAAGCCAATCACGCCCATGACGACCGGCATCAACTGGAAGATAACTTCCTCAATCCGGCTGGCGGCGTTGCCGAAAACCATCATCGGAATGCCAATCAGCGCATGGATAAATCCCATCAAGAAATAAGGTCGTGTACTAACGGATTGTTGATAAAATCTCTGGACATCTGATTATCAAACCCCCACACTGAAAACAATATGGAAGCGTCTGCACCAACATGGCCCCCGCAAGACGTGGGCTGCATTCAGGAATATACCGATCTTGATGAAGTGAACCGAAAACTCGCCGACCACGGGTGGTGCTTCCTCGGGATTCTATACACTCGAAGGGTTGGCGAGGATGGGTCTTTCAGCGACAAGAGGGCTTATATAATTGGGAGTCGGCGGGAAGCTCCCCGACGATAATCGTCGGCGTTATTACGCGCTCCCTGAAATTGCCGGAAAAGGCGATTCCGACGATGATGTGATGCCCTTGGCGCAACAGGTCGTTCGCTGCCGATACGGTCTCGCATTCGGTTATCTTCACCACGGATTTTATCAAACCGCTCCTTGTCTCGGAGCGGGCAAGTTCATTTTTAAACATGCCACACTTTTACCACGGCACTCATAAAAATGGCTGTTTTTGGGCCTTGTCAAGACCAATTCGCTTGTCTGAAATTTAGGGCTTGACAAGTTTTCCCCGTCGTCACCGATTCCGGCGGGGGAGGGCGGACAGGCCATAATCCATCCAGTGGATATAGCTGGTGATAGGACGCCGCTGGTTTACGGCTGGGATGTCCACGCCCCCCCACTTAAAGATTTGAGGGCCTCATTTTCTTCCCCGCCAGTGGATTGAAATCCGCGCCCTGGGTTTGAGGATGCCTTTGGCGCGTGGCGGCTTGGGTCCGTCCAAAAGCAGGCTGATTTGGGCTTTGGTGAGAGGTGGCGGGAACTGAGGGTTAAATCGTCGTTTAATGGTCATTAGGGGTTGGTTTTTCATCGTTTTCGGTTTCCGAAAAAATCGGAAAAGTGCTCGACATCATTCAAACGAGCGACACACTATCCAGATGACCACCAACGATAGACTTGAAAAAGCCAGAACCAGTTTCCGCAACGCAACCAAGCATTCTGGCGATCCGGCAACCATCTGCAACTATATCGCCCAAGGTCTTTCCGACCTCACTGAAGCGTTGATGCAGCTCAGTGAAGATGTTGAAAATATCAAAACAGCTAAATCGCGGCCAGGACGCGATTGATTTTATCAGCGTCCCTCTCGCTCAAAGCGGCGGATTGCAGCACGCGCTTCAGTATTCTGAAGCCGGAGGCTTTCTCACGGGAAAGCTTGACCCTGCCTCCCAAGGAGGCAGGCAGGTAGATTTTTCTATTGAGGGTAGTTTTTAATTTCATATATTTTACTTGTTTTCATCCTGCACGGTCGCCCGCTCAAGCAACTCCTCAACCGACCAATTGTGATCAGTGAGCTTTGCTCCGACGGCGGGCGTGCATCCCAACGTGGAATGGACCTTGCAGAAATTATATGCGACAACAAATAGGCTGATTGCCGCCTTGTGGTTTTCCAGCTTTCGGGACCAACCCAAACCGAGCCGGACGAAGCGTTTGTTGAAATGGCGGACGGTTAAGTTGGCCCGTTCCACATGGCTGGTGCAAATTCTGTCCCGGCGTGGATTTCCCGCCTTCACTTTGATTGTGATGCCCTTGAATGGAGCCGGTGAATACCGGCGCTTTGCCTCCACCTGACCCGGTGGAGTGTCGAACTTTTTTACCATAACGGCATAGTCCAGCCGCTCCAAGAGGTATTGGCGGATGATGGCCGGGTATGCCCGAAAGGCGTCGCTGGTGATTTGGATGCGCCCGACGATTCGGGCGGCCAAATCCTTTACGAAAACATCTGTACCTCTCGGCATCCCGTTTGCCCGTGTAATGGCTGACAATCAGCTTCTCCCGCGCCGCGATACCCAGGAACGTGTAAAAGTCGCCGCGCTCGGTGTCATCTTCGGTTGTGCGGCTCTGGCGGATTGCGACCCGGCTCCAGAGTTCGTCAACCTGAACCGAATCGGTGGTGATATTGCGAACGAGCCGATCATGCACGGCGCAGGCGGTGCCAACTTCCGACAGGACACCCAAAACCGTCCAGGTGTGGCAATCGGTTAGGCGGCTGATGGCGCGGACTCCGCATCCCTCGGAGAACAGGCGGACAATCTGGACAATCTTCCCATGCTCGATCCTCACGCCTTCCAACGGCTGGGATTCGGAAAATGTTTTCCCGCACCGGACGCAGCGGTAACGCTGGACAATCCGGTTGCGGTTCTCAAAATGGCCGAAACGCTGGGTTTCGCCCTGGCAGCAATGGCATGTCACTTGACGCTTTCACGGCGCGGGAATAAAGTGACTGCGTATCGCAAGATACAGCAACTTTTGGCCTCAAACGCCTTTTGTTGCGGCCTCGCGGTGTATCAGCACTGCGGGGCCTTTTGTTTCAAATTTCGTAACAATCTGCTCTAGTTTCAGGATTTATCAAGTCTGGCACCGGCTCTTTAACCCGTGTGGCCAACCGCTCCATGAATCGCCGGACGTGAGTGAACACATTCTCTGCTTCATGGGGATCACCAAATCGCAGCCGGACGTGCATTATGGGGTCTCTCCACGCATAATTGAAAGCCCTGATTTCCCGCGCAAGTTCGGTATAAAATTGCAAATCGGATTCCCTTAAATCACCCCTGGTCGTACCCTTGGTTTTATTCAGTTTTTCGTCAATCTCCCGTAAAACCTCCGCCCAAGTCGAATACTGGACTGGAAATGGAAAGTTGCATTCCAAATGGCCGGCGAGTCCTCTCAGGCTCAATTCAACGACGCGCATTAAATGGAAGACGGCTGCGGTGTTCAATTCAAGTGCCAGACAGTTGCCGGCCTCTTTAATGTCGAGGCGCGCAGAGGCAAATGCCGAATTTACAGCAGCCCCAAAAAGTTCGTCCCGCTCCCAGAAGTCGGCTTTGGAACGCTCGACAATTATGAATTGGATCGCCATTAGACCCTCTCCAATGCAGTGATGGATTTCACGAAAATCTTCGTCTAGCGCGGAAAACGCGCGGGGTGGAGCGGGAGATGGGCGACTTTGGTTCAGATCTTCCGTCAAGCGCCTATAAAGGAGGTCAGCACGGTCGGCGGCATCCCTTAAATCATATTTGTGACATTCATTGCAGAGTCGCCGGGCCAGGTCCCGGAATCGCTGTTTTTCAGCTTCAGTGGTTGTTCTGCTTGGAAGGGTGCGAACTTCATCTCGGATGAAGAGAATCGAAGTGTCCAGTTCTTCCAGCAGGATCACGAAATCTCTCGCGTGAAATTGGATCATGTCCCAAAGGCTAATCAACTTGCTGCGGGAAAAGACAGGGTTTTTTGGTGGAATTTTCATTTGATTTTAAAAGTCAAAAATGTTTAAATCACCCCCTATGGAACCGCTGAAGCCTGAGCTGGACCCCTATTTTTAGACCACAGGTAAGTTTCGATTTTTGCCGGTTTGCTGTAGATAAGAAAGAGCAGACTTATGAAAGCAAAACGGAAAAGACACAGTGCGGCCTTCAAGGCCAAAGTGGGATTCGAAGCCCTGGTGGGGCTGAAGACGGTCGCGCAATTGGCGCGAGAGTATGCGGTGCATCCGGCGCAGGTCACGCAGTGGCGGGCGACGATTCGGGATCACATGCCCGAATTGTTTGAGCCCGGGCAACCCCGCACGGAGGATCAGGAACAGTTGATTGCCCAACTGCATGAGAAGATTGGCCAACTGACGGTGGACTTGGACTGGCTTAAAAAAAAGTCCAGGCAACTGGGGCTTTAACATGTTTAATCGCTCCCGATCCGCAGCTCAGCGTGCGGCGCCAGTGCGAGCTGCTGGCGGTGTGCCGTGGCAGTTATTATTACCAGTGCTGTCCGGAGACAGAGGAGAACCTGGCGCTGATGCGGCGGTTGGACCAGATGCATTTGGACCACCCGGTTTATGGCAGCCGCAAACTGACCGTGCTGTTGCGCCGGGAGGGTTTGACCATCAATCGCAAACGGGTGGTGCGGCTGCTGCGGTTGATGGGGATCGAGGCGATTTACGCCAAGCCCAAGACGAGTCTGCGGGAGATGGGGCACCAGATTTATCCGTATCTGTTACGCAATTTGGCAGTGACGGGACCGGATCAGGTTTGGTGTTCGGACATTACGTATGTGCCTATGGCAACTGGGTTTATGTATTTGGTGGCGGTGATGGATTGGTGGAGTCGTTACGTGCTGGGATGGCGCTTGAGCAACACGTTGGAGGCGGACTTTTGTGTGGACGCTTGGGAGGCGGCGTTGCGGGCGGGGCGTCAGGCGCCGTTGATTTCCAATACCGACAGGGATCGCAGTTCACCTCCCCGATGTTTATCAATGCGGTGGAATCGGCGGGGGTGGACGTGAGCATGGACGGACGGGGTCGCTGGATGGACAACCGGTTTATCGAGCGGCTGTGGCGGAGCGCCAAGTATGAGGACATTTATTTGCAAGACTATGGCGACGGGTTGGCGGCAGGGCGCGGACTGGGCCGGTGGTTTGACGGCTACAACCGGGAACGACCGCACCAGGCGTTGGGCTATGCGACGCCGGCGGACGCGTATTTTGATCCCGGCACGCATGGAGCCCAACCGGCCAAATGGGAAGCGATGCAACCTGCCAGAGGCAGGAGCGATCGCAGCACTTGACAGAGAGGCAGGCGGCAGGAAAAGGCTTGAAATCAGACCGCCTGCGGCGGTAGAGTTGAGAACCCTAAGAAAACGGAGAGGGAGGACGGGCAGTGCTCCGCATCGCTCGTTCTCTCTTTCGAAAGGGTTTTGAAACACGGAATGAACAGTAGTCAACTACAATTAGTAATGACAGCAATCGGCAAAAGTCGCGCTTATTTCATGCGCTCCGTGGTCTAAAGGATGGGGTCCACCTCAGCCTTCTGATCCTGATTATCTTCCCTCCAGCGATGTCGCGGGGGACTGGATGGTCCAGAATATGCCGGGTAAGCCGGAATATCTGTCATGCCTTTGCAATGCGTGCTCTCAAAAATTGGAATTTCCCGTAGAATTGTTTTTCAAGAATTTTAAATGCCCGACGTGTGGAGAAATGACGCTGCTTTTCAATCGAGAATATGGCGATCTGGTCAATGCGGAACTGGGTCGGCGAGTTGAAGCAAATTCCCGCAGAGTTGGATGCCCAAATTGCGGCTGCCTGGATTATGATCTCTACGAACCAGCAACGCCGCTCGTTTTTGGTTCGATGACTTTCACGGGACAGCTTCTCGCCGGGATTTCAACCAGCATGGCAGGCGCCATGTTCAAGCGGGAAAAGGTGTGCTGTAAATGTGGGCAGCACAGGCCAGATTTCTAAGAATTTATCAACAATCCGTTAGTACACGACCAGAAATAAAGGAGGGCCGCTTTTTTGCTGGATTGCAGGACGGAAATGCGGATTAATTGTCCTTTCAAAATGAACATGGGTTGCCAGAACGCCGGGCCGCGGCCAGAGGCATGGAACTGCGCCAAAAAGCGCCGGCCGCGCAACCACTAATGATTGACCCCGGCATACAACCCTCAGACACGATGCGCATTCTCATCGCCACCATTACGGCCGGGGGCGGCCATCTCCAGGCCGCCGCCGCACTCCAGGAAACCTGGCTCCAGGCCCGGCCCCAAGACGTGGTGCAACGCCTGGATCTCCTCACTTTCTTTTCCCCGCTTCACAAAAAAATCTATAGCGACGGCTACGTCAAATTGATCGCCCATGCCCCCGAACTCTGGGGCCTGGTCTTCAACACCATGGACAATCCCGGGCTGGTCGCCAAACTGGCCCGCTGGAGAAAAACTTTCGGCTCCGCCAGTTCCCGCAAATTCGCCCGCTTTGTCAAGCAATTCGCTCCCGACGCCGTCCTCTGCACCCATTACCTGCCCGTCGAACTCCTCGGCCGGCTCCGCCATAAGTGGCCCGGCCCTCCCCCTCTCACCGTCAGCATCGTCACCGATTTTGAGGCCCACGCCCTGTGGATGGACGCCCACGTGGACCTCTATTGCGTCGCCGCCGAGGAAACCAAGGCCCGTCTCGTCGCCCGCGGCGCTTCGGCCGCCCAGGTTCTGGCCACCGGCATTCCCATCTCCGCAAAATTTTCCGGCCGCATTGACGCCGCCGCCGTGCGCAAAGCGCAGGGTCTGCGCGACGATCTCCCCATTCTCCTTGTCCTCAGCGGTGGATTCGGCATGGGGCCGGTCGCGCAAATTCTCGCCGCCTTGGATCAAATCGAGCGCCCATTGCAAACCCTCGTCGTGGCGGGGCGCAACGACCGGCTGCGCCGCGACCTGGCCGCCTGCGACCGCCGCCATCCCACCCGCGTGCTGGGCTTCGTCACCAACATGCACGAACTGATGGCCGTGTCGGATTTGCTCATCACCAAACCCGGCGGCTTGACCACCTCCGAGGCGCTGGCCTTGGGCAAACCCCTCTTCATTCTCAATCCCATTCCCGGCCAGGAAGCCGCCAACAGCGATTTTCTCCTCGAACATGGCGCCGCCGCCAAAGCCAATCGCGTCGAAGACCTCCCCTTTCGTCTCGGCCAGCTTCTCGGCTCCAAAAAACTCGCCGACCTGGGCCGGGCCGCCGCCGCCTTGGGCCGCCCCGCCGCCGCCGCCGACATCTGCCGCGCCGTCACCGCCCGGCTCAGTGCCGGCCCTTCGCCGTAGGTTCCAACCACATTGAGCACTGCCGTTTGCGAACAAGCTCGCCCAAGTGCCCGTCCGTGTTTGTCCATCTCCGTCCCATTCGTCCTATTGGTCCCATTCCAGTTCCCTGGGCGCGCCAAAATTTTAATCTTTGAACCCGCCCAACCCATGCTAAACTTTGGGTGTGATGTCGAACAACGCGCAAAATGGGAATGGGCATGGCCCTGGCAACGGAGACACCAGCTCAACGCCAAGAAAAATCAATCTCCGCCGCCCGGACGTCATGGCCGCCGTCCAGGCCCAGGTTCTGTCCCATTACCGCAGCGAACTGGTCGAACGCATTCGCGACAAGGGCCACGTCCTCAGCGCCGACGGCCTGCTCACGGTCAAATTGGCCAAGAAATACGGCTTCTGTTACGGCGTGGAACGCGCCATTGACCTGGCTTACGCCGCCCGCAATGTCTTTCCCCTCCCGCAGCCCATTTATCTCCTGGGCGAAATCATCCACAACCCGGAAGTCAACGACCAGATTTACAACATGGGCATCCAGATCATTTCCCCCAACCCCACCGAAGAGGAGCTGCAACGGCTGCGCGAGGACGACGTGGTCATCATCCCCGCTTTCGGCACCGAGGTGGGCACCCGCACCAAATTGGTGGCCAAGGGCTGCCGCCTGGTGGACACCACTTGCGGCGACGTCATGAGCGTGTGGAAACGGGTCCGCCAATACTCCAAGGAACGAGTCACCAGCATCATCCACGGCAAAGCCAAGCACGAGGAAACCAAGGCCACCACCTCCCAGGCCGGCGCCGACGGCCCGGGCCATTACCTGGTCGTCTATAACCTGGCCGAAACCGATTACGTCTGCAACTACATCCTCCACGGCGGCAACAAACAGGAATTCCTCGACACCTTCGCCGGCGCTTATTCCGCCGGCTTCGATCCCGACATCCATCTCCAGGCCGTGGGCGTTGCCAACCAAACCACCATGCTCCGCGGCGAAACGGAGGAAGTGCAGCGCCGCATCAAAAACGCCATGATCACCCGCTTCGGCCCCGGCCAATTGGACCGTCATTTCCGCTTCTTTGACACCATCTGCGGCGCCACCCAGGAACGGCAGGACGCCCTGGAGAAATTGCTCTGCGAACCCATGGACCTGCTCCTGGTCATCGGCGGCTACAATTCCTCCAACACCTCCCATCTGGCCGAAATGGGCGAAGCCAAACTCCCCACTTACTTTGTCAAAAATGCCGCCATGATGGTCTCCGACCAATTGATCCGCCATTACAACCTCCAGCTCCAGCGGGAAGTCGAGACCCACGGCTGGCTGCCTCCGGGCAAAATTACCGTCGGCATCACCGCCGGCGCTTCCTGCCCCAACAACCTCATCGAGGACGCTATCCGCCGCCTCTTCCAACTGCGCGGCTTCTCCGTCCAGGAACTCCTGGCCAACTGATCCAACCCGGGGCCTGCCATGCCGTGTTCCAGAGAACTGCTCGAACAACGGGAACGCCAGACCCTCGCCCCTTACGCCCAGCTCAGCGCCCAATCCCGCGGCCGCGTCCACCCCGAACCCCGCGCCCTCTGGCGCACCGAATACCAGCGCGACCGCGACCGCGTCATCCACTCCCGCGCCTTTCGCCGCCTGGAATACAAGACCCAGGTTTTCCTCAACGGCACCGGCGATCATCTCCGCACCCGCCTGACCCACTCCATCGAAGTCGCCGCCATCGCCCGCAACATCGCCAGCGCGCTCAACCTGAACCAGGACCTGGCCGAAACCATCGCCCTGGCCCATGACCTCGGCCACGCCCCATTCGGCCACAAAGGCGAGGAAGTCCTGGACCAGTTGATGCGCGGCCACGGCGGCTTCGAGCACAACCGCCAGAGCTTGCGCATCGTCGAAGAACTCGAGGAAAAATACCCCGACTTCCGCGGCTTGAACCTCACTTGGGAAACCCGCGAAGGCCTGGCCAAACACCAATCCCCCTACGATCATCCCCGCCACCGCCAGGGCTTCTCCCCCAAATCCCCCTCCCTCGAAGCCCAGGTCGCCAACCTCTCCGACGAACTGACCTATTGCAGCCACGACCTCGATGACGGCCTGGAAGCCGGCCTCCTCTCCGAAAAAAAACTCAACCGCGAAGTCAAACTATTTTCCGGGGCCTCCCGCGCCGTCCTGGCCCAACACCCCGGTCTCCCGGACGAAACCCGCCGCTACTTCATCATCCGCTGCCTCATTGACCGCCAGGTGCGCGACGTTGTCCAAACCTCCGAAGCCGCCATCCTGGCCTCCGGCGTCCAATCCGCCGACGACGTCCGCCTCCAGCCCCATCCCCTGGTCCAGCACAGCCTCCGCCGCCGCCGTTTGAACCTCGAACTCCGCGCCTTCCTCTGGCAAAACCTCTACTCCAGCCCCGTGGTCTTTGAGCCAAACAACCGTGCCGGCACCATGTTGGGCGACCTTTTCCACTACTACCTGGAACATCCCCGCGAAATTGGCGTCTCCAGCCAAAAGCGCGCCCGGCGCGCCGGCTGGCTCCGCGCCATCTGCGACTACCTCTCCGGCATGACCGACCGCTACGCCATCCTCGAGCACAGCCGCTTGTTTGGCTCCAAGTCCGACCGTTAGTTTTTGGAAGCCCCAACGGGGCGAAATAATATAGCCCAGGGCAAAGCGAGTCCGCGGGCGACACCCTGGGTAAAGCCGGCCACCCCGCCAAGCCCTGTCAGGGCGGCACCCCGGCCACTGATTTCATGCAGCCGCGAAGCGATCGGCGTGGCACGGGGAGTGCCCGGTTTTTCGCAGTCCCTGTGCCATGCCGACGCGAAGCTTAACAAACCGCGGGCGCTCGTCGGGGCGCCGGGCCGCGCCGACTGACTTCTGACGGCCAGGTGAGACGCGGGTTGTCGCCTGGGTGGTAGGCGGGGCAGTCGTTAGGCCAGCGACTTCACGACCAGGCACTTGTCGGGGCTGGGTTTTCGCGTGTAGGCCTTCCGCCCCTGTCATCCGCCTTCGCCAAGGCTACGGCGGCCAGGCGACTACGGCGCGGCAAGCCGGCCCGGCCTTCTTTTTGCCGCGTTTTGAAACAGGAGAAGTTCGTTCAGCACAACCGCAGTTCCTCCGCCAGCATTCGCGGCGAAACAACTTTGACGCCCTGGATCGTCTTGCCCCAAAATGTCCCCAAATCCCGTTCATCACCTGTGAGCAAATGCGTGGCCTGGCCGGCAATGGCTCCGCCGAGAATCGGCGCATCTTTCAACGGCAATTCGACTTCCAAGTCCGCTTCCAACTGCGGAACGACTTCACACTGTTTTGCCAGCCGTTCCAACGCCTTTACGCGATCCGGATGCTTTGCGGCCAGATTGCGCCGGGCTTCTTCAATTGCATAATCATTGGTCAGGCAGTCTGCGTGATCCAGGAGCACGTCCAAAAAGGCGCGCATCCGGCTGTGCGATAGCGCCGCCGAAAAAAGGATGTTGGCGTCCAGAAAACCCCTCATTTCTTTTTGAGGCGATAACCGGCCAGTGACTCTTCGTTGTGGCGGCGGAATTCAGCCAGCCTCTTTTCGGAATACAGTTCCACCGGGAAAGTGACCCCGGGGCGGAGGAGGATGCCTTCCTCGGTTTCCTCGGCGACGACCTGGGCATTGCGCTCCACGCCCAGCCGGCGGCGCATCTCCTTGGGCAAGGTCAAGGTGCCGCGTTCATTCATGTTGATGACTTTTGTCATGGATTCAGTATTTCATACTTTCAGTATTTATGCAAGGGGATGGCCGCGCTGTGTCCCTTTGCCGTCTTTCGCGATGCGAAAGACGGGCTTCCTGGGAAAACCGCGTCGTTTTTCTTGTTGCTCCCGCCTGGGAAAAAATGGCCGCGAAGAAGCGCAAATGGCGCAAAAAGGAAAGGAGCCGGAACTTGCGGCCCGGTTTTGTGCCTTTTGCGCCTTTTCGCGGCCATCCGTATTTCGCGGTCCATCCGCTCCGCGCCGGGCTTGCCATGACAGAACCCCAACCGCTATAATTTTGCCGATGTTAATTGCCGCCCAATCATGACCACGCCAAATCCGGAAAAAGCCCCGCCGGACGCCCCGGCCGATTTCATTCGCGACATCGTCGCCGCCCATCTGGCGGAGAAGCGTTATGCCCAAATCCACACCCGCTTTCCGCCCGAGCCCAATGGCTGGCTCCACATCGGCCACGCCAAATCCATCTGCCTCAACTTCGGCATCGCCCGCGAATTTGGCGGCGTCTGCAACCTCCGCCTGGACGACACCAATCCCACCAAGGAAGACGTGGAATACGTGGACTCCATCCAGCAGGACGTCAACTGGCTCATCGGCGGTTGGGCGGGCGACCGGTTGGGCCTGAAACCAAAAGGCAAAACGCCCGAACCCATCACCAGCAACGGGAAACCCGACTTCTATCTTCCGCCAGTCCTGCCATCCCCAATCCCTCCCGATAAATCGGGACAATCCGCAATTTGCGAGCCTTTCTACGCCTCCGACTATTTCGACCAACTCTACGACTACGCCGTCACCCTGGTCAAAAAAGGCAAGGCCTACATCTGCGATCTCTCCCCCGGCGACACCGACCAGTACCGCGGCTCCCCCGACCGCCCCGGCAAGGACAGCCCCTTTCGCGACCGTCCCGTCGCGGAAAACCTGGACCTCCTGCAGCGCATGAAGAACGGCGAATTCCCCGACGGCGCCCGCACCTTGCGCGCCAAAATTGACATGGCCTCCCCGAATATCTGGCTGCGCGACCCCGTCATCTACCGCATCCGCCACGCCGAGCATCATCACACCGGCGGGCAATGGTGCATCTATCCCATGTACGATTTCGCCCATTGCCTGAGCGACTACCTGGAAGGCATCACCCACAGCATCTGCACCCTGGAATTTGAAGTCCACCGCCCCCTCTACGATTGGTTCCTGCAATGCCTGGATCTCCCCCGGCCGCTCCCCCATCAATACGAGTTCGCCCGCCTCAGCCTGGGCTACACCGTCATGAGCAAGCGCAAGCTCCTCCAACTTGTCAACGAGAAAATTGTCACCGGCTGGGACGATCCCCGCCTGCCCACCATCTCCGGGCTGCGCCGCCGCGGCGTCACCCCCGAAGCCCTGCGCCATTTCGCCTACCACATCGGCATCACCAAATACAACGGCATCACCGATGTCGCCGTCCTGGAGCACGCCATCCGCGAGGACTTGAACCAGCGGGCCCTGCGCCGCCTGGCCGTGCTGCGGCCCCTCCAGGTCATCATCACCAATTTTCCCGCGGGCAAAGTGGAGGAGCTCGATGCTGTCAACAATCCGCAGGACCCAGGCGCCGGCACGCGCAAAATCCCCTTCAGCCGCGAACTGTTCATCGAGCGGGACGATTTCATGGAGGCGCCGCCCCCCAAATTCTTCCGCCTCAAACCCGGCGGCGAAGTCCGCCTCAAATACGGCTTTATCATTAAGTGCGATGAGGTGGTGAAAGACACCGCCGGCCACATCGCCCGACTCCATTGCACCGCCGACTTCGACAGCCGCACCGGCGGCCCCAACGCCGCCCGCAAAGTCAAAGGCACCATCCACTGGGTCAGCGCCGCCCATGCCGCCGACGCCCAGGTCCGTCTTTACGACCGGCTCTTCACCGTGCCCGAACCCGACGCCGCCGGGGATTTTAAGCAACACCTCAACCCGCGCTCCCTGGAAGTCGTCACCGCCAAATGCGAGCCAAGTTTGCAGGACGCCAGGCCGGAATTGCGCTATCAATTTGAGCGCCTGGCCTACTTCGTTTTGGACAAGGAGAGCGCCCCCGGCCATCTCATTTTCAACCGCACCATCACTCTCAAAGACACCTGGGCCAAGGAGTCCCAAAAAACATGAAGCCCAACCGCCAGGAACGGATCCTCAGGCGGCTTGCGCCGTCGGCATGTCCTCAACCCGGGTGATATGAAGCAGGGCGCATTCTACCAAACGTTCCGCGATGGAGTGGCTGTCAAGCTCCATTCCGATGAGGACCGCATTTCGCTTGACAAACATCATATCGTGATTGGTGATGTCGTAGGTCTTGCCGTCGGACATGCAAATGCGGAATGGCTTGAACGGGTGCATATCCATGCGTTCCTTGAGTTCCAATGCCGTTATCATGGTTTGAGTCTATCCTTTGCCATCAGTTTATCAAGCCAGTGATTGTGCCATGCCCATGTCCGCCACTTTTTCCTTGCCTCCTCTCCCATCTGGCCCTTTCTTTTCCCTCGTAGGCGCCGTTGACATTATGGCCATTGCACCACCCTTATGAAAATTGCCCCGCTCCTCTTCGCCCTTTTGCTCGTCTCATGGACCGCCTGTTCCACCTCCGGCCGCCATTCCCAGCGCACTCCGCCGGTCAAGCCCGATCCCCCGGAAACGGTCATTGTCACCTATCACGTCAAAGCCGGCCAGGAAACGCAACTGCAAAACGCCCTGGCGCGCGCCTGGGCCATCTATCAAAAGGAGGGCATGGTTTCCGCCGCCCAACCCCACGTGATTATCCGCGACAAGGAAAGCGGCGGCCAGACCCGGTTTATCGAGATTTTCACCTGGGCCAGCCACGCCAAGCCCGAGCACGCTCCCGAGTCCGTCAAGACTATCTGGAATGAGATGCAATCCTGCTGCGAGCCGCGCGACGGCCATCTGGGCCTGGATGGCGGCGAAGTGGACCTTCTGGTCCCGCCCATCCCTGCCGCCAAACCCGCCGGCCGCCACACCGAGCGGGTGCCCGTGGAACTTCTGGGCGCCGTCCTCCGGGTCGCCAAGCCCTGACCCTTCCACGCCGCCGCCTTGCGCCTTCGCAAACCGACCCAGGGAGCATGTCAATCCTCTCAGCAGCCGTTTCCGCCTCCTAATCTCTAATGCGACAATCAGACTTGCTATCCGCCCCGCCTCATGCTTTGTTCCTTCGTTGAATATTTTCAAAACGATTTAAGCCAAGGATCTTTTATGAAATACAGACCGCTCCTCATACTGGCCGCCGCCGCCCTTTTCCTTCCTGCTTTTCGCGTCCGCGCCGCCGATCCCGGCCCTGCGGCGACCGAATGGCAGCAAACCGAAACCCCGGCGCAAAGCGCAACTCCACCGCCCGCCGCCCCCAGCACCGCCGCCGCCGAAATGAAGGACTTGCTCGCCAGCATCAACGCCAGCCTGAGAGAGGGCAAGCTCGCCGAAGCCGACCAGGCCGACCACCTCAAGCAGTTCGACGCCCTCCTGGCCAAGCACAAAGGCGAAACCAACGACGACGTGGCCAACATTGCTTTCATGAAGGCCGCGCTTTACCAAGTCGTTTTCAAGCAGTCCGACAAAGCCACCGAGATGCTCATGCAACTCCAGCGCGACTTCCCCGATTCCGCGTCGGCCAAAAAGGCCGGCCAAATGCTCGCCAGCATCAAGAAGGGCGCAGAGGCCAGAAAAATTCAGGACTCCCTTGCCATCCAAGCCACCTTCCCCGATTTCGATGTCAAGGACCTGGACGGCAAGCCGCTCGCCATCGCCAATTACAAGGGCAAGGTGGTCATGCTTGATTTCTGGGCCACTTGGTGCGGCCCCTGCGTCGGGGAAGTCCCCAATGTTGCCGCCGTTTACCAGAAGTATCACGACAAGGGCTTCGAGATCATCGGCATCAGCCTCGATCGCGAGGGCGACAAGGACAAATTGATCAGCTTCACCAAGGAGCACAACATGCCCTGGCGCCAATACTTCGACGGCCAATACTGGACCAATCAGTTGGCTGTCAAATATGGCATCCAGAGCATCCCCGCTGCCTTCCTCCTCGATGCCTCCGGCAAAATCATCGCCAAAGGCGAGGCCATCCGCGGCCCAGCCTTGGAGCCGGCCGTAAAGAAAGCCCTGGGCGTCAACTGAACTTGGATCCCACCCCGTTCCGTTCGCGCCGGTCCACTCTCCGCCGTTGCCTTGGCGGGCTGGCCGGCGCCTTGCTGGCCGCCGCCCTTTCCGGCTGCCAGACCCTCTGCTACTACCCGCAGGCCGTGGCCGGCCAGTGCCAAATCCTCCTCCATCGTCAATCCATCCCCAAGCTCCTCACCGATCCAAAAACACCGGCCCCGCTCAAAACCAAATTCGAGACCATCCTCCAAATCCGCCAATTCGCCGCCCAACAACTCCACCTCCCCGCCGGCCAAAGCTACCTCAAATACACCGACCTCCACCGCCCCTTCGTCGTCTGGAACGTCAACATCGCTCCCGCCCTTTCCCTCGAACCCAAGACCTGGTGGTTCCCCATCATCGGCCGCGCCAGCTACCGCGGCTATTTCCACGAAGCGCCCGCCCGCCGTTATGCCGCGGCCTTTGCCAAAGAAGGCTGGGATGTCTATGTGGACGGCATCGAAACCTACTCCACCCTCGGCTGGTTCAAAGACCCCATTCTCAACACCTTCGTAAACGAACCCGACTCCTATCTCGCGGAAATTATTTTCCACGAACTGACTCACCGCCGCCTCTTTGTCCCCGGCGACACCGACTTCAATGAAGCCTTCGCCACCGCCGTGGCTTCCGAGGGCGTGCGCCGCTGGCTTCTGGCCGGCTCCCCGCCCCAGGCCTACGACCATTACTGCGCCGGTTTGGCCAAGGACCATCAATTCGTTGACCTGATCGTGGCCGCCCGCGGCCAATTGCAGGCCCTCTATGACAACCCCAATTTATCCGACACCGCCAAACTCTCCCGCAAACAGGACATCATCGCCCAACTCCGCGCCAGGCACTCCGAGCTGAAAGCCTCCTGGGGCGGCCAATCCCCTTTCGATGATTGGTTCGCCGAACCCATCAACAACGCCAAGCTCGACACCGTCTCCGCCTACTACGACCTCCTGCCCGCCTTCGACGCCCTCCTCCACGCCAACGCCGGCGACCTGGAACATTTTTACCAGGCCGTCGCCCGCCTGGCCAAACTCCCTCTCCCCGAGCGCCACCGCCAATTGCAGTCCTGGCTGGCCACCCCGCCAAAATAACGGCCCCCGGATGGCAATTGTGCAGGGAATTCGGTTCCTGCTATAGTGGCCCTCATGAGCCAATCATGCGAAGGCTCGAAGCCGGCCCTGGGAAAACGTCTTCGGCTGCCTCTCTTCATTTGTGCCGCGCTCTACTTGGCGGCCTGTGTGGGTTGCGCCTCCTGGCAACGCCGGCTTATTTATTTTCCCCCTGTGTTCACGGCCAAACAGGTGGATGATTTTGCCAAAGCCGCCAAGCTGGAACGTTGGAAGAATCCTGCCGGCGAAGCGGTGGGGATGAAACGGTTGTCGCCGACCCAGCCGGCGGAGGGCCGGGTCATGCTGGTCTATGGCAATGGCAGTTGCGCGACCGGTTGCGCACGCTACGCTGATGTGATCCAAAAGGCTGCGGCGCTGGATGTGTTCATCCTGGAGTATCCGGGGTATGCGGATCGGCCGGGGGAGCCGAGCCAAGACAGTTTGTTTCGCGCGGCGGACGAGGGATTGCGGCTGCTCGGGACGAACGGGCCGGTATATCTGGTGGGCGAATCGCTGGGCACGGGGGTCGCGGCGTATCTTGCTGGAACTTATCCCGGGAAGGTGGCGGGGGTGGTTTTGTTCGCGCCCTATAACCGGCTGGCGGACGTGGCGCAGTATCATGTTCGCATCCTGCCGGTCAATTGGCTGCTGGTGGAAAAGTTTCCATCGGAAGATTATTTGCGTCGGTATCAGGGACCGGTGGGTATATTTGTGGGGGGGATGGACAAGGTTGTGCCGGAGAAATTTGGCCGGCGTCTCTATGAAGGGTATGCCGGACCAAAACGAATCTGGGAGCTTCCCGAGGCCAATCATGGGACGGTGACGCAACGGACGCCGGGGGAATGGAAAGAGATTGTTGATTTTTGGCACGGCAAGCGCCGCTAGTTTTACAGGTTTCATTTTTACTTTGGAGAGGGGTGGAGGAGGATTAATATCTGCCTTCATTCTCATCAAAGCGTGCAGCGGGACTATGAACCTGCCGCTGCTCGACAAACCTCCGTGGAATAATTTGTGGCCGTCTCCTGTTCCCTCTCCGCTCCCATCCGATGGGAGGGGAGAGGGTTGGGGTGAGGTGAGGGTTCATGGAAAGGCGGCTTCGATCAGTCCCATCCCTCAACAACATCCTTGAGTTTCCGCCCCCTTCCGGCACACTTCCCCCATGCAATCTGTTTTTACCGGCCCCGTTTACGTCGTGCGCGACAACATTGACACCGACCAAATCATCTCCGCGCAATACCTCAACCTGGTCCCCACCATCCCGGCCGAATACAGGAAACTGGGCAGCCACGCCTTCGCCGGTTTGCCCGACTCCCTTTACCCGGTCCGCTTCATCACGGATGGCCAGCTCCCAAGCGGCTATCCCATCGTCGTGGCCGGCCGCAATTTCGGCTGCGGCAGCTCCCGCGAGCACGCTCCCATCGCCCTGGGCTCCGCCGGCTGCCACGTCGTCCTGGCCGAAAGCTTCGCCCGCATTTTCTTCCGCAACTCGGTGGCCACTGGCGAGCTTTATCCCTGCGAATGCCCCGAGCGCCTCTGCGACGCCTTGCACACCGGCGAGGTCATCACCGTGGATTTGGACCACGCGGCCCTGACCATTGCCCGGACCGGCAAAACCCTTCCCTTCAAACCCCTTGGCGATGTCCGCGCCGTGGTGGATGCCGGCGGCCTGTTCAATTACGCCCGCAAAACCGGCATGATGCCGGCTTGAATTCATCATGCCATCCCACCCCCTTAAGGCCCGCTCCGCCATGGCCCCCAGATTCGCCCGTCTGGCCGCTCTGGCTTTCATCCTGGCCGGCCTTGCCTTGCCGGCCCCGGCCCAGACCGACACCAATCTGCTGGCCCGCCTGCTGGCCCTCAAAACCCTGGAATCCAATCTTCACTTCCAACAGGGCAAGATTACCCTCAAGGACGGCCTGGCCGCCATTTCCCTCCCGGACGCCTTCCGCTATTTGTCCCCGGAAGACGCCGAAACCGTTCTCGTCAAAATCTGGGGAAATCCGCCCGGCGCAAAACCGCTCGGCATGATTGTGCCCGCCGACACGAGCGTCCTGGCGCCTTCCTCCTGGGCCGTCGTCATTACCTACGACAACGATGGCTACGTCAAAGACTCCGACGCGACCAAGATTGATTACGCCAGCCTTCTCCAACAAATGCAGAAGGCCACGCGCCAGGCCAGCCAGGCCCGCGTCGAACAACACTACCCCTCCATCGAGTTAATCGGCTGGGCCACTCCTCCCGTCTATGACAAGGACACCCACAAAATGTATTGGGCCAAGGAAATTCACTTCGGCGACTCCACCCACAACACCCTCAACTATAACATCCGCGTCCTGGGCCGTCGCGGCGTCCTGGTCCTCAACGCCGTCGCTCCCATGTCTATCTTCCCCCAAATCCAGCAGCAAACCCCCGACGTCGTCAAAATGGTGGATTTCACCGACGGCAACCGCTACGCCGATTTCAACCACTCCACCGACAAAGTCGCCGCCTATGGCCTGGCCGCCCTGGTCCTGGGCGGCATTGCCGCCAAGGCCGGCTTTTTCAAAATCCTTTTGGTCGCGATCCTCGCCGCCAAGAAATTCATCATCATCGGCCTCATCGCCGTCGCCGCCTTTTTCAAAAAATTCTTCCAACGCAAGCCCCCGGCCTCTCCTCCGCCGCCAACCCCGGCCCTGTAAATCCATTGGCCATCCGCCTCCGCCAGGCGGCCAGTTCAAACCATGTCCCCGGAAATCACCCTCTTCAACGGCGCCGCCTGGTATCTCGCTTTTCTGTTCTCCACCACCTTGCACGAAGCCAGCCATGCCGTGGTCGCCTTAAAGTTGGGCGACGACACCGCTTGCCGCGGCGGCCAGGTCACCTTGGATCCCGTCCCCCACATCCGCCGCGAACCTCTGGGCATGGTTATTATCCCCATCCTCTCCTTCATCATGGGCGGCTGGATGATCGGTTGGGCCAGCGCGCCCTACGACCCGGAATGGGCTCGTCGCCACCCCCCTCGCGCCGCCCTCATGGCCCTGGCCGGGCCGGTCTCCAACCTCTTCCTCTGCTTGTCCGCCGCCCTTCTCATCCGCCTCGGCTTCCACCTCGGTTGGTTTAACGCTCCGGAACAGATCAGCAACGCCACCCGCCTGGTCTCCGCCAATCGCCCCGGCCTCTGCGAACTGGCCGCCGTCCTGCTCAGCGTCTTCTTCTATCTCAACCTCCTTCTCTTCGCCTTCAATCTCATCCCCCTGCCTCCCCTCGACGGCTCCAGCCTGCCGCTCCTCTGTCTTTCCGATGCCGCCGCCGCCCGTTACACCGCCTTGCTGCGTTCACCCGGAGTCTCCTTCGTCGGGATGATCCTGGCCTGGCAACTTTTCGGACCCCTGGCCCGGCTCCTCTACCACCAGGCCATTCAGTGGCTCTACCCCGGCGTGCATTATTCCTTTTGATCCAACCCCCGCAACAACTCCACCCTCGGCCGCCCCTCTTCCGTCAGCGGATTGACGCCCTCCTGCTCCAGTTTGTTCAGCCAGCGTTCAATCAGAGCCAAAACCTCCCGCACGTCCAGCCGCTCATGCGCCGCCGGATACCCCTGCAAATTCCGCCGCGCCAGCTTCAACAACGCCGCCGCCGGCCCTCGCCGGTCCTTGCGCAAATGAACCAACGCCCCCGCCAACTGGATCAGCCCCTTGTAAAAAAGCCCGTTCGGACCGCCCCGTTGCGCCAGCCAGAGAGATTCCAGCACCTCATGCGCCTCATAAAAAAGCCCCCGGTTAAAACACTCAAAATACCCCGCATAAAGCCGGTCCACCCCCTTTTCCTCCGGCTCTGCCAACTCCAACCCCCTCAGTATCCCCGCAATTTTTTCCGTCTTGCTGCTCATCCCCTCAACCTAACCCGCGCCCCGCCATTGCGCGAGTCTGCAAAATCCCGCCGCCTGTAGCGGCCGTCTATGACCGTCGCCCCCTGTTCCTCCGTCAAAAATCAGCGCCCCACGGCAGGCAAAACCGCCTTTCCCCCAAACTATTTTCACTTTTGCAAATCCACTTGTTTGGGGGCAAAACCACTTTGACCGGGTGTTGACAAGGCTTTTATTGGGGTCGAAGACCCCGTTGTTCGGCATGCGATTTTGTACCCACGGTGGGCAGTCGCTTTTTCAAATCCGTGGTTTAATAGTCCCATGAACCCTAATTTAACATTAGTCGGGACGGAACATGCCAGCCGCGACACCGATGGGGCAGGGGATGCCACCGCCGCGACCAAGCCCTGCGCGTGTCCCAAATTGAGAAACAGCGAATCGGACGGGGCGCGCCGCCAGCCCCAAAATTTCAGTTAATTTCACCTGGTTTCACCTAGTTTCACTTGATTTCAGCTAATTTCAGTTCAGGAGGGCAGGGGGGGCAGGGCAAGGGAGACCACTTCCCGCCGCCAAAAGCGCCGCCTGATCCGTCCCATAAGTCCCATAAGTCCCATAAGTCCCACCCGGTCCGCTCTCATATTCGCAATTCAAAATTCACCATTCCCCCGAAAAAACCTGTTGTGCCAATTTCATTATCTGCTACAACCCATCCTCGTGTTCGCCGCCATTGGCCATCTCAGCGTCTGGAAGGAAATCTCCCTGTGAAACCATCATTCTCCGCCAAAACCGCCTTGGCCATCGGCCTCCTGGCCGCGCTGGTCCTGGCCGCCTGTCAAACAACCAAACCGCCGGCCGCCCCCGCCGAACCCAATGCCCTCGCCCCGGCCCAGGGAGCCGCCAGCCCGGCCGCCCAAGCCGCCCCGCCAGCCCGGCCTGCTTCCAGCGATGCCATCGAGCAGATCAAAGAGGAGGGGTTGAACCATTCCCAGGCCATGGCCACTTTGAGTTATTTGACCGACGTCATCGGCCAGCGCCTGACTGGCTCGCCCAATGCCCGGCGCGCCAATGAATGGACCCGCATGAAACTGGAAAGTTGGGGCCTGGCCAACGCCCATCTCGAGCCGTGGGGGCCTTTCGGCCGCGGCTGGGAACTCAAACATTTTTCCGCCCAGATCGTCGAGCCGCAGGTCTTTCCCCTCATCGCTTGTCCCCAAGCCTGGTCGCCGGGACTGGATCGGCCCTTGACGGCCAGCGTCATCTACCTGGGCGAGGTCACCACCAACAATCTCAACACCTACAAAGGCGGGTTGAAGGGCGCCATCGTGCTGGTGTCTCCCATGCGCCAACTCCTCCCCCGATTTGAACCGCTCGCCACACGCCAGTCCGAGAGCAACCTCGCCCGCCTGGCCGGCCTGACGGGCGCCGGCGGCGGCCGCCGGGGAGCACCGCCCTCAGCCAACGTCAACCGGCCCAGCCCCGGCCGCCTTCTCGCATTTTTGCAGCAAGAAAAAGTCGGCGTGGTGGTCAATGAAAGCTCGCTCGGCGACGGCGGAACCGTCTTTGTCGCCAGCGCCGCCGCCCCCGGCACCAACTCCGCCGGAACCGGAACCCGCGGCCCCGCCGCCTACTCGGTCAGCGCGCCCGCCATGCCCCCGCAAATCACCCTCGCCGCCGAGGATTACAACCGCCTGGTCCGCATGCTCCAACAAGGCGTCGAACTAAAAATGGAGGTGGATTTGAAGGTCAAATATCACTACGAGGACCCGATGTCCTGCAACACCATCGCCGAGATTCCCGGCACGGACTTGCAGGATCAAATCGTCATGCTGGGCGGCCACCTGGACTCCTGGCAATCCGCCACCGGCGCGACCGACAATGGGGTCGGCGCCGTCGCCGCCATGGAAGCGGTGCGCATCCTCCAAGCCGCCCATTTGCAACCCCGCCGCACCATCCGCGTCGCCCTTTGGACCGGCGAAGAAGAAGGTCTGCTCGGTTCCAAAGCCTATGTCGCCAGCCATTTTGGCTCTTACGGCACCAACGCCCCGCCGGGCCGGGGACGCGGACGCGGTCTGCGCGGCGTCCTCCCCGCGGGCGGCGCCCAAACCGCCGCTGGGGCCTCCGCCACCAACCGGCCGCCCCCGCCGGTTCTCCTCCGCGGCCCCGAGTACCGACCGGCTCTCCGCTTATTTCAACCTGGACAACGGCGCGGGCAAAATCCGCGGCATCTACATGGAAGCGAACGAAGCCGTCCGCCCCATCTTCGCCAAATGGTTTGAACCCTTCCACAGCCTGGGCGCCGAAACCCTCACCCTCGCCCGCACCGGTTCGACCGACCATGTTTCGTTCGACAGCATTGGTTTGCCCGGCTTCCAATTCATTCAAGACCCCCTCGAATACGGAACCCGCACCCATCACTCCAACCAGGACGTCTTCGACCGCATCCAGGCGGACGACCTCAAGCAAGCCGCCACCATCCTGGCCGCCTTTGTTTACAACGCCGCCATGCTGGAGGAGAAGATGCCGCGCAAACCGGCGCCGGAGTGAGGCGGCCAATAATTAGTGTGGACACGATGCGGACCCGGTGTTCCCATGCCAGGGAAGGGCCATGCCATCCGGTCCGGCCCCATCATGGCCCGCGCCGCCGGCCCGTTCACCCGCCGGCCTTTCCAGCAACAACGGCCTGCATGTGTTGCGGGCAAAAAGCCGGGGCCTCGAACCGCTCCACGGGGCCGGTCTGACCCGGCGGAAACGCCCGGCAGGATGCCGCGCGGCCTTGGTGTCAACCAAAAGGCGCTCAGGACGGTTCGCCGCGGGAGGGGAATTCGAAGCCGGCCTTGCCGCCGTCCTGCAGCACCAGGAAGGCGGAGAAGGGTTTGCCCGCCTTGGAAATGAAGCCGGTCAGGAGATCGGTCCGCCCTTCTGTCAACAATTTGCCGAGCTGGGCGCGGTCCAGCGGCTGGCCCAAAATGGTCCGGCCGGCCTTGAACTTGCACGGCCTTTTTGGGGCCTGGGATTTTTCGCAAACGTACTGCGTCTCCGTTTCCAGCACCCGCCCGCCGCACAAGGGGCAGACGGCGACGGCCGCCGCTTTGGCCAGGTCTGGTTTTGCGGCGGGCGCCGCGGGGGCGGCCGGGCCGCCGGCCGCGCCGGGTTTTTTCGGGGCGCGCGGCTCGAACTCGAAACCGACCCGGCCGCCGGCGCCGACGACGAGAAAGGCCTTGAAGGGCCGGCCTTTTTTGGAGATGAATTTTTCCAGCAAATCGGTGCGGCCTGTCGCCAATAATTTTTGGGCCTGGGCCGGCTCGAGGGGGCGGTTCAAAATGACCTTGCCCGTCCAGAATTCGCAGCCCTGGCGGCGCGCCTTTTTTTCGCAGATGTAACTCATGCCCTCCTCGTAAACGGGCGAGCCGCAGTGCGGGCACTTGCCGAAGGGCACGCGCCCGGTAAAATCGAGGGCGTCGGCGGCGGCCTGGTCCTGGGCCTGCTGCTGGCCGAAGTCAAATTCGGCCTTGAGTTCAGGGGTGAGTTTGATCAGGGCGGCAAAGGGCCGGCCGGTTTTGCCGCGGAAACCCTGCAAGGGCCCCACCACCCGCTTGGCGATGAGTTCCTCGACTTCGGCGTTTTCCATCTGGCGGCTGGCCACGATTTTCCAGAGGAAGAAGTCGCATTTCTGGCATTGGAATTTTTTGTAGTTTTCCTTGATGACGCCGCCGCATTTTGGGCAGGGCGTTTTTAATTCGCCGTAATCGCCCGGCACGGTGTCGCTTTCATGGCCTTTGGCCTTGGCCACGATTTGGCGGGTGGCTTGGGCGATTTCCCTCATGAAATCTTCGCGCTTTAATTTGCCGCGCGACATCTGGTTGAGCTTGAATTCCCAGTCGCCGGTCAGTTCCGGAGAAACCAATTGCGGAATATCCAGGCCGCGGAGCAGGGTGATGAGGGAAAAGGCCTTGGCGGTCGGCTGCAAATCGCGGCCGTTGCGCAGAACGTATCGTTCCCAGATCAACCCTTCGATGATTTGCGCGCGGGTGGCGGGGGTGCCGAGGCCTTTGTCACGCATCGCCTCCCGCAATTCCTCGTCCTCGATCAATTTGCCGGCGCCTTCCATCGCGAAGAGCAGGGTGGCTTCGGAAAAGCGCGCCGGGGGCTTGGTGGGGGTTCCCAGCACCTCGATCCGGCTCGCCTTGACTTTCTCCCCAGGTTCAACGGCCACGAGGATGGGGGCGTCATCCGTTGGAACTTCCTTGCCATAAACCTCCATCCAGGCCCTGACCATCACTTTGCCTTCGCTCTTGAAAGGCTCGCCTTCGACGCGGGTCAGGCGGGTGGTCAGGAGAAACTCGGCGGACGGATAAAAGACCGCCAGGAACCGCTTGGTCACCAAATCGTACAATTTCTGTTCCGGCTCGGACAGATGTTTGGCCGGGACGGTCGTGGGGATGATGGCGAAGTGATCGGAAACCTTGGCGTTGTTGAAAATGCGTTTGCTGGGTTTAACCCAGTCGTTGCGCAAAATTTGACTGGCCAAGGCCGCATATTGGGAATCGCGCAAGGACTGCAAAGTGGTTTTGACCGTGGCAATATAGTCTTCCGGCAGGGCGCGCGAATCCGTTCGCGGATAGGTCAGCACTTTGTGTCTCTCATAAAGGGTCTGCGCCAGCCCGAGAGTGTTCTTGGCCGAAAAACCAAAACGGCCGTTGGCGTCCCGCTGCAAACTGGTCAAATCGTAAAGCAGGGGCGGGGCCGAAGCGGAGGGCTTCTTTTCGTCCAGTTCGACGACGCCCAGTTTTCCCTGGCATTTTTGTTGGATGGCGTCGGCGATTTCCCGATGCCAAAGGCGCAGGGCCAGGCGATGTTCCTCCCACAGCGAGCCGTGCGCCGCCTCAAGGCGTTGCGGAGCGCCGGGCAAGCCGAGCCGCAATCCGGCGAGCAATCGTTGGGCGCGATCCAGTTCGCTTTCTTCCTTCTTGAATTTCTCATCGAACCAGCGTCCCGGATAGTCTCCGGCCCGCGCCGTGAAGGTGCCATGGACTTCCCAATAATCGCGCGGGGCAAATTTCTTAATTTTCTCCTCGCGTTCGACCAAAATGGCGAGGGTGGGGGTCTGGACGCGGCCCACCGTGGTGAGATGAAAACCGCCGGACTTGGAATTGAAGGCGGTCATGGCCCGGGTGCCGTTGATGCCGACGAGCCAATCGGACTCGGAGCGGCAGATGGCGGCGTCGGCCAGCGGACGCATTTCGGCGTCGGAGCGCAAGGCGGCAAAGCCGTCGCGGATGGCCGCCGGGGTCATGGACTGGAGCCAGAGACGCTGGATGGGTTGTTTGGCCTTGGCGTGCTGGACAATGTAACGGAAAATCAATTCGCCTTCGCGGCCGGCATCGCAAGCATTAATCAGGCGGTCCACATCCTTGCGTTTGATGGCGCGGAGCAGAACCTGGAGGCGGGCGGCGGTTTTCTCGATGGGCTGGAGATCGAAGTGCGGCGGAATGACAGGCAAGTGGGCAAAGGTCCATTTGCCGCGCTTGACTTCCACCCCTTCGGGCAGGCACAGCTCGAGCAAATGCCCGACGGCGGAGGAGAGCACAAACTGAGGGCTCTCGAAGAAATCGTCCTTCTTGACGAATCCGCCGAGGGCCTTGGCGATGTCCGATGCCACCGAGGGCTTTTCTGCGATAATCAATGCTTTTCCCATGAATGTGCGCGAAAGTGGCTCAAAGAGCGGGTGAAGTCAATAGATGAAGAGGCAACGGACGGCTCAAGGGGAAATGCAAAATGCAGAATGCAAAATGAAAAAGGCAAAATGAAATTTAAATCAGCAGTTGAAATTGAGCCGGGCGTATCTTGAGACAACCACCCCTGGCTCAATGAACTCCCTCTCCCCAACCCCGGGATCGAGCCGGGCCTGGACGGAGTTCTGGCCCCGCCGGCGGACCGATGGAACCACGCTGCGGCACATCATTGCCAATGGACGGCGCGCATGTCGCCGGAGGCGCCGAAGGCGAGATGCATGGCGAAAGCGGCGCGGAGAGTCTGCGGCGAATGGCCGACTCCGGCCAGGGCCACGTAGTCGCGCAAGAGGGAGCGGTAGTCGGGATGGGCGCAGTTTTCGATGAGGGTTTTGGCGCGCTCGGCCGGGGACTTGCCGCGCAGATCGGCCACGCCTTGTTCGGTGATGATGACTTGAACGGAGTGTTCGCTGCTGTCCAGATGGCTGACCAGGGGAACGATGGTGCTGATCTTGCCGGCTTTGGCGGTGGAGGGGCAGGTGAAAATGGAAAGGAAGGCGTTGCGGGCAAAGTCGCCGGAGCCGCCGATGCCGCTCATCATGCTGCGCCCCAGGACATGGGTGCTGTTGACGTTGCCGGTGATGTCCACCTCGAGCGCAGTGTTGATGGAAAGGATGCCCAGGCGGCGGATGATTTCGGGGCTGTTGCTGATTTCCTGGGGGCGCAGCAGCAGCCTGGAACGGAAGAATTCAAGATGCTGGTAGATGTCGCGCAGGACGGGGTTGCTGACGGTGAGGGAACAACCGCTGGCAAAGCGGACCTTGTCGTTCTGGATGAGGTCAATCACCGCGTCCTGAATGACCTCGGTGTACATGTCAAACATCGGGATTTTCGGGTGCCCGCCCATGGCCTTGAGGACGGCATTGGCGGTGTCGCCGACGCCGGACTGAATGGGGAGGAACGACGCCGGGATGAGGCCGCGCTGAAGTTCAGAGGCGAGAAAACCGGCGACGTTTTCCCCGATACGGGCGGTGGCGCTGGCGATGGCGCTGAAAGAACCCACTTCATCAGGCTGGTTGGTCTCGACCACGCCCGCGATTTTCCCCGGATCCACTTTGATGGTGGGAGTGCCGATGTGGTCGTCGGGGCGCAGGACCGGCACCGGTTGGCGATGGGGCGGGTCTTCGGGTTGGTAGATGTCGTGAAAGCCGCGAAGGTCCTGGGGATGGAACCGGTTGAGTTCGATGAGGATTTTGCCGGCAACGCGGCAAAAGGTGGGGGCGGCGCCGACGGAGGCGGTGAGGGTAATCTCGCCGGAGGCGGTCAGATCGCAGGCTTCAATGACGGCCCAGTGGACGGGGCCGAGAAAGCCGTAGCGAACAGCCTGGGGCAACATGGACAGGTGCATGTCGTAGAACTTAGTGCGCCCCTCGTTGATGCTTTTGCGCAAATCGGGATCGTTCTGGTATGGGGTGCGGAAAAGGATGGCGTCGGCGCAGGCGAGCGAACCGTCGAGCGAATGGCCGGTGGAAGCGCCGGTGATGACGCCGATGCGGAAGGGCTGGCCGGCGGCATGCATATGCGAGGCGCGGGCGGCGATGGCCTTGGGGATTTCCTTGGGGGCGCCAGCGGGGGTGAAGCCGCTGAAAGCAACGGTTTGGGCATTTTGAATTTGTAGTGCGGCCTCGGCGGCGGCAAGGCGTGGGAAGGGATCGCTCATAATGGGTCAACTTCTTTCAAATGCCGGACTTGATAAGCATGATAAGCGGCCTGGTTGCCGGAATCGTGCCACAGCAGCAACTGTCCCTCCTGGCCCACGCCGGCAAAAGTGCCGCGGCGCAGGCCGTCATCCAATTCCAATTCGACCTGGCGCGGGCCGCCCCATAGCTGGTTG
The DNA here is from genome assembly GCA_963707025.1 of uncultured Verrucomicrobiae bacterium. Lineage (GTDB taxonomy): Bacteria > Verrucomicrobiota > Verrucomicrobiia > Limisphaerales > Palsa-1400 > JBEKOF01. The sequence continues at coordinate 68,155 of CAVPOM010000002.1, read as the reverse complement.
ATGCGGGGAAGCAGCGCGGCGAATCCGCCGGCCTGCATTTGGCCCACGACCCGCCGCAAGCTGGCCAGGACAACCTGGGTCATGCGAGGCAAGTCCGGCGGGGCGGGCATGAGATCGGCCAGGCGGGCGGTTTGATTTTTCAAGGCGGGATCGTGAGTTTCGGGTTGATTGAATACATTGATGCCGATGCCGGCCACCGCCCGTCCGGGCACGAACTGGTCCACCAACAATCCGGCGAGCTTGCGGTCCTGGACGAGGACATCATTGGGCCATCGGAGGCGGAAGTGTGGCAAGCCGATGGAACGGAGGGCATCGCACACGGCCAGGCCCACCGCCAGAGGCAAGGCCCGCCCATCGGCGGCCTTCGGTCCGGTTGGAACAACGGCGGAGAGCCATAAGCCGCCGTGGTCAGAAACCCAGCCGCGCTGAAAACGCCCCCGGCCGGCCGTCTGGCGGTCGGCGCGGACAGCATCCCAGGGAGAAAGATTGGCGGCGACAAGGTTGGTCGAGTTGGCGAGGGCCATCTCATGGAGATGCCAGCCGTCGCAAAGCACAGAACCCGCCACTGTTGCCGGCGAAGTCATGGGTCTAATCCTCGATGCGCGCCAGAATCTGGCCTTCGTCAACGGCAGCACTGATGGTGGTCAGAATTTCGGCCACTTTGCCCGTTCTCGGGGCGGAGACAGAGGTGTTCATCTTCATCGCTTCGACGGTGAGCAGTTGATCGCCTTGTTTGACCTCCTGGCCGGGTTTGACCAGGATGGCGACGACCCGGCCCGCCAGAGGGCTGGGCACCTCTCCGGGGGCAGCGGCGGTTTTTACGATGGGCGCAGGAGGAGGAGGCGCGGAAGGAGGAGGCAGGGAGGGCGCGCTGAAAGGAGGGGGAGCGGGATGGACGGGAGCGTCCGGTTCATCGGGAACTTCGACGGTCACATCGTAAGTTTTGCCATCCACTGTTACGCGAAGTCTTTTGGTCATGGGTCTGGTTTGCAAAAATGGTTAGCGGACCTTGTGGGACATGAAATGTTTCATGCGGCCTTCCAGCGCCCAGACATTGAGTTCCGGCGTGTAGGCCGTCTGCTCGATGGAAACCACCCGGTGCGGGCGGCCAAGAACTACGGCTATGGCCGCGGCAATGACGGCGAGAATTTCGGGCGGCGTTGCTTGCGGGGCGGGCAGGGGTTTGGGCGGCACCGGAATGGGGGCGGCGACGGCGGGGAGGGATGTCGCCGGCGGCGCCGAGGCGGGGGGCGCAAGTTGGTGAGAGTGGGGGACGGACGGGAGAATAGGATTGCGATTAAGATTGGGATTGGGGGGCGCAGCTTGTTTGTGGCGGGATGCCCACAGGTGGTAGAGGGTCACCACCAACAGTGAAATGACAACCTGGGATATGAAAATCTCGAGGGTGGACATGGCGGTTTAGAGCGGGATGGTCCCGTGTTTCTTGGAGGGACGGGATTCGCGCTTGGTCAGGGTGTTGCGCAGGGCCATGGAGATCCTGGCGCGGGTTTCGGAAGGGGCGATGACGTCGGTGATCATGGCCTTTTTGGCGGCTTGGTAGGGTGAACAGAATTGCTCGCGGTATTCGGCCACCAGTTCCGCCTCCCTGGCCTTTGGGTCCTTGGCGGCGGCGATCTCGCGCCGGTAAAGAATTTTGACCGCGCCCTCGGCGCCCATGACGGCGATTTCAGCGGTGGGCCAGGCGAAAACAAAATCCGCGCCCATGTCGGAGCTGCACATGGCCAGATAGGCGCCGCCATAGGCCTTGCGGAGAATGACCGTTATTTTAGGAACGGTGGCGGAAGCATAAGCGAAGAGCATTTTCGCGCCGTGCCGGATGATGCCGCCGCGCTCCTGCTGTAGGCCGGGCATGAAACCGGGGATGTCCACCAGAGTAACCAGCGGGATGTTGAAAACATTGCAGAAGCGGATGAAGCGGGCGGCTTTGTCGGAAGAATCAATATCCAGGGTGCCGGCTTTAACGCCGGGGTTGTTGGCGACGATGCCGACGACCATGCCCTGAATGCGGGCAAAGCCAATGACGATGTTGCGCGCCCATTCGGCCATGACTTCGAGCAGTTCGGCGTTGTCCACCAGACGGGCAATAACTTTGTGGATGTCGAGGGCGTCTTTGGAGGATTCCGGGAGGAGCCGGTCCATTTCCGGGTCGGCGCTCAAATCAATCTGATGGGCGGGCAGGTGAGGCGGATCCAGCAGGTTGTTGGAGGGGAGGAAAGTGAGAAGGCGGCGGGCAATTTGGATGGCGTGGGCGTCAGAGTCGGCGACGAAATGAACGTTGCCGCTAATGGCGGCGTTGGTGGCGGCGCTGCCGATTTCATCCATCGTGCATTTCTGGCCAGTGACCGCCTGAATGACTTCCGGCCCGCAGATGAACATGTTGGCGCTGCCTTTGACCATGATGAGAAAATCCATCAAAGCGGGCGAATAAGCCGCGCCCCCCGCGCAAGGCCCGGCAATAATGGCAATCTGCGGCACCACCCCGGAAAGAAGGACGTTGCGAAAAAACACCTGGCCGTAGGCGGAGAGGGAGTCGAAACCTTCCTGGATGCGGGCGCCGCCCGAATCGTTGATGCCGATGACCGGGCAGCCGATCTTGAGGGCATAATCCATCACGTCGCAGATTTTCTTGGAGTGAATGCGACCCAAAGCGCCGCCGCCGACTGTGAAATCCTGGCTGAAGGCGGCGATGACACGGCCGTCCACAAGGCCGGTGCCCGTGATCACCCCATCGGCGGGCATGGACTTATCCTCCATGCCGAAGTTGTGGCAATCGTGACCGGCATGAAGGCCGGATTCCTGGAAGGCGCCGGTTTGGAAAAGGGCGTCGAGGCGATCCCGGGCGGACATGAGGCCTTTTTTGCGACGAGCGTCCAGTTTGTCCTGGCCCCCGCCGGCCCGCGCGGTGGCGCGGCGTTTTTCGAGATCGGTCAACAGTTTTTTCAACACTGACATAAGGAGTGGTTAGGGGTTAGTGGCTATTGGTCAGCGAAGAGGGGTTAGTTTGGCGCGGAGAGAGAATAGCATCTTGGAGACTTCGATGATCAGGGAGGCTGCCTTTGCTGTCATCTCCCCAGTCAAGTAATGGAAACGCTGGGCGAGCAGGAGCTGGGTGTCAACCTCGGCCAGTGATCCTTGAGCAATCGAGAGGAAATTCAAGAACTCGGCTGTGGATTGCCGCGCCTGGCCTTCGGCGATGTTCGATGGCACGGAAACCGCCGCCCGGCGCACCTGGCTTGTCAGGCCGTAAAGCTCGTCCCGCGGAAAGGCTTTGCTGAGGAGATGGACCTCCGCCGCCAAATCCATCGCCTTCCGCCAAACAATCAGATCTCTATAATCGTTGATTTTCATGCGTTTCACTCTGCACTGGTCACTGGTCACTGGCCACTGGCCACTTTCATTGGGGCGCATAACTCGGTGAGCACGCCAAAGGTTGATTTGGGATGGAGAAAGGCGACGGACATGCCGCCGGCGCCAGCGAAGGGTTTTTCGTCAATGAGCTTCACGCCCGCGCTGGAGGCCTGACGAAGCTGGCTTTCGACATTATCCACGCGGAAGGCAACATGATGGAGGCCGCCGGCGGGATGTTTCTCAAGGAACTTCGCGATGGGACTGTCCGGGCTGGTGGGCTCGAGGAGTTCGAGGTGAACTTCGCCGACGGAAAAGAAGGCGGTGCGGACCCGTTGCGAAGTGACTTCTTCACGGCGCTCACATTTGAGGCCCAGCGCCTCTTCATAGTAAGGCACGGCTTGATCGAGGGAGGGGACGGCGATTCCGAGATGGTCAATTTTTGTGATCATAATCCGAGTTTTGCGGGCGGGGGTCGAAGTCGGCCAGCAGCGAGCGGGCGGCGGCCAGGGCGGTGATTTCACCGCGCAGCAAGGATTCCCGAAGAGCGGGAAAACGGGCCTGCACGGCCGGGTGGCGCTCGAAACGGCCTTGCAATTCATCGCGGATCGAATCGGCGAGCCAATCCACGGCCTGTTGCCGGCGGCGTTTGGCGATGAGGCCTTTGGGTTGCAACTCGCCGAAGAATTGTTCGATGCGCTGCCAGGCTTGAGGAAGGCCCTCGCCCGTGCGGGCCGAACAGAGGGCGGCTTGCGTCTTCCAGCCCGGCGTGGCCGGTTGCAGGCAGGCCAGAGAGGCCTGCTGTTCCAGGCGGGCTTGTTCGGCCCGCGGCCGATTCTCGCCGTCTGCTTTATTGACAAGGATGTCATCGGCCATTTCGATGATGCCTCTTTTGATGCCCTGCAATTCGTCTCCGGCGCCCGGCAGCAAGAGCAACAAAAAGTAGTCCACCATGGCCCGCAGAGCGACCTCGCTCTGCCCGACGCCCAAACTTTCGACCAGGACCGGATCGAAACCAGCGGCTTCGCACAGGAGGATGGATTCGCGGGTGCGACGAGCCACGCCGCCAACACTGTCCCCGGCCGGGGAGGGACGAATGAAGGCCCGCGTTTGCCGGCTGAGATTCTCCATGCGGGTCTTGTCGCCGAGGATGCTGCCGCCGGAACGTTTGCTGGTGGGATCAATGGTCAGGACGGCCACGGCATGGCCCTGGTTGATCAAATGAGAGCCCAAGGCCTCGATAAAGGTGCTTTTGCCCACGCCCGGGGCGCCGGTGATGCCAATGCGTTTGGCCTGGCCGGTGTGAGGCAGAAGGCGCTGCAAGACTTCCTGGGCCTTTTCCTCGTGCCGGGGAGACAGGCTTTCGATCAAGGTAATGGCGCGGGCGAGGACGGCGTGGTCGCCGGCGAGCACGCCGGCAACAAAATCCTCGACCGTCCCTGCATCTGGTGCCAGCGAATGCATGTCATCAAGAATTGGCGGGGCGGGGGAACATTTGGGCGGTGGTCAGGCGCCTGGCCGCCTTGGATTGACGCCTCTCCCGCCGCGCCGAGTTGTTGAATAATGCCGGTTTCATATCCTGCATGAGTACCTACTACTTTGAGGGCGGCAGGCAAGCCCAACCTTTTTTGGCGAAGACATTGCCACAATTGCCCTTCGGCGAACCTGGGACGGGCAACCCGATTATAGGTCCTTCGCTGTTTTCAGTGGATTTGTTCCGTCAGGACAACCGCTGGAAGCAGCGCAGGGGGTCCGCTCGCGACCATTGCTCGGAAACAGCCGTTACATCGTTACACACATTGGGTATGACGGTGAAGTCAAGCGGAAGGGGACCATTGCTCCGTTACAGCCGTTACATCGTTACACCTGTTGCACCACAAGCACTTACGCATTTTAGAGCCGTTACACCCCCGTTACATGCCGTTACATCTTCGGAGGTGTTAAAACACCCATGCTTTGCACAATATTATCGGTAACCCCTTCCAGCGCTGCCGTTTCCATGATGACGGCCATGCGGCGCTCGTGCTGCCCGGCCTCCAGTTCAGCCCTCGCCTCACCTCCCTGCCGTCGCCCACCATCGCGGCCAGGGGAATGGAAAATTATAAATTATAAAGGATAAATTACGAATGAAGGAATGCGCGGAGGGGAGGGGGGTGGGAAAGGCAAAATGATAAATTATAAAGGCTAAAGGCTAAATGATAAATGGCAAGAAGGGTGGCGCAAGGGCAGTGGGGCGCGGTTTCTCAGGGCGGTCGCATCGCACGGGTGTCATGGTGAGAGGGCATATTGGGCCTGTATAGACCCATCTATAACTCAATGATTTGCAGGCTATTACGCATTTTATTGGACAAAGCTACGGTCTGACCCATTTGATAAAATATGACAATACCATTAACTGACCCCTTTATTCGACCATTGCTCGGAAACAGCCGTTACATCGTTACACACATTGGGTATGACGGTGAAGTCAAGCGGAAGGGGACCATTGCTCCGTTACAGCCGTTACATCGTTACACCTGTTGCACCACAAGCACTTACGCATTTTAGAGCCGTTACACCCCCGTTACATGCCGTTACATCTTCGGAGGTGTTAAAACACCCATACTTTGTACAATATTATCGGTAACCCATTCCAGCGCTGGCGTTTCCATGATGACGGCCATGCGGCGCTCGTGCTGCCCGGCCTCCGGTTCAGCCCGCGCGTCACCTCCATGCCGTCGTCCACCATCGCGGCCAAGAGTCGGACCACAGCGCCTTTGTGCGGATCGAGCTTGCTGGCGCGTTGAGCGGGCGTTCGCGGCTGATATGTTTTGCAGTCGATCCATTTGCTCACCGTCCGCTCATCCAGATGCAAGGCGGCGGCAATCTGCGGGATCGACAGGTGTTCCTGGTCGCATAACTGCCGGATCTGATGGAAGGTCTGATAGTCGATCATGCTGCACCTCCTGCCAGAGCGCGCCGCAAAATATCGCCCGCGCTCAAGCTCTGGCCTGAGCGCTGACTGGCAGGTATTGTTGGAGCCGACGGCAACGCCAGCACCTGATAGAGCGGTTTGTGGTAAGCCAGCAAATCGGCGCTGACCAACTGCTGGCGGGCCTGCGCCAATTGCACCAGGTCCAATTTGAGCAACCGGCTCAAGGTGGCCTCGGAGTAATAACTGAGTCCCTGCGCATCGGCGACGGTGACCAGCACCAGATAAAGAGCCCAGGCGGCCGGCTCGCCATGGCGCAGGAAATCTTCGCGCACCAGCCGTTGATCAATCCAACTGAACTGCGCCGGCACCTGCCGCAGGCGTTGGGGGCGCAGGATTTTCTTTTGCATCATAAACAGTGTTTCCTTTCGCAAGTCTTCTGGAGGGTTGATCCAGAATGTCCTGGCCATTGGCTATCAGACGGCGGGCGTAAATGACGATGTCGTCTTGTAACGTACAGTCGGTGAACTTGGAGATAAGCCCCACCAGTAGAGGCACTTGCACCTGGCAGACGTCTTGTAACGTACCAGCGCAGGCCCCTTGTAACACCGCCGCTGCAACTTCCTTGACTGCAATGGGTTGTGCCGAGCAGGCGTCTTGTAACGTACCGGCTGTCTTGCGCGGATGGCGTTTCCAGTAACCGGGGTGCTCCTTTCGCCAGTCCTGAACGCGCTCCACATTCTGGGCATCCCGGAAGTAGTCGCTGTTTTCCGGTTTGCTCAACCAACGCTGCTGCCTGGACCGTTTGCCAGCTTTCCGGCACTCCGGGGTCGCACAATAACCCTGTCGTTCCAGATTCCGATAATCAGGCACGAACAACTTCTTACAGTGCAGACATTTACAGCGATGCGTTTCCGGCTTCATTTGGTTGAAACCGCCTCCATTAAAATGTCGAGGTCAAAGCGGCAAGTGGGAAGAAAATCCACTGCCGAAGAAAACGGAAAAAGAAGAGAAGAAGATAACTTTCGTGCGAAGGGGGAAGAAAACGGAACCGGAAGAAGACAACAATTTCAAACCGCCACAATTACCCCATTTTCAGCCTGGCGGTCTCAGTCAGTTGCTCCTCTGATATGAAAGCCATAGGAAATGGGGAAGAATTCAATGAGAATCGGTGCCCTCGCGGAGTTGAGCCGCCGGGCAAAGGTCTCCAGGCGCTGTTGTGTTTCCTAGTTCCGCGATGGTTTCGAGGAGTCGTTTTGTGGAGTGAAGCGGTCTCGGCAATCGCCGGATCAATTCGTCTCTTCCCAGAAGCGCCGGAGTGACACACTTCCGAATGCTAATTTCCTTGAGCGCGTTCCTCGCCACGTCCGTCACAATTCCAGTCGTCCAAATCTCGGCGTGGCAGTGGGACGGGTTGCGGGCCGCACACTTGGCAGCCAAAAAGGCAGGAACAGTTTCCGTGAAGAACTTCCGCACATGTTTGCCATCGAGGACCTTGTTTGCGGCTTCTGCTTTACACTCAATGATGCAAAGGTCATCCCAAGCATTCTTCTGCCCACTAACGTCCACCTCACGTTCGGTTTCCCCCTCCGGTAATTTAAATGGGACTTTCAAATTGAGCTGAACCTCTTCCCAGCCCTCATATTTGACGAGGAACCCACTGAGGGCTTCAAAGGCCAGCGACTTGAGGTTGACGATGAATGGATTGGTCTTGAGACTCGTCAACATCGGTGAAAGTTCGTTGTAATCATCATCCTTAGCTTTGGTTGCGTCTCCTATAACGTTCTTCAGGAGTTCCTGGACTTGAACGATGGCTTCAAATGCAGCGTCCCCAAAAAGTTGACGAAGATTAATCGCGACGAATCCCTCCTCCTTGGCTCTGTTCCAAGCTCCATGCTCAAAATCCTCGGCTGCCACAATCCCTAATACCCTCAATCTTGAAATCTTATTTGCACCTGCTCTTTGGATCCGAGCCGCGAATCCTTCCACATCCCAAACGTTGCATCGCCCGCAGCATGTGTGAAAGACAACTGGAGTAGATTTGGACTTTTTCTCTGCGGCGTCCCATCGTAACAAAGGCGCGATCCAACTGAAGGTCGCCGCGAAGAATGGATAATTGTTAAATGTAATCAAGCCTTGGCGGGCTTGCTTCCCGGCCAGCGGATTCCAGGAGATGAAATTTTGGCGGCGAAAGTGTTCGATCAGGATATTGGTTATGGCAATCTCGATGTGGAGTGCCGTTAGTGCCTTCAGGCCTGCTGCGGAACTGTTCACTGTCCCGCTGATCCTCCTTAACACCAGACGCTCTCCTAAAGTATCCTTAGTTTCAACACGGGCGATCAACGTCTCCTCTATAGCGGCAATCTCGGCTTCATATGGGGGGTATCGGGTCTTTTTCACGGCCAGTGGCGACGCCAGCAGCATTTGGGCGTGGGCTTTAAGCACCACTTCGTCTAGCATGAGCTTATGCAAGAGTCTGTGAAGGCCGGGTCGCTCTTGAGCGAGTATCGGGAGCAGTTGGCCAACGAAGCCTTCCGAACCCCTGAATTTTGAAAGGGCGAAAAGCCGGCCATTATTGCGCAGGGCCAAGATTTCTGAACGCCAGAGGCCATTTCTGGCCGAACTACGGCGCAGGAGTTGCCTGGCATGCACGGGATCGAATCCTGCCGCAGTGCATCGCCCGATCAACGTGGAGGATGTCACCACCTCGTTTGGGCCAATATAGTTTTCTAAATTAAAGTTTGTAGTCACACTGCACACAGTATACCATAATTCTTTGAGTAAAGAAAATGTGAAGAATGGGCAAAGTTGTAATACCTTGTATATACGACACTTACATAATGATTCTAAAATTTAGATGGGGGTTTTTGTGTCACGCCTGGTTGGTCCTGCGATTTGCAACGCGTCCCGACTGTCAATTTCCAGGCCGTTTTCGGGCTCGGGCGATGGCCGGAAGGAGCAGTTCGAAAAGTTCAATGCTGATGGATCTAGTGTGGACGCAGGGCCGCGCTCGCTGACCTCCGACGTGAAAGGGGTCACCCAGAAAGGGTCAACCCATAGTTTGGTTCGCTTTTATGTGGGTTTTTTAAGACGAACACTAATCAAATAGCACCGGACTATGGGTTGACGCCTTTTCGGGCGCTTCCCAAACGCTCGATTTAAGGGAAACTATTTCGTGGTTCCTTTTGCTTACCTCCGCCCGCAAGCCAAAGATTGAATGCGCAGATGTGATACCGTTTCCAGTTCGTAACTGCACTATTGCCAAGGCGATTGGCGGCGGTCGCAGACCGCCGCTACAGTGCAAAAGCAAAGTGGAAAGGATATGACCCCAATGGTCATCCGCCGTCGAGCGGTGACTTTCTCCGAGGAAATTGAGTCAGGGCTCGACGGAGTCTCGCCCTACCGGGGAAGAAAATGAAGAGGGAAGAACCCTCACCTTGGTCCTCTCCCGCAGGGAGAGGAAAGAGTCATGGCGTTTCGTCGTTTGGCGGGGGTTGGCTGGCATGAGCAGTCGCGGGTTTTTCGAGATTTGAGCTCATGTCACAGCTTTGGGCTGGCGTTGAGTTGGGAGAGGATTTCCTTGGCGGCATCGGGAATAAAGGTGCCGGGGCCAAAGACGGCGGCGGCGCCGTTGCTTTTTAGGAAATCGTAGTCTTGGGGCGGGATGACGCCGCCGACGACGACCAGGATGTCAGGACGGCCGATTTTGCCAAGTTCTTCGACCAATTGGACGAGCAGGGTTTTATGGCCGCCGGCCAGCGAACTGATGCCGATGACATGGACGTCGTTTTCAGCAGCCATGCGCGCGGTTTCGTCGGGTTGCTGGAACAACGGCCCGATGTCCACGTCAAAGCCCAGATCGGCATAGGCGGTGGCGATGACCTTGGCGCCGCGATCATGGCCGTCCTGGCCCATCTTGGCGATGAGGATGCGGGGGCGGCGGCCCTGCTTGCGGGCAAAATCGTCGGTCAAGCGGCGAACCTGCTCGATCTGCGGGTCCTGGCCAAATTCGGATTGATAAACGCCGGACACGGAACGGACCAGAGCTTTATGGCGGTGAAAGATTTTTTCAAGCGCGAAGGAAATCTCGCCCAGGGTGGCGCGGGCGCGGGCGGCGTCAATGGCCAGGGCCAGGAGGTTGCCCGTGCCGGAATCGGCGGCCTGGGTGAGAGCGTCGAGAGCGGTTTGGACTTTGGCCTTGTCGCGTTCGGCCCTGAGTCTTTGCAGACGCTGGATTTGGGATTGGCGCACCGCGGTGTTGTCCACCTCCCGGAAGTCAAGCGGGTCGGCTTTTTCCAATCGGAACAAATTCACGCCGATGATGGATTCCTTGCCTGAATCAATGCGGGCCTGGCGGCGGGCGGCGGCTTCTTCGATGCGCAACTTGGGCAGGCCGGTTTCGATTGGCTTTGGTCATGCCGCCCAGGGCCTCGATCTCCTGGAGGTGCGCCCCAGGCGCGCTGCATGAGGGCCTGAGTCAAGGCCTCGACATAATAGGAGCCGCCCCAGGGATCAATGACTTTGCAGATGCCGGTTTCTTCCTGGAGGAAAAGCTGGGTGTTGCGGGCGATGCGGGCGGAGAAATCGGTCGGCAAGGCGATGGCCTCGTCGAGCGAGTTGGTGTGCAGGGATTGAGTTTGGCCGAAGGCCGCGGCCATGGCTTCGACGCAAGTGCGGGCGACATTGTTAAAGGGGTCCTGCTCGGTCAGCGACCAGCCTGAGGTCTGGGAGTGGGTGCGCAGGGCCAGGGACTTGGGATTTTTCGGATGGAACTGGGCGATGAGCCTGGCCCACAAGGCGCGGGCGGCGCGCATTTTGGCAATCTCCATGAAGAAGTCCTTGCCCTGCGCCCAGAAAAAGGAGAGCCGGGGCGCGAAGGCATCAATGTCAATGCCCGCCTTGAGGCCGGTGCGGACATATTCGAGGCCGTCGGCCAGGGTATAAGCCATTTCCAAATCCGCCGTCGCCCCCGCCTCCTGCATGTGATAGCCGGAGATGGAGATGGAGTTGAACTTGGGCATGTTTTTGGAGGTGAAGGCAAAGATGTCCGCGATGATGCGCATGGAGGGGCCGGGCGGATAAATGTAGGTGTTGCGCACCATGTATTCCTTGAGGATGTCGTTCTGGATGGTGCCGGAAAGCTGTTCCAGCTTGACTCCTTGCTCCTCGGCAGCGACGATGTAAAAGGCCATGATGGGCAGAACCGCGCCGTTCATGGTCATGGAAACGGAGATGCGATCCAGAGGAATGGCGTTGAAGAGAATCTTCATGTCCTCGACGGAATTGACGGCGACGCCGGCCTTGCCCACGTCGGCCAAGGCGCGCGGGTGGTCGGAATCGTAGCCGCGATGGGTGGGCAAATCGAAGGCGACGGACAGCCCCTGCTGGCCGGCGGCGATGTTGCGGCGATAAAAAGCGTTGCTCTCCTCGGCCGTGGAAAAGCCGGCGTATTGGCGGACGGTCCACGGTTTGGTGACGTACATCGAGCCGTAAGGGCCGCGCACATAGGGCGCGAACCCGGGCATCGAGTCCAAATGCTCGCAGTTGGCGAGGTCGGCCGCGGTGTAAAGAGGCCGGATCGCAATGCCCTCCAGGGTTTGTTGAACGCATTGGTCGAGGGGCTTGCCGGCTCTCCGCTTCGAAGCGGGCGCGCCAATTCTCGAAAGTGGCGGGTGCCGGGGTGGCGTCGAATGGAATTTTGGTAAAATCAGGAAAGGTTTTCATATTTCAATCCCCAGTTTGGCGTGAAAACTGCCGAGCAATTGGACCGCGTCGGCGCGGAGATGGACGAACTCATCCACGCCCGGTCTTCCTGTGAGCCTCCACCTGGTCGAGGGGAAATCCGGCCAGCGCAATCACGGCCCCGGGCCGGGCCGCCCGGAGGCCTGTAACCAGTGGCGGCACCAGGGCTGGATAGTGGTTGTCGGTCGAACAAATCACGGCGATGCGCGCCCCGGATTCCACAAAGGCCTGGACGGCGGCTTCGGGCGTCTGGAACCCATCGGGTGAAATCACCTCGTAACCCGCCAGGGAAAAGAAGCCGGATGAAAAATCAGCGCGCGCTTTGTAGTCTGGCAAAGGTCCCATGTTGCAGAGGAAAACTTGAGGGCGTTTGTCGTGGAGGGCGATGTGGCGCTCCATGGCGGCGCGCAGCCGTTCAAAGGGCAGGGCGGGGCGGGTCAGGCTGATCGGGACGATGGGGGCGCAGGGGCTGGTCGTGGATGCGAATGGCGCGGACTATTTCCCCCAAGGTGGCGCCCACGCCCGCCGCCTCCATGCACTCGGCGAAAAGACCCTCCCCCCGGATATTGACGATATTGGACAGTTTTTTGAGCACGATTTCGCTGTCGGGATCTTCCAGCGAAGTGCGATGGGAGGCGACCTGCTGGGCGCGGCGTTTGTGAAACAATCTGGCATCCAGGGAAGAGACGTCCAGGGGCGTTTCCTTCAGGTTGGCGTATCGGTTGACGCCGACCATGGAATGGCGGCGGGAGGCGGCCGCCTTGCATTTTTTCCGCGGCGGTGGCGTCAATCGATTTTCTGAGGAAAACCGGACTGGAGGGCGGCTTCCATGCCGCCCAGTTGTTCGACCTCCTGAAAGAGGGACCAGGCGCGGCTGGCCAGTTCGGCGGTGACCGCTTCGGCGAACCAGGAACCGCCCGCCGGATCCAGGACTTGAGTGAGATTGCATTCCTTTTGCAAGATGAGCTGGGTATTGCGGGCGATGCGCCGGCTGAAATCGTCCGGCGGACGGAGGACTTCGTCAAAGGCGCCGACTTGCAAGCTGTCGCAACCGCCCAGGACGCCGGCCAGGGCTTCGACGGTGGCGCGGAGGATGTTGTTATGGGGATCAGAAGCACTCTTGTTCCATTGCGAGGTGCGGACATGGAGGGAGAGCTTTTGGGCGTCTGGATTTCCCCCCAAGGCGGCCACGGCCCGCGACCAGAGCATGCGCAAGGCGCGGAGTTTGGCAATCTCCATGAAAAAGTTCACCCCGACGGTCACGGCGAAACGGATGCGCGGGGCGACGGTGTTGACGTCCAGCCCGCGCTGGTGCATTTGGCGGAGATATTCGATACCCGTGGCCAGGGTGAAAGCCAGTTCCTGCACGGCATGGCCCCCGGCTTCATGCCAGGCCCGGCTATGGACGCAGATAGTTTGAACGCTCGGGGCGTGGTCCGCGGCCCAGCGGGTCAGGGCGGCCATTTCCCGATAAGCGGCTTGCATGGACTGAGGCAGACAGCCCTCGTGGGTCAGAACCCCCAGCGGGTCCGTTTCAATACAGCCGTGGAGGACGCTGGGCTTTTGCTTGCGTTTGCGCATGAGGGCAAAGAGAAGGACGGCAAAGGGCATGCCGGAAGCGCCGGATCGGACGAACAAGGAGGTGCTTCTCAGGTCTATCCCGTCCAAAGCGCGCTCCAAATCGCGCAGGGTGGCAATGGAAAGCCCGCCGGAGCCGACTTCTTCCGGCTTGGCCCAATCCGGGTCGTGCCCGTTGCGGGTGGCCTTGTCCAGCACCATGTTCAAAGCGTTGAGGCCGCCGGCCAGAGAGTTGCGGGCCTCGTGATTGAATTCCGTCGGGCTGGAGCAGGTGATTTCCTGGGAAATGGCCCAGGGCTGGCTGACATAACCCGCCGCCGAGGTGCCGCGCACAAAGGGAGCGAATCCGGGAAAGGAATCGAGGTGTGGGAGATTGGCGGTGTCTTCCCGCCGATAGATGGGTTTGAGAGTGATGTCTTCATAAGAGGGCGTGAACATCCACTTGTCGAAGGGAGCGCCTTTCAGCTCGGACTCGACGAGCCGATGCCAATCGCCATAGCTGACCGGCGGAAAATCCGCCAGCAATCGGTCTGTCATAGGGGTGGGTTCAGTGAGGTTCATATACAGTCTCCACGGTTCAGTTTTCCAAAGTCTCGACCAGCACATCGTGCCGCTGGCCGTTGAGGGTGACGAACAAACGCTTGCCCGGCCCATTGCCTGGGAAGGCAGGAGCCGGAGCCGGCCGCCGCCGGGGCGGGAGAGGCGGCGGCCGCCGCCGGCTTGGGCTTGAACAAGGCTTCGACTTGCTGGGGGAACATGGCAAAGAGCACCACGATTTCATCTTCCACCGGCAGGCCCTTTTCGGCGCATTGCTTGCGAAACTTCTCCAGGCCGGGTTCCAGCAGATCGGCGGGACGGACGGTGATGGTTTTTTTGCCGGAGAGTTTTTCGACTTGGGCCAGCACATCCGGATCAATCCGGCCGGGCGTTTTGCCATATTTGCCAAGGGCGATGTCCTGGGCGGGCTGGCAGATCATTTTCCAGCGGCCGAATTTGACATTCATCATGGCCTGGGTGCCCACGATCTGGGAGGTCGGCGTGACCAATGGAATCCAGCCCAGCGCCTCGCGCACCACGGGAATCTCACGCAGCACTTCGTCAAAACTTTCCGACATGCCTTGCTCTTTGAGTTGAGTGCGAAAGTTGGAGAGCATCCCGCCTGGCACCTGGTAAATGAGGATGTCGCTGTCCACCCGCTCGTTGGCGGGGCTGGTGAATTGGGACAACTCTTTGTAAACGCCCTCGAAGTAATCGCGGAGTTCGGAAAGTTTTTCCGTGTTGAATTGCGGGCATCGCGGATCCCCTTCCAGGAGCGCCAACATGCGCCGGGTATCGGGCTGCGAGGTGCCGTTGGCGAAGGGAACAATCGAAACCTCGACACAATCCACCCCCGCCTCGATGGCCGCCAGATAACTGGCCGCGCCCAGCCCGGCGGTGTCGTGGGTATGCAGGGTGATGGGAATGGCGACTTTGCGCTTGAGTTCCTTGACCAGGTCGAAGGCGATGCGCGGCTGGAGGATGCCCGACATGTCCTTGATGCCCAGAGCATCGCAGCCCATCTTTTCCAGCTCAATGCCCATCTTGACAAAGTTCTCCACCGTATGCACCGGGCTGATGGTGTAGCAGAGTTCCCCCGGGCCTGTTTCCGACATTTCTTGACGGCCTGAATGGCCGTTTGCAGGTTGCGCAGATCATTGAGGGCATCGAAGATGCGGATGATGTCCATGCCGAATTGGCACATGCAGCGCACAAAGGCCTCCACCACGTCATCCGGGAAACTGGCGTATTGGACGATGTTTTGGCCGCGCAAGAGCATGATCTGCGGGGTATGGGGAGCGGCGGTTCTTCAGGGCGCGCAAGCGGTCAAAAGGATTTTCATGGAGGAAGCGCAGGCAGGAGTCAATGGTCGCGCCGCCCCAGGTTTCCAGGCCGTGGAAGCCCATGCCGTCGAGCACGGGAGCGGCGGGGAGCATTTGGGCGGTGGTCATGCGGGTGGCGGCCATGGATTGATGGCCGTCCCGCAGCACCGTGTTGTTGAACAAAACCGGTTTCATAATCATTAGAAATACTACCGCACCGCGGAATAGCAAGCTCACCGTATTTTGCCGAAGCCTATGCCTGAATTGCCCGACCGCGCAACCCGGCATGGCAAAAAAGGGGAAAGATCGGGCAAGGGAAGGGAATGGCTTTCCAAGCCAGATGATTAGTTTATGTAATCCATTCTAAAAAACAGCTCCGGTTCCTGGTGCCCGCGGAATCCGCGCCGACGCCTCAATTCTTAATCTTGATCTTAATCCTAATCTTCCGGGGAAGTGGAAAAATCAGATTGAAGAGCGGGCAGACGACAGAGCCGCCCCCTCTTAACTATGACATCCGTGGCCAAAAAATCCGGCCTTGCCATGCGTCGCGTCATCCTTTCTCCACAAAGCTCGCAAAGCTCTCCGCAATTTTGCCCCAGCCCCGCGCGTGGTTGTCCCGGCTCTCCACCGTGGCGAACCGGCTGTGCGTCAGCACCAGCTCCGTCCGCTCGCCCCGCCTCAGAAACTCCACCGTGACCAGCGACGGCTTCCCCTCCACCTCGCCAAACTCGGCGCCACTCGCATCCTTCTCCCAATCCCATGTGTAAACCAGCCGCTCGGGCGCCTTCACCTCGCGGAACTCCCCCGACGCCGTAAAAAATTCCCCGTCCGGCATCTTCATCTGAATGCGGAATTTTCCCCCCACCCGCAAATCCATGCTCGCCAGCGGAACCACCATCCCCGGTTCCGGCCGCATCCATTGTTGGATATGTTCCGCCGATGTCCACGCCTGGAACGCCCGCTCCGGCGTCGCGTTCAACACTCGCCTCACGACCAGCGTCGCGTCATCCGGCTTCTGCACTTCATTATTTATCGTCATCTTGTTTGGTCTCCTTTGTTTGCAGTTTGTTCAAATATTTTTCCAACTGATCCAGATTCCCCTCCCAAAACTTCCGGTACCGCTCGATCCACGCCTGCGCCTCCTTCATCGGCTTCGCCTCCAGCGTCAACGAATGCACCCGCCCGTGCCGGCGCCGCCTCACCGATCCCGCCTTCTCCAAAACGATCACATGCTTGGACACCGCCGCCAGCGACATCGCATGCGGCCGCGCCAGATCCGTCACGCACTCCCCGCCCTTCGCCAACTGCGCCAAAATCCGCCGCCGCGTCGCATCCGCCAGCGCCCCAAAAGTCCGGTCCAACAACCTTGAGCTATATTCAACCATATGGTTGAATATAAAATGAAATAAAACAAATGCAAATAAATTCTTTGGAAATTTAAAAGCACCCGCGCCACCTGCATCGGCGTCGGGCCGCACTGCTCCCTCGGAAAGCATGCCGGCCTCATAGCCGGGCGCGACGGGGAGATCAACTGACGATGCCCAGGGGTGGCCTGGACTTCCAGAGGCCGCGGGTGAAATCGGGAATGGGCACCGGGGCGCTGCCGGTGGCCACGGATCGGGCGGACAGTTCGATGATGCTGCTCCAAGCCGCCGCGTCATAGACGGTGATGTCCGGGGTGATTCCCTGGCGAAGGCAATCCAGGTGCCGCCAGTTTTCCACGAAGTCCATGCCGCCGTGGCCGGACCCCTTGGCGCGTTCCGCCAGATTGCGCCAGAGCGGATGGGTGAACTTGTCGCGCATTTTCGCCAGGTCGCCCGGGCTGAGCCAGTCCTCCGAACTGTTGGCGGCCAGGCCGAACTGCTTTGGCTGATTGATTGACAGGCGCGGCGGGTAATCAAAAAAGACGGCGCCGGTGCCGTACAAGGCGTTGATGCGGCTATAAGGGCGCGGGCTGACGACGTCGTGCTGGAGCATGATGGTGCGGCCCAGTTCGGTCTTGATGAGGGAGGTGTTCATGTCGCCGCAGAGGTATTTTTCGCCGGCCTGTTGGCCGCCGTTCGGGTGGTGGTCGCGCTCCCACTTGGAAAGCCCCTGTTCCGGGGAGCTGGTGGAGACCAGGAATTTGAACTGGTCGCCGCGCCCGATGCCGAGGTGTTGCGCGACCGGGCCGAGGCCGTGAGTGGGATAGAGATTGCCGTTGTAGGCCAGGTGATAATGGCGCCGCCAGAGACCCTCGCCGTTGAGATCAAAAAGCAAACTGCGCAGGTCGTGAAGGTAAGCGCACTCGGCATGGTTGAGTTCGCCGAAAACCCCCTGCCGCGCCAGGTTCAAGACAAAGAGTTCGTTCTCGCCGTAACAACAGTTCTCGAGGATCAAACAATGCTTCTGCGTGCGCTCACTGGTATCCACCAGCCGCCAGCCATCGTCCACTGTCACCGCCGCCGAGACCTCGACGAAGGCGTGCTGGCCGCGCTCCATGGCGCGGACGGCCATGGGCGCGTGCCATTCCCAGGGAGTGGCAACATAGACCACGTCAATGCCCGGAAGCTCGCACAGTTTTTCCCAGATGCTCTCAGTGCCGCCAAAAACGGCGGGGCGTTTGCCGCGGGCCTTTTCCACGCGTCCGGTGGCCGACTCCGCCCGCTCTGCTCGCAGGTCGCACACCGCCACCACATCGGCAAATTCGATGCCCAGGACATCGCCGATCAGGCTGGTGCCCCGTCCGCCGCAACCAATGAAGGCCACGCGCACCCGCCCCAGCGGCTGGGTGGTCAGTTGGTGGACCGGTTGCTGGCCGGAGGGACGCGGGCGCGTCTCACCGATGCGTCCGCCAAGGGAGACCCCGCTGGGGAGGGTGATGGCGCCGGCGCTGCCCGGCGCCGCACAGCCGGTCAAGGCGCCGGTCATGGACGCCGCCACACCGGCCAGCGCGGATTGCTTCAAAAAATCCCGGCGGGAAGAGTGCTTTTTTTGCATGGTGGTTCCTTCGTTTAGACGGGAATGCTGAATTCGACCCGGTCTTATGTCAAAACCCAAATTACTTCCCGGCTGGACTTTTGCCGGGTCGGAGGGCAAAAAAGGGCAAGGCACAGGCAACAAAAGCGGAGGGAATGGAGCGGTGGTGGCGTAGTAATCATCAGAGCAATGGAAAGTGGCGTGGCAGCCATGCCATCGGACCCAAAATTTGAATCGCACTTAACCTTATGAATTTTGCGGGCGCAGTCCAATCTCGGGTGAGACTGCGCGGCGAAAGAACAAACAAATCCACCTGAAAGAGAAACATGAAAAGAACATTACTGGCCATCCCGCTGCTGGCCCTGTTGGCCGGCGCTCCCGCGCTGCTCTGCTCATGCCACACCGCCCGTCCGGGCGGTTCGACCCAAGCCGCGGTCAAGCCGTATCCCCTCAATTTTTGCCTGGTCTCCGGCGACAAGCTGGGCGAGATGGGCGAGCCGTTCACGACCAATTACCTGGGACAGCAAATCAAATTCTGCTGCAAGGATTGTGTGAAGGACTTCAACAAAGACCCGGACAAATACCTCAAAAAGCTGGCGGAGGAGGAAAAGAAGGCGAAGCCGTGATTGTTCGTTGCATGGCACCCGTCCGCCGCCGGCCCGCTTTATTGGCGGCCTTCTCATGGGGGGTGTTATTTCTGGCCGGATGCGCGGGCGTGCCGGCCCCATCGGAGCGGCAAGCCCGCAGTGATTTAAAGAAAGTCGAACAGGCTTATTGGCCGGGCGCGCCTTTGCCCCAATTGGATGCGAAGGCCGGGTTGAGCAACTATTTGCAGTTCGCAATCATGACCCAACCCCGGGTGCGGGCGGCCTACTTTGACTGGGCGGCCTCGGTCGAACGCATCACCGTCGAGCGGTCGCTGCCGGATCCAAAACTGACCTTGCAAGCCTACATTCAAGATGTCCTGACCTCCCTGATGCCGGGGTTGATGCAGGATTTTCCCGGCCCCGGCAAGCTGAAGGCGGCGGCCAGCGCGGCCGGCGCCGCGAGCCGGGCGAAGTATTTTGCCTTTGAAACGGCCGCGCTGGAGACGGCCTTCGCCGTCAAACAGGCCTATTACCAGCTTTGGTTTCTCGACGAAAAAATCCGCATCAACCGCGAGACGCTCAATTTGCTGGCCGACCTGGAAAAAAGCGCCCGCACGCAAAACGAAGTAGGGAAGGTGACGTTGCAGGATGTCTATCGCGCGCAAATCGAGCAGGACAAACTGGCCACGGAGATCAGCAATCTGGAAGATTCGCGCCGGCCGCTGACGGCGCAATTCAAAGGCGCGCTGGGCCTGACGCGCGACCAACCGGACCCGGCGGCGCCGGCTGGTTTTGAAACCACGCCGCTGGATTTGAAGGGCGACGAGTTGCTCGACACGGCCTTCGCGCGCAATCCCGGCCTCAAGGCGATGGAAGCGGAGGTGCGCCTGGCGGAGGCCTCCATTGCGGTCGCGCGCAAATCCAAAGTGCCCGATTTTTCCGCCGGGTTGCAGGCCGAGGTCTATAGTCCGCCGTTTTATTGGCCGCAGGCGAGCATGAGCCTGCCGGTCTGGCGGGACAAAATTGCGGCGCAAATCGCGGCGGCCCAGGCCGGCCAGCGCGCCGCCGCCGCGCGGCTCAGTTCCGGGCAAATCCTGGTGACGGTGGATTTCGCGATGAAGACTTACGAATACCGGGAAGCGACCCGCGATCTGGCCCTGTTGCAGGAGAAGCTGATTCCAAAAGCGCGGAAGTCCCTGGAAATTGCCCGGGCGGGCTATCTGGCCGGGCAGATTGATTTCTTCAACCTGACGGATGCGGAGCGGACGCTGTTGAACTTTCAACTGGAGGAAGTGGAGGCGCGCACGCGCCGGGAAATTATCCTGGCGGAACTGTCGCTGTCCATCGCCGGAATCGCGCCGGAAGGCGCGCCGTTTCTGCCGGCTTCTCCGGGCGGGGCCGCGGCGGCACCGGCTGCGTCCAAGAACCTCAAACACTGATTTTGATATGACTAAGAGCATTTCCCTTTTGGTTCTCATTGCGGCGGTCGGCGCTGGCGCGTTCATGGCAGGGTGTTCCAAGGCTCCCAATCACGACGGCGTGAGCGGGACCGATCAAGACAAAACGCTTTACACTTGCGGGATGCATCCGCAGGTGATTCAGGATCATCCCGGGAATTGCCCGATCTGCGGCATGAAATTGAATCCGATTCGCAAACAGGCAGGCGCATCGGCGACGGCCAGCGGGGAACGCAAAATCAAGTACTACAAATCCACCATGATGCCGGGTGAAGTGCGGCAGACTCCCGGCAAGGACAGCATGGGCATGGACATGGCGCCGGTCTATGAAGACGAAACGGCTGCCGGCGCGTCGCAGACCATCGCCATTGACCCGGTGACGATTCAGAACATGGGCATCCGCACCGCCCGGGTGGAGCGCGGCCCGCTGCGCCGGACCATTCGCGCGGTGGGGGTGATTGACTACAACGAAGCGGGCATGTCCGACGTGACGACCAAATTCAAGGGCTGGATTGAGAAGCTGGACGTGAACACGACGGGCCAGTTGGTCATGCGCGGCGACCCGTTGTTTGAAATCTATTCGCCGGAGCTCTACAGCGCGCAGGTGGAGTATTTGCAGGCGGCCGGTTCGGCCGGCAGCGCCACGCCAGGGGCGGAAGCCATCCGGGCCAGCGCGCTGACCAAGCTGAAGTTCCTGGACATTTCCGAGGATCAAATCGCCGGTCTGGAGCGCACCCGGCAGCCGCAGAAGACCCTGCGCATCCTCGCGCCGCAGGACGGGTTCGTGACCGAAAAAATGGTGGTGGAAGGCCAGATGGTGGAGGCCGGCATGAAAATATTCCGGCTGGCGGACTTGGGGCTGGTCTGGCTGCAGGCGGACATATACGAACAGGATTTGGCGTATATCAAATTGGGTCAAGAAGCGACCGTGACGCTCTCGTACCTGCCGGACCGGGAGTTTCGCGGGCGGGTCACCTACATCTATCCGAGCGTGGACGTGAAAACGCGCACGGCCCGGGTGCGGATGGAGTTCCACAATCCGGGCTACTTCCTCAAACCCGGCATGTTTGCCACCGTGCAGGTCACGTCCGAACTGGAGCCATCCGCGCTGCTGGTGCCAGACATGGCCATCCTGCGCAGCGGCGAGAAGACCACCGTGTTCGTGGCGTTGGACGGCGGAAAATTTGACCCGCGCTCCGTCACCCTCGGGCCGCAGGCGGAGAACGACGAGTATCAAGTCCTGAGCGGATTGAAGGAGGGCGAGCGCATTGTCACGTCGGGCCAGTTCATGCTCGATTCGGAGAGCCAGCTTCGCGAGGCGATTCAGAAAATGCTGGAGCCGAAGAAGTCGTCCGAGCTGGCGGAGGGGGAGAAAACGGGCCTGTCTTCCACCCCCAACGCCGGCAAGGCATCATCCTCCGGGTCTGCCGGGGCTTTGAAATACATCTGCCCGATGCCGGAGCATGTCGCCATCGCCTACGACCATCCTGGCCAATGTCCCATCTGCGGCATGACGCTCGTGCCCGTGTCTGAAGAGACGCTGAAGAAACTGCAGCCCGGGGGGAAAATTCTTTATTACACCTGCCCGATGCCTGAGCACAGCGAAGTGCGGTCCGACAAACCGGGCAAGTGCCCCAAGTGCGGCATGACACTTATTCCAATAATGGAAGCGCCGCCGACCAACCTGCCTGCGGGGGCTGCGGTCCGCGAATGAACGCGCACGACCTTTGTTGCTCCCAAGTCCATGAAAACAACGCCCCATCTCCTGGCCGCACCTGACGTTGAAAACGCCATTTTCCTCATTCGCAGCCAAAGGGTGATGCTGGACCGCGACTTGGCGGCTCTTTACGGTGTGAGGACCAGCAACCTGAACAAGGCGGTGAAGCGGAACCTGGACCGCTTCCCCGGGGACTTTATGTTTCAACTCACGGTTGAGGAAGCGGAGTCTTTAAGATTCCAATCTGGAATCTTAAAGCGCGGACAGCATTACAAATATCTCCCCTCTGCCTTTACCGAGCAGGGAGTTGCCATGTTGTCCGGCATTTTGCGCAGCCACCGGGCCGTTCAGGTCAATGTCGCCATGATGCGCGCCTTCGTCCGGCTTCGCGAGGCGTTATCTTTGCACAAGGAATTGGCGTACCAACTGGCCGAACTGGAACGTAAGATCGAAAGCCATGACGCGGGCATTCACTCCCTTTTCGAGGCCATCCGCCAGCTCATGGCCCCAACCCCGCCGCCCGACGCGCCGAAAAGGGAAATTGGATTCCACATCAAAGAAGAAGGCCCGTCTTACCGGGTCGGCAAGAAGACGGCCAAAGGCGCCTGAGGACGAAAGACGATCATGCTCAAAGGCATCATAGATTTTTCGCTCAAGAACAAATTCATTGTTCTTCTCGGTACGATTATGCTCGTGCTCGGCGGCATTTATGCCGTGCGCAATATTCCGCTGGACGCCATCCCCGACCTGTCGGACGTGCAGGTGATCATCTACACGGAATGGCCGGGCCAGGCGCCGCAAATTGTCCAGGACCAGGTAACCTATCCTATCACGACCAAAATGCTTTCCGTGCCGAAGGCAAAAGTGGTGCGCGGCTATTCATTTTACGGATTCAGCTTTGTCTATGTCATTTTTGAGGACGGCACCGATCCCTATTGGGCGCGCAGCCGGGTGCTGGAATATCTCAGCGGCTTGAGCGGCCGGCTGCCGCAAGGCGTCACCCCGAGCCTCGGCCCGGATGCCACCGGCGTGGGTTGGGCGTTCATGTATTCGCTCAACTCGACCAACCGCGACCTGGCCCAACTGCGCTCGATGCAGGATTGGTATCTGCGCTACCAACTGGCCGCGGTGGAAGGCGTTTCGGAAGTCGCCTCCATCGGCGGCTTCGTCAAGCAATACCAAGTCACGGTGGATCCAGCCAAACTGCGGGCCTACAACCTTTCCATTTCCGAGGTGGCGACGGCGGTCCAGCGCAGCAATGGCGAGGTGGGCGGTCGTTCCATCGAATTGTCGGAAAAGGAATTCATCCTGCGGGTCAAGGGCTACGTGCAAAGCCTGGACGACCTGCGCAAAGTGGCGGTGGGCCTGGGTGACAACGGCGTGCCGATTCTCCTCAGCCAGGTGGCCAACGTCGAGCTCGGCCCCGACATGCGGCGCGGCATCGCCGAGTTGAACGGCGAGGGAGAAACCGTCGGCGGCATCGTGGTGGTGCGCTACGGCGCCAACGCCCGCCAGGTCATCCTCGACGTGAAGACCAGGCTCGACGCGGCGATGAAGGGACTGCCGGCGGACGTGAAGTACACGATCGCCTACGACCGCAGCGCGCTGATTGATCGCGCGGTGAAAACGCTCGAAGAAAAACTCATTGAGGAAAGCATGGTGGTCGCGCTGGTCTGCCTGGCGTTCCTGATGCACCTGCGCAGTTCGCTGGTGGCCATCATCATCCTGCCCGTGGCGGTGCTGATTTCGTTTCTGGTCATGTTTGGCCAGGGCCTCAGCTCGAATATCATGTCGCTGGGCGGCATCGCCATCGCCATCGGCGCGATGGTGGACGCGGTCATCATCATGATTGAAAACGCCCATAAACATCTCGAGCGTGACCGGGGCCGGAAACCGCATTGGGACATCATCCGCGACGCCGCCGTCGAAGTCGGGCCGACGCTCTTCTACTCACTGCTGGTCATTACGGTGTCCTTCCTTCCCATCTTCACGTTCCAGGCGCAGGAAGGCCGGCTCTTCAAGCCGCTGGCGTTCACCAAAACGTATTCGATGGGCGCAGCCGCGTTGCTCTCCATCACGCTGGCGCCGGTTTTGATGGGATTTTTTATCCGTGGCAAAATCCCAGCCGAAGAGAAAAACCCCCTCAACCGCTTCCTGCTGTGGCTCTATCATCCGGCGATTGATTTCGTGATCAAATGGCGCTGGGCCGTCGTCACGACGGCCGCCATGCTGGTGGTTTGGGTGTTCTTGCCGTGGAACACGGTGACCGCGCGCCTGCTGCCGGACGGCAAAGTCAAGGAATGGGCTTTCAAAGCCGGAAAGTTCTTCCCCTATCAGAACCTCGGTTCGGAGTTCATGCCCCGCCTGTACGAAGGCGATTTGCTCTACATGCCCACCACGTTTCCAGGCCTCGGCCCGACCACCGCGCGCCAAGTCCTGCAGCAAACCGATAAAATCATCAAAACCTTTCCAGAGGCGCAAAACGTCTTCGGCAAAATTGGCCGCGCCGAAACGGCCACCGATCCCGCGCCAATGGACATGATCGAAACCACGATCAGACTCAAGCCCGAAGAACAATGGCCGGCGGTGGACATCAAGGACGACGGCGGCCGCGTCATCGCGCATCGCCGCCGCACGCCGGATGAATTGGAAGACGCGTTGAACAACGCGCTTCAATTCCCCGGTCTCGGCAATCTCTGGACGATGCCCATCGAGACGCGCATCGGCATGCTGGCCACCGGCATCAAGACACCCGTCGGCATCAAGATCGCCGGACCCGACCTCGCGGTGCTGGAGCGCGTGGCGTCAGAGGTAGAGGCGGTAGTAAAAACCGTGCCCGGCACGTTGAGCGCCTTTGCCGAGCGCACGATGGGGGGAAACTACATCGAGATCACGATGGACCGGGACGCCATCGCCCGTTACGGCCTGCGTGTTGGCGACGTGCAGGAGGTGCTGGAAGTGGCGCTAGGGGGAATGCCGCTGACGACCACGGTGGAGGGCTTGGAACGTTACGCGGTTAATTTGCGCTACAGCCGGGATTTCCGGGAGAACCTCGGGGCGTTGCGCGACATCAGCGTGCCCACAGCCAGCGGGGCGCAAGTGCCGCTCGGCCAGTTGGCGAAAATCGAAACGGTGCATGGCCCGATGGGAATTAAAAGCGAGGGCGCCGTACCCAACGCCTGGATTTATGTGGACGTGAAGGGCAAAGACCTCGGCACTTATGTTCAATCGGCCATGCGCGCCGTCAACGACGCCGTGGCCCAAGGCCAAATCAAACTGCCGGGCGGCTACAGCCTTTTTTGGAGCGGCCAATATGAATACATGCAGCGGGCCAAAGCGCGGCTGATGCTCATGGTGCCGCTGACGCTGCTCATCATCGTGCTCATCCTTTACCTCAACACTCGTTCGGCCATTAAGACCGCCATCGTGATGCTGGCCGTTCCCTTCTCGCTGGTGGGCGCATTCGCGGCCATCTACTGGCTCGGCTACAACCTGAGCGTCGCCGTGTGGGTGGGCATCATTGCCCTGGCAGGCTTGGACGCCGAGACCGGGGTTGTCATGTTGCTCTATCTTGACATCGCCCACGGGGAGTGGATTAAAAGAGACCGGATGCGCAACGTGACCGATCTGCGCGACGCCATCTATCACGGCGCAGTCAAGCGCGTCCGCCCGAAAGCCATGACGGCCTGCGTGATTCTGGCCGGCCTGGCGCCCATTCTCTGGAGCCACGGCGCGGGCGCAGACGTGATGAAACGCATCGCCACTCCGATGATGGGCGGCGTCGTCACCTCCACCCTCATGGAACTGCTGGTCTATCCGGCCATTTATTACCTGTGGCGGTCGCGATCCCTGGAGCGGCTGGCGCCGGCCGGGGCCGTGGCCAACAACCCCGGTGTGAAGGGGTCCACAGCATGAGCATTGCCTTTGGCTGAATCCTGGCGCCGCTGGGGCGGGTCAAAAAAGGACGAGACTTGCGCAAGAAATGGGTGGAAAAAGAGGAAGAAAAAGTGGCCAACTTGCTGTAGTTTTGCCGCAGGGGTGTTAGGTTTGCAGGACGGGAGCACAACGCAAGAGGGAAGCGACCGATGCAAACGAAAGGCAAAGCTGCAGTCAAAATGAAAGGAAATTAGTTATGCAAGAATCCATTCCGCCGCCACACCCAAGCCGTGATGACATCGCCTTCCTGGCGCATCAGCTTTGGGAAAAAAATGGCAGACCCGCCGGCAAGGATGTCGAATTCTGGCTTCAGGCCGAGCAGTCACTGCTCTCCCCCGTCAAACCAACAGCGCCAGCCGCATCCCGGGCTGCGCGGAGTGCTCCACCGCCGCGGAGCAAGCCACCCCTTGATAAATTTGCCGGCCAGCGGGCGAAAGGAGCCGCTGCCAGGCCATTCAAAAGCGGGGCTGAGCCTTTGCCCTAGCCCGCGGAGAATTGAGATGATGCCACGTTCCGCCGTGGGCCACTCATGGGTGGCAGGGCGGGTCCCGAAATATCGGGACCCGCCGCACGGCGGCAGTAAGACGTTGATTCCGCTGCCAATACCTGGGGGCGGGCATGCCCTTTCGCCCCGGCTGCGGCGCACGGGGCGGAGTGCGGGCCCTGCCTTTGCCGGCCCACCCATGACGGACGCATTAGCCGGTTGCGCCGGCGGCGTTTCTCCTTGGAAAACAGGTGACTTATGAATGCAACCTCCGGTCTTGATCGCTGTTTCACTTTCATCAACTGTCAACTACAGCCGCCCGGGCCCGCCCGCCGCGGGGAAAACGGCATTGTCCGCGGCGTGACCATTTCAAGGCAATCGGGGTGCGGGGCCTGTTATTTCGCCGAAGAATTGGCCGTCTGCCTCCAGGCCGTGCTGCCGCAAGGGGCGAGGCGATGGACGGTTTTCGACCGCGATTTGGTCGAGGCCGTCCTGCGGGATCATCACCTGCCAGCCCGCCTGGCGTCGTTCATGCCGGAGGACCGCGTCAGCCAACTGAACGATATTATCGAAGATTTGTTCAGTCTGCATCCTCCCACGGAGACGCTGGTGCGGCGGGCCTCCGAAACCATTTTGCACCTGGCTCAGTTGGGCAATGCCATCATTGTCGGCCGCGGCGCCAATGTCATCACCGCGCGCCTGCCGGGAATGCTCCACGTCCGGCTGGTCGGTTCGGTCGAACATCGCGTCGCCCACATGCGGGAATTTGACCATCTCGACAGCAAGGAGGCCCTCCGGCGCATGAAGCGGGAGGATGGAGGCCGTCGCCGGTATCTGAAAAGATACTTCGGCAAAGACATAGACGATCGGTTGCTCTACCATTTTGTCATCAACACGGACCGGGTTTCCTTGGAAGACGCGGTGAAGACGGTCGGGTCGTTTGTCCTAATCAACCACCTGGCCCTGCCTGCGGCAAAGATGGCACCGGCGCCGACCAAGGTTTCTTGAGGGGCGGGCTTTGGAGGCTGGCGGGTTTCAGCAAAGCCGGTTTCGATATGCGGCGGTCATAAGGCGCCGCTGCAACGACTTGGGCGTGGCCTTCCCCGGCCATGCGGAGAGGGCAAATTTGGGCCGGTCTTTGCCAAAAGAGGTGTTGCGCCGGGTGGCTCCCGCTGGTCCTTTTAAGGTGAAAGCTGCATTAATCGAACCGCGAGACGAAACTGTACACCAGAGGAGAACATGAATGCGATGATTGGAAGCAAAGACGAAACCACGCCTCCACTGGCCGGGGCCATCGCCGCCCATCGCTTCGTCGCGGACATGAAGCCCGAACACCTGAAGAAACTGGTGGAGGTGGCGATGTTCAAACAGTTCGAGCGGGATGAACTGATTTTCAAGGAAGGCGATCCGGCCAACCGCTTTTACCTGGTTTGCCGGGGCAAAATCGCGCTGGAATCCGGGCACCATCCCGAGGCCGCCCCGCTGATTCATTTGATCGGCCAAGACGAGGTGCTGGGCTGGTCCTGGCTGTTTCCGCCGTATAACTGGCATTTCAGCGCGCGCGCGGTGGAGCCGACGACGGCGATATTCTTTTACGGCACCCGCCTGCGCGAAGAGTGTGAGCACGATCCCGCTTTTGGCTTTGAGTTGATGAAACGGGTGGCGGCGATTGTGATCCAGCGGCTGCAGACCACCCGGGTGCAATTGCTGCAACGGCAGCAGGAATCCAGGCAAAAAGCCCCGCCTGTTTAAAAGGCGGCCTTCACCAACCAGAGGATGAGTTCTTCTGCCGCCGCCCGGAAGCTGTGGCAGGACAGGCTGCGCGGATGCGGGGCGGCAATTCGGACACGCTTTTTCGGCTCAAGCTGGTTGGCCGGCGGCGCTCGCTGGCATTGCCCAGGCTAGGGAAATTCCTTAGTCTGGATAGTTATATTCGCCAGGGCGGCTTTGGGTTTGCTCCCGATTGTCGCGGCCAGAAGCTTAGCTTATTTTGGCGGGATGAGATCAAAATCTGCTCAAAATCGCGCGCTGACCGCCAGGCAGCACGAGTATTTTGCCGGGGATGGGGCGGACCTGGTGCAGTCGCTGAGCCATTCGAGGATCTACCAGGATTATGAACGGGCCTTCAGCGAGACGACCGGGCTGCCGGTTTCCTTGCGGCCGGTCGAATCCTGGCAGTTGCCGCATCGGGGCAAGCGGCACGAGAACCCGTTTTGCGCGATGATGTCCGCCAAAAGCCGCTCTTGCGCGGCGTGCCTGCGCCTGCAACAACGGCTTTCGGACCACGCCCAGCACGAACCGCAAACCCTGACATGCGAGTTGGGACTGAGCGACACGGCGGTGCCGATTCGCACGGGGGAGCGGCTGGTGGGCTTTCTCCAAACCGGCCAGATTTTTCGGAAGACGCCGACGACAACCCAGTTCCAACACACCGCCCGGCTGACGGCGGATTGGGGGATGGGAATTGCCACCGACCGCCTCAAAAAGGCGTATTTCGGCACGAAGGTGCTGTCGTCCCGGCAGCACGACGGGGTGGTGAAGCTGCTCTGGATCTTTGCGCAGCATATCTCCATGGTGAGCAACCAGATTCTGGTCCAGCGCGAAAATAGCGAGCCGCCGGCCATCACCCGCGCCCGGCAGTTCATCCACGACAACCAGGCCGAAGACCTGTCGCTGGGCCAGGTGGCCAAAGCGGTCAACACCAGCATCTTTTATTTCTGCAAGATGTTCAAGAAGTCCACCGGCCTGAATTTTACCGACTACGTTCCGCGCATCCGCGTGGAAAAGGCGAAGAATCTCCTGCTCAACCGCAACCTGCGCGTGAGTGAGATCGCCTATGAAGTCGGCTTCCAGTCCTTAACCCACTTCAACCGCGTGTTTAAGAAAATCATGGGACAATCGCCGACGGAATACCGGGGACAGTTGGCTTCGGCTTGAGGGCCCTGGGCGGCCTCTCCCTCAGAACACTTCCGCTGGCAATCCGGTCTCGGCTTTGACGCGCCGGCAGATGCGGGCCAGACTTTGCAGGGGGATGTGCCCGCAATCGGGGTGCGCCGCCGGACGGGTCGCCGAATAGATCTGGACCAGGGAAATCATCGCGCCGCCCTCCTTGAGTTCGTGCAGGCGCTGGATGTATTCGTCAATCTCTTCCGGCAGCGGTTCCCATCCGCCGAGGAGGGGGAACAAACTTTGGATGATGATGGGGCGTTTGCGGCCAATCAGCCAGGCGTTTTCCATGACTTTATCCAGCGGGATGGCGCTCCGGTTGATCCGGTCCATGCAATCCTGCGTGCCGGCGTCGAGCTTGATCCAGATTTCGTCCTCGCGGGTAAAGTAGCGCAGGCCGTCCTGCACCGGCTCCGAATCCAGGCCCGTGCCGTTGGTGATGAGGACCAACTTGAAAAAAGGAAGCACTCGCCGCGCCCGCACATGCACCACCTCCTGGACCGCCTCGGCAAAGTTCGGGCACAAGGTCGGCTCGCCATCGCCGCTGAAAGCGACATGGCGCAATCGCAGCAAGTCGGCGCTCAAGGTGCCGTAACCGGCCAGGTGGCGAATTTCCCCGGAATGGATCAGGACCAGGGTCTTCTCCAATTCCTCCGCCATGAGGCCAACATCCAGTTCACGCTCGACCGGCCGGGACTCGCGGGTGACCTCGCAGTAAACGCAATCGAAGTTGCACGACTTGTCCGGATTCATGTTCAGCCCGATGGAAAGGCCGCCCGCCCGGGCCGAAATGACGACATAAACAAACCGATGGCCGAGGAAATCGCGCGCGCATCCAGATGCCGTGCCGGCCTGTGGAGCGCGCATTTCTTTGGCCTCTTCGCTGACACACAGTTTCGCGGACATATTTATTCCTCCGGTTTCTGTCCTTTGGCCCGCAGGGTGAGCACGGGGCACATGGCATGGCGCACGACATATTCGGCCGTGCTCCCAAAGACGACGTGTTGCAAGCCCGTGTGCCCGTGGGTCGGGATGACGATGAGGTCGGCGTCCAGATCCTTGGCCGCCTCGATAATTTCATTGGCCGGACGGCCCCGGCGCACCAACGTCTGCGCTGCCACTTCCGGCGGCAAGGCCTGGCCGACCAGGTGATCCAGCTGCTTGTTGGCGCAAGACACCAGATCGGGTTCGAAGTCACCGGGGGGATTCATCCCATAAGGATCCACCGCGTAATAGGGAGTGACCACATTAAGAACAGTCAGGCTCGCGCCGAACTGCCGCGCCAGCAGCGCTGCGAAATCCAGCGCCTCCTTGGAGCAAGACGAAAAGTCCACCGGCACCAGAATTCTTTTCAGGCTGACCACGGTGGCCTGCCGACGGTGAAGAGCGGCTGCTTGCTCCAGCAAAACTTCGTCCTTCCGGTCCAGTTGGACGAGCACCTGGCCGGCTTCTGCCGTGGGTTTAATTCTCATAATGTTCAACGTCAATTTACCCGGACGCCCTCCCCGCCGCCACACCATCCTTGGCATTTGCTGGCCATATTTGGCCGTGAAAACGGGCCAGGTTTCAGCCAAAATCCGCCCGGCGCATTCGGCCGGACGGCCGCAAATCAATCGCGCAGTTGTCCAGCAATGGCCCCGGCAAATTCAACCGGGATCACCGGCATTAACTCCTGGCGGGAACCTCGGGCAGGCCGGCGTACTCAAATTCCAGTCCCAACTGGCGCAAGAGCAAGGTCAAATCCTTGCCCAGGGCCGGAAGGCATGAGGACAGCCTGCCACAGCGCTGGCGGACCCAGGCGCCGGTCGTGGCGCCCGCCTTGGGATCGCCTTTCAGACCCAGCAATTGCTCCCATTCCGTCCGGTGTTCGAGATTGTAGGCTTCCAACAAATCCGGCGAACCTTTTTCGCGCAGAATCCGTTTGAGTTTGGCGGCCAGGTCCGCGCCCTCGCGCATGCCCATGTTCATGCTCTGCATGCCGACCGGCCCGGTCTGATGGGCGGCATCGCCCGCCAGCCACGCCCGCTCCCGGCCAAATGGCCGCGCCAGGCGATGCGCGAATTGGATGTCGGCGCCCCAGCCAACCGCCTTGATGCCGGCCTGGAACCACGGAGCCCGCGCCGCCAAGAGTTGTTGCACCTGGTGCCGGCTGTCCTTCTCGCCGGGAGATTCCGCGATGGTGAACCGGTTGCGGTCCTTCTGCGGGAAGTCGGCCGGAGCGTCCGCCTGCGACCATTGAAAACTCCAGCGGCACTTGTTGGCGGCGAAGGGCCACAACACGCTGACGGTTTGTTCGTGGAACACGATGCTCATTTCCGGGGGCAGCGTGGCCGCCGTTTCCAGTTCGTAAACCGTGAAAAGCTCCGGCTCCCCCACCTCCTGGCTGGCGATGCCAAGCCGTTGCCGGACGACGGAATTCTGGCCATCCGCGCCCACCACGAAATCCGCGCGGGCCGAGACGGTTTTTTTCACCTCCAACTCAAACCCCGGCACGATGTAGCCTTTGCCCGCCAGGGCCATCTCTTCGATGGTGGCCGCGGCGGCCCCGTCTTTCATCCCCAAATCCGTCAGCCGGTGATTCCAATGCACCTTGAGGCCGCCCCGCTCCTTGAGTTTTTTTTCCAGCAAGTCTTCCAGGAGGCTTTGCGTCAAAACGAGCACAAAAGGAAACTGCACCGGCAACTGGGACAGCTTGACTTCGGCGCGCCGCAGGGATCCTTCGTAAAAAGCCACCGTTTCGATTCGTTGTCCGCGTTGGATCGCCTCGCGGGCCACGCCCACCTCGTCCAGCAATTGCAGCGTGCCCGGGTGCAAGGCGCAAGCGTAACTGCGTCCGGCGGTGCGTGACTCCTGGTCAATCAACTGGACTGCAATCCCGCTCTCCGCCAACCGGAGCGCCGTAAACATGCCGACCGGGCCTGCGCCCGCCACCAGAACTTCGGTTCGATCTTCTCGTCGCATAAAAATCCTTTTTCAGCAGTCTGTCGCCGAACCGGCTGGCCGGCTCCCCCGTTTTTGCGGGATGCTTGACCTTTTTTGTTTCCCCGGCCTGGCGACAAGGACGGCGGGCTGCGCCGTCCGGTTTGCCGTGGAGTATTTGAGTTGAAATGGACGTTTTAAGGCGAGCAAAATCGGGTGTATTTTTCCCAAAATTTGAGGAGCGCGCGCCCCTGCCCTTAAGCCATGTTGAGGCGGTAATGATAAGAAATGCCGCAGCAGTCAACCTGAAGCAGCGCAGCGCGCCAACGTGGCGGCGACTGGCGCTTGAGCGGGCCGTCGCGGTCAAACACTTTCTTCTCAGACAACTGCACATCCAGGCCACGCCACAACTCTATCCCCCTGAGTTTACTGGATTAAATAACTGCGACCAGGGCGCGTCTTGGGCGCGCCCTGACTTTTTCACGGGCTGGCAGGATGGGTCGTGCTTTCTCCAATACGCCGCAATCGCGGACGACCCTCCTGGCCTGGATTAACTCCGCAAGGACGAACACCATTGCGGAAAACCGAGCCGGAGTTGAAACCTATGTTGAAATGGAAATATGGCTTCGTGGGCCTGTCTCTCCTGGCATTTGCCATCGGCTTCAGCCATGCCCGGTCCAATGTCTTCTTTGACCTGGGTTTTCCCTTGGGCGCGATTTTGTTCATTTTGTTCTTAGTAACCCAGCTTCTGGAAAAGGAATCGGCCCTCTACGATGAGCAGAACCGCGCGGCGGTGTTGGCGCCGCCGGCATCCGCAACAGCCCCGCGACCGCGGCCCATTTCCCGTTTGAAGGAAAAGACCAACCCCGCCTTCACCACAGCGCACTCGCACTGAGCGCGAAGGAGCATAGAACCAAACAGGGCGCGCCCTTGCGCCCTGTTTCTTAATCCCGCCGGCACGGCTCTCCAGGACGGTTACGGCAGGACGTGCGTTGCGGGGAGGATCAGGCACACGGCCTTGGCCCCCACGCTTTGCGGAGCATAACTGGTGGCGAAGCTCTGCGCCCCGTCCGCCGGACAGCACGGCAAACTGCCGGCCGCGGTGCGGCCCAAGCAGGGCTGGAGATCGCTGCCCAGCGGCGTGTCCGTGTTCTGCCGGCGCTGTTCCAAGGCCCATTCCTGCTTGGCATCGTCAATGCAGCGCAGGTTGCTGATGCAGGTGTTCATCTGGGCTGTCTGACGCGCACGCACGAAGTTTGGAATGGCGATCGCCGCCAGGAGTCCGATGATGGCCACCACGATCATGATTTCGACCAGGGTGAACCCGGTTTTGCGGGTGATTTTGTTTATCATAACTGTTTTCCTTCCAGCGCGGCGTGAACAAGGCAAAAGGCGGGTTTATAGAATTACGATTTTGTTCACGAATTGCCCTTTGCCGACCGCACCGTGGAGGATTTAACCCCGCCCAAGGCCGCTTGGTTCCGGCAGGAGAATGCGCCACTTTCGAGAAAACCAGTTATCAGAAGGAAATTCGTCTGTCCATGGTTCACGGCTTAATTGAACCAGGTCCGACCGTGCCGGTGCCCACTGCGAAAAAAGGGCGCGCCAACATTATGACGAGGCGCTGGCACAGGATGATGGAGTTTGAGGCGGCGGCTGGCAGGGCAACCCGTGCGCGCAGGCCACGGCGGGATGGGTGACCTGGCCGGCCATGACGTTGATGCCTCCCAGCAGCGCGGGCTGCTGACGGCAGGCCTCGATGAGTCCGTAATCCGCCAGCATTTCGATGTAGCGATAGGTGGCATTGGTCAGCGCCTGGGTGGCGGTGCGGGCGTAGGCGCCGGGCATGTTGGCCACGCAATAATGCGTCACGCCCTCTTCCACGAAGACCGGTTGCTCGTGCGTGGTCGGGCGGGAGGTTTCCGCGCAGCCGCCCTGGTCAATGGCAATGTCCACCAGCACGCTGCCCGGGCGCATGAGGCGGAGCATGTCGCGGCGGATCAGCTTGGGCGCCTTGGCGCCGGGCAGGAGCACCGCCCCGATGAGCAGG
Source organism: uncultured Verrucomicrobiae bacterium (assembly GCA_963707025.1). GTDB lineage: Bacteria > Verrucomicrobiota > Verrucomicrobiia > Limisphaerales > Palsa-1400 > JBEKOF01. The sequence continues at coordinate 33,645 of CAVPOM010000002.1, read as the reverse complement.
TCGGTGCCCGGCAACATCTGCAACAGGTGCGATTCGTCCGAGTAAAGCGTGTGGGCATTATGCAGGGTGATGTCCAGATAGCGCATGCGCTCGATGTCCACTTCCAGGATGGTCACGTCCGCGCCCAAGCCGGTGGCCATGCGGGCGGCGTTGATCCCGGCCGAGCCGCCGCCCAGAACGACGACTTTGCCCGCCAGAACGCCCGGCACGCCTCCGAGGAGAGTGCCGCTGCCGCCATAGTGCTTGGCCAGAAAATAGCCGCCCACCAGCACACTCATGCGCCCGGCGATTTCGCTCATCGGCTCGAGGAAGGGCAGGCGGCGGTTGACCTCGACCGTTTCGTAGGCAATGGCGGTCACGCCGGACCGGACGAGCGCCTCGGTCAAGGCCTTGTCCGCCGCCAGGTGCAGGTAGGTGAAGAGCACCTGGCCGGGCCGGAGCAGCGACAATTCCGAAGGCTGCGGCTCCTTCACCTTGACGATCAACTCCGCCTGACCGAACACGGCGGCCGGACCGTCCACCAGCGAAGCGCCGGCCAGGGCGTATTCCGGGTCGGCGAATCCGGAACCGACGCCGGCCCCATGCTCCACCAAGATTTGATGGCCGCGTTTGGCCAGTTGATAGGCCGCGGAAGGCGGCAGGGCGACGCGATACTCCTGGTTTTTGATTTCCTTTGGGACGCCGATGATCATGGGAGGGAAATGTTATGAGATTTGGTTTTAGGTTCAATGGCGCGGACGCCCTTTCCGGGCGACCCCGGTCTTGACCGCGGCTTCGGTGACGGCGGCGGCGACCCGTTGCACCACCTCACGATTGAAGACGCTGGGCACGATGTATTCCGCGCTTAGTTGCCGGCGGACAATACATCCCGCAATGGCATGGGCCGCAGCCAGCTTCATCGCTTCATTGATGCGGCGGGCGCGCACGTTCAATGCGCCCCGGAAAATTCCCGGAAAGGCCAGCACGTTGTTGATCTGATTGGGATAGTCGCTCCGGCCGGTGGCCACAATCCAGGCCCTGGCCGCGGCTTGCTCCGGCATGATTTCCGGGGTGGGATTGGCCAGGGCAAAAACAATGGGCTTGGCGGCCATGAGCCGCAAGGCTTTCGGCGTGATCAATGCCGGCCCGGAGACGCCGATCAGAACATCGGCATTGCGCAAGGCATCCTCGACCCCGCCGCTCAAGCCGCGGGGATTGGTGGCGGCGGCGAGTTGGGTCTTGGCTTCATTCAAATCGGTTCGAGCGCGGCTGTGGAGAATTCCCTTGCCGGTCACAGGCGATGATGTCTTTGACGCCGGCGTGGAGCAACATGGCCGCGATGGCGGTGCCCGCCGCGCCCGCTCCGAGAATGACGATGCGCAGGGAGGCGAGATGGCGGCCCGCCAGACGGGAGGCGTTGAGCAGCGCCGCCAGCACCACGACGGCGGTGCCGTGCTGGTCGTCGTGAAAAACGGGAATGTCCAGCCGTTCCTGCAAGCGTTGCTCGATTTCAAAACAGCGCGGCGCGGAGATGTCTTCCAGGTTGATGCCGCCAAACCCCACCGAGAGATTGGCCACGGTCTGGATGATTTGCGCGGTGTCCTGCGTGCGCAGGCAGATGGGGTAGGCGTCAATGCCGGCAAATTCCTTGAACAACATGGCCTTGCCCTCCATGACCGGCATGGCGGCTTCCGGGCCGATGTTGCCCAGGCCCAGCACGGCCGAGCCGTCGCTGACCACAGCCACGGAATTGCCTTTGATGGTCAGCGGCCAGACTTTGGCGTGCTGTTCGGCAATGGCGGAACAGACGCGCGCCACGCCGGGGGTGTAGGCCATCGAGAGCGTGTCCCGCGTCGTCAACGGCACTTTGTTCTGGATGGAAATTTTCCCGCCCAGATGGAGAAGAAAAACCTGGTCCGAAACGTTGGCGACGATGACTTCCTTGAGTTTGTGGATGGCGTGGACGATGGCCTGGATGTGGTCATGGTCGCGCGCCCGCACCGTGATGTCGCGCGTCATGCGCTTGGCGTCGGGGTTGACGATGTCCACCGCGCCGAGGTCGCCGCCGTGGCGGCCGATGATTTGGGTGAGCTTGGCGAACATACCAATGCGGTTGGGATAAGTCAGCCGCATGACGAAGCTGTAGCTGGCGGAAGGAGTTGTTGTGGCGGGGGTCATAAATGTAAATCTTGGTCGGTTGGATTCTTGCTGCTTCCCGCCTGTTTTCCAGCAGCGCGGTCACCGGAATGACTTCAAGGGTTTGGTCCCGTTTCGTGTCTGCTCCTGGCGCACATAAATCCTTTACTTGTTGCCGGTGGCGTCGGGCATGGTGGACGGCACCCCCAGGAGCGTGGCCAGGGCGGACGGGGGAAAGTTTTCCGGCGAGGAACCCCATTTCTTGTTGGGCTGGGAATTCATGGTGAAGACCAACTCCGCGCCCTCCAGAACGTCCTTGTGGCTAAACCAGGTCTTGTTCAGGGTTTCCCCGTCCAGGGTGGCGCCGCGAATGTAATATTCCTGATAACCGTTGCCTTTGGCGGTGATGGTGAAGGTCTTGCCGTTCTGCAACTGGACCCTCACCTTGTCAAACAGAGGGCTGCCGATGATATAATTGGGGTCGCCCGGGCAAACGGGGTAGAAGCCCATGGCGCTGAAGACGTACCAGGCCGACATCTGCCCGGTGTCTTCATCGCCGCAATAGCCGTCGGGGGTGGCATTGTAGAGCAAGGCCATGGTCTGGCGGATCTTGGACTGGGCTTTCCAGGGCTGGCCGGCGTAGTCGTAAAGGTAAATCATGTGATGGACCGGCTCGTTGCCGTGGGCGTACTGGCCCATGTCGCCGGCCACCATTTCGAGCATCTCGTGAATGGGGCTGCTGGAACCATGATAGCCTCCCAGATGGGCATCGGCGGAGGTGGTGAAAACTTCGTCCAGTTTCTTTGCAAACGCCTCGTTGCCGCCCATCAACTTGACCAGCCCGGGGATGTCTTGAAAGGCGCACCAGGTCCAATGCCAGGAAGAGCCTTCGGTGAATCCGCCGCTCCAATTCTCGGGGGCAAACGGCTCGTTCCACGAACCGTCCGCCCTGCGCTCGCGCATGAAGCCGATGTTGGTGTCAAAAAGATTGGTGTAATTCATGGCGTGTTTGGCAAAGGCATCGGCTTCTGCTTGTTTGCCAATGGCGTGGGCCAATTGGGCCGCGCAGAAATCGTCGTAGGCGTACTCCAGTGTTTTCGCCGTCGCCTCCGAAACGCTCGGCTGGCCGCGCGTGCTGGAATACGGCAGGTAGCCGAGCCGGTCGTAGTCGCTGGCATGGTCGCGGCCGACGGCGCCCCTGGGAGACCCGGTGACATCATGCACCATCGCCTCCACGGCCTTGGCCGCGTCGAAGCCGCGGATGCCTTTCATCCACGCATCTGCCAGCAGCGAAAAGGAGTGCTGCCCGATCATCACGCCGCTATGTCCTGGCGCCGGCCATTCCGGCAGCCAGTCGCTTTCCAGGTAGGTGTTGACCAGGCTCTGCTGAATCTCGGCGCTGACTTCCGGGCAAATGAGGTTGTAAAGAGGATGCGCCGCGCGGAAGGTGTCCCAGAAACCGCTGTCCGTGTAAAGCGGGCCGTCATGCAGCTTGCCGTCGTACGGGCTGTAGTGGACCTGCTTGCCCTGGGCGTTGATCTCGTAAAACTTCTCTGGGAACAGGAGGCTGCGGTAAAGGCAACTGTAGAAGGTCCGTCGCTCCTGCCCGGTGGCGCCTTCCACGCGGATGCGCCCCAGCATCTGGTTCCAGCGCGCCCCGGCCTGCTGGCGGACACTGTCGAAACCCGCGCTGCCAATTTCATTTTGGAGATTGAGCATCGCCTGCTCCGCGCTGATGTAAGAGGAGGCCACTTTGCAGCCGACAATCTTGTTCGGGCCGGTGGCAAATTTCACGTACGCGCCCACATGCGGGCCGGTCAGTTTCGTCTCGTTTGCCTTGAGGCCTTCAGCGGGCGGCGCTTCCTGGCCGCCACCGCGACCGCCGCGGCCGGGCGGCCCCGCGAAGACCCCGAATCCAGCGAAGGGGCGATCAAAGACCAGGACGATGTAATTGCCGAAACTGCCGTCCCTGGGCAGGCTGGCGTTAGCCTCCCGGTTGCGGGAAATGGCGGTGATTTTGTTGTCGCCCGGGATGATTTCCACGGAGGAATTGGCGGCCGGGGCAACGTCCAGAACCACGTAGCCATCGCCGTCCTGTTCGTAGGTGAATCGGAAGCGGGCCGCGCGCTCCGTGGCGGTCAATTCCGCCGTGGCATTCCAAGTGTCCAGATGCACCTTGTAGTAGCCGGGCTGGGCGATTTCCTTGTCATGGGTAAAGGAGGAGGCGCGTTGGGCCGCCGTGATCGCCGGTTGGCCGAAGACGGCCATCAAGGAAAAATTGGCAAACTCGCCCATCCGGGATGTATGCAGGTGTCTTTGCCAAAAGCCGTTAATCTTGGTGGCCTGATAATCATAGCCGTTCCCCGAACCGGTCGCGGCCGTCCAAGCATTCATGGGAAAGGGCCAGGCGACGGCAGGAATGGTAATGCCTTTGGAGAGACCGCCCGGGTTGAGCGTGCCCATGAGCGGGTTGACCAGATCCAGCGGCGAATTCTCGGCGGCCAGACCGGCGGCGGCGCCCGGCAGGGGTGGGGGAGATTTAGGTCCGGTCGTGGCACAAGACGCAGCCAAAAGGGAGGCCGCGGCCAGCAGGCAAAGGCAGACTTTGATTGAGGTGGAGTTTTTCATTTTATTTTCCTTCTCATTATTAATGTCCCTGGCTCCAAGCGGTAAGATTTTAACGGGACTGCCCGACAACGAAAGCTTTTTCGCTGCATGCGCCTGGCAATTCCTTCTTCTGGTTCCATCGTTTCTACCGGTCTTGGGCCCGCTCCCTCCGCAGGAAATCCGCCGGATCCTGCCGTTGACCACCGCCTTGAATAAGGCCTTCGGTCCAAAGCTTACCGCCGGCCTGTCGGCCGCTGGCGCCCGGTTTGCCGCTTGCGTCTGCCTTCCTGGAATTAAGAAATACTTATTATATACTGTAGGTCAATAAGACCACCTAACGACTCGCCAGCGAGAGGCCAGGGAGGTTTTGGCGGCAATTTTGGGCCGCTGACACGGGCAAAGGATGGCGGGTTTTTGCCAACACAGGGTGAGACTTTCTGCCGGGCAGGGACTTAATTTGAGAGAGTCACGGCGCATGTTGCGTGGTTCCGGGGCGGGGCCACCGCCGGAGAGCAAGGCCAATTATGATGCGAATCGAACGCACGATCAAATACGAAGCCGACCGGGTCAGAGGGTTTGCGAAGGAGATCATGAGCGTGTCCGGCTGCGAGCAACTGCAGAGCTGCATCCAGTGCGGCACCTGTTCGGGCACCTGCCCGTTGAGCATCTACATGGATTACTCGCCGCGCCAGGTCATGGCGCTGGTGCGGGCCGATTTCAAAAACGAAGTGCTGCGCAGCCACACCATTTGGCTGTGCGCCTCCTGTTACGCCTGCACCGTGGAGTGCCCGCGGCTGATTCGCATCACCGACATAATGTATGCGTTGAAGCAGCGGGCCATCCAGGACGGCATCTATCCAAAGCATTTCCCGATTGCCGTGCTGGCGAAGGAATTCTACGAGATGGTCCGCCGCAAAGGGCGCATCACTGAGACGCTGCTGGTGATGAGATTGTTCTTCAAGGCGAATTGGCGCGCCGTGCTCGGCTCGTGGCGGCTGGGACTGGGATTGATCCGCACCGGGCGGTTTGTGCTCCGGCACGAACGCATCGAACGCCGCGCCGAACTGGAGGCGATGCTGGGAGCCTCCGGCAGCGGGGAGGGCAAACCAAAGGAGATTCCATGAAATACTCCTATTTCCCCGGTTGCTCGCTCAAAGGGCTGGGTCGGGCTTATGAGGAATCATTGCTGCCCGTCATGCAGCACCTCGGCGTCGAACTGGTCGAGCTGGAGGATTGGAACTGTTGCGGCGCCACGGCCTACATGTCGGTGGACGAGGCCAAGGCCGCCGTGCTGGCCGCGCGCAATCTCGCCATCGCCGAGAAAGCCGGCCCGCACGATCTGGTGACCCCGTGCAGCGCTTGTTATCTGGTGCTCAACAAGACCAAGCACAACATCGCCGACTTTCCCGAAATCAACGCGGCCGTGCGGGGCGCCCTGCGCAAGGCCCGTCTCACTTACAGCGGCAAGGTGCCGGTGCGTCATCCGCTCGACGTGCTCATTCACGACGTGGGACTGGACGTCATCAAGGAAAAAGTCGTCCGGCCCCTGAAGGGATTGAAAGTGGCGCCCTACTACGGCTGCCAGGTGGTGCGCCCTTACGCGACGTTCGACGACGCCTGGAATCCCACGACGATGGACCGGCTGCTGGCCACGCTCGGGGCCGAGGTCGTGCCTTACCCGCTCAAGACCAAGTGTTGCGGCGGGAGTTTGACCGGCACGGTGCCGGAAGCGGGGCTGCGCCTGACCTACATCCTGCTCAAGGAAGCCGTCCGCCGCGGCGCGGACGTGATCGCCACGATCTGTCCGCTTTGCCAGTTCAACCTGGACGCCTATCACGACCAGATTAAGCGGCGCTGGGGGCCGGCGCGCGTCGCGACGGTCTATTTCACGCAATTGATGGGACTGGCCTTCGGCATGGCGCCGGAGAAACTGGGTCTGCAGCGCAACTTTGTTCCCATGAAACCGTTGCCGGCCAAACCCGCCACCGTATGAACACCAACGACAGGAATGGCGACGTTCGCATCGGCTTCTACATCTGCCACTGCGGGCACAACATCGCCGGGATGGTGGATTGCCCCGCCGTGGCGCAATCCATGGCCAAACTTCCCGGCGTGGTGGTGTCGCGCGACTACAAATACATGTGCTCTGGCGCGGGGCAGGAGTTGATCCAACAAGACATCCGTGAGCACAAGCTCAACCGCGTGGTGGTGGCCTCCTGCTCGCCGTTGCTGCATGAGCAGACGTTCCGCCACGCCGTCGCGGCGGGCGGACTGAACGGGTTTTATTTCCAGATGGTCAACATCCGCGAGCACGATTCGTGGGTTCATACCGACCGCGCGGAAGCCACCGCGAAAGCCAAGTCGCTGGCGCAGGCCGCAATTGGGCGCGTTCGATTTCATCGGGCGCTGGAGACGACGCGCGTTCCGATTCACCCCGACGTGCTGGTGGTGGGGGGTGGGATCGCGGGCATTCACGCGGCCATCACGCTGGCCAACGCGGGCAAGAAAGTTTTCCTGGTGGAACGGGAACCGAGCATCGGCGGGCACATGGCCAAGTTCGACAAGACGTTCCCCACGCTGGATTGCGCCGCCTGCATCCTCACCCCCAAGATGTCCGCCGTCCGTTCGCACGAGAATATCACGCTGTGGACTTACTCGGAGGTGGTGAAGGTCGCCGGTTACGTGGGAAATTACACAGTCACGGTCAAACGCAAGCCGCGTTATGTGAACGAGGCCTTGTGCGTGGGCTGCCAGGAGTGCATTCAGGCCTGCGTCTTCAAAGAGCCGAAGTTCGCGGACGAATTCAATGTGGGCCTGAGCAAGCGCAAGCCCATTTACATCCCTTTCCCCCAAGCCGTGCCGCAGGTGGTGTTGATTGACCCGGCCCGCTGCCTGCAGGTCCGGACGGGCAAGTGCAAGAAAACGTGCCTGGAGGCCTGCGCCGACCGCCACGCGATTGACTTCGCGCAGAAAGAGGAACTGGTAGAAATCAAAGTCGGCAACATCATCGTCGCGACGGGCTTCAAACTCTTCGATGCCAAGCGGATTCCCCAATACGGCTACGGCCTTTATCCGAACGTGGTCACTTCGATTGAACTGGAACGGCTGGTCAACAGTTCCGGCCCGACTTCGGGTGAAATCGTGCTGCGCGATGGCCGTCATCCCAAGTCGGTCGGCTTCATCCTGTGCGTCGGCTCGCGCGACATGAAAACCAACCGCTGGTGTTCCCGCACCTGCTGCATGCACTCGATGAAACTGGCGCAACTGGTGCGCGAACACACCGGCGCAGACGTGACCGTGTTCTATCTCGACATCCGCGCGCCGGGCAAAGGCTGCGAGGAGTTCTACGACAAGTCGCTCAAGGAGGGCATCCAGTTCGTGCGCGGCCGGGTGGCCGAGGTGACCGACTGGGCGATGGCGCCGGAAGAAGAAGGCAAGCTGGTGATCCGGGTGGAGGACACGCTGGCCGGTTTCGTGCGCCGGATTCCGGTGGACATGATCGTGCTGGCCGCGGGCATGGAACCGCAGGCCGACGCGCAGGAAGTGCGGCGGCTGTTCAACATGAGCTGCGGCACGGAAGGCTGGTTCCTGGAGAAGCACCCCAAGCTGGCCCCCGTGAGCACGTTCACCGACGGCCTGTTCATCGCCGGTTGCTGCCAGGGGCCGAAAGACATCCCCGACAGCATCGCGCAAGCGGGCGCGGCCGCCGCCGAAGCCATGGCGCTGATTGACAAGGGCTATATCGAACAGGAGCCGAACACGGCTTACATCGTCGAAGCCGATTGTTCCGGCTGCAAATCGTGCCTCCCGCTCTGTCCCTACACGGCGATTTCCTTCGACGAGGCCAAGCAGAAGGCGCGGATCAACGAGGCGCTGTGCAAAGGCTGCGGCACCTGCGTGGCGGCCTGTCCGAGCGGTTCGATCAGGCAGAACCTGTTTGAGGACGAGGAAATCTTCAGCGAAATCAAAGGAGTGCTGGCGGATTAAAAATCCGAAATCCGAAGCTCGAAATCCGAAACAAATTCAAATCATCAATTACTAAAACTCAAAACCTGCCCGCATGACGCGCGACGAAAATCCAAAGCATTACGACCTGGAGGACCGGACGTTCCAGTTCGCCCAGAACGTCCGCGCCTTCGTGCGCCAATTCCCCAGAACGCTGTCGAACCTCGAAGACGTGAAACAGTTGGTGCGGGCATCCGGTTCCGCCGGAGCCAACTATATCGAGGCCAACGAGGCGTTAAGCAAGAAAGACTTCGTTATGCGGGCAAAGATTTGTCGGAAGGAAGCCAAGGAATGCCGTTTCTTTCTCCGGCTCCTGTACGCGGCAGACAAGATGGAACTGGAGACCACACGCGCGGCGCTGATCCAGGAGGCGGCCGAATTGACCAGCATTTTCGGCGCGATCGTTCGAAAAGCGGAGGCAAACCAATGAAACCCCGGTGGATGTTACTGCTGACAGTCATGGTGAATGCGTTTCGGGCATTTGCCGTTTGGATTTTAGATTTGTTTCGGATTTCGAGTTTCGGATTTTGATTTTGTGCTATGAAAGGTCCCTCATGATTCCCGCAACATCGCAAGCCCCTCCGCCTGGCGCCGCTTGGCAGCCCCGCATTGTCGCGTTCTTCTGCAACTGGTGTACTTACACCGCCGCGGACTTGGCCGGCGTCTCGCGGTTGAAGTACGCCTCCAACGTCCGCGTCATCCGGCTCATGTGCTCCGGTCGCGTGGACCCGCAGTTCATTCTGGACGCGCTGGGCCAGGGCGCGGACGGCGTGCTGATTGGCGGCTGTCATTTGGGCGATTGCCACTATGTCGAGGGCAACTACAAGACGGTGCGCCGGTTTCTCATGCTCCAGCGCCTCTTGTCCGATCTGGGCATCGAAGACCAGCGGGTGCGGTTGGAATGGATTTCCGCGTCGGAGGGCGAACGGCTCAAAACCGTCATTAACGAGATGGTGGATCAAGTCCGTGCGCTCGGGCCGCTCAACCTGCCGCAACGCCGCCAGGACTGGGACGGCGAGATGACCCATCCCGCCGAGTCGGCGGGCAACAGCGCCTTGGCGGAGCCATCCGCCGAACCGGAGGCGGCCCATGCCTGATAAACCCAAAATCGGCTTCTACTGGTGCGCCTCGTGCGGCGGTTGCGAGGAAGCCGTCGTGGATTTGGCTGAGGACATCCTCAGCGTGGTCGAGGCCGTGGATATTATCTTCTGGCCGGTGGCGATGGATTTCAAGAAGAAGCACGTCGAGGCGATGCCGGACAAATCCATCGCCGCCACGCTGCTCAACGGCGCGATCCGCACGAGCGAGCAGGAGGAGATGGCGCATTTGCTCCGCCGCAAGAGCCAATACCTCATCGCCTACGGCGCCTGCGCGCATCTGGGCGGCATTCCCAGTCTGGCCAATCAGTTTTCGCGCGAGCAACTTCTCCGTTACGTTTACGAGGAAGCGCCCACGGTGGTGAACGAGGCCAAAACCCGGCCCCAGACTGCGTTTCAGAATAACGGCCACACCGTGACCTTGCCGGAATTTCACCAGGTCGTGCGCGCGCTGGACCAAGTGGTGGATGTGGACTTTTATATCCCCGGCTGCCCGCCCACGCCAAAAATGACCAAAGCGGCCATCGGCGCCTTGCTGGAAGGCAGGCTCCCGCCCAAAGGCAGCGTGCTGGGGCCCGACGTGGCCCTGTGCGAGCAGTGCCCGCGCAAGGCCAGCAAACCGGCCGACTTGGGCTTCACCGGGTTCAAGCGCCCGCATCAAGTGGTGCTCGACCCCAATCTCTGCCTGCTGGCGCAGGGTGTCGTCTGCATGGGTCCCGCCACGCGCGGGGGCTGCGAAGCGCTCTGTCCCGGCGGCAACATGCCCTGCACCGGGTGTTTCGGGCCAACGTCGCGGGTGCGCGACCAGGGCGCAAAAATCCTCTCCTCGTTGTGCGCGAACCTTGTCTCCAAGGACGGGAAGGAAATCGGCGACATCCTGGCCGGCATTCCTGACCCGGTGGGGACCTTCTACCGCTACGGATTGGCGAAGAGTTTGTTGCGGCGCAAGGTGAGCCTGCCGGTGGAACCTGCCAAGGAGGCCCTATGAACCCGGAGACCGCCAAAGTTTGGAACACAGCCCCCGCGCGCGCCAATGCGGCCGCCCACGGGGAGCGGCGGCGTGTGACGATTGACCCGGTTACCCGCCTGGAAGGCCACGGCAAGATTGACATTTTCCTGGACGACCAAGGCGATGTGGAGCGCGCTTACCTGCAAATCCCCGAGTTGCGCGGTTTCGAGGTCTTCAGCCTTGGCCGGCCCGCCGAGGACATGCCCCAGATCACCAGCCGCATCTGCGGCGTTTGCCCCACGGCACACCACATGGCCGCCACCAAGGCGCTGGATGACCTTTACCAGGTGGAACCGCCGCCCGCCGCCCGCAAGATTCGCGAGCTGGTCTATAACGCGTTTATGATGGAGGACCATGCGCTCCACGTTTACATCCTCGGCGGCCCGGACTTCATTGTCGGGCCGCAAGCGCCGCCGGAACAGCGCAACGTGGTGGGCGTAATCGAGAAGGTCGGGATCGAAGTCGGCCGGAAAGTCATTGCCATGCGCCGCCGCTTGCGCGAACTCATCGCTTACTTCGGCGGCAAGGTGATTCATCCCGTGCTGGGCCTGCCGGGCGGGGTGTCCAAGGGACTCAAGCCGGAGGACCTGCCGCCGTTCAAGGAACTGGCCAAAGACACGCTGGACTTCGCCTTGTTCACCCTTCAGGTCTTCCACGACATCGTTTTGAAGAATCCCGACTATGTGAAGCTGATCACCTCGGACACCTATACTCACCGCACTTACTACATGGGTCTGGTGGACGCGCAAAATCGAGTCAACTTCTACGATGGCCTGGTGCGGGTGGTGGATGCAAACGGCCGGGAGTATGCCAAGTTTCCCGCCCGGCAGTATCGCGACTTCGTGGCCGAACATGTCGAGCCGTGGAGTTACGTCAAGTTTTGCTATCTTAAGCCGCTGGGCTGGCACGGATTCGAGGAAGGGCCGCAGAGCAGCGTTTACGCGGTGGCGCCACTGGCGCGTCTCAACGTGGCCGACGGGATGCCCACACCGCAGGCGCAGAAGGCCTGCGAGGAGTATTTCAACACTCTCGGCGGCAAGCCGGTGCATCACACGCTGGCCAACCATTGGGCGCGCGTCGTGGAAATGATTTGCGCCGCCGAACGCATGGTCGAGTTGATCAACGACCCGGAGATTGTCAGCACCGACCTGCGCGTCATTCCGAGCGCCAAGCCCAGCGTCGGTGTCGGCGTGGTCGAGGCGCCGCGCGGCACGCTCTACCATCATTACGAGACGGACGGCCAGGGCCTCATCACCAAGGCCAACCTCATCGTCGCCACGCAAAACAACGCCGCCCGCATCGCCATGAGCGTGGAAAAGGCCGCCAGGGGCCTTATCAAGAAAGGCAACGTGACTGAGGGCCTGCTGAACATGGTGGAGATGGCCTTCCGCGCCTACGACCCTTGTTTCGGCTGCGCCACCCATTCCCTGCCCGGCCACCTGCCGCTCTGTGTCAGCATTTACGACCGCGAGCGCAAGCTGCTCCGCCAATTGGTTCAACCCGTCTCCCTCCAGGCCGCCGGGCGGGCCGAGCCGGAGGCCGCTGGCAAAAGGTGAAGCCGGTGCCGCAACTTATTCCATTGCCCAAGGCATGGAACGGCCCGCCCAAGGAGCCAGATAGAACCATGGAAGCGTCCTTGCCTCAAGTGCTGCCGGGCAAAGCGCAACCCCGGAACAAACCAGTTCTGGTGCTCGGCTTGGGCAACGACATCCTGAGCGACGATGCGGTGGGATTGAAGGTCGCGCGTGCAATCAGACAACACCTCACCGACTCCGATGGAATTGAGGTTCAGGAAACCTCTGAAATGGGGCTGTCCCTTCTGGATTACATCGTGGGCTTCGAGGATTTGGTTTTGGTGGACGCCGTGCAGACACAACAGGCGCCCCCCGGCTTTCTTCATGAATTCGACGGCAGCCAGCTCAAAGTCCTGCCCATTGTCTCTCCGCATTTTCTGGGGGTTGGGGAAATGGCGGCCCTGGGCCGGCAATTGGGCTTGCCCGTTCCCCGTCGAGTCAGGATATTCGCGGTCGAAGTCAAAGACCCGTTCACCGTCAGTGTTTGCATGACCCCTCCGCTGCGCCGGGTTCTCCGCTCCATCGCCTGGCGCGTTCTGGCCGCAGCGCGGCAATTGGCCAGTGACCGGCCTGGGCCGTGCCGTGACTGAGCTTGATTTTGCGGCTTCGGCGTGTCATAAATCCGATCAGCCACCGCCGAATCTGGAGGACGCTGCCCGGTCAATGAACAACAAATTCTCAAATTGGCTGAAAAAGGAGAATCCACCACGCTGCAAAAGCGCCGCCCCGCATCCTTTCGCCCGCGTGATTGTCAGGATCATCGTCTTCAGCATCCTGCTGGTTGTGTGCTTGTTTTCGTGGTGGCGCCTGCTGCTTTCCCACAATGTCAGCAGCCAGCTTGCCCGGATCCAGGCGGCCGGGTATCCCGTTTCCGGCGCAGAGTTGAACTCTTGGCGCCGGCCAGTGCCTGATGCGGAAAACGGGGCCTTGGTCGTGACCCAGGCCTTCGCCTTGGTGCGCACTTTCCCGGACACCCGATCCAATGAGGTCGTCCACCTTAAAATCCCCGCCCGCACAAACGAGTGGTCGGCCGCGACGCGTGAGCTCGCTGAGGCGTATGTCCAGATCAATGCTCCAGCCCTGGCCAAGGTCCGGGAGGCCTTCCGGCTTTCGCGATTTCGTTACCCTGTGGACTTTTCTTACGGGCCGGAGACACCGATGCCCCATGCGGCAAAATTGAAAGAACTGGCGAATCTTGCTGGCCTGGCCGCCGCGCTCGACGCCGAAGCAGGGCGCGCCGACCAATGGCCGGAAGAGGTGGACCTTCAGTTGAAGCTCGCGGGCACTCTCGACGACGAACCGGCCCTTATTTCTTATCTGGTTCGCAACGCGATCATTGGCATGGCCGTTGGAGCCACTGAGCGAAGTCTTAATCGGGTCAGCCCCAGTGAGGCCGAGTGCGGGAAACTCCAGGCCGCATTTATGTACGCTGGCCGGACAAACTTGTTGCCGCTCGCTTTGATCGGCGATCGTGCTCAGTACATCCCATGCTTTCGATTGAGTTTGAAGGAAATACAACGTCTTAGCGCAAACGGCGATCCGGAAAGCCCTCCAGAAGAACCGCAGGCTTATTCGGGCAAGCCTGCTTTCTTCCCTTGGCTGACCGGTTTTTTTGAGCGCGATTTGGATTACTATCTCCAAACCATGGATAAAAGCATTTCGCTGGCGACCCTGCCGCCTCCCGGAAGCCTCACCATGACTAATTTTGTGGAGTCGGCGGGCCGCACGGCACAAAAAAGGCTGTATATTCTATCCAGCTTGCTCCTTCCATCACTCTCAAAAGTAATGGTGCGCGACGCCTCCACCCAAGCTCGCATCAGGCTGGCCGCCACCGCCTTGGCCGTGGAACGTTTCCGTCGCGAGCGAGGGCGGCTGCCAGGTGAGCTTAAAGAACTCACGCCACAGTTTCTCGACGCTGTTCCAACCGATCCTTTCGACGGCGCCCCGCTCCGATACCGCCTCCTCCCTCGCGGATATATCATTTACAGCGTGGATGCCGACGGCCACGATGACGGCGGACGAGAACCGCCGGAACACAGGAAGTCCACAGACAAAACGTCTTACGACCTCACTTTCATCGTTGAACATTAGCAATGCGTCAGTCTTTCGAGGTAGGGAGGGCAGTTCCCTGCCCGCGGTCGGACATTGGCAGAGGAACCAGCGTCCCACTCCCGTCCTGCGGCGGGCAGGGGACTGCCCGCCCTACCTTTCCCGGCACACCCATGATTGAGGCATTGTGTTTTCAACCGCGCAGGCCGAAACCCGTCTTGACACTTCGCGGGCCGGGGGGCATCCATGCTCCATGCTGATCATCCACGTCCAGGTCCATGTGAAGCCCGAATGCATCGAACTCTTTAAACAGGCCAGCGTGCAAAACGCGCGCCAAAGCGTGCAGGAGCCGGGCGTGGCCCGCTTCGATGTCGTCCAACAACTCGACGACCCGGCCCGCTTCGTGCTGATCGAAATCTATCGCACCCCCGCCGCCCAGGCCGCGCACCGGGAAACCGCGCACTACCAAAAATGGCGCGACACCGTTGCTCCCATGATGGCTGAACCCCGCGCCGCCGTGAAATTCGCCCCCGTGTTTCCCGGGTAGCCGTCCCGACAGAAAAAGCCCGGCGAACAAAAAATGGTCATCCGAAACACCATTCTATTGGGGACCATCGCCCTCCTTGCGTATTCGCGCGCGGAGGCGCTCGACGGTCAACTGGCACTGACGAACGCGGACTTGGTGGTGAGCGTGAACACCTCCAACGCCGCGTTCTCGGTGCTGGACCGGCGGACGGGGCGTCTCTGGACTCAGCGGGCCGGCGGGGCGGAAGTCGCGGTCACAGAAGCGCGCCTGGCATCCAACGAGATTGACCTGGGGCTGCGCCATGTTCCGTCGGGTTTGGTCTTGAAGGCGCGGTTGGTCATCGAAGCGGCCCAGCCGGAGTTCACCTTCAGCCTGGATGGCGAGGGCGCCTTGTCCGGCCCGGTGCGTTATCCCTATCCCTTTGCGAGCGAGCCGGCCGACCGGTTGGTGGTGCCGATGAATGAGGGGATTTCCTTTCCCGTCGAGGACAAATCCATTGAAACCTTTCGGTTGATTGCTTATGGCGGCCATGGCATTTGCATGGCGTTCTGGGGTGTGACCGATGACCGGCAGGGACACGGTGTCATCATCGAGACGCCCGACGATGCCGCCATCCACCTCAAGCAACTGGAGGACCGTCTGGCCGTGGCGCCGGAGTGGGACGCGCAAAAGGGGCGGTTCGGATACGCGCGCAGGCTGCGGTATGTTTTCTTCGACAGCGGCGGGCATGTGGCCATCGCCAAACGCTACCGGGAATATGCGCGGCAAAAGGGCCTCCTGAAAACCCTGGCGCAAAAGCGCGGCGAAAACCCCAACGTGGATCTTCTGGTCGGCGCGGTCAACATCTGGAACTGGGACGCCGACCCCGTGCAACTGACCACCCAAATGCGGGCCGCCGGCATGGAGCGCATCCTCTGGAGCCGGGGCGGTTCGGCGAACGCCCTCCGCGCGTTGAACGACAGGAAAGTGCTCACCAGCCGTTACGACATTTACCAGGACACGATGAACCCGTCCAATTTCCCATTTCTTCGTGGAGCGGACGCAAACTGGACGACCGCTGGCTGGCCGGCGGACATCATTCGCCAGGCCAATGGGGACTGGCGTCATGGTTGGGGGGTCAAGGGCACCAACGGGCAAATGTATGATTGCGGCGTTCTCTGCGACAGCCGGGCGCTGGACTATGCCCGGGCGCGCATTCCCGCGGAGCTGGCCACGCGCCCTTACCTATGCCGTTTCATTGACACGACCACGGCTTCTCCGTGGAACGAATGCTACGACCCGCATCACCCGATGACCCGGACAGAGAGCCGGGAGTGGAAGATGAAGCTGCTGGATTATGTCTCGCACGATTGCAAATTGGTCACCGGCAGCGAAACCGGCCACGATGCGGCGGTGCCGTTCGTGGATTATTTCGAGGGAATGCTCAGCCTGGGCCCGTACCGCGTGCCCGACGCCGGGCGGGACATGCAGCGCATTTGGGATGAGCCGCCCGAGCGCGTCGCCAAATTCCAGCTTGGCCAGGCCTATCGTTTGCCCCTGTGGGAGCTGGTCTATCACGATTGCGTCGTGGCCCAGTGGTATTGGGGCGACTACAACAACAAATTGCCGTCCCTGTGGGACAAGCGCGACCTGTTCAACGTCCTCTACGGCACGCCGCCCATGTTTATGTTTGACCGAAAGCTCTGGGAAAGCCAGAAGGCCCGGTTCACGCAAAGCTACACCAACACCTGCCCTTATGTCCGCGCCGCGGGTTACGCCGAAATGACGGACCACCGTTTTCTGACCGCCGACCGGAACGTCCAGCAGACGGCCTTTGCCAACGGCGTCAGGATCACCGTCAATTTTGGAATGACGCCTTTTCGCCTCGCGTCCGGAGAGACGCTGCCGCCCGGCGGTTTTCGCGCGGACGGAATGCCAAAATGATGCGGGCAAGCGTTCCTCAGACTTTAACCGTTTGATGTTTGCTCACGAATGCCCGGTCGAGGTCCACGCCCAAGCCCGGGCCGGTCGGAACTTTGATTTTTCCATCGGCAACTTTGAGAGGGGAAGTTTTGCACTCAAATTGGACGCTGGTTTTGAGGCCTTTGAACTCGTGATGCGGCATGGCGTTGGAAAGGGCGGAAACAAAGTGCATCATATAAAGGAAGCCCAGTCCTCCGCCGGACATGTGAGGAGTGCAACTTTTCCCGAACGCTTCAGCCATGCGCGCCACTTTCATCGAGCGGATCATTCCGCCGAAGTAATAATTATCCGGCTGCACAATTTGCACCGCATCATTGGCGATGAGCCAGCGAAAACCGTGCAGGCCATATTCCTGTTCGCCGAGGGCAATCGGCAGGGCAAGCGCATCGGCCACCTGTTTGGTTTCCTCGTGCCAGTCGAACATGACAGGCTCTTCAAAGAAACCATAGCGGTATTCCTCGAGCAACCTGCCAACGCGGATGGCCTCCTCGACTGAATAGAACCCATTGGCATCCGCAAACAACGCCATTTGATCGCCAAATGTTTTCCGGATGAGGGGAATCATCCTTTCCGTTCGTCCCGGCGGGCCAACGGCCTTGATGTCGGTGGTCATGAACATGAGTCCGCCTATTTTGATTTTAAGGGCGCGGGCATTATATTCGGCGACATCACGCTGGATCAGGTCCAAGGATTCCTCGACTGATTTTTCGCGGTATTCAGTCGCCTGGTAAACGGTGACCTCGGGGTGATGGATGTCCCCGATCAACTGGCCGATGGGCTTTTGGGCGATGCGCCCCAGCAGGTCGAGGATGGCAAACTCGATCGTCGCCAAAGGCGTGCCAATAGAAATGCCGTTGTACCTGAAATTAAAGCCGTAGATAAAAACCTTTTCCAAGAGGAGGTCCAGGTCGCGCGCATCTTTGCCGAGGAAAAACGGTTGCAGGTTATGGAGGAAAATCGGGTAGAGCGCGTTCAGCCCGGCATGCCCAACCGAAAGGCCTTCCGCCCCGTCGCGCGAACGCACCCGGCAGAGGAAATTGTCCTTATACCGGAGCAATTCAAGGGTCTGGATAATAACCGGGGAGGCGAACAACTCGCGTTTGAGCACCGGCTGTCTCAGGATCTCATCCAGCCTGGCAAAGCGGGGGTTCTGGCTGAGCGAGGCTGAGGGCGAAGCCTCCGCCTCGAGAGGGGAAGGCGGGAGGGCGGCCGCAAAACTGCCGAGAAGATTCGCCTTAACGAATTGACGCCGATTGACTTTCATAGGATGTCCTTCCATCAAAACACAAAATGGAGCGGCTTTCAAGCATTTTGGCTTCCTCATTTTGACGCTGCTTCAGGAGCGCGGATGGATGGAGGCTTGGAAAACTGGAGAAGATTTGTCCTCCCACACCCGGCCGGCGATCAGGGCAACCAGCGCCTGCATGAAGATGATGAGCGCGGCACAGCCCAGCCATCCCGCCTGCTTCCAGAACAGACCGGGCAGAATGGAGCCGGCACAGCCGCCCAGGTAATAAAGGGCGACATAAAGTCCCGCGGCGGAAGAACGGGCCTGCCCGGCGACCTTTCCCACGTAACTCGAGGCCCCGGCTTGTGAGGCAAACGCGCCGGCTGCCGCCAGCGCCAGCCCCGTGATGACCACAGGCAGGGAATGGATCAAGCTCAATAACACACCGGCTGACGCCAGCAGGGAGGCTCCGATCAAGACGCGCCGGCTGCCAATCCTGTCCAGCAGGCGTCCCGAAAATGGCGTCACCACCGCTCCAATCAAATACACGGCAAAAATCGAGGCCAGCGCGCTGGGGCCCAGCGAAAAAGGCGCATCGGCCAGATAGAAGTTCACGTAGGTAAAAACTCCCGCCAGGCAGAACAGGACGTTGAACCCAACCGCATAGGTGGCCAGAAGTTGTGGATTATGAAGATGCACGCGCAAGGAGGCGACGGAGGCGGCGGCATTATCATGCGGCACAAATTTAGTCGAGCGCGGCAAAATCCACCACGTCAGAAGTCCTCCGGCGAAAGTGATGATCCCCAAGGTCACCAGCGAAGCCCTCCACCCCGATTGCGCCGCAATCAGCCCCGAGGCGAAACGTCCGCAAAACCCGCCCACCACGCCGCCGGTCACATAGATGGACATCGTTGACCCCGCCAATTGGTGGGGTGTCTCCTCGCTGATATAAGCCATCGCCACCGCAATGATTCCCGGCGTAAACAGCCCTTGCAGAAACCGCCAGACAATCAGCGACTGCAAGTTGGACGCCGTGGCGGCAAGCGTTGTCGGAATGGCCAGGGCCAGCATGGAAGCCACGATGACGCGCTTGCGTCCCAGCGAGTCCGCCAAAAGTCCAAGGAATGGGGCCGCCAAGGCCACCGCCAAAATGGGCGCGCTCACCGTCAGGCTGACCCTCAATTCCGAGGCATGAAAAATCTCCCGGAAACTCGGCAACAACGGCTGGGTGGCGTAAAGATTGACGAAGGTGGCAAACCCGGTGACAAACAAGGCCGTCAATATTCCCGCCCTTCCCGGCGCCGGGACGGAGGCCGCCGCCGCAGGCCGCTTCGGGACGGACCCGCGGCCTCTGGCGAACCCGCTGGAATGGATCCGTTCACAATGGTTTTCTCCGGCTTTGCATCACACCGGCAAGACTAGGCTAATGCGGGATGCCCGCGCCGGCAAATCCGATCACATCATGCCTGCCCGAGGGTTCTTGATCTTCCATCGCGCCTGGAGGATGATGTGGCCTTGCCGGGAGGCCGGTCCGGAGTCTGGCGGAGATGACCCTGCTGGCGAGACTCCAAAATCCGCCTCCGCTGCAACCTGGCGGACGATGCCTTGCGGCAGCGTCTGACGGAAAGTGAACTGAACATGGCATATCAAATTCTCAGTCTTGACGCTGTGGCGGAGTATCTGCATCTGACCCCGGCCGAGATCGCGCAGCGCGTCAAATATAACGAGATTCCACACGAGAAACGCGGCCGCCGCATCGTCTTTTCCAAGGACGAAATTGACCTTTGGGCTTCGCAAAGCCTCCTCCGTTTGCCCGGCCAGCGGTTGACGGAGTATCACCAAAAATCCACCCGGGACACGCGGGAAATCCTGCCGCGCCAAATCCTCCTGCCGGACAGGATTCTGCCCGGCTTCATTGCTCCGGCCCTGCCGGCCAAAACCAAGTCTTCCGTGCTGCGGGAGTTGGTGGCCTTGGCGGGAGCCACCGGGCGTTTGAACAACCCGCAGGACTTGCTGGCCAGTCTGGAAGCCCGCGAAGCGCTTTGTTCCACCGGCATGCCCGGCGGTTTTGCCCTCCCCCATCCCCAGGTGCCCGACCCTTACCTGTTTGAAGCTTCGTTCATCGTCCTGGGCCGGACTGTCCAGGAAATCCATTTTGGCGCGCCGGATTCCCAACCCACCAACCTG
Organism: uncultured Verrucomicrobiae bacterium; assembly: GCA_963707025.1. Classification (GTDB taxonomy): domain Bacteria; phylum Verrucomicrobiota; class Verrucomicrobiia; order Limisphaerales; family Palsa-1400; genus JBEKOF01. Next base: position 13,286 of record CAVPOM010000002.1, on the reverse strand, counting down.
TTCTTCCTGATTTGTTGCCGGGACGACCGGTTGCATCTGCACATCCTGGCCCGGATTTGCCTGATGGCCCAGAAAACCGCCATCCTCGCCCAACTCCGCCAGTCTCCCGATGCATCCGCCATGCACACCTTCCTCCTGGCCGCGGAAGAGGAGGCGCTGGCCCAAACAAAGGCATGAGAACGGGCGAAGTCCCCTCTTGAGTTTGGCGGAAACGCGGGGCAGCATGAAAGACATGGACCGGCTTGGCCATAGGCAAACAGATCCCAAAACTTGTATGAACAAGGTTCGGCTCGGCATCATCGGCCTGGGCAACATCGGCAAATTTCATGCGGATTACCTGCTCCAGCACAAGGTGAGACGGTGTGAACTGGTGGCGGTGTGCAGCCGGAGATTGGCCGCGTCCGAAAAATACCAGTCGTTAAGAATTTTCACCGACGGCGAACATCTCATCAAATCCAGGGAGGTGGATGCGGTCATCATCGCCACGCCGCATTTGCAACACGCACCCTTGGGCATCGCGGCGCTGGGGGCGGGGGTGCATGTGTTGGTGGAGAAGCCCATTGCCGGGCACAAAGCCGACGCGGAAAGGCTGCTGGCGGCGCATCAGGAAAACCCGCGGGTCGTTTTCGCCGGCATGTTTCAGATGCGCACGGAGCCGCGCTATTTGAAAATCCAGAAACTGATCCGGGACGGCGAGCTGGGCGAAATGGTGCGGGTCAACTGGATCAGCACCGACTGGTATCGAACCGAGGCTTATTATGCCGGCAGCGACTGGCGGGCGACGTGGCAGGGGGAGGGTGGCGGCGTGCTGCTCAACCAATGCCTGCACCATCTGGACATGATGCAATGGCTCGGCGGGATGCCCAAACGGGTGCGCGGCTTCTGCCAGTTTGGCCGCTTCCACAACATTGAAGTGGAAGATAATGTGACGGCCTGGCTGGAGTGGGCGAACGGCGCGACGGGGGCGTTTATCGGTTCGTCCGGCGAGGCTCCCGGCACCAACCGGTTGGAAATGGCCGGCACGCGCGGCACCTTGCTGCTGGAAAATAACAAGCTCACCTTCCGACGCAATGACTCTGATATGATCCAGTTCAGCAGAACGGCGAAGGCGGGATTTTTAAAACCGGAGGTGTGGAACGTGGAAATCCCCTTCCAAGACACCGCGCTGCCACACGCGGCCATGACGCAGAATTTCGTCAACGCGATTCTGGACGGCCAATCGCTGATCGCTCCCGGCGAAGAAGGCCTCAACTCGCTGGAACTGGCCAACGCGATGGTGTATTCGTCCCTGACGGGGCAGACGGTGGAATTGCCCATGAGCGGCGCAGCCTGGGAAAAGAAACTGCATGAATTGATCGCGGAATCGAAGGTGGAGAAAAAAGGGGTCAAAGTGACGGCGGACGATTTCGCGGGTTCGTTCCGAAAATGATTCTCCGGGCAGGCTGCCGCCATGAGGCCGGTTGCTTTGCTGGCGGCAAATTAGACTAACGGCTCAACTCGTAGGCCTGCATGATGGTGGCATACTTGGTGAGCATGTTCGGCACTTCCCAGTCCGGCAGGCGCCCGTCGCGGAGGCATTTCAGGTAATTCTCGGTGACTTGGGAAAAATGGGCCTCGTGGCCCACATCATACTTGTCGGGTATGGTTACACGCCACCCGTTGCCTTCCTCGTGGAAACTGATTCCGGGATATTTTGCCTGAAGCGCCCCGATGGCGGCGGGCAGCGCCGCGGCCAAAGCCTGGTCTTCAGTGCCGCCGGTCTTCTCGACGTATAGGACCGGCTTGAATTCTTGTTCCGCCCCCTGCCGGATCACCAGCCTGGACCGGGTGCCGCGCAGGATGGAGTGATAGGTGTCATTGCCGCCGGGAGGCGGCTGGAAATCCCAGACCACGGACACTTTGGCATGGACATCGCGGAGCCGCCAGGTGAATTCCCCGTTGGCGCAGACTTGCAGCACTCCATCCTTGAGGTCCTTTTGCAGGAAGCCGGGAAAGTCTTCCAAGCCGGTCACCTCTTTGAACTGTTGCCGGGAGATGGGCGTGTTCCACCGCCGCGCGCTCAACACCGAGGCATCCGCAGGGCTGAGTGGGCGGTCCGGGAAGGCGGCCCGCTGCGCCAAGTCCACCAAATGGGTGCTGACATCCACAATGCCCTCCCCTTGCTGGCGCACGTCGAAAGCCCAGGCCGGGCGCTTGAGGGGCATGCCGGCCACGACTTTTGAAAAGTAGTGAACACTTTCCATGATGATGGCGGGATCATTCCTCGAGCCTTTGACCAGTTCGCCAAACACCGCCGGGCGCTGCGACAATTCGCGCTGCAAGACGGTCGTGATTTCATAGCGCTCGGTCATGATGTCACAGAGCAGCACATGATTGGAGGCGGCCACGGCGAAGGCCTGACGCAAACGCGGCAGATCGGCCGGGACGATCACCATCGGCTTGTCCGCCAGGACGTTCAATCCGGCCTGCGTGGAGCGGAGGATATAGTCGGTTCGCCGGGCGTTGTTGCCGGCCAGCACGACGATGTTGCCGGCCTTTTCCGCCAGCATCTTTTCCAAAAAATCCGGCCCGGCATAAACCTGCTCGTGCCAATCCGTCGGGTGGTCCGGCCGGGTGTTGAAACGGGCGACGCGCTGCAAGTGTTCCTGGAGGTCATCGCCGACGGGGGCATAGACATGCACCAGCGGATCCACGTCCGGGTACATGAATTTCTGCACCAGCGAAGCGTGAAAATGTCCGGGATCGAGCGTAATGAGCCGGAACCGGGCGCTTTGGGCGTTGGTCTGAGCCATGCCCGCATTTTCACCCGCGAACGCCGCGCACACCAGCATTAACAGCCTCAGGCGATTCATCTTCAGAGTGGCCGGATCATGGCACGCCAATTTTTAAGAATCCTGATCGGCCTTGCAGATTGGAAAGGTTTCAACATTAAAAACCGCCTGGCTGTTTTTTCCCATAGCTTAATTGATAACCCAACTTGAACAACGGATCGTAATCCTTGTCACCCGCATTGATCGGAAGCTGCGACACCGACCGCGGCCAGGAATGCGACAGCTTGCCTGTCGGGCTGTAATCGCCGAAGAGCACGTCGGCCACTCCCTGGCCCTCCGACCCCGGCAGCCAGGCCGCCAGCAGGGCGTCGGCTTGATCTAAAATGGCGCCCAAAATCACGGGACGGCCGCTCAACAAAATGACGGCCGTCGGGATGCCCGCTCTTTTCACGTTGGCCAGGGTCTGGAAGTTTTCCGGCGCGAGGGAAAGGTTGACGCTGTCGCCTTCATACTCGGCGTACGGTTTTTCGCCCAGCACAACCACCGCGACATCCGCGCCTTCCGCGCCCGTGCCATCCTTGGAGTAAGTAACCTTTGTATCTTTGGAAACGGCATTTTTGATGGCCTCCAGGATGGTCGTGCCGCCGGGAATTTGATTGGTCATCGCCCCCTGCCAGTTGATCGTCCAGCCGCCGCATTGCATTCCCAAATTGTCAGCCCCCACACCGGCCACATGAAGGTGGGTGACTTTCTTGGACACGGGCAGCACGTTGTTATTGTTCTTGAGCAACACCATGGATTGACGAACGGCCTGGCGGGCCACCGCGCGATGTTCGGCTGAACCAAATGAATTCCACAAACTCCGGTCCGCCAGCGGCGGCCGTTTCGGGTCCATCAAGCCCAGGGCCAGCTTGACCCGCAGGATGCGCGTGACCGCATCGTCAATGCGCGACAGAGGCACCTTGCCTTCGCCGACCAACTCCTTGAGCTTCACGCAATAATCGGCGTATTGGCCGGTGAGCATGACCATGTCAATGCCGGCGTTGATGGCAATCGCGATGTCCTGTTTGTAATCCGGCGTGATTTGATCAATCGCGTTGTAATCGGAAATGATAAAGCCTTCGAAGCCGAGTTCATTTTTGAGAATGTCCGTCAGCAAATGTTTGCTGGCCGAGCACTTCACCCCGTTCCAACTGCTGTAGGAAGGCATGATGGTGCCCACGCCCGCCTGGACGGTCGCGACATAACCGGGCAAAAAAACCCGGCGCAGCGTCGGCTCATCGCAGAGCGTGTTGCCCTGATCCAAACCGCGGCCGTTGTTCATGTGGGCCGAGCCATAGGAGGTGCCGCCATCGGCCAGGTAGTGCTTGGCGCAGGCCAGGACGGCCAGCGGATCAGCCAGATTGTCCCCTTGGAAACCCTGCACGGCCGCCGCCCCCAGACTGGCCACCAGGTCGGGACTTTCGGAATATCCTTCATAAGTGCGGCCCCACCGGTCATCCCGCGGCACGGCGACGCAGGGGGCGAAGACCCAGTTGATGCCAGTGGCGCGAACTTCCTGCGCCGTGACGCGTTCAATTTTCTCCACCAGCCCGGGTCGCCCGCGCAGCCCAATCCAATATTGTGCGGAAAAACGACGGCCCCGGGAATGTTGTTGTGACCATGCACCGCATCCACGCCATAAAGCAGCGGAATTGCCAATCGCGTCTTGAGCGCGTGTCGCTGATAACCATCCACCATGTCGGTCCACCCCTGCAAAGTGTAGTTGGCTTTGTTGGCCGGACCCGAACCGCCGCCGCTCAGGAGGGAACCGAGAAAGTATTTCTCGATATCGTCAGGCGTTTTGAGGGCGGATTGATCCGGCTGGCACATTTGCCCAATCTTCTCCTCCAGCGTCATCTTGGCCAGCCACTCTTTGGCCGGCGCGGCGAAGCCAGTAAAAGTCTTCTGCCGCGACTGAGCGTGCGTGAGCGGGCAGAGGGCCAGCGTCACACAGGCAACGGCAGCGGGGATCCAAGCCGCCGTGCGGTTGGGGATGGAATTGGCCGCCATGATGGAATGGGTTTTCATAAGTGATTCTTCCGGGCTTGCCACTGGTTTTTCAATCAAGTCCTCCCGCCAGTGTAGGGATTGGCGGGATGGAAGACAAGGAGCCATTTGCACCAAAATTCCAGGGGGGAGCATCTCGCTTTTTGGACGGTTCCCAGGCGGGGACGCCGTCCCGATTCGGAATCGGGATCAAGGCCGGCGCAGCGTCCCGCCCGGCTGTCCGCCGGAAAAGACGCCGGAAGGCGCGCCGCGTTGCGCCTCGCGACGCCGCGGCGGATGGGTCGCCGGGCGCCGGCGCCCAGTGACATTAATCTTCCAAATTAAATCCCAAAGCCCTAGAGTAGGCGCCAGCATGTGGCCCTTGTTCAAAGAGTTTCTTGGCTTCTGCAAGCAGGAGAAGAAGTGGTGGCTGATCCCGCTGATTGTCCTGTTGCTGGCGCTGGGCGCCTTTCTCATCTTTACAGCCACATCGGGGATTGCCTGGGCGCTGTATCCATTCATGTAAGCGATGCCGCCGCCGCGCCATGTTCTGGGAATCTCCGCCTATTACCACGACGCCGCCGCCGCGTTGCTGCGCGATGGGCAGATCGTCGCCGCCGCCCAGGAAGAACGGTTTACGCGGATCAAGAACGAGCCGGATTTTCCGCGGCAGGCCATCGCCTTTTGCCTGCGTTACGGCGGGCTGGAGGCCGCAGACCTGGACTGCGTCGTTTTTTATGACAAGCCGGTGCTGAAATTTACCCGCCTGCTGGAAACGTATCTGGCGGTGGCGCCGGGCGGATGGCGGACATTCCCGGAAGTGGTTGCCAACTGGCTGGGAGGGAAATTGGATCTGCGCAAAACCATGCGCGAGGAGTTGCCGGGCCTGCGTGCGGAGTGTCCGACCCTGTTCACGGCGCATCACCAGGCCCACGCCGCCAGCGCATTCTATCCGTCGCCCTTCACCGACGCGGCCATCCTGACCGTGGACGCGGTGGGGGAATGGGCCACGACGACGATTGGCCGCGGGCGCGGAGACACGATTGAGCTGCTCAAGGAACTGCGCTTCCCCCATTCGCTGGGCATGCTCTACTCGGCCTTCACGGATTACTGCGGGTTTCGCATCAATTCCGGCGAGTACAAACTGATGGGCCTGGCCCCCTACGGCCAACCGGTTTACGCGGACGTGATCCTGCGGGAATTGTTGGACCTGAAAGCCGACGGTTCCTTCTGGATGAATTTGGACTACTTCAATTTTCTGCGCGGCACGACCATGACCCGGGGCCGCTTTCACCGGTTGTTCGGCGGGCCGCCGCGCCGCCCGGAGCAAACCATCGAGCAGCGCCACATGGATGTCGCCCGCTCGATTCAGGCCGTGACGGAGGAAGTGATGCTGCGCCTGGCCCGCCACGCGCGGGAATTGACGGGGGAAAAGCATCTTTGCCTGGCGGGCGGCGTGGCGCTCAATTGCGTGGCCAACGGGCGGCTCCTGCGCGAGCGCATTTTCGATGGCATCTGGATCCAGCCGGCCGCCAGCGACGCCGGGGGCGCGCTGGGCGCCGCGTTGGCCGCCTGGCACGCTCAACCCAATCCAGCCGGCTCCGTTGCGGCCAAGGCGGACGCGATGCGGGGCGCGCTGTTGGGACCGGAATACTCCAACGAGGAAATCGAAGCGGCCTTGCGCAGCCACGGGGCCAAATTCCAACGGCTGCCCACCACCGCCTTGCTCGATGCCACCGTTGAATTGCTGCGGCAGGGCAAAGTGATCGGCTGGTTCCAGGGGCGGATGGAATTCGGACCGCGCGCCCTGGGCAACCGCTCGATCCTGGGCGACGCCCGGTCGGCGCGCATGCAATCGGTCATCAACCTGAAGGTGAAATTTCGCGAATCCTTCCGCCCTTTCGCGCCCATCGTGCGGCGCGAACGGGTCGCGGAATACTTTGACTTGACTGAGGAGTCGCCCTACATGCTGCTGACGGCGCCGATTCGGCCGGACTTGCGCCTGCCCGTGCCAACGGGCGCCAAGGGACTGGAGTTGCTCAAGCAGGCGCACTCCACCCTGCCGGCGGTGACGCATGTGGACTACTCGGCGCGGATCCAAACGGTGGCGCGCCCGGACAATCCGCTTCTCTACGAACTGTTGCTGCGCTTTGAAGGCGCCACCCGCTGCGGCGTGCTGGTCAATACTTCCTTCAACGTGCGGGGCGAGCCGATCGTCTGCTCGCCGGAGGACGCCTACCGGTGTTTCGTTCACACCGAAATGGATGGCCTGGTGATGGGGGACTTTTTGCTGGACCGGGCGGAGCAGCCGGCGCGCCCGCCCGATCGGCGCGTCGCGCCGCAGGCGGACTAAATTGTATAGGATTTCATTCTGTTTTCGCCAAAGGCATCGAAAATAAAACGGGATAACATCCAGCATGAAACTGAAACTGAAAGAAGAGCCGAAGGAATGGCGCAAGGCGGCCTGGTTGAGCGCGCTGGGTCTGGCGCTGTTCAGCAGCCTGCTGCGCTGGCGGCGCGTTCTGCCCGCGGCGGCTTGGGGGTTGGTGCTGGGCTTGCTGGCCGGGCTGGCCGCGGCCGCGGCGCTGCGGCCGCGATGGTTTCGGGCGTATTATCGCCTTTCCGCAAAGCTGGGATTCGGCCTCAGCCGGATGGCGGGTCGCGCCGCCCTGGCGCTCTTTTTTTTCATCATCCTCACGCCTCTGGGGTTGGTCTTGCGGGCGCTGGGCAAGGACCCGCTGCGTCTGCGCCGCCCGGACGGCGCGCAGAGCTATTGGAGTGAAGTCCGGAGGGAATCCCCGTTGGACCGGATGTTTTAGCAGCCCCAAAGCCGATGATCCGCCGGCTGAACTGATCCAGCACGATGGGCCACCCAACTTGAAGCACAAGACGTTTGACAAAGCCCGGTGTTTTCGGCCATGGTGAAGCAGATGCGGCGGAATTCACGCCGCATTCAAGTATGAGGATGCCATTCTTGAGGAACCTGGTTGCCACGATCGGCCTTGGGGCGCTGGCCGGAACCGCCAGGCCGCAAACCAACTTGGATAATGTGATGCCCGTTCGCGGATTTTGTATTGCTGCTCCGCGGACAAGGGACCTGGATGAGTTTATTGCCTTTATCAGCAGCGAACTCCCCTCCCGGCATGTGAACACCTTGATATTGATGGTGAACTACAATTATCAATACAAAAGCCATCCCGAGTTGATGGACAAAGGAGCCCTTTCTCAGGAGGATGTCAAAAAATTGGTGAATGTTTGCCGGACGAATCATTTGAGGATTATTCCGCAGATAGACCTGTTAGGACATCAATCCTGGGCGGGAACTACCGGTAATTTGCTGCGGCAATACCCGGAGTTTGACGAAACTCCCCAGGTGAAAATGCCGGCCAAGTACCAATGGCCCAATCCCGACGGGTTGTATTGCAAGAGCTATTGTCCCCTGCACCCCAAAGTTCACGAGGTGGTCTTCAGCCTGATGGATGAGCTGTGTGACGCCTTCGAGGCCGACGCCTTCCACGCCGGCATGGATGAGGTGTTTTATATTGGCGACGACAAGTGTCCCCGATGTGCCGGCCGGGACAAAGCCGGGCTGTTCGCCAACGAAGTCCGCGCCCTTCACGATCATCTCGCCCTCAAAGGCCGGAGTCTTTGGATGTGGGGAGATCGTCTGTTGGATGGCAGGACTACCGGACTGGGCATGTGGGAGGCCAGTTACAATAACACTGGCCGGGCCATTGATCTGATTCCCAAGGATGTGACCATCTGTGATTGGCATTACGAGCGCCCCGAGCAAACGGCTGTTTACTTCGCGGTCAAAGGATTCAAGGTCGTTTCCTGTCCCTGGCGAACCCCGGAAAATGCCGTCGCCCAGGCGCAGGACATGGTGAAATTCAGGAAAAGCTCGACCCCGGAAATGAGGGAACGCTTCCAGGGAGTTATGCAGACGGTCTGGTCCGATGCCGGCTCGTTTCTGGCCAAAGATTACAAGGGCGGCGCCGGCGGGAATAATCCATGGAATACTTGCAAGATGATGATGGATGAAATCATGAAGTTGGATGCGGCCGGGCCAAGGTGACATTCCATAAAGTTCAGGGAGCGGCCGGGCGGAAAAACAGGGTGTGGCTGGATCCACCCGGTTGCAGGGTCACGCTCAGCATGCCGTTTTGGTTGACAACGGGGTTCGTCGCCAGGGACCAGACAACAGGGGAAAGGCGGCTCGGCGTGGAGTAATACCGTTTCCAGTTTGTAACTGCACTATTGCCAAGGCGATTTGCGGCGGTCGCAGACCGCCGCTACAGTGCAAAAGCAAACCGGAAAAGGTATAAGGCGCAAAGACGCTTGCCGGCGACGGCCACGACAGCGTGAAATTGTCATGGCCAACCGAATGAGTTCCGCACAGGGCCGGACTGGGGATGAAAGCGGCGCCGGGTCGGGTGCATCAGGGCGAAACCAAACGATAGAAAGCGGCGGAAGTACTGCGGCTGAGCACCAGGGGATTGGCCGCTCCGGGAACATTGGTCCAATTGGCCGCCGTCACATTCCTTGTCGAGACCAGATGGCAGACGAGGTTGGACGGCCAGCTCAGCGTGACCGTGTCAGGTCCGGCCGCGGCGGAAAGCTGGAGGGGGGCGGTCAAGTTGTAGAGGCGGACGTAATCCACCTGCATGTCGCCGGGAAAAGCGGAGTTATCGGGAGCGCCGCCCAACGAGCCTCCCACGGCCAAATTCATGATGATATAAAACGGCTCGTTGAACGGAGCCGGATATGGATTGCGGATGCTGGTGTTGGTCGGGTTGCTCGAACTCCACCAATTGGTCTGAGTTTCGTAGAGTTGCCCGTCGAGGTACCAACTGATGGCATTGGTCGTCCAATCGAGCAGATAAATGTGGAAGTTCGTGACGGAATCAGCCGGGAGAAGATTGCAGGACGGGCCGTAGGATTGCGCCTGGTTCGGATAGGCCCCGCCAAAATGGATGGTTCCCAAAACGTTGGTGGGGATGGTCCCGATATTCTCCATGACATCAATTTCTCCGGAAGCCGGCCAGCCGCCGTAAACGGAACCCTCCGGCAGCATCCAGAGGGCGGGCCAATAGCCGGCGCCGGTGGGCAGTTTGGCCCGGAACACAAAGCGTCCGTATTGGGCGGTAAAGAGTCCCTCTGTCTTCATGCGCGCGGAAGTGTAATGGAAACCGTTGTAGGATTGGTAAAGCGCGACGATGTGGAGCAGGCCGTTGGAGACGCAGGCGTTTTGCGGCAGACTGGTGTAATACTCCAGCTCGTTGTTGCCCCAGCCGCCGCTTCCGTTGCCGATCTCAAAGCTCCAGGTCGCCGGATTGATCGAGGTTCCGCTAAATTCATCGCTCCAGACAATGTTCCAGTTTCCCATGGGGCCGCCGCCAGTTTGAACCAGGGCCAGATCATCAAAATAAACCGAGCCGGCGCTGTTGCTGGCGTCGCCCAGGAAGGTGACTTGATAGCGGACGAAACTCGTGCCGGCGGGGGCGACCAGGCTGCTGGCAAAATTGGTGATGGCATCGGTATTGGGGTTGTATTGGTTGGTGATCGGCAAATCAATCCAGGTGTTTTTTGGAAAAGAGCCTTTGGCCAGGACATTGGTGGTGATCTGGGCCGAACGGTAGAGGGCGAGAATATTGGCGGTGGCATCGCGGAAGGTGACCTCGATCCAGGCCGCGTTCTGGCCGGCCAGGGCATCCCCTGAACTGGTGCAAGCCCAGCCATCGGCGGCAAAAACCGCGCCCGGCCCCGAGACGTTGTCCTGGTAAACGCCGCTGTAGTTGACGGAACCGTTGAAGCCCTGATAGACCTTCAAGTAATTGGTCCCGCCATGAGCAATGGCGGCCGAAGTTTGGATGAGAACGTTGTGAGAGATTGCGCCGTAGGTGTTCCAGCCCAAAGGAACCTGCCCCAGCTCAAAGCCGGGATTGGCCAGCACGTCCGCCGCGCGCCCCGGGGGCGCGGACAACATCAGGCCCGCGCACAGCACCGCACCGGGATGGATCGGGCCATGAAATCGCATCTGGCACAAGATAAGGCAGAATGATCGAATATCCGTAAGCGGATAAGCGGCGTCCCCCTATTCGCCTTGGGCGGGGCGTGATACAAACGCGGGCGTGAAGCAAAACAGAGTTTCTGCGCGTCGCCGCGCGGCCCACACCGATGCCACCCAACGCGCTCAACTACTGGCAGCGTTTGATCGCAGCGGGTTGTCCGCCGCCGATTTTGCCCGTCAGCAGGGCCTTCATTACACCACCTTTTGCGGTTGGCGGCAGCGCCGGGATCAGGCCAAAGCCTCGCCCGCTTTTGTCCAAGTGGAGTTGGCCCCTCCTGTGGCGCCTGCGGAGTTGGTGCTGGAAATGGGCACCGTCCGGCTGCGTCTGGTGTCGGAAGCGCAATTGCCCCTGGCGGCGCGGCTGCTGCAACTCCTCCAGGAAGGCCCGCGATGCTGAGTTTTCACGCGCATCTCAAGGTGTTCCTGGCGACCGCGCCGTGCGATTTGCGGATGAACTTCAACGGGCTGTGGGCGGCGGCGCAGGAACGGCTGGGGGAAGATCCCAAAGGCGGGGCGTTGTTTGTCTTTGGCAACCGGCGGCACAACCGGATCAAGATTCTTTATTTTGACGGCACGGGCGTCTGCGTGCTGTCCAAGCGGCTGGAAGAGGGCACGTTTCACTGGCCGCAGAGCGCGGGCGCGCCCGGGGCCAAACTGCGCCTGGCCCCGCAAGCCTTGCAGCTGCTACTGGACGGGGTGGATTTGAAGGACGGGGCGCGCCGGGCCTGGTATGAGACCACTGCGTAAAGCATAAGAACATTTTTTCATAAAATCGCAAAAAAGATTGAACATCTTGAGCGACGGATCGTCTGATTGACAGACGATGACTCTGGCGGAACTACAAACTCAATTCAACCGGCTGCAAGAGCAAGTCTCCTCCTTGCAGCAGGCGTTGGAACAGGCCCAGCGCGAGAACACGGTCTTGCGCCAAAAGCTCGATGCGTTGGCCCGGCGGTTCTTTGGCAAAAAGAGCGAGCAGTTGAATGCCGCCCAACTGGAGTTGCTCCTCCAGGGGTTGGTGGAGAATGTCGTCTCCGAAGAAAAGAAGGAGCCGCCGGCGCGGCCCGCGCCGCGCCCTGTTTTTGCCACTTCCAAACGTATTCGCACCCCGGACCACCTGGAAGTGGTGCGCCAAGTGATCGAACCGGAGCTGGTGCGGGCCGAGCCCAACCAATGGAAAAAGATCGGTGAGGAAATCAGCCGTCGGCTGGATTATCAACCGGGCCAGTTCTTCTGGCAGGAAACGGTGCGGCCCAAGTATGTGCGCCTGGGCAGGCGGGAACTGCCGCCGGTGATCGCGCCCGCCCCGGCCCAAGTGGCCGAGCATGGCCTGGCCGCGCCCGGCTTGCTGGCGCAAATCCTGGTGAGCAAGTATTGTGATCATCTGCCCTTCTACCGGCAGGAACAGATTTTTCGGCAACGGCACGATGTGTTCATCAGCCGGCAACAGATGGTGCAATGGACCGCGCAGAGCGTGCGTCTGCTCTCGGCCATCCGCGATGACCTCAAAAAGCAACTGCGTCAGAGCCGTTATGTGCAGGTGGATGAAACGCCGGTGCGCTATCAAGACCCCGACCTGCCAGGCCGCTGCGGCCAGGGTTATCTGTGGGCGGCCTCGGTGCCCGGCCAGGGCGTGGTCTATGAATGGCACGCCAGCCGGGCGGCCCGTTGTTTGGACTCCCTCTTAGGTTCAGGCTACCAGGGCAAGCTGCAAAGCGACGGCTATAGCGCCTATCCCGCCTTTGTCAAAAACAAGGCGGTGGAACTGTTCGGCTGCTGGGCCCATGCCCGGCGTGGATTTTTTGAGGCGCAGGCACAAGCGCCCCAAGTGGCGGGCTGGTTTTTAAACCAGATCGGCCAGATGTATGGCTGGGAGAGACAACTGCGGTTGAGCCGGGCCGGGCCTGCCTTGCGCCAAGCCCATCGTCGCGCCCACAGCCGCATGGTGGTGGAACGCTTTCATCGCGCACTGCACCGGCTGCGCCCGCGCTACCTGCCGCAAAGCCCGCTGGGTCAGGCCATCAGCTATACCTTGAACCAATGGCCGACCTTGGCACGGTTCCTGGACCACGGCGAAGTGGAGATCGATAATAACCTGGTGGAAAACGCCATCCGGCCCACCGCCATCGGCAAAAAGAACTGGCTCTTCTTCGGCTCCGAAGAAGCCGGCCAGCGCAGCGCCGTCCTTTACACCCTGATCGAAAACTGCCGACGCCAGGGCGTGGAACCCTATACCTACCTCAAAGACGTGCTGGAGCGCCTGCCCACCACGACCAACCAGGAAATCGGCCAACTGACGCCGCTCAACTGGAAGAAAGCCCGTCAACAGCAAGACAGGCTGGCCGCCTGAAATACAACGGCCAGCGGCAAGCAACTTCCTTGCCTGCCTACCGGGGTTGCCGCTTATCCGCTTACGA
>CAVPOM010000001.1:0-88600 GCA_963707025.1 uncultured Verrucomicrobiae bacterium | reverse complement strand
CTTCACCCGCTCCAATGTTTACAGGGGTTTTCTCACTTTCGCCGGTTTTTGCATCAGTTTTGCATCAGCCGGCTTCCCACCGCCTGAAATGCTCCAGGCCGGTTGGCTTTTCCCAGCCCTGCCTTTTCTTTCCCGCACACGCGGACTTGGACAATTTTTCCAGGGAAAAATCGCCTGTGTTGGTTGCAACGACACCACATCGCTGTAAAACTACTTATGGAGATTGGTGTTCCATCCAGCGAGAAGAAACCGTTTGCGACCGTCACAGTCGGCTCGGTGACGATTTCCATTATCGCCGCGCCTGTCACCCTCAGGACAGGATCAAAGCCAGCCGCAGCCGATTCAAACAGCGCGGCCAGCGTCCCGGAATTCAAAACCTACCAATCTTTTCAGGTTGCCCACTACGAAGGCAAGCGGCGGATTTTGCAGCGCCGTAATACGCTGGAAAAGGCGAAGGCTTTAGCCAGAGAAATTGCCGGGCGTTTGCATCGCGACGGCTCCCGCGCCCAGTACTTTACCGAAAAAGACCGCCGCATTTACACCCTGGCCCAAGTGAAAAGCCAGTCGCTCGGCTTGGAAGTGGACGAGGTTTGCCGGAAATACGCCGAGCTTCAGCAGCGGCTGAAAACCGGTTCGCTGGAGGAAGCGGTGGATTTTTACAACGCCCACGGCCAACGGGTCCGCCACGGCGCGGCCATTGAAAGTGTCTATGTGGAATACTTGGAGCACCTCACCAAACGCGGGGTGGGGCATTACCACTTGCGCGACGTAAAACGCTATGTGGGCAATTTCGTCACAGCTTTTCCCGGCTTGATCAGCGCCATCCAAACGCCGCAGATGGACGCGTACTTGGCGGGTCTCGGCGGCAGCGCCCGCAACAAAAACAACCACCGCAAGGGCATCATTGCGTTTTACAATTATGCTCAGGAAAAAGGATTTTTGCCGCATGGCATTCTCCACGCCGCCGCCGCCACGACAGACTTTCGCGATCCCCGCAGCCAGATCACTTCCGAGCAGGAAGCCATTGCTTTGCTCCAGCCCTACGACATTTATTCACCGGAGGAAATGCGGAAGATTCTGGCAGCGGAGGACGAGCCGCTCCTCCGCCCGACGCTGGAAATCAAAGCCTTCTCCGGCGTCCGCACCGAGGAAATTGTCCGCCTTTGGTGGGTCATGGTGGCCGAACCGGAAGGCTGCCTGAAAGTTCCTGACGCCGTTGGAAAGATTTGCGCCCGCCTTGTGCCGCTTTTGCCCAACCTGCAAACGCGCTTGGCGGCCTATGCCGCCGAGGCCAAACAGGGGCGGGTGTCAGTGGACTGGCCCAGCGCCAATTCGCTCACGCGCGCCTGGCGGCGGGTCATCGAAAAAGCGGGCGTGCCCTGCAAGCGCAATGCGTTTCGGAACAGCTATATCACCTACCGGCTAATTTTGACCGAGGACATTGCCAAAGTGGCCGAGGAAACCGGCACCAGCCCGAGGATGATCAAAAAGAATTACCAGTCGCGTGCCGCCATCTCACGAGCCACCGCCGAGGAATGGTTCTCGCTCTGAAAGCTTTTATTCAACCCCGCACCAACAGGAAAACTCCCCCAGCAATTGATTTGCAACGGCATATAATGTGAGTTGGGTGGACGAATAATTGCCCGCCCAGGAATTATGAGTACCGACACTGAAAACCAATGGCGACGGTGCGAATGTTTTGCGGATAACGACCGACAAACGCGGTTTGGCGGCGCGCTACATGGTGGGCATTCGTACGGTAGAAGCCTGGCAGGGTGATGGAATCATCATCGGTACCCGTCATGGCAAACGCATCATCTTCGATGTCGGCGATTGCGACCGCCGCTTGCTCCAATTCAAGAATCAGAAGGACACTCATGGAAACAACTGAACAAAACCAGACGGAGCGGCGTTTCGCCGACAAGAAAACGCTGGCCCAGCGGTACGCCGTCAGCGAACGAACCATCACCACCTGGATGAGCGCGGGCTTGCTCGTGTTCATCAAAATCCGGCGCGTCGTGCGCTTTGATATTCCCGCCTGCGATGACGCGCTGCGGCAGCACGGATTCACAAACCATCTTGCAAATATATGAACCTCGAAATCCCAAACCCGAACGGGCTTCCGCCGGAAGGCCAGAAGCATAACCAAACTCCACTCGACCAGCCCATGCCGAAGCCGGAGATCAAAATCACCAATCCCGCCATCCTCGCCCAAATGCCTGGCCCGATGCCGTTGAGCCTTCAAGCGGCGGGTGAAGTGGACAAATGGGTTGCAATGCGTGTACCCGCTCAAAATGCCGTGCAGCAGGAATTCGTTGAGCTTTCGACCGAACACCGCCATTACCGCATTGACCAGATTGATCTACTGCGCCCGACCATTTATGACGGCGCAGCCGCCGTCATATTCCGTTACCAAGACCGCACCACCGGTCAGGTACAGGTTGTGATAATCAAACTGGATCGTCGCGACGACGCCATCCCGCTGGCGCGGGCAATCGCTTGGCGTCGAATCCAGGTTTTCCCTTTCGGCAAATTCGTTGAAGGGACAAACGATGATTTGACCAATAGCCCGCCATTCGATGTTGCCAAGTGCGTGGATTATTATTTCCGGCAGCAGTGGATTGTCGGTGCCAACGCCAAGCTGGCAGCCTACAAGGCCGCAATTGCTCAACCGCTCGAAAATGCAAAACGTACGATTACCGAACAGGCCGACCGCATCACCTATTTGGAAAGCAAACGCGCCGCCGCTGAAATCGCCCAGGCCGACACAGAAACCAAGTATGCGCAGGAACACGACCGCGCGGAATTTCTGAACCGGCTCGTATCCTGGTTTGGCGGCATCACCATCATTATCATTATTATCATCTTCGTGGTCTATGTATGGCGAGCATAGTCGTGTGGCCACAAAGTGGCCCACGACGCTCGCAAGGAAGGGTTGCCCCTTCCTTGACCTACCCTCAAAAACCCGCCGCCCGTGAAAATCCGCCGCCAGCACGTTTTGAAAATCCGCCTTTCCGATGTGGAATGGGCGCATCTCCAAAACGTGTTTCCAAAACGGGCGGTCGGCACATCGCTGCGCGCCCTGGCGATGGACCAGCCGGTTCCCCAGCGCAACGAAGTGGCCGAGGTTCGGCGCGATTTGACGCGCCATCTGGCCCGCATCGGCAACAACCTGAATCAAGTTGCGCGCGGCATCAATCGTGCCGTTCTGACCGGCGAGAAGATTGAAGCCGTCAAAGTACTGGTGGAACTGGCAGCGATCCGCGCCGCGATGGAGGAGTTATGGTAATCAAGATTCTTGGCGGCAAAAAGGCGTCCATCAGGTACCAGTTGAAAAATCCCACGGCGCGGATTTTGCATGGCGACCCAGCCGTCACACAGCGGTTGATTGACGCCTCGCATTTTTCCCAAAAATACTGCGGCATCGTTTTGAGCTTTGAGGAAAATATCACCGCCGCAACGGAATCGGCCATCCTCGACGACTTCCGCCTTATGCTGCGCGGCGGGCTGGAGGAGGACGCGCTGGATATTCTGGCGGTGGGTCACGCGGACAAAATTCATCCCATGACCAAGGCCACGCGCCCCGATTACCACATTACCGCCGTCGAAACCGATCTCCGCACCGGGAGGAAAATCACGATTTACCACCACCGCCGCGACCACGATCTTTTTTACGCCTGGGAACGGATGATCAATATCAAATATGGCTTGAGCCGCCCCGATGACCCCGCACGCCGCCGCACGATCCAGATTGCCAAAAAACTTGGCCAGAGCCGGAAAGAATTGCTCGCCGCCATTGACACGGCGCTATGCGGTGAAGTGAAAGCCGGACGGATTCAAGACCGCGCCGATGTCATTCGTTTTCTTGAGCAGGCCGGGTTCAGCGTGCCGCGCCAGGGCGAAAATTATCTTACAATTGCCGACAAGGACGGCAACCGGACCCGGTTGAAAGGATTGTTTTATGAACGCAGCTTCGATCACCAGCGACTTGAAACAGGCCCAGCAGGAACGGGAGCAGGCAGCCCGGATGAACTCCGAGAAGCTGAAAACCGAGTGGCAAAATTACTTGCGCGCCGAGTCGCAGCATTTCAAAAACTTTATCGCCGAAACCGAGTTGCGATGCCGGAAGCTCATGCGATTGGCCGTGACGGTGACGGCCTTGGCGGCGCTTCTGGCATCAGCTTTGATGCTGGCGGCGACATGGAAAACGGCGCGCGCGGAATCACGCCTTCAGCAGTTGCAGACGGAAATTGCGCAAAGCCAGGACAGGCTGGCGCGGTTGCGGGCGGCACAGTTCATCCCCAAGGGCCAGCCGTTCAAAGCCAAAGGCAGAACCTTTATCGAACTCGAAGAAACAGAGTGACCCATGAAAAACAGCGAACCGGAATTGACCCAGTTATTATTGCGCACCTTGGAAGCCTTGGTGCGCGATCACGAACAGCTACAGCGGCAACATCAGCAATTTTTCGCGCAGCAACAGCAGCAATGGGAACAGCAGGTGGCGGCCTTGACCGGGCAGGTGCAGGACTTGCAGCGGCAGTTGCAGACGTTGTTGGCGTCATTGCAGCCGTTGACCGCGCAGTTGGATTCTGTCGTTGCCCTTTACAATTCCTTGCCCAAATCCTGATTCACGAAATTCGCCAGCGGCGGATTTCCCAGCACCACGCTTGCCCGCAACGGCCGCAGCACAAACTGCGACTGCCATCTCTATCGTAACTTAAACGCTCTTAAATTCATATATGGAAAACCCAACACAAAAAATTCTTCGCATTGCCCGCACCTTTCCTTGCCTAAATCGAAAGTTGGCTGGCTGGAACCCACCAGCGTTCGATCCGGATAAGTTCTTTCAAATGATGAGCGGCGCTTCCCACGGGGAATGGCTGTGCTCCATGTTTATCTTGAACGTGTGGGACCCAGGCGGTGCCAAACTTAAGGAGGAGTGGCATTTTGAGTTTTTCGATTTCGCCGGAATAGCGGATCCTGGAAACCGCCGCGCCCTACTGAACTGGT
Source organism: uncultured Verrucomicrobiae bacterium (assembly GCA_963707025.1). Taxonomy (GTDB): domain Bacteria; phylum Verrucomicrobiota; class Verrucomicrobiia; order Limisphaerales; family Palsa-1400; genus JBEKOF01. The sequence goes on along the minus strand of CAVPOM010000001.1, from coordinate 83,590 downwards.
TAGCCAACCCGGAATGGCCTTAAAATCCGGCCCGCCGCAATGCGTGTCTTTGACCAGAGGCCATCGTGCGGAGACTGTCCAGGCCGCAGGTGGAGTATGGGCTTGCCCAGCGCCGGAAAACGGCTACTCTCGCGGAATGAAAGCGAGTTTATGGGCATTGATACTTTCTGTCCTTCTTGGGGCCTCAACGAAGGCTCAACAGCCCGCAATTTCCCCTGCAACAAATGCGATGGCGACCAACGGCCTCGGAAAAATCGCAGAAATCAGCGCCAAGGCCGAAAAGGGAGACGCAGCCGCACAGACTGAAATCGGCCTTATGTATAAGCAGGGAAATGGTGTCCACAAAAACTACTCCGAAGCCGTGAAGTGGTTCCGCAATGCTGCTGATCAAGGTTACGCGGCGGCACAATTCAATCTCGCTGAGTGCTACGACGGCGGGCATGGTGTCGCCGAAGACGACGCCGAAGCAATCAAGTGGTACCGCAAAGCGGCGGAGCAAGGCAATGCCGACGCACAACACCATCTTTGGTTTGTAAATTTCTTTGGTTTTGGTGGTTCTGGCGCCGAGGCAGACGCCGAAGCCCAAAAGTGGGGGCGCATGGTTGCCGAGTCCTACCGTAAAGAGGCGGAACAGGGCAATGCAGACGCACAATTGCGGCTTGGATCTATCTACGACCAGGGCTGGGGCGTGACCGAAGACAAGGCCGAGGCCCAGAAGTGGTACCACAAGGCGGTCGAGTCGTACCGCAAAACTGCGGAACAGGGCGATCCCGACACGCAAATCCGTCTTGGATTCATGTATGACTCTGGCGAAGGCGTGGAAAAGGACCAAGCCAAAGCGCAAAAGTGGTACGGCAAGGCGGTCGAGTCGTACCGCAAAGCGGCCGAACAAGGCGACGCCGATGCGGAACACAAGTTGGGTATGGCGTATTCCTACGGCAGGGGTGTAGCCACAAACCTTGACGAAGCGGCGAAGTGGTACCGCAAAGCGGCGGAACACGGCGATCCCGACACACAGTACCAGTTGGGCCGGGCGTTTTCGTTTGGCTTGGGGGTAGCCACCAACCGCGACGAAGCGGTAAAGTGGTACCGCAAAGCGGCCGAACAGGGCGATCCCGACACACAATACATGTTGGCCGAGGTGTTCTCGAGGGGTGTGGGTGTGGCCACCAACTTAGCCGAAGCTGTGCAGTGGTACCGCAAGGCGGCGGAACAGGGCCACGCCAACGCACAATTCCGTCTTGGAGCTATGTATGAGCTTGGGCAGGGGGTTCAGCAAGATTTCGCCGAAGCCGTGAAATGGTACCTCAAGGCGGCGGAAAGCGGCAAGGCCAACGCACAATGGATGGTCGGTTGGTGCAATGAGCGTGGGCAGGGTGTCCGGCAAGATTACGCTGAAGCCGTGAAGTGGTACCGCAAAGCGGCGGAACAGGGCAATGCCGACGCACAATGGAGTCTAGGTTTGTGTTACCACGACGGGCAGGGCATCCCGCAAGACTACGCCGAAGCCGTGAAGTGCTATCGCAAAGCCGCAGAGCAAGGCAATGCTTACGCACAGGACTCTCTGGGCGATGCGTACTCCAGGGGCGAGGGGGTAGCCACTAATTTCATTGAGGCCGTCAAGTGCTGGCTCAAGGCGGCGGCACAAGACGACGCCAGCGCTCAGGACTCTTTGGGTTATGCGTATTCCACGGGCCAGGGTGTGGCCAGCAACCAAGTCGAGGCCGTGAAGTGGTACCGCAAAGCGGCAGAACAGGGCAATGCCGACGCGCAATGGAGTCTCGGCTTAAGTTACGACGACGGGCAGGGCGTCCCGCAGGATTACGCCGAAGCGGTAAAGTGGTACCGCAAGGCTGCGGAACAAGGCGATGCGGCGGCACAATGCAATCTTGGAGTTATGTATGGCATTGGAAAAGGCGTGCCACAGGATTATGTCGAAGCTTACAAGTGGGATAACCTCGCTGCGGCACAAAATAACACCAACGCCATTCGCAACCGCGATAACATTTCCGATTCCATGACGCCTTCGCAGATTGCAGAAGGCCAGCGATTTTCCCGCGAATTCGTTGCTCGCAAAGAAGGCGGAGCTTCAAATCGAGCCACGGGGCAGGACTCAGTTTCGTTTGGAACCGTGCCCCGCTTCACCGGAACCGGCTTTTTCGTCACTGATGACGGTTGCCTGCTGACCTGTTATCATGTTGTCGAGGGCGCGACCCGGATTGCCATAAGAACGAAGGCGGGCAACTTCGCGGCAACTCTCGTGAAAGCGGACAAAGCAAACGACGTGGCATTGTTGAAGGTGACCGGCAATTTTCCCGCATTGCCCGTCGCGTCCAGTCGCGCAGTTAAGCTCGGGGAATCCGTTTTTACCATCGGTTTCCCGAATACCGAATTGCAAGGATTTGCGCCCAAGCTCGCCAAAGGGGAAATCGCCTCATTGACAGGACCGCAGGACGATCCGCGCTACTTTCAGATTAGCGCGCCTGTGCAGCCCGGCAACTCAGGCGGCGCACTCGTAGATGATCGAGGCAACGTCGTGGGCGTCGTATCCGCAAAGCTCGATGCAGCCACCGCCCTAGCCGTCAGCGGAGCCTTACCTGAAAACGTAAATTACGCGATCAAAAGCAGCTTTCTTCTCAGCTTTCTCGAATCCGTCCCCGAAGCAGTTGCAAAAATGAAAGAAACCGGCACCAAGGAGCAAAAATTCGAGGATGTCGTGAAATCCGCCGAACAAGCCGCCGTCCTTGTCCTTGTCTACTGAAAACGAAGGACCATAGATGAACCTCGGATATACAACGAAAAGTAAGCCTCTCGGATTGATGGATGGAAAATTTGAACCCTGGGTTATTGAATGGGCGCTTCCACGTGAGGCCTGTTCGGGTTTTGTGATTCAGCACATGTGCACACGATTTAATGTCCAACGATGCTGGACCAAGGAGACACTCTCGCCTCAAGCTATTTGGAAACAGCTTAGGCACAAGGGTGAAGAACGCTTTGAGTTCTGGGAAGCCTGGAGAGTTCAGCAAGGCGTGTGTGAACGTGGCGGCACGGACAAATGGTGCATTTGCGAGATGACTGATTTCTACTCTTTTGATAGCGTCGGGAAAATTGAGATGATCGGAAGTGCGGCATTTTACGAGGGCGATGACTTGCGCGAATTTGGAGAAGAGTGGGGTTCAAAGGGAGCAAACTCAGGAAGTCCAGCAAGCGGCGAACTTATGTCCACCATCAAGCCGCCAAACTTGCCCGAGCGTCCGAAATGTAAGAGACGTTTTATTATCGAATGGGATTCCTGCGACTACAGTTCCACATGCGACCATCCTACTAAGATTACGACCGTGCCGCCATTATAATTGACCCTGGAGCTGAAAGATGAGGCTCCGCTGACGAATGAAACTGCCCCGCCTGTGCAAGTGCAGAACTGATAAACATTAAGGGCGAAGTGGGAAGGAAGGTTTCCTTCCGGTAGAACGTTGTTGTCCTAGTCAACAGAAACAACGAACCGAAAGGAAACCGTATGACGGTGAAGTGTATGGCGGGAATCGATCTGCATAGCAACAATTTGTTTTGCGCGATCGTGGATATGACAGGCAAGCGCGTCTTTGAGAAGAAGCTGCCGTGCGAGCTGGCGAGCGTGCTGGAGGCGCTCCGACCGTTTAAGAAACGACTGGAGAAAATCGCGGTGGAATCGACTTACAACTGGTATTGGCTGGTGGACGGATTGCAGGACCACGGGTATCCGGTGGTCCTGGCCAACCCGGCGGCCATGCAGCAGTACGACGGCCTCAAGCACGCCGACGACAAGTCGGACGGCTTTTTTCTGGCGGAGATGTTGCGCCTGAACATTCTGCCCACCGGAAATATCTGCGACCGGCAGGTGCGCCCGGTGCGGGATTTGTTGCGGCGGCGGATGGGCTTGGTGCATCAGCGCACCAGTTTGATCCTGAGCCTCAAGAGCCTGCATACGCGCATGACAGGCCGGGACTTGGGCACCGGAGCCATCAAGGCGCTGGAGTCCAAAGACGCGGAGACCTTGTTCGAGCATTCGGCCGACCGATTGATCACGCGGCTGGATTTGCAACTGATCGAACAATTGGGCCAGAGCATCAAGAGCATTGAGGGCGCGGTTCTGGCCACAGTCAAGAGCCTGCCGGATTACCAGGTCTTGCAGACCATGCCTGGAGTAGGAAAGATTTTGGGGATGACCATCACGCTGGAGACGGTCGATCCCAAGCGTTTTGCCAGCCCGGGAGACTACGCCAGCTACTGCCGGTGCGTGGACAGCCGGCGCATGTCCAACGGCAAAAAGAAAGGCGAAAACAACGGCAAGTGCGGCAACAAGTATTTGGCCTGGGCCTTTGTCGAGGCGGCCAACTTCGCCCAGCGCCACGACCCAGCTTGCCGGAGGTTCTATGACCGCAAGAAGGCGCAGGTCAATGGGATGGTGGCGACCAAGGCGCTGGCCTGCAAGCTGGCCAAGGCGGCTTGGCACATGATGAGCCAGAACTCCGCCTACGACGGCGGGCGGATGTTTCCGAAAAGCAAGATGAACCCATAGAATTTAGGGAGAGCGGGGGCAAGCCAGTGCAGGTGTTGGCGTCCAGCCCGCAAGGACTGATTGGATGCGCCCGCTCTCCCGCTCCAGCAACGAAAAAGGCTGAGGAGATGAATTTAGAGGCGATTCGACCGCGCCGTGAGTCCACAAGGTGTTGGACTGGTCCGGCCTGTGCGGCCCAGGAACCACTCTTCTTGAAAACTGAATGAACACGGCTCGGCACTGAACGTTTTCTGGACTCGGCACACCGAGTTGGGCGCGGGGGCCAAGAAGGGGAAAAAGAAAGACGGCTTTTAAGGAAAAGACAGGGAAAGCCGTCGAACTTGCGCTAGAACCTGATGGGTGACTGAACGGATCGCTTCGCCAGGAAGCGGATCGGAATCACGCGAACGAAATGAAGGGATTGAATGCGGCCTGTAAAGAAGACTTTAGCAGCCAGGAAGGCTCAATAAAGAAAATCACAGCCATCCCACAGGAAATTGGAAAAAAGTGTTGGCTTGACCATTTGAACCTGCCACAAGGCAGGCATGAAAAACAAAAAAATCAAACCAACACGGTCCCGGTTTAACGTTTTGCGCCAGATTTGCAATCTCATTCCTGCGCATGAAGTCTCCAAAATAGCGCGGGAGACCGGGGCTCTGGATAAGTCGCGCACCTTCAGTCCGTGGAGTCACACGGTCAGTTTGCTGGACGCGCAACTCACCCATTGCATCGGACTCAACGATCTGTGCGACTCGCTGCAATTGCATTCCGGGCCGCTGTCCACTTTGCGCGGCGCCAGCGCCCCCAGCCGCAACGGCCTCTCCCACGCCAACCGGGAGCGTCCGGCCCAGATGGCCGAACAACTCTTCTGGCGGGTCCTGGAGCATTTGAAAGCACAGACGCCCGGCTTTGCCGCGGGCCAGCGCCGTGGCCCCGCCTTCCGTTTCAAGATGCCCATCCATGTGATTGATAGCACGACCATGGAACTGGTGGCCAACTGCCTGGACTGGGCCAAGCACCGCCGGCGCAAGGCCGCCGCCAAAACCCATATGCGGTTGAATCTGCAGAATCTTTTGCCCGGTTTTGTCATTGTGGACACTGCCGCCGAGCACGACAACCGACGGGCGCGGGAACTGTGCGCCGACTTGAAGAGCGGCGAAATCGCCTTGTTCGACAAGGGTTATGTGGACTTCGGCCACTTGCGGGATTTGGACGGGCGCGGGGTCTTTTGGGTGACGCGGGCCAAGGAGAACATGGGCTATGAGGTGGTGCGGAAAATGCCCGCCTCCAGAGACCCGAAGATTTTGCGCGACGAAGTGATCGTCCTGAGCAACGAGAACAAACCCGCGCCGGAGTTGATGCGCCGGGTGGTGGCGCTGGTCGAGATTGATGGAGAGGAACGGGAAATGACCTTCCTGACCAACAACCTGGAGTGGAGTCCGCGCAGCGTGGCCGACCTTTACCGCTGCCGCTGGCAGATCGAAGTCTTCTTCAAACAAATCAAGCAGACCTTGCAGTTGGCGGATTTTCTGGGCCACAACGCCAACGCCGTGCGCTGGCAGGTGTGGACGGCGCTGTTGACCTACGTGCTGTTGCGCTACCTCAGTCACCTCTCCAACTGGGCGCACAGCTTCACCCGGCTGTTCACGATTTTGCGGGCGGCGCTCTGGGAGAAATATGATCTGCTCAATTTGCTGGCGTGCTATGGGACAGCAGGCGGCAGCTTTCGCCACTTGGCGCGGCCCGAGCAGGCGTATTTCCCCGGCTTCCAATAAAGCTATGGGACAGCACACGCGCCCAAACAGGCGCATACCAAACCCAAAAGCCAAACTCGGAAAAATCAAAATCTCATTTTACCCCGAAGACCAATTAAACCCTTGCAAATGAACAGGTCAGCACCAGACTTTTCCCCTTATGAGACGGGTGTGAAAGAAAATTGAGGGCAGCAGCGTTTTATCTGTTGACACCCGCCCTAATGGGTGACACCTGCACGCGCATAAATTCTTATTCGGTGGTTGTTCAGATTTCTCGGATGTTAACTGGCTTAACATTATACATTTTTGGACTTTCTATTACCTTTTGCACCTTCACATTTCCAAGCCCGTTCAAGTCCAGGGCTCGACGAATATAGGAAACGCTAACCGTCGAACGCAATCCCATAATCACGCTCTTAAGAAATCCGTCGGGAATTGACCACCAAAACATGCCATCGGCAACCTTGCAACTCTTCAACTCAACAACGCCACGGACTTCCTTTTCGTATCCCCAGCTCGCAGCCTTATAGCGGAAAAACTTCTTGAAGCCCGGGACCAGTTCCTCAATGCGTTGTTCCCGTTCTCCCTCTGGAATATACGGAATGCAGACCCTTTTCTTTCGGTATGTGACAGGCAACAACTCCACCCCTACCAAACTGCTTTGGCAAGCCGCCTTGAAAGCAATACCCCTATGTTTGTCTGCGTAGTGGCTCCAAATAACCGGATCATTCACTGTATAGCAAAATGAAATTACGCCATATTTTTCGTTTAAAAAGGCAGTGCGCATTTGGTCCATTTCATAGCGCGCCTTCTCAATGTCCTGCGGTGAGTCGGCATCGACGCACATTGACCATTCAAAAGGGTCATTCAGTTCAAGAATACGCCCAACCCGGAATTGGTGCCTCTCAATCGTGTTGATCGCCGCAGCGGCAGGGAAGTACCGATACAGAGTAGTCGATTTGCTCATGCTGGATTCATCCTCTGTGTTTTCCCGCGTCAGCTCCCAAGATAACAACGGTTGAAGATGTCCCCAAGTGTGCGTCGGTTACCCGCAACAGCGGCGCCTCGGCACTCCCTACTTCCGCGTAAACTTCTGCGCTTTCTGCGTAACGGTTCAAGTTTTTGATTAGCACCTCTAAATTAAGCTCCTCTGTTCCATCGCCCGCAGTCACTATGGTGACCGCCACGGTTTTGGCGTCAATTCTCTGCTCCTTCAATTCCACTGACCCAACACGCCGCACACCTCCAATGGGCCAGCCACCACCGCGGCCATCTTCCAGCCGAACCGAGGCCTCATGTCCAGAGGTCCTTCTTAAGCCTTTTAACCGTCTGACCAACTCCAAGGTCTTCATGTGCGTCAGTTTAACACTACCATAAGCACCGGTCAATCTGACCCCAGAATACACTTTCCTATGCCGATCCAATTCCGACGCGTCAAGACAGCCTGTTTCCCCACGTCCTGAGAGCGGCGGCTTTTGCTCTGCATCCGCTCCCTACTTCCCTTCCGCTCCGCAAAACCGCCGCACTCATGCCGCCCCTGATTCCAGCCTGTCCCTCAGCCTGAAAACCCTTCCGTTCCGCTTTCTCGCCCATTTGCTCCGGCTACGATGCTCGGTCTCGCTCCGCTCGCGTTGCGCGTCTGTGCCTACGCATATGGGCGACCGCTCCACTCCGGGCCTTTCAGGCTGAGAGACAAGAGATCGCGGCCCCCGCGTGCCCCCTGTTCGCCCCATTGCCCCGCCCTGTCGCCAAGACTTGCCGGCTTTGGCTTCCCCTTGAAAGACTACGCCGCCAAACCCGGCAAGACTTGGCTCCTCCGTTGAGGCTCCCTTGATGAATTTCCAAATCCGCCGCTCCATTCCGCTTTTTGTTCTGTCCGCTCCGCGCCCCTTTCCCCTGCGCGGGCGGCCAGCCCAAACGCTCCGTTTCACTCACGGCTTTGGAAATTCACAAGCGAGCCGGGAATCCTTTTACGCGCATCTGTCATGGTTCATGCCCGCCCCTGGCCCCGGCATGAACCCCGCCAGCCGCGCCGCTCCGCGATAGTGTGAGGACAGAACAGGAGGGAGGAGTCAAGGACCGCTGCCGAAACCATCCGGCGCGGTCGGGGAATCGAAATGCATTACCCCACCCTTCGCGCAAGACTGTGAGCTTTCGATTCCCCTTGAAAGACTACGCCTCGAAACTCACAGACTTGCGCTCTCCCCCCTTGGCGCTCCCTTGGCAAATTTCTAAAGCCGCCGCTCCACTCCGCTTTTTGGTCTGTCCGCTGCTCCGCGACCCATTTCCCCCACGCGGGCGGCCAGCCCAAATGCTCCATTCCGCTCACGGCTTTGAAAATTCAAAAGCGAGCCGGAAATGCTGATTACGCGCGCCTGTCATGGTTCATGCCCGCCCCCAGCCCCGGCATGAACCCCGCCAGCCCCGCCGCTTCACGATGAGGCAAGCCAATCGCCCGTCTGCCCGCCTCATTCAGGTTGTTTTCTTCGCCTTTTTTACGCACGCCATCACCCCACCATTTGCTGCTCGCTTGTCCGACACCGAGCCGACTTTAGGAGCGAGATCAAAAACCGCGCCAGCGTGTCCCTTTTACCCTTTCCCCACTGTCACGGTTTTTGCTTTCGCTGAGTTTTGAATGCACTTCGCGCACGGCTTCGCTGTCTCCCAATCCTGTGAAGCGAGCAGCAAACGGCAGGGTGACGGACAGCGGTTCAAAAAAAAAGCTATGAATACAACACATCTAAAAATTGAAGCGTCAGCACCGGCGAATGTCCGGCCATCGTCGGTTTCAAAAAACAGCAATTCAGAACAACTGCATCGGATTGATTTTCGGCAACGGTTTTACAACCGGGGACTTTCGACAGCGAAAGTACTGGACTTGCTCTACTACGAAGCCCCGCGCCTTTGGGAATTGGCCGAAGTGGTTGGCAAATGGGTTTGGATTCAGTTTGACGAGCAACCGCCGCGCCATATCACCGCCTCATTGTCTGAATTTGGTTTCCATTGGAACCGCAAACGCCAGCTTTGGCAGCACCCTTGCGGGCAGTTTGTGCCCGCCACCCGTCAAGACCCGCGCCAAAAATATCACGCCTATTTCCCGGCAGACCGGCAAGCCGCTTGAAAGGAAACACCATGAACGAACAAACCCCATTGTTTCCGGGATTCGACATTGTGAAGCCCTTCACCTTTCCCGCGCAGCCATACGAATACAAGGTAACGCCGCTCCGGGAATGTCCAACGCCGGAGAGTTTGAAGTTGTGCGATACGCCGCAGCGAGTGGCCGATTATTGGAGGCTGCATGTTCCCTCGCACCCGTATTTCAACGCCGAGTGTGAGTGCTTCGTTGTCCTCGGTACTCAATACCCGCCGCCGTGTCAAAGGCCATTATTTGGTCAGCATCGGCATTATGGACGCCCTTTTGGTGCATCCCCGCGAAGTGTTCCGGCTGGCCATTATGACCGCCGCCGCCGCCGTGGTACTCACCCACAACCACCCAAGCGGAGAGGCTACGCCATCCGAAGCTGATATTAAGGTGACACGCGACCTCATACGCGCCGGGCAACTTCTCAAAATCGAAGTGCTTGACCACGTAATTTTGGGCAACCCAAACCATGCCTCGCTCCGCGAACTTGGTTATTTCGCTTAATCCCATGAGAACAAAACGCACCTACCGTTTGCCAATACCGCAGCACGAGTTTGGTTTTGTGCCCGACACATTCACCTTGATGCAGGAAACCGGCCTTGACGGCGACCGCATCACCAAAGAACTGGCCGAGGCAGACCGCGCCCGCCGCGCCGCCGACGCTGCGCAAACCCGCCTGTTTCACAGCCGCACTCAGAGGAAATCCCGCACCACCAAGGAGGCATTATGATTCTTGGCTCGATGATGAAATTTCCGCTTGGCCGGCTGGTTATCACCCCCGCCGTACTCCAATCCATCCCGGAAGATGAAATTTGCCGCGCTCTTGACCGGCACATTTTGGGGCAATGGGGCGACCTCTCCGACCATGACCGCGCCGCGAATGAATTGGCACTCTCGACAGCCTCACGGCTACTTTCAGTTTACCACACCAACACCGGAACGGAATTGCGGGTAATGACAACCGGCAACCGTTTTGCGACCACTGTTTTTTTTCCGAGTGACGCCACCCCTCAACAACTGAATTCCCATGAACACCAATGAAAACGACTCGCCTTTTGGCGATGTCATTTACACCTACACCCGCGCCCATGCCGTCGCCGACGGCTTTCAGGTTGAAGTCACCAAGACCGCGCAGGAAGCCGGAATCCGCTTCCCAGTTTTTCTCACCCGCGCCGTTTATGATGCTTACGTGACTGTGCCGCCCGGCGTGACCGGCCAGGACGAAGCTGGCCGCCTCTGGGACCTGGTTTGGATGCTGAGATTTGCCATCCACCGCGCCCGCCCCGGAGTTGAGCGCATCCCCGTTGCGTTCTATGTCCGCAACGACAACCGCGCCGCGCGCCTGGTGAAACTCATCGCCACTTGCGGCCCGCTGGATATTGACGACCCGCAACCCGCCATCACCATCATGCAGCCCGGTGAAGATTGACCGTCAAAAACCCCACGCGGCTGGACTGGCAGCGGTTCAGCCGTTTTTCTGGTGTTGGGGACTTGCGCCGTCCCCAAACCCCGGCGCTGGGCTTCACGCCAGCCCAGGCCCGCGCCAGAGGGCAAGCCCTCATGGACTCCAATTCCGCTCGCGCTGGCCTTTACGCTCCGCGCCCTTTCCGGCGGGCGGAAAGGATTTCAGTTTTAACTCGCTAATTTGCCGGATTGTGATAACTTCGCACCGACGCGCAAGGCCGGGAAATGACGCTGGCACTTGCATCAATTTGCATCAGCGTTTGGTCATCACCGTGCCTTTTGATGCGGAGATGGTGGAAGATATGCCGTTTGCAATGCACTATGATTGGGCAATTTAACGAATTATGAACATTTTCAGACAGGATTCGATTCCCTTCACCTGCTCCAATATCAATTAACACGTTGATATTGAACAACTTGGGAAATTCATACATTCCCAAATCTCACAAAATGAGAATAAAAGTGAGAATAATAATTGAGGAATCCTCGCAATCCGCATCTTAAAGCCCTTCGTTTTCAGCGACTTAGAGCCATCCTCACAACGGATGAAAGTGAGAATACGATGTCTTTAAAGTGACGTTAGCAGTCGAAACCGGATGCTATCGTTAAAGGGTTTTTTTACTTGTCTTGGCGATGAGGGCACTTAACATCCGCATGAATTGCCCCTCATATACCAGAGGGAACCTCCTCTCCGGGAGAATTGTCCTATAACACGGACAGAGGCCACGGTTCAGGGACTGAAGGCTGACTCCACCGGCAACGGGCGGCTCGCTGATGGCCAAGTGGTCCGCTTCCGCGCCCGAATTATCTCCATCGTCAGTTCGGCTTTGTTCGGGCAATCGTTGCCTGGGCCTTTTCCGTTGTTTCGATCTCCGCCCAGGAGGGCGCGCGCCAAAGGTGCATGGCGCCGCCTTGCTTGGCGGCGCCGATGGAACTTCCATCCGGGGAGAAAGCCGCGCCGGTGAGCGCTCCGCCCTGAACGTCCAGGGTGAGCAGTTCCTGCCAACTGTCCACGTCCCAAAGTTTCACAGTATCTCCATCCGGGTTGCCGACACAACCGGCGAGCCGTTTGCTGTCAGGTGAAAAACAAACGCTTGCCACCTTGTCGAAGAAGCCGCCAAGAGTCGCCTCCTGCTGCCAGGATGGGGCGTCCCAGACACGGGCATAGCCCATGCCGCTGGCGGCGGCGAGAAGCAATCCGTCAGGAGAGTAACAGGCGCACAAGCCTTCCAGGATGTTGAGGTCGGTTCTTGTGCCGCTCTCCCCGCCAAGGTTCGCAAAGGCCACGCCACCCTCGTAATCAAGGGCCGCGCAAGACCGCCCGTCCGGCGAGAAAGCCATCACCCGGCGAGGCGGGGCCGGTCCCTGCCACGACTGTGTTTCCGAGGCGGTGACCAGATCCAATTCGTGGAACAGATTGTCGCTCAAGGATCGGAGCATCAATTTGGTTCCGCCGGCGAAAAGGACAACGGCGCAATCTCACCGGTTGTGTTGGTCCATTGAAGGGACAGAACCCTCTGGGTCACATCCCAGATTTGCAGGACGCCGCTGGAGGAGCACCACGCCAGGAGGCGTCCGTCTTGGGAAAGAAGACAAGGCCCAACGTGGTTTGTTCCTATCTCCTCGACGGCTTCTTTTCGTTGAAAATCCGAACCGGACCAGCGCGATAACTGGCCTCGCGGATTTACAGTAAGAACGGACCGGCTGTCGGGCGTGAAGCGCCAGGCGACAGCGTTTTCCGGGATGATGACGGAGGCATGCCGCAATGGCGGCATGGTGGAGTCCCAAAAGCAAATCGTGCCGTCTTTGGCGCCGCTGACGAGCGTTTTGCCATCAGGCAACAAGGCCAGACTCCACACTTCCTGATGGTGGCCGCGCAGCACGTTCAGGCACTTGCGGCTGGCAAGGTTCCAAGTGCGCAGTGTCTGGTCGGCGCTGCTCGAGGCCAGTTTCCGGCCGTCCGGCCAAAAAACCAGGGAGCTAACCCGGAATCCGTGGCCATCCAGTCTGCCGATTTCCATGCCGGTGGCAACGTCCCATAAACGGATGTCGGCGTTCCCTTCTGAAAGACCGCCACCTGAGGCGAGCGTTTTGCCGTCGGGTGAAAATGCCAGGGCCGTGACGATGTATTCCGCGCCGACGACCGTCCACAGCTCCTTGCCGTTGCGCAGATCCATGAGGCGGATTCGCCCTCCGGGCATCGCGCAGGCCGCAAGCCTCAAGTCCGTTGTTGCGGCAAAGCCGGCTCCCGAGGTCCTGGCCAGCTTGTGGCGAGGGATGAAAGGCGATTTTGGTCCCATCGGGCATTTGCCAAAGAGCGATTTGTCCCCCGGTGCCGGAAGAGATGGAAGTAACGAGCATCCGGCCGTCTTGACTGAAGGCGATCCCCACGCACTGACCGTCCAATGGGAATTCGGCCGTGATGCGGCCCGCGGCCATGTTCCAGAGGCGCAAAGTATTTCGTGCCGGTCCGGCCAACGGAAGCGCGCAACTGGTAAAGGCCAGCAGCGGCTCAGTGGGAGAGAACGCGGCGAGGACGCGTCCCTCGTTGTTGGCCAGACGAAGCAATGGCTGTCGTGTGCGCAAATCCCAGACCGACAGGCCGCCTTGGTGATACGAACCGATTGCCAGCCAATTGCCGTCGGGCGCGGCTGCCAGTGAATGGATCTGGCTGGATTCCTGGCAAAGCGTGAACAAGGTGTCGCCACGGCATTGTTCCCAGAGATACCGCCACTCCCAGCCGCGCAGGTCTTTCTGGCCCGGCTCAGGCCGCTGGCGGTTGAGGAGGTCCATCGCGCGACCGAGGTTGCCGGCATCCAGCGCCTCCCTGGCCAGGTTCATGTCCGAGGCGTAAGCGCGCTGGCGGGCGGCCAATTCCGCGGCTTGCGCCTTGACTGCCTTCTGCTCGCTGGCTCCAGCCAGGCTGCGCAGTTGCGCTTCGTTGTCGAGCCGGGCATCGGTCTGCTGGCGCAAGCGGTTCTTCTCCCTTTCAGCCCGGCGGGCGCGGCTCGCCTCCAAGCCGCTGACGATTATGCCAACGGCAAGTGAGGCGATGACCGCTGTGGTTAAGGCAAAACCCACCCAGTGGCGGCGCACTGTTTTTTGAAACTCATAGAAACGACTGGGTGGCCGGGCTACGACCGGCTCCTGGTTCAAGTGTCGCTCGATGTCCTTGGCCAGGCCGCTGGCTGCTTCATAACGCCGCGTCCGGTCCTTCTCCATACACTTCATCACGATCCAGTCCAAGTCGCCGCGCAGGAGGTTTCTGAGTTTGCCCGGCTCGGCGCGGCGCGCTTTGGCCACAATGGTCAGGTCTGCCTCGCGCAAGGATTTCAGCCGTGTGGAAGGTCGCGGCGGTTGCTCCTCGCGAATCGTGCGCCGCAGTCGGTCAAACCCCGCCGCCAACAACTCTCGCGTGTCAAACGGCGTCCTGCCTGTCAGCAATTCATACAACAGCACGCCCAGGCTGTAGATGTCGCTGCGCGTGTCAATGTCCTGGCCTGTCATCGCCGCCTGCTCCGGGCTCATATAGGCTGGAGTGCCGATGAACTGCTCCAACGCCGTGACCAAAGTTTTGTCGGTCAAACTTCCTTGTGTCGCCTTGGCAATGCCAAAATCTATGATCTTGGGCACGGCCAGGCCGTCGTTGACAGTGACCAGAATGTTGGACGGTTTGATGTCGCGATGGATGACGCCTTTTTGATGAGCGTGCTGCACCGCCCTGCAAACTTGGATGAATAGTTCGAGGCGTTTCTTGGTGGAAAGCAGGTGCTGGTCGCAATAGTGGGTGATCCTGACTCCGCGCACCAGTTCCATGACGAAAAAGGGCCGGCCCGCCCGGGAGGTGCCGGCGTCGAGCACTTTGGCGATGTTCGGATGGTCCATGATGGCCAGGGCTTGGCGCTCGGCCTCGAAGCGGGCGACCACCTGCCGCGTGTCCATGCCCAGCTTGATGATTTTGAGAGCCACCCGTCTGCGGACCGGCTCGTTTTGTTCGGCCAAGTAAACCACACCGCAACCGCCTTCGCCTAACTGCTGGATGAGAGTGTAACGGCTGATCGTGTCACCGGCTTGTTCGAAATAGGACGAATTTTCCTTTGCGCCCGGGAGGTCGTCTTTTTGGCCCAGTGCCAATTGCAACAGGCAGCGCAGACAGTGCGCCCCGGCGGCATCCCGCGTGAGAACCGCCCCGCAGGTCGGACATTTTTCAGATGCGGGCATTTTGGCGATGGCGTCTCTTCCGGACGCGCTTCCGCCCAGGATGTTCAACAGGAAATGACTGACAAAAGGTAGCGCAGCTCCTCATCCAATGAAGCCGCATCCCCAACGGTCTGCGAAACCTCGCGGCGCAACAACTCGCCGAAGCGTCGCCGCAGGCGATGCAACGCCACCTTGAGGGCGCTTGGGTTCATGCCAAGCTCCCATGACAACCGGGTGTATGAGCCGGGGGGGATTTCCTGCGTGAGAAAAGGTTCCAGGCGGGCCAGGAGCCTGATGTTGCCGGGCGAAAGGTACTCCCCGCGCAACGTGGCAAGAACATGTTCAACCAATGCAAAAGCCCAGCGCCGGTCGAATAATCGTTCCGGCGTCAACTCCACCGCCGGCTCTTCGCTCAACAGGCCCTCCGCTTTCGCTTCGTCCAACGAGAGAATCTGGCTCCGCCCACCGCGTTTTAACGTTCGCCGCTTGTCAGATTCGTTGTTTAAGAAATTGGTCAAGGCCCCCAGCAGGAAGGAGCGAAACCTTCCCTTGTCCTGATTTGCCCGCTGCAGCATCTCCCCCTCCAGCACATGAGCAAAGAAGGACTGCGTCAAATCCTCCGCCTCGTGGACGTCCGAACCGCGCCTGCGGATGAAGGTGTACACTGGATACCAGTAAATGGTGCAGAGGCGTTGCAAGGCGGGGGCGGACCTTTCAAGGTCACCGATACCCGCATCCAGAACCAGGCTCCACAAGGTCGTGGCAAAAGCCTCATTCTGATTCACTGGCTGCGACCAAAACTGAGCGATGTCGTCCAACTGCGCACAATATCCTGGCATTTTGCCTTAAAGTGTAATCCAGTTCCAGCGCGCAGTCAAATTGGCGCAGCCTTTGCCACGGCCAATTCACGAATCTGGCTAAAACTCTGGAAATCAACGCCTTTTGGGAAAAAAGCCCTGTGAAATTCAGAAATCGGCAGAACTTTCGCGTATCATTTCAGAAATGAGCATCAAGTATCACGGCATCAAGTGGTTACGCACAGCCGTGAATCTGCCGTGAGCTTTTGCAGGGAGAGACCGCGACTTCCGCAACCAGCACATGACCAGCAAGTTTTTTCGGAATTTTGGTAACTCTTTCCCCAAAATCCTTGAGAATAAATCGAGCACTCAATAGTCGCAGAGCAGTTCATGAAACCGAAAATCTTTTGCGTGCTGGCCCTGGGCGCAGTCCTGACCGGAGCGCGCCCGGCGCGAGCGCAGTGGGAGACGCAGTCCATGCTGATCCGGCCAGGCTGGACAGCGGTGTATTTGCACGTGGACGCCTCCTACGATACCCTGGACGATTTAGTGGGGAGTGATTTGGCCAATCCGATTGTCGAAGTCTGGTTGTGGCGGCCTCCGGCGGGCACCGCGCAATTCGTGACCAGTCCCCAGGCGCCCATTAGCGGCGACACGCAGTGGGTAAACTGGGGGCGCATCGGCACGGGCATCATCAACACCCTCTTTTCACTGGTACCCAACGCCGCCTGCCTGATCCACTCCAAGGCCACGACCAACTACGTTTGGAACCTGAAGGGACAGCCTGTGGCCCCCAGTTATAGCTGGGTGGCCAACGGCGAAAACTTCATTGACTTTCCAACCGTGACGAACAACCCGCCGCCGTTTGACAGCTTTCTGTCCCTCGCCCCCCAGCTTGAGGCCGCGGCGCAGATCTTCCAATACAGCGGTGGCGACCTCGGCCCGCTCAACCCCAGCATGCTTCTGGCTCTGCACACGGTCCGGGTGACCAACGGCCAGGCTTGTTGGATCAACTCAGGATCGTACTTCAACACTTACTTTGGGCCTTTTCAGGCCGATATCCAGACAGCGGGCGGCGTGGCTTTCAGTAATTCGATCAGCCAATACGGCTTCCACCTCCGCAACTCCTGCGCAAGCCCCGTGACCGTTTCAGCACAATTGCTGCCATCCGAAACACCGCCCTCCGGCCATACCCCCATCGCCGGTGTGCCGCCGCTCCTGGTGCGGGGAGCGCTCATTGCCAGCAATTTGAGCTACACATTCTCCAATCTGACGACGGCCAACTCAGTCAGTTGGACGCTGGCGCCACAAGGCCAAAATGGTTCCGACGTTCCTTGTGGTTTTGGGCCTTGACCGTTATTCGCTGACCAACAATCCCGGCGCGCTCTACGCTGGAATTCTCAGGTTGACGGATTCTTTCGGCTACACCCAATTGGACGCGCCCGTCTCGGCGCTGGCGGCCGATTATTCCGGCCTGTGGGTGGGAGGCGCCATGGTGAGCCAGGTTTCCAGCTACCTCAAGAGTTATCAAATGGATGAAAACAACAACCCGGTGATTGGCACCAACGGCGCCTATATCGTGAATTCCATCAATACCAATCTGGGTGCGGTCGTCACCCCGTTTCCATTGCGCTTGATTGTCCATAACAACGGCTCGCAGGTCGTCATGCTCCAGCGGGTGTTCTATGGCAATGACACCCACTCCAACTCCATTGTGGCCGCCAACCAATCCTCATTGGACCCCGCCCAGCTTGGAACGGCCAGGCGGATTAGCGCCATCCACCTTCCCTGGTCGGCCGTCAATACACCCTTCCCGCTGGGCGGGCAATTGGCCCCTGGCGGCACGTTGTCCAACGTCGTCCCCATCCATTTCGCCTACACCGATCAATCTTCCAACCCCTTTGTTCACACCTATCATCCCGATCACGACAATTTGGATGCGACCTTCACGCACGAACTGCCGCAAGGCTCGGAGTCGTATGATATTCAGCGCGAAATCACCCTCGCCATCAGTCCGCCGGACAACGATTTCCTCAGCCTGACCCAGGCCAGCCAGACCCTGGCAGGCGCCTACACGGAGGCGATCACCGCGTCAGGCATTGGCGGGGCCTCGCGGACGTTTAACGTCGCCGGAACTTTCAGCCTGACCCGCGTCAGCCCCATTGGCGTGCTGGCGCCTTGACAAGAGTCAACTATACGCATCTGCGCCCAGCTACATCAGTCTCCAAAAGAACAAAATCCGAGCACCATGAAAAATCCGAGCAATCCCCCCGCCAGCCGTGGTGGCAACACCTCCGCTTCTCCCATCAATTCCTCGTGCGCCGGCCGCGACGCCAGACCATTTGGGGAGGGAAGGCATGTTTGGGCCTTCTGGACGCCGCCAGCGGGCCGGCCTCTGGCGCAAAGGGACGGACCGCCAGCCCATCGCGCGCCCCTGGCGCCGTTTGGCCTGCGGCTTCTCCTCTTGCTGGCCGTGGCCCCGGCGGGCGCCGTGTTGGCTCAGCTAGCGACGCCGACGCCGCCCGCCCAGATGAGTTACCAGGGTTTCCTGACCGATGCGAACGGCAACGCCTTGGCTGCAACGTCGCCCACCAACTACAACATCTATTTCCGCATTTACAACGCCTCCACGGGCTTAACCAACACGGCCCTGTGGGGCGAACTGCAAACCGTCACGGTGGACAAAGGTTACTTCAGTGTGATCCTGGGCCAGGGCAGTCCCATTTCGGGCACCACTTTGAGCAGCGTCAATGGCGGACTGGCCGCCGTCTTCACGAACACAGATGCGTCCCTTCGCTATATCGGCCTGACGGTGCAGGGGCTTAATCCCGGCGGCGGTGACACGGAAATCCAGCCCCGGCTGCGTTTGTTGCCATCGGGCTACGCTTTTCTGGCCGGCAGCGCCAACTCGCTGCTCTCCAGCACCACCGGCGCGCAGATCGTCAACACCTCGGGCACATCGGTGGGAATCAATCAAGTCCCCAGCGGCGCGGATGCGCTGGACGTCACGGGCAACGTCACCATAACAGGGACCCTTTCGGCCGATCTCAACGCCTCGCAACTGACCACCGGCACCCTGCCCGCGTCGGTCTTCGGCGCCATCCCCGCGGGGTCTTTGCCCGCGATACCATCCACCGACTTGCCCACCAATCTGCAAGCTTTGGCCAACAACGATACTTTGACGCTGGGCGGGGCCACGTTGAGTGAAGGCGTCTTGAGCATCGGCGGCGTCACCCATTTCAATGACAACCCCATCTACCTGCGCGGCGGCACCGACGACAGTCACTGGCTCGGTTATGTGGATACTTTCAGCATTTTTGTGTCTCCCGGATTTCCTGCTCCGATTTATGAGACCTACACCATTGATGGCCCCATGCTCATGGGTTACTCGGGCGGCGCGCTCGCCGCGGCGCACGGTGGGGGGTTTTTGGGAGACGAACCGGTGATAGCCCTGCGCTGGGACACCGGCGGCAACATCTACACCGCCGGCGCTGTTAATCCCACCTGTGACCGCAACCTGAAGCAACAGTTTGAAGAGGTGAATCCGAAGCAGATACTCGACAAAGTGCTCGCCATGCCGATAACCAAGTGGAGTTACAAGAGCGATCCCAAGACACGCCACATCGGGCCGGTCGCCCAGGATTTCCATGCCGCATTCGAGGTCGGCGTTGATGACAAACACATAGCCACGGTGGACGACAGCGGCGTGGCGCTGGCGGCGATCAAGGGCCTCAACCAGGTCGTGCAGGAAAAGGACGCCGAACTGGAAGCCCTGAAGCGTCAAGTCCAGGAACTCCAAACCACGGTGCAGAACCTGGTCAAAGAACACAACAGCAAAGCTCAATAGATGCCGGCTGCCGATTGCCAAGTCCTTGAGGCTGCCATCAATTCCACACGCGGATCATTCTTCCATCATCAGCTATGAAACCGCTTCAGCGCAAACTTCTTGCGGCCGGACTGATGCTTGGCCTGATCGGGCCGGCCTGGCTGGCGCTGGCGCAAACTCTGCCCCTGCAACTGGATCAATCGGCGTTTCTATTTGACACGAATTACTTTCGAGGCATCAACTGGCAATCGCAGACCGGCGTGCCTTTGTCCAGCACCAACGGCAACCCCCTCGGCTCGGATGGCCGCGGCGAAACCCAGGCGCAGCAGAACAGCGGGGTGACGACCCTGCCGCCGACCGACGGGCTGTTCCAGAGTTTTATGAACGCCTCGGCCATTCCCGTGGCCGGGACCACGAACCTGAATTCGGCGAACAGCTTTTCGGCCAACGCCACGGCGATTAACTGGCCGCGGGGAACGTCGGACAACACCCCGAACGGCCCCGTGCTGGCAATTCTTCGTTCCGCGCAGGTTGGGGCGCCCTATTTCGCGCAGCAGGTTTCCTACTTTTTCGGCTCCGTCATCCCCCAGCCCAGTGTGGACGAAAACGGGCTGCAACTGCCCGGCGGGGCCAGTCTGACCTATTGGCTGCCCCAGCCCTACACCAGCGGCCCCGCCACCAACTTGCCCTATTACTGGAGCCCTAATGCGCAGGCGGTGTTCGCGACCCAGGCGGGGGCCGTTGACATCACTTGGCAGAAGGCCGTCCCCTCCAACTCGCAGCCTCCGGACTACGCCACCAATTCGGGCAATTATCTGGTGGTCGGCTCTTTGTATTATCGTCTTTACAAGCTGCATTACATCATTTCAGGCGCGGCGGTCAAAACGCCGCAGAAGATGTATTGGACGGAGGGGGGCCACACGGGCACGGGCCAGCCGGTGCCGGTTCCGCAGGCTGATGTCAGTATCGTCAATGTCATCTATAACAACACCTTTCCGCAGTACGTCACCCCGGGCGACACCCTGACTTCGCCTCCCACCACCAACACGCTTTGGTTAGACTATAATGTCAATGAAATCAAGGCCGATAATGTCGAGGGAAGAGTGTTCGTGGAACTGCTGGGAAACTTCAATCCGGACGGAGTGACGCGGAGATTTCTGGGGTTTGAGATTGTAGACGTTTTCGAAGAGCCGGCGCCCGCGGACATTACAGTGACTTTGGGAAACGCGGTGCCGGCCTACGGCAATGGCCAGGACGATTCCAATCTGCAACCTTCCCCTTTTCTGTCCTCGAGCGCTTCCGGCACGTCTTTTTATTACGAACAGCAGATTCCCAATTCCACCCGGCCAGTGCTTTGGGCCATCCACGAGACAAAGAATATAAATGACTTCCAGATGTACTGGCTGATCCAAGGGGTGGCGGGACTGGAATGGCCGTATGTGTTCGATCGCTATCATGAAGTGTGGCCTTCGGACCCCGCGGCCTACGTGCATTACCTTCGTCCGCTCGCCAGTTCGCCGGGTCAAGCTGCGTTGACGGCGGTCCAGTTGCCCGGGTCGGAGGCGGTGACGATAACCGACCAGGACTTGCTGCCGGCGCCATTTGGAGCGGTGCTGTCGGGCAATTCATTTTACACTTACCTGGATCAACAATACCCGGCCCACCGCACCCTCCTTCAGTTTCTCCAGGGGCCTAATGTTTCTTATGAGCGCATTTTCTCGTGGTTGGACCAAAGCATCCAGTCCAACGCCCTGCTGGCGGCGTCGGTGGCCACCAATCTGAATGCCTGGAATACCAACTTCTCGTTGATTTTCCCCAATCTCTCGGTGGCGCCTTACGCCATCAGCAACACCGTGTCTGTCGGCCAGCGCATCAACGCCCCCGCGGGTGAATTGGGCGAGGTCAGCACCGAGCCGGGCTACTGGGCGGGCTACATTGTGCAAAGCAGCGGCACTTCATTCAACCCGCAGGCTTATGTGGATCCTTTTGCCAACGGTTTTGCCCTGGCCAATCTGGGCGCGATTATTCCAGTAAACGCCATCCCCGGCAGCAACCTGCTGGAAGTTCTCTGGTTCCGCAGTGACAACGCCAACACCAGTCTTGGCTTCCAGCCCTCCTATTGGCCCTCGGTCATTGGATATTACCACATCCAATGGCCCAGTGGCGGCCCGGAGATCATCATGGCCAACAACGCGGGAACGGGACCGTTGGACAGCCTTCAAGCCCAGGGCAGCATCTATCGGCAACCGGACCCGACCCAGCCGGGCTATAATCCAAACGAAGAACACGCCGTGATGATCGGCGGCCAGGCCTACGCCTTGCGCGACGATCTCAATAATACCAACACTCCTGGTTATACTTCCGCGCCCTATGTCTTGATCAGTTACACCGGTTCGGATGGCCGCCCCTCCATGTCTGTCTTCCATCTCCGGCGCGAGGCGCCCGAGGAGGGTTATCTTTTT
This sequence comes from uncultured Verrucomicrobiae bacterium, assembly GCA_963707025.1. GTDB lineage: Bacteria > Verrucomicrobiota > Verrucomicrobiia > Limisphaerales > Palsa-1400 > JBEKOF01. The sequence goes on along the minus strand of CAVPOM010000001.1, from coordinate 61,408 downwards.
GATTATATCGTCAATGCCGGCACCCAGCTACAGGCGCCCATGCCCTTGCCCTTGCTCGATCTGCCCATTGAAGGCGCGGGGGCGGGCGCGACCAATTATGACACGGCCCCGTCAGCCACGGCGGGGGATTTGCCCGCATTTCCGATCACTTCGTCCACCGACCCGGTATTGACCAATTATCCCAGCTTCACATTCCAGGATCGCAAGCACAGTTTCTGGGTTTATCGCGGTCTCAATGCCGGGTTGCCGCCGCTGGCGGCCGGCGCCTACAACTCAAACTCCGGTTCATTTGATCCTCTGCCAGCGGCGACGGCCGTGCTCAACCAGCCATTCAACTACTATATCCATGTTTCACGAGTCGGCAGTTCCATGACCCTCGGCACGACTCCCGCTCTGCCGGGTGGATTGACCACGTCGCAAACCACCAACGGTCTGTCCATCAACGGCACTCCCTTGGCGGCGGGATCCAACACCTACACCCTGACCATTACAGACCTGGCCGACAACTCGGTCGTCTCCAATTCATTGTCTCTCAATATTGTTCCCAGCGGCGTGGTGGTGGCCCAAGGCCCCCTCTCCATCACCAGCTCCAACCAATACTCCGGGAAAACAGTGACTTACACCAACCGTCCTCCCTTCCTGGCTGCGGCGCCGCAGCCTAGCAACAGTTTTACCATGCGCTTTTATTATGTCACTGAAGATGGATTCGATTGGCCGGGCGTCACCAATCCGCCTCCGGTGGGTTCGATTGTGCCCTATCTCCTCCCCATGGACGGCCATGGGGATTTTGTGGGCGATCCGACGCAAAAGACGACGAAGAGTCTCGACATTGTCTATCGGCCGGTTTGGCCCTCATTGGTCAACGGACTGCCCCTCCCAACGCTCTTCTCCGGTCAAACACTGACCAACCCGGTCAATGGTCTGCCCCAGGTGCGCGGCCAGAGCAGTGTGCAGGTGCTCTACCAGCAATCCATCGCCACCTACAGCATCGCCAGCAGCTTCGCCAATCAAAGCGTCGCACTCTACGATCCCACCGTGCAGAAGTCCTCCAGCCTGCCGGCCCAGGGGTTGACCGCGCTGCCGCCCAGCGTGGTTTCCACGCTCTACGAGGCCCAATACTTCTTCCAAAATCTCCCGCCTAACTTGGTCAATCGGGTGTGGTTCGACCCCGCGACCACCAACCTCGTGTTGCAGGGACAGTATATCAATCCGGGGACGGGCCTGAGTTATCTGCTGCTCAACGTGCTTTCCGGCGCCGACCTCGCCGCCATGTACGGTTTGTGTCAAACCTCCGATCCCAAGTATCCCCAGTGGGTCAGCCTCGTCAATAATTTGGCTGCTTCGGTTTACACCTTCCATGAAGCGCCGGGCATTCCGGGAAGTTACGTCAACGACCCGACGAAAACCTTGACCGATTACGCGACCAATCTGGTGGCCATCACCAGCGACGAGCAGCAGGTGGATTCCTACGCCATGAGCGCCACCGGTCCGGGGGTGGGCTACGTGTCATTCATCGTCGGCAATTCCATCAACCCGACATACGCGAACGACCCGGCCATCATCTACATCCTCCGCGTGGCTCCTCCCTTGTTCGCCGGACAAATCGAAGTCATCCAGGACCCCAACCCCTTGAGCGAATCCATTTCTTTCCAGCACACCTCCGATCTGGCGGGCCGCTCCTCGGACTATCTGTATGACTGGCGCATTGCTCCGCCCGTGAACGGGTTGCCGCCGACGACCGATCCTTCCACTTGGACGACCTTGACCAACGGCAGCGACATCACCCACTTTACCCTGGGCGGCTCCACGGGCATTCAATCGCTGGGGGACAATTACGTGGTCTTGCGTTACCGGAACACCAATGTGCTGGCCAACCCCGCCAATACCAATTGGTCGCCCTGGACGACCAACCCGCCGGCCTTTGCCCCGGGCTGGATCAACCGCGTGGTGGCGGGCATCAACCCCTTCGACCAGACCACGACAGACCTTTTCGACAGCCCGGTCAACACCCAGGGCAGCGTTATCGCGGAAGCCGGCCACCGCTGGGAGGGCGATGTGGCCTTGAACCAGAACACGATCACCAATGAAGGACTCATCGAAATCTATGAAACCGTGCTGCATCGCGGCGAGGCACTGAGCATTGATTCGGGCTACAACTACGGACCGGCCAACAATGCGTTGCTCTTGGTGGCGGGCTACTTGAATGATCTTTACAACGACGTGGCGAACGATGCCTGGGCCAACTCACAGAACCCGACCATCAGCATCGGCACCGACAACGCCACCTACGGCAACCTGGCCACTTCCCTCTTTTGTTTCCAAGGCGAGGTGCCTACCTTGCTCGAACAAGACCTGGCCCTGCTGCGCGGGCGCGATGATTCGCTTTCCCCGGGGGTTGAGTTGCCGCCGGTTTACAATCGCCTCTATTGGAACTACACCCTCGGCATCAACGCCGGCGAGGTCATTTACGCCCTGAACTATAACATCCAGGACGAAAACGGCGACGGCGTCATAAATGCCGCCGACGCCGAGATACTCTACCCTATGGGCCATGGCGATGCCTATGGCCATTACTTGACTGCGCTCTCCTACTATTACTCGCTTCTGATGAATCCGAATTTCGACTGGGTGCCGCAGGTGGAGGCGGTGAGCATCCTTGGGGCGACGGTATCAGTCAATTACGAGGATGAGCGCAAGTTTGCCTCAACCGCGGCGGGCTTGGCGCGGACCGGCCGGCAAGTATTCGATTTGACATGGCGCGAGGGCTATCAGCCGGGCACCAGCGCCGGATGGTCGGCTTTTGGCGCCACCAACGCCAATTTGCGGCGGTCTTATACGCGCAGCGACGGCTCGACGGCTTATGTGACCAAGTATTGGGGATTGGACCATTGGGCCACGCGCACCGACATGGGCGCTTATTTTAACTGGGTGACGGGCAACGCCATCCTTCCGCCGGTGGACCCCAATCCCAATGACCAGGGCATCCAAAAAGTGGATCGCACCACCGTGCCCGAATTAACCGAGTTGCCGCAGACCGCCGCCCAGCTTCAGACGGACATGGATAACGCGGAAGCCGGGTTCACACCATTGAACCTCTCCCAGAATGCGATTCCCTTTGACATCAACCCGCAACAAGTGACCGGCGCCAATCCGATGACACACTTTGAGCAGATTTATCAGCGGGCCTTGGTGGCCTTGAACAATGCGGTCGTCGCGTTCAACGATGCCCAGGACGTGACGGAGGAAATGCGCCAGGCCCAGAATTCTCTGGCCGATTTCCAAGGCTCCGTCACCGACCAGGAACTGGCGTATAATGACCAATTGATTGAGCTTTACGGCACTCCCTACCCAAATGACATTGGCCCGGGGCAGACTTACGCTCAAGGCTACAATGGACCGGACCTCATCCATTATACTTACGTGGATAATCCGGACACCAACACGTTCGGCGGGATAGTGAGCGACCCGACCAAGTTGGAGACTCTTTATCTTGACGTTCAAAAATTGCCCTCCGACTGGTCGTCCGACATGTACAGCAACTTCAATTTCATCGTGGAAAGCACCGCTCCCGGTTACACCAACAGCACCAACGTGGTGGCATTCACCGTCGGCCCGGACGGCTTTTTCGACAAGCCCGCCAGTTGGCAAGGCGAGCGCGGGACGATCGGTTCCATCCAGCAGGCGATTTCGACGCTGATCACGGCGCAAAACACCTTGCGCTCTGACGCGGGCAAGGCGGTGGGCGACAAGCATACGCTGGACAAGATGATGAATACTTTCGCCGCGCAGAGCAATTATCTCGCCTACACCACCGCCACCGGGGAAAGCAACACGGCCTACACGCAGAGCCTGCAGAGCGCCCAGGATTCCTACAACATCGGCAGCCAGTGGTCAAAACTGGGCGAGATGATCGCCGGCGACTCGGCCAGCGTGATCGAGGCTTCCACCCCCACCACGTTCATCTTCGGCCTGGCTAATGGCAGCGATTTGGGAAAGATTTTAAGAGGCGCCTTATACGCGGCGGCCTTGGTGACCAAGGACACCATTGCAGGGCTGGACGCAGCCTCATACCAGACGATGGAAAACACCGTCATGACTGACCAATCCGGCATCAGCATGGATGCCACCAACACCGCCAATGCCTCGTTGCTGAACAACCTGCAAAACCAGGTTCTGGCCCTGGGCACCCAGCAAAAGGCGGTGCAAGGGGATTTGTCCACCCTCAACAGCCAATTGCGGACCGTCAACGACGCGCAAGCGGCCTATCAAGCCCTGGTCGCGCAGGGCAACCGCATCCAAGCGGAGCGGTTGACGTTCCGCCAGCACGCCGCCGCGGTGGTGCAAGGCTACCGCACCAGCGACCAGGCCTTCATCATGTTCCAAAACGAGAAGCTGCAGCGCTACCTCTCGCTGTTCAATCTCGCGGCCGAGTACGCCTTCCTGGCGGCGCAGGCCTACGATTATGAAACCGGCCTGCTCAACACCAGCCAGGGCAAGGCCTTTCTCAATCAAATCATCGGTTCGCAGGCTCTGGGGGTGGTGAACAACGGCCTGCCGCAAATCACGGGCAGCGACCAGGGCGATCCTGGTCTGGCCAATGCCCTCGCCGAAATGGACGCCGACTGGCAGGTGCTGAAGGGACGCCTTGGCTTCAACAATCCCGATGGCTATGGCACGATCGTTTCGTTGCGCTCAGAGAACTACCGCATCCTTGCCAGCAGCGACGGCGACAATAATTGGCAGCAAGTGCTGCAGAACGGCAGGATGGCCAACATCTTGGCCGACCCGGACGTCGAGCAAAACTGCCTGCAAATTGATGACGGCAGCGGACTGCCCGTTCCGGGCATCGTTTTGGATTTCGGCACGGTCATAGCAAACGGATTGAACCTCTTCGGCAATCCATTGTCCCCCGGTGATCATGCCTTCAGCCCCAGTTCCTTTGCCACCAAGATCTTCGCCGTCGGCGTGGACTTCGATGGCTATGTTGGGATGGACAATCCATCCGCCAGCGGGGGGACCTCGCCGCCGGATCCCACGCTGGAGACCAACGCCCTGGCAGCCACGCCCTACATCTATTTGATTCCCGTCGGCGCGGATTCGATGCGCAGCCCGCCCTTGGGCGACACCAGCGCCATCCGCACCTGGAATGTGGACGACGTGGCGATTCCCCTGCCCTTCAACATCGGCGGCTCGGATTATTCGAGCAATCCGTTCTACACATCGGCTGACTCGCTCACCGAACCTCTTTTCGCCGTGCGCAAGTTCCAGGCCTTCCGGCCTGTCTCCACTACCAGCGTCTTCAATACGAGCATCTACGGCGCCAATGGCTCGTTGCAACCCTCGCAATATATGAACTCACGGCTCATTGGCCGCTCGGTCTGGAACAGCAAATGGAAGCTGATTATCCCGGGCCAGACGCTGCTGGCGGATCCAAACCAGGGTCTGGATCGTTTCATTCAGTCGGTCAGCGACATCCATCTGTATTTCATTACCTATTCCTACGCGGGCAACTAAACGACTCTGCTTATGATGACATCGAACCTTTCGCTTCGGGCCATGTTCGCGGCCGGAATAAGACACTGGCGAGGCACCGCCCTTGCCTCGGCTGCGCTTTGCCTGGCTGGCGCGCCTACCGTCTGCGCCGATCCTCCGGCGCCTTACCATTTGATTTACGGACTGGTGCGGGACCAATATGGCACTCCCTTCAGCTCCACCGCTCAGGTCGTTCTGGTAACTCCCACCGGCGTGCGAGTTTTGGGACAGCTCACTCCGGGCCTCGCCCCCGGCATCAATTATCAAGTCAAAGTGCCCATGGATTCCGGGTTGACGCCGGTTCCATATCAAGCGGATGCACTGACCGAGTCGGCCCCGTTCAAACTCTACGTTGTCCAAAACACCGTCACCAATATTCCCATTCAGATGACAGGCGATTTCTCATCCCTGGGCCAACCGGCGGGGCAAACGCGCATTGATCTCACATTGGGCGTGGATTCCAACGGGGACGGCATCCCGGACGCGTGGGAACTGGCCTTTCTGGCGTCCCTGGGCACGAACCTCCCTTTGTCAAGTCTCTCGGCCAACATGCGCATCGGCCCCAATGGCCGCACCCTCTTGCAACAGTTCCTCCTGGGCACCGCCATATTCGATCCTGGCGACACCTTCCAGCTTACGCTGGTTGGTTTCAATGGCGCCTCGCCAATTGTGCAATTCCCCACCATGACGGGCCGCTCTTACACCGTCATGGGTTCGACTGATGCGCAGCACTGGACACCCGTGCCCTTCCTGATCCCGGCCGAGGGACCATCAGGGCCTACCCACACCTTTTACTTCGCCCCCGGCATCCAGACCCTCCAGGTGCAAGTTCTCCCGCCTGCGCCCTCGTCCGCCTTTTTCATGACTGTCATGCTTCAATGAATCCATGTCTTGGCGGCCCAAATTGTTTAGGACAAGCGGTCTGCTGGTCCTGGCTGGCGTGATCCTCGGCGCGGCGGCAGTTCTTATTCAATTGCGCCGGACGCCAGGACACCGGCAGGTCGTTGAAGCTCCGCGCCGTCAAATGGAGCAGCGCGAGGGGCGTTGGCGCCGCATGGGGGACAGCAACGCCTTTACGGGCGTGATCGTGGACATCGGCGCGAATGGAGCGGTGGTTTCTCGCGTGGCTGTTTCCAACGGACTGGCAAACGGCTGGTGCGAAATGTATTTCACCAACGGCCGGAAGTCGGTTCGGGAGTACTTCAAAGACGGCGTCTCCGACGGCTTGCGCCAAAAATGGTTTGAGAACGGTTGCAAGATGTCCGAAGCCCGCATTGTCAACGGCAAAGTCACCGGCCTGTTCCGGCGCTGGTACGACAACGGCCAACTGGCGGAGAGCATGCAGATGCGTGACGGCCAGCCTGAAGGCTTGGCCTTGGCGTATTACCCAAGCGGCTTCGTGAGAGCGGAAACCACCATCCAGAACGGTCGTACACTTCAACGCAATTTCTGGAAAGACGGCCAATTCAGACAGAATTGAAAAATCCGCGCAGTTTGGAGGGAATGGGTGTCAGCGCCGGCGTTGCCCCAACCATCGCGGCCCATCTTATGCCCGACGCTGCGCCGCGGAGATGTGGTCAAATTCACCGATTTCTCGGTAGCGCATGCCCGGGCGCTTCAGTCCGCGACGAACAGGAAGCGGTCGAGGCCGCCCAAAACGCTTGCGAGCTTACGGACTGGAAGGAGCCGCTTTGCCTCGTCACCCTCGCCGAGGCGTATGCCGATTCCGGCGATTTCGAGCAAGCCGTTAGATACCAGAAACAAGCTCTGGCCATGCCCGATTGGCCCGCACCGGAGCGCGCTGGAAATGCAGCAACGCCTTGAGCTTTACCAGCAGGGGAAGTCTTATCATGAAGCGCAACTGGGTGAGCGCCTCCTATCGCAGCAGAGACCTTAGCGGAGCGGCCTTTTGAATTCCCTCGGTTGCGTCTGGAACCCGTGGCGGCCTTCACCAGACGATCGTTTCGGATCCCTGCGTCTCAGCGCAAATCCAGCCGCCGGAACAGCCAGACCTTCACCCAATCCAGACAACTGAAAAAAATGCCGCCGATCACGGCGATGCCCAGCAGGAGCGATGGTTTGATGGCCGGCATGAGAATGCCCCCGAGCACCAACGCTGCCATAACGCCCAGGCCTACTATCGAACTCCCAACCAGGAAACGGCTCGGCGGCGAGTGCCAGAAGTGTCCGCGCTCACGCAGCAGATAAACGCCTGCCTGTGAACTCAAAATCAATGCGGCGAACGTCAGCGTCTGCAAATGGCGCATGTCCAGACCAAGCGCATAGTGGCCGCACAGGAAAACGCCGAGTGAAAACACCAGTTTACACATGGCCAGCGTCGTGGCGCAGACAAGGATGCCCCGCGTGTTCCAGCGGTTGGGATGAAGCGAGAATCCCATCCGATCCGTTGAAATGGACATGGTGAGAAAATCATTGAGAAAGAGTATGAGCACCATGAGCATCGGCGTCAGCGGCTTGTGGCGGGTCAGAAGAAACCCAACCACCAACAGTGCCATCATCTCGATTTTTTTGATGAGCATGTTGAGGGTGTAGGTGATGATGCGCTGAAATACGCGCCGGCTGGTTTCAATGGCCGGCGACACGCCGCCCAATCCCGGCGCGGTCAACACCATCGCCGCCGCGGCTTTGGCCACGTCCGTGGCATTGGCCACCGCCACCCCCGCCTCCGCCTGGCGCAGCGCGGGAGCATCGTTGACGCCGTCACCGCTCATGCCGACCACCTCGCCGCGCCGTTGAAATGCCCGCACCAGCCTGAATTTATCCTCGGGAAACACCCCGGCAAACACACTGCAATCCAGAGCATCGCCTCGGAGATCCCCGTGCAACTTCTCAGGCGGGCAAACTTCGTCCGGGATGCCCACCTGCCGGGCCACGCTCTGCGCGGTGAGTGTGTTGTCGCCCGTCACCATGACGACGCGAATACCGGCTTCGCGAATAGAACTCACCACCGCCTTGGAATCGCGGCGGACCGCGTCTTCAAGTCCAATCAAACCGACGAATTGCAAGCCCGCGCCTTCTCCCGCTCCCACGGCGAGCACCCTCTGCCCGTGCCCGACAATGGCTTCCGCTTGTGGCTGCCAGAGATTTTCCGCAACCCCGGCCAGTTTGGCGACGACGGCGGGCGCGCCTTTGACATAGCGCCGCTGCCCGCCATGTTCATCGCGATACAAGGCCTCGGCCCGCTTCGTCGCCGGGTCGAATGGTTTAAACTCGGTCCGCTCTATCGCGCCGTCGCACCAACCGTGCTCGGTGGCGACCTTGATAATCGCGCCATCCACAGGATCCAGTCCGGCCGGGTCGCTGGCCAGTGCCGATGCGCGCAAGAGGTCATCTTCGCTGAATCCAGGCGCTGCCCAAGTCGCATTCACCGTAGCCTCGTTTCTGGTCAGGGTTCCAGTTTTATCGCTGCACAACACCGTCATGGAAGCGATATCGTGCAAGGCGCTGAGGCGCGTGATCAAGACGCCGCGTTTGGACAACTCCATCGAACCCAGCGCGGCTGCGAGCGTGAAGGTTGCGGGCAGGGCGACCGGAATCGAAGCGAGCAAAATGGCCAGAAGAAGCGGCAGAACATACTCGATGGACATGCCTTGCAGATGAGCGTAGCCCGTGACGATCACCACCATCGCGCCGTTCACCACAAACAGGTTCCGGACCACTGCCACGATTTCGTGTTCCTGCCGGTTGGCCGATCCGGCGGTGCGAACCAATTCGGCGGTCTTGCCAAAAAAGGTGCGCGCGCCCGTAGCCGTGACTACGCCGGTCGCTTCGCCGCCACGGATCATGGAACCGGCATAAGACACTTTGCCCGGCTCGACCGAAACCGCAGCCGATTCACCGGTGAGAGCGGACTGATCCGCGAGCAGTGATCCCTCCTCTACTTTCACATCTGCGGGCACGATGCTCCCCTGGCGCAGGTGGATGACGTCTCCTGGAACGACTTCCTCCGCCGGCAACGTGGTCCACGCGGCGTCCCGGCGAATCCGCGCCTGCACGCGCAATTGCTGACGTAGAAGCGTCAACGCCTTCTGCGCGCGTCCTTCCTGAAGGAAACTGAGCAATGCGTTCAACATGAGCAGCCCGCCGATCACCGCGGCCTCGACATTCTCGCCGAGAAAGAGCTGGATAATGACGGTGGCCTCTAGAAGCCAGGGAATTGGGGCCCAAAAGCGTTTGATCAACTCCTTGAACGGATGCGCCTTTTCCTCGACGACCGCGTTCGGGCCGAATTGCTTCAGCCGCGCCTGGGCTTCGGCAGAAGTCAGTCCCCGCCCAGGGTTGGCGGCGCTGGCTGGCGTCGTGGCCTGGTTCGAAGGGGTTTCATTCGCACTGAAGGGAGTAACGGGATCGCTCATTTACTCACTCCACAGATCATCGGGCAGGAAAAAGACCGAGTCAGGGGATCTTTGAGAAATCTGTCGAGACTGGCAGCGTCGCCGGCCGGGCGTGGGTACGATAATCGCCATCGAGATGCACCTGGGTCACTCGGCCTGCTTCGATTATGACCGGAACCACGACGGGGACGGTGCCCGGATTGGCATCTTTCTTTTGCGCCTCAATTTTGTACGTGCCACCGGGCAGCGTTACCAAACTGGGCTGTGGATCGTCCAGGTTGCGGGCGTTATGGACCCGCTCGAATACCTGCCCAGCCTGGGTATAGATGGTATAGTCGGTGTGGGCCGGTTCAACCGGGAATTGGTTGCCACCAAAGTCGTCGTTTGCGAAGAATTCGTCAAAATTCGCGTCCGTGTCGGCCGTCACTCTGGCCGAATAAACCTGGAGAAATCCAGATCTCTGGCTTTGGGGTGAGGCAAAAGTATCCGGCCCAACCGTTGGCAGAACAACCAATTGCGGGGTGGTGCCACAGCCGGCCAACAGGAATACAATCAGGGCGCCGGCCAGCGGGATTGCAGTTTTTGATGGATTGCCGTCGGGTGAATTTAATCCGTATCTCATAACACGCCTGCGCTTTCTTTTATGCTTGTTTATAACTCATATCCAGCCAACGGCAACTGGTTGTTAGTTGCCGCTTTCGAAATCCTAAAGTCTTCATGGCCGCCAGCCGTCATCGCGGCTTCTCGGCCGGTGCAGCGGCTGTCAAGTTGGTGATTCCCGGCTCCTGGACCACCGTCCATCCCTTGTCCGGGTTATACTCTTTGATCGCGGCGGCCCTTCTTGCGGTCTTTTCACCCAAGCTGCGCTGATAAACGACTCCGTTCTTGATTCACCATGAACGTCATGATCCCCGACTCTCCCCATCGGACCGGAAAAGCGACCAGGGCAAAGCCGCCGGTCATCTCGCCATGCCGGACGTAATCCATCTTGCCACCCGGAGCGGCAGGACCCTGCCTCGTCAGAATCCTAAAACAATATCCGTGAAATGGACGCGGCCCAGTCCCGCTGGTCCAGTTGTATCCTTCCAAACTGGCTTCCGCCACGAACGGCGATAACGGACTGGGCGCGCCGCTTGTCCCCGCAGGCCAATACAAACCGTCCAACTTGCCGGGAGCGCTCTTGAACCTCTCAGCGTATTTTGGCGCCCCGTTGCTGCCGGCAAATCGGCTGGCGTAATCGCGCTGAGCCTTCACATAAACGCGGCAAACGCCAATCGCATAATATTCATCCCGGCCAATGTGCCGATTGATAATCTCCTCTTCCCCGGCAATCGTGTCAAATATCCACGCCCCGTTGGTTTGGATCAACGGAATGGGAAAGGGCCAAGGGTCCCGTCCGATTTCCAGCGTCATCCTGTCCTTTCCCTGCGGCACGATGTCGCAGCCCTCCGTCAGGTCACGGGCGAATTCTTCACGATGCCTCTCATCCAGCGCCTGGTCGCCGGTCAATAAATTGGTGATTTCGGGTCCGAAGATCTCATGAAGCGCCTGCCGGTCGTGCGCTTTGGCCGCGTTGACCAGCTCATGGGCGGCCTCCGCCGTCGAGGCGAAGGCGCGCTGCGACACGGCGGGCTGATCTCCCCCTCGAACTTCCCCGGGCCATGTCATATATAAAAGCCAGAAGGCCGGGGCCAGGAGAGGGAAAAACCTAAAAACCTTCACGTTCATAAAATCGCCGCGATCCGGCTGTCATCGGCCGTGGCCTCCTCCGCCATGGCCTCCTCCGCCGTGGCCACCGCCTCCACCGTGAGCAAAGCCGCCGCCTCCGTGAAATCCACCAACCGCGCCGCGGCTGGAAAACCCGCGCCGGCCAAAATCATGATCAAACCCGCCGTGATCGTGATGCCGGAACACATAAGCATCCGCCCCCCAGACACCGCCGTAAAAGCCTGGGCCATAATCATAATCGTCATAATCGGGCCCATACCAGGAAGGCCCGCCGTAGCCATAGTAGCCGTAACCGCCGCAACCGGTCAGAATCCCAAGGAGCACCAAGCCAATGCCAATCCTCCAGGCGCGAACTGATCTCTTGCAACTATGCATTCCAATTTTCCTCCGCATTCGGATTTCACCTGCAAACCCTGGCCAACATCTATTCCTTTCCCCCAGTGGGGAAATTCTTGACCAGTTTCCCACGCCCGTCTCAAGTCGAGTCCGAGTAAGGCCAACCAAACACACCCCATCGCCGCGCCGGCGCCTCCATCATCCGGGCGCGAGCCTTGATTTTCCAGCACACCGCCATCAGAGCAATCTCCAATCCAGCTTTCATAACACTGCTCCGACGCGGCCAAGTTCGTCCCTTCAATGAATTAGACGGCACGAACATTAACCCACGATGAAAATTACATTAAAACCGGGTTGATTCGGATGTGATCCTTCTTTGCCACTTTTGGTCCGCCCAGCCACGTTCGCTTTGAAACAGGCCACACTAGGGCTGCGAACGCGGTTGCGAACCCATTTTAATTCTAATTTCATCAGCCGTTAATCTTCGTGCCGTCAAAGATGGTATGACGTATTCCATGTCTGACCTGTTGCAGTTGATGGTGTCCGAGGGATCCTCCGACTTGCACGTTCGCGTCGGTTTTCCACCCGTCATCCGTGTCCACGGCGTTCTCCAGCGCGTCGAGGGGCCGCCCCTGCGTCCGGAGGACAGCGATGAACTGATGCGCAGCATCACCTCCGAGGACTACCTCCAACATGTGCGCCAAGACGGTGGGGCGGACTTCGGTTTCGCTTTCGGCGACGCAGCCCGGTTCCGGGTCAGCGCTTTCAAGGAAAAGGGCAACTTCGCCCTGGTCCTGCGGCAGATTCCCACCAAGCTGTTGACGGTGGATGAAATCGGCCTGCCCAAGCACACTATCAACACCCTGCTGCACAAGCCGCGCGGCTTGGTGCTGGTCACCGGCCCGACGGGCTCGGGCAAAACCACGACCCTGGCCTCGATGATTAACATCATCAACGAGGAACGTGACGACGCCCATATTATTACCATTGAGGACCCAATCGAATACTATCATAAGCCGAAAAGTGCCGTCATGACGCAGCGCGAAGTCCACATTGACGTGCCCAGTTTTGCCGAGGCCTTGCGCCGGGCGTTGCGGCAGGATCCAGACGTGATCCTGGTGGGTGAATTACGGGACTTGGAAACGATGGAAGCGGCCATCACGGCGGCGGAAACGGGCCATCTGGTCTTTGGCACCCTCCACACCACCGGGGCGGCCAAAACCATTGACCGTCTGGTCAACGCCTTCCCTATCACCCAGCAGGAAACCATCCGCATCCAATTGTCCACCGTCTTGCAAGCGGTCATTTCACAACTGTTGCTTCCCCGCATTGACAAGCCGGGGCGCATCGCCGTCTATGAAATCATGATCAACACGCCCGGGGTGGCTGCGCTCATACGCGACAACAAGACTTTCCGCATCCAATCGGACATTCAAACGGGCGCCAAATACGGGATGGTCACCCGGGACGGCAATCTGATGGAGAAATTCCAGGCGGGCATCATTTCGCGTGAGGAAGTCATCAACAAGTCCCAGGACCCAACCACCGTCATGCAAAAATTGGCCGAGTGGGAAGCAACGGGGAACATGTTGCCCAGGGCCAGAAATTAACGGCAGACAAATTCGATCCCCATGAATTGTTTCGGGAAGTCGGGGCACTGGAATTCCAGGAGAAACTGGTGGAAAATGTGCAGATAACTTACCGGCAGCAAGGTGTAACTGTCCACGAGAAACACATTGAAATCATCGCCCGGCAGATGCTTGGCAGGGTGCCTATTACCGATGCCGGAGACACCAAACTTGAGCGAGGACAAGAAGCGGACCGGTCGGAGTTTTTGAAGCAGAACGAGACGGTGATAAGCAAGGGCGGACAGCCTGCCCAAGCTGCACCCATCTCATGGGAATCACCCGGGCCGCAGAACACGCCGTGGGATTTCTCAGTGCCGCTTCGTTTCAGAACACCGCAAGAATTCTTACTGAAGCTGCCGCCAAGTGCAAGTGCGATACACTGAACGGGTTCAAGGAATGTGTCATGGTCGGACGACTCATCCCCGCCGGCACCGGCTTTAAATCGCCTGCACCCACTGCGGGGCAAGGTCGTCCGGCTGGTTAAACTCATTACGGGTTGGTTGCGGAATTGGCATCACCCTCCGGTTTGTTCGCGCCAAAATCAATTCTCTGGGCCTGCCGTCTTGCATGTTCGTTGGAGAGATGGCCGTAAACTTTCCCGATCAATACTCCTCCATCCTGGTGCCCAACCCATTTGGCAATCGTCATAAAATCAATCCCTGACATCACGCACATGAAGATAAAAAAGTGGCGGCAATCGTGAAAACCAAACTTTGGCAGACCCGCTGCTTCACGGGCCAGCAATAAACTCTCCCGAAACGATTTCACTGACCGGTCTTTGTCACCACGCCGCGGGGACGGGAAGAGCCAGGTCGAATCCGGCGCCCGGCGTGAGTGCATTTCCTTGAGGTGCTTCTCCAGTTCGGGGTTGAAGTCCACGACACGCCACTTGCGATTCTTGACTTCGCCATCCGCGCCGATGGTGAGCTGGCGGTTGTCCCAGTCCACGTCCGGCCAGCGAAGCCTCATAGCCTCGGTCATGCGTGCGCCTGAAAAACAGAGCAGCCGGAGATAATCGGCAAACTCCTGCCCGTTTTGAAGGGCTTGTCCCTCCTCTCCGTCCTTGGCCAGCCGCCCGTTGAGAAAGAGCGGCTTGAGGCCAATGGACATGAGGTTGTCGATGTCTCTGCGAACAACGAGCTGGCGCTTGTGCGGTTTGGATTTGAGCGGGCGCAGGTTTTCGGTCGGCAGGTGGGAAATCCATTTTTCGTTGATGGCCCGCTTCATGACGTTGCGAAAAATGATCACATCCAAGTTGACCGTGCGCGCCGACTTGCCCGCTTCCTGGCGCGCCGCAATGAAATTGTTGATATGGATTCGTTTGATCTTGTCCAGGCGCATGTGCCCGAGGTGGGTCTTCCACCCGTTGATGGCATACTTCTCCGTCTCGATGGTGGAGGCTCGCTTGGCATCCTTGGCCTGCTGGTAAAAGGCCACGTAGGCGTCAGCAAAGTCGGAGAACTTGGGCGTGAGTTTGAGGACCGGCAGGTTTCCTTTGCGGCGGTTGACACGCAGTTCCTCAAGCTTCTGGCTGGCCTGAGCCGGAGTGGTGGCGTCTTCCAGGGGCACCCGCCGGACCTGCTTTTGGCCAGTCTGCTCGTCCTCGACCGTCAGTTGGGCATAATAACGTCCATTGCGAACCCATAAACCACGAATTGGTCGCTTGCGCTCATCATGCACCCTCTGGTATTTTGCCGGGCGTTGATGACGAATACGAACAGTCGAAGTGTCCGGCGGAGCAATTTGCGGGTTGCTTTGGCTTGCTTTAGTTTGCATGGCCTGGCTCTAGCACACACACTAGCACAGAGTCAAGTTCGGACAATGGCTCGATTTGCAAGTCGTTGGTAATCATGGTGGCCGATGTGGCGGAATTGGCAGACGCGCCAGACTCAAAATCTGGTACCCGAAAGGGTGTGTGGGTTCGACCCCCTCCGTCGGCACCATCCCAAAACGAGGACCTTTCAGGAGGACTGGCCGGCGGAGCGTGGGTCGGCGAAATGAGGACAAGATGCAGAATGGCATTGCTTGGCGCGGCGGAGGCGTCTCAGCCCTTGAGAAAGCTTTTCAGCATCCAGATGGTCTTTTGGTGCAGGGTGATTCGCCCGATCATCAGGTCCTGGCTCTCCAGGTCGCTGGCAGCGCCGGCCACATCGCGCGCCCGCTCGGCATCGGCCACAAGTTTCTCGTTGGCTGCCAGAAGCCGGCGGACGTAATCCTCCTGCGGCAACGGCGCAGAGAACTCCTTCATTTGCGCCCTCCTGGCCAGGTTGTCCAGGCCGCCGGTGGCGTGGTCGCCGCGGCGGTTCCTCGGGGCGGGGCCGGGATGGAGCGGGGCGGAACCGGCTTGAATTTGGCGAAGTCAGGCCCCGCGCCCCGGCCGGGGTGTCGCTGGCGGCGCCTCAGCGCTTCCTGGCCGGGCCAAAAAAATAGCCGCCGCGAATGCGCGCGCCGCGCACCTTTCCGGGAAAGGACGGTCTGTGCCCGGCTTTGTCCTCCTCGAAGAGGGCGGTGTATTGGTAGTCAAAATCGTCCAGCTTGACCCGCCGGATTTTTTGGCTGATGAACCGTTCGATGGCATAGACATGGGGCGCGTCGGCGGCCACCATCAAGGTCAGCGCGTCGCCGGTCTGCTCGGCGCGGCCCGTCCGCCCAATGCGATGGATGTAATCCTCCGGGTGTTGCGGCACGTCGTAATTGATGACATGGCTGACATCGGCGATGTCCAGCCCGCGCGAGGCAATGTCGGTGGCGACGAGGGCCTCGAAGCGCCCCTGGCGGAAGCCGCGCAAGGCGTCCTCCCGTTCCCGCTGCGTGCGGTTGGAATGCAGGACGGCCACGGGGTGGTTATGGCGCTTGAGCGCGTTGGCCACATGGTCGGCCCCGTGTTTGGTCCGGCAAAAAATGATGGCCGAATCGCATTTCAATTTCTCCAGCAGTTTGAGCAACAACTGCGCCTTCTGCCCTTCGGCCACCGGGTAAATGACATGGGACACCGTTTCCGCCGGCGTCCGCCTGGCCCCGATCTCCACCGTCTCCGGGTTTTTCATGGCCCACTGCACCAGCGTCTCGATTTCCGGCGGAATGGTCGCCGAGAAAAGGGAGGTGTGCCGCTCGCGCGGCACTTTTTGCAGGATGCGCCGCACGTCCGGCAGAAATCCCATGTCCAACATTCGGTCCGCCTCGTCCAGCACCAGGTATTTGACATCGTCCAGGCGGCAGGTGCCGCGTTGCATGTGGTCGAGCAACCGGCCCGGCGTGGCCACGATCACGTCCGCGCCCCCGCCCAGCGCGTCCATCTGCTTGCCGTAACCGACCCCGCCGTAGAGGACGGCGGTGTGCAAATTGGTGAAGCGGGCAAAATCATGAATGGCGGTTTCCACCTGCGCGGCCAGTTCGCGCGTCGGCTCCAGCACCAGACAGCGGCTCTTTTGCTGATGGTGGTCGAGCAGGGACAAAATGGGCAGGGCGAAGGCCGCCGTTTTGCCGGTGCCGGTTTGCGCGCTGCCGATCACGTCGCGCCCTTGCATGACGAGCGGAATGGTGCGGATTTGAACGGGGGTAGGATCTATATAGCCCATCGCCTTGACCCCTTGCAGGATCGGCGGGGAAAGGCCAAAGGTGGTGAATGGCATAGTTCAAATGGCGCCGCAATTTCAGGGCGCGTTCGACGGTGCAGCCGGCGCCGCTTCGGCTGGCGGCGCGATGGGTTGTGGCGGGAGAGATTCCGCGGCCATTGCCGATTCTTGAAGTGCGGATTGTCCCGATTTATCGGGACGGATTGCGGATTGCTCACCCTCCGAGGTCGCCATGGAATTGGGGACCACGGCCTCTGCTGCCGCGGCCGCATCCAGGGCGGTGGGGGCCGGTTCTCCCGCCGGTGTTGCCATGGCGGATTGCGCCGCAGGGGCAACACTGCCTGGAGCGGCGGTGACGGGCGCCGAGGCGGGGATTTCCACCGCGGATGGCTGGGCGGGCTTTCCGTCTCCGACCACTTGGGTCGCGGCCTTCGGTTCGGGTTTTGGCGGCTTGATGACCGGCTTCTTGGCGGTTTCCAAAATCCCGTTGGCAAACTCAATGACATGGCCTTCGTGAATAAGCCAATGCAAATCACTCGCCACCGCCGTTTGTTCCGGCCGGGCTTCGGGCGCCGGGGCGGTCGCAACTCCGGCCGCCGTGGCGGGCGCGGGTCCGGGCGGCGGAGCCGGGGCGGCGGGGGCCAGGGACTCGATCAGTTTTCGCCGCGTGCATTTGGGCGTGGCGTTGATAAATTCCACGATCTGCCGCACGCCTTGGGAAACCGGCGTGGCCTCCATGTCCAGGAAATGCGGGCGCGCCACCGAGACATGCGTGACCGTGCGGTTGACCTTGAAGAATTGCAGGCCGCGGCTGGCGAACTGCTGGCTCAAGGTCGTGGCCAGCTTCAAGGGGAAGCGGCGTTGCTCCTCCCAGGCGCTACGCAGCAACCGTTGCAAGGCGGGGGAGCGCAATTGCAGGCCGGCCGGGCCGCTCATGGTGTGGGATTCCACCAGCTTGATCAAATTGGGCAGATGCGTCTCGCGAAAATGTTTTTCCACCGCTTCGCGGCTGCCCAGCTTGAGGGCTTCCGGCACATTCAGGCAGGTGTATTCGGTCTTGGTGCTCTGGTCTTCGATCCATTTTTTCACCACCGCCTCGTCCTTGACAATTTTCACCCGCGCCTTGAAAGCCTCGTAGGGCATGCGCGCGAAACGCTCGCTGTGCAGCTTGCGCAGTTTATTTTGGTAATCGTGATAATTGGGCGGCCCCAGAATGGTGCCGCTCATCCCGCATTGGGCGACAAAGGTGTAAGTGCCCCGGGGCGGATCGGTCGGCGTCTTTTCCGCCTTGTAAAACATGTCGAAATTCCTGCCCAACAGATGCGTCACCGCCTCGTCCTCGGAAAGCCAGAGCGAATCATCCAGCGCGCACAGATAAAGGGGCTGCGCCACCTTGCCGGCCGGGTCCTTGATGACCTCCCACCGCACCTGTTGCCGTTCCGGTTTGTCCAGAATCAACTGGGCGATGTCGAAAAGGGGATAGGCCCGTCCGGTGATGCGAATCTGCCGCGCCATGGAATCCAGCCCTTTTTCGTCCGGCAAAATCGTGGCCGTCAATTGCGGCAAGGGCAGCGGCACTGCTTCGCGCGCTTCGGACCGTTGCGCGGGTTCGCGCCGGCCCTCCCTCGGACCGCCCCGGCTTCCGCCCTCGCGGCCCTGTTGAGGCGGGCCGCCGCCGCGGGAGCGCTGCTCGCCAGGCCGGGAGGGCCCGCGCGGCGGGCGGTGGCCTGGCCGGTCGCCGGCACGGCTTTCCCGGCGGTCGTCGCCCGCGTAGCCGGCGTATTTATTGGCGGCCGGGGATTCCTGGGCCCAAGCGGGGAGGAAAAGCTTCTCCAAATCAAATTCTGTTTCTGGCGGCTCGCTCATCGTAATGGTTTCTGCAAACGCGGAAAACCCCCGTCAATGCATCAAGTCCTCACAGCATGGCCTGCCCGCCGCCGGATTGCAAGCGCGCAAAGGCGGGGGCCGTGTCCTTATTGATTGTTGTGGTGTCGGCGGACAGGGCGCCGACACTACAGCATTCAAATTAGCACACTGTCGCCCCACGGAAACGCTACAGGCGCCTTCCAGCCAGGGCGCAAACTGCGTCCAAAACCATGCAATTACTGGCCGGACGGGAGCACAACTGCACATATTTTGCACGCTTTCTGGAAGGTACTGCCTTGTTATGAGACAGAAAAGAGGCCGGGGAAAGGGCTGAAAAGGGCTAAATAGGGAGAACAAGCGCGGGAAATAGGGAAGAGAAGGGCGGGAACCCGGGGAAACCCCGCTTAATTAAGGCCATTTTGAGGGCGTTGAGCCTAAAGCTCCCGCTTGGCATTGCCGATGCTATGTATAACTGCATGACAAGTGTAACTAAAACAGGAACACCGACCGTGACCGTTGGTCTGTTCGCCGCTTTGGCCGCGATGGTCGCAAAGGTGCGCGCCGCCATTGAAACGCAGGTGCCGGTCGGCTACCAGGACGAGACCGGATTCCACACCGGTGTCAAGCCGCGCGACGGAGAAGCCGCCGGCATATCCGACTGGTAAACCGCCGCCGCAACGCGGGCTTGGTTTGCCAGTGCGCACACCGGTTGTGTCCCGTGGAGAGCCGGAAGTGTGCCGCGGGCAGGGATGGATTATCTGACAGGGAAGAATTACGACGCCGAAAGGCGTTTTTTTTTGTCTTATACCGTTTCCAGTTTGTAATTGCACTATTGCCAAGGCGATTTGCGACGGTCGCAGACCGCCTCTACAGTGCAAAAGCAAACCGGAAAAGGTATTAAATTCCCCTCGACCGCGGCGGCGGGGACATGCGCCTTCCAGGACGAAAGCACGGATTTTATTGCGGAGACGGTTTTTCCCGGCCCCGCTCTTTTGCCGATTGGATCAAGCCACTGGCAGGAGAACCGCAGCCCCGGCGGCGGGCCGGGAAACAAACATCGTCGCCTCGATCCCGGTTTTTCGCTGGTAATCTGCGCCGATTTTCTTTGAGATGGCCTCCACGGCGTCCGTTTTCACCAGGGCCACCGTGCAACCTCCAAATCCGCCGCCGGTCATGCGGCATCCGTAAACCCCGTCCCGCTCGCCCATGGCCCGGGCGATTTCCACCACGGCATCCAGTTCTGCGCAACTGACCTGGTAATCGTCGCGCAGGGAAAAGTGGCTGGCGAACATCAACTGTCCGGCTGCGGACCAGTCGGAAGCGCCCAGGAAGCGGGCGGCCTGGGGAGTGCGCTCGATTTCGCCGATGACATGGCGGGCGCGCCGGAAGACGACCTCATCCATCCTGCTCCTGGCCGTTTGCAGCGCGGCGGCCGTGGCATCGCGCAGGGAGGAAAGGCTGAGGATTTTGGCGGCGGCTTCGCATTGGGCGCGGCGGATGGCGTATTCGCCGCTGCCCAGCTCGTGTTTAACATTGGTATTGGTGACGAGCAGGGCGACGGAGGGATCGCGCATGGGGACCAGTTCGGGTTTGCGCGAACGGCAATCCAGCAGGAGCAGATGATCTTTCCGGCCCAGCACGGAAATGAACTGGTCCATGATGCCGCAAGGGACGCCGGCGTATTGATGCTCGGCTTGCTGGCAAAGAAGGGCCTTGTCCACCGGATCCAGCGTCCGGCCGGTGATGGCCTCCAGCAGGGTCGCGGTGGCCACCTCCAGCGCGGCGCTGCTGGATAATCCGCCGCCCAAGGGCACGGTGGAATGGATCAGGGCGTCGAACCCGCCCGGCGCAAGGCCGCGGGCCAGAAAGCCGGCCAGAACACCCGCCGGGTAATTGGCCCAGAGGCCCTTGGCGAAAGGCTTCATGGGCTTGCCCAGGTCAATCATCACCGGCTGGCCCGGCTTCTCCGTCGAGCGCAACTCCACCCGGCGGGCGCCTTTGGCGGCGGGAGCGGCGGCGATGACGGTGTAGCGCTCAATGGCCATGGGCAGGACAAAGCCGTCGTTGTAGTCGGTGTGCTCGCCGATGACGTTAACCCGGCCCGGGGCGGCTGCAATCCAGCGCGGCGGGCGTCCGCAGATTTTGGCGAACTGGGCGGCGGTGACATCGGAGAGTTCGGTCAAGGTCATGGGGCGGAGGTTGTTTCGGGTAATTTCGCGCCGGTGGATTGGCCCTGGGACTTGC
Source organism: uncultured Verrucomicrobiae bacterium (assembly GCA_963707025.1). Taxonomy (GTDB): domain Bacteria; phylum Verrucomicrobiota; class Verrucomicrobiia; order Limisphaerales; family Palsa-1400; genus JBEKOF01. The sequence goes on along the minus strand of CAVPOM010000001.1, from coordinate 40,144 downwards.
CGCGCCAGGCCAGGAGAAGCATGATGAGGCCGAAGACGAGCAGGACAAGTCCCCAGTAAAGGTTGATGTTGATGCCGAGCGAACATTTGTACATGTCGGTTTGCGAACCGGTGATGGCGCCATAGCCGGTCAAGAGCACGCCGATGAGGGAGAACATGAGGCCGATTGGCCAGCGAAGATCCAGACCCATAAGTTTTTGTTCCTTTCGTTAATGGTTTAGTAGAAAATGATGTTGAGCACGACACAGCCGAGGAGGAGGATCACGCCCAGCACGGCGGGCCTGAGATACCAGGCCTCCCCTTCGTCCTTGACCTTGGGGGTGAGCGAATAAACCAGCCCCTTGAGTTCCTCGTCGGTCTTGGTCCGCCGGGTGGCCAGGGAGATGACCAGGGTCAGCACCAGGCAGACGATGAAAGCGAAAGTAGCCAGCCAGAAGTTTTGGGCCATGTCGCTGGGGAACTGGAGGCATTTGGGGACATCGGCGAGCGACTTATGCAGGCAGAGCCAGAGGTAGCCGCCCTTGACGCCCAGGGCGTTGCCGGAGGCAGTGGACAGCGCCTGGAAAAGAGCGGAGGTGGCCGTGCCGCCCAGCAAACCGAGGAAGGCGCCGGTGCCGGTGGTGCGCTTCCAGAACATGCCGAGCAGAAAGGTGGCGAAGAGAGGGGCATTCACAAAGCCAAAGACCAGTTGGATGATATCCATGGCGTTGGACCATTGGCTGACCAAGTAGGCGCAACCGATGCTCAAGCCGATGCCGACCACTGTAATGAAACGGCCCATCCAGGCATAGTGTTGATCGCTCTTGTTGGGCGCGACATAGGCCTGGTAGAGGTCGTAAGTCCAGATGGTGTTGAAGGCCGTGACGTTGCCCGCCATGCCGGACATGAAGGAGGCCAGCAGACCGGTCAAGGCCAGGCCCAGCAGACCGGTGGGACAATACTTCTTGACCAGCGAGAGGATGACCCCGTCGTAATCGGTCTCGCGGACGGCGTCCTGCAGGCGGGTTTTGACTGTTTCTTCGGGAAGACCGGCCTTTTTGTTCTCGGCCACCAAGGCGGCGATTTTTTCCGGGTTGAGCTTGTAAGTCTTGGCGTCGTCGGCGCCCATCGCGGTGTTGACGGCCTGGAGAGCGGCCTCGCCCTGGAGGCCGGCGTCGGAGGCCTGGTTGATGGCCGGCAGTATTTTTTGATAGATCGCAGCCGTGAGCGGTTTGGGCGGCAGACGGTAGCCGTCCTGATGGGTGACGGCCAGGGCGGCGGCGATCATGCCCGGCAGGATGACCAGGGCCGGGAAGAGCATTTTGGGAACGGCGGCGATCAAGGGGGTGCGGCGGGCGGCGCTCATGTTCCTGGCGGCCATGGCGCGCTGGACGACCAGGAAATTAGTACACCAGTAACCGAAGGAGAGAACGAAGCCCAAGCCAAAGATCATGGCGAACCAATCCACGCCCATGGGATTGGATGCCGGTCCGGCCAGGAGCGGATGCCAGGCGCTGGTCCAAGAATCAGGGGGGTAAGACTTTCCGGCCTTGTCAATCATCCCGGCCGCCTCCGGATTGGCCGCCACCATGACCAGTTTGCCCTTCATCGCGTCCCAGCCGCCGACATCCTTGAGTCCGAGGTAAACGACGGGCGCGAAGCCCAGGACGATCATGAAAAACTGGAGGACTTCGGTATAGATGGCGGAGGTCAGGCCGCCCTTGAGCACGTAGAGCAGCACGACGGCGGAGCAAATCCAAAGGCTGGCATCGTAGTTCCAGCCCAAAAGCTGGTGGAGCAGCTTGGCCAGCAGATTGACCGAGATGCCCGAAGCGAAGAGCGTCATGACGGCGAAGGAAATGGAGTTGAGGGCGCGGACGCGCTGGTCGAAGCGCATATTGAGGTATTCGGGCACGGAACGGGCCTTGGAGCCGTAATAAAAGGGCATCATGAAAACGGCCAGGAAGACCATCGCCGGGATGGCGCCCACCCAGTAGAAGTGGGCTTGGGCGATGCCATACTTGGCGCCGCTGGCCGCCATGCCGACCAGTTCCAGCGCGCCCAGGTTGGCGGAGATGAAGGCCAGGCCGGTGACCCAGGCCGGGATGGAGCGGCCGGAGGTCAGGAAGTCCGAGGAGGTCTTCATGTAGCGCGCCAGGAAAAAGCCGATGCCAATGACGAAACCGACATAAATCAGCAGAATCGCGTAATCCAGACCGCCTAATTGAATATGCATAGTGTGGTTTGTGAAGGTTCAACCCCCGGCACCGTCCGCGAATCCTGCCGGGCCAAAACCGGTGCAGCGACAGCGGGTGCGTGTGCCATGTTGTGTGTGCGCATGTTCCGTGCGGGAGATAAAACACAAAATCCCCGCCTCTGGCAATGACCATTTTTGGCGTTGCCGGCAAAAATCCCCCGGCCCGGCCCAGCCCGGGCAGAAATGCCCAGGCAATGTGTCCGTCATGGGCGGTAGGGCGGGCAGTCCCCTGCCCGCCGCACGACCGTAGTGCGACGTTTGTTCCTGTGCCAATGCCCAACGCCGGGCAGCGGAGTGCCCGCCCTGCCAATCATGACCGGGGCACTGCGGAGAGAAGAGTTTTGACAGGATTCACCTCTTCCTTCACTCCCCAACGCGGAGCTTCCGCCGTTGTTCCGCCAGACGGAGCTTTGGCGGACAGGATGGCGGACAGGGGGGTTGCCAGGATGGAGAACTGCGGATCACGCCGCTGAAGATGTCCACGAGGCGGTTGCTTTCACTTGCGCAAGACGCCTGACCCCTTTGATTTAAAGATTGGCTTGACCGCCCATGGGAAACTGTTTATTCAAAATGGGTGTCACGCCACGAGCACACATTCGAATCCTCTCTGTCCGTCACCGCTGATTACTTTGATGGCGTATTGGAAAACCCGCCATCGTTGCCCTGGTTGGAATTTTGGCTCAATCCACGCCGGCTGCGCGGCAGTGATTTCCTGATGCGCTGGTCGCAAGGGGTTTGGAGCGAAAAACGCCTTATCGAAGCGGTCAATCAAACAAAAGATTTTTTCGCGATTCCCTATGGACCAAGCGGGACCGCCCCAACCGGCAGTGTCCGGGAGTTTGAGCTTTATTTTGAACGCCTTGAGGCCGCCGGCCTCGGTAAAATCAAGCGCCCGGATTTGTTGGTCTTCCGCGCGGCGGATAAACCCGCGCTGGAACAGGACATTGCTCGTGCTGGCGGCCTTTCCGAATTGCCCTTCATCGCTGAAGACGACGAAAGAATGACGGCGTTTTTGGAACGCGCGCTCATCGCCGTGGAATGCGAGAACAGCCTGTGGCGCGGCCAGAAGATGCCTGATTTCAACACCCCGCTGCGTCCGCAGAAACGGCTTGGCGGAAATCCGGGGCTGAAAAAAGGCGCGGTTCTGCCAACGGTCATAATCAAAGAAGAAGACCGCGAACCGCTCCGGCGATGGCAGAAGAAGCGCGGGGTGCCGATCCACGTCTGGCATGTTTTCTTTGACCAAGCTTATGGATTGTCGTTTGATCGCGCGGAAGAACTGGTGGCCCAAAACCTGACCGAGCCTACCGTGCAAGTGTTTCAAGCCCCCGGCGGCGCGACCACGCGTAAGATAATCTTCAAGCACTATTATCATTACGGCTATCCGCTTGGAAAAAGCATCGAAGAACCGCGTTTGCTGCCGGCTTTTGTCGAAGACAAGAACGGCCACATTCTGCCCTATGTGACGTTTGATGGCGGGCGGCTCCAATTGGCCGAGCCGGCACTGCGAAATCTTCGCGGCATCGCTGACAGGAAACGATAAATGGCAACTCCGCATACGATTGAGGCCGGATTTCAGTCGCTTCCGAGTGATTGGGTGCAGCGCGAGGAATTGCGAGAGAAAGGCCAATTCTGGACGCCGCCCTGGCTGGCCAAAATTATGGCCTCATGGGTGACCGAGAAACATCCAAACACGTTGTTTGATCCCGCTGTCGGGCCTGGAACATTTTTTGCAGCGGCATTTGCAGCGGGATACACTGGCCACTTTGAAGGATTTGAACTTCACGACACGGCATTTATAGATGGTGGAAAGCTCGGCTTGACCAGGGACAATTTCAGCCGGATTGCCATCGGTGATTTTATATCGAGCCGCTTCACGCGTAGTTTCCCAGCCATCATTTCCAACCCTCCTTACATCCGGCATCACCGCTTGAAGGAACAGCGCAAGTCGGAATTAAGAACAATCGCTCAACGGGTTCTTGGGTTCGCGCTTGATGGAAGGGTCGGGCTGCATGTTTATTTCCTGCTCAAATGTTTGGAACATCTGTCACCGTCGGGACGGCTCGCATTTTTGCTGCCTGCGGATGTTTGTGAAGGCATTTCATCCCGCGCACTTTGGAATCGGTTGTGCGAACGGTATCGTTTGGAAGCCATCCTGACATTTGATGAATCCGCCGCCCCATTCCCCAAGGTGGACACAAACGCGATGGTTTTCCTGATGTCTCATTCTGCGCCCAGCCGTCATTTCAAGTGGTTGCGGGTGAAGGAGCGGGAGGTGGATCCTGTTTTGCATTTGCTCGACGGGGAAGATGGTCAAGACACGGGCACATCCGTGTTATGCCAGGAGCGCGAGCTTGCGGAAGCGCTGGCCACGGGACTTTCTCGCCCGCCCTGGCCAGCTTCGTTACACGGCATTCCACTCTCCCACTTCGCCCGTGTCGTCAGAGGGATTGCAACCGGGGCCAACGAATTGTTTTTTCTCACTCGTGAACAAGTGGAATTTTTGAGGCTGGATCCACGCTTTTTCGTTCGCGCCATCGGGCGCACGCAGGATTGTCGTGAGGATGTCCTGCGTCCTTCCGCATTAGAACAACTTGATCTCGCCGGCCGTCCGACTTGGCTGCTCAATCTGGACAATACGCCTAAGGAGCGGCTGCCCGTCACACTGCGGTCATATCTTGAATCCGGGGAGCGGCAGCAACTTCATCAGCGTTCCTTGATCCGAGGCCGTCGGCCCTGGTATAAAATGGAGCAGCGAACTCCGCCACCCATCTTGTTCGCCTACCTCGGCCGCCGGGATTGCCGCTTTATTCTCAACGAGGCAGGGGTTGTGCCGCTCACCTGTTTCTTGTGCATTTATCCGTGGGAGACCAACCGCGAGGCAGTAAAACAGTTGTGGCGGGCCTTGAACCATCCCAACACGCTTCAAAATCTTGCCTTTGTCGGGAAGTCATACGGTGGCGGTGCGGTAAAGGTTGAGCCGAGGCAATTGGACACGTTGGAAGTGCCCGCGTCGGTGGTGCGGGAGATTGGTTTGAAATCCCCGGAAGTCGCCACGGAACTCTTCTTGCTTGAACAAGCCTCCGGGAAAAAGAGCGGCAAGTGCGCCCGGAAACAAACCTCAAAACTGCGCGTGACCTGTTGATTTTCTGGTTGTGGTTGCCTCCTCAATTGTGGCTCCGCAGCTCCAGCAAAGATAATGATCAGCAGTTCCTCCAAGGAGCCGTATATAGTCTTTGCGGGCATTTACCAGATGGATTTCCTCAGCCATGACTTCGACGAATCGCTCTTTGTTTCCACATTCAGAGCAGGTTAATCCCTCGTCGGTTTCTGCAATCGAGCAATTTCTTTTCATAATCTCTCGGTTTAGAGCATTTCCATAAATGATATAGCTTGACTGGGGCGAGAGGGCTGGCAGGCTTGAGCCATGCGAGCGATACCCGTGTCTGCGCGCGAGCGCATCCTGCAACTCTATGAACAAGGCAAAAGCACCCGCGAGATCGCGGACTTTTTCGGCTTTTGCGTGGCGGCGGTGCGCCGGGTCCGGCAGCAGTTCCAAGAGCGCGGCACGCTCCAGCCGCAAACCCATTTGTGCGGGCGCAAAACGCTGCTGAACGCCGGACGCCAGGCTCGCCTGCAAAAGCTGGTGGCGGCCCAGCCCGACGCGACGTTGGCCGAGTTGGGGGCGCGTCTGGACCGCCCTTTCGGGACCTCCACTGTGGATTTGTGGCTGCGCAAACTGGGGTTGAGCTATAAAAAAAACGCTCTGCGCCGCCGAGCAGAACCGTCCGGACGTGGCCGAAAAGCGGGCCCATTGGCATGAGCGTCTGGCAAGTGACCCACCTGCCCGACTGGTCTTCGTGGATGAAAGCGGGGCCAACACCAAGATGACCCGTTTTTGCGGGCGGTCACCCGTGGGCCGAAGACTGGCGGCCCACGTCCCGCAGGGACATTATCAGACCACCACCCTGGTCTGCGCCATTCGTCTGGCCGGGCCTGCGGCCCCCTGCCTCTTTGAGGGGGCCATGGACGGGGAAATGTTTTTGGCCTGGATCCAGCAGGGGCTGGTGGTGGAGTTGCGCAAGGGTGACTTGGTCATCATGGACAACTTGGCCACGCATAAGGTGACCGGAGTCCGCCAAGCCATCGAAGAGGCCGGGGCAACGCTGCTGTATCTGCCGCCCTATTCGCCAGACTTTAATCCCATCGAAAATATGTGGAGCAAGGTCAAACAAATTATGCGAGGTCTCGCGCCGCGAACCGCCAAGGAACTGCTCCAAGCGGCGAAGATTGCCTTTGAAGCCATCTCCACCGCCGATTGCCGGGGCTTCTTTTTAAACGCCCGCTACGCTACATGATTTATGGAAATGCTCTAATGCCCAGTATTGAGCAATATTTTCATTCTCCGCACGTCAAAATTTGCAACCCTTTTGGAGCAGTCCTTTGCTTCGTCCCAAACAGCGGAAGGCTCTCTTGGTCCTCGATTCCTTGGTCCGACAACTTGCCCAAGGCGAGGTTCCCGACATGAATGGCATGGGCGATCAATTCATCCGGATTTACGTCCCAGTCAACTTTCGTTCGGCTGGCGAACGAGGCCATCGGATTGGGTTCAATACCGAAATTGGGAAATGCATGCATGGCGCGCAGGCTGCAATTATGCGGCCGCGGTTTTGGGCGGCGGGTTTCCGGCGAAGCGGGACCAGATCAGCCAGGCGGCCAGGAGGAGGCCCACCAGAAAGGCGGAAAGGGTCACGAAGAGCGGGGCGACGGAGGGCTGGAACCGAAATTGCACGGTGTGGTCGCCGGCGGACAGGAAAACGCCGCGCATGATGTAGTTGCAGCGCAGGAGGTGGGACTCTTTTCCGTCCACCCACACCCGCCAGTTGTCGGAGGTGCGATCGTTGTAAAGAAGAACGGCGGGGGTTTTGACGCTGGCGTGAAGTTTGATGTCCTTGGGCTTGTAGGAGGTAATGCTGACGGTGCCCGGGTCGGCGCCGGCAACGGCCGGAGATGGCGGAACGGGCGTGTTGCTGGACACCAGGACGGATAGAGCAGGATCCCATTGCGGGAGGGTCAAGGTTTGCAAGGTGGCCTGGTCGTTGGGGGGCGTCAGCCAGGAGGAGTAGAGCTTGACGCGGGGAAGGACATCGGTGTCTTCGATCAAGGCGCAGGTGCCCGTGTTGGTGAGTTGCGGAGTCAGATCGCCGGCGTTGGCGATGTTGGTGACGCCGGGTTTGGGCACCAAGTTGAATTGTTTCACGATCTGAAAAGGGTGATGCGGCGGGTCGCCCAGTTGGTTCAAGGCCGGCAACAAGGTCGCGGCGGCCAGGATGTAGCGGGTGTTGGTCAGCTTCCACAAGCGCGCGGCCGGGCCGATGTTGAAGTTGAGGTCCTGGGGGCGGGACGGGAAGGCGCTCAAATAATGGCCATCCAGGTCAGGGGTGCGCGGCATTTGATCAATTTCCAGGGATTGAATGTCGCGGTAGGGAAAATCATTTTCAATCCACCAATGGATGATGGCGGCGAAATTGTTCTCGCCGGGCAGATCGTAGCCCCCGCGCGGGGAAAGACGGCCGACGACCCGGTGTTCGAAGGGGTTGTCCATGAGAACCTTGGTGACCTCGTTCATGGAATACTTTTGGTCGTAATTGAAATAGCGGACCCAGGGCAAATCGGCGCGGCTTAAATCAAAAATCATGATGCCGCAGAGCAAGGTCCAGGGCGCCCAGGTCCAGCGCCGGGCCCAAACGAAGGCCACGACGCTCAGGACCACGGCGGCGGAGAGGGCGAAGAGAAAGACAAACCAGCGGGCTTCATCAATGGAAAAGGCGGCAATTCTGGCGGCCGGTTCATCCCTGAACCCCTGGTGGGTGAGGTATTGGGCCAAGGCGGCTTGGGACCCGGCATAATGGTGGAAAGCCGCGAAAATCCCGACCGCGGCCAAAAGCAATCCGATGATCCAGCCCCGGTCGAAGAGGGAAAGCTTGCGCCGCCAGCGATTGGGATGGAGCAACTGCGCGGCCGTGGCGGGTTTGGCCGGGCTGCGCAGGTAACAACGGGAAAAGGCCTCCAGACCGTATCCGGCCAGCACGACCCAGGTGACGACGAAGGGGTGCATGAACTTGATCGGATTGCGGATGCTGGAGACGCCGGGCAACTGGTAAAGCAGGGAGTAAAGAAAGGAGAAGCGCCCCCAGGCGGCCATGAGGGAGAAAAGGGTGGCCAGCCCCCAGAACCAGACCAGGCGGCGCTCCATCGGGGTGTAGGGCGAGGCGTTGCCCCGGCCGGAATTGAGCAGGGCAAAAATGGCGAACAGCGCCACCAGGACGCCGGCGTATTCGCCGTTGCCGGAATGGCGGCGCTGGGTTTGTGACTTGACAGAGTCCACGATCTGGGTGCGGACGTTGAGATTGTCGCTGCGCATGATGTCAATGATTTCGGCGTTGGTGGTCACAGTGGCGGCGGCGGCGGCGCGCACGTCCGGATGGCGGCTTTCCAGTCTGGCAATGAGCAGGTCTTCCCCGACTCTCCCCCAGTAAGCGGAGGATTTGTCGGCCAACCCGCGCAGGAAACTTGCCGGCCAGCCGCCCAGGCTGGCCAGGGAGGCGAAAAACGGATCGGGCGGGGTGCTGAATTCGTCCATGCGATAGCCGAAAATTCCCGGAATAATGACGCGCAAGGTTTCCAGTTTTGGAAGGCTCCACTGGGTGGCAAAGGTCCATTTAGTTTCCTCAGACAAACCAGGCCCGCCCACGTCCTTGACTTGCGTTCGCACCAGGGTGGACAGGGTGCTGGCGGCGATCAGGCCGGAAAAAACCACGACCAGCCCCCCTGCCTGGGCGGTTTTGATCAATGCTTTGGGCACGGTGGACTCGGTGATCCAGCAGAAGAACGCCGTGAAGATGCCGACATAGACGCTCATGATGGCGCCGCTATCAAAGCCTTCCATCACGGACATGCCGACGGCCAGGCCGGCCAGGATGGCTTTGATCCAGTTTTGGCGGATGGCGTCGGTCACCAGGGCGGCCAGGGCCAGGAAGATCATGGCGATGGCGAGGTTCCAGGTCCCCAAACCCCAGCAGGCGTTGGAGAAGCAGTGCATGTTCAAGCCCGCCGCCAAGCCGCCGGCCACGCAGACCATCGGGGCAAACTTCAATTGGCGGAACAGAAGCCAGGCGCTGAATCCCAGGAGCAACATGGTCAACGGCGTGAAGACCTTCAGGTACACGGCCGGCGAAAGGACCAAAGCCAGGATGGTGGCCAGCGTGGGCGAGGAAGAGGGAATATCCATGCCGATCCACCAATAGTCCAGCCAGGCTCCCGAGAACGTGCCCGGCAGCCGGTTGGAGGCGGCCATGAGCGGGCCGAACTGGGTGTCGTTGGCCCACATAATATAATGTGACTGGAAAGCCTGATTGCACACCACCGCCAGCGCCGCGCCCAAAAGGGCCAGGAGGAGAAGCCCGCTGCCGCCCCTGATTTTTCCCGGTGTGCCGGTATTGGTGTCTTGCATGACGTGGTGGACAAGCATAAGCGGAAACCGGCCAAAGCCAACGACAAAAGCCCGCCTTGCGCAGCCGGGTGCGCATCTTGATACTGCTACTGGTGGAGTGCGGCCGTCCCCGGCCGCAGCAAGCCGGGGATTTTTTGGGTGCGCAGGAAGATCACCGGCGCGCCGTGTTTCCCACGCTGCTGCGCCCGAGGACGGGGAATGGCGCTTAAATAAGGGAAGCCTTTCTTTTGGCCCGGGCCAGACGGCGGCGTTTATTGCGGCTCCAGGGCTGGCGGTATTGATGCCGCGATTTGTTCAAATGGGGGTATTTGGATCGTTTCTTGACAGCGCGCGGCTCCGCTCTTCCCGGACGCCTGGGCACCAGATCGGTCGCCAGCCTTCGGAGCAGCCGCTGCCATAATTGGCGGCGCCGTCCCCCTTTGTTCCGGGCGTGTCCGAGTTGTGCCAGTGCCTGCGTCCATTGCCGGAAGGCGTCCAGGCTGCCTTTGAAACTGATCCGATCCAAGTCCACGTTCTGGCTTTGCGCGGCTTCGGCCATGATCCAGCGCAGGAAATTATGGGCGGTGAGGAAGAGCAGGAGTTCTTTCTCCACCATGCGGGGACAGAGGCAATGCAGGCTCTGCATGCCCAGGGTGGTTTTGAGATCGTCCAGGCACAGTTCCATGCGCCAGCGCCGGGCATAAGCGGCCGCCAGTTCCTCCGCTGGAAAAAGCGCCGCATCCAACAGGGTCGTGACCAGGGTCAGGTGGCGGGTGCGGAAGCCGGCCCGGCTCAGGCGCGCGCGCAGCACCCGCACCGTGATCTGCGGCGGCAGTCCGAGCCATTCCAGGAACGAAAGCAGGGGCGAAGGCCGGCCGGGTTTGGACCAGGTAAAGAGCGCGTCCCAGTGACCCAGGCGTTGGCGGGCCTGGCGGAAATCCACCTTGCGGTTGCGCACGGAGACCCGCGCGAGCAAATCCACGCCCAGGAGTTGGAGGACGGCGGCGATAATATAAACCCCATAGGCGCGGTCGCCCAAGAGGATGTCGCCGGGGTGCAAAGCCGAGCGCAAGCCGTGGAGAAACAGAGCCAGTTCGGAGGAGCGCAGGCTGCCGGTGGCTTTGGCCAAAAGGGCGCCGCTGGCGGCGGAGAACAGAGCCACCACGCGCAGGTGGGGAAAGCCGCCGCCGGGCTGCAGGCTTTGGCTGGGGGGAAAGGCCGCCCGATTGGCCGGGGTGTCGGGCAGGTGGGTGCCGCTGCCATCGACCGCTTTCAACGGGCGGCCCTGTAGCAGCGTACTGGCCGGGGCGCGCTTTTCGGCGCTGTCGGCGCTGGCCGCGAAGGCTTGCTCCAGCAAGGCCAGGGGGAGTTTGGCGCGGGCCTGGCAATAGGCGCTGCTGTCCGGCTCCGGTTCCGGGCCTTGGACCAAGGCCAGCAGGGCCTGCACCTGAAGGACGACGTGGCGGCAGGAAGTGTTGGCTTGGAAGACTGGCCAGACCCAGCACCACCAGGTGCGAACCAGAGTGTAAACCTGCTCGCGGGAGTAGTCGCCGGCGGCCGGTTTTCGCAGGAGGTCGGTGGGCAAGGCGGGAGCCAGGCGGTCCTCGATCTGACTCAAGGTGGCGTGACGGAGGCGCGCCAGGCTGTGGGCACAGCGGCGGCCCGCCGCCGCCAGACGGGGCCGCCAGGCCGGGAAGAAGGGGGTGTCGGGCATAAGGCGGTATATATACCGCCTTATTGACACGTCTGCTACTCTTTTCTTTATGCCGACTCACAAAACAACCCGGCCAGCCCAATGGCAGGCCCAATACGCCCAATTACGCGACCGGCTGGCCAGAACCGGCTGGATCAGCGAGGGCTACGTGCAAGACCGCGGCCCCGGAGCAGGCGGCCTTTGTTATCAGTGGACCCGCAAGGTCAAAGGCAAAACGGTCAGTGTCGCTCTCTCCAAAGAACAATATGAGTGGCTCCATGACGCCATTGCCGAGTGGCGGGAGGTGCAAGCCACCATCAAAGCCATGCAACGCTTGAGCCGTCAGGTCTTGTTTGAAACCATCCCGCATCCCCCGCGTCGTAAGAGGCTGGGTAAGAAAGTTTTAGGTCTTATTTAAGCGCCATTCCCCGAGGACGGGCGCACTCCTGTGGAATTCTTGCGCCTGGCCAAAGCAGCAGTGTCAAGACGCGCACCGCAACCGGCACTGTGCTTGCCAAGCGGAGTGCCCTCTGGAGATGGCGGGGGCGGTCCATGGCGGCCGATTTTGCGGGGTCTTCGATTGCCGGCGGTCACAGGCCGCCGCTACAGGAGGATCAGTCCGGAAACTCGGCGTTGGAGTGGATGTCTTTGACGTTGTCGTGATCTTCCAATAAGTCCAGCAAGCGGGTCACTTCGTCGGCGGCTTTGCCGGGGGACAAAGGAACGGTCATGGTTGGAACCCAGCTCACTTCCGCCGCGGCGGGTTTGATGCCTTTGGCCTCGATGGCCTTATGCACGGCTTCGAAGCGGCCCGGTTCGGTCAGGATTTCGTAGCCTTGCGGGTCGGTCTTGAAATCTTCGGCCCCGGCTTCGAGGACGGTTTCCATCAGCGCGTCTTCCCCGGCCGCGTCGCGGGCGACGATGATCTGGCCCTTTCTTTGAAAAAGGCGGGCGACCGAGCCGGCGGTGGCGATGCTGCCGCCGTTCTTGGTGAGAAGACTGCGGACTTCGGCAGCGGTGCGGTTGCGGTTGTCGGTGCTCAACTCCACCAGGATGGCCACGCCGTGCGGGCCATAGACCTCGTAGGTGAGGTCCTCGTAATTGATGCTGGCGGCATCGCCCGCGCCGCGTTTGATGGCACGGTCAATGTTGTCGTTGGGCATGTTGGCGGCGCGGGATTTGAGCAGCACCATGCGCAGGCGGGGATTCATTTCCGGATCGCTGCCGGCCAGTTTGACGGCGATGGTGATTTCCTTGCCCAGCTTGGAGAAGATTTTCCCGCGCTTGGCGTCAATCGCGCCCTTGAAATGCTTGACTTTGGCCCAACGGCTGTGTCCGGACATAGAAGAAATTATGAATTTTGAATTTTGAATTGCCGGAGGGAGCCGGTAGGCGAGTCATGCGTTTTGCGTTGCGCGTTCTTCCAGAAAGCATCAACTGTGGATCGGCTCGACTTGCACGGCGGTGCCGTAACAGAGCACCTCGGTGATGCCTTGCATGATTTCGGTGGCGTCGTAACGGACGCCGATGACCGCATTGGCGCCCTGGGCGTTGGCGTGCGAAATCATGTCGCGAAAGGCCTCGTCGCGGGCCTGCTCGCACAGTTCGGTGTAAATGGTGATGTTGCCGCCGAACAGGCTTTGGATGCCGGCCCCGATGTTGCCCACCACGGAGCGGGACCGGACCACGATCCCCCGGACCACGCCAAAGTTCTTGACGACGCGATAGCCGGCCACGTCAAAGGCCGTCGTTGTGAAAGGATGCGTTGCGCTCATAGTGGGATGGAGTGAACACGAACCGGCCGGTCAATACAACCATATACCATTGGCCTCAGGTCAGTGGAGGCGCAAGATGGAGAAAAACGTCAGGATGAGGGCGAACCAAAAAGCCAAGTTAGTGAGAAGGCTCGACCTCACCCCTGCCCTCTCCTCCAGGAGAGGGTGAGAGATCCGCCGTCCTCGCGTAATGGCGGCACCGGGATTTGCCGGAAGCGCATGCCCCTTGCCCGAGGCGGGCGAAGCCTGTTCCTTCTCCCAGGGGGAGAAGGTCAGGATGAGGGCGAGCCGCGAAGAGTTTTATCCTGCGTCCGGTCAGTAGGCGCCGGGCATTTTCAGGTTCCATTCCTCGACCAGGTTGCGGGGGATTTCAGAAAGAAAACGGGACGGTTTTTGCGTCAGTTCATCGCTGCCGGCGGTGACGCGGAGGAGGGGGTACGTCAAGTACAACTGGCTGCGCGCCCGCGTCACGGCCACGTATAAGAGGCGGCGCTCTTCTTCTTCGCCGTCCAGGGCCTCAATGGAGCGGGCGGAGGGGAAGGCGCCTTCGCAGAGCATGATGACGAACACGACCTCGAATTCCAGCCCCTTGGCCTGGTGAATGGTGGACAGGCGGATCGGGTCCTCGTCGTCGCGCACCGGCAGATTGTCTTCGGCTTCGAGGCCGCTTTGCAGGGCCAGCAGGGTGAGGAATTCCTCGACGGAGGCGAATTGGAGGCTGGTGGCGGCCATCTGCTCCAAGTCGCTCAAGCGCGACAGATAATTGGTGTAGCGGCTTTGCAAATAATCCTGGTAACCGGCTTCCAGCACCAGATGGATCATGCGGGAGGCGCTCCGGCGGGTGGCCGGTTCTTCCAACTGGGCGATGGTGGCGGTGAATTGCGCCCAGGGCACGGCGGATTTTTTGGGAACGGCGGCGGCGATTTTTTGCAGGGCCGTGGCCAGGGGCGGCCGGCCGCCGGGCGGCGCGGCGCGGAGGGCGTTCCATAGTTTGTCCGCGCTCCTGGGACCGACGCCGGGGAGCAGGCGGACGATGCGTTTGAAGGCGGGCTCGTCGCGCGGATTGGTGATGAATTTGAGCCAGGCGGCGACATCCTTGATGTGGGCCTGCTCGAAGAAACGGAGGCCGCTGGTGATGCTGAAAGGGATGTTGCGGCGGGTCAGCTCGAATTGCAATTCCAGGGCGTGGAAATGGGCGCGATAGAGGACCGCCATCTTGTGCAGATTGATTCCCTCCTCGCGCAATTGCAGCACGCGCTGGGCAATAAAGGCGGCCTGCTGGCGGCCGTCGCTGCAAGTGACCAGCACCGGCTTGACGCCGCCGGGGCGGGCGGCGGCCAGTTGCTTGGGAAACTGCCGGACGTTGGCGGCGATGGCGGCGTTGGCCAGGCGCAGAATTTCCGGCGTGCTCCGGTAGTTGGTTTCGATGCGGTAAATTTTGGCCTCGGGGTGGCGGTCGGGGAATTGCAAAATGTTCAGGAAATGGGCGCCGCGCCAGGAATAGATGCTCTGGCAGTCATCGCCCACGGCCATGACGTTGTGGTGGGTGGCGGCCAGCAGATCAATCAGGGCGCCCTGGAGTTTGTTGGTGTCCTGATATTCGTCCACGAGGATGAATTGGAAGCGGCGCTGTTGTTCCTGGCGGACCTGGGGATGATCCTGGAGAAGTTTGAGCCAGAGGGCCAGCAGATCGTCAAAGTCCATGGCATTGGCGGCGAATTTGCGGGCGGTGTAGCTCTGCTGCAAAGTACGTAATCTCACCGGCAAGAGCGGCGAAGTACTGGAATTGTTCGGCCAGCAAATCAGGAAGGGACTGCTGCTTGTTGACGGCGAGAGAAAAAATATCAGCCAGCACGGCGGCTTTGGGGAAGCGGGTGGCCAGGAGGTCAATCTCCAGTTCGTTGCGGCAGGTTTGGATCAAGTCTTCGGCGTCGTCGCGGTCCAGGATGGAGAAGCCAGGCTGGTAGCCGAGCAGGGCGGCGTGGCGGCGCAGCACGCGGTTGCCGATGGCATGGAAGGTGCCCCCCCACAGGGCGGAGAGCGGGCCGCCGAGCAGCTCGCTGACGCGCTCCATCATTTCCCGGGCGGCTTTGTTGGTGAAGGTGAGCAGCAGAATGCGCTCCGGGGGGATGCCTTGTTCGAGCAGAAAGGCGGCCCGATAGGTGAGCGTGCGCGTCTTGCCCGAGCCGGCCCCGGCGATCACCAGGGCCGGTCCGGGCGGGGCCGTCACCGCCGCGTGCTGCTGCGGGTTCAATTCCCGCTCGTAGTTGATGTGCAGTTGAACCGGAGGACGGAAGGGTTGCAAATCGTAATCGCGCGACATGGCGAGTGCCAATCACTTTGGCAGAGTCCCTCTCAATGGCAAGTGGATTCGCCGCTTAGGGCGGTTTAATTGTATTTCGCATTTGGATGCGTCTGGTTTGGAATACAACACAGCCGCTGCGCCCGGTCAGGCCGGCTGGTCCTTCGCGGCCAGTTGGCGCCGCAGCCGCGCGATATTGGCGTCAATCCGTTCCAAGTAGGCATTGCGGCCGTGCGGATAGGGAACATTGAGGAACTGAAAGAGGCCAAGAAACTCGCGGCTGATTTTTTGCCGGACGTATTGTTCCCAGAACATGGGGGTCCTTTGCATCAGATCCTCGGCGCTGCTGAAGAAGCCGCCCGCCTTCATTTTGCCCTGGTTGAAGCGGGCGGCCTCGGCAAATTCCGAGTAGAGAATCGGCAGCTTGTCCACGTAATCGGGCGCGGCCATCTGGCCCAACAAATCGCAGGTGCCGAGGGCAAAACCCACGATGCGCTCCAGGTCATCCTGGAAGAGGATGGTGTCCGGTTTGACGTTGACCCCGGTGCAACGAATCATGTTTTGCACGGCCAGAATTTCTTGCGCCGGGTACTGATGGCCGAGCATCAGTTCCCCGGCAAATTGCATGCCGCGATCCACATGGGTCAGGGTGTATTTGGCGCCGGTGCCCTCGGTGTCCCCCCGTTTTTTGAGGTAGCCGGTGTCGTGCATGAGGATGGCCAGCATCCCCAGTTCAAACATCCGCTGCGTCAGGCGGGGCTGCGCGTCGGTGTCATGCCGGTTGCGGAGCAACTGCGCCATGCACAACGCCCCCTGCAAGGTATGTTCCAAGTCATGATAATGGGCATCAATCGGCTGGTAATCCATGTAGCGCCCCTCAAAACAGGCCACGGCCCAATCGAAAATGGTGCGGATGTGGCTGGCTTGCGCCTCCGGGAACATGAACAGGTGGGCCGCGCGAACCTCGGCTTCAACCAAACGGGGTTGGTGGGTATCGGTAGCGGCCTGCATTTTGGCAAATTAGCCTTTCCGGGAGCGGATTGCACGTTTTTTTTGGAGTCACGGACCGACTCAGGAACTCTGGCTCAACCTGGGCTTGGGGGCGTCGAACAACAAGGCGTGCGCCTCGCGCAGCACCGCCGGGACTTTTTCGGCAAAAGGACTCCGGGCCAGCACGGGCCGCAGTTTTTCCTCGTCCACGCTGGCGGCATTCTCGCCCGGGAACCAGTGATCGGCCTGTCCGAGCAGATTGTAGCGCATTTTGCCCCAACTGACCAGGTCCAGCGATTTGGCGTAAGTCCACAGCCGGATGATTTCGGAGACATTGATCCGCCCCGGCACCGAGAGATAGCCGGGCAGCCCCTCCGGCCACCGCTGGCACCAGTCCCGGCCCAGGACGCGCTCCATCTCGGCGCGGAGGCGGCCTGCGATGGGCGCGATGGTCTCGGCGGCGGTGTCATAGAAATTCAGCGCCTGCACGTGCTCGTCGAAATCGCCGGGCCGGGCCGCCCCGCAACTGAGGGTATGCACCTCCGGCCGGGCCAGACAATACAGGTCATTGAACTGCATCGGCGTCAGCGGGGCGCACAGGCCCGTCAATTTGGGCGGCGGTTGATAGAGCATGCCCCCCTTGTCATTGGGGCTGATGATGAAAACCCCCATGTCCAGCCGCCGCGCCGCCGCAATGGCCGGCCAGTTCAGGTCGTTGACAAAATACCAATGCACATTGCAGTAATCGAATTCGCCGCTCTGCACGGTTTCCAAAATCACATCCGTGGTGGCGTGGGTGGAAAAGCCGACAAACCGGGCGCGCCCCTGCTTCTGCAACCGCCGGGCCGCCGCCAGGCAGCCGTTTTTGCGCAACGACCATTGCATAAGCTGGCGGTCATTGATGCCGTGCAAAGCGAGCAGATCCACATAATCGAGCTTGAGCTGCCTTATGGACTCGTCGAAGGTTTTGAGAAACTCCGCCGGCTTCGCTCTGGGCGTGACCTTGGTTTGCACGATGATTTTATCCCGTGGCAGGCGGGGCAGGATGTTGCCCAGTTGCATTTCCGAGCTGCCATAACCGCGCGCCGTCTCGATGTGGTTGATCCCCAACTCCACCGCGCGCCGGATGGTGGCTTCGACATTGGCCTGGTTCTCCGGCGGGATTTCTGACGGGGGCACATCCTGCCATTTCCATTGATAGCGCATGCCCCCGCAAGAGAAGACCGGCATGGCCAGGCCGGTCCTGCCAAATCGTCGGTATCGCATGGCCCTTTTATGGCATGGTTGCAAGGCGGACGCAACCCAACCTTTGGCTGGGCGGCGCTTTTCTGGTTGGCGCGGTTTTGCGGGATGGAGTAGGATTGGCCACCGTATGAAAGTGGCGCGATGTTTGTTTGGCGCGCTGGTCTGCTGGACACTCTCCGGACCGGCGCGGGCGGAGAACTGGCCGCAATGGCGCGGGCCTTGGTTTAACGGCTCTTCCGGCGAGAAAGGGCTGCCCACCAATTGGACCAAGGCGTCGGCGGTGTGGGTCGCGGACATGCCGGGGCCGGCCGCGGCCACGCCCATCATCTGGGAGGATCTGGTTTTTATCTCGACGGTTGACCTGGCTTCCAGTGCGCTCCACGCGCTCTGCCTGGAACGCCGCTCCGGCAAGGTGCTCTGGGACAAAACCGTGGAGGAAGGAAAAATCCGGCAGGATGAGAAGAGCAACTTTGCCTCGCCCTCGCCCGTGGTGGATGCGGAGCATTGTTTCTTTTTCTACTGCGACGGGACGTTGCTGGGTTTGGATCACGCTGGCCGGAGATCTTGGTCGCGCAGCATTACCAAAGAGTACGGAGAATTTGCCATGAACTGGACTTTTTCCTCCAGCCCGACGCTCTACGACGGCAAGCTTTACCTCCAGGTCTTGCAGCGGGACAGGCCGGCGCGGGGGCATGGCCGGGCGGACGGGCCGATAGACTCTGTTCTAATGGTGCTGGATCCAGCCACGGGAACCAACCTGGCCAGAGTGGTCCGTCCGACGGACGCTTTGGACGAATCGCATGACGCTTACAGCACGCCGATTCCCTTCGAATTCCAGGGACAGAGGCAAATCCTGGTGGGCGGCGGCAATTACGTGACCGGCCACGAGTTGGGGACGGGCCGGGAACTGTGGCGTTCGCCGGATTTGAATCCGCGCCAGGGCAGGAATTGGCGGGTGGTGACCTCGCCCGTGGCCAGCGGCGGAATCATCCTGGCCTGCCAGCCGCAGAATAATACGATCCGCGCCCTGCGCCCGCAGGGCGGCGGCGCGCCCGCCGGGGCGGCCCTGGTGTGGAGCGAGGAGGAGCATCGCGAAATTGCCACCGATGTGCCAACGCCGGCGGTTGCCGATGGCGATTTTTTTGTGCTGGGCGACGCGAGCAAGACTCTTTCGCGCCTCGAAGCGGCCACCGGGAAGATCAAATGGCAGACGGCGCTGCCCGGGTCGCGCATTTATCAAGCGTCGCCCACGGCGGCGGATGGCCGGATTTACCTGATGAATTTTGCGGGGGATGTGGTGCTGGTGGACGCGGCCGGCGGCGCGGTGCTGAATACCATCGCCATGGGCGAGGCGGGGGACGACCAGACGCGCTCCACCATCGCGGCATCCAGCGGGGAGCTTTTTATCCGCACCAATCACCATCTCTACTGCATCGGGAAGCAATAACCTCCGTGGAACAATTCGTGTCCGTCTGCTGTTCCATCTCCGCTCCCATTCGATGGGAAGGGAGAGGGTCAGGGTGAGGTGAGGGTTCATGGAGAGAACCGGAAAGTGGGGTTGCCGCGATCATCGAACTTCCGGCAGGAAGAATTGCTCTCATGCACCTGTGACGAGGCCGGCGACCGGGCGGCGACTTGCCGCGAAGAGCATGGCGCGGCCAAGCCGCAACCAAAAGAATTGAACCACGGATTTAAGGGATTTCGCGGATTTGAAACTTTTTCGGATCTCCCGGCTTTCGTCCATGCACATACCTGTGAGGCTGCGGGCAAATGCCTTTCTTCCTGGATTTGTTTCGGTGCGATAATCCGGACAACTTTCCTCCGTACCGTGAGGATGACCAAGGCCGCCTGGAAGTGTTCTGTGGCCGGATGCGGCGCCCCGGGCCCTTTTGGCTGCGACTTGGGCTGCAAGGACTTTCCGCCGGCCAGTTTTTTGCATGACAAATCCGGCATTCCACAGTAGTCTTTTTCAATGAGTGCGGCGGAAATCATCAAGGAATTGCCAAAGCTGACCGAAGCGGAATTGCGCTCTGTGCGTCAGCGGTTGCTCGAGCTGGCGGCGCAGAACCAGGACATTGAGGTCTGCAATCAGGCGGCGATGGACGGCGCGGCCATGCTCGATCACCTGGAGGAAGACGATGCCCGTCGTCAAGGCCGGTGAAGTTTGGATGGTTGATTTTGGACTGGCGGCCAAGGTGCGTCCCGCCTTGCTCTTGACCGGCGCCCCAGCCGAAGACGAACTCGATGTTGTAACAACGCTGCTGCACACAACCGCGTTGCGGGGCAACCGGTGGGAACTTTCCATCCCGAAGCCATTTCTGAAACCGGGTGCCTTCCACCTGCAACAAATTCAAACGGTTTCGACCATGAAGCTGGAGCGGCGACTTGGCGCGCTGACGGCGGTTGAAATGGATCTTGTGCTGGATGCGCTGGCACAGCGGCTGGCTATGTGAGCGTTAAAGCAGCATCAAGCCCTGCTGCGTGTGATTCCCGGCCTAATGGCACGATCTGCCGCAACGTCAAACCTGCGTCAGGCGCGCTCATAAACGGGGAACAACTCGTCCTTCACGCGGCCAAGAATCAACGGGTGCATCCGGGCGCATTTTGGGCGTTGGGCGCGGCTTGACTGTGCGGCGGGAAAGGAACAAGATTTGGTCAGCATGAGTTTGTGCCATCAACAAACCGGACGGGACCGAAGGAGGACGGCATCCATTGTCAGGCTTTTTATTTTCGCCCCACTGCTGAGCATCCTGTTTTGTGTCCCGCCTGCCCAAGCGCACGAACCCGGCGCGGAAGAGACGCCCCTTTGGAAGGACCCGGCCCAGCCGCTGGAGTTGCGGGTGCGCGATCTGGTGGGACGGATGACGCTGGAGGAAAAGGCGCGGCAGGTTTGCAACGTGGCGCCGGCGATTGCGCGCCTGGGCTTGCCGGCTTACGATTATTGGAACGAAGCCCTGCACGGCATCGGGCGCAACGGCCGGGCCACGGTTTTTCCCCAGGCCATCGGCATGGCGGCCAGCTTCGACCCGGTTTTGTTGCACACGGTGGCGGATGCCATCGCCACGGAAGGGCGTGCGAAAAACCGCGAGTACCGGGAAGCGCACCACGGCGACAACACCAACTACAACGGACTTTCATTTTGGTCGCCAAACATCAACATCTTTCGCGACCCGCGCTGGGGCCGCGGGCAGGAGACTTACGGGGAAGACACTTTCCTGACGGGGAGAATGGCGGTGGCCTTCATCCAGGGTTTACAGGGGGATGATCCCAAGTATGTCAAGGCGATGGCTTGCGCGAAACACTTCGCGGTCCACAGCGGCCCGGAGAATGAGCGGCACAGTTTCGACGCGGAGCCGCCGGAACGGGACTTTTACGAAGTCTATCTGCCCCAGTTTGAGGCGGCGGTGAAGGAGGGCCATGTGGGCGCGGTGATGGGCGCTTACAACGATATTTATGGCACGCCTTCCTGTGCCAGCCCGCTGCTGTTGAGCAATTTGCTGCGCGGCCAGTGGGGCTTCCAGGGCCACGTCGTGTCTGATTGCGGCGCCATCCAGGACTTTTTCTATGGCCACGGTTTTTCGCCGACCATCGAGGCGGCGGCGGCCACCGCAGTGAGGACGGGATGCGATCTTTGTTGCGGCACGGAGTACCGGCAACTGGCCGAGGCGGTGCGGGACAATCTGCTCAAGGAAAGCGAACTGGACAGGGCGGTGGGGCGGATGCTGGAGGCGCGCTTCCGGCTGGGGATGTTTGATCCGCCGGCCCTGGTGCCCTACGCGAAAATTGCGGCGACGGATTACGATACGCCGGCCCACGACGCGCTGGCGCTGCGGATGGCGCGGGAGTCGGTGGTGCTGTTGAAGAACGATGGCTTGCTCCCGCTGGATCGGAGCAAGATTCGCAAGATCGCCGTGCTGGGGATCAACGCCACCTACACCAACACTCTGCTGGGCAATTACGAGGGCGAACCATCCCATCCGGTGACCTTCGCGGCCGGCATCGCAACTCTTCTGGGGACGAATGTGGAGGTTCTAACCGCGCCCGGCTGCCCGATGGCCATTCAACTGGGCGTGGAAAACCCGGCGGCTTATACGGCGGCCCTGGAGGCGGCCCGGCTCAAGGCGCTGGAGTTGGCGCAAACGGTGGACGCCATTATTTACGTGGGCGGCATCTGCGCGGACTTGGAACGGGAATTCTTTAACACGCCCTACGACGGGTTCAGCCACGGGGACCGCACGCGCATCGAATTGCCGGCGGTGCAGACGGAATTCCTGAAAGCGTTGCGCACGACGGGCAAGCCGCTGGTGTTTGTCAATTGCAGCGGCGGGGCCATGGCCATGCCGTGGGAGGCGGAACATATTTCGGCGATAGTGCAGGCCTGGTATCCGGGCCAGGAAGGGGGCCGGGCGGTCGCGGAAGTCTTGTTCGGCGAGGTCAACCCTTCGGGCAGGCTGCCCGTCACTTTTTATCGCGCGACGGCGGACCTGCCGTCCTTCACCGACTATGCGATGGCCAATCGCACTTACCGATATTTCAAGGGCAAACCGCTCTTCGCCTTCGGGCATGGCTTGAGCTACACGTCGTTCAAGTACCGAGGCCGCGCAACTGGACCGGACGCAAGTCAATACGAATGATGCGCTGCATGTGAAGGTGGCTGTGGCCAACACCGGGTCCAGGGATGGCGACGAGGTGGTGCAGGTCTATTTCCGGCATGTCAAATCCGCGGTGGCGCAACCGCTGGAGGCGTTGTGCGGATTTGAGCGCGTGGCGGTGGCGGCCCGGCAGACCGCGCATGTGGACATCGCGGTGCCGGTGAAGGCATTTCGTTATTGGGACACGGCCAGGAAACAATATGTGGTGGAGGCGGGGGATTATGAGGTTTTGGTGGGAGCGGCGTCGGATGATATCCGGGCGACGCTGGCGTTGCGGGTGGGGGGCAAATGAGCGCAGCGGTTGGGGTGCGGGCGGCCCAGTGGAGTTTTTGGTCTCCGTTCGCCGGGGCGGCGGTGTTTATTGTGGCGGTGACGGCGGGAGCGACCAAAGCGGCCGGACATCCCATCCTCATGTTTGCGGTGGTTGGGATTTCCACGTTGATTTATGCGGGGGGGGTGGCGGCGGGCATCGCCGGATTGCGCCGGATGAAGGAGGAAGGCCGCCGGGGCATCCTGGCCCGGGCGCTGAGCGGGTTGGCGCTCAATGGAGTGTCGCTGGGACTCATGTTGTGGCTGACGGGCTTTTTGATTCATGACGCGCAACGAGCGGCGGGGGAACGGGAACGCGTGGCGGAGCTGGAGGCGCAGCAGTGGACGGCCCGTGTGGGGGGCGGCGCGGCGCTGGAAAAGGCGCTGGTGGACCACGCCAGCCAGAACTTCGCCCTGGCCTTGCGGGAGTTGCAGAAGAAATATGATTCGGCGTGGGCGGCGCTGACCAATCCCCCGGTCCTGGACATGGCTCTGGTGAAGAGCCGGGAAGAATTGCGCGCGCGCGCGGAGGCGGTGGGCCGGTTGATCAAGGCCGGCCGGGACTTGCAGGAGTTCACCAAAAACATGCCGGAGATTTACCAGCGGGAATTAGGCAAACACAAGCTGTCGCCGGCGGCGCGGGCCGCGGATCTGCAACAGTTTGTGGACGCCATCGCCGCCGTCAATCCCACCCTCATCGCCCTGCGCGACGCGGAGGTGCGCCAGGCAGAGGCCCTGTTGCGCGTGGTCCGGTTGCTGGGGGAGACCTGGGGCCGGTGGGAATACCGTCCCGCCACGCAGGACTTCCATTTCCAGGAAGCCGGACCGGCGGACGACTTCAACCTGGCCTATCAGGAATTCAAGGAATTATCCGGGGAGGCGCAGAGTTTGCAAGAGCAACTCAGGGCCTGGAAGCCGTAGCGGGAGGAGTGGAATTCCCGAAGTGGACGATCCCAAAAGGCCGCCCGGCGATTTAATTGTTGTCAAGGGCGGCGCGAAGGTGTGAAATCCCGGCCATGGATGAACTTCCACCGCCAAACGCCGATTCACCGGCAAGGCCTCCACCACTGCCGATGGCATACAGGAAGTCGTGCGGCGTTCGGTTGGCCAAACTGACTTTATGGTCTCCGTTCGCCGGGATTTTGCTGATGACCGTGCTGCGAGCGGCGATGGGGAATCTGGACAAACTTCATTGGAGCGCCATCGCGCACGGGATTTCCGCGCTGTTTTTTGCGGGCGGGCTTGTTTTGGGGATCAAGGCCTTGCGCAGAATGAAATATGAAGGCCGCAAGGGCATCCTGGGGCGGGCGCTGACCGGGACGGTGCTCAACGGATTGCTGCTGTGCCTGATGATCGTTCTTTCGGGCGCCGGCCCCTATGTGTGGGAATTGACCGCCAGGCTGACGGCGCAGGCGGCCTCGGCGGAGCAGGAGATGAATGCCAAAGTGACGCTGCTGCAGGCCGTGAGCCAGGAGTTTGGATTGAAAATGAAGGAATTGGCGAAGAAGTACGAATCTTCCTGGGCAGCACTGACCAATCCTCCCGTGCTGGACATGGCTGCGGTGAAAAGCCTGGAAGAATTAAAGGTCCGGGAGGAGAAGGTCGGCCAGTTCGTTGCGGACAGCAAAGCCTTGCTGGATATTGCCGATCATGGCACAGAGCTTTATGAGCAGGAACTGCTGAAGCACGATCTGCCGCGCCGGCTTCGGGAAGCCAGTGTCAAAGGCTTCGCACAATCTTTTTCCAACTCGACTTCGCGAACCCTCCTGGCCATGCGGCACGCTGATGTGCGCCGGGGCGAAGGGATCTTGAAAGTGGTCAACCTGCTCGAGGAGACCTGGGGCCGGTGGGAATACGTTCCGGCGACGCGAAAACTCCAATTCCGGGACGAGGCCCAGGCGGCGGCCTATAATCTGGCTCTCAAGGAATTCAATCAAGCCAGCGAGGACACGCTTGGGTTGCAGCGGCAAATGCCCCAAAAGAAGACCGCCCAGTAAGCGCGCCGGTTCGGGGCGCGGCCTCCGCTCCATCTGTCAAACCTATTTTATCCGTCACTTCGCCGGGTAGCCGCGCCAGAGCCAGGCCAGGGCGCCCGGGAGGGTTTGGGCCACGGCCTTTCTGTCCACGTGGCCCGCGCCCTTGCAGAAGACGAACTGGCAGTGATATCCCCGGGCCTGCAAGGCGGCGGCCATGCGCTGGTTGGCCAGCACCCAATTGTGAAAGGTGGATTCCGGGTCGCGGGAGTGATTGTCGTTTTCGCCGACCTGCATCCAGATCCGCAACGGTTTGGGGGCGCTTTGCGCGATGAGATGGTCGTGATATTCCCAGGCGCCATGAGGGGAGTCCGGGTTGAGCGGCGACTGCTGGTTTACGAAGGTTCCAGAATAGGTCAGGATGCGATGGTAAAGTTCCGGGTGAAACCAGCCCATGGTGAAGGCGGCCGCGCCCCCGGAGCTGCCGCCCATCGCCGCCCGCCCGTCGGGGTCCTTGGTGAAGCTGACCTGGCATTCGCGCGCAATCCTGGGCAGGACTTCCGTTTCGATGAACCGGGTGTACTGGCCGGAAACGGTGTCGTATTCCAAGCCGCGTTCGCTGCCCTGGGCATCGCCGCCGCCGGAGTTGATCATAATGGCGATCAGGGCCGGCAGGCGGTGCTCGGCGATCATGTTGTCAAGTATATTTGTCAGGCGCGCCAGGTAGCTGCCTCCATCCTGCACGACCAGGAACGGGGCGCGCGTCCCGGCCACGTATTGACTGGGAACATAGACCCACACCCGGCGCGTGTAAGGGGCGTGGGTGGTCCCGTCCAGCGCCGGGAGCGCCAGGCGGTTGCCAGAGGAGTCGCGGCGCAGGTAAGCCGCATTGGTGACCGGTTTGATGCCGGGATAAATTTTGCTCTCGGCCGAGTTCATGGTGAATTCATGCACGGTTCCCGCGGGCACGCCGGGCCGGACGGTCAATTCCGGCGCGTTGGTGTAGTCGGGGCCGATGGTGAAATCTCCGTCGCCCTCCGTTCCAGGATCGGGCCGGGAGGTGGTGCAGGCGGCCAGGCAGCCCAGCAGAGCGGCGGCGAGGGTGAGGTGCTTCAGCATATTCATGGCGCTTTCATCAGGCGAGCAAATCCGCAGGGGCGGTTTGGATGTTGTCGGCGACCGGCTTGGGGATGGGGCAGGCGGCCATGCGGCCATCGGCCTGATGGCTGACGCAGACGACGGTGAGGGCGCCGCGCGCGACGAGCACGGGCGGAGCCGCGTTGAGTTTGCGGAATTTGAAAGCGTAAGTCAGGGCCTTGGATTTCTTTTCGGCGACCAGGAGATGAATTTCCACCTCGTCCTCGAATTGGAGCGGGATCTTGAAATCGCATCCGGCATGGACGCGCGGCCAGCTCACCGGCGGGTCGCCGGTGCGGAAGATGGACAACCCCAGCGAGCGGAAGAAGGCGTGCTCGGCCGATTCCATGAAGCGGAAATAATTGGAAAAATGCATGATGCCGGCCATGTCGGTTTCGGAGAATTCGACGCGGCGGATCGTTTTGAATTCGTAGGGCATGGCAGAATAGTAGGCTGGAGCCGGGGATTTACGAGATGGAAAATGAGCGGATGGCCTCGGCGCAGAGGAGGGCGACCTGGCGGGCCATGGTTTGGACGCTGAATTTTTCAGCCACGGCCTGGCGGCCCGACTCTCCCAGGGCCCTGGCGCGGGCGGGGTCCAGGAGCAGGGTCTCGATGGCGCCGGCCAGGGCGTTCAGGTCCTGGGCGTCGCAGAGCAGGCCGCCGCCGGTGGCTTGCACAATTTCGGGAAAGGCGGAGTGGGCGGGTTGGACGACCGGGACGCCCGCGGCGAGGGCTTCGAGCAAGTAGAGGCCGAAGGCCTCGCCGCAGGTGGCCGGCACGGAAAAAACGGAGAGGGTGCGAAGAAAATCCAGTTTGGCGGCGCGGGACGGGTTGGGAACAAAATCAACGTCGCCAAGGACCCCCGCCTTTTCCAGACGGTCCCGCAGCTCATCCACCAGCACCCGGTCTGCCGGCCCGCAACTGCCGCCGACGCGGAGTTTCAAGTTTTTCACGCGATCGCGCTGCTTGAGAAGGAGGAAGGCGGCGGCCAGTTTTTCCAGGCCCTTTTCGCGCGACATGCGGGCGAAGTAGCCGAGGGTGGGGAAGGGCGGAGGGCGGAGGGCGGAGGGCGGATTGAGGGAAAAGCCTTCGAGGTTGATGCCGTTAAAGACGACGCGCATGCGGTCCTGGGGAAGGTGGAGGCGCTTCTGCATGAGGCTCGGCGAAATAGTGGCTCGGCGCAATGAAAAGGTCCGCCTCGGCGGCGCGCCCGGCCATGGTCTGCCAGGCCAGCTCCCGCGGCCCGGGCGGCAACGCATCCAGAAAACCGTCCTCGCCTTGCAAGGTGCAAATCACCGGGACGCGCAACTCGGAGCGCAACCGGCGCGCCAGGCCGATGAGCAGGGCGTTGGAGAGACAGATCACGCCGGGTTTTTCGCGGCGCAGCCACTGAATCAGTTCGTCCAGTTCGCGGGCCTGGTGTCCCTCCTCGCCGCGCAACATGGACAGGGTGATGGGGCCCAGGTTTTCCGGCCGGGTGCGCGTGGCGGGTCCGGCCGCCAGTCTCGACAAGGCGGTGGTGGCGAGCAGGCGATGCAGCCATTGCGGGGAATGCCGGAAGAAAGCCGAGTGCTGCTCCAGATAGACATTGATGCCGCCGTAAAAAAGCGGCGTGCCGGCGCTCTGATCCGCTTCGTCCAGCGTCAGCGGCAGGTAAAGCGGCGTCATGGTCGCGGCATGCCCCAGGCGGCGCAGTTCGGCGACCAGGGCGTTGTCCCGCAAGCAGGCGCCGCAAAACATTTTGCCGGCGCCGGGCGTGATTTGCACAATGCGCAATGGACCGGTTTCAGACACGGGGAAAAGGGGTAAAGGATAAAGGATAAATTACAAATTATAAAAGCCGGATGGCGGGCTGGAGCCGTGGCCTGGTGGAGTGATGGAGTGGTGGGCAAGCCGATTGGAAAAAACACCTTGACTGACCTTGATTAGGCCTGATGAACCCTGATTGGAAAAGCTGGTTTCAGGGTGTAAATTGTTCATGGAAAGGCGCTTGAGTTGATTTGCCGCGAAAAGGCCCACCTGCCGCCGCTGAAGCTTTGGCGGACAAGAAACGCGCAGCAGAAGCCATGATTCGGCGCGGCCAGCGTAGTGGACAGGATGGAGTGAGGAACAGTTGGGGTGGCGGCGCCGGCGCGGCAACTACAATGGGATAAACGGGGAATCCGGTCCTGGTCCCGCCGCCGTCTGCCTTTGCTTGCCTGGCCCTCTTCACGTAGGAAAGATTAGCGTTTAAATTCAATGATGTCAACGGAAGATTTGGAATTCTTGGCAGAATCATGGGGGGGCAACATCAGAAGCGGGGACGGGGGTAGCAAACTGAAGCGAGGATGGCAGGTGGCGGCTTGGAAAAATGTGGATAAGATTTCACATAAACGACATGAGATTGTCACAATACCGTGAGAAACTGCGGGCGTGAAAAAAGTCCTGATCCTCACGGCCGGGTTCGGCGACGGGCATAATACGGCGGCCCGCAACGTGGCGGAAGCACTGGAATTGGTGTCGGACGACGTCAAGGTGGAGGTGCTGGATGTGTTCCAGAGCAGCCTCGGCATCGTCAATGATATTTTAAGGAAGACTTACCTTGGGCTGGCCCGCTATGCGCCCGGGGTGTGGAGCGGCATTTATGGGATGCTGGACAACGCCAAATCGCTGGAGCAAAAGCTGCTGGCCTTCGGCAAATTGAAGAGCGCCCTGGCCGACATCCTGGAAACGGCGCAGCCGGATTGCGTGCTCTCCACTTATCCGGTCTATGGGCATGTCATCCAGGAGATTTACCGGGATCATTCGGAACGGCCCTTCCGCTTCATTACGGTGGTGACGGATTCGATTTCGGTCAATTCGTCGTGGTATCGGGCGCCCAGCGACTGGTTCTGCGTGCCCAACGAGGCGACGGCGGAGGTGCTGCGCCAGCATGGGGTGGCGGGGGAGAAGATCAAGGCGTTTGGTTTCCCGGTCAGCCCCGTTTTCGCGGAGATGAAGACGGGGGAATTGCCCGGCCCGCAATGCGTTCCGCCGTTCAAGATTCTGTACATCATAAATACGGGGAAGAAGAAGTGCGGCAAAGCCATTGACCGGCTGTTGGAGATTCCCAATACGCACCTGACCATCACGGTGGGGCGGGACGCGGAGTTGAAGGAGAAATTGGCGCGGCGCGCCAGTGAGTATGGCGGGCGGGTGCAAATCCTGGGATGGACCAACCAAATGCCACAGTTGATGCGCACGCATCACCTGGTCATCACCAAGGCGGGCGGGGCGACGGTGCAGGAAGCCATTGCCGGGCGGTGTCCCATGATTTTGAACCAGGTGCTGCCCGGGCAGGAGGAGGGCAACGCGCGGTTGGTGGAGGAAGCGGGGGTGGGGGTGGTGGCGGAAAAGAACCGGGAAGCGGCGGAATGGGTGGGCAAGGCGTTTGCGGGGGAGGGGCGGCTCTGGCGGCGCTGGCGGGAGAATCTGGCCAAAATTGCCCGGCCGGACGCGTCCATCAGAGTGGCCGAATTGGCCCTCGGCCAATGCGAGCTGGAAGGGCCGGGCAGCAAGCGGCTCAAATTATTTCAGGCGCCGCCCGGGCCGGCGCCGGGCGCGCCTGCGCCGGCCGGAGACCCGGGGGAAGCGCGGATGTTGCTGTGCGATTTCCACATCCACACCAACTACTCGGACGGGAAATTGACGGTGGCGGAAGTGGTTGATTTTTACGGGCGGCGCGGATTTGATTGCATCTGCATCACCGATCATCTGGCCGACCCGCGGCGTCTGATCGGCAAGCTGAGCCGGCTGGCCAATTTCACGGTCGGGCCGGAGCAACTGGACGAGTATTTCGAGGTGCTGGACCTGGAGAAGCGGCGGGCCTGGCGCAAATACCGGATGCTGGTGATGACGGGAATGGAATTTAACAAGGACGGCCTCACCAAAAAAACGTCGGCGCATTTGCTCGGGCTGGATCTGAAAGGGCCGATCAACCCGGCGCTGGATTTGCCGGAAACCATCGCGGAAATTCATGCCCAGAACGGGCTGGCGGTGGCGTCGCATCCGCACCTCATGAAAAGCGAATGGGGAAAGAACACGCTCTATCTTTGGGAAAACCAGGAGGTGTTCGCCCCATTGATTGACGCGTGGGAAATCGCCAATCGCAACAATATCTTCACCCCGGTGGGCTTGAAGCGGCTGGCCTTTCTGGCCAACAGCGATTTTCACAAGCCCAAGCACATTTATTCCTGGAAGACGCTGCTGCGCTGCGCCAAGGACCCGGAGGCGATCAAGGCCTGCATTCGCAAAAACGAGCAGGTGGCCATCACGCTCTATCGCGACGGGGAGGGCTCGGGGAAAATGCAGAATGAAGAATGCAAAATGCAGAATGAAGAATTCCGGCCGGCGGTCTTGTCGGCCTGATGGGTTCACCGGTCAATTCTGCTTTGGTCAGTTGACGGGATTGGGGGAGAGGTCCAGATTAACGCCCTCCTTGGTGCTGCGGGCGTAAACGTGGCCGTTGCTGATGGCGACCGAATTCCAGCATTTCCCGTCCAGGATGTGAGCGCGGGCCAGTTCGGTGTAAGCATCCGGGGCGGCCTTGGCCAGCACCAGGTCGCCGGCGTCACTCAAGACCAGCAGGTTGCCATCCACCAGGTTGACCCCGCCGGGGCCAAAGCCGGGCTTCTTCCACTTGACGTCGCCCGTGGCGAGGTCCACGCACTCCAGCGGGGCGGTGGCGAATTTGGCCTGGCCGAAAATGCCGTAGAGACAGCCATTAAAAGCGACCGGAGTTGACCAATGGCTGCTTTCGTCGTTATTGCCCGGCAGCCGCCAAACTTCCGTGGCGACATAGGCGCCATCCGCCTTGGTGATTTTGCAGGCGCCGGACCCGACGCCATAGGATACGGAGCAATAAACAACGTCGCCGGAGACCACCGGGGAACACCCCGCCGCGCCGGAGAAGCGGAAGGGGTAACGCCACAGAACCGCCCCCGTCTTGGGGGCCACGGAGACCAGACCTTTTTGCGTGAAGAAAATCACCTGGCGCTCGCCGAGAATGGTGGCAGCGACGGGGGTGGACTGGGTTATTTTGTCATCCTCACCCTTCCAGACGACGTGGCCGTCCTTTTTGTCAAAGGCCAGGAGCGATTCGCCCGGCCCGCCGCCGGCGACGAAGACCAAATCGCCCTCCAGCAATGGAGAAGCGGCGCTTTCCCAATGAACGTTTCGGCCCGCGTGCTCTTTCATCAGATCGCACGACCAAACCGGCTTGCCGTCGGCGGCATTGAAACATTTGAGCATCAATCGCGAGGAAAAAACATAGACTTTGCCCTCGTCGTAGGCCGGGGTGGAACGCGCCCCGTCGCCGCCGTCATTTCCCCTCGCGCCGGAATCGCCGCCGCCGTCGTACTTGGAGCTGCCGACGCCCATGGGCGCGGCCCAAAGCTCCTTGCCGGTGTTGGCCTCCAGCGCCAGGCAAGTTTCCTGATCGCCGTCGTCCGATGCACGCGTGACCAGGGTATAAACTTTGCCGTCGCCCAGAGTGAAGGAACTGAAACCGTTTTTCAGGGGTGTCTTCCAAACCTGGCGCAGGCCGGTGGCCGGCCATTGGGTGGGAATTTTTTCCGGGCTGGTGGCGTCGTGATTGGGGCCGCGGAATTGCGGCCAGTCCGCGCCCTGCAAAGGCAGACAAAGCGCGGCCGCCCAGAGTATCGGAAAAATTGGGTTCTTCATTTTGATACGCATAATTTGGCATAGCATCTCTCAAAATTTGATTCTGTCAATACCCACAAGGGGCGTTTGCCGCGGAGTGCGCGGGGCAAAAATCGGCACGGCGTCCGTTTTGCAAAGAAAAGGAGGCATGGGAGGCATGGGAGGCATGGGACGAGTGGCCTGAAGAATTCGGTCTTGCGGCCTTCTGCGGCTGGTGGGCCGATTTTGGGCTTTGCGCCTGCGGCGGGGCGGGGCTAGGCTGGGGGCATGGAACATTCGGCCGGTTTTCTGAAAATAGTCAATGAAGTCCGCCCGCGCGTTGCGGAGATCACCCTGGCGGAGGCGCGGGAACGGCTGGGGAAAAACCCAAAGGCCATTTTGGTGGACGTGCGCGAGGACGCCGAATGGAACCTGGGGCACGCGGCCGGGGCGGTGCATTTGGGCAAGGGCGTTTTGGAGCGCGATATAGAAAGAACCATTCCCGATCCGGCCACGGAGATCATTCTGTATTGCGGCGGGGGTTATCGTTCGGCGCTGGCGGCGGACGTGGCGCGGCGCATGGGCTACGTCCGGGTGTTTTCGCTGGCGGGAGGGTACAAGGCCATGGCCGCGGCCAATTGGCCCATGGGATAAGGCCGTCAGTTTGGCGCGGTTTCGGCGGGCAGGTCGTCCAGCGAAACGATGTGGAGGGGATCAACATGGACCGGGTGGCCCTCATTGTCAATAATAACTACTACATGCTTGCCGAGGGCCATGAAGTCGGTGTGAGGCACCTCATACTTCCTGCCATCAGAAAGGCGGACGGCGAAAGGGATAAAACTTTCGTGCAAGCGCTTCCGAATAAACTCCATGTTCACAGCCTTCTATTCGGTCAAAACCGATCATCTGTCAAGGCCGGGAAAAGGTTGGATCATGATGCGCGGATTTGGGGCCAGAGGGGTTGGAGATCGCGGTCGTCCAGGGCCATGGAGCGAATCTGGCGGGCCGGGCCGGCGGCGAGAGCTTTGCGCAGCCACTTCAGAGCGGCTTTGTGATTGCCCAACTGGCATTCGTAGCAGGCCAGGTTGTAGGCGATGACCGGCTCTTTGGGAAAGCAGCTTTGGGCCCGGATGAGAATTTTCCGGGCCGCGTCCAGGCCGCCGCCCTGTTTGCGCCGGGTGGCGTAGGCCAGCGCGATCCAGGATTCCGGTTCTTCGGGTTTCAAATTGAGCAGCGCGCCGGCCGTCTGGGCGGCCATCTCCCACTTGCCCGCCTGGGCAAAAATCTCGCGCACGACTGCCAAGGCCTCGGGATGCCGGCGCGAATCCGGCCCGAGCTGCTTGAATTCCGCGACGGCTTCCTTCCAATTGCCCAGGCCGAGCCAGCCCGAGGCGGCGGACAAATGCTGGCTGTCAGGTGGCTGGAGGGGTTTCACGTTTGACTGTCACAGGACCGCGATTTTCTTGACGGCTTGCAGACGGACCGGGCCGAGCAGGCCGGAGTCGCGCAAGGGCCAGCGGGAGGCGTCGAAGCGGCCCGACCCCTTGCTGTTCATGTTGGCGTCGTAAAAGTATTTCCAATTGACCTGGCGGACGTCGAGGTCGCGCACGCGGTTGGCGGCCAGGTTGGTCACTTCGATTTCGAGGACGTTTTCGCCCGGTTGGAGGAATTGGCCCACGTTGATTTGCCAGGGGGCGCACCAGACCGCGCCAACGTCGTGACCATTGAGTTTGACGCGCGCGGCCTCGCAAACGCGCCCGAGTTCCAGCACCCAATCATCGGCCTGTCCGGCGGGATGATCAAAGGTGATGGTGTAACGGGCGGTGCCGGCGAAGCGCTTGGCTTCGGGGTCGTCGCGGGTGGTCCAAGAAGCCAGGTTGGTGGCGGTGAAGGCGGCGGGCAATTCCGGGCCGCCTTCGATAAATTTTACATCCCACGACCCGGTGATCTCCGTCGCGGCGCTGGAAGGCTCGTTATACGACCAAGCTGGACCCTCCTCGGAAAAGCGCTCCTGAGTCCTCACAATTCGCGATTCGCCTGGCTGCATTTGCAAATAGATTTGAGTCGCGCCCTGCGGCGTCTGCCGCAAAGCGGCCAGGCCGGCGCGGTGTTCGTAAAGAGGATCGAGGAGGACGGCGGAGCTAATCGTCGAGCCGAGAGTGAGCCAACTATCAACTGATTTGTCGCCGCGATTGGCGATGAAATAGACGTAGCCATCCATGGTGGAACGGCGGACAAACCAAAGGCCATCGTCCATCATTGGCTCGCGCAACGCGGCGGAATGCTGCAACAGCGTGGGGGCGTCAGGGCCGACATAAAAGGCGCCGGAACCCATGACGGCCTTTTGGACCTGGGGGTCGCTGGTGCTCTTCAGTTTTACCTGGCTGAGGAGGCTTTTGAATTTGGCATGGCGGGCTTCCAGATTGCCCAGCCCCGGCACGTCGCTGGGGAGATTTTTGATGAAAAAGACGCTTGCCCCGGCGTGGGCCAGTTGCACCAGCTTCTCCAGGCTTTCGACCGGCATAAGATGGCAGGACGGGACGACGATGGCGGCGGCGCGCCAACTAGCGTGGGGGAAACCTTGCGCCTCCAAAAACGCGTCACCCCTCGGAGTGGGAGCAGGAAAGACATCGTTTATCACTTGTTGGTGATTAGTAGAAATGTACACGCCGGCCGTGAAGGCGCTTACGGCGTCGGCCAGGAAGCGGTCGGAAAGATAGTCGAAGGTGTAGCCGCGATTGAGGAGGGCCACGGCGGTCTCCTTGCAACTGGCGGGCAATGGGTTGGGTATGATCAGCCCGGCGGCGTTCCGGGCCGGCGTTTCCCACTCGTCATAGACGTTGTAGTAAAGAAGAATGTCGTTGGCGGGAACGCCGCTTTGCAGGACGGACTGGCAGCGCGTCACATAGGCGTTGAACTCGGGCAGGTCATGCCACAAACCGCCATAGGGGCCGAAGTTGACAGCGGCATAGAATTGCCAGCCGGGCCAGGGCGCTTCGGCAGGCGAGTAGGGTATGCCGTGAAAGAAAATATGATTTACGCCGGTCAGAAAGAGGTAGTCCGCCGCCTGTTTGACCAGCGAGAGCGGGGCCTGGAAATGGTCGGTCAGCCAGGTGAAGGATTCGGAGGAGGCCAGGGTCCGGCCGTTGTCGTGGGCGGCGGAGGAGGAAAACTTGTTCATGGGATAGTTCTGCGCGCCCATCCCGCCGAAAGGCATCTGTTCCGTTTCGGGAATGTCGGCGGCGGCATAAACATCCAGCAGGTTGGAGGGCGAGCCGTGGGCCTGGTCGCGGCTCAGGCTGCCGTGGCTGTGATTCCAGGCCGTCCAGTGCTGGATGTAGGCCAGGTGCAGATCGGCGATGGTCTCGCGGTAATCGGTCCGGACGCGCGCGGTCGTTTCCACCGGTCCTTCCCCGAAAAGGGCGGGCAGTTGCGCGCGCAAGTCATACCCCCGGCGCGCGGCAAACTCGGTGAAGAAAGCGGGCGTCCATTCCGCGTTGTAATACTCATAAGAATCGTGGAAGGCGGAACGGGGCATGGCTCCGTGATAGACGGCGAAATGCCGGTCGAAATCCGCCAGATAATGGTCCATGGCCGTGACGGAAAATGGGTCGAGCACATAGCCTTCGGCGCCGGGAGCGGCGCGCTTGACCTTCTGCACCTGGTGGACTTCCGCCACGGCGTAGAGCCGCCATTTTCCGGGCGGGGCGGTCCAATCCAGGTGGCCGTTGCTCACTTTGTCGGAGAGTTCAATCTGGGTGCCGTCTTCCCCGATGGCGTGGAGACATTGGAGCTGTCCCTGGGGCAGCGCGGCGGTCAGCGAGGCACCACCGGCAACATCGTAGCGTTGGAAGAGGACCCGGCCGGAGGTCTCATCCAGCGGGACGCGCGGCCCGCCGAAGGGCCAGCCGGTGCCGGTGGTAAGGTCCACGCCCAGGCCGAGGCGTTTGGCTTCGCTGGTGGTGTGGGCGAACATATCCATCCATTGCGGCGAGAGATATTGAAGGAAACGATCCTCGTAACCGTGCGCGCCGTAGATGGGACAGATTTCGACGCCGCCAATGCCGGCGGCCTTGAACATTTCGAGCTGGTGCGTGAGGTTGGTTTTGTCCACCGCGCTGCCCATCCACCACCAGCGGGTCCAGGGATGGGTGGTTTTCGTCGGGGCAGCCCAACTGAGCGGGTCGGGAAAGGCGGCGGCATCGGGGGCGGCGGCGGCCGCGCCCGCCATCAGGCGACCCGGTGAAAGCAGGGCGGAAACCGCCAGCAGAGCGAGGACGGGGACGAGGGCGCGACGGGCATGGCCGGCCAGACCGGGCAACACGGCGGAGGAAGATTGCTGGAGCGACTTGTACATGATTGGTGGTGGAGGCCATTGTCAGGGCAACTCCACGCAATGTCAGGCAAAAAGCGGGACAAAAACTGGCGATGCCTCCAAAATGGATAAAGGATAAATGAAAGGCAAAGCAGGGTTTACATAAAGAAATAGCTTGAGCAGCCCGGATTAAGATTAGGATTAAGATTAAGATTAGGAGGGGAATGAACAAGCCAGAAGGGGGCGGCTGACGAAAGTTGACGTTGGCCGGGGCAGGGCGTACTTTAGCGGCGCATGATGGCAGGAAAACAAGACGCAACTTCGGTACCACCGGCGCCAGGCGTGCGCGTCGGGGATGAACGGTTGATCAAAGTGACCTTGAACGCGGCGCGGAAGGTGAGTTCGCTCTTGCAGAAGCAGGGACGTCCCGGCGGGGTGCTGCGCGTGGCGGTGGTGGGAGGAGGCTGTTCGGGCCTGCAATATAAGATGGACCTGCAGGACCAGCCTGGCCAGCCGGGACATCCTGGTGGAGAGCAGCGGGATCAAGGTGGTGGTGGATCCAAAAAGCGCGCTGTATGTGACGGGGAGCGAGCTGGATTTTGTGGACGCGCTGCAGGAGGGTGGATTCAAGGTCAAGAATCCCAACGCGGCCAGCAGTTGCTCGTGCGGGGAAAGTTTCAGCGCCTAAGCAAACCACTTGACTCCGGCATGCTGGATAATTTTGCCCTGCTCAACGAGCCACGCCGGCCCTGGCTGGATGCGGAGTTGCTCAAACAGAAGTTTCTCGCCCTTTCGTCTGAAATTCATCCCGACCGCGCGCACGAGGCCGGGGAGGCGGCGCGGGAGGCGGCGACGCGGCGTTTTGCGGAGTTGAACGGGGCCTGGCAATGCCTGCGGGAACCGAAGGAGCGGCTGGGGCATTTGCTGGAGTTGGAAATGGGCGCGCGCCCCGCCGACGCGCAGGATGTGCCGGCGGCGGCGATGGATTTGTTTTTTGAGACGGGCCGGATTTGCCGGCAAGCGGACGCGTTTCTGGCGGTGAAAGGGAAAACCAGTTCGCCGTTGGTCAAGGCGCAAATGTTCGGGCGGGGAATGGAACTGGCCGGACAGTTGAACGAGTTGCAACAAGTCGTCCAGCGGCGGCGGGAGGAGCTGCTGGCGGAGTTGCCGGGGCTGAACGCGGCGTGGGAGGCGGCGCCGGCGGCGGGGACGGCGGAGCGGGCGGCGGCGCTGCCGCTGGCGGCGTTGGAGCGGGTGTACCGGATGTTGAGCTACAGCGCGCGCTGGAGCGGGCAAATCGAGGAACGGGTGGTGCAGCTCTCCTTATGAGCCGCAGGCGGGCGGTCAGGATATCAGGTTTTTTACTTGATTGTTTGGCGGGAAAGTGCTGAACTAACTTTGTAAAGAGGAAGCCATTGTCACCTTGGCCAAAGGAGAGACACCTCATGCGCGCAAAAGAATTATTTGCCGGCAGTCCCGGCCATTTCCTGGTGCAGCCTCCACTTGTTTTCCTTGCTGCTCTCATGCTGTTGCAGGCGGCGGCGGTTCCCAACGGCTCGGCGCAAAATGCGGCGCAGTTGATTTCCACCCGTTCCACTGCCCTGCCTTTGCCCGCCGGGGGCAACGGCGACTCGGTGGACCCGCACATCAGCCCGGATGGGCGGTTTGTGCTGTTCAACAGCACGGCGGGGAATTTGGCGCCGCATGCCGGCGGGCAGTTGTGCTCGCAAGTTTTCCTGCGCGACCGCGCCAGCAATACGACGACGCTGGTGAGCGTCAATCTTAATGGCTTTGGCGGGAACGGGAATTCGAGTTACGGCGGGATGACGCCGGACGGGCGGTATGTGGTGTTCACAAGCGATGCCAGCGATTTGGCAACCGGGGACACCAATGGCTGGAGTGACATTTTTGTGCGGGACATGGTGGCCGGGACGACGGTGCTGGTCAGCCAGTCCACCGGCGGGGTGGAGGGGAACGGTGTTTCCAGCCATCCGGTCATCACGCCGGACGGGCGGTATGTGGCGTTCATCAGCACGGCGGCCAATCTGGCCAGCGGAGGCAAGAATAGCCCTGACATTTTCCTGCGCGATCTGGTGGGGCAAACGACGGTCGCGATGAGCA
The DNA here is from genome assembly GCA_963707025.1 of uncultured Verrucomicrobiae bacterium. Taxonomy (GTDB): domain Bacteria; phylum Verrucomicrobiota; class Verrucomicrobiia; order Limisphaerales; family Palsa-1400; genus JBEKOF01. Next base: position 2,244 of record CAVPOM010000001.1, on the reverse strand, counting down.
CGGCGGCGATCAGTTCCTCGTCCGGCGCAACCATTTCCAGTCTTTCGATCACGACGAACGGAAGATATGTGGCGTTTGTCAGCACGGCGCAGAATTTGGTTTCCGGCGTGACGCAGGCCGGGGGCGAAGTGTTTGTGCGCGACTTTGCGGGGGGCGGGATCATTTGGGCGAGCAGCAATGCCACGACCACGGCCAAGGCGATTTTGGGAGGAAGCGCCACACCGTCCTCCGAACACGCCGTCATGAGCGACGAGGGGACATGGGTGGCCTTCAAGACGGGGTCGAATAACGTGTCGGGCGGCCCGGCCGTGATTTTTGAATTTAACACCGGCTCGACGGCGCTGACGACGGTTTATACCAACGGGATTTACGCGCTGCCGTGGGGCGACGATTTTTATGGGCCGGAAATGACGCCGGACGGACGGCTCCTTGTCTTCACGTCGGGAGAACAGGGGACCAACATCTATGGCAGCATCCGCCTTTGGGATTCGCAATCCGGCACCAATGCGCTGGTCAGCGCGAATCTCAGCGGGTTGTATTCGGCCAACACACTGGCGCAGGCGGCGTCGGTCACGCCGGATGGACATTATGTGGTGTTCCTGAGCAACGCGGGAGATTTGACGGGCAATACGGTTTCCAACGGCTCGCATCTTTTCCGCAGCGACGTGCAGGGGGGAAGCATGACGCTGCTGGATATGGACACCAACGGGGTTGGCTCGACCGATTTCACGGGGACGTTCCCAAGTGCCAGCAGCAACGGCCAGTTCATCGCCTTTTCCGGGCCGGATGGCGGACTGGTGCCGTTGGATATTAACGGCGCCAATGATGTGTTCTTACGGGACGCGACCGGCGGGACGACGCAAATGATTTCGCAACGCAATCCGTCCGTGCCGGCACGGTCAGGCGACCGGTACAGTTCGGCAGGCCCGTTTTCGATCAGCGCGGATGGGCGCTGGGTGGCGTTTGCCAGCTACGCCGATGATCTGGTGGCAAATGACACGAACAATGCGCGGGATGTTTTTGTGTGCGACTGCTGGAGCGGAAGCAACATTTTGGTGAGCGCCGGGCTGAACGGAAGTTGCGCGCTGGGAGGGGACTCGATGACGCCGGTGATCAGCAGCAACGGGCAATATGTGGTGTTTGTCAGCGCGGCGACCAATCTGACATCGGGCAATGTGATGACCAATCCCGGCACTTGCAATGTTTACCGCAGAGACGTTCAGGCACAGACGACGGTGCTGGTGAGCGTAAGCACCAATGGCTTGACATCCGGGGACAACGACTCGACCAGCCCGGTGCTCAGCCAGGATGGACGGTATGTGGCGTTTCTGAGCAGGGCGCTTAACCTGGCGGCGGGGTTGACGGGAATGGAGCAGAGCACGTTCTGGTACGATCTCAACGGGGGAGCACCCGTGGTGCTTTCGGATACGACCCTGGCGCTGTTCTCTCCGAGCATGAGCGCGGACGGGCGGTACGTGGCTTATTCCAAGTCAACACAAGTATTGGTATGGGACACGCAGCAGGGGAAAAGTATTTACACCAACTCCGCCGGTTCCCCGGCGATCAGTCCCGACGGATCGCGATTGCTTTATCAGAGCGGAGCCACCATCTACCTCCAGGACTTGGTCAATGGCACCAACATGCTGACGGTCACGAACGCGTCCGGGAGCAGAAGTCCGGGTGTCTGGAGCGGCAACGGTCGGTTTGTGGCGGTGGTGACGTTTGCGCCCCTTTCGGGACGGGACAGCAATAATAGCAGTGACGTTTATCTGGCCGACCTGCTGGCCGGGACGAATATTCTCGTCAGCGTCAATTCGAGTTTGACGGGAAGCGGCAATGGCGCGTCTGATTCGCCGGCGGTGAGTTGGGACGGGCGTTACGTGGTCTTTCGCAGTTTTTCCACCAATCTTGTCGCCGGGCACACCAATGCGCCCGACCTGTATCTCTATGACCGCGTCAACGGCACGAACAGCCTTTTGACGCTGGAGCAGCCGGCCTCGGACTGGATGCAGCGGCCCTCCAAGCCGGTGATCAGCGTGGATGTCAGCTCCGCGGTTTTTCAAAGTTACAGCTCCGGACTCGGCTTCGGCCATGTCAGCCGGTTGCAGGATGTGTTCGCCGCCCTGCTGCCGCCCGCCGCCAACGCCGACAGCGACGGGGACGGCATCCCGGACTGGTGGATGATCCAGTATTTTGGGCATATCACCGGCCAGGCCGGCGACCAGTCGCTGGCGCAGGACGATC